>NZ_JANCLW010000001.1:0-139978 GCF_033433935.1 Micromonospora sp. BRA006-A
GCGTTCCACGCCGATCCCGGCCGCGCGGCGCAGCGGCGAGGACATCCCGTCGGCCAGCACCCGCTCCCACCGGCCAACCGCTACGCTATGGCACGCGGCCACCGCCAGATCTGAAGTTATGTCCACAACGTACAGACGATCACGCGGTGGCCGCCTCGCGTCCACCCCGGTTCACCAGCAAGATCTCAAACGGCGGCTGCCGTACTAGCCCGTTTTCCCGGGGACGTGGTGGTCCGCATCTGGTCCGCAAGAGGCCGGGGGCAGCGGGGGAGTGGTGAGAGGTGCCGGACGGACGACCTGTAGATCGAGCCCGCACTCGGGCCCTAGAAAAGTTGCCATGAATGTCGTCGAAAATTCCGCTATGGCCGCTTCCAAAGCAATCGTCTCCGTGCCGGCGAGATACACCTCAACCGGCGCGCTTCTCTGCCAGTCCAGGTGAGCCCGTACCATGTGCCGGCCTGGCGCTACGTCGACGCTCTGGACGGCTCCACGCTTGAGACGTGTCACGATCCGCCCGTCAATCTCGATCTTGACGCGGCGCAGAAGGCCACCAGCATCCAAGGCACGACGAACGGTGATCGTCGGCATGGGGGTTCCACCCCTTCCCTGCGGCGCGGTGATACACCGAAGTACCTCAACGCCGTGAACGCAAAACCGAAGGGAGGTACAGCCATTACCAGCGGCTGTTTCGACTGCCGCCTGGGCGGTCGGCTTCCATCGATCGGCGAAAGCCTCGGCGAACCGTTCATGATCTGATCGGCGTTGCACCCGGCCGACCTTCCGGCTGCGGTGTTGGAGCACGTGGTGCCCGAGCTCATGGAGCAGTACGTCGAACCGCATGAAGTCCCGCATCGACGCGGCCTCCGGTAGCGGTTGCTCGTAGAGGACGATCTCGCCCGGCACTCGGGTCCTGTCGTAGACGACGAATCCGGGCCGGAAATCCTCCGTCTGCCGCAGCTCGATGCCGCGTAACCCGTACCACGCCCAGGACCCGAGGGCCTCCAGTACGTCGCGAACGTCTTGTCCGCTCGCCGGGTGCGCGAACCCGGGCCGTGGTGCGTGAACGTGGATCCGCACCTGGTCGAGCCGGGGCGCCCGCCGGAGTGCCTGGCGGGAGCGGGGATCTGTTCGGAGGCTTCGGCTCACAGCGGCCATGCTCGGCGGGCGGCACTACCTACGACAACGGGCTTCTCCGTGCAGCAGCGCGATGATGCCGGCGGGGTAGAGCGGACTCCGGGCGTCGAAGCTGTCCAGCGGTCGCCACATCACCTTGGTGCCCGCATCGTCGCGTATCTCGCCGACGGCGTTCCGCTCGTATAGGGACTGGCCGGCAGTCGAAGACGAAGACGATCTCGTGCCCGTCGCGGCCGAACGCGTGGAACAGGTTTTCCAGAACACCCAGGAGGCGTACGTCGAGAAGGTCGACGTCGAGTTCCTCGCGCAGTTCGCGCCGTACGGCTGCCTCGGCAGTCTCGCCGAAGTCGATGCCCCCACCCAAGGGGTCTTTCGCGTCAGGGCGTCACGTGCTGCCGGCGGGGGAACAGGCGCGCGAGGCGCGGCAGGCGTTGTGCGATCTCGGTGAGGCTGTCGCTGTTCCACGGCTGATCGTTCGGTTCCGGGTCGGCGTACACGCGGTGACCTCGGGCCTTCAGTGCTTCGTGGAGCCCGTCGCGCCGGCCGGTGACACGTTCGTACGCGTCGGCTGCCACGTAGTCGAGTGCCTCCCACTGCGGCCATTCCGCGTCTGACCAATTCTCGTGACCGCGGCCGGCGAGCACCCGAACGGCGGGCAGGTCGGCGAGGTTGTCCGGGTTCCGGGCGAAGCGCTGCCCCTGGCCGATCAGCCACGGTTGGAAGTACCAGAACGTGTCGCTGCTGCAGAGGCCGTCCAGGATCTGGTTCGCCGCACCCCACATGGCGTACGTGTCGATCGGGCGACGGGCGGCCTCCAGACCGAGTTGGAAGTCCGCGATGTGTTCGGGGGAGAGCCGGCTTAGGTGGTGGGTCAGCCAGGTCAGCCTGTGGTCCGGGTCAGTCGTCTCCTCGGCTGACCGCTCCAGGAGCGTCCAGAACTCCGCCTTGTCCACGGCGAGGACGGTAACGGAAGCGGTGCCCTACCGCTCGGTACAGAACGTGAGCCCGGTCAAGGAGTGGAACGGCCTGACCCCCACCGGCAAGTCGGTGGCGTTCACGGAGATCGCCTTCTACCGGGTTCAGGACGGCAAGTTCAAGTTCATGTCGTACCTGATGGACGCCGACTCGGTGCGGCGCCAGCTCGCCGGCTGACCCGTCATCCCGGACGCCGCGTCGCCACGCCGCCGCCGACCCTCGCTCGTCGTGGCCGGCGGCGGTTCCGCATGTCGGCGTCCCGGTCCCTGAGCACCGCAGCCGCAGCCGCAGCCGCAGCCGACGACGGCGCCGGCCCGGGCTCACCGAGCACCAGCGTGACCACCGCGGCGAGCAGCACGACCGACCCGAGAACGGCGGTCACGGTGAGCCGTTCGTCCAGCACGAGCACCGCGATGAGCGCCGCCGTCACCGGCTCGACGAGCGCGATGATCGATGCGGTGGTCGCCCGGACCGCGGCCAGACCGGCGAAGAACAGGGTGTACGCCACGGCGGTGGGCGCCACGGCGAGGAAGGCGAGCAGACCCACCGTCCAGCGGATGTCACCGGCCGTGGGCAGGATCCCATCGAGCAGGGCCAGTGGGGTCAGGCAGATCATTCCTACGGCGAATCCACCCAGGAGCGATGTCTGCCCGCTGCCGTCCCGGCCGAGCTTCCGGTTGAGCAGGGTGACTGCTGCGTATCCGCCGGCGGACAGCAGCGCGCAGGCCAGCCCCAACGCCGGTGCCGGTGCGCTGCCGGCGCTACCACCGCCCAGTAGCAGGACCAGGCCGGCGAGTGCTGTCACGACGGTGATTCCGCCGGTCCGGCCGAGTCGCTCGCCGAGGGTCAGGCGGGAACCGAGGGCGATGAGGACCGGCCCGGCGCCCAGGGTGACCATGGTGGCGACGGCCAGGCCGGCGTACCCCACTGCGGCGAAGTACGCCGTCTGGTAGACGGCCAGCCCCACGCCTGTCGTCACGACCTGCCGCCACTGGTGGCGCGGCCGGGTGCTGGCGACCCGGGGATGCGCGGACGGTCGCCGACGTGTCAGGTGTCCGGCGGCGAGCAGCAGGACACCGCCCGCGAACCGCCAGAACGAGACGGCCACCGGGCCCAACCCGCTGGTGTCGTAGAGGACGGCCGCCGCGGCGCCGCCGGTGCCCCAGGCGATCGCCGCCAGGAGGATGTAGAGGGTTCCTCGCCCCACGGTCGGGGGCAGATCTGTGTGCACGGGATTCTCCGTTGTCGTCGCCGCCCGGGCACCGCGAACGCACCCGGGCTCTGGATCGGGAGCCGGGTTCGGTGAACGGCGTCGTTACCGGGTGACCGGTGGCGGCGAGACAACGCGGAACGTCATGTCCGCACCCTAGCGGTCCGCAGCCGATCGACCGCCTGCTTTATCGCCGTCACCCGGGTCGCCAGTGGGCCCGCCGGCACGTCGACGACGTCGAATCCCGCCTCCCGGTACGTCAGTTCGTGGACCCGCTCGAAGACGAGCGACTCCTCGAAGGTGATGCGACGCGCGGCTGTCGCCTCGACGAAACCCTGATTCCGTACGAAGAAGACGGTCCGCTCCGCCGTCATGCCCTCGATCTCGTCGAGCAGGGCGGGTGGCGGCGTCAACCCCAGGTGGCGGCACAACGCGAGCGTGCAGACGGGCGAGCGGTCGTGGAACACCACGTCGCCGCCGAACATCTCGGCTCGGCGCCGACGCCTCTGCTGGAGATCCAGCACCCACTCGGCGAAGTCCGGCTCACGCCACGGCTCGGGCCGGCCGAGCGCCTGGTGCAGCGCGATCACGTCGGTCGCCGCCTCCTCCACGACGGGGTGGCCGTCGATCTCCAGGTGGCGCAGGATCGCGGTCTTACCGGAGCCGGGAGCGCCGGTGAGGATGTATCCGGGCATGGCGTCCTCCGATTGCGGGCAGCCTCTTGATAGGCAAGCCGTCACTTGCATATGGTGGGTGACGTGGGCGACCTGTACCAGGCGCTGGCTGATCCCACCCGCCGCCTGATCCTCGACGAGCTGACCGAGCGCGACGGTCAGACCCTGTTCGAGATCTGTGGCCGGCTGGCCACGAAGCACCAGGTCGGTTCGTCCCGGCAGGCGATCTCCCAGCACCTCGACGTCCTGGAGGCCGCCGGCCTGATCGTCACGCGGCGGCAGGGCCGCTACAAGTTCCACCACCTCGACACCCGGCCGCTGCGGTCCATCACCGAGCGATGGCTCAGGTCCGACGCACCCACCCAGGAGAACCCATGAGAATCAACCTCACCAGCGTGTACGTCGACGACCAGGACAAGGCCCTGCGCTTCTACACCGAGGTGCTGGGCTTCGTGAAGAAGACGGACGTGCCGACCGGCGAGTACCGCTGGCTGACCGTGGTGTCACCGGACGCCCCGGACGGCGTGGAGCTGCTGCTGGAACCCGACGCGCACCCGGCCGCCAAGGCGTTCAAGGAGGCGCTCGCGGCCGACGGGATCCCGCTGACGCAGTTCGCGGTGAACGACGTGGCCGCCGAGCACGACCGGCTGCGGGGCCTCGGCGTGCTGTTCACTCAGGAACCGGTCGACATGGGCCCGGTGACCACAGCGGTGTTCGATGACACCTGCGGCAACCTGATCCAGATCGCACAGTACCGGTAGCGGGCCGACAGTGGCCGGACCGTGGCGTAGCCCGGCGCTGGCCGCCGCGGTGGCGCGCCTGGAGGACGAGATCCGGGACGCCTGGGCGCGGCTGCGCGGTGAGCTGGACGTGGCGCCGGGCTCACCCGAGGAGATCGAGCTGGCGTGGCTCGTCGTCGACGACCCCGGGGCGTACGACTGGCGGACCGTGGACGGCGCGGTGGACCGGCTGACCTGTCCCGACTGCGGGGCAGGGCTCACCGCCGGACCGGCGACGTGCGAGACGTGCGAGTTCCGCCACCGGATGCGGTTCGGCGCCCGGGAGTGCGACCGACCGCACGTGCCGCCCGGCAACGAGCACGCGCTGCGCGTCGCCACGGCCGTGACCCGCAGCCGCCACCGCTACTCACCCCGGGCGCGGGTCGGCTACGAGCTGGTCCTGCCGGACCTGCTGGCCGGTGCCCTGCCCACGACTCCCCAGGCCCAGGCCGCCAAGGCACTCATCAACACGTTGACCGACGACGAGTGCGACCGGGTCGCGAGCCTCGCCGAGGTCGCGGAGCTGGCGAGAGGGCGTTGACTCCGCGCGGAACCGCTGGACACGATCGGTCACCCTGGCGGCATGACGGTGTGGCGGCGCCCGTACTCGCTGGACCTGACCACCGCCGGCTCCATGGTCGTGGCGGGGCTGGCGGTCTGCTTCTTCGTGCTCATCGTGTTCGGGGTCCGCAGCGGCAGTTTCCTGAAACGGGAGGCGGTGGTCCTCGGAGTATGGAACGCCGGCGTCCTCGCCGTCGCGGTCCGCCGCGCGATGCTCGGCGTCTGGGTGAGCCCAGTCGGCGTCCGCTCGCGCTCGCTGCTCCGTACGACCACAGTGCCGTGGGCGTCGGTCGTGGAGATCCGCAGCGGTACGAGTTCGATAGCGGGCCTGGACATGGGACGCGACGCGATCGTCATCGAGCGGACCGACGGCGAGACGGTGCAGACGCCGATCCAGTCCGGCGCCATCGTCCGGCCGTTCCGCCTGGAGCTGACCCGGCTGGTCACCTGGCCGGAGCACTACGACGAGATCCTCGCGACCCTGCGCGAGTGCCACCGGAACGCCCGGCCCTCGGAGCAGCACGCGTCGGCGAGCCCGGCGCCGGATCCGGTCCGCGCCGGCCGTCCGGACCCGCCGGAGCAGATCCGGCGGCCCGCTCCGAGCGCCGCGCAGCGGCGTGACATCCACGCGTTGACCAGGCAGTACGAGCGTGGAGTGCTGACCGACGCCGAGTACGCGGCCGCGTTGGCGCGGCTACGCGGGGACGAGTAGGCGTCAGCCGAGCCGGTCGAGCAGCTCGCGGCTGCGGCTCACCACCAGCGCGGTGGCCTCGGCGTCGTACGAGGGCAGCGAACTGTCGGTGAACAGGTGCCGGTCGCCGGGGTAGACGTACAGCTCGCCGCGTTCGGGACCGACGATCGAAACCAGCTCGCGGGCGGCGTCCACGTCGCCTTCGAGCCCGAAGAACGGGTCCTGCTCCATGCCGTGCACCTGCACCGCCACCCCGTCGGGCCAGGGGCCGATCGCCCACTCGCCGGTCACCGGCAGGCAGGCCTCGTAGAGCAGGGCGGCCCGGGCGCCGGCCCGGGTCTGGGCGAGCCGCTGGGCGATGGCGGCACCCCAGGAGACGCCCGCGTAGACGAGGCCGGCGGGCAGGCCGGCGACGTACGCGTCGGCGCGCTGGTCGAGGACGTCGCCGCCGATCCGCTTGATCAGCGCGGCGCCGTCGGAGATGGTGGCCGGCCGTTCGCCGTCGAAGAAGTCGGGGGCGTGGACGGTGTGCCCGCCGGACCGGAGCGAGTCGGCGAGTGCGCGCACGCCGTCGGTGAGCCCTTGAATGTGGTGGAAGAGCACGATCTCGGCCATCACTACACTCCTGAGTTGTCAGACCGGAGTTATCGAACGAACCAGAATCTTAGAACGGTCGAGAAATGTCGGTCAATGAGCGAATCCCGGACTACGACCTCGACGACCTGCTCGTGGTCACCGCTCCGGAACAGTTGCGCGCGCTCGCCGACCCGCTGCGGAGCACGCTGCTCGAACTGCTCCTGGAGCGCGCCGCCACGGTGAACGAGATGGCCCGCGCCGTCGACCGGCCGAAGAGCAGCGTGGCGTACCACGTGAACCAACTGGTGGACGCCGGTCTGCTGCGCGTGGTGCGGACCCGCCGCGTACGGGCCATCGAGGAGCGGTTCTACGGGCGGGTGGCCCGCACCTACTACGTCGGCGCGCTCAGCCGGGCCGAGGACAAGCAGGTGGTGTCCCGGATCAACGGGCTCGCCGAGGCGGCAGCCGAAGCGGCGGCCGCGCACGCCGCCGACGAACTGCGGTGCACGCTCGTGCACGCGCGCATCCCGATCGAGGACGTACGCGAGTTCTGGGCGGAGGTGCAGGCGCTGGCCCGGCGGTTCGCGCAGATCCCCCGCGCCGGCGACCAGGTGTACGGCTTCGCCGCCGGCCTCTACCCCACCGACGCGCCCACGCTCCCCGACACGGAACCCGCCACCGACAGGCGCGACTGACGGCCCCACCACGCGATGGCAGGGTCTTGCCGGGGCGACCGACCGGGCAGGCTAGCGTCGGAAGCGTGAGCACCGGATCCCCGCGCGTCCTGCCGGCCGAGCGCGGCATCGACGAGGCAGCCGCCGTCCTGCGCGCCGGCGGGCTGGTCGCCTTCCCCACTGAGACGGTCTACGGGCTCGGCGCCAACGCGCTCGACGCCCGGGCCGCCGCGCGGATCTTCGAGGCGAAGGCCCGGCCCAGCTTCGACCCGCTGATCAGCCACCTGGCCGACGCCGCCGACCTGGCCGCGCTGGTGGGCGAGGTGCCCGCGGCGGTGGCCGAGCTGGCGAAGCGCTTCTGGCCGGGCCCGCTCACCCTGATCGTGGACCGCCCGGAGATCATCCCGCCGATCGTCACCTCCGGCCTGGACACCATGGCGGTACGCGTACCGGACGAACCGTCGGCGCGGGCGCTGATCGCGGCGGCTGGCGTACCTGTCGCGGCGCCGAGCGCGAACCGGTTCGGCCAGCTCAGCCCCACTCGGGCCGAGCACGTGGTGGCCGGGCTGGGTGGCGCCGTGGACGTGGTGCTCGACGGCGGGCCCACCCGGTGCGGCATCGAGTCGACGATCGTGGACGCGCGCGGCGACCGGCCGGTGGTGCTGCGGCTGGGCGCGCTGCCGGTCGAGGCGATCGTCGAAGCGGTCGGCCCGGTCGAGGTGCGCCAGGGCAGCTCCGGTCAGCCGGTCGCGCCCGGGACGCTCGCCGCGCACTACGCCCCGCGTACCCCCTTGCGGTTGGGCACGGCGGCCGAGCCCGGCGGCGGCCGGCGGGGATTCCTGGCCTTCCGGGAGCCACCGGCGGACGGCGACTGGGCCGCGGTGGAGGTGCTGTCGCCGGACGGCGACGTGACGGCGGCGGCGGCGCGCCTGTTCGACGCGCTGCACCGGCTCGACGCAGCAGGGGTGACCGGGATCGTCGCCGAGCCGGTGCCGGAGACCGGCGTGGGCCGCGCGATAAACGACAGGCTGCGCCGGGCCGCCGCCACCTGGCGCTAGGACTGGTCGGCGTCCGGTCGCCGATGCGAGCCGGGCTGCGGCAGGCGGTCGACCAGCTTGGTCAGCGCACCGTTGGCGAACGTCGCGCCGAGCGCCGAGCCGGTGGCGATGGTCCAGCCCACCGGGCCGAGCGGGGTGCAGCCGAAGAAGTGGCTGACACCAGGCGTCTGCACCACCGCCACGAGCACGCCCACCGACGCGGCGGTGGCGGCGAGCACGCTGGGGCTGGTGCCACCCGCCAGCACGGTCTGGCCGAGCTGGGTGCCGATCAGCGAGGCGAGCGCGACGGTGCTGGCACGCCGCTGGGTGCCGGTCCACCTGGCGATCGTCCAGCCGGCGGTCGCGCCCAGCGTGGTCGCCGCCGCGCGGAGCCCGATCTCCCGGGTCATGGTGACGCCGAGCGAGGAGTCCGGCCCTTCCCGCAGCAGGTGGTCGGCGCTGTCGTCGGCAGGCGGGCGGACCGCGATGGCGAGCGCCGGTGCCAGGTCGGTGAGCAGGTTGACCAGCAGGAGTTGCCGGCCGCCCAGGGCGGACCGGCCGGTCGCGGCGGCGCTGAGCACGCTGAAGGCGATCTCGCCGAGGTTGCCGCCGACCAGGATGCTCAGCGCGTGCCGGACGGACGACCACATGGCGCGTCCCTCGACCAGCGTGGCGATGATCGTCTCCAGCCGGTCGTCGGTGACCACCAGGTCGGCGGCGGCGCGGGCGGCGGGAGTGCCCCGCTGACCGAGCGCGATGCCGACGTCTGCCAGCCGGATCGCCGGCGCGTCGTTCGCGCCGTCACCGGTCATCGCGACGGTGCGGTCCTGGCGCTGCAACGCCTGGATGATCCGTACCTTGTGCGCGGGCGTGCACCGCGCCACCACGTCGGTGGCCATCAGGCGCTCGGCGAGCGCGGCGTCGTCCAGCCGGTCCAGGTCGGTGGCGGTGACCACGCGCTGCCCGCCGTCGTCCGGGCTGATCGTGGCGGCGATCGCCTCGGCCGTGGCTGGGTGGTCGCCGGTGATCATGACGGTGTGCACGCCCGCCGCCCGGATCCGGGCCACCGCCGGCCGGGCGCTGTCCCGCACCCCGTCGGCGAGCGTCAGGAAACCCACGAAGACCAGCCCGTCCACCTGCTCGTCGCTGACCTGCTCGGTGGAGACCCGGCACTCGGCCACGGCGAGGATGCGGTGCCCGGCACCGGCCCGACCGGCCAGCATGGCCTGCACCTCCTCGCGTCCGGCCGCGTCCAACGGACGGTCACCCTCGGCGGTGCGCCGGGACGCGCAGCGCGGGAGCACCGACTCGGGGGCGCCCTTCACGCTCAGCAGCAGCCCGCCGGTGCCACGGCCGACGGTGGCGCTGTAGCCCCGGGACGGCTCGAACGGCAGCCCGGCCGTGGCGGTCCACTCCGCCGCGCCGGTCCGCTCGGTCACCCCGGCGGCGTCCGCGCCGTGGCGTACCGCCCGGTCGGTCTGCTGCGGCAACTCGTCCGGGTCGTCCGCGGCCGGGGTGGCCCGCACGGCGGCGGCCAGCGTCGACCGGAGCGGCTCGTCCAGTTCGTCAAGCACGGCGTACCGGCCGTCACCGGTACCCACCCCGGCCAGCAGCAACTTCCCCTCGGTGAGCGTGCCGGTCTTGTCGAAGCAGAGCACGTCGACCCGGCCCAGCGCCTCGATGGTCCGGGGGTTGCGGACCAGGGCGCCGTGCTCGGCCAGCCGCCGGGCCGCCGCCAGCTGCGCGGCGCTGACCAGGAACGGCAACCCCTCCGGCACCGACGCCACGGCCAGGTTCGCGGCGGTCGCCGCCGTCTCGGCAAGGGGTACGCCCCGAAGTAGCCCCGCCCCGGCGACAGCGATCGCCGAGGCGGCCGCCAGGGGTACGGCGCTGCTGGTCAGCTTGCCGAGCCGCGCCTCCACGCCACTGGCCGGCGGGGCCTGCCGGGCCATCGCGAGACTCCGTCCGGCCTCGGTCTCCGCGCCGGTCGCCACCACCACCGCGGTGCCGTGCCCGGCGGCGACTGTGGTGCCCTCGAACAGCATCGAGTGCCGTTCGGCGACGGCCGCCGCGACCACCGGTTCCGGACTCTTCGCCACCGGCAGCGACTCGCCGGTCAACGACGACTCGTCCGCCTCCAGCCCGTCGCTCGTCAGCACCCGGCAGTCGGCCGGTACGGCGTCGCCGGAGCTGACCGTGATCACGTCGCCGCGTACCAGATCCTCGGCGGGCACCACCCGCTCGGCGCCGTCGCGCAGCACCCGGGCGGTGACCGCCGAGCGGGACAGCAGCTCGGCCAGGGAGCGTTCGGTGTTGCGCTGGTGCACGGCGCCGACCAGCGCGGACCCGCCCACCACACCGCCGACCAGTGCCGCGTCGACGAGCGAGCCGAACGCGGCGGAGAGCACCGCACCGGCGGCCAGCACCGGGGTGAGCGGGTTGGACAGCTCCTCCACGAACGCGCGGAGCAGCCCGGCCGGGCCGTGCTCGTCGCCGACCTCGACGCGCCGGCGGCGGGCCGCCTCCTCCTCGGCCAGCCCGGACGGGCCGGTGGCGAGCTGGTCCAGGACGGTCTGCGCCGGCATCAGGTGCCAGGCGGTGAGCGCGGGCATCGGTGCGCCGGTCCGGTCCGGCAGCCGGTGCGCCCGGAACACGCCGTGCGCGAACGCGAGCGCCGCCGCGCCGTTCACCGCCGCCAGGGTCGGGCGGGGCAGCCGCCGGCGGTCGGCGGTGAACGCGGCGAGCGCGCCGAGCCCGCTGCCGGCCATCGAGATCCGGACGTTCTGCTCGGTCATCCGGCGGGCCACCCCGGCGGCGTCGACGAGCAGGGCCGGTACCCGCAGGTCGTCACCGACCAGCAGGTGCGCGCCCCACGGCGGCAGGTCGTCCGGGCCGTACACGCCGAGGCCGCAGTCCGAGGCGGCCAGTGCCGACCGGTCACCGGAGACCACCATCACCACCGCGCCCTCGCGTTGCAGGTCGTGCACCGCGTCGGCGAGCCGGGCACCACCGGGTACGAGCAGGTCGGCGAAGTCGTACCGGCCGTCGTCCGCGCCGCCGACCACGAGCCGCAGGCCCGCCTGCCGGGCGGCCGACGCCAGCGCGTCCACGCCCGGCGCGGGCTCCGGCTCGACCCGCAGGACGGCGGCGAGCCGGCCGTTCTCGGCGAGCCCGAGCAGCCGTCCACCGTCGGCGCGCAGCCGGGCACTGTCCGGGGTGTCACCGGGATCATCGGCGCCGAGGCGGTCCAGCGGGCCGATCCGCCAGCCCTCGGCGGCGTGTACCGCATCCGGCTCGGCCGGGTCGAACAACGCGAACGCCCGGGCGGCGACCTGCCCGGTGTCGGCGTCGGCCAGCGGCGCGAGGTCGGCCAGGACGCCCCGGTCCGAGCCGAGCACCGCCGCGTCGAGCACCACCGTGTCGATCCGGTCCAGCTCCCGCAGCACACTGCGGTCCATCGCGATCACGCCGCGCCGGGCGAGCATCCGGCCGAGTTGGGCGCCGTACCCCTCACGGCCGGAGCCGGGTGCCTTCGGCAGCGAGGACAGCGCCAGCGCGGCGGCGCGCTTCGGCCCCAGCACGGGCAGCGCCGCCGCCCCGGCGACCGCGCCGGCCGGGAGCGCCCGCTTGGCGTACCGCTCGGGCTGGCCGTCGGGCACCGGGCAGGGCCGCTCGCCGTCGGGCACCCGGGCCACAGCCCGCTCCGGGTCACCGGTCAGGTGCGGTTCGGCCCGCCGCCACGCGGCCAGTTGCGCGGCGCCCTCGCCCCACTGCACCACGCGCTGCGCGCCGTCGAGCACGATGCCGGCCCAGCCGCCGGTGAGACCCTGTACCACGGCCTCGGCCAGCGGGAACAGCAGTTCCGCGCGCGGGTCGGCGCGGATGCCCAGGCCGGCCAGCGCGTGCAGCTTCGGGTGCAGGTCGACGGCGCCGAGCAGCCCGGCCACCTCGGCGGGGATGGGGGTGAGCGGCAGGATCCGGGTAGCAGCCGAGATGCTCAACCCGAGCACGTCGGACAGCAGCGCGCCGAACGTCCGCGCCGTACGCGGTCCGTCCTCGGGCGGCTGCGGCGGCTCGATCTCCGGGTCCGGCTCGTACGGGCAGGTCTGCTCCACGCGCGCCACCGTGGCGATCAGGTCGCGCAGCTTCGGCGCCGGATCCCCGGTCGCCACCACCACCCGGCCCGACGGCGCGTTCACCCGCGCCCAGGTCACGCCCGGCATCGACTCCAGCGCCGCCTCGACCTGGCGGGCCAGCCGGTCGCCGCCGTCCTGGCAGACGCCGTGCACCTCGATGTGGTGGCGGCCGTCCTGCGACCACACGCGGCGGCTGGTCAGCCCGGTGAGGCGGGCCAGCCGGGCCGCCGCCGTACCGACGCTACCCGCCACCTCGCTGACCCGGGCCGGCACGGCGTCCGTGGGCAGGGCCGAACCGACGGTACGCGCGACACGCGCGGCGGCCTCCGGTACGACAGTCGGAGACAGCAGGAGGCCGGCGAACCGTCCCAGCGCCATCTCGCCTCCCGGTCTCGTCCCGGCGGCCCGACTTCCCGGCGCGGAGTCCGTTATGCCACCCCGACGGCAGAAGTTTCCGGGCGTCACCCCGCTGTTCCCGGCCGACGAGACGCGCGCCACAGTTGACCTCAACCGGGGGTGAGGTCCGAGGCTGAACGCCATGACCAGCACCACCGCCGTACCGGCTGACCCACCCGTCGACCTCTGGTCTCCGCGCCTGCGGGCGATGACGGTGGGCAGTGTCGCCCTGGTGTCCCTGCTCGCGTTCGAGGCGCTGGCGGTGGGCACCGCCATGCCGACCGTGGCGCGCAGCCTGGACGGGCTCGGCCTGTACGCGCTGGCGTTCGGCGGCTCGTTCGCCTCCGGCGTGGTGGCGATGGTCGCCTCCGGCATCTGGTGCGACGCGCGCGGGCCGCGCCCGGCCCTGTGGCACGGTGTCGTCTGGTTCGTCGCCGGGCTGGTGGTGGCCGGCGCCGCCACGACGATGGAGGTGCTGGTCGTCGGGCGGGCGGTGCAGGGCTTCGGCTCCGGACTGGTCTCGGTGGCGCTCTACGTGGTCGTCGGTCAGGCGTACCCGGAGCAGTTGCGGCGCCGGATCTTCGCCGCGTTCGCCGCGGCCTGGGTGGTGCCGTCGCTGGTCGGCCCGGCGCTGGCCGGACTGATCGTGGAACATCTGGGCTGGCGGTGGGTGTTCCTCGCGGTGCCGGCGGTGGCGATCCCGGCGGCGCTGCTGGTCCAGCCGGGGCTACGGGCGCTGACCGCCACCGTGGCGACCCGCCCGCCGGCGGGTGCCCTGGCCCGGATCGGCTGGGCCTGCGGGGCGGGGGCGAGCGCCGCACTGCTGCACTACGGGGGGCAGCAGCGCGGCGTGCTCGCCGCCGCCCTGATCGCCGGGGCGCTGGCCGGGCTGTTCGTCTGCGTGCCGCACCTGCTGCCGGCCGGGTTCCTGCGCGCGGCGCGGGGACTGCCGACGGTGGTCGGCCTGCGCGCGCTGGCGTCGGCGGCGTTCGTGGCCGCCGAGGTGGTGATCCCGCTGATGCTGTCCCGGGAGCGCGGCTTCTCTCCCACCGGCGCGGGCCTGGTGCTGACCGTGGGGGCGCTGTCCTGGTCGGTGGGCTCGTGGATTCAAGGGCGGATCGGCTCACCCCGTTCGGCGGCGACGCTGCCCCGGGCCGGGCTGGCCTGCATCACGATCGGTACGGCGGGCGTGGCGTCGGCGCTGGTGCCCGGACTGCCGGTGCTGCCGGCCGTGCTGAGCTGGTCGGTGGCCGGGCTGGGCATGGGCCTGCTCTATCCGTCGCTGTCGGTGCTCACCCTGGAGCAGTCCGCCCCGGCCGAGCAGGGCCGCAACAGCTCCGCGCTGCAGCTGGGCGACTCGCTCGCCGCCGCCACCGTGCTGGCGCTCACCGGCGCGGTCCTGGCCGCCGGCGCGTCCCCCGGCCCGGCCGGCTTCGCGACCACGCTGGCCGTGGCGGCCGCCTGCGGCCTGCTCGGCCTGCTGCTGGCCGGCCGAGTGGTGCCGCGCCCTGTCGGCTGAGCGGCATCGGCTCTGCCGTCCGTCACGTTCGGTGACGCCGCCGATCGAAGGCATCACCGGAGAGCGGTATGACTCCTGGTCATACTTATGACTCAGAGGTATGTCGATCGAGGGTGGATGTTGTTCGCGTGGACCTCACGCACCGTCACGGGCGAGCCGAATCCGCCTCCGCCGTCCTCCTCGTGCCGCAGGATCGGTGTGATCACGGCAACCCGCCGCGCGGTCACGATCCGCGCCCGGCCCCCGTCCTTGGGAATGCAGCCGGGCGAATCGGCTACGGCGCGAACCCACTGCGGCATCGGTGGAGTCGGCGGGAACGACGTGCACGGCGGTTGCGGTGTGAGCGGGAGGAGTGGCGATGCGGGTGCTGGTGACCGGGGCGACCGGGCGGCTCGGACGGGTGGCGGTGCCCCGGCTGCGGGACGAGGGCTTCACGCTGCGGGCGATGAGCCGCGGGCCGCGTACCGGGGACGGGGTCGAGTGGGTGACCGCCGACCTGGCCACCGGCGCCGGGCTGGCGGAGGCGGTCGCCGGGGTGGACGCGGTGCTGCACCTGGCCTCGTCGCCGCAGCGGCGCACCCACGACATCGACGTGCTCGGCACCCGCCGGCTCGCGGTGGCGGCGGGTCACGCCGGGGTGCGTCACCTGGCCTTCGTCTCGATCGTCGGCGTCGACCGGGTGCCGTTGGGCTACTACCGGCACAAGCTCGCGGCTGAGCAGGTCGTGGCCGCCGGACCGGTGCCGTGGAGCGTGTTGCGGGCGACCCAGTTCCCGGAGTTCCTGGAGGGGCTGCTCGGCGGCGCGAGCCGCCTCGGCCCGGTGATCGGGGACCGGGCGGTGCTCGCCCAGCCGGTCGACATCGGTGAGGTGGCGGACCGGCTCGCGGTCCTGCTGCTGGCCGGGCCGTCGAACCGGGTCGAGGACTTCGGCGGACCGGAGGTGCTGCGCTTCGACGACGCGGCCCGCGCCTGGCTCGCGGCCCGGCGGGTACGCCGTCCGCTGCTGCCGGTCCGGATCCCCGGCCGGCTCGGGCGGGAGCTGCGGGCGGGTGGGCTCACCACGACCGCCACACCGACCGGCGTCCGGACCTGGGCCGACCACCTCGCTGACACGTACGGGGGAACCGGCGGAAGATGAGAAACGGTCGGGTCCGCCCCGGCCTACGGTGACCGCATGCTGGTCTTCGTCGCCACAGTGGTCCTGTACGTCTTCGGTTTCGTCTTCCTCTACGGCGTGATCCGGGTCGGCGTCCGGCACGGCATCGAGGACGCCGAGGCGAACCGTCCCGAGGTGCTCCGCCGCCGGCAGCTCACCACGACCGAGAGCCGGGACTTCGCGCAGGAGAACGCGTTCCTCACCAATCCCAACTGAAGGGCGAGGGCGGGGTCCGGCCGGTCGATCCGCCGGGCGGGTGCGAGGATCGCGGCATGATGGGGACGCTGAAGACGGAGCCGGCCCGGACCCGGCTCGACCTGCTGGCCCCGCCGGTCGCCGCGGCTCTGCGGGAGTGGTCGGCCGAGGCCCCGGTGGACGTGGACGACGTACTGGTCGCCCCGATCGACGCCGACCTGGCCGACACCGCCGCGTTCTGCGAGGCGTACGAGGTGGGGCTGGAGGAGTCGGCCAACTGCGTGGTGGTCGCCGGCAAGCGCGGCGGCGAGATCCGGTACGCGGCCTGTGTCGTGCTCGCCACCACCCGCGCCGACGTGAACGGCGTGGTCCGCAAGCTGCTCGACGTGCGCAAGGCGAGCCTCGCGCCGATGGCCGAGGCGGTCGAGTCGAGCGGCATGGAGTACGGCGGCATCACGCCGATCGGCCTGCCGGCGGACTGGCCGATCCTCGTCGACTCGCGGGTGATCGCCACGCCGCACGTCATCATCGGGTCGGGCGTACGGCACAGCAAGATCGCCCTGCCCGGGCCGGCGCTCGGCGCGCTGCCCGGGGCGAGGGTGGTGGAGAACCTGGCCCGGCCGGCCTAGGTCCTCATCCGCATCGATCTTGTTCCACGTGAAACATCAGGCTGCCGCTTCGCGCTGCGCCACCTCGCGCAGCGCGGCGAGCAGCGTCTCCGGCTCCTGGGCGCCGGTGACCGCGTACTTTCCGGCAAGCACGAACGTCGGCACGCTGGAGACGCCGAGCTGGTGCGCGGTGCTCAGGTCCGCGGCGACCTCCCGGCGGCCCAGGTTCGACTCGAGGTACTGCCGCGCCTCGGTCTCGTCCAGCCCGGCCTCGCCGGCCAGCGTGACGAGCGCGTCGATCGAGCCGACGTCGACGCCGTCGTGGAAGTGCGCCCGGTAGAGCCGCTCGACCATCTCGGCGGAACGCCCGTGCTCGGTGGCGAAGCGCACCAGGCGGTGCGCGTCGAACGTGTTCGCGGCCACCGCCCGGTCGAACCGCAGGTCCAGGCCCGCGCCCGCGGCGACGCCGGTGACGTGCGCGGCCATGCCCTCGGCCTTGTCCCGCCCGCCGAACTTGTCGCCGAGCGCCTCCAGCAGCGGCTTCGGCTCGGTGACCGGCGTCGGGTCCAGCTGGAACGGCCGGAACCGGACGTTCACCTCGCCGTCGTACGACTCCAGAGCCTGTTCCAGCCGGCGCTTGCCGATCCAGCACCAGGGGCAGACCACGTCGGCGTAGATCTCGATGTCCATGACCAGCGACAACCCGCAGGTCAGGAGATCTGTTCCCGGACCTGGCGCTTGAGCCGGGCCAGGATGGCGGTGCCGCCGCGTACGCGCAGCGGGCTGATCGCCTGCGCCAGGCCCATCCGCTGGTAGAGGTCGTCCGGTACGGCCAGCACCTCCTCGGCGCTCGCCCCGGCCAGCCCTTCGGCGAGGATGCCGGCGAACGCCCTGGTGGTGGGCGCCTCCGGCGGGCAGTCGAAGACGGTGCTCACGGTCTTGTCCGCGTTCACCTCGGCGCGCAGGAAGAACGCGGTCTGGCACTCGGGGACCTGCTCCAGCTCCTCCCGGTTCACTCCCTCGGGCAGAGGCGGGATCACGTCGGCGAACTCCAGCAGCATCTCCAGGACGACGTCGCGGGGCGCGGCGGCGAACTCGTCGACGATCTCGGCCAGCTTGGTCGGCATCTCGGGCATGGGTCGAGGCTATCCGCCGCCGAGCGTCGCCACCCGGCGGTGCCGGGCGCGGCCCCGCGTCACCCGAGCGGGGCCGCCCTCACACGTTCGGTGCGGCCTCGCTGATGTCGCTGAGGGCCGACTGGGGGTCGAGCTGCATGGCGAGGTCACCGAGGGAGACGATGCCGACGAGCTTGCGCTCGTTGTCGCACACGAGCACCCGGCGGATGTTGCGTTCGCGCATCAGCGCCGCCGCCTCGTTCGCCGTGCAGTTCTGCTCGATCATCACCACCTCGCGGGTGATGATCGAGCCGATCGTGGTGGTGCCGGGGTCGGCGCGTTCGGCCACCGCCCGGACCACGATGTCGCGGTCGGTCAGCATGCCGGCGAGCGTGGCGCCGTCGGTCACCACCACGTCGCCGATGTCCGACTCCTTCATCACCCGGGCCGCCTCGTCCAACGGGGTCTCCGCCGGGAGGTAGACCACCTGTCTGGTCATGACGTCACTGACGCGGAACATGAGAGCCTCCGAACGCTTCGGTCGATCCGTCTGCGGTACCCGGTGGCGCGATCGCTACACCCCGTCGCGGCGCGTCGCGCCCACCTCGTCGCGCAGGCGCTCCACGATGGCCTCCACCGGCAGTTCGGTGCGCTCGCCGGTGGCCCGGTCGCGCAGTTCCACGTACCCGTCGGCCAGGCGGCGGCCGACCACGACGGCGCGCGGGATGCCGATCAGCTCGGCGTCGGTGAACTTCACCCCGGCGGACACGTGCGTGCGGTCGTCGACAAGCACCCGCAGGCCGGCGGCGGCGAGGCGCCCGCCGAGGTCGAGCGCCGCGTCGAGCTGCGGCCCCTTCCCGGCGGCGATCAGGTGTACGTCGCACGGCGCGACAGCGGCCGGCCAGACCAGCCCTCGGTCGTCGTGGTGCTGCTCGGCCACTGCGGCGACCGCCCGGGACACGCCGATGCCGTAGCAGCCCATCGTGGGCCGGACCGGCTTGCCCTCGGGGCCGAGCACGTCGACCGCGAACGCGTCGGTGTACCGCCGCCCGAGCTGGAAGATGTGCCCGACCTCGATGCCCCGCCGGATGGTCAGCTCGCCGTCGGCGCAGGCCGGGCAGGGATCCCCGGGCCGCACCTCGGCGGCCTCGATCGTGCCGTCCGGTACGAAGTCGCGCCCGCACACCACGTCGGTGGCGTGCCGGCCCGGCTCGTTCGCGCCGGTCAGCCACGTGGTGCCGGGCACCACACGGGGGTCGACCAGGTAGCGGATGCCGTGCTTGGCGAGGATCTGCGGCCCGATGTAGCCGCGGACCAGCTCGGGGTGGGCGTCCCAGTCCTCGAAGACCGCCACCGTGGCCGGGGCGAGTACGGCCTCTACCCGCTTGAGGTCCACCTCGCGGTCGCCGGGCAGGCCGATCACCAGCGGCTCGGCCTGTTCGGCGCCGGGCCGGCGGACGGTGAGGACGACGTTCTTCAACGTGTCGGCGGCGGTCCAGCCGGTGCGCCCGCCGAGCTTCCGCGCCTCGGCCAGCTCGACCAGGGCGGCGATGGTCGGCGTCTCGGGGGTGTCGTGCACCTCGGCGGGCGGATGCGCGTCGGGGTCACCGGCGGCCGGGGCGCGGGTCACCACCGCCTCGGTGTTCGCCGCGTAGTCGCAGGCGGTGCAGCCGACGAACGTGTCCTCGCCGACCGGCGTGGCGGCCAGGAACTCCTCCGACGCGGACCCACCCATCGCGCCGGACATCGCGTGGACGGTGGTGAAGTCCAGGCCGAGCCGGGTGAAGACGCGCTCGTAGGCGGCCCGGTGCCGGTCGTACGCCGCCTGGAGCCCGGCCTCGTCCAGGTCGAACGAGTAGGCGTCCTTCATCAGGAACTCGCGCCCGCGCAGCAGGCCGGCCCGGGGCCGGGCCTCGTCGCGGAACTTCGTCTGGATCTGGAACAGCGTCACCGGGAAGTCCCGGTACGAGGTGAACAGGTCCTTCACCAGCAGCGCGGCCAGCTCCTCGTGGGTCGGCGCGAGCAGGTGGTCGGCGCCCTTGCGGTCGGCGAGCGTGAAGATGTCGTCCCCGTACTCGGTCCACCGCCCGCTGGTCCGGTACGGCTCGGCCGGGAGCAGCGCCGGGAAGTGCACCTCCTGGTCGCCGATCGCGGTCATCTCGTCCCGCACGATCGCGGTGATCCGGTCCAGCACGAGCTTGCCCAGCGGCAGCCAGGTGTAGCCGCCCGGCGCAGCCCGGCGGACGTATCCGGCGCGCAGCAGCAGCCGGTGGCTCGGCACCTCCGCGTCGGCCGGATCCTCGCGCAGGGTCCGGAGCAGCAGGGTCGACATGCGCAGCAGCATTGCCGCAGCTTATGGCGCGAGCGGACGGCCGGGCGACCCCTTTCGGTGTCGGTGAGGACCGATCGTCACCAGCTCGGCGAGGTGGCGGTATCGACACCAGCCGGATGCCGCCACCTCGCCGAGACGGCGCGGACGGGACAGGAAATGTCCTGGGGATCGGATAGGAATGCGGCATGGCTGAGCGACCGCTGATGAAGCTGACCACAACGGTGCTGGACGCACCGTCCGCAGAGGACCTGGCCGCGTTCTACGAGCGGCTGCTCGGCTGGACGCGGCACGAGGAGGAACCCGAGTGGGTCGTCCTCGCCCCGCCGGAGGGCGGCCACTGGCTGGCGTTCCAGGACGAGTCGGCCTACGTGCGGCCCGTGTGGCCGGCCGGTCCCGGTGACCAGCAGATGTCGGTCCACCTGGACATCAAGGTCGACGACCTGGAGGCGGCCGTGGCGTACGCGGTGTCGGTCGGCGCGACGCTGCCCGGCTTCCAGCCGCAGGACGACGTCCGGGTGCTCCTCGACCCGGACGGGCATCCGTTCTGCTTCTACCTCTGATGACGGCCGATGCCACCGCGTCGGCGCGCGCGACCAGCCAGTACGCGACGACGACGGGCAACCTGACCGCCCGCATGGCACTGCACTCCTACGGTACGAACCCGCAGGGCTGGTTCGGCTGGCTGGGCGAGCGGCTTCCGCTGTCCGGCGACGTGCTGGAGGTGGGCGCCGGCACCGGCGAGCTGTGGCACCGGATCGGCCACCGGTCCCGGCTCACCCTCACCGACTTCTCGCCCGCCATGTGCGCGCGGCTGCGCGAGGTGCCCGGCGCGCGGGTACTGCGCTGCGACGCCACTTACCTGCCGTTCCGTGCCGGCGCCGCCGACGTGGTGATCGCCAACAGCATGCTCTACCACCTGGACGACCCGGACGCCGCGCTACGCGAGTTCGCCCGGGTGCTGCGCCCCGGCGGCCGGCTCGCCGTCGCCGTGAACGGCCGCGACCACATGGCCGAGCTGAACACGCTCGGCCCGGTGATCGGGTGTCCCGACCTGGCCGTCCGGTTCCACGACCGCAACGACGTGACCGCCGAGGCGACACCCGCACGGGTCGCCGCCCACTTCGACGAGGTGACTGTCGAGCGCTATCCGGACGAGTTGGTGGTGCCCGCCGCGGAGCCGATCCTGGCGTACGTCGCCAGCATGATCGGGCCGCTCACCGCCGCACAGGAGGCGGCGGCCCGCGCCGCGATCGAGGCCCGCATCGACGCCGAGGGCGCCTTCCGGGTACGCAAGCACACGGTGCTGATCAGCGCGACGCGCGGCTCCCGCTGACCTGGACGAGAAGGCCCGCCAGGCCTGTCCGGGCTCTACCACGAGGCCACCCACGACCTGTTCCGCCTCAACCCGCAGGACGGGCCGACCCGCGCGAGCTGTTCGAGCGGTTCGTCGGCTGGGGCCCGTACCGGCGCGGCATCACCGATACGATGCCCGCGACATGACTGCGCCCGGGGACTTCGACCTGACGATGGACGAGTTGCGCGAGGTGGCGCGGTACGCGGTCCGCCACGCGGAGGACGTCCTCCCGGTCTACGAGCGGGCGGTCCCGGATGACCCGCGTCCCCGCGCGGCTGTCGACGCGGCGTGGACGTTCGCGCGCGGGGCCGCCCGGACGAGACTGCAGCGGGTCACGTCCCTCGACGCGCACCGGGCCGCCCGGTCCGCGCCCACCGAGGCCGCCCGCCTGGCCGCCCGGGCCGCCGGTGACGCCGCGGCGGCCGCGTACCTGCACCCGATCGCGAAGGCCACCCAGGTCGGCCACATCCTGCGGGCAGCCGCCAACGCCGCGCGCGTCGCCGAACTGGAGGCCGGCGGCGACGAGACCGTGGGCACGGCGGTGCTGGACGGGTACCGGCGGCTCGCCACTCCCGTACTGGTCGACGTGCTGCGCCGCTATCCGCCGCTGACCGGCGGTGGCAGCCGGGTCGCCCGGCTGATGAGCACACTGGACCACGACCTGCGCCAGGGCACCGCCGGGCCGGAGGCCGCGTCGTGATCCTGCCGAAGGTCCGCGATCCCCGGTTCACCACGATCCGCCGGGGCGGGACGCTCACCGACGAGCACCACCACCTGCTGGCGCTCTGGGCCGCCACCTGCGCGGAGCACGTCCTCGGTCTGTTCGAGGCGGTCCGGCCGGACGACAGCCGCCCACGTGAGGCGATCGGGCACGCCCGCGCCTGGGTGCGGGGCGAGGTCAGGATGATGGAGGCGCGTGCGGCGGGCGGGCACGCCATGGGCGCGGCCCGGGACCTGCGCGGCGCTGCCCGCAACGCCGCGTACGCCGCCGGTCAGGCCGCCGTCGTGGCCCACGTCGCCGCCCACGAACTCGGCGCCGCCGCGTACGCGATCAAGGCGGTACGCGCGGCGGCGCCCGCCGGTCTCGCCGAGGCGGCCGGGCGGGACGAGTGCCGGTGGCAGCGCGACCAGCTCCCGGCCGAGATCCGCGAGCTGGTCCTTGACGACCAGCGGCTGCGCAACGACATCTGCTGGTCGGTCTTCGACTGCTGACGCCGGCCGGGTCCTGTCGGGAAAGTGCCACAGGTGGCGGCAACCATGGTGCGGGCGGGTGGCGTCTCGGAGGCGTCACGCCGATGCACCACCTGACCCCAAGGACCGGCTCGTGTGGATCTTCTCCTGACTGAGTTCGACCTGTTCGTCCGAACTCGTACGCCCGCGCTACTGCGCTCCGCCTACCCGCTGACCGGCGACCAGCACCTGGCCGAGGATCTCGTCCAGTCCGCGCTGGCCCGTACACACCGTGCCTGGAACCGGTTGCACGAGACCGGCAACGCGGAGGCGTACACCCGGAAGGTCATGTACCACCTGCAGGTCTCCTGGTGGCGGCGCCGCCGGGTGGCCGAGTCGATGCCTCGACTCCTGTCCCCAAAAGTTGTCGTACCCAGCGACTACGCTCAATCGCGCTCGGCAACGAGAGAGCGGCGGCGATGGACTGGCTGGACCTCAACGGAGGACGGGGCGTTCCGCAGGTGGCGTCGCTATTCAGATGCGCGGAGATGTAGATGGCAGATAGCTCCACCCGTTCGAACGACCCGTTGGCAATCCAGCCGCCGGCGCCTTGTGCCGCGCTGCCTGGAGCCCGGGTGCTTCGGTGATTCCTGCCCATCTACAACCGGGAGGTTCCCCGATCACGTCGAGCGTGTCCACGCCCAGTTTTCCGCCTAATTCGCCCGGAGTGGATTTTGAAACACACGGACTACTTCAAAAACTTTCTTGACAAAACTGTCAACCTGTCCAAGTTCAAGCTTGAGTTGCTGACCGAGCGGGTAGACAGCATCTACGGCGTCCTGAAGGACGACGAGGATCTCGGTCCGCTGATCAAGAAGAAGATCCCGCAGGGCTCTTGGCCCCAGAGGACCATCATCAACCCGCAGAACGGGAAGCCGTTCGACGCTGACTTCATGGTGCAGATGGTCGAGGACCCCGACTGGGCCGACGACCTGAGGAAGTACGGCGATGCGATTTACAAGGTGATCCACAACATGTCGCCCTACAAGGACATGCCGCATGGCCGGAAGTGCCGGTGCGTCTACGTCACCTACGCGAACAACGCGATGCACGTCGACATCGTTCCGTTCGTGGTCCGCGCTGACGGGACTCAGTGGATCATTAACCGAGACACCAACGTGTGGGAGCGCACCGACACCGACGGTTTCACTAGCTGGATGAAAGAGAAGGACGCGATCGCGGGAAACCATCTTCGTGAGGTCATCCGCATCATGAAGTTCTTGCGCGATCACAAGAACTCGTTCACCGGGACAAAGTCGATCCTGCTCACGACAGTGCTGGGTATGCAGGTCGAAGCCTGGCGCAAAGTCCTGGAGCCCGGATATTACGCGGACCTACCGACCGCGCTGCTGCACATCGTCTCCGACCTCGACAAGTGGCTTCAGGCTAACCCGACCAAGCCAGTGATCATGGACCCGTCCGGTTCGGGCACCTCGTTCGACCACCGGTGGTCGCAGGAGACCTACGCGTATTTCCGGGACCGCATCCACACTCACGCCGCCGAGATCAAGGCCGCCTACGATGAGACCGACTTCGACGAGAGCGTGAAGAAGTGGCAGGGCTTGTTCGGTGACGGCTTCACGGCCCCGAGTTCCTCTACGTCGAGCGGGAAGTACAGCACCGTAGGAACGGGTGCCGGCACGGCCGGCGCCGCAACCGTCAACCTCTCCGGAAGAGCGGGGTGAGTAAGCGGGGCCTCAGCGACTGGCAACGCCAGGTACTGGCCGAGCTAAATGCCATCGCGGAAGCGTTCCCGAGAGACGTCGAAGTGATGGGACGCCATCGCATTGACCAATCCGGGGCATTACGGTTGCGCCTGCGGCTTTGGACCGCCGACCTTCCTCGCGTTGCTCGCGGCATGCCGTTGGGCGAGCATGAGGAGTTCATCGTCACCGTCGGGGCGTCCAGTCTGACACCGCCACGTGTAGAGGTCGATCACCTTCGGTTTCTTCATCATGCGCACGTACTCCAGGGACATCGCCTGTGCCTCTACCTCGACCCGTCGAGGGAGTGGGACCCGATCAACGGCTTTGGCGGTTTCCTCGACCGCCTTGTCGACTGGCTCGCCGACGCGGCGGGCGGTCGTTTCGACGCCCAAACCGCGCTGTACCACGCCGTCGGCGGCGTGCTTCACGCGGCCGACGGCGCTCCCACCGTCGTCGTGCGAGACACGATTCAAACCGGCAAGCGCGCGCGCCACGCATGGCTGGTGGCTCGCACGCCGCACCGATTCGACCTGCACCTCAACCGTCCCGCAGAGCCCGACCAAGGCGACCACATCCCCGTAGTCATACTCGACGCCGATCTCCCCTTCGGCGCAGGGATTGATCTCGGCGCGCTTCTGCAGACGGTCGACGACCCCTACCATGGCCGTCCTGTCCCCGACGGAGCGTTCCTGCAGCGGCGCAGCACCTCCCGCACTTCAGCGGCGATGTTGACCGTGCTCGGGGCAAGCGCCATCCGAAAGGCCACCGGCACACCGCAACGAATACTCATCGCTGTCCCTCACCCGACTGGCGGCCCTCCGCACCTGCTCGCCGCAAGCATCCCGGGCATCGGAGCCGATCACATCCGAACACTCGTCAAGGCGGGCAGGAAGAAGAGTTCCATGATCGACATCGATCCGGTAAAGATTGACCCGGCGACGCCGCTGGAGTGGTTGCCGGTCTCTGACGAGCGTGAGGAGGTCACGACACGTCGCGACTCGGCGCGGCCGGTCGCCGCTTACGCGGGTAGGACAGCTCACGTCTGGGGCTGCGGTGGCCTCGGCTCATGGATCGCGGAGTATCTCGTCCGCGCTGGAGCAAAGAAGGTCATCCTGTGCGACCCGGGCACCATCTCAGGCGGCCTCTTGGTCCGACAGAACTTCGTGGAGGCCGATGTCGGCAACACGAAGGTCGAAGCGCTTGCTCAGCGTCTGCGCGCCATCAGTGACACGGTCGAGGTAGTTGCGACACGGGCCCTGGTCCCCGGCGAAGAGGATCTCGCCGAGGCTGACCTGATCATCGATGCCACCGTCAGCATTGCGATCAGCCGACTTCTCGACAGTTTCGCTGCCGCTTCTGACCAGCGGCCGGTGATGGCCCAGGTAGCTGTCGACGCTCGGACAGGAACGCTAGGCATCATGACTGTTTCGATGCCGCCACTGAGGGCTGGCCCACTGACCATTGACCGGAAAGCTGGAGCGCAAATCCTCCAGGATGGAGCGCACGAGGCATTCCACTGCCTGTGGAAGACTTCGGCATCTGGCGACGAGATCATCCCAACGCGAGGATGCTCGACACCTACGTTCCACGGGTCTGCCGCCGACCTGGCCGGGGTGGCCGGGAGTCTGACCAGCATTCTCGGCGCTCATCTGAACGCCGGAACGGCCGTCTCCGGCACGCACCTGATCTCGCTCCCGCACGGCGAAGCCGGGCCATTGCGCGCCTTCGTGCCGGCCCAGGCGCCAGCCCTCGGAAGGACGCCGGCCGACGACGCTGATTGAGGACCCACCGGTCCTCCTTTCACCCGTTGATCACGAGCACACCTTCATACGAATCGCGGCCGCGTTCATAGACTGTCACTGGCGGGTGGGCGTCCCGCATGACCGCGCGGCCGGCCTCAATGGCAACCGAGACCGGCGCCGACGCGACGAGGTGCCACCGTCGTGCGGCCGGGTACCGCGACTCGGCAGTGGCGAGAGCTGCTCGCCATTGCTCGGCGAAGTTGGCCAGCGATTGCTCGTGCGAAATCAATGTAGGGTCCGGAGGAATGTCGACCGGTCGGATCTCAACACGCGGCGCTCCTGCGATCTCGTCAGGCAAAAACGCCAGATTCACGTCACTCGTGATCGCACACACGAGCACGACGTCCTCGACGTCGCCCTGTGAGTTGGTAGCAGACACCTCAAACTCCACCGGCTCACCCTGATTCGTCCAAGACCAACCGACGAACTGATCTCGGTGCTTCTGGAAAATCCGGGTCGGCGTCTTGTCGTCCAGTTGCCAACCCAGGTAAACAAGCAGCGGGATCGGCGCGATCGCAAAGACAGATATGTGCTCGACATCGCCGCTGTCGACGGCCTGGCGCACGAGATTCAACGTATCGTCGATAGCCTGCTGGCCCGCATCCCAGAATCCGCGGCCTCCTGCTGCACCGTGGATGCGGCACGTGAAGTCGCCGCTCCGCTGGGTTTCAACAAGGCCGAGGTAATTTACCGCCAAGAGCGTCTCCCCGACCTCACGCTGGGAAGCGAGCGCGAGCGAGCCTCGGATTTGACTGCCGACGCGGAGCGCTGCGGTCCGGGTCAACCCGCCGTTCTCGGTGACCATCTCAATACGCCGTTCGAACGACTCCTTGATCTCGCGAAGTTTCTCGGGAGGAAAGAAGTCGATGTGTTCGGGATGATCGATGACCTTGTGACAGTCGTGGCACAGGAGGAGTAGATTCTCCTCGGACTCGGTATCCACGACTCCGTCGTCATCCTTGCGGCGCGGCGAGCCGGAGCCTTCGGTGGCACCGATGTTGTGCGCGAGTTCGGCAAGAAGGACCGAGTGAAAGTACGTTCTGGAGTCACCGAGAAGACGTCGGTTACAGATCGTGCACCGACCTGCCGTACGTGCCCACAGGGCATTGCGGACGGTGTCCTTGATGGCGCCGCGCTTGATGGTCGTGTCGCGCCGATCGGCAGTAGTCACGGTGAGCCTTGCTGTAGTCGACGAGGGTGGTGTCCTAGCGTGGTCTCGATTGAGGCTCGCCGCCTACACCTGTGATGACGGCGGGTGCACGAGTCTCCGACTCAACCCCTTCCGCCTACTGAGATATGCGTCACTCGATGTGACCAGTCCTGAAAGTTTATTCAGCGGCGAGTGGGCGGATCCGAAAGGACTGGGAGCGACCTGAGCGGACTGAATAGCACTCCACCGGACTGGAGTCAAGACCTGGTGGCCGTTCCGCCCGGAATTGGGGCTTGACTCGACGGGTGTTTCCGGGGCGTACTGGTCGTACGTCCCGCATCGCCAGCTGGCGCGGGCAGCCACAGAAGGGGGCGGGCAGGCACTCCTGAGGTTCCCCCGGTAGCTCGGCGGCTTTCGATCATGCTCTGATGGAGCTAAAGGGAGTCATCCGTGGCAGCACCGGAGAAGTACCCCGATGAGCTGCGTGAACGTGCGGTGCGTTTGTATCGGGAGTCGGACCCGAAGCCCGTGATCCGCCAATTGGCCCGCCAGCTTGGGGTGCATCACGAGGCGTTGCGGAACTGGATCCGTCAGGACGAGGCCGACCGAGGTCAGCGTGACGACCGGCCGACCAGCGGGGAGTTGGAGGAGTTGCGCCGGCTGCGGCGGGAGAACGCCGAGTTGAAGCGGGCGAATGAGATCCTCAAGGCCGCCTCGTCAACGCCGTGCTCGACACCCGGACCGGCGCGGAGGTGCCGCTGCCGCTGGGCGGACGTCAACTGCGGCAGGTCTTCTTCCAGCCGGACGGGTCGATGGTGGTCCGAGTCCGCAGCGGTGACCGCTACACGGTGGTACTGGTGAACGCGACCGGCAGGAAGATCACGGAGCGGGCGGAGCCCTCGGCTCTGCGGGACATGCAGATCGTCAGCGCAGCACGGTGATCGCCGCGTCCGCCGTGACCTGCTTCCACGGCACCAGCACCACAGTGCCGTCGCGTTCCAGCACCTTCGCGTCGCTGCCCTCGGTGCCGGCTGACAGCGGTGCCTCGGCCACCACTGTGACCTCGCCGGTGGCCGGGTCGATCCGGACCAGCCGCGGTGCGAGGTCACGCCGGTCGCCCACCTCCCACGCCAGCACGCCCTGCTCGTCGAGGCGGACGAGTTCCACCTCGCTGTCGGTGTGCCCGGACGACACCCAGCGCCGCTTCCCGGTGGCCAGGTCGATCGCCACCACCTGGTTGGCCTGGCGCATCTTGCCGCCCACCGGAGAGGCCTCGGTCGGCAGGTAGAGCGTGTCCGCGTCGGCCAGGTACGGCCGGATCCCCGGCCCGCTGACCGTGTTGGAACGGTTGACCGGCAGGTCGCTGAACCGCGTACCGTCGACGGGGTTGCCGAACGTGGCGCGCGCCCTGCCGGTGGCGTCGCGCGCGACGAACGTCCCGGTGTTCAGACCGGGCAGGCCGACCAGCGGGTCGACGCTCAGCACCCCGTCGCTCTGCTGCGCGGCAGGCAGTTGCTGCTGCCAGCGCGCCTTGCCGGTGGCCGGGTCCAGGCCGAGCAGCGCGCCCCGGTCGCCGTCGCAGAGCGCGGTGACGACGGCCTGGTCCCCGGCGGCCTGCGCGTCGGTCAGGCGGCAGTCGCGGCCGGGCAGCAGCCGGTCGGCGTCGGTCTGCCACAGCCGTTTGCCGTCGGCCAGCGCGTAGCCGAGCACGTTCTCGCCACTGCGGACGACCACCTGGCCGGCGGCCACCGACAGGTCCGGGGCGACGATCTCGGACCGGCCCGTCCGGCGTTCGACGGGGAACGTCGCCCGCCACGTCTGCGTGCCGGCGGCAGCGTCGAACCCGACGAGCGTGTCGCACGAGTCGGCGGAACCGAGCGCCACCACGCCCCGCCCCTCGGCCAGCGTCTGCGCGGCCGCGCACAGCGAGGTCGCCTGCGGCGCGGGCACGCCCCACGCCTGCGCACCGTCGTCGAGCCGGTAGGCGATGACGCCGTCCGGCTGGGCCCGTACCACCGCGTCGCCGATCAGCCAGGCGCCGAACATGTCCTGCCCGTCGTACGTCTTCAGCCCGTTGCGCTGGAGTTCCGGGAAGTCGAGCACCCACGCGGTACGCAGCTTCTTCCCGTCGTCACCGCCGCCGACCAGCCGGGACACGCCGTAGGCGGTGCCGGCCGCGACCGCGAGCACCGCCACCAGGCCACCGGCGACCAGCAACGCCACGCGTCCGCGCCGCTTCGGCGCAGCCGGCGGCGCACCGACTGGATCCGGCCGGCCCGCCGGTGGGTACGCGGGCGGCGGCTGCTGGTGCTGATGCTGGTACGTCATCGGTCGTCTCCGTTCCCGTCAGCGCGCCTGCGCGCGGACGTAGTCGGCCCAGCCGGCCTGGAACTCGTCGAGCGACACGCCCAGCACGTCCCGGGCGGCGCGGTCGGTCGGGGTGCCCGCGTAGACGGCCTCGACGAAGCGGAACAGCTTCGGCTCACCGTGCTTCTCGGCGAGGTGGTTCATCGCGGTGTGCCCGAGCCAGTAGTGGAAGCTCAGCCGGCCGGGGTCGTCCCAGTCGCCGTTGCCGGGCAGTGTGCCGTTCCACCCGTCGCGGACCAGCTTCCGGGCCTGCGCGGTGCGTTCGCTGGCACCGAGCGGGCGGCCGTGGAAGGCCATGTACTCGGCGAAGCCCTCGACCACCCACTCGTCGAGCTTGCTGAACTCGTCCACGGCGGCCAGGTCGGTGCGGGGCGTCATCATCGAGTGCGCGATCTCGTGCCGCAACACCATGCGGGCGTCGTTGTCCCCGCCGGAGCGGGCGAAGTAACTGTCGCTGGTGTCCACCACGATGCGGGTGCCGCCGATCGTGGCCGTGCCGTCCGTTCGCTCGGCCGCGACCATGCCCAGCGAGAAGCCCGCCTCGGTGGCCTTCTCGGTGCCGATCCGGTAGAGCGAGGTCATCTCGTCCTTGCCGACGGCGAGCGTGACGACGAACTTGTCCGACACCGGGCCGGGCGGCGCGTTGGCCCGCCACACGGCCAGGTTGCCCGTCACCGACCTGTCGACGGCCGGGGCGTACCGCCTCGCCAGGTCGGCCCGCGCCGCGTCGGTGATGATCAGGGCGTACGGGGTCCGCTCGACGTGGATGTCCCGCCACTTGTCCCACGGCCCGGGGTAGTAGACGGTCTTCGAGCCGCCGCTGCCGGCGGCCGGCGCGCCGGTCACAGCGGTGACCCGGATCGGCGCGTCCCGGCCGGCGCGGACGATCGTCCAGCGGTACCACTCGGCGACCGGGGCCCGGTCGAAGCCGTCCAACTGGTGCACGAAGGAGACGTCGAGCTGGAACGTGACGCCCTGCCCGAAGGCGTCGGCGGCGCGGCCCTGCCGCTCGACCGTCTCGTAGCGGGCCACCGACAGCGGCAGCTTCGCCAGGTTGCGGAACAGCTGGGTCTGCCCGGTGATCAGCTCCTTGCGGGCCGGGTCGAACGCGGCCAGGTAGCCGTCCAGGTCCTTGGCCGCGAGCGCCTTGCTGTGCCGGTCGAGCAGTGCGGTCAGCTCGGCGTTCGTGACGGTGACGCCGTTCGCGCCGGCTGCCGCCTTCGGTGCCGGGCCGTCCTCGTCGTCGCCGCGCAGGCCCAGCCCGACGCCGACCGCCGTGCCGGTGCCGACCGCCAGCGCGAGCGCCCCCGCCGCGAGCCCGATCCAGAGCCCTCGGCGGGACTTCGGCTTCGGTGGCGGTCCCGGCGGGTACGCCGGCCATGCTCCCGGCTGCCCGGGCACGGGCGGCGGCCCGGAGGGGCCTGCGGCCGGAGCCGGTCCGTTGCCTGGAGGTGGCCAGCCCGCCGCCGGTGGGTGCCCCTGCGTCATGTGGTTCCTCGCTCGTGCCGTGTGCGGGACCGGCCGGACGGTTCGCCCGGCCGGATGACGGCAGACATCATCCCCGGTCCGGGCGACGGATTCTGCCCCGCCGGTCGTGTCCGGCGGATTTGTCCCCTCGGGTGGCTGTCGTGAACAGGACGTCGAGACATCCGCCACGTCCGGGGTTCAGGGCCAGCGGGACCGGTCCGCGCGGTGACAGACTGTGCGACGCACTTCTGCCGGGACGTCTGAGGGAGGCGCCGTGCGCTGGCGCAGCTACGTGGCGGTGGGCGACAGCTTCACCGAGGGCATGGACGACGCGTATCCGGACGGCAGCTACCGGGGCTGGGCCGATCTGGTCGCCACCCGTCTCGCCGTCGAGGCCGGGCCGGACTTCGGCTACGCCAACCTGGCGATCCGGGGCCGGCTGTTCCCCAACGTGGTGGCCGAGCAGGTGCCGTCCGCGCTGGCCATGAAGCCCGACCTGATCAGCTTCGCGGCCGGTGGCAACGACGTGCTGCGCCGCAGCTTCGACCCGGACACGTTCGTCCCCCGCTTCGACTCGGTCGTGCAACGGCTGCGGTCCGGCGGCAGCGACGTGGTGCTGTTCCGGTTCGCCGACGTGATGGCCCGGCTGCCCGGCCAGCGCCTGGTGGCACCCCGGGTCGCGCTGCTCAACCGGGCGGTCGGCGAGGTGGCCGAGCGGCACGGCGCGATCCTGGTCGACCTGTACGCCGACGATACCTACCTCAATCCGCTGCTCTGGAGCACCGACCGGCTGCACCTGTCGGCCGCCGGGCACCGCCGGGTCGCCGCCCAGGTGCTCACCGCGCTCGGCGTCGGCTGCGACGAGGAGTGGCTGATGGTCCCGCCGCACCCGGCGCCCAGCCCGTGGCTCGCCGCGCGCGCCGCCGACCTGCGCTGGGCCGGCCGGCACCTGGCACCGTGGATCAAGCGCCGGCTGACCGGGCGGTCCTCCGGCGACTTCATCACCGCCAAGCGGCCGGTGCTCGGGCCGGTCGACGCCGACTGAGCGTGCGTACCGTCCACGCCGCCGACCTGCTGCGGTTGACACCAGACGACCCACCCCGCGCCGGGCTCGCCGTCGTGGTCGCCGGTGACCGGGTCGAGGCGATCGTGCCCACGGCCGAGCTGTCCGGCGCGTACCCCGGGGTGCGGGTGCGGCGGTGGGCCGGCACGCTCGGGCCGGCGCTCGTGCACGACGGACCGCTGCCGCCGGCACCCACGCCCCGCGAGCGGGTGCACGCGCTGTTCCGGCTCGGCGTGGCCGCCGTGCTCGACGAGCACGTCACCGACCCGGCGCTGCGCTCCGCCGCGGCCCGCAACGAGGTGACGGTGCTGCCCGCCGCCCGGCCGCCCGCGCTCGTGACCGGCGGGCGCGCCGACCTCGCCGTGTTCGACGCGGACGGCTCGTGCCTGGCGACTGTGGTCGCCGGCCGCCTGGTGCACCGCCGCGCCTGACCGGCACCGTGCTCCGCGGATCCGGCGTACCTTGGGGATCATGCCTGTGCCGAGCGATCCGCATCCCCGCCTCCAGTCGTACGCCGACCCGCAGCGCCTGGTCACCACCGAGTGGCTGGCCGAGCACCTGGGCGACGAAGGGCTCGTGGTGGTCGAGTCCGACGAGGACGTGCTCCTCTACGACACCGGCCACATCCCCGGCGCCGTCAAGGTCGACTGGCACACCGAACTCAACGACCAGGTCACCCGCGACTACCTGGACGCCGCGAGCTTCGCCGAGCTGTGCGCCGCGAAGGGCATCGGGCGGGACGACACAGTCGTCTTCTACGGCGACAACTTCAACTGGTGGGCCGCGTACGCCCTCTGGGTCTTCTCCCTCTTCGGTCACCAGGACGTGCGGCTGCTCGACGGCGGCCGGCAGAAGTGGATCGCCGAGGGACGCGAGCTGACCCGGGACAAGGTGGGCCGGCCCCGCGCCTCGTACCCGGTGCCGGAGCGCAACGACGCGCCGATCCGGGCGTACCGGGAGCAGGTCATGGCGCACGTGGCGGCCGGTCGGCCGCTGGTGGACGTGCGGTCGCCCGGTGAGTACACCGGCGAGATGCTGCACATGCCGGACTACCCGCAGGAGGGCGCGCTGCGCGGCGGGCACATCCCGGGCGCGGTGAGCAAGCCGTGGAAGTCCGCCGCGAACGACGACGGCACGTTCAGGTCCGCCGACGAGCTGCGCGCCGTCTACGCCGACCAGCTCGGGTTGAGTCCGTCCGACGACGTGGTGGCGTACTGCCGGATCGGCGAGCGGTCCAGCCACACCTGGTTCGTGCTGCACCACCTGCTCGGGTTCCCGCAGGTGCGCAACTACGACGGCTCGTGGACCGAGTGGGGCAACCTGGTCCGGGCCCCCGTCGTGAAGGGCGACCAGCCCGGCGGCCTGACCCGCTGAGCGTCCCGGCCGGTCCCGCCGTCACCACGGCGGGACCGGCTGCGTTCCAGGCTGGTCAGCGGGCGGCTATCGACAGCCGGCCGGGGACGTCGCTCGCCACCCAGTCGACGGTGCCGGTCTCCGGCCGCCACCGGGCCAGCCCGGCGTCGTAGCGGAACAGCAGGTCGCCGTCGGCGGTCCAGCCGTACACCTCGCAGCACCCCTTGGCCCGGTCCTCGCGCCCGAGGTCGAGCAGGCGGGTCACCGCCCCGGTACGGGCGTCCAGCACCGCCACACCCTCCGCGCCGCTCATCGTGCCGGCGGCACCCGCGGTGGTGGTCCACCCGGCCTGGCCGATCCGGTCGCCGCGCTGCCAGCCCCGCCCGTAGACCTCGTTCAGCTGGTAACCAGGGGGAAGCTCCCCGGTGGTCACCGGCCGTCGCTCCGGCGCGCCACCGGAGGCGGGGAACCGGCGTACGGCCAGGCCGCCGTCCCCGGACCAGCCGCCCACAGTGAACAGGTCACCGGACCGGGCCGGTTCGGGCACGACGAGCGTCCACGGGTCGACCGGGAGCTTCCGCGCCGACCCTGTGCGCCGGTCCAGCTCGTACGTGGTGTCGTTGTCCCCGACCAGCAGCCGGTCCCCGGCCCAGACCACGTGTTCCAGGTAGCCGGTGAGCGGATAGCGGCGGACCGCGCCGTCGGTCAGGCCGACCACGACGACCTCACCGGTCTGCGCGAACGCGGCGGTCCGGCCGTCCGGCGACAGGCTGCCCGGCTTGAGCGGAGTGGCCTCGTTGCCCTCGGCGTCGCGGGTGGGCGCGAGCGTCACCACGTCGAGTTCGCGGACCATACCGTCGTCACCCAGAACCCGGACCGGGCCGGCGTCGCCGGTCTCCGGGTCGACCGGCTGGTACAGCGCCAGCGCCCGGCTCACCGGCCGGTCGGAGAGGCGGTAGGCCACCCGGTCGCCGAGCCGGCCCAGCGGGTCGCCCGCCTCGCCGAGCCGGTCCGGGGGCCGCTGCACCACAGGCGCGCTCGGCACCGCCGTCACCGTCGGGCTCGGCGGTGCCGCCGGTGGCGGGCCGGAGCGGTGCAGGAGCGCTGTCGTACCGCCGCCGAGCAGGACCACGGCGACGGCTGCGGCGCCGGCGGCCCGGCGGGCGCGGCGGACCCGTCCGGCCCGCTCCCATCCGGCCCCGGCGGGCCGGGTCGGCCGGATCTCCTCGGCGGCCCGGGTCAGCAGCCGGGTCAGCTCGGGTTCGCTCACGGGTTCGCCTCCATCCCGGTCACCAGGCCGTCTCCGGACGTGCCGGGGGCGGGTACGACGTCGCGCAGCTTGCGCAGCGCGTCGTGGCACTGGCTCTTGACGGTGCCGACGGTGACGCCGAGCGCCTCGGCGGTGGCGACCTCGGTCAGGTCCTCGAAGTAACGCAGCACCACCACGGCCCGCTGGCGGGGCGGCAGCCGGTCCAGCGCCGCGCGCACGGTGAGCCGCAGCGCGGCGTCGGTGTCACTGCCCGGCCGGTCGGGTGGGTACGCGCTGAGCCACTCGCGTCGCCGCCGTCGCCACCAGGAGACGGCGTCGCGGTAGAGGATGGCGCGCACGTAGGCGGCCGGGTCGCCGTCGCGCACCGACGACCAGCGCAGCGCCAGCTTGAGCAGCGCGTCCTGGAGCAGATCCTCGGCCTGGTGGCGGTTTCCGCAGATCAGGTACGCGGCGCGCAGCAGCCGGTGCTGGTGCGACTCGACGAAGGCGAGGTAGTCCGCCCGTCCGTCGTCCGCGTCACGCCCCATCCGGCTCCTCCTCCGTCACCGGCCAGACGCGCGGGACGGGGGTAAAGGTTGGGTCAGGTAGCGCTGAATCGTCGGGCCGACCCAGTCGGCCAGTTCCTCGGGGTCGAGGTCTGCCACGGGTGGCAGCCGGACGACGTAGCGGGTGAGCGCGAGCCCGAGGATCTGGCTGGCCACCAGGCCGGCCCGGCGGTCGGCGGTCGCCGGGTCGGCACCGGTTCGGGCCACCGCGACGGCGAGCTGGCCGGCGAAGATCCCGCGCATCCGTTCGGCCGCGCCGGGGTTGGTGGCGGCGGCCCGGAGCAGGGCGACGAGTGTCCCGTCCGCCTCCCAGCGGCGTACGAAGTGCCGGGTCAGTGTCTCGCCGAGCCGGTCCGGCGGCACCTCGGTCAGGTCGGGCAGGCGCAGGTCGAACTCGGCCGCCGCGGCGAACAGCCCCTCCTTGCTGCCGTAGTAGCGCATCACCATCGACGGGTCGATGCGGGCGTCGGCGGCGATGGCCCGGATGGTGGCCCGGTCGTAGCCGTCGGCGGCGAAGCGTTCCCGGGCGGCGCGCAGGATGGCCGCCCGGGTGGCGTCGGAGCGGCGGGTGCGGGTGGCGGGTTCGGTCACGTCCACGACTGTAGGCCAACACGTGTTGACATCGGCTCTACAGTGAAGCCAACACATGTTGGCAAACAGTTGTTGACCGAACCCGGAGGTGGAAGCGATGCTGCCCGTACGCACCGACGTCCTCGTGGTGGGAGCCGGGCCGACCGGCCTGGCCGTGGCGGTCACGCTCGCCCGGCACGGGGTGACCGCGACAGTCGTCGACCGGCTCGCCGAGCCGCCCGTCACCTCACGCGCCGCGGTCGTGCACGCCGGCACCCTGGAGGTGCTGGACCGGATCGGGGTCGCCGCGCCGCTGGCCGCGCGAGGGCTGCACTCGGCCCGGTTCAGTGTCCGCGACCGGGACCGGGTGCTGGTCACCGTCCCCTTCGACAGGTTGCCGTCGCGTTATCCGTACGCGCTGCTGATCTCCCAGGCCGACACCGAGGCGGTGCTCACCGACCGGCTCACCGCGCTCGGCGGGCGCGTGCTGCGGCCGTACGAGATGACCGGCCTGGACCTCGACGGCGACGGCGCGCTCGCGCGCTTCGACGGCGGCCGCACGGTCCGGGCGCGCTGGGTCGTCGGCGCGGACGGGATGCACAGCCGGGTCCGCGAACTCGCCGGCATCGGTTTCGGCGGCCCGGCCGACCCCGGTGAGTCGTTCCTGCTCGCCGACGTCCACGTGGACAGCGCGCTCCCGCGCGACCAGGTGAGCCTCTTCCTCTCCCGCCGGGGCCCGCTGGTCTGGGCGCCACTGCCCGACGGCACGGTCCGGCTGGTCGCCACCGTGGACGACGCACCGCGCGACCCGCAGGCGCACCACTTCCAGGCGCTGCTCGACGAGCGCGGCCCGGCGCGCCGGCCGGACCGGGTGACAGGCATGGCGTGGGCGTCCCGGTTCCGGATCCACCACCGGATCGCGAGCACCTACCGTTCCGGGCCGGTGCTGCTCGCCGGGGACGCCGCGCACGTGCACAGCCCGGCCGGTGGGCAGGGCATGAACCTCGGCCTGCGGGACGCGGTCGCGCTCGGCGACGCGCTCGCCGCCGGTCCGCAGGCCCTCGACGGGTACGCCGCCGACCGCCGCCCCCGCGCCGAGGAGGTGCTCGGCTTCGCCGCCGGCCTGACCCGCCTGGCCGCCGCCCCACCGCCCCTCCGCCCGCTGCGCAACCTGCTGCTCCGCCTGGTCTCCACCGTCCCCCCGGCCCGCCACCGCATCGCCACCCGCCTCGCGGGCTTCGAACCCCCACCCCACTGATCTTGCAGTTGTGGCCCTGGACGGGTCCACTTTGTGCGTGTTCGGCCGGGCGGACGGTGCACGATCGGCGGGGAGGCGAGCGGGAACGGGCGGGGTGAAACGGGACGGACACTGTCGGCGCTGACCGGTACGGTGAGCGCCGAAAATCCGAACCGGGAGCGCGATTGGACCGCACCTTCCAGGTGGACCTCCGTGGCGTGGTCGACCTGCTCAGTCATCACCTCTACGGCAGCCCGCGGGTCTACGTGCGCGAGCTGCTGCAAAACGCCGTCGACGCGATCACCGCGCGGCGGTCCGCCGACCCGAAGGCCCCCGCGCGGGTCCGCATCGAGCCGCCGGAACTGACCGGCGACGGGACGCTCCGCGTACACGACACCGGCATCGGCCTGACCGAGGCGCAGGTGCACGAGCTGCTCGCCACCATCGGCCGCAGCTCCAAGCGCGACGAGCTGGGCTTCTCCCGGCACGAGTTCCTCGGCCAGTTCGGCATCGGCCTGCTCTCCTGCTTCCTGGTCGCGGACGAGATCCGGGTGGTCACCCGGCACGCCGACGAGCCCACCGTGCTCTGGACGGGCTGGTCCGACGGGCGGTACGCGGTACGGCTCGCCGAGCCGGACCAGGCCCGCGACGAGCCCGGCACCACAGTCACGCTGGTGCCCCGGCGCGACGCCGACCAGTGGCTCGGCGTACCCACAGTCACCGAACTGGCCCGCCTCTACGGCAGCCTGCTGCCGGTCGACGTCCGGGTCGGTGACACGCCGACCACGTCCGGCCCGCCGCCGTGGCCGACCACGCCCGGGGCGCCTGTCGACCGGGCCGCCCTCCAGCGGTACGCGCAGGAACTGCTCGGCTTCGCCCCGTTCGACGTGGTGCCGCTGTCGGTGCCCGAGGCCGGCCTGACCGGCGTGGCGTTCATCCTGCCCGCCGCGGTGAACCCGGCGGCCCGGGCCGGGCACCGGGTCTACCTCAAGCGGATGCTGCTCAGCGAGCACGCCGACGGGCTGCTGCCCGAGTGGGCCTTCTTCGCCCACTGCGTGGTCGACGCCAGCGAACTGCGGCCCACCGCCAGCCGTGAGGCGCTCTACGAGGATGCCCTTCTCACCTCCGTCCGGGACGCGCTCGGCGACCAGATCCGCGGCTGGCTGGTCCGCCTCGCCAAGCACGACCCGCGCCGGCTCGGCGAGTTCCTCCAGGTGCACCACCTCGGCGTCAAGGCGCTCGCGATGCACGACGACGAGATGCTGCGGCTGGTCGACCAGTGGTGGCCGATGGACACCAACGTCGGCACGATGACGCTCGCCGAGTTCCGGCAGCGGCACGGCGTGCTCCGGTACGCCGCCAGCCTGGACGAGTTCCGCCAGCTCGCCGCCGTGGCCGCCGCGCAGGAACTGGCAGTCGTCAACGGCGGCTACACGTACGACACCGAGCTGATCGAGCGGCTGCCCGCAGTGGACCGGTCGGTGCTGATCGAGCGGCTGGAGCCGAGCGACCTGACCACCCGGTTCGAGATCCTCGACCCGGCGGCCGAACTGGCCCTGCGGCCGTTCCTCACCGCCGCGCAGCGGGCTCTGGAACGGCTCGGCTGCGAGGTCGTGATCCGCGCGTACGACCCGGTCTCGCTGCCGGCGCTCTACCTGGTGTCCCGGTCGGCCGCGTTCCACGACCAGCTCGCCGCCAGCCGGGACAAGGCCGACGAGCTGTGGGGCGGCGTGCTCGACGCGCTCGCCGCCTCCGCCCCGCCGGACCGCCCGCAACTCGTGCTCAACCACCGCAACCCGCTGGTCCGCCGGGTCACCACGCTCGCCGACCCGGAGCTGGTCGGGCTGGCCGTCGAGGCGCTCTACGGGCAGGCCCTGCTGCTCGGGCACCACCCGATCCGGGCGGCCGACGCCGCACTGCTGAACAGTTCCTTCCTCGGCCTGCTCGGCCGGGCCGTACCGGGAGAGATCCGTGACTGACGACGACCTCTGGCGGATGCACCACGAGATCGAATCCATGCCGTACGGGCCGGGGCAGATCGCCGCGCTGGAACAACTGCTGCGCCGCGCCGACGCGGGCGACGACCGGCACCTCGCCTTCGCCGCCCGGGTCACCGGCACCACCGCGTACGTCTACGGCGGCGAACCGGCGAAGTCCTTCGTCACGTTCTCCTGGTGCCTGGCCGAGTACGACAAGGATCCGCAGCCCTACCACCAGCGCTACACGCACCAGTTGCTGTGGTTCTTCAAGTACATGGTCAACGCGATGGTGAAGTTCCCGGAGCTGCCGCTGGACCGGACGTACGCGGTGCTCGACGACATGGAACGGCGCTACCGCGACTCCGGGCACTCGCTCCAGGCCGTCTACAAGCACCGCTACCTGGTGGCCGCGCACCTGGGCGACGACGAGGCGGCGGAGCAGTGGTACCGCAAGTGGATGACCACCCCGCGCGACACGCTCTCCGACTGCGCCGGCTGCGACCCGACCACCCAGGTCGCGCACCTGGTGCGGCACGGCCGTCACGAGGAGGCGGTGGCGCTGGCCGAGCCGGTGCTCGCCGGGCGCCTCACCTGTAGCGAGCAGCCGCAGGGGATCCTCACCGCGCTGCTCACGCCCTACCGCGAGACCGGCCGCACCGACGCGGCGCGGGACGCGCACCGGGAGGCGTACCGGCGGGTGCGCGGGCACCTCGCCGACCTGTGGGACATCGCCGACCACGTCGAGTTCTGCACCGTGACCGGCAACGAGGCGCGGGCGCTGGAACTGGTCGAGCGGCATCTCGACTGGCTGGACCGGGCACCCACCCCGGCCGCCGCGATGCACTTCGCGGCCGCCGCCTCGGCGGCGCTGCGCCAGGTGCCGGCCGAGCTGACTGTGCACCGCCGCGCCTCCGGCGAGCGACCGGCCGCCGACGTGCCGGTGGGCGCGCTCGCCGACGAGCTGGCCGGTACGGCGACGGCGCTGGCCGAGCGCTTCGACGCGCGCAACGGCACCACGCACCAGTCCGGGTTGATCGCCCGCAAGCTGTCGGCCGGGCCGGTCGGTGAGCACCTGCCGCTCTCCGCGAGCCTGCGCCGCCCGGCGGTGCCCGCGCCGCGTACCGGCTCGGACGCGCCGGTGGCCTCTCCGCAGCCGGTGACGGTGCCCGCCGACGCCGGTGCGGACGAGCTGCTCGCGCTGGCCGAGGAGTGCTGGCGCACCAACCGCCGGGACGGCCTGGTCGCCGTGTTGCGCGCGTACGACGAGCGGTTCGGCGACGCGGACGTGCCGGCGACCACCCGGGCCTGGCGGCTGGAGCTGCGGGCCGGTGAGCTGTCCCAGGACGACGACGGCGTACCGGCGGCGATCGCTGTCAACCGGGAGGCGCTGGCCGCCTGGCGAGAGGTGCCGGATCCGCTGCGCGCCCAGGTCGTGGCCGGGCGGCTCGGTGTGCTGCTCAGCATGGTCGAGGAGAGCGCGGACGAGGGGATGGCCCTGGCACGGGAGTCGGCCGGGTACCTGACCGAGCACGGTGAGCCGCGTGACCGGGCCGCCGGCTGGGACCGGCTCGCCCTGGCCCACGTGCACCGCGAGCAGTGGGCGGAGGCGCTCGACGCGCTCGACCGGGCCGAGGCGGAGGCGGATGCCGATCCGTGGCTGGCCGGACGGGTCGCGCTGCACCGCACGCACGTGCTGGAGCAGTTGGAGCGGGCCGAGGAGTTCCGGGACGCGGCGGCGCGGTCCCGCCGGCTGGCGAGTGAGCTGGGCGACGCCGAGATGCTCACCGGCGCCAGCCTGGCGTACGCCCGCTCCACCGACGACCCGGCCGAGGCGGTGGCCGCCTGCGACGAGGCGCTGTCCGTCGCACCGGCCGGCGCGTACCTGCCGCTGCGGGTGACCCGGGGCCGGGCGCTGATGGCCGCCGACCGGGCCGGCGAGGCGGTGGAGGATCTGGCCGAGGCGGTCACCCTCTGCGTCGAGCAGGGGCTGGACGGCGACGCGCTGCTGCGCTGGGAGCTGGCCGAGGCGTACCGGGTGGCCGGGCGGCTGGCCGAGGCCGCCGAGGTGGCCGAGGAGGCGGTGCTCGGGCTCGACCGGGCCGGCGCGCAGGCCGAGGCGGACCGCTGCCGGCACATGCTGGCGGGCATCTACGCCGGTCTCGGCGAGACGGATCTGGCGCTCACGGTGCTCGACACGCTGGCCGAGAACCTGGACGGGCCGGACAATCTCCCGCACCGGGCGCAGGTGCTGGAGGAGTCCGGTGGCCTGCTCTACGACGCCGACCGGGACGCCCTCGCCGCGCAGCGGTTCGCGGCGGCGGCGACCGCCTGGCGGCTGGCCGGTTTCCAGGTGGACGAGCTGCGGGCCCGGCGGCGGGAACTGCTCGCCCTGCACTGGTCCGGCGACCTGCCGGCCGCGGTCGCCGCGATCGAGCGGGTGGACGAGGCGGCGGCCGTGCTCCCGGCCGAGGCCGACGAGGCGCCGGTGGTGACGTACGAGCGGGCGATGGCCGCCGACGCGGTGGCCCGGGTGCTGATCGGCGAGGACCGGCTGACCGCCGCGCTGGACCGGGTGGACGGCGTGCCGGAGCGCCTGCGGTCGATCGAGGCGTTCGGCGAGGCGGCGCAGGTCGAGGTGCTGACCGGCGAACTGCTGCTGCGCGACGGACGGCCGGAGCAGGCCGAAGGGCTGCTGCGCCCGGTCCTCGCCGGGCTGCCCACCGGTTCCCGCCCGGCCACGCAGGCCGCCTGGCTGCTGGCCCGCGCGCTCGACGAGCAGGGCCGGGAGGCCGAGGCGGCGAAGGTGCGCGCCGACCACGGCATCGAGGAGGACTGACACGACGGGCTGGGGCAACCGTTGGGTAACCGCGGCTGCCCCAGCTCGAACGCGAGGTCTAGGCTGGTCCGGTGGCGGTGGAACAGCAGGCACGGGGGGCGGCGGGTGCGGCCCGGCGCCGGTCCCGGCGGGACGAGATCCTGGAGATCGCGGTCGGCCTCTTCGCGGCGCGCGGCTACCACGGTGTGTCGATGGACGACATCGGCGCGGCGGCCGGTGTCACCGGTCCGGCGCTCTACCACCACTTCGCCGGCAAGGAGGCGATGCTCGCCGCCGCATTGATCCCGGTGAGCGAGGGTTTGCTCGCGGGCGGGCGGGACCGCGCCGCCGGCCATCCGGGTGACCCGCGTGCCGCGCTGGAGTCACTGATCGACTTCCACGTCGACTTCGCGCTCGCCAACCCGGCGGTGATCGCGTTGCACCTGCACGAACTGGACCGCCTCCCGGACGAGCCGCGCCGCCGGATCCGCCGGCTCCAGCGGATGTACGTCGAGGAATGGGTCACCGTGCTGACCGCGCTGCATCCCGGCCTGCCCGACGGCGCGGCCCGGGTGCTCGCCCACGCGGCGTTCGGCCTGATGAACTCGACGCCGTTCCTCGGCGGCGAGGTGGACCGCCGGCGCCGGGCCGAACTGCTGCGCGGCGCGACCCTCGCGGCCCTGCTCGCGCCCACCGACCCGACCTGACACGCCGCGCGTACCTTAACGCGTGTTAAGAAGAGACCCCGGCTTTGCGTCGAGAAGGGGTCACGTCCGTGCAGAAGATGATCGAATCGTTGTTGGTCGCGAATCGGGGGGAGATCGCGCGGCGGATCATCCGCACCGGTAGGCGGCTCGGGATCCGGACGATCGCGGTGCACTCGGAGGCCGACGGCGCGCTGCCGTTCGTGACCGAGGCCGACGAGGCGGTCTGCGTCGGTCCGGCGAACCCGGCCCAGAGCTACCGGAACGTCGAGGCGATCCTCGACGCCGCCCGGAGCACCGGCGCGGAGGCGATCCACCCCGGCTACGGCTTCCTGTCCGAGAACGCGGACTTCGCCCGTACCGTCGAAGGGGCCGGCCTGGTCTGGGTCGGGCCCGGCGCCGACGCGATCAGCGCGATGGGCGACAAGATCAACGCCCGGAACCTGATGGCGGCCGCGGGGGTGCCGGTCGCGCCCGGGACCACCGAGCCGGCGAGCGACCTGGACGCGGCGGTCGCCGCCGCCGCGGAGATCGGCTACCCGGTGATGGTCAAGGCCGCCGCCGGTGGCGGTGGCATGGGCATGGGCGTCGCCGCCGACGAGGCGGCGCTGCGCACCGAGTACGACAAGGTCCGCGCGTTCGCCGAGCGGATGTTCGGCGACGGGTCGGTGCTGATCGAGCGGTACTTCCCCCGGGTGCGCCACGTCGAGGTGCAGATCCTCGGCCTGGCCGACGGCCGGGTGGTGGCGCTCGGCGAGCGGGAGTGCTCGGTGCAGCGGCGCAACCAGAAGCTCGTCGAGGAGTCGCCGTCCCCGGCGGTGTCGCCCGAGCTGCGCGAGCGGTTCCTGGCCGCGGCGGTACGGGCCGGCGAGGCGGTCAACTACCGCAACGCCGGGACCGTCGAGTGCTTGCTCGATCCTTCGACGCAGGAGTTCTTCTTCCTGGAGATGAACACGCGGCTGCAGGTCGAGCACCCGGTCACCGAGTACGTCTACGGCGTCGACCTGGTCGAGGAGCAGTTGCGGGTGGCGTCCGGCCTGGCGCCGACGTTCGATCCGGACGCGCTCACCCCGCGCGGTCACGCCATCGAGCTGCGGATCAACGCCGAGGACCCGAAGCGCTTCATGCCCGGCCCGGGCGCGATCACCACCTGGAACGAGCCGTCCGGCACCGGCATCCGGGTCGACTCCGGCTACGTCGCCGGCAACACCGTCACGCCGTTCTACGACAGCCTGATGGCCAAGCTGATCCTCACCGGGGCGACCCGCGAGGAGGCGGTCGAGCGGGCGCGGGCGGCGGTGGCCCAGTTCGAGATCGTCGGCCCGAAGTGCAACCTGCCGTTCTTCGCCGAGCTGCTGGAGAACCCGGAGTTCCTCTCCGGCGACTACGACACCGGCATCGTCTCCCGGATGCGCTGACCTTCGACCCAGTGAGGTGAATCTGATGGCGGAACTTCCAGACTCGGTGAGCATCCGTGAGGTCGGTCCCCGCGACGGCCTCCAGAACGAGGAGCCCATCCCCACCGACGCGAAGGTGCGGCTGCTCGACGCGTTGTCCCGCACGGGGGTACGGCGCATCGAGGCCGTCTCCTTCGTCCACCCGAAGGCGATCCCGCAGATGGCCGACGCCGACGAGGTGTGGCAGCGGGCGGAGAAGGTCGACGGGGTGCGTTACTCCGCCCTGGTGCCGAACACCCGTGGCGCGCAGCGGGCGCTGGCTGCGGGCTTCACCGAGATCGAGGTGGTGGTCTCGGCCAGCGACACGCACAACCGCCGTAACGTCAACCGCTCCACGGACGAGTCGCTGGACGACATCGCCGAGCTGATCGACCTGCTGCACGGCGCGGACGCGACCGCCGAGGTGATCGTGGCGACCAGCTTCGGCTGCCCCTACGAGGGCGACGTGGACCCCCGCCGGGTCGCCGCGATCGTCGACCGCGTCGCCCGCGACGGCGCGGACCGCGTCGCCTTCGGCGACACCACAGGCATGGGTACGCCCCGGCGCGTCCGCGAACTGGTCACGGCGGTCCGGGACCGTAACGCCCACCTGCCGGTGCTGCTGCACTTCCACAACACCCGGGGTACCGCGCTGGCGAACATGCTCACCGCTATGGAACTGGGGATCACCGAGTTCGACGCCAGCGTCGGTGGCCTCGGCGGCTGCCCGTACGCGCCCGGTGCCAGCGGCAACCTGGCCACCGAGGAGGCGGTGCACATGCTGCACGACATGGGCATCGACACCGGCATCGACCTGGACGCCCTGATCGAGGCCGCCGAACTGGCCGAGACCCTGGTGGGCAAGAAGCTCCCGTCCGGAGTCCTCCGAGCCGGCCCCCGTACCCGCCTGACCCCCCGCCCCGCCTGACCGGCCCTCTCCCGCCCCCCCCGTCTCACCGAGATGAGCGGGGGTGGGTGGGGTGCGGGGGCGTGGTGGGGTGCCGGGGATGGCGCGGGTGGGGTAGCCTAACGATCGTTCAGGTCGGTGGGCGCCCTGTGCGGGGGCCGTGGCAACGGGAGTCGGCGTGACGCTCGACGGTGAGGCTCTGGAGCAGCTACGCAAGCGCGCCCGCGCCGGCGGTGCGGACAAGTACCACGCGGCGAACGCCGCGAAGGGGAAGCTGTTCGCCCGCGAGCGCGTGGCCTACCTGGTCGACGAGGGCTCCTTCGTCGAGGACGGGCTCTACGCCAACGCGATGGCCGACGGGCTGCCCGCCGACGGCGTGGTCACCGGCACCGCCACCATCGACGGCCGGCAGGTCTGCCTGATGGCGAACGACTCCACGGTCAAGGCCGGCAGCTGGGGCGCGCGTACCGTCGAGAAGATCACCCGGATCATCGAGCGGGCGTACGCCACCGGCGTCCCGATGGTCTACCTGGTCGACTCGGCCGGCGCCCGGATCACCGACCAGGTCGACCTGTTCCCCGGTCGGCGCGGCGCCGGCAAGATCTTCTGGAACCAGGTCCGCGCCTCCGGCTCGATCCCGCAGGTCTGCGCGCTGTTCGGGCCGAGCGCGGCCGGCGGGGCGTACATCCCGGCGTTCTGCGACGTGGTCGCCATGGTGGACGGCAACGCCAGCATGTACCTCGGCTCCGACCGGATGGTCGAGATGGTCACTGGCGAGAAGACCACGCTGGAGGCGATGGGCGGTGCCAAGGTGCACTGCGCCGAGTCCGGCGTGGGGCACTTCCTCTGCAAGACCGAGAACGACGCGCTCGACGTGGTGCGGACGTACCTGTCGTACCTGCCGTCGAACTGGAAGCAGGATCCGCCCGCCGCCGAGGCCGTGGGCGCGCCGGAGAAGGCCGACCTGGCCGCGCTGGTCCCGGCCAGCGAGCGGCAGGCGTTCGACATGCGCCGGTACGTCAAGGGCCTGCTCGACTCCGGCAGCTTCTTCGAGATCCAGGCGCTGTGGGCCAAGGAGCTGACCATCGGGTTCGGCCGGCTGAACGGCGAGGTCGTCGGCGTGGTCGGCAACAACTCGATGTTCAAGGGCGGCGTGCTCTTCGTCGACTCGGCCGACAAGGCGACCCGGTTCGTGCAGCTCTGCGACGCGTTCAACGTGCCGCTGCTGTTCCTCAGCGACGTACCCGGGTTCATGGTCGGCAGCGCGGTGGAGAAGCAGGGCATCATCCGGCACGGCGCGAAGATGATCACGGCGATCTCCGAGGCGACTGTACCGAAGATCTGTGTGGTGGTCCGGAAGGCGTACGGCGCGGGCCTCTACGCGATGGCCGGCCCCGGCTTCGAGCCGGACGCCACGATCGCGCTGCCCACCGCGAAGATCGCGGTGATGGGCGCCGAGGCCGCAGTCAACGCGGTCTACGCCAACAAGATCGCCGCGATCTCCGACGAGGCCGAGCGGGCCGCGTTCGTGGCCGCGAAGCGCGAGGAGTACGAGCGCGACATCGACGTGGTGCGCCTCGCCAGCGAGCTGGTGGTGGACGCGATCGTCGAGCCGCACGAGCTGCGCGCCGAGCTGGTCCGCCGGTTCGCCGCCGCGCGCGGCAAGGAGCGGCACTTCTCCCGGCGCCGGCACGGCGTCACCCCCGTCTGACCCGGTAAGGAAGGGCCCCTTATTAACGCCTGGTGCATGTAAAGGGGCCCCTCCTAACGCTTCAGCCGCTCCCGGCGTCACGAGCGCCCGGCGGCCCGCCCTTTCCAGGAGGATCGACATGGACTTCCGGCTCGACGAGGAGCAGCAGGCGCTGCGGGAGAGCGTCCGGGAATTCGCCCGCGAGGTGGTCGCACCCACCATCGCCGAGCACTACGAGCAGCACACCTTCCCGTACGAGATCGTCCGTCAGATGGGCAAGATGGGCCTGTTCGGGCTGCCCTTCGCGGAGGAGCACGGCGGCATGGGCGGCGACTACTTCGCGCTCTGCCTGGCGCTGGAGGAGCTGGCCCGGGTGGACTCCAGCGTGGCCATCACGCTGGAGGCGGCGGTGTCGCTCGGCGCGATGCCGATCTACCGCTTCGGCACCGAGGAGCAGAAGGCGCAGTGGCTGCCGAAGCTGCTCAGCGGTGAGGCGCTGGCCGGGTTCGGGCTCACCGAGCCGGGCACCGGCTCGGACGCGGGCGGCACCCGGACGCGCGCGGTCCTGGACGGCGACGAGTGGGTCATCAACGGCTCGAAGGCGTTCATCACCAACTCCGGTACCGACATCACCGCGCTGGTCACCGTCACCGCCGTCACCGGTACGCGGCCGGACGGCGGCAAGGAGCTGTCCACGATCATCGTGCCGTCGGGTACGCCCGGCTTCACCGTCGCGCCCGGCTACTCGAAGGTCGGCTGGAACGCCTCGGACACCCACGAGCTGACGTTCGACGACTGCCGGGTGTCGGCGGCCAACCTGCTCGGTGAGCGCGGCCGGGGCTTCGCCCAGTTCCTGCGCATCCTGGACGAGGGCCGGATCGCCATCGCGGCGCTCGCCGTCGGCCTGGCCCAGGGCTGCGTCGACGAGTCGATCAAGTACGCCAAGGAGCGCCAGGCGTTCGGTCAGCCGATCGGCAACTACCAGGCCATCCAGTTCAAGATCGCGGACATGGAGATGAAGGCGCACACGGCCCGGCTGGCCTACTACGACGCGGCCGCCCGGATGCTCGCCGGTGAGCCGTTCAAGCGTCAGGCGGCGATCGCCAAACTGCACGCCAGTACGGTGGCGGTGGACAACGCCCGCGAGGCGACGCAGATCCACGGCGGGTACGGCTTCATGAACGAGTACCCGGTGGCCCGCTTCTGGCGGGACTCCAAGATCCTGGAGATCGGCGAGGGCACCAGCGAGGTGCAGCGCATGATCATCGCCCGCGACCTCGGCATGTGAGGACGGCACCCACACCGTGCCCTGTCGGATATCGGCAGTGGACGGTCGGGTGGTTGACGATGGGCTGTGGAGCGTCGGAGTCCATCCGTAATCTTCGTGCCCATGACTCCGGATCATGACCGTGCGCGGGGCCCAGACGGTCGTACCGGTCTGTCCGATCTGCTGCGCGGGCACCGGCTCGCCGTCGGCCTGACCCAGGCCGAGCTGGCGGGCCGGGCCGGCGTGGGCGTACGGACGGTCCGCGATCTGGAACGGGGACGCGCCGTACGACCCCAGCGCACCACTGTCGACCTGCTTGCCGACGCGCTCGGCCTGAGCGGGGACGAGCGGCGGGAGTTCGTCGACACCGCCCGCCCCGCGGCGTCCCGCCTTCCCGGCACCGACGATCCGCCGGTGGCGCTGCCCCAGCCCGTACCGCTGCTCGGCCGCGAGCGGGACGTGGCGGAGGTGTCCGGCCTGCTCGACGCGTACCCGGTGGTCAGCCTGGTGGGACTCGCGGGCGTGGGCAAGACGGCGCTCGCCGTCACCGTCGCGCACGCGGTGGCGGCCCGGCACCCGGCGGGCGTGGCCGGGGTGCTCGTGGGCGAGGGCTCGGACAGCCCCGACGTGCTCGCCGCGTCGGCGTCGATGTTCGGCGTGAACCGGCTGGCCGATCTGTCCTGCCGGATCGGCGACCGCCGGGCGCTGCTGCTCGTCGACGCCGTCGACCGGGCGCCGGACGCGGTGGCCGAGGCGCTGCGCGTCCTGACCGCCGCCGTGCCGACGCTGCGGGTACTGGTCACCGGCCGCCGACCGGTCGGCCTGCCCGGTGAGCTGGTCCGGCCGGTGGCGCCGCTCGACGTACCGCCTGCCGGCGCCGTACCCGCCGACCGGGCCGACCTGGACCGCTGGCCGGCGGCGGCGCTGTTCGCCGCGCGGCTCGCCCAGGTCCGCCCGGAACCGCCGACCCCGGTCGAGCTGCCGGCGCTCGCCGCGCTCGTGCGCCGGCTCGGCGGACTGCCGCTCGCCATCGAGTTGATGGCGGCACGGGGACGCATCCTCGACGTCACCGAACTGCTCGACCGCTACGGCGACCGCGTCCTGGACCTGTCCGGCGGACGCCCCGGCTGGGAACCCGCCGGCCCGTCCGCCGGCCCGTCCGCCGGCCCGTCCGCCGGCACGGTGACGTTGCGCGACGCGGTGGCGACCAGCTATCGCCTGCTCGCGCCCGCCGACCGGACGGCGTTGCGGCGGCTGTCCGCGTTCCGTAACCGCTGGTCGGTCGAGCTGGCCGAGGATCTGCTCGCCGACGGCGGCCGGCGGTGGGACGCGGCGCCGATGCTGGACCGGCTGCGCGAACTGGGCCTGCTGAGTGTCCGGGGCAGCGGCCCGTTCCGGTTCCGCCTGCTCGACGCGGTCCGTGACTTCGCCGCGGAGCAGGCCGACGCCGACGGCGAGACCGCCCGGATCCGGATGCGGCACGCCGTGGTGGTCGCCGGGCTGGTCCACCGCACCGCGCCGGGGCTGGTGGGTGCGCAGATGTCCGGCGCGGTGCGCCTGCTCGACGAGGCGACGAGCGACATCACCGCCGCGCTCGCGTACTCCGCCGAGCACGCGCCCGAGACGGCGCTCCTGCTCGCCGCCTCCCTGCCCCGCTGGTGGCGGCTGCGCGGGCGGGACGTATCCGGCCGGCACCGGCTGCGGGAACTGCTTGCCGATCCGCGTACCGCCGGTGCCCGGCCCACGCTGCGAGCCTGGGCCATGCTCGGCGCGGCCCGGCTCGCCGCCGAGCACGGCGCGGGCGCGGAGGAAATTCCGGGCGTGCGTGCCGCCCTGGTCATCTTCACCGAGGCGGGCGACGTGACGGGCGAACTGTCCGCCCGGTCCGTGCTCTGCGCGCTCCTTCCGGGGCTCGGCGCGCACGACGAGGCCCGCGAGCAGGCCGAGGCCGCGCTCGCGGCGGCCACCCGGCACCACCGGGTACGCGAGATGGCCGTCGCCCAGGCGCACTTGACCTGGCACGACGTACGCGAAGCTCGGCTGGCCGGTGCCCGGCGGCGGCTGGCCACTGTCGACCGCCTGGCGGCGCAGTGCGGTGACCAGCGTCTGCGTGTGCTGGCGCGAGCCGATCAGGCCGAGCTGACCCGCCTGGAGGGCCGGTACGCCGAGGCGGCCGAGCAGGGGCGCCGGGTGGCGGCCGCGCTCGCGGAGCTGGGCGATCCGGGACGGCGGCGCCGGACGATCGGCGCTGTCGGGCTGGCGCTCGCCCACGCAGGGCGCACGGACGAGGCGCTGGCCACGGTGGCCGAGCTGTGGCCGTCGGGCGCGGTGCCGGGCCGGCGCCGGCCACCGGCGGTGGAGATGCTCGACCTGCCCGGCTCGGGTGGGGACGTGCGCACCGAGGACGCGTTGCGCGGGTTGATCGAGGGGCATGTGGCGCTGCACCGGGGCGACCGGGAGGTGGCGGCGGAGTGGTTCGCCGCGGCCGCCGACGCGGCGGAGGGTGTCGCCGGCCGGCGCGATCTGGTGGAGGCGCTGGTGGGGCTGGCGGTCAGTACCGCCGACCCGGCCGTGCTGGACCGGCTGGACGCGGCGCGGCAGGTGACTGGTGTCAGCCTGCTGCCGCAGGAGGAGGAGTTGCTGTTCTCCCTGTCGGCCCGACGGCGGCGATGAGCGCTGCCGGCGTCACGGTGGCCGCCGGGTCGCGGTGACCCGCGTGCGCTCCGGCCGGGCGCGGGGAGGCGGAGGGCGCGGGGGTGGCGCGAGCGAAGTAGCCCCCTGGTGCTGCCCCTCGCTCCACGCTCGCGCCAGCACCCCCCGGTGCCCCCCGCTGCCGGAAGACTACCGAGGTCGGACGACCGATTCGTTAGTATGTGGACCGATTTGCCTGGCCGTTGGGGCGGTTCTGCCGGTCATTCTGCCGGTGACCGGCGGGTAGTCGGCGGCGCAGTGCGACCGGTCAGGCGGCGTGCTCGGCCGGTTCGGTGCTGCCGGCGGTGGCACCCGGATGAACCGCGTCGCGCACCCGGCGCAGCCCGTCCAGCAGCCCGTCGAGCTGTGCCGGGTCGAGCTGGCTGGTGAACCACTGCTCGATGATCTTCAGGTGACCGGGCAGGACGTCGTCCAGGCGGCTGAGCCCGGCGGTGGTGACCACCGCGAAGGAACTGCGCCGGTCGGACGGGCAGGCGCGCCGGCAGATCAGCCCGTCCCGTTCCATCCGGTCCACCACGCGGGTCACGCCGCTGGTGGAGAGCGAGGTCTGCGCGGCCAGGTCGGTCATCCGCAGCTGGTTGTTGGGTGAGCGGGCGAGTCGGGTCAGCACCTCGAACTCGACCGGGGAGAGGCCGTGCTCCTCGAACTGGGCGGCGAACCGGGCGGCGAGCCCGGCGTGCGCCTCGACGAGCAGGCCGACGGCAGTGATCCGGGGGTCGTCGAACACGTTCTGGTCCACGCCACCATCCTAGCAACACTTGACACGGGGAATATTGCCATGACTATAGTTGCTCAGTCAGTCGTTGGGCTCCTAAACATTCTTCTCCGGAGGAGAGCATCATGACCAGCAGCACCGAGCCGACTACCCGCGACTGGGAGGGTCTCACCATCCCCGCTCCCGGCACCTACGTGCTGGACGCCGCGCACAAGCGTGTCGGCTTCGTCGCGCGGCACATGATGGTCAGCAAGGTACGCGGTGAGTTCGCCGACGCCACCGCCACCATCACCGTCGCCGACGACCCGATGCAGTCCTCGGTCACCGCCAGCATCCAGGCGGCCAGCATCAACACCGCCCAGGCGGACCGCGACGCGCACCTGCGCAGCCCCGAGTTCCTCGACGCGGAGCAGTTCCCGACGCTGGAGTTCCGCAGCACCGAGGTGAAGTCCCGCGACGGCAACGAGTTCGTGCTCGTCGGCGAGCTGACCATCAAGGGCGTGACCCGTCGGGTCGAGCTCGAGGTGGAGTTCGAGGGCGTCGGCCGCAGCCCGTTCGGCCAGGACATCTTCGGCTTCTCCGCCTCCACCGAGATCGACCGGGAGGACTTCGGTCTGACCTGGAACGTGGCGCTGGAGACCGGCGGCGTCCTGGTCGGCCGCAAGGTCAAGATCGAGATCGAGGGTGAGGCCATCCGCCAGGGCTGAGCCCGGCACCGGCCCGCGGGGCCCGCACCGTCCGCCGACGGTGCGGGCCCTTCTCGCGTACGCCACCGGCGGTGCGAATCGTCACGCGAAGTTCTCCGCACTGACGCGCTGGTGACGGCCGCGACGGGGTACAGGTGCAGACCTGTCGCCCGTCCAGCCGGGTGACGGGGCGGGCGCACTTACGCCCACCACGCGAATGGTTCACAATGCGTTGCGGAACGGTACGGTTCCGTCGCACCAGCGCCGGGAGGACACATGGGCAGAGACGTCGAGCAGGGCGCCTTCTCCCGCGAGGATCGGGTCCGCTACCGGCAGAAGGTCCGACGGTGCCTGGACGTGTTCGCGCTGATGCTCGACGACTTCGGCTTCGACGCCGACCGCCCGATGACCGGGCTGGAGATCGAGCTGAACCTGATCGACGCCGCCGCCGAACCGGCCATGCGCAACGACCAGATCCTCGCCGACATCGCCGACCCGCTGTTCCAGACCGAGCTGGGGCAGTTCAACCTCGAACTGAACGCCTCGCCCCGGCTCATCGAGGGCAGCGGCTTCGCCGACTACGAGCAGGACCTGCGCAGCAGCCTCAGCCGCGCCGACGAGCGGGCCGCCAAGTCCGACGCGACGATCATGATGGTCGGCATCCTGCCCACGCTCACCGAACGCCACCTGGTCGCCGACAACCTCTCCACGAACGAGCGGTACCGCGTCCTCAACGACCAGATCGTCGGCGCCCGCGGCGAGGACATCGAGCTGGACATCAACGGCGTCGAGCGGCTGCGTACGCACACCGACTCGATCGCGCCGGAGGCCGCCTGCACCAGCCTCCAGTTCCACCTCCAGGTCGCGCCGGACAGCTTCGCCGACTACTGGAACGCCTCCCAGGCCATCGCCGGCGTGCAGGTCGCCGTCGGCGCCAACTCGCCGTTCCTCTACGGCCGGCAACTGTGGGCGGAGACCCGGATCGCGCTGTTCCAGCAGGCCACCGACACCCGCCCGGACGAGTTGAAGGCCCAGGGCGTCCGCCCACGCGTGTGGTTCGGCGAGCGCTGGATCACCTCGATCTTCGACCTGTTCGAGGAGAACGTCCGCTACTTCCCCCCGCTGCTGCCCATCTGCGAGGAGGAGGACCCGGTCGAGGTGCTGCACGCGGGTGGTGTGCCCAAACTCGGTGAGCTGCGGCTGCACAACGGCACCGTCTACCGCTGGAACCGGCCGGTCTACGACATCATGAACGACCGCCCGCACCTGCGGGTGGAGAACCGCGTGCTGCCCGCCGGCCCGACGGTGGTGGACATGCTCGCCAACGCGGCGTTCTACTTCGGGCTGGCCCGCGGCCTCGCCGAGTCCGACCGCCCGATCTGGAGCCAGCTGACGTTCAGCTCGGCGGAGGAGAACTTCCACGCCGCCGCCCGGCGCGGCATCGAGGCGGTCCTGCACTGGCCCCGGCTCGGCGACGTGCCGGTGACCACGCTCGTGCTCGACACGCTGCTGCCGGTGGCCGCGCAGGGGCTGGACCGGTTCGGCGTCGCCCCGGCCGAACGGGACCGCCTGCTCGGTGTGATCGAGGGCCGCTGCCGTACCGGCCGCAACGGCGCGGTCTGGCAGACCGAGACGGTGTGGACGGCCGAGCGGAACCGGGGTCTGGACCGGGAGGCCGCGCTGCACCACATGGTCCAGCGGTACGCCGAACTCCAGCGCGGCAACGAGCCCGTCCACACGTGGCCGGTCGACTAGTCCCCCTGCCGCCCTGGCCCTCGCCCCTCCGTCCCGGCTCGCCTGCGGCCCGGCGGGTCGCGAACGTGCGGGAGCTGGCCCGCGCCTCGCCGATCTTGGAGTTGTGGCGCCTCGAATCTTCCGAATGGGCGTTTTGTGAGGTGCCACAACTCCAAGATCGACGCAGTTGGCCGGGTAGCGCAGCGGCCAAGGTGACGTGTGGGCTGGGCGGGCGGGGCTCAGCGACCCCGGCGGCGGGTGGCCTCGGTGGGCGGCGGGGGGTCGGTCTGGCCCGGCGAGGCGGTCGGGGACGAGGAGCCGTCCGTCGCGCTTCGCGGGTTCGGCTCGTCGGCGGGTGAACCCTTGTCGTGCGAGACGGCCTGGGTGGGTGACTCGGGTTGCCGCTGCGGCGGTACGGCCCTACCCCGGCGGCCGGTGGTGGACCGGGTGGCACGTCCCCGATCCGTCTCCGTCCGGCCGGACGCCACGCCCGGCTCGTCGTCCACTGCCGCATCCCGGAGCGAACCGGCCGATGTGTCCGGCAAGCCCGAATCCGACACGCTCGCCGTCGACGTGCCCGCCCGCTTCGATGGCGGCGTGCCCGAACGGCCCGACGTCGAGCTGCCGGGCAAAGGCCCGTCCGGCCCGTCCGGCTCTGCGGTGGTGGGCGGGGCATCCCCGCTGATCTCGTCCGGCTCGCCGGTGCGCTGCCGGGGCAGTGTCACCCGCTCGGCGTTCCGGCGCTCGGCACGCTGGGCCAGCGCGGCCATCACCATCGAGCCGCCGACGCCGGCGATGACCGCGTACGGGGCGATCAGGTGGGCCGACAACTGCTCCGCGGCGATCCCGGCCAGGCGCGGCACGGCGAGCAGGTACGCCAGCGCGACGAGCAGCGGTCCGGCCGCCCCGGAGGCCGCCGCGCCGACCCGGATCTCCGGTGCGCGGGCGGCTCGACGGGCCGCCACCAGGCCGATCACCAGTGCGGAGAGCACCGACAGCAGCGCGCCGGGCCAGTAGAAGTAGTCGCGGATCCAGAACGCGCCACGGTCCGCGCTGATCTGCCAGATGCCGAGCTGGGCGGTGGTCAGGCCACGGCCGGCGATCACCCCGTCGACCACCGACACCACGGCGAGCAGCCAGAGCCAACCGGTGGTGGCGATCAGGTTGGTGGCGGCGGCACGGGTGTGCAACGCCCAGACGGCGAGCAGGACGCCGAGCACCAGCCCTGCGCCCGCGTACGCGGCGGCGACGGCCTGCGGCGAGGAGACGTCCGGCACCCGGGCCGCCCGCGCGGGTACCGCCACCAGCAGGACGGTGACGAGCGCGCCGACACCCGCGGCGAGCGCCAGGCCGAGCCGGGGCAGCATGCCCGGCGACTCGTCGGTGCCACCACGCAGGCGCTGGGCGCAGACCGCACCGACGATGACCGATGTCGCCGCGATCCAGGTCGCCCAGGCGAGGCTCGCCACCCAGGCCGCCTCGGCCCGTACCGCGCCGTCCGGCACCCAGTTGATGATGCCCAGCCCGTACCCGAAACCGAGCTGCGCGGCACCCGCGCCGGCGGCGACGCCGAGCGCGGCGGCTGTCGATCCTCCCCAGCCCCGTCTGACCATGCCGGGGAGCGTAACGTCCCGTGGTCGGCGCGGCGAGTCGTAACGACGGGTCGTGACCGTCTGTGAGCAACGGATACGGTCGTCGATGATCGGGGCGGGGGAGCATGACGGACGAGCGGCAACCGGCGGGCGACGGCACCGGGCCGGGGCGGGGCAGGCTGCTCCTCGGTGGTGGTGTGGCAGTGGTCCTGCTGGCCGTGATCGGCGCCAGCGTCGGGTGGATCCTCGCCGGTGAGCCGGAGCGCTCGGCCGCGCCCGGCGACTCCGCTCCGCCCGCCGCCGCGTCCACATCGGCCTCCGCGACCACGGCGCCGCCGGCCACCGCCGCCCCACCATCCGGTACGCGCACCAGCGCCCCGGCCGGGCTCACCGTGCCCGAGGTGGTGGGCGTCGACTTCGAGCAGGCCCGCCGGGATCTGCGCGAGCGCCGCCTGGGTTGGCGACTGGTCTTCGGTACGGGCAGCGGACGCACCGTGGAGCGGGCCTCACCGGCTCCGGGCACTCCGGTGAAGCGCGGCACCACTGTCACCGTGTGGGTCTCCGGGCCGGCGCCGGCCGTGAGCGTGCCGGACGTGGGCACGTTGTCCTGCTCCGACGCGGCAGACGATCTGGTGGAGGCGGGCCTCTATCCCCGGTACGCCACCGGCCGCCAGGGTCCGGTCACGGCACAGGTGCCGGTGGCCGGCAGTACCGCCCGGTGGAACGACCAGGTGACCCTCACCTGCGGCGACCAGGCTTCCACGCCGCCGACGGTCTCCCCGTCGCCGACTCTCTGACCGGCGCGGCGCGCTGATCCCGGCCGGTGTCGCCGTGGCCCGCTACGGTGGACGATCGAGGGCCGTGCGCCCCGTCCCGGTGGGGAAAGGACGTGCCATGAGCGACGACCGTCAGGAACCACCCGCCGGTGACGCGGACGCCACGCGGGCGCTGCCCCGGGATCCGGCCGGGGACGACGCGGACGCCACGCGGGCGATGCCGCGGAACGCGGGCGACGCCACCCGTCCGTTGCCCGGCGGCGCGGCAGCACAGGGCGGGCCGGCAGGACAGGCAGGCCCGGGAGGGCAGGGCGGGCCGCGCCGTCCGCTCGACGCGACCGCCCCGCAGGAACCGGTGGGTGCCTGGTCCGGCCGCGCCGGCGTACCTCCACCGCGTCCGGCGGGTTACCCCGAGCCCGGCGGCGAGTGGTACGGCGACGAGCAGTCCGGGCGCCGCTGGTGGATGCCGATCCTGCTGGGCGTCCTGGCGCTGCTCCTGCTCGGGCTGATCGGGGTGGGGGTGTGGCTGGCGTTGCGTGCCGCCGACCGGAACTCCGAGCCGGGCCCGCCGGTGCCGAGCATCTCGGCGCAGACGAGCGCCGCCCCGACCTCGGCCGCCCCGACCAGTGCCGCGCCGAGCAGTTCACCGCCGAGTACGCCGCCGGCCACGACCGCCCCGGTCGAGGTGCCGATGCCACCGCTGGTGGGGTTGCCGGAGGCCGCCGCCCGGGCGGCGCTCGACCGGCTCGACCTGGACTACCGGGTGCAGCGGCGGGCGTCGGATCGCCCGGCCGGCACGGTGATCTCCACCGATCCCGAGGCCGGTTACCCGGTGGGCGAGGACGACCGGGTCACGATCGTGGTGGCCGTACCCGCGCCACCGACGAGCGGTCCGAGCACCCCGGGCTCCGCCCCGGCGACGACCACGACGCCCTGACGATCACCACGACGCCCTGGCCGGGCACCGCCACGATCACCACTGGCGTCTGCGGGTGCCGACCAGGCCCAGTCCGGCCAGTGAGATGGCGAGCCCGAGCAGCCCGGAGTAGAACAGTGACCGGCTGAGGTCGTTCGTGGTGCCGGTGGGCCGCTCGGCGAGCGTGCCCTCCCCGCCCCCGGCACCCGGGGCCCGGTCGTCGTCGTCCTCCGGCGCGTCGGCGGCCTCGCCGTCCTCGTCGTCGATCGCATCGGAGTCGGCGGCATCCGAGTGGGCCGTATCGGAATCGGCCGTATCGGATTCGGCCGCGTCGGAGTCCGTCCGGCCGTCCTCGCCGGCCACGGTGATCTCCGGAGCCGGTACGGGCTCGGCGAGCTGCTGGGTGGCGGAGAAGGCGGGATGACGGACCGCGAGCGCGAGGGCGGTCGCGGTGACGAGGAAGAGGAAGAGCCCGAGGGCATAGCCGATACGGGACCGGTGGTGCCGCCGCGCGGCGGGCAAGTTGACCATGACCATCCCAGGTTCAGGGTCCATGGCGCGCGGGGTGGAACGTGCCGGGGTGGGCGTACCGATTCTATGGCGACGGCACGCCCTCCCGACCGGGAATCGTCAGGTCAGCCGACCCGGACCGGGGTCCGGACCACCGGGCGGCGGGCCGTCCGTACGGTGTGCTGACGCGGAGCCGGCGCGGCTTGGAGCTGCCGCAACCCCTCCTGGAGTACGAAGATCGACCTCCGGTTGACCGCGTCCCCCGCCGCGTTCAACTCGTAGCCGTCGAGCCAGAGCCAACCGTCGTAGGTCGGCCAGTCGAGCACCCGGATCACCCGGAACATGATCGGTCGGAGGAACTGGACACTCGCCGCGCGCGTCACGTGCAGTACGTCACCGGAGCGGGGAAGCACATGGGCTCCTGGGAAGGTCGGCCGGCGGGACCGGCGAGGCTGAACGGGGGTCTGGTGCGGTCCGGTGACGGGGGGTCTGCCTCGTGGACCGGCGGTCGGTGGGTCGGTGCTGGTCGGGCCGTACCCGCGGTGGCGGACCGCCACCCGACCATCACCCGGCTGCTCCCGGTTACCGCTCCCGCCGCCGCAGCCAAGCTGGCGTGCAGCGACGGGGTCTTCATTCCGGGGCAGGTCGCACGGCGCGGGACGGCTCCCCTCCGGCCGTCCCACGGACCGTGGTGTCACCACGCCCGGAGATCAAGCGAAGACGGTGAGTAACCCGTGCCATACGGACAGACTGCATCAGGGACGTGCGACATGCAAGTTGCACGTCGAGTTTTGCTGATAGGTGAGTCGGACACGCAAACGGCGAAACTTGAAGCGTCAGGTATCGGAGCGGCACACTGGACGCCGGTTTCGCCCGTCGCGGCCGGTCGACGACCGGCACCACCCCTGCCGCGAACGACACCCGCCGCTCGCCGGTCGCGCCCGCGGTGGGAGCCGCACCGGGGCGCGACCGACCGGAGGTAGCCGGGTGACTGTGAAGCGTGGTCCCGCAATCCGATGGACGGCACCGTGAGTGAACGGCGCAGCCCCACCATCCGGCGGCGCCGGCTGGGTGCGGAACTCCGCCGGCAGCGGGAGGCGGCGGGCATCACCATCGAAGTCGTCGCCGAGCAGCTGGAGTGCTCGGCGTCGAAGATCTCCCGGATCGAGACCGGCCACACCACGGCGACGCCGCGCGACGTACGCGACATGCTCCGCATCTACGGCGTCGTCGGCGCGGAGAGCGACGAGCTGGTGCAGATCGCCCGGGAGGCCCGGCAGAAGGGCTGGTGGCATCCGTACAGCACGGTGCTCGTCGGCGCGTACGTCGGCCTGGAGGCGGCGGCCAGCTCCATCCGCGCGTACGAGCAGCAGGTGGTGCCGGGCCTGCTGGAGACCGAGGAGTACGCGAGCGCGATGATCCGGGCGGCCCGGCCGGACTTCACCGACGAACAGGTCGACCAACGGGTGCGTGTCCGTCTGGGCCGTCAGTCGTTGTTGACGCAGGACGATCCGGTCGATCTGTGGGTGGTGCTCGATGAGGCGGTGCTGAGCCGGCCGGTTGGCGGCGACGCGGTGATGCGTGGTCAGCTCAAACGGTTGGTGGAGGTGGCCGAACTGCCGAACGTGACAGTGCAGATCCTGCCCTTCGAGGTGGGAGCGCACGCCGGCATGGACGGGACCTTCACGATCCTCAGCTTCCCCGAGCCGAGTGATCCCGATGTCGTGTACGCGGAGAACGCCACGGGTGGACTCTTCCTGGAGAAGAGTGACGAACTGCAGAAGTACAGCTTCATCTTCGATCACATTCGAGCAGCGGCCATGCGCCCGGAGGAGTCCGTCGCACACATCGCGAAACTGGCAGAGGAGCCACTGTGGAAATGGCGACCAAGGAGTTCCCCGTGGACCTGACGCAGGCGACGTGGTTCAAGAGCTCGAAGAGCGGGCCGAACTGCGACAACTGCGTCGAGGTCGCGTACGTGACCGGGGCGGTCGGAGTGCGGGACTCGAAGGACAAGACCGGCCCGGCCCTGGTCTTCGCTCCGGGTGACTGGCACGCCTTCGTCGCCCGCGCCCGGAACGGCGTGTTCGGCCGGAGCTGACCGGCACCGAGATGTGGTCCCGCCCGGCAGCGCCGCCGGGCGGGACCATTCGCGTCCGGGTGCCCGCGCGGCGGCGGCCACCCGTCGCCAGTTCGGATCCGCCTCGTTGAACCGCACAGATCGGCAACCGAACAAGGCAGGCGAGACGGATGACGACGATCGGTTCAGAGAACCTCACCAGCGGCCCGGGCAAGCCCGAGCGGTTCGGTGGCAAGTACCGGGGTGCCCGCCGGGACACCGTCCTCACCGAGGTGGTCTCCGGTGACGGCGACGACACCCGCGAGGGCGGCGTCCCCGAGCAGGCCGCGGCGCCGCTGTCCCTGCCGTCGCTGGACCCCAACCCGCTGACCGAGCCGTCCTTCCCGCCGAGCGGCTGGCCGGTCGAGCAGCAGGAGTCCCTGGTGGACCACCCGCTGCTGCGCGGTCTGCTGATGGAGCTGCCCCCGAAGGGCAGCGTGCCTCCGCCCGGCTGGCTGGACCGCTGGTTCGAGGCGACCCGCGCGATCCTGGAACTGCTATACGTGCAGGGCGCGAGCCGGTCGCGCTGACACCGCCTCGGCGGCCGGCATCGCCCGCTCGGCGAGCCGGTTGTGCCGCAGCGCGTGGCGTACTCCGATCGCGCACACACCGAGCACCCCGACGGTGATCGCCGGGCCGGCGACGCCCGGCACGGCGAACAGGTCGACTCCGGCCGCCGGCAGCACCGCCACCAGCACCGCGATCGCCGTCGCCTGGAGCGGCAGCGCGATCAGCGGGTGCGCCGCCGCCGCGCGCAGACCGTGCGGGGCGGGGGTGCCCGGTGCCGCCGCGAACGCGCCCGCGCCGGACCGCAGCCGCCGGACCCGCCGTACCGTGCAGACCGCCACCACTGCCGCCGGCACGGCCGCGAGGCCGAGTGCGGCGGCGGCCCGGTCCACAGTGGTGTCGCCGGCGCTCTGCAGGCCCGCGGCGAGGACCGCCGCGGTGAGCGCGAGGCCGGTCAGCACCAGGGCGGACAACCATCCGGTACGCCGGCGCAGCGCGCGGGCGCGGTCGAGCCCGGGCAGGCCCTCCGCGACCAGTCCGGCGGCGAGCCAGACGGCGGCGACGGGAAGCAGTACGGCGAGACGGTCATCCATGCCCCCTAGCCTTGCCCGTTTCGACGTTCGGCGAATCCGGGACGGCACCCCGGTTCGCCCCGTACCCGGGCCCGTAGGGGTAGGGGTGCGGCTCAGACGTCGAACGTGGCGGGACGCCCGGTGGCCGGCGCCGGCGGGGTGGCCTTCCACAGGCCGGTCTTCTGGGCGGCGAGCCGGGCCAGGTAGGCCGGGTTGAGGATGACGTACCGGCGCCACAGGCGCTTGGGTTCCAGGCCGAGCCGCCAGAACCACTCCAGCCCGGCGCGCTGCATCCACGGTGGCGGGTTGCGCAGCAGGCCGGCGTGGTAGTCGAAGGCCGCGCCGACGGCCATCAGCGGCATGTCCAGCAGCGGGCGCATGGCGTACGCGAAGACCTCCTGGCGCGGGCAGCCGAGCCCGACCAGGACGAGGCGGGCGCCGCTGGCCCGGATCCGGTCGGCGATCTCGGCGTCCTCGCCCGGGGTGGCGGCACGGAACTTGGACGGCTCGACCCCGGCGATCTTCAGCGCGGGGAACTTGTGCTCCAGCGCCGGGACGAGCCGGGACAGGGTCTCCTCGGTGGAGCCGTAGAGGTAGACCGGCAGCCCTTCCTCGGCGAACCGGGCGAGCACCCGCAGGGTCAGCTCCGGCCCGTAGACGCGGTCGGTGAGCCCGGCGCCGTGCAGCAGGTTGAGCGCCCAGCGCACCGGCTGCCCGTCCGGGGTGACCACGTCGAACGAGTTGAGCCGGGCGTTGTGCGCCGGGTCGAGCACGCCGGTCATCACGCCGTGCACGGCGAGCGCGGTCAGCGCCAGCGGGCGGCGTTCGTGCGCGGCCGCCACGACGGCCTCGGTGGCCCGGGCGTAGTCGGTGGCGTCGACCCCGACGCCGAGCACGTTGCGCTTGGTCCCGGCGCTCATGCCTTCGGCACCCACTTGTCGACGTTGGCCTCGTAGATCTCGCGCAGGATCATCGGCACGTCGTACGTGATCTTCCAGGAGGGGTAGTGCTCCTCGAAGCGGGCCATGCTGCTGACGTACCACTGGTGGTCGCCCGTGCGGGCCTGCTCGACGTAGTTGATCCGGGCCTCACGGCCGGTGATCTCCTGGGCGACCCGGAACGCCTCGATGTGCGAGGTGTTGGAGTGCCGGCCGCCGCCGAGGTTGTAGACCTGGGCCGAGCGCGGCTCGCGGAAGAACGCCTCGAACGCGGTCAGCACGTCGTGCGAGTGGATCGCGTCCCGGACCATCTTCCCCTTGTAGCCGAAGAGGTTGTACGTCCGGCCCTCCATCACGCAGCGCATCAGGTACGCCAGGAAGCCGTGCAGTTCGGCGGCGGAGTGCGCCGGGCCGGTCAGCGTGCCGCCCCGGAAGCAGGCGGTCTTCATGTCGAAGTAGCGGCCGTACTCCTGGACCATCACGTCGGAGGCGACCTTCGAGGCGCCGAAGATCGAGTGCAGCGACTCGTCGATCGACATGTCCTCGGTGATGCCGTCGTACCAGCGGTGGTCCTCGGGCAGCTCGTAGCGGGTCTCCAGCTCGATCAGCGGGAGCGAGTTGGGCCGGTCGCCGTACACCTTGTTGGTGGAGCAGTGGATGAACGGCGCGTCGATCGCGTGCCGCCGGGTGTTCTCCAGCACGTTGAGCGTGCCGCCGGCGTTCACGTCGAAGTCGGTGAACGGCTCCTTGGCGGCCCAGTCGTGGCTCGGCTGGGCGGCGCTGTGGATCACCACGGCGATGTCCCTGCCGTACCGCTTGAAGACCTGCTCCAGCCCGTCCCGGTCGCGGATGTCGACGGCGTGGTGGGTGTACGCGGAGCCGAGGTCGGCGGCGAGCCGGTCGAGGCTCCAGGCGGTCGAGCCGTCCTCGCCGAAGAAGTACCGCCGCATGTCGTTGTCGATGCCGACCACGTCGAGACCGAGTCCGGCGAAGTGCCGGGCCGCCTCGGAGCCGATCAGACCGCCGGAACCGGTCACCAACGCGACAGTCACACGCCACTCCTGGTCCGTGGGAGGCAGGGAAACCATCGGAGCATAGCGTGACGTCCGGAACGCCCCGATACGAAGCAAGGGCCCCGCTGTGTGCGGAGCCCTTGTTCTGGTGGGGATGGGGGGAGTTGAACCCCCACGTCCTTTCGGACACACGGACCTGAACCGTGCGCGTCTGCCATTCCGCCACATCCCCGTGGCACGACCCGGAACACCATATCGCATCCCGCGCCCGCCATCTGCGGCGGGTGCCGGGACATACTACGCTGTCCACTGGTCACGCCACGAACGATCACCGCTCGTGGCGGGCGAAACTTTAGCACGCTCGCGGGCCTGGTCACGAACGGGCCGACGGCAGCCGGCCGAGCGGCGTGTGAGCTGCGGAGGCGGTGTCCGGATACCATCATTGCCTCGGGACCCGAGGAGGAGCCGGTGAGCGTGCTGCAACGCTTCGAGAAGCGTCTGGAAGGCCTGGTCGAGGGGGCCTTCGCCAAGGTCTTCAAAGGGGTGGTCCACCCCGTGGAGATCCTCAACGCCATGCAGCGGGAGGCCGAGGCGCACAAGGCGATCCTGGCCGGTGGGCGCACCCTTGTGCCCAACCGCTACGTGATCGATCTCTCGCCCTACGACCACAGTCGGCTGGCGCCGTACGCTGCCGCGCTGGCCCAGGAGCTGGCGCAGTCGCAGGCCGAGTTCATCGGCGAGCAGGCGTGGACGGTCTACGGCGACGTGATCGTCGAGGTCGAACGCGGTGAGGGCCTGGACACCGGCATGTTCCGGGTCACCGCCGAGGTGTACACCGGCGGGGACGTCGCCCCGGTCTCCGCGCCCGGCGGCTACGACGCCGGCCCGGCGTACCCGGCGTACGACCAGGGTGGCGGCTACGGCCCGCCGCCCGGTCACGGTGGTGGCCGCAACGTCCGCCTGGTCTCGGGCGACGGCCGCACCTACCCGCTCCAGATGGGCTCGACCGTGATCGGCCGCGGCGACCAGGCCAACCTGCGCCTGCCCGACGTCGGCATCTCCCGGCGCCACGCCCGGCTGGACTTCGACGGCGGCCAGGTGGTGCTGACCGACCTGGGCTCCACGAACGGCACGATGGTCAACGGCCAGCGGGTGTCGGCGGTCGCCCTCAACCCCGGCGACATGATCCAGCTCGGCACCACGACGCTGACCTTCCGCGTGGACGGCTGACCCGCGTTGCCGGAACTGGTCATCACCGTCGCCCGGTTCGGGTTCCTCATCCTGCTGTGGATCTTCGTGTTCACGGTGGTCGGCGTGATCCGCCGGGATCTCTTCGCCGGTGCCCGGTCGGGCAAGCTGGTGGCCGCGCCGCGGGGGATCGGCGCGTCGACCGGGCAGCCGGGGAAGCCGGCGAAGGCCAAGCGCGGTCGGGCCGCCCACCAGTTGGTGGTCACCGCCGGTCAACTCGCCGGCACCCGGATCACGCTCGGAGAGGCCCAGATCACCATCGGCCGGGCGGAGGACTCGACCCTGGTGATCACCGACGACTACGCCTCGGCGCGACACGCCCGGCTGGTGCCCCGCGACGGGCAGTGGTACGTCGAGGACCTCGGATCGACTAACGGCACGTATCTCGATCGCGCTAAGGTCACCGGACCAACCCCCGTCCCCCTCGGCGTGCCGATCCGGATCGGCCGCACTTCCCTCGAATTACGGCCATGACTCTGACCCTGCGCTACGCGGCCCACAGCGACCGCGGTCTGATCCGAGACGGCAACCAGGATTCCGTCTACGCCGGACCGCGGCTGCTCGCCGTGGCCGACGGCATGGGCGGCATGGCCGCCGGTGACGTCGCCAGCAACATCGTCATCGGTGCCATGGCGCCGCTCGACGAGGACGTCCCCGGTGACGCCCTGGTCGACGCGCTCCGCTCCGCCGTGGGCACCGCCAACCAGCAGCTCCGCGACACCGTGGACGCCAACCCGCAGCTGGAGGGGATGGGCACGACGCTCACCGCGACCCTCTTCTCCGGCAGCAAGCTCGGCATGGTCCACATCGGTGACTCCCGGGCCTATCTCCTGCGCAACGGCGAGTTCGCGCAGATCACCAAGGACGACACGTACGTCCAGATGCTCGTCGACGAGGGCCGGATCAGCGCGGAGGAGGCGAGCAGCCACCCCCAGCGCTCGCTGCTCACCCGCGCGCTCGACGGCCGCGACATCGACCCGGAGTACAGCGTCCGCCAGGTGCTTCCCGGCGACCGCTACCTGATCTGCTCCGACGGGCTCTCCGGCGTGGTGAGCGCGGAGACCATCGCGGACACCATGCGGGAGTACCCCGACCCGCAGCGGTGCGTGGAACGCCTGGTGCAGCTCGCGCTGCGCGGCGGCGGCCCGGACAACATCACGGTGATCATCGCCGACGCCACCGACCAGGACATCGTCGAGGCGTCCCCGATCGTCGGCGGCGCCGCCGCCCGCGACCGGGGCATGGCGACCTCGGCCGACGACTCCACCCCGGCGGCCCGCGCCTCGGCGCTGTCCGCCCCCCGGCCGCCCGCGCCGGAGGAGCCGGCGGACAACCGCGACGACGAGCCGGAGCGGCGCCGTCGCCGGCCGCTGCGTACCGTCGCCATGGTGCTGGCGCTCGCGGTGATCGTCGGCGGTGGCGGGTTCGGCGGGTGGACGTACACCCAGCGGCAGTTCTACGTCGGCGCCACCGACGACGGGCAGCTGGCCGTCTTCCGTGGGGTTCCCGGCCAGGTCGCCGGACTGGACCTGTCGAACGTGCACGAGCGCAGCGAGTCCCGGCTCGACGACCTCACCCTCGCCGCCCAGGAGCGGGTGAAGCAGGGCATCCAGGCTCGCAACGAGCCGGACGCGGAGCGCCGGCTGGCGGAGCTGACCAGCGACGACCCGGCGAACCCGAACCTCAAGCCGCTCTGCCCGCCCGACCCGTCGCCCGGTGCGACCAGCCCGAGCCCGGCAGCGGGCGGGCTGAACCCGCAGGTCAGCGGCAGTCCCGCACCGTCCGTTCCGCCGGTCGGCTCACCGAGCCCCGGCGCGTCGACGCCGCTGACGACCATCACGCCCGACGCCGTACCCTCCGACACCGTTCCGCCGGCCGACCCGGCGGGTTGCCGGTCGCCGGAGTGAGTGCCGGCTCGATCCCGAGGACGTATCCGTGACCGCAGCCGCCGTACCGGCCGCCTCGCCCGCTTCGACGGGCGAGCAGTCCGGCGTACGCCTGGCCCGGTCCCGGCGCAACGCCGAGCTGTCCCTGCTCCTGCTCGCCATGGTGCTCGTGGCGGCGTACGCGGCGATGGTCGAGGCGAAGGCGCTGGACACGATCACGCCCGACTTCTGGATCCCGGCCGCCGCGCTGGGGCTGGTCTTCCTCGGCCTGCACCTGGTGATCCGCTGGCTGGCGCCGTTCGCCGATCCGGCGCTGTTGCCCGCGGTGGCGCTGCTCAACGGGATCGGGGTCGGCTTCCTGCGGCGATACGACCTGGCCAAGGCCACGCCCGCCGAGCGGGAGGACCTGGCCGTCTTCGCCGGCACCGGCGGCCGGCAGCTCGCCTGGACGCTGGCCGCCGTGGTGCTGGCGGCCGGGCTGCTGGCGATCCTGCGGGACCACCGGTCGTTGTCCCGGTACGCGTACACACTGGGCCTGGCCGGCATCGTGCTGGTGATGATCCCGGCGTTGCTGCCGTCGCGGTTCTCCGAGATCAACGGCGCCAAGCTCTGGATCATCGTGCCCGGCCTGGGGCAGATCCAGCCGGGCGAGTTCGCCAAGCTGACCCTGCTGACGTTCTTCGCCTACTACCTGGTGCGCAAGCGCGAGGTGCTCTCGCTCGCGAGCCGGCGGGTGCTGGGCATCGACTTCCCGCGCGGGCGTGACCTCGGCCCGGTGCTCGTGGTGTGGCTGGTCAGCCTCCTGGTCCTGATCTTCGAGAAGGACCTGGGCACCTCGCTGCTCTACTTCGGCATGTTCGTGGTGACGCTCTACATCGCCACCGAGCGGGTGAGCTGGCTGCTCATCGGTCTGATCCTGTTCTTCGGCGGCGCTTACCTGGCATACGTGCTGGGCAGCACCGTGGGCGGCCCGTTCGCGAACTTCTACGACCGGGCGCAGATCTGGCTGGACCCGTTCGCCGAGCCGTACGACAGGGGTTACCAGCTAGTGCAGGGCCTGCTGACGCTCGGCACCGGCGGCCTGTTCGGGGCCGGGCCGGGCGGCGGCCAGCCGGCGCTGCTGCCCGAGGTGCAGACCGACTTCATCTTCGCCGGCATCGGTGAGGAGATCGGCCTGTTCGGTCTCTCCGCGCTGCTGGTGATCTACCTGCTGATCGTGGAGCGGGGCCTGCGGGCCGCGCTGGCGGTGCGGGACTCGTTCGGCAAGCTGCTCGCCGGTGGTCTGGCGTTCACGCTGGGCCTGCAGGTCTTCGTGATCGTCGGCGGCATCAGCAAGCTCATCCCGCTGACCGGTCAGACCACCCCGTTCCTGTCCGCCGGTGGCTCCTCGCTGATGGCGAACTGGCTGCTGATCGCGCTGCTGCTGCGCGTCTCCGACGGCGCCCGCCGCCCGGTGACCGGCGGCGGGGGCCCGGCCGCCCGGCCCGCCGGTGGTCCGCCCGAGCAGTTGCACGGCGCCCAGACGGAGGTGATCCGGCCGTGAACGCCCCCCTGCGCCGCGTCGGCGTGGTCGTGATGGTCCTGTTCGGGCTCCTGTTCGCGAACCTGAACTGGATCCAGGCCTACAAGGCCGACGAGTACCGCAACAGCGACTACAACGGCCGGGTCCAGGTCGCCGAGTACGACCGCAAGCGCGGCAACATCGAGGTCGGCGGCACCGCGTACGCGGTCAGCAAGGAGACCGGCGGTGAGCTGAAGTACCAGCGCACCTACCCGGGCGGGGCGATGTACGCGCACGTGCTCGGCTGGAAGCCGGTCAACGGCAGCGCGAGCGGCATCGAGCGGGTGGAGAACGACTTCCTGGCCGGCACCAGCGACGCGCTCATCGCCAGCCGGATCAAGGACATGTTCACCGGTGACGAGACCGGCGGCGGCAACGTGCTGCTGACGCTCTCCAAGGGTGCTCAGCAGACGGCGTTCAAGCAGCTCAACGACAACCAGGTCGGCGCGACGAAGGGCGCGGCCATCGCGATCGACCCACGTACCGGCGCGGTGCAGGCGCTGGTGTCCATGCCGAGCTTCGACCCGAACCCGCTGGCGAGCCACGACAGCACCGAGGCGGACCGGGCGTACAACGCGCTGGAGAAGGACAAGGACCGGCCGCTGGCGAACCGGGCGCTGTCCGAGACGCTGCCGCCGGGCTCCACCTTCAAGATCATCATGGCGGCGGCAGCACTGGAGAACGGCGTCGGGCAGCAGACCCGCATCCCGGCCGGCTCCAGCTACACCGCGCCCGGCGCGGGCCAGCCGATCCGCAACGCGGCGCCGTCGATCTGCCCCGAGTCGCAGGTCACGCTGCGGGAGGCGGTGACCGAGTCCTGCAACACCGGCTTCGCCCAGCTCGGCGTACGCCTCGGCGCGGACAAGGTCAAGGAGAAGGCCAAGCAGTTCGGCTTCGAGCAGGAGGACCTCACCGTCGGCCAGCTCGGTGAGGGCGGCCTGCCGGTGGCGGCCAGCCGCACCGGCGACATGCAGAACCCGGACGGCAGTACCGACCAGGCCGCGCTGGCGCAGTCGTCGATCGGCCAGAACAACGTCCGGATGACCCCGTTGCAGGGCGCGATGATCGCCGCCGCGGTGGCCAACAAGGACGGCAAGCAGATGCGTCCCTACCTGGTCAAGCAGCTGCTCGGGCCGGACCGCACCACCGTCTACGACGCCGCCCAGCCGCGCGAGCTGCGCCGCCCGGTCAGCGGCCAGGTCGCCGCCGACCTGCGCGACATGATGCAGAACGTGGTGAAGGAGGGCACCGGCCGCCGGGCCGCCATCGACGGCTACGTCGTGGGCGGCAAGACCGGTACCGCCCAGTCCGGCCCGAACACCCCGGACCACGGCTGGTTCATCGGCTTCGCGCTGGACAAGGACGGTACGCCGCTCTCCGCGGTCTGCGTCGAGCTGGAGCAGGCGGGCAGCGGCGGCAGCGCCGAGGCGGCCCGTATCGCCGGCCGGATCATGGCGGCGGCGATCGCCGACTCCGGGAGGCGCTGACGTGCTCGGTCCGGGAGTGAAGCTCGGCAACCGCTACCGCCTCGACGAGCGGATCGCCAGCGGTGGCATGGGCGACGTGTGGCGCGGCACCGACCAGGTGCTGGGCCGTACCGTCGCGGTCAAGAGCCTGCTCCCGGCGCTGCTGGACGAACCCGGCTTCGCCGAGCGGTTCCGCGGCGAGGCCCGGACGATGGCCACCATCAACCACCCCGGCGTGGTCGACGTCTACGACTTCGGCAGCGACCAGCACATCGCGTTCCTGGTGATGGAGTACGTCGAGGGCGACGCGCTCTCCGCCACGCTCAGCCGCGTCGGCCGGCTGACCCCGGCGCGCACGATGGCGCTGCTGGCGCAGGCCGCCGACGCGTTGCACGCGGCGCACGAGAAGGGCATCGTGCACCGCGACGTGAAGCCCGGCAACCTGCTGGTCCGGCCGAACGGCACGCTCGTGCTCACCGACTTCGGCATCGCCCGCTCGGACCTGGTCGGCCAGCTCACCGCCGCCGGTTCGGTGCTCGGCACCGCCTCGTACATCTCGCCGGAGCAGGCCACCGGCGCTGTCGCCACACCCGCCTCGGACGTCTACGCGCTGGGCGTGGTCGCGTACCAGTGCCTGGCCGGCCGCCGCCCGTTCGAGGGGGACAACCCCCTCGAGATCGCCATGAAGCACGTGCGGGACACCCCCCGGGCGCTTCCGCCGGACATCCCGCCGCAGGTCCGGGCGATCGTGGAGCGGGCCATGGCGAAGGATCCGGCCGCCCGCTGGCCGAGCGCCGCCGCGCTGGCGAGCATCGCCCGGCAGGCCAAGCTCGCGCTCTCCCAGGCGGCCCGCGTCGGGCACCCGATCTCCGGCGTACCCGCCTCGCCGGCCGCGCCGGTCGCGCGGGCGCAGGTGCCGACCGCCGCGCCGCGTCCGCAGCCGCCGGCCGCCGTCCCGCACCCGCAGCCCCGGCCGCCCGTGTCCCCGGCGCGCCCGCCGGTCATGCCGCGCCCGGCAGTGGTCGCCCACCCCGCTCCGCAGCCCCGTCCGCCGGTGGCGCCGCGCGGCGCGGCCCCCGTCCCGCAGCCGCGCCCCATGCCTCAGCACAACCCCCTGGGGTACGCGCGACCGCCCGCCGCCGCCCCGCCCCGGCGCTCCCGGTCCGGGCTGTGGACGACGGCGATCGTGGTGGCCGTACTGGTCATCCTCTGCTCGGGCGTGATTTCGTTCCTGTACCGGAAATACGGTGATACCGCAGCCGCTCCGGCGAGTGTGAGCGTGACTTCCGGCGCGGTGCGGGCGTACGGAGGCGACTATCCGGTCCGCACGTCGTACCGTCGTGAGGTACGCCTCCTGCCGGCCGGCGGCGGTACGACGACGAGCGAAGGACGAGAGACGCGATGACAGCGCAGGCCCGCCTGCTCGGTGGCAGGTATCAGGTCGGCGAGCTGCTGGGCTACGGCGGCATGGCCGAGGTGCACCGCGGCCGTGACCTCCGGCTCGGGCGGGATGTCGCGATCAAGATGCTCCGTGCCGATCTGGCCCGGGATGCCACCTTCCAGATGCGGTTCCGCCGTGAGGCGCAGAACGCCGCCTCCCTCAACCACCCGGCCATCGTCGCCGTCTACGACACCGGTGAGGAGACCGGCCCCACGGGTGAGACCCTGCCGTTCATCGTGATGGAGTTCGTGAACGGCCGGACCCTCAAGGAGGTCCTCGGCGTCGAGGGGCGGCTCCAGCCGCGCCGGGCGCTGGAGATCTGCGCCGACATGTGCGCGGCGCTGGAGTTCAGCCACCGGCACGGGATCATCCACCGCGACATCAAGCCCGGAAACGTGATGCTCACCCAGACCGGCCAGGTCAAGGTGATGGACTTCGGCATCGCCCGGGCGCTCGCCAGCGGTGCCACCACGATGACGCAGACCAGCGCGGTCATCGGCACCGCGCAATACCTCTCCCCGGAGCAGGCGCGCGGCGAGGCGGTCGACGCCCGCTCCGACGTCTACGCGGCCGGCTGCGTGCTGTTCGAGCTGCTCTGCGGCCACCCGCCGTTCGTCGGGGACAGCCCGGTCAGCGTCGCGTACCAGCACGTACGGGAGCAGCCGCCGACGCCGAGCACGATCAACCCGGACGTCAACCCCGCCGTCGACGCCATCGTGCTCAAGGCGCTGTCGAAGAACCCGCTCAACCGCTACCAGAGCGCCGGCGAGATGCGGGCGGACCTGCTCCGCGCCGCCGCCGGCCGGCCGGTGCTCGCCACGCCGGTGATGCCGGCCGAGGAGACCATGCCGATGGGCGCCGCCGCGGGCGGCGGGTACCACCAGGCGCAGCAGACCCAGATGATGGGCCCGCAGACCCGCCAGCAGCCGGTGGCGCGGGTGGGTGACCCGGGCAAGCGCAAGAGCTCGTCCTGGGTCATCGCCGCGTTCGCCGCGCTCGGTGTGCTCGCGGTGATCGCGCTCGGTACGGCGCTCTGGCTCAACCAGGCCGGCAACGAGAAGGTGTCGGTGCCGCAGGTGGTGGGCCGTACGCAGGCCGAGGCGCAGGCGGCGCTCACCCAGGCCGGGCTGCGGTTCACCACTGGCGACCCGGTGCAGAACACCACCTGCCAGAAGGGCTCGGTGGTCGACCAGAGCCCGTCGTTCGGCCAGCGGGTGGAGAAGGACACCGAGGTCACCGTCAACGTCTGCACCGGCCCCGGCCAGGTCAACGTCCCCACCAACCTGACGGGCGGCACGTACGACGCCGCGAGCGACCGCCTGACCGAACTCAAGCTGATCCCGGTGCGCGAGAACGTCAACGGCAGCGCGCCGGAGGGTCAGGTCGTCGACGTCTCGCCGAAGGAAGGCAGTGCGGTCGCCGAGGGCAGCAAGGTGACGCTCAAGGTCTCCCGGGGCAACGTCAGCGAGGTGCCGAACGTCCGCGGCTACACCGAGGACCAGGCGAAGCAGCGGCTCAAGGAGGCCGGCTACGAGGTCCGGGTCGAGGACGGCGACGAGGTCGACCCGGCCGAGGCGGGCAAGGTCAGCAGCCAGTCGCCGCGCGCCGGGACCAGCCTGGCCAAGGGCGAGCGGGTGACGATCAAGGTCGACGTGCCGCGTGAGGAGGAGCCGACCAGCCCGACGCCGAGCGGCTCGCCCAGCACGTCCCCGAGCACGCCGGGCAACGGCGGCGGCAACGGCGGCGGCAGCGGCTTCCCGTTCCCGCCGGTGACCCCGACCCGCACCGACCGCTGAGCACCACCTGACCGACCGACGCGGCGGCGTCCCCGACCCCGGGGCCGCCGCCGCGCTCACATCTCCGCCCACCACCCCTCTCGTTGATCATGAAGTTGGCGGTACCGGGCGTCCGATTTGTCCCCGCCAACTTCATGATCGACCGAGAGGGGGCGGGCGGGACCGGGCGGGACCGCGCGGGGTGGGGCGGGAAGCGCGGGGGTCAGGCCGGGGAGAAGGCGGCTCGGCGGCGGGCGTCGACCTCGGCGGCCAGCTCCGGGGCGCGCTCCAGCGCCGCCGGGAAGCCGCAGGCGGCCAGCCAGTTCGCCAGCATCAGGTGACCGCCCTCGGTCAGCACCGACTCCGGGTGGAACTGCACGCCCTCGATCGGCAGCGTGCGGTGCCGCATCGCCATCACCACGCCGGAAGCCGTCCGGCCGGTGACCTCCAGCTCGTCGGGGAGCGTCTCGGGCAGGACGGCCAGCGAGTGGTAGCGGGTGGCGGTGAACGGGTCGGGCAGGCCGGCGAGCACGCCCACGCCGTCGTGGCGTACCTCCGAGGTCTTGCCGTGCAGCAGCTCCGGCGCGCGGGCGACTGTCGCGCCGAACGCCTCACCGATCGCCTGGTGACCGAGGCAGACACCGAAGATCGGGAGCTTGCCGGCGTACTCGCGGATCACGTCCAGGCAGATGCCGGCCCGGTCCGGGCTGCCCGGACCGGGCGACAGCAGGACGCCGGCGGCGCCGGCGCGGCCCACCTCGGCGACGTCGATCTCGTCGTTGCGCCGCACCTCGCAGTCGGCCCCGAGCTGGCCGAGATACTGCACGAGGTTGAAGACGAACGAGTCATAGTTGTCGATCACCAGTACGCGCATCGCTGTCACCTGTTCGGGGTGGAGGGTGGGGCGTTGTTCGTCTCGGTGCTGTACGGCAGCTCCTCCTCGCCGGGCAGCCCGGTCGGTTCGGTGATCCCACCGTCACCCGGTACGCCGGATTCCTGCGTGACCTGCACGTCGTCGAAGGGCAGCAGCGGTTCGGCCCACGGGAAGACCACGAACCAGAGCAGCGCGACAGTGGCGGTGGCCAGCACCAGCGAGCCGAACAGCTTGCCGGGCAGCCCGAACGGCAGTTTGCGCCAGATCCACGAGTACACGGCTCACGCCTCCAACTCGGCCGGGCGGCCCGCCGACTTGGCCTGCGTGTGGTCCAGCCGGGCGTGGATGATCAACCGCTGGTAGTTGTCGAACTTCGGGTTGCAGGTGGTGAGCGTGAGCAGCTTCTCGGTGGGCTTCTGACCCGGCTTGCCGGGCACCGGCGCGACCACCTCGACCTGGGACGGCTTGACGATCCGCTGCTGGTAGACCCGGTAGATGAGCCACTCCGTCTTGGTCTCGACCACTATCGCGTCGCCGGTCTTCATCTCGTCCAGCCGCCAGAACGTGGAGCGGATCCGGTGGCCGGCGACGGAGAAGTTGCCCACCTCGCCGGGCATGGCACTGTCCGGGTAGCGGCCCGGCGCGTACCGGATGTCGTTCGGGCTGACCCCCTCGACCACCACCCAGTGCTTGTCGAACTTGGGGATGTAGAGGCCGGCGACCGGCCTGCCCTCCGCCGGTGGCTTCGGCTTCACCGTCGGCCCGGTGGTCGGGCCGACGGTCGGGTCCGCCGCCGCGTCCCACTCCTGGGCGAGCTGGCTGTTCAGGTCGTTCTGGTGGGCCTCGACGATGACCGCCTTGCCCCAGATCTCGTACCCGGCGAACAGGAGCACCACCAGCCCGAAGGTGATCAGCAGTTCGCCGGTGCCCCGCACGACGCTGCGCAGCCGGGAGCCGACGGTGGGGCGGGTCAGCTCGGAGTAGACGCTGCGGTATCCGTCGCCGGTCTGCTCGGGCCGCAGTTGCACCACCCGCTCGCCGCGCCGGGGGCGGGGCGGCTCGGCGGGCGGTTCGGCGCCACCGCCGCCGCCGTCACCGTTGTCGGGGGGCGGGGGCACCGCGCCCATCAGCCCGGTGGCGTCCAGGTGGGGGTCCGCGGGCGGGCGGGTGACTGCGGGCAGCACCGCCGTGGCTCCGCTGTCGGCCGGAGGGTTCCGGTCCGCGCCGGTCGGCCCACCGAGAGGGGGTACGCCGGGCGGCCGTCCCTCACCCCCCGCCGGTCGGCGACCGTCCTGCGGCGGGCGTCCGCCGGCCTCCCACGGGCGGGTGCTGTTCTGCGGTGGCTGTCCACCGCGGCCACCACGCTCGGGCGGGATCGCCCCACCTGTGGAATGGCTGACGGCGTACTGCTGCCCCGCCGGTCCGTACCCCTCCGGTCGCGACTGGCGCTCGCCCGGCCGGTGTGCGACGTCGCCGGGCGCGGCCGGGCGCATCCCGGGGGCGGGACCACCCCGGGGCGCCGCTCCGTGGGGCGCAGGGTTGTTCTGCGTCGGGGCGTGGTGTCCGGGGCCGTGGTGCGCCGGGCCGGCCGGGTGGGGCTTACCCCTGGGGGGAAGCTCGCTCGCCGGCGGGCGGAACCGGGGGCCGGCCTCGGGGCGGGGGGCGCTCGCCGGTTGATGCGCCTGCCCGCCCGGCCACGGCGGCGGCGGAGCGACCGGCGGGGCGGTCCGTGGCGGGGCGGAAGGCGGTTGACCGGTCCGTGGTGGGACGGGCGGCCGGGTGTCCCGGCCGTGTCGGGCCGGGGCGGTGTGGGCCGGGCCGGCGTCGGGCCAGGGCAGGTCGAGCGGCGGTGGCGACGCCGGGGCCGGACGCTCGACCCGGGGAAGGAACGCGGTGGGCTCCTCCCGGCGGTCGTGGCCGGCGCGTTCCCGGGGGTCGCCGCCGGTCACCGGGGCACCGTCGCCGACTGCAACGCGGTGGAGTCCTCGAACGCCGGCACGGTGACGGTGGAGACGCGCTCGGCGTACCCGAGTTGGTAGTGGTCGGCCACTTCCTTGAACACCCGCACTCCCTCAGAGGCGGCGAGCGCCCGCTGGAGTTCCGCGGGATCGCCGATTGCCACGATCTTGAAAGGAGGGGAGTACACCCGGCCGTGCAGCAGCAGGGTGTTACCGACGCAGCGTACCGCGCTGGTGCTCAGCACGCGGACGTTCATGATTGACATGGCCTCCGCGCCGCCGGCCCAGAGCGCGTTGACGACCGCCTGGACGTCGCCCTGGTGCACCACCAGGTCGTCGTTGCTGGCGCCCTTCGGCAGCGGCTGGTCGGGCCGGCGGTCGGCGTCGTTCAGCTCGACAGTCACGCCGCTGCCGGTGAGCGCGGTGAATCCGGCGCCCTGCCGGCTGGCGGCGGCCCGGTCCCGCTCGGTCTTGATCGGCCCGTCGGCGCCGGCGAGCGCCTCGGTCTGCTCCTCCACCTCGGCGCGGAGCCGGGCGGCCTTCGCCTCGCTGGCGGCGACCTCCTCGCGGCGGTCCTCGATCAGCTGGGCGAGCTGGGGCCGGCGGTCCTCACGCAGGGAGGTGCCGCCCGCGGTGGTGGCGGTGGTGGTGAACAGCAGGCCGGCCGCGGCGGCGATCAGGGGCACGCCGACGGACCAGCCGGGGCGGCGCTGGCGTGCGCGCCGGGGCAGCAGGGCGGCTGCCGCGCGGCGGAGGACCTTCTGCCAGGAGGCGGCGCCGGACGTGTACTCCACCGGGCGTTCCCTTTCCCGTCGTCTCGTTCCGGCTCGCGCCGGTGCGAGACGACCTGCTCGACCCGGAAAGTCCGCTCTTTCCGGTTACTGAGTGCACCGGCCTGGCCCCATTCGTGGCCTGGACGGTCCGTCGGGACTACGCTAGCTGTCGAACATTATTGGCCATGGACCGTCGCCCTCGCGCCCGGTTGTCAGGCCGGACGAGGTCGTACCCCCCTCTGGAGAGCGTCGTGCCCAAGTCTCAGGTCCGCAAGAAGAAGGTGTACACCCCGCCGACGGACGTCCGTCCGACGGCGACGGCGTCGACGCGCAAGCCTAGCCCCATCTGGCTGCCCGCTACCGCGGTCGCGCTGATCGTGGTGGGCATCGGCTGGCTGGTGCTCTACTACCTCTCCGAGCAGGCGTACCCGGTCGCCAGCTGGGGTTACTGGAACCTCGCCGTGGGCTTCGGCGCGATGGTCTCGTCGCTGATCCTGCTCTCCCGCTGGCGCTGATCCGGCGCTGCCCCACCCCGGCGTAGGTCACGCCACGCCGCCCCTGCACGGCGCTTCGACGCCGCTCCACCTATGGTGTGCGCAGGGCGGCGTGGCCTGGTGCGAGAAGACTCACGTTACTGCTGGGTAACCTTGCGCGTAGGCTGCACGGACAAGCAGCAGACCGGGAGGCCAACTCGATGGGCAGCGTCCAGATCGTCACCACGATCCTCGCGGCCGCCATCACCGCTGTTGCGGTGTGGCTTGCGGTGCGCGCGGTCATGAAGATGACCGCGGTCATCCGGCTCGGCCAGCCCGCGCCGGAGCGGTTCGGCGACAAGGGCGCGCGTACGAAGAAGATGCTGGTGGAGACCGTCGGTCACACCCGCATGCTCAAGTGGAGCGTGGTCGGCGCCGCCCACTGGTTCGTGATGGTCGGCTTCATCGTGCTGTCGCTGCTGGTGCTGGAGGCCTACTTCGAGGTGGTCTCCACCGGCGGCGGGCTGCCGATCATCGGGCACTGGACGATCTTCGGCCTGGTCACCGAGTGGATCGGCATCCTCGGCCTGGTCGGCATCGGAGTGCTGATGGCGATCCGGCTGCGCAACCGGCCGGGCCGCGCGGAGAACCGCTCCCGGTTCACCGGCTCGACCATGTGGCAGGGCTACTTCGTCGAGTGGGTCGTCCTGCTGGTCCTGATCTTCGGGTTCGTGATCCGCGGCTTCAAGGTCGCCACCGACCACTTCGAGTACCCGGTCTGGGCCGCCCCGCTCAGCCACGCGGTCGGCTCGGTCCTCCCGAACTGGGAGGCGGGCGTCAGCGTCGCCGCGCTCATCAAGATCGCCATCTCGATGACCTGGCTCATCGTGATCTCGCTGAACGTCACCATGGGCGTGGCCTGGCACCGCTTCCTGGCCTTCCCGAACATCTTCTTCAAGCGCGACCCGGAGAAGCCGGCCGGTTCCGGCCTGGGCCCGCTGCGCCCGATGACCAGCGAGGGCAAGCCGCTGGACTTCGAGGAGGCCGACCCGGAGAAGGACCAGTTCGGTGTCGCCCAGGTCGAGCAGTTCAGCTGGAAGGGCCTGCTCGACTTCAGCACCTGCACCGAGTGCGGTCGCTGCCAGTCGCAGTGCCCCGCCTGGAACACCGGCAAGCCGCTGTCGCCGAAGCTGCTGGTGCTCAGCCTGCGTGACCACGCGTACGCCAAGGCGCCGTACCTGCTGGCCGGTGGCGGCAAGGACCTGACCGGCGAGGAGAAGGCCACGCAGGAGCAGCTGGCCGGCGTGGACGTGCTCGCCATGGCCGAGGCGGACCGGCCGCTGATCGGCACCGCCGAGGAGGGCGGCGTCATCGACCCGGACGTGCTCTGGTCCTGCACCACCTGCGGCGCCTGCGTCGAGCAGTGCCCGGTCGACATCGAGCACGTGGACCACATCGTCGACATGCGCCGCTACCAGGTGCTGATCGAGTCGAGCTTCCCGTCCGAGGCCGGCGTCATGCTGCGCAACCTGGAGAACAAGGGCAACCCGTGGGGCGCCCCGCAGAACACCCGCGAGGACTGGACCAAGGGCCTCGGCTTCGAGGTGCCGCGCGTCGGCGAGGTCGACGACTTCGAGTACCTGTTCTGGGTCGGCTGCGCCGGCGCGTTCGAGGACCGGGCCAAGAAGACCACCCGCGCGGTCGCGACGCTGCTCAACGAGGCGGGCGTCAAGTTCGCCATCCTGGGCGAGGGCGAGACCTGCTCCGGCGACCCGGCGCGGCGGATCGGCAACGAGTTCGTCTTCCAGATGCTCGCCCAGCAGAACGTCGAGACGCTGAACGAGGCGTTCGAGGGCCGCGAGAAGAGCAAGCGGAAGATCGTCGCCACCTGCCCGCACTGCTTCAACACCCTGGGCAACGAGTACGGCCAGCTCGGCGGCGAGTTCGAGGTCGTGCACCACACCCAGTTGCTGGCCCACCTGGTCAGCGCCGGCAAGCTCACCCCGGTGCAGCCGGTCGACGGCGGCGTGACCTACCACGACCCGTGCTACCTGGGCCGCCACAACCGGATCTTCGCTGCCCCGCGCGAGGTGCTCGGCGACTCGATCCAGGGCGAGCTGACCGAGATGCCGCGTAACAGCGAGCGCTCCTTCTGCTGCGGTGCCGGCGGTGCCCGGATGTGGATGGAGGAGAAGATCGGCAAGCGGATCAACGTGGACCGGGTCGAGGAGGCCATGTCCACCGGGGCGAAGACCATCGCGGTCGGCTGCCCGTTCTGCTCGACGATGCTGAACGACGGCGTGAACGGCAAGGGCGCGGGCGAGCAGGTCGAGGTCGTCGACGTGGCGAGCGTGCTGCTGCGCTCGGTCAAGCCGGAGGCCCCGGCCGGTGAGCCGGAGGTCGCGCCGGCCGCGAGCTGAGGCGTACCCCGGCAGGAGCCGGACCACGACGGCGGCGGCACCCGAGCGGTGCCGCCGCCGTCGCGTTCAGCTGGTCGTGGTGGTCATGATGGCGGCGCTCGTCCCGGCCGTCATCGCGACCATCAGCGCGGCCTGCATCTCCTCGATCGCCTTCTTGGTGGCGGCCGACGCCCAGTCGCCCGCCGCGATCTCCTCGATCCGCGCCTTGACCCGCTGCTTGGGCAGCTCGCGGAAGATCCTGCGGTCCAGGCCGACCGCGCGGGTCAGCGTGAGCAGCGCGGCGGTCCGGGCGTCTACCGGGCCGTCGGTGGTGAGCGCGGTCGTCATCCGTTGCCGGGCCGCGGTCTCCACCGCCGGCTCCGCGCCGGTCGGCGAGGGATAGCGGGTACGCGGGAAGACCAGCAGCACCCGATCGGACTCCCGGCGCAGCACCCCGGCGTCGACGAGGCCGCCGAGCACCCGCTCCGGCAGGCCCTTGGCGAGCTTGCCGATCCAGTCCTTCGGCTTGCGGGGGCGGCCGGATCCCACAGTCGCCAGCGCCTCGTCCAGCAGGGGCACACCGGTCGGGGCGGGATCGGTCACCACGAGCCGCTCGTCCGCCACCTCCACCCGGCCGGCCAGGGCCAGTTCCAGCAGGACCGCCCCGGCGAGGCCGTAGCCGAGGTGCGGACTGCCGAGGCGGTTGACGCCGTCGTCGTCGTACGCGAGCAGGACCAGTTCGTCGGTGAGCAGCAGACCGTCCATGCACACCACGCTACGGGGGGTCCACCATCGGCGTCCGCGTGCCACAATCACGCGCATCGACGGCCTTCTGCTTCTGACGCTGTTGCCACTGGTCGGTTTCGTGCTGCTGACCGCCGGCAACGCCTTCTTCGTCGCGGCCGAGTTCGCCCTGGTCACCGTCGACCGGGCAGAGATCGACAGGCGGGCCGACGAGGGCGACGGCCGGGCCGCCACGGTACGCCGCGCGCTGCGCGAACTGTCCTTCCAGCTCTCCGGCGCGCAGCTCGGCATCACGCTCACCGCGTTGCTCACCGGCTACCTGGCCGAGCCCGCCCTGGCCCGGATCTTCGCGCCGCTGCTGAGCCCGCTCGGCGGCGCGGAACGCTTCTCCGGCCTGCTCGCGCTGGCGCTGGCCACGCTCATCTCGATGCTGTTCGGCGAGCTGGTGCCGAAGAACCTCGCGCTGGCCCGCCCGATGCCGGCGGCGCTCGCCACGGCAGCGCCGATGCGGGCCTTCTCCCGCACGTTCGGCTGGCTGATCCGGCTGCTGAACGAGTCAGCGAACCGGCTCGTGCGCCGCCTCGGCGTGGAGCCGCAGGAGGAACTGGCGAGCGCCCGCTCCCCGGAGGAACTGGGCCTGCTCGCCGCCATCTCGGCCCGGGCCGGCGCACTGCCGCCGGACACCGCGATGCTGCTGCGCCGCACCATCCGTTTCGGCGACAAGCGGGCCGCCGAGGCGATGACGCCCCGGGTCGACGTCACCGCGTTGCGGGCCAGCACGACCGTCGCCGAGCTGCTGGAGGCGTCCCGGCGGACCGGCCGCACCCGGTTCCCGGTCTACGAGGAGACGCTCGACCTGGTCACCGGCGTCGCCGGGGTGCCAGACGCGCTTGGCGTGCCGCTGGCCCGCCGCGCGGCCACCACTGTCGCCGCCGTGGCCCGGGAACCGGTGTACGTCCCGGAGAGCCTGAACCTGAACGGGGTGCTCGCCGCGCTCAAGGCCGCCGGGGCGGACCTGGCGATCGTGGTGGACGAGTACGGCGGCACCGACGGCGTGGTGACGGTGGAGGATCTGGTCGAGGAACTGGTGGGCGAGATCGCCGACGAGTTCGACCCGGACGCGGTGGACGGCTTCGGGCCGGTGGAGCTGACAGTGCCCGGCGGCGAGCGGACCGTCCTGGCCGACGGTGTGCTGCGCGCCGACGAACTGGTGGAGCAGACCGGGTTCCGGCTGCCCGACGGGCCGTACGAGACGCTCGGCGGGTTCCTCATGGCACGGCTCGGCCACATCCCGGTGCCGGGCGAGACCCTCGACGAGGCGGGGTACGAGTTCACAGTGGTGGAGGTCGACCGGCACCGCATCGAGCAGGTGCGGGTGGTACGCCCCGAGGAGCCCGACGACGGTGCCTGAACTACTCGTCGCGGTCGGGTTGCTGCTCGGTAACGCGTTCTTCGTGGGCAGCGAGTTCGCGCTGATCGCCTCCCGCCGTACGGTCATCGAACCGCTGGCGGCGACGTCGAAGCGGGCCCGGCTGGCGCTGGCGGCGATGAACCAGATCCCGCTGATGATCGCCGGTGCGCAGCTCGGCATCACCGTCTGCTCGCTGGGCCTCGGCGCGATCGCCGAGCCGGCGCTGGCGCACCTGCTGGAACCGGCGTTCGCCGCGCTGGGGCTGCCCGCCTCGGCCGTACATCCGGTGTCGTTCGTCATCGCGCTCGCGGTGGTGGTGTTCCTGCACACCGTGGTCGGCGAGATGGTGCCGAAGAACATCACGCTCGCCGGGCCGGAACCGTCGGCGCTCTGGCTCGGCCCGGCCATGCTGGCGTTCTGCCTGGCCACCAAGCCGCTGCTGCTGGCCATGAAGTGGGCGTCCCGGCAGGTGCTGCGGTGGTGGCGGGTGGAGGCGACAGACGCGGTGAAGACCGTGTTCACCGCCGAGGAACTGGCCGGGCTGGTCTCCCAGGCGCGTACCGAGGGGTTGCTGGACGCCGAGGAGCACGCCCGGATCACCGGCGCGCTGGCCCTGCACAGCCGTACCGCGGCGGACGCGCTGCAACCCTGGTCCACTGTCACCACTGTGGCCGAGGACGTCTCACCGGCGTCGCTGGAGGTGCTGGCGACCCGTACCGGCCGGTCCCGCTTCCCGGTGGTGCAGCGGGCCACCCGCCGGGTGCTCGGTTTCGTGCACGTCAAGGACGTGCTCGGGTACGCCGGCGCGAGCCGCCGGGCACCGGTGCCGGCCGAGATCTACCGGCCGCTGGCCGTGGTGCCGCCGGACCGTACGCTCGCCGATCTGCTGCTCGCGATGCGCCGCGAACGCCGCCACATGGTGCTGGTCAGCGACGGACGCCGGCCGATGGGTGTGGTGACACTCGACGACGTATTGACAGCCATCGTCGGGAGATGAATTGAATACCCTTGGTGTGCAACCGATTGCGGATACGTGATTGAACAAACGGTCGCCTTGATTCCATCGGACGCCTTCCCTAATGTGAGGCACCGACCGCTGTGGGTCGTCTGCCTCGACCTTCCCTCTCGCGAGGCGCCCGGCGGTCGGTTGCAAAGGAGTCCGTGCCGGTGGCAACCACGCCCCCTCAACGTCACGCCCCGAGCGCTCCACCCGGCCGGCGGGCCGGGTTCCGACGGGTGGTACGCGGTCTGGTCACCCTGGTCGCGGCCGCCGCGGTCGGCGCCGGAATGCTGACCGCCCCGGCGCACGCGGCGCCGTCGGTGGACGAGATCGACGCGCAGATCGACAAGCAGTGGCAGCAGCTCGAACCCACCATCGAGCAGTTCAACAAGGTCCGCTCGCAGCTTCGCGCCAACCAGAAGAAGTCCAAGGCGCTGAAGGACAAGATGGTGCCGCTGGAGCTGGCCTCCACGCTCGCCATGAACAAGGTCGGCGACATCGCGGCCCGGTACTACATCCAGGGCCCGTCGCAGGAGCTGGGCGCGCTGCTGGTGAACTCCAAGCCGGGCGCGCTGGCCGAGCAGCTGGTCATGCTGGACCGGATCGCCGAGGACCAGCGCCGCCAGATCGCCGGTGTGCTCAAGGTGCGCGACGAGTACAACAAGCAGAAGGAGAAGCTCGACGCGCTGATCGCGCTGGAGACCAAGCAGCAGAACGACCTCGCGGCGAAGAAGAAGCAGATCGACTCGGAGATCAAGCGGCTGACCGCCATGCTGCCGGTGACCTCGATCCGCCCGGCCGGCTGCCCCGCCGTCGACGGCGTGGTGAGCAGTGCCGCGCGGACCGCCATCAAGACGGCGTGCGCCCAGGTCGGCGACCCGTACGTGTGGGGCGCCACCGGCCCGAACTCGTTCGACTGCTCCGGCCTCACCCAGTACGCGTACAAGGCGGCGGGCATCTCGCTGACCCACTTCACCGGCGCGCAGTGGAACGAGGGCCGCAAGGTGTCCCGCTCCGAGGCGAGACCGGGTGACCTGGTGTTCTTCGGTTCCGACCTGCACCACGTCGGGCTCTATCTCGGCAACGGGGTGATGGTGCACGCGCCACGGACCGGCAAACCGGTCCAGGTGTCGAGCATCAGCACCCAGCCGCTCGCCGGCTTCGTCCGGGTCGCCTGACCCCGGTCACACGGAGAGGCCCCCGGTCCGCAGGGACCGGGGGCCTTCGCGTTCTCGCGGGAAGGTCAGCGTGGCGTGCCGACCGGGGACGGCATGACCAGCACGTCGTCCAGGTTCACGAACATGATCCGGTGACCGAACTGGACCTGCACGTAGCGGTTCTTGCCGCGGACCACGGTCCGGTCACCCGGGGCCGAACCGTCGAACGAGACCGCCCGGTAGTACTCGCCGGGCAGCACCCCGCCGACCGCGTACCGCTGGCCGGCGGCGAACGTGTACTGCAGCGGCGAGATGGTCTGGTACGGGATGGTGTCCGGGTAGGCGGCCTGCTCCGGGTAGGCCCGCCCGTACACCGGGATGGTGGCCTTGCCGGGCCGCGGGGTCACCACGAAGCCGGTGGCCCACTTGGCGGTCGGCGCGGACGCCGGGTTGAGGAACCACGCCTTCTGGCCGAGGTACCAGATCGCCGTCCAGTCACCCTGCCGGCCGGCGAGCGCGTACGTCTGACCGGCGGAGGCGCGGGCGCCGTGGTCGGAGATGTACATGGTGTCCGGCGTACCGTCCGGGCGCAGCCCGAGGTCGTTGACGAGCGGGGCGTCCGGGCTCGGCGCGGTCCGCAGGACCACCGCGGAGGAACCGCGCGACGGGCACGGCTCGGCCGGCGGCCGGGGCGTCGGGACGCCGGGCGGCTGCTGGTTGCAGCCGGTGAACGCCGGCCGGTTGGTGGCGAAGTCCGGGTCGATGGTGACCAGGCCGGTACGGGGCGTGCCGGTGCTGCGGAACGGCGCCTTCATCAGGTCGAAGTAGTGCGACCAGTCCCAGTACGGTCCCGGATCCCAGTGCATGCCGCCCACGTTGGCGGCGGTGATGCCGGGCACGTTGTCGTGGCCGATGATGTGCTGCCGGTCCATCGGGATGCCGAGCTTCAGCGCCAGGTGCCGCACCAGCTTGGCGGAGGTGCGGTACATCGCCTCGGTGTACCAGGTGCCCTGACCGGCGAAGCCCTCGTGCTCCAGGCCGATGGACTTGGCGTTGACGTACCAGTTGCCGGCGTGCCAGCCGACGTCCTTGGTCTTGATGTGCTGGGCGATGTAGCCGTCCACCGAGCGCAGCGTGTAGTGCCAGCCCAGGTAGTCGGCCCGCTTCACCAGGTCGACGCTTGGGCCGAAGTAGCCCTCGGTGTCGTGGATGACGATGTACTCGATCTTCTGCTGCTTCGGCCGGTCGGCCAGGTCGTGGTTGCCGTAGTCGCCCGGGTCGTCGCTGAGCTGCTCGTACGGCGCCGGAATCCACTCGCAGGCCAGCCGTACCGGACACTCCAGCCCGTCCGGCCGCTCGGCGTTGCGCAGGCCGAGGCGGGCCAGCCGGGAACGGTCCGGCGTCGCGGCGGTGGCGGCGAGCGTGACCCGCTGGCCGTCGTCGGTGGTGCGGCTGGCGCCCTGGCCGAGCTGGTCGTAGACCTCGTCGGCGAAGGCCGCCGCGGCGTCGGAGGTGTCCGCGCCGGAGTACCGGGCCACCGCGCCGTACCAGGCCGCCGGGTCGGTGCCGGCACCGACCGGCCCACCCAGAGCCTTCTGGTACGACGCCAGCAGCGCCGCGCCACCGCGGATGTTCGCGGCCGGGTCGGTGCGCAGCGTGCCCGCGTCGAGCCCGGTGAGCGCGGCGGCGGCGGCGAGCGTCTGGAGCGAGGCGGGCGGCAGCGGGGTCTCCCGCTCCGGTGCGGCGGCGGTGGCCGGGTCGAGCTTCAGCGGGCGGGAGTCGTCGCCGCGCGGGTCCTCGTCCTCGTCGACGTGGGCGCTGCCCGGCATGGCGAGGATGTGCGCGGCGTCGGTCAGGTGCATCGGGCCGTAGCCGCCGCTGGTGCTCGGCTGTCCGGTGTGGGTGTCCCAGCGGGACTCCAGATAGGAGACACCGAGCAGTACGTTCTGCGGCACGCCGTACTCGGCCGCGGCGGCGGCGTACTGTTGTTGCCTGTCGCTCGCGGGCGCGGACGTGTCCGGCGCGGCGGTCACCGGGCCGGTCGTCGCCAGCGCGGTGGCTGTCGCCACTGCGGCGGCGAGCAGTATCCGTCTGCCCGACGGCGGGGCGGAGAGGTGCATCGAACCTCCTGGACAGGGATGGGGGTCACTGCGTCTCCACCCTCACTCCGCACACCCGGGAGGGTCAATACCTTTCCAGCGAGTAATCAGTCTTGAAAGAAAACTTCACCTCCGCCCTGGGTGCGGCCCCGCATCGCGTACGGAGTGTCACGGCGCTGGAAGTTGCGGATCGATAACGGTGGTCCCTACTCTGGTGAATCGTCGGCCGCACGTCTCACCGTCCAACCCGGTCGGTGACGGTCCGACACCGCCGAGTCGCCTCCGGGCGAGCCGGGGAACCAGGTACCTGGGGTGAATCCGCAGCGATGCGGTAGGGCGGCTCCCTTCCCGCCCGAATCCGTCAGCTAACCCGGTAGGCGGTACGGAAGAAGGAGTACGGACGCCCGGTGGCACTCCATGCCCCGCGGCCGTCGTCGAACCGGTCGGTCGACCGGTCCACGGCTGTGCCGCGTACCCGCTGGTCCCGCTTCACCACAGCCCTCGCCGCCCTCGTCGGCACCGCAGTCGTCCTGACCGGCGGCGCCACGGCGGCACACGCCGAACCCTCGGTCGCCGAGATCGAGGCCCAGATCGACCGCGACTGGAACGAACTCGAACCGGTCATCGAACAGGTGAACGCCGTACGCGAGCAGCTCGCCGCGCGGCGCAAGCAGGCCGACGCGCTCGGCCGGCAGATCGCACCCCTCCAGGCCCGGGTGGACGCCGCGCTCGGCCAGGTCGGCGGGCTCGCCGCCGACGCCTACAAGGGCGACAACCTCTCCACAGTGAACGCGCTGCTGGGCAGCCGCTCGCCCGGCGACCTGGTCAACGGCCTGGAACTGCTCGACCGCTTCGCGCACCGCCAGCACGAGCAGGTGCGCTCCGTCGCCGCGCTGCGCGATGAACTGGCGGCGAAGAAGAAGCCGCTGGACGAGATGATCGCCGGGCTGGCGCGTACCGAGGCCCAGCTCGCGGCGAAGAAGAAGCAGATCGACGCCGAGATCGCCAAGCTGGAGAAGCTGCGGCTGAAGGTGTACGGCAAGGGCGGTGGCGGCCCGCTGCGCCCGGCGCCGTGCCCGGCCGGCTACCCCGGCGGCCCGGCCGGAGCGGCGGTCAAGTTCGCCTGCGCCCAGATCGGCAAGATCTACGTCTGGGGCGCGGCCGGACCGGACCACTTCGACTGCTCGGGCCTCACCATGGCGGCGTGGGCGAAGGGCGGCGTCTCGCTGCCGCACAGCGCACGCCAGCAGCACGGCGTGACGAAGCGGATCAGCCGGGCCGAGTTGCGCGCCGGTGACCTCGTCTTCTACTACGGCGACCTGCACCACGTGGCGATGTACGTGGGCGACGGCTGGGTGGTGCACGCCTCCCAGTCCGGCAAGCCCATCACCATGAAGCGGGTCGACGACGGCGACATCAACAGCTACGGCCGGGTGTAAGGAAGGGCCCCCTCTTAACGCCTCCGGTAGAGGAGGGGGCCCCTATTAACAGCCGCGGGCGCCGTCAGCGCGTCGGCCAGGTGCGCCAGCTCTGCCAGGACCGGCTCGGCGTCGGACCGCGCTGCCCCTGGTAACGCGAGCCGTAGACGGCCGAGCCGTACGGGTGCTCGGCCGGCGAGGAGAGCCGGAAGATGCAGAGCTGCCCGATCTTCATGCCCGGCCAGAGCGTGATCGGCAGGTTCGCCACGTTCGAGAGCTCCAGCGTGACGTGACCGGAGAAGCCCGGGTCGATGAAACCGGCTGTCGAGTGGGTCAGCAGCCCCAGCCGCCCCAGGCTCGACTTGCCCTCAAGCCGGCCGGCGAGCTGGTCACCCAGCGAGATCACCTCGAGCGTGGAGGCGAGCACGAACTCGCCCGGGTGCAGCACGAACGGCTGGCCCTCCGGCACCTCCACCATCGAGGTCAGGTCGTCCTGCTGGACCGACGGATCGATGTGCGTGTAGAGGTGGTTGTTGAAGACCCGGAACAGCCGGTCCAGGCGTACGTCGATGCTCGACGGCTGCACCAGCGTGGGCTCGAAGGGCTCCAGCGCGAGCGTGCCGGCCTTGATCTCGGAGATCAGGTCGCGGTCGGAGAGCAGCATCGGAACACCATAGCGACCGGTACGGGTGACCTGCGTGTCGCACTACATCTTCGTACACGTGTTCGATAGAGTGTCCACATGGCTTCCTGGTCCGAATTCGCCGCCGACGAGCCCCGCCTCGCCGGCGAGATCCGCCTCCTCATGCAGCAGTACGGGCCGGGCTTCGGCTACCTCGCCACGGTCCGCGCCGACGGTGGCCCCCGCGTCCACCCGGTCTCCCCGGTGATCACCGCCGACGGCCTCTGGTGCTTCGTCATCGACTCGCCGAAGCGACGCGACCTCGAACGCGACGGCCGCTACGCGCTGCACTCGTTCCCGCCGGAGGAGAGCGACGACGAGGCGTACATCGCGGGGCGCGCACGGCCGGTGACCGACCCGGCCACCGTGACGCGGCTGGCCCGGATCGCCCGCGCGTCGCCGCAGGGCGACTGGCGGCTGTTCGAGTTCACCGTCGAGGTGGCGATGCTGACCCGGCGCGACCCGGTGGCCCAGCCCGGCGCCGCCCCGCCGCAGGTGCGGGTGTGGCTCGACCCCCGCGGCGACGCGCCGGCCCGGCGCGACCCGCTCGCCGCCGACGGCCGGCGCGGCCGACACGGCTTCGACACCCGCCGCCCGGCCGCCTGACCCGGCCCACGACGAACGGTGCCGGCCCCGTCCGAGGACAGGGCCGGCACCGGTACGCGGTACGACGGTCAGGCTGCGCGGTAGGCGTTCCACGCGGTGAGCATGCGGCTCGCCTGGCCGGCGGTGAACTGGTACATGCAGGAGTCGTACGTGTAGTCCATGAAGTTGGTGATCGGGTCCTTGCCGGCGGTCGAGCAGGTGTCGCGGCCGGTCGGGCACTGGTACGCCGGGGACGCCTCGGCCGGGGTGTCGGAGACGCTGTCGCCCGAGCCGGAGCAGCCGCCCTGGAAGGTGTGGTAGAGGTTCAGCCAGTGGCCGACCTCGTGGGTGCCGGTGTCACCCTGGTTGTAGTTGGTCGCGGTGCCGCCCGGCAGCGACTCGTTGAGCACCACCACGCCGTCCATCTTGTCCAGCGTCCGCTTCGGGAAGGTCGCCCAGCCCAGCAGGCTGTCGCTCAGCTCGCCGAGGTAGATGTTCAGCGTGTTCTTGCCGCCGACGCGCAGCGACGTCTTCATCGAGCGCTCGGCGGAGGAGCCCTGCACGATCGGGTACCACGACGGGTTCGTCACCCGGTTGATCTTCGTGAGCTGGAACCCGAACGCGGTGGCGGCGCCGCCGGTGGAGCCCGCGTACGCCTGGTTCAGCACGGTGATCTGCTGGTTGATCATCGAGTCGGTGATGTTGCCGCCGGCCCGGGTGCTGTTCTCCTGGATGACGTGCACGACGACCGGGATCGTCACGGTGGCCAGCGGGGCGACGGCGCCGGTCCGGAAGCCGGCCCGCTCGCGCTGCGCGGCGGCGAGGTCGGCCTCCCGGTCCTTGACCTGCTTGGCGGTCAGGTGGTTGGGGTCGAGCTTGGCGTTGCCGCCCTTCGCGACGCGGGCGTTCGCGTGCTCGTCGGCGTGGGCGTCGGCCGGCTCGGCGCAGACGCCGCCCGGGGCGGCCGAGAAGGCCGAAGCAGCGGGGACGACACCGACGGCGGCCGTGCTGAGCAGCAGCGCGAGGGTCGACGTCGCGACACCGGCGGTACGCCGGGTCAGCAGGTTGGGACGGAGTCCCATGGGCCCACCTCTTTCTGACGGCGTGGCAGGGGGTGTGTCACGCCGGTTCGGAAACGTGGGGCAGACGTTACATCCCATCGACGCATTTGAGAACGCCCATATGTTTCCGACGTGCAACTTCGCGCCGGCCGGCTCCGGTGAGTGCTTGATCCACTCCAGTTCGGGGAAGTGGCGGGGTCAACCGCCCGCCGATGCCGCCACCTCGCCGAGGTGGCGCGCGCACCTGACTGCACGGGCGTGGTGACCTTCAGGTAGAGTGGTGCCGCCTGCGGGTGTAGTTCAATGGCAGAACATCAGCTTCCCAAGCTGACAGTGCGGGTTCGATTCCCGTCACCCGCTCCAGCGTGAGGCCCCAGCTCAGGACAGGTTTCCTGGCTGGGGCCTCAGTTGTTGCTACCGCTTCTTGCGCTGGCCGTGCCCGCTACGTGCCCGATCACGGCCATTCTTGATCTGCTCGCTGAGCCCGCTCGCGATGTGCTCGTCGCGCTCCTTGGTGGTGTGCTGGTAGATCAACGCCGCGCGAGTCGAGGCGTGACCCATCCTGGCCATAAGGTCGGCCAGGCTCGCCCCGGTCCGCGAGGCGAGGGTGTTGCCGGTGTGCCGCAGGTCGTGGAAGTGGAAGCCGGGTAGGCCGACCGCCGCCACGGACATCCGCCAGTTGCTGGTGCGCTGAAAGTTGGAGCGGCGTAGTACCGCGCCGGTCGCGCCGGTGAAGACGAGCGCGTCCTGGTCCTCGTCGACGAAGTCGTTCAGGTGGATGCGTACCTCGCGGCGGATCGCCGCCGGGATGGTGACGGTTCGCAGTCCGGCATCGGTCTTGGGCGGGCCGAAAGTCAGGGTGCCGTCCTGGCGCTCGACCAGAGTCGCGCGGACCGTCAGGGTCCGACAGCGCGGGTCGAAGTCGCGACGGCGCAGGGCCACCAGCTCTCCGTAGCGGAGGCTGGCGAAGGCGGCCAGCAGGATCAGGACGCGAAGGCGTCCGGGAACGATGTCGGCGAGCTGGAAGACCTGGGCGACGGTGGCGGTCGGCCGCTCCGTGGGCCGTTCGATGCCCGCGCCTTGGATGCGGCAGGGGTTGCGCCGGATCAGTTCGTCGTCAACGGCGGTGTTCAGTACGGCGCGAAGAAGGCGGTACGCCTTGGCCGTCATGGTGGTGCTCACTCCATCAGCGAGGAGGTCAGCACGCCAGGCCCGGACGACGCCGGGGGTCAGGTCGGTGAGTAGGCGGGCACCAAGGCGAGGGGCGATGTGCTTGGCGCGCAGCCAGCGGTAGAGGTCGACCGTTCGGGGCCGGAGGTTGGGCCGTTGGTCGATCCACTCGGTGAGGTAGTCGCCCAGGGCGACGCGGCCGAGGTCGGGGTTGCGCCAGGTGCCTCGGAGGATGTCGGCTTCGACGGCGGTGAGCCAGCGGTCGGCGTCGGTCTTGGTGGGGAAGGTGTGGGGTGCGGGTCGGTCGGTGCCGTTGGGGTCGCGGTAGCGGGCTTGGAAGCGGCCGGACGGCAGTTTGCGGACGCGGCCGAAGCGGCGCTTCTTAGGCGGCATAGCGGCTTTCTCCCTTCGTGTAGGTCAGGACGGGTCGGATGGGTTCGACCCGGGCTTGGTGGATGTAGTCGGTGAGGTCGGCGGGGTCGAACCGGACGTACTTGCCGACCTTGTGGAAGCGGATGCGTCGTTCGGCTACGAGGCGGCGGATGAAGCGGACGCCGGTGCCGAGGCGTTGCGCGGCCTGTTCGACGGTGAGCAGACCGGTGGTGTCGGCGGGTTCGGTCAAGGGCAGGGCTCCTTTCGTCGGGCGGGTGTTGACACGTACGTGTCAAGCAGGGGTGGGTTGGTTGACACGTACGTGTCAGCCGTGGATTTCGCGGAGGGCTTCGCGGGCGGCTTCTGCTCGTTCGCGGGCCATGGCGGCGGCGGTGTTGGCCAGGAGTGCGTCGCCGGTGGTGAGCCATCCGGAGCCGGTGTAGGCGAGGGTGTTGATGACCACCGTGGTCTCGGCGTCGTCGTCCTGGTCCTGGTCGTGGTCGACGGTGCGGCGCCACACGACGCGGGCGTCGCGCAGGATGCGGAAGGTGACGGAGTAGCGGCGGCTTTTGGTGAGGAAGTGGCCGCCGAAGCCGAGCATGTGCGCCCACCGGCGTAGGCGGGTCCAGCCGTGTGCGCTGCCGAGGGTCCAGGCGGCGTCGATGAGGCGTTCGGGGTGGGTGCCGTCGGGGTTGGCGTACAGGTCGATGGTGTCGCCGTTGAGTCGGCCGCAGGCGTGGCCGGTGGCTTCGGTGCTCTTGGTGGCGTACTTGGCGAGGTAGGCGGCGACCATGGCGTCGGTGATGTCGCCGTCCCCGGCGATGCGGACCGGGCGGATGTCGGCGTAGCGGCCTTTGCCTTCGTCACCCCAGCCGATCGGCCACCCTGCCGGTTGGTGCGGGTGGGGATCGGTGGTGAAGCGGGTGGAGGCGGCGGCGTGTTCGACGGCGGCGACGAGGTCGAGCAGGCCGAGCGGTGCGGGGGGCGGGACGATCGCACCGGGGCAGTCGGGTTCGATGCCGTCGAGGCGGATGATGACGTGGTAGTGCACCACTCCGCGGCGCTGCATCTCCGCGACCTTGCCGTACGAGAGGCGGATCGAGGCCGCGGGGAGCCCGAACGCCCGAGCCGTCTTCGTGAGGTGCCGTCGGATGGCGATGGTGGTGCGCCGCCACAGTTCCCCGGCGGCGTGGTTGAACACGACCTGGGCGTGGTGGTCGTAGCAGTCCAGGCACAGCGGCGTCCCGAGCGCCTTCTCATCGGCCGCGTGCAACCGGCCGCAGCGCAGGTCCACACCGTGCGGGCACAGGGCTTCGGTGCGACGGGGGCGGCAGGGGATGGCCTGGCCGGTCTTGCTGGTGCGGCGGGCGTGCACCACGCCGAAGCTCGGAGCGGTCAGCGTGACGAACACGGCCGGGTGGCCGGCCACGGCGGTGGGGACGCCTTTGCCGCCGATCAGCCCGGCGCGGATGAGCTGGAAGGCGTCGCGGCGGTAGACCTCGGCGCAGGAGGGGCAGACGGCGGCGCGGCGGTTGCCGCACGGCTTGTAGATCTGCCCGTCCGGCATGTCCTCAGTCGACGCCAACGCGATCAGTTCCCCGGTGGCGGGGTTGATGGTGGCGGACTCGCCGGTCAGCCGCACGGGGCGGGTGCAGGCGGCGGCCGGGCGCACGTGGTCGAGCCAGGCGAAGTAGTTCGGGTCCTGGGCGCGGAGCCTGCCCGTGTCGGCGGCGTCAACGGCCCGGCGGGTGAAGACGTGGGGGTGTGGTCCCGGGCGACGGAGGCCGCCCGGGAGCACAGGTGTAGCGGTTACCGTCACGCGGCACTCCGCGCGTCGGTGGTGGTGGGTAGCTCACCGAAGATGCGGGTGAGCAGAGCGGCGTAGTAGCCGGGCACCTGGGCGCGGTGGTTCTCCCACAGGAACAGCAGACGCACGAGCAGATACACCTGCGGCAGGGTGATCCCGTCGGAGTCGGCCAGGATCTTCATCCGGCCGATCAGTTGGGTCGGTTCCCAACCCCGCGACAGACGAGCCAAGCGCAGCGGACTCACGCCGCCACCTCCGACGAGGCAGTGGTCGTGAGGGCCTGCTGCCACGCGGTCAGAGCGGCATCCGAACGGGTCGCCCGCCGGTGCATCCGCTCGAACTTCGCCGCGAGCGCCATCGCGTCGCCACGGTGGTCGAGACCGGGAAGCAGCGCCTCCCACTCCCGCCACTGGCAGCCGTCCAGAGCGGCCTTGATGCGGGCACCGATGTCCCGCACCGTCGACCAGCCCAGGGCCTCGATCTGGTCCCGCACAAGGCGGGCCATCTCGTCGTACGACAGGTTCCAGTGCGTCGACCAGCGGGCACCAGCGGCGAAGAACACCGCCTGCAACTCCCACTCGGTCACAGAACCCAGATCAGCAGGTGCCGACGCCTCACGGACCGACGGCAGATGGAACACCTTGGCAGACGCCGCAGGCGTCTCACCGGTAGGAACGGCGCACGAGACAGGGACAGAGGACGGGACGGGGACGGGGTTGGTGACGGGTCGCGGTCCAGGAGCCTCAACAGGGGTCGAAGCAACGAGCGAGCCGGAAAGCCCAGAGCTGGGCACGGAGGCCGCGCGTGCCGAGGTGTGATGACCCGAGGCAGCAGGAACAGGGACGCGGGTACGCTGAACAGGCATCGTGTGGTCCTTTCGACAGGTGACCGATGCGCCGGCCTCAGCGGGTGCCAGCCCGCTGGGGCCTCTTCTTGACCAGACAATACCAACTGAGTTGGCATTGCTCCAGACCTACGATGAGGTCCGCGTGTCAGCCAACGATGACCTTGAGGCACAGAGAACGACAGATGTCACTGTGGGGACAGGAAGAAGTCCCCTCCCTTGCCCCCGCCTCTGCGGGCAATACTGGCCATATGAGCGAGCGCGGGATCGAGGACGACGGGCGGCCAGTCTGGGCGAGTCGGCTACGCGCGGAGAGAAGCGCGCGAGGGTGGTCTCAGGGGGAAGCAGTACGAGCGCTGCGGGCTAACTCGCGGGACGCGCTTCCTAGCGACAGCACGCTGGTCAGGAACTGGAAGCGGTGGGAGTCCGGGGGCTCGGAACCGGATGCGTTCTACAAGGCGCTCATTGCCGAGACGTTCGGCACGGTCACTGCGGCCTTCTTCCCGCCTCAGGTATCGCGCGACGCTGACAGCGCGCTGCTCTCCGGGGCGGGCATGGAGACGCTGGAGATCCTGGCGCGGGTCCGTGCATCCGACGTCTCGCCCGCCACCCTCGACGCCCTGAAGATCACCGCCGACCGACTGTGCTGCGAGTACCCCTACGCACCCTCGGACCAGCTCTACGCCGAGGGGCACGCATGGTTGCGTCGTGTCACTTCATTGAGCCATTTTCATCCTGCGTGGCGGTCGGCTTCGACGCGGTGCAGGACGAGGATGGCCTGCACGATCGCGGTCGCTCGGCGTGGGCAGCAGSKCRGYGAGCTGAAGATCGCGGACGTCGGTGGCGGCCACCGGGCGGTCGAGGACCTCGCGGACCGAGTTGTTCCAGACCGGCAAAGGCCAGGTCGGCCTGGACCACTACCAGGTCCGCGGCTGGACCAGCTGGCACCGCTTCATCACCCTGGCCATGCTCGCCCTGGCCGTGCTGACCATCCTCGTCGCCCAGCAACCCGACGCCAGCCCGGAGATCATCGCGCTGACCGTCGCCGAGATCCGCCGACTAATCAACGCCTTCGTCCTGGCCGCAGCACTACCACCAGAGCACACCCTGCACTGGTCGATCTGGCGGCGAACATCCCAAGCCCGAGCCCGCCGATCCCACTACCAACGCAGACAGGCCAAGTGACGTTGGAGTATTAAGGCGCGGCTTGAGGGGTATGCCATCAGTCATTGCGACTTTCTAGCAGGCCGCACCAGTGTCTCGTGCGGTGGCGCGCGCCATTGGTGAGAACTTTCTATACGTCTTCAAGGCGGCCCGCTTCGCAGGCCGCGCACGCCGCCGAACCTGGGCCGGGCCTGTCGGCCCGCCGCGTTGCCTCTGGCCTTCGGCCGCCGGCACGCGGTGACAGCCCGCCGGCGGCGCGACATACGAAGAAGCCCCGGGCCGCCATGGTCGATGGCAGTTCCGGGGCTGTGATGGCAGACGAGACACAGACAGTGCCTCCGGCGGGGCGCTCGGGCGCTCCGGGATGGTGACGCCACCCCGGCACCCTTCATCCGGGGCGAGCCGATCAGGTGGAGGCCTGCCCGGTCAAGGTCGTTCAGACGTAGGGTGCTCCACCTTGACCGGGCAGGCCTCCACCTGATCCACGGTGTGCGGACGAAGGCCGACGGGATGGCTATGAAGGCGACGACTCAAGCGGTCGGGGTGGTGGCGGCAAGGTTTTGGCCTCACCGCCACCACTAGGACGCGCGTCAGCGGCGACGAAGCACCCGCCGCGACCCGGAGAACGCCTCAGCGATCTTGGGCAGATCCTCTCGCCGAGCGCGGTGAGCGACGTAGATCCAGAACGCCGACCTGCCAGCCGCAGCCACAGCGAGAGCGATGGCCAACGGGGTTCCGATTTCGGGCAGCACCGATTTCCCCTCCTTAGGGGCTCGGCGCTTATCCCGAGAGAATTAGGTGGGCTGACCGTTGCCCGCGCCCCGGGAAGGCGCATGACTTGGTTGGAACTGCCGAAGTAAGGTCAGAGCCAGTCTACCTGGCCGGAACCGGAGGCCCCGTCCGTGCCCGGTCCGTGCCCGATGAGCCGGTCAGCAGGGGACAACAACGGCCTGCTGCCAGTGCCTCACGTGATCCGGGGCCAGGTGCAACGAGCACTCATCACCAGGATCAACCCGATTCCCAAGCTGACAGTGCGGGTTCGATTCCCGTCACCCGCTCCACGCGAGAGGCCCTGGTCAGGACGTGAGTCCTGGCCAGGGCCTTCGACGTTCCGTAGCCTCCGCTCCGAGGTGAGCGAACTGGCAGCAAAGCTGACCCGGGACGAGGCCGTCGCCCTCGTTGAGCGGATCATGAGTGTCGACTACGCGGACGACGATGAGTTGGGCGGCTGGCTGGACCAGCTTGAGCGAGATCTGGTCTGCCCAGACGGCTTTGTCTCCGGCCTGATCTACTGGAGCGACGCCGAGTTGACGGCTGCCGAGGTTGTCGACCGGGCCTTGGCCTACCAGCCGATCCAGATGCGGTCCGCGCCATGGACGTAGCCGTCGCCGGGGCTCTCACCGCTTCGTGCCATGAGCATCGGGCGCGTCATCACGAGGGCTATTCGTCCCACCGATCGGCGTAGGGCAGGCTGAGCAGGCCGATGTGATCGAGCAGGTCGCTCGACGCGTCGTGCTCCCGCAGTGGGGCGGGCGCATGTCGGATCACCCACAGCGACAGCGCGGCGCCCCACGTGTCCTCGTTGTGCCAACTCGACCAGGGGAGCCGGTCGCCCAGCAGGTCGTCCATCCACTCCTCCACGGCCGTGACCAGCCGTCGCCGGGCCACCGCATCGGCCACCGACTCCGTCCAGACAGCCAGCCAGGGGGTGAGCTTGCCGGTGGTCTCGGTGACGAGTTCCAGGGCCTCGTGGGCGGGCACCTTCGCATCGGGCTCGACCAGGACGTGCAGCCACCAGGCGTCCAGGAACCGCCGCAGGGCGTCGCGCTGCCCTTTGGGCCATTCCTGCCAGCGGGCGCGGGTGAACAAGTACCCGAGACTCTCCATCCCGGCCATCGGCATCACTCGGCCCGCCACGAGGCTCCTGGTCAGTTGGGGCAGGATCCGGCGCAGCAGCGGGCCGGGATAGCGCCAGTCCGTGGTCCAGTACGTGCGACGGAGCAGGTCCTCATCGAGGGGCACGTCCGGCGTCTTCAGCAGTGCCAGTTCCTCCGCGCTGCCCCAGTGGCACTCGCAGTTGGACTCCTGCCGGTGCGCCGTCATGCCCTGGAACGTGGCGGCCACACCCGCCAGCGCCTTCTCCAGGAGGTCGCTTACCTCAGTCCGATCGGGGATCATGGCGAGTCCGCCTTCGAGGACTCCGGAGGCTACGCCTGCCGAAGAGAATGATCTTACGGTGAAGGTGAGGTGGGACGTGCACCCGACCAACGATCATCTGCCGGAGGAAGCCGAATGACACCGAATGCTCCGCCGACTGTGGATCGACTCGCCGGCCTGTTCGACTGGGACGGGTCGGCGGAGACGGAGATCGACTGGCCGGCTCTCACCGAGGCGGCAGGCCATCCCTTTCCCGAGGACTACCGACGCTTCGTCGAGCGCTTTCCACACGGCAACATCGGCTTCCTGGAAGTGCTTCATCCTTCCGACTGGGGCGTACCGGAATTCCTCCGGTACGCGCGGAACTGGCATCACGTGATGAACGAGAGGGCGGAGACAGGAGGTTTCCCGTACCACTTCGGCACCTCACCGGGAGACCTCCGGGTCTGGGGAGCCGTGAACCTCGACTATCTGCTCTGCTGGCACCTGGACGACGGTCCGCCCGAGCAGTGGCCGACGGTGGTCTGCGATACCGCCCTGATCGACCCGCCCGAGCCCTACGCCGGCACTGCCACCGGATTGCTTGTCGAGATCGCGGAACTGAGGAACCCGGTGCCGTTGATCGGGTACGTCACGGAGATCGACGGATTGCCCTTCAGGCTCGTCCGGCACGAGTAGATCGGCTCGGTGGCGGCGATGAGTTGCGGGTCGTTGACGGGTCTGACGGGGGACGAGCGGAAACCGGAGGAGCGGACCCATGGGCAAGCTGATCGTGACCGAGTTCCTGACCCTCGACGGCGTGGCGCAGGCGCCCGGCGAGCCCGACGAGGACCGCGAGGGCGGCTTCAACCACGGCGGCTGGCAGATGCCGCTGCTCGACGACGCGTCCGGCGCGGTGATGTTCCAGCAGGCCAGCAGCATGGACGCGCTGCTGCTGGGCCACAAGACGTACGACATCTTCGCCGGCTTCTGGCCGAAGGCGCCAGCGGACATCCCCTTCACCGGCCTGCTGAACGGCGTGCCGAAGTACGTGGCCAGCCGCACTCTCACCGAGCCGCTGGCCTGGGCGAACTCGTCGCTGGTGTCCGGTGACCTCGCCGAGCGCGTCACCGAGATGTAGGCCCGCCACGACGAGGTCCACGTGATCGGCAGCCTGGACCTGGTGCAATCGCTGCTGCGCCCCGGCCTCGTCGACCGGCTCAACCTGTGGGTGTACCCGGTGGTGCTCGGCACCGGCAAGCGCCTGTTCGGCGAGGGGACGGTGCCGAGCGCGTTGCGGCTCACCGAGTCGGTCACCCACGCCCACGGCACGCTGCAACTGACGTACGAGCCGGCCGGAGCGCCCACCTACGGGGACGCGGCCGCGTAGGACGCGCCGAGGTCGAGCACGTGCCGCAGGCCGGGCTCCCCGTCCAGCTCCACCCGATGATCCGGCACGAAACCGGCACGCTTGAGCACCGCCAGCGAGGCCGGGTTCGCCAGCGCCGCCGAGGCGACCAGCCGGCGCAGTCCGTACTCGGTGCGGGCCAGTTCGCAGACGCGCCGTACGCCTTCACTCGCGAGCCCGCGCCCGGCGGCGCGCTCGGCCACCCGGTAGCCCAGCTCGGCGCTACCGCCTGCGACGTCGACCAGGTTGAACCGCCCGAGCACGGCGCCGTGGTCGCCGACCAGCACGTGGAAGTGGCAGGTGCCGCGTTCCTGCTCGTCCAGCAGGGCCGCGTGCCGCGCGGCGTACCCGGTGAAGAAGTCGTCGCCCCGGTCGGGGACGTACCGGGCGAAGTACGCCCGGTTCTCCCGCTCGAACCGCAGCACGGCGGGTGCGTGGTGAGCGGCGAGTCGTTCCAGCTCCGGCATCGGAACAGGTTAGGCGTCGGCCGGGTAGCAGCGCAGTTCGATTGTGTTGCCGTCCGGGTCGCTGACGTAGATCGAGGTGCCGGTGCCCCGTGCCCCGAACCGCGGGACCGGGCCGGTCAGCACGGTGAACACCCCGGAGTCGACCACCCGCTGCCAGTCGACCGGCTCCACCACCAGGCAGAAGTGATCCACGTTGGACTGATCCGGACCGCCGCGTAGAAGGTCGATGATGGTGCCGGCGTCGACGCGTACGGACGGGAACGGCACCTCGCCGGCTCGCCACCTGTCGACCCGCACCGGGGCCAGGCCGAGCGTGCCGCAGTAGAAGTCGAGGGAACGCTCGACGTCGCTCACTGAGAGGACGAGGTGGTCGAAACCGGTCACCGTCACGAGATGGTTGTGCATGCCGTCAACCCTGGTCCGGCGCGCCGTCCGGACCAACCCCGATCCGGACTACGATCGTTGACCCGCAGGCAACGACGGAGGTGCTCCGGTGCTGGAGCGGTACGAGGTCGAGACGTTCCTGACCCTGGCCGAGGAACTGCATTTCGGGCGGACCGCCGAGCGGCTGCGGGTGAGCACCGGCCGGGTCAGCCACGTGGTGCGCAAGCTGGAACGCCGCATCGGCGCGCCGCTGTTCGAGCGGACCAGCCGGGTCGTCCGGCTCACCCCGATCGGCGCCCGCCTGGCCGAGGAGATGCGCCCGTTGGTGGCCGGCATCGAGGCGGCTGTGCAGCGGGCCGTCGACGCCGGGCGCGGGCTCACCGGTGAGCTGCGGGTGGCGTACGTGGGTGAGTCGACAGCTCCGGTGCTGCTGCGCGCGGTGGCCCTGTTCACCGAGCGCCACCCGGACTGCGAGGTGCACGTGCACGAGGCGCCGCTGGCCAGCACCCGGTCGAGTCTGCTGGACGGCACGATCGACGTGCTGATCGCCTCGTACCCCTTCGACGGCATGGCGAACGGCCCGGTGCTGCTGCGCGAGCGCCGGGTGCTCGCGGTGGCCGCTGATCATCCGCTGGCGGCCGAGGAGTCGGTGTCGCTGGAGGTGCTGGGCGACCATCCGGTGGTGCAGTACCCGGCGGTGACGTCGGCCGCGTTCAAGCAGGACCGCACGCCGGACCGCACCCCGTCCGGCCGCCCGGTGCCGAAGGGCCCGGTGGGCGGCAGCTTCTCGGAGATGCTGGCGCTCGTCGCGATGGGGCGCGGGGTGCTGCCGGTGGGCGAGCAGGCCCGGCAGTTCTACGCCCGCCCGGACGTGGCCTACGTGCCGATCCACGACGCGCCGCCGATCTGTCGCGGTCCGGTGTGGCCGGCCGGGAACAGCACTTCCCGGGTACGTGAGTTCGTCCGCGCGGCTGCTGACGCCAACCCGCTGCCGCCGGACTGACCTCGTCGTACCCGGCTGGCAGCATCGGCGGGATGCGGGACGAGATCCGGGCACTGGTCGAGGAACTGCCACCGGGTGACGAGCTGGAGGCGCGGCACCGGGAGGCGGCGCTGGCCTGGCTGGCCGCCACGGATGACATTTTCCGCCGGGTCAAGCCGCGTACGCCGTCGCCGCACCTGGTCGCGTACTTCCTGCTCCGCGACCCGGCCGACGGCGCGGTGCTGCTGGTCGACCACCGCCTGGCGGGGATGTGGCTGCCCAGCGGCGGTCACGTCGAGCCCGGTGAGCACCCGGCCGACACGGTGCGCCGCGAACTGCGGGAGGAACTGGGCGTGGCGGCGGTCTTCGCGTCGCCGTTCGGCGAGCGCCCGGCGTTCCTCACCGTCACCGAGACGGTCGGCCCGCCCGAGCACCGGCACACCGACGTGAGCCTCTGGTACGTGCTGTCCGCCGACCGTGACCAGCGGTTCACGCCCGATCCGGTGGAGTTCGCGGGCATCCGCTGGTGGACGCCGGCCGAGGTGAGCGAGGCGCCGACCGGCACGATCGAGCCGCATCTGGGCCGGATGCTGGCCAAACTGGCGGCTACGACGCCTTGACCCGTCCCCTGCGGCAAGGCCCAGCGTGACCGGTGCCGGTCGCGGTGACCGGCACGAGGAGCGCGAGGGAGGCACGGTGCGACTGCTGACCATCGGCGCGTTCGCCCGCGCGACCGGCCTGAGCGCCAAGGCGCTGCGCATCTACGACGACTGCGGGCTGCTGCCCCCGGCTGCTGTGGACCCGCACTCGGGCTACCGCTACTACGCGCCGGAGCAGGCGGACCGCGCACGGCTGATCGCCGGGCTGCGCCGGGCCGGGATGCCGCTGGCCGAGATCCGTACCGTCTGCGGCCTGCCGCCCGCTGCCGCCGCCGAGGCGCTCGACGCCTGGTGGCGGCGGGTCAGCGCGGACACCGCGGCGCGCGGCCGGGCCGTCGCGCTCCTCGTCGACAGGCTCAGCGAGAGGGGCACCACCATGTCCGAGACCACCTTCCGGTACGCGACGCGCTGCGAGACCGGCACGGTCCGCGACTCCAACGAGGACACCGCATACGCGAGCGCGGCGCTGCTCGCGGTCGCCGACGGCGTACGCGGTCCCGCCGGGTCCACTGCCAGTGCGGCGGCGGTGGACGCGCTGCGGCCGTTGGAGCAGGCGGACGCGTCGGGGGCCGATCTGCTCGCCGCGCTGGCCGACGCGGTGAACCGGGCCGACCGGGCGGTACGCGCGCACGCCACCGACGCCGACCAGCCCGCCACCACGCTCACCGCGCTCGTGCGACGTGGCACCCGGCTCGCGCTGGTGCACGTCGGGGACAGCCGGGCGTACCTGCTGCGCGGCGGCGAGCTGTCCCGGCTCACCCAGGACCACACGTACGTGCAGACGCTCGTCGACCAGGGGCGGCTCACGCCGGCCGAGGCCCTGGCGCATCCGCAGCGCGCGCTGTTGGCCCGGGCACTCGGCGCGGGCGCGGAGGTGGAGGCGGACCTGGCGCTGCGTACCGCGCTGCCCGGCGACCGCTACCTGCTCTGCTCCGACGGCCTCTCCGCGGTGGTGGAACCGGGCGCGCTGCACGCCGCGCTGGCGGAGGCGGACGATCCGGAGAGCGCCGTCGAGCGCCTGGTCGAACAGGCGTACGCGGCCGGCGCGCCGGACAACATCGCCTGCGTGGTGGCCGACCTGGCGGCGTGATCCCCCGCGACCCGGGCCGGGATGTCCGGCCCGGGTCGTACCCTGGCGATCATGCGAATCGGCATCGTGATCCTGCCCGACCAGCGTTGGTCGGAAGCGCGTCGGCGGTGGGCCCAGGTGGACGAGTGGGGCTTCGACCACGCCTGGACCTACGACCACCTGGGCTGGCGTGACCTGGTCGACGGGCCGTGGTTCGACTCGTGGACGACGCTGACCGCGGCGGCCGGCGTGACGTCCCGGGTGAAGCTCGGGACGCTCGTGGCGTCGCCGAACTTCCGGCACCCGGCGGCGTTCGCCAGGCAGGTGACCGCGCTCGACGACGTGTCGGACGGCCGGGTGCTGCTCGGCCTGGGTGCGGGCGGCATCGGCTTCGACTCGGCGGTGCTCGGCGGCGAGACGCTGCCGCCCCGGCAGCGCGTGGACCGGTTCGCCGAGTTCACCGAGCTGCTCGACCTGATTCTGCGGGAGGACGGCACGACCTGGCGCGGGGAGTGGTTCACCGCCGTGGACGCGCGTAACAACCCGGGTTGCGTCCAGCAGCCCCGGGTGCCGTTCGTGATGGCCGCGAACGGTCCCCGCTCGATGCGGCTGGTCGCCCGGTTCGGGCAGGGCTGGGTCACCACCGGGCTCGGCGGCGACGACATCGAGGCGTGGTGGGGCACGGTGGCGGAGCTGTCGGACCGGATGACCCGAACGCTGGAGCAGGCCGGCCGTGACCCGGCGACGCTCGACCGCTACCTGTCGCTCGACTCCGCGCCGGTGTTCTCGCTCACCAGCGCCGACTTCCTCGCCGAGCAGGTGGCCCGGGCGGCCCGGCTGGGCTTCACCGACGTGGTGACGCACTGGCCCCGGGCCAGCAGCTGGTACGCGGGCGACGAGGCCGTGCTGGTGGAGGCGGCGGCGCTGCTGCCGGAGCTGCGCCGGGCCGGCTAGGTGCCGACGCTGCCCTCGGTGGAGACCAGCCGGAACCGGAGGCAGACGATCCGGGTGTCGTCGGTGACCGGGGTGCCCTGCCGGGCCCAGTAGGCGCCGTGGCCCTCGCGCCACTCCTCGATCGACCGGTCGCCCTCGCCCTCCGCGCGGGCGAAGTCCCACGGCACGTCGGCGAAGCGCACCACCTCGACGCCGGTGACCTCCACGACGCCGACGAGCGCGTCGTTGTCGTCGACCAGGGCCAGTCGCTCGCCGACGTACTCCAGTTCCTCGTTCTCGTCGTCGTACTCCTGCACGAGGCCGGCGGTGGCGGTCTTCACGCCGGAGAGCACGAGGGTGTTGAGCCGGGTGCGCAGCTCGCCGGGCGTGCCGAGGGCGAGTGCGCGCAATCCACCGATGCGGGGCCACATGCTGCCGACGCTACGGCACCGTACCGCCGTCGCTCATCCGGTTTCGCGGCGTCTCACGGCAGTTGGTCGCCGGTGAGCAGGGCGCGCAGCCTGAGCCGCGCGGCGACCTCGGGCGGGCAGGTCGCGACGAGCGTGGCGGCGCCGATCAGGTCGGCCCCGGCGTCCCGGACGACCCGGCTGAGCGCGCCGAGCTGCGCACCGGTGTCGACCCAGTCGTCGACCAGCAGCACCCGGTCGCCGGTGCCGAGCCGCCGGCCGTCCACGCCGACCCGCAGCCGCCGGCCCCGGTAGTCGGGGGGTGTCTGCGCCCAGCGCGTCGGCCCGACCCGCTGCCGCTCGCCGCCGTCCTTGTACGCGGGCAGGAAACCGGCGCCGGCGGCGACCGCGACGAGCGGACCGAGCAGCAGCCCGGTCACCTCGGGGGCGATCACGACGGTCGGGTGATCGTCGGGGAACAGCCCGGCCACCGCCGGCCCGACCTGGGCCAGCACCTCGGGGTCACGCCACCAGCCGGAGATGTCGCTGACCAGGTGGGTGCTGCCCGGGCCGGGGTCGATCCACCCGAACAGCTCGACCAGGCGACGACTCAGCACGCTTTCCATCCTGGCGGATCGGTGGGCCGTTCGGCCGATCGACGCTGGCGTGATCGGCTACACGTACCAGGGTAAATGCGGGCATAGCACCATGATCACGTTGACTTCGGAAGTGCTTCTCTCGTTACGGTCCGGGCCGGTTTGTTCAGTTGACGAAAGGACCGGGCCGGTGGCTGCTAGGCACCTTCGTACCCGCAAGTTCTCCTCGCCCGCCGCCATCGCCGCCACCGCGGCGGTCGGTGTGGCGCTCGCGGTCGGCGGTACCGTCGGCGCCGTGCGGCTCACCTCCGCCGAGCCGCCCGCCGAGCCGGCCGTGGTCGAGACGCTGCCCAGCACGCCCGCCCCCACGTCGGCCGCCCCCTCGCCGAGCGCGTCCGCCTCGCCGAGCGCGAGCCTCAGCCCGTCGCCGAAGGCCACCCCGAGCCCGAAGTCGAGCCGCACCCAGGCGGCCTCCCGGAGCAAGGCCCGGACCGCCTCCCCGTCGCCGACGGCGAAGAAGACGAGCAGCCCGAAGGTCGTGGACAGCGGCTCCTGCGGCGCCTCCTTCTACGCCGAGGGCCAGATGACGGCGAACGGCGAGACGTTCAACCCGGACGCGCTCACCGCCGCGCACAAGACGCTGCCGTTCAACACCAAGGTCCGGGTGACCAACCCGGCGAACGGCAAGTCCGTGGTGGTGCGGATCAACGACCGTGGCCCGTTCATCGACGGCCGGTGCCTGGATCTGTCCCGCGCCGCGTTCGCGACCATCGCCGCCACGAGCCTCGGCCACGTGAACGTCCGGTACGAGGTGCTCGGCTGACCGGCCACTCGGGCAGAACTTCCACGACCGACGGGCCAGGTTCATTCTCCCGTTCCCGTCCATCAGGCATGCTGTCCGATGTACGCACGCAACCCTTCCAGCCGGGCCGAGGCCCGCTGAGTCCCGGATCCCGCGCCGGTCTCGGCGCGGCCCTCGCGCTGCTCGCGATCGTGGTCGCGGTGGAGCTGGCCGACGGCCGTCCGGCGCACTACCTCGCGCTGATGGTCGTCGCGCCGTTCCTTGCGGCGGCCCTGGCGTCCTGGCGGGTGGTGCTCGCGGTGGGCGGCCTCGCCACCGCGATCGGGATCGGCTTCGCCGTCGCCGAACGGGGCAGCCCGCTGGTGACAGTCGTCAATGTGACAGCGATCGGGGTGGCCACCGCTATCGCGGCGGCGACGGCGGCGGTACGCCAGCGCCAGGCGGACCGGATCACGGAGCTGTCCCGGCTCGCCTCGGTCGCCCAGCAGGCGGTGCTGCGACCGCTCGGCCCGCAGGTCGGCACGCTGGCGGTGGCCGCCCGGTACATCTCCTCCACCGCGACGGCCGAGATCGGCGGCGACCTGTACGAGGTGATGGACACCCCGTACGGCGTCCGCATGATCATCGGTGACGTACGGGGCAAGGGGCTGGACGCGGTCCGCCTGGCCAGCATCGTGCTCGGCTCCTACCGGCACGTCGCGTACGAGCGCGCGGACCTGCGCGCGGTGGTGACCGACCTGGACCGTGCGGTGGCCCGCAACGTGGGCGACGAGGACTTCGTCACGGCGGCCCTGGTCGAGGAGCGCGGCGGCACGCTCACCATCGTCAACTGCGGGCACCCCTCGCCGCTGCTGCTGCGCCGGGGCGCGGTGATCCCGCTGGAGCCGCCCGCGCCCGCGCCGCCGCTCGGTTTCATGCCCGTGGTCCGGCCCCGGGTGGAGCGGCTGGAGCCGGGCGACCGGCTGCTGCTGTTCACCGACGGGCTGGGCGAGGCGCGCCGGGACGGTGAGTTCTTCCCCACCGCAGACCGGGCCTGGCGGCTGCTCGGCCACGGCACCGTCGCGGACGGGTTGGCCTCGCTGGAGACCGCACTGGTCGAGTGGGTGCACGGCCGGCTCGACGACGACATCGCGCTGGTCCTGATGGAGTACGTCGGCCCGCGCAGCACCACCGCCACCCCGGTTCCGAGCTGGGAGGTCGGCGCCGCCGACGGATGAACGGGAAGTGTGTAATCGCTGTCACTTCCGAGATCGGCTTGTCGTTGCCTACCGGCGAGTAATACAGTCTGGAGTTACTGATCGGTAACACCTGTCCGGAAGCGGGGCCAGCGAGCATGACCCACTACAAGAGCAACGTGCGGGACCTCGAGTTCAACCTGTTCGAGGTATTCGGGGCGGACCGGACGCTCGGCCAGGCCCCGTTCACGGACCTGGACGTCGACACCGCCCGCAGCTTCCTCGGCGAGGTCGACCGCCTCGCCCGCGAGGATCTGGCTGCCAGCTACTCGGACAGCGACCGCAACCCGCCGGTCTTCGACCCGGCGACGTTCACCGCGCCGCTGCCGGAGTCGTTCAAGAAGTCGTACAAGGCGTTCATGGACTCCGAGTTCTGGCGCCTCGACCTGCCGGAGTCCCTGGGCGGCACGAACGCCCCGCGCGCCCTCTGGTGGTCGCTCGCCGAGCTGGTGCTCGGCGCCAACGCCCCGATCTGGATGTACGCCTCCGGCCCGTCCTTCGCCCACGTGCTGCACGTCGAGGGCACCGAGGAGCAGAAGAAGTGGGCCCGGCTGTTCATCGACAAGCAGTGGGGCTCGACCATGGTCCTCACCGAGCCGGACGCCGGCTCCGACGTGGGCGCCGGCCGTACCCGCGCGATCCAGCAGCCGGACGGCTCCTGGCACATCGAGGGCGTGAAGCGCTTCATCACCTCCGGTGAGCACGACCTGAGCGACAACATCGTCCACTACGTGCTGGCCCGCCCGGTCGGCGTCGAGGGTGTCGGCGGCCCGGGCACCAAGGGCCTGTCGCTGTTCGTCGTGCCGAAGTTCCACTTCGACCCCGAGACCGGCGAGCTGGGCGAGCGTAACGGCGTCTACGCCACCAACGTCGAGCACAAGATGGGCCTGAAGGTCTCGAACACCTGCGAGGTGACCTTCGGCGAGCACGGCGTACCGGCCAAGGGCTGGCTGCTGGGCGAGAAGCACGACGGCATCCGCCAGATGTTCATGATCATCGAGTACGCCCGGATGCTGGTCGGCACCAAGGCGATCGCCACGCTCTCCACCGGTTACCTGAACGCCCTGGAGTACGCCAAGAACCGGGTGCAGGGCGCCGACCTCACCCAGATGGCCGACAAGACCGCCCCGCGGGTGACCATCACCAACCACCCGGACGTGCGCCGCTCGCTGCTGCTGCAGAAGTCGTACGCCGAGGGCCTGCGCGCGCTGGTCTGCTACACCGCGACCTGGCAGGACAAGGTCACGATCGCCGAGGCGGCCGGTGACGAGAAGGCCACCAAGCTGGCGAAGCGGGTGAACGACCTGCTCCTGCCGCTGGTCAAGGGCGTCGGTTCGGAGCGGGCGTACGAGCTGCTCGGTCACGAGGCGCTCCAGACCTACGGCGGTTCCGGCTTCCTTCAGGACTACCCGCTGGAGCAGTACGTCCGGGACGCCAAGATCGACACCCTGTACGAGGGCACCACTGCGATCCAGAGCCTCGACCTGATCTTCCGGAAGATCGTCCGGGACAACGGCAAGGCCCTGATGGCGGTCGCCGCCGAGATCCAGGAGCACATCGCCTCCGAGGCCGGCAACGGCCAGCTCAAGGAGGAGCGTCAGGCGCTCGGCAAGGCGCTCGCCGAGATCCAGAACATCCTCGGCGTGATGACCGGCTGGCTGGGCGAGGCCCAGGGCGGCGACACCCGCGCGCTCTACAAGGTCGGCCTGAGCAGCCGCCGGTTCCTGCTGGCGATCGGCGACCTGGTGGTCGGCTGGCTGCTGCAGAAGCAGGCGGACGTGGCGCTGAAGGCGCTGGCCGGCGAGGTCTCCGCTGCCGACAAGTCGTTCTACACCGGCAAGGTCGCCGCGGCCCGGTTCTTCGCCCGCGAGGTGCTGCCCCGCATCGGCGCCGACCGGCGGATCATCGAGGGCACCGACCTGGAGATCATGGACCTCCCGGAGGAGGCTTTCTGAGCCCTTCCGGGGGCTTTCACCCCTGAAACGTCACTCTCCCCCTCATGACGACGGCCGGCGGGCACCAGCCCGTCGGCCGTCGTCGTGCGCGCGGCCCGGGTGGATAGGCGGCCCGGTGGCGGGTAACCGTCGCGGACCACGACCGAGTACGCCCAAGGCCATCGCACGGGGGAGTGCAGCGCACATGGGCATTGGTAGCGCCATCTTTCTCATCGCGCTCGGCGCGATCATGACCTTCGCCATCCGGGCCAACGTCTGGTGGATCGACCTGCGCGCGGTCGGCTGGGTGTTCATCCTGGCCGGGCTGGGCGTCCTGCTGACCACGCTGTGGTTCTGGCAGGACCGCCGCAAGCGGGCTCGCACGCTCATCGTGGAGGAGAACCGGCTCTCGCATCCGACAGCGATGATGCCGCCGCCGCCCGACCCGCCGCCGCCGACGGCACCGCCGTCCTGACGCCGCGTCTCAGCGGCCGATCCGGTCCAGCTCGGCGAGGTCGTCGCCGGAGAGGGCCAGCCCGGCGCCGGCGACGTTCTCGCGCAGGTGCGCGACGGACTTGGTGCCGGGGATCAGCAGGATGTTCGGCGAGCGCCGCAGCAGCCAGGCCAGGGCGACGCCCATCGGCGTCGCCCCCAGACGTCCGGCGACCGCCGACAACGCCGAGGACTGCAACGGGGTGAACCCGCCGAGCGGGAAGAACGGCACGTAGGCGACACCCTGCCGGGCCAGCTCGTCGATCAGGTCGTCGTCGCCGCGGTGGGCCAGGTTGTACTGGTTCTGCACGCAGACGATCGGCGCGATCGCCTGCGCCTCGGCCACCTGCTCCGGCGTCACGTTGCTCAGGCCCAGGTGGCGGATCAGGCCCTCCTGCCGGAGCGCGGCGAGTGTCTCCAGCGCCTCGGCGAGCGACCCGGGCCGCGGGCCCGTGGCGTCGCCGAGCCGCAGGTTGACCACGCCGAGCGCGTCCACGCCGAGCGTCTCCAGATTCTCCCGCACCTGCCGGCGCAGGCTCTCCGGGTCCCGGGCCGTGGGCCAGCGGCCCTGCTCGTCCCGGTCCGCGCCGACCTTCGTGACGATGTGCAGCGACTCCGGGTACGGGTGCAGCGCCTCCCGGATCAGCCGGTTGGTGACGTACGGCCCGTACGCCGCGCTGGTGTCGATGTGGGTGATACCGAGCGCGACCGCCTCGCGCAGCACCGCCAGGGCGCCGTCGTGGTCGGCTGGCGGTCCCATGACCCACTTACCGGCGAGCTGCATCGCGCCGTAGCCGAACCGCGTGACGGTCAGGTCGCCCAGCGTCCAGGTGCCGCCGGGAAGGGTGGTGGGAGCCATGCGTGTACCTCTCGTCGTCCGTTCGTGGCGCCGCCGGGTCGCGGTACCGGTCTCCACTATCGGGGTGTAACTTTCCACTGGGAAGTAGGCACCTGAAAGTGCGTAGCTCACCGGGCGTGATGAGAGGGCGGCAGGAGCTGAGATGAGCAAGGCCGAGTACGACGCCTTCCTGGCCCAGTGCCCCAGCCGGCAACTGCTCGACCGGATCGCCGACAAGTGGGTCACGCTGGTGCTGGCAGCGCTGCGCAGCGACGGCTCGCACCGGTTCGGTGCCGACTGCGCCGGCGTCCCGCGCCCGATGCGCTACTCCGAGCTGTCCCGCACGCTCGCCGGCGTCAGCCAGAAGATGCTCACCCAGACGCTGCGCGCCCTGGAACGCGACGGTCTGGTCACCCGCACCGTGGAGCCCACGGTGCCGGTCACGGTCACGTACGAGCTGACACCGCTCGGGCTCTCGCTCCTGAAGACGATCCAGGGCCTGAAGCTCTGGGCGGAGACGCACATGGACGACGTGTTCGCCAACCGGGCCGCCTACGACAGCCGGGTCTGAGTCTTACCGGTCAGGCGCGGGCGGTGTGGCGGGCGGTGAGCGGCGCGCCACCCGGGGCCAGCTCGGCCCACCGGGTCGTCGGCCGGTGCACCACGAGATCGGTGGTACGCAGCCCGTCCGGGTCGGCCCGCTGCGGGTCGAGCAGCGCCGAGAGCAGCGAGACACCGGGGTTGTGCGCCACGAGCAGCACCGTGCCGGCCGTCGGCTCGACCGTCCGGACGAGGTCCAGCAACTGGTCCGGGTGCGCGTCGTACGCGGTCGCCTCGTACCGCACCGACGGGCGCGAACCCGCCGGGCCGCCCTCCGGCGGCGAGCCGGTCATGCCCATCGCCACGTCGTGCCAGGTCTGCCGGGTCCGCCGGGCGGGCGAGCAGAGCACCACGTCGGGGAGCAGCCCCTGCCGGGCCAGCCAGGCGCCGGCCGCCGCGGCGTCGGCGTGGCCCCGCGCGGTGAGCGACCGCTCCGCGTCCGGGCCGTTCGCGGACTGCTCGGCCTTGGCGTGCCGCAGCAGCACCAGCGTCCGCTGCCCGTTCCTGCCGTCCGTCATACCGCCCAGCTTGCCTGATTGACGATCAAAGCGCCTGGGTATGTCGATGTGTGCCGCTACCTCATCCATGGCCGCGGCGGGCAGGAAACGCCAGCAGGACGCCAAGGAGGCGACGTCATGGGCATCGGTGCCAGCATCTTCCTCATCGCGCTCGGCGCGATCTTCGCGTTCGCCGTCGACGCCGATCTCGGATGGCTGAACCTCAACGTGGTGGGCTGGGTGCTGATGCTCGCCGGCGTCGCCGGCCTGCTCACCACGCTCTACTTCTGGAACAGCCGGCGCCGTGTGGTGGCCGCTCCGGTACGCGAGCAGGTCGTCGCCGAGCCGGTGGTACCGGTGCGCGACGACCGCGTCGTGCGCGAGGAGTACCGCGAGGTGCGCCGTCCGGGCTCGGGCTACCCGGCCTGACCCCCGAGAACCCGAGGGCCCCGCAACGGTGCGGGGCCCTCGCGCATGCCCGGGGCCCGTCAGGCCCGGGGTACGGCAGGCCCGGCTCAGGCGAACAACGCGAAGTAGATCGCGATGTGGTGGCAGATCGCGGCGACGAGCGTGCAGGCGTGGAAGAACTCGTGGTGGCCGAAGACGGTGGGCCACGGGTTCGGCCGGCGCAGCGCGTAGAACACCGCGCCCACGCTGTAGATCGCGCCGCCCACGCTCAGCAGCACCAGCGCGGTGACGCCACCGGCGTGCAGGATCTGCGGCAGCATGGCCACCGCTACCCAGCCGAGCGCCAGGTAGAGCGGGGCGGAGACCCAGCGCGGCGCGTGCGGCCAGATCAGCTTCACCGCCACGCCCGCGATCGCGCCGCCCCAGACCAGGCTCAGCATGATCGTGGCCTGCCGGGTGTCCAGCAGCAGCGCGCAGAACGGTGTGTAGGTGCCGGCGATGAACACGAAGATCATCGAGTGGTCCATCCGGCGCATGATCTGGTAGCCGCGTTCGGACCAGACCCGCCGGTGGTAGAGCGCGCTGGTGCCGAACAGCCCGCACACGGTGAAGCTGTAGATCAGGCAGCTCACCAGCGGCGCCCAGCCGGGACGACCGGCGGCGATCGAACACAGCACGATGCCGCAGACGAGAGCGGCGAAGAACGCGTAAGCGTGCAGCCAGCCGCGCATGCGCGGCTTCCCGATGTCGGCCGGCCGGAGCCGGAACGGTGCGGAGGTCGTCACCTCAATAGGTTACGACGGCGTAGGTTACTTGCAAGTAGTGTGGACCGTCACCTCACCCGGCGGGAGGATGACCGGATGCTGATCCGGCCGGTCGGGGCGTACGCCCTGCTCCTCGACTGCGACGACGCGGAGCAGGCACAGGCGTGGCGGGCCGAACTGTGGCACCGGCGCGAGGCGGGCGAGCTGACCGCCACCGAGATCGTCCCCGGCGCGGTCACCGTGCTGCTCGACGGCGTACCGGACCCGCAGGCGGCAGCCGCCCGGATCGCCGGCTGGCACCCCCGGACCGCCGCCTCCGCCGCGGCCACCACCGAGGTCCGGGTGCCAGTCGTGTACGACGGCGAGGACCTGCCGCTTGTCGCGGACCACTGGCAGGTCGACGTGCCCGCCGTCGTGGACCGGCTGCGGCGTACCGAGTTCCGGGTGGCGTTCTGCGGCTTCGCACCTGGGTTCGCGTACCTGACCGGGCTGCCGCCCGAGCTGGCGGTGCCCCGGCTCGCCACGCCGCGTACCCGGGTGCCGGCCGGCTCGGTCGCGCTCGCCGGCCCGTACGCGGGCATCTACCCCGCCGCGTCACCCGGTGGCTGGCTGCTCGTCGGCCGCACCGACCTGCCGCTGTTCGACGTGCACGCCGACCCGCCGGCCCGGCTCGCCCCCGGCACCCGCGTCCGGCTGGCCGACGCGCCGTGATCGAGGTGCTGCGCGCCGGGGCGCTCACCACCGTCCAGGACCAGGGGCGGCCCGGGTGGGCGCACCTCGGCGTACCCCGCTCCGGCGCGCTCGACCCGGCCGCCCTGCGCCTGGCCAACCGGCTCGCCGGCAACGACGAGGACGCCGCCGGTCTGGAGATCACCATGACCGGCTGCGCGCTGCGCATCACCCGGGCCGTGGCCGTCGCCCTCACCGGCGCCCCGGCCGACGTGGTCGTCGAGTGGCCGGCCGGGGCCGCACCGCGCCGCCCGGGGGACGTGGGACGGCCGCTCGCGCTGCCCGCCGGTGCGGTGCTGCGCGTCGGACCGGCCCGCGCCGGGGTACGGACCTGGCTCGCGGTCAACGGCGGGATCGCCGTCGAGCCGGTGCTCGGCAGCCGCGCCACCGACACGCTCTCCGGCCTCGGACCGCCGCCGCTGCGCGACGGGGACCGGCTGCCGCTCGGCACCCCGGCCGGCCCACCCGCACCCGTCGACGTCCCCGTCACCGGGCCGGTCCCGGACGAGCTGCGGCTGAGCGTGCGCCCCGGCCCCCGGCAGGACTGGTTCACCCCCGAGGCGCTCGACCTGCTGTGCCGCGCCGCGTACACGGTGAGCCCGGACAGCAACCGGGTCGGCGCGCGGCTGGCCGGCGCGGCGCTGACCCGCGCGGTCGCCGGCGAACTCCCCAGCGAGGGCCTGGTGCTCGGCGCGGTGCAGGTGCCGCCGGACGGCCGGCCGCTGGTCTTCCTGGCCGACCACCCGACCACCGGCGGATACCCGGTCATCGGAGTGGTGGACGACGTGACAGCGCTCGCCCAGGCCCGGCCAGGCACTACGGTGACGTTCCATGGACCTCAACGCTGACCTGGGCGAGGGATTCGGAAGCTGGCAGCTCGGCGACGACCACGCGCTGCTCGACCTGATCAGCTCCGCGAACGTCGCCTGCGGCTTCCACGCCGGAGACGCGGCCACCATGCACCGGGTCTGCGCCGGCGCCGCCGAACGCGGCGTCGCGGTGGGCGCGCAGGTCGGCTACCGGGATCTCGCCGGCTTCGGCCGGCGGCACATCGCGTACGACTTCGCCGAACTACGCGACGAGACGATCTACCAGCTCGGGGCGCTCGACGCGTTCTGCCGCCTGTACCGCACCCGGGTTCGCTACCTCAAACCGCACGGTGCGCTCTACCACGCGGCAGCCCGCGACGAGGGCCAGGCCGCCGCGCTGGTGGCCGCGATCAGCGGGTACGACCACGAGCTGCCGGTGCTCTGCCAGCCCGGCACGGTGCTGGCCCAGCTCGCTGCGGGCGCCGGGCTGCGGGTGGTGGCCGAGGGCTTCGCCGACCGCAACTACCTCCCCAACGGCACGCTCGTGCCGCGCAGCTCACCGGACGCGCTGGTGACCGACCCGGAGCAGGTGGCCGTCCGTGCGGTACGGATGGCCGTCGAGCGCACGCTGGTCGCCGTCGACGGGACGGTGATCGCCTGCCCGGTCGAGTCGATCTGCCTGCACGGGGACACGCCGGGGGCGGTGCGGTGCGCGGAACTCGTGCGGGCGGCGCTCGTCGACGCGGGGGTCACGCTCACCCCGTTCGCGTGAAAGGAAGGGCCCCCTCTTAACGCCTCCGGTAGAGGAAGGGGCCCTTCTTAACACGTACCGTCAGGCGTCCATCCCGCGCAGGACCAGCGGCACACGGGTCGCGCCACCGGTGACCACCCGGACCGGCACGCCCCAGTCCTGCCGCGTCAGGTGGCAGGCCGCGTGCTCCACGTCGGCGTCGCAGGTCGCCGCCTGGGCGGTCACCTGGAGCACCCCCTGCGCCACGTCGCCGCTGACCACCAGCTTGCGGGACAGGTCGGTGGTCGTGCCCGCGCCTTCGACCAGCAGCTCCGGCGGGGACGCCGAGACCACAAGCCGGGTCGACGGCCCGTACGTCTCGTCGAGCTTCTGGCCCGGCGCCGGCGTGAAGATCACGTCGAGCGTCAGCTCCCCGGCCGCCACGTCGGTGGGCTTGCGCTCCAGCCGGTGCCGAGGGCCGTCCACGGTGTTCGCGCCGGCCGACGTCAGCGCGCCCGGCGCCAGCCGGGTCAGCCGGTGCGCGGCCGATTCGACCACCAGCACGTCGCCCTCACCGGTGAGCACCAGGTCGCTCGGCTCGGCCAGCCCGTCCGCCACGGTGCCCACCTGGCCGGTCTCCGGGTCGAAGCGGCGCACCGCCCCGTTGTACGTGTCGGCGATCAGCACCGAGCCGTCGGGCAGCGCGCACACGCCCAGCGGGTGCTGGAGCAACGCCTGGTCGGCCGGGCCGTCGACGTGCCCGAAGTCGAACAGGCCCTGACCGACGGCGGTGTGCATCTCGCCGCCGGAGATCCACCGGATCGCGCTGGTCTCGCTGTCGGCCACCCAGAGGCGGGCGCCGTCGGCCGAGACCGACAACCCGGACGGCTGGGCCATCCACACGTCCGGCAGCGGACCGTCGCGCAGCGCCTCGACAGTGGTCCCGGCGTACATGCCGGCGGTCCGCTTCACCGGGTCGAACCACCAGAGCTGGTGGATGCCGGCCATCGCCACGATCACCCGGTCGTCGTACCAGGCCACGTCCCAGGGGGAGGACAGGTCGACGGCGCGGGCGTCGTGCGCGTGGTCGTCGACTGTCGAGCGCCACTGCCGCCCGGTGCCGGCCACGGTGACCACCTCGCCGGAGGACAGCCGTACGCCGCGCAGCAGGTGGTTGACGGTGTCCGCGACGACCACGTCGTAACCGGCCACCTCGGCCACGTGGGGCGGCAGCAGGCAGAGCCCCTGCGGCTCGGCGAACGTGGCGGCGGATGCCGGGCCGTCCGTACGACCCCGGGAACCGGCGCCGATGCGACGGACCACCGTCTCGCCGTCGGCGGCCAGCTCGACCAGTGAGTGCCGAGCCGAGTCGCTGACCAGCAGGTTCCCGCCGTCGAGCGGCAGCGCCTTGCCGGGGAACCGCAGCACGGTGTCCGGCTCGGCCGGCGGCACGTACGGGCCCTCGCCCCGGTGCAGCGTGCCCTTCGCCTCGTGGCCGGCGATCAACTCGTCGATCAGCCGGGCCAGCCCTTCGGCGTGCCCCTCGCCGGCCATGGTGGCGACCACGTAGCCCTCGGGGTCGACCACGGCGAGCGTCGGCCACGCCTTGGCCGCGTACTGCTGCCACATGTCCATCTCGGCGTCGTCGAGCACCGGGTGGTGCACGCCGTACCGCTCCACGGCCGCAGCCAGCGCCGCCGGATCCTTCTCGTGCTCGAACTTCGGCGAGTGCACGCCGATCACGACCAGGACGTCGCCGTACTTCTCTTCGAGCGGGCGCAGCTCGTCGAGCACGTGCAGGCAGTTGATGCAGCAGAACGTCCAGAAATCAAGCAGAACGATCTTGCCGCGCAGGTCGGCCAGCGTGACGGCCCTGCCGCCGGTGTTCAGCCAGGCCCGACCCCGCAGTTCCGGTGCCCGTACGCGTGCGCTCATGCCCCCATCGTGCCGCACCGGCCGGGCGCGCTCCCGGCGATCCCCTGGTGAACAGACGCACACCGGAACGGCGCGGAGCGCCCACCCCGTCGAGGGGTGGACGCTCCGCGTACGTGCGGTTACTGGCCGGCGGGCTTCAGGCAGAGCACCCGGGTGGTCCCGCCGCCCTCGACCGAGACCGAGGGCTGCGACAGATCGGCGCACTTGTCCTTGTTGTCCACCTTCGACACCACGCTGAACGCGCCAGGCTCGCCGCAGTCGGCGGCCACGGCGCTCGTGCCGGACTGCTTCACACAGGAGCCGACCGCCGGGTCGAAGCCCGCGGACTTGTCGCCGCCGACCTTGCCGAGCAGCGTCAGCAGACCCAGCGGTACGGCGAGGATGAGCACCGCCGCGATCAGCACTGCGGCGAGCACCCGGCCGTTGCGGACCTTCGGCGGGGGTGCCTCGGTCTGCGACTCGGCGGCGTCCGGCTTGAACGCGTCGAAACGGCCCTGCTCCGGCTCGGCGCCGGGACCGTCCTGCGCCCAGGCCGGCGGTGCCTGCTGGGGCGGCGGGAAGGCGTTCGGACCCGCCGGGCCCTGGCCGGGCACCGCGACCGAGGCGCGTCCCCCGGCCGACGGGCCGAACCGGTCCGGCTCGCCGAACGGCTCGGGCCGGCCGGCCGGGCTGCCGAACGGCGCCTGCTGTCCACCGAACGGATCCTGCTGGCCGCCGGGGCCACCGAACGGGTCCTGCTGACCACCCTGCGCGCCGAACGGCTCGGGCTGGCCGCCCGGGCCACCGAACGGGTCCGGCCGGCCACCCGGGCCGCTGAACGCGTCCTGGCCGCCGGGAGCGCCGTACGGGCTCTGCGGGCCGCCGAACGGGTCACGGGAGGCGTCGGGCTGCTCGCCGCCCGGGTGCACGCCGTTTGCGGGGCGGGTGTTGCCGGGCGGGTCCACGAAGGACGGCACGCCCACCGGGAACGACGGCGGCGCGGCGGGTGAGGAGGGCGCTCCGGCGTACCCGTGCGGACCGTCGGCGTCCTCGGACCGCGACTGCGGGCCGGGGAAACCGTTGCCGTGCGGCCCGTCCTGGCCGGGGAACCGGGACTCGTCCTGCTCGGGGGCGTCCTCGGGCTCCGGGCGGGCGGGCCGGCCGTACACGCGGGGCTGCGGCGTGGGGCCGCCGGTCGGCAGCGGTTGGTCGGACGGCGGGGTGACCCGGCTGGCCACCGGCACCGACGCGCTCGCCGAGACCGGGCCGCCCTCCGGGGAGGTACGCGGCCCGGGCACGGCCGGTGACTGCGGCTCGTTCCAGCCGCCGTCGCCGCGCTCCGGCTCGTACCCCTGGGGTTCGGTGCCCGGGTGGTCGGCGGGCGACGACGCGGCCAGCGCGGCGCCCGGCACCCGCTGCTGCTGTGCCGGCAGCGGCACCGCGTTGCCGGGGGAGATGCCCGGCGCGGGCGCGGGCTGGTAGGCCGGGGCGGAGTCCTCGGCCCGGCCCCACGCCTCGGCCTGCGGCCACGGCTCGGGCGACGGTGCGGCCGGACGCTCGTCCTGGTTGCCGCCCCAGCCGGCGGGCGCGTCGGACGGCGGCACGGACACGCTCGCGCGGGCCTCGGCCGGCGCAGCGGCGCCCCAGGCGGGCTGCGCGGGCTCGTCCGACGGCCGCGCGGGCTCGTGCTGCTGCGGTACGGATGCCGCGCCGCTCCAGGCGCCGCCCTGTTCACCGCCGTCACGCTGCTGCGGTACGGCGGCGCCGTCACCCCAGCCGCCGGGCTGCCGGCCCTGGTTCGGCTCCCAGCCGCCCGGCTGTGCCGCCTCGGCGGGGTTCGCGGCGCGCCCGGCGGCCCAGCCGCCCGAACGGTCCGGATCCTCGGTGCGGGCGGGCTCGTCCCAGCCGCCGGACCGGTTCTCGGCCTGCGGGGCGGGCCAGCCGCCGGAACGCTGTCCCTCGTCGTGCTGCGGCCCGCCGGTCGCGCGCCAGCCGCCGCTGTCCTCGGCCGAGCGGTTGTCCTGATCGGACTGCTCCGGAGTGGACCAGGCGTTGTCCGGCCGGGCGGCGCCGGGCACCGAGACCGCTGCGGCGGCCCGGGCGGGCGGGTCGGCCGGTGGCCAGGTGGCGCCGGTCTGCTGACCCGGCGCCCAGGCCGGCTGGCTCTCCCGCGGGTTCCAGCCGCCCGAGCGGTTCGGGTCGTCGGACGCGGCGGGCTGCTCGTCGCGCGGGTTCCAGCCGCCGGAGCGGTTCGGGTCGTCCTGCTGCTGCTGCTGCTGCGCGGCGGCCCAGCCACCGGCGCGACCGGAGGCGTCCTCGTGCTGCCCGCCGGTGGGCGCGAAGCCGCCGGAGCGGTGCGGGTCGTCAGCGGGGGCGGGCGTGACCCAGGTCTCGTTCGGCACGGTGGCCGGGGCGGGCACGTAACCGGTGCCGCGGGCGGCCGGGTCACCGGACGGCGACCAGCCCTGCTGCTGCTCGCCGGCGTTCCACCCCTGACGGTTCTGCTCGGCGGCGGCCCAGGGGGTCTGCGACGGCTCGGCCGGGCTGCCCGGCGGCGTGGCGGCCCAGGCGGGCGGCGCCTGCTCGGCGCCGCGATCAGGGCCGGGCTGCTCCTGGTTGCCCCAGGCGGGGCCACCGGAGCCGGACCAGGCCGGGTTGCCCTGGTCGTTGCCGCCCCAGGCGGGCTGCGGAACCTGGGCGGTCGCCCGCCCGGTCACCGGCTGCCCGGCGGGCGGGGCCCACGCGGGTGGCTGGTCGTCGTTCGCGGCCCAGGCCGGGGCCGGTTGCGCGGGCCGACCGGCCGGCGGGGGCGGTGCCCAGCCGAGGTCGGGTGCGCCGTTGTACCCGTTGTCCTGCTGCGCCGGCTGATCGCCGTACGGCACCGGTCCGCCGGTGCCCGGCGACACCTCGCCCGGCTCCTGGCCGGGGCGGTGCGGAGCCTCGGACGTCATGGGTGCGCCTCCTCCATCACAGGTCGGCCGCCGATGCCGGTCGGGAGAACCGTCGGCACGACTACCGGCGTCGCCGGCGGGTACCGGCCGTGCGGGCTCCCCGCACCGTATCCGGTGGTCGCCCGAGGCCGCTCGGGGGAGCATCAGCGGTCACCGAAAGTCACCGGACGACGTCGATGGGTTTCACTGCCTCGTGTCCGTCCGGAGTCAGCCGGTTGGCGACCGTGCCAACCGTACCGGGCGGTGAAGCGAGGTGGAATCCCGGTGCCGACCGATGCCGGTACGCCGAAGACCCGCCCGGAGTCGGGCGGGTCTTCGGACTGGAGGAGGTGAGAAAGGTCTGTGGCGTCAGCTCATGTGACGCTGGGCGATGGCGAGAAGCTCCTCGCGGACCGCGGGCGAGTTGGCGGAACGCAGCGCGTGCTCGATGGCGCGGGCGCGGCGGTTGGCGTCGCGGCGGGTGCGGATTCGCTCGATCATGCTCATCTTGGGTCTCTCCTCCTGGCTATTCGGTTGTCAGCCCCTTGATGTCTCTATTTAAGCGCACCGAGGCCGCCATTGCCATCGATTATTAGGTGAGCTGAACCACGTACCTACGGATCGTAGGTCCATCCGCCCCTGAATCCTATGATTCCGTTCCCACAACGGCCACGGCCGGTGTGCCGGGCGTTCACCCGTGGCACACCGGCCGTGACCGGAGCGGTGGTTCGTCAGGTCCAGGCGAGCAGCGCCGCCTCCGGGTCGGCCAGGAACTCCCCGATGTCGCGGAGGAACTTCGAGCCCAGCTCACCGTCGATGATCCGGTGGTCGAAGGACAGGCCCAGCGTGGTCACCAGGCGCGGCTTCACCTTGCCCTTGTGCACCCACGGCTGCTCCCGTACCGCGCCGAAGGCGAGGATCGCCGACTCGCCCGGGGGCAGGATCGGCGTACCGGTGTCGACGCCGAAGACGCCGACGTTGGTGATGGTGAGCGTGCCGCCGGACATGTCCGCCGGGGACGTCTTGCCCGACTTCGCGGTCTGCACCAGTTCCGTCATCGCGTCCGCCAGCTCGCGCAGCGAGAGCCGCCCGGCGTCCTTGATGTTCGGCACGATCAGGCCGCGCTCGGTGGCCGCCGCGATGCCGAGGTTGACGTACTCCTTCACCACGATCTCGTCGCCGGCCCAGGTCGAGTTGACCATCGGGTGCCGCTTGACCGCCAGGAGCACCGCCTTGGCGACCAGCAGCAGCGGCGAGACGCGCACGTCCCGCCACTCGCGCCGGTCACGCAGCCGGTCCAGCGCCTTCATCGCCCGGGTCACGTCGACGGTCAGGAACTCCGTCACGTGCGGGGCGGTGAACGCCGAGCGGGCCATGTTCTCCGCGGTGAGCTTGCGTACCCCCTTGACCGGGATGCGCTGCTCGCGGTCCGCGCCGAAGCTCGCCGCCGACGCGGCCGGTGCCGCGACCGTCAGCGGCTCGGCCGCCGCCGGGGTCGCGCTCGCCGCCCGCTGTACGTCCTCACGGGTGATCGAGCCGAGCGGACCCGAGCCGGTGAGCGTGGCCAGGTCGATGCCGAGATCCTTCGCCAGCTTGCGGACCGGTGGCTTGGCCAGCACCGGGCCGGAGACCCGGCCGTTGCCGTTGACCGCCGGCGCCGGAGCGGGCGCCACCGGCGTGGGCGCGACAGGCGCGGGTGCCACCGGAGCGGCGGCCTGAGCCGGTGCCGCCGCCGGCGCGTCGCCCTTGCGGGGACGGCGCTTGGCCGGGGCGTTGCGCGGGCCGTAGCCGACCAGCACGGCGGTACGCCCACCCGGCGCCACGCCACCGATCAGGCCCGGCTCGACCATGCCCTCGGCGGGCGCGACCTGGACCGCGGCGAGCGACGCGGCAGACGGTGCGGGCAGGTCCGACGCGGAGGTCGCGGTCGTCGACTCCTCGATCGGCCCGGCGTTCGGGTCGGTGTCGATCGCGATGATCGGCACGCCGACCTCGACCGTCGACCCCTCCGGGTGGAAGATCGCCTGCACCCGTCCGGCCCACTTCGCCGGGATCTCGACCGCCGCCTTGGCGGTCTCGACCTCGACGATCGGCTGGTTCAGCTCGATGTCGTCGCCGACCTTGACCAGCCAGGCGAGGATCTCGCCCTCGGTCAGGCCCTCGCCCAGGTCGGGAAGGTTGAACTCCTTGATCCGGGACATGCCGCTCACCAGCCGAACGTGCGGTCGACGGCGTCGAGCACCCGGTCCAGGTCGGGCAGGTACTCCTCCTCCACCCGGGCGGCCGGGTAGGGGGTGTCGAAGCCGGTCACCCGCAGCACCGGGGACTCCAGGGAGTAGAAGCACTCCTCGGTGATCCGGGCCGCGATCTCCGACCCGAGACCCAGGTTGCCCGGGGCCTCGTGCACGACCACGCAGCGGCCGGTGCGCCGCACCGACTCGTACGCGGCGGTCAGGTCCAGCGGCGAGATCGTCCGCAGGTCGATGACCTCCAGCTCGCGGCCGTCCTCGGCGGCGGCGGTGGCCGCGTCGAGCGCGGTGCGGACCATCGGGCCGTACGCCAGCACCGTCGCGTCGGTGCCGGGCCGCGCGACCCGGGCCGAGTGCAGCGGGTACGCGTCGGCGATCGGCGCGTCCAGGTCCACCGGACCCTTCTCCCAGTAGCGCCGCTTCGGCTCCAGGAACACGATCGGGTCGTCCGACGCGATCGCCTGCTGGATCATCACGTACGCGTCCTGCGGGTTCGCGCAGCTCACCACCTTGAGACCGGCGGTGTGCGCGAAGTACGCCTCGGGCGACTCGGAGTGGTGCTCGACGGCGCCGATGCCGCCGCCGAACGGGATGCGGATGACCATCGGGATCCGCACCTTGCCCTGCGAGCGGTAGTGCATCTTCGCCACCTGCGACACGATCTGGTCGTACGCGGGGTAGACGAAGCCGTCGAACTGGATCTCGCAGACCGGCCGGAAACCGCGGATGGCGAGGCCGACGGCGGTGCCGATGATGCCGGACTCGGCCAGCGGGGTGTCGATCACGCGCTGGTCGCCGAAGTCCTTCTGGAGGCCGTCGGTGATCCGGAACACGCCGCCGAGCTTGCCGACGTCCTCGCCCATGATGACGACCTTGGGGTCGTTCTCCAGGGCCCGCCGCAGGCCGGTGTTCAGTGCCTTGCCGAGAGTGAGCGTCTCCGTGGCCATCAGTGCGCGCTCCCCTCGAAGGACTCCATGTACTGCGTGAACCGGGCCCGCTGCTCGTCCAGTTCGGGAGAGCCGTTGGGGTAGACGTGGTCGAACATGGTCACCGGCTGCGGGTCGGGCATGGCGAGCACGCGCTCGCGCAGGTGCACCGACTCGGTGCGGGCCTGCTCGTCGACAGCGGTGAAGAACGACTCGTCGGCGATCTTCTGCTTGGTCAGGAACGCCTTCATCCGGGCGATCGGATCCTTCGCCTGCCACGCCTCGACCTCGCTGGCGATGCGGTAGCGGGTCGGGTCGTCGGAGGTGGTGTGCGCGCCCATCCGGTAGGTGTACGCCTCGATCAGGCTCGGGCCCTGGCCGTTGCGCGCGTTGTCCAGCGCGTGCCGGGTCACCGCGTACGACGCGAGCACGTCGTTGCCGTCCACCCGGACGCCGGGGAAGCCGAACCCGCCGGCCCGCCGGTACAGCGGCACCCGGGTCTGCCGCTCCAGCGGCTCGGAGATGGCGTACTGGTTGTTCTGGCAGAAGAACACCAGCGGGGCGTTGAAGACGCTGGCCCAGACGAACGACTCGTTGACGTCGCCCTGGCTGGTGGCGCCGTCGCCGAAGTAGGCGATGACCGCCTCGCCGTCCTCGCCGCCGGTCTTGCCGTCCATGGCGACACCCATGGCGTACCCGGTGGCGTGCAGGGTCTGCGCCCCGATCACGATCGTGTACATGTTGAACTTGAACTCGTTCGGGTCCCAGCCGCCCTGGTCGACGCCGCGGAACAGGCCCAGCGGCATGATCGGGTCGATGCCGCGGCAGTAGAGCACGCCGTGCTCGCGGTAGGTAGGGAAGGCCATGTCCTGCGTACGCAGGGCCCGGCCGGAGCCGACCTGCGCGGCCTCCTGGCCCAGCAGGCTGGCCCACAGTCCCAGCTCGCCCTGGCGCTGCAGAGCGGTGGCCTCGGCGTCCAGCTTGCGGACCAGCACGAGGTCGCGGTACAGCCCGCGGTACTCCTCGTCGGTGAAGTCGACGCGGTACTCGGTCCCGTCCGGGCCGAGCGCGCTCTCGATCCGCTCACCCTCGGGGGTGAGCAGTTGTACGAGTTCCGGTTCACCGGTCGCGGCGGCGCGTCTGGTTCGGGGTGCGGCCCGCTTGCTGCGGGTGGCGGCCCCGGGGTCGCCCTTTGCCATCCGTCTCTCCCTGTCTGTCTGCGCCGGCGCCGGGGGTTACCCGAGCCGAGCACCTCGTGCGCCCGCCCGGCTGGTGCCGGGTCGGTCCCTGGCGACCGCGCCTGACCCCGGTAGGGGTTGCCGCGCGGCGTGAGCCGGAGTCGGTCGGGGACAGACCCAGGCCCGGGAGCGCCGGCGCCGTTCCGCACCAGCCGCGGGGTACGCGGAGGTGGCGGCTGCGTTGCCGTCGTGTCTGAATGATTGCAGAGGAGGTGAGCGGGCCCACAGTATGGCCTCCCTCGCCAGTGCGGTTCGATCGTGTTCACGACGGATAGGCGCTTTTGTCCGCAGTGGTGGATGCGGGCGACGTACAAAATGTGTGTCGACACGCGGTTGCGGCTGGTGAACTGAGCGTCACTGGGTCAAGCTTGCGGTGAGCTGTTGCGCGGCATTTGTCCGAATATCCGCGCGTGCTCTTGTCCGTCCGTGCGTGAGGAGTGTGCCGGTGTCCGAACCAGAGGGTCCGCCCGGTACGCCCTTCCTCGGCCGGCACCGGGCACTGCCCGCCTCCCCGTACCGCCGGGTCGTGGGCGCCCACCGCGCCACCGGGACCGGCGGTCCCAGCCGTGGCTACCTGCTCACCGTGGCGTTGCTCGCCGGCACCGCGTCGATGCCGATCCTCGCCGCGATCAGCACCGGCTCCGCCACCGTCGGCAACAGCGCCCTGCCCGACACCAGCACCCCGTTCCTGCCGACGCCCTCGGTCGGCCCGGTGGTCATCCCGATGCCCCAGGGCACCCAGGCCCCGGCGCCGTCCACGCCCGCCGTCGACGTGACATCGGTGCCCCCGGCGCGGCCGGCGCTCCCGGCGGCGCCGGCCCTGCCCGACGACAGTGACCTCGGCTCCCGGCACCGGTCCCGCCCGGTCGCCGCGCCCCCGCCGCCGGCCGCGCCGGTCCGGCCCACCCCGGTCCGCCCGCCGCGCCCGTCGCCGGTGCCCTCGCCGTCGCCGTCGCACTCGCCGTCGGAGCCGGCCACGCCGACGCCCGAGCCGAGCCCGAGCCCCGAGCCGTCCGCCACGACCGCCGAGCCGACGCCCACCTCCGAGCCCTCGTCGGAACCGACGTCCGAGCCCTCCGGCCCATCGGGTACGTCCGGTCCACCAGACCCGTCCGGTCCTGCCGACCCGTCCGGCCCGGCCAGCCCGTCGGTTTCCCACACCTCATGATCGACACCACTCCGGCGTAGTGGTGCAGTCCCGGCTGCCCCGATGCACCCACTTCGCCGAGCTGGTGTGGATCAACGAGGGGTCGGGGGCATGCCCCACTCGTGTCTGGGCGGGGTGGTCGGAACACAGGCAGGCGCATGATCGACACCATTACGGCGTGGTGGTGTGGTTCCGGCCGGCCTGATGCCGCCACTTCGCCGAGCTGGTGTGGATCAAGCGAGGAGCGAGTCGGTTCTCGCATGATCGGCACCACTCCGGGTTGGTGGTGTGGTCCCGGGCGGCCTGATGCCGCCACCTCGCCGAGGTGGCGGCGATCATGCGGCGCGAAAGCCTAGGCCGGGTCGTCGGTGAGGCGGTGGCGGTTCGCCTCGATCCAGGCGTTCAGCGCCTCCGGGTCGTCCGGGTCCACCCCGTCCGCCATGAGCTGGGCCACTGCCGCGGTGGCCGGGCTGCGCCGCTCACCGGTGCTGTAGAGCCGTGCGAACTCCGGGACCATCTCGGTGATCGCCTCGTCCGTGCGGGCGGCGGCGGACTGCGACAGCCCGCGCTGCCGGGCCGCGTACGCCGCCCAGGCGCGCAGCACCCGGGGCAGCATCGCCGCGTCGTCCATGTCCAGCACGGCCCGGCGGTGCACCCAGTCGAGCAGGAACAGCTCGGCCACCATCGGGCTCCACCGCATCGGGTCGGCATCCGGGAAGCTGGCCGCGTGGTCGAGCAGCAGGCCGAGGCAGAAGTGCAGCGAGGCCAGCTCGCCGTCGGCCACCTCGGGCAGCCCGAACCGGGTCGCCTCGGGTGAGTCGAGGAAGGCGCGCACCAGGCGGGTGCGCTCCTCGTCGGTGGGTGGCGGCACGACCGCCGGACCGGCCGGCGGCGTCGGCCCCGGGAGTACGGCCAGCCGGGCGCCCACGAGCGCCCGGTCGGTGGCGAGCGAGCCCTGTGCGGGCAGCTCGGTGAGGTCGTCGGTGACCGCCAGGTGGCGGCTCACCTCGGCGTGCATCCGGGCCGGGTCCTCGGTGCGGAACCAGGTGAACTCGTCCTCGGTGCAGATCTCCCGGGCCTGCTCGACGATCCGTCCGGCCGGGCCGCCGACGAAGACGTCCTTGGTGATGCCGATGTTGTGGTCGACGAGGGCCACCAGGGCGTGCTCCGGGCCGCCCTCCTCCTCGTCGTCGTACGCGAACGTGGCGAGGTAGGAGGTCTGGTCGCCGTACACGTCGCCGTACGCCCAAGCGCCGGTGACGCGCACCCGGCCGAGCTGGCCGGCCCACGACGGGGCGTACGCCCCGGGCCGGACCCGGGCGGCGCCCTCGGCGTCGGGCACCAGCGCGGCGAAGACGGCTCGCAGGGTGGTCGCGGCGGCGCTGCGGCGCCGGGACGTGGCGGCGAGGAAGCCGCTGACGAACTCGCGGACGGCCTGCTCCCGGTCGTGCTCCGCGACGGCGTAGACGCTGCCCAGCAACGCGGCGCCGAGCATCTCCGCGTCCAGGGCCGAGTCGAGCCTCGTCACGTCGCGCGCGGCGTGCAGCACCGCGTCGTAGGGGGTCTGTGGCGTGGCCATGCATCGACCCTACGCCGCACCGGCCGCCCCCACACCGGTCAGCACGCCGGGTTCAGTGCCGTCCCGCCTCGCGCAGCGCGTCCCGGGCCGTGCCGTAGCGCGCCAGCACCGCCCAGACCGGGTCCAGCACGTACTTCTCGGAAACGCTGCCCACCGACGTGAGCAGGCGTTGCTCGGCCCGCGCCCGGGCCCGCCGGGCCGCCCACCCGATGACCGGCCGGGTCACCGCCGCGATCAGCAGCCCGGCCAGCAGGCCGCCGAGCAGCAGGACCGTGGGCCAGGGCACCACGCCGAGCGCCGGGTGCTCCAGCGGCGGCAGGCCGAGCAGGCGCACCGCGTACCCGACGAGCAGCCAGACCAGGCCGGCCAGCGCGGCGAGGGTGACCACCCACTGGAGCGCGCCGACCACCCGCCACCACGCGGGCCGCCGGTCCATGCCCAGGTCGGTCGCGGCGACCGCGTGGTCGAGCGCGCCCGGCAGGTCGGCCTGCCGGGCCCGGGCCGCGGCGGTCACCGCGGCCGGCCACGGCGCCGGCAGGCCGCTCGCGGACCGCTCGGCCACCGCGCGGATCGCCAGCGTGACGGCGGAGCGCTGCGCGGCTGTCGGATCGGGTACGGAGGTGGCAGCGACCAGGCTCTCCGCCGCCGCGTCCGGGTCCCGCCCGGACAGGTGCAGCCGGCGCAGCGGATCCGGCCGCAGCTTGCGCCAGCTCCGCAGCAGCGGCCAGCCGGTGTTGCCGACCGCCCGGTGCCGGTACGCGCCCTCGACCGCCGCCGCCACTGTCGGCACCCCGGCCGCCCCGGCGAGTGCCCGGGTCAGCTCCTGCGCCGAGGCGTCACCGGGCCGGGTGCGGGGCGGTTCCGGCCCCACGAGCGGTTCGAGATCGGCCACCACGGCGTCCACGTCGCCGGAGAGCCGGCGCAGCGCGGCCTGCCGTTCGGCGACCGTACGCTCCAGCTCGGTCCGCAGCCCCTCCAGCCCGTTCGGGTCCACCGCGACGGTCGGCAGCAGCGGCACCCCGCCCAGCCCGTCGGCGTCGAGCAGCCGGCGCAGGTCGTCGAGGACCTTCGGCAGCTCGGTCGGGTGCAGCCGGTCGGCCTGGTTGAGCACCACGACGGTGACGTCCTTGTGCCTGTGGAACTCGCGCAGGTAGCTGGTGTGGATCACGCGGTCGGCGTACTTCTGCGGGTCGACCACCCAGACCACCAGGTCGACCAGGCCGAGCAGGCGGTCCACCTCCAGCCGGTGGCCGTGTTGCACCGAGTCGAAGTCGGGCAGGTCGAGCAGGACGAGGCCGTGCAGCCCGGACTCGTCGTCGGCGTCCAGCGGGCTCTCCCGGACGAACCGGTGCCGGGGCAGCACGCCGACCCAGTCGAGCAGGCGGACCGCGCCGTCGAGCGGACCCCACACACAGGCGTGCGCGACACCCGTCGTGGGCCGGCGTACGCCCACCGGCGAGAGGTCCAGCCGGGCCAGCGAGTTGAACAGGCTCGACTTGCCGCTGCCGGTCGCGCCGGCGAGCGCGACCACGGTGTGCCGGCCGGAGAGCGCGAGCCGGTCACCGGCGCGCTCGACCACCGTGTGCGCGGCGACGAGCTGGGCGTCGGGCACGTGGCCGTCCACCGCGGCCAGGAACCGCTGGATCGCCTGGAGGCGCTCGATCAGCACGTCCGGGTCGACCCGCTGCTCGCCGCGCAGCGCGTCACGCATCCGTCCGACGACGTTGCTCACGGTGTCATCCTCGTTCGCGACTGCGGGGCTCGCAAGATCGGCTCACTCCTCGCGCTCACGGGCGACCGTCCTGCTCGGTGTTCGTGGGGAACAGCCCGCTGCGGTGCCGGGCCCGCTCGACCTCGACGGCGGCCCAGCGCAGCGCAGCGCCGGCGTTGGCGGCGGGGCGCTCGGCCTCGGTGCGGCTCAGGTAGCGCTCGGCCTCCTCGGCCAGCAGCTTGCCGACCCGGTCGAGCAGGTCGACGCGGGCCTTGCGGGCCAGGTTGCGGACCGCCTGGTCGCCGAAGATCGCCTGGAGCACCGTCTGCCCGGCCACCGCCGTACCGGTGCCCGCAGCGACCTCCAGGCCGGTCGGGATGAACGCGGTGGAGGCGAACACGCCGATCATGACGGCGAGACCGGTGGCGTTCACCGCGTACGCGGCCGTCCGGGCAACGAACCGCCGGTCGCCGCCCTCGACCCGGACCAGCTCCAGCACGCCGCGCTGCCAGTCGCGGACCAGTTGCTCGGCCCGCTCCGGCAGATCGGCAGAAGGGTGGGCCAGGTCCGGCTCCAGCAGCGCCGCACCCGCCGGGTGCGCCTTCCAACCGGTGTACGCGTTCTCCGCCGCCTCGGCGGCCACCCCGCGCAGCAGCGTGACGAGCTGGGACTCGATCGCGGTACGCAGTTCCGCGGCCGGAGCGGGCCGCCCGGTGACCGCCGCGACCACCCGGTCGCGCAGCCGCCCGATGCGGGCCTCCAGCCCGCGGAAGAAGTCGCCGGTGCCGATGAACTCCTGCCAGCGCGCGAGCACCTCGCCGCGCAGCAGCCGGCCGTCCCTGAGCCCCTGGTCGACGCTGCGCTCCGCGCTCCGGTACGCGGCCTGGACCCGCTCGTCCAGCGCGTCGGCGGCGCTCACCTGCTCGTCGGCGGCCTCGGCCAGCGCCTCCACCACCGGGTGCAGCGCGGCCAGCGCGCCGTCGAGCGTCTGCCGGACCACCGCGGCGCGGGCCTCGGAGTCGGCGGCGAGCCGGGCGAACCAGTCGCTCAGCGGCGCGGTGATCCGGTCCGGCAGCAGCCCCTGCCCGTCCACCCAGGTCTCCGGCAGCACGAACAGCGGCGAGGCGCCCAGCTCCTGCTCGGCGAGCATCTCGGACAGGTGGGCGGCGACCTCGTCGGCGGCCTCCGGGGGGACCCGGTCCAGCACCATCGCCACTGCTGTGCCCCGGGCGCGGGCGCTGCGCAGCAGTTCCCAGGGGACGGCGTCGGCGTACCGGGCGGCGGTGGTGACGAACAGCCAGAGGTCGGCGGCGGCGAGCAGCTGCCCGGCGAGCGCCCGGTTGGCGTCGACCACCGAGTCGATGTCGGGCGCGTCGAGGAAGGCCAGGCCGGGCGGCAGCGCCGGCGCGGTGACCAGGTGCAGGGTGCCCGGCTGCTCGCTCGGCTCGGTGGTCCGGGTCAGGCCGGGCAGCAGTTCACCCTGCCGGAACCAGGCCGCGTCGGTCGGGCTGCACACCAGCACCGGGGAGCGGGTGGTGGGGCGGAGCACGCCCGCCGCGCTGACCCGAGCCTGGACCAGGCTGTTGACGAGTGTCGACTTGCCGGCGCCGGTGGAACCGCCGACGACCACCAGGAGCGGGGCGTCGAGCCGGGCGAGCCGGGGCAGCAGGTAGTCGTCGAGCTGGTCGGTGAGGCTGGTGGCGGCGTGCCGGGCCGGCTCGGCCGAGGGAAGGGCGAGCGGGAAGCGGGCCGCACCGATCGCCGCGCGCAGGCCGGTGAGCGCGGCGGGCAGGCCGTCGGCGGCGTGAGCAGGCTGGTCGTCGCCCGTGGTGGGCCCGGTGCGGGCTGCGACGGCGGGCGCGCCGGCACGGGTGGCGGAATCGCCATGCGTCGTCACCGCTAAAGCGTGCCCGACCGACGCAAGGTAAGACAACCGGACAGTAGTAACGGTCGGGTTGCGCCGGGTCGGCTCAACCCCGACTTGCGGATTGGCGATCGCGTGGCACTATTGAGTCAAGTTCACTCAACTTATGGTGCGGTCGCTTACCGGCGACCCGCCGGGCAGGCCGTCTGACCTGCTCACCCGTTACGAAGCGAGGAAGCGAACATGGCACGTGCGGTCGGCATCGACCTCGGCACGACGAACTCCTGCGTCAGCGTTCTCGAGGGCGGTGAGCCCACCGTCATCGCCAACGCCGAGGGCTCGCGTACGACTCCCTCGATCGTCGCGTTCGCCCGCAACGGCGAGGTGCTCGTCGGTGAGGTCGCCAAGCGCCAGGCGGTGACCAACCCCGACCGGACCATCCGGTCGGTCAAGCGTGAGATCGGCACCAACTGGACCGTCGACATCGACGGCAAGAAGTACACCCCGCAGGAGATCTCGGCGCGCACGCTGATGAAGCTCAAGCGGGACGCCGAGGCGTACCTGGGCGAGCAGATCACCGACGCGGTGATCACCGTCCCGGCCTACTTCAACGACGGGCAGCGCCAGGCCACCAAGGAGGCCGGTGAGATCGCCGGCTTCAACGTGCTGCGGATCGTGAACGAGCCGACCGCGGCGGCCCTGGCGTACGGCCTGGACAAGGGCTCCAAGGAGCAGACCGTCCTGGTCTTCGACCTCGGTGGCGGCACCTTCGACGTGTCGCTGCTGGAGCTGGCCGAGGGCGTGGTGGAGGTCAAGTCCACCAGCGGTGACAACCAGCTCGGTGGTGACGACTGGGACCAGCGCATCATCGACCACCTGGTGAAGACGTTCCGCGGCGAGCACGGCATCGACCTCTCGCAGGACAAGATGGCCATGCAGCGGCTCAAGGAGGCCGCCGAGAAGGCCAAGATCGAGCTGTCCGCCGCCACCACCAGCAACATCAACCTGCCGTACATCACCGCCGGTTCGGCCGGCCCGCTGCACCTGGACGTGACGCTCAGCCGCGCCGAGTTCCAGCGCATGACGCAGGACCTGCTGGACCGCTGCAAGGGCCCGTTCGAGCAGGCCGTCAAGGACGCCGGCATCAAGATCTCCGACGTCGACCACGTCATCCTGGTCGGCGGCTCGACCCGGATGCCGGCCGTGACCGACCTGGTCAAGCAGCTCACCGGCCGTGACCCGAACAAGGGCGTCAACCCGGACGAGGTCGTCGCCGTCGGCGCCGCCCTCCAGGCCGGTGTGCTCAAGGGCGAGGTCAAGGACGTCCTGCTGCTCGACGTGACCCCGCTGAGCCTGGGCATCGAGACCAAGGGCGGCATCTTCACCAAGCTCATCGAGCGCAACACCACCATCCCGACCAAGCGCTCCGAGGTGTTCACCACCGCCGACGACAACCAGCCGTCGGTGCTGATCCAGGTGTTCCAGGGCGAGCGGGACATCGCCGCCTACAACAAGAAGCTCGGCACCTTCGAGCTCACCGGTCTCCCGCCGGCCCCGCGCGGCGTGCCGCAGATCGAGGTCACGTTCGACATCGACGCCAACGGCATCGTGAACGTGCACGCCAAGGACCTGGGCACCGGCAAGGAGCAGAAGATGACGATCACCGGCGGCTCCTCGCTGCCGAAGGACGACATCGAGCGGATGCGCCGGGACGCCGAGGAGCACGCCGACGAGGACAAGCGTCGCCGTGAGGAGGCCGAGACCCGCAACGTGGCCGAAGCGCTCCAGTGGCAGACCGAGAAGTTCCTGGCCGAGAGCGGCGACAAGCTGCCCGGCGAGAACCGCGACCAGCTCAACGAGGCGCTCGGAGAGCTGCGCAGCGCCCTCGGCGGGCAGGACATCGAGAAGATCAAGTCCGCGCACGAGAAGCTGGCGCAGGTCTCCCAGCAGGCGGGCTCGCTGCTCTACGCCCAGCAGCAGGAGGGCGAGCAGACCGCACCGGGTGCGGCCGGGCCGGGTGCCGGTGCCGGTGCCGGTGCGGCCGGTGGCCCGAAGGCCGGTGGCGACGACGACGTGGTCGACGCGGAGATCGTGGACGAGGACAAGAAGTGACATCCGGTCCCGGACACGATTCGCACGGCAGAGGGATGAGGTAACCGCATGACGGACAAGCCACGAGCGGCCGACCCGGGTGCCACCGGGTCGGCGCCGGGCGCCGGCAAGGACACCGGCGACGAACCCCGGGTCGTCATCCGCGACAAGCGCAAGCTCGGCAAGGTGACCGAGCAGCCGGCGAACGACGCTTCGGCGGCCGACGCGGCCGCCGACGCGCCCGCCGAAGGGCTGGTCGAGGAGGCCGAGGTCGTGGTCGACGAGATCGGTGGCGAGGCCGAGGTCAGCGGTCCGGCCGTGGTCGACTCGCCCGCCGAGCCGAACGGCGGGACCGGCACGGACGCGCCGCTCGGCGCCGAGCTGGAGTCGCTCCGCACCGATCTGGAGGAGCGCACCCGCGACCTCCAGCGGGTGACTGCGGAGTACGCCAACTACCGCAAGCGGGTCGACCGGGACCGCAACCTGGTGCAGGAGCAGGCCACCGGGGCGGTGCTCACCGCGCTGCTGCCGATCCTCGACGACCTGGACCGGGCCCGCGAGCACGGCGACCTGGTGGGCCCGTTCGGCAGCGTGGCCGAGCAGCTCACCGGCGCGCTGGCCAAGTTCGGCCTGACCGCGTTCGGCGAGACCGGTGACCCGTTCGACCCGACCCGGCACGAGGCGGTGGCGCACCAGACCTCCGCCGACGTGACCGAGCCGACCTGCGTACAGGTCATGCGGCGCGGTTACCAGCTCGGCGAGCGGCTGCTGCGGCCCGCCATGGTCGCGGTCGCGGACCCGGAGTAGTGCCGACCCGTGACGTCCCGCCCGCCCGCACCGGGCGGGCGGGACGACCGGGATTCGACCCGTGGAAGGGGGTGGACCGGTGAGTTCCAAGGACTGGATCGAGAAGGACTACTACGCCGCGTTGGGCGTGGACAAGTCCGCCTCCTCGGACGAGATCAAGAAGGCGTACCGCAAGTTGGCCCGGGAGTCGCACCCGGACCACAACCCCGGCGACACCGGGGCCGAGGAGCGGTTCAAGACCGTCTCCGAGGCATACGCGGTGCTCGGTGACGAGAAGAAGCGCCGCGAGTACGACGAGATGCGCTCGCTGTTCGGCTCCGGTGCCTTCCGGCGCAACGCCCGCGGCGGGGGCCAGCCGGGTGGCATGCCGTTCGACGTCTCCGACCTGTTCGGCGGCGGCGCGGGCGGTGGCGACAACCGGTTCAGCGGCGGCGGCTTCACCGACCTGTTCAGCTCGATCTTCTCCGGTGGCGGTGGCGCCGGCGGTCCGGCACGTCCGCGTGGCCCGGCCCGCGGGCGGGACGTCGAGACCGAGGTCGCGCTCGACTTCACCGACGCGGTACGCGGCGTCACGCTGCCGCTGACGCTGCGCGCACCAGGCGTCTGCGACACCTGCCACGGCAACGGCGCGAAGCCCGGCACCCAGCCGGTGGCCTGCCCGGTCTGCCACGGCGCCGGGGTGACCACCCGCAACCAGGGGTCGTTCAGCTTCTCCGAGCCGTGCCGCAACTGCCAGGGCGTCGGCACGATCGTCGAGGAGAAGTGCCCGGAGTGTCACGGCACCGGCGGGGTCACCAAGACCCGCACGCTGCACGTCCGCTTCCCCGCCGGGGTGTCGGACGGGCAGCGGATCCGCCTGGCCGGCCGGGGTGAGCCCGGCGAGCGGGGCGGTCCGGCGGGCGACCTGTTCGTGCAGGTGAAGGTCCGCCCGGACGAGCTGTTCGGGCGCACCGGGGACGACCTGACCCTGACCGTCCCGATCACGTACGCCGAGGCGGTTCTCGGCACGGACCTGCGCGTGCCGACCCTGGACGGGACGGTGACCCTGCGGGTGCCACCGGGTACGCCCAGCGGGCGGGTGCTGCGTGCCCGCGGCAAGGGCGTCGTACGCAAGGACGGCCGCGCCGGTGACCTGCTGGTCACGCTCGACGTGGTGGTCCCGGCGAAGGTCTCGGACGAGGCGCGGGCGGCGCTGCAGACCTTCGCGGCGCAGACTCCGCCCGCCGCGCGGGAACATCTCGACGCGCGGGTACGTCGATTCAGTTGACGGCGGCACCGGAGGTGAGCGGGCATGTCGGAGGAGTACGTCGGCTCGGGTGACCCGGCCTACGAGGCCAAGGTCTTGATGATCTCGGTGGCCGCGCGGATGGCGGGGATGCACCCCCAGACGCTGCGCCAGTACGACCGGCTGGGCCTGGTGCAGGCCGGCCGGGCGTCCGGCGGCGGTCGCCGGTACAGCGTCCGGGACGTGGTGCTGCTCCGCGAGGTGCAGCGGCTCAGCCAGGACGACGGGATCAACCTGGCCGGGGTCAAGCGGATCATCGGGTTGGAGCGGCTGCTCGAAGAGGCGCAGCAGCGGGTGGCCCGGCTGGAGGCGGAACTGGACGCCGCGTACCGGCGGATCGCCGAGCTGGAGTCACTCGGCGGCTTCCCCCGCGGTGACCTGGTGCCCACCAACCGCACGTCCACCGCGCTCGTCGTCTGGCGTCCGCGCCGCGCTCCCGACCGCTGACCTCGTACCGGAAGGCCGGTGCGCCCCGCTCCCCCGGGGCCGCGCCGGCCTTCGTCGTTCCCCGGGCGGTTCGCCGCCCGGGTCGGGGGAAAGCCGGGGTGCGGCAGAGCAGGGTCGACTAGGCTTGTCCGCAGGGGGCAAAAAGCCTCAAAGCGGACTCCGGGCTGGCGGGGGGAGCCATGACGGAACCGGCGAAGAAGGTGGCCGAGCGCGCGGAGGAACGGCTGGAGAAGGTGGCCGAGAACGTCCGCGAGCGGTTCGACCGGGTCACCGAGGGACGCTTCAGCGACAAGGTCAAGGAAGGGCGATTCGCCGACCAGACGGACCACGGTGTGGACCGGGCGCGGGACGACGAGCGGCGCAAGAAGCAGGGCGGGTCGACCTAGACGATCCGCCGACGTGCGGGCCGGGATCCACGGGGGATCCCGGCCCGTTCGTGTCCCGAGGGGCGGGCGGGCACCACGCACCCGCCCTCGCGGTCGATCATGAAGTTGGCGGCGACAAACCGGACACCAAACACCGCCAAGTTCATGATCGACCAGGTCGGTCGGGTCGAGGTGGCTGGGCGACGCTGATCCCGGGGAAATGGGGGGATGCGTCAGAGGCGGCGGTTCTCGCGGACCAGGCCGCCCTCGCACCAGTCCCGGTAGACGAAGAGATCCGGCCGGGCGAGCAGCACCCGGCTGTTGTGCGCCCAGTTGCGCATCAGGTCGTCGCCGGACTTCTCGGCCTGCTCGACCAGCTTGCGGAACCGGCGCTTGGGGTGGGCGCGGAAGTTCGTCCGGATGCCGTCGGCGGCGTAGATGTAGAGGCAGTGCAGCGTGAACCGCCGCGCCGGGCAGCCCTGGTCCATCGCCAGATCGAACAGCGTCTGCACCAGATGGTCACCGGCGACCAGCAGGTCCCAGTCGGGCGGCATCGAGGTCAGCGGCACCGAATCCGGTTGATAGGCCCACGCCCGAAGCTCGGCGGGCGAGGGATCGACCGGGTTGGCGAAGCCGCGGAACGTCTCTTCCTGCACGCTCACCGGCCGACCTTCCGCTTGCGCTGGCGGGGGCGCAGGCCACCCGCGGACCCTGGCTGCTGGGCCGAAACGTTAACGCGGTTGGACGGAGCAGGGGTAGACCTTCCCGGGCTCAATTTGACAACGCCGGGCCGGATCTGTCCTACGACTGATCCGGCCCGGCGCCGGGTCAGTCGCCGGAGCCCAGAGGTAGCGGCGCGGGTGGCCGTGCGGCGGCGGCGCGGCTGCGCAGCCACTGCTTGAACCACGGGGTGTCGGGCAGCCGGGCGAGCAGCGGTCCGGTCACCACCGTGATCAACACGTACGCGGTGGCGAGCGCGGCGAGCTTCGGCTCCACCGGGTAGATGGCCGCGACGGCCAGTCCGGCGATGACGATGGAGAACTCGCCGCGCGGGGTCAGCGCCAGGCCGGCCCGCCAGCGTCCGGGCTCGGCGATCCCGGCCCGGCGGGCGGCCAGGTAGCCGGTGGCCACCTTCGTCGCCATGGTCACCACTGCGAGCAGCAGCGCGGGCAGCAGCACCGGTGGCATGTCCAGCGGGTTGGTCACCAGCCCGAAGAACACGAAGAAGACCGCGGCGAACAGGTCACGCAGCGGGGAGAGCAGCTCGGTGGCGTGGTGCGCCACCGGCCCGGACAGCGCGATGCCCACCAGGAACGCGCCGACCGCCGCGGACACCTGGAGCTTGGCCGCGACACCGGCGACCAGCAGGGTCAGGCCGAGCACCCCGAGCAGCAGCGCCTCCGGATCCTTGGCGGAGAGCGCGGCGGAGATCAGGTGGCCGTACCGGATGGCCACGGCCAGCACGACGACCACGGTGAACACCGCGATGGCGAGCGCGATACCGCCCTTGACAAGGCCGACCCCGGCGAGCAGCGCGGTGACCAGCGGCAGGTAGAGGGCCATCGCCAGGTCCTCGATCACCAGGACGGAGAGGATCACCGGGGTCTCCCGGTTACCGACCCGGCCCAGGTCGCCGAGCACCTTCGCGATCACGCCGGACGACGACACCCAGGTCACGCCCGCGAGCACCACCGCCGCCACCCAGCCCCAGCCGAGCAGGAGCGCGAAGGCGAAACCGGGCAGCGCGTTGAACACCGCGTCGATCACGCCGGCCGGCGCGGCGGAGCGGAGGTTGCCCACCAGCTCGTTGGCGCTGTACTCCAGGCCGAGCATCACCAGCAGCAGGATCACGCCGATCTCCGCGCCGACGGCGAAGAACTCCTCGCTGGCGTTGAGCGGCAGCAGACCACCGTGCCCGAACGCCAGGCCGGCGAGCAGGTACAGGGGAATGGGCGACACGCCGAAGCGACGGCTCAGCCGGCCGAGCAGGCCGAGCAGGAGCAGCAGCGCACCGACCTCGATGAGCAGGATTGTGGTTTCGTGCATACGCGTCAGCCGTCCGGATCGGTCTCGGCGAGGATCGCGGTCACGCCGTCGAGCCCCTGACGGGTACCGACCACGACGACCACATCGCCGGCCTCGAACCGGAAGGTGGGATCGGGCGAGACGTTCACGGCGCCCTGACGCAGCACGGCCACGATCGACGCGCTGGTCCGGGTGCGCGCCTTGGTGTCCGCGAGCCGCTTGCCGACGTACTTCGACCCCGCCGGGATGGCGATCTGCTCGGTCAGCAGCCCGGCGGCCTGCTCGCGCAGCCCGGAGAGCTGACCCAGCATCAGCGACGCGCCGAGGATGTCGGCGAGCGCCTCCGCCTCGTCGTCGGTCAGGGGTATGTCGTGTTGGCAGGAGTCGGGATCGTCCGGGTCGTAGAGGACCAGGTCGCGACGGCCATTGCGGTGGGAGACCACGCCGAGCCGGCGGCCGGACTCCGTCATCAGATCATGACGTACGCCGATCCCGGGCAGGGCGGTCTGTTCGACACGTACTCGCACGCGGGTGAGGCTACTCCGGGCGCGCACGTGCTGGTTCCGGGGTGGATCGGCCGCCCGGCGGTGCGGGGTCAGGGGGTGTCGTCGCGAGCGGTGACATAGGTGCCCTTGCCCTGATGTCCCTCGACCAGACCTTCGGCCTGAAGGATCAACAGCGCCGAGCGGACCGGCTCCGCGGACACCTGGTAATGCGCGATCAGTTCACGCAGGGAGGGGAGTTTGTCGCCAGGGCCGTACTCGCCCGAAGCGATCTTGTCTCTGATGTCCTGCGCGATTCTCTGACGGTCCGAAACTCGGGGCATGGCGGCAACTCCTGGTAGGCCCCAAGATCTTCCCACGAGTCAGACCGGTCAGCCAACACTTCGCGTGCTAAGCATGCTCACTCCTTGTCATACAATGCTTTGCATTGTATGTTCCTCGTGCGGATGCCTTCGGCGGAACGCCTGGTAGGCAAACCGGCCCCCGGTTGGCAGCCGTGGTCGGCGCGACTGGTCGTGCGCGGCCAGTCGTGTCGCCTCACCCGTCTCCTTTGGTTCGGAAGAAGGGACAGCGTCGTGCGCAACCTCCTGCGAATACGTCCGAAGCGGCGGAACGCGGGCCCGCCCAACTCCGCGCCGGTCGGCGCCTACCGTTCCGCGTCGTACCTTCCGCTCCGGCCCTGGCAGGTGCGGGGCCACCGCTTCACGACGTGCCGTCGAGGGCTGGACCCGGCCGAGGTCGCGGCGTTCCTCGATCGCGTCGCCGGGGACCTCGCCGCCGCGTACGCCGAAGTCGCCAGGAGTCGTGAGGAGACGGCCCGGATCAAAAGCGCGTTGCGCGAGTGGCAGTCCCGGCAGGCCCCGTCGATGCGTGACCTGGCCGGGCGGCCGTGACCGGGCGGTACGTGATCCATCTGCCGGTGCGCGCGGCTGATCTGGCTCGGGCGAAGATGCTCGGTCGCACGGCCGGGCGGTCGCTGGCGTTCCTCGCGGTGGTGGAGCTGGGCGGGATCACCGTCTCGGCCGAGGACGACCAGGCCGTACGTCATTGGGTGTTCTGCGACCGCAAGCTGGACGGCGGCCGGCGTTGCGTGCTGCGCGCCGACCACGAGACCCCTTGCCTGGCGCGCCTTCCACGTCGCTGAGATCTTGGTAGGAAAGGGCCCTCGGAGGGGCCGTTTCGTACCAAGATCTCTCCGGCCGGACCGGCAGGCGGTGACTCAGGTCACAGGGGTGGACTTGAGCGGAATAGACTCAACTCTGGTTGTGTCATGTCTAGTGGACACGCCGATCCGGGGGAGCCCATGAACACGGAACGTCTCACCACCAAGAGCCGCGAAGCCATCACCGGTGCCGTCGCGCTGGCGAACCAGCGCGGTCACGCCACCGTGGAGCCCTGGCACCTGCTGCTGTCACTGCTGGACACCGAGGGCTCGACCGCCGCGGGCCTGCTGCGCGCCGTCGGGGCGGACCCCGCCGAGCTGCGCCGCGTCGCCCAGCGTTCGGTCGACGCGCTGCCCGCCGCCCGAGGGTCGAGTATCGCCGAGCCGACGCTGGCCCGTGAGTTCGTCAACGCCATCGGCGCCGCCGAGCAGATCGCGCGGCCGCTCGGCGACGAGTACACCTCCACCGAGCACCTGCTGGCCGGGCTGGCCCGGGTCGGCGGCGCGGTCTCGGTCGCACTGAAGAACTCCGGCGCCACCGAGGAGAACCTGGTCGCCGCGTTCCCGACCGTCCGGGGCGGGGACCGCCGGGTCACCACCGCCGACCCGGAGCAGACCTACCAGGCCCTGTCCAAGTACGGCGTCGACCTGACCGCCAGCGCCCGCGACGGCAAGATCGACCCGGTGATCGGCCGGGACTCGGAGATCCGCCGGGTGATCCAGGTGCTGTCCCGGCGTACGAAGAACAACCCGGTCCTGATCGGCGAGCCGGGTGTCGGCAAGACCGCGATCGTGGAGGGCCTGGCCCAGCGGATCGTGGCCGGTGACGTGCCGGAGTCGCTGCGGGACAAGAAGCTCGTCTCGCTCGACCTCGGCGCGATGGTGGCCGGCGCGTCGTACCGGGGTCAGTTCGAGGAGCGGCTGAAGTCCGTGCTGGAGGAGATCAAGAACTCCGACGGCCAGGTCATCACGTTCCTCGACGAGCTGCACACGGTGGTCGGCGCCGGCAAGGGCGAGGGCTCGATGGACGCCGGCAACATGCTCAAGCCGATGCTGGCGCGCGGCGAGCTGCGGATGGTCGGCGCGACCACGCTCGACGAGTACCGCGAGCACATCGAGAAGGACCCGGCCCTGGAGCGCCGCTTCCAGCCGGTGCTGGTCGGCGAGCCGACCATCGAGGACACCATCGGCATCCTGCGCGGGCTCAAGGAGCGCTACGAGGTGCACCACGGCGTACGGATCACCGACGCCGCGCTGGTCGCCGCCGCCGCGCTCTCCGACCGGTACATCACCGACCGGTTCCTGCCGGACAAGGCGATCGACCTGGTCGACGAGTCCGCGTCCCGGCTGCGCATGGAGATCGACTCGCGTCCGGTCGAGGTGGACGAGATCGAGCGGGCGGTACGCCGGCTGGAGATCGAGGAGATGGCGCTCGCGAAGGAGCCGGACGCCGCGTCCGCCGAGCGTCTGGAGCGGCTGCGCAAGGAGCTGGCCGACAAGCGCGAGCAGCTCACCGCGCTGTCCGAGCGCTGGCAGACCGAGAAGAGCCACATCACCAAGCTCTCCACCGCCAAGGAGGAGCTGGAGCGCCTCGGCGGCGAGGCCGAGCGGGCCGAGCGCGACGGCGAGCTGGAACGCGCCGCCGAGCTGCGGTACGGCCGGATCCCCGCACTGCGGACCGAGCTGAAGCAGGCCGAGGAGGAGCTGGCCCGGCTCCAGGCCGACGGCGCGATGCTCAAGGAGGAGGTCGGCGCGGACGACATCGCCGCCGTGGTCGCCTCCTGGACCGGCATCCCCGCCGGGCGGCTGCTCGAAGGCGAGACCGCCAAGCTGCTCCGGATGGAGGAGTCGCTGCGGGCCCGCGTGGTCGGCCAGGCCGAGGCGGTGGGTGCGGTCTCCGACGCGGTACGCCGCGCCCGGGCCGGCGTCGCCGACCCGGACCGCCCGACCGGCAGCTTCCTGTTCCTCGGCCCGACCGGTGTCGGCAAGACCGAGCTGGCAAAGGCGCTCGCCGAGTTCCTCTTCGACGACGAGCGGGCCATGGTCCGCATCGACATGAGCGAGTACGGCGAGAAGCACTCCGTGGCCCGCCTGGTCGGTGCCCCGCCCGGGTACGTCGGCTACGAGGAGGGCGGCCAGCTCACCGAGGCGGTACGCCGCCGGCCGTACTCGGTGATCCTGCTGGACGAGGTGGAGAAGGCCCACCCGGACGTCTTCGACGTGCTGCTCCAGGTGCTCGACGACGGCCGGCTCACCGACGGTCAGGGCCGTACCGTGGACTTCCGCAACGCGATCCTGATCCTCACCTCGAACCTGGGTTCGTCGGTGATCAGCGACCTGACGCTCACCGAGAACGAGCGCCGGGAGGGTGTGCTCGCGGTGGTCCGGTCGCACTTCAAGCCGGAGTTCCTCAACCGGCTGGACGACATCGTGGTGTTCGCCGCGCTCCAGGGCGAGGACCTGCGGTCGATCGTGGACATCCAGCTCGACCGGATGCGAACCCGTCTTGCGGACCGCCGGTTGGGCCTGGAGATCACCGAGGCGGCCCGCACGTGGCTGGCCGAGCACGGGTACGACCCGATCTACGGTGCCCGCCCGCTGCGCCGGCTGGTGCAGTCGGCGATCGGCGACCAGCTCGCCAAGGCGCTGCTGGCCGGTGAGATCCGCGACGGCGACACGGTCCGCGTCGACCTGTCCGACTCCAAGGAGTCCCTGGCGGTCACCGCCGCCTGACCCGTACCACCCCGCGAAGGTCCGGCCGTCCCGGCCGGGCCTTCGCCGTTCCCGGCCGGGCCGGCCCGCGTGCCGGTGGTGCTGCGTGCCGGTGCTGTGCGCCGTGGGTGCTGCGTGTCGTGGGTGCTGCGTGCCGTGGGTGTTAACAAGGGGCCCTTCCTCTACCGGAGGCGTTAAGTGAGCGTTTGAGAAGTGGTGGGGTTGGGCGGCGTGTCGTGTTGGAGGTGAGGGAAGGCCCTCGGTAGGTCCGGTGGTGTCGAGCCAACCGTTTCCGTGCCGAGGGCC
>NZ_JANCLW010000001.1:140078-158599 GCF_033433935.1 Micromonospora sp. BRA006-A
CGCTGGGTCGTCGAACGCACCTTCGCCTGGATCAGCAAGAAACGCCGCTGCGTCCGCGACTACGAACACCTACCCGCCAGCCACGCCGCCTTCGTCACCTGGGCCATGATCCACGTCATGGTCACCCGCCTGGCCCGCAACACGAAACCGGCCCAGGCAACCAGCACCTGAACCGGCTTCTCAAACGCTCACTAAAAGGGGGCCCTTCCTTGTGGTTGGAGGGGGTGGTGGGGTGGGCACATAGTGGGGCATGAGCGGGAGCTGGGAACGGGAACTGGACGCGGCGGCGCGGGAACTCGACGACGCGGACACCCTCGCCTTCGGCGGGGTGGGACTGGCGGGGCAGATCCTGCCCGCGACCGAGGCGTACCGGACGCTGGAACAGGGGTTGCGGGAGCACCCGGAGGCGGCCCGTAAGCGGGTCGACAGGTTGCTCCGCAAGGGTTCGCCGGCCGGCCGGGCGTACGCGGCGACGTTGCTGGAGGCTGTCGACCCGGACGCCGGGCGGGACGCCTGGGCGCGGCTGCGCGGCGACGACGGCGAGTTCACCACGTTCTCCGGCTGCCTCATGGGCCGCACCACGCTGGGCGGATACGCCGCCGACCGGCTCGCCGGTGCCGAAGGTAGCTGATCGCACACTCAGCGAACAGGACTTCAGAAGGCGTGCGTGCGGTTGTTACCGTTCCCGCCGAGCGCGTTGGGGGAGGCGGTAGTGAACGGTTCGTTGGCGTACGTGTTGACCACGCTGGGGTGCCTCGTCGGGGTGGCCGGTGTGGTGATCGCCGTGATCGCGGTACGGAAGTCCCGGTCGGCGTCCCGCCCGAAGACGAAGGCGGCGCCGGGTGACCCGTTCCGGGACCGGGACAGCGACGCGCTGCGTGGTGACCCGCGCGCCCTCAAGCCCGGCGACATCGTCGAGATCCGTACGGTGCCGTACACCGTGCGCGGCTCGGTGCACCTGGTCGAGGGCGGCTGGAGCTGGGCGGAGCACCTGCTCGACGACGCGGGCGGCGTGAAGCGCTGGCTCTCCGTCGAGTCCGACCCGGACCTGGAGATGGTGCTCTGGACCAGCGAGCCGGGGGCCACCGTGACGCCCGGCGCCCCGACGCTGGAGATGGCCGGCCGCCGCTACAACTGGGACGAGTCTGGTCAGGCCCGCTACACCGCGACCGAGGGCACCGGCCTCGACCCGCACGGCACCATGCGCTACTACGACTACCAGGCGCCCGGCGGCGCACGGCTGTCGTTCGAGGCGTACGGGGAGGCCGGCTGGGAGGTCAACCTCGGCGAGGAGTTGCGTCGCGCCGAGGTGATGATCTACCCGCAGGGCGGCCCGGAGACGGTGCGCTGACGTGCTCGTCTGTCTTGACGCGCCGTACGTCGACACCAGCGCCGCCGATCTGAGCCTGGCCCTGGGCGGCCCGGAGCTGCCGGCGCTCGCCGTACGCGACATCGACCTGCCCGGCCTGCCCCGGCTGCGGCTGCGCCTGCTCGGCGCCTCCCACCAGGTGATGCTCGGCACGCTCACCGAGACGGTCGCCTGCCTGCCCGGCCGCCCGCCGCACCTTCCGGGCACGCTGCACGACGAGACGGCCGGCTACCGGTTCCTCGCCACCGTGCTCCGGCCGGAAGGCGACGGCCTGCGTACCCGGGTCGCGGCGCTGCGCGCCGAGCTGGCCGAGGACCCGTACGCGCTGATCGGCGTCTTCCCCGGCGACGAGGACGCGGTCACCGCGCTCTCCGTCCGGCCCCGGCCGCCGGACGGCGCGCTCGCCTGGCGCACCTGGCACGCCTACCCGCAGACGAACGAGCTGGTCCTGACCGAGACGGTGGTGGAGGAGCTGTGACGTACCGACGGTGGTTCGTGGTGGGCGTGGCGGTCGCCGTCATCGGCGCGCTCATCGCCGCCTTCACGATCTTCTACGGCAACTTCTCGCCCCGCGGCTACGTGGAGGACAACTTCTCCCGCGCCACCGGGCGGGACATCGGCTCGAACGCGATCGCGTACACCTCGAACAAGGCGCCGAGCGACGTGTCCAAGCAGATCACCGACGCCTGGAAGCCGGCCGACCAGTACGTCGACGGCAGCGGCGTCTACCTGCGCTACGACGACGACTCGGTGGTGATCCTCCCGCTCGCCGTCGGCTCGGTGATCCTGCTGGAGCGGATGACCACCGCCTACCCCCGGTACCACAGCGTCGTCGGCAACAGCTGGGGCTGGGGCCGAGGCAGCACGGTCCGGGGCGGCGGCCCCGGTTCCGGCAAGTAGCCCCTCCGACCCCCTCACCCTGGAGTCTCCTGTGCAGCATCTCGTCACCGACCTGCTGGTCACCCTCGCCTACGGCGCGGTCGGCGTCGTCCTGATGGCGATCGGCTACGTCCTGGTCGACCTGGCCACCCCCGGCAAGCTCCACGAGCTGATCTGGACCGAGCGCAACCGCAACGCGGCGCTGCTGCTCTCGTCCAACCTGCTCGGGGTGGGCACGATCGTGGTCGCCGCGATCGTCGCCAGCGACGACGACTTCACGCTGGGGCTGGTCGGCGCCGCCGCGTACGGCATCCTCGGTCTGGTGATCATGGCGGCGGCGTTCGTGCTGCTCGACGTGGCCACCCCGGGCAAGCTCGGTGAGCTGCTCGTGGACCCGGAGCCGCACCCGGCGGTGTGGGTCTCCGCCACCGTGCACCTCGCCACCGGTGCGATCATCGCGGCCGCGATCATCTGATGAGCGGAAAGCCCGCACAGCATTCGGCGGGGAAGGACAAGCGCACCCAGACGGTGATCTGGTCCGTGGTCGTGGGGGTCGTGGTAGTCGTCTGCGCCATCGGCGCGTTCAGCGGCGACTCGGACACCTCCGTCCCCGCGCCGGCCGCCGACGAACGCTCCGGCACCGTGCCGATCCTCCGGGCCGCCGCCGACAGCCAGGGCATCTGCTACGGCTGGGAACTGCTCGACGTGTACGACGAGGTGAGCGTCGGCTCCAACCTCGGCGACGGCACCACAGTCGTCGACGCTCCCGGCTGCACGCGCTGGATCGCGGTCTCCGCGAACGTCAGGTACACCTCGTCCAGCAGCGAGTCGGAGGACTCCGCCACGATCCGGATCAAGGGCTCGGACGACATCGAGTTCGCCGACCTCGCCGCGATCGAGACCCGGCTGGGCCGCTTCGGGCTGGACGAGGACGCGTTCGTCGACGACCCGGGCTGGGCCGTCACCCGGGCCGCCACGATCCTGCCGCTGCTCGCCGCCGAGCGCGGGCTCGCCGAGCCGGCCGCGACGCCCACCGCCGCGCCGTCCACGGCGGCCGCGCCGCTGCCGGACGCCGGCAACGACTTCTGGCGGGACCGCTGGATCTACGTCCTCAGCTCGGTCGGCCTGTTTCTGCTCGCCGCGCTGTTCCTCGCCGTGGGCGTGCGCCAGCGCCGCAACCACCGGGTACGGGTGCCCGCGCAGCGCCCCGGGGCGGGAGCCGCCGGACGTACCCGGAGCAGACGGTGACCGCCGACGTGGCCGCACGGCCGCGGTGGCGCCTGGCCCGCTCGGCGGTCCTGCTCGCGGTCTTCGTGTGCGCGGCCTGCGGCCTGGTGTACGAGCTGGCGCTGGTCGCGCTCGGCAGCTACCTGATCGGCGACACGGTCGGCCAGGCGTCGATCGTGCTCGGCGTGATGGTGTTCGCGATGGGCGTCGGCGCGCTGGTGGCGAAGCCGTTGCAGTCCCGGGCGGTGGTCTCGTTCGCGGTGATCGAGCTGACGCTGGCACTGCTCGGCGGTCTGTCCGTGCTCGGCCTCTACGCCGCGTTCGCCTGGCTCGACCTGTACGGCCCGGCGCTCGTCGGCACCGCGTTCGTGCTCGGCCTGCTGATCGGCGCGGAGATCCCGCTGCTGATGGTGATGCTGCAACGCATCCGGGAGCAGTCCGCGGGCAGCGCGGTGGCCGACCTGTTCGCCGCCGACTACGTGGGCGCGCTGCTCGGCGGGCTGGCGTTCCCGTTCCTGCTGATCCCGGTCTTCGGCCAGCTCAAGGGCGCGCTCGTGGTGGGCGCGGTGAACGCGATCGCCGGTGTGGTGCTCGTCTTCACCGTGTTCCGCGCCGAACTCGGCCGCCGGGCGCGGGCCGCGCTGGGCGCGGCCACCGTCGTGGTCGGCCTGCTCCTCGGGTACGCGTGGGTGACCGCCCACGACTTCGAGGTGACCGCGCGTCAGCAGCTCTACCGTGATCCGGTGGTGCACGCCGAGCGCAGCCGCTACCAGGAGATCGTGCTGACCCGTTCGGTGCGCGAGCCCGGCCACTCCGACACCGACCTGCGGCTGTTCCTCAACGGCGACCTCCAGTTCAGCTCGATCGACGAGTACCGCTACCACGAGGCGCTCGTGCACCCGGCGATGCGCGGGGCGCACGGCGACGTGCTGGTGCTCGGCGCCGGGGACGGGCTGGCCGCGCGGGAGCTCCTCAAGTACCCGGACGTGCGCTCGGTGACGCTGGTCGACCTCGACCCGGCGGTGGTCGAGCTGGCCCGCCGTGAGCCGCAGCTGCGCGAGCTGAACCGGGAGTCGCTCACCGACCCCCGGGTACGGGTGCTCAACCTGGACGCGTTCGCGTGGCTGCGTACCGCCACCGACCGCTTCGACGTGGTGATCGCCGACCTGCCCGACCCGGACGAGACGGCCACCGCGAAGCTCTACACGATCGAGTTCTACACGCTGATCCGGCCGGTGCTGGCCCCCGGCGGGCGGCTCGTCGTGCAGTCCGGGTCGCCCTACTTCGCGCCCCGGTCGTACTGGTCGATCGAGCGGTCGATCCGCGAGGCGGGCTTCGCCACCGTGCCGTACCACGTCGACGTGCCGAGCTTCGGCGACTGGGGCTTCGTGCTCGCCGCGCCGGGTGACGTCGCGCCCGAGCTGGCGCTGCCGGACGGTCCGCCGCCGCTGCGTTTCCTCACCCCGGCGGTGCTGGCCGCCGCCGGCACGTTCCCCGCCGACCGGGCCCGGATCGACGTACCGGCCTCCACGCTGTTGCGCCCGAGGGTGCTGGACTACGCCCGCGAGGAGTGGCGCGGCTACTAGGTTTCGGGACATGCCACCCGAATCGTCGTCGCGACACCGACCGGGGATCGGCTGGCTGGTCCGCCGGCTGCCGACCCGGGCGGTCGAGGCGGCCTCCTACCTCCAGGCGTTCGTGCTCTCCGGCGTGGTCACCGTGCTGGCCGTGCGGGCGTACCTGAAGGCCACCGACTATCCGCAGGTCGGCGGCGGCGGGCTGCACATCGCGCACGTCCTCTGGGGCGGTCTGCTGCTCGCCGTCGGCCTGGGCATGCCGCTCGTCTTCCTCGGCGGCGGCGCCCGTAGCGGCGGGGCGGTGATCGGTGGCATCGGGTTCGGGTTGTTCATCGACGAGGTGGGCAAGTTCGTCACCACCGGCACCGACTACTTCTACGCGCCCGCCGCCGCCATCATCTACGTCGCGTTCGCGCTGCTGGTCCTGCTCATCCAGGCGGTACGCGGACGCACCGGCCGGTCCCGGCTGACCCCCGCCGAGCGCACCGCGAACGCGCTGGACATGGTGCTCAGCGGCCTGCCGGGCGGACTGACCGACCGCCGCCGGATCGCCGTGCTGCGGCTCGTGCAGGGCACCGGACCGGCCACCGAGACGGCGGTGGCGTACCTGCTGGACGCGGTGCCTCGCCGGGAGCCACCGCCGGTGCCGCTCTGGCAGCGGGCGGCGGACCGGGCCCGGCGCCTCGCCGTCTGGGCGGCCGGCCGTCGCTGGCTGGTCTGGCCGGTGGTGGTCTACCTGGTGGTGGAGCCGGTCCTCACGGTGGTCGCGGTGTTCCTCGACGGCGTGACCGGGAAGCTGGACCAGGAACGGGAGTGGGGCGCGGTGCTCGGCGTCAGCGCCACCGCGCTCGTCACCGCCGTGCTCGGTCTGTGGGCCGCCTGGCTGCTGCGGCGCAACCGGGCCGAGGCCTTCCGCCTGTTCAAGCTGGCGCTGCTCGTCGACCTGCTGTTCGGGCAGGTCTTCAACTTCACGGTGAACCAGTTCGGCGCCGTCTCCGCCGTCGCGCTCGATCTCGCGCTGCTCGGTGTGGTCACCGCCGAGCACCGCCGGTTGCGGCGCGCCGCCGAGAGGTGAGCCGTTCCGGCGTGCTGAGCTGGTCGAAGATCGCTACGGTGGGCATCTGATCCAGGAAGGGAGAATCATGGTCGATGCTTCGGGTACCCCGCCCCGCACGCGTCCCGGCGTGGTGACGCTCTCCAGTTGGCTGCTCATTCTCGTCGCCGCGATCCAGGTGCTGAACCTGATCGTGGCGCTGGCCGTCGTCGGCAAGATCCGCGATGTTCTCGCCGACGCCTACGCGGGCACCTCGGCCGAGTCGGCCGCCGACATCGCGTACGCGTTCAGCATCATCACGGCGATCCTGTCGCTGGTGATCGCGGCCGGCCTCGTCGTCCTCGCGCTGTTGAACAACCGGGGCAAGAACGGCTCCCGGATCACCACCTGGGTGCTCGGCGGCATCCTGTTCTGCTGCACCGGCGGCGGGCTGCTGACCGGTCTCGGCGGTGGCATGACGGGCGGCGGCAACACCACCGGTGACGTGCCCAGCTCCGAGGAGATCCAGCGCCGGCTGGAGGACGCGCTGCCGTCCTGGTACACCCCGGTCAACCTGCTGCTGGGTCTGGTCGCGCTGCTCGCCCTGCTGGCCGCGCTGATCCTGCTGGCGCTGCCGCAGGCGAACGAGTTCTTCCGCAAGCCCAAGGCCGGCTGGGAGCCGCCGGTGCCCGGTGGCGCCTACCCGGCGTACCCGTCGCAGCCGGGCCAGTCGGGAGATCCGTCGTACCCGTCGTACCCGCCGGCTCCCGGCACGCCGCCGTCGGCGCCCGGTGGTCAGCCGCCGTCCGCCGGTGGTCAGCCGCCGTCCGCGCCGGGCGGTCAGCCGGGTGAGCGCCGCGAGCCGGAGCCGCCATCCGGAAGTTGACGTCCGGATTACGGCGACGCCGACGATCCCTCCGAGTAGGTTGCAAGCCGACGCCTACCGGAGGGATCAGTCGTGTCGTACCCCGAACGGGCCGCACCCCGCCGGCCGGGCACGGTCGTCGCCGCGGCGGCGCTGCTGCTGGCGATGGCTGTGGGCGCCGTGGCGTACGCGGTGGTCAACCTGGCCGTCGGCGGCGGCACGGTGGACCGGTTCCGGGACGCGGCGGCGGAACGGACCGGCGCGAGCGGCGGCGACATCGACCAGGTGGCCGGCCTGCTGCGCGGCTCCACAGTGCTGGCCGCCGTGCTCGGCGTGCTCGCCGGGCTGCTGCTCGCCGGGCTCGCGCTCGGCCTGCTCGCCGGCCGGTCCGGCGCCCGCACGGCGACCTGGGTGGTCGCCGGGACCGGCCTGCTCTGCGGTTGCTGCGGGCTGGCGGTGCTGGTCGGCCAGCGCGCCGCCCCGCTGCGGCTCGGCGCGGACGACCGGATCACCGCCGAACTGCTGGGCCTCGTCGGCGACGCCTATCCGTCCTGGTGGATCCCGGTGAACGCGACGCTGTCGGTGGCGCAGATCCTCGGCTACCTGGTGGTCGCCGTGCTGCTCACGCTGCCGCCGTCCGGCGCGTTCCTGCGCCGCCGGACCGCGCCGCTGCGGCTGTCCGGCTACGGCGCGACGGCGTCCGGCGCGGCCGCCCCCGGGCCGACGCCCTGGGGACCGCCGCCCGGTCTGAACCCGCCCTCGTCCGTCCCGCCCGCGACGCCGCCGGGTGGGTTCCCGCCACCTCCGGAGGACCGCCGATGACCGGTGACACCGACCCCTCCCGGCGCCGCGCCCTGGTCACCGGCGCCAGTCTCGGCATCGGCGAGGCGTTCGCCCGCCGGCTCGCCGCGGACGGCTGGGACCTCGTCCTGGTGGCCCGGGACGCGGCCCGGCTCGACGCGCTGGCGGCCGAGCTGACCGGCCGGCACGGCGGCGACGTGGAGACGCTCGCCGCCGATCTGTCCACCGAGGACGGTTGTGCTGCTGTCGAACACCGGCTGGCCGCCGGTACGCCGATCGAGCTGCTCGTCAACAACGCCGGCATCAGTCTGAACACGTCGTTCGTCCGTTCGTCGGTGGCGGACGAGGCGCGACTCGTCCGGCTCAACGTGCTCGCGGTGCTGCGTCTGACCCATGCCGCCCTCGGTCCGATGGTCGAACGGGGCCATGGGGCAGTGATAAATGTCTCTTCCGTCGCGGGCTTCGGTGTCCCCATGCCGGGATCCACGTACTCGGCCAGCAAGGCGTGGGTGACGAATTTCAGTGAATCGATCGGCCAGTCCGTCGCGCCGCTGGGTGTGCGCGTGATGGCGCTCTGTCCCGGCTACACGCGAACCGGAGTTCACGAACGCGCGGGCATCGACATGTCGCGCCTGCCCGCCTGGGCCTGGCTGCGAGCCGACGATGTGGTCGCCGAAGGGCTCCGTGACCTGCGGAAAGGCAAGGCGGTCAGCGTTCCGGACTGGAAGTACAAGGTGGCCGTGGCCGGGCTGCGGCACGCGCCGAAGCGCCTGCTGCGCGGCTTCCGGCGGGACACCCGCGGTGCGGTCGGCCGGCAGCGCGGCTGACCGGTGGAGGTACGCACCCGAGCCGGTTCGGTGGCCGGCCGGGATGGACGGTCGCACAGCGTAGCCGCTCATCGCCACCCGTCGGTCGCCCGCAGGGTTGACCAGGGCGGACCCGAAACACGGCGCTCAGACTTGCGAAGTACGCTCTGGGGCCATGGGCGACCACGACGACCTGCGCAAATTCATCACTGACCTTGCTGTGGTGCACGGCCGGGTGGTGCTCTCGTCGGGCCGCGAGGCGGACTGGTACGTGGACCTGCGCCGCGTCACGCTCCATCACGAGGCGGCCCCGTTGATCGGTCGGGTCATGCGTGACCTCACCGCCGATTGGGCGTACGACGCGGTCGGCGGCCTGACTCTGGGCGCCGATCCGGTGGCCGCCGCCATGCTGCACGCCTCGGCGGGCACCGGCCGCGCGGTCGACGCCTTCGTCGTCCGCAAGGAGGGCAAGGCCCACGGTCTCCAGCGCCGGATCGAGGGACCGGACGTCTCCGGGCGACGGGTGCTCGCGGTCGAGGACACCTCCACCACCGGTGGAAGTGTGTTGACGGCCGTCGAGGCATTGCGTGAGGCAGGGGCCGAGGTGGTGGGTGTGGCGGTTATTGTTGATCGAGGTGCCGGCGACACGGTGCGAGCCGCCGGATTGCCCTATCGGGCGGCCTATACGTTGGCTGACCTCGGCCTTGTGGCGTAAAAGTTTGCCGATTCGGATCTGCTGATATGCAGGCGGATCGATGCTGCTGGTGGAAGGATGGAATACGTGGGAACTGCGTTGGCTGAAATGACCATGCCTCAGATCTCGCCGCTTGCCGGCGAGCCGATCGAACGCGCCGACGCCGAGCGGCTTGCGGGGGTCCTCAAGGCCCTCGCGGACCCCGCCCGGCTGCGGCTGCTCAGCCTGATCCAGTCGGCTCCCGAGGGGGAGGCGTGCGTGTGTGACCTCACCGCGCCGCTCGGCCTCTCGCAGCCGACGGTCAGCCACCACCTGCGAATCCTCACCGAGGCCGGCTTGCTGGAGCGGGAGAAGCGCGGGGTCTGGGCGTACTACCGGCTGGTGCCGTCCGCGATCGCCACGATCGCGGATCTGCTCACCCCGCCGCGGAAGCGGGCCACGAAGAAGGCTCGCTGAAACCTCCGGGCCGGCCCGACCGAGGGTCGTCCCGACCGGGTGACCGGTGGCGTGCGAGGGGTGGCGCCATCAGCGCACGGTGACGGCTGTCGTCGTCCGTGTGACCCGGCTGGAGCAGTGATGTCGAAGGCCGGTCCTCGTCCGAGGGCCGGCCTTCGGTGTCCGTACGACGTGCTCAGCGGTGGTGCTGACCACCGTGCCCGTCACCGTGCCCGGGGCGGTGCTCCTCGATGCCCTCCCGGGCCGCCTCCACAGTGCCGGCCACCGTCGCCGCGGTGATGACCGCGACCGCCTCGCCGCGCTTGCGTGCCCGCCGGTCGCGGAGGAACTCGAAGAAGATCGGCAGCACCGAGATCACGATGATCAGCGCGACCACCGGCAGGATGTACCTGTCGATCTTGTCGCCGATGGCGTCGTAGATCTGCCGGGCCAGCAGGTAGCCGACCAGCAGGATGCCGTCCACCCAGAGGACCGCGCCCACCACGTTCCACACGAAGAACTGGCGGGCGGGCATGCCGAGCACCCCGGCCACCGGGTTGAGGAACGTCCGCACGATCGGGATGAACCGGGCCAGCACCACGGCCTTCGCCGGGCCGAACTTCTGGAAGTAGTACTCCGCCTTCTCCACGTACTCCCGCTTGAACAGCCGGGAGTTGGGCTTCTCGAACATGCGGCGGCCGTACCGGGCACCGAGCCAGTGCCCGAGCTGGGCGCCGACGATGGCGCAGATCGGACCGCCGATCATCAGACCGGCCAGGGACAGGCGGGTGCCGTCGCCGAAGATGGCGTCGGCCACCGGCGAGGCGGCCACCCCGGCCAGGAACAGCAGCGAGTCACCCGGGAAGAAGAAGCCGACCAGCAGCCCCGTCTCGGCGAAGAGGATCACCCAGACGCCGATCATGCCGAAGGTGTGGATGAGATCCTTCGGGTCGAGCGGGTTCAATGCCACGCTCTCGGAGAACATCCGGGTCTTCTCTGCTGTGTCCACGGCCACACAGGGTACCCCGGCCCGGTCCGGCATATCGGCCGGACCGGGCGTCGTCGTCAGAGGCGGGGGTCCACCGGCTCGGACTCGCAGGCGAGGATCGCGAACACCAGCTCGTGGCGGCGCCAGAGCGGGGCGTCCTCGGCCAGCGCGTCCAGGGCGGCCAGGCCGAGACCGTGTTCCCGCAGGGCGAGCCCGCGCTTGCGTCCCAGCGACCGGCGGCGCAACGCGGCGAGCTGCGCCGCCTCGGTGTACCCGGGACCGTAGATGATCCGCAGGTACTCCCGCCCGCGGCACTTGATCCCCGGCTGGAGCAGCGAGCCCTTCGGCGAGCGGGCGGCCAGGCCCGCGTACGGCTTGACCACCATGCCCTCGCCGCCGGCCGCGGTGAGCGCCAGCCACCACTCGGTGGCGTCGGCCACCGCCGACTCGTCGGCCGGGTCCACCACCCGGCGCCGGGTCGGGGTGAAGAACTCCGGGTCGGCGGCGCAGAGCCGGTCGGCCAGCGCCAGGTGCCAGCCGTGGTCGCGGCCGGCGTAGCTCACCCCGGCCCCGGCCAGCACCGCGAACGGCGCCAGCGTCACCCCGCGCAGCCCGTCCGTCGGCCGGACGTACGCCCGGTAGGCAGCCGAGTATGCGGTGACCTCGGCGGCCCGCCCGGCCATCCGATCGCGCAGCCCGGCCACCGGCATCCCGCGCCCGGCGGCGGTGTCCAGCGCGGCGAGCACCGCCGGCAGCGCGGCCCGCCCGGCCGCGCCGACGCCGGCGTACTGCTCGCGGATCAGCCCGCCGGCCTTCGCCGACCAGGGCAGCAGCTCGGCGTCGAGCAGCAGCCAGTCGGTGCCCAGCTCGGCCCAGAGGCCGGCGGCGGTGACCGCGGCGCGCACCCGGGCCAGCAACTCGCCGTCGAGCGGCGGGTCGAAGAACGGCCTGCCGGTACGGGTGTGCACCACCCCACCGCCGAAGCGGCCCGGCTCCCGCTCCACGAGCACCACCGCTCGCGAGCCCATGTGCTTCTCCTCGCAGACCACCCGGTCGACGCCCGCCGCGCGGTAGTCGGCGAACGCCTCGGCCGGGTGCTCCAGGAACCCGTCCACTGCCGACGTGGAGCAGGGCGCCATGGTCGGCGGCAGCCACACCAGCCGGCCCGGGTCGACCGCGAACCGGCTCATCACCTCCAGCGCGGCGGCGGCGTTCTCGGCCGGCACGGTCAGCGACCCGTACGCGTGGGTGAGGTGCCGCCGCCCGGTCACGTCGGCCAGGTCCAGCACGGTGTCCGGCCGCGACGGCCTGACCGGGACCAGCGGGCGGGCCGGGGCGTACCACTCCTTCACCGCCGGGACGGCCACCAGCTCCTTCTCCGGGTAGCGCAGCGCGGTGAGCTGCCCGCCGAACACGCAACCGGTGTCCAGGCAGATGGTGTTGTTCACCCACTCCGGCTCGGGCGTCGGCGTGTGCCCGTACACGACCATCGCCGAACCCCGGTAGTCCCGCGCCCACGGGTAGCGCACCGGCAGGCCGTACTCGTCGGTCTCGCCGGTGGTCTCGCCGTAGAGCGCGAACGACCGCACCCGGCCGGACGCCCGCCCGTGGTACGCCTCCTTCAGCCCGGCGTGCGCCACCACGAGCCGGCCGCCGTCGAGCACGTAGTGGCTGACCAGGCCGTCGATGAACGCCTCCACCCCGGCGACGAACTCCGGCGGCTCGGCGGCGAGCTGCTCCATCGTCTCGGCCAGGCCGTGGGTGAGCCGGACGTCCCGGCCGCGCAGCTTGCGCAGCAGCTTCTGCTCGTGGTTGCCCGGCACGCAGATCGCGTGGCCGGCCGCCACCATGCCCATCACCAGGCGGAGCACGCCGGGCGAGTCCGGGCCGCGGTCCACCAGGTCACCGACGAACACCGCGGTACGCCCCGACGGGTGCGCCGCGTCCACCGGGCGGCCCGCGTCGTCGCGCCGCAGCACGTAGCCGAGCCGGGACAGCAGCGCCTCCAGCTCGGTACGGCAGCCGTGCACGTCCCCGACCACGTCGAACGGGCCGGTCAGCTCGCGCCGGTCGTTGAACAGCTTCTCGTAGCGGATCTCCGCGGCGTCGATCTCGTCCACCCCGCGCAGCACGTGCACCTTGCGGAAGCCCTCGCGGGCCAGCCGGCCGTACGACTGCCGCAGGTCGCGGCGCATCCGGTTGAGCACCTGCCGGCCGTGCGTGCGGTCGGCGCGCGCCTCCGTACGCTCCCAGGCCACCGCCTCCGGTACGTCCAGCACGATCGCCACCGGCAGCACGTCGTGCTCCCGGGCCACCCGGATCAGCCCGGCGCGGGCGTGCGGCTGGAGGTTGGTCGCGTCGACCACAGTGAGCAGGCCGCGCCGCAGCCGGATGGCGGCGACGTGGTGCAGCGCGTCGAACGCGTCGGCGGACGCGGACTGGTCGTTCTCGTCGTCGGCCACCAGCCCGCGGAACGTGTCCGAGGAGAGCACCTGGCTGGGCGCGAAGTGCCGCCGGGCGAACGTGGACTTGCCGGAGCCGGAGACGCCGACGAGCGCCACCAGTGCCAGCTCGGGGATGTCCAGGACGGTCATCGGTTCGTCGCCTCCTTCCGGTCGTTGCTGGTGTTCTCATTGCGGTCATCCCGCGTCAGCACCGCGATCTGGGTCGGCGTGCCCACCACCGGGTCGTCGTCGCCGACGCCCCCGAGCACCGCCGTGTAGCCGTGCGCCGCCGCCACCCGGTCCACCCAGGCGGCGAACTCGGCCCGGGTCCACTCGAACCTGTGGTCCGCGTGCCGGAACCGGCCCGGCGCGAGCCCCTCGTAGCGCACGTTGTACTCGACGTTCGGGGTGGTCACCACCACCGTGCCCGGCCGGGCGTGACCGAACACCGCGTCCTCCAACGCCGGCAGGCGCGGCGGGTCGAGGTGCTCGACGACCTCCATCAGCACCGCCGCGTCGTACCCCCGGAGCCGGTCGTCCCGGTAGGTCAGCGCGGACTGCCACAGCCGGATCCGGTCCCGCTGCCGCTCCGGAAGACGATCCAGGCGCAGCCGCCGAGCCGCCATGCCGAGCGACCGGTCCGACACGTCGACGCCCACCACCTCGGTGAACCGCCGGTCGGCGACGAGCGCGGTGAGCAGCGCGCCGCCACCGCAGCCCAGGTCCAGCACCCGGCTCGCGCCGCTGTCCCGCAGCGCGGCGAGCACCGCCTCCCGACGCCGTACCGCCAGGGAGGCGCGGCGTACGTCCTCCGCCGTCCCGGCCCCGCCGCCCGACGACTCGGCCGGCTCTCCGGTCGGCGGCTCGATGCTGTCGTCGGCGGGCGGCTCGTCAGCCAGTCGCAACTCGGTCAGCCGGGCCATCGCCTCGCCCGCGAGCGCCCGGCGGTGCGCCAGGTAGCGGCGCGTGATCAGGCCCCGCTCGGGGTGCCCGGCCAGCCAGCCGGCGCCCGCGCGCAGCAGCTTGTCCACCTCGTCCGGCGCCACCCAGTAGTGCTTCGCGTCGTCCAGCACCGGCAGTAGCACGTACAGGTGGTTGAGGGCGTCCGCGAGCCGCAACGTGCCGGTCAGCGTCAGGTCGACGTAGCGGCTGTCACCCCATTCCGGGTACGTCTCGTCGAGCGGGATCGGGGTGGCAGTCACGGTCCAGCCCAGCGGGGCGAAGATCCGTACCGCCAGCTCGGCGCCGCCCCGGCAGCGCAGCACCGGCACCCGTACGGTCAGCGGGATCGCGCTCGCCGCCAGCTCGGGTCGGTCGCGCGACTCGCCGCGCAGGGCGGAGCGGAACACCTTCGACAGCGCCGACGAGAGCAGGCTCGACGCGGCGTACGGGCGGTCGTTGACGTACTGCCCGAGCGCGAAGCCCTCCGGCGCGCGGTTCCGGCGGCCGCCGCCCAGCTTGAGCGGATCGACCTCGACCAGCAACGCCGCCGTGCAGCGCGCCTCGTCCGCCTCCGGGTAGAACACATGCGCGGCACCGGCGGGCAGGTCGAAGGTCTGCACGCGGTCCGGATGCTTCACCAGGAGGTGGCCGAGGTCGGTCGCCGGGCGGTGGGTCGTGGTGAGGGTCAGCAGCACTTGTCGATGATCTCTTGCCTTTCTGGGTTCTGTCGTGGGGGTTTCCGGGCAGCCGCGACGCCACCGCAATGTTCCACCTGCCCGGAACCGTCCATCAATCGGACACCGGGAGGTGCAGTGACGTACGAGGAGTTCGCCGACGCGCGGTTGGGCGCCCTGCTGCGGTACGCGGTCATGCTGACCGGGGATCCGCACCAGGCGCAGGATCTGGTGCAGGACACCCTGGTCCGGGTCCAGCTCAACTGGCGGCGGGTGGCCCGCACCGACGCCCCCGAGCGGTACGTGCGCCGGATGCTCACCAACCAGTTCATCGACTGGCGGCGCGGATCGTGGGCGCGGCGGGTGCTGCTGCGCGGCTCGGCGGACGAATCGGTGCCCGCGCCGGCCGACCACGCCCAGTCGGCGGCGGACCGGGACCAGATCCGGTCCTGGCTGTCCCGGTTGCCTCGGCGGCAGCGTGCCGCGCTGGTGCTGCGCTACTACGAGGACCTGCCGGACGGGGAGATCGCCGAGATCCTCGGCTGCGCCGTCGGCACCGTCCGGTCCAGCATCTCGCGTGCGCTGGCCACCCTCCGAGCCGAACTCGTGGAGGTCTCCTGATGATCGAGGACGAGCTGCGGGCCGCGTTCGCCCGCCTCGAGGAGTCGACGCCGCCCGTCGGCCCGGTCCGGGCCGCCGTCGACCGGGCGGTGATCATCCGCCGCCGGCGCCGCCGGCGCGTACGCCTGGCCGGCACGGCGCTGGCGGTCGCCGCCGCCGCGCTCGTCGGTTTCACCGCGATGGCGCCCCGGCCACCGGCGCCCACGGCGGCGCCCGCGCCCGCCACGCCGGTGCCGGAGCCCGGCGGCGCGCTGAACCTGCTGCTGCTCGGCGTCGACCAGCCGGTCGGCAGCCGGCGCGCCGACTCGGTGCTGCTGGTGCACCTGCCGGCCGACCGGAGCCGGCTCTACCTCGTGTCGTTCCCGCGTGACCTGCTGGTGCCGGTGCCGTCGAGCGGCGGGACGGAGAAGCTCAACGCGACGTTCTCCCGCGCCGCCGGGTCGGGCACCGACCTGGCCGCCGGCTACCGGGCGACCCGCGAGGCGGTCGCCCGGCTGACCGGGGTACGCCTCGACGCCGGCGCTGTGCTCACGTACCCGGGGGCACGGGATCTGACCGACGCGGTCGGCGGCGTGCCGGTCTGCCTGCCGGCGCCGGTGCGTTCGGTGCACACCGAGCGGCGGTTCCCGGCCGGATGTCAGCGGCTCGACGGCCCGGCGGCGGTGGACCTGCTGCGGCAGCGGTACGGCCTGCGCGACGGTGGGCTGGACCGGGACCGCAACGCGGCGCGCTACGCCGCCGGCCTGCTCCGCCAACTGCGGGAGCAGGGCACGGCGACCGATCCGGCGCAGCTCGGCCGGCTGCTCCTACGGATCGGACCGGCCGTCACGATCGACACCGGTGACCTGTCGCTGCCGGCGCTGACCGCCGCGAGCGGTCGTACGGCCGCGGCGGAGCCGGTCGCGCTCGCCTTCCCGGTACGCGACGAGTGGAACGGCCGCGGATACGAGCCGGACCCGGAACTCGCAGCCGGGTTCCTGGACGCGTTACGGGCGGACCGGCTGGCGCAGTGGGCCGCCGCCCACCCGGGGCAGGTCACCGCGCTGCGGTGAGCGGGCCCCGGATCAGCGGTAGTCGTCCTCGTCGGCGGTGACGACGCGGGCCTGCTCCATGGCGTCCCAGTCGTCGACCTCCATGCCCCGGTGCGGCTCACCGTCCGTCTCGTCGGTCACCGTGGTGGCCTGCTCGACCGCGTCGGCCGGCTCGGCCTCCAGATCCCGCTCCTCCGGGGCGAGGTGGTCACTGGGGGCGAAGTCCTCGTCGGGCTGACCCATCGTCCCTCCCTGTTCTCCGTGCGGGCATCGTCCCCACCACCGTACGGGCTGCTCCGGGCCCTCGCTGGGTGGCGGGCGGAACGGCGGAGTCGGCGATTGTCCCGCTCCCGGCGCGCGGCCGGTGCCAGGATGGGAGGCATGGGCTTCCTGATCCGACTGGCGATCACCGCGGTCGCGTTGTGGATCGCGACCTTGATCGTGCCCGGAGTGGAGGTGAGCGGCCGCAACACCGGCAGCAACGTGCTCACCCTGATCGTGGTGGCACTGGTCTTCGGTGTCGTGAACGCGGTGCTCAAGCCGCTCATCAAGGTGTTCGGCTGCGTGTTCTACCTGCTCACGCTCGGCCTGTTCGCGCTCGTGGTGAACGCGTTGCTGTTCCTGCTGACCGACTGGATCGCCGGGGTGCTGAAGCTCCCGTTCCACGTGGACGGCTTCTGGGCCGCCTTCTGGGGCGCCATCGTGGTCGCGGTGGTGAGCTGGCTGATCAGCGTCGTCGTACCGGACCGGCTGGAGAACCGGTGAGCGGCGTCCGGGCCGGTTGTGCCCCGCTCACGCTCCTGCGGGATACTGCCCGCGGTGGACAGCGCGGTCCGGCGCAACCGTGGACGTGAGCGACCGGAACGGTCGCGCCCATGGAAGACAGCGGCCTGCACGGCCGAGAGCGGTAAGTAAGGAGCGTTCGACATGCCCATCGCTTCCCCCGAGGCTTACGCGGAGATGCTGGACCGGGCCAAGGCCGGCCGGTACGCGTACCCCGCGATCAACGTGACCTCCTCGCAGACGCTGAACGCGGCGCTCAAGGGCTTCGCCGACGCGGAGAGCGACGGCATCATCCAGGTCTCCACCGGTGGTGCGGAGTACCTGTCCGGCCCGTCCGTGAAGGACATGGTTACCGGCGCGACGGCGTTCGCCGCGTACGCGCACGAGGTCGCCAAGAAGTACCCGGTGAACATCGCGCTGCACACCGACCACTGCCCGAAGGACAAGCTGGACAAGTTCGTCCGGCCGCTGATGGCCATCTCGCAGGAGCGCGTCAAGAACGGCCAGGAGCCTCTGTTCCAGTCGCACATGTGGGACGGCTCGGCCGTGCCGGTGGCGGAGAACCTGGAGATCGCCGAGCAGCTCCTCGCCGAGGCCGCCAAGGGCAAGATCGTCCTCGAGATCGAGGTCGGCGTCGTCGGCGGCGAGGAGGACGGCGTCGAGAACGCCATCAACGACAAGCTCTACACCACCGTCGAGGACGGCCTGGCCATGGTCGACGCGCTCGGCCTGGGCGAGAAGGGCCGCTACATGGCGGCGCTGACCTTCGGCAACGTGCACGGCGTCTACAAGCCGGGCAACGTCAAGCTGCGCCCCGAGGTGCTCAAGCAGATCCAGGACGCGGTCGGCGCCAAGTACGGCAAGGACAAGCCGCTCAGCCTGGTCTTCCACGGCGGCTCCGGCTCGCTGCTGTCGGAGATCCGGGAGGCGCTGGACTACGGCGTGGTGAAGATGAACATCGACACCGACACCCAGTACACCTTCACCCGCCCGGTCGCGGACCACATGTTCCGCAACTACGACGGCGTGCTGAAGGTCGACGGCGAGGTCGGCAACAAGAAGATGTACGACCCGCGCGTCTGGGGCAAGGCCGCCGAGGCCGGCATGGCCGCCCGCGTGGTCGAGGCCTGCGAGCACCTGCGCTCCACCGGCACCACCATGAAGTGACACCCCGCGTGTAAGGAAGGGCCCCTTGTTAACGCGGCGGTTTCAAGGGGTCGTTGCAACACGTTGGCTAGTCGGTGACGGCTAGGAGCTTAGCGAGGCGCTCGGCTGGGGTGTCCCAGCCGAGCGTTTTGCGTGGGCGGCCGTTGAGTTCGGCGGCGACGGTGGCGAGGTGGTCGGGGCTGTGG
>NZ_JANCLW010000001.1:158699-264187 GCF_033433935.1 Micromonospora sp. BRA006-A
GCTGCCCGGCCTTCATCTGACTCGTGCGGCCGTACCGCCAGCGGTGACCAGTCCTGCGATTGATCCCGACCAGCCGGCACGCTTCACTCGTACTCACACCCCGCGCCACAAGATCCAAATATGCCTGACGCTCCGCCCGAAGCTTCTTCGGTCCCTGCGGCCGGCGATCCCCACGGATCTCGAACACTGCAACCCCTGATCAGGTCAGGCGTTGCAACGATCCCTAGAACCCAAGCAACTGCTGTTAACAAGGGGCCCTTCCTCTACCGGAGGCGTTAAAAGGGGGCCCTTCCTTTCACTGCACCAGCACCCGGACGGCCTCGCGCACGTCGTCGGTCAGGTGGATCGTGTGCGACAGGTCGCCGAACGGGGACGCGGCGAACAGTGGCCGCAGCAGCGACTCCACCGGCAGCTCCGTGGTCCAGTACGTGCGGTCCAGGAAGACGTACGCCCCGCTCGCTCCGTCGGTGCCGTAGAACGTCTTGGTGGCCGCCTGGAACACCTCCTGCACGGTGCCGGCCTTGCCGGGTGCGAACACGATCCCGCCCCGGGCCAGCCTCAGGATCGTGTCCTCCCGGATGGCGTTGGAGAAGTACTTCGCGATCCGGCCCGCGAACAGGTTCGCCGGCTCGTGGCCGTACAGCCAGGTGGGGATGGCCAGCCCGCCGGACCGCGCCCACTCGGTGCCCGGCGCCGACGGGCGGGGCGAGGGCAGCGACGTGCCGTCCGCGTACCGCTTGCGTACCGCCAGCGCCGCCGCCGTGTACCGGTCGTGGTCGGTGAAGTCCGGCGCGACGGCGAGCACGTCGATCGCGGCGGACAGCTCCTCGGCCGGCCAGGCCGCGAGGAACGCGCCGAGGTTCGCCGCCTCCATCACGCCCGGACCGCCGCCGGTGACCACCAGACGGTCGGCCCGCGCCAGCTCCCAGCCCAGCACGGCGGCCATCCGGTACGCGACGCTGCCGCGCGGCACCGCGTGCCCGCCCATCACCCCCACCACCGACTGCGGCCCGTGCGCGGCCAGCCACGACCGGGTGGCGTCGGCCAGCGCGTTGTCCACACCGTGGTCGTGCAGTCGCTGCCCGAGCGCCTCGCGTACGTCCGGCAGCGCGCCGCCGTGCGCCCGGAAGTGCGCGTACACCCGGGTGTCGTACATCTCGGCGAACCCGCCCTCGGCGAACCCGGCGGCCAGCTCGTCGGCGGTGTAGAGGTGCGACGGCTGGGTCGGGTAGGGCAGCCCGGAGAACGGCGGGACCACGTTGGCGCCCCGGCGGACCAGGTCCGCGCCCACCTCGCGGCCGGCGAAACGGCAGCCCACGAAGAGCGTGCCGGTGACGTCGACGTCGCGCAGGTCGGGTACCGGGTCGAGGTCGAGGCGCAGGCCCTGCACGGTCAGACCGGCCAGGGTTCCCCCGGCCAGCCGCTGCTCGAAGGCGGTGCGGGTCTCGATCTCGTTGACGTGGGGCGCGTGCGGCTCGATGACGTCCGCGGGTGGTGGGGTCGGCACCAGGCCATCCTGCCCCCGCGCGGCAAGTGCCGAAACCGGGGCGGGGAACGACAGGAGCCCGGCGGGCACGCCGCCGGGCTCCTGCGTAACCGGGTCCTGGGGAGGCTCCGGATCTGTATTTGTAGTGCAAGAACCACGGCGGCGGCATGGGCCGCGGGTACGTGTGCTCCCGCCGCAGGCGTGACGAAACCCTCAGCCGTTCAGCCAACCGTCCGGGCGGGGCCCCTCGCGTACCCGTGGGCGAAGCGGGTTGAATGGGGCGATGCAGAACCTGTTGCCTGAGCCACCGGCCACCCTGCTCCCGGTCCACGAGGAGGCCGACGCCGCGCTGGCGGCGGCGGCCGAGCAGGGCACCGACGAGGCGTACGCCGAGGTCGCGGCCCGATTCCCGACCTACAGTGCGGCCTGGGCCGCGCTGGCCGGCCGCTCGCTCGCCGCGGGTCAGGTCGTGACGGCGTACGCGTACGCCCGCACCGGCTACCACCGGGGCCTGGACCAGTTGCGCCGCAGCGGCTGGAAGGGCCACGGCCCGGTGCCCTGGTCGCACAAGCCCAACCGGGGCTTCCTCCGCTGCCTCTACGTGCTGTCCCGCGCCGCGGGGGAGATCGGCGAGGCGGACGAGGCGGCCCGGTGCGCCCAGTTCCTTCGCGACTGCGACCCGGCCGCCGGAGACGCGCTCTCCGGCGACTGACCACTGCCGCGACGGCCGGTCCCGATCCGGGCACCGGCCGTCGCGCCCGTCCTACAGCCCTTCCGCCACCGACGCGGCGATCTTCAGCCAGGCGTCCCGGGTGGCGGAGGAGAGCTGCCCGTACCGCAGCGGCTCGCCGGTGTCGATGAGCCGCTCGTACGGTGCCAGCAGCACCGCCCGGGTCCGCGCCGCGAAGTGGGCCTGGATCGCGGGCAGGTCGATCTCCTTGCGCGACGGCGGCATCGAGACCACTGTCACCGCCTGGCGGACCAGCCGCTGCCGGCCGCTCTGCTCCAGGTGGTCGAGCATCCGGGCGGCGGTCTCGGCCGAGTCGTTACGGGCCGACATGGTCACCACGAGCTGGTCGGTGGCGTCCATCGCGGCCTGCCAGTTCTGCGCCCGGACGTTGTTGCCGGTGTCCACGAAGATCAGCTTGTAGAAGCGGCTGACCACCTCGCGGATCTCCGCGAACGCGGCGGCGGTGAGCATCTCGCCGCCGGTCGCCGACTCGTCCGAGGCGAGCACGTCGAACATGCCCTCGCCCTGCGAGCGGACGTACTGCGACAGGTCGCCCACCCGGCCGTGCGCCCCCTGGAACTGGGCCAGGTCCCGCAGCATGTCCCGCACCGTACGGGCGTGGAAGTCCTGCTGCGCCCGCATGCCGAGGGTGCCCTGGGTCTCGTTGTTGTCCCAGGCCAGCACGTATCCGCCGCGCTTCTGGCCGAACGTCATGGCCAGCAGCAGGATCGCCACCGTCTTGCCGGCGCCGCCCTTCGGGTTGACCACTGTCACCTGGCGCAGCCCGCCGAAGTTGCGGCGGACCATCTCGATGTCGCGCTTCATCTCCTGCTCGTGCCGACCGGGCGCGAGCCGGACCAGCCCGATCTTGTTCACCACCGCGCGTACGCCCATGGTGGCCACCGGGTCGACCGGCCGGGCCTGGCGGCGGCGGGCGAAGTCCTCGGCGGTCGGGGGTACCGCCTGCTGCGGTGTCCAGCCCTGCTCCGGGTGGGGCGCTCCGGGCTGAGGCGGCGGTGGCGGCACCACCGGGCCGGACACCGGCGCCTGCGGCGGCATCGGGCCGCCCGGCTGCGGTGCGCCGGCCTGCGGAGTCCAGCCGGGCGGCGGGTACCAGCCGGGCTGACCGGGCTGGTACCCGGGCGGCGGGTAGCCGTTGCCGTACGGGGACGGCTGCGCCGGCACGCCCGGCGACGGCGGGAACGGCCCGAGGCGGGGCGTCTGCTCGGACGTGCCCGGCCCTGCCGGTCCCGTGCCGGAGGCCGGTGACGGATGCGTCCCGGCGACGGTGGCGCGGCCCGCGGCGATGCCGTCGGCAGGGAGGGCGTCGGATGGTGGCGGCGGTGCCGGGGTGACAGTGGCGCGGCCGGACACCGTGCCGTCCTCGGGGAGGGCGTCAGGTGGCGGGGGCGGTGTCACGGTGGCCCGGCCGGAGGCGGTGCCGTCGGCCTCCGCCGCCTCGGACGGCGGAGCCGCTGCATCGGCGGGAGGCGGGTCCGGCGTGGTGGCGGAGTCCGACCCGGCCCGCTGCGGCGGCTGTGCCCACGGCGAGGTGGCCCGCCCGTTCCCCGCGCCCTCGCCGCCGGTCGCCGTTCCGGCAGTGCCGGGGGTGGGCGTGGCCGCCGGGGCGGGTGCCGTCTGCGTACCGGGCACCGCCGGTGAGGCGGGTGCCGCCGGTTCCGGCTGGGCCGGTGACGGGGCGGAGGTCGCCCGGTCGAGCGTGAACGGCAGGTCCAGGTCGACTGCGGGCGCCCCGGGCGCCGGAACGTCCGCCGCCACCGGAGCCTGGGGCGCCGGGACGTCCGCCGCCGCCGGCGTGGGAGCGTCGGCGGGCGGGAGCGGCCAGGGCACCGACGCCCACGGCGGGATCGTGGCCGCCGCCGCGTCGGTCTCCTCCGGCGGCCACAGCGGCTCGACGTCCCGCTGCGGCACCTGCGGTCGGCCCGGTACGTGGGCCCGGTCGTCGTTCTCGTGCACCACGGTTCCTCCCCATTCCTTCCGCCGAGGATAGGCGGTCCGGCCAGCGCCGCGAGCCGGGTGGGGATCGACCGAGGTCAGCCCGTCCAGACCGCCCAGGCGCCGGGCTCGGTCCACCAGGAGCGCTTGCGGCTCAGCTCGCCCTCGACGCCGTCGTCGAGGAAGGGCACCTTCTCGTCGCGGGGCACCACCGCCACCGCGCGTCCCCGCGCACGGCGTACCTCCAGCCGGACCTTCTTCCGGCCCAACGCCGACCGGGTCACCACTGGTACGGCGACGCCCACCGTCACCCGGCCGTCGGCCGGATCCGGGCCGCCCAGCAGGTCCACCTCGCCGAGGCGCGCGTACCCGCCCGCGTTGCCGATCGCGCACGCGGTGATCGGCTCCGAACCGTCGCTGAGCACCGTGCCGTCGACCTCGACCCGGGCCCGCCAGTGCAGCGGACGGCCGGCGTCGTCGGCGGCGCCGAGCAGCGCGCCGTCCAGCGTCACCGAGCCGCCGTCGTTGCGCAGCAGGTCGAGCCGCCGGGCGGTGCCGTCCAGCACCGCGGCGGCCACACCCGCCGGATCGCGGGGCAGCCCGAGCTGCGCGGCCAGGTCCCGCGCCGTCCCGGACCGGGCCGGATCGAGCGGGAGTACGCCGACAGGGGGCAGGTCGGGCACCGTACGGTCGTCTGCGAGGTCCGCGGGGCGGCGGCTCGGCGGCGGAGCGTACCGGCGCACCAGCCGGCGCAGGACGGCGCGCAACTGACCGTCACTCGCAGTGGCGACGATCAGCCGGGTCTTGCCGTCGGAGTCCGGCCAGGTGAGGCCGTCGGCGCGCGGCGGGCCGTCGAGGCGGGCCAGCACCTCGTCGATCTCGGAGTCCGACCGGGCGGTCACGGTGGTCACCCGGGCGCCCCTGGCGGTCAGCTCGTCCGCACAGGCCAGCACCGGTACGCGCGGCGTCTCGCAGCGCTCCTCGCCGGTCTCGGCGGCGGTGTCGTCCGCGCCGCCGCAGCAGGCGCCGCCGCTGCCGCAGCCACCACCGGGAGCGTCCCGGTCCGAGCCGAGGGTGAGCAGCACCACGTCGTACACGAAGGAGCCTCCTGCTTCTCGACCAACCCCTGCTGGTCCCGCCGTCACTACTTGTTAGCCTGACACCCCGGGCTCGCTGACCGGTCGCCACCTGGCACCCGAGCCTTCTGGAGGCGAGAAGATGCCAGCGATCGTGCTGCTCGGCGCCCAGTGGGGCGACGAGGGCAAGGGCAAGGTTACCGACCTGCTGGGTGAGCGGGTCGACTACGTCGTGCGCTACTCCGGCGGCAACAACGCGGGCCACACGGTGATCACGCCGGACGGCCAGAAGTACGCGCTGCACCTCATGCCGTCCGGCGCGCTCTCACCGAGCGCGATGATCGTGATCGGCAACGGCGTGGTGGTCGACCCGAAGGTGCTGCTGCAGGAGATCGACGGGCTCGCCGAGCGCGGCGTGGACGTGTCCCGCCTGCGCATCTCCGGCGACGCGCACCTGATCATGCCGCACCACCGGGCGCTGGACCGGGTGGTCGAGCGCTACCTGGGCAGCTCCCGCATCGGCACCACCGGCCGGGGCATCGGTCCCGCGTACGGCGACAAGGTCGCCCGGATGGGCATCCGGCTCCAGGACCTGCTCGACCCGGGCATCCTGCGCAAGAAGCTGGAACTCGCGCTGCGCGAGAAGAACCAGCTCCTGTTCAAGGTCTACAACCGCAAGGCGATCGACGTCGAGGAGACCGTCGAGGAGTACCTCCAGTACGCCGAGCGGCTGCGCCCGTACATCGCCGAGACCCGGGTGATGCTCTGGGACGCGCTCGACCGCGGCGAGACCGTGCTGCTGGAGGGCGCCCAGGCCACCATGCTCGACATGGACCACGGCACCTATCCGTTCGTCACCTCGTCGAACCCGACGGCCGGCGGGGCGTGCGTGGGCGCGGGCATCCCGCCGACCGCGATCACCAAGGTCATCGCGGTGAGCAAGGCGTACACGACGCGGGTGGGCTCCGGCCCGTTCCCGACCGAGCTGTTCGACGACAACGGGCAGCACCTGCGCAAGGTCGGCCACGAGTACGGCACCACCACCGGCCGGGAGCGCCGCTGCGGCTGGTTCGACGCCGTGGTGGCCCGGTACGCGTGCCGCCTCAACGGCGTCACCGATCTGGTGGTCACGAAGCTGGACGTGCTGACCGGCCTGGCCAAGGTGCCGATCTGTGTCGGGTACGAGATCAACGGCGAGCGGTTCGACGACATGCCGATGACGCAGACCGACTTCCACCACGCCACGCCGATCTACGAAGAGCTCGACGGCTGGTGGGAGGACATCACCAAGGCGCGGACCGAGGACGAGCTCCCGGAGAACGCCCGCCGCTACATCGCCCGCATCGAGGAGCTGACCGGCACCCGGGTGAGCGTGGTGGGCGTAGGCCCAGGCCGAGAGGAAAACGTCCTCCGCCACCCCCTCCTCCCCTAACCCCCTCCCACCCCGCCCTCCCGGCCCCCCACCCTCCACCCACCCCCGGGACCACGCGTCGATCATGAAGTTAGCGGCCGTTTTGTAGATCCACATCGCCGCTAACTTCATGATCGACGGGACGGGGGCGGGCGGGGACGGGACGGGGGCGGGCGGGACGGGGGCGGGCGGGACGGGGGCGGGCGGGACGGGGGCGGGCGGGGCCTCGGGGGTGGGTTATCCACAGGGTGGGGTGGGTTGTCCACAGGGGGCCCCGCGTGGGTGGGGTGTGCGGGGACGCTCGGTGGGTGGAACGGGCTCGGGTGATCCGGCAGATCGCGAGTGACCAGGGTGGCGTCGTCACCCGTGCGCAGGCGCTCCGGGCCGGCTACAGCCGGCACGAGATCGACAACCTCCTCACCTCGCGTCGGTGGCGGCGGCTGGCTCGCGCGACCTACGCCGTCGAGCGCACCGGACCCGACGGCGTGGAACGGCGTCGTCAGATCCGGGCGGCGGTCCTGTCGCTGGGCCCGGAGGCGCACGCCGTCCTCGGCACCGCTGCCGAGCTGCACGGGATCGCGGGGCTGCCGAGGGCGGGCGCGATTCACGTCGCGGTCCCGGGCCGCGCGGCCCGGCCGTCCCGCGTCAGGGATCCCGCCGTGACGTTGCACCAGTTCGAGCATCCCGAGCCGGCGCTGACGACCGTCGACGGCATTCCGGTGACGGCTCCCGCGCACACGCTCGCGGACCTCGTCCTCCGGGTGCGTCGCTACTTCGCGGTGGCCCTGCTCGACTCGGCGCTCAACCAGGCGAGGATCACCGAGGAGGAGTTCGGTGCCATCCCCGCCCTGATCGCGGGGCGGCGGGGCGTGGTGAACGCACGTCGCCACCTGGCCGAGGCGAACGGTGCCGCCCAGTCGCCGCTGGAGACGCGTACCCGGCTGCGGTGCGTCGACGGCGGCGTCCCGCCGGACGCTCTCCAGATCGAGGTGCGTGACGCCGACGGTTATCTGCTCGGCATCGGCGACATGGGCTGGCGGGCCGCCCGGGTGATCGCCGAGGCGGACGGAAGTGGTCCGCACTCCACGCCCGATGCGCTCTTCGACGACCGGCAGCGGCAGAACCGCCTGACCAACGCCGGCTGGACCGTCCTCAGGTTCACCTGGCCCGACACCCTCCGCCCCGACTACATCCCCCAGGTCGTCCGCGCGGCGCTGGCCGCAAGAACCCGGCGTTGACCATGAAATTGACGGCGATGTCGATCTCACATCCTGCCGTCAACCTCATGATCGACGGGGTGGGGTGGGGCGGTCAGTAGGATGCCGGTCGTGCGCGTACTTCTTGTGGGTGGTGGTGGGCGGGAGCACGCTCTCGCGCTCGGACTGGCCGGTGACCCGGCTGTCGAGACGCTCGTCGCGGCTCCGGGGAATCCGGGGATCGCGGCCGTGGCACAGCTGCGGGAGGTGACACCCACCGATCCGGCGGCGGTGGCGGCCCTCGCCGTCGAGGTCGCGGCCGACCTGGTGGTCATCGGGCCGGAGGCGCCGCTGGTGGCGGGCGTGGCCGACGCGGTACGCGCCAAGGGCATCGCGGTGTTCGGCCCGAGCGCCGAGGCGGCCCGGCTGGAGGGCTCGAAGACGTTCGCCAAGGACGTGATGACGGCCGCCGGTGTGCCGACCGCCCGCGCGTACACCTGCGAGGACGCGGCTGCCGTGGCGCGCGCGCTCGACGAGTTCGGCGCGCCGTACGTGGTGAAGGACGACGGGCTCGCCGCCGGCAAGGGCGTGGTGGTCACCGACGACCGGGCGGTCGCCGAGCGGCACGCGGCGGAGTGCGGCCGGGTGGTGATCGAGGAGTACCTGTCCGGTCCCGAGGTCTCCCTGTTCGTGGTGACCGACGGCGAGGCGGCGGTGCCGCTGCTGCCGGCGCAGGACTTCAAGCGGGTCGGCGACGGCGACACCGGGCCGAACACCGGCGGCATGGGCGCGTACACGCCGCTGCCGTGGGCCCCGCCGAACCTGGTCGACGACGTGATGCGCGACGTGGTGCACCCGACGCTGGCGGAGCTGCGCCGCCGGGGCACGCCGTTCGCCGGCCTGCTCTACGTGGGCCTGGCGATCACGCCGTCCGGCCCGCGTGTCATCGAGTTCAACGCGCGTTTCGGCGACCCGGAGACGCAGGTCGTGCTCGCCCTGCTGGAGACGCCGCTGGGTGGGCTGCTGCACGCCGCCGCCACCGGCACGCTCGGCGCGCATCCGCCGCTGCGGTGGCGCGACGGCGCGGCCGTGACGGTAGTGGTGGCGGCCGACGGCTATCCGGCGGGCCCGCGTACCGGTGATGTGATCACCGGCGCGGACCGCGCCGGGATCATCCACGCCGGCACCCGCCGGGACGCCGACGGCACGTTGCGGTCCGCCGGCGGCCGGGTCCTCTGCGGTACGGCGACCGGGCCGGACCTGGCCGCCGCGCGCGACGCCGCCTACGCCCTGGTACGCGACGTGGATCTGGCCGGTTCCCACCACCGCACCGACATCGCGGCGGCGGCGGTGGACGGCCGGATCACGATCCCGGGCTGACCGTCCCGCGCCGGCGGCCGGCCATCCGGTTGAGCACGTTCGCCGTGGCCCGCTCGATGCGCGGGTCGCGGTGTCCCTGCCGGTCCAGCGCCAGCGTCCAGCCGAGCGTGCCGCTGGCGAACACCACGGCGCCGCGTGCCGTCTCGTGGACGTGGCTGCTCTGGAGCCGCCGGCCGCCCTGCTGGGCCGGGTACGGCGACGCGCTGAGCGTGGTCCCGGCGGGCCGGGCGAGGGCCGCGTGCAGCCCGTCCGCCTCGCCCGCCACCACGCCCGGGATGCGGTCGCCGTCGGCGACGCCGGTGCCGGACCACACCCAGTTGTCGGCACCGCGTACCACGAGCGGCTGCGGGGTCAGCACGATGCCGTTGTACTGCACGCCGAGCAGTGCCTGTTCCGGCCGGTCGAGGTCGCGCCACGTCAGCGTCGGGTCGCCGGTGCCGGCGCCCGGGTCGGGGAGCGTCTTGGCGCACTCCACGACGCGTTCGGGGCGGCCGTCGGCGGCGGCGCGTACGCGGACGTGCCAGTAGACGCTGTTAGCGCCGAGGAACGCGAGGCTGGTGCCCCCGTCCAGGCCGACCTCGGTGGCGCGGCGCATCTCGGCCGACCAGTACTCGTCGTGCCCGCAGAACACCAGGCCCCGGTACCGGGCCGGGTCGAGTCGCCCGGAGTGCAGGTCGAAGCTGGTGGCGTAGCTGACGTCGTAGAGGTTGCGTTCCAGCCACCGGACCGCTGCCTCGTCGCGGTCGAAGTGGGTGGGCAGGCCCGCGCCGGCGTACGGGCGGTCGAACGAGACGGCGCGTGCCCGCAGCGCCGGGTCGCGCCGCCCGTCGGGCCGGTAGCCGTTGTAGAGGCTCTTGCCGACGCGTCGGTCGCGCGGCCACTGGTTGTACGCCTGCCAGGTGGTCACCGGCAGCACCACGCAGAGCGCGGCCGGGCGCCGGTCGTCGCGTACCACGAACGGCGTGCAGGCCCGCCAGCCGCCGGCCGAGGTGAAGACCGCCTGGTAGAGGCCGGAGGTCCAGCCGTGCGGGACGGACAGGCGCCACGACACCGGCCACCGGCAGTCGAGCACACCGGTGTCCGGGTCGGCGACCGGCACCGGCTGCGGCTCGCCGCGCAACTCGGGGCTGGTCAGCATCGTGCGGGCGCCCGCGCCGTCGTACCAGCCGATGCGGTGCACGCTGATCCGGAACCGGCCGCCCGGGTTGACGGCGACGTGGAAATCGATCACCTCGCCGGGGGCGACGCTCGTCGTCGAGGCGTACCCCTGGATCTGACGCCGCCGGTCGTCGGCGGCCCGGCCGCCGCGCTCGGGCCACCACGGCTCACCGGCGGCGCGGTTCTCCCGCTCGACGGGCGGAACCGGCCACCGGGTGGTTGGGTCGTCGGGCCGTCCGTGGACCGGGTCGAACGAGCCGAGCGCGGCGGCGGACGCGCCGCCGACGAGGAGGCCGAGCGCGGTACGCCGCCGAAACCGGTCCATTGTGGTGCTCCCCGTTCCCCGTTCGATCGGGAGAGAAGGTAGCACCGGGCGGCCAGGGCTGTCCGACCGATGTTGATCAATCGAAGTAGCGGCGCAGCTCCCGGGTGAGCACCTTGCCGGTGGCGTTGCGCGGCAGGTACTTCACGAACACCACGTCGCGGGGCACGGAAAAGCGGGCCAGGTAGCGCCGGACGTACTCGCGGACCGCCTCCGGGTCGAGTGTCTCGCCGGTGCGCAGCGCGAGGAACGCGGCCAGCCGCTGACCGTAGTCGGGGTCCGGGACGCCGATCACCGCGACCTCGCGGACCTGCGGCAACCGGGCGATCAGATCCTCCACCTCGGACGGGAAGACGTTCTCGCCACCCGAGACGATCATGTCGTCGGCCCGGCCGTCGACGAAGAGCAGTCCGTCGGCGTTGAGCCGGCCCAGGTCGCCGGTGTCGAGCAGTCCGTCGCGGCTCTCCCGGCCGGTGCCCGAGGTGTAGCCCTCGAACAGCATCTCGTTGCCGACGAAGATCCGCCCGACCTCGCCGTCGCGGACCGGCCGGCCGGTCTCGTCCAGGATGGCCAGCCGGGTGCCGTGCGGCGGCCGGCCCGCGGTGGTGGGCGCGGCGCGCAGTTCGGGCGGGCCGGCGATGGAGGCCCAGGAGACCTCGGTCGAGCCGTAGAGGTTGTAGAGCACGTCGCCGTACCGGTCCATGAAGGCGGTGGCCAGGTTGCCGGGCAGCGCGGATCCGCTGACCGCCACCACCTTGAGCGGCGGCCGGGGCTGCGGCGGCGCGACCTCCATCAGTCGTTGCAGCATCACCGGTACGGCGAACATCGCGTCGCACCGCTGGTCGACGAGCGCGGCGAGCGTGGCGGCCGGGTCGAAGCGCCGGTGCAGCACGACAGTGGCGCGCAGCGCGAACGAGACCTGGAGCGCGGCGTACCCCCAGGTGTGGAAGATCGGCGCGGCGATCATCACGGTGTTCTTCGCGTGCAGCGGGATTCTGTCGATGATGGACACCAGCGGACCGAAGCCGTGCGGGGTGGGCCGGCGGGCGCCCTTGGGCGCGCCGGTGGTGCCGGAGGTCAGCACTATGGTGCGGCCGTCGCGCTCCGGCGGCTGGAGCTTCTCCCCGGGCACGGCGGCGGCGATCAGCTCCTCCTGCCCCCGCTCGTCGACCCGGTGCAGCTCGGCCGGGAGGCCGAGGACGCGCTCGGTGAACTCGCCGTCGTGCACCAGGACGCGCAGGCCCTGTTCCTCGGCCACGGTCACCAGTTGCGCGGCGGACAGGCCGGTGTTGACCAGGACGGCGTCCGCGCCGAGCAGCATCGCTGCGACTATCGCCTCGATCAGGCCGTGGTGGTTGCGGCAGAGCACGCCCACCCGGTCGCCGGTCTGCACGCCGAGGTGGGAGCGCAGCGACCGGGCCAGCCGCTCGGAGCGGTCGAGCAGTTCCTGGTACGTCATGGTGGCGCCCTGCTCGTCGACCACGGCGACGCGGCCGGGGTCGCGGGCGGCGGCCTGGCGCAGCTCACCGGCGAGACTCCAGCCCCACCGGCGCAGCGCGTTGAGCTGGGAGGCCACGCGGATCGGTCCACCCGGGGCGAGCAGTCCACGTCGGGTCAGCGTGGCGGCGATGAACGGCAGGTCCAAGGCGCAACTCCTTCGCGTTCGTGGTTCGTCGACCAGGCTCCGGACGGTCGGCCGTCCGGTTCGGCGTGATCTTGTGCCCGATCGCGGTTCGGGTCGGCCCGGGAGCGGCGGCCCGGCCCGCGACGACGTTCCATGCCGTCACGGGCCGGGCCGCGGCCCGCCGGCGCTCAGCGGATCTGCATCCCGGAGATGGCCCGGGAGATGACCAGCCGCTGGATCTCGGAGGTGCCCTCGAAGATGGTGTAGATCTTGGCGTCGCGGTACCACCGCTCGACCGGGTGGTCGCGCAGGAAGCCGGCGCCGCCGAGGAGCTGGACCGCCTTGTCGGTCACCGAGACGGCCACCTCACCGGCCTTGAGCTTGGACATCGAGCCCTCGCCGGCGGTGAACGGCCGGTTGTTACGGCCCATCCAGGAGGCGCGCCAGACCAGCAGCCGGGCCGCGTCGATCTCCATCTTCATGTCGGCGAGCGCGAACGCGACCGCCTGGTTGGCGATGATCGGGCGTCCGAACTGGACCCGCTCCTTGGCGTAGTCCAGGGCGTACTCGTAGGCGGCGCGGGCCACGCCGAGCGCCTGCGCGCCGACTGTCGGGCGGGACAGCTCGAACGTCCGCATCGCCGCCTGACCGGAGGCGCGCTGCCCGGACCGGGCACGGGCCAGACGCTCGTCGAGCGCGTCCTTGCCGCCGAGCAGGCAGCGGCCTGGCACCCGGACGTCGTCGAGGAAGACGTCCGCGGTGTGCGAGGCGCGCAGCCCCAGCTTGCGCAGCTTGCGGGTGGCGGTCAGACCGGCGGTGCCAGGGGGTACGACGAACGCGGCCTGGCCGCGCGAGCCCAGCTCCGGCTCGATCGAGGCGGTCACGACGTGCACCCCGGCGATGCCGCCGTTCGTGGCGTACGCCTTCTGCCCGTTGAGCACCCACTCGTCGGTGGCCTCGTCGTAGACGGCGCGGGTACGCATCGAGCCGACGTCGGACCCGGCCTCCGGCTCGCTCGTGCAGAACGCGGCCACGGCCGGGGAGTCGACGTCGCCGAAGCACTGTGGCACCCACTCGACGAGCTGCTCGGGGGTGCCGGCGCCGTAGATCGCGGCGACCGCGAGGGAGGTGCCGAAGATGCTCAGGCCGATGCCGGCGTCACCCCAGAAGAGTTCCTCGCTGGCGATCGGCAGGGAGAGGCCGGTGGGGTCGGCCCAGCAGGTGGCGAGGAACTCGAACCCGTACAGGCCGACCTTCGCGGCCTCCTGGATGATCGGCCAGGGGGTCTCCTCCCGGGCGTCCCACTCGGCCGCGGCCGGGCGCACGACCTCGGTGGCGAAGCCGTGCACCCAGTCGCGAAGGTCCCGCTGTTCCTCGTTCAGGTCGAGCGAGAACTCGGCCATGTCAGGCCTTGGGGATGTCGAACAGGTTGGCGATGTTGGCGGCCAGGCCCAGGTCGCCCTTGGCCTTCAGCTTGCCGGTCATGAACATCATCACCGGGTTGGCGCCACCGGAGACGATCTTCAGGAACTCGACCGGGCCCATGGTGAGGCTCAGCTTCGGGTCGCGGGTCGCGGTCTCCGAGACGGTGCAGGTGCCGTTCTCGATGACGATCTCGTAGGTGTCGGTGCCACCGTCCGGACGGCCGGTGATGTTCCAGTGGATGACCGCGTTCGTGGCACCGGCGCGGTCGGCGCGGAACAGCGTGGGCATCCGGTTGAAGACCTCGCTGAGGATCTTGCCGCGCGCGTCACCGGACATGATCTCGGCGATCTTCGCGTCCGGCGTGGACTTGACCAGCTGCGCGAACTCCTTCGGGCCGACGTTCGCGAAGTTGGCCGGGTCGAAGTCAGTCATGGGGGATTGCACCTCTCGGGCGGGGCCACTTTGGTTACTCTGGCGTAACCTTACGCACGGGTAGGTATGCTCGCAAGGGTGTCCAGCACGCCGACCTTCAAGCGCCTCCCACGCGCCGTACGCGAGCAGCAGATGCTCGACGCGGCGGTGAAGGTGTTCTCCCGCCGCGGCTTCCACGCCGCCAGCATGGACGAGATCGCCGACGACGCCGGCATCTCCAAGCCGATGGTGTACGCCTACCTCGGCACCAAGGAGGAACTCTTCATCGCCTGCCTGCACCGGGAGAGCACCCGGATGATGGAGGCGATCGCCGGCGCCGCCGTCCCCGACCTGCCCGCTGACGAGCGGCTCTGGCGCGGGCTGCGCGCCTTCTTCGGCTTCGTCGGCGCACACCGCGACGGCTGGGCGGTGCTCTACCGGCAGGCCCGCGGCTCCCAACCGTTCGCCGCCGAACTCGCCGCCATGCGGGGCCGGCTGGTCGAGGTGGTCGCCGGGATGCTCGACCACGCGCTGCGCGCCTCCGGCCGCGAGATCGGCGCCACCGACCTGGAGGTGGTCGCGTACGGGCTGGTCGGGGCCAGCGAGTCGCTCGCCGACTGGCTGGCCGACCACCCGGAGGCGGACGCCGGGAAGACCGCGACGCGGATGATGAACGTGGCCTGGCTCGGCGCCGACCAGCTCCTGCGCGGCGTCACCTGGCATCCGCCGGCGGCGTAAGGAAGGGCCCCTTCTTAACGTCTCCGGTAGAGCAAGGGCCCCCTCTTAACACCTGCGGCGCGCGGCGCCCCCGGGCCCAGCGCACCACCTCCACCACCAGCGTCACGGTGAGCGCGAGCCCCAGCCCGAACAGCAGGCCACGGACCGGGTCCCGCTCGAAGGCCAGCCCACCGAGATAGCCCACCGACGCCGAGTAGGTGCCCCAGGTGGCGGCGGCGAGCGCGTCGAAGGCGAGGAACCGCCGTCGGGGAAAGCGGGTAGCGCCCATGGTCAGGGTGACCGCGGTCCGGCCGCCCGGCACGTACCGGGCGACGGTGAGGATGAGTCCGCCGCGCACCGCGATCCCGCGCCGGGCCCGGTCCACCGCGGCCCGCCGACGGCTCTCCCGTGGCAGCCGGTCCAGCAGCCGTGCGCCGCCGTGCCGGCCGATCGCGTAGGAGACGTGGTCGCCGACCAGCGCGCCGAGCGCGGCCACGCTGATCACCAGCGGCAGGTCCGGCTGGCCGGTGGCCGCGAAGACGCCTGCCGTGATGACCGCCGTCTCGCTCGGTACGACGGGGAAGAACCCGTCCACCACGGCGATGGCGAACAGCGCCAGATAGACCCAGGGCGACGAGATCGTGTCGTGGAGCAGTTCGAGAGCGGCATCCATGGCGTCGATGCTGGTCCGGCCGGCGTACCGGGGAATCTGCCGTCGGTCGGCCGTGGGGGTCCACTTTCGTCGTGCCCGACCCGGAGAGCGTCTCGGGGTGGCCACCCAACCCTCCCCGAGCCCGTCCCCGGCGCGAGCCGATCCGGCCTAGGCTCGCCCGATGACCACCTGGCCCCGTGCCGTACGGCGGGTCGCGGCGCATTCTCCGGTGCTGTTGGCACTGACGGTGGCCGTCGCCACCTGGGCCTCGGCCACCGGCGGGCTCGGCGCCCGTTCGCCGCTGCCACCGGTGGTGATCGTACTGATCGCACTGGCCACCGGTGCCTCGGTGCTCAGCGCCCGGCGCTGGGTGCTGCCCGCCGCCGCGGCCGCCTGCTGGCTGGTGCTGGTCGCCTGGGCGCCCGTCGTGCTCGCCTCCTGGCGAGCCGGCACCGGCCTGCGGGGCCGGCAGCTCGCCGCGTACCTGATCGGGACGTTCCCCGTCATGCTCGCGGGCATGGCGGTCGGCAACGCGGTGGGCGGCCAGCGCCGCCTTCTCGTCGCCGGCCCGGGCAACGCGATGATGTCCTACGCCTGGCTGGTGATCGCACCGGCGCTCGTCGGGCTCTGGATCAGGGCCCGGCGGGACGCCCTGACCGCGTTGCGGGACCGCGCCGAGAGGCTGGAGCGCGAGCGGGAGGCACACGCCGAGCGGGTGCGTGCGCAGGAGCGGGCCCGGATCGCGCGGGAGATGCACGACGTCGTGGCGCACCGGGTCTCACTCATGGTGGTGCACGCGGGCGCGCTGGAGGTGACCACCGCCGATCCGGCCACGGCCGAGGCGGCCGCGGTGATCCGGTCCACCGGCCGGGCCGCCCTGACCGACCTGCGGGAGGTGCTCGGCGTACTCCGGCAGGAGCCGCCGCTGCCGGCCGCCGGCTGGGACGGGATCGACGAGTTGATCAGTGAGTCACGCGCCGCCGGCCTGCGGGTCGGCCGCGTGGACGATGGGACGCCCGGGCCGGTCTCGGACGCGGTGGCCCGGACCGCGTACCGGGTGGTGCAGGAAGGGCTGACGAACGCGCGCAAGCACGCGCCGGGCGCCGCGGTAGGCGTCCGCGTGCGTCACCTGCCCGACGGGATCGAGGTCGCCGTCCGCAACGACAGGGCCGACGGCGCCGGTCCGGTCCTGCCCGGTTCCGGTCTCGGTCTGGTGGGCCTGCGGGAACGGGTGGAGCTGACCGGCGGGAGGCTGGCGGCCGGTCCGACCCCGGACGGGGGATTCCTGCTGCGCGCGTTGGTGCCGGTCGGGGAGGCGACGTGATCCGGGTCGTGATCGTGGACGACGAGCAGCTCATCCGCGCCGGGCTCCGGCTCATCCTGGAGGCCGCGCCGGACATCGCCGTGGTCGGCGAGGCCGCCGACGGCACCGAGGCGCTGGCCGCCGCTGTCCGGCTACGCCCCGACGTGGTGCTGCTGGACGTTCGCATGCCCGGCGTCGACGGGCTGACCGCCGCCCCCGGAATCGTGGCCGCCGGACCGAAGCTGGTCATGCTGACCACCTTCGACCTGGACGAGTACGTGCACGAGGCGCTCCGGGCCGGCGCGGTCGGCTTCCTCCTCAAGGACACCCCGCCCCGGGAACTCGCCGCCGCCGTACGGACCGTCGCGGCCGGGAACGCCATGCTCGCGCCGACGGTGACCCGGCGGCTGATCAGCTCCTTCGCCGAGCGTGGTCCGGCGCGACGGGAGGCGGCCCGGCAGCGGCTGTCCCGGCTGACCGAGCGGGAGGCGGCGGTCGTGCGCGAGGTGGCCCGGGGTGACGGGAACGCCGAGGTGGGCCGCCGGGTGGGTGCCAGTGAGGCGACAGTGAAGACGCACGTCAGCCGCGCGCTGGCCAAGCTCGGCGTGGCCAACCGGGTGCAACTCGCCATCCTCGTACACGACGCCGACCTGCTGGAGTGACGGCTCCGGTCAGCGGCCGGCGGCGCGCTCGCGGGCGCGCCGCCGCGCCCATCGGACCGCCTCGAACAGGCCGGTGACGGCCAGCGAGATGGCGACGCCGGCGAGCAGCCCGGACAGCGGATTGTGCTCGAACGCCAGCCCACCGAAGTAACCCAGCAGCCCGCAGTAGACCCCCCAGGTGAGGCACGCCAGGCCGTCGTACAGCAGGAACGTGCGCGCGGGATAGCGGACCGCGCCCATGGTCAGCGTGACCGCGGTGCGGCCGCCGGGGACGTACCGGGCGGTGGTCAGGATCATCCCGCCGCGCCTGTCGACCGCCCGGCGGGCCCACTCCGAGCCGGCCCGCCGCCTGCTGTCCGCCGGGAAGCGGGCCAGCCGGTGCGCGCCGCCGCCGCGACCGATCGCGTACGAGATGTGATCGCCGACGAGCGCGCCGAGCGCGGCGGTCAGGATCACCAGTACCAGGTTCGGTTCGCCGCCGGCCGCGAAGACCCCGGCGGTGATCACCACCGTCTCGCCGGGGACCGCCGGGAAGAACGCGTCGACGGCGGTGACCGCGATGATCACCAGGTACACCCACGGCGACGTCACCGTGTGGTGCAGCAGGTCGAGCACGTCCCCCATGCACCCATGCTCGGTGGTGCGGTGTTAAGCAGGGGCCCTTCCCATACAAAAGGCGTTAACAAGGGGCCCTTCCTTCTCTTCGGCCGTCGGCCCGCGCGACGTGAGCACCACCGGTGCCCCCAGCGCCTCCGAGACCGCCGCCGGCCAGTCGGCGGGCGCCTCGTCCAGCACCGGCCGGGCCCGCAGCAGCCGTTGCGTGAGCGCCGCCTGCCGGTTCAGGTCACCGGCCGGGCCAGGGACGAGCCGGTCGGTGTCCTCGTACCGGCGGCAGATCCGCAGCTCGGGCCGGGCCAGGTCGAGGTGGGTGAGCGCCAGCCCGTCGACGCCACCTGCCACCTCCAGCGCGTACCGGTGGGCGACCGCGTCGAAGTGCCCGAACCGGAACCGGCCCTGCCAGGGGTTCGTCCCGTTGTGCCGGTCGGTGAACGGCAGCGCCGCGTCCTCGGTGACCAGCGGTCCAGGACCGTGCCGGGTGGTGGTCGTGCGCAGCACGCCGAGCCGCTGCGCGGTCCCGGCCATGCCCGCCTCGGCGAGCAGCGTCTCGGCGTTGGCGAACGTCGTGGTGCTCCACGTCGTGTACGGGTGGAAGCCGTGCCACTCGTCCAGCAGCACCCCCTGGGCGCCCTCGAACACGCAGGTGCCCTCGCGCAGCGCCGATGCCAGCCAGGTCCGGTCGACGATCGCGACCCGGCGTGCGAAGGCCGCGTACGCGGGCAGGCAGTCCTCCACCGGCGGCGCGTCGAGCGGGCCCAGCTCGGCGGTGAGCCGGTCGCGCAGCGCGGTCAACCGCCGGCGGAGCACCGCCGGGCGGCGGCAGTCCGCCACCCGGGGTGCCTCGTCGGGGTGGGCGAGGCCGTACGCGACAGCCTCCCCCACCCCGAGCCCGCAGGAGCCGTGCCGGTCGGCTCCCCGGGCGATCTCCCGGGCGCGATTCGCGGCCCGGTGGTACGGGGTGGCGAGCAGCGCCTCCCCGTCCACTGTCAGACGGTCGAGCGCGTCTGGGACGCCGACCGACGCGAGGTGGTCGGCCTCGGCGGCCAGCGCCAGCGGGTCCACCACCACGTGCCGCGCCAGGTGTGTCCGTACGCCCGGACGGAACGTCCCGGCGCCGAACTGCGCGAACGTGTGGTGCCTCCCGTCGCGCAGGACGACGTTGTGCGCCGCCTGCGCGCCCCCGTTGAACCGGACCACCGTGTGGACCTGCCGGGTGGCGCAGAGCAGGTCCACCACGGTGCCCTTGCCGGCGTCGCCGTAGCCGAGGTCGACCACCATCACGTGGTTCACAGCCGGGTGACCCCGCTTCCGCCGTCGGCCGGGCTGAACGGCAGCGTCGCGACCGCGCGCCGGTCGGAGCCGAGCCGGGCGAGCGCCTTCGAGACGGTCCGGGTGGCGGTGGAGCCGGCCCGGTCCAGGTCGCGCAGCCCGGCGTCCAGGTCGATGGCCTGCTCGCCGAGGCCGACGGTGAGCGCGATCGTCTCGCAGACCGCGTCCAGGTCGTCCAGCTCGACCGCGTTCTGCCCGAGCAGGCCGCGCCAGAAGTCGAGCACCTTGCGGTTGCCCGCGTAGTGGCTGCCGGCGGGCAGCAGGTAGTAGGTGTCCCAGCGCGCGGTCACCTCGTCCACCATCTGCCGGACCGGCATGTCCTCGCCCAGGCCGTCGCCGATCAGCCGGGCCACCTCAGCGGTCTTCACGGCCGGGTACGCCAGTTCGTCGCCGATGATGAACAGGTAGCCGCGCCGGCCGCGCTTGTCCCAGCTGTCGGTGGCCGTGTGCCGGGCCATGAAGTACAGCGCCAGCTCGTACGACTCCATCATCTGGCCGCCACCGCCGCCCTCCAGCACGATCCGGCCGAGGTCGTCGTCCATCCGGTTGTCGGACTCGAACTGCCCGATCTGCAACGGCACCCGGTCGCAGGTGGCGTCGCCGATCGCGCCGAACATGACCTGCGGGTCCGTCGCGTACCCCTGGCGCAGCAGGAGCCCGAGCAGCTGCGGCAGCTTGCTCTGCAGCACCCGGGGCACGTGCCCCATCGAGCCGGTGACGTCGAACAGCACGGCGATCGGCGTCGACTGCGGGTGCTCGGCGGAGTCGCGGCTCTCCCGCAGCGCGTCGCGCGGGTCGAGCGCCGGGTGCACCTTGCGGGCGCCGCTGTCGCTGTAGGAGAACGCGCTCTTGCCGGTGCGGCGCCGGTAACGGTCGGCGGCGTCGTACACGTCGGTGGACCAGATTCCACTGCCCATGGCAGCCTCCCTACGGGTTGAGGGTGAAGGGTCGGAAGGTGCGCGGCCCGTACAGCCGGTGCAGCACCTCGTCCAGTTCGCGCAGCAGCCGCCAGGCGTCGTCGGGCCGGGTGGCGAGCGCGGTGCCCTGGCAGCCGTCGGCGAAGGCGCGCAGCTCGCGCGGCGCGCGGTCGCCCATCAGCCAGGTCATGCAGCGGGCGGCGAGCGCGATGTCGGTGCCCGGCCCGCACTGCCGCTTCGCGGCGACCTCCGGCGGATACCAGTCCTCGTGGCCGGGCACCAGCGCTGGCACGAGCCCGCCGGGTTCGGCCGAGAAGCACCAGTCGACGAGCACCAGGCCGTGCGCGTCCGGCTCGATCAGCACGTGGCGGGGCAGCACGGCGCCGTGCACGACGCCGGCCCGGTGGGCCAGGCCGAGCGCCACGAGCAGCCGCCGCCACATCCAGGCCGCGTCGCGGGGGTCCAGCCCGTCCGGGTACGCGCGGCGTACGTCGTCCAGGCTGCGCAGCCCGGGTACGGTCACCAGCTCGTTCACCTGCCGTTGTACGCCCGTCGACGGGTCGCGCGCCGGGTAGGAGTCGACGAGCCGGGGCACGTACGCGAGGTGCTTGGCGTCGCCGCGCTCGGCGATGCGGCGCAGCGCGCGTGCCTCGCGGGCCATCAGGTCGTTGTCGCCGGGGTGCCGGCACACCTTGGCCAGGTGATAAGAAGGGGCCCCTCCTCTACCGGAGGCGTTAACAGGGGGCCCTTCCTTGCGTTCGTGCAGGGTGGCGACGTCGCCGGTGTACGCGGGGGCGGGAGTGCGCCACCGGGTGGTGACGGTGACCAGCGCTTCGGCGGCGGCGGCGCGTACCTGCGGGTCGGCCGCGCCCAGACGGTCGGGGTGCAGCGCGCCGACCAGTTCGCGGTAGCGGCGGGCCGGCTCCTGCGTGCCGAACAGGTCGGCGTCGGTACGCGCGGCAGTGACCAGCCGGATCGCCTCCTCGGTCCTCACCGCACCGTCTCCTCCCGGGCGGGGCGCAGCAGCGCCGGGTGCAGCAGCCGGGCGTCTCCGGCGCGGTAGAGCTTGGCCCGGGGGCCGCCGCGTGCGCCGCCGCGTTCGGTGCTGGCGCCGGTGCTCTCCACGAAGCCGGGCACCGAGAGCACCTTGCGGTGGAAGTTGCCGGCGTGCAGCGGGTGGCCCCAGACCGTCTCGTAGACCTCCCGCAGCTCGGTGACTGTGAACTCGGGGGCGAGGAACCGGGTGGCCAGCGGCGTGTACTCCAGCTTGGAGCGGGCGCGCTCCAAGCCGTCGTCGATGATCCGGCCGTGGTCGAAGGCGAGCTGCCGGCTGGTGAGCGCGGTGACCGGCAGCCAGATCGCCTCGTCGGCGTCGGTGTCGGCGACCGGGTCGGGCAGGTCGGGGGCGAACGCCAGGTGCGCGACCGAGACCACCCGCATGCGGGGGTCGCGGTCCGGGGCGCCGTAGCTGCCGAGTTGTTCCAGGTGCACCCGGCGCAGCCGCTCACCGCCGAGGCCGGTCTCCTCGGCCAGCTCGCGCCGGGCACCAGCGGTCAGGTCCTCGTCCGGGTGGACGAAGCCGCCGGGCAGTGCCCAGTGCCCCTCGTAGGGCGGCGCGCCGCGGCGGATCAGCAGCAGGTGCAGCGCGCCCTCGCGGATGGTCAGGGCGACCACGTCGACGGTGACCGCGACCGCCGGGTAGTCCCGGGGGTCGTACCCGGCGAGGAAGTCCTGCTCGTTCACGGTCACTCACTCTCTCAGGTTGAGAACAACTCAATCTGAGAACAACTTAGCGCCGAAAAGAGGGGACGGCAAGTCCCCTCTTTCGCTCAGCGCACCGAACCGACCAGATGCGGCCTTCCGTCCCGGGCGCTGTGCAGCGCGAAGTCCCAGCCCGCACCGGCCGCCGAGGCGCTGAACGCCACAGTCGACGGCAGCGGCACCGGCAGCTTGAACGACACGTCCACGGTGTACGCCTCGGGCAGCCGGGGCGCCAGCGCGGCCAGGCAGCGGGCCTTGCTCCACATGCCGTGCGCGATCGGGCGCGGGAAGCCGAACAGCCGCGCGCCCAGCTTCGAGGTGTGGATCGGGTTGTGGTCGCCGGAGACGCGTGCGTAGTCCGTACCGACCCGGGGCGTCACCCGCCACCGCGCCGAGGCGGCCGGCGGCGCCGGGCGGTCACCCGGGTCGCGCCGCGGACCGCCGCCCGCGGCGCGCTCCTTTCCGAGGTACGTGGACACGCCGCGCCACACCTCCTCGCCGCCGATCGATCCGACCAGCACCACGTCGAGCTGGCGGCCCCGCTCGTGCGGGCGCAGGTTCTCCGCGTACGTGTGGAAGTCGACGCTCTCGCCGACCTCGACCGGGCGGTGCACGGTGATCCGGTTGGCCACGTGCACCACGCCGGTGAGCGGGATGGGAAAGCCCGGACTCGTCATCAGCCGAAGCGACAGCGGGAACCCGAGCACGTGCAGGTACGTCGCCGGCAGCCGGTCGGTCAGCCGGAACCCGCACACCCGGTCGTAGTCCGCCAGGTGCCGCTGATCCACCGAGACCCCGCCAACGGCCAGCTCGACGGCCGGCACGTCCGCCCCGCGCCGCCCCCCGACCCCAGGCACCACCCCGAGCAACGCCCGCCGATAGAGCGCCCCACTGGCCGGCAGCCCGTCCAGCACCACCCGCCGCCGCCCCGCCACTCCTTCACCCCGTCGATCATGAGGTTGGCTGCCTTGTGGATCTCCAGAAGTGCCGTCAACTTCATGATCGACGGAGGCCGGGCGGGTACGGGCGAGGGCGGCGGCTCGGGCTGCGGTCAGGTCGCGGGTGGGGCCCTCGATCAGGTCGTGCAGGCTGAGGTCGTCGTCCTCGTGGTCACGGGGTGCCATCACGCCCCCAGCAGGCTCTGGCCGCAGACCCGGACCACGTTGCCGCTGACCGCGCCGCTCGCCGGCCAGGAGAGCCAGCCGATCGTCTCGGCCACGTCCACCGGCAGGCCGCCCTGGGCCATGCTGTTCATCCGCCGTCCCGCCTCGCGGATGGTCAGCGGGATACGTGCGGTCAGCCGGGTCTCGATGAAGCCCGGCGCGACCGCGTTCAGGCTGATCCCACGCTCGCGCAGCACCGGGGAGAGCGAGTCGACCAGGCCGATCACGCCGGCCTTGCTGGTGGCGTAGTTCGTCTGCCCCCGGTTGCCGGCGATCCCGGCGATCGACGAGACCGACACGATCCGGCCGCCGGCCGGGATCAGGTCGCGTTCCAGCAGCACGTCGTTGATGCGCTCCTGGCTGGACAGGTTCACGTCGATCACCGAGTCCCACCGGTCGGCGTCCATCCGGCCCAGCGTCTTGTCCCGGGTGATGCCCGCGTTGTGCACCACCACGTCGACCCGGCCGTGCCGGGACGCCAGATGCTCCGCCAACCGGGTCGGCGCGTCGGGCGCGGTCAGGTCGAGCTGCACCGCGCTGCCGCCGATGTCGTTGGCGACGGCGGCCAGCTCGTCCCCGGCGGCCGGGATGTCCAGCGCCACCACCCGGGCGCCGTCGCGGGCCAGCACCTTCGCCAGCGCCGCGCCGATGCCCCGGGCCGCGCCGGTCACCAGCACCACCTGTCCGTCCAGCGGCCGGTCCCAGTCGGCCGGCGCGACGGCGGTGCCGGTGCCGACCCGGATCACCTGGCCCGAGACGTACGCGGACCGGCCGGAGAGCAGGAACCGGAGCGTGGACTCCAGGCTCACCGGGGTGCCGGCGTCACCCTCGCGGGTCACGTAGACGAGCTGGGCGGTCACGCCCCGGCCGAACTCCTTGCCGATGCTGCGGGTCAGGCCCTCCAGCGCACGCTGGGCGGTAGCCTCCCGGGGAGAGCCGCACTCGGCCGGCGGGGTGCCCAGCACGATCACCCGGCCGCTGGGCAGCAGCGTGCGGGCCTGCGGGTGGAAGAAGTCGTAGAGCTGGCGCAGCCCGGTGGAGTCGGTGATGCCGCTGGCGTCGTACACCAGGGCCGCGAAGCGGCGGTCGGCGTCGTGGGCGGCGACCGGGTCGGCCAGCTCGACCCCGGCGGCGGTCAGGATCTTGCCGGCCGGCTCGGCGATCCGGCCGCCGGCCGAGGAGCCGAGCAGGACCGGCCCGGGAACGAGCGGGTCGCCCGGCGTGTGCCGGCGCAGTCGGGGCGGGTCGGGCAGCCCGAGGCGCTTGACCAGCGCGCGACCGGCCCCCGTCTGGACGAAGCTCGCGTACCTGTCGGTCATAGGCGTAGCCTACTGGCGAGTAGGGTTCGGGCAACAGTTTCGAGGGAGGCCGATCGTGCAGAGTGTCCGGCGGGTCGCGGTCATCGGGGGCAACCGCATCCCCTTCGCCCGGTCCAACTCGCGCTACGCGCACGCGTCGAACGCGGACATGCTCGGTGCGGCGCTCGACGGGCTGGTCGCCCGCTTCGGGCTGGCCGGCGAGCGGGTCGGCGAGGTCGTGGCCGGCGCGGTGCTCAAGCACTCCCGCGACTTCAACCTCACCCGTGAGGTGGTGCTCGGCTCCCGGCTCGACCCGCACACCCCCGCGTACGACATCCAGCAGGCCTGCGGCACCGGGCTGGAGGCGGCCATCCTGGTCGCCAACAAGATCGCCCTCGGGCAGATCGAGGCCGGCATCGCCGGTGGCGTCGACACCACCTCGGACGCGCCGCTCGCCGTCAACGAGGACATGCGGCGCACGCTGCTCCAGCTCAACTCGGCCCGTACGCTCGGCGAACGGCTCAAGATCGCGGCGAAGCTGCGCCCGCACCAGCCGTTCAAGCCGGAGATCCCGCGCAACGCCGAGCCGCGTACCGGACTGTCCATGGGGGAGCACGCGGCTCGCACCGCGCTGCGCTGGAACGTCGACCGGACCGCACAGGACGAACTCGCGCTGCGCTCGCACCAGCGGCTCGCCGCCGCGTACGACAAGGGGTTCTTCGACGACCTGATGACCCCCTACCTGGGGCTGACCCGCGACCAGAACCTGCGCCCGGACACCAGCCTGGAGAAGCTCGGCTCGCTCAAGCCGGTCTTCGGCGCCTCCGGCGCGGACGCCGAGCGGGCCACCATGACCGCCGGCAACTCCTCGCCGCTCACCGACGGCGCGTCGACGGTGCTGCTCGCGTCCGAGGAGTGGGCCAAGGCGCACAACCTGCCGGTGCTCGCCTGGTTCTCCTGGTCCGAGACCGCCGCCGTCGACTTCGTGCACGGTGACGAGGGCCTGCTGATGGCCCCCACGTACGCGGTGCCCCGGATGCTGGCCCGGGCCGGGCTGAGCCTCCAGGACTTCGACTTCTACGAGATCCACGAGGCGTTCGCCTCCCAGGTGCTGGCGACGCTGGCGGCCTGGGAGTCGCCGGAGTTCTGCAAGGAGCGCCTCGGGCTGGACGCCCCGCTCGGCTCGATCGACAGGGAGAAGCTGAACGTCAACGGCTCGTCGCTGGCGGCCGGGCACCCGTTCGCCGCCACCGGTGGCCGGATCGTCGCCACGCTCGCCAAGCTGCTGGATCAGAAGGGGAGCGGGCGCGGCCTGATCTCCATCTGCGCCGCCGGCGGGCAGGGCGTGACAGCGATCCTGGAGCGCTGACGACGAGACCCGCCCGGGGTGGCTCCCGGGCGGGTCTCGACGGTGCCGGCATCAGCCCCCGACTGTGAACTTCTCCCACGGGCCGATCGTGGTGCGGTTGGCGATCAACGGCTTGGCGCCCGCACTCTCGGCGCTGACGTAGCGGTTGTTGATCGTCGCCTTGAGGCTGACCGTGCCGTCCGCGTTGCGGACCAGGACGAACGTCTCCCAGGCGCCGGCGCTGGTGCGGTTGGCGATCAGTGGCTTGGTGCCGGTGCCGTCCGCGCAGACGACCTTGCCGTTGGCCTGGGCGAGGAGTGCGACCTTGCCGTTGCCCAGGTCGAGCACGTCGAACCGCTCCCACGCCCCGGCGGTGGCACGGTTCGCGATCAGCGGCTTCGCGCCGGCGCTCTCCGCGCTGACGAACTGCCCGTTAGCGCCGGCCTTCAGGGTGCGGTTCGCGTCGGCCAGGTTGACCCGGTAGAACTTCTCCCGGGTAGCGATCGCGGTGGCGTTCGCGACGAGCTCGGCGCTCCCGTTGACGCCCACGTACGCCCGGCCGCTCCAGCGCAGACTGATCGTGCCGTCCGCGTTGGTGACCAGGTCGAAGGTCTGCTCGTCCGTGACCGACGGGCTGTTCGGCAGGATGGCGCCGCTGTTTACCAGATACCGTCCGACCGAGCGGGACAGCACGGCGACGCGCCCGTTGCCGGCATCGGCCAGGTCGAACTGCCCGTCGGCGGCCAACGTGGCCTTGTCGGCGGTCAGGATCCGCCCCGCCGTGGCGGACGTGTAGCGCAGGTTGACGAGAGCGAGCAGACCGATGGTGCCGGTACGGCGCAGGACGCTGATGCCCTGCGTGGCGGTGCCGGTCCGGTTGTCGGAGCCGGAGACCGTCACCGAGACCGTGTAGTCGCCGGTGGTCGCGTAGGAGTGCGAGGCGACTGGCTTGTCCGAGGTGACCACCGTGCCGTCACCGAAGTCGAAGACGTACCTGGAGATCGGCCGGTACCCGGGGAGAGAGAGGGACGCGTCGGCGGTGACGGTGCGGGTGCCGAGATCCAGCTTCGTCTCGACCCAGGCGCGCGGGGCGCCCAGATATTCGGTCACCCCACGATCTGCCCACGGCATCGGGCCGGCGCCGGTGTTGGGCCGGTTCGGGTTGTCGGCACGGGCGTTGCCGGCGCGGTCGGTGGCCTGGAAGCCCGGGGCCGCGGAGTTCGCCGAGTCCTCCGCCTCGGTGGCGTAGGACGTGTCCAGGTCGTGCGCGGCCTGCCCCGACGCGAGCCGGAACGCCTGCACGCCCATCCGGGTGCCGTTCCATGAGTAGGCCGTGTCGGACGGCGAACTGTAGTGGTAGGTGTTGTTGTAGTCCACCACGGTGCTGCCGGCGGCGGCGTCGAAGAGGCCGACCTCCACGCCGGGCGGTTCCGCCGGGTCGCAGTAGCTACGCGTGGTGATCCCGTTCGAGGTCATGATGTTGTTCTGCACCGAGACGCCGGTGGCGTCGCCGTCCACCCGGATGCCGTCGCCGCAGTGGTCGCGTACGTAATTGTTGGTGATCGCTGTCCGGGCGGCCCCGCGGACGTGGATGCCCCGTCCTGCCCCGCTCTGGACCTGGGTATTGGCCACGACGGTGTCCGCCGCTGCCGGGCCGATCGCGATCCCGGCGCTGGTGAACGCGCCGACGGTGCTGTTCAGGATCGTGTTTCCCGGCCCGTCGATCCGGATGCCGACGTTCGGCTCGGCGACCGTGTAGGTTCCGCCCACGGTGGCGGAGCGGACGACGACACCAGTGGTCGCCGCGTCCATACTGATGCCGCTGGCCGGCGCCGCGCCCTTGACGACGATCTGGGCCAGCGTCGTCCGGCTCACGGCGGTGAGCCGGACGATCGGTGCGGTGGCCGTGTCCGCCGGAAGGAAGCTGCCGCCCTGCACCGTCAGCCCGGAGGCATTGGCGAGGTCGAGGGCGGGACCGTCGGTTGTCTTGGCCACCCGGATGTTCTGGAGCACGATGTCGTGCTGGCCGTGCACCACGACGCCGGCCGTGGGTCCGTTGATCGTGGCCGTACCGTCGATGACGATGGTGATCGGCTGCTCGGGGGTGCCGGAGCGGCCGACGGTGACCCGCTCCGAGTAGCTGCCCTGGCTGATGTCGACGGTCTGGCCCGGTTCGACCCGTGCCACCGCCGGATTGATGGAGCAGAACGGTGCGGCCAGAGTGCCGGGGCCGGTGTCTGAGCAGGCCGTCGCCGTCTGGCGGACGTAGATGGTGGTCGTGTCGGCCGCCTGGGCAGGCGCGGCGAGGGCCAGCAGGGAACCGCCGGTCAGCACGGTGGTGGTGAGCCCGGCGAGAAGAGGTCTGTGCATGTGAACCTCGGTCGAGGAGTGAAGGCCCTGATTGGGGCCGGAGAACATGATCCGCGACTTGTCGGGTCCGCGTAGCCCTTGAGGACGTATCGGACGCGGTCATCGAGCAACCGGTTGTGCTGGATCGGGTACCGGCGTCGCCGGGACCGGCCCGGGCCTCATGAAAGACTGAGGTACGTGACGACGATCCCGAACGTGCTCGCCAACCGGTACGCCTCGCCCGAACTGGTCGCCCTCTGGTCGCCGGAGGAGAAGGTCCGGATGGAGCGCCGGCTCTGGCTGGCGGTGCTCAAGGCCCAGCGTGATCTCGGCGTGCCGGTGCCCGACGGGGTGGTCGAGGCGTACGAGCGGGTGGTCGACCAGGTCGACCTGGCCTCGATCGCGGCGCGGGAGCGGGTCACCCGGCACGACGTGAAGGCCCGGATCGAGGAGTTCAGCGCGCTCGCCGGGCACGAGCACGTGCACAAGGGGATGACCTCCCGCGACCTCACCGAGAACGTCGAGCAGCTCCAGATCCGCGCCTCGCTGGAGCTGATCCGGGACCGGGTGGTCGCCACCCTGGTCCGGCTGGGCCGGCACGCGGGCGAGTACTCGGCGCTGGTGATGACCGGCCGGTCGCACAACGTCGCCGCGCAGGCCACCACGCTGGGCAAGCGCTTCGCGTCGGCGGCGGAGGAGCTGCTCATCGCGTACGAGCGGCTGGAGGACCTGATCGGCTGGTTCCCGCTGCGCGGGATCAAGGGGCCGGTGGGCACCGCCGCCGACCAGCTCGACCTGTTCGACGGCGACGCCGGCAAGGTGGCCGAGCTGGAGCGCCGGGTGGCCGAGCATCTGGGGTTCAGCCGGGTGCTGGACAGCGTCGGCCAGGTCTACCCGCGTTCGATCGACATGGCTGTCGTCGCCGCGCTGGCCCAGGTGGCCGCCGCGCCGTCGTCGCTGGCGACCACGATCCGGCTCATGGTGGGCCAGGAACTGGTCACCGAGGGTTTCAAGCCGGGCCAGGTCGGGTCCAGCGCGATGCCGCACAAGATGAACACGCGCTCGTCGGAGCGGGTGAACGGCTTCGCGGTGATCATCCGGGGTTACCTGTCGATGGTCGGCGAGCTGGCCGGTGACCAGTGGAACGAGGGGGACGTCTCCTGCTCGGTGGTGCGCCGGGTCGCGCTGCCTGACGCCTTCTTCGCCGCGGACGGGCTGTTCCAGACGTTCCTCACCGTGCTGGACGAGTTCGGCCCGTACCCGGCGGTGATCAACCGGGAGCTGGAGCGTTTCCTGCCGTTCCTCGCCACCACGAAGATCCTGGTGGCGGCGGTACGCCGGGGTGTGGGCCGGGAGGTCGCGCACGAGGTGATCAAGGAGCACGCGGTCGCCGTGGCGCTGGCGATGCGGGAGAAGGGCGCGGCCGAGAACGACCTGTTCGACCGCCTGGCCGCCGACGGCCGGCTGACCCTGACCCGGGCCGAGATCGACACGCTGGTCGCCGACCGTAACGCCTTCGTGGGCGCCGCCGCCGACCAGGTCACTCGGGTGACCGCAAGGATCACCAAGATCGTCGAGACCCACCCCGAGGCCGCCACCTACTCCCCGCCCCCCATCCTCTGACCTCTTTTCCGGTCGATCATGAAGTTGGCGGCACCCAAGGAGATCATTCCTGCCGTCAACTTCATGATCGACGGGGCGGAGGCGGCAGGCGGAGGCGGCAGGCAGCGCCGGTCAGGGGCGGTCAGGGGCCGGTGGGGGTTTCGGCCGCGGAACTCAGGTTGGGGGCGGACGCGGGTTCGGCGATGCCGCCGGGGGCGGAGGCGATCTCCGGGTCGTGGGCGGTCTCGGCCGCGATCGCCGGCTGGTCCGGCGGCATGACGTCAGGCATCTTCGGCGCGACGATCACCGCAGTGCCGTACGCGCAGATCTCCATCCACATCTCGCCGCAGTCCCGGCTGTCGAAGCGCATGCCGATCACCGCGTTCGCGCCCAGGCGGCGCGCCTCCTCGCCGAGGCGGGCCACCGAGTCGGTACGCCACCGGGTCAGGTTGTCCGGCGCCATCGGGTCGTAGGCGCCACCACGCAGGTTCTTGACCCCCTCGCGGTACGGGTTACGGGTCCTCGCCATCGAGGAGACCACTTCGCCGAGGATCTGGCGGATCTCGTAGCCGGGCAGTTGATCCGTCGTCACGACCAGCACACTTCCGATGCTGTCAGTCCTCGGCCGGGTGGTTCGCGAGCCGTGTTCAGCTGATCGGATGCTGAAAAACGGCGCGGCGCGGACGGTCGGGCCGCACCCGACCGATCCGCGCCGCATCGGCATCAACCGTCAGACACCGGCCGTCGAGGTGATCCAGGCCCGGTTGTACGCAACACTGCCGTAGTTCTGGATGCTCTGGCCGTCGGCGGTGGAGGCGACGCCGACCTGCCGGCCGTTGTAGAACTGCGGGCCGCCCGAGTCGCCCCGCCACGCGTTGCCGTTGACCCGGGTGCTCCGGATCGCCTGGCCGCCGTACGCGTCGGTGACGCTGGTGCTGGTCACCCGTACGCTCGCGGTCTTGAGCTGGGGCGACGCGCCGCAACCGCTGTAGCAGGTCATGCCCCAGCCGTAGATCGTGTTCGTCGAGCCGACCGGCGGGTTGCTGCTGGCGAGCGAGACGGCGGAGGTGCTGACCGTGCTGGACAGGCGGAGCAGGGCCAGGTCGTAGCGGGTGTAGGAGGCGCTCACGGTGCGGGTCACGCCGCCCGAGGCGTAGTAGACGCTGCCGACCCGGACGGACATGGTGCCGCTGACGCAGTGCCGGGCGGTGAGCACCCACTGGGGCGCGATCACGCTGCCGGAGCAGGTGAACGAGCCGTTGCTGAAGACGGCGGCGGCCCACGGCGCCGACGAGACGGTGCCGCCGCCGATGATCGGCTGAGGGCCGGCCGGCGCGGCGGTGGCGCCGGAGGCGGTGACCAGGACGCCGGCCAGCGCGGTGGTCAGCACGGCGAGCAGGGGACGGAGGCGCATGTCGGGGCTCCTTCTGCGCGGACGCCCGGGGTTGCCGGGCAGGGGGTGACACCCGCCGGGTGGGGTGGGCCGGCGAGGGACATCGATCTCACTCATCGACATCTGACGATGCATGCTACGGCCGTGACGCCCTCTGTCACAAGGTGCGGATCGAATCACACCGATGGAGTGACGCGCGCCGCGTGCCGTGCGGGGGTGCTGTCGGATACCGGTCCAAGGTGGGGTGTTTCGCGGCAGAATGCCTGCTGAGAGGCGTTGTCGAAGGGCTCTGGCGAGCACGCAGCGCAACGAATTCGCATCGACGCCGCAACGAACGGGCAACGGTGCCCGTCCGGTGCCGCCGACGGGGTCGATCAGTGCCGGAACTGCCCCCGGCCGGTGCGGGCCGGGCGGTATCTGCCAGGTAGGCTGGCTGCGCTCGCCCGATTGTTGGGCCGGCACCCAACTGCGTACACAGTCAGGAGTGCCCAGTGCCTCGCGTCGTCGTCGACGTCATGCTCAAGCCCGAGATCCTCGATCCGCAGGGCCAGGCCGTCGCAAACGCGCTGCCCCGCCTCGGCGTCAGTGACGTCGCCTCGGTTCGGATCGGCAGGCGGATCGAGATCGAGTTCACCGGCGAACCGGACCTGGACCGGGCCCGGGAGATCGCCGACAAGCTGCTGGCCAACCCGGTCATCGAGGACTTCACCGTCCGCGTGGTCACCGCCGACGAGACCGCGGGCGCGCAGTCGTGACCGCCCGGGTCGGTGTGGTCACCTTCCCCGGCTCGCTCGACGACGGGGACGCGGCCCGGGCCGTACGGATCGCCGGCGCCGAGGCGGTCCGGCTCTGGCACGGCGACCCGGACCTGCACGGGGTGGACGCCGTCGTCCTGCCCGGCGGCTTCTCCTACGGCGACTACCTGCGCTGCGGCGCCATCGCCCGGTTCGCACCGGTGATGGAGACGATCGTCCAGGCCGCGCGCGGTGGCCTGCCGGTGCTCGGCATCTGCAACGGCTTCCAGATCCTCTGCGAGGCCCATCTGTTGCCCGGGGCGCTCACCCGCAACCAGCACCTGCACTTCCGCAACCGGGACCAGGTCCTGCGGATCGAGAGCACCGGCACCGCCTGGACGAACGCGTTCCAGCCGGGCCAGGAGGTGCTCATCCCGGTCAAGAACGGCGAGGGGTGCTACGTCGCCGACCCCGCGACGCTCGACCGGCTGGAGGGCGAGGGCCGCGTCGTCGCCCGCTACCTCGGCGGCAACCCCAACGGATCGCAGCGCGACATCGCGGCGATCACCAACGAGGCCGGCAACGTCGTCGGCATCATGCCGCACCCCGAGCACGCGGTGGAGGCGCTCACCGGCCCCTCCCTGGACGGCCTCGGCTTCTTCACCTCGGTGCTCAAGCACCTGGTGGGAGCGCCGGCGTGATGGTGGCCGGGAACATCGGTCGGCTCACCTGCCGCACCGGCGGCGAGCGCAGCAAGGAGACGTCATGACCACCCATCCGGACCCGGCCCTGCGCGAGGCGCAGGGCGTGGTGCCGCAGGCCGGCCCGAACGACGACTGGGCGCTGGGCGTGGACACCGTTCCCCGGGCCGCCGACTCGCCGGAGGAGCTTCAGCCGTACGCCGAGCTGGGCCTCCGCGACGACGAGTACGACCGGATCCGGCACATCCTCGGCCGCCGGCCCACCCAGGCCGAGCTGGCCATGTACTCGATCATGTGGAGCGAGCACTGCTCCTACAAGTCGAGCAAGGTGCACCTGCGCCAGTTCGGCGAGAAGGCGCCGCCGAGTGACCGGCTGCTCGCCGGCATCGGCGAGAACGCCGGCGTGGTCCGGGTCTCCGACGAGCTGGCGGTGACCTTCAAGGTCGAGTCGCACAACCACCCGAGCTTCGTCGAGCCGTACCAGGGCGCGGCGACCGGCGTCGGCGGCATCGTCCGCGACATCCTCGCCATGGGCGCCCGCCCGGTCGCCGTGATGGACCCGCTGCGCTTCGGCGCGGCCGACCACCCGGACACCGCCCGGGTGCTGCCGGGCGTGGTCGCCGGCGTCGGCGGCTACGGCAACTGCCTGGGCCTGCCCAACATCGGCGGCGAGGTCGTCTTCGACCCCTGCTACCAGGGCAACCCGCTCGTCAACGCGCTCTGCCTGGGCGTGCTGCCGGTCGACCGGCTGCAGAAGAAGGACGCCACCGGCCCCGGCAACATCGTGGTGCTGATGGGCGCCAAGACCGGCCGCGACGGCATCGGCGGCGTGTCCGTGCTCGCCAGCGCCACCTTCGACGAGGGCAGTGAGCAGCGCCGCCCGTCCGTGCAGGTGGGCGACCCCTTCATGGAGAAGCTGCTCATCGAGGCGTGCCTGGAGCTGTACGACGCCGAACTGGTCGTCGGCATCCAGGACCTCGGCGGCGCCGGCCTGACCTGCGCCCTCACCGAGACGGCCGCCTCCGCCGGCACCGGCATGCGGGTCTGGCTGGAGCGCGTGCCGCTGCGCGAGCCGTCGATGGAGCCGCACGAGATCCTGGCCAGCGAGTCCCAGGAGCGGATGCTGCTCGTCGTCTCGCCGGACAAGCTCGACGCCGTGCTGAAGACCGCCGAGAAGTGGGGCGTCTGGGCCACCGCCATCGGCGAGGTCACCGCGCCGTCGGCGGACGGCCAGCCAGGCCGCCTGGTCATCACCTGGCGCGACCAGCTCGTGGTGGACGTGCCGCCGGGCTCGCTCGTCGACGACGGCCCGGTGTACGCCCGGCCGATGCGCGAGCCGGCCGACCTGATCCTGCTCCAGGCCGACCGCGCCGAGACGCTGCCCCGGCCGAGCACCCCGGAGGCGCTCCGGGAGACCGTGCTGCGCATGATCGCGTCGCCGAACCTGGCCGACAAGACCTGGGTGACCGAGCAGTACGACAGGTACGTGCTCGGCAACACCGTGCTCGCCCAGCCGGAGGACTCCGGCGTGATCCGGATCGACGAGCGCAGCGGCCTCGGTGTCGCGCTCTCGGTCGACGGCAACGGCCGGTACGCCCGCCTCGACCCGTACCACGGGACGAAGCTGGCGCTGGCCGAGGCGTACCGGAACGTGGCGGTGACCGGCGCGAAGCCGATCGCCGTGACCAACTGCCTGAACTTCGGCTCGCCGGAGGACCCGGGCGTGATGTGGCAGTTCGCCGAGGCCGTGCGCGGCCTGGCGGACGGCTGCCTGGAGCTGGGCATCCCGGTGACCGGCGGCAACGTCAGCTTCTACAACCAGACCGGCGCCGCCGCCATCCACCCGACCCCGGTGGTCGGCGTGCTGGGCGTGCTCGACGACGTCGCCGACCGGGTGCCGATGGGCTTCGTGCCGCGTCCGGCCGGCGACCACGACCAGCTGTTCCTGCTGGGCGAGACGCACGTCGAGCTGTCCGGCTCGGAGTGGGCCTGGGTGACGCACGAGCACCTGGGCGGCATCCCGCCGCAGGTCGACCTGGCCCGTGAGCGGCAGCTCGCCGAGCTGATGGCCGAGGCGGCCCGGGTCGGGCACCTCAGCTCCGCCCACGACCTGTCCGACGGCGGTCTGGCGCAGAGCCTCGTCGAGTCGGCCCTGCGCCGTGGCGTGGGCGCCCGGGTCGTGGTGCCGGAGCACTTCGCCGGTGGCTCGATGCCGTTCGTCTTCCTGTTCAGCGAGTCCGCCGGCCGCGTGCTGGTGTCGGTGCCGCGCGGCCACGAGAAGGCGTTCACCGCCCTGTGCGCCGAGCGCGGCGTGCCGTGGGAGTTCATCGGCGTCACCGACCCGGCCTCCGGCGCGCTGGAGGTGCACGGCCAGTTCCGGATCGGCCTGGACGAGCTGCGCGAGGCGCACACCGGTACGCTCCCGCGTCTGTTCGGCGCCGCTGAGGCGGCCCGGGTGGAGGTGGAGGCGACCCGTACCGGGACCACCACTGTGCTTCCGGCCACCGCCGAGCAGCCGGTCGGCGTGGACCCGGCCGCTGTCGACGCCGAGCCGATCGCCAAGGCCGGCCGGGACACCCCGGAGGTCGACGCCGAGGCGTCCGCACCCGCCGCCGCGGCGGAGCCCGAGGCGCCCGCTGCGGCGTCCGACGAGGCCGAGCCGGCCGGCGGTACGGCGAGGCCGGCAGTCGACGGAACCCCGGACCAGGACGAGTCGGCGCCCGCCGACGGGTCCGACGGTCCGGCTCCCGGTGAGCCGGCGCCGGGTCAGCGCTGAGGCGCTGGCCTTGGCCGTCTTCGCCCAACCCGGCTCCGGTGCCCGGTTCGACTGGGGACTGACCGGAGCGGCGGAACTCGGCCGGGTCTGTGCCGCCCTGGTGGTGGTGGACGTCTTGTCGTTCACCACCGCCGTGGAGGTGGCGGTCAGCCGCGGCATGCGGGTGCACCCGTTCCCGTGGGGTGAGCAGGCCGCCGACTACGCGCGCCGGGTGGGTGCCGTGGCCGCCGTGGGCCGCCGGAAGACGACGGCGGAGCACCAGTGGTCGCTGTCCCCGGCGGCGCTGCGGGCCGCGCCGGTCGTCGCCGACCTGGTGCTGCCGTCACCGAACGGCTCGGCGATCAGCGCCGCGGCCAGCGCCACCGGAGTGCCGGTGGTCGCGGCGTGCCTGCGTAACGCACCCGCCGTCGGGCGCTGGCTCCTGGCCGAGGGGTACGGCTCGAAGGACGCACCCGTGGGCGTGGTGGCGGCCGGGGAACGCTGGCCCGACGGGTCGCTCCGGCCGTGCGTGGAGGACCAGCTCGGTGCGGCATGCGTGCTCGACGCGCTCGCCGGGGTGCCGGGCGGGCTCTCGGTGGAGGCAGCGATGGCGCTCGCCGCGCTGGCGAGCACGCCGGACGTGCCGGCGGCGGTCCGGGGCTGCGTCTCCGGGCGGGAACTCGCCGAGGGCGGCTTCGCCGAGGACGTCACGGTCGCGACCGAGGTGGGCGTCTCCGACGTGGTGCCGGTGCTCCGCCAGGGCTACTTCGCCCCCGCCTGAGCACGCTTCCAACTCCCGTCCTGCGGGGCCCGCTGACGACTGTGGCCGCCCGCTGTTCGCGGGCGGCCACAGTTCTCACATCCGATGCCTGTCAGTCGTCCAGCCAGTCGAGGCGTCGCCCGCTCCGGTCCGCCGGACCGTCCGGGCGGGCGCGACCCGCCTGCGCCGGGTCGTTGGGGTATCCGTTGTCGTAGCCGCCCCCGCGCTGCTGCGGCGGCTCCTGGCCGTAACCGCCCTGCTGGCCGTAACCACCCTGCGGGGCCTGACCGTAGCCGTCGCCGTACCCGCCGCCCTGCTGGCCGTAGCCGCCGGACTGGTGACCACCGTCGTAACCGCCACCGGCGTTGCCGTAGCCACCGTTCGGCGCGTCGCCGTATCCGCCCTGCGGGCGGGTGCTGTCGTAGCCACCGGTCGCGCCGCTGTCGTAGCCGCCCTGGGACCGGCTGTCGTAGCCACCGGGGTTGTCGTAGCCGCCCGCTGGCGCGTCGCCGTATCCGCCCTGCTGCCGGGTGCTGTCGTAGCCGCCGGCCGGGGCGTCGCCGTAGCCGCCTGCGGGGGCGTTGTCGTACCCGCCGGTCGGCGCGTCGCCGTAGCCGCCGCCCGCCGCGCGACCGCCGCCGTAGCCCGGGGCGTCACCGTACCCGCCGGTCGGGTTGTCGCCGTAGCCACTACCAGCGGCGTTGCCGTAGGCGCCGGTCGGCTCGCCGTATCCGCCCTGCTGGCGCGTGCTGTCGTAGCCGCCGGTCGCACCGTTGTCGTAGCCGCCCGACGCGGCGCCGCCGTAGCCACCGGCCGCACCGTAACCGTCGCCCTGCTCCGCGCCACGGCCGTACGGGGCCGAGCCGGCCTGGTCGTAGCCGCCGCGGTCCTGCTCCGGCTGGTAGGTGCTGGTCGGGTACGGGTCGGCCGCCGGCGCGTACTGCGTGCTGTCACCGGTGTAGCGACCGGTGGGCTCGTCGAAGCGCTCGTTGCCGTAGCCGCCGCCCTGGGCCGCGTATCCGGCCGCGCCAGCCGCCGCGCCTGCGGCGTTGTCCGGGCTGCCGTAGCCGGCACCGGAGGAGGGGCCGTTGCCGTAGCCGGCACCGGAGGACGGGCCGTTGCCGTAGCCGCCGCCCGAGGAGGGCGCGTTGCCGTATCCGCCCGCGCCGCCGTAACCGCCCTGGCCCGATGCGTCCTCGCCGTAGCCGTAGCCGCCCTGGCCGCCGCCTGCGCCGTACGCCGGGCCGGGCGGTGCGCCGTACGGGTCCGGCGGGACGTCGTCCACGACCGGCCGCTGGAGCATGGTGGGGGCGTCGCTGATCGAGGGGCCGCCGACCATCGTCGCGGCCGGACCGGCGCTCATACCGTTCACCACGCGGGTCTGGTCGTCGGTGCCGTGGTAAGCGCCCCGGGCCGCCGGGATCGCACCGGCCGCGCCGGGCCCACCCGGACCGGACGGGCCACCCGGACCGTCGCCGTCACCGTCGTCGCCCTCGTTCTTGCGGCGCATGTAGAGCAGCACGATGGTGCCCACGCCGACGGCGACGAACAGGCCGCCGAGCAGGATGAGCAGCCAGGAGCCGAAGCCACCGGAGTCCTCGTTCGCGGCCGGCTGCTGCGCGGCGGGCGCCTCGGCCGACGGGGTGTCGGTCGCCTCCTCGTCGAGCGGCTCCTCGGACGGCGGGGCGGACTCACTCGCCGACGGGGTGGCGCTCGGGCTCGCCGACGCCTTCAGCTGGATGCTGAGCCGGACACCGGTCACCGACTGGCCGGCATTCGCGTTTATCGACCGGGCGACCGGCGAGGCGCCGTCGGTGGAGGCGCCGAGATCGATCCGGCCCGGTGCGATCGGGTTGGACTCGGAGCCGCTGAAGCTGAAGTTGCCGTTGCCGCTGGTGTTGGTGCGGCGTTCCTTGCCCGCGCTGTCGCGGAGCATGACGAGGGCGCCCTCGATCGGATCGCCGTCGGCGTTTACCACCTTGCCGGACACCGTCTTGACGGTCTGCGGCTGCTGCGGCGCCTCCGGACCGTTCACGGTCATGTTGCGCGAGTCGCCACCCTGGTCACCGCCGGCTCGTGCGGAAACCCGGACCTGCCCGGACTTGTTAGCACCCGGTGCAAGGTTGTCGGCGGTCAGCGTGACGTTGAATTCTGCGCTTCCCTTAGCGGGAATGGACTGCGCCGGCACCCGACACTGACCCTGACACCTCAGCCCGTCGAATACATCGACGTTGACGCTGAAGACGCTCGCCGTTTCGTTGTTGTTCGTGACGGTGAACTTCATGGGCGTCGATTGACCGCTGGACAAGGTTTCTGTCTGCAGGCTGGTGATCTGCACGCCCGGGTTCTCCGCGAAGGCGGGAGCTGCGGGGACGGTGAGCAGGGCGCCGAAGACCAGCGCTACGACCACACCGGCCCGCTGCTTCCAGGCACGTCGGTGTGTTGACACGTCCACCGCCTTCCGGGTCTGATCGCCCCGCCGGCCGTTCGGCCGAGGTTGATCACTCACGGTACGAATAACGCCGTCGGCAACTATGCCTTGTCTGACCGGATCATCTCTACCCAGGGCCGCCGTCGGGCGGCCTTCTGCCGGGTCGTATCGTCCCGTCGTGTCCTCTCCGCACGCTTATTCCGAAGCGGTACTCGCCGCCCTGGCGGCGCTGGACGAGGGGCGTACGCCCGAACGGCCGGTGCTCCGGGAGGCGGTCCGGACCCTCTTGGCTGCCCTCGCGGATCGCGCCCCCGGCCGATCGGTGGAGGTGCGCGTCCCACCCTACGGTGCGGTCCAGTGTGTGAGTGGTCCACGACACACCCGCGGTACGCCGCCGAACGTGGTCGAGATGGATCCGGCTACCTGGCTGGCGATCGCCACCGGGCGCCGGGGATGGGCGGAAACGGTCACTGAGGGTCGCATCCGGGTTTCCGGAAACCGGGCTGACCTCTCCCCGTACCTCCCGATTTAGGCGTCGGGCAGCGTAAACCCTGCTCACGCTGAGCGGAGACTTCGTGACTGTCGGTGTCGACTGCTGGTCGCGTACACTGAGAGCCGACGACGGTCCCGGCCCATGCGTGCGGAGCTGCCCCCCTGACTCCGCCAGGCCAGTCCAGACCCCACTGCGAGGGAGCGGCAGGTGCCCCGAGGCGATGGCCGGCTGAGCCACGACCTTGACCCCCAGCGACCCGGCCCACAGGACGCGTGCGGCGTCTTCGGCGTCTGGGCGCCGGGTGAAGAGGTCGCCAACCTCACCTACTTCGGGCTCTACGCCCTCCAGCACCGCGGTCAGGAGGCCGCGGGCATCGCGGTGAGTGACGGCTCCGGTGTCGTGGTCTACAAGGACCTCGGCCTGGTCGCCCAGGTGTTCGACGAGCCGACGCTGGCGAGCCTGCGCGGCCACGTCGCGATCGGGCACGCGCGCTACTCCACCACCGGCGGCTCGACCTGGGAGAACGCCCAGCCCACCATCCGTGCCACGACCGCCGGCACCACAATCGCGCTGGCGCACAACGGCAACCTGGTCAACACCGCCGAGTTGCAGCGCGAGGCCGCCGTGCGGGGGCTCGACTCGGACGGCTCGACGAACGACACCTCGCTGGTCACCATGCTGCTGGCGAGCCGGCCCGACCTGTCGGTCGAGGCGGCCGCGCTGGAGGTGCTGCCGCAGCTGCGCGGCGCGTTCAGCTTCGTCTTCATGGACGAGTCGACGCTCTACGCGGCGCGCGACGCGCACGGCGTACGCCCGCTGGTGCTCGGCCGGCTCGAACGCGGCTGGGTGGTGGCGAGCGAGACCGCCGCGCTGGACATCGTCGGCGCGAGCGTGGTGCGCGAGGTCGAGCCGGGCGAGCTGATCGCCATCGACGAGAACGGGCTGCGGTCCAGCCGGTTCGCCTCGCCCGAGCCCAAGGGCTGCCTCTTCGAGTACGTGTACATCGCCCGGCCGGACGCCACCATCGCCGGTCGCAACGTGCACGCCGCGCGGGTGCAGATCGGCCGCCAGCTCGCCAAGGAGCACCCGGTCGAGGCCGACCTGGTGATCCCGGTGCCGGAGTCCGGCACGCCGGCCGCGATCGGCTACGCCGAGGAATCCGGCATCACCTACGGCCAGGGCCTGATGAAGAACCCGTACGTCGGGCGCACGTTCATCCAGCCCTCGCAGACGCTGCGCGCGCTCGGCGTCCGGCTGAAGCTGAACCCGCTGCGGCAGAACGTCCGCGGCAAGCGCCTGGTCGTGGTGGACGACTCGATCGTGCGGGGCACCACCCAGCGGGCGATCGTCCGGCTGCTGCGCGAGGCGGGCGCGCTGGAGGTCCACGTCCGGATCTCGTCGCCGCCGGTGAGCTGGCCCTGTTTCTACGGCATCGATTTCGCCACCCGTGCCGAGCTGCTCGCGAACGGGCTCGACAACGACGGCATCCGGCGGTCCATCGGCGCCGACTCGCTCGGTTACGTATCGCTTCCCGGTCTCATCGCCGCGACCGAGCAGCCGAAGAGCCGGCTCTGCCGGGCGTGCTTCGATGGGGAGTACCCGATCGAACTGCCGGCCGGGAACCTGATCGGCAAGCACGTGCTCGAAGGAGTGGGACGCCGGGTCGCCGCCGAGGCGGCCGGGCCGACCGGTCCGCTCGTCGCCACACCGACCCACCACCCGTAGCACCACCGACGCGGGTCCGGCCGCTCCGGGCTCGCGGGAACCACAAAGGGGAGAACCGTGACGCACGTGTCCGAGCGCAGCGGCGCAGGATCCAGCCCGACGGGCGCCGGCGGCGACCGCCAGCCCTGGTCGGCGGGGTCCAGCCGGACGCAGCGCAAACGCTCGGTCTCGTACGCCGACGCCGGGGTGTCGATCGAGGCGGGCGACCGCGCTGTCGAGCTGCTCAAGTCCAAGGTCAAGGAGACCCGGCGTCCCGAGGTCATGGGTGACCTGGGCGGCTTCGCCGGCCTCTTCCGGCTGGACACGAAGAAGTACAAGAATCCGATCCTGGCGTCCTCGACCGACGGCGTGGGCACCAAGCTGGTGATCGCCCAGCAGCTCGACATCCACGACACGGTCGGCATCGACCTGGTCGCCATGGTCGTCGACGACCTGGTGGCCTGCGGCGCCGAGCCGCTGTTCCTGCTCGACTACATCGCCACCGGCGAGGTCGTACCGGACAAGGTCGCCGAGATCGGCGCCGGCATCGCGGACGGCTGCCGGTACGCCGGCTGCGCGCTGCTGGGTGGCGAGACCGCCGAGCACCCGGGCGTGCTGCGCCCCGACGAGTACGACATCTCCGCCACCGGCGTCGGCGTGGTGGAGGAGAGCGAGATCCTCAGCCCGGAGCGGGTCGAGGTGGGCGACGTGGTGATCGCCATGCGCTCGTCCGGCCTGCACTCCAACGGCTACTCCCTGGTCCGGCACGTGCTGCTCGGCGCCGGCCGGATGCGGCTGGACGTGGTGATCGACGACTTCGGCCGCCAGCGGACGCTCGGCGAGGAGCTGCTCACCCCGACCAAGATCTACGCCCAGGACTGCCTCAAGCTGATCGCCGAGGCCGAGGTGCGGGCGCTGGCCCACGTCACCGGCGGCGGCATCCCCGGCAACCTGGTCCGGGTGCTGCCCGAGCACGTCGACGCCGTGGTCAACCGCTCCACCTGGAAGCCGCAGCCGATCTTCGACCTGATCCAGTCCAAGGGCCGGATCGAGGACCCGGAGATGGAGGCCACGTTCAACATGGGCGTCGGCATGTTCGCCATCGTCTCCGCAGAGGACGCCGACCGCGCGCTGGCCACCCTGACCGGCCGGGGCGTGGACGCCTGGCAGGCGGGCGAGATCATCGAGGGGTCCGGCAACGTGCAGATGGTCGGACAGCACACCCGAGGCTGATCACCCTGTGCCTATCGGCCGGGCACGTGATCGGGGGTTCACCCGAGCGGCCGCCGCGGCCTAGCCTGGAGGTTCGGTTTTCAGGCAGGCGGGGGAGGTGCTGATGGCTGCGCGCACGCCCGAAGGGATGCGGGGCATCGCCGCCGTCCCGTCGTACGTGGTGATGCAGCCGACGACCCTGTGCAACCTCGACTGCGCCTACTGCTACCTCCCCTTCCGGGCGGCCGACAGGCGGATGCCGGTGGCCGTCGCCGAGGCGGTGGCGGCGTCGGTGAACCCGTGGGCGGCGGGCGGTCGCTTCTCCGTGGTCTGGCACGGGGGCGAGCCGCTCGCTGCCGGCCGGGAGCATCTGGCCGCGCTGCTGGCGCCGTTCGGGCCCGACGTCGAGCACCACGTGCAGACCAACGCCACGCTGATCGACGACGCGTGGTGCGCGTTCTTCGCCGAGCACCGGGTGCGGGTCAGCGTCAGCGTGGACGGGCCGCGGGCGCGCAACGGCGAGCGGGTCACCCGGGGCGGGCGGCCCGCGTACGACCGGATCGTGGCGGGTGTGGCGGCGCTGCGCCGCCACGGCCTGCCGTTCTCGGCGCTCGCGGTGGTGTCGCGGCCGGAGCCGGGCCTGGCGACCGAGCTGTACGACTACTTCCTCGACCTGGGCTGCGACGTGCTCGGCGTCAACATCGAGGAGACCGAGGGCGTCAACACCCGGACGAACGCGCGCGACGAGGGCGCGGTCACCGGGTTCTGGGCCGAGCTGGTGGCGGCCTGGCGCCGGGATCCCCGGATCCACCTGCGCGAGGTGGAGTGGTCGCTGCGGTACGCGGGCGCGGTGCTGGCCGGCACCGCCGACGACCTGCTGCCGCGCAGCCTCGACCCGATCCCGACGGTCGGGCACGACGGCTCGGTGGTGGTGCTCTCGCCGGAGCTGGCCGGTTTCACCGACCCCCGGTACGGCGACTTCGCCAGCGGGAACGTGCTCACCACGCCGCTGGGGGAGATCCTCGCCGGCGCGGCCGGTACGCCGTGGGTGGGCGAGTTCCTCACCGGCGTGGAGGCGTGCCGGGCGTCCTGCGCGTACTTCGGGTTCTGCGGCGGTGGGCACGCCGCCAACCGTTACTTCGAGCTGGGGCGTTTCGACGGTACGGAGACCGAGCACTGCCGCAACAGCAAGATCCGCCTACTGGAGGGAGTGTTGGAGCATGCCCGAGACCATCAGTGACACCGACCGGGAGGCGGTCGCCGACCGGGTGCGGGACGCCGCTGCGGGGCTTACCGCTCTGCTCCACGAGGCGGAGGCGGCACGGCTGCTGCGGGCGGAGGTGTCGGGCGGTGACGGCGCCGACGCGGTCTGCGCGTGGAACCACTTCGAGAACATCCCGACGTTCTACAACTGGAACAACCGGCCGCGCTGAGGGGACGGTTCCGCGATCAAGGACCTGCCGGCGCGTCGGAGCGGGGGCGCCCCGGAGCGCCGGCAGGTCCCTGATCGTCGGTCGTACGCCGGCTCAGCAGAGCACATGCGTGAGCACGCGGGGGTTACCGCGTGCTCAGATGTGACCGGAGGTCAGCGGGTCGGACGAGCCCAGGTGTCCGGGTCGTCGTCCGCGTGGTCCTCGTCATCGTCGTCGACATACTCTTTGTAGTCGTCGTCGAAGTTGTGCTCAGACTTTCCACTACCCGCCAGTTCGCGCTGCAAGGCGGTTAGGTCGGTGTTCGGGGAGTGGTACTTCAACTCCCGGGCCACCTTCGTCTGCTTGGCCTTAGCACGGCCGCGCCCCATGGCTCGACCCCCTCGCACAGAATGCGGGGCAGCCCGAAGGCGGGCCCCGATGACGTCAGGCATCTCTCGTGGCTCTTACGGTACATGGGGATGCCATCGTTCGGCACCTCGGGTCACCGTCGACCGGACCTGCGCGTCGCGGTGGTCCAGCTGTCACAAAGTGTACCGGGTAAGGGGTAACCCCCGGGGCTGGCCGTGACACCGGACATACCGGTACGAACAAGCCCGAGGATCAGCTTAACGCGCACCGCCTCCGGGGGAGGAGCGTCGCCCCGCCCCCGGAGGTGAGCTTCACCGCAGATGGATCGTCCGCAGCCGGCCGACCTCGGCCATCCGCCGCTCGGCGAGCCGGTCCGCAGCGACCGCCGGCGGCACGCCCTCGTCGTCGGCGAGCTGGAGGATCTGCCGGGTCGTGTCGAAGATCCGGGTGGCGCGCAGCTTGGCGCGGTCGAAGTTGAAGCCCTCGATCTCGTCGGCCACCTGGATCACGCCACCGGCGTTCACCACGTAGTCGGGCGTGTAGAGGATGCCCCGGTCGGCGAGCAACTTCTCGATGCCCGGGTGGGCGAGCTGGTTGTTCGCCGCCCCGGTGACCACCTTCGCCCGCAGCACCGGCACGGTGTCGTCGTTCAGCGCGCCGCCGAGCGCGCACGGGGCGTACACGTCGATGTCGGAGGCGACGAGCGCCGCGGTGTCGTCCACCAGGGTGACCTGCGGGTGGGTGGTGCGCGCCCACTCCAGGGCGCGCGGGCTGACGTCGGTCGCCACGACCTCGGCGCCGTCGTCGAGCAGGTGGGCGGTCAGGTACTTGCCGACCTTGCCCAGCCCGGCCACGCCGACCCGGCGGCCGGCCAGCGTCGGGCTGCCCCAGACGTGCTCGGCGGCGGCCCGCATGCCCTGGAACACGCCCCAGGCGGTGAGGATCGAGGAGTCGCCCGCGCCGCCGTGCTCCACGCTGCGGCCGGTCACGTAGCGGGTCTCCCGGGCGATCACGTCCATGTCCGCCACGTAGGTACCCACGTCGCAGGCGGTGTAGTAGCGGCCGTTGAGCGACTCGACGAAGCGGCCGTACGCGCGCAGCAGCGCCTCGCTCTTGATCTGGTCGGGGTCACCCCAGATGACCGCCTTGCCGCCACCGAGGTCGAGGTTCGCCAGGGCGTTCTTGTAGGCCATGCCGCGCGAGAGGTCGAGCACGTCGGCGAGGGCCTCGGCCTCGCTGGCGTACGGGTAGAACCGGGTGCCGCCGAGCGCGGGGCCCAGCGCGGTCGAGTAGATCCCGATGATCGCCTTCAGGCCGGACTGCTTGTCCTGGCAGAACACGACCTGCTCATGCCCCGTGGAGACGGGGTCGTCGGTACTGGCGAATACGCCCATGGCTGACTCCTGTGTCGGTGTGCGCCCTTGTGGGGCGCGGAACCCGGGTGGCACGCCGGCGGGATGCTGCCGGTGTCGTAGAGCCTAATATCGGCCCGAACCGTACTGTCGCGCATGTCACGCCACGGGCCCGAGGGCGGCGACGGGCGGTCCCGTCTCGTGGGAGGATCGCGCCGTGCCGTCGCTCTTCGCTTCATACCTGCGCGTGTACGAGCCGCTGACCGCCTTCGACCGGGATCGGCAGTCGTACTGGCGCCGGTACGTCAGCGAGGGCCGTGCGATCGCTCCGCTGGAGGGGCCGGTGCGGCAGCGGACCACGGTGATCGAGGCGCTCGGCGCCGGCTGGACCCGGTTACCCGACCTGCCCGACGAGGCGTACGTCCTGGAGTCCGACGACGCGCTGCTGGTCTGCCCGTGGAACCTGCGTATCCGGGTCGCCGAGGCGGCGCTGAGCGCCCGCGACGGCGTGCCCTCGGTGCTTGCCGACGCGTTCGTGCCACCGGTGCTCGCCGGGCAGGCCAAGGCCGTGGTGGAGGACTGGCGCAGCGGTGCCCGGGTGCTGGAGCACGGGGTGCCCCGGGTGCACGAGCAGATCGCCACCTGGGGCGTGCCGCTGCGCTGGTTCGTGCTGTTCGAGGCCGGCGAGCGGCACCTGGTCACCGATCCGGGGCGGCGGGCGCTGCGCTACCGCACCGAGATCTCCAAGGCGCGGCGTCGCGCGTCCCGGGCGCTGTCGGTGCTGCGCAAGTCGATCGGCGAGGCACCGATCACCGAGGCGGTCGAGGAGGCGGCCCGGTGGCTGGAGGAGTTCCACCCGCGTTCGGTGGTCGAACTGGACTACGGCGGCCTGGTGCAGCTGCTGCCGGACGAGACGCTCGAAGCCGACGACTCGACCGATCTGGTGGCCGCCGGACTGTCCGGACTGGGCCGGGGCGAGGCCGAGGAGGCGTCCGCCGCGTACGACAAGCTGGTCGCCCGCTGGCGCGCGGTGCAGCTGCTCGAACGGTGCAACTGACGTCCGGTTTGCCCTGCTAAGTGGTCTTGGACACGAGAGTGTCTCGTAGCTGATGCGTCACGAACCGTGATCATGAGTCCGAATAAGGTACTTTCTGCGGCATAAAAGTCGTAAAAATCGGGCATGGTTCATCCGTCCGTCTAGCGACCTTCAGCCGTTCGGCCCATGTCGGACATCGGGGACTAGCCGGACCATGGGAGACGCGTCGGCCGGCGGGACCCCGGCCGATGTCTATACATGTGGAGGAGTGACCCCGATGGCATCGCGAACGCACGAACCTGAGCCGCTACTCACACCGGCCGAGGTGGCGTCGATGTTCCGTGTCGACCCGAAGACGGTGACCCGGTGGGCCAAGGCTGGCAAGCTCAGCGCCATCCGGACCCTCGGCGGTCACCGCCGCTACCGCGAGTCGGAGGTTCGGGCCCTGCTGCAGGGGCAGATCCCCCAGCAGCGCCAGGGAGACTGACGAACCGGCGTTCTCCGGCGTTCCGATCAAGGGCGGTGCCGTCACGGCGCCGCCCTTGATCGCGTCCGGGTTTGATCGTGTCGAGGGCGGATCAGTCCAGCACGATCCGCAGCCCGACCGTGCCGCGCTCGCCCCGGCGCAGCCGGCTGCCCAGCAGGCTCAGCCGCCCGATCAGCCGGTACTTCCGCTTGAGCAGCGTCCGGACCCGGTTCGTGCTCTCCGGGTCGGCGATCGTCGCGTGGCCCGGCACCGCCTCACCGTGCGGCCGGCCGCGCACGTCGCACGGCGCCACAGTGACCCGGCCGTCGCGCCGGATGCGCTTCACCTTCCCGGAGTCGGCCACCGTCCAGACCGCGAGCCCGTCGCCGTCGCGTACCGCCCACACCGGAGTCGGCACCGCCCGGCCGTCCTTGCGGAACGTGGTGAGCAGGACGTACTTCTCCGCAGCCAGGCGGTCCAGGTCGGTCACGCCGCCAAGGATACGGCGGTCAGGGTGCCGCCGACCGCCGGATAGCGTGCTCTCATGACCGGGGAACCCGAGATCGGCGACGTGTTCGGCGAGATGATCCGCGACGCGTACGCGGTCGCCACCGGGATCGGCCCGCGCCCGATGGCCGGCGGCCGCCTCCCGCGCCCGGTCATCGAGATCATCGAGCGCGACGACGGGCTGATCAACGGCGCACCCGCCGGGCACTACCTGGACCCGCCGCAGCGGTGGCAGCCGCACGACCACCGGGCCGTGGACCGGGTACGCGGGCACGTGCTCGACATCGGCGTCGGCGCCGGCCGGATCGCGCTGCACCTCCAGGAGCGGGGCGTACCGGTCACCGGGCTGGACACCTCGCTCGGCGCGCTGCGGGTCAGCCGGCACCGGGGCGTACGCGACCTGGTGCACGGCACCGTCGACGAGCACGCCCCCGACGGCCACCGGTACGACACGTTCCTGCTGCTCGGCAACAACCTCGGACTGTTCGAGGGGCGGGAACGCGCCCCGGCGATGCTCGCGGCGCTCGCCGCGCTGGCCCGCCCCGGCGCGCGGGTGATCGCCCACGGCACCGACCCGTACGGGACCACCGACCCGGTGCACACCGCCTACCACGAGCGCAACCGGCAGCGGGGCCGGATCGGCGGGCAACTGCGGCTGCGGCTGCGCTACCGGCTGCTCGGCACCGACTGGTTCGACTACCTGGTCTGCTCGCCGGAGGAGTTCGCCGAGCTGGTCCACGGTTCACCGTGGCGACTGGCCGACGTGGACGACACCGACCACCCCTACTACCTCGCCACTCTGGAGCTGCGGCGTTAGGAAGGGCCCCTTTCAAGCGCCTAGGCGTTAATAAGGGGCCCTTCCTTACATGCTCAGACCTGGACGGTGGGGGTGGTCTGCTCCGGGGGCAGCCCGCCGTCGCCGTCGACCACCTCGTCCGGCGTGCCGTCCTCGTCGATGTCCACCATGGTGATGTCCACCTTGCCGTCACCGTCGGTGTCGAACTGGAACAGGTCGGCCTTGCCGTCGCCGTCGGTGTCCACCACCCACACGTCGGTCTTGCCGTCGTTGTTGGTGTCCGCGCGGAGCAGGTCCACCCGCTCGTCGCCGCGGGTCTCGACCGTCTCGGTGTTCTCCGCGCTCTCCGGTGCCTGGCTCATCTCGTTCCTTCCTTCGGCGTTGACGGCCGTCCTTACCCCGTCCGCTCCGCCCCCACGCATACCGGCGGCCCGGCCCTGCATAGGGTCGCATGCAGGAACGAGCGAGCGGACGGGCCCGGCGGCGGAGACCCCGCGCGCCCCCGCCGCGGCGAGGGGACACCGATGAGTGGTCGTTTTGTGGTCGTCGGGGCCGGCACCATGGGCCTCGGCATCGCGTACGTGGCGGCCGGCGCCGGGTACGCGGTCGAACTGGTCGAGGTCGACCCCGCCCGGGGCGCCGAGGCCGTGCGCCGGCTCGGGGAGCTGTGGGACCGGGGCGTGCAGCGCGGCAAGCTGACCGAGGAGGCCGCCACCGCCAACCGTGAGCGCGTCACGCTCCGGGCCGGGCTCGCCGAGGTGACCGAGGGCGCCGACGTGATCGTGGAGGCGGTGCCCGAGCGGCTCGACCTCAAGCGTGCCGTCCTGCGCGAGGCGGAGAGCCGCCGGCCCGCGTTGCTGGGCAGCAACACGTCCAGCATCCCGATCGCCGAACTGGCCGCCGGGCTGGACCGGCCCGCCGGCTTCGTCGGGTTGCACTTCTTCAATCCGGTGTGGGCGATGGCGCTGCTCGAGGTCGTGGTCGGCCCGGCCACCGCGCCGGCCACGACCGAGGCGGCCGTCGCGCTCGCCGCCCGGCTGGGCAAGGACCCCGTCGTCGTACGCGACATGCCCGGCTTCGCCACCTCCCGCCTCGGTGTCACGCTCGGGCTGGAGGCGATCCGGATGGTGGCCGACGAGGTGGCCGGCCCGGCCGACATCGACAAGGCGATGGTGCTCGGCTACCGGCACCCGATCGGCCCGCTGGAGCTGACCGACCTGGTCGGGCTGGACGTACGGCTCGACATCGCGCGCACGCTCCAGGCCGCGTACGGCGACCGCTTCGCGCCACCGCCGCTGCTCGTCGAGATGGTGGCCGCCGGGAAGCTGGGCAAGAAGTCGGGGCAGGGCTTCTACACGTGGAAGGACGGCCAGAAGAAATGAGCGGGCTGCGGATCGAGGAGCTGCCGGACCGGCTCGTGGTCACCCTGGACCGGCCGGAGAAGCGCAACGCCATCGACGCCGACCTGGTGGGCGAGCTGCACGCGGTCTGCGCCGACCTGGAGGCGCGTCCCCGGCTGCTGCTGCTCACCGGCGGGACGGCGGGCATCTTCGCCGGGGGCGCCGACATCGCCCAGCTCCGCGAGCGCGGCCGGCTGGACGCGCTGGCCGCCATCAACCAGGGCGTCTTCGCCCGCATCCGGGCACTGCCGATGCCCACCGTGGCGGCAGTCGACGGGCCGGCGCTGGGCGGCGGCGCCGAGCTGACGTACGCCTGCGATCTCCGGGTGTGCACGGACCGCGCGGTGTTCGGCCAGCCCGAGGTGCGGCTGGGCATCCTGGCCGGTGCGGGCGCGACCTACCGGCTGCCGGCGCTGATCGGTGAGGCGCGGGCCAAGGAGCTGCTGTTCACCGGCCGGCGGGTGGACGCCGAGGAGGCGCTGCGGATCGGGCTGGTGAACCGGGTGGTGGCCGATCCGGAGGAACTGCTGCCCACCGCGCACGGCCTGCTCGACGAGATGGCGAAGGGTTCCGCGCTGGCGCTGCGGCTGACCAAGATGGCGGTGGACGCCCCGGCGGCCGCGCACCCGCAGCTCGACCTGCTGAGCCAGGCCGTGCTCTTCGAGGACGAGGAGAAGCACCGGCGGATGACCGAGTTCCTGGACCGGCGCCGGGCCCGCTGAGCCCGGGAGAGACGACGAGGGCCGCACCGGGTGAATCCGGTGCGGCCCGTCGCGTCGGTACGCGTCAGTTCTTGATGTCGACTCCCGCGTCGTCCAGCGCGGTGATCGCCGGCGCGGACTCGGCGAAGCCGATGAGCAGCAGCGCCTCCGGCCCGAACGCCTTGATCTCCTTGGCGGTGCCGCTGAAGTCGACAGGCGTCTTCGGATCGGCCGGCGGCTCGTAGGTCAGCAGCTTGATCCGGTCCGCGCCGATGCCGGCCTTCTCCAGCTCCGAGCGGACGTTCTCCTGGAGGCCCTCGCCGTAGGAGTCCTTACGGGCCAGGATCGCGATCTTGCGCGGCCCGTCCCGGAGCATCACGTCGGCCAGGGCACGGCCCTGGAGGCTGTCCGGCGGCGCGGTACGGAAGTAGAGGCCTTTGTCGTCCACGGCGCTCAGCCCCGCGTCGGTGTTCGACGGGGAGAACAGGATCCGCCCGGCGGCCACCACGTCCGGCAGTACGGCCCGGGAGATGCCGGAGCCGCCCGCGCCGATGATGACCTGCACGCCCTTGCTGACGTGCGAGGCGACGGTGGCCTTGGCGACCTCCGGGTTGGTGCCGTCGTCGCCCTCGATCCACTTCACCGGCTCGCCGAGCACACCACCGGCGGCGTTCACCTCACGGACCGCGAGCGCCGCGCCGGCCGCCAGCGGCGGGTTCGCCAGCGCCAGGTCACCGGTCTTCGGCAGCAGCCCGCCGAGGACCAGCGGGGCGTCCTTCGCCTTCCCGTCGCGAACCTTGCGCCCACGCGGCGGGGCCTTCGTGCTCGCCCCCGACTCCTCACCGGCGCCGACGAACTCGGTCTTGCTGTCGTCGATCTTCTGGTTGTCGAAGTGCATGGTGCCGTAGCTCGCGGTGGCCGGCTCGCCGGTGTCGGTGAACCCGGCGCGGGTCAGCGACACGCCCCGGTACTCGATGTCCCGGCCCGCGCGGGCGAGCTCCAGGCAGGCCGCCACGTCGTCGCAGCGTTCACCGCCGGTGGTCACCCCGACGATCTGCTTGGCGATCTCGGCCGGAGCGGTGGTGCCGGCGAGCTGGGCGGCCAGCGCACTGATCACCACCGCGTCGTACGACTCGGCGGAGTAGAGGAAGTCACCCAGCTTCGGGTCTACGGCGAGTAGTCGTTCCTTGAAGCTCTCGGCAAGCGGGGTGAGGGGCGTGGTGCCCTTCATCCCGTTCACCAGGTCCGCCCGGTCCTTGAGCTCCGCGGCGTACGAATTGAGCATGTTGCCGTCGGTGCCGTAGAGGCGTACCTGGGTGGCAGGCGTTTCCTCCGGCTCGTCGCTCCCGCAGGCGCTCGTGGCGAGCAGAAGCGCCGCGCAGGCCATGGACAGGGCCGCGCGCGACGTGCGTGTTCTCAGCATGGTCGTCCTTCCTCCGGCGAAGGTCCGCTGCGCACCTTAGCGTGCTCACGCGGCACGCGGGACTGTGGAGTCGGCTGCGTCGGCACCCCGACTGCGGGTATCACTCTGCGTGGTCGGCGAGCCGTTTCCGGGTCACCGCTTGACCCCCGGCGATACTGTTCCGCGGGTGAACGACGAAGCACAGCAGACGCTCGACGACGCGACCGCCGTGCTCCGTTCCGCCCTCGCCGGTGACGGCGCCGGCGTGGTGGGCACGTTCGACGCGGTGGTGGACCGCTCCGGCCTCGCCGGGGCGTACGGAGTGGCATGGTGCCTCGCCGCCACCATGCTCGGCGACGACGCTCCGGCCGGCGGCGCCGCCCTCGACTTCCCCGGCATCGACCAGGCCGACTACGACACCCGCTGGGTGGCCCGTTTCGTCAGCGCGTGCGCGAACGACGACGCGGACACCGGCGAGGCGCTGTTCGGGGCGGCCGCAGCCGACGGCCTGCTGCCCGACTGCCTGCTCACGCTCGCCGGGTCGACGATCGCCACGCTGCGCAGCCGCTCGGACTGAGCCCGGCGCGCGGCTAGGCGCCCCGACTGTGGTAGCTCTGGGTGCATGTCCGAGGCGATGCTCAGCAAGGTGCGCAAGCTGCTCGCCCAGGCGGAGGATCCGGCCTGCACACCCGCCGAGTCGGCCGCCTTCATGGCGAAGGCCACCGAGCTGATCGCCCGCTACGGCGTCGACAGGGCGCTGCTCGCCGCCCGCGACCCGGCCGCCGACCCGGTCGGTGACCGCACCGTCGAGGTGATCGCGCCGTACGCGCGGGACAAGGCCGGTCTGCTCGCGGCGGTCGCCGAACCGTTGCGGTGCCGATGTGTACGCCGCCGGCACGGCAACGGTTTCGTCATGCACCTGTTCGGCTTCGCCAGCGACCTGGAACGGGTCGAGCTGCTGTTCACGTCGCTGCTGGTGCAGGCCGCGCACGGGCTCGCCGGTGCCGTCGTACCGGCCGGGGAGCATCCGGCGGCGTTCCGGCGTACCTGGCTGGCCGGTTTCGCGTACGTCGTCGCGGAACGACTGCGCGCGGCCGAGAGCAAGGCGGTGGCGGAGTCGGGTGGACCCTCCACGGCTCTGGTGCTCGCCGACCGCTCCGATCGCGTCCAGCGCCGGGTCGCCGAGGCGTACCCCCGGTTGCGCACCGCCCCGCGACGGCGGCTGGCGGGCGGCGGGTTCGGTTCCGGCGCGGCCGCCGGCCGCCGGGCCGACCTCGGTGGCACCGGCGTGGCCGGCACCGGCGCGGCGCCCGGTATCGCCGGCTGACCGATCTCAGGCGGTACGGGCGACCGTCGCCAGGTAGCGGCAGAGCAGCTCGTGCCAGCCTGCGGTGAGCGCCTCGCGGTAGCCCTCGGCCGCCGCGCCGTGCCTGTCGAAGTAGCGGTGCTCGACGTCCACCCGGGTCTGCTCCGGACCGTCGGCGTGGAACAGGACCTCCACCTCGCTGGCCCGCGCCGGATCCGGCACCGGCACCCGGTCCGGGCCGATCTGCCAGGTGAACACCAGGCGCCGCGGCGGATCCCAGGTCAGCACGCGGCCCCAGTCGTTGCGGAAGCCGTACGGGCCGATCTCGTAGAGCATCCCGCCGGCCCGGGGCTCGATGCCGAGTGCGGCGAGCGCCTCCGGGCCGGACCAGGTGTATTCACGCACCCACCAGTCGGCGAGTGCGCCGGTGAAGACGGCGTACGCCCGCTCGGCGGACGCCGGGACGAGCAGGCTGCTGCGGAGGGAGAAGCGATCGGATTCCTGCCGGACCTCATCCGGATCGGCCATCTCCTGTCCCATAGGTCCGGACCATACCGGCTCATGTCTCGGTGTGCAGCTTCCGTTCCGCCCGCTTCCGGACACCGGGAACACCGGTTCCCGACAGCGCTGAGTGGTGGGACAGGCGCTCTGCGCAAGACGCGGGTGGCGCTTACGGGAGGTGCGCGGCGGTGCTTCCGGGAGGTCAGGTGGGCTTCCGCGAGGTGCGGGCGGGCTTCCGCGAGGTGCTGGTGGGCGACGGATGCCGTACCGGAAAGCGGGTAAGCGCCGCCGACCGGACCGATGGGAGAGCGGGCAGAATGACCGACAGCCGAGCCACCGCACCAGTGCCGGACCCCGGTGACGACCTGACCGGCTCGCCGGCCGCTCCCGAGCCGGAGCCGGACGTCCTGCTCGATGTGCCGGAGCTGACCGTCGACGAGATCCGGCTCGCGGTGGACGGGCTCGACGCCGACCTGTCGCTGCGCGCCCGGCTGGCGAACCTGCTTCAGCTCGACGCCGGTGTCCGGGTGCACCTGGAGGGTGTCGAGCTGGACATCACCGGGGTGAGCGCCGAGGTGCTGCTCAAGGTGCGGCTGGAGAAGCTGGTGCAGATCCTGGACCGGGCGCTGACCACGATCGACCGCAACCCGCAGCTGATCGACGCGCTGGCGCGCTCGGCCGGCGTCACCCTGGACGACGTGCACCGGCTCGCCGCGCCGGTGGTCGACAAGACCGGGCGTACGGTGGCCGCGGCCGGCGAGGTGGTCGAGCGCACCGGGCCGGCGGTGCCCGGCCCGATCGAGGCACCCGAGCCGCCCCGGCGCCCGGCGCGGACGGAGTCCGAGCGTGCCGCCGGATCGGGGCAGGGCGCCGGTGCGGGCCCGTCGGCGGAACGTCCCACCGAGAAGAAGCGCGGTTCGGAGCGCCCGGGCGGGACCGGCCAGCCGGCGAGCGCCGCCGCCGAGGCGGCACAGTTGGCGGGACAGGCCGGACAGGCACTCCGGCAGGCCGGCCGGAGCGTCTGGGAGGCGATCCAGGGCAGCCCCACCCAGAACCGCCGCCCCCCAGAGACCTGACCGCCCGCCGCCGGTCCCGCCGCCCGTCCGTCCGGGATCGGGTGACCGGGGAGGGCGTCACGCGGGTGGGAAGTCGTCCGGACCGGCCGAGGTGGAGGGCTGTGCGGCCTGCTGGTGGCGGCGGAGCAGCTCCTGGAGGGCGGTGATCTCGGAGTGCAGGGCTTGACGGCCCTCCCGGGTGATCCGGATCCACGTCCGCGGACGACGGCCGTGGTAGCCCTTCTCCACCTCGATCAGGCGTGCCTCCTCCAGCACGGTGAGGTGCCGGGACAGGTTGCCCGCGGTGAGTTCGAGGGCCTGGCGGAGATAGGCCACCTCCACCCGTTCGCCTTCAGCGGCGATGGTCAGGATGCCGAGCCGGTGCCGCTGGTGGACCCTGTCGTCGAGGCCGTTCGTCGGGAATGGCCCGCTCGCGCGAGGGTCGTCCACGGTGCTCACGACTACCGATTGTGCTGCTTCTTGGCGGCGGCGAGTGCCAGACCCCCGCCGATCAGCAGGACCGGTGCCGGGAGCACGGCCGCCTGCATGAAGCTGAACCGGGTCAGATCACCCGGTTGCAGGTCGGAGAGCTGGAACCAGGCGTTCACGGCTATCAGCACGACGGTGTAGAGCCCGACCACGACCCACAGGCTCCGGCTGCGTTCCAGGCGGGCGAGGACCGCCAGGCCGACGGCGATCACGAGGTGCGGCAGCATGCCCCGGTTGGCGAGGCCGAGTAGCGGACCGGTCAGCCGACTGGTGCCGCCCCACACCGGCCCGCTGGTGTTGAACAGCAGGAACTCCAGGGCGACCGGAAGGGCGAGGCCGACGAGAGTGCCCGCGAGGCCGGCGATGACGTACGCCCGGGTCGGGGTCTGGACGCCGGCTCGCCGGCCGTGCCAGCGGTACCACGTCAGGCCGGCCAGGTAGCCGCCGACGAGCGCGGCCAGCCAGTACCAGCCGAGCGCGGTCGACTTCTCCAGGAAGCCGCCGCCGAGACCGCTCAGGGCAGGGCCGCCGGTCCCGGCGCGCAGCGGGGCTGGTTCCGCCGACTCGACGTACAGCGGCGCGGCCGCCGCGATGAGCACCCCGAAGAGCAGGAGCGGAAGCCAGTACGCCTGACGAGCCGCCCGGGCCTGCCGGCGGAGGGTGGTCATCGAGGCGAGCAGTTCCTGGGCATCGTCCTCGCGGGGTGACTCGGACGGCATGGTTCCTCCCGGCAGCCGTAGCGCTGTGACCCAAATAGGTTTGCATTGCAAACCTGTTCGCGCAAGAGGTCGAGGGGTCTCGAACATCGGCGCCTGTTTCGACATTTCTCTAGGTTGACAGACTTCGAATCAATAGGCAGGGTGGAGACTGCTTCGATGAACATCTAGACAGGGGGTTCCCATGTCCCGCGTCCAGCTCGCCCTGCGCGTGTCCGACCTCGAAGGCTCCGTGGCCTTCTACAGCAAGCTGTTCGGCGTCGAGCCGGCCAAGCGCCGCCCCGGCTACGCCAACTTCGCGGTGGAGAACCCGCCGCTGAAGCTCGTACTCCTCGAAGGTGAGCCCGGCCTGCCGACGGTGATGGACCACCTCGGGGTCGAGGTGTCCACCACCGAGGAGGTCAACGCCGCGACCAACCGCCTCACCGAGTCCGGCCTGATCACGCTGGAGGAGAACGACACCGAGTGCTGCTACGCGCTCCAGGACAAGGTCTGGGTACGCGGCCCCGGCGACGAGCCGTGGGAGGTCTACACGGTCAAGGCCGACTCGCCGCAGCTGGCGAAGGCGACCGAGAGCGCCTGTTGCGCCTCGGACGCGGCGGAGCAGCCCGCCGCTGTCTGAGCCGGATGCCACGAGGTCCCCACCGGCCTGCACGCCGGTGGGGACCTCTTTCGTGCGCCGGCGGCTACCGTGCCTCGGCGAATTTCAGCCGTTCGAGCTTTTCGACGTAGACGAACCGCTTCCCGTCCGGCGAGAAGCTCGGGTGGTAGGCGCGGGCGCCGCCGGCGATCCTCGTCTTCTTCCCGGTGCGGACGTCGACCGACCAGACCCCGCCCACGTGGTCCGACGCGACGGCGGCGATCACCGACCGGCCGTCCGGCGACACCGCCAGGTCGGCGAGGCCGGGAAGCTCCGTGATGAACCTGGCTGTGGCCGATCCGACGGCCCACTCCGTCAGGTGCCAGGTGAGATCGTCCGGACTCACCTCGGGCGGCAGCGGCAACCTGCCGAGGGAGTCGGGTGCGGTGATGAAGAACAGCCGTTCACCCAGCGCCGCAGGCGACCGCGCCAGCACCGTCGACTCGCAATCCGTGTCACCGCCGCTCAGGTTGAAGGTCACTCCGCCCACCGTCACCGGAGAGCCGAACTCGTACGCCTTCCCGTCGGCGAGCAGCTGGACTCCCCCCGGACCGCACTCCCGGGGCGCCTCCACGTATCCCCCGCCGCCACGGTTCACGAGTGCGGCTTCGGTGAGGAAACGCGTCGACGCCAGAGGCTCGAACGTCTTGTCGGCCGGCGAGTAGCTGAGCAGCTCGGTTTCGTCCCAGCCGCATTCGAGGGCCACCCCGAGGTCGCCGCCGGGGCCGGCGAACAGGAAGCTGAACAAGCCCGCTTCGCAGGTGGATACCGCTGGCGCGCGCTTGAGAACGGGTTCCTCGGCGCTCCCATCGGGTCGCTGCCGCCACACCTCGGCTACTCCCGAGCCCGAGGTCGAGGTCACCTCCCGCAGGTAGTAGACCCAGCCGTCGGCGGCCCAGACCGGATGGAACAGGGAGACTCGGTCCAGGAGCCCCGAGACCCGGCCACACCCGCTGAGCAGGATCACGGCCAGTACGAGGACCGGCGTCAGAGCCGTACGCAGCGCACGCACACGTGGCCTTCCGGTGGCATCCTGTCCGCCACTCGGCGGGCCCGCTCACCGTAGACGCGGGACGCGTCGCGCGAGTGCCCGCTCCACGCCGCGGTGCCTCCGTCGCGACGCACCGGGCAGATGGAACCACCGGGGCCGTCCGAGCGTCGGTATCGGTGTGAAGCTGCGCGCCGCGATTCTGCTCGCCCTGACCGCCCTCAGCCTCGGCCTCGTCGTGGTCGCCTCACCGGCGGAGCCGGCCTGGGCGTGCAGTTGCGCGCGCACCGGCGCGGACGAGCGTGCCGACCTCATCGTCGTCGGGACGATCACCGAGGTGACCGACACCGGGGTCCAGCTCGCGGTGGAGTCGGTCGAGAAGGGCAGCCTCCGGGCAGGGGCCACGCTCCGGCTGAGGGTGGGCCGCCAGGAGGAGAACTGCGGCTACGACTTCCGCGCCGGCACCCGGTACCGCGTGAACTCCCGCGACGGCGTCACCGGGCTGTGCGCGGGAATCACCGCTGCACCTGCCCAGGTGCCGACCACACCGTCCGCGCCCGCAGCCGCCCCGACGCTCGTCACGGCCTTACCGGCACCTGCGCAGGTGCCGGGCCGTCTGTGGCTCGTGGGCGGTGCCGTGCTGACAGTTCTCGCCGCCGGACTGGTCGCTGTGTCCATGCGACGGCGCCGGATCGAAGCGAAAAGGTAACGGGCAGACCGGACAGGCAGGCTTCTAGCGCACAAAGCAGAACGCCGACCTGCGTTCCCGCTGGTCGGCGCTCCTGTAGCCCGGCGAAAGGCTATGTGGCCAGGGGCGGGGTCGAACCGCCGACCTTCCGATTTTCAGTCGGACGCTCGTACCAACTGAGCTACCTGGCCGTGGTGCTCGGCACATGCTACCGCACGGGCCGATACGCAGAACGCCGCGCATCGAGCTGCGCGGCGTCAGCGCTTGCGGTCCTGACGGGACTTGAACCCGCGACCTCCGCCTTGACAGGGCGGCGAGCACTCCAACTGCTCCACAGGACCTGGCTGGTGTTGCATCCGGCGCGAGCCGGACCGTGCCCCCAACGGGATTCGAACCCGTGCTACCGCCTTGAAAGGGCGGCGTCCTGGGCCGCTAGACGATGAGGGCGGCCCCGCCATCATTGCACACTCGCAACTTCAAGCGGACTTGCTCCCATCCGGCCCCGCCGGAGGCAGGAGAAGCATATGTCATGCCTGCGCGGACGACAAAACCGGTATGGGGATGGCCGTGGTGGCGGGTGAAACCGCAGGTCAGCGGGGTAGGGCGATGCCGTACCGCCGCTTGAGGTCCGGGATCAGGTGCCGGCACGCGGCCATCGTCTGGGCCCGGTCGCCGCCCGCGTCGTGCATCAGCACGACCGAACCGTGCCGGGTGGCGCCCGTCACCCGCTTGATGATCGTCTTCGCCGGCGGGTGATCCCAGTCCTGCGGGTCCACGCTCCAGTGCAGCGGGCGCAGGCCCATCTGCTTGGCGATCGTGACCTCCTCGGCCGTCCAGCGGCCACCGGGCTGCCGGAACCAGGTGATCGGCGCCTTGGGCGCGGCGGCGTGGATCGCCTCGTTCGTCCGTTCCAGGTCGGATCGGATCTCGGCGGCGGAGCGCCGGCCCAGGTTCACGTCGTGGTGCCAGCTGTGATTGCAGAGCTGGTGCCCCTCCCGGACGATCCGGGCCACCAGTTCCGGGTAGCGCTTGGCCTGCTTGCCGACGACGCAGAAGGTGGCCTTCACGCGGGCCGCCCGAAGCTGGGCCAGGATCTGCGGGGTGTACCGGGGATCCGGCCCGTCGTCGAAGGTGAGCGCCACGCCGCTGCTCCCGCTGGCCCGGTGCAGGCCCGCCGGCAGCTTCTTCGGCACCGGGCGCAGCTTGGGCTTCGCGGGGGTGGTGTGTGCCGGTGAGGGCTTCGTCACCGGCGTCGGGGACGGCGACGCCGAGGCCGACGCCGGTGCGGCGGCCTTCTCGGGTGACTTGCCGGCCTCGCCGCAGCCGGTGACGAGAAGCACCAGGCCCAGGGCGAGCGCCGACAGGGCGCGTGGACGCATTCGTCGCTCCCGGAGGGGTCGGGGTCAGACGGACTTTCCGACCGTAGTGGACGCCGACCCGGAACGGGAGAGGGGCTCAGCTCGTCGTCGACTGGTCCAGCGAGTCCCGCACGGCCACGGCCAGCGACAACGCCTCGGCCAGGTCCACCGGCCGGACCACCCCGGCCGGCAGCGAGTCGGCCCGCCAGCCGGGCCCGGCGGCGAGCACCAGCAGCGGCCGGCGCGGCACCGCCAGCAGCGCGGTGAGCTGGCACGGGTCGGCCGTCGCCCGGATGTGCGACCAGAGCACCACCGCCGCCGGACCGGTCCGGTTGACAGCCTCGACCAGGGCCGGCACCGGTACGCGGGCACCGAGCATGCGATAACTCACACCGACCTCGGCCAGCGCGGCGGCGAGCGCCTCCAGCGGCAGCGAATGCTGCTCCTCGTCGGCACAGGAGAGCAGGATCCGGGGCGGCCCGGCGGTCGGATGCGCCCGCGCCACCGTGGCGAACGCCTCGGAGACGCACCGGGACATGAGGTGTTCCACCTCGATCAACCCGGAGGTGGCGGCGTGCCGCTCCCCGATGCCGGCGAGCACCGGCCGCAGCAGCCCCTCCCAGGTCGCCACCACCCCGTCGGCGGCCAGCGCGTCGGCGATGGTGCGGCCGATGGTCACCGAGTCCAGCCGCATGGCGGCACGAGCCAGCCCGCGCGCCGCCGGCCCGGCCCGGCCGACCGGGATGGTGGTGCCGCCGCCGTCGCGTACCGTCGAGGCCCGTGCCTTGAGGCCGAGCCGCTCCGGAGGCAGCACGGCCGGCGCCTGCCGGGCCCAGCGGGCGGCCTCGGCGGGCGCGACCCCCTCGGTGGTCAGCCGGCGCATGATCTCCAGGCGGGCGAGGTCGGCCGGCGTGTACCGCCGGTGGTGACCCGGCACGTGCTCGCTGGGGCCGAGACCGTAGCGCTGGTGCCAGGTACGCAGCGTGGTGACCGCCACACCCAGTCGGCGTGCGACGGCCCCCGCGCTCAGCGCCTCATCGGCCACCCGACCGCTCCGGTGCCTCGGTGGCCGGTACGCCCGGCCGGGACGCGTCGGTGGGGTGCAGCAGCCGGTTGACCACGCCGCCGAGCCACGGGGCGTACTCACGGGGGTGGGCGTCCAGGTCGGCCACCACCGCGCCGGGGTCGACCCAGCGCAGGTCGGCCACCTCGTCCGGGTCGGGCCGCGTGACCAGGTCGGCGGGTACGTCGGCGCGCAGCACGTGGTCGTACTCGAACTCGACCCGTCCGGTCGCCGGGTCCTCGGCGTAGTAGAGGTAGACGCCCACCTCGGTGAGGTCGACCGGGTCGACACCGAGTTCCTCGGCGAGCCGCCGGTTGGCGGCCTCGGTCAGCGACTGGCCGGGCAGCGGGTGCCCGCAGCAGGAGTTCGCCCAGCGCAGCGGGAACCGCGTCTTGACCGCGGCCCGCTGCTGCAACAGCACCCGCCCGTCGGGATCGACGAGGAGCACCGAGAAGGCGCGGTGCAGCCGCCCGGGTGGCTGGTGGGCGGTCGCCACCGTGGTCTCGCCGATCACCAGCCCGTCGTCGTCGACCAGCTCGACCAGGTGGGTCTCCCGCTCGCTCACGACATCGCCCCGGTGATCCGGGCCGCGGCGATCTTGCCGCTGATCAGCACCATCGGCACCCCCACGCCCGGCTGGGTGCCGGAGCCGACGAACACCACGTTCTCCAGCGTCCGGTGCAGGTTGGAGGGGCGGAACGGGCCGGTCTGGAAGAGGCTGTGCGAGGCGGCGAACGGGGTGCCGGCGGCCATGCCCTGCGCCGCCCAGTCGGCCGGGGTGACCGCCCGCATCACCTCGATGCCGTCGCCGAAGCCGACGTAGCCGCGCTCCTCCAGCGTGCTCACGAGCTGGTCGGCGTATCGCTGGGTGAGGTCGCCGGTCCAGTCGAACGGCGCCCGTTCCAGGTTCGGCACCGGGGCGAGCACGTAGTAGGTGTGCCTGCCGGCCGGCGCCACCGACGGGTCGGTGCGGCTCGGGTTCGTCACCAGCAGCGACGGGTCGGTCATCAGCTCGCCTCGCCGGATCACCTCGTCGAACGTCCCCTTCCAGGAGCGCCCGAAGTGGATGTTGTGGTGGGCGATCTTGCCATAGCCCTGCGTCGAACCGATGTGCAGCACCACGCACGACGGCGAGTAGGTCAGCTTGCGCTGCCGGCTGGGCGGCAGCAGGTCCTGGTAGGCGACCGGCAGGTCCGGGTTGAGCACCACCGTGTCGGCGGGGATGAAGTCGCCGTCCGCGGTGACGACGCCGGTGGCGCGGCCGTTGGCGGTCTCCACCCGGGTCACGGTGGTGCCGTACCGGATCTGCACGCCGTGCTTCTCGGCCGCGCCGGCCATCCCGCGGGAGACCGCGTGGATGCCGCCGCGCGGGAAGCACACACCGGCCACCGAGTCGAGGTACGCGATGACCGCGTAGATCGCCAGCGCGTCGTGCGGCGACAGGCCCGCGTACATGGCCTGGAAGGAGAAGATCCGCTGGGTACGCGGGTCGCGGAAGAACTGGTTGATCTTCGTCTGGAGCCGCCGGAAGGCGCCGCTGGCGAACAGCTTCAGCAGGTTGCCGGTGAGCAGGTCGGTCGGCGCGTCGAGGTTGCGCTCGATGAAGTCGGCCCGTTCCCACTGCCACAGGTTGCGGGCGTAGTCGACGAAACGCAGGTAGCCGTCGGCCTCGCGGGGACCGCAGACGCGGGCGATCTCGGCGGCCATCCGGGTGGTGTCGGTGATGACGTCGAGCGTCGACCCGTCCGGGTAGTACGCGCGGTATGCCGGGTCGAGCGGGGTCAGGCCGAGCCAGTCGGTCAGCTCCTCACCCACCGCGCCGAGCGCCTCGGCGATCAGGTCGGGCATGGTGAGGACGGTCGGTCCGGTGTCGAACTCGTACCCGTCGACGCTGAGCCGCCCGGCGCGGCCGCCCGGCACCGGCTCGCGTTCCAGCACCGTCACCTGCCGGCCACTGCCGGCCAGGTGCAGCGCGCAGGCCAGCCCACCCAGCCCGGCGCCGACCACTACCACCCGGTCGGTCCGTCCCTTGACGGTACGCATTCCGGCCCCCTTGCTCACGAAGTTGCTCATCATGCCCGCCGCGCCGTGGCGGCGGTGGCGAGGCCGGTCAGCGCGGTGCGCGCGGTCTCGTCGATCGGTGCGGTGCCGAGCGCGGCGAGCGCCTCGGTCACCCGGTCGGAGATCATCCGCTCCACCCGGGCGGTGGCCCCGGTGTCCCGGACCACGTCGGCCAGCCGGTCCACCTCGTGTGCCGAGGTGACCGAGCCGGCCCGCTCCAACGCGCGGCGCTGCGCCGGGTCGGCGAGCTGCCGGGCCAGCATCAGCAGCGTTGTCGGCTTGCCGGTACGCAGGTCGTCGCCGGCCGGCTTGCCGGTGGTCTCCGGGTCGCCGTAGACGCCCAGCAGGTCGTCGCGGAGCTGGAACGCCTCGCCGACGGCCAGCCCGTACCGGGTGTACGCGGCGATGAGCGGGTCGTCCGCGTCGGTGCCGGCCAGGCAGGCGCCGAACAGCAGCGGACGCTGGACGGTGTAGCTGGCGGTCTTGTACCGGGCCACCCGCAGCGCCCGGTCGACGGTCCAGCTCGCCGAGTCGTTCTCGCCGAGCACGTCCAGGAACTGCCCGGCGACCGTCTCGACCCGCATCTGGTCGTAGCAGCGGCGCACGTCGAGCAGCCGGTCCGCCGGGACCGCCGCGTGTGCCATGAGCCGGTCGGCCCACACCATGCACAGGTCGCCGATGAGGACGGCGACGGCTTCGCCGTACCGGTCGGGGTCGCCCGTGTGCCCGGCGGCCCGGTGCCGGGCGGCGGCGGCCCGGTGCGCGGTGGGCAGCCCGCGCCGGGTGTCGGAGGCGTCCATCACGTCGTCGTGGACCAGCGCGAACGTGTGCAGGAGTTCGAGCGCGGACAGCGCGGGGAGCACCGAGCACAGCGGTTCCTCGCCGCCGACCACACCCCGCCAGCCCCAGTACGCGAACGTGGGGCGGACCCGTTTGCCGCCGGCCAGCACGCAGTCGCGTGCCGTAGCGGCGAAACCACCCATCGCTGCGTCGATCTCGGTGAGCGATTCGACTTCCGCGGCCAGGAACGCCGCCAGCGTCTCATCGACCCCTTTGATCAGGTCTTTCGTGAACGCGGCCAGTACGCCGCGGACCGGATCGTCCGTCGCCCCGGCCTGAGCCGGCGCGACGCGGAGCGCATTACCCGCAACTGCGTCGTTGGCCATGCGGGGGAGCGTACCCTAGGGTTACGAGTTGCGTCGATTGCTGCGTCGAAACTGAGGAGGGCCGATGGACACGGATCTGACCGCTGCCTATGACCGTTGCCGCGAGCTGCACCGGCGTCACGGCCGTACCTACTATCTCGCCACCCGGCTGCTTCCCGCCTGGAAACGGCGACATGTGCACGCCTTGTACGGCTTCACCCGCTACGCGGACGAGATCGTCGACCGCACCGAGGACCTGCCGCCGGCCGAGCGGGCCGCCCGGCTGCGCGAGTGGTCGGATCGATTCGTCGCCGGGCTGCACGGTGCGTCGGTCGACGACCCGCTGCTGCCCGCGGTGCTGCACACCATCGCCGTGTTCGACCTGGACCGCGACGACTTCGCGTCGTTCCTGCGCAGCATGGCGATGGACCTGACGGTCATGTCGTACCCGACCTACGACGACCTGCTCGACTACATGGAGGGCTCGGCCGCTGTCATCGGCACCATGATGCTGCCGATCCTGGGCAGCTCCGACCCGGCGGCCGCCCGCGAGCCCGCCCGTCAGCTCGGCTTCGCGTTCCAGCTCACCAACTTCATCCGGGACGTCGCCGAGGACCTCGACCGGGGCCGGACCTACCTGCCCGACGAGGACATGGCCAAGTTCGACCTCACCCGCGACGACCTGCTCGCCGCCAAGGCCGCCGGCCGTACCACGCCGCGCATCCGCGAGCTGATCGAGTACGAGGTGACCCGTGCTCAGGCCCACTACGTCGCCGCCGCACCGGGCATCCCGCTGCTGGAGCCGGCCTCGCAGGCGTGCATGCGCACCGCGTACGCGCTCTACGGCGGCATCCTCGACGAGGTGGCCGCCCAGGACTACGACGTCTTCGTGCGGCGTGCCCTGGTGCCGCAGCGGCGCCGGATGGCGGTGGCCGCCCGGGCGCTGCTCACCCCGCCCGGCACGCCGGTGCGGGTGCCCGGCCCGGCGCTGGAACCGGCCCTGGCCGGATGACCGACCGTACGGCGGTGGTGCTGTTCACCCGTGACCTGCGGGTGCACGACCACCCGGCGCTCGCCGCCGCCTGCTCCGCGTTCGACCGGGTGGTGCCGCTCTACGTGCTCGACCCGGCGTTGCAGAAGCTCTCGCCGAACCGCACCCGCTTCCTGCACCAGAGCCTGACCGACCTGCGTGAGGCGCTGCGCAAGCGCGGCGGCGACCTGGTGATCAGGCGGGGCGACCCGGTGGCCGAGACGGTGAAGCTGGCCCGGAAGGTGGGCGCCGAGGGCATCGGGCTCTCCGCCGACGTGAGTCGCTACGCCCACCGCCGGGAACGCCGGCTGCGCGCCGAGTGCGACAGGCACCGGATGTTCCTGCGCCTGTTCCCCGGCCTGACCGTCGTCGAGCCCGGCGCGCTGCGTCCCGGCGGCGGGGACCACTACCGCGTCTTCAGCCCCTACTTCCGGGCATGGCAGGGAGTGCGGTGGCGGGACGAGCTGGCCGCGCCGAAGCGGGTCCGGCTGCCCGACGGCGTCGACCCCGGCCGGCTGCCGGACCCGCCGAAGGGCGACAGCCCGGACGCCGCCGTCGGCGGTGAGGCCGTCGCCAGGCGCCGGCTCACCGCCTGGCTGCCCACCCTCGATCGGTACGACGACATCCACGACGACATGGCCGGCGACGAGACCTCGCGGCTCAGCCCGTACCTGCGCTTCGGATGCCTGTCGCCGCTGGCCGTGGCGAGCCGGGCCGGCGACCGGGACGGTCCGTTCGTCAGGCAGCTCTGCTGGCGCGACTTCTACCACCAGGTGGTGTCCGGTTTCCCCGACCTGTCCACCGTCGCGTACCGGCGCGGCGCGCGGGAGGACTGGCGCGACGACGCGCACGCGTTCGGCGCCTGGGCCGAGGGGCGTACCGGCATGCCGATCGTGGACGCGGGCATGCGCCAGCTGCGCGCCGAGGGCTGGATGCACAACCGGGCGCGGCTGATCACCGCCGGCTACCTGACCAAGCACCTCGGGCTGGACTGGCGGCCCGGCCTCGAGGTCTTCTTCCACTGGCTGCTCGACGGCGACCGGGTCAACAACTCGGGCAACTGGCAGTGGGTGGCCGGCACCGGCAACGACACCCGGCCGTACCGCGGCTTCAACCCGGTGCGGCAGGCCGAACGCTACGACCCCGACGGCGCGTACGTGCGGCGCTGGGTGCCCGAGCTGGCGTCGGTGGCGGGCAAGGCGGTGCACCAGCCGTGGCGGCTGCCCGACGAGGTGCGCCGCACGCTCGACTACCCGCCGCCGCTGGAGGTGCCGGGCACCGACCCGGTCTGGCTCCGCTGACGCCGCCCACGGGCGTAAGCGCCGCGTGCGTCGCCCGCGGACGATCACGACCGCCGCCGGCGCGGACCTCCCGCGCCTCGCGGGCCGGCTTCCTCGGTTACCGTCGGTGAGCGTGTGCCCCGCCGGCACCCTTCACCTCCGGTCCCCTTTGCTCTGCAGCCATATCCGCACCGGTTGCGGAACGTGACCACCCGGGCCTCACGCGGTTTTCGGACCTGAGACGAAATGCCTGTTCAAAGCGGTGCTGCGCCGATGGCTGCAGAGCAAAGTCGGAAAAGGGAAGACAGGGCCGCCCGGCCAGCCGAATGCGCTGCGTAACGATGGCTCGGGATCACCGAGGGTGACCGACAGTCAGAGGCAGGAGTGCAACGCCTCGACCAGTTCCTCCACGCGGTCGTGGTCGGCCAGCCGGGCGGTCGCGTACGCGAAGGTGTAGCCGCGTTCCGGGTCGGCCCAGGCGCTGCTGCCGCCGATCCCGCCCATGCCCCAGCTGCCGTCCGGCTCCCACTGCATGCCGAGTGTCCAGTCCACCGGCCGGTCCAGCAGCAGATCCGGTCCGCTGTACTGCACCCGCGTCGCCTCGGTGACCAGTTCCGGGCTGAACAGGCGTACCCCGTCCAGGGTGCCGCCGGCGAGCAGGCCCGCGTACAGCCGGGCGAGCCCGGCGGCGGTCGCGTGCAGGTTCACCGCCGGGATCTCGGCGGCCCGCCACAGGTCGCTGTTCACCATCGCGACGTCGCGCCCGCCCGGCGGGTTGTCCAGCGCCCGCGCCCGCAACGAGCCCGGCTCGCCGCGCATCGTGTCCGGCCAGGCCGGATCCGCGTACGACAGGTCGGCGCACCGCCGCCGGGCGGCCTCACCCAGCCCGAAGGCCAGGTCCAGGCGCCACGGTCCGGCGATCTCCTCGGCCAGGAACCGGCCCACCGAGCGTCCGTCCACCCGGCGGACCAGCTCGCCCACCAGGTGCCCGTACGTCCAGGCGTGCTCGGCCGCGACGGTGCCCGGCGTCCACTCGGGCTCGGCCGCGGCCAGGTCGGCGCAGAGCAGGTCCCAGTCGGCGATCGCGGCGGCGGGCCGGGGCACCGGGAAGGCAGGCAGCCCGGCGGTGTGGGCGAGCACCTGCCGGACGGTGGCCGGGCTGCGGAACCCCGGCCAGTACACCGAGACCGGCGCGTCCAGGTCGACCCGGCCCCTGTCGACGAGCAGCAGCAGGCAGAGCGCGACCACCGGCTTGCCGGTCGAGTAGACGTCGACGAGCGTGTCCGGTCGCCACGGCCGGTCCGCCCCGGCAACCGGTACGACAGCGCCGGGCGGGACCGCAGCGGTGGTGCCGCCGACCAGTTCGATCACCGGTACGCCGTCGTGCCACACCGCCAGCGACGCGCCGGTCTCCCGGCCGGTGGCGAACAGATCGTGGAAGCAGTCCCGGACCGGGGTGAAGCGCGTGTGCATGCGGCCACGGTAGGCGGTCGCGTTCGTGACGAGCGCGGGAATTCGGGCCCGGTGCGGTGGCCGGTGTCCCGAAGGTACGGAATGCTTGCGGAATGGCGGAGCCGGAACTGGTGGACGTAGTAGTGGTCGGGCTCGGCGTCGGCGGCGAGGAGGTGGCCGGGCGGCTCGCCGAGGCCGGCCTCACCGTGGTCGGCATCGAACGGGACCTGGTCGGCGGCGAGTGCCCCTACTGGGGGTGCGTGCCGAGCAAGATGATGATCCGGGCGGCGAACGCGCTGGCCGAGGCGCATCGGGTCAACGAGCTGGCCGGGTCCGCCGAGGTGCGGCCCGACTGGGCGCCGGTGGCGAAGCGGATCCGCGCCGAGGCCACCGACACCTGGGACGACAAGGTGGCGGTGGACCGCTTCACCGGCAAGGGCGGCCGGTTCGTCAGGGGCAGCGGGCGGCTCGACGGCCCGAACCGGGTGCGCGTCGGCGACCAGGTGTTCCAGGCGCGCTACGGGGTCGTCCTCGGCACCGGCACCCGGCCCTCGGTCCCGCCGATCGACGGGCTGGCAGACACGCCGTACTGGACCAATCACCAGGCCATCGAGGTCGAGGAACTACCCGCGTCACTGCTGGTCCTCGGCGGCGGCGCGATCGGGCTGGAACTCGCCCAGGTCTTCGCCCGGTTCGGCGTCCGGGTGACTGTCATCGAGGCGGCCGACCGGGTGCTCGCCGTCGAGGAGCCGGAGGCGTCGGCGCTCGCCGCCGACGCGCTCCGCGCGGACGGGGTGGAGATCCACACCGGGGTCAAGGCCGGCCGGGTCGGCCACGACGGCGGCGCGTTCACCGTGTACGCCGACGGCGCCGAGTTCACCGGCGAGAAGCTGCTCGTGGTGACCGGCCGCAAGGCGCACCTGGAGGAGCTGGGCCTGGAAACGGTCGGGGTGGACGCCGGGCAGCGCTACCTGCCGGTCAACGACCGGATGCACGTCACCGACGGGATCTGGGCGGTCGGCGACCTCACCGGCGAGGGCGCGTTCACCCACATCGCCATGTACCAGGCCGGCATCGTGGTGGCCGACGTGCTCGACCACATGCGGCGTACCAAGGGCGGCCCTGATGCCAGCGGCACCGCGAGTGTGGTCGGCGGCGCGGCCGGGGTGGTCAGCGCGGTCGGCGGCGCGATGAGCGCGGGCGGGTCGGCAGCGGCGCCCGGCAGCGTCCCGGTCGCCGACTACCGGGCGCTGCCCCGGGTCACGTTCACCGACCCGGAAGTCGGCGCGGTCGGCCTCACCGAGCAGCAGGCCCGCGAGCGCGGCGTCAACGTCCAGATCGGGTACGCCGACCTCACCTCGTCGGCCCGCGGCTGGATCCACAAGACCGGCAACGCCGGGTTCATCAAGCTGATCGCCGACGCCGACCAGGGCGTCCTCATCGGCGCCACCTCGGCCGGACCGGCCGGCGGCGAGGTGCTCTCCGCGCTCGTCGTGGCGGTGCACGCGGCGGTGCCGATCAGCCAGCTCCGGCACATGATCTACGCGTACCCGACGTTCCACCGCGCCATCTCCGACGCCCTGCGCGCGCTGAAGTGACGCCTCAGCCGGCCGGCGCACCGTGCCGGCCGGCCCCGTCGGCGAACCGGCCGGCGCCGCGTACCCCGTCCACCGCCAGCGACTCCAGGCCGTAGGCCAGCTCGGTCGCCATCGCCTCCGGCTCGGGCCGCCCCGCGCCGTCCCGTACCGCCGCCCGGTCGTTGCGCAGGCACGTCTGCGGTGACCGGGCGATAGCGGCGCCCAGCTCCTCGGCCGCCGCGCGGGCCTCACCCGGCGCGACCAGCCGGTTGACCAGACCCATCGCGTACGCCTCGTCGGCGCCCACCGCGCGGCCGGTGAGGATCAGGTCCATCGCGCGGCTCTCCCCGATCAGCCGGGGCAGCCGGACCGTCCCGCCGTCGATCAGCGGTACGCCCCAGCGTCGGCAGAACACGCCGAGTGTGGCGTCCGACTCGGCGACCCGCAGATCGCACCAGAGCGCCAGCTCCAGCCCACCCGCCACCGCGTACCCGGAGATCGCGGCGATCACCGGCTTGGACAGCCGCATCCGGGTGGGGCCCATCGGCCCGTCGCCGTCGGGCTCGACCCGGTTGCCGCGCGGCGTGCCGACGGCCTTGAGGTCGGCGCCGGAGCAGAACGTGCCACCGGCGCCCCAGAGCACCGCCACCGCCGCGTCCGGGTCGGCGTCGAATGCGCGGAACGCGTCGGCCAGCGCTCGTGCGGTCGGCCCGTCCACGGCGTTACGTGCCTCGGGCCGGTCCAGGATCACAGTGGTCACGGCACCGGCGTGCTCGACGCGTACCCCCATGGGCCCAGCATGCCCGCGACGGCGCTGTCGCGGCTACGGCCTATTTGATCGTGCCGGGCCGGGCCAGCCAGCGCATCGGCTGGCCGGTGACGGCACCGACCTGGTCGAAGTCCCGGTCGTAGTGCAGCAGCGAGAGCCCGTGGTACTCGGCGGTGGCGGCGATGAGCAGGTCGACCGCGCCGGCCGAGCGGTGCGTCCCCCGCGCGGTCAGCTCGCCCTGGATCTCGGCGGCGCGCTCGTAGATCCGGTCCGGCATCGTCACCCAGCTGAAGGCGACCCGGAGCTGCTCCGCCAGCAGGCGCGTCCGGTCGGCGACGGACCGGGCGGTGTAGAGGAACTCCAGCTCGATCAGCGGGCACACGGCGAGCAGGCCGGCGGTCACCTGCTGATCCCAGCGAGCCAGCACGTCGGGATCACGCAGGAGCCGGACGAGGGCGCTGGTGTCGATCAGGTAGTCGGCCAGCTTCACGAGCGGTAGGCGCCCTTGTCGAGCAGTTCGTCGAAGTCACCGGCCTGCCCGCGCTCCGCCAGCTCCGCGAGCGCCCGGGCGCGGCGCAGTCGCGCCGCGCCCTCGCGGAGAGCGACGTTCACCGTGTCCTTCTTGGTCTTCGTGCCGAACGCCTCGGCGGCATCCGCCAGCGCCTCGTCGTCGACGTCCACCAGGATCTTGGTCATCGCGGCTCCCTATATACGGTCGGCCGCCCGAGTATATCCAGCGGGGATGCCGTGCGCGGGAATTCCGGGGCGTCCGGTTTGGGGGCTCTCCTGCCGGGAAGTCGGAACAGGTGCGCGAACTACTGACGAAGATCGAACAGGCCACCGGTCTCGACCGGGTGGGTGACCGCTTGCAACGCGCCGTCCAGGGCACGCTGCGTTCCCAGCGGGTACGCGACGCGCTGCACGGCGTGTGGCTCGGCCATCCGCTGCACCCCGCGATGGTGCAGGTGCCGGTCGGCGCCTGGATCTCCGCCGCCGTGGTGGACCTGCTGCCCGGCCAGCGCCGCGCCGCCACCGCCCTGGTGGGTCTCGGTACGGTCAGCGCGCTGCCCGCGGCGGTCGCCGGGCTCAACGACTGGGCCACGCTCTCCCGGGACCAGCGCCGGGTCGGGCTGGTGCACGCCGCCGCCAACACGGTCGGCCTGGCGCTGTTCGCCGGCTCGCTGGCGGCCCGGCTCAACGGGCGGCACGGCCTCGGCCGGACGCTGTCCTACCTGGGGCTGTCCGCCGCGAGCGGTGGGGCGTACCTGGGTGGGCACCTCGCGTACAAGCAGGGTGCCCAGGCCAGCCAGAGCGTCTCCGAGCTGCACCTGATCAGCGACGGCTGGCACCGGGTCGGCGACCTGAGCAGCCTGCCCCGGCACGAACTGGTCACCAAGAAGATCGACGACGTCTCGGTGATCCTCTACCGGGACGGCGACGACGTCACAGTCATGCTGGAGCGCTGCCCGCACCAGAGCGGCCCGCTCGGCGAGGGCACGATCGAGCAGGTCGACGGCCACGCCTGTGTGGTCTGCCCCTGGCACGGCAGCGCGTTCCGGCTCGACGGCGGCGAGGTGGTGCACGGCCCGGCCGCCAACGACCAGGTCGTGCTGCCCACCCGCGTGGTGTCCGGCCGGGTCGAGGCCCGGCTGCCCTGAGTCAGTCCCGCCGGTGCCGCCCGCTGGACAGCGCCCGGGCCGGCACCGGCCGCTTACGCAACCCGAGCAGCGCGCCGATCTGCGCGCCGACGATGCTCGCCACGGCCAGCACCGCCGAGATGGCGAGCGGACGGTTGATGCCCTCCTCGGCGGTGGCCCGGGACGCGCCCGCCGACATGGCCGGCGGCTGACCGACCGGCGCCTCCACCGTGGGCGTCGCGTCCCGCGGGGTGGGCTTCGGCTTCGCCTTCGGGGTGGTCGACGAGGCGCCGCCGCCACCCGGCTTCACCGGTGCCGTCTCGGCCGGCTTGGTGACCACGATCCGTCCGGCGGCGTGCCGCCGGGCACCCGAATCCGTCGCGCCATCGGGCAGCGTGATGAGCTGACCCGGGCGGATGCGGTCCGGGTCGGCGAGCCGGTTCAGCCGGGCCAGCTCCTTGTACCTGTCGAAGTCGTCCAGGTAGCGATCCGCCACCTCGCCCAGGTAGTCGCCCTTCGCCACCCGGTACACGGCCGGGTCGTCCGCCTTCGACGCGACCGGGGCCGGCGGCGCGACCCGGCTCGGCGCGGTGACGGCAGAAGCGGCGACCGCCGGTTGCGGGGCGGTCAGCGCGGCGGCACTCGCCGCGGCCGGGCTCGCGACCAGGATCAACGCGACCGAACCGACGAGCGCGGCTGCCGCCTTCTGCTGACGGTGCATGCCGGGCAGCTTCGGCGCCGGCCGGCGTACCGCCGCCGCGAGCAACTCCACCACGACGGAGAACGCGAACGTGGCCCAGCCGAACCAGCCCACCACCGCCAGCGCGCGCAGGAACAGTCGACCGTCGTCGCGGCTGGTCAACGCCGTACCGACCTCGGCCAGCGTGGGCAGGTGATCCGGCAGCGGGTTGCCGGCGAACGCCAGCAGCGCGACCGGCCCGCCGGCCAGCACGCCGACGAGCACGACGAGAGCGCCGAGGCCGGTGAGAACCTGGCCGGCGCGGCGGACGGGGGAGCGTCGGGGTGCGCCCATGGCGGCCTTCCCTTCCTACGGTGGTCCGGTGAGCGCCCGAGCGGTGGCCTCACCGGTGACGGTGGCGGTCTCTTGCACGCCGAACAGACTCAGCAGGTTCCGGCTGTAGGTGATCTGCACGCTCACCCGGATCTGGGTCTCGGTGCCGACCACGGGGAAGTCGACGTCGTGGTCCTGGACGCCGCCTGCGGCGTTCAGGTAGGCGGCGACCGCGGCGCGGGCGGCGACCTGGTCGATCTGCTTCGGGCCGCCCTCGATGGCCCGCGCCCGGTCGATCATCTGGCCGCCGGCGCGGGCCGCCTCGGCGGCCAGGTTGTCCGCGCGCTGGAGTGTGCGCAGTTGACCCGCGCCGTCGTAGGCGAGGCCGATGATCGCCAGTACGCCCGTCATCGCCACGGCCAGGAACAGGCTCACCCGGCCGTTCTCCGCCTCGCGCCGCCCGGTCATCCGCGACTCCGGTAGGTGTCCAGAGGCGAGGTGAAGCTCGCCGAGACGGTCTTGCCACCCGGCACGCCGGGCAGGCCGGGCGCGCTCAGGTCGTCGAAGGAGACGGTGCAGGTCACCGTGACGGTCACGGTCGCCGGCACGCCCGCGGCGCTCTGGTACGCGGCGGCGAAGCTCGTCGTCGTCCCGGCCACCGAGCCCGCGAGATCGAGCTGGGGCTGGCCGGTGCAGTTCAGTCCCGCCCAGCCGAGCTGGTCCCAGGCCGCCGCCTCGGCGGCCTCCGCACCGTCGTCGGCGTTACGGGCGAGCGAGGCGGCCCGGGCGGCGTCGTGGGCGGCCGACTCCACCGCCTCGTCCGCGACAGCGGTCCGCCCGGCGACCCCGGCCAGCACCATCAGCCCGATGAAGGCGGGCGCGAGCACCGCCACCTCGATCGAGACGGAACCCCGGTCCCGCCGCGCCCCGGCGCTCATCCGGTGGTCCAGCGTTCGGCCGGGCCGTGCGCGGTCTGCGTGACCTCGAACGAGACGCCCGGGATGACCGACAGGGAGCGTCCCTGCACCGTGCAGGTGACGCCGGTGGCGCTCTCGACGCAGGTCGGGCCGGTCTGCTCCCAGTCGACCAGCCAGTCCCCGGACTGTTGCAGGAAGCTGATCGCCCGTTGCCGGCCGGCGTCCGGCCCGGCGTCGATCGTGCGCTGGGCGTTCACAGCGGTCTGCGCGGCGTTGAGCGCTGTGGACCGGGCCACGAACCAGACGGCGACCTGGATCGAGCCGAACAGCATCACCAGGATCACCGGCATCACCACGGCCAGCTCGACCGGGTTGGCGCCCCGCTCGCCCTCGGCCAGGCGGGCGCGGAGGGCGGCGGCGATCCGCCCCGGGCCGGGCGGACCGGCGGGCCGGCCGGCGTGCGCCGGCCGGCTCCGGGCCGTACGGGCGGGGCGGGGCATCACGGGGCCTGCGGCGCCGTGTTGTTCGGGATGGCGTTCATCCAGTTGTTCGCCTTGGCCAGGGCGAGCCCGGTGACCGCCATGGCCACTGCGACCAGGCCGAAGATGATCACCGCGGTCGGCACCGGGCTGTCGCCGCGCTCGGAGTCCCGGCGCAGCTCGGCGAGGCGGGTGCTCACCGCCACGTACAGGTAGGCGTAGAGGTGCATGGTCGTCTCCTTCTCGAAGGTGGGTTCACAGACGGGCGAGGAACGGATAGACGGCGAAGCCGAGCAGGACGAACACCAGTAGCGAGCCGGGGATGTCCAACTTGCTGGTGACCCCCTCGGCCCGGGCCAGGTTGTCGGTACGGATCTGGTCGCGCAGCGAGTCGGCGCGGGACCGCAACGTCTCGTGGACCTGGGCGCCCTCGCTGCCGGAGGAGCGCATGATGGCGCCCACGTCGCCCAGCTCCGGGATGCCGATGCGCTCGGCCAGCTCCTGCAACTCGTCCCAGGGCGAATGCATCTGGAGCTGGGCGAGCCGCAGCGCCTCCCGGATCCGGTCGAAGACCCAGCCGTCGCAGACCGCCGCCGCGCGTTCCAGCGACTGCACCGGGCCGTGCGCGGCGGACAACTGCAACGCCACCAGGTCGAGGTAGGTGCAGACCGCCTGCCGGAACTCGTCCCGGGCGGCGTCCGCCTTGGCGAGGACCGCGCGGTGCGCCAGCAGTCCGGCACCGAGCGCCAGGCCCAGGCTGGCCACCACCGGTACGGCCACCGGCAGCGCCACCCCGCCGACGAAGAGCACCGCCGAGGCGACCGCCGGGGTGGCGAAGCCGATGAGCGCGGACAGCAGCACGGACAGCGCGTACTGCTCGGGGGTGCGGTCGAGCAGGGCGAGTTGCCGGTGCGGCGGGCGAAGCCAGCGGGCGAACCCACCGAGCCAGTCCGGCCCGGCGCCGGCGGCCGGGGCCTGGCCGGGCGGCTGGTGCAGCCGGCGCAGCGCCGGGCCGAGCGCCGGGGTGGCCGGCAGCGTCTCGCGGACGACGAGGAACAGCCCGAGCCCGACCGCGCACCCGCCGAGCACCGCGATCGCCAGCTGCCAGTTGAGTGCACTCATGCGATCGCCTCCTCCAGGTCGGGCGCCGGCAGGAACCGCGCCGGCCGGGGCGGCTGGCTCATCGAGCGCACCCAGACCAGCAGGCCGACGAACGCCGCGCCGAGCACCGCCATCACGAGCTGACCGGTCACCGTCCCGTACGGACGGATGTAGTCGCTGTTCACCAGCCCGTACGCGAGCGTCGCCAGCGTCATGCCGGTGAGGAAGCGGACCGCGAACCGGGGCTGGGTGCGCTTCGCCTCGACCTCGCGCCGGGTCGCCACCTCGGCCGAGGCGGCGGTGGCGATCGACCCGAGCACGTCGCCGAGGCGCTCGCCCCGGTCGGTGAGGTGCAGGATCAGCGCGGCCACCACCTGGTCGGCGACCGGGTCGGCGATCTCGTCGGCGAAGGCGAGCAGGGCGGAGCGGGCCAGCCAGCCGGCCTGGAGGCGGGCGGCGAGTGTGCGTACCTCCTCCTGGATCTCCTCCGGCGCGGTGGCGATGGTGCCGATGATCGCCTGTTGGAGTCCCTGGCCGGTGGCCGAGATGTCCTTGAGCCGGCGGGTCCACTCGCCTACGGCTTCGACCCGGGCGATGGCCCGCTGCTCGGCGCGGCCGACCGCGAACAGCCACGGCACGCCCGGCACCGCGAGCGCCACCAGCAGGCCGACCACCGGCAGCCCGGTGAGCAGGAACGCCGCCGCCCCGGCGACCACAGCGGCGCCGAGCAGGAGCTGGTAGCGGCGCTGGTCGGCGCGGCTCGCGCCGGAGCCGGTCCAGAGCCGGCTCAGGCCCGGCCCGGTACCTGGTGCCGGACCCGGCGGCCGGCGGGTGCCGACGAGCGCGACGACCGTCAGCACCAGCCCGGCCACGCAGGCGGCGCCGGAGACCAGGGCGATCAGTTCGATCTGCGTCACGCCGTTCCTCCGCTCGGCCGTGCCCCGAGGCGGGTGTGCCGGGGCCGCCGCCACGCGCCCATGCCGGCCTCGACGAACCGGGTGAGCAGGCGGGCGTCGTAGCCGACGCGCAGCAGTTGGTCGCGGATGCGTTCGGGCAGGTGGCGGGGGACCGCCCGGCCGTCCGGACCGGGGCCGAAGACGGTCGTCGTGGTGATCCGGTTGCCCTCGCCGACGCCGATGACCTCCTCGACGTGCGACACGAACCGGTGCTTTCGGCCGCCGATCGCTGTCTCGTCCTCGACCGTCACGTAGACGATCAGGTCGAGCGCGTTACCCGCCATCCGGCGGGCCTGGTCGACAGTCATCTCCCGGCCGTGGGACAGCGCCAGCTCGATGATGCGTTCGCTCACCCCCGAGGGGGTACGCGCGTGGATGGTGCACATCGACCCGCGGCTGGTGGTCATCGCCTGGAGCATCGGCACGATCTCCCGGGACCGCACCTCGCCGACGATGATCCGCAGCACGCCCATGCGCAGCGACACCGGGATCAGGTCGGCGATGCTGACCTCACCCGCCGGCCGCCCGTCCGCGCCGCGCTCGCCGTGCCCCTCCCGGGACTCGAAGCTCATCACCGCCCGGTGCTTGTGCCCGCGCCGGGCCGGCAGCAGTTCCCGGCTCTCCTCCAGCAGCACGTACGGCTCGTCGGCCGGGATCTCGTCCATCAGCGCGCGGATGACTGTGGTCTTCCCGGCCCCGGCGAGCCCGGCGACCATGATGTTCAGCCCGGCCCGCATGGACGCGCGGAGGAAGTCGCGCAGCAGCGGATCGATCATCTCGTCCAGGTCGGGCCGGCCGCCCGCGATGTCCTCCAGGCTCACTTCGAGCGTGTTGTGCTTGCGGATCACCGCGTACGGGCGGTGACTGACCAGGAACACGGCGGCGAGCCGGCTGCCGTCGGGTAGTTGCAGGTCGAGCGTGGGCTTCGAGGTGGACAGCGACCGCTCGGTGGCACCGGCCCGGCGGGCCGCCGCCTGGAGGATCTCGACCAGCTCGTCGTCGGTCTCGGCGATCGGCTCGGCCCAGTCGACGCCCCCGCCGTGCCGGGTGATGCGCACCTGGTCGCAGCCGAGGATGTGCACCTCCTCGATGCTGTCGTCGACGAGCAGCGTCTGGAGCCGGCCCAGCCCGACGAGTTCGGCTGTCACCTGGTCGAGCAGCAGGCGTTCCTCGTCGGCGGCCATCGGCGTGCCGGCCCGGCGTACCGAGTCGGCGTACGCGGACACCACGGCTACCGCCAGCCGGGCGCGCTCGACCTCTTCGGCGTCGGCGTCGAACTCGCGTCCGCGCTGCCAGTGGGTGAGCCGCTCGCTCAGTTCCCGGCGCAGCTCGCGGACCACTGCGAAGTCGACACGGGGGCGTGGCGGTGGCGGGGGCGCGGCGGGCATCGGACCGGGTACGTGGTGCCGCCCGTTCGGCGGGGCCAGCGGCGGGACAGTGGAGACGACGCCCGGCTGCTGGACGCGCGGGTCGTGGGAGACCGGCTCAAACCGCACCGGACACCCCCGGCACGCTCGGCGCGGTCACCGCGCGCGGTGTGGCCGCCGCCCCGGGCCAGGCCAGCCGGGCGCGCCGCCGGTCCAGCAGCGCCCGTACCGGCACCTCCAGGGCGCCGGCCGCGCGCATCAGCGGCCGATTGGCCCGTACGGTGCCGCCGTGGGCTAGCACCTCGGCGGTACGCGGGTCGTGCGGCAGACGGGCGATCACCGGCAGCCGCAGCGCCTTGCTGATCTCGCTGGTCCCGTGCCCGTCCCCGACCACCAGGAGGCGCAGCGTGCCGGGCGGTACGCGGTGCTCGGTGAGGTCCCGCTCGATCGCGCGGGCGGTGGCCCGGGTCGCGGAGAGGTCGGGCAGGTGCGCGCGGGTGACGAGCAGCACCACCGCGGCGGCCCGCAGCAGCGGCCACGGTGGACCGCCCACCGCGAGCCGGCCACAGTCGACCAGTACGTCGTACGGCGGTTCGCCCCGTTCCAGCCCGGTGAAGTAGTCGGCGAAGCGCTGCCAGAGCGGGATCACGCTGCCGGCCTGGGCCGGGTCCACCACGCCGGGCAGTAGCAGCCGCTCGCGGCGGGGCGCGTCCAGGTCGACCAGCTGGGACCAGAACGCGTGCTCCAGGCTGCCGTCGCGCAGCTCGCCCACCGCCAGCTCACCGATGCCGCGCGGCCCGTCCAGCGCCCCGCCGAGGTATCCGGCGAGGATCGAGCCGCCCGCCGGATCGCACTCGGCCAGCACGAGCCGCCGGTGCCAGCTCAGCGCGGCGGCGAGCGCGGCGGTGGTGACGCCCGGCGAACCTTTCGCCGACACCAGGGCGATGATCGCCATCAGGCCGCCTCGGTGAGCACGAGCGCGATCCGGTCGTCGGCGGCGAGCGCCACGACAGCGGGCACGTCCCGTACGGCAAGCGCCAGGTAGACCACCACGTCACCGTTCTGCGGCGTGGCGGTGTCGATCACGGTGCCCTCGAACCGGGTGCCACCGCCACGGGACGCCTCCGAACTGCCGCCGGTGGCGTTCGACGGCGTGCTGACCAGCAGCACCTTGTCGCCGGGGTGCAGCTTGCGGGCCGGCACCTGCTCGGGTTCGAGCCCCAGCGCGATCTGCTGCTGACCGGCGCCGAGCAGCGGGGCCTCGGTGAGCTGCGCCTCGGTGAGCAGCGTGCCCGGGGTGAGCCGGACGGCCGCCCGCAACCCCAGCACCTCGTCCATCCGGTCGGCGGGGACGGGCCGGAGTTCCCGGCCGCCGGAGACGCGTACCGGCACCAGGTCGTCGGCGCTCAGTTGCTGTCCCACGTCGACCTGCCGGGCCACCGCCAGGTACGTGCCGGTGGAGCTGACCGAGGTGACCGCGAACGCGGCGCCCAGACCGCCGAGGGCGATCAGCAGGACCGCCAGGCCGAGCAGGCCGGGGCGGACGCGTCGTTGCCGGACCACCTTCGGCGGCGCGACCGGCGCCTCCACCGGGGTTCCGTTGCGGGCTGCCACGACACTCATCGGGTCACCACCTGAAGCTCGTTGATCTGTACCGTGACGACACCGCTGGACCGGCTCTGGGCGATCACGCCGCTCTCGCCGCCGCCGGACCACTCGACGGTCCAGAACGTCGTGGCGCTCACCTCGTAGGTGCCGGCCTCCGGATAGCCCTGGTCGAGGCCGCAGTCCGGTGAGGTGGAGCCGGCCCTCGGCCCGTCGGCCCGGTACGGCGTGCCCGGCCCGTCGCAGGTGACGTCGATGTCGTCGGACATGTGCCAGACGATCCGGTCCACCTTCGCGGTGATCTCCACGGTCAGTCCCCGGTCGGAGGCGGACGCGGACAGCGGCCCGAAGTACGCCTCGCCCGGGCTGGCCCACATCCAGACGGGCAGCCCGACCAGGCCGGGGCCCTGGCTGCGCCGGGGCGCCACGGCGGCGCGGGGCGGGAGCAGCGAGATCGACGCAAGCGCACGGCGGGCCAGTTCCTCCGGGTCCGGCGGCGCGCCGTAGCCGGGCGGCGGCGCGTCGAGAAGCGCCCGGCGCAGGCTGCCGAGGTCGCCACCGTTGCAGGTGAGCTGGTACCACTGCTGGCCGGGAGGCGCTTCTCCCTGCGGCTCCTCGAGCTTGTAGTAGCAGCCGTCGGCGTTGTTGAACCAGCCGAGAATCGGGTGGTAGCAGGGGATGGCCCGGCCGTTCCACTGGCACTTCGGCGTACCGCCGCCGTTGCCGCCCCCGCCGCCGTTGTCCCCGCCGCCACCCGGTCCGCCCGGTCCGCCGGGGGTGCCGGGGTCGTCGTCCCAGACGTCGCAGTCGGTCTGTTCCGGCGGGCACGAGCCGCCCGGGTCGGCGGCGCGGGCTGGTGCGCCGGTGAGCGTCAGCAGGGCGGCCAGGCCGGCGGCGAGCAGCAGCCGGCGGAGCGTCCCGGCCCGGGCCGGCCGGGCCGGGACACCCCTTCCTCCCCAGGTCAGCACGGCTGGTCCTGGTGCGCGGCGCCGCCGTTGACGCGCCACCGGCCGTCCGGGTACCGGACCGCCGTGGCGGTGGCCAGGTAGCGCCCGCCGCGCGTGCCGGGCACGGCCTTGCGGTCCTTGGCGTAGACGAGCCGGTAGCCGCTCGCGTCCAGGCAGTCCTGGATCTCGACGGTGGGCGGGCGCGCGGTCAGGTCGACCGACACGACCTCGGGGTCGGAGAGCAGTTTCCCGGTACGCATCGCGCCGTGCTCCTTCGCGTCGAGAATCGCCATTCGGACCCGAGTCAGCAGCGGATCAGCCAGAAAACGGGTCAGAGCGGGATGGGACGGATCGCTGCGCGCACTGGCTGCCCGGGACGCGTCGAGATAGCCGGAATAGGCGGCCAGGGCCGCTTTTCCGGCCGCGTTCTCCTCGGCGCTGGAATGGGCGGCGGGTGCGGCGGCGCGGCCGGTCAGCGGACGGGTGGCCGCCTCCGGCTCGGTGCCGCAGCCGGTCGAGCCGACCACCAGCGTGACGCTGAGCAGGAAGATTTCCCATCGGCGGGATTGCCGTGTGCGCAACGCCGATCCCTCCTCGGTGCCGGCCCGGGGCGATCACGCCGACCCGCTCCGGGCATGCGGAAGCGCGCCCGGAACTGTCACTCCGGGCCCCCGTCGCCATCACTTGTATTGACCTGTACTGATCGCTGCGGATTCTGTGCCCTGACTCCTCCGACGCCAATTGATCGGGGGTTGCGTCGTACCCAAGGGGCGAGCATAGGCTCACGTCCGCCGATGCAACAGAGGCAATTCACGTGAACACGGTGAGTGAAGACGGGAGGTGGTGGCTGGTGTGTGTCACCACGGTGACGAGCGGGCTTCGGCGGGGTTCCGGGCCGGCTGGTGTGTGCTCACCCGTACGCGCCGCGGCGGTGGCGACGGGCCGCCGGTATGGGTGGGGAGCGTGCCGCTCGTCCGATCCGTCCCGCCGGTCCGGCGGGGTTCACGCCGTGGCTCGTCCCGGCCGGTCGCGCGTCGCGCCGCACGCCGCCGCGGGCTTCCCCCGTCACATCCGCGCGACCGATAAATCACTCTGCGTGCTCCACGACGGAACGCACGGCGACCGGACGGGGGATCCGGCATGACGGCTGAACGGGTGCGGCGTACCGGACCTGTGGCCGATGCCCGCCGTCCGAGCGCCCGGCTGGCCGCCGCCCTGACTGTCGTACCCCTGCTCCGGCTGGCGGTGGTGCGCTACGCCGTACCGCCGGGGTGTCCGGACCGGACGGCGTGCGACGGCTGCGGCGCCCCGATCGGGCTGGGCCGGCCGCTGCCGGCGCTCGGCCCCGCCGCCCGCTGCCCGGCCTGCCGGGCCCGGGTCGGCGCGGCGCCCGCGGTGGTGGAGGTGGCGTTGCTGCTCGCGGTGGCCGTGCCGGTGTTCGCCGGCGGCGCGCCCGCCGCGCGGCTGGCGCTGGCGTGGTGGCTGGTCTGGGCGGTGCCGATGACGATCGTGGACGCGATGGCGCACCGCCTGCCCGACCGGCTCACCTGGCCGTCCGCCGCCGGCGTGTGGGCGCTGCTCGGGGTGGCCGCGCTGACCGGCCCGGGCGTCGACCCGCTGGTACGCGCCGTCCTGGCCGCCCTGGTGCTCGGCGGCGGCTTCGCCGCGACCACGCTGCTGTTCGGGCGGCGCGGATTCGGTCTCGGCGACGCCAAGCTGGCGCTCGGCGCGGGCGCGCTGCTCGGCTGGTACGGCTGGCCGGTGCTGGTGGCCGGGCTGGTGCTCGCGCTCCTGCTCGCCGGGTCGGCCGGGGTGGCGCTGCTCGCCGCCCGGCGGGTCCGCTGGTCCGGGCACCTGCCGTTCGGTCCGTTCCTGGTGCTCGGCACCGCCGCCACGCTGGTACTCGTCACCGTGTGATCGGCCACCCGCAGGTGCGGGCGGGTTCGCCACGGGTACCGGAGTCCCAGCCACCTCCCAGCCGGGTCTGGTTCGGTGGCGGTCCAGGCTTCGGACTCGGGAGGGCACGTGCCGCACGGCGACGACGGTTGGCGGATCCGGCGCACGAGCGCGGACCTGGACCGGCTGGGCGAGACCGAGTCCGTCTTCGCGCTCGCCAACGGCTGGGTGGGCTGGCGCGGGACGCTCGACGAGGGCGAGCCCTGCGGCATGCCCGGCAGCTACCTCAACGGGTTCCACGAGCAGCACGAGCTGACCTACCCGGAGAGCGGATACGGGTTCCCGGAACGCAGCGACACCGTGATCAGCGCGCCGAACGCCGCCCTGATCCGGCTCTGGGTCGACGACGAGCCGCTGGACCTGGGCACCGGCACGGTCCGGCGGCACCACCAGGAGCTGGACCTGCGCGCCGGGGTGGTCCGGCGGGAGACCGAGTGGGTCTCGCCGGGTGGCCGGGGTGTGCGGATCCGCAGCACCCGCCTGGTCTCGCTGACCCGCCGTCCGGTCGCCGCCGTCGACTGGGCTGTCGAACCGCTGGACGAGCCGGTCCGGCTGCGGGTCGGCGCCGACCTGCTCGCCAACCAGCGGGTGCCGGAACGCGCCGACGACCCTCGGGCCGCCTCGGTGATCCACGACCCGCTCACCGGCGAGATCCGCCGCGACGACGGTCTCGACGGGGTGCTCGTGCACCGGACCGGGCGCAGCGGCCAGCGGGTCGCCGTCGCCGTCGCGCACCGGGTCGAGGCGCCCGACGAGATCGCCACCGCCACCGAACTGACCGCCGACCGGTTCCGGCTGGCGCTGTCCGGTCCGGTACGCCCCGGCGAGCGGATCCGGGTCACCCGGTTCGCCGCGTACGAGTGCGCCGACGTCGACGGCACCCCGGCCGGTGAGCTGGCCGACCTGGTCGTCGCGGAGGCGGACACGGCCCGGGACGACGGGTTCGACGCCCTGCTCGCCGAGCAGCGCACCTCGCTCGACGCGGCGTGGGCCACCGCCGACGTCGAGCTGGACGGCGACCCGGAGCTGCAACTCGCGGTCCGGTTCTCGGTGTTCCACCTGCTCCAGTCCGGCCGCGCAGACGGCGACCGGACCATCCCGGCGAAGGGGCTGACCGGAAACGGCTACGACGGCCACGTGCTCTGGGACACCGAGGGCTACGTGTTGCCGGTGCTGACGTACCTGGCGCCGGAACTGGCCCGCTCGGCGCTGCGCTGGCGGCACGCCCACCTCCCCGAGGCTCGCGAGCGGGCGGCCGAGCTGCGCCTGACCGGTGCCACCTACCCGTGGCGGACGCTCAGCGGCCGGGAGTGCTCCGGCTACTGGCCGGCCGGCAGTGCGGGCCTGCACGTCAACGCCGACATCGCCGACGCGGTGCTGCGGTACGTGGCGGCCACCGGCGACACCGCGTTCCTCGCCGAGTGCGGTGCCGAGGTGCTGATCGAGACCGCCCGGCTGTGGCACGGCTACGGCCACTTCGACGACGGCGGCGCGTTCCACCTGACCGGCGTCACCGGCCCGGACGAGTACTCCGCGCTCGTCGACGACAACGTCTTCACCAACCTGATGGCCCGGCGCAACCTGCGCGGTGCCGCCGACGCCGCCGAGGGCTGCCCGGAGGTGGCCGCGCGGCTCGGCGTCGACGCCGCCGAGGTGGCCGGCTGGCGGGCCGCCGCCGACGCCATGTTCGTCCCGTACGACGGCAAGCGCGGCGTGCACGAGCAGTCGGCCGGGTTCACCGCGCAGCCGGAGTGGGACTTCGCCGGCACCGGCGAGGACGACTACCCGCTGCTGCTGCACTTCCCCTACCAGGAGCTGTACCGCAAGCAGGTGGTCAAGCAGGCAGACCTGGTGCTGGCCATGCTGCGCTGCCCGGGGGAGTTCACCGCCGAGGAGAAGACGCGCAACGTCGCCTACTACGAGGCCCGGACCGTCCGGGACTCGTCGCTGTCGGCGTCCGCGCAGGCGATCCTCGCCGCCGAGGTCGGGCACCTCGACCTGGCGTACGACCTGTTCGCCGAGACGGCGTTCCAGGATCTCGCCGACCTGGGCGACAAGACCGCCGACGGGCTGCACCTGGCGTCCCTGGCCGGCGCCTGGCTGGTGGTGGCGCAGGGCTTCGGCGGGCTGCGCGACGACCGGGGCGTGCTCGCGTTCGAGCCGCGGCTACCCCGACCGATCACCCGGCTGGCGTTCCACCTGCGCCGGCACGGGCACCGGCTGCGGGTCACGCTCACGCCGCAGGAGGCCCGCTACGAGCTGCCGGACGCCGGGCCGGGCGACGCGGTGGAGCTGTGGCACCACGGCGAACAGCTCCGCGTCACCGGTGACGGGCCGGTCACCCGGCCGATGCCGCCGGTGCCCGACCCCGGTCCCGAGCCGCAGGCTCCGCCCGGCCGCCGTCCGGAACGGCGCGCTCAGGAGGCGGCCGGCGGCGGCGACTGAGCCGGCAGGCCGGACATCCGGGCGACTACTTCCTCCAGCGCCTCGAACGCGTACGCCCAGTTGTGGCACTTGAAGCTGCGCAGCCCGGTGATCGGGGTGCGGCAGTCGGCACAGTGGACACCGGCGATCGCGTCCGGCACCTCGGTGTTCACGTACTTGCGCTCGCCGAGGATCACCCGCGCGATCATCGTGTGGTCGTGCACGCCGTGCAGCGCGGACGCGACGATGTCGTACCAGGTGACCCGCCGCCCGCACTTCGGGCAGTCCGGCTCGTCGCCGCTGACCCACAGCGGCGCGCCGATGCTGCGCGCCGGCATGTTCAGCAGCTTCTCCAGCCGCCGCACGTCCGCCTCCGGGGTGGTCCACCGGTGCCGCCCGGGCAGTGACGCGGGCGAGTCGTAGACGGCGCGGAACACCGCCGGCTCGACCTCCACTGTCTCCCGTTCACCTGTCATCGGAACCTCCTCGCGCCGGCGTGTCCCACCGTCGTACCAGGTGGAGACCGGGATCGGCTGGACCGTCGACACGACGGGTCAGCGGTGTGTCGCGCAGAGTGCTAGACATCGAGGCGTGACGGAGGCTGAGAACCGACCCAATGTCGCCCGGATGTACGACTACTACCTCGGCGGCTGCCACAACTTCGCCGCCGACCGGGCCGCCGCCGAGGAGATCCTGAAGATCTTCCCGGATACCGGCGTCGCCGCGCAGAGCAACCGCGCGTTCCTGCGCCGGGTCGTGCGCTGGGCGGCCGAGCAGGGCGTACGCCAGTTCCTCGACATCGGCGCCGGCCTGCCCACTCAGGGCAACGTGCACGAGGTGGTCCGCGCGGTCCGCCCCGACGCCCGGGTGGTCTACGTCGACCACGACGAGGTCGCCGTCGCGTACGCCCGGCGGTTGCTGCCCACCGACGGCCGCACCGTCGTGCTCCAGGGCGACCTGCGGCGTCCCGGCGAGCTGCTGGCCGACCCGACGCTGCGGGACACCATCGACCTGAGCGAGCCGGTGGCGGTGCTGCTGCTCGCGGTGCTGCACTTCGTGCCGGACGCCGACGACCCGTACGCGGCGGTGGCGACGCTGCGCGACGCCACAGTGCCGGGCAGCGTGCTCGCGCTGTCCCACCTCACCCTGGACGGCCTGCCGGCGCTGCCCACCGAGCAGGGCACCGCGATCTACCGCCGAAGCAGTTCCCCGCTCGTGCCCCGCACCCGCGACGAGGTGGCCCGCTTCCTGGACGGCTACGAGCTGGTCGAGCCGGGCCTGGTCAAGGTGGCGGACTGGCGGCCCGACGGCGAGCCGCAGGCCGCGGTGTCGCACGGCTACGGCGGGGTCGGCGTCCGCCGCTGAGGTGCGGTCAGTCCAGGCCGTCGTGCGCGGCCCAGAGCGCGGCGGCGCGGTCGGCCGCCGCCGCCACGAGCGCGGCCAGTTCCGGCCGGTCCGGCACCCGGAACGACACGTACGCGCCGCGTCCACCCGCTGTGGGCCGGCCGTACGCCTTCGCGGCGAGACGCCCGTCCGGCAGCAGCCTGACGTTGAGCGTGGTCAGCGTGAACTCCTCGCCGCGCCGGGTGTCGGTCCAGCGCAACTCCTCCGGCACTGTGACGTTGATGGCGAGGGCGCTGACGTCGGGGTAGGCGGCGCTGCTCATCGCCCGATCGTCGCACGATCGCCTGCTCAGCGGCGCAGCGTCGTCTCGCGGGTCATGTGGGACAGCTTCTCCGGGTTGCGCACCGCGTAGAGGCCGCTGATCCGGCCGTCGTCGAGGCGTACCGCGACGACGGTGTCCAGCTCACCGTCGAGGCGTACCAGCAGCGCCGGGTAGCCGTTGACCTGCACCGGTTCCATCGATGCCACGGCGGCGACCCGGCGCCAGCCGCCCGCGAGCAGGCGGGCCACCTTGTCGCCGCCGGTGACCGGCCGGGTGATCGCCTGCTTGATCCCGCCACCGTCGCCCACCAGCACCGCGTCCGCGGCAAGGACGCGGAGCAGCCCGTCCAGGTCGCCGGTCTCGACCGCCCGCCGGAACGCGTCCAGGGCGTCGCGGGCCTCGGCCGCCGGGACGGTACGCCGGGGGCGGCGCGCCGCGACGTGGGCCCGCGCCCGGTGCGCGATCTGCCGCACGGCGACCGGAGTGCGTTCGACCGTCTCGGCGATCTCGTCGTAGCCGACGTCGAACACCTCCCGCAGCACGAACACGGCCCGCTCGGTCGGCGTGAGCGTCTCCAGCACCAGCAGCATCGCCATCGACACGCTCTCGGCAAGCGTCACGTCGTCGGCGACGTCGGGCGCGGTGAGCAGTGGCTCGGGCAGCCAGGAGCCGACGTACGACTCCTTGCGCCGGCCCAGCGTGCGCAGCCGGGACAGCGCCTGCCGGGTGGCGATCCGGACCAGGTAGGCGCGCCGGTCCCGGATCTCGTCGAGGTCGACGCCGGCCCAGCGCAGCCAGGTCTCCTGCACCACGTCCTCCGCGTCGGCGGCCGAGCCGAGCATCTCGTACGCGACGGTGAAGAGCAGGTTCCGGTGCGCGAGGAAGTCCTCGGTGGCCGGGTCCGCCATGACTGACTCCTTCGCCGCTCGGGTCCGTTCCCCACCAGACGCCGCCCGCCGCCGCCGTGTGACATCGGGTCGCTGTGGCGGTCCTCACCCGGCGTCGCCGTCACGCCGGACGCGTCCCCGGCATCTCGTGGTCGTCAGACACCACCCCAGCAGAGAGGGCGCCACCATGCAGACCCGATTCAACCTGTTCGAGAACCCGGTCTCGGCGACGTTCATGAAGCGCTTCGCCGGCGCGGGCCTGGTGATCCACCAGTCGTCGCTGCCCCGCACCGTCCAGGAGTTGGTGTCGCTGCGGGCCAGCCAGATCAACGGCTGCGGCTGGTGCATCGACATGCACACCAAGGAGGCGGTGGCCGGGGGTGAGAGCGCGGTCCGGCTGAACCTGGTCGCCGCCTGGCGTGAGTCGACGGTGTTCACCGAGGCCGAGTGCGCGGCGCTGGCGTTCGCCGAGGAGGGCACCCGGCTCGCCGACGCCCACCAGGGCGTGTCCGACGAGACGTGGGAGCAGGTGCGCAAGCACTACGACGACGACCAGATCGCCGCGCTGGTGTGTCTGCTCGGGCTGATCAACGCGGCGAACCGGTTCGCGGTGCTCGTGCACCAGCGCGGCGGCTCGTACGAGCCGGGCATGTTCGCGGCGGCGATGAGCTGAGCACGGGCGTCATCGCAGGTTCCAGAAGAACGACCGGACGTCGTCGACGAACAGCTCCGGCACCTCCAGCGCGGCGAAGTGACCACCCCGGTCGAACTCGCTCCACTGCCGGATCGTGTACGTCAGTTCGGCGATCGGCCGCACGGACCGGGTGATGTCGTGCGCGAACACGGCTACTCCGAGCGGGGGCGGGCAGGGCGCGGGCGGGCCACCGAACGCGCTCTCCCGCACCAGCCGCGCGGACGAGGCGGCAGTGCCGGTGAACCAGTGGACCGAGACGTCGGTGAGGATGCGGTCCACGCTGACGACCGATGCCGGGTCGGTCCACTCGGTGAACTTCTCCGCGATCCACGCGAGCTGCCCGACGGGTGAGTCGTTTAGTGCGTACGACACGGTCTGCGGCCGGCTGGCGTACAGCACCTGATGGGGGTGCCGCTGCGTCTTGAGCCGCATGATCCGGGCCAGCCGGTCGCGGTCCTCGCCTGACAGTGCGGCCTCCCCGGTCCAGCCCGGTGGCGGGGGCGTGGGCAGGTAGTTGAGGTGTACGCCGACGACGTGCTCCGGGTCGATGCCGCCGAGCCGGGTGGAGATGACCGACCCCCAGTCGCCGCCCTGCGCGCCGTACCTTCGGTAGCCGAGCCGGTGCATCAGCTCGGCCCAGGCGCGGGCGACGCGGTCGACGTCCCAGCCGCGTTCCCGGGTCGGCCCGGAGAAGCCGAACCCGGGGATCGACGGTACGACCAGGTGGAACTGTTCGGACAGCGGGCCGAGCACGTCGAGGAACTCCACGACCGAGCCGGGCCAGCCGTGCGTGAGGATCAGCGGCAGCGCGTCCGGGTCGGCGGAGCGTACGTGCAGGAAGTGGATGTTCTGCCCGTCGATGGTGGTGGTGAACTGCGGGTACCGGTTCAGCTCGGCCTCGGCCGCCCGCCAGTCGTACGCGGTGCGCCAGTGCTCGGCCAGCTCGCGTACCCGGGTCAGCGGGATGCCGTAGTCCCACCCGGCGTCCGGTAGCTCGTCGGGCCAGCGGGTGCGGTCCAGGCGGTCGGCCAGGTCGTCGAGGTCGGCCTGCGGGACGTGGATACGGAACGGCTCGATCACTGTCGTGCTCCGATCGTTGGTGGCACTAACGTTGGTGCGACGAACGATAGCGCAGATCGTTGGGGGCGCCAACGTCTCCGGTTAGACTGGGCACGTGGACAACCCGGAGCCGGACCTCGTACCGACCCGCCTGGCCGGCCTGCCGAGCTGGCTCATCACCCAGACCGCCGTACGCGCCGGGCGGCTGGTGAGCGACGGGCTCGCGGCGGTCGACGCCCGGGGCTACCACTTCCGGCTGCTCGCCACGCTCGACGAGTTCGGGCCGGCCAGCCAGGCGACGCTCGGCCGGCGCAGCGGCATCCACGTCAGTGACGTGGTGGCCGCACTCAACGAACTCGCCGAGCGGGAGTTCGTCACCCGCAGCCCGGATCCCGCCGACCGGCGGCGCAACGTCGTCACCATCACCGCAGCCGGGCGGCGGCAGTTGCGGCGGCTGGAGAAGCGACTCGCCGCTGTGCAGGACGAGCTGCTCGCGCCGCTGTCGCCGGACGAGCGCGCGGACCTGACCCGGCTGCTCGCGCGGGTGGTGGCCCACCACACCCGCCCGCCCGCCTGACGGCTGCCCTCCGGCACCGTCCTCATTCACCGCCTACCATTATCGTTCTCGATAGTGATAACGTCTGCGGCGTGACGATGTCGATGGAGCGGTGGGCGGAGACCGCGCTGCACCCGGTGCGGATCCGCATCCTGCGCGCGGCCGCCGGTGCCCGGGTGACCACGCACGACCTGGTCGAGCTGCTGCCCGACGTCCCGCAGGCCACCCTCTACCGGCACCTGGCGACGCTCGTGAAGACCGGGATGCTCGACGTGGTGCAGGAGCGCAAGGTCCGCGGCGCCGTCGAGCGGGTGTACGCGCTGCCCGCGCACGGCGCGGCGCTGGACCCCGCCGGCCTGGCGACGGCGACGCCGGAGGACCACGCGCGCTACTTCACCGCGTTCGTGTCGAGTCTGTTGTCCGAGTTCTCCCGCTACCTCGCCCGGGAGTCCGTCGACTTCGTCGCCGACGGCGTCGGATACCAGCAGCTCGTCCTGCACCTGACCGACGCCGAGCTGCACGAGTTCGCGGCCGGGCTCAACGCGCTGGTCGGCCCGTTGCTCGCCCGAGGCCCCGGCGACGGACGGATCCCCCGGCTGCTGGCCACCGTCCTGATGCCCGCCGAGCGCCCGGCGACCCCCGGCGACACGCACACGCACACGTCAGCGCACCACTCCGACACGACGAAGGGCGACGACTGATGGCCTCGGTAACGCTTGACCGCGACGTGATCGACATCCGGTTCACCGGATGGGAACGGATGTGGGTCGGGCGGGAGCGGTTCACGCTGCGCCTGTCCGCCGTGCGGTACGCCGCCCCGGTGGACGAGCCGATCCGGCTGGCCCGTGGCGCCCGGCACGGGTACACGGTGTCCGGCTTCGCCAAGGTCGGCATCTGGGGCATCTTCGGCGGTCCCCGGCAGCTCGTGGCGGCCCGGCGCGGTCAGCCCGGCCTGCACCTGGTGCTGGACCGCGCGGCGGCCGGCGGGGAGTTCGACGAGGTCGTCGTCTCCGACCCGGCCGCATCGCACCTGGCCGAGACCATCGGGCGTGCGACGGGGAGCCGGCCATGACCGGTGACCGGCTGGCGATCGAGGCGTCGGGCCTGACCAAGCGCTACGGCGGCGTCACCGCCGTCCGCGACCTGACCTTCACCGTGCGACCCGGCGCGGTCACCGGCTTCCTCGGCCCGAACGGCGCCGGCAAGACCACCACGATGCGCATGCTGACCGGACTGGTGACGCCCACCAGCGGCACCGCCACGATCGGCGGGCAGCCGTACGGCCGGCTGGCCCAGCCGTCACGGACCGTCGGCGCGGTGTTCGACGGCAACGCGTTCCACCCCGGCCACACCGCCCGTGACCACCTGGGTGTCTACGCCGCGATGGCCGGCTGCCCGGACCGCCGAGTCGCGGAACTGCTGGACCTGCTCGGCCTCGCCGACGCCGCCGACCGTCGTACCCGTGGGTTCTCCACCGGTATGCGCCAACGGCTCAGCCTCGCCACGGCGCTGCTCGGCGACCCCCGCGTCCTGCTGCTCGACGAGCCGTCGAACGGCCTGGACCCGGAAGGCATGTCGTGGCTGCGCGGCCTGCTGCGCCGGCTCGCCGACGAGGGCCGCACCGTGCTGGTCTCCAGCCACGTCCTGCACGAGGTCCAGCAGGTGGTCGACGACGTGGTGGTGATCCGGCGCGGCGAACTCGTCGCCGCCGGGCCGTGGTCCCGGCTCACCGGCCCGCCGACGGTGCTCGTCACCTCGCCGGACACCACCGACCTGGCCGCCGCCCTGACGGCGGGCGCCGGGTCCGTCGAACCGGCCGGGCCCGGCCGACTGCGGGTACGCGGACTGGATGCGCCGCGCGTCGCCGACCTCGCCGCGGACCACCGGCTGCGGATCCACGAGCTGCTCACCGAGACCACAAGCCTCGAACAGCTCTTCCTCGACCTGACCACCGACCCGGCGGAGGCCCGATGAACCTGCTCAGAGCGGAACTACGCCGGGTGCTGGCGACCCGGATGTGTACCGGGCTGCTGCTCACCGCCGTCGCGCTCGGCGGCGGCCTGGTCGGGCTGATGGCGCTCGTCGGACCGGAGAACTTCGACCCGCCGATGCCCGGCCTGCACACCGAGGAGGGCCTGCGGTCCATCCTCGGCATCCTCGGTTTCACCGCCTTCGTGCCGGCCGCCGCCGGGGCCCTCGCGGCGACGTCCGAGTACCGGCACGGCACCGCCGCCGTCACGTTCATGTTCGCGCCGCGCCGAGGGCGGGTGCTCGCCGCCAGACTCGCCACCCACGCGATCGTCGGCCTCGGCTACGGCATCGCCCTGGCCGGCTCCGCCGCGGTGGCCCTGTTCACAGTCGCCGCCGCGCGTGGCGTGTCGCTGGGCCTGCCCGCCCCCACAGTGCTGGCGCTGCTCGCCCGCATCGGCGTCGCGATGGCGGTGTACCTGCTCGTCGGCACCGGCGTGGGTGCGCTGCTCCGCAACCAGGTCGCTGCCGTGTGCGTCGTGGTCGGTTACCTGTACCTGGCCGAGCCCGTCCTGATGATGATCCCCGGCGTCAACGCGCTCTACCCGCTCCTGCCCGGCGGAGCCACCGCCGCGCTCACCGACTTCACGTACGTCGCCGACGCGATGTCCGCGCAGCTCGGAAGCGACGCCGTCGCGCTCCTGCCACCGGCGGCCGGCGCCTTGCTGCTGACCGGGTACGCGCTCGCCGCCGCCGCGCTCGCCGTGGTCGTCCCGATGCGCCGCGACATCACCTGAGTGTCGCCGTTTCGTCGCCGTCCGGCGTATCAGGGCTGGCGCCGGCCGAAGACGATTCGTACTCTGGTCATCCGACGTCCGGGGTCGACGATGGGGGAGGGTCGACGCTGCATGGACCCGGTCCTCGCCGGTCTGCCGACCGACCGCGTCGTCGCCCTGCCCGGCGCGGACGCCGACGCGGTCGCCATGGCGATCGCCCACGGCCACGCGGAGCTGGCCGCCGTCGTGCACCGCCCGGTCTCGGCGTGCACCATGCCCGCGGACTTCGTGCACGCCGTGCTGGACCGGCTCGAACGGGTCGCCGTCGAGTTGCTGCCGGCCTGGCTGCCCGAGGCCGCGCACGACGTCCGCCCGGACACCTCCGGACTCGCCGCCGTACGGGCCGCGGCCGCCGCGCGCTCGCGCCGTGACCGCTACCCCGGTGCGTTCCTGTCCGACCTGGCTGTCTTCGCGGTGACCGGGCGACGGTCCGGCGCCACGACGCTCCCGCTGCGCGCCCAGGCCGCCGCGTTGGCGCGTCTCGTCGCCGACGCATTCGGCAGACGGAAAGTGGTGCTGCTCGCCGAGCCGGTCCACGGTGACGGCGCGGTGACGGCGGCCGGGGCCGCGTGGCTCGTGCAGCACGGTGGCCCGGCGGTCTGGCTGGCCGGAGCCGGTGCGGCCGGGCTGGACGGACTTCCGGCATTCCGCGTCGCACCGCCGGCCGCGCCCGTCGGCCAGGTACCGGTGGCGGGCCGGCCGCACCCGGGCAGCGACGCCGAGAAGAGGCTGGAGGCGGCGCTCGCGGCCCAGAGCTGGGCGGCCGGACGGCGATGGAACCAGAGCTACCAGTCGCACCGCCTGGCCGCCCCGGTGCGGCTGGATCTACTGTGGCCGGACGAGCGGTGCGTGGTGGAGATCGACGGCCCGGAGCACTGCCGCCCGGTCCGCTTCGAGGCCGACCGGCAACGTGACGTCCAGCTGCAACTGGACGGCTACGCCGTCCTGCGCTTCACCAACGCCCGAGTAATCCACGACGTCGGCACCGTGGTCACGCAGATCGGCACCTATCTGCGGGCACGTCGCCGAGACCTGGCGGAAGGACTGCACCATGGCCGGCGATGACCTGACCGCATCCGAGAGCGCGATCCTCGTCGTGCTCATGGCCGAGGCGCGGGAGGTGCTGAACACCGAACTCCGCGACCGTTACGGGCTGGACGTACGCAAGCCGCAGCGCGACAAGCTCACCCGCCTGCACTACGTCGCCAGCCGCAAGAGCGGCTCGACGTACGCCCTGCAACTGGACGACAAGGGCTGGGTACGGATGCAGAGCGACCTGGACTTCACGCTGCGGGGAGCGAGCGCGCTCGGCGCCGCGCTCACCGCGGTGCAGGCGCACCTGCGCGATCGTGTCCTGGCGCGCAGCGGCTGTGCGACGCTCGCCGAACTCTTCGCGCTCACCGACGTGCGCGCGCCCGCCGCCGCGCCGGCCGGGTCGCTGGAGGCGCGTGTCGTCGCCGCGTACCGGGCGCTCGCCGACGAGCCCGGCGCCTGGGTGAGCCTGCGGCGCCTGCGACCGTTCTTCGCCGACGTGCCCCGCGACGACCTGGACGAGGCGCTGCGGCAGCTCAGCCGGTCCGAGGGCGTCACCATCGCGCCGGAGTCGAACCAGAAGACGCTCACCGAGGCGGACACCGCTGCCGCGCTCCGCCTCGGCGGGCAGGAGAACCACCTGCTGGCGATCGGCGTGTGATGAACGAGGCGGAACGGAACGCGCTGGCCGCCCTGCGGTTCGACTGGGCGCCGGTGCCCGACGACGTGTGGCGGCCGTTGCCCTTCCACGTCGAGGGACTGCACGTCCCGGTCCTCCGGGACGTGCTCGCCGGGGTGGACGAGGCCGCGGCGAACCCGCACGGCAGCCCGCTCGGCCTGGTCGTCCAGGGTCAGCGCGGCTCCGGCAAGACCCACCTGCTGGGTGTGATCCGCCAGCAGGTGCAGGAGCGTGACGGCTACTTCTTCCTGGTCGGTCTGCTCGACGCCGGCGGCTTCTGGGACGGCGTGCTCGCCGCGATGCTCGACGGCTTGTCCCGGCCGGTGCCCGGCAGCCGCGAGACGCAGCTCAAACTGCTGCTGCGGCGCCTGTCCGCCCTGGTCGGGGCACCCCGGACGGCGCGCCGGGCCGTCATGGGCGACACCGAACTGACCAAGGCGGCGCTCGACGCCTTCCTCGACGGGCTCGGGGACTTCGACAGGCACGCGGCCCGCACCTGCCAGGAGACGGCACGCGCGCTGGCGCTCAGCGCCTCCGAGGACATCTCCCACCGCGACATCGCAGAGAACTACTTCCTCTCCGGCGAGGAGGTGGCCGCCGGGGAACGCGCGGCCTGGGGCATGCGCCGCGTTCCGCGCCCGGCCCAGCAGATCGTGCAGGACCTGTCCTGGCTGCTCGCCCTCACCGGCCCGTCGGTGGTGGCGATCGACCAGATCGACACGCTCATCGCCCAATTGGCGATCCAGAGCGATCCCGCCCTCGCCGGTGCCGCCGCCATGAGCCCGGAGCAGGCGCTGATGCTGGCCCGGATGGCGGACGGCCTGATGGCGCTGCGGCAGACGACCCGGCGCACGCTCACCGTCCTGGCCTGCATCCCGAACTCGTGGACCATCATCAAGTCCACCGCCGCCGACACCGTCGCGGACCGGTTCCGGGAGACGCCGCCGCTGCGCCGCATCGACGACGCCGACGTGGCCCGGGCGATCATCGAGAAGCGGTTCACCCTCCGCTACCGGGAGGCGGGGTTCGTCCCGCCGTACCCGTCGTGGCCGGTGTCACCGCGCGCCTTCGCCGAGGCCGGTGCGTTCACCCCGCGTCAGCTGCTCATCGAGATCGACAAGCACATCCGCGAATGCCTCGCCGACGACGAGGTCCGGGAGATGACGAGCCTCGACGAGCCGCCCATCGCGGAACCCCGGGCTCCCCGGCCCGCCCCGGTGACCGCCACCGGCGAGGAGATGGACCGCTACGACGCCCGGTTCGCCGAGCTGCGGGAGGCCGCCGACGTCACCGGCCCGCTGCGTCGCGCATCCGAGGACGGGGCCATGCCGCCACTGCTCGCCGCCGGGCTCACCGCCTGGATCCTGGAGCGGGGCGACGCGGGCGAGGCGTTCAGCGTCGACCCGCCGCCGAGCACCGACCCGCCGCTGCACGCCCGGCTGCGGCTCACGCTCGACGAGCGCACCGAGGACCAGGTGCACTGGTGTTTCCGGGCGATCGGCGACGACCACCACGGCAACGCCGCGCTCGCCCGGCTCCGCAAGGCGAGCGTGGCCGCCGCCCTGGACACCGGATCGGGGCGACGGAAGCTGTTCCTGCTGCGCAACCGTGCCTGGTCGACCAGCGCGGCCACCAGCAAGGCGGTCGGGGCGTTCACCGCGGCGGGCGGCCAGACGCTCGGCGTCGACGAGGAGGACCTGCGAGTCCTCTCCGCGCTGCGGGTCATGCTCGCCGAGGCCACCATGGACCTGCAGGGCTGGCTGGCCGAGCGCCGGCCGACCCGGGAGCTGAAGTTCCTCCAGCACGCCCTGGCCGACGTGGACCGCTGGACCACCGACGCCGGACCGCCGCCGGAGCCCGACGAGCCGTCGCCGGCCGCCGCCGCTGCCACCGGCCCGGCCGATCCCTCGTTCGTCGTCGGGCACCGGTACGACGACGGGGAACCGGTGCCGCTGGCGCTGGAGGCGCTGCGCAAGCACACCACGATCTTCGCCGGGTCCGGCTCCGGCAAGACGGTCCTCATCCGCCGCATCGTCGAGGAGTGCGCGCTGGCGGGCGTATCGGCCATCGTGCTCGACCCGAACAACGACCTCGCCCGCCTCGGCGAGGGATGGCCCGAGCCGCCCGCGCAGTGGCGGCCGGGTGACGCGGACCGGGCCCGGGACTACCTCGCGCACACCGACGTCGTCGTCTGGACGCCGCGCCGCAACTCGGGCCGCCCGCTGAGCTTCCAGCCGCTGCCCGACTTCACCGGCGTACGCGACGACCCGGACGAGTTCGCCGAGGCCGTCGAGGCGGCCGTCGCGTCGCTCGCGCCACGCGCCATGGTGACCGGCCGGGCCACCCGGGCGCACCTCGGGCTGGCCGTGCTGCGCAAGGCCGTCGAGCACTACGGCCGGCGCGGCGGCTCCCGGTTGCAGGGCCTCGTCGACACGCTCGCCGACCTGCCGGACGGGATCATCGACCTGGACGACGCCGACAAGATCGGCCTCAGCCTGGCGCAGACCCTCACCGCCGCCATGGTGAACGACCCGCTGTTCGGCGGCGAGGGCACGCCGATGGATCCCGGCGTGCTCCTCACCCCCGCACCCGGCAAGCGGGCCCGCGTCTCCGTGGTCAGCCTGGTGGGCCTGCCGTCCGACGACGTACGGCAGAGCTTCGTCAACCAGCTGCAGATGGCGTTGTTCGCCTGGATCAAGAAGAATCCGGCCGGGGACCGGCCGCTGCTCGGGCTGCTCATCATGGACGAGGCGCAGACGTTCGCCCCGTCCGGCGCGATGACCGCGTGCACCCAGAGCACACTGGCGCTGGCCGCCCAGGCCCGTAAGTACGGCCTCGGTCTGATCTTCGCCACCCAGGCGCCGAAGGGCCTGCACAACCGCATCCCGGGCAATGCGGCGACCCAGCTCTACGGCCTGATGAACAGCCCGATCCAGATCGAGGCGGCCCGGGAGATGGCCCGCGCGAAGGGCGGCGACGTGCCGGATATCTCCCGCCTCACCGTGGGCGAGTTCTACCTCGCCGCCGAGGGCGCCGCGCCCCGCAAGATCCGCACCCCGCTGTCGCTCACCCACCATCCGCGCAGCCCGCTCACCGTCGAGGAGGTGCTGGACCGGGCGCGCGGCGGTCAGGGGCGCAGCACGTAGCGCCCGCGTACCCCGCCCTCGGCCATCGCCCGGTGCGCGTCCGCCGCCCGGTCCAGCGGCAGCACCGCGTGCACCCGGGCCGGCAGTTCACCGGCCGCGGTGCGGGCGAGCAGGTCGGCGAGGCGTACCCCGTCGGTGCGGGTCTCGATCACGCGGACGGTGACGCCGCGCTCGGCGGCCGGCTGCGCGTTGGGCCGCACCCCGACGAACACGCCGCCGTCGCGGACCAGGGTGAGTGCTCGCTCCTGCCACGCGGCGGTGTCGGCGACCGCGTCCCAGCCCGGTTCGGCGGCGGTGGTGAAGCCGGCGCCGAGGCTGCGGACGAACTTCTCGTCCCCGGCCCGCGCCAGGCCGGTCACCCGCCATCCCCGGGCTGCGGCGAGCGCGAGGACGTAGCCGCCCACCGCGCCGGCCGCCCCGGTGACCAGCAGCCGGCCACCGGCGGGCGGCTCGCCGAGCGAATCGACGACCTGCGCCGCGGCGAGGCCGTTGAGCGGCACTGTCGCCGCCGCCACCAGGTCCAGATCATCGGGTACGACGGCGAGGCCGGCCTTGGGCACGACGAGCTGCTCGGCGTACGTGCCGTAGTCGCGGTCGAATCCGACCACCAGACCGGCGACAGGGGCGCCGGCGGTCAGGTCCACGCCCGGGCCGACGGCGTCGACGGTGCCGGCGAAGTCCCAGCCCAGGCCGGTGTGGTGCGGCTGGTCGATCAGTCCCAGCGAGTGGAAGAAGCCGCCCGCCACCCCGAGGTCGACGGGGTTGACCGCCGCCGCCGCGACCGCCACCCGGACCTCGCCGGGCCCCGGCTCGCGCTCCGGAACGTCGATGATCTCGATCGCGTCGGGTCCGCCCGGATTGCGGACGACGGCGGCGCGGAAGGTACGCGTACCCATGATGGTGTCTCCTTGTTCGTGAGGGATGCCCTGCTCCACGATGGAGGGGTAACTTTCCTTCGGGAAGTACGCACTTCGGAGTGCGTTGGGTACCCCCGGGTGGGAGGCGCGGACGATGCCGACGCAGACGGCGGCGCAGAAGCGGGCGCAGGCGCGGGAGGAGTACGACGCGTTCCTCGCCGGCTGCCCGAGCCGGCAACTCCTGGACCGGATCTCCGACAAGTGGGTGGCGCTGATCCTGGCCGCGCTCGGCCGCGACGGCCCGGACCGCAACGCGGAGCCGCGGGCCATGCGCTACTCCGAGTTGTCCCGCCGCCTGGCCGGGGTCAGCCAGAAGATGCTCACCCAGACGTTGCGCTCACTGGAGCGCGACGGCCTGGTCACCCGCACCGTGACGCCGAGCGTGCCGGTGACTGTCACCTACGAGCTGACCGACCTGGGCCTGTCGCTGCATCGGCTGACGTACGGCATCAAGGTGTGGGCCGAGGCGCACATGGACGAGGTGCACGCCAACCGCGAGCGGTACGACGCCGCCGTCGATCGCTGACCGGTCGCGCCGGGATTCTCCGAAACTTTCGGTACTCGTCTCGGTTCTCTTTGCGCTTCGCTCTCACTGCTGTCCATGGGCTCCCGCGCTGATCAGCCGGTCGAGTCCATGTTCGCGTTGACATCGACATTGACCGATCGTGCCGTCGCGGATATCTTCCCAGGGAAGTTACCGGTACATCTTCGAAAAGTTTCAGGGCAGTGACGCGGGGGTGGGCACACCGCCGGCTCCCATCCGCGTCCAGCCGGGCATCGCCAGCGCATCATCGTCCGATATGCAGAGGAGTGTCATGAAACATCTACCCAGGCGCAGCCACCGCATGGTGCTGGCCGCCGTTACCAGCGCGCTGGCACTCGCCGGTGCCGCGCTCGTGGTGCCCAGCCTGGCCCAGGCAGCGGCGAGCACGCTCGGTGCCGCCGCGGCACAGTCGGGCCGTTACTTCGGCACCGCCATCGCGGCGAACCGGCTGGGCGACTCCACGTACAGCACCATCGCGGCGCGTGAGTTCAACATGATCACCGCTGAGAACGAGATGAAGCCGGAAGCGCTCCAGCCCAACCGGGGCCAGTTCAACTTCAACTCCGGTGACCAGATCTACAACTGGGCGACCCAGCGTGGCCTGAAGGTCCGTGGCCACACGCTGGCGTGGCACGCGCAGCAGCCGGGTTGGATGCAGAGCCTGAGCGGTAGCAACCTGCGTCAGGCGATGATCGATCACATCAACGGTGTGATGGCCCACTACCGGGGCAAGCTCGCGGCGTGGGACGTGGTGAACGAGGCGTTCAACGAGGACGGCAGCCGTCGTCAGTCGAATCTGCAGGGCACCGGTAACGACTGGATCGAGGTGGCGTTCCGCACGGCGCGGGCGGCCGACCCGTCGGTGAAGCTCTGCTACAACGACTACAACATCGAGAACTGGTCGTACGGCAAGACGCAGGGCGTCTACAACATGATCCGGGACTTCAAGTCCCGGGGTGTGCCGATCGACTGCGTGGGTCTGCAGACCCACTTCACCGGTGGTAGCTCGCTGCCGGGCAACTTCCAGACCACGCTGCAGAACTTCGCCGCGCTGGGGGTGGACGTGGCGCTGACCGAGGTCGACGTGACGAACTCCTCGACCAGCCAGTACGCGGGTCTGACCCAGGCGTGCATCAACGTGCCGCGCTGCATCGGCATCACCGTGTGGGGCGTGCGTGACAGCGACTCGTGGCGCTCGAACGAGAGCCCGCTGCTGTTCGACGGCGGAGGCAACAAGAAGGCCGCGTACAACTCGGTCCTCAACGTCCTCAACTCCGCGTCGCCCAACCCCACGCCGACCGCGACCGTGTCGCCGACCGCCGGACCGACCGGCGGGCCGACCACGCCGCCGCCGACCACCGGCGCGAGCCGGATCGTCGGCAACCAGTCCGGCCGATGCATCGACGTACCGAACTCCTCGCAGAGCAACGGCACCCGGGTGCAGCTCTACGACTGCCACGGCCAGACCAACCAGCGGTGGACCTACACCTCCAGCCGGCAGCTGACCGTGTACGGCTCGATGTGCCTGGACGCCGCCGGCTCCGGCAACGGCTCGGCCGTCCAGATCTACAGCTGCAACGGGCAGACGAACCAGCAGTGGAACGTCAACTCCAACGGCACCATCACCGGAGTCCAGTCGGGCCGCTGCCTCGACGTCTGGGGCACCGGTAACGGCCAGCAGGTGCAGATCTACGACTGCAACGGCCAGGCCAACCAGCGGTTCCAGCTCGTCGCGACGAGCTGACCTCCTCGTACGGAAGGCGCGCGACGGACGGGCCCGGTATTGACGCGAACACCGGGTCCGCCCGTCGCGCCTCTGAGCACTAGGCTGGATCGGAGTGTGTGAGGCGGCCGCGCGCGGGGGAGCGGAGACGGCAATGGTCATCGTGGTCTTCGACGCCGACCGGGAGTGGTACATCCAGGGGCGCGTCTACGCGAACATCGTCGAGTCGGTGCCGGCCGGGATGCTCCAGGACGACGACCTGGAGCTGCACATGTGGCCCGCCCGGGCGATGGGCCTGCTGAGGTTGCCGAGCATGGAACCGGATCGAGCCGAGCGAATCGCGGTAGCGCTCGTCGAGGGCGTGAACCGCCGGCTGCGGACGATCGACCAGAGCGACACCGAGATGGTCACGTTCTACGAAGGCCTGCGAGAGATCGCCGCCCGGCACGCCTGATTCGTGCCCGCCGGGTCAAGGGACAAGCAACTCCGAGCGGTACTCGGCGGCCAGCGCGGCGGTCCGGTTCCGGCGCTCGGCCTGCTCCTCGTCGGTGAGGTCCGGTGGCGTCGCGGTGGGACCGTCGACCTTGTCGCCGACGCGCAGGAAGTACTCGTCCTGCCCGGCCGGCGTGCACATGCAGAGCAGCCGCGCGGGCTGGTCGAACGAGTTGCGGAAACGCCGGGCGGAAACCGCACGTCGATCAGGCAGTACCGGCCGGCCGTCTGCTCGCCGGTGACCAGGATCGTGTAGGTGCCGCCCGCGATGGCGAGGTGCGGGAGGGCGGGGTCGTCGGGGCGGGCGTGGACGAGGGTCCGGGTCGGATCGTCGGACGGGATCGCACCGCTGGCCATCGGCTCTCTCCTCGCTCGTCGGTCTGCGGATCGATCCCCCTCCTAGCAATCCGGCAAGCCGCTAAACCTGGCGCTCTCGGCTGCGATCGTCAGGATCCGCCGCGGCGTGCGAGTCGGTCAGGTTCCGCTCGGCGGCCTCGCCCTTCTCAAGCTCTGCCATCGATCGGCGCAGTGCGGCAGCGTTGCTCGGGTCGCGAAGGAGGTACTCGGTTTCCCTCGACTCGCCTTGCGCCGGCGGCACGATCATCACAGACTCCTGGCCGGATCGAGTCATCGTTTCCTCCGCGTCATCGTGACGCGGAGGAGTCAGTGTTCCGTACTCCTGGCGTCGGTAGAGCCGTTTCCCGCGTCCAGCCGAGAAAAACGGCGGTGCAGCACTACAGCTCACCTCTAGCCCTGCGCGCCACCAGTTCCAACACGGCGATCACTGTGCCGGCACCCACGATCTCACCCTCGGACACGAGTCGCCGCGCCTCCTCCAGCGGAATCCAAGCGACCCGCTCGGTCTCGTTGACGTCCACCGGTGCGCCGATGTGCTCCGCCTCGCGGGCAAGGAACAGCAAGTTCTCCGCGTCCGCGGTCGCCACCCACGGCTGGAACGACAGCAATGGTTCTACTGCCTCGGGACGCCACCCGGTCTCCTCCTCGACCTCCCGGACTGCGCACCTTGCCGGATCCTCGCCCTCGTCGACGTAGCCGCCGGGCAGCTCCCACACCCACCGGTCGAAGACAAACCGGTGCCGTCGCATCAGAAGCAGGCGCTCCTGGCCGTCGAGTACAGCAACCATGGCCGATCTGGGCGCCCGGATCACGTACTGCTCGAAGCGGATCCCGTCTGGAAGCTCCACGTCCGCGATGCTCAACCGGGAGCGCCGGCTGCCGTCGACAACCCGCTCACCATGAATCGTCCACCGCGTCGACCTGTCAGTCAGTTCCTCCGTCACCCGGCCAGTATTCGACCGGTGGCACCGGAACGCTGTCGAGCGGTGCCCTGCCGGCTCGACTCGGTCCCGACCGCCCCTTCCTCCGCGCCGGTGTACGAACCCTGCTGATCAGGCTGACAGGCGCGGCCAAGATCGCGGCCACGCCTCCAGGCGCATGACGATTCGCAGGAGGCTAGCCTCAAACGCGGCCTCCTCAAGCTCGCCTCCTCGGCGGCGGGACCACAACTCGCTCAGGTCATCTTCGATGGCACCCAGTTCGACGAGTCGGTCGGCGCAGTCGAGGCTTCTCTGATGCGCCTCGGCCGGGCTGCCGGAGTCGGTGGCCATCTTGTCGGTGACCACGGTCAGTGTGCAGCGTGCCTCGGCCGTGATGCCACGGCCGGCGGTCTCGACTGCCCGCAGGGTTCCTTCGGGCCCTCGAACGATCTCGACGAACAGGCCGAGCAACCGCGAATTGCGCACGAGCGGTCCGTCCGTCATCGCCTACCCTCCAGCTGTTCGGTCCGCTGCCGCTTCGGAGAGCACTCTGACACGGAGGCCGGGCTGGCGGTTGGTCCACTGCTGCACTTCGCTGCGGTACCGCCCCGGTAATGGCAACAGCGACCCCAGTCGGGGCCGCTGACCTGTGGGAGAGTGGGCCGCCAGGGACTCGAACCCTGAACCTATGGATTGCCGGCGAGCGGGCCGGGTCGGGTGCGGTGCGAGGTCATCCGGCTTGCTGACGCGTTTCTCGGCCTGGTTCGGCTGGCACGGTTGCTGTACTTCGCTGCTGTACTGCTGGCATCAGATCAGACGTTGGATGCGGACCTTGGGGCGCTCGTTCCTGAGGTGGCCTTGCTTGTGCTGGCGGACCTGCTCCTCCCAGACCTCCTGGTCGTAGTCCAGGTCTGGCGGGGTCCACTTGTGAGAGCCGTCGCTGTAGTGGAACTTCTCGTCCCCGGGCCGAAGGATGCTCATCGGGTCCAGCCGAGGAATCGGTGGTGCAGGTGGCCGGCGGGGACGTGGGCCAGGTCCTGGGCGGCGTCAACGAGCTGGGCGGCCAGGTAGAGAGCCATCGACACCGGGGCGCGGTCGTACTCGGCTCGCAGCTCGCGGCGCCGCGTCTGGCAGGGCCAGTCGGCACCGCAGCCGCCGCAGGTCCAAGCCGGTGTGACCGGGAGGTGAGTCCTCATCTCCGCAGCTCCTTCGCCGCCTCCTGGTTCGTTGGGCGGGCGTCTTGCCGGTCGTTCTCAGAAGGCCAGTGGCCTCGATTGATCGGGATCCGATGCGTTGTACGACAGGGCAGCTCGCTTCCGCATCGGCAGACCCTCCGCCATCGCACCCATGACCAGACCGGCCGGTGCCGCCTGGCCAGAGTGAGCGCGACGGCGATCAGGTACTCCTCGTACGAGACACGAGGCATCGGGCCTCCCCTCGGCTCTCGATCAAGGTTGCGGGTGCCCCCGCAGACCGGCTCACAGCGTGACGCTGCAGCTCACATCACCGTAACGACGTAGGACTGTAGATACAATAAGATGTAGAGCTGTTGGACACGTAGCGTCACTTTCGTGATCGACCCGAGTGCGGATCGCGCCGTGTTCCGGCAGCTCGCAGACCTCCTGCGAGACCGGATCACATCTGGCGACCTCGCGCCCGGGGCCTCACTGCCCAGCGAGCTGCGGTTGGCTCAGGAGTATGGGCTGAGCCGCACCAGCGTCCGACAAGCGGTAGCACTGCTCCGGTCGGAAGGGCTCGTAATCGTGGAACCGCCGCGCGGGACGTTCGTCCGGGCCGTCGAGCCGACCGAAACGGTGGCTCTCCTCAAGGGCGACACCGCCGCTGCTCGGATGCCTACCCCTGTCGAGCGGCGCGAGCTGGAGATGGGCGAGGGCATCCCGGTCATCGTGATCTTCCGCGCCGATGGCTCCCGCGAGCTATACGCCGCCGACCGCATCCGCGTCGGCCGCTGACGCAACCTCGGCGAACCCCGGCGGGCGGATGTGGTCTCGAGCTGTCGGCCGCTGCCATCCGGTGGCAACCCGCGTCGGCGAGCAGGTAGCGATCGTCGCCGGCTCACGTCCGAGGTCGACGCGCATCGAGGCTCGTACTGCTTTCTTGCTGCCTCGCCGCTGCCCGACGCCCGAGATCTACGAACTTCACGGATCACCGCACTACTACCCCATGCGGTCCAGCATAGGCGCGAGCCTCAACACCTCGCATTTCATCTTCTCACCTGCTTCTTCCAACGAGATTCGCCCTCTTGAAATCAGAATCGCCCCAGCAGCGGGTATCCCCCTCAAATCTAGGGCGATATAGAGGCCAATAGTCTCATCGATGGGGTCGAAGAACGGGTCGAACATGAACCACTCCATCCGCTCATGCGAAGCAGGGTCCATCAGGGAAAAGTACCGAACCATACCCTTTCGCTCTGAGACATGGCCGGAGTAGGTCAGTCGCGTGCTAACGAAATCCTTATCGGTAGGGTCATATTCGCGAATGGATAGCCTGTCAATCAGCGGCGAGTATGAGACCCTCATCCTTCGCTCAATTATTCTGCCAGTGCCTCTGGTGCTGCTCGTGTAGGACCACCACAGACCCAGGTACTTCCTCCTCCCCGGCATGCGCGTGTACTTGACGAAGATGTATCCCTGTCGCGCCATCAGCGGGGCCAGGCCGACAAGAAAGCCGGCAAGCACCTCAGGCCAGTTGACTGCCCCCATGAACCCTCCATCGAGACGACGGAACGCTACGTGTGCACGACCCAAGGTAGCGATGAGGGGCAACGAGTCACGAGGACGGTTGGGGCCAAGCGGCAGCCAAACCGAAGATCGTTGCCCGTCTCCAGCAGCAGGCGACATCTCGCTTACAAGCTCTGTGCACTGCATCCGCGCACGTCCGGGAGCGGCCGCACGCTCGGAGCCTCGTCCATGCCAGCGCTCGTCAGCGTGCCGCCGTCCGGCGGCGTTGCTGTCAGCGTTGCTGTCGACAGCTGTTCCGCCCGCGACCCAGGTCGACCCCTGCTGGTGGAAGGGCCGCTCTCATGCAGGTGGGCATCCGTGCGCAGCGGCGAGCTGCTCCTCAGGTGGCTTTTGCAGTCTCCCGCCGTTCGCTCACCGGCTCTTCATCGCCGCCCTGGTCCTGGCTGCGCTTCACCAGCCGATCCAACTCCCACATGGCGCGCACCCGGGCCGGCGTCTGCCACCATCGACCGTCGAGGATCATCGCAATCTGTTTCGACAGGTCATGAATCAGGCGCGCCTTGTCGTGGCGGGTACGGGCCGACAGCATGACTCCCTGCACGGTACTGATGTACGACATAACCAGCTTCATCCCCGGGCCGAGGAAGGTGCCGGCATGCCGGTCCATGGAGTCAACGAGCACCTGCGCCTGGTCGCGCAGCCGCTCGTATTGGCGTTTCCGCTCGGCGAGCAGACTGTCTCTCGCCTCCCCAGTGGCGTCTTTCGGCATGTCGATGCAGAGGAATGCGGCGGGCAGAGCAACACCCGTGATGGCGGCCGACAGTTCACGTCGGGAGCGGAGGGCCCCCAGAATCCGTTCCTTACGGGCTTCGAGACGTGGTTTCGCCGCATACTCGACGGCAAGCGTGACCAGGAGCGCGGTCACGGCGGATGTGGCGACGGTGTCCCAGTTGATCGACGGCATTTGAGGAGTGTGCCGGTCGGTGGCGCTTCCATGACTGCGACACACCTGCACGAGACCGCTGCTCCCTGCGGGGCACGTCGTACGAGTCATCAGCTCTGAAGCGCCGCCCGGGCACGCCCCATCTGCGCAACTTCGGGAGAATGGCCACATGATTGCTGGCACGTGGCCAGGGACTCGAACCCTGAACTCCTCCGGAGGTTGCACTGAGCCATTTTCATGGTGACGGCGCAGGTCACGGGCGGTGTGGGAGGCCGGTGTCCAGGTAGGACGAGGCTCCCGGTAAGACAGCAATCGACCAAGATCAGATGC
>NZ_JANCLW010000001.1:264287-749436 GCF_033433935.1 Micromonospora sp. BRA006-A
CGGCCGAAGCTGTCACGCCGGCAGAAGGCCGTCAACCGAGCGCACGCGAAGATCCGCGCCCGCGGCGAACGCGCGATCGCCACCCTCAAGACCTGGAAAATCCTGGTCAAGCTGCGCTGCTGACCACGCCGAGCGACCGCGATCGTGCAGGCCATCCTCGTCCTGCACCGCGTCGAAGCCGACCGCCACGCAGGATGAAAATGGCTCACTGATCATCCCAGATCAGGCGGATCGGCCTGCTGACCTCGGCGAGTTCTTGCGTCGCCTTGCAGCGGTTGACAGTCCTTGTCGGCGTCAGTTGTGCCCAGTGTGCGCCTAATGATCTTGCTGGCTGGACGACGTCGAAGACGTCCAGGACCCAGCTCGACCACTCCGACGCCCGTACCACTCCCCGAAATCGGCGAACCCGGAAGGGCCCGCCGCGCCCTGACCCACGAGGCCCCCGATCCGCAGAGGATCGGGGGCCGGAGAGGGAGATTTCGGTGCGATCAGGTGGCAGGCGACGGTGGGGCGCTGGGCGTGACGGGGCGGGCGGTGACGGGAACCGGGGTGACGGCGTCGACGCCGTCCACGTCGGGCTTGGGTTTCAGCTCACCGGTCATGCAGCTCTTGATGTAGGCCTCTTCCACCTGCTCCCGCCACTTGACGGTGGTATCTCCGACCTCACTGTCGGCCGGCAGGTCCGGATCGAGCAGGTCATAGCCGATCTTGCACGCCTCCTTGGACGGCTCGGTGTGCTGGTCGTACAGCTGGGCCCGGTAGTCGATGCCCTTCTGGGAGATGCCGTCGAGGAACTTCATCCGCTCGTTGTACGGTGCCTTGCCGCACCCAGCCGCAGTCAGCGTCAAGAGGGCCACCACACAGGCGGCAACGCTACGCAATCTCATGACCACAGTGTAGGAATCAGCGGTGACAGACCTCGATGCGCCGTCCTGACCTACGGCGAGCCCGGCCACCTTGATCCACAAGCTGCTGGGTGGCAGAAGCATGCCTACCGACGGGGGGAGGTTTGTGCTGGCATATCGCCTGTGGCGCGTCGCCCCCCACAACGCCGGCCGACCGACGCATTACGAGTCGGCACCAAGACAATGGTTCGCTGCGTGGTCTTTCCTGCTTGACGTGCCTTCTGGTCCGCGGTCGTCCGCTGCTGCTCGCCGGCTTGGCTGCTCGTCAGGGCGTCGCGTCCGCACGGGGCCGGCAACGGCTGCAGGCTCGGAGCCTCGTCCGCGCCAGCGCGCGTCAGCGTGCGGCCGTCCGCTGACGTTGCTGTGGGCGGCCGTTCCGCCGGCGGCCGAGGCCGGCACGCATCGGGAGGCGGGGTGGTGCTGTCGAGGAGCGAGGTTCAGCAGGCAACAGCGCCGGTGGGGCATCTGCAGCACATCCCTTGTTGGCAAGCCTCTTCGAAGCCACTCTCCTGGCGCCGGTCTCGGCCTAGGTGGCTGGGAGCCAGTCTGTGCCACAGCAGGGCGGCGAGACCTCGCAAGCGAACCCCATCCTCGCGTGACGTCGTTGAGCGCGCTTTGGTCCACCCCTCGATCGAGAGCCACCTCTGCCGTAAGGTGGTGACACGGTGGCACAGCAAGATCGGAAAGTGGGGAGCTGGGTGGCAGCCAACCCTCAGAGTGTGGCGGCGCCCAGTTGGGATGCAACCAACGGCACACTCTTCCCGGAGAGGCCTGAGCATCGGTCACCTAAGCGCCCTCGAGTCGAGATGGTCGGCTTAGCAGATATCTTCCCTTACTACGCTGGCTTCTCCTTCGACTGGGCTCGCGGCCTTCTGCCAAGCCTCGCTACGTCAAGCGAACCGCGGGTCCTCGACCCTTGGAACGGCAGCGGCACGACCACCCTGGCGGCACAAGCACTCGGCTACAAGTCGGTTGGCGTCGACCTTAACCCAATCGCAAACGTCATCGCGAGGCTACGAACCCAAGTCCAATCAAGCGCCGAGGCCATACCACCGCCGAAGGGGCCCCTCGCCGCAGCCAGCGCAGACGATCCCCTCTCGGCGTGGTTTACGCACCCCACCGTTGAGCGGCTACGCAGCTGGACCTCGGAATTAACGCTCGCATCACGCGCCTCTGCCACGCTCGGACAGGTTGCACTCTTCCGAGTGGTCAAAAGCCTTACCAGTAAGTTCCAAGGAAGCAATCCGACTTGGGTTCGACGAGCTGCCTCTCCGGACGAGCTGGTGGATGTGCCTGCAGACGAACTGGATTCGCTCATCGTCGCCGATCAGCACCATATCCTGTCGCGTCTTAGGACCCTGCCGAGAGACAAAGAAAAAGAGTCGGTTGCATTGGTAACCGCATCATCCTCCGCACTACCAATCAAAGATGGCAGCATTGATGTCATCCTGACGTCCCCGCCGTACCTGACTCGCATCGACTACGCAGTTGCGTACGCAAGGGAGCTGGCCGTCTTGGGTGTGGATATCCGGATGGACCGGCGCCTTCGAGCGGGGCTAATGGGAACAACTCTCATCCGCCCATCGGACGAACAGCTGAGTTACGGACCCTTAGCAACAGACTTGGTGGACCGGATCAAGAGTCACTCAAGCAAGGCGTCTAATGGCTATTACCGGAAACAAGCCATCCAGTATCTGAATGACCTAGTTGGAAGCCTTGATGAGATCCAGCGAGTGGCTGCCCCTCGAGCTAGCGCCGTCCTCGTGGTGCAGGACTCCTACTACAAGGATGTACACGTGCGCTTGGCCGAAATCTGCGAGGAAGAGATGTCCGCGCGTGGATGGACCTGCAAGCCCCGTCGCTTCCGGGTCGATCGCATTCTTACCAGCGTGAACACTGCGGCGCGTGCGTACACCAAGGGCGATGTCTACGAGACCGTTCTCACTTTCACGAGGGGCAAGGATGACTGAGCTAGCCGCCGATGCCACCGGCAGTTTGATTCAAGCCATCGACGAAAAGATCAATGCGGTCCGAACGAACAGCTTGGACTTCTCCTTCAACGAGCTTGCAGATATGCACTCCTCCGGGGAGCTCATTATCCGGCCCGAGTTTCAGCGAATGTTCCGCTGGACAGAGGGTGCCCAGTCACGTTTCATCGAATCGTTGCTGCTGGAGCTACCTGTCCCGCCCATCTTCCTCCTTGAGCGTGAAGACCGAATCTACGAGCTGATTGACGGCCTGCAACGCGTTTCCTCCTTCCTAAACTTTCGAGGCCAACTCAGGGCGGGTGACGCGTACCGCGATCCCTTGACGCTCGTGGATTGCGACATCGTCAGGGAGTTGAACGGCCACACGTACAAGTCATTACCAAAATCGCTCGAGATCAAGCTGAAGCGCAGCTACATCAGAGCCGAGATTCTCCGCAAGGAAAGCGACCAGCATCTCCGCTACTACATGTTCAAGCGTCTGAACACCGGCGGCGAGAGACTGTCGGAGCAGGAGGTTCGCAATGCGACCATCCGTCTGCTGTCGAACGACTTTAACAACTTGATCATCGAACTTAGCGGCGATGTCAACTTCCGGCATTGCACTAACATCATCTCTTCTCAGCAGCGGAACCGCAAGTTCGACCAGGAGCTGGTGCTTCGGTTCTTTGCGATGAAGAACAACTTCGGCGATTACGTGCACGACATAGCTGACTTCCTGACAGAGTACATGGAGTCAGTCTCAGACCCCGAGTCCGGGACCGCGTTCAATTACGAATCCGAACGGGCCATTTTCAAAAAGACTTTCCTGATCCTGAAACTGATCTCCGATAAGCTGGACTTTGGTTACAAAATCTTTGGCAGCATGGGTGGCGGAGCGGAGCCCCGAGGCCAATTTTCCGTCTACCACTACGAGGGTTTGACTCTCGGCCTGCAGGCCGTCCTCGATGAGGTTGACCCAATGGACGACGACCATATTCGACGGCTTGCCGAGGTGGTATCTGCCGGCAAACCAGATGAAGAGTTCCTGAAGCACAGCGGGGGAGGTAAGAACTACCGTAATCCCATGAAGGCCCGCGTCGATTACTTCGCCGACCGGTTCCGATCGGCGATGGCCTCATGAACCTCAATGATCTTCGCGTACAACTTGAGGAGGATTTGGCTTGGCGCCTTGACGAGCTGCGGCGCCTGCGCAACGAACTGCTGGGCGCGCGCCGTCCAGAAGAATGGCCAGTGGCAGCACTTCGCTCCATCCTCGTTATGCAGTACGCCCACCTTGAGGGGTACGCTCGTCAGGCATTCACGCTGTACGTTACTGCCATCAATGCTCGGAAGATGCAATCACATGAGCTAAAGCCTCACTTGTTTGCATCGGCCTGCACCGCGGAATTCGAAGCGCTGCGGCTTCCGTCGCCCGACACTGAGAGCGAAGACGGAAAGTTGACGCGGCGAGCCAAGAAGCAAGTTGAGTTTGTCGAGCGGATCCGCACCCTACAGATGTCGGCAGTAACCATCGATCCCGACGCCGCAGTATCGATGGAAATGAACTTCGGAAGCGACGTTTTGCGACGGACGCTGTTTCGCCTGGGGATCCCCGAAAGCGAAGTAAGCAGAAGCTACTTCAAATCGATCGAGTTTGTCCGGAATACCCGGAACGACATCGCGCACGGGAACCGCAAAGAGCGGATCCCACCTGGCTTGTTTCAGGCACACCAGCGTACGTGCGAGCAATTCATGCAAGATCTAGCCCGGCTTATTACCACTGCCGTCGCTCGGGAGTATTTTAAGGTGCCGGTTCAACGGACGGGATGATGAATAACTACCACTAGGCTATCGAGGGAAGCCACTTCCAATAGCCTTAGCTTACACACTTCCATCACTGTCTGCCGTCGACCCGCCCTTCTGGGGAGCGGGCCGTCGCCCGGCCCGCCACGTCAAGACAGCCTTGACGCTCGCACGGACGCTGGCGGGTCGGGCGGTGGTCTGCTCGGCTTGCCCGGGTCGATGGCAGGCGGGATGGCTCCCTTCCGCAACCACCTACGGACCGTGACCCGCCAGCGGAGCCCCGGCCATCCTGGAGCCGGAGCGCCCCCGCCGGAGGCGCCCTAACCGCAACCCCGCGACCGCCGCCAGCTCGCCGACGCGGCCGGCGTGCGCTTTCCTTCGCCGCGCGGGCTCGTGGCCGCGCGGCCCGGCCGGCTGCCGGCCCACCACCCCACCGGTCAACAGTCTGTCGTTCTGCGGCGGCCCTCCGGGCTTCCCGCTCCCCGCGCCAGCCGCCGGGCATCCGGCGTGACGGCCGCAGAGCGACAGCGGCAGCGGCCGGCGCGCGCCCAGGCGGCGGCGCGTGCGGCCCGTCTAGGGCCGCCTTGATAGACGTATAGAAAGTCCTCCCACACCGGCCGGCAGCCGACACGGCCGGCAGCCGACCGTCCCACCCGGCGCGCAGGAGTCACGGCGGGTTGACGTGTCGGTACCCGGTGCTACTCTGGCGCTCGTCGAGCACGCTAGCGCGGCCTTCCTGCCGGATCGCTGGACTCGACGTCGGAGATGCCGAGCGGCCCTTCCTGCCGCTGATGCGGGCTACGCCCCGACGGCTCTCGATCGCACCGGCCGCTGTGCCGGCCTTCCGAATCCGCTGTACGGCCCAGCACGGTCTTCCTGCCGTCTACGTTGGCCCGGATTCGCGCATCTCCACGGGTGGGGGCAGTCTGCGGCAACCCGCCGGATGCCGACATTCAGGCTCCCCACCCGTGCCGGCCCCAATTGCCAAGTCCAGAAGCGTGAAAGGACATGACCCATCGGCGGGAAGTGGCACGACCACGACTCCGCCCTCCGGCGTCAGCCGCCCTCTCGGCGGTGCCAGGAGACACGACGAACACCATCAGCGGACAGACGTCCATGGCTGGTGGTGCTTCGTCTCCCGTCCCTGCCACCCCCTGAAGAGGAGACAGTCGTGTCCACCACCCCGCTCACCCTCTACCGGCCCGGTCTCGTCGTCGGCCGTGACGCCCAGGTCCTGCACCGCGCCGCCTCTCTGGAGTTCTCCGGCTGGATGGAGCACACCCGCCCCGCCGGCGGCTGCTCGCGGCCGATCCGCCTCACCGGCACAATCGCCGCCGTCGACCGGGACACCGGCCGCATCACCGGCCAGCTGCACACCGACGAACTGCCCGACCGCACGCTCTACAAGGCGTGCGGCAACCGCCGCGAATCGGTGTGCCCGGACTGCGCCTGGGTCTACCAGGGCGACGCCTACCAAGTGGTCTGTCGCGGCCTGACCGGCGGCAAGGGCGTCCCCGACTCGGTCGGCCGACACCCGGTCGTGTTCGCCACCTTCACCGCCCCGTCCTTCGGCCCGGTCCACCACCGGCACGTCCCCCGGCACACCTGCCGCCACCGGCAGCGCTGCGACTGCCGGTCCGCACCCTGCCGCGCCCGCAGCACCGCCGGCACCTGCCCGCACGGGCAGCCTGCGGCGTGCTTCGCCCGCCACGACAGCGATGATCCGCGGCTCGGGCAGCCGTTGTGCCTCGACTGCTACGACCACGCCCACCAGGTCGTCTGGAACTACCTCTCCGGCGAGCTGTGGAGGCGCACCAAGCAGGCCATCGAACGTCACCTCACAGCCCTGTGCCGCAAGCGCGGCATCCCCTTCGTCCGGGTCGTCACGGCCTCGGGCAAGGTCCGCTGGGTGCCGCCTGTGCGGGTGTCCCATGGCAAGGTCGCCGAGATGCAGCGTCGGGCAGCGGTGCACTTCCACACACTGCTGCGTCTCGACGGTGTCGACGCGGACGACCGGGACGCGCTCGTGCCGCCGCCGGACGGCATCACCGTCGACGACCTGGAGGAAGCGGTCCGCACCGCCGCTTCGCGGATCACGGTTACTGCACCTGCGCATCCGGACCGGCCGCAGGGCTGGTTGGTCGCCTGGGGTGAGCAGGTCGACGTCCGGCGGATCAACACCGCTGGCGACGAGCTGACCGACGGCAAGGTAGCCGCGTACCTGGCGAAGTACGCCACCAAGGCCACGGAAGCCACCGGGCACTCGTTGACCCGGCTCACCCCGGCCACGATCGACGACTACGCCGATCCGGAGGGTGACCACGTCGCCCGGCTCATCGACGCCTGCTGGCACCTCGGCCGCCCTACCCAGACCAACGGGAGCGGTGGCGCCGCAACGGCCGGCGACCGTCAAGACGGCCTTGACGCCAAACCGAACGTCTACGGCGGGCTGCGTCGCTGGGCGCACATGCTCGGCTTCGGCGGCCACTTCCTCACCAAGGCCCGTCGCTACTCCGTCACCTTCGGCCAGCTCCGCGACGCCCGCGCCACCTACCGCCGGACGGAAGACGACGAACCCGCCGACACCATCACCGTCGGCACCCTCACCTACATCGGGTCCGGCTGGCTGAGCGAGGGAGACGCCCTGCTCGCGAACACCGCCGCCCGACAGCGACGCGAGAGCAGCCGTGTCGGCCGGGAAGAACTTGCCTACGAATCCTGGCTCACCGGGGCCGCCGCATGAGCCACGATCTCCGCCCCCGCTGGTACTCGCCGGCCGAAGTCGCCGTGCTGCTCGGCTTCGGCATCTCCAAGGTCAAGATGAAGATCGCCACCGGCGAGCTGCGCTCCATCAAGGACGGCAAGTACCGCCGCATCCTCCCCGAATGGGTCGACGACTACATCCGCGATCAGATCGAGCGGCAGGAGGCGGCCTGATGCCCGGACGCGCCCGCGCCAACGGTGAGGGGTCGATCTTCCCCTACCGCAACGGCTTCGCCGCCTACGTCTGGGTCGAGAAGCCCGACGGGAAGCGGGGTCGGAAGTGGGTCTACGGCAAGACCCGCGAGGAGGTCCACGACAAGTGGATCAAGCTGCATGGCCTGGCGAAGGCCGGACCGGTGGCGACTCGCTCTCCGACGGTGGGGGAGTACGCCGGCTACTGGTTGCGCGAGATCGTCAAGCCGAACCTCGCCCCGGGCAGCTACGTCACCTACGAGGTGGTGGTCCGGCTCTACCTCGTGCCAGGGCTGGGCCGGAAACGCCTCGACAAGCTTCGGGTCAGCGACGTGCAGACGTGGATCAACGAGGTGGGGCGGACCTGCCAGTGCTGTGCCCAGGGCAAGGACGAGCGGCGCAAGCTCGCCCAGCGTCGCTGCTGTGCCCTCGGCCGCTGTTGCCAGAATCTGCCTTCGGCAACCAGCGTCACCCACCTGCGGACCGTGCTCCGGACGCTGCTCTCCCAGGCGATCACCGAGGGGCTGATCTCCCGCAACGTCGCGTCCCTGGTGAAGCTGCCACCCGTACGCAAGCGAAAGCGGAAGGCGTGGACGAGCGACGAGGCACGGCGCTTCCTGGAGTCGGCCCGCGCCGACGACGACCCGCTCTACGCCGCGTACGTCTTGGTCCTGGTGCTCGGTCTGCGCAAGGGCGAGATGTTGGGGCTCACCTGGGCCGACGTCGACCTCGACGCGGGGGAGCTAACCATCGATCGGCAGCTCCAGCGGGTCGGTGCCGAACTGCTGCACCGAGAGACGAAGACGGCCGCCTCGGACGCCACCCTGCCGCTGCCGGACATCTGCACCGTGGCGCTCGGCCGCCGCCGTGCCGCCCAGACCACCGCCCGGGATACCGCCGGCCCGGCCTGGCAGCCCTCAGACCTGATCTTCACCACCTGCTACGGCCGGCCGGTCGAGCCGCGCAACTTCAACCGCTTCTGGGACCGCCGCTGCGACGCGGCCGGCGTCCGGCGGATCACCGTCCGGGATGCCCGGCGGACCTGTGCCTCGCTCCTGGCGGACCTGGACGTGCACCCCCGGGTGGCGATGCAGATCCTCCGGCACGCCCAGTTCGCCATCACCATGGAGATCTACACGGTGGTCTCCTCGGCGGCCACCCGCGACGCCCTCAAGCGACTCGGCAGCGCACTGGACCGGTAACGCGCTACTGCTGTACTTCGTTGCTGTACCGGCCCGGAGCACAACAAAAGCGGCCCCCGCAAAGGGCCGCTGAGCTGCAACAGAGTGGGCCGCCAGGGACTCGAACCCTGAACCTATGGATTAAAAGTCCACAGCTCTGCCATTGAGCTAGCGGCCCGCACGGCACAGGTTACCCGAAGCCGATCAGCCCGGCGTGCGTCGCGCATCGACCCTCCGACCACGCCCCGACACCGACACGACGCCGCTTCGGGGCCCTCCGCTGCGTCCTCGGGCCGCTACGCTTCGGCAATGGCGAGCTGGCACCGGCACGGCCTGAAGGCAAAAGCCGCAGTGGTGCCCGCCGTCGCCCTGGTCGCCCTGCTCGGCCTGGTGGTGCAGTCGGAGGGCATCGACACCACCGCCGAACTCGTGGCGCTACTCGTCGTCCTCGCCTCGTCCGCAGCGCTCTACCTGCGCCGGCGACACCCGGTGGCGGTGGGCGTGGCCGCGCTGGCCGCGGTCGCCGCGTACGGCGCTCTGCTGCACCGGCCCGGGCCGATCATGCTGGTGTTCGTCGTGGCGTTGTACACGGTCGTCGACGAGGGGTACCTCGCGGTCGCGGTGGGGCTCGGCGTGGCCTCTGTCGTCTCGTTCGCCGTCGCCGACAGCTACACCCGGACCGGTGTCAGCGGGAACGGGGCGACGCTGCTGCACGCCGGCTGGCTCGTCGCGGTCATCGTCGGCGTCACCCGTAACCGGCGGGCCTACCTCGCCGAGGTGCAGGCCCGGGTGCTTGCCGCAGAACAGCGTAAGGAGGAGGAGGCCCGCCACCGGGCCACGGAGGAGCGGCTGCGGATCGCCCGCGAGCTGCACGACCTGCTCGGCCACCACTTGTCGCTGATCAGCGTGCAGGCGAGCGCCGCGTTGCACCGGCCCGATCCGGAACGGTCCGAGGAGGCGCTCTCCGTGATCAAGCAGACCAGCCGGGAGACGCTGCGCGAGCTGCGGGCGGCGCTCGGGGTGCTCCGGCAGGAGGGTACGTCGCCGAGCCGGCCCGCGCCCGGTCTCGACCGCCTCGACGAGCTGGTCACGGCGGCCGGGCGATGCGGGCTGACGGTGCGTACCGAGGTGACGGAGACCGGGCCGCTCCCGCCGGAGGTGGATCTGTCCGCGTACCGGATCGTCCAGGAGGCGCTCACCAACGTGAGCCGTCACGCGGGCGCAACCACGGCGGTGGTCCGGGTCGTGCCGGACGGCGACGAGGTGCTGGTGGAGGTGGCGGACGACGGCGCCGGTCCCACGGGCCCGCCCGGGAACGGGATCCTCGGCATGGGCGAGCGGGCCCGGGCGCTGGGCGGCTCGCTCACCACCGGGCCCGGCCCGGACGGCGGGTTCCTGGTGCGGGCCCGCCTTCCGCTGCGGCCCGCCCCGCTGCCGGTCCCGGCGCCACGCACGGCACAGGGGGAGACGACATGATCCGGTTGCTGCTCGCCGACGACCAGACCTTGGTACGCGCGGGCTTCCGCTCCATCCTCGACGGCGAGGACGGCATCGAGGTGGTCGGCGAGGCCGCCGACGGTGCCACTGCGGTAGGGCTGACGCGGGAACTACGGCCGGACGTCGTCCTCATGGACATCCGGATGCCGCTGCTGGACGGGCTCGCCGCGACCCGGGAGATCGTCACCGGCACGGCCGCCCGCGTGATCATTCTGACCACCTTCGACCTGGACGACTACGTGTACGGCGCGTTGCGGGCCGGCGCGAGCGGCTTCCTGGTGAAGGATACCGAGCCGGCGGAGCTGATTCACGGCGTCCGGGTGGTGGCGCGGGGCGACGCGTTGATCGCCCCGGCCGTCACCCGCCGGCTGATCGCCGAGTTCGCCGCCCGGACCCGGCACCCGGACCCGGGCCCTCGGCTGAACGCGCTCACCGAGCGGGAACGGGAGGTGCTCGCCCTGGTCGCCGCCGGCCTGTCGAACGACGAGATCGCGGCCCGGCTGGTGCTGAGCCCGGCCACCGCGAAGACGCACGTCAGCCGGATCATGACCAAGACGCGGGTACGGGACCGGGCCCAGCTCGTGGTGCTCGCGTACGAGTCGGGGCTCACCGTCCCCGGCTGGCTCACCGCCTCCTGACCGAGCCGCCAGGACGGAACGAGATGCCGGTCAGGCGGTGCGCCGGGAACGGGCCAGTGCCAGCCCGCCCAGCACCGCCCCGATCAGCCCGAACGCCACCCCGGCGACCGCACCGGCACGTCCCTGACCGCTGCCGAGGCCCTCGGTGGTCAGCGCCAGATGCCACACGCTGAGGACCAGGCTGACCAGTCCGGCCGCGGCAGCCAGCAGGGCCTGGACCCGCCCCTCGCCCGGCCCCCGGCGGGAGCGGCGCAGTGCCAACCCGCCGACGGCCACGCCGGCCAGGCCCACCAGGGCGATGACTGTGGCGCCGGCCCGCCCGGAGCCGCCGATGCCACCGGCGGCGAGCGAGGCGTGCGCGGCCGGGGCGACTGCGCCGGCGAGCAGGTGCATGGACATTCTGGGACTCCCTCGGGTCGCGGCAAGTGGTGACGGCGGCAGCGTATGGACGGGCATCGCCGCCGGTCGTCGCCCCGGAGTCGTCGATCGGGCTACCACCACGGGAGTACGCGCACCGCCCGCGTACCCCAGGGGTTGTCGCCGCCGGGCGTGAACGGCGGCGGCTCGGCGGTGAGGTGCACGCCTGGCTGCCGGGGCAGAACCAGACGCTGTGCGGGCTGCCGCTGAGCACGAACCCCCGTCCGTGAGCGGTTGCTGCCCGGTTCAGCGGGTACCGCACCCGTCATGCGCATCGTGATCGTGGGGGCGACCGGCAACGTGGGGACGGCAGTGCTGCGCCGGCTGCGGCGGGAGGCGGGCACCGAACTGGTCGGCGTGGCCCGCCGGCTGCCCGGGCCGGACGCCGGTGAACCGTACGACGACGTGGAGTGGCACGCCTGCGACATCGGCGCACCTGGTGCCGCCGACCAGCTCGTGCGGATCTTCGCCGGGGCACGGGCGGTCGTGCACCTGGCCTGGCAGATCCAGCCCAGCCACGACCGGCGCACGCTCCACCGAACAAACGTCGGCGGCAGCCGCGCGGTGATCGAGGCCGCCGTCCGGGTCGGCGTTCCGGCCCTCGTGTACGCCTCATCTGTCGGCACCTACGCGCCCGGCCCGAAGAACCAGCCGGTCAGCGAGAACTGGCCGGCGACCGGTGTGGAGACGTCGTCGTACAGCCGGGACAAGGCGGAGGTCGAGGCACTACTCGACGGCGTACAGCGGGAGCACCCGAAGCTGCGCGTCGTACGCCTGCGGCCGGGACTGATCTTCCAGCGGGAGGCCGGTACGGAGATCAGCCGCTACTTCCTCGGCCCGCTGGTGCCGGTGCGGCTGCTGCGGTACGGCCGGATTCCGCTGGTGCCGTCGAACAAGCGACTCCGGATGCAGGCGGTGCACGCCGACGACGTGGCGGACGCGTACGCCCGGGCGGTTCTGGGGGATGCGAGCGGCGCCTTCAACGTGGCGGCCGACCCGGTGCTGACGCCGGAGCTGGTGGCCCGGCACTTCCACGGCTGGACGCCGCTGCCGGTGGCGGTGCCGGTGCTGCGGGCCGCGGCGGCGGTGACCTGGCGGGCGCGGCTGCAACCGGTCGACACCGGGTGGGTCGACCTGGCGCTGAACGTGCCGCTGATGTCCAGCCACCGCGCCGAGACCGAACTCGGCTGGAGCCCGGCCGTCGACACGGTGACCGCCCTGAAGGAGCTGTTCGCCGGGATGGCCGCTCGGGCCGGTACCGACTCCCCGCCGCTGTCCCCGGACCCGGCGCTCCCCGGTCGACCTGCCGCCCTGACCAGAGGCCACCTCCCCGGACACCCCAACCCCTACTGACCCCGCCCTGCCTCGCCGCCTCGCCCCACCTCGCCCTGCGAAAGGGCGGATGCGATGGCGCGGGCGGAACGGGCGCCGTCGGGCCGGGATTGCCCGCTGATCATGAAGTTGACGGCGCGACACGCCGACGGGGAGGCCGCTAACTTCATGATCGACGGGGCGGGCGGGCGGGCCGGCGGGCCGGCGGGCGGGCGGAGCCGAGCCGCGCGGGGCAGCGCGGGGCAGCGCGGGACGGGTCAGGAGATCTGGGCACCCAGGAAGAAGATGCCGGGGTGGCCCTTCGTCTCGAAGCCTCGGCTGGGGTTTCGCCGCAGGGTGCTGCTGTCGATCTTCAGGGTGCCGGTCCGGTTGTTGCTGACGAAGAAGATCGCGCCGCCGCCCTCGTTCGCGCTGTTGTCCTCGATCACCGTGCCGGCGATCCGTACCGCGAACTCGTTGCCGTCGCAGTAGATCGCGCCGCCACTGCCGCCACCCGGCGTGCCGCCCCGGGCCGGGTTCGCCCCCGTGCCGACCGCGCGGTTGTCGCGGAAGACGCTGTTCAGCACCGTCCAGGAGACGCCGATGCTGCTCAGCGCCCCGCCGTTGGCGCACACCCCGCCGGTGAAGGTACTGCTCACCACGTACACCGGCTTGTTCTCGAACTGGCTCAGCACGCGCAGTGCGGCGCCCCCGAGGTCCGGGCCGGTGCGGTCGCAGCGGTTGCCGACGAACCGTGAGTTGATCACGGCGAACCGCCCGCCGCGTACGAAGATCGCGCCGCCTCCGCCGCCCTCGGTCTTCTCGCCCGTGGCGTCCCCGTCGGCGAACGTCAGGTTCTGCACGGTGAGCCGTGGGTGGTCCTGGTTCTGGCAGTGCGAGGTGGTCCAGCCCTGCGCCTCGTCGCACGTGTTCATGTAGAGGATCCGGCGCTTGCCGCCGCCGCTCAGCGTGACAGTGCCACCGCCGTCCAGCACGACGCGCGGGCCGTGCGAGTTCACCACCTTCGCGGTGGCCTTCATGGTGATGGTGACCGGCGCGGGCCCGCAGTCGAAGGTGATCAGACCACCGGCCGCGACGGCCTTCACCACCGCCTCCGAGGTGCAGCTCGCCGGGGTGCCGCTGCCGACGGTACGGGTCGGGCGCGAGGTGTCCACCGGGCGCGCCTCGGCCGGTACGGCGGCCCGGCCGGCCGGATTGCCGGCGCGGAACGTGACGGTGGCAGGGCTGGGGCTCGGACGGGCGCTGCCGAGACCGGCCCGCCCGCTCGGGGAGGCGACCGGGGCGGCTGCCGGACGGGCCGACGAGCCGGCGTCGGCGGCGGGCGCGACGGCCGGATCGTCGTCGCCGCAGGCGGGGAGCGTCGCCGTCGCCAGGGCGAGGACGAGCAGAGTGACAGCCGACTTCACGCGCACCGCCCGATGCTAGGAGGACCGGCCGCCCCGGCACGACTCCACGGACGATCCTTAACCTGCCGCTAAGCCGCCGCCGAGACGGCGGCCACGTGAAAGCGGCACCCGCGACCGGGCGCGCCGGTCAGGCGTGCGAGAGCGCGAACGCGACGAGGAAACCGAGCACGGTGATCAGCCCGACCAGCAGGTGCGCGTCGGCGAACGCCTCCGGGACCATGGTGTCGGTGATCATCGCGAGGATCGCGCCCGCGGCGAGCGCGGTGATCGTCGCCAGCAGCTCGGGCGGCGCGCCGCCCAGCAGCGTGTACCCGGCCAGCGCCGCCGCACCGGAGATCAACGCGATGGCCGTCCACAGCCCGAACACGTAGCGCCGGGTACGCCCGGCCTGGCGCATGCCGGCCGCGCTGGACAGCCCTTCCGGCACGTTGCTGAGGAACACCGCGATGACGGTGACCAGGCTGACCGGGCCGCCTGCGAGCAGGCTCGCGCCGATCACCACCGATTCGGGTACGCCGTCGAGCAGCGCGCCGACCGCGATGGCCGTCCCCGAGCCGGGCTGTTCCCGCTCGGAGGGCTGCTCGTCGCCGGAGCGCTTGCGGTGCCGCGCGCCGTGCCGGGCCAGCAGCACGTTCGCCCCGGTGTACGCGAGCGCGCCGATCGCCGCACCGATCACCACCGGCCGCAGGCCGCCCTGCTCGTGCGCCTCGTCGATCAGCTCGAACGAGACGGCGGACAGCAGCACACCTGCCCCGAACGCCATCACCGAGGCGGTCATCCGGCGCGGTACGCGCGCGAAGAACCCGACGGCCGCCCCGATCAGCAGGGCCGACCCGGCGAGCAGGCCCCAGAATCCCGCTTCCAGCCACTCCGGCACGCGCTGGACCCTACCCCCGGGCGCGCGTCGTCAACCGGGTCAGAAGTCGACGAACAGGTGCGGCAGTTCACGGGGGAAGAGGCGGCGCAGCTCACCGGCCGCGTCCACGGGCACCTCACCCAGCCCGCGTACGACCACCTCGGCCGGGTCGAGCACCCCGTACGCCAGGGCGGACAGCCCGGCGGCGGTGAGCCGCGCGGTCGGCACGCTGCCCTCGGCGGCGGTCTGCGCGGGCAGCACCGCGAGCTTGCCCGTGGTGCCGTCGAGCAGGTGCCGACCGGCGAGCCAGCGGTCGCCGACGACCTCGATCAGTACCCGGCCGACCCCGACCGGCTGCTCGGCGAGCGCGTCCAGGCTGAGCAGCCGGGCCATCGGCGCGGTCGGGTCGGGCCGGGCCACCCGCGCCTCCACCTGCACGTCGAGGTCGGTGAGCCACAGCTCGGGCAGTTCGTCGGGGGTCACCTGGAGGCTGATCCGGGCCACCTGGTCGACGTGCCGGGCGAAGAACTGAAGCACCGACGCGCGGGCGTACGCGTCGTCGACCAGCAGATCGTCGGCGAACAGCGTGCCGGCGTGGTCGTCGATGCGGTAGGTGACCGCGCCGACCGTCTCGCCGCCGCGCACCACGCTGATCAGCCAGCGGTCGTCCCGGTCGCGTAGCCCTACCGCCCGGAAGTCCGGGAAGACCGCGAAGCCGTGGCGTTCGCGCAGGCACCGCTCGGTGTACGCGCGCCACCGCGGATAGCCCGCGCCGATCCGCTCCCAGACCAGCTCGTCGGGCAGCTCGGCGCGCAGCAGCGGCGCCAGGTCCGCCGGGTTGAAGATCGCGGTGCGCCGCCGGGGCAGCCCGATGTAGCCGAAGCGCTCGTAGAACGAGGCGCGGAACGGGTGCAGTGCGGTGAGCTGGTGGCCCTCGTCGCGTACGCCGTCGAGGAGCTGCTGCATGAGCGTGCGGACGTGGCCGCGCCGGCGGGCCAGCGGATGGGTGGCCACGCCCGCGACACCGGCCATCGGCAGGACCGCGCCGCGCAGGTTCTGCCGCATCGGTATCGCCGACACGGCCGCCGCGGTGACCCCGTCCTCCTCGGCCACCAGCGTCGTGTTCCCGGCGTTGTACGGCAGGTACGCGCGGAACTGGTCGGTCCGGGTGGCGCCGATCGGCGAGGCCTCGAACGCGTACGCCTGGAGCGGGAAGCTGGTGGTCAGTCGTTCATCGGCGGCCAGCCGGCGAATGTGCATCCGTTCATCCCAACCGCACCCGCCGTGGTCCGCAACCGGAAAGGGGGCCCGCTCACGCCTCGGTGACGTCCGAGATGACCACAGTCACGTTGTCCGGCGCGCCGGCCTGGTGGGCCAGTTTCACCAGTTGCTCGCCGCACTGCTGGCGGTCCCCGTAGGTGGCGAGCGCCGCGGCGATGGCGGCGTCCTCCACGTAGTCGGAGAGGCCGTCGCTGCACAGCAGCAGCCGGTCGCCGGGGAAGACGGTGAGCGCGCCGACGGCGGGTGGCGCGTCGGAGCCCTGCACCGCGCGGGTGACGAGCGAGCGCTGCGGGTGGTGCCGGGCCTGGTCGCGGGAGAGCGCGCCCTGGTCGACGAGCGCCTGCACGAACGTGTCGTCGCGGGTGAGCTGGGTCAGCTCGTGGTCGCGCAGCAGGTAGCAGCGGGAGTCGCCGACCTGGGCCAGAACCAGGGTGTCCCCGGCGAGCAGGGCGGCGGTGAGCGTCGTACCCATGCCGTCGCGGGCCGGGTCCACCGTGATGGCCGCGCGGATGCGCTGGTTCGCGGTGCTCACGACGGCGCGCAGCGCATCGGCCGCCTCGTCGGCACCGGTGGGCGGCGTCAGCTCGTCCAGGATCCGGATGACGATCTCGCTGGCCACCTCGCCGGCGGGGAGCCCGCCCATGCCGTCGGCCACCGCCACGAGGCGGTCACCGGCGAGGGCGGAGTCCTCGTTGTTGGTCCGGACGAGGCCGACGTCGTTGAGGATGGCCGAGCGGAGGATGAGCGTCATGACGACAAGCTTGCCAAGAAGAACGGCTCCGCGTCTCTACGCGGTGGCGGGTCTACTGAAAGAAATGTCATCAGCTTGCATCCTGGGTATGCGTCAACTGTCCGGTGTGGACGGACGAGGATAGCGCAGCAGGAGGCTCGCATGGACCTCCTCCTCGCCCACCGCCGCGTAGGTGTGCGGGACGTCGGAGGTCCACCGCAGGTAGCCCCCGGGACCGGCGGTCAGCGGGGCGTCGACCGGCCCGGCGCGGAGCACACCGGAGAAGACCGTCACGTGTTCGGTCACGCCGCTGGAGTGGGCGGGGGAGAGCTGCGCCGGCCCCGGCGCGACCCGCATCCGGTACAGCTCGTATGTCGCCGCCCGGTCGTCGAACACCTCCAGCAGCGTGGCGCCGACCGCGGCCCCGCGTACGGTCGGCGCGTGGTCGGGTGTGGCGAGCACGGCGGTCAGCGGTACGCCGAGCTGCGCGGTGATCGCGTACAGGGTCTCCAGCCGGGGGTTGCGCACGCCGTTCTCCAGGCCGGAGAGCGTGGCCTTGCCGACGCCCGCGAGGCGGGCCAGTTCGGACAGGGAGACGCCCCGCTCGGTGCGGAGCGAGCGGATGCGCCGGCCGACCTCTCGGGCGCCCCTGTCGTCGGCTGGTGCGGCGGCTGTCATGGGGGCTATCGTGCTACACCGTGCCGTTCCGTAAACGGAACGGTCGGAGGAGGAGAGCATGGGGGGTCGGCTCCAACCCGTCCTGGCCGGCGTGGTGACCGCGCTGGTCGGCTTCGCCAGCTCGTTCACTGTCGTCCTGGCCGGGCTGCGCGCGGTCGGCGCCGAACCGGACCAGGCTGCCTCCGGCCTGCTCGCGCTCTGCGTCGCCAGCGGCGCCTGCGCGGTCTGGCTCGGCCTGCGGCACCGGCTGCCGCTGTCGATCGCCTGGTCCACGCCGGGCGCGGCGCTGCTCGTGGCCACCGGGCCGGTCGCCGGCGGCTGGCCCGCGGCGGTCGGCGCCTTCCTGCTCGCCGGCCTGCTGATCGTCGCGGCGGGGCTGATCCCCGCGCTCGGCCGCGCGGTCGCCGCGATCCCGGCTCCGATCGCCTCCGCCATGCTCGCCGGGGTGCTGCTGCCGCTGTGTACGGCACCGGTACGCGCCCTGGTCGAGGTACCCCGGCTGGCCGGGCCGGTGGTGCTGGTCTGGCTCCTGCTGCACCGGTTCGCCCGCCGCTGGGCGGTGCCGGGCGCGCTCGCCGTGGCAGTGGTCGCGATCGCGCTCACCACCTCCGGGCCGGCCCGGCTGGACGTCGCACCGGTCGTCGCGTTCACCGCGCCGTCCTGGACGCTGCCCGCAGTCGTCGGGCTCGCGCTGCCGCTGTTCCTGGTCACCATGGCCGCCCAGAACGTGCCCGGCACCGCGGTGCTCGCCGGGTACGGCTACCGGGCCCCGCTCGGCTCGGCGCTACGGGTGACCGGGCTCGCCACCGCACTCGGCGCCCCGGCGGGCGGGCACGCGGTGAACCTGGCCGCGATCACCGCCGCGCTGGCCGCAGGCCCGGACGCCCACCCCGATCCGGAGCGGCGCTGGATCGCCTCGGTCACCGCCGGGATCGGCCTGGCCCTGCTCGGCCTGGGCGCCGGCGTGGCGACCGCCCTGGTGCTGCTCTCCCCGCCGGTGCTGGTCGAGGCCGTCGCCGGGCTCGCCCTGCTCGGCGCGCTGGCCGGAGCGGTCACGGCGGCGGTCGCCCAGCCGGACGCGCGGGAGGCGGCGGTGGTGACGTTCGTGGTCACCGCCTCCGGGGTGAGCCTGCTCGGGGTGGGTGGCGCGTTCTGGGGACTGGTAGCGGGCTGGCTGATGCTGCTGCTGTTCCGCCGCCGCGCGGTCGTACCCCCGCCGGCCGAGCCGCCCCGGACCGAACCCGCCCCGTCGCTTTCCGGCCGGACCGGGTGACGAACTGTTAACCTGGAGTGCGCAGGAGGCCCGTGAGGGTTCCCGCAACCGCCTCAGGGCCCGCTCTCACGCGGGCCCTCCGTGCCTCGCCCACCCGGTTGCTCAGCCCATCGCTGTCTGCTGAGGTGGTAGCCGCAGTTCGAGTTCGACCGTCTGAACTTCCTCCCGGCTCACCGTTATCGGTGCCGGCCGCCCGATGTGGTAGCCCTGAGCGAAGTCGACCTCGGCTGCGCGCAGAAGGTCCATCGTCTCCTTGTCCTGGACGTACTCGGCGGCGACACGGATGCCGAGCGTGTGACACAGCTCGACGAGCGCCGACACCACAGCCTGGTCCGCCGGGGATCGGCAGAGGTCGACGATGAACGCTCCGTCGATTTTGACGAGGTCCACCGGCAGGTACTTCAGTTGGGCGAGAGCGCCGTACCCGGTGCCGAAGTCGTCGAGCGCGAGGTGGCACCCGATCTCTCTGATCCCCCTGGCGAAGGTCAGGGCCTCGTTCCGGTTCTCGATCAGCGCGGTCTCGGTGATTTCGAATGTCAGGCACTCCGGCTTGACGCTGTGCCGATGGATCGCCTCGGTGACGAAGGTGAGCAGCCCCGGATCGGCGAGCGATCTCCCGGAGACGTTGACTTGATAGTGGGAGGTCTGAGCCCCGCGGCCGATCAATTCCAGAGCATGGTCGATGACCCATTTGTCGACGGACAGGATCTCGCCCACACGCTCGGCCATGTCGAGGAAAGCCCACGGCGCGACCGGCTCGCCGGTGTCACTCCGTACCCGCAGCAGAATCTCGTGACGGGCGATCTGGTTGAGTGCGAGATCGATGATGGGCTGGGCGTACAGGGCGAAACGGCTCGTCGATACAGCGCCCAGAATCCGCGAACGGCAGCGCTCGGTCCGCTCCCTCTCGGCGGCCGGATGCTCCAGGACCTTGACGTCGGTCGCGCTCCGGCGTGCGTCGCGGGCCGCGTGCTCGCCGTCGATGAGAAGGTCGAAGCCGGTGTCCGGGATGTCGCTGCCGAAATGGACCACACCGGCCGAGATGTTGAGCCGCAGTGGCTTCTGGCGGACGCTGAAGAGATGATTCCGGAACTTGTCGACGATCTGCGCGGCCAGGTTCTCCGCCGTCCGCGCTTGTTCCTGCCGGGCGAGTAGTAAGCCCCACGAGCCGGAGCCCACCAGGCCGCTGGTCACGTCATGCCCGACGACTGTGCGCAGGGTCCGCGCGATGTCAGCCGTCAGTTGGTCCCGGTCCTCGTCGGTGAGCGCGTCAGGCATGCGGGTGGCGGGTTCGGTCGTCACGACGATCAGGGCGCCGCCGGTCGTGCGACGCGCCCTGTCGACCTCGTCGATGACGTAGCCCCGAGTCTGTAGTCCGGTGAGCACGTCCCGTACGGCCGGATCGGCGCCGAGCATCTGACGGCGGATCGCGAGCCGACGTTGCTCCCGGCGGGCGAGTTCGAGCGCGGTGACGTCCTCGCCCGTGGCGATGACGCCGACCGGCCGGTCCGCCTCCGTCAGGATCTCGAGGTGGCAGGACACGTGGCGGATGCTGCCTCCGGGTTGGACCACCCGGAAACCGATCTCGTCGGGACGGCTCTGCTCCCACGCCGTCCTCACCGCGGCGAGGACACGCTCGACATCAGCGGGGTGGACGAGGTCGAAGAGCGTCCGTGGGGTGAGGCGGAGCGTTCCGGGCGCGTGGCCGACGATCATGGCCATCTCGTCGGACCAGGAGAGCCGCTCGGAACGCTCCGTCTGGCCGGCGCCGGCCAGCCAGGTGACCGTGCCCCGCTTCGCGAGCTGGGCGGCGCGCGCCACCCGGGTGGCCTCGCCGGCGTCCCACGTCAGCGGGTCGACGAGGTCGGTATCCACGATGATCTCATAGCCCTCGGCCAGCGAGAGGTCGTACTGACTCTGCACGGTCCGTGCGACACGGCGGGCGCGGGCGAGTTCCAGAGGGCTGGGCCTGGTCTCGGCCAGCGCCAGGATGTCATCGAGGTCCACGGCCCGCCCCCTGACGCCGGTCGCGCTCCGAACGGGTGAAGCCTGCCTCCTCGGCCAGTTCGCCCAGCCTCTTCCTGGCGGCGGTCTTGTAGGAGCGGACACTGTTCTCGGTCAGGCCGAGAATGCCTGCGATCTCCTGGTTGGAGAAGCCCTCCCGCGACATCTGGAACACTTCGGCGTGCCGTGCCGGTAGCTGGTGCAGCCAGCCTCGCAGCGTCTCCTGCGCCTCCCACACGTCCGCGATGTCCGAGTGGGACGACGGTGGCAGGTCTTCCGGCGCCACCGCGGCTTCCCGCTGGCGCCGATCGTGATCCTTCAGCATCTTGAAGCGGGCCGTGCTGATGATCCAGCCGGCCGGTTTGACGTGCTCGCGAAGCTTGGGCCACTCGACTCGGCCGTGCAGATACGCTTCCTGAAGGGCGTCGTCCACCGCTTGACGGTCTCGGCACGTCGCCCTGAGAATCCGTTCGACCCGGTAGTAGGAGCTCTCGGCGAATTCGGCGAACTCCCGGTCGTGGAGGGCTTTCAGGCGGGCTGCCTCCGCCTCGCGCAGAGCGTCGCTGTCGGTGGAGCCCGGTGTCAGAGCGGCCGTGCCCTTGATGTCGGTCACGCCGCCTCCTCGACGGCCTCGGTCTTCGACGCGCTGCGTCCGCCCAGCTCGACCTCTCGATGCCCGTCGCGGTCGCGTTCCACGATCCGCACGACGTCATGGTCGGTCTCCGCGAGCCGAATCAGCCATGTCACCCGGGCTGTGGTGCGTGTCGTCGCCTCGCGTTCCTCGTTTATCCGGGCCCGGTATGCCACATAGGCTCGCACCAGGCCGGCGACCACTCCGGCGACTGCTGTAGCCACGGCCACCACCTGGTATCCGGTGAGCGGTTCCGCCAGCGCTTCGTTCATCGTTCCCCCTCGACCCCCTTGGTTCGCCAATAACTATCCGTGGCGGAGGGTCGATGTAGATACGTGAGCGCGCGCAATGTTTTTGAAGATCAATGATCAAGGCATTCATCTGCGATCAGAGCGCAAAGTCATGCCATTGGAACGCTGTGCAAGTGGATTGGCGAGCGCCTTTTCGGGGCAACTTGCATTGATCATTCATTACCGTGGGTGACAAATGCATCACCTCTGCCGGGGCTCACTCCTCGGCGGGCAGCTCCGCGGCCGGGACGGTGAGGCGTACCGCGCCGTCGCTCACCGCGGCGATGCGGTCGGCCAGCACGTAGACCGCGCCGGTGCGGACCAGCTCGGTGGAGACCTTGAGGTAGCCGTCGCGCAGCAGCCGGGCGGCCAGGTCGGCCGGTACGTCCGGCTCCTCGACCGCCGCCGACTCGATCAGCTCGTCCAGGCTGCTGCCCGGGTCGACCGGGGCGGGCGCCTGCACTGTCACCGCGGCCGGGTCGCCGCGCTGCACGAGATCGACTGTGCCCACCTCGACGCCTGCGGAGTCGACCACCCGCATGCCGGTGGTGACCCGGGAGACGGTGTCCTGCTGCTGGCTCATGCAGAAGCGGTTCCCGGGGCGCGCGGGCGCTAAACGGACGGGGCCCAGCCGCCCGGCGGGCGGGGGGACAGCTCGCGCCAGGTGTCGGTACCGTCCAGCAGCGCGCGGACCGTCTCCTCGGCCTCCTCGACGCTGGCGTGCTCGTAGAACCGGGAGACCCCCTCGGCGCCGCCGGCCCGCTGCTCCACGTGCCAGCGGTCGCCGTCCACCCGGAGGAAGACGTCACGCCGGGCGAGGCGTCCCCATTTCCCGTTCCACCAGTGCCTGCGCTGCTCCATGCCTGGACTCTATCGAACATGTGTTCGATACACGTCGGCCCCCGCGGGATTCCCGCGAGGGCCGATCGGCTATGGCGTCAGCGCGGCGCGGGCGGCTCCTGCCGGCGGCCGAGCACGTCGTCCAGGGCGCTGCGCTGGCCGGGGGTGCCGTGGTTGCCGGCGAGCAGTGCGTCGCGGATCTCGGTGAGCAGCTTGACCTCCTCGCTCGGGGCCGACGGCGGCGGCTCCTCGCCGCGCTTGCGCCGCTCGGCGAGCTTGTTCATCGGATAGACGACGAGGAAGTACAGCGCCGCAGCGGTGAGCACGAACGTGATCGCCGCGTTGACGAACGCCACCCAGTCGAACGGGATGCCCCGGAACTTCGGGGTCGAGCCGCTGAGGCCGTCCTTGCTGCCCGTGATCAGCGCGATGAACACCCGTACCAGCGGTTCCAGGAACGACTTGGTGAGCTGGGTCACCACGCCGGTGAACGCGGCGCCGATGACGACACCGACCGCCAGGTCGACGACGTTGCCGCGCATGATGAAGTCTTTGAAGCCCTTGAGCATCCGTACTCCCGTGCCCTGATGAGTCTGCGTCGGGGACAACCTATGCCGTTACCCATCGCCGGCTCTAGTGAGCTCGCGATCGGTAGTCCTGCCTTGCGGCGGGACGGTCCCGGTCTGACCCGCTGAGGCGGCGCCGGGTTGACGCTTCACTGCCACCAGCCCAGCATGCTGGGTCTTACGGTCGGCTCCACGTCCAGCCACCGGACCACTCCCGGTGGTGTGACTCGCGACTAGGGCGGCCAGATTGCGGGCAGCGTTGAGATCTCTATCAAGCACCAGGCCGCACTTTGTGCAGATGTAGATCCGCTCGGCTAGGGCCAGCTTGGCTTTCGCCGTACCGCAACCCGAGCAGGTTTTCGAGGAGGGATACCAGCGGTCGGCCAGAATCATTTGGCCGCCGTACCACTCAGCTTTGTATGCCAGTTGCCGGCGCAGTTCGGCAAAACCGGCATCGGCGATATGCCGCGCCAGCCGTCGATTGCGCAGCATTCCGGCGACGTTGAGGTCTTCTAGCACGATCGTGCCGTGTTCTCGGGCGAGGCGGGTGGTGAGCTTGTGCAACCCGTCACGACGCAGGTTTCTCACCCGTGCGTGAGCCCGGCTAAGGCGGGCGGATGCCCGTTCCCACCGGCCGGACGGGTGGCGGCTGGCGCACCGATCCGGTCCGGCCTTTCGGGCCAGCGCCCGGCTGAAACGCCGCAACCGCGCCTGTGCACCAATCAGGTGCTGGGGGTTTGGTGCCTTCTCACCGGTCGAGAGCACCGCGAGATGCTTGATGCCAAGGTCGACACCGACCACCGACAGGGGTTGGGTCGGGCGGCGATCGGTTCGCTCGACCTCGCAGGTGAAGGCCACGTGCCACCGGCCGCCGTCACGGCGCACGGTGGCGGACATGATTCGGGCGGTCCCGCTGTCGATGCGGCGGGCGAGCTTACGGGCGGACTCGTGTAGCTTCAGCCGGCCTAGCCGTGGAAGCACTATATGCTTCCGGTCCAACTCCACCCGGATCGTGCCAGTGGTGAAGCGAACGCTCGGCGCAGTGCGTCGGCGGGACTTGAACCGGGGGAAACCGGCGGGTCGGCCGGCCCGGTGCCCGCTGCGGGAACGGGTCCAGTTCCTCAGTGCTCGGGCGAGTGCGTCGAGACCCGTGTTGAACGCTTCTTTGGAGCACTCCGTCCACCATGGGGCGACCTGCCGCTTAGCGGCGTTCCATTCCTTGCGCAGCCCTGGAAGCGACCACGACAGCGCCGGGGTGAGTTGATTATCCGGGATGCCGTAGGTGCGCTCCGCGGCCCGTTGACACATCACTGCTCTGACTCGTGCGAGCGCCCAATTGTGCGCCACGCGGGCGGCACCGGCGTGCGCAAGTGCTGCGCGTTCCTGCATCGGGGTGAGATCGAGGGCGTATCGGTACGCCTGGATCGTCTTCACGCGGAACCATCGGGAGGTGACGGCGCCGGCCAGGATGCCGTGGCCACTACCTGCTCCTTCGGGTCTCCCGTCATGTCAGGAAGCTAGCGGGTGCCAGTGACATTTTGCGTGCGTCAGCAGCCGCTGCCCCCGGCGGGCCCTTCGAGAAAAGCACCGGCTTCGATCGCCGCCCGCTGCGGGTCGCCGGCCCGGATCGCCTCGACCAGCCGGCCGTGGTCCACGTACCGCTCCGGGGTCAGCGCCTCGCCCATCGCCTGGGCCACGGTGCTGCGCAGCGCGGCGCCGACCGAGGCGTACAGCTCGGCCAGCATGGCGTTGTGCGCGGCCGCCACCACGACCGTGTGCAGCGCGGCGTCCGCCTCGACGAACTCGTCCACCCGGCCGCCGCGCCACGCGGCCTCACGGGCCGCGAGCGCGCCGTCGAGCGCCGCCAGGTCCTCGGGGGTACGCCTCAGCGCGGCGAGCCGGGCCGCCTCCACCTCGAACGCGCGCCGGACCTCGATCACCTCGGTCATCCGGTCGTCGGTGAGCCGGCGGGCCACCACCGGCGCCAGCTCGTCCGTCGACACCACGTAGGTGCCGGAGCCCTGCCGGCACTCCAGCACCCCGGCGTGCACGAGCGCCCGGACCGCCTCGCGGACCGTGTTCCGTCCCACGCCGAGCGCGGCGACCAGTTGCGGCTCGGTGGGGATGCGCCCGCCCACCGGCCACTCGCCGCCGAGGATCCGTTCCCGGAGCTGCTCGATCGTCTGCCGGACCCGGTGACCGCGCGGAGGCACGGCGACGGAATCCCGGGCGGGTGTCACCGGTTACACCTCGTGCCGAAATTCATCCCATGATTGTAGGTTCGAGGTCATGACTCCGCCACCTGCGCCCGCCGCGACAGTGCCCGCACCGGGCGTCACCCCCGCGGCGGCCCCCGCCCCTGCGGCCGGCCCGGTCCGCGGCGGTCTGCTGGTGCTCGCCGGGATGCTGCTCGTCGCGCTGAACCTGCGGGCCGCGGTGACCAGCCTCGGCGCCCTGCTCGACGAGATCCGGGTCGGGCTGGGACTCTCCGGCGCGATGGCCGGCCTGGTCACCACGCTGCCCACCATCGCGTTCGCCGGGCTGGGCGCGCTCACCCCGTGGCTGGTCCGACGCTGGGCCGCGCCCCGGGTGCTGGTGCTGGCCATGCTGGCGCTCACCGCCGGGCAGGTGCTGCGCGCGGTCACCGGCTCGGCTGCGGTCTTCGTGCTCACCAGCGCGCTCGCGCTGGCCGGCATCGCGGTGGCGAACATCCTCCTGCCGATGCTCGTCAAGCAGCACTTCCCGCACCGCACCGGACTGGTCACCGGGGCGTACACGATGGCCCTGACGGTGGGCACGACGGTGGCCGCCGCGGCCGCCGTGCCGGTCGCCCACGCGTTCGGCTCCTGGCGGGCCGGACTCGGCATCTGGGCCGGGCTGGCGGCGCTGGCCGTACTCCCGTGGGTGCCGCTCGCGCTGCGGGCCCGCGCCGCGCGACGGAACGCGCCCCCGGCGGTGGCCGTCGCCGCCCCGGCCCGGGTGCAGCCCGCCCGGACCCGGCTCGGCTGGGCCATGGCGGTGTACTTCGGGGCGCAGTCGCTCAGCGGGTACGCGATCATGGGCTGGCTGGCCCAGCTCTTCCGGGACGCCGGCTACCGGCCGGAGGCGGCCGGGCTGCTGCTCGCCGGGGTGACCGCGCTGGGCGTGCCGGTGGCGCTGATGATGCCGGCGCTCGCCGGCCGGCTGGCCACGCTGCGCCCGCTGGTGCTGTCGCTGACCGTGTTCTCCGCCGCCGCGTACACCGGTCTGGCGCTCGCCCCGCGCGGCCTGGCGCCGCTGTGGGTGCTGCTGCTGGCGCTCGGCCAGGGCGCGTTCCCGCTCATCCTGACCACGATCGGGCTGCGCGCCCGGACCGCCGAGGGCACCGTGGCGCTGTCCGCGTTCGCGCAGAGCACCGGGTACGTGATCGCGGCGCTCGGACCGCTGCTGGTGGGCGTCCTCTACGAGGCGACCGGCGGCTGGACCGCCCCGATCGGTTTCCTGCTGGTGGCGCTGGCGGTGCAGACGGCGGCGGGCATGGTGATCGCCCGTCCCCGCTACATCGAGGACGAGCGCTGAGCGGGATCGGTCAGGAGGAGGCCGGGGTGGGATCGCCCGCGACGGCCTGCTCGACCGTCGGGTACGTGTGCAGCACCTCGACCAGGCCGCTGACCTCGAGGATGCGCAGCACACCGCGCTGCGGGGCGGCCAGCCGGACCACGCCGCCGACCTCGTCGCAGTTGTTCTTCGCCCGGACGAACACCGACAGGCCGGTGGAGTCGCAGAACGAGACCTCGGCCAGGTCGAAGACGAGGCGGCTGCGCCCCTTGTCCAGCAGATCCGTGATCTGGTCCTGGAGTTGCGGTGCCGTGGCCATGTCCAGCTCGCCCGCGACCGACACGACGACCACGTCGCCGCGCTGTTCCGTGTGCACCGTCAAGGACATTCGTCGACCTCCTGTGTTCGGGGGAAACGGTATCCCACGATGGGCGCGACGCGCAGAACGGGAGCGGTCACGGGTGCGGTCGATCATTCTTTGCTCCGCGACAAGTACCGCGTCAGCCTCCGGTGATAGAGTCCGCCCGTCCAAATCAGGGAGGTCAGCATGGCGTTGAGCGCCGAACAGGGTGGTCGGCTCGCCCACCTGCTCAGTCAGCACACGGACCGGCTGACCAACCGCTGGACGGAGATCGTCGCCAGTTCGCTGCGCGGTCGCCTGAGCCGGGCCGAGCTGGCCCGTCAGGTCCAGGAACTGCACCGCGCGCTGATCGACGCCGGCCGCCATGGCGTCTCCGACCTGGCCGGCGAGCACGGCGGTGAGCTGCGGGCGGTGCTGTCCGAGCTGTCCACCAACCGGGCCCGCCAGGGATTCTCCGCCACCGAGACCGCGATCAGCGTGTTCGCGCTCAAGGACGCCCTGCTGGAGCTGATGGAGGAGGAGAAGGGCGACGAGACCCTCCGCGACTTCGTCTCCTTCTCCGCGCTCGTCGACCAGATGGGCCTGTTCACCTTCGAGACGTTCGTCCGCGCCCGGGAGAGCCTGATCGCCGACCAGGCGGAGCAGCTGCTGGAGCTGTCCACCCCGGTGGTCAAGCTCTGGGAGGGCGTCGTCGCCGTCCCGCTGGTCGGGACGCTGGACTCGGCCCGCGCCCAGGTGGTGATGGAGCGGCTGCTGCAGACGCTCGTCGACACCGGCTCGCCGTACGCGATCATCGACATCACCGGCGTACCGGCGGTGGACACGCAGGTCGCGCAGCACATCCTCAAGACCGTGGTGGCCGCCCGTCTGATGGGTGCCGACTGCATCATCTCCGGCATCCGCCCGCAGATCGCCCAGACGATCGTCGCCCTCGGCATCGAGTTCGGCGACATCGCCACCAAGGCGAGCCTCGCCGACGCGCTGCGCCACGTGCTGCGCCTGACCGGGGTCGAGACCACCGCTCGCCGCCCGCGGCGGGAGTCCTGATGGAACGGGTGCCGATCCTCAAGATCGGCGACATCCTGCTGGTCTCCATCCAGGTCGACATGTCCGACCAGACGGCGATCCAGTTGCAGGAGGACCTCGCCGAGCGGATCGTCGCCACCGGCTGCCACGGCGTGATCATCGACATCACGGCGCTTGACATCGTCGACTCCTTCGTCGGCCGGATGCTGTCCACCATCGCGTCCATCTCCAAGGTGCTGGACGCCGAGACGGTGGTGGTCGGCATGCGCCCGGCCGTCGCCATCACCCTGGTCGAGCTGGGGCTGTCGCTCAACGGCATCCGTACCGCGCTGAACGTCGAGCGCGGCATGGAGCTGATCGCGGCCAGCCGGGCCGACGAGTGGGACGAGGCGGCCGACGACGAGGACACCGAGACGACGGCGACGGCATGACCACGGGCGTCGACCTGGGTGTGCCGGCGACCCAGGCGATCCGCAGCGACGAGGACGTGGTGCGGGTCCGGCAGTTGGTGCGTACCACCGCCGTCGCGGTCCGGCTCTCCCTGGTCGACCAGACGAAGCTCGTCACCGCCGCCAGCGAGCTGGCCCGCAACACGCTGATCTACGGCGGTGGGGGCAGCGCCGAGGTGAGCACCGTCTCCGACGGCCGCCGGCGCGGCGTGCGGATCGTCTTCGCCGACGAGGGGCCGGGCATCCCCGACCTCGACCTGGCGCTCACCGACGGCTACACCACCGGCGGCGGGCTGGGCCTGGGACTGAGCGGCGCCCGCCGGCTCGTCGACGACTTCGACATCCGCACGGCTGTCGGCGAGGGGACGCGGATCACCGTCACCAAGTGGTCGCGATGACCGCCGACGTGGTGCCCGACCACGGAATCTGGTTCCGGGTCGACACCGGCGCTACCGCCGGCAGCGTACGCCGGGCGGCCGAACGTCTCGGCCGGCAGCTCGAACTGAGCACGTCGCGCGTCGCGGACCTGGCAATCGTCACCGCCGAGATCACCAGCAACCTGGTCAAGCACGCCCGCGAGGGCGCGCTCCTGATGCGCCCCGCGCGCCGGGGCGGCCGGGCCGGGGTGGAGCTGGTGGCCATCGACTCCGGCCCCGGCATGGCCGACCTCACGCTCTCCTCCGTCGACGGACACTCCACCGCCGGCACGCTCGGCATCGGGCTCGGCGCGATCGCCCGGCAGTCGAGCCGGTTCGACGGCTACTCGACGCCGGGCCGGGGCACGGCCCTGGCCGTCCAGGTCTATGACGGCGTACCGCCGGAGCCGGACTGGGCGGCCGGGCTGGCCCGTCCGATCACCGGCGAGCAGACCAGCGGCGACGGGTACGCGGTCCGCCAGGTCGACGGCCGGCGGCAGGTGCTGGTCTCCGACGGGCTGGGCCACGGACCGCTCGCCGCCGCCGCCACAGGTGCCGCCGTGTCCGCGTTCCGCTCCGCGCCGGACGGGCCGCCGGACGTCGTGGTACGGCACCTGCACGCCGCCATGTCGCACACCCGGGGTGCCGCGCTCGCGGTGGCCGAACCGGATCCGGCCGCCGGACTGCTCCGCTACGCGGGGCTCGGCAACATCGCCGCGATGATCGTCGCGCCGGGCGAGCGGCGGCGCGGGCTGGTCTCGCTGCCGGGCATCGCGGGGCACCAGCGCCCCGTGATCCGCGGGTACGACTACCCCTTCTCGCGCGACGCCACCCTGGTCATGCACAGTGACGGGGTGGTGGATCGCTGGGATCTGGACGACTATCCCGGGCTCGCCGGGCGCAACCCGCTGCTGGCCGCCGCGACGCTGCTGCGTGACGCCGGTGTCCGCCGCGACGACGCCTGCGTCCTGGTGGCCCGGGGGGCGGCATGACCGAACCCCTCCTGCACCTCGCGCTCCGGGTGGAGCAGGACATCTTCCTGGTCCGGCAGCGGGGCCGGGAGGTGGCCGCGGCGGTCGGGCTGGAGCACCAGGATCAGGTACGGATCGCCACCGCGCTGAGCGAGGTGGCCCGGGAACTGTTGCACGGGGCCGACGGCGCGGACGTCACGTTCGCGCTCGACCGCGACGCCGTGGGCCGCCGGGTCCTCCAGGTGGACCTGTCGCCGCTGCGCCCGCTCCCCGGCGGACGGTACGAGCCGCAGTCCGGTGCCGTCGCGCGTCTGGTGGACACGTTGCGGGTCGTGGCCGTCGAGGGCGATACGGTCGTGAGGATGTCCCGACGAGTGCCCGACCACGCCGAGGAGCTGACGGCTGATCGCGCCGCCGAGCTTCGTGCCGAGCTGGCCGAGCGCGCCCCGGGTTCCGCGCTGGACGAGCTGGCCGCCCAGAACGCGCAGCTCATCGCCGCCCTCGACGAGGTACGCAGCCAGCGCGACGAGCTGGCGGTGCTGAACTCCGAACTCCAGGAGACCAACCACGGTGTGATGGCGCTCTACAACCAGCTCACCGAGGAGCTGGAGGAGACCAACCGCGGCGTGGTGGCGCTCTACGCCGAGCTGGACGAGAAGTCCGCCCAGCTGCGGGCCGCCAGCGAGTCGAAGAGCCGGTTCCTGGCGAACGTCAGCCACGAGCTGCGCGCCCCGGTCACCGCGATCATCGGCCTGGCCCGGCTGCTGGCCGACTCCGCCTCCGACCCGCTCACCGGCGAACAGGCCCGCCAGGTGGGGCTGATCCGCTCCTCGGCGGGCGACCTGCTGGGGCTGGTCAACGAGCTGCTCGACCTGGCCAAGGCGGAGTCGGGCCGGATCGAGCCGGACTGGTCCGACGTCGACCTGCGCGCCGTGTTCGGGCAGTTGCGCGGCACGCTGCGCGCGCTCGCCTCCCGCCCCGAGGTGGAGCTGGTGGTCGAGGAACCGCCGGCCCCGGCCACTGTGCGCTCGGACGAGGTGCTGCTCGCCCAGGTGCTGCGCAACCTGCTGCACAACGGACTGAAGTTCACCGAGCGCGGCGAGGTGCGCCTGCGCGCCGAGCGCCGCGGCGACCAGTGGACGCTGTCGGTCACCGACACCGGCGTGGGCATCCCGCCGGAACTGCACGAACGGATCTTCGAGGAGTTCTACCAGGTGCCCGGCACGACCCGGGTCGGCGGCACCGGGCTCGGTCTGCCGTACGCGCGACGGCTGGTCACGCTGCTCGGCGGGACGCTGGAGCTGACCAGCGAAGCCGGCCGGGGCAGCACGTTCACAGTTGCCCTCCCCGCGGGCGGAGCGTGACGGTGGACGGCGGGCCGGTGACCGTGCTTGTGGTCGACGACAGCGGCCCCAAGCGATACCTGCTGGTCAACTGGCTGACCCGGGCCGGCTTCGTCACCGTCGAGGCGGAGAACGGCACGGCGGCGCTGGACCGGGTGGCCCGGGAACACATCGACCTCGTGGTGCTCGACGTCCGGCTGCCCGACATGAGCGGCTTCGAGGTGTGCGAGCGGATCAAGGAGGCGTACCCGTCGATCCCGGTCATCCACGTCTCGGCCCACGCCGTCGACGTGGTGGACCGGGCGCAGGGCCTCACCCGGGGCGCGGACGCCTACCTGGCCGAGCCGATCGAGCCGGAGGAACTGGTCGCCACCGCCCACGCGGTGCTGCGCTACTACCAGGCCCGGCGGCGGGCCGAGCAGCTCGCCGAACGGCTCGCCGCGCTGGCCGACGCCACAGTGGAGATGCACGCGTCACCGAACTTCGTCCGGCTGCTGGAGGCCGCCGCGAGCGGCGCGGCCCGGATCTTCAAGGCCCCGGCGGCGGTGGTCGCGGAGACGTTCGACGGGGACTGCCTGGCCGGGGTGGCGTCCGACCCGCACACGCCGGCCACCATCGTGCCGTGGGTGGTGGACGACACCGGAGTGCCGATCGGCACCCGGGTACGCGTCGACGAGCCGGCCAACTGGGCGCTGGCCGGCTGGCCGGACGGCGACACCGTGACGGTTGCCGCATCCCGGCTGCGCGAGGACCGGGCCCCGCTGTACGTGGTGGTGCCGACCGCCACCCAGACCGTACGCACGCCGGTGCTGGTGCAGCTCGCCCAGGCGGTCGCCTCGGCGGTGGAGGCCCAGCGGTCCTTCGACGAGGAGCACCGGATCGCTGTGACGTTGCAGCGCAGCCTGCTCCCGCAGCGGCTGCCCGACGTCGTCGGTCTGGACCTGGCCGTCCGGTACGAGCCGGCGAGCGCGCAGACCGAGGTGGGCGGCGACTTCTACGAGCTGGTGATGCTCGACGGGCATCTGCTGGTGGCGATCGGTGACGTGGCCGGGCACTCGTTGCACGCCGCCACGGTGATGGCCGAGTTGCGGCACGCGGTGCGGGCGTACGCGGTCGAGGGGCACCAGCCGGGCGTGATCCTGGACCGGGTCAACGAGCTGATGCGCAGCCTGCTGCCCGCCGAGCTGGCGACCATCTGCGTCCTGCTGCTCCATCCGCCGACCGGGCGGGTCCGGATGGCCAGTGCCGGGCACCTGCCGGCGTTGCTGAGCCGGGACGGGCAGGTCGAGTTCGTGGCGCAGTCCGCGCCGCTGCTCGGCGTGCGCGCGCCGCGCCCGCCGGACCTGGAGTTCGTGCTGCCCGCCGGGGCCACGCTCGTGCTCTACACCGACGGGCTGATCGAGCGGCGGGACGCCACCATCGACGACGGCATGGCGGCGCTCGGCGTGGTCGCCACCCGGGTGGACGACGACCTGGACGACTTCTGCCGGCGGCTGCTCGTCGAGCTGGCACCGCCGGAGATCCACGACGACGTGGCGGTGGTGGCGGTCCGCCGCCGCTGACCCGCATCGGCGCGCGGCCCGCCCCGCGTCACTGTCGCAGGGCGGCCAGCGAGCGGGCGTACGCCGCGGGGGAGACCCCGGCGACGGCGGTGAACTCGCGGACCAGGTGGGCCTGGTCGGCGTACCCCAGATCGGCGGCGACCCGCGACCAGTCGAGCGGCCCGGCGGCGGCCTGTTCGATCGCCTCCTGGAGCCGGTAGCGGCGGATCACCCACTTCGGACCGACGCCGACGTGGTCCAGGAAGAGACGCTGGAGCCGGCGGACGGAGACGGCGTGCCGCCGGGCGAAGTCCGTCACCCGCAGCACGGTCCGGTCGGCGCGGATCTCCTCGACCAGCGCGGTGGCCTCCGCGTTGAGTGGGTCAGCAACCGGCGACCACGAGGTAAGCAGCTCGTCCAGCCTGGCGCAGCGCTCGTCGTCGGTGCCGGGGCAGATCGGCCCCTCGGTGATCGGTACGCGCCGGCCGGTCAGCTCGGCGACCGGGCGCCGCCAGAACGGCCGGAACCCGCCCGGGCGGAACTGGACGCCGGAGACCCGGCCGGTGCCGTGCAGCGTGACGGTGAACAGGCCGGTGTCGACGCCGGCGATCTCGCCGTGCTCGGCCGCACCCTCCTGCGCCTGGAACACCACGTTCACGGTCGGGTGCGGCACCACCCGTTGCTCGAACGACTCGGTCAGATCCCAGTCGATCAGCCAGTAGTGCTCAACCCACTGGCGCAACGCCGGGGCGGCCAGCCGGCGCCGGAACCGGACCTGCCGGCGCAGCCGGACGGGATCGAGGATGCCCCGGTTGTCACGCCGCGGTTCGTGTCGCATTTCTTCAAGACCGCCCTCATACGCTGCCCCTATGAGCACGAAGACTAGTGAGCTGCTCGCCGTCGCGGCGCCGCGTACGGCGGCGGTGGTGCGGGGCATCTCGGACGACCAGCTCGGCCTGCCCACGCCCTGCCCCGACTACACAGTGCGCGACCTGCTCAATCACCTGTTCGACGTGGTGGTCAACTTCCAGGCGCTGGCGCGTCGGGAGGAGGTCGACTGGTCCGGCAAGACCGACCACCTGACCGACGGCTGGCGGGACCGGTTCGCGACCGAGGCGACCCGGCTCACCGAGGCGTGGTCCGACCCGGCCACGCAGGAGGGCGTCTCGCCCGGCATGGGGCTGCCGCAGGAGACGGTCGGCTCGATGGCCCTGATCGACCTGACCATCCACGGATGGGACCTGGCGCGGGCCACCGGCCAGGAACTGAGCGTGGACCCGGCCGTGGTGGCGGCGGGGCACGAGTTCATGGACCGGATGGGCGACACGGGCCAGAAGATGGGCGCGTTCGGCCCGCCGGTGCCCACCGACGCGGCACCGGACGGCATGGACGCGCTGCTCGGCCGGGCCGGGCGCGATCCGGCCTGGACCCGCTGATCCGAACGGCCCGCGTTGTCCCGCGCGGGCCGTTCTTGACAGCGCTATTCACTCAGCGAATAGTAAGGGAGGTGTCCACTCAGCACGTCCTGCTCGGGCTGCTCGCCGCCGGGCCCCGCCACGGCTACGAGCTGAAGCGCGCGCACGACGAGCGCCTGCCCCGGGCCCGGCCGCTCGCCTTCGGGCAGGTCTACGCGACGCTGGCCCGCCTGCACCGGGACGGCCTGGTCGTGCCGGCCGGCCAGGAACGCGACGGAGGCCCGGACCGGACCGCCTACGCGCTCACCGACGACGGACGGGCGGCGCTCGACCACTGGCTGGGCGCCGTCGAGCCACCGATGCCGTACGTGGCGAGCACGCTGTTCGCCAAGGTGGTCGTCGCGCTCCTGGTGGCAGACGCCGCGCAGGCCCGCGGCTACCTGATCGCCCAGCGCCGGGCGCACACGCAGCGGCTGCGTGAGCTGACAGCGCTCAAGACCGCCCCCGGTGCCCGCCTCGACGAGGTGGTCGCCGCCGATTTCGCCATCGCCCACCTCGACGCCGACCTCCGGTGGCTGCACACCACCCTGGACCGGGTCGTCGACTGGCACCGGGAGGTGCACTCGTGACGTTCCTGCAAGCGCGCGGCGTCGTCCGCGCGTACGGCCATACGCCCGCGCTGCGTGGCGTGACGCTCGACGTGGCCGAAGGCGAGATCCTCGCGGTCACCGGGCCGAGCGGATGCGGCAAGTCCACCTTGCTGCACTGCCTGGCCGGCATCCTGCGTCCCGACGCCGGTCAGGTCACCTGGCGCGGTGAACGGATCGACACGTGGCCGGAGGCGGCCCGCTCCCGGCTGCGCCGTACCGAATTCGGGGTGTTGTTCCAGTTCGGCCAGCTCGTCGCCGAGCTGACCGCGGCGGAGAACGTCGCCCTTCCGTTGTTGCTCGCCGGCACGGGGCGGCGAGCGGCACGGACGGCGGCGTTCTCCTGGCTGGACCGGCTCGGTGTGGCCGACCTCGCCGACGTCCGGCCCGGCGAGATGTCCGGCGGGCAGCAGCAACGCTGCGCGCTGTCCCGGGCGCTGGTCACCGAACCACGGGTGCTCTTCGCCGACGAGCCGACCGGCGCGCTCGACACGCTGGCCGGCGAGCAGGTGCTCACCCAGATCGTCCGGCTGGCCCGCGAGCAGCGCACCACAGTCGTGCTGGTGACCCACGAGCCGCGCATCGCCGCGTACGCGGACCGGGAGGTGAGCCTGCGCGACGGCATGGTCGACCACACCGGCCTCGGGCTCGACCCGGCGCTGCCGGGCGGATCACGGTGAGGCCGGGCACGCTGCTGCGGCTCGCGCTTGCAGGCACCCGCACCGACATCGCCCGGGTGGTGCTCACCGCGGTGAGCGCCGCGCTGGCGACGCTGGCCGGGCTGGCCGCGCTGACGGTGCTGGCGGTGGTGAAGCCGCCCGGCGATGCCTGGACGCAGTCCGACCAGTACACCAACGCCCTGCTGCGGGAACCCGGCCTGCGTCCCGGCGTCGCGCTCGCGGTGCTGCTGCTCTGCGTACCGGTGCTGGGACTGGCCGGGCAGTGCGCCCGCCTCGGTGCGCCCGGCCGGGACCGGCGGCTGGCCGCGTTCCGGCTGGCCGGCGCCACCCCCGGGCAGGTCACCCGGGTCGCGGTCGCCGAGACCGGCGTGGCGAGCCTGCTCGGCACCCTCATCGGCCTGGCCGTCTTCCTGGCCGGGCGCAGGTTGCTGCACCGGCCCGACGCCGACGGGCGGCTGCCGCTGCCCACCGACGTGCGTCCGGCGCCGGTCGCCGTGGCCGCCGTGGTGCTCGGCCTGCCGCTGGTGGCCGCGCTGGTCAGCGCGCTGCTGCTGCGGCGGGTCACCACCACCCCGTTCGGCGTCGTACGCCGGGTCCGCACCCGGGCGCCCTGGCCGTGGCCGGGCGTGCTCATCCTCGCCGCGCTGGCGATGTTCGCCGCGATCCGCCCGCTCCTGCTCTGGTACGAACGGCGTGGCGTGGTGGCCCCCGACTGGCCGGTGCCGACACTGCTCGTCGTCGGCGGGCTGACCGCGATGATCGGCGTGGTGTCGGGCACCGGCTGGATCTCGTACCAGACCGGCCGGCTGCTGCACCGGCACGGACGCGGCCCGGCTGCCCTCCTCGCCGCCCGCCGGCTGGCCGCCGACCCGTGGGCCGGCAGCCGCACCTTCGCCGCGCTGCTGGCCGCGCTGATCTTCGGCGCCGGTGCCGCAGGACTGCGTGCCGACTTCCAGGCCGAGGCCGAGGTGACCCGCCGCACCGGCTCCGGACTGGCCGACCCGGGCTTCTACCTCGGCGCGATGGACCTGGTCGACCTCGCGGTCGTGGTGGCGATGGCGATCGCCGGCGGTGGGCTGCTCGTAGCGGTGGTCGAGGGGATCACCAGCCGGCGCCGGGCGTACGCGGCACAGGTGGCGACCGGCGTGCCACGGGCCACCATCGGCCGGTCGCTGCTCTGGGCCGCGCTCGCCCCCGCCGTACCCGCGATCGGGCTCGCGCTGACTGTCGGCTACCTGCTGGTCCGGGGCGTCATGCCGGCACCGAGCAACGGCGGGTTCACGCGGACGATCTGCGACGCCGGCACGGAACTGTGCGGCGACCCGGCCACCGCGGCGCGGTACACCCGTACCGAATGGGTGCCGAAGACGACGATCCCGCCGGACGTACCGTGGGACCAGCTGGCCTGGCTCGCGGCCGGCGGGCTGGCGGCGGTGCTGGGCACGGTCGTGGCCGGCCTGCTGTTCCTGCGCGCCGCGACCTCGGTGGAGGAACTGCGCGCGGGCTGAGCGGTCAGCGGCCGAGCAGCCCCTCGTGTAAGGAAGGGCCCCTTATTAACAGACGTCTGTTAATAAGGGGCCCTTCCTTACACCTCAGGCGCGGCTGACGCGGTCGAGGATCCAGGCGTTGACGAACGCCTCCTCGCGCCAGGAGTCGTACCGGCCGCTCGGACCGCCGTGGCCCGCGCCCATCTCGGTCTTGAGCAGGTAGTCGCCGGCCGGCGCGAGCGCGCGCAGCCGGGCGATCCACTTCGCCGGCTCGTGGTAGAGCACCCGCGTGTCGTTCAGGCTGGTCACCGCCAGCACCGCCGGGTAGTCGGCGGCCACCACGTTCTCGTACGGCGTGTACGACTTCATGTACGCGTAGACCTCGGGGTCGTCGAGCGGGTTGCCCCACTCCTCCCACTCGGTCACGGTCAGCGGCAGCGACGGGTCGAGGATCGAGGTGAGCGCGTCCACGAACGGCACCTGCGCGACGATGCCGGTGAACGCGTCCGGGGCGAGGTTCGCCACCGCACCCATCAGCAGGCCGCCGGCCGATGCGCCCCGGGCGACCAGCCTGTCGCTCGCCGTCCAGCCCGCCTTCACGAGGTGCCGGGCGCAGGCCACGAAGTCGGTGAACGTGTTCTTCTTGGCCAGCAGCTTGCCCTCGTCGTACCAGCGCCGGCCCAGCTCACCGCCGCCGCGGATGTGCGCCACCGCGAAGATCACGCCGCGGTCGAGCAGGCTCAGCCGGGCGATCGAGAACCACGGGTCCATGCTCGCCTCGTACGACCCGTAGCCGTAGATGACGGCGGGCGCCGAGCCGTCACGTGGCGTGTCGCGGCGGCAGACGAGCGAGATCGGTACGCGGGTGCCGTCGTCGGCGAGCGCCCAGTCCCGGTGCTGCTCGTAGTCGGCGGGGTCGTACGCCCGTCCGTCCGGCCCGGGCAGCACCGGCTTCTGCCGGCGCAGCGTCAGCTCGCGGGTCACCAGGTCGTAGTCGTAGACCGAGTCCGGGGTGACCAGCGAGGTGTAGCGCAGCCGGACCTCGTTCGTGCGGTACTCCGGGTTGGCGTCCAGCCCGACGCTGTAGATCGGCTCGGGGAAGTCGATGTCCCAGCTGTCGTCGCTGCCCACCGGCAGCACCCGCAGGCCGGTCAGCCCGTTGGTGCGCAGCGACACCACGAGGTGGTGCTCGAACGCGTCGACCGCCTCCAGGCGGGTGCCGGGCGTGTGCGGGATCAGCGGCTCCCACTCGCCCGGCGCGTCCGCCGACGTGTACGCCAACGCGAAGTCCTCCGCGCCGTCGTTGTGCAGGATCAGGAAGCGGTGGCCGTGGTGCTCCACCGCGTACTCGATGCCCTGACGTCGCGGGGCCACGACGGCGGGCGCGCCGGTCGGGTTGGCCGCCGGGATCACCCACACCTCGCTGGTGATCTTGCTGTGGATGTCGATGACCACGAAGCGCTCCGAGCGGGTCAGCTCGACGCCGACCCAGAACCGCTCGTCGTCCTCCTGGTGGACCACCACGTCCTCGGTGGACGGCGTGCCGACGGTGTGCCGCCAGACCCGGTTCGGCCGCCACGCCTCGTCCACAGTGACGTAGAACAGCGTGGACGCGTCAGTGGACCAAGCCGTCCCGTAGAACGTGTCCGGTACCTCGTCCGGCAGCGACTCGCCGGTGGTCAGATCCTTGATCCGCAGCGTGAAGCGCTCGTCGCCGGAGAAGTCGGTGGAGTAGGCCAGCCAGCGCCCGTCCGGGCTGACGTCGAACGCGCCGAGGGAGAAGAAGTCGTGCCCCTCGGCGAGCTGGTTGCCGTCGAGCAGCACCTCCTCACCGTCGAGCGGGGCGCCGTCCACGCTGACCGGGGGCGCCGTCTCGCCCGGCCGCACCGCACGCCGGCAGTGCACGCCGTACTGCTGCCCCTCGACCGTACGGGTGTAGTACCAGTAGCCGTCCTTGCGCGTCGGCACCGACAGGTCGGTCTCCTGGGTGCGCCGGCGCGTCTCCTCGAACAGCTCCGCGCGCAGCCCGGTCAGGTGGGCGGTGCGCGCCTCGGTGTACGCGTTCTCGGCGTCCAGGTACGCGATCGTGTCCGGGTCGTCCTTGACGGCGAGCCAGGCGTACTCGTCGATCACGGTGTCACCGTGGTGGACGCGCTCGGACGGGACGCGCTTGGCGACGGGCGGTGGGGTTTCGGTCACGGCGCCACGTTACCGGTCGGCGGGCCGCCGCCGGGCTCGCCCGCCGACCGAAACCCGCGACTCGCCGCCAGGTCATTCGAACATGTGTACGATAGCCGCCATGGCGGATGCGGCACGTTCCACCCCCCGGCTCGGAGCCCTCGACATCACCCGGAAGCTGGCCGCGATCTGCGGCGACCCGTTCGCCCGCTTCGCCGGCCCGGCCGACGAGGTGGCCGGCCGTACCGCCCGATGGGTGGCCGTGCCGGGCGGCCCGCACGCCGCCGCCGAGGTGTTGCGGCTGGCCGCGGCGTACGACCTGACAGTGGTGCCCCGCGGTGCCGGCACGAAGATCGACTGGGGTGCCGCGCCGGCACAGGTGGACATCATGCTCGACACCGGCCGCCTCGCCGGGGTCTGGCACGAGCCGCGCGACGCGGCGGTGGCCGAGATCGGCGCCGGTACGCCACTGCGCGCCGTCCAGGCCACGCTCGCGCGCACCAACCGGCGGCTGCCCGTCGACGCGCCCTCGCCGGGCGCGACGCTCGGCGGGGTGCTCGCCGCCGACGAGTCCGGTCCGCTGAGGCACCGGCACGGCAGCCCGTGCGCCCAGCTCGTCGGGGTGCGCTACCTCGACGCCGACGGCGAGCTGGTGAGCGTCGGCGAGTCCGGCACGGAGGCGCTCGGCCGGGCCGCGCCTGGCGGTGGCCGTCCGTCCGGGCACGGTCCGGCGGGCGGTGCCGGCGGAGATCCGGGTCGCGGTGGCGGCGACGCGATACTCGGTCGGGGTGGGGCGGCCGGGCTGGACGTGGCCCGCCTGCTCTGCGGCTCGCAGGGCGGGCTCGGCGTGCTGGTCTCGGCCACCATGCGGGTGCACGCCGTGCCGGCCGGCCGGCTCTGGGTGTCCCGCCCGGTGTGGACGCCGCTGGAGGTGCACGACCTGGTCCGGGCCGTACTGGCCGCCGACGTCGACCCGGCCGCCGTCGAACTGGACCTGCCGGTGCCGGTGCCGCTGCCCCGCCGTCGCATCCCGGCCACGCACCCGTCGGTGGTCAACCGCCCCGATCACCCGGCTGTGACCGGGCGACCCGCGGCGGGCAGCCTGGTGGTGCTGCTGGAGGGCGGCCCGGCCGACGTGACCGAGCGGGCCGAGCGGCTCACCGCCGTCCTCGGCGCCGAGGCGATGGTCGGTCACCACGCGCCGGAATGGTGGGGGCGTTACCCGTTCGCACCCGGCGACACGGCGTTGCGCATCGAGGTGCCGATAGGCGACCTGCACGCCGCCGTCTACGCGTTGCGCGACGCCACCGGCGGCCCGGTGCCGGTACGCGGTTCGGCCGGCTCGGGCACCGTGCACGCCGCACTGTCCGGCGCGCTGCCGCCCGAGCGGGTCGCCTCGATCCTCACCGCCGTACGCAGCGTGCTGATCGCCCGGCGGGGCCGGTGCGTCGTGGTGGCCGCGCCCGCGGCGGTACGCCGTGCCGTGGACCTCTGGGGCGAGCTGCCCACGTTGCCGCGTCTGCGCAGCGCCAAGGCCCATCTGGACCCGCACCACCGCCTGGCCCCCGGCCGTCTCCCCGGCGGCCTCTGATCAGCCTTCGCCCTCCCAAGGGGCCAGTCTGCCGATGTCCTGGCTCACCCGTGCCGGTGCTCTGCTCGACGGGGTGCCCGCCGGGGCGCCCGCCTGCCAGGTGCCCCGGCCCCACAGCCTCGGTGTCACCCGCGTCCCCGCCTCTCGTCCCCGCCCTGCCTCCCAGTAGTGGGTTGACCATGAAGTTGACGGGGAGGAAACGGGCGAATTGAGCGGCCAACTTCATGATCGACGGTGCCCCGCCCGGGGCGAGGTGGGACGGCGGTCAGGGGGTGTCGTTCCGGAGGACCAGGATGGCTATGTCGTCGCGTGGAGGCTCCACCGAGAACGCGATCGTGGCGGCGCGCAGCCGGGCGGCCACCACGTCGGCCGAGTACCCGGCCAGCGGCGCCGCCGACTCGCGCAACCGGTCGGTGCCGAACAGTTCGCGTCCGCGCCGCCGCTCGGTGACCCCGTCGGTGTAGAAGATCAGCGCGTCCCCGGGCTTGAGCGTCAGCTCGGCGGTCGGTGTGGTGATCGTGTCGAGCAGGCCCAGCGCCGTACCGCCGACCCCGACGAACGTCGCCCCGCCACCGCCGTGCAGCAGCACCGGGCGGTCGTGGCCGGCCAGGTGCAGTGAGACGTCGAGATGGTCGCCGTCGCCGGGTGCGACGGCCGCCAGCGCCAGCGTGCAGTAGCGTCCGCCGCCGCGCTCCACGAGCGTCTCGTTGAGCCGGCCGAGCACCTCGGGCAGCGGTTTGCCGTCGCCGACGAGCACCCGGATCACGTCCCGGACCAGGCCGGTCACGGCGGCGGCCTGCACGCCCTTGCCCGACACGTCGCCGACCACCACGAGCCAGCGGCCGTCCGGCAGCGGGAGCACGTCGTAGAAGTCGCCGCCGACCTCCGCGTCGTCGCCGGTCGGGACGTACTCGGCGGCGAAGCCGATGCCCTCGACCACCGGGAGCACCGGCGGCAGCAGCGACTGCTGGAGCGTCTGTGCGACCCGGCGGCGCTCGGCGTGGATGCGGGCGTTCTCGATGGCGAGGGCGGCGCGGCGGGCCACGTCCTCCAGCACCGACACCTCGTCCGGGTCGTGCCGGTGCCGCTGGTGGCGGCCCACGGCGAGGGTGCCGAGCCGCTGGCCACGGGCGATGAGCGGTACGGCGAAGCCCTCCATCGGCCCGCCGAGCGGCACCTGTGCGGCGTTGCGGGACGCCTCGCGCAGCCGGGACTGGATCGAGTCCGGGCCGGTCTCCTGGAGGATCCGGTGCAGCTGCGGCAGCATCGCCTCGTCGGCGTGGCTCGATGCGGCGAGCCGCAGCCGGCCCCACTCGTCGGTGGTGTGCACGGCGCACCACTGGCCGAGCCGGGGCACCACGAGCTGCGGGACGAGTGCCATGGTCAGCTCGACGTCGAGCGACTGGGCGAGCAGCTCACTGGCCTCGGCGAGGAACGTCAGCCAGGTGGAGCGGCGTACGTCGGCGCGGCGCAGCCGGTCGTTCTCCAGGTGCAGGGACAGCCGCTCGGCGGCCAGCACGGCGAGCGGCCGGGCGTACGCCGAGGGCGCCGCGTCCAGTTCCAGCTCACCGGCGTACGGGCGGTGCACGGCGAGCGGTACGCGCAGCAGCTCGTTGCCGTCGCGTGGCGGCCGGCCGTACCGGGCGAAGACCTGGGTGCCGAGCCCGTCGCCCCGGTCCAGCCGGACGGTGCCACCGGCGGCGCCGACCATCTCGGCGACCCGGGTCAGCAGTCCGGTGGCGAACTCGGGCAGCGGCTCGTCGGCGTACGAGTCAGGGGTGAGCTGCATCAACTCACTCATCGCCGCGGCGCTCGGCGTACCGTCGCCGTTTCGGTCCGGTTCGGCGACGCGCAGTGGGCCGGCCGACGGCCGGGCGGACCCGCCGGGGCCGGGCCGGTCGAGGCGGAACCAGACGCCCTTGCCGGTGGGCAGGTAGGTCGTGCCCCACCGGCTGGAGAAGTGGTCGACGAGCAGCAGGCCGCGCCCCCGGGCGGCGACCTCGGTGATGTCGGACGTGGTGTTGCGCACGCCCACGATCAGCTCGTCGACCGGGCCGGAGGCGAAGTCGGTGACCGTCACGGTGAGGCCGTTGCGGTCGGTGTCGACCTCGATGTCCAGTTCGGTACGCGCGTGCTCGACGGCGTTGGTGGTCAGCTCGGTGGTGAGCAGCAGCGCCTCGTTCAGCAGCTCGGGCAGCCGCGCTTCGAGCAGCATCGTGCGGACCAGCGCGCGGGCCGCAGCCGGGGTGCGGCGGTCGGCGGGGAGGCGGACGCGGCGGACGCGCTCGTCCGCGCCGCCGCTGACCGGCCCTGCCTCCGCTGACACCTTCGTATCCTCCACCGCGCCCACCCCGGGTGCCAAGCATCAGGCCGAACCCGCCACCCGGGTCGATACCGCACGTGACGCGCGATCACACGCGGTGACCTCGACGGATCGCGCGGCACAATGATGGGATGGCCCGTGTGACCGCACGAGCCCGAGCGGAGCGAGGAACGATGGCCACGGTGAATCAGTCGGTGACCGCTGACCCGTCCGCGTCCGACCACGAGGTGCTCCTCGGCGAACTCGTCGAGGCGTTGCGCCGGGTGGGGCGCGGCGATCTGCGGGTGCGCCTGCCCCGGCGGGCGGGTCTGCCCGGTGAGGTCGCCGACGCCTTCAACGACGTGGTGTCGTTGCAGGAGCGGCAGCACCTGGACCTGCGGCGGATCAGCCGGATCGTCGGCCGTGACGGCCGGCTCACCGAGCGCCTGGACGACGAGGGCCTGGACGGCTCGTGGGCGGAGGGGCAGCGGGCGGTCAACTCGCTCATCGACGACCTGGGCCGGCCGACCACCGAGATCGCCCGGGTTATCGTGGCGGTCGCCGACGGCGACCTCTCCCAGCACATGGCGCTGGAGATAGACGGTCGCCCGCTGCGCGGTGAGTACCTGCGCATCGGCCGCACGGTGAACACGATGGTGGACCAGCTCTCGTCGTTCGCCGACGAGGTGACGCGCGTGGCGCGTGAGGTGGGCACCGAGGGCAAGCTGGGCGGCCAGGCCGACGTGCGCGGGGTGGCCGGCACCTGGAAGGACCTCACCGACTCGGTGAACACCATGGCGTCGAACCTCACCGGGCAGGTGCGGTCGATCTCCCAGGTGGCGACGGCTGTGGCGAAGGGCGACCTGTCGCAGAAGATCACTGTCGGGGCGCGCGGCGAGGTGGCCGAGCTGGCCGACACGATGAACTCGCTCACCGACACGCTGCGGCTGTTCGCCGAGCAGGTGACCCGGGTGGCCCGCGAGGTGGGCACCGAGGGCAAGCTGGGCGGCCAGGCCGAGGTGCCGGGCGTGGCCGGCACGTGGAAGGACCTGACCGACAACGTCAACTCGATGGCGTCGAACCTGACCGCGCAGGTGCGCAACATCGCCCAGGTGTCCACGGCGGTGGCTAAGGGCGACCTGTCGCAGAAGATCACGGTGGCCGCCCAGGGCGAGATCCTGGAGCTGAAGGACACCGTGAACACGATGGTGGACCAGCTCTCGTCGTTCGCCGACGAGGTGACGCGGGTGGCGCGCGAGGTGGGCATCGAGGGCAAGCTGGGCGGCCAGGCGCAGGTGCGCGGCGTCTCCGGCACGTGGCGCGACCTCACCGAGAACGTCAACCAGCTCGCCGGCAACCTGACCAGCCAGGTCCGCAACATCTCCCAGGTCTCCACCGCGGTCGCCAAGGGCGACCTGGGTCAGAAGATCACGGTGGACGCGCAGGGCGAGATCCTGGAGCTGAAGAACACCGTCAACACGATGGTGGACCAGCTCTCCTCGTTCGCCGACGAGGTGACCCGGGTGGCCCGCGAGGTGGGTACCGAGGGCAAGCTGGGTGGTCAGGCCCAGGTGAAGGGCGTCTCCGGTACGTGGCGTGACCTGACCGACAACGTGAACTCGATGGCGTCGAACCTGACCAGCCAGGTGCGGAACATCGCGTCGGTCACCACGGCGGTGGCGAAGGGTGACCTGTCGCAGAAGATCACCGTTGATGCCCGGGGCGAGATCCTGGAGCTGAAGTCCACTGTCAACACGATGGTGGACCAGCTGTCGTCGTTCGCCGACGAGGTCACGCGGGTGGCGCGCGAGGTGGGCACCGAGGGCAAGCTGGGCGGCCAGGCCCAGGTGCGCGGCGTCGCCGGCACCTGGCGCGACCTGACCGACAACGTGAACTCGATGGCGTCGAACCTGACCGCGCAGGTGCGCAACATCGCCCAGGTGTCCACGGCCGTGGCGAAGGGTGACCTGTCGCAGAAGATCACTGTGGACGCGCAGGGCGAGATCCTGGAGCTGAAGTCCACTGTCAACACGATGGTGGACCAGCTGTCGTCGTTCGCCGACGAGGTGACCCGGGTGGCGCGCGAGGTGGGTACCGAGGGCAAGCTGGGTGGTCAGGCCCAGGTGAAGGGCGTCTCCGGTACGTGGCGCGACCTGACCGACAACGTGAACTCGATGGCGTCGAACCTGACCAGCCAGGTGCGGAACATCGCGTCGGTCACCACGGCCGTGGCGAACGGCGACCTGGGTCAGAAGATCACAGTGGACGCCCAGGGCGAGATCCTGGAGCTGAAGAACACCGTCAACACGATGGTGGACCAGCTCTCCTCGTTCGCCGACGAGGTCACCCGGGTGGCCCGCGAGGTGGGCACCGAGGGCAAGCTGGGTGGTCAGGCCCAGGTCAAGGGCGTCTCCGGTACGTGGCGCGACCTCACTGAGAACGTCAACCAGCTCGCCTCCACCCTGACCACGCAGTTGCGCGCGATCGCGCAGGTCTCCACGTCGGTGACTCGCGGCGACCTGACCCAACGGATCAACGTGAAGGCGCAGGGCGAGGTCGCCGAGCTGAAGGACAACATCAACCAGATGATCGTCACCCTCCGGGAGACGACCAAGAAGAACGCCGAACAGGGCTGGCTGGACTCGAACCTGGCCCGGATCGGTGGCCTGCTCCAGGGCCAGCGCGACCTGGGCGAGGTCTGCCGGATGATCATGCAGGAGGTGACCCCGCTGGTGGACGCGCAGCTCGGCGCGTTCTTCCTGGCGGACAGCTCCGAGGGCAGCATGCGGCTACGGCTCACCGCCTCCTACGGGTACGTGGCACGCGGCCACGACGTCACGTTCGGCCCGGGTGAGGGGCTGGTCGGGCAGGCCGCCCTGTCCCGTCGGACGATCCGGGTCAAGGCGCAGCCGGACGGACGCCTCGTCGTACGGTCCGGGCTGGCCGACACGCCCCCGGCCGACCTGGTGGTGCTGCCGGTCCAGTTCGAGGGCGAACTGCTCGGCGTGATCGAGTTCGCCGGCGTGGCCACGTTCTCCGAGCTGCACCTGGCGTTCCTGGAGCGGCTGGTGCTCACCATCGGTGTCGCTGTCAACACCATCCAGGCCAACCGGCGTACGGAGGAGCTGCTGGCACAGTCGCAGCGGCTGGCGCACGAGATGCAGGACCAGTCGGCCGAGTTGCAGCGCACCAACGCCGAACTGGAGGACAAGGCGAAGCTGCTGTCCGAGCAGAAGGCCAACATCGAGACGCAGAACCGGGAGATCGAGCTGGCCCGCCTCGGCCTGGAGGAGAAGGCGCAGCAGCTCACCCGCGCGTCGGCGTACAAGTCGGAGTTCCTGGCGAACATGAGCCACGAGCTGCGTACGCCGCTGAACTCGCTGCTCTTGCTGGCCCGGCTGCTGGCCGAGAACCCGGAGCGCAACCTCAGCGCGAAGCAGATCGAGTTCGCCCGGACCATCCACGGCGCCGGGTCGGACCTGCTGTCGCTGATCGACGACATCCTCGACCTGTCCAAGATCGAGGCGGGCCGGATGGACGTGGAGCCCACCGAGATCCAGTTCGCCGAGATCCGCGGCTACGTCGAGCAGGCGTTCGCGCCGCAGGCCGAGGAGAAGGGCCTGGACTTCCAGGTACGGGTGAGCCGCGACCTGCCGCCCGCGCTCGTCACCGACGCGCAGCGGTTGCAGCAGATCCTGCGCAACCTGCTGTCGAACGCGGTGAAGTTCACCGACAACGGCGCGGTGACGCTGCGGATCGGCCCGGCGGCCGAGAACGCCGTCTTCGACGTGCCGGCGCTGACCAACGCGCAGCGGGTGATCGCGTTCACCGTGATCGACACCGGCATCGGGATCTCCGACGACAAGCTGTCGCTGATCTTCGAGGCGTTCCAGCAGGCGGACGGCACCACCAGCCGCCGCTACGGCGGCACCGGGCTGGGCCTGTCCATCAGCCGTGACCTGGCCCGCCTGCTCGGCGGCACGATCACCGTCTCGTCCGCGCCCGGTCAGGGTTCGACGTTCACTCTCTTCGTACCCGATGTGCTGGCGCCGGACGCGGTGGTGGCGCCGGCGCCGCCGTCGCCGAGCCGCGCGGGCCTGCCGTCGTCGCTGCTCATGCCGATGGAGCTGCCGCAGCCGCAGGAGACGCCGGCCACCCGGCGCCTGGACGGCGTGACCGTGCTGATCATCGACGACGACGTGCGGAACGTGTTCGCGCTGACGTCCGCGTTGGAACTGCACGGGATGACCGTGTTGTACTCGGACAACGGGGCGGACGGTGTCCGCCAGCTCGCCGAGCACCCGGAGGTGGACATCGTCCTGATGGACGCCATGATGCCGGACCAGGACGGGTACGAGACGACAGCGCAGATCCGCCGCAACCACCGGTTCGCGGACCTGCCGATCGTGTTCCTGACCGCGAAGGCGATGCCCGGCGACCGGGAGTCGGCGCTCGGCGCCGGCGGCAGCGACTACATCACCAAGCCGGTGGACCTGGACGAGCTGATCGAACTGATGGCGTCCTGGATCGGCCGGAGCCGAGGCGAGGAGAACGCGTGACGCAGACGGCCAAGGCCCTGCTGGTGGACGACCGGCGGGAGAACCTGATGGCGCTGGAGGCGATCCTCCAGGGTCTCCCGGTGCAGTCGGTCGCGGTGGAGAGCGGCGAGGCGGCGCTCAAGCAGCTCCTGGTGGACGACTTCGCGGTGATCCTGCTGGACGCCCAGATGCCGGACATGGACGGGTTCGAGACCGCCACCCACATCAAGCGGCGCGAGCGCACCCGGCACGTACCGATCATCTTCCTGACCGCCGCGGACAAGGACGCCCAGCTCGCGCTGCGCGGTTACGCGGCAGGCGCGGTCGACTACCTGACCAAGCCGTTCGACCCGTGGGTGCTGCGCGCCAAGGTGACGGTCTTCGTCGACCTGTGGGTGAAGACGCGGCAGCTCGCCGCCCAGTCGGACCTGGTGCGGGAGCGGGATCTGCAGTGGCGGCACCTGACCGACGCGGTCGACGAGGCGACGGCGCTGCTGCGCGCCGACGACGACCCGTCCACCCGGGAACGCGCGGTGGAGCTGCTGGAGCAGGCGCGCTGGGGCAACACCCGCTGACGGTTCAGCCGCCGGCCGGGCCGCCGTGCCCGGTCGCGGCCCGCCGGGCCCGCCAGCGGTCGCCGAGCGATTCCAGTTCCTCCTGTACGAAGAGGAAGAAGTCGCGCATCTCGGCGACCCGCTCACCGGCCGGTGTGCTCCGCCCGTGCAGCGCGTCGACCCCGCCGGCGGCGATGTCGATGAAGTTCTTGTAGAGCGTGGTCTTGGTGATCGTCGCCTCGTACCACGGGTTGTCGGGCATCCGGTAGCGGTCGCGCCGGGAGCCCTTGACCGGCTCGCGGACCAGCATGGCGAACTGGGTCAGGTAGCGCACCGCGCCGCTGACCGCCGCCGCGCTGACGCCGAGCCGCTCGGCGATCTCGCCCGCGGTGAGCGGGTCGTCGGCGCTCATCACGGTGAACAGCACCCGGGCGGCCATCCGGGGGAAGCCCACGTCGGCGAAGGCCATCGCCATCCGCTCGACGAAGAGGTGGACCTCCTCCTCGTCGTGCTGGGGCGGCACGTTCATGGTCGGCTCCTCGACACTCACCCCGTGACCCTACAGTCTTCACAACTTTGTGAAACGAGCGTAGCTTCTGAAGTATGGAAACGGCAATTGACGTGTCCGGCCTGGTGAAGACCTTCGGCCGCACCCGGGCCCTCGACGGGCTCGACCTGACCGTTCGCACCGGTGAGGTGCACGGCTTCCTGGGCCCGAACGGCTCCGGCAAGTCGACCACCATCCGGGTGCTGCTCGGCCTGCTGCGGGCGGACGCGGGGGCCGTCCGACTGCTGGGCGGCGATCCGTGGCGGGACGCGGTGACGCTGCACCGCCGCCTCGCGTACGTACCCGGCGACGTCACGCTCTGGCCCCACCTCAGCGGCGGCGAGGTGATCGACCTGCTCGGCCGGCTACGCGGCGGGCTCGACCCGAGACGCCGCGCCGAGCTGCTGGAGTCGTTCGAGCTGGACCCGCGCAAGAAGGGCCGCACCTACTCCAAGGGCAACCGGCAGAAGGTCGGCCTGGTCGCCGCGCTCGCCTCCGACGTCGAACTGCTCATCCTGGACGAGCCGACCTCCGGGCTCGACCCGCTGATGGAGGAGGTCTTCCAGCACTGGGTCCGCCGGGCCCGGCAGGACGGGCGCACGGTGCTGCTGTCCAGCCACATCCTCGCCGAGGTGGAGGCGCTCTGCGACCGGGTGACGATCATCCGGGCCGGCCGGACCGTCGAGTCCGGCACGCTCGGCGACCTGCGCCACCTGCACCGCACCGCCATCGACGCCGAGGTCACCGCGCCGCTGGACGGCCTGGCCGACCTGCCTGGTGTGCACGACCTGCGGGTGGACGGGCAGCGGGTCCGCTTCGACGTGGACACCGCGTCGCTCGACGCCGCGCTGCGCCGGCTCACCGAGCTGGGGGTACGCAGCCTGGTCAGCACGCCGCCCACGCTCGAGGAACTGTTCCTGCGGCACTACGAGACGGCGCCTGCCGCCGACGTGGCGCCCTCGGATGCGGTTCGCGAGGGGGCGGACCGCTCATGAGCACGCTCACCGGCACCCGTCACCTGGTCCGGCTGATCCTGCGCCGGGACCGCCTCCTGCTACCGCTGTGGGTGCTCGTCCTCGCGGTACTGCCGATCACGTACGCGGCCAGCTTCTTCGAGCTGTTCCCCACCGCCGCCGAACGGGCCGCGTACCTGGAGGGCACCGCCCGCAACCCGTCGATCGTCGCGCTGCTCGGCCCGGCGTACGGCGACAGCGTCGGCGCGCTCACCGCCCAGCGCAGCGGCTTCCTGCTGCTCATCGTCGCGTTGGCGAGCCTGCTCACGGTCATCCGGCACACCCGTACCGAGGAGGAGGCCGGGCGGCGGGAACTGCTCGGCGGCAGCGTGCTCGGGCGGCACGCCGGACTGACCGCCGCGCTGCTCGTCACGTACGGCGCCGACCTGGTGCTCGGGCTGCTCACCGCCGCCGGGCTCGTCTCGACCGGGCTGCCGGTCGGCGGCTCGGTCGCGTACGGGCTGGTCACCGTGCTGACCGGCGCTGTCTTCGCGACGCTCGGCGGGCTGGCCGCCCAGCTCACCGAGACTGCGGGCGGGGCGCGGGGCGTCGGCCTCGCCGGTCTCGGCGCCGCGTTCGGGCTGCGCCTGGCCGGGGACACCGCCGGCAACGACTGGCCGAGCTGGCTGTCCCCGCTGGGCTGGGCCGCGCGCGTCCGGCCGTACGAGGGGGAGCGGTGGTGGGTGCTGCTTCTGCCGCTGGCCGCGACGGTGCTGCTCGCCGCGTTCGCGTACCCGATCTCGGTCCGCCGCGATCTGGGCGCGGGCGTGCTGCCGCCCCGGCTCGGCCCGGCCGGCGCGGGCGACGCGTTGTCCGGTCCGTTCGGGCTGGCGTGGCGGCTGCACCGGGGGCAGATCCTCTGGTGGTCGGTCGGGTTCGGCCTGCTCGGGCTGATCCTCGGTGGCGCGGCCGAGGCGGCCGGCCGGTCCGTCGAGGGGAGCCCGCGGATGGAGGAGATCGTGGCCCGGCTCGGCGGGGCGTCCGGGATGGCGGACGCGTACCTGGGGGTCACGCTGAGCCTGGCCGGGCTCGCCGCCGCCGGGTACGGCATCCGGGCCGCGCTGCGGATGCGCGCCGAGGAGGCCGCCGGGCACGCCGAGCCGGTGCTCGCCACCGGTACCCGGCGCTCTACCTGGCTGCTGTCGCACGTGGCGTTCGCGCTGCTCGGCCCGGTGGTGGTGCTCGGCGTGACCGGTCTGGCCACCGGCCTGACGTACGGGCTGAGCACCGGCGACGTGCCCCGCCAGCTGGGCCGGATGCTCGCCGCGGGCCTGGCCCAGGTGCCGGCGGCGTGGGTGCTGGCCGGGCTCGCCGTGCTGCTCTACGGCCTGCTGCCCCGGCTCGCGTCCGCCGCCTGGGTGGCGCTGGCGGTCTGCGTGCTGCTCGGGCAGCTCGGCGCCGTGCTGGAGCTGGACCAGTGGCTGCTGGACGTGTCCCCGTTCACGCACACTCCCCAGGTGCTGCGCGCCACGTGGACCCCCACCCCGCTCTACGTGCTGACGGCGTTGGCGGTGACCCTGGCCACAGCAGGCCTGCTCACGTTCCGCCGCCGCGACATCCCCGTCGTCTGAAGCCGTTGATCTTGCACTTGTGGCCCCGGCGAAAGGTGCGAATCACCCTCGCGGAGGGCTGCAAGTGCAAGATCGCGGGGAGGGGGCGGGTGGGGCTATGGGGTGGCCTCGTTGCGGATCATCAGGGCGCTGCGGAGGCCGGTGATGTCCAGGACGCGGATCAGGAAGTCGCCGACGTTGGTGAGCATCAGCAGGCACTGGGTGTGACTGGCCTTGCGGCTGAGCACCACGAGCGTGCCCAGGCCCTGCGAGTCGCAGAACGTGACTCCGGCCAGGTCGAGCACGATGCGCGGGGGCGGATCCGCCAGCACCTCGTTCACCACTGTCGAGAGCTGGGCGGCCGTGAGCATGTCGATCTCACCGGCCAGGCGAAGCACGGCTTCGTCACCCGTCCGGTGTACGGTGATGGACAGTTCGGCACGATCCACCCGGTCAGCCTATCGCGATCTCGACCGGCGGGCCTGTCGAGCGGTTCGCCGTCGGCCCGTCGCGCCGCTCAGGCGGGTGAGCCTGGTAACCCCCGTCGCGGGGTGCCTGCCAGGCAGCACTCCGGCGCTGACACAATGGCCCCATCGTGACCGAGACCTTTTCCGCCGGATCCGGCCGTTACCCGGCCGACGCCCCGGCCTCCGAGGCCCTGTTCGACCGCGCCAAGGCCGTCGTGCCCGGCGGGGTCAACTCTCCCGTGCGCGCGTTCCGTGCCGTCGGCGGCACCCCGCGCTTCATGGTCCGGGGGGAGGGTCCGTGGCTCTTCGACGCCGACGGTCGGCGCTACGTCGACCTGGTCTGCTCCTGGGGCCCGCTGATCCTCGGCCACGCGCACCCGGCGGTGGTGGAGGCGCTGCGCGAGGCGGCGCCGCTCGGCACCAGCTTCGGCACGCCGACGCCGGGTGAGGTCGACCTGGCTGAGGAGATCATCGCGCGGACGCCGGTGGAGCAGGTGCGCCTGGTCAACTCCGGCACCGAGGCGACCATGTCGGCGATCCGGCTGGCCCGCGGCTTCACCGGCCGCGCCAAGATCATCAAGTTCTCCGGCTGCTACCACGGCCATTCCGACGCGCTGCTCGCCGCCGCCGGCTCCGGCGTGGCCACGTTCGGCCTGCCCGACTCGCCCGGCGTGACCGGCGCGGCAGCGGGCGACACCATCGTGCTGCCGTACAACGACCTGCGCGCGGTCGAGGAGGCGTTCGCCGCCGAGGGGCAGCACATCGCCGCGATCATCACCGAGGCCGCGGCCGGCAACATGGGCGTGATCGCGCCCCGCGACGGCTTCAACTCCGAGCTGGCCCGGATCGCCCACGCCAACGGCGCGCTGCTCATCGTCGACGAGGTGATGACCGGGTTCCGGGTGTCCCGCGCCGGATGGCACGGCCTCGACCCGTCGGACGCGGACCTGTGGACGTACGGGAAGGTCATGGGTGGCGGCCTGCCCGCCGCGGCGTTCGGCGGGCGCGCGGAGATCATGGCGAAGCTCGCCCCGGCCGGCCCGGTCTACCAGGCCGGCACGCTCTCCGGTAACCCGCTGGCCTGCGCGGCCGGCCTGGCCACGCTGCGACTGGCCGACGACGCGCTCTACCGGCGGCTCGACGAGACCGCCGCCGCGCTCGGCAAGCTCACCACCGAGGCGCTGTCCGCGGCCGGCGTGCCACACCGCCTCTCCACCGCGGGCAACATGTTCTCGGTCTTCTTCACCGACGCGGACGTGCACGACTACGACAGCGCCCGCACCCAGGTGGTGCCGGCGTTCAAGGCGTTCTTCCACGCGATGCTCGCCGGCGGCGTCTACCTGCCACCGAGCGCGTTCGAGTCGTGGTTCGTCTCGACCGCGATCGACGACGCCGCGTGGGAGCAGATCGCCGCCGCCCTGCCGGTGGCGGCGCGGGCGGCGGCAGCGGCGGGAAGCGGGGGGTAACAATGGCGGAGACCGTGGTGCACGTGCTGCGGCACGGTGAGGTGCACAACCCGGACGGCATCCTCTACGGCCGCCTGCCCGGGTTCCGCCTATCCGAGCTGGGCGTGCAGATGGCCAAGGCGGCGGCGCAGGCGCTCGCCGACCGGACCGTCGTGCACGTGGTGGCCAGCCCGCTGGAGCGCGCCCAGCAGACCGCCGAGCCGATCGCCGCGCAGTTCGGCCTCTCCGTCGGCGTCGACGAGCGCCTGATCGAGAGCGCGAACTGGTTCGAGGGCAAGAAGGTCTCGCCCGGTGACGGTTCGTTCCGCGACCCGCGCAACTGGTGGGTGCTGCGCGACCCGGTGACCCCGTCGTGGGGCGAGGCGTACCGGGCCATCGCCGAGCGTATGTTCGCCGCGCTGCACGCCGCCCGGGTCGCCGCCGAAGGGCGGGAGGCGGTGCTCGTGTCGCACCAGCTCCCGATCTGGACGCTGCGCCGGCACGTCGAGCGCAAGCGCCTCTGGCACGACCCGCGCCGCCGCCAGTGCGGCCTGGCCAGCCTCACCTCGTTCCACTTCGACGGCGCCAAGATCGTCGGCATCGGGTACTCCGAGCCGGCCGCCCACCTCGTGTCGATCTCGCCGACCGCCCGGACGGCCAAGGGGGCCTGATGCTCACCCGGAGGCTCGCCGCCGCCCTGCTCGCCACCGTCACCGCCGGTACGGCGCTGGTCGGCTGCTCCTCCGGCAGTCAGGAGAGCCGGTGCGCGGCCGACGGCTCGACTGTCACCTGTGCCCCGGACCAGCGCTCCAAGACGCCGAAGGTGAGCGGTGAACTGCTCACCGGCGGCAGCTACGACATCTCCCGCGACCGCGGGCAGGTCGTCGTGGTCAACTTCTGGGGCTCCTGGTGCGCGCCCTGCCGCGCCGAAGCGGACGACCTGGAGGCCACGTACCAGGCCACCAAGGGCTCCGGCGTGACGTTCCTCGGCATCAACGTGCAGGACAGCAAGGACAAGGCGATCGCCTTCGAGGAGGGCCGGGTCACGTACCCGAGCATCTTCGACCCGGCCAGCCGGCAGGCGCTGAACTTCGACATCCCGCCGAACACCACCCCGGCCACCGTCGTGCTCGACCGCGAGGGCCGGATCGCCGTGGTGATCCGCCGGGCCGTCACCCGCGACGAGCTGCGGCCGATCGTCGAGGACATCGCCGCCGAGTCGCCGCCGCCGAACGGCGCCCGCTGATGGGCGAGACGTTCCGCCAGCTCGCCGAGTCCGGCCCGCTGCTGCTCGCGGTCGGCGCGGCCGCACTGGCCGGACTGGTCAGTTTCCTGTCCCCGTGCGTGCTCCCGCTGATGCCCGGCTACCTGTCGTACGTGACGGGCTTGGCCGGCTCCGACCTGGAGGGTGCAAGGAAGGGCCCCCTGTTAACGCCTCCGGTAGAGGAAGGGCCCCTTCTTAACACCGGCACCGCCGGCAGCGCCGGCAGCCAGGGCGCGAGTGGCAGCGCGGGCGGCGCCGGCGGCGGCGTGAGCGTCGCCGAGCGGGCGGTGCCGCAACGGACCACCGCCGCCGTCAAGGGCCGGGTGCTCGGCGGCACGCTGCTGTTCATCGCGGGCTTCACCGTCGTGTTCGTCGCCACCGCGATCCTCTTCTCCGGCGTCGGCAAGCTCTTCTTCCGGTACGAGCGCACGCTGGAGATCGTCATCGGCGCGCTCGTGGTGGTGCTCGGCCTCGGCTACCTCGGGGTGATCCCCGGCATGCAGCGGGAGTTCCGCATCCGCTGGCTGCCCTCCGCCGGGCTGCTCGGCGCACCGGTGCTCGGCGCGGTCTTCGCGCTCAGCTGGCTGCCCTGCACCGGCCCGACGCTCGGCGCGGTGCTCGGCATGGCGGCCACCGAGGGCGGAACCGACCGGGCCGTGGTGCTCGCCGTGGCGTACTGCCTCGGGTTGGGGATACCGTTCGTCGTCTTCGGGCTGGGCTTCCAGCGCCTGCTCGGGGTGTTCCGCGCCGTCCGGCGCAACAGCCGGTGGGTCACCCGGATCGGCGGTGCGCTGCTGATCGCGATCGGCCTGGCGCTGATCACCGGCGGCTGGGTGAACGTGGTGATCTGGTTGCAGACGAACGTGGGCGTGGGCGAGGTGAGCATCTGATGACGACCGTCGACGACAGGCCGTCGACCCCACCCGCGCAGGCACCCCGGCGGCGGGTCAACCCGGTGCTGGCCCTGCTGCGCAACTCGTGGCGGCAGCTCACCAGCATGCGTACGGCGCTGATCCTGCTGTTCCTGCTCGCCATCGCGGCCATCCCCGGCTCGGTGCTGCCCCAGCGCGGCGTCAACCCGGAACGCGTCAACCAGTGGTTCGTCGACCACCCCGACCTCGCGCCCCGGCTGAACCAGATCGGCGCGTTCGAGGTCTTCGGCTCGGTCTGGTTCTCCGCGATCTACCTGCTGCTGTTCACCTCGCTGATCGGCTGCATCCTGCCCCGCGCCCGCGACCACGTCCGCGCGCTGCGGATGAGGCCACCGGCCGCGCCGAGACGGTTCGACCGGCTGCCGCAGCACGCGGTGCTGGAGGCCCCGGCCGCCGCCGACCCCGAGGCGATCGCGGCGGTGCTGCGCCGCCGCCGGTGGCGGGTCACCGTGCGCGGCAACGAGGTCTCCGCCGAGAAGGGCTACCTCAAGGAGACCGGCAACCTGCTCTTCCACGTGTCGCTGGTCGCCGTCCTGCTCGGGGTGGCGCTCGGTTCCTGGTACGGATGGCACGGCAACCGCATCCTGGTGGCGGGCGAGGACAACGCGTTCTGCAACACCCGCCAGCAGTACGCCGAGGCGTCGCTCGGTCCGCGCGTGGACAGCTCCGACCTGCCGCCGTTCTGCCTGACGCTGGAGAAGTTCGAGGCCGACTACCTGCCGTCCGGGCTGGCGTCCCGCTACTGGGCCACGGTGACCGTGGACGAGCCGGGCGGCACGGAACGGACCGCCGGGTTCTCGGTCAACTCGCCGCTGCGGCTCGGCTCGGCGAACGTCTACCTGCTCGGCAACGGCTACGCGCCGCTGCTGAAGTACACCGACAAGTACGGCCGCAGCCAGACCAGCGAGGCGCCGTTCCTGCGTACCGGTGACTCCAACGCGACCGAGGAGGGCGTGGCGATCTTCCCGGACGCCAACGTCGACCCGAAGACCGGCGCGCGTGCACCGGACCAGCAGATCGCCTTCGACGGGCTCTATCTGCCGACCGCTCCGGAGAGCGCGCCGTACGTCTCGTCGCAGTATCCGGCCGAGCGGAACCCAGCGGTGAACCTGACCGCGTACCGGGGCAACCTCGGGCTGGACGCGGGCATCCCCGGCTCGGTGTACGCGCTGGACCGGGGGCAGATCGACGACGGCAAGCTCAAGGAGATCGGCACCAAGCTGCTGCGGCCGGGGGAGAAGTGGACCCTTGACGACGGCAGCACGCTGGAGTTCGTCGGCACCAAGCCGTACATCACGCTCGCGGTCCGGCACGCGCCCGGGCAGACGTTGCTGCTGGTGGCGAGCGGCACGCTGCTGCTGGGCCTGATGGGCTCGCTGTTCGCCCGGCGGCGCCGGGTCTGGTTCCGGGTTTCGCCCCCCGAGGGCGGATCTCCGACGAGCGGTAGTAGTTTGGTGGAGGCCGGTGGGCTGCCGCGCACCGAGCACCCTGGGTTCGCCGACGAGTTCGCGCAGCTCGTCGCCGCGGTGAGCGGTGACGCGCCGGACGCGCGGCGGGCGCGAGAAGGAGACGACTGATGTCCGCACTCTCCGACCAGCTGGTCGCGTTCGCGATCCTGGCGTACCTGATCGCGATGATCAGCCACGCCGTGGAGTTCGCGCTGGGCAACGCGCGGAAGGTGCCCGCGGCCGCGCCGGCGCGGGAACTGGTCGGTGCGGGCGTCGGCGGAGCCGGCGGCACCATCGACGAGCCGGCCGTCGCGGCGACGCCGCCGCGTCCGGACCGCACCGGCGCGCGGGCCGTGCTGGCCGGCCGGATCGCCGCCTGGCTCACCGTGCTCGCCGCCGCCGTGCACCTGGGCGCCGTCGTCACCCGGGGCCTCGCCGCCGACCGGATGCCCTGGGGCAACATGTACGAGTTCGTGCTGACCGGCACCTGGATCGGTGTGGCGGCCTGGCTCGTGGTGCTCTGGAAGCAGCCGTGGCTGCGCCGGCTCGGGCTGTTCCTGACGCTGGTCATGGTGCTGCTGCTGGCGTTCGCCGAGCTGAAGCTCTACGTGCCGATCGAGCCGCTGATGCCGGCGCTGCAGTCGTGGTGGTTCATCATCCACGTCTCGACGATCATCTTCGCCTCGGGCATCTTCCTGCTGGGCGTGGTGCCCGCCGCCGCGTACCTGATGCGGTCCGGCTGGGAGCAGGGGCGGCGCAGCTTCCCGTACACCCTGGCCCGCCGCCTCCCGGAGGCGGCCGGGCTGGAGCGGCTGACCTTCATGCTGCACGCCTTCTCGTTCCCGATCTTCACCTTCGCGGTGATCGCGGGGGCGATCTGGGCCGAGGCGGCGTGGGGTCGTGCCTGGGGCTGGGACCCCAAGGAGACCTGGGCGTTCATCTCCTGGGTGGTGTACGCGGGCTACCTGCACGCCCGGGCCACGCCGAGCGTGAAGCGCAACGTGGCCACCTGGATCTCCATCGTGGGCTTCCTGACCGTGATGATGAACCTGTTCGGCGTGAACTTCTTCTTCACCGGTCTGCACTCGTACGCCGGGGTGTAGTGCCGCTCAGCACCTCGTCCATCCGCCGCGTGACCTGGTAGGCCACCTCCGGCAGGTCGGCCAGTTCGAGGCGGTCCGCCCGCAGCGCGAACTGGGCGTGCAGCTCGCGGGCCACCGCGTCGCGGATCTCGGCTTGGAGCGGGCTGAGGCCGTCGGGGTCACCCACCACATATGCGTCGTCCATCCGCCGATGATGAACCGCCGTCGGCGACCCTGTCAGTGACGAAGTCATCCGCCGAACCAGCCGGGGACGTCGAGGCGGAACACGTCGGCGGGGACCACCCGGCGTAGGTCGTCCTCGATGGCGGCGACCCGGTCCGCGCCGAGCGTGGCCGCCCAGCGGTCGTGTAACTCGTCGAAGACCACAGCCGAGCGGTGCAGCCCGTCGCGGCCCTTCGCTGTCATCCGGACCAGCCTGCGGCGGGCGTCGGCGGGGTCGTCCACGCGTTCCAGGTAGCCGAGCGCGACCAGCCGGTCCACCGTCTTGCCCGCAGCCTGCTTGGAGACGCCGAGGCGTTGCCCCAGGTCGGAGGCGGTGGTGCCGGCCGGGCCGATGGCCTGGAGGACGAAGCCGTGTGCCGGGCGCAGCTCGGGGTGCCCCTGGCGGGCCAGTTCGGCGTGCAGGTCGTCGACGAGCGTGCGGAAACCGGCAAGCAGGAGCAGCGGCAGCGCGAAGCCGGGGCGGTCAGGCATTGCCATGTTCGACAACCACGTTTACTATTTCGTCAACCACGTTGACCATCTTACGAGAGGGGCCCTGTCATGTCCCGCTTCACCGCGTACGAGCCGGACACCGCGCCCGCCGCCGCCCGCCCGGTCATGGCCGGAGTACGCCGCTCGCTGGGTCACCTACCGGCCGCCGTGAGCCTGATGGCCGGCTCGCCCGAACTACTGAAGGGCTTCCTCGCCGCCAACGCCGCGTTCGAGGCCGCCGACCTGGACCCGGTCGCCCGGGAGGTGGTCGTGCTGACCGTCGCCACCCGCAACGGCTGCCACCTCTGCGTGGCCATGCACACCGCGACACTGGTCCGGCACGGCGCCACGCCCGAGCTGATCGAGGCGCTGCGGACCGGTACGACGCTGCCCGACCCCCGGCTGGAGGCGCTGCGCCGGTTCACCGTCTCCGTGCTCGACCACCGGGGCGCGGTACCCGACGCCGACCTGGACGCGCTGCTCGCCGCCGGATGGCAGCCCCGGCACGCGCTGGACGTGGTGCTCGGCGTCGGCACGTACACGATCTCCACGTTCGCCAACCGGCTCACCGAGGCGCCGCTCGACGAGCCGCTGGCCGCGTACGCCTGGACGCCCGCCGCCTGAGCTGCGGGTGTTAAGAAGGGGCCCCTCCTCTACCGGAGGCGTTAAAAGGGGGCCCGTCCTTACCTCTCAGGAACGTACGGGAGGATGGCGGTATGGCGGCTCGCTTCCCGTACACCGATCTGAAGGACTTCCTCGCGGCGCTGGAGCGTGCGGGCGAGCTGCGGCGGGTGAGCGCGCCGGTCGACCCCACGCTGGAGATCAGCGAGATCGTCACCCGCACCGTCCGGGCCGGCGGGCCCGCGCTGCTGTTCGAGCGGCCCACCCGGGGCGAGATGCCGGTGGCGATCAACCTGTTCGGCACCGAGAAGCGGATGGCGATGGCGCTCGGGGTGGAACACCTCGACGAGATCGGCGAGCGCATCGGCGACATGCTCAAGCCGGAACTGCCGCAGGGCTTCTCCGGGATGATGGGCGGCCTGGGCAAGGTCATGCAGCTCAAGTCGATGCCGCCGAAGAAGGTGAAGACCGCGCCCTGCCAGCAGGTGGTCTACCGCGGCGACGACGTCGACCTGAACCGGCTGCCGGGGTTGCAGGTGTGGCCCGGTGACGGCGGGATCTTCCACAACTTCGGGCTGACCCACACCAAGCACCCGGAGACCGGCAAGCGCAACCTCGGGCTCTACCGGCTCCAGCAGCACTCGCACAACACCATCGGCATGCACTGGCAGATCCACAAGAACTCCACCGCGCACCACGCGGTCGCCGAGCGGCTCGGCCAGCGGCTGCCGGTGGCGATCGCGATCGGCGCGGACCCGGTGGTGGCGTACTCGGCCAGCGCGCCGCTGCCGGCCGACATCGACGAGTACCTGTTCGCCGGGTTCCTCGCCGGTGAACGGGTCGAGATGGTGGACTGCCTGACCGTCCCGTTGCAGGTGCCGGCGCACGCGCAGATCGTGCTGGAGGGCTACATCGAGCCGGGTGAGCGCCTGCCCGAGGGGCCGTTCGGCGACCACACCGGCTTCTACACGCCGGTCGAGCCGTTCCCGGTCATGCACATCGAGTGCATGACCATGCAGCGCAACCCGGTCTACCACTCGATCGTCACGTCCCAGCCGCCGCAGGAGGACCACGGCCTCGGCAAGGCCACCGAGCGGATCTTCGCGCCGCTGCTGCGCTTCCTGATCCCGGACATCGTCGACTACGACCTGCCCGCCGCCGGTGTCTTCCACAACTGCGCGATCGTGTCGATCCGCAAGCGCTACCCGAAGCACGCGCAGAAGGTCATGAACGCGATCTGGGGCGCGCACATGATGTCGCTGACCAAGCTGATCGTGATCGTCGACGAGGACTGCGACGTGCACGACTACAACGAGGTCGCGTTCCGCGCCTTCGGCAACGTCGACTACGCCCGCGACCTGATGGTCACCGAGGGGCCGGTGGACCACCTCGACCACGCCTCGTACCAGCAGTTCTGGGGTGGCAAGGCGGGCATCGACGCGACCCGCAAGCTGCCCGAGGAGGGCTACAGCCGGGGCTGGCCGGAGGAGATGCGCATGTCGCCCGAGGTGGTCTCGCTCGTCGACAAGCGCTGGAAGGAATACGGGATCCGATGACGGCGGCAGTACAGGAACGGCCCGGCCGGGTCTCGTCCTTCCTCAAGCTCGTCGCCATCGAGCACTCGGTCTTCGCGCTTCCGTTCGCGTACCTGTCGGCGCTGACCGCCATGCAGCTCAACGGCGGCCGGGTCCGCTGGGGAGACCTGCTGCTGATCACCGTGGCGATGGTCGGCGCGCGGACGTTCGCGATGGCCGCGAACCGGATCCTCGACCGGCGGATCGACGCCCGGAACCCGCGTACCGCGAACCGGGAACTGGTGACCGGCGCGGTGAGCGTGCGGACGGCCTGGACCGGCGCGGCCGTCGCGCTCGTGGTGTTCCTGGCCGCCGCCGCCCTGCTCAACCCGCTCTGCCTGGTGCTCGCGCCGCTCGCCGTGGTGCCGCTCGTGGTCTACCCGTACGCCAAGCGGTTCACGAACTGGCCGCACGCCATCCTCGGGGTGGCGCAGGCGGTCGGCCCGGTCGGCGCCTGGCTGGCGGTCACCGGCACGCTCGACGGCTCCGGCCCGGCCTGGCTGCTCGGCGCCGCCGTCGGCCTGTGGATCGGCGGCTTCGACCTGATCTACGCCTGCCAGGACTCGGAGATCGACCGGGAGATCGGGGTGCACAGCGTCCCCGCCCGGTACGGCCGGCGCTTCGCGCTGCACGCCTCCACCGTCGCGCACGTGGTGACGTTCGCGCTGTTCATCTGGTTCGGCGCCTGGGTCGGCTTCGGCTGGCTGTGGTGGATCGGGCTGGCGCTCACCGCTGTGGCCTTCGCCTACCAGCACATGGTGGTCAGCCCCACCGACCTGAGCAAGGTCAACCGGGCGTTCTTCACCGCCAACGGCTTCGTCGGCATCGCGTTGTTCGTCCTCGCGCTGCTCGACCTGGTGATCCGGCTCGGCCTGCGGCCGTAACGGCGACGCCGGTACCCGGTCAGGACGCCGCGGCGACCGGGTAGCGGGCGCTCTCCAGCGTCCAGTCGACGGTGCCGCGCACGGCGGCGGCCAGACCGTCGAGGTGGATGGCGACGGCGTCGTCGAGCGTCGGGCCGAACGACGGCGCCGCCGCCAGGAGCGTCGCGAACCGGTCCATCTCGGCCCGCCAGTGCCCGGCCACCAAATCGACCGCCGCCGGCAGCGGCACGCCCCGCTCGGCGGCCGTCGCCAGCACCAGGTTGTGCCCGCCGCCGGTGGCCCGGTCGCGCTCCAGCGAGGCGATGTCGTTGAACCAGGAGAGCAGGTCGTTGGCGAGGCCGGCGAGCCGCCGCAGCGCCGGATGGTGGTAGACCGCGTCGGGCAGCGGACGCCCGGACGCGAACTCGATCAGCGGGTACGACACGTACGCCGCCGACGTGGCCCGGCGCAGCCGCACGTACTCGGCGACGCCCGGTGGGCGGCCGGACGTGGTGGCGGTGGCCTCCCGGTGGACCCCGTCGAGGTGGTCGGCGACCGCGTCGGCGAAACGCAGCCGCCACCGGGCCGGCATCCGGCGGCGCGGCTCCCGCCACGCCTGCACCAGCAGCCGCCGCAGTGGGCCGGAGAAGCCCGGGTGGCGGGCGCGCGGACCCTCGCGCAGCAGGGCGAGTGCGCCGTCGCGCAGCGCGCGGATCTGCGGCGGGGCCAGCCCGTCCCGCCCGTCGCAGGCGTCGTCGACGAGGAAGAACCAGGTGAACAGCGCGGTCAGCACCCGCAGGTCGGGCTCGGTGGCGTCCGGGTAGAGGCGGCCCGCGTACCGGGCGAAGCCGGCCCGCGCCAGCCGTCGCCGGGTCACCGGGTCAGCCGGCAGGCCGAGCCGGTCGACCTGCTCCACCAGCCAGCCCTGCACGTCGTCGGCGTACGGGGAGAGGCGGGGCGGGATGGGGCAGTCGGCGCGGAGCGCCCGCAGCACCGCAGCCGTCATCACCGGCCCTTCCGTGGACGTCGATCGCCGACCGAAGAATTTCACGTCGCTGGAAGTTCCGTGAACCCTCTGGACATCCCGGACGGGCCGACCGAACGGGGGTCGCCGCCCGCCGTCGGCGGCGACCAGGCACGCTTGGGGCATGCGCGAACCATGGGTGGTGGGTGTCTCCGGCGCGTCCGGGACGCCGTACGCGGCGGCTGTCGTCCGGGGACTGCTCGACGCCGGTCAGGCGGTGGACCTGATCGTCTCCCGGGCGGCCCGGCTGACGGTGCTGGACGAGACCGGCCGGCCCTTCCGGGACGCGCACTGGACCGAGGACCTGGCCGCCTGGCTCGACCGCGACCTCACCGGCGCGGACCTGCGGCACTGGCCCGCCGGTGACCTGGCCGCCGGCCCGAGCAGCGGCTCCTACCCGGTACGCGGCATGGCGGTGGTGCCGGCCAGCACCGCCGCGTGCGCGGGTATCGCCATCGGGCTGTCGAAGGACCTGCTCCAGCGTGCCGCCGAAGTCAATCTCAAGGAGCGCCGCCCGGTGGTCGTGGTGCCCCGGGAGACGCCGGTGACCCGCAGTCACCTGGAACATCTCATCGCGCTGCACGACGCGGGCGCGGTGGTGCTGCCGGCCAGTCCGGGCTTCTACGGCGCCGGGGCAGCGGCGTCCGCCGGGCAGCTCGTGGACTTCGTGGCCGGGAAGGTGCTCGACGCGCTCGGTGTCGAGCACACGCTGTTCCGGCGGTGGTCCGGCGAACTGGCCGCCGGTCGCCGGGAGACGGATCCGCGCTGACGGACCCGGTGGGCGACGTCCGGGGCGCGGCCCTCGGCCGGACCGCGCCCCGCACGTTCAGTACATGCCGGCGTTCGCCGGTCCGGGGCCGGTGGAAGCGGTCGGGCCCATGTTGCGGGCCTTGCCCATGTCCTCCGCCTCGTCCAGCATGCCCTCCCCCTCGAGCAGGGCCCGCACCTCGGATTCCCGAAACCGGCGGTGCCCTCCTGGAGTCCGGATACTGCCGATCCGGCCGGCCGCTGCCCATCTGGTCACGGTCTTCGGGTCCACCCGAAACAGCGCAGCGACCTCACCCGGTGTCAGCAGGCGATCTCCAGTGTCCACAGCCCCCTCCTCGCGTCGACGAAGCCCCCGGCTGAACACACTGCCCCCGGCCGGTGCGAGCCCAGAGCCGTCATGAGGGACGTATGGCAATTACAGCACCGGCTACCGGACGTGTCCGCCAAACGCGAAAAACGCACACACTGGGAAGTTAGGAAATGGTACCGGTGAAGAACCCCCTGATCGTACGTTTGTGAAGGGCCGGTGCACCGGTACCGACAGTGTCCGGTGGCCGCCGAGCGGATAGGGTCACTCTCCGTGGACACGATCGACCTGAGCCTCGTGGAGTTGTTACGGGGCAACGCCCGTCTGTCGTACGCCGAGCTGGCCCGTCAGGTCGGCCTCTCCGCCCCGGCCGTGCACGAGCGGGTCGGCAAGCTGGAGTCCAGCGGCGTGATCCGGGCGTACCGGGCCGAGGTCGAGCCGGAGTCGATCGGGCTCGGCGTGACCGCGTTGATCGGCATCATCGAGGACTCCGACGCCGACACCGACGACGTGCTGGAGTCGTTCCGCCGCATCCCCGAGATCGAGTCCTGCTACTTCATGGCCGGCGTCGAGTCCTTCCTACTGAAGGCGCGCGTCGGCACGATCGCCGAGCTGGAGCAGCTGATCGTCCGGCTGAACCGGACGGCGGGTGTGGCGTCCACCCGTACCAGCATCGCCCTGTCGACCAAGTGGGAGAACCGCCCGCAGCCGCTGGAACCCCCCACCGCCTGACGCCTCTGGCCCCAGGGCGGGGGTTGCGGTTACCGTGCGCCGATGACGAGCTCGGAGCGCGGCGCCGCAGTGGTCACGGGTGCGGCCGGTGGGCTGGGGCGGGCCATCGCCGCCGCGCTGCACGCCGACGGGTGGAACGTGCTGCTCACCGACGTGGACGCCGGGGCCGTGTCGGCCGCCGCCGCGCCGCTGGGTGGCTGGTCGCGCGCCCTCGACGTACGCGACGAATCCGCCTGCGCGGACGTCGCCGCCGAGGCGGCGGCCGCGCCCGGCGGCCTCGGGCTCTGGGTGAACAACGCGGGCGTCCTGGTCACCGGGCCGTCCTGGGCGCACGACGCCCCGGCCCGCCGCGCGGTGGTCGAGGTCAACGCGCTCGGCGCGATGAACGGCACGCTCGCCGCCGTCGCGGTGATGCGCGAGCAGGGCCGCGGCCACGTACTCAACGTCGTCTCGCTGGCCGGGCTGATCGCCGCGCCCGGCGAGACGGTGTACGCGGCCAGCAAGCACGCCCTGCTCGCGTTCAGCCTCGGCACCCTGAGCGACCTGCGGATGGCCGGCGTCCGGGGCGTACACGTGTCGTGCCTGTGCCCGGACGGGATCTGGACGCCGATGCTCCACGACAAGCTGGACGACCCGGGGGCGCTGGCGTCCTTCACCGGCGCGCTGCTCACGCCGGAGCGGGTGGCCGCTCGGGCCGTCCGGCTGGCCCGGCGGCCCCGGCCGGTGGTCAGCCTGCCGCGCTGGCGCGGCGCCCAGGTGCGGCTCCTGGACGCCTTCCCCCGGCTCGCGCTGGCCCTCACGCCGGTGATCCGGGCCACCGGACGGGCCGGTCAGCGGCGGCAGGCCCGCCGGGTCCGGGAGAACCCGAGCCCACCTCGCTTGTAACGTTGCCGGCGTGACTCACTTCGACAGGTGCGACGAGGCCAGCCGGCGCTGGGTGACCGAGGCGATCGCCACTGTCGAGGCGGACGCCAACCGCTCCGCCGACACCCACCTGCTGCCGTTCCCGCTTCCCCGCGAGTGGGGGATCGACCTCTACCTCAAGGACGAGTCGGTGCACCCCACCGGCTCGCTGAAGCACCGGCTGGCCCGGTCGCTGTTCCTCTACGGGCTCTGCAACGGCTGGATCGGCCCGGACACCACGATCGTCGAGGCGTCGTCAGGCTCGACGGCGGTCTCCGAGGCGTACTTCGCCCGGATGCTCGGGCTGCCGTTCATCGCGGTCATGCCCGCCTCTACGTCGCCGGAGAAGATCGCCCAGATCGAGTTCCAGGGCGGGCGCTGCCACCTGGTGGACGACCCGTCGAAGGTCGTGGTGGAGGCGCGCTGGCTCGCCGAGGACAGCGGCGGCCGGTTCATGGACCAGTTCACCTACGCCGAGCGGGCCACCGACTGGCGGGGCAACAACAACATCGCCGAGTCGATCTACGCCCAGCTCGCGCTGGAACGGCACCCGGTGCCCGCCTGGATCGTGGTCGGTGCCGGCACCGGCGGCACCAGCGCCACCATCGGCCGCTACGCCAGGTATCGGCGGCTGCCCACCAAGCTCTGCGTGGTGGACCCGGAGAACTCCGCGTTCTACCCCGCCTGGCAGGCCGGTGACTGGTCGGTGCGCACCGACCGCGGCTCCCGGATCGAGGGCATCGGGCGGCCCACCGTCGAGGCGTCCTTCCTGCCCAGCGTGGTGGACCGGATGGTGCAGGTGCCGGACGCCGCGTCGCTCGCCGCCATGCGGGCCGGTTCGGCGGTGCTCGGCCGCCGCGTGGGCGGCTCCACCGGCACCAACCTGTGGGGCGCCTTCGGGCTGATCGCGCAGATGCGCGCGGCCGGGCGTACCGGCTCGGTGGTCACGCTGATCTGCGATCCGGGCGACAGGTACGGCGACACCTACTACTCAGACGAGTGGGTGGCCGCGCAGGGCCTCGACCTCGCCCCGCACCTCGCGACCATCGACCGGTTCCTGACCGACGGCACCTGGCCGGCGGCCTGAGCCGGGCCCCGGCCGGTCAGCGCGGGTCGACCCGCTCGGCCAGCCCCGGGTAGCGCACCACGAAGCCCTCCGGGTCGACCTCCAGGTCCGCGGTGAACGTGCCGCTCGCGTACCGGACCCGGCCCGGACCCAGCGAGGTGTAGACCTGCTCGGCGGGCACCACGGCCAGGCCGGGCAGCAGCACCCACGCCACATTCACGGCCGACGCCAGGTCGGCGGGCAGCCGCCCCAGCCCGATCCGGCGGATCGGCAGCGTGTTCGTCAGCGGGGAACCGCCCAGGTCCACGTCGAGCGCCTCGGCCAGCCGGCCCGGGTCGTCGGTGCCCGGCAGGCCCGCCGGTGGGTGGCCCGCCGCGCTCAGCGCCGCGTCCAGGTCACCCTCCTCGCCGGTACGCACGCGCCATCCGTCCCGGCCCCGCTCCAGGCGTACGCTCCGCGACCAGCCCGCGCCCTCGGACTCGACCTCCAGCCGGTTCGTCGACCAGTCCGGCCCGACGCTCAGGCGGTACCGGCACGTGTACGGGATCGGATCGACGGCGAGCGCCACACCCTGCGCGGTGAGCCCGGGGCCGTCGAGCACGACGTGCTCGGAGCCGGCGGTGTCGGTCCGGGCCCAGAAGAGCGACTTCGGCATGGACCGGACGTTACGCGAACCGGCGGTCGGCGGCAGCGGATGCGCGAACGCCGCCGCGAGCCGGGGCGTTACCGACTACCCCTGCTCGTCGCCCTCGGTCGGGCGGGGCGGCCGGTTGTGGCGGGCCCACTCGTCGACCTCATCGGCGTCCCAGACGTTCATGCCGATCAGTCGGGCGAGTGGCTCGGGGAATCCGGGGCGGCGGGTGATCTGGAGAACCCGCTGACGCGATACGCCGAACAGGGCGGCCAGCTCGCCGGGCCCGTACAGGCGTGGTCGTCTCACCCGCCGAAGGGAGTCAGGAGACGTACTGGTCATGCCTCGTCGGGCTACTCGTCGTCGTCCGCCGGCCGGGGCGGCCGGGGCTCCCGGATGTACCGCTCGACGTCCCGCTTCAACCAGACCGCACCGACCGACAGCTCTTGATACGGCGCGGGGAATGCGGGGTGCCGCCGGATCTCGCGGAATCTCGACCTGCCCACGCCGAGCATCTTCAAGATCTCACCGGCCGCGACAAGTTCGCCCGGTCCCGTCTCCTTGGTCACGACTTCGAAGGTAGGAGCGGGCCGACCTGGCCATGTCGACGCGAACAAATGACCCCACCTAAGTGGGCCCGTCAACATTGACAGGGGGGCAAGTGAGCGATCTGATGGGTAAGGCCCCCCGTCCGGTGGCGAGTTCGCGGCGGACGGGGGTGCCACCTGGACGCCGACCATGCAGGAGGGCCCCGAGTGACCCAGCGCCACGCTCCGCTGAAACCCCTTTGGGTCTGTACGGCAGACCTGCTCAACTGGCCCTGCGAGAACGCCAAGGTCGAGTTGGTCGCTGACTACGAGCACGACCGACGCCACCTCGCCGTCGATCTGGCCGCCCTGATGCGGCAGGCGACCGATGACCTGACCAGGCTCTATTCCGAGCCGCCGGACCCCGCCGAGATGCACATCCGGTTCCTGGGCTGGCTGCGGTCGGTGCGCAATGTCTGACCCGATCGGCACCGGTCTGCTGCTGACCGCCGTCATCGCCCAGGCGTTCGGCTGCTGGGTCGCCTGGTCGTGGGGCCGGTCCGCTCGGCGCAGCCTCCGGCAGACCATCGACAAGACCATCCCCACGCCACCGCCCGGTTGGCGGCCTCGTCATCGCCTGTCGCTGTGGAATGAGCCGACCCGGCGGTATCCCGTCCTCACACCGCGCAGCTAGAACGGGGAGCCGACATCACCCCAGACGCACCGCCGCCGCCGAGCGGATGCTCGGCGGCGGCAGTGGGTGCGCTCAGATCAGTGGGTACGTGCCGGCGGGCGACCGCCGAAGCCGCGCCTGTCGTCCCGGCCCCGCCCCTCGGCCCGGAAACCGCCGCTCCGGCGCTCGGCCGGACGCGCGTCGCTCCGGTCACCGAAACGCCGCTCGGCGTGCGGGCGGTCGTCCTGGCGCCGGTCGCCGAAGCCGCGCGAGCCGCTCGGCCGGTCGTCGTACCGCCGCTCGTCGCGGTCGTAGCCGCGTCCGGCCGCCGGCTGCTGCCGGTCGCCGTACGGCCGGTCGGCCCGCTCGCCGAAGCGCCGGTCGTCGCCGCGCTGGCCGCCGAAGCGCTGGCCACGGTCGTCGGACCGCTGCTCGCCGAAGCTCCGGCCGTCGGACCGCCGGTCGCCGAAGCGCTCGCCGCGGTCGCCGAAGCTCCGGTCGTCGCGACGCTCCGGCCGCCCGAAGCGACGCTCGCCGCCGCCGGCCCGCTCGCCCGAGTAGCGCTCGCCCGCCGGACGGTCGCCGAACCGGCGCTCGCCACGGTCCGCGAACCGGTCGCCGGACCGCTCGCCCGTGGGCCGGTCGCCGTAGCGGCGCTCGCCCCGGCCGTCGCGGTCACCGAACCGGCGCTCGCCACGGTCGGAGAAGCCGCCCCGGCTGCCCCGGTCGAAGCTCCGGCCGTCGCGGTCGCCGAAGCGGCGCGAGCCGCCGCCGCGTCGCGGCTCCGGCTCGTCCCGGACCGGTACGCCGCTGGGCTCGCGCGCGCCGGTCAGCTCGGCCAGCGCCTCGTCGCCCGCCCGGACCCGGGTCTCGGCCGGCTCGACGCCCGCCTTCTCCATCATGGCCAGCGTGGTGCGGCGCTGCTTGGGCAGCACCAGCGTCGCCACCGCGCCCGACTCGCCGGCCCGAGCCGTACGGCCGGCCCGGTGCAGGTAGTCCTTGGGGTCCTTCGGCGGGTCCACGTGCAGCACCAGCGAGACGCCGTCGACGTGGATGCCCCGGGCCGCCACGTCGGTCGCGACCAGCACGGGCGTGCGGCCCTCGCGGAACTCGGCGAGCGTCTTGGTGCGCATGCGCTGCGTCTTGCCGCCGTGCAGTCCACCGGCCCGCACGCCGACGGCCGCGAGCTGCTCGACGAGGCGGTCCACGCCGAGCTGCGTACGGGCGAACAGCATGGTGCGGCCCTCACGGGCGGCGATGGACGCGGCGACGGCGAACTTGTCGTGCGGCGGGATCAGCAGCAGGTGGTGATCCATCGTGGACACGGCGGCGGTGGCCGGCGCGGTCGAGTGGGTGACCGGGTCGGTCATGAACCGCTTGACGAGCGTGTCGACGTCGTTGTCCAGAGTGGCCGAGAACAGCAGCCGCTGGGCGTCCGCCGGAGTCTTCGCCAGCAGCTGGGTGACCTCGGGCAGGAAGCCCATGTCGGCCATCTGGTCGGCCTCGTCCAGCACGGTGATCTCGACGTCGTCGAGGCGGCACACGCCGCGCTCGATCAGATCGCCGAGCCGGCCCGGCGTGGCCACGACGATCTCCACACCGCGGCGCAGCGCGTCGATCTGCCTGTCGTACGGCACGCCGCCGACGGCGGTCTTCAGGAACACGCCGACCGCCTTGCCGAGCGGCATGAGCGCGTCGTTGACCTGCATGGCCAGTTCACGGGTGGGGACCAGGACCAGGGCGCGCGGGTGCAGCGGCCGGGCCCGGTTGCGGTCGGCGAGCCGGGCGATCACCGGCAGGCCGAAGGCGAGCGTCTTGCCGGAGCCGGTCTGGCCCCGGCCGAGGACGTCGCGGCCCGCGAGCGAGTCGGGCAGGGTGGCCCGCTGGATCTCGAACGGGGTGGTGATGCCCTGCCGGGCGAGCGTCTCGACGACCTGCCGGGGCAGGCCGAGCGAGGCGAAGTCGACGGTCTCGGGCGTCGGGTCGACGGACGGGGACGTGCCGGGTTCAGCGAACGTGGTCAAGAAATACCTCTCGAGCGGGGCGCATCTTCGCGATGGCCCGCCGCGGCCTGTCACGCCGCCGAATCGCCCGCAAGATCGCCCATGGGCGCGCGCAGTCGGGCGCGCCAGGTCAGTGATCGCAGACAAGTGTACGGCGCATCGCCCACTCCGCCACGGTGACGCGAGAACGTAGTGGGCGGGCTCACCCCCGTCACTCGATGAGCATGGTCCCGGTCAGCCCGCTCAACGCGTCGTTGGCCAGGAAGACCACGAGCAGACTGATCGCGATCAACATGGTCAGCGCGACGGCCAGCACGATGAACACCTTCGTGTTGCCGCCCCGGGCCGCCGGCCCCTCCTCGGACCAGCCCTGGGCCAGGATGTGCCCGGTCAGCGATCCGGAGTTCTCCAGCGGATTGCCCTGCGGGAACGACACGGTGGCGAACCCGGGCCCGTCGGTGCCGCCATACGCGGTGGTGGCGAGATCCGGATCGGCGGGCTGTGGGCGTACCGGACGGGTGGTGTCGGCGTCGCGGGCGGGCGTGGCCGGCGGCGGCCAGGTCGGCAGCGCCGGGGCCGGTACCACGGGCGGCGGCGGGTCCGACACGGGTGCGGCGGCCCACGACGGCTGCGCGGCGGCCGGCGGCGCGATGAGCGGCGCCGGCGGCGTCGGAACGGCGGCCCGCGCGGGCGGGAACACCGGGGCGGCGGGAGGCGCCGGGAACAGCGGCGCGGGCAGCGCGTCCGCCGCGCCGGCCATCGCCGGTGGCGGCGGGAACGGCGGTGCGGGCATCGGACCCGGTGGCGGCGGAGGCGGGGGTACGGGCGGACCCGGCGGCGATACCGGCGGCCCGGGGACCGGCGGCACCGGGCCGGGCGTCGGCGTGGGCGGGGTGGGCGCGGGCGGCACGGGCAGGGGCGGCGTGGGCCGCAGCGGCGGTTCCGGCTCGGGTACCGGCGGCGCCGGTGACGGCGGCGTCGGGCCCGGCACCGGGGTCGGCGCCGGCTCGGGCTCCGGGCCGTTCGGCGCCGGGGGTTGCGCGGGCTCCGGCGGCTGGACCGGCTCCGGCGGTTCCGGGTTCACCGGCCCGGCCCGGTAGACGGTGGCGGCGGCGGGCGGCGCGGCCACCACGGAGGCGGCGACCTCCTCGGCCGAGACGCGGCTCAGGCCGGGCACCGACGCGCTGGCCCGGGCGGGCGCGGACCCGGCCTGCTCGCCGCCCGTGGACGCGCCGGTGAGCGGGGCCGGGCGGTCGGCGGCGGAGGCCGGTGCCGCGTTCGGCGGAGACTCGACCGAACCGGCTGCCGGGGACGGGGAGTCGTCGGTCCCGTCCGCCTGCTCGGCCGGTGCGGTGTCGCGCTCCGGTGCGGCGTCGGCCGGTGCTGCCGCGTCCGCGGTTGCGGCGGCCGGCGCGGGCACGCGTGCGGAACCGGAGACGCGGGGTGCCGGGATGGCGGCCGGAGCACTGCCGGGCGTACCCGGGGAGGCGTCGCCGTCGGCCTCCGCGGCGGCGGGCGTGGGCGCCGTGCCGGCGGTGGGCTGAGGTGTCGCCTGGCGTTCACCCACGGCGAAGGCGGACCAACTGGACGGCGGCACGGTGGCGCCGGGCAGACGCCGGTCCAGCGGTGGTGGGGTCTCCGCCGGGGTGCCCGCCCGGTACGTCGTCGGTCCGGCCTGCGGAATCGGCTGCGCGTCACCGGCGGGCGGCGGTACGGCCGCGCCGGCGACCGACACCCGCGCCCGCGCGACGGCTACCGGCGCGGCCGAACCACCACCACCGTCGTCGTCGCCGGCCGGTTCGGCGGGGTCGGGCGTCGGTCCCGGGTGGACCTTCTCCGCCGGAACGTCCTGCTCGCCCATCTCGCCCCTCCGCACCCACGCTCGCCTCCGGCCGTGGCGCCGACCGGAAGTGCCTGGATCTCACCGTGCCACATTCCGGCCCGGGAACACAGCCGGAGTGGCGGTTGGGTCAGTCGGCGCTGCTGCTCGGGCTGGCGGAGCCGCTGCCGGACGTGCTGCTCGACGGGGCGACGCTGCTTCTCGACGGGGCGGCGCTGCTGCTGCTCGGCGCGGCGCTGCTGGTGTCCGGCTCGGCGCTCACGCTCTGGCTCGGCGTCGGGTCGGGCGAGTCGGTCGGGCTCGGCGGCGGTGTGGTCGGCGCCGGGCTGGACGTCGTCGGCTTCGGCGTCGGCGTGGTGGGCTTCGGCGTGGTGGGCGTCGGCTTGGGCGTGGTCGACGGCTTCGGGGTGGTGGGCGTCGGCTTCGGCGTGGTCGGCACCGTGGGCGGCGGGGCGGGCGTGGCCGGGGCGGGAACCGCTCCGATCACCCGGGTCGCGGCGTAGAGCCGGGACCAGCGGACCACCGAGATCTTGACGACGTCGCCGGTCCGCGGCGCCTCCACCATCTTGCCGTTGCCGATGTACATGGCGACGTGGTGGACGCTGGTCCAGCTGCTGCTGGAAGCGAAGAACAGCAGGTCACCGGGGAGCAGGGCGGTCGGCGAGACGGTGCGGGACCGGGTGGCGAAGTACTGGTCCTTGGCGACGCGGGGCAGGCCCCGGTAGCCGGCCGCCTGGTAGGAGGCGAGCATCAGGCCGGAACAGTCGAACCGGTCCGGGCCCTCGGCCGCCCACAGGTAGGGGTCGCCGAGCTGGGCGAGGGCGTAGCGCACGGCGGCGAGCGCCCGCGGGTCCGCCACCAGGCCGTCGATGCTCTGGTCGACCACGTACGAGGTGCCGAGCCGTTGCTCGGCGGCGTCCGCCAGGCGCTCGATCTCCAGCAGCTTGGCCGCGTTCTCCTTGCGCAACGCGACGAGCGCGGTCTCCTGCTTGCGCAGGTCGGTCTCGGCGCGGGTGAACTCCGCGGCCTTCTCGCCGGCCCGGCGCTGAACCGACTCGTGTGCCTTCCGGGCGGCCTCCTCGGCGCTGGTGGCACGCAGGAGTTCGCCGGTCACCGACGTGGTGGCGCCCTCGGCCCTGTCGCCGCGGGTGATGCGCTGGAGGTTGGCGAAGTCGCGCAGGCTCGCGCCGAACTCGCCGGGCGGCAGCGCCGCGTCGGCCTTCACGGCGTCGGCGGCGGCGCTCTTGGCGTTTTCCTGGGCGCGGCGGAGCGCGTCCTGGGCCTCCTTGAGCCGGGCGGCGGACTGGGCCAGCTCGGTCTGCGCGGCGTCCCGCTCGGTCTTGATCCCGAGCAGCGCCTCGCCGAGCTGGGTCACCCGGGCGTCGAGCTGGTTGATCTGCGCGATCAGCGGGCCGTCGGCCGGGTTTGTTACGCCTGTGGTGCCCGGCAGGCCCGTCGCGCCACCAGGGGTGGTGACGCCGGGCAGACCCGGGACGGTGCCGGGGAGGCCGGGAACGGTGCCCGGCACGCCGGGAACGCCGCGGACGGTGCCGGACGAGCCGGGCAGCTGCAGCGGGCCGGTGACCTGGGGCCGGGAACCGGTGTCGGGCACGACGTCGGGCAGCGGGTCGGCCCAGGCGGGTGTGGCGAGCGCCGCGGCCGCGACCGCCCCCAGGAGGGCGGACCAGAGCGCCGGGCGCAGGATCGGTGAGATCACCGGCTGCCGTCCTCGTCGCCGTCGGGCCTTGGTGCTGTGAGCCATACCGCTCCCCGTCCGGTCTGGGGTCCGTCACGCGTGGTTGGGGCGTGTCGGGACAGGACGGCCCTGGTGTGTGTTCCGCCCCACCCTGTCTTACCTCACGGTTGCGACGATGTCGATGTGCGGAGCGTGACCACGGGTGAACCGGCACGCCCAGGTCGGCGGCCGGTCGGACCCGCGACGTACGCTCGATCGGGAACCCAGGTGGAAGGACGTGGCTTTCGGATGGACGCCGGACTCAAGCGCGAACTCGAGGCGAAGGTGTACGCGGGGGAGCGGCTGACCCGCGAGGACGGCATCGCCCTCTACGCCAGCGACGACCTGACCTGGCTGGGCCGGCTGGCCCACCACAGGCGGACCGAGCTCAACGGCGACCGGGTGATGTTCAACGTCAACCGGCACCTGAACCTGACGAACGTCTGCTCCGCGTCGTGCGCGTACTGCTCGTTCCAGCGCAAGCCGGGCGAGAAGGACGCCTACACGATGCGCATCGACGAGGCGGTCCGCAAGGCCAAGGAGATGGAGGACGAGCAGCTCACCGAGCTGCACATCGTCAACGGCCTGCACCCGACGCTGCCCTGGCGCTACTACCCGAAGGTGCTGCGCGAGCTGAAGGCCGCGCTGCCGAACGTCAACCTCAAGGCGTTCACCGCGACCGAGGTGCAGTGGTTCGAGAAGATCAGCGGGCTCACCGCCGACGCGATCCTCGACGAGCTGATGGACGCCGGCCTGGAGTCGCTCACCGGCGGCGGCGCGGAGATCTTCGACTGGGAGGTCCGGCAGCACATCGTCGACCACAACTGCCACTGGGAGGACTGGTCGCGCATCCACCGGCTGGCCCACTCGAAGGGCATGAAGACGCCGTCGACGATGCTCTACGGCCACATCGAGGAGCCCCGGCACCGGGTCGACCACGTGCTGCGGCTGCGTGAGCTGCAGGACGAGACCGGCGGTTTCCAGGTGTTCATCCCGCTGCGCTACCAGCACGACTTCGTCGACTCGGCGGACGGCAAGATCCGTAACCGGATCCAGGCCCGGACCACGATGGCCTCGCCGGCCGAGTCGCTCAAGACGTTCGCGGTCTCCCGGCTGCTGTTCGACAACGTGCCGCACGTGAAGTGCTTCTGGGTCATGCACGGGCTGTCGGTCGCGCAGCTCTCGCTGAACTTCGGTGTCGACGACCTGGACGGCTCGGTCGTGGAATACAAGATCACCCACGACGCCGACTCGTACGGCACGCCGAACACCATGCACCGCGACGACCTGCTGCACATGATCTGGGACGCCGGGTTCCGTCCGGTCGAGCGGAACACCCGCTACGAGATCGTCCGCGAGTACGACGGCCCGCCGTCGCTGGCGGAGCGCCGGTCCGAGCCGCAGCAGGTCTGGGCCTGACCTGGCGATGAGCGACGAGGAACAGCAGCGCGGCTTCCCCCGGCGCGACGCCGAGGGCCGCATCCTCACCCTCGGTGACCTGCTCGGGGTGAGCCTGGCCGGCCTGGTCATCGGGGTGCTGGCGCTGCTGGTCTTCGAGTGGGCGTTCGCCACGGTGGGCGACAGCGGCTTCGGGGGTACGAACGGCTGGCTCGCGGTGATCCTGCCGCTCTGGCTGTTCTGGGACGAGTTCCGGGCCTGGGAGTTCGGCGCCGCCCGGGTGGTGGCCGCGCTGGCCGGTCTCGGGCTCGGCATCGTCGCCGGTCTGCTGGCCGCGGGCCTGGCCTCCGGGCTGCCCGCGCTGTTCACCGGCGCGCTGGCCGCGGCGGTGTTCACCGTGGTCTACGCCGTCATCTGGTTTCATGGCGTGCACTGGCTGGCCCGGCGTACGGGCTGAGGCACGGAGAGAGTGGGAATGCGGGAATGAGCGCGGCGGTCAAGTACACGCTGGGCCGGGTCGGGCTGTTCGTCGCCGTGCTGGCAGCCCTCTGGTTCGTCGAGATGAACATGTTCCTGCGGCTGATGGTGGCGCTGATCTCCTCCGCCGCGCTGTCGTTCTTCCTGTTGCGCAACTGGCGGGACGAGATGGCCGGGGAGATGGCGGAGGCGTCGGAGCGGCGTCGCGCGGAGAAGGACCGGCTGCGCTCGGCGCTCGCCGGTGACGACGAGCCGGGCACCGCACCGGCCACCGAGCCGGACGCCGAGCGCCGCGACGGCTGAGCGGACGAACGAGGGGCCCGGCGCCGGACACGGCACCGGGCCCCTCGTCGTCACCGGCCGGCCGAACCGTTCACCGGCCGGCCGGGCCGTTCACCAGTTGGTCGAGCCCGCGACGACCGGCCACGGCCGGTCGGCTGGCTTGATCAGGTACGCGATGCCGCCGGAGCCGGAGGCCACCGTGCCGTTGGCCCGGTAGCGCTTGGTGCGCAGCCAGATCTGCTCGAACTGCTCCCGCTTGTAGACGTTGCGGACCGCGTCGTTCGACGAGGACGCCGGATCGTTGACGATCACGTCACCCTCGGCGGTGAAGCCGACGATCACGAACAGGTGCCCGGAGGTGCCGTAGTTGGCGCCGTCCAGCTCGCTGGCGAGGAACGACTGCGAGGTCACCACCGGGATGCCCGCCTTGATGAACCGTTCCGCCTCGTCCAGCGAGTGCAGCCGCGTGACCCGCGCCTCCAGGCCGGGGAAGCTCGCCGCGTACGCGGTGTTGAACGGCCAGTTGCCGGCGCCCTCGTACTCGTAGTCGTAGGTCATCCGGGCGGCGTGGTCGACTGTCGGGTCGGGGTAGGAGGGGTCGACCCAGGAGGTGTCCTCGGCCGAGGGCTTGCGACCCCAGTACTCGACCACCATCTCCGTCGAGGTGGGTGAGCACCACGCCTCACCGCCGCCGTCGTACTCGGGGTACTCGCCGATGTGGACGTTCTGCGAGTAGCGCGGCACGGCCAGTTCGGTGCCCCAGGCGATGCCGCCCCGGCTCGGCGTGACGGTGAACCGGTCCGGCACGTTCGACGCCATCGCGCCGAGCATCCGGACCTGCGGCGCGGCTGCCTGGCCGGGCGCGCGGTAGAGCGTCAGCCGCATCTGGTACGAGCGCAGCAGCACACCGGCGTCGGCGTCGTCGACCGCGAACGTGTCGGTCCAGATGCTCGACCAGGGGTCGCCCTGGCCGTCCAGCGTGGAGCGCTTGATGTCCTGGTCACCGGAGGCCCAGCGGCCCATGACGTACCAGGGGGTCTGTGCCCCGGTGTTGTACGTGCCGTGCAGCTCGACCTGGATCCAGGTGCCGGCCGGGGTGGCGGCGTTCCACGACGCGACCATCTCGGTGGCGTCGAAGCCGATCCGCCGCTCGGGTGAGGTCCAGGTGGCGTACTCCCAGGTGCGGGTCGTGCCGGTGTGCTCGTCGGTGAACTCGGTGGTGCCCACCGGACGGGCGATGGTCAGCGCCGGGTGGCGCCCCGGTACGGCGCGGGTGCCCTGGTGGGTGCCGGTACGCCAGTCGGGGAAGCGGGAGAACTCCTGGAAGGTGATCTGTTCGTCGTGCGTGACGCCCGGTCGCGGGGCTTGTGCCTGGACCGGTGCGCTGGTGCCGAGGAGGGTGAGCGCGGTGAGGCCGGCGAGGGCGGCCGCGCGCATGGGTCGTCCGAACATGGCAGCTCCACAGGGAGACGGCATCGTTGCCGTTCACTGTCGCGCTTGGCGGGAAGTTTCGCCAGATGTTCAGGCATAGAAAATCATTGCCGAAGTGACGATCAGGTCGGGATGACCGAAGGTAAAGACAGATATTGATATGACCATGTGTCTCCTGGTGGAGTGTGCGGACAACGGGATCTCCCGTACCCCCAGGAGGTTGTCCATGGCCTTCCGCGCCTCTCCGCTCCGCCGCCGGCTGGCGCTCGCCGCCGCCGTCGGCCTCACCATCGTCGCCGCGGCCGCCGCCCCCGCCGTCGCCCGACCCGCACCGGAAGGCTCCGGCGAGCCGACCACAGTCGCCTACCGGGTGCTCGGCCCGCGTACGGCGGCCGACCGCACCGCGGTCGCCTCCACCGGTGCCGCGATCGACTACTCCGAGCACGGCGTGCTGCACGTCACGGCGACCAAGGCCGAGGCCAACGCGATCACCCGGCTCGGATTCCGGCTCGAGAAGGACGTCGTGCCGGAGCACGACCACGCCGACGGGGGCATGACCGCCAACGCGTTCCCGCCCGCCGACTCGAACTACCACGACTACGCCGAGCTGACAGCGGTGGTGAACAAGGTGGTCGCCGACCACCCGACCATCGCCCGGAAGCTGAGCATCGGCACGTCGTACCAGGGCCGGGACCTGATGGCGGTGAAGATCTCCGACAACGTCGCCACGGACGAGGCCGAGCCGGAGATCCTGTTCAACGCCCAGCAGCACGCCCGTGAGCACCTGACCGTCGAGATGGCGATCTACCTGCTCAACCTCTTCACCGACAACTACGGCAGCGACTCCCGGATCACCGGCATCGTCAACTCGCGGGAGATCTGGATCGTCCCCACCGTCAACCCGGACGGCAGCGAGTACGACATCGCCACCGGCTCGTACCGCTCCTGGCGCAAGAACCGGCAGCCCAACAGCGGTTCCACAGCCATCGGTACCGACCTGAACCGCAACTGGAGCTACCAGTGGGGCTGCTGCGGCGGCTCGTCCGGCACCAAGTCGTCGGACACCTACCGGGGCCCGTCCGCCTTCTCCGCACCGGAGACCGCGGCGCTGCGCAACTTCGTCAACAGCCGGGTCGTCGGCGGGGTGCAGCAGATCAAGGCCAACATCGACTTCCACACCTACTCGCAGCTGGTGCTCTGGCCGTACGGATACACGTACAGCAACACCGCCACCGGGATGAGCACCGACCAGTACAACACCTTCGCCACCATCGGACGGCAGATGGCGGCGACGAACAACTACACCCCGGAACAGTCGAGCGACCTCTACATCGCCGACGGCACCAGCATCGACTGGATGTGGGGCGCCCACAAGATCTGGGCGTACACCTTCGAGATGTACCCCGGCTCGGCCTCCGGCGGCGGCTTCTACCCGCCGGACGAGGTGATCCCGGCGCAGACCTCACGCAACCGGGAGGCCGTGCTGATCCTGTCCGAGTACGCCGACTGCCCGTACCGGGCGATCGGCAAGCAGAGCCAGTACTGCTGACCTCACCACCGGGCGGGAACCCCGGTTCCACCCCCGCCGGGGTTCCCGCCCACCCCGCCCGTCCGGACGATCTCCGCTGGTCGTGCGCTACCGTGGCACCGACCGTGCCACAGCGAAGCCGGTGTGAAACCGGCGCTGTCCCGCAACTGTGATGCCCCGTACGCGCGGCGCCGGCCTTCCGCCGGCGCCGACGGACGTGGGACGAGCCAGGTCGCCTGCGGCCCGGTCGCGACACGCGCTCTCGAGGAAGGGCGCCTCGCGGACGGGCCTTTCCCCCTGTCGGCGAAGCACCACACTCCTCGACCGACAGGAGGCCCCATGTCCCGACGTACCCCCCGGCTCTTCGCCACCGCGCTCGCGGCCGGCGTGCTGCTCCTCGGCGGCTGCGCCGAGAAGACCTCGACCGACACCCCCGCCGCCGGCGGCTCCGGCGGCGCGTTCCCGGCCACCGTCGGCAAGCTGACGCTGGAGAAGCGGCCCGAGAAGATCGTCTCGCTCTCGCCGACCTCCACCGAGATGCTCTTCGCCATCGGCGCCGGTAAGCAGGTCACCGCCGTCGACGACCAGTCGAACTACCCGGCCGAGGCACCCCGCACCGACCTGTCCGGCTACCAGCCGAACGCCGAGGCGGTCGCCTCCCGCAACCCCGACCTGGTGGTGATCTCGGACAACCTCAACAAGATCGCCGACCAGCTCGTCGCGCTGAAGATCCCGGTCCTGCAGATCCCCGCCGCGACCACGCTCGACGACACGTACCGGCAGCTCACCGACCTGGGCACGCTCACCGGCCACCGGTCCGAGGCGGACGCCGTGGTGCAGAAGATGAAGGACGACATCACCGCGCTGACCAAGGACCTGCCGAAGCGTACGGAGAAGCCGACCTACTACCACGAGCTGGGCCCGGAGCTGTACAGCGCGACCAGCAAGACCTTCATCGGCACCATCTACGCGCTCGCCGGCCTGGAGAACATCGCCGACGCGTCCGACGCCGACGGGAAGAACGGCGGCTACCCGCAGCTCTCCCAGGAGGTCATCGTCAAGGCGAACCCCGACTTCGTCTTCCTCTCCGACACCAAGTGCTGCAAGCAGAACGCCGACACGGTGAAGGCGCGCAGCGGCTGGTCCGGCATCACCGCCGTGAAGAACAACCAGATCGTGGAGCTGGACGACGACATCGCCTCGCGCTGGGGCCCGCGCGTGGTCGACCTGCTCAAGGTGATCGTCGACGCCACCGCCAAGGTCCCGGCCTGACCGTGGCCCTACGACAGGCGGACTCCGCCCCGAACCCGGCCGGTACGCCTCGGGCGTCCCGGCCGGGCATCCGGCCGCTGTCCCGCCCCGGGCGGCGTGGGGCGCCCGGCGCGGGCGGCGCCCCGGTCCGGCCCGCCGGGCTGCGTAAGCGCTGGCTGCTCGCCGGTGTCGTGGCGGTGCTCGTCGCGCTGGTGGCGGGCGTCTCCCTCGGCCCGGTCAGCCTGCCACCCGGCAGCGTCGCGGCCGAACTGCTCAACCTGCTGCCCGGTGTGCACCTGGACAGCGGGCTCACCGAGCGGGAAGTCGCGATCATCACCGAGCTGCGGCTGCCCCGGGTCGTGCTCGGCCTGCTCGTCGGCGCGCTCCTCGCCCTGGCCGGCGGCTGCTACCAGGGCGTCTTCCGGAACCCGCTGGCCGACCCGTACCTGCTCGGCGTGGCGGCCGGCGCCGGATTCGCGGTCACCGCGGCGATCGTGCTCGGCGCCGGTGCGGGCGGCGCGCTGACCGGGCTGCCGATCACCATTCCACTCGCCGCGTTCGTCGGGTCGCTCGGCGCGGTCGTGCTGACGTACCTGCTCGGCGCCGCCGGCGGCCGGGACCGGTCCCCGGCCACGCTGATCCTCGCCGGGGTGGCGGTGTCCGCGTTCTTCGCCGCCGGGCAGACGTACCTGCTGCAACAGCACTCCGACAACATCCAGCAGGTCTACTCCTGGCTGCTCGGGCGGCTCGCCACCGCCGGCTGGCACGACGTGTGGCTGGTCCTGCCGTACTTCGTGCTCACCTCCGTGGTGGTGCTGCTGCACCGGCGCGAACTGGACGTGCTCTCCGTCGGCGACGACGAGGCCGCCGGTCTCGGCCTGCACCCGCAGCGTTCCCGCTACCTGCTGATCGCCGCCGCGTCGCTCGGCACCGCCGCCGCCGTCTCCGCGTCCGGGCTGATCGGCTTCGTCGGCATCATCGTGCCGCACACCATGCGGCTGCTCGCCGGTTCCAGCCACCGGGTGATCCTGCCGCTGTCGATGCTGTTCGGCGGCGCGTTCCTGGCGCTGACCGACGTGGTCGCCCGGACCGCCGCCGCACCGGCCGAGATCCCGATCGGCGTGGTCACCGCGCTGCTCGGCGGCCCGTTCTTCGTGCTGGTCCTGCGGACCGCCCGCCGGGTGGCGATGTGAACGCCCCAGCGGTACGCGTCCACGACCTGCGCGTCGCCCTGGGCGGCACCCCGGTCCTGGCCGGCGTCGACCTCACCGTCACGGCAGGCGAGTGGGTCACCGTGATCGGACCCAACGGCGCCGGCAAGTCGACCCTGTTGCGCGCCGTCGGCGGCCTGCTGGCCGCACCGGGCGAGGTGGCACTCTTCGGTACGCCGATCGGCGCGCTCCGCCGCCGCGACCGCGCCCGGATCGTGGCCACGGTGGCGCAGTCCCCGGTCGTACCGATCGGCATGTCGGTGTTCGACTACGCGCTGCTCGGGCGCACCCCGTACATCCCGCCGCTGGGCCGCGAGTCCGCCGCCGACCTGGCCGCCGTGCACGAGGTGCTGGACCGGCTCGACCTCGGCCCGTTCGCCCACCGCGAGCTGGCCACCCTGTCCGGCGGCGAGCGGCAGCGCGTCTTCCTGGCCCGGGCGCTGGCCCAGGGCGCCACCCTGCTGCTGCTCGACGAGCCGACCAGCGCGCTGGACATCGGGCACCAGCAGGAGGTGCTGGAACTGGTCGATCAGCTCCGCCGCGAGCACGGCCTGACAGTGCTCGCCACCATGCACGACCTCTCCATCGCCGGCGAGTACGCCGACCGCCTGGTGCTGCTCGCCGACGGCCGGGTGGCAGCCGCCGGGCCGCCCGAGGAGGTGCTGACCGAGGAGCTGCTTGCTCGTCACTACCGCGCCCACATCCGCGTGATCCCCGGCGACCACGGCCCCTTGGTGGTCCCCGTCCGCCCCACCTGACCCGTCCCGCCCTCACCCCGCCCCGCCCTGCCCCGTCGATCTTGCACTTCCGGCCCCGGCAAAAGGCGCATAAACCACGCCTGAAGGGCCGCATCTGCAAGATCGGCGGAGGCGTCCGGCTGCCGGGACGACAGGTAGATCTTGGTACGAAAAGGCCCTCCCTGGGGGCCGTTCCGTACCAAGATCTCGACCGTCGCCGCCTCTCCCCGTCGATCTTGGGATTTCGGCCCGGGTAAAAGGTGCGTATGCCCCACCGTGGGGGCCGCAACTGCAAGATCGGCGGGGCGGGGCGGGGCATACGCATCGGCGGGGCGGGGCGGGGCGGGGCGAGGCGGGGCGGGGGGCGTGGGTCAGCGGAGGGTGGAGATGGAGAAGAGGGCGCCGGCCGGGTCTCGCAGGGCGGCGCTGCGGCCGGCCGGATTGTCGCGCGGCGGGACCAGGATCGTGCCGCCCAGCTCGGCGGCCCGGGCGGCGGTCGCGTCGGCGTCCTCCACCGCGAAGTAGACCGCCCAGTACGCGGGCAGGTCCTCCGGCATCGGCTCGGCCCGGGGCAGCATCCCGGCGACGATCCGCGCGCCGCAGCGCCACCCGGTGTACGCGACCGGCCCGGCCGGACGTTCCTCCGGATGCCAGCCGAAGACCAGCGCGTAGAACTCCTTCGCGCCCTCCGGGTCGGGAGTGACCAGCTCGTTCCAGCACATCGCGCCGGGCGCGTTGTACAGCTCTGCCCCGCGCATCGCCATCGGCTGCCACACGCTGAACACCGCGCCGGCCGGGTCGGCGAGCACCGCCATCCGGCCCTGCTGGGCGACGTCGAACGGGGATACGACGACCTGCCCGCCGGCCGCCTCGACCCGGGTGGCGACCAGATCGGCGTCGTCGGTCGCCACGTACGTGGACCAGACCGGCACCTGGTCCGGCGTACCGGGTGGGCCGGCCCCGGCGACCGCCTTGCCGTCCTTGCGGAAGACGGTGTAGCCGCCTGCTTCCGGTTCGGGGGAGATCTCTCCGGTCCAGCCGAACAGCTCGGGGTAGAACCGGCGTGCGTCGTCCAGGCCGGGCGTGGCCAGGTCCGTCCAGCAGGGCGTGCCGGGCTCGACGCCGTTCACGGTGACCCCTCTCGCCGGGGGCGGCTCCGCGCGCCCGCCCTGTCGGCATCGTGGCACCGCCGGGTCGGCCACCGGGCCGGAACCGGACAAAAGGTCAGCTGAAGCGGCGTCCCTCGTCCCGCCGGTACGCCCAGCCGGCGAGCGCGGCGAGCACCAGCACCCAGACCACGAGCATCACCAGCGCCCGGCTGTCCGGCCGGAAGTCGGTGACCGCCGCCCAGATCAGTTCCACGGCGCCCCGGGTCGGCAGGTAGGGCGCGATCGCCTTGATGAAGCCGGGCGCGTCGTCCGGCCCGGAGAGCAGGCCACCGCCGAACGCGAGCGGGAAGAAGACCACCTGCGCCACCACGATCGCGGCCTTGCTCGGCAGCGAGTAACCGATCGCCAGGCCGAGCAGCGTGAACGGAACCGAGACCACGGCCACCGCGCCCAGGCCGAGCAGGAACTGCACCGCGCTGACCCGGGCCTCGGTGGCGACCGCCGCGATCACCACCACCGGGATCATCGAGACGTAGGTCAGGACCACCCCGGCCAGGATCCGCCCGGCCAGCCGCGGTGCCGGTCCGGTCGGCAGGGTCCGGGTGTACGGGTTCCAGGGCTGGTCGCGGTCCTCGGAGACGCCCACGCCGTACTGGAAGATGTTGGCGGTCATCACCGCGAACGTCACCATGGCGGCGGTGGCGTAGGTGGCGCCGACCGGATCGTCGCCGGCGAACGGCACCACGAAGAAGAGCATCGAGGCTGCGGGGAAGAACGCGCTGCCCACCACCGCCACCGGCACCCGGATGATCTCCAACAGGTGGTAGCGGGCGTGGATCAGGGCGAGCGGCACGGAGGTCTCCTAGGCGGCTGTGGGCGCGGGCCGGTCGTCGGCCGTGATGGCGAGGAACGCCTCCTCCAGCGAGGTGGGCCGGACCTCCAGATCGTGGAACGGCACCCCGGAGGTGACCAGGTCGCGGACGAGCTGGTCGGCGTCGGTGGTGAGCAGGTGCACCCGCCCGTCGGCGCGTTCGGTGGTGACCACGCCCGGCAGCGCCGGCAGGTCGTCGGCGACCAGGCTGACCCGGCGTACGCCGACGATCCCGCGGATCGCCGTCACCGAGTCGTCGGCCAGCACCCGCCCGTGGCCGATCACCACCACCCGCTGCGCGAGCGCCTCCACCTCCTCCAGGTAGTGGCTGCTCAGCAGCACGGTGCCGCCGTCGGCGTGGAAGCCGCGGATCGCGTCCCAGAGCGCGTGCCGCGCCTCCACGTCGAGGCCGGTGGTCGGCTCGTCGAGCACCACCAGCCGGGGACGGCCGACGAACGCCAGCGCCACGGCGAGCCGGCGACGCTGACCGCCGGAGAGGCCGCCGGTCTGCCGGCGTACCTGGTCGGCGAGGCCGAACCGGTCGAGCAGCTCGCCGCGTGGCACCGGGTCGGGGAAGTGCGCGGAGACGAAGTCGACCACCTCGCCGACCCGCAGCGTGCCGGGCAGGCCGGTCTCCTGCGGGGTGACGCCGAGTTGCCGCCGGCTCGCCGGGTCGCGCGGGTCGCCGCCGCACAGCTCGACCCGGCCGGCGGTGGGCCGGCGCAGCCCGACCAGCAGGTTGATCAGCGTGCTCTTGCCGGCGCCGTTCGGGCCGAGCAGGCCGACCAGCTCCCCGGCCCGGACGGCCAGGTCGACCCGGTCCAGCGCCAGCACGTCGCCGTAGCGGCGACTGACCTGTTCGGCGCGAGCCAGGATCATCGGCGATCTCCTCGGGCGGAAGGGCTGTGCCTCCCCTGTCTACAGTGCGTGCGCCAGCCCTGCTGTCCCCTGACCGGGTGCCCGCATCCCCTAGTCTGGTGGCGCCGTCGACGACGGTGGAAGTTCCGACCGGACACTGGGGAGGGTCCGTGACCAGTCCGAGCAGGAATCTCGACGTCCAGCCGGAGGCGCTGAAGGCGTTCGCCACCGCCTCCCGGGACCGGGCCGGCCGGTTCCGCGAGCTGGAGCGGGTGTTCCGCGACGGCCATGTGGCCCGGCACTCCTTCGGTGTGATGCCCGCGTCGTTCAGCCTCGCCGCCGCGTACGAGCAGCAGTTCGAGGCGTGCCTGCAGGGGCTGGCGGACGGTGCCGAGACCATGCTGACCGTCGCCACGGGGCTCGCCGAGACCGCCGCCGCCTACGACGACACGGACTCGGCGAACGACACGATGTTCACCGCCGGCGGCTGAGGGGGAGCGGCATGAGCACCGAGGCGCTCCAGCGCAACAAGACCTACTTCGAGCAGATCGTGTCGGGCACGCCCGACCCGTTCAAACCGCTGTCGAACGCGGTGCTGTGGCCGTTCGAGCAGCTCCTGGAACTGGTCGCCGGTGAGCCGGACGACCTGATGAGGGCGGCCCAGCTCGCGATGACCACCGGTGAGGCGGTCCGGCAGATCGCCGGTGACCAGATCGCCGACCGGGCGCGGCTGCGTGGCGCCTGGGACGGCGACGCGGCGGAGAAGTTCCACGCCTCGATGCAGTCCATCGAGGAGGCGATGGACGATCTCGCAAAGGGGCTGGACGGCACCAAGGAGGTGCTCGTCGACTCCGCGAACGCGTCGGTGGACGCGTTCAACCTGCTGGTCGAGCTGATCCTGGAGTTCCTGCTCTGGTTCCTGACCGAGATCATCATCGCCGCGGTGGCGGCGGCGCTGAGCGCCGGTGTGAGCCTGGCCGCCACAGTGGTGCGGGTGCTGGCCCGGCTCGCCACCACCGTCGGCCGCATGGTCAAGATCGTGGCGCGGTTCGCGGAGATCCTCACGAAGCTCGCCACCAAGCTCCAGAAAGTCGCCAACCTGCTCGACCACTACGCCAAGGTGGTGATGGAGCTGCGCCGGGCCAAGAAGGCGTACAGCGCGTTCAGCAAGTCCGGCTACACGAAGGCGGCGCTCGCCTTCAAGGTCGAACGCGCCGCCGTACTCTTCCCGGGCAAGTTCGCCATCAACCAGGCGTCCCCGGTGAACATCCCCGGCATCGGCGGCGCCCTGCTCGACACCGGGATGGGCCTGCACGACGTCTCCGACGGGCGCAAGGACCGTAACTACCTGGTGGACGGCACGTACCGCGACGACCTCGGCCCGTACACCAAGGGCGTGCAGAACGTGTTCGACTCGATCGTGAACTGAGAGGCAGCAATGACGTTCCCGGCCCTGGACCGGATCGAGGCGCTGGCCCGCAACCTGGACGGGTGGCAGCGCGAACTCGGCGCGCGGATGGCCGAGCTGGAGCAGAGCAGCGCCGAGGGGGTCAGCGACTCCGGCCTGGTCACCGTCGTGGCCGCCGCCGACGGCAAGATCCTCTCCACCGACATCAACGCGCGGGCCATGCGCTTCGACTCGTACACGCTCGCCGAGGAGATCACCTCGGCGGCGAACCGGGCGCAGGAGGCCGCCGCCGCCCGGGTACGCGAGATCGTCGGCGAGGTGATGGGCAACGCGCCGGGCGCGGAGCGCCCCGCCGACGACGGCTACGGCCACGACCGATACTGAGCCGATGGACGAGACCAGATACCGCGACCGGATCGGCCTGCTCGTCGAGCCGGGCGAGCGCGTCCTGGCCCACGCCAAGGCAGACGTCGGCCAGGGGCTCGCTCCGGCGCCGCCGCCCGAGCCGGAGTCCACTGCCGAGCCGAGCCGGCGGACTGTCGGCTCGGTGCTGCTCAACATCCTGCTGCCCCTGGCCACCTGGGACCGCGGCGACCGCCTGGTCGACGCGATCGGCTGGGGGATCGCCGGACGCGGCGCCCCCGGTTCGGCCGCCTCCCGGCTGCACCGCGCGCTCCGCCCGCCCCGGCCCGACCTCCAGGTCCGGGAGACGCTGCTCGCGGTCACCGACCGGCGACTGGTGGTCTGCCGTACCGGCGGGGTCAAGCTGCTGGCCGGGCGCGAGGCCGAGGAACGCGCGCTGGCCGAGACCGCAGTGGCCTGGTCGGCCGCGCGCAGCGAGGTCGCCTCCGCGCGGGTGGGCTGGCACCGGCTCAACCCGAAGCGGCTGCGGATCGACTTCACCGACGGCTCCTGGCTGTCGTTCACCGTGCCGATCGCCGAGTCCGGCCGCCCGCTGCGCGAGGTCGCCGCCGCGCTGTCCGCCTGACCGGACCGCCCTGCCGGGCCCCGCGACGGGCCGTCCGGGACCGCTGTCGGCCGGCCACGTCAGCGCGGCCGGGCCCCGCGTCAGGCGGTCAGCGGCTCCGGCAGCGGCTCGCGGTGCAGCACGGCCAGGCGGGAGACCGCCCGGGTCAGCACCACGTAGAGGCGGTGCAGCCCGCGCGGCTCGGCGGCCACGATCGCGGCCGGCTCGACGACCACCACGTGGTCGTACTCCAGGCCCTTGACCAGCGTCGCCGGGACGACGGTGACGCGCGCCGCGGCCTCGACGTCGTCGGCGGTAGCGGTCTCGACGCCCGCGTCGGCGAGCGCCGCGCGGAGCCGGTCGACCGCGTCGTCGGCGGCGATCACACCGACCGAGCCGTCGTGCGCGAGCGCCGCCCGCACCTCGGCCACCGTCGCGGCCGTCAGGTCGTCTGCGGTACGCACATCGAGCGCGCCGTCGTTGCGGAGCGACCGGGCCGGGGGTACGTCGACGGCGAGCGCCGGCAGCAGCCGGTTCGCGAACGCCACCACGGCGGCCGGCACCCGGAAGCCCACGCTCAAGGGCACCACCGCGGCGTCCGGCTTGCCCAGGTGGGCCAGGGACTCCCGCCAGTCGGTGGCCGCCCACGGCGCGGTGCCCTGGGCCAGGTCGCCGAGCAGCGTGATCGAGCCGTGCTCGCTGCGCCGGGCGATGGCGCGGCACTGCATCGGGGAGAGATCCTGCGCCTCGTCGACCACCACGTGCCCGAAACCGCCGGGCCGGTCCAGCAGCCCGGCCACCTCGTCGATGAGCACCGCGTCGGCGGCGGTCCACCGTGTCGCCTTCGCGGTGCGGCCGATCTCGCCGGAGCGGAACAGCTTCTGCTCCTCGGGCGTGAGCAGGCCGTCCGCGGCGGCGGCGAGCGCGTCGGCGTCGGTACGCAGCCGGTGCAGCAGTCCGTCGGGGGTGAGCGCCGGCCAGACCGTGTCGAGCAGGTCGGTGACCGGCTTGATCCGGCTCATCCGGCGTAGCCAGGCGTCGCTCGGTGACTCCGCCCGGCGCGCCTCGGCCTGGCGTTGCAGCAGCCCCACCACCCGTGCCCGGACCCGCTCCCGGCCGGTGGCGTAGGGCAGCCCCTCCTGCCGGGTCTCAGTGACCAGCCGGTGCAGCGGGTCCAGCCCGATCCGCCACCGGTACGAGCCGTCCGACACCATGATCGGCTCGGTCGGCGTACCGATGTGGGCCTCGACGGCCCGGCGCAGCACCTCGGCCATCCGGACGTCGTGCTTGAGCGCGGCGGCGGCCGGGTCGTCGACCGCGCGCACCGGCACGCGCGCGACCAGGTCCTCCACGGTGGCCTGCTCGACCTCGACCTCACCGAGCGCGGGGAGCACCGCCGCGATGTACGACAGGAACGCCCGGTTCGGCCCGACGATCAGCACGCCCGAGCGGCGCAGCCGTTCCCGGTGCAGGTAGAGCAGGTACGCGGCGCGGTGCAGCCCGACCGCCGTCTTCCCGGTGCCGGGCGCGCCCTGGACGCAGATCGAGTCGGCCAGGTCGGCCCGGACCAGCTCGTCCTGCTCCGGCTGGATGGTGGCGACGATGTCGCGCATCGGGCCGACGCGGGGGCGCTCGATCTCGGCGGTGAGGATGCGGCTGGCGGTGCCGAGTTCCTCACCCCGGTCCAGGTGCTCGTCCTCGAAGCTGGTCAGCGTCCCGGCGCTGAACCCGAACCGGCGGCGTACGGCGACACCCTGCGGGTCGCGCGCGCTGGCCCGGTAGAACGACCGGGAGACCGGGGCCCGCCAGTCCAGCACCAGCGGCTCGCCCAGCTCGTCGGTGACGTGCCGCCGCCCGACGTGGTACTCCCGCCCGGCGTGGTCCGGGTCGTCGCCGCCGAAGTCCAGGCGGCCGAAGAACAGCGGGGTGGTCGGGTCGTCGGCCAGTTCCTTGACCCGCCGGGCCATGTGCCGGCCGAGCTGCTCGGCGGTGTACGAGTCACCGGCCACCTTGTCACCGGTGGCGAAGAGCGCCTCGGCGCGTTCCCGCATCCGTTTCAGCGCGGCGCGGGAGGCGTCGAGGTGGGCACGTTCTGCGGTCAGTTCGGCGTCGAGGCCGGGTGTGGCGTCGAGGTCGGTTGCGGGCACTGTGAACTCCGATGGCTCAACTGAGGCTCGCTCGCGTGTCCGGGGCGGTTGGCCTGCTCCCGGCGCGGGGACGTCCGCTGCGGTGCATGCTCACCGCGGCCGTCGGGCGGCCCTCCACGCTACGGGAGCACCGGCAGATCGCGCCAACGAATTCCGGGTGTGGGCCGCGGGGTGTGTGTCGGCCGGTCCGGCGTGGCGGCAATCATTGAGGCATGACCGAGGCGCTTCCCGGCCGGAGCCGGGTGACGATCAGTGATCCGCAGGTGATGCGGGCGCTCGCTCACCCGGCCCGCATGGCGATCATGGAACATCTCGGCACGCTGGAGGGCGGCGCGACGGCCACCGAGTGCGCCGAGATCGCCGGGCTGTCGCCGAGCGCGACCAGCTACCACCTACGCGAGCTGGCGAAGTTCGGGCTGGTCCGGCAGGCGCCGGGCCGGGGTGACGCCCGGGAGCGGGTGTGGCAGGCGGTGAACCCGTCGTATCACGTCGAGGTGGGGCCGGACGCCGATCCGGAGGCGCGTGCCGCCGAGGCGGCCCTGGTCGAGGCGCACATGGTCCGTGACGCGCAGCGGGTCCGGGAGTGGTTGCGCCGCGCGGCGGACGAGTCGCCGGAGTGGTACGCGGCCACGTGGTTCAGCGACAGCGTGCTGCTCATGACCGCCGAGGAGCTGACCGAGCTGAACCAGGCGATCCAGGCGCTGATGGAGCCCTATCGGCGGCGGACCCGGGCCGATCCGCCGGCCGGGGCCCGGCCGGTGGCGACGCAGTACCGGGCGATGCCTCTCGACTGACGGGGCTTGCGTACGGCAGTTATGAAGGATTACTTTCGAAGTATGTCCTTCACAACTGACGAGTCGCGCTGGCCGGACGTCTGGCTCGCGGCCACCGCGCGCGGCATCTCCAGTTGCGGGGACTTCCTCGCCGCCGCCACGCTCACGCTCGCCCTCCAGTCCGCCGGCGCCGGCGGACTCGCCGTCTCCGGGCTGCTGCTCGCCGCGACGCTGCCGCTCGTGGTGCTCGCGCCGCTGACCGGCCGGCTCGCCGACCGGGTGGACAGCCGGGTGCTGCTCGTCGCCGCCGGTCTCGCGCAGGCCGCGGTCTGCCTGGCCCTCGCGTACGCCCGGGATCCGGTGCTGGTGATCGCGCTCGTGGCGCTGCTCGCGACCGGGCTCGCGGTCACCCAGCCGGCGATCGCCGCGCTGGTGCCGGTGATGGTCCGGACCGAGGACCTGCCCCGTGCGGGCGCGCTCAACCAGACCGCCGGGACGCTCGGCGCGCTCGCCGGTCCGGCGCTGGCCGGGCTGCTCGTCGGGCAGTTCGGCACCCGGGTGCCGCTGCTCGTCGACGCGTTCAGCTATCTCGCGCTGGTGGCGGCCGGGCTGCTCATCCGTACCCGCAGGGGAGGGCGCCGGACGCCGGCCGCGGTCGCCGCGGCGGTCGCGCCCGCCTGGCGGCTGCGCCGTGACCCGCTGCTGACGGTGATGGTCGGCAGCGTGGCCGCGGTGATCGGCGCGGTCGGCGCGGTGAACGTGATCGAGGTCTTCTTCATCCGGGAGACGCTCGGCAGCAGCACCACCGTGTACGGCCTGGTCACCGGCTCCTGGACGCTCGGCATCGTGCTCGGCGCGTGGCTGTTCGCCCGGGTGGCCCGCCGGCTCGCCGACGACGGCGCGCTGCTCGGCGCCGGGCTGGTGCTGCTCGGCGGCTGCTGCCTGGCGGTGCTCGTCTCGGCCGCGGTGCCCTCGGCCTGGCTGCTCGTGCCCATCTGGCTGCTGGGCGGCGTGGCAAACGGCGGCAACAACGTCTTCGACCAGTTGCTGCTGGCTCGGCGGGTGCCCGAGGCGTCCCGGGGCCGGGCGTTCGCCGTCTTCGGAGCGGCCGCGCAGGGGGCGGCGATGGGCGGCTACCTGATCGGCGGCCTGCTGCTGGAGGTGGCCGGCCCGCGCGTCCTGATCGCCGGTTGCGGCGTGGCCGGCCTGCTGGTCGTGGTGGCGCTGCTCGGGCCGGTCCGCCGCGCGGTACGCGCGGAGCGCACCGTCGCGCGCGCCACAGCTCTCGCGGCGGAGCCCGCGTGATCCGCTGGTGTTAAGAAGGGGCCCTTCCTCTACCGGAGGCGTTAACAAGGGGCCCTTCCTTCCCGCCGGGAGCGGAGTTCGCCACTCGATCGGATCCCCAGGCGGCGCGGCGGGAGCCACGGCGATACGGTCGGGTCATGGCCGACCGCATCGCCCGCCCCCGCGTGGGGCACATCCAGTTCCTCAACTGCCTGCCCATCTACTGGGGGCTGATGCGGTCCGGCGCGCTGATCGACGTCGACCTGCACAAGGACTCGCCGGACCGGCTGAGCGCCGACCTGGTCGCCGGTGACCTGGACATCGGCCCGATCACGCTGGTGGAGTTCCTCAAGCACGCCGACGACCTGCTGCTCCTGCCGGACCTGGCGGTCGGCAGCGACGGGCCGGTGCTCTCGGTGAACGTGGTGTCCACCCGCCCGCTGGGCGAGCTGGACGGCGCCCGGGTGGCGCTCGGCTCCACGTCGCGTACCGGAGTGCTGCTGGCCCAGCTGCTGCTCGCCGAGCGGCACGGGGTGCGCCCGGAGTACTTCCGCTGCCCGCCGGACCTGACCCAGATGCTGCTGGAGGCCGACGCCGGGGTGCTGATCGGTGATGTGGCGCTGCGCGCGCTCTACGAGGCGCCGGCCAAGGGCCTCGAGGTGACCGACCTGGGGCAGGCGTGGCACGACTGGACCGGCCTGCCGATGGTGTTCGCCGTCTGGGCGGTACGCCGCGAGTACGCCGCCGCCCACCCGGGCCTGGTCAAGGAGGTGCACGAGGCGTTCCTGCGCTCGCGTGACCTGTGCCTGGCCGAGCTGGACCAGGTGGCGGAGGCGGCTGCCCGTTGGGAGACGTTCGACGCGGAGACGCTCGCCACGTACTTCCGGGCGCTCGACTTCTCGCTCGGTGAGCGGCAGGTGGCCGGGTTGCGCGAGTTCGCCCGCCGGGCGGCCGCGTACGGGGAGGTGCCGGCGCTGCCGGCGGACGGCCCGGAGTTCTTCCAGGGCTGACCGCGCCGCCCGCGGCTCAGGTGGCCGGGCGCAGCAGCGCCTTGGTGATCCGTTCGCAGGCGTCCATGCCGTACTCCCAGCCGCCTTCGACGCCGAACGGGGTGCGCAGCATCACGCCCATCGTCCAGGTGTCGCCGATGGCCAGGCAGTTGACGTGGTACTCCTCTTCCTTGTCCCGGTCGATCCACCCGTTCTTGATGGCGATCTTCTTCTGCTCGGCCGCCGGGAACGCCTTGCGGATGCCGAAGTCGCCGGGAGCGCGGACCTGGCGCATCTCGTTGAGCAGCCACTTGGTCCACTTCGGCCCGGCCGCGCGGCCGTCGTCGATGCAGAGACCGAGCCGGGCGGTGTCCCGAGGGGACAGCTCGGTGCGGCTCCAGCCGCCGTCGGAGGCGACCTCGCTGTCGGTCAGCTTGCAGATCGAGATCAGCCGCTCGATCGAGTCCGAGCCGCCGACGCTCTCGTAGAACTCCTGGGCGCGGGTGTTGTCGCTGTCCCGGATGATCTTCGTGGCGTCGGCCAGCTTCGCGTTGCTCGGCGTCTTGCCGTCCTCGGCGCTCAGGCGCAGGTAGTCGGCCACCACCCAGGACTTGATCAGGGACGCCGTCGTGCTGGTCTCGCCCATGTTCGCCGAGCCGATGATCTTCCCGGTGCGCTTGTCCAGCACGGACCAGGCGTACCAGCCCTTGATCTTGAGGCTGTCCAGGTTCTTCGCCTGGAACGGCAGCGGGGTGATCGACGGTGAGGGGGCGACGCGTGGCGCGTTGCGGTCGACGGACTGCTGAGTGGACCGCTCGTTCGTCGGTTCGGGACGCGAGTTCGCGGTCGTCTCCAGCGGCGAGCCGGGGATCACGCGCAGGGAGAGGCCGAGCAGGCCGACGAGGACCGCAGCCAGGGCGCTGAAGGCGAGCGGGCGCCGATAGCTGCCGGGCCGACGCCGGGCACCGGCCATCAGAGCTTCCCGACCGGCTGCTGCGGCACCTTGAGTGCGGCGCCGGGCTGCGGCGTCACGAGCTGGGTGGCGACGGCGGCGCACATCTTCGCACCGTACGGCAGGCCGGCGCTGCCCGGGTACCGCATCATCACGGAGAGACTCCACTTGTCGGTGAACGCCAGGCAGCTGACGTGCCAGTTGCCGTCGTAGGCGAGCTGGGTCCAGCCGTTCTTCATGTGCACCGGGCCCTGCGACTTGATCGTCGCCGGGAGGCCGTCGATGATGCCCCAACGGCCGCCGCCGGACCGCTCGCTCTGCTTGTTGACGCTGCCGGCCACCTTGGTCATCTCGCTGAGCAGCCACTTGGTCCACTTGGGCCCGGCGGCGCGGCCATCGGCGATGCAGTCGCCGAGGCGGACCGCGTCACGCGGGGACATCTCGGTGAAGCTCCACCAGCCCTTGTACTGGGGTACGTCGCCGGGCTCGGTGTCGGTCAGGCCGCAGATCCGGATCGCGCGCGCGATGACCGGGTCCGGCTTGCCGCCCGGCTGAGGCTTGTAGGAGCCGCCGGCCGCCCGGTAGACCCGGTTGGCGCCGTCGTCGTCGCTGTTCCGGATCGCCAGGATCGCCGCCTTCTCAAGGTCGGCGGCCGGCTGCTTGTCGCCGAGCTGACGAAGGTAGTCCGCGACGATCCAGGCCTTGAGCATCGACTCGGTGGAGCTGGTCTGGTTCATGTTCTTCGCGCCGGTGATGGTGCCGGTCTCGCGGTCCATCAGGGCCCAGGAGAAGAACTCGCCCTTGAAGTTCACCGACACCGGGGCGTCGGCGAGCGTCGGGGGCGCAGGCGCGGTCGGCGTCGGCGCCGGGACCTGCGCGCCGCCGCCGAGGCCGCCCGCGTCGTCGCCGCCGGCGAGCTTCGCGTACGCGGCCGGCACCAGCATGACGCCACCGATGATGATCGCCACGATGGCGACCGCCATGGTCACGCGAGGTCGCATGAGTGGTGAGCTCCAGATGTCTGGCCGGGGGGACCGGCACTTCCGCATGGGTCCGGCCCGGTCGCCGACAGGCCGGGGGACGATGGCCTGAACGGTGACGATCATGAAGCCGAACGGTTTGCCGGGGGGAAGTCTACTTCTGGACAGCCCTGATGCCAGGTCTCGACACCCGTGACTTTGCCGGGTGGGCGGGATATTGAGCCACTTTGCCGTCCTTGGGGGATTTCCTCTATTCAGAGTGGTCGACATCACAGCCACCAGCACCGATGGCGGTGTGCGTGCGGCCGGTGACGCCAGGTGGCCCGGAAACCTGTTACACCCTCTGGTGTCGTTCGTGCCGAGCTGTAACACTGGCTGCATGTATGGCAATGACTTCGCCCCGCCGGAGGACGCTCCGGGCGGCGGCCTGCTCGGCGAGGTGGAGGCGGCGGAGGCGGCGCTGCGCGAGGCGGCGGCACGCGCCCGGCGCGGTGGCGCGGCTCCGGACGAGGACGTCGAGGCGTACTTCGCCGACGTCATCGGCGCCGACCAGAAGATCGAGCCCCGCGACTGGATGCCCGAGGCGTACCGCCGGACGCTGATCCGGCAGATCGCCCAGCACGCGCACTCCGAGATCATCGGCATGCAGCCGGAGGGCAACTGGATCAGCCGGGCGCCGTCGCTCAAGCGCAAGGCGATCCTGCTCGCGAAGGTGCAGGACGAGGCCGGTCACGGCCTCTACCTCTACGCGGCCGCCGAGACGCTCGGCATCAGCCGCGACGAGCTGGTGGAGCTGCTGCTCGACGGTCGGCAGAAGTACAGCTCGATCTTCAACTACCCGACGCTGACCTGGGCCGACGTGGGCGCGATCGGCTGGCTCGTGGACGGCGCGGCGATCGTCAACCAGGTGCCCCTGTGCCGCTGCTCCTACGGCCCGTACGCCCGGGCGATGATCCGGGTCTGCAAGGAGGAGTCGTTCCACCAGCGGCAGGGCTACGAGATCCTGCACACGCTGGCGCACGGCACCGAAGCGCAGAAGGCGATGGCGCAGGACGCGGTGGACCGCTGGTGGTACCCGTCACTTGCCATGTTCGGCCCGCCGGACGGCGACTCGACGCACAGCGCCCAGTCCATGGCCTGGAAGATCAAGCGCTTCTCCAACGACGAGCTGCGCCAGCGCTTCGTCGACATGTGCGTCGGTCAGGCGGAGGTGCTGGGCCTCACCCTCCCCGACCCGGACCTGCGCTGGAACGACGAGCGGCAGGCGTACGACTACACCCAGCCCGACTACGCCGAGCTGATGCGGGTGATCAAGGGCGACGGGCCGTGCAACAGGGAGCGCATGGCGCACCGGCGCAAGGCGCACGCCGACGGCGCGTGGGTACGGGAGGCCGCCGCGGCGTACGCCGCGAAGCGGGCGAAGCGAAAGGCGGTAGCGGCATGAGCGAACGCACCGAGCGAAGCGAGGGCCGTGAGGGCATGCCCAGTCAGCCCGGCATGAACAGCGCGTCCTCTCCCCTGTGGGAGGTCTTCGTGCGGGCCCGCCGTGGCCTGTCGCACACCCACGTCGGCAGCCTGCACGCCCCCGACGCCGAGATGGCCCTGCGCAACGCCCGGGACCTCTACACCCGCCGCCAGGAGGGCGTCTCCATCTGGGTGGTGCCGGCGAGCGCGATCACCGCGTCCAGCCCGGACGAGAAGGACGCCTTCTTCGACCCGGCCGCCGACAAGGTCTACCGCCACCCGACGTTCTACGAGGTTCCCGAAGGGGCTGCGCACCTATGAGCCTGTTCGACTTCACGCTCGCCATCGGCGACGACGCGCTCATCGCGGCGCAGCGCCTCGGTGAGTGGACCTCCCGCGCGCCCGAGATGGAAGAGGACATCGCGCTCGCCAACATCGCCCTGGACCAGCTCGGCGCGGCGCGGCTGCTGCTCACGTACGCGGGCGAGCTGGAGGGCGCGGGCCGCGACGAGGACGACCTGGCCTACCTGCGCGACGACCGCGAGTTCCGCAACTGCCTGCTTGTCGAGCTGCCCAACGGCGACTTCGGCGTGACCATGGCGAAGCTGTTCTTCCTGGCCGCGTACCAGTCGCCGCTCTACACGGCACTGGCCGACTGCGCGGACGAGCGGCTCGCGGCGGTCGGCGCCAAGGCGCGCAAGGAGTCGGCGTACCACCTGGACCACGCCGCGCTGTGGGTGAAGCGGCTCGGCGACGGCACCGAGGAGTCGCACCGGCGCATGCAGGACGCGGTCGACCAGGTGTGGCCGTACGTCCACGAGCTGTTCGCCCCGGACCCGGCGGCGCCGGTCGACCCGTCCACCCTTCGGGCCGACTTCGACGCCACCGTGTCCGCCGTGCTGGACGAGGCCACGCTGACCCGGCCGGAGACCGGCTGGGCACCCGGCGGCGGCCGGGACGGCCTGCACACCGAACACCTCTCCTACCTGCTCGCCGAGATGCAGGTGCTGCACCGTGCCCACCCCGGAGCGAGCTGGTGAGCGCGAGGAGTGCAGCGGAGCGGAGCCCCGCAGTCGCGAACGGAGGGTGGCGTTGGTGACAAGCGCGAGGGACGCCGCGGCGGCGGTGGTGGACCCGGAGATCCGGGTCATCACCATCGACGAGCTGGGCATCCTGCGCGCTGTCGACGAGGAACCGGACACCGGCCGGGTCGTCGTCACCATCACCCCCACCTACACCGGCTGCCCGGCGATGGACGTGATCCGGGAGGACATCCGCCGGGCGCTGGCCGCCGCCGGGCACCCGGACGCCGAGGTCCGCACCGTCTACCACCCGGCGTGGAGCACCGACTGGATCTCCGACACCGGCCGGGCCAAGCTCGCCGCCGCCGGCATCGCCCCACCGGGGCCGCGCGGCGACGATACGGTGGTGCCGCTGACGCTGGCCGTACGCTGCCCGCGCTGCGGGTCGCCGGAAACCACCCAGATCAGCCGCTTCGGCTCCACCGCGTGCAAGGCGCTGTGGCGCTGCCGGTCCTGTTCCGAACCCTTCGACCACCTGAAGGCGCTGTGACTGTCACCATCACCCGGCCGGTGCGCCGCCGGCCGGTCTTCCACCCGCTGCCCGTCGCCGCCGTGGACCGGCTCACCGACGACTCGGTGTCGATCACGTTCGCGGTACCGGAGGAACTGCGCGAGACGTTCGCGTTCTCCGCCGGGCAGCACCTCACCGTCCGCCGCCCGGCCGACGGCGACGGCGACGAGGTGCGGCGGTCGTACTCGATCTGCTCCACCCCCGACGAGCTGGCCCGGCACGGCCGGTTGCGGGTCGGGGTGCGTGAGGTCCCGGGTGGGGCGTTCTCCGCGTACGCCTGCGGCGCGCTGCGCGGCGGCGACACCGTCGAGGTGCTGCCGCCGCTGGGTCACTTCACCTCCGCGTTCACCCCGGACCGGGCCCGCCGGTACGGCGCGGTGGTCGCCGGCTCCGGCATCACCCCGGTCCTCGGGCTGGCCGCGACCGCGCTGGCCACCGAGCCGCGCAGCACGTTCACGCTCGTGTACGGCAACCGCACGGCGAACTCGGTGATGTTCGCCGAGGAGCTGGCCGACCTGAAGGACCGCTACCCGACCCGGCTGCACCTGGTGCACGTGTTGTCCCGGGAGATGGGCGAGTCGGCGCTGCTGTCCGGGCGGATCGACGCCGACCGGCTGACCCGGCTGCTCGACACCGTCGTACCCGGTGACGAGATCGAGGAGTGGTTCCTCTGCGGCCCGTACGGCATGGTGGTGGACGCCAAGGCGGTGCTCGCGGGTCGCGGCGTGCCGGACGCGGCGGTGCACACCGAGCTGTTCCACGTCGACGCTCCGCCGGAGCCGGTGCGGCGGGAGACCGACCGGCCGGGGGCCGGCACCGAGGTGACGATCCTGCTGGACGGACGCTCGTCGAGCTTCACGATGGGCCGGGACGAGCGGGTGCTCGACGCGGCGCTGCGGGTGCGCGGCGAGTTGCCGTACGCCTGCAAGGGCGGGGTGTGCTCGACCTGCCGGGCCAAGGTGACGTCCGGTGAGGTGACGATGGCGCGCAACTACGCGCTGGAGCCCGACGAGGTCGCCGCCGGTTACGTGCTGACCTGCCAGTCCAGCCCGGTCACCGACGAGCTGACAGTCGACTACGACGCCTAGCGGCGCCGCCGCTCAGATCACCACGGGCGGTGCCGTGGCGGCGCGGCCACGGGCCCGGCTGACGTGGCCGCGCCACCCGCCGACGAGCGCGAACAGGGTCCATCCCGCCGCGCCGAACACGAGCATGCTGCGCTTCCCGTCCGGGTCCACGTCCCGCGCGTCGGCCAGTTCCACCTCGCCCCGCGGGTCGACGACAACCGTCAGCCGCTGGCCGACCCGGTAGCCGGGGGAACTGCCCCGGTAGACCAGCGTCTCGTCGAGCAGGCCGGCGTCGCCCTGGAGGACGAACTCGTGCCGCTTGCCGACGGTCTCCACGTCGGTGATGGTCACCTGCTGGGCGACGCCGCGCTGCTGAAGGACCGACTCCGGGGCGAGCTGCACGGTGCCCACCAGCACGAACAGGGCCGGCAGCACCGACAGGAGGGTCAGCCACCAGCCTCGGTGCAGCAGGCGCAGGCCGACAGCGAAGGCGAGGCAACCGGCCAGGGCGACGGAGATCGGCACCGCGATCGGCAGGCCCACGGTGAGGTGGCCGACCACCGCGCTGACCGCGATCACGGCGAGGCCGAAGCCGACGAGCACGGCGGTCATGGTGAGGGACCAGAGGGCGGAGCGGGCGCCGGCCACGCGTACGGGGGTGGGCGGGGGCGATACGACTGACACGCCGAGAGCGTAGACGCGGCCTGCCACGTCCATTTCTTGTCCGAACGGTTCGGACAGCGGTAACCTTCAACTGCCAGGGGCACTAGCCCCGTGGAAGTGGACCCGGCAGCCTTCCGGACGGTGGGTGAGCCGGGTCTCGCGCTGTCTGCGCCTCGTCAGACCTGTCGCGACTCACTGATCATGCGGCGGATGGAGTCCGTCCAGCGCCCGCCTTTGGCCCAGCACCAGGCCAACGCGTCGGGAACGGCCAGCAGACACTCCTCGTGAGCGCGTAGCTGGTCGTACCGCAGCGTTCCATCCACCCCGCACTTCCTGACCTGCTCGAAGAGCAGGCGCTGATCGGCCTGGAAGGTCGAGTCGTCGCGTTCCAGGACGAGGCGGGCAGCCCCGATCTTCGCCGTATGCTCCACCAGAGCGACGAGGCAGGCCTCGCGAGCGACCCGGGCGTTGCGATGTTCCTTCGCGTCGAAGATGACGGCGTGCGCGGAGAGCGCGAGAAACCCGTCGATGATCTGGCGGCGCCGGTCGTCCCTCTCCTTGTGGAAGTGGATGCGGTGCTGGCCGGGCAGGATGAGATCACGAATCGACCGGCGCGCAGCGGTCAGGTCGGCCGGGTGCATGACCACGGCGGCGACGAGTAGCCCTCGCTCCTTGGTCTCGTCGACGAAGACGTGCGCGGTCATGGGACGAGGCCCTCCTGTCGCTGCTCAGACCCGGTCAGGCGTTGACGATTTCCCTGATGCGGTCGAGCTTCTGCCGGGCGGTCAGGCCGGCGGGGTTCTTGGTGCCGATGACGTCCAGCTCCGCTCGGACGTCACAGTCGTCCGGCTGAAGGACGGCATCGATCACACGTGCTCGGGGGCCGCCGTCCCGGACGTAGATCCAGACCGTTTGCGACTGCCGTGGCTCGGTGTTGAGCGCCGCGTCGAGCCGGTGGGGCGGGAAGAAACCCAGGCCGGTCGCCCTGAGCGTGTCGGCGATCTCGGCGAGGACCCAGCGGCCGAGCTTGCGGTAGCCCAACTCGTCCCGCAACTCGCCGAGCGTTGCTTCCGTTAGTCCTCCGTCCGCTCGGCAACGGGCCGCGATGCCTGGAGCGGTGTCGGTCTCGCTCACGTCCCACCCCCATGGCGTCGATGGATATCGAACAAGATGATGCGAGACGCTCACCATCTTGTCAATGAGCCGCCAATGTTTTATTTCGATCTTGACGATATGTTCGGGGAAGTGGGTTCGGCTCACACCGGAGGGCCCGGTACGGCGGCATCCACCGGTGGCGACGTACGCTCGGGGATGTGACGGCGAACCGGGAGATCGACGACATCCTGCAACGCGGCGCGGACGGCGGGCGGATCACGCCCGAGGAGGCGCTGCTGCTCTACACCGACGCGCCCTTCCACGCGCTGGGCGAGGCGGCCGACGCGGTACGGCGGCGCCGCTACCCGGACAACATCGTCACCTACCTCATCGACCGCAACATCAACTACACGAACGTCTGCGTGACGGCGTGCAAGTTCTGCGCGTTCTACCGGGCCCCCAAGCACAAGGAGGGCTGGACCCACCCGACCGAGGAGATCCTGCGCCGTTGCGGCGAGGCGGTCGAGCTGGGCGCCACCCAGGTCATGCTTCAGGGCGGGCACCACCCGGACTACGGCGTCGAGTACTACGAGGAGCTGTTCTCCTCGGTCAAGAAGGCGTACCCGCAGCTCGCCATCCACTCGATCGGCCCGAGCGAGATCCTGCACATGGCGAAGGTCTCCGGCGTGAGCCTGGACGAGGCCATCGCCCGGATCAAGGCCGCCGGCCTGGACTCGATCGCCGGTGCCGGCGCCGAGATGCTGCCGGACCGGCCGCGTAAGGCGATCGCGCCGCTGAAGGAGTCCGGCGCGCGCTGGCTGGAGGTCATGGAGCTGGCGCACCGGCAGGGCCTGGAGTCGACGGCCACCATGATGATGGGCACCGGCGAGACGAACGCCGAGCGCATCGAGCACCTGCGGATGATCCGCGACGTGCAGGACCGTACCGGTGGTTTCCGGGCCTTCATTCCGTGGACGTACCAGCCGGAGAACAACCACCTGAAGGGCCGCACCCAGGCGACCACGCTGGAATACCTGCGCCTGGTCGCGGTGGCCCGCCTGTTCTTCGAGACGGTGCCGCACCTCCAGGCGTCCTGGCTGACCACCGGCAAGGATGTCGGGCAGCTCGCGTTGCACATGGGTGTGGACGACCTCGGCTCGATCATGCTGGAGGAGAACGTCATCTCCTCGGCCGGCGCCCGGCACCGGTCCAACCTGCACGAGCTGATCGGCATGATCCGGTCGGCCGACCGGATCCCGGCCCAGCGGGACACGCTCTACAACCGGCTCGCGGTGCACCACACGCCCGCCGACGACCCGAGCGACGACCGCGTCGTCTCGCACTTCTCGTCGATCGCCCTGCCGGGCGGCGGTGCCGGGAAGTCGCTGCCGCTGGTCGAGGTCAACTGACCGGGTTCCGCCGTTCGGCCGGTCGGCGTCCGTCGTGCGGCCGGAGCTCCGCCCGTTTCCGGTGAAGCTTGCGCCAGAGGTCTTCACCTGCGTGATCACCGGCGGCTAGCCTGCCCGCGCGACACCACCGATCCGGGCCGCGAGCAGGCAGGTAACAGGTCGGCGGCGACCCGGTCGAGCACGGCCCGGTGAGCCGGCGACGCCATTACGCTTGCGGCGTCCGTCGGACCGTCGTCCTCCATCGGCCCATGAGGGCCGTTCACATAACGCACCGCGGCAGGGGCGGGATGGGTGACCATCCCGCCCCTGCCGTCTGCCGGGATCGATCGGAATTCCCACTGCTGGGCGGTGGCGTGACGAGGCGTCGCTCCGGTACCGTCCGTTCGTTCGGTACGTGATCACGTGTCCCTATCCCCGGGGGAACAATGACCTTCCGCTACCGGTCCACGCTGGCCCGCGCCGGCGTCGTGGCCCTGCTCTCCACCGCCGGTCTCGGCGTCGTCGCCGGCCCGGCACAGGCCGCCGACAAGGCCGACCTCCAGCTCATCCCGCTCAGCTACCAGCTCGCCAAGGGCGTCACCGAGGCGAAGGCCAAGCCGTTCAAGTTCCAGGTGAACAACACCCTGGGAACCGTCGACGCGAAGGACGTCCGGGTCACCGTCGAGACGAAGGGCCTCAAGACCGCCAAGGTCGGCGTGCTGGTCCCGGCCGGCTGCGACATCCGTGGCACCACCTTCTCCTGCCTGCTCGGCGACCTGCCCGCCGGCACCACTGAGGACTTCGGCCTCCCGCTGTTCTCCACCGGCGGCAAGGGCGCGGCCGGCACGCTCACGGTCTCGATCAGCGCGGCGAACGGCTCCGGAGTGCTCGACTCGGTCGACCACGACATCACCGTCACCGAGCCGGGATACGACCTCACCACGTGGGTCCAGGACGTGTACGCCGGCGTGAGTGTCGACGGCGACGACGCCGACGAGGCGGGCCTGCGCCCGGTCCGGCCGGGCGAGACCGCGCCGCTGGACTGGGCCGTGTTCAACGACGGCAGCAAGCGCGCCACCGGCATCAAGTACGGGATCGCGCTGCCGGCCGGTGTCACCTTCGCGAAGCTGCCCGACGGCTGCGTCGAGCAGAACCTGGGTGGTTTCCTCAACGCGTACTGCGAGGACCTGGGCGCGGTGCTCAAGCCCGGCCAGTACTACACCGCCGACGTCCGGGTGACTGTCGGCGCGGACGTGACCGAGAAGCTGCTCCGGCCCGGCATCCTCTGGGCCGAGGGCCTGGACGCCGCCTCCGGTGCGCCCGAGGAGGAGCCGCGGGTCGCCAGCTCGGCGCAGCGGCGCGCGTTCGCCGAGACCGACGACGGTGACAACAGCGCGGTGTTCGACGTCTTCGTCGACCAGAGCCCGTCGACCCCGAGCCCGACGCCGACCGCCGGCCCGACCTCGACGCCGACCGCCCAGCCGACGCCCACCGGCGGCGCGACGGCGGTGCCGACCCCGACCGCCGGTGGTGGCACGGGCGGCGGCACCGGCGATGGTGGCCTGCCGGTGACCGGTATGCAGGTCGGCCTGATCGGCGGCGTCGGCGCGGCGGTGCTCGCCGCCGGCGCGGCGCTGATGATGCTGTCCCGCCGCCGCAAGGTGGTCCTCGTCGCTCCGGGCGAGGAGCGCACCGGCGACTGATCGGGGACCGATACGCGACCAGGGCGGGGTGGGTGACCATCCCGCCCTGTCGCGTACCCGGGGGGAGGCCAGGGCGACGCGGCTGGCAGAGTGGAGGGGTGAGCCGTACCCCGCAGGGCCAGCGCGCCAGCCTGGACAAGCAGCCGCACGAGGTCGCCGCGATGTTCGACGGTGTCGCGGCCCGCTACGACCTGACGAACACCGTCCTGTCGTTCGGGCAGGACCGGTCGTGGCGGCGGGCCACCCGGGCGGCGCTCGGGCTGCGGCCGGGCGAGCGGGTGCTGGACGTGGGCGCCGGCACCGGTGTGTCGACCGAGGAACTGGCCCACTCCGGGGCGTACGCGGTCGGCGCGGACCTGTCGCTGGGCATGCTGCACGCGGGTAAGCGCACCCGCCCGGCGGTGCCGCTGCTGGCCGGGGACGCGCTTCGGCTGCCGTTCGCCGACGCCAGCTTCGACGCGGTGACCATCTCCTTCGCGCTGCGCAACGTCAACGACACCGACGCGGCGCTGGCCGAGCTGGCCCGGGTGACCCGGCCGGGCGGGCGGCTGGTGGTCTGTGAGTTCAGCACTCCGGTGAACCCGGCGTTCCGCACGGTCTACCTGTCGTACCTGATGCGGTCGTTGCCGGCGGTCGCCCGCGCGGTGTCGAGCAACCCGGACGCCTACGTCTACCTGGCGGAGTCGATCCGGGCCTGGCCGGACCAGGCGGCGCTAGCCGCACGGATCGGCGCGGCCGGCTGGGGCCGGGTGGCGTGGCGCAACCTGACCGGCGGCGTCGTGGCGCTGCACCGGGCCGTCCGAAACTGACCGTCCGGCCAGCGAACGCTAGTCATTTCGTGAATATCCAATTTTGGTCTACTTTGTTCCGTAGGCTCGCCCCCATGACGGGACCAGACCAGGCCGCCACCGACGACGACGCCGCCGAGCTGATCGCGCAGCTCCGCGAGCTGGCCGGCGCGGATCCCGCCGATGTCCGGCAGGTCGTCGCCGAGGTGCTGGCCGCGCTGGACCGGGCCGCCGGTGGCGCGTTGCGCGACCACCTGCCCGAGGCCATCCGCCTCGACGCCGGGCTCGGACCGGCCGCGCAGGCGCGCCCGTGACCGGTCTCGACGCTCTTACCGGCGCGTTTCCGCGAAGTTAGGCCCCCCTCAGCGCGTACTGGTGTAACGCCGGTCATAGACTCCAACCGGATCGGCTTGTGAAGCATTTCACGAGCATGCGGGAGGAGGCGCGGATGACCGCGGTGGAGAACGACGCCGACGTCATCGTCGTGGGCGCCGGTCCCGGAGGATCGGCCACGGCGTACCACCTGGCGCGGCACGGCGTACGCGTGCTGTTGCTGGAGAAGACGGAGTTTCCCCGGGAGAAGGTCTGCGGCGACGGGCTCACGCCCCGCGCCGTGCGGCAACTGATCCGGATGGGCGTGGACACCTCGCCCGAGGCGGGCTGGCTGCACAACAAGGGCCTGCGGGTGATCGGCGGCGGCATACGCCTGGAACTGGACTGGCCCGACCTGGCCAGCTTCCCCAACTACGGCCTGGTGCGCACCCGGCTCGACTTCGACGACCTGCTCGCCCAGCGTGCGGTCGCCGCCGGGGCGAAGCTGCAGACCAGCGTGAACGTCCTCGGGCCGGTGCTCGGCGCCGACGACCGGGTGATCGGCGTGCAGGCCGAGGTCGGCCCGGACAAGGAACCCGCCACGTTCCACGCGCCGCTCGTGGTCGCCGCCGACGGCGTCTCCGGCCGCTTCCCGCTCGCCCTCGGGCTCGCCAAGCGGGAGGACCGCCCGATCGGCGTGGCCGTCCGCCGCTACTACCGCTCGCCCGCCAAGCACGACGACGACTATCTGGAGTCCTGGCTGGAGCTGCGGGCCAAGGGCAGCGACGCGCTGCTGCCCGGCTACGGCTGGATCTTCGGCCTCGGCGACGGCCGGGTGAACGTCGGCCTGGGCGTGCTGAACTCCTCTTCGGCGTTCGGCAAGACGAACTACCGCAAGCTGCTCACCGACTGGCTCGCGAACACCCCCGAGGACTGGGGGATGACCGACGAGTCCAACGCGGAGGGCCCGATCCTCGGCGCCGCGCTGCCGATGGGCTTCAACCGCGTCCCGCACTACACCCGCGGTGTGCTGCTCGTCGGTGACTCCGGCGGCATGGTCAACCCGTTCAACGGCGAGGGCATCGCGTACGCGATGGAGTCGGGCGAGATGGCCGCGGAGGTCGTGGTGCAGGCACTGGCCCGCCCGGCCGGCGCGGAGCAGGAGCGGGCGCTGATGGCGTACCCGCAGGAGCTGAAGGCCCGCTTCGGCGGCTACTACCGGCTCGGCGGCGTCTTCGTGAAGCTCATCGGCCGCCCCGAGATCATGCGGATGGCGACCAAGCACGGCATGCCGCACCCGATGCTCATGCGCTTCGTGCTCAAGCTGCTGGCCAACCTGACCGACCCGCGCGGCGGGGACGCGATGGACCGGGTCATCAACGCGATGACGAAGGTGGCTCCGGCCGTGTAGAAGACGACCGGCCCGGGGCGGAACGTCCACGGGCCGGACAGAGATCGACCCCCGCCGACCGAGGTCGTGAGGGACGTGAATAGTGTGATTTTGGCCAACCACCGAGGTCAGGGAAGGACGAGCAGGGGACAACGATGACGCTCTCTCCTTACGCACCCATCATCGGGCTGTTCGCCCTCGCTGCGGCGTTCGCGCTGTTCTCCGTGGCCGCTGCCCGACTCGCCGGCCCGCGGCGTCTGAACAAGGCCAAGCTCGAGGCGTACGAGTGTGGCATCGAGCCGAGCCCGCAGCCGGTCGGCGGCGGCCGGTTCCCGATCAAGTTCTACCTGACGGCGATGCTCTTCATCGTCTTCGACATCGAGATCATCTTCCTCTACCCCTGGGCGGTCTCCTTCGACGCCCTGCCGATCTTCGGCTTCGTGGAGATGGTCCTGTTCATCGTCGCGGTCTTCGTCGCGTACGCCTATGTGTGGCGTCGCGGCGGCCTGGACTGGGACTGAGGAGGTAGCAGATGGGCATCGAGGAGAAGCTCCCCTCCGGCGTTCTGCTCACCAGCGTCGAGAAGCTGGTCAACTGGACGCGGAAGACCTCGGTCTGGGGCGCCACGTTCGGTCTGGCCTGCTGTGCCATCGAGATGATGGCGGCGGGCGGCCCGCACTACGACATGGGCCGCTGGGGCATGGAGGTCTTCCGCGCCTCGCCCCGCCAGGCGGACCTGATGATCGTGGCCGGCCGGGTGAGCCAGAAGATGGCCCCGGTCCTGCGCCAGATCTACGACCAGATGGCCGAGCCCCGCTGGGTCATCTCGATGGGCGTCTGCGCCAGCAGCGGCGGCATGTTCAACAACTACGCCATCGTGCAGGGCGTCGACCACGTCGTACCGGTCGACATGTACCTCCCCGGCTGCCCGCCCCGGCCGGAGATGCTCATCGACGCGGTGCTCAAGCTGCGCGAGAAGATCATGCACGAGCCGCTGGGCCCGAACGGCCGCAAGATGCTGGAGGCCCGCCAGGCGCGTGGCGACGTGCCGGTGGTGCCGTACGGCTCGATGCCCTCGTCGTACCGCAGCGACAAGGCCCGGCGTGCCGAGTGGACGAAGGCGGTCCGCGAGGGGCGTGAGGAGCAGCTGCGGATCGAGAACTGGATGAAGGCGCAGAACCACCTTCAGGCGTCGCATAGGGGCCCGAAATGAGTAACGACAAGAACAACGACGGCGGGGTGCCGGTACCCACCACCCCGGCCGGTGCCAGCTCCACCGCCCCGGCGGAGTACCCGCCGGCCAGCCCGGCCGGCCGGGGCATGTTCGGCAACCAGGGCACCGGCGACGTCTCCGGCTACGGCGGCCTGGTCCGCCCGCGCAAGCCCATCGAGGAGGCGGCCCGGCCGTACGGGAGCTACTTCGACGAGGTGCGGGACGCGCTGGAGGAGGCGTACCCGGACTTCGGCGACGCGATCGAGAAGGTCGTGGTCGACCGGGGCGAGCTGACCCTGCACGTCCGCCCGGAGCGGATCGCCGAGGTCTGCCAGGTGATGCGCGACGACCTCGCGCTGCGCTTCGAGCTGTGCTCCTCGGTGTCCGGTGTGGACTACCTGGGCGCGCAGGAGCGCCGCCTGCACGTGGTCTACCACCTGACCTCGATGACCTACCGCCGCAGCGTCCGGCTGGAGGTGGCGGTCTCCGCCGAGGAGCCGCACGTCCCGAGCGTCACCGCCGTCTACCCGACCGCCGACTGGCAGGAACGGGAGACGTACGACATGTTCGGCGTCGTCTTCGACGGCCACCCCGCCCTGACCCGGATCCTCATGCCGGACGACTGGGAGGGGCACCCGCAGCGCAAGGACTACCCGCTGGGCGGCGTCCCCGTCGAGTACAAGGGTGCGGAGATCCCCCCGCCGGACAAGCGGCGGTCGTACCAGTGAGCGCGAGGAGTGCAGCGAAGCGGAGCCCCGCAGTCGCGAACGGAGGGTTGGCAACGTGACCACGTCGAACTACGCGACCGAGCGCGAGACGACCGAGGGCAAGGTCTTCACCGTCACCGGCGGGGACTGGGACGAGGTCGTCTCCGGCACGGACCCGATCAACGACGAGCGGATCGTCGTCAACATGGGTCCGCAGCACCCGTCCACCCACGGCGTGCTCCGGCTGGTCCTGGAGCTGGAGGGCGAGACGGTCCGCGAGGCCCGCTCGGTCATCGGCTACCTGCACACCGGCATCGAGAAGAACCTCGAGTACCGCAACTGGGTTCAGGGTTCGACGTTCGTGACCCGGATGGACTACCTCTCGCCGCTGTTCAACGAGACCGCGTACGCGCTCGCGGTGGAGAAGCTGCTCGGCATCACCGACGACATCACCGAGCGGGCCACCACCATCCGGGTGCTGATGATGGAGCTCAACCGCGTCTCGTCGCACCTGGTCTGGCTGGCGACCACCGCCATGGAGCTGGGCGCGATCAACATGATGCTGTACGGCTTCCGCGAGCGGGAGTACGTCCTCGACATCTTCGAGACCATCACCGGCCTGCGGATGAACCACGCGTACGTGCGGCCGGGCGGTGTGGCGCAGGACGTGCCGGACGACGCGATCCGCAAGATCCGCGACTTCCTCCAGCTCATGCCGAAGCGGCTCAAGGAGTACGAGAACCTGCTGTCCGGTCAGCCGATCTGGCTGGAGCGTACGCAGCACGTCGCGGTGCTCGACGTGACCGCCTGCATGGCGCTCGGCGTCACCGGCCCGGTGCTGCGGTCCGCGGGTCTCGCCTGGGACCTGCGCAAGACGATGCCGTACTGCGGGTACGAGACGTACGAGTTCGACGTGCCGACGCACACCGACGGTGACGTGTGGGGCCGCTACCTGGTCCGGGTGGCGGAGATCCGCGAGTCGCTGAAGCTGATCGAGCAGGCGCTGGACCGCCTGAAGCCCGGCCCGGTGATGGTGTCCGACAAGAAGATCGCCTGGCCGGCGCAGCTCGCCATCGGCGTGGACGGCATGGGCAACTCGCTGGAGCACGTCGCCAAGATCATGGGTCAGTCGATGGAGTCGCTGATCCACCACTTCAAGCTCGTCACCGAGGGCTTCCGGGTTCCGCCGGGCCAGGTGTACGTCGGCATCGAGTCGCCCCGCGGCGAGCTGGGCGTGCACGCGGTGTCCGACGGCGGCACCCGGCCCTACCGGGTGCACTACCGGGAGCCGAGCTTCGTCAACCTCCAGGCCCTCCCGGCGATGGCCGAGGGCGGCCTGATCGCCGACGTGATCGCCGGCGGCGCCTCGCTGGACCCCGTGATGGGTGGTTGTGACCGATGAGCTTTACCGAAACGACTCGCGCCCGGGCTCGGGAGATCATCGCCCGGTACCCGGCGGACCGGTCCCGCTCGGCGCTGCTGCCGCTGCTGCACCTGGTCCAGTCCGAGGAGGGCTACGTCTCCCCGGCCGGTGTCGAGTTCTGCGCCGAGGTGCTCGGGCTCAACAAGGCCCAGGTCGGCGCCGTCGCCACCTTCTACACCATGTACAAGCGCAAGCCCACCGGTGACTACCTGGTGAGCGTCTGCACCAACACCATGTGCGACGTGCTCGGCGGGCAGAAGGTCTACGACACCCTGGCCGAGCACCTCGGCGTCGGGCACGAGGAGACCACCGCCGACGGGAAGATCACCCTGGAGCACGCCGAGTGCCTGGCGGCGTGCGACTACGGCCCGGTGATGACGGTCAACTACGACTTCTTCGACAACGTGGAGCCGCAGGCCGCGCTCGACGTGGTCGAGGAGCTGCGCGCCGGCGGCCGGCCGATGCCGACCCGTGGGGCGCGGCTGTGCACGCTCAAGGAGATGGCGGTCCAGCTCGCCGGTTTCGCCGACGAGCGCGACGGCGCGGTGGCCGACGGCGGGCCGGGCGAGCCGAGCCTGCGCGGTCTGCGCCTGGCCGAGCAGCACGGCGTCTCGGTGCCGGGCTTCGACCCGAAGACCCCGATCCGCAGCAAGGCCGAGGCCGACCGGGCCGCCGCCGAGGCGAAGGCGAAGGCCGAGGCCGAGGCCGCCAAGCCGGCCCCCGCGCCCGAGCCGGCCGCGCCGGAGGCGGCCAGCGGCAGCACCGCGCCGGACGTGAAGGCGCCGGACGACAAGTCGCCGCAGGTGCGTACCGCCGAGACCCGGCAGCCGGACGCGAGCACCCCGGTGCCGGACGCCCCCGGCACCAAGGTTCCGGTGGACGGACCGGCACCGGCGCCGCGCGACGCGCGGGCGGCGGAGGCGGCCGGCGTGGCGTCGAACCCGCCGGCCGGTGACGGCAAGCCCGCCGGCGACGCGGCCGGCGCGCAGGAGCGCAACCTCAAGGAAGCGGAGTCCGGTACGGGCGCGGACGGCGCCGACCCGGCGGACGCGAGCGGAACGGGGGTCCGGAAGTGACCACTCCTCGGCCGGAGACGCTGGCCAAGCTCACGCCGGTGCTCACCAAGCGCTGGCTCTCGCCGGACGCGTGGCGGCTCGGCACCTACGAGAAGCTGGACGGCTACGCCGCCCTGCGCAAGGCGCTCAAGGCGCACCCGGACGACCTGATCCAGCTGGTCAAGGACTCCGGGCTGCGCGGCCGGGGCGGCGCGGGCTTCCCGACCGGTCTGAAGTGGGGGTTCATCCCGCAGGGCGACGGCAAGCCGCACTATCTGGTGGTGAACGCCGACGAGGGCGAGCCGGGCACCTGCAAGGACCTGCCGCTGATGACCCACGACCCGCACTCGCTGGTCGAGGGCGTCATCATCGCCTCGTATGCGATCCGGGCCAACCGGGCGTACATCTACATCCGCGGTGAGGCGGTGCACGCCGCCCGGCGGCTGCGCAGCGCCGTCGACGAGGCGTACGCCAAGGGTTACCTCGGCCGCAACATCCTCGGGTCGGGCTTCGACCTGGACCTGGTGGTGCACTCCGGCGCCGGTGCGTACATCTGCGGTGAGGAGACCGCGCTGCTGGACTCGCTGGAGGGCTTCCGCGGCCAGCCCCGGCTGCGCCCGCCGTTCCCGGCGACCCACGGCCTGTACGCCAGCCCGACCGTCGTCAACAACGTCGGCACCATCGCCAGCGTGCCGTACATCGTGCTCGGTGGCGCGGACTGGTGGAAGACGATGGGCACGGAGAAGTCGTCCGGCCCGATGATCTACTCGCTGTCCGGCCGGATCGCCGAACCGGGCCAGTACGAGTGCTCGATGGGCATCACGCTGCGCGAGCTGATCGAGCTGGCCGGCGGCATGAAGCCCGGGCACAACCTGAAGTTCTGGACCCCGGGTGGCTCGTCGACGCCGCTGCTGACGGCCGAGCACCTGGACGTGCCGCTGGACTTCGAGGGGGTGGCGGCGGCCGGCTCGATCCTGGGCACCACGGCCACGCAGATCTTCTCCGACCAGGACTGCCCGGTGTACGCGACCTACCGGTGGCTGGAGTTCTACCACCACGAGTCGTGCGGCAAGTGCACCCCGTGCCGGGAGGGCAACTACTGGATGGTCCGGGTCTACCGGCGCATCCTGGCCGGCCAGGGCACCCACGAGGACCTGGACACCCTGCTCGACACCTGCGACAACATCCTCGGCCGCTCGTTCTGCGGTCTGGGTGACGGCGCTACCAGCTCGGTGACCTCGTCGCTGAAGTACTTCAAGCAGGACTACCTCGACTACATCGAGGGACGTACCGCGCCGAAGCTGTCGGACAAGCAGCTGGTGGGAGCCCACTAATGACCGACGTAGCCAAGCAGACCGAGACCGTCACGCTGACCATCGACGGCGTCGAGGTCACCGCGCCCAAGGGCGCGCTGCTGATCCGCGTCGCCGAGCAGCTCGGCACCGAGATCCCGCGCTTCTGCGACCACCCGCTGCTGGCCCCGGCCGGCGCCTGCCGGCAGTGCCTGGTGGAGGTGGAGGGCCAGCGCAAGCCGGTCGCCTCCTGCACCCAGACCGTCGCCGACGGCATGGTGGTGCGGACGCAGCTCACCTCCCCGGTCGCCAAGAAGGCCCAGGAGGGGGTGATGGAGCTGCTGCTCCTCAACCACCCCCTGGACTGCCCGATGTGCGACAAGGGCGGCGAGTGCCCGCTGCAGAACCAGGCGATGTCCACCGGCCGGACGGACTCGCGGTTCCACGAGCACAAGCGGGAGTACCCGAAGCCGCTGCCGATCAGCACCCAGGTGCTGCTCGACCGCGAGCGTTGCGTGCTCTGCCAGCGGTGCACCCGGTTCTCCGAGGAGATCGCCGGGGACAAGTTCATCGACCTGATGGGACGCTCCTCGCACGAGGAGATCAACATCTACCGGGACGACGCGTACGGCGAGGAGGGCGACGAGGGGGACGTCCCGTTCAACTCGTACTTCTCCGGCAACACCGTGCAGATCTGCCCGGTGGGCGCGCTGACCGGCGCCCAGTACCGGTTCCGGGCCCGCCCGTTCGACCTGGTCTCCACGCCCAGCGTCTGCGAGCACTGCTCGGCCGGCTGCGCCCAGCGCACCGACTGGCGGCGCGGCAAGGTGCTGCGCCGGCTGGCCGGCGACGACCCGGCGGTGAACGAGGAGTGGAACTGCGACAAGGGCCGCTGGGGCTTCCAGTACACCCGCGCGTTCGACCGGATCAGCACGCCGATGGTGCGCGACGAGAAGACCGGTGAGCTGCGCGAGGCGTCCTGGAGCGAGGCGCTCACCCGGGCCGCCGAGGGGCTGCGCGCGGCCCGTGACGGCGCGACCGGCACGGCGGTGCTGACCGGCGGCCGGCTCACGGTCGAGGACGCCTACGCGTACGCGAAGTTCGCCCGCATCGCGCTGCACACGAACGACATCGACTTCCGGGCCCGCCCGGTCTCCCGCGAGGAGGCCGACTTCCTGGCCAGCAGCGTCGCCGGGGTCACCGACGTGACCTACACGGACGTGGAGAACGCGCCCGCTGTGGTACTCGTCGGCCTGGAGCCGGAGGAGGAGTGCCCGATCCTCTTCCTGCGGCTGCGCAAGGCGTACCTGAAGAAGAAGCTCACCGTGTACGCGCTCGCGCCGTTCGCCACGCGCGGCCTGGAGAAGCTCGGGGCCAAGCTGGCCCGGGTGGTGCCCGGCGAGGAGGCCGGTGTGCTGGCCGAGCACGCCACGGTGGCCGAGGCGCTGGGTCAGCCCGGCGCGATCCTCATCGTCGGCGAGCGCCTGGCCGAGGTGCCGGGCGGGCTGTCGGCGGCGGCGGACGTCGCCCGGCGTACCGGTGCCCGGCTGGTCTGGGTGCCGCGGCGCGCGGGTGACCGCGGCGCTGTCGACGCGGGCTGCCTGCCCAACCTGCTCCCCGGCGGCCGGGTCGTCACCGAGCCGGCCGCGCGCGCGGAGCTGGGCGAGGCGTGGGACATCCCGGCCGGGGTGATCCCCAGCCAGGCCGGCCGCGACACCGACGGCATCCTCACCGCCGCCGCGAACGGCCAGATCGGCGCCCTGGTGGTGGCCGGCGTCGACCCGGCCGACCTGGCCGACCCGCGCCTGGCCGAGTCCGCACTGGACGCGGTGCCGTTCCTGGTCAGCCTGGAACTGCGGATGAGCGCGGTGTCCCGCCGCGCCGACGTGGTCCTGCCGGTCGCGCCGGTGGTCGAGAAGGCCGGCAGCTTCCTGGACTGGGAGGGCCGGCTGCGCACGTTCGAGAAGGTGCTGGACACCGGCGCGATGACCGACGCCCGCATCCTCGACGCGCTCGCCGCGCAGCTCGACGTGCGGCTCGGCACCGGTGACGTGCCGAGCATCCGGCGCGAGCTGGGCGCGCTGCCGCGCACCCGGGTCGAGCGGCCGTCGGCGCCCTCGGTCGAGCCGGCCGCCGTGCGGCAGCCCGGACCGGGCGAGGCGGTGCTCGCCACCTGGCACCAGCTGATCGACCTGGGCAGCCTCACCGACGGCGACGAGCACCTCGCCGGCACCGCCCGCCCGCCGGTGGTCCGGCTCGGCAAGGGCACCGCCGAGGCGCTCGGTGTCGCCGACGGTGACCCGGTCACGGTGGGCACCGACCGCGGCGCGATCACGCTGCCGGCGGCGATCACCGAGATGCCCGACGGCGTCGTCTGGCTGCCGACCAACTCACCCGGCTCCACCGTGCGGCGCGGCCTCGGCGCGACGTCCGGCGACGTGGTGAGCGTCTCCGCAGTCGGGAACGAAAGGTGGGTGCAGTGAACCCCGTCATCCTCGCGGCGCAGGACCCGACGCTTGCCGACTTCGGCAAGGACCCGTGGTGGCTGGTCCTCGGCAAGATCCTGTTCGCGTTCGTCGTCGCCGTGGCGGCCACGCTGCTCGGCGTCTGGTTCGAGCGCCGGGTCGTCGGCCGCATGGCGGTGCGGCCCGGCCCCAACCAGGCCGGCCCGTTCGGTCTGCTCCAGACGCTCGCCGACGGCGTGAAGCTGGCCTTCAAGGAGGACATCCTCCCGCGCAAGGCCGACAAGGTCGTCTACTTCTTCGCCCCGGTGATCTCCGTGGTCTGCGCGGTCACCGCGCTGTCGGTGATCCCGTTCGGGCCGATGGTGAGCATCTTCGGGCACCGGACGCCGCTGCAGGTCACCGACGTGTCGGTGGCGGTGCTGGTGGTGCTGGCCTTCTCCTCGCTCGCCGTCTACGGCATCGTGCTCGGCGGCTGGGCCAGCGGCTCCACCTACCCGCTGCTCGGCGGTCTGCGCTCGGCGGCCCAACTGGTCTCGTACGAGGTCACCATGGGCCTGAGTGTGGTCGCGGTGTTCATGACCGCGGGCACCATGTCGACGAGCGGGATCGTCGCCGCGCAGGGTGACGGCACCCGGCTGAGCATCGGCGGCTTCGACCTCGCCGCGCCCGGCTGGTACGCGATCCTGCTGCTGCCCAGCTTCATCATGTTCTTCATCGCCATCGTCGGTGAGACGAACCGGGCGCCGTTCGACCTGCCCGAGGCGGAGTCGGAGCTGGTGGCCGGCTTCCAGACCGAGTACAGCTCGCTGAAGTTCGCGCTGTTCATGCTCAGCGAGTACGTCGCGATGGTGACCATGTCGGCGTTCACCGTGACGCTGTTCCTCGGCGGCTGGCACGCGCCGTGGCCGATCACGATCTGGTCGGGCGCCAACGACGGCTGGTGGCCGATGCTGTGGTTCTTCGGCAAGGTCATCCTGCTGGTGTTCGTCTTCGTCTGGCTGCGCGGCACGCTGCCCCGGCTCCGGTACGACCAGTTCATGCGGTTCGGCTGGAAGGTGCTGCTGCCGCTGAACCTGGTCTGGATCATGGTGCTCGCCGGGCTGCGCTCGATCGAGGACTGGCAGACCCGGGACCGGCTGCTCGTCACCGCGATCGGCGCGGGCGTGCTGCTGCTGGCCACGCTCTTCTGGCCGTCGCGGAAGAAGGAGCCGAAGCCGTCGCTGCAGGAGCAGGCGGACACCCGGCCGTACGGCAGCTTCCCGCTGCCGCCGATGGATCTTCAGGTTCCGCCGAGCCCGCGTACCAAGCGCGTGCTCGCCGAGCGGGAGCCGGCCAACGTGGTCGCCGGCCCGGACTCCAGGGAGGTGTGACGTGGGCGCGATCACCGGAACGTTCAAGGGCTTCGGTGTCACCTTCTCGCACATGTTCAAGAAGGTCGTCACCACCGACTACCCGTTCAAGCCGCCGGTCTCGGCGCCGCGCTACCACGGGCGGCACATCCTCAACCGGCACCCGGACGGGCTGGAGAAGTGCATCGGCTGCGAGCTGTGCGCCTGGGCCTGCCCGGCCGACGCGATCTACGTGGAGGGTGGCGACAACACCGAGGAGCAGCGCTTCTCCCCGGGTGAGCGGTACGCCAGCACCTACCAGATCAACTACGCCCGGTGCATCTTCTGCGGGCTCTGCATCGAGGCCTGCCCGACCCGTTCGCTCACCATGAGCAACGAGTACGAGCTGGCCCGCGACAACCGGCAGGACCTGATCTTCACCAAGGAGCAGCTGCTCGCGCCGCTGCTCGAAGGCATGGAGCAGCCGCCGCACCCGATGCGGCTGGGCGACAGCGAGAAGGACTACTACGTCGGCGCGCTCACCAACCCGGGCACCTCGGCCGGCGCCGAGCACTCGCCGATGGGCCCCGGCCGGTACCAGGTGGAGGAGCACCCGGGCGTGACCTTCCCCGGCGCCGAGCAGGCCGAGCAGCGGTCCGCCGCCGCGGCGGGCAAGGGAGGCAAGGCATGACCTCGGCAACGGTGCTCGCCGCCGCCGGCCAGGTGTCCGGGGGCGAGGAGGTCACCTTCTGGATCCTCGCCCCGCTGGCCCTGCTCGGCGCGGTCGGCATGGTGTGGGCACGCAACGCGGTCCACTCCGCGCTCTGGCTGGTGCTGACCATGCTCTGTCTGGGCGTGTTCTACGTGCTCCAGGCCGGGCCGTTCATCGGCATGGTGCAGATCATCGTCTACACCGGCGCGATCATGATGCTGTTCCTGTTCGTGCTGATGCTCGTCGGCCGGGACGCGTCCGACTCGCTCATCGAGACGCTGCGCGGCCAGCGGGTCGCTGCCGTGGTCCTCGGGCTCGGCTTCGCCGGCCTGGTGGGCACCGGCCTCTACCGCGCGCTCGACGGCGTCCAGCCGGTCGGGCTCGACGAGGCGAACGGCGAGGGCAACGTCCAGGGCATCGCCCGGCTGCTGTTCACCAAGTACGTCTTCGCCTTCGAGCTGACCTCGGCGCTGCTGATCACCGCCGCCGTCGGCGCGATGGTGCTGGCGCACGTGGAGCGGCGCAAGGCGGACCGGATGGACCAGATCGCCACCATGAAGGCGCGGTTCCGCCCCGGCAACTACCCCGGACCGAAGCCCGGCCCGGGTGTCTACGCCACGTCCTCCTCGGTGGCCACCCCGGCCCGTCTGCCCGACGGCCGGCTGACCGACCGCAGCATCCCGGAGATCATGCCGGTGCGCGAGCTGACGGCCGAGGAGACCGCACCGAAGGGGACTGATCGGTGAGCGCGAGGAGTGCAGCGAAGCGGAGCCCCGCAGTCGCGAACGAAAGGCTGGCACGGTGACCCCGGACTACTACCTCATCCTCGCGGCGGTGCTGTTCACCATCGGCGCCGTGGGCGTGCTGGTCCGGCGCAACGCGATCGTGCTGTTCATGTGCATCGAGCTGATGCTCAACGCGGCCAACCTGACCCTGGTCACGTTCAGCCGGATCAACGGCGACCTGAACGGCCAGATCATGGCGTTCTTCGTGATGGTGGTCGCGGCGGCCGAGGTCGTGGTCGGGCTCGCGATCATCATGGCGATCTTCCGGACCCGGCGCTCGGCCAGCGTCGACGACGCCAACCTGCTGAAGTACTGAGGGGCTCGTGGTGGAACAGATTCTGACGATCGCCCAGTCTGAGCCAGCCGAAGCCGTCACCTTCGCCACGGCGGACGGGATGCTGGGCAGTGTCTGGCTGCTGGTGGCGATCCCGCTGGTCAGCGCGGCGATCCTGCTGCTGCTCGGCAAGCGGGCCGACCGCTGGGGCCACTGGCTGGGCGTGGGCGCCATCGGCGCCGCGTTCGTGCTCGGGCTGACCTACTTCCTCCAGCTGCGCGGTCTGGAGAACAAGCAGGTCGAGCTGAGCCTCTGGGACTTCATGGCGGTCGGCAACCTGAAGGTGGACTTCGGTCTGCTCTTCGACCCGCTGGCCGCGGTCTTCGTCCTGCTGATCACCGGGGTGGGCTTCCTTATCCACCTCTACGCCGTGGAGTACATGGCGCACGACGCGGGCCGGCGGCTGTTCTTCGCGTACTTCAACCTGTTCGTCGCCGCCATGCTCCTGCTGGTGCTCGGCAACAACTACGTGATGCTCTACTTCGGCTGGGAGGGCGTCGGTCTGGCGTCGTACCTGCTGATCTCCTTCTGGTACGGCCGGCCCAGCGCGGCCACCGCCGGCAAGAAGGCGTTCCTGATGAACCGGGTCGGCGACGCCGGCCTGGCCATCGGCATCTTCATCATGTTCGCCATGCTCGGCACCACCCAGTACGACGAGGTGTTCAACGGGGTCGGCTCGATGACCTCGACCACCGTGCTGGTGCTCGGCCTGCTGCTCCTGCTCGGCGCGGCCGGCAAGTCCGGTCAGTTCCCGCTCCAGGCGTGGTTGCCGGACGCGATGGAGGGCCCGACCCCGGTGTCCGCGCTCATCCACGCGGCCACCATGGTCACCGCGGGCGTCTACCTGATCGCCCGCTCCAACGCGATCTTCTCGGCCAACGAGACGCTCCAGCTCGTGGTGGTCAGCGTCGGCGCGCTCACGCTGCTGATGGGCTGCATCATCGGCGCGGCCAAGGACGACATCAAGCGCGTGCTGGCCTGGTCGACGGTGAGCCAGATCGGCTACATGTTCCTCGGCGTCGGTCTCGGTGGCGGCGCGTACGCGCTGGCCATCGTGCACCTGCTGGCGCACGGCTTCTTCAAGGCCAACATGTTCCTCGGCGCCGGCTCGGTCATGCACGGCATGAACGACCAGGTGGACATCCGCCGCTTCGGCGGGCTGTCCAAGTACATGAAGGTCACCTGGCTGACGTTCATGATGGGCTGGCTCGCCATCATCGGCATGTTCCCGTTCTCCGGCTACTTCTCGAAGGAGCCGATCATCGTGGCCGCGTTCGAGCGGGAGGGCTGGACGGCCTGGCTGTTCGGCATGGCCGCGCTGCTCGGCGCCGGGCTCACCGCGTTCTACATGACGCGGCTGTTCGTGCTCACGTTCCACGGCCCGAAGCGCTGGACCGAGGACATCGAGCACCCGCACGAGTCGCCGAAGCTGATGACCATCCCGCTGATCCTGTTGGCGGTCGGCTCGGTCGGCGCGGGCTTCCTGCTCGCCACCTCCGTGCCGGACTGGCTCACCGCCACCAACGGGCTCGCCGCCGAGAGCGGGGAGCACGCGCCGGTGCTGGCGCACTGGCTGCTCACCGCGCTGTCGCTGCTGCTCACCGTGCTGGGCGCCGGGCTGGCCTGGTTCCTGTTCCGCTCCGGTACGGCCACCGAGCCGCAGCCGGCCGGCGTGGTGGTCACCGCCGCCCGCCGGAACCTCTACACGGACGCCTTCAACGAGGCGGTCTTCGAGAAGCCGGGCATCTTCCTCACCCGGGCGCTGGTGTTCCTCGACAACCGGGGCGTGGACGGGCTGGTCAACGGCCTGGCCGCCGCCGTGGGCGGGGGCTCGGGCCGGCTCCGGCGGCTCCAGACCGGCTTCGTGCGGTCGTACGCGACCTCGATCCTGACCGGCGCGCTGCTCGTGGTGGCGGCGTTCCTGGCGGTACAGGCGGGGTGGTTGGCGTGATCGACCTCAACGCGGCCGCCCCCGCCGGCGGGCCACGCAGTCACGACGGAGGTAAGGCCGAATAATGTCCAACTTCCCGTTCCTCTCGGTGCTGACCGTGGCGCCGCTGGTCGGCGCCCTGGTGGTGGCACTGCTGCCCCGCAGCCGCCCGGACCTGGCCAAGCTGGTGGCGTTCGGCTGGTCGCTGCTGGTGCTGGTGCTTTCGGTGGTGATGTGGTTCGCCTTCTCCGCCGGTGGTGACCGGTTCCAGTTCCGCGAGTCGTACCCGTGGATCCCGAACTGGGGTGTGAACTTCACCTTCGAGGTGGACGGCATCGCGCTGGTCATGCTGATGCTGATCGCGATCCTGGTGCCGCTGGTGATCCTGGCGTCCTGGCACGACGCCGAGGCGTCGAAGCGCTCGGTGCCCGCGTACTTCGCGCTGCTGCTCGTCCTCGAATGCACGATGATCGGCGTCTTCGCCGCCGCCGACGTCTTCCTGTTCTACGTGTTCTTCGAGGTCATGCTGGTGCCGATGTACTTCCTGATCGGCAGCTACGGCGGCCACCAGCGGCAGTACGCGGCGGTGAAGTTCTTCCTCTACTCGCTGGTCGGCGGTCTGTTCATGCTGGCCGCGGTGATCGGCCTCTGGGTGGTCGGCGGGAAGACCTTCGACTGGCAGGCGCTGAGCCAGGCGGAGTTCGCCACCGACACGGCCCGCTGGCTGTTCCTCGGCTTCTTCGTGGCGTTCGCGATCAAGGCGCCGTTCTTCCCGTTCCACACCTGGCTGCCGGACGCCGGTGGCGCGGCGCCGGCCGGTGCCGCCGCGCTGCTCGTCGGCGTGCTGGACAAGGTCGGCACGTTCGGCATCCTGCGCTACTGCCTCCCGCTGTTCCCGGAGGCGTCGCGCTGGTTCGCGCCGTGGGCGCTGGCGCTCGGCGTCATCGGCATCATCTACGCCGCGCTGCTGGCGGTCGGCCAGAACGACCTGAAGCGGCTGGTGTCGTACACCTCGATCGCGCACTTCGGGTTCATCGGCGTCGGTATCTTCGCGTTCACCACCCAGGCCGGCACCGGCGCGGTGCTGTACATGCTCAACCACGGCCTGGCCACCGGCCTGCTGTTCCTGGTGGTCGGCATGCTGATCGCCCGGCGCGGCTCGGCGCTGATCAGCGACTTCGGCGGCGCGGGCAAGCTGGTGCCGGTGCTGGCCGGTGTGCTGTTCTTCGCCGGTCTGGCCTCGCTGGCGCTGCCCGGTACCGCACCGTTCGTCTCCGAGTTCCTGGTGCTGATCGGCACGTTCACCGTCAACAAGCCGGTCGCGGTGATCGCCACGCTCGGCATCATCCTGGCGGCGGCGTACGTGCTGTGGATGGTGCAGCGCACCACCCAGGGCACGCTGAACCCGGCGCTGACCGAGGTCGAGGGCATGCGACGCGACCTCACGCTGCGCGAGAAGGTGGTCGTCGCGCCGCTGATCGCGCTGATCGTGCTGCTCGGCTTCTATCCCAAGCCGGTCACCGATGTCATCAATCCCGCCGTCCAGGCGACCATGCAGGACGTCGGCAAGTCCGATCCCGCCCCTGAGGTCGGCAGCGTCCAGGAGGCCGCAAAATGACCGAGCTCAAGCTGCCGTCGATCGACTACGCGGCGCTCGCTCCCATCCTGATCATGCTGGGCGCGGCGCTGCTCGGGGTCCTGGTCGAGGCGTTCGTGCCGCGCCGTCTGCGCAACGCGGTGCAACTCGGGCTCGCCCTGGTGGCGATGCTCGCCGCGATCGTCATGGTGATCCTGAACGCCGACGACCGGCTGATCACCATCGGCGGCGCCATCGCGATCGACGGCCCGACGCTGTTCCTGCAGGGCGCCATCCTGGTGCTCGCGGTGATGGCGCTGCTGCTCGTCGGCGAGCGCACGGTGGAGCGGGGCGGCGCGTTCGTGGCGCACGCCGCGGTCACCGCCGAGTCGGCGGAGGACCGCCGGCAGGCCGAGGGCGTCGGCGGTGCCACCGAGGTCTACCCGCTGATGTCGTTCGCGATCGGCGGCATGCTGATCTTCGTGGCGGCGAACGACCTGCTGACCATGTTCGTGGCGCTGGAGGTCTTCTCGCTTCCGCTCTACCTGCTCTGTGCGCTGGCCCGCCGCCGGCGTCTGCTGAGCCAGGAGGCGGCGCTGAAGTACTTCATGCTCGGTGCGTACGCCTCGGCGTTCTTCCTGTTCGGTGTGGCGCTGATCTACGGCTTCACCTCCGGGATCCCGGGCCGTACGGCGGGCGTCGACTTCGCCACCGTGCACGCCGCGGTCACCGACTCGCCGTCCAGCCCGGTGCTGCTGTTCGCCGGTATGGCGCTGCTCGCCATCGGTCTGCTGTTCAAGGCCGCCGCCGCGCCGTTCCACGTCTGGACGCCGGACGTCTACCAGGGCGCGCCGACCCCGGTCACCGGCTTCATGGCGGCCTGCACCAAGGTCGCCGCGTTCGGTGCGCTGCTGCGCGTCTTCCACGTCGCGTTCGCCGGGGCCTCCTGGGACTTCACCCCGGTGCTCGGCGCGATCGCGGTGCTGACCATGCTGGTCGGCGCGGTGCTGGCGGTCACCCAGACCGACATCAAGCGCCTGCTGGCGTACTCGTCGATCGCGAACGCCGGTTACCTGCTCGTCGGTGTGCTGGCGCCCAGCCGTGAGGGTCTCTCCGGCACCATGTTCTATCTGGCCGCGTACGGCTTCTCGGTGCTCGCCGCGTTCGCCGTGGTGACGTTGGTGCGCGACGCCGACGGGGAGGCCACCCACCTGTCCCGCTGGGCCGGGCTGGGCCGCCGCTCGCCGTTCTTCGCGGCGATCTTCACGTTCATCCTGCTGGCCTTCGCCGGTATCCCGCTGACCAGCGGCTTCACCAGCAAGTTCGCGGTCTTCGGCCCGGCCCTGGAGGCGAACCAGGCGTGGCTGGTGATCGCCGGCGTGCTGACCAGCATGGTGCTGGCCTTCCCGTACCTGCGGGTCGTCGTGATGATGTGGCTGTCCGAGCCGGGCGAGTCCACCCCGACGGTGACCGTGCCCGGCGCGCTCACCTCGGCCGCCCTGGTCATCGGCGTGCTCGCCACGCTGGTCCTCGGCGTGGTGCCGGGTCCGCTGCTCGATCTGACCACCGGCGCCGCCGAATTCGTCAGATGACAGAGGTGTTCCCACCGGGGGCCGGTACGCCGTGGCGTACCGGCCCCCGGCCCGTATCCCCGTCGACGAGCAGGTCGAACGGGTGTGGCATGGTTGAGGACGTGGCGAACCCGGCTGGCGAGCGTTCAGGTCAGTTCGGCGCGCTCGGCCTGCACCTCGCCGACCCGCGCGTCGAAGCCTCAGTGCTGGGCGTGCTCGACCGGGTCGAGACGAGCCTGCGGGCGAGCGTGGCGAGCGCCGATCCGTTGGTGACCGAGGCGTCCCGGCACCTGGTCGAGGCCGGCGGCAAGCGGTTCCGTCCGCTGCTGGTGGCGCTGGGCGCCCAGTTCGGCGAGCCAGACGCCGACCAGGTCGTCCCCGCCGCCGTGGTGATGGAGCTCACCCACCTGGCGACGCTCTACCACGACGACGTGATGGACGAGGCCGCCGTGCGGCGTGGCGCCCCGAGCGCCAACTCCCGCTGGACCAACTCCGTCGCCATCCTGGTCGGCGACTACCTCTTCGCCCGGGCCGCGGACATCGCCGCCGACCTGGGCCCCGAGGCGGTACGCCTCCAGGCGCGCACGTTCGCGCGGCTGGTGCACGGCCAGATCGCCGAGACGGTCGGCCCGCGCGACACCGACCCGGTCGCGCACTACCTGCACGTGATCGCCGAGAAGACCGGCTCGCTGATCGCCACGTCGGCCCGCTTCGGCGGCATGTTCGGCGGCGCGGCGCCCGAGCACGTCGAGGCCCTGGCCGCGTACGGCGAGATCATCGGTGTCGCGTTCCAGCTCTCCGACGACCTGCTGGACATCGCCAGCGAGTCGGTCCAGTCCGGCAAGACGCCCGGCACCGACCTGCGCGAGGGCGTACCCACCCTGCCGGTGCTCTACGCGATGGCCTCCGACGACGCGGACGCGGCGAGCGTACGGCTGCGCGAGATCCTGGCCACCGGCCCGCTGGTGGACGACGCGCTGCACGCCGAGGCGCTGGGCCTGCTGCGGGAGTCGCCGGCGCTCAAGCGCGCCCGGGAGACGGTGCGCAGCTACGCCGAGGACGCACGCGCCCGGCTGGCTCCGCTGCCCGAGGGTCCGGCGCGTCGCGCGCTGGAGTCCCTCTGCGACTACATCGCCGACCGCACCAGCTGATCCCCGCGCTGACCCCACGCGCGCCCACCCTCACTCGCTCGGGCTCTCGTCGATCATGAAGTTGACGGTCGCCCATACGGCGTGTCGCGCCGCTAACTTCATGATCGTCGCGACGGGGCTCGGTGCCGGCGCGGACGGTCAGGGGAGAGCGGGGGTGGGGCGTAGGAGGCGGGCGCCCAGCAGCATCAGGAAGGCGGCCAGGAGCATCGCTACGGCGGCAGTCAGCCACATCGCCGGGTAGCCCGCCGCGCCGGCCAGCGCGCCCAGGCCGAGCGGACCGAGGCAGCCGCCCGCGTACACCCCGGTCTGGGTGATCGAGGTGGCGGCGGCCGGGGCCTGCGGGTGGAGCCGGACCACGGCGAAGTTCATCAGCCCCGGCCAGGCCCAGCCGAGACCGAAGCCGAGCACCACGCCCGCTACCAGCGGCGCCGAGCCGGCCACCGCGAGCAGGATGAGGCCGACCGAGCCGGTCAGCAGCATCCCGGCGATCAGCCCGACGTGCCCGCTGGTGCGCCGGTCGGCCAGCCAGCCGACGCCGACCCGGGCGAGCACGCACACCACGCTGCCCAGCGTCAGCGTCAGGCCGGCCAGGCCGGGGGAGAGGCCCCGCGCCGCCGCCGAGTCGACCAGGAACGTGCCGAGGGCGTTCGCCGCGGCTGCCGCGAGCGTCGCGGCCAGCCCGATCACCACGAGCGGGCCGGTGCCGCCGGGACCGCGACCGGAGGCCGCGCGGGCCCGCCGGTCCCGTCCGGCCCGGGGTACGGCCGGCAGCACGGCGAGCGCGGCCACCGCAGCCGCCACGAAGGCCCAGCGCCAGCCGGCGGTGAGCGCGACAGTGGGGACCGCCAGACCGGCCAGCAGCGTGGCGGCCGGTACGGCGGCCTGCTTCACGCCGAACGAGAGGCCCTGCCGGTGGGCGGGTACGTGCTCGGCCAGCGCGGCGTTGCTGGCGAGCTGCCCGAGGGCGTTGGCGGCGGCGCTGAGGGCCAGCAGGGCCACCAGGACCGGGTACGACCGGGCCAGCCCGGCCACCGCCAGCAGCGAGGCGGCGGAGAGCAGGATGGCGGCCCGGGCGACCGGGGCCGACCCGAAACGCTCGACCAGGGCGCCGGAGGGCACCGAGGCGAGCGCGCTCACGCCGAAGTAGATCGAGACGGCCAGGCCCAGCCCGGCCGGGCTGAAGCGGAGTTCGTCAGCGAGCTGGACGGCGAGACCGCCGACCAGGAAGACGGGCAGGACGCACACGATCGTGGTGAGGGTGGCGCCTGCGCCGACCGTGACGGCGTGCCGGGCCGCCGGAGGGGCGGCTCGCGAAACTGTTTCAGTCATCGCGAGCACACCTTACGCCCGGACGTTTTGGCTGCTCATCGTGTCCGTCGACACACTGTCTGTGTCCGGTCTTCTGGCATCCTCCATCCGAACAGGCATTTCGCACTCGGCCGGTTTTTCATATGGTGTAAGTCCCCGGCGGCGGAGGTGGTTGTGCGCGACCCCTTGGCGGAACCTTCGGACCTGATCCGCAGTGTGTCCCGCGCGCTTCGAGTGCTCGAGTCGGTCGGCCGTGCGCCGAGAGGGCTCACCGTGAAGCAGATCGCCCGGCGCTGCGAGCTGACCGTCGCCACCACGTACCACCTGGTGCGCACGCTCGCGTACGAGGGCTACGTGATCCGGCGCGAGGACGGGACGTACATCGTGGGGTTGGAGGTGGCCGACCGCTACCGCGAGCTGGTCACCGCGTTCCGGGGGCCGCCGGCGGTCGGTGAGGCGCTGCGCCGCGCGGCGTCGGACACCGGCTGGAGCCACTACCTCGGCCGTTTCGTCGGCGGGCAGGTGGCGGTGACCGCGTCCGCCGAAGGGCCGCGCTCGCCCTACATGGAAGACCTGGTGCCGGGGTTCGACGAGGGCGCGCACGCCACCGCGCTGGGCAAGAGCCTGCTCGCCACGCTCACCACCGAACAACGCTTCCGCTACCTGCGCGAGTACGGCATGCGCCCGTTCACCACCGCCACCCTCACCACCGTCGAGGCGTTCGAGGCGGACCTGGCCGCCGGTGACCGGCGCGGCATGCAGCTGGAGCTGGGGCAGTTCCGGCAGGGCGTGGCGTGCGCCGCGGTGCTCGTCAGCCCGGACAAGGACATCGAGCGCCGGGTGGTGCTGGCGTGCGCGCTGCCGGCCGGCGAGATGATGACCTCGGCCCGGGTGGTCCGCGCCAAGCTCCTCACCGCCGCGCGCGCCATCGCCGACGGCATCGCCTCGGAGAACTGACTCGCCGCGTGCCGATCGCCGCCGGGACCGCCTCGGAGAACCGACGAGGGGCCGCCGACCTGGTGGGTCGGCGGCCCCTCGCGGGGCGGTCCAGCGCCGGACCGCCCCCGGGGTGGGTCAGCTACCGACCGGGCCGCCGTCGAGGCGCCAGGTGACCACCACGCCGGGCTTGGCGAAGTCGCCGTCCGGCCAGGTGGAGGCGGGGTTCTCCACCGACGCACCGGAGACCTCGCCCGGGTGCTGCACGGCCACGAAGACCGAACGGTTGTCACCGGTGATGAACGGGCCGCAGGTCTCCGCGCCGAGCGGCACGGTGAGGAACTGCTTCAGGTGGCCCCGCTCCGGACCCTCGACGGCGGTGGCGAACAGGCCGTCGTTGCTGCCCAGCGCGTTGCCGTCGGTCGAGATCCACAGGTTGCCGGTGGCGTCGAAGGCGACGTTGTCCGGGCAGGAGATCGGGGAGACCTTGGTCTTGTCGTACCCGGCGAAGTAGGTGGAGGCGTCGGCCGGGTCGCCGCAGACGATCGGCAGCGACCAGGCGAAGGTCTCGGCGGTGTTGTCGCCGCGGTCCTCGACCAGCTCCAGGATCTGCCCGTGCTTGTTGCTGTTGCGCGGGTTCGCCTCGTCGGCGGGCGCCTTGCCGGCCTTGCCGCGGTCGCTGTTGTTCGTCAGCGCCACGTAGACCTTGCCGGTGAGCAGGCTCGGCTCGACGTCCTCGGGGCGGTCCATCTTGGTCGCGCCGACCTTGTCCCCGGCCAGCCGGGTGAAGGTGAGCACGTCGGCGGCGGTCATGCCGTCGACGTACGAGCGGTTGCCGCTGACCAGCTTGATCCAGCGGCCCCGGCCGCCGAACCCGCCGTCGGCCGGGAGCGTGCCGGAACCGTCGATCTCGGCGGCCGGGCTGTCGCCCTCGATCTTCGCGACGTAGAGCGTGCCGGACTCCAGCAGCGTCAGGTTGTGCCGCCGGGCCACCAAGGACTTCCCCGGCATGAACTTCTTGTCCGAGACGAACTTGTAGAGGTAGTCGAAGCGCTCGTCGTCGCCCATGTACGCGACCACCCGGCCGTTGCGGGCCACGATGACGTTCGCGCCCTCGTGCTTGAACCGGCCCAGCGCGGTGTGCTTGCGCGGCTTGGCCTGCGGGTCGAACGGGTCGATCTCGACGACCCAGCCGAACCGGTTCGCCTCGTTGGGGTGCTTGGCCAGGTCGAAGCGCTCGTCCGCCCGCTCCCACTTGCGGCTGCCGCTCGGGTGGCGCACGTCGGTCGGGATGCCGTACCGGGCCAGCTTGGGCTTCTGCTCCTCCGGCACGCCGTCGCCGCCGACGAAGTACTGGTTGAAGTTCTCCTCGCCGGAGAGCACGGTGCCCCACGGGGTGACGCCACCGGCACAGTTGTTGAGCGTGCCGATCACCGTCCGGCCCTTCGGGTCGGCGGCGGTACGCAGCCACGCCGAGCCGGCCGCCGGGCCGGTCAGCTCGAACTTGGTGGCCAGCGCGGTGACCCGGCGGTTGTACTCGCGCCGGCCGCGCCGTACCGGCCGCCACTGCCCGGTGTTCTCCACCCGCTCCAACTCGACCACGGACATGCCGTGCGCGGCCATCGCCACCCGCACCTGCTCCACTGTGAGCGCGTCCTGGCTGGTGAAGCCGGGGAACATCAGGTCCTCGTTCGTGTACTCGTGGTTGACCACGAGCAGCGCGCGCCGCCTGTCGATCGGCAGCACGCCGACGAAGTCGTTGTTGTAGCCGAACTGCTTGGACTGGGCGGCGGCGGTCTGCCGGCCCAGGCTGAACGCGGGCGCGCCGGGCACGACCTCGTCACCCCAGCGGATCACGACGGAGTGGTCGTACCCGTTGGGGACCACGAGGGTGTCGAGCTTGTTCGGCGGGATCGGCTTGAACGTCAGCGCGCCGCTGCCGGGGCGGCCCGCACCGGCGGGCGACACCTCGCCGCCGCCGGGAACCGGCGGGGCGGCGGGCGCGGCGGCGGCCGGCGCGGCGCCGGCCAGCGCACCCGCGGCGGCGCCGCCGAAGCCGAGCACCAGCGCGCCGACCGCGCCGGCCCGGACCACGCCGCGCCGGGAGATCTCGGTGTCGACCACGTCGCCGAAGTACGGGTTGTCGGTCGGGTTCGGCACCGGGTGGTCACACGCGTTGCCGCACCGGTACAGACAGGTCATCGCGTCGCGGCTGCCGTGGCGGGTGCCACCCAGCAGCGGAAGCAGGCGAGGCCGGTCGCTCATGAGGTGGAGCCTCCTGATCTCAACGTCGGACGGCGCGCGGGTGATCGGCTCGCGCGCTCACCCGCCGGACGCTGCCAGGGCACGGTGAGCGGCGATCGGCCCGGACCTGAACCGGACGTGAACAGCTCCGCGTTGACCTGCGGATGAACCGTTCGGCGTCACGGCACGTATGGAAGGGCGAACGCATCGCCGGTTTCCCCGCCGCCGGAAGCGAGGTACCGCCATCAGCGACCACGACGCCCAATTGCTGCGCGCGCTGCACGACGAGCATGCCGACGCGCTGTACGCGCACGCCCTGCGGCTCGTCAACGGCGATCGGCCCCGGGCCGAGGACCTGGTGCAGGAGACGCTGCTGCGCGCCTGGCGGCACCCCGAGTCGCTGGACCCGCGGCGCGGCTCGGTACGCGCCTGGCTGTTCACCACCGCGCGGAACCTCGCGATCGACGCCTGGCGGCGGCGCTCCGCCCGGGTCGGCGAGGTGTACACGGACGAACTGCCCGAGACCGCGGAGACGGTCGACGAGACGGAGCGTGCGGTGGAGGCGTGGACCGTCGCCGAGGCGCTCAACCGGCTCAGCCCGACCCACCGGGAAGTGCTGGTCGAGTGCTTCTACCAGGGGCGTTCGGTGGCGGAGGCGGCGGCGCGGCTGGGCGTTCCACCGGGGACGGTGAAGTCGCGTACCCACTACGCGTTGCGCTCACTACGGTTGGCGCTGGCCGAGATGGGGGTGACCGGGTGACAGGCTGCGAGTTCGCGCACGACGACGGGGCGTACGTGCTCGGTGCCCTCGCTCCGGCGGACCGGGTCGCCTACGAGCGGCACCTGGCCGGGTGCGCGCAGTGCCGGGAGGCGGTGGCGGAGATCGCCGTGCTGCCCGGCCTGCTGGGCCGGCTCGACCCGGCCGGGCTGGAACAGTTCCTGGAGGTCGGGCCGGAGACGTCGCGGGTGCCCGCGCTGCTCGACGCCGCGCGCGAGCGCAAGCGCCGCGAGCGGTCCCGCTCCCGCCGACGGTACGCGCTGACAGCGCTCGCCGCCGCCGCGCTCGCGGTGCTGGCGGGCGTCGGCGTGGGACTCGTGCAGTCGCCGGCCGAGCCGACCAAGCCGCCGGTGGCGCTGGCCTCGATGCGGCCGGTGGCCGGGACGGTGCCGGTGCACGCCGAGGTGGGGCTGACCGAGACGCCGTGGGGCACCGAGGTCACCATGCACTGCGGGTACGACAGGCGGGCCGGGCACCGGGAGGCGTACACGTTCCGGCTGGTGGCGCACGGCCCGGACGGCGCGACGGAGCAGATCGGCTCGTGGCTCGCCGCTCCCGGTGACGACCTGCGCTTCTCCGGCGTCACCCGCTTCACCAAGGGTGAGTTGGTCCGCCTGGAGTTGCTCCGAGGCGCTGATTCCCCCGTCCTTGCCTACGACCTCCGCTGAGGCCTCGGCGATCTTGCACTTGCGGCCCTCGGCGCGGGTGTTGTCACCCGTTCTGCCCGGGCAGCAAGTGCAAGATCAGCGGGGAGAAAGGACGGAGGGCTCGGTGCGGGCGGCCTGGCGGGTGCGGTGGGAGTGGCGCAGGGCGTCGGCGGTGAAGACCACCAGGGCGAGCCAGACCAGGGCGAAACCGGCCAGCCGAGCCGGCGGCATCGGTTCGTGGAAGATCAGCACGCCGCAGCCGAGCTGAAGGATCGGCGCGAGGTACTGCAACATGCCGACAGTGGACAGCGGCAGCCGGTTCGCGGCCCCGGCGAACAGCAGCAGCGGAATCGCGGTGGCGGCCCCCGCCAGCACCAGCAGCGCGGTGTGCCCGGCCGAGACGTGCCCGAACGTCGAGTCGCCGCGCGCCGACAGCCACCCCAGGTACGCCATCGCGGGCAGCGCCAGCACCGCCGACTCGACGAACAGCCCTTCCGTGGCCGGCAGCGCGAGCCGCTTCTTGACCAGCCCGTACCCGGCGAAGCTGAACGCCAGGGTGAGCGCCAGCCAGGGCAGACGGCCGTAGTCGGCGGTGAGCACCGCGACCGCGAGCGCGCCGACGCCGAGTGCCGCCCACTGCGCCCGGCGCAGCCGCTCGCGCAGCACGAGCACGCCGAACAGCACGGACACCAGCGGGTTGATGAAGTAGCCGAGCGCCGTCTCCACCACCCGGTCGGAGTTCACGCCGTAGATGTACGCGCCCCAGTTGACGGCGATCAGCGCGGCGGCGAGCCCGATGCCGGCGAGCGCCCGGGGTCGCCGGGCCAGCTTGCGCAGGAAGCCGGCGTGCCGCGTGGCGGCCAGCAGCAACGCCACGAACGCCACCGACCAGAGGATCCGGTGCGCGAGGATCTCCACCGGCCCGGCCGGGCGCAGCAGCTTCAGGTAGATCGGGAAGAAACCCCAGATCAGGTACGCGCCGACGCCGTAGAGGTAGCCGAGCCGGAGCTGGTTCACCGCTCCACCGTAAGTGGTGAATCCTTATCCTGGTCCTTATCGGTGATCGGCGTCACCCGCTGATCCAGCTCCATCCACCGATCCGCCGCGACCGGCTTGAAGCCGATCTTCGCGTAGACCCCGTGCGCATCGAGTGTGGCGAGCAGGATCCGGCGTACGCCCAGCTCGTTCAGGTGGTCGCGGACCGCGCCGGTCAGCCAGGTGCCCAGCCCGCCACCCCGCTCGGCCGGGTCCACGTACACGTCGCACAGCCAGGCGAACGTGGCCCCGTCGGTGACCACCCGGGCGACGGCGACCTGCCGGCCGTCACCCGGCCGGTAGACGCCGAAGCCGATCGAGCCGGCGAACGCGCGCGCGACAGTCTCCCGCTCCCGTCCCAGCGCCCAGTACGCGTCGGTGGAGAGCCAGACGTGCACCCGGTCCAGGTCGATCCGGGCCGGGTCGGTGCTGATCTCGTAGCCGTCCGCGCGGGTCACTGTGAACACGCGGCCGAGGCTAATACCACCGCCCCGCCCTCTCGCCAGCCAATTCCCTGCTACTGGCCTGGTGGGCCCGGCCGGCCGCCGTGGCGACCGGCCGGGGCCCGGCGTCAGTCGCGGTCGAGGACGGCGCCGAGGATCCAGGTGACGATGCCGACGAACAGTGCGCCCAGCACCGCCTCCGGCCAGAACCCGTCCACGTGGAAGGGCAGCCCGGCCTCACCGGCGATCCAGCTGGTGAGCAGGAAGAGCAGGCCGTTCACCACGAGCGCGATCAGGCCGAGGGTCAGCAGGTAGAAGCCGCACCCCACGGTCTTGATGATCGGCTGGAGCACCGCGTTCACCACGCCGAAGATGACCGCGACGAGCACCAGCGTGATCACCGTCTCGGTGGCCGAGTCGGAGTCGAGCGAGATGCCCGGGATGAGCAGGGTGGCGAGCCAGAACGCCACCGCCGTCGAACCCACGCGAATCAGAAGACCCTTCAGGAAATCCATGGCCGGGATCGTGCCACGGCCGTACCACCAGGGGAAGGCTCGACCTGGTTGGCGGCGGTGCGGCGCGTCAGTGCCGCGCCGGGCGACCGACCAGTTGCGACTCGACGGGCGTGGGCGAGAGCAGCGCCCAGCGCAGTGCCCGCCGGTTGACCACCGCCACCATGTCGTCCCGGATCCGGGTCAGCCACTCCGCGGAGCCGCCCAGGCCCAGCGCCGCGCCCGCCAGCGCGGCTTCGTCCGGGTCGAGCGGCTGGAGGATCGCCAGGTCCGCGCGGGCCAGCGCCTGCGTGTCGGCCGGGGTCAGCTCGTCGCGGACCACCAGGACCGACTGCCAGGCGGCGGCCGGGCCGGGCTCCGGCGGCACCGGGCCGGCGTCCACCACCACCAGCAGCGGGTGCAGCGGCGAACCGGGCGTGCCGCCGGCCGGACGACCGGGCGGAAGCAGCGGTACGCCCCCAGCGAGCGTCCCGACACCCCGTACGAACGGCTCCCAGAACCGGGGACGGCCGGTCTGCACCACCACGCGCGCGCCGAGCGCCAGCGCCCGCAGCACGAGCAGTTGCGCCGCGGCCACGCCGCCGACGAGCAGCACCCGGGTCGTGGCCGGGCGGAACAGGCGGACGGTGAGCGCGGCGCCGTGCCGGTTCGCGCCCACCATCAGGCCGGCGGTGGCAGGGGGCAGGTCCAGCGCGGGCGGAGGCGACCCGGCCGGGGACGCGACTCCGCCGATCACCGCCAGCGGCAGCGTGGCGGCCAGCCCGGCCAGGTGCTCGCCGTCGAGCCGGCGCAGCTCGCCGCCGACGTCACCGGCGACCCGGCGCAGCGTGCGCTCCGCAGTCGACAGTTCGGCCGCGCTCCCGGCCGCTACCCGTACCGCCAGCTCGGCCGGGACCGGCGTCGCACCGATGCGCGGACCGGCGGTCAGCGCGACGGTGGTGGCGGTGGCCGATAGCGCGAGCAGCCGCCCCACCAGCCCGCGGGCCGCCTCACCGCGCGGATCCGGCCACCGGCGCAGACGCCAGGTGGCCTGCGTCAAGCCGCCGACGGCGAGCAGCGGCCATGTCTCCCGCACCGGGGCGCCGGCCTCGTGGTGGGCCAGTTCGGCGATCACCCGCAGCGCCGCGTCGCCGCCGAGCGGCCGTGCGGTGAGCGGGCCCAGCCGGCGGACGAGCCGCCGCAGGGTGCCGGACAGCGCCCGCAGCAGATCCTCGTCCGGCCAGCCGTCGGCACGCAGCACCTGGACGGCCAGCACCACGCGGGTCCGCCCGGCCACCCGGCCGTCGGTGAGCTGGCGGTACGACGTACCCGCCGGGCCACCCGCGACGGCGGGCGCGGGTGCGGGCGACGACGAGAACACCAGCTGCAACCGGATCGCGGGGGCGTCCGGGCCGGCCGGGGGAAGCAGGTCGAACGGCGTGGGCAGCTCGGGCGCGTGGTCGCCGAGCAGATCGTCCGGGTCGCCCAGCTCCAGCAGCGCGGTCAGGCCGGCGGCGTCGTGCACCACTGCCGCACCGCCGGACGCCTCGGTCGCGCCGACCACCGTGCCCGGCCGGAGCAACTCCAGCAGCGCCGCCGGCTCGGCCGTCGCCGGCAGGGCGCGGCGCCGGGTCAGGTACGCGGCGGCGGTGACGAGCCACTCGTGCAGCCAGCGGCCACGCACCCGTACCCAGGCGGCCAGCAGCAGCAGGGCCGCAGCCAGCAGCGAGACGGCCGTCGGTACGACACCTCGCCCGGCGGCCGCCACCAGCGCCGCCACCGCGACCTGGGTCGCCACGATCTGACCGGCGCGCAGCCGCGCTGCCGGCCGGCTCGTCCACTGCGGTGTCCGGACCGGTACGGACGCGGGCCGCTCGGACGTACTGGCGGTCACCGCACCTCCTCGCCGGGCCTCCGCGTGACGTTGTCGTGGCTCATCGTAGTGGGCGAGTTGTCCACAGGGGAGCCCGAAGGGGTAGCAGAACCGAAGTCGGACGGCTACCGTCAGCGACGAAATCGTCGAGTTGCGTGTCCGCCGCCGCCGGGCTTCCCCCTCCACCGGCCCCGGACCCCCGCCGACGAGTCCACGGTGGTCACACGGTGGCCAGCCACGACCGAGGAGACGAGGTGACGTCCGGGATGTCCCAGACCCAGGCAGAAGCCGCGGTGATGCAGCAGACCGCCGCGAAGTTCGAGCAGGTCGACCAGTCGCTCCAGACCATGCTCAGCGGCCTGATGGCCGAGCTGGAGGTGCTGCAGCAGGCCTGGCGGGGCGCCGGTGGGCGCTCGTTCGCGCAGGTCAAGCAGCAGTGGGCACAGGATCAGGCCGCCCTTCAGCGGGCGCTGCGCGAGACCGCCACCGCGATCCGCAGCGCCGGCCGCCACTACGACGTCTCCGACACCGAGGCCGCCGGCCGGGTGGCGGGCACCAACCGCGGCATCCAGCTGCCTCTCTGACAACCGGAAGGATCGAACTCATGGAGCACGGTGTGCTGGTCGTCAACTTCGCCGCCCTGCAACAGGCGGGCGCCGACATCCAACGGGCGCTGTCCACCCTGGAGAGCCAGCTCGGTCAGCTCGAACGCGACGCCGCCCCGCTGGTGGCGAGCTGGAACGGCGAGGCCCGCGAGGCGTACGAGGTGCGGCAGTCCCGGTGGCGGGCCGCCTCGCAGGACCTCCAGGCGATGCTGCGCGACATCAAGCTCGCCGTGGAGGACTCCGCGGCCGACTACCTCGACACCGAGAAGCGCAACGCCAACCTGTTCCAGTGAACCGACGCCGCGCGGCACGGGCAGGTGACCCGGGCCGCGCGGCGTCGCACGTGATCCGCTGTCATCTCGGCGCGACAGTGCCGGCCGGGTCGGCCGCCCGCCAGCGTCGGCGCGCGCCGCGCGGCAGCACCAGGGCGAGCGCCGCCACGAGTACCACCGCCCCGCCCGCCACTGCGGCGGCCAGCAGCGCCCGGTCCCGGGCCGAGTCCCGGCGGGACTGGCGGGCCAGCGCGGCCGGATCCGGGCGGTCCTCGGGGAGCGCGGCACCCGGCCGGGTACGGGAATCCGTCGCGCCGGCCGACTCGGTCACCGCCCGGTACGGGTTCAGCACCCCCGCGCCGTAGCCCGCGTCCCGCCCCGGTGCCGGGTCGGCGGCGGCCACGATCCGCCCGGCCACCTCGTCCGCGCTCAGCCGGGGCCGGTACTGGCGCAGCAACGCCGCCGTACCCGCCACGAACGGGGTGGCGTAGCTGGTCCCCTCCGCCCGCTGGTGCCCCGACCGGGGCGCCGCCATCAGCACCTCGCTACCAGGGGCGACCACGTCCACGTACGAGCCGGTCTGGGAGAACGCCGAGCGTGTCCCGTCCCGCCCGATCGCGCCGACGCCGAGCACCCCGTCGTACGCCGCCGGGTACGGCCGGGGATCACCGTTGTCGTGCAGGTTCCCGGCGGCGGCCACCACGACCACGTCTCGCCGCACCGCGTAGGCGACGGCGGCGCGTACCGCCGGGTCGTCCGCGTACAGGACCACGGAGAGGTTCAGCACGTCGGCGTCGTGGTCCACGGCCCAGCGGATGGCCCGGGCGAACCCTGCCGCGTCGACCGTACGCCCCGACTCCCGTCCCTCGACCACCTGCTGCTCGCTGACCCGTACCGGCAGGATGCGCGCGTCCGGCGCGAGGCCGCGGAACGCGACGCCGGGCTGCGGGGCGGCGGCGATGATGCTCGCCACCCCGGTGCCGTGCCCGGCGCAGTCCCGGGTGCCGTCCCCGCCCCGGTCGAGGAAGTCGGCGCCGTCGAGTACGCGGCCGGCGAGCTGCGGATGGGACCGGTCGACACCCGAGTCGACGACCGCGACCACGACTCCGGCGCCCGTCGCGAGCGGGGTGAGCCGGTCCGGGGCGTACCGCTGCTGCGGCCACGGCTGGTCCGCGACCGGGCGGGCCGGCGCGGGCGGCGAGGCGCAGCCGGCCGGCGCGCGAGCCGCCGACGCGGCGGCCGGAACTCCGGTGACGAGGAGCGTCGCCAGGGCGGCCACGACGGGGTACGCGACTGGCCGAGACATCGACGACCTCCGTAACGTGTCGGCTCCGGAACGGGATGTTAGCGCCTCGCTCACTCCGGGGCCGCCCGTCGATGGGCAAGAGTCCTGATCTTGCCGCCACCTTGTAGGTTGTAGGCGATGCCTGTGGCCTGTTCGCGGAAGGAGAGGTGGCCGTGACCGGATGGGAGCCGGCCACCGAGGCCGAGGTGGCGATGCGGGATGCGCTGCGCGCGCAGGACCAGCAGCAGTACTTCCGCGTGCTGACCCGCGTCGATCTCCTGCTTCCGATCGCGAGCGGGCCGTCCGCCGGGTGGGGTACCTGGACCGCCGGGGGTCGTACCCACGTCCTGGCCTTCACCTCCGTCGCGGCGCTGCGCGCGAGCCTGGGGGAGAACGCGGGTGCCACCCGCCGCGTCCCCTACCCGGATCTGGCAGCCGGCTGGCCCAACCCCGAGTGGTGGCTGGCGGTCGATCCCGGCCTGCCGATCGAGGGCTACCTGCCCGCCTGGTACGTGGCTCAGCTCTCCCGGGGCGACGTCCGGCTCCCCGGCCGCACCATGGGCGCCCGCGCGCGGCTGGAACGGGTGGAGAACGCCACCCGGGGAGCCCGGAACACGGTGCCCGAGGCCGCGCCCCGCCCGCCTGCCGTTCCCGTCCCACCGGCCGCCGTCCCGCCCGCGACCGTGCCCCATTCCGTCGTCCCGCCGGCCGCTGTTCCGCCACCGGCCGTGCCGCCGCCCGCGATGCCGCCTCCGGCCGTGCCGCCGGTGGCCGGTGCGCCGGGCCGGGACGAGCGGCTGATGGAGGCCGGCGAGCCGCCCACGGTGCCGATGCGGGCCGCCTCGGTCCTGGGGCGACGCCTGCCCACCGTGCCGCCCCGCCGCCGAGGGCCGGACGGCGACGTCCCGAGCCGGACCGCTCCCGGCGCCGAGCCGGAGACGGACGCCCTCGACGGCTGGCTCACCGACCTGCGCCGCCGCCCGGACGAGCCGGACCCCTTCGCCGCCGCCCCGGCGGCACCCGCCGACGAGCCACCGGCCGCCGCCGCTCCGCCGCCGGCGCGTTCCTTCTTCGAGCCCTCGTCCGGTGGCCGCTCGGCCCGTCGCCCGTCGCCGCTGGATCCGTCGCGCCGGGCCGGTGAGCGTGCCGCCCCGCCGACCCGGTTCGCCGGCGGGCAGCCGTTTCCGCGCCGGCGGCCGCTGAACGAGCCGGTACGCGAGGGCCCGACCCAGGCCTTCCCGACACGGACGGACGAGCCGTCGACCGTGCCCCGGTCGGAGGAGGCCACCCAGGCGTTCCGGCCGACCCGCCCGTCCGAGGACGCGACCGAGGCGCTGCCCCGGCGGCACACCGGCCCGACCCCGGCTGCGCACACCGCACCGGCCTCTGCGGCGCAGGCCGGACCGGCCACCGCCGCGCACGTCGGACCGGCCACTGCCGACGGGTGGGGGGCCGCGCCGGGCAGCACGGATGGCGACACCGCGCGGTGGGAGACGATCGACGAGCCGGTGGAGGAGTTGCCTCCGTCGATCGCCGAACCGGTGTCCGCACCGCCCGCGTCGCGCCGCGACTTCACACCCATCGTCATCGAGGGCACCGTCATCGAGGCCCGCGACCTGACCGAGCCGGAACCGGTCTGGTCCGCGCAGCCGACCGGCCCGGTACGCGCGGAACCGGCCGAGGGTGGGCCCTGGGCCGGCACCGCCGACCCGACGATGCCGGTCTCCGTGGACCCGCCGGTCGCCGACGACACGGTGAGCCTCGCCGAGCCGGCGCCGACCCACCTCGGCGCGCCGGACCGGAGCGCGGAGCCCGACGAGCCGACGGTGTCGCTCGCGTCCGCGTCCGAGCCGACGACGTCGCTGTTCGAGTCGCCGCCGCAGGCAGCGGAGCCGACGACGTCGCTGTTCGAGCCGCCGGCACCGGCAGCGGAGGCCACGGCGCCGCTGCTCGCGTCATCGTCGGCTGAGCCGACCGTCTCGTTGTTCGACCGGGTGCCGGCCGAGCCGACCGCGCCGCTGTCCCATCCAGCTGAGGGCGAGCCGACGGTGTCGCTCGCGTCGGCGTCCGAGCCGACCACGTCACTGTTCGACGCGTCGTCCTCGGCGGGTGAGGCCACAGCGCCGCTGTTCGCGTCGTCGGCTGAGCCGACCGTCTCGCTCTTCGAGCCGGTGTCGACCGAGCCGACCGCGCCGCTGTCCACGTCGCCGGCTGAGGCTGAGCCGACGGTGTCGCTCGCGTCGGCGTCCGAGCCGACCACGTCACTGTTCGACGCGTCGTCCTCGGCAGACGAGGCCACGACGTCGCTGTTCGCGTCGTCGGCTGAGCCGACCGTCTCGCTCTTCGAGCCGGCGACAAGCGACGACGAGCCGGTCACCACGTCGCTGTTCGCGTCCAGCGACGCGACCGCCGCGCTGTCGACGCCGACGGCGGAGCCCGCGGCACCCACCACGACAGACGCCCCGGCGGCCGCCGAGTTCGTACCGGCGAACGACGTCGAGGAGGACCTGCTGGCCGCTGCGGGCAGCGGCAGCACCGACGGGTTCCTCACCACGCTGCTGCTGGCCCGGGTGCTGCTGCCGGTCGCGCCCGACTCGGCCGCCGGCAGCCGGCCGGGCGACAGCGGCTTCGTCTGGCACGCCGACCAGGTCGACGGCGAGAGGTGCGTCACGGTCTACACCTCGCCGGAACGTCTGGCCGAGCACACCGAGGGCCAGATCGAGACGGTACGGGTCAAGTTCGTGCAGCTCATCCGCAGGTGGCCGGACGTGGCCTGGTCGTTCCGGGTGAACCCGGGCAGCCCGGTCGGCGCAACGTACCCGGGGGAGCAGGTCCTCGCGCTAGCCAACTGGGCGGCCGAGGTGGGTCTCGGCGACGATCCGGAGCCGGCCGCCGCGCCGCAGCCGGCGGAACGACAGCGCCCGGAGGCGCCCACCATCGCCGCGAACCGGCCGGTGACCATGCAGAAGGCGATCGCGGCGAGCCAGCTCGCGTACTACCTGGAGCGTGGCTACGACCGGGTCTCCGGGTTCGTGCACCGGGCCGGGGAACTGGCGCATCTGCGTACCCCGGCGGAGCTGTACGGCGCGCTCGGGCTCGGCCACCCGGGTTCGCCGTTCTCCCCGGACGACGAGGAGATCTACCTGCTGCGCTGGCCCGCCTACCGGCCGAGCCTCTACCGGATCCCGTACGGCGGCCCGAACGAGGCGGCGATGCGGGCGATGGAGGGCTGGGTGATCGAGCGGCCCCCGTTCCGCGGCAACGGCTTCGCGCCGGGGGAGAGCAGCGACGTGATCGCCGAGTTCAAGGTGGACAGCGCCCGGCTCCCGCACGGCGCCGAGCTGTGGCGGGTCGGCGCGGACGGCGACAGCAGGCTGGTCGCGGTCCTGGACACCGACGAGCTGCTGTGGCGCAAGGCGGACGAGGCGTGACCCGCGACGGCTACGTGGCCCGCTGGCGGGGCCGGGAGTACCAGGCCAGCCCCGACGGCGACGACATCCGCCTGTACCAGCCGGGCCCGGACGAGGGATTCACCGAGGTACGCCCCGGCCGCTACGTCCGGGTGGTGCCGGCCGCCGAGGTCGACGATCTGGCGTACGTGCGGACCACCTGCACCTGGCAGGGACAGCCGTTCATCGTGCTGGCCGAGCACGAGGGGTGGCTGCGGCTGGAGTACACCGGTGGGCGCTGGCCGGTGGCCGAGGCGATGGGGCTGGAGGCGTTCGACTTCGGCGTCTACCAGGGCTGGGCGCCGGCGGCCGAGGTGGCCGACCTGGGCGAGCAGCGGGTCTGAGTCAGGACTTCGCCCAGCGCAGGATCTCGCCGAGCACCAGGTCGCGCGCCTCCACGTGCGGGAAGTGGCCCACATCGTCGAGCAGCCGCCATTCGTACGGGGCGGTGACGTAGCGGCCGGAGCCCTGGGCGGTACGGGGAAGCGAGGCCCGGTCGAGGGCGCCGTGCAGCTGCAGGGTCGGCGTGACCAGCGGCTTCTGCATCAGCTTCACGAAGCGGTAGCCGTGCAGCCGCAGCACCGAGCGGAACGCCCAGCGGTAGCCCTCCATCGCGCAGAACGCGGCCTGCGGGATCTGCATCGCCACCCGGCAGCAGTGCGCGTAGTCGGTGAAGTCGGGGCCGGACACCCAGCGCGGCCCGCCCCACCGGCGCAGGATCTCCTCCACCTCGGCGGCGTCGTCGCGGGTCAGCACGTGCTCGTAGCGGGGGAGCTGGAACTTCAGCGTCGCGGTGGCCGAGGTGAACTGGCCGCGCGGGTCGGCGAAGATGGCCGCCCGCAGTCGCAGCGGGTGCGGCGCGCCGAGCACCACGAGCCGCCGGACCAGGGTCGGGTGGAAGGAGGCGGCGGTCCACCCGATCAGCCCGCCCGCGCCGGTGCCGACAACGGTGGCCGACCGCTCACCGAGCGCGCGGATCAGGCCGGCGACGTCGGCGGCGAGCGTGTAGCCGTCGTACCCCCGGGGTGGTTTGTCGCTCGCGCCGTAACCGCGCAGGTCGACCGCGACCGCCCGGAAGCCCGCGTCGGCGACCGCCGGCAGCATCTCGTGCCAGGCGTACCAGTATTCGGGGAAGCCGTGCAGGAAGAGCACCATCGGACCGGTGCCCGCCTCGACGACGTGGAACCGGCTGCCGTTGGCGCCGACGAACCGGTGCGTCCACGGCCCTTCGGGCAGGACACAGGAGTCGTCGACGGGCCCGCCGCGCTGGTCGGTCATGGGGCACAGCCTAGGGCCGCCGGTCGCCCACCGGACCCGCAGGTGACGAGGATCAGGGATTTCTCCGGGCGGTCACCCGGAACCGCGCATCGGGGCTGTCACTCCTCGATGATCCGCATCGGGATGCCCGGTCCGCAGTCGACGGAACGGTCCCGCGCGGTGAGCCGCAGCGTGACCAGGTCGCCCTTGCGCAGCTCACCGGCGTTCGGGCCGTACACCGCGTACTCCGTGCCGTTCTCGTCGATCAGCCCGTAGCACGGCCCGGAGCCGCCCCGGGTGATCCAGCCGGCGACGACGCCCGTCGGCCGGTTGTCGGTCGGCGTCTTCGGCGGCCCGGCGGGCCGCCGAAGCGTCGGCAGGTCGGTCGCGGACAGCGGGGTGGGGCGACCGGCGGGCGAGGCGGGGCCGCTCGCGGCCGGCTGGTGGTCGTCGGACACGGATCCTCCGTCTCGGCCGCGCCGGCGATCAGCCCGTCGCAGGGCGGCCGGCAGCGTGGTGCGGGTGTCGAACGGATGGGACGCGGGCGGGGTACGCCGGGTTCCCGGAAAGGGCGATGCCCGGGCGGGTGAACCGCCCGGGCATCGTGTGGTGCGTCGATCAGTGGATCAGGAGAAGCGGACCTTCAGCGAGGTGCCGTTCTGCTCCAGAACCTTGATCTTGGTGCCGGTGGCCGGGAGCTTGACGCCGTGGTTCGGCAGCTCCGGGTACCAGTACTGCTTGGTGTCGTCGAACAGCGGCTGCGCCGCCTGGCCGCGGATGTACTGCGGCTGGCTGTTGAGGTGCAGCGTGAACGAGTCGGCCTTCTTCAGGCTGAACGGCGCGTCGTAGACCTGGACGCGGGCCCGCCAGGGCGCCCCGGTCAGGTTGTAGATCGGCCGCGGGTGCGCGTCGATGATCATGTTCCGACCCTCACCCGGGTGCGCGAACGTGTCGTTGTCCGCGAACCGGAGGTTCCAGTAGGAGATCAGCAGACCCTCCTGGTACGCGTAGTGGTCCACGTAGTCCGGGCGGGTGTTCGCGTAGCCGAAGAAGTACGGGCCGGTCTTGAGGTACTTGTCGTACGAGACGTACGACCGGTTGCCGGCGATGTAGTAGTTGTCGAACTTACGGGTGTAGGTCTCCTCGACGATGCTGAAGCCGCTGAGGGTCCAGCCGTTGGCACCGGCCTCGGCGCCGTCGGTGAGGAGGGTCTGACCGTCGGCGGTCACGGTGATCGCGTCACCGTAGAAGCCGCCCTCGGAGACACCGCCGTCCGTCTGGTAGCGGAGCCGGAACTGCACGACGTTGCCGGCGACCGCGTCCATCGGGATGTTGACGTCGACCCACTGGTCGTTGCTGGAGCCGTCCAGGGCGTAGCGCCCGGGGGAGATCTCCTTCAGCGGGGTGCCGTTGGCCGTACCGGGCAGCGAGGTCCAGGTCTGGCCACCGTCGGTGGACGCCTCGAAGAACAGGTAGTCGTAGTCCGCCTCGATGCTGTAGCGACCCTTCATCGACAGCGCGGCGCTGGTCTTCCCGGTGAGGTCGACAGTGCGCGTCATCGTGGTGTTCAGGTCGTCGTCGTTGCCCGAGAAGAACTGCTTCGTACCCTCGAACGGCTTGCCGTTCTGGAACGTGTACTCCCGCTGCGGCAGCACCACCACGGCGGCCTGGGCCTTGTTGGAGTTGTACTCCTGCGGGCCCAGCTCCAGGGTGCGCTTCTGGCCGGCCACGACGACCTCGTAGTCGAGCCAGCCGAGCTGGAGCTTGTTCCAGGCGCCGAGGTCGCCACCGCGCTCGCCGATGCCGCCGTCGTTCTTGGCGCCGAGCCGGCTCTGGGCCATCAGGGTCCAGTGCTCGTTGTTGTTGTCCCCGCCGCTGACCACGTTGTAGTCGTCCGGCAGACCGAGGTCGTGGCCGTACTCGTGGTAGAAGACGCTGCGGCCACCGTTCTCCGGCTGGATGGTGTAGTCACCGATCCAGACGCCGGTGTTGCCGATCTGGGTGCCGCCGGCCGGGAAGTTCTCCGGGCCGGTGTTGCCCTGGTCGCTGGCGAAGGCGTACCACCGGTGGCTCCAGATGGCGTCCTCACCCTGGTACGGGTCACCGTCGGCCTCGTCACCGCCGGCGTGGACGATCTGGAAGTGGTCGATGTAGCCGTCCGGCTCGTTGAAGTTGCCGTCGCCGTCGAAGTCGTACCGGTCCCACTCGTCCATCGCCTTGACGTCCGCGGCGATCTCCGCGTCGGAGCGGCCCTGCGCCTTCTGGTCGGCGACCCACTGGTTGGCGGCGTCGCGGACCAGCGCCCAGGTGTTGGTGCAGACGTTCGAGGCGCACGGGTAGCCGCCGGAGCGGCCGTAGCGAGCCTCGTTGTACCGCACCTTCACCCAGTTGGTGACCTCGCCGTCGACGCTGTACCGACCCGAGGACTGGGCCTCGTAGTACTGCTTCAGCGACTCGTCACCCGGGTTGGTGCCGAAGTACAGCTGCCGGTAGTGGTCGGCGCTGTAGTCGGCCTGCCACACCGTCGAGTTGTCCACCGCCCGGTTGGGCTGCGGAATCTGGTTACGGAGCGGACCGTCGAACCGGGACGGGCCCGGGGTGTCCGGGTCGGTGTCCTGGTCCGGGTAGTTCGGGTGCCGCTCGTCGCCGAACTCCGCGAGGATGACGAAGATCTTGTCGGTCCGCTCGCGGGAGAGTTCGACGTACTGGTCCTTGGTCGGACCCTTGCCGGCCTTGGTGCTCTTGGCGGACCTGCCCGCCGCGGCACCCTCGGCAGCCCGCTCGCCGACCTTGACGACCGTGCTGCCGTTGATCTTCTGGGCCTTCGCCCTGCCGGACAGGACCTCGCTCAGGCCCTCCTGGCGCAGCGCGCGCCGCTTCTCCTCGAGCGGGTTGGGCAGGTCGTGCTCAGCCTGCGCAGGCTCGGCCACCGACGGAGCGGCGGCCGGCAGCTTCAGCGTCGGCGCGGCGCTGGCGGACGTGCCTGCCATCAGCCCCGTCGCGGTCAGCGAAAGCCCGAGCAGACCCACTGCGACTTTGCGCACGTGGTACCTCCGGTGTGAGGGAACCGGCCCAACTGGGGGTACGGGCCGGTGGAACGTCCCACTAGTGGGACCAAGGGTGAACATAGACACTGCTGCGACTGGTGGGAAGATGTGTGCGTCGATTTGTAGCAACTTTTTGTTGGGGATGCTTTCCGCCGTCACACGCCGCACCGCCACCGAGCCGTTGACCAGCAGCGATGCGTCGATCATGCAGTGCAGTGACAGTCATGGATCAATTGGTTACGCGGAAGGGCCGGGAGCACTCACGCTCCCGGCCCTTCCCCCATCGATGCCGTTCAGATCATTTTTCGGTCATTCCGGTTCCGGTTTGACCGTACCGTTCAGTTGCGCGGCGGAACCACGTACACCTGGGCGTACGAGTTGTCCTTGGCGGCCCGCTTGATGATGATCGAGACGCCGTACTGGACGCCCGCGTCACCCGGGTTGCCGGTGCCGAGCACGATCGCCCCGCCACCCAGCGTCGAACCGTAGTAGTCCGTCGCCGGAGTGCCGTCCGGGTTCACCACCCGGGTCGTGTACTGCTGGTTGCCCCGCGACGGGATGACCACCGAGGCGTCGTTGTCCCGCGAGTACGCGGCGCCGTCACGGATCTCGATGCCCGGGTACCAGCCCTTGGCGTCGGTGAAGCCGCGCACCGGAGCCTGCGGGCCGAACTTCGTGCAGTACTCGCTGTACGGCTCGTCCGCCGCCTCCAGGCACTCCTTGAACGGGTACGTCGGCTTGAGGCCGAACGCGGCGTTGGAGGACTGCGGCCGGCTGGGCAGGTTCTTCAGCACCGACGGATCCTTCTCGGCCGCGACGCCCTTGCGGCGCAGCGGGTCGTTGTGCGAGTCGACGATCAGCAGACCGCCCTTGGCGCCGTAGCTGGGCAGCGCGGTCATCTGCGCGGTGACGTGGTTGACGTCGCCGAGCTGGGTGTCCCGGTACCAGACCAGCATGCCCGGCGCGTTGTACGCGATCCGGTCGACCTTCCAGGCCTCGTGCGAGTAGACGGTGTCGTAGGTGTACTTCAGGCCCTTGTCGAAGCCGTCGAAGTTCCGCCACTCGGCCAGGTAGTAGTGCGACTTCACCTGGGTGCCCGAGTCGATGTACCAACCCGCGCCGCTGGTGTCGGTGAAGGTGCCGCCGGTCTGGGTCCAGCCCGCCGCGCCGCTCTCCACGTCGTCGCTCCAGGTGGTGGCGCCGCCGCCGGTCACCGAGAAGTCGTCGGCGAACCAGCCGCGCTCCACGAACGCCTCGTCGGTCGCGTACCGCAGCCGGACCTGCACGGTCTGCCCGGCGTACGACGACAGGTCGACGTAGTCGTGCCGCCAGCCGTCCGTGCTGCCGGTCAGGCCGTACTTCTTGTTGCCGAAGTCGACCATGCGGCCGTTCGGGTCGGCGTAGCCGTCGTTCGTGGAGACCAGCGCGCCGCCCTCGGCGTACACCTTCTGCTCGTTCCAGGTGGCGCCGCCGTCGGTGGAGACCTCGACGAAGCCGAAGTCCCAGTCCGCCTCGATGACGTAGTTGTTCCACATCCAGAACTTCGCGTCCGCGGCGTTCGGGACGGTCACCGTGCGGCTGAGCTTGACGTCGGCCCAGTTCTGGTCGGCGCCGGAGTACCACATGTTCGAGCCGCTGTGCGGTGTCGCCAGCGAGATCACCTTGTCCGGCAGGTCGATCTTGATGCCGTCCTCGGTGCCGACCGGCGTACGCGACGTCTGCCCGAGTTTGACCAGCTTGGACCGGTCACCCGGCCCGAACGTCTTCGGCTCGGCCCAGCCGAGCACCCACTTGTCCCAGAGGCCCATGTGCGTGGGCAGCGCCTGGAAGATCTCGCCGGAGTGCGAGCCGGACGCCATCAGATCCCAGAAGTCCACGTCGGAGTCGGCGTTGCCGGAGGTGTCGTATAGGTCCGGCAGGCCCAGGTCGTGCCCGAACTCGTGGGCGAAGACGCCGACGCCGGCGTCCTCCGGCTGCACGATGTAGTTCGACACCTTCAGGTTGGTGCCCGGGATCGTGTAGCCACCGGCCACGGTCGAGGAGTGCGCCCAGACCGAGTAGATGCCGACGTCGCCGCCACCGCGGGACTTGCCCTGGTTGGCGTGCACCAGCACCAGGTGGTCGATCACGCCGTCCGGCTCGTGGTAGTTGCCGTCGCCGTCGCGGTCGCTCTGGTCCTCGATGTCGTAGTCGGCCCAGGGGAAGTCCGGGTCGGCCGCGGCCAGCGCGTCGATCGCGTCGGTGGCGAGCCGGCCGGCACCCTGCGGGTTGTCCGGGTGGCCGTTCATCGACTGCTCACGCCCGGCGACCCAGTTGCCGTTCTCGTCCTGGAAGCAGCGCGAGGCGGCGTACCAGCCCTCCGAGTGCGGCACCGTGATCCACGGGCTGGCCTGCCCGTCCACGGTGTACGCGCCCTTGGACATCTCCAGGTACATGTTGTGCATGGTCCGGCCGGCGAGGCTGATGCCCGGCTTGCCGTCCGGCCCCTTCAGATCCTTGCGGACCCGCTCGGTGATGCCCTTCTTGCTGTACAGCATCTTGTCGTAGTGGGCCGGCGAGAAGTCCGGCACCCACATCGAGTTGTTGTCCTTGTGCGGCAGCGTGGCCGGGTTCGGGATCGTGTTGTGTCGCGGCCCGTTCTGCACGGTGCCGGGAACGCAGGTGCGGTCCTCGAACACCGTCTTCGGGACCATCACGTTCGTGAAGTCGTCGTTGGCCTGGTCGTTGAACTCGACGAGCAGCGTCAGCAGCTTGGCGGTCTGCGTACTCTTCGCCTTCTTGATCTTGCGAGGGCTCTGGCCGGTCCGGATGGACTTGGCCTCCAGCTTGGCCAGCTCACGCGCCGCGATCGGGTTACCCCCGGCGTACTTGCGGTCGTAGGCGCGGGCCTCGTCCGCCGGCGAGGAGAAGATGCCGTCGCGGCCCTTGACCTCCTTGCCGCCGGTGTCCGGCTGGACCTCGGGCTCGGCGTAGTTGATGTAGTGCTCGTCCGCCCCGATCGTGACCGGTGCGGACCGGGCCGGCTGAGCCGCCGCGCTGCCCGTCACGGTCAGCGACGTGGCCGCGAGCGCGATGGCGGGCAGTGCGACGAGTAAGCGTCGCCGTGCCCTGTGCTGCGACATGGGGAGCATGCCACTCCGTTCGTAGGGAATGGTGAGGGACCGGCCGTCTCAGTGACGCTCGTCGAAATCCGCCGGCTGGCTGAACGTAACCGACGACGAGCGACATCGACAGAGTTGATCAGGCCCTCTGGCCGATCAGGTCAGTCCCGGCTCCCCCGATCGACCGGCGCGGATCCCGGATGCGACGAGGGGGCGGACCGTCCGGCGGCCCGCCCCCTCGTCGTCGGTCGGCGTCAGTCCTCGTCGGACTTCCCGCCGCTCATCCCGGACGAGATCAACTCCATCACCGAGGAGTCCTGGAGCGTGGTCACGTCGCCGAGCGACCGGTTCTCCGCCACGTCCCGCAGCAGCCGGCGCATGATCTTGCCGGAGCGGGTCTTCGGCAGCTCCGGCACCAGCATGATCTGCCGCGGCTTGGCGATCGGGCCGAGCGTCTTCGCCACGTGGTTGCGCAGCTCGGCGATGAGCTGCTCGCCCGCGTCACCGGAGATCTCCGCGCTGCCGCGCGGGATGGCGAACGCGACGATCGCCTGGCCGGTGGTCGGGTCGGTCGCGCCCACCACCGCCGCCTCCGCCACCGACGGGTGGCTGACCAGCGCCGACTCCACCTCCGTGGTGGAGATGTTGTGGCCGGACACCAGCATCACGTCGTCCACCCGGCCGAGCAGCCAGATGTGCCCGTCGTCGTCCTTCTTCGCGCCGTCACCGGCGAAGTAGACCCACTCGTCGCCGGTGTTCGCGCCCGCGCCGAACCGGGACCAGTACGTCTCCAGGAACCGGTTGTCGTCGCCCCAGATCGTCCGCAGCATCGACGGCCACGGCTCCTTCAGCACCAGGTATCCGCCGCCGCCGTTCGGCACCGACTGGCCCTGGTCGTCGACCACGTCGGCGACGATGCCGGGCAGCGGGCTCATCGCCGAGCCGGGCTTCGCCTCGGTCACACCGGGCAGCGGCGAGATCATGATTGCGCCCGTCTCGGTCTGCCACCAGGTGTCAACCACCGGCAGCTCGCCGCGGCCGACGTGCTGCCGGTACCAGATCCACGCCTCCGGGTTGATCGGCTCACCGACGCTGCCGAGCAGGCGCAGCGACGACAGGTCGTACCCGGCCGGGATGTCCTCGCCCCACTTCATCATGGTGCGGATCAGCGTCGGCGCGGTGTACAGGATGGTCACCTTGTACTTGTCGACGACCTCCCAGAACCGGCCCTTGTGCGGGGTGTCCGGCGTGCCCTCGTACATGACCTGGGTGGCGCCGTTGGAGAGCGGGCCGTACACGATGTAGGAGTGCCCGGTCACCCAGCCGATGTCGGCGGTGCACCAGTAGACGTCCGTCTCCGGCTTCAGGTCGAACACCGCGTGCGTGGTGTACGACGCCTGGGTCAGGTAGCCGCCGGTGGTGTGCAGGATGCCCTTCGGCCGGGCGGTCGTGCCGCTGGTGTAGAGGATGAACAGCGGGTGCTCGGCGTCGAACGCCTGCGCCTCGTGCTCCGGCGACGCCGTCTCCACCGTCTCGTGCCACCAGTGGTCCTTCGCCGACCAGGCGACCTCCTCACCGGTACGCCGGACCACCAGCACGTGCTCCACCGACGGGCAGTTCGCCACCGCCTCGTCCACTGTCGGCTTGAGCGCCGACGGCTTGCCCCGGCGGAAGCCGCCGTCCGCGGTGATCACCACCTTGGCGCTGGCGTCCTGGATCCGGTTGGTGAGCGCGTCGGCGGAGAAGCCGCCGAACACCACGCTGTGCGTGGCGCCGATCCGGGCGCAGGCGAGCATCGCCACCGCCGCCTCCGGGATCATCGGCAGGTAGATCGCCACCCGGTCACCGGCGGTCACGCCCAGTTCGGTCAGCGCGTTCGCCGCCTGACAGGTGAGCTTGTGCAGGTCGGCGTAGGTGACCGTACGGGTGTCGCCCGGCTCGCCCTCCCAGTGGATCGCCACCTTGTCGCCGAGGCCCGCCTCGACGTGCCGGTCCAGGCAGTTGTACGCCACGTTGAGCCTGCCCCCGGTGAACCACTTCGCGAACGGGGCGTTCGACCAGTCGAGCACCTGCTCCCACGGCTGGGCCCAGGCCAGCCGGCCGGCCTGGCGCTCCCAGAAGGCGAGCCGGTCACCGGCCGCCTCCTCGTACGCCTCGGCGGTCACGTTGGCGTTCGCGGCGAGTTCAGCCGGCGGCGGGAACTGGCGCGTCTCGTTCAGCAAGTTGGCCAATGCCTCGCTCATGCGGTGACTCCTTCGTCGCGTGACCTGCGTCTCCTACTCCGGGGAAGGTTAGTCCCGCCGTACCCCGCCCGCGACCGCCCGGCCCCTCACCGCGCGCCCAGTGGCCCTCCCCTCGCGCCGAGGTGCAAGGAAGGGCACCTTATTAACGCCTCCGGTAGAGGAAGGGCCCCTTATTAACAACCCCGGGCTTGGGGGGAGCCCGGCGGTCGCTAGCGTGACGGGGTGACCACCGATCCGCTCGCCCCGCTGCTCGCGCTCGCCGACGTCGCCACCGCCGTCGAGCAGGCCCGCGAGCGGGTCGACCTGGCCCACCGGCACCGCGCGCTGCGCCGCCAGGGCGGCCAGGTCGCCGCCGAGGTCAGCCTCCGCTCCGCCGTGGCCAGCGCCGCTCTGGAGGGCCGCGTCCACGACCGCGAGGAGGTACGCGCCGGCACCGTCACCGACCCGGTGCTCCAGGGCGCGCTGCGGGTCGCCGGGGCGCTACCCGGACTGAGCGACCTCTGGCCCAAGGCACCCCGGCAGGTGATGGCCCGGCTGCACGTACTCGCCGCCCGCGACGTGGTGACCGAGGAGGAACTGGGCCGGCCGGTCGCCGACCCGGTGGTCGCGGCCCGCCTCGACGGACTGGCCGCCCTGGTCGCCGGCGGCACCAAGGTGCCACCGCTGGTGCTGGCCGCCGTCGTGCACGGTGAGCTGCTGAACCTGCGTCCGTTCCCGGGCCCGTCCGGGGTGGTGGCCCGCGCCGCCGCCCGGCTGGTGCTGATCTCCACCGGGTTCGACCCCCGCGGGCTGGTCGCGGTGGACGTCGGTCACCGCGAGCGCGAACCGGAGTACGTGGGCGCGGCCGGCGCGTTCGCCACCGGCACGCCCGACGGCCTGCGCTCCTGGCTGCGGCACTACATGACGGCGGTGGAGGTCGGCGCCGACCAGATCACGCTGATCGGAGACGAGATCCTCGCCGCGTCCTGACGGGCGCGGGGTGTCAGGCGGTGGGTGCGGCGGCGCGGGTGCGACGGTGCCGGCCGTACCAGGCGATGCCGATGGCGACGCCGACGCCCACGCCGAGCGCCGCCGCCGCGACCGGCACCGCCGGCCGCTCACGCAGCCGGCGGCCCAGCGGGATCGGGTGCCGGAACTCCAGCACCGGCCACGCGTTCTCCACCGCCAGCTTGCGCAGCGCCCGGTCCGGGTTGACCACCGTCGGATGCCCCACGCACTCCAGCAGGGGCCGATCGGAGTACGAGTCGGAGTACGCGTACGAGTCGGCCAGGTCGTAGTCGCGCTCCAGAGCCAGTTGGCTGACCGCCTCGACCTTGCTCGGGCCGGCGGCGTAGAACTCGACCTCGCCGCTGTAGCGGCCGTCCACCACGCCCATCCGGGTGGCGATCACGTCGGTGATCCCGAGCAGCTCACCGATCGGCCGGACCATCTCGTCGCCGGACGCGGAGACCAGCACCACGTCCCGCCCGGCGGCCTGGTGCTCCTCGATCAGGGCGGCCGCCTCGGCGTACACGTAGGGGTTGATCAGTTCGTGGAGTGTCTCCGCGACGATCTGGCGGACCTGTTCCACCGGCCAGCCCTTGCAGAGCGTGGCGAGGTAGTCCCGGGTGCGGGCCATGGTCTGCTCGTCGGTGCCGCCCAGCCGGAACATCAACTGCGCGTACGCCGACTTGACCACGTCACGCCGAGTGATCAGCCCGTCCCGGTAGAACGGCCGACCGAACGCCAGGGCGCTCGACTTGGCGATGACGGTCTTGTCGAGATCGAAGAAAGCGGCGCTACGGCCCACGGCGCGAAAGTCTAGCCCGACCGGAGGCGTCGAGGCGTCCGCCCGGGTCGCGAAAGCCGATGAGCACCCGGTGGAGTGACGGCGGTCACAGGTAGCTATCGATGAATTTAGCTTTGCGTGGAGTGAACAACACTCGACGTATAAGGGTCGACTGCGGCATGCTTGTCCTCGCGACGGGAGTTCGCATACCCGGCGCCGATTGGCCTCGGCGGTTGCACCCCCCGTAACCGCTGAGTCGGTTCGGCTCGACCCCCCCGGAGCCGAACCACAAGACGACCCCCGTCTCCCCCCGACGGGGGTCGTCCCTTTGCGGCTTCCTCTTCTGGCGCAGGTGGAGATGCGTTCTCCGGGTCGGCAGGGTGCGGCGTCGGGCGGAAAGTCAGCGAATCGTCAGCGAACGTCAGCCGGACCCGATCGGCGTAGTCGTCGGGCGTGTGGGTGTACCGGTCCAGCGTCGTCGACGCCTTCTCGTGGCCCACCACCCTCCGCACCACGTTGACCGGCACCCCGTCCGTCACCAGCCACGTGATGTACGAGTGCCGCAGGTCGTGGAACCGCAGCCCGCCGACCGCCGAGGCCGCCGCGTGCGCAACCGCCGCTGCCTCCGTGGCGAACTCCGTCCGCTGCTCCCGCCCGTCCCGGTCCGGCCATACCGCCAGCCACCGGCCCGGCGCCACCTCGGTCACGCGACCGAGCAGGCTGGCCCGTACCAGCGACGGCAGCCACACCCGGCGCCGGAAGTTCGACCGCCGCTGCGGCCCGCCGTCCCGGTCGGCGAAGACCAGCGCCCGGCCGTCCGGCGAGCCGGCCCCGCGCCGCCGGCGTAGCTCGTCGACGAGGAACTGCGGCATCGGCACCGCGCGCACGCCGGCCCGAGTCTTCGGGTGCGCCCGCAGCACGACCCCGCCGTGGGTCTCGACCGCCACCTGGGCGATGTGCACCAGCCCTCGGTCGAGGTCGACCGCTTCCCAGGGCAGGCCCGCGCACTCACCCCAGCGCAGTCCCGCCCCGGCGGCGGCGCATACGATCCCCCGGTGTTCGGCCGGCACGGCAGGCAGCAGCCGGCCGAGGAAGACCTCTCGGCTGATCGTGCCGGCGCGAGCCTCACCAGCCCGGTTTCGCGGCATCCGCACCCCCTCGCACGGGTTCACCGCGATCAGCCGCGCCCGGATCGCCGTCTGCAGGATCATCGACAGCATGCCGAGGTGCTTAGCCGTCGTCGAGGGCGCCAAGGTCCGGCCCAGGTTCGTCACCCACTCCTGCACCGCCAGGTAGTCGATCCGCGCCAACGGCCATTCCGCCCACTGTGGCAGCAGATGCGCCCGCAGCATCGATTCCGTCCGCTCGGCCGTCCGAACCTCCACCGACCGCCCGGCCAGCCACCGCGTCACGAACTCGCCGAACCGCATCCGCCCGGCGTGCGGGTCGACGTACGTGCCCCGGTTGATCGCGCCTTCCACCTCAGCGAGGTACGCGTTCGCCTCTTTCTTCGTGCGGAACGTCTTGGCCTTCTGTCGGTTGGCCGAATCCCGCCAGTTCGCCCGGTAGGTCCCGGCCGGCGTCTTGCTCACGAAGCCCACGGTCACCAACCCCCACGCGGCGAGTCGGTCCCGGTCGCCGAAAGCCCGCCGGCCGCACCGTCCAGCCAGGCGTGGAAGCGGCTGCGCGGCACCACCCAGCGGCGCCCCAGACGCTCGGCGGGAATCTGCCCGGCCCGGACCAGGGCGTAGGCCGAGCTGACCGAGAGAGACAGCATCGCGGCCACCTCCTTGACCGTGTAGACGGCACGGACCGGCTTGACCTCGGAGGCGGCTTCGCCCATCCAAGGGCCGGCCTGCCGCAGCTCGATTGGCACGACGTTGGACAAGATTTCCCCCATGGTTCAGGCCGCGAGCGCGGCAGGTTGATCGGATGACGGCGCGACCGCGGCTGTTCGTAGCCGTGCGGTGTCGAGGTCTGTGCGCCAGCGGATGCGCGCGGATATGGCGCGCAGGAGTCGGTGTTCCAGTGGCGGTACGTCGGGGTCTTCGGGTCGGGCGAGTTCGAAGCGGTATCGCTTGGATCCGTCCGTGTCGTCGGCCGCCTGGTCGTGCTCTTGGGTGTCGGCCATGCCGCCGGCGAGGATGGCGCGCACCCATGCCCGGTTGTCCGCGCGGTGGTCGGCGAGGGTCTTGCCGGACCATTGGCGGGAGACGAGGACGCGGCGGCCGGTGAAGCCGAGGGTGGAGCGTTGGTGGACCTTCCCGGTGCACCGACCCGGGGTCAAACCGGCCTTGACGCCGTCCGGCTGAACGCCGTAGAGCAGCCAGTTCGCGCACGTCGGGGAGCACGGCAGGACCGACAGTTCCGCGTGGAGCCGGTCGAAGTGCGCCTTCTGCGGGTCCGAGCGGGGCCTGGCCAGGTCGGTCAGATCCTTCGTGACGTACTTGGTCACGTACCGGATGGACCGTTCGGCGTCCTTGGTGCCCTGCTCGATGCCGCGGGCGTCGATGCGGCCGAGGCGGGCGACGTAGGCGGGTCGGCTGTCGGGTTCTTCCAGGGCGTCGAGGGCTTCGCCCCAGGTGGGCAGCGGCTCGCGGGTTTTGGGGTCGACGTATGCCTGTCGGTCGACGTCCCAGACCGGCGGCTTGTCCACGCGGTAGACCGGCTCGTTGAAGGGTGGCCACCACACCTGGTGGTAGGTGGCGGCGGCGATCTGCTTGAGCAACCGGCGCGGGAGAGTGCCCCGGATGGCGAAGTGCGCGTGTGGGGCGAGACGGCGTTGCAGCTCGACCGCTCCGGCGTATTGGACGTTCCAGCCGGCGGCACGACGGACGTTCTGCCACCACCGGTCGAGGACCCGGGCGAAGTGGATCGCGTCAAGGGCCGCCCGCCGGTAGTCGTAGCCGGCGGGATCGACCGGGGTGCCGAGGAGGTCATCGTGCGGGCCGTGCCGAGTGCCGCATTCACACGGCGCGACGTAAGCGCCTCGACGGAGGTGGGAGTGCACCGGCCCGTGCGAGCCGAGCGTCAGCGTGACCAGCATCGACGGCCGGTAGGTCTTGCCCGCCCGGCCCGAGTAGGCGCGGCCCACCGTGCGGGGGTCGACGGGTAGGCGGGGCAGATCGGGCGAGTCTTGACGCCGCCGGGTGGACCGCTTGCGGCGGGGCCGATCGTCCCGCTCTTTCGGGGTGAGGTGGCCGCGCAGGCTGGTGTCGCCGAGGGCTTCGTCCAGCTCGGCGATCGCGGCATCGATCTCCGCCACCTGCGCGGCCCGCTCATCCGGGGTCATCGGCTGGTATTGGACGGCTTCGCGTTCGAACTCCAGATGCGCCCGCACCCGCACCAGGGCGAGCGCGTCCTCACCAGGCTTGTCGGGGCGCACGGCCGGCTCGTCAGCGAGGTGCCAGCCCTCCCGGATCTGCTGGATCCGCAGCCGCCGGCCCTTCTCCGCGCACGGCTTGCACTTCACGGCCAGCGTCGCGCCGCACGGCACCTCCACTACCTCGGTCAGGCCGGTGGCGGTGTCGGTACGGCGCAGGGCGAGAGGGCGGACGCAGACGCCGTGCGACTCGGCGAGTTGCTTGAGCGCGTCCTTGGCGACGGGTTTGCGCATCCGGTCGGCCCGCGACCCGGGCCGCGGCAGCGCCTCCGACGGAATCTCGGGAATGAGGGGAAGTTGGGTCACCGGTCACGCTCCGCGCCGTACGAGGTGCCGTTGCGGGCCGTGAACGCCGCCGCGGGCACGGGCACCAGGCCGGGCCGCTGCACCGCTACCGCCGCCGGCCGGACCGGTTCGACGGTGACCGCCTGGTCCTCGTCAACGGCGTCGACCACGACGGGCCGGTGATCCTCGGTCGGGTCGTAGCCGGGTGGCACCTCACCCCGGTCGCCGCTCGGCTGCTCGGAGGCTTCCGGGGCGGTGGAGAAGACGAGCTTGGACAGGCCGAGAAACGCCAGCGCGGGCACGGCCGACAGCAGCCACCCGGACGGGCTCGGCTTCGCCACCGCCAGTTGCGCGGCGAGAGACAGAGCGACGGCGCAGACGAGCAGGAACAGCGGGTACCCGATCGGGCCGCCGGTGCGGCGGCGCCGCCGGATGGTCAGCAGCGCCGCGAGCGGGAGTAGCTCGGATATGGCGGCATTCGCCCAGCCGAACCAGTCCCCGGTACCGGCTGGCGAGTTGGCCATGGTCCAGTCGTGCACGTGAGTGAACGATGCGGCCCCGGCCAGTCCGCCCACGATGAGGACGATGAGCACCAGGACGAGCCCTTCCACGCGCTCGGTGTCGGCCTTCATGGGGTCACCTCCTGGTCGGTGTCGTCGCAGAGGCGGCGGTAGTCGCGGCCGAGCTGACGGATGTCGTCATCGGTGAGGTAGGCGAACCGCACCCGGACGGGTTCACGGACGCCGTCGAGGACCACGAATCCCACCCCGGGCGACGACTCCGGAATCCGGTCGCAGAGGGCTCCTCGGTCGCGGGCGGCGTCGCCGAGGACCATGTCCACCTGTTCCGGCTCGGTCAGCCGCAGCCCGATGCGGGTGGGGAACAGGTCGCGGAACGGCAGGACATCCTTACGCGGGTCCTGCAAGGCTGCGACCACGTGCACGCCGACCGCCCGGCCCTGCGACAGCAGCAGCCCGAGCGATTCCTTGATCCGGTCGCGGACCTTCCGATCGGTGATGTAGGCGGTGAGCGCGGCCAGCTCGTCGACGACCAGGACGAGCAAGGGATCCTCCGGGGTCGGCACATGCTGACGGGTCACCCCGCGCAGCCGGGCCGCCCGCAGCCGCATCCGCTTCACAGCTTCGTCCAGGACGCCGGCCATGCTGTCTGGGTCGTCGTAGGCGAACCGGGTGAACAACGGCACCCCGGCCGCCAGCTCCATTCCGCCCTTCGGGTCGAACGCCCACACCTCGATCAGGCCCGACCGGATGCCGCCGGCCAGAGAGCGGAGCAGTGACCACAGCACCGAGCCCTTCCCCGAACCGGTCGCCCCCGCGATGAGCACATGCGACCCGGCCAGCCGCAGCCGGTAGGGCTGCCCGTCCTCGTCGACGCCGAGCGGCAGCGCGTCCAGTTCCGGCACGTCGATCACCGGCAGCGGCGCCACGACATTGGCGAGGGGGTCACGGCGCACGAGGCGTACCACCACGCGATCCGGTCGCGTCGTCGAACGGGCCTGTCCGCTGCGCAGGCGGAAGGCGTAGGCGAGGCGTTCCGCGGCCTGCCCCCAGTCGTCGGGAATCTGCCCCGGCAGCAGGCGGACGGTCAGCTCATCACCGAAGCGGTCACTCCGGACCTTGAGCAGTTGCGGCACGTAGCGTTCACCAGCGAACGCGGTGGCAAGGCCACAGGTGGCCATTACCGACGCCCACCGCCGTCGGTAGACGACCAGCGCGCGGACCCGGCTGACGAGCGGGTACCAGCCGAACCGCAGCCACGACGACGGATGCCACCGCCACCAGGCCGCGCAGCCGACGGCGACGGTCAGGACGACGCCGGCCAGGACCAGGTCGCCGAACTCCGCCCGCACCCATAGGGCCAGTGCGGCGGGGGCGGTGAGCCACCAGTGCCGGACCGCCAGGACGGTGAGGCGGAACAGGCCCCGGGCCAGCCACCAGAGCACCAGCAGCCAACCCGGAACCCGCCATGCAGGAAGGCGCACGTTCATCGGCGCCATGGGGATCTTGTCCCCGGGAATGACGTTGATCAGAGGCACAGGTCACCACCCCGAGCCGCGCGCCCGAGCGTCGCGATGCACGAGTGGCAGGACATGCGGCGCAGGTCGAACCGGCGCGGCTTCACCCACCGGCAGCAGCGGGGGCAGCGAATCGCGCACACGCGCGCCGAAGCCGGCGGCAGATGCAGCACCGACCGGACGGCGGCCTCCACCTCCCGGTACGCGTGCCGCACACCGACCAGACGAGTACGCGACATCAGGACCACCACCCCGACGAGCGGCGGCGCAAGGGGTTCAGGGCAGCAGGAACTACGGTGGGCACTACGCCCTCCTTCATGAGATGAGGGGTGGGAGAGCGCGGGACGGGTCGGGACTCTTGGCGGGGAAACGACCCGCCCCGCGCGCACAACAACCGGGTCAGGCAGCCACCGAACCCGGCACCGTCGATGCCGGGCGGATCGAGGTGGCCCGCAGCGAATACGCCATGCGGGAACGGCAGTCACCCGAGGAACGGCCCGGCTTGCACCGCTGCGAGTCGACATACGGCGTGAGGGTCAGGCCCTCGAACTCCACCGCCGGCGGATAGCCGGGAACGGTCGACGGCGGCGGGACCGGCTGCTGCGGAGCCACGACCTTGACCTTCACTTCGGTCGACCGGCCGAACTTCCCGGCTTCGGGGTCGAGGTCCATCACTCGCACCACCCAGACCCGCTCGCCGGTGTCCTTGTCCCGCGCCTGGTTATCCGCCTCGCCTCGCCGCTCGAAGTCGATCTGCGGGGAGACGCCGAGGCAGAGCGCCCCAGCGGGGAAGACGTACTCGGACGGGACCGGAACCTTCAGCGTCAATGGAACCACTCGGACAGCCTCCTAGCTTCACCAGTCGTCTTGCTGACAACCGGTTGAGCTAACAAGTTACGTCAGCTTGTAAACACAAGCAAGAGGAACATGAGTTGAGTGCACAATGTGGAGGCGGGCCGGACCGGACCGTGAGCCCTGAGGGAGCCGCCATGCAGGAGCGGGTGACGATCGAGCGTCTGACGCTCGTGGACGCCGTCAACAGGTGGTTCTGCCTGGACCGGCCGGTGTTCATCGCACCTGGGCAGTCGTACTGGGTTGACTGGGAGGCCGACGAGCTGTGCATTGATCGGGGAGGCGGCCGGATCTCGCGGATCCCCCGCGGGCCATACCGCCCCGATCAGCCGCGCTGAACCGTCGATCAGGACAGGGCGTACGTGTCCTCGATCTCGTGGCGGCTGCCCGGCATCACTAGCACTGACGTCATGATCGGGTCGCCGGAGGCTTGGTGGACGGTGATAACGACGCTCATCACCGGCTCGTCCGCCGGCACGTCCAGGGCTTCGGCCTCGACCGGGCTCGCCCGCCGGGCGGTCATCCGTTCAGTGGCGTAGTCAGCGCGCAGGCCCTTATGGCGCGCGATGAGGTCGAGCAGACCGCCTGGGATCGGGGCTGGCTTGATGATGTCGGTGCCGGCGGCGATGTCCACCGGCACGAACGTGGCGATCAGGTCGACCGGGCCGACCTCCGAGACTGTCCGGCGGCGTCGCTCGTAGACCGGCGTGCCTTCGGGAATCTTCAACTCGGCCGCGATCCGCGGCGAAGCCAGCACCGGGCCGACGTGCAGGATCTCCGTCTCGCCGGCCTCGTCCAGTTCGACTGCGTCCCGCGCGTACTCGGGAGAGGTGCGACCGGAGGCGGGCCGGCCGCGAACGAAGCTGCCCTTGCCCTGCTGCGACTCGATCCAGCCGTCCTGCTTGAGTATGCCGAGGGCCTTGAGCACCGTGGGCCGGGACACCCCGAACTCCGTGCAGAGTTGGTTCTCTGACGGTAGTGCCGCGCCGGGGGCGTAGTCACCGTCTTCGATGCGCTTCCGCAGCGTGTTCAACACGCGCAGGTATTTCGGCGTCGGAATCTCGTACGCCATTGCGGGCCACCCCACCTAGGAACGCTGCATGAGTTACAGCAGCTTATGAGTTGTTTGCATGTCAGGACAAGTTGCGTCGACCGTGCGGCTTCAACCGCGGCATAGCGGAGTGGAGGGATCAACGGGTCGGACTGTGGGGAGAGAACAGCCGAATGGGCACGAGGATCTGGGTGCGTTCGCCTCGCTGGTTGCGCGGTGCCACCTTGGTTCCCTCGACCCAGATCCACTCCTCGCGCTCCGGGCGGTTGAGCACCAGTCGGACGCCGGTCACGCGAAGCAATATCGGTCCGTCGGCAGGGCGGTAGCGGTCGGCCGCCTCCACCCGGAGCACTGTGCCGAGCCGTACCCGAAGGTCAAACACCACGCCTCCTTGCCGTCCGCGCCAGGGCTGGCGACGGAACGCTGGACGGGGGGCCGAGCTGAAGTCCCGCGATCTGCGCAAGGACTTCGCGCCGGGCCAACGCTTGCCCGTCTCTTGGGTTGATGACGTACCCAATCAGCCACACCCAGCCGTCAAAGGCCGGCCAATCGCCGACGGCGGTCACCCGTAGCCATAGAGCCCGATCGCCACCGAATTGCACCGACGCGCGACCGTCAAGGAAGACCAGTGCGCCCGGCTTGGGTGCGCCTGGCGGAACCGGCTGTCGTCGGCGGGGCGCCGGGGTTGGCGGGCTCTCTCGGGACCGGCGTTCGGGTCGCGGTCCCTTGCCAGCACCCACCCCGGGCCAGCCTCAGCAGGTCGCCGCGCGACCGGAGCCCGCGCAGTCCATGCAGGACCGCCGGGCCAGGGAACGGTTCCGCTCCGACCCCTGCCCCAAGACCCGCACAGCGGACCGCGCAAGGGTGTACTTCCAGCCGGCACCCGAGCAGGATTGGCAGTTGGTCGATACGTTCAGCCCCGTCATGGAGACAGGTTGTGGCACAAACCGCCCAGTGACCCGGAAAATCCTTCCGGGGTCGCAGCCGGCCGAGGGGAGAAGGTGAAACGGTGCAGGGGACAACCAAAACACTGACCATCGGCGAGCGCGTTGCCTGGTACCGCCGCCGACGCGGCCTGTCGCAGGAAGTCCTTGCCGGGCTCATCGGCCGCACCGCTGATTGGCTCGGGAAGGTCGAGAACAACCGCATCGAGCTGGACCGGCTCTCCGTCATCAAGTCCCTCGCCGAGGTCCTGGACGTATCCCTCGGTGACCTACTCGGCGAACCCGTGCTGCTCGACTGGACCGCCGACACCGGCACCGAAACCGTCCCCGCTCTCCGGGCGGCGCTGATGAACTACCGTGCCATTGCCCCGTTCGGCGGCACTCCCCACGGCGAGCCCCCGACCGTTTCCGTGCTCCGGAAGGACGTCGGCGCACTTTGGGACGCCTACCAGGACTCCCGATTCGGATACGTCACCGGCCGACTACCCGATCTGCTCCGCCGCGCCCAGGCCGCCGCCGACCACCACGACGGTGACGACCAGGACCAAGCCCGCCGGCTCCTCGGCCTGGCTTACCAGCTGACCGCGACCCAGCTCACCAAGCTCGGAGAGGCCGACCTTGCCTGGATCGCCGCCGACCGCGGCTTGGCAGCCGTTCGGCCCACCGGTGATCCGCTCATCACCGGCTCGTTGTTCCGGTCCGTCGGTCACGCCCTGCACGCCACCGGTCGCTACACCGAAGCCGTACGCCTCACCGAAGACGCCGCCGGCTACCTGGAGCCCCACCTGGCGCATGCCTCGCCGGCCCTGCTCTCCGTCTACGGAACTCTGTTCCTGTCCGGCTCCATGGCCGCCGCCCGCGCCAACGACGCCGGCACCACCCGTACCTTCCTCGCCGCAGCAGAGCACGCCGCCGGCCAGCTCGGGACCGATGCCAACCACCTCTGGACGGCGTTCGGCCCGACCAACGTCGCCATTCACCGCGTCGCCACCGCAGCCGAGTTGGGCGATGTTCAGGTTGCCGTCGACCTCGGCCCGCGCGTCGACACCACCGGACTCCCGATGGAACGGCGGGTGCGGCACGCCCTCGAAGTCGCCCGCGCCTACAGTTCGTGGAACCGCGTCGACGACGCCCAAGCTGTGCTGCTCGAAGCCGAGCAGATGGCGCCCGAGCAGGTGCGGCACCACTTCCTCAGCAGGCAGCTCGCCCTGACCTGGGTCCGCCGGCAGCGCGGCAAGCCGCCAGCCGAGCTGGTCGGCATGGCTCGCCGGCTGAAGGTGCTCGACTGAACCGAGGCATTTAGGCTGCCCTGGTGACGGCCAACGAGATGCCACCCGTGGCGACCCCACGCGTCGCCGCCGGCGCCCTGTTCTTCGACGACGAAGGCAGGGTGATGCTCGTGCGCCCCAGCTACAAGAAGCATTGGGACATCCCAGGCGGCTACGTCGAGCCCGGCGAGTCACCGCGGGCAGCCTGCGTCCGGGAGGTCCGCGAGGAACTCGGCCTCACGCCCGCACTCGGACCGATGCTGGTCGTGGACTGGGCGCCAGCCGAGCACGAGGGCGACAAACTGCTCTTCATCTTCGACGGCGGGTCACTCGGCGCCGAGCAGGAGTGCGCGATCCGCTTCGCGGACGGTGAACTGACCCAATGGCAGTACGTCGACGCAGAGTCCGTAGAACAGTACGGTCCCTCCCGGCTTGGCCGTCGGATCCGCACCGCAATCGCAGCCCGCAGCAGTAGCGTCTCCGCGTACGCCGAGCACGGCAGCGCTGTCTGACACGCGGACCTACTCAGAACCGCGCACAAGGGTCCCCTCACTGCGCCGCGAATGCGCGGCCCCTAGTCGACGCTTGCCGTAGCACTCAGCGCGTGGAGTCGGCACGAGTACGACGTCCTTCGAGCACCTCGACGAGACACCTTCCGAGAGGTTCTCGTATCGTCGCGCAGGTGATCTTGGGGGAGGTTCCGCAGTGGTGGCGGTCGCGTGGAGTCCGACAAGTTGGGAGTCCGCGGCGGTGGCCCTGGGTGCTGTTGGCGTTGGTGGTGATCAGTTGCGCTGGCCTTGTTGCGGTTCCGGCCTCGTGGGCAGTGCGTAAGCAGTTGGAGGCAGAGCGGGGCGAGGCGACGCCGGAGGCCGCCGCCCGGGTGTGGCTGTTGAAGCTCAGCGCTGGTGAGGAGTTGGGGCTGTCGCGGGTGCTGGCTGGCGCGCGTCATGACGAGTTGCGGCAGCAGTGGCGCGACTACCGAGCCGAGATGACCGGTACTGGCCGGGGGCCTTCGAAGCTGGAGAGCGTGGGGCCGAGCGCGATCGAGCACCAGGCCGACGACCGGGCCACGGTGACCGAGCAGGTACGCGCGGTCTGGTGGGATGACGCGCAGATCCTCGCCGGCACCGCGCACCCGTGGCGGTGGGAGCTGCGCAAGGATCGCGGCGGGTGGCGGGTGTGGTCCGTCGAGCTGCCGGCATGGTGCGGGGTGCACGTCCGAGCGAACCTGTGCCCGTGACGAGCGGCGAGCGAGTCCCGGATGGTCAGCCGCGAGGGAGGTCGTCGCGCTCCTCGGGGGTCATCTGCTGGTACGCGTTCCAGAAGGTCACGAAGGGGCCGGCTAGCTCGTCGCCGTAGGTGCCGCTGGTAGCTGCTTCGCGGAGGGTGAGTTGCCCGTCCTGCACTGCGGTGGCCATCTCCCGAAGTAGCGGGTTGTTACTGCTGGCGAGTTGGTCCAGAAGCTCACGCAGGGCTTGCGTCCGCTTCTCGTCGCCGCCGGTGATGTCGTCCAGGTCGTCCACTGCGGTTCAGCCCTTGGCGCCGGCGAGCGGGTGGTCGTAACGGCCGCCGTCGGGCAGTGCGGGGAGGGCCGCGGTGTCGAGGTCGCTGAGTTCGCGGGTGAGGGCGGCGCGGAAGATGAGGACGGCGGCGGAGATCTGCTGGCAGAGCTTGGTGGCTTCGCCCCAGAGGCGGAACATGTTCGCGATCTCGGCTGCGGCGACGCCGTAGCCGACGAGCGCGCCGACGCCGGTTTCGGCGCTGATGGTGCCCGCTGCGGCGGCGACACCGGTGATGATGGCGGCGTCGATGAGGCTCTTGACGACGCCGCCGAGGGATTCACCGGCGGACCACACCGCGTCGGCCATCTCCCGGTAGGCGCCGCTGATGGCGGTCAGTGGGGTGTGCAGGTCGGCGGTGACGTTGGCGGTGGTGGTGAAGTAGCGGAAGGCTCCGTCGCCGGCGATGCCGTGCCAGAGGGGGCGCAGGGTGGTGGTGCCGGACTGGACGTTGTAGGCCAGGTCGTGCAGGGCGCCGCCTATGTTGTCGACGACGGGCGCCATGGTGGCCAGGGCTTCCCAGTCGCCGGACACCTCGGCTTGGATCTTGCCGATGGGGTCGAAGCCGAAGACGTGGTTGAAGACTTCGTTGAGCCAGTTCGCGGGGCTGATGTAGTCCATCCAGCCCAGGGGGTTCGCGGGCTTGTCCGGGTCGCCGGGCGTGTCAAGGTGGCCGCGGACGTCTCGGACGTCGACGAAGTTCGCCGGTGCGCAGGGGTTGTTCGCCAACTCCAGTTCCAGGGCGGTGATGCAGCGGTCGGCCGCCGGCGGGAGGGTGCGGTCGAGGCGTTCGGCGTTGGCTGCGTCGGTGGTGCGGTAGTAGCCGGCGGCTGCTCGTAGTTCGGGGGCGGAGTTCTCCAGGAGGCAGGCGAGCCGGTTGAGGGTGCCGTTGATGACCTGGACCGCGTGTTCGTGCGCGGCTTTCGCGATCTTGAGCTGTTCGCCGCCGGTCGCGACGTCGGCATACCGATTGAGGTAGGTGCGGATCTCCCACACGTCGGCGGCGGCGCGGTCGACCTGCCGGGCGAACCCGACCAACGCTTCCGGGTCGACCGACAACGTCATGAGGGCCGCCCCTAGCTCGTGAGGAACATGCCGGTCACGCCCACCACCGCCAGGACCACGGCAACGGCGAGCACGTACAGCCGCGGACGTGATTGCCGAACGAAGTACGTGGCCAGACCGAACGCGCCGCTGAGGATCGCCACGGCGTACCAGGGGAAGGTCGCCGGCGTGGCCTGTCCGATGAAGAGCATCCACGTGGCGATGACCGCGACGAAGATCGTGGCGTAGGCAACCGTTTGCCGCATGTTCCGGTAGGCGGTGTGCTGCAACCGGCCGACCGACTCCCGGTAGTCCTCCACCGCAGCAGCGTGTTCCTGCTCGCTGACTTGCCGCCGCTTGTTGGGGCTACCAGCACCCCGGCCCCGACTCATGCCACAGAAGATATCAACGACCGTCACACCACCGCTGCCCTCAGTAATATGACGAGCCTTCAGACGGTCCTTCAGACGCGACTGCCGAAACACTCTCTTTAGGATCAAGCGCGCTCCGCGCGGCGCGGGCCGGGGCGCGGCAAACGGCTCCTGCCGAGCCGCCGCCCCGGCGCAAGGGCGCCGGGGCGGAAAAGTCAGCCGGCCCGAACCCCACGCCCCGCCCCGCGCGTCACTTCTGGGTCAGTGAGGTGACCCGGTGACGAGTCCCTGATAACGACCAGGGCCAGGCGGACAAGCTCTCACCCGTTCCCGACGATCCAGAGGCTCACGAAGAGCAGGGCTACCACGGGTGGACGAAGTTGCCGAACGACCGCGGTTGGCCGCTGGAGCCCCAAGGAGGGAAGGGGTGAGGTGGTTGGAGGGGGTGTGGGGTGAGTGAGGGGACCGGGTTAGAGCTGCGCCTCCGGCGGGGGCCAGACGACTCCGAGATGGAGTTGCCGAACGGTTCCGGTGGGTGGGTGGTTGAGGTGGGATGCCATCCCGCCAGCCACCGACCCAGGCAAGCCGAGCAGACCAGGGCCAGGGCGACAAGGTCGTACGTCCGGTGGGGCGCTCCACCTTGTCGCCCTGGCCCTGGCCCGCTCCACGGTGTGTGGGTCGGCGGCAGACGGGATGGCAGTCGGGAATCCTTGATGCCGTGCGTGCCCGAGCGTTACTGGTTCTAGCTCAGCTTTGCGATTCGCCGGAATTAGGCTTGACTGAGCGGGATGCTGAGAAGGCGTCAAGCAGGGGAAGGTATTCGTGAACAATTAGCTTACGGTACCCGGAACTGCTTCTCCTTTCTTGGAGTTCGGCGATTCTCGTGGGCGTAAAGCCAACTCGCTCAAGGAACAGGCACTCCAGCAGGTGGAGCAGCACTTCGGTGGCAACCTCCGGTGCTCTCGTGTCCCCTACGAACTGCTCCGCATCCTCTAAGCCGTGACTCGCTACATGCCGGAGCCGGGCTATCCTTTGTTCCCAAGCGTGCTCACCTACCAAGGCTTCCATTGCCACGCTGACACGTTCCGCAAGCCGCGTCATGCGAGCGTCAAGTGAAGCCTCTCGCGGCCTCAACAACGATTCTTTTACTTTGCTTCTGACGACCTTATTGAAATGCGCCTCCTTCAGCGCCTCGTTTACCCTTTCCGCCAGCTCAGTGTCCGGCGTGAAGGGTGCAGCAGGATAAAGAATGCGATCCAGCGCCTCTACCGCTTGCACAGAATTTGCGAAGCGCGCAAGTGGCCAAAACAGCTTCGAGCTTGCAAGGCTTGCCCAGAGCTCGATTGGATAAGCCCACTCATCGGTAATATCGAAGAAGTGTGGGGCCTGCGTCTTCCAATCAAGGTCGCCCAAGTTGAACAGCAAGTCGTGGATGCTTAGCGGCTTGGTATCCTGCGAGCTCTTCCCGACTCGCATGGTCACCCATCGGTCACCTGGATGGCGCTCACCCTTGACCACCCACTCCGAAGAGGTGCATCGCACCTCCAGGACTCCGCAATCTCTTCCGGTAGCAGCAGTCATCATCAGCAGCAGACTGCGAATGTGCCGCTTGGCAAAATCTTCGAAGGAAACTTCCTTGTCGAACTTCAGCTTGAACTTCGACCGTGATTGCAACGAGAGGTTGGATCCCTGTGGGTGGTAAGCGGAGGCGTCCTCAACGGAAATTTCCCCGCCCGGAATTTCAGCAATTTCGGTTTGGAGTGGAGTGTAGGTGAAGGTGGAAGGGAACCCGCTCTTCCGAAGGGCTGAAGGGCGAAAGCTATCGTAGTTGTCCCAAAGATCTTGATTCTCAACGCGCACCGTCGCATCGGTTAGGCAGAGTTCTCCATGGTTCAGCCTAATGCCCTCTACCGCAACCCACGGGCGCAGCGTTGTGTTGACGTGTCTGCTAGTAAGGCTGGCCTTTCGGCCGATGGCCCGCGAGTTGATCAGCGTTACAGGCAAGCCAAAGGCGGCACCATGAATTAGCGGGTACTCGATATCTTCGTTTGAGAATAGGTCCTCCAGGCCCTGATTCGGTAGGGCGCGGTGAAGCTCCACCCTGACCTGTCCATTCTCTGTCACCTCATATGTGCCCGGGACGGCATCCTCAGGGTTCATATCAGGGAGCCACCACTCCGCCGTGCGCTTCTCCCCGCGCTCCACGACAACTTACTCCTAATTAGGTGATGGTTGAGGCGGTCTGCTCTTTCTTGGGGGGTTAAGGAACCCGTTAAGGGGCAGGGTGGAAGCGATTATCAAATCCTCGGACCCTGACCCTGTGAAGCCAGATATTGCCTTCCTTGTCTGAGGCTAGCGCCGCTCGCTAATCTTGTACACGTTGTCCGCTCTGCTGCGCGTCGGTGTCGGGGCCTTCTTTTGAGACCAGATTTGGCTTGCCAAAACGCGCCGAATGTAAATTGCGGGCCAATAGCCAGTTGCGGCAGACATCTCGCTTAGGCGGAGTCCATCTCCGAAGACCGCTTCGGACATGCGCGCCACCAACCGCGGACGTTCCACATCTCTGTCCTCGTGGCCGGGTTCCTGTTCCCGCCACCTCAGACCAGTGCGAGGATCCTTACGGTTCGACAACTGTTTGTAGAAGTTCAGTCGCCTGTCCTCGTCTATAAGGCCGGTCCGCCATGCATGCTCAATGATGCTCGCCAGCGACATACCGTACTGCGCCTTAATTGGCATGATGCTGTTGAGCGTCGCCGCCCGAGGCCACAACTCTTTAAGAACTCCCGATGGGAGCATGAAGCTCCGAGCAAAGTCGAACGCTTCCTGCTCTGCCTGCTTGTCTTCGGGGGCCCCATTGCGATGTAGCACCAAGTGGCCCAATTCATGCGCTACCGAGAACCTGGTTCGCTCCCAGGAGTCCATTACACGGACTACGGTAAGCGGCCATTCGGTTAGGTCGCCCCAATTTCGGCCAACCCAACAGCTAACAGCATCGTGCTTGGCGATATCCGCTTCGATCTGTAGCGCAATGATTGGTATTCCATTGCGTTCCATGACGCGCATTAGGTGTGGGATAGGAGAGGCTTCGTCCAGCCCGAATCGTCGGCGCGTTGCTTGAGCGGCGCTGTCGGCGTCTTCGAAATCCATACGAGCGGGCAAGGCTAGGGAAGGGATTTTCACCTTGGATGTGGTTGCCATCAGCATTTCGCCAGCGAGCCTCAGCCAAGTGTGTAGCTGCTCTTCTTCCCTCTTCGGCATTGTTCTTCGAGCGCGAAAGAGCGTTGACCCTGGCTTGACGTATGCTACCGCTTCATAGGAAAAGAAGTCGAGCGGAAAGGCTAGGCATTCCGCCAGCCTTTCCGCTGTGTCCTCATTAACTTCAGTATAGGCAGCGCGTTCCAAGCGGGTCAGCTGGGATGGAGCTATACCCGCTCGGTCGGCTACGTCTTTAGAAAGCAGAGATTGAACTACGCGTGCATCCCTTAGCCGTTCGCCATAAATGCGAACCTTCATGCGGTATCAATATCCTCCGTTCCGGTTCGGTCGTCCACCGAATTGACCACATCGGCCAAATCGTCGTCGTCATTGGAGGATCCAGCGGGCGGCGCGTAGGACTTCGCAGCCGGCGGAGGAAGCGGTGCCTCCTCGAAGATCACCCACTCCTTCTTGTTCCACGACGCCGCATCCACCCGTGCCAGCACAATGCTGCGCAACTGCTGCTGCTGCTCGTCCGGTTCCCAGAGGATTGCGAGCTCGCCCGGACGGAAGCCGGCGAACATCTCCAGCTGTGGCATGTTGCTCAGGACGAGGGAGTTCGGGTTGCGCTTGCGGACCCGTGCCACGTCGCCTCCGTGAGCAGAGAAGATCAGCCTGACCGCATCAAACTGGATGACCTTCAAGGCGAGCCCCGTGTCGGCCAGGTCCGCTCGCAGCTGAGGGCCCAGACCGCGACGCACCACCGGTGCCAACACGTGGCCAGGATGCTCGCCGGCGTCGGCAGCGTTGACCTCATCCAGGGCCCCGGCAGCGAGGCTGACCTTGTCGAGGATGGCGCGGTGGAGGATGGCGAGGCCGGCTTCGTACAGCTCGACCACATCAGCCACGGGCAGGACCAGGAGTGAAGTCACGGTGTGAATTTTGACGGCACTTCTTCACCTCGGTCAAGCTGAGCATCCTTCACCGGCGTGTCGCGGACGATGAGGGTGCAGGTTAGAACGCCCGTTCTAGAAGGTCAAGATCCATATGGCCGCGAGGATCTTGCGCTAGTCCGAGCACGGGAGCCGTCGGCGACGGTCGACCCCCTAGGAGTTGGCTGTACAGCCATTCGTACAGCCAAGCCCGTGGGCGGACCGCGACGGCGATCGGCAGCAACAGGCAGTCCGAGCAGGTCAGCATCAGTGGCAGACGCCGGCCGACAACAGGCTTGATCTTTGCAAGGCAGAGGCAGCGATGCTCGACAACCGGACAGCCGCTCTTTACAGGGATGTCAATCGATCGACATGATCGTCAGGGACGGTTGCTGTCCCCCTGACGAAAGGCCGCAGCCATGCCAAACGCGCCCGTTACCCCCACCACGCGTGCCAGGCGCCGCGCCGCCGCGATCACTGTCGCCGCCCTCGCGGGTGCCGTTCTCGCCGTCGTGAACGGACAGTCAGCCTCGGCCACCCCTCCCGGCATCCCATCCAAAGCGACGGCGCAGTCGCAGCTCAACGCCCTGACAGTGGCAGCCCAGGGCTCGACGGCCGGCTACTCGCGGGACCTGTTCCCCCACTGGATCACCATCACCGGCACCTGCAACACCCGCGAACAGGTCCTCAAGCGCGACGGCACCTCCGTCGTGGTCAACAGCTCCTGCGCCGCTACGTCCGGCCGCTGGTACAGCCCCTATGACGGTGCGACCTGGTACGCCGCCTCCGACGTCGACATCGACCACGTCGTGCCCCTGGCGGAGGCATGGCGATCCGGAGCCAGCTCCTGGACGACGAGCCGCCGGCAGAGCTTCGCCAACGACCTGACCCGCCCGCAACTGATCGCGGTCACCGACAACGTCAACCAGGCCAAGGGCGACCAGGACCCCTCGACGTGGCAGCCACCCCTGACGTCGTACCGCTGCACCTACAGCAAGATGTGGATCAGCGTGAAGTACAACTGGGGCCTGACGCTCCAATCCTCCGAGAAGTCCGCACTGCAAAGCATGCTCAACACCTGCGCCTCCTAACCGCGAGAGCCCTCCCAGCCGACGACGAGGAGGCAGACGAGCGGACGGGCGGGCGAGCAGGTACCTGCGTCAGGCGGGCGAGGTGAGGCAGCCAGGAGGCAGCGAAAGCAGCAGCGACGGCCGACGGCCGACAACACGGGAGAGCAAGCCGACCATCGCCGGCAGCACAGAACAATGTCGGATGGCGCCCAATGATGGGGCCAATCCGCGTTCGGGACGAAAAGGTCTGGCTGTACAGCCGTCCGTACAGCCAAGCCAGTCGACAAACGCAGTCCGAGAACGACGACGGACGACATGGCGAGCAGGCCAGCGCCGTTCGTCGACGTTGGCCGACAGCAGTGAGCCATTTTCATCGTGACGGCGCAGGTCACGGGCGGTGTGGGAGGCCGGTGTCCAGGTAGGACGAGGCTCCCGGTAAGACAGCAATCGACCAAGATCAGATGCCCCAACCGGGAGCCTCGCTGTGCTGTCTTACCCAGATCGGAAGAGGAACGCGCGATCGCCACCCTCAAGACCTGGAAAATCCTGGTCAAGCTGCGCTGCTGCCCACGCCGAGCGACCGCGATCGTGCAGGCCATCCTCGTCCTGCACCGCGTCGAAGCCGACCGCCACGCAGGATGAAAATGGCTCAGTCTTGATCTTTGCAGACACGGGCTGAAGGTGAAACAAGGCTGCTCTTTGCGCTTGCGGCTTACCCTGCGGGCGGCCTTCGGCCGTCCTCGGGCAGCCGCAGCACCCTCTGCAGAATGCCTGCGACGATATTGATGAGCCGAATCGTTGGCGGCAGTAGGAGCGCTGGTGAGGGTGTTCGCGTTCCGCCTGGCGAAGTCGTTTTCCTGAGCCGTATGCCTCAGCCTACATGCGTCTAGTTTCGCCGCCGCCACAGTTCGTCGAGCAGCCGGATCGTTCGGCGGAAAGGACGCGATTCGGTCTCCGCTGTCTCGACCGCCGGTCGGGGCAGCGCCCGCCAAACTCCCGCCCGTAGGGCCAGGCCGCATCCGTATAGCCACCGGGACCGTTGCCGGCGCACCGAGCGACCAGCGATCCCGCGCTTAGGTCGACGTCTGCCCAACTGTGGCCGAGCGCTTCGCCTTGGCGCAGACCGATGGCCGGGTCCACCGCACTAGCACCTGTTCAATCGGCCTCCGGTCGGGGGCGAGCGGGCGCCGCACCTCCTCGACGGTGCACGGCTCGATTCCGCCTCACTGAGGCGGGGCGGAGACAGTCGAATTGTTAGTCTCGTATCTGTGATACTTGGTCGGCGACTTGCAGCCAGCGCTGCCCAACTGTCGCGCAGTCTGCGCTGTGGAAGAATGCCCCAATGGCCGCAAGGCTCACAGGATCCAGCGCCGATGCCACGGCTTTGAATATGGGTGCCTCATTGTCGTTGAAGTTTTCTTGATCTGCGAAATCGTAGAGTATCTGCAGCGCATCACGCTGGCGTAGAGTCGCCGAGTTCTCCTCACCGCTGATTACGGGTTCGACCGCGTCAAAAAGCGTTCTCACCAGGACTGCAAGATCGAGATTGAGGTCGAGTATTTGGCACACGACACAGATTCGTGCCCGCAAGCAGACTTGCGCAAGCCCAAATAGCTGCCCCTCAGTGTTGAATTTAGAGATGTCTAGGGCGCCGCTTCGCACGCCGTTCTTGAACATGCTGGCCAGGCCGGGATGCGGAGACAGGGCCGAAGCTGATACGCAGCTAAGGAACTGAGGATCGCTAGGGTTCAATTCGTCTTGAAGTATGTGCCAGACCTCGTCTGGGACTGATCCTAGAACTCGACCGGGTCTGCCCGATTCGCGTAGCTCGTCTTCTTCTTTTAGTGTCTGGGACTGCGTTAGGTCGACGAGGTAATCGAATGCAATGTACTTTCCGTCTTCTAATTCTTCCAGACATGCACTTGCGCCATGCACTAGCTCAGTTGCCCAGCTGAAGGCTTGGGAAAGTTTGAAGTGATTTAGGCGACGGGCCTCGCGCCTTCCAACATACGAACGGGCAGCGTTCTTCAGCCAGGAACGGGGTATTGGAGCAAGGTAGCCGGCGCGCCGAAAATCAATAGCAGCCGACACAAGAGCAGCGCCCCAGGGCTCTACTCCATCCTTGCCGCTATTCCACCTTTCTGCAATCGCCGGGCCTGCTGAAATGTACTCTGCCAATCCGGCCCCGCCGTCATTGTCAAGTGCTGCGGCGATGCGCGGATCGCTGCGGAGTTGGGCAGCACCGGAGCGTTCTCCGGCTGTCAATTCACGTGCTAGTCGAATCGTGCGCGCCAAAGCAAATAAGCGACGGATGTCGGGAGCGAAAGTAGGGATATCGGGGTAAGTGGCGCTTTGGCTGAATACGCTTTTAGCCAGAGATCGTATAGTTGCTAGAAGAATTACATTCGTCTTTCCGGGGGGAATAATCGTCCTCAGGAGGGACGCATCCAGACCGCCGCTGGAAAGATAGTTCTCGAGATCGTCAAGCCAGACGACAACCTCGTCAAAGCTGTACTGAGCCGCGACTGCTTCCCGTAGCGCGGACCCGTCGCGCGGTCGTAGGAACTTCCAGCCGGGGTTTCTCAAAAACCACCTGGCGGCTGCTTCGTAAGCCGAGCGAGTCTTGCCGGCGGCCGAGTCGCCCTCTAAGAGAATCAATCCGCCTGACTCCATGTACACGTCAAGTTCGGCGTCGACCGCTCTAGAGGCGTACGGCGGTAGATGTGGAAGCCCTCCTATCTGGATGGGCGGGTGAACGCCTAAATCGCCTACGGGGTTATATTGGTCAAATCGGTGGCTGAGGATAGACCCATCGCGAACCAGATGTTCCAGAGGGTCGCTGTTGCCAGCGGATTCGACGCTTCGGATGTCAACCGAGAGGTTGTTGATGGTTTGTGCTGCTATACCCCCCGCAGTGGCAATGGATGCGACATGGGCGTGTGCGTTTATGGCCGCGGTCATGCCGGAGTCAGTTAGGCCTTGGACTGATCCGGCATCGGAGGGTTTGACGTAGAAATCGGACCGTTGATTACCCCAGCGGCCACTCCTCCTGTCGAAGCCCGGTTCGACATGTTGCCGCCCACTGCAAGTGATCCGATGCCTAGGGCTGTCGCGATGCCATCACCCTTGTCCGGAAGAGAGTCAACTATAGAGCGAAGCGTGGGTACCGCTTCTGGGTATTCCTCAATGAGGTCGGTGAAACGCATCGTCCAGAGGGATTCTTCTTGTCTACGGACGTCTTCGACTTCCGCCGGGGCTGCGTTTCCTATCGCTGCCCGCGTTGCTTCCAAGCGACTTTCTATAATCGGTACGCGTTTCGGGTCATCCCTGCTGAAAATGCGCGCGAAGCCAGCCTTCGTCGATTCCCAAGCATCGGTAGTTGCAGCGCTGACCAAGCCGGTTCCTGCGGTTGCGGCGAGGGCCAACAACGTCTCCGCTAGTGCCACGATTCTCCCAGAGAGGTGAACATGAGTGCGCTTGAAATCTAGTCTCCTTCGCTGATCAACTCTGCTAGTGCGTGATCGATAGTCGGTAAATCGACAGATGTCTTGACTGCGGGTGCCGGGCATCCAAGGTCCGGCTGCCGCAGGATGGCCGGTGGACTTAATGAGTGGTTTGGTCTCAGTTGCGGTCTCGTTCGCGGTCGTGCGTGGTCTGTTCAGGCCAGCCATGTTTGGTGGCCAGCCCTTGGCTCTGGAAGGGCTTGGTCAGCGCTGTACACCCGGCCGCAGACCTCGACGCAGTGTGAGGCTTCCAGCCGGACGCCCAATTTATTGGATGCCCCCAACCTTTTATCCGCACCGTCAGTGGATCGTCAGCGAACGCCGTACCACGTGGCGGCTCTCGATCATGCTCAACAGCACGACCAGCGCGTCTGACCACGCGGTACGGCACTCGATCACATTCGCTGCTACGTCAGGTCACTTTCCCCCCGACGGGGGTCGTCCCTTTGCGTCCGCAGTGCGATCAGGGCGCGTAGCGGGGGTCGGCGACCGCCTCGGCGATCCGGGTGAGCCAGTGCAGATCATTGGCCCGGGACTCCGTACTGGCCTCCGGATCGAGGATGCTGCCCAGAAACGCCGCGACGTCGTCGAGGTGCCGCTCACTGCGGTAGTAACTCAGCAGGACCGGGTCCGGCTCCAGCGCCCCATAGCCTTCGCGGAAGAGGTCGGCCCGGCGCGCGTTGATCGGGTGCTCGCCGAAGTCGGCGCTGTAGACGAACATCAGGTCCCGCTCGCGCGGCGCGAGGATCGGCGCGTCCCAGTCCACGACGTGCAGCGGACCGTCGCCGTCGGCGATCAGGTTGCCCGGATGGATGTCCGCGTGGCAGATGACGTGCTGCCCCGGCGTCACGCGCGACGCGAGGTCGTCGACGGACTCCGCCAACCGGTGCAACGCGGGACCGTACCGCTTCCAGAAGGCACCCAGAACCTCGCTCGACGCGGCCTGCCCGCCGAGGGTCCGCAGCCGTTCGCCCGCGCTCGATCGGTACGGCTCGACCGGCAGGACGGCTGCCACCTCCGCGCTCGGCGTGACCCGGTGCAGCCGACCCAGGAAATCGCCGTACTCGATCCACTGGCGGTCGGTGAGACCACGGCCCCACCGGCTGCCGCCGTCGTGGAACGGGTAGAGCAGGAGCCGATAGCCCCCGAACCCGCGCCCGGCGCCAGCGTGGTCCAGCGGCGCGACCACCTGCCGAAGGCCCTGTGCGCGCAGAAGAGAAGGCAGCAGGACGGCGGCCGGGGTGAAGTCGCCCCGCCGCACCTTCAGGAAGTAGCGCCCGCCGTCGGCCGTCTCCACCCGGTACGCCCATGCGTGCCCGTCGAGCCCGACCGGCATGAACACCAGGTCGACGACGTCCACCGACCAGGCGGCGGCGACCTCGGCCGCCAGCGTCCGCTCGTCGATGTCCGGCTTGTCGATCACCCGACGGAGCGTCGCAGCCGCCGGTCGGGCCCGGCAAGGGAGTTACCGGATCACCGCGCGCAGCGTCCGCCGGTCCGGCTCGAAGCACACCAGCCCTCGGCCTCGTTCGTCGGTCACGACCCACGGATGACCGACGTACGTCTGCTGCCGGTAGGACTGCCCGGGCCGGAGCACCGCGTACTGCTGTCGACGGCCGTCGTAGTTGATCCAGTGGACCACGACCGTCGACTCCCGGGTGTTGACGAAGTCGATGAAGGTCGACGGGCCGCCGCCGTGCGAGCGCAGCCGAGACTCGCGCGAGGCCGGTAGCGGGGCCAGTTCCCCGGGCCCGACCACCGGCGGCTTCGGCCGGGGAGGCGTGGGCTTCGACGAGGTCGGCCGGCTGCTCGGGGTGGGGCGGCGGGTCGGTGCGGCGGTGCGGCTGGGCGGCACGGCACGGCTGGAGAACGACACCGACGGCGGCGCGTATGACTCGGCCGGCGTCTCCGTCACCGAGCCCGCCCTCGTCGGGGACGCCAGTATCGCCTGGCCTTCGAGCGGCGGCGGGAGGTCGGGGCGACGGGGTGTGGCGAAGACGCTGACGATGCTCGCCAGCACCACGACCACGAGTCCGATGGCGATGGCGGCCAGCAGCGTCGGCGACGGGTCGCGGAGCCAGATCTCGCCGCCGGCTGTGGGGGCGGACCGTGAGTGGGGTCGTACCGAGGGGGGTGTGAGGGGGTGCGGTGAATCGGTCATGGCCTCGATTCCGCAAGCCGGTGCCGTTCATCGAGCGGCGAGGGGCCCCGATTATCCGTTACTGATCGTCCCCGTCGTCAATGGCCGACGGTCCACTCGTTGCCTCCGTCTCCGGCACATAGCAGATCAACCGGGCCACCGAGGTCTGTCCACAACGACCTCCGTTGTCCACAGGGCACCCGTCTCACCTCCTCCGGCCGGGCAGGCTGCACCCCGGCACGTCCGAGTCCGACCGATGGAGGCCGCCATGCCGCCCCGTACCCCGCTCCCGCCGTACCGTCGCCTGCCCCTGCTCGTCACCTCCGACGGCGACCTTCTCGACGAGCTGTTGCGACTCGCGGCGGCCGGCGGCACCGAGGTCGAGCTGGCGGCCGACCCGGCCGCCGCCCGGGCCCGCTGGGCCCCGGCGCCGCTGGTGCTCATCGGCGCCGACCAGGCGGCGGCCTGCCTGCGGGCGCGCCTTCCCCGCCGCGCCCGCACGGTCCTGGTCGGTCGCTCCGGAGAGCTCGATCCGGGTACGGAGTTGGCCGAACTCATCGGTGCGGAGCACGTCGCGACACTGCCGGCGGCCGAGCCCTGGCTGGTCGACCGGTTCGCCGAGTGCGTGGCCGGTCCGGCGGGCCCGGGTCAGGGCCGGGTGGTGGCTGTCCTCGGCGGCCGGGGCGGTGCCGGAGCCAGCGTGCTGGCAGGTGGGCTCGCCGTCAGCGCGGCCCGGTCCCGGCTCCGCACGTTGCTCGTCGACGCGGACCCGCTCGGCGGCGGCCTCGACCTGGTGCTCGGGTGGGAGCAGCTCGACGGGTTGCGCTGGCCCGAACTGGCCGGCACGGACGGGCGGGTCGACCCGCCGTCGCTGATCCGCGCGCTGCCCAGCCGGGGCGACCTGGTGGTGCTCTCCTGGGACCGGGGCGACCTGCGGCACCTGCCGGCCGAGGCGATGGCCGCCACCGTCGACGCCGGCCGGCGCGGGCGGGACCTGGTCGTGCTCGACCTGCCTCGGCACCTCGACGACGCGGCGGCGATCGCGCTCCAGGCCGCCGACCGGGCGCTGCTCGTCGTACCGGCCGAGCTGCGGGCGGCGGCCGCCGCGGCCCGGGTCGCCGCCGTCGCCGCGCCGCACTGCGTCGATCTGTCTGTCATCGTGCGCGGTCCGGCGCCCGGCCGGCTGCGGGCGGCCGAGGTGTCCCGGGCGCTGGGGCTGCCGCTCGCCGGCACGCTGCGACCCGAGCCCGGGCTGTGCCGCGGGCTGGAGCGGGGCGAGGCGCCGGGCGCGAGCGGGAGGGGGCCGCTCGCCGTGCTGTGCCGGCGGCTCGTGGACGAGCTGACCGGGTCGTCCGCAGCGGGTGCGGCGTGACCGCGTCTGCCGACCCGGGGGAACTGGCCGCGCGGGTCCGGCACCGGTTCGCCGCCGAGGCCACCCCGGTCACGCCCGCCGCGATCGTCTCCGCGGTACGCGCCGAGCCGGCGACGGCGGTGCTCGGCGACACCACGCTGCTGCGGATCGCCGACCGGGTGCACGACGACCTGGTCGGCACCGGTCCACTGGCACCGCTGCTCGCCGACCCGCAGGTCACCGACGTACTGGTGAACGGGGTGCGGGTCTGGGTCGACAGGGGACGGGGCCTTCAGCAGGTCGCCGTGCCGCTGGGCACGCTCGACGACGTACGCCGGTTGGCGCAGCGCCTCACCTCGGCGGCCGGGCGCCGGCTCGACGACGCCTCCCCGTACGCCGACGCGCGCCTGCCCGACGGCACCCGTCTGCACGCGGTGCTGCCTCCGGTGGCGACCGACGGGCCCTACCTGTCGCTTCGTACCTTCCGGCAGCGGCCGTTCACCCTCGACGAACTCGTCGAGCGGGGCACAGTGCCCCGGCCGGTCGCCCGGCTGCTCGCCGCGCTCGTGGCGGCCCGCCTCGCGTACCTGGTCAGCGGCGGCACGGGATCCGGCAAGACGACGCTGCTGAACACGCTGCTCGGGCTGGTGCCCGGCACCGAGCGGATCGTGCTGGTGGAGGACGCCGCCGAGCTGCGTCCGGTGCACCCGCACGTGATCGGCCTGCAGGCGCGGACGGCGAACGTCGAGGGTGCCGGTGCCGTCGGGCTCGGCGACCTGGTCCGGCAGGCGCTGCGGATGCGGCCGGACCGGCTGGTAGTGGGCGAGTGCCGGGGCGCCGAGGTGGTCGACCTGCTGGCCGCGTTGAACACCGGCCACGACGGTGGGGCGGGAACGCTGCACGCCAACGCCCCGGCCGACGTTCCGGCCCGGCTGGAGGCGCTGGGGATGCTCGGCGGCCTGCCCCGGCTCGCGCTGCACGCCCAGGTCGCCGCCGCGTTGCAGGTAGTCCTCCAGCTCCGCCGTACCGGCGAGGGACGTGTCCTGGACTCCATCGGCCTGCTGTTGCCCGACGGGCCCGACCGGGTGGTGAGGGTGGTCCCGGCCTGGGTACGCGGCAGGGGTCTCGGTCCGGCGGCCCGGGCGCTCGCCGACCTGCTGCGGGGGCGGGGAACGCCGGTGCCGCCGATCCTCCAGGCGGCGTGGCCCACCCCGGCGGAACCGTCGTGACCGGCCACCTCTGGCCGGCGGTCCTGCTCCTGGCCGCCGCGGCGGTGGCCGTCGCCTGGCCGGTGCGGGCCGGTCGCGCCCGGCGCCTGGCGGTCCTGGTCGAGGCAGGCACTCCGGCCGAGCGGGCGAAGGGCTCGCGTTCAGCACCGCCGGACCCGCCACGGCGGCCGCTCGACTCCGGGCCGAAGGCGTCCGCCCGTCCGCCCGCGCCGGCGCTCTCCGCCGGACGTGTGCTGCCGGCGGCGGCGCTGTGTGGTGCCGTGACCGGGGCGCTGCTCGGTGGCCCGGTGGCAGCAGTGGTGCTCGCCACCTACGGCGTGCTCGCGGCCCGGGCGGTGCTGCGCCGGCGTACCCATCGGACGGCCGACCTCGCGCACCGCCGCGATCTCGACCGGCTCGCCGCCGTCGCCGCCGACCTGCGGGCCGGGCTACCCGCCGACGGCGGTGTCGACGACGGCCCGGGGCGCGTCGCGCGGCTGGCCCGAGCCGCCGGAAGGCTGGCCGACCGGACCGGCGCACCGCTGGCCGATCTGCTGGAACGGATCGAGGCCGACGCCCGCGCCGCCGACCGGGGACTTGCCGCTGCCGCCGCCCAGGCCGCAGGGGCGCGGGCGACCGCCTGGCTACTCGCCGCGTTGCCGCTCGGCGGGATCGGGCTCGGCTACGGCATCGGGGTGGATCCGGTGGCGGTGCTCCTGCACACGCCGGTGGGTGCCGGTAGCGCGGTGGCGGCAGTCGTGTTGCAGGTCGGCGGGTTGCTCTGGGCCGAGCGGCTCGGCGTCACGCCCGGGCGGGCCGCCTGATGTCGCGCCAGGTGCTGGCCGCCGTCTGCCTCGGCGGCGCCGCGTCGCTCCTGGTCGTCGCCGGCCCGGTCGTCCGCCCGGTACGGCGGCTGCGCCGGCTCGCCCCGGCTCCGCCGCCGGCTCGCCCGGCGTGGTGGCCGGATCGGGTACGCCTCGGCGCAGCGCTTGCCGGGATCGCCGTGGCGGTGGTGGTCGGCGGGGTGACGGGCGTGGTCCTCGGGCTGCCGGCCGGTGTCGTCGCCGACCGTCTGCTGCGCCGGATCGAGCCGCGCGCCGTCCGGGAACGGCGACTGCGGGAGACCGCCGACCTGCCGCTGGCCGCTGACCTGCTGGCCGCCGCGCTGCGGGCGGGCGCGCCTGTCGACCGCTCGGTGCTGGCCGTCGCGGAGGCGCTCGGCGGGCCACTCGCGGACCGGCTCGGCCGGGTCGGCCGGACGCTGCGGCTCGGTGGCGGCCCCGGCGAGGCGTGGGCGCACCTGGACGGCGTCGCCGGTGCCGAACCCGTGGTCGCGGCGGCGATCAGATCGTCGAACAGCGGCGCCGCGCTCGCTCGGGCGCTGACCCGGCTGGCCGACGACCTGCGTGCCGAACGGTCGACCGCGGCCGAGGCGGCGGCCCGCCGCGCGGGTGTGCTCATCGTGCTGCCGCTCGGGCTGTGCTTCCTGCCGGCCTTCATTCTCGCCGGTCTGGTGCCGGTGATCGTCGCCGTTCTCGGCGACGTGCTGTGAACCATCGAGAAGGGACGTACGACATGCGCAAGCTCCTCACCCGCCTGCGAGGTGACGCGGGTATGAACACCGCCGAGTACGCGGTGGGCACCCTCGCCGCGGTCGCCTTCGCCGGGATCCTGCTGAAGGTGCTGACCTCCGGCAACGTGCAGTCCGCGCTGACCGCCGTCATCGACCGGGCCCTGAAGTGATCGGGCGCCGGCGGGCCGGCCGTGGTGGCCGGTCGCTCCACCCGCTCGACGTGTCGGCCGAGCCCGCCCGGAACACCGTCGGCCGCCGGGCCGGGGCGGTGTGGCGCCTGTGGCGCTCGCGGGTGGCGTGCGAGCGGGGCTCGTTCACCGCCGAGTTGGCGGCCGGCCTGCCGGCGCTCATGCTGCTCCTCGTCGCCGGGCTGACCGCGGTGAACGCGGTGGGTACCCGGGTCGCGTGTGTCGACGCGGCCCGGGAGGCGGCTCTCGCCGCGGCCCGGGGCGAGTCCGGCACGGTCGCCGGAACCCGGTACGCCCCGGACGGCGCCGAGGTCTCGGTGACGGTGGCCGGTGATCGGGTCACGGCGACGGTCCGGGCACCGGTCCGTACGTTCGGTACGCGGCTGCCCCGGCTGGTCGTGTCGGCGGAGGCGGTGGCCGCAGTGGAACCCGGCGCACCGGGCCCGGTGCCGTGAGAGCCGGCAGCTCTCCGGCCGACCCGCCCTCACGCCGGTTCATTGTGGAAGGGTTGCCGGTCACGATCAGGCTCGGGGCTGGCGGGCGGGTCCGTGGGGAGTACGGGGAGCCTGTCGTGAGGACGTCCTCGGCCGACCGAGGCGGCGCGACCGTGTGCCTGCTGGCGATCGGAATGGTGTTCGTACTGGTCGGGGTGTTCGGTGCCGCGATCGGGGCGGCCCGGTGCGCGCGGCATCAGGCCCGCAACGCGGCGGACTTCGGTGCGCTGGCCGGTGCCGGTCAGGTACTCGACGGAGTCGACGCCGCCTGCGTTCGCGCGGCCGACCTGGTCTCTGCCAACGGCGGCCGGATGACCGGTTGCCGGATCGACGGACTGGACCTGATCGTCACGGCGCAGGTACGCGTCGCGCCGCTGCCGGGGCTGACCCGGGACGCCACCGCGACGTCCCGGGCCGGGCCGGGCCGGGCCGATCCTGACCCGTGAAACCGTGCCTGAGCCGAGAGCCGGACCGTGCCGAGATCGAGAGCCGGGCCGGGAGGGAGAGCAGGGCCGAGAGAAGCCCAGAACCGGGGCCCGGCTCAGCGGGTGAACCGTCGGGCCAGATCAGCGGGACTGGAGGGCGTCCAGTCCGACCGCCATGGCGATCACCAGCCGGCGGTCGATCTGCGGGTGCTGGATCTCCACCGAGTACCGGTCCCGCAGGCCCCATTTCCGGTCGACCGAGAACACCGGCTGGCCGCCCGCCATGAAGTCGAAGTGGTACGGCAGCCAGGAGAGCGAGTCGACGAACCGGCGCAGCAGCGCCACCGGCAGGCTGCGCTCCTGCCCGGTGGCGGGCGGCAGGCCGGGCTGCTCGACGTGCCACGTCGAGCGCAGCAGCGACTGGGCGAAGTCCTTGCGGAACAGGCCGATGGGGTTGCCCGCGTGATCGGTCACGTCGTAGGTGGCGCCGAGGTCGAGCCGCTGACGGGCCTTGAAGCCGAGAAGGGGGTACTGCTTGGAGTCATCGGTGTAGATGGTCACCTGCTCCTTGAAGGCGAGCCGCTTCTGCTGCGCGAACGCGAGCAGCCCACCTTCGGAGCCGTCGGGCGCGACCGAGTGCACCTCGTACTGGTTGACCATCATCCGGAGCCGTTGACGGATGATGAACCGGTGCTGGGCCTGCAGGTTGTCGGGCGACATGGGATCTCCTTCGAGGGGTCGCCGGAGTCTTGCACAGCAGGCCGGCCACCGCTCGCCCGAGCGCGCCACCCCTGCGGGACGAGCGGTCGCCGCACGCAGGACCCGCGCGGCGGCACGCCGCGCAGGCCGTGTCGCCGTACCCCGAACGGCAGGCGCAAGGTCAACGACCGCCGTCGACCGTGGCCTTCATCGCCCAGGTGTTCAGCACCTGGTGGATGCCGCGTAGACGCTCGTTGATCTGCTCCAGCCGTTCCGCCTGGGCGAGCGTGGCCATCGCGGTGCCCAGCGCTATCTGCTGGTCGGGAGTGAGGTTTTCCTGGTCGATGGTGTAGAGCAGCTCGACGGTCTCGGCGATCGTGTCGGCCACGGCGGCACCTCCGGCGGGACGGGTCTCGGGTCACCTGTGCGCTACCGGAAATGATGCATGGAAGCGCTCCCATACATCAATGCCCCGGCGGCCCTGCCCTCATGCACCCGTCCCACCAACCAGACACCTGGGCACCCGCGGAGCCGCACGGCCCAGCTTGATCGACACCAGTTCGGGGAAGTGGCGGGATCCAGCACCTGTCGATACCGCAACCTCCCCGTAGTTGCGGCGGGCAGCCCCAACCGCCCCGGCGCGGTCAGGCGGGTGGGGCACCGGCCGCCTGAGCTGGGCGGGCCGCCCGGTCGTCCTGCCGGGGCAACACCTCGCCGCGCTCCGGGCCGCCCGAGTCCGGGCCGGTGCCCGCCTCCGGGCCGGTGCCCGAGTCCGGGCCGGCCACCGCCTCCGGGCCGGCCACCGCCGCCTCGCCGCCGACCGTGGCGAGGTTGGTCAGCACCACGTCGAGGACCTTCACGGCCTCCGCCTTGGCCAGCGGGTTGTTGCCGTTGCCGCACTTCGGGGACTGGACGCAGGACGGGCACCCGGTCTCGCACCCGCACTCGGCGATCGCATCCCGGGTGGCGCGCAGCCAGGCGGCGGCGGTGCCGTACGCCCGCTCGGCGAAACCCGCGCCGCCGGGGTGACCGTCGTAGACGAAGACGGTGGGTGCCTCGGTGTCCGGGTGCAGGGCGGTGGACAGCCCGCCGATGTCCCACCTGTCGCACGTCGCCATCAGCGGCAGCAGACCGATGGCGGCGTGCTCGGCGGCGTGCAGCGCGCCCGGCACGTCCGCCGCCTCGACACCGGCGGCGGTCAGCGACTCGGGGGAGAGCGTGAACCACACCGCGACGGTGCGCAGTTCCCGGGCGGGCAGGTCCAGCGGGCGGGTGTCGATCACCTCGCCGGTGGCGATGCGCCGCCGCTGGTACGACACCACCTGGCTGGTCACGTCCACCTCGCCGAGGAACAGGCCGACCGGTCCGGCGTCCACGTACGAGCGGACCGACACCACCGACAGCGAGGTCACGTCGCGGGCGTGGGTGGACCAGTCCGGCTCCTCGGCGTGCACGAGCGCGCACCCGTCGGCCAGGTCGAGCGAGTCGACCACGTACGAGACGCCCTGGTGCAGGTAGACCGCGCCGGTGTGCAGCAGGAAGTGCGCCGACCCGCCGTCGACGGTGCCGAGCAGCCGGCCGGTGGACTCCTCGACCACGCACACCGGGGCGCCGCCCTCGCCGCGCAGGTCGACCTCGGGGCGTTCCCGGTGCCGCCAGTACCAGCCGGTGGGCCGCTGCCGCAACGCCCCCGCCTCGACCAGCGAGTCCACCGCCTCCTTCGCGCCCTCGCCGAACAGGTCCAGGTCGGCGGGGGTGAGCGGGGACTCGTGGGCGGCGCAGGCGAGTTGCGGCGCGAGCACGTACGGGTTGGCCGGGTCGAGCACCGTCGCCTCGACCGGCCGCCCGAACAGCGCCTCCGGGTGGTGCACCAGGTAGGTGTCGAGCGGGTCGTCCCGGGCCACCAGCACGGCGAGCGCCTCGTCGCCGGAGCGCCCGGCCCGTCCGGCCTGCTGCCAGAGTGACGCGCGGGTGCCGGGCCAGCCGCAGATCAGCACCGCGTCCAGCCCGACCAGGTCGACGCCGAGTTCGAGCGCGTTCGTGGAGGCGAGCCCGAGCAGGTCGCCGTGCAGCAGCGCCCGTTCCAGCTCGCGGCGTTCCTCGCGCAGGTAGCCGGCCCGGTAGGCGGCCACCCGGTCGCCCAGCCCGGGTACCGCCTCGTCGAGCGACCGCCGGGCGTTCGCGGCGACCACCTCGGCGCCCCGGCGGGACCGCACGAACGCGAGCGTGCGTACCCCCTCGACCACGCTGTCGGCGAGCAGGTCGGCGGTCTCCCGCAGCGCGGAGCGCCGGACCTGGACGAGGTCGGCGTCGACGGACGAGTCGGTGGGCGGCAGCAGAGGCGGCTCCCAGAGCGCGAACGTCACCCCGCCGCGCGGCGACGTGTCCTCGGTGACGGCGGTGACGGGCAGGCCGGTGAGCCGCCCGGCCGCCGCCGCCGGGTCACCCGACGTGGCGGAGGCCAGCAGGAAAACCGGTGTACGCCCGAAGCGCGCGCACTGCCGCCGCAACCGCCGCAGCACGTGCGCGACGTGTGAGCCGAAGACGCCCCGGTAGGTGTGGCACTCGTCGACCACCACGTACGCGAGCCGGCGTAGGAACCCGGACCAGTGGGCGTGCCCGGGCAGGATGCCGTGGTGCAGCATGTCCGGGTTGGTCAGCACGAACCGGGAGTGCCGGCGGATCCACTCCCGCTCGGCGCGTGGCGTGTCCCCGTCGTAGGTGGCGGGGCGTACCCCGTCGAGTTCGAGACCGGCGACGGCGCGGAGCTGGTCGGCGGCGAGCGCCTTGGTCGGCGCCAGGTAGAGCACCGTGGCGCGCGGGTCGGCGAGCAGCGTGCTCAGCGCGGGAAGCTGGTACGCCAGGGACTTGCCGGACGCCGTGCCGGTGGCGACCACCACGTGCCGGCCCGCGTACGCCAGCTCGGCGGCCTCGGCCTGGTGCCGCCACGGGGCGGTGACGCCGCGCCGCGCGAACGCCGCCCGCAGTTCCTCCGGTGCCCAGCCGGGCCACCCCACGGGCTCGCCGGCGCGGGCCGGGACGCGTTCGACGTGGGTGACCGGGTCGGTGGGGTGACGCAGCCGCAGCCGGCGCAGCAGCTCGCCCGGCGCACGCCGCGGGCCGGGGCTGTGGTCGGTCACGTCCTGCACTCTCGCACTGGTGTTCGGAATTGGGAACCGCAGGGTGGGGGTATGGGGAGGGCGTGGCCGGTGACCCGAGAGGGCCGCGCGGGGGGATGGTTAGATGCCCAGGAGAGTTTACCGAGGAGGGACCGATGGAGCTGTCGCTGGCGACCCGCACCGTGGGGGAGCACACGGTGCTCGAGGTCGGTGGTGAGGTGGATGTCTACACCGCCCCCCGCCTGCGGGAACGGCTCCTGGAGTTGATCGACGGCGGGGCCCGCCACGTGGTGGTCGACCTCGGCCGGGTGGACTTCCTCGACTCGACCGGGCTGGGTGTGCTCGTCGGCGCGCTCAAGCGGCTGCGCTCGGCCGGTGGCTCCTTCGCGCTGGTCTGCGACAAGGAGCCGCTGCTCAAGATCTTCCGGATCACCGCCCTGGACCAGGTCTTCCCGCTGCATCCGACGGTCGACGCGGCCATCGCCGCCGACTCCACCGGCGCGTGATGGCGACCGTCAAGCTGTCCTTCTCTCCGGCCCCGGTGCACGTGCGCACCGCCCGCCTGGTCGGCGTCGCGGTGGCCCGGCGGGCCGGCGTACGCGAGGACCTGCTGGACGAGGTGCGCCTGGCCATCGGTGAGGCGTGCACCCGGGCGGTCGCGCTGCACCGGCAGTACGGCCTGGCCGATCCGGTGTACGTGGAGATGTCCGACGGTGGCGGCTACACGGTCCGGGTGGTGGACCGGGCACCGATCGAGGCGGGCCTCGGCCTGGCCGCGCTCGGCCCGGACGAGCTGGCCAAGGAGTCGCTCAGCGAGGACGCGCTCACCACCGGCGTGGGCTTCGCGCTGCTCGCCGGTTTCGTGGAGGATCTCCAGGTCCGCCCGGTCGACGACGGCGTCGGCACCGAGGTGCGGATGTCCTGGCCGGCCGGCCGCGCCTGACCCGAAACGCACACGCAAGCCGCGTTCCCCGAGGGGGAGCGCGGCCTCGTCGTATTGGCCGCGCCATATATCAGATTTCTTCGCATAACACAGTTACGAAGATCATCGAGACACGGTGCCCCCTCGGTGTGACCTCCGCCACGCCGGAGGGCTACAGTACGCGGGTTGTCAGCAAGTGATCCCATCCCGTAGCCGGCGGGAACGGGAGTTCATCGCTGGTCCGCCGGGGTGGGTTGGCGCGCGCTTGCGAGTCCGCATCCAGGCGTCGGCCCGTGCGTCTCCACAGGTCGGCGCGAGTTGTTCGGTACAGGAGGACATAGATGTCCGGGACCTTGGCCGCCGACGGCGGCGCACTGTCCCTTACCGGAGCCAACGTGACGTACGTCGTCATCGCCGCGGTCATCGCGCTGGTGGCGCTCGTCTTCGCGGCCGCCCTCACCAGGGCGGTCCTGGCGGCCGGTAAGGGAACCACCAACATGCAGGAGATCTCCGGCGCGGTGCAGGAGGGCGCGTCGGCGTACCTGCTGCGGCAGTTCCGCACACTGGCGATCTTCGTGGTGATCGCCGTCGTGCTGCTCTTCCTGCTGCCGGTGCACGACACCGACGGCAACGAAACGCTGGTGAAGGTCGGCCGCTCGGCGTTCTTCGTGGTGGGTGCGCTGTTCAGCGCGTTCATCGGCGGCGCCGGCATGTGGCTGGCCACCCGCGCCAACCTGCGGGTGGCGGCGGCCGCACGGGAGCGGGAAGGCGGGCGCGAGGGCGCCATGAAGATCGCCTTCCGCACCGGCGGCGTGGTCGGCTTCCTCACCGTCGGCCTCGGCCTGTTCGGTGCGGCGCTGGTCGTGCTGATCTTCCGGGGTGACGCCCCGACCGTGCTGGAGGGCTTCGGCTTCGGCGCCGCGCTGCTCGCCATGTTCATGCGGGTCGGCGGCGGCATCTTCACCAAGGCCGCCGACGTCGGCGCCGACCTGGTCGGCAAGGTCGAGCAGGGCATCCCGGAGGACGACCCGCGCAACGCCGCCACCATCGCCGACAACGTGGGCGACAACGTCGGCGACTGCGCCGGCATGGCCGCCGACCTGTTCGAGTCGTACGCGGTCACGCTCGTCGCGGCGCTGATCCTCGGCCGGGCCGCGTTCGGCGAGACCGGCCTGGTCTTCCCGCTGATCATCTCCACCATCGGCGTGCTGGTCGCGATCGTCGGCGTGTTCATCACCCGGCTGCGCGCCGGCGACCGCAACGGCCTCACCGCGATCAACCGGGCCTTCTACCTGTCCGCGCTGATCGCCGCGGTGCTCGTCGCGATCGCCGCGTTCGCGTACCTGCCGGCCACGTTCGCCGAGCTGGAGGGCGGGCTGACCGACGTCGACCGCAACCCGCGGCTGGTGGCCATCGGCGCGGTCGTGATCGGTATCGTGCTGGCCGCCGCGATCCAGGCGCTGACCGGCTACTTCACCGAGACCAACAGGCGCCCGGTGCAGGACATCGGCAAGAGCTCGCAGACCGGCGCGGCCACCGTCATCCTCGCCGGCATCAGCGTCGGCCTGGAGTCGGCCGTCTACTCGGCGCTGCTGATCGGCGCCGGCGTCTTCGGCGCGTTCCTGCTCGGCGGCAGCTCGATCACGCTGTCGCTGTTCGCGGTCGCGCTGGCCGGCACCGGCCTGCTCACCACCGTCGGCGTCATCGTCGCGATGGACACGTTCGGCCCGATCTCCGACAACGCGCAGGGCGTGGCGGAGATGTCCGGCGACATCGACGAGCACGGCGCGCGGACGCTCACCGAGCTGGACGCCGTCGGCAACACCACGAAGGCGATCACCAAGGGCATCGCGATCGCCACCGCGGTGCTGGCCGCCACCGCGCTGTTCGGCTCGTACACCGACACGCTGCGCTCGGCGTACGAGGACGCCGGTGTGGGCGACGTCGGCACCGAGATCCTCAACTCGCTCAACGTGTCCAACCCGCGCAACCTGGTCGGCCTGATCATCGGCGCGGCTGTGGTGTTCCTCTTCTCCGGCCTGGCCATCAACGCGGTCTCCCGCTCCGCCGGGGCCGTGGTGATGGAGGTACGCCGCCAGTTCCGCGAGCTGCCCGGCATCATGGACCGCACCCAGCGGCCCGAGTACGGCAAGGTCGTGGACATCTGCACCCGGGACGCGCAGCGCGAGCTGATGACCCCCGGTCTGCTGGCCATCCTGGCCCCGATCGCTGTCGGCTTCGGCCTCGGCCCGGGCGCGCTGGCCGCGTACCTGGCCGGCGCGATCGGCGCGGGCACGCTGATGGCGGTGTTCCTGGCCAACTCCGGTGGCGCCTGGGACAACGGCAAGAAGCTGGTGGAGGACGGCGCGTACGGCGGCAAGGGCTCCGACGCGCACGCCGCCACCGTCATCGGCGACACCGTCGGCGACCCGTTCAAGGACACCGCCGGCCCGGCGATCAACCCGCTGATCAAGGTGATGAACCTGGTCTCGCTGCTGATCGCCCCGGCCGTGGTGGCCTGGAGCGTGGGCGACGACAAGAACAACCCGCTGCGCATCACGATCGCCGTGGTCGCCGCGCTGATCATCGCGGCCGCGGTGGTGTTTAGCAAGCGCAAGGGTGTGGCGATGACCGACGAGGACAGCGGGGCCGGCACGCCGGACCAGCGTCCGGAGACGGTGAACGCCTGATCGCACGCGACGGTTCCCGGCCGGCCCCGGCCGGCCGGGAACCCCGTGCCCGGCAAACCTGAGCGGTGGCGGTTCCGCCCGGAGGTCGTACGCTGCTTCGCATGCGTACGCGCCGGGCGGCAACCGCCGGAAAGCTCACGGTGGTCCTGGCCACGCTGGTCCTCGTGGTCACCGGGTGCGGTGGCGGTCCCAGCCCTCGCGTCTGGGCGGCGTCGGTGTGCCAGGCGCTCGCCCCGTGGCGGGCGGAGATCTCCAAGCTGACCAGCAGCACGCAGCAGCAGATGACCGCGCAGACCACCCCGGCTCAGGCCAAGGAGAACCTGGTCCGGCTCTTCGCCGGCGCCGAGCAGGCCAGCGAGACGGCCCGGCGCAAGGTCGAGGAGGCGGGCGTGCCCGAAGCCGAACGCGGCGCCGAGGTGTCCGCCGGGTTCCTCGGGTCGCTGAGCAAGATGCGCGACGCGTACGGCCGGGCCCGGGGCGCCATCGACCGGCTCGACACCGCCCAGGCCGGGCCGTTCTACGACGGCGTGCGCGCCGCCGTGGACACGCTCAACAAGGAGTACGACGCGAGCGCGCTGGACACCAGCAAACTCAACTCGACCGAGCTGAAAGAGGCCTTCGACGAGGTCCCGGAGTGTCGCTGACCCCTCCCGCCCCGAACCCCGCCCGCCAGCCCTCACTGTTCTCCACCGAGGCGGCCGATCCGGCCCTGGCGGATCTCGCCGGCCTGCTCGCCGGGCCGGGTGAGGTGGGGCGGATGGGCGGCACCGCCCGCATCTCCGTGGTGGTCGACGCCGCCTGGCGGGTGCACGTGCTGGTGGCCGAGCTGGGCGCCCGGGGCGTGCCGGCGAGCTGGGAGCCGACCGAGGACGGGCGGCACCGGGTGCGCACCGCGTACACGAGCATGCTGGCACCGCTGGCGCGGGCCTGGCTGCGCGGCGGCGTGAAGCGGCCGCCGGCCCGCTTCCACCTGGACGGACGGCGGCTGCGGCTCTGGACGGCCGCAGCCGGCGCGGCCGAGCCGGCCAGTTTCCGGCTGCGGCTCGGACCGGCCGACGAGCCGTCCTGGCCGGTGGTCCGGGCCGCGCTGGCGGCGGTCGGCCTGCCGGCCGCGTTCGTGGAGCCGGACGAGGGTGGGCCCGCGTTCCGGATCGGCGGGCGGCGCATGTCGCGGCTCGCCGAACTGGTGGGGGAACGGCCGGCGACGGCGCCGGCGGCGGAATGGCCGGGCTCGCCCGGCTGACCGTCCGGTGTCCGAAGCCGGACACCCGGCGACGGCTGCGCCGGGTGTACGCGATCGTCACAGTGACCCGCCTGTCGCCCTACCCACGGTGTACCGTGACGCCGTCCGGCAGGGTGCGGCCGGCGGTCGCCGGGAGGGCGGCCCGTTTGCCGCCCACGAAACCCGGAACGCGGACGGCGCGTTACGTTGGACATCCGGACCGCCTGTGGTCCGGGTGACGCAACACGGCCCGAAGCGGGCATGGCGTAGGAGTGAGGTCGGGGAGAGACGTGCCGAGCAACGCTGGAACCACCCGTCTGGTCATCGTCGAGTCACCGGCGAAGGCCAAGACGATCTCGGGCTACCTCGGCCCGGGGTACGTCGTGGAGGCCAGCTTCGGCCACGTCCGGGACCTGCCCCGCAACGCCGCCGACGTCCCGGCGAAGTACAAGGGTGAGCCGTGGGCGCGCCTCGGCGTCGACGTCGACAACGGCTTCCACGCCCTCTACGTGGTGTCGCCCGACCGCAAGCAGCAGATCAGCAAGCTGGTGAAGCTGGCCAAGGAGGTCGACGAGATCTTCCTGGCGACGGATGAGGACCGCGAGGGCGAGGCCATCGCCTGGCACCTGGTGGAGACGCTCAAGCCCAAGGTGCCGGTCAAGCGGATGGTCTTCCACGAGATCACCAAGCCGGCCATCCAGGCCGCCGTGGCGAACCCCCGGGAGATCGACCGCGACCTGGTCGACGCCCAGGAGGCGCGGCGCATCCTCGACCGCCTCTACGGCTACGAGGTCTCGCCGGTGCTGTGGAAGAAGGTCATGCCGAAGCTGTCGGCGGGCCGGGTGCAGTCCGTGGCGACGCGGATCGTGGTCGAGCGGGAGCGCCAGCGGATGGCGTTCCGCACCGCTGAATACTGGGACATCCTGGCCACGCTCGCCGTGGCGAAGCCGGGCGAGGGCCCGCGCACGTTCAACGCCACGCTCGTCGCGCTGAACGGTGACCGGATCGCCACCGGCAAGGACTTCGAGCCGACCACGGGTCGTGTTCGCGCCGGTGCGGGTGTCGTCCACCTCGACGAGGGCGGGGCCCGAGGGCTCGCCGCCCGCCTGGCCGACCGGCCGTTCACCGTCACCCGGGTCGAGGAGAAGCCCTACCGCCGCCGCCCGTACGCGCCGTTCATCACCTCCACGCTCCAGCAGGAGGCGGCCCGCAAGCTGCGGTTCTCGTCGCAGCAGACGATGCGCACCGCGCAGCGCCTGTACGAGAACGGCTACATCACCTACATGCGTACCGACTCGGTGAACCTGTCCGAGACGGCCATCGCGGCCGCCCGCCGGCAGATCGTCGAGCTGTACGGCGAGCGCAGCGTGCCGCCGGAGCCGCGCCGCTACACCGGCAAGGTGAAGAACGCGCAGGAGGCGCACGAGGCGATCCGCCCCGCCGGCGACAACTTCCGCACCCCGGGCGAGGTGGCCAAGGAGCTGTCCGCCGAGGAGTTCAAGCTCTACGAGCTGATCTGGCGGCGCACCATCGCCTCGCAGATGACCGACGCGGTCGGCTCCAGCGTGTCGGTGCGCATCCGCGCCGTCTCCTCCGCCCAGGAGGAGGCCGACTTCGGCGCGACCGGCAAGACCATCACCGACCCGGGCTTCCTGCGCGCGTACGTCGAGTCCAGCGACGACGAGAACGCCGAGGCCGAGGACGCCGAGCGGCGGCTGCCCACGCTGGTCAAGGACCAGCCGCTGACCGCCGACGAGCTGGCCGCGCAGGGCCACCACACCCAGCCGCCCGCCCGCTACACGGAGGCGTCGCTGGTCAAGGCCCTCGAGGAGCTGGGCATCGGCCGGCCCTCCACGTACGCGTCGATCATGCAGACGATCCAGGACCGCGGGTACGTGGTGAAGCGCGGCCAGGCCATGATCCCGTCGTTCCTGGCGTTCGCGGTGATCGGGCTGATGGAGCGGCACTACCCGCGCCTGATCGACTACGACTTCACCGCCAGCATGGAGAACGAGCTGGACGAGATCGCCGGTGGTGACCACGCCGCCGTCGACTTCCTCACCTCCTTCTACTTCGGCAGCACCAACGGCACCGGCGACCAGGCCATCGCGCACGCCGGTGGCCTGAAGAAGCTGGTCACCGAGAACCTCAGCGAGATCGACGCGCGCAGCGTCAACTCCATCCCGCTGTTCACCGACGACGAGGGCCGCGAGGTCGTCGTCCGGGTCGGCCGGTACGGGCCGTACCTGCAGCGGGCGCTGCCCGGCTCGGTTGCGGGCTCGGCCTCGGTTCCGGCCTCGGGTGAGGGTGAGGGCGAGGAGAGCGGCTCGCAGGGTGACCGGGCGCCGATCCCGGAGGGCCTGGCGCCGGACGAGCTGACCCCGGAGAAGGTGCACGAGCTGTTCCTCGGCGGCGGCGGTGAGCGCAAGCTCGGCGACGACCCGTCGACCGGCGAGCCGATCCTGCTCAAGTCCGGCCGGTTCGGCCCGTACGTGGCCAGCGGCGAGCGCAAGTCGTCGCTGCTGCGCTCACAGACGCCGGACAGCCTCACCCTGGAGCAGGCGTTGCAGCTGCTGCGCCTGCCCCGGCTGATCGGCGTGGCCCCGGACGGCGCCGAGGTGTTCGCCAACAACGGCCGCTACGGCCCGTACGTCAAGCGCGGTGACGAGTTCCGCTCGCTGGACTCGGAAGACAAGATGTTCACCGTCACGCTGGACGAGGCGCTGGCGTTGCTGGCCGCCCCGAAGACGCGTCAGCGCCGGGCCGCCGCGCCGCCGCTGCGGGAGATGGGCAACGACCCGCTCACCGAGAAGCCGCTGGTGATCAAGGACGGGCGCTTCGGGCCGTACGTGACGGACGGCGAGTTCAACGCGTCGCTGCGGCGCGGGCAGACGCCGGAGGAGCTGACGCTGGAGCAGGCGTCGGAGATGCTGGCCGAGAAGCGCGCGAAGGGCCCGGCCCCGAAGAAGAAGGCCGCGAAGAAGGCCGCCCCGGCGAAGAAGACCACGGCCGCCAAGAAGACGACGGCCGCGAAGAAGACCACGGCGGCGAAGAAGACGACGGCCAAGAAGTCCGCCCCCAAGAAGGCGACCTCAACCCCGAACGAGTGACCCCTTCCAAGATCTGGTGGTTGTCCACAGGGGCGGCGAAAGGGCCGCGTCGGGGGCACCGTGGGTGGGTGGGGAACTCCTGGGCGGGGATGCGGCGGGCGCTGCCGTCGGATGACGCGGACGAACTGACCTGGCTGCTCTTCCGGCAGGAGGACGTGCTCAGCCTCCAGCAGGCACGAGCGCATCTCACGCGTAGGGCGATCCGCCACCGGGTGACGACGGGCCGGTGGCGACAGGCGCATCGCGCCGTTCTCGTCGCGCACAACGGCCCGGTCGGTCCCGGGCAACTCCGGTGGATCGCCGTGCTGGCGGCTGGCCCCACTGCGCTCCTGGGCGGCATGACTGCGGCTCAGGAGGGAGGGCTGCGTGGCTTCCCGCAACGGGTGGTCCACCTGCTCCTGCCCGCCACGACCCGTCGGTCACCGCTGCCGTCCGGTGTGCTGGCGCACCGGACGACCCACCTGCCCGATTCCGACGTGGTGCCGATCGCGGCGCCGCCCCGGACGGCGGCGGCCCGGTCGATCGTCGACGCCGCGCAGTGGGCACCGACCGACACCCGGGCCCGCGCGATCGTCGCGGCTGCCTTCCAGCAGCGGCTGGTGGGTGGCGACGACGTGCACGAGGTGGTGGAGCGGATGCCCCGGATCCGCCGACGTCGGCTGATCCTGTCCACCGCCACGGATGCGGCCGGGGGTGCGCACTCCCTGGGCGAACTCGACCTGCTCGATTTCGTCCGCCGTGCCGGCCTGCCCGAACCGAGCCGTCAGGTGGTCCGCCGGGACTCCGCCGGCCGGCGGCGCTACCTCGACGCGTACTTCGAGCAGTGGCGCGTGCACGTCGAGGTGGACGGCGGGCAGCACCTCGATCCGGCGCACGCCTGGGCGGACATGCGGCGGCAGAACGACCTGTGGGTCGAGGGCGACCGTGTTCTCCGGTTCCCCGCCTGGGTCCTGCGCGCCCATCCCGAAGAGGTGATCGCCCAACTCCGCGCCGCCCTGCGGGCGGCCGGCTGGCCGGGGTGACTGCCAGCCGAGATCTTGGAAGAAAACGGCCCCGATAAGGGCCCTTTCCTTCCAAGATCTCCTCAAGCGCCCAGGATCTGCGTCAAGTAGGGGTTCTGGAAGATGTTTGACGGGTCTAGGCGGGTGCGGACGGACTGGAAGTCGGCGAATCTCGGGTAGGCGCTCGCCAGGGACTCGGCGGTGCGCCAGTGGAGCTTGCCCCAGTGCGGGCGGCCGCCCAACTCCGTCGCCACCTCCTCGAACGCGCGGAAGTACGGCTCGTACGGCATGCCCACGTACTGGTGCACGGCGATGTACGCCGAGTCCCGCCCGTACGAGTGGGACAGCCAGATGTCGTCGGCGGCGGTGAACCGCACCTCGACCGGGAACAGCACCTTGAACGGCAGCCGGTCCACGATCCGGCGCAGCTCGGCCAGCGCGGTCGGCAGCGCCTCGCGCGGCAGGCCGTACTCCATCTCCACGAAGCGGACCCGGCGCGGCGTGCAGAACACCCGGTCGGAGCGCCCGGTGTAGGTGCGTTCGGTGAGCGCGCGGGCGGAGACGGCGCTGATCCGGGGTGCGAGGGCGGGTACGGCGCGGCCGAGGCGGCAGGCGCCGGCGAAGACGGTGTTGGAGAGGAATTCGTCGTCCAGCCAGCCGCGCCAGCCGGGCAGTGGCTGGTCGTCGGCGGGTACCCGGTCGTTGGTCTTGACCTGTACCCGGTCGGTGTACGGGAACCAGTAGAACTCGGCGTGGTCGTGCGCGTCGTAGAGGCCGGGCAGGTCGTCGAGCACTTCGGCGAGCGGGGCGGGGCGTTCGTGCGCGCGCAGCACGAAGGCGTCCACGCAGCGCAGGGTGACCTCGACCAGCACGCCGACCGCGCCGAGCCCGACGCGGGCGGCGTCGAAGACGTCGCGGTTCTCCTCGGCCGAGCAGCGCAGCACCTCGCCGGTGCCGGTGACGAGCGTCAGCCCGGCCACGAAGGTGGACAGGCAGCCCAGTTTCGCCCCGGTGCCGTGGGTGCCTGTGGAGAGCGCACCGGCGATGGTCTGGGCGTCGATGTCGCCCAGGTTCGGCATCGCGAGGCCGTGCCCGGCGAGCAGTTCGTTGAGCGTGTGCAACGTCATCCCGGCCGGTACGGTGACCAGGCGGCGCGCCAAATCGACGGTGACGTCCGTCTCCAGCGCGGCGAGGTCGATCCGGTGCCCGTCGGCGACGGCGGTGGCGGTGAAGGAGTGGCCGCTGCCGGTGGCCCGGATGGTCCGGCCCGCCGCGGCGGCCTGGCGCACCGCCTCGGACACGTCGGAGACGCTGTGCGGGCGCACGGTGAGGAGCGCGGTGCTGTGCTGGTTGCCGGCCCAGTTGGACCAGGTGGCGGTGGTACCGGTCATCGCGGCCACTCCTCGACATGAATATGAACTGAATTCATATCAGGAACGTTGTGCCTGGTAAATACCGCAATCGAGCCCGGCTCGTTGTACCGGTAGTCACAGACTCGTGACGTGCAGATATGTTCATCCGTCGAAGGGGGGTGGCGCCGAGTGTCCACACCAGCCGCCACGACCGGGCCGCTGCGTCGGGTACCGGTGCAGGGTCGAAGTGTCGCGCGGGTCCAGCGGATGCTGGACGCCTGCGCCGAGCTCGTCGACGAGGTGGGGTACGAAGGGCTGACCACGACCCTGCTCGCCGAGCGTGCCGAGGTGGCGATCGGGTCGGTCTACCAGTTCTTCCCGGACAAGCGGGCGATCGTGCAGGCGCTGACGCTGCGCACGATGGAGTCCTACCTCCAGCGGCTCGACGAGCGGTTCTCCTCGGACGACCTGACCCACTGGTGGGACGGCGTCGACGCGGCGATCGACGAGTACATCTCGATGCACCGCACCGTCCCCGGCTTCCGTACCCTGCACTTCGGCGACGTGGTCGACCTGCACCTGCTGGACGACCAGCGGGACAACAACGGGGTCATCGCGGAGCAGCTCGCCCGCGTACTCACCGAGCGTTTCGGCCTGGCCGGGGTGCCCGACCTGCGGTTCCACCTGGAGGTCGCGGTGGAGGCCGCCGATGCCCTGATCAAGCTGGCCTTCCGCCGCCGCAGCGACGGCGACGAGCGGGTGCTGGTCGAGGCGAAGGCGCTCATCCGGGAGTACCTGCACCGGCAGGTGAACGCCCCCACGGAGGCCGCCCACCAGGGCTGAGCGGCACGCCGAGCGGCGGGTTCCCGGATACGCCGGGGCCCGCCGTCGTCACGTCGCGGCATCTCAGAGGAAGGCGTGCCCCTCGCCCCGGTAGGTCGGCACGGTGGCGACCACCGCGTCCCTCTCGACCAGGTGCACCTCGTTGACGTGCTCACACAGCTCGCCCGCCTTGGCGTGGCGGAACCACACCCGGTCGCCGACGCGCAGGTCGTCGGCGGCCTTCCCGGCCAGCGGGGTCTGCACCTCGCCGGCGCCCTCCGCGCCGAGCAGCTTCAACCCTTCCGGCAGCCAGGGCCGCGGCAGCCGGCTGCTCGCCGCCTGGCCGGAGGCGATCCAGCCGCCGCCGAGCACCGTCGCCAGCCCGGGCGCCGGGCGGCGGACCACCGCGCAGGCGAAGAACGCCGCCGGGGTGGGCCGCCAGGCACGGTACGCGTCGAACAACGTCGGCCCGTACAGGCCGGAGCCCGCGGTGACCTCGGTGACCGCGGGGTCCGCGCTGGTGGCGGCCACGCTGCCGGTGCCGCCGCCGTTGACGAACTCCAGGTCGGCGTGCTCGCGTACCGCGCCGACCGCGGCCGAGCGGCGCGCGAGCAGTTCCCGGTACGACCCGCGCTGCGCGACCCGGATCGCCGAGCCGAGCATCGCCTGCCCGGGCGGTGCGTCGCCGAGGCCGGCGATCTGTGCCTCGTACGACATCAGGCCGACCAGCCGGAAGCCCGGCCGGCCGGCGACGGCGGCGGCGAGCGCGCCGGCCGCCGTGGCGCTGTGCACCGGGGAGCGGCGCACGCCGACGTGCACCCGGCCGCCCAGCGGTCGCCAGGAGGCGTCCAGGTCGAGGCAGATCCGCAGCGCGGGCCGGCGCGCGGGCGGGCACACCCGGTCGATCAGGTCGAGCTGTGCGGTGTCGTCGATCATGAGCGTGACGGCGGCGGCGAGCGCCGGGTCGGCGGCCAGGTCGGTGAGGCCGCCCCGGTGGGCCGTCGGGTACGCCACGAGCACGTCGTCGCTGACCCCGGAACGGACCAGCCACAGCGCCTCGGGCAGCGTGAAGGCCATCACGCCGCGCCACCCGGGCCGCTTGAGTGCCCGGGTCAGCAGCTCGCGGACGCGTACCGACTTGCTCGCCACGCGCAGCGGCTTGCCGCCGGACCGGCCGGCGAGCGCCTCGGCGTTGGCGTCGAACGCGGTGAGGTCGACCACCGCGTACGGCGGGTCGAGGTGAGCGGTCGCCCGGTCGAGGCGATCGCGAGTTCTGTCACGGTCGATGGCCACGGCTGCACGCTAACTGTCTGGACGGCAATGCGAAATACCCTCGCGTCTGTCCGGGCTGCGGGCGGTGGTCCCGGCGGCCTAGGCTCGGCGAGCAGGTGAATGTCGCGGGGGACGACCCTTCCTGCGCGACTAGAGTGTTCCACCGGGGATGCCCAGACCTGGGCCGGCACGTGGAGGTACGGCCATCGAAAGCCAGAACAACGGCGAGTCGCCCGGCGTGTCGTCGCCCGGGACAGCCGCCGACCACTCCGGCGTCGCCGCCATCCGCTCGGTGCTGCGCATCCGGCCGTTCCGCAGGCTGTGGATCGTCCTCAGCGCCGCCTCCTTCGGCGACTGGCTCGGCCTGCTCGCCACCGCGCTGTTCGCCGCGTCCCAGGTCTCCGGCAGCACCGCCCAGGGCGCCGCGTTCGGTGGCGTGACCGCGATCCGGCTGCTCCCGGCGCTGGTGCTCGGCCCGGTGGCAGGTGTGTTCGCCGACCGGTTCGACCGCCGGTGGACGATGGTCATCTGCGACCTGCTGCGCTTCGTGCTGTTCGCCTCGATCCCGCTGTACGCGCTCACCGGCGCCGCGGGCGGGCTGGTGGTCGGCTGGGCGCTGATCGCCACGTTCCTGATCGAGTCGATCACCCTGCTGTGGATCCCGGCCAAGGAGGCGGCGGTCCCCAACCTCATCCCGCGTACCCGGCTGGAGGCGGCGAACCAGCTCACGCTGATCACCACGTACGGCCTCACGCCGGTGGCCGCGGCCGTCGCCCTGGCCGTGCTGACCCGCGGCCTGCCCGGCGCGGTCGGCGGCGACCTGCCCGACTGGGCCGAGCCGGCCCAGCTCGCGCTCTGGTTCAACGCCCTCTCCCGGCTGGCCACCGCGCTCGTGGTGGCCCTCGGGATCAAGGAGATCAGCCAGGCCCAGCGCGCCGAGGCGGAGCGCACCGAGCAGAGCATGTTCCGGCAGTTCTCCGAGGGCTGGAAATACATCGGCCAGACCCCGCTCGTCCGCGGCCTGGTGCTGGGCATCTTCGGCGCGTTCGCCGGCGGCGGCATCGTGGTCGGCACCGGCAAGTTCTTCGCCAACTCGCTCGGCGCCGGTGACGCCGCGTTCTCGCTGCTGTTCGGCGCGATCTTCGTCGGCCTGGCGCTCGGCATCGGCCTCGGGCCGATGATCGTGCGGGACATGTCTCGCCGCCGCTGGTTCGGCATGAGCATCGTGCTCGCCAGCGCCTCGGTGCTGGTGCTCGCGTTCGCCATCCACCTGTCCATGGCCATCCTCGGCGCGATCCTGGTCGGCGCGGGCGCCGGCATGGCGTTCCTGGCCGGCACCACGCTGCTCGGCGGCGAGGTGGCCGACGAGGTACGCGGCCGCGTCTTCGCGGTGGTGCAGATCGGCACCCGGCTGGTGCTGATCCTGGCCATTGCGCTGAGCAGCCTCCTGGTCGGCGTCGGCGGTTCCCGCCAGCTCACCATCGCCGACCTGGGCATCTCCATCTCCTCGACCCGCCTGCTGCTGCTCGCCGCCGGCGCGGCCGGCATCATCGCCGGCATCAGCGCGTTCGGCCAGATGGACGACAAGAAGGGCGTACCGGTCCTCGCCGACCTCTGGGGCTCGATCCGGGGCCGTCCGCTGATGCCGGCCGAGCCGTTCGTGTCCAGCGGCCTGTTCGTCGTCTTCGAGGGCGGCGAGGGCGCCGGCAAGTCCACCCAGCTCGCCGAACTCGCCGAGCGGCTGCGCGCGCAGGGCCGCGACGTGGTGGTCACCCGCGAGCCGGGCGCCACGCCGGTCGGCGAGCGGATCCGCTCCCTGGTGCTCGGCACCACTCCCGGCGAGGCGCCGTCGCCGCGCGCCGAGGCGCTGCTCTACGCCGCCGACCGGGCGCACCACGTGGCCACCGTCGTCCGGCCGGCGCTCGTGCGCGGCGCGGTGGTGATCAGCGACCGGTACGTCGACTCGTCGCTCGCCTACCAGGGCGCCGGCCGGACGCTGCCGGTGGACGAGGTGTCCTGGCTCTCCTCCTGGGCCACCGGTGGCCTCAAGCCCGACCTGGTGGTGCTGCTCGACGTCGAGCCGCGGACCGGCCTGAGCCGGGTCGAGGACCGCAACGAGGGGACCGACCGGCTGGAGGCCGAGTCGCTGACGTTCCACGAGCGGGTCCGGTACGCCTTCCTCGACCTCGCCGCCGGTGACCCGAAGCGATACCTGGTGCTCGACGCGTCCCGCCCGATCGACGAGACCGCCGACGCGGTCGCCCGCCGGGTGGGCGAGCTGCTCACCGATCCGGCCGGCATCGTGCACCCCCGTCCGGCGCAGGGCCCGGACACCTCGGTCCAGCCCGAGTTATCCGACGCGGAGCTGGTGACGATGGAGCAACCCCGACGATGACCGACGTCTTCGGCGATCTGGTCGGGCAGGACGAGGCGGTGGCCATGCTGCGGCGGGCCGCCGCCTCGGCCGCCGCCCTGCTGCGCGCGCCGGTGACGGTGCTCGCGGGCGGGCACGACGACCTCGACGCGCTCGCCGAGGAGTACGACGGCGACCCGGCTCCGGCTCCGGCCGATCCCGGCGCCGGCATGACCCACGCCTGGATCTTCACCGGCCCGCCCGGATCGGGCCGCTCGGTGGCCGCCCGCGCGTTCGCCGCCGCCCTCGAGTGCGTGCACGGCACCGGCTGCGGGAGCTGCCCCGGCTGCCACACCACGCTCACCGGCACCCACGCGGACGTCCGCCTCGTGGTGCCCGAGGGCCTGTCCATCGGCGTCAACGAGATGCGCGCGCTGGTGCTGCGGGCGGCCAGCGCGCCCTCCGGCGGCCGGTGGCAGATCGTGATCATCGAGGACGCCGACCGGCTCACCGAGGCAGCCGGCAACGCGCTGCTCAAGGCGATCGAGGAGCCGCCGCCGCGTACCGTCTTCCTGCTCTGCGCCCCGTCCACCCACCCGGACGACATCTCCGTGACCATCCGGTCGCGCTGCCGCGTCGTACCGTTGCGGCAGCCGCCGCCCGCAGCGGTGGCCGAGGTGCTGGTCCGCCGCGACGGCGTCGCGCCGGACGTGGCCGAGTGGGCCGCTGCGGCGGCGCAGGGGCACGTGGGCCGGGCCCGGCGGCTGGCCCGCGACCCGGAGGCCCGGCAGCGGCGGGACGCGGTGCTGGCCGTACCGCGTCGGCTGACCGGCGTGGGCGCGGCGTTCGACGCGGCCTCGGCGCTCATCGAGGCCGCCGAGGCGGAGGCCGCCGCGTCAGTCGCGGAGATCGACGAGGCGGAGCGTACGGCGTTGCAGACCGCTCTCGGCGCGGGCGGCACCGGCCGGGGCGCGGCCGGCGCCATGCGCGGCGCGGCCGGTCAGCTCAAGGATCTGGAGAAGCGGCAGAAGTCGCGTGCCACCCGCGCCCAGCGGGACGCGCTCGACCGGGCCCTGGTCGACCTGGCCGGGTTCTACCGGGATGCGATCGTCATGGCGCTGCGGGCGCCGGTCGCCCCGGTGCACACCGACACCGCGTCGCTCGCCGGTGCGGGCGCGCAGAAGTGGGACGCCGAGGGCTCGCTGCGCCGCCTGGAGGCGGTGCTGGAGTGCCGCGCGGCGATCGAGGCGAACGTCAAGCCGCGGATCGCCGTGGAGGCGATGATGCTGGCCCTCTGGCGCGGCTGAGCCGGGCACTTCCGCACTGTCCACAGGGCATCGACACGTGCGATTGGCGTGCGGTACGGTCCGGTGATGCCGCGGTGACCGAGGCGGCACGCTCAGTGAAGGCCGGACCGGCCGGGAGGAGTCCGCCGATGCCGCGGGGCGAGATCGACGAGGCCTGGATCGAGGAGGCGGTGCGGCGCTACCGCCGGATCGAGAACCTGCAGGCCGAGTTCGACCAGGCGGTCGCGACGGTCGAGGTCACCGTCCGCTCGCCCGACGGGCTCGTCGAGGTGGTGGTGACCGCCGGCGGGCGCATCACCGACGTGCGTTTCCTCGGCCCGCTGCACCACCGCAGCCCGCGCGACGTGGCCGGTTCGGTGCAGGCCGCCGTGACGGCCGCCGCCGATGCGGCGCAGTGGGCGCGGGAGAAGCTGCACAACGAGACGTTCGCGGCCTACCGGCCGCTGGCGGGGGCCTGACATGGAGACGCTGCGTGCCCTGGCCGCCCGTCTCGACGAGGCCGGCGCGACCCTCGCCACCCTGTCCCGCACGGTGACCGCCACCGACCCGCCGCATCCCGCGTTCGGCGCGCACGCCACCGGCCGCCCCGGCGAGGTCGGCCGCGCACTGCACCGCCAGTGGACGCTTGCCACAGCCGACCGGGCACGCGAGGCGCAGGCCGCCGCCGTCCGGCTGGCCGCCGCCGCGGCGGCGCTGCGCAGCGCCGCCGACCGTTACGCCGCCGCCGACGACGCGGTCGCCCGGCGGCTGGCCCGGGAGGCCTGATGGACGCGCTCGACCGCCTCGCCGAGCCGGGGCTCGACCTGCTCGCCCGCGTCGACACGCTGCTGGCCGTCGGCGCGCCCGAGGGGCACCGGCTCTGGCCGCTGCTGCGCCGCATGCAGGTGCTTCCCGGCGCGGCCGTGCGCGAGTTCCTCGACCTGCATCCCGCGCCGCTGACCGGCGCCGGCCACGCGGTGCGCCGGCTCGTCCGGGGGTACGACGACACCTGTGCGCTGCTGGCCGACCAGGTCGCCTGGTCCGGCGCTGCCGCGTCGGCGTACGACGAGGCACGTGCCGCCCTGCTGCGGCACCTGGACGAGGGGCCGGACAGCCTGGTCGGGCGGCTGGAGTCGACGGCGGGCTACGCCGACGCGCTGGCCGGCTGGGTGGAGGGCAGCCGGGCGGCGCTGGCCCGGGCGCTGGCCGAGGTGCTGGGCTCGGCCGAGGCGGTCGCGGTGCACGCGGCGACGCGGCCCGGCGCCGAGGCCGGACGGGCCGGGGCGTCGGCGGCGGCCGAGATCGCGACGAGGGTCCTGGGTGTGCTCGGGGTGGCCTACGACGGCGCGGAGACGCTGCTGCGCCAGTGGGGGCCGAGCCTGGCCGAGACGCAGTGGCGGGACCGCGCCACCACCGCCCCGCGCTACGGCGGCACCACCCGGATCGGCTACTGACGGTCCACGGCGCCGCGCACCGGACCGGCCGTGGCCGGGTGACGGCGGCGGCGCCGTGGCCTTCCCCTGCACCCCCCGCAGGTATGCCTTCACTCAACGCGCCCGGGCGGTGTTTGTCAGGGGCCCGCCGGAGATTCAGCCGTCCGGGCGAGGCGATGGGGCCGGTTCGGCCGGGTCGAGGTCGATGATCGCTGCGGTGGGTGACCGGGCGGCGACAGGTGCGCCGTGCGGCGGTCGTCGATCCGCGTAGGGTGTGGCGTATGGGCATGCTCTGCGCGGTCAGCTTCAACCGGTACGGGCGCCTCTACTACCTCGACCCGGGCGAGCTGCGCCCGCAGGTGGGCGACCGGGTGCTGGTGCCCACCGACGAGGGGCCCGAGGTGGCCGAGTGCGTCTGGGCCGCGCAGTGGGTCAGCGAGGACACCGACAGCTTCCCGAAACTCGCAGGGATCGCCGGCGACGACGACCTGCGCCGCGACGAGATGCTGCGCCGGCGCAAGGCCGAGGCGAAGGTCGCCGCCAAGCGGCTGATCCGCGAACACGGCCTGCCGATGAAGGTGGTCGCCGTCGACCACGTCCTGGCCACGCCGGAGAACGGCAGTGACCGCACCACCATCTACTTCACCGCGCCGCACCGCGTCGACTTCCGCTCGCTGGTCCGCGACCTGGGCGCCACGCTGCACTGCCGGGTCGAGCTGCGGCAGCTGTCCGCCCGGGACTCCGCCCGCGTGCAGGGCGGCATCGGTTCCTGCGGGCGCGACCTGTGCTGCGCCACGTTCCTCACCGACTTCGAGCCGGTGACCATCCGGATGGCGAAGGACCAGGACCTGCCGCTCAACCCGCTGCGCATCTCCGGGGCGTGCGGGCGGCTGATGTGCTGCCTGAAGTACGAGCACCCGCTGTATCAGAAATTCCAGGAGTCGGCTCCGGCGGTCGGCAGCCGGGTGTCCACGCCGCAGGGCGAGGGCAAGGTGGTCGGCCACAGTGTCCCGCGCGACGCGGTGACGGTCCGCCTGGACGCCGACGGCTCCCGCTCGATGTGCTCCCGCGCGTCCGTGTGCGGTCCGAGACAGGCCCACGACCAGCACCACCCCCAGCCCTGACCCTCACCCTCACCCGAGCCCCCACCCGCCCCGCCCCCCACCCGCCCCCTCTCCGTCGATCATGAAGTTGGCGGTCGAAATAGTGATCGACTTCGCCGCTAACTTCATGATCGACGGGGAGAGTCGGCCGGGTGGGGTCAGCGGATGACGATGGGGGGCTCGGCCAGGCGGGGGGTCAGCGGGGTCTTCGGGGTCAGCCAGGAGGCGGTGGGGGACTGGTCGGGGTTCAACTGCCAGTCGTGCGACACCTTGTCGACGGCGATCGGGTAGATCGTCAGCGTGCCGTCGGGGTCGATCCGGAACCGCAGGAACGCCTTCGAGTCCTCGATGCCCTGCCCGGCGAACAGCTCGTTCAGGTTCACCCCGAACGCGCCCGCCACCAACAGGTAGAGCGCGACGAGCTGGCTGGCGACCAACCCGCTCACCGGGCCGTAGAGCACCACGGCGGCGACCGCCGGCAGCGGCCACGGCCAGTCGTAGAACGGCAGCTGCAACCAGACCCACGTGCCCCCGGCGGCGAGGGCGATCTGGGCCAGCCCGTGCGCCACCCCGAGGATCCAGTGCCGGGCGTGCCGTTTCCCGCCCGCCGTCGGTGGCTTGGCGAAGAACACCGCGCCCATCATCGCCACCACCAGCATGATCGCCAGCGGCACGCTGAACAGCCGCTGCTCGGTGGTGCCCACCCGCTGCACCGCCACCCCGGCCATCGCCAGCATCAGCAGCGTGTGCAGGGTGCCGAGCAGTGTGGTGAAACCCGGGTTGCGGAACGGCAGGCGGGCGAAGATCCCCCAGCCGTACCGGCGGGAGCGCGCCTTGTCCGGGTAGCGCGCGGCCAGGTCGTACTCCTGGGTGTTGCTGGCCCGGCGGGTCAGCGTGTCACGCGGCGGCACCTCCAGCGTCTCCGGCAGCCGGTGCGTGGGGTAGAGGTAGGCGCCGCCACCGCCGCACGTGATGAGCTGCCGGTCCGTGCCGGCATAGCGGGCGTAGTGGTGCAGGTCGCCGGAGACCAGCACCCGCACCTGCGCCCCGGTGGGCGCGACGAGGGTACGGATGAAGTAGTCGATCGAGTCGTACGCGTTGGGGTGGTCGACGGCCTTGACCCACGTCGGCGCCGGCACCGCCAGGATCACCTTGGACTCCGGGGTGAGCTTGCGGGCCACCTCGTCGAAGTAGGTGAGCTGCGGGTCGTCCAGGTACGAGCCGGACTGGTCGTCGAGGCCGAGCAGCCACCAGCCGGCCGGCAGCTCGACGGCGAAGTACGAGCGGGACTGGCCGGTGCCCCAGCCGCCGAAGTGCCGGTCCCGGGTGCGCACGAACAGGCGCAGGAACGCGGTCAGCCCGTCGTACCAGTCGTGGTTGCCGGGCACCGCGAACAGCGTCGGCTTCTCCGGCGGGGCGACAGGCAGCGCCGACTGGTACGGGCCCTTGCAGCGGTCCTCGTACGCCTCGTAGCCCGCCGCCGGGTAGACCTGGTCGCCGCCCATCACCAGCGTCTGCGCGCGGGGAAGGCGATGCCCGTCCACTGTCAGCTCCGGCTGGGCGAGCAGGTACGCCACCGAGTACGTGGCGTCGAAGCCGTCACCCAGGTCGGCCACGTAGTCCAGCCAGAGCCCGCCGTCCGGCCCGACCTGCCGGAACGTGCCGTCGCCGAACGCGTTCTGCAACTCGCGCTTGTCCAGGTACGCCCCGAACAGCATGGCCAGCAACGTCCGCAGGCCGGTGCTGATCAGCAGCAGCGGCGCGAGCCAGGGCACCGGCCGGCGCGGGGTGAAACCCAGCTCCCGGGGATCGATGCTGCGGGGGCGGCGGGTGGCCCGCTCGCCGGGATGCGCCTCGGGAGCCGGTGGTCGCGGCGGTTCGTCGGTCACCCGCCGCAGGGTAGTCCGGACCGGGCGCGAAGTCTCTCCCGTGGCGGGGCGGATGTGGCCCGGTGTCCGGGTTCGGGGGCAGGGGGATCCGGTTCGGCTTCCGGCGGGGCGTGCCGTACACTTGACGATCGTTGCCGCCTTAGCTCAGTCGGCTAGAGCGACGCACTCGTAATGCGTAGGTCGACGGTTCGATTCCGTCAGGCGGCTCGGTACAGAAGCCCAGGTCATCGGCCTGGGCTTCGCCGTTTCCTGAAGCCCGAGCCACCTCACCGCGGCTCGGGAGGAGCGGGCGGCGCAGCTTTCCGCTCCGGCTGGCGGCGGGCCTTGCGGTACGCCCGGGGCGAGAGTCCGGTGACCCGCTTGAACGCCACGCTCAGCGCGCTCTCCGAGCCGTATCCGACGGCGCGGGCGATGGTGGCGATCGTGTCCTCGGAGCGGCGGAGCCGGTCGGCGGCCAGCTCGATCCGCCACCCGGTGAGGTATTCCAGTGGGCCGTAGCCGACCACCTGCTTGAACCGGGCGGCCAGGGTCGAGCGGGACACCGCGGCGCATCGGGCGATGGCCGCGACGGTCCACGGGCGTTCCGGGTGGGCGTGCATCGCGCGCAGGGCCGGGGCGACCGTCGGGTCGGTCAGGCCTGCCAGCCAGCCCGACGGGGTTCCATGGTCGAGGTGCAGACGCAGGATCCGGATCAGCATGACCAGCGCGAGATGGTCGGCGACCAGCCGTCCGCCCGGGCGACCTCGCCGGAGTTCGGCGTCGATCTCCCCGACCGCCCACCGGACGGTTTCCGCCTCCGGTGTCGCCGCGGGCACGTGGATGACCGGTGGAAGGCTGTCCAGCAGCAGGTCACGGGAGCGGTCGGTGAAGGAGAACGCGCCGCCGACGATGAGGACATCGTCGCCGGAGCCGGTCCGGGCCACCCCGTCGGACGCCGCTTGGAAGATCGGTCCGGCTGGTGCGGCCGGCACGTCGAGGGCGCTGGCCAGCGTGTAGTTCACCGGCCGGGTCAGGAGGAAGCAGTCGCCCGCGTCGAGGGGCACCGGCTCCGGCGCGGAGTCCACCCGCAGCAGGCAGCGTCCGCGCCGTACGGCGTTGAACTTGGCCCCGGTCGGCGGGTCGAAGCGCACCGCCCAGCGCCCGCCGGCGGTCAGGGCGGCCGAGACGTGGCTCGTCGCGCCGAGCAGGGCGAGCACGTCGTCCAGCGGATCCACCCCGTCCCCTTCCTTGGACGCACGCTGAAGAGTGGTGGACTTCAGAGTACGGACAGTCCAACGCTCGTGCTCCTAGCGTGGATGTCATGACAGAGACCAACCGACTGAGCACCCCGTTCACGGCTCGCACCACGGCGGCCGAGATCCTCGACGGCGTCGACCTCACCGGACGCCGGATGATCGTCACGGGCGGGGCCTCCGGTATCGGCACCGAGACCGTCCGGGCGCTCGCCGGCGCCGGGGCGGAGGTCACGGTCGCCACCCGCGATCCGGCCCGGGCGGAGCCGCTGGTGGCGGAGTTCGCCGGCCGGGTCCACGCCGCCGCGCTCGACCTGGCGGACCTCTCCTCGGTGGACGCGTTCCTCGCCGGCTGGGACGGTCCGCTGCACGCGCTGGTGGCGAACGCCGGGGTGATGGCGATCCCCACCCGGCAGCTCACCGCCGAGGGCTGGGAACTCCAGTTGGCGACCAACTACCTGGGCCACTTCGCGCTCGCCCGGGGCCTGCACCCGCACCTGCGGGCGGCCGGGTCGGCGCGGGTGGTGTCGGTCAGCTCCGGGGCGCACCTGCGGGAGGCATTCGACTTCGACGACCCGCAGTTCGAGCGGCAGCCGTACGACCGCTGGGCGGCATACGGCCGGTCGAAGACCGCCGCGGTCCTGCTCGTGGTGGGCATCGCGCGACGGTGGAGCGGCGACGGGATCACCGCCAACGCGCTGAACCCGGGCTTCATCACCACCCACCTCCAGCGGCACATGGATGACGAGACACTGCGCGCCTTCGGGGCGATGGACGAGGCGGGCAACCGCATCGAGCAGCCCTATTTCAAGACGACCGCCCAGGGAGCGGCGACCTCGGTGCTGCTCGCCGCGTCGCCGCTGGTCGAGGGCGTCACCGGCCGCTACTTCGACGACAACCAGGAAGTGGACGTGGTCGCCGGCGGCCCGGAGGCGACCGGCGGGGTGGCCGCCCACGCCGTCGACCCGGCCGCCGCCGACCGACTCTGGGAGTGGGCGGAGGCGGTGCTCGCGGGCCGCCGGTGACCGGTCACCGCCACCGGCGCGGCACGACGACATCAGGGTACGGCGGGTCGACGTGCTCGCCGACAACGCCGGTGGCGGCGCGACCGCTACCGGCGCCCGGCCCGCTGCCGGGCGGCCTCGTAGAGCGCCACCGTTCCGGCCGCCGCCGCGTTCAGCGAACTCGCCGCCCCCACGATCGGGATGCGTACCGTCCGGTCGCTCGCCTCCTGCCAGCCCTTGCTGAGTCCGTGCGTCTCGTTTCCGATGAGCAGGAGAGTGGGGCCGGTCAGGTCGTGCTCGGCGACATCGACGTCGCCGTGTTCGTCCGTACCGATGATCTGGACCTGCGGACGTCCGTCCGCGCGCACCGCGGTGACCCAGTCCAGGACGTCGCGGTGGCTGGCGACGCGCACCACCGGTACGGCGAACAGCGACCCGGTGCTGGCCCGGACCGCCTTCGGGTCGTACGGGTCGGCGGCGTGGCCCGTGATGATCACGCCGGACGCGCCGAAGGCGTCGGCGGAGCGGACCAGCGTGCCGATGTTGCCAGGGGTCTTGGGGCGATCGAAGACCACCACGAGCATCGCCGGGCCGACCGGGATGCGGGCCAGGTCGTCGGCGGGCTGGGCCACCACGGCGAGCAGCTCGGGCGACTCCTCCTCCTTGCCGCTCAGTTCCCGCATCAGCTCCGGCGCGAGCGCGACCCGCCGGGCGTCGGCGCGGTCGAGCAGGTCACGGCACCAGCGGGACAGCGGCTGCCGGTCCGGGTGGAGGAGGGCGCGGATCTCCCAGCCCTGCTCCAGGGCCACCGTGATCGGGCGTACCCCCTGGACCAGGAACTCCCCGGAACGTTGCCGCTTGGTGCGGTTGGTCAGCAGCGCCTGCCACTGCTGGAAGCTCGCGTTGCGGGTGGTGATCGTCAGGGTCTTCGCCACGCAGCCGATTCAACCGCATCGAGGTTCGCGACCACGCGGCGGTGAGGCGTACGACGCGGCGCGATTGTCCCGCCGAGTGACCAGCCGCTATCGTTCCCTCGCCCCCAGCCGCAGAGTTTGAGGATCGCGATGACTTCCCCGCCGTTGACGAAGGTTGCCGATCGGGAAGGTTCGCCCTCCGAGGAGCCGGGCGGTACGGCGACCGCGCGGGAGCCGGGCAGGGAGGCGACGCCGAGCCGGTTCCGGGCCGACGTCGCCGGGCTCCGGGCCGTCGCCGTGGGGCTGGTGCTGCTCTACCACGCCGGGCTGCCGTTCATCCCCGGTGGCTTCGTCGGCGTCGACGTCTTCTTCGTGATCTCCGGTTTCCTCATCACCGGGCAGCTCATCTCGGAGATCGAGCGCAGCGGTCGGGTCTCGCTCGTCGGCTTCTACGCGCGCCGGGCCAAGCGCATCCTGCCCGCCGCAACCGTGGTGCTGGCGGCCACCGCCGTCGCGGTCCGGCTGTTCGTACCCCGAAGTGAGTGGCAGGTCGTCGGCGGCGACATCGCCGCGGCGGCGACCTACATCGTGAACTGGCGGTTCGCCGACCGCGCTGTCGACTACCTGGCCGAGGACGTCGCGCCGTCGCCGGTCCAGCACTTCTGGTCGCTCGCCGTGGAGGAGCAGTTCTACCTGCTCTGGCCGCTGCTGATCGTGCTGGCCATCCTCGCCGCGCGCAAGCTCCGGCGGGCGAACGTACGGCCGGCCCTGTGGGTCGGTCTCGCGGTGCTGGCGGTGCCGTCGTTCGTCTGGTCGATCATCGAGACGGCCGACTCGCCGCAGCGGGCGTTCTTCGTCTCCACCACGCGGCTGTGGGAACTCGGGGTCGGCGCCGCCATCGCGCTGCTGGCGGTCCGCGCCGCCCGGATGCCCCGGTCCGTCGCTGTCGTCCTCGGTTGGCTCGGCCTCGCCGCGATCGTCGCGGCGGCGCTGCTGGTCAGCGGGAAGACCGCATGGCCGGGGTACGCGGCGGCGCTGCCCACGCTCGGCGCGGCGGCGGTGATCGCGGCCGGTGCGGCAGCGGGCCCCCGCGGTCCGGTGATGGTGCTCGGCACGCGTCCGTTCCAGTGGATCGGTGACCTGTCGTACTCGCTGTACCTGTGGCACTGGCCGATGCTCGTGGTGGCCGCCGCCCACTTCGGTGACCTGTCGCTGACCGAGGGCCTGCTGGTGGCGCTCGCCTCGGTGATTCCGGCCTGGATCACGTTCCGGCTGGTGGAGAACCCGCTGCGCTACTCGCGGAAGATCTCCACGTCGCCGCGTCTGGCGTTGAGCCTGGGCGGCAACTTCACGCTCGCCGGCATCTGCGCCGGCATGGTCCTGGTGCTGATGGGCGCCTGGGCCGCCGCCGCGACCACCACGAAGGGCCAGTACGCCCCGGGGGCCGCGTTGCTGTCGACAGCGCCCGGCACCGCACCGATCGGCCCGGTCCCGGAGCGGTTCGACGTGATCAAACCGGATCCGCTGCAGATCCGGCAGGGCTTCATGGACGTGCCCGACACCAACCGGGACAAGTGCTTCCAGCAGGTCGACGGCGCCGAGGTGCTGTCCTGCACGTACGGCAACCCGAACGCGTCCACCACCGTCGCGCTCGTCGGCGACTCGAAGATGGACCAGTGGCTGCCCGCGTTCCAGGTGCTGGCCGAGCAGAACGACTGGAAGATCCTGATCGCCGCGAAGGCGTCGTGCCCGTTCACCAGCGCGCCCGCGGTCCGGGCGGACGACCCGAGCAAGCTCTACACCGACTGCATCGACTGGAACCGGTCGCTGATGCGCAAACTGGTCGAGGAGCGACCCGACTACCTGGTCACCTCGCAGGGCGCGGCGCGCGCCTTCGACAGCGACGCGAAGGAGCCGACGGTCGAGGCGATGGTCGCCGGGGTCCGGTCCGCGTGGAAGAAGCTCGACGCCGTGGGCACGCAGGTCGTCGTGCTCGCCAACAACCCCGGCCCCGGCCCGGCGGTGACGTGCGCCGACAAGAACCGCAAGCGCCTGTCCCGGTGCGCGTTCGACAGGGAGCGGCACGACCAGGACCCGGCCTACCGGATGCAGCGGCAGGCGGTGTCCGGCGCGCCGAAGGTCAAGATGATCGACCTGTTCGACGCCGTCTGCCCGACCGACAGGTGCCCTGTGGTGTTCGGCAACGTGCTCATCTACCGGGGTGGCTCGCACATCGGCGCGGCGTACGTGAAGACGACAGCGCCGCACCTCGCCCGCGCCCTGTCCGACGTCGGCGTGCCGGCGCGCTTCAGCCCCGCCGGGTAGCTCGCCCGGGGTTGCGGCGCCCGGTCACGATGGCGGCGTGATCATGCGTCGGCCGCTCTGGCTCAGCCTCGCGTACGCGCTGCTGGCGGTCGCCGGTGCCGCCCTGCTCTGGCTGCCGTTCCACACCCAGTCGGCGCTCGACGACTGGGCGGTGACGCTGCGCGAGCGGGGTACGCCCGCCCGGGCGACGGTGGTCGACCAGGTGACCGAGAGCGGCGGCAACCGGAGTTCCTCGTCGAGCACCATGTACTTCAGCTACGTCGTCGAGGGCCGGACGCACGCGCAGGAGGTGCCCTGCTTCGAGGTGTGCCGGGCGGCGGGCACCGAGGTGCCGATCTGGGTCAACCCGGCGGACCCGGGCGACTTCGTCACCGACTTCGGGCAGCTCAGCGGCCATCGCGGGCGCGTGCAGGGCGTACTCGGCGTGGTCGGGCTGGTCGCCCTGGGCACCGGCGTGGTGCTGACGCTGTCCCGCATCCGGCGCGCCGCCCGACCAGGCCACGACCGCGCAGCCCGGCCGCGCAAAGACCGCGCCGTCCGGCCGCGCCGGATGGCGCCGGCACCGGTCGGAGACGGCCGCCCCTACGCCGGCCGGGGCAAACGCAAGCGAAACGTCCGGCGCTGACGCAAACGCACCGCTCGGCGCCGACGCGCTCAGCGGTAGAGCGTCTCCAGGTAGGCCGGGCCGTAGTGGCGCTCCAGGTCGGCCAGGCTCTCCGCCGGGGCCTCCACCTCCTTGATCAGCCGCGCCCGCGTCGGCAGCACGTCCGGCTGCCAGGTCTCCGGCTGCCACAGCTCGGAGCGCAGGAACGCCTTCGCGCAGTGGTAGAAGATCTGCTCGATCGCGACCTCGACGGCCAGCACCGGCCGGTGGCCCTTGACCTCCATGCCGGCGAACCACGGCGCGTCGGCGATCAGCCGGGCCCGGCCGTTGATCCGCAGCGTGTCGGTGCGGCCGGGGATCAGGAAGATCAACCCGACGTGCGGGTTGGCCAGGATGTTGCGGTAGCCGTCGGCCCGCCGGTTGCCGGGCCGCTCCGGAATCGCGATCGTGGTGTCGTCGAGCACCAGCGCGAAACCGGGCGGGTCACCCTTGGGGGAGACGTCGCAGGTGCCGTCCGCGCCGGCGGTGGCGATCAGGCAGAACGGCGAGGCGGCGAGCCACTGCCGGTCGCGTTCGTGCAGCGTACGGCGGTCCTTGGCGGCAGCGCGCGGCATCGGCGTGCCGATCAGCTCACGTAGGTCGGACTCGCTGGTGATCTCCCGGGTCGTCACGTCTTCCTCCCCCGTCCGTTGACCTTGACGGCGGTTTCGCCCCGCGACGGGCCGCGATCCGCCACTGTCAGCCTAGGAGAGCGCGTCGAGCGCCGGGTTTGCCCCCGGGGCCGGCGGGTAGGGACCGGTTCGCAGCGTGCGGCCGGACGTGACGGACGGAGGCCGAGATGGAGAGCCGGCTCAAGGTGCTCGGCCATCCCGTGCACCCGATGCTCGTGATGTTCCCGGTGGCGCTCTTCGTGACCGCCGTGATCTTCGATGTGGTGGACACCGTGGGCGGGCCCGGCTTCCTGGCCGAGGTCGCGTACTGGAACATCACCGTCGGTCTGATCGGCGGCCTGCTGGCCGCGGCGGCCGGGGCGTTCGACCTGCTCGCCCTGCCGGCCGGCACCCGCGCCAAGCGGGTCGGTGTCACCCACGCCGCCGCCAACGTGGCGGTCATCCTGCTGTTCGCCGCGGTCTGGGCGGTCCGGCTCAACGCCGACTCCCGGGCGGCCGGCGGCGCGCTGATCGCCATCGAGGTGGTCGCCCTGGCGATCCTCGGCGTGAGCGCGTGGCTCGGCGGTGAACTGGTGGACCGGCTCGGTGTCGGCGTCGACCCGGAGCACGATCTCAACGCGCCCAGCTCGCTGCGACCCCCCTCGGCGACACAGCGGATCGGAGACGCGCGATGACGGAACAGGGCGGCGGACGGGGCTGGCGCGGCCGCCAGCAGGGCTGGGATCCGATGGGCGAGCTCCAGTCGCTGCGCTCCGAACTGAGCCGGCTGGTCGGCGGACGGTCCGGCAGCCAGGACGTGGACCTGGCTGAGACGGCCGACGGCTGGGAGGTGGTCGTCCGGCTGCCCGGCGTCGCGCCGGAGGAGGTCGCCGTCGAGCTGGACGACCGGGAGCTGTGCGTCCGCGCCCGGTCGGAAGCCGAGGTGAACGCCGACCACGGCATCCCGGGCGGGTTCACCACCCGGGGCTTCGAGTACCGCGTGGACCTGCCGTCCCGCGTGGACCCGGACCGGATCGACGCGGTGATGGACCACGGCCTGCTGCGGGTGCGGCTGCCCCGGGCGACCCGGCCCGCGCCGCGCACCATCACCGTCGGCCGGACCGGCCCGCGACCGGGTGCCGACCGTACGCAGATGCCCGCCGACCCGGCCGCGGACCGGGAGCTGCACCACCCGGACACCGCGCTCGACGAGATCGACAGGCCGTAGGGGCCGCGTGACCAGCCCGTCGGGCGACTCCGACTCGCCGCGCCGCGACCTGGAGCCGTCGGTGCTCGGGCCGGTCGGCGAGCGCGTCCCTGATGTCGAGCGGATCGCCGTGCTGCGTGCCAACGCGCTCGGCGACTTCATCTTCGTGCTGCCGGCGCTCGACGCGCTGCGGTCGGCGTACCCGTCGGCGGAGATCGTGCTGCTCGGCGCGCCGTGGCACGCGGCGCTCTGGCGCGACCGGCCCGGCCCGGTGGACCGGGTGCTGGTGGTGCCGGCGGCGCCCGGCATCCGCGACCCGGGGCCCGGCGAGTCGCCGGGTGACGTCCCGGCGTTCCTGGCCGCCGCCCGCGCCGAACGGTTCGACCTGGCGTTGCAGGTGCACGGCGGCGGCGGCAACTCGAACCCGTTCGTGGCCGGGCTCGGCGCCCGGGTCACCGCCGGCCTCCGGGCCGAGGGCGCGCCGCCGCTGGACCGGTGGCTGCGCTACGTCTACTACCAGCACGAGGTGATCCGCTACCTGGAGGTCGCAGCCCTGGTCGGTGCGCCCGCCACCACCATCACCCCGGCGCTGGCGGTCACCGCCGCCGACCGGGCGGAGGCCGCCGCAGTGCTCGGCGAACCCGCCCGGCCCCGGGTCGCGCTGCACCCGGGCGCCACCGACACGCGGCGGCGCTGGCCGCCGGAACGCTTCGGCGAGGTCGCCCGCGAGCTGACCGGAGACGGGTACGAGGTGCTGGTCACCGGCACCCCCGCCGAGCAGGAGACGGTCGACGCGGTGGTGGCGGCGGCAGGGGTGCCGGTGCGTCCCCAGGTCGGCACGCTCAGCCTGGGCGCGCTCGCGGCCGCGTACGCGGACTGCGCGCTCGTGGTCTCCAACGACACCGGCCCGCTGCACCTGGCCGCCGCCGTGGGCGCGCCGACAGTCGGTGTCTTCTGGGTCGGCAACCTGATCAACGGGGCGTCGCCGCTGCGCGGGCGGCACCGCCCGATCGCCGCCTGGACCACCCACTGCCCGGTCTGCGGCGTCGACTGCACACCCGGGATCTACCCCCACCGGCCCGGCGACGGCGAGTGCCCGCACCGGGTGTCGTTCGTGGCCGACGTACCGATCGCCGAGGTGGTCGAGGCGGCCCGCGAGCTGCTCACACCTCCGCCGGCGACTCGCTGAGCACCACCTCCCACGCCTCCACGTCGCGCTCGGTGACAGTGGTCGGCGACTCCAGGTGGTACGCCCCGCTGGGCAGCACCCCGGCGCCGCCGTGGCGCTCCAGCACGGCGAGCTGCGCGGCGACGTCCTCACCCTGGTGCCGCTCGGGCAGCCGCTCCCAGAAGTCGAAGCCGCCGGCGTCGACGAGCTTGGCCCGGTCGTAGAGCACACACCCGCCGATCCAGGAGACCTTGTACGCGCGCCACTCGCCCGCCGCCAGGTTCAGCTTCTCGGTGATGTGCAGCAGGTTCGCCGCCGGGTGGATGGACGCCCGATGCCACTCCGGCGTGCCGGGCATGATCCGTTCCGGCACCGGCGGCCCGGTCCACTCCTCGTAGTGCCGGTGCGTGTCCGGGCGGACGTCGTCGGCGTACGAGAGGCCGTGCACCGCGTTGCCGACGAACCCGCAGCCCAGCTCGTCGAGCGCGGTGACCAGGCGGGACAGCGCGCCCGGCTCCAGCCACACGTCGTCGTCGAGGCAGAGCACCGCGTCGGCCGCCGACTGGGCCAGCAGGTACGACCGGTGCTCGGCCAGGCCGCGCCGGGGCAGCCGCCGGGTCAGCAGCACCGGATGCCCCCGGTGGCGCAGCGCCCGGACCATCGTGGCCGCCGCCGGATGCGCGTACGCGGGATCGCCGTCGGACTGGTCGCTGACCACCACCCCGAACCCGGGTACGCCCTCCTGAGCGGCCAGCCCGGACAGGGTGACCGCCAGTTCGGCGGGCCGGTTGCGGGTGGGGATCAGCACGTCCAGCCGCCGGTGGTGCCGGAACCGTTCGGGCGTGCCCGGGTCGAGCGGACGGGTCACGCCGGCCTGCCCTCGCCGACCGTGTCAGTGACCGGGTGGGCGCGGATCCGGTCGATGATCGCCGAGGTGGAGCGGTCCGGCACGTACCCGAGCGTGCGCACCTGCCCGCCCAGCCGCCGTACCAGCGGCGCCTCCGGCACCATCTCCGGCGGGTAGTCGCCGCCCTTGACGTAGACGTCGGGCCGGACCGCCTCGATCAGCCGGGCCGGCGAGTCCTCCTCGAAGACCACCACGTGGTCGACGCAGGCCAGCGCCGCCAGCAGGGCGATCCGGTCCTCGACCGGGTTGACCGGCCGGTCCGGGCCCTTGAGCCGGCGCACGCTGCCGTCCGAGTTGACCGCCACGATCAGCAGGTCACCGAGCGCGCGGGCCTGGGTCAGGTAGCGGACGTGCCCCGGGTGCAGCACGTCGAAGCAGCCGTTCGTGAACACCACCGACCGGCCGGCCTGCCGGTGCTCGTCCACCAGCGCGGCCAGCTCGTCGGCGCCGACCAGGGCCGGGTGCCCGCCCTCGTCCGCGCCGGTGCCGAGCGCGGCCAGCAGGTCCTGCCGCCGGCACACGCAGGTGCCGGTGTCGGCCACCGTGATGGTGGCGGCGAGCTGGGCGAGCTGGGCGGCGGTGGGCAGACCCGCATCGGCGGCGAGCGCCAGCGTCATGGCCGCCAGGTACGCGTCCCCGGCGCCCACCGCATGACTGGCCGGGACCGGGGTGCTGTGGCTGCGCCGGGGCTCGCCCTCGGCGCCACCGACCACCGCGCCCTCGGTGTCCAGGGTCACCGCCACCACGTCGGCGCCGGTGTGCGCGCGCAGCTCGGGCAGGCGCGACTCGGCCAGCACGGCCCGGTCCACGCCGGTGCCGGCCGCCGCGCTCACCGTCACGCCGGTCCCGGTGACGCTCAGGCCGTCGCCGGTCAGCGCCACCCGCTCCTCGCCCGGCATGGGCTCGCCGGTCGGGCCGGCGGGGGCCTCGGCGGCGGGCGTACCGGAGGTCGGGTGCGGGCTGCCCGGTACGCGCTCACCCGACCCGCCGGGCGCGGCGCCCACCATCAGCTCGGACGGGCCGTCGGCGTCGGCCGGATGGTTCAGGTGCACGTCGCCGCTCGGGACGGCACCCCGCTCGGCGTGCGCGAACCCGGCGGCGGCGCGGGCCAGCAGCCGGGTCGCCTCGGCGAAGCTCGGCGTCACCACGGTCGGGTTCAGTCCGCGCCAGTCGGCCAGGTCGTGCGCGTCGAGCGCCACCGTGCCGTACCGGTCGCGGTTGGCGACCAGCCAGGCGCGTACCGCCGACGGCAGCGCGCCCAGGCCGTAGTCGCAGACCACAAGCGTGAGCGGCTGACCGGCGGCCACCGCCCGCAGCTCCTCGGTGGCGCAGTGCAGCGCGGTCAGCAGGCGGGCCACGCCGTCGGCGTCCAGCCCGTCCTCCGGACCGCCGGAGTCCTCGCGGAGCAGGATCTGGTTGCCGGCGAGCATCCGCCGCTTGACCGGCGTGGGCCGGCCCGGCTGGCTCACCGTACGGTCCCAGACCGCCGCCCGGTCCAGGCAGTCGTGCAGTTCGTCGCCGGCGACGTCGGCACCGACCGGGGCGACCAGCGCAGCCCGGCCGCCGAGCGCCGCCACGTTCACCGCCGTGTTGGCGGCGCCTCCCGCCGCGGAGATCCGCCGCCGCAGGGTGAGGACCGGCGCTGGCGCCTCGCGGCAGAGCCGGTCCGACTCGGCGAACCGCCACTCGTCCAGCATGGCGTCCCCGACGACCAGCACGGGACGCTGCTGCCAGCTCGCCACCACGGTGGCGAGCCGGCGCTCTTCCGCTGCTGCTCCTGCCATGCCCCTGCGGATCCCCCCGGGCCGTCGGGCCAAACGCGACGCGGGCCACCCGATGCGTCCGGTTTCGCGGCATCGGGCGAGGGAACCGTCTCAGACATACCCCGGAGAGGAGAGAACAGCATGGCAGCGACACTTCAGGGCAAGCGCATCGCCTTCCTGGCCGCCGACGGCGTCGAGGAGGTCGAGTACACCAAGCCCCGGGAGGCGGTGGAGAACGCCGGCGCCCAGGTCGAGCTGGTCTCCATCGAGTCCGGCACGATCCAGGCCTTCAACCACCTCGACCACGGCAAGCAGTACCAGGTCGACGTCACCACCAAGGAGGCGGACGCCGGGGCGTACGACGCCCTGGTCCTGCCCGGTGGCGTGGCGAACCCCGACTTCCTGCGGACGGACCCGGAGGCGGTCCGGTTCGTCAAGGCGTTCTTCGACGCCGGCAAGCCGGTCGGCGTGATCTGCCACGGCCCGTGGACGCTCGTCGAGGCCGACGTGGTGCGGGGCCGCACCATCACCTCCTGGCCGAGCCTGCGCACGGACCTCACAAACGCCGGCGCGAACTGGGTCGACCAGGAGGTCGTCACCGACAACGGGCTGGTCAGCAGCCGCAAGCCGGACGACCTGCCGGCGTTCTGCGCGAAGATCGTCGAGGAGTTCGCCGAGGGGCGACACGCCGCCCGCTGAAACTCGTACGCCCACCGGGGGCATGATCCGCCCCCGGTGGGATAGGAAGCGGGATGACCGCCCAGGCCGCCCGTCCCGCGTTGCCCGCCCGACAGATCCGCCTGCTGATGTTCGGTCTGATGACCGGCATGCTGCTGGCGGCGCTGGACCAGACCATCGTCGGCACCGCGTTGCCGACCATCGTCGGCGAACTGGGCGGCATCAACCACTACTCGTGGGTGGTCACCGCGTACCTGCTGGCCTCGACCGCATCGACGCCGCTGTACGGCAAGATGGCCGACCTGTACGGGCGCCGGCCGGTCTTCCTGTTCTCCATCGGGATGTTCCTGCTCGGCTCGCTGCTGGCCGGGCTGTCGCAGGACATGACCCAGCTGATCGTCACGCGGGGCGTGCAGGGCCTGGGCGCGGGTGGCCTGATGACGCTGGCGTTCACCATCATCTCGGACGTGGTGTCGCCCCGGGAGCGCGGCCGCTACCAGGGGCTGTTCGGCGCGGTGTTCGGCGTGTCGTCGGTGGCCGGTCCGCTCGTCGGCGGCTACTTCGCGGAGAACAACTGGCGGTGGATCTTCTACATCAACGTGCCGCTGGCGATCCTCGCCATCGTGGTCTGCTGGCACGTGATGCGGCTGGTGCCGTTCGAGCGCCGGGAGCACACGGTCGACTGGATCGGGGCGGCGCTGCTGGTCGCCGGCGTGAGCTGCCTGCTGCTGGCGCTGAGCTGGGGCGGCGCCGAGTACGCCTGGGGTTCCGGCGTGATCGTCGGGCTGTTCGCCGCGGGCGCGGTGCTGGGCGTGCTGTTCGTCGTCCAGGAGGCCCGGACCAAGGAGCCGATCCTGCCGCTGCGGCTGTTCCGCAGCGCCACGTTCGCGCTCGCCAACGGTGCGGGTTTCGTGCTCGGTCTGGTGATGTTCGGGTCGATCATCTTCATCCCGCTCTACCTCCAGATCGTCAAGGGCGCCTCGCCGACCCGAAGCGGTCTGCTGATGCTGCCGATGATGGCCGGCGTCATCGTCACCTCGGTGCTCACCGGCCGGGCGATGAGCCGGATCGGCAGGTACAAGTGGTTCCCGGTGGCCGGTGCGGCCGTGCTGGTGGCCGGCATGCTGCTGTTCCAGCAGCTCCAGGTGGGCACCTCGCTCTGGCTCGCGTTCGGCTACATGGTGGTGATCGGCGTCGGGCTGGGCCTGTGCATGCAGTCGCTGATCCTGGCCGTGCAGAACGCGGTGAGCGTCCGCGACCTGGGCGCGGGCACCTCGTCGGCGACGTTCTTCCGGTCGCTCGGCGGCTCGTTCGGCGTGGCCATCCTCGGCGCGGTGCTGTCGTCCCGGCTCACGTCGGAGATGTCCGCGCGGCTGCCGGGTGCGCTGGCGCAACTCCCGCCGGAGCAGCGGGCCGCGGTGACTGCCGGTGGGGACTTCTCGATCAACGACCCGGCGGCGATCCTCGCCCTGCCCGCCCCGGTACGCGCCGCCGTCCAGGCCGCGTTCGTCGAGTCGCTGCACCTGGTCTTCCTGACCACCGGGCTGATCGCCGTGATCGCCGTGCTGGTCACGCTGGCCATGCCGAACCTTCAGTTGCGCGGCACCGGCCCGCAGGGCGCCACCGGCGGCGCCGACCCGCTCGGCGGGAAGGCGCCCGCGCCGGGCGGCAAGCCGCTGACCAAGGAGTCGAAGGACGAGGCCGCCGCCGACATGGAGGCGAAGTCGCAGACGATGCTGTGACCGGCGGCTACTTGAGGATCAGCCGGTTGGTCTGCTCGAACACGTCCAGGTCGGCGAGCGTCTCGTGCACGCTCGACGACAGCGGGTGCGGGAAGTCGGCCGGGTGGAAGAACCCGGAGTCGGTGGTCTCGTCGGTGAACCGGGCCAGCTCGCCGTCCCACTCGTCGACCCGGAACGCCGTGGTGAAGACCTGGTACGTGTGCCCGTACATGTTGGTGTGGGTGCGATCCGGGCCGGTGTAGAGCGCGAACGCGCTGACCCGCAGCGCCCGCAGCCCGGTCTCCTCCCGGACCTCCCGGACCGCGCAGTCGGCGATCGACTCGCCGAGCTCCATGGCACCGGCCGGCAACGCCCACTGGCCGTTGTCGGAACGCTGGATCAGCAGCACCCGGGCGGCGTTGTCGCGCACCACGGCGCGTGCGCCGACGAACATCAGGGTGCGGTCACCGGCCAGGGCACGTAGCTGCCCCACGTACGAGTCGGCCCACGAGATGCTCACCCCGGACAATCTACGCATCATCCGTGATCACCTCGGCGATTCCGGGGGGTTCCGCAGATGTGACCGCCGCCACTACGTTGTGACCCATGCGTAGCACGATGATGGATGCCCCTCTCCAGGTCGCCCGGATCCTCGAACACGGCTCCACCGTGCACGGCGCGGCGGAGGTGGTCACCTGGACCGGCGCCGAACCACGCCGGATGACGTACGCGGAGGTCGGCCGCGCCGCGGCCCGGCTGGCCCACGCGCTGCGCGACGAGTGCGGGGTGACCGGCGACGAGCGGGTCGGCACGTTCATGTGGAACAACAACGAGCACCTGGTGGCGTACTTCGCCGTGCCGAGCATGGGCGCGGTGCTGCACACGCTCAACATCCGGCTCTTCCCCGACCAGGTCGCCTACATCGCCAACCACGCGCAGGACCGGGTGGTCCTCGTCGACAGCACGCTCATCCCGCTGCTCGCCCGGGTGATCGGCGAGATGACCACCGTGTCGCACGTGGTGGTGGTCGGCGGCGGTGACCCGGCCCCGCTGCTCGCCGCGGCCGGTGACCGGATCACCGTGCACCACTGGGACGCGCTGCTGGCCGACCGTCCGGACCACTTCGACTGGCCGGAGGTGGACGAGCGCGACGCCGCGGCGCTCTGCTACACCTCCGGGACCACCGGCAACCCCAAGGGCGTCGCCTACTCGCACCGCTCGATCTACCTGCACTCGCTCCAGGTCTGCATGCCGGAGGGCTTCGGGCTCGGCCCGAACGACAGGGAGCTGGCCATCGTGCCGATGTTCCACGCGATGTCGTGGGGCCTGCCGTACGCGGCGTTCCTCTCCGGCGCGTCGCTGATCATGCCGGACCGGTTCCTCCAGGCCGAGCCGATCGCCGCGATGATCGCCGCCGAGCGACCCACGCTCGCCGGCGCGGTGCCGACCATCTGGACCGACCTGCTGGCCTACCTGGACGCGCACGAGGTGGACCTCTCCTCGCTGAAGGAGGTCATCGTCGGTGGTTCGGCCTGCCCGCCGGCGCTGATGCACGCGTTCCACGACCGCTACGGCATCGACGTCATCCACGCCTGGGGCATGACCGAGATGTCGCCGCTGGGCTCGGTCTCCCGGGCACCGGCCGGCGCGACCGGCGACGACGCCTGGCGCTACCGCTACACGCAGGGCCGCGTCCCGGCGGGCGTGACCGCGCGGATCGTCGGCCCGGCCGGCGAGCCGCTGCCGGCCGACGGGACGTCGGTGGGGGAGCTGGAGGTACGCGGGCCGTGGGTGACCGCCCGCTACATCGGCGACGACGCCCCGGACGAGGAGAAGTTCCGGGACGGCTGGCTGCGGACCGGTGACGTCGGCACGCTCTCACCGGACGGCTACATCACGCTCACCGACCGCGCCAAGGACGTGATCAAGTCGGGCGGGGAGTGGATCTCCTCGGTCGAGCTGGAGAACGCCCTGATGGCGCACCCGGCGGTGCTGGAGGCGTGCGTGGTGGGCGTACCGGACGAGCGCTGGGACGAGCGGCCGCTGGCCACCGTGGTGGTCCGCGAGGGCGCCTCGGTGACGGCGGAGGAGCTGCGGGACTTCCTCGCCGGCTCGGTGGCCCGCTGGCAACTGCCGGAGCGGTGGGCGTTCATCGACGCGGTGCCGAAGACCAGCGTCGGCAAGTTCGACAAGAAGGTGGTGCGCTCGCGGTACGCCGACGGCGGCCTCGACGTGCGGGAACTGACCGCGTCGTAACGTTTCGCGGCGTACCGTCGCCTACACGGGTAGGACGCGTTCCCAACGGACATTCCTCCCAGAGGGCGGCCCCGGCGTTCGCACCGCGCCGGGGCCGCCCGTCCGTTACGGGGTGACCCGCACCGTCATTGTTGCGAAACTTGTTCGCGTCTGTCCGGCTGTCGGGGAAATCCGGTCGCCTACTCGTCGGCGGTGCTCACCAGCACCTTTCCCACCACGCTGTCCTGCACCGCCTGCTGCGCGGCCGCGGCCTCCGCCAGCGGATACCGGTGCAGCGGCAGGCCCGCCTCCTCGCCGACCCGGATCGCGCCCTGCGCCACCGCCGCCGCGATGTCCGTGACCGCCTGCGCCTTCGCCACCTTCGGCGCGGTGTAGATCAGCACGAACTGCCAGCGCGCGTTCGGGCCCATCAGCGGCCGGATCGGCAACGTCACCTCGTCGCCGCCGTCGTCGGCGTACACGCAGACCGCCCCGCCGGTACGCAACATCCGGACGTCGGCGGCGGCGTTGCGGGCGGCGGACACCTCGACGATCGTGTGCACCCCGTCGGGCGCGACCTTGCGGACCTCCTCGACCACGTCCTGTTCGCGATAGTTGATCACGAAGCTGGCGCCGGCCGCCGCCGCGAGCTGCGCCTTCTCCGGGCTGCTTACCGTGGTGATCACGCACGCGTCGGCCCAGCGGGCGAGCTGGATCGCCGCGTTGCCCACCGCGCCCGCACCGCCCTGCACCAGCACCACGTGGTCGCTCAACGCACCCGCGTGCAACTTGTCCGGCATGAACTCACCGGCGGTCAGGCAGCGGTGCGCGGTCATGAACGGGATGCCCAGCGCCGCGCCCAGGTCGAACGAGGCCGGACCGAGCGGCACCGCGTGCCGGACCGGCACCAGCGTGTACTCGGCGGCGGTGCCCCACGGCCGCTGCCACGCCGCCTCCCACACCCAGACCCGCTCACCGATCAGCGTCCGGTCCACGCCCTCGCCGACCGCCTCGACCACCCCCGCGCCGTCCTGGTGCGGGATCTGCCAGCCGGCCGGCAGCGGCCACGCCTGGCGGGCCTTCCAGTCGGTCGGGTTCACCCCCGACACGGCCATCCGGACCAGCACCTCGCCCGGTCCGGGTTCCGGCACCGGCCGCTCCACCACCTGGAGCACCGAGGCGTCCCCGCTGCGCTCGTACACGATCGCCTTCATCGCCGTCCCTCCGCCGTCCTTCCGGGTGCGCTACCCGGCAGCCGCCCGAACATGCGGCCCCGGGCACACCCGGCCACCGTACGACGGCTCGTCAGGCGGCCGGCTTGAGCACGACCTTCGAGTAGCCCGGCTCGCGGCGGTCGAAGCGCTGGTACGCCTCCGGCGCCGCGTCCAGCGGCAACTCCTTGCTCACCACGAAGCTCGGGGTCGCCCGCCCCGCCGTGATCAGGTTCCGCAGGTACGCGTTGTAGGTCTTCACGTTCGCCTGCCCGGTGCCGATCCGCAGGCCCTTCTCGAACAGCTTGCCCACCTTGAACAGCAGCTCACCCCGGGCGGAGTGCTCGTCCGGGGCGCCCGGGTCCGCCGAGAGGTAGAGCCCGACCACGCCGATCGCCCCGGTCGCGCGCACCACCTCCACGAGCGTGTTCAGCACCAGCGCCGGCTGCTCCTCGCCGCTGGGCGCGGACGCCTGGTATCCCACCGCGTCCACGCCGTGATCGGTCCCCACCCCGGCGGTCCGGTCCCGGATCTGCTCGACCGGGTCGCCCGAGCTGAAGTCGATCGCTGTGGCGCCGATCGACTCGGCCAGCCGCAGCCGGTCCGGCACCCGGTCCACCACGAACACCTCGGACGCCCCGATCAGCACCGCCGAGTACGCGGCCATCAGCCCGACCGGCCCGCCGCCCATCACTGTCAGGTTCTCGCCCGGCCGCAGCCCGGTCATCGCCACGCCGTGATAGCCGGTCGGGAAGATGTCGGCGAGCATCGCGTAGTCGTTCTCGTGGTCGGTGCCCGGCGGCAGCTTCAGGCAGTTGAAGTCGGCGAACGGCACCCGCAGGTACTCCGCCTGCCCACCCCGGTACGGCCCCATCGACACGTAGCCGTACGCGCCGCCGGCGAAGCCCGGGTTCACCGTCAGGCAGAACCCGGTGCGCTGCTCCCGGCAGTTGCGGCAGAACCCGCACGCCACGTTGAACGGCATCGAGACCCGGTCACCCACGCGCAGGATCGTCACGCCCGGCCCGGTCTCGACGATCACGCCCATGTTCTCGTGGCCGAACACGATGCCCGGCTCCGCGGCCGTCCGCCCCTCGTACATGTGCAGGTCCGAACCGCAGATCGCGGTCGTCGTGACCTGGACGACCACGTCGTTCGGATCCTCGATCCGCGGATCGTCGACCTCGTTGACGGCCACCTCGTGCGGCCCCTCGTACACCACAGCCCTCATGTCACCGACCGTAGGCCGGGGTGGTGGCGGCGGGTGGGTGGTTCAGTCGATCCCCGCCACCACCTCGGGCGTGAGCGCGCCGATGGACGGGAGCAGCACGGCCGCGAGCGCCTCGGCGTCCGGGTCGAGCGGGTACGACGCGTGCGGCACCGCCACCACACGGCACCCGGCGGCGGCCGCCGAGCGGACCCCGTTCGACGAGTCCTCCACCGCCACGCACCGCGCCGGGTCGACGCCCAGCCGCTGCGCCACCGCGAGCCACACGTCGGGCGCGGGCTTGCCCCGGGCGGTCTCCTCGGTCGACAGCGTCGCGCCGAACGCGCCGGCCAGGCCCGTCGCGTCCAGCGCCGCCGCGATCAGCCGGGTCGGTGAGGAACTGGCCAGCCCCAGCGGCCACCGCGCGGCTATGCGGCGCACGACCGCGTCCGCGCCGTCGATCAGCGGTACGCGCTGCGCGTACCGCCGGGCCATCTCGGTCACCACCTCGGTGGCGACCTGCTCGGCCGACCTGTCGACGCCCAGCTCACCGCTCAGGTAGGCGGCCCACTCGCCGGTGCTCATGCCCATCAGCCGGCGCTGCGTGTCCGGCTGCCAGACGCCGCCGTGCTCGGCCACGTACGACCGCCGGACCTCCTCCCACACCGGCTCGGAGTCCACGATCACGCCGTCCAGGTCGAAGAGCACCGCGTCCACCACGTGACCATCCTGCCGGACGCCCGCGATCACGTCAGGAACGGCGCCCACTCCCGCACCCGGGTGACCTCCACGCCGGGCGTGGTGAAGTACGGGTCGGCGGCGAGCACACGGTCCAGCTCCGATCGGTCCGGTACGTCGAAGACGAGCACGGCGCCGGAGTCGTCGGCCAGCGGCCCGGACATCCGGACGACGCCCTTCTCGTGCAGCGCGGTGAGGAGCGCGCGGTGGGCGGGGCGGGCGGCGAGCCGCTCCGGTGCTTCGGTGAACGCAAGCTCCACGATCCACATGTCCGGCAGGCTACGCGCTCCGCCCGCTCAGCGTGGTGCCCGGGCCGCCGCGTCCGTGGCGACCCCGCGCTGAGCCGGAAGGCCGATCGGCGCCTTGGCCGGGATGATCGTGCGGCAGCGCGTCGCGATCGGTTCCAGCAGCTCCCGCAGCCGGGCGGTACGCTCCGCGCCCAGCGCCCGCCACGGACCCGCCGCGGCACGGTCGGTGGCCTCCTCGACCACGCGGAACGTCTCCGTGGCGTACGGCGTGGGGTCCATGTCGTCGGTCAGCCAGCCCTTGTCCACCAGGCGCTGCTCGGCGGCGGTCCACTGCTCGTCGGTCCAGCCCCGGGCCGGCTGGTGGAACTCGCGCGACTGGTCGACCCGGCACCGCCAGGCCACCACCTCGACCGGTTCCAGGCCCGTGGTCACCAGCGCCGCCACGTGACCGTCGCCCCGGTGCTCGCGCAGCGTCGCGGCGGCCTGCCAGAGCCGGGCCAGCGGGTACTCGCCCCGGGGCAGGGCGGCGTTCACCGCGCCGAGCACCCGCCCGGCCGTGTCCACCAGCCCGGCCGCCTCCTCCAGCAGGTCGGCGGCCTCGACCAGGTGCGCCTCGGGCAGCTCGTAGGTGAACTCGGCGAGCGCCTGCACGCCTCCGGTGAGCCGGGCCCGCAGCGCCTCCTCCGGGGTGGCCAGGCGCCACACCGACGGCAGCGCGCGGGCCACCATGGCCGGCGCGAAGCTGAAGAAGGCGGCGGTCACCGCCGGCGCGTCGACCGGCCCGAGCGGCGCGGCCCGGCCGGCGAAGTAGCCGCGCCAGTAGCCCCGCAGCCCGACCGCCTCGAACGCGGCCCGGGCCCGGGGGTGGAAGTAGGTCACCGCGTGGACCGGCTCGTAGAGCGTCCACATCTGCCGGGTCACCCCGGCCTCGTCCAGCGCCGCCACGTGCACCTCCGCGTCGGTGGGCAGGTCACCACGGACGGACGTGCCGCCCGTGGTGACCATGAACCTACTGCCGCTGGGTGACCGGGCGGAAGCCCGGAGTGATCTACTGCGCAGCCAGCACGTCGACGACGAAGCGCAGCGGGCCGGCCGGACGACCGCCCGCGGCGTCGTTGCCGTACGCCAGCTCGGCCGGGAGGTCCAGCTGGACCCGGCTGCCCACCGGCACGCCGACCAGGCCCTGGTCCCAGCCCTTGATGACCTGGCCCACGCCGATCTGGAAGGTGGCCGGCTGGCCGCTGTCCCAGGACGCGTCGAACTGCTTGCCGTCCTTGTAGAAGACACCCACGTAGTTCGTGGTGATGTTCTGACCCGCCTTCACCGCCGGCCCGGTGCCCTTGACGATCGTGGTGACCGTGAGCTTCTTCAGCTCGCCGGTGCCGGCCTGCACTGTCGGCTTGGTCTTCAGCGCCGGGTCGAAGCCGGCGGGCAGCTCCGGAGCGGGCGCCGCGGTGGGCTCGGCCGGCGCGGTGGGGCTGGCCGAGGAGCCGGCGGTGGACGTCTTGTCGTCGTCCCCGCTGTTCAGCCAGACCAGGCCGCCGACCAGGGCCACCACCGCGAGCACGCCGACCGCCGCGCCGAGGATCGACTGCCGGCGGCGACGCGCCTCGGCTGCCTTCTTCTCGGCCAGCTGGGCGGCCAGCCGCCGCTGTGCCTTGGTGGCCGGGGCCTGGCCCGCCGACCGGTTCTCCACACGCTCGCTCACGTCGACTCCCTGCAGGGTGGGTGGGTGCGCCCCCGGCGGGCCGCCGCCGAGGCCAGCGCACACGGTACCCGCCCGGAGCCCCAGCGTGCCCATACGGCCGCCACGATCAGGACACGATGCCCGATACGGGGGCACCGCACGGGGTACGTTCCGACCATGGCGATCCTCAGCGAAGAAGACCTGACCCTGCTCGGCGAGCCGCAGCTCGCGCACGTGGCGACGATCGAGGCCGACGGCACCCCGCACGTCACCCCGGTCTGGGTCGACACCGACGGCGAGCACATCGTGTTCAACACGGCCAAGGGCCGGCAGAAGTACCTGAACATGTCCCGTAACCCGGTGGTCGCGGTGTCGGTGGCGGACAAGGCCGACGACTTCCGCACGCTCTGGATCAAGGGCACCGTCGAGTTCGTCACCGAGGGCGCCGACGAGCACATCGACCGGATGGCGAAGAAGTACCTCGGCCAGGACACCTACCCCTGGCGCCGGCCCGGCGAGGAGCGCGTCATCGTCCGCGTCACCCCGACCGAGAAGCTCGGCCGCGGCTGAACGGCGGAGCCCCGCCCGCCACCGGGGGCGGGGCGAAAGCCGTACGCGTCAGGCGGTCTTCTTCTTCGCGGGCGTCTTCTTGGCGGCGGTCTTCTTGGCCGGTTCGGCCTTCTTCGCCGCCGTCTTCTTCGCGGGCGCCTTCTTGGCAGTGGTCTTCTTGGCCGGTTCGGCCTTCTTCGCCGGCGCCTTCTTCGCGGCCTTCTTCGCGGAGCGCGCCGACGAGATCGGCGTCGGCTCGGCCCCGCCGCCGGACGGCGCCTCGCCCCGGGCCGCGCGGGCCCGCTCCACCGACGCCTTCAGCGCGGCCATCAGGTCGACGGCGGCGGCCGGTGCCGCCTCTTCCTCCTCCGGCTGCACCACCTCGCGGCCCTCGACCTTCGCGTCGATGACCTCCTGCAACGCGGCCCGGTAGTCGTCGGTGAACGCGTCCGGCTCGAACTCACCGGCCATCGAGTCGATCAGTGAGCTGGCCATGGCCAGCTCGGGCGGGCGTACCTTCAGGTCCTCGTCCAGGAAACCGAAGTCGGGCCGGCGGATCTCGTCCGGCCACAGCATGGTGTTCAGGAGCAGCACGCCCTCGCGGACCCGCAGCGTGGCGAGCTGCTCCCGCTGGCGCAGCGCCACCTTGACGATCGCCACGCGTTCCGAGTCGGACAGCGCGTCGCGCAGCAGCACGTACGGCTTCGTCGCCGAGCCCTCCGGCTCCAGGAAGTACGCCTTGTTGTAGAGGATCGGGTCGACCTGCTCGGCCGGTACGAACTCCAGCACGTCGATCGCGTGCGACGTGCTCAACGGCAGGTCGGCGAAATCCTCGTCGGTGAGGATCACCATCTCGCCGCCGCCGATGTCGTACCCCTTGGCGATGTCGTCGTAGGTGACCTCCTCGCCACAGACCGAGCAGGTGCGCTTGTAGCGGATCCGGCCGCCGTCCTCACGGTGCACCTGGTGGAAACGGATGTCCTTCTCCTCGGTGGCCGAGTAGACCTTCACCCCGATCGACACCAGGCCGAACGACACCGCTCCTTTCCAGATCGCCCGCATTTCGCGCTCCTCTCCCCGGTTGACCACCAGAATCGCAAACGATCGAACGGGACGCACGCGCTTCCGTGCGCAACTACAGTCAGGAGGTGCCCGGCGCGCCGTTGAAGCCGATGCTCGCGACGACCGGGCAGCTCCCGGCCGGCGCCGCCTGGTCGTACGAGTTCAAGTGGGACGGCGTCCGCGCGCTCGCCGACATCTCCCGCGGCGACAGGCACTTCTACGCCCGCTCCGGCGTCGAGATCACCACCGCGTACCCGGAACTGCTCAACCTGGCCGAGCAGGTGGACGATGCGCTGCTCGACGGCGAGGTGGTCCTCTTCACCGACGGGCAGCCCTCGTTCACCGCGCTCGCCGAGCGGATGCACGTCCGCAACCCGGCCAAGGCGGCGCGGCTGGCCGCGACCGTACCCGTCACGTACATGATCTTCGACCTGTTGCGGCTCGACGGAGTCGACCTGACCGCCCGGCCGTGGCGGGAGCGGCGGGCGGCGCTGGAGTCGCTCGGGCTCGGTGCCGCCCGGTGGGCGGTGCCGCCGGTCTTCGGCGACGGCCCGGCCACCTACGCGGCGGCCGGCGAGCACGGACTGGAGGGGGTGATGGCCAAGCGGGTCGACTCGCTCTACCGGCCCGGCGTGCGCTCGCCGGACTGGGTGAAGGTCAAGCTGGAGGTCACCGCCGACTTCGTGGTCGGCGGCTGGCGACCCGGCGCGCGGCGCGTCGGTGGCCTGCTGGTCGGCGTGCCCGGCCCGGACGGGCGGCTCGTCTACCGGGGTCGGGTCGGCGGCGGGATCGGCGCGGCCATCGAACGGGAACTGCTGCGCGAGCTGGAACCGCTGCGCGCCACCGACTCGCCGTTCGCGGCCGGCGTGCCGCGCGAGGATGCCCGGGGCGCGATCTGGGTAACTCCCCGGATCGTGGTGGAGGTCAAGTACGGCCAGCGCACGCCGGACGGCCGGCTGCGCTTCCCGCGCATCCTGCGCCTGCGCCCGGACAAGCCGCCCGAGGAGGTCGACGATGCCGTCTGACCGGCTCAAGGTCGAGGTCGAGGGGCGCTCGCTGGAGCTGTCCAACCTGGACAAGGTGCTGTTCCCGAAGGCCGGCTTCACCAAGGGCGAGGTGATCGACTACTACACCCGGATCGCCCCGGTGTTGCTGCCGCACCTGAGCGATCGGGCGCTGACCCGGATCCGGTTCCCCAACGGCGTCGACGGCGGCTCGTTCTTCGAGAAGAACGCACCCGCCGCGACCCCCGGTTGGGTACGCACCGAGAACCTGCCCGCCCCCGGGTCGACGAAGGGGCGGGAGACCATCGACTACGTGGTCTGCGACGAGCTGCCCACGCTGGTGTGGCTGGCGAATCTCGCCGCGCTGGAGCTGCACACTCCGCAGTGGAAGATCGGCGCGCACCCGGACATGATGGTCGTCGACCTGGACCCGGGCGCCCCGGCCGCGCTCAAGCAGTGCTGCCAGGTGGCGCTGCTGATGCGCGACCGGCTGGCTTCCGACGGCGTCGAGGCGTACCCGAAGACGTCGGGAAAGAAGGGCATGCAGCTCTGCTGCCCGATCGCCGGCACGCAGGACGCCGATTCCGTCTCCGACTACGCCAAGCGGATCGCGCAGGAGCTGGAGCAGGCACACCCGAAGCTGATCGTGTCGAAGATGGCGAAGAACCTGCGCCCCGGCAAGGTCTTCATCGACTGGAGCCAGAACAACGCGGCGAAGACGACAGTGGCGCCGTACTCGCTGCGGGCCCAGCCGGTGCCCTCGGTGTCCACGCCGCTGACCTGGGACGAGGTGGAGGCCGGGGCGGCGGGGAAGCGGCCGTCGACGCGGCCGTACACCGCCGGCGAGGTGCTCAAGCGGGTGGAGAAGCAGGGCGACCTGCTGGCGCCGCTGCTCGACGGCGGTCCCGAACTGCCGTGACCCGTCACCACGCGCCGCCCACCAGCAGCAGCACGATCACGCTGATCGCCACGTCACCCACCAGCGCCGCCGCCGGGCTCGCCGGGGCATAGGTCGGCACGGTGTACGCGAGCGCCGCCGCGACGACCAGGCCTGCCGAACCGGTGGCGAGCACGTGCCGCTGCCCCCAGCCGGGCCGCCGGGACCAGCGCGTCAGCAGGACGGCGGCGATCCCGGCGAGTGCGAGGGCGAGCACCACTCCCGGCCAGCCCGGGGCGATCGTCGATCCCACGTACGCCACCGCCACGACCAGCGCGGGCCAGAGCGGCCGGGGCGGGCCGGCTTCGGTGTGCGGTCGGCCTCCGGGCGTCGGCCCGGTGGACGTCGGCCCGGGCGTCGGTGCGGCGGGCGGTGGCCCGGCGTGCCGGCGGCGGAGCAGGGCGGCGGTGATGAGGACCAGTGCCACGCCGGCGGCGACCGCCAACTGGACCGGCGAGGCCAGGAAGTTCTTGCGGCCACCGTCGTCGGCGAACACCAGCAGGCTGCCGCCGAGCCAGAGCAGCGCCGACGCGGTCAGCCCCGGCCGGCCCAGCCAGGTCCGCGCCCGGCGGCCCGCACCGAGGTACGACTCGACGAGCGCGATCGGCGCGCAGATGGTCAGCACCACGTGGTTGCCCACGTAGTCGACCGCCTGCCGCGCGCTGAACCCGAGGCTGGGCACCAGCGTGGCCTCCGCCGCGGCCCGGGTGCCGGCGAACTCGGTGTCGTCGAGGAAGCCGGGGTTGAACAGCGACTGGTCGACCAGGCCGGCCTGGATCACGCCGAACGCGGCGGCGAGCAGCGCGATCCCCGGCCAGCCGAGCCCGAGCCGCCGGGCCGTCTCGCGGATCAGCAGCGCGGCCCCGCCGTACATCGGGGCGAGCACGAGCACCACGAACGGCATGCCGGTGAGGGTGAAGCCGCCCCAGGAGCACTCGGCGGTCCACGGGGCGAGCAGCAGCAGCGCGATCGCCGGCACCAGCCGCCGGCGCGGGGGTTCGGTCGTCATGCCCGCACCGTCCCGCAGCCACCCGGCCCTTCGATACGGCCGTCGGACGACCGGGCCCGCGACCGAAGTCGACGGTGGCGGGCCGGTGGGCCCGGCTAGAGCGCGAACAGCAGAGCGGCGTCGAGGAGGACGACCACCGCGGTGGCGAAGTGGATGCCGAAGGCGGTCGCCCGGGAGCCGCCGTGCCGCAGCACGACGAGGGTGTCGCCCAGCGGAGCGAGTGCGACCACGAGCATGAACCACGCGACGGCGTCGGCGCTGGTGAAGGCGATCAGCGCGAGGCCGACCAGGCCGTAGGTGAGATCACGCAGCCCTTTGATCGTGAGGTACGCCGGATCTCCCGTCCCCTCCGCGGCCGGGACGCCGTAGCCGGCGGCTGCGGCCTGGGGAGTCAGGAGGAAGCGTGCGCCGATCAGGACGATGAAGAGGCTGAGGACGACGGCGAGCCCGTAGGCGATGGGGGTGAGCATGTCGGCTCCATTTTCTAGCAGTGCTAGGGATTAGAGCGAAGCTAGCAGATCATTGATAGATTGGCTAGCGGTGCTAGAGTGCTGGTCATGTCGATTCGGGCCCGCCGGGAGCGGGAGCGGGCGGACCGCGAACGGGCGATCATCACCGCCGCCCGGGACCTCGCCGAGTCGGAGGGCTGGGACGCGGTCACCACCCGCCGCCTCGCCGCCGAGATCGAGTACAGCCAGCCCGTCCTCTACAGCCACTTCAAGGGCAAGGACGCCATCATGGCGGCCGTCGCCCTGGAGGGCTGCGCCGAACTGGCAGTCGAACTCGCCGCCGCCCGGGCCGCCGCCACCGACCCGCGGGCCGGGGTGGCCGCCATCGCCACGGCGTACGCCGCGTTCGCCGAACGCCGGCCTGCGCTCTACGACGCGATCTTCACCCTCCCCGTCGCCCTCTCCTTCGCCAGCCAGGACACGCCGGTCGAGCTGGTCCGGGCCTTCGCCGAACTGGCCGAGACGCTGCGCCCGTTCGCCGGCGACGACGACCTCGAGACGTTCACCGAGACGTTCTGGAGCGGGCTGCACGGCCAGGTCACGCTGATGCGCGGCGGCCGTCTGCGGCGCGACGAACACGCGCGGCGGCTGGCTCTCCTGGTCGACCGGTTCACCCGGCTAGGGTGAGCTGACCGTCAGGGAGGAGCGCATCCGATGGCCACCCGCACACCCGCCACCATCGCGTCCGACGAGCCGATGCTGACCTACCTCGACGACGCCACGGGCGAGCGCACCGAGCTGACCGGGCCGCAGCTGGGCCAGTGGGCGGCCCGCAGCGCCGGGCTGCTGCGCGACGCATGCGGGCTGCGTCCCGGCGACCGGGTGGCGGTGCTGCTGCCGCCGCACTGGCGTACCGCGGCCGTCCTCATCGGGGCCTGGTCGATCGGGCTCACGGTGTCATTCCGTCCCCGTGCGCTGGCCGGGCTGCCGGTCCTCGAACCCGGCGCGGACCGGCCGTACGACGCGGTGTTCGTGACCCCGGAACGCCTCGACGACTGGCTGGAGGACGTGCCCGAGGGGACGCACCGGTACCTGGTGGGCACCGGGCCGGGGCAGCTGGCCGAGGTGCCACCGGGCTGGCTGGACTGGTCGGCCGAGGTGCTGCGGCACCCCACCGACCCGCCGGACTACGTCGCCGTCGACCCGGCTGGCCCGGCCACGCCCGACGGCACCAGCTTCGGCGCGTGGCGCCGTCTGGCCGCCGAGATCGCCACCCAGATGAACCTGCACCAAGGTGATCGCCTCGTGATCGACCCGACCGAGGACGAGCAGCCCCTGAAGTGGCTGCTGGCCCCCCTCTCGGCAGGCGCCACGATCCTGGTCCACGCCACCCCCACCCCCTAGCCCTTAGCCCCGCCCTCCCCGCCCGCGCCGCGCCTACCGCCCTCGCTCTCGCTCTCGCTCTCGTCGATCTTGCGGTTTCGGCCCTCCTGATGCCCGGGTTGCGACTTTTGTCAGGGCAGCAACTGCATGATCAACGGGGTGATGGGGCTGCTTCCGTCGATCTTGGAGTTGTGGCGCCCAGATGGTCGGATTAGCGGTATTCGTGAGGTGCCACAACTCCAAGATCGCGGAGGGTGCTTCCAAGATCTCGGCGGATCCCGGTCCGTGGGGCGTCTGTCTCAAGGTGGGTGGCCCGGAGGGCCGGGGTGGATGGGGAAAGTGGTTGACCTCGGGGGGAGTGGTGGGGCCTACTGCGTCGGTGTGCTGGACCGTGGGGGTCGGGCGGGGTGGCGGGAGCGGGCGTGGACGGGACGGATGCGTTGGTCTGGCGGGAGTTCGGCGAGGACGACCTGCTCGCCCTGACCGGCCTGGCGCAGGCGTGCCTCGCCACTGACGGCGGGCTGCCGCTGTTCGGGCGTACCCCGTTGGCGCGGGCGCGACTGCTGCAGACGCGTACCCACGGCGCCTGGTCCGGCGGCGACCTGGTCGCGGCCGTCGGGGTCGGCACCGGGCGGACGCCGGCCACCGCCACCGGCCTGGTGCACCCGGCGTGGCGCGGGCGTGGGCTCGGCGGCGCGCTGCTGGACTGGGCGGAGAAGCAGGCGGGCGACGCGGGCCTGCTGGTCACCACGGAGACGTGGACCGCGGGCGGGGAGGAGTTGTTCGCGGCGCGCGGGTACACGCGGACGTTCCTGGAGTGGGTGCTGCGCCACGACCTCGACGTGCTGCCCGAGGTCGCCGCGCCGGACGGCGTGACTGCGGAGCCTGCGACGCCGGGGGCGGAGCTGTTCGCCACCTACCGCGCGTCGTTCGCCGACCGGCCCGGATTCGTGGAGCCGGAGGCGGACGAGTGGCTGGGCGACCTGCGCGACGACGAGGACTTCCGGCCGGAGCTGACGCTGCTCGCACGCGGCCCGGACGGCGCGGCGGCCGGCTTCGTCACAGTGCTCGACAACTGGATCGACCAGGTCGGCGTGGTGCCCGGGTGGCGCGGGCGACGGGTCGGCGCGTACCTGGTGGCGCGCGTGCTGCGCGGCCTCGCCGACGCGGGTGCGGACGCCGGGTGGCTCTGCGTCAACGACGACAACCCGGCCGCCGGGCTGTACCGGCGGCTCGGCTTCCGCGACTTCGGCCGCCGCGCCCGTTATCTGCATGGCTGACCCGACGCGGGAGGCGATTCTGCGGGCCCTCGCCGACCTGTGGGCGAACGGCTGCCCGGTGCCCGCGCCCGAGCTCCACGAACGGCTCGCCGACGTCGGTCTGCGCCGCTGGCGCAGCGTCGCCCGCCGGCACCGGGGGCGGCGGCTCGGCCCGGACGACCGGCTGAGAGATCTGGTACGCGGACTGGTCGCCGCGTTCGAGCCGGACCCCAAGCTGGTCGGGCCGCTGGTGCGCGACTACGAGTGCGTGGCGCGCGCCATCGCCGACGCCATGACATCGACCGAGCCGCCGGGGGCTGTTGCGGATGCGCGGTGACGTGGTCTCATGGCGGGACGACGACGTCATCGACCCGCAGCTTTGACAACCCCGCGTCGGTACTCCTTTCATGCCTCTCGAAAGGTGCAACGATGCACAGGAAACCGACGATCCACCTGGCAGTGCTCGTCGCTGCCGCAGCCACCTTCCTGACCGCGGGCGGAGCCCCCGTCGCGGCCACGGCCGCACCCGTGACCGCCTCTCCCGCCGCCGAGTGCGAGCCGGGCGCCGACACGCACAGCGCCGCCCGGGTACGCGAGGGCGCCACCGCCAAGGAGCCCGAGCTCTACTCGACGAACGAGGCCAAGGCGTACGGCGTCATCAAGGACTCACCACGTCTGGCGAACGGCAGCGTCACCGTGCCGACGATCTTCCACATGATCTCGGACCACGAGCTGAGCGCGGCCGAGAAGGCCCGCTGGAACACGCTCATCTCGGCGCAGATGACGGTGCTCAACGACTCGTTCGCGGGTCGTACCGCGGCCGACGCGTCGGACACGCCGTTCCGGTTCTCGCTCGTGGACACCACCTGGACCGTGAACAGCGCCTGGTACACGGTGGTGCCGGGCAAGAACGAGCGGGACATGAAGAAGGCGCTCTACACCGGTGACTCCCGCACCCTCAACGTCTACGCGGCGAACATCGGTGACGGGCTGCTCGGCTGGGCGTACTTCCCGAAGGGCTACAACAACGGCCGCGACTACATCGACGGCGTGGTGATGCTCGACGAGTCGATGCCGGGCGGTACGGCCGGCAAGTACGCGCTCGGCGACACGCTGACGCACGAGGTGGGCCACTGGCTGATGCTGGAGCACACGTTCGCGCACGGCTGCTCCGCGTCCGGCGACTTCGTGGCCGACACGCCGCGTGAGGCGGCGCCGCAGTTCAACTGCCCGATCGGGGCGGACACCTGCACCGCGCCGGGCCTGGACCCGATCCACAACTTCATGGACTACACGCAGGACTCCTGCATGAACATGTTCACCCCGGGCCAGGCCGACCGGATGAGCGACGCCTGGGTCGCGTTCCGCGCCGGCGGCAAGGGCTGACCGCCGGACCGGGCGGGCCGCGCCGATGCGGTCCGCCCGGTCGGATCAGGCCACCCGAATCGGCGTACGCCTCTGTCGTCCCCCTTCGATACCCTCATGCGACTCGACGGCGATGCACGCCGTTGTCCTACGGGGGGAAGGGGCATCGTCGTGCGCGCACGAAGAATGCTCGCCGCGTCACTGGGCATAGTGCTCGGTGCCGGCCTGATCAGCGTCGGCACCGCTCCGGCGCAGGCCTATGAGCACCGGACCACCGGCAAGTCCGGCTGGGCCTACACGGATTCGCAACAGCCGAGGAAGTCGTTCGTCAACACGGACGGGGACGCGCCGGTCGGCGCCTGGACGGACGCGACCGGCACGAAGCACAAGTCCCGGTCCTACTTCACCTTCGACGTCTCGCGCTTCCGCGGGACCGTCATCCACAAGGCGGACCTGGTCGTCGCGGAGCGCTCCGCGGCGGACTGCTCGATCACCCAGCCGGTCGAGCTGTGGCGTACCGACCCGGTCACCGCGACCACGAGCTGGGCGTCGAGCCCCCGCCGTCGCGAGCTGCTCGGCACGGTCCAGGCCGGCGGGGAGGCGGCCTGCCCCGGCTATCTGGCGTGGGACATCATGCCCGCCCTCCAGAAGCTCGCGGATCAGGGCAAGCAGACGCTCACCGTCGAGATCCGGCTGCCGCACGGCTCCGAGGGCAAGCTCTCCCACGGTCGTAAGCTCCGTCCGTTCCCGGTGATCAACAGTGAGGCGAACCACGCGCCGACGGTCGGGCAGATCGGGATCGACTTCCCGGCCTGGGCCTGCGGGACCAAGACCAAGCCGCAGCCGGTGGGCCCGCGCAACCACGGCCTGATGGTGAAGGGCGCGGACGCGGACAGCAACGACGCCAACTACCGGGGGCAGTTCGCAGCATGGCCGGTCGGCCACGAGGACCAGCGCGCCGAGCAGTTCGGATACAGCTACGGCGGTGCCCTCTCGAAGCTCGACTGGGACATGTCGCAGTACCCGCACGGGTCCGTGGTGGCCTGGACCGCCCGCGCCTACGACGATCACGACTTCTCGCCGTGGGCCGAGCCGTGCTACGTCAAGGTTGACGCGCAGCGACCCGCCGCCCCCGTGGTGACCTCGGAGAAGTACCCGAACGACGGCCTGCCGCACGGTGGGTCGGGGGTGCCGGGGACGTTCACGTTCAAGGCCAACGGCTCGCCGGACGTGGTCGGTTACTACTGGGGCCGCTTCGGCGACGCGTACCACTACATCCCCGCGCCGTCGCCCGGCGCCGACGTGACGCTCGAATACACCCCGACCTCGTTCTCCGACTCGCTGAGCGTGCGCAGCGTGGACAGCGCGTCCAACTCGTCCGAGACGGTCCACTACGAGTTCCGGGTGAAGTCGACCGCGCCGCAGGTCGAGGTGACGATGGCCGGCATCGGGCTGCCCAGCAGGCTGGCCGTCTCCACGAACGTGGAGGGGGTCACCGAGTTCGGGTACCGCATCGGCGACGGCGCCGAGACCCGGGTGCCGGTGAACCCCGACGGCCCGACCGAGATCCCGGTGACGTTCGCCGAGGGGGGCCTCGTCAAGGTCGAGGTCCGCAGCTACGCCGGGAGCGAACTCGTCGGCGGGTACACCGAGAACGTATCGGTCCGCGACCTCCCGACCGTGGAGTCGGACGACTTCGACTTCCCCGAGCACGACGGGGTGGTGGACCGTCCCGGCACCTTCACGTTCCGGCCCGGCCGGACCGGTGTGGTGGCGTACGAGTACACGTTCGGTGGTGGCGACCTGCTGCGCGTCGACGCGGCCGCGGACGGCACGGCGGTGCTGCACTGGACGCCCACCGAGGGTGGCTGGCACGTGCTGAACGTCCGGAGCATCAGTGCCGACGGCACGGTCTCGGAGACCCAGGAGCAGCAGTTCAACGTCATCGACACCAAGCCGTACGTCTCCTCCAGCACCTACTACGAGAACGGCGCCTGGGGCGGCGTGGGCATCCCCGGTGAGTTCAACTTCGACACCGGCATGCCCGACGTCGACGCCTACCTCTACCGCCTCAACGACGGGCCGGAGCAGGTCGTCGACCCGGACTACAGCTGGGCGCGGGTGACGCTCACCCCGGACCGTTCCGGCAGCAACACGCTGACGGTGCGTACCCGGTTCCAGAACGGCTCCTTCTCCCCGGCCCGGACGTACACGTTCGAGGTCAGCGACGCGCCGGTGGTGACGTCCGAGGACTACCCGGCGAACGGTGAGGGCGGCCAGCCCGGGCAGACGGGCCGGTTCACCTTCAACCCGGGCCGCTCCGGCGTGACCGAGTACCGCTACGTGCTGGAGTACACCGGCGAGGAGCAGGTGGTGGCCGCCGGCGCGGACGGCCGGGCCACCGTCGAGATCACGCCGACGCACTCCGGCTACACGCTGCTGACTGTCACCAGCCGGACGGCCGACGGCACGGTCAGCCCGGAACGCCGGTACTACTTCCGGGTCCGCGACGCCCGGGTGAACGTGAGCAGCGCGTACGACGAGTACAGCCCGCGTGGCGGGATCGGATCGGTCGGCACGTTCGGGGTCTACACCGAGATCAGCGAGGTGACGACCTTCGAGTACCAGCTCAACGGCGGCGCCTGGCAGAGCGTGCCGAAGAAGCCCGACGCGTTGGCCACGGACATCACGGTGACCATGGACCGCAACGGCGCGAACCTCATCTCGTTCCGGGGCCGTACCGCCGCGGGGGACTACACGCCGCAGACCGACTACCCGTTCCTGGTCGGCACGGCGCCGCTCGTCAGCTCGGGCACCTACCCGGCCGGTCAGTGGTCCGGCGGCATGGGCGTGGCCGGTGAGTTCACCTTCACCCAGGGCAGCCCGGGTGTGACCGAGTTCGAGTACACCGTCGAGGACGGGCAGCCGGTGACCGTGGCCGCGAACGCCGCCGGAGTCGCCACGGCGACCTTCACGCCGACCTCGGCCGGCTCGTACACCATGCGGGTGCGCGGCCGGACCGCCGACGGCGTGTGGACCGACACGACGAGCTACTACTTCCTGGTCAACTACTCCTGACCCGGTGGTGACGGTGGGCCGCCCGGAAGGGGGCGGCCCACCGGTCGCTCAGTCGACTGTGGGCAGCGACGGCCCGAGCACGTCGTCGGCGTCCACGATGGTGTACGCGTACCCCTGCTCGGCCAGGAACCGCTGCCGGTGCGCGGCGTACTCGGTGTCGATGGTGTCCCGCGAGACCACCGTGTAGAAGTGCGCCTGCCGGCCGTCGGCCTTCGGGCGCAGCACCCGGCCCAGCCGTTGCGCCTCCTCCTGCCGGGAGCCGAACGTGCCGGACACCTGGATCGCCACCGCCGCCTCCGGCAGGTCGATGGAGAAGTTGCCGACCTTCGAGAGCACCAGGGTCCGCAACGAGCCGGAGCGGAACGCGTCGAACAGCCGCTCGCGTTCCTTGTTCGTGGTGGAGCCCTGCACGATCGGCGCGTCCAGGTATTCGCCGAGCTGGTGCAACTGGTCGAGGAACCCACCGATGACGAGGACCTGCTCGTCCGGGTGCCGCTCCACGAGGGCCCGCACCACGGGCAGCTTCGTGCGAGCGGTCGCCGCCATCCGGTAGCGCTCCTCCGCCTCCGCCGTCGCGTACGCGAGTCGTTCGGCGTCGGTGAGCGTCACCCGTACCTCGGTGCACTCCGCCGGGGCGATCCAGCCCTGCTGCTCGATGTCCTTCCACGGCGCGTCGTACCGCTTCGGGCCGATCAGGCTGAACACGTCGCCCTCACGGCCGTCCTCGCGTACCAGAGTCGCGGTGAGGCCGAGCCGGCGGCGGGCCTGGAGGTCCGCCGTGAAGCGGAAGATCGGCGCGGGCAGCAGGTGCACCTCGTCGTAGACGACCAGGCCCCAGTCGCGGGCGCCGAACAGGTCCAGGTGGGTGAACGCGCCGCCGCGCCGCGAGGTGAGCACCTGGTACGTGGCGATGGTGACCGGGCGGATCTCCTTGCGCTCGCCCGAGTACTCGCCGATCTCCTCCTCGGTCAGCGAGGTGCGGGCGATCAGCTCCCGCTTCCACTGCCGTCCCGCCACCGTGTTGGTGACCAGGATCAGCGTGGTCGCCTTCGCCTCGGCCATCGCCGCCGCCCCGACGAGGGTCTTGCCGGCGCCGCAGGGCAGCACCACCACGCCGGACCCGCCGGCCCAGAACGCCTCGACCGCTTCCCGCTGGTACGACCGCAGCGTCCACGGCTTGCCGCCGTCGGAGCCGGACTCGGCCAGCTCGATCGGGTGCGCCTCGCCGTCCACGTACCCGGCCAGGTCTTCCGCTGGCCAGCCCAGCTTGAGCAGCGCCTGCTTGAGCCGGCCCCGCTCGGACGGGTGCACCGCGATCGTGTCGTCGTCGATCCTGGCGCCGAGCATGCCGGCGAGCTTCTTGCTCTTGGCGACCTCGATGAGGACCACCCGGTCCAGCGCGCGCAGCACCAGGCCGTGCACCGGGTCGTTGGCGAGCTGGAGCCGGCCGTACCGGTCCATGGTCTCGGCCACGTCGACGAGCAGCCCGTGTGGCACCGGGTAGCGGGAGTACTTGATCAGCGAGTCCACCACGCCCTCGGCGTCGTGGCCTGCGGCCCGGGCGTTCCACAGGCCCAGCGGCGTGAGCCGGTACGTGTGCACGTGCTCGGGGGAGCGCTCCAGCTCGGCGAAGGGCGCGATCGCCATCCGGCACGCCTGCGCGTCGGGGTGATCCACCTCCAGCAGCAGCGTCTTGTCCGACTGCACGATCAGTGGTCCACCGCTCACGCCAGCGTCCTCTCGCATCGCCCGGAACCCGCTGCCCGGAGACTCGTCGCCCGGAACCCGGTCGCCCGGCATCCCGTCCACACCCCGGCTGACCTGCCGCAGGCCGACCATCCAGTGTTGCACGCCGGAGGGCGCCGCAAAAAAGTCTCGCTGGACAGGCAACGTCATACTCGTCCCACACGTCTAGCAAGCGGGACGACTGTCCAGGGAGGGCCCATGCAGCGTGTCCGGTTTCTCGCACGGGCCACCGCTCTGGCGGTGGTCGTGCTGGTCGGTGTCGGCGCCTGCGCGCTCGATCCGCAGGCGGAAGGCGCCGGGGGCAGCACCCCCGGCCCGGTCGGGCTGACGGAGGGAGCATCGGGGGCGAGCGCGTCGCCCACGCCGGAGCAGCCGGTCACGTCCCCGTCGGCGCAGCCGAGCCGGACAACCTCGCCGAAACCCTCCCGGTCGCCCGAGGCGACGAAGACGACGAAGCCCAAGCCGAAGCCGAGCGCGTCCACCGGGTGCCCGCAGGGGGAGCACCAGCGGGCCGTGGAGACGTACCTGACCCGGCTGGGCGGCTTCGGGACGCTGACCGTGGACGGCGAGCAGTCCGCCGCCGACTGCGCCGCGATCAAGAAGTTCCAGATCCGGTACGGCATCAGCCCGTCCTCCGGTCGCGCGGGCCCCACCACGTACGACGTGGCGAAGCGGCTCGCCGCCACCGACACCGCGCGGTGCAAGGCCGGTTCCCGGCTCACCTTCTGCGTCGACCTGACCCGGCAGACGGTCTGGGCGATGCGCGGCGGGAAGGTCGTAATGGGCCCGACGGTCACCCGCACCGGCATGTCCGGCTACGCCACCCCGGCCGGCACGTACTCGGTGGGCCGGAAGAACCCGCGCGAGTGGTCCAACCCGTACGAGGTGTGGCTGCCGTACTGGCAGCAGTTCAACGGCGGGATCGGCTTCCACGAGACCACCACCTACCTGCACAACGGCGCGATCGGGTCGCACGGCTGCGTGAACCTGCTGCACCGCGACGCGGTACGCCTGTGGGAGCTGGGTTCGGTCGGTACCCGCGTGGTCGTGATCGGCCGCCGCCCCGGCACCTGAGCACGCCGGAACTCGTCCTACCCGTGACCGGACCGCCCGGATCAGGGTTTTAACCCCTGTCCGCGCGGTCCGGTTGGTGTAACCCTGGAAGCCGGGTCCATGCCGGGACGGGGAGGGACTGCCATGACCGTTGACCAGGACGTGCTTCCCGAGGACGAACGGACGCGGCAGCAGGAGGTGCCCACGGCGGTCGTGCTCGCCTACGCGGCCGCCGCCGCGGGGGTGTTCGGCTGGTTCCTGTTCGGGCTGCTGGTGCAGCAGCAGGGCTTCGTCGACTCGGTGGGTGAGGCGGCCGGTACCGCGTTCGCGTTGCTGCTGGCCGTGTCGGTGATCGGCACGCTGCGCCGTAACGGGGAGTAGCTCACTCCTCCGGCACGGCCGCGGTGATCCGGTGCAGCGCGAACGTGTGCAGCATCTCCGTCCGGTCGTCCTCGGCGCGCAGGTAGCCGGCGCCGATCGACACCGGCCGGACCAGCCGGGACGCGGTCGCCCCGTGCGCGTCGACGTAGCCGACCCAGACCAGCGCCTTGTCCCGTACCGCCTGCTGGAGCACCGCCAGCGCGTCGCCGTGTCCGGACACGGGCGCGGGACCGCCCGCCGCCGGGGCGCCGCGGACCACCGCCGGGGCCCGCCGCGCCGCCCGGGCCGCCGCCTCGCCCCGGCGGATCTGCTCGACCACGCCGAGCAGGCGGGGCATCGGCAGCTTCGGCGTGGCGAGCGGGTCGACCGCACGACCGATCGCGGTACGCGCCGGCGCCCGCCGGGTCTTCGGGCGTGCCAGCACCGTCGCGCCACCGGCGTCCTCCGGCACCGGGGCGTACCCGGCGTCGCGCAACGCGGTGAGCATCCGGTTGACCTGGTACGGGGTGACCAGCACCGTGGGCGCGAGCCGGCGGAACGCCAGCGGCTCCAGTCGCCGGTCCGCCTGCACCTCGGTGAGCAGCGCCTCGTCGTCGCTGCGCACGTACGCGCCGGCCGGCCCGACGCGCAGGCCGCCGTGCTTGCGGGCCACGTCGTCGACCAGATAGGTGAGGCCCTGCGGCACCGGGGTACGCGACCGGCGGCGGAACAGCGCGTGCAGGTCGTCGGCGGTGTAGCCGGCGTCGAGCGCCCGCCTGATGCTCCCCGTGGTGACCCGGTGCACGCTGGCTCCGCCCGCCGACTCGTGCTCGGCCACCACGTCCAGTTCGGCGGCGAGCGCCGGGTCGGGCGGGCCGGGCACCACCACCGACAGGTCGGCCTGCACCAGCACGTGGTCGACCGGGGCGGGCAGCAGCCCGTCCAGCGCCCGTACCGTCGTCGAGGCGTCGCCCGACTCGACGTCGGAGCGCAACCCGAGCGGGTCGTCACCGCGCTCGTCGGCCTCGGTCAGCTCGGCGAGCAGCAGCCTCCCGTACGAGGTGAGCGCGCCGAGCCCGGTCACGCCCAGCGTGGCGGCCTCGGCGAGCACCTCCCGGTGCGCCGTCTCCCGTCCCCGGGCCCGCCGGGGCGCGCGCCAGTCCAGCAGTTCCAGCACCTCGTCCGGCGTCGGCGCGGTGCCGGGTGCCAGGTCGGCCAGCACGGCGAGCACCGCACGCCGGGCGGCCGGCGCGCCGGCTCGTTCCGCCTCGGCGGAGAGCACCGAGATGGGCCGGTCCCGGTCGTCGCGCTGCCCGATCAGGCCGGCCTGGCGGGGCATCGACATCCAGGCGCGGGCGAGCTGCTCCCAGCGCTGGGCCAGCGACACCGCGCGCCACACCTCGTACCCGCCGGTGGGCAGGATCTGCTGGTCACCGCCGTACCGGGTGGTGGCAGCGCCGGTCAGCTCCATCTCGCCGGTCAGCCCGGCCGCGTACGCCACCTCGAACAGCAGCGCGGTGGTCGGCTCGTCCAGCCCGATGCCACGGGCGAGCCGCCGCAGGTCGCGGACGCCGACGCCGCCGGAGCGCAGCACCGGTGCCGGTTCCGCGGTCAGCGCCTCCAGCATCGCCTCGGTGTACCGGACCACCTCCATGGTCTGCCCGGCCCCGGCCGAGTCGACGGACTTGACCTCGCGGGGCGGGCCGGACACCACCGGCGGGCTGGTGCGCAGCGGGCCGAGCGGACCGGCGTCACGGCGCAGCACCAGCCCCACCTCGCGGGGCAGCTCGACGGTGCCGTTGCGGCCGCCGGACATCCGGACCAGCAGCCGGTGCTCGACCAGCCAGCGGATCGGCGAGCCGGTCGGCGCGCCGCCGTTCACCAGGTCGGGCGGCAGCACGTCCTCGGCGCCGGTGGCGGGGGCGTCCAGCGCGCCGGGCGCCACGGTCCCGACCGGCGGCCCGGCGGCGAGCCGGTCCAGGACCGCGCGGGCCGAGGGCGGCGCGGACAGCAGTGTCCGCCGCAACTTCGCCGGGTCCGCGCAGAGCGCCGCCGCGCGCGGATCCAGCTCCGCCGCCGGCCGGCCCAGGCCCGCCGGGTACGGGGACACCTCGTCGATGCCGCCGGCCACGCACAGGTCGTGCTCGGGGCCGTACAGCAGGAACCGGGCCCGGAGCCGGTCGACGGCGGCGCGGACCGCCGTCGGCGCGGGCGGGTGCGGCCCGGCGGTGGCCAGGGCGAGGATCTGGTCGATGGAGGTGGCGCCCTCGGGGCCGCGGGTGAGCCGGGCGGCGTCGAGGATCTGGAGGGTGAACTGGTCCAGCCCGTCGAGCGCCCGGGCCACGGAGACCCGGGACTGGGCGCGCAGGGCGAGGGCGGACACGTCGGCCGGCACCGGCACGACGAGGTCCGGCCGCAGTTGGAGCAGCGCGGCGAGGGAGTCGTCGGGGAGGGCCCGCAGGTGGTCGGCGAGTGAGGTGGTCATCGTCGTACCACGCTAGCCCGCTGGGTAGGTTCTCGGCATGTCTCCGCTGATGGTCGGCTTCGACCTCGACATGACACTGGTCGACTCCCGGCCCGGGATCGCCGCCGCCTTCCGGGCGCTCACCGCGCGTACGGGCGTGCACGTAGACGGGGAACTGGCCGTCTCCCGGCTGGGCCCGCCGCTGCGGACCGAGCTGGCGCACTGGTTCCCGCCGGAGCGCGTCGAGGAGGCTGTGACGCTCTACCGGGAGCTGTATCCGGCGTACGCGATCACCCCGACGGTGCCGATGCCCGGTGCGGAGGCCGCGCTGCGCGCGGTGCAGGCGCGCGGTGGCCGGACGATGGTGGTGACCGCGAAGATGGGCCGGCTGGCGAAGCTGCACCTGGACCACCTCGGGCTACCGGCGGACGAGCTGGCCGGGGACGTGTTCGCCGAGCAGAAGGCGGTCGCGTTGCGCGAGCACGGGGCGACGCTCTACGTGGGCGATCACGTGGCCGACATGGCCGCCGCGCGAGCCGCGGGAATCCCGGGCGTGGCAGTGGCGACCGGCCCGTGCTCGGCCGACGAACTGACCGAGGCCGGGGCGTACCTGGTGCTTGATGATCTCGTCGAATTCCCGAGGGCGCTGGACCGGATCATCGGGCTAGCCTTGGAGGGGTAGACGGTTCGAGTGGAGCGGGGTTCAACAGGTGCCGACGGGTCGAGTGAAGTGGTACGACGCCGCCAAGGGGTACGGGTTCGTCACCAGTGACGAGGGTGGCGACGTGTTCCTGCCGAAGGGCGCGCTACCGGCGGGTGTCGCCGACCTGAAGGGTGGCCAGCGGGTCGATTTCAGCGTGGTGGACAGCCGGCGGGGCGCCCAGGCGATGGGGGTCAAGCTGCTGGAGGCACCGCCGTCCGTGGCGGAGCTGCGCCGCCGGCCGGCCGAGGAACTGCACGGCCTGGTGGAAGACATGATCAAGGTGCTGGAGGCGAAGGTCCAGCCGGACCTGCGCCGGGGTCGCTTCCCGGATCGGAAGACCTCCCAGAAGATCGCTCAGCTGGTCCACGCGGTGGCACGCGAGCTGGAGGTCTGAGGGACGAGCCCGGCGTCGGCGGCCCGGCCCAGCAGCGCCTCCACGGCGGCGAAGCCGGCCTCTCCCAGGTCGGCGGTGAACTCGTTGACGTAGAGGCCGATGTGCCGGTCCACCACGTCGGGCTCCATCTCCTGCGCGTGCGCGAGCACGTACTCGCGGCTCGCCGCCGGGTCGGCCCACGCCTGGCGTACCGACTCGCGGATCCAGGCGGCGGCCTCGACCGGGTCGACGGCGCCCCGGCGGGCCAGGATCGCGCCGAGCGGGATCGGCAGCCCGGTGTCGCCCTCCCACCATTCGCCCAGGTCGACCAGGGCGGTCAGCCCGTGCCGCGGGTAGGTGAAGCGCGCCTCGTGGATGACCAGGCCCGCGTCGTACCGGCCGGCGGCCACGCCCGGCATGATCTCGTGGAACGGCACCACCTCGATGCGCGCCGGGGCCTGGCCGGCCGCCCACAGCCGGAACAGCAGGTACGCGGTGGTCCGCTCGCCGGGCACCGCCACCGTCGCGCCGGACAGGTCGGTCCGGTCGCCACGGGTCAGCACCAGCGGGCCGCAGCCCCGGCCCAGCGCGCCGCCGCAGGGCAGCAGGTGGTAGTCGTCGAGCAGCCACGGCAGCGCCGCGTAGCTGACCTTCACCAGGTCGAACGCGCCCCGCTCGGCGGCGGTGTTGGTGACGTCGACGTCCGCGTAGGTCACCTCGACCGCCGGCGCGCTCGGCACCCGGCCGTGTACGAGGGCGTCGAAGACGAACGTGTCGTTGGGGCAGGGGGAGATCGCCAGGGAGAGCGCCACGGTCCCACCGTAACCCCGGCGGCCGGGCGGCCCGTCACCCCGTCCGGTGTGACGTCCAGCCGGTCCGGTGCAGCCGCTCGATGCCGTCGAGCAGCAGGTCCAGCGCGAACTCGAACTCGAACTGGTCGTCGCAGCCCGGCCCGACCACCGAGTCGTCGTCGTGGGACGCGGCGGTGGCGATGGCGGCGAGGTGCGGGAACCGGGCGGCCACCTCCGGTGGCAGATCGGCCGGCACCTCGGGCACCGTCGCGCCGGATCGCCCGGCCTGCCGGGAGGTGTCGAACAGTTCCTGGCTGAAGCCCAGCACGCGGCTGCCCAGCGCGTGCATGACGTGGTGGGCCAGGTCGGTGGAGAACCCGCCCGCCCGCAGCGCGCCCACTGTCGAGTCGAGGTACGCCAGGACGGCCGGCGTGGGCGTGGTCCGGGACTCGATCGCCAGCGACGCCCACGGGTGGCGGAGCAGCATCTGCCGCGCCGACAGGATCCGCCGGCGGATCGCCTGCTTCCAGTCGCCGGTCGTCGGCGGTTCGATCTCCGCGACGACGATGTCGATCATGCCGTCGAGCAGTTCGTCCTTGTTCGCCACGTGCTTGTAGAGGGCCATCGGCACGACGCCCAGATCCTGCGCGAGGTTGCGCATGCTCAGCGACTCGATGCCGGTCCGGTCGGCGAGCACGACTGCGGTACGCAGGACGCGATCCCTGGTCAGGGGTGCCCTTCGCGTCGTCTCCGTCTGCTCCGCCATGTCGTCCCCAGTCCTCCCGAAGGCCGTTGACACAGTAACCGCCTTGACTGGTGTACGGCGTACACCTAACCTTGGTCCATCAAGGTGTACGCCGTACACCTAGGAGGGAGTGGCGACATGAAGGCGATCGTCCAGGACCGGTACGGCCCCCCGGAGACACTCGTGCTCGCCGACGTCGAGACGCCCGCGTCCGGCCCCGGCGACGTCCTCGTCCGGGTCGAGGCCGCCGCGCTGAACGCGTACGACTGGCACGTCATGCGCGGCGACCCTCGGCTGTCGCGGCTGGCGCTCGGCCTCACGCGGCCCCGCGCCCGCATCCGTGGCCGGGACTTCGCCGGCCGGGTCGAGGCCGTCGGCGCCCAGGTGCGGCACGTACGTCCCGGAGACGCCGTCTTCGGCGACCTCGGTGCGGCCGACGGCGCGTTCGCCGAGTACGTCTGCGTGCCCGAGCACCTGGTCGCGCCGCGCCCGGCGAACCTGACCCCGGCACAGGCGGCGGCCCTGCCGCTGGCAGGTGTCACCGCGCTCCAGGGGCTGCGGGACGCCGGGCAGGTCCGGCCCGGCCACCACGTCCTGATCAACGGGGCCTCCGGCGGCGTCGGCACGCTCGCCGTCCAGTTGGCCAAGGCGCTCGGCGCGACGGTGACCGGCGTGTGCCGCACCCGCAACGTCGACCTGGTCCGCTCCCTGGGCGCCGACCACGTGGTCGACTACACCCGCGAGGACTTCACCCGCGACGGCCGCCGCCACGACGTGGTGTTCGACCTGGTCGGCAACCGTTCTCTGACCGCGTTGCGGCGGGCGCTCACGCCGGACGGGACGCTCGTGCTCTCCGGTGGCGGCGTCTACCGGGGCGGCAGCCTGCTCGGCCCGATCGGGCTGCTGGCGCGGGGACGGCTGCTCGCGCCGGTCATCAGCCAGCGCGTCGTCGTCCTCGCCACCTCACCCGGCCGGGCGCACCTCGACGTGCTGCGCGAGCACGCCGAGGCGGGCCGGCTCACCCCCGTCGTCGACCGGACCCATCCGCTGCGCGACGTGCCCGAGGCCGTCCGCTACCTCGAAACCGAGCACGCACGCGCCAAGGTCGTCATCACGGTCTGACGCCGCCGTCCCCAGCCCGCCGACTTCTCCACAGGGTTATCCACAGGTGGACGGGATCAGTGGAGGGCGGCCGCCGCAGCGGTGAGCGCGGTGAACGCCTCGCGCATCCGCCACGCGCTCCGGTCACGCGGGCCGATCGGGTTGGAGACCGTACGCAGCTCGGCGAAGGGCACACCGGCCTGGGCGGCGGCTACTGCCACGCCGTACCCCTCCATCGCCTCGGCCACCGCGTCCGGGTGCCGTTCGGCCAGCGCCGCCGTGCTGGCGGCGGTGCCGGTCACCGTGCTGACGGTGAGCACAGTGCCGACGGTGGCCCCCGGCAGCGCGGCGCGCAGACGGGCCAGCAGGCCCGGATCGGCGGGCACGATCCGGCCGCCGCCCAGCAGCTCGGGAGGCATGCCCAGGTCCTCGACCGGGATGAACCCGGCCGGTGACTCGGCGCCGAGGTCGGCGGCGACGCTGCGATCGGCGAGCACCGTGCCGCCCACCGCGACCCGGCCGACGAACCCTCCGGCGATGCCGGCGCTGACCACCGCCCGGTACGGCCGCCCGGCCGCCTCGGCCAGCGCCAGCAGCCGTGCCGTGGCGGCACCGGCGACGGCCGGGCCGACCCCGACCGGCAGCACCGTCACGTCCGGCGGTGCAGTCACGTCCGACGGCATCGTCCCGTCCGGTGCTGCCGGTGCGGTGAGGCCGGCACGGATCGCCTCGGCCTCGGCCGGCACGGCCGTGACCACGAGCAGACCGGTCACGCCACCGGCCCCCGGGGATCGCGTCGCTCGGTGTCCTCGACGCCGCCCGGCCCGCCCACCGAGGAGGACGGCCGGTAGATGTGGAAGCCGGGCGGGGCCAGCCCGTCGTCGTCCGGCGGCGGGCCGGAGCGCTGGGGCGCCGGTGACGTGGGCGCCGGGTCGTCGAACGAGGTGGCGGCCGGTTCCTCGCCGCGGGTCGCCTGCTCCGCCGCCAGTTCCTCGTCGCCGAGCGGCCGGCCGGCCAGGTGCTCGCCGCGCAGCTTGCCGGCGACGAGCACGCCGCGTACGGCCACCAGCGCGGCCACCGCGGCGGCGACCGTCACGCCGATCAGGCCGGTGAACGGCACCAGCCCGAGCCCGCCGCCGGCCACGAACGCGAGCATCAGCGCAGTCTCCGAGTGCGCGAACGAGCTGGCGCGCAGCCGCTCCGGGATGCGTTCCTGGATCGAGGCGTCCACCGCCAGCTTGGCGATCCCGCTCATCATCGCGGCGACCAGGCAGAGCAGCGCCACCATCGGCAGCGAGAACTTCAGCGCGGCGAGCACCGCCACACCGGCGACCACTATCGTGCCGCTGGACTGGAGCGCTGTCGGCCGGTGGATGCGCAGACGGGTGCCGAGCGCGGTGGCCAGGAACGTGCCGACCGCCAGCGCGCCGCCGACCAGGCCCAGCGCGCCCTGGGCGCCGAGGTCGCGGCCGAAGAAGTCGGTGGTCAGGTCACCGGCCTTGATCGCGAAGGCCAGGAACAGCAGCAGGAAGCCGTACAGCCCGCGTAGCGCCGCCGCGCCGATCAGCGTGGCGATCACCAGCCGGCCGCTGGGACGACCCCGGCCCAGCGGGCGCTCGCCGTCGCGGCGGCGCATCGCCCGCAGCGGGTGCGGCATCCGCTCCGGCGGCTCGGAGTCGGCCTTCGGCGGCAGCCGGAGCGAGATCACCATGCCGATCAGGAAGATCACCGAGGCGACCCGCAGCGGCCACTGCGGCCCGAACCAGAACGCGGCCAGCCCGATCGGCGCGACGAGCGCACCGGCGACCGTGCCGTAGACGCTCGCGCGCGCCCCGACCTGGGACAGCCCGAGCCCTTCGGGGAGCAGCCGGGGGACCGCCGCCGAGCGGGCCACCCCGTACGCCCGGGAGAGCGCGAGCACCCCGAACGCCGCCGGATAGAGCCCGAAGCCGCCCATGTAGTCGGAGATCAACCAGGCCAGGAACGCCCGGCCGAGCATGGTCGTGGCCAGCGCGTACCGCCGGCCGTGGCGGAAGTGGTCGAGCAGCGGGCCGACCACCGGGGCGAGCATGGCGAACGGGACCATGGTGACCAGCAGGTAGAGGGCCACCTTGTTGCGTGCCTCGCCCAGCGGCACGTCGAAGAAGATCGTCCCGGCCAGGCCGATCGCGATGAGCGTGTCACCGGCGCAGGAGAGCGCGTGCAGGTCGAACAGGCGGACCATGCCCACCTCGTTGCCGGCGCTGCGGGCCCGGGCGGTGCCGGCCCGCCGGGTCATCCAGCGCCCGCCGTGCATCGAGCCCCGCAGCAGCAGCCGGGTGGCGCGGATGCCGGTGCCGACGGTCCGCCCGAGGAAGGAGCGGCCGGAGCGGGAGGACAGCGCCATGCGTCCCATCCTCGCCCATCCGCTCCACGTGCGCCGCATCACCCGGAGAGAATGACTCCGGGGAGTGCCTGTCGCCCGTGGACGGGCATGGGGAACAATGGTCAGGTGACCAGGCCCGCCTCCGCCCGCGCTCCCCGGCTCGACCAGGTCTGCGCCGCCGCCGTCGAGGTGGCCCGCGACGCGATCACCGAGGTGGAGCCCACCGACATCGGCGATCATCTCCAGGTGGTCGCCGAGGGCGATCGGGTCGTCACCCACTACTTCGAATGCCGGATGGCCGGTTACCGCGGCTGGCGCTGGGCCGTCACGGTGACCCGGGTGCCGCGCAGCCGGCACGTCACCGTCTGCGAGACGGTGCTGCTGCCCGGCCCGGATGCGCTGCTCGCACCGGGCTGGCTGCCGTGGCAGGAGCGGCTCAAGCCGGGCGACCTGGGCCCCGGTGACCTGCTGCCCACCCCCGCCGACGACGAGCGGCTCGCCCCCGGTTACCTGCTCTCCGACGACCCGGCGGTCGAGGAGACCGCCTGGGAGCTTGGTCTGGGCCGGCCCCGGGTGCTGTCCCGGGAGGGCCGCGCCGAGGCCGCCCAGCGCTGGTACGACGGCGACCACGGCCCGGACGCCGCGATCTCGGTCGCCGCGCCGGCCGCCGCCCGCTGCGGCACCTGCGGTTTCTACCTGCCGCTCGCCGGTTCGCTGCGCCTGGCCTTCGGCGCCTGTGGCAACTTCTTCGCCCCTGACGACGGCCGGGTGGTGAGCGCCGACCACGGGTGCGGTGCGCACTCGGAGACGCTGGTCGAGGCGGCCGAGACGCCCGTCGACGAGCTGCCGACCGTCTACGACGACAGCGCGGTCGAGGCCATGACCGTCAGCCGGGCCCCGGGCTCGGTGGAATCGGCCGAGCCGGCGGAGCCGTACGGCCATCCCTGACGGGTCAGCGCTGCCGCTGCGCGGCGGCAGCGCGTCGGCGACGCCGGTTGGCGTCGTGCCGCATCATCACCGCCAGGCCGGGAAAGCCCCACAGAAAACCGGCCAGGCAGGTCCAGAGCCAGTTCTGACGCCCGGACTCGGTGAGCCAGTCCCGGAAGAAGATCAGTAGCACCAGGCCGGCCACCGCCCAGGCGATCAGCCCGGCGACGGCGAACGGCACCATCGGCGGGTCGAGCGGCTCCGGCCGCGGCTGCTGCTGTGACACCGGCCCAGCCTACGTGATCGTTCTTCCCTGCCTGCCAGGTGATCTGGGACGATGCGCGCGACAAAACCCGGCCGATGACCAGATGAGGAACCATGTCCATTGCCCCGCCGCCGGATCACGGCACTCCGCCCGATCCCGCGCATCCACGTAACGCCTTCGACCGCTACTTCCTGATCTCGGCACGCGGGTCCACGCTGAGCCGGGAGCTGCGAGGCGGCTTCGCCACGTTCTTCACGATGGCGTACATCGTGGTGTTGAACCCGCTGATCCTGGGCAGCGGGAAGGACGGCGACGGCCGTTCGCTTGCGATTCCGGCGCTCGCCGCGGCGACCGCGCTGGTCGCCGGCCTGATGACCATCCTGATGGGCGTGGTGGCCCGGTTCCCGATCGCGCTGGCGGCCGGCCTGGGCGTGAACGCGCTCGTCGCGTACGAGATCGCGCCGCAGATGACCTGGGCGGACGCGATGGGCCTGGTGGTCATCGAGGGTGTGCTGATCGGCATCCTGGTGCTCACCGGCCTGCGTACCGCGGTGTTCCGCTCGGTGCCGACGCAGCTCAAGACCGCGATCGGTGTCGGCATCGGTCTGTTCCTGACCATCATCGGCCTGGTCGACGCCGGTTTCGTCAGGCGCGTGCCGGACGCCGCGAACTCCACGGTGCCGGTCGGGCTGGGCATCAACGGCAAGATCGTCAGCTGGCCGATGCTCGTCTTCGTGGTCGGCCTGCTGATCACGCTGGTCCTGGTGGTTCGCCGGGTGCGCGGCGCGATCCTGATCGGCATCCTGGCCTCGACCGTGCTGGCCATCGTCGTCGAGGCGATCGCCAACGTCGGCCCGTCCTTCGTCGACGGCACGCCGAACCCGAAGGGCTGGGCGCTGAACGTGCCCGAGCTGCCCAAACAGATCGTGGACCTGCCCGACCTGTCGTTGCTGGGTCAGTTCAACGTGCTGAACTCGTGGAGCCGGGTCGGCTGGCTGGTGCCGTTGATGTTCATCTTCACGCTGCTCATCACGGACTTCTTCGACACCATGGGCACGATGGTCGCGATCGGCCAGGAAGGGGACATGCTCGACGAGACGGGCACCCCGCCGAAGGCCAAGGAGATCCTGCTCGTCGACTCGATCGCCGCCGCCGCGGGTGGTGCCGCCTCGGTGTCCAGCAACACGTCGTACATCGAGAGCGCCGCAGGCGTCGCGGAGGGTGCCCGGACCGGCGTGGCCAACCTGGTCACCGGTGCGTTGTTCCTGCTCGCCATGTTCCTGGCGCCGCTGTCGCTGATCGTGCCGTTCGAGGCCGCGTCGACGGCGCTGGTGGTGGTCGGCTTCCTGATGATGACGGCGGTCCGCACGATCGACTGGACCGACTACGAGATCGCCATCCCGGCGTTCCTCACCATCGCGCTGATGCCGTTCACCTATTCGATCTCCAACGGCATCGGGGCCGGCGTGATCAGCTTCGTGCTGCTCAAGGTGGCGAAGGGTAAGGCCCGGGAGGTCCACCCGCTCCTGTACGGCGTCGCCGTGCTGTTCATCGTGTACTTCCTGCGCGGGCCGGTCGAGTCCGTGTTGCTCTGACGCTGGTGAGCCTGGTCATAACGCATGTCGTTAGCCAGGCTCATTAGTTAGGCTAACTAGTGTGACGGAGCGGACGGTGACGGCGAAACGCGTGCCACCGGCGCAGCTGGCTCCTCAGCTGCGAGATGCGATCACCCGGCTCAACCGGCGGGTCCGACAAGCCCGGCCGGTCGGCGACCTCACGGTCACCCAGCTGTCGGCGCTCACCAGCCTCAACCTGGCGGGCGCCCTCACGCCACGGGAACTCGCTGATGTCGAACGGGTGCAGCCGCCCACGATGACGAAGATCGTCGCGAAGTTGGAGGAGCGCGGCCTCGTGCAGCGCACCCCCCATCCGACCGACGGACGGCAGGTCATCCTGGCGGCGACCGAAGGGGGACGGGCCGTACTCGACCAGTTCGAGCGGGCCCGCAACGAGTGGCTGGCCACCCGGCTGGCCGCGCTGACCGAGGACGAACGCGAGACGCTACGGCGAGCAGCGGACATCCTCCAGGGCATCGCTCGCGCCTGACACCGCCGCCCGCGGTTCGCTTCGTCAGCTGTGGATGAAGCGTACCGACGCAAGGAGGCGCACCTAGAGTGCAGGCCAAGCTGAGCACGATGTTCCAGTCCCTACGAGTCCGCAACTATCGACTCTTCGCCACCGGACAGCTGATCAAACTGATCGGCGTCTGGATGATGTTCATCGCCCAGGACTGGCTCGTCCTCGAGCTCAGCGACAACTCCGCGACCGCGCTCGGCGTGGTCACCGCGTTGCAGTTCACCCCCGTACTCCTGCTCACGCTGCTGTCCGGCCGGCTCGCCGACCGCTACGACAAGCGGATGCTGCTCTTCGTCGCCAACGCGTTCTGGACCGTGCTCGCGCTGGCCATGAGCATCCTGGTCCTCACCGGCCTGGTGCAGCTCTGGCACGTCTTCACGTTCGCCGCCCTGCTCGGCGTCTCCAACGCGGTCGAGACGCCGGTCCGCCAGGCGTTCGTCTCCGAGCTGGTCGGCATGCCGCTGCTGCCGAACGCGCTCTCGCTCAACGCAGCAGTGTTCAACTCCGCCCGGATCGTCGGCCCGGCCGTCGCCGGCCTGGCCATCGCCGTCGTCGACGTCGGCCCGGTCTTCCTGGTCACCGCGCTCAGCTCGATCGCCCCGCTCGTCAACGTGGTCCGGATGCGTACCGACGAGCTGCACCGCAAGGACCTGCCGCCGGTCGGTGAGCGGGACCAGGCCCGGGTGGTCGACGGCCTCCGGTACGTGGCACGCCGCCCCGACATCCTGCTGCCGATGGTCCTCATGTCGGTGATCGGGATGAGCCTGTTCAACTTCCAGCTCACCCTCGCCGCGCTGGCGAAGACCGTGTTCAACACCGGCGCCGCCTCGTTCGGCCTGTTCAGCACCGCGCTCGCGGTCGGTGCGCTGGTCGGGGCGCTGGCCGGCACCGGACGGCGCAGCCGGCCCTCGGTCTGGCTCGTGCTCGGTGCCGCGATCGGCTGCGCGGTCTTCGGCACGCTCGTCGGACTCGCCCCGGCGTACTGGCTGGTCGTGACGCTGCTGCTGCCCGCCGGGTTCTTCATGATCTACTTCGCCCAGGCCGCCAACCAGCGGGTGCAGCTCGGTGTCGACGCCTCCTTCCGGGGACGGGTGATGGCGCTGTGGGTGCTGGTGTTCCTGGGCACCAACCCGGTCGGCGCGCCGCTGATCGGCTGGGTCGCCGAGACGTACGGCGCCGGCGCGAGCATCTGGGCCGGCGGCCTGATCTCGCTGACCGCCGCGTTGCTGGCGCTCACCTGGCAGCTGCGCCGCTCCGGTGCCCGCCTGCGGATGCGGGTGCTGCCGATGCCCCGCTTCTACGTGGTGTCGCCCGGGGCGAAGTAGCCCCGATAGCCGGTCGTACCGGTCCGATTACCCAAACGGGTGGCGGGCCGGTGCGGCAGGGCTTAGCGTCGATGTGTGGAAGTGGGGCAGGGACTGCTGCTGGCGCTGGCGATCCTCGCCGTCTGCTGCCTGCCCGCCCTGTTCGCGCTGCTGTTCTGCGCTGACGAGATCATCGACCGGGTCGCGTGCGGGTGGGCCGAGTGGCGGGAGCAGCGCCGGGAACGCCGTACCATCGCGCGGCTCGACCGGGCCATCGAGGCCGAGGCGCTGACCCGCGACATCGACCTCACCGAGTTCGACAAGGACGGCCGCCGCCCGCTGGAACAACTCGCCACCGACCTGCGCCGTCTCGGCGGCCACCGGCTCGCCGCCGCGGACCGCAGCGTGGTGTGGCACGGCGCGGTCATCGAGGCGTACGACGAACGGCTGCGCGCCGCCTGCCACGCGCTCGGCATCGCCGAACACCTGGCCGAGCTCGACGGCGTCGACCGGGAGATCGAACGGGTACGCGTCGAAGGGCTGCTGCACGCCGCCGGGCTGACCCTGCCGGCCGCCCGCGCCGCGCACCACCAGCGGCACCGCTGACCGGGTGCGTCTCTTCGCGGCGATCTACCCGCCTGCCGCGGCCGTCGCCGACCTGACCGCCCGCACGAAGAGCCTGCGGGTCGCGGCCGCCCGCCACGCCCGCCTCGCCGACCCGGCGAACCTGCACCTCACGCTGGCCTTCCTCGGTGAGGTACCGGCCGACCGGCTGGCCGACGTGAAGCATGCGCTCGCCTCGGCCGCCCGGACGGCCCGCTCCCCACTGCTGTGCCTGGCTGGTGGCGGCTGCTTCGGTGCGGGCCGGTCCACAGTGCTCTGGGTCGACGTGCGCGGCGAGGTCGAGGTGCTCGACGCGCTCGCCCGGTCGATCCGTGGCGAGCTGAGTGAGGCCGGGCTGCCCTGCGACGACAAGCCGTTCCGGGCGCATCTGACCATCGCCCGCCCCGGCGACCGGGTGCCCGAGGCCGACGTCCGCTCGGACGTGCACACGCTGCACGACTATGCCGGGCCGCAGTGGGTGGCCGGCGAGTTGCTCCTGATCCGCAGCCACCTGGGCCCTACGCCGCGCTACACCCCCGTCGCCGCGTGGGCGCTTGCAGCGGGGCGTTGATGCGGGCAGGGCGTTGATGCGGGCGGGGCGTTGATGCGGGCGGGGCGTTAAGAAGGGGCCCCTCCTCTACCGGAGGCGTTAAGAAGGGGCCCTTCCTTACACCTACCAGGCCCAGGCTTCGGGGCCGGGGCCGCCGTTGCCGACCGGCGGGAACAGCTCGTCGAGGCGGGTCAGCGTCGACTCGTCCAGCTGGACGTCGAGAGCGCCGAGGTTGCGGTCGAGCTGGTCCATGGTGCGCGGGCCGACGATCGGGGCGGTCACGCCCGGCCGGGACAGCAGCCACGCCAGCGCCACATCCGCCGGGTCGTGGCCGAGGTCGGCGCAGAGCTTCTCGTACGCCTCGATGGTGTTCCGGTGCTCGGCCAGCGCGTCGGCCGAGCGGCCGGTGGTGCCGCGCGCCGCGCTGCCCTCGGCCATCTTGCGGATGATGCCGGACAGCAGCCCGCCGTGCAGCGGCGACCAGGGGATGATGCCGAGCCCGTAGTGCTGGGCGGCCGGCACGACCTCCAGTTCGACGTACCGGGTCAGCAGGTTGTAGATGCACTGCTCGGAAACGAGGCCGAGGAAGTTGCGCTTGCCGGCCGCGGCCTGCGCCTGCGCGATGTGCCAGCCGGCGAAGTTCGACGAGCCGACGTAGATCACCTTGCCCTGGGCGACGAGCGTTTCCATCGCCTGCCAGATCTCCTCCCACGGCGTGGTCCGGGAGATGTGGTGCATCTGGTAGAGGTCGATCGTGTCGGTCTGGAGCCGGCGCAGCGAGTCCTCGCAGGCCCGGATGATGTGCCGGGCGCTCAGGCCCTGCTCGTTGGGCCACTCGCCCATCTTGCCGTACACCTTGGTGGCGAGGACGACCTTGTCGCGGCGCCCGCCGCCCTGCGCGAACCAGCGGCCGACGATCTGCTCGGTGACGCCCTCACCGAGCTTCCAGCCGTAGACGTTCGCGGTGTCGAAGAAGTTGATCCCGTGTTCGAGCGCCCGGTCCATGATGGCGAAACTGTCCGGCTCGTCGGTCTGCGGACCGAAGTTCATCGTGCCGAGGCAGAGTCGGCTCACGGACAGACCGGTGCGTCCCAGGTTCGTGTACTCCATGACTCCACCCTGGCACGCCGGCACTTGGAGTGCCCTCTCGACGAGCCAGGGTGGAGCGGTGGATCAGGAGGATTCGCGGGCCGCCGGGCCGGTGCCGAACAGCACGTCGTCCCAGCTCGGCAGCCGCTTGCGCGGCTTGCCACCGGCCTCGGTGGACTCGGCGGCCGCGCCGCCGGTCGCCGCCGCGGGGCCGGTGCGGCGGGGCCGCAGCACGGCCAGCGAGGGTACGGCGGGGATCTCCTTCGGCGCGTCCGAGTCGTCGTCGAAGGCCGAACCCTGCCCACCACCGAGCAGCGCCGCGGCACCACCGGCGACGGCCCGCTGACGGGGCGCCTCCTGCCCGGCCAGCGCGGCCGGGGAGCGGGTGTCGAGACCACGCCCGGACGTGCCGCCGAGCGGACGGTCCAGCGAGGCGAGCAGCGCGTCCCGGCCGGCGCGGATCGGGTCACGCCCCGGACGGGTGTGCTCGGAGGCGGCCGGCAGGCCGTGCCCACCCCGGCTCGGCTCGCCACGCGACGGACCGGGCAGGGCGTGACCGCCCCGCTCCGGCGCCGGCTCCTGGCCGAGGATCGGCGTGGGCCGCTCGGCGCACAGGTATTGCGCCATGTCGTCGTGCGGGGCGACGTTCTGCCGGGTCTTGTCCAGATCCCACACCGCCTGCGCGGTGGCCTTGCCGGACGGCCAGGTCGCGATGATCCGCCAGGTGCCGTCGTCGCGGCGGTAGGCGTCCCACGAGATCTTCTCGGTGTCGATGCCGTGCTGGGCCAGCCGTCCGTTGACGACCTCGGCCAGCGGGGTCGGCTTCTCCGCGCCCTTGAGCCGGGTGCGGCGGGCGTGCTGGGCGAGCATGGCCCGCTCCTGAAGCACCGGACCGGCGTAGCGCAGCACCCGGTCGACTGGCACGCCGGCGATGCGGGCGACGTCCTCCGCGGACTCGCCGGACCGGATCCGGGCCTGAATGTCCCGTGGGGACAGCGACGGCGTCGGGTCGGTGGCGCTCGGCACCACCGCGAGCGGCGGGGCGCCCGGCTCGGCGTGCAGCGCCGACGCGATCCGCTCGTCGATGGGCAGCGCCAGCAGGCGCCCCACCTCGTCGGCGAGCACCAGGGCCTGGCCGTCCTCGGAGAGGGCGACGAAGCGTACTGGGCGCATGGGCTTGCCTCCGTCCCGCTTCGCTGGCCGTCACGCCACGGGAGCCGGCCACCCGGGCGTCTCGCACCACCGTACGCTCATCTACCCGCCGATGGGGACTGCGACACCCCGGCATGTCGTGACTGAGCTGCGGTAACGATCACGGTGGGTGGCCGCCGGAGCCCCGACGGCCACGCACCGTGACGACGTGATCAGAGTCGCTCTACCACGTAGTCGATGGACGCGGTGAGCGCCTCGACGTCGGCCGGCTCGACGGCCGGGAACAGTGCCACCCGCAGCTGGTTGCGGCCCAGCTTGCGGTACGGCTCGGTGTCGACGATGCCGTTGGCGCGCAGCGCCTTGGCGATCGCCGTGGCGTCCACCTCGTCGGCGAAGTCGATGGTGGCGACCACGTTGGACCGCAGCGCCGGGTCCGACACGAACGGCGTGGCGAACGACGAGCGCTCGGCCCAGCCGTACACGATGCCGGCGCTCTCGGCGGTGCGCTTGGCCGCCCAGGCCAGCCCGCCCTGGGAGTTCATCCAGTCGGTCTGCTCCGCGGCCAGGAAGATGGTCGCCAGCGCCGGGGTGTTGTACGTCTGCTCCAGCCGCGAGTTGTCGATCGCGGTGACCAGGTCGAGGAAGGCCGGGATGTAGCGGCCGGACTCCTTGACCTCGGTGGCCCGGGCCAGCGCGGCCGGCGACATCAGGGCCAGCCAGAGCCCGCCGTCGGAGCCGAAGCACTTCTGCGGCGCGAAGTAGTAGACGTCGGTCTGGGCGACGTCCACGTCCAGGCCGCCCGCGCCGGAGGTGGCGTCGACGAGCAGCAGCGAGCCCTCGTCGGCGCCCGCGACCCGGCTGATCGGCACCGCGACACCGGTGGAGGTCTCGTTGTGCGGGGTGGCGTAGACGTCCACGCCGGCCTCGGCCACCAGCGTCGGGGCGCTGCCCGCGTCGGACTTGCGGACCGTCGGCTCACCGAGGAACGGCGCGTCGGCGACCGACTTGGCGAACTTGGCGCCGAACTCGCCGAAGCTGGCGAACTGCGCCCGGTCGCGGATCAGGCCGAACGTGGCGACCTCCCAGAACGCGGTGGTGCCGCCGTTGCCGAGCACCACCTCGTACCCCTCGGGCAGGGAGAAGAACTCGGCCAGGCCGCGACGCAGCCGCGCCACCTGGTCGCGGACCGTCTTCTGCCGGTGCGACGTGCCCAGGTAGCTGGTGGCGACGTCGGCGAGGGCGGAGACCGCGGCCGGACGGACCTTGGACGGGCCGCAGCCGAATCGTCCGTCGGCGGGCCTGATCTCGTCGGGAATCCGGATGGTCGGTGCGTCAGCCACGGTTGTCTTGATCCTTCCGCGTGGGCGGGACGGGCCCTTGGTGCGGGCGCGGACCGATGGCCGGGCGTGCGCCGGGCGCACGAGGCGGCCGGGGTCCGAACCCGGCCGGCAGCGCTGCCGGCCTTCATCCTCCCACCCGGGCGGGCCGGACCGGCGGCTGGTCCCACTGTCGGCGCTGAGTCGTGCGCCACAGCGGCGCAGCACCTCGTGCGCACGGAGGCGGGCGTTAAGAAGGGGCCCCGCATCTACCGGAGGCGTTAAGCGGGGCCCCTTCCTTACACCTCAGACGCCGTGCGGGATGGCGTCCCAGCCCTCGACCTGCTGCGGCTTGCGCGGGCCGTGGCCGACGTACGTGGCCGACGGCCGGACCAGCCGCTGCAGCTTCTTCTGCTCCAGGATGTGCGCCGACCAGCCGCCCATCCGGGCGCAGGTGAACATCGAGGTGAACATGTGCGCCGGCACCTCGGCGAAGTCCAGCACCACCGCCGACCAGAACTCGACGTTCGTGGCGAGGACGCGGTCCGGGCGGCGGGCCTGCAGCTCGGCCAGCGCGGCCTTCTCCAGCGCCTCGGCGACCTCGAAGCGGGGCGCGCCCAGTTCCTTGGCGGTACGCCGCAGCACGCGGGCGCGCGGGTCCTCGGCCCGGTAGACCCGGTGGCCGAAGCCCATCAGCCGCTCGCCCCGGTCGAGGACGCCCTTGACGTACCCGTCGGCGTCACCGCTGCGCTCGACCGCCTCCAGCATGCTGAGCACGCGGGACGGGGCGCCGCCGTGCAGCGGGCCGGAGAGCGCGCCGATGCCGGAGGAGATGCAGGCCGCGGCGTCCGCGCCGGTGGAGGCGACGATCCGGGCGGTGAAGGTGGAGGCGTTCAGGCCGTGCTCGGCGGCCGAGATGAAGTACGCGTCGACGGCCTTGACGTGCCGCGGGTCGGGCTCGCCCCGCCAGCGCTTCATGAACCGCTCGACGATGGTCTCCGCCTTGTCGATCTCCTTCTGCGGCACGGCCGGCAGGCCCAGGCCGCGCGCCGACTGGGCGACGAAGGACAGCGCGGTGACCGACACCCGGGCCAGGTCCTCGCGGGCCTGCTCGTCGGAGATGTCGAGAAGCTGGTTGAGCCCCCAGTACGGCGCCAGCATGGCGACGGCGGACTGCACGTCGACGCGGATGTCACCGGAGTGCACCGGCACCGGGAACGGCTCGGCCGGCGGCAGGCCCGGGCCGAACCGGCCGTCCACCAGCAGCGCCCAGACGTTGCCGAACGAGACCTGGCCGATCAGGTCCTCGATGTCCACGCCCCGGTAGCGCAGTGAACCCCCCGCGCGGTCGGGTTCGGCGATCTCGGTCTCGAAGGCTACGACGCCCTCCAGGCCCGGTTTGAAATCGGACATGTCGTCTCCTGGCTTCGGCTCGGCGCGCCCGGGCGGGCTGATCGAGCCCCGCAGCTCAGGCGACCCTTCAGGGATGTGGTTCGGAACATCTTGCCCGCTGGGTAACAAGCTGCGCGACCCACAGCCACTGTGCGCCACGCGACATCCCCGCCGCTGGACGTCGGTGAGAGAGGGAGAAGACTGGGTACCGGGGCCTGGCCAGCGTCGGGGGACGCCGGTACGCCCGGGAGAGGGACTACCACAGTGACAGGCGACACACCCGCCCCGGCCGGTATGCGTAACGAGTACGCCGCCGACCTGGGCCTGACCGAGACGGATCTGGCGCCGGACTGGCACACCCAGTTCGCCCGCTGGTTCGCCGACGCGGTGGCCCATCCGCTGCCGGAGCCGAACGCGATGGTGCTCGGCACCGCCGACGACCGGGGCCGGCCCAGCGGGCGCACCGTGCTGCTCAAGGGGTACGACCCGGAGGGCTTCGTCTTCTACACCAACCACGGGTCGCGCAAGGGCACCGAGGTGACCGGGAACCCGTGGGCCAGCCTGGTGTTCCCGTGGTTCCCGATGCAGCGGCAGGTGACGGTGACCGGCCGGGTCGAGCAGGTGGACCGGGCCGAGACCGAGGCGTACTTCGCCGGCCGGCCGCGCGGGTCGCAGCTCGGGGCGTGGGCCAGCGCCCAGTCGGCAGTGGTGCCGGACCGGGCCGCGCTCGACGAGGCGTACCGGGCCGCGGCCGAGCGGTTCGCCGACGTGGACCCGATCCCCGCGCCGCCGCACTGGGGCGGGTTCCGGGTCCGCCCGGAGACCGTCGAGTTCTGGCAGGGCCGGGCCAGCCGGCTGCACGACCGGCTGCGCTTCCGGCGTACCGGGGACGGGGTCTTCGTCGTCGAGCGGCTCGCGCCGTGACCGACGTCACGCAGGCCCGGCGGCGGGGTGCGCGCCGCTGGGCGATCGACCTGCGCCCGCTGCGCGTGCCCGCGTACCGGCGGGTCTGGACCGGCAACGCGATCGCCATGTTCGGCTTCCAGTTCACCGCCGTGGCGGTGCCGGTGGAGATGTTCGACCTGACCGGCGGCTCGCTCTGGGTCGGTCTGCTCGGCATCGCGGGCTTCGTACCGTTGTTGCTCTTCGGGTTGTGGGGCGGCGCGGTCGCCGACGCCCGGGACCGCCGCCGGGTGCTGCTCGTCGGCGGCTGCGTGCTCTGGGCCTCGACGCTCGGGCTGCTGGTGCAGTCGCTGGCCGGCGTGCGCAGCCCGCTGCTGCTCCTGCTGCTCGTCGCCCTCCAGTCGACCGCCTTCGCGATCACCTCGCCGGCCCGCAGCGCGATCCTGCCCCGGCTCGTGCCGGCCGAGCTGGTCCCGGCGGCCACCACGCTGAACTTCACCACGTTCACCGCCGCCGCCGTCTTCGGCCCGCTCGCCGCCGGCCTGATCTTCGCCGCCTGGCAGGTCGAGGTGGCGCTGCCCATCGCGTACGCGGCGGACGCGCTGCTGTACACGGCGGCGCTCTGGGCCACGCTGCGGCTGCCCGCGATGCCGCCCACGCCGGACCCGGACGGCGGCGTCCGCAAGGCCGGCTTCGCCAGCATCGTCGACGGCTTCCGCTACCTGGCCACCACGCGGGTGCTGCTGCTCTCCTTCGCCATCGACCTGATCGCGATGATCCTGGCGATGCCGCGGGCGCTGTTCCCGGAGCTGGCGCAGGAACGCTTCGGCGGCGCGTCGGCGGTGGGCTGGCTCTACAGTTCCATCGCCATCGGCGCGATGCTGGGCGGCCTGACCTCCGGATGGATCGGCCGGGTCCGCCGCCAGGGCCTCGCGCTCACCGTGGCGGTGGTCGGCTGGGGCGTGGCGATCGCGCTCGCCGGGCTGGCCGGCCAGTTGTGGGTGGCGGTGGTGCTGCTGGGCGTCGCCGGCGCCGCCGACCTGGTCAGCGCCACGCTGCGCCAGTCGATGCTGCTGGTCTACGCGCCGGACCGGATGCGGGGCCGCCTCCAGGGCGTGAACACGGTCGTGGTGGCCGGCGGCCCGCGCCTGGGCGACCTGCGCGCCGGTGCGACGGCCGCCGCCTTCGGCACCGGCTTCGCCATGGTCGGTGGCGGTCTGGCCGCCGCCGTACTCGCGGTGCTGCTGGTGGTGGCGTTCCCGGCGTTGCTGCGCTATCGCTCGACCACCCCCGCCGAGGAGCGCCACTGACGGTAGGGTCGCCGACATGGGTATCGACGCGCAGCCACCGTCCGGTGCACAGTGGACAATCGCGGCCGACGGCCACGAGGCCGTCGTGGTCGAGGTGGGCGGCGGGCTGCGGGCCTACCGCTACGACGGCGTGGACCACCTCGACGGGTACGCCGAGGACGAGGTCTGCCCCGGGTCGGCCGGGCAGGTGCTGGCGCCCTGGCCGAACCGCATCCGGGACGGCGTCTACACGGTCGGGGAGCGGTCGTTTCAGCTCGACCTCACCGAGCCGGAGCGGCACAACGCCCTGCACGGCCTGGTGAACTGGGTGCGGTGGCAGCCGATCGAGCAGTCCGCCGACAGCGTGACCATCGGCTACGACCTGCCGCCGAGCCCCGGCTACCCGTGGGCGCTGCGGCTACGGGCCCGGTGGAGCGTCGGCCCGGACGGCCTGCGGGCCGAGCACGAGGCGACGAACCTCGCCGACGAGCCCGCGCCGTTCGGCTTCTCCGTCCACCCCTACCTCCAGCTGCCCAAGGTCGGCGTGGACGAGCTGCGGCTGCGTCTGCCGGCCCGGCGGCGGGTGCTGGTGGACAGCCGCCTGCTGCCGGTCGCCGCCGCCGAGGTGGCCGGCTCCGAGTTCGACTTCACCAGCCCGCGCCCGATCGGCGACCTGGTGCTCGACACCGCGTTCGGTGACGTCGAGCGGGACGCCGACGGCGGCTCGGCGGTGGTGCTCAGCGCGCCGGACGGCTCGTCCGGGCTGCGGATCTGGGCGGACCGCGAGTTCGGCTGGTGGCAGGTGTTCACCGGCGACACCCTCGGCGGGGAACGGCACCGCCGGTCCGTGGCGGTGGAGCCGATGACCTGCCCGCCCGACGCGTTCCGCTCCGGCAAGGATCTGATCATGCTCGAGCCGGGGCAGACCTGGCGGGGCGCCTGGGGCGTCCGCCCGGAGGTCTGAGCGTGGAGTTCGCCGAGGTCGTCCGGCGCCGCCGGATGGTGCGCAACTACGACCCCGACCGGCCGGTGCCGCCGGAGGTCGTGGACCGGCTGCTCGACCACGCCGTCCGGGCCCCGTCGGCCGGGTTCTCGCAGGGCTGGGGCTTCCTGGTGCTGGAGGAACCCGAGGACCGGGAACGGTTCTGGGCTGCCACCACGCCCGGTGGCGGCGGCCGGGAACGCTGGCTGGCCGGGATGCGCCGGGCGCCGCTGATCGTGGTGCCGCACGCCAACCGCGACGCCTACCTGGACCGCTACGCCGAGGCGGACAAGGGCTGGGCGGACCGCGACGAGGACCGCTGGCCGGTGCCCTACTGGTACGTGGACACCGGCTTCGCGGCGCTGCTGATGCTGCTCACCGCCGTCGACGAAGGGCTGGGCGCCTGCTTCTTCGGCATCCCGCCGCAGCGCATCGGGGCGTACCGGGACGCGTTCGGGGTACCGCCGGAACTGCACCCGATCGGTGCGATCACAGTAGGTTACCGAGCTGTCGACCACCGGTCACCGTCGCTGCGCCGAGGGCGTCGTCCGGTGCAGGATGTGGTGCGGCGGGGACGGTGGACCTGAGCGGTTAGGCTGACATCCACATTGTCAGCGTGGCCTGGGGAGGAGAGCACGCCGTGATCTTCAGGGCGGTCCGGGACGGGCGTCCCTACCCGGAGCACAACCTCACGCTGAAGCAGTGGGCCGAGATTCCGCCGCGCCCGCTGCGGCTTGACCAGCTCATCACCACCAAGCGCGAACTCGCGCTGGACAAGCTGCTCGCGGAGGACTCCACCTTCTACGGCGACCTCTTCCCGCACGTCGTCCAGTGGAACGGCGGCCTCTACCTGGAGGACGGCCTGCACCGGGCGCTGCGCGCGGCGCTCCAGCAGCGCAACCAGATCCACGCACGGGTGCTCGTGCTCGGTGACCAGGGCGAGTGACGCCTCCCTGAGTCTTGGTTAAGGTGACGCCATGACTCCTCTCGACCTGCTCGACATCGATGCGTCGCTCAGCGACGAGGAGCGGCAGATCCGCGCCGTCGTGCGCCGGCTCGTGACCGATCGGGTACGCCCGCACGTCGCCGGCTGGTACGAGGACGGCCAGGTGCCGGCCCGGGAACTGGCCCGCGAGTTCGGCAAGCTCGGCCTGCTCGGCATGCACCTGACCGGGTACGGCTGCGCCGGCTCCTCGGCCGTCGCGTACGGGCTGGCCTGCCTGGAACTGGAGGCCGGCGACTCCGGCGTCCGCTCGCTGGTGTCGGTCCAGGGATCGCTGGCCATGTACGCCATCTGGCGCTACGGCAGCGAGGAGCAGAAGCAGCGCTGGCTGCCCGCCATGGCGGCCGGTGAGGCGATCGGCTGTTTCGGGCTCACCGAACCCGACCACGGCTCCGACCCCGCCTCGATGGCGACCCGGGCCCGTCGCGACGGCGACGACTGGATCCTCAACGGCAGCAAACTGTGGATCACCAACGCGCCGATCGCCGACGTGGGCGTGATCTGGGCGCGTACCGACGACGGGGTGCGCGGCTTCGCCGTACCCATGGACACGCCGGGGGTGACGGCGCGCGAGATCCGGCACAAGATGTCGCTGCGCGCGTCAGTGACCGGCGAGATCGCGCTCGACGACGTCCGGCTGCCGGCCGACGCGCGACTGCCCGAGGCGATCGGGCTCAAAGCGCCGCTGGGGTGCCTGACCGAGGCCCGGCACGGCATCGTCTGGGGCGCGCTCGGCGCGGCCCGCGACTGCCTGGAGACCGCCCTGGAGTACGCGACCACGCGCACCCAGTTCGGCCGTCCGCTCGCCGGGTTCCAGCTCACCCAGGCCAAGCTCGCCGACATGGCGGTGGAGTGGAACAAGGGCATGCTGCTCGCGCTGCACCTGGGCCGCCTCGCCGACGCGGGCACGCTGCGGCCCGACCAGGTGAGCGTGGGCAAGCTGAACAACGTCCGCGAGGCGCTCGCCATCGCCCGGCAGTGCCGCACGATCCTCGGCGCCAACGGCGTCTCGGGGGAGTACCCGGTGATGCGGCACGCCAACAACCTGGAGAGCGTACTCACCTACGAGGGCACCTCCGAGATCCACCAGCTCGTCATCGGCCAGCGGCTGACGGGCGTGTCCGCATTCGCCTGACCTGCGGTTTCACCCGATCGAGGCGCTCGGCGAGCGACTGTCGCACGGTGGCCGTACCGTCATTGTCAGTCGATGTGTCGGCTGAGGACATGAGTCGGACGAGGACGGTGAGGGCGATGGCCCGCGACGGTGACATCAACGAGCCCACCCGGGAGTTCCCGGACTACCCCACCAGCGAGTCCCTTCGCGACCGGGCGGAGGGCTCGCCCGATCCGGACCCCGGTCCGGGCGCTCCGGCGTCGGGCGGAGGTGCGGTGCGCGGCCTGCTCTGGGTGCTCGGCGCGGCGGCGCTGGCGGTCGTGGTGCTGCTCGGCGTGCAGGCCACCGGTCTGCTGCCCGACTTCCGCAACCCGTTCGCCAAGGAGCAGACCGACCGCAGCCAGCCGCCGCTGCTCAAGTCGATCCGTGACCTGAGCCGCTACGTCGCCGCCGAGGGCAACTTCCAGGTCGTGGTCGACGTGCAGAACGACCGGCGCAACGTGCCCGACTTCCTGCTCAACGAGCGCACGCTGTTCGTCGGGGCGGGCCGGGTCGAGGCGTACGTCGACTTCGCGAAGATCGCCGACGGCGCGGTGGTGGTCTCCGAGGACGGCAAGTCCGCCGAGATCAAGCTGCCCGCGCCGCAGCTCGGCGAGACCGACCTGGACATGGACAAGAGCTACGTCTTCGCCCAGCAGCGGGGCCTGATCAACCGGCTCAACGACCTGGTCGCCGGCGACCCCAACCGGCAGCAGCAGATCTACAAGCTCGCCGAGGACCGGATCACCGCGGCGGCCCGGGACAGTGGGCTCGCCGCCCGAGCCGAGGAGAACACCCGCAAGATGCTCGAAGGGCTGCTGCGCTCCCTCGGATACGAGAAGGTGACTGTCACCTACACGGCACCCTGAACAGACGTGCCACCCATCCCAGGTCGAGGCACTCAGCGCTGTCGGCGGCTCTCCATGGCTTGCAGCAGCAACGCGCCGCCGGTGCAGACGGCGCTCAACAACAGCAGCAAGACCAAGCTGACACCTTGCCAGTAGGTGATCTTCCCCCCAGAGATGATGTTTCCCGCGATGCCGAATCCGATGGCGGCGAGTGTGCTCAGCGCCAGGATCGCCAGGTCGACGAGTCGCCGGCGCTTGTTGGTCGGTCCGATCGCAGGTAGGGGCGTCCCCTCCGCATCGGTGTTGGACGGGCCGGAGGTGCCCTGCTGGTTGAGGGCGTCGCGGGCGATGATGTGGAAGGTGCGCAGCGTCTCGTGCGGGTTCCGCGCACCAATCGACTGCTTCTCGCGGGCGCTGAACAGTGGTGGCGTCACCGTGTAGGAGTCCTGGAACTTACCCCGGTAACCCACTGGCTCGCCGCGCATCTCGGAGAGGATCAGTTGTGCCACCGAGGTGAAAGGGTAGATCGTCAAGGGTACGCGAGAGATGTTGACTAGCTGTAGCGGAAAGGCCCACTTTATGCCGGGCGGTGACTTGGGCGCGAGGCAGTTGACGAGCAAGCCCAGTCGGGCAAAGCTGCTTCGTGTCACCACCAGACCGAGGAGGTCCGCAGGAAGGCAGATCGCCTCCAGCGACTGCGTGAGCAGCACTTCGTTGGGAGGTAGGACATAGCCGACGGCGGGAATCTCGATGATGTCGTAGAGACTTTCGAGATCGTCAAAGACGTAGTCGATGCTTTCGACGTCCTGTCGAAGGACTAGGCCCGCCGGCGCTAGACGTAGGTCCACCGCGTCTTCCGTCACCTGGTTGTCCACGCTGAAGGGTTCGTCCGGGTCGAGAGATTGGATCTTCAGGTCGCCGACTGAGATGCGCCTTCGGATCTCGATACCGGTCAGGAAACCCAATGCCTTCTCCTCGAACCCGGATGACGCGAGGTTGCCAATCTGAGAAACCTACCACGAATTTGGACGCAACTATCGGCCCTGCTGCCCACGTCCGCTGACAAATTTCTGGCTGCAGCGCGGGAACCGGTGGGCTATGGAGACCCGGCATCGGGGGATTTGTTTCCGTCGCGCCTTTCGCCCGCCAGTCACCAGCGGTACAGTTCACCAATCCTCGCGAAGGTGGTGACGGCCATGCGATCGGCGTCCCTCATGCAGTTCTCGCCAGCGGGCGGCTGCGGCTGCAAAATAGGCCCCGGCCAGCTTTCCCAAGTCCTGTCGACGTTCCTGGCGACTGCGCCGATCGGTTCACGGCAGGAAGAGTCGTCCGCTGATCCGCTTATCGTCGGACTCGCCGAACGAGACGATGCCGCCGTCTATGCGATCTCGGAAGACCTTGCCATCATCTTGACAGTTGATTTCTTCACCCCCATTGATGACGACGCGCGGCGGTGGGGTGCGGTGACAGCCGCGAATGCCCTGTCGGATGTGTATGCCATGGGCGGGACGCCGGTGCTGGCGGCGAACCTCGTGGAGTGGCCCGACGAGACACTGCCGGCGGAGCTGTTGACCGAGGTCCTGCGAGGTGCCGACAGCATTGTCCGGAATGCGGGGGCCCGCATGGTGGGCGGGCACACTCTGCGCGGCGCGGTGCCGAAGTTCGGCATGGCCGTGGTGGGCTTTGTCCGTCCGGACGAGGTGCTCCGGATCAGCGCGGCGGCTCCTGGCGACCGGCTGATTCTGACCAAGCCGTTGGGCACCGGGGTGATATCGACCGCCCTGAAGAACGGCCTCGCTCCCGACTTTGCGAGAGCCGCCAGCTTCAGCTCGATGGTTGACCTGAACGACCGGGCCAGTCGGGTCGCCGTCCAACTCGGAATTCGGGCCGCCACCGATGTGACGGGATTCGGTCTCCTCGGGCATTTGCACGAGGTCTGCGAAGCGTCCCGTGTCTCGGCGGTTCTGACGGTCTCCGATCTTCCCGTTCTCCCAGGTCTGGACGAGTTGGTGAAGCTGGGAATGGTGCCGGGAGGTGCACTGCGCAATTGGGAGCACTACAGCGGTGCCGTACGGGGGCGCGTCCTTACTGACGAGGAACGGGCCGTGATCAGTGACCCGCAGACGTCCGGCGGCCTGCTGCTGGCTGCCGCCGAGGACCGCGTCGGCATGGTACTTTCCGCACTGACAGAGCAGGGCGTGGCTGGACAGGTGATCGGTTCACTGACGCACGGGTCGGATGCCACCATTGAACTGCGATGAACGACCCGAACGGCGTGGCCAGGATGAACGTTGCAAGCGTGCGAGACCCGGGTGAATCGCAGGGTGATCGGCCGATGGACGACTTGGTCCAATTCGCCCAGAAGGCGATCATTATTCACGACGGCAATCTGCTCATGGTCCGCAAGTCAGACGATCACCCTTACCACCCGGGATGTTGGGAGATTCCGGGAGGAAGGCTGCGGTCGGACGAATGCTTGGACGAGGGTCTGCGCCGAGAGGTGCATGAGGAGGTCGCGCTCGATGTCGCGCCTGCTCGGCCCCTGGCCATGTGGATGTGGCGACCGATCGGGGTAGACACGATCATCGTGGTCGTCCGCCAGTGTGCCATCGTCGGCGAGCCCGTCGCCTACCTGACGGCGAACGCGGTGCGTGAGCACATCTCCGATGTTCAATGGGTTCCGCTGGGCGAGGTTGATGGCTACCAGATCAACCGCACGGCGAAGCGCCCGATCCTCGACGCATTGGCACGCGTGACGGCCGGTTAAGGCGTGTTCTGCCGATCATGTAATGAGCCATTTTCATCCTGCGTGGCGGTCGGCTTCGACGCGGTGCAGGACGAGGATGGCCTGCACGATCGCGGTCGCTCGGCGTGGGCAGCAGCGCAGCTTGACCAGGATTTTCCAGGTCTTGAGGGTGGCGATCGCGCGCTCATCGTCTTCACCAAAGGCACCACCAACGACATCTACGTCGCACTCTCCACCGGCACCACATTCGCCCCCAGCACCAAATGGCACGACTACTTCGGCCTCACCAGCGAAACCACACTCTGAGCCCGACGGCGAGCGACGCCGGCCCGGATCGGGACCGGCGTCGCTCGCCGTTTACCTGCCGCTCCACCACGTTGCGCGAGCTGGAGGCAGGCCTGACCGACGGGCTGGCCTTCGCTGCCGCGCGTACGTTGCTGGTCGTGGCGGTTGTCGCGGTGCGGCTGCGGCAGCGGCGTCACCTGCGCCTGGCCACCTGACCGGCGGGGACGTGGGCGGAACCCGGGGAGACGATCGCGGTCAGGCCGGCGGTGGACAGCGTCGCCCCGCCCAGGTCGAGACGCCCACCGGTCGGGTCCCGCGATTCCGGGACCAGTATCCGGCCGGCGAGCAGGCAGATCACCACGATCGGGACGTTCACCAGGAAGATCGCACCCCAGGGCAGGTGAGCCAGGACGAGTCCGCCGATCGGCGGCCCGGCGGCGAAGCCCAGCGCACTGGTCGCCGCCCAGATGCCGATCGCCGGGGACCAGCAACAACATCTTCCCGCTCGTCCCCGGCGTGGACGGCGTGGTACGCGACGAGAAGGGCAACGTCCGCTGCGTGGTCCTGCACGATACGCCCCTTGGAACCTTCGCCGAACGCACCCTGATCGACCCTCGCGCAGCGTGGTTCTACCCGACGGCGTGGACCCGGTGCGGATCGCCACCGCCATGAACCCGGGCGATGTCATCCTGGATCGCGCTGACGCGCCGCATCAACTTCACCGCGGGCCAGCGCGTCCTTGTCCTCGGCGCCGTCGGCAACGCAGGTCGGATGGCGATCCAGATCGCGAAGTACCGTGCTCGCTCGTCGAGCTCTTCGACGTCTGCATCGCCGGCCTCATGCCCACGACCGAGGAGCCGGTCGCTGGCGGACGTGGCCTCGCACCTGCGCTCACGTATTGCTGCTCAGCCTCAGCCACGGCGCTCACTGTCGATCACGTGCCCTCGCCCAGCCACCGCGCACGAGAAAGGAGCCGGATGGGTTGCGGGCCGACAGCCACGCCGAGGCCGGTCCGGCGCGTCGGATTTCCCACAGCGGGTGCCCGGACCGGATCCGCGGCGAGCGCGGGCCGTTATGGTGGGGACGCCGTGGTGTTCGGGAAGCCGGTGTGATGCCGGCGCGGCCCTCGCCACTGTGATCGGGAGACCGTCGGCCCTCGTCGTTTCGCGAGGTCACTGGGCAGAGATGCCTGGGAAGGCCGGCCGGCGGTTGCTTGTCCCGTCAGCCAGGAGACCGGCCACGGCACGTTCGTCCCCGTCCACGAGGTGTTGGAAGGCGGTCCCGCTGTGCGGTTCCCCATGCCCTGGCGCGTTGCCGCGCCGTTGTTGCTGTCCACTGTGCTGCTCACCGGCTGCGGCGCCGATGCCAAGCCTGCTGCCGCACCACCGGCGGTGTCCGCTGGACCGGTCGCGGTGACCAACTGCGGCACCCCGGTGACCATCGCGGCGCCACCGATGCGGGTCGTCACCATGAACCAGGCCGCCACGGAGATCATGCTGGCCCTGGGCCTGCAAGATCGGATGATCGGCACGGCCTACCTCGACGACGCGATCCTGCCCGCCTACGCGGACGCCTACGCTAAGATCCCGGTGCTGGCCAAGGAGTACCCGACCAAGGAGAAGCTGCTCGAGGCTGAACCCGATTTCGTGTACGCGTCGTACAACAGCGCGTTCGGTGACGAGGGGGTCGGTGACCGCGCCGACTGGCAGAAACTCGGCGTCGGCACCTACATCTCCCCTGCCGGGTGCCCGGCGCAGACCCGGCAGGCGAAGCTCGCCATCGGCGACGTGTTCACCGAGATCCGCGAGCTCGCGGCGATCTTCGGGGTGAGCGACCGCGGCGAGAAGCTGATCGCCGACCACGAGGGCCGCATCGCCACGGCCGCAGGCACCGCCCGCAACGTGAAGGTCATGTGGTGGGACGGCGGCAGCGACGCCCCGAGCGTCGGCGCCTGCTGCGGCGCCCCCAACATGATCATGTCGGCGGCCGGGGTCACCAACGCCTTCGCCGACCTCACCGGCAGCTGGGGCGACACAAGCTGGGAGACCGTCACCGACCGCAACCCCGAGGTCATCGTGCTCGTCGACGCGAGCTGGGATCCCGCCGCGCAGAAGAAGACCTTCCTCGCCGGGCACCGCACCCTCAAGGACCTGCCCGCGGTCAAACAGCAGTGGTACGTGGTGATCCCGTTCTCGTCAACCACGGCCGGTGTCCGCAACGTCCTCGGCGTCGAAGCCCTCGCCCAGGGCATCGCCGCGCTGCCGTCCGGGGCCCCGAGCTGACCGCCGTCACCACCCGGCCCGCCCCGGTGCGCACCCACCGCCCGGTGCGGGCGGTCGGCCTGGCCGCGCTCGTGCTGGCTCTGGTCGCCGGTCTGGTGCTGTCGGTGGCCGTCGCGGTCACCATCGGCCCGGCCGACCTGACTGTCGGGACGGTGTGGACGGTCGTCGCCGGCCACCTGGGACTCGCGAACTCGGACGTGCCGCTGCTGCGCGACCACATCGTCTGGGACCTACGTTTGCCCCGGGTTCTCGGCGCCGCCACGGTGGGGGCGGGCCTGGCCGCGGCCGGTGCGGTCATGCAGACCGTCACCCGCAATCCCCTGGCGGACCCGTACCTGCTCGGGGTCTCCTCAGGGGCGTCGCTGGGCGCGGTCCTGGTGGTCGTGGCCGGCATCGGTAGTGGCGTAGCCGCGCTGACCGGCGGCGCCTTCCTCGGCGCCCTTGTCGCGTTCCTGCTGGTCGTGGGCCTGGCCGGGAGGTTCGGGGCATTGTCGCCGACGCGCGTGGTGCTGACCGGGGTCGCGGTGGGACAACTGTGCGCGGCACTGACCTCTTTCGTGATCATCTGGGTGGCCGACCCGCACGCCACGCAGAGCATCACGTTCTGGCTGTCCGGGTCGATGGCCCGCGCCGACTGGACGGCCCTGGGCTGGGCGGTACCGGTGCTGGTCGTGGTGCTGGCGGTGGTCGGCTGGCACGCCCGTACCCTCAACGCCTTCGCCTTCGGTGAGGAGGCCGCCGCGAGCCTCGGCGTCGAGGTGAACCGGCTGCGGTGGCTGCTGCTGGTCGGCACCGCCCTGCTGACCGCCGTGCTGGTCGCGGTCAGCGGCGCGATCGGGTTCGTCGGGCTGATCCTCCCGCACGCCGCCCGCCTGATCACCGGACCGGACCACCGGCGGCTGCTACCGGTCGCCGTGCTCGCCGGCGCCATCTTCCTGACCTGGGTCGACACCGCCGCCCGCACCGTCTTCGAACCGCGTGAGCTGCCGGTCGGGGTGCTGACGGCACTGGTCGGGGTGCCGGCGTTCTTCCTGATCCTGCGCCGCCGGGAGGTACGCGGCTGATGCTTCAGATCTCCGACGTCTCGTGGGCGGTGCCCGCCGCCCGCATCCTCGACCACGTCACCGGCACCGTCCCGGCGGGCAGCCTGGTCGGGCTGCTCGGCCCGAACGGCTCCGGCAAGACCACCCTGCTGCGGGCCGTCGCCGCCCTGGTGCGCCCGGATACCGGCAACATCACACTCGCAGGCGACGACGTGACTCGGCTGCGGCGCCTTGCCCTGGCCCGGCGCATCGCGTTGCTGGCCCAGCACGCCGAGACCGACCTCGACCTGACCGTCCGCGACGTGGTCCTGCTCGGCCGCATCCCGCACCGCCGGACCCGCTGGTCCGACACCGGCTGCGACCATGCCGCCGCGGTCGAGGCACTGGGCCGGGTCGACCTGGCCGGGTTCGCCGACCGTAAGTGGCAGACCCTGTCCGGTGGGGAACGCCAGCGCGTCCAGCTCGCCCGCGCGCTGGCCCAGGAGCCGGAACTGCTGCTGCTCGACGAACCCACCAACCACCTCGACATCGGCCACCAGCTTCAGCTGCTGCACCTGGTCCGCCGATCGCAGGTCACCGCCCTCGCCGCGCTGCACGACCTCAACCTGGCCGTCATGTTCTGCGACACCGTCGTCGTGCTGCACCACGGCCGGGTCGTCGCCGCGGGACCACCCGCACGGGTGCTCACCCCGGCGCTGCTCGCCGACGTGTACGGCGTCGACGCAGACGTGCGGGTTCACGACGGGCGGACCGTCATTGAGTTCCGGCCGCCGTCATGACCCGGCACGTGCTGCCGGTGCCCGGTCGGTCACCCACCACGCTGGCCACGACACGATCCACCAGCTCGCCGAGCAGATGGCCGCGCGTCTGGGCGTATTCGTGCACAGGTGTTTCCTCGACGGCGCGAAACCGTTTGCTGCACGCGGCGCTCGACGCGGCCACCGGTTCACTGGTCGGACGTGACCCGGCGGTTCGACGCGCCCCGCGCCGGCAACCCGATTATCCTGGCACGATGACCGAGGCCGGCGCTGGGCCGGCGTTCCTCGCGGCGCAGCAGGCGGCGGGAGTCATTGCGGCCAGACACCGCGGTGACTTCGCCGGCGCCGAGGAACTGCTGGGCGCCATCGGCGACGAGACCGTGCGCACCCGGGTTTCATGCTGCTCGCCGAACTCGCCCTTGGCCCTGGTCCAGTCACAGACAGGGCAGAGCATGGACGAACTCGTCCATGAGGTCACGTTGCTGATGGCCGAAGTGGTGGGCAGCGTCGGACACCAGCCCGGGCTGGACCTCGCCCACGCCGAGCCCGGCGGTCCGGCGGATGGACAGCAGGCGATACTGGGGCGGTGGAAGGACAGGCTCGCCGAACCGGGCGGCTCATGGTGGCGGGCAGGACGTCGGACGCGGGCAAGAGCCGGGTGACGACCGCGTTGTGCCGGGCGTTCGCACGGCGCGGTGTTCGGGTCGCTCCGTTCAAGGCACGGAACATGGCGAACAATTCGATGGCGTGTGCGGGTGGGCCGGAGATCGGCCATGCTCAGTGGGTGCAGGCGCTGGCGGCGGGCGCAGAGCCGGCCCGGCAGGCCCGGCTGGATCTGCTCGCCGACCTGGCGGAGAAACACCTGGAGGTCGACGCGCTGCTGAACCTAGCCGAGCGGGGCGCTCCCGCGGCGCCGGTGATCGGACCCTACGCGTGAGGATTCTCGTGCTCGGTGGGACGGGCGAGGCCCGCGCGCTGGCGGCCTCGCTCGTCGACGACGGTGCCGTGGTCGTGACCTCACTGGCGGGGCGGGTCGCGCGTCCCCGGCTGCCGGTGGGGCAGGTCCGCGTCGGTGGCTTCGGCGGGATCGCAGGACTGGCCGCGTACCTGGCGGAGACCCGGGTGCGTGCCGTGGTCGACGCGACGCACCCGTTCGCGGAGAAGATCAGCGCCAACGCGGCGGCGGCGTGCCCGGCCGCCGGGGTTCCCCTGCTCCGTTTGGAACGGCCCGGCTGGGCCGCTCGCCCCGAGGCGTCGGCCTGGTACTGGGCCGGTGACCACAGTGAAGCTGCCCGGGTGGCGGCCGGTCTGGGCGACCGGCCGTTCCTCACCGTCGGACGGCAGTCGCTGGCGCACTTCGTCGAACCGTTGCGCCGGCACGCGTGCCTGGTTCGCGTGGTGGACGAGCCCGACATCGTTCTGCCGGTGTCGTGGAAGCTGCTGCGCAGCCGCGGTCCCTACACCCTCGCGCACGAGCGGGAGGTGATGGCGGGCACGGACGTTCTAGTTACCAAGGACTCCGGCGGTGACCACACGGTCGCGAAGCTGGAGGTCGCCGCCGAGCGGGCGATGCCGGTCGTGATCGTGCGCCGCGCCGGGCCGCCGGCCGGAGTGCCGCTGGTCCGTGACGTGGACGCCGCCCTGGCGTGGGTGCGGGCGTTGCCCGCACCCTGACGCGAGGTTCAGCCGGGAAGGTTCAGAGCGTGGCCGCCAGCTCCTGGCGGCGCAGCCGCTCGGCGGCACGGTCCGCGTCGCGTCCGACCAGACCGGTCAGCACTGCACCCAGGACCGCCCAAGTCGCGGCCAGGGTCGTGATCGACGAGATGCGGAAGTACCAGAGTGTGTCGGCCGGGAAACCGCCGACCTCGTTGACCGTCGGCAGCAGAGCCCCGGCGACCACGACGACCACGAGATAGGCGCCGGCACCGGCCAGCACCGCCGAGTATGCGCCCAGCTGGGGCAGCAGACGCCGGGCCAGGACCACGGCGCCGATCGCGGCGGCCAGGCTCAGTGCCCAGAACCCGAAGTACAGCGCGGTCCGCTCGTTGATCGTGGCACCGGAGCCGACCGCCGGTGGTGTGGCGGGGTACTTGAGGAACGGCACGAGGGCGGTGGCGACGAAACCGACGGCGGCGACCACCGCGGTGCTGGCCCGTGCGGACAGGGAGCCCAGACGCCCGGCGGCGAAGGCGGCAGCGAGCGCGGTCGCTCCACCGAGGACGATGCCCACCAGGATGGTGCCCAGTGCCAGGCCCCCGGTGGACTGGGTGCCACGCGAGACCTCGGCCTCCTCCTCATCGTGGCTGTGAGACTGCTCGGCGGTGGCATTGTCGTGCGGGTGCTCGGCGGCACCGGCTTCCTCCAGGGCGATGGCTGCATCGACCTGGGGTTCGGCGACGACGTAGGAGACGAGGAAGGCCGCGAAACCGGCGATGAGCCCGGCCAGCAGCCCGTGAACGAGAAAAGTGCGAGGGGTCATCAAGGGTCCGTTCGAGAGCCGGCCGCGGGCATCACGAAACGCCCGCAGCGCCGGTGACGAGGAAAGACGAAAACTCCGGCCGGGCCGGGCGAACTGCCGCGTGGCGTGGTGTCAGTGGCAGGGGAAGCCCAGCACGTGCCGTGCGTCGTGCGTCAGCTCGTGGATGAAGGTGCCCTCGAAGACGGAGAAAGCTCCCTGCTCGGCGCCCACGAAATACAGGACGACGGCGGTGACCAGCGCGAAGAACAGCGCCCAGGGGGCGAGCGCGCGAACGGGGATGGTGGGAAGAACGGCCGGAATGGCCGTGGTCGCCTGAGGCATGACACTCCTTGGGATGCTGCGTCCCGTCGATGGGTGGTCGACCTGGCTGGAGGGTCTGGCTTCGCCGCGAGCGGCGTCACAGTAGCGCGACTGCGCCGGATTCACACCGGCTTCCTTCAGCAGGGTGGCACGACCATATCAGGTATCGGAGCAACGCGACGCTGTCGCGACTGCCTGCACGGCGGCCGGTCCGAGGGCGACGACGTGGCCGATCACCGTTACGGCGGGCGCGCCGATGCCGGCCTCGGCGGTGTCGGCGACGACGTCGGCGAGGGTACTGCGCAGCACCCGCTGGCCGGCCGAGGCGGCGTCCGCGACGACGGCGCAGGGTGTGTTCCGGTCGAGACCAGCGGCGACGAGCGCGTCGGCGATGGCCGCGAGGTTGCGCATGCCCATCAGCACCACGAGGGTGGTGCCGGTGCGGGCGAGGGCGGCGTAGTCGATCGACGAGTCGGGATGGCCGGGCGGTACGTGGCCGGAGATGACGGTGAAGCCTTGCACGAGTCCGCGGTGGGTGACCGGGATGCCGGCCAGCTCCGGGGCCGCGATGCTGGAGGTCACGCCGGGTATCACGGTGGTGGGGACGCCGGCTTCGGCGCACGCGGTGACTTCCTCGAAGCCGCGGCCGAAGACGTACGAGTCGCCGCCCTTGAACCGCACAACGTGCCGTCCGGCGCGGGCGTGCTCGACGAGCAGCGCGTTGATCTGTTCCTGGCTCGTGCTCCGCCCGTACGGGATCTTGGTGACGTCGATGATCTCGGCGTCCGGGCGCGCCCACTTCAGGGCCTCCCACGGGGCGAGCCGGTCGGTGAGGATCACGTCGGCCTGCTTGACGGCCGCGCGTCCGGCGACGGTGACCAGCCCCGGATCGCCCGGGCCGGCGCCGACCAGCGTGACGCGTCCGGCCGTTCGGACCGCTGCCGCCGACCCGGCCTCCGAGGGTGCGACGGTACGCAGCACGACGTCGAACCGGCTCTCGTCGACCGGGGTGGTGACCCAGGTCAGGCGCCCGCGGAGGGCGAGGTCCTCCAGCGCGGCGCACACGGCCGGCGCGGCGACGGTGACCAGGGCCCGCTTGTGCAGCAGCGCACTGACCGTGACGGCGGCGGGTGCGCTCCCGTCGAGGACGAGCACGCTACGGCCGGTAAGGTTCAGCTGCATGTGACGGTGATTCCTAACGTGCTGAGGAGACAGCCGTCCGGTGTACGGCCTCGGTGAACGACTGGGCCAGATGCGGGTGCCCAGCCCAATGCACGTGCAGATAGGACGCGCTGAGGCTGGGGGAGGCGAATCCGGCATTGCGGCCCTCGATGCGCCAGGCGGGGTGCTCGCCGTGACCGGGTGTGACGGTGGTGCGGTGGAATTCGTGGCCGGTGGCAGCGGTTCCCCGCTCGCCGAGCAGCTGGTCCGAGCCGAGTCCGGCACGGTGGTACGCGAGGGTGAGGCGCGGCGTCATGACTGCTTCGGCGTCGAGCGCCCCGACCATGGGATGGCCGTCGACGGAGCGGCACAGATACAGCAGGCCGGCGCACTCGGCGACGGTGGGGACGCCGTCGAGGACGGCCTGGCGCAGTTCGTGGCGCAGCGTCGTGTTGGCGCTCAGCGTGGACGCGTGTACCTCGGGGAACCCCCCACCGAGGTACAACCCGCGTGTCCCGGCGGGAAGCCGCTGGTCGCGGGCCGGGTCGAACGGAACGACGGTGCAGCCCGCCGCCTGCAGCAGCTCGGTCGTCTCGGCGTACCGGAAGGTGAAGGCACGCCCGGCCGCGACCGCAACCACCGGTGATCCGGCGCCCAGCCGCCGGACGTGCGCGGCGGGGTCCCATGGCTGGGCGTCCAGATCGGGTGCGGTGCGTGCCACCTGCAGCACCGCATCGAGGTCCACGTGGCGGGCGATCTGCTCGGCCAGCACGTCCAGGGCGGCGGCGGCCTCCTCACGTTCGGCTGCCGGCACGAGCCCGAGGTGGCGCGACGGGGCGCTGACACCCTGGTCGCGGTGCAGGATCCCGAGCACCGGTACGCCGGTGGATTCCACCGCCCGGGCCGCCTCGGCGGCGTGGCGGGCGGACCCGGCTTTGTTGAGCACGACACCCGCGACGGTGACGCCGGCCTCGAACGTGCCCATTCCGTGCACGACGGCCCCGACGCTGCGCGAGGTGTGCGAGACGTCCACGACCAGCAGAATCGGGGTGGCGGTCAGGGCCGCGAGGTGCGCGGTGGAGGCGAAACCGTCGCCGCCGATGCGGCCGTCGAACAGGCCCATGACCCCTTCGACGATGGCGATGTCCGCGTCGCGTGCGCCGTGCAGCAGCAGCGGGATCACGAGTGAGGGGTCGGTCAGGTGCGGGTCGAGGTTGCGGCCGGGGCGTCCGGTGGCCAGCGCGTGGTAGCCGGGGTCGATGTAGTCGGGCCCCACCTTGTGCCCCGACACGGTGTGCCTGCGCGCGGCCAGCGCGGCCATGAGCCCGGTCGCGACCGTGGTCTTGCCGTGGCCGGAGGCCGGCGCCGCGACGATCAGCCGCGGAAGGCTCACCATTCGATGCCTCGTTGGCCCTTCTGGCCGACGTCCATCGGGTGCTTGACGTGCTGCATCTCGGTCACCAGATCGGCTGCCTCGATCAGCCGGGGGTCGGCCCGGCGCCCGGTGACGATCACGTGCTGACGGCCGGGACGGTGGACCAGTGTCTCCACGACGTCGCCGACGTCGACCCAGCCCCACTGCATCGGATAGGTGAACTCGTCCAGGATATAGAGCTGGTGCCGTTCCGCCTGGATACGGCGCTTCACCTCCGCCCAGCCCTCGGCGGCGTCCGCGGCGTGGTCCGCCTCGGTGCCGCTCTTACGGCTCCAGGACCATCCGGAGCCCATTTTGTGCCACTCGACTGGCCCGCCTTCGCCGGTCTGCTCGTGCAGCAGCCCGAGCCTCTCCAGGACGGTCTGTTCCCCGATGCGCCACTTGGCCGACTTCACGAACTGGAACACCCCGATGTCCCAGCCCTGGTTCCAGGCGCGCATCGCCATGCCGAAGGCGGCGGTCGACTTGCCCTTGCCGTTTCCGGTGTGGACCATCAGCAGCGGCCGGTTGCGCCGCTGGCGGGTGGTGCTGCCGTCGTCCGGGACGGTGAGCGGCTTACCCTGCGGCATCAGGCCACCCCCGCCCGCGGAGCGGTCGCCGTGCGAACGACCCCTGTGAGCCCGTCGGCGGTCACTTCACCGAGCGGCACGTGCTCGGCCCTCAGATGAGTGGCAAGCCGGGCGGCGAGGCCGAGCCGGAATCGTCCGGTCTCGCAGTCCACGACGACGACCTGGACACCGCTGGTGGCGAGCGCGGCGGCGGCGCGGTGGGCACGACCCAGCGGGTCCGGGCCGGAGGTGGCGCGGCCGTCGGTCACCACGACGAGCAGGGGCCGGCGGGACGGGTCGCGCAGCGCCTCCCGGCGCAGCACCTCGCCACTGCGTTCCAGGCCCTCCGCGAGCGGGGTCCGGCCACCGGCCGGTAGGTCGGCCAGGCGGCGGGAGGCGACGTCGACCGAGCCGGTCGGTGGCAGGACGACCTCGGCGGTGTGCCGGCGGAACGTCACCAGTGCGACCTTGTCCCGGCGGCGGTAGGCGTCCAGCAGCAGCGACAGCACAGCGGTCTTGACCTGCTCCATGCGGCGGCGGGCCGCCATCGAACCGGACGCGTCCACGCACAGCAGCACGAGGTTCGACTCGCGCCCGACGGTCTCGGCCCGGCGCAGGTCGCCGGGCACGAGCGCGAGGCCGCGACCGCCGGTCAAGCCACCCCGGGAATGCTGATGCGGCGCCGCCGCGGTGATGGTGCCCGGCAGGTGCAGCCGGCCGTCGCCGGACGTGCGCCGCCGCTGCCCGGCGACACGGCCCTGCGGTGTTCGTGCCCGGGACCGCCGGCCGGCCTGACCGTCGCCGGTTCCTTTCACGACCAGCAAGCGGGCACGTGCGGGCTCGCCCGCGGATGCCATCGATGTGGCGGCCTGCCGTTCGGGCTCCGGTACGGGCGGGCTCTCGCCGGGAGAGCCGGGCACGTCCCCGGCCGATCTGTCGTGCCCGGTGTCGTCGGGCAGACCGCCGCCGGGACCGTCGGGTCCGGGGTCGGGGTCGTTGTGGCCGAGTAGGTCGTCCAGGCGGTCCTGGTCCAGGCCGGGCTCGTCGAAGGGGTTGCGGCGGCGGCGGTGCGGCAGCGCGAGACGGGCGGCGATGCGGATGTCCTCGAGTGTCACTCGCGTACGTCCCCGCCAGGCCGCGTGCGCCGCGGCGGCGCGAGCGGTGACGAGGTCCGCACGCAGGCCGTCCACGTCGAACGCGGCGCACAGCTCGGCGATCCTGGTCAGCGTCTCGTCGTCGAGCACGACACCGGCCAGCGAGCGCCGGGCGGCGGCCAGCCGGGTGCGCAGGGCTTCCTGCTCGCCGGCCCAGCGTGTGGCGAAGCCCTCCGGGTCGGCGTCGAATGCGAGCCGGCGGCGGACCGCCTGCACCCGCAGGACGGGGTCACGCGGGGCGGCGACCTCGACCGTCAGGCCGAACCGGTCGAGCAGCTGCGGGCGCAGTTCGCCCTCCTCCGGGTTCATCGTGCCGATCAACACGAACCGGGAGGCATGCTCGACCGAGACACCGTCGCGTTCGACGCTGACCCGGCCGGTCGCCGCGGCGTCGAGCAGCAGGTCGACCAGGTGGTCCGGCAGCAGGTTGACCTCGTCGACGTACAGCAGGCCACGATGGGCCCGGGCCAGCAGGCCAGGCTCGAACGCGACGACGCCGTCTCGCAGCGCGGCATCGAGCTTCAGCGATCCGGTCACCCGGTCGTCGCCGGCTCCGACGGGTAGTTCGACGAGGCGTACCGGCCGTTCGACGACGGGCGTGGACACGTCGAACGGCCCGTCGGGGCAGACCGCCGAGGGATCGTCCGGGTCGATGGAGAACCGGTCGCCCGCATAGACCCGTACCGCCGGGAGCACCTCGGCGAGGCCGCGCACGGTAGTGGTCTTGGCAGTGCCCTTCTCCCCGCGGATCAGGACACCGCCGATGAGCGGATCGATCGCGACCAGGGTGAGGGCGAGAGTCATGTCGTCGGCGCCGACGACGGCACAAAAGGGGTACTGCGCTGGCATGTAGGGCTCCCGCTCGATCTGCCATGGCGGTCCACGACGCGGCATGCGCCGTGGATCGGATCGAGGCCGGTCTTCGGACTTCCCAGGTCAATGCCTGGATCACCGCAGCGGGCCCTGTGCCGGATTCTCACCGGCTTCCCAGATTCTCCCCGTGACCACGGTCGTGGGGCACCTCGAACCTGTGCATCACCATAGACGCCCCGGTGGCCGGGGCAAGGGCCGGTGGGCGGCTAGGGTGCATCTCCATGGAGGAGCGGGTGACCGTGGTGGGGGTCGGGGCTGACGGGTGGGTGGGTCTGCCGGAGCCGTCCCGGGCGCTGGTGCGGGCGGCCGCGACGCTGCTCGGCGGGCGGCGGCACCTCGAGGCGGTGCCGCCCGTCGACGGCCAGCAGCGCGTGGCGTGGCCGTCGCCGCTGCGGGACAATTTGCCAGGTGTGCTCGCCTCCGCGCGAGGGCCGGTTGTCGTGCTGGCCTCCGGCGACCCGCTCGTGTCGGGTATCGGCACGACGCTGCTGGACGTCCTGGGCCCGGAGCGCGTGACGATCGTGCCCGGGGTCTCCTCGGTAGCCCTCGCCCGAGCACGTCTCGGATGGCCGGCTGAGTCCGTCACCACGGTCAGCCTGGTCGGCCGGGACCTACGGCTGATCGTGCCTGCGCTCTCGGCCGGGCGCCGGCTGCTCGTGCTGTCCAGCGACGGGACGACACCCGCGGCCGTGGCCGCGGTGCTGACCGGGCTCGGTTGGGGGCAGTCCAGGCTGGTCGTGCTCGGTGACCTCGGTGCCGCCGGTGAGTCGTGTACCGCGACCACCGCGGCCGGGTGGGACCTGAACGACGTGCCGCGGTTGAACGTTCTCGCCGTCGAAGTTCGCGGTGCCGGTCCGGGCTGGGCCGCGGGCGGCGTGTTGCCCGACGACGCGTTCGAGCACGCCGGGCAGATCACCAAACGTGACCTGCGGGCCAGTGCCCTGGCCCGGCTCGCGCCCGCGCCCGGTCAGCTGCTGTGGGACGTCGGCGCCGGCAGCGGCTCGATCGGTGTGGAGTGGATGCGGGCCTGGCCGACGGCACGGACGATCGCGGTGGAGCCCCGCTCCGACCGGGCCGCGCTGGTGCACCGCAACGCCGCTGCTCTCGGCGTGCCGGGTCTGTGTCTGGTCGAGGGTTCGGCGCCCGGGGCCCTGTCCGGCCTGGACCGTCCCGACGCGGTGTTCGTCGGCGGCGGGGCCACCGTCCCCGGCGTGCTGGACACCTGCTGGGATGCGCTCGGCGCCGGTGGACGGCTCGTCGTGCACGGTGTCACCGCCGAGACCGAGGCGGTGCTGCTGGAGCAGCACCGCCGGCGCGGCGGTGAACTCGTCCGCCTGCACGTCGAACGCGCCGAACCGCTCGGCGGCTTCACCGGCTGGACGCCCGCGCGGGCAGTCAGCCAGTGGTCCATCGTCAAGGGAGATTCATGACCGTCCATTTCGTCGGGGCCGGGCCCGGCGCCGCCGACCTGCTCACCCTCCGCGCGGTACGCCTGCTCGAGTCCGCCGACGTGTGCCTGTACCCGGGCACGTACCTCGACGCCGAGGTGCTGGAGCACTGCCGTGACGACGCCCGGCTGATCGACACCCAGCACCTCGACCTGGACCAGATCACCACGCACCTGGTCCAGGCACACGCCGACGGGTCCGAGGTCGTACGGCTGTGCTCCGGTGACCCGTCGCTGTACTCGGCGGTGCACGAGCAGGCCCGCCGGCTCGACGCCGCCCGGGTCCCGTGGGACGTCACGCCCGGCGTGCCGGCCTATGCGGCTGCTGCCGCCGCCGTCGGCGCCGAGCTGACCGTCCCGGAGCTGGCCCAGTCGGTCGTGCTCACCCGCGCGCAGGCCCGGTCCACGGTCATGCCGTCGGGAGAGAAGCTCGCCGCGTTCGCCGCGACCGGCGCGACGCTCGCCCTGCACCTGGCGGTCACGCGTACCCGCGAGCTGGCCGCCGAACTGGCCGGCTACTACGGCCACGACTGCCCCATAGTCGTGGTGCACCGGGTGTCGCAGCCGCAGGAGCTCATCCTGCGCGGCACGCTGGCCGACATCGGCGGCCGGGTCGAGCAGGCCGGTCTGCGACAGGCAGCGGTCATCCTGGTCGGCCCGGCGCTGGCCGGGGACGTCCGTGGCGGCGAGTCGTTCCTCTACTCGGCCGGTCGCGAGCGCCGCGTGCGCGGCTGATCAGGGCACGAAGCGCGGGCTCCAGACACGTCCGGCCGCGGTGACTCGCGTCGCCGAGGCGCCGATGATCAACAGGCATTTCATGTCGATGCTGCCAGGGTCCAGTTCGCCGAGCGAGGTGACGGTGAGACTCTCCCCGGCCCGGCCGATGTCGCGGCCCACGACCACGACCGTCCGGGGGGACTTGTGCTCCAGCAGCACGGCCCGGGCCTGCGCGACCTGTTCGGTGCGTGAGCGTGAGCGCGGGTTGTAGAGGGCCAGCACCAAATCCGCCTCGGCGACAGCGCGCAGCCGCTTGACCACGACCTCCCACGGCTTGAGCCGGTCCGACAGGCTCATCACCGCGAAATCGGCCCCGATCGGCGCGCCCGCGCGCGCCGCGACCGCCTGGACGGCGGAGATCCCGGGTACGACACGGATGGCGACGCCGGCGTAGCGGGGGTCCTCCGCGGCCTCGAACACCGCCGACGCCATGCCGAAGACGCCCGCGTCACCGCCGGAGACGACCGCGACGCGCTCACCGGCGAGCGCCAGTTCGAGCGCCTGCCGGGCCCGCTCGAGCTCGACCGTGTTGCCGGAGGCGTGGCGGACGAGTCCGGGGCGCTGCGCGACGCGCTGGACGTACGGGCCGTAGCCGACGACGTGGCCGACCTCGGCGAGCACCTGCGACGCCTCGGGGGAGAGCCACCGATCGGGACCGGGGCCGAGGCCCACGACGACGACCTCGGCGCCGGGATAAGGTTCGGTGACCCTGGTGGCCGGGAGGTCGTAACGGGCCACTCCGGGCCGGGTGTCGCCGGGGACCAGCACGATCGAGAAGTACGGCACCGTGGCGGGGTCCACGTCGGCGACAGGCAGTACCCGCTCGGCGGTCATCGACGCCCGTTCGACGTACCAGGAGCCCTCGACGCGCCCGGCCTGCTCGAGCGCCGAGCGGACCTTGGTGAACGTCCGGCCCAGCTTCATGATCACCGCCCCGTCGGTGTCGGCGAGACGCCGGGCCAGCTCGGGCTCGGGCAACGTTCCCGGCAGCACGGTCAGCACGTCGGTCTGCCGGACCAGCGGCAGGGCGGTGGTGGCGGTGGCGGCGGCGAAGGCGGGCACACCGGCGACGACCTGCGTGTCGAACTCGTCGGCGAGCCGGTCGTGCAGGTACATGAACGAGCCGTAGAGCATCGGGTCGCCCTCGGCCAGCACGACCACGTCGCGGCCCGCACGAAGGTGGGCCCGCAGCCGCTCGGCGGCTTCGGCGTAGAAGTCGGCCATCGCCCCGGCGTACCCGCCCGGGTGCTCGGTGCTCTGGGTCGTCACCGGATAGACCAGCGCCTCCTCGATCACGTCGTCCGGGAACAGCCCGGCAGCGATGCGGCGCGCGTTGGACTGTTTGCCGACACCCTGGTGGTAGGCGATGACCTGGGCCGCGCCGATCAGCCGGGCGGCTTTGAGCGTGATCAGTTCGGGATCACCCGGGCCGACCCCGACGCCGGACAGCCGCCCGGTCACTCCGCCTCCCGGGCGAGGGCGTTGAGCGCGGAGGCAGCCATCGCCGAGCCGCCCCGGCGCCCGGTCACCACGAGATAGGGCACGTCGAGGCCGGGGGCGTCGGTGGCGAGGTCGATGAGCGCCTGCTTGGACTCGGCGGCGCCGATGAATCCCACCGGCGTACCGATGATCGCAGCCGGTCGTGGCGCGCCGTCGCGCAGCATCTCCAGCAGGTGGAACAGGGCCGTGGGGGCGTTGCCGAAGGCGACGACCGCGCCGGCGAGGTGGTCGGTCCACAGCGACACCGCCGCCGCCGACCTGGTCGTTGCCCACCGGTGGGCAAGCGCCGGGACCTCGGGTTCGTGCAGAAAGCAGCGGACCTCGTTGTCACGGGGCAGGCGGGCGCGGGTAACGCCGGCGGCGACCATGTGCGCGTCGGTCAGGATCGGCGCCCCCGCCTCCAGCGCCCCGCGGGCGGCGGCCACCAGGCCGGGGTGGATCACCAGGTTCCGGGTGAGGTCGGTCTGGCCGCATGCGTGGATCATCCGCACCGCGACCTTCTCGGCGTCGGCCGGCACACCCGAAAGATCGGCCTCGGCACGGATGGTGGCGAACGAGGCGTCGTAGATCGCCGCGCCGTCGGTGACGTAGTCGTAGCGGCGTGCCGGTGTGGTGAGACTCATGCGTTCTCCAGATCGGGGACGAGCAGGGTGCGGTACGGGGTGACGACGATCTCGCCGGCGCCGAGCGCGCGGATCTCCTCCAGCAGGGGAGCGTCCACTCGGCCGCCGGAAGCCGCGAGGTGCGCGGTGACGCGGCCGTCATCCTGAACGATCCTGCCCAGCGCGGGCGGAGGTGTGCTCACCCGGGTCCGCTCGGCACGGTCGAGTACGGTGCCCAGCAGCGCGGCGCCGGCGCCGGACAGCTCGTCGACGTGCCAGGGTGAGTCCGGCCGGTCACCCGCGAGCCCGGCGAAGCGTACGGCGAGCCCGGTCAGCGCCGCGGCGGCCTCGTCCAGCCGGATGACTGGCCCCCACGCCGAGGTTCCGGCACGTAGCTGCGCGGTGTCCGAGTCGAGCGCCACCAACCCCAGGTCCAAGTCACGGCTGACCAGATCACCGCGGCCGTCGTCAAGCACGAACAGGAACCGTCCGGTCAGCGCGGTGAGCCGGGGCTCGGCGCGCAGCCGTGCGTCGAGTCCGGCGACGACCGGGTGTAGATCGGCCCGGCCGCCACTGCGTCCGGTCAGCGGTGAGGCGAGGATGTTGCGGACCAGCTCGTGCGACGTGGACGGTACGAGCCCGGTCGCGATGACGTCGGCGACGACGGTCTCGGGCAGCCGCCCACCGTCGTGCTCGAGACCGCGCACCTGCAGGTTGGCGCGGCTGGTCAGGTGGACCGCGCCATCCCCGTGCGCACGGGCCACCTCCACGAGTGCGCACAGCGCCGCAGTCGGCACGATCCCGCCGGGGACGCGCACCCGCACGAGCGCGCCGTCGTCGGCGATCCATGGGCGCAGCAGGCCGGGACACAGGTCGCGGCGGGTCCTCTCGGTCACGGCGACATGGTGCCAGAGCCCGTCCCCGGCGACACCGGCTGCCGGTGCTACCGTCGTGATGCCAGTCAAACTCAGCCATGAGCCAGGGAACCCGGTGCGAATCCGGGACTGACGCGCAGCGGTGAGGGTGACGGGCGGGGCACGACGCCACTGGACCCACGGTCTGGGAAGGCGCCCCGTCCGGTTGATCCCGAGTCCGAAGACCTGCTGGCCGCAGATCCGTCTGCGACACGTGCCCATCCAGGCCTCGCGCACAGGCCCCGGACGAAAGAAGACCCCGTGTCCCGATCGCACCGGATCACCGGCTCCTGACCCCGTGAGCGTCCTCGTTCACGTCGCGACCGCACTGACGGACGCCGCGTCGCCGGTGCTACGCAGGCAGGCCGAGGCAGCCGGCGCCCGACTGGCCTTCCTGCAAGCCGGCGAGCCCACCCTGACCCATGTGCTCGACCTGCTGCACGCCGAGGGCGCCCGGGAGGTTCGCCTGGAACCGGTGAGCACCGACGACCTGACCTTCGCCCGTTCGTGGGTGGGACGCGTGGCCGGCCACTGGCACCGTCAGCAGATCGACCCGCCGGTCATCCGGTTCGGCGAGCGCGCGATCACCGGGCACGAGGCGCCACTCACCTCACCGGCCTGGGACACCCCGCCGCCGTACCGCCATCATCTACTGCTGTGCCGCGGCCCGCGCTGCAGTGCCCGCGGCGCGGACGAGACCTATCGCACGATCGTGGGCGCGCTCGTCGAGCAGCAGCTCACCGACGCCGACGTCCTCATGGCCCAGACCGGCTGCCTGTTCCCGTGCAACCACGGACCAGTCGCCGTCGTGCACCCCGACGGCACCTGGTACGGGCCGGTGCGACCCGGCGACGCGGCACGCCTCGTCAGCGAGCACCTACGCGCCGGCCGTCCGGTCGGCGACCTGCGCCTCGGCTCCCGTGTCACCGAAGGAGAAACATGACACGCATCGCCCTGCTGTCCACCTCGGACACCGACCTGCTCTCGGCGCGGGCCAGCAACGCGGACTGGTCCTGGGCCAACCCTGCCCGGCTCACCGACGAGCGCCGCGACACCCTGACCACCGAGGCCGACCTGGTCGTTCTGCGGGTGCTCGGCTCGCCCGAGGACGTACGCGACCTCGCCGCGCTGATCCGCGGCACCGGCCGTCCCCTGGTCGTGCTCGGTGGGGAACGGACGCCGAACGCCGCTTTGATGGGGCTGTCGACCGTCCCGATCGGTATCTGCGCCGAGGCGCACCGCTACCTCGCCGAGGGCGGCGCGGAGAACCTGCGCCAACTGCACGCCTTCCTGTCCGACACCGTGCTGCTGACCGGCGAGGGCTTCGAACCGCCGGCGGTGCTGCCCGAGTGGGGAGTCAGCCGGCAGCCGGCCCCGGACGCCCGGCCCCGCGTCGGAGTCCTGTACTACCGGGCCCACGAGGTGAGCGGCAACAACGCGTTCGCCCACGAACTCGCCGATGCCATCGACGCCACCGGCGCGGCCGCCGGCGTACCGATCTACGTCTCGTCACTGCGGGCGGCGCCCGAGGAGTTGTACGCCGAACTCGCCACCCTGGACGCGATCGTCGTCACGGTCCTGGCCGCCGGCGGCGCCCGGCCCGCCGCCGCGAGCGCCGGCGGCGACGACGAGTCCTGGGACGTCGAACGGCTGCGCGCCCTCGACATCCCCGTGCTGCAGGCTCTGGCGCTCACGTCCAGCAGAGCCGAGTGGGAGGCGTCCGACGAAGGCGTCACCCCGCTCGACTCCGCGACCCAGATCGCCATCCCCGAGTTCGACGGCCGCCTCATCACCGTCCCGTTCTCATTCAAGGAGGTCGACGCCGACGGCCTGCCCCGCTACGTGACCGACCCTGAGCGATGCACCCGCGTCGCGGGCATCGCCGTCAACCACGCCCGGCTGCGCTATGTCCCGCCCGCCGAGCGCAAGGTGGCCCTCGTCCTGTCGGCCTACCCGACCAAGCACAGCCGCATCGGCAACGCCGTCGGCCTCGACACGCCCGTGTCGGCGATCCGATTGCTGCGCGCGATGCGAGATGCCGGCTACGACCTCGGCGCACCCGGCGCAATTCCCGGGCTCGACCCGCTGCTCCCGGTCGAGGGAGAGGATGCCGACACGACGGCCGGCAACGCGCTCATCCACGCTTTGATCGCCGCCGGTGGGCAGGACGAGGAGTGGCTCACGCAGGCTCAGCTCAGCGAGTCGCACGTGCGTATCAGCCGGGACGACTACCGGCGCTGGACTGCCGGATTGCCCGCCGCGCTGCGCGACGCCATGGCCGAGACCTGGGGCGAGGCCCCCGGCTCCCTTTTCGTCGACGACGACGGCGACATCGTGCTGGCCACCCTGCGCGCCGGCAACGTCGTCATCCTCATCCAGCCCCCGCGTGGCTTCGGCGAGAACCCGGTCGCGATCTACCACGACCCGGCCATGCCTCCGTCGCACCACTACCTGGCCGCGTACCGCTGGCTCGAACACGGCTTCGGCGCCGACGCGGTGGTGCACCTCGGCAAACACGGCTCGATGGAGTGGCTGCCGGGGAAGAACGCCGCGCTCTCAGCCGCCTGCGCCACGGACGCGGCAATCGGCAGCATGCCGTTGATCTATCCGTTCCTGGTCAACGATCCTGGCGAGGGTGCCCAAGCCAAGCGCCGCGCGCACGCCACCATCGTCGACCACCTGGTGCCGCCGATGGCACGCGCCGAAAGCTACGGCGACATCGCCAAGCTGGAGCAGCTGCTCGACGAGCACGCCAACATCGCCGCGATGGACCCGGCAAAGCTGCCCGCGGTCCGCCAGCAGATCTGGACGCTGATGCAGTCCGCACAAATGCATCGCGACCTCGGCCTGGATGAACGGCCCGGCGACGAGGAGTTCGACGACTTCTTGCTGCACGTCGACGGCTGGCTGTGCGAAATCAAGGACGTACAGATCCGCGACGGATTGCACGTGCTCGGCCAGGCACCGACCGGGCATGCGCGGGTCAACCTGGTGCTCGCGGTGCTCCGCGCGACACAGGTCTGGGGTGGTCAGAACCGGGCACTGCCCGGCCTGCGCGCCGCGCTGGGTCTTGCGGAGGACGCCCCGGCGGCCGACGTCGACGCCGTGGAAGCGCAGGCCCGTGCCCTGATCGAGGCGATGGAGAAGGCCAGCTGGCAGGCTGACGCGATCGACGCGCTGCACGACGACCCGGTGGTACGCGACGTCCTGCGCTTCGCCGCCGAGCAGGTCGTGCCGCGGCTGGCCGCCACCACCGACGAACTGACCAACGTCCTGCACGCGCTCGACGGTGGTTTCGTCCCGGCCGGGCCCTCCGGCTCCCCACTGCGCGGACTGGTCAACGTCCTGCCGACCGGCCGTAACTTCTACACCGTCGACCCGCGGGCCGTTCCGTCCCGTCTGGCCTGGGAAACGGGACAGGCGATGGCCGAGTCCCTGGTCGCGCGGCACCTCGCCGACACCGGCGAGCACCCCCGGTCGGTCGGCCTCTCCGTGTGGGGCACCTCCGCGATGCGCACCTCCGGCGACGACATCGCCGAGGTGCTGGCGCTGCTGGGCGTACGCCCCACCTGGGACACGGCCTCACGCCGGGTCAACGGCCTGGAGGTCATCGGCCTCGACGAACTCGGCCGGCCCCGCATCGACGTTACCGTGCGCATCTCGGGATTCTTCCGCGACGCCTTCCCGCACGTCATCGAACTCCTCGACGACGCCGTGCAGCTCGTCGCCGGGCTCGACGAACCCGATGAGCGCAACTACGTGCGGGCACACACCCGCCACGACCTCGCCGAGCACGGCGACCAGCGGCGGGCCACCACGCGGATCTTCGGTTCGAAGCCCGGATCGTACGGCGCCGGCATCCTCCAGGTCGTCGAGTCCGGCACCTGGCGCGACGACGCCGACCTGGCCGCCGTCTACACCGCCTGGGGCGGCTTCGCCTACGGCCGCGGCCTCGACGGAACCGCGGCAACCGACGACATGCGAACCAACTACCGGCGCATCGCCGTCGCCGCGAAGAACATCGACTCCCGCGAGCACGACATCGCCGACTCCGACGACTACTTCCAATACCACGGCGGCATGATCGCCACGGTCCGCGCGCTGACCGGCGCCGAACCCAGGGCGTACGTCGGTGACTCCACCACGCCCGACGCCGTACGCACCCGCACCCTGCAGGAAGAGACCACCCGCGTCTTCCGCTCGCGGGTGGTCAACCCGCGCTGGATCGCGGCGATGCAGCGACACGGCTACAAAGGCGCCTTCGAGCTCGCCGCCACCGTGGACTACCTCTACGGCTTCGACGCCACAGCCGGGGTCGTCCACGACTGGATGTACGAGTCACTGGCCCGCGAATACGTCCTCGACGAGACGAACCAGCAGTTCATGCGCCGCGCGAACCCCTGGGCACTGCGCGGCATCGTGGAACGCCTGAACGAGGCCGCCGACCGTGGACTGTGGGCCGAACCGGACGCCGAGGTCATGGCGGAGATGGCCCGCGTGTACCTCGAAATCGAGGGAGACCTGGAGGATCAGGCGTGACACGGCGCCTCACCCTGGTCGGCCTCGGCCCGGGCGACCCCGAACTGGTCACGGCCCAGGCCGTCCGGGCACTCAACGAGGCCGACTACTTCCTCGTCGCCGACAAGACCGGACAGCACCCGGGCACGGCCGACCTCATCGCGATGCGCGAGGCGATCTGCGCCCGGCACGTCACCGGCGCCTGGCGGCTCGTGCACGTACCCGACCCGGAACGCGACCGTGCCGACCCGGCCGACTACACCGGCGCGGTACGCGACTGGCACGAGGCACGGGCCAAGGCGTTCGAGCAGGCATTACTGGACAACCCGGGAGACGCCGCAGTGCTCGTCTGGGGCGATCCGGCCCTGTACGACTCGGCGATCCGTGTGGCCGACCGCATCGCCGAACGCGCACGGGTCGACATCACCGTGGACGTCGTACCCGGCCTCAGCAGCATCCAACTACTGGCGGCACACCACCGGCTCGTCCTCAACACAATCGGCGGCCCGATCACCATCACGACCGGCCGCCGCCTGCTCCACGACGCGGCGACACACGACAACCTCGTCGTCCTGCTCGACGGGGCATTGACCTGTCGCCAGCTCCCCGAACTGTCGGCCTGGCAGATCTGGTGGGGCGCGAACCTCGGCTCGTCCGACGAGCAACTGGTGGCCGGCAACCTTGACGAGGTCGCCGACCGAATCTGGTCCCGGCGGACGGCGGCGAAACAGAGCCGCGGCTGGGTCATGGACACGTATTTGTTGCGCCGGGCCGGCAGCCTCGAGCGGCGATCCTGAGAATCACATCCTTTGACCCACCGATGATCACCCAGCCGTGAACGCACTCCTGCGATCGCTGGCCGCAACCCGTTACCGTGCGTGCCGCTCTAGCTGTAATGCCCATGAGGGTTGTTGACGGCGTGGCGGCTTGAGACGAGGCGAGACCTCCGGCGAGGTGTGAGGTGCTGACGCCCACACGGAACCGGAGGTCTCCAGGGGCCGCATGACGCGGGCCGGATGGGTGGCCGGTCGCCGCAGGATGGTGCGGCCGGCGATCAGCCCCCGGCCGGTATGGATCGACCCGGCGCCGGGCAGTTCCCGGACGGCGGCGACGGTGAGGGGGGCCGGGCGCGGGGGATGATGAGCGGGCACAAGCTCAAGGAACGCTTCCTCGCCAGCGCGGCCTTCAAGACGGTGTACGAGGATGCCTATCGCGAGCTGTACCAGAAGATCTACGCGCAGAACGGCGCGCAGAAGGCGCTCGACGAGATCGTCGCCGTGCTGCCGACGGTCGGCGGCTACCAGGCGCAGACCACCGACACGGCAGTCGAGCAGCTCCGCGCTCTGATCGGGCGGCGCGGCGACCACCTCGCGACCGATGCGGTGATCACTTCCGGATGAGGCGTCCGGGCATGAACGAGCCGGTCGGCGGCGTGCGTGGAGGCATGTCGCCGATCGGCTCCGCCGGGTTCCGGCGGTGCCGGCACCTGCGGGGGCCGGATCAGGCCGGCACGTTACCGTTGAGGTAAGCGTTGATCTGGTCGATCTCCAACGCGTTGAAGATCTCGGGTTGATCCGCAGCCTGGTTGGAGTTGATGATCCGCTTGAACAGGTTGTAGTGGGCCATCGACCGCAGGCCGATGACGCGGTTGGGGGTTACCAGGTAGCCGGTACCGCCGGTGCTCCAGATCAGATACATCAGTCCGTCCTTGGTGACAATCTCGGGTGGAGTTCCGGGCGCCCCGGCATACGGGGCGCCCTTGAGAACCGACTCGGGGTCAACTCGCTGTCCGTTCGGCTGGAATATTTCAAGGTGCAGGTGCGGGCCGGTCGAGTGACCGGTGGATCCCACATTGCCGATGTGCTGGCCGGCAGCGACCTGCGTGCCTGTCCCGACCCTGGGAGTCTCCCGCATGTGCCCGTAGACACTCCGCCAACCATCGGCGTGGGTGATGACGGCGTGGTGACCGAGGCCGCTCGCGCTGTACGAAACACCGGTCACCGTACCCGCCGCAATCGAGCGGATGGGATAACCGAGGATTCCCGAGTAGCTGTAGTCGGTTCCGTTGTGCATCCTGGACACGCCGGTGATGGGGTCCGTGCGTGGTCCGAACGTGGACGTGATGGGCACCCACTTGTCGAACGGCCGGTTCCACCTCGGAGTAGCGCCGTAGGCGGCCTCCGCGAGCCATGCCTCCGGAATGACGCCGGCGGCGAGCGCCGCAGTGACCAGGCCGAGCAGGCGACGGCGGTTGACGCCACGGGACGCCAGGTCGTCCCCCGGGCATGGTTCGTCGATTGCCTGCATCCGGCTCCCTGCTCCCGCTATCAGTCGACATCTAAGGACATGGATCTTAGGGGGCTCGGCTCGGCGGCTGTCAAGAGCCGGTCGGGCCGTCGCAAGCCGGAGTGGCACCGGTCGTCGGGTCGTCCACGTCCCACCGGGTCTCGTGCGCGTTGGACCGCGTGTGCGGCAGGCTGTCCGATTCGGCCATGGTGTGCGACAGGGCGCTCTGCCCGAATATCCTCCGGTCCACCCCGACGCCGTTGACGGCTGCCCGCGCTGCGACGTTCACTCGTCCTCCCGCAGCACCACCACCCCCCGGGCCGAAAGCCGCAGCGGCGCGCCGGGGTCGACCCGGTCTCCGGTGAGCAGGTCGACCCCGCCGGAGCGGGCGGCCACCTCGACCGGCTCGGACCGGTGGTTGAGCAGGAACAGCAGCCGGGCTCCGTCGGGGGTGACCCGAGTGGCCGACTCCAGACCCGGCAGGTCCGAAGCGGGGCCGAGCAGGTCGTGGCGGGCCAGCACCTGGCGCACCACCCAGGACACGCCGGTCCCGTCCAGGCCTGCGCCTACGTACCATCCGTGCCCGGCACCGAAGGTGTTGCGCGTCACTGCGGGGGTGCCGGCGTAGAAGTCGGCCCGGTAGGTGCCGATCACCTCCGCGCTCTGCGGAACGATTAGTTCGAACAGCAACCGGGCCTCGACCTCGAGCCGATCGTCGCTGCCGAGACGGACCGGGTTGACCACGTCGGGGCCGCGGGCGTCCCACTCGTCGACCCGTATCCCCATCAGCTCGCCGAGTGGCCCGGGTACGTCGGCCAGGAACGCGTTGTCGTTCTCGTCCACCCGGCCCGACAGGAACGTGGTCAGCACCGACCCGCCGCGGGCAGCGACCGCCTCCAGCCGGCGCGGCAGATCGCCCTTGAGCATGTGCAGCACCGGCGCGACGACGACGTCGTAGCGGGACAGGTCCGCGGTCACCGGGACGACGTCGAGGTCTGCCCCTGCGTCCCACAGCGCACGGTGGTACCGCTGCACCACCTCCAGGTACCGGACGAGTCGCGACGGCCCGTCGGAGATCTCCAGCGCCCACCAGCTGTCCCAGTCGAACAGCAACGCGACCCGGGCCGGGGTCCGGGCGCCCAGCGAGGCCGCGCCGAGCCGGTCCAGTTCGGCGCCCAGCTCGGCGACCTCGCGAAACACCCGGGTGTCCGAGCGGCCGGCGTGGCCGATGACCGCGCCGTGGTACTTCTCGCAGGCACCCCGCGCGGCGCGGAGCTGGAAGAACAGCACCGCGTCGGCGCCGTGGGCCACCGCCTGCCAGCTCCACAACCGCAGCAGGCCGGGTCGCTTCAGCGGATTGACGTCCCGGCAGGCGGTGCTGCTCGGCGTTTGTTCCATCAGCCAGAACGGCTGGCCGTCCTTGAGTCCACGCATGAGGTCGTGTGCCAGTGCCATCCGGGCGGCCGAGTCGTCGTCGGGCGGGTAGTTGTCCCAGGAGGCGAAGTCCAGTTCCGGCGCCCAGCGGTGATAGTCGATCGGGCGGTACAGGCCCATGAAGTTGGTGGTGACCGGGATGTCCGGGCTGTACTCCCGGATGGCGGATTTCTCGTCGCGGAAGTTGGCCAGCATCGCGTCGGAGGTGAACCGCAGATAGTCCAGCGTGATGCCGGCGAAGGCGGTGTGGTCCGGCCCGCGCCAGTGCTCGGTCAGCGCCGACGGCGCCTCGATCTGGTCCCAGTCGGTGAAGGTGTGCGACCAGAAGGTGGTGTACCAGGCGGAGTTCAACTCGTCGATCGTTCGGTAGCGCTGGCGTAACCAGCTGCGGAAGCCGGCCGCGCAGAGGTCGCAGTAGCAGGCGCCGCCGTATTCGTTTCCCACGTGCCAGGCGGCGATCGCCGGGTTGCCGGCGTAGCGACGGGCGATCCGGCGGGCCAGCTCGGCGGAGAGACGGCGGAACACGGGGGAACTGGGGCAGGAGTTGTGCCGCTGCCCGAACCGGTGGCGGCGGCCCTCGAAGTCGGTGCGGGTCACCTCCGGGTGTGCCCTGGCCAGCCAGGGCGGATGCGCCGCTGTCCCGGTGGCCAGGCAGATGCTCCGCCCCTCGGCGGAGGCCCGGTCGACTATCCGGTCCAGCAGCGTGAAGTCGTAGACGTCCTCGGCCGGCTGGACGAGCGCCCAGTCGAACACCCCCAGCGTGACGAGGTCGATCCGGGCGGCGTCGAACAGCCGGTAATCCTGCTGCCACACGTCCTCGGGCCACTGCTCGGGGTTGTAGTCTCCACCAAAGAGAATCTTGCGGGTGACGGGAAGGCTCATGGGGTGAATCCGTCCGTCGATAACTTCCGGTAAGCGCGTGCCATCTTTCCGAAAAGTCATGAGCATCGCTACCGGGGTGCCCGTGAACCGATCGGTCATTTCCTGGCGCGGCCCGGCCCACGGAAGGGTCGGGAAGTGCCTGTACCGGGCGGGAGTCAGTATGGGGGGGCGGGCGGGTTCGGCCGGGTGTCCGCGCGACCGGCGTGCGTCGGCGGTGGCTGCGGCGGAGAGGATGGCCACCGCCGCGACCGCGGCGGCGAGCGGCGACATGTGTATCGCGACGGGATAGCACAGCAGCAATGCCGCAAGGGCCACGTAGCGTGAGGGGGAGACGCGGGCGACACATGGTATTCGAGCCGCGCCCGGCCGGCGATGAAGAGGGCGGGGCCGAGCAGGATGGGCGCGATCCAGGTTGCCGGGGCGTGACCGAGGGGCTGTTCGATGGTGATCTCGTAGCCGAGAGCCGTGGTCACGACACCGACGATCATGATGAGGTGCGTGTCGGCGGCAGACCGGCCGATGACCGACGGCGCTCGGGAACGTGCGATCGCCTCGGCGAGAATGTGCCCCGCCCGGTAGTAGTACAGGCGCCACAACGCCGCCGAGGTGAGCGCGGCGACGACGAAGGCGAGGGTGTGGTCGCGGTCGAACGGTCCGGTGCTGTAGGTGAAGCCGATCACCAGGATCGTCTCACCGAGCGCGATGAGGAAGAACTGCTGGTACCTCTCGGCGAGGTGCTCCGCGGTGATGTCCCAGCGTTCTGGTTCGGAATGCCCCAGGCCCGGCAGGGGCCATCCGGTCCGCGCCGCAGCATACTCCACGGCGAGGGCGGCTGCCCAGGCCGGCACGAGGACTGGACCGTCCACGAAGGCTCCGATGATCCACAGCGCGCCGGTGACGCCGTACGTGATCAACATGCGGCCTTTGAGCAGCCGGCGATCCCGGTCGTGGATCACGAGCATCAGGATCAAGGGACGGGCGAGTTGCCCAGCCGCGTAGGCGATGGCGAATGCCTCGGCATAGCCGTCGAAGGCGCGCGGGACCGTTACCCCCATCACCAGCCCGGCGCCAACGCCACGGCGACCACGGTCTGCAGGGCCAACGAATCCGGGTGGTAGCGGCTGGTGGTCCAGGCGGTTCCCTGCCAGAGGCCGAACAGTGCCAACAACAACAGCAGGGTCAGAAACGCCTGCCAGAGCGCCTGCGGCCAGGCTCGCCCGTCCGGCTCGATGACCATGTGATCGTAGACGCGGGACACGATTCGGGTCAGCGCGAAGACGAACACCAGGTCGAAGAACAGCTCGAGAAAGGTCGCCCGCGATTGGCGAGTCTGTGCTGGCGACGTCGGCTCCGCCGGATGGTGCTGCCACACGAATCCTCACCCCCGAAGAGGTCATAGCACGCGTCCGGCATGGAATTCGTCGAATAGTCCTGACTCGTCTTGCGGTAGAGACACCGTCGACCTGCCGACGTGGTGCTGTGCGCCCTCAGGCGTGGTCGTTCGGGGCTGGGCCGACGTCGATGGGCGCCTTGTAGATGTGGACCGGGTACTCGACGGCGGCGGCGCCGGTCAGCCCGGCGGTGCGGTTGAGCTGGGCCGCGGGCATCCACAGGTGCCGTCCGCTGTCGATCCAAAGGGCGTCGCACCAGACGAGCCGCGGATCGGTGAGGAATGGGCTCATCCGCCGGTCCGGAGCGATGGTCAGGAGTCGGCGGTTCTCCACATCGCTGAGGTAGATGGTGCCGGCCGCGTCGATGGCGGTGCCGCCGGTGGTCGGGGTGTCGGCCCAGTGCTGGACTTGATCGCCCAGCCTCTGCGCGGATGTGGCCGGATTGTCGAGGTAACGGGTCTCGACCCGGGACATCGGTCCGGACAGCGGTTGGAAGTACAGGTAGCGCCCGTCCGGTGACACCTCGATCTGGTCGCAGTGCACCCGCAGCTCGGCGCCGTGCGCGTCGCGCAGGACCTGCCCGTCGGCGTAGAGCGGACCCTGGTTGACGGTCGCGGGGTGGTTGTCCAGCACCCGGCGGGACCGGCCGCTGTCCAGGTCGACGACGATCAGGCCGGCGGCACCGGAGTCGCTCACGTAGGCCAATCGGCCGTTGAACCGCACATCGTCGATGTAGCTGTGCTCGTACGTCGCCGGACCGAGGTCGTAGCTACGATGGACCTGGTCGCGGTCGAGGTCGACCGAGATCAGCCGGGCGCCCCCGGGTACCTGCGGCTGGCCGAGGCCGGCGGCCCCGGCGTCGACGATCCACAACTGCCCGTCCGGCCCGACGCGTAGCGCGTTGACATGCACGAACCGTCCCCGCGGGTCGTGTTCGGCGCGCACCTCGTTCCACCTCGCATCCGGGTACGGCGCGAACCGGCCACCCGTCAACGCCTCGGCCACCTGGACACCGGGTCCGTCCGTGGACGGGTAGCTGACGAACAGTCTGCCGGAGGTGGTCGTCGTGACACCGGTCCAGACCCGGTCGCCCGAAAGCACAGGTATCAGGCGAGGATCCTCCCGGCCGGGCATCGTGGCCATATGGGTGAGTCCTTCCTTCGTCCGGCGGGACCCTGGTCACCTGCTGTCGAGGCGGCCCTGGTCCGACCGGTTTCGACGTGCGCCGCGTACCCCTGGGGCGCAAGGTCAACCGCGCCGGCCGACAACGTGCTGATCCGCCGCGACCTCGTCGTCGCCGGGGACTGAGGATCCGGCTCACCTGCTGGCTCCGAGGAGGTCGTCCGCGATGGGTGTCCAGTAGGGCAAGGAAGCCGCCATGTGTTCGCGGGTTCTCGGTGGGCGTCTGCCGTGCCTGCCCGCCTGTGCCACGAGCGCGCCACTATGTCCGATCGGCAGCAGCGCGATGGTGAGCGTCATGGCGACGACCAGTCCGATCTGCCACGCACCGTAGCGGATGACATGAAGCGCGGAGTCGCCGACGACGAGACCGAGCCCGACCCGAGCAGCGTCTCGGCGGTTCGCCGGGCACGTTGACCGATCGCCGGCGCGATCGTGCCGGCCGTAGCGCTGGGAGCGAACACCGGCATGGGGTTGTGCAGGAAATCCCGGGCAATCACCCAGGACAGCGCGGCGGCCAGACCCGCCTGGGTGGCGATCAGCACGATGACCGAACTGCCGGCGGAGGATCCGTGCGCCGGTTCCGACCCGGTCGGGCACGTCGACGGTGGCGCGTTCGGCGAGATCGGCTGCCATCTCGGGAAATGGGGACAGCACCGATCGTCGTTGCCCTTGACCATGCACGCTCTTACCCGCCCCGCCTCACCGTGAACCTGCCCGCGCCGACAGCGACACCGAGCCGGCTCCCCTCCGCGCTTCGAGGGAGCATTGCCGCGTTCGCCACGTAGACGCACCTGCCGACCTCGCCCGTCAGCGTGGCGTGCGGTCTGTTCACCGACAACGGTCGGCGGGTGATCGCGGCCCAGGCACGGTTCTGCCGGACGTGGCGGACTCCGGGCGTCCGCGGCGGCCTCCGACGGTGCCGTGCGCTGAGCGCTTTCGGTCGTTCGACGCGACAAGGCGCCCTCGACAAGTGCGCCTGCGGGTGCGACCGTGAGTCTGGCCGGGGCGCCTGGATCAGGCCTGCTGGTGGTTCGCTTCGAACCGCTCGCGGGTCAGGAACGCCAGTTGTGCCCGCTTGTCCGGCATGTCGATCTCGGAGGCGAATGTGAAGCCCTCGGTTCGTAGGCGTCGCAGCGCGGCCTCGTTGCGCACGTCCGGCTCGACCACGATGCGCTGCGCGGCGGGATCTCGTAGGAGGAAGCGGGCCAGGGTCGGGCCGACGGCGGTGGTGAGGCCGCGGGCGTAGCGCCGGGGCGGGTTGAGGAGCAGGTGCATCCCGACGTCGCCGGGCTGGACTGGGTAGCGTTCACCGACCGGGTCCGCCTCGGGCTGGTAGGTCTGGAACAGCCCGACCGGTTCGCCGTCGAGCAGGACCAGGTACGCGTGATGGGTGTCCAGCCCGTCGAGGAACGTGTAGATCTCGCGCACGTCGTCGAGGCTGTATCCACCCATTCCCCAGAACGCGTTGCGGGGCAGGGTGACCCAGCCGTGCAGCAGTACGGCGTGCTGGTCGGGGCGCACCGGCTCCAGCGTCAGGTCGCCGAGGTCGGGAATCTGTTCCTGGTAGATCACGATCGTGTCCTCCTTCGGGGTTTCGGCGAGGGCGGGTGGGCAGAGCGGGATCAGGTCGCCGACGGCCCAGTCGGCCAGACACTGCTGTTGCCAGCGGGCGTCGGAGACGCCCTGGACGCTGCGGGTATTCAGCCCTCGCAGCCGTATCGGCGAGGATCACCCGCCAGCCCTGGAGTGGCAGTTCCCTCAAGTGGTCAATTTAGGTTACCCTCACCTAACTAAGGTGGACCTTACATGGAGGGGCTCGTGAAACGGAACTGGGAGGGCCTGGTGCTCAAGGCCATGGGGGGCCGGGACTTCCGGCTCACCGTGCTGGACACCGAGTCGGTCGATGGGCACTACCAGCGCCTGCTCCTTGATGACGGCGGGCTGCTGGCGGCCTGCGGCACGCACCCGACGATGTGGATCCGGCTCTGGTTCGACAACGACGGACGGGCCCACCAACGGGCCTACACGCTCGTCGATCCTGACCCGGCCACCGGGCGGTTCACCCTCGAGTTCGCCGTGCATGAGGGATGCGCCGCCCGCTGGGCGACCACCGCGCGGGTGGGCGACACCATCGACGCGACCGTGCAGGGCAGTGCGTTCGCGCTGCCCGACCCGGTGCCCGAACACCTCTACCTGGTCGGCGACGCGGCCTCGCTGCCGGCGGTCAACAGCCTCCTCGACGCCGGCGCGGACATCCCGGCAACGGTCTGGCTCGAGTACGCCCACGAGGGCGAGAAGGCGCTGACCCTGCGCGCCCGCGCCCACCACGACGTGACGTGGGTGCCCCGCCGCGACGACGGCCGGCACCTGGTCGACACCGTCTGCACCGCGCTGCCCGCCGTAGGGACCGCGCACTACTGGGTGGCCTGTGAGGCGGCCAGCACTCGCGGCATCACCCGGCACCTGCGGCGCACGCTCGGTGTCGGCAAGCACCAGCTCACCGCGCTCGCGTACTGGCGTGCCGCCTGATGGGCCGCCTCGGGACGCTCACCGCGCTCTACGTCACGCAGTATCTCGGTATCGGCTTCATCACGGTGGGGCTGACCGCGATCCTGCGCGACGGCGGCACCTCGCTGGACACCCTGGCGCTGCTGCAGGTGGTCGGCCTGATCTGGCCCGTCAAGTTCCTCTGGGCGCCGCTCCTCGACCGCTACGGCTCCCGGCGCCGCGGCCACTACCGCTCCTGGCTGCTGGTGCTCCAGGCCGTGCTGGTGCTGACCCTGCTGGCGCTGCTGCCCTTCTCCCGGCCCGCGGACCAGCTGGGCCCGGTCATCGCCGTCTGCGCCGCGTTCGTGTTCTTCTCCGCGACCCAGGACATCGCCGTCGATGCGGTCGCGGTGCGGCTGCTGGCCGCGTCGGAGCGGGGCACCGGCAACGGCATCCAGGTGGCGGCCAGCTACCTGGGTAACCTGCTCGGCGGCGGCGTCTGCGTGCTGGTGTACGACCGCTTCGGCTGGGCTGCGGCGGTCGGCCTGCTGGCCGCGCTGACCGCGATCGGGCTGCTTGTGGTGTGGCGGTTCCGGGAACCGGAGCGCACCGACCGGATCGTGCGCATCGGCACGGCCTACCGGGCGCTGGTGTCGGTGTTCGGGCAGCCCGGCTGCCGCTGGTGGACCTTCGGCGTCGTGCCGCTGGTGTACGTGGGCGCCGGGATGGCTCACGCTCTGGTGACGCCAGCACTGGTGGACGCCGGCTGGTCGCTGGGCCGGATCGGCGTGGTCACCGGCGTGGTGACCAGCGTGCCGGCGATCGCGGCCGGCCTGATCGCCGGTCTCGGGATCGGCCGCTTCGGGCGTGCCGGCGTGCTGGTGGCCGGCGGGGTCACTCTGGCTCTATCCACAGTGGCGTTGCTGCCGCTGATGAACGGCCGCGCGCCGCTAGGCGGCACGGTCGCCGCGCTCTGCTTCTTCCTGGCCGCGTACACGATAGCCAACGTGGTGCTCTACACGGTCAACATGGACTACTCCCGGCCAGGCAGCGGCGGCACCGACTTCACCGTGCTGTCGTCGTTCGGGCTGGTCTGCTCGTTCGTGGCCGCCTCACTCGGCCTCGCCGCCGCCGACCGTTTCGGCTACCCGGCCGTTGCCCTGGCGTCGCTGGTGCTTGTCGCCGCCGGGGTGGCGGTGGGCGTGACGCACCAGCGCCGGTTCCCGCCCTCCGGGTCGACGATCCGTGTGGCTCACTCCCAGACAGACTTGCTCGTCAGGTGAGGCCTCAGTCGCCGCGCATCCTGTCCGTACTACCGCTGGAAGCCGCATGAGTTCGATCGGAAGCCCGACCGGCACCGCGCCCGCCGCCACCGGCCGAGCCGCCACCGACGCCGCGTCTGCGGCGACGCGGGCCGCCGGCACCTCGGCCGAACCGCTCGGCCGTCTCGGATCGGCGCTGGTGCCGACACCGTGACGCTCGACCCCACGAGCGTCGGCCCGGCACCCGGCGCTCTGCCGACCGCGAGCGCAGACGGGGCCGCCACGCCACCAGCCGCCGTCCCGCACCGCTGGCTGATCCTGGCGGTGCTCTGCCTGGCCCAGCTCGTGGTGGTGCTGGACAACACGGTGCTGACCGTGGCCGTGCCGGTGCTCACGGTCGAGCTGGACGCGGGCACGGCCGACGTCCAGTGGATGATCAACGCGTACGCGCTGATGCTGTCCGGGCTGCTGCTGAGCGCCGGCAGCGCCGTCGACCGGTACGGGCGGCGACGGATGCTGCTGGTCGGGCTGGCGCTGTTCGGTCTCGGCTCCACGGCGGCCGGGCTCGCCCGCACTGCCGAGCAGTTGATCGCCGCCCGCGCCGGCATGGGAGTGGGCGGTGCGCTGCTCGCCACCGCCACCCTGGCCGTTGCCATGCAGGTCTTCGACGCCGCCGAGCGATCCCGGGCGATCGGCATCTGGGCGGCGACCAGCGCGCTGGGCTTCGCCGCCGGGCCACCAATCGGCGGACTCGTCCTGGCTCACCTGCCCTGGGGTGCGATCTTCCTGGTGAACGTCCCGATCGTGGTGGTCTGCCTGCTCGCCGGCCGGATACTGGTCCCGGAATCGCGGGACCCGACCGGTGGACGCCTCGACCTGGGCGGGGTGACGCTGTCCACCGCCGGCCTGACCGCGATCGTCTGGGCGATCATCTCCGGTCCCGAGCGTGGATGGGCGTCGGCGCCGGTGCTCGGCGTGGGCACAGCAGGAGTGTTCCTGCTGGCGCTGTTCGTCGGCTGGGAGCGGCGGTGCGCCCACCCCATGCTGGATATGCACTTCTTCCGGGACCGCCGCTTCGTCGGCGCGGTCTGCGGCGTCGTGCTGATCACGTTCGGCGCCACCGGGGCACTGTTCCTGCTCACCCAGCAGCTTCAGTTCGTCCGCGGCTACCCGGCCTGGGAGGCGGGGCTGCGGATGGCACCGTTCGCGTTGTCCATCGTGGCGCTCAACGTCGGCGGCGTGGCCGCGCTGGCGATCCGCCGGCTCGGCCTGCCGACTGCCATCGCGGTCGGCATGACCCTGCTGGCCGCCGGACTTGCGCTGGTCACGCACGGTCCGTCCGAGGGCTACGCCACACTGCTGGCAGGGCTGCTGGTCATGGGTACGGGATGCGCCCTGGCGAACCCGGCCATCGTGGAGGCGGTGATGAGCGCGATCCCCACCCACAAAGCCGGTGCCGGAGCCGGTGTGGACGGCACCATGACCGAGGTCGGCAGCAGTCTGGGGGTGGCGGTGCTGGGCGCGGTGCTCAACGCCCGGTTCGGCGCGCTGCTGCCGGCTGCGCTGGCCGGCGCCGGCTCGTTCCCGGCCACGCTGGCCGCCGCCGGCCCGGACCGGGAGGCGGTGACAACCGCCTTCGCCGAGGCGTTGCGGACCGGTCAGACGGTGGGCGCGGTCGCTGTCCTGGTCGGTGGTCTGGTTGCCGCCGCACTGCTGTGGCGTGCCGATCGGTTGGCGGCCGAGGGCCGGCGTCCATCAATCTCCACAAAGCCACACATTTAGGGTAGGCTGCCCTAAATGCCGGTTCGGTCTAGGAGGTTCGATGCACCTTTACCTGACCGCGCTGAACCCCACCGACGCCGTCCTGGAGGGCTTCCTCCCGGCAGCGAACGCGCTCGGCCTTCCGGCCACGGTGCTGACCGACCGGCCCGCCGAATGGCCAGCCGACGTGCCGGTGCGGCACTGCGCGGTCCGCGACCCGGCGGCGATCGTCGCGGCCACGACCGCCGAATCGCCCGCCGCGCTGCTGTCCAACAGCGACCACCTTCAGGAGGCGACCGCTGTCGCCGCCGGCAAGCTCGGCCTGCCGGGCAAGGACCCGGAGGCGGCTCGGCGCTGCAAGGACAAGGCCACCATGCGCCGCGCGCTCGCCGCAGCCGGACTGGACCCGGTCCGAGCGGTCACCGTCGACCCGGGTGCCACCCCTACGGTTCCGGCCGACCTCTTTCCCGCCGTACTCAAGCCCCGCGACGGCGTGGCCAGCGAGGACGCCTACCTCGTGACCGACCGGCGCGAGCTGGCCGCACAGGTCACCGCGATCCGGCGGCGGCGGCCCGAGGTGGCGCTCATCGTCGAGGAGTACCTGGCCGGCGAGCTGCGCACCTACGACACGCTGGGCGACAGCGGATCGCTGACGGTGCTCGGCGGCTGGCGCACCGGCCTCGGCCCACCACCGACCTTCACCGAGGTGAGCCTCGACTGGGCGCCTCCACCTCCCGCCCACGATGCCAGGCTCCGCGCGCTGCTCGACGCGCTCGGCGTCGGCTTCGGCGCCTGCCACACCGAGTACGTCGTGCGGCCGGACGGAATCCGGCTGATCGAGGTGAACGACCGGCTCATCGGTGACCGGATGGACCTGATCCTCACCGGCCTGCTCGGCGTGCCCCTGTTCGCCCACGTCATCCGGCTGCACCTCGGCGAGCCACTGGCCGCGCTGGACCTGCCCGACCCGGCCGCCCTGAACAGGTACGCCCGGGTCGAGTACGTCTGCGCCGACCAGTCCGGCCGGCTCACGGCGGCGCCCGGGCCCGTGGACACCGTCCACAACGGAGTGCGGCTGTCGTGCCGTCCGATGCGGGAGGTGGGCCGGGTCGCCGAGCGCACCGGCACCAACCGCGACTACCTCGCCGCGCTGCACGGCATCGGACCCGACCCCGACACCGTCCGGGCCGCGCTCACCGCGTTCCGGGACGACCTGAGCTGGACGATCACCGGATGACCGACCACAGCGAGCAGCAGGTCTTCGTCCGGGTGCTCGACGCGCTGCTGCGCGAGGACCACATCGGCCTGCTCCGGCGCGGCCGGCTCACCGTGACCGGCCGGTGGGAGGTACCGCACGCCGGCGGCTTGCTGCGCATCCCGGTCCGCACCGACGGTTTCCAGGCGATGCTGCGCTGCGCGACCGCCATGCTTGACGTCCGCGACGCCGAGGGCCGCGAACGCCGGGTGGACACCCTCGACGCTCTGCTCGCGGTACTCGCCCCGGTCGACGACCCGGAGGCCGAGGCCGGCTGGCAGACGTTCATCGCCGAGTGCCACGCCGACCTGCGGGCCCGTCGGCTCGCCACCCGGTCCCGGCCGGCGGTGTCCACCGCCGTGGCCGCCGAACGGGTGACCACGCCGGCCGGCATGCCGGCGGCACTGCTCGACGACGTGCTCGCCGCGCACGCCGGTCATCCGGTCTACCCGACCGACCGCTGCCGGCACGGTCTCGGCGACGACGACCTGACCCAGTACGCCCCGGAGCACGCACCCCGCTTCGCGCTGCGCTGGCACGTCGCCCCCCGGACGGCGGTACGGCTCACCGGTCCGCTGCCGGCGTGGTGGCCGGCCGCGGACCGGGCCGGCGACGTGCTGCTGCCGGTGCACCCGCTCACCGCGGCGCGGCACGCGCTGCCGGTGACCGACCGGCCGGTGGTGACAGTGCGGCCCACACTCTCCATGCGCACGGTGGCGCTCGCAGACGACCCGTACACGCACCTGAAGCTACCGCTGCCCACCGCCACGCTGGGCGCGCGCAACCGGCGCGGCCTGCGGCCGGCCACGCTGGCCGACGGCGCGGCGGTGGCCGGGCTGCTCGACCGGACCGCTGCGGCCGAACCCGCTTTCGCGGGCCGGATCCGGCATGCCGACGAGCGCACCTTCGGTCACGTCGGCGACGACGACCGGCGGGCTTTCCTGCTCCGCCGGTTCCCCCGGGACCTGGCCAGCACCCGGGTGGTGCCGGTGGCGGCCCTCGCCGCGCCGGACCCGGAGTCCGGCACGGTGCTGGAGCGCATCGGCGGCGGCCGTCCACAGGCCGTGCTCGACGCCTACCTGGACCTGCTGCTCGACTGGCACGTCTGCCTGTGGCTCCGGTACGGCGTGGCGCTGGAGGCCCACCCGCAGAACATCCACCTGCTCCTCGCGCCGGACGGGACGATCGGCCTGCTCTACAAGGACGACGACGGTGCCCGCCTCGACCCGCGCCACCGCGGCGCGGTGACACTGCGGGACGCACGGATGTGGGTCACTGACCCCGGCGAACTGGCCGACGTGTTCGTCACCATCACCCTTCACCTGGCCGCCGCTGCGCCGCTGCTGGCGCTGGCCGCCCGCGGGGTCCCGGTGCCGACGCCGGCCGCCGCGCTGACCCCGCGACTCATAGCGGCCCGGGACCGGTGGGGCGATGGCCCGGCGGCGCGGGAGTTCACCGAACGGGTGCTGCGCGCCGAACGGCTTCCGGTCAAGGCGATGGTCACCGCCGGCACCCTGCTACCGAAGCAGCGGCTCGGATGCGCCGACGTGAACAAGTTCTACCGGCACACCGGTCCGAACTATCTGCGGGAGACGCGATGACCAGCACCGGACTGCGCCCCCGGGCAGCCTGGCACACCCACCCTGCGGACCTGGCCGCCGCTCACGCCGTGTTCGGCTGCCTGGCCCGCGAGGTCGCCACCCCCGCCGACGTCACCATCACCGGCGACGTGGTGCAGGTCTGGCTGCCGTCCACCGGGGTGACACTACGCTGCACGGCGGCCCGGCTGTCCCCGGTCGGCACGCATCGCTACACCGGTCCGGTGCGCCACCGGCCCGACGGCGGCCCGTGGCGCGACCTGGACGCCGAAGGGCTGGCCAGTCTGGTCGCCGCGGAGCTGACCGCGCGCACCGGCCACGACAACCCCGAGTTTTTCGACCAGGTACGGGCCAGCCGCGACACGGTGGCCTACCTTCTGGCCGGGCGGCCGGCCGCCGACCCCACGCCCACGAGCGACCCGGCGATCGACGCCTACGTGGCGTCCGAGCAGTCGCTCGTCCTCGGCCACCCGCACCACCCCACCCCCAAGTGGCGCAGTGGCGACCCGGACGAATGGCAGGCGTACGCGCCGGAACTGCGCACCGAGTTCCGGCTGCACTGGCTGGCCGTGCCGGACGACCTGGTGGCCGAGGCCGGGCCGGTGGACCCGATGCTGGCCGCCCTGGAACCGCCGCGCCCACCGGCCGGGCACCGGGTGCTGCCGGTACACCCGTGGCAGGTGACGCTGGTGCCGCCGACGCATCCCCGGGTGCGCCGGCTCGGCCTGGCCGGGGCGCCGGTCCGCCCGACCGCGAGCGTCCGCACGCTCTACTCTCCCGACGCCGACCTGTTCGTCAAGACCAGCCTGCACGTGCGGATCACCAACTGCCTGCGCAAGAACGCCCGGTACGAGCTGACCGCCGCAGTCGCGCTGACCAGGCTGCTCGCCGGGATCCCGCTGTCCGACGGCGTGGCGATGCTCGCCGAACCCGCGTACCGGACCATCGACGCGGCCGGCGCGGACGAGGCGTACGGGACGATCCTGCGCACCGGCTTGCGCGCCCATCTGCGGCCCCAGCAGACCGCGGTGCTAGCGGCGGCGCTGGCCGCCGCGCCGCTATCCGCGGCAGACCCGGTGGCGTGGTGGCGGCGCTACGTCGGGCTGCTGGTGCCGGCCGTGCTGGATGCGTGGTTGCGGCACGGCGTGGTGCACGAGCCGCACCTCCAGAACGTCCTCGTGGTGCGCGACGCCGACGGCTGCCCGGTGCGAATGCTGCTGCGCGACCTGGAGGGGGTGAAGCTGGACATTAGCCGATGGACGAGCTGGCCACCGGGGTTGCCCCGGCAGGTCGGGTACGACGCCCTCCAGGCCCGCCAGCGCGTCGTCTACTGCCTGTTCGTCAACCACCTGGCCGGGATCAGCGGCGCTCTCGCCGACGCCCGGCCGGGCATCGAACCGGCCCTGTGGCGGGAGGTGCGGGACGTGGTCGCCGCGGTAGCCGCCGACCTGGGCGAGCCGCCCGAGCTGCGTGCCCTGCTGGCCGGTGAGCCGCTGGTGGCCAAGGCGAACCTGCTGGTGCGATGGCGGAGAGATGCGGACCGGGCAGCGCCGTTCGTGCCGGTGCCGAACCCTCTCGGCGGTCGCGCGTGACCCGGCCGGTCTATGTCCACGACCTCGACGCGCTGGCCGGGCACGCCCGGGCGATCCGCGCCGCCTTGCCGCCGGAGGTCGAGCTGCTGTACGCGGTGAAGGCGAACCCGGAGCCGGACGTGCTGCGCACGCTGGCACCGGTCGTCGACGGCTTCGAGACCGCCAGCCGGGGCGAGTTGCGACGCCTCGCCCAGGTGCTGCCCGAGCGGGCGGCTGCCGCGTACGCCGGTCCGGGCAAGACCGACGCGGATCTGGCCGCGGCACTCGCCGCCGGGGTGGCCCGGATCCACGTGGAGTCCCCGGCCGAGCTGCGCCGCCTTGGCGCGCTGGCGGTCTCCGCCGGGGTGCGGGCGCGGGTGCTGCTGCGGGTGAACCTGCCACTGGAGGCGCCCGGGGCGAGCCTGGTGATGGGCGGGCGTCCCAGCCCGTTCGGAATGGACCCGGCTGAGGCGGTGGCCTGCGCCCGCCGTCCACCGGCCGGGGTCGAGGTGCGAGGCGTGCACGTCCACCTGGCCAGCGGACTGGACGCGCCGCTCGCCGCCATGGTGGCGGAAGCCGTGGTCCGCTGGTCGGTCAGCGAGGTCGGGGCCCGGGAGGTAGACGTCGGCGGTGGCATGGCAGTCGACTACGTGGACCCGGCAGCCCGCTTCGACTGGGCCAGCTACGGGCGGGCACTGGCCGGCGTGTGCGACGCGTATCCGGGGGTGCGGCTTCGCGTCGAGCCGGGCCGGTCGGTCACCGCCTACTGCGGGGCGTACCTGACCGAGGTGATCGACGTGAAACGCTCCTACGGCGAGTGGTTCGCAGTGGTCGCGGGCGGCACCCACCACCTTCGTACACCGGCGGCCAAGGGCCATGCGCAGCCGTTCACCGTGCACCAGCGGTACAGCGGTGACGGGCCGTGCACCGACGGCGGGCCGGTCACTGTAGTCGGGCAACTGTGCACACCGAAGGACGTGCTGTCCCGCACGACGCACGCCGGGCCGGTGGGCGTCCGCGACGTGCTGGTGTTCGCCATGGCCGGCGCGTACGCCTGGAACATCAGCCACCGCGACTTCCTGCTCCACGAGCCGCCGGATTTCCGTACCGGCGACCCGCACCGCGTCGCCGCCGAGTGGGGCGGCCGGCCGATGACAGGTCAGGACTTGGCGCGGTCATTCCGCCAGTAGCTTATAGACGCCAACCCGGCCGGCGGCACCCGGCGATCCGCGGCTTGGTGGAAGATGCGCGGGCTACTGCGATCACGGGCAGCGAATTTCGCGCTCACGTGCCGCGGGCGGGGTGACTGCCGGGCCGCGGTCTGGTCGTGCGGGCGAGCAGGTGCACGGACGACAGACTTAGGATGAGCAGGATCAGCGCCTCCCGCACCGGCAGCAGGATGGTCAGCGGAGCAAGCGCGGCGACCAACAGGGTCAGGGCCCGGGGGCGGGTCACGGTACGGCGTGCGCGCCGCCACACGAGGTGGTCGGTCAGCAGGAAGACGATTAGGCCGCACACGAGAATGACTTGCCCGGCCGGCGTCGCCGGGCCGAGCTGTCCGGGTATGGCCAACGATGTGCGCAGGCCGAAGGCGACCAGGACGAGGCCGACGACCAGGAACAGGTGCAGGTACGTGTAGGCGTCCCGGGCCAGAGCTCCACGTTGCCGCGGCGTGGTCAGCTCGGTGAACCGTTCGCCGATGACGACGTCGGTGCCGACGTAGGTCCACCAGAGGGCGGACAGCAGGAGAGCGCCGAGTGCTACGCAGAGGAGCGCGGGTCCGGAGGCGGGCAGGCCGGCGACGGCCATTCCGGTGGAGATCACCGCTTGGCCGAGCGCGATGAGGATGATCAGGTTGTAGCGGCCCATCCACCGGCTCACCTGACCGAGCTGCCAGTTGCGGGCTCCGGTGAGATAGCCGCTGCTCAGGTCGACGGCGATGCCGGCCACCCAGAGCGCTGTGCTCAGGGGTGTCGCCGGGCCGGTGGCCCCGCCGGCGAGCACGGCGCCCACCAGCAGTACGGCGGCGACACACGTCGGCGCGGCGGCTCGTATCACGGCCGTGGGCAGCGCGGTGTCTCGCCGGAGCGGGATCCAGAGCGCGGCGAGTTGCAGGACGCGCACCGCCACGTACGTGAGGACGACGATCGCGGGACCGGGCAACCCTCCGGGCACGTGACTGAACGCCTGTGGCGTGGCGATCCCGAGCATCAGGGTCAGGGTCACCTCAGTGAGCACGATCAACCGCCGGACGTTCGCCGACCCGCGCACCACAGTCGTGTACCAGGTGTGGTTGATCCAGGACCACCAGAGCAGGGCGAGGACGGCCAGCCCGTGGAACACGCCGGTCGCCCCCGGGTGCCGGGTCATGAGGACAGTGACCTGGATGAACGCGTACACGAACACGAGGTCCAGGAACAGGTCTTCCGGGGTGGCCTCGACCTCGCGCCCGGCCGTCACGGCGACCACCCGGTGCAGGCCGCGGTGACGCTTCCGGAGCACCGTCACATGCGCGAGCACCACGCAGACCAGGGCCCCGGCGAGGATCCCGAGCGATGCCACGGCCTCCACCGTGCGGGCCACCGGCGCCAGCAGCGCGACCAGGACGATGCCGAGTAGCGGACCCCGGCCGATTCGCCGGACCATGCGCCACTCGAACGCCACCAACCCGAGCAGGTACAGGACGACCCCGCCGTAGAGACTGAACAGAGCCGGGGCGTCCCACTTCTTTGCGGTGTCGATCTCGGTGGCGCCCAGCGCGTGCTTGAGCCCGAACGCCACCAGGATGAGCCCGGCGATCATCGGCAGGTGCAGGAGGGTGTACGCGTCGCGGGCCAGCCGGGACCGGGCGTGGTGGGGGACGGACTCCAGCGTCTGTTCCGCGTCGAGCGCCGCGATGTCGAAGTACGCCCACCAGAGGAACGCCACGACGAGGAGCGCGAGCCCGGAGCCGGCGAGCACGGACCAGGTGATCGCGGGTGTGCCGGCGAACCCCCGGCTCGTGCCGATCGAGATGATCGTCTCGCCCAAGGCGATCAGCATGATCAGGTTGTGCCGCTCTGCCCAGTGCCGCACCGACCTGAGCTGCCAACTGCCGGTGCCTGGAGCGCGCAGCCCGACGTAGTCGACGGCGGTCGCCACCGCGAAGAGCAGGATCTGCAGCAGCCCGGCGCTGCGTCCGGGTGCGAGGTGGCTGGGCAGCAGCGCCCCGCACAGCAGCAGGACGGCGCTGGCGGCCAGGGGTAGCCAGGCCTGCCGGGCGGGTGCGATCGACTGCTGCGTCGAGCGTCGCCGGCTCCGCATGATGATCAACAGCGACACGGCTCGGATGCTCAGAAAGCCGACGACGAAGACGAGAGGTGCGGAGAGCTCGGCGCGCCGGTCGACGAACACATCCGGAATCGCGACGGCGACCAGCAGGAGCGCGGTCGCAACCATGAACATGACGATTGGCAGGATCCCGCGGTCGAGCCGGACCAGGTTTCCGACCCAGGCGTACCCGGCCCAACTGCGCCACAGCAGCAGGAGCACGAGCCCGCCTTGGACCAGCGCGTCGAAGGCCGACCGCGCGGCCATGAGGCCGGCGACGTTCATGAAGGCGAAGACAAACACGAGATCGAGGAAGAGCTCGGCTCGCGTCACCCCGCCGTGCGTCGCGACCAGGGTTCGCCGGACGCCCAGCCCGGCTCCGGCCACCTCATCCTCTCCGCTGGTCACCCGACCACTGTTGCAACCTCTCATGCCGCCGACAGGTGAATCCGCGACCGTGCGACGACCTCGGCGTGGAACGAGCCCGGCCGGTCCGCGATCGCCGATGCCGACATCGCCCACGCCACGTGCGGCGGGGGCGATGACTCACGGCGCCGCCGACGCCTGGCCGCACTCCCCCCGGGGCAGAGGCAGGTGCCCTCGTGGTGATTCATCCCGTACGGCCAGCCGGTACGGCCTCGTCTGCCCCCGCGCTCGCGCGGTGGCCCAGTACGACAAGCGCTACGGCGAAGGCAGGTGCCCGTCCGGCTGGCCGACCTGCCGGACCAGCGGCCGGGCAGGTGCAGAGCCCTCGGTCCGTGCGTTCCGCGCCGCGCCGGTAGGGGCCAGGGCCAGCCGTCGGCGCCGGAGAGAGGCGACTACCTCGTCGGCGGCACCGACCATTCCACCCGGGGCGGTTCAGACCGGGTTCGGCGGCGCGCATCCGCCGACCACGACTACCGCGACCCGGCCCATCTTCTAGCCCCTCGTCACCCTCTCGTCGCACGCAAGCACTCCGCTGCCGCGACGGCTTGCTGTCCCGCAGGGCGGACACACCGACCACGTCGGCCCACCGCCCCATACGATGGACAACGGCGCTGGTGCGCCCCCCCGCCGCGCGAGTGGGGCGCCGTAAGAGGGAACCCGGTGCGAATCCGGGACTGCCCCGCAGCGGTGAGTGGGAACGACAGCCGTCAACGAAGCACTGGACCGCGAGGTCTGGGAAGCGACGGCCAGTAGGTGACCGGGTGGATCCGGTCGTGCCCGCGAGTCCGAAGACCTGCCCGCACTGCGCGTACCGCCGGTGCGCGCCGTCGGCGGCCTCTCGGGAGGGCCAGGGCGGAAAGCCGGTACGCGACAGCCGTCCCCCGCCTTCCCCTTCCCCCGTGGCCGCCAGGCACCTCGAGGGAAGGACCACAGTGACAACCTCATTCGGGCAGAGCACAGTGCTCGGCTACCCCCACATCGGCGCGCACCGCGAGTTGAAGAAGGCGGTCGAGGCCTACTGGGCGGGCCGGATCGACGCCGAGAAGTTGGCGGCGACCGCTGCCGCACTACGGGAGGAGGTCTGGCGGACGCTGCGCGACGCGCGCCTGGATGCGATCCCGTCGAACACGTTCTCCTACTACGACCAGTGCTCGACACGGCCGTCGCTGTCGGCGCGATCCCGCACCGGTTCGCCCGCCTCGGCTTCGGCGATCTCGACACCTACTTCGCGATGGCCCGGGGCGTCGATGCCGAGCCGGCGCTCGAACTGACGAAGTGGTTCGACACCAACTACCACTATCTGGTCCCCGAGATCGGCTCCGACACCACCTTCGCGGCGAATCCCGACAAGGCGCTGCGCGAGTACCGTGAGGTCCGCGATCTGGGAATCGACAGCCATCACCGGATCGGGGCGCATCGAGGGTGGGGCGGGGTGGCCGGTGTGCTGCGGGGAGGGTTCCTCATCCGCGACCGCAAGTACACCGCCGCCTTTCGATCACGTCTTCGCCGCCCGAACTCGGCGGAGATGTCTGGGGCGCAAGACGGCGGAGAGCGTGGTGCTGTCGAACACTGAGCGCAATTCGGTCCCCCGCCGATGGCCAAACTCGGACGCCTGCCGGACGCCTGGGTCAAGTCCACCGGTAACAACGCAGCGCTCGTGAGGGCAGACCGCAGGGTCCGCGGGTACCGGGGTCCCGCGCCTCCCGGCCTGCCGGTCAAGGCGCCGATCTGATGGTGGGCAGGCCGCAGGCGCCGACGGGGCCCAGCGCCTGGGACGCTCCGGTGCGACCTCCGCGACAACCACCCTCAGTGGCTGCCCTGCACCCGCAGCGAGTACAAACCCTGGCCTCCCCATAAACCCACAAAGGCCAACTCTGTGGGCGAAAGGTGCGTAGCGTTCAGGTGGGCCTGTGCCGAGGGCCCACCCCACCGGCAGAAAGGGTATGAGATGTCGCTCGACGCGTTCCGCATCCCCGGCGGCTCCTTGGACGACTTGATCAGTCGGTTCTTCGGGGGAGATCCGTTCGCGGGACGTCCGGTGGAGCGGGTCGACCTGTCCCGGCTGCTCTCCACCGAGTCGCGGCAACTCCTGCAACGGGCAGCCGAGCAGGCTACGGAGTGGGGCAGCCCGTACCTCAATGTCGAGCACCTGCTGTGGGCCGCAGCCCAGGCGGACCCCACCCGCCGGATGCTCGGCGCGAGCGGCGCCGACCCCGACGACCTGGCCCGCCAGATAGAGTCGGCCGTCCCCAAGGGCAGGCCACGCGAGGACACGCCTCCGCTCGCGCCGGCGGCGAAGCGCGCCCTGCTCGACGCGCACCGCGAGTCGCGACGGTCCGGCGCGTCGTACATCGGCCCCGAACACCTCCTGCTCGGCATCGCCGCGAACCCGGAGACGACCGCGGGCCGGGCGTTGCGGGCGCTCGGTGGGGCCGTCACCGGGCCCACGCCGCCGGCGGGCGGTGCCGACGGGCGCGGGGCCAGCAGCACCCCCACCCTGGACCAGTACGGGCGGGACCTCACCGAGGACGCCCGGGCCGGTCGGCTCGATCCGGTCGTCGGCCGTGATGACGAGATCGACGACACGATCGAAGTGCTCTCCCGGCGTACGAAGAACAATCCGGTGCTCACCGGCGAGCCGGGCGTCGGCAAGACGGCGATCGTCGAGGGCATCGCGCAGCGCATCGTCAACGACGAGGTGCCCGAAACCCTGGCCAACCGGCGTGTGGTCGCACTCGACCTGTCCGGGATGGTGGCGGGCACCAAGTACCGCGGTGAGTTCGAAGAGCGCCTGAAGAACGTGATCCAGGAGGTGACGTCGGGCGAGGACGGGCTGATCCTCTTCATCGACGAACTGCACACCGTTGTCGGCGCGGGCGGCGGTGGCGAGGGGGCGATGGATGCCGGCAACATGCTCAAGCCCGCCCTGGCCCGCGGCGAACTGCACGTGGTCGGTGCGACGACACTGAACGAGTACCGTCGCTACATCGAGAAGGATCCTGCGCTGGAGCGCCGGTTCCAGCCGATCCTGGTGTCGGAGCCGAGCGTGGAGGACACCGTCGCGATCCTCAAGGGCATACGTGACCGGTACGAGGCGCACCATCAGGTGCGCTACACGGACGAAGCGCTGGACGCCGCGGCTGAACTGTCCCACCGCTACATCACCGACCGGTTTCTGCCGGACAAGGCCATCGACCTGCTCGACCAGGCGGGGGCCCGGGTCCGGCTTCGTTCCCGCACCCCGGCTCCGGACAAGAAGGAGATCGAGAAGCGGCTGTCCCAGCTGCGCCGGGAGAAGGACAGCGCGGTGGCGAACGAGGATTATCAACGCGCGGGTGCGCTGAAAGCCGAGATCGGTGCGGCCGAGCGGGATCTGGCGGCGGCGCAGGAGGGCACGCCTCCGGTGCCCGAGGTGCATATGAGCGACATCGCCGAGGTGGTCAGCCGCCGTACCGGTGTTCCCGTCACCCAGCTCACGGAGGTGGAGAAGCAGAGGCTGAGGCGCATCGAGGAGCAACTGCACGAGCGCGTGGTCGGCCAGCACGAGGCCGTACGGGCTGTGGCGGCTGCCGTACGCCGATCGCGTTCCGGGCTGAGTGACCCCCAGCGACCCGACGGGTCGTTCCTCTTCCTCGGCCCCACCGGCGTCGGCAAGACTGAACTGGCCAGAGCCCTCGCCGCGGCGCTCTTCGGCGACGAGTCCAGCATGATCCGCTTCGACATGAGCGAGTTCCAGGAGCAGCACACGGTCAGCCGGCTGGTCGGAGCGCCCCCGGGCTACGTCGGGTACGAGGAGGCCGGTCAGCTCACCGAGGCGGTCCGGCGCCGGCCATACTCGGTGCTGCTCTTCGACGAGGTGGAGAAGGCGCATGCGGATGTGTTCAACGCGCTGCTGCAGGTGCTCGACGACGGTCGCCTCACCGACGCGCAGGGTCGCACGGTCGATTTCAGCAACACCATCCTGATCATGACGAGCAACATCGGCGCGGACCGCATTCTGGCCGCGCAGGCGGCAGGGCGTCCGGTCAACGACCAGCGCGAGGAACTGATGGGGCTGCTGGGGCAGCGGTTCCGGCCGGAGTTCCTCAACCGGATCGACGAGATCATCGTCTTCACCGGCCTGGACCGGGACCAGCTCCTTGAGATCACCGGCCTGCTGCTGGACCGCACCCGCCGTCGGTTGCACGCACAGGACATCGACCTCGAGGTCAGCCCGGACGCCGTGCAGTGGCTGGCCAACCGGGGCTACCAGCCCGAGTACGGGGCGCGGCCACTGCGGCGCAGCATCCAGCGCGAGTTGGAAGACCGGCTGTCGACCCTGCTGCTCGATGACGGGGCGAATCCGGGCGACACCATCGAGGTCAATGTCGTCGGCGGCGAGCTCGACCTCTCGGTCCGGCCCGCCGCCGTACCGGCTGGCACGTGACACCCGACGAGCAGCTCGGCGAGCCGTCGCGGTGTGTCCCGGGGGCTCCACCCCGGCGAGTTGTTGCAGCAGATCATCCAAACCGCGGCCGTGCTGGGAGGGCTTGACGACGACGCCGGCGCAGGCCGGTCAGCCTGCGGGACAACCGCCCGGCCAACCCCCTGTGCCTGAAGGACGTCGCCATCGGCCCCCAATGCGTAGAAGGCCCTGCGCCGCACGGGCGGCATCCGCTGCACCCCACTGAATGACGGCACCGTGAGCGCCGGACCGGTCGACGTGACGGTCAGTCGCTGACAACCGGCCGCCATCACCGGCTGGCCGTCTGGAGGCGGCCGGTGATCGTCCTCAGGCAGCGCCGACGTCGGTGGTGAAGGTCGCGAAGGCGAGCAGGCCGGAGTAGGCGGCCAGGCCGATGGTGAACCAGGTGAAGCTGGAGTGCCTTTCGGGGGCCAGTTCGTCGACGAAAATGTTGAGCAGGATCCCGCCACCCAGGAAGGCGGTGAGCACGTTCATCAGCACGCCGGTGGGCTGGACGGCGACCGCGGTCACCCAGCCGCCGGCGGCGCCGGCGACCAGGACGAGGCGCCACCCGGTGGTGAGGCTGACCGGGAAGTGCTCGGCCAGGACGCCGTCGGTGGCCAGCACGTGCAGCCCCATGGCGACGGCGAACAGCACCGCCGGCCCGAGCCCCGCGTCCAGCTTAGTCGCCAGGGTGTACGTGATCAGGCCGCTGTACAGGGCGAAGAAGCCGAGCTGGAACCCGAAGACCAGCCGGGTGGGCTCTTGCCGGCGCTGCTGCGAGCGGTGGGTGACACGTTCCAGGGCGTAGAACGTGAAGAAGCCGACCAGCGCGACGAGGAACAGCACGAATCCGCGGGCCGGGGTGGGCCTGATCTCCTCCTCCAGGACGTGGGCCACCGCCTGGTTGCCCTCCGCGAGGCGCGGCAGCAGATAGAGGAACACGTACGCGGCGGCGATGCCGCCACCGAGGGACGTCGCCGCGTGGGTGGGCACCGGCAGTCTCCGGCGGATGGCCGGCGCGAGAAGGTGCAGGGCTCCCAGCGCCACCGCCGCCGCCAGCGCCGCCCACAGGCCGCCCGCCCGAGTGAGCGTCACCGGGGCGGTGGGTTGCCGGCGGCCGGCTTGGAGCGCTGGAAGATGCCGAACAGCCAGAGCAGGGAGGGCGCCAGCAGCAGCGCTCCGACCGCGAGGACGGCGAGCACCGTGGCGAGCACGGTGGGATCACCGGCCGCCTCGGTGACGGTCAGGTCGGGCGGCAGCAGGTCTGGGTACTGGGCGGCGCCCCAGGCCCAGAGGACGGCCGCGACCGCGAGGGCCGCGGTCACCCGCACCGCCCGGTAGCGGCCGGTGGCGATCAGCACCAGCGACCCGAGCCCCGCGGCGAACGAGAGCAGCACCAAGGCGAGCGCCCGGCCCCGAAGATCGGCGAAAAGGTCCGGCGCGTCGGCGGCGACGACGGCCAGCCCGGCCGCCGCGCCGACGCCCACCACTATGCCGGTGACCAGGGCGCGGCGGCGGAACTGGGCCACCAGGTCGGCGGCACCGGCGCGGCGCGCGTCGTGGATGAGGTAGACCGCGGCGAGGTACGCGCACACGCCGATCGCGAGCAGTCCGCCGTAGATGGAGGTGGGATTGAGCCAGCTGCGCCAGATGTCACCCTCGGCGATGCCGGGTGGGACGCGACCGGAGGCGACTGCGCCGACGATCGAGCCGAGGAAGAACGGGGTGGCCACCGAGGAGAGCGCGAAGGTGGCGCCGTAGAGGCGTTGCTCGGTGAGGGTGTGACTGGCCTTGCGGAAGGCGAAGGCCGCGCCACGACCGATGATGCCCAGCGCGGCCAGGGTCAGCGGGATGTAAAGGGTGGAGGCGAACGCGGCGAACGCGGGCGGAAAGGTGGTCCAGAACAGGGTGATCACCAGGATCAGCCAGACGTGGTTGGCCTCCCACACCGGGCCGATCGAGTGCGCGATCAGTTCCCGGCGGGCTGCGCCGCGGCGCGCCCCGCCGGCGAGGAGGTCCCAGATCCCGGCGCCGAAGTCCGCGCCGGCGAGCAGGGTGTAGAGCGTCAGACCGGCCAGCAGCACCCCGAGCAGGACGTCGACGACGGTCATCGGCCGCTGTCCACCGGTTCGGGTACGCCCTCCTGCGGAGCGACCGGCTCGTCGCGGTGGCAGGCCATCCGCCACAGAACCGCGACGGTGGCGACGGTGAGCACCGCGTAGACGGCGGCGACCAGGGCCAGGCCGGTGGCCAGGCCCGGCGCCGGATTTACCGCCTCGGCGGTGCGCAGCACGCCGTACACGATCCAGGGTTGCCGCCCGACCTCGGTGACGACCCAGCCGGCCTCGACCGCGACGGCGGCGGCGACCCCGGACAGGGCGGCGGCCCGCAGGAACCACGGCGAGCGCGGCGGACCCCGACGCCGCCACCACGCAAGCGCCCACCAGGCGGAAAGCGCCACCAGCCCGAAGCCGATGGCCACCATCAGCTGGAACGCCCACTTGACCACCGTCACCGGTGGCTCCTGATCGTCGGGCACCTGGTCCAGGCCCATGACCACGGCGTCCGGATCCCACCTGGCCAGCAGCGACAGGGCGTTGGGCACCTCGACTGCGTACCGCAGTTCCCCGTCGACGTAGACGCCGCCGAGCGAGAGCGGCGCGCCGGCCTCGGTGCGGGCCAGCCCCTCCATCGCGGCGAGCTTGGTGGGCTGGTACTCCGCGACGAAGTGCGCCGCCCAGTCGCCGACCACGACCTGCACCGGGGAGAGCACCGCAGCAACGGTGAACGGGATGGCGAAGCCGAGCCGGTGGTAGCGGTCCCGGCGGCCGCGCAGCAGGGCCACCGCGTAGACGCTGGCGATGCCGAAGCCGGTCACCATGAACGCCGCGACGATCATGTGCAGGGTCTGCGGCGGCGTCGCCGGGTTGAACATCGCCTGCCACGGCCTGACGTCGGTGACCTCGCCGGAGACCAGGTCGAAGCCGCGGGGCTGGTTCATCCAGGCGTTTGCCGACACCACGAAGAACGCGGACGCCACGCCCGCGACACAGACCGGCAGTCCGGAGAGCAGGTGCACCCGGGGTGGCACCCGGTCCCAGGCGTACAGGTAGATCCCGACGAAGATGGCCTCGACGAAGAACGCGATGCCCTCCATCGCGAACGGCAGGCCGATCACGTCGCCGAAGCGGCCCATCAGGCCGGGCCAGAGCAGCCCCATCTCGAACGACAGGATGGTCCCCGACACCGCGCCGACCGCGAACAGCACGCCCATCGCCTTGGCCCAGCGGCGCGCCAGCCGGGTGAAGGTCGGGTCCCCGGTGCGCAGACCGCGCCACTCGGCGAAGACGGTGACCGCCGGCATGCCGACGCCGAACGAGGCGATCACGATGTGCCAGCCCAGGGACAGGGCCATCTGCACCCGCGCCGCCATGAGGTCTCCCGGGGCAGCGTCCTGGGCGAGCAGGTCAACCAGCATCGGGTTCCCCACCTTCGTTGCGTGTCAGCCCTATGGTGGTCTAACGGCCCGGCTGCTGGTCGGCAACGCGAATGCCGCATCCCGGGCGCGGAATCAGGGCTTGTACTCGCTGCGGGTGCGGGGCAGCCACTGCGGGTGCTTCTCCCGCAGGTAGCGAACCATCGCCTCGCGCAGGTCGCAGCGGAGGTCCCAGGCGCTCGGCCCGTCGGCGGCGGACGCCTGGATCTGGATGACGACGGTCTGCGGGTTGGCATCGACCATCTGAAGCACCCACTGGTGCCGGTCCCACAGCGGCGACGCCTCGATCAGGCGCTGCGCCTCGACGCGCAGGTCGTCCAGGTTGGCGGTGTGGTCGACGTGGATCTGGACCTTGCCGACCACCCGGGTCTCGTGTCGCGTCCAGTTCTGGAACGGGCGCTCGGTGAAGTAGGTCGTGGGCAGGATGAGCCGGCGGTCGTCCCAGAGCCGGATCACCACGTTAGTCAATTTCACCTCCTCGACGCGACCCCACTCGCCGTCGATGACGAGCACGTCACCGATGTAGAGGCCGTCCGCGAAGGCGACCTGGATGCCGGCGAAGGCGTTGCCCAGCGCGGTCCGGGCGGACAGGCCGATCACGGCGCCGATCACACCGGCCGAGGTGAGCACCGAGATGCCGAACAGGCGTATCGGCTCGAAGGTGGTCATGATCAGACCGATCGCGACGATCGTGACCGCCGTCGAGGTCAACCGTCGCACCGGCCGGATCTGGGTGCGAGTGCGGCGGATCCGACGGTCGGCCACCACCCCGGCCGGCAGCCGGCTGAACGCCACGATCTCGGCGACGTGCAGCCCCCTGACCACCAGCAAGGCGACGCTGCCGATCAGCAGCAACAGGATGGCGTGCCGGCCCTCGCGCAGCCACCGGCCCGGCCCTCCCGGCAGCGCGGCGTAGAGGCCAGCGAGTAGCAGAACGGCGGTCGTCGGGCGGCGGCAGGCCTGGCGCAGCGGCGCCAGCAGCCATTTGTAGCGACCATGGGCGATCCGGTTGACGAGTACGCCGCTGAGCACGTCCACCAGCACGGCCGCCGCCACCGCGGCCAGCATGATCACCGCTCGGCCCATCAGTTGCCGTTCACCGCGATACCGATGGTCATTACTTCCGCTCCCGTCCGGGTCGTCCCCACGGCAGCGTGTCACGAGACGGCCGATCGCCGGGCGTACATCGCGACCGGCCGAAGTCCCCCGGCGGCCGCGGCACGCGGCGCCGCCGCCCGGGGCTCGGGTGGCGAGGAGGTCGCCCGTGATCATCCGCGCTAGCCGAATCCGCCGTGGGAGGCAAAAACCAGGCCGCGGTGCACACCTGGTACCCGGCCAAGTTCGGCGGAGGTCCGGTGGCGCCGTTGCGGACCGTCGCCGATGCCATTGCCACCTGGCCCGAGTACGCCACCGCCGTGGCCGTACGCCTCGACGCGCATGACCAGATCACGGTATGCGCGCCCCACGGCCCCGACGATCTGCTCGATGGGGTGTGGCGGCGCAACCCGGCCAGGGCCAGCGCGGAGATCTCCCGGCGGCGACTCGCCCGCCACCGCCCCACCGAACGCTGGCCTGGTGTCCGCGTCGTGATGTGACCCGGCGCTCGAAGCCCGCTGCCCGAGTCGACCTGCTAATCGCTGCTTCGTCTGGTAACGGCCCGCCGGACCACGTCCCTTGCCGCAACGCATCGCGGTCCTCCATGAAGTGCGCCGCGGCGCGGCCCAGAACGATCGGCGATCAACGCGCCGCATCGCTCCCGGATGTCTGCGTGATCTGCTCCCGCGCGGGAACCGGTCGCAGTGAGACTCCCCGCCCCCGAGCGGTGTGCAGGTATTTCGTGCCTGTCGAGCGCTCGCCGAGCTTGCGCCGCAGACGGCACAGCAAGGCGTCGAGGGACGCCGCCGACGGCAGACCCTCTGCGCGGATCCTCGTCCGTAGCTGCGACCGTGGCACCACCCGGCCGGGGTGCTCCGCCAGATAGGCGAGAAGCTCGAACTCGGTACGCGTCAGCGCCACGGGCCGCCCGTCCACGGTGACGCTGCGACCTGCCACATCGATGCGAAGAGCGCCGACCTCGGACGGCGCCGGAGGCGGTGCCGGCGGAACCCGGCGAAGCAGAGCGCCGACGCAGGCGTCAACCACCGTGGGCGGACACGGCTTCGGCAGGAATCCGTCTGCGCCGGCGCGTAGCATGCGGACGACGTCGTCGTCGATGCCCCTGATGCTGTGTGCCAGAACCGGGCGGCGGGACGCGACACACAGCAGGCGCATCAGCAGCAGCCCGTCCACCGCCGGCACGACCGGGTCTACGATCACGACATCCGGCCTCCGGTGGGTGTGGCAGGTCAGGTCGGACAGCGTCCGCCCGCTCTCATGGAGGGCGATCTCGGTGACCAGATGACCGAAGCGCGTCAACTGATCGCCGAGTAGCCGCCGATAGCGATGGTCTTCGTCGATGAGCAAGATGGTCGCCATGGTTGCCGTCCGGTGTCTGAATCGTGAACACCTGGACGATCGCACGACCGGACCGCCCGCTTTCATGTCATGTGTCCATCACGTCGCCTGATCGATCCGACGACCCTCGACGCATCGCTCACAGGTTCCGGTAAGGCCCAGGCGGGCCACCCTGACCGCCCGCTGTGGACTCGTTGTGGCCGCCGGAGCCGCCTGGCTAGCGTCCACCCCCCAAGCATCCATCGAAGTGCGTCAGCGCCTTTGCTGGATCACACCCTCGCCCATGAGGAGAGAGCATGTCTGGACACCCATTGCGGCGAAGACTAGGTCAGCTGTTCGGCGCGCTCACCGCGCTGACGCTCGCCTGCGGCATCATCGCGCCGCCGGCCGCCGCGAACTCGGCGCGGCCCGTGCCACCCGGGCAGCAGGCCAGAAAGACCGATGCGGCACCGCCGGCAGCGGGCGATGCGACTGTTCGGGGCAAGGACCGGGTAGACCATGTGAGCGAGCAGGCGCTCCCCGTACACAAGCGCCCGCCGCAGCCGGCCGCGAAGGACGCCGCCCGCGTCGACTACGACCGCCCCGCAACCGCGAAGCGACGCGCTCGGCCGTCGGACGCCGGGTCTCGCGCTGCCGCTGCCGCCTGCAGCCCCGCAGACTTCACCGGCCGAACGGGATCGGCACTGGTCAGCCAGATCAAGGGATCCACTGTCGACTGCATCAACAGCCTGTTCAGCCTCTCCGGCAGCGATGCCTACAACGCCTTCCGCGAGGCGCAGATGGCAAGCGTCGCGTACGCCGTGCGGGACGGCTCGCCCGGCTACCCGGGTAACCCCTCCACCGGCATGCCCCAGCTCGTTCTCTACCTGCGGGCCGGCTACTACGTGCAGTGGTACGACACGAGCGTCGGAACGTACGGGCCGGCACTGCAGACCGCGATCCGCTCAGCGCTCGACGCCTTCTTCGCGAACGCACGCGCCTGGGACGTGACCGACGCCAACGGTGAAACCCTGGCGGAGGCGGTGACGCTCATCGACAGCGCACAGGAGAACGCCCGATACCTGTTCGTGGTGAACCGGCTCCTGACCGGCTTCAACTCGTCGTACACCTCGTCCTGGTACATGCTCAACGCGGTCAACAACGTCTACACGGTGCTGTTCCGAGGCCACCAGGTGCCCGCGTTCGTCTCCGCCGTGCAGGGCGACCGCACCGTGCTCGACAACCTGTACAACTTCGCCAACACCCACGCCGGTCTCCTCGGCACCGACAACGGCTACCTCACGTCGAACGCGGGCCGGGAACTCGGACGATTCCTGCAGCACGCCCCGCTCAAGCCCATCGCGCGGCCGATGGCGTCGGCGCTTCTCTCGCGAAGCAACATGACCGGCCCGACCGCGCCGCTCTGGGTCGGCGTCGCCGAGATGACCCAGGCATACGACGTCGCCAACTGCTCCTACTACACCACCTGCAACCTCTCCGCCCAGCTGACCAGCTCTGTCCTGACGATCAACTACACATGCAGCCCATCGATCAAGATCGTCGCGCAGGACATGACCTCGGCTGAACTGAGCCAGTCCTGCACCAGCCTGAAGGGCCAGGACGCCTACTTCCACAGCCTGGTCGGGGACAGCGGGCCGGTGGCAGGCGATGTCAACACCGACATCGAGGTTGTCGTCTTCAACTCGAGCACCGACTACCAGACCTACGCGGGCGCCATCTACGGCATCGATACGAACAACGGTGGTATGTACCTGGAGGGCAACCCGTCGGACCCCAGCAACCAGGCAAGGTTCATCGCCTACGAAGCCGAGTGGGTCCGGCCGGCCTTCCAGATCTGGAACCTCAACCACGAGTACACCCACTACCTCGATGGCCGGTTCAACATGTACGGCGACTTCAGCGCCAACATCACCACACCTACCATCTGGTGGATCGAAGGCTTCGCCGAGTACGTCTCCTACTCCTACCGGAACGTCACCTACACCAGCGCCCAGAACCAGGCGGGCAACCACACCTATGCGCTGCGCACGCTGTTCGACACCACCTACAACAACGACCAGACGCGCATCTACAACTGGGGCTACCTGGCCGTGCGGTACATGATGCAGTCCCATCGGCCGGACATGACGACAGTGCTCGGATACTACCGATCGGGGGCATTCAACGCCGCCCGCACGTACCTCACCAGCACCATCGGCTCGCGCTACGACGCCGACTTCGACGCCTGGCTGACGCGCTGCGCGGCAGGGGATTGCGGCGGGGGCACCACGCCGCCCCCGACCAACCAGCCGCCGTCCGCCTCGTTCATCGTGGCGACCAGTGGGCTCACCGCCACCTTCACCGACCGGTCCACGGACGCCGACGGCAGCATCGCCTCACGGCAGTGGGCCTTCGGGGACGGGAGCACCTCGTCGACCGTCAACCCCAGCAAGACCTACGCTGCGGCCGGCACCTACACCGTCTCGCTGACGGTCACCGACAACCAGGGAGCGACCGCGAGATCGTCCCAGACCATCTCGGTCACGACGGGCGGCGGCACCACCATGCCGGAATGCGGTGGCACTGACACGCGTACCCTCGACCGCGACTGCCAGCGCAGCGGACGCTCCGCGACCGCGGGCAACTACGACTACCTGTACATCTACCTGCCCGCCGGCGTCAGCACCCTCACCATTGCCGCAGCCGGCGGCACAGGCAACTGCGATCTCTACTACAGTCCGTCGAGTTGGGCCACCACCAGCAACGCCACCCGCTCCTCTGCCGGGGCCGGCAACACCGAGTCGCTGGCCATCCCCAGCCCGGCCGCCGGGTACCACTACATCAGCCTCTACGGGAAGACCGCCTGCTCCGGCGCCACGGTGAGCACGCGCTACTGAACCCCATGTGATGGGTATGAGCGCGCCGCCCGGCGGGAGTCGCCGGGCGGCGCGCCCGCCTGGCCTGTGGCCACCGGGCCGCCTGCGGTCGCGTGCATAATCTCGGTCATGGGCATCGATGTGCGCCACCTGCGGGCGATCAGTGCCATCGCCGAGGCCGGAAGCGTGACCGGCGCCGCCGCCCGCCTGGGTCTGTCGCAGCCCGCGCTGACGGCCCAGGTGCATCGGATCGAGAAGATGGTCGGTGGGCCGCTGTTCGTCCGAAGCCGTACCGGTATGCAACCGACCGAACTCGGCAAGCAGGTGCTCCAGCGCGCCCGCGTCGTGCTGGCCGAGGTCGACGCGCTCGTCGAGGACTTCGGCGACCGGCACCCCAATCCGGGCCTGCTCCGACTCGGCACCGTCCACATCGCCTGCGCGGGCAGTATCGTACGTCATGTCGCGGAAGCGTTCCCGGATCCGGAGATCGCGCTGCAGATCGAGCCGTCCTCGCGCCTGTTGGTGGAGGCACTCACCCGGGGCCAGTTGGATGCCGCGTTGCTGGGCATCCTTGAGGGCTTCGAGATGCCGATCGGTCCCACGCTCACCAGCCGGCCACTGATCCCCCGTTACCCGATCTTCGTCGCCATGTCCGCCTCCCACCCGCAGTCCCACCACGAGCAGGTGCGGCTGGCCGACCTGAGAAACGAATCGTGGGTGTGCCCGCCGGGGCCGGACGACGGCTCACTTGCCTCGCTGCGACGGGCCTGCCGCGCTGCAGGTTTCGAGCCGAAGATCCGGTACGAAGCGCCGAGTGGCGCCGCGCACCCACTGGTGGCCGCCGGAGACGGTGTCCGGCTGGTCGACCCGACCTGGGCCCCGGCCGCCGGGACTCGGGTGCTGCCGCTGCGCGGGGAGCCGCAGTTGCTGGCCAGGCTGATGGTCGTCTGGCGGCGCGATGCGCTGACCTCTGCACAGAGCAGCATCCTGTTCCAGGCCATCACCCGGGCCTACCTGGATCACGTCAACGACAACGCTGCCTTCGCCCGATGGTGGCGGGCCAACCCCCACGCCCATCCCGCAGCGTCGTAGCGATCCGACGGCGATATATAGGCATCAGCTATGGGCAGGATGATGTTGACGCGGTATATGCCGTCATCTAACCTGCGAATGGCCCACAACTACATAGACACCATTCGAACCTGCACGGGAGAGACTCCGTTCATTCGGAGCGCCGAAGGAGCAAACTCCCAAGAAACTCTCAGGCCCCATTACCGTGCAGGCGAGGTGACTCTGGAAAGCAGACGACCGTCGTCTCACCCACGGTGCAAGCCGCTGACGCAGCGGTGAAGCTCTCAGGTCAATGACAGAGCGGGAGGCAACCGACCGTTCGACGCCGCGTGCGTCGGGACGAGGAGCGCCCCCGTGCACCAGGATCCTGCGGCTCTGCTCCGCTCACCTCTGCATGCATCGCACATAGGACACGGAGCTCGATTCACCGACTTCAGCGGCTGGCGGATGCCCCTTCGCTACGGAAGTGAGCTCGCTGAGCACCGCGCCGTACGCGAACAGGCCGGCCTCTTCGATCTCAGCCACATGGGTCAGCTCGAGGTGTCGGGGCCGGAGGCCCCGGCAGCACTGGACTACGCTCTGGTCGGGCACCTGTCCGCCGTACCGATCGGCGGCGCGCGCTACACCATGCTCTGCGACGCCGCCGGCGGGGTGCTGGACGACCTCGTTGCCTATCGCCTCGCATCGCACCGGTACCTGCTGGTCGTCAACGCCATCAACACACGCGTCGTACATGAGGCCATCAGGACCCGTTGTGCGGACTACGCGGCCTGGGCCGCCGACCGCACGAACGAGCGGGCGATCATCGCGGTGCAGGGGCCGCGCGCCGCCCCCATCGTGGAAGCCCTGACCGGTACGGGACTCACCCGGCTCCGCTACTACACCGTAGCGCTACTGAACATCGACGGTCGGCCAGCCGTCGTGGCTCGTACCGGCTACACCGGCGAAGACGGCTTCGAACTGCTCGTACACGCCGAAGACGCGGTCCGCACGTGGGAAGCAGCGCTTGTGGCCGGTCGGCGTCACGGCTTGACGCCCACGGGGCTGGCGTGCCGCGACACCCTCCGCATCGAGGCTGGGATGCCGTTGTACGGCGCAGAGATCGGCCGTGACGTCACCCCGTTCGATGCCGGGCTGGGGCGGGTGGTGTCCTTCGTCAAACCAGGCGACTTCGTCGGACGAGCCGCGCTGGCCGAGGCCCACAAGAGCGGCGTCACCCGTCGGCTCGTCGGCCTCGTCGCGTCCGGGCAGAGAATTCCCCGAGCGGGCCAGCAGGTGGTGACGCTGACCGACGACGGCCATGGTGCTGATCCGGTCGGCCTCATCACAAGCGGCGCCCCGTCACCCACATTCAAACGACCGATCGCGATGGCCGGCATCCGTGCCGGCACCGGCGACAGCATCCGGCTGGCCGTGCAGATCCGGGGGACCACCGAGCCCGTCGAGATCGTCCCTCTTCCGTTCTACCGTCGTCCGCGGTGATCGCGGCCATTCCTTGCGAGGGTTCAGCGTCATGAACGTACCGGAACACCTGAAGTACAGCCTCAACCACGAGTGGGTCAACGACTCGGTTCAGCCGGCCGAAGTGGGCATCACCGCTTTCGCCGCCGAAGCGCTCGGTGATGTCATCTATGTGCAACTGCCCGAGCCGGGGAGCCACCTGACTGCCGGTGACGTGTGTGGAGAGGTCGAGTCCACGAAGTCGGTCGCGGAGCTGTACCTCCCGGTCAGCGGAGAGGTCGTCGCCGTCAACGAGGCGGTCATCGCCGATCCGGGCCTGATCGGCGTCGATCCGTACGGCAAAGGCTGGCTTCTGCGGGTCCGGTTGGCGCAGGTGCCTTCCCTGATGTCGCCGGACGAGTACCGCGCCTTCTCCAACGAGTCGCGGTAGGCCCCGATGGCAGCCTTCGACGATGATCTGGCCGACCTCGACCCCGTCGTCGCCGAGGCGATCGGCCGGGAGCTACGCCGCCAACACGAGACCTTGGGCATGATCGCCTCCGAGAATCTCGCGCCCCGAGCCGTGCTTCAGGCGCAGGGATCGGCCCTCACCAACAAGTACGCGGAGGGCTACCCGGGGCGGCGCTACTACAGCGGATGCGAGCATGTCGACGACATCGAGTGCCTGGCGATCGACCGGGCCAAGCGGCTGTTCGGTGCCACGTACGCGAACGTGCAGCCGCATTCCGGATCGCAGGCGAACGCCGCCGTGATGGCTGCTCTGCTCCAGCCGGGTGACACCATCCTCGGGCTCGACCTCGCTCACGGCGGTCATCTGACCCATGGCATGCGCATCAACTACTCGGGGCGGCTGTACCGGGCCGTGAGCTATCGCGTAGGCGCCGAAAACCACCTGATCGACATGGACGAGGTCGAAGAGCTGGCGCGCGAGCATCGGCCGAAGCTGCTCATCGCCGGCTGGTCGGCCTACCCTCGGACGCTCGATTTCGCCCGGTTCCGGCGGATCGCCGATCAGGTGGATGCATACCTGCTCGTGGACATGGCACATTTCGCCGGGTTGGTCGCGGCCGGTCTGCATCCCAACCCGGTGCCTCACGCCCATGTCGTCACCCTGACCACGCACAAGACCCTCGGCGGCCCCCGGGGCGGCACCATCCTCAGCGCGTACACCGATCTCGCGCGGAGGCTGGACTCTGCGGTCTTCCCGGGCCAGCAAGGTGGTCCGCTGGCGCATGTCGTGGCCGCGAAGGCGGTGGCCTTTCGGATCGCCGGAGAACCGCGGTTCCAGGATCAGCAGCGGCGTGCCCTGACCGGCGCGAAGATCGTTGCCGATCGTCTCGGCGCCGCCGAGGTCGCGAAGGCCGGCATCCGGGTGGTCAGCGGAGGCACCGACGTGCACCTGGTGCTGGTCGACCTGAGTCACGCGGATCTCGATGGCGCGCAGGCGGAGCGGCTGCTGCAAGGCGTCGGCATCACCGTCAACCGTAATGCCGTGCCGTTCGACCCCCGCCCGCCGATGGTGACCTCCGGGCTACGGATCGGCACCTCCGGTCTCGCCACCCGAGGATTCTCCGAAGCGGAGTTCATGGAGGTGGCCGACATCATCGCCGGTGCTCTGACTGGCAAGGAGGCTGACACGTCGCTACGCACGCGGGTGGCTCGCCTCGTCGATCGGTACCCCCTCCATCCCGGCCACACCTCCTGACCGTACGGGGAACCCGAGCTTCCGCGGGTGCTAGATCACTTCGTCACGCTCTGCTTCCTGAGGGCGACAACAGCCCCGAGAAAGGACCCCAATTGCCGAACAAGCTGTTGCTGATGGCGGCCGGCAGTCACCGACTCCGGAGAATCGTGGCCGGATCCCCCCTGACCCGGGGCGTGGTGCAACGATTCGTTGCCGGCGAGGTGAATGACGAGGCGATCGCAGTGGCGCGGCGCATCGTCGATTCCGGGATGCGGGTGACGATCGACCATCTCGGCGAAGGAACGACGACAGTCGAGCAGGCTGCCGCTGTACGGGACGCGTATCTCAGCCTGCTCTCCGCGATGCGGATGCCCGGTATGGCCGAGGTGTCGGTGAAACTGTCGGCGCTCGGTAGCGCGCTGCCCCACAACGGTCGCCGACACGCCTATCGGCTGACACGCGACATCTGTGCCGCTGCGGCTGCCGCCGACGCCACGGTGACCCTCGACATGGAGGATCACACCACGGTTGACCTGACGCTGGCCGTACTGGACGAACTGCGTACCGAATTTCCCTGGGTGGGCGTGGCGCTGCAGGCGTGCCTGCACCGTACCCCGGCGGACTGCCAGCGCCTCGCGTACGCAGGGAGCCGGGTGCGCCTGGTCAAGGGAGCCTACGCGGAGCCGGCGTCGGTGGCCTTTACGCGACGGCGTCAGATCGACGAGGCATTCGACAGGTGCCTGCGGATCCTGATGCAGGGCCAGGGCTATCCCATGGTGGCGACCCACGACCCCCGCCTGATCGACAGCGCCATCGGACTCGCCCGCGCCGGTGGCCGGAGCACCACCGACTTCGAGGTCCAGATGCTGTACGGCATCCGCGCGAACGAGCAGACGCGGCTTGCGGGGGAGGGGTACCGCGTACGGGTTTATCTGCCGTATGGACAGGACTGGTACGCGTATTTCACCCGCAGGCTTGCCGAGAAGCCCGCGAACCTGCTCCTCCTGGCTCGATCCTTCAAGCCGGGCGCCGCCGACTGAGCGCGACGCGGAGCTTCCGGCATCGTTCGCCGCGGACCAGGCAGCCATGGGCGGTCACGCGGAACCGAAGACCGTCGTCCGTGGCGATGACAGGAGCATTGCGCCGTGATCAGTGTTTTCGATCTTTTCAGCGTCGGTATCGGGCCGTCCAGCTCGCACACCGTCGGGCCGATGCGGGCCGCTCGTACGTTCGTGGCGGGCCTGAAGGCCGACGGGCAGCTCGCCGGTGTGGCGCGCGTACGGGCGGAGTTGTTCGGCTCGCTCGGGGCGACCGGGCACGGGCACGGCAGTGACCGGGCGGTGCTGCTGGGGCTGGAGGGCGAGGTCCCGGAGACTGTCGACACCGACTCGGTCGGGCCTCGGGTGGAGCGGATCCGCACGCAGCGGCGGCTCGACCTGTTCGGTAGCCAGGGGATCGACTTCGACCCGGACGCGGATCTGGTGCTGCATCGCCGGCGCTCGTTGCCGTATCACCCGAACGGGATGACGTTCGCGGCGTACGACGCGGCCGGGAACGAGGTGCGGACGCGCACGTACTACTCGGTGGGCGGCGGGTTCGTGGTGGACGAGGCGGCGGCCGGGGCGGACCGGATCAAGGCGGACACGACCCGGGTACGGCATCCGTTCCTGACCGGCGCGGAACTGCTGACCGTCACGTCCGAGACGGGTCTGTCGATCAGTGAGGTGATGCTCGCCAACGAGCTGGCCTGGCGTAGCGAGGCGGACGTGCGGGCGGGGCTGTTGGAGATCTGGCGGGTGATGCGCGAGTCTTGGTCGATTGCTGTCTTACCGGGAGCCTCGTCCTACCTGGACACCGGCCTCCCACACCGCCCGTGACCTGCGCCGTCACGATGAAAATGGCTCAATGGCTGATCGTTGACGATGTGCCGGCGGTGCGTCGTGGTGAGCTGACCGATGAGGCGTCGGCGGTGATCGCGCCGCTGCTACCGGAACCTGGCGGAGCTCGGGGGCGGTGGCGGAATCACCGCCAGGTCATCAACGGGATCTTGTGGAAGCTACGCACGGGTGCGCCGCTGGACCGCTGACGGGACATCGGATCCTGGCCGGGGCACAGGTGCATGACGACGGCACACCGGTGCAGTGGACGATCGGCATCGACTCGTCGATCGTGCGGACGCACCAGCATGCCGCTGGCGCCCGCCACAAGAGGGCTCCCCGACAAGTGCGGCCCCGCAAGCGACCGGAGGTGCTGATCGCGGACAAGGGCTATGCACATGACTCGACCCGCCGAGCCCTGCGACAACGCGGGATCCGGCACGTCATCCCGGAACGCAGCGACCAGGTCGCTCGCCGGGCCGCCAAGGGCAGCCACGGCGGGCGACCACCGGCCTTCGACAAGGTGATCTACAAGAAGCGCAACGTCGTGGAACGCTGCTTCAACCGGCTCAAGCAGTGGCGTGACCTGGCAACGCGATACGCCAAACGCGCATCCCTCTACCGAGCCGGCCTCGTCCTGATCGCTGCCGTCATCTGGCTCCCATGATCGACAGGACACGCCTTAGCCCGCTCGGCGCGCGCATACCTCGATGAAGTGCTTGCCGCGGACGTCAACGGTCCGCCGCTCATCGATCACCTCGAAGTCATGGGTCGCGAGGGCTCCGCGCAACTCCTCCCGTCGCCAGAACTTCTTGAAGCGCGGGGCAGAAAGGTGGTAGTCGTCCTTGACGCTCCAGCCTTGGGTGCTGACGGCCGATACGTTCGTGCAGACGGACAGGACGCCGCCGGGAGGGACGACGGCGCGGAATCTGCCGAAGAGGGCGCCTGCCTGAGCGGCGGGAAAGAGATGGATGAAGGCCTGCGCGAGAACGAGGTCGTACGTGTGCGGGAGCGGTAGGTCCAGGAAGTCCCCGACCAGCACCGTGCTCGACGGATTCCGCGCTTGCGCACGGCGTGCCATCTCCGGCGACAGGTCGAGCCCCGTCACGTCGAAACCCAGGCGGCGGAACTCGGCCATCGTCAGCCCCACACCGCATCCCACGTCCAGGATGCGGGAGCCCGGTGGTACGAGTGTGGCCAGGTGGCCGGCTCGCCGCACCGCCGACGGGGTGCGGACTTCGCTTCTGGACTCGTACTGGCCAGCCAGCGAGTCGTACACGTGTCGACTGCTCTCCCTGACCTCACGGTAATCGGACATGAGCCGTCCCTCCGGGTACCGCGACCGGCTGCAACCGCGCTGCTATGCCGAGGCTGATCAGATAGTCCCGGCAGGCCGCAGGCACCAGCGTGGTCCATGCCTCGTCGCCCGTCCTGATCAGGTGCCGGACCGCCGAGCCGGTGATGCGCTGGCGGTCGCGACGGAACAACACCTGGACGTTATAGCCAAGACTACGCAGAACTTCGATCTTGCGTACGTTCCAGTCGTCGCAGATCGTGGTGAAGGCGGTGACGGTGAAGGGTATGAAGCGGGCGAGCACCTCGGGCTGCTCGATCGGGAAAGGGTGCACCGCGAACGTCGTCCTGTCGATGCCCGCGGCGAGCAGCACCCGAGTGACGAGTTCCTTGCGTTCGGCGTACGTCAGGGGGTTGGCGGCGGGATCATGGCGATGGCTCCCCGCCCCGCTGGAGGGTTTCAGGCCATCGACATCCGGTTGGGTGATGCCCACGTGCAGGAAGTCGCACCGCTCGGCGGCCGCGAGCAGGTATTCCAGGTGCTCCATGTGGAGCACCTGGAATCGACCGTGGGCGAAACCCTCTCGATGCCGTTCCAGCTCGCGAGAGGGAACGACGCCCACTTCATCGGTAACCGCCACCGCCACCGCCGTGATCCAGATGACTCGCCAGGCGACCTACCGGAAGCCTTCGCCCGACGACGGAGGCTCATTTTGTGGGCGATCGATGCCGTGAGCAACCGTCGTGTCTGAAATCTGCGGCCACAAGCCCGACGGCGTTCCTCCCGGCCGGCGACGCCGTCAGGATCGGGTGGCGAGGTAGCGGTCCTCGTTCGGCATCAGAATCCACAGGACCAGGTAGACGATCACCTGCGTGCCGGGCAGCAGCAGCGACAGCAGGAACAGCAGCCGGACCATGCCGGCCGACATGCCGAACCGCTGCCCCAGGCCGGCGCAGACACCGGCGATCATGCGCCCCTGGCGGGGCCGGACCAGTTTGCGACTCATCGTCGTCTCCCACTTCTGCGGCGATCCGCCGCGCTGAATTCCACGGTAGAAAGGGGTACGCGCCGCGCCCTCAGCCCCGAGGAGGATCGGCGACCCGGGCACCCGTAGGTGCTTACCCCGGCCCCTCCCCACCAACGCACCCCGCTCCTGTTGCCTCCTCCCCGCTTCCTGCTCCGCTTACGCGATCTTGCAGTTGCTGCCCATGTTCTGCCCCATTCACACCCTTTCTGGGGGCCATAACTGCAAGATCGCGGGATTGGTGGGGTGGCGGGGCGTTCGGCTGGACTGCTGCGTCGAGCGCGTTCCGCCTTGCGAGACAGGTGTTCCGTGGAGTGGGATCAGTGGAGATCTTGGTACGAAAGGGCCCCTATGGGGGTCATTTGCTACCAAGATCTCGCCGGGGTCAGGCCTTAGCGCGTGAGAGCGGGGCGGGAGGGGGCGGACGGGGTGCCGGGTCGGGTATGTGGCGGAGTGGGGGCGGGTATTCACGGGGGCGAGGTAGGCTCGCCGGTCGGGCGCCCCCACCCCGGGCGCCGGCCGCCCACCCGCCCGGCGGGCGCGGCACCTACGCACCGGCTCGGATCCGCACAACGGGGACGACGGCGAGGAAACAGCAAATGATCAGTGTTTTCGATCTTTTCAGCGTCGGTATCGGGCCGTCCAGCTCGCACACCGTCGGGCCGATGCGGGCCGCTCGTACGTTCGTGGCGGGTCTGAAGGCCGACGGGCAGCTCGCTGACGTGGCGCGCGTACGGGCGGAGTTGTTCGGCTCGCTCGGGGCGACCGGTCACGGGCACGGCAGTGACCGGGCGGTGCTGCTGGGGCTGGAGGGCGAGGTCCCGGAGACTGTCGACACCGACTCGGTCGGGCCGCGCGTGGAGCGGATCCGCACCCAGCGGCGGCTCGACCTGTTCGGCAGCCAGGGGATCGACTTCGACCCGGACACGGATCTGGTGCTGCATCGCCGGCGCTCGTTGCCGTACCACCCGAACGGGATGACGTTCGCGGCGTACGACGCGGCCGGGAACGAGGTGCGGTCGCGCACGTACTACTCGGTGGGCGGCGGGTTCGTGGTGGACGAGGCGGCCGCCGGGGCGGACCGGATCAAGGCGGACACGACGCGGGTACGGCACCCGTTCCTCACCGGCGCGGAACTGCTCACTGTCACCTCGGAGACCGGTCTGTCGATCAGTGAGGTGATGCTCGCCAACGAGCTGGCCTGGCGTAGCGAGGCGGACGTGCGGGCGGGGCTGTTGGAGATCTGGCGGGTGATGCGCGAGTGCGTGGAGAGCGGCTGCACCCGTGACGGCGTACTGCCGGGTGGGTTGAAGGTCCGGCGGCGCGCGGCGGAGATGCGGCGCGGCCTGGAGGCGGAGACCGGCAGCGGGGATCCGTTGCGCGCGATGGACTGGGTGACGTTGTTCGCGCTGGCGGTCAACGAGGAGAACGCGGCCGGCGGGCGGGTGGTCACCGCGCCGACGAACGGGGCTGCCGGGATCATTCCGGCGGTGCTGCACTACTACACCCGGTTCGTGCCGGGTGCCTCCGAGGAGGGCGTGGTCCGGTTCCTGCTGGCGGCGGGCGCGATCGGTGTGCTGTTCAAGGAGAATGCGTCGATCTCCGGGGCCGAGGTGGGCTGTCAGGGCGAGGTGGGCTCGGCGTGCTCGATGGCCGCGGCCGGGCTGGCCGAGGCGCTCGGCGGTACGCCGGAGCAGGTGGAGAACGCCGCCGAGATCGGCATGGAGCACAACCTGGGGCTGACCTGCGATCCGGTGGGCGGCCTGGTGCAGATCCCGTGCATCGAGCGCAACGCGGTGGCGAGCATCAAGGCGATCACCGCGGCGCGGCTGGCGTTGCGGGGCGACGGGGTGCACCACGTGTCGCTGGACAAGGTCATCAAGACCATGCGGGAGACCGGCGCGGACATGAAGGTCAAGTACAAGGAGACCGCGCGGGGCGGGCTCGCCGTCAACGTGATCGAGTGCTGACCCCGTTGGGGTGATCCCGGCCCGCACCCGGCCCGGGAGCGCTACTGACAAAGCGACCATCATGCGGTGACGTCAGGCGTCGCGGCGCTCTGGTCCGCCCGCACCTCGCTGCGCATCCTGGTCCGCCGGGATCTCGCGGTAAAGTACCAGCAGTCGGTGCTGGGCTACTTCTGGTCGCTGATCGAGCCGCTCGGCATGGGCCTGATCTACTGGTTCGTCTTCGGCGTGCTCTACTCCGGCGCGACCCGGCGGCACCTGGGCGAGGCGGCCGGGTCGTACCCGCTGTTCCTGATCACCGGCATCTTCGCCTGGATGTGGGCGAGTTCGGCGCTGACCGAGGCCGCGAACGCGCTCACCGGGCAGTCCCGGCTGATCACCACGATGAACCTGCCCCGGCCGATCTTCCCGATCGGGCGGGTCGCCGGCCGGTTCGCCGAGTACCTGGCCGGGTTGCCGATCCTGGCCGCCGTCGCGGCGATCTACGCGAGCCAGGGGAGGATCCGCCCAGGCTGGAGCCTGCTCGCCCTGCCGCTGGCGGTGGCGGTGCAGTTCGTGCTGCTGGTGGGCCTGGCGCTGCTGCTGTCGGCGGGCAACGTGCTGATGCGCGACATCGAACGCACCATGCGGTTGGTCATCCGGCTGCTGTTCTATGCGACGCCGATCATCTACCCGCTCGATCTGATGCGGGAGTCGGGCATGCCGGGCTGGCTCAAGATCGGATACGAGCTGAACCCGCTGGTCGGGATCTTCCAGCTGCACCACGCGGTCTGGTATCCGGACGAGTTCCCCGACGCCCGGCTGCTCACGATCACGGTGTCCGGCAGCGTGCTGGTGCTGGCGCTGGGCTGGTGGGCGTTCCACCGCCTCGAACCGGCAGTGCTGAAGGAACTCTGAATGGCGCCGATCATCGAGGCGGACGGGCTCGGCATCCGGTTCGTCCGCAACCGGCGCCGTCAGCTGCGGCTGCGGGAGCTGATCGTGCACCGGGGTGCCCGCGACCCGGACGCGGGCCGGTTCTGGCCTTTGCGTGACCTGTCGTTCCGGGTCGAGCCGGGCGAGACGGTGGGCGTGGTGGGCCGCAACGGCACCGGCAAGAGCACGCTTCTGCGGCTGATCGCGGGTGTGCTCATCCCGGACGAGGGCTCGATCCGGGTGCACGGCCGGGTGGCGCCACTGCTCGAACTGTCCGCCGGGTTCTCCGGTGACCTGACCGGCCGGGAGAACCTCTACCTGGTGGGCGGGCTGCACGGGCTGTCGTCGGCGTACCTGCGGGAACACTTCGACGAGATCGTCTCGTTCGCCGGTGAGCAGGTGGAACGCGCCATCGACACGTCGGTGCGGCACTACTCGTCGGGGATGAAGGTACGGCTGGGCTTCGCGGTGATCGCGCACCTGCCGCACCCGGTGCTGCTTGTGGACGAGGTGACAGCGGTCGGGGACGCGGAGTTCCGCGCGAAGTGCTATGCGACCATCGAGCGACTTCTCGCGGAAGGGCGCACGCTGGTGCTGGTGTCACACAACGACAAGGACCTCACCCGGTTCTGCCGTCGGGGGCTGTACCTCGACGCCGGACGGCTGATCGTCGACGGGACGATCGACGAGGCGCTGGCCGCCTACGCCGACGCGGCGAAGCGGTGACGCTCGCGATCGTGCTCGCCGCCGAACCGGCGGCGGGCCACCTCACCGAACCCGGCCGACCTGCCGGGGAACCACTCACCGAGCGCCTGGCCGCGCAGTGGCGCCGGGCCGGGGCGGACGACGTGCGCATCGCCGCCGACCTTACCGAGCTGGCCGACCTGGTGGCCGGCGCGACCGGCCCGGTGCTGGTGAGCGGCGCTGACCTGGTGGCGCACACCGCCGTACTCAAGCACCTCGCGACCAGCCCGGTGGGGCCGACGGTGGCGCTGGTGCTCACCGATCCGCCCGCTGCCGGGCAGGCCACGGTGCGTGAGGAGCGCGGGCAGGTGGTCGAGGTCGGCGCCGCCGACGCGAGCGGCGTGTTCGGCGGCGCGCTGCGGGTCGGCGCGGCCGACCTGCCCGCGCTCGCCGACGCCGCCCGCCGCGCCGCGGGTGCCGTCCCCGACGTGCCGCCGTCCGACCTGGCCGCCCCGGCCGCGCCCGGCACCGCCGGGGGTGGGCCGCTGGGCGCGGTGGACCGGCTCGTGGCCGGCCTCGCCGCCCGCGGCACGCTGATCTTCGCCCATCGGGTACGTCTGCTCGTGGCGCACCGGGTCGGCGACGAGGCGCAGCGGGTGGCGGCCGAGTCGGCGGTGGCCGCCGTCGACGAGGACCGGGCCGAGTTGAAGCTGTCGGTGAAGGAGCGGGACGACTTCTTCACCACGTTCTTCGTCAGCACCTGGTCCCCCTACGTCACGAAGGCGGCGGCCCGGATCGGGATCGGCCCGACCGGGGTCACCATGGTCTCGGTGGCGTTCGCGGTGGCCGCGGCGGTGCTGTTCGGCGCCGGTGGGCGGCCCGCGCTGGTGGCCGGCGCGGTCCTGCTCTACCTGGGCTTCGTGCTGGACTGCGTGGACGGGCAGTTGGCCCGCTACACCCGGCACTTCAGCGCCTGGGGCGGCTGGCTGGACACGATGGCCGACCGGTTCAAGGAGTACGTGGTCTACGCCGGTCTCGGCTTCGGCGCCACGCACGCCGGATTCCGGTACGGCTGGGCGCTGGCGCTGGCCGCGATGACGTTGCAGACCGTGCGGCACATGACCGACACGTGGTACGGCGCGCTGCACGACGAGGCGGCCCGGCGGCCGAAGGTGGTGAGCGCCGACGCGGGCGGCATCGGCGGGAAGCTGAACGCCGCGTCGACGCGGGTGCAGGCGGACACCGGCTCGGTGTCGTACTGGCTGAAGCGCACTGTGGTGTTCCCGATCGGTGAGCGGTGGGCGCTGATCGCGATCGCCGCCGCGCTGTTCGGGCCGCTGGCGGCGCTGGTCGCGGTGCTGGTCTGGGGGACGCTGGCGTTCGCGTACACCGGGGGGTTGCGGACCTTGCGGGCGCGGTGGATGCGGGTGCCGGTGCTTACTACTGTGGACGCGGGTCTGCACCGCGACGACGGCCTGCTGGCGCGGACGCTGCCGACCGCGCGACGGCCGCTGCTGCTGGCGGTGCTCGGCGCGCTCGGCGCGGCGGGGACGCTGGTGTGGGCGTTGCTCGCGGTGCACGGCGGCGGCGACCTGCCGGTCTGGGTGCCGGTGCTCGCGCTGGTGCTGCTGCTGGGTGCCGCGCAGGCGTCGCGGTCGCCGCACGACGGGTCGCTGGACTGGCTGGTGCCTGCCGCGTTGCGGGCCGCCGAGTACCTGTTCGCCATCGCGGTCGGCGTGGCGGGCCGGGTGCCGGCCTGGCTGATCTTCGGGTACGTCCTGGTGCTCACGCTGCTGCACTACGACCTGACGGCCCGGCTGGAGAAGCGGCAGTCGGGGCCGCCGCTGCACGCGGCCACGCTCGGCTGGCCGGGGCGGTCGCTGCTGCTGGCAATCGGGCTGATCGCCGGATATGCGAGTATCGCTCTGGCTACACTCGGTGCGTACCTTCTCGTGGTTTTTGTCGCGAGCGTGGTCCTCGCCTGGGTGGTCCTGCCGGCCCGCGCCCGTGGGGGTGTGCGCTCGCCGGGCTGACGGAGGGCGGGCCGGGGTGACCTTGATCAGCTTCGTCGTGCCGGCCTTCAAGGTGCAGGGCTACCTGCGGGAATGTCTCGACTCGATCCTCGACCAGCCGTTCGGCGACATCGAGGTGATCGGGGTCGACGACGCCTCCCCGGACGACAGCGGCGAGATCCTGGCCGAGTACGCGCTGCGCGACCCCCGGGTCCGCCCGGTACGCCTCGCCGAGAACGTCGGGCTCGGTCCGGCCCGCAACATCGGGCTGGACCGGGCCGTCGGCGAATACGTGTGGTTCGTCGACGGGGACGACTGGCTGGTGCCCGGCTGCCTGCCGCACGTCGCGGACCGGCTCCGCGACACCGCGCCGGACGTGCTGATCGTCGACCACGTCCGGGCGCACTGGAACAACATCGGCACCCGCAGCGCGATGCGTGACGTGTTCCCCGACCCGCCCGGCGCCACGACGTTCACGCTGCGGGACCGGCCGGAGACGCTGAAGCTGCTGCACACCGCGTGGAACCGGGTGGTGCGCCGGGAGTTCCTGCTCGAACGCGGGCTGCGTTTCGAGCCGGGCTGGTACGAGGACGTCTCGTTCAGCTATCCGGCGCTGATGGCGGCCGGGCGGATCGGCGTACTCGACCGGATCTGCCTGAACTACCGGCAGCGCCGCACCGGCGCGATCACGAAGACCCGGGGGGACCGGCACTTCGAGGTCTTCGCCCAGTGGCACCGCGTGTTCGGGCTGATGGACCGCTGGCACGTGACCGGGCTGCGACCGGCCGTCTTCGAGCGGATGATCTGGCACTACCTCACGGTGCTCGGCAACGGCGCCCGGATCGCGCCCGAGCTGCGGGCACCGTTCTTCGCCCAGATGCACGCCGACTACGTGCGGTTCCTGCCGCCCGAGGGCTACCCGGTCCCGCCCGGCCCGGAAGGGCTCAAGCACCGGCTGGTGGCGGCCGGGCGCTGGCGGACGTTCAGCGCGTTGCGCGAGGCGCACCAGGCGGGGGAGACGGCCCGGCGTACCGCGCGGCGGGCGCGGCGACGGGTGACGCCGGTGGTGCGGCGTACCGCCCGGCGGGCCCGTGACCTGGCACTGGGCGAGTACTACCGGGCCGAGCTGCACCGGCCGATCGACCCGACGCTCGCCGTGTACGCGGCCTACTGGTACCGGGGCTACTCGTGCAACCCGGCGGCGATCTACGAGGCGGCCCGACGGCTCGCGCCGCAGGTGCGCGGCGTGTGGATCGTCCGCCGCGACCGGGTGGCCACGTTGCCACCGGGCGTCGAGTACGTGGTGGCCGGCAGCCGCGAGTACCACCGCGTGCTGGCCCGCGCCCGCTGGCTCGTCAACAACGTCAACTTCCCGGACTTCGTCCGCAAGCGGCCCGGCTCGGTGCACGTGCAGACCCACCACGGCACGCCGGTGAAGGTGATGGGCCTGGACCAGCAGCGCTACCCGGTGGGCGCGATGGGGATGAACTTCGCCGGCCTGCTGCGCCGCGTCGACCGCTGGGACTACAGCATCACCTCGAACAGCTTCTCCACGCAGATGTGGGAGCGGGCGTACCCGGCGGACTACACCACGCTCGAGGTCGGCTACCCGCGCAACGACCGGCTGGCACTGGCCACCGCCGAGGACCGCGGCCAGGTCCGCGCCGCGCTGGGCATCGCACCCGACGAGTACGTGGTGCTCTACGCGCCGACGCACCGCGAGCACCTGCCCGGGTGGCGGCCGCCGTTCGACCCGGACCGGATGCTCGACGTGCTCGGGCCCCGGGGCCGGCTGCTGATGCGCAGCCACTACTTCCACGACCGGGAGCGGCATCCCCGGGGACCGGCGGCGGGCGGCGTGCTGGACGTGAGCGCGTACGAGCGGGTGGAGGACCTCTACCTGGCGGCGGACGTGCTGGTCACCGACTATTCCTCGGCGATGTTCGACTACGCGGTGCTGGACCGGCCGATAGTGGTCTACGCGCCGGACTGGGACGCCTACCGGGTGGCCCGGGGCGTCTACTTCGACCTCCTGGCCGAGCCGCCGGGCACCGTCGCGCTGGACTTCCCCGGGCTGCTCGACGTGTTCCGTTCCGGCGCGGTCGACGACGAGGCGGCCGAGTCGGCCCGGGCGGCGTTCCGGTCGCGGTTCTGCACGCTCGACGACGGGCACGCCGCCGAGCGCGTGGTACGCCGGGTGTTCCTCGGCGAAACGCCGTAAAAGTGGTTACCGGCAGGTCACTTAACTGCGGGGCCCGGCGAATACCGCTTAATAGGACTGTCACGAGCCGAACATGGCACGTTTACCCGATGTGCGAATCAGATGATCCTGGTCACAGTCATTCCCGGGTTTGGGGCGAGGAACTGGGGAGGTGACGGTGGCGACCGTCGCGCTCAAGGATGTCACCAAGGTGTTCCCGGACGGAACAGTCGCGGTCGACACCATCAATCTGGACGTCAACGACGGCGAGTTCATGGTGCTGCTCGGCCCGTCGGGCTGCGGGAAATCGACAGTGCTGCGCATGGTCGCCGGGCTGGAGGATCCGTCCTCCGGCGCGATCATGCTCGGCGGTGAGCTGGCGAACGACCTGCCACCGCGCGACCGGAAGATCGCCATGGTCTTCCAGGACTTCGCGCTCTATCCGCACATGACTGTCGGTGACAACATCGGCTTCCCGCTGCGCCTGAGCGGCGTCGAGCCCGGCCCGCGCGGCGAGCGGATCCAGGACGTGGCGAGCGCGCTCGGCATCGGCGACGTGCTGGGGCGCAAGCCCAGCCAGCTCTCCGGCGGCCAGCGGCAGCGGGTCGCGATGGGGCGGGCGATAGTGCGCCGGCCCGGCCTGTTCCTGATGGACGAGCCACTGTCGAACCTGGACAGCGGGCTGCGCGCCGAGCTGCGGGCGGAGATCTCCGGCCTCACCCGCGAACTGGGCGTCACCACCATCTACGTGACCCACGACCAGGCCGAGGCGCTGACCATGGCCGACCGGGTCGCCATCATGCGCAAGGGCGTGCTCCAGGATGTGGGCACCCCCACCCAGGTGTACGGCCGGCCCGCGACGCTCTACGTCGCCGCGTTCCTGGGCAGCCCCCGGATGAACCTTCTGGAGGCGTCGGTCTACGTCCACCTCGACCGGTACGTCGCGCTGAACCTCGGTGAGCAGTCGCTCTACCTGCCCTGGGATGACATCCGCAGCCGGGCGGTGGCGCACTACCACGGTGAGCGGATCGTGGTCGGCATGCGCGCCGAGGCGCTCACCCCGGTCGCCCCGGACACCGCCGGTGACGTGCTGCACGGGCGTATCCGCTACCTGGAGCACCACGGTCACGAGTCGCTCGCGTTCCTCGACATCGGCGCGACCGCGATCGTGGTGGACGAGATGGGCACGCCGGTCGAGCAGGCCGCACCGGGCCAGCGCGGCCTGCGCCGGTTCAACCAGGTGATGCAGCGGCTCACCGGCCGCGCGACGGAGTCGTCGGCTCCGTCCCCGGAGGCGGGCGGGGGCGGCGGCAACCGCACGAGCGTGCTGCCCGACCCGGGCCGCCACCACCGTCGTCCGGCGGAACTGGCGGTACGGCTCGCGCCGTACCCGCAGGTGTCGCCCGGGCACCCGCTCGCCGTGCAGGTACGGATGGACGCGCTGCACTTCTTCGACGAGCGAGGCGACCGCATCGACGTGGGCTGGCGGTGAAAGGAGGGGCACCCTATTAACGCCTCCGGTAGAGCAAGGGCCCCTTATTAACAGTCACCGCCCGGAGGGACGGGCGGGTGACGGCGGTACGGGCCCCAGCCGACGAAGCGAGCGAACATGTCGGCCGGGGCCGGCGCGTCGTTCGGGTTCAGCCGGTAGAGGTCGCGCGTGGCCTCGTACAGCAGCCCGCACAGGTAGATGGACAACCCGATCCGGTTGTCCTCGTACTCGCTGCGCAGCAGCAGGCGGGCCATCGGGCACGGCCACGGCTGGCCGCAGGCCCGACAGCACCACATCGGACGCAGCGGCGTGTGCGGGGTGGCGTGCAACGGGTACGGCCGGGGGCGATCCGGCGTGGGCCCGTCCGGCGGCTGCCCGAGCTGGTGGCTGATCACCGGCGCTCCTCGTGGTGGCCGCCGTTCCCGCGCTGCTCGGGGTGACAGTCGTCGGCGGGCCGCTGCTCGGAGGCGGGCCACCGGCCGGCGCCGTTCCCGCGCTGCTCCGGTACGGACCAGCGACCGCCGTTCGCCCGCCACTGCTGGGCCGGGGTGAGGTTGCCGACCCGGCCGGGGCCCATCGTCGGCAGTGGACGCGTGGGCTGCCGCATCCACTCCGGCAGGTTGTCGCCCCGTACCCGGTGGGGCAGTGTCGGTGCCGACGCACCCCGGCAGCGGAACCAGCGCAGTCGCACGGCGCAACTCCTCTCGGTAGCGGGAACCGGACGAATTCGGCTCCACTGCGTGACAGTCTCGTCACCGCGCCGCTAGGGTCGGAAGGCGTTCCGCCCCCACCTTCCCGGCCGTCCGACCGGCCGATTTCCGTGTGCAGCCGTGTGCAGAGGTGTGCAGATGATCCGTGTGCCGTTGTGGGAACTGTTCGCCGGTGAGCTGCGCCGGTTACGTACCGATGCCGGGCTGACCCAGGAGGCGCTGGGTGAGCGGGTGAGCTATTCGGCGTCGCTGGTGGCGGCCGTCGAGCAGTGCCGCCGGGCGCCGCGCGCCGAGTTCACCGAGCGCTGCGACGAGGTGCTGAACGGCGGCGGCCTGCTGGTGCGGATCCGGGACGCGCTGATGCAGGAGGCGCTGATGCCGTGGTTCCGCGAGTGGGTGAGCATCGAGCAGGAGGCTGCCTCACTGCGTAGCTTCGAGCCGCTTGTTGTTCCGGGGTTGTTGCAGACCGAGGAGTACATCCGTGCGCTGCACGAGGGCGCGAGCCCACTCGTCGGTGAAGCGATGGAGCAGCAGGTGGCCGCGCGCCTGGCCCGCCAGCCGGTGCTGGACCGCCCCGCGCCGCCCCAATTCGTGGCGGTGCTCGACCATTCGGTCCTGAGCCGTGCGGTCGGCGGGCCGAAGGTGATGCGGGAGCAGTTGGAGCATCTGGTCGAGATGGGCCGCCGACCGCGGGTGCACCTGCACCTGGTGCCGGAGACGGTCGGTGCCTATCCGGGGCTCAACGGCGCTTTCGTGCTCGCCACCCCGGCCGACGGCGACGACGTGGGCTACCTCGATAACCAGTTGCACGGCACGATTGTGGAGCGGACGGTGGACGTAAACTCGCTGCGGCAGACCTGGGAGTCCGTCCGCGCGGAGGCGATGCCGCACGGGGCGACCCTGGCGGCGATCTCGGAGGCGGCGAAGCGATGGAGTTGACCGGCGCGATCTGGCGCAAGAGCACCCGCAGCAGCGGCAATTCCGGCAATTGCGTCGAGGTGGCGGACAACCTGCCCGGCGTGGTTGGGGTGCGGGACAGCAAGGACCGGCAGGGGCCGGCGCTGACGTTCACGCCGTCGAGCTGGGCGGCGTTCGTCGCGTACACCAAGCGGGCTTAGGCAACGGCGCCCGGCGTCACCCGGCGGTGGCGGCCCGCTTCTCCGGCGCGAACGGCCACTCCTCGAACGACAGGCACCGGCCGTCCTCGGCGAACCGCATGATCCAGAGATCGCGCCACTCCTGGTGGACGGGGTCGCCGTACCGGACCTGCACGCGTGCCACAGCGGTGTCGCCATCGACCGCGACGATCTCCGATGTCATCTCGAAGACCTCGTCGGGTCCGTCGCGCTCGCCGTCCCACATGCGGGTGATGGCGGGCAGGCCGACGACCGGATCCCGGTACGGCCCCTGCCGATAGGTCGCGTCGGCCGTGAACATCGTGCCCAGCGCCGCCGTTCCCGGTGTGCGCCACGCCTGCTCGTACGCCGCGATCCAGGCGGCCACCCGATTCCTGTCCATGATTGCCAGCCTGCCACCCGGGTGGGTCCGGGTCTCCCAGATCGGCTGCCGGGGATCGTCGTTGTGCACGACGACATGGGCGTGCTCGGCCGGACGGGCCGTGGCGAAGTAGAGCCGCTGGGCGGGCAGGTAACGCTCCCGCCAGCGCCGTTCCACGTCGGCTCTCGTTGACACGCGCGGCTCTCGCGGATCACGGCACGATCCACCGTCTTGTCGAGCGCGGTGGACACGAAGACGCGCAGCTCCCACCGGTCGAGCAGTTCCGGGCGCAGGAGGAAGACGCCGTCGAACACCAGCACGGCGTCGGCGGGAGCGGTGGTGAGCGGCGGGGACAGCACCTCGTCGGTGGCGTGGTCGTAGACCGTGTGCCGGAAGCGCCGGTCGCCGCCCGGGCCGAGCGGATCGAGCAGCACCCGCTTGAGCGTCCCGTGGTCGTGGGTGTCGACGTAGCAGCCCTCGGCCGAGAACTCGCCGCGTCGGTAGCGCCGTGCCCGGGGGAAGAGGAAGTCGTCGACCGTCGCCCGAATGACGTACCGGCCGCGGGCGCGCAGGACGGCGGCCAGCTCGTCGGCGAGCGTGGTCTTTCCGGCCGCGGGCGGCCCGTCGACGGCGACCCGCGTCGGGTGCGCGACGGCGACGGACCCGACCGCGTCGGCCAGGAGGCCGATCAGGTGATCCCGGCGGGGATAATTGGATTGCCCCTGCGCCGGGCCGGGAGTTTGACTGCCGTCCATGCCGTCCCCCTCACCGGTCTTCGTCGCGGGCACGGGCCGTTCGGGCACGTCGCGGATCGCCGACCTCATCGGCCAGCATCCGCTGATCCACCGGATCCCGATGGAGACCAAGTTCCTCGTCGAACCGGGCGGTCTGCGGGACCTGGCCGACGCGCTCACCGACCGGTACGACCCCATCGTCGGTGAGGACGCGCTGCACCGGCTGAGCGACTTCCTCACCGTACGCGTGCCCGGGCGGCGTGACGATCGTGGCAAGACCGTGCCCGAGCTGGTCGGCGAGCGGCGCTACCGGGATGCTGTACACCGGCTCTGGCCGCAGGTCATCGCGCACGCCTTCGAAGAGCCCGCGCCCGCGGAGGGCTTCGGCGACGGCGACCGGCCCGCCGGGCCGTTCGGGCCGGCCAGCCGACGGCGGGTCGTCCCGAGGTACTTCCGTGACCGGAGCGAACTGATCGGCGTCCTGCGGGGCCTGGTCGACACCCTGTTCGGCGGGGCGGCGGCCGACGCGGGCAAGCCGACCTGGTGCGAGAAGACGCCGTTCAACCTGTTCTCCATGGACTTCCTGTGGGAATTGTCGCCCGAGGCGACGATCGTGCACATCAAGCGTCACCCGCTCTCGGTGCTCGCCTCCCACCTGGCCCAGCCGTGGGCGCCGTCCACGGTCGACGGTGCGCTGGCCTACCTGCTGCCGGTCTATGACAGGTGGCTGGCCTGGAGGAACGCGGCCGACCTGACGGACCGGCGATACATCGAGGTCAAGGCGGAGGACCTGGCGGCCGACTGGCCCGGGCAGCGGCGGGCCCTGTTCGAGCGGCTCGGCGTCGAGGACGCCGTCACCGCGTCGACGTTCCAGGCGGACAAGCTCGCGCACCGCGACGACCAGTTCGACGCGGACACGCGCGCGTACGTCGAGCGGGAACTGGGAGAGATCATCCCCGCGATGGGATACGAGTGACGGCCACGATGTCGGGGGCCGGCCCGGCACGGGTCCGCGACGACGGAGAGGTGTCCGGCACCCCGCGCTGGTCGATGCGAAGTTGGATCGACGCGATCGACCGGCCGGAGATCGTCGACGACGCTCTGCGCCGGGATGATCCGTACGCCGGGGTGGCGCTTCTGACCCTCGTGCTCAACCATCCCGAACCCGACGTCGTGCTGCCCCGGATCAAGCGGGCGCTCACGTCGGTGAGCGCGCAGACCCGCGCCAACGCACTACAGTCCCTCGGCCACTACGCCCGTCTGCACGGCCGGATCGATGCGGACTCGGTCGCTCACCTGCGCCGGGCCCTGGAGGACCGTACGGTCCTGCACGGGTACGAGATACGCGGATACGCGGGGGACGCCGCCAGTGACGTGGCGATCTTCGCCCCGCGGCGTCGCCTGCCCCGGTGGCTGCGCCGGCGCTTCGCGGGCCCCGCTCCCCGGAGCTGACGGGTTCGACGGGTCGACGGGAACCGGCTGCTCAGGCGGCCCCGGATCACGTCTTGTGACGCAGTTCGCGGAGCACGCCGTGCCGGCGGAGCGCCCACCCCAGGCGCCGTGCGCTGGGGTGCCTGACGAACAGCACCGCCGCCCGGCGGATCAGCCCGAACCGGTTGTCGCTCACCTGGTCGTCGACCGCTCGCCAGATCAGCTCGCGTACGCCGGCGCTGTCCAGCATCGCCCGTACCTCGTGGCGTACCCGGGGATCCTCGGCCGCGGACGTGACGGCGGTGACCAGGCCGGGCCGGTCGGCGAGCGGCTCCACCGCCGCGGCGACGAGCGGCCGGCGTACGGTGTCCCGCTCCAGCAACAGCAACACCGCCTCCCGGACCTCGGTGCTGTCGAGTCCGGACCGCAGCAGGCCCAGCGCGCTCCGCTCGACCTCGCGGTCGCGGTCCGGAAGGGACAGCGCGGCCAGCAGCATTGTCACCTCATCGAGGTCGACGAGGTGACGCAGCCCGTCGCGGAACTCCGGCAGCGCCCACGCCACCGTCAGCCCGCGCGCGAGATCGCGGTTCATGGGCCACTCGCTACCCGGAGTCGGCAGCCTCCGAAACGCCGCTGAGCTGATCCACCGGGCCGGACAGCGCGGTGACATGGACCTCGGTTACAACCGCTCACCTGAGCTGGTCGAATTGGCAGCCTCGGTCGCGAGAACGACCGGCATGGCCGGATAGGGGTCGCTGATCGGCTTGCGCTGAGCGTGGACCCGTTCCCGCACCACGACCAGCATGGGGCCGGCGACGTAATGCCTTCCCCGCCGCTCACCGCGTGCTTCCAGCAGGCCCTGCTCGACAAGGTTGGCCAGATCCCGAGTTGCGGTCCTGTCCTCGACATCGGCGAGTTTGACGTACCCGGAGCGACGGATGCGGTAGCCCAGGACTGCCTCGTAGAGCAGATCGGTCACCCGCTCAGGGAGCCTCTTCTCGGCAACGATCGCGTCCAACTCCGACCAGATGCCGGACGCCTCATCGAAGCGGCGCGCGACGGTCTGCGCCTGCATGTGATGGGCGCGCAGGTTGAACGACACCCAGAGGTGCGCCGAACCCTCAGGGTTCCAGCGGCCACGCCCGGTGACCGCCAGCACTCGATAGTAGTCCTCGGTGTTGCTGCCCAGCCATTCCTCGATGCTGGAGAAGGCCGGCTCGACGATCGCGCGGCGGGAGAGCACCAGCGTCTGAAGGGCGCGTGCCATCCGTCCGTTGCCGTCACGGAACGGATGGATCATCACCAGGTTCAGATGCGCCATGGCTGCCTTGACGAGCGGGGAGGCGGTGACGTCCGACCGTAGATCTTCGGTCAGTTCCTCCATGAGGTGAGGCACGTGGTCGGCGTCCGCGCCCTCGTACACCCGCTCATCGGTCCGCTCATCGTGCACGTAGATCGGGCCCTTGCGATATTGCCCCGGGCTCTTGCCCAGATCGTGCGAGAGCATCATGTAGTGCATGCTGCGGATCACCGACGTCTCGAAGCGGAAGTGCGGATCCCCGGCGGTTTGCAGCACGTATCCCAGGGCCTGCCGATAACCCCGGATCTCGGCGAAGGTTCTGTCGTCGGCGCTCAGCGGCTCCTCGCCGTCCAGCGCGGCGGCGGCGTCGTCCTCGGCGACCACGTAGCCCTCGATGCTGTTGGAGCCGAGAATCGCGCGGGCCAACATCGTGCGCCGGAGGCCACCGGTCCACCGGCGAGGACTGCGCAGGACATCGGCGAGCACGCGACGCATGTCGTGCACCTCGGCCAGCACGGTCTCGTCGTGGCCGCTGAGTTCTGGGGTGGCGTAGATCATCTCATGTCCCATTGTCTCTTAATAAGAGACAAGCCTAGCGGCAGGAGGCGTGGATGTCGCTTAGTTAGTGACATTAGGCCAGCGCGGCTCGGCGTCTTGCCGGGGTTGTTACTGGCGAGTAGCGTTCGGGCATGAGCATCGACTCTCGCCAGGTGGCGGCCGGTCTCCTCGACGCCGTGCCGTTCGCCCGCACGCTCGGAATCGAGTTCGTCGAGGTGGCGCCCGAGGCCGAGGGCGGGGTCCGGGCCGTGGTCCGGCTCCCCGACGACCCGGCGCACCACAACCACGTGGGCGGCCCGCACGCCGGGGCCATGTTCACGCTGGGGGAGACCGCCTCGGGTGCGGTTGTGCTGGCCGCGTTCGGGCAGGTGCTCGACCGGGCCGTACCCCTGGCCGTGACCGCGACCATCCGCTACCTCAAGGTGGCGATGGGGCCGGTGCTGGCGACGGCGCGGCTCGGCGGCGTACCCGCCGAGGTACTGGCCGAGCTGGACGCCGGACGGCGGCCGGAGTTCCCGGTCGAGGTGGAGGTCCACACCGAGGACGGCACGCTCACCTCCTCGCTCACCGTCATCTGGACGCTCCGCCCGAACCGCTGAGCCCCGAACGGGGTTTGCCCGGAGCGAGCGCTGGATAGATTCAAGCGATGCTGGGCCTCCCCGCGCACGTGAGCGCGTGTCTCTTCGATCTGGACGGTGTGCTGACGCAGACCGCCAAGGTGCACAACGCCGCCTGGGCGGAGACGTTCGACGCGTATCTGCGGCGGCGGTCGGCGGAAACCGGCGAGCCGTTCCACCCGTTCGACCCCGGACCGGACTACAACCGGTACGTGGACGGCAGACCGCGCGCCGACGGGGTGCGCACATTCCTGGCCTCGCGCGGCATCACGCTGCCCGAGGGATCGCCGGACGACCCGCCCGAGGCGGACACCGTCAACGGCCTCGGCAACCGCAAGAACGTCGTCCTGCTCCAGCGGATCGAGCACCACGGCGTCGAGGCGTACGAGGGTTCGGTGCGCTACCTGGAGGCGGCCACCACGGCCGGACTACGCCGCGCTGTCGTCTCGGCCAGCGCCAACTGCGCCGCCGTGGTGCACGCCGCCGGACTGGACCGCTGGCTGGAGGCACGGGTGGACGGCGTGGTCGCGCGCGCGAACGGGCTGCGCGGCAAACCGGCCCCGGACACGTTCCTGGAAGGCGCCCGGCTGCTCGGCGTCGAACCGTCGCAGGCCGCCGTCTTCGAGGACGCCCTCGCCGGCGTCGCCGCCGGTCGGGCCGGCGGATTCGGGTACGTGGTGGGCGTCGACCGGGTCGGCCAAGCCGACGAGCTGCTGGCGCACGGCGCCGACGTGGTGGTCACCGACCTCGCCGACCTGCTCGCGGCGGAGCCGGCCGCGTGATCCGGGAACGGGCGTACCCGGTCGAGCCCTGGCACGTCCGGGAGATGCAGCTCGACATGGACGTACTGGCCCAGTCCGAGTCGGTGTTCGCGCTGTCCAACGGGCACATCGGGCTGCGCGGCAACCTCGACGAGGGCGAGCCGCACGGACTGCCCGGCACCTACCTGAACTCGTTCTACGAGTTGCGCCCGCTGCCGTACGCGGAAGCCGGCTTCGGGTTCCCCGAATCCGGGCAGACCATCGTCAACGTCACGAACGGCAAACTGATCCGGCTGCTCGTCGACGACGAGCCGCTCGACGTGCGCTACGGCGAACTCCTCGCCCACGAGCGGGTCCTCGACATGCGCGCCGGCACGCTCCAGCGGGACCTGCACTGGCGCTCCCCGGCCGGCCGCGAGGTCAAGGTCCGCACCACCCGCCTCGTGTCGTTCACCCAGCGCTCGGTGGCGGCGATCCACTACGAGGTCGAGCCGGTCGACGGGCCGCTGCGGCTGATCCTCCAGTCCGAGCTGGTCGCCAACGAGTCGCTGCCGCCGCAGAGCCGCGACCCCCGGGTCGCCGCCGTCCTGGAGTCGCCGTTGCAGGCCGAGGAGGAGCTGACCACCGACGACGGCGGCCAGCTCATCCACCGCACCAAGGTCAGCGGGCTGCGGGTCGCCGCCGCGATGGGCCACGACGTGGACGGGCCCGAACGCACCACGATCGAGAGCGAGGGGTACGAGGACTGGGTCCGCACCACCATCGGCTGCGTGCTCAAGCCCGGCCAGACGCTCCGGGTGGTCAAGTACCTCACGTACGGCTGGTCCAGCCGCCGGTCTCTCCCGGCGCTGCGCGACCAGGTCGGCGCGGCGCTCGCCGCAGCCCGCCTCGACGGCTGGGACGGCCTGCGCCGGGCCCAGCGCGAATACCTGGACGCGTTCTGGGACGCCGCCGACGTGCGCGTCGAAGGCGACCCCGAGGTGCAGCAGGCCGTCCGGTTCGGCCTCTTCCACGTCCTCCAGGCCGGCGCCCGCGCGGAACGGCGGCCGATCTCGGCCAAGGGCCTGACCGGCCCGGGGTACGACGGCCACGCGTTCTGGGACACCGAGATGTTCGTGCTGCCGGTGCTCACCTACACCCAGCCCAGCGCGGTCCGCGACGCGTTGCAGTGGCGGTACGACACGATGGCCCAGGCCCAGGAACGCGCTCGCACGCTGAACCTCGAAGGTGCCGCCTTCCCGTGGCGCACCATCGAGGGGCCGGAGTCGTCGGCGTACTGGCCCGCCGGCACCGCCGCGTTCCACATCGCCGCCGACGTCGCCGACGCGCTGCGCCGCTACGTGCTCGTCACCGGCGACGAGGCGCTGGAACGGGAGATCGGGCTGGAACTGCTCGTCGAGACCGCCCGGCTGTGGCGCTCGCTTGGCCACCACGACCGCGCCGGCCGGTTCCACATCGACGGCGTCACCGGCCCGGACGAGTACACGGCGGTGAAGAACGACAACGTCTACACCAACCTGATGGCCCAGCGGAACCTGCGTACCGCCGCGGACTGCGCGATGCGCTACCGGGACCAGGCGCTCGACCTCGGCGTCACCGAGGAGGAAGCCGCCGCCTGGCGGGACGCCGCAAACGACATGCACGTCCCGTACGACGCGGAGACCGACGTGCACGAGCAGGTGGAGGGATTCACCCGCTTCCAGGAGTGGGACTTCGAGCACACGCCGCCGGAGAAGTACCCGCTGCTGCTGCACTACCCGTACTTCGACCTCTACCGCAAGCAGGTCGTCAAGCAGGCCGACCTGGTGCTCGCCATGCACTGGCGGGGCGACGCGTTCAGCGCCGCCGAGAAACTACGCAACTTCGTCTACTACGAGCGGCGCACCGTACGCGACTCTTCGCTGAGCGCCTGCACCCAGGCGGTGCTGGCGGCCGAGGTCGGCTACCTCGAACTGGCCCACCGCTACATGCGCGAGGCCGCGCTGATGGACCTGCACGACCTCAACGAGAACACCCGCGACGGCGTGCACATGGCGTCACTCGCAGGGGCCTGGATCGCGCTCGTCGCCGGGTTCGGCGGGCTGCGGGACCACGACGGGATGCTCTCCTTCGCACCCCGGCTCTCCAGCCGCCTCAGCCGCCTGGAGTTCTCGCTCCAGTGGCACGGGATGCGGCTGCGCGTCGACGTCCGGCCGCACCAGACGACGTACTCGCTGCGCAACGGCGGGCCGGACACCGTCGTCGAGCTGCGGCACCACGGTGAGCCGCTGCGGGTCACCTCCGCGCGGCCGGTCACCGTGGCGGTGCCGCCGCCGGCACACCCGAGCGGGCCGCAGCCGGAGCAGCCGCAGGGCCGCGCGCCGCTGATGCACCTGCCGGAACGCACGGACTGAGCGGCCCCGCCACGAAGGGCGGGACCGCTCGGTACGCGTACCTCAGAACTGGCGGCCGTTCGACGGACGCCCGCCGGCGTCGCGCGGCGCCGTGGCCCGCGGATCGTCGGACGTCCGCGCCGTCGAGGCGCGGTCGGCCCAGTCCGGCGAGTCCTTCAGCTCCTGCTTGCGGCGTTCCTGGTCGGTGAGTTCCTGTTCCCGGGACCTGTCCTGTTTCGCCATGACGATCCTCGCGATCGGTCGGGGTCCGTGGTCACCCCGCCGCGTTCCCGCCCGGCGGCGGCTCAACCGTCCGGGCGAGGGCTCAGCCGTCCGGGCGAGGGCTCAGCGGTCCACGTGCTGGGCGAAGCTGCGCCGCAGGTGATCCTTGGGGCGGGAGCCGACGATCGAGCCGACCACCTCGCCGCCCCGGAACACCAGCATGGTCGGCGCGGACATGATCCGGTGCGCGCGTGCGGTGGCCGGGTTCTCGTCGGTGTTGAGGGTGACGAAGCGCAGCGCGTCGCCGAACTCCTCGGCCAGCTCTGCCAGGTGCTTCGACACCACCCGGCACGGCGGGCACCACTCGGCCCAGAAGTCCACCACCACCGGCCGGTCGGCGGCCAGCACGGTGGCCGCGAAGGTGTCGTCGGTGACCGGATTCAGCCGGCCGGTCCCCGTGTCCTGAGACATGTTTCCTCCCGTTGGGCGATCGCGTGGGCGAGCTGGTCGTGCAGCCGGCGGCGGACGTCGCCCAGCCGGTCGAGGTAGTCGTCCACCTCGGCGAGCTTGCGCCGCAGCACCACCACCGAATCGGGGCAGACGTCACCGGAGTCGTTTCCGGCGCGCAGGCAGGCCACGAACGGGCGGATGTCGTCCAGGCCGAAGCCGATCGCCAGCAGGGACCGGATCTCGCGGACGACACGGAGTTCCGCCTCGTCGTAGACCCGGTATCCGTTGGCGGACCGGCTCGGCCGGACCAGGCCGTGGGCCTCGTAGTAGCGCAGGGTGCGAGTGCTCGTACCGGCCCGCTGCGCCAGCTCCCCGATCCGCATCCGCCGCCCCCGTCCCTCACTGCCAGGCTGACGCTAAACCTTGCCGCCGACGTCAACGCAACCCCGCACGCGTCGGCCTCCCCGCGCGGGGGTCCCCGCCGGGTCCCCGCTTGCTGTCCCCGTCGATCATGAAGTTGACGGCGTTGTGGATCTCCAAATCTGCGGCCAACCTCATGATCAACCCCGTCAGGGGCGGGGTCCGGCGGGGCTGGGGCGGCGTCCCTCGCGGGTCTTGGTACGAAACGGCCCCTCCAGGGGTCCCTCCAGGGGTCATTTCGTACCAAGATCTCCCCGTGGTCTTGCCCGGATGGCGTGATCATGAAGTTGGCGGGGTGGGGAAGCGCTTTCTGGGCCGTCAACTTCATGATCGTTCGGCTGGGGGGTATCAGGTGGGCGGGGGTGGAGGGATATGCGTGAGGTTTCGGTGCCTGTGGTGGACGGAGGGCTCGTCGGGGATGTCAGCGTGCCCGGCAACGCCGGTGGGGTGGTGCTGTTCGCACACGGGAGCGGCAGCTCGCGGCACAGCCCGCGCAACATGGCCGTCGGGCGCGCGCTCAACGAGCGCGGGCTCGCCACGATGCTCGTCGACCTGCTGACCGCCGACGAGGAGGCCCGGGACGAGATCACCGCCGAACTGCGCTTCGACATCGGCATGCTGGCCGAGCGCCTCGCCGGGATCGTCGACTGGATGGGCGCCGACCCGGAGCTGGGACGGCTCCCGATCGGACTGTTCGGCGCCAGCACCGGCGCCGCCGCCGCGCTGGTCGCCGCCGCGGCCCGGCCGGACCGGGTGGGCGCTGTGGTGTCCCGGGGCGGCCGGCCCGATCTGGCGGGCAGCTCACTGACCGCGGTACGCGCACCGACGCTGCTGCTCGTCGGCGGCCTGGACGAGCAGGTGATCGCACTCAACGAGCAGGCCCGGGACGCGCTGGGCGAGGTCGCCGAGCTGCGGATCGTGCCCGGTGCCACACACCTGTTCGAGGAGCCCGGCACGCTGGAGCAGGTGGCCGACCAGGCCGGTACGTGGTTCACCACGCACCTGCGCCAGCCACACCCCGCCTGACCGGCGCCGTCAGCCCGCTGCCTCGGCGGCGCGGCCCGGGTCGGCGGTCGGTGCGGGAACGTCGGAGCCGCTCCGCTCGGCGGCGCGGTGCCGCTGCACGGTGTCCAGCACCCGCCACAGCACCGCCGCGATCGGCACCGACACGAACGCCCCGGCGACCCCGGCCACCAGCGTGCCGGCCGTGACCACCACCAGGATGACCGCCGGGTGCAGCTGCACCTGCCGACGCATCACCAGTGGTTCCAGCAGGTTGCCCTCGATCTGCTGGACGGCGATCACGGCGGCCAGCGTCAGCAGCGCGGTGGTGGGACCGTTCGCGGCGAGCGCGACGAGCACCGCCACCGCACCGGCCACCGTGGCACCGATGATCGGTACGAACCCGCCGAGGAACGTGATCAGGGCGAGCGGCAGGGCCAGCGGGACACGCAACACGACCAGGGCCAGCCCGATGCCGATGGCGTCGATGGCCGCGATGATCATCGTGCCCCGGCTGTACGCGCCGAGCGTCCGCCAGCCCGCCCGACCCGCCTCGGCGGTCAGCTCCCGGCGCGGGCCGGTCAGCCGGCGCAACACCCAGCGCCACATCGAGCGGCCGTCCTTGAGCAGGAAGAACAGCAGCACCAGGGCGAGCAGCACCGCGCCCGCGACCTCGGCGACCTTGCGCGCACCGGCGACCGGGTCGGGCGCGCCGCTGCTCAGGCCCTGCCGGATCTGCTCGACGAGCCGGTCGAGCTGCTGGTCGGTGACCGGCAGGCTGGACGTGACGAAGTCCCGGGTGCGCTGCAAACCCTCGTCGAGTTGCTGGCTCAACTCGCCGAACTGGCTCGCGGTGAGGTTCCAGACCAGGACGCCGGCACCGCCCAGGATGCCGAGCAGCAGCAGGATGCTCAGCAGCGCGGCGAGTCCGGCCGGTACCCGCAACCGGCGCAGGCGTACCAGGATCGGGTCGAGGAGCGCGGCGAGGAAGAGCGTGCCGGCCAGCGCCACCGCCAGCGGCGCCAGCAGTACGGCGATCTGCCCCAGCAGCCACAGCCCGGCGGTCACCACCAGCAGGCAGGCGCTCCAGGTGACCGCCGTCCGTACCGGCCAGGGAAGTCCCGCCCAGGTCTGCCGCGGTCCGGCGGTCGGTGCCCGCCCGGTTATGCCAGCGTCGTCGTCCACGTCGCCCTCCTCGATCCGGGCCGTTGGTACCCGACGCGGGTCGATCCGACACCAGGGACGTAACCGCCCACCCGGTGTTTGTGCCCCCGGCCTCCGGGAAGGCATTCACCGTATCGAAGGGAGATCGGGCATGAGCGACTTCATGGACAAGGCCAAGGACTTCGCCGACAAGCACGACAAGCAGGTCGACCAGGGCATCGAGAAGGCCGGTGACGCGGCGGACAAGCGCACCGGCGGCAAGTACGACGCGCAGATCGACAAGGGCGTCGACATGGCGCAGCAGCGCACCGGCGAAGGCGACACCGGCCGCTGACGTACCACTTCTGGCGGGCCGGCCCCCCAGCAGGGGACCGGCCCGTGCGGGTCAGGAGCTGTAGCCGCGTCCGGCGATCCAGTTGGCCAGCTCGGTCACGTCCATCCAGTACGTGGGCTCGTCCGGCCGGGCCGGGTCGGCGATCAGCACCCGGTCGCCGTCGCCCTCGTACCGCACCACGGTCACGTAGTGGCCGGGGTAGCTGTGCTCCACTCCGTCGATGTCCCGGGCACCGCCCAGGATGTTCGCCACCACCGGACGGTCGTCGTCCACAGCGGTACGGATGTCCGCGCGCAGACGCTCGACCTGGTCCCGGGTGGCCACGTCGTCGCGGATCTCGGTGGTCTTGTACTTGCCACCCGTGTACTCGTTGAGCACGCGGGTGATGTCGATGGCCGAGTCGGTGCCGTTCTCGGTGGTGCCGAGCTTCGTCGCCAGCTCGTCCTGGCTCACGTCCCTGCCCTCGGCCGACAGCGCGATCCGGGTCGAGGCGGGACCGCAGTAGAAGTAGTTCGGCTGTGCCTGGTACTCGTAGTCGGCGGCACGGTCGCCCTTGCCCTTGACCGGGGCGGCGTGGGCGGCGACCGGACCGGCCACGGCACCGCCGGCCGCGGCCAGACCGGCGACGGACAGCACACACTTACGGATGATCGGGTTCATGGTCGAGGCTCCATTCGGGGGTCGACGGCTCCGTGCGGGAGACGCGGCACCAGGAGTGGCGCTCGGCGTACGGAGAGTTCAACCACCCTGCCGCTGCGGCCCATTTCCGGCCGTGACCGGGGCCACCGCGGAACCGGACAGACGCCTCAGCCGGGGAGACTTCCCAGGAGCCGGTTCACCGCGATCTCGATGACCACCCGTTCCGGATTCGGGCGCGGCGTGCGATACCGCTCGGCGTACCGCCGCTCGGCCTCGGCCACCGACTCCGGGTCACGGCGCAGCACCGCCCGGCCCTCCACCGTCAGCCACCAGCGGCCGTCGACCTGGCACACCGCCACCGGGACGCCGTCCGGCCCGGCCGCCGCGACGTGCCGGGCCTTCGCCGACCCGGCGGAGGTGATCACCCGGGCCAGCCGGGCCGCGGGATCGAAGGTCACCCCCACGGGTACGACGTGCGGGGTGCCGTCGGCACGCGGTGTGGTGAGCGTGGCGAGGTGCCGGTCCGCGAAGAAGCGGGCCACCCGCTCGTCGCCCGGATCCAGCCGATGCCGTCCCGCCATGTCGTCTCCTCGTTCGGTGCCGGTGACGTCTCAGCGGCGGGGCGCCGCGCCCGGCGGCAACGTCGCCACCGGGGACTCCCCGGCGGCCCGCTGCTCGGCGCGGTGCTTGGCGACCAGCCGGCCCAGGTAGAAGAGCGCGCCGGCCAGCACGCCCATGTCGTCCAGGTAGATCGGGTCGGGCAGTAGGTCCACCGGCAGGATCGTGTAGATCAGCGCGCCGTAGAACGCGACCTTGCCGCCGGCGCCGAGCGCGCCGAGCATCCGGCGGGTGCGGACCACCCGGATGGCGAGCAGTACCGCCCCGGCCAGCATGGCCGCCGCGAGGACGGCGGCGAGGACGACCAGCACCCAGGCTTCACGGGACACGCCACCACGCTAGCCGAGCCGGGCCCGGGCCGCGCGGTGTCGGAGCTCCGAGCCTTCCCGTCCTCGGCGGTGTCCGCTACTTCCGGTAGCCGCCGCCGACAGACGACTCCGACGGAACGCGTATGACTGAGAGGCATGAATATGCCTCTCAGTCATAGTGCTCGGAAGTAATCCATCCGGGAGCCCGGGCCACGGTGTTCTCAGGCCACGACCGCCGCCCGGCCCCGGGCCACCGGGGTCGGCTCGCGAGTGGTCTCCACGCCCGCCGCGGTCGGCAGTTCCCGGGTGGCCTCGGGTCCGGCGAACCCGACGATGGAGAGTTCCGTCTGCGGCTCGGCGACCGGGTGCAGGGCCGCGAACGCCTCGTCACGCAGGCTCTGCGCCGCCGCTGCGGCCAGCTCGGCCGCCTGCCAGGCGGCCTGCTCCCGGTGCATGGCGGCCCGGTGCCGGGCCGCCATGTTGTCCCGGACCAGCCGGCGCAGCAGCAGCTCCTGCTCGACCGGGTGCCGGCTCGGATCCCAGCCGTTGCCGCCGAGGATGTCGCTGAGCTGTCGCACCGTGATCTCGTTCCGCCACTGGGCGTCCATCGCGGCCCGGTGCAGCCAGCGCTCCCGGTCCGCGTACTCGGCCGGGGTCCGGGCGGTCCGGGGCAGCGGCAGCGCTGCGGCGGCGGTCAGACGACGGACGTCCTCCTCGGCTGTCTGGTACGCCTGCCAGGCGGCCTCGGCCTCCTCCTGGGCGGTCAGCCACTCGGCCCGGCTCCGCTCGGCGGTCGCCGTGGCACGGGACGCGGCCACCGCCACCTCGTCGGCGTAGCGGATCTGCTCCTGGTCCCGTACGCGGGCCCGCTCGGCCCGATCGATGCTGCTCGGCCGGGCGGCGTCGCTGATCCGGTCGACCAGTTCCGAGCGGAACCGGGACGGGCGGACGATCAGCGCGGTGACCACTGTCGCGGCCACGGCGAGCAGGACCAGCCAGATCACGGCGACCGCGGGCATGTCGGGCAGGACGGAGGAGAAGACGGTCTGCATCACCAGCACCTCGTGGTGGAACGAAGGACGATAAACGGTCGTGGCCCGGACATCCGGGCGGGTGCGCGTCGTGACTCGGGCGCGACGGGACGCGCGCAGGGCGCGAGGCGTGCGGCCGGTGGGGCCGCGCCGGGGCGTACCGGAAGGGGTGCCCGGTCAGGCGCGCGGCGGACCGCGACGGGCGATGTCCGCCCGGCCGGGGTCGGCGGCGGCGACGACCTCGACGCCGGGGACGCGCCCGGCGGAGTCGGCGGAGAGGACTTCCGTGACGGCCGGGCCGGTGCCGGGACCGGTGGTCCGCAGGGCGGCGGTCGTCGCGTCGGCGGCCGGGAGGTCGGCGGAACGCGCGGCGCCGGTCGTGACCGCCTGCCGAGCCGCGACGTGCTCGATCGCGACGGCGTGCGAGGCGACTGTGGCGTGCGAGGCTGCGGCGGCGTGAGCGGGTGCGGCGGCGATGCCCTGGAGGCCGACGATGATCACCAGGCCGGCCACAGCCGTGCGGGCGATCCGGCGCAGCGTCGCCGTCCAGGTGGACGGGGTGAACGCTACGGGCAGCACCTGTTCAACCTATCCGTCGACGGACGATCCCGCAGCTCAAGGATCTTGCGGGTTACGTGAGCCACCCCACGGGTCGGTGTGGACGGACACTCACGCAGGCCGGACGCGCAACGGCGCGGCGCCCCTGCCGGGGTGCCGCGCCGTCTCGTGAAGGCCGGACTCAGTTGCCGCCGAGCACCGGCGGCGGGGCGGCGTCGCCGTCGCTCCAGACCATCTCGTCCTCGGTGAGCCAGGTCAGCCGGCCGTCGGACTCGTCGTCGCCGTGGCCGCCGCGCCCGCCCAGCACGCCGCTGCGGCCGGCCATCGCGGGTCGCCCGGTGGCGCCGCCGGTGCGCTCGGCGGACTTGCTCCCGGCGTCGACCACCAGGCCACGGCCGGAGGTGAGCCGGCCGGTGCCGGCCGCCGAGCGGTTCTCCGCGCCGGACATGCCGCCGAAGCGGGCCGAGGACGCCGCGTTGGTGCCGGTGCCCGCGAGCGAGCCGGTGCTCAGCACACCGGGGGCGCCGTAGAGCCCGCCACCCGGTCCGCCGGCGCTCATCGTCGTCGGGCCGGCGCCGCCGGGACCGAAGCCCGGGCCGCCGCCGATCGTCGGACCGCCGACGGTGCTGGTCAGCGGAGCGGCACCGGCCAGCGAGGTGCCGCCCGGGTCGATGGTGCCGCTGGTCGGCACCGAACCCGGAGCCCCGGCGCCGGGCTGGCCGCCCGGAGTGCCCGCGCCGGGCGTGCCCTCGCCCGGCGTGCCGCCGGTCGGGGCCGTGTGGTGCACGCCCGACGTGGTGGCGGTGGCGTTGGCGCCCGGGCCGAAGCTGCCCAGGCTCGGGCCGGACGACGGCGTCTTCACCGACGGGCCGTTCTGCAGCGTCGGGTCGCCGTTGCTGGTGTGGCCGGGCATCTCGGTCTCCGGCGGGTCCGGCACGACGATGCGGCCGTACGCCGAGAAGTCGTAGCCCTCGGCGAGCTTCGCCACGACCTGCACCATCCGCTGGTGCGCCTTCTCCTGCTCGGCCTTGTCCTGCTGGTGGCCGACGATCCCGCCGATCACCGCGCCCGGGGCGCCGCCGATCAGGAAGCCCTTGCCGGCGCCGGAGAGCAGCTTGTCGTTGTCGTCGGTCTTCTCCGGGCTCTCCGCCTTGGACTGCGCGGCCCGCAGCTCGCTGGACATCATGTCCAGGCCCTGCCGGATGCCGGTCATGCCCTCGGACAGGTTGCCGGAGTAGCGGACGACCATGTCCAGCCGGCGGTGGAACTCCCGCGCGGCGTCGCCGGTCCAGGACTTCGCCAGCGCCTCCAGGTCGGCGGTCAGATCGCGGCCGAGGTCGTCGAGCGTGCCCTTCAGGGAGGTCCACTGGGCGCTGAGCGCCTCGATCTGCTTCGGGTCGCCGGCGTTGACGCCCTGGTAGAGCTCCTCGTGGCTGACGTGCTCGTAGCGCCGGGTGTACTCAGACACGCGGGTCCTCCTTCGGCTGCTTCATCGCCTCGTTGAGCCCGGAGAGGGCGGCGGCGATGTCGGCCGCGGCGGCGGCGTTGCGGGCCTCGGCGGTCTTGTAGTTCGTCATGATCTTGTGGGTCGCCTCGCGGGCGGCCAGGATCGCCCGGCGCAGCCGGTCGACGTGGTTGACGTAGCTCTGGTGCGTCTCGGAGTAGCGACGTGCGTTGTCGGTCGCGTCGGTGAACGTGCCGAGCGCCGGCGGGCGGCACTGCATCTGGGTGTTGAGCTTGCGCAACACCGACTCCGCCTCGTGCAGGCGCCGCTCGAGCCGCTGGTGAAAGTCCTCCAAGGACAGTACGTCTACCGTCGTGCGCCCCGTCATGGCTGCATCCCCGTAGTCATCGTCGATAACCGTTCGCCGTACTCAGGTTAGTCGAAGCGAGCCAACCCGGGCGACCCGTGACGGGGTTCCTCCACCTCGGATCCGCAGGCGACTGCTCAACCGCCCTGGACCTGCGCCGCCGCGCCACCAGACGAGGGTGTCGCGGTGGCACCCGGGGGTGCCGACGCATCGAAGTAGGTCATCGCGTCCTCACGGGACAGCGTCGGGCCGGTCGGCACCAGCGCCAGCAGTGAGGCCGGTACGGCCAGTGGCGTTACGTCGCCGTACCCGAGCGCGCTCCTGGCGTCGCCCCCGGCGGTGCCGAGCGGATAGCGGATGCCCTGGGCGGTGATCAGGTAGACCGTGGAGCCGGCCGCCGCCTTGCCGCTCTCCCCGGCCGCGGCCTGCACCAGCACGCCCTTGCCGCCCGGTAGCAGCACGTTCTCGGCGGTGCGTACCGCGTCACGGGCGCCCTGGCGGGCCGGCATCGCGGTCGCCGAGGTCAGCTCGGCCGGCGGGGAGTCGAAGACCTCCAGCGTGGTGGTCGGCGGCTGACCGGCCGGGCCGGGCCGGTAGGTGGCGCACAGCACCGTCCGTCCCGGCCGGACCTCGTGCAGCGTCGGCAGCCGGGCGGGCAGGCCGTCGGCGTCCAGCCGCTGGTCGGTGAGGAGCCGGCCCGCCTCGTCCGGGGTGATCTGCGTCACCTCACCGCCGCTGCCGAGCAGCAGCAGCGCGGTGACCTCGCGGACTGTGGCCAGGCCCTGCCGGGTGAGCACGTAGTACTGGCCGGCGGCCTGGTAGACCTGGCCGATCCGGGCCGGCCGGTCGGCCACTGTGAGCCCGCTCGCGCTGCCGTCCCCGGCGATCGCCGGCTTGCGCAGCACCGGGCCGACAGGCACCGCGTTCAGCAGTTGCTGCCCGACCGTCAGGTTCGTCGCGCCGGCCATCTTCAACGCCACCAGCGCCTGCTCGTCGCCGGCGACCTGAAGCCGGGAACCGCCGGTGAGCAGGTAACGGGCGTCGCTGGTCCGCACCACCACGGCCCGGTCGGTCAGCGCCGTGCCGCCGGGCAGCGCGCGGTCGATCACCAGGTGCGTGGTGGAGCGCTGCGGGTCGTTCGGATCCGGTACGTCGCACACCGACCAGGGCAGCCCGACCAGGGACTTGCGGTCGGGCAGGTCGTCCGGGGCGCCCACGATGCCGACCAGCCGCCCGCGTGGACGGTCCTTGATCGACGCCTGGGACATGGTGCGCGGCTGCGCCGCCGCGTCGTTGACGATCAGCCGCGCCGAGGCGTAGTTGAGCGTCGGGCGCAGCACCTGGTCCTCGCCGAAGTAGTACGTCGCGCCGGTCTCCCGCTCGATCACCAGCGTGTTCGGCTCCAGCGGCGCGGAGTTGCTGGTGAGCTGCCCGTACGCGCCCACGCCGCCGAGCACCACGGCGGCCGCGATGACGCTGCCGAACACCGCCATGCCGAGGCGGCGCATCGGCAGGTCGTTCGTCTCCGGATCGCCGGAGAGCAGCGCCGAGACGATGCGGCGGGTGACGAAGCGGTACGCCTGCACCTGATCGCGGCGGGTCCGCATGACTAACCTCCGGCGGGGGTGGGTCCGCGGCGACAGGTCCGAACAGCGCCGCGGGCTTCCCTACGATAAGGGGCCGTCGGGGGTGCGCCGGACCCCGTCCGCCGTCCGAACGACCGCACCCGCCCGGCGGATGCCCAGGATGTCCAGAAGGGACGCACACCGATGACGCAGCTCCAGGCGCCACCCGGTCGTACCGCCACCGCTGCCGCCGTACCGCCGGACCGGCCGGTCACCCCGGCCGACAAGCGCCGCCGGGGACGCCTCGGCCCGGTCGTGGTCGGGCAGCTCGTGGTGGTGGAGTGCGCGGCGCTCGCCGTCTGGTTCGCCACCGCCGGCCCGGCGTGGCTGCTCGCGGTGGTCGGCGTCCTGGCGCTGCTGGCGGTGGTCGCGGCGTTCGCGCGCCGGGGCGGCCGCTGGTGGTACGAGGACCTGATGCTCCGCCGCCGGCTGCGCCGGCGCCGCGACCGGGCCCGGGGCGCGGCGCCCGGCGGTGACCCGCGGCTCGCCGCGCTCGCCCCCGAACTGACGGTGGTGGAGCTGACCGAGCGCGGCACCCGGCTCGGCATCGGGCAGGACGACCGGGGCTGGTTCGCCGCGCTGGCGCTGACCGGCCGTCCCGGCGCGCCCGCCGGTTCGATCGAGGCGGCGGTGGTCGACCGGGTGCTCGCGGTGCTCGCCGACTTCTCCGGCCCGGTCACCCAGACCCAGGTCGTCTCGCACACCCTGGTCTGGTACCCGGCACCCGGCGCGCCGCCGTCCGCGTACCGGACCGTGTGGGTGGCGCTGCGCCTGTCGGTGTCCGACGCGCGGGCCGAGGCGGTGAGCCGGGGCGGCGGCCTGCGCGGCGTGCACCGCACGGTGGCGGCCGGGGTGGGCCGGCTCGGCAAGGCGCTCAACGCCGCCGGCCTCGGTCACCGGGTGCTCGACCGCAACGAGCTGCACGCGGCGGTGGTGTCCGGCGCCGGGCTCGACCTGGCGCCGGAGTCCCCGGTGGAGGCGTGGACCAGCCTGCGCGGAGGCGGCTGGACGCAGCGCTGCCTGGCCCTGCGGGTACGCCCCAACGGCTCACTCGGCGCACTGGTGGACGCGGTCACCTCCACCTCCGCGCCCTCGCACACGGTCGCCGCCGTGGTGCTCCCGGGCGGCCGGCGGGTGCCGCCGCTGCTGCGGGTGGCGGCCATGGACGGGCACGCCGAGGCCCTCGTGAAGGCGGTCCGGGAGATGGCCCGGCGCGCGGGCGTGCCGGCCCGCCCACTGGACGGCCAGCACGGTCCCGGCGTCTACGCCACCGCGCCGGTCGGCACCGCGATGGGGACCGTCACGGTCGAAGGTTGACGATCCAGCCGTACGCGCCGCACACCCAGACGGCCAGCGGCACGAGCGCGATGATCAGCAGGATCTCGACGATGTCCAGGGTCCGGCCCCAGACCGGGGAGATCCGCTTGCCGGCCACGGTCAGGCCGTAGACCAGGCTGATCACGGCCACCACGGCCAGGCCGCCGAGGATCAGGCCGAGCCGTACCGCCAGTGAGCCGGCGGCGAAGGTGGCGGCGGCGACCAGCCCGAGGCCGACGGTGCCGGCCAGCAGCACCGGCGTGCGCTGGGCACGGCTGAGGAACGGGCGGGCCCGCAGCAGCGACAGCAGCGCCAGCACCAGGCAGAGCAGGACCGCCGGGAGCCGGCCGTCCTCGGCCAGCACCACCTCACCGCCGAGCACCAGCAGTGAGACGGTCCACAGCAGACCGGTGAGGAACGCGTCCGCGCGCTCGCTGTTGCGCAGCACCGACGGCCCGTCCACCGACTCGGTGTCGGTCTTGAGGTCGTCCGGGCCGGTGGGGATGGACGGCACCGGCAGCCGGGCCAGGCGGTAGGCGAGCATCGGCAGCGCGGGCAGCGCGCCGAACGCGACGGTCGCCACCACCGCAGCCGAGGCCGCCGCGCCGATGTCGAAGGCCAGGCTGAGCACCGCGCCGAGGCCGACCGCGCCGCCCACGCCGACCGCGCCGAGGAACAGCGGCAGGCGGTCGCCGACCGCCAGCGCGGCGATCGCGGCGAAGACCACCACTGCGGTGCCGGCCAGCAGGACGTGCGGGCCGGCCAGCTCGCCGAGCGTCCGCTCACCGGCGAGCACCAGCAGGCCGCCGACGCCCGCGTACCCGATCCCGACCAGGGCCAGCACCGCGCCGGTGCGGCTGTCGCCGGCGGCGCGGGACAGCACCGCGGCGCCGACCAGCAGCGCCACCGCGACCACGAACGCGGTCGCCGCGCCGGGTAGCTGCGGCGGGCCGGTGAGCAGTGCCGCCACCGCGCCCGCGGCCAGCGCCGAGGCGGCCAGCAGGACCGCGAACGCCCGCGTGGTGCCCACCTGCCAGGCGCCCGCCCGCTGGGTGGTGGAGGTGGCGACCGCGTCCACCACGTCGTCGAAGACGATCTCGGGGGCGGTCGCGGCGCGCGGGTTGAAGTAGAGCACCTCGCCGTCGCGGACACCGAGCTGCGCGGCGGTGCGGCCACCGTCGAGCGGTTGACCGCCGAGCCGGGACAGGGCCCAGCCGCCGTGCCGTACGCCCTCGTCGGCCAGGTCCTCGCCCGCGTACCGCAGCAGCGTGGGGAGCAGGTCGGCGAGCGGCACGTCGGACGGCAGCGCCAGGTCCATCCTGGTACGCGGCGCCACGATGGTGATCCGGCTCAGTCCACCGGTCGCCGTCTTCGTCGCCACAGTGGCCTCCTCGTGCTCGCATACGATCCGCTGGGCCGTCGGCGTCGCCCCACGGGTCCACGACGCCTGACGGAGATTACCTACGATGGCGGTCGCACAGGTTGCCCACCCGACGCTCACCGGCGGTGGCAGACCACGATCAGGGCCGCTTCTGGGGAGGGGAGAGCCGTGAGTACGGTGGTGTTCCGCCGACTTCCGCGTCAACCGGGGCCCGCGCTGCCGCGCGGCGAGGTGCTGCTGGAATCCCCGCCCGAGCTGCCGGAGCCGCAGGCCAAGGGCATGGGCCAGGTGCTGATGATCCTGCCGATGCTCTGCGGCGTGGGCGCGATGGCGTTCCTCTACGCCGGCCGGGGCGGCGGCATGATGACGTACGTCGCGGGTGGCCTGTTCGGTGTGTCCATGTTGGGCATGGCGATCGGCACGCTCGGCAACGGCGGCAAGGACAAGGCCGAGCTGAACGCCCAGCGGCGCGACTACATGCGTTACCTCGCGCAGATGCGCAAGCGCACCCGGCGGGCGGCCGAGCAGCAGCGCGCCGCGATGACCTGGCGGCACCCGGAACCGGACGCGCTCTGGTCGATCGCCGCCTCGCGCCGGCTCTGGGAGCGGCGGATCACCGAGGACGACTTCGGCGAGGTACGGATCGCGCTGGGCCCGCAGCGGCTGGCGGTGGAGATCGTGCCGCCGGAGACCAAGCCGGTGGAGGACCTGGAACCGATGAGCGCGATCGCGCTGCGCCGGTTCGTCCGGGCCCACTCCAGCGTGCCGGATCTGCCGACCGCGCTGTCGTTGCGCGCGTTCAGCCGGATCGCGTTGCGCGGCGACCGGGAGCCGGTGCTGGACCTGGCCCGGGCCGCGCTGGGTCAGCTGGTCACGTTCCACGCCCCGGAGGACCTCCTGGTGGTCGTGGTCGCCGCGCCGGATCGGCAGGCCGCCTGGGACTGGGTGAAGTGGCTGCCGCACGCCCAGCACCCGGGGCGTACGGACGCGGCGGGCGCACGCCGGATGGTGTTCGCCGCGCTGGACGAGGCGGAGACCGCGCTGGCCCAGGACCTGGGCGGACGGCCCCGGTTCGCGCCGGAGGCGAAGCCGCTGACCACCGCGCCGCACGTGGTGGTGGTGCTGGACGGCGGCGAGGTCTCGGCGACCTGCGCGCTGACCGGGCCGGGCCTGCTCGGCACGACCGTGTTCGACCTGTCCGGCGCGGTCCCGCGCGACGCCGGCCGCTGGCTGCTCTGCCTGGACGCCGGCGACGGCACCGGGCTGGACCTGGTGCGCGGCACCGCCACGTCGCGGCTCGGCCGGCCGGACCGGCTGTCCCTGAGCGCGGCCGAGGGGCTGGCCCGGCAGATCGCCCCGTTCCGGCTCTCCCAGCAGCAGGGCGCCAGCACCGAGGAGCCGCTGGCCCGCAGCATGGAGCTGCCCGACCTGCTCGGCGTCGGCGACGCGGCGACTGTGGACACCCGGCAGACCTGGCGTCCGCGCAGCCACCGCGACCGGCTGCGCATCCCGCTCGGCCTGGGACCGGACGGCAACGTGGTGGAGCTGGACTTCAAGGAGTCCGCGCACGAGGGCATGGGCCCGCACGGCCTGGTGATCGGCGCCACCGGTTCCGGTAAGAGCGAACTGCTGCGGACGGTGGTCGCGGCGCTCGCGGTGACGCACTCGTCGGAGGAGCTGAACTTCGTCCTCGTCGACTTCAAGGGTGGCGCCACGTTCGCCTCCCTGGACGCGTTGCCGCACACCAGCGCGGTGATCACCAACCTGTCCGACGAGCTGCCGCTGGTCGACCGCATGCGGGACGCGCTCGCCGGTGAGATGAACCGCCGGCAGGAGGTGCTGCGGGCGGCGGGCAACTACGTCTCCCGGTACGACTACGAGAAGGCGCGGGCCGCCGGTGAGCCGCTGGAGCCGATGCCCAGCCTGCTGATCATCTGTGACGAGTTCTCCGAGCTGCTCGCCGCCAAGCCGGACTTCATCGACCTGTTCGTGATGATCGGCCGCCTCGGCCGGTCGCTCGGCGTGCACCTGCTGCTCGCCTCGCAGCGGCTGGAGGAGGGCAAGCTGCGCGGCCTGGACACGCACCTGTCGTACCGGATCGGTCTGCGCACGTTCTCGGCGGTGGAGAGCCGGATCGTGCTCGGCGTGCCGGACGCGTACGAGCTGCCCAGCGCCCCCGGTCACGGCTACCTGAAGACCGACACCGCGACCATGCTGCGGTTCCGCGCCGCCTACGTGTCCGGCCCGTACCGGGCGCCCGGACAGGTGCAGCGCTCCACCCGGGCACAGGTGCAGCGCCGGATCGTCCCGTACGGCATCGACTACGTGCCGGTGCCGGCGGCGCCGAGCCCGGCGGAGGCCGCGCCGGAGCCGGAGCAGAGCGGCGACGGCAAGGCCGTGGCGATGCTGGACGTGCTGATCGACCAGCTCAAGGGCCGCGGCAAGCCGGCGCACCAGGTGTGGCTGCCGCCGCTGGCCGAGCCGTCCGGGCTGGCCGAGCTGCTGCCGAAGCTGAGCGTGCATCCGACGTACGGCCTGACCACCGCCGACTGGCCGGGCCGTGGCCGGCTCGCCGTGCCGGTCGGCATCGTGGACCGTCCGTACGAGCAGCGCCGCGATCCGATGATGGTCGACCTCGCCGGGGCCGGCGGCAACGTGGTGATCGTCGGTGCGTCGCTGAGCGGCAAGAGCACCATGCTGCGCTCGATGCTGGCCTCGCTGGCGCTCACCCACACGCCGCGCGAGGTGCAGTTCTTCTGCCTCGACTTCGGCGGCGGCGCGCTGCGCAGCCTGGACGGGCTGCCGCACACCTCGGGTGTGGCGGGGCGGCGCGACGTCGAGGCGGTCCGGCGGACGGTGGCCGAGGTGGTCGCCGTGATCGACGAGCGGGAGAACCGGTTCACCCAGCACGGCATCGACTCGGTCGCGAGCTACCGGCGCCGCCGGGCGGCTGGTGAGTTCGCGGACGACCCGTTCGGTGACGTCTTCCTCGTCGTGGACGGCTGGAACACGCTGCGCCAGGAGTACGAGGAGCTGGAGCAGACGATCACCAACCTGGCGAACCGGGGCCTCGGCTTCGGCGTCCACGTGGTGATCACGGCGGTGCGCTGGGCGGAGATCCGGATCAACATGCGGGACCTGCTCGGCACCAAGCTGGAGCTGCGGCTCGGTGACCCGTCGGAGTCGGAGATCGACAGGCGGGCCGCGCAGAACGTGCCGGTGGGCGCGCCCGGCCGTGGTCTGACCCGGGACAAGCTGCACTTCCTGACCGCGATCTCGCGGATCGACGGCAAGCGCGACATCGAGGATCTGACCGAGGCGTCGGTGGCGCTCGCCGGTCACGTCGCGGCGAACTGGCCGGGGCAGCCGGCGCCGAAGGTCCGGCTGCTGCCGCGCAAGCTGGCGGTCACCGAACTGGCGAAGGTCGTCGACAGGTCCGCCCCGGGCATCCCGATCGGCGTCAACGAGTCGGCGCTCGCCCCGGTCTACCTGGACCTGGCGGGCGAGCCGCACCTGACCGTGTTCGGCGACGCCGAGTGCGGCAAGACGAACCTGCTGCGGCTGATAGCCCGGGGGATCGCCGAGCGGTACACCCCGGCCCAGGCGCGGCTGGTCATCGCCGACTACCGGCGTGGTCTGCTGGGTGCGGTCGAGGGGGACCACCTGCTCGACTACGCGCCGTCGAACCAGGTGTTCAGCCAGGGCCTCGGCTCGATCCGCAGCGCGTTGCAGAACCGGCTGCCCGGCCCGGACGTGACCACCGCCCAGTTGCGTGACCGGAGCTGGTGGAAGGGTCCGGACCTGTACATCCTGGTGGACGACTACGACCTGGTCGCCTCCGGTGGCAGCAACCCGCTCAGCGCGCTGCACGAGCTGCTGCCGCAGGCGCGGGACATCGGCCTGCACCTGATCATCACGCGCCGGGTCGGCGGTGTGGCCCGGGCGCTGTACGAGCCGGTGCTGCAACGCCTGCGCGAGCTGGACTCGCCGGGCCTGCTGATGTCCGGCAGCCGGGAGGAGGGCGCGGTGCTCGGCAACCTGCGGCCGACTCCGCAGCCGCCGGGCCGGGGCACGCTCGTCCGCCGCCGCGACGGCCAGCAGCTGATCCAGACCGCGTGGACGGAACCGGCCTGACGGGACGGACGGCGGGCCGCCGGTCCGGTAGCGTCGGCCCGATTGACAGCCGCGAGTGGGAAGGGGCGCGTCCGTGAGCAGCCCGTCGGGTTTCGGTGCCGCCGTGGAGGGTCTGCTGCGGCAGGCGCAGGAGCAGCAGCGCCGGCTGGCCGAGGTCCAGCGGCAGCGCGCCGAGCTGCGGGTGACCGGCGAGAGCCCGGACGGGCTGGTGCGGGTGACAGTGGACGGCGACATGAAGGTCGGCGACGTCGAGCTGAACGCGCGGGCGATGCGGCTGGACAGCTTCTCCCTGGCCGAGGCGATGCAGGCGGCGATCGACGCGGCCTACGCCGCCTTCGAGGAGCGGCAGCGGGAGTTGCTGGGCGAGATGCTCGGCGACTCCGAGATGGTCCGCCGGGCGCAGGACGGCACGCTCACCCCGGAGGACTGGTTCCGCCAGTTCGGGGTGCACCTGTCCGACCCGACCCGCAATCTGCGGCGCTGAGCGAGAGGAGCCGACGATGCCGAACACGGTCGACGTCGACGCGATCCGGAAGGCGGGCCGGCGGCTCGACGCCCCGGACGGCCCGATCCAATACCTCCGCAACGTCGAGACGTTGCTGGCCGAGGTGAAGCTGCCCGGTGGGGCGTTGAGCTGGTTCGGCACCGGCGCGGTGGAGCGGCACAACGCGGCGGTGGACGGGCACCTGGACAACGTCCGCACCGGCGTGGAGCATCTGCGCAGGGCCGCCGCGCAGCTCGAACAGAGCGCGAAGAACTGGGAGAAGTCGGATCAGCCCTGGGTGGTCAAGTGATCGGCCGGGTCCGCCACGGGAAGGGCGCCTGATGCCACCGGAGATCCTCATCGCCAACGCGTCCGGGACGGTGACCGGCTCGGTGTCGGTCGCGCAGACCACGGCGCCGGTCCGCTCGGCGGCGGCCATCGCCAAGGGCAACCTGGTCTGGATCGCCGCCTCGGCGGCGCTGATCGGCACGATCCTCTACCTGGAGTCGTTCGACAACCAGGAGGTGAACGAGTCCATCAAGAAGTGGGACGAGGCGGCCCGCCTGCTCGGCGCGGACCAGTTCGGCGCGGCGATGGCGGCGGTCCCGCCGGACGCGGCGGAGTGGGACTTCGACGACCGGGACGCGTTCGACCTGTTCCTGCGCAAGCTCGGTGCGGAGATCAACTCGCTGGCCGAGGCGTTCGCCGCCAACCGGGACACGCTCACCGCCGCCCGGGACGCGTACAACGACGCGGTCTCCGGCCTGGCTCAGGCGCTCATGCCGATCCTGGTCGCGGTAATCGCCTCGATCGCGCTTCAGTTCTTCCCCGCGACGACCGCGCTGGCGCAGGCCATCGGCATCGCCGGCCTGGCCGCCACCGCCGCCATCCTGGTCCTGGTCTTCGGCGAGATCAGCGCGCTGCTGCACGCGCTGATGGCCGCCTTCCACACCGACAGCCGGTTCACGTTCACCGCGGACTCGCGTCCCGGCTGGGCGCCGACCGGCTCCGACCCGGACATCAAGGACGTCAAGATCGACTGGGTGCGGGACTCCAAGTTCTACGGGTGACGGGAGCGACGCGTGGACACCCTGCTCTTCTCACTGCTGCTGTACGTCCTGCTGACCATCCCGGTCTTCGTGGTCCTGATGCTGGTCGCCGGGCTGAACCGTTCGGCGCGGCTGCGCCGGGCCGCCGAGGTGGTGGCGCTGAGCACCTGCGCGGCGCTGCTGGTGCTGTCGTTCCAGCGCGCGTTCGAGAAGCCGGTGCTGTGGGTCGTGGTGGTGATGCTGGTCGCGGTGCTCGCATTCGGCGTGTCGACGTTCGTCAAATCCTCGCGCGATCGGTCCTGACCTCGGCCCCGACCGTCCACCTGGTACGGAGGGGTCGCGGTCCGCGTCTGTCGACAGTGGTGTGTCGGAATACGACGATGGGTCAGCAGGGCTGCGCGGGTTGGACGTCGTCCGCTACGGTTCGGATGAAGTGTCCGTCGGTGGGGTGTGTACGCCTTGCCGCGGGGGAGGGCGCGGCGGAACCGCCGCCACAAGATGACGGAAGGGTGTGAAGCATGGCGTTCGAGGTCAGTGCAGCGACTCTGCACACCGCCGCGAGTGACGTGCGGTCCACGCGCAGCGACGTCGACGGCGAGCTCAAGAAGCTGTGGAACGTGGTCGACGACCTGGCGATGGCCTGGAAGGGCCAGGCGTCCACGGGCTTCCAGAGCCTGATGACTCGCTGGAACGAGGACACGACGAAGCTGCTGACCGCGATGGACAACATCGCGGACCTGCTCGACAAGTCGGGCACCACGCACCAGGTCAACGACGAAGAGCAGCAGCAGATGCTGGACAAGTTCCACGCTGCGCTCAACCCGTGATCCGCGAAGACAGGCAGAGGAGGAATCGATGAGCATCAAGGTTGATTACGCTGTTCTGGAGAGCAGCAACCAGCAGATGCAGGCCATCTCGCGGACCATCGACGAGAAGCTCGACACGCTGCGGGCGATGCTGACCAAGCTCGAGTGGGAGGGCCAGGACCGGGCCGCCTACCAGCAGCACCAGGCTCAGTGGGACGCCGCCGTGCGGGACATCAACAAGGTTCTGAACGAGATCGGTGGCGCGGTGGGCATCGCGCGCGAGAACTACATGACCACGGAGATGAGCAACTCCAAGGTCTGGGGCAACTGACCCCCGACCGGTCCACAGCGGCTCCGCTACGGCTCGCGCCGGGCGGAGCCGTCGTGCATCGTCAGGCGTCCTGCGGGACGTCACGCCGGCCCGGCCGCCACCCGCGCCGCCGTCCGCGTACCAGGATGGGCCGCAGCGTCAGCAGGACACCGGCCAGCAGTGCGCCGACGACGGCGACCCAGATCGCGACGGTGCGCTGCCCGGCCAGCGGGTCGGCCGGCGGCGCCGGCGGCGGCATCGCGCCCAGCGGCGGGTCGCTGCGGGTGCCCAGCAGGCTGGTGACGGCCCGGTACGGGTTGACCATCCCGTAGCCCACCTCGGCGTTGTGCCCGTCCGGCGGGCTGTCGGCGGTGCGGGTCAGCCGGTAGGCGACCTCGTCGGCGCTGATGTCCGGGTGCGCGGCCCGCACCAGCGCGGCCACCCCGGAGACGTACGCGGTGGCGAAGCTCGTCCCGCCCTGCGGCTCACCCCGGTAGCCCGGCCCCTGCGGCGCGGGCCCGACGATGTTCAGGCCGGGGCCGGCGATGTCCACGTAGTCCCCGCTGACCGAGCTGCCGACGTGCCCGCCCTGCTCGTCGATCCCGGCGACGGCGACGACACCCTCGTACGCCGCCGGATAGGCGGGCCGGTCCTCGCGGTTCTCCTGCCGGTTTCCGGCGGACGCGACGATCACCACGTCCTTGCCGAGCGCGTACTGCACGGCGGACTTCAGCGCCGGGTCGTCGAGCGTGACCAGGGACAGGTTGATCACGTCGGCGTCGTGGTCGACGGCCCAACGGATCGCCTTGCCGATCTCGGCCGGCACGTCCGGGTCGAAGTTCTCCTTGTTCTCGGCCAGCACCCGCAGCGGCAGGATCTTCGCCTCCGGCGCGATGCCGGTGTACGGCGTGCCGGTGCCCTCCCGGCCGGCGATGATGCCCGCGACCATGGTGCCGTGGCCGACCAGGTCGCACTGCCCCTTCAGGCGGACGAGCTGGTTGAAGTCCTCACCCGGCAGCACCCGCCCGCGCAGCAGGGGATGGGTCGGCGAGACCCCGGAGTCGATCACCGCGACGGTGATCCCGGCGCCCTTGCCGAGCCGCCAGGCGGCGGCCGGGTCGAGGCGGCTCAGCGCCCACGGCACCTCGGTGGGTGCGGGGCCGCCGGCCGGTCCGCACTTCGGGGCGGCCAGCGCGGGCGCGGGCACCGCCAGCGCGCCGCCGAGCAGGGCGGTCACCGCCGCTCCGGAGAGGACGGACCTGATCCGGTGTCCGGCCCGGACGCGTCCCGTGGTCGCGCCCGGCCGCAAGCTGTCGCGCACGCGGTGAGATTACCCGCCACACCCGCACGCGCGGGGCACCCGTGGTGCCGGCCCGGGTCACCGGCCGGTGGAGGCGTCCCCGGTGGGCTCGGCGGCGAACAGGGCCAGTAGCGCGCCGACCTGCTGGTCGGCCTCGGCCGGGTGCCGGAAGCGGCCCTTCGGGTTGACCGTGTACTCGTTGCGCCGTCCCACCCGCGTGCGCCGCAGGTAACCCCCTGCTTCCAGGTCGGCCACGATGGCCTGGGCCGCCCGCTCGGTCACGCCCACCTCGTCCGCCACGTCGCGCAGCCGGGCGGTGGGGTTGCGTGCGATAGCCAGCAGCACGTGGCCGTGGTTGGTGAGGAAGGTCCAGTTACGGCGGCTCCCGTCCTCAACTGGTGTGGTCGCCATGGTGGTCATGCTATGGCCACGTTCGCCACCTGCCGAATCGGCGCGGTCCGGGGCGGGGCGGCGACGGGAAAGTATGAAATGCGTATCACGAATCTTGACGGACCCCGAGGGGCGTGTGACCGTGGGTCGCGAGGCCGTTCGGCCTGGTGGTTCCCCAGGTAGACGAGGTGAGGGACATGACGCCGAGCACCCCGGAGCAGGCACTGACCGAGCTGCGTGCCGGTAATCACCGGTTCGTCACGGGCGTCCCGCAGCATCCGAATCAGGACGCCGGGCACCGGGCGGCGGTGGCCGACGGCCAGCATCCGTTCGCGGTGATCGTCGGCTGCTCCGACTCGCGGCTCGCCGCCGAGATCATCTTCGACCGCGGTCTCGGTGACCTCTTCGTGGTGCGTACCGCCGGACACACCGCCGGGCCGGAGGTGCTCGGCAGCGTCGAGTACGCCGTCACGGTGCTGGGCACGCCGCTCGTGGTGGTGCTCGGGCACGACTCGTGCGGCGCGGTCCAGGCCGCCCGGGAGGGGGTCCGGACCGGTGCCGCCCCGGCCGGGCACCTGGGCGCGGTGGTGGACGCGGTCTCGCCGAGCCTGCTGCGCGCCGCCCGCCAGGGCGTCGAGGACCTGGACGGCATCATCGACGTCCACATCGCGCAGACGGTGGAGACGCTGCTGGCCCGGTCCGCCGTGCTGGCCGAGCGGGTGGCCGCCGGGCGGTGCACGGTGGTGGGCATGTCGTACCGGCTCGCCGGTGGCGAGGTGCGGACCGTGGCGCAGGCCCCGGCCCCGCTGCCCGCCCCGGCCGCGCCCGCCGACCCGGCGCTGGCGAGCTGACCCGTACGGACGAGAAGGGGCCGCCCGAGGGCGGCCCCTTCTCGTGGTGTCCGGGTCAGAGCAGCGACATGTGGACGTGGTCGGTGTGGTTCGACGGTCCGCTGTACGAACTCCAGCCGGTGGCCGGGAACCAGATCTGCCGGTTCCAGATGACGTAGTAGATGCCCAGCCGGTCGGCGTTGCGGATGAGGAAGGCGGCCACCTCGTTGCCGTACCGGCGGGTGTCGTTGTTGTGCCAGGGCGCGAAGCCGCTGTTCTGGAGCGACCAGTCGCACGCCTTGCCCTTGGGGTGCTCCCACGGCCCGCCGGGCCGGTAGCAGCCCACGAAGCGCTTGAAGCCGGCGCGCCGGACCTCCTTGTACGCGTGCAGCGTGCGCGGCGTGACGCAGCCCGAGGTGGTCGGGTCGTCCTCGCTGCACGACTCGGCCTTCCACCCGCCGTCGGAAGTGCGGCCGGGGGCGATCTTGGCGACCGGTGAGGTGGCGGAGACCAGGCCACCGGTGAAGCCGAGACCGCCGACGAGCTTCAGCGCGCGCTCGGCCTGCACCTTCTCGCGCTCCATCGCGTTCTTCTGCTTCTCCTGCTCGCGCACCTCGGCGTCGAGCGCGATCTTGGCCTGCTCGGCGCGGGTCTTGACCGCGTTGATGGCGGCCAGGCGCTGCGCGTTGAGGAGGTTCAGCTCGTCCAGGGCGTTGACCCGGCGGACGAACGAGTCGGGGGAGTTGCTCTCCAGCAGCATCGCCATCGCGCCCATCCGGCCGGTCCGGTAGGACTGGGCGGCGAGCTGGTTGACCTGCGGGCTGAGCGCGTCGAGTTCGGCCTGTGCCGTCTTCACCTCGGCCGCCAGCCGCCGCTGGCGGTCCTGGGACTTGGCGAGCTTCGCCTTGGCCTGGAGGAAGTTCCGGTTGGCGGAGTCGATCGCCTCGGTGATGAGTGGCGGGTCGCCGTCCTCCTCGTGGCCCGAGGGGTTGCCGGGGGCCGCCGCGGCGGGGGCCGCGGTCGCCGGGTTCGGGCCGGCGAGCACTGCCAGCGAGGCCAGCACGGCCACCACGGGTGTCAGCCAGCGGCGCAGGGGTGCCGTCACAGTGTTCCCTTCCGTCGGCCGCCGACCGGGTTAGCTGACGGGTTCGGGACGGAAGTGGCCCCTACCGCTGTCGCGGATTCACCCCATGTACCTGGTTCCCCGGTTCGCCCGCGGGCGATTGGGCGGCGGCACCGCTGGCGCCGGTGCGCGCCTTCGGCGGTGACCGGCAGCGAGGTTACCTGACAGCACTCGTGAGGATCTACGTCCGGAAGCCGACCAATAGCGAGATTTCGCCGTGGCACACCGTGACCAGCGTCGCGTTTGAATTCGATGGTCACGCTGCGGAGTGTCACCATGCGGCCTCCGTACTCCTTCCGCCGCCGAGGGCCTCCAGCGCGTCGTCCCGTCCGGCCGGCGGCGGGGGCGCGGCGGGCGCCGGCTCCGCGCCGGGCGAGCGCCGCCCGGCGGTGGTCACGATCGCGGCCAGTCCGGTCGTCAGCGGTACGGCGGCGATCAGGCCGAGCGTCGCCACCGCGCTACGGACGATCTCCTGGGCGAGGAACTCACTGGTGAGGATCTCGCTGACCGGGCGGGAGTCGGCGACCAGCAGGAGCAGCAGCGGCAGCGAGGCGCCCGCGTACGCCAGCACGATGGTGTTGACGGTGGACGCGATGTGGGCCCGGCCGACCCGGGTCGCCGCCCGGTAGAGCTGCCGCCGGGACAGTCCGGGGTTGGCGTGCGCCAGTTCGGTTACGGTGGCCGCCTGGGTGACCGTCACGTCGTCCAGCACGCCCAGCGAGCCGATGATGATGCCGGCCAGCAGCAGCCCGTGCAGGTCCACGTCGCCCTGGAACATGGACAGCGTGGTGGCGTCCTCGCTGCCGAAGCCGGTCAGGTGGGTGGCGGACGTGGCGAGCAGGCCGAGCACGCCGGTGACCACCAGGCTGCCGAGCGTGCCGAGCACCGCGACCGACGTCTGCGCGGTGATCCCGTGCGTCAGGTAGAGCACCACGAACATGATCAACGCGGCGCCGACGATCGCCACGAGCAGCGGCGGCTGACCGGCACCGATACCAGGCAGCACGAAGCCCAGGAGGATGGCGAAGCTGGCCACCAGGCCGCCGAGCGCGGCCAGCCCGCGCCACCGGCCGAACGCCACGATCGCGGCGGCGAACAGCACCATCAGCCAGATCAGCGGCGTGCCGCGCTGGTGCTCGGCGATGTTGTAGGACTTCACCGCCGGGTCGGCCGGGTCGGTCAGCTCGACCAGGACGACCTCGTCGCCGACCGCGACCCGGGAAGCGCCCGGCCCGGCCGGGATCGGCGTCTCGACCTGCCGGCCCGCGTCCGGGCCCTGCTCTGCGGTGACCGTCACGGTGCCGCAGGGGCCACCCCCGCCCTCCGGGGCCTCCGGCGTCGGCGGGCAGGGCTCGGTGACCACCCGGGTCACCGTGCCGTGGTAGCGGGGGACGTCAGCGCCGCCGACCGGCTCCCGGTCCTGCCCGGGCCAGAGCACCAGTGCCGCGATCACGGTGAGCGCGAACAGCGGCACCACCACGGCGACGAGCAGCCGTCGTACGCCCGGCGGCGGGGCGGGTGCGGGGCGGGTGTGGTCGGCACCCATGACGTCTCTCCCAAGGGTCTCGGCGACGCCTGGTCCGCCGGACCGGTCTGGTCACCCGGCCGGCGCGGACGTGTCGACCACGTCCGGGTCGTCGCCCGGCCATGGTAGGCAGCCCGGCCGGCCACTCCCGCACAGCGTGGCCGGTGACGCGCGCCCCGCGCCGTCAGGCCAGGCCGGCCCGGCGCCGCCGGTACTCGTCCTCGTCGATCTCGCCGCGGGCGTACCGCTCGTCCAGGATGCGCCTTGCCGTCGTCGGGCCCAGGTACTGCGGGCCGGTCCACCGCACGGCCGCCCAGACGAGCCCCGCCAGCACGGCGAGCACCAGCAGGGACCAGATCCACATCCAGCCCATCATCGGGCTCTGCCACATCATCGGGCCGCCCTCCGTCCGTCACCGCGGGTCCGCCGGGCCGGCCTGCCCGCCACTTCGACGGTACGTCCGCCCGGGTGCGCCGGCACGGGTCGATGTGCCCTGGCCGGACGGGTCGGAGGGCCCTGCTCAGCCGCGCTTCATCAGGCGGCCGACGGCGGCCATCATCTCGGTCGCCATCTCGTCGGCCCGGCCCTCGGCGGCGCCCTCGTGCATGCAGTGCCGGGCGTGGCCGTCGAGCAGGCCCAGGCCCACCTTGTCCAGCGCCGCCTGGATGGCCGAGATCTGGGTCAGCACGTCGATGCAGTAACGGTCGTCCTCGACCATCTTCTCGATGCCACGGACCTGGCCCTCGATCCGGCGGAGCCGGGCGAGGAGTTGGTCCTTGCTGGCGGTGTAGCCCCGGGTCGGGCTGGACGGCGCGGTCATGAAACCGAGGATAGCGTACCCCTCGGGGGTATGCTAACGTTCCGAGTGTACCCCTGGGGGGTATCAGATCGGAGGGCGAGATGGAGACCACCTACCAGGTGAACGGCATGACCTGCGGGCACTGCGTCAACTCGGTGAGCACCGAGCTGAGCGCACTTCCGGGCGTCACCGACGTCCAGGTCGACCTGGCCGGCGGCCGGGTCACCGTCACCAGTCAGAACCCGCTGGACGTGGACGCGGTCCGCGCGGCGGTCGACGAGGCCGGCTACGACCTCGTCGGTGCGTGACGGGTCCGGCGGACCCGCGACAACCGAGGAGACACCATGAACACGGCGACGAAGCTCAGCGGCTTCGCGCTCGGCCTCGTGGCGGTGTTCGGCGCGGCGTACGGGATCGGCAACCTGGCCGATCCCGTCGCCCCGGCCGCCGAGACCCGACACGACGACAGCGACAGCGACCACGGGGCCGGTGACACCGGCCACGGTGACGAGAGCCGGGCAGGCGGCGCCTCCGCGCACCTGCCCGGCGGGCTGCTCGTCTCCGAGCGCGGCTACACGTTCCAGCCCGCCGACGCCCCGGCCGGGCAGTTCGCCTTCCGGATCACCGGCCCGGACGGCGCACCGGTCACCCGCTTCGAGGTGGCCCACGACAAGCGCATGCACCTGATCGTCGCCCGCCGGGACCTGTCCGGGTTCCGGCACGTCCACCCGGAGATGGCCGGCGACGGCACCTGGCGGGTCACCTCACCGCTCGGCGGTCCCGGCGTCTGGCGGGCGTTCGCCGACTTCACCCCCGAAGGCGGCGAGCCGCTGACGCTCGGCCTGGACGTCACGGTCCCCGGCGAGCTGACCGCTCGGCCGCTGCCGGCACCGGCGACCAGCACCACCGTCGACGGCTACACGGTCACCCTGACCGGCACCCCGGAGCCGGGCCGGACCAGCCGGCTCGCGCTGTCCGTCAGCCGCGACGGGCGGCCGGTCACCGACCTTGCGCCCTACCTCGGCGCGTACGGGCACCTGGTGGCGCTGCGGCAGGGCGACCTGGCGTACCTGCACGTGCACCCGGAGGGCGTGCCCGGCGACGGGCGCACACCTGCGGGTCCGGCGATCACGTTCGCCGCCGAGGTGCCCTCGGCCGGGGCGTACCGTCTCTACCTGGACTTCCGGCACGGCGACGCGGTGCACACCGCCGAGTTCACCGTCCTCGCCGGCGACCGGACCGCGCCGCCGCCCGCCGCGCCGGCATCCACCACCGCACCGACCCCGGACGCCGGACACGGCACCCCGGGGCACGGGCACAGTTGAGCGCCGGAGGTGCCGCGATGACTGCCACGGGAAAGGCGCTGCCCACCGCGCCGAACCTCATCGAACTGGCGATCGGCGGGATGACCTGCGCGTCCTGCGCCGCCCGGATCGAGAAGAAGCTCAACCGGATGGACGGCGTCGAGGCGACGGTGAACTACGCCACCGAGAAGGCCACCGTCCGGTACGCCGACGACATCGCGCCGGCCGACCTGATCGCCACCGTCGAGAAGACCGGCTACACCGCCGTGGTGCCGCCGCCGCCCGAGCAGGCGGAGGCGGCAGCGGCCGGGGAGCCGGTGGACGAGCTGCGCACCGCGCGTACCCGGCTCTGGGTCTCCGCCGTGCTCACCCTGCCGGTGATCGTTCTCGCCATGGTTCCGGCCTGGCAGTTCGACTACTGGCAGTGGGCCTCGCTCACCCTGGCCGCCCCGGTGGTGGTCTGGGGCGGGCTGCCGTTCCACCGCGCCGCGCTGATCAACCTGCGGCACGGCGCGGCGACCATGGACACGCTCGTGTCGCTCGGCACGCTTGCCGCGTTCGGTTGGTCGCTCTGGGCGCTGTTCCTCGGCGACGCCGGCATGCCCGGGATGAAGCACCCGTTCAGCCTCGACATCGCCCGCGGCGACGGCGCCGGCAACATCTACCTGGAGGCCGCCGCCGGCGTGACCGTGTTCATCCTGGCCGGGCGGTACTTCGAGGCGCGCTCCAAGCGCACCGCCGGGTCGGCGCTGCGCGCCCTGCTCGAACTCGGCGCCAAGGACGTGGCGGTGCTGCGCGACGGGCAGGAGACCCGGATCCCGGTCGGCCGGCTCGCGGTCGGTGACCGGTTCGTGGTCCGGCCCGGCGAGAAGATCGCCACCGACGGTGTGGTCGAGGAGGGCACGTCCGCAGTCGACGCCAGCATGCTCACCGGCGAGTCGGTGCCGGTCGAGGTGGGCCAGGGCGACGCCGTGGTCGGCGCCACGGTGAACGCCGGCGGCCGGCTGGTGGTCCGCGCCACCCGGGTCGGCGGGGACACCCAGCTCGCCCAGATGGCGCGACTCGTCGAGCAGGCGCAGACCGGCAAGGCGGCGGTGCAGCGGCTCGCCGACCGGATCTCCGGCGTCTTCGTGCCGATCGTGATCGCGCTGGCCGCCGGCACGCTCGGCTGGTGGCTCGGCACCGGCTCCGGGCCGACCGCCGCGTTCACCGCCGCGGTGGCCGTCCTGATCATCGCCTGCCCGTGCGCGCTCGGCCTGGCCACCCCGACCGCGCTGCTCGTCGGCACCGGGCGCGGCGCGCAGCTCGGCGTGCTGATCAAGGGGCCGGAGGTGCTGGAGTCCACCCGCCGGGTCGACACCGTGGTGCTCGACAAGACCGGCACCGTCACCACCGGCCGGATGGCGCTGGCCGAGGTGCTGCCCGCCGGCGGCGAGGACGCCGCCGAACTGCTCCGGGTGGCCGGCGCGCTGGAGGCCGCCTCCGAGCACCCGATCGCGCGGGCCGTCGCCGAGGCCGCGGCCGAGGCCGGGCCGCTGCCGCCGGTCGGCGAGTTCGCCAACGCCGAAGGGCTGGGCGTGACCGGCACCGTCGACGGCCGGACCGTGGTGGTCGGCCGGGCCCGGCTGCTGCGAGAGCGGGGTCTCGACGTACCCGAGGAGGTCGTTCGGGCCGCGACCGGCGCGGAGGCCGCCGGACGGACGGCGATCCTGGCCGGCTGGGACGGGCGGGCCCGGGGCGTGCTCGCGGTGGCCGACGCGGTGAAGCCGACCAGCCGGGCGGCCGTCGCGCGGCTGCGTGAGCTGGGCCTGAAGCCGGTGCTGCTCACCGGCGACAACACCACGGTGGCGAAGGCGGTGGCGGCCGAGGTCGGCATCGACGAGGTGATCGCGGAGGTGCTGCCCGCCGACAAGGTCGACGTGGTCGAGCGGCTCCAGCGCGAGGGCCGCGTGGTCGCCATGGTCGGCGACGGGGTGAACGACGCCGCCGCGCTGGCCCGCGCCGACCTCGGGCTGGCCATGGGCACCGGCACCGACGCGGCCATCGAGGCGGCCGACCTGACGCTGGTCCGGGGCGACCTGATGGCCGCCGCGGACGCCATCCGGCTCTCCCGGCGGACGCTGGCGATCATCAAGGGCAACCTGTTCTGGGCGTTCGCCTACAACGTCGCGGCGCTGCCGCTGGCGGCGGCCGGACTGCTCAACCCGATGCTCGCCGGAGCGGCCATGGCGTTCTCGTCGGTGTTCGTGGTGGGCAACAGCCTGCGGTTGCGCAGCTTCCGCCCGATCGGGTGAGGGGATTGAGCCGACGACCGACGGGGTAACCAGTTGTCGTCAGGCAACCGCTTCAGTGGAGGTCATCATGGGTCTGGACGACAAGATCGACAACGCTTCCCAGGACACCGCGGGCAAGGTCAAGGAGGGCATCGGCCGGGCGACCGACAACGAGCGCCTCGAGGCCGAGGGCCGCAACGACCAGGCGGGCGCCAAGCTCAAGCAGGCCGGCGAGAAGATCAAGGACGCCTTCAAGAGCTGAGTACGCGACGCACACACACCACCGGGTCGGCCCACGGGCCGGCCCGGAGTGCTGTCCGGGCGCGGGTCAGCGCGGCCGGTCACCGGCCAGGCGCGCGGCGCGTACCTCCAGATAACGCCGCTCCGGCAGGCTCGTGGTGGCCCGCGCGGCGGCCAGGTACGCGGCCCGGGCCTCCGCACGGTCACCGGCCAGGTCGAGCAGGTGCGCGCGGACGGCGGCCAGCCTGTGGTGCCCCGCAGTCCGGTCGTCGCCGTCGAGCGTGGCCAGCAGTGCCAGCCCGGCACGCGGGCCGTCGACCATTGCCACCGCGACGGCCTGGTTGAGCGTGACCATCGGGTTCGGCGCGACACGTGCCAGCACCCGGTAGAGCGCGACGATCTGCCGCCAGTCGGTGTCCGCGGCGGTGGGCGCCTCCGCGTGCACAGCGGCGATCGCCGCCTGCACCTGGTACGGCCCCGGCGCCGACCAGGTGAGCGCCTCGGTCACCAGCGCCACCCCCTCCGCGACGGCGTCCCGGTCCCACCGGCTGCGATCCTGCTCGGCCAGCGGCACCAGCTCGCCGTCCGGCCCGGTACGGGCGGCCCGGTGCGCGTCGGTGAGCAGCATCAGCGCCAGCAACCCGGCCACCTCGCCGTCGTCCGGGAGCAGCCGGCGCAGCTCCCGGGTGAGCCGGATCGCCTCCCCGGTCAGCTCGGCCCGGTGCAGCGCCTCGCCGCTGGACGCGGTGTAGCCCTCGTTGAAGATCAGGTAGAGCACGCGCAGCACCGCGCCCAGCCGCTCGTCCCGGTCGGCCGGGGACGGCAGCGTGAAACGCGCGCCGGACGCCTCGATCCGCTGCTTCGCGCGGCGGATCCGCTGGCTCATCGTCGCCTCCGGCACCAGGTACGCGCGGGCGATCTCGGCGGTGCTTAACCCGCCCACGGCGCGCAGTGTGAGCGCCACCTGCCCGCTCACCGGCAGCGCCGGATGGCAGCAGAGGAACAACAGCTTCAGCGTGTCGTCGCCGCTGGGCGGCTCCTCGTCGGCGGGCGGCGCGACAGCCGCGTACGCGGGCTGCCGGACCGCGACAGCCACCTCGCGTTCCCGGCGGGCGTGCTCGCTGCGCCACTCGTCGGTGAGCCGCCGGGTGGCGACGGTGACCAGCCACGAGCGGGGATGGCCGGGCAGGCCCTGTTCCGGCCACTGCACGGCGGCGGCGAGCAGCGCCTCCTGGACGGCGTCCTCGCAGGCGGAGAACTGGCCGTGCCGGCGGACGAGCACGCCGAGGACCTGCGGCGCGAGCGTACGCAGCAGGTCCTCGACCACAGGTGATGTCACATCTCCGTCCCGGCCTGCTCCATCACCGCGCGCACCTCCAGCACACCGAAGCCGTGCCGTACGTCCGGCCAGCGCGCGGCGATCTCGGCCGCCCGCTCCGGGGTCTCGCAGTCGACCGTCAGGTAGCCGGCGAACTGCTCCTTGCTCTCCATGAACGGCCCGTCGGTGACCTCGACGCCGCCACCGGCGGCCGGACGGGCCGTACGGGTCTGCGAGGGGTGAGCGAGCGCCTCGCCGCCGACCAGCTCGCCGGACTCGGTCAGCTCCTTCATGATCTCGTCGACCTCACCGAAGACGGCTGTGCGTTCCGCCTCGGACAGCTCCTCCACGAAGCCGGGCCGGTTCCAGATCAGCAGCATGTACTTCACGGTGCACTCCTCGGGTGCGGGCCACCGGCGGTGGCGCCTCGCAGACGGGTCGGAGCCGGTCCGCCCGATCCGACATCATCCCCCGGGAGAGGTCAGCGGCCCCCGCGCAGCGGACGGCGTGCCGGGCGGCCCGGGTCGAGCGAGGCCCGGTCGGCCGCGCTGGTGCCGGAGACCCAGCCCTGCTCGTCCCGCACCTGGAGGCGGTGCCGGGTGGTGCCCGGAAAGAGCTGGTCGACGCGTTCCCGGACGGCGTCGGAGCGGGCCGCGAGCACCGGCAGCAGCCGGTCGTCGTCGAGTTCCTCGGCGGCCGCCGCGCTCGCCGACCGCAGCCGGTCGCCGACGCGTAGCGCGAACGCGTTGAGGAACGACTCGTCGTAGCCCTTGGTACGCCGCCCGCCGGCCCTGCCGCGCTCGCCCCGGCCGCGCAGCATCGCGGCGGTGGCCTGCACGAGCAGCGAGGTGTGCAGCAGTTCGACAGCCGCCAGGTCGGCCGGGAAGCCGAGCACGGTGGCGAAGCCCAGGTCGTCGGACCAGACCGACTCGCACCGGTTCGCCGCCGCGACCTCCTGAATCAGCAGCGCCTTCGCGGCCGCGTACGGGGCGTCGACGCCGATCCGCACCCCACCCGGGCCGCCGGTCCGGTCGGCCCCCGCGTCGAGCAGCGCCGCGTCGATGCTGTGCCGGGCCATCAGCTCCTGCGCCTTAGCGGTGAACGCCTCCGCCTCGGCCGGGTAGCCGGTCGACTCGGCCTTCGCCAGCAGCGCGCGTACCCGGTCGAGCATCCGGGAACCGCTCGGTGTCGCGGCGGCCAGGGCGATACCGGCCGAGCCGGGCGGCGGCCGGAGCGCCGCGATCGGCGGCAACCCCGCCACCAGGACGATCGCGTCCACCGCGTCCCGCAGCGCGGTGATCCGGTCCCCGTCGGCGCGCCGGTCCAGCCAGCCCGCGTCGTCGTCCCAGCGGGCACCCGTCTCGGTGAGCTGTTCGTCGAACCAGGCCGGGACCGGCGCGGGCAGCGTACGCCGCTGTGCGGCCATCGCGTCGCGCAGCAGCCGGGCGCCGCGGGGAGTGAGCCGCCGCGTGGCGAGCCGATCCAGGTCGGCGGGCTGCCAGCCACGCGGCCAGAGCCGGCCCACGTCCCGCGTGAGCCGGGCGAGCAGCGCCGCGTCCACCGCCGCGCCGTCGGCCACCACGAGCCCGTCGAGGGCTCGCTCGGCAGCACGTACGTCGGTGCCGCGCGCGGACGTGACGGCGGCGTCGAGCAGTCGCTCGGCTGGTGACACGGGTGGCTCTCCCTGAACTCCGACAGGCGGCAGGTCGCCCACCCCGGCACCGACGGTACCCGGCCGCCCGTTCAACCGTCCGGGCCCGGCGTCCGTACTCCTGCCCGGAGCGGGGCGGCGCGACGGACGGAGATCACGTGGGCGGGCATGACCGGGGGCTGCACCGGCGACGACGGCGGCCGCGATCACCACGGGTCCTGGCGGTGGTCCTGGCCGGGGCCGCGCTCGCCGCCGCCGGGTACGCCGCCCGGCATCCGGACCTGCTGGACCGCATCGAGGTCCGGCGGACCGTGCAGGCGGCGGCACCGAGCGCGCCCGCACCGGACGCGCGCCCCACGCCGACGGCCGCGCCGACACCGGTCCCGGCGGCCGGCCGGGTGGCCCCCGGCATCGGCTACCCGGCCCGGGGCGACGGCACGTTCCGCACCGCCGGCACGGTCGGCGCGGTCGCCGGTAGCTCCGGTGAGCTGCTGCGCTACCGGGTCGCGGTCGAGGACGGCATCCGCAACGTGGACGTGGAGGGGTTTGCCCGGGACGTCGCCGCCACCCTCGCCGACCGGCGCGGCTGGACCGGCGACGGCCGGTGGCGGCTGCAACGGGTGGGCCGCGACGACCGCGCCGACTTCACCGTGCTGCTCACCACGCCCGTCACCCGGGGGCGGCTGTGCGGCGACCCGAGCGACCGCTACACGTCCTGCCGCAACGGCGACCAGGTGGTGATCAACGTGGCCCGCTGGGTGTACGGGGTGCCGCACGTGACCGACCTCTCCCGCTACCGGCAGTACCTGCTCAACCACGAGGTCGGCCACCGGCTGGGCCGCGGCCACGAGCGCTGCCCCCGAGCCGGCGGCCCGGCGCCGGTCATGGTGCAGCAGACGCTCGGCCTGCACGGCTGCACCCCGAACCCGTGGCCGCTGGTGGGCGGCGAACCGCTGTCCGGGCCGCCCGGCCAGTACGACGACCCGATCCCGGCCGGGGACCGCTGAGCCCTCGCCCGGGCGGCCGCCCCGGCCGTCACCGGGAGAACGACGCCCAGATGTTCTTGGTCTTCTCGGTGGCGTACCAGCCCACGTCGAGCGAGACCGACTGGGCCAGGAACAGACCCCGCCCACCCGAGTCGGTCGGACTGATGTCGGTCAGCTCCGGCACCGAACTGACGTCGTGGTCGGCCACGTCGAGCAGGAACCGGTCGTCGGTGGTGAGCAGCGTGACGATGGTGGGCGGCCGGCCGTGCCGCAGCGCGTTGCTCGCCAGCTCGGTGGCGACGAGCACGACCAGGTGTGGCACCTCGTCCAGATTCTCGCCCTGCACCAGTCCGTGCCGGTTCAGCGCGTCACGCAGCGAGGCGCGCAGGCCGCGCAGATCCTCGGGACTGTCGAGCACCCACTGCTCCAGCTCGGTGGCCTGTGGCGGCGGAGGCGAGGTGCGGAACTGTCCCATGATCTGCCTTTACCCTGCGTAGCCGTTCGTTAAGCAGATCAGCGCCGCAGCAGCGCGAACACGCCCCACCCCAGGTACTCGCGCTGGAAACGGACGTACCGCACCGGATCCTCGGTCAGCTCCCGCCGCAGCTCCGGGGCCAGTTCGTCGTCCGGGTCGGCGTCCAGCCAGCGGCGTAGGTTCAGCCAGTGCGCGGCGGCGTACCGGTCCCAGCTGTCCTGGTCGGCGAGGACCATCTCGACCAGGTCCCAGCCGCACTCGCCGAACTGCTCGACCAGACCGGGCAGGTCGCGGAACTCGTCACGGGACCGGGCGTGCGAGCCGGTGACCGCCTCGTCGTCCGGCGGGTCGCGCCGCCAGTAGGGCTCGCCGACGAGCGCCATGCCGCCCGGCCGCAACGCCCGGTCGAGCAGTTCCAGCGTTCCGGGCACCCCGCCGCCGATCCAGGTCGCGCCGACGCAGGCGGCCACGTCGACCGGCCGCTCCGGGGCGTACGCCGCCGCGTCGCCGTGCACGAAACGTACCCGGTCGGCCACGCCGAGTCCGGCGGCGCGTTCCCGGGCGGCGGCGGTGAAGACGGTGCTGATGTCGACCCCGGTGCCGGTGATCCCGTGGTCACGGGCCCAGGTGCAGAGCAGTTCGCCCTTTCCGCTGCACAGGTCGAGCAGCTCGTCGCCGGGCCGCAGCCGGATCGCCCGGCCCAGCGTGGCCAGCTTGACGTCGTCGAACGGGTTGAGGATGCGCAGCTCGCCTTCGCGAATGGTGAACTGGCGCGGAAGGTCCGGTGAGGTCATCCGTGGAGGGTGCCGCCGCCCGGTCACGCGGAGCAACGGAATTCCGGTCTGGGCCCGTCCGGGTCTCCTGGGGTACGGTCACCGCATGGTGGTCGAGGAACACTGGTGGAACGGCGTCAGCAACCCTCGCGGACGGCGCGACGTCTACATCCGCACCGACGGAAGCCAGTGGCAGGTCCAGGCGCAGATCGGCGGGGCGAGCGGCCGGTCCCGGATTCAGCAGTGCCCGAGTCGTGGCTCAGCGACGATCCTGGCCGGGGCGTGGCGCGCGAGCGGCTCCGGCTGGCGCGAGATGCCGCGCTGATCTCACGCTCAGTCACGAGGTCTGTGCACCGCGCGATCGACGGGTGACCCGGCGGCGTGAAACCGTCGAATTCGCAGGCCCAGGCGAGGTACGCCGCCAGCACCCGCTCGTCCTCGCCGGCCTCGGCGCGGCGGGCGGCGCCAGACTCCCGCACCGGCAGCGCGTCCCTGCCGAGCACCCGGTCCGCCGCCGCGGCGTGCCGCAGCACCGCCGCCGCGTCCACCTGCGCGTCGGTGAGCGCCAGCCGGTAACCCGTGGCGGTCCGGACGATCAGGTCGGCGCCCAGCTCGGCGCGGGCCCGGGAGACCAGGATCTGCAACGCCTTCACCGGATGCCGGGGCGGATCGTCCGGCCAGAGCGCGTCAACGAGCGCGCCGGTGCCGCAGCCGGGCCCGAGCCGGCCGGCCAGGAGGGCCAGCAACCCGCGCAGCCGGGCGCCGCCCACCGGCACACCTCGGCAGACCACGTCCGACAGCACTGTCAGTTCGGTGGTCACCGGGCCAGCGTAGGCGGCGGACCGGCCCGTCACCGTCCCCGCGCCGGGCGGTCCGTGAAGGCCGCGTGAAAAGCGGCCGGTGACCCGTACCGGATCCGTCAAAGCCGTCGACCGTACGCACCCGGCACGGCTGGTATGGCCCGCGAAGGACGTACCGACGCGGGAGGCGGACATGGGACGAGATCGGGCGGACGGGTGCACCGGATTCCGGGTGGCCGCCGGCGCCGCAGTGGTGGTCGGCGCGGCGCTCGTCGCGGCCGGGGTGTTCGGGCCGGACGAGCGGCCCGGGCGGGTCCTGGTGATGGCGGGCGTCGTCGGGGCGTACGCCGCTGTGGTGGCCGACCTGCGCGCGGTCGCGGCGGTGGCGGCGCTGGGTGCGGCGGTCTTCGTCGGGTTCCTCGCCCACCGCTACGGCGAGCTGACCGGCCCGGGTGACGCCTGGTCCCAGGCCATGCCGATCGGGTTCGCCGCGGTGCTCGGCGCCGGCTACCGGCATCTCCGGTCGATCGGCGCCGAGGCCCGGCCGGTGACCCGGATCACCGGCCACGGAGACGGCGTGAAAAGCGCGTCAAGAAACCGCGGCCGCGCGTGATGGTCGCGTCAAGACCCCTGTCCGTCCGGCGGATACGGCGCTGTGATTGCCCGGCGCGGCCGGGAGGCGGTCGCGAGGACATCTTCCGCTAGGAGAGATCAGCCGTGTCTGACGTGCTGTTCGTGTTGCTGACGGTGGGGCTGTTCGCGGCTCTCGCCCTCGTGGTGAGGGGCGTGGAGAAGCTGTGAACGCCGTCAACGCCGTCGGCCTGGTGCTGGCGATCGGCCTGGGCGTGTTCCTGGTCGCCGCCCTGCTGTTCCCGGAGCGCTTCTGATGAGCATGACGACAGCCGGCGTGCTCTTCGTCCTGTCGCTGGTGGCGGCGCTCGTCGCCGTGCACCGGCCGTTCGGCGACTACATGCACCGTGTGGTCGCCGGCACCCGGTCGTCCCGGGTCGAGCGGGGGATCTACCGCCTGGTCGGGGTCGACCCGGCCGCCGAGCAGACCTGGGGCGTGTACGCCCGCTCGGTGCTGGCCTTCTCGGCCGTCTCCCTGCTGTTCCTGTACGCGTTCCAGCGCCTGCAGAACCACCTGTGGCTCTCGCTGGGATTCGACCCGGTGGTGCCGCACGGCGCGTGGAACACCGCTGTGTCGTTCGTGACCAACACGAACTGGCAGTGGTACTCGGGTGAGTCGACGATGGGCCACCTGGTGCAGATGGCCGGCCTGGCGGTGCAGAACTTCGTCTCGGCCGCCGTCGGCATCGCCGTGGCGGTGGCGCTGGTCCGGGGTTTCGCCCGCAGCCGCACCGGCGAGCTGGGCAACTTCTGGGTCGACCTGACCCGGGTCACGCTGCGGATCCTGCTGCCGATCGCGGTGCTCGGCGCGCTCGCGCTGATGCTCGGCGGCGTGGTGCAGAACCTGTCCGGCGGCACCGACGTGACCACGCTGACCGGCGGCACCCAGACCGTCACCGGCGGGCCGGTGGCGAGCCAGGAGGTCATCAAGGAGCTGGGCACCAACGGCGGCGGCTTCTACAACGTCAACAGCGCCCACCCGTTCGAGAACCCGACCGCGTGGACGAACTGGCTGGAGATCTTCCTGATCCTGGTGATCCCTTTCAGCCTGCCCCGGGTCTTCGGCCGGATGGTGGGGCAGAAGCGGCAGGGCTACGCGATCGTCGCCGTCATGGCGATCCTGGCGCTCGCCAGCATCACCCTCACAAACGTCTTCGAGCTGACCGGCGACGGCACGGTGCCGCAGGCGGTCGGCGCGGCGCTGGAGGGCAAGGAGGTGCGCTTCGACGTGTCGAACTCGGCCACGTTCGCGGCGGCCACCACGCTCACCTCGACCGGCGCCGTCAACTCGTTCCACGACTCGTACACCGCGTTGGGCGGCATGATGACGCTGGGCAACATGATGCTCGGCGAGGTCGCCCCCGGTGGCGTCGGCGCCGGCCTGTACGGGCTGCTGATCCTCGCGGTGATCACGGTGTTCGTGGCGGGCCTGATGGTCGGGCGCACCCCGGAGTACCTGGGCAAGAAGATCGGCTCGCGCGAGATCAAGTTCGCCTCGATGTACTTCCTGATCACCCCGGCGCTGGTGCTCACCGGCACCGCCGCGGCGTTCGCCACCGGCAACGCCTCGACAGCGCTGAACGTCGGGCCGCACGGGCTGTCCGAAGTGCTCTACGCGTTCACCTCGGCCAGCAACAACAACGGCTCCGCGTTCGCCGGCATCACCGTGAACACGCCGTGGTGGAACACCGCGCTCGGGCTCTGCATGCTGCTCGGCCGGTTCCTGCCGATCATCTTCGTGCTCGCGCTGGCCGGCTCACTGGCCCGCCAGCAACCCACACCCGCCTCCGAGGGCACCCTGCCGACCCACCGGCCGTTGTTCGTCGGCATGGTCGTCGGCGTCACGGTGGTCCTCGTCGCGCTCACCTTCCTTCCCGCACTCGCGCTCGGCCCGCTGGCCGAAGGGCTGTGACCACCATGAGAGACAAGGACATGACAGCACCTGTGCAGACCGCCGACGGGCCGGCCCTCGACACACCGGTCACCGGCGACCACGCCATCCGGGGCGACCGGGTCGGCGGCGGACTGCTCGACCCGCGCCAGTTGCTCCGGTCGCTGCCGGACGCACTGCGCAAGCTCGACCCGCGCACCCTGTGGCGCAACCCGGTGATGCTGATCGTGGAGATCGGCGCGCTGTTCACCACAGTGCTCGCGGTGGCCGACCCGTCCGTCTTCGCGATCGCGATCACCGTCTGGCTCTGGCTCACCGTGATCTTCGCGAACCTGGCCGAGGCGGTCGCCGAGGGGCGCGGCAAGGCGCAGGCCGACACGCTGCGCCGGGCCAAGCAGGACACCGTCGCCACCCGGCTGGTCGGCTGGACGCCGGGTGCCGCCGCGAACGCGTACCGGGACGAGGCGGTGCCCGCGCCGCAACTGCGGCAGGGCGACGTCGTCCTGGTCGAAGCCGGCCAGGTCATCCCCGGCGACGGCGACGTGGTGGAGGGCATCGCCAGCGTCGACGAGTCGGCGATCACCGGCGAGTCCGCCCCGGTGATCCGGGAGTCCGGCGGCGACCGCAGCGCGGTCACCGGCGGCACCCGGGTCCTCTCCGACCGGATCGTCGTCCGGATCACCCAGAAGCCGGGCGAGAGCTTCATCGACCGGATGATCGCGCTGGTCGAGGGCGCCAACCGGCAGAAGACGCCGAACGAGATCGCGCTGAACATCCTGCTGGCCGCGCTGACGATCATCTTCCTGCTCGCCGTCGTCACGCTCCAGCCCATGGCGATCTTCGCGAAGGGCTACCAGGCCGCCGCGCCCGACACCGCGGCGATCACCGACTCCGGCGTCACCGGCGTCGTCCTCGTGTCCCTGCTGGTCTGTCTCATCCCGACCACCATCGGCGCGCTGCTGTCCGCGATCGGCATCGCCGGCATGGACCGGCTCGTGCAGCGCAACGTCCTGGCGATGAGCGGCCGGGCGGTCGAGGCGGCCGGCGACGTCAACACGCTGCTGCTGGACAAGACCGGCACGATCACGCTCGGCAACCGGCAGGCCGCCGAGTTCCTGCCGGTGACCGGGGTGGACGCGGCCACGCTCGCCGACGCGGCGCAGTTGTCCAGCCTGGCCGACGAGACCCCCGAGGGCCGCTCGGTGGTGGTGCTCGCGAAGAACGAGTACGGGCTGCGCGAGCGCGAACCCGGCCTCATCCCGCACGCCACGTTCGTGCCGTTCACCGCGCAGACCCGGATGAGCGGCGTCGACCTCGACGCCGACGGGGGCGTCCGGCACGTCCGCAAGGGCGCGGCCGCCGCGGTGATGAAGTGGGTACGCGACAACGGCGGCCACCCGACCGAACAGGTCGGTGAACTGGTCGACGCGATCAGCGGCACCGGCGGCACGCCGCTCGTGGTGGCCGAGCACGTGGCCGGCGAACCGGCCCGGGCGCTGGGCGTCATCCACCTCAAGGACGTGGTGAAGGCCGGGATGCGGGAGCGCTTCGACGAGATGCGCCGGATGGGCATCCGGACCGTGATGATCACCGGCGACAACCCGCGTACCGCGAAGGCGATCGCCGACGAGGCCGGCGTGGACGACTTCCTCGCCGAGGCGACGCCGGAGGACAAGCTCGCGCTGATCAAGAAGGAGCAGGAGGGCGGCCGGCTCGTCGCCATGACCGGCGACGGCACGAACGACGCGCCCGCGCTGGCCCAGGCGGACGTCGGCGTCGCCATGAACACCGGCACGTCGGCCGCGAAGGAGGCCGGCAACATGGTCGACCTCGACTCCGACCCGACCAAGCTGATCGAGATCGTGGAGATCGGCAAGCAGTTGCTGATCACCCGGGGTGCGCTGACGACGTTCAGCATCGCCAACGACATCGCGAAGTACTTCGCGATCATCCCGGCCATGTTCGCCGGCATCTACCCGTCGCTGGACCGGCTCAACATCATGCGCCTGGCCAGTCCCGAGTCGGCGATCCTCTCCGCCGTCGTCTTCAACGCGATAGTCATCGTGGCGTTGATCCCGCTGGCCCTGCGCGGCGTGCGCTACCGCCCGGCCAGCGCCTCGACGCTGCTGCGCCGCAACCTGTGGCTCTACGGCCTCGGCGGCATCGTGGTGCCGTTCGTCGGCATCAAGCTCATCGACCTGCTCGTCCAGTTCGTCCCGGGGATCTCGTGATGCGCCTTCCCAGTTGGCTCTCCCAGCACCTGGCCGCCCTGCGCGCGGTGCTCGTCTTCACCGTGCTGCTCGGCCTCGTCTACCCGCTCGCCCTGGTCGCCGTGGGCCGGCTCCCGGGCCTCGACGGCAGGGCGGACGGCTCACTGCTCACCGTCGGCGGCCGGACCGTCGGCAGCTCGCTGATCGGCCAGTCGTTCACCGACGCGGACGGCAACCCCGTCCCGCGCTACTTCCAGTCCCGCCCGTCGGCCGCCGGGGACGGCTACGACCCGACCGCCACCGCGGCGAGCAACCTCGGCCCGGAGAGCGTGGTGGACACGCTCGCCGCCGACCCCGCCGACTCCACGCCGAGCCTGCTCACCCAGGTCTGCGCGCGCAGCAAGGCGGTCGGCGACCTCGACGGTGTGGACGGGCGGCGCCCGTACTGCACCCCGGACGGGGTGGGCGCGGTGCTCGCCGTGTTCCGCGCCGACGGGCTCACCGGCCGGATCACCCGCGTGGTGAGCGTCAACCAGGCCGCGCCCGCGACGCCGTTCGTCGCCAGCTACCAGGGCGTGCCGGTGGAACTGGCGAAGCCGGGTGAGGACTACGTCGCCGCCGGCGGACTGGTCACTCCGATCCGTGGCGACGCCCCCGCCGAACCGGCGGTGCCGGCCGACGCGGTCACCGCCAGCGGCAGCGGCCTCGACCCGCACATCTCCCCGGCGTACGCCCGGATCCAGGTGGCCCGGGTGGCGCGGGAGCGCGGCGCGGACCCGGCGGCGGTACGGCGGCTGGTCGCGGAGCACACCACCGGCCGGGCGCTGGGCTTCATGGGCGAGCCCGGTGTGAACGTGCTGGAACTCAACCTGGCGCTGGACGAGGCGTTCCCGGCGCGCTGACGGAGGCGTTAAGAAGGGCCCCCTTCACCTCGCGAGGCGTTAACAGGGGGCCCTTCCTTGCACTCGGGGAGGATGGGGGCGTGGGCAGGGGTGAACTGCGGATCTATCTCGGTGCCGCTCCGGGCGTCGGGAAGACGTACGCCGTGCTCGAAGAGGCCCAGCGCCGGGCCGAGCGCGGCACCGACGTGGTGATCGGCCTGGTCGAGACGCACGGCCGCCGGCACACCGCCGAGATGATCGGTGACCTGGAGGTGGTGCCGCGCCGGTCGATGACGTACCGGGGCGTCGGGTTCACCGAGATGGATCTGGACGCGGTGCTGGCCCGGCGGCCCGAGGTCGTCGTGGTGGACGAGCTGGCCCACACGAACGTGCCCGGCTCCCGTCACGAGAAGCGCTGGCAGGACGTGCAGGAGCTGCTCGACGCCGGGATCAGCGTGCTCTCGACCGTCAACGTGCAGCACCTGGAGTCACTGAACGACGTGGTCGCGCAGATCACCGGCACCACCCAGCGGGAGACGGTGCCGGACCAGGTGGTCCGGGCCGCCGAGCAGGTCGAGCTGGTGGACATGACGCCGGAGGCGCTGCGCCGCCGGATGGCGCACGGCAACATCTACCGGCCCGACAAGATCGACGCCGCGCTCGGCAACTACTTCCGGGTCGGCAACCTCACCGCGCTGCGCGAACTGGCGCTGCTCTGGCTGGCCGACAAGGTCGACGAGCAGCTCGACGCGTACCGGGCCCAGCAGGGCATCTCCGACACCTGGGAGGCGCGGGAACGGGTCGTCGTCGCGCTGACCGGCGGGCCGGAGGGCGAGACGCTGATCCGCCGGGCCGCCCGGATCGCCGCCCGCAGCAAGGGCGCCGACCTGCTCGCCGTGCACGTGGCCCGCAGCGACGGGCTCGCCGGCGCCGACCCGGCCCAGCTCGCCCGGCAGCGGGTGCTGGTGGAGAGCCTCGGCGGCACGTACCACCAGGTGCTCGGCACCGACATCCCGGCGGCGCTGCTGGACTTCGCCCGGGGCGTCAACGCCACCCAGCTCGTGCTCGGCGCGAGCCGCCGGGGCCGGTTCGCGCAGGTGTTCGCCAGGGGCGTCGGGGTGACCACCACCGCGCTGTCCGGCCCGATCGACGTGCACCTGGTCACCCACCCCGAGGCGGGCCGCGGGCGCCGGGGCACGTCGGTGCCCGCCGCGCTGTCGCGACGCCGGCGACTGATCGGGTACGCGCTCGCGGTGCTCGGCATGCCGCTGCTCACGCTCGTGCTGCGGACGCTGCCCGACCTCACCCTGACCAACGACATCCTGCTGTTCCTCGCCGGTGTGGTGGGCGTGGCGCTGGTCGGCGGTCTGTGGCCCGCGCTGGTCGCCGCGCTCGGCGGCTCGCTGCTGCTCAACTGGTTCTTCACCCCGCCGTACCGGACGCTCACCATCGCCGAGGCGGACAACCTGCTCGCCCTGGGCGTGTTCGTCGGCGTCGCCATCGCGGTGAGCTGGGTGGTCGACGTGGCCGCCCGGCGTACCCGGGAGGCGGCCCGGGCCTCCGCCGACGCGCAGACCCTGGCCACCGTGGCGGGCAGCGTGCTGCGCGGCGAGCGACCGCTGCCCGCGCTGCTGGACCGGCTGCGGGAGACGTTCGGGCTGCGCGCGGTGAGCGTGCTGGAGCTGACCGACGAGGCCGGCGGACGCCCGGCGCGCGCCCGGGGCGCGGACGCCTGGCGGGTGGTGGCGAGCGTCGGCGAGCGACCGCCCGGTAGCCCTGGAGCGGGCGAGACGGTGGTGCCGGTGGACGACCGGCTCAGCGTGGTGCTCGCCGGCCGGCGGCTGGAGGCGGCCGACCGTCGGGTGGTCGAGGCGTTCGCCGCGCAGGCCGCCGTCGCGCTGCGCCAGGAGCGGCTGGCCGAGGAGGCCGCCACCGCCCGTCCGCTCGCCGCCGCCGACCGGATGCGGACCGCGCTGCTCGCGGCGGTCAGCCACGACCTGCGTACGCCACTGGCGTCGGCCAAGGCGGCGGTGAGCAGCCTGCGCAGCCACGACGTCGAGTTCGACGCGGACGACCGGGAGGAACTGCTCGCCACCGCCGACGAGTCGCTGGACCGGCTGGGCCGGCTGGTGGCGAACCTGCTCGACATGAGCCGGTTGCAGGCCGGGGCGCTGGGCGTGAGCGCCACCGCGATCGGGCTGGAGGACGCCGTACCCCTGGCCCTCGACGAACTGGGCCCGGCGGCGGCCGAGGTGACCACGGACATCCCGGCCGACCTGCCGGCGGCGCTCGCCGACCCGGGCCTGCTGGAGCGGGTGCTCGTCAACATCGTGGCGAACGCGCTGCGGCACAGCCCGCCCGGCCGACCGCCGACGATCACCGGCAGCGCGCACGCCGGACAGGTCGAGCTGCGGGTGATCGACACCGGGCCGGGCATCCCGGAGGACCAGTGGGAGCACGTCTTCCTGCCGTTCCAGCGTCTCGGCGACCGGGACAACCAGACCGGGGTGGGCCTGGGGCTGGCGCTGTCCCGGGGACTGGCCGAGGCGATGGGTGGCAGCATCACCCCGGAGACCACGCCCGGTGGCGGTCTCACCATGGTGCTGCGGCTGCCGGCCGCCACCCAGCCGGAGGGGCCGCAGGAATGACCCGGATCCTGGTCGTCGACGACGAGCCGCAGATCCTGCGCGCGCTGCGGATCAACCTGCGCGCCCGGGGCTACGACGTCGAGGTCGCAGGCAGCGGCGCTACCGCGCTCAAGGCCGCCGCCGCCCACCCGCCGGACCTGGTGGTGCTCGACCTCGGCCTGCCCGACCTGGACGGCACCGAGGTCATCCGGGGCCTGCGCGGCTGGACCGCCGTGCCGATCATCGTGCTGTCCGGGCGGGCCGGCAGCGAGGACAAGGTGTCCGCGCTCGACGCGGGCGCCGACGACTACGTGACGAAGCCGTTCGGCGTGGACGAGCTGCTCGCCCGCATCCGGGCGGTGACCCGGCGGCTCGCCCCGGCCACGCCCGCCGTACCGGCGCTGCGGATCGGCCGCAACACCGTCGACCTGGCCGACCGGACCGTCACCCGGGACGACGGCGTCGAGGTCAAGCTCACCCCCACCCAGTGGGCCATGCTGGAGAAGCTGCTGCGCAACCCCGGCAAGCTGGTCAGCCAGCGCCAGTTGCTGCACGACGTGTGGGGACCGGAGTACCACCACGAGACGAACTACCTGCGGCAGTACATGGCCCAGCTGCGGCGCAAGCTGGAGGACGACCCGGCCCGGCCCCGGCACCTGATCACCGAACCGGGCATGGGCTACCGCTACCGCCCCTGACGTTTGCGCGAGCGCGGGCGGGGGACTCGGCGACCCGGCCGAGCAGCGGGGGAGGGGCATGGCGGACAACCGGTCCTCGGAGGGGTTCGGCCGCCGCCTGGACGAGCACGCCATCGACGCGGGCGCGGCCGAGCCGGAGCGACCCGACGGGCTGGTCGACAGCGGCGTCTACGTCGGCGGCGTACGCCGGGCGTCGCCTGTCACCCTCGCCGACACGTTCCGCTGCCTGCAACACCTCGACGACGCGATGGCCTGGATCGGGCTGCGCCGGCCGGGCCGGGCGGAGGTGGCCTCGCTCGCCGCCGAGTTCCAGCTCCCCGACCTGGCCGTCGAGGACGCGATCAACGCCCACCAGCGCCCCAAGCTGGAACGCTACGGCGACACCCTGTTCGTGGTGCTGCGCGCCGCCCGCTACCTGGACGCCCGGGAGGCGGTCGAGTTCGCCGAGCTGCACCTGTTCCTCGGTCCTGGTTTCGTGATCACCGTGCGGCACGGCGGCACGCCCGACCTGGCCGGCGTACGGCGGCGGCTGGAGGCGGAACCCGAGGTGCTCGCGCTCGGCCCGGAAGCCGTGCTCTACGCCGTACTCGACCGGGTGGTGGACGGCTACGCGCCGGTGGTGGCCGGGCTGGAGAACGACATCGACGAGATCGAGACCGAGGTGTTCGGCGGCGACCCGAACGCCAGCCGCCGCATCTACGAGCTGAGCCGCGAGGTGATCCAGTTCCAGCGGGCCGCCCGGCCGCTGTTGAAGGTGGTCGACGCGCTCACGCACGGCTTCGACAGGTACGGCACGGACGAGGAACTACGCCGCCGGCTGCGCGACGTGGCCGACCACCTGACCCAGGTGGTGGAGCGGGTGGACGGGTTCCGGCACCTGCTCCAGAACATCCTCACCGTCAACGCCACGCTGGTGTCGCAGGCGCAGAACGAGGAGATGCGCAGCCTGACCGCTGCCAGCTTCGAGCAGAACGAGGAGATCAAACGGGTCTCCGCGTGGGCGGCCATCCTGTTCGCGCCCACCCTGATCGGCACCGTCTACGGGATGAACTTCACCCACATGCCGGAGCTGGACTGGCGGTACGGCTACCTGTTCGCGGTCACCCTGATGCTCGCCGTCTGCGGCGCGCTCTACCTGCTGTTCAAGCGCCGCGGCTGGCTCTGAGCCGGGCCGGGCGCGCCTCGGCCCCGGCAGCCCGCCCTCGTTGATCCACTAAAGTGTCCGGGTGGCTACCCCCTGTCGTGCGCGCGTCGCCCGGTTCCGGCGCTCCGGAGGGGAACGCTGATCGGGGACACGGTTCCGGCACCACGCGGCGGGCGCCGGACCGGTGACGGAAAGCGTGGGCTGGCCGGCCACTGTGCCCGGATCGTCGCGTCCCGGCCGTTCGAGGTGGCCATCGTGGTGCTCATCATGGCCAACGGCGTGGTGCTGGGCATCGAGACGTACCCGAACCTCGGCGCGGCCGGGCCGGTGCTGCGGTGGACGGAGTGGATGTTCCGGGCGGTCTTCGTCGTGGAGATCTCCATCCGGGTGCTCGCGTACGGCCGCCGCCCGCAGGACTTCTTCCGGCACGGCTGGAACGTCTTCGATCTGCTGGTGACGGCGGCCATATTCGTCCCGGGCCTGCACGGCGATTCGGCGGTGCTGCGGTTCATCCGGGTCGCCCGGGTACTGCGCCTGGTGCGCTTCTCACCCGGCCTGCGGACCATCGTCGCGGCGCTGTGGCGCAGCCTCCCGGGTGTCGCGGGGTTCCTCGCGCTCGCCGCCGTCACGCTCTACGTGTACGGCATGGCCGGCTGGCTGATCTTCGGCGACCGCTACCCCGAGGAGTACGGCGACATCGGCCGCTCGCTCGTCACGCTGTTCGTGCTGCTGTCCCTGGAGACGCTGCCGGACCTGCTGGAACAGGGTCTGGAGGTGTCGCCGTGGACGCTGCTCTACTACGTCAGCTTCGTGATGATCGCGGTGAACCTCCTGCTGAACATCCTCATCGCCGTCATCGTCAACTCGATGGAGGAGGCGCGCCGGCTGGAGATGACCGAAGGGCTGGCCGCCGACTACGACTCCGACGGGGACGGGATTCCGGACGAGGTGGACCGGATCGCGATCAGCCAGCGCCTGGACGACCTGCGCATGGTGATCGCCGAGTTGGAGCGGGAACTGCGCATCGACAGGGAGGAGCCGCCCGGCGCGCCGCGCCGCCGGCAGCCCTCGGACCACTGATCAGGGACGGTCATGACAGTTCCGTGACGAAAGCGGCTCCCGGGTTTGGCCGACTGGTTGATCGGGGCAACCAGGCAGGCGCCAACACATTTGAGGGAAGGGACGCCTCTCGTGGAGATCACGGGCTTCTTCACCGCGCTCATCATCGGCCTCGTCATCGGTGCGCTCGGGCGCCTGGTGGTGCCGGGCAAGCAGAACATCCCGATCTGGCTGACCCTGCTCATCGGTGTGGTCGCCGCGTTCGTCGGCACGCTGGTGGCCGGCGCGTTCGGCGTCGACGACACCCCCGGCATCGACTGGATCGAGCTGGCGCTCCAGGTCGGCTTCGCCGCCATCGGCGTCGCCGTCTTCGCCGGCCTCTACGGCCGCCGCCGCATCTGAGAACCGAAGGAAGGGCCCCTTCTTAACGCCTCGTGCATAAGAAGGGGCCCTTCCTAACGCCTACTCCCGCCAGCCGGTCAGCTCGACGCCCTTCGCCAGCTCCACCCGGAAGCCCAGGGCGATCTCGCCGCTCTCACCCGGCGCCAGCGACAGCCGCCAGGTCAGCTCGCCCAGCTCCGTACGCTCGGCCGGCGGCGGCGTCAGCACCGTCTCGCGTACCACCACGGACTCGTCGCGGGACACCGGTAGCTGATCCCGCAGCTCCACAGTGGCCGGCCGGGGCGTGTGGTTCGCCACGGTGATGCGGTACTCCACCTCCCGTCGCCGCGTCGACCCGAGCGTGGCCTTGCTCTCGATGCGCCGGGACAGCTTCCGCTCCACCCGCAGCCGATCGTCCACCCCGAGCGCCAGCTCGGTCTCCTCGCCCGGTGCCCACGTCTTCAGCCGCGTCGCCGCCACGAAATCAGCGCCGTGGAAGACCGACGCCGGGCCGGGCAGCAGCGTGTGGTCCGACGTGTTGCGGACCGTGGCCCGCAGGTGCGCCTCGGCGGCGCGCACCGGCACGCTCACGTGGTCCAGCCGGGCCGGCAGCTCCAGCACCGCGATCGTCACCCGGTGCGCGCTGCCGTCCGCCGGCACCGCCACCGGACGCGCGGGCCGGTAGGTAGCAGCCGTCACGCCCTGCTCCACCTCGGCGACGCTCTCCCGCACCGCCGGCGCTGCGGCCCGCGCCGCGCGGGGACGGCCCGCCGCCGGCGCCGCGCCGGGCGCCGGGGGCGGCACCACGCCGCCGAACGACGCGGCCGACACGGCCATCGGCGGCTGCCGCCGGAACCGGTCGAGATACCAGGGCGACAATTCGGGTACGCCGCTCGCCGCCGCCGGGCGGGCCGTGGAGAGCTGGAGTTCGCACTCCGGCCAGTCCTCCCCGGTGCCCTGGCTGACCAGCCCGAACCAGGTGACAGTCATGGTGTCCTCGACCAGCCGCAGGTCGTAGGAGGGGGTCCAGCGGGCGCCGTCCACCAGGTACGTCAGCTCCAGCTCCACCTCGGTCTCGTCGGCCTCCACCGAGACGGACACCTCGGCGGCCAGCCGGTCCGGCTCCCGCTTGCCGCGCGCCGCGTCCAGTTCCCGGTCGACGGCGGCCAGTTCCTCGGCCAGCTCGATGCGCCGCCGGGCCAGCCCGCGCCGCCGGGCCCGCGACTCGGCGAGCTGACCGGCCACCGAGTCGGTGAAGGCCGCGACGTCGGCCGGGGCCGCGTCGCCCGCGGCCAGCGCCCGGGCGTACGTGCCACCCGCGCGCTCGGCAAGCCGGGTGAGGAACTCGCCGCGCTGGTCCTCGATCGCGTCGGTGTCACCGACCTCGGCCAGCTCGTCGGCCAGGTCGCGCCGCCGCTGTTCCAGCTCGATGACCTGGGCGTCGGTGCTGCGGGCCTGCCGCCACGCGGCCACGTCCACCCCGAGCACCGTCACCGCGCCCCGGCCACCCACCCGGATCGAGTCGCGGCGCAGGCCCAGCGGGAGTGGGGCGACGCGTACCCGGTGGTCGCCGGCGGCCAGCCGGACGCGGCCGCGGCGGGTGACCCGGGCGCGGTCCGGGTAGACGGTCACGCCGACGACAGGCGCATCGATCTCCAGAGTGTCCACGGCGGCGAGGGTAGTTCAGCCGCGCCCGCGACGGCGCTACCGCAGATGGAGCCGTTGGTCGACGGTGACAGCGGCCAGGTCGCGCGGCCTGCTCGTACCGGGTGCCCGCCCGAGCGGTGCGGATCCCCGCTCCGGTGCGGCGGACCGGCACCGAGGTGTCGTCCACCACTTCCCGGGAAGACCGCTGAGCCGGCGCTTGCCCACGGGAGGCGGCAGCGCCCGACTTCTGGCACGGTGTCGGGTAGCGAGGTGCGCGGTTGAGGGGGGAGTGGTGGAGTTCTCGGCGACGAGCAGGCGGGGGCGTGTCGGCACGGTGATCGAAGTCGCCGGCGACCTGGACATGAGCACCACCCCGCAGCTGCGCGACCGGCTGTACGAGCTGACGGAGGCCGGCGCCCGGGTCGTCGTCGTCGATCTGGCCGGGGTCGGGTTCATGGACTCCAGCGGCCTGGGCGCGCTCGTGGTCGGCTACAAGAGCCTGCGGGAGCGGGACGGCTGGCTCGGCCTGGCCGGCGTCCGTGCGTCAGTGCGCCGGGTCTTCTCGATCACCTCGGTGGACCGGGTGATCCCGCTGTTCGACACGGTGGCGGCGGCGGAGGACGCGTCACCGCTGGTGCCGTGAGCGCTCCTCACCGGATCGACCGCTCGCGCGGGCGAGGTCGGCGCCGGCGGTGCTGCGCCGGGGCCCGTGGTCGCCGTACCAGTCGATGACGAGCAGTGTGGCGTCGTCGGCCAGCGCCGGCCCGGCGATCTCCAGCACCGCGTCGGACAGCGCCCGGACCGCCTCGCGGGGATGCAGGTGGGCGATGCCCAGCAGGGTGCCGGGCAGGTCGAGGTCGGCGGCGTTGCGTTCGCGCATGCCGTCGGTGACCACCACCAGCCGGTCGCCGGGCCGCAGCGGCAGGCCCCCGCTGCGGTAGCCCTCGTCGGGGAACATGCCGAGCGGGAAGTTGCCCGGCAGGTCCACCGGTGCGACCCGGCCGTCCCGGACCAGCATCGGCGGGACGTGCCCGGCGTTTAGCAGCTCGCACCGCCCGGTGGCGAGGTCGATGCGGCCCAGCACGGCGGTGACGTACGCGCCGCGTACGTTCGCGTGCTCCGCGACGGCCCGGTTGGCCTCCTCGGCCTGGGCGACGAGACTTCCGCCGCGGCGGCGGGTGTTGCGCAGGCTGCCCACGCCGAGGGTGGCGGTGAGCGCGCTCGCCACGCCGTGGCCCATCGCGTCGGTGACGCTGAGGTGCAGCAGGTCGCGGGCGAGGCTGTAGTCGAAGGTGTCGCCGCCGACGCTCGCCGCCGGTTCCAGCCAGCCGGAGAGGGCGAAGGCGCCGGCCTCGCAGGTGAACGAGGCGGGCAGCAGGCGGCGCTGGATCTCGGCGGAGAGGGTGAACGGGGTGGTGCGCTGGCCCCACTCGAACAGGTCGGTGTGCCGGCGGTTGGCGATGACCACGAACGCCAGCGCGTGCGCGGTACGGGCGACCCAGTTCACCACCTCGCCGTCCGGCTCGTCGGGCAGGTCGATCTCCAGCAGGCCGATCGCCTCGCCGCGGTCGGTGACCGGCGCCAGTACGGTCCAGGCGTCGTCGCCGGGGACGACCACCGGGGCCTGCCGGCGGAGGGCCTGCTCGTAGGGGCCGCCGTCGAAGGGGAGAACCTCGGCGTCCTCCTCGTCGTGGCGCCGGCCGGGACCGCCACGGGCCGGCTGGTGGGTCAGCCGGACCAGCGCACGGCCGCTGAGGTCGGCGATCAGCAGCGAGACGCCGCGCGCGTTCAGCGCCGTGGCGATGACGCCGGTGACGGCCTCGACCGCCTGCACCGGGGCGGCGTCCTCGGCCGACTGCAACATCCCGGCCAGCAGCGCCTGCTCGCTGTCCTCCACCCTCTGAGCATATTCAGCGCGCCGGGCGTCCGCCTCGCGAGCGACACCGGGGGTGGCGGGTCGCCGTCATCGACCGGAGGTTATTGCATATAGTTGGCAACTACCGAATAGTGGCGGTAGCGGGCGCTCCGGCACGCGATGATCGATCCTCGCCGGAGCGCCCGCCCGCTGCCACCCGCAGACGAGTGTTCGAGGGGTTGCCGGTGGCGATCAAGCCCAAGCCCGTACGCGTGGCAGCGGTGCTCGCCGCCGCCCTGCTCGCCACCGCGTGCTCGTCGCCCACGGCGCCGACAGGAGGCCCGAACGGCGCGGGCACGCTCGTGGTCGCCACCGCGGGCGAGCCGGACACGCTCAACCCGGTGCTCAACTACGGCGTCGACGGCGCGTCGCTGATCTTCGACGGGCTGGTCGCCCGGGACGCCCGCAACGAGCTGGTGCCCGCACTGGCCCGCGAGCTGCCCACCGTCTCGGCGGACGGGAAGACGGTCACCGCGAAGCTGCGCGAGGGCGTGCTGTTCCACGACGGCAGCCCGCTGACCGCTCAGGACGTGGTGTTCACCTACCAGGCGGTGCTCGACCCGAGAGTCGACTCGACGCTGCGGTCCGATCTGGACATGCTCGCCTCCGTCGCCGCGCCCGATCCGGCGACTGTGGTGTTCACGCTGAAGTACGCGTACGCGCCGTTCCTGCAACGGCTGGCGCTGGGTATCGTCCCGGCCAAGGCGTTCGCCGGGCAGGACGTCAACAAGGCCGCGTTCAACCGCAAGCCGGTCGGCACCGGCCCGTACCGGTTCACCTCCTGGACCCCGGGTGACCGGCTCGTGCTCGCGGCGAACGAGACGTACTGGGACGACAAGCCGGCGAACTCCGGCGTGGTGGTGGCGTTCGTCGCCGACGACAACGTCCGGGCCCAGCGGATGCGGGCCGGTGAGTTCGACGCGGCGGAGCTGGCGCCGAAGCTCGCCTCCGGGTTCGAGAACCGGGACGGCTACCGCGTGCACCGGGTGCCGACCGCCGACTACCGGGGCGTCATGCTGCCGATGGGCAACCCGGTCACCGGCGACCTCGCGATCCGGAAGGCGCTGAACCTCGCCGTGGACCGGCAGGCCATGGTGACGGGTGTGCTCGGCGGTGCGGGCGAGCCCGCGTTCGGGCCGGTGCCGCCCACGTCGGAATACGCCGAGCCGTCGATCACCGGCAGGCCCGCCGCCGACACCGCCGCGGCGACCGCCGCGCTGGACGCCGCCGGGTGGAAGCCCGGCCCGGACGGCATCCGCGTCAAGGACGGGCGTACGGCCGCGTTCGCGCTCCTGTACCCGGCCACCGACAGCCTGCGCAAGGAACTGGCGCTGGCCGTCACCGCCGACGCGAAGAAGGTCGGCATCAATGTCACGCCGGAGGGCCTGACCTGGGACGCGATCACGCCGCGGATGAAGAACGACGCGCTGATCATGGGCTACGGCACGCCGTACGACCCGGACTTCGTCTCCTACAAGCTGTTCAGCTCGGCCTTCGCCGGGCAGGGCTTCTTCAACCCCGGTTCGTACCGCTCGGCGGTCACCGACGCCGCGTTGCGGGACGGCCGGGACAACACCGACCCGGCCGCCCGCAAGGCCGCGTACGCCACGTTCCAGAAGCAGCTCGCCGCCGACGTGCCGTGGGTGTTCCTCACCTACCTCCAGCACACCTACGTGCTGAAGGACGCGGTGACCGGCGTGACACCGCGGGTCGAGCCGCATGAGCACGACGTCGCCAACAGCATCTGGTGGAACGTGCACACCTGGACGAAGAAGTCGTGACGGCGCCCGCGACCGGCCGGCGGCGACTGGCCGGGGCGGGTGCCGTGGTCCGGCGGCGGCTGCTGGTCGCCGTACCGGTGCTGGCGGCCACCAGCATGGGCATGTTCGCCCTCGGCGCCGCCTCCCCGATCGACCCGGCCCAGCAGTACGCGGGCGCGGCGGCGTTCACCACGAGCGAGGAGAACCTCGCGCAGATCCGCGCCAACTGGGGCGTCGACGACCCGCTGCCGGTGCAGTACGCCCGCTGGATCGGCAACCTGCTGCGCGGCGACCTGGGCTGGTCGACGAGCCGGCACGAGCCGGTCACGTCGGTGCTGGCCGCCCGGGCCGGCTGGACGCTGCTGCTGGTCGGCAGCGCGCTCGCCCTGGTGCTGGTGGCGAGCGTGCTGCTGGGCACGCTGGCCGCGTACCGGCGGGGTGGCTGGTTCGACAGGGCGCTGCGCGCCGTCGCGTACGCCGTGCAGTCCATGCCGGTGTTCTGGATCGGTCTCGCGGCGATCGCCGTGTTCGCGCTCAGCCTCGGCTGGCTGCCCGCCGGTGGGCTCACCGACATCACCGCCACCGGCACCGACCCGGCCGACGTGGCCCGGCACCTGGTGCTCCCGGTGACGGTGCTGGCGATCTCCCAGGCGCCGTGGTTCGTGCTGTTCGTCCGCGACGCGGTCGCCGAGAGCCTGCGCGACGACCACGTCCTGGCCGCCCGCGCCCGAGGGCTCCCCGGCTGGGTCGTCCTGTTCGGACACGCGCTGCGGACCGCGCTGCTGCCGTTCCTCACCCTGGTCGGCACGCACCTGCCCGAACTCGTCGGCGGCGCGGTCCTGGTGGAGACCGTGTTCTCCCTGCCCGGCCTGGGCGCGGTCACCGTCGAGGCCGCGCTGGGCGCCGACTTCCCGCTGCTCGCGGCCACGACCCTGGTGACCACCGTCGTGGTGCTGACCGCGAATCTGGTCACCGACCTCGCCTACGCCGCCGCCGACCCCCGGGTACGCCTCGATGACTGACCTCGCCCTCCCCACGCGCGTCCGGCGCCTGCGGCGTTCCGGCAGCGCGGGCACGACAGTCGCCGTCGTCGTGCTCGCCGGTGTCGTCGCCGCCGCGCTGCTCGCCCCGGTCCTGTGGCCGCTCGACCAGAGCGCCGTCGACCTGTCCCGTACCCGCCTCGCGCCCTCGCCGGAGCACCTGGCCGGCACCGACGACCTCGGCCGCGACGTGGCTCTGCGCAGCCTCTACGGCCTGCGCGTCTCGCTGCTCGTCGGCGCGGTCGCCGCGCTCGTCGCGGCCGTCATCGGCGGCCTGGTCGGCGCCGTCGCCGGCAGCGTCGGCGGCTGGGTCGACCGGGCGCTCATGCGCGTCGTGGACACCGTCGCCGCGCTGCCGCACCTGCTGCTGGGCATCTTCATCGTGGCGATGCTGCGTCCCAGCCTCGGCGCGGTGATCGCGTCCATCGCGCTGACGCACTGGCTGTCCACCGCCCGGATCGTCCGCTCCGAGCTGCTCAGCCTGCGCAACCGGCCGTTCGTGGACGCCGCGATCTCCGGTGGTGCCGGGCGCATCCGGGTGCTCACCCGGCACCTGCTGCCGCACGTGCTGCCGCGCCTGGCGCTGGCGACCACGCTCATGGTGCCGCACGCCGTCTGGCACGAGACCGCGCTGTCGTTCCTCGGCCTCGGCCTGCCGCCGCACCTCGCCTCGATCGGCAACATGATCAACGACGGGCAGCGGTCGCTGCTCACCGGCGCCTGGTGGGCCAGCATCGTCCCCGGCCTCCTGCTGGTGGCGGCCACGCTGGCGCTCGCCGTGCTCACCGGCCGGTGGCGTGACCGCCTCGACCCGCGCGTACGGGCGGAGCTGCACCTGTGACCGCCCCGGCGCTGCTGACCGTCGACGGGCTGACCGTCCGCTTCCGGCTGCGCGACGCCGTCGTGCACGCCGTCACCGACCTGAGCCTCACGCTGCGGCCCGGCGAGCTGCTGGCGGTGGTCGGCGAGTCCGGGTGCGGCAAGTCCGTGCTCGCGCACGCCCTGCTCGGCCTGCTGCCGCGCAACGCCGCCGTCACCGGGCACGCCCGCCTGCACGCGCCGGGCCGCGAGGCTGTCGACCTGATCGGCGCGGGGGAGCGCCACCTCGCCCGGCACGTACGCGGCCGGGGCGTCGGCCTGGTCCCGCAGAGCCCCGCCACCGCGCTCACCCCGGTCCGTACCGGGCGGAAGCTGCTGGAGGAGACGCTGCGCGCCCACGGGCACACCCGCCGGGACGCGCCGGCCGCCGCCGACCGGATCGCCGCCGACGTCGGCCTCGACCCGGCCGACCTGGACCGGTACCCGCACGAGCTGTCCGGCGGCATGGCTCAGCGGCTCGCCACCGCGCTGGCTCTCGCACCCGACCCGCCGGTGCTGCTCGCCGACGAACCCACCACCGGCCTCGACCGGCCGCTCGTCGACCACACGCTGGACCTGCTGCGCCGCCGCTGCGACACCGGTGCGGCCGTCCTGCTCATCACGCACGACCTGACCGCCGCACGCCGCGTCGCGGACACCGTCGCCGTGATGTACGCCAGCCGCATCGTCGAACACCGCCCCACCGAGGCGCTGTTCGACGACCCGGCCCACCCGTACACGGCCGGGCTGCTCGACGCGCTGCCCGATCGCGCATTCGTCCCGGTACCCGGCCACCCGCCGGCGCTCACCGACCTGCCCGCCGGCTGCGCCTTCGCGCCGCGCTGCGCCCGCGCCACCGACACCTGCGCGACAGTGCCCCGCCTCGCCGCCGCGAGCCGGGTCGCCTGTCACCACCCGCTGCGCGAGGAGGTACCGGCATGACGCTCACGGTTCCGGACGCCACCGACGCCGCCGCCGAGGGCGCCGCGCCGGCCGCCGGGCTCGCCGCGCACCAGGTCTCCGTCGCGTACGGCAGGCAGCGCGTCCTCGACCGGGTCGACCTGCGCATCGCCCCGGGTGAGACGGTCGGGCTGCGCGGCCCGTCGGGCAGCGGCAAGTCCACACTCGCCCGCGTCCTCGCCCTGCTGCACGCCCCGGACGGCGGTCACGTCACGATCGACGGGCAACCACTCGGCGGCGTCCGCCATCGCCTGCCGGCGCACGTGCGTACCCGCGTCGCGATCCTGTTCCAGAGCCCGCGCGCCGCCACCGACCCGCGGCTCAGCCTCGCCGACATCATCGCCGAGCCGCTCCGCGCCACCGGCACATCCCGCGAGCAGGCCGCCGCCCGTACGGCGGAACTGGCCGACCTGGTCGGACTGACGCCCGACCTGCTGACCCGCCGCCCGCACGCGGTGAGCGACGGGCAACTGCAACGCGCCTGCCTGGCCCGAGCCCTGGTGCACCGGCCGGACTACCTGCTCTGCGACGAGGCCACCGCGATGCTCGACGCCTCCACCCAGGCGCACGTCGCCGCCGTCATCGGCGACTACCAGCGCCGGCAGGGCGCCGGGGTCCTGGTCATCACCCACGACCCGGCGCTGATGGCCCGCTGGGCCAGCCGGGTGGTGGACCTGCCGGCGGCGTGACGTCGCGTCACTCCTCGACCGGGCGGCGTACGGCGCCCAGCGCCCCGGCGACGACGGCCCCGAATCCGACGGCCATGAGCGGCAGTCCCATCTCGAAGGGCAGCTCACCGACCCAGTTGATGCTGTCGCGCTCCGGCAGCGCGCCCAGGCTCACCGCGACCACCGCACCGGCGAGGAACATCCCGGCCACCGCCGCGCCGACCGCCAGCTTGGCGCACGCCGTGCTCCGCCCGGCCCAGAGGCCGGCCAGGACGGCGATCACCAGGGACACCACGACCAGCCAGGTCCAGCCGCCCTCGGTCTCCAGGTAGGCCCAGCCCGAGTACGACCACTGGTGGAGGCGGCTGGCGCGGAACCACGGGATCAGGTAGCCGAGCAGTGCGGTGGCGCTGCCGACCGTGAGCAGCAGGTCGGGGGCCGGGCGGTACCAGCGAGGGAAGTCGTCCATGCGTCCGGAAGGTAGCAGTCACAGCTGTCCGCGGGCACGGCCGGCGAGGCCGGGCCGCGCGCGGTCACGCACGGCCCGGAGTGGTCAGCACCAGCCGTTAATCGGCCCGTTCACGCCGGTGGACAGGTAGGCGTCGGACACCCAGCTGCCGTCGCTGAGCCGGTCCCACAACGCGGTGGTGCCGTACCGGCCGGTGTGCGAGGTGCCGTTGGCGGAGCAGGAGACGGTGACCGTGGCGCCGTCCGCGAGCGATCCGAGGACGCCGTACCCCGTTCCGGGACCGGAGCGCCGGGTCAGCGTGCCGCCGCCGTTGGCGTCGACGACTCCCTGGTTGAAGCCGAGCGCGCCGTAGTTGTAGACGGCGCCGCCCACGCCGGCGAAGGCGGATCCGTGCCGGGCCCCGCCCTGGTACTCGCCGGCACCGCTGACGAAGTCCCACTTGCCGATGCCGTGCCCGGCGATCGGGACGTAGACCGAGTTCTGCCGCAGCCCAAAGTGCACGTGCCGGCCGGTGGCGGAGCCGCCGCAGGTGACGTCGGTGCCGGTGTAGCCGAGGTACGCGCCCTGCCCGACGGCGGCCCCGTTGACCGAGATGCTGCTCCACAGGTGGTAGTAGTCGGTCGAGTAGCCCCGGTCGTGGATGACCCGGATCCACCCGGTGCACATCGTGTACGCGGTTCCGGCCCGCGCGGCCCGGACCACCTGGTCGCCACCGGCGAGGTCGACGGAACTCCACGGCGCGCCGCCGCCCCAGCCGTGCGGCCCGCCGGTGAGCGTCCACGTCTGCCCGACCGCGAACGGCAGCGCCATGCCGGTACGGAAGTCGCTCCCCGCGTACATCGGTGCGACGGGCGCGGTGAACACCGCCTTCTCGTCCTTGTTCACCAGCGGTGACGTGGCGGCCAGGTCACCGAACGACGCCTCGCCGTCGAAGGCGACGGTCCAGCCCTTGCCGTCTGACCGTGCGAGGAAGACCGACCCGATGGGGTGCGCGTCCCGGGACCGGCCCGCCAGCAGCACCGCGGTGCCGAAGGCCCATCCGCCGCTCGCCCGGGTGACTGTGACCCGGGTCCGCTGCGGCCCGGCGGTCCGGGTCGCGGCGTCGGACTGGCCGAGGAGTTTCGCTGTCACCGCGTCGGTGACGGGCGCGGGTGCCGGGCGGGGCGCGGCCGAGGCCGGGGCCGGCACCACGGCCCAGGCGCCGATCGCCGCCAGCGTGAAGGAGAGCACGAGCCGTCGCATGGGGGTCTCCTATCGACCAGCATCACTGAATGGCGAGGCTATCGAAGGGCATGGAAGTTGTCTACGAGTTCCGCATGCTCCGGTGAAGGATCTGTGCGTCGGGGCGTACCCGGAGGTGGATCTTTCAGTGGCGCGGGTTTATTCGCCGCCGGCCGGGTAGCTGACCTGGTATGCGAGTACCGACCCTGGTCAAGACCGCGGCGGCAGTCACCGCGACCGCCGCCGCGGGCGCCGTCGCCACCTCCACCGGCACCTCGTCGCGCTGGTACCGCCGCCTGCGCAAGCCCGCCTGGCAGCCGCCGTCGGCCGCGTTCCCCGTGGTCTGGACCCCGCTGTACGGGCTGATCGCGGTCGCCGGTGCGCGGGCGCTGGACCGCTCCGAGGGGCCCGAGCGCGCCGCCTTCGCCCGCGGGTACGCGCTCAACCTGGCGCTCAACGCCGGCTGGACCGCCCTGTTCTTCGGCGCCCGCAGGCCCGGCGCCGCGCTGGCCGAGATCGCCGCGCTCAACGCGTCCAACCTGGTGCTGCTGCGCCGCGCCGCGCGCACCGACCGTACCGCCGGGGCGGCGCTCGCCCCGTACGTCGCGTGGACCCTCTTCGCCGCCGCCCTCAACGGCGCGATCGTCGGCCTCAACCGGGGCGGTGCTGGGCTGCGGTGGCGGAGCTGACCGGTGTTCGTCACCTCTGAACCGGTGGCGCGCAACGGTCCGGTCGAGTGGGATTTTGCACTCCCAGTGCACTTGTCTGGAGTTTCGCGTCTGCCTAGCGTCAGGCCATGGCTGACTCGTGGACGTTCGCTGTGGCCCGTGACGACCTCGCTCGCACCACACTCGTCGGCGGGGCCGTGCCCGACCTCGCCGACGGGGAGGCGCTCCTGCGCGTGGACCGCGTCGGCCTGACCGCCAACAACGTCACCTACGCGGTGCTCGGTGAGGCGATGCGCTACTGGGAGTTCTTCCCGCCGCAGCCCCGAGGGCTCGACGGTGGGTGGGGCCTCCCACCACTGTGGGGCTTCGCCGAGGTGGTCGCCTCCACAGTGGCCGGCGTCGAGCCGGGAGGCCGGGTCTACGGCTACCTGCCGCCCGCCGGCCACCTGGTGGTACGCCCGGACCGGGTGGACGAGTCCGGGTTCCGCGACGCCAGCGCGCACCGGGCCGGCCTGCCCTCGCCGTACAACTCCTACCGGTCCACCGGCGGCGACCCCGCGTACCGGGCGGAGCAGGAGGATCTGCTGATCCTGTTCCGGCCGCTGTTCTTCACCTCGTTCATGCTCGCCGACCAGGTGATCGACGAGGACGCCTACGGTGCGCGTTCGCTGGTGCTGTCGTCCGCGTCGAGCAAGACGGCGTACGCCACCGCGTTCGAACTGCACGGCCGCGGCCCGCGCCTGATCGGGCTCACCTCGCGGGGCAACCTCGCCTTCACCAGGTCGCTCGGCTGCTACGACGAGGTCCTCTCCTACGACGACATCGGCACGCTCGACGGCGTACCGACCGTCTACCTCGACCTCTCCGGCTCACCCACCACCCGCGCCGCCCTGCGCGCGCACCTCGGCGACCTGCTGGTCCGGGACATCGCCGTCGGCCTCACCCAGCAGACACCCAACGCGGGTGCCGCCGGGGAGGTCTTCTTCGCGCCGGTGCGCATCCGCAAGCGGAGCCAGGACTGGGGTCGCGACGGCCTCGACGAGCGGTTCGCCGACGCCTGGCAGCGGTTCTCCCGGGTGGTGAGCGGATGGCTCGACGTGCGGGTCGGCGCCGGTCCGGAGGCACTGCGGGACGCGTGGCTCGACGTCCTCGCGGGCCGTACGCCACCCCGGGTGGGCCACGTCGTCCAGCTCTGAGCACGTCGCCGATTCCGGCCGTGGCGCGCCCGCCCGGCCGATGCGCGCTAGGCTGACGACGCGGGGTACCGATGACTGATCGCCGCCGCTTGCTTCTCCCACGGTTTCCCAGCCGCGACGACTGAGTCGAGCGCTGCCGTGCAGATTCCCTTGGAGCACTTCGTGCCCGACGACACGTTCGCCCTGAACCCCTTCCGTGTGGAGGGGGTCGGAGCCACAGACGACGAGCGCAGTCCGATCGCGGACGTCAGCGCCGAATCCATGACCCGCCTGCGGAGCCCGTTCACCGCGGCGCACCCCGCTCGTGAGCCGGCCGGCGCGCCCGACCGGCGCTAGACCGTCGCCCGGGGGTGACGGCCGCGCGCGCAGCGGTCCCTTGACGGTGCCGCCGGGCGCGGTCGAGTGGTCAGCGGTTGACGTAGGCGGCCAGGCCGCCGAGTTCCTCGTTGGCGATGAAGACCGAACGCACGTTGATGATTGCCTCCTCGACGTGGAGCGGGCAGCCCCACGCCGAGTCGCCCCACGAGTCAGCGATCTTGATCTCGGCGGGTGCGGCGCAGCCGTCGCCTCCGCCGAGCTGACACCGATCGGGGCGGGGAGTGGCGGCCTGCGCCGCGGCGGCGGCGCGCAGCCGGGCGGTGAGTTCCGCGGCGGCGGCAGCGCGCTGTTCCGCCTCGGCTCGTAGTTCCCGCTCCGCCTGCACCACCCGGGCCAGCTCGTCGTGGGCGGCCCGGGCGCGCGCGTCCGCGTCGGCCTTCGCCTGTTCGATGTGGTGACGTTCGATGGCCAGCGCGGCGGTGCCGGTGAATACCCGGGCGAGCGCCAGGTCGGTGTCGCGCGGGACACGCGGGGTGCGGTGGTACATGGCGAACGTGCCTAGCAGGCTGCCGTCGCGGGCCAGGATCGGCGTGGACCAGCAGGCGGCGAGCCCGGCCCGCTCGGCCAGGTCGCGGAAGTCGGCCCAGAACGGGTCGGTGGCGATGTCGGTGACGATGACCGGTTCCCGCCGGTGCGCGGCGGTGCCGCACGAGCCGACACCCTCGCCGGTGGCGATCCCGTCGATGGCCTGGTTGTAGAAGTCGGGCAGGCTGGGCGCGGCGCCGTGGCGTAGGTGCCGGCCGTCGGCGTCGGCGAGCAGGACGGAGACGAGCACCTCCTGGGGCGCGAGGTTCTCGATGCAGCGGGCCATCCCGTCGAGCACCTCGGCCAGCGGCGCCTGCCGCGCGATCTGCTCCAGCATCGCGCGGTGCTCGGCCATCAGCCGTTGCGCGTGCTTGACCTGCGTGGTCTCCACCCCGATCACGCGGATCCCGGTCACCGTGCCGTCGGCGTCGCGGCGTGCCTCGTAGGTGAAGTCGAAGAACGTCTCCCGCGCCTGCGATCCGCTGCCGAGCATGATCCGGGCGTCGTGCCCGGTGTACGACTCGCCCGTGCGGTAGACCTGGTCGAGCAGCGCGATGAAGCCCTGGCCGTCCAGCTCCGGCATCAACTCGGCGAGCGGGACCCCGGTGCGCGCGCGTTCCTCGCCGATGGCGGTGAAGAACGCCGGGTTCGCCGCCTCCACCACGTGCGTCGGTCCGGCGAGCGCCGCGAAGACGGCGATGGACTGCCCGAACAGCGTCCGCAGATCCTCGTCCGCCGGCCGTCCGGCGACCGGCGAACTCGCCGTGGTCGGACGCTGGCCTGGTAACGCCGTCATGCCTGGTCTTCCTCCCGCGCCCGCTTCGTCGACCGGTGCCAGATTACGGGGCAGTGGCGGTCGTTCACATCTTGGCATCGACGCGTGCCTCCGTTACCGTCGTGGGAACGCTCCCACGAACTTAGATACGTCTATGTGATCAGGAGGAAACACGACGTGGCTATCCTCTCGTCCCGCCGCAGATCAGCGGCCATCAGCATGGCGGCCGTCGCGGGCCTCGCCGCGGCCGGCGTCGGCTTCGCCGTCGGTGGCGCGTCCGCCGGCACCGTGTCCGGATCGCTCTACCGCGACCCGTCCTCGGCAGTCGTCCGCTGGGTCGCCGCCAACCCCGGCGACTCCCGCGCCGCCGTCATCCGCGACAAGATCGCCAGCCAGCCGCAGGCCCGCTGGTACGCCAACTTCAACCCGTCGACCATCCAGTCCGAGGTCTCCGCGTTCGTCGGCGCCGCCAACTCGGCGCAGCAGATCCCGGTGCTGTCGGTCTACGAGATCCCCAACCGGGACTGCGGCGGCGCCAGCGCCGGTGGGGCGCCGGACCTCAACCAGTACCAGACCTGGGTGTCCAACTTCGCCAGAGGACTCGGCAACCAGACCGTCCTGATCATCCTGGAGACCGACTCGCTCGCGCTCCAGACCTGCCTGAGCCCCAGCGAGCTCAGCGCGCGCAACCAGGCGCTCACGACGGCGACCCAGACCATCAAGTCGGCGAACCCGAACGCCAAGGTGTACCTCGACGGCGGTCACTCCACCTGGAACAGCGCCAACGACACGGCCAACCGGCTCCGGGCGGCCGGCGTGCAGTACGCCGACGGCTTCTTCACCAACGTGTCGAACTTCAACCCCACCTCCAGCGAGGCGAACTTCGGCCGGGCCGTCATCTCCGCGCTCAACGGCATGGGCATCTCCGGCAAGCGGCAGGTCATCGACACCAGCCGCAACGGCGGAGCCGCCGGTGACTGGTGCGCCGACGACAACACCGACCGGCGCATCGGGCAGTACCCGACGACGAACACCGGCGACGCCAACATCGACGCGTACCTCTGGGTGAAGCCCCCGGGCGAGGCGGACGGCTGCCGCTACACGGCCGGTTCGTTCCAGCCGGACCTGGCCTTCAGCCTCGCGAACGGCGCGCCGAACCCGCCGACCACCGCGCCGCCGACGACCAACCCGCCGACGACCGCGCCGCCGACCACGGCTCCGCCGACGACTGCGCCGCCCACCACGGCGCCGCCGACCACGCCGCCGCCGGCCGGTAACGGCTGCTCCGCGGCGGTCGCGATCAACCAGTGGAACGGCGGTTTCACCGCGAGCGTGAACGTCACCGCGGGCTCCGCGGCCATCAACGGCTGGACCGTGACCGTCGCGCTGCCGGGCGGCGCCGCGATCACCGGCACCTGGAACGCCCAGGCCAGCGGCACCAGCGGCACCGTCCGGTTCACGAACGTGGGCTACAACGGGCAGGTCGGCGCCGGCCAGACGACCAACTTCGGTTTCCAGGGCACCGGCACCGGCCAGGGCGCGACCGCCACCTGCGCCGCCTGACCGGACCGGACGCCAGGGCCCGGCGCGGAGGATCGCTCTCCGCGCCGGGCCCTCGACGTCCGTGCCCGAACAGCCGACCGCGTACGCCTCGATCGAAGCTTGCCTGGGGGTGAGCGCCGGCAACCTGACCGCGGGCCGGTGCGGTTGGTTCCGGCAGCTGAACCGGCTTCCTCGTTCAGCGATCTGCCGGCGGCGAGTCCTGGATCACCGCACCACCCGGTGAGGCGGCCGGCGATGTCAGCGGGCGGACCCGTCGTCCCGCTGTGCGTCGTCAGCACCATCCGTAGTGACCCGGCGTGCGTGACGACACCCAGAATCCGCTCGTCGCGGACCTGCGTCGTCATCGTCGGTCCCCAGATCGCCTCCGCGGCGCCTGCGGGTTCGAGCGAAGCCGGCATCAGCGCGGCGTCTCGGGCGGCGTCCCGTGCCGCTCGCAGTTGCGCCGTCGCATCCTGCGCAAGCGACCAGAGCGTGCTGTCCGCAGGTGCGTGCAGCATCACTGTCGTGGCCGTGGAGCGGTTCACGACGTCGTCCCGAGACCCAGCGCCGAGCGGAGGTCGATGGGGACGTTGATCCGGATGCTCTCGTTCCCGGTGAGCGCGGAGAGTGCCTGGGTGGCGGCGCAGGGTGCACCTTGGACCGTCGACTCGTGGGCACCGGCGGTGGAGCGAAGGTGTTCGGTCGTCGCACTGCCGAGCTCGGCGATCTCGACAGCGGGTGCGGTGGCATCTGCCCACCGCGCCGCCTCGCCGACCTGGTCGTGGCAGCACGGCGGCAGCAAGTCCAGATGGAGGTACGGCCGGCCCGCAGGAGCGCGCCCGGCTCTGCCGGACCCTGGAGGTGGGGGCCGGAGTCGTGGCGGTTCCGGCGGCGTCGGCGGCCTGGCGGGTGCCGCTCGGGCTGGCCGCCCGGACCCCGTTCCCGGCGCCGGCGGTGTTCCTGAAGACTTTGCGCAGCGGCCGGGCCCGCACGCAGGCACGCCGGCTGATCCTGATCCAGCCCGAGGACGACCACGCGCACCTGCGGGATCCACTGACCCGTGCCGGCGTGTCCCGGCTCCGGCTCCAGCCGGTGAGCACTCGGCACAGTTCTGTCCCCGGCCCGACCTCGCCTACGCGCCGATGTCCGACGCTCCGCCGGTGCGAGAGGCGCCGGCGTGGCTGCCGGGCGACGAGGGCGGTCTGGTCCGCGCCTCCGCGGCGGCCTGGACGAAGGCGCGGATCAGGGGAGTCTCCCCGCCGCTGCGCCACACCGGTGCGTAGTGCAGCACCGGTCCGTCGGTGATGGGCAGGAAGACGATGTCGCCTCGCTGCCGGGTGGATGCCGCGTCGGATCCGATCGGGGACACGACGCCGCCGTCGGCGATCGCCCGGAAGGCCTCCTCAAGTGTGCCGATGCCCAGTCCGCGCCGGATGGGCCGTCCGGCCGGTGTGGTGGACGGGGTGTGTGCCTCCCAGACGTAGTCGGGGATGGGGCCCTCAGGGTGGACGACCGGATGATCGCCGAGATCTTCCAGCTCGACCTCGTGCCGGCCGGCCAGCGGGTGCCCGGCGGCGACGGCCAGGACCAGATCCTCGCGGTGCAGGACCGGCCCGACCACGAGGTCGGGTTCGCGGACGGGTAGCCAGAGGATCCCGATGTCGATCGAACCGGCCCTCAGCGGCCCGAACGGGTCGACCGGCAGGACCTCGCGCATGCGCAGCTCACACTGCGGATATCGCTGCCGGAACAGGTCGAGGACGGTCCTTATCGACTGGTACTGGGTGGTGGCGGTCGACTGCGTCCTCAACGCCCCGACCGCATGAGCGGCATCCCAGGGACTGCACCGATAACCACTCCGCCTGCAGCCCTTGGTTTTCTCCTGTGGAGCCGGCTCGGATCCCCCATGATCCGCTGCCCGGAGACGTTCGAGCCTGCTGCTCGGCGCACCTCGCACCCCCGGCGACTGGCACACCGCATTCGCACGCGCCGGCGCAGCTCCGCGTCGCCGACGGGAAAGGGGGCACCCTCATCCGTGGTCTGCGGGCAGTAATCGCCTTGCACGTGATCTTCCACTGGAACAGGCTCGGACTGCCCGCCACCACACAGGCCACCCTCGCCCGAGCGGCCCAGGAAGCCATCTTCGGCCTGCCCGATACACACCTGCCAGACCCCGGTTAGACGCACCAGAGGAAAGGAGTGGGGGAAGGCGCCGTGCCCGAGAAGGTGATCACCAGCAAGGTTCTCTGCTATGTCGTGCGGGAAGGTCACTTGCTCGTCTTCCGCCACACCGACTTCAGCTACGAGGAGGTGGGCATCCAGGTGCCCGGCGGCAGCGTCCGCCCCGGTGAGGATCCGGCGGACGCGGCGCTGCGCGAGGCTCGCGAAGAGACCGGACTGACCGGCTTCAGCGTCGTGCGCAAGCTGGGGGCGATCGAGTACGACATCAGCCCGCTCCGCTTCGAGATCCAACGTCGGCACGTTTTCGAGTTGGCGCTGCACGGGCCGACGCCCGAGCGGTGGGCGAGCCAGGAAGACCACGACGGCGAGCAGCAGCCCACCCGGTTCGAGTGCTTCTGGATACCGATACGGGCCGCGCACGTCCTGCAGTCCGGCCAAGGCGCCCTCGTGGGCCGGCTGTTCGACTGACCGGAATCCCACCCGGGAACCAGAGGAACCAATCGGGAAGAGTGTCTCCGCAGGCTGACAACCTGCGGCTTTCACTTTTGGTCTCGTCTGCCGGTCGCTGCGCGGTCCTGGTGCGATCGCTTGCTGAAGATCAGCAGACCAGGCCGTCGGTCCTCGGCGGCTCTGACCAGCTGAAGAGTGACCTGCGGCCGAGGTCAATCTGCTGTCGAGGCTGCAACCTGCCACAGGGCGCTGACCGGGAGGGCGCGGAGTTTGTCGCCGAACGGCAGCGTGGAGGTGCCGGTGTAGAGGACGATGCCAGCGATGAAGTCATTGCCGAGGCGGTCGGCGAGTCGGCGTAGCCCGCGGAAGTCGTCGGCTCCGACGGTGGTGGCTGCCTTGACTTCGATCCCGATCACCTGACCAGCTCGGTTCTCGAGCACCGCGTCGACTTCGTACCTGCTCTGGTCGCGGTAGTGGGACAGGTCGACGGACTGCGTGGACCAGGTGAGTTGCCGGGACAGCTCGGACAGGACGAATGACTCGAGCAGCGGGCCGAACGGTGCGCCTGGCCGGAGCAGTGCACGAGCGTCGGTCACGGTCTCGTTGGCGGCGATGCCGGAGTCGACGAAGATCAGTTTCGGTGCGGCGGTGGTGCGGGTGCCCAGGTTGCGGGACCAGCCGGGGATCCGCTTGATCAGGAAGATCTCCTCCAGGGCCTGGAGGTAGCGGGCGATCGTCGGCCGGCTCAGTCCGAGTGCGGATTCGAGGGAGTTGGCGGCGATGATGGTCGCGGATCTGGCCGCGAGGAGGCGTACCAGCTTGCGGAGTTCGCCCTTGTGCTGGATGTCGGACAGTTGTCGGACATCGCGGTCGATGAGTGCTTGGACGTAGGCGTCGAGGAACCGTTGGCGGCGGCGCGGGTCGGTGCGGGTGGTGGCCTCGGGTAGACCGCCGCGCACGATCCTGGCCGCGTAGTCGGCGCGGGTCACGTGCGACTCGTGTCGCAGGTTCGGACCGAGCGCGAAGACGGCGTCGATGAATCCGTCCGGTGCTGCGTCGAGTTCGCCTTGGGACAACGGCCAGAGCTCGACGGTTTCCATCCGGCCGGGTAGCGCGTCCGGGGCAGCCACCATGCCGAAGAGGCGAGACGAGCCGGTGAGTAGATACCGGCCGGGACGGGGGTCCTCGTCGACGGTGGTCTTGATGGCCAACAGGAGTTCCGGAGCGCGCTGGATCTCGTCGATGACCAGGAGTTCGGAGGAGTCCACGAAGCCGACCGGGTCGGCGATCGCCGCTGCCCGGTCCTGTGCCCGGTCGAGATCCCGGCGTTCGGCGAGACGATCGCCGGCGACGATGCGGACCAGCGTGCTCTTGCCTGTCTGGCGTGCTCCGCTGATCAGCACGACGCGGGTGTCGGTCAGCGCGGCGTCGACCTGCGCGGCGGCCCGGCGTGGAATCAGGTGCGGTGTCGGCACGACATCAGGATAGCCAGCACGGTTTCGATCTGCGAGGGCATTCACATTCGATTTGCGGCATGGCTGCGTTCGAAATGCGGCCCCCTTGTTGTTCGATTCGCGGGAACTCTGAGGCGTTTCGCAAGGGTTCTGGCTCCGCACAACCCGACACCGGTCCGCTACCATCCGCCGACGCAATGAAGGGGACCGCCGCCCTGGAGGCGATGCCCGAGAAAGCCTCGTGGGGACGCTGAGGGCTCGCGTTCAGCTCTCGCACCTACGGGTCGGGAGGGGGGCTGTCTCGCACATCGCATCCGAGGTGCCGGCCGGTGACGCGGCAGGATCGGGGCTGCCGTGCCCGCGGGGACCGGGAGTGGGGATGGCTGCCGGCGAACCCGAACCCACAGACGACGGCCCGACAGAGATAACTCTTCAACGAAGGGATGCGCGAGGGTGGCGAAGCTGTGGATCGGCGTGGACATCGGCACGACCCACCACCACGTCGCCGCCCTCGATGGCGACGTCGGCTGGTCTACTCCCGCCGGGTCGCCAACGACGAGTCCGCCCTCCTGGCCGCCATGGCCCTGCCTGCCAAGATCGCGCGGAGTCACATGGAGATTCCGGGTATGGGCCTGGGCTGGGACAACGGCGGTCCGGGGAACGTGGGTGAACGCCTGCCACTCCCTGCCACCCCAGGTGAACCCCCAGGTCGCTAGACTGTGCCCTCGCGCCCTCGTAGCTCAGGGGATAGAGCATCGGTTTCCTAACCCGACGCTCCGCGTGTGTCCGCAGGCTGATGACCTGCGGCTTCTCTCTATTCGGGCTACGTGCCCCGGTCGCTCGTGCACGCCGCTGCGATCGCCTGCTGAAGATCAGCAGAGCTGCATAAGTCCTGCTCAGTGGCACTTTCCGTGTTCACCGCGTGCTCCGGGACCTCGCAGCAAGAGCGCGACACTCCTGCGGTGGTGCACTCAGCGCGTCGCCTATGCAATGCTGCTGACAAGGTGTTCCGGTGGCGTGTGGAGAGGGGGAAGAAATGGGCGATGTCCGCTTTACGGAAGGAATCCTCAATCTCGCTCAAGCCGGACGTCATCTCCGCGTGCCGCAGCAGACCTTCCACCGGTGGGCGCGCGGCTACCAGCGCGGCGGCCCGCTGCTACACGTCGCCGACGGCCGTCCGGACGTCCTGCCGGTCACGTTCATCGCTTTGGCTGAGGCGCACGTGCTGGAGGCGTTGCGCACCGCCGGGGTGCGCCCGCAGAAGATCCGGCCCGCTCTGACGGAACTCCAGCGGGAGTTCGGCCGTGAGTACGTCCTGGTTGCCCCCGAGCTGGCCACCGACGGCATCGACGTGCTGTGGGACTTCAGCAAAACCCGCTCCGGGGAGGGACTGATCGTCGGCGGCACCAACCAGCATGTGATCAAGGAAATCGTGGCCGATCACATGGAATACATCGCCTTCGACAGCGAGGGGATCCCCGAGCAGCTGACGCTGTCCAACTGGCAACCGGCCAAGGTGATCGTCAACATGCGGCGATCGTTCGGGCAGCCGATCTTCGCTGCGACGGGAACTCGAGTGGCGGACGTCGCCGGCATGATGAAGGCGGGTGAGAGCGCTGAGACAGTCGCGGATGAGTTCGGGATTGACATCCACGATGCCCGAGCTGCCGCACGCATCCTCCTGGGCCGCGCCGCCTGAGTTCTACATCGACGAGAACATGCACGGCCGGTCGCTGCGTCGGTGCATCGTCGAGCTCGGCTACCAGGTCCACAGCCCCGCCTCGGTGTTCACCCGGGAGCGTCTGGAGCAGGGTCTGACGGACGAGGACTGGCTGCCGGTGATGGGCGAGAAGGGCTGGGTCGTGTTCGGCCGCGATCAGAACATTCTCAAACGAGAGCTGGAGCTGCAGGCCTTCCTCAAGGCCAAGGTGCACATGTTTCTGTTTCCCGGCGACGCGACACGCGACCACATCATCGAGCTGGTGCGGCTGAACCTGGCCCAAATCTGTGCGCTCGCGTCGGCCCGTCGGCCAAACGTCTACTGGCTCCGGCGTGACAGCGTGATCAGCTACGAAGAACGTCGAGCCGAGATCCACCGCCGCCGCCCGTAGACATCACGACCCGGACGGATCTTCCCCCGTCGTCCGGCTACCCCGTTTGACCGCCTCGGCGACGTCCTGGACCGCCGCGACGGGCCATGCCTGTCTCGCACATCGTGTCCGAGGGTGCGGGCCGGTGACGGCGGCAGGCTGGCGTGGGGCGCCTCGACCAGATGTTGCAGTTGCGTCGGAGGTGTCAGTGTCCGGGGCCGTTCCAGCGGAGCATGAGCAGGGTGGCGTCGTCGGTGAGGGTGTCGTCCTGCCAGGCGAGGATGGCGTGCACGAGCCGGCGTGCGGTCTCGGGCAGGGGAAGCTCGTCGGCCAGCGCCCGAAGGGTGAAATCGGTCAGCCGATCGGCGCCGAACGGCTCACCCCGGCTGGATCGGGCGTCGGTGATGCCGTCGGTGTAGAGCAGGACGTGATCGCCGGGCTCCAGTGCCTCCTCCACCACCACCGGCGGGCGGAAGTCCCCCATCGTGACCGGCAAGGCGGTGGGTGTGGGCAGCACAGTGGCGACTCTGCCGCCTCGGATGATCAGTCCGTTGGGGTGCCCTGCGGAGATCACCCGGAGCCGGCCTGTGGGCTGGTGGAGTTCGGCCAGGATGCCGGTGATGAGTCCCTGGCGGTCGTGGGCTCGGACCGTCTGGTCGATGTGGTGGTAGATCCCGACCAGGTCCTGGCCGGCGCGTCGGGCGTTGCGGTAGGCCCCGAGGGCGAGGCCGGCGAGCATGACGGCCCGCATGCCGCCGCTGGACCCGTGTCCGACGGCGTCGAACAGGGCCAGGTGCGCGGTGTCGCCGTTGATGGCGTAGTCGAAGGCGTCACCCCCGACGTCGTAACTGGGCTCGAGGATGCCGCTGATGATGGTCGTGCCGGTGGAGAACGTCAGGGGCGGCAACTGGGCGCGTAACACCTCAGCCGCCATCCGCATCGGCGCGCGTCGGCGGACCTGTTCGATCGTGTCGCTGTAGTGCGAACAGGTGACGACGACATCGGCCAGCAGCGCGCACGCCGCCACGAAATCGGGCACACGGGCGGGGGCGATCGGCGTGGGCGAGGTGACCCCGACCACCCCGAGGCGCTCCATCCCATTGAGCAGCGGCACCCACAGCCGCACGTCGCTGTCCCTGCCGTCGGCCGGACACGCCGACATCGTGCAGTAGGCCCGTCCGGCCAGCGTTCCGTCGATGCCCAGCGCCCCGCCGGCCCCGACGGCAGACGTCCGCAGCGGCAGCAGTTCCCGCTGCTCGTGGTCGACCAGGTACAGCTGCATGCCGGTCGCGCCGAGCCCACGAGCGGCCTCGTCGGCGAGAGCGGGCAGATCCTCGCTGGCCGCGTGCCGTGCCCTCTGCACAATGTCCCGCAGCACCGTCCGCTCGCGCACCCGACCTCCGTGTCAGTCTGGTCGGCCCGGCCCCACATCGCCGGTCCGCCCAGCAAGGCTACGACCGCCATCCGAGAACCGGCCACACGCCGCAGTGTGAGCGTGACCAGGACCATCAGCCGCGTGGTGACCTTCCCCGCCGGGCGGGACACGGTGTCACGTACGCCGGCCGCTTCGCGCCCGTCGCCGGTCGCGGCTGTGAGTCCGCCGCCGTTTGATACAGCAAGCGATGTACTATCCCCGGGTGGAGACGTTGACGCATGGTCAGGTACTGGCCCGCTTCGGCCACGCCCTGTCCGACCCGACACGGGCGCGGCTGCTGCTGGCGCTGCGCGACGGGCCTGGTTATCCGGCGGAGCTGGCCGAGTTGCTGGGCACGACCCGGCAGAACCTGTCGAACCACCTGTCCTGCCTGCGCGGCTGCGGCCTGGTGGTCGCCGTGCCGCAGGGTCGCCGTACCCGCTACGAGCTGGCCGACGCCCGCCTGGCGCACGCCTTGGCCGACCTGCTCGGCCTGGTCCTGGCCGTGGACCCGGCCGCGTGCCCGGACGCTGCCGAGAAGGGCTGCTGCTGATGACCCTGCCGCTGGTCACCCTCACGCCTGCCGGGCCGTCGCCGGCCCGCCGCCGGGTGCTCGCCCGTCGGGTACGGCTACTCGTCGCCGCCACGATCACCTATAACGTCGTCGAGGCGGTGGTGGCGATCACCGCCGGCGCCATGGCCTCGTCGACCGCGTTGATCGGCTTCGGCCTCGACTCGGTCATCGAGGTGTCCTCGGCCGCGGCAGTGGCGTGGCAGTTCGCCGCCCCCGACCCGCAGGCCCGGGAGAAGGTCGCGCTGCGGGTCATCGCGGTGTCGTTTTTCGCCCTCGCCGCCTACGTCACCGTCGAGTCGGTCCGCGCACTGCTGGACGGCGCCGACGCTGATCACTCCAGCGTCGGCCTGGTGCTCGCGGCGTTGTCGCTGGCGATCATGCCGGTGTTGTCGTCCGCGCAGCGCCGCGCCGGGCGGGAACTCGGCTCCCGTTCCGCGGTTGCCGACTCCAAGCAGACGCTGCTGTGCACGTACCTGTCAGCGGTCCTGCTCGTCGGCCTCGGGGTGAACAGCCTGTTCGGCTGGTCCTGGGCCGACCCGATCGCCGCCCTGGTCATCGCCGCCGTCGCAGTCAAGGAGGGCCGCGATGCGTGGCGCGGCGACGCCTGCTGCGCCGTCCCACCGACCGCCTCCCTCACCAGCAACCTCACCCCCGCCGGTGAACCCGCCGCCGGCGGAAGCGACGCCTGCGGATGCCGCCCCGGCTGCTCCTGCTGCACCCCGGACGCGACATGACCACGTAGATCCAGGGGCGGCGGATACCGCACGCGATGCAGGCTGCGTTCGACACCGAACTGGCCACCGCCCGCACCGCGACCGACCCGGCGACCGCGTAGCGGGCCGCCGAACGCGTGCACCTCCTGTCCCAGCCCATGTCGCTGCCCGACGACCTCGCCGCACTACTCGCTACCGCGGTGGCCCCCGACACCGCTCGGTAAGCCGGCCCGCCTCGCGTCAGGCCCGTCCGGTCACCGACCAGCCGACCGCACGGGCATTACACCGTCACCGTCGGGCCGCAACAGACCCTCGACCGTGACGTCACTCCTCCCGATCCGGTCACGTGGTCCTCGCACATCGCGTCCGGGGTACCGGCCGGCGACGGCGGCAGGCTCAGGGTTGCCGCGCCCGCGGGGCCGGGGGGTGGGGATGGCTGAAGTGTGTTCCGCCGTGACGATGGCTGAGCCTCGAGGTGCCGCCCACTTCTCGCTCCGCGGGCGGGCCGGGTTGAACGGGCGCGGCTCCGGTGGCCGTAGACCCTGATGCCCGGGAGCGGTGGGTATGGCTGCGTGTGTTTCGTCGAGATCGCTTGGCTCACGGTAGGAGATGCCACCCGCCGCTTCGTCGTCTGCGAGATTCGGTAGACCGCTGATGGAGATCCGCGACCTGCGTTCGCCCCTTGAGAAGGTGCCGGCAAATCCGAGATCCACAGACGACGGACCGACCGAGAAGACCCAACCAAGTGAAGGAGCGCGAGGGTGGCGAAGCTGTGGATCGGCGTGGACATCGGCAAAACCCACCACCACATCGCCGCCGTCGACGGCGACGGCCGGCTGGTCTACTCCCGCAGGGTCGCCAACGACGAAACCGCCCTCCTCACCGTCATGGCCGAGGTGTCGACGCACGGCCGACCGGTCTGCTGGGCGGTCGACGTCACCACCGGCCTGTCCGCCCTGCTACTGACCCTGCTCTGGCGGCGCCAGGTCCAAGTCCGCTACGTCTCCGGGACCGTCGCGTTCCACATGGCCGCTGCGTTCGCCGGGGAGAACAAGACCGACGCCCGCGACGCGGTCGTCATCGCCCAGACCATCCGCATGCGCCCCGACATCCCGATCCTGGAACCCACCGACCGGCTCCTAGCCGAACTCACCGTACTGACCAGCTACCGCGCCGACCTCGTCGGGCAGCGCGTCGCCACCCTGTTCCGCTTGCAGGAACTCCTCACCGGGATCAGCCCCGCCCTCGAACGGGCCGTGGACCTGAACCGGAAGGCCCCGATGATGGTCCTCGCGTGCTGGCAGACACCGGCCGCGATCCGGCACGCCGGCGTCGACCGGATCACCGCCCTGCTCCGACGCGGGCACGTCAAGAACGCCGTGCAGGTCGCCGAGGCGATGGTGGCAGCCGCCCGGCAGCAGACCGTGAACCTGCCCGGGCAACGCGCCGCCGCCGTGGTCGTCGGGCAGATGGCCACCGAGATCCTCGCCCTCGAACAACGCATCGCCGCCGTCGACGACCTCATCGCCGAACAGCTCGACCAGCACCCACTCGCTCCGATCATCGGCAGTCTGCCCGGCATGGGACCCCTGCTCACCGCCGAACTGCTCGTCCACACCGCCGGCATGACCGAGTACGACAGCCCCACCAAACTCGCGGCTCATGCCGGCCTGGCACCCGTTTCCCGCGACTCCGGAACGGTGTCCGGCAACCACCGGCAGCCCCGCCGATACCACCGGAGACTGCGGCACATTCTGTGGATGGCCGCGTTCACCGCCGCCAGGGAATGCCCTGCCTCCCGCGCCTACTACGAGAAGAAACGCGCCGAAGGGAAGAACCACCGGCAAGCCATTCTCGCCCTCGCGCGACGACGCGTCGACGTCCTCTGGGCACTCATCCGCGACCGCAAAACCTTCACCCGACCGGCGCCGCTGATCCGCGCGGAAGCCTGAACCAGAAGGCTCCCCGTCGGCGAGACCGTGATCCCGCCGGCCGCTTCACCCTGCCCACCAAGATCAACCGGAGTCACATGGAGACTCCTAAGACGACGCTCGATCTGTATCCCGAGGCTGACTACCTGCCGGTTCCGATTTTGTTTTCGTGTTAGTGGGTCGCACATGTGCGTTGCTGTGCTCGCTTGCCAAAGATCAGCAGAACAGGCGTAAGTCCTGCTCAGGCCATGCTTCGGTCGCTTCGAGGCGTCCTCACCGAGATCCGGTGAAGGTGCCGTGCCGCGTCAGTTTACGGTGCCGCGAGAGCGTGGGCCAGCAGCGTAGCGAGTTTGGCTGCGCGTGCCGGGTGGTGATGGCCGACCCAGAGAACTCGTCCGATGAGGTATTGAGCGAAGTCGGGGTGGCCGTTCCGGTTCTGAGCGGCGAGGCCGGTGCGGGCAGCTTTGTGGAGGTTGGCGCGGAGCTGGTCGTATTCGTCGCGTGGTGTGGCGGGGTGTTGGTTGACGACGAGTCCGGCGAGGAGTTGCCGGTCGGCCCGGCCACGGACGCGGGTCTTGGCTGGACGGACTCGGAACCCCTCGTCGCGGGCGATGTCGGTGACGACGGCGATCAAGTCGTCGATGCGGCGGGTGGTGAGGGCGCCGGTGAGGTCAGAAGGTTAGGGGTTCGAGTCCCTTCGGGCGCACAAGATCATGAAGGGCCTGGGCTGCGGAAACGCGGTTCAGGCCCTTCATGCTGTCCGGCCTGCGTGAATGGTGGGTGTCACGTGGGTGCGATGTGGGTGCAGGCCCGGAAGCGGACTTCTCGCGGGTGTGCCGGGACGTGACCTGCGGCTTTGCGGCCTGCTTGCGCTGCAGTGGGGCCGGATCACCTGTTTTCGGTTTCGTCGGCGCGGGGGTGCTGGCTTTGGGGCCGCGGTCGGGCCGGTTCTTGCGGGCGCTGGCTTTGATCTTTTTGCGGGTGCGGCGGGCGGCGTTGAGGACCAGTTGGGCGGTGGCGTCGGCGCAGCGGCGTTGGATCTGCGGTAGGACGCTGGTGTAGGTGTCGGCGGTGACCACGATGCTGGAGTGCCCAAGGAGGTCCTGCAGGGTCTTCAGGTCGGCGCCGGCTTCGTGGGCCAGCGACGCGGCGCCGTGGCGCAGGTCGTGCAGCCGTACTGGGGGCAGCCCGGCTCGGCGGACGAGGATCCGGAAGCGGGTGGTGGCGTAGTTCGGGTTGATCGGTTTGCCGTCTGGCCGGGTGAAGACGTATCCGCTGTCGGTCCAGGGCGTGCCGTTCTCTGCCGCATCCGCCTTTCGGTCCTGCTCGTAGCGGCGGTGTACGCGCAGAATCTGCACGCTGCGTTTGTCGAGGGCGACCGTCCGCCGCCCGGCCGGGGTTTTCGGTTGGCCTTCGACGATCTGGTAGCCGGCGGTGGTGCGGTTGCGTTCGATGGTCAGGGTGCCGTGGTCGAGGTCGATGTCGGACCACCGCAGCCCGCACAGCTCACCGCGGCGCAGCCCGCGTAGGCCGGCGAGCCACCAGAGGGCGAACAGGGGGTCGTCGTTGACGGCGCTGAGGAACTCGGCGAGGTGGTCGGCGGTCCAGACCGCCAACTGCGGGCGGGCGCCGGTCTGTTCCCAGGACTGCACGCGGGCGTCGGTCCAGACTGTGGCGTGGGGTTGCTGGTAGCCGGTGATCTCGATGTGCCGGGCCGGGTTGCAGTCCAGGATTCCTTCCTTGACGGCGAGGTTGAGGGCGGCCCGCAGGGTGGTGCGCAGGTGGTGCATCGCCGAGGCAGACTGCGGACGGCCCTTGCTGTTTCTCGTCGCTGCTATCTGAGCGAACACGGTGCGCAGGAGCGGGGCGTCGAGGTCGGCCAGGCGGTAGCGGCCGAGCTGCGGAATGAGGACGGTGTCGACGTCGCGGGTGTAGTGAAAGCGCGTGGTGGGTCGGATCTTCGTGCGGTTGTCGAGCCAGTGCCGCAGCCACCGCTCGACCGTCCAGCCCTGTGCCGTCCGGTCCGCCTGCGTGGTGGTCAGCCATTCGTCGCGGGCGTGGCGGGCGGCGGCCTGCGAGGGGTAGCCGCCGTGACGGACCCGCTCAGAGCGGCCGAGCAGGTTCGTGGCTGAGCAGTGGAAGTACCAGGTGCCGTGGCCCCGTTCGCCCAATCGGGGGCAGGACTGCTCCAATCGCCGCCGCTGGTCGTCCCGGCACCCGCACCGTTTGAAGATCACACCTGACGTCACCATGACCGTGCCCTTTCGATGGACTCACCCGTTCCACCGACGCCGACCGACCTGCCGTTACGGGCCCATCGACCGGCGCTCGCCACCTGTGCCTTCCGACGGTCCATCCACCGGCGGGGCGGCGGCCAACGCGAGAGCTGGGTGGTGACTCTCGTCGAAGGCCGGTGGCAAGGCGTGCCGTGGGGCAGCGGTATCGCCAGAGACAGGATCTGACAATCTTGAGTCCAGCTGACCGCACCACTCCCCACCAAGTCTTAAGGTCGATCGCGCCAGCCGGGTCATGGAGTGCGGTGTGCCAGAGGGTGCTCTGCGGAGGGGCGGATGGGGCGGCCGCCAATGCGGCCGCCCCATCCGTCACCTCTGCAGCCGGAGCCGACAGCAGTCGGCTGACCGCGAGTCAGTAGACGAAGTAGTTGTGGTACTCGTTGTTTTCCTCGTTGCTCTCGGTGACCGTGCTGCCGGTGTCGAGGTTGAACGCGATGCGGTAGTTGACCCCATGCTGCAGAGTCGCGCCGACGTCGAAGACAACGGTGCGCTGTCCACCCGCCTCGACGCTGTCGTAGGGAAGGTCCGCGGCCGCGATGTAGCTGATGTTGGGAGGCGCTACGTACACGTTCACCCGGAACGGGCCAGCTTTGGCGGTGCCTTGGTTCTTGAAGGTGTAGGTGAGGGTTTCCTTCTCAGCGTCCCAGGTGGGTGTGCCGATCCAGGTCAGATCCGGCTTGCCCGGGGGGGCGGTGCCTCCTCCGCCGCCACCAGGGTTACCGCCTCCGGGGGTGCCGCCGCTGGGCGTGACGACGCTGCCCGGAACGAGGTTCCAGTGGTTGGGTTGGTTGGGGATCTGAGCCCCACCGCTGAACTGTTCGACGTACAACGAGTTGCCGCTGGCGCCCACGACATAGACCTGCGACAGACTGCTTGCGGGTGCCCGGTTGGTTTTGCCGTTCCCGGGTACGTCCTGCCACTTCGCATTCCAGGTGCCATTCGGCAACAGTGTTTGGAACACGATGTCGCCGGTCAGGTCCCGGGCGTACACGGCGCCGCCGGTGACCCCCAGGTTGAGCGCCGGCGCGTGGAAGGTGACCATCGACGGACCCGGCAGCTTCTTCATCTGGGTGTTGGAGGAGGCCGATGCGCCGGTGGTGCTACCCCATGTGCCACTGGCCATCATCTCGAAGGATTTAGCAGTGTAGATCTGGGTGTCGTCGCCGCGCGCAGCCACGACTAGCTGCGGTGAAAAGCTACCCACGACGTCGACCGCTGGGGCTTTCGAGGTCGTGAAGTTTCCCGGCATCGACCGCCAACCGCGCGGGTCCCAGCCGTGGCGGTACTGGTGGTAGTAGAGCCGATGGTCGAGGCCGACGCCCACAACCGTGACGGAGTCGGCCAATCCGTTGGCGATGGCCGGCGCCTCGCTGAGGCGTCCGCCGCCCGGCACCTCCAACCAGTTCGGCTGCCACTTGTAGTCGTCGTCCATGTACTGGGTGTAGACGCGACCGTCGGTGCCGGTGACCGCGACGCTGACGCCACCGTCCGCTCGCGTGGTGATCGCGGGTGCGTACGGACTGCGGCCGGCACCGGGAATCTCCTGCCAGCCGAAACGGCTGGCGTGGACATCGTTTCCGTTGTTGACGTCGACTTCGTTCCAGAACAGTCGGTTGTCCTGGGTGCGGACCACGACGACATCGCCGGCGCAGTTCTTACAGATCGGGGCGGCTGCGACGTCGGTTGCCTTCGAGGGCAGTGCTGCCGGTGGCGGATCTCCCGGTCCGGCGCTCGCCGGCGAGGTCATGGTGCCGGCCCATAGGCCGGTGGCGGTGAGGGCGAGTGCCGTCGCCGCGCCGAGACGTCTCAGATGGATGTGGAGCACCTTTCTCCTCTTCGTCGGTGTCTATCGAGCCCCGGCCGACCCGAGTCGTCGAGCAGATGGATTGACGAGGGCCCGCGTCGTTGAGCAGTACGGGCGGTTGTTTGATTGCGGTTCCCTGCCTGCCTTTGACCGCGCCGACCGCCAGTGCCGCATCGCCGCCTTGCTCGCCTGCGTTTGAACGGGCGTGCCATCGAAGCCGAGCTACCGTGGTCGGTCCTGGGGCCATCCGCGCAGCCCGGCCCACGCATCCAGAACGGCGGTGATCGTGGCGCTGGCTGTGACGGATCTCGGCGTGTCGTCCTCGTGACGGGAGGGCCGGTCGTCGGCGATGGATGGCGGGCCGACCGGGGCGGGGTTCATCGCACCCGGCTGCCGGTCGGCCCTGAGCAGGGCCGAACGCGACCCGAGGACGGGGAACGTCGGGTCAGGCTCTGGCCCTGCGTTCCGCTGATCGGGGATCCGGTTCACGCAACCCCTCCCCACGGCGGTCCGAAGACCGCCGGCGTGCGCCGGACGACGCGGAACACCCACTACTACGCCGCTTGGTTGTCTCCGGTTCCCTCTCGTCATCGTCGGCTTCTCCTCGAACCATCCGTGTTGAGGGAACCGGAAGCTCTTGCGGGGCCGTAGTCCCTCGTAAGCGCCACCGGGCTTGCGCGTGGCCAAGTGTGAGGGAGACGCGATGAGGCCGATCTGGCAGCATCCGTGTGCCACGGCGGTGGGCGCCTCGGCGCGCGCGGCTGCTGTTCCTGAGCCGCGTGCCCATCAGGTGTTGGTGCGGGTGGAGGCGGTGGGGGTGAGGCGAATCGACGTCGTCCCGCTAACCGGTGACGTCGGGATCTGGCCCGTCTCGTCGGCCGGCTCTGTCTCTGGCGATGTCGTCGGGCAGGTCGTTGCCGTCGGGGCGCAGGTCACTGGGGTGCGGGCGGGGTGTCGTGTGGTCGGGGAGGCTCGTGGCGGAGTGGCGGAGTTCGCGCTGATCGACTCTCGCTGGCTTGCGCATGTCCCGCAGGGTGTGGATCCTGCGCCGGCCACGTGCCTGGCCTCGAATGCGCCAACCGCCCTGCGGATGCTGAGGAAGGCGAAGGTTCGCGCGGGGGAGAGAGTGCTTGTGCTGTCCGCCGCGGGTGCCGTTGGGCATCTACTCGTTCAACTGAGCGAGATCGCCGGTGCCGACACGCTCGCGGTCGCCGCGACGGAGATGCAGGTGAACTTCGCCGAGATGCTCGGTGCACGTGTTGTGGCCGACAGCAGTCAGCCCGATTGGCTTCGGACGGCGCGTGCTGCCGCCCCGTCGGGGGTGGATGTGCTCGTCGACGCGACTGGCGCGGTCCTCGACGAAAGCGTGGTCGATCTGTTGGCGGCGGACGGCCGCTTGGTGACCTGCTTGCCAGCGTACGGTCGAGCGGCCTCATTCCCTCGGCTTGTCGGGTGTCAGACATCGGTCCGGGTTTCCTTGGCGCAGTGGCGGAGCGGGCATCCGGTCGGTGCGCGCGCCGAGATTCGTGAGGTGACGCGGTTGTGGCGCGCGGGAACGCTGCTTTCGGCGGTCTACTGTCGTCTCCCGTTTACTCGCCTGCGCTTTGCGCAGCGAATCGTCGCCTCGGGCATCAGCACGGGCAGCGTGGTCCTCTTTCCGTAGGCCGGTTGGCGACTGCTCGGCGACAGCGACGAGCTTCACTTCGTAGTCCTTGTGCGCCGCGCGAACCGTTTTGTCGCGGATAGCCGTACTGCTTACCGGGCCCAACTCCAAGATGATTCAGGTATGTAACGAGCAAAGGGTGCTATCCGGACCAAGGTTGTTGCGTACGCCCGAGGGTCACTGCCTCGTGGCTTCATGATTTGTTTCCGACCGGTGGGGGATATGGTTGACGACCGCTTGCTCCGACAGGAGATCGCAGGCGAGCAGGAGCATGTGAGCCGGGTCTATGAACGGCTGGCTGCGCTGCGGGCGGCGGCGGAGTCGGCTGAGGCCGAGGGCTATAAAGTCGCTCAAGTCGGTAATTCCGGAGCACTCGTTGAGCGGGATGCGTTGGTCTACCACGCGGCGCGCAGACGACATGTCTTCGACGCCGAGCATGAGGGCTTGGTCTTCGGTCGGCTGGACCTGAGGCCTGACCACGATGTCGATGGCCCGTCGTCCGGGGCGGCTGATGCGTCCGGCTCTCCTCGCTACATCGGTCGGCTGGGGATGCGGGGCGAGGATGCCCGACCTCTGTTGATCGATTGGCGGGCGCCTGCGGCGGCGGGGTTCTACCGGGCGACCGCGGCGCAGCCGCTCGGGGTCGTGCGGCGGCGGCTGATCACCTCTTTCGGTGAGAGGGTCACCGGCCTGGAAGACGATCTGCTCGATCCGGCTCATGCCCCCCGGGGCATGACGATCGTGGGCGACGGAGCGCTGATCTCTGCGTTGAGCCGGTCCAAGGGGGCTGGCATGCGCGACATCGTGGCAACGATTCAGCAGGAACAGGACCTCGCGATCCGCTCACCGGCCTCGGGGGTGACCCTGGTGGAGGGAGGGCCGGGCACGGGCAAGACCGCGGTAGCGTTGCATCGAGCTGCGTATCTGCTCTATAGCGATCGGGCGCGCTTCGCCGGGGGTGGGGTGCTCGTCGTCGGTCCCTCGCCGGTTTTCGTCGCGTACATCGCCGCCGTGCTGCCGGGCCTCGGTGAGGACTCGGCGACGCTGAGGGCTGTCGGCCAGCTCGTTGTCGGCGTCGACGCCTCCCGCCAGGAGGCGGCAGCAGTCCGGGCGGTCAAGGGCTCCTTGCGCATGTGTCGAGTGTTGCGACGCGCGGCCGAAGACGAACCGCCGGGCGCGTCGGGGGATCTGCGGATCCGCTATCGGCGTGAGTGGGTCGAGCTCAGCCACGTCGAGGCGGAGAGCGTCCGCCGCAAGATCGGGAAGGGCCGTCGGCGCAACGAGATCCGTGCGGAGGCGTTTCGTGCCCTTCTCGATCTGCTGTGGCATCGGAATCGGCGCCGTCTGGCGCCGCTGAGCCGCGAGCAGTTCGATGACGACCTGGCCGACCACGAGGGTTTTCGGCACTACCTGCGCGCGTGGTGGCCGATCGTGACCCCGTCGGACATCCTGGGCTGGCTCGCCGACGAGACTCGGCTCGCACGCTACGGTGACGGCATCCTCGCCCCGCTCGAACAGGAGTTGCTCGTCGAGTCGATGGCCGTGACGCGTCTACGCGGGCCGAGCGTCGACGACGCCGCCTTGATCGACGAACTCGAGGGGTACGTGGGGCACAAGCCGCGACCCAAACGACCGGAGGCAGACCCGTTCACGGTCGCCGGCAAGAGGGAGTTGTCCACGACCTTCGAGCGCGAGCGGGCCAGGCGCGAGCGACAACGGCCCGCCGACTACCGCGACTACGCCCACATCGTCGTGGACGAGGCTCAGGACATCACACCCCTACAATGGCGGATGTTGGGCCGGCGAGGGCAGTTGGCGAGTTGGACCCTGGTCGGCGACCCCGTCCAGTCGGCGTGGATCGGTGACACCGCCGAGCAGGCCGACGCCCGAGCCGACGCGCTCGGCGGTAAGAAGGTCCGGCGGTACGTGCTGCAGACCAACTACCGGAACTCGACCGAGATCTTCGCGGCGGCAGCGGAGGTCATCGGGCGGGCTCTTCCCACGGCGAGGCTGCCTCGGGCGGTCAGGAGCACCGGAGTGTGGCCGGTACATCTGGTGGTCGATCCCTCGCAGATGCCGGCTGCGGTCAGCAAGGCCGTCACGGACACGATGGATGCGGTACCCGGATCCGTGGGCCTGATCCTGCCCGACGCTGACTGCCGTGCGCAGGCCGACACCTGGCTGAGCGCCGGTGCTCGCGCGGCGCCCCGACTGCGGCTGGTGACGGCCATTGAGGCCAAGGGAATGGAGTACGACGCGGTGGTGCTGGTGGAGCCCGGCCTGATCGAGGGGGCGTCCGTGGAAGGGTGGCGGACGCTGTATGTCGCGTTAAGTCGGGCGACGCAACGTCTGGTCACCGTCGCGACCGCACCCTGGCGGGCAGAAGGTGCTCCCCCCGGGCAGCAACGGTCGTGAGAAGCCCGCGCGGCGCGGCGACGATCGCGTACGTTTCGTCCCGATCGCACCGTCGACTGCAATGGGCGAGGGGAGGGAGCCGCAGCCGCCCGTAGGGCCCGGTGCGCGAGCGACGCAGTGTTCAGTCGCGCGCACCGGGCCGTCGGGAAGGTCGGGATCGGGCCTTATCTACGCGCTGTTGAAGCCGGGGTCTCAACCGGGGTGACATCAGACAGGCAGGTGTCGCAGCCATCGCCTTCCGGCATGATCGCCATAGGCCGAACGGCGGCGGTGGTGGGGGTGAGGAGGAAGCTCGCCGCGACGATCCCGGTGATCAGTGCGGCGCGTGGATGTCTTCTCGTGGCTGCCATGAGTTTCTCCTTGAGAGTGATCGTGTGCCGGGTTCGGGGGTGGAAGGTCGACGGGCCGTGTCAGACCGGTGCGGCGAGGTCGCGGTGGATGAGGAACAGTGGGATGCCCGATACGGTGCTGCGTGTCGGGACGAAGGGGGTGGGGCGGACCGCGAAGCCGAGCCGGCGGTAGAAGACGGTGACGGGTTGGCGGCAGAAGCCGAAGACCCGTCGACAGGCGGTGTTGTGGGCCATCCAGGCGGTGGCGAGTCGCATGATCGCTTGCCCGGCGAGAAGCCCTCTGCCCGGGTCCGCCACGAGGCCGCCGATCTCCATGAAGGAGTTGTCCACGCCGATGTCGGCCACGGGTGCATCGATCTCAAGCGACCTGGCGGCGCCGGTGGCGAAGGGGATGGCCCGCCCGGTGGCGACGAGGTCTCCGTCGCGTTCGGCGATCCAGACGTAGGAAACGGCGTCGCGCAGAGCGTCGCCGTCGGGATCGTAGAAGGCGTCGTGGCGGCGGAGCCGGCGCCGGAGGGCGACGACCGCCTGTAGGTCGTCAGATGTGGTGGCGAGCCGCACGGTGAATCCGGCCCAGGTGCCGGCCAGGGTCGCGGCGTGGTCGGTGGTGATCACGCGGCTTCAGCCCTCTCTTCGAGTTGCTGGGCGACGAGGTGATGGAGTTCGGAGACGCTCTCGACGCGGGCGACCTCTTCGTTGTCGACGAGGCGGATCCGGTAGTGCTCCTCGAGTGCGACCAGGATCTCCATGAGGTGCAGCGAGTCGATGCGCAGGTCCTGAAGCCGATCGGTTGGCGCGACGCTGCGGTCGATTCGAGTGACGGATCGATAGCAGGTCTGGAAGACCTCGACGAAGTTTGCGACAGTGAGCAGCGGGTGAGTGGGGTGCTCAGGCATTGATGGCTCCTAGGTTAGGCGGAGTCAGGTCGACCTCGCGGCGGTACGATTCGAAGTCGGGTTGGATGCCGCCGGCGACGAGTTCCCACATGGTCTCGTCGGTGCCGGCTCCGATCCGGCCGAGACGGGCCTCCTGCCAGAGGCGGGCCATCGGCGTTTCGTCGGTGAGGTAGCCGGCCCCGCCGAACATGTGCATGCACTCCTGCGTGACCTGCTCGACCATGCGGGTGGCGGTGACCTTGAGCGCGGCGGCGTCGCGCACGGCGAGCGCGCCGTCGCCGGTGGCGGCGGCCCCGTAGACGCCGTATCGAAGCGTGGTCAATTGGGCGGCGAGGTCGGCCAGCCGTAGCCGCAGCGCCTGGTGTTGAACCAGCGGACGCCCGAACTGCTGCCGGCGGTGCAGGTGGGCTGCGGTGAGGCCGATAGCGCGGGCACCGAGACCGAGCACCTGCGCGGCGATGGCATAGCGTTCATGGGTGAGGCCGTGGCCGATGATTGGTAGGCCGAGCCCGACCCGGCCGACGACTGCGTCGTCCGGCACCCAGGTGTCGCAGCGCATCCAGGTGGTGTCGAGTGACGAGGTCGCGATCTTCGATAGGGGCTTGACGATTCGCAGGGCGTCACGAGGGACCATCACCAGTGTCAACGGCCGCGCGGCGTGCGGGTCGTCGTCGCTGTCCTGCGCACCACACAGCAGGAGCGCGAAGTCGCAGACCTGCCCGAGTGACAGAAACTTTTTCTCGGCCCGTACCTGCCAACCGTCGCTGTCCCGACGGATCGTGCTGCGCATTCCGAGCAGGTCGGAGCCGCCCGTCGGTTCCGAAGCACCGAGGCATCCAACGAGCCGACCGTCGAGCAGGCCGTCCAGCGCCTGCATCTGCGCGGGGCCTCGGGCGAAGCGACGGAGGATGCCGGTGACGGTCTCCAGGGTCAGGCTGATTCCGACAGCGACACCGCCGCAACCGGCAGCGGCCAGTTCCTCGTGGAGGAGAGCCGCTCTGCCCCGATCCCCATGGTGGCCCCGCCACCGGTCGCGGATGATGTCGGCCGCACCCAGGTGGGTCATCACCTCACGAGGGAACAGGCCGGCGTTCTCGGCGTGGGTGAGTGTTGGCCGGATGTGGGTGTCGATGAGCGTGCGCAGAAGGTCGCGGTGCTCGGACACCTCCGGGGTGTCGACGCCGTTGTCGAACAGCATGCCGCTCACCGCTGGCTGCCAGTGAGCGCGATGTGGCGACCGGGCAGGCCGGTCTCTGCCGTCTCGACCCCAGTGGCGTGGTGAACGGCCAGGGTGGTGACGGTGACGTCGCCCTCGGTACGGGCACGCCAGATCGACGCGCGACGCGGCTTGCCGCTGGAGGTGAACTGAAGCAGGTCGCGGGGAACGACGTCGACCGCCAGGTCGACGTCGGAGCCGACGTGCCTGATCAGGGTGTCGAGCATCGCGGTGGCGACGTCGACACCGACGCTTTGGGTGGTGAGGACCGTGACCTGCGGATTTCCATCTCGGTAGCCGGCGACGACGACGCTACGCCGGGCCGACGAGGGAAAGGCGGTGAACAGGGAGTCCTCCACCTCCTCGACGAAGACGTTGCGTCCTCTGACCTGGATGCAGTCGCCCATGCGGCCGAGCACGAACAGGTCACCGTCCATGACGAAGCCGGCGTCGCCGGTCAGGAGTGTGTCCTTGGTGATGCGGGTGGTTCCCGTGGTGCGCTGGTCCAGGTAGCCGTGCACGACGCAGGGGCCCGCCACGGCGATCTCCCCCACATGGCCGTCCGGGAGGGCCGCGAGGTGCTCGTCCACGATGCGTACGGCCGTGCCCGGGGAGGGCTGCCCGCAGCTGAGGTGCCAGACCAACGGCTCGTCTGTGCCGTTGGGGAGATGGGCGAGTTCGGATGCCTCGCGGACGTCCCCGACCTCCACGGCCTGACCGAAGCGCTCCCCGGTGCGTTTGACGCCGACCATGCGGGGCACCCGGCGGGCCTGAGCACCGGTCACCGCGAGTGTTGCCTCTGCCAGGCCGTACATGGGCCGTAGTGTCTCCCAGCGGAGTCCGATCGGTGCCAGTAGGCGGTAGAACGAGGCGACGCTACTGGGGCGGACCCGCTCGGCGGCGGTGATCACCGTACGGACGCCGGTGAGGTCCATCCCCTCCAGGTCGGCGGGGCGGATTCTCTTCACGACGTAGTCCATGCCGAAGTTGGGCATGGCCATCACCTGTCCCGTGCCGCGGCCGTACTGCGCGAGCCAGCGGATGGGTGCCGAGATGAACTGGCCGGGCCGCATCATCTGGTGCGGCATCTGAAGCACGACAGGAAGCAGGAAACCGCCAACCAGCCCCATGTCGTGATACAGCGGAAGCCAACTCGTCCCGACGGTGTCGAAGTGGCCCAGCATGCGGTGGATCATGTGGATGTTGGTCTCGAGGTTGGCGGCGGAAACCGGAACTCCGCGTGCTGCGGCGCGGGAACCGGAGGTGAATTGGATCAATGCGGTCTCGGCCACGTCCTGCGGCCCGCCGGCTGCCGGGGCCGTGGGAGGCGCGGTCAGGATGCCGCTGTGGTGCCCGGCTTCCTGCGAGGCGGCCTCGAGCAGTTGTCGGTACGGCTCCGCGGTCAGGATCAGCGCGGGCCGGACCGTCTGGATGACGTGCGCGGCGTGACTGACCCAGCGAGCCGTGCCGCCGAGTGCCTGCGGCGGGCTCAGCGGCACCGGAGTGCAGCCGGCTGCGAGCGTGCCGAAGAAGGCGGTGACGAAGTCCGGCCCGGTCGGGTGGGTGATCAGGACACGTTGACCTGGTCCCGTGCACTGCAGAAGTTCACCGCCACGGGCAAGCGCGGCATGAGCCAAGCGATGGTAGGCCGTCCAGGCCCAGTTCCCGTTGTCGTCTAGGAAACTCACGCCGTGCTCGGGCGAGGGATGGCGCAGCCAGTCGAGCAGTCCTGGTTCTCGCGATCGCATGATGATCGGCAGCCTTCTGTGAGGGGCGTGGGGGATCAGACGGATGAGCGCCCGCGCGGGCGGTGGCGGTGGCCGGTGGACCGACATCGTCGGCCCGACCGTCGGTGACCTCCGCAATTCCGACGGAGTGAGGTGTCAAGGCGTCACGGCAGGTCAGGTGCTGCGCGGATCTTGATTGGACTGGTCAGCTCTTGCCCGATCCGTGCGGGACGGGAGGCGTGCGAGACGTATCTCGCCAGGCTGATCAGGAAGGGCGGACAGAGGGCTCGGCGGTAATCGACCGGTCACCGCCTCGGGCGGCCGGCGGCAGTAGATTCCCTCATCTGGATGCCTTCATCCATTAGGGATAACCCTCAACCTCGGTCGACGTCGGGCAGCGTCGGCCGCGGATGACGGTTCGCCTGCTTCCGCCCTCGCAGCAGAACACACCCTGTGTCAGGGCTCTCGGGGCCAGGCGCTCGCACCACTGTCATGTCGAGGGCGACGGTGGCGGCCCTCGGGCTGGCGGCGGCTCTGAGCAGGATCTTCACCGGCATGTCCCGGCGGTCGATCCCGCCAACGATGGCCGCGGCGCGGAGTCACATCGCCGCGACGGTCGAGCTGGCCGCCCGCCAATAAGCCGAGCGACCATCATCGATGGCGAGTGGTTGTGCGTGCGGGGTGTTGCATGGAACACATCGACACCGGCGAACTAGCGAGAGCAGGAACGTCACCTCCGGCCATGCGCCCCAGCGACGTCAGTGCTGCCCTATGTGCGGTCGGTCCGAGCGGGATGCCCGTCCTCACGACCCACCATCGCGGCGAGCGCGGCTCGGGAGTGCAGGCCCAGCTTGTCGAAGATGCGGCTGAGGTGTCGCTCGACGGTCTTCACGCTCAGGAACAGTTCCTCGGCGATGGCCTTGTTCGTCGAACCGCGCGCCACCAGGTCGGCGACCTGTCGTTCCCGGCCGCTGAGGTCGGTCAAGGTCCCTGGCTCGCCGACACCAGACCTTTGGCCAACTCGCCGTTGCTTCGGCAGGGGACGCCGCTCTGCCGCACGCGCCGGCGAAACTACGTCCTCGCGCCGCCCGCCGACGGCGAGTACGCGATCGGCGGACGTGGCTAGGCGGCGGGCCCGCACAGCGTCGTGCTCGAAGCCGTCGTTCTGCAGCAGACCGGCGGCGGCCCACGCCTGCCGCTCACTCTCGGCGGCCCTGCCCAGCCGCAGAGCCACCTGCGCCGCCGCGAGCAGCGCGAATCCCTCGGCCCGGGGTGTCGGAACCGTCCGCCTAGCCTCTTGTGCACGGTGGGCCCAGTCCCGCGCGGCGGAAACGTCGTCCGCAGCCAGCGCGATCCGGGTGAGCAACTCGTACCAGGCGGGCCGATGGCGGCGGTCGACGCGCGTGAGTGCCGCGCCTCCGGCAAGGACGGTGGCCATACGCTCATCCACGACCAGCGGAGTCATGCCCGTCGGGTCCGCGTCCGCGTCGGCGGACAACTCCTGCAACGACGCGAGAAGCACCACGCGCACGGCTTTCACCCCCTCGGCCACCTGCAAAACGGACACATGCCTGGTCAGTACGGGCTGGGAGCCGAGACTGGTTCCCTGGCTCGTCGTGTGTGCCACGGTCCGCCGCATGGCCCGCGCGACTGCGCTGATCGCGGCCGACGACGGGAACCGTTCGGCCGACAGTTGCGTACAGGCGCAGGAAGGGGTCAGCGCGCCATTGAGGGTTTACACCGATTCGCGATGAAGATCGGGTTTGGCAAGATCGTTCCGACTCGAGCGGATGGAGGCGTGGCACCATGGTGGTCGCAGCGGACGACGAAATCCTCAACGCCATCGCCACCTCGATGCTCGGCATGACATGGTGGCGGCTGGAGCACACGAAACTGTGGTGCCATGCCCGGCCCGCACATGCCACAGCCCGATTGCAGGGCTGGAAGCTGCACCTGTCGGCAACACCGCAATCGGCGCCCGTGGTCCTGGCCCGAGCGATCCACATCCTGCGAGCCGATCCCGCCGCGTTCAAGTTCGCGCGCACCACGCGACTGCTCGCCGACCTGATCGACGCGCGTCAGGATCGTGGCTCGGGCGGCAAGTTTCTGACCATCTATCCCGTGGACGACGAGCAGTGCCGACGCCTCGCGCACGCATTGGACGAGGCGACCCACGGGCTACCTGGTCCGGGTGTCCTGTCAGACCAGCGACTACGCCCAGGCAGCCTGGTCCACCTTCGCTACGGCGCTTTTCGAGGCGTGCGCACGCTGAGCAACGACGGTGAGGTCACCGCCATGCTCATGGCCCCGGACGGCCGGCTCGAACAGGACCATCGCGGGGCCTCCTTCAGGCCGCCCGCCTGGGCGCCGCCTGTTCCCGTTGCCGTCAACCGTCCGCGATCGCCCCGTCCCGCCACCGTGCTGCTCAACGACCGCTACCTGGTCACCAAGGCCATCCGACACCGCTACAAGGGTGGCGTCTACCGGGCCACCGACCGCCGGAGCGGTGAACGCGTCGTCATCAAGCAGGCGCGCCCGCACGTCTCCGCCGACCTCTACGGGCGTGACGTCCGCGACGCCCTGCGCAACGAGCACGACGCGCTACAAGCGTTGCGCGACACCGGACTCGTGCCGGAGGCCGTCGACCTTTTCGAGCAGGAGGGAGATCTCTTCCTCGTGCAGCAGGAAGTGGCCGGTGTGGTCCTCGCGCAGTGGCTACGTGAGCAGCTCGCGGCCTGCGACGGGCCGCTGACCCTGCACACCGCCGTTCCCGTCGCGCTATCGCTGGTCGACGCCGTGGCGGCCGTGCACGAACGCGGTTACGTCCTACGCGATCTCTCCGTCAACAACGTCATGCTCGGTGAGTCCGGCCCACGGCTGGTGGACCTCGAGTACCTGGCCCGTCCCGGACAGACCGTCCGACGTGTGTTCACGCCGGGCCACGTCGCCCCCGAGCAACGCCGCAGCGCCTACCACGGCCCGGCACCCGAGCTCAGCGCCGACCGGCACAGCCTCGGCGCCATCCTGTTCTGCCTCGTCACCGGCACGGCACCGGTCTTCGCCCCCAACCACGCCACCACCCGGCAGCGCCTGCTCACCTGGATCGGCACCAGCGTCGGCACTCATCCCATCGCCGGGCTCGGCGAGATCGCTGTCGACCTCATGGCCGAGAGCCCCGACGCGCGCCCCACACTCGACCAGGCGCGACACCGCATCGAGCGTCTCCTCACCGCCGCCTCCGCACCAGCGCTCACGCACGTGCCGGCACCCACTCCGAGGCGGATGGCCAGAGACACCGTGCGATACCTGCTGGGAAGCCGGCACACCGACGATGCCGAGCATCTCTTTCCCGTCGGTGCCACCCTGACACGCGCCGACCCGCTGGCCGTTCAGGCAGGCGCCGCCGGGATCCTGGCGACCCTGACCCGGGCAGCCCACCACGGCCTGGACGTGCCACCGCACACGATCGCGGACATCGCCGGATGGATATCGTCGCGGCTGACCACCCAGCCCCGCGTGCTCCCCGGCCTCTACTTCGGCCGAGCCGGCACGGCGTGGGCTCTGCTCGACGCCGCCATCCACCTCAACGACCCGCAACTGCGTACCCGCGCAGTCGAGGCACTACTCGACCTGCCCACGCAATGTCCGAACCCGGACCAGTGCCACGGCATCAGCGGCGCCGGGACGGCGTTGCTGCACGCCTGGCAGGTCACCGGCGACGCCGAACTGCTCACCCGGGCCGTGGCCTGTGCCGAGCAGATCGCCGCCGCCGCCCACATCGACGCAGACGACGTCACCTGGCCCATCTCGGCCGCCTTCGACAGCGCACTGCGAGGAAGCGCCCACTACGGATACGGTCACGGCCTGGCCGGGATCGCGACGTTCCTCCTCGCCGTCGGCCGAGCGGCCAACGACACGACATGGCTGACGCTCGCCGAGCAGGCCGGACGAACCCTGCGCCGGGCCGCCCACCTGGACAACGGCGCCGCCTATTTTCCCATCGACCGTCGCCGCGACGAGCCCAGCAGACTGACCCATTGGTGCAGCGGATCGTCGGGCATCGGCACCTTCCTGATCCGCCTATGGCACCACAACGAGGACCCCGAGATCCTCAGGCTCTGCGAAGCCGCCGCAGTCGCCGTCTGGCGCGCCCGCTGGGGTGCCGCGACATCAGCCTGTCACGGTCTGGCCGGCGACGGCGAGTTTCTGCTGGACATGGCCGACTTCACCACCCAGGAACGGTTCCGCCACTGGGCCACCGATCTCGCCTCCGGCCTCGCCGTCCGTGCCGGGGGAGACGACGGACTGTTCGTTCCCCCCGGAGAGGACGGCGAGGCACGGCACGCCGACTACGGCACCGGCGCCGCCGGCGCCGCCGCGTTCTTCCTACGCCTGCACCACGGCGGCGACCGCCTCTGGGTGCCTGGACCAACGGCGCCCAACACCGCCGTCCGGCCTACCGACGAAGGGAGGTGACCACATGATCGACATCAACGACCTGCAGACTCTCGACGCCGAGGAGGAGACCTCGGCGCACTGCGGCGGCATCACGTGCATCGGCACGACCGAGTCCGTCGACCAGTAAGGGAAACGGGTGGCGGCACACCACAACGGCCAGATAACGGGTGCCGCCACCCGTCCGCACCCGCAGAACCGGACCCTGACATGCCGAGGCGAACGACCGCCCGTGACCTGTTCCGCACCGCTCTGGGCGCAACCGCGTGGCAGAACACCCTGCTGGTCGCCGGCGCACTAGGCGCCACCGCCACGGCGCTGACGGTGCCTCCGCACATCGCAGCAGCCGTACAAGCGGCGATCGACGGCACACGCGGCCGGGCACTGGCCGTCGCAGCGACGCTGCTGACAGTGGACACGCTCTGCTCCCTGACCGTCGTGTGGGCCTCGTCGATGATCAGCGCCACCGCCAGCGCGGCCCTGCGCCGCCGAATGGCTCGTCATCTGCTTGACCGCGAACCGCATCAGCTCCACGCGTTCTCCGGCGGGGACCTCGTCAGCCGGTTCGTCGCCGACACCGCCACCATCGGCGCCGCGGTCCCCGCGGCCGTCTCCGGCGCCGCCGGCCTCATCACCGCCGCCGGTGGGCTTGTCGGCCTGACACTGCTCGACCCCAGGCTGCTCGCCGTCAGCCTCGTCGCCGTCCCGGCCGGAATCCACCTCGCACACCGCAACCTCAGCGACCTGCACGCCACCACCCTCGCCTACCGACGCAGCCAGTCCGAGCTGTCCACAAACCTCGTGGACGCACTGCGAGGGGCCGCCACCATCCGCGCCTCACATACCCTGCGGCAAGAAACCACCCGAGTCCTGCGGCCCCTGCACGACATGCATCAGGCCGGCGTCCGCTTCTGGCTCGCCCAGGCCCGCTACGGCTGGCAGAACGCAACGCTGGTCGGCGCCGTCGAGGTCTGTGTCCTGATCGCCGCGGGGATAGGCGTGTCCGCGGGGAGGCTTCACGCCACCGACCTCATCACCGCCGCCGGCTACAGCGCCCTGGCCAGCCAGCTACTGCGTCGAACCGACCTGCTCGGCGTCCTCGCCGCAGCCCACGCCGCAGCCCGTCGAATCGACGAGATCACCCCACCGGTCCCGCACAACCCGACCAGCCCGCCGCACCACGACCACGCACCCACCCGTTCGTCGGGCCAGATCCGCCTACGTGAGGTCACCGTCACCGCCGGCAACGGACCGTCGTTGGCCGACATCACCCTCGACATCCCGGCCGGCAGCCGCGTCGCCCTGGTCGGCACCACCGGGTCCGGTCGAAGCACCCTCGCCGCGGCCCTCGGCGGCTTGATCTACGCCGACCGCGGCACGGTCCAGATCGACGGCCTCGACCTGCGGCACCTCCACGAGGCGCAACGCGCGCGCCTGGCCGCGTACGCGTTCGAGGATCCGCGGCTGTTGGGCTCCACCATCGCCGAAGCCATCGCCTACGGCTGCCCCCGCGAAGCCAGCCGATCCCACGTCGAGCGGGCAGCCCGCATCGCCGCCGCCGCCGATTTCATCCGGCACCTGCCCGACGGCTACGACACGCCGTTGGACGCCCTGGTGCTGTCTGGGGGTGAACGTCAACGCCTCGGCATCGCCCGGGCGGTCGCCCAGAACACACCAGTACTCATCATCGACGACGCCACCACAGGCCTGGACAGCCTCACCGAAGCCCGCATCCTAGAAACGATCACCACGGAACTCGACCAACGGACACTCATCGTGATCACGCACCGGCAGAGCACGGCAGCCCACGCCGACCTCGTAGTCTGGCTCGATCGCGGCCAGGTCCGCGGCGTCGGTAGCCACGCCCGGCTCACCGACGACCCCGACTACCGCCGCCTCTACACCGGCTGATGGCCGGAATCACCACGCGGCTCATCGCCGCCCAGGTGCGGCGGCGACCGGCCGACGCGATCCTTGTAGCAGTTCTCTCCTGTATTGAGGCACTGCCGGCTCTGCTGTCCGGACTCCTCCTCGCTCGCGCGCTCGACCGAGGCTTCCTCGCCGACCGGCCCTTTCTCGGCGTGGCGCTTCTCAGCGTGCAACTCGTCACGCTCGCCGCGGCGGCGGCCGCGATGCGTGCCTCCTCAGCACCCATGGCTCGCCTCATCGAACCGTTACGCGACGAACTGGTAACCCGCATGGTCACCCTGCTTCTGGCGGCTGCGGTGCGGGGGCGCACCGTCGCGCCCGGAGCGGCAGCCGCCCGCCTGGACACCCAGGTCGAGCCGGTTCGGCTGCTGTGCAACGCGCTGCTAAGGGGACTGCGGCCGGTGCTGTTCCGGCTGGCCGCAGCACTGCTCGGCCTCGCGGCACTCGATGCCGGTGTGGCGGCTGCCGCGCTGGTGCCCGTCGGCGCCGCCGCGGTGGTCTTCCACCTCATGGTCCGTCGGGTGGCCGACGCCCACGGGGCCGACCTGGACACGGCGGAAGCACTCGCCACGGCCGTCGAGACAACGGTCGACAGCATCCGTGACATCCACGCCTGCGGGGCACGCGGCCGCGCCGGCCACCTCCTCGACAGCGCGATATCCGCCGCCCGCGTCGCCGCGCTACGCCATGCGCGACTCACGGCACTACGGACGCTGGTGCCCCTGATCGCCGTGCACCTGCCGATCATCGGGCTGCTGATCACCGCTCCCTGGCTGATCGCCAGCGGACAGCTCAGCACGTCGGAGTTGGCCGGCGCGGTCGCCGTCCTCGTCACCGGGGTGGCCCCCGCGGTACGCGCGACCGTCGGCACCGTCGGCACGTGGGGAGTCGAACTGCGGGTTGTCTCCGCCAGACTCGCCGACTTCGGCGCCGACCTACCTGCGCCGCCGTCCTCCCGAGACCGCACCCCCACTAGCACCGATGTCGCGGCGATCAACGTGAGCTACCGCCACTCCCGTCGCGCCGCGCCCATTATTACCAACCTGACGATGCGGCTCCCCGCTGACGCCCATCTCGCCATTGTCGGTGAGAGCGGCACCGGCAAGTCGACCCTCGCCGCCATCATCGCCGGTCTGACACCGCCCGACACCGGAGCGGTCACTGTCGGAGGCCAGCCGGTCCGGGGCTCGTCCTCGTGCGGCAACGCCCTCCTGTTGGTGCCGCAACACCCCTACGTCCTGCGCGGCAGTCTCCGCACGAACCTGACCTACCTTGCCCCGCAGGCAACCGACGCCGACGTCGATGCCGCCATCGACGCCCTCGGCGCTGGCCTTCTGCGCCAGCGTCTCGGCGGCTTCGACGCGGAAGTGCAGGTCGACCTGATCAGCCACAGCGACAAACAGTTGATCTGCCTGATCCGCGCCTACCTGTCCGACGCCGCGGTGATCATCCTCGACGAGGCCACCGCCTACCTCGATTCCGCAGCGGCCGCACGCGCGGAGACGGCATTTCGTCAGCGCCACGGAACCCTGATCGTGGTGGCGCACCACGTCAGCTCCGCCCTCCGAGCCGACGTGGTGCTCCTGCTACAGGACGGTCACTCTCATCTCGGTACCGTGAGGGAGGTGGCGCGCCACTCGGCCCGCTTCGCCGAGGTGCTGCGGTACTGGTCGGAGCCCCCGGGCACCCGATGGGCGGAGGGCTCCGGGCTCGGTGACGCGCCAGCGCAGGTCTGACTGTGCTCCCGCCCCACCTGCCCAGCGGGTGCGGCGATGGCGAGCCGCGGCCGCCGTCCCGGTCGACATTCTGCGTACCGACGCCGCAGCGCGAAGCCCTGCCGAAAAGGCGCGGGCACGGCTCGCGGTGACACCGCGAGCCGTGCCCGTTGGCCGCCGGCGGCCCCGGTGTCAGCCGAAGGCCAGACCGGACTTGACGAAGTCCTGGGTGAGCTCGAAGGTGCTGTTCTGGATGGCGGCGGTGAACTCCGTACGGCCGGAGACGTCGAGGCTCATCTGCGACAGCCGGTTCTCCAGGTTGAACGCCGGCGACCCATTGACGTCGAACCGCTTCCACTTCTGCGAGTTGGTGCCGTCGCAGGGCCGCACCACCACCTTGGCGCCGGACTGCTGCTGCGGCGCGAGCACGTCGGTCGGCAGATCGAGGCAGCCCGAGACCAGCTTCGTGCCGTTCTTGATCTGCGAGCGCAGCACGAAGGTGTGCAGACCGTCGCTGCCGACCTTGTCGTTCCACTGCTGCTGCAGATCACCGCTGTTGAGCTTGCGCTGGATCACCACGCTGCCGGAGACCAAGCCCGCGGGAGCGAGCGCGAGGTTGGTGCTGTTGTTCTTCAGCTGAGTGAAGGTCGCGGCCTGAGCGGGGGCGCTGACACCGAGAACGGTGGTGATCCCCGCCGTCAGCGTCACCGCCGCGACCGTCGCCCTGCGCAGCGTCGAGGAGAGCTTCATGAATTGCCTGCCTTTGCGATGGGGTTGCTTCTGGCAGTCAGTACGGGACGACACGTGTCACTGGTTCCCTAGGGTTGCGCCCATCACCAACCGCCGCTACGGAGGCAGAGCCGCCGCTCACCCGCACATACGGCGGTGCCGGGCAGCGGTGGTCGCTACCCGGCACCGAGAGAAGGCGGTCGTCAGGATTCTCAGGCTTGGCCGGACTTGACGATCACCGGCTTGCCGTCGGGCTTCACTGTGGACCAGTTGCCGCCGACGCCCTCCCCGAGGATGTCCGTCGGTGCCTTGTCGTCCACGAACTTGTACAGCGGCCAGCCCAGCAGCGTGACCTGCCGCAGTCCGTCCGCCCGCGTGACCGTGCCGACCAGCGAGGGATCGATCCCGGACACCTTGACCTCGCTGCCGTCGGTGAGTGCGGGCGGCCAGGTCACCAGACAGTCGTCGAGACAGTTGACCTTGGAAGGCTTGTTCTCGTCAGCCTCGAACCGGTACGCGGTGAAGCCGTTGATCGTGACGATGGTCGCTTCAACCCCCTTCACCGTCGTCTTGCGGACGGCCAGACTGATCGGCTCCGGCGTCACCGTCGGCGACGGGATGGGATCCAGAGACGCCAGCCCGGAGGGCAGCGGCGCCGCCTGGCTACTCGACGTGGCCGGGGCGGTCGTGGCACCGGCGGCATCCGACGTCGTCGAGCTGTCACAAGCGGCTAGCGTGAGAGCCACCGACGCGGCGGCCAGAGCAATGGGCAGCTTCTTCACAGCGTTCTTCCGTTCCTCGACGGGCGGGACGCGCGTCGCCCGCACGGCCCGCTGGCCGCCCGCGCGGCCGTGCGACAGTACGCAACGGGTGGGCCGCCGGTTCCCGAGCGTGGAGGATGATCCGTTCGCGCCGCCGAGCGCGTATGTCCGGTGACGGCGCGCCGAGACGGGTCAGCGCGGGCCGGGCTCGATTCTGCTGGTTTGGGCAAGAACCGATCCCGTCGCGTCTGACGTACACCTTCGGGGCGAGAGCTCACATCTGACCGAGGAGCGAAGCAAAGTGACCCACGACGGCGACGGCGACGGCGCGCAGCCAGGGCGGCTGCCCGAAGGGGCGGACTTCGATCCGCTTGAGTCCGGAGGCATCGCGGCGATACTTCGTCGGGAAGCGGTCTGGGCGGCCGTACCACCGGATCTCGCAACCCGGATTCTTGCCGACGTCGGGGCCGCAGCGGCCCAGCCTGGTGCTCGCACGTCCGATCAGCCCACGCCCATGCGGCGCGGGCAGGCGCGGCGCAGCGTGCCGGCGCTGCGTCGGCACCGCTTCGCGTTGGCCGCGGCTGCCGCTGCGGTGGTCGGTGTCGGCGGCGCGCTCGCGGTGACCGTGGCGCAGACCGACGCGCCGCCGACCGAGGTCGCCCTCGTGGGCACCGACCTCGCGCAGCAGAGCCGCGGTGAGGCGCGAGTCGAGGACACCCCGTCCGGTGTGAAGATCAGCATCGACGTCTCAGGGCTTCCGCCCGCGGCGGCCGGCACCTACTACGAGGGCTGGGTATCCGGCGATCGTGGCTCGGTGGCGATCGGCACCTTCCACCTGAGGAAGGGCTCCGACGGGGTGGTGCTCTGGTCCGGCGTGGACATGCGCGCCTACCCGACGATCAAGGTGACGTTGCAGCAGGAGGGCCGCGGTCCCGCTTCGTCCGGTCAGGTGCTGCTGGCCGGCTCGCTAGCCGGCTGATGGCCCTCAGTCCGCGGATCGTCGACAGACTGACGACACGAGCTGCCGCACTCTCACGACAGGCTGTTCGAACACTGACGGGCGTGAGCGCCGAGACATTGGCCGCCGAGACTTCGAAGGCGCGCGCCGAGCACCACGCGTGTGTCGAAGAGGCGAGGCATGCACGCGGTGCCCACCGGTTCGGCGCCTGCGCGAGGTGGTCCCGCTACCCGGACGTGACGCCACCGATGTCGCCCTCCCCGCTGCGCCCACTGCCGGCCGTCGTGCGGCTACGCCGACCAGCGGGTCGCCGGGGTTGAGCGTCCGCACGATCCGACCCGGAGACGGCTGTGGGATCGCCGACCGGTGTCGCTGCGACCGCACGCCGCCGTGCGCAGCCATGCCGGCGCGCCGCTGGTCGCGCCGGCCCGAAAACCTGAACGCATCGACCCGCTCCGTCGGCACGGCCGCGCGGCGGGGTGAACGACCGAATTCGAACAGGAGTGGGGGATGGACCAAGAGCATGGCTCGACGGCTGCGCCGGGTCACGTCGGTTCGCGTCGCCGCTTGGTGCAGTTCGGCTGCCTGGTCGTTGGCGCACGAACGCTGGCCGCGTGCCTGCCGCAGCCGGAGACGGATGCCGGCGCCACCTCCGCGCCGACCGATCCGCGAGGCGGTGACAGTTCGCCTGGCACAGCGCCGCTCGCGCGACTGAGCGATATCCCAGTCGAAGGCGGGTTGGTACTGCGAGACCGCAATATCGTGATCACCCGGGGCTCGGCGGCCGGGATCGTCGCCTTCACCGCCGTCTGCAGTCACCAGGGCTGCCAGGTGACCTCTGTCGTCGGTGGGCTGATCCGATGCCCCTGTCACCGCAGCAGGTTCGACGCGGGCACGGGCCAACCGGTGGCCGGGCCAGCAACGCAACCACTGACTCCGGTAGCGATCAAGCTCGTCGGCGACATGGTCGTCACCGCCTGACCGGCGACTTTGGTGTCCGGGATGCCTGTCTCCGCTGCCGGAGACACGATCCGTGCGCTATTCGGGGAACGCTCCGCGGACCATGGCGTTCGCGTCGTTCTGGGGCAGACCGGAGGCCACCAGAAGGTCACTGGCGGTCGTGCGGACCTGCGCGACGACGACGCTGCCGGAGAACCCCACGCCCTGCCGGTACGCCTGACCGGCGCGGTGCACCGCCTCCAGGCTGAGGATCCGTGCGTGCTCAGGATCGCGGCCGCCGGCGAACTCACGACGCAGCAGACGCACCGCCTCGGCCAGGAGCGCCACCGCATCGGGTAGCGGCTCCGGTACCGGTTCGGCATCCTCGATCATCGTCACGGAACGGCGGATCAGAGTTCCGGTGTTGCGCATGGCCCGGTCGATGGGTTCCGCCGCTGCGGCGTAGTGACTGAGCACGCCCCGCCGCCGGCGCCACGAGTACGGCGACAGGGTGGTGGCCTCGCGCGCGCCCTCGACAGCATCGGTGAGCGCCTGAACCTCCGCCTTGTTGCGGCGTAGTCGCCGCATCGCCAGCTCCGCGTGTCCAGGATCGCGGTCGACAAGCGCCCGGGAGGTACTCTGCAGTTGCTCGGCCAGCATGTCCAGCGCGGGGCGCGCCGCGCGGTTGATCACCCTCAGCGGGTTCAGCGGCAGCAGCACGGACGTCACAACGAGCGCCGACCCGCCGCCGACGAAGGCGTCGACGAAGCGAGGAACCTCAAGGTTTCGCACCGTGGGGCTCAGTGTCGCGATCAGTACGGCGGTGGCGGCGGCTTGAAGCACCACGCTGGGACTGCCGCCGAAGACCAGCGCCGCCATGATCGCCAAGAACACCACCACTCCCAACTGCCAAGGGCCTGTTCCGACGAAGTAGAGCAACACGTCACCGACAAGGATCCCCACGGCGATGCCGACCACGAGTTCCACGACGCGCCGCACCCGCTGCCCGACCGAAGCGGCCAGGGTGCCGACCGCCACCAGAGGCGCGAACACCGGGTCCGGATTGTCGAGTGCCAGCCGCGCGAGCAGCCAGGCGAGGACAGCCGCCAGACCGGCCTGCGCGGCGAGGATGGCTCCCACCCGCACCCGCTGCACCCGATCGCGAGCAGTCGTGGCGCACCACCCGACGAACGATCCCTTCGATGCCTGCGCCATCGACCTCCACCGTTCGTGAACAGTGCGGACCACACCGCATGTTCCGCAGCGGTTACCCCACCAACACCAGGTTGAACGGCCCGGATGGCCAAGATGATCAGCGGCGGGACAGCATGGTAGGGCGCGAAGGGGGTACCCAGCGGGCGTGTCCGAGGAGAGCCGACGGCAGTTCTTCGCCTGCCTCGTGAGCCGCGCGGATCGCTATGTCCCGCCGCGTGTCGACGGCGCCGTTCGAATCGAACTGGCCACCGACCGTGGCCCCGAACGGTGGACAGTGATCATGCGGGGAGCCGAGGTGACCGTCACCCGCGCCGAAACCGACGTCGACGCCGAGATGTTGCTGTCGGCGGCTCTGTTCGACCGGCTGACCCGCGGAGAGTCCTCCGCGCTGTCGGCGGCCCTGCGCAACGAGATCACCTTCGCAGGCGACCTTGAGCTGCTACGCGTGTTCAGCCGGTTCTTCCCGTCGCCCCCCGGCGTCATCGACACTCGCACGGCCTATCGGCGCCCATTGACGGACGCACCCTCCTCGTAGCCGGAGGCCACGGTGGAACTGGTCAGCATTCTGGACGGAAACACCTTCTTGGTCAGCAGCCGCGACGGCGACATAGACCCGGCACCGGACTACCCGTCGGGCTTGTTCTCCAACGACACACGGTTTCTGTCGACCTGGCAGTTGACCCTCGACGGAGAGCGACTACACGCGCTGTCGGTCGACGAGCAGGAATATTTCATGGCCCGCTTTTTCGTCGTGCCCGGCCGGCCGACGCAATACATCGACGCGAAGATCTCCGCCATCCGCCGCCGGACGATCGGCGGTAGCTTCACCGAAGACCTGGCCATCCTCAACCACACCCAGGAGGAGGCGCATCTGACGGTGCGGATGGAGATGGGCAGCGACTTCGCCGACATCTTCGACGTCAAAAACCCCCAGCAGCCCCAGGGCCAGATGACAGCCACCGTTGACGACGGCTGCCTGCGGCTGGCCTACCAGCGGGACACCTTCCACCGCGAGACGGTCATCACCAGCAGCGAGCCGGCGCAGGTCGACGAACGCGGCATGACCTTCGACATCCGGGTCCCACCCCACGGCGAATGGAACACCCAGTTCCACGTCGAACTCGTCCTCGGCCCACGCAGGCCCGAGTTCCAAAAGCGGATCCAGGCGCCGCGCGCACGCCCCGTCGACCGCCTACGCGAGGACCTGCAACGGTGGATCGACGGCGCCCCACAGCTGGGCGACGGCAGCCCGCCCGCGCTCGTGGACGCCTACCAGCGCAGCCTGGTGGACTTGGCGGCGCTGCGGTACACCTCCATCACCATGGTCGCCGACCTGGTCGCGGCCGGGCTGCCCTGGTTCGTCGCACTGTTCGGCCGGGACAGCATCTTCACCTGCCTGCAGATCATGCCAGTTGCCCCGCAGCTCAGCGCACCGACGGTCGGCATTCTGGCCCGTACCCAGGGAAGCCGGCTCAACGACTTCCGCGACGAGGAGCCCGGCAAGATCCTGCACGAGGCACGCACCGGCGAGTCGGCTGCCTTCGAGGAGCAACCACACTCGCCGTACTACGGTTCGGCCGACTCCACCCCGCTGTTCATCGTCCTGCTCGACGAATACGAACGGTGGACGGGCGACGCCGCGACGGTACGCGCGTTCGAATTCGAGGCGCGAGCCGCGCTGAGCTGGCTCGACACCTACGCCGACCTGCTTGGCAACGGCTACATCTGGTACCAGACCCGAAACCCGGACAAAGGGCTGGAGAACCAGTGCTGGAAGGACTCCTGGGACGCCATCTCCTACGCCGACGGACGACTGCCGGGATTCCCGCGGGCCACCTGCGAACTGCAGGGGTACGCCTACGACGCCAAGATCCGCGGTGCCCGGCTCGCCCGCCACTTCTGGAACGATCCCGACTACGCGGCACGGCTGGAGCGCGAGGCCGCACAGCTCAAGCACCGCTTCAACCGCGACTTCTGGGTCACCGACCGCGGCTACTACGCCCTCGCCCTCGACGAGGAGGGTCGGCAGGTGGACGCGCTGTCGTCGAACATCGGCCACCTGCTCTGGAGCGGCATCGTCCCGCGCTCGCGTGCCCGCCGAGTCGCCGACCTGCTCATGAGCCCCCGCCTGTTCTCCGGCTGGGGGGTGCGAACGTTGTCGACCGACGCGGGACGCTACAACCCGCTCGGCTACCACGTGGGGACGGTCTGGCCCTTCGACAACTCGATCATCGCGTGGGGGCTGCGCCGCTACGGCTTCACCCGCGAGGCATCCACCATCTGCAAGTCCATGATCGAGGCGGCGGAGTTCTTCGGTGGCCGACTGCCGGAGGCATTCGCCGGACACGACCGCGCGAGAACGACGTACCCGGTCGAGTATCCGACCGCCTGCAGCCCGCAGGCGTGGTCCTCCGGCGCCATTGCCCTGTTCCTGCGTGTGCTACTGGGCCTCGAGCCGAACGGCGAGAACCTGATCATCAAACCCGACATTCCCGAAGGAATGGGTCGGGTCGAACTCCTGAACATTCCTGGTCGCTGGGGACGACTCGACGCCCTCGGCCGCAGTCGCCGCGACTGATTCGTTCATCAGGATCGGCCCGACCGCAAAGCGAGTTCGCGCAGCTCAAGACCGACTACCGGGCAGCCTTGCAGTTGATTACAGCCTGCTGTACCTTTCCATTACTGCCTCATGTAACGGAAAGGATCCGCTGATGTCCACCACCCCCACCACTCGCCTGGCAGACCTCGCCGCGCAGTCGGTGCTCATGATGGGCGCCGCTCCGCGTTCCGAGTTCTTCGAGGTCTACCACGCGCGTGCGGTCAACCGAGAAGCCCGCACGGAGCCCCCGGAGTGCCGCCAGCCCGGACCGGAGGGCTTCTTCGCCACCGCCCTGTGGCTGCGTGGAGCCTTCAGTGAACTGACCTTCAAGATCGAGCGGGTTGTCACCGACGGCGACCTGGCTGTCACCTACGGGACGATGTCCGGACGTCAGACCGGCACCATGATCACCTACGCGGCCGACGGCACGGTGGAGCGGGCCTTCGCCCCGACCGGCCGCCGCTTCACCACTCGTCAGGCGCACTTCCTGCGACTGCGCGAGGGACTCATCGGCGAGCACTGGGCGGTCCGCGACGATCTGGCCCAGGCCCAGCAACTGCGCTGGATCCCGCCCACCCCCGCCTACCTCATCCGCTGCGCTCGGGCGACCGCCAAGGCACGACGGGAGCAGTCCAGAAAGGCCGCCTGATGGAGAGACGTCACTCGTGGCACCAACGCTGATCATCGGTGCCGCCGATCTGCCCACTGCCGCGTTGCGCGGCATCGGCGCTGCTCTGCTCGGCAGTGCGGCGATACGCGATCGTGCCAACCGGCCCACGGCCTGGCTGGCCGCCAGCGGCCTCGCCAGCATCCCCGTGCTAACCGCCGGCCTCATCCTGCGCGACGCCGGCCTGACACTGAGCGACGACCGCACCGCCGGGGCACCCACGCCGGTCGGCGGAACGAGAGGATAAGAAGAGACGGTGGGATACGACAACACCGGACGCGAAGCGGCCGCCCAGGCTAACCGCCACCGCATCCTCGCAGTGGCGCACGACGCGTTCCTCGACAACGGCTACGCCGGCACCACCCTCCGTGCGGTCGCGCAGGCCGCCGGAGTGTCTCAGGAAACGCTGTACAAGAGCTTCGGCGGGAAGGCGGGCCTGCTCAAGGCCGTCTATGACGTGACCATCGCCGGGGACGACTCACCGGTGCCGGTCGCCCAACGACAGCACGGCAACGCCCTACGGGCCGCCGGTGACACGGCAGCCGCGGCGGCGGCGTGGGCTCGGATGACGGTGGCGATCGGTGCCCGGATCAAGCCGCTGCTCGGCGCATTGATGTCCGCCCGCGAAGACGCCGCGATCCGCGAGTTGATCGCAGTGACGGAGGCAGAACGCCTGACCGGGGCCCGCCTCGTCGCCGAGTTCTGGCACAACCTCGGCTGGCTTCGTCCGCACGCCGACGTCGAGGAGCATGCGATCACGCTGTGGACGCTCAACTCCCCCGAAGTGCGTTTCCTGCTCGACCGCCAGGGCTACGACGACGACAGGTACACCACCTGGCTCGAAGCCTCCGTGCGGGCCCTCGTGCTCACGGCACCCGGCGACGATGACTGACCTGGGACGAGGCGACACCGACCCATCGATCCGGCTGTCGCCCTATCACCCCTCGGCCGCCGAGCACATCGCCACCTGGGCACGGGCCTCGCACTACTCCCGGGGGTGGCTCGCCCCTGACATTCACGAGGCGCAGGCGCTGATCGCTCGCTGGCATGCCGACCCGGACGTATTCCCCTACCTACTGCACCGCGGCGACCTGCCCGTGGGCTACGGGGAGCTGTGGGTGGAACGCGACGACGACGAGGCGGAACTGGCGCACGTCCTCGTGGCGCCTCAACAACGCCGACGAGGACTGGGCCGCCGCCTGGCCCGGGAACTCGTCCGAGCCGCCCGCGAGCGCGGACTGCACCACATCACGCTGCGCGTCATGCCCGACAACACGCCCGCCATCGACTGCTACCGCAGCGCGGGATTCGTACGCGAGGGAGCCGACGACGAACGCGTGCTCAACACCGGACAGCCTCACATCTATCAGTGGATGCGCTATCGCGACAGGTGAGTGCCCCATGGACCAGATCGCAGTGCTCGGCCCGATCGAAGCCCGCGTGTCCGACGCGCGGGTCGTCATCCTCAGTCCGCGTCAGCGGGCACTGCTGGCACGCTTGGTGCTCGACCGGGGTATAGCGGTGGCCGCCGACACCCTCGTCGAGGACGCCTGGGGCGACCGGGTGCGGCCCCGCGACGCACGTGCCAGCCTTCAGGTCCAGGTCCACCGGCTACGAGCCCTGCTGGGACCGCTGGGAGCACACCTGATCACGGTCAGCGCCGGCTACCGCCTGGACATCCCACCGGAGCAGATCGACTCCCACCTGTTCGAAAGCCGCGTGCGGGAGGGCCGGGAACTCCTGCGCTGGAACCCGCGCGACGCGCTCACCGTCTACGACGACGCCCTTTCCCGCTGGCGCGGTCGCGCGTACGCCGAGTTCGCCGACACCTTCGCCCAACCCGAGGCGGTGCGACTGCACCACATGCGGGACGGTGCGCGGGAGGAACGGCTCGAGGCGCTGCTCGCCCTCGGCGAAACCACCCGCGCGGTGGCGGAAGCCGAAGCCCTCATCAGCGCCGAGCCGCTGCGAGAGGGCCCGTATGGGCTGGCGATGCGAGCACTGACCCTGGCCGGCCGCCGCAGTGAAGCCCTGTCGATCTACCAGCGACTGCGCCACCTGCTGGCCGAGGAACTCGGCAGTGAACCCTCGCCCGGGACCAGGGCCGTACACCTGTCCGTGCTGCGGCAGGAGGAAGCCCCCTCCGTCGCGATCACAGGAGGACCGACACTCCGGCAAGCGCGCATCCCCGATGTCCCCGCGCCGCTGAACACCTGCGTCGGGCGCCAGAACGACCTCGACGCTCTCGATCGCGCGGTCGCCGCCTCCCGGATGGTGACACTTGTCGGCCCGCCCGGGGTCGGCAAGACCCGCCTCGCCCAGGAATGGGCCCAGACCGCGACGGCGCGAGGAAAGGTAGCGTGGGTCAACCTGACCGGCGCCCGCAACGGCGTCGACATCCCCCACGCGGTCCTGGACGCGATCGGCTGCCCCCCGGCAGACCGAGGTGAGGTGACCACCGAAACCGTGCTCAAAGCCATGGCCGACCAGAACCTCACAGTTGTGGTGGACAACTGCGAGCACCTCGTCGATCAGGTCGCCGGGCTGCTCGCCGCCGTGCAACGAACCTGCCCGGCTGTGCGCATCGTGGCGACCAGCCGAGAACGGTTGGCCGTCGAGGGCGAGCACGTCCTCGTCGTCGCGCCACTGGACACCGGCCTCGGCCCGAACAGCCCGGCGATCCGGCTCTTCCTGGACCGGGTCGCGGCGGCCGGCCATCCTCTTGACGATCTCAACCCCGGGGTCATCCGCAGCGTCACGCGTCTCTGCCAACGGCTGGACGGGCTGCCCCTTGCGCTCGAACTGGCCGCCGCGAACACCGCGACACTAGGGCTCGCCTCGACCGTCGGCTGCGCCGATCTGCTCTGGCTGGCCAGCGGCCGCCGCTCCGACCGCCAGAGTCACCGCAGCCTACGCTCCGCGCTCGCCTGGTCCTACGACCGGCTCAGCGTCGACGAGCAACGCGTCCTGCGCAGGCTCGCCGTGTTCGCCGGATGGTTCTCCGTTCCCTGGGCGGCGCAGGTGTGCGCCGACGCTGACCTGCCGCCCCAGCGCGTACCGGCGGTCCTCGCCTCGCTCGTGGAGAAGTCCCTGGTCGGGCGGCGTCCGGAGCCAGCACCCGGCGGACGGGGTCACGCCCTGCTCCACACCGTGCGCAGCTTCGCCGGGGAACGGCTCGACGAGGCCGGCGAATCCGATCACCTCCGTGCCCGGCATGCCCGGACGTTGGCCGGCTGGGCGGAAGACCTGACAGGCGGCGAGGCCGTACGCATGCCGGCGCCCCGCCAACCAGCACCGCGGCACCTGGCCCCCACGCCGAGCAACCAGCGGCCCGTCATCTCCACGGCCGAACCGTCTCGCCGCAGCACCTGGGCCGTGGTCAACCGCGGACGAGCCTGACCACAAGCGGGAACCATCCGCGACGGCTGGGGCGTACTGCTGGGCGGAGTCAGCCCGTCCATCCTTGGAGAATCCACCATGGCACTGCTCAACCGCCGGCGCACGCCCGGTCTCGTCTTCGCCGCCGCGGCGGTCGCCACGCTGATCACCGGGCCTCTTTCCACGAGTGCGTCAGCATCGGCGACGTTCTTCCGCACGGTCGAGAACCGGCAGGCCGGGACTCAACTCGCCATCACCTCGACGAAGGCGAACTCCCCGCTGACGTTCGTTTCCCGCTTCGACGGCGTGGCGATCTGCGCGACCTGCGGCGTGCCCGACACCCCCGCGAAGCAGGCGTGGGCGGAGAAGCGCGCGCTTCTGACCGGTCCCGACCAGTCGATCTCACTGGTCAACAAGCAGACCGGCAAGTGCGCCGACGTTGAGTTCTCCGCCCAGCGCGCCGGTGCGAGCGGGATCGGCGCGAAGGTTGTCCTCGCCCCGTGTGACGGCACCTTCAGCCAGCGGTGGGACAACCTCTTCGCCGCCGCCGGCAATCAGAGCACGTACCGCAATCGGCTGAACCAGCTCATCCTCACCAGCATCGGCAGCAGCGTGCAACTGCACCGCTTCAGCTCCCAGAACGGCGTGCAGACCTTCGGCAGCACGTTCGTCAACGTCGTGCAGCAGTAACCACACACCGACGACGCCGTCGTCCAACAACCGACAACCCGACGGGGTGATCGCCGACGGCGATCACCCCGTCAGCCTGCTGCACCCGGCGGCCACCATCCGAAGCTGTGTGACCTGCATACCCCACCGCTTCCAGCCACGAAAGCGGGCTGAAAGAGAGCAGCAAGCACCCTGCTCCAAGGTGAGGCAGTCGATACCTACTACCCGAGGGCGGCCCGCGGCCGAACCAGCCCAGGCCGTATGTGTGATGTCCAGAACTTCGGACCCCGAACTCACCCTGGAACAACGATTCCGAGCCGGCGACGAACACGCCCTGTCCGAGATGTACCAGCGGTACTCCGGCCCCATGTTCGCCACCGCGTTCAACCTGCTCGGCAACCGCGACCTCGCCGCCGACGCCGTACAGCAGGCGTTCGTGCAAGCATGGCGAGCCGCGCGGCACTTCGACGCGTCGCGCGGCATGCAGCCGTGGCTGTACGCCATCACCCGCCGCGCCGCTGTCGACATCTACCGGCGACGACGGCGCATCTCCTCGGACCTGCCCTTCGACGAGAGTTGGTCCAACGGCGGTGAACTGGCCACCGACGGACCTTCGTTGGACGCGACCTGGCGGGTATGGCAGGTACGCGACGCCCTTGAGCGGCTGCCCGCCGACGAGCGTCAGATGCTGCAACTGGCCTACTTCCAGGGCATGACGCAGAGTGAGATTTCCGCCGCGCTCGGGATCGCTCTCGGCACCGTCAAGAGCCGCACGTTCCGCGCCCAACGTCACCTGGCGAAGATGCTCGAGCACCTGCGTGACAACGGTGACAGCGGGTAGTCGGCTCTGCCTGGAAAAGGGAGCAGCCCCACCCGACGGCCCACCCTCGAAGGATCTGCGATGCGTGATACCGACCACTTTCCCATCGACCCGTCCAACGCGAGCCAGGCCCGGGCCTGGGACGGCGCCGAAGGCGCCTACTGGGCTACCCACGCCGCGCAGTTCGAACGTGCGCCCGCCCGATACAACACCGAACTCCTCGGCGCAGCCCGCATCGACGACACGTCACGCGTCCTTGATGTCGGCTGCGGAACGGGCGACATCACCCGCGCCGCGGCACGCCTCGCCCCGGCCGGCATGGCGCACGGAGTGGACCTGTCGATCCGCATGATCGACGTCGCACGTCGGCGAGCCGACGAGGAAGGCCTGCGCAACACCACCTTCACCCAGGCCGACGCCCAGGTGCATCCCTTTGGCGCGGGCCGCTACGACATCGTCGTCAGCCGCACCGGCAGCATGTTCTTCGGGGACCCGGCCGAGGCGTTCGCCAACCTCGCCCGTGCCCTGCGCCCGCAAGGGCAACTCACCCTGCTGGTCTGGCAGGACCTGTCCCGTAACGAGTGGCTCGCCGCGGTGATGAACGCCCTGGCAGCGGGTCGACACATGCCCGCTCCGCCGGTCGAACAGCCCGGCCCCTTCTCCATGAGCGACCCCCGCCGAACGCACGAGTTGCTCAGCCGCAGCGGCTTCACCGCGATCGACATCGCCGACGTGCGGCACCCCATGTGGCTCGGTGACACCGCCGACGACGCCCACGACCTGATGTCCGGGCTGGCGGCCTGGATGCTCGACGGCCTGGACCCGACCCAACGAAACGCCGCACTCGACAACCTGCGTGCCGTCATGCGAGATCACCAAACCGCCGATGACGGCGTGCTCTTCGAGTCGGCGTGCTGGCTCATCAGCGCCACCCGGGCCTGACACCGCCGCAAACACAGCCCCAGCCCGGACGTCCCGGATCACGCTGGAAACCGTCTCAGGAGGACAACCCATGAACACCGCCGAATCCCTGGCACGAAGTGTGCTCGACGCCCTCAACTCCGGTGAGATCGACAAGATCGGCCCCCTCGTCGCCGAGGACTTCGTCGACCACGGGGCACCCCCCGGAGCGCCGCAGGGGCGGGCCGGCTACGTCCAGATCATGACCTTCGTCACGCAGACGCTGCGAATTCGCTACGAGCTGCACGACATCATCAGCGTCGGCGACAAGGTCGCCATCCGTGCCACCGCCCACGGCGTGCACGACACGGAGCAGTACGGCGTACCGCCGACCGGCAAGCCCTACACCATGCCCACCATGCACATGTACCGCGAGAAGGACGGACTCCTGCAGGAGCACTGGGGCGTGCGCGACGAGCTCGCCGTCCTGCGCCAGTTCGGCGTCGCCCCGTCCCCGGCACCGCCTAGCGGGCCGCAGTCCTAACCGGCCGTTATCCGAAGGGCACCCGACCTGCCACACCACAGGCCGGGTGCCCTTCTCCCACTGGGCTCTTGGGGGACCGCGATCCATGCTGCTCCGGCGAACGTACTGAAGGCGGGGACGACACGACGGCGCCCCAGCCGCTCATCAGAACAGCGAGGAAGACTGACAGATGCGATCTATTCTCAAGCGCCTTGGCGTGCTGGCTACCGCGACCGCCACGATCGGCGTGGCCATGAGCTGCCCGGCCGCGTCCGCGGCTGAGCCGGACCTCCCGCTCTACCCGTTCTCCCTCGGATCGGGCGCCGCCAACCCCCTGGCCCCGCAGATGCAGGCGGGGCCCGACATCTTCGGCAACCTGCACGCCAAGGTGGTGGTCGGGGTGGACAGCACGATCGGCAACCACCACGACGCGCCGCCCAACCAGACCTTCGTCGCCTTCGGGTTCTCCCCGGCACCGGGCAAGTTCGGCTATGCCATCTGCAGCGACAGCGTCAGCACGGGCTTCCTCCGGTTCAGCTGCCTCGACGTCGAGGGAGACTCGACCACCCCCTACGCCCGGATCGTTCTGCGGCCCTTCGACGCTACCGTCAGCCAGGCGTGGACGGTCCTCACCCCGCATCACGAGACCCCTCGGGTCAAGGCGCTGCGCAATATCGGCAGCGGCCTGGTCATCGACACCCTCAACCAGGATGCCGGCAAGTCCCTGGTGCAGCGCTCCTACGTCGACCGGCCGATCGGGGTGCCGAACTCGCAGGCGTGGTACGTCGACCGGGTCGACAACTGACACCCACGGCGCCCACGACACCCTGAAGGATCGGCAGTCAGCTTCCGGCGGCGGGGCGACGGACTCCGCCGCCGGGAGCTCGTCGAGAAAGAGACGGACGATGAGACAGTCCCACCGCTTGCGGGCCCTGGTGACCGCCGCAGTCATCAGCGCGGGCCTCACCGCGTGCGGCACGACCGCTCCCGCGGTGCCGCCGAGTGCGTCCGCGAGTCGCCCGCCTGCCGAAGGGCGATCCGCCGCACCCAGGATCCCCTCACCCGTGCTGACGGTCGGCCCGGCGACGCTGGCGCTGAGCCAGCATACGTTCCCGAAGGCCGACACCGGACTGACCGACATTCCGGGTGGCACCTTCGACATCGTCACCGTCAACGGCAGGACCGCTACCGGTTCGAAGAGGATGGCAATGACCCTCCACGGGTGAACTGCGCGGGCGACTGCCCGCTCACCTGGCCGCCGGTGCTCGTCGACAGTCAGAAGACCACTGCGGCACTCGGAATCGACTCCGCTCTCATCGGCACCGTGACCAGACCTGACGGTCACCGGCAGGTCACCTACAACGGATGGCCGCTCTACTGGTACTTCCAGGATCACGGCACGGGTGACGCCAGGGGCGAAGGACTGGGCAACAACTGGTCGACGGTCACCCGCGTCGGCAAGCCGGTCTTCAAGAAGCCCACGGTCGCTCGGAGACAGTAGCCACCCCGTTGCCACGTGGCCGCGACAGGCGCGCCATGTCCACGGATCCCGCACGGCGACGCACTCGACGCTGGCCACGGGCTGCTCGGCTGCGCGATCGACTGGTCCGCAGGTGAGTTGAGGGATCGCCCGGATAGACGCTAAAGGCGGATCCCAACAACCTGGAAGCGCATTCCACGGCTCAGCTTGCCCCTGTCGGCGGGCCGCATCAGGGAAGAGGACATCGTGAAACTGTTTGCGAGACGACGCGGGCTGGCGCGTGCGCGCCGGATGCTGAGCGTCGTCGCGGCTACGACCACCGTCGCGGTGGCCGTACCGGCTGGTGCATACGCCGGGCTGCCGCTACCGACAAGCGATCCCACCAAGGTGGACAACCCGACACCGACGGTCCCCGCCGGAAGCGGCGGAGTCGGAGGCATCGGAGGCAATGCCGCGGTCAGCGCCACTGGCGTCGCCCAGTACGAGATCCCGCTCAAGGTCATCCCCGGCCGGGGCGGATTCCAGCCGAAGCTGTCGCTCGAATACTCCAGCCAGGCCACCGACGGGCAACTCGGCGTCGGCTTCAGCCTCAGCGGGCTCTCCCAGATTTCCCTATGCCCGAAGACCATCGCCGTCGACCAACTCGCACAGGGCGTCCAAGCAGGCAGCGATGCCTTCTGCCTCAACGGACAGCGTCTCGTGTCCTACAGCGGCACCTACGGTGCGGACGGCGCCGAATACCGGACCGTGCCGGACATGAACGTCCGGGTCAAGTCGTTCCGCGAGGCGGGAACACCGGCCTCGGAACTCGGCCCCACCTCCTTCATGGTCTGGTGGCCTGATGGCACCGTCGAGAAGTACGGCGACGGGGACACCCGATCCCAGGTGCGACCAACATCCTCCACCACGGTGCTCAACACCGCCTGGCTGAAGTGGTGGGCCGAGGACCGCTCCGGTAACGCCGTCCACGTGACCTACGACCGGCGTACCGTCTCCTCCTCCAACCCTTCCGAGGTGGAGAGGTGGGTGACCGCCATCTCCTACGGCTACAACCGGAACAACAAGCTCGACCGGGTGATCTCCTTTGACTACGAGCCGCGACCGGACCCGAGCTTCGGATTCTTCCTGGGGCAGCCGCGAGAGAGCACCAAGCGGCTGAAGTCCGTCACCATGAGCCTCAAAGACGGCCGACGAGCCCGCAAATACACGATGTCGTACGACAACGGCGGCGTTTCCAAGGCCACGAAGCTCAGCGGCGTGCGGGAGTGCGGCATCACCGACTCCGACTGCCTGCGCGACACCACCCTGCAGTGGACCCCAGGCGCGGAAGGTTTTCTGCCGGGGGCCGAACAGACCACCCCGTTCGGCGCCGCGCTCGTCCCGCCCACCGCGGAAAGCCAGATCGTCGCCGCCGACTTCGACCGCGACGGCCGCACCGACCTCGCCTGGCCCGAGGCGACCAACTGGCAGTACGTCATGGCCAACGCCACCTCCACGAACCAGGTCTACTCGGCCAAAAAGGCCGGGCCGGCGAACCCCACCGGCGTCAGCGCCACGGCATGGCCGCTGGACTACGACGGGGACGGCCGCACGGACCTGCTACCCCGCGCCTTCCCGAAGGACCCCACCTGGAAGGTCCTCCTGACCCAACCCCTGGGGCAGACGGTCGTCTCCACCCCGTTCACGGGAGGCCTCAACCACAACGACCCGGACGCCGGCGCGCTGCCCGGCGACTTCGACGGCGACGGCTACCAGGACGTCATCGAATACGCCCGCCAGGGCAGCAGCAACCTGTGGACCTGGACGTGGCGCCGCAACACCGGCACCGTCGGTCCGCAGATCGGCAACACCGCACCCACCGACGACAAGGCGTTCACCGCGCCGCAGCCCATCTCCCTGCAGTCCGAGCAACCGGCGAGCGTCACCGTCGCGGCGATCGACGGCGACGGCCGCGACAAGCTGCTCTTCTCCCACGACGGACACCTCATCGCCATGGACGTCGCCAAGGGCACGACGGTCGACACGACGATCACGTCCAAGGTGCTGCAAATGGACAAGCAGTGGCTGGACCTCAACGGTGACGGCCTGATCGACCTGGTCACCAACGGCAACGCCAACGGCGTGAAGGGGCCCGACCTGTACTACTGGCTCAACACGGGTCGGGGACTCACCCAGCCGACCAACTCCGGCGTGACCGCGACCGCACACGCCTTCGCGAACGCCACCGTCGTCGACTACGACGGCGACGGCCGCCGCGACCTGCTCGTCCCGCGTCTCGCCGACGGCGCCCAGTTTCAACCCCTGTACACCGGCCTAGACGTCATCCGCGCCAGGACGCTCGCCGCCGCCACCGTCGTGATGAGCCGAACGAAGACAACAGTCGAGTTCACGGCCATGTCCACCAACGACTACGACCGGCAGGGCCCCCGCGCCATCGACGCGAACGGCGACGGCCTCACCGACATCCTGCTGGTGGAACGTCCACCTCTGGGAACCACCGGCTCCCCGGTGATGAAACTGTTCCTGCACCGCACCGCCGGCGGCGCCGGCGGCGACCGCGACGACCTGCTGTGGCGAATCTACGAAGGCGACCAGCACCCGACGCAGACCCAGCTTCCACCGACGGTCGAGTTCACCTACGCCCCCCTGACCGACTCCGCCATCTACGCCAAACAAGCCTGCACCCGCCTGACCGGTTTTGCCTGCCTCTCCGGCGGCAGCACCTACGTGGTCGCCCAGGTGCGCCGCGACGCTGGTGTGGACAACCACACCCAGATGGTGTCGAACTACTCCTACAGCGATGGGCGAACCAGTCGGTACCGCCGCACCACCACCGGCTTCGCCGAACAAAAGATCACTACTTTCCCCACCAGCGACACCAGCCGCACCGTCATCGAGCGGTCCTTCTACAGCAACTCGATCCACTGGAACTCGCCCCGGCTGGACCAGCGATGGACGATCCGCAACCTGCCCGGCGGCCGACAGTCCCTGGAACAGACCATCAACAACTGGGCCACCCGTAAGACCGGTAGCAGCTCCCAACTGTTCTTCGACTACGTGGGCACCTCCACCCACAACACCTACGAGTTCCCCAAGATCGCCAACCTGGGCACCATCACCACCGAGGACTTCTACCTACTCGGCAAGCAACCCTTCACCAAGGCCACCACGGTGGTCACCGGCATGGACGCGTACGGCAACCCCGCGACCACCCAGACGACCTCCGTCTCGATCGACAAGGTGCAGGCCGACCGGGTCACCGTCACCCGCACAGCGGACATCGATGCCGCGAACTGGCTGATCAGACGGCCGAAGAAGGTGGTCACCACCAGCCAGGTCATCGACCCGTCCACCGGAACGTGGGGCCCGGCGCAGACCCGCACCACCGCGTACACCTACGAGGCGGACACCGGAAAACTCGACACCGCGACCTCCTACGCCAGCGACGCCGCGCCAGGCCGCCGACTGCGGACAGCCTTCGACTACGACGCCGGCAACATCATCCGACGCACCGACTACGACCTCGGCACCGGCGCGGCCCGCGAGGCCACTTTCGCCTACGACGGCCTCGGATACCCGCACGCCGCCCAGAACGGCCGGGGACAGACCTCCTACACCGGTTTCGACCCGGTGCTCGCCGTGCCGAAGGTCACCGTCGATGTCAACGGTCTTCGTACCGACCTGACCTTTGACACCCTGGGCCGGCTGGTCAAGACGACAGCACCGACCGGCGCCGAGCAGACCTGGAGCTACGGCCAGGAGCAGATCAACGGCGAGTACCTGCGGAGCGTGGAGCACCGCGACGGCACCGGCGCCGTCACCCGAGCCATCGTCGACCGGCTGGGCCGCCCGGTGATCGAACGGGTCAAGGGCTTCGACACCACCATGCGCGAGAAGACGACCACCTACCGGCCGGAAGGACCGGTCGCCTCCCGCACCACGCTCCACCCCGTGGGCACCCCGGCGACACAGATCGACAAGATCACCTACGACTACGACGACGCCGGCCGGATGACCCAGGCCCGCGAACCTGACACCACCGCGGCGCGCACCTGGTCCTACGACGCGCTGACCGCGACCTACACCGACACCCGCGGCCACCGGCACCGCACCACGCTCGACCACGACGGCCGAGTCGTGCGCCAGGTCGACGAGGACGGCACCGCCACGCCACCGACCCGCACCTACGGGTACGGACCGTTCGGCAACCTCACCAGCACCCGTGACACCGCCACCGCCGCGAGCGAGTCCCGCTACACCTACGACGACCAGGGCGCCCTGCTCTCCCGCACCGACGGCGAACGCGGCACGGCCACCTACACCTACACCGCGTTCGGACAGCTCTCCTCCGCCACCGACGCGAACAACCGGCTCACCACGTTCACCTACGACGTGCTCGGTCGGGAGACCGCCCGGACCACGACCAGGAACGGCACCATCACCTCCACCACGACCCGCACCTGGGACACCTCCCAGGGACGCACCACCCTCGGCGCGTTGATGCAGGTCACGTTCGACGACCGGACCAACGACGCGGTCGCCGGAGTGGTGAGCACCGACTACACCTACGACCCGTTCGGCCGGATCAGCCAGGTGAGCCAGACCCAGCCCGACGGTGGCACGAAAACCGCGTCGGAGACGCTCACGGCCGGCTACGGCTTCGACTCGTACGGGCGGCTCACCAGCGTGCGGTACCCGAAGCTGGCCGGGCAGGCTGAAGGTGTCAAGGTCGACTACGTCTACGGCCCCGCCGCGAGCAGCAACGGCCGGCTGGCCACCGTTCGGGTCGGGACCGAACTGCTCTGGACCGCCAAGAGCACCGACGGCCAGGACCGGCTCACCGCCGAGGAATCCGGCGACGGCGTCGCCACCACCCAGACGTTCGACTGGGCCGGTCGACTCCTCACCACCACGTCGGCGACAGCCCCCTCCGACGTCAACCCCAACGCGACCCTGTTCTCCGAGGGCTACACCTACGACGACGAGGGGAACCTGAAGAGCCGCAGCCAGCAGGCCGTGGCCGAGAAATTCACCTACGACGCTCTCGATCACCTGAGCACCGCCACGACGTCGAACACCACCACCGGCGCGGTCTACCAGACCGACAGCTGGACCTACGACAAGCTCGGCAACCTCACCACCAGCGAACTGCGCGGCGACTACACCTACGGAGACCCCAAGAAGCCCACACAGGTCACGAAGGTCACCGGCGGCCTCTTCGGCACGCGTGCCTACGGCTACGACGCGGTCGGGAACCAGACCGCCCGCCCGGACGGCACGATCGCCTACAACGACATCGACCTGCCCACCCGCGTCACCTCGCGCGGCACGGCCACCGACCTGCGCTACGACGGCAACGGCGACCGCATCCGCAAGGCGGGCCCGGCAACGGTCGTCAGCTACCTGCCCGGCCTGTATGAGCGCCACCAGAACGGTACGAACACCGAGCACCGGCTGCTCGTGTCCGCCGCCGGTCGCACCGTGGCCACCCTCATCTACCGGGAGGCCGCCGACGTCGTGGCCACGAGGCAGGAAACCCTCTACCCGCACACCGACCACCTGGGGTCGCCGAGACTGATCACGAAGGACCGCCACACCTCCGACAGCGGCCACCAGGCCACCGTAGTCGAGACGCGCAGCTACGACGCCTTCGGCAAACTGCGCAACCCTGACCTCACCCACGGCGACGACCAGTACTCCACCGGCGTGCAGAGCCGGACGCTTGACGACGGCTTCACCGGCCACGACGAGGACGACGAGTTCGGCCTGGTCAACATGCGAGCCCGGCTCTACGACCCGACCCTCGGCCGGTTCACCACGCCCGATCCGGTGGTCACCGGAGCGAACGCGACCCAGGCGTACAACCGCTACACCTACGTGTCCGGTAACCCGCTGCGCTACACCGACCCCACCGGCCACATCGAGTGCGACGGTGGTAGCCACTGTGTCACCCCCACGCCCACCTGTGCCCAGGACCCGTGGATGTGCGGGGGCAGCGGACCCGCCCCGGAGACGGACCCCTGCCAGGAGCCGGGTGCCTTCTGCGCCGACCCGGTGACCGTCTGGGGCCCTCCCACGGCCCACGATCCGCAGGATGACGTAACCGCTCCCGGGGCTGGTGATCCCGATCCCCACGCCGGCACCGGAAGTTCGGACCCCGACCACTGCCGGGGACACGTCTGCCGGGACGGCGGAGACGACGAATCCGACTGCGCGCCGCTGTGCCGGGACAGCTTCGTCTACCAGGCACCGGCGTCCACGCCCAAGCAGGCCAACGTCGTCACCCCCACCGCATCGGAAGGCAACGGCGCCGAATCCGACGCCGTCAGGGGCAGCAACGACGGCTCACAGACCTGCACCTGCGGTACCGCCGGCGCCGCCGGTGCCGGCAGCTTCGACGGCATCGGCGGTGAGGACGGTGCCGGCGGCGCGCCCGGAGACTGGGGCCGCAGCAACCCCGTCATTCCCGCGTTCGTCTACGGCGGCCTTGCTCCGCACGGTGGGGAGGCAGTCGTCTTCGTCGGTTGGGACGACAAGAGTCAGATCTACTGGGGGACCCTCCTGGCAGGCACTGGTTCTGCCGAAGCCAAGGGCTGGGGATCTCCGGGAGGCAAACCGCCTGCGGGGCACTTCGGGGGCGGCGTCGAGTGGACGAGCAGCGACGGCTGGTCCCCGGTTGGTCTGGGGGAGATCGAACTCTCTTTCACCAAGGGCCTGAGCCTATCCCACGGAAATATCTGGAGCAGTCACGGTACCTCGAAGTACGTGGGAATTAACGTCGGCGAGCTGACCTTCGGGCTTGGCATCGACGTGGAGTGTGAACACTGACCGGATCGGCAGGTAATGCGCGGGCCGCCAATGAGCGATTCTGCTGCCGCCGCCCTACCCGGACGTGACGAAAAGTCCGGGAGGGCATCCAATGCGGGCCGACCAAGAAACCTCGAAGTGAGAACCGAGCATCACCTCCCGTACGTACGCTTCGGGGAGTCGGCGTGGGCGCGACCGGACCTCAACGGTCCGGTCGCGGACCATGGTCTCGCCCCCCGGATCTCACATCTCCCACGAGCAACGAAGAGGACACATGACCGATCGCACCAACAAAGACCTTTTGACGCACGCGTCGTTCCCGCGAGCCTCCCGCTACCACCCGGAATGGCTGACGAACAGCGTCAGTGGGGGCGCGAACTCTCTCTGGATGGCCGAGTGGCTCAGCGACGTTGTCGACTTGCGACCGGGAATGCGCGTGCTCGACCTGGGCTGCGGTCGCGGCGCGTCCTCGATCTTCCTCGCCCGGGAGTTCGGCGTGCAGGTCTGGGCGGCTGACCTGTGGTTCGGTGCCGACGACCGGCAGCAGCGGGTGCGCGAAGCCGGCCTCGACGATCAGGTCTTTCCGGTGCACTGCGACGCTCGGGCGCTGCCCTTCGCCCGGGACTTCTTCGACGCGGTGGTGAGCATCGACTCCTACGTCTACTACGGCACGGACGATCTCTACCTCAGCTACCTGCTGCGTCTGCTGAAGCCGGGCGGCACCCTCGGGATCGCCGGCGCCGGTCTCGTGCAGGAGATCGACGGCGCGGTCCCGGAGCACCTGCGGAACTGGTGGGAGCCGAACCTGGCCTGCCTGCACTCCGCCCAGTGGTGGCGCAGGCACTGGGAGCGGACCGGGCTGGTCGAGGTGACCTCAGCCGACACCATGCCCGACGGCTGGCAGCGCTGGCTCGACTGGCAGCACGCAGTGGCACCGCACAACACCCCCGAGATCGAGGCCTTGAAGGCGGATGAGGGTCGCTACCTGGGCTACGTCCGCGCCACGGCCCGGCGGGGCGACCACCCACTCGATGACCCGATCACGGTCATCCCGACGGAGTACGTCTCCGTCCCCATGCTCAGGGAAGCCGGCTGAGCACAGGAGTCCGGCGAGGGCCGGCCGAGAGCGTCGATCGCTCCCGGCCGGCCCTCGGTCCTGTTGGAGGGAGGGCCGTGATCTCCCGCAGACACACCGCCCAGCCGAGCCGACGGGGCGCCGAGCCGGAAGCGCGCGTAGTGCAGGTCAACCACGAGCGCGCAGCGACTGTCGGCCCGGACCGGCATCCCGCCGCCGCGACTGATGCCGGTGGCGGTACGCGCGGCTTGAGGTCGACGAGCTGCCCGAGTTTCGGTAGGGACGGCGCGATCGTCGAGGTGGGGCCGCGCCGGGTGAGGCCAAGATCCGGGGGTCGGAACTGGTCGACAACCGTCTTACCCGGCCCTGCGGCCCCCTCGGTGCCGGGAGGCCCGCCCCGAGTGCAGGCATCAGGGCGGGCACGGCTTCGGCGCCGCGGTGACGTCAGAGGTTGACCCACCGCGGCACCGATCGGCTACCGACCGCCTGCCGTGCCCGCTCTCGCCTCGGCAGACAGTCCCTGCCCACCCTGGCACTGGGCAGCCGTGAGGCCAGGTGCCAGCGAATCCGGTGGAACGGGCCCATAGCCGTCCCAGGCCGGATCGACGTGGGTCGCGGGATCCGTGAAGTAGGCCAGGGCCTTCTGCTGAGCCTCGGCCTGGGTGTTGGCCTGGAAGCTGGCGTACTGCCACCAGTAGCCTCCGGCGCCGTTGGGAAGCGGCGGGGCGGGTGGGATCCGCCACCAGGACGCGCAGAACGTGAAGGTCTGATCCTGGCACTTGCCAGCCACCGGCGCGATCTCGGGGGTCAGCGTCCAGCCGGAGGGACCGTACTGCTCCTTGGCGAACTGCTGGGCCTGCGCCAAGGCGCCACTCTGATCGACGTCCGGAGCCGGAAGGTATCCATCCGGTACGGCAGGGCCGCTGAGACAGAAGACGAACCAGTTGACGGGAGGCGGGGCCGGCGGTACCCACGGATCACCCGGGCCGGGCGGCGCGGGAATCGGCTTGCCGTCGCCGTCGAGTGGGACCTCGGTCGTGCTCTTCGGCACATACGACAGGCCGTAGCGGTCTTTCCAGACCATCCCGTAGCCGTTGGCGGGTTCAGTCTCGTACACCAGCTCGTAGAGCGCGTGTGGTCTCTGGGGATCGTGGCTGCTGACCTCGAACAGCTTCGTCAACCCGCCGTCCGACACCGTGGTGACCTGCTCCTGCGAGGTCTTCGCTGCGGGCAGCAGTCGCATAGCGGAGGTCGTGAACGTCGCAGAGTCGATCTCCAGTGACGAGGCGGTGATGTACCGAACGGAGTCCTGGGACGAACTGCGGAACATCATGTGCAAGACAGCCCTGCCGTCACTGGCGGTGCTCAGCGCCAGGGAAGGGGCGTCTTCGAGTACGAAGTTGGTTCCGGGCACGACGCGCCAGTTCGCGGAGCCGCCGAAGGAATCCCGGACGTAGTAATGCGTGAGGTTGTTGCCGTGATTCTGCGCGACGACCACGAGGCGGTTCTCGAAGACCGCCAGCCCCGGAGCCCTCGTCGTGTTGAACCCAGGAAGATGGATCACCTCGGTGCGGTTGACGAGGTCACCCGAAGCACCGATGACCGGGTTCTTCCAGATCAGACTGTGGTCGGCTCCGGCGGCCACGATGTGAACCGTGCCGTTCCACACCACCATTGAGGGACCGCTGTAGAAAAGCCCCTGACCGCCGGCTTCTCCCGCGACGATCTCCTTCCAGTCCGCCTTCCAGGTGCGGCTGGGAAGGTTGTAAACCTGGAAGTACAGCTTGTGGTCCGGGCCGACGACGGTGACGTACACATCGTTCGCGTAGCGGACCGCGGACGGCGGATACGGCGTTGTGGCCGGAGCTGCGGCGGAGCCGCCGAGCTTGCCCGGCACCGGTGCCCATCCGAAGGTCGGCCAGGTCGTCGTCGAGTCCCCCAGGGTGGCGTAAAGTCTGCCGTCTGTTCGCCGGCGGGCGATCAGGAGGCTGCTCCCCGAACCGATCGGGGCTGCCGATACGCCCGCGCTGCCCGCCTGGGTTTCCCAGGAGCCCTCGTTCAGGCCGGTACCGGCGGGCAGGCTGGCTACCCAGTCCGGTCCCGACGGGGTGGGTCGGAAGTACGTCGACGGCACACTGCCGGGGACGGTCACGAAACTGTCGGAGTATCCCTCGGCGGCGGTGAGGCTGTCTGCGCCGGCAGCCGGCTTCATCGCCGTGACCCCCACTGCGCCATCCATGCCGATCACGTAGACATGGGTGTTGGGTGACACGTTCGACGACGACACGGATGGAAACGACGAATCGAGTTGGTTCTTCGCGACCCTGTGCCAGTTGCCCCACACTCCCGACGCGCCCATGTTCACGTAGTAGGGCTCCTCACCCTCCGGAGTGAGCTGAGTCGACACGAGGGTGAGGGTGTCAGGGCCGGCAAGAGCAACAGATGGAGCCGTTCTCGCATCACTGTTGCCGGGGACGTACCGCCAGCTCGCGGGTGACGACTGGTCGAGGTCACTGTACTCGAGGAAACCGGTATCGTTCAGATAAGTCATTCGAAAGACCCTGACGACCCCATGGAAGAATTCCGCCGAAAGGTCGAACTGGCCGCCGAAACTACTCGGGGCGAACTGCTTCCACGGGTAACTCTGCGCACCGCTGGAGCTCTGCCGCATTGCCTGGATGCCTAACGAGGCATCGTTCGCAACGATAGTGTACGACGTGCTGTCGGAGGCGATTGCCGGGCCGTGGGTGAATTTGAGTTTCGCCGGGTTGCTAGGTTCCGACCAGGTCGAGAAGGAGCCGGATGAGGGCTGATACTGAATGGTCCTCAGTTTGCCTGACGGGTCGACGGCAGCCAGCAGAACCTTATCGCCCAACCCCGTTCCCGACAATGACCGCAACGCGGGTCGATAACCGGTAAGCACGTTCCCGGGAATCTCCCTCCACCCCGCGGAATCCCATCCCCCCTTGCCGCCGGTCGTAAAGAGCAGCCGATTGTCGCTGGTTCGTGCCACCACGAGATCCCTGCCCGTCTGCCCTGCTAGCGGTGCCGAAACGGCATCCAGGGCACCGCCCGCAGGTAGCGACCCGCCATCGGTGGGCACTGTCGACCCAGTCGCCTCATCGGGTATCTGAGCAGCCATTGCAACGTCACTCACCGACTGTGGCGGATGAACAACGCTGGCACTGCTCATCAGCATCACAAATCCAAGCAGCGGCAGTATTAACCGCCGACTCGCCGTTGGCGCGGGCCGATGTTTAAGCCGTCTCATCGCGCCCTGGTTGCGGGCTCTGCCTAGCACCTTCTGCATTCCTTCCGATCGTCTCGTCATGACCTTATTCAGCAAGATGAGGTCGAGGATGTAGTGCCTGCCAACTCGCCTCGGGGGGTTCTGTCGGGCAGTGCCCCTGCCGGGGTGCGCCCGTTGACACCGGCGAATCACACCCACGCCGGGTAACGCTCTGACCGCAGAAAACTTCTGGCGCGCGTGCGAACACCTCTGACGATCGAGCAGACCTGTGGAAGCGCCCCCGGGAGTGCGGGTACCCGCGCATTCTCGCGCCTCGGCGTAGCGCGAGGTATCCGGCAATGCACCCAATGCGGGGGAGGCCGACGGTCGAGATTGAGGGAAACGACTGACACGGGGGACCCACGCGCAGCAGTAGCATGCCCTGCGACGTTCAAGGTCTATCCGAGGGAAGAAAATGAAGCGACTGATTCTCGCTATCGCTTCCATGCTGGCCGTTTCGATGCTCGCGGGCTCAACGCAGGTGATGGCGGCCCCTGACGCGCCCGACATGTTCGGGGCGATCCACCCCCCGCCCTTGCCGAACGTTCAGAAATGCTTCCAAGCGGTCAGCGGCAGCGATCTCCAGGTATTCATTGATGGCTGCAAGACGAAGCTAAATCCGCCGGGGTTCCCGGCGATGTATTTCAGTGGCGGATTCGGCCTGCGTACTCTCACCGCCTTCGACCAGAGCAAGTTCCAGGGCATCTACGTCGAAGACGCCAGAATGTTCGGGCGCATCGTGGGCACCGAAATCGTTGTATACGAAGACTGCATGAACGAGTGGCAGGAGGAGGACGGCGGATTCTGGTGGCCCGCCGCAGAGGAATTCAACACCGCCCATCAGTGGCCCTGCCTCTTCAAGCACACCAATTCCCAAGACGATGACTGGGACTTCGAGATGTATCTCACCTACCGTCGGATCCTGTACCCAGGACCGCACCTTGCCGCCCCCGAGACGCTCAAGCTGACGGTCAAGAACGCCGACGGACCCTAGTACGGCAGCCGCCGTTTGAGATCTTGCTGGTGAACCGGGGTGGACGCGAGGCGGCCACCGCGTGATCGTCTGTACGTTGTGGACATAACTTCAGATCTGGCGGTGGCCGCGTGCCATAGCGTAGCGGTTGGCCGGTGGGAGCGGGTGCTGGCCGAGGTGCTGGGCTGTTTCGCGGGCCGGTTCGGTCGGGTGGAACCGCGCCGTGCGGCCGGACAGTTCGTGACAGGACTGCTGGCTGACCTTGAGGTCAAGACGTGTTGGCAGTTGGCCGAGCAGGCCGGGCATGCCCGGCCGGATGCGATGCAGCGACTGTTGTACCGGGCGGTGTGGGACGCCGACGCCGTGCGTGACGACCTGCGGCAGTTGATCGTCGAGCGGTTCGGCGTCCCGGATGCGGTCCTGGCCGTCGACGAGACCGGCGATCTGAAGAAGGGGATGCACACGGTCGGGGTGCAACGCCAGTACACCGGCACGGCCGGGCGGATCGAGAACAGTCAGGTTGGGGTGTTCCTGGGCTACGCCAGCGCCGACGGGCACACCCTGATCGACCGGCGGGTGTATCTGCCAGCGTCGTGGACCGACGACCGCGACCGGTGTGCTGCGGCCGGGGTACCCGACGACATCGAGTTCGCCACCAAGCCGGAGTTGGCCGCCGACATGATCACCGAGGCCCTGAGCGCCGGGGTGCCAGCCGGGTGGGTGGCCGCGGACGAGGCTTACGGCAACAGCGCCGCCTTCCGCGCTGGCCTGCGCGAACACGAGATCGGCTACGTCCTTGCGGTGTCCCGCAGCCACCTGGTTCCCCTCGACGGCGGCAAAACCCGCGTTCGCGCCGACCAGATCGCCGCTGACCTACCCGCCTCGGCATGGCAGCGCCGCTGCGCCGGCCCCGGATCCAAGGGACCGCGTTTCTACGACTGGGCCTGGCTCGACGACGTGTGCACCGACGCCGACCCCGACGACGGCGGCCGGCACAGCCTCCTGATCCGCCGCAACATCACCACCGGTGAGCTGGCCTTCTACCGCTGCTGGACCCCGAGACCGGCCACCCTCGCCCAACTCGTGCGGGTCGCCGGGATCCGCTGGAGCATCGAGGAGAGCTTCCAGGCCGCCAAGAGCCAGGTCGGCCTGGACCAGCACCAGGTCCGCCGCTGGGACTCCTGGCACCGGTTCACCACCCTCGCCCTGGCCGCCCTCGCCGTGCTGACAATCAGCGCCGCTGACTCCGCCCACGACGAGCCCACCGACACGGGACTGATCAAGCTGACCGTCAACGAGGTTCGCCGCCTGATCAACGCCTGCCTCATCCGCCCGATCACCGACCTCGCCCATCGTTTGCACTGGTCAGGCTGGCGGCGACGGCATCAAGCCCGCGCCCGACGAGCCCACTACACACGCCGCCTCAACCTCGAACTTCAGCCATGATCCCGAACGGCGGCTGCCGTACTAGCCGTCATTCCGGATCATCGACCCAATCCATGCTGGGATCCTCTTCGTCGGGCGACGTTGCGATCACCTGGTCCCACGCGTTGACGATGGCTGCGGCCTGCCGCTCGCTACAGGCCAAGCCACTGAGCAGGACGTTGTTCTGGTAGTCGAGGATCTCGAAGCGCCATCGTTCGAGATCCGGCCGGTGTTCCAGCGTTGCCCAGAAGTGGCCGGAGAGATCGCTGGGGAATACCTCGTCTGCCACGTATCGCTTCTCTCCCTCAAGCCCATCTCCGCAATGAGTTCGCACATCGTGCAACGGGCCCTGCTCGGCTCCGCCCGGACTCGCGGTGGAGGTGGGCGGCCCCATCTCTGTCGAGGATGCCCGCCGGAGGCATCGGATCCGGTCCTTGGCGCAGGGTGATGGAGCTGCTCGGGCACTCCACGGACCGGATGACGGCCGACACCTACGGGCACGCCCTGCCGGCGCGGGCTCGTCAAGGCTGCCTCGGCCATCGATCGGGTGCTGGGCGAGGAGGGGACGGCTTGACCCCTTGGCTGTACTCGGGATCGAGATCAACCGGGGAAAGTGCTGGTGGAGCCCAGGGGACTCGAACCCCTAACCCCTGCCTTGCAAAGATCAAGACTACTGTCGGCCGGAGCCGGTCCTTGCCGCTGACCTGCTCGCAGTGTCGACTTCCGCCGACCTCAGGCGTCGTCCGTCGGTCGGCTTGGCTGTACGGATGGCTGTACAGCCACCTGCTGGTCCGCAGCCTGGGTAATGCGACCTCCTTTGCCCCTCCCCGACATCGGACAGCTCCTGGTCGCCGCGTGGTGGCTTCTGTGGCTCGATCGGTTGCTGTACTTCGCTGCACGACCGCATAAGGCGCCGGGCGTCGCCCCGCCGGCTTCATGCCTTGTGGCAACGGGCCTTTTTCAGTGCCACCGAGCGGCCTGATCCACCCACATCGGCCGGTGCCGTCCGTGATCGACCTCCACGCGTGCGTCCGCAGCCCCGGCCCTCGCTCGTCATGGAACTTCTCAAAACAGCCTCATCTATCGAGAGGATCTATCGCCTTCATGCAGACCGAGTTGACGCGCCATGTGCCCTGCGGGCCGGAGGTAGGGTTCAAAGCTTCGTGCGGCACAATGTTCACCATGACGACGGCCCCGATTGCTCCCCGAAGGCTACCTACGCTCGACGCTGTGCCCCATGCGATTCCCTATCAGGGCAGCAAGCGGCAGTTGGCCCATGCCATTATCCCTCTACTTCCTCAAGACACGGGCCAGTTGATTGAGCCCTTTGCCGGCTCGGCCGCCGTCTCGATCGCAGCCGCGTACCTGGCAATACCGAAGACCGTGGTAATCAGTGACATCAACGAGCCATTGATGACCTTGTGGCAGCGCATTCTGGTAGATCCGGCGGGTTTGGCAGACGATTACGAAAGCATGTGGAAGGCACAGCTCTCCGACCCGCGGCAGTACTTCGAAGAGGTTCGCTCTAAGTTTAACGCGACGCACGAGCCACATTTTCTCTTGTACCTTCTCGCCCGGTGCGTTAAGGCAGCCGTGCGATACAACCGCGACGGGAACTTCAACCAAGGCGCAGATCACAGGCGTTTGGGCGCCAAGCCAGTCACTATGAGGGCACGGCTTTTGGCGACATCAAATACCCTAGTTGGCGCGACAGCAATTACCCGGGACTATACGGACGCTCTGGAAAGCGCGAGTAGTGGCGACGTTGTGTACATGGACCCACCTTACGAGGGCGTATCAAATACCAGAGATAATCGATACATGGCTGGGCTCTCTCGCGAGAGTTTCGTTGCCAGTTTGCGCAACGCAATTGATCGCGACATCTCGTTCATCCTGTCATATGATGGCACCACTGGCACGAAGTCGTATGGAAAGCCCTTGACTGAGGCACTGGACTTGATGCATCTCCATCTTTATGCAGGAAAGTCGTCCCAAGCTACCCTAAGCGGCAAAACTGCGCATACCGTGGAATCTCTCTACTTGTCGCCGGCGCTCGTCTCGAGGCTAGGTGGTATCGCTGAGGTAACGGCGCGGCTCCTTCCAGTGGAGGCAGAAACACCGCTGCCCTGAGCGCCACGTGCCGCTGGGAGGGGCTAGAGTCTCCGTCCATGTCAAGCCCTTACCCAGAGGACTTCGAGGCTTGGGTCCGAAGTCGGCCGTTCAGCCTGAGAGCCAAGAAGGCCGTTGAACGAATGCTCAGCCAAGGCTACGTAACAACCGCAGACCTAAACGAGATGGGCTATGACCACCCTCCGCGAGCGATCGGCGATATCAAGGATGCCGGTGTGCACGTCGCGAAGACGATGGTAGTCATTGGCGGCCGCCGAATGGCACGGTATGAACTCGTCCCTACAGTTGGCGATGCCACTATGGTTGGGAGACGAGCGCTCCCTAAGGCATTCAAGGAGAGCCTGTGCGCGCAGTGGTCTTACCGCTGTGCCGTCTGCAACGGAAGATTCACTACAAGGGAGTTGCAGGCAGATCATCGGGTTCCGTACCGAGTGTCCGGGGAGGCATTAGAGCTTGCCCCGGAGGACTTTATGCCCCTATGCCCCTCCTGCAACAGGGCGAAGTCATGGGCCTGCGAAAACTGCCCGAACTGGGACCGCCGCATTCCTTCCGAATGTCAAACGTGCCTCTGGGGCTCCCCGCAGCAATACCTGCACGTCGCCACGATTCCAGAGAGGCGTCTGCACCTGAGCTGGTCCGGAAATGATGAAGTTGACGACTTCGAGAAGCTATCTGCTCGTGCTCGCGCGGAAGAGGCGACAGTGGCAGAGTTGGCGAAGCGCCTCATCAGGAACCCTAAGGGCGAGTAACGGGTAACTGCCTCTCCTCGCGCTGTTCTGCAAGGGCCATGTACGCGTCTACCGCGCCCTGCAGGGACGTGACTTCCCGCGAAATTCTCTTGTCGAGAACCTGATAGTCATGCTCATTTAGGGGAACGAACCCCGCACGGAGCCGCAAGTGCCACGCTCCATGGAAGGCATCTAGCTCCGGCACCAGCGGCCCGAGGTTCACCATTTGAGACGGAGGCAGTAATTGTCGGATCTCGACGCTACAGCCCATACCGAAACTGTTGCCAGCAAAAGCTATGGGCTTGTCAAGCCGAATAACGGGGCTCGTAACTCCTACCTCCGCGATAAGCCCGGACTTCCCGCCGAAAGGCAGGCCACGGAAACAACGGCTCGTCACGTAGAGGAAGAGTGGGGAACCGAGGTCTAGGCTCGCCAAAGCCCTCTTCTGACGGACGTTGAACGCCATGCGGCCCTCGCTCAGCACCCAGGCGAGGGCCCTGACGTCGCTGAGGACAGCTATATGCGCGGCAGGCGACGGAGTCGACACCTCGATAGTCTACGAGGCTGCGTCCGCAGTTGCCTGCTGAGACTCGTGCGCTCAACTGTGCCGAACGCAGCTAGCTTGCCATCTCGTCTGCCGCCGACCCACACATCGTGGAGCGGGCCAGGGCCAGGGTGACAAGGTGGAGCGCCCTACCGGACGTACGACCTTGTCACCCTGGCCCTGGTCTGCTCGGCTTGCCTGGGTCGGTGGCTGGCGGGATGGCATCCACCTCAACCACTCTCTACCGGAACCGTTCGGCAACTCCATCTCGGAGTCGTCTGGCCCCCGCCGGAGGCACAGCTCTAACCCTGCCCTCTCCCTCACCCCACCACCCCCACACCCACCTCCACCCCTTCCTCACCCTGGGCCTGAGCGACCGTGCGGAACCGTTCGGCAACTTCGTCCGCCGCGGTTGGCCTGCCGGATCTCGTGCTGCTTCGCAATCGTCGGAACCGGGTGGAAGTGTGTCCGCATGGCCCTGGTCGTCCTTAGGGACTCGTCACGGGGTCACCTCACTGACCCAGTTGTGACGCGCGGGGCGGGGCGTGGGGTTCGGGCCGGCTGATTTTCCGCCCCGGCGCCCTTGCGCCGGGGCGGCGGCTCCGTAGGAGCCGTTTGCCGCGCCCCGGCCCGCGCCGCGCGGAGCGCGCTTGATCTAGTACAGGCCAATTCGGCAACAGACCACGGACAGTGCGCCGAGTCGACCGAGCCGGAACGGCGCAAGCCCACGACGGCTGTCGTCATCCGGAGCGACACCGGGAACTAACGGGCTCGCCACGCGCGTGACTGCTCGTTGTTCTCACCGGCTCGCGCTTGGTCGCTCAAAACCTTTTTGCACCGCTGACGCCTGGATCGCCTCACCACCGGCCTTTGCGAACTCGACCTACCGAATCCCCTTCCTCCAACACAGCCGGAGGGCGGCTCCCTCAGAAGCCGCCCTCCGCTCTGCTGCCTGCACTACGCCAGTGGCAGTGCCTCGACGGTCCGCCACTCGTACATCTGTTGATCGCGGTGCATCTCGATCAGGTCGACATGGGTGATGGTCACACGGGCCTGCTCGACCTTCGCGCGGTTGACCGCCTCGATGTAGGGCGCTGACGATCCGTCCGCGGTGAGGTAGGCGACGCTGACGTGAGGGCGGAACTTGTCGGCGCTCTCGGGCACCTGCTCTTCACCGAACACGCGACCAAGCGCAGTCCGCGTTAGCTGCCTCAATTCCTGTACCGGCTCCGGCGGGTTGGCGGGCATGACGATGGCTTCGTCCGCGACGATCACGGACCCGAACTCCACCTCAAACGCCGGAACAGCGGCCAGTAGGTTCCGGGCCTCCTCCGCGAGCTGGCTGAGGGCAGCCGGTTGAATCTCGTCGGTGAAGCCGATGCCCTGCATGGTGAGATGCAGCCACTGGTCCGGTATCAGGGTCAGGCTAGGCATCTCGGCCAGAGCGGTCCGGTACGCGCCAGCCACGTCGTGCAGAGCCGGTTGGCTCTCGAAGGTGATGTGGAAGGCGAAGAAGCGCCGTCCGACGTGCCAGCCAGGCCGCCACCACCAGTGGTTGCGCACCTGCTCGGCGTTCTGGCCAGGCGGAAGGTCAGCGAGGGACACCTAGCCTCCTCAAACTTCGGACGGGGCGACAGGTTCGGCCGGTTCCGGCTCTACCTCGTACTCGTCGATCACGACGATGCGATCCGCTGGCCACACGGACTCGGAGACTTCCAGCAGGGAGCCGTCTTCCGCTCGGGCGACGTGGATCACCTGCATGACCGGGGCTCCCGTCGGCAGCTCCAACGCTGCTGCCTCTTCGGCGGTGGGAAGCCGAGAAAACCAGTGATCGCGGGCGGTGGTGTAGCGCTTACCGCTCAGCTCTTCAATGCAAAGAAACAGGGCCTTCGGCACCACCTTGGGCTCTTCGAGGTAAGTGCCGCCGGCGACCTCGGTGAGGATGTAGCTTGCCCCGATCTCCTCAGGCCGACCGGTCTCGCGGTCGAAGAGGTGCCGACGACGAACCACTACCTCTGTGCCGGCTGGCACATCCATCGCTGCGGCGATCTCACCTGCGACCGGTGCCCGGCCAGCAAACACGATCTCGTGACGCAGGTGAGCAGTGAGCAGCTTCTGATCGCTCCTGGCCCGGCCGTACCGGTGCCGGGAGCGGCGTTGGAGACGCCGACTTTCGCGCACGAACGTGCCGACACCGTGTCGGGACTCGATCAATCCTTCTGCGCGAAGAACGCCGATGGCGTTACGCAGCGTGATCGGACTGACTCGGAAGCGCTCGGCTAATGCCGTCTCGGCCGGCAGGCGTTCGCCTGCCTTGATCTGGCCGTCGCGGATACTCCGCCGCAGCTCTGCTGCGATCTGTAGATATTTGGGCGCTCTTGCGCCCAGGTCGTCGGTCATCGCCGTCCTAACTCGGTCGGTCCTCTCAAGGACAACCCCTCTACCTCACTGTACGTGCGCTCGCCGCCTAGCGCATCGGCCCTTCTGGCGGCACGCGCGAAACCGAGTCCTGTAGAGGACTTGTGTGGGTCAGGCCGCTCCGCTACGGTCCTCTATAGGTCTACATGAGTAGACGAAGCGTTCCCGACGCGCGTGGAGGTATAGAGCGATGGCTCTTCGTGGTGGTACTCGGTTCTCGGTTCCGTTCGAGGCGGTGTTTCCGCATGGTGCGGTGTTCGTGCCGGACTCGATTGCGGAGGCGCAGGACTTCAACGAGGCGACTCGTCAGCGGACGCCGGCGAAGGACAAGGTGACGGGGCAGCGGGTGTGGCAGTGCCGGGTGATGGACATGGACCCGGAGTTGGGGTCGCGGTCGCGTGAGGTGGCGATCAAGATCCTGGCCGATCACCAGCCGGTGCCGCCGGTGGGTCCGTTCCAGCCGGTGGAGTTCGAGGGCCTGACGGTCACCCCGTACGTGGGCAGCAACGGGCGGCTGGCGTTCTCCTACCGGGCCACCGGTCTGGTGGCGCCGAAGACCCTGGCCGAGACGCGCGGGAAGGCCGCGTGATGGCGGGGCTGCACATGACGGCGAACGTGCACGTGAAGCCGGAGACGGAGCTGTCGTTCTCGCTGTACCCGACGCAGGGTCGGGTGGCGGTGCAGATCGGTGGGGTCGGTGGTGACGTGACCTTGTTCCTGCCGGGCAGCGAGATCGACCGGTTGGCCGGTGTGCTGGCTGACGCGCGTGAGTCCCTGTCGGCCGTGACGGCGGCCTGATTCCTGTTGGTGGCGCGGGGCGGTCCTGGCCCTAGGAAAGCTCGACCGCCCCGCTGCCCTCTCAAACCCTCTCGGCCTGGAAGGGCAGGTTCATCATGCCTGTTGTCCTGGACTGGACGCACGGTGCGGGTGCCGGTGAGCCGGTCCCGTGTGTCATCTGCGGTAAGCCCGCGATCTGCCGGAGTCCGGCGGGCAAGCCGGTGCACAAGGTCTGCGCGGAGACCTGGATCGAGCAGCGCACCGCCAACGGCCGTCAGGCGGTGGCGTGATGGTGCGGGCGCCGCTGGTCAACTTCCGCCGGTTCCAGATCTCGGCTCCGTGGCCGCTGGTCTGGACCGTCACGGCCCTGTTCCTGCTGTTCCGCCTTCTGGCCGCCGTGGTGCGCCTCGGTCTGTTCACGCTGCGGCACTGGCGGGCCTGGCCGGGTGTCGCCCTGGTCCTGCTCGCTGTCGACACCTACCGCACGCACGGCTGGTGGCCTCACGCCCTGGTCGCCGTCGTCCTCGCCGCTACTGGTGGCGTGTGGTGGTGGCGTGGCCGGGACTCGTTCCACCGCCTGATCGTGCTGCGGGCCGTCTCCGTCTGGCGGCGGTTGTGGGTGTATCGGCGGCAGTGGCACGAGGTGATGTCGCTGTGCGGGCTGGTGAAGAAGTACGACGGCGGTGAAGTCGTGCCGCAGTTGCTGTCGGTGCGCTGCTCCTACGCCACGGACGAGCTGGTGCTGCGGATGCCGAAGGGCCAGAACCCCGAGGTGTGGCACAAGGCGGCGCGGGATCTGGCGTATTCGTTCGGTACCCGGCACTGCCGGGTGTTCTCCACCCGCCGCCACCCGGTCCCGCACCGCACCGGACGCCTCGCGGGCCTGTTGCGGCTGATCGACCGGGTGCGGTTCCGCGACCGGCCCCGGCATGTGTGGCTGGTGTTCATCCGCCGTGACCCGCTGACCCGCATCGTGGCCCCGCTGCCCGTGCCGGCCCGTCCGGACTTCACCGCCCTCCCGCTGGGTCTGCGGGAAGACCTGGCCGTCTACTGCTTCCGGCTCCTCGCCACCCATGTGCTCATCGGCGGCGCGACCCGGATGGGCAAGGGCTCGGTCATCTGGTCCCTGCTCCGCGCTCTGGCGGCGGGGATCAGGTCGGGGTTGGTGCGGGTGTGGGCGATCGACCCGAAGGGCGGCATGGAACTGGCGATCGGCCGGCCGTTGTTCTCCCGCTACGTCGATGACGACTGGTCCCGCATGGCGGACCTGCTCGAAGACGCCGTGGCCCGGATGCGCGCCCGTCAGCAGATCCTGCGCGGGAAGGCCCGGGTGCACACCCCGACGGTGGATGAGCCGCTGATCGTCGTCGTCATCGATGAGATCGCCGCGCTCCTGGCCTACCTGCCGGACTCCGAGATCCGTACCCGGATCACGCAGGCGCTCGGGTTGCTGCTGTCGCAGGGTGCCGGGCTCGGCGTCCTGGTCGTCGCCGCCACCCAGGACCCCCGCAAGGAAGTCGTCTCCGTGCGCGACCTGTTCCCCACCCGCATCGCCCTGGGCCTGACCGAACGGGGCCACGTCGACCTCCTGCTCGGGGACGGCGCCCGCGACCGCGGCGCTCTCGCGGATCAGATCCCGCTGTCCGGCAAGGGCGTGGCCTACGTGCTGCTCGACGGGCAGCCCGAACCCGCCCGGGTCCGCTTCTCCTACCTCGCCGATGACGTGATCCGCGACCTGGCCGCCACGTTCCCCGCTCCGCCGGAGACGCAGCCGGAGCCCGTCGTCCAGCCGGCGGCGCCCAAGCCCCGCGCCAGCAATGGGCGCCACACCTACCGACCCACGCCACCGAAGCAGGGCGCGCCGCTGCTGCCGCCGTCGCTGCTCAACGCCTTGGACCTCAACGGCACCACGAACGGGAGTGACCCGCGATGACCCACCACGACATTCCCGACGGCGCTGCGGTGCGGATGCCGTACGCCGACGAGCCCGACGAGCAGGAGCAGATCCCGGAGCCGCGGCGGTTCTACCGGCTGCGCGCCCCGCACATCGACAAGGCATCCGTTCCGGTCACGGTCCGGGTTACCCCCGACGCCGACCTCTACATCGCCGTAGGTGCCGGCCGTCGACGGATGTACCTGACCCCGTCGGAGGCGTGGGCGCTGTGGCGCTGCCTCTCGGAAGCCGTCGCCTCTACGGGCGAGCCGCCGGAGTGGATCCGCGTGCACGTCAACCCCACCACCCGCTGACCCCGCCTGCTTGGAGCCCGTGATGCGTACCCGTCGCCTCAACCGCCGGCCGATCCGCCGGACCTGCCTCGACCTGCTCCACACCGACCCCGACCAGACCTGCCCCTACTGCGCCCCCGACACCGCCGCCGCCGACGTGATCGCCGCGGCGCTGCGTCAGCACGCCGAGATCGCCGCCGAGGACGCCGAAGCGTGGGGGTGGGCCGCATGAGCACGCAGATCTGGTCGTGGCTCCTGATGGCCGTCGGCGTCACCGGCCTGTGGCTGGCCGGTAAGCGTTCCTGGACCGGCTGGGCCGTCGGCCTCGCCGCCCAAGGACTGTGGCTGGCCTACGCCATCGCTACCCGCCAGTGGGGCTTCCTCGCGTCCTGCTTCGTCTACGGGGCCGTCTACCTGCGCAACCTGCACGCCTGGCTCCACCCCACCCCGCCCGCTGAGCAGGAGGTGACCCGATGCGCCGCTTCCTGAACGCCGATGGCCTGGAGGCCGTCGCCCTGGTCCTCATCCTGCTCGTCGTCGCCGGAACCGCGGGGTGGGCGTCGTTCTCCCACGTCCACGACTGGACCATGCGCCACGTCCCGCCCGGCACCCCCGACGCCTTCGGCTGGGCCAACGCCGTCCTGTCCGACCTCGTACCCGTCGCCTGCCTGCTCGACATCCGCCGACGCCGACGCCACCGCCAACCCATCGGCTACCCCGTGTTCCTCATGCTCGCCTTCGCCTCCTTCTCCCTCGCCGCCCAACTCGCCGTCGCCGACGCAAGCCCGTCCGGGTGGCTGCTGTCCGCACTCCCCGCGCTGGCGTTCATGGCCCTCACGAAGCTCGTCTTCACCGGCACCCCCARCCCCAC
>NZ_JANCLW010000001.1:749536-1160462 GCF_033433935.1 Micromonospora sp. BRA006-A
CAAGGTCTACGCTGTGGCACGCGGCCACCGCACGATCTTCGGTTGTCCTCACAAACCATCGATGATCAACGCGGTGGCCGTCTTCATGCCCACACCACGCCCAACGCCGAAGCCAAGTGACGTTGGAGTACTAACCCGACGCTCTGCGGGTGCCCACAGGCCGACGACCTGCTGCTTTCTATCTGCCGTTGCGTGCCGGTCGCTTCGTGGGCTCGCTGCGATCGCTTGCCGAAGATCAGCTGAAACGCTGTGGCTCCTGCGGGTGCAGGCTTAATTAACGCTGCCGCGAGTCGGGAGCCGAGTCATCCGTCCGTGTCGTCGAGCAGGTCGCGGCGCCACTCCGCGAATCGGCTTCGGAGGTCGTCGAGCGCTGGGCCGGTGACGCCGTACTGGGCGAAGTCGTCGGGATCGAGCTGGGTGGCTTGTCCGAGGGCGTCGGCGAAGATGCGCGGGTCGAAGCCGCGGTCGGCGCGCTGCGCGAGGGCGAGAAGGGCGTCGCGGGTGTAGCGGCCGGATCGTAGGGTGGCGTCGATGTCGATGAAGTCCCGGGCGAACGCTCGTCCGTAGAGGGCGCTCATCTTGTTCGCTACCGCGTCGTCGGGGTGGAGGACCGGTCCGATCGCCATGAGGATCGGTTCGTTGGCGCGCCAGTCCACGCCGAGTTCGACCTTGGAGATCCGCATGCCGTCGGTGACGGCCAGTCGGGCGAAGGTGTCGTACTGGCGCTCGGTCTCGACGGTGAGGCCGTCGTCTCGGTAGGCGTGCACGACGGCGGTGACCGCGGCGGTGAATTCGTCGCGGCGGTCCCAGGCGGTGAACAGGTCGACGTCCTCGCTGGGTCGCTCCAGGAGTCCGGCGGCCTGGACCGCGTAGCCGCCGGCCAGCGCGAAGCCGTATCGATGGGCCGCGCCGAGCCCGGTCCGGGCGAGGCGTTCGTGGAAGGGGTCCACCGCTACGCCGCGTTGCTGCGGGTCGCGGCGAGTTCGGGGAAGGCGTCCTCCCAGCGCCGGCGAAGCTGGGGCGGCAGCCAGAGAGTGGGCCAGAGCCGCCGGAGGAGGTCGGCATCGAGCCAGGTGTTCAGATCCTCGACCGTACTGGCTTCGGTGAGCACCACCTTGTACATGCTGGCCAGGCGCGCGGGCCGGTTCAGGTCGTACTCGGCGTGCCTCGACCAGTCGAGATGACGCGGAAGCGTCACCATGCCCTTGGTGGGGCCGTGCAGCGCGGCGAGGGTTTCGGCGATCACATAAGGCTTCCGGTCACCATATGGCCGGTAGTCCGCTGGCGGCTGGGGTGATGTCCTGCGCCGGCTGATGTTGGTCGCCCGCCGGACTTCCGGTCGGAGTGCCTGGCGGATCGTCTCCCGGCTGTATCCGGTGACCCGCTGCAGATCCACCGGCCGCCAGCCGGCCGCGTGAAACGCCCGCAGTTGCTCATCCCGCTCGATCAACGCCTGCGCCCGCGTCGCCTCGTACCGGGAGACGACCGCGTGTAGCTCATCCTCGGAGAACCGGCCCATACCCACCAGCCTACTACGCTAGGCCCAGCACGCTTGGCGTCTCTGCCGTTCGGGGCTTATGTTCTTGCGAAGCCGAGTGCCCGGTATCCGGGCATGCGGCGTGGAAGTGAGGCGGCGAGGATAGGTGTGGCTGGGTCGTGGTAGTCGTGGACCTCGGCGACATCCTTGCCGGGCGCGGCGCGGATGACGCGGCCGGCGCACTGGACGAGTAGGCCGTCGTAGGAGATCGGGCCGGCGAGGAAGAGCGTGTCGAGGGCGGGGGCGTCGAAGCCCTCACCGATGAACGGTGTGGTACCGATGACGAGCAGGCCGTCGCCGGCCTTCGCGCCGTCGAGCCGGTCAACAATGATCCGCCGTTCGCGGGTGCTCATCGCGCCCTGAAGCACGAACGCCTGGTGCCCGCGTGCGGCGAGCAGAGCGGTGAGTGCCTCGACCTGGGCGACCCGTCGGGTCAGCACGAGACAGTTGCGACCGCGGGTCAGGGCCGCGGCGACATCGTCGGCGATCTGGGTGTTGCGGGGCTCGTCGAGGGCCAGTCGCCGGTGTACCTCGGCGAGCGCGCCCGGGGCGTCAAGGTCGATGTCGCCGGGCTGGAATGTGGTCTCGTGGATAAACAGCGCTCGACGGGGTCCGGCGTCGGTGTGCATCGCTGCGGCGAGGGTGCCTTGTTCCTCGTCGGTGAGGGTGTGGCGGACGGGTCCGAGTTGCCAGGTGACGAGTTGGCCGAGTCCGTCGCGTCGGGTGGGGGTGGCGGTGAGGCCGAGCCAGAACTGCGCGGCGATCCGTTTGACCGAGTGCTCGTAGGCTGCGGCGCCGAGGTGGTGGCATTCGTCGACGATGACGTGCCCGTACTCCTGGGTCAGGGTGGCGACGTCGTCGCGCCGGGCGAGGGAGGGCAGCAGCGCGATGTCTACCGTGCCGGTGAGCTTGCGTCGGCCGCCGCCGAGTTGACCGGGCTTGATGTCGAGGAACTGTTGGATGCGGGTGCGCCACTGGTCGGCGAGGGCTTTGCGGTCGACGAGGACGAGGGTGGAGGTGTTGCGTTCGGCGATGACGGCGCAGGCCATGACGGTCTTGCCGGAGCCCGGTGGGGCGACCAGGATCCCGTCGTCGTGGGCGAGAAGCGCGCCGACCGCGTCGGCCTGCTTGCCGGTGAGTTCGGCGGTGAACGCGGTGTCGATCTCGGCCCCGGGGTTTCGTGCGTCCGTGACGGCCAGCCGCGACCCGGCGCGCTCGACGATGGCGGCGATGGAGTGCCGCAGGGCCCGCGGGAGGATCAGGCGGTCGTCGAGGGTGAGGTCGTAGCCCTGGATGAAGCGTGGGGTGTCCCAGGTGGACTTGCGGAGTCGCTGCAACTCGTAGAATTTCGGGTTGGCCATGGCGGCGGCGTGCTTGAACGTCGCCAGCGCGGCGGGCGTGAGCTGCCTGGCGTCGATGCTCAGCCCGGCACCGGCCTCCGCGTGGAGCACCGGAGGTAGCGGAGGGTGGACCTGGGTCGCGGCGGACCGGCTCATGGTGGCGACGTCGGCACCGGTTACGGCTTGCTTGGCCTGCCGGGCGATGTGTTCGGCGTCGCCGGGGCTGAGGCGGTCCAGCGTCGACAGGAATGCCCACTGGTCGGCGTGCGGCTCGAGGGTGCCGAGGTCGAGGAAGGTGGTCAGTCCGTCCTTGCGGCGGCGGCCCTGCAGGGGTGCGGCGATGAGGTTGCCGAAGCCACCCTCAGGCAGGACGTCCTGGTTGGGGAACAGCCGGTCGTACGAGCGCAGGTCCATCGACCCGCGCAGCACCATCGCCTCACGCAGCAGGACGGTGCCGACGGCCCGCCCGGTGGCCGCGGGAACAGCGCCGGTGAAGAAGACCCACACGTGGGCGCCGCGGCCTGACTGGGAGATCTCCAACGCGGCCGGCACCGCGCTGGCGCGTGCCGCCTTCACGTACGCGAGGGCGTCGAGCATCGCCGTCGGCCCGTCGAAGTCGGCCACGACGAAGTGGCAGGTGTTGCCGGGCATCAGCGGGTACAGGCCCATGAACACGTCGCCGACCAGATGCGCCGCGACGACCTCCGTCGTGCGGGGCAGGTAGGTGGCACCCCGCCGGTCCATACCCTTGCGCCAACCGCCGGCGACCGCGGGCATCCAGCCGGCAGCGCCGGTACGGGTGTTGTCCCACCGCACGGCGTACACGTCGGCCCGGGCCCGGAACCGGTCGGCGAACAACGCCAGCTTGTCCCGAGTCGGCGAAGCCATGGTGACCAGCCCTGGCGGCTCAACCGGCGCGGACAACTGCTCCGGCGCCGCAGCCGTGTCCTGACCGCGCAACTCCAGCAGGCGCGCCAGCCGGGCGTTCTCCGCCCGTAACCGCTCGACCTCCCGCCGAAGATCGACGAACTCGGCCACCGAACCCATGCCGACCATCCTCGCGCATCAGGCGCCGAGCACCACGGCACCGGTCCGCTATCCTCCGCCGATGGCATCGAAGGGCAGCGCCGCGCTGGAGGCGATGATCGAGGAAGCAACCGTCGACACGGACGGTCACGAGGACGAGCGTGCCGGCCTGTTCGCCATGATCGAGGAGCATCTGGCGGTGCCGTTCACCACGACCGTCCTCGGCGTCGAGGTCACCGTAGGCAAGATCGAGCTGGCAGCGGACAGCATCGTCGCGGTCTGCGTCCAAGGCCGCCACCGGCAACGGGTCGGCCTTCTCGACCTGCCGCTACCCACCCCGCCACCGAACGGCGCCGCGTGGATCGACGCCTACCGGCACTGGGCCGGAAGGTAGGCCACGGTGAGCGAGTACCAGTACTACGAATTCACCGCCGTCGACCGACCCCTCACTGCTCGGGAGCGGGCCGAGCTGCGGTCGCTGTCGACCCGGGCCGACATCACCGCCACCAGCCTCGTCAACACCTACGAGTGGGGCAACTTCAAGGGCAACCCACGTACGCTGATGGAACGATACTTCGACGCGCACCTGTACCTGGCGAACTGGGGCACCCACCAGCTCATGCTCCGGCTACCGAAACACGTGCTCGCCCCCGCCACCGTCGCCCAGTACTGCCAGGGTGACAGTGCATCCGCGTGGACGGCCGGCAAGCACGTCATTATCGACCTGCATGACGAGGACGAGGACGGCACCGACGAGTGGACCTCGACGGCCATGGCCTGCTCGCCTCGATCGTCCCGGTCCGGGCCGGCCTCGCAGGCGGGGACCTGCGCCTGCTGTACCTGGCCTGGCTGCGCTGCGTACAGTCCGAGGAGATCGCCGACGACGAGCCCGAACCGCCCGTCCCCGCCGGACTGGGCACCCTCGACGCGCCCCTCACCGCCGTCGCCGAGTTCCTGCGCATCGACCCCGACCTGATCGCGGCTGCGGCGGCCGGGTCGGCACCGCCCGCCTCTGGTGAACCGACCGCCGCGCAACTACGCACCTGGGTCGTCGGGCTGCCCGCCCGGGACAAGGACACCATCCTGACCGACCTGATCACCCGAGGCGACAGCCACCTGCGCAGCCGACTGCTGCGCCGCTACCGCGACGCACACCGCGCCGATACCCCGGCCGCGACAGCCCTCCGCACCGCCGGGGAACTGCTCGCCACCGCTGCGGAGTTGCGCGCCCAGCGGGAACGACGGGACGCCGAGCAGCGTGAACGCGACCGGGTCCGCCGGGAACGGTCCGCCGCAGCAGCCCGGCAACGGCACCTCGACACCCTCGCAGTCGACCAACCCGCCACCTGGCAACGGGTCGGCGAACTCATCGCCACGAAGAAACCCCGCGAGTACGACACCGCCGTTCAACTCCTCATCGACCTGCGTGATCTCGGCGAGCGCGACGGGGACAGCTCATCGTTCCGAGACCGGCTGGCCGAGCTACGGGCGGTGCACGCCCGCAAGCCCAGCCTGCTCGAACGGCTCAACCTCGCGGGCCTCGACACCTGACGCACGGTTCCACCCGCGCGGGCATGCGGATCGGCTCGTGTCAGCCGCGGCCCGGGTCAGCGGTGACGGCGCGCAGTTGCGGGTGGTGCCTGCGAAGTTGGTCCTCAAGTCCTTGGCGGAGGGTGTTGCGGGCGGCGGGGCAGCCGTGGCAGGCGCCGGTGAGCTTGACGGTGACGGTGCTGTCGCGGACGTCGACGAGTTCGATGTGGCCGCCGTGGGAGCGGGCGAGGTCGCCGACGGGCCCGTCGAGCAACTTCCGGGCGGCCTCCCGCAGCGGCGTGTCGTCGGGCTCGCCGCTGGCGTCGGCCGGGCTCCAGCCGGATGGGTCGGCGAGGGCGGCATGTAGCGCCGTGCGGACCCGGGCGCCGTCGCGGGACCACTGCCGACCGGCATGCAGCGTGGTGACGATCGCTGCCGGTTCGACGCGGACCTGGGCGAGGATGCCGTCGTCGCGTAGGGCGGCGAGCGGGGCGGGCAGGGTAGCGGCGACGCCGGTGAAGGGCAGCACGTCGGCGTGGGTGATCCAGCGCAGTTGCTCGGGGCGGCCCGCGACAGGTTGGGGATGGATGGGAATCATGACGTCATCCCGCCAGCAGCGCGGTGATCGTCCTGGCCGCGTAGGCCATGATCCAGGCCAGCGCCGTCAGGTAGCCGAACGCGATCAGGGGCCACTTCCAGCCGCCGGTCTCGCGGCGGATGATGCCGACGGTGGCCATGCACTGCAACGCGAAGGCGAAGTAGACCAGCAGCGCCGCGATGGTGGGCGCGGTGAACAGCGGCTGCCCGGCGTGTGGTCCGTCGGTGTAGGTCATCGCCTGGAGCGCCTTGGACGGTTCGTCGGGGTTTTCCGCGGCGGCTACCTGGCCGAGGGTGGCGACGAACGTCTCGCGTGCCGATTGCGCCGACAGCACGCCGATGTTGATGCGCCAGTCGAAGCCGAGCGGGTCGAAGACGGGCGCGACGAGGTGGCCCAGGCCGGCAGCGTAGCTGTGGTCGGCGACGTACGCCGAGACCGCGGTGGCGTTGCTGGGGTCGACGCCGTGGGCGCGCAGCTCGGCAGTCGAGTGCAGGGGCAGGTTCAGCAGCAACCACAGGCTGACGGTGGTGACCGCGATGATGGTGGTGCACTTGCGCAGGAACGACTTGGCCGAGTCGCCGACCGCGATCAGCACCGAGCGGGCCGAGGGGATCCGGTACGGGGGCATCTCCATGTAGAACGGCAGCAGCGGGCCGCTGCGCTCGCCGAGTTTCTTGAACACCCAGGCGGCGGTCATCGCGGAGACCGCGCCGAGCAGGTACATGCCGAACATGACCAGGCCCTGCGCCCCGAAGGGTCCCCAGCGGGCGTCGGGGTCGACGAGCAGGCCGATCAGCAGCACGTACACCGGCAGCCGGGCCGAGCAGGTCATCAGCGGCGCGGCCATCATGGTGGCCAGGCGGTCCTTGGCCGACGGCAGGGTGCGGGTGGCCATGATGCCCGGGATCGCGCACGCGAAGGACGACAGCAGCGCCACGAACGCGCGGCCTTCCAGGCCCGCGCGGGCCATCACCCGGTCCATCAGGAACGCCGCGCGGGACATGTAGCCGACGCCCTCGAGCAGGGAGATCAGCAGGAACAGCAGCATGATCTGCGGTACGAACACGAGCACCGCGCCGATGCCGCCGATGATCGCGTCGCCGAGCAGTCCGGCCAGCCACGGGTTGCCGACGTGGGTGGCCACCAGCCCGGACAGCCATCCGAAGAACGTCTCCACGTAGCCCTGCAGGGGTGCGGCGAGGGTGAACACGGTCTGGAAGAAGGCCACCATCACGGCGAGGAACACGATCGTGCCCCACAGCGGGTGCAGCAGTACGGCATCGACGCGCTGGGTGATGCGGTGGCGTTCCGGGGCCCGGTAACGGGCGAAGCTCAACACCGACTCCGCCCAGGCATCCGCCTCGGCCGGGTCTTCCGGTGGCGGCAGGGCCGGTGCCGACCACGTCGACCACCGCTCGATCTGGTCACGTAGCTGGTCGATGCCCTGGCCGCGATTGCCGAGCACCCGCACCACCGGCACGCCCAGCGCCTGCTGCAACGCCGACAGGTCCAGGTGGCCCTGCCGTACGGTCATCTCGTCGGTGAAGGTCACCACCAGGCAGGTGGGCAGGCCGCGACGCAACACCTGCGCGACGAACCGCAGCGAGCGGCGCAGCGTGGTGGCGTCCACCACGACCAGCAGCGCGTCCGGCGGCGCCTCGCCGTCGAGGCGGCCGTCGAGCACGTCGACCATGATCTGCTCGTCGGGGCTGATCGGGTCGAGGCTGTAAGTGCCCGGCAGGTCCTCGATCAGGTACCGCCGGTCACCCGCCTGCATGGTGCCGACGAATCGGGACACCGTCACACCGGGGTAGTTGCCCGTCTTGGCGTGCAGACCGGTCAGAGCGTTGAAGATGCTCGTCTTGCCGGCGTTCGGGCTGCCCGCCAGGGCCAGGCGCGGCAGTGCCGTGTCAACGGAGCCGCCCCCGGCCTCAGCGTGGCATCCCGCGTCCTTCACCGCGCGTCCCGAATCAGCACGTGCGCGGCCTGCGCGCGGCGCAGGCACAGGTCGTAGTCCTTGACCCGGTACACCACCGGATCCCGCAGGGGCGCGCGACGGACGGCCTGCACCGGCGTCCCGGCGGTGAACCCAAGGTCCACGAGCCGGCGCGCCGTCGAAGGGGGCGTCCCGTCGGCCAGTCCCACGATCGTGGCCCGGCTGCCCGGGGGCAGGTCGGAGAGCCGACCCGCTGACCCGGCCGCCGGCTCGACGCCACGCATTGCGGGGCCGGCGTAGGCGACAGCAGGACGTCTCAGCAGCACCAGCTCACCATAAGGTAAGGCTCGCCTCACCTGCCAGGGCGTGTGACGAAATCCGACGGGCGGTGCCCCGTCCGACCTCGGCGACGTACCGTGCGTGCGGGTGTCGACGTTCGGAAGGGGGTGGGCGGGTGCGGGTGCTGGTCGTCGAGGACGAGACCGCCCTGGCGCAGGTGCTGCGCGCCGGCCTGACTGACGAGGGTTTCGCCGTGGACGTGCAGCACACCGGCACCGACGGGCTGTGGGCGGCCACCGAGAACCCGTACGACGTGATCGTGCTGGACATCATGCTGCCCGGCCTGAGCGGTTACGAGGTGTGCCGGCGGCTGCGGTCACGCGGCGTGTGGACGCCGGTGTTGATGCTGACCGCGAAGGACGGGGAGTACGACCAGGCGGACGCCTTCGACCTCGGGGCCGACGACTATCTGGTCAAGCCGTTCTCGTTCGTGGTGCTGGTGGCCCGGCTGCGGGCTCTGGTGCGCCGGGGCGCGCCCGCCCGGCCGGTCGTGTTGACCGCCGGGGACCTGAGCGTGGATCCGGCGCGGCGGCAGGTCAGCCGGGCCGGTCAGGCCGTTCGGGTCACCGCGCGGGAGTTCGCGCTGCTGGAGTTCCTGATGCGTCACCGCGGTGACGTGGTGTCGAAACGGCAGATCATCGACAACGTCTGGGACGCCCACTTCGACGGCGACCCGAACATTGTCGAGGTGTACGTCGGCTACCTCCGCCGCAAGATCGACCAACCGTTCGGGCGCCGAGCCATCCAGACCGAGCGGGGCATGGGCTACCGCCTGGCAGCCGACGGCGGCTGAGCGTGGCCATCGGATGGATCCGCCGGTACCTGGGAGTACGGCTGCGCTCGGCGCTGGCCGCCGCCACGGTCGTGGCGGCGGCCTTCGCCGTCGGCGCGGCGGCGTTCGTCCTCATCGCCCGCGCGGATCTCGCCAGCAACGTGGACGCCACGGCGAGGCAGCGGGCGGCCGAGGTGGTCGCGGCAGTGGCTGCCGGCGACCGGGACGCGCTCGCCCAGACGCTGAAGCCCAGTCCGGGTGAACAGACGTTGGTGCAGGTCCTCGACCCGTCGGGGCGGGTCGAGGCGGCGTCGGCGGCGCTCGGTGGCGCCGCGCCGCTGTCCCCGCTACGACCCCGGCCCGGTGAACTGCTGCGCGAGCAGCGGCTGCTGCCGTTCGCCGACGAGGACCCCTTCCGGATCGCCGCCGAAGGGGTGGCCACCGGCTCCGGCACCCGCACGGTGCTGGTCGCGCAGTCGCTGCGGCCGGTCAACGAGAGCACCGAGGCGGTCGCGGCGATCCTGGCCGCCGGGCTGGCGCCCATGCTGCTGGTCGTCGGCGCGGCGGTGTTCTGGTTCGTCGGACGGTCCCTGCGCCCGGTCGAGGCAATCCGCCGACGGGTCGCCGGCATAACCGCCCGCGACCTACACGCCCGCGTGCCCGTGCCGGCCGCCCGAGACGAGGTCGCGGCGCTCGCCGAGACGATGAACCTGATGCTCGAGCGCCTGGAGACCGCCGCGGCGAGCCAGCGCCGGTTCGTCGCCGACGCCAGCCACGAACTGCGCAGCCCCCTGGCCACCCTGCGCGCTGGCCTCGACCGCCTGGCGCTGGCCGCCGTACCGAAGGGGCACGGCGAACTGGTCGAGTTGCTGCGCCGCGAGACCAGCCGGCTCGGTGATCTCGTCGCGGACCTGCTGCTGCTCGCGCGCATCGACGAGCGGGGCGCCACCGGGCGCCGCGACGACGTCGACCTCGACGATCTCGCCTACACCGAGCGGGAGCGGCTCGCCGGGCAGCACCCGGATCTCATCGTCCGGGTCGACCTCACCCCGGTGCGGGTGACCGGGGACGCCCACGACCTGGGCCGGGCGTTGCGGAATCTGGCCGACAACGCCGCCCGGCACGCCCGTACCCAGGTGACCCTGCGCGTGTCGGTATGCGACGGGTGGGGGTGCGTCGAGGTCACCGACGACGGGCCCGGTGTCCCCGACGCCGACCGGGAGCGCATCTTCGACCGGTTCGTCCGTCTCGACGACAGCCGCACCCGCCCGGAGGGCGGCACCGGCCTGGGCCTCGCCATCACCCGCCAGGTCGTCGCGGCGCACGGCGGCCAGGTGCAGGTGCTGCCCGGACCGGGCATGACCGTCCGGATCCGGCTGCCCCACCACGTCGCTTCCGAAGATCACTGAACCCCCGACTTCGGCGATTTCAGGCTCCTCTCAGGTGGCTGGCGGCACCCTTGGCCTGATCGGCGCCTGCATGAACCGGAACCCGTCAGCCACGGGGGAGCGATGAACTATCACCTGTTCCAGATCGTCAACGCCGCAGCCGGCCGCAGCGACCCCGTCGACGACGTCTTCGAATGGTCGGCGAGGTGGCTGATCTACGTCCTTGCTGCCACGGCGGCCGTACCCGTGCTGACCCACCTGCGGCACCGGCGCGCCGCCCTGGTGCGCGTCGTCGTCTCCCTCGGGCTGGCCTTCACCGTCGGGCAGGCCATCGCCGCGCTCAGCACCGAAGTCCGGCCCTTCCAGACCCACCCAGTGCACCAGCTGATCCCGCACGCCGCCGGAGCGTCGCTGCCCAGCGACCACGCCACCGCGGCGTTCGCGGTGGCTTTCGCCGTCGGGGCGTTTCTGTCCCGCCGGTGGGGGGTAGCGCTGAGCGTGCTCGCCACCATCATCGGTTTTGCCCGTGTCTGGACCGGAGTGCACTACCCCGGCGACATCCTCGCCGGTGCGCTCGTCGCCGCCGGGGCGGTCACCGCCGTCGACCTCGGTGGACGCGCATGCGACCGCCTGTTCAGCCGCCGCCACTCCGACCCCACCGCCTGAGATCCCCCGCCCCCTCGCTCCGGAGGTCCCGCCATGTCCCCGCCTCAAGCGCTGCTCGCCGCGGGCCCCAGCTTCATCGACCCGGAATGGCTGATCTCCACCTTCGGGCTGATCGGCATCCTCGCGATCATCTTCGCCGAGTCCGGGGTGCTGATCGGCCTGTTCCTGCCCGGCGACTCGCTGCTGTTCACCGCCGGACTCCTCGTCGCCGACGGCCGCTACCTGCACCAGCCGCTCTGGCTGGTCTGCCTCCTCGTCGCCGTCGCCGCCATCGCCGGAGACCAGGTCGGCTACCTGTTCGGCAAGCGCGTCGGCCCGAGCCTGTTCCGTCGCCCCAACTCCCGGCTGTTCAAGCAGGAGAACGTGCAGCGGGCCAACTCGTTCTTCGCCCGCTACGGCGCCCGCTCGATCGTGCTGGCCCGCTTCGTGCCGGTCGTGCGGACCTTCACCCCCGTCGTCGCCGGGGTCAGCCGGATGCACTACCGCACCTTCGTCACCTACAACGTCCTCGGCGGCCTGCTGTGGGGAACCGGCGTCACCGTGCTCGGCTACTTCCTCGGGCAGATCAGCTTCGTCACGTCGAACATCGAGTTCATTCTGATCGCCATCGTGCTGATCTCCGTCCTGCCGATCGGCATCCAGCTCCTGCGCGCCCGCCGCCGCTCGGCAACCCCGGCCACCACCGGGGCGACGGTGTCCAGAAACGCCTCCCGTAGGGACTGAACGACCGCTGAGGCGACACCGACCGGATGACCTCGACGATGCTAGTGCTCGGGCCGAGACTCGCCGTCGCGCTGGTGCTGCTGACCGCCGCCGCGGCCGCCATCGCCACCGTCGGACGGCTCGGGCACGGCCGCCAGATCGCCGTCGCCGCCGCCCGCGCCGCGCTGCAACTTGCCGCCGTGTCCCTGGTGATCACCGCGATCGTCGGCTCGCTGTGGGCCACCGCCGCGTTCGTCCTGCTCATGTGCGCGGTCGCCGCCGGCACCTCCGGCCGGCGGATCACCGCCGGCCCGTACGGCTGGTGGGCGGGCGTCCCGATCGCCACCGCCAGCCTGACCGTCGTCGCCGCGCTGCTCCTGGCGGGCCTGGTGCCCCTGCGCGGCATCGCGATCATCCCGATCGCCGGCATCCTGACCGGCGGCGCGATGACCGCGACCAGCCTCGCCGGGCGGCGCTTCAACGACGATCTGCGGGCCCGGCGCGGCGAGGTCGAAGCGGCGCTCGCGCTGGGACTGCCTCCCCGCGACGCCGTGCTGCTCGTCTGCCGCCCCGCCGCGAGCCAGGCACTCATCCCCGCCCTGGACCAGACCCGCACCGTCGGCCTGGTCACCCTCCCCGGTGCCTTCGTCGGCGTCCTGCTCGGCGGCGCCAGCCCGCTCACCGCGGGCATCACCCAACTGTTCGTCCTCGTCGGCCTCCTCGCCGTCGAAGCCGCCGCCATCGTCCTCACCATTGAGGTGATGGCCCGAGGGCGGCTCCGCCCGGTCAGCTGACGCCGTCGTACTGATTCAGGGTCGCCAACAGGGTGTCCACCGCCGAGGCGCAGTCGCCCCGCACCGGGCTCGACGCCCGCAGGGCCGTCAGGACCGCATCGATCTGGTCGTCGAGCTGGTGCCACCTCGCCGAATCACGGGGTTTCAGCCCCGCCTCGGCGTCGTCCCAGGCGACCTCGAGATCCTTTACCCGGGCCTTCCCGTCCGCCAGGTCGTTCTGCGCGACTTTCTCCTTGACGTCGGTGACGATCACCGCGAACTTGCCCAGGTTGCCTAGCTTCGTGGTCGGATGAGCCTGCTGCGGGAGGGCCGCGGGGGCGCCGTGCTCGGCTCCGGCCTGCGCGGTCGTCACGGGCGCAGGCTCGGCGGTGGGCGTCGTGTCCGCAGCCGGGCGCAGCACCCACCCGGCCATCGCGACAGCTACGACGGCCACGCCGGCCCACAGGTAGTCCTGCCGGTAGCCGCCCAGCGGCCCCGCGCCCTTGACTGCCACCCCGTGCCGACTGACCAGAACCTGTTCACGGATGACCAGGACCACGATCGTGCCGAAGAACAGCAGACTGGTCACGCTCGCGCCCAGCCCCAGACCACCGAATTCCTTGTCCTGCGTCAGCAGGTCACCGAGCGAGGCGCCGAGCGGGCGGGTGAGCACGTAGGCGATCCAGAACGTCAGCACCTGCCCAGCGCCCAGCCGGTAGGCCACCCACGTCGCTGCGATCAGGCCCCCGAAGATCAGCACCCCGTTGCGGAAACCTAGGTTGAGTGCCTCGGTGGCGAGGTCACCGGCGGCGGTGCCGAGCGCGAACGTGGTGAGGATCGCGCCCCAGTAGAACGCCTCCCGGCGCGGGGTGTCGATGGAGGTGATCGCGAGAGTGCGTTCCTGCCGGTACCAGACGGCGAACACGACCGCGAGGACCACCGTGAAGACAGCGGTGCTCACATACAGGCTCACGCCCAGCGTGTCGGTGAACAGGTCGGTCAACTGCGTACCGACGATGCTCACCAACACCACACACAGCCAGTAGATCCACGGCGTGTACGCGCGGGTCCGGAACTGGATGACAAGCGCGACCACCAGCGCGACGATCATGACCGCGTCGGTGACGGCAGGACCCAGCCCGACGTTCACGGCCAGATAATCGGCGAACGTCTCCCCGATCGTCGTCGACAACACCTTGATGACCCAGAACGTCGCAGTGATCGCCGGGACCTTCGTCAACCACCCGCGCGTACCCACCAGCCGGTCAGTGGCAACAGACACAACTCTTCCCATCGTCGAGGACACTGACGGGAGCATGGAACGCCGACCCTGAGATCTCGCTGAAGAGTCCCCGCCGCTCCTCGACCTCAGCCACCCACCCCGCATGCGGCCCTCGCCGCCCGATCACCAACACCGAGGCGCACAAGATCGTGGACTGCCTCGGCGTCCCCGGCCCGACGCCCCGGACGTCCGCGGCGGTGGCTCCGGTTGTCCCGTCGGAACCCGCAACCAGACATCGAGCTGTGTCGTTTGCCGGGATGGACCCGGAGGGTCGGGTGACTGTCTGGGTGTGTGCTGCCGATGTCATGGCCAGCTAGGAGTAGGACGCCCCGGCCCTCGCTGACGACCGCTGTATCAGCACTGGATGGAGACTTGCGACCGATCGCCCTTTCCGAAGTTGTGGCTACTGAACCGCGGCGGGTCCACGCCCCTTGACCAGCACGAGCGAAGAGGGTGATGCCCGGTGGGCAGCCTGTGGGCCGGCGTCGACGTCGGCAAGACCCACCACCACGTGTGCGTCGTCGACGACGACGGCACCGTGGTCGTGTCCGAGAAGATCCCCAACGACCAGCAGGCCATCTCCGGCATCGTCGGGCGACTCGGCAAACGCCGTAAGCCGATCCGCTGGGCCGTCGACCTGCGGGGCGGACCCGCCGCACTGCTGCTGGCGGTCCTGTTCGACCGCGGCGCCGATGTGCGCTACGTCAGCGGCACGGTCACCTCGCGGATGGCGGAGGCGTTCCACGGCGAACGCAAGACCGACGCCCACGACGCCTACGTCATCGCTCAGACCCTGCGCATGCGCGCCGACCTACCGACCCTCACTGTGGCCGAGGGGGTGCAGCAGCAGCTGAAGCTGCTCGTCTCCCGCCGCCTCGACCTGGTCGCCGACCGGGTCCGCCTCACCGCCCGCATCCAGGACCTCCTGACGATGATCAGCCCCGCCCTGGAGAAGACGCTGAACCTGCGCAGTAAGGGCGCGCTGCGGCTCCTCGCGCAGTGGCAGACCCCCGCCGGACTGCGGCGCGCCGGTGAAGTTCGCATCCTGGACTACCTGCGCCAGCACGGCGTGCGGGCCGCCAAGGCGCTCACCGCCAAGGTTCTCACCGCCGCGCGGACGCAGACCGTCGCTGTCGCCGGGGAGGCCACCGCGGCCGGGATCGTGGCGCAGATGGCCACCGACCTGGAAGCGGTCAACGACCGGATCACCGCCATCGAGGAAACCATCGCCGGCATCATCGCCGAGCACGAACTGGGCGAGATCGTCACCAGCCTGCCCGGCATCGGCACCACCCTCGCCGCCGAGTTCCTCGCCCACGCCGGCACCCTCACCACCTACCCCAGCGCCGCCGCACTCGCCGCGCACGCCGGCCTCGCGCCGATCGCCCGGGACTCCGGGCGACGGCAGGGTCACCAGGTTCGGCCGCACCGCTACCACCGGGGTCTGCGCCGGGTGTTCAGCATGTCCAGCTTCACCGCCCTGACCCACTGCCCACGATCACGCGCCTACTACGACAAGAAGAGAGCCGAAGGGAAGACCCACCGCCAAGCCACCGCCGCCCTGTCCAGACAACGCCTCAACGTCCTCTGGGCCTGCATCCGCGACAAGACCCCCTACCAGCCCAAACAACCAAGATCAGCGGAGGTGGCGCTGTGCGAACTCGCGTAGAGACTCCTCCAACGGATGCCAACCGGGGTGAACCGGTGCCAACGCGGGTCACCGTGGCCGACCGCCGGTCGCAAACCGGGGTTCGTGTGCTCCGGGTGTGGTCCTGGGCTGGGAGAACGGGGGTCCGGGGAATGTGGGTGAACGTGGGCCACTCCCTGCCACCCCAGGTGAACCCCCAGGTCGCTAGACTAGGCCCTCGCGCCCTCGTAGCTCAGGGGATAGAGCATCGGTTTCCTAAACCGTGTGTCGCAGGTTCGAATCCTGCCGGGGGCACCACATTCCGCCTACGGGCTGACCGTTCCCGACAGGTTGCTGACCCGACCCATCGCGTCGAAGTCGACACGCAGAACCGACCCACTCCGATCCTGCGCCGTCACCGACATCGGCGCCCGATCCAGCCGCCACCCCTGCTGGTGCAGGAACGACTCGACGGCGACGCGGTGCTCCACCCGGAAGGACTGAAGGACCTGCGTCAGAACGGTCAGCACCCGTTCCGGCCGGACCGGCGCGGTGATCTGCGGCGGGGCGTCGTCGAGGTGGAAGAAGACGGCGCCGCCGTCGTACGGCCCGCGGTAGTAGCAGCGGCCGGTCAGGCCGGACGCCAGCATGGCGAGGCGGTGTCCGTCGGCGCGCTGGAGCGGGAACGTGGGTTCGGTGAGTTCGGCGACCCCCTGTCGGTGCCCGTACTCGCGCAGCCAGCCGGCCAGATGCAGCACCGACGGCGGGATGTTGCTGGCCTCGTTGGCCCAGGCCCAGAGCCAGGTGCCGTCGAGGTGGCTCTCGGTGCCGAGGAGCTGGACGCGGTACCGCAGGTCGGTTCCGAACGTCGCGATGCCGTCGGGCACGTCGAGCTGCCAGTCACGCTCGCCGAGCAGGTCGGCCAGCGCCATCTGGCGGGCCAGGCCCGTGCCGACATGTTCGGCGAAGAGTCGATCAAACGTCGGCATCGCCGCAGTGTGCCAGACCGTTCAGCGGGTGACGGCCCCGCGTCCGGCCAGACCTTTCGGACGGGACGGCCCCGCGTCCGGCCGGAGCCGGAGCACGGGGCCGGCGGGTCAGCGAACCAGCGTTGCCACCAGCGTCCCGATGCAGGCGACGACGGCGGCGATGATCGGACTGAGCGTCTTGATGTACGCCAGGATGAGCCGGTGCCGGTCGGGCGGCTCGGCAACGGTTTCGTCCTCGTCCTCTGGTGTCTCGAAGTCTGACCCGTGAGGGATTACAGTCAACGTGACTCCTTCCGTTGCAGCGGTGGAGTCGAATGCGGCGTCCGGTGGCAGCCGGGCGCCGCCCTCTGTGCGAGGCGACGCAGTGCCGTTCGACCGTTCGAGCATCCTCCCGGCGGACAGCTAGCACAAGAGTGGGCAATTCACTGTCGGGTACCTGACAAGCAGATGCATCGCATCGAGAAAATTTCGGTGCCATCTCTTGCCAAATGCAATTTTCCGTGAAGCAGTTCAACTCAGCGTGACCACATCAAAGCTCATGGTGAGCAGGAGTGCCGTCAGGCGCGCCGAGTCACGGGTCCGGCCCATCGGCGATCGTGGACGAGTCCGCCGGTGTGGTGGCCGCGAACGTTATCGACCGCCGACGATCCCGTCAACGGGGGGCCGCGGGTGCCGGGAGCGGGAAGCGGGGCCGCCCGGAGATCCGCCGGGTTACGCTCCGTCGAGGGGGCGTGTCACCCGCCGGGCCCTCAGGTCGGTGCCAGGAACCGTCGGTACCCTGGCAGGTCCTGGCCTGTCCGCGACAACATGAGGTATTCGTGAACGATCTTCGAGTGGTGGCGTTCGATCTCGACGACACCCTGGCGATTTCCAAGTCCCAGATCGATCGTCGGATGGCGGAGTTGCTCGGCCACCTGCTCACCGAGGTGGACGTACTGGTCATCTCCGGTGGCCGGTTCGAGCAGTTCCAGTCGCAGGTGCTCGCCCACCTCGACCTCACCGAGGAGCAGCGCGACCGGCTGCACCTGATGCCGACCTGCGGCACCCGCTACTACCGCTGGTCCGACGGGGACTGGCGGCAGGTCTACGCGGAGGATCTCACCGAGGCCGACAAGGCCCGCGTCGTCACCGCGCTGACCGAGTCGGCGCAGGCGCTGGGCCTGTGGGAGGCGAAGACCTGGGGCGACATCATCGAGGACCGGGGCAGCCAGATCACGTTCTCCGCGCTGGGGCAGTCCGCCCCGCCGGCCGAGAAGTACGGCTGGGATCCGGGCGGCGACAAGAAGCGGCGCCTGCGGGACGCGGTCGCGGCGAAACTGCCCGACCTGGAGGTCCGTGGTGGCGGCTCGACCTCGATCGACGTCACCCGCAAGGGCGTGGACAAGGCGTACGGCATGCGGAAGCTGCTGGAGCACCTGGACCTGAAGATCGACAACGTGCTCTTCGTGGGTGACCGGCTGGACGTTGGCGGCAACGACTACCCGGTCAAGGCGATGGGCATCCGCTGCGTCGCTGTCACCCGCTGGGAGGAGACCGCCGACTACGTCGAGAAGCTCGTCGACGACCTGGTGAAGCAGCGCGCCGAGCGCGCCTGACCGACGTACGACCCAGAGCCCGCCGGTTCCGGAACCGGCGGGCTCTGGCGGTATCGACGGTGATGAGGTAGGAACAGCCGAGAGAGCGCTCTCCCGTCCCATCACCGAACAGGCAGGCAGATGCGATCACCCGACCCCTCCCGCCGCCGTTTCCTCACGCTCACCGCCTCCGCGGCCTCGCTCACCGCCCTCGGCCTCCCGGCCGGCGCCGCCGCCGCGTCCCCGGCCGCATCGCCGGCCGCGCGACCCGCCCGCGAGCCCGACTTCGGCCCGAACGTCTTCGTGTACGACCCGAGCACGCCGGTCGAGGAGATCCAGTCCACGCTGGACCGGCTGTTCACCGCCCAGGAACGCAACGAGATGGGCTTCGACAGGTACGCCGTGCTGTTCAAGCCCGGCCGCTACGAGGTGGACGCCCGGCTCGGCTACTACACGACTGTCGCCGGTCTCGGCGCGCACCCGGACGACGTGGAGATCCACGGCGCGGTCCGGGTGGTCGGGCAGCCGGACCCGAACTCGCCCGCCGGCATCTCCGCGCTCACCAACTTCTGGCGTTCGGCGGAGAACCTCGCTGTCACCCCGACCGACTGGTCGAACCAATGGGCCGTCTCGCAGGCGTCACCGATGCGCCGGGTGCACGTCAAGGGCGTGCTGTGGCTGGAACCCGGCAACGGCGGCTACTCCAGCGGCGGTTACATCGCCGACTCCAAGGTGGACGGCATCACCATCAACGGCTCCCAGCAGCAGTGGCTCACCCGGGACAGCGAACTCGGCGGCGAGTGGACGAACGGCGTGTGGAACCAGGTCTTCTCCGGCGTGATCGGCGCGCCCGCGCAGGGCTTCCCCGACCCGCCGTACACCACGCTGCCGACCAGCCCGGTGACCCGCGAGAAGCCATACCTGTTCGTCGACGCCCGGGGCGCCTGGCGGGTGGCCGTACCGCGCCTGCGCCGCGACACCGCCGGCACCACCTGGGCCACCGGCGGCGCGCCGGTGCCGTCGCTGCCGCTGTCCGCGTTCTACCTGGCCCGGCCGACCGACTCGGCCAAGCGCCTCAACGCCGAACTGGCACGGGGCAAGCACCTGCTATTCACCCCCGGCGTCTACCACCTGGACCGGGCCCTGCGGGTACGCCGCCCGGACACCGTGGTGCTCGGCCTCGGAATGCCGAGCCTGGTGCCGGACCGCGGGGACGCGGCGCTGCGCATCGAGGATGTGGACGGGGTCCGCATCGCCGGGGTGCTCGTGGACGCCGGGCCGGTCGAGTCGCCGGTGCTGGTCGAGGTCGGTACGCGGCACTGCCACCGGTCGCACGCCGCGAACCCGATCTCGCTGCAGGACGTCTTCTTCCGCATCGGCGGCCCGTACGCCGGGCGGGCGGCGACCAGTCTGGTGGTGCACAGCCGGCACACGCTCATCGACAACATCTGGGCCTGGCGCGGCGACCACGGCCGGGCCGGCACCATCGGCTGGACCGTGAACACCGCCGCCACCGGCGTGATCGTCAACGGCGACGACGTGACCGCGTACGGGCTGTTCGTCGAGCACTACCAGCGGTGGCAGACGATCTGGAACGGCGAGCGCGGCCGGACCGTGTTCTACCAGAGCGAGCTGCCCTACGACCCGCCGAGCCAGGCGGCCTGGCGCAGCCCGACCGGCAACGGCTGGGCCTCGTACAAGGTGGCCGACCACGTCCGCACGCACGAGGCGTGGGGGCTGGGCGTGTACTCGTACTTCAACCAGGGCGTGGACATCCGCTGCGACCGGGCGATCGAGGCGCCGCGCCGGGCCGGGGTGCGGTTCCACGACGCGATCACCGTGTTCCTGGACGGCAGCGGCGGCATCGAGCGCACGATCAACGAGGTCGGCACCCCTGTCGTCGGCTCGTACGGCACCAGCCCGGTGATCAGCTACCCCTGACCGCGAGGCGCGGCCCGGCCCGTGCGGGACCGGCCGGGCCGCGCCCGCTCACGCCGCGAGCTGGTCGACGCGGGTGAGCACCTGGTCGACGAGGCCGTACTCGCGGGCCTGCTCGGCGGTGAACCAGCGGTCGCGGTCCCAGTCGCGCTGGATCTCCTCCAGCGTCCGCCCGCTGTGCTGGGCGATCAGCTCCTGCATGCTGCGCTTCACGTGCAGCATGTTCTCGGCCTGGATGGTGATGTCCGCGGCGGTGCCGCCCATCCCGCCGGACGGCTGGTGCATCATGATCCGCGAGTGCGGCAGCGCGAACCGCTTGCCCGCCGCCCCGGCGCAGAGCAGGAACTGCCCCATCGAGCCGGCCATCCCGAGCGCCAGCGTCGCCACGTCGTTCTTGACGTACCGCATCGTGTCGTAGACGGCCATGCCGGCGCTGACCGAGCCGCCCGGCGAGTTGATGTAGAGGAAGATGTCGCGTTCCGCGTCCTCGGCCGCGAGGAGCAGGATCTGCGCGCAGATCTGGTTGGCCGACGCGTCGGTGACCTCGGTGCCGAGGAAGATGATCCGCTCCTTCAGCAGCCGTTCGAAGACCCGGTCGCCGAACGCCGGCTGCCCCTCGTCGAGCATCCAGATGCCACTCATCGCCGCCCACCTCCGTACGCCGGTGGGCGGGGGACCGCCCGGGAACCCGGCGGTCTCCAGCGTCCGCCGGGCGCACCCACGCGGCCCAGGCTTTCTGCCGGCGGCAGATTCGCCCTGGGCAGAAGCTACGCGGCGACCGGCCGCCGCCGGCCGGCGCGGGCTCGGCGCCGGGCGACAGTGACGGAGGTACGCGGACGGGCGCGGACGGCCGGGGCGGAGGGAGCCGGCCAGAGCCGGATGCCGCCGGAGAACCCGATCGGCGTGGCGGCGTCGAGGGCCGCGCCGAGCGGCGCCGGCACCAGGCCGAAGGGCCGCAGCGCGCCGCCCAGCAGCGGCGTGGCGGTGACCGGTCGGCGGGCGACATGCGGCCGGAGCGAGACGGCGGGCCGGCGGGTCACGGGCGGGCGGGGCGACACGGCCGGGCGGCGCGTGACGGACAGCCGCGGCGGGCCGACCCGCAGCTGCGGCCCGGTGCGAGCGGTCGGCACCCGGTCGAAGCGGGCCGCCGAGACCCCGGGGCCGACCGGGGCCGGACGCTCCCGGCGCAGCTCGTCGCGGGCCTCTTCGAGCAGGTCGGCGAGGTGGATGCCGAGCGCGCGGCAGATCGCGGCGAGCACCTCGGAGGAGGCCTCCTTACGGCCGCGTTCGACCTCGGAGAGATAGGGCAGGGAGACGCCGGCGGCCTGGGCCACCTCGCGCAGTGTGCGGCCCTGGCGCAGGCGGATGCGCCGGAGAACCCCGCCGATCACGCGTCGCAGCAACGACATGCCGGCCTCCTCGCGGTCGGGCGTCCCGGACTTCCCCATCATGCCCCGTCCACGCGCCCGGCACCTGCCCGGTCGGCCCCCGTGGTACCGGCCGGGCAGGTGCGGATCAACGCCAGACGACCGCTCGGAGCTGCCAGCTCGGCGAGGTGAAGGACACGTGACCGACGATCAGGCCGCTGTCGTTGACGTTGATCGCGACGCTGCTCCCCGCCCCGTCCGGCAGGGGCAGCAGCTGGGAGGCCGCGGTGGGTGAGGGCCAGATCATCGCGCGGCCGTCGGTGCCGTCGGTGCCGATCACCAGACCCGAGTCGTTCACGGCCTGCGCAGTCGGGGAGGCCGAAGCGGTGGCCAGCCGGCGCATCGTCGTACCGTCCCAGAAGAAGGCGGCGAACCGGCCGTCCGCGGTCCAGCTCGTGCCGACCACCTGACCGAGGTCGTTGATGCCGGTCGCGTCGCTCGTGGGTCCGCCCAGCGTGCCCAGCGACCGCAGGACGCCGTCGCGCCAGACGAATGCCTGGTTGACGAACGGTGGATCGGTCCAGTCCTTGTAGCCGTAGGTGCCCGCGACGGTGCCGGCCTCGTTCACCGCGAGCGCGCTCGCACCAGGCGGGGCGTCGATGGTGATCTCGGTGTTCCCGGTCCGGACGAACGCCCGCCGCCCGGAGAAGCTGTCGGTGACATGGTAGACGCCGACCACCCGGTCGCCCGCGGTGTCGTACGCGATGGAGAAGATGCCCCCGGTCAGGCCGAGATCCTGGATCTTCCCGCCCACCCAGGCCACGGCGTGGCTGCTGCCGTCGGCCGCCTGGGCGGTGCCGACGATGCGTCCCCGCTCGTCGATCGCCTGGGCCTGGCTGTTCGGCCCGCCGAGCGTCCCCAGGTCCTCGATCCGCCCGTCCACCCAGCGCACCGCGTGCCAGTAGCCGCCGGCCACCTCCGCCGCTCCGACCACCACCCCGGCCGTGTTGACGTCGTACGCGATGCTGCCCCGGCCGTCCAGCGACGGCAGCACCACGGCGGTCCGTTTCGCCGTCGGCATCGGCGCCGGGGTGGTGGCGGTCGGCGTACCGGTGGGCGAGACGGTCGGCGTCGGGGAGGTGGTCGGTGTCGGTGTGGTGGTGGGTCGTGGGGAGAAGGTCGGCGACGGGACGACGGTGGGCTTCGGCCGGGTGGGCCGGGCCGTCCCGGGCGGGCGGTCCCCGGGCCGGTTCGCCACTGCGGGCGGCGCTCCGGCGACCACCATCCCGACTGCCACCGCAAGCGCGGTCAATGCCATGCGTGCACGCATCCCGACGTCCCCTCGTCACGATCGGTGAGTCATCAGTCTCACCCGCAGGCGCGTCGATGGATGTGACGAAATCCTTACCGCTGGTGGCCACGAGGGCGGGCGTCCGGCCCAGCCAGCCGGCTCGCGGCGTAACCGCTATCTTGAGGGCGTGCAGGTGGCGGAGCAGGACCGACGGTGATCCATTTTCCCGCGCAACGGCGGGGGCCGCTGAGCGCGCTGAGTCTGCGCCTGCTCGCCGCCCTCGGCCTGGTCTTCGCCACGGTGGCGGTGGTCTGGCTGGATCGCGACGGCTACCGCGACGTGGACGAGAGCGGCCTGAGCCTGCTCGACTGCTTCTACTACGTGGTGGTCTCGCTCTCCACCACCGGGTACGGCGACATCACCCCGGTCAGTTCGTCGGCGCGGCTGGCGAACGTCCTGTTCATCACCCCCGCCCGGGTGCTGTTCCTGATCATCCTGGTCGGCACCACCCTGGAAGTCCTGACCGAGCAGTACCGCACCGGCCGTCGCCTGTCGCGGTGGAGGAGAACCGTGAAGGACCACGTCATCATCTGCGGCTACGGCACCAAGGGCCGCAGTGCGGTCTCGGCCCTGCTGGAGAACGGCACGGACAAGTCCAAGATCGTGGTGGTCGAGCGGAGCGGGCCGGCGCTGCGGCAGGCCACCTCCAACGGGCTGGTGACGATCGAGGGCTCGGCGACCCGCTCGTCGGTGCTGGAACAGGCGCACGTGCGTACCGCGAAGTCGGTCATCATCGCGACGGACAGCGACGACGCGTCGGTGCTGGTGGCGCTCACGGTCCGGCAGCTCACCGCCGGTCAGGTACGCATCATCGCGGCGGTCCGGGAGGCGGAGAACGCGCCGCTGCTCAAGCAGAGCGGCGCACACCACGTGATCGTCTCGTCGGCCACTGCCGGGCGGCTGCTCGGCCTGTCCACCTCGGCCCCGCCCCTGATCGACGTGGTGGAGGATCTGCTCACCCCGGGTCAGGGCATGGCGCTGGCGATGCGGTCGGCCGAGCGCGACGAGGTGGGCCGCTCCCCGCGTGAGCTGGAGTCGCTGGTCATCGCGCTGGTCCGCCGGGGCAAGGTGGTCACGCTGAACGACCGCGCCGGCGCGGTGATCGAGACCGGCGACATGCTGGTCCACGTCCGGGACGACCGGCCGCAGGCCACCACCGCGATCTGACCCTCGCCCCGCCGGGCGCCCGCGGTCAGCAGGCGGCCGGGCCGCCCTCCGCGATCACCTCACCGCAGGTCGACGACCGGCCCTGGGTGGCCCGTCGCAACAGGTCGTAGAGCAGATCCCGCTCGCCCGGTGCCAGCGCGCCGAGGATCTCCTCCTCCGCCCCGGCGAGCGCGCACTCCGCCTCGCGTAGCCGCTTCGTGCCCGCCTCGGTGAGGCGTACCTCGTGCCGGCGGCGGTCCTCCGGGGAGCGGCGGCGCTCGGCCAGGCCGTCCGCCTCCAGGTCGTTGAGCAGCCCGACCACGTTCGTGCTGTCGATCTGGAGCGTGCCGGCGAGCGCCTGCTGGCTGATTCCGCCGGCGTCGCGTAGCACGGTGAGCGCCACCAGGTGACGGGGGCGCAGGCCCAGCGGGGCCAGCACCGACTCCGAGCGCAGCCGCATCCGCCGGGCCAGGTGGTCGAGCAGGGGCCCGGAGCGGCGCTCGGACTCCTCGACCGGTGCGGCGGACATGTGACCCAGTTTACGCGGCCCGGGGAACATCGGCCTGCTATAAATAGTTGGTCCTACGCGAACGATCGATGGAGGAGGAAGAAATGGCTCACCTGTTGCACATCGACTCGAGCATCACCGGGGAGCGGTCGGTCAGCCGGCGGCTCACCTCGCGCGCCGCCGCCGCGTGGCGCGCCGCCCACCCGGACGGCACCGTCACCTACCGCGACCTTGGTCGGAACCCCCTTCCGCACCTCGACACGGCGAGCGGCCTCGCGCGCATGGTGCCGCCGGATCAGCACACGCCCGAGCAGCAGGCGTCCTGGCGGCTGACCGAGGAGGTGGTGGCCGAGGTGAAGCAGGCCGACACCGTCCTGCTCGGGCTCCCGCTCTACAACTACGGCCCGCCCAGCAGCGTGAAGTCCTGGGTCGACCACCTGATCGCCCCCGGCATCGCGTACGACCCGGTCACGAACGCCGGGCTGCTCGGCGACCGCCAGTTCGTCGTCCTGGTCAGCCGCGGTGGCGGGTACGGCCCGGGCACCCCGCGGGAGGGCTGGGACCACGCCGAGCCGTGGCTGCCGCACGGTTTGTCCCTGACCGGCCTGGAGCCGCGGTTCATCTGCGCCGAGCTGACCCTGGCCCCGGTCAACCCGGCCATGGCCGAGCTGATCCCGCTGTTCGAGCAGAGCCTCGCCGCGGCCGAGCGGGCCGTCGACGAGCTGTGGGTGCCCGCCTCGGCGGCCGCCTGACCGGGCCGGCACACACGCGAAGGGCGGGCCGTTCCGCGGGGGAACGGCCCGCCCTTCGGCATGACGGGGTCAGCGGCGGATCAGAGGATCGTCCAGGTGTCGCCGCTGCCGAGCAGCGCGGCGAGCTGCTGCTCCGGGGTCTTGTCGACGGTGGCCTTTGCGGCCGCGACCTGCTCCTGCACCACGCTGTCGTAGGAGGGGCGGCCGACCGACCGGAACACCCCGATCGGGGTGTTGCTCAGGTCCAGGCCGGGCAGGCGGGACAGCGCGAACGCGTACGCCGGGTCGGCCACGCCCGCGTCGTGCACCACGATCTCCTCGGCCGGGGTGTTCGCGGTCTCCCGGACCTCCAGCCCGAAACCGCCCGGCGGGTGGACGACGCAGAACTGCCCGTCCTTGCCGAACGTGATCGGCTGCCCGTGCTCCAGCCGGATCAGGAAGTCGTCCCGGGTGGCCGGCTCCTTCAGCGGGTCGAACGCGCCGTCGTTGAAGATGTTGCAGTTCTGGTAGATCTCCACGAACGCCGAACCCTCGTGCTGGGCGGCGGCCCGCAGCACCGACTGGAGGTGCTTGCGGTCCGAGTCGATCGTCCGGGCAACGAACGTGGCCTCGGCGCCGAGCGCCAGCGACAGCGGGTTGAACGGGGCGTCCGCCGAGCCGGCAGGCGTCGACTTGGTGATCTTGCCGACCTCGGAGGTGGGCGAGTACTGGCCCTTGGTGAGCCCGTAGATCCGGTTGTTGAACAGCAGGATCTTCAGGTTCACGTTGCGGCGCAGCGCGTGGATCAGGTGGTTGCCGCCGATGGAGAGCGCGTCGCCGTCACCGGTGACCACCCAGACCGACAGGTCCGGCCGGGACACCGACAGGCCGGTGGCGATCGCCGGGGCGCGGCCGTGGATCGAGTGCATGCCGTACGTGTTCATGTAGTACGGGAAACGCGACGAGCAGCCGATGCCCGAGACGAAGACGATGTTCTCCCGGGGGATGTTCAGCTCCGGCATGAAGCCCTGCACGGCCGCCAGGATGGCGTAGTCGCCGCAACCGGGGCACCAGCGCACCTCCTGGTCGGACTTGAAGTCCTTGGCGGTGAGCTTGAGGGCGACGGGCTCAGACATTCTTCAGGACCTCTTCCAGCATCGTCTCCAGCTCGGCGGCGGTGAACGGCAGGCCGCGGACCTGGTTGTAGCCGATCGCGTCGACCAGGTACTTCGCCCGGATCACGTGGGCGAGCTGGCCGAGGTTCATCTCCGGCACGACCACCTTGTCGTAGCGGCCCAGCACCTCGCCGAGGTTGGCCGGCATCGGGGCCAGGTGCCGCAGGTGGGCCTGGGCCACCGAGAGCCCGCGCTGGCGCAGGCCACGGCAGGCCGCGCCGATCGGCCCGTACGTCGAGCCCCAGCCCAGCACCAGCACCCGGGCGTCACCGTCCGGGTCCTCCACCTCGACGTCGGGCACCGGGATGGTCTCGATGCGGGCCGCCCGGGTCCGCACCATGAAGTCGTGGTTCGCCGGGTCGTACGAGATGTCGCCGGTCTTGTCGGCCTTCTCCAAGCCGCCGATCCGGTGCTCCAGACCGGCCGTGCCGGGCACCGCCCACGGGCGGGCCAGCGTCTGCGGATCCCGCAGGTACGGCAGGAACGTGGTGCCGTCCTCGCCGTTGGGCTTCGTGGCGAACTCGACCCGCAGGTCGGGCAGCGACTCGACGTCGGGCAGCAGCCACGGCTCGGAGCCGTTGGCGACGTAGTTGTCCGACAGCAGGATCACCGGGGTGCGGTAGGTCAGCGCGATCCGGGCCGCCTCCAGCGCCGCGTGGAAGCAGTCCGACGGCGACTTCGGCGCGATCACCGCAACCGGGGCCTCGCCGTGCCGGCCGTACAGGGCCATGTTCAGGTCGGCCTGCTCGGTCTTCGTGGGCATGCCGGTGGACGGACCGGCCCGCTGCACGTCGACGATGACCAGCGGCAGCTCCAGCGCCACCGCCAGGGAGATCGTCTCGCTCTTGAGCGCCACGCCCGGACCGCTCGTGGTGGTCACACCGAGCGAGCCGCCGTACGACGCGCCCAGCGCCGCGCCGACCGCGGCGATCTCGTCCTCGGCCTGCATGGTGACCACGCCGAACTTCTTGTGCTTGCTCAGCTCGTGCAGGATGTCCGAGGCCGGCGTGATCGGGTACGCGCCGAGGAACACCGGCAGCCCGGAGCGCACCCCGGCGGCCACCAGGCCCAGCGACAGCGCCGCGTTGCCGGTGATGTTCCGGTAGGTGCCCGGCAGCATCTTGGCCGGCTTGACCTCGTACCGGACGGAGAAGTCCTCGGTGGTCTCGCCGAAGTTCCAGCCGGCCCGGAACGCCGCCACGTTCGCCGCCACCAGCTCGGGGCGGGCCGCGAACTTGCGCTCCAGGAAGCGCAGCGTGGACTCGTACGGGCGGGAGTACATCCAGCTCAGCAGCCCGAGCGCGAACATGTTCTTGGCCCGCTCGGCGTCCTTCTTGGACACGTCGTGCTCGGCCAGCGCCCCGATCGTCATCGAGGTGAGCGCCACCGGGTGCACCGCGTACCCGGCGAGCGAGTCGTCGTCGAGCGGGCTGGCCGCGTAGCCCACCTTGGCCAGGTTGCGCCGGGTGAACTCGTCGGTGTTGACGATGATGTCCGCCCCGCGCGGCAGGTCGGCCAGGTTGGCCTTCAGCGCGGCCGGGTTCATCGCCACCAGCACGTTCGGCGCGTCACCCGGGGTCAGGATGTCGTAGTCGGCGAAGTGCACCTGGAAGCTCGACACGCCGGGCAGGGTCCCGGCGGGAGCGCGGATCTCGGCGGGGAAGTTGGGCAACGTGGAGATGTCGTTGCCCAGCTGCGCCGTCTCCGAGGTGAACCGGTCGCCGGTGAGCTGCATGCCGTCGCCGGAGTCACCGGCGAACCGGATGACCACCCGGTCCAGTTGACGGATCTGCTTGGTCACACCCGCACCTCGCTTAACTGAGCGCCGTCGCCCTCGCCGGCCCGGCCCGCTCCGATTCTCACGTCAGAGCCTACGTCGCCACGTTAGGGCCACCTTGGTCGAGGTCCGACGTATGGGACTGGATCGGGCCGCTGTATGCCCTGCTTTGCAGCGTTTAGTACCTGGGCCCGTAACCCAGATCACCACATATCCATGATCACCGGTCGGTGATCGGACGCTCCGGCACGGTGATGTCGCTGCGGCGGCGCAGCGAACGGGTCGCCAGCGTCAGCGCGAGCACGACCAGGAGACCGGACACGGCGATGAGCGCGATGGCGGTCCCCCGGACCGAGGAGTCGTCGCGGTCCCGTTCGCCGGCGGCGACGAGCACGCCCTGCGAACCGGTCGGAGCCGGCGCCCCACCGGGCGGGACGGCGTCCGCCGCCGCCGCGCTGATCCGGAAGCTCATCTGCACCTGCCGGTCCCGCCCGCTACGCGGATCCAGCCGGCCGATCACCGCGCCGGACAGCGGCGCCCGACGCTGCGCCTCCGCCGAGGCGGCGAGCGTCAGCCGTACGGTGGCGGTCCGCCCGGCCGCCAGCACGCCCAGCTCGCAGCGGGTCCGGTCGGCCGACACCGGGGCGCAGCCGCTCTCGGTGCCGGCCACGGTCACCCCTTCGGGCAGGAGCACCTCGATCCGGCCCGCGGCGTCGACCTTGCCGGTGTTGCCGAGCCGGACGGTGAGCGTGCTGGGGGCGCCGCTGATGTCGAACAGCACCTCGTCGGCGCGCAGCGAGATGCCGGGCACCGGTGGCCCGGGCGGGAACAGCACCGCGAAGCCCTCGTCGTCGTACGCCGCGCCGGTCACACCGGGCGCGACGGCGGTGACCTGGACCGATCCGGCCAGCGGCATGGTCCGCCAGGCGTCGCCGTCGACCCGGACCCGGATGGTCGCGCTGAACCGGGCACCCGGCTCGGCGTCCCACCCGACGCAGCGGTGGTTGCCGTCGCCGGCCGGCTCGCAACCCGGGTTGCCCGCGTCGGTCAGCCCCGGCGGCAGCGTGTAGCCGAGGCTGATCCGCTCCGCCCGTCCGCCCGTGTTGGCCACCGTCACCCGCAGCGTGGCCACCGTGGCGTCGGCGTTCCAGTAGGCCGGCGGGAGGACCACGTCCTCGGTGGTCACGCGTACCCCCAGGGGCCCGCCGGCCGGCTGCGGCGGTGGTGGCGGCGGGGTCTTGACCGGCGGCACGACCGGCGGGGGCGCCGGTGCCGTGGTGGCCGGCGCGGCGGTCGTCGGCGCCGGTTCGGCGGGAGCGCTCGTCGGCGGCGGGGCCGGCGAGGTGGTGACCGGCGCCGGGGGCGTGGTCGGAGGCGGCGGCGGTTCGGTGGGCGGCGGGGCCGTCGCGGTGGCCGTCGGCTCGCCGGTGGGCGCGGGCTCGGTCGGCTCGCCGCCGGGGTCGCCGCCCGGCTCGACGGGCTCGATCACCCGGAGCGCGGCGGCCGGTCCCGGGTGAGCGACGGCCCCGGCCGGCGCCATCGCCACCAGCGCCGCGACGAGCGCGGGCGCCAGGAGCGCGAGGGTACGACGGAGCGCGACCCGCCGAACGGGCGCAACGCGGGGGCGGGGCATCTGTCCTCCGGGACGATCAATGAGATCCCATTATTCGGTGATACTTGCCATCAAGCACTAGTCCTGCGAGGAAACGAATTCGTAACGTGTCCGGGACATCTGGACGGGACCGGTACGCTCCGGTCGTGACCGGATATCTCGGCTCGTACGCCACGCTCGGTCTGCTGCTGCTCGCCGCCGTGCTCTTCTTCGTGACGGCGTTCTCGGCGAACCGGGTGTTACGCCCGAGCCGGCCGGCCGAGCCGTGGGGCAAGCGGGCCTCGTACGAGTGCGGTCTCGACCCGGTCGGCGGCGACTGGGCCCAGATGCAGATCCGTTACTACGTCTACGCGTATCTCTACGTGCTCTTCGCGGTCGAGGCGGTGTTCCTGTTCCCGTGGGCGCTGGTCTTCGACCGGCCCGGCTTCGGCGCCACCACGGTCGTGGAGATGGGCGTCTTCGTCGCGATCGTCGCGCTCGGCATCCTCTACGCCTGGCGGCGTGGCGTCCTGCGCTGGACCTGACCGCTAGGCCAGCCCTCGCCGGGTCGCCGCCGGCGGCCGGTCGCCTCGGATCGACGCCACCATGTCCAGCACCCGGCGGGTCTCGCGGACCTGGTGGGCGCGGAACACCCGGGCGCCGAGCCAGGCCGAGACCGCCGTGGCGGCGAGCGTGCCCTCCAAGCGCTCGGGCACCGGCAGGTCGAGCGTCTCGCCGATGAAGTCCTTGTTCGACAGGGCCACCAGCAGCGGCCAGCCGGTGTCGGTCAGCTCCGCCAGCCGCCTGGTGATCTCCAGCGAGTGCCGGGTGTTCTTGCCGAAGTCGTGCGCCGGGTCGATCAGGATGCCGTCCCGGCGCACACCCAGCCCCGCCGCGCGTTCGGCCAGCCCGGTGACGGTGCCCACCACGTCGGCCACCACGTCGTCGAAGGCGGCCCGGTGCGGCCGGGTACGCGGGGCGAGCCCGCCCGCGTGCGAGCAGACCAGTCCGGCGCCGGTCGCCGCGGCGACCCGGGCCAGCGCCGGGTCCGCCCCCGACCAGGTGTCGTTCAGCAGGTCCGCGCCGGCCGCCACCGCCTCCACGGCCACCTCGGCCCGCCAGGTGTCGATGGAGATGACCACATCCGGGAAGGCGGACCGGACCGCCGCGATCGTGTCCACCGTCCGCCGGATCTCCTCGGCCACGTCCACCTCGTCGCCCGGTCCGGCCTTCACCCCGCCGATGTCGATGATCTCCGCGCCCTCGCTTACCGCGCGTTCCACCGCGCGCAGCGCGCTGTCCTGGGCGAAGGTGGCACCCCGGTCGAAGAACGAGTCCGGCGTGCGGTTGACGATCGCCATCACCACCAGCTCACCGGGGGTGAACGTCCGTCCGCCAAGCCGCAACGCCCCGGTCATGCCCGCCTCCTCGCCGCCGGACCGCACCGGCCGGTCCGACGCTATCCGGTCCCGCCCGCGCCGCCCGTGCCGGTCCTGTGCGCCGGACGCATTTACCGACCGGACGTCCCGGAGGGCTCGCCCGATCCCGGCCCGCATGCCACGATCTGTGCATGGGTGAGGTTCTGCTCCTCTTGGTCGTCGCGCTGACCGTCGCGGCTGTGGTGTTCGGGGTGACGGTGCTGGTCTCCGGCAAGGATCCGGGCCTCACACCGGCCGAGCCGGACGGGCGGGCCGTGCCCCTGCCCGGCAGCCGCCCGCTCGACGAGTCGGACGTGTCCGACGTCCGCTTCGACACGGCGCTGCGCGGCTACCGGATGAGCCAGGTCGACGCGGCACTGCGCCGGGCGGCGTACGACATCGGCTACAAGACCGAGTTGATCGGCGTCCTGGAGGCCGAGAACGCGGCCCTGCGGGACGGCCGTACCGAGGACGCCGACGCGCTGCGCCGGGCGCGCGAGGAGGCGGCGGCGACCCGACCCGAGACCGAGCCGGCGCCCGGCCCGTCCACCGCCGAGCCGGCGGTGATCGACCTGTCCGCGCCGGAGCAGCCGGCCCGGGCCGACACCGACCGGCAGCCGGGCCGGACCGACGCCGACGCGCAGCCGGGACGCGCCCCGGCCGAGGCGGGCGTGGCGGAGGCTCCCGCCGCGGCGGCGACCGAGGACACCGTCTCCCCGGCGAACGGGATCGCGGCCGGGCCGGCCGACGACCGGGAGCGCGGTCCGGTGGTCCGCTCGGAGTCGGCGTGACCGGCGCCGGCCGGCCGGCCGACGACTTCGCCGAGGCGTCCCGCCGGGGCGCCGCCGAGGTCACCGCCACGGTGATCGTCGAGGCGCCGGCCGACCGGGTGTTCGCCGCGCTCACCGCGTGGGAGCGGCAGTCGGACTGGATCCCGCTGACCCGGGTCCGGGTGGTCGAGGGCGACGGCGGCGAGGGCAGCCTGGTCGAGGCGGTCACCGCGCTGGGCCCGGCCGTGCTCCGCGACGAGATGCGTGTGGTCCGGGTCGACGCGCCGTACGAGGTCGGGGTGGTGCACTGCGGCAAGCTGCTGCGCGGCCCCGGCGTGCTGCGCTGCACCCCGATGGACCGCGACCGCACGCAGGTGGTCTGGCACGAGTGGTTCCACCTGCCGGGCGGGAAGGCCGGCCGGGTGGCGTGGCCGGTGCTCTGGCCCGGCTCGAAGTTCAGCCTGACCCAGGCGCTGAAGAAGTTCGCCCGGCTGGTCGAGCAGGGCCGCCTGCCCTGACCGGCGGTCGGCGCGGCGGGGCTGTCGGTGGCCCGGCCTATCGTGGACGCCGTGACTGACCTGGTGACCGGCGCGGACGGGCTGCCGCGCTGTGCGTGGGGGGCGAGCACCCCCGACTACGCCGTCTACCACGACGAGGAGTGGGGCCGGCCGCTGCGCGGTGACGACGCGCTCTACGAGCGGCTGACGCTGGAGGCGTTCCAGTCCGGCCTGTCCTGGCTGACCATCCTGCGCAAACGGCAGGCGTTCCGGGACGCCTTCGCCGGCTTCCGGATCGAGTCGGTGGCCCGCTACGGCGAGGCCGACGTGACCCGGCTGATGGCCGACGCCGGCATCGTCCGCAACCGGGCCAAGATCGATGCGGCGATCGCCAACGCCCGGGCCGCGTCGGAGCTGCCCGAGGGCCTCTCCGCGCTGCTCTGGTCGTTCGCGCCCCCGCCCCGGGCCGCGCGTCCCCGGTCCTTCGCCGAGGTGCCGGCCACCAGCCCCGAGTCCGTGGCGATGGCCAAGACGCTCAAGAAGCGGGGCTTCCGGTTCGTCGGCCCCACGACCGCCTACGCGCTGATGCAGGCCACCGGCATGGTCGACGACCACCTGGCCGACTGCCACGTGAGCGGTGACCGGGCCGGGGTGTGACGGAGCGCCACCTCCGGCGTGATGGGATTGGGGCATGACCGACACCGAGCCGCGTACGAGCGGGACGACAGACGGTGCGACCACTACCGGGGCCTGGGCGGTGCTGCTGCCCGCCGAGCGCTTCGAGGCCGAGCGGCTGGTGCACCACGACCTGCTGGAGCTGACCGGGCTGTCCGAGGCGGCCCGCCCCCGGCCCGGCGACCGGGTGGCGGTGCTGGTCGACGAGCCGCTGCGGCTGGTCGCGCTCGGCCGGGTCGCGCCCGCGTCGTCCGAGACCGCCGAGGACCCGGACGATCCGCAGTCCGACGCGGTGGCCGGGCCGCTCGTGGTCACGTACACCCGGCGGGTGCTCGACGAGCCGGTGCCGGTCGACGGCCCGGCGCCGGACGGACCGGTTGCGGCGCTCGACCCGGCCCGCTGGCGGTCGCTGGCCGACCGGCTCGGCCCGCCACCCGCCCGCAGCACCTGGCTGGTCAGCCTGGACCTGCCGATCGAGGCCGCGTCGCGCGCCGAGGCGGTCCGGATCTTCTGGTCCTACGTGCAGGAGCTGGGCCCGCGGGAGCTGCCGGCGTTCGTCTCGCCGTACGGCGACGAGCTGGCCATGCAGGCGTTCGTACTGGGCGTCGAGGCCAACCAGGATCCGGAAGAGGACGACTGACCCCCCGCCACGGGCGGTAGCGTCCGGGGCAGGGGCCGGCGCCGGCCGGCGTGGTGGAGGGGGTGCCATGCGGTTCCGGGACAAGGTCGTGCTGGTGACCGGTGGGGCGTCCGGCCTGGGCGAGGCGACGGCACGCCGGTTCGCCGCCGAGGGCGCCAAGCTGGTGATCGCCGACATCAACACCGAGGGCGCCGAGCGGGTGGCGGCGAGCCTGCCGGACGCGCTCGCGGTGACCGTGGACACCGGCGACGCCACCTCGGTCGAGCGCGGCATCGCCGAGGCGGTCAGCCGGTACGGCCGGCTCGACGTCGTCTTCAACAACGCCGGCATCGACGGGCAGCAGCAGGCGCTGCACGAGATGGACCTGGCGAACTGGGAGAAGGTGCGCCGGATCAACGGCGACGGGGTGTTCTACGTGCTGCGGTACGCCATCGACGCGATGCTGCGTACCGGCGGCGGCGCGATCGTCAACACCTCGTCCACTGCCGGGCTGACCGCGCAGGACAACATCTCGCCGTACACGTTCACCAAGGCCGGCATCGTCGGGCTGACCCGTTCCGCGGCGGTCGAGTACGCCGCCCGGGGGATTCGGGTCAACGCGGTCGCCCCGACCGTGGTGATGACCCCGCTCGTGGAGCACTTCATCGAGAACGCGCCGGACCCGGAGCAGATGCGCCGGCAGATGGAGTCGTTCAACCCGAAGCCCGGCATCCCCACCGCTGACGACGTGGCGGGCGTGGTCCTGTTCCTCGCCTCCGACGACGCGGCCTGGGTCACCGGGCACACCATCCCGATCGATGGCGGCTACGTGGCCCGCTGAGCGGGTGCGCGGCGCGTTCCCGGTGCGGTCAGCGTCCCTCGAAGACCGGCTTCTGCTTGGCGACGAACGCCATCGTCGCGGCCCGGTGGTCGGCGGTGGCGCCGCAGATCGCCTGCGCCTGCGCCTCGGCGGCCAGCGCGTCGGCGAGCGTGCCCGCGTCGGCGATGGAGAGCTGGCGCTTGATCGCCCCGTACGCAACGGTCGGCCCGGCGGCGAGCCGGGCGGCCAGATCCTGCGCGGTCGGGAGCACCTGCTCGTCGTCGTCCACCAGCTTGGTCAGCAGGCCCAGCCGGCAGGCGTCGTCGGCGCCGACCGGCTCGGCGAGCATCAGCAGCTCGACGGCCTTGGCGTGGCCGACCAGCCGGGGCAGCGTCCAGGACGCGCCGGTGTCGGCGGCGAGCCCCACGCCGGCGAACGCCATCAGGAACCGGGTCTTCGGGCCGCCGATGCGGAAGTCGGCCAGGAACGCCAGCGAGGCGCCGGCCCCGGCGGCCATCCCACGCACCGCGGCGACGACCGGCTTGGGCAGGTTGGCCAGCCGGGCGGCGATCGGGTTGTAGTGCGCCCGCACCGTGCCCAGCGGGTCGGCGTCCGAGGCCTCCAGCGTCCGCACGTGCTCGCGCAGGTCCTGCCCGGCGCTGAACGAGCCGCCCGCGCCGGCGAGCACGACCGCCCGGCAGGACCTGTCGGTCTCCAGCTCGGCCAGCGTGTCCCGGAGCGCCTCCTTGAGCGCCACGTCGAGCGAGTTCATCGCCGTGGGGCGGTTCAGCGTCAGGGTGACGACGGCGTCGGTGCGGTCGACGAGCAGCGGCTCGGTCACGTTCTAACGACCCTTCTGTCGGGCGAGGCGGTTGCCGGCGTCGAGGCACTGCTCGACGTACCGGTCGGCGGCCGGCCGGAGCCGGGCCGCGTGCCGGTCGAAGAAACTGGCCGCGCTGGTGCCGGGCCAGCGCTCGGGCAGCAGTGCCGGGGGCAGTTGCGGATCCCGGAACAGGAACGTACGCCACGCGTGCACGAGCCGGAACCGGGCCGCGTACGCGTCCTCGTCGCTGCTGCGCACCGTGACGCCGGAGAGCAGCGGCTTCTGCTCGGACACGAAGCGCTCGTACGCCCGTCCGATCTCGGCCAGGTCCCACGCGCGGCGGACCACGCCCATCGCGCCCGGGGTGCCGGCCGCGTGCGCGGCGGTGAACCGCTCGTAGCGCACGCCCGCCTCGTCGAGCAGCAGGTCGACGTCCTCACCCGGGCGGGTGGCCACCCAGGTGCAGTCGTCGAGCGTGCCGTACCCGAGGAAGGCGAGGTTCGCGGCGAGCCGCTGCCGGTCCCGGCGGGAGGAGGGCGCGGTGAGCACCAGGAGATCGAACCGCCCGTCCCAGCTGTGCCGTCCGGTCCGGTAGATCCGGGACGCCGCCTCGTCGAGTCGACGAGCCGCCTTCGGGGTGATCGAATATCCCGGTCCGGACGCGAGCCGGAGTGGTTCCAGCCAGCCCTGACGGACCATCCGGGAGACCGCGGTGCGTACCGCCGGTGGGGCGATCCCGAGCGGGGCGAGCAGCTTGACCAGGGCGGCGACGGGTGCGCGGCCACCCCGGGCCCGGAGGTGGTCGCCGTACAGGTCGAAGAGTGCCGACCGTGCCTGCATGACCGCACATTGTGACAGGCCTATCCAAGATAAGCTAGATGCTGTTACATCAATGCTGCTTCGGTTTGGGTCCGGCGGTGTTCATCAGGGAAAATCGTTGGTCGAGCCTTCCGCGATGGTTGCGGATGGCGATGGCGAAGTGGCTGTGGGGCAACTCACCGACCCTGGTGTAGGTCTGAGGGGAGACAACATGGCGGCGATGAAGCCGCGGACGGGCGACGGTCCGCTGGAAGTCACCAAGGAGGGCCGGGGCATCGTCATGCGAGTCCCGCTGGAGGGTGGTGGCCGGCTCGTCGTCGAGATGACTCCCGACGAGGCCACCGCGCTCGGTGACGCGCTGAAGGCGGCCGCGGGCTGATTCGAGGAGTGTCCCGCACGGCGTCCGCCGTGCGGGCGGTTCGTCCTACCCTGAGCCACCGGCGTGCCCGGTGGCTCAGGGTCTTTCCTCGGCGGGCGCGTCGTGAAATGTGCCTGTTCAACCCATCTCGGAGGTACGGTCCAGCGTGCTGGTCATTCGTCTGGTGAGTGGGCCCGCGGGGCCCGACGCTCTCGTCCTGCCCGTCCGTCCCGGAGGGCCGGGCTCCCCGGACTCGCCGGGCTCCCTGACCTCGCCGGACTCCACCGCCTCGCCCGAACCCGGACTGGTCCCGACCGCCGTGCCGATCGGCGACGACGTCCGGGCCGAGGCCGCCGCCGTACTCCCCGCCACCCGGCTCACCGGCGCGGCCGGTGAGGTACGCGAGCACCTGCGCCCCGGTGGCTCCCCGGCGCGGCTGTGGCTGCTCGGCGTCGGCGACGGCGACGAGCGCGACTGGCGTACCGCAGGCGCGGCCCTGGCCCGCGCGGCGAAGGATGAGACGCAGATCACCATCGCGCTTCCCGCCGACGCGACGGCGGCGCTGCGGGGCCTCGCCGAGGGGCTGCTGCTCGGCTCGTACCGCTTCCGCCTCACCGAGGCCGGCAAGCGGCCCGCCCTGGCCGAGGTGTCGGTGCTCGTCGACGACCCGGACGCGCTCGCCGGCACGCTCGACGCCGCCCGGGCCACCGCCGAGACGACGCGGCTCGCCCGGGACCTGACGAACATGCCCTCGTCCACCAAGAACCCGGAGTGGTTCGCCGCCCAGGTGGCCGAGGCCACGTCCGGGCGCCCCGGCCTGCACCTGCGGGTACGCGGCCCGGAGGAACTGGCGGCCGAGGGCTTCGGCGGTCTGCTGGCCGTCGGCGGCGGCTCCGCGAGCGGCCCGCGCCTGGTGGAGCTGGACTGGCGGCCCGAGGGCGCGCGGACCCACGTGGTGCTCGTCGGCAAGGGCATCACGTTCGACACCGGCGGCATCTCGATCAAGCCGGTGCCGGCCATGAAGCTCATGCGCAAGGACATGGCCGGCGCCGCCGCGGTGATCGCCGCGACGCTCGGCGCCGCCGACCTGGGCCTGCCGGTCCGGGTCACCACGCTCGCCCCGCTCGCCGAGAACTCGGTCAGCGGCTCGGCGTTCCGCCCCGGCGACGTGATCCGGCACTACGGCGGGCTGACCAGCGAGAGCACCAACTCCGACGCCGAGGGCCGGCTGGTGCTCGCCGACGCGCTGGCGTACGCGGTCCGCGAGCTGAAGCCCGACCTGCTGATCGACCTGGCGACGCTGACCGGCGCGAACGCCGTCGCCCTGGGCAAGCGGCACGCCGCGCTCTACAGCGAGAACGACGCGCTCGCGGCCGGCCTGCTCGACGCGATCACCGCAGCCGGCGAGCGGGCCTGGCGGATGCCGCTCGCCGACGACTACGTGGAATACCTGGCCAGCGAGATCGCCGACCTGCACAGCTCCCCGGCGCAGGGCGCCGGCTCGGTGGTCGCCGCGCTGTTCCTGCGGGAGTTCACCGGCGACCTGCGGGACCGGTGGGCGCACCTGGACATGTCCGCGCCGTCGTGGTCCGACGACACGCACGGCGAACTGGTCAAGGGCGCCACCGGCTGGGGTGTGCGCGGGCTGCTGCGCTGGCTGGCGACGCTGGGCTGAGCCGGCCTGGTCAGGCCTTCACGGCGGCGAGCAGGCCGTGGCCGACCGGCAGCAGCGCGGGCACCCAGTGCTCCGACTCGCGGATCGCCTTGATGGTCTCCCGCACGGTGACCGTCTCGGCGTCCCGCGCGGCCGGGTCGCCGATCCGGCCGGCCGCCAGCGCGCCGTTGAGTGCCAGCACCCCGCCGGGTCGCAGCAGCCGCAGCGCCGCGTCCACGTACGCGGCGAAGCCGGTCGCCACCGCGTCCACGAAGACCAGGTCGTAGGCACCGTCCGCGAGCCGCGGCAGCACGTCGAGGGCCCGCCCGGTGATGATCCGGGTACGCCCCGACGGAAAGCCCGCCTCCTGGAACAGCCGCCGGGCGATGCGCTGGTATTCGACCTCGACGTCGATCGTGGTGAGCACACCGTCGGGGCGCATGCCGCGCAGCAGCCACACGCCGCTCACCCCGGTGCCGGTGCCGATCTCCACCACCGCCCGGGCGTTGCCGGCGGCGGCGAGCAGCCGCAGCGCGGCACCCGACCCGGGCGTGACCGCCTCCACCCCCACCTCGTGGGCGAGGGCGCGGGCCGTGCGCAGCACGAGATCCTCGGTGACGAAAGACTCGGCGAAGTGGAGCGCCTGGGCCGTCGAACTGCCGTGACCGGCGACCGTGGCGATGGGACACCTCCGAGGGGCGGACTGGTGCGAGGGGCGGTATGCACTGTGAGCGTAGAGGCGGGCCGGTAGCGGCGCAGCCGCGAGTCCGCGGTGGAGTGCTCACGGAGGGCAACCCCTGACCCCGTTCGCGTCATCCGTGTAATCCTGGATGGGTCCCGCGCGTCACTGTCGTCCGGCTCCGTCGGCCGCCGGCGCGGGGCCAGCGGGACGGAGTGGGAGGCACCGACGTGACCGACGGCTGGGACTGGCGGCGGCCCGGCGGATCGCCGGTGCCGGGTGGGCCGGCGTCCGGACGACCGCCGCAGGACGCGTCGGGTCAGACGGCGTCGCCGTGGTGGTCCGACGCGCTGGCCGATCCGTGGCGGGATCCGTACGCGCCCGCCGCCGTGGTGGTCCCGGCGGCGCCGGCACCGGGTGCGGGGGAGCCGGAACCGGTCACCGACCCGGACCTGCCGGCCCGGCCGGGGATACGCCAGGTGGTTCTGATCTCCCTGGTCACGGCCCTGCTGGCCGGTTCGCTGGGCAGCGCCCTGACGTACGCCTTCCTGCGCGGCGGTGACGTGCCGACGATCGGCGCGCAGTCCGGGCAGGCCCCGGCACTGGCCCAGCGCAAGCCCGAGTCGCTGGCCGGGGTGGCCGAGCGGGTTCTGCCCAGCGTGGTCACCATCCGGGTGGTCAGCCTCGGCGGCACCAGCGAGGGCTCCGGCTTCGTGGTGACCAGCGAGGGCCACATCGTCACCAACGACCACGTGGTCGCCGACGGCCCCGGCAAGGCCACCGTCGTGTTCAACGACGGCAGCACCGCCGCCGGCACCGTGGTCGGGCAGGATCCGGAGTCGGACCTCGCCGTGATCAAGGTCTCGCGCAGCGGGCTGACCCCGGTGCAGTTCGGCGACTCCGACGCGCTCGCCGTCGGTGACCCGGTGCTCGCCATCGGGTCGCCGTTGTCGCTCGCCAACACCGTCACCGCCGGCATCGTGAGCGCGCTGGACCGGACCATGCAGGCCGGCGAGCCGGGCGGGCCGACCCGCTACTACGCGGCGATCCAGACCGACGCCGCCGTCAACCACGGCAACTCCGGCGGCCCGCTGGTGGACGGCGCCGGGCGGGTGGTCGGCGTGAACTCGACGATCAAGTCGCTGGTGGCCGACGGGCAGGAGGCGGGCAACATCGGCCTCGCCTTCGCCATCCCGATCAACCAGGCGAAGCGGATCACCGAGGACATCATCGGCACCGGCAAGGCCCGGCGTACGGTGATCGGCGCCCAGGTGGGCGGCACCGGCGCCACCGGCGGCGGGGTACGCCTCAACGCGGTCGAGCCGGCCGGCCCGGCGGCGGCGGCCGGACTGCGCACCGGGGACGTGGTGCTCCGGCTGGACGGCCATCCGATGACCGATCCGACCGACCTGGTGGCCCTGGTGCGCAAGTACGCGCCCGGTTCGGTGGTGACAGTCGAGTACCGGCGCGGGTCGGCGCGGCAGAACGCGTCGGTGACGCTCGCCGCGGATGCGAAGTGAGGACCCGTCACCCCCTCCCCGATGGTCACCTGACGTGCGTAGTCTGGCCCTGACACGGACGAGGAGGCCGCGGTGTTCGAGAACCTGAACTGGTGGGAGATCGGCGTCCTGCTGCTCCTGGCGCTGTTGATCTTCGGCGATCGGCTGCCCAACGTGATCAGCGACGGCCTCCGCATGGTCCGCAACCTGCGCAACATGGCGCGCAACGCGACCGGTGACCTGAGCCGCGAGCTGGGTACGGACATCCAGCTGGAGGATCTGCACCCCAAGGCGTTCATCCGCAAGCATCTGCTCAGCGAGGAAGACGAGCAGGCGATCCGCAAGCCGCTCCAGGGCATGTACGACAACCTGCGCTCGGACGTCACAGGTGTGCACGACGAGCTGAAGGACGTCGCCAAGGCCGCCGACCTGCGTACCCCGAGGGTGGCGACCAGCACCCCCACCCCCGCGCCGCCGGCCCCCCGCCCGTCCTACGACGACGCCACCTGATCGCGCGCCCTCCCGCTGATCGCGCCGTCGATCATGAAGTTGACGGCGCGACACGCCGCCCCGGCGACCGCCAACCTCATGATCGACCCCGGGGACGGGGGCGGGGACGGGGGCGGGGACGGGGACGGGACCGCCCCCTCCCGCGTCGGCGGGAAGGGGCGGTGGGGAGCGGTGGGAGCGGAGGTGGGATCTAGCGGCCTGCCGGCTTGAGGCCCAGGGGCTTGCCGAGCAGCGACTCGCGGCGCACGGCCAGGCGGTCGGCGACCTCGAACAGGGCCTTCGCGGCAGGGGCGTCCGGCTGCGCCAGCACGATCGGCTGACCGGCGTCGCCACCCTCGCGGACCCGGGTGTCCAGCGGGATCTGCCCCAGCACCGGCACCTGCGCGCCGATCGTGCGGGTCAGCGACTCGGCCACCGCCGCGCCGCCACCGGCCCCGAAGACCTCCATCCGGGAGCCGTCCGGCATCTCCAGCCAGGACATGTTCTCGATCACGCCGACCACCCGCTGGTGGGTCTGCAGCGAGATCGCGCCGGCCCGCTCGGCCACCTCGGCGGCGGCTGCCTGCGGCGTGGTGACGACGAGGATCTCCGCGTTCGGCAGCAACTGGGCCACCGAGATCGCGATGTCGCCGGTGCCCGGCGGCAGGTCGAGCAGGAGGACGTCCAGGTCACCCCAGTAGACGTCGGCGAGGAACTGCTGAAGGGCCCGGTGCAGCATCGGCCCGCGCCAGACCACTGCGGCGTTGCCGGGGGTGAACATGCCGATCGAGATGACCTTCACGCCGTGCGACTGCGGCGGCATGATCATGTCTTCGACGCGGGTCGGCGCACCGTCGGCGCCGAGCATCCGGGGCACCGAGTGGCCGTAGATGTCCGCGTCCACCACGCCCACCGACAGGCCCCGCGAGGCCAGCGCGGCGGCCAGGTTGACGGTGACGCTGGACTTGCCGACACCGCCCTTGCCGCTGGCGACCGCGTAGACGCGGGTCCGCGAGCCGGGCTGGGCGAACGGGATCACCGGCTCGGCCGTGGCACCGCCGCCGCGCAGCTTCGACTGGAGCTCCTGGCGCTGCTCCGGGCTCATCACACCGAAGGTGATCTCGACACCGCTCACGCCGGGCACGGCGGCCACAGCGGCGGTGATGTCACTGCGCAGCTTGTCCTTCAGCGGGCAGCCGGCCACGGTGAGCAGCAGCTCCACCCGGACCACGCCGTCCTCGCCACACTCGGCGGACTGGACCATGCCGAGTTCGGTGATCGGCCGGCGGATCTCCGGGTCGTTGACGGTGGCCAGGGCGGCCTGGATCGCGTCGGAGACGGTGCTGACGGGTGCTGACATGCCCGCAATGCTACGTCGCGGGTCATCGGCCACCGCCGCTGGCGGGGGCGGTGTGAGCGATTCGATGGCCGGGTCAGCCCTCGTAGCGGCCGTCCCGCGCGTAGTCGCCGTCCAGCTCGTCCCGGGGCTCGTCCAGCGGCTCGCCGCCGCCGATCCGGCGGCCCTCCCGCTCCTGCTGCCGCCGCTCCAGCTTGCGCCGCCGCTCGGCCGCCTCGTCCAGCTCCTCACCCAGCCGGGTCAGCTCCGAGCGCAGGAAGTCCCGGGTCGCCACGTCACCCATCGCGATCCGCAGCGCGGCTATCTCCCGGGCCAGGTACTCCGTGTCGGCCTTCTGCAGCGTGGCCCGCCGCCGGTCCTCGTCCAGCGCGATCCGGTCCCGGTCCGCCTGCCGGTTCTGCGCGAGCAGGATCAGCGGCGCCGCGTACGACGCCTGCAACGACAGGATCAAGGTCAGGAACGTGAAGGTGTACGGGTCGAAGCGCAGACTCGCCGGCGCCAGCGTGTTCCACAGGAACCAGGCCACCAGGATGAGCGTCATGTAGACGAGGAAGTTCGCCGTACCCATGCCCCGGGCGATGCCCTCGGCCCAGCGGCCGAACGTCTCCGCGTCGATCCGCGGCAGGTGCAGGCTCCGCGGGGCACGCGGCTGGTCGAGCCGGTCGCCGCGTCGCTGATCACTCATCGTCGCCGTCCAGGGTGCCGTCGTCGGTGGCGGACGAGGTGGAGGCCGCGTCCCGGTCCCGCCAGTCGCGCGGCAGGGAGTGGTCCAGCACGTCGTCCACGGTCACCGCGCCGACCAGCCGGTTGTTCCGGTCCACCACCGGCATGCCGACCATGTCGTACGTGGCCATCCGGCGGGTGATCTCGGGCAGCGGGGTCGACGTGCGCAGCGGGTCGATGTCGTTCACCACGATGCCGCCGAGCAGGTCGGCCGGCGGTTCGCGGAGCAACCGCTGGAAGTGCACCATACCCAGGTAGCGGCCGGTCGGCGTGGTCAGCGGGGCACGGGCCACGAAGACCTGGGCCGCCACCGCGGGCGACAGTTGAGCCTCCCGGATCCGGGCCAGCGCCTCGGCCACCGTGGCGTCCGGCGGGAGGATCACCGGCTCCGAGGTCATCACGCTGCCGGCGGTGCCGGAGGCGTAGCGCAGCAACTGACGTACCGGGTCGGCCTCGTCCGGCTCCATCAGGTCCAGCAGCACGTCCTGCTCCGGCGGGGGCAGCTCGTTGAGCAGGTCGGCCGCGTCGTCCGGCTCCATCTCCTCCAGCACGTCGGCGGCGCGCTGGCGGTCCAGCGCGGCCAGGATCTCCACCTGGTCGCGCTCGGGCAGCTCGCTCAGCACGTCGGCGAGGCGTTCGTCGTCGAGCGCGGCGGCCACCTCGTTGCGCCGGGCGTCGGGCAGATCCTGGAGGGCGTTCGCCAGGTCGGCCGGGCGCATGTCCTCCAGGACGGCGAGCAGGTTCGCCGTACCCCGGTTGTCGCCGACCGCGCCCAGCCCGCGGACCCGGTCCCAGTCGACCTGGTGGAGGTGGCCGCGGCGGGTGAGCCGGCCGGTGTGCTCGCGCACGGCGACGCGGCTCAGCGCCCACTCGCCGCCGCGGCTGGACTCCATCGCCACGTCCACCACCGAGCCGGCCTGCCCGCTGTCGAGCTGGACCCGGCGGTCCAGCAGTTCCTGGAGCACCAGCAGCTCGTTCGGGCGCTTCTCGAAGCGACGCAGGTTGAGCGTGCCGCTGCCGAGCACCACCGCGTCCGTGTCGATGGAGGTGATCCGGTTGATGGACAGGAAGATGCGCCGCCGCATCGGCATCTCGGCGACCAGACCGACCACCTCCGGCGGTCGCTGGGTCGCCCGCATCCGGGCCACCGCGTCGCGGACGCGGCCGACCTGGTCGCCGTTCGGGTCGAAAACGGCGACTCCGGCGAGTCGAGCGAGGTAGACCCGGTTCGGCGTGCTCACGGCCACCAGCCTAAGGGCCTAGTCTCTAACAACATGTCGACCTTGGGCTACGAGATCGTGGACGTCTTCACCGACCGCCCGTTCGCCGGCAACCCGCTGGCCGTGGTGTTCGGCGCGGAAGGGCTGGCCACCGAGCAGATGCAGGCGCTCGCGCTGGAGTTCAACCTGTCCGAGACGGTCTTCGTGCTGCCGCCGACGCAGGTGGGCGCCACCTACCGGGCCCGGATCTTCACTCCGGCCGACGAGCTGCCCTTCGCCGGGCACCCGAGCGTCGGCGCGGCGGTGACCGCGAGCCGGCGCGGCGTCTTCGGCGCCGGCCGGATCACCCAGGAGTGCGGCGCCGGAGTCCTGCCGATCGAGGTGACCGCCACCGGCGCGACGCTCACCGGCGGCACGCCCACGCTCGGCCCGGAACTCGACCCGGAGCCGCTGCTGGAGATGGTCGGCCTGACCGGCCCCGACCACGTCGGCCCGCCACCGCGGGTCGCCGGGTGCGGCCTCGAATTCCCCTACCTTCCGGTACGCCCGGACGCGGTGGCCCGGGCACGGTTGAACACGACGGCGGCGCAGCGGTACGGAGTGGAGCACGTCAGCCTCTTCTCCTGGGAGCCCGATTCGCAAACCGCGCACGCCCGGGTCTTCGTGCCGGGGCTCGGCGTACCGGAGGATCCGGCGACCGGCTCGGCCGCCCTGGGACTGGGCGTGTGGCTGGTCGCCAGCGGCCTGCTGCCCGGCGAGGGCCGCGCGGAGTACACGGTCCGGCAGGGCATCGAGATCAACCGCCCGTCGACGCTCGCCTGCACGGTGACCGCGTCCGGCGGGCTGGCGGTGGGCGCGACCGTCTCCGGCCAGGTCATGCCGGTGGCCCGAGGCGAGATCACCGTCCCCCCGTTCATCGGCTGACCCGCGGGGGATGGGGCAGGATGGCGGGGTGAGTGACGAGGTGGACGAGCGGGTGACGCCGCCGCTTGTGGACGAGGCGGTGAAGAAGGCCGCGGTCTGCTGGGTGAGCACCGCCGGAGGTCCGGCCTACGCGCTGTGGTGCCTGCCGTTGGAGGGCACCCTGCTCGTGGTCACCGGCCCCGGCGAGCAGACCGCGCCCGGGCTGGCCGACAGCGACACGGCCGACGTGACGCTGCGCGGCGACCACGGCGGGCGGATCGTCACCTGGCCGGCGCAGGTGACCCGGCTGCGACCCGGCACCGAGGAGTGGAACACCGTCGCGCCGCTGGTCGCGGCGAAGCGGCTCAACGCCTCCGGCTCCGCCGCCGAGCTGGTGGAGCGGTGGGCGGCGCAGGGGTGCGCGCTCAACCGGCTCGCGCCCGCCGGCACCGCGGTGAGCGGCGCCGACCTGCCGGACGGATCGCTGAGTGAGCAGCCCCGACCGGCCCCTGTGGTGCGGGCCGTCCGCAAGCCGTTCCGCCTGCACCGCGTCCGCCGCCGCTGACCGCGCGAATCCGGCGACGCCGGGGCGCCGGACGGCCGGCGCCGCCGACACGACTCGGCCGCCACCGGGCCAGGCCGCGCCGAGACGGGCCGGGTCAGGCGACGGGGACCGGGTCGAGCAGGTCGAGCACGTCCGTCAGTGAGGTAAGCGACGGCCCGTCGAAGCCGTGGTCGGCGTTGAGGACCACGTGGTCGGCGAGATCCGGTGCGGCCAGCCGGACCGCGCTCAGCCCCGCCCGCTCCGCACCGGTCAGTTCCTGGCTGTCGCCGTCCCCGACGTAGAGGCAGTCGGCCGGGGACTGGCCGAGCCGGTAACACGCGGCCAGGTAGAGCGCCGGGTCCGGTTTGCAGCGTCCGAGGCGTACCGAGAAGACCTGCGCGTCGAGCAGCGGCGCGACGGCGAGCTGCGGCAGGAACGCCGGCAGCTCGTGCGTGCAGTCGCTGACCAGCCCGGTACGGACGCCCCGGTGGCGCAACGCGGCCAGCACCGGTACCGCCTCCGCGCGCAGCCGGGTGTCGGCGCGTACGGCCCGGTGCCGGGTGGCGACGGCGGCGCGCACGGTTGCGTCGGACGGGTGTACGCCGAGCCGGGCGCACACCCAGCGCATCGTCGACTCGGCGTTGCCGAAGGAGCCGCTGGCCCGTTCGTAGAAGCTGCTGTCCAGCACCTCCACCAGGGCCTCGGTGGAGCAGCCGAGCATGTCGGCGGTGGCGCGGTGGGCGGCTCCGCGCCGTACGCCGTGGGTCAGGGTGCCGAAGAAGTCGAACAGCACCGCCTGGAATCGGAGCATGAGGGAACGCCTCCGGACGTCGAGGGGGGAGGATCGCCGGGACGCGCATGATCGTAACGGAGTGCTGACGTTCCGTGTCGGTCGGGTGCCCGTGTGAGGATTACCGTTCGTGCCCACCGTTCCGCATCGCCCGCCGCTCGACGCGCTGACGGTCGGCGCGCTCGCCCTGGCCGTCGCCTCGGTCTCGTCCTCGGCGCCGCTCGTGGCGTTCGCCGCCGCGTCGGCGCTGGCGGTGGCGTTCTGGCGTACCGCGTTGTCGGCGGCGGTCCTCGGCCCGGTCGCGTTGATCCGGCGGCGCGCCGAGCTCCGCGCGCTGACCGTCGGCCCGGGCCGGCGCGAGGGGCTCTACTGCGTACTCTCCGGGGTCGCCCTGGCCGCCCACTTCGCCACCTGGATGCCGAGCGCGCAGCTCACCTCGGTGGCGGCCGCGACCGCGCTCGGCGCGACGCAGCCGGTGTGGCAGGGCCTGATCGCCCGCGGACAGGGGCGGCGGCTGCCGAGGGCGGTGTGGGCCGGCATCGGGGTGGCGGTGCTCGGCGCGGTGCTCGCCACCGGCGCCGACTTCGGCGCCTCCGGCCGGGCGTTCGCCGGTGACCTGCTCGCGGTGGTCGGCGGCCTGTTCGCGGCCGTCTACACCGCGTTCGGCGAGCGGGCCCGGGCCAGCATCAGCACCACCACCTACACCACCGTCTGCTACGGCGTCTGTGCGGCGATCCTGCTCGTGGTGTGCCTGGTCGGCGGCGTACGCCTGCACGGCTTCGACGGCCCGACCTGGCTGGCGATCCTCGGCCTGGTGGCCGGCGCCCAACTGCTCGGCCACTCGATGTTCAACTACGCCCTGCACCGGGTCTCGGCGACCACTGTGAGCGTGCTGATCCTGCTGGAGGCGCCCGGCGCGGCGCTGATCGGCTGGGTGTGGCTGGGGCAGTTGCCCCGGCCGCTGGCGCTGCCGGGCCTGGCGCTGCTGCTGGCCGGCGTGGCGGTGGTGGTGCTCGGCGGGGCGCGGGCCGGTCGCCGTGCCGCGCCGGTCGCGGCCCCCGTCGACCCGACCCCGCTCGGCGACTGAGCGACGCGCCTCGACCGCAGCCGTCGCGGCTCCGAGCGCAGCCGCCGCGCCGGTCGGGGCGAAGTCGCGCCGTTCCGGCCACCGGGCCGTCCGGTTTGCACGAAAGTGCTCAGAGTGGGGGCGGACCGGGACGACGCGGCGGAGACGGGCACCGTCGTCACGCCCTCGGCCGAGTTCCCGCCGCTCAGCGACGAGGAACGCGCGGCGCTCGGCCGGATCGGCGAGCGCTGGCGCGGCCCGCGCCGCGCCGACGACCTGCCGGTCGACCCGACGCTCGGGCGGCACGACCACCACCCGGTGCCGACCCGGTTCGGGCGGCTGACGCCGATCGACATGTTCACCGTGGCGCAGCCGGACGAACTGGTCGCCACCGGTGCGGCCGACCTGCCCGGCGACCGGACCGGCCGGGCCGCCGCCCGGGCCCGCCGGGCGCTGCTCGGGCCACCGCTGTCCAGCGCGTCGGTGCTGTACGAGCGGATGCGCAAACTGGTAGCGCTGCCGGTGCTCTCGTCGGACCTGCTCAGTTCCGTGGCGTACGGGCCGGAGGCGATGCTCGCGGTGCTGGTGCTGGCCGGGAGCGCCGCGCTCGGACTGGCCCTGCCGCTCGCCGCCGTGCTCGTGCTGCTGATGGTCGCTGTCGGCCTCTCCTACCGGCAGACCATCCCGGCCTACCCGCACGGCGCCGGCTCGTACATCGTCGCGGGGGACAACCTCGGGCGTACGCCGGGACTCGCCGCCGCGGCCGGGCTGATGCTCGACTACGTGCTGACCGTGTCGGTGTCGGTTGCGGCCGGCGTGCACGCGGTCACCTCGGCGCTACCCGGGCTCGATCCGTGGGCGGTGCCGCTCGGGGTGCTGGTGATCGTCGTGCTGCTCGCCGGGAACCTGCGCGGCGTACGCACCGCGGGGAACATCTTCGTGCTGCCCACGTACGCGTTCGTGGTGGTGCTGGTAGCGGTGCTGGCGATCGGTTACGCGAAGGCCGCCTCGCGGGGTTTCGCGCCGGTGCCGCCGCCCTCGGTGCCCGCCGCCGAGGGCCTGGGCCTGCTGCTGGTGCTGCGGGCGTTCTCCTCCGGCGCGGTGTCGATGACCGGCATCGAGGCGGTCTCCAACGCGGTGCCCGCGTTCCGCCCGACCGAGTGGCGCAACGCCCGCACCACGCTCGGCTGGATGGTCGCCATGCTGGTGACGCTGTTCGCGGGCCTGATCGGGCTGATCCACCTCGACGGACTGGTGCCCCGGGCGGACGAGACGCTGCTGTCCCAGCTCGGCCGGGTCACGTTCCCGAGCGGACCCTGGTACGCGATCCTCCAGGCCACCACCGCGCTGATCCTGCTGCTCGCCGCGAACACGGCGTTCAACGACTTCCCCCGGCTGTTGTTCTTCATGGCCCGGGACGGGCACGCGCCGCGTCGGTTCCTGCACATGGGCGACCGGCTGGCGTTCAGCAACGGGCTGGTGGCGCTGGCGCTGACCGCAGCGGTCGTGTTCGTCGCGTTCGGCGGGCACACCGAGCGGCTGATCCCGCTCTACGCGGTGGGCGTGTTCCTCGCCTTCACGCTGTCCCAGACCGGGATGGTGGTGCACTGGCGGCGCCGGCGGGGGGCGGGGTGGCGCCGCCGGCTCGCCGTCAACGCAGTCGGCGCGGCGCTGTCCGGGCTGGTGCTGCTGACCGCGGCGGTCGCCAAGTTCACCGAGGGCGCCTGGGTGGTGGTGCTCGCCGTACCGCTGCTGGTGCTGTTGTTCCGCCGGATCCACGGCCACTACGCACGGCTGCACCGCGCGCTGGCGCTGCACCCGCCGCCGTCCGCGCCGCCCGCCGAGTGCGACGAACTGCCCCAGCAGGTACGCCACCTGGTGATCGTGCCGGTGGCCCGGCTGAACCGGGCGTCGCTGCGCGCGCTGGCGTACGCGACGTCACTCGGACGGCCCACGCTCGCCGTGCACCTCGCGCCCGAGGAGGCCGAGGCGGACCGGTTCCGGGAGCAGTGGCGGGCCTGGGGAGACCACCTGCGGCTGGAGACGATCGTGTCGCCGTACCGGTCGGTGATCGGGCCGCTGGCGCACTACCTGGAGGCGCTGCACGCCGCGAGCCCGGACCTGACGCTCACCGTGATCGTGCCGGAGGTGGTGCTGCGCCGGCGGCGGTACCGGCTGCTGCACAGCCGCGCCGAGCAGCGGCTACGGGCGGCGTTGCGCGCGCTGCCCGGCGTGGTGGTCACGAGCGTCCCGGTGCACGTGTCGCGGTGACGCTCAGAGGTATCCGGCGAAGTGGTCGGCGACCAGCGCGGCGACCGCCTCGGCGTCCCGGCCCAGGTCCACCTCGATCACGCGTATCCCGAGCGCCCGGGCGCCGGCGACCGCGTCGGCGGCGACCAGCTCGTCGCGCGCGATCCGGTGACGCCACGCCCGCTCCGGGTCGCTCACACCGGGGTGGCGGGCCGTCGCCCGCGGCAGCCGTTCCACCTGGTACGCGCGGAACTCCGGCGTCGGCACCAGCACCACCATCTGCCCTGTCGACTCGACGACCGGGGCGACCAGTTCGGGCCGCAGCCCCCAGCCTTCGGCGACCACCCGGCGGCCGCTCACCAGCGCGCTCAGGTCGTCCAGCACCCACTCGAAGCGGCGCGGAAACCCGGCGAGGGTCTCGGCGGCCATCCGCTCCGGGTCCGTCGTCACCCAGGTCGCCTCCGCGTCGGGGCCGTCCGGCGGCTCACCCCGTCGGATCCGGTCGGCGATCCGCCGGTCGTCGTGCCCTCGCGCGTCGTGACGGTCGTAGAGGTACGCGGTCAGCCCGTACCGCAGTGCCAACGTGACCGCGAGTGTCGTCTTGCCGGCCCACTGCGCGCCGCCGATCCAGAGCGCCCGGCGGGCGGTGGCCAGGGGATCGAAGTCCATGCCCCGACCCTGCGCCCCGCCAGCCCCAAGATCAAGTCTTGTTCTCGGCGTCCCCACGTGATGAAGTGAGGGAGAAGACGCAGCTCAGACGTCGCGTACCTCCAGCACCCGGGTGGCGGGCGCGGCGTCGCCGAGCTCGGCGCGCAACGCGACGCGCTCCGGGTCGACGAGGAACGCGTCCAGCCCGGCGCGGGTGGCGAACCGGATCACGTGCACCTCGGTCTCCCCGGCCCCGGTGCGCAGCCGCCGTTCCAACTCGCCGCCGTGCCGGCCGAGCAGCGCCAGCACCGCGTCCTCGTAGCGCCGCCCGGCGTCCACGTCGGTGCTCAGGTCGACGAGCGCGACCAGCAGGATCTCTTGCTCCGTGGTCATGTGTCCCCTCGGTGTCGTCAGGCGTCGAGTCCGACGGCCTTCGCGCTGGCCGTCCAGAGCCGCGCGGCGAGCGCCGGGTCGGCCGCCTTGGGCCGGGGCCGGTGCGGCTTGCGGTCGGCGTAGTAGCCGCCGTCGGTCAGCCGGGACGGATCCTGGCAGGCCAGCCACACCAGCGTCTCCGCGCCCTTCTCCGGGCTGCGGAACGGCAGCAGCCGCATGCCGAGCGCCACGATCCGGCTCTCGTTGCCGAAGCGGGTGCGCACCACGCCAGGGTGGAACGCGTGCGCCGGCACCTCCGGCCAGCGCCGCGCGGCCTCGGCGGTGAACAGGATGTTCGCCTGCTTGCTGGTGCCGTACGCGCGGAACGGCCGGTACGAGCGCAGCGCGGAATTGAGGTCGTCCGGGTCCAGCACGCCGCTGCGGTGCGCGTCCGAGGCGGTGACCACCATCCGCCCGATCCGATCTCGCAGCAGGTTGCTGAGCAGGAACGGGGCGAGGTGGTTGGCCTGCATGCTCAGCTCGAAACCGTCGACCGTGGTGATCGGCTCCAGCACGATCGCGCCGGCGTTGTTGGCGAGCACGTCGATCCGGTCGTACCGCTCGCGCAGCCGCTCGGCGAGCCCGCGCACGTCGTCGAGCACCGCGAAGTCGGCGCGGAACAGCTCCGGCTGCTCGCCGCAGCACTCGCGTACCCGCTCGCCCGCGGCGCGCAGCCGGGCCGGGTCGCGGCCGACCAGCACGACCTGGTCGCCGCGGCGCGCCAGCTCCTCGGCGGCAGCCAGCCCGATGCCGGAGCTGGCGCCGGTCAGCACCACGATCCGACGCTCAGTGAGATCTTCCACAGGTCCATTCACCCCGGTCACGGCACGAGGTTACCGTGGCGTCACCACGCCCTTTGGGATCGTTAAGTTCTCGAAATCCACCGCTGCGCCGGCACCCGCGCCGGACGCTGGAAGGAGCGCATCCATGACCGCTGTCGGTCGTCCCCGCCGATCCTGCCTGGCGGTGCCCGGCTCCAGCGTCAAAATGCTCGGCAAGGCCCAGGGCCTTCCCGCCGACCAGGTCTTCCTGGACCTGGAGGACGCGGTCGCCCCGCTGGCCAAGCCGGACGCGCGCAAGAACATCGTGGCCGCGCTGAACGAGGGCGACTGGACGGGCAAGACCCGCGTGGTGCGGGTGAACGACCTGACCACGCCGTGGACCTACCGGGACGTCATCGAGGTGGTCGAGGGCGCCGGGGCGAACCTGGACTGCATCATGCTGCCGAAGGTGCAGAACGCCGAGCAGGTGCACTGGCTGGACCTGCTGCTCACCCAGATCGAGAAGACGCTCGGCCTGGAGGTGGGCCGCATCGGCATCGAGGCGCAGATCGAGAACGCGGCCGGGCTGGTGAACGTGGACGCCATCGCCGGCGCCTCGCCCCGGGTCGAGACGATCATCTTCGGCCCGGCCGACTTCATGGCCTCGATCAACATGAAGTCGCTGGTGGTCGGCGCGCTGATCCCGGACTACCCGGGTGACCCGTACCACTACATCCTGATGCGCATCCTGATGGCCGCCCGGATGCACGACAAGCAGGCCATCGACGGCCCGTTCCTGCAGATCCGGGACGTGGACGCGTTCCGCGAGGTGGCGAAGCGGTCGGCGGCGCTGGGCTTCGACGGCAAGTGGGTGCTGCACCCCGGCCAGATCGACGCCGCGAACGAGGTCTACTCCCCGGCGCAGGCCGACTACGACCACGCCGAGCTGATCCTCGACGCGTACGACTACTACACCTCGGAGGCCGGCGGGAAGCTCGGCGCGGTGATGCTCGGCGACGAGATGATCGACGAGGCGTCCCGCAAGATGGCCCTCGTCATCGCCGCCAAGGGCCGCGCCGCCGGCATGTCCCGCACGTCCACGTTCACGCCGCCCGCGTCCTGACCGCGCGCCGGGCCGCCTCCCAGCCGGGGGCGGCCCGATCGCGTCAGTAACTGCTGCTGGTGCTGCTGGCGCCGACCGCGATCACGATCATCACGATGTAGAAGATGATGAAGGCGATCAGCAGGGCGGTCAGGATCCAGCCGACGATGATGGCGGCCTTCGCCATGCCCTCACCCTGCTCACCGGTCTCCCGGATCTGCTTGCGGGCGACGTGGCCCATGATCGCGCCGATCGGCGCGGTGATGCACGAGGTGAAGCCGACGAGCGACAGCACCAGCGCCACGATGGCGAGCGTGTTCGTGCGCGACGCCGGCACCGCATAACCGGGATAGGCGCCGGGCGGGGGGTAGGCACCCGGATAGCCGGGCATCGGCGCCGCGTACTGCTCGCCGCCGGGCGGGGCGTAGGGCGACTTCGCGCCCGCGTACGGGTCCGCGGCCTGCGCGTACGGGTCGGCCTGCGCGTACGGGTCGGCCGGGCCCGGCTGACCCGGCACGCCCGGCGGGCTCGACTGCTGCCCGGCCGCCAAGGGATCCTGCCAGCCACCGGGCGGTGGGGGATAGGTCATCTGATCATCTCCAGGTACGTGGTCGCGCTCAGGGTAGCCACCCCGTGCGCGACACGGACGTCCCCTTTCCGGCCACCGCGTTGCCCGTGGGGTCGGCACCGGGCAGGATCCTCGGCATGGCACTTGACGCGCGTGGGGGTCGGTCGCGACGGGACATGAGCCGGCCGGGGTCGGTGCGGCGCCCGCGCGGCGGCGAGCCGGTCGGCGCCGCCGACTCCGAACGGCCGGCACCGCTGCCGGAACCGGCCACCATGCGCCTGGACGGCCGGGTCGCGCTGGTCACCGGCGCGGGCAGCCCGGACGGCATCGGGTACGCGACCGCGCGCCGGTTGTCCGACCTGGGCGCCCGGGTGGCGATCGTGTCCACCACGAGGCGCATCCACGAACGCGCGGGCGAGCTGGGCGTCACCGGCTTCGTCGCCGACCTCACCGACGAGTCGGAGGTGGGCGCGCTCGCCGACGCGGTGGCCGAGCAGCTCGGCGACGTCGAGGTGCTGGTGAACAACGCGGGCCTGGCCAGCCGGGCCAGCCCGGAGGTGCTGCGGCCGGTGGCGCAGCTGACGTACGACGAGTGGCGCGGCGAGATCGACCGCAACCTGACCACCGCGTTCCTGTGCAGCCGCGCGTTCATCGGCGGCATGGCCGAGCGGGGCTGGGGCCGGATCGTCAACCTGGCCGCCACCGCCGGGCCGGTGAACGCGTTGCCCACCGAGGCGGCCTACGCGGCGGCCAAGGCCGGCGTGGTCGGGCTGACCCGGGCGCTGGCGATGGAGATGATCGCCGACGGGGTGACGGTGAACGCGGTCGCGCCGGGCATCATCCACACCGCGGCGTCCACCATGGCCGAGATCAAGCAGGGTCTGGGTACGCCGGTCGGGCGTCCCGGCACACCGGACGAGGTGGCCGCGGCGATCGCGTTCCTCTGCTCGCCGGCCGCGTCGTACATCACCGGGCAGATGCTGGTGGTCGACGGCGGGAACAGCGTCCGGGAGGCGCAGTTCCGCTGAGGCGTCAGTAGGTGCTGTTGTCGGAGTTGGCCCAGATCGCCAGCCCGATCCAGCCGCAGCAGACCAGGATGCCGATCGCGGTGAAGATGTAGCTGAGGATCAGGCCCCAGGTGGCGAGCTGGTCGCCGTCCTCGCCGGTCTGCCGGATCTGCCGCTTGGCCAGGTGGCCGCAGACGATGCCGGCGGGCGCGAAGACGAACGCGAAGACGAGCGACAGGATGGCGAGCACGTTCGTGCCACGGGGGCCTGGCCCCTGGCCGGGCGGCCCGTACTGGCCGTAGGGCGGCTGCGGGGCGTACGGGGGCTGGTGGCCGTACTGCGGATGCTGCTGGCCGTACTGCGGCTGCCCGTACGGCTGGCCGTGCGACGGCGGCTCGTACGGCGACGGTGGCTGCTCGTCTGTCACAAGCGCCCCTTCCCCCAGGTCAACGGCCCTCTTACTTGCGGACGCTACCCGCAGCGGTGAACCTTTTCACAGCGGTTGTGTGGACTGGTCACCTTGGCGCGGCCGGTCCCGGGGCCGATACTGACCGAGCGTTCAGTTACCCATGAGTAAGGCGCCGACCCCGGAGGCTGAGATGGCCCGACTCGCCCAGACACCCGGACTGACCGACGTGCAGCGGTCGATCCTGGAAACCGTCCGGGAGTTCGCCGACAAGGAGATCATCCCGCACGCGCAGCGGCTGGAGCACGCCGACGAGTACCCGAGCGACATCCTCGACGGCATGCGCGAGATGGGGCTGTTCGGCCTCACCATCGACGAGGAGTACGGCGGCCTGGGCGAGTCCCTGCTGACCTACGCCCTGGTCGTCGAGGAGCTGTCCCGGGGCTGGATGTCGATCTCCGGCATCGTCAACACCCACTTCATCGTGGCGTACCTGATCTCCCAGCACGGCTCGGCGGACCAGAAGGCCCGGCTGCTGCCCCGGATGGCCACCGGCGAGGTGCGCGGCGCGTTCTCGATGTCGGAGCCGGAGTGCGGCTCGGACGTCTCGGCGATCAAGTCGAAGGCCGTCCGCGACGGCGACGACTACGTCCTCAACGGCCAGAAGATGTGGCTCACCAACGGGGCGTACTCCTCGGTGGTCGCCACCCTGGTCAAGACCGACACCGGGGCCGACTCGGTCTACGGCAACATGAGCACCTTCCTGCTGGAGAAGGAGCCCGGCTTCGGCGAGACCGCGCCCGGCCTCACCATCCCCGGCAAGATCGACAAGATGGGCTACAAGGGCGTCGAGACCACCGAGATGGTGCTCGACGGCGTCACGGTGCCCGCCTCCGCCGTGCTCGGCGGCGAGGAGAAGGTCGGCCGCGGCTTCTACCAGATGATGGACGGCATCGAGGTCGGCCGGGTCAACGTCGCGGCCCGCGCCTGCGGCATCTCGATCCGGGCGTTCGAACTCGCGGTCGCGTACGCCCAGCAGCGCCACACCTTCGGCCAGCCGCTCGCCAAGCACCAGGCCGTCGCGTTCAAGCTCGCCGAGATGGGTACGAAGATCGAGGCCGCGCACGCGCTCATGGTCAACGCGGCCCGGCTCAAGGACGCCGGCCAGCGCAACGACGTCGAGGCGGGCATGGCGAAGCTGCTCGCGTCCGAGTACTGCGCCGAGGTGGTCCAGGAGGCGTTCCGGATCCACGGCGGCTACGGCTACTCCAAGGAGTACGAGATCGAGCGCCTGATGCGCGAGGCGCCGTTCCTGCTGATCGGCGAGGGCACCTCGGAGATCCAGAAGACGATCATCTCGCGCGGCCTGCTCAAGCAGTACAAGCAGTAGGGCTCAGCGTTCCGCCACGCCGGGGGCCGGTTCCGGGGGAGCCACCGGCAACCCCACCGCCAGTGCCTCCGGCGTGGTCCGGAACTGCTCGATCGCTGCGATCAGCCGCTCGTCCGGCACGGCCAGGTCGCGCCCGCCGATCATCGGCCGGGGCAGTTGTTCCGGTTCCAGACGGAGGTGCACTCCGCCGCCGCGCTCGCCGGACCGTTGCACGCCACGGATCCCGGACCACGGATACCAGTCCCCGTCGTACCGGAGTCCGCCGCCGGTCAACGCCAGCCGGCCGGTGAACCGCACCTCGCCGTAGACGACCCAGCCCAGGCCGATGGCCACTGCGGCCAGCACCAGTGGTCGCCACGGCTCGACCTGCGGCCAGCGCTCGGTCAGGAACGAGAACCCGCCGAGCGCCACCACGACACCCGCTGTCACGTCCGCGGTCAGCCCCAGCCATCCCGCCGCCGACCGCCGGGCCATCAGCGCCGGTTCGGCGCCGTGCGGCCCGGCCAGCCGGGGCCGCCAGATCAGCCGGCCGGTCCGACGTGGCCGCCAGTACCGCTGCGCCAGATGCCCCAGCATCACCAGCCACACCATGCCGCGAACGTCGCTGAGGTGCGACGGATCCAGCGCGAGGAGAATCCGGCTGCTCACCGCGGCCACCGTCATAGCGGCGAGGAGCGCGAGCAGCCTGCGGGACCAGAGCCCGTCGCGGTCGGGCACCGCGGCAGCCGCCATCGGGCCGGGACCGGACATGCCCGAAGGGTACGCGCCGCGCGCAGCGTCGTCAGCCGGACGTTCCGCCGGATGTACGAGTCAGGCCGGCGGCAGCCCGCTCGACGATGAGGCACCTGTCCTCGACGTAGTCGAGGCCGGCCTGCTCGGCGATCCGGCGCGCCTCGTCCGAGAAGATCCCGAGCTGCAACCACACCGCCGGGGCGCCGATCGCCACCGCCTGCCGGACCACGTCGACCGCGTCGCGGGCCGGGCGGAACACGTCGACCAGGTCGACCGGGTGCGGGATGTCGGCGAGCGTCGGGTACGCCTTCTCGCCGAACAACTCGTCCACGGTCGGGTTGACCGGGATGATCCGCCAGCCGTGCCGTTGCATCTCCAGCGGTACGCGGTGCGCGGCCTTGCCCGGGTCACGGGAGGCGCCCACGACGGCGATCACGGCGGAGTCGGCGAGGATCTGCTGAGCGGAACGCATCCCCCGAGACTAGCCCCGCCGGTGCGGGTTCCCCCGGTCGCTAGACGTCAGGGTCTGGTGCCAGGCTCGGCTGCGGCGGTAGGCCAATGCGTTGTCGGTCATGACGCGGCCGGCGGTGCGGGCACGGCGGTGTTCCAGGCTGTCGCGGCCCAAGATGCGCCAGCCGCCGCCGTCGCGAACCCGGCCGAGTCTCTTCACGTCGACGTGGATCAGCTCGCCGTGCCGGTCGCGCTCGTAGCGGCGGATGAGCTGACCGGTGGGCCGGTCGAGCCAGGCCAGGCGGTGCAGACCGTGCCGCGTCAGAACGGCGTGCACCGTCGAGGCCGGCATCCCGAGCAACGGTCCGAGCCGGCGAGCCCCGAGTTTGCGTTCCTGGCGACTACAGGAGGTTGTGCCTTCGGGCAAAGGCGGGAAACTCAGCTCCAGAGCAGGGTAGACGAGCATCAGTTGCTCTCAGTACCTCAATGAGGTTCCCCGCAGCCGTAAGGGTTTGTTTGCCGTCCCGGCAGGCCCCGGCGAGAAGCCAGATGGTGCCGTGCACCCGGGCGCCGTGGGCACGGGCGACCTGCGTCGCGTTCCTGTCGTCCGTGATGGCCACCCCATCCCGCAGTTCGGCGGCCGCGAGGACGGACGCCTCCCCGAGGTCGCGCTCACCCGAGCCGAGCCGCGCGGCCCATTTGGTAAAGCACCGCACCTCATCGAGGGTGTCTAGCTGGGCAGTGGTGAGCCAGTCCGCCTCGCAAGCGACGGCCAGTTCACGATGATCCTCAGATCCCGCCCGCAACTCCTCCCGAACCACTTGAGTCGTCCAACAATCGGCGTCGAGCAGCAGATCCCGCAAGACGTCCAGCCGGTCAGCGAGAGTGAAGTGGCTGAGAACCATCGTGTCGAGTACAAGGACGGGGGTAGCTTGCGCCGACAGGCTCACGGCGCGACCTCCAGGTCGTCCTCCTGCGGCAGATCCGCGTCGGCGATGTGGCCATGCATCAACTCCAGAGCCCTCGCCCGGGTGATACGCCTGTTCCGCCACGCTTCCATCACGGCCTGTGCGTAGGCGGGCGGTACCCGCACCGACTCGAGGTCGGGCTGCGGCGCCCAGCCCAATGCCTCCATGAACTCCACGTGCGTGGGCCGAACCTGGCTCCAGGATCTACGCGTCTCTGCGTCGATGGTCCCTGCCTGCTCTGCCTGCCGCAACGCCAGCAACCAAGAGGTACGGTATCGAGCCGCATAGCTCACGATCTGGTCCCGGCTCACCGTCCCGGGGGCTCCGGCTGCGGCAATCGCTTGCACGGGCAGCAGCAGTTCTGCGGCGAAGGCATCAATCACCGCCTCCCGTTCTGCACGTGAGGCACTCACGCCGAGGTCGGCGGAATACTCATCACCAATGATGAGATGCCCCAACTCGTGTGCAGCGGTAGCCCGACGGCGGCCAGGATCGCCCGTAGTGCTCACGACAGCAACCGCGATGTCGCCCTCGACGAGCGATGCCCCGTCGCCTGGAAGGTCGGTGACCAGCACCCACTGACCTGCGCGCTCACAGACGTCCATGATGCTGCCGATCGGTGCATCGCCGAGCCCGAACCGCTGTCGCAGCCACCGGGCTGTCTGACGCGCATCATCCTCGGATTCCACTGAGTGCGGGTAGTGAAGCAGCGGACGGGTACGCAAGACGCCAAGATCCAGCAACTGCTGGACGTTGCGCAGCCACTCAACCATGGCAATTTCGAGGCGTTCCGACGAGCGTGCTGTCTCAGTGTCCGTTTCCTCGGTCAACGGGGCCGCTCGTCGGGACAACACCGCTGGCGGCGGCTGAATCAAGTACTCCATCGACACTCTTAGTGCCCTGGAAAGCCGAGCCAGCTCCATGCCGTCCAAACGGCGGCTGCCAGCCTCAACCTTGGCCAGCATTGTGCGGTCCAGCCCTACCATCGCCGCGAGATCCTGCTGCGAGATCCCCAACGACAACCGGGCTTGCCGTACCTGCTCACCGACGAGGGGCCAGTCCCAACCATCAGCCATGGTGCGATAATCGCACACTCGGCGCCGGAAGGGGTCAACACACGAGAACCCTCGCCGCCCGGCGCAGCCGTCCGGGTAAGGTCAGCCCCGACACCTACGAGAAGATCCACCGAGACTCCCGGACACACATCGAGGTGGTCAACCAGGGGCAGGCCAAGGTGTCCGGCCGCCTATGAGACCTCCGATTCCGTGTAGCCGTCAGCACCTCACACCTCGCCAGAGGTCCCGCCTCGTCTCAAACCGTCACGCCGTCAACAACCCTCCTGGGCTCTACCGCTAGAGCAGGGAGAGCTGTTCGGCGGCCGGCGCGGGCGGCGGGGTCTCGGGCAGCCGGCGATTGTCGCCGGTCTCGCCGCGGTTCAGCCCATGCCGGCGTGCCGCCATCCGCACCCGCGCTGTCACCTCCCGCTGGTACGCCTGCGGCGCGTACGAGCCGGCCTGGTAGAGCTGCCGATAACGGGGCACCAGGTGGGGGAACTCCCGGGCGAGCCAGCGGGCGTACCACTCCCGGGCGCCGGGCCGAAGATGCAGCGGCAGCGGCGTCACGCTGGCCGCCCCGGAGGCGGCGATCGCCGCGACCGTGGCGTCGATGGACTCCTCGTCGTCGCTGAGGCCGGGCAGGATCGGCGCCATCAGCACGCCGACGGAGAAGCCGGCGTCGGTGAGGGTGCGGACCGCGTCGAGGCGGCGGCGCGGGCTCGGCGTACCAGGCTCGGCCGCCCGCCAGAGCGCCTCGTCGACGAACCCCACCGAGTACGACACACCGACCCGTGTCACCTCGGCGGCCTGGCGCAGCAGCGGCAGGTCGCGCAGCAGCAGCGTGCCCTTGGTCAGGATGGAGAACGGGTTCGCGAAGTCCCGCAGCGCCTCGATGATCGGCGGCATCAGGCGATAGCGGCCCTCGGCCCGCTGGTAACAGTCCACGTTGGTGCCCATGGCGACGTGCGCGCCGCGCCAGCGCGGGGCGGCCAGCTCGCGGCGTACCAGCTCGCCCGCGTTGACCTTGACGATCACCTTGCGGTCGAAGTCGGCGCCCGGGTCCAGGTCGAGGTAGGTGTGGGTGTTGCGGGCGAAGCAGTTGTGGCTGACCACGCCATTGGCGATGAAGTCGCCGGTGCCGGTGGTGATGTCCCACAGCGGAAGCTCCAGGCCGAGATCCTCGACGGCTGTCACCTGGAGTCGCGCCGCGCACTTGAGCGCCATGCCCTCGATCGAGCGCCGGGCCGTGACGGCCGGGTCGGTGAGGTGGAAGAAGCGCAGCCGCTCCGGTAGCCCACCGGTCAGCCGGAGCTGACGCGCCGCTCCCGGTGCGCCGGGCACGTCGAGCGCCCACCGGAAGCCGAACCGGTCCAGCGCGCCGGCCGCGCGGGTCCGGCTCTCGTCGTCGGCGACGCTTATCCGGAACACGCCCCGGTGGCAGGTGCCGACGGCGTCGAACATGCCGGCCAGGTAGCCCAGCGCCCAGTCGTCAGTCGCCTCGTCGGGTGGCGTGAACAGCCCGGTGACGACGTCGGCCGGGCCGGCTGTGCGTACCACTGTGGTCGTCGCCCGGCGGCCCACCCGGGCGGTGGTGGCCCTCTCGACGGTGACGCCCGCGTCGGTCAGGTACCGCTCGGCCCGGTCGAGCGCCTCCGCCTCGGCGGTGGCCAGCCGGAACCGGGTGTCACGCCGGTGGCCGGCGGGGTCGTCGTCGCGGACCAGGGCGTGCAGGTAGCCCCGGCGGTAGTCGGCCGAGCGCTTCGGCGCCACCACGAACCCGCCGGTGCCGAGCAGGCGGTTGCGGGTGGTCAGGTGCGGACGGCGTCCGCCGCCGCGCATGGTCCCCGTGACGTGCTTCCAGCCGCGTTCGGTGAGGAACCGGTGGTCGCCGCTGGCGACGAGCGTGGTGCCGTCGGCCAGGGTGATCCGGTGGGCCCGCTTCACCGTTGACCACTTGTCGAGCACCGTGGTGACGACGTAGTGGCGGTAGGCGCCGCTGCGCCGGGTGCCGTAGATCCGGTCGCCGGGCTCCAGCTCGCTGATCGCCCTGGTGCGGCCGTCGGCCATCAGGATCGGAGTGTCGCCGCCCAGGCAGTAGACGCAGGCGTGCGAGCAGCCCCGGTAGGGGTTGATGGTCCACTCGAACGGCACGCGTGACCGGCCGGGCACCCGGTTGATGATCGACTTGGCGTGGACCTCGTAGAAGGTCATGCCGGCGAAGTCGGGGGTGTCGAACGTGCGGGTGACGGCGCCGGGCAGCGCCAGCGGCAGGGGTGGAGCCGCCGGCGCCGCCCGATCGGGAGTCCCCTCGTCCGGGGGAGCGGAGAGGTTGTCCCAGCGCATGGAGTTCATTCGAACACGTGTTCGAACAAAGCGCAAGCGAGCCGCGCCGGGACGGGACACGCCGCCGGCCGGCACCCCGGGGGGCGCCGGCCGGCGGCGTGCGGAACGTCAGTGGTTGTGCTCGGCCAGCTTCTTGCGGACGTCGTCCATGTCCAGCGCCTGGACCTGCTCGATGAGGTTCTCCAGTGCCGACTCCGGCAGCGCGCCCGGCTGGGCGAAGACGATCACGCCGTCACGGATCGCCATGATCGTCGGGATGGAGCTGATGTTGAACTTGGCCGCCAGCTCCTGCTGCGCCTCGGTGTCGACCTTGCCGAAGGCGATCTCCGGGTGCTTCTCCGACGAGCGCTCGTAGACCGGGGCGAAGCGCTTGCACGGGCCGCACCAGTCCGCCCAGAAGTCGAGCAGGACGATCCCGTCGCGCCCGGTCACCTCGTCAAAGTTGGCCGTGGTCAGCTCAACCGTTGCCATTTGCTCTCTCCGATCACCGCGGATTGTCGTACGTCCGGTGGAACCAGGGTCAGTCCGTCCGAATTCCCGTCGCGCGGGTGACGAAACGCTGAGCGCCCGGACGGTGACCCTGGGCACATCGAACACCATCTGTTCGCCCAGTTCGTGCGGAACGCAAATGCACGCCGCACTTGCGTGACGGGACGTGATGGGAGCGTTTCCAAGGAGATCACGCTCAGTTGCGGCTACGTATCGGTAACTTTGGGCTTGACGAGCATCTATCCGGCCTGCGGAGATCGCTTACCGACCTCGCGTCGGTTACTTTGAGTAGTGTTACGAAAAGGTAAATGTGACCTCCGTCTCTGTCGGCGACGGGTGGTCGTACGGCAGAATTCTTCGCATCAGAGCGTGGGCGGCGGGTGCCGGGGAGGGCCCCGCCGCTCATTGCGTCCGGACCTCGGTGGCGCCCCGGTGTGACATTTCCGCCGGGCGAGCGCCCCGCCCCTCGCCTTAACAAGCGATAAGGCATGCTGTGCCGAACTCCATCGCCGCCCGTGAAGGGGACAAGGATGCAGTTCGGCCGCTACTACGAGGAGTTCGAGGTCGGCGCGGTCTACCGGCACTGGCCGGGCAAGACGGTCACCGAGTACGACGACCACCTCTTCTGCCTGCTCACCATGAACCACCACCCGCTGCACATGGACGCGCACTACGCCGAGTCCGCCTCGCAGTTCAAGCGCAACGTGGTGGTCGGCAACTACATCTACTCGCTGTTGCTGGGCATGTCCGTGCCGGACGTCAGCGGCAAGGCGATCGCCAACCTGGAGATCGAGTCGCTGCGGCACGTCGCGCCGACGTTCCACGGCGACACCATCTACGGCGAGACGACGGTGCTGGACAAGCGCGAGTCGGCCTCGAAGCCCGACCGCGGCGTGGTCGCGGTCGAGACCCGCGGCTACAACCAGGACGGCACGCTCGTCTGCGTGTTCCGCCGCAAGGTCATGGTCCCCAAGAAGGAGTACGCGGCCGCCGCCGTCCCGGACGGCGTCGACCCGGAGCGTCCCAGCTTCCCCGAGCCGCGCTGACCTCGCGTTCCGTCCGGCCACCGGGCCTCGTTCTCCGTTCGGCGGGGACGGGGCCCGGACCTCGTCCGGGGGCTTATGCTCGGGCTGGAGGTGCCCATGAGCCACTCCGTAGCCGGAGAGCCGCCTTCCGCCGGTCGCCGCGCCGCACCGCTCACCACCGCCGCCTACTCCGCGGCGGAGTGGGACCTGCTGACCGACCTGCCGGGCCGCGTCCTCGTCGCCGCCGCCGCACCCGGCCCCGGCCGGCCGCCGCGCGGCGTCGCCGCCGGACTGGCCGGCCTGGACGCGGTGGCCGCCGGCCGGGCCTTCGACAGCGATCTCGTCCGCGCCGTGGTGGCCGCCATCTACGCCCGCCACGACGGCGTCACCGAGCGGGACGAACGCCTGACCGACATGGTCGACCTCCTGGCCGCCGCCCGGGCGGCGGTACGGGTGCTGCGCCGCCGCGCGGATCCGGCCGACTCGGCGGCGTACCGGCAGTGGGTGGAGTCGGTCGCCGCCCGGGTGTGCCGGGCCGGGCAGACCACGCCGAGCCCCGCCGACACGCGCTTCCTCGACCGGCTGGGCGGCGCGCTCGACCTGCGCTGACCGGGGACGCCGCCGGGCCGTACCCTCGGCAACCGTGACCGACGACCAGCTCGACGTGGGTGTGGGGCCGTGGCCCGGTGACCCGCCGGACGACCCGCGCTACGACCCGGAGCTGCTCACCGCCGGGGACCGGCGCAACGTGGTGGACCGCTACCGCTACTGGCGGCGCGAGGCGGTGGTGGCCGACCTGGACCGGCGCCGGCACGACTTCCACGTGGCGATCGAGAACTGGCAGCACGACTTCAACATCGGCACCGTGGTCCGCAACGCCAACGCCTTCCTCGCCGCCGAGGTGCACATCGTCGGGCGGCGGCGATGGAACCGGCGGGGCGCCATGGTGACCGACCGCTACCAGCACGTCCGGCACCACGCGACGATCGAGGAGTTCGTCGCGTGGGCGCGCGACGAGCGGTTGCCGGTGGTCGGGATCGACAACCTGCCCGGCTCCCGGCCGATGGAGACGGCGGTGCTGCCGCGCCGCTGCGTGCTCCTGTTCGGCCAGGAAGGGCCGGGACTGTCGGCGGTGGCCCGGTCGGCCTGCGACGCGCTGTTCTCCATCGCCCAGTACGGCTCGACCCGGTCCATCAACGCGGGCGTGGCCAGCGGCATCGCCATGCACGCCTGGATCCGGTCGTACGCCGGGCCGCCGCCGGACTGAACGGCGCGTGGGTCCACCACCGGACGGAAATCCCACGCTCGTCGGCCCGCCCCGCTTGACGCCTCGCGGGTCCGGGGCGACGGTGAGGGTGTGACTGTCGCGGTGAGTTGTCCGAAGTGCGCGGGCCCGGTGCGCGAGCCGGATCTGATGCACCCCGAGCACCGGTGCGTGCGCTGCGGCCCGGTCGCGCCGCTGCACGTGCCGGAGCACATCAGTGCCGAGATCATGGCCAGCGTGGTGGAACGGATGGCCGCCGACCCCGACCCGGCCGGCCGGCTCCGGATGCCGCTGTGGTGCCCGTGGCCGCTCCCGCCGGGCTGGACGCTCACCGGCGTGGCCTGGGCGGGCGACGACCGGGCGGGCGTACGGGCCACGCTCGTCGCCTGCGCCGGACCGGCCCCCCTGGACGGTGGGCCGGCCGACCTGATCTTCGTCGCCGAGGAACCCGGCGTCGGTCTCGGATCCCGCTTCGCGGGACTGCCCGGACCCGACCCCGGCCCACAGGTGGAGGAGGCACTCACCGATCCCGGCCCTGGTCATCCCGAGCGGCTGCCGCACGCGAAGATCCGGGTGGGCGGCCATCCGACTCCACTGTGGCTCGTCCGCTCCGAAACGGATCGAAGCGCGTACGCCGGCGAGGCTCGGGGAATGTGGCTCCATGCGATAGCCTGGCCGGCGAGTGCGGGTCACCTCCTCGCGGAAGAAGTCGTGCTGCACGACCTCACCGAGTGGACACCGCCCGAACTCGTGTACGGCGCACCATCTCCGTACCTGCACGGGCGGGCCTGACCGGCTCACCACGGCGAGTCGGAGAGCGGACGCAGATATTCACGGTAAGACACCATGCTGATACTCTGGGTGCCGCTGCGGTAAACGGACCCGGCGCCGCGCGAGAGGATGGCCCGCTATGGTCAAGAAGGTCCTCACCTGGGCCGGCATCGCATTCTTGATCTTCTTTGTTGCGTACCGGCCCAACTCCGCCGCCGACGTCTTCAAGTCTCTCGGCGGCGGCATCATGGACATCGCGCAGGGCTTCGGCGACTTCTTCACCAACCTCGTCGCCTAGCCGCCGATGGGAAGCCCCTCCGGTCCACCCTTCGACCCGGACGACCCCGACCGGGCACGCCGGGAACGCGACACCGAGCCGATCCCCCGGATCGACCCGGACGACCCGGCCGGTTACGGCCCCGGCCCGTACGCGGACGCGGACGACGCCGGCTACGGCAGCGCGTACACGGGCGAGGGGCGGTCCGGCCGGGCCTGGGCACGGGATCCGGACGGCTTCCCGGACCAGCCGATCTCCGAGGAGGAGCTGGCCGGGCTGCGGTCCGACGCCACCGGCATGGCACCCCGCCGGGTGCTGCCGCTGGAGGACGAGCCCAGTTCGCTCGTGGCCCGTTACCTCTTCCCCACCGAGCGCTACCGGGGCGAGTGGAAGCGGCACTGGATCCACCTCACCACCCCGATCATCGTCGGCGTGGCGGCCACGTTCGTGCTCGGCTACCTCTCCGGCTTCCTCGCCGGGCGGGACGTCGGCGCGTTGACCACCGTCGCCGTGCTGCTCTGGTTCGCCGTGATGGGCTGGGTGGCCTGGAAGGTCGCCGACTGGTGGTACGACCGCTTCATCCTGACCAACAAGCGGGTGATGGTGGTCAACGGCATCATCACCCGCCAGGTCGCGATGATGCCGCTCACCCGGGTCACCGACATGAAGTACGAGCAGAGCCCGACCGGCCGTGCCCTCAACTACGGCACGTTCGTGCTGGAGTCCGCCGGTCAGGAACAGGCACTCCGGGTGATCAAGAACCTGCCCAACCCGAACGAGCTCTACCTGCGTGTGGTCGAGGAGATGTACGAGCCGCAGGCGGTCGAGGCGCGGCTCGGCAAGGAGGCCGACGAGGCCAAGGCCGACGACGGAGCCTGAAACTTTTCGTCCGAACATCGGATGAACTGCACACCTTCCGCCATCGACCCGGGCGACCCGGCCGTGGCATCCTGCCAGGCAGGACGGGGGGAGATGAGTGTGGTGGTGAGCAGAGATCCGCTGGAGGAGGAGTTCCGCGAATTCGTCGCGGCCCGGTCCGGCGCACTGCTGCGCACCGCCTACCTGCTCGCCGGTGACTGGGCCACCGCCGAGGATCTGCTCCAGACCGCGCTGACGAAGACCTACCTGGCCTGGAAGCGGCTCGGCGGGATCGAGGCCATCGAGCCGTACGCCCGCCGCGTCATGGTCAACACGTCCACCAGCTGGTGGCGGCGCCGCTGGCACGGCGAGCGCCCCACCGAGGTGCTGCCGGAGCGCGCCGGTGTCGACGAGATCGAGCAGCAGCTCGACCGGGACGCGCTCTGGCGGCACCTCCAGGCGCTGCCGGCCCGGCAGCGGGCGGTGCTGGTGCTGCGCTTCTACGAGGACATGTCCGAGGCGCAGACCGCCGCGCTGCTGGAGATCTCCCCGGGCACCGTCAAGAGCCAGACCTCCCGGGCGCTCAACACGCTGCGCCGCCGGCTCGGCTCCCAGGCAGCCCTGGGCCTGCCCGCGCCCGCCGATGCGCCCGCCGCGAAACCGTCCGCCCCCGCCGCGGCCGGCCGGTCCGTCCCGCCGGCCCGGAGCGCCGAGCCGGCCCGTACCGCGGCGCGGCAGCCCGCCGCCCGCGTGCCGCGACCGGCCCCACCCGCGGCTCCGGTCCGCCCCGCCGTCCCGATCCCGGCGAAGAGCCGATGAGCGGCACCCGGCAGCACGGCGACAACCGAACGGGCAGCCCCGAGCGTCCATTCCCCGTGAGCGACGACGAGCTGGAGCGGGCGCTGCGGGAGACCCTGTCCCGCCGCGTCGAGACGTCCCGCCCGCTGCCCGCCGACCCGGCCGGGGAGATCCTGCGCCGGGCGCGGCGCACGGGCCGGCGGCGTACGCTCACCGGCCTGGCCCTGGCCGGTGTCGCCACCGTTGTCGTCACCACCGGGGTGGCCCAGTTCAGCGCGCCCGGCGGCGACGGCGGCACGCCGACAGTGGTGCTCGGCGACCCGCCCGTCCTCTTCCCGTCCCCGCAGACCTCCGAGCCGTCCTCGGTCACCCGCTTCGGGCCGGTCCGCGCCGAACTCGACCTGCTCGTCGGTGACCGGCTGGACACCAGCGGCGGCGAACGGCGGCAGCTGACCGGGGTCAGCGGCGTCGAACGGGCGCAGCGGATCCACGAGCAGGAGGGCTGGCTGCTCACCTCGGCGGCCACCGTCGCCGGCCGTACCCTCTGGTGGGTTCCGGTCGGTGGCACCGCGCCGCAGGTCATGCTCGCCGCCGCGGACGCGGTGGCGGTCTCCCCGGACGGACGCCAGGTCGCCTGGCGGGACGGCACGGACCTGATCGCCGCCGGTGTGGTCGCCGGCCAGCTCATCGCGCCGGTCCGGATCGCCGCGCCGGAGGGCGCCGTGCCGGTCGGCTTCACCGGCGACGCGGTGCTGATCCAGCAGCCCGGCGACGGCGGGATGAGCGTCTGGAACCGCGCGCTGGGCGGGCAGCCGGGCCCGGTGAACCCGGACGTGCGCACCGTCTACGGCACCCGGCCCGACGGCCGGGTGGTCGGCCTGGTCGCCGCCGGGCGGGACGAGGAGCACTGCCTGGCCCTGCTCGACCCGGCCCGCGACCTCGCCCCGGTGCGTACCGGATGCGGTCTGAAGCTTGCCACCGACGGACTCGGCGCCGTCTCCTTCGACGGCCGGTGGCTGCTCGCCAACGGCACGTCGCGCACCGCCCTCCTGGTCGACCTGCGCGACCCGGCCAGCCCGGTCACCCACCCGGCCGGCCCGCTGCTGGCCGGCGGTGTGTCCTGGACCCGGGCCGGGGTGGCGCTGCACGTGGACGCGACCGGCGGGCTGGTCCGGGTCAAGCCCGAGCGGGTGCTGGCCGGTGACCGGCCCACGGCCTCGAAGGTCGAGGGGCTGGCGCCGGAGGACCGCCCGGTGGTGGTGGCCGACGTCCCCACGGTGCCGGACGGGGCGTAGCGTCGGGCGGGTGAGCGTCCCCGCCCGCATCGACCTGCACACCCACTCCACCGCCAGCGACGGCACCCTGACCCCCGCCGACCTGGTCCGGGCCGCCGCCGAGGCCGGGCTCGACGTGGTGGCACTCACCGACCACGACACCACCGCCGGCTGGGCACCCGCCGTCGCCGCCCTGCCGCCCGGGCTCACCCTGATCCGCGGCGCGGAGATCTCCTGCCGGTGGTTCGGCGCCGAACCGGCGATCCCGCTGCACCTGCTCGCGTACCTGTTCGACCCGGCCGAGCCGCACCTGGCCGCGGAACTGGCCCGGGTCCGCCGGGCCCGCGAGGAACGCGGGGAGCGCATCGTCCGGCTGCTCCAGGCCGACGGCATCCCGGTGAGCTGGACGGAGATCCTGACCGGCGCGGGCGGCGGCACCGTCGGCCGCCCGCACATCGCGCAGGCGCTGATCCGGGCCGGTCTGGTCGCCACCACCAGCGAGGCGTTCGGGCCGGACTGGCTCGGCGAGCGGTACCGGCTACCGAAGGACGACATCGAGGTGTTCCAGGCGGTGGCGCTGGTGCGGGCGGCCGGCGGCGTGCCCGTCTTCGCCCACCCGAAGGCCAGCCGGCGCGGCCGGATCGTGCCCGACGAGCTGATCGCGGACCTGGCGGCGGCCGGCCTGGCCGGGCTGGAGGCCGACCACGAGGACCACGACCCGGCCGAACGGGAGCACGTCCGCGGGCTCGCCGCCGACCTGGGACTGCTGGTCACCGGCTCGTCCGACTTCCACGGCTCGCACAAGACCGTGCGGCTCGGCGCGCACACCACAGGGCCCGAGGCGTACGAGCGGATCGTCGCGCTGGCCCGCGGGGTGACCCCTGTCGCTTCGAGCTGAACCGATCCGGCGGCACGGCTACCGTGTCCGCGTGGATCTCAAGCTCTTCGGCGAGGTCTTCGTGACCCTGCTGGTGATCGTCGACCCGCCCGGAATGATGCCCATCTTCCTCGCGCTGACCGGGCCGCTGCCCGCGCGCGACCGGAACCGGGCCGCCTGGCAGGCCGTGGCGCTGGCGCTCGGGGTCATCGTGATCTTCGCGGTGGCGGGGCAGACGATCCTGGCGTACCTGCACGTCGACCTGCCCGCCCTTCAGGCGGCGGGCGGCCTGCTGCTGATCCTGGTCGCGCTGGAGTTGCTGACCGGCAAGGCGGACGACCCGAGCAACCAGGTCACCTCGAACATCGCGCTGGTGCCGCTCGGCACCCCGCTGCTGGCCGGGCCGGGCGCCATCGTGGCGACCATGCTGTTCGTGCAGCAGGCCGGCGGCGCCGTCGACTACCTCGCCATCGGGCTCGCCATCGTCGCAGTGATGGTGACCGTGTGGGTGGTGCTGCGCTTCTCCGGCGGCATCGTGAAGGTGCTGCGCCCCGGCGGCATCGAGGTGCTGACCCGGATCGCCGGCCTGCTGCTGGCCGCCATCGCCGTGCAGCTCATCGCCGACGCGATCGCCGCCTTCGTGACCCAGTACCTCAACAACGCCTGAGCGGGTCCGTCCGGTGTCGTACCCGGATGGCAGGATTCTCCGTGTGCGACGACAGTCAGCAGCCAGCGGCTCCCGGGCTCCCCGGCCCCGCGCCGAGCAGTCCGAGCAGCTCGGCTTCGAGGGCATGCCGGAGCGCCTGTTCGTCTGCACACCGAGCAAACTCGGCGCGTACGCGGACTGTCCCCGCCGCTACCGCTACGCCTACGTGGACCGGCCCGCGCCGCCCAAGGGCCCGCCGTGGGCGCACAACTCGCTCGGCGCGAGCGTCCACACCGCGCTGAAGAACTGGTACGCGCTGGCCCCCGACCGCCGCCGCCCCGAGGTGCTCGGCACCCTGCTCAAGGGCACCTGGGTCCGCGAGGGCTACCGCGACGACGAGCAGGAGCGCGACGCCTTCCGGCGGGCGCTGACGTGGCTGGAGAGCTACGTGGCGGGCCTCGACCCGGCCGACGAGCCGGTCGGCGTGGAACGGGTGGTCGCGGTCAAGACGGGGGTGCTCGCGTTCAACGGCCGCACCGACCGGATCGACTCGCGCCCCGGCCCGGACGGGCGGCCCGAGCTGGTCATCGTCGACTACAAGACCGGCCGCACCGGCCTCGACACCGACGACGCGCGTGGCTCGCAGGCGCTCGCGCTGTATGCGTACGCGGCCGAGCGGGTGTTCCGCAAGCCGTGCCGCCGGGTCGAGCTGCACCACCTGCCCACCGGCACCGTCGCCGCCCACGAGCACACGCCGGAGTCCCTGCACCGGCAGCTCACCCGCGCCGAGGACACCGCCCGCGACATCATGGCCGCCGAGCGCGCGGTGGCCGACGGCACCGACCCCGACGCGGCGTTCCCGGCCGAGCCGGGCCCGCGGTGCGGCTGGTGCGACTACCGGCGTACGTGCCCGACCGGCGCGCAGACCCCCGGCAAGAACCCCTGGTCGGCGGTCGAGCGGTTCGCCGACGCGGAGTGAGCGCGGGGCGCCGTCAGGCCGCGGTCAGGCGGGCGGCGCGTTCCTTGGCGGCCTGCTGTAACGGGCCCTCCCGGTAGCGCCGGGGCACCGCGGCCAGCGCCAGTCGCAGCGCCCGCGCGCTCAGGTCCGCCGACAGGGCGGTGGTGGGCAGGCCCAGCCCGCCGTAGAGCCGCAACGCCCACGGCGGCAGCATCCCCAGCGCGGTGGCGGCGATTCCGAAGTACGCCCAGCGCGGCGGCCCCAGGTTCAGTCCGACCCGCGCCGGCAGGCTGAGCTTCCACGGGATCGGCGGCGCGGTCAGGAACACCGCCGTCTCGGCCGCCTCCCGGGTCATCCGCAACTGCGGGCGTACGTCCCGGTAGTAGTCCGCCACCTCGGCGGCGGTACCCGGCACGTCGTCCGGGTCCAGCCCGACCAGGGCCGCCGACCGGCGCTGCTCGGTGTAATAGCCGTCCACCTCGTCGTCGGTGAGCGCCAGCCCGGCCCGCCGGGCGGTGCTCACGAACGACTCGACCTCGGTGACGTGCACCCAGCGCAGCAGGTCCGGCTCGTCGACGCGGAACTCCTCACCGGTGAACGGGTCGGTGGCGCGCATCCGGGCGTGCCGCACGCGCAGCCGTCGCCCGGCCGCCTCCGCCTCGGCGGTGGTGCCGTAGATCGTCGTCCCCACGTACGTCGCCGTGCGGACCAGCCGCCCCCAGGCGTCGGTGCGGTAGTTGCTGTTCTGTGCGACGCCGGCCATCGCGCGGGGATGCAGCGCCTGGAGATACAGGGAGCGCAGGCCGGCGACGATCAGGATCGGTTCCTCGTGCACCTTCCACGTGACCGATCCCGGACCGAAGAGGCCGAGGTCTTCGGTGTCCACCGATCAAGAGTGCCACGCCTCGTCGCCGGCCGTCCCCGGTGCGGCGGCCCGGTGGCGGCCGTCCTCGGCCCTCCGGTCAGTCGTCGGCGGAGCGGCGGGACTGGCAGGCCGGGCAGAGGCCCCAGAAGGTCACTTCCGCCTCGTCCAGCTCGAAGCCGTGCGCCACGTTCGGGTCCAGGCAGGGGGCGCTGCCGACCGCGCAGTCCACGTCGGCGATCTCGCCGCAGCCCCGGCACACCACGTGGTGGTGGTTGTCGCCGACCCGGGCCTCGTACCGCGCGGGACTGCCGGCCGGCTCGATCCGGCGGGACAGGCCGGCCCGGGACAGGGCGCCGAGCACGTCGTAGACGGCCTGGGTGGAGACCGAGTCGATCCGCCGGCGGACCCGCCGGGTGATCTCGTCGACCTCCAGGTGACCGCCGGCGGAGAGCACGTCCAGCACGGCGAGACGCGGCCGGGTGACCCGTAGGCCCCTCGACCGGAGCAGCTCCTCACCTGTGGACATGGATCCATGACAGCACGGGCCCGGGCGGGCCGACAAGCGAGCGTTGTTCACCCGTGGCCGGGGCCACAGGTGAACCGGCGCCGCCACGCGTTCGTGTATCGAGGAAGACGGCCTCACGCCGTACGCTGAGCGCGCCAAACCACCCACTCGCCGGAGGTGTCGGTGTTCAGGGAAATCAACGGTCTGCCGGTCCACGTGCTCGTCATCCACGCGGCGGTGGTGCTGGTGCCGCTGCTGGCACTGCTCGCCGTCGCCTACGGGGTGCTGCCCCGCTGGCGGCCCCGCCTCGGCTGGGCGGTCGCAGCGCTCGCCGTGGTCACCCCGATCGTCGCCTTCGTGGCGACCGAGTCCGGGGAGGAACTGGAGGAGGCCCTTCGGGCGAAGGGCTACCCGCCGGACCGGCTGCAGCAGATCCACGAGCACGCCGAGTACGGCGACACGCTGTTCTGGTTCGCGCTCGGGCTCGGCGTCGTGGCGCTGCTGCTCGTGCTGTCGACGAGCCGCTTCGTCGCGGGCCGGAACCTGCCCCGCTGGCTCCCGATCGTGCTCACCGTCGTGGTGGCGGTGCTCGCGGTCTTCGCGCTCGTGTACGTCTACCTGACCGGGGACAGCGGCGCCAAGATGGTCTGGGACGGGGTCGTCTGACCGCTGCGGGTCAGAACAGCACCCGCGAGCAGAGCAGGCAGGTGAGCAGCACCAGCACCACCGCCACGGCCGCCCCGATGCCGTAGGTGAGCCGCTGCGCGCGCTGCTCCGCCTGGTCCATCGCGGCCATGTCCTGCGGCGGGAGCCGGCGGGGCGGTGACGGCTGCACGTGTACCGGTGGCCGCCAGCCGGGCGGCGGAGGCGTGCTCGGCGGCGGTCCCGCGTACCCCGAGGGCGGCGGGCCACCCCCGAACTGTGGGCCGGCGGGCGCGCCGCCCCCGAACTGTGGACCAACGGCGGGCGGGCCGGCACCGGGCGTGCCCGGCCACGCGCCGCCGGCCACCGTCCAGCCGCCTGCCGCCTCCGGCCGGGCCCACGGGCTCTCGGTGGCCGCCTCGCGCGACCACGGGCTGGCGTTCCCGGCCGCCTCGGGGCTGTCGGCGGCTGTACCGGTCGTCTCGACGCCCTCGGCGACGGCCGGCTCTGCCGTGGGGGCGGCCGGCTCTGCCGGGAGAGCGGCCGGCTCGGGCTGCCCGGCGGTCCCGGCCGGTTGGTCCGGGCGTCGCCAGGTCTCGTCGTCGGGGCTGCCACCGCTCGGCGTCGTCACGCCGTCCGACGCTACCAACGCCCCGGGCCGGTCGGCCGCCCGACGCGTCGATCACCGTCACCCCGGCCCGTCGCGCCCGGTCTGTGGCGTTCGGACGGCTCCCGGCCCGGTACGGCCGGGCTCGGGACGATCCGGCTGGTTCCGGGGATCGAGCCGGCGGCCCGTTCGGCGGTATCGTTGCTGATCGTGACCGAACCCGCCATCCGGGCACCGCGCGACGACGACGACCGCGTGGTCGACCTCAGCGACGACTTCGTGGTGCTGCCCGAGCAGACCAGCGACGACACCGACCGTGGCTGGGGCGAGCGCCCCGGCGGCAACGACGACTGGCTGCTCGCGGAGCGTCCCCCGCACTGGGGCTGATCGCCTCAGCCGCGTACCACCACGGCGAAGCGGCTGCCCTCCGGCAACCCGACGGCCCGCCGGGCCTGTTCCGGCGGCAGCGCCAGGTAGAGCGCCGAGGAACCGTCGACCGCCCCGGTGGCGCCGACCACGTCGAGCACCAAGGCGCGTGGCGCCAGCAGCGTGGGGTCGGGCGTACCCTCGGCCGGCACGACGAGCAGGTCGACCCGGGCACCCGGGCGCAGCACCGCGAGGGCGGCCGGTTCGGCCAGCCGGATCGGTACGCCGACCGCACCGGCCGGCAGCGCGGGGATGTCGCCGGACGGCGACGCCGTCGCCGAGGTGGCCGGCAGGACGCGGGGTGGTGGGCAGGACGGCGGCGTCTGCAGCACCGCGGCGGCCAGCCCCAGCAGCACCGCGACGAGCGTCACCCGCAGCAGCGTCCGGCGCCGGGGCAGCCCGCGCCAGCGGACCGGACGCAACGTCGTCTCGCCATCCGCCACCACTGCCTCCCGCCGCCGGCCAACCATCCGACCCGCAGGCTAGGCCCGGCCTCCCGGCGCGCGCCGCCCCAACGCCCGCCCCTGTGGATAACCCGCCCGCTTGTGGAAAACCGTTCCCCGGAACCAGCGCGGAGGCCCGACGCGGCCGGGACCGCCGGCTCGGGGAGCCTGCTGCTTCCGAGCCGGCCGATGCAGCAACCTCGCCGGGGTGGCGAGCATCCGCCGGGAACGGCGAGCATCCGCCGGGAACGGCGAGCATCCGCCGGGAACGGAACGTGGCCGCCCCCGAACGGGAACGGCCACGTGTCGCGTGCGCAGTGGTTCAGGACGAGCTGGACGCCGCCGGTGCCTTGCTCGCCGTCGACCCGGAACCGGACGAAGAAGACGACCCGGACGAGGGAGACGAGCCGGACGACGAGGACGAGGAGTCCGACGACGACGAGGACGAGGACGACTCGGACTTGGCCGGCTTGCCCGTGGTCGAGGAGCCGTTGTCGGACCCGGACGAACGGGAGTCCGTACGGTAGAAGCCGGAGCCCTTGAACACGATGCCCACCGAGTTGAAGAGCTTTCGCAGCCGCCCCTCACACGCCGGGCACTCGGTCAGCGGCTCGTCCGAGAAGGACTGCACCGCCTCGAGCTGGTGGCCGCACGCGGTGCAGGCGTACTGGTACGTGGGCACGTTCTCCTCCGGATCTTCGGCACGGCCTTCTGGCACTCGTGGTCTTCGAGTGCCAATGGTGCGTCATGACCCCCGGGTTCGTCCAGCGGAAGCGCCCGGGCCCACACCCGGGACCGCCACCAGCCCGTCCGCCGGAGTGATCACACAGTGCACCGGGCGGTCGTGCGGCAGGGCGGGCACCGCCTCCACCAGCTCGCCGTCGTGCAGCAGCGCCACCGTCGGCACCGTGGCGGGCACCCGGGCCAGTGCGCGGTCGTACGAGCCGCCGCCGCGGCCCAGCCGGACGCCCCGGCGGTCCACCGCCACCGCCGGCACCACGACCAGGGCGGCTCCGGCCACCGCGGTCCGCCCCCGGGGCGGTGCGGTCGGCTCGCGCAGACCCCGGCCGGCGGCGCGCAACGACTCCGGGCCGGTGTACGGGGCCCAGTCCAGGTCCAGGTCCTCGCGCAGCACCGGCAGCAGCAGCTCGGCGTCGGGCGGCAGCGCGGCCCGCAGCACGTCCGGCAGGTCGTGTCCGCCGGGCTCGGAGGCGACCGGCACGTACGCGCTCATCCTGGCCGGTCGCAGCCGGCGTACCAACGTCACCAGCTCGGCCTGGACGGCGGCCGCCGCCACCGCGCGGTCGGCCGCGGACAGCGACCGGCGCGCGGCGAGTAGCGCGATGCGCATCTCCCGCTTCGCATCGTGCGCTTCATCCGAAAATTCCGGCACGCAACACTCCTGACGCAACGCTTGCCTAATGGTCGCTCTGTGTCAGCATCGCACCAAGGGAGCGGAACTTCCGGGGGGAAGATTGACGCTACGCGGGCGGTTGACGGCGGCTTTCCTCGCGGTGGTCCTCGGCCCCGTCCTGCTCGGCGCGTTCTTCGTCGGGGCCACGCTCAGCGCCGTCGACCGCAGCCGCGCCACCGAACGGCTGGGCCTGGCCGCAGCCGGTGTGCGTACCTCGATCGACGCGCTCTGCCAGCAACTCCGCGCGGCGGCCGACGCGGTCGCGCTGGTCGGCGACCCGGTCGTCCGCTCGCGTGCGGCCGACCAGGTGGTCGCCCGAGGGCTGGCCGCCGCCGTGCTGATCGCGGACGCCGCCGGCCGCACCACCTACACCACGCCGGACGGGCCGGCCGGGCGCTGGCAGGACTGCGCCGGCGCGCCCGCCACCGGAGTCGCGGCGCTCTCCGCCCAGGTCCGGCTCCGCGATCCGGCCGGCACCGACCTGGGCGCGGTCGCCGCCGCCCAGCCCGTCGACCGGGCCTTCGTGGCGCGGCTCGCCGCCGTGACCGGCGTCGGGATCACCCTCCTCGACGACCCCGGCGGCATCACCCACACGACCGAGGACCAGAGGGTACGCGCAGCGGTGCTGGCCGCCGCCGGCAAAGCGGACGGGAACCGGGTGACAGGCACCGGCGACGGCCGGTACGTGCGGCGGGTCGGTCCGTCTCCCGGTCAGCCACTGCCACTGGTGCTGTCGGTGCCGGGGGAGCGCGCGCCCGGCCTGTACGGGGCGCTGATCGCCGCCGTCGCGCTCGCCGCCCTGCTCGCCGTGCTGGCGGCGTGGCGGCTGGCCCGGGTGACCACCCGGCCGCTCGGTGAGCTGGCCGGCGCGGTGGACCGGGTGGCACGCGGCGACCTGAGCGCCCGGGTGCCGGTGCGCAGCCGCGACGAGATCGGGCGGCTCGCCAGCGCGTTCAACCGGATGACCCGGGAGACCGGCACCTACGTGACGGCGCTGACCAGCAGCCGCGACCAGCTCCGCAACCACCTCGCGGTGCTCGGCGACACGCTCGCCAGCACGCACGACCTGCAACGCATCCTGCGGGTGATCCTGGACAGCGCGATCGCCGCCACCGGCGCCCGGGCCGGCGCGGTGCTGCTCGTCGACGGCGACGGCGTCCTCGTCGGCCGGTGCGTGGAAGGGCTGACCGGGCGCTGGCCGACGAGCGACCCGGCCGATCCGGCGACGCTGCGCGTCGCGGTCGGTGCCGGGGTGCTCGGCGCGGTGGCCGCCACCGGCGAACCGCTGCGCGGACGGTGGGCGCCGCCGGACACGCCGACCGGGGAGCCGACCTGCGAGACGTACGTGGCGGTGCCGTTCGCCACCCCCGGCGGCGCCGAGCCGCGCGGCCCGGACCGGCCCGGCCACCCGCCCGCCGACGGCGATCCGCCCGGCTCGGCCTGCGCGGCGCTCGGCGTCCTCGTGCTCTACGACCGGCTCGGCGGGCACGGGTTCCACGACGACGACGTGGTGACGCTGCGGACGTTCGCCGGGCACGCGGCGGTCGCGGTGGAGAACGTCCGGGTGCACGAGGAGGCGCAGCGGCTCTCCCTCACCGACCCGCTGACCGGGCTGTGGAACTACCGCTACCTGCGTGAGTCGATCCGCCGCGAGGTGGAGCGGGCGAACCGGTTCGGCCGGATGCTCAGCGTCCTCGCGCTCGACCTGGACCGGTTCAAGAACGTCAACGACACCTGGGGCCACGCCGCCGGGGACGCCGTGCTGGTCGAGTTCGCCCGCCGGGTACGCGGCGTGATCCGCGAGGTGGACCTGGCGTTCCGGCAGGGCGGCGAGGAGTTCGTGGTGCTGTTGCCGGAGACCGACGCCCGGGGCGCCACGATCGTCGCCGAGCGGCTCGGCGCGGTGGTACGCGACCAGCCGGTGACAGTCGAGGGGAGCGGCGACGAGCCGGTGCGGGTGCCGGTGACCGTCTCCATCGGCATCGCCGTCTACCCGGACCACGCCGCCGGCGGCCAGCAGGTGCTCGACGCCGCCGACGACGCGTTGTACGCGGCGAAGGCCGCCGGACGCGACGGCTACCGGCTCGCCCCGGCGCCCGATCCGCTGCCCACCCGGGAGATCCCGGTGGTGGCCGCCGGTGCCGGCCCGCCGGACGGGCTGCCCCGGGCCGGCGCGGCGGACCCGGCGGGCACCGCCCAGGGCGGCGCGTCTTCCGGTCCTCACCCGCCGCGGCAGAGCCGTGGCCGATAGTCTCGCGACATGTCGGAGCACTCAGCGAACCCCTCAGCGACCCCCGGTCGCTCCCGCGCGGTCAAGGCCGTGATCCCGGCCGCCGGCCTGGCCACCCGGTTCCTGCCGGCCACCAAGGCGGTTCCCAAGGAACTGCTGCCGGTCGTCGACCGCCCGGTCCTGCAGTACATCGTCGAGGAGGCCGCCCACGCCGGCATCGACGACATCCTGCTGATCACCGGTCGCGGCAAGACCTCGATGGTGGACCACTTCGACCGCCGGCCGGACCTGGAGGAACGGCTCGCCAAGAAGCCCGAGCTGCTGGCCGAGGTCAAGCGCACCGAGGAACTCGCCGCGATCTACACGGTCCGCCAGCCGGAACAGCTCGGTCTCGGCCATGCCGTCGGGTACGCCGAGTCGCACGTCGGCGACGCGCCCTTCGCGGTGCTGCTCGGCGACGAGTTCGTCAAGCCGTCCGAGCCGCTGCTGCCGGCCATGCTGGAGCTTCAGGCCCGCACCGGCGGCGTGGTGCTCGCGTTCTTCGAGGTCGACCCGGCCGAGACCAGCCGGTACGGCATCGCGTCGGTCGAGCCGGCCGAGTCGGAGTACGCCGACATCGCCGAGGTCGTCAAGGTCACCGGCATGGTGGAGAAGCCCAGCCCGGAGGACGCCCCCAGCAACCTCGCCGTCCTCGGCCGGTACGTGCTCCCCGGGAGGATCTTCGACGCGATCCGGCGTACCCAGCCGGGCAGCGGCGGCGAGATCCAGCTGACCGACGCGATGGAGCTGCTGCGTACCGAGGGGGTGCCGGTGCACGCCATCGTCTACCGGGGCACCCGCTACGACACCGGCATGCCGCTCGGCTACCTCCAGACCGTGGTGCAGATCGCCGCCGAGCGGGACGACCTGGGCGCCGAGTTCCGCAAGTGGCTGACCGAGTTCGTCAACAACGGCGACGAGACAGTCACCGCCGCCGTCCTCAACGGCATCCGCGACGCGTCCGGCGGTGCCGATACATGACCGCGACGGCCGACGCCGAGGCGGCCGCGAACGAGTTGACGCCGCTCGCCGACTACCTGGGCAGTGTGCTGCGCAGGTTACGCGCGCTGCCTCCACTCGACCTCGACCTGACCCAGGCGTACGGCAACGTGCTCGCCGAGGACGTGGTCGCCCCGCACTCGTACCCCGCCTTCGACCAGGCGGCGGTGGACGGGTACGCCGCGCGCTGGGAGGACATCTCCGGTGGGAGTCGGGGGCCGGGCTACGTCCCGGCCCCCTCCGGTATGCCCGGCGGCCGCAGCATCCGCCTCAACGTGGTGGGTGACCTGGGCGCGGCGAGCTGGCGGCCGGTCCGGCTCACCCCCGGCTCCTGCTTCTCGGTGGCGGCGGGCGCGCCGCTGCCGATCGGCGCGGACGTGGTCGTCCCGGTGGAGTGGACCGACCAGGGCATGGCCGCCGTCGAGATCTTCCGCGCCCCCAAACGGGGGTACGGCCTGCGCCGCGCCGGGGAGGAACTGGTCGCCGGCACGCTGCTCGCCCGCGCCGGCGCGTACGTGTCACCGGCCCTGGTCGCGGTGTTCGCCGCCACCGGCATCGGGCACGTGGTGGTGCGGCCCAGCCCGCGCGTGGTCATCGTGGCCACCGGTGACGAACTGGTGGACGTGGGCCGGGGCAGCCAGCCCGGGCAGGTGGTGGACACCAACTCACACGCGCTGACCGCGGCGGCGGCGGAGGCGGGCGCGCTCGCGTACCGGGTGGGGATCTGCGACGACGACCCGGAGGCACTGCGCGGCCTGCTGGAGGACCAGACGCTGCGCGCCGACCTGATCATCACGACCGGCGGCACCGGCACCGGCCCCGGTGACATGGTCCGCCGCATCCTGTCCCGCCGCGACGGCGGCCGGGCCGGGCCGGTCACCTTCACAGAGGTGGCCCTCTATCCCGGAACGGCCCTCGGGTTCGGTACGGTCGGCGCCGAGGAGGTGCCGGTGGTGTGTCTTCCCGGTGAGCCCGGCGCGGCGCTGATCGGCTTCGAGGTGCTGGCCCGGCCGGCCATCCAATTGCTGGCCGGGGCCGAGCCGGTGTTCCGGCCGAGCGTCCGCGCACACCTGCTGGAGACGGTCTCGTCCCCGGTGGGGCTGCGCGAGTTCCGGCCCGCGCACGTGGCCGAGCGGCGTGGCGGCGGGTACACGGTGCAGCCGCTCGCCGGTGGCCCGTACACGCTCTCCGGCCTGTCCGATGCGAACGGCCTGCTGGTGCTCGGCGAGCGGGTCACCACCGCTGCTGCGGGGTCTACCGTGGATGTTCTCCTGCTGGACCGGCGCCGGTGAGCGCGAGGAGTGAGCTTGCGAGCCCCGCAGTCGCGAGCGAAAGGCCGGCTCGGTGAGGTTCCGGCGGGCGCCGGGGTGGCCGGCGGTGCTGGTGGACGGTCCGGTGGTGATGCGGCCGTACCGGCGCTCGGACGCCGGAGCCTGGTCGGAGATCCGGCGCGCGAACCGGGAGTGGCTGGCGCCGTGGGAGTCCCATGTGCCCGGCGGCTGGTACGAGACGAACTCGCCCGCCGCGTTCCGCCTGGTGCACGCCGACCAGCGCAAGTCCGCGCGTACCGGTGAGGGCATGCCGTTCGCGGTCTGCCTGCGCGAGAACGGGCAGGAGCGGCTGGTCGGCCACGTGAACGTGGGCAGCATCGTCCGGCGCGCGTTCTGCTCCGGGTACGTGGGCTACTGGGTGGACTCCCGGGTGGCCGGTCGCGGCGTGATCCCGACCGCTGTGGCGCTCGCCGTGGACCACGCGTTCGGGCCGGGCGGGCTGCACCGGATCGAGGTGAACATCCGGCCGGAGAACGTGCCGTCCCGGCGGGTGGTGGAGAAACTCGGCTTCCGCGAGGAGGCCTATCACGTGCGCTACATGCACATCGACGGCGCGTGGCGAGACCACATCGGATACGCGATGACGGGCGAGGAAGTCGTAGCCGAGGGCGGCTTGCTGGCGCGGTGGCACCGCGTACGTGACAACCGCCGCTGAGGCGAACGCCCGGCGCGGCGCACTGTGAACCGGGTCGGCGGCCCGTAACCTCAAGTAACTGCAAGCTGTGGCAAGCGCTGCCCGCCCGCACGAAGTGCGCCGTAAACGACGGTCGACGGAAGAAGTTGCGGCGGCGCGGCGCTCGTCCCGAACTTTGGTGACGGGAGGGGTGAGGGTGCCCACGTCGGTGCTCCTCGCCGTCCTCGCCGCCGCCGGTCTGCTCGCCCTCGCTCCGGCGCTGGTCCGCCGGTACGACGCCACCGAGCGGCTGGTGGCGGAGCGGGCGCAGTCGACGGCGCGGGTGCTCCAGCGCCGGCGTCGACGGCGCACTGTGCCCGGGCGGCGACCGCTGCACCCGCCGCGCTCCCTCGTCGTGACCCTCAGTGAAGACTCCGACACGGGTAGTCTTGCCCGCCCGGTCTCCGCGCCACCGCTGCGCCGGCGTTCCGGGCGGCTCCGGCCCGTGTCCGCGGTGCCGGCCCAGTCCCGCCGACGGCACCCGCCCCGCCGGCGGCACACCCCGGCGATCTACCGCCGGCGCCGGGTGCTGGCCGCGCTGCTGCTGCTCAACCTGGTCGAGCTGGGCGGCGTGGTGCTCGTCGGACCCGGGTTCTGGATCAGCGTCTCGGTCACCGGCACACTGCTCGTCGCGTACGTCGTACACCTGCGGCAGCGCGCCCTGGCCGAGCGCCGGCGGCGGCGTGCGGACGCCCGCGAGGCGGCCTGGCTGGCCGCCCGCCAGGCCGAGGTACGCCGCGAGCAGGCCCGGCGCGCGGCGGCCCGGCGAGAGGCGCAGCGCCGGCTGGCCGCCCAGCGCGAGGCGGTCCGGCGTACGGCGATGGGGCTGGACCGTCCCGCGGACCTGCCACCGGCGGCGAGCGGCGGCTCGGTGTCCTACCGGCGGGCGGGTGGCCTGCGCGGACGTCCCTACCAGTCCGGCCGAGGCGCCTGACCGCCGTGCCGGCGCCCTGCTGGTGGTGATCTTGGAAGGTTTGGGCCCCTCCGGGGGCCTTTTCCTTCCAAGATCTACGGGGCGGCGGGGCGGTTCGCGTCGTGGGGGCGCGACCTGTTAGCCTTGTCGTCGGCCCGCCCGGTGAGAGCCGGGTGGGACCGACGCTGGTTCGCCGGCGGAGGGGCTGTGGCGCAGACCGGTAGCGCACCTCGTTCGCATCGAGGGGGTCAGGGGTTCAAATCCCCTCAGCTCCACCCAGTTCAAAGGCCGTTTCCGCCAGTCGGAGACGGCCTTTTTCGATCTTGTGCGGGACGGCTCACCGGACTGCTCGCCCAGCCGCACGTCGCCTCCGCGTCTCACGTGAGGTGTCGCGCGTACTGCTAGCTTGGCTCTTCGGTGCACAACATGGGAGCGCACATGCCCAACGTGGCCCTCATCGGCGGGCCGGTCGTCGATCTGGCTTCCGCTGCGTCGGCTCTGGCAGACGCCTGCGGCCTGCAGGTCGTCAGCGCAGGCAATGTCTTCCGCCAGCACGTGCAGCAGCGGACTCCGCTGGGCGAAGAGGCGAACGGATTTATGCAGGCCGGACAGCTCGTCACCGATGAGCTGATGGTCAGAGCCGTCGCCGACGCGCTAGCCGACGTCGACGGTGGCTGGGTGCTGTACGACTTCCCTCGCAAGATCCGTCAGGCCGAGTTGCTGACCGGGAGCGGCCATGTTCCCGACACGGTGATCGAACTCGTCCTGACCGAGGACCAACTCCGCCTCGCCGTTCAGCGCCGGGCAGAGCGACGGATCGAACTTGATCCCGAGGTCGCCGTGCGACGCCAGGAACTCCTACTCATGTACACGCATTCACAGGAGAACCACCAGGCGCAGATCGAGCCGTTGCGCGCCTACTACCGGGCCCGTGGCCTGCTGCAAACCGTCAGCGGCTTCGGCGATCTCGCGGACGTGGCAGCCAGATTGATCCCTCTGGCCTCCCGAGACCAACGCCGCCCGTGAGATTGAGCAGGTAGGCCGGCTCCAGGTCGACGGCCGAGGGGCTTCGTCACGTTGTCAAGGCGGCCCTGAACGGCCGCACGCATCACCACCTGGGCGCGCGCGGCCGTTCCTCCGCCGGCGTTCCGGCTCCGGCCACCCAACACGCCCGGCGTCAGTCGAACAGGCCGTCGAGCGCCTTCTGTTCGAGGTCGCGCCAGCGCTCGGCGTCCTTCAGCGCCTTGGCGATCTCCTTCTCGTCGAGGTGGTGGGCGCCCTCCTCGCGGATGCACGCGACGCTGAACGGGCCGCCGACCGACGGTGAGGTCCGCTCCAGCGCCTCCAGTACCCGTACCACGCCCACCACGCCGTACTCGACGGTGCGCGTGGTCATCCGGAAGTGGGACAGCAGCGCGCCGGCCTGCTGGGCCATGGGCGCGCCGGAGCCGATGGCGTGGAAACCCACGTCCTCGTAGCGGCCGATCAGCCCGTTGGGGTTGATCTCCACGATCCACGGCCCGCCCTGGCTGTAGCCGGCCGCGAGCAGGTACGCCGACACCCCACCGCCGCTGCCCTCGCCCGGTACGTCCGGGATGTAGTTCTCGTAGTGCTTCTTGAGGACGGGCAGGACGCGTTCCTGCAACTCGTCGCCGATGTCCGGTGCTTCGAGGATGGCGGTGGCCGAGTCCTGGAGCAGGGGGCGCAGGTCGTTGAGCACCCCCCGCGCGCCGCTGCCGCCCCAGGCGGCGCAGTCGCCCAGCGGGTGCAGCTTCTGGGCGGGGAAGCTCAGACCGCGGTCGCTCTCGGTGATCTGGGAGTCTGCGCCGATCACCACTCCGTCTTTGCAGACAACGGCGAGTACGACGGTCATAGCGTCCTCCTGAGCAGGGGTAAGGGGTAGGGCGCGACGTACCCGGCATCCCGCCTGCCTACACCCCGACGAGTGTTGGCCCACTCGTGGCCGGACTACGGGAAGGCTGCCGCTAGTCGGCGGCGACGCGGTCGAGCGGCCGGCCGGGATGCGTTACGGCGACGGCTCGTGGAAGTAGACGGTGGCCGACCACCAGTCACCGTCGGCAGTGATCTCGCTTTGAATGACGACGTCCTGCACCTCGATACCGGGCCGTTGCTCGATGCTGTCGGCGATGCGGCGTAGCAAGGCCGGGACACTGTCCTGACCCGGTCCCGCCGGGTTGGCCCGCGAGAAGTGCTTGATTGTCCACGACGGCGGCTCGGACGGCATGGCGGCAGTCTGCCAGTGCCTCTTTCCGAGCCTTTCGAGGCTCGTGAACAATCGTGCCGGCGGTTGCCGAGACACGTGCTATCCGGCCTCGGTGAACAGTCCCGCGAAGCGGGCCAGGTACAGCGGCCAGCCCTCGTCGTGGCCGACGCCGTCACGAACCGACTCCCACCCCGGACCGTGCCGGTCCAGGTTGCGGTGCTCCAACTCGACCCGGGTGCGCTGCGGTGTCTCGGCGACGAACCGGACCTCGACCTCGCTGGCATTCTCCAGATCCTGTTCGAGCTGCCAAGCCGGGCTGATGTCCCAGCTGAAGACGAGCCGGTCCGGCGGCTCGAAGACGAGGATCCGTGCCCAGGCGCACTCACTGCCGTCCTCGGCGCGGTCGACGATGTGCCCACCGGCCTTCGCCTCGAACACCGTCTCGGTGATCGGCGACGACAGCAGGTTGTGCTCCTTCGGCTTGAAGTCGCCGAACCGCTTCGTGAACACCGCGAAGGCCCGCTCCACCGGCGCGTCGACCACGATCTGCCGTCGCACCACCGCATCCGCTCCGCTCATGATTCCTCCTCGTCAGGACGCTCGGCGACGTCCTTGAAGCCGTCCAACGCGCGGCTCCAGTAGGTGTCGAGCTGATCTCGTAAGGCGGCCACGCCGGCGGGATCGAGCCGGTAGACACGCTTCGTGCCCGCCGTGCGGTCCGTCACCAGGCCGGCGTCCTTCAGCACCCGCAGATGCTGCGACACCGCCGGCCGGCTGACCGGCAGCACCGCGGCCAGCTCGCCGACCGCCCGCGGCCGCTCCGCGAGACACGCGATGATCGCCCGCCGCGTCGGGTCGCCCAGGGCGTCCCATCCGTCCTCGGTTCGGTAAGTGGCCACGAACGGTAAGCTATGACTTACCAATGCCGTTCGTCAAGCCTGAGAAGCAGGTCACTGTTGCCACAGGAACGCGGCCGTCGAGCACGGCCGGCAGCGGAATCCGTACCCGCAGCCACCGCCGCCGAAGTTGAAGCCGGTGCGGTGATCGTGGCCCTCCTCGAGCTGGACGACGAACGACATGGGCAGGGCGCAGGCGGGACAGGTGGGCGTCTGGTCGAACTGGAGCCACGCCGGCAGTCCGCCGAGTTGCCCGAGGACGTCTCGCAGCGGCCGGCCGGACTCACCGCGCCAGCGTTCGCGCGCCTCGTCGTAGCCGTCGGAGTCCTGCATCGGCACGTACGTGACGGCGGACGTCTCGGCCAGCAGGACGGTGTCGCCGGAGGGCACGGCGGACGGAGCCAGCGCCCCGGAAGGGAAGACGAACGCGCGATTGCCGCCGGCTGTCGCGTCCCACTCGTCGCACAGGCCCGGATCGTTCTGGCACATGAAGATCGACAAGAGGGTGGCGTCGGCCGCGTCGATGTCGTCGAGTCGGACCTGGGCCAGGAACTGCATCGGTCCGTCGCACTCGTCGCACACCGGCCACTCGAAGCCCGTAGGCACGAGCGGAACACCGCCGGTACGCGTGCCGGGGGCGTCCGGCGCCGTGTCACCGTTGTAGATCATCAGAACCGTCATGCGGCGCAGCGTAGGGGAGTCGACGATCTCTCGCAGCGCGCAGATGTGCCCGGGTCCGTCCGGCACCCGGCCCTCAGCCGGGCGGCCGATCGGAGTCACGTCCGTTGGTAGCCTGACGCGTCCGTACGACAGATGGAGTCTGCCCGGTGCTCAGGACGGTGCTGCGGAGGTTGGGCGCGGCGGGCGCGGTCTGCGTGGTGGCCGCGTGCGGACCCTCGACCGCTGATCCGGCGGATAGTTCGGCGGGCGACGCCGGCCGTTCCACGGCCCAGGCGACCGGCACGCCCACCACCCGGAAGCCGTCCGCGATTCCGGCGACCGGCGGAGCCGGCTACTCCCCGGCACTGTCGGCGCGGCTGGTGACCACGGACGCGTTGCCACCAGGTTTCACTGTGGACATCGCGACGGTCATGGCTCCGGATGCGGGTCGGCAGCGCCCCGGCCCCGAGGTGCCCTGTACGGACATGATTCCGCTGTTGTCGGCCAACCGGCTGACCGGTACTCCGTCGGCGATGGCCGCCGCCACCGTCAGTTCCGCCGACGGCTCCGGCTACTCGTGGGTGGCGAGCGAAGTGCTCAGGACGTACGCCGACGACGGCGCCCGAGAGGCGATGGCGGACCTGCGGGCGTTCATCGGCCGGTGCCCTACCGTCGCGTCACCGGGCCAGGACGGAGGCGGCTACCGTTTCGCGGTGGTACCGGGGCCGCGACTGGGCGACGAGAGCATGCGCGTCGACGCCAGCACGACTTCCGGATCGATCAAGCTGGAATGGGACAGCATCCTCGTCCGGATCGGCACCACCCTGGTGATCGTTCATGAGCAGGGCAACGAGCCCGGCGGCGACGATCACCTCCCCCGGCTCGCCGAAGCCGCGCTCCGCGGCTACCGGACGACCGGACCCTGAACGCCCTCGGGCGATCGGCGGCAGCTCACCTCGTCGCGCTACCGAACCACCTGGTCAGCGCATCCTCTAGCGTCTGCTGGTCGTCACCCACCCAGACCACGTGCCCGTCCGGCCGCAACAACACCGCCGGCACGTCCAGCTCGTCGCCGGTGCCGGCGACGAACCCGACCCGGTCGGCCCAGCCGTCCACCGACAGCTTCCCGGTCCCGTCGATCAACAACCCGCCGCCGGTACGCATCAGCTCGTACAGGCGTCCCTCCCGCAGCGGTACGTCGCGCAGCCGCCGCCCGAGCAGGGCGTGCCCCTCGCCGGCGTCGTACCGCACGCTGATCGCGGTGACCTTCTCGATCAGGAAGCGGTTGACCTCGTCGAAGTCCATGAGCTGCGCCAGCACCTGACGCACGGCCTGGGGTCCGGGTTCGTTCGTGGTCAGCAGCATCTGCGCGCGGGTGTTCGTCAGCACGTCGGCGGCGACCGGGCGCCGCTCGGACTCGTAGGTGTCCAGCAGGCCGTCCGGCGCCCAGCCCTTCACCGTCGCCGCCAGCTTCCAGCCCAGGTTGAACGCGTCCTGGATGCCCAGGTTGAGCCCCTGCCCGCCGAGCGGCGGATGGACGTGCGCGGCGTCGCCGGCCAGGAAGACCCGCCCGACCCGGTAGTGCTCGGCCAGGCGGGTCGCGTCGCCGAACCTCGACAGCCAGCGGGGGGAGTGCACGCCGAAGTCGGTGCCGGCGTACGCGGTCAGTTGCCGACTGAAGTCGTCGAGCGTCGGCGGCACCGAGGCGACCTCGGCCGCCGGTACGACCACCCGGAACACGCCCGGCTCGCCGGACGGCCCGAGCCCGAACCGCTTCTCGGTGCGGCGTACCTCGGTCATGATCGCGGTGATCTCGTCCGGCGGCGCTGTCACCTCCATCTCGCCGAGCAGCGTGTCGATCGTCGACGGCTCGCCGGGGAAGCCGACGCCGAGCAGCTTGCGGACGGTGCTGCGCCCGCCGTCGCAGCCGGCGACGAACCGCGCCCGCAGTGGCGGCACGCCGGCGTCGCCGAGGTGGACCGTCACGCCGTCGTCGTCCTGCTCCAGCCCGGTCACCGCACTGCCGCGCCGGATCTCGGCGCCCACCTCGGCGGCGTGGTCGGCGAGCAGCCGGTCGGTGAGCGTCTGCGGGATGCCGAGGACGTACGGGTGGGCAGTGTCCAGGTCGGCGGGGGCGGGCTTGTCGATGCCGGCGAAGAATCCCCGGATCGGGTGCGTGCCGCCGTGTTCCAGGAACCGCTCCAGCAGGCCGCGCTGGTCCATCACCTCGATGCTGCGGACGTGCAGCCCGAGCGAGCGCACGTACGGCGGCGGCTCGGCGTCGCGCTCCAGCACGAGCACGCCGACGCCCTGAAGGCGCAACTCGCTCGCCAGCATCATGCCGGTCGGCCCACCGCCGACCACGATCACGTCGAACACATCTGCCCCCGTGCCGAGTGTCAGGCGACCGTCCCCGTGGGCGGCACGAACCGACCATAGCCTCAGTGCCGGAACGTCCGGGCCCCGAAGAAGGGGAAGGCGCGCAACTCGTTCAGACCGACCGGCGACCGCCGCGTTCGGCGAGCTTCGCCAGCAGGACGAGGGCGCCACCGCCGATGACGAGGCCGACGACGGCGAAGGCGAGCGTCTGGAGCAGCCAGTGGGTTCCGCTCAGCAGCGACGTGGCCAGCCACACGCAGAGCAGGCCGGCCGGCGCCGAGAGGACCAGGGCCACGACGACGGCCGTCGTCCACTGCCCGGTCGTGGCCTCCGGATAGGTGTTCCACCAACGCTGTTTCGACCCCGTGATCCGATCCATGATGGATCGATTACCCGGGCCGACGCGCCGGCAACCCGGTCAGCCGCGGCGGAACGTGCGGCGGTAGGTGTCCGGGGGTACGCCGACGGTGCGCTGGAAGTGCCGGCGCAGCGTCGTCGCCGTACCCATGCCTGATGCCTCGGCGACGGCGTCGATGCCGTCGTCGGTGTTCTCCAGCAGCTCCTGCGCCCGCCGGATGCGCTGCGTGGCCAGCCACTGCGACGGGGTGGCGCCGGTCGCGGCGGTGAAGTGCCGGACCAGGTTGCGGGTGCTCATGGCGGCCTGGCGGGCGAGGTCGGCGACCGTCAGCGGGCGGTCCAGCCGCGCCATCGCCCAGGGGAGCAGCGCGGCGAGCGGGTGGTCCTCGCGGGCCGGGACCGGGGTGGTGACGTACTGGGCCTGGCCGCCCGCGCGGTGCGGCGGCACCACCAGGCGGCGGGCGACGGCGTTGGCGACTGTCGAGCCGTGGTCGCGGCGGATCAGGTGCAGGCACAGGTCGATCGCGGCGGCCTTGCCGGCGGAGGCGAGTACGTCGCCGTTGTCCACGTAGAGCACGTCCGGGTCGACCTGGACGCGCGGGTAGCGGGCGGCGAGCGCGTCGGTGTGCGCCCAGTGGGTGGTGGCGCGCAGCCCGTCGAGGATGCCGGCGGCGGCGAGCACGAACGCGCCGGTGCAGAACGAGACGATCCGGGCGCCCGCCTCGTGCGCGGCGCGGACCCCGTCGACCAGGTCGGACGGCGGCTCGGCGTCGGTGTCCTCGATCGCCGGGACGATCACCGTGTGGGCGCGGGCGAGGTGGTCCAGCCCGTGGTCGGGTGTGACCGCGAACCGGCCGACGCCGACCGGGCCGGGACCGCAGACCACCATGTCGTACCAGGGGTCGGCCAGGCCGGTCGGGTCGCGCACGAAGATCTCGCACGCCGCCGCCAGCTCGAAGTGCAGCATCCCGTCGGTGGCGGCGAGCGCGATCAGGGTCATGTCCGCAACTGTACGGGCATTGGCGTTTGCGCCACTGTCCCGGCTCTCGGATTCCGGCGAGGATCATTCCAGTCGATCTTCGAGGGGGAACGTCATGCAGGTGGCGGTGTTCGGGGCGTACGGGCACACCGGACGGTTCGTGGTGGCGGAGCTGCGCGAGCGGGGCTACGAGCCGCTGCCGGTGGGACGCGACGCCGGGAAGCTGGCGGCCGCTTTCCCGGGGGTGGCGCAGCGGGTGGCGTCGGTCGACGACCCGGGCTCGCTGGACCGGGCGCTGGCCGGGGCGGCGGCGGTGGTCAACTGCGCCGGGCCGTTCGCCTCGACCGCCGGCCCGTTGATCGAGGCCGCGTTGCGGGCCGGAATCCCCTACGTCGACGTGGCGGCCGAGATCGAGGCGAACCGGGACACGTTCGCCCACTACGCCGAGCGTGCCGAGGCCGCCGGAGTCGCGGTGGTGCCCGCCATGGCGTTCTTCGGCGGGCTCGGCGACCTGCTGGTCACCGCCGCGACGGGGGGCTGGGCGGCGGCCGACGAGGCGCACGTCGCGTACGGGCTGAGCAGCTGGCACCCGACGGCCGGGACGGTCGCCTCCGGCGTCGTCTCGCGCGAGCGCCGCGACGGCCGGCGGGTCCGCTTCACCGACGGGCGCCTGGTGTACGCCGACGGCGACCTGCCCCGGCGGGACTGGGAGTTCCCGGCACCGCTGGGTGTGCGGCCGGTGCTGGGCGAGTTCACCATGGCCGACGTGGTGACCGTGCCGAGTCACCTGGACATCCCGGAGGTGTGCACGTACATGACCGTGAACGCGGCGGGGGACCTGGCAGCCGGGGAGGCGCCGGCCGCTGTGGACGAGCGTGGCCGGTCGGCGCAGACGTTCACCGTCGACGTGGTGGTGCGGTCGGGCGACGTCCGCCGGCGGGTGGTGGCCCACGGGCAGGACATCTACGCGATCAGCGCGCCGCTCGCGGTCGAGGCGGTCCACCGGATCCTGACCGGGCGGACGCGGGCGACCGGTGTCGCGTCGGCCGGGCGGATCTTCGACGCGCCGGACTTCCTGGGCGCGCTGTCGGCGCACCTCACTGTCGAGGCGCTGCCGACCGCCTCATGTGCTCCCGTATCCACGTCTGCCGATTGACAATGTTTGGATTCCAAACTTACTCTCGCGCTGGGCGGGTGCGCGCCCCGCCTTCCCCGTCCACGCGCCCCACCCACCACGAAGGAACCACCATGTTCCGCTCTCCCCGTACCGCCCGATTGCGGGTCGGCCTGGTCGCCGCGACCGCCGCGGCACTCGTGACAGGCACCGCCGTGATGGCGACGAACGCCCAGGCGGCGGCCGGCTGCCGCGTCACCTACACGACCGCCAGCCAGTGGCCCGGCGGCTTCACCGCGAACGTCGACGTGACCAACCTCGGTGACCCGATAAGCGGCTGGAACCTGCGCTGGACGTTCCCGTCCGGCCAGCGGGTCACCCAGGCGTGGAGCGCCACGGTCACCTCCTCCGGCGCCGACGTCACCGCCACGAACGTCGGCTACAACGGCGCCATCGCCACGAACGGCAGCGTCTCGTTCGGCTTCAACGGCTCCTGGTCCGGCGCGAACACCGCGCCCACCGCGTTCTCGCTCAACGGTGTGGCCTGCACCGGCGGCGTCGGCGGAACCACCCCGCCGCCGAGCACCACGCCACCGCCGACGACCCCGCCCCCGACCACCCCGCCGCCCACCACGCCACCGCCCACGACCCCGCCGCCCGCAGGCAACGCGATGGCCGCCGTCGCCGCCATGCAGCCCGGCTGGAACCTCGGCAACTCCTTCGACGCGGTCGGCGCGGACGAGACCGCGTGGGGCAACCCGCGGGTCACCGAGGCGCTGCTCGACAACGTCCGGGCGCAGGGCTTCAACAGCATCCGCATCCCGGTGACCTGGAGCAACCACCACGGCGCCGCGCCGAACTACACCATCGACGCGGCCTGGCTGAACCGGGTACGCGAGGTGGTCGGCTGGGCGCTCGCCGACGGCTTCTACGTGGTGCTCAACATCCACCACGACTCGTGGCAGTGGATCAACACGATGCCCACCGACCGCACAGGCGTGCTGAACCGCTACAACGCGCTCTGGACCCAGATCGCCGCCGCGTTCAAGGACTCCTCGCCGAAGCTGACCTTCGAGAGCGTCAACGAGCCGCAGTTCACCGGCAGCTCCGGCGACGCCCAGAACGCCACGCTGCTCAACGAGCTGAACACCTCGTTCCACCGCATCGTCCGTCAGTCCGGCGGCGGCAACGCCACCCGGCTGCTGGTCCTGCCGACCCTGCACACCTCCGCCGAGCAGGCCCGGGTGGACGAGCTGGTCAGCACGTTCAACACGCTCAACGACCCGAACCTGATCGCCACCGTGCACTTCTACGGGTACTGGCCGTTCAGCGTGAACGTCGCCGGCGGCACCCGGTTCGACGCGACGGTCCAGCAGGACCTGACCGACCAGTTCGACCGCGTCTACAACGCCTTCGTCACCCGCAACATCCCGGTGATCATCGGTGAGTACGGGCTGCTCGGCTTCGACCGGCACACCGGCACCATCGAGCAGGGCGAGAAGCTGAAGTTCTTCGAGTTCCTCGGCCACTACGCGCGCAGCCGCAAACTGACCACCCAGCTCTGGGACAACGGCCAGCACTTCGACCGGACGTCGTTCGTGTGGAAGGACCCCGAGCTGTTCGCGCAGATCAAGTCGAGCTGGACGACCCGCTCCGGCACCGCGTCCAGCGACCAGGTGTACGTGCCGCGCACCGGCACGATCACCGCCAAGAGCCTGACGCTCAACCTGAACGGCACCACGTTCCAGGGGCTGCGCCAGGGCACCACCGACCTGGTGAACGGCACCGACTACACGGTCTCCGGCAGCACCCTGACGCTCACCGCGTCGGCGCTGACCCGGCTGGTCGGCTCCCGCGCGTACGGGGTGAACGCCAACCTGACAGCCCGCTTCTCCGCCGGTGTGCCGTGGCGGATCAGCATCATCACGTACGACCCGCCGGTGCTCTCCAACGCGACAGGAACCACCGCCGCGTTCACGCTCCCGGCGCAGTTCCGCGGCGACCAGCTCGCCACGATGGAGGCGAAGTACGCCGACGGCAGCAACGCCGGACCGCACAACTGGACCTCGTACAAGGAGTTCGACGTGACGTTCGCGCCGAACTACACCGGCAACACGATCGCGCTGAAGCCGGAGTTCTTCGCCGAAGTCAACGACGGCCAGCGGGTCACGCTGACGTTCCACTTCTGGAGCGGCACGAAGCTGACCTACTACGTCACCAAGTCCGGCAGCACCGTCACCGGCACGGTGAGCTGACCCCGACGGCACGGCTCGCGGCGGTGGGCGTCGACACCGCCGCGAGCCGCGCCCGGCACCGGTTTGCGCCGGACCGATGATTTCCGGGGCCGGCGCCAGTCGACAGAGGCATGAAGACGCTCACTCTCCAGACGCCCGAGGTCGACCTGGTCTACGACGTACACGCCCCCGAGGCGGCCGAGGCCGGGCACCGCCCTCTGTTCATGATCGGCCAGCCCATGTGCGCCGACGGCTTCACCACGCTCGCGTCGTACTTCCCGGACCGCACCGTCATCACGTACGACCCGCGCGGGCTCGGCCGCAGCGTCCGCAAGGACGGCCGGAACGACTCGCGGCCCGAGGTGCAGGCCCGGGACGTCCGCGACATCGTCGACGCCCTCGGCGTGGGCCCGGTCGACATGTTCGCCAGCAGCGGCGGCGCGGTGACCGCGCTCGCCCTGGTGGCCGCGTACCCGGACGTGGTGACCACGCTGGTGGCGCACGAGCCGCCGCTGACCGCGCTGCTCCCCGACGCCGAAGCGGCCGGCCGGGCCATGGCCGCCTGCCAGGAGGCGTACCGGAGGAACGGCTGGGGCGCCGGCATGGCGGCGTTCATCGGCCTGACGTCGTGGCGGGGCGAGTTCACAGGCGACTACTTCGCCCAGCCCGCGCCGGACCCGGCCGCGTTCGGGCTGCCGGCCGAGGACGACGGCAGCCGCGACGACCCGCTGCTCTCCGACCGGTCCGCGGCGGTCACCGTCTTCCGGCCGGACGCCGACGCGCTGCGCGCCGCGCCCACCCGCGTGGTGATCGCGGTGGGCGAGGAGTCGGCGGAGACGCTCACCGCGCGGACGTCGGTGGCCACCGCCGAGCTGCTCGGCGGACAGCCCGCGGTCTTCCCGAGCCACCACGGCGGGTTCCTCGGCGAGGGGATGGGCCAGGCCGGGCAGCCGGAGGCGTTCGCGCGCCGGCTGCGGGAGATCCTCGACGCCTGATCGGGCTCAGGCCCGGCGCACCTCGGTGAGCATCGCGGGATAGGGCCCGGCCGGTGTGCCGGGCCCGGCCTGGTCGGCGGGGACCACGTTCTCCATCCGCAGCCGCAGGACGGCCGGGTCGGCGGTGTCGAGGACGATCCGCCACTCCCAGCCGCCGCCGTACCCGGCGGTCAGCTCGACCGCCGCCGCTCCGCCGGTCGCGCCGGTGAGCGTCATCGGCGTCGGCTGCTGGTGCCACGAGTCGCCCCACCAGGCGACGAGCGAGCCCGGCCGGTCACCGGCGGCGATCACCAGCAGGCCGTCCTGCGGGCCGTCGCCGGGATGGCTCCACGAGTACGACACGGTGGTCAGGTGCCCGCCCGCCGCGGTGGCGACGGTGAGCGCGGCCGGCGACTCGGCGAGCGGGTCGGCGGGCATCAACCGGAAGCCGTTTGTGCCCGCCCAGGACCCGGTGACGTCGGTGAGAAGCATCGCCCCAGGATAGGAACCACCCCCGACAACGCACGCTCGCCGATCGTCCGGCCTCAGATCCCCGGCGGGACGGGGTCAGGCGGAGAAGTCGTCGTCGGCGTCGCGGGCGTCCGCCTGGATGTGCTCGCCGGGACGCTTGCCCCGGATCTCGTCCTGTTCGCGTACCCGGTCCGCTTCGGCGTGTTCGTCCTGGTTCAGGTCACCGAGCCGCGCCCGGGCCGGACCGGCCAGGTCCTCCAGGTCGTTCCTCGCGCGCTCGACGCTCATGCCGCCTCCCCGGATCGTCGCGTGGCGGCGCTCGCCGCCTGCCGCGTCGCGTCCCCGCTGGCCGGGACGGCAAACCGCCGCCACCGGACCGTCCTGCTGTCACGCGGGCGGCAGGGCGGTGAGCAGATCCTCGGCGTGCCGCATCGTGTCGGCCAGCGCGTCACGTGAACCGTCGTCCAGCGGGATCGAGCGCGCCTGCCGCACCAGCTCCCGCGCGGACTCCGGCTCGTCGAGTTGCAGTGCCAGCTCCGCCCGGTAGACCAGTGCCTCCACGTGGACGGCCGGATCGTCGGCGGCCTCCGGGCGGGCGAGCGCGCCGTCGAGGATCCGCGCGGCCTGCGTCGGATTGCCGCGCGAGTCGGCCTGCACCACCGCGTTGCGCAGCGTACGGGCCAGCCCACCCCTGTCGTCGGTCTCCGGCGGGGTGGCCCGGCCGACGAACCGGATCCAGTTGCCGCCGGGGTCGACGATGCTGAACCCGAAGTGACCCTCCTGGTTGCGGCGGGGCCGGGGCCGGGTCATCCGGGGTACGCCGGAGACGAGCACCTTGCCGTATGTGGACCGCATGCCGTCGGCGAAGGCGCGGTGGATGTCGACCAGGTCGTCCACCACGACGAGGCAGGAGCCGTACGAGTCGGCGGGATCGAACTGCGGCATCCCGAAGAAGTGCAGTTGGAGATCCTCCCGCCGCAGCGTCAGGTACGGGTTCGGGCGCTCCTGCCGGTACGTGACCTCGAAGCCGAGGGCCTGGTAGAAGGGCGCCACGTCGTCCAGGGACCGGCACGGCAGCAGCGGGATCGTCGTCTCGTTCGCCATGCTCCAAGACTGGCGACCCGAGCCGTCACGCGCAGGGAAACGCCGCAACGACCCGCCGGTGTCGTCAGAGTGATCGCGGGGCCGGTCCGACGTGGACCGGCCCCGCAGCACGCCACAGGCGGGTCAGGGCTTCCAGGATCCGGCGGGACGGAAGAGGTGCCGGTACTCGACGACGCCGTTCTGATCCTTCACGTCGAAGATGAGCTGGCCGGTGCGCTTGGAACCCACGGGCAGGTTGGTGCCCGAGGTCATCAGCTTGCCGCAACCGGAGAAGGCGCCGCCGATGCCGCTCTCCTCGGTGCCGTCCGCGGCGACCCAGGTGAAGTAGAACGGGTTGATCGAGCCGGTGCCCTTGGTGATCTCGGCGGTCACGTCGGCGATCAGGAACATGCCGTTCTTCGGTCCGGGCATGACCTCGCTGCAGGCGGCGTTCCGGGTCCGGAAGTTGCCGACGGTGATCTCGATGGTGCCGCGGTCGTCGTTGACGACCAGTTTGTCGCCGGCCGGCATGTTGAACGTCTTGTCGTCGGTGTTGCCCGGCTGCGGCGTGTCGGCGGGAGCACCCGTCGGGGCGTCAGCCGTCGGCTGGCCGTAGGTGACGCCCGGGGTGGGCAGCGAGTCGATCGCATCCTTCGTCTTCTGCGCGCCGCTGTAGACGGCGAAGATGCCGCCACCGCAGCACAGCAGCAGCAGGACCACGGCGACGATGCCGATCGTGATCCAGACGTTCTTGTTCGACTTCTTCGCCGGCGGCCCGAACGGCGCTCCCGGCGGAGGCGGGTACGCCCCACCACCCGGCGGCGGATAACCGCCCGGCGGCGGATAGGCCCCAGGCTGCTGGTACGCCCCACCCGGCGGCTGGTACTCGGAGCCCGGCGGCGGGTACGCGGCACCCGGCGGCTGGTATTCGGAGCCCGGCTGTTGGTACGCGCCGCCCGGGGGCTGGTACTCGCTGCCCGGCGGCGGGTACGGCGCGCCCGAGGTGGGCGGCGCGGGCGGGAACGCCTCGGTGGGAGCGGGCGTGTGCGGGTACTGCTCGCCCGGACCCGGCTGCGGCGGATACGGCACCCCGGAGGCCGGCGGCTGCGGCGCGCCGGACACGGGCGGCTGCGGCGCGCCGGAGGTCGGAGCGGGCGGCGGCGCGTACGGGCTGTCCGGCACCGGCGGCATCGGTGCGGTGGGGAACGCCTGAGTCGGCGGTTCCGGTGGCTGCTGGTTCGGGTCCGGTGAACCGGACGGAGGCTGAGGGTGGCTCACCGTACTCCTTGGGGCGCCTTCGGGATTTTCCGTCGCAACGACGGTACAAGCCGGGCACAAGCCGGCCGGCAGTGCCTCATCGACGTGGCAGGACGGCCGCGGTGCGGACCAGGTCGTCGTCCACGGCGAACCGTCCGGTGACCGCCGACGGCGGATCGGGCACCGGGGCGGCGGCGAGCCGGGCCGGCACGATCTCGGCGTGGAACGTACCCGCGTCCGGGTCCAGCGTGACGCGCGCGTCGGCGAAGCCCAGCCACGTACCGACCAGTGGGTGCCAGACCTTGTAGACGGTCTCCTTCGCGCTGAACAACACCGTCGGCCAGGGCGTGCCGGCCGGCAGCCGGGCCAGGTCCGCCTCCTCGTCGGGACGGCACACCTTCCGGCGTACCCCCGGAGAGAGTGGCCGGTCGCGTTCGGCGTCGATGCCGACGGCCCGCACGTCGGCGGCCCGGGCGGCGGCTGCGGCGCAGTAGTCCCGGGTGTGGGTGATCGCGCCGACCACGCCGGGCGGCCAGATCGGAGCCCGGTCGGCGCCGGCGGGTACCGGCGTGGCGGGCAGGCCGAGCGCGGCGAGCGCCCGGCGGGCGCAGACGCGCCCGGCGGTGAAGTCGCGGCGGCGGCCGGGGACCGCGCGTTCGCCGAGGGCGCTCAGTTCGGCCGGGAGCAGCTCACCGGTCCAGTCGGCCGGGCCGGCCACCGCGACGGCGACAGTGGCCGGGAGCAGATCACGCACGAGTGGTGGATGACGGGGACACGCGGTGAACGTACCGTAACGCTTGGGCGTGCCGCGGCGCTGAAGGAACGTTGCGGGGAGGCAACCGGTCCATCACCACCCATTCCTGACCCGGAAGGAGCGGCCGATGACGCCTGGCGCGGAGGTTTCGGGGAGTGCCGGCGGCGAACACGTGCCGGTGACCCCCGGCTGGACCTGCGGCTCGTGCGGTGACGACTGGCCCTGCGCCACGAAACGTCACCACCTGCTGCGTGAGTACCAGGTGGACCGGGCGTCGTTGAGCGTCTATCTCGGATCCTGCCTCGCCGCGGCGACGCAGGATCTGCGCTCCGTGCCGGTCACCGCGCTCCAGGACCGGTTCATCGGCTGGGTGCCCCGCGGCCCGCGTACCGCTGAGGCGTGAGCGCGTCCGGTGGCCGCCGCGTCGGGTTCGCGGCGGCCACCGGCTGCGGTCTCAGAGGGCTGCGGTCTCAGAGGGCTGCGGTTTTCAGGGGCGGCGGGACCGCCGGGTGAGCCCGAAGCCGACCACGCCGGCCACGGCGGCGAGCACGCCGCCCACAGTGGTCCACACCCAGCGCGATCCGGCCTCGGGGAGCCAGCCGGTCAGGTCGGTCTCCTCCTCGGCCACCGGCTCGGGCGTCGGCTCGGTGCTGAGCACCGTGCCGGCCTTGGTGTTCGGCACCAGCGGCGCGGCCAGTTCGCCGTCGTCGCCGGACGCGCCACCCTCGTCGGTCGCGCCGACAAGCATCTCCACCTCGATCGGCAGGCCGAGGTCCGGTTCGGGCAGGTCGGTGACGGAGAGCCGGATGTAGTAGGTGCCGGGCAGCGGGTCGCCCGACCAGGGTTCGGCCCACGGCCGTACCCGGCGCAGCGTGCAGCCGAGCGCGACGCTCGTCGCCGACGCGCCGGCGGTCGGGGTCTGCGCGCCCGCGGTGCACGCCTGCCGGCGGCGCAGCCCGTCGAAGACGTCGACGGTCCAGGTGGACGCGCCGCTGCGTGACTTCGGGAAGGTGACGGTGGCGGTGATCTCGTGCACCTGCCCGGCGTCGGCGCGGAACGACCAGTACAGGTGGTCGCCCGTCGACGCGCCCACCTGCACCGGCTGACCGGCGGTGACTGTGGTGGCGGTGAGGAACGAGGTGCCGGCCTTGGTCACCGTGGTCGCGCCCGGTGACGGGCTGGGCGCGGCCAGGGCCGCCGCCGGGGTGAGGGCGAGTCCGACGGCGGTGGTCGCCGCTGCGGCGCGGATCAGCGTACGCATGCTCAGTTCGTCCTCCACGTGTGCACCCACCAGCGGGTGAGCAGTCCGGCGAGCAGCCCGGTGAGCAGTCCGGCCAGCGTGAGCAGGAGCAGCAGCACCCAGCCGCGGCCGAGGTCCGGCCCGTCCGGCGCGGGGGAGGCGGCCACCACGTCGACTGTCAGCTCGACCGGCATGCCGGGACGGGCCTGGGTGCCGGGCTTGGCCGCGAACGAGTTGCTGACCACCAGGCAGACGGTCCGTACGGACTGCTCCGTGCCGGCGCTCGGCTCCGGGCTCGGGCCGTCCTCCTCCTCTTCGGCGGCCGACCAGCGCAGTCCGGCGGAGACCACGTCGGTACGCCCGCTGCCCGCGTCGACGCCCCGGACCAGTTCCCGCCCGTCCGGCGCGGTGGCGCGCAGCAGCACGCCGTAGTCCGGGTTGACCGGGCGGTCCAGCGCCACGCTGACCGAGGCGCGGAGTTCCTGCCCGGGGCGCACCGGCACCCGGTACCAGCGGTGCTCGGAGAACGCCTCCCGGTCGCTGTAGACGCCGGGGGCGAGCAGCGGCGCGCCCTCGCAGGCCGAGCCGCCGCCGACCACCGCCGGGGCGGCGGTGTACGTGTCCCGGGCGCGGTCGACGAGCTGCTTGATCCGGCCGGTCAGCTCGTCGGCGCTCTGCGCGGCGGTGTAGGTGCCCCCTGTCGCGCCGGCGATGCAGAGCAGCTGTTTGCGGACCTTCTCGTCCGGCGCCAGGCCGAGCGTGTCGACGACCAGGCGGGTGCCCTGGGCGGCCAGCTCGCGTGCCACCTCGCACGGATCGGGCGGGGCGCAGGTGTCCTCACCGTCGGTGATCAGCACGATCCGGCGGGCGGTGCTGCCGGTACCGAGATCCTGCGCGGCGGAGCGCAGCGCCAGCCCGACCGGGGTGAAACCGGTCGGGCGCAGCCCGGCGACGGCGGCCTTGGCCTGGGGACGGTCCACCGGGCCGACCGGCACGATCTGCTGGGTGTCCAGGCAGCCCTGCTTCTTGTCCTTGCCCCGGTAGGTGGCGCCGAGCACCCGGATGCCGAGCTGTGTCTCGTCCGGCAGGCCGTCGACGACCTCGTTGAACGCCTGCTGCGCGACGGAGATCCGGCTGCGGCCGTCGATGTCGCGGGCCCGCATCGATCCGCTGACGTCGAGGACCAGCTCGACCTTGGGTGGTTCGGCGACGGGTTCGGTGGTCTCGTCGTCGGCCCCGGCGGGGCTCGGCCCGATCATCGCGGCCGCCGCCAGCAGTCCGATGAGGACGGCCGTCGATCGTCTCTTGTTGATCACCGGGCGAAGTGTAGTGAGATCCACTTTGGAAGATCATCCGGGTCGCGGGTGCCCACCGGAGGCCCGTTTCCGGCGTCCGCCGGAGCCGTCACTGTCGCGCTCGGCCACCCACCGTTAGCTGCACCATGTAAACCTTTCGGCCGGTGGTGCACTCGTCGGAAATCTGACCGGCCCGCACCCGTTGTGCCGTTGCCGGAGTGTGGTTAAGCTCTGTCTTGCGCGCCCCAATCGCCCGCTTCCCCCGTGGCAGGCGATCGGGGCGCGCTTCTTTGCGTCAGGCGCCGCGCAGCGCCGCGTCGCGCCGTGCCGGGCGCCACGCAGGCGCCCGGCCCCCCCGCCTCAGATCCAGCGGCCGTCCAGCCACATCCGGGCCGACCAGTCCGCGTACGGCAGCACCCGGCCCACGAAGATCGGGTAGAAGTAGGCGAAACAGAGCGCCACGAGCAACACGTACGCGCCCGCGATGATCCCGCCCACCAGCCGCCTGTCGTGGACCTGTTGCGGGTCCGGTGGCGCGGCCGTGTTCGACACCGGCTCGGGAGTGGCGATCGCGCCGAGCACGTAGACCACCGCCAGCACCAGGAACGGCACCGCCGGCGCGGCGTAGAAGGAGAACATCGTCCGGCCGTCGAGAGCGAACCAGAACCACGGCAGCAGGCCGGCCGCGGCGCTGAGCAGGATCGCGCCCGCCCGCCAGTCGCGCCGGGCCAGGCCGAGCCAGGCGGTCGCGGCGATCGCCGGCAGGAACGACCACCACAGCAGCGGCGTGCCCAGCAGCAGCACCTCCGAGGCGCAGCTCGGCGCGCCGCAACTGCCGTCCCCGGACCAGTGGAACGCCACCGGGCGGCCGAGCAGCAGCCACTGCCAGGGCCAGGACTGGTACTTGTGCGGGTCGTCGAGCTGGGTGTGGAAGCCGTACGCCGCCTTGTGGTACTCCCACAGGTTGATCAGCGCCCCGATGAACGGGGTGTCGCTCAGCTCCGGGTTGTTCGGGTAGCGCTCCGCCAGGCGGTAGTAGCCCTCCTGCCCGAGCAGCCAGCCCGACCAGGTCGCCACGTAGGTCACGACCATCAGCACGCCGGCGGCGAGCAGCCACGGCAGCTCGTCGAGCACGGCGTCGCGCCACGGCCGGCGTACCCCGGACGAGCGGCGGACGCCCACCTCCCAGAGCAGCACCAGCAACGCGAACGCCGGTACGAAGTAGAGCGCGCTCCACTTCACCGAGCAGGCGCAGCCGAGCAGCACACCTGCTGCCAGCCGCCACCACGGCCAGTCCCGCCAGCCCGACGACGGCCGGCCGGCCCGGCCCGGCTGCGTCGGGTCGAGCCCGCCCTCGAGCGCCCGCGCCCAGCGCCGCCGCCGGGCGTCCCGGTCGAGCACCAGCGCGCCGAACGCGGCGAGCACGAACAGCAGCAGGAAGATGTCGAGGATGGCCGTGCGGGACAGCACCAGGTGGTATCCGTCGAGCGCGAGCAGCAGGCCGGCCGCGCAGCCGAGCACCGTGGAGCGGAACATCCGGCGCCCGATGCGGACCAGCAGCAGCACCGACAGGGTGCCCGCCACGGCCGCGCCGAACCGCCAGCCGAACTCCGGCGAGGTGGTGATCAGGTGGCCCGGCACCGAGACGCCGCTGTCCGCGTCCTGGTAGCCGAAGGCCCACTCGCCGATGCCGATCATCCACTTGCCCAGCGGCGGATGCACCACGTACGAGGGGCCGTTGTCCTTGTAGTTCCACTCGAAGCCGCGGTCGATCAGCCCGTACGCGTCCTTGGCGTAGTAGGTCTCGTCGAAGATCTTCCCGGGCGGGAAACTGAGCCCCACGAAGCGCAGGATCGCCGCGACGGCCACCACCACCGCTGTCGCCAGCCACGCCTGACCTCGGCCGATGCGGTCGTCGACGGTGGCGAGCCGGCGCCGTACGGCGGCGGGAAGCCCGCGCCCGGCGCCGTCGCCCCGGTCGGTGGTGGAAGGGTCCGGGTTCGCGCTCTGTGCTGTCGACGCACTCGTCACCCGGCGATCGTAGGCTGCGAGGGTGCCCGGTGGCGTCTGTCGTCTCCGAAATTGGTACGACCTTCGATGAAGGAGCACACGCCGTGGGGGAAATGTCCGAGGTCGGGCGGCTCGTGCTGCTCGGTGCGCCGCTCGGTAATCCGGCCGACGCGTCCGCCCGGTTCCGCGAGGTGCTGGCCGCCGCCGACGTGGTCGCCGCCGAGGACACCCGGCGGCTCACCCGGCTGGCCCGCGACCTGGACGTGACGGTGCCCGGCCGGATCGTCTCGTACTTCGAGGGCAACGAGGAGCGGCGCACCCCCGAACTGGCCGAGGTGCTCGCCGCCGGCTACACGGTCGCGCTGGTCACGGACGGCGGCATGCCGAGCGTCTCCGACCCCGGGTACCGGCTGGTGCGGGCCGCGCTGGACGCCGGTGTGCCGGTCACCGCCGCGCCCGGGCCGAGCGCCGTCACCACCGCGCTGGCGCTGTCCGGGCTGCCCTGCGACAGGTTCTGCTTCGAGGGGTTCCTGCCGCGTACCCCCGGGGCCCGCCGTTCCCGGCTGCGCGGGCTCGCCGCCGAGGACCGCACGCTGGTGTTCTTCGAGGCGCCGCACCGCATCACCGGTGCGCTCGCCGATCTGGCCGAGGCGTTCGGTCCGGACCGGCCCGCCGCGCTGTGCCGCGAGCTGACCAAGACGTACGAGGAAGTGGTCCGCCGGCCGCTCGGCGAACTGGCCGAGTGGGCCGCCGAGGGCGACCCGCGGGGTGAGATCACGCTCGTCGTGGCCGGCGCACCGGCCACGCCCGCGGTCCGGCCGGACGACGAGACGCTGCGCGCGGCGGTGGCCGAGCGCGAGGCGGCCGGGCTGTCCCGGCGGGACGCGATCACCGAGGTCGCCACCGCGTACGGGCTGCGGCGGCGCGAGGTGTACGCCGTCGTGCACAGCTGAAAGGAAGGGCCCCTTCTTAACGCCTGCGGTAGAGGAAGGGCCCCCTCTTAACGCCTCACCTCACCAGGCGGCGGCCAGGAAACCGACGGTGATCAACGCGGGCCCGGCCAGCGCCAGGCCGACCGCCCAGCGCCGCTGCCGTTCGTCAGCGAGCCGTGTCGCCCCGGTCCACCTGGCGATTCCGGCGGCGCAGCCGGCCACCAGGGCCAGCCCCAGCAGCCAGCGCAGGTGCCGTCCGACCCCGGTGTCCGCGTAGGCGGTGGACCCGTCCGGCCCGGTCATCCGCGCCCGCAGCGAACTGCCGGTGTCGGTGCGTCCGGCCGGTACGCCGCTGACCCGTACCCCGTGGGCCTGGAACCGGTCGCCGTCGGCCAAGAAGATGCCCCGGCAGCGCTGGGTGAGCCCGCCGCCCGCGCACTGCGTGATCATCACGGTGCCGCCGGTCGAGTGCCCCACCGCCAGCCAGAACGGCCCGGCGCTCACCCAGGCGAAGAACGCGGCGAGCAGGCTCAGCGTCAGCAGTACGGCCAGCCCGGCGGGCGGACTCGGCGGCGCGACCGGGCGGGCGCGTTCCCGCCGCGCCGGGTGCCGGGCGGGACGCGGGCGCGGCTCGTCACGCAGTGGCGTGCCGTCCCAGTGCACCTCCTCGATCGGCGCCCAGCCGCCGGACGAGGCGGCCTCGCGCTGCCAGCGCGGCTGACGTACCGGCACGCGGTTCGGCACCGCGTCCACCGGCGCTCCGGTGGTCGGCTCCACCTCCACCGGCGGGTCCGCCGGGTCGAGCCGCGGCTGCGGGGCGACGGGTCCGCCGGGCGGCGCGGGCCGCGCCGCACGCCGGGTGGCGGCGGCCGACGGCTCGGGCGCCGCTGGTCTACTGGTCACGATGTTCATTTCACACCGGTACGTCGAGCTTGTCGGGCAGCTCACGCCGCGTGTCGGCGACAAATCGGACGTACGGTCGGAGCGCGCACCCCATTGGTTCGCGGCGCACCCACGTCAATCACTAGGCTTGCTGCTCATGAGTCACGTTCTCGCCGCGGTCGCCTGGCCCTACGCCAACGGCCCGCGCCACATCGGCCACGTATCCGGATTCGGCGTTCCCTCCGACGTCTTCGCCCGGTACATGCGGATGGCCGGTCACGACGTGCTCATGGTCTCCGGCACCGACGAACACGGCACCCCGATCCAGGTGCAGGCCGACGCCGAGGGGGTCACCCCGCGCGAGCTGGCCGACCGCTACAACCGGGTGATCGCCGAGGACCTGCGGGCGCTGGGCCTGTCGTACGACCTGTTCACCCGCACCACCACGCGCAACCACTACGCGGTGGTGCAGGAGCTGTTCACCGGTCTCTACCGCAACGGCTACATCGTCCCCAAGGTCACCACGGGCGCGATCTCCCCGTCCACCGGCCGGACGCTGCCCGACCGCTACATCGAGGGCACCTGCCCGATCTGCGGCTACGACAGCGCGCGCGGCGACCAGTGCGACAACTGCGGCAACCAGCTCGACCCGATCGACCTGATCGACCCCAAGTCGAAGATCAACGGGGAGACGCCGGAGTTCGTCGAGACCGAGCACTTCTTCCTCGACCTGCCCGCCCTGGCCGACGCGCTGCGGCAGTGGCTGGACACCCGCGACGGCTGGCGCCCGAACGTCCTGCGGTTCTCCCGCAACCTGCTCGACGACCTCCAGCCCCGGGCCATCACCCGCGACCTGGAGTGGGGCGTGCCGATCCCGCTCGACGACTGGCGCGACCGCCCGGACAAGCGGATCTACGTCTGGTTCGACGCGGTCATCGGCTACCTGTCCGCGTCCATCGAGTGGGCGCGCCGCACCGGCGACCCGGAGGCCTGGCGCAAGTGGTGGTCGGCGGACGGGGAAGGGAAGGATGCCCGCTCCTACTACTTCATGGGCAAGGACAACATCGTCTTCCACTCGGTGATCTGGCCGGCGCTGCTCGGCGGCTACTCCGGTGAGGGCGCCCGCGACGGCGAGCCGGGCGAACTGGGCCGGCTCAACCTGCCCACCGAGGTCGTGTCCAGCGAGTACCTGACCATGGAGGGGCGGAAGTTCTCCTCCTCCCGCAAGGTGGTCATCTACGTCCGGGACTTCCTGGAGCGCTACGACGCCGACGCGCTGCGCTACTTCATCGCGGTGGCCGGCCCGGAGAGCAACGACACCGACTTCACCTGGGCCGAGTTCCTCCGCCGCAACAACGACGAACTGGTCGCCGGCTGGGGCAACCTGGTCAACCGGTCGGTGTCGATGGCGGCGAAGAACTTCGGCGCGATCCCGCCGGTCGACCCGGCCGGGCTCACCGAGGCCGACCGGGCGCTGCTCGACACCGCGAGGGCCGGCTTCGGCCTGGTCGGCGACCTGATCGCCCGGCACCGGCAGAAGCAGGCCATCGGCGAGGCCATGAAGGTCGTCGCCGAGGCCAACAAGTACCTCTCCGAGCAGGCGCCGTGGAAGCTCAAGGGCGAGGACGACAAGCCCCGCATGGGCACCATCCTGCACGTCGCGCTCCAGGTGGTCAGCGACGCCAACACGCTGCTCACCCCGTTCCTGCCGCACTCCGCCCAGAAGATCCACGAGCTGCTCGGCGGCACCGGCGTGCACGCGCCGATGCCGGTGATCGAGGAGGTCGACGACCTCGACGGCGGGCCGTCGTACCCGGTGCTGACCGGTGACTACACGGTCGGGGCGCGCTGGGAGTCCGTACCCCTGGAAGTGGGCCGGCCGCTCGCGGCGCCGAAGCCGGTGTTCCGCAAGCTCGACCCGTCCATCGTCGAGGAGGAGCTGGCCCGCCTGGCCGGCTGAACACGCGCGCGAACCGCGGCCCCCGGGGATCTCCCCGGGGCCGCGGTCATCCGCCGGGTCAGGCGGTCGCCATGCTCGGCTTGCCGATGAACTCCATGATGGCCTTGTTGACCTCGGTGGGATGGGTCCACGGCGTGCCGTGCGGCGCACCCTTCAGCGTGACCAGCTTGGCGTCGGACAGCATGTTCACCAGCCGCTGGCCCGTCACCGGGAACGGCAGCACGTTGTCCTTGTCGCCCTGGATGATCAGCACCGGCACGTTGATGTTCGGCAGGTCGGCGCGGAAGTCGGTCTGCCAGGCGTCCACCGAGTCGTGGGTGCCCTTGGCCGACGCCTGCGCGCCGATCTGCCAGTGCGCGTGGTACGCCTCGTCGCTGACCAGCGTCCCCCGGTTCTCGCTGGCGTTGAAGAACGCGTCGCAGAACTGGGTCAGGTAGGCGAACCGGTCCTGGATGATCGCCTTCTGGAACCCGTCGAACATGCTCTTGTCGACGCCCTCCGGGTCGTCGGGCGCCTTCAGCAGGTACGGCGCCAACGGGGCCATCAGGACCGCCCGGTCCACCCGATCCGACCCGTACGCGCCCAGGTAGCGGGTCACCTCACCGGTCCCCATGGAGTGCCCGACCAGGATCGCGTTGCGCAGGTCCAGCTCGGTCATCAACACGTCCAGGTCCGCGGCGAACGTGTCGTAGTCGTAGCCCATGGCCGGCTGGGCGGAGTTGCCGAACCCCCGCCGGTCGTACGTGATCACCCGGTATCCGGCGTTCAGCAGCGGACCGCTCATCTTCTCCCAGGTCGCCCCGTTGAACGGGAAACCGTGGATCAGCACGATCGGCTGACCGGAACCGTGATCCTCGTAGTACAGGTCGATGGGTGCGGAGTTCTCCGTACCGACGGTGACGAAAGGCATGTCGGGATTCCCCCTCGCGCGGGTTCTCGGACCCCCCACGCCTTCCCGACCTGCCCTCGTCTATTCGTGGCGGCCCGGATAGGGCAGGTCCACCACCCGGTCGTCGGTCAGCTCGGCGCCGGGCGCCCAGACCTCGTACACGCCGCGTTCCAGACACTGCGCGCCCGTCGCCGCCACCGCGTCCGGATCGGGGCGGCGCAGCCGCAACCGCAGCCAGCCGCCCTCCTCCCGCAGCACCAGGCACGGCACCCCGCGCCAGGCCGCCGTGCGTACCCGGCGGGCCGGCGCGTCCACCGGGTACCGGGCCGCCCGGGTCATCGCCAGCACCCGGAACCCGCCCGGCTGGTCGGCCACCGCCTCGTACTCCGAACCCGCGTACGTGCCGACCAGCCGGGTGGAGCGCGGCGCCTCGCCGGTCGGCACGTACTCCTGGTCGGCGGCCAGGCCGGGCACCGCGGCGAGCAGGTGCCGCCACTGCGGACCGGCCAGGCGCAGCCAGCCCCGCTGCTCCGCCTGGTAGGTGTAGAGCACCACCTCCACCCCCTCGGCCGGGTAGGCCAGCAGCGTGGCGTTCGCCGGCATCGGCAGGTCGGCGAACTCCCGGGTGACGAACTCCGGTACGAGCTGCGCGCTGCTCGGCACGAACCCGGTACCCAGCACCGGCGGCCCGAGCCGATCCCGGGGCGGCAACGCCGTGAGCCCCCGGTGCGCCGCACCCACCGGCACGTCGTAGTCGGCCGGGTCGGCGGCCCGCCAGCGCAGCGCGTACGCCACGTCGCCGCCCTCCGAGTCGCCCCGCAGCACCGCCATCCCGGCCGGCGTCCGCAGGTGCGCCACGTCGTGCTCCCGGTAGCAGAAGCCGTGCGGCAGCACGCCCCGCACGTAGCCGGCGAGCTGCCGCGCGGAGAGCACCTTGACCATCCGGGTGCCGGGCCGGATCACCGCCGACGCCCGCACTGCGGCCAGCGTCGGGTCACCCGCCGCCCCCGGCTGCTGGCTGAGCCGGTGTACGTACTCCCAGCCCCGGTCCCGGTGCACCGGCATCAGCAGCGGCGCGTCCGTGTCGTCCGCCGACCCCGCGCCGCCGTGCACCGCGTCCACCTCGGTCGCGTGCACGAACCGCCGCCACGGATAGCCGGTGCCGGGCCGGGGACACCACTCGAACCCGGGCGCCTCGTCGGCGCTGAACAACTCGTACGCCGCGCCCCGGGCGATCTCCTCCGCCGGATGCACCCGGCCGCCGTACGTCACGCGCAACCCGGCCCGGTCGGAGGCGGGCCCGCCGGCCTGGTCGGTGATTGTCACTCCAGGACGCTAAGCCCGCCAGATGTGGGGCATGTGAACAGCCGGTGGCGGTCCGGGAACGCCGCACCGGGCCGGTGTGTGATGCTGGCCGCGATGACCGAGCAGACCGAGACCCGCAAGCAGCGCGCCGCCCGCCGGGCCGGGGAGTTCCCGCCCGCCCCCGAGCCGCTGCCCGTACCCGTGCCGGACAGCCACACCCACCTCGACATCACCGTCGGCGAATTCGGCCCCCCGCCGGGCGGTGCCCCCGGCGACGACCCGGTGGCCGCCGCGATCGACGTCGCCGCCCGGGCCGGCGTGGACCGGCTCGTCCAGGTCGGGGTCGACGTCGACTCGTCCCGGTGGGGCGCCGACGTCGCCGACCGGTACGCCCCGGTGCTCGCCACCGTCGCGCTGCACCCGAACGAGGCGCCCCGGCTGGCCGACCTGGACGAGGCGCTGCGCGAGATCGAGACGCTCGCCGGCCGGGACCGGGTCCGCGGCGTCGGCGAGACCGGGATGGACTTCTTCCGTACCGGCGACGACGGGCGGGCCGCGCAGGAGGAGAGCTTCCGGGTGCACATCGCCATCGCCAAGCGGCACGGCAAGGCGCTGGTCATCCACGACCGGGACGCGCACGCCGACGTGCTGCGCATCGTCGACGACGAGGGCGCCCCGGACACCGTGGTCATGCACTGCTTCTCCGGCGACGCCGACTTCGCCCGCGAGTGCGTCCGGCGCGGCTTCCTGCTCAGCTTCGCCGGCACCGTCACGTTCGGCAGCGCCGCCGCGCTGCGCGAGGCCGCCGCCGTCACGCCGCCGGAGCAGATGCTCGTCGAGACCGACGCGCCCTACCTCACCCCCATGCCGTACCGGGGACGGCCCAACGCGTCGTACCTGATCCCGCTGACGGCCCGCTTCCTCGCCGAGACCACCGGCACCGACGTGGACGCCCTCTGCGCCGCCCTCTCCACGAACGGTGAGCGCGCGTTCGGGCCGTGGCGTTAAGTGAGCGTTTGAGAAGTGGTGGGGTTGGGCGGCGTGTCGTGTTGGAGGTGAGGGAAGGCCCTCGGTAGGTCCGGTGGTGTCGAGCCAACCGTTTCCGTGCCGAGGGCCTTCTGATGTCGTTGTACCCGATCGTCGATGCGCAGTCCGCTTCGCCCCGCCGTTATCCGCCGCAGCGGGTTCGGCGGGAGCGGGAACGGGCGGCGCGGCGGCGGTATCCCGGTGATTGGTCGATTGCTGTCTTACCGGGAGCCTCGTCCTACCTGGACACCGGCCTCCCACACCGCCCGTGACCTGCGCCGTCACGATGAAAATGGCTCAGTACTGGCCAGCCCGCCAAGGGTCGGCCACCGTTGCGGAACGCCCTGCTCCCAATCTGCTCCCAATTTAAGGGGCAACAGCGGAGAAGCCCGTTACCGATGGTTTCGGCAACGGGCTTCTGACCTGCGTACATCTACGGTGGGCGATACTGGGATCGAACCAGTGACCTCTTCGGTGTGAACTGTCGGCGAGCCGGTCGGACCGGGTGTCATGCGAGGTCATCCGGCGTGTTGGGGCCGTTCGTGGGTGGGTTCGGTGGGTGGGGTTGCTGTACTTCGTTGCTGTACCGCCCGTCGACGAGGAACCGCCCGAAGTGGGCACGCATCCGTAGCCAGTGTTGGCGGTCGTCGCAGGGATGGAGTCGACCACAGCGGCACAGGCTCAGGGCCGATTCGGAGTGCTTGGTCAACAGGATGTCCGCGTGGGCCACCTGCGCCCTGGCGTACTCACGGAAGGCTGTCGAGGTGTAGATGACTCCCATCGGTCACCGCCCCGGCCTGCGGGTGTGGCGGTGGTGCCAGAGGGCTTCGGCGACGGCATCCACGGGGTCGATGTCTCCGGCCGCCAGGCGTTCTCGGGTGACGACGATCCAGGGCGGCGAGGCCGGGGTGGCTTCGCCGCAGGCGGTTCGCATCCCCTCCCGGGCGAGTTGGGCCAGCCGACAGGGGTCGCGTTGGTTGGTGTGCCAGCAGCCGGTGGCCACGCAGAAGCCGGCGCTGTCGGGTCGGTGGGCCTCCCACAGTGCGCGGGCCAGTCGCCACAGCAGACGGTGCTGACACCCGGCAGGCGGCTCCACGGGCGGGTTCTCGACATCGAAGGACATGCGCCGACGATCGCGTCCGACCGGGGGCCCGTTCCATGGCCAGCGGTCATGTCACGGTGACATGGGACGGCTCGACCAGCGGGAACGAGTCGCCATAGGCTGTCGGCCGGAACACCTTGAGTAGTCGGAACGCGACGCTGGGAGCTGCCGTGCTGCTCGATCCGCTGCGGATACCGGAGGATGCGTGGTCGCATGGCGAGGTGCTGACCGTCCTGGCAGCCCGCGACATCGGCAGGCTGTTCCGCTGGATCACCCGTCTCACCGGGGCGAGTCAGAGCCGGATCGGGGCCGCCGTGGGGCTGGAACAGGGCTACGTCAGCCGGATCATGGCCGGACGCAAGGTCACCTCGATCGATGTGCTGGAGCGGATCGCCGACGGCTGCCGGATGCCCGACCAGGCGCGGATCACGATGGGCCTGGCACCCCGGCAGGCCGCGCCGCCGGCCGCTCCTGAACAACGCATCCCCTGCGAGCCGCCGGCCAAGCGGACCTGGCAAGACGACGTACGCAGTGCCGCAGAGCTTTGGCGAGGTGACGTGAACCGTCGAGACGTATTCCGGCAGATGGCTTTCAGCTCCGCCGGCTACACTCTGCCGGCGCTGCGCTGGCTCACCGCCCCCGATCCGGCCCCGGTCACCCAACGCGGACGCAACACCGTGGGTCAACCCGAGATTGACACCATCCGCGCCATGACCGCGACCTACCGCCAGTTGGACAACCAGTACGGCGGCGGGCACGCCCGCGACACCGTCGCCCGCTACCTCCACCAGGAGGTGACCCCGCTGCTCACCGACGGCCGGTACAACCACCCCACCGGTCAACGGCTGCTCAGCGCCGCCGCCGAACTGGCCCAGCTCGCCGGATGGCAGGCATACGACACCGCCGAACACGGCATCGCCCAGCGGTACCTCACCCTCGCCCTGGACTTCGCCCACGCCGCCGGAGACGATGGCCTCGGCGCGGAGATCCTCGCGGCGATGAGCCACCAGGCCACCTACCTCGGCCATACCGCCACCGGCCTCGACCTCGCCCGCGCCGCCGGCCGAACCGCCCGCCGCGCCGGAATCCCCGTCCTGACCGCCGAAGCCCACGTCATGGAAGCCCACGCCCTGGCCAAAGCTAACGACGAACGAGCCTGCGCCACCGCCCTGCATCAGGCCGAACAAGCCCTCGACCGCGCCGACCGCAGCACCGACCCGCAATGGCTCAGCTACTTCGACGAGGCGTACCTGTCAGCCAAGTTCGGACACTGCTTCCACGCCCTCGGCCACACCACCCACGCCGAACGCTTCGCCGCCCGATCCCTGCGCATGGACAACCGCTACGTACGCGGCCGAGCCTTCAACCTCGCCCTACTCGCCAGCGTCCACGCCCACCAGGGACAACCCGACCGGGCCTGCGCCATCGGCGCAGAAGCCCTGACCCTGACCAGCCAGCTACGGTCCGCCAGAGCCGTCCGCTACCTGCGCGACCTGCAATCCCAACTCGCTCCACACCGGCGACTACCCGCCGTCCGGCACTTCAGCGGCCGCATCGACGCCACCCTCGGCCCCCGACGCTGACCCCTACAGCTCCCCGCGGGCCTTGCGCGCGACCAGCTCCAGCACTGCAATCACCGTGCCGGCACCAACGATCTCACCCCGGGACACCAGCCCGTACGCCTCGTCGAGCGGAATCCAGGCGACCTGCTCAGCCTCGTTGACGTCCACGGGTGTGCCGATGTGCTCGGCCTGCCGGGCGAGGAAGAGCAGATTCTCGGTGTCGGCAGTGCCGACCCACGGTTGGAAGGACAGCAACGGCTCCACCGCCTGGGGCCGCCAGCCGGTCTCCTCCTCGACCTCCCGCACCGCGCACTGCGCCGGGTGCTCCTCGTCATCGACATAGCCGCCGGGCAACTCCCACACCCACCGGTCGAACACGAAGCGGTGCCGCCGCATCAACAGCAAGCGCTCCCGGTCGTCCAGTACGGCGACCATGGCCGACCGGGGAGCCCGGATCACGTACTGCTCGAAACGCACCCCGTCCGGCAACTCCACCTCGGCGATACTCAGCCGCGCCCGCCGGGTGTCGTCCACGACCCGCTCGCCGTGGATGGTCCACCGGGTCAACTCCGTCGCCTGCTTCTCCACCACCTCGCCAGTATCCGCGCCGACCCCATCACCTGCGCGACAGGCGGCATCTGCTGGTCGCACCACCCCGGCGTTCGACCCCTCGCTTGTAGTTCCGGGCGCGTCATCCGGCGGCGTCCCGGACCGTCGCCTCGATCGACCGTCCGTGTTACACCGACCCCGGCCGGGTCCATCCAGGCCCGTTGCTGTCACGGCTGCTGTCGACGCCGCCATGCCTCGAACAGCTCGATGGCCGGCCAATGTCCATTAGCTCGGGCGTAGTCCAAGGGCGTGCGGCCTTCCCGATCGACGACGTCGAGCCTCGCACCTCGGATCAGCAGCAGGACAGTCACCTCCACGTGGAGAGGCCCACCTCTCTGGAGGGCACCATCACCCTCTACATCCACGGCATGATGCAGCAGAGTTATGCCGTGCTCGTCCGGGTCCTCGACGTCGGCTCCATCGTCCAGGAGCTGCGCAGCCGGGGCAGGTCTTCCATCTCAACGGCGTGATGAGTCGGGGTCACCCGCAAATCCTAGGCACCCGCGCTGCGCTGGTGCTCAGACGTTGAAGCAGAACATAGACGGGCGCTCGCATGACCGGCGGCGACCCAGTCGGCAGGCTTGTCACGCCACATCTTGGGCTTACGCTGTTAGTGGCTGGTTGCCGACGTTTCACGCTGTCTTGTGCCCCCTGTGTGCCCCCGAAGGCTCTTTGGCCGCCAAGCGGCCGAGCCATCGATGCGCATTCTCCAGGCCCACTTCGTTGTCGGCTGCGCTCGTGATTCCGGTCAGATCGTCGGTAACGACGCGACGGGCGAAGTAGTCAGCCTGCACCGCCCACCGAAACCGGAGCATGGCCAGCAAGCCGTGTTCCACCTCGGCGCGCGTCATCGTCTTGCTCTCTAGGTATGCCTCCACCAGGTAGTCCGCGTTATCGATGCCTCCGACATACATCACTGCCGACGCGAGGTCGTACAGCAGCGGACCGCTCATCGCGATACTCCAGTCGATCAGTCCGCACTCTCCCGTCTTGCGGTCGAGCCGGAATGCCTCTGGAGCCGGATCGGTGTGTAGCAGGCCCCACGACAAAGACCCGACATCAAGCGCCTCGTACCCCGCAAGGGCGGCCGCCACTGAGGGTCGAACCCAAGGACGAACTGCCAAATGTGGTGCCCGCGCATCGACCCAGTCAAACCGATCGGCATCCTTGATCGTCACGCTTCTAAGTGAGCGTTTGAGAAGTGGTGGGGTTGGGCGGCGTGTCGTGTTGGAGGTGAGGGAAGGCCCTCGGTAGGTCCGGTGGTGTCGAGCCAACCGTTTCCGTGCCGAGGGCCTTCTGATGTCGTTGTACCCGATCGTCGATGCGCAGTCCGCTTCGCCCCGCCGTTATCCGCCGCAGCGGGTTCGGCGGGAGCGGGAACGGGCGGCGCGGCGGCGGTATCCCGGTGATCTGACCGATGCGCAATGGGCGTTGATCGCGCCGCTGGTCACGCCGCCGGTAGGGGGTCGTCGGGGCAGGCCACCGGCGCATCCGATGCGGGCGATCGTCGCGGCGATTCTGTATGTGACCTGCACTGGCTGCCCGTGGCGGGCCCTGCCGCGAGAGTTCCCGCCACCAGGCACGGTGTACTGGTGGTTCGCCCGGTGGCGCGATGATCACACGTTGATGCGCCTGCACGACCGGCTGCGGGAGCAGTGCCGCACCGCCGCCGGACGACACCGGCATCCCACCGCCGGCGCGATCGACTCCCAATCGGTGCGCGCCGCGGACACCGTGCCCCGACGCAGCCGCGGGTTCGACGTCGCGAAGAAGGTCAACGGCCGTAAACGCCACATCGTCGTGGACACCATGGGCCTGCTACTGGCCGTCATGGTCACCGGCGCGCACGTCAATGACCGCAGCATCGCCCGGGACCTGCTCTGGCGCACCCGACTGTTCCACCCCGGCCTGCGCCTGATCTGGGCAGACGGCGGCTACATCGGCACCCTGAGCACCTGGGCCCGACACGCCCTCGACCTCACCGTGCACCTGGTCCGCAAACTCCCCGGACAACACACCTTCGTCGTGCTGCCCCGCCGCTGGGTCGTCGAACGCACCTTCGCCTGGATCAGCAAGAAACGCCGCTGCGTCCGCGACTACGAACACCTACCCGCCAGCCACGCCGCCTTCGTCACCTGGGCCATGATCCACGTCATGGTCACCCGCCTGGCCCGCAACACGAAACCGGCCCAGGCAACCAGCACCTGAACCGGCTTCTCAAACGCTCACTAAGAAGGGGCCCTTCCATATCGCGAGGCGTTAACAAGGGGCCCTTCCTTCCCCGCGGGCGGGGGCGCTTACGCTACGTGGCGTGACCGGACTCCTCGGCCCGGCGGAGATCCGGGAACTCGCCGCGCGCCTCGGCGTCACGCCGACCAAGAAGCTCGGCCAGAACTTCGTGCACGACCCCAACACCGTGCGCCGGATCGTCACCACCGCCGGGCTGACCCCCGACGACGTGGCACTGGAGGTCGGCCCCGGCCTCGGCTCGCTCACGCTCGCCCTGCTCCCGGTCGCCGCGCACGTACACGCTGTGGAACTCGACCCGGCGCTCGCCGCCGCGCTGCCGGAGACCGCCGCCCGCTTCGCCGGGTCGGCCGCCGAGCGGCTCACCGTCCACCCGGCCGACGCGCTGCGGGTCACCGCAGCCGACCTGGGCGGCCCGGCGCCGACCGCGCTGGTGGCGAACCTGCCCTACAACGTCGCCGTGCCGGTCGTGCTGCACCTGCTCGCCGAACTGCCCACGCTGCGCCACGGCCTGGTGATGGTGCAGAAGGAGGTCGCCGACCGGCTCGTCGCCGGTCCCGGCTCCAAGGTGTACGGCATCCCGTCGGTCAAACTCGCCTGGTACGCCCGCTCCCGGGCCGCCGGCAAGGTCCCGCCGAACGTGTTCTGGCCGGTGCCGAACGTCGACTCCGGTCTGGTCGCCTTCACCCGGCGCGAGCCGCCCCGGCCGGACGTACCCCGGAAAGCCGTCTTCGCCGTCGTCGACGCCGCGTTCGCGCAGCGCCGCAAGACACTGCGCGCCGCCCTGGCCGGCTGGGCCGGTGGCGCCGACCGAGCAGCCGCGGCGCTCACCGCTGCCGGCGTGGACCCGTCCGCGCGGGGCGAATCGCTCACCGTCGAGCAGTTCGCCGCCATCGCCGCGTCGGCCCCGGACGCCCCCGGCGGCGAGCAGTAGGCTGGCGCCGTTGCCCGACCCCTCGCCGAGGAGCTGACCGTGCCGAAGCCGTTCGACATCCGCCCACGTCCGGTGGAGTCCAGCCGGTGACCGAGGCATGGCGACCGGGGGACGAGGACGGGCAGCGGCGCGGGGCCAACGGCCCGGTCAAGGTGCGGGTGCCCGCCAAGGTCAACCTGCACCTTGGGGTCGGACCGCTGCGGCGTGACGGCTACCACGAGCTGAACACCGTCTACCACGCGATCTCCATCTACGACGAGCTGACCGCCCGTCGCGGCGACACGCTCACCCTCACCATGGAGGGTGAGGGCGCCGGCGAGCTGGCGCTGGACGACACCAATCTGGCGCTGCGCGCCGCGCACGCGCTCGCCGGTTACGCGGGCGTCGCCCCGCACGCCCGGCTGCACCTGCGCAAGCAGATCCCGCTCGCCGGCGGGCTGGCCGGTGGCAGCGCCGACGCCGCCGCCGCACTGGTCGCCTGCGACACGCTCTGGGGCACCGGGCTGTCCCGCGACGAGCTGGCCGGCATCGCCGCCGACCTCGGCTCCGACGTGCCGTTCCTGATCCACGGCGGCACCGCGCTCGGCACCGGCCGGGGCGAGGCGGTCAGCCCGGTGCTGGCCCGCCCGACGTCCTGGCACTGGGTGGTGGCGATCGCCGACGGCGGCCTGTCCACCCCGGCCGCGTACCGGGAACTGGACCGGCTGCGCGACGCCGGAGCCGCCGGCACGCCGCTGGGCAGCACCGACGCGCTGCTCGCCGCGCTGCGTCAGCGCGACCCGCGGGTGCTCGCCGCCACGCTCGGCAACGACCTCCAGGACGCCGCGCTGACCATGCGCCCGTCGCTGGCCGAGACGCTCAAGGCGGGCGAGGCCGCGGGCGCGCTCGCCGGCATCGTCTCCGGCTCCGGGCCCACCTGTGTCTTCCTCGCCACCGGTGAGGCAGACGCGGTCCGGATCGCCGCCGAGATCACCGCCGCCGGGGTGTGCCGGGAGGTCCGTGTCGCGCACGGCCCGGTCGCCGGCGCCCGCGTGGTCTGACGCCCCGTACCCTTGACTCAGGCGTCCCGGGCCCCGGGACGCCTGAGTCATGAAGGGTGGGTCAGTGGCCAACATCGTCAACCTGGACCGGGTGTCCAAGGGGTACGGCGCCGCGGGGCCGCTGCTCACCGATGTCTCGCTCGGCCTCGACGACGCCGACCGGGTCGGTGTGGTCGGTCTCAACGGCGCCGGCAAGTCGACGCTGCTGCGGCTGCTGACCCGTACCGAGGAACCCGACGACGGCCGCGTCACGCACCGCCGCGACCTGCGGGTGGCCTGGCTGCCGCAGCGCCTGGACCTGGCCCCCGAGCTGACCGTGCGGGACGTCGTGCTCGGCACCGCCTGGCTCGGCGAGAGCATGGGCGCCGAGCACGAGTGGGCCGGCGACGCGGGCGTGCGCGCCATCCTCGACGGCCTCGGCATGCCCCACCTCGGCCTGGACACGCCGGTCGGCCCGATGTCCGGCGGGGAACGCCGCCGGGTCGCGCTCGCCGCGCTGCTGGTCCGCGACGCCGACCTGCTCGTCCTCGACGAGCCCACCAACCACCTCGACGTCGGCGGCGTCGACTGGCTGGCCCGGCACCTCGTCACCCGCAAGGGCGCGCTCGTCGTGGTCACCCACGACCGCTGGTTCCTCGACGCCGTCTGCACCACCACCTGGGAGGTCGCCGACCAGACCGTCCGGGCGTACGAGGGCGGCTTCGCCGCGTGGACGCTCGCCCGCGTCGAGCGGCAACGCGTCGCCGCCGCCACCGAGGCCCGCCGGCAGAACCTGCTCCGCAAGGAGATCGCCTGGCTGCGCCGGGGCGCTCCCGCACGCACCTCCAAGCCCAAGTTCCGCATCGACGCCGCGAACGCGCTCATCGCCGACGTGCCGGAACCCCGCGACACAATGTCGCTGCAACGGCTCGCCACCGCCCGGCTCGGCAAGCAGGTGTACGACCTCGAACACGTCCGGCTGCACGCCGGCCCGAAGGAGATCCTGCACGACACCACCTGGCAGGTCGGTCCCGGCGACCGGGTCGCCATCCTCGGCCGCAACGGTGCCGGCAAGACCACGCTGCTGCGGATGCTCGCCGGGGTGACCGGCCCCGACGGTGGGCGCTTCGCCGCCGGGCAGACCGTCCGGCCCGCGTTCCTGTCCCAGGAACTCGCCGAACTCCCCGGCCACCTGCGCGTGCTGGAAGCCGTCGAGGAGGTGGCCCGGCGTGTGCAGTTCGGCGACCGGGAGATCAGCGCCGCCCAGCTCGCCGAGATCTTCGGCTTCGACGACAAGCGGCTCTGGACCCCGGTGGGCGACCTGTCCGGCGGTGAGCGCCGCCGCCTCCAGATGCTGCGGCTGCTCGCCGGGGAACCCAACGTGCTGCTGCTCGACGAGCCCACGAACGACCTGGACACCGACACGCTCGCCGCGCTGGAGGATCTGCTCGACTCGTGGCCCGGCACGATCGTCGTGGCCAGCCACGACCGCTACCTGATCGAGCGGGTCACCGACGTCGCGTACGGCATGTTCGGTGACGGCCGGCTGGTGCACCTGCCCGGCGGCGTCGACGAATACCTCGCGCGCGCCGCCGCGGCCGGCGGCCCGGCGCCCGCCGACCTCACCCCGGCCACGGCGGCGCCGGCGCGCGAGGGCATGTCAGCGGCCGAGGTACGCGTCGCGAAGAAGGAACTGAACCGGCTGGAACGGCAGATCGCCAAGCTCGAACAGAAGGAGGCGGGCCTGCACGAGCAGCTCGCCGCGAACGCCACCGACTACGCCCGGGTCGCCGAGCTGGACGCCCAGCTCAAGGAGGTACGGGCCGAGCGGGACCGCACCGAGGAGACCTGGCTGGCCCTCGCCGAGGAGCTCCCGGGCGGCTGACCTGCCGCCGGGGTGGGGGGTGTGCGGCGTCACTGACCGGCGTACGGGACAATCACCCGTGGAACCCTCGTCCGAACGGTCTTTTGGAGACGCAGAGATGGCCCACACCCCCGTCAACCACCCCGCGCGGCCGATCTACCGGGCGATCGGCGGGCTCGTTGGTCTGTACTTCGTCGTCTTCGGCGGCCTCGGCGTCATCGCCAGCGCCGGCAACGACTTCCTCGCCCAGGACGACACGAAGGTCCTCGGCCAGGGCACCAACATGGCGTTCTCGCTGCTGTCGGTGCTGTTCGGCGTCGTGATCCTGGCCGGCACCGCGATCGGCCGTAACCTCGACGTGGCGATCAACCAGTGGCTGGCCTACACGCTGATGGTGATCGGCCTGGCCGCGCTGGCGTTCCTGCAGACCGACGCCAACATCTTCAACTTCTCGATCATGACCGACGTCGTGGTCCTGACGCTGTCGCTGGTGCTCCTGATGGTCGGCATGTACGGCAAGGTCGGCTCCGACGACGAGCACGAGGCCTGGCAGAAAGCCCGCCTGGTGCTCTGATCCCGTCTCGTACCCGAAGGCCCGGCGCGCTGCGCCGGGCCTTCGGTGTTCTCCGGACGCCGACGGACATTCCAAGCGACAATTGCCCCGAATCAGTCACACGGCTGGAGGGCATCATGGCGCACTTCCCGGTGAACCACCCCGCGCGGCCGCTCTACCGGGTGCTGTCCGGGCTCATCGGCCTCTACATCCTGGTCTTCGGCGTCTTCGGCGTCTTCCAGACCTGGGGCGAAGGGCTGTTCGGCCGGGACAGCGACTGGGCGCTCGGCCTGCGCACCAACCTGGCCTTCTCGCTGGTCTCCGTGGTGTTCGGCGCGGTCCTGCTGGTCGGGGCGTCCCGCCGCGACAACCTCGGCCACTACATGAACCTCACCGCCGGCGTGGTCTTCCTGGTCACCGGCATCCTCATGATGTCGGTGCTGCAGACCTCGGCAAACTTCCTGAACTTCTCCATGTCGACGGTCATCGTGTCGCTGCTGTTCGGGCTGGTCCTGCTCGCCACCGGCCTCTACGACAAGGTCGGCACCGCCGAGCACGCCGAGGAGGAGCGGCAGCGCCGGTACCACCCGATCGGTGAACGCTGAGCCGGCTGCCGTCGTGTGCTGAAGCGGCGTCAGCCCCGGGGGATGGGGCCCGGCTTCGACTCCAGGTGCGACAACCCGTTCCAGGCCAGGTTCACCAGGTGCGCCGCCACCGTCTCCTTGCGCGGCTTGCGCACCTCCAGCCACCAGCGGCCGGTCAGCGCCACCATGCCCACCAGCGCCTGGGAGTACAGCTCCGCCAGCTTCGGGTCGTACCCCCGGATGGAGAACTCGCCCGCCAGGATGTGCTCCACCTGGTGCGCCACGTCGTTCATCACGCTGCTGAAATTGCCCGTCGCCGACATCAGCGGCGACTCACGGACCAGCACCCGGAACCCGCTGGTCTCCTCCTCGATGTAGGTCAGCAGTGTCAGCGCGGCCTGCTCCAGCAGCTCCCGCGGGTTGCCCGCTGTCAACGCCGTGGTGATCCGGTCCAGCAGGGCGCGGACCTCCCGGTCCACCACCACCGCGTAGAGCCCCTCCTTGCCGCCGAAGTGCTCGTAGACCACCGGCTTGGAGACCTTGGCGCGCGCCGCCACCTCCTCGATCGAGGTCGCGTCGAAGCCCTTCTCGGCGAAGATCTGCCGGGCGATCGAGATCAACTGCTCGCGCCGCTGCGTCGCGGACATCCGCACCCGGGAGGGCTTCGCCGCCGGCACGGGCCGCCGCCGGGCGCGGTCGCTGCCGGAAACGTCGGTCACCCGTCCATCCTGCCAGGCGCGACGCTCTTGGTCAGACCGGCCGCTGTCGTACGCCCGTTCTAATCTGCGCTGGTGGCCTTCGGTGATGAATCCGCTACCCGTCCGCCCTCTTACCGGGGGTGGAAGCCGGAGTTGTATGCACGGGCGCTGGCTCTGCGGCGAGCCGGCTCACCGGTGGGGGAGATCGCGAGGGTGCTCGACGTCTCGAAGTCCACGGCATACCTGTGGACTCGGCACATGCCGCTGGATCCGGAGTTGGTGCGCCGACGCCGGCGGGTCGCCCAGCAGGCGCGTGCCGACGCGCAGTGGAGCGCGCACCGGGCGGCGCGGGACGCGGCCCGGGCCGAGGCGGTGGCCGCGTCGGCGGACTGGGTGCGACGCCTCGACCGGCGCGAGTTGTTGCTGATCGGCGCGGCGATCTACTGGTGTGAGGGTGGCAAGGCGAAGCCCTGGCGTCCGAATGACTGCCGGATCAAGTTCGCCAACAGCGATCCGTTGCTGGTGATGCTCTTCCTTCGCTTCCTGGACGCCGTCGAGGTGCCGGTCGAGGACCGGAGGTTCCGGGTGAGCATCCACGAGACGGCGGACGAGACGGCTGCGGTGCGGTGGTGGGCGGCTCGGGTAGGCGTGCCGGCAGAGAGCTTCCAGCCGACCACGATCAAGAGGCACCGGCCGCTGACCAGGCGCAAGAACGTCGGCGCCGACTACCGCGGCTGCCTGACCGTGCACGTCGTGGGTGGAACCCGTCTCTATTGGAGGATCGAAGGGATCATGAAAGGAATGAGCAATGAAGATCCACCTCGTGACCGGTAAGGTGTAGGCAGCCGGCGGGCGCAATACGATTTGCCCGTTTTCGACCATCCCGGGTCGTCTAATGGCAGGACGTCAGGTTTTGGTCCTGATTATAGGGGTTCGAATCCTCTCCCGGGAGCTTCTGCTGTTTGCCCTCCGTCGCGTGGTTAGCATGACCGCGAGACTGTCGCCGTCCCGACGGGAGCCACGTCGTGTCCCAGCCCCACCTCCGCACCGTTGTCGTGCTCGCCGCCGGTGAGGGCAAGCGGATGAAGTCGTCCCTGCCCAAGGTGCTGCACCCGCTGCTCGGCCGCACCCTCCTCGGTCACGTCCTCGCCGCGGCCGGTCCGCTCGGCGCAGACCGCACCGTGGTCGTGGTCGGCCACGGCGCCGACCAGGTCCGGGAACACCTGACCGAGGTCGCCCCGGGTGCCACGCCGGTGCTCCAGGAGCGCCAGCTCGGCACCGGGCACGCGGTCCGCATCGCGCTGGACGCGGTGCCGGACGCGACCGGCACCGTCGTGGTGATCAACGGGGACGTGCCGCTGCTGCGGGCGGAGACGGTCCAGGCGCTCGTCGAGGCGCACGAGGACGCCGCCGCGGCGGCCACCGTGCTGGCCGCCGAGGTGCCGGACCCGACCGGCCTGGGCCGGATCGTGCGGGACGTGCAGGGGCACCTGGAGCAGATCGTCGAGGAGCGCGACGCCACCCCCCAGCAGCGCGCGCTGCGGGAGATCAACGCGGGCATCTACGCGTTCGACGCGACCCGGCTGCGGGAGGCGCTGGGCAAGCTCTCCACCGACAACGACCAGGGCGAGGAGTACCTGACCGACGTCTTCGCGCTGCTGCGCGACGCCGGCGAGCCGGTGGCGGTGCACTGCGCCACCGACCACGTGGAGACGCTCGGCTGCAACGACCGGGTCGAGCTGGCCGCGCTGCGCCGGCTGCTGCGCGACCGGGTCAACGAGGGCTGGATGCGTACCGGGGTCAGCATCCTCGACCCGCACACCACCTGGATCGACGTGACGGTGACCGTCGAGCGGGACGCGGTGATCGACCAGAACACGCAGCTCCAGGGCGCCACGGTGGTCGGCGAGGGTGCGCTCGTCGGCCCGGACACCACGCTCGTGGACACGGTGGTGGGCGCGGGCGCGAGCATCGTGCGCAGCCACGCGCTCGGCGCCGAGGTGGGCCCGCAGGCGAGCGTCGGCCCGTACGCGTACCTGCGGCCGGAGTCGCGGCTGGGCCGCAAGGCGAAGGTCGGCACGTTCGTGGAGACCAAGAAGGCGTCGATCGGTGACGGGTCGAAGGTGCCGCACCTGTCGTACGTGGGCGACGCGACGATCGGCGACCACAGCAACATCGGCGCGGCCACCGTCTTCGTCAACTACGACGGGGTACGCAAGCACCACACCACCATCGGCAGTCACGCCCGTACCGGAGCGGACAACATGTTCGTGGCGCCGGTGCGGGTGGGCGACGGCGCGTACACCGCTGCGGGTTCGGTGATCACCGGGGACGTGCCGCCCGGTGCGATGGCGGTGGCGCGTGGCCAGCAGCGCAACGTGGAGGGCTGGGTGCTGCGCAAGCGGGCCGGTACGGACGCCGCGGAGGCGGCGCGGCGGGCCGGTGAGGGTGCGTCGGACACGGGCGGCGCCGCAAGCGAAGGTGACTGAATCCACGGGGATCGGCGGGCCGTGGGTGGATCGCTGAACCGGGGGCATACTGCAACCGAACAGTCCCCGGCCCCACCGCCGCCGGGTACCACCGACATACGGGAGCAGACGGGCCCATGGGCAGCATCGTCGCCGAAAACCGCAAGAGCCTGATGCTCTTCTCCGGGAGGGGTTTTCCGGAGCTGGCCAAGGAGATCGGTGAGGTGCTCGGCGTCGCGCCGACGCCGGCCGACGCGTACGACTTCGCCAACGGCGAGATCTTCGTACGGTACAAGGATTCGGTACGTGGTTCGGACGCCTTCGTGGTGCAGTCCGTGACGCACGGCGTCAACACCTGGGTCATGGAGACCCTGATCATGGTCGACGCGCTGAAGCGCGGCTCGGCCAAGCGGATCACCGTGGTACTGCCGTTCTACCCGTACTCGCGGCAGGACAAGAAGCACCGTGGCCGGGAGCCGATCTCGGCGCGGCTGATCGCGGATCTGTTGAAGACCGCCGGCGCGAACCGGATCCTGACCGTGGACCTGCACACCGCGCAGATCCAGGGCTTCTTCGACGGCCCGGTGGACCACCTGTTCGCGATGGACGTGCTGGCCGAGTACGTGGAGCACAAGTACGCGGGCCGGCCGATGACCGTGGTGGCGCCGGACTCGGGCCGGGTACGCGTGGCCGAGCGCTGGACCGACCGGCTGGGCGGCTGCCCGCTGGCGTTCATCCACAAGACCCGCGATCCGCTCAAGCCGAACCAGGTGGTGGCGAACCGGGTGGTCGGTGAGGTCGAGGGCCGGGTGTGCCTGATCGTGGACGACATGATCGACACCGGTGGCACGATCACCAAGGCGGCGGACATCCTCAAGGAGCAGGGCGCGGCGGAGATCGTGGTCGCCTCGACCCACGCGCTGCTGTCCGACCCGGCGACGGAGCGGCTGAAGAACAGCCCGATCAGCGAGGTCGTGGTGACGAACACGCTGCCGCTGCCGTCGGAGAAGCAGCTGGACAAGCTGACCGTACTGTCGATCGCCCCGCTGCTGGCGCGGGCGATCCGGGAGGTCTTCGACGACGGCTCGGTGACCACCCTGTTCGGTGGCCTGAGCTGAGCGTGCGGTCCGGTCGCCGGGAGTTCCCGGCGGCCGGGCCGATGCCCTGCGGAACCGGCGGGGCGGTGATATGGGGGACTGCCGGAGAGCCGGGAAATCCCTCGGGTAGACTGGTGCGGTTGCCACGGCGAGGGTGCCCGGCGGGCTGCTGACAAGCACCGCACGGAGGCGCCGTCATCGACGCGGTGCTCCGGGCGGTCGTTCATGACCCTAGCCCCAGCGAGCCCCTCGCCCCAGCACCGCCAGACGACAAGCCGCCGCAGCGAAGCATCAGGAGTTTCCCCGTGTCCGAGGTAAAGATCAGCGCCGAGCCCCGTACCGAGTTCGGCAAGGGTGGTGCCCGTCGTACCCGCCGGGCCGGCAAGGTGCCCGCCGTGCTGTACGGCCACGGCGAGAAGCCCAAGCACATCGCGCTTCCGGCACGCGAGTTCGCCGCCGCGATCCGTAAGGGCGGCGCAAACCAGCTCTTCGCGATCGAGGTCAGCGACGGCACCCAGGTGCTGGCGCTGCCGAAGGCGATCCAGCGTGACCCGATCAAGGACACCTTCGAGCACGTGGACCTGCTGCTGGTCCGCCGCGGCGAGAAGGTCACCGTCGAGGTCCCGGTCCAGCTGACCGGTGAGGCCGCGAAGGACACCCTGATCGTGCACGACCACGACACGCTGTCGGTGACCGCCGACGCGACCAAGGTGCCGGACCACCTGGAGGCGTCGATCGAGGGCGCCGAGCCGGGCACCACGATCACCGCCGCCGACGTCGAGCTGCCGGCCGGCGTCGAGCTGGCCACCGACGAGGAGACCGCTGTCGCCTCGGTGACCGCCGCTCCGACCGCCGAGCAGCTCGAGGCCACCCTCCCCGAGGTCGAGGAGGCCACCGAGGAGGCCGAGGCCGAGGTCGGCGAGGAGACCGCCGAGGGCGCCGAGGGCGCTCCGGCCGCCGAGGGCGAGGAGGCCCCGGCCGAGGCGAAGACCGAGGCCTGACCGGTCCGCAAGGCTGTGCGACAGGCGTCCCCGGTTTCCGGGGGCGCCTGTCGGCGTATCGGGACGGCTGGTCGGGTGAGCGAGCGGGAAGGGGCGTCGGGTGACGGACGAGGCGGGGCCGTGGCTGGTGGTCGGCCTGGGAAACCCCGGCCGGGAGTACGCGGGCAACCGGCACAACGTCGGGTTCATGGTGGCCGACCTACTGGCGGCCCGGGTGGGCGCGAAGTTCGGGCGGCACAAGCGCGCGATGGCCGAGGCCGCGGAGGGGCGGCTGGGGTTCGGCGGCCCGAAGCTGGTGCTGGTGAAGCCGTTGACGTACATGAACCTCTCCGGCGGTCCGGTGGCCGGGCTGGCGCAGTTCCACAAGATCCAGCCGGCGCACGTGATCGCGGTGCACGACGAGCTGGACATCCCGTACGGGCAGGTGCGGGTGAAGTGCGGCGGCGGCGAGGGCGGGCACAACGGTCTGCGCTCGATGTCGAAGTCGCTCGGCACCAAGGACTACGTGCGGGTGCGGTTCGGCATCGGCCGGCCGCCGGGCCGGCAGGATCCGGCTGACTACGTACTCTCGGATTTCTCCCCGTCGGAGCGCAAGGAGCTGGAGTTCCTGGTGGACCGCGCGGCGGACGTGGTGGAGTCGGTGGTCCTGAAGGGCGTGGAGCCGACGCAGAACCTGTACCACGGGGGTTGACCGGCGGGGCGGAGCCCGGCCGGTAGCCTCGGGCGGCGGGAGCGAAGGCGGGTGACGGGAGCATCATGGGCAGTCCTCCGATGATCGACGGCGGGTTCGCCCGGTGGCTGGCGTCCCGGGCCGGTCAGGCGCTGACGGCCCTGCGCGCGGAGATGGGCTTCGGCGACGCGGGCGCGCTCCGGTCGGCCGGTGACAAGGTCTCGCACGATCTGATCCGCACCGAGCTGGCGAAGTGGCGGCCGGCGGACGCGGTGCTGTCGGAGGAGGACGAGGGCTCGCGGCTGGCCTGGACGGCGGAGGTGACGGACGCGGCGTTGTCGCGCCTGACCGCGGACCGGGTCTGGATCATCGATCCGCTGGACGGCACCCGGGAGTACGCGGAGGAGGGGCGCGCGGACTGGGCGGTGCACGTGGCGCTCTGGTCGCGTAACGCGTCGCGCCCGCACGGTCTGGTGGCGGGCGCGGTGGCGCTGCCGGCGCAGCACCGGGTGCTGGGCACGGACCACCCGCCGGCGTACCCGCCGATGACTGTGGAGGCGGCCACCGGGGGCGGCGCGCGGGTCATCCGGTTGGCTGCCAGTCGTAGCCGTCCGCCGGTTTTCCTGACCGACCTGGCAGAGGACGTCGGCGCTCATCTGGTTCCGATGGGCTCGGCGGGCGCGAAGATCGCCGCCGTGGTCACCGGCGAGGTCGACGCGTACATCCACGCGGGCGGTCAGTACGAGTGGGATTCGGCCGCTCCGGTCGCTGTGGCGACGGCCACCGGTCTGCATGCTTCCCGGATCGACGGTTCTGCGCTGAAATACAACGGGGCCGACCCGCGTCTACCGGATCTGCTGGTCTGCCGCAAGGATCTCGCGAGTCGGTTGCTTGCAGCGTTGCAGCGGCATTCCGGGTAACCTGAGCGTTCTTCTTCACGAGTCCGACCTGAAAGGTCTGGAATCCGATGTACGGATCCGTGCGAATCGAGTTCATGTCATGACGTCCCCCGCCGCGTACCAGGTGTCGCACCTCGACGCGCTCGAGGCGGAGAGCATCTTCGTGATGCGCGAGGTCGTCGCCGAGATGGAACGGCCGGTGCTGCTGTTCTCCGGCGGCAAGGACTCGATCGTGATGCTCCGGTTGGCCCAGAAGGCGTTCGCGCCGGCCAACATCCCCTTCCCGGTGATGCACGTGGACACCGGGCACAACTTCCCCGAGGTGCTCGACTACCGCGATCAGCGGGTGGCCGAGCTGGGCCTGCAGCTCATCGTGGCGAGCGTGCCGGAGGCGCTGAACAAGGGCCTGGTCCGCGAGTCGGCCGACGGCATGCGCAACCGGATTCAGACGCCGGTGCTGCTGGAGGCGGTGGAGAAGCACCGCTTCGACGCGCTGTTCGGCGGCGCCCGGCGCGACGAGGAGAAGGCGCGGGCCAAGGAGCGGGTGTTCAGCTTCCGCGACGAGTTCGGCCAGTGGGATCCGAAGAACCAGCGTCCGGAGCTGTGGGCGCTCTACAACGGCCGGCACCACCCGGGCGAGTCGATCCGGGTGTTCCCGCTGTCGAACTGGACCGAGCTGGACGTCTGGCACTACATCGAGCGGGAGCGGATCCCGCTGCCGTCGATCTACTACGCGCACGAGCGCGAGGTGATCGAGCGCGACGGCATGCTCTACGCGGTGAACGAGTTCTTCCGGGCGCGCGCCGGTGAGCAGCCGTTCAAGGCCCAGGTGCGGTACCGGACCGTGGGTGACGCCTCCTGCACCGCGGCGGTCCGCTCGGACGCCGACACGGTGGAGAAGGTGATCGAGGAGGTGGCCGCCACGCGGATCACCGAGCGCGGCGCGACCCGCGGCGACGACCGGGTCAGCGAGGCCGCCATGGAGGACCGCAAGCGAGAGGGCTACTTCTGATGAGCGTCGAGACCCTGGCCCCGGCCGAGAGCGAGACCGCCCGGCCGATGGACCTGCTGCGGTTCGCCACCGCGGGCAGCGTCGACGACGGCAAGTCGACGCTGATCGGCCGTCTGCTCTACGACACCAAGTCGCTGTTCAGCGACCAGCTCGCCGCCGTCGAGGCGGTCAGCGCGGCCCGTGGCGACGAGTACACGAACCTGGCGCTGCTCACCGACGGCCTGCGCGCCGAGCGGGAGCAGGGCATCACCATCGACGTGGCGTACCGCTACTTCGCCACGCCGCGGCGGAAGTTCATCATCGCCGACACCCCGGGGCACATCCAGTACACCCGGAACATGGTCACCGGCGCCTCCACCGCCGACCTGGCGCTGATCCTGGTGGATGCGCGTAAGGGCCTGGTGGAGCAGTCCCGCCGGCACGCGTTCCTCTGCTCGCTGCTGCGGGTGCCGCACCTGGTGCTGTGCGTGAACAAGATGGACCTGGTGGACTGGTCGCAGGAGGTCTACGAGCTGATCGCGGACGAGTTCACCGCGTTCGCCGCGAAGCTCGACGTGCCGGACCTGACCGTGGTGCCGGTCTCCGCGCTGCAGGGCGACAACATCGTCACCCGCTCGGAGAACATGCCCTGGTACGAGGGCCCGTCGCTGCTGCACCACCTGGAGCGGGTGCACATCGCCTCGGACCGCAACCTGGTCGACGTGCGGTTCCCGGTGCAGTACGTGATCCGGCCGCAGTCCACCACCGTCACCGACTACCGGGGCTACGCCGGCCAGGTGGCCTCGGGTGTGCTCAAGCCGGGCGACGAGGTGATGGTGCTGCCGTCGGGCTTCACCAGCCGGATCGCCGCGGTGGAGACCGCCGACGGCCCGGTGGACGAGGCGTTCCCGCCGATGTCGGTGACGGTCCGGCTGACCGACGAGCTGGACATCTCCCGCGGCGACATGATCTGCCGGCCGAACAACGCCCCGATGGCCGTGCAGGACATCGAGGCGATGGTCTGCTGGATGGACGAGACGCGGCCGTTGCAGGTCGGCGGCAAGTACGCGATCAAGCACACGACCCGTTCGGCGCGGGCGATCGTGCGCGGGCTGCACTACCGGCTGGACATCAACTCGCTGCACCGCGACGAGACGGCCGGTGAGCTGAAGCTCAACGAGATCGGCCGGGTCCGGCTGCGCACCACGGTTCCGCTGCTGGCCGACGAGTACCGCCGTAACCGCACCACCGGCGGCTTCGTCATCATCGACGAGTCGACGAACCGTACGGTCGGCGCCGGCATGATCGTCGAGGCCGGCTGACCCCTGGGTGGTAAGGAAGGGCCCCTTGTTAACAGCGCGCTGTTAACAAGGGGCCCTTCCTCTACCGCAGGCGTTAATAAGGGGCCCTTCCTTACACCCTCAGTCCAGGCGGGTGACGCCGCCGGCCGGGAGCACGGTGAGTGTGCCGGGTGCGGTGAAGCCGCGCTCGGCGTACGCCTCCGTGACGGCGGCGGCCACCGCGTCGGCGGCGCCGGCGTCGACCAGTGCGAGCACGCAACCGCCGAAGCCACCGCCGGTCATCCGCGCGCCGTACGCCCCGGCGGCCAGCGCCGCCTCGACCGCGGTGTCGATCTCCGGCACGGTGATCTCGAGGTCGTCGCGCATGGAGGCGTGCGAGGCGGTCAGCAGCGGACCGGTGTCGCGGACCCGCCCGGCGCGCAGCAGCGCGACGGTGTCGAGCACCCGCTGGTTCTCGGTCACCACGTGCCGGACCCGGCGGCGGGTCTCGTCGTCGTCGAGGCGCGCGAGCGCGGCGTCGAGGCCGGCCACGTCGACGTCGCGCAGCGCGGTCACCCCGAGCGTCGCGGCGGCCTGCTCGCAGCTGCGGCGCCGGGCCGCGTACTCGCCGTCCGCGTGCCGGTGCGGCGCCCGGCTGTCGATCACCAGCACGGCCAGCCCGGCGTCGTCCAGGTCGAACGGGATCTGCTCGATCTCCTCGGTGCGGCAGTCGAGGAACAGGGCGTGCCCGGCCCGGCCGCGGATCACCGCGGACTGGTCCATGATCCCGGTGGGTGCGCCGACGTAGTCGTTCTCGGCCCGCTGCGCGAGCCGGGGCCACCGTCCGGCGGGCAGGTCGAGCCCGCCGAGGTCGACAAGGGCGGCCAGCACCGCCGACTCGATCGCCGCCGACGAGGAGAGCCCGGAGCCGATCGGCACGTCGGAGGCGACGGCGAGCCGCGCGCCGGGGACGTCGTGGCCGTCGGCGCGCAGCGCCCACACCACCCCGGCCACGTAGGCGGCCCACCCGTCGACCCGGCCGGGTTCGTCGGCCTCCGCCGCGCCGAACTCGACCGGTTCGTCGTCGAGCTCCGACCAGACGGTCCAGCGTCCGTCGGGGGCGGGCGCGGCGGCGACCACGGTACGCAGCGGCAGCGCGAAGGGCAGCACGAAGCCGTCGTTGTAGTCGGTGTGCTCGCCGATCAGGTTGACCCGGCCGGGAGCCGCCCAGCGGCCCGCCGGCTCGCTGCCGTACCGCTGCCGGAAGCCGGCGGTGGCGCGGTCGGCGACGTTCATGCCGTGCCTTCCTTCGTTCGCGACTGCGGGGCTCGCAACCCCGGCTCACTCCTCGCGCTCACGAGGGCTGTCCCGCGACGTGGGCCCGGTAGAACGCCCAGGCGTCGCCGACCATGTCGTGCAGGGTCGGCTTGGCCGGCGTCCAGCCCAGCTCGTCGCGGGCCAGCGCGGAGGACGCGACCAGCTCGGCCGGGTCGCCCTCGCGGCGGGGGGCCACCTCGACCGGCACCGGCTGCCCGGTGACCTCGCGGACCACGTCGACCATCTGCCGGTTGGTGAAGCCGTTGCCGTTGCCGAGGTTGTAGATCCGGTGCCGGCCCGGGGTGGCCGCGTCCAGCGCGAGCAGGTGGGCGCGGGCCAGGTCCTCGACGTGGATGTAGTCGCGGACGCAGGTGCCGTCGACTGTGGGGTAGTCGTCGCCGAAGAGCTGGAGCTTCTCCCGCCGCCCGGCGGCCACGTCGAGCGCGATCGGGATGAGGTGCGTCTCCGGGTCGTGCCGTTCGCCGATGGCCTGACCGTCGCGCAGGTATGCCCCGGCGACGTTGAAGTAGCGCAGCGAGACGGCGGCCAGGTCGTGCGCGATCGCCTCGGAGGTGAGCGCCATGTCGACGGCCAGCTTGGTGGCGCCGTAGGTGCTGGTGGGCGCCTTGACGGCGGTCTCCGGGATCGGCAGCTCGGTGGGGTTGCCGTAGACGGCGGCGGTGGAGGAGAAGACCATCCGGGGCACCCGGGCGGCGCGTACCGCGTCGATGAGCGCGATCGAGCCGACCGTGTTGGTGTGCCAGTACAGCTCGGGGCGGATCATCGACTCACCGGCGGCGATGAGGGCGGCGAAGTGCAGCACGCCGTCGAACCCGGCGTTGGGGGTGAGCACCTGGGCGGCCTCGTGCACCGGCAGCTCGACGTGGGTGGCGTCGGGGGCGAGGGCTTCCCGGTGACCGGTGCGCAGGTCGTCCAGCACGGTCACCTGGTGGCCGTGGTCGAGCAGCATCCGGGTCACCACGCTGCCGATGTAGCCGGCGCCGCCGGTGACGAGCAGTTTCACGTCGGTCCTCCTGCCTGGGCCGCGTCCCGCGGCGGCCGTCCCGCGATCACCCTACGGCTGAGGGCTGTGTCGCGGCTGTCGAGTTGAGTCCGCCTCCATTCCATCATAATCCTTCATGATTGAACAGATCCGAACATTGGGCCGAGCGTGCGGTGGCCGCTGTCTACCATCCTTCTCATGCGGGAGGGTGGTGGTCCCGGGCCCCGGCGGCGACCGTCGGGGCGGCCCCGACGCGAACCCGGCCCGCTGGCCCGCAGCGTGGCCCGTCTCGTGGTGCGCGGTGCCGACGGCGCCACCCGCCTGGTCACCGCCCTGCTCGGGGCCAGCCCCACCGCCGGGCGGGAACGGATCAGCGAGGCCGAACTGCGGGACCTGGTCGCGGCGAACACGCTGCTCGACCCGGACGAGCGGCGGATCATCGACGAGGTGCTGGTGGCCGGCGCCCGGCTCGTCCGCGAGGTGATGGTGCCCCGCACCGAGGTGGTCTTCCTCAGCGCGGCGCTCCCGCTGACGCAGGCCCAGCGGCTGGTCCGGGCCGACCCGCACACCCGCTACCCGGTGGTCGACGGCACCCACGACGACGTGGTCGGCCTGGTGCACCTGCGGGACGTGCTGCTGCGCCCGGACGCGGACCGGCTGCTGCTGGTCGGCGACCTGATCCGGGAGGTGAAGCGCCTGCCGGACAGCAAACGCGTGCTGGCGGCGCTCACTGAGATGCGCCGGGAGGGCCACCACCTGGCCGTCGTCGTCGACGAGTACGGCGGCACCGCCGGCATCGTCACCTGCGAGGATCTGGTCGAGGAACTGGTCGGGGAGATCCGCGACGACGAGCACGGCCCGCTCGAACCGGAGCCCGCCGGCCTGCCCGCGGTCGTCGACGGCCGGCTCAACCTGACCGACTTCGCCGAGCGCACCGGGGTGTCGCTGCCCGCCGGGCCGTACGAGACGGTGGGCGGGTACGTGATGGCCGCCCTGGGCCGGCTGCCCGTGGCGGGCGACGAGGTGCCGGTGGCTGTCGACCCGGCCGGGGGATCGGTTCCGGCCGATCCGGCGGGCTGGTTGCTGCGGGTGCTCACGCTCGACGGCCGGCGCGTGTCCCGCCTGGCGGTCTCCGCCGCGCGGCTGCCCGAGCCCCGGCGCGAGGTGAACGGTCCGCTTCCGCCCGTACCCGCCCGATCCACCGGCCCGTCATGACGGACGCCGGGGCTTGCTGACAGAATTGCCGCCATGTCCGACGTACCCGCCCGCCCGCGCGTCTTCTCCGGCATCCAGCCGACGGCCGACTCGTTCCACCTCGGCAACTACCTGGGCGCGCTGCGGCACTGGGTGGCGTTGCAGGACAGCCACGACGCCTACTACTGCGTCGTCGACCTGCACGCGATCACCGCCGGGCACGACCCGTCGGTGCTCAAGCGCCGCAGCCGGGTCGCCGCCGCGCAGCTGTTCGCGCTCGGCCTGGACCCGGAGCGCAGCACGCTGTTCGTGCAGTCGCAGGTGCCCGAGCACTCGCAGCTCGCCTGGGTGCTCGGCTGCATCACCGGCTTCGGCGAGGCCGGCCGGATGACCCAGTTCAAGGACAAGTCGCAGAAGCAGGGCAGCGAGCGGGCCAGCGTCGGCCTGTTCACGTACCCGATCCTCCAGGCCGCGGACATCCTGCTCTACCAGGCGAACGCGGTGCCGGTCGGCGAGGACCAGCGGCAGCACCTGGAACTCTCCCGCGACCTGGCGCAGCGGTTCAACTCGCTGTTCGGCAGCACCTTCACCGTGCCCTCCCCGCACATCGTGAAGGACACCGCGAAGATCACCGACCTGCAGGACCCGACGGCCAAGATGTCGAAGTCGTCGTCCTCCCCGGCCGGCATCATCGACCTGCTGGAGGATCCGGCCCGCTCGGCGAAGAAGATCCGCTCGGCGGTCACCGACACCGGCCGCGAGATCGTCTTCGACGCCGAGGGCAAGCCGGGCATCACCAACCTGCTGACGATCTACTCCGCGCTGTCCGGCCGGTCCATCGACGACCTGGTCGCCGCGTACGACGGCAAGGGCTACGGCGACCTGAAGAAGGACCTCGCCGAGGTGGTGCGGGAGTTCGTCACGCCGATCCAGGAACGCACGAACGCCTACCTGAACGACCCGGCCCAGCTCGACAAGCTGCTGGCGCGGGGCGCGGAGAAGGCCCGATCGGTGGCCGCCGGGACGCTGCGGGACGTGTACGAGCGGGTCGGCTTCTTCCCGCCGGTGCGGTTCGAGTAACGGCCCGGACGGGCGGAGACGGGTGACGCAGCCGGTGGCGGGAGGGGTGGCGCGCGACGTGGCGGGCAGTGACACGGCGCCGGGCGGCGCGGACACGATCCAGATCGGGATCGCGGTCGACGTCCCCGAGCCCTGGGGCGGCATGCTCACCCGCCGCCGGGTCGAGGCCGGCGACCCGCTCGCCGTCCCCGCGCACGTCACCCTCCTCGGGCCCACCGAGATTCCGGTACGCGCGCTGCCCGCCGTCGAGGAGCACCTGGACCGGGTCGCCGCCACGCACCTGCCGTTCACGCTGCACCTGCGCGGCACCGGCACGTTCCGCCCGGTGACCCAGGTGGTCTTCGTGGCGGTGGCGGCCGGGATCAGCGAGTGCGAGCTGCTCGCCGCCGCTATCAACTCGGCCCCCGAGCTGCGGCGCGAGCTGCGCTTCCCGTACCACCCGCACGTCACCGTGGCGCAGGACGTGCCGACCGAGGTGCTCGACAGGGCGTACGAGGATCTCGCTGACTTCTCCGCATTGTTCCAGGTGGACGCGTTCACGCTGTTCTCGCACAGCGGGGCGACCCGGTGGCAGCCCCGCCGCGACTTCCGGCTCGGCGGCCGGAGCTGAACATCCGACCGGCTGGGCCACCTCCGTCACGGGCGGAGATCGGCGAGGATGACGGGGTGAACGTCTTCGGCCGGATCGAGGCGGCGGTGGGGCGCCGCATCGACGCGGCCCGGAGCCGCTCGTCGGTCTTCGACCACGTCTGGCGGGCCGGGACGCTCTACGCCGACCTGCTCGCCGGGCGGCTCGCCGCCGCCATCGCGTACTACGGCTTCTTCGCCGTGTTCGCGCTCGCGCTCGTCGCGTACTGGATCTTCGGCGCCGTGCTGCGCGACAACGAGGAGGTCAGCCGCGGCGCGGCCCACTTCCTGGAGGAGAACCTGCCCTTCCTCGATCCGGCGCAGATCGCCGAGAGCAGCGGCACCGTCGGCGTGGTCGGCCTGGTCATCCTGGTCTTCACCGGCATCGGCTGGGTGGAGGCGATCCGCTCCTCGCAGCGGCTGATGTACGGCTTCAACCAGCAGCCCGGCAACCTGGTGGTGCGGCGCCTGGTCGACCTGGGCGTGCTGGTGGCGGTCTTCGTGCTGCTGTTCGTCTCGGTCGCCGCCGTGGACGCGCTGGAGTCGCTGCTGCGCTTCCTGCTGCGCAGCACCGGCTCGGTGGGCCTGACCACGATCAGCGCACTGCTGAGCGTGCTCGTCAACGCCGTGCTCGCCGCCGCGCTGCTGCTCGCAGTGCCCCGGCTGCGGATGAGCCGGCGCCGGCTGCGCCCGGCGATCCTGACCATCGCCGTCGGGATCACCCTGCTGAACACCGTGGGGCGCTACTACGTGGTACGCACCGAGCGGAACCCCGCGTACACGGTGGTCGCCACCGCCGTGGGCCTGCTGCTCTACCTCTACCTGCTCAACCAGCTGGTGCTCTTCGGGGCGGCGCTCGCCGCCACCAGCCGGTACGGCCGGGTGGTGGACCTGGCCGAGGGCGGCGCCCGGGAGGTCGACGTGGAGGCGGACGTGCTCGACGAGGAGACCGAACCGGGGACACCGGGAGGAGCGGGATGAGCGCGCGGATCCGGATCGACGCCGAGTCGGCGGTGCCGCCGTACGAGCAGGTGCGGGCGCAGTTCGCCGCGCGCATCGGGGACGGGCGGCTGCCGGTGGGCACCCGGCTGCCGGCCGTGCGGCAGCTCGCCGCCGACCTGGGGCTGGCGGTGAACACCGTGGCGCGGGCGTACCGGGAACTGGAGGGCGCCGGGCTGGTGGAGACGCGCGGCCGGCACGGCACGGTGGTGGCCCCCGGCCGGGACGACGCCACCGACCGGCTGCAGCGGGCCGCCGCCGAGTACGCCGCCGAGGCGCGTCGCCTGGGTGTCGCGCCGGAGCGGGCAATCGCGCTGGTCCGTGCGGCGCTGGACGCCGGTACGCGTGGCTGAGCGTGGTCCCCGAAGCGGGGAGAGTCCGATGATTGCGTTCCCCGGTCCGGCACGCGGCGACCATGATGGGCCGGTGGGCGCACTCGTGACACTGGACCTGCCGGACGACTCCCCGATCCGGGGTCTGCCGTGGATCATCACGTTCGGCCCGCTCGGCGCCGAGGACGACTGGGAGCCGGTGGTCTGCGGCCCGTACGAGCGACAGCACGCGCTGGCGCTCGCCGAGGCGGTGGTGGCCGACGAGCAGCTGATGGCGGTGGTGGAGCCGCTGTTGCCGGCGCTCACGCCGGAGGAGATCCGCGGCGAGATCGCCGCCGCGCAGATCGCCGCCGAGGACGAGGCGGCCGAGATCGACCAGGCGGACCTCTACGGCGACTTCGAGGACGTCATCGACGAGGAGCTGGAACGCGCCGCCGACCGCGAGCCGGAGCCCGAGCCGGCGAAGGCACCCGACCGGGAGGAGATCCGGGCCGGGTTCGCCCGGATCGCCGCGCTGCTCACCGCCAAGGGCGGCTGAGAGCGCGCTCGCTCCCCGATGGACACCGGCCCCCCGGGAGCGTGCTCCCGAGGGGCCGGGGCCACCTCACCCCCCACCACAAGGGGTCGGCAGCCCAGCCGCCCGTCGGCGCGGGGCACAACGGACGGCCAGGTCGTTGGCGGGTTACCCGGCTCAGCGCCGTTCGAACCACGCAGCCGCGTCCACCGGCAGGACGTGCCCGTCGCCCCGCTCGGTGAGGTCGGCGCTGGCGACGAGCGGGCGGCCGTGGCCGCTCACCGTCACGTCGGCGCCGCTGATGTTCACCACGCACGTCACCTCGGCGTCGCCGGCGGTGCGGCGGAACGCGAGTACGCCGGGCTCGGTCTCCAGCCAGGTGATGCCGTCCAGGCCGGCCAGCGCCGGGTGCTCGTGCCGGACGCGCAGCGCGGTCCGGTACAGCTCCAGCGTCGAGCCGGGCGCACCGGCCTGGGCGGCCACCGACAGCTCCCGCCAGGTCGCCGGCGCCGGCAGCCAGCTCAGCTCGCTGCCGTCCGGCCCGAAGCCGTACGGGGGCAGGTCGCCACCCCACGGGATCGGCACCCGGCAGCCGTCGCGGCTCTCCCCGGTACGCCGGAACGCCGGGTCCTGACGCAGGTCGTCGGGAAGGTCCAGCACCTCCGGCAGGCCCAGTTCCTCGCCCTGGTAGACGTACGCGCAGCCGGGCAGCGCGAACATCAGCAGCGCGGCGGCGCGGGCGCGGCGCAGGCCGACCTCGCCGTCGCCGTACCGGGTGACGTGCCGCTGCCGGTCGTGGTTGGAGAGCACCCAGGTGGTCGGCGCGCCCACGATCGTGGACTCGGCCAGCGCCGTGTCGATCACCTTGCGGAACGAGTCGGCCGACCAGGTGGCGTCGAGGAAGTCGAAGCTGAAGGCCTGGTGCAGCTCGTCCGGGCCGATGTAGCGCGCCAGGCGCTGCGGCGTCTCGGCCCACGCCTCGGCGACAGCCATCCGGCCGCCCGGGTAGCTGTCCAGGATCGGCCGCCAGGCGCGGTAGATGTCGTGCACCTCGTCCTGGTCGAAGTACGGCAGCCGGCCCTTGCCCAGCAGTTCGGACTGACGCTGGCCGGTGGTCATCGAGTTGAAGCCGACGTCCGGCAGGCCCTCGGCCTTGATCATTCCGTGCGCCACGTCGATCCGGAAGCCGTCCACGCCGCGGTCCAGCCAGAAGCGCAGCACGTCCTCGAACTCGGCCCGCACCTCCGGGTGACGCCAGTTCAGGTCGGGCTGGGCCGGGTCGAACAGGTGCAGGTACCACTGGCCGTCGACCACGCGCGTCCACGCCGGGCCGCCGAAGATGCTCTCCCAGTCGTTCGGCGGCAGCTCGCCCTGCTCGCCCTTGCCGTCGGCGAACAGGTAGCGCTCACGCTCCGGCGAACCGGGCCCGGCGGCGAGGGCGGCGGTGAACCACGGGTGCGCGCTGGAGGTGTGGTTCGGCACCATGTCGACGATGATCCGCAGGCCGAGCGCGTGCGCGTCGGTGATCATCTCGTCGAAGTCGGTCAGGTTGCCGAACAGCGGGTCGACGTCCCGGTAGTCGGACACGTCGTAGCCGGCGTCGACCTGCGGTGACGTGTAGAACGGCGTCAGCCAGAGCGCGTCCACGCCGAGGTCGCGCAGGTACGGCAGGCGCTGCCGGATGCCCTGGAGGTCACCCACGCCGTCGGCGTTCGCGTCGGCGAAGCTGCGGACGTACACCTGGTAGACGACAGCGGACCGCCACCAATCGTCGTCGGCGGTGCGAGGGGTGGTGCTGGGGGCGGAGGTCATCGCTGTCGATCCCGTTCTGTGGCGGCTTCTGGTGCGGCGCAGGGTGTCTGAGAAGGATGCCGCCATCAGACTGCAAGAGTCAAGCATTCCTTGCGCAAGAAATGGCAGCCATCACCCGCGCCGGCCCTCGCGCCGCCTCCCGCATCCCGGGACACCCACTCACCCGCACCGCCCGCCCGGCCCCGTCGATCATGAACTTGACGGTCCCCGCTGCCCGATTCGTCCCCGCCAACTTCATGATCAGCCCCGCCTGGGTCCGGGCGCGTTTGGGGGGTGATCAAGGGGTTTGTGTCCGGGGGCGGGGGGTCAGGCGGGGATGGGGAGGGACGGGGCTGGGCGCTGGCGCTTCGGGGGGTCGGCGGGGCGGGTCACCGCGGTCGAGCCGCGTACCACCAGCTCGGGGCGGAACAGGTACTCGGAGTTCGGGGAGGGGTGGCCGTTGATCTCGTCGACCAGGGCCCGCACCGCCGCCACCGCCATGGCGGCCACCGGCTGGCGCACGGTGGTCAGCGGCGGGTCGGTGAACGCCATCAGCGGGGAGTCGTCGTACCCGACCACGGAGATGTCCCCGGGCACCGACAGCCCGCGCTGGCGGGCGGCCCGGATCGCGCCGAGCGCCATCAGGTCCGAGCCGCAGACGAGCCCGGTCGCGCCGCGCTCGATGAGCCGGCCGGCGGCCGCCTCGCCGCCCTCGACGCCGAACAGCGACAGCTCGGTCAGCTCGGTCAGTTCGTCCTCGGTGATGTCGGTCAGGCGCCCCATCGCGGCCTTGTAGCCGGCGACCTTGCGCTGCACCGGCACGAACCGGTCCGGGCCGGTGATCAGGCCGATCCGGCGGTGCCCGAGCGCGACCAGGTGGGCTACGGCGAGTTCGGCGGACTCCCGGTCGTCGCAGGAGACGAACGGCGCGGGGATGCCGGGCGCGTACCCGTTGATCATGACGATCGGCAGCGGCCGGGCCAGCAGCGTGCGGTAGCGGTCGTGGTCGGCGGCGGTGTCGGCGTGCAGGCCGGAGACGAAGACGATGCCGGAGACCTGGCGGTCCAGCAGCATCTCCACGTACTCGTCCTCGCGGACGCCACCCGGCGTCTGCGTGCAGAGCACCGGTGTGTACCCGGTGGGGGCGAGCGCGGACTCGATGATCTGGGCGAACGCCGGGAAGATCGGGTTGTCCAGCTCCGGCACGACCAGGCCGACCAGTCCGGCGCTGCGCTTGCGCAGCCGGGCCGGTCGTTCGTAGCCGAGCACATCGAGGGCGGTGAGGACGGCCTGCCGGGTCTCGGGGGCCACACCGGGGCGGTCGTTGAGCACCCGCGACACCGTGGCCTCGCTGACTTCAGCCTGTTGGGCGATGTCGGACAGTCGAGCGCGCATGTGCGGCACTTTAGCCCAACGGCAAAGTCTTGCGTACACTTCTGCAAGCCCTTCCATTCTCTGCAACCTCTTGCTAACGTCCCCGCAACATGCGAGAGCAGCGGCGCAGCATCTCGGCGCCGGTCAGCAAGAACTTTCAGAGGTTTCCACTGGTGGGCCGCCCTTCCCCCGCGGGCCGCCATGACGACAGGAGTACCGATGCGCATCCGTACCGCGGGTGTGGTCGCCGTCCTCGGCCTGGCGCTCGCCGCCTCCGGCTGTGGTGACAGCGGCAGCGACGACAAGCCGGCCGCCGGCGAGTCCGCCAAGGCGACCGGCGGCAAGCTGGTCATCTGGGCCGACGACAAGCGCACGGCCGCCCTCAAGCCGTTCGCCGAGGAGTTCGGCAAGGAGAACGGCGTGACCGTCGAGGTCCAGGCCGTCTCCAAGGACCTGCAGACCAACTTCGTCACCGCCTCGCAGCAGGGCAGCGGCCCGGACGTCGTGGTCGGCGCGCACGACTGGATCGGCAACCTGGTCCAGAACGGCGCCATCGACCCGGTGCAGCTCGCGGCCGAGCAGAAGTCCGGCTTCAACGAGACCGCGATCAAGGCCGTCACGTTCAACGGCCAGCTCTACGGCGTGCCCTACGCCACCGAGAACGTCGCGCTGATCCGCAACACCGAGCTGGCCCCCGAGGCGCCGAAGACGATCGAGGACCTGGTCGCCACCGGCAAGAAGCTCAAGGCCGAGAAGAAGGCCAGCGAGATCCTCTGTCTGCAGTCCGGGCAGAACGGCGACGCGTACCACATCTACCCGCTCTACACCTCGGGCGGCGGCTACCTGTTCGGCACCGCGGCGAACGGCGACTACGACCCGAAGGACCTGGGCGTGGGCAAGCCGGAGTCGATCGCTGCCTTCCAGAAGATCGCCAAGCTGGGTGAGAAGGGCGAGGGTGCGCTGAAGCGCTCCATCACCGGCGAGAACTCCATCGCCACCTTCACCGGCAAGAAGTGCGCGTTCCTGGTCTCCGGCCCGTGGGCCGTGGCCGACGCCAAGAAGGCCGGCATCTCCTACGACATCTCCCCGGTCCCCGGCTTCGCCGGTGGCAAGGAGGCCCAGCCGTTCGTGGGCGTCCAGGCGTTCTACGTGGCCGCCAAGGGCAAGAACAAGGCCCTGGCCCAGGAGTTCGTCACCAACTACGTGACCAAGCCCGAGCTGGCCGTCGCGCTGTACAAGGCCGAGCCGCGCCCGCCGGCGCTGACCGCCGCCTTCGACCAGGTCAAGGGCGAGGACCCGGACCTGGCCAAGTTCTCCGAGGCCGGTAAGAACGGCCAGGTCCTCCCGGCGATCCCGGCCATGGCCGCGATCTGGGACCCGTTCGGCAAGGCGGAGGCCGCCATCATCGGTGGCGCCGACCCGGCCAAGACGATCACGGCCGCCGGCAAGACCATCCAGGGTCAGATCAAGTAATGAGCGCGCCGCTGTCCGGCCCGGGGTCTGCACCGCAGGCCCCGGGCCGGGAGCCCGTACGCCGTGGGCTCCCGCGCACGTCCCGTACCGCGCGGCAACACGCGCCGATCACCGCGACCGGCCTCGTCGTCAAGGTGGTCCTGCTCGGCCTGGTGGCCGGGATCGCGATCTGGGCGGCCTTCCCGCTCATCGAGGCCGAGCACTGGCTCGCGCTGGGCGTCCTGGCGGTCACCACCGCCGGCCTGTTCTACCTCTACCTGAGCCGCCGCCACATCCCGGCCAAGTATCTGGTCCCCGGCACGCTCTTCCTGATCGCGTTCCAGATCTTCCCGGTGCTCTACACCGCGAGCACCGCGTTCACGAACTTCGGCGACGGCCACCGCGGCAGCAAGGACGACGCGATCGTCGCCGTGCAGACCTCCTCGGTGAAGCAGGTGCCCGGCTCGACCGAGTACAACCTCACCATCGCCACCACCGGCGACCCGGCGACCGGCTCGCTGGTCTTCCTCCTCAGCGACCCGAAGACCAAGGACGTCTTCGCCGGCGACGCGGACGGGCTGCGCAAGCTCGACGCCGCCGACGTCGAGGTGAGCAGCCTCAGCGGAAAGATCACCGCCGCGGACGGCTACACCCTGCTGAACATCGGGCAGGCCAGCAGCCGCAGCGACGCCGTCACCGCGCTCATCGTGCCCACCGACGAGGGCGCCATCCGCTCCAACGGCCTGACCCGGGCGTATGAGGGCAAGGCGGCGCGGGCGTACGACGCCGCGTGCGACTGCGTCAAGGACAGCGAGACCGGCAAGACGTGGACCGCCGACGAGAAGGCCGGCTCCTTCGTCGCCGCCGACGGCGAGCGCCTCGCCCAGGGCTGGAAGGTCGACGTCGGGCTGAAGAACTTCAGCACCGTGCTCACCGATCCGAACATCTCCGGCCCGTTCTTCGGCACGCTGGCCTGGAACTTCGCGTTCGCGATCGGATCCACCGGCCTGACGTTCCTGCTCGGCATGGCGATCGCGCTCGCACTGCACTCGCCCCGGATGCGCGGCACCAACTTCTACCGGGTCCTGCTGATCCTGCCGTACGCCATGCCGTCCTTCGCCATGCTGCTGATCTGGCGGGACATGTTCAACACCGACTTCGGCCTGCTCAACAACCTGTTCGGGCTGGACGTCGACTGGTTCGGCGGCAACTGGTCGGCGCGGATCGCGGTGCTGCTGGTGCAGTTGTGGCTCGGCTACCCGTACATGTTCCTGGTCGCCACCGGCGCGTTGCAGGCCATCCCGCGGGAGCTGACCGAGGCCACCTCGGTCGACGGCGCGTCGCCCTGGCAGTCGTTCAAGGCGGTCACCCTGCCGCTGCTGCTGGTGGCGCTGTCGCCGCTGCTGATCGCGTCGTTCGCGTACAACTTCAACAACGTCAACGCGATCCTGTTCACCACCGAGGGTGGGCCGTTCGCGCCGGACAACCCGCGTAACGGCGCCACCGACCTGCTGATCACCTACACGTACCGGCTCGCGTTCGGCGCACAGGGCGCCGAGTTCGGCCTGGCCGCGACCGTGTCGATCTTCATCTTCGCGATCGTGGCGACGGTGTCGGCGATCAGCTTCCGGCGGACCCGCAAGCAGGAGGAGGTGTACTCGTGACCACCATCGCGGAGACGCCCGCACCCACCCGCCGGCCGGCCCGCAGCTCGCGCGGCCGCTGGTTCACCCAGGTGGGCTGGCGGCACCTGGTCGGACTGGTGGCGGTGGCGTTCAGCCTCTTCCCGATCCTGTTCGTGATCTCGGCGGCGTTCAACCCGCTCGGCACGCTCTCCTCCACCGAGCTGCTGCCGACCGGGGCGTCGCTGGAGAACTTCACGAACCTGTTCGACAACACGGCGTTCGGCCACTGGTTCCTCAACTCGCTGCTGCTGGCGGGCGTGGCCAGCTTCGCGTCGATCTTCCTGTCGTCGCTCGCGGCGTACGCGTTCTCCCGGATGCGTTTCGCCGGGCGCCGGGTCGGCCTGCTCGCGTTGCTGCTGATCCAGATGTTCCCGCAGTTCCTGGCGATCGTGGCGATCTTCCTGATCTTCACCACGCTCACCGACCTCTACCCGGCGATCGGGTTCAACACCCCGTGGGGCCTGTTCCTGCTCTACATGGGTGGCGCGCTCGGCGCGAACACGTGGCTGATGAAGGGCTTCTTCGACACGCTGCCGAAGGAGCTGGACGAGTCGGCGACCATGGACGGCGCCTCGCACGTGCAGGTCTTCTTCCGGATCATGCTGCCGCTGGTGGCGCCGATCCTGGCGGTGACCGGCCTGCTCGCGTTCATCGGGTCGATCAACGAGTTCATCATCGCCAACGTGTTCCTCACCGAACCCGAGTCGAAGACCCTCGCGGTCGGCATGTTCGGCCTGGTCGCGGGCGAGCGCAACAACAACTTCGGGATGTTCGCAGCGGGCACGCTGCTCACCGCGATCCCGACGGTGCTGGTGTTCCAGCTGCTCCAGCGCTACATCGTCTCCGGACTCACCTCCGGAGCGGTAAAGGGCTGAGCCTCCTCGGCTCACGCTGCGGCAAGGGCGTCGTGTCGGCGTACACCGGAGCGGTTCTCGGGCGGACCGCCGCGGTCGGGTGAACCGACCGCGGCGGGTGCCCGCCCCCTCTCCCTGTCGGTACGACGCGAAAGGCAGCACCATGTCCCTTCAGCCGCACCACGACGGCTCCGCCACCTACGTCCCGGAGCAGGAGCCCGTGCTCGGGCAGACCGTGCCGGTCTTCGTCCGGGTACCGGCCGGAACCGGCGTCTCCCAGGTACACGTGCGCACCACCGGCGACGGCGAGCCGCGCTTCGCCGAGGCGCGGATCGACCGCACCGACGGCGACGACGTGTGGTGGCGGGCCGACGTCGAGGTCCGCAACCCGGTCAGCAACTACCGCTTCCTGCTCGACGGCGAACGCGGCACCCGCTGGCTCAACGCGGCCGGGTTGTCCGGCCACGACGTGCCGGACAACGGCGACTTCAAGCTGGTCAGCTACGCGCCGCCGCCGGCCTGGGCCCGCGACGCGGTGATCTACCAGATCTTCCCGGACCGGTTCGCCCGCTCGGCCGCCGCCGACGGCCGGACCGTGCCGGACTGGGCCATCGGATGCGACTGGGACACCCCGGTCATCGGCCGCGGCCCGGAGACGCCCCGCCAGTTCTACGGCGGCGACCTCGACGGCGTCACCGAGCACCTGGACCACCTGGACCGGCTCGGCGTCAACACCGTCTACCTCACGCCGGTCTTCCCGGCGCGCTCCAACCACAGGTACGACGCGTCGAGCTTCGACACCGTCGACCCGCTGCTCGGCGGCGACGCGGCGCTGGCCCGGCTCGCCGACGCGGTGCACGCCCGGGGCTGGCGGCTGCTCGGCGACATCACCAGCAACCACACCGGCGACGCCCACGACTGGTTCACCGCCGCCGTCTCCGACGTCAACGCGCCGGAACGCGAGCTGTACTACTTCGACCTGCCCGGCTCGGACTACGAGTCGTGGAACGGGGTGAAGTCGCTGCCGAAGCTGAACTGGGGCAGCGCCGAACTGCGCCGCCGGTTCGCCACCGCCGACGACTCGCTGCTGCGCCGCTGGCTGCGCCCGCCGTACGGGCTGGACGGCTGGCGGGTCGACGTGGCGAACATGACCGGGCGGCGCGGTGCGGACGCGTACACCCACGAGGTGGCGCGGCTGCTGCGCGAGGTGGTCGCCGACACCCGCCCGGACGGGCTGCTGCTCGCCGAGCACGGCCACGACCACACCGGTGACCTGGACCGCGACGGCTGGCACGGGACGATGAACTACGTCGGCTTCACCGACCCGGTCTGGTCCTGGCTGCGCCACGGCGACGACCCGGTGCCGAACTTCCTCGGCACCCCGGGCGGGGTACGGCGGCGCGACGCGGACGCGGTGCTCGCCACCATGAACACCTACCGGTCGCTGGTGTCGTGGCGCTCGTACACGCACTCGTGGCAGCTGCTCGGCTCGCACGACTCGGCCCGGATCCGCACCGTGGTCGGCGACGCGGCCCGGCAGGAGGTGGCGGCCGGGCTGCTCGCCACCATGCCCGGCACGCCGGTGGTCTTCGCCGGGGACGAGCTGGGCCTGACCGGTACGAACGGGGAGGGCTCGCGTACCCCGATGCCGTGGCACCGGCCGGAGAGCTGGGACCGGCGCACGTTCGAGGCGTACCGGTCGTTGCTGACGCTGCGCCGCGACGAGCCGGCGCTGCGGCACGGCGGCCTGCGGTGGGTGCACGCGGACGCGGACACGCTGGTCTTCCTGCGCGAGGCGCCCACGTCGACGGTGCTGGTGCTGGCAAGGCGAGCCGCAGGCACCCCGGTCCGGCTGCCCGGCGTGGGCGCCGCCGAGAACGTCTACGGAAACGCCCCCGCCCTTCACCCCGACGCCGAGGGCACGGTGACCGTCCCCGCGGACGGCCCCACCTTCCAGGTCTGGCGCCTGCGCTAGCGGCCGTCCGAGTCATGAACACAGGCGGCGCGCCCGGCTGGTTGCCGGGCGCGCCTGCGTGTCACGAGGGACTAGACGATGCGGTTGTAGCCGCCCCAGTTACTGCCGACCTGGCGGACGTCGCCGTACGGCGCCCCGCCGTCCCGGGTGAAGTTGTTGGAGAAGAGCCACATGGTGCCGTCGGCCTTGATGCCGAGCAGGTCGGTGAAGCCGTCGCCGTTGGCGTCGGCGGGGACGACGGTGGTGTAGTTGCCCCAGCTGCTGCCGACCTGGCGGACGTCGCCGTAGGGCATGGCACCGTCGCGGGTGTAGTTGTTGGAGAAGAGCCACATGGTGCCGTCGGCCTTGATGCCGAGCAGGTCGGTGAAGCCGTCGCCGTTGGCGTCGGCGGCGACGATGCGGGTGTAGTTGCCCCAGCCGGTGCCGACCTGGCGGACGTCGCCGTAGGGCATGGCACCGTCGCGGGTGTAGTTGTTGGAGAAGAGCCACATGGTGCCGTCGGCCTTGATGCCGAGCAGGTCGGTGAAGCCGTCGCCGTTGGCGTCGGCGGCGACGATGCGGGTGTAGTTGCCCCAGCCGCTGCCGATCTGCCGGACGTCGCCGTACGGTGCCCCGCCGTCGCGGGCGAAGTTGTTGGAGAAGAGCCACATGGTGCCGTCGGCCTTCACACCGAGCAGATCGGCGAAACCGTCGCCGTTGGCGTCGGCGTTGACGACGCGCTCGTAGTTGCCCCAGCCGGTGCCGACCTGGCGGACGTCGCCGTAGGGCATGGCACCGTCGCGGGTGTAGTTGTTGGAGAACAGCCACATGCTGCCGTCGGACTTGGTGGCGACCAGATCGTGGAAGCCGTCGCCGGTCACGTCGGCGATCCACGGGTCACGGACCGGCGTCTCGCCGCTGCCGATGACGTTGCGGTAGCGGAGTGCGACGTAGCTGCTGGCGGGATGGGAGTCGATGAGACCGTCCGAGCCGCCGGTGAGGGTTTCTGTCGCGATCTTGACCGGCGTCGAACCGAAGGAGTAGTACTCGAAGGTGCCGGTCGACTGGTTGATCCAGCGCTTGAAGAGGATGACGTGCTCGGCCGGCGAGTTCAGGGCGTCGCCGGGAAGCAGGCTGGTCTTGCTGATCTGGGTGGCGACCTTGCCGAGGTTGCCGGTCCAGGCCGAGGCGGAGAGATGCCAGGCCATGGAGACGTAGCCAGAGCAGTCGGTCCGGTAGTCCTTACCGCCCTGGTCGCGGTACCAGCCGCTCTGACTGTAGGGAATGTTGCCGCGGTTGTCGTACCAGTACTGCGCCCGGCTCATGATTTCGTCGCGGCTGATCTGACCACCGACGCTCGACGCGGCGTGTGCCGCCTGCGGAGCGCCGGCGACGGTGGCACCGACGCCGGCCGCCAGGCCGAGCCCGGCAGCGAGGGTGACGCCGAGCGTCAGGGCGGTGATTCGTCGAATCAACATGTTCTTCCACCTTTCACGGGTTCTGATACTCGAAGGATCAATCGGCGAAATGGTGCGGTGCGCTAGACCACCCGCCAGAAGTGAAGCGGCGTAGTGGCGGCAATCGCCTTTTCGACGATCTGTCGAAGAAGTTCATTTGCTTTTTCCGGGTCATTGCCGTCGATGAAAGCGATGATGTCGGCGCCGTGTGGTCCGGCGCGCACTCGGATGTGCTCCACTCCGTTCCCGGGGCCGCACTGGGCGTAGAGCAGGTGCCGGAGTGCCATCGGGTCTACGGTCGCCGCCGCCGTCAGCGGTGCGATCCGGAGGTGGGCCGCGATCAACGTGCTCACGCTCCCTCTTGCGGGGAGAGCGAGACGATCCCGCCGAGCGTCTCGACGCCGCCCGGAGAGACGGGGCCGGGGGTGCCCCACCCGAACCCCTCGGCAAGCGCGCTGAACGATTCCTGGCCGACGAACAGCGCGACGGAAACCGCCAGCGCGAGCGGCAGGACCAGGATGAAGCGTCGAGGTACGGCGATAATTGCGCGCACGGTGATCTGCCTCCCAATGGAGTGGCTCGGTCTTTCGGGATTTGTTGCTCGGCTCTGCGCTCTTTCGCGTCGGCCTGAATTGAGCATCCCGGTCCGGTCGGCCCGTGTCATCAGATCCGGCCTGGCGCGACTCCGCCCGGCGGTATCCCGCCAGCAGTCCTCGCGGGGCACCGCGGAGATCCCCGGCACGGCAGAATGAGGCTTCGCTGGCCGTCCCGGGGGAGGCTCGATGTTCGATCTGTTAGGTCTGTCCGCGCAGCACGAGATGGTCTACCGGGCGATGCTCGACCGGCCGGACCTGAACGTCGCAGGGCTGGCTGCGCACCTGGCCGTATCGCCTGACCAGGTGCGCGAGGCGCTGGACATCCTGGCGGATCTGGCGCTGATCCGGCTGGACCCCGCCGGAGGCGATGCCCGGGTGGTGCGGCCCCAGGCCGGCCTGATGGCCTTGCTGGCCAAGGTGGAGGCCGATGTCGCCGTCCGGCAGCGGCAGGTCGAGGCGACCAGGGCCGCCATCGCCGCCATCGCCACCGCCCACGACCAGCACAACCAGGTACGGGAAGGTCGCGTTCTCGACGGGATCGACGCCGTCCGGGAGCGCCTCGCGGAACTCGCACACAGCGCGCGGGCCGAGTGCCTGTCCTTCACCACCGGCCGGGGCCAGAGCGCGGACACCCTGGAGGCCGAGGGGCCGCTCAACCAGTTCGCGCTCCAGCGGGACGTGCGAATCCGCAACGTCTACCAGGACAGCTTCCGCAACGACCCGACCACTCTCGCTCATGCCCGTCGCATGGCGAGCCTGGGCGCCGAGTCGCGTACCGCGCCGACACTGCCGATGCGTCTGGTCGTCGTCGATCGTGAGACCGCGTTCGTGCCCATCGATCCGGACGACGCGCGGCGCGGGGCGCTGGAGTTGCGCAGCCCCGGTGTCGTGGCCGGGCTCGTCGCGCTGTTCGAGCAGATCTGGCGGACGGCCACCCCTTTCGCCGAACAGACGGCACCCGACGATCAGGGCCTCACCCCGCACGAACGGGAGTTGATCAGGCTGCTGGCGGCCGGCCACACGGACGAGTCGGCTGCCCGCAAACTCGCGATGTCGGTGCGGAGCGTCCAACGCACGATGACGTCCCTCACCGAACGGTTGAAGGCGGCGAGCCGGTTTCAGGCCGGGGTCCACGCCAGCCAACGCGGCTGGGTGTGAGCCTGGCACCTCCGGCAGTCGATCGAGCGCCTGCCGCGGTCACCAGGCCCTGCATCTCGAGGTCACGGTATGACGCCAGGTCGGCGGGGTGACTACTACGTTGCGTCGTTGGTGGGGGAGGATGGGCGCGTGGAAGCTCTTCGACTGATTCTTCTCTACGTCCATCTGATCGGTTTCGCGCTGCTGCTCGGCGGTGGGATCGCCCAGTACGTCACCGGCCGGCTGCGGATCAACGCCGCCATGCTGTGGGGTGCGATCATCCAGGTGCTCACCGGCATCGGGCTGTCCGCTCCGCTGCGCGACGGGGACGAGCCGGCCCCGGCGAAACTTGTTACCAAGTTGGTGCTCGCGCTGCTCATCTTCGTCATGGTCTTCTTCTCCCGTAAGCGGGAGACCGTCAACCGTGGCCATTTCCTCGCGATCGTCGGGTTGACACTGGTCAACGCGGCCGTCGCGGTGTTCTGGCGTTAGTTCGCCGGCAGTCGGGGAACCTCGGGAAACGGACGTTCGCGACACCCACCGCGCACGCCCACCGGCCGGATAAGTGACGTGCCCCACCCAAGGGTTACGCCGGGGTAACGGACGCTCAACAGTCGTGCACGATTGTCGGCCGGTGGGTGGGCGCGGGCGTACGCTCCCGTCCGTAACGTGGGACGCCGGCGGCACACCGCAGGCCGGCGAAGGGCTGCACACCGTGCACGACGCGGTGTGCAAGGGGAAGGAGACGTCTTGCGCTCTGTGCGTGGGATGCGGATCGCCTCCGCCATCGTGGCGGGTGGACTCGTGCTGGGCGCTGCCGCGTGTGGTGAGGCTCCGGACGACGACAACAACGCCGGCGGCGACGGTGGTAAGAAGTTCAGCGCCTGCATGGTGACCGACGTCGGCGGCATCGACGACAAGTCCTTCAACGCCTCGGCCTGGAAGGGCCTCCAGGAGGCGCAGAAGGAGAACGACAAGATCGAGATCAAGAACGTCCAGTCGAAGGCCGAGGCGGACTACGAGGTCAACCTGACCGGGTTCGTCAACCAGAAGTGCGACTTCATCCTGGCCGTCGGTGGCCTGATGTCGGACGCCACCAAGGCCGCGGCTGAGAAGAACCCGAACCAGCAGTTCGGCATCGTCGACGCCAACCCGGGTGTCTCGAACGTCTACCCGATGCAGTTCGACACCGCGCAGGCCGCGTTCCAGGCCGGCTACCTGGCCGCCGGGATGAGCAAGACCGGCAAGGTCGGCGCCTACGGCGGCCTGCCGATCCCGCCGGTCACCATCTTCATGGACGGCTTCGCCGACGGCGTGGCGTACTACAACAAGACCAAGAGCAAGAACGTCCAGGTTCTCGGCTGGGACAAGGCCGCCCAGAAGGGCTCCTTCGCCAACTCGTTCGAGAAGCAGGACGAGGGCAAGAAGGTCTCCGACGCGCTCGTCGCGCAGGGCGCCGACGTCGTGATGCCGGTCGCCGGTGGCGCCGGTCTCGGCACCACCTCCGCGGCCAAGGCGTCGGGCGGCAAGTACTCGGTCGTCTGGGTCGACATCGACGGCTGCGAGAGCACCCCGGACTGCTCGGCGATCCTGACCACTGTCGTCAAGAACATCCCCGAGGCCGTCAAGGAGGCCGTGCTGAAGGCCGCCGGTGGCGAGAAGCTGCAGTCCACCCCCGGCTTCGTGGGCACGCTGGCGAACACCGGCGTCTCGATCGCCCCGTACCACGACTTCGAGAGCAAGGTCCCGGCGGACCTGAAGGCCGAGGTCGACAAGATCAAGGCGGACATCGCCGCGGGCACCATCACCGTCACCTCGAAGGCCCAGCCGACCAAGTGACCGTTCCGCCGGCCGCCGCGGTGCGATCATCGGCAGCGGGGGCCGGCGGACACCAGGTTTGACGATCCGGCCGTCCCGGCGCAACGGGGAAGGTACCCCCAGCGCCGGGGCGGCCGATCAGCTTGACTCCCCCCGACATCCCCACCCGGCGTGGTGGCGGCGCGGCAGGTCGCTACGCTGCACCATCGCTCGCACTCCAGGAGGTTGCGCTGAGACTCGAACTGCGCGGCATCACCAAACGGTTCGGTGATCTGGTCGCCAACGACCACATCGACCTGACGGTGGAGCCTGGAGAGATCCACGCCCTGCTCGGCGAGAACGGCGCCGGCAAGTCGACTCTGATGAACGTGCTCTACGGCCTCTACCAGCCGGACGAGGGCGAGATCCTGGTCGACGGCAAGCCGTTGAAGCTGAAGGGCCCGTCCGACGCGATCGCCGCCGGGATCGGGATGGTGCACCAGCACTTCATGCTGGTGCCGGTCTTCACCGTGGCCGAGAACGTGATGCTCGGCGCCGAGCAGGTCAAGTGGCCCTTCGCCGGGATCCTCGACCGGCGGCGGGCCCGGCGCGAGGTCGCCGAGGTCTCCGAGCGGTACAACCTGCGGGTCGACCCGGACGCGGTGATCGAGGACCTGCCGGTCGGCATCCAGCAGCGGGTGGAGATCGTCAAGGCCCTCACCCGCGACGTCGACCTGCTGATCCTCGACGAGCCCACGGCCGTGCTCACGCCGCAGGAGACCGAGGAACTGCTCACGGTCATGCGGTCGCTCAAGGCCGCCGGCAAGTCGATCGTGTTCATCACCCACAAGCTGGGCGAGGTGAAGGCCATCGCCGACCGGATCACAGTGATCCGGCGCGGCAAGACCGTGGGCACCGCCGAGCCGAGCGCCAGCCGGGACGAGCTGGCGGCGCTGATGGTGGGACGCAGCGTCCGGCTGACCGTGGACAAGAAGCCGGCCACCCCGGGCAAGCCGATCCTGGAGGTCGCCGGCCTGGTCGTGGACGACGACCGGCAGGTACGCGCGGTCGACGGCGTCGACCTGACAGTGCACGCCGGCGAGGTGCTCGGCGTCGCGGGCGTGCAGGGCAACGGCCAGACCGAGCTGATCGAGGCGATCATGGGCCTGCGCCCGGTGCTCGCCGGCACGATCAGCCTCGACGGCGAGCCGACCCACGGCTGGTCGACCAAGAAGGTGCTCCGCGCCGGCGTCGGCTACGTGCCGGAGGACCGCAGCGTCGACGGCCTGGTCAAGGAGTTCTCCGTGGCGGAGAACCTGGTGCTGGACATCTACGACCGGCCGCCGTTCGGCAGGGGCCTGTCGCTCAAGCCCGACGCCATCGCGAAGTCGGCCCGGGAGCGGATCGAGCAGTTCGACGTCCGTACCTCCTCGGCCGACGCGGCGGTCGGCACGCTCTCCGGCGGCAACCAGCAGAAGGTGATCGTGGCCCGGGAGCTGTCCCGGCCGCTGAAGCTCTTCATCGCCGCGCAGCCCACCCGGGGCGTGGACGTCGGCTCGATCGAGTTCATCCACAGCCGGGTCATCCGCGAGCGGGACATCGGCACCGCGGTCATGGTGGTCTCCAGCGAACTGGACGAGGTGATCGGCCTGGCCGACCGGATCGCGGTCATGTACCGCGGGCGGATCATCGGCATCGTCGGCCCGGACACCCCGCGCGAGGAGATCGGCCTGCTGATGGCCGGCATCACCCCGGACGCCGCCACCCCGGACGCCGCCACCGCGACCGAGGACGGCCCTGGCAACGAGGACGAGGCATGACCAACCCGAACCCCGTCTCGGGCTCGCCGGACAAGGAGCCGGCGACCGAGGCGCAGGAGTCGCTGAGCGAGGCCCGGGCGACGCCGACGCAGCCGGTGGGTGACACCGAGCAGACGGTGCCCGCCACCGCGACCGCGAAGAAGCCGGAACCGGCCGGGGAGTCCCGTCCCGGCATGGGCCGGATGTTCCTGGACAACCTCTGGGCCGCGAACACGTTCACCGTGACGGTGCTCGCGGTGCTGCTGGCCATGGTGGTCGGCGCGGTGCTGATCATCGTGTCCGACCCGGAGGTGCTCGCCACCTACAGCTACATCACGGCCCGTCCCACCGACGCGCTGAACGCCAGCTGGACTGTGGTCAGCGAGGCGTACGCGAACCTGTTCAAGGGCGCGATCTTCGACCCGGACGCGGTCGGCTTCACCGCCGCCATGAGCCCGATCTCGGAGACGCTCACCTACGCCGCGCCGCTCGTCTTCACCGGCCTGTCGGTGGCGCTGGCCTTCCGCGGCGGCCTGTTCAACATCGGCGCCCAGGGCCAGGCCACGATCGCCGTCATCCTGGCCGCCGTGGCCGGCTTCGCGCTGCCGCTGCCGCCCGTCGTGCACCTGCTGGTGGCTCTGATCGCCGGCGCGCTCGGCGGCGCGCTCTGGGGCTTCATCCCCGGCATCCTCAAGGCACGGGCGGGCGCGCACGAGGTGATCAACACGATCATGCTCAACTACGTGGCGGTCTACTTCCTGTCCTGGATCATCGTCCAGAACGGGGTGCAGAACCCGAACCGGGCGGACGCGATCAGCAAGCCGGTCGAGTCCTCCGCGCAGCTGCCCCGCCTGCTCGGCGACGACCTGCGGGTGCACGCCGGCATCCTGCTCGCGGTGGCGGCCACCTGGTTCATCGCCTGGCTGCTCAACCGCTCCACGCTCGGCTTCGAGCTGCGGGCCGTGGGTGCGAACCCGGACGCGGCCCGGACCGCCGGCATCAGCGTCACCAAGACGTACGTGCTGGTGATGGTGTTCGCGGGCATGCTGGCCGGTCTCGGCGGCTCGACCATGGTGCTCGGCACCACCGCCACCGCGCTGACCCCGCTGGTGATCGCGCAGATCGGCTTCGACGGCATCCTGGTCGCGCTGCTCGGCCGCGTGAAGCCGTGGGGCGTGCTGCTGGCCGCGCTGCTGTTCGGCGCGCTCCAGGCCGGCGGCAACCGGATGCAGTCGTACTCCGGCATCTCGCTGGAACTGGTCACCGTGCTCCAGGCGCTCATCGTCATCTTCATCGCCGCGCCTGCCCTGGTGAAGACGATCTTCCAGCTCCGGGCGGCCCGCGCCGCCCGGTTGCAGACGAGCCTCGCGAAGGGCTGGTGAGCATGTCCACCACCGCTGTCCCCGAGGTCGCCGTTACCGCGGTCGACGAGGGTTTCTGGACCCGTAACCGGAAGATCGGCGCGGTCCTGCTGGCGCTCGGTGTGCTCGCGGCGGTGCTGTTCGGCGCGCTCGCGACCGACCAGCACGCGCGGTTCACGCTCAGCGAGACCGAGGGCGGGGCCGCCCTGGAGATCAACGGTACGGTCGGCGCGATCCTGTTCGGGCTGATCACCGCCGCGGCCGGAGGCGCGCTGCTGGCCGGTGTGCCGAAGCGCTGGTTCACGCTGCTGCTCGGCGCCGGGCTGGTCGCCTTCGTGCTGAGCTTCCTGTGCTGGCAGGTCTCGGCCGCGCCCGAGGGCCGCAACTTCATGCCGCTGGTGAACGTCGTCCGCGGCACGTTCATCCTGGCCCTGCCGCTGATCTTCGGCGCGCTCGCCGGTGTGCTCTGCGAGCGTTCCGGCGTGGTGAACGTGGCGATCGAGGGCCAGCTCCTGATGGGCGCCTTCTCCGGCGCGCTGTTCGGCAGCATGTCCGGCAGCGTCTGGGTGGGCCTGGTGGCCGCCGCCATCGGTGGCGCGTTCATCTCGTTCCTGCTGGCCGTGTTCTCCATCCGCTACCTGGTCGACCAGGTGGTCATGGGCATCGTGCTCAACCTGCTGGCGGTCGGCATCACCGGCTTCCTGTACGAGCGGCTGATGCAGACCGACGCGGCGAAGTACAACAGCGCCCCCCGGTTCGGCAACTGGGAGATCCCGCTGCTGTCCGACATCCCGCTGATCGGCCCGGCGTTGTTCCGGGGCAACATCTTCCTCTACGTCGGCCTGCTGCTGGTGCTCGTCATCCACCTGGCGTTGTTCCGTACCCGGTGGGGCCTGCGGACCCGCTCGGTCGGCGAGCACCCGACCGCCGCGGACACGCTGGGCGTGAAGGTGCTGCGGCTGCGCTACCGCAACGTGATCCTGGCCGGTCTGGTGGCAGGTGTCGGCGGCGCGTCGTACACGCTGGCGCTCTACTCGTTCACCAAGAACATGATCGGCGGTAAGGGCTTCATCGCCCTGGCCGCGCTGATCTTCGGCCGGTGGAGCCCGACCGGCGCGCTGCTGGCGGCGCTGTTCTTCGGCTTCGCCGACCAGCTCGCCACCTACCTGGGCGCGATCGGCAGCAGCATCCCGAGCCAGTTCCTGGCGATGCTGCCGTACCTGGCGACGATCCTGGCCGTGGCCGGGCTGGTCGGCAAGGTCCGGGCGCCGGCCGCCGACGGCAAGCCGTACATCAAGGGCTGACCGCCCGCCGCGACACCGTGCCCGGCGGGGCGACCCGCCGGGCATCGTCGTCTCCGGCCGCACCCGCGACCGATCGGCGTTGATTGGGCAGAATGGGGGTTGTGATGGAGATCGACTGGGAGCGGCTGCGTACCGCCGCCACCGAGGTCATGCGGCACGCCTACGTGCCGTACTCGAAGTTCCCGGTGGGTGCCGCCGCGCTCGTCGACGACGGCCGGGTCGTGGTCGGCTGCAACGTGGAGAACGCCGGCTACGGCGTAACGCTCTGCGCCGAGTGCGGCGTGGTCTCGCAACTGCACGCGACCGGCGGGGGCCGGATCGTGGCGCTGTCCTGCGTCGACGCCACCGGTGAGCCGCTGATGCCGTGCGGCAGGTGCCGGCAGCTGCTCTGGGAGCAGGGCGGGCCGGAGTGTCTGGTCGAGGCGAAGGGCGGACCGCTGCGGATGGCGGAACTGCTGCCGCACGCCTTCGACGTGGCCGACATCGAGGCGGTGACCGGCGAGCACCCGGTGCCCGTGGTGCCGGACCGGCTGGCCGCCTGGCGGGGCCGGGGCACCGTGTTCGTGCACCCCGACCTGTCGGCCGGGCAGCAGGTCTGGACGACGTACTGGGAGCGGTCGTCGGGGGAGACCACTGACGCCGAGACCGGCGTGCTGGAGGAGGGCTCGACCTGGGACGACCCGGCCGAGGCGATCGAGTGGGGTCTGGCGCGGACGCCGCGCGTGGTCGTGGTGGACGCTTCGGGGACGATCTTCTGGGCTGGTGAGGGTGAGCCTCCCACGGAGATTCCGGTCCGCTGGGGCTGAGGTTGGGGCCTGGGCCGACCGTGCCCGGCTCCGGGCGGTCAGGCTTGATCCCTCCGCCGGGCACGGTCGGCCCCGGGCGGACCTGGTCACCGTTCGCGGGGGCGTGGCCGTGGCGATTGTTGATCTATTGATGGGAACTCAAAGGTGAGTGCTTTCACGGCGGTTGACGTCATCCGGGCTAAGCGGGACGGGGGTGTGCTGAGCGACGGGCAGATCGACTGGGTGGTCGACGCGTACACCAAGGGTCTGGTCGCCGACGAGCAGATGTCGGCGCTGGCCATGGCGATCCTGCTGCGCGGCATGACCGCGCCGGAGATCGCCCGGTGGACCGCCGCCATGATCGCCAGCGGCGAGCGGCTCGACCTGTCGCCGGTGTCCCGGCCGACTGTGGACAAGCACTCCACCGGCGGCGTCGGTGACAAGATCACCCTGCCGCTGACCCCGCTGGTGGCCGCGTGCGGCGCGGCGGTGCCGCAGCTGTCCGGCCGGGGCCTGGGCCACACCGGCGGCACGCTGGACAAGCTGGAGTCGATCCCGGGCTGGCGGGCGGCGCTCACAAACGACGAGTTCATCGCCCAGCTCCGCGACGTGGGCGCGGTGATCTGCGCGGCCGGCGACGGGCTCGCCCCGGCCGACCGCAAGCTGTACGCGCTGCGCGACGTCACCGGCACCGTCGAGGCGATCCCGCTGATCGCCAGCTCGATCATGAGCAAGAAGATCGCCGAGGGGACCGGCGCGCTGGTGCTCGACGTGAAGGTCGGCTCCGGCGCGTTCATGAAGAACGTCGACGACGCCCGCGAGCTGGCCCGCACCATGGTCGAGCTGGGCGGCGCGCACGGCGTCCGGACGGTCGCCCTGCTCACCGACATGTCCACCCCGCTCGGCCTGGCCGTCGGCAACGCGGTCGAGGTGACCGAGTCGGTGGAGGTGCTCGCCGGCGGCGGTCCGGCCGACGTGGTGGAGCTGACGCTGGCGCTGGCCCGGGAGATGCTCGACGCGGCCGGCCTGCCGGACGCCGACCCGGAGGCGGCACTGCGAGACGGCCGGGCGATGGACTCCTGGCGCACGATGATCCGGGCGCAGGGCGGTGACCCGGACGCCCCGATGCCCACCGCGAACGAGGTCGAGCTGGTCACCGCGACTGAGGACGGCTGGGTCGCCGAGATCGACGCGTACGCGATCGGGGTGGCCGCATGGCGGCTCGGCGCGGGCCGGGCCCGCAAGGAGGACCCGGTGAGCATCCCGGCCGGCGTGGTGCTGCACAAGCGACGCGGTGACCGGGTACGTGTCGGCGACCCGCTGTTCGAGCTGCGGGCCGAGCACGCCGAGCGGATGCCCGCCGCGCTGGACGAGGCGCGCCGCGCGGTGCGGGTGGCGCCGGACGCGCCGGATGCCACGCCGCTGGTCGTCGAGCGGATCGGCTGATCGGGGACGGCCATGGTGCCGGCCCGGCGGGAGCCGCTATCCTCCCAGGCCAGGGGGGATCGGCCGGCGACGAGCCGAGGTGAGCAGACAGGGGCTTGACCGTGCGCGTACCCGCTCCCGATCCCCGGGCCGTCCGGGAGGCGAGCCTGGACGAGTTGTCCCGGCTGAGCCTTCCGTTGCCGCCGCCGCAGTTCCCGCTGGTGTGGGAGCCGGGCGACGAGATCGAGCTGCGTCCGACCCCGGAGATCGAGGCCCGGATCGCGGTGCTGCACGTGATCCTGGCCCGCTGCTTCGGGATGCCCGCGCAGGCGGCGATGGGCTGGCTGCTGGAGTCGCACCTGGTCGACTCGGTGACGCCGCCGGAGTGGCAGTTCGTGATGGGCGGCCGGGGCGACCACAGGTCGTTCGTGCTGCACCACGACGCGCTGTTCTCGCTGGCCTGGGTGCTCGGGCTGGCAAAGGAGCTGGACCCGACGGTGCCGGTGGACGAGCGGCTGGTCGAGCGGATGCCGAACCTGGTGGCGGGGGAGACGTTCGGCCAGTGGCGGGCCCGGATCCTGGCCGCGCCGCAGCATCCCGGTGACGCCGCGGCGCTGCTGGACCTGCACTACTGCCTCGACTGGGCGTACCTGGAGACGGAGAAGGCCGGGCGCGCGCTGCCGGGCCTGGTGGACGCCAACGCGATCGGGCAGCGCCGGTGGGCGCTGGAGTGGGCGGTGGTGCTGCGCGGGCCGTACCACGACGAACCGCCGGGCTGGGAAGAGGTCGACCTCTCCACCTGAGCCGCGTCAGCGCGGGCGGTGCACGCCGAGCCGGACGGAGAGCGTGACCGGCACGGGCTCGGGCAGCGCGGCGATGCGCGCGGCGAGCCGTCGCGGGTCGGCGTGCCAGGCGCTCGGTCCCATCCCGACGAGCGTGGTGACCTCGGCGCGGCTCAGCGCGAGCCGGGCCCGGTGCCCGGTCGCGGACTCCTCGGCGAAGTGGGCGCCGAGGCTGCCGGAGACCCGGTCGGCCTTGTCCGGGTCCACCCGCAGCAGGTCCAGCGCGTCGACGAGTTCGGTCAGGTGGTCGGCGGCCGGGGTGACCACCAGCAGCGCGCCGCCCGGGTCGAGCACCCGGTGGAACTCCGGGCCGTTGCGCGGCGCGAACACGTTCAGCAGCACGGCGGTGGACCGGTCGGCCAGGGGCAGCCGCTGCCAGGTGTCGGCCAGCGCGGCGGCGGCCCGCGGGTGCGCACGGGCCGCGCGGCGCAGCGCCGGCTTGGAGACGTCCAGGGCCAGGCCGGCGGCGTCCGGCAGCGCCGCCAGCACCGCCGCGAGGTAATGCCCGGTCCCGGCACCGGCATCGACCACCAGGGGGTACGGGTCGACGTCCGCGACGGGTACCGCTGTGGTGGCCAGCGCGGCGGCGACGGCGTCGTAGTGACCGGCGGCGAGGAAGCCGGCGCGGGCGGCGACCATCTCGGCGCTGTCCCCGGAGTGCGGGGCGCGGCCGGCGAGCAGGTTCACGTATCCCTGCCGGGCGATGTCGAAGCTGTGCCCGCGCGGGCAGCGCAGCGCGCGTGCGGTGCCGGCGGTGGTCTCGGTGAGCGGCTCGGCGCAGACCGGGCAGCGCAGCCGGGCGAGGACGAGGTCGTCCACGGCTCAGTCCTCCGTCTCCGGTCGGCCGGGGAGGCGGCCGGTGAGGTGGCCGATCACCCGCTGGCTGAGCGTGCCGAGTGCGGCCACCTCGGCCGGGGTGAGCCGGTCGATCAGGTGCCGGCGGACGGCCGCGACGTGCCCGGGTGCGGCGGCCTCGACGGCCCGGCGCCCGGCCGGGGTGAGCACGACGACCGAGCCGCGGCCGTCGGTGGCGCACTCCTCCCGGGTGACCAGGCCGCGCTGCTGCATGCGGGAGATGTGGTGGGACAGGCGGCTGCGGGACCAGAGCATCCGATCGGCCAGTTCGCTGAGCCGTAGCCGCTGCTCCGGGGTCTCGGAGAGGTCGCTCAGAACGTCGTAGTCGGGCTCGGAGAGGCCGGCGTCCTGCATCAGTTCCCGGGCCAGTTCCAGGTCGAGCAGGCGGCGCATGCGGCGGTAGCCGCGCCAGGCGCGGTCCTCCTGCTCGTCCAGCCAGCGCGGTTCGTCCACGGACCGATCCTACTGGTGTTGTTGACATGTCACCAAGTTGCGGCCTAGGTTGATGACATGTCAACCAAACTGCCGTCCCGGCTGGTACGGCTGTTCGCCGGCCTGGCCCTGTTCGGCGTCAGCGTCGCGCTGATGGTCCGCGCCGACCTCGGGCTCGCGTCCTGGGACGTGCTGCACCAGGGCCTCGCCGACCGCACCGGCCTGCCGATGGGCCTGCTGGTCAACGGCGTGGCGCTGCTGGTGCTGTTGCTGTGGATCCCGCTGCGGCAGCGCCCGGGCGTCGGCACCGTCGCGAACGTCGCGCTCGTCGGCCTGGCCCTCGACGCGACGCTGGCCCTGCTGCCGCCGGTCGCCCCGCTCGCCGGCCGGATCGGCCTGCTGGTCGCGGGCGTCCTGCTCAACGGCCTCGCCACAGCGCTCTACCTCGGTGCCCGCCTCGGCCCCGGCCCGCGGGACGGGCTGATGACCGGCCTCGCCGCCCGCGGCCTGCCGCTCGGCCCGGCCCGCACCGGGATCGAGGTGACGGTGCTGGCGGTCGGCTGGCTGCTCGGCGGCGCCGTCGGCCCCGGCACCCTGCTCTACGCGATCGGCATCGGGCCGATCGTCGCCTGGTTCGTGCCCCGGCTCACCGCCCCGGCCGCCGTCCCGACAGGAGTGACCTCACCATGCCCCGCCTGACCGTCGTCGTCGCCAGCACCCGCCCCGGCCGGGTCGGCCGTCGCATCGGTGACTGGTTCACCGCCGCCGCCGTCCGCCACGCCGGCTTTGACGAGGTACGCCTCCTCGACCTGGCCGAGGTCGGACTGCCCTTCCACGACGAGCCGCACCATCCGTCCGAGCGGGTCTACCTGCACGAGCACACCCGCGCCTGGAGCGCCGAGATCGGCGCCGCGGACGCCTTCGTCCTGGTGATGCCGGAGTACAACTACGGCTTCAGCGCGCCGCTGAAGAACGCGATCGACTACCTCTACCACGAGTGGCAGCACAAGCCGGTGGGCTTCGTCAGCTACGGCATGACCTCCGGGGGCCTGCGCGCGGTGCAGATGATCAAGCAGGTGGTGACCACGCTGAACATGACCCCGGTCAACGACCAGGTGGTCGTCTTCCTGCGGCAGGCGCTGGACGAGGCGGGCGAGCTGCGACCCGACCCCGGCCGCGAGGAGGCCGCCGCGCTCATGCTCGACCAGCTCGCCCGGCTGGCCGCCGTGCTCGCGCCGCTACGGGTCGCCGCATGAGCGCGCGGCTGTGGGAGCTGTTCGGCGAGCGCGGGCGCGGGGTGCTCGCCACGCTGCGCCGGGACGGTCGGCCCCAGCTGTCCAACCTCGACTACCTGGCCGAGCCGGGCCTGATCCGCTGCTCCACCACCGGCGACCGAGCCAAGGTGCGCAACCTGCGCCGCGATCCCCGGGCGAGCTTCCACGTGACCACCGCCGACGGCGGGGCGTACGCGGTCGCCGAGGGCACCGTGACGCTCACTTCGCCCGCCGCGACCACCGACGACGCGACGGTCGACGAACTGGTCGAGGTCTACCGGCGGATCCGCGGCGAGCACCCGGACTGGGCCGACTACCGGGCCGCCATGGTCGCCGACGGGCGGGTGGTCCTGCGGCTCGCGGTGGAGCGGGTGTACGGCTGGCGACCCTGAACCGGTCCGGTCCACCGCCGCGCCCGTACCGGGGGTGACTAGGGTCTGAGCATGGTCGCAATCTCGTACGAGGACATCGTCAAGGTCCCGAAGGCGCTACTGCACGATCACCTCGACGGCGGCCTGCGGCCCGCGACGATCGTCGAACTGGCCGCCGAGGTCGGCCACGAACTGCCCACCACCGACCCGGCGGCGCTCGGCGTCTGGTTCACCGAGGCGGCGAACTCCGGCTCGCTGGAGCGCTACCTGGAGACGTTCGCGCACACGGTGGCGGTCATGCAGACTCCTGCCGCGCTGCGCCGGGTGGCTCGCGAGTGCGCGCTGGACCTGGCCGCCGACGGCGTGGTCTACGCCGAGGTGCGCTTCGCGCCGGAGCAGCACCTGGAGCAGAACCTGACCCTGGACGAGGTGGTCGACGCGGTGGTCACCGGGTTCCGGGAGGGCAGCGCGCTGGCCGCCGAGGCGGGCACCCCGATCCGGATCGGCACGCTGCTCACCGCGATGCGGCACGCGGCCCGCTCGCAGGAGATCGCCGAGCTGGCCGTGCGGCACCGCGACACCGGTGTGGTCGGCTTCGACATCGCCGGCGCCGAGGCGGGGTTCCCGCCCACCCGGCACCTGGACGCGTTCGAGTACCTCCAGCGGGAGAACTTCCACTTCACCATCCACGCCGGTGAGGCGTTCGGCCTGCCGTCGATCTGGCAGGCGATCCAGTGGTGCGGCGCCGACCGGCTCGGACACGGCGTCCGCATCGTCGACGACATCACCCCGGGCAACCCGCCGGTGCTGGGCCGGCTGGCCGCGTACGTGCGGGACAAGCGCATCCCGCTGGAACTCTGCCCGTCGTCGAACGTGCAGACCGGCGCGGCGGCCTCGATCGCCGACCACCCGATCGGGCTGCTGCGCGACCTGCGGTTCCGGGTGACGGTGAACACCGACAACCGGCTGATGAGCGGCACCTCGATGTCGCGGGAGATGGCGCTGCTGGTGGAGGCCTTCGGCTACGGCTGGAAGGAACTCCAGTGGTTCACCATCAACGCGATGAAGAGCGCCTTCATCCCGTTCGACGAGCGGCTGCGGATCATCGACGAGGTGATCAAGCCGGCGTACGCCGAGCTGATCGGCTGATCACGACTGGCGGGGGTGGCCGGAGAGCAGTGCGGCCACCCCGCGCAGCACCTGCCCGGCACGGGCCGCCTCGGCGCCCAGCCCGGTCTGCCGGCGCAGCACGGCCGGCTCGGCGCGCAGCAGCGCGACCCCGCGCCGGAGCAGCACCCGGGGCGCCTTGCGCTGCTCGGCGAGATCCCGGGCGAGGCGGCGCAGGAACGTCGCGCCGCGCGGGCGGCGCAGCGCGTACGCCCCGGCGAGCAGCCCCAGCCGGCGGCACTCGGCCACGATCTCGGCCGCGAAGATCCCCTCGGCGACGAAGATTGGCGATCCGTCGACATCGAATGGCCGGGTGGCTACCCGACGGTCTGCGCCGATCGCATAAACCGGCACTTCGGCCTTGCCCTCACGAGCCAGTCGGGCGATTGTTTGCACCGCCGTGTCCGAATCCCAGGACAAGGGGGACTCCCAATCCACCTGTCCGTTTCGACGCGGACACGTAGGGTCATCGCCGTCCTTGTAGAAGTCGTCCAGGCAGAGCACCGGAAGTCCGGTTCGTTGGGCTATGTATGACTTTCCCGACCCGGAGGGGCCGGCGAGCAGGACGACGCGATGCGGGTGTTCCATTACCTTCAGTGACTCCGGCCAGACGGATTGCTATCAAATTGCATCAACATCTCATCACACCTCCGGTGAGGGACAACCTGGTCTTTCTCTTTGCGGAGCGGCGTGATGGAATCTCGGAGGTCCGACCCGCCGGGTCGGTCGCTCGGCGTTGCCCTCAGGGTGGCGCGGGGCGCGGTAATGCGAGGGCGGTGACGTGAGCAAACGGCCAACGACGGCGGGCTCCTTCCTGTCGCGGCTGCGCCGGCCGATGAGTCGGCTGCGCGACATGCCGATCTGGTCCAAGCTCGGTCTGATCATGATCGTGCCGACCATCGCCACGGTCGTGGTGGGCACCAGTGGTCTGGTCGACCACCTGGAGACGCTCAACAATGCCAACCGGGCGGGGGATCTGGCCAACCTGATCGGCTACTCGGGTGACCTGGTCGACACCGTGCAGGACGAGCGGGTCGGCGCCGTGCTCTTCCTCGGCGCGAAGGAGTTCCAGACCCGGGCGCAGTACCAGGAGGGTTACAACCGCGCCAACCAGCGGGTGGACCAGGCGAAGTCGCCGTACCTGCGGCAGCGTGGCGAGATCGACGACCTGCCCCGCAACTTCGTCGGGCTGCTCGACACGATCGACACCCAGCTGAAGGATCTTCCGGCGACCCGCAGCCAGGTGCTGAACGGCAAGCTGAAGATCAATGACGCCGACCAGGCGTACCGGCAGCTGATCGAGGACCTGCTGGCCATCCGCGACTCGGCCACCCAGCTCGCCGGCGACAACGACCTGAGCGACCGGATGCGCGCGGCGGCCGCCGTCGCCCGGCAGAAGGAATACCTGACTCAGCGCCGGGTCGTCGTCCACCAGGCGCTGACCCAGAACCAGTACACCGCCGCGCTGCGCGAGCAGTTCATCGCCAGCGGCACCGGCCAGTCGCAGTCGCTGGCGACCTTCCAGTCGGTCGCCACCGAGCCCGACAAGCTGTTCTACGAGCAGACCGTCTCCGGGCCCGACCTGCGCAAGGCCGACCGCTTCACGAGTTTCGTCTCGGGCAACAACAACGGCTCGATGGAGAACGCCCCGTTCGGGGCGGACCAGTGGGACCAGACCATGGTCGCCAACGCCAAGCTGATCCGGACCGTGGAGTCCCGGCTCGACGGCAACGTGGTCCGGCAGGCCGACGCGCTGCGTTCGGACACCCAGCGCCAGGTGTTCCTGGAGACCGGCCTGCTGCTCACCATGCTGCTGCTGGCCATCCTGTTCGCGTACCTGGTGGCCCGCTCGATGGCCCGGTCGCTGCGCGACCTGCGCCAGGGCGCCCTGGCGGTGGCCCAGTACGGGCTGCCGCAGGCGGTCGCCCGGCTGCGTGACCCGCAGGTCACCGGCCAGCTCTCCCCGGTGCAACTCGCCAACCAGATCGCCGAGCCGCTGCCGGTACGCAGCAAGGACGAGTTCGGCCAGGTGACCGAGGCGTTCAACGCCGTCCACCTGGAGGCCGTCCGGACCGCCGCCGAGCAGGCCGCCCTGCGGGCCTCGGTCGCGACCATGTTCGTCAACCTGGCCCGCCGCTCGCAGATCCTGGTCGACCGGCTGATCGGCCACCTCGACCGCCTGGAGCGCGGCGAGGAGGACCCGGACCGGCTGGCCGAGCTGTTCCAGCTCGACCACCTGGCCACCCGGATGCGCCGCAACGACGAGAACCTGCTGGTCCTCGCCGGTGCGGACTCCACCCGTGTGCAGCGCGAGCCCGCCGCACTGATCGACGTGCTCCGCGCCGCCCAGTCCGAGGTCGAGCACTACACCCGGATCGAGTTCGGCGTGATCGACCGGGACATCGAGGTCGCCGCCCACGCGGTCAACGACCTGGTGCACCTGGTCGCCGAGCTGTTCGACAACGCCACCGCCTTCTCCCCGCCGGACTCGCAGGTCATGGTGGAGGCCCGGCGGGTCGGCGACCGCGCCTCCCTCTACGTGGAGGACCGCGGCATCGGCATCAGCCAGGAGCAGCTCCGCGACCTCAACGAGCGGCTGGCCACGCCGCCGCAGGTGGACGTCGCGGTCTCCCGGATGATGGGCCTGGTCGTGGTCGCGCGGCTGGCCGCCCGGCACGGCGTCCGGGTCGAGCTGCGGCCGGGCGCCGACCGGGGCACCGTCGCCGACGTGACGCTGCCGACGTCGGTCCTGGTGCCGCGCGCCCTGGCCGGCCGTGGCCTGCCCGGACCGGCCCTGCCCGCAGCGGGCCCGCAGCAGAACGGCCCGGCACCGGCCTTCGGCGCCCTGGCCGCCTTCGGCAACAACAACCCGCCGAGCCTGCCGCCGGCGCCCCACCCGGGCTCCTCGGGCAACCAGGTCACGCTCGGCGGACGCGCGTTCGACCCGGCGCCGCGCAACGGCTCGGGCACCCCGGCGAACGCCGGTGGCGGCCGTGCCATGCCGGCCTGGTCCGACCTGACCGGCGCCGGCCCGTCCGGCGGCGACGGCGGATTCGGCGGCCGGCCCAACGGCCAGTCGACGGACCCGCTGCCGCAGCGGCGCAACCCGGCCGACGGCGACCCGGGCAGCACCGGGCAGCAGCCGGCGATCCCGCGCCAGCTTCCGAGCAGCCCGGAGGCGCGGCCCTACAGCCCGCCGCCGGTCTCCGCGCCGCCGGTCCCGCCGGTGTCGGCCCCGCCGCTGCCCCCGGTCTCCGGCGCACCGGTCTCCGGTAACCCGCTGCCGTACCGCCCGGTCTCGGCCGCGCCGGTGTCCGGTGACCCGTTCTCGGGCCGCCCGGTCTCCGCGGTGCCGGTCTCCGGTGACCCGTTCTCGGGCCGCCCGGTCTCGGCCGCGCCCGTCTCCGGGCACCCCGCGCCGGTGTCCGGGCAGCCCGCCTCCGCGCCGCCGGCGAACCAGCCGCAGGCGCGTCCGATGCCCGCACCGGGTGTCAGCGCCCCGCCGGTCTGGCCGCCGGTCACGCCGACCCCGGCTCCGGCGGCGCCGGAACGCGCCACCAGTGGCATGGACATGACCACCGAGCTGCCCCGGGTGCCGCGCACGGAGATTCCGGCCACCCCGCAGCAGGCGGCCGGCCAGCCGTCCGCCGCTCCGGCCGCGAGCCGGCCGGCCGAGGCCCCGGCGGCGAGCCGCCCGGCGGCACCGGTGGCACGCCCGGCCGCGCCGCAGCAGCCGGGCAACCGTCAGCGGTACGCGGACGAGACGATGGAGCTGCCGATCTTCCGGGAGCTGGAGTCGGCGTGGTTCCGCACCCGCCGGCCCGGGCCCAACGAGGAGCCGGCGGCACCGGCCGCGACGACGAACGGCGGCGCCGCCACCCAGCAGTTCGCCAAGGTGGACACGGCCGGCCGGCCCGTGCCGCAAAAGACACCCGCAACGACAGGTAACACGCCGATGGCACACACTCCGACGGCCGGCGGAGCACCGCGTGACAACGGCGCGGCGAACGGGAACACCCGTCCCGCGTACACCGGCGGGTTGCCCACCCGGCAGCCGACTGCGTCGCCGCAGTCCTCCTCCCCGTGGCAGACGGCGGCCGACGACGGCTGGCGTGCCGCCTCGGCGGCCACCGAGGTCCCGGTTGCGGAGACCACCCAGAAGGGCCTGCCGAAGCGGACGCCGATGGCGCAGCTCGTGCCCGGCAGCATCGAGAAGCCTTCCGCGTCGGTGCAGCGGCGTACTCCGGAGGGTGTTCGGGGCCTGCTCTCGGCCTACCATCGGGGCGTGCAGCGCGGGCGTAACACCGACAGCAACACGACCGGCCCGGAGGGCACTCCGGGCGGGCAGCAGTCCTCGCAGTCTGACTCAGGCCCGGTGGCCGGGAGCGGGCAGAAGGAGCAACAAGGATGACTACTACGCAGGATCTCGGATGGCTGCTCGCCAACTTCGCCGACCGGGTGCCCGGTGTGGCGCACGCGGTCGCGGTCTCGGCCGACGGCCTGCTTCTGGCCTCGTCCCGTGACCTTCCGCGGGACCGCGCCGACCAGCTCGCCGCGATCGCGTCCGGTCTGGTCAGCCTGACCCAGGGCGCGGCCCGCTGCTTCGAGGGCGGGGCGGTGTTGCAGACAGTCGTCGAGATGGACAACGGTTTCCTGTTCCTGATGTCCATCTCCGACGGCTCGTCGTTCGCGGTGCTGGCGGCGCGGAGCTGCGACGTGGGTCAGGTCGGGTACGAGATGGCCCTGCTCGTGGACCGGGTGGGCGATGCCCTGACGCCGCAGCCGCGCACGGCTGTGGGGATGATGGGCTGAATGACGCGCTGGCCGGTGGGTCAGGTGCGGGAACAACAACGACAGCGACGGATGTCACCGGGGCGAGCCGGTGCCGGGTACGAGGGAGGTGAGCGGCGACATGGATCGTGACGAGCCGACCGGCGCGTTGGTCCGGCCGTACGCCGTCACCCGCGGTCGTACCCGTCCCCGGCTCGACATCGCCCTGGAGGCACTCGTCGAGACGACGGTGCGCGGCCGAGCGGTTGCCACTGGCAATGGTGGCCACGGTCGTGAACACCAGTACATCGCCGCGTTGTGTGACGGACGTGTGCAGTCGCTCGCCGAGATCGCGGCGCGGATGCAGCTTCCGCTCGGCGTGGCCCGGGTGCTCATCGCCGACATGGCGACGGACGGCCTGGTCGCGGTCCACGAGCCGACCATTTTGGACGACTCCGACGACGCGGTGGGCACTGAACTGCTGGAGAGGGTGCTGAGTGGACTTCGCAGGCTCTGACATGTCGCACCGGCCGCCGGCCCCGAGCGGCCGAGTGACGTCGGCGAAGATCGTTATCGCCGGTGGGTTCGGCGTCGGCAAGACGACGCTGGTCGGCTCGGTCTCCGAGATCACGCCGCTGACCACCGAGGCGATCATGACCTCCGCCGGTGTCGGCGTCGACGACACCCGGCAGGTGCCGGGCAAGACGACGACCACGGTGGCGATGGACTTCGGTCGTATCTCGATCGACCGGGATCTGATCCTGTACCTGTTCGGTACGCCGGGTCAGACGCGGTTCTGGTTCATGTGGGACGAGTTGGTCCGGGGTGCGATCGGCGCGGTGGTGCTGGTCGACACCCGGCGGCTCGCCGACTGCTTCGCCGCCATCGACTTCTTCGAGCACCGGCGGCTGCCGTACCTGGTGGCCATCAACTGCTTCGACGGCATGCAGTACCACGATCCGCAGGACGTCCGGGACGCGCTGGCGATCTCCCGCGACGTGCCGGTGGTGCCGTGCGACGCCCGTAACCGGGAGTCCACGAAGCACGTACTGATCTCGCTGGTCGAGTACGTGCTCACCATGCGGCGCTCGCGGGCCGTCGCGCCCGCCTGACCGACGCGCGGAAGCGCCCGGCGGCCCCAGGGCCACCGGGCGCTTCCTGCCGTCCGGGGTCGGACACGGTACGCGACCCCCCGGTGACCCTCCACGCGGGGCGGTCACCGGGCGGTGAGCGGGGTCAGGCGTACCGGGTCCAGGTACCGCGGAACACCTGGTACACGGCGAGCGAGTCGGGCTCCATGCCGCCGTGCCGGTCGGCACTGAACGCGTACCCGCCGGCGATGCCCTCGACGGTCTGCGCCTGGAGGAGGGCCCGCAGCCGGCCCCGGTCCAGGCTCGTCGCCATCCGCGCCGACGTGGCCAGGAGCTGGAGCGCGTCCGAGGCGTACGGGGCGAAGTCCGGGCTGACGCCGTGCCGCTGCGTGTAGCGGTTGACGAAGTCCCTGCGGGCAAGCTGGGCCGTCGTGGTGGCGGTGGCGGCCGAGACGTCCAGGCAGGCCGGGTGCACCGCGTACGCGCCCTCCACGGCGGCGGCGTTCGCCCCCTGGACGGTGTCGTCGGCGACCGCGCCGGCGTCGAAGAAGATCGGGCCGCGGTGACCGGCGGCGCGCAGTTCCCGCGCGGCGACTCCGGAGTCCGGCGCGGTACCCCAGACCACCACGCCGTCCCGCTGGCCGCCGGCCACGCGCTCGGCGGCGGCACTGAAGCGCCGGCCGGTCGCGGGCAGGCGTACCGTGCGGGCCAGGTCGACGGTGCTGTCGGCGAGCGCCTCCCGCATCGCCCGGGCACCCGAGTCGCCGTGCATCCCCTCGGCGGCGAGCACCGACACCCGCCGGATCTTCTTGGACTCGAACAGCTCCACGAGGCGACGCGCCATGTCGACGGCGTCCGGGGTGAGCTTGTAGGTGAACGTGCGCTCGTCCAGCGGCAGCACGATGCGGTCACCGTAACCGAGCGACAGGAACGGCGTCTTGACCCGCTGGGCGGCCGCCGCCAGGGCCGCCGAGGTCTCGCCTAGTACACCGCCGATCAGCGCCTGCGCACCGATCCGGGTGAGGTCGGCGGCGTGCCGGGCGGCGACCTCGGGATTGCTGCCGTTGTCCAGGATCTGGAGCCGGACCGACCTGACCAGGTTCCCCACCGGCAGGCCGGTGCGGTTGAGCGAGTCGGCGGTGAGCTGCAGGGCCTGCCGCTGGGCGACGCCGAGCAGCGACCCCGCGCCGGTCAGTTCCAGGCTCGCGCCGACGATCAGATCCTGGTCGCTCGGCGCGCTGCTGGACGGGCCGTCCTCCGGCCGCTGGCCCTGCGGAGCGCAGCCGGCGAGCAGCAGGCTCCCGGCAGCGGCGGCGAGGACGCCCCGCCGGGTGAGCACAGTGGAGTCGAACGCCGGTGTCGCCAATGGAATCGCCTTCCCACCCCGGCGAACAGGCGCCGCCGCTGGTCCGCCGGGTATGTTCCCGGCCGGTCCAGCCCAGCGTCAAATCGCCCCGGTGTGGGATGAAACACCCCGGCGAGCCCGGTCAGGAGCGGTAGCCCGCCGAGCGGTACTCGTACTCCCGGTCGTCGTCGCGGTCGCCGGTGTCGCGGGTGAAGTCCCAGCCGCCGGCTGCCTCGCGGCCCGGACGGCCGCCCACGGCGAAACCGCCGATCTCCTGGCCGCGCCGCCAGCCCCGGAAGTATCCGGTGGTGTTCTCGGCGAGGCTCGCCGCGTTCCGGACGATCCGCAGAGGACGCTCCTCGCGCAGCGGGGAGCCCGGCACCAGGTTGGCCTGCGGCACGCGCTTCGGCAGCCCGGCCTTGGTCTCGGCGCCGACGGCCGGACGGGCCGCCTGCTCGGCCGCCTGCCAGCCGGTGTCGGCGGTGGTCGACCACTCCAGGTCGGCCTCGTCGCCGTGCCCGACGAACCAGGCGGACTTGGCCTGCGCGAAGATCAGCAGGTCGCCGTCACCCTCGTCGGAGACCGGCGGCGGCCGGTGCTCCTTCGGGGCGGGACGCCGCTCAGGCGCGGCGGGCAGCGGGACGCGGCCCGGGTCGCCCTGGTCGACGAGACGCAGCGGCGGCGTCTCCAGGCCGGGGTCGGCCGAGCGGCTCATCTCGTCGCGCAGCGCCCGGTCCGCCAGCGGCGGCGGCTCCACCAGCCGCAGCATCGGCGGCTCCTGCGGCAGGTCGTCGGCGAGCCACGGCGGCGTGACCCGGCCCGGGTCGCTCGGCGCGTCCACGCTCCGCCCGTACGGGTAGGTGGCGCCCTCCCGCTCCCGGGCGGTGTCGTCCTCGTTGTTCACCAGCGGCCAGTTCGCCCGGGAGCCCGGCGGCGCCTCCGGCGCGGGCGGACGCGGGGCCGGCACCGGAATGCTCAGGTCGGTGGCGCTGAAGCCACCGGTCGGCGGTTCCTGGTGCTGGTTGGTCTTCGGCCGGGGCGGGATGACGGTGCGCTGCCGCTCGGCCCGCGCCTTGTTGATCGCCGCGGTGGTGAGCGTCGGGCGGAACGGCTCGCCGGCCTCGGCCGGCGGTACGGCGCCGCGCGGGGACGGAGCGATCGGGGTGATTCCGGGGGGCGGCGGTGGCGGCGCGGAGATCGGTCGGTTGGTGGGGCCGTCCACCCGCGACGGCAGCGGCGCGCCGGTCGGCTCGGGCCGCGCCGGGGGAGCCGACGACGGCCGGCCCAGTGCGGCTGCCGGAGCGACGGGCGTGACCGGAGTCGGGGCGACGGGCGGCGGCGTGACGGGCGCGGGCGCGACGGGCGGCGGGCCGAGCGGCCGGGGCGTCGTGGTGGCGGCCGGACCGGACACCGGCTCCGGACGGCTGCGCCGCCCGCCGGGGAGCGGCTCGGGACGGCCGCGACGGCCGGCCGGTTCGGGTGCGCCGGCCGGTTCGGGACGACCGAGGTGGGGCTCGGCGATCGGCTCCGGCGGGATCGAGCGCACCGGACGCAGGTCGGCCGCGGGCGCCGGGGCCAGCTCGTCGACCTGCTCGCCCCGTCGTGCGGCGGCCCGGCGGCCGGTCGCGGGGGAGGGAGCGGTGCGTTCGGCGAGCGCGCCGACGAGCGCGTCGCAGCCGGCGTCACAGGTGCGGACGGAGGCGACGGCCTGCCGTACGGTCTCGGCGACGGCAGCGGTGAGCGTGCGGTTGACGGTGGCACGCCGGGGCGTCTCGGAGATGGCGACGCGTAGCGCGGTCACCGCGTCGGAGACGGCGTCGGCGTCTGCCACACCCTCGCCGGCCAGATGCGCGACGACCGCGTCGGCGGTCGGCGCGCCTCCACGGCCCGCGGGGCCGAGGAGCATGCCCGGCTCGGGCAGCGCGTCGAGCACCGCCAGGGCGACCCGGTCGGCCGGATCCGGGTAGGCCCGCAGCGCGGCCGGGTAGAGCTCGCGGAGCACCTCGCGCAGCGTCACCGCGGCGGAGTGCCGGCCACTCGCCAGCGCCGCGTGCGCGGCCAGGACCTGCGTGTATCCGGCCAGCTCACGCGGTGCCGGGAGGGTCACCGCGGAGAGCGCGCCGGCCTGGAGCGCGCGGGCCAGCCCGACCGCGCGGCGCTCGGCGGGCGGGGACTGCATCTCCTCCAGGGAGTCGTCGTCGGCGAAGCGCTCGGCGAAGTCGTCGGCCGAGTCGTCGTCGGCGATCGCCAGCGGCCGGCCGGCGGCGCTCAGCAGCGAGGTGACGATGTGGTCGTCGCTGTCGGCGGCGATGGCCGCGCCGCTCGGACCGCCGGACCGCTCCACCAGCAGCGCGACCAGCCGGGCGTAACCGGCGGGATCGTCACCGATCTCGCAGACGTGCAGCAGACGGCCTGCGTCGTCGACCACAGCGGACGTCAGCGTCGTTCCGGCCGAAGCCGTTCGGTCGGCCGGATCTGCCGAGGCCAGACCGCAGTACACGCGCACGAGCGCCACGGCGTCGTCCTCCTCCCGGGACACAGGTCTTGCTCTGCCAGAGACTGATGCTCCCCGCTCCGGGTCAGTCGCGCCAGTCCACAACCGCAGAGATCTTGCCGACAATGGTGCGCCAACCCAGACTTGCGGTTTGTGCCCCGATTTTCTTCAGCCGGCGCCGGCCCAGGAAACCGCCGACGCCACCGTTGACGGAAGCACGCAGAGCCTCGTCCAGGTCGTCCAGGCTGGAGCCGGCTGAGAGCATGTCCAGCACGGCGGGTAGCCGCAGGGCGTACGCCAGGTCACGGGCGATCTCACCGGCTTCGATGAGCAGCTCGTGGTCCCACGCGTCGTGGCCGCCGCGCAGGTTCTCGACCACCAGGTCGAGCTCGTACGTGTCCTCGTCCAGCGGGGCGATGTCGGCCGGTTCCAGCCGTTCGGACAGTTCATTCCAACTGTCCAGCTGGGACAGATCGTTCGGCGCACCGGAACGGATGAAAGTGACCAATGACTCCGGGGTCTTGAACAGCAGGAGCCGGCCCTTGTGGGTGAGGAAGAGCGGCACCTCCTCGTCGCCCGCCTCGTCCTCGTCCTCGTCGTCCTCGGAGTCGTCCTCGTCGGCCTCGGCCTTCTCGTCGCCCGAGGCGTCGGCCTTGCCCTTGCGGCGGGACTTGGCGTCCTTCTCCTCGTCCTCGTCGTCCTCCTCGGCGGAGAGGGCGGCGAACTCCTCGTCGAGGATCACCACCTCCTCGTCCTCCTCGGTCTCGACGACCTGGCGGCGGGCCAGGAACGGGTCGTCCTGGTCGCGCTCGGCGACGTCGGTCGGGGTCAGCTCGCGCGCCGGCCGGTACGCCCGCAGCGTGAAGCCGGTGCCGGCGGGCAGGGCGATCTCCACCGGGTCGATCCGCACCTCTTCCCAGAGCGCGCGGTCCGCCGGCGGGCGGTCCTCCTCGACCTCGTCGGCCGCGGCGGCGGCGTCGGTGTCGTCGAGCTCGGGCTCGTCGGCGTCGGGCCGTTGGGGCGACTGGCGGGCCACGCTGACCTCCGTGTGCGTTCGGGTTGCCCACCCGGCGGCGTCGCGCCGCCGAGTGACTCTGCGCACATACCCTAGTGGGCGACGGTTCCGACCGGGAGTCGCACCCCTTGGCGTCGCGGCGGCACGACAAGTAGCGTTGCTACGCATGAAGGCGCAGGCGCTGCACGGACACCTGGACGCGCTCCTGCTCGCCGTGCTGGAACGGGGCGCGCTGCACGGCTACGCGATCATCGAGGCGTTGCGGGCCCGCAGCGGCGGCACGCTGGATCTGCCCACCGGCACCATCTATCCGGCGCTGCGCCGGCTGGAGCGGGCCGGGCTGGTGGCGAGCACGTGGAGCACCGTCAACGGCCGGGAGCGCCGCACGTACGAGCTGACCGAGGCGGGCGGCCGCGCGCTCGCCGGGGAGCGGGCCGGCTGGCGCGAGTTCAGCGCCACCGTCGGGCGGTTCCTCGGCGCGGACGAGCCGCCCACCGCGCCGGCCTGACGGGCGCGTCGCGGGGCAGCCGCTCAGCCGGCCGACCGGCGGTCGGCGAGCACCCAGCAGCGGGCCGCCCGGGCCAGCGCGAACCAGGCCGCCGAGACCACCACCATCCCGATGACCAGGGGAGGCCAGGTGAGCGCGGCGTCCCACAGCCCGATCGACCAGCCGAACAGCGCGCCCCCGGCGACCGCGCCGAGCAGCAGGCTGCCGGTCAGACCGAACCCGATCAGCCGCGCCGGTCGGACGAGCCGCGGTGAGCCCCACCGGGCGACCAGCGGACCGACCAGCAGCGCGACAAGCGCCAGCGCGGCGACCACGCCCCAGATGCCGTTCAGCGCGGCGGAGAGCAGCAGGTAGGCCTGCGGCGGCGGACCGTCGCTCCAGCTCGACCCCTGCCAGGTCAGGTCACCGGCGGCGATGAGCACCACCGCCACCACGAGCGTGCGCAGCGCCAGCCCGCGCAGCGCGCCGACGGCCAGCTCGGCCTGGAAACCCGGCACGAGCTGGGCGTCGCTGCCGAACTCGGCGACCGCCCGCCGCTGCGCCTCCGCGCGCGGCAGGCCCCCTTCCCGGTACGCCTCGACGGCGTCCTCCAGCGCGTGCCGCGCCTCGGTCAGCAGGTCGGTCTTGAGCCGGTTCGGCCCGTGCAACCGCGTGGACAACTCGTGCAGCCGGCGGTCGACCACTGCCTCCTCATGCACCCGCATGGGGTAAGCCTGCCACCGCCGGGCGACACCCGCGTCAGGGAAGACCCCGATCGGCCGGACGTCAGGGCGTGATCGCCAGGTAGCCCCGTTCGGCCGCCTCCTGGCGCAGCCACTGCTCCCGGTACCAGCCGGGGCGTGCCACCAGCTCGTCGTGCCGGCCACGCTGCACCACCCGGCCGCCTTCGAGCACCACGATCTCGTCGAACCCGGCGAGGCCGCTGAGCCGGTGGCTGATCAGCAGCACCGAGTGCCCGGCCGGGGTGGCGGCGAGCGTCGAGTCCAGCACCGCGTCGGCGGCCGCCGGGTCGAGCCCCTCGGTCGGCTCGTCGAGCACCAGCACCGGCGGGGCGGCCAGCAGCGCGCGGGCCAGCGCGAGGCGCTGCCGCTGCCCGCCGGAGAGCTGCCCGCCCTGCTCGCCGACCACCGTGTCCCAGCCGTCTGGTTGTTCGCGTACCCAGTCGAGCAGGCCGGCCGCCCGGGTCGCGGCGACCAGGTCCGCCTCGGTGGCGTCCGGGCGGCCGAGGAGCAGGTTCTCCCGGACCGTGGCGTGGAAGACGTACGCCTCGGCGAGCAGGCCGCCGACCACGCGGGGCAGGTGCTCGGCCGGGATCTCGGACACCGGCACGCCGCCGGCGGTGACGCGGCCGGTGTCGGGGCGTACCGCGCCGGTGAGCACGGCGGCGAGCGTGCTCTTGCCGGCGCCACTCGGCCCGACCACCGCCACCCGCCGGCCGGCCGGCAGGTCGAGGTCGAACCCGGCCAGGGCGGGGGCGGCGCCGGCCCGGTAGCGGACCGTCACGTCGGCGAACCGCACGTCGTGGCCGTCGACAGTGGGCTCCGGCGCGTCCGGTGGTCTCGCCGGGCCGGGCTCGGTGAGCAGGTCGGCGACCCGGGCCAGCCCGGCCCGCAGCTGGGTGCGCTGGCGGGCCGCCGCGACGAGCGCGAGCGCCACCTCCACGGCGGCGAGCGAGCCGACCGCGAGGACGCCGACCAGCACGCCGCCGACCTCGGCGCGCAGCGCCACGACCACCACGGCGGCGGCGGTGAGGCCACCGACGAGGACGCCGAGCGCGTCCACCGCGAAGCCGGTCGCGGCGAGCCGGCGTTCCAGCCGGGCCAGTCGTCCGGCCCGCTCGTCGGCGGCGGCGAGCGCGGCGCCGGTGGCCCCGAACGCGGCCAGGTCGGCGGCGCCGTGGGTGAGGTCGACCGCGTCGACGGCGAGCGCGCCCCGCAGCGGGGCCACCTCGTCGGCGGCGCGGCGGGTGATCCGGGCGGCGAGCGCGGGCAGCGCCACGCCCGCCACGAGCAGGCCGACCGCGAGCACACCGGCGGCGGGCGGCGAGATCAGCGCGGCGACGCCGACCGCGAGCACGCTGACCAGTGCCGCCGCCGCTCCCGGCACGAGGACACGCAGCAGCAGGTCCTGGGCCGCCTCCACGTCGGAGACCAGCCGGCTCAGCGCGTCCCCGGTACGGCGGCCGGTCTCGCGCCGGGCGGCGAGCGTGGCGAAGACGCGGGCCCGCACGTCGGTGATCATGCGGAGGACGGCGTCGTGCCCGGCGAGCCGTTCGGTGTACCGGAACACGCCCCGGCTGACCGCCAGTGCCCGGACCGCGACGATCGCCACCGTCAGCCGGTCCAGCGGCGGCCGGCCGGCGGCGCTCATCAGCAGCCAGGTGGCGGTGGCCATCAGCGCCAGGCCGGCGAACTCGGTGGCGGCGGCCAGCAGCCCGGCGCCGAGCAGCCGGCTCAGGTAGGGCCGGGCCAGGCGCAGCACCGCCCGTTCCGCCCCGGGGCTCATCGGACCACTCCCGGGCCGGTGGCGGTCGGGTGCAGCTCGGTGACCCGGCCGTCCTCGACGCGCAGGATCCGGTCGGCGTCGGCGAGCAGCGCGGGCCGGTGTGCGACGAGCAGTGCGGTACGTCCGGTGACCAGCCGCCGGGTCGCGTCCAGCACCACCGCCTCGCTGGCGCTGTCCAGCCGAGCGGTCGGCTCGTCGAGCAGCACGATCGGCGCGTCCCGCAGGAACGCGCGAGCCAGCGCGAGCCGCTGCCGCTGACCGCTGGACAGGCCGTGGCCGCGCTCGCCCAGGCGGGTGTCCAGCCCGTCGGGCAGGGCGCCTACCACCTCGTCCAGCGCGGCGCCGGTGACCGCCGCGGCGAGCGCGGCATCGGAGGTGTCCGGTGCGCCGAGGCGGATGTTGTCGGCCAGCGACCCGGCGAACAGGTGCGCCCGCTGCGGCACCCAGGCCAGTTCGCGCCGCCAGTCGTCGAGGTCGACGCCGGCCAGGTCCACCCCGTCGACGGTGATCCGGCCCGAGGTCGGTGCGACGAAACCGAGCAGCAGGTTGAGCAGCGTGCTCTTGCCCGCGCCGCTGGGCCCGATGACGGCGATCCGGTCGCCGGGCCGGACGGTCAGCGTGACGTCGCGCAGCGCCGTGGTGCGGTCGTACGCGACCGTCACGCCCTCGAAGCGGATCTCACCACGGCCGCGCGGCGCCGGACGGCGCGGTTCGGCGGTGGCGGGCGCGTCGGTGGCGGAGAGCGTGAGCGCCTCGTCCAGCGCGGTGAGTCCTTCCATGCTGGCGTGGAACCGGCTGCCCGCGGCGCGCAGCGGCAGGTACGCCTCCGGGGTGAGCAGCAGCACCAGCAGCGCGGTGGAGAGCGTGAGACCGCCGCCGAGCAGCCGGATGCCGACCGGCACCGCGACCAGCGCGACGGACAGCGTGGCGACCAGTTCCAGCACCAGCGCGGACAGGAACGCGATGCGCAGCGTCTTCATGGTGGCCTGGCGGTGGCCGTCGGCCATCCGGCGGACCACGTCGACCTGCCCCTTGGACCGGCCGAACGCGCGCAGCGTGGGCAGCCCGGCGACCATGTCGAGGAAGTGCCCGCCGAGCAGCGACAACCGGCGCCACTGGCGTTCGGTGGCGGCCTGCGCCTGCCAGCCGAGCAGCGCGCCGAAGATCGGGATGAGCGGGATGGTGAGCGCGATGATCAGCGCCGAGCTCCAGTCGGCGAACACGATCCGGGCCAGCACCGCCACCGGCACCGTGACGCTCAGCACGAGCTGCGGCAGGTAGCCGGTGAAGTACGGGTCCAGCGCGTCCAGGCCGCGCCCGGCCAGCGTGGCGAGCTGTCCGGCCCGCTGCCCCGCGACCCAGGTGGGGCCGTGCCGGCCGACCGCGCCGAGCAGGTCGGCGCGCAGCGCCGCCTTCACCGTGGCCGCGGCCCGCGCCGCGACTGTGCCCTGCGCCCAGCTCACCAGCGCCCGCCCGGCCACAGCGGCCACGAGACCGGCCAGCGCCGGCCGGTGCAGCCGCCCGTCGAACGCCGTCGCCAGCAGCGTCGCCAGCGCGGTGGCCTGAGCGATCACCAGGAGCGCGGTGAGCCCACCCAGCACCGCGAGCACGGCGAGGTCGCGCCGGGCCGCGGGGACCCGACGCAGCAGACGCGGGTCGAACGGGCGGCGGTTCACCAGTACACCGGTGCCCTGCCGTCGATCCGTCCCCGGAACACCCACCAGCACATCGCCTGAAAGCCTAGTAGGGCCGGCAGGAGCGGTAGCGCGAGCCATCCCAACAGCGCCAGCGTCGGGCGGCTGGCGGCCGCCTCGGCCACCGTCAGCGACGCCGCCGGGTCGGCGGTGGAGACCAGGATCCGGGGCCAGAGCGCGGCTCCGATCAGCGGCGCGGGCAGCGCCAGCGCCGTCGCGGTCGCGGCGAAGGCCACCAGGGCCCGGCCCCGCCGCAGCGCCGCGCGGGCCGCCAGCAGCGCCGCCACGAGCGCCAACGGCAGGAGTACGGCCACAGCCGGGCGCGCCACCGCGGCGCGTACCCGATCGGAGAGCACGCCCAGGACGGTGGCCGCGCCGACCGCGACGAGTGCGGCGGGCACCAGGCCGGCGGCCAGCCGGGCGAGGGCCGGGGCCTCGGCGGCGGGCAGCCGGAGCGTGAGGAACGTCGCACCGTGCACCGCCACCAGCGCGAGCAGGGCCAGCCCGGCGGCGGCGACGAACGGGGTGGCGAGATGACCGACACCGACCACATGGCCGTCGGCGCTCAGTGGCACGCCCTGGAGCAGGCCGGCGAGCACCGCGCCCCAGCCCAGCGCGGCCAGTACACAGCCGACCACCACCACCCGGTCCCAGCGGGCGCGGGCGGCGGCGGAGGCCGGGCGGCTGCGCAGCTGCACCCCGGCGGTCACCAGCACCACACCGGCCAGCGCGGCGAGCACCGCCGGGTAGAAGCCGGAGAGCAGTTCGCCCTCCAGCCGGGGGAACGCGCCGAACAGGATGCCGACGGCGGCGACCAGCCAGACCTCGTTGCCGAGGAAGAACGGCCCGAGCGCGGTGAGCGTGGCCCGGCTTCCCGGTGCCGGGCCGCGCCGGGCCAGCAGCAGGCCGACGCCGTAGTCGTAGCCGCCGAGCACGAGGTAGGTGGCGAAGAAGAGGCCGAGCAGGGCGTACCAGGCGAGTTCCACGGCGGGCTCCCTCAGATGAACACGGGCTGGTGGTGGGCGTCGCTGTCGGGAGCGGGCGGGCGGCCGAGCGCGGGGTCGTGCGCGCCACGGGCGGCGTGCCGGGCCATCAGCGTCCAGTTGGTCACCGCGAGCGCGCCGAGCAGCAGACTGAACCCGATCAGCGAGGTGAGCATCAGCCCCGGTGAGACCGGCGAGACGGCCTGCGCGGTGGGCAGCAGCCCGTACGCGGCCCAGGGCTGGCGGCCGACCTCGCGGGCGATCCAGCCGAGCAGCATCGCCACGAAGGGCAGCGGCAGGCCGAGCAGGATCAGCCAGAGTGGCGCCTTCAACCGGATGATCCAATCGCGCCAGAGCAGCGGCAGCAGGAGCCAGAGCGCGCCGAGCGTGAAGCCGATCAGGATCATGAAGCCGAGGCCGACGTCGGAGAGCACCGGCGGTTCCCAGTCGCCCGGGCCGAAGCGGGCGGTCCAGTCGGCGACGAGTGCGTCCCGGTCGGGGCCGCCGCCGAACTTGGTCGGCTGGAGCTGCCCGACCGGCCCGAACTGGGCGAAGCCGAAACCCTGGAGCATGCTGACCGCTAGCGCCGCGGTGACCAGGCCGAGCCGCAGCGAGGTGCGGAACAGCGCGTAGTCGGGGGTACGCCGCAGCAGGTGCCAGGCGCTCACCGCGGCCATCAGCAGGCCGCCGGTGACCAGGCTCGCCGAGATCACGTGGCCGAACGCCATGCCGAACGTGGGGTTGGTGAGCAGCGCACCGAAGTCGGTGAGGTGGGCGACGCCGTCGCGGACCTCGTACCCGACCGGGTTCTGCAGCCAGGCGTTCGCCACCATGATCCAGAAGGCCGAGGCGTACGCGGTGATCGCCACGCCCCAGAGCAGCGCCAGGTGCACGCCGCGCCGCAGCCGGTGCCACCCGAAGATCCACATGCCGAGGAACGTGGACTCCAGGAAGAACGCCACCAGCGTCTCGATGGCCAGCGGCGCGCCGAACACGTTTCCGACGTAGCGCGACAGCCCGCTCCAGTTCAGACCGAACTGGAACTCCATCACGATGCCGGTGGCGATACCGAGCACGTAGTTGATCACGTAGAGCTGGCCCCAGAACCGGGTCAGCCGCTCGTACACCGGCTTGCCGGTCAGGTAGCCGGCCGTCTGCAGGCCGACCAGGAGCGTGACCAGGCCGAGCGTGACCGCCACGAACAGGAAGTGGATCGAGGTGGTGGTGGCGAACTGGAGGCGGGCGAGGAGCAGCGGGTCCACTGTCGTCCTCCCATGGGTTGGCTCGCTTGTCGTAGCCAACCTACACGTAGACTCTCTACCTATAGAGGTGCGCGAACCCGGAGATGTCCCGTAGGGGGCGGCGGATCAGCTCAGGAACAGGGCGAACGGCAGCGAGACGAGCGTGCCCGCGACCGCCAGCGCCATCGCGCCGAGCACCCGCGGCGGGCGGTCCGCGACGAGCAGCCGCTGCACGCGTACGTCGAGGTTGCGGTCGCCGAGTCCGAGCGTGCCGGCCGGCTGCACCCGGTGCTCGGCGGCGGCGAACCGGCGCAGCGCACCGGCCAGCGGCGCGTCCGCGTGCAACTCCCGGGCCTTGTCGTCGGCGCGCATCTCGACCAGCAGCGCCACCCGCGCGTGCGCGTCCCGCACCCACCGGAACCAGGGCAGCGCCCGGCACAGCGCGGTGAACGGCAGCAGCACCAGGTCGTGCCGCTCCTGGGCGTGCGCCCGCTCGTGGGTGAGCACCGCCGCCAGTTCGGCCGGCTCGAGCAGGTCCAGCGTGCCCGCGCTCACCACCACCCGGGGACGCACCCCGGGCAGGCAGTACGCCGCCGCGCTCGGGTGGTCGAGCACCAGCGCGCCGGGCACCGTCGGGTCACGCCGGGCCACCAGGTGCAGCAGCTCCCGGTGCCGGCGCTGAGCCCGGACCGCGCCGTGCAGGCTGCGTACCGTCGTGGTGAGCAGCACCGCGCCGATGCCGAGACCGACGCCGACCAGGCTGAGGTGCACCGCGCCCACACCGGTCGGCAGCGTGCCGTGGGTCAGGTCGTCGGCCAGGGCCAGCAGCGCGTGCCCGGTCGCCCGGTCGTACGCGTCGAGCCCCAGCGCCATCGGCAGCCCCATGGCCGACAGGCCGAGCGCCAGCCCGACCGCCTGCCAGCAGATGATCGCCACGCGCGGCGCCCGCCAGGTCCAGCGCGCGGCGGCGAGGACCTGCGCGGTCAGCCAGCAGGCCAGGATGATCGCGGCGAAGTGCAGGGCGTACGCCACGGCAGCCGCCCTACCGGTCCGTCGCCTCGTCGAGCGCCGGCCGGCCCGGCCGGGGGTTCTCGACCCGGCCGGCCGGTCCGTCCTCGACAGTCGCCCCGGCCTCGGCGCCGAGCGCGGCGCGGAGCACGTCCGCCTCCGTGCCGGTCACCGAGCGGGCGAAGCGTACGAGTGCGGCGTCCCGGCTGCCGCCGAGGTCGAGGGCTTCGAGCATGAGCTGGGCGATGTGCGCCTCACGGGTGGCGGCCGGACGGTACCGCCAGGCGCGGCCCTCCCGCTCACGCTGCACCATGCCCTTGCCGGCGAGCCGGTCGAGCACGGTCATCACAGTGGTGTAGGCGAGTTCCCGGCCGTCCAGGGCGTCGGCGACCTCGCGTACGGTCACCCCGCCCGACGAGGCGGGCGCCGCGTCCCACAGCACGTCCATCACCGCACGCTCAAGGTCCCCCAGCCGAGTCACCCGTCAATCCTACCCCCGGTAGTAGATCCCTTCCGCCGCCCCGGTCCCCGGTTCCGTTCGCCGTCCCTCCCTCCCGAAGATCAACACCAGCTCGGGGAGGTGGTGTGGTCCGAGGCGGCTCGATGCAGCCACCTCGCCGTGCTGGTGTCGATCACGCTGTCCTCGGGCGGTCCAGTGGTGCAGGCCCGGACGCCAGTTCGGGGAGGTGGTGCAGTCCCGGACTGGTTGATGTGGCCACTCCGGGGAAGTGGTGCCGATCTTGCCCGGCGCGGGTGCGATCGACAACAGTCGCGGGAAGTGCGGGAACGGGAAGTGGCGGCAACTCGGGTGGGTGTGCCGCCACTTCGGGCCGGACTGGGCTGCGTCGGTCAGACGCCCTTCGGGTGCCAGACCGTCTTGGTCTCCAGCAGCGCGGTCATCCGGGTGATGCCGGGGTCGGCGTACCAGTCGTGGTCGGCCGGGGCCGGCCGCAGCACCCGCTTGAGATTCTCCGCGGCCTTGACCTCCAGGTCGGCGGCCAGGTCGGCGTCGGCCACGCCGGTCAGGTCGATCGCGTTGACGTCCATGTGCGCGGCGAGCGCCGGCACCGTCTCGGTCAGCCGGCCGGTGAGGATGTTCACCACCCCGCCGGGCAGGTCGGAGGTGGCGAGCACCTCGGCCAGCGTCACCGCCGCCAGCGGCGCCGCCGGGGAGGCGGCCACCACCACCGTGTTGCCGGTGACGATCGCCGGGGCGATCACGCTCACCAGGCCGAACAGCGCGGGCTCCTCGGGAGCCACCACGGCCACCACGCCGGTGGGCTCCGGCGCGGACAGGTTGAAGTACGGGCCGGCCACCGGGTTCGCGCCGCCGTACACCTGGGACAACTTGTCGGACCACCCGGCGTACCAGACCCAGCGGTCGATCGCCGCGTCCACCTCGTCGGCCGGGACGCCCAAGGCGACGAACTGCTCGCGCCGGCCCTCCAGCATCTCGGCGACCCGGTAGAGGATCTGACCCCTGTTGTACGCGGTCGCCCCGGCCCAGCCCTTCACCGCGGCGCGGGCGGCCACGACCGCGTCCCGCGCGTCCTTCCGGGAGGCAAGAGACACGTTCGCGGATTGCACGAGATACGACCGTCCCGACTCGCTGCGCGGGAACTTCCCGCCGATGAAGAGCTTGTACGTCTTGCGTACCGCGACCCGCTCAGACATTGAGGTACCCCTCCAGCCCGTGCCGGCCGCCCTCGCGACCGTAGCCCGACTCCTTGTAGCCGCCGAACGGCGACGTCGGGTCGAACTTGTTGAACGTGTTCGCCCACACCACGCCAGCGCGCAGCCGGTCGGCCAGCCACAGGATCCGGGAACCCTTGTCGGTCCAGATCCCGGCCGACAGCCCGTACGGCGTGTTGTTGGCCTTCTCGACGGCCTCCGCCGGGGTGCGGAACGTCAGCACGGACAGCACCGGGCCGAAGATCTCCTCGCGGGCGATCCGGTGCGCCTGGGTGACGCCGGTGAAGATGGTCGGCGCGAACCAGAAGCCGCGCTCGGGCAGCTCGCACGGCGGCGACCAGCGCTCCGCGCCCTCGGCGGACCCGGCGTCGGACAGCTCCCGGATGCGGGCGAGCTGCTCGGCCGAGTTGATCGCGCCGATGTCGGTGTTCTTGTCCAGCGGGTCGCCGACGCGCAGCTGGGCCATCCGGCGCTTGAGCGACTCCAGCACCCGGTCGGCCACCGACTCCTGCACCAGCAGGCGGGAGCCGGCGCAGCAGACGTGCCCCTGGTTGAAGAAGATGCCGTTGACGATGCCCTCGACGGCCTGGTCGATCGGGGCGTCGTCGAAGACGATGTTGGCGGCCTTGCCGCCCAGCTCCAGTGTCAGCTTCTTGCGGGTGCCCGCCACCGAGCGGGCGATCGCGCGGCCGACCTCGGTGGAGCCGGTGAACGCCACCTTGTCCACGCCCGGGTGCTCGACCAGCGCCCGGCCGGTGTCCCCGGCGCCGGTGACGATGTTCACCACGCCGGCCGGCAGGTCGGCCTGCTGGCAGATCTCGGCGAACAGCAGCGCGGTCAGCGGGGTGGTCTCGGCCGGCTTGAGCACCACCGTGTTGCCGGCGGCCAGCGCCGGGGCGATCTTCCACGCCAGCATGAGCAGCGGGAAGTTCCACGGGATGACCTGCGCGGCCACGCCAAGAGGCTGCGGGTCGGGGCCGAAGCCCGCGTGGGGGAGCTTGTCCGCCCAGCCCGCGTAGTAGAAGAAGTGCGCGGCGACCAGCGGCAGGTCGACGTCGCGGGACTCCCTGATCGGCTTGCCGTTGTCCAGCGACTCCAGCACCGCCAGCTCACGCGAGCGCTCCTGGACGATCCGGGCGATCCGGAACAGGTACTTGGCCCGGTCCCGGCCCGGCATCGGACCCCAGACCTTCTCGTACGCGCTCCGGGCGGCGCGGACCGCGCGGTCCACGTCGTCGGCGCCCGCCTCGGCGATCTCGGCCAGCACCTCCTCGGAGGCCGGGTTCACCGACTTGAAGCTGCCACCGGAGGCCGGGTCGACGAACGAGCCGTCGACGAAGAGCCCGTACGAGGGCTTGATGTCCACCACCGAGCGGGACTCGGGGGCGGGTGCGTATTCGAACATCGCGTTCAGTCCAGGGTGAAGTAGTCGGGGCCGGCGTAGACGCCGGTCGTCAGCTTGGTGCGCTGCATGAGCAGGTCGTTGAGCAGGCTCGACGCGCCGAACCGGAACCAGTCCGGGCTCAGCCAGTCGGCGCCGACCGTCTCGTTGACCATGACCAGGTACTTGATCGCGTCCTTGGTGGTCTTGATGCCACCGGCCGGCTTGACGCCGACCTGACGCCCGGTGGCGGCGCGGAAGTCGCGGACCGCCTCCAGCATGACCAGCGTCACCGGCAGGGTGGCCGCGACCGGAACCTTGCCGGTGGAGGTCTTGATGAAGTCGCCGCCCGCGAGCATGGCGAGCCAGGACGCCCGCCGCACGTTGTCATACGTGGCCAGCTCACCGGTCTCGAGAATGACCTTGAGGTGCGCGTCCCCGCAGGCTTCCTTGGTGGCCACGATCTCGTCGTAGACCTCGGCGTAGCGCCCGGCCAGGAACGCGCCCCGGTTGATCACCATGTCGATCTCGTCCGCGCCGGCCTCGACCGCCGCGCGCACGTCGGCGAGCTTGATCTCCAGCGGGGCCTGACCGGACGGGAACGCGGTCGCCACGCTGGCCAGGTGCACGCCACTGCCGCGGAGCACCTCCGCCACGTGCGGGACCATCGACGGGTAGACGCAGACGGCGCCGACGTGCGGGCAGCTCGGGTCGGCCGGGTCGGGGCGCAGCGCCTTGGCCGCCAGCGCCCGCACCTTGCCCGGGGTGTCCGCCCCTTCCAGGGTGGTCAGGTCGACCATCCGGATCGCCAGGTCGATCGCCTCGGCCTTGGCGGTGGTCTTGATGGAGCGGGTGCCGAGTTGTGCCGCCCGCTGCTCCGCGCCGACCTGGTCCACGCCGGGCAGGCCGTGCAGGAAGGTCCGCAGAGCGGTCTCGGATCGTCCCAGCTCGGTGAGGTCCGACCGGGCCGACGTCGTTGTCGCCGTCATGCCCCGAATAGTACGCACCCGCGAGTCGAGTGATCTTGCTCACTTGTGAGTGCCGCACGTGAGCGGTGTCGCTGGTCGTACCGCACCCGCCCTGCGCCGCTCTGCCAAACGGTAGGTTGAGCGATCGTGGACGTACACGTCATTGACCATCCGCTCGCCCAGACGCGGCTGACCGCCATGCGGGACGCCCGGACCGACTCGTCGTCGTTCCGGGCGGCGCTGCGCGAACTCACCACCATGCTGGTGTACGAGGCCGCGCGCTCCTTCCCGGTCGAGAAGTACTCGATCCAGACCCCGGTCACCGCCACCGAGGGCAGCCGGCTGGCGAACCCGCCGCTGCTGGTGCCGGTGCTGCGGGCCGGTCTCGGCATGGCCGACGCCGCGCTCGGCCTGCTGCCCGAGTCGTCGATGGGCTTCGTCGGCCTGGCCCGCGACGAGGAGACGTACGAGCCCCGCGCGTACATGGAGTCGCTGCCGCGCGACCTCAGCGGCCTGCCGGTGCTGGTGCTCGACCCGATGCTCGCCACCGGCGGCTCGCTGGAACACTGCTGCCGGCTGCTCGCCGACCGTGGCTGCACCGACATCACCGTGCTGTGCGTGCTGGCCGCGCCGGTCGGCATCGAGCGGCTGGAGCGCTCCGGCCTGCCGCTGCGCCTGGTCACCGCCTCGATCGACGAAGGGCTGAACGACTCGAAGTTCATCGTCCCCGGCCTGGGTGACGCCGGCGACCGTCAGTTCGGCGGCATGCCCCGCTTCTGAGACCGGTCCGGTGCGGAGGGATGCCCTCCGCACCGTGGACCGGCCCCACCCGGCGAGTCGATGCGCGGGGGTGCGGGGAGGCGCTAGCGATCCGGGCCATGACTGGTGTTGCGCTCGCCGAGGAGCTGCTGCTCCTCGCGTATGACGACGAAACCGGCAAGGCCACCATGCCGCGGATCAGCCTGGACCTGGGCATGGCCGCCGCGGTGCTGGTCGAGCTGGCCCTGGCCGGACGGGTCGCGTACGCGGACGGGAACCTGGCGGTGGTCGACCCGGCCCCGACCGGCGAGCCGATCGCGGACGCCGTACTCGCCAAGATCGCCGCGGATACCCCGCACACGCCGTCGTCGTGGGTGCAGCGACTGCGGCACGGGCTGCGCGACCGGATCCTCTCCGACCTCTGCGGCCGGGGCGTGGTCCGCGACGTCGACGAGACCGAGCTGGGCTTCATCCACGTGCACCGCTACCCGGTGGCCGACGCCTCGGTCGAGGCGGACATCCGGCAGCGGCTGGCCGACGCGCTGACCAGCGGGCAGCTCCCGGACGAGCGGACCGCCGCGCTCGCCACGCTGGTCGCGGTGCTGCGGATGGAGCCCGCGCTGGGGTTGACCGGTCCGGCTGCCGAGGACGCCGGCCGGCGCCTGGAGGAGATCGCGGCGGGCGCCGGGTTCTCCGGCACGGTGAGCCTGGACGACAGCGTGGTACGCCCGTCGATCAGCCTGGTCATCGCCGCGCTGGGCCAGGCAGTCGACGCCGCCCTGGGCAAGCGGTAAGGAAGGGCCCCCTCTTAACGCCTCCGGTAGAGGAAGGGCCCCTTGTTAACGCCAGGCGTTAACAAGGGGCCCTTCCTTGCATCAGGGGTCAGAGGCCCAGGGCGGCGGCGATCTCGTTGCGCAGCTCGGCCACCGCGGCACGCGCGCGCTGCCGGGCCGCGGGCACGTCGCCGCCGCTCACCGGCTCCACCACCTCCAGGTACGCCTTGAGCTTCGGCTCGGTGCCGGACGGCCGGATCACCACCCGGGCCGCGCCGGTGCGCAGGATCACCACGTCCGCGTCCGGGAGCAGGTCGGACGCCTCGGTCACCGGCTGCCCGAGCAGCGCGGTAGGCGTGGCCGCCCGGATCCGGGCCATCGAGTCCGCGATCACCCGCAGGTCCTCCACCCGGACCGAGAGCTGCTCGGTGTGGTGCACACCGAACTCGGCGGCGAGCTCGTCGAGCCGGTCGAGGAGCGTACGGCCCTCGGCCTTGAGACCGGCGGCCAGCTCGGCGACCGTCAGCGCGGCGGTGATGCCGTCCTTGTCCCGGACGTGTTCCGGCGCGACGCAGTAGCCGAGCGCCTCCTCGTAGCCGTACACGAGCGGCTCCCGGCCGCCGCCGGCCCGCACGATCCACTTGAACCCGGTGAGCGTCTCGTCGTAGGGCAGGCCCCGGGCCGCCGCCATCGCCCGCAGCAGCGCCGACGACACGATCGTGGTGGCGTACAGGCCGGTCACGCCGCGCCGCATCAGGTGGTCGGCCAGCAGCGCGCCCACCTCGTCGCCGCGCAGCATCCGCCAGGACCCCGCGTCGCGCACGGCCACCGCGCAGCGGTCCGCGTCCGGGTCGTTGGCGACGGCCAGGTCCGCGCCGGTGCGGTCGGCGAGCGCGACCAGCAGGTCCACCGCGCCCGGCTCCTCCGGGTTGGGGAAGCTCACGGTCGGGAACGCCGGGTCCGGCTCGGCCTGCTCGGGCACCACGCCCGGCACGCCGAATCCGGCGCGCGCGAACGCGGCGGTCAGCACCGCGCCGCCCACCCCGTGCAGCGGCGTGTACGCCACCTTCAGGTCGCGCGGTCCGGCCGGGTCCACCACGGCGGCGGCCCGCTCCACGTACGCGGCCACCAGGTCGTCGCCGAGCACCTGACCGGCCGGGCCGAGCGGCACCGCCGCGAGCGGGCCGACCGCGCGGATGGCCGCCTCGATCCCGGCGTCGGCGGGCGGCACGATCTGCGCGCCGGCGCCCAGCTCACCGCCGAGCTGCGCGCCCAGGTAGACCTTGTAGCCGTTGTCCTGCGGCGGGTTGTGGCTGGCGGTGACCATCACGCCGGCGACCGCGCCGAGCTGCCGGACCGCGAACGCCAGCACGGGCGTGGGCAGCGGCCGGGGCAGCAGCAGCGCCTGACGACCGGCACCGGTGGCCACCTGTGCGGTGCGCTCGGCGAAGGCCAGCGAGCCGCGCCGGGCGTCGTACCCGATCACCAGCGGGCCCTCGCCACCCTGGGCGGCGAGCCAGCCGACGAGCCCGGCGGCGGCCTGGGTGACAACGGCGAGGTTCATGCCGTTGGGCCCGGCCCGCAGCGGGCCGCGCAGCCCGGCGGTGCCGAAGGTCAGCGGACCGGCGAACCGGTCGGCCAGGTCGGCCGCCGTGCCGGGCAGCCCGTCGAGGACCGCGCGCAGCTCGTCGCGGCCGGCCGGGTCCGGGTCGTCGGCGAGCCAGCGCTCGGCGCGTACGCGAAGGTCGTCAAGGTCAGTGGTTTCCGCCGCCATTGCCTCATGAAAGCACGGCGGCGGATCACCACCGGCCGTCGGCCTCGACTCAGTTCGCCGCCGTGAGCTGGAACGAGCCGGCCATCGCGTCGAAGATCGGCTTGCTCTCGGCGAATGTGGCGTCGCTGGAGGAGAGGTAGAACGAGTAGACCTTGCCGCCCTGGACCACGCCCCGCCACACGCCGTGCCGCTTCTCGTCGCCCTCGCCGCAGGTGTACTCGAACTCGGCAGCCGGCTTACCGGCCAGCGTCGTCTCGGTCATCGCGAGCTGTTCGTAGGGCTTGGCGCACGACTTGCTCTTGTCGCGGAGGTTGCGAGAGGCGAACTCGGCCCAGCTGACCGACGTGCCGCCCCAGTTCTCGGCCAGCAGCCGCACCTTGCGGCTCTCGTCCTGCGGGTCGACGTAGTCGACGAAGACGCCACCGGTCTTGCGGTCCCAGCCCTTCGGCACCTGGACGGTGATGCCCTTGACGGTCTGCTCCTGCATCTCCACCGGCGAGGCGGCGGCCGAGTTCGACGGCAGCGCGCCCACGATCGGCGGGGGAGCGTCGTCGCCGCCGCTGGTCAGCGCGATCACGCTCACCAGCAGCACCACGGCGAGGCCACCGGCGGCGGCGAGCTGGACCTTGCGCGGCCACGCCTTCACCCGGCCGAGCAGGCCCTTGGCCGCGCCGAGCGGGCCGCCACCACCGGCGGCGGCCGGTGCGGTGGCCGGGGTGGTCCACGCCTGGCCGGTGCCGGGCACCGACCACTGATTGCCGCCGCCGTACACCGGCTGGGTGGCGTCGACGGTGCGGCCGTAGGCGGTGGGCACCGCCTGGGTCGCGTCCGCCGCGGTGCCCTGGCCGAGCCGGACCGTGGCGTCCGGCGAGATGCGCTGGGTGGCCTCCGGCGTGCCCGGCCCGGACATCGCGCCGGTCGGGGTGTGCAGGGGGCCGGCCAGCGCGTCGGCGCTGGTCTCGTCGAGCGCGGCCGCACCCGCCGCCGGCTTCTCCGCGCCGGGGCGCTCGCCGCGGCGCAGTGCCGCGAGCCGGTCGGTGAGCGACTCGTCCGGGCCGATCATCGCCCGGCCGCCGATCTGCCCGCTCGGCTTCGGCTCCGCGGCGATCGCCGGCGGCGTGGTCGGGCGCGGCACCGGCACCACCGCGTACGGGTCGGTGACCGAGTTGACGGCGGTGGCGGTGCTGGTCAGCGGCCCGGCGAGCAGCTCGCGCAGGTTTGCCCGGGCACGGTGCACGTCCATCCGGCGGGCCGGATCCTTCTCCAGCAGCCCCATCAGCACGCCGGTGAGCGGGCCGCTGCGCTGCGGCGTGGCGGGCGGGTCCTCGACCACGGCGTGCATGGTCTCGATCGGGTCGCCCTTGTCGAACGGGGGCCGGCCCTCGACCGCGGTGTAGAGCGTCACACCGAGCGAGAACAGGTCGCTCGGCGGCCCGAACTCCTGGCCCATCGCCCGCTCGGGCGAGATGAAGTGCGGCGAGCCGAGCACCATTCCGGGCGTGGTGAGCTGCACGTCGGTGGGCATCCGGGCGACGCCGAAGTCGGTGAGCACGCAGCGGCCGTCGGTGCAGATCAGCACGTTCGCCGGCTTCACGTCACGGTGCAGCACGCCGATCGCGTGCGCCACCTCCAGCGCGCCGAGCAGGGCGATCCCGATCTTGGCGACGGCGCGCGGCGCGACCGGTCCGTCCTCGATCACCATGTCGGCCAGGCTGCGGGCGTCCAGCAGCTCCATCACGATCCACGGGCGGCCACCCTCGGTGACCACGTCGTAGACCTGCACCACTGCCGGGTGCTGGATCGCGGCGGCGGCGCGGGCCTCCCGCAGCGTCCGTTCGTAGAGCGCGTCGCGGTCGCTCGGGGCGAGCCCCGGCGGGAGGACGACCTCCTTGACCGCCACATCACGGCGCAGCAACGTGTCTGTGGCCCGCCAGACCGTGCCCATGCCTCCGTTGCCCACCGGGGAGCGCAGCGAGTAGCGACCACCGATGGTGGTGCCGGGCGCCGCGCGTCCAGTGGGGGGACTGGCCGGTCCGCCGCTCCACGTCGGAATCTGAGTCACAGAAAAGCCACCGGGGGATATCGAGGGGGCTGGGACACAACCCCTCTATCTTGCTGGTTCCGACGCCCGATGCGAAACCCGACGCGGCGGGCGTTTGCCTACTCGACGGTATGTGGTCGGTTGCTCACCTCCGGTGGGTGGCCGTCGCGAGGTGTGCGGTATCCCTCACCCACCAGGCGGTCAGTGCGTCCTACCATCCGGTAATGAGCGATGCGCGGTCAAGCGAGTCGGGTTTCCCGATCCAGGGCGTCTACACGGCTGCAGACCTTCCGGCGGACCTGGACGCCCGGCTGGGCGAGCCGGGCGAGTTCCCGTACACCCGCGGGGTCTACCCGACGATGTACACGTCCCGGCCCTGGACCATGCGACAGTACGCCGGGTTCGGCACCGCGACCGAGAGCAACGCGCGCTACCACCAGCTGCTGCGCGCCGGCACCATGGGCCTGTCGGTCGCGTTCGACCTGCCCACCCAGATGGGGTACGACTCGGACGACCCGATCGCGCACGGCGAGGTGGGCAAGGTCGGCGTCGCCATCGACTCCATCGAGGACATGCGCACGCTGTTCGGCGGCATCCCGCTGGACAAGGTCTCCACCTCGATGACCATCAACGCGCCCGGCTCGGTGCTGCTGCTGCTCTACCAGCTCGTGGCCGAGGAGAACGGCGTGCCGGGGGAGGCGCTCAACGGCACGATCCAGAACGACATCCTCAAGGAGTACATCGCCCGGGGGACGTACATCTTCCCGCCGAAGCCCTCGCTGCGGCTGGTCGCCGACACCTTCGCCTACTGCCGGGCCGAGGTGCCGAAGTGGAACACCATCTCCATCTCCGGCTACCACATGGCCGAGGCAGGCGCGTCGCCCGCGCAGGAGGTCGCGTTCACGCTGGCGAACGGCGTGGAGTACGTCCGCGCGGCGCTCGCCGCCGGGCTGGCCGTGGACGACTTCGCGCCCCGCCTGTCGTTCTTCTTCGTGGCCCGCACCACGCTGCTGGAGGAGGTCGCGAAGTTCCGCGCGGCCCGGCGGATCTGGGCCCGCCTGATGCGCGACGAGTTCGGCGCGAAGAACCCGAAGTCGATGATGCTGCGGTTCCACACCCAGACCGCCGGTGTGCAGCTCACCGCGCAGCAGCCGGAGGTGAACCTGGTCCGGGTGGCGGTGCAGGGCCTCGGCGCGGTGCTCGGCGGCACCCAGTCGCTGCACACGAACAGCTTCGACGAGGCCATCGCGCTGCCCACCGAGAAGGCGGCCCGGCTGGCGCTGCGGACCCAGCAGGTGCTGGCGTACGAGACGGACCTGACCGCCACCGTCGACCCGTTCGCCGGGTCGTACGTGGTGGAGGCGATGACCGCCGAGGTGGAGGCGGCCGCCACCGAGCTGATGGACCGGGTGTTCGACCACGGTTCGGCGGTGGACGCGATCGAGGCCGGGTTCCAGAAGCGGGAGATCGAGCAGTCCGCGTACCGGATCGCCCAGGAGATCGACTCGGGTGAGCGGGTGGTGGTCGGGCTCAACCGGTTCCGGATCGACGAGGAGGAGCCGTACGAGCCGCTGCGGGTCGACCCGTCGATCGAGGCGGCGCAGGGGGAGCGGCTGGCCCGGCTGCGCGCCGAGCGGGACTCCGGCGCGGTGGAGCGGGCCCTGGCCGAGCTGCGTGCCGCCGCCGAGGGGGACGCCAATGTGCTCTACCCGATGAAGGAGGCGTTGCGCGCCCGCGCCACGGTCGGCGAGGTGTGCGGGACGCTGCGCGAGGTGTGGGGGACCTACCGGCCCAGCGACCGGTTCTGAGTCGTCCGGCGGCGGCCTCGCCGCGCACCCTGAGTGCGCGGCGGGGCCGCTTTCGCGTGTGCGATTCGGTGATTCGGGTAACCGGATCGGGTGAACGGGACGGACAGCCTGTGCGGTCGGCGGTCGGACGCTCGTGTCACCGTCGGGAGTCTTCCGGCAGCCGACAGTTGTCGTGCAATTGTCGGAGCGGCAGTTAATTGCCACGACTAATGCGACAATTCGGAACGACGGGTCGTTATTTCTGACCTATGAAACGGTTACGCGTTGTAGGAGGTGGGAGGCGGATGACGGCGTTCGACCGCGATCTACCTGCTGTCCCGCAGATATTCGAGCCCTCCCACCAGGGCATTCGTGACGCTGCGCGGTCCGACCGCTACGCGAAAGATGTTGCGCAGCGTCACCGCCGGAGGTCTAGGCTGTCTGCTGTCCGACCCGAAGATCCATCCACTTCTAGTGATCGAGAATTCGACGTGACGAGTGCGTTGACGCTGCCTTCCGGCGGCCCGCTGGCGTCGTCCCGGCCCGAGACGCCGACCGGTTACCAGCCCCTGCCCTTCGAGCTCGACCATCTGCTCGCTCTGCGCGTACCGGGCCTCATCGAGACGCGCCGTCACATCCACTCCCACCCGGAGTTGTCCGGCGAGGAGTTCGAGACGGCCGCGCTGGTGCACCGGGAGCTCTCCCTCGCCGGGCTGAAGCCGCGTCTGCTGCCGAAGGGCAACGGCGTCATCTGCGACATCGACGGCCGCCCCGACGGCCCGGTGATCGCGCTCCGCGCCGACATCGACGCGCTGCCGCTGAGCGACCCGAAGGACGTGCCGTACCGCTCGACGGTGGAGGGCGTCTGCCACGCCTGCGGCCACGACGTGCACACGTCGGTGATGCTCGGCGTCGGCATGCTGCTGGCCCAGCTCGCCGACACCGGCCGGCTCGACGGCCGGGTCCGGCTGATCTTCCAGCCGGCCGAGGAGATCCTGCCCTGCGGCTCGCTGGAGGTCATCGAGGCCGGCGGCCTGGACGACGTGGTGCAGATCTTCGCGCTGCACTGTGACCCGAACCTGCCGGTGGGCAAGGTCGGCCTGCGGGTCGGCCCGATCACCGCCGCCGCCGACAACGTCACCGTCCGGCTGACCGGGCCGGGCGGGCACACCGCCCGCCCGCACCTGACCGTCGACCTGGTGGACGCGCTCGGCCGCCTGGTCACCGAGGTGCCGACGCTGATCAGCCGCCGGGTGCCGGCCAACAGCGGGCTGCTGCTGGTGTTCGGCCACGCCTCGGCCGGCACCCGTTACAACGTCATCCCGTCCGAGGCGTGCGCGGCCGGCACGCTCCGGGTGATGGACCGCGACACCTGGGACCAGGCGCCCAAGATCGTGGCTCAGGTGGTGCGGGACGTGCTCGCGCCGACCGGCGCCACCGTCGACCTGGAATACCTGCGCGGCCGGCCCCCGGTGACAAACGACGCCCGGGCCATCGGTGTGCTCACCGCGGCCACCGCCGCCGCGCTCGGCCCCGACGGCATCGCCGAGACGCCGCAGAGCATGGGCGGCGAGGACTTCTCCTGGTACCTGGAGCACGTGCCGGGCGCGCTCGCCCGTCTCGGCGTCGGCCGCAGCGGGCCCAACGTGGACCTGCACCGGGCCTCGTTCGACGTGGACGAGCGCGCCATCGAGGTCGGCGTACGCCTCATGGTCCAGACCGCGCTGCGGGCACTGGCGGCGGTGCGCTGACCGGACCGTCGGCCGGCCCGGCCGGGCCCGGCGGCATCGGGCCCAGGCCGGGCGGCAGCATCGCGCCCGGGCTGGGCGGCGGCGTCCGCCGGGCCCGCACCCGGCGTCGCCACAGGAGCAGCAACCACAGCGGTACGCCGATCACGACCGCGAACGGCAGCACCGCGCCGAGCACTGTGAGCAGAACCCGGGCCGAGGCCAGGAACGCCGTCCAGCCGCCCCCCAGTCCGGCCAGGAAGCCCAGGTCGGCCTCCTCCTCGGCGGTGCTGGCGTCCTGACCGAGGAACGTCACGGTGATGGTGGACAGCGAGGTCAGGTCCGCGAGCCGGCGCTTGCGGGCCTCCAGCGCGGCCAGGTCCGCCTGCCGGGTGCCCACCTCGTTCTCCAGCCGGACCAGCTCGTCCACCGACGTGGCCCGGGCCAGCAGCTTGCGGGAACTCTCCACCCGCGCCCGCTGGGTGGCGATCCGGGCGTCCAGATCGACCACCTGCTCGGTGACGTCCTCGGTGCGGATCTCCCGGCGCTCCTGCCGGCCGAGACCGGCGAGCCGGTCGATCACCGCGCTGAACCGGTCCGCGGGCACGCGCAGCGTCAGCGCCGCCCGCGCCTCGGCGGCCTGGCTCGACCGCCGGTCCGCGCCGACGAATCCGCCGGCCGCCGTCACCGCGGTGGTCGCCTCCCGCGCGGCGGCCTCCACATCGTCCACCCGGACCTGCATGGTCCCGGTGTAGATGATGGACCGCTGGTCGACCCGCAGGTCCGCGCCACCGGTGCCGCCCGGGGCGGCCTGGTCGCGATCCGCGCCACCGCTGTCCGCACCGCCCTCGGCGGCCTGCTCGCGCCCCGCGCCTCCATCGGCCGCCGGCGCGGCCGAGTCGCTGCCGGAGTCCCCGCCCGCGCCGCAGGCGCCCACACCCAGTGCCGCTATCAGACCCACAGCCACCAGGGCCACGCCCCGGAGTCGTCGTCCGCCCATACCCCGTACTCCGATCGTCGGCGGCCCCGACTGCCGGGACCGATACCTCGGACGTGACGCGTGGTCGCGCCGGTTCCGGCAGACTGCGCTGAGGACATCACGATTCGATAATCGAGGAGTCACGATGCAGGTGACCAAATACGCCCACTCCTGTCTCCGGCTGGAGCACGACGGTGCGGTGCTCGTCGTCGACCCGGGTGTCTTCAGCGATCCGGCGGCGCTGGACGGGGCGGACGCGGTGCTGATCACCCACGAGCACCCGGACCATGTGGACGTCGCCGCGCTGACCCGGGCGCTGGAGCGGCGGCCGGTGCCGGTGCACGGTCCCGCCTCGCTCGCCGGGGTGCTCGGCGACGCCGCCGAGGCGCTGGTGACGGTCGAGCCCGGACAGTCGCTCACCGTCGCCGGGACGCCGGTGCGGACGTACGGCGGGCAGCACGCGGTCATCCACCCGGACATCCCGGTGATCCAGAACATCGGCTACCTCTTCGCCGACGTGGTATACCACCCGGGCGACGCGTTGTTCGTCCCCGACGACGTGCAGGTGGACACGCTGTTCGCCCCGATCCACGCGCCCTGGTCGAAGTTCTCCGAGGTGGTCGACTTCATCCGCGCGGTCGCGCCGCGCCGGGCGTACGCGCTGCACGACGGGCTGCTCAACGACAACGGCTTCGGCGTGCTGGACCGGCAGTACACGGCGATGTCCGACACCGACTACCGCCGTCTGGAGCCGGGCACCCGGATCGACGCCTGACCATGGCCGAGGTGCCCGCGGAGGTGGTCCGGCGGCTCTACGCCACGCCGCCGGACCGGTTCGTGGCGGCCCGGGACGAGGCCGTCGCGCAGGCGCGGCAGTCGGGTGACCCGCGTACCGCCCGGGAGATCGGCAAGCTGCGCCGGCCCACGGTGGCGGCCTGGCTGGTCAACCTGCTGGCGATCCGCCGGCCCGAGCTGGTCGCCGACCTCACCCAGCTCGCCGAGTCGCTGCGCGCCGCGCAACGCGACCTGCGCGGCGGCACGCTGCGGGAACTCTCCGCGCAGCGGCGCGCCGTCGTGGGCGCGCTGGTGGCGGAGGTACGCCGGCTCGCCGCCGCCGAACCCGCCGCGCCCCCGGCCGGGAAGCTGCCGCTGGGCGAGGTGGAGGCGACACTCAACGCCGCGCTGTCGGACACCGAGGTCGCCGAACAGGTACGCGCCGGACGCCTGCTGCGGGCCAGCCACTACGCCGGGTTCGGCGAGGTACCCCGCCCCCAGCTCCGGCTCGTGACAGGGGGCGAGGAGGCGCCTGTCGTACCGGATCGGGCGGCCGAGCGGGCCGACGCGCGCCGGGCCCGCGACGAGCGGGCGGCGCGTGCCGAACGGGCCGGGCGGCGGCGGACCGCGACCCGGGAGCTGACCCGGGCCCGCGCGGACCTGGACCGGGCCGAGAAGGAGCTGGCGACGGCCGACGCGGCCGAGCGGGACGGCGCCGCGACGCTGGACCGGATCGAGACCGAACTGGCCGAGCTGGAACGTCGCCGGGCCGTGGCCGAGCAGGAGCTGAGCCGGGCCCGGCTGGCCCGCCGGGGCGCGGAACGGGCGGTCACCGCGGCCCGACGCCGGGCCGGTGAGGTGGAGGCCGTGTTGGAGGCGCTCGACGCCGAAGAGGGGGATGCCGACACCGGTGACGACCGGGCAGACTGAGCGTGATGAATGGCTACGGTGGAGTGACGGGCGGCCGATGACTCCGGAACAGCTCGCCGCCGCCTGCAAACCGCTGGTGCTCGAACTCGGGGAGGCGTTCGCGCGCTGCCCGTCCACGCTGCGCCGGGCGCGGCTGCTCGGCATCTCCGGGTGGGCCTTCTACATCACCGGCCGGGCCGGTGCGCTCGGTGACGTCCGCGCCGAGACGGTCGCCGCGGCGCTCGGCTTCATCGCCCCCGAGGCGGTCACCGACGGCTGGGACGCCGCCGCGCGCACCGTCCCGCCGCTGGAGGTGGCCGCCGCCAACCTGGCCGAGTGCTGTCGGTGGGGCACCGCCCGGCTGGGCGACGGTGCCGAGTCGTCCCGGCTCGCCGCGCTGCTGGACCGGGCGGTCCACGCGGCGGACGGCAGTGGCATGCCGCTGTTCGCCGCCTGGCGGGCCATGCCGGTGCCCGACCCGTCGCCCGGCGCGCGGGCGGCTGTCGGGATGCTGCTGCTGCGTGAGCACTTCGCCGGGGCGTACCTGCTGGCGGTGCGCGCGGCCGGGCTGACACCGCAGGAGGCGGTGCTGGCCGGGCCGGAGGGCGAGGCCGGTGCCGCCGCGTGCGGCTGGGCGCCCCCGTACCCGCCGGTCGGGCCGCTGGTGCGGCGCCGGCTGTGGGCCGAGGCGGTGACCGACCGGCTGGCGTCGGCGGCGTTCCGCGCGCTGGACGCCGCCGAGGGCGCTGAACTGCTGGTTCTGCTCGGCGCCGCGCGGCAGCGTGCCCGCGGCGGATAAATGGGAGGCGATCCGGCCGGTGCGGCTGCCAGGATCTGGCCCGTGACGCTTCCCGCCGGCTGGTCGGCCCGCCGCCCGACCCTCGACGACGTGCCCGCGATCCTGGCGGTGGTGCACGCCGCCGACACGTTCGCCGTCGGCCACCCCGACTTCGACGACGAGGACGTACGGTCCGCGCTGACCGCGCCGTTCGTCGACCCGGCCCGCGACTCGTGGCTGGTCACCGACCCGGACGGTACGGCTGTGGCCTGGTCGATCCTCGCCAACCCGAGCGGCGTGGGCCGGGAGTGGGTGGACGTGCTCGTCGACCCCGACCGCGGCGCCGACCTGCGCGCGCCGCTGCTGGCCCGGCTGCTGGAACGCGTCGCCGAACGGGCCGCCGAGCGCGGCCTGCCCGCGCTGACCGCCCGCGCCGGGGTGTACGCGCCGGAGACCCGCTGGGCCGGTGAGCTGGCCGAGGCCGGGTTCACCCGGATCAAGCGCTACATCCGGATGAGCCGCTCGCTCGCCGACCTGCCCGCCGAGCCGGCGCCCCCGCCCGGGGTGACGGTCCGGCCGCTGCGCGCCGACGACGAGGACGACCTGCGGCTGTTCCACCGGATCTACGACACCGCGTTCCGGGACACCCCGGACCACGACCCCCTCGACTTCGCGCAGTGGCGGGATCTGCTGCCGTCGTACGGCAAGGTCTGGGACGAGTGGTTCCTGGCCGAGGTCGACGGCGAGCCGGCCGGTGCGCTCCAGTCCTCCGATCAGGCACTCGACCAGGACCGGGGGTGGGTGCGGACGCTGTCGGTGCTGCCCGCGTACCGGCGCCGGGGAGTGGGCGCGGCGCTGCTGCGCCGGGCGTTCGCGGTCTACGCGGCCAAGGGCCGCACCGGCGCCGGGCTCGGCGTCGACCTGGCCAACCCGACCGCGCCGGTCACGCTCTACCGTTCCGTCGGGCTGGTGGAGGAGCACTGGGCCGACATGTACGAGCGCAGCGTGCCCGCCTCGCGGGTGTGACCCGGCACCCCTCGTACCGGGGTCGCCGAGCGCGGGTACGGCCGCCCGGCGCACACTGTGGGTGTGGGAGACGCGCTACGCCGACGCGGTGCCGGTGGGGCGGGACCGCAGCTCGGTGACGTAGTCGTCCGGCGCGCCCGCCTTCTCCGCGGCGTTCGCGAGCTCCGAGAGGTACCACGCCGTGGGCAGCCCGCCCTCGTACCCGTCGAACACGTAGACCCACGCGGTCACGTCGCCGTCGAGCGTCGAGACGCGCACTGTCAGCCTGCGGTACGTCTCGGAGGTCACGCCCTCGATCTCGTCGAGCTGCGCGGCGTCGTACGGGTGGATGTCGTAGAGCGCCACGAACACCCGGTCACCGGGGGACTCGACGACGGTGCTGACCGAGCCCTCCCACCCGATGACGTCCTCGCCGGCGAAGGTGAGCCGCCACCCCTCAAGCCAGCCGGTGCCCACCATCGGCGAATGCGGGCAGTAGGCGCGCATGCGAGCGGGGTCCAGGTTTGAGCCGTAAGCAGCGTAGAGACGCACGGCGACGACGATAGCCCGGCTGGCGGGTGGGGGAGAATACGACAGTGCGTGTCGGACGGGACGGGGAGAAGAAAGTCACTGTGAGCACAGACGAGGGGCGACTGCTGTGAGCGCGAGGAGTGCAGCGGAGCGGAGCCCCGCAGTCGCGAACGAAAGGATGGCTCTGTGAGCCAGATCGTGATCATCGGCGGCGGGCCGGCCGGGTACGAGGCGGCTCTGGTCGCCGCGCAGTTGGACGCCGATGTCACGGTGGTCGAGGCGGAGGGCGCCGGCGGCGCCTGCGTGCTCTCCGACTGCGTGCCCTCCAAGACGTTCATCGCCAGCTCCGAGGTGGTCACCGGCTACCGGGACACCGAGGAGTTCGGGGTGCACTCCGACGGCCTGGAGGCGGTCACCGTCGACGCGCGCGCGGTGCACGAGCGGGTCAAGCGGCTCGCGCTGGCCCAGTCCGCCGACATCCACACCAAGCTCGTCAAGGCCGGCGTCGAGTTCGTCGCCGGCACCGCCCGGCTCGGCGAGGACACGCTCGGCCACACCCACCGGGTGATCGTCACCCCGGCCGACGGCGGCGCCGAATACTCCATCGCCGCGTCGACGGTGCTCGTCGCGACCGGCGCGACCCCCCGCCAGTTGCCCACCGCCGTACCGGACGGCGAGCGCATCCTGACCTGGCGCCAGGTGTACGACCTGCCCGAGCTGCCCGAGCACCTGATCGTGGTCGGCTCCGGCGTGACCGGCGCCGAGTTCGCCAGCGCGTACCTCGCCATGGGCGTCAAGGTCACGCTCGTGTCCAGCCGGGACCGGGTCATGCCGCACGAGGACGCCGACGCCGCGTCGGCGATCGAGCGGGTGTTCCGCAACCGGGGCATGAGCATCCTGAACAACTCCCGCGCCGAGGCGGTCCGCCGCGTCGGTGACGGGGTCGAGGTGGTGCTCTCCGACGGCCGGCAGGTCACCGGCTCGCACGCGCTGATCGCTGTCGGCTCGATCCCGAACACCGCCGACCTGGGCCTGGCCGAGTACGGCGTGGAGCTGGCCCGGGGCGGTTACGTGACGGTGGACCGGGTCTCCCGTACCAATGTGCCGGGCATCTACGCGGCGGGTGACTGCACCGGCGTGTTGCCGCTCGCGAGCGTCGCGGCCATGCAGGGCCGCATCGCCATGTGGCACGCGCTGGGCGAGGCGGTGCGGCCGCTGCGGCTGCGTACCGTCGCGGCGAACGTCTTCACCGACCCGGAGCTGGCCACCGTCGGCGTCTCCCAGGACGAGGTGGACGCCGGCAAGACCCCGGCCCGCCAGGTGATGCTGCCGCTGTCCGGCAACGCCCGGGCGAAGATGGACGACCTGGCCGACGGCTTCGTCAAGCTGTTCTGCCGGCCGGCGAGCGGCCAGGTGATCGGCGGCGTGGTGGTGGCGCCGAAGGCCAGCGAGCTGATCCTGCCGATCACGATGGCGGTGGAGAACAACCTGACCGTCAACGAGCTGGCGCACACCATCACCATCTACCCGAGCCTGTCCGGCTCGATCACCGAGGCCGCCCGCCAGCTCATGCTCCACGAACTGGAGTAACCCGCACCGCCCTCTCCTGCCTGCCCGTCGACCGTTCCCGTCGATCATGGAGTTGTGGCCCCCGATCTGACCGGTATGCCCGGTCTGTGTGGGGTCACAACTGCATGATCGACGACTTTGGTCAGGGTGAGGTGCAGGGCCAGGGTGGTGATGACGGCCGTCTCCGTCAGGATGAGTGCGCGCTCGATCAGGCCGAGCAGGGCGCGGTCGCCGGGGTAGGCGGACCAGATCATCGTGCCCGCCAGCACCAGGCTGGCCACTGTCAGCCCGCGTAGCCAGGTGGCGGCGCCGGCGACCGGGTGACGGGCCAGCAGCCAGCCGGCCACCGGCAGGGCCAGGAACGACAGCACCGAGGCGTACCGGTGCGCGTACGCGGCGGTGTCCATCGGTGTGCCCGGCTCGTTCGTGGGCACCACGGCGGCGGCCAGCAACCCGGCCGACCAGGCGGTCAGCAGCGCGAGCGGCACCCGGCCCGCTTTGGCTCGGCGCAGCGCCGGCAGTAGGACCAGGCTGGCCGCCGCGAGCACCGCCATCGCGGTGTCGATGACGCCGCCCCGATCGGAGACGGCGAAGTCGCTGACGGTCAGCGACCAGGGATCCAGGTCGTCGCTCACCTCGAGATGACCGACCATCGCGAGTACCGCCGCCAGGACGATCCCGCCGAGGGCCAACAGGCCGCTGCTCCGCGTTCCAGGCATACGGCCAGCCTGTCGCCGTAACCGCCCCAGACGGATCCGGGACCACCACCCACTTCGCTACCCGGGTCGTCCCCTACCGGACCCCGGATGACCGCGTCAGGTGCCGGCGGAGTCGGCGGTGGCCTCGGCGCGGGTCTGCCGGGCGCTGCTGATCCAGGTCATCGCCCACCCCGCCAGCGCGAACCCCGCCGCGGCCACCCCGCCGATCAGCAGCAGCCGCCACGCCGAGTGGGTCAGCGCCGTACCGCCCAGGTGGCCGACGAGCGCCCCGTAGCTGGACCAGGCGAGAGCCGCCGCCGCCTCGTAGGGCAGGAACAGCCGGTACGGGTAGCGGCTGCGCCCGGCCGAGAAGCAGGCCGCCATGCGGCCACCTGGTACGAAACGGCAGAGCAGGATCACCATCGGCCCCGGTTCGCGCAGCCCACGGGTGACCCGGGTGACGGCCCGGCGTGCCCGTCCAGGTGTCGTGGCGCGCGCCGCGCGCCGGGTCGGCGTACTGCGGCCGATCAGGTAGCAGGCCAGGTCACCGATGAACACACCGGCCGCGCCGACCGCGATGGTGAGCGGCAGGCTGAGCCCGCCGTACACGGTCAGCGCCCCGCTGGTGATCATGACGAGCTGGGTCGGCACCACCGGGACGAAGGCGTCGGCGATCAGCAGGATCAGCAACAGCGCGTACGCCCACATGGGCGACGCGACATCAGAGATGAGCTCGGCCACGACCGCCACCTCGCCGGAGTTCTCCGTTCGACCGGATCGAGCCTGACGCCGTGTGCGGCGTCACCACCACCGGCCCCGCCGCACGGTGACAGCCGACACCGGCAGGCCGTAGGTGTGAAACGAGGCGGCCCGCCCGCGAGTGACGGGCCACCGGCGCATACACCACGGGGCGGGGCGGCGCATCGTCGATTCCCGGCGTACCGTTGGTCGGACGCGGCACCGGAGCCGTCGGGTCCCCCGTTCCCGATGCCCGAGCCGCCGCGGGTCGCCGGCAGGTCCCGTGCCGGCGACCCGCACCCACTCTCCGAAACTCAGGTGCGCCGTCGATGTCCGCACGCCTATCGTCCGGGCATGCGCAGCGCGGTAGTGACCACGACGCCGGGTGTTCCCGGCGCGCCGCACTGACGTTTCCGTCGACGAGGCCCCGGGGCGATCCGCTCCGGGGCCTCGCGGCGTACCGGGCCTGCTCGCCTCCGGGTCGTACCCGATCAAGGAGAGCGACATGATCGACCACCGCAGGCTCGGCCGGGACCTGGAGCTGTTCGTCTCCGACCCGCTCGCGGGCGCCGGGCTGCCGATCTGGCTGCCGGCCGGCGCCGCCGCCCGGCACGCCGTCGAGGAGTACGTCCGGGAGTTGGAGCGGCGGGCCGGCTACCGGCACGTCTACTCGCCGCCGCTCGGTAAGCGGGAGCTGTTCGAGCTGTCCGGGCACCTGGGCTACTTCGCCGACGACATGTTCCCGCCGATGCGGCTGAGCGCCGACGACGAGTTCGTGCTGCGCCCGGCGCTGTGCCCGCACCACGCGCTGGTGTTCCGCGCCCGCGGCCGCTCCTACCGGGAGCTGCCGCTGCGGATCGCCGAGCTGGGCGGCATGTACCGGGCGGAGCGCTCCGGGGTGCTCGGCGGGCTGTCCCGGGTACGTGCCATCTCGCTCAACGACGCGCACAACTTCTGCGCCCTGGAGCAGGTCGGTGACGAGGTCCGCGAGATCCTGCGGCTGATCGGCGAGGCGCACGCCGCGCTCGGCGTCCGTCCCGCCGGGTTCCGCTTGTCGCTGCGCGGGCCGGACCAGCGGTACGTGGGCGACGACGCCGGCTGGGCACGCGCCGAGGAACTGCTCCGCGCCGCGCTCGACGGGGTGGACGTCGTCGAGGCGCCCGGCGAGGCCGCGTTCTACGGCCCGAAGATCGACATTCAGATCGTGGACGCGGCCGGCCGGGAGTCGACCATCTCCACCGTCCAGCTCGACTTCGACAAGCCGGAGCGGTTCGACCTGTCGTACACCGACTCGGACGGCCGCCGGAAACGGCCGGTGATGGTGCACCGCAGCCTCGTCGGGAGCATGGAGCGGCTGTTCGCGTACCTGATCGAGGTGCACGAGGGCGCGTTCCCGGCCTGGTACGCCCCGGTGCAGTTGCTGCTGCTCCCGGTCGACGCGGCGCAGGCCGACGCGGCCGCCGGGCTGGCCCGCCGGGCCGAGGCGGCCGGGCTGCGGGTCGAGGTGGACCACGCCGGTTCGCTCGGTGCCCGGATCCGGGACGCGTCCCGCCGCCGCGTCCCGTACGTCGGGGTGGTCGGCCCCCGGGAGGCGGCCGACGGTTCGGTCTCGCTGCGCCTGCGCGACGGCCGGGTGCTCGCCCCGATGCCCGCCGACGATGCGCTGGGCCTGGTCGGCGCGGTGGTCGCGAGCCGGTCGGCGGCGCTGCTCCCGGCCTGACCCCGGCCCGTCCGGGTGCCGGTGAGGCACCCGGACGGGGACCGGTGTCGGACCTGTGGCCGGGTCCACGTCAGTTCCCGACCGGCGTGCCGGCGCCGGCCCGCATCCCCGGCGGGCCGGCCGGGGCGGGCGCCGGCACCTCGTCTTCGATGACCGCGCCGCTGAACTGCGCCCGGTAGAGCCGGGCGTACGCGCCACCGGCGGCGACGAGCTGGTCGTGGGTGCCCTGCTCGACGATCCGGCCCTGCTCCATCATCAGGATCAGGTCGGCGTCGCGGATCGTGGAGAGCCGGTGCGCGATGACGAAGCTCGTCCGGTCCGAGCGCAGCGCCGCCATGGCGCGCTGGAGCAGCACCTCGGTCCGGGTGTCCACCGAGCTGGTCGCCTCGTCCAGGATCAGCAGTGACGGCTCGGCCAGGAACGCCCGCGCGATGGTGATGAGCTGCTTCTCCCCGGCGCTGACGTTGCTGCCCTCCTCGTCGATCACCGTGTCGTAGCCGTCCGGCAGGCTGCGGACGAACCGGTCCACGAACGTCGCCCGGGCGGCGGCGAGGATCTCCTCCTCGGTGGCGTCCGGCCGGCCGTAGGCGATGTTGTCCCGGATGGTCCCGCCGAACAGCCAGGTGTCCTGGAGCACCATGCCGATCCGGCCGCGCAGGTCGTCGCGGCGCATCGTGGCGATGTCCACCCCGTCCAGCGTGATCCGCCCGGCGTCCAGCTCGTAGAACCGCATGACCAGGTTGACCAGCGTGGTCTTACCGGCACCGGTGGGACCGACGATGGCGACAGTGTGACCCGGCTCGGCGACCAGCGACAGGTCGTCGATGAGCGGCTTCTCCGGGTCGTACCGGAAGGAGACGTGCTCGAACTCGACCCGCCCGTGCGGGTCGGCGATCCGGGCCGGCTCGGCCGGGTCGCGGCTCTGCTCGTCGGCGTCGAGCACCGCGAAGACCCGCTCGGCCGAGGCCACGCCGGACTGCAGCAGGTTGGCCATCGACGCGACCTGGGTGAGCGGCTGGGTGAACTGCCGCGAGTACTGGATGAACGCCTGCACGTCACCGAGACTCATCGAGCCCGACGCCACCCGCAGGCCGCCGACCACGGCGATCGCGACGTAGCTGAGGTTCCCGATGAAGAACATCGCCGGCATGATCAGCCCGGAGACGAACTGCGCGCCGAAGCCGGCCCGGAACAGCTCCTCGTTCTTGGCGTGGAAGGCGGCCTCGACCTCCTTCTGCCGGCCGAAGACCTTCACCAGCTCGTGCCCGGTGTACGCCTCCTCGATCTGCCCGTTCAGCTCGCCGGTGTGCTTCCACTGGGCGATGAACTTGCCCTGCGACCGCTTGGCGATCTGACCGGTGACCACCACCGACAGCGGCACCGCGACGAGCGCGACGACAGCCAGCAGCGGCGAGATCCAGAACATCATCGCGAGTACGCCGACGACGGTGAGCAGCGACGTGAGCAACTGGCTCAGCGTCTGCTGGAGCGTCTGCGACACGTTGTCGATGTCGTTCGTGACCCGGCTGAGCAGCTCACCGCGGGGCTGCTTGTCGAAGTAGGGCAGCGGCAGCCGGTTGAGCTTGTCCTCCACGTCGGCGCGCAGCGTCAGCACCGTGCGCTGCACCACGCCGTTGAGGACCCAGCCCTGCGCCCACTGGAGCATGCTCGCGCCGACGTAGAGCACCACGGCGAACGCCAGCACCCGGCCCAGCGCGTCGAAGTCGATGCCGGCGCCGGGGATCACGTCCATCCGGGCCAGCATGTCGGCGAAGTTGCCGTTGCCCTCGGCGCGGGCCGCCTCCGCCGCCGCCTCGGTGGTGGTGCCGGGCGGAAGCTGCCGCCCGATCACCCCGCTGAAGATGATGTCGGTGGCGTGGCCGAGCACCTTCGGCCCGATGACGCCGAGCCCGACGCTGGCCAGGGCCAGCGCGAGCACGCCGGTGAGCTGGAGCCGGTACGGCCGCAGCCGCGCCAGCAGCCGCCGCGCCGAGGGCCCGAAGTCCATCGCCTTCTCGGCCGGCATGCCCATGCTCATGTGCGGCGGGCCGCCGCCCGGCCGCCGCCCGGCCGGTGGCAGCCGCGTCGGCTCGTTCTTCTGCTGCGGAACGGGCGGCGTCCCGCCGTTGCCCCCACTCACGCGGCCACCTCCGCCGTCTGCTGCGACGCGACGATCTCGGCGTACGTGGGGCAGCTCTCCAGCAGTTCCTCATGTCGTCCCATCCCGACGACACCCCCGTCCTCGAGCACGATGATCTGGTCGGCGTCGACGATCGTGGAGACCCGCTGGGCCACGATCACCACCGCCGCGTCCGCGGTGACCGGCTTGAGGGCGGCCCGCAGCCGGGCGTCCGTGCCGAGGTCGAGCGCGGAGAAGGAGTCGTCGAAGAGGTAGATCTCCGGTTTGCGGACGAGCGCGCGGGCGATGGCCAGGCGTTGCCGCTGGCCACCGGAGACGTTCGTGCCGCCCTGCGCGATCGGCGCCTCCAGCCCGCCCGGCATCTCGGCGACGAAGTCGCGCGCCTGGGCGATCTCCAGCGCGGCCCACAGGTCCGCGTCGGTGGCGTCCGGGTTGCCGTAGCGCAGGTTGCTGGCGACGGTGCCGGTGAACAGGTACGGCCGCTGGGGCACCAGCCCGATCCGCCGCCACAGCTCGTCCGGGGCCAGGTTCCGTACGTCCACGCCGTCGACCAGGACCGCGCCGGCGGTCGGGTCGACCAGCCGGGGGATGAGCGTCAGCAGCGTGGTCTTGCCGGCGCCGGTGGAACCGATGATCGCGGTGGTGCGGCCAGGCTCGGCGCGGAACGAGATGTCGTGCAGCACCGGGGCGCTCGCGCCCGGGTACTGGAAGCCGGCGCCGCGTAGTTCCAGCTCGCCGCGGCCGGTGACCTCGGTGACCGGGTCGGCGGCCGGCACCACCGACGAGTCGGTGTCCAGCACCTCCTCGATGCGTTCGGCGCAGACGGCGGCCCGGGGCACCATCATCAGCATGAAGGTGGCCATCATGACCGCCATCAGGATCTGCATCAGGTACTGCAGGAACGCGGTGAGCGCGCCGACCTGGATCTGACCGGAGTCGACCCGTGCCGCGCCGAACCAGAGCACCGCGACGCTGGAGACGTTCAGCACCAGCATCACGATCGGGAAGATCAGCGCCTGGAGCCGCCCGATCCGCAGTGCGGTGGTGGTCAGGTCGGTGTTGGCGACCCGGAACCGGTCGGTCTCGTACGGCTCACGGACGAACGCCCGGACCACCCGGATGCCGGTGATCTGCTCGCGCAGCACCCGGTTGACGGTGTCGATCCGGGTCTGCATGAGCCGGAAGCCCGGCACCATCCGGCGGATGATCAGGCCCAGCGCGACTGCGAGCACCGGTACGCAGACCAGCATCAGCCAGGAGAGCCCGACGTCCTCGCGCAGCGCCATCACCACGCCGCCGACGCTCATGATCGGCGCGGCGACCAGCATGGTGCAGCTCAGCAGCACCAGCATCTGCACCTGCTGGACGTCGTTGGTGTTGCGGGTGATCAGCGACGGCGCCCCGAACCGGGCGACCTCGCGGGCGGAGAAGCTGTTGACGCGCCGGAAGATCGAGCCGCGTACGTCGCGGCCGAACGCCATCGCGGTCTTCGCGCCGAAGTAGACGGCGGCGATCGAGCAGGCGATCTGGAGCAGGCTGACGAGCAGCATCCACCCGCCCGTACGCAGGATCTGGTCGGTGTCGCCGACGGCGACGCCGCGGTCGATGATGTCGGCGTTCAGGCTGGGCAGGTAGAGCGAGGCGATCGTGCCGACGAACTGGAACGCCACCACGGCGGCCAGCCATCGTCGGTACGGGCGCAGATGTGTGCGGAGCAGGCGGATCAACACAGATGGCTCCCCGTTGGCGGCTCGGTGTCGGACTCGCTGTCCCGGTTCAACCGACGGAGGTCCCCGTCGGACATGCCGGTGATGATTTCGATCAGGAACTGGCGGATCACCGCCCGGTTGGCCGGGTCGGCGTCGACCGACGTCAGCGGCCGGTCGCTGTGGATCATGTCGCTGATGGCGCGGGCGTGTTCGCCGCCCTTGTCGGTCAGCGTGAGCCGGACCGTGCGGCGGTCCTCCGGGTCGCGGCGGCGGCTGACGAAGCCGTCGCGCTCGAGGGTGTCGACGATGCCGGTGAGCGTGGCGGGCCGGACGAAGCACAGCTCGGCCATTTCCCGGTGGCTCACGTCGCCGGCCCGGAGGAGGATCATCAGGACCCGCATGCCGGCGGACGTGAGCCCGTGTTCGGCGAGGTACCGCCCCCAGTGCTGTTCGACCACGTGACCGGCGATCGAGATCAGCCGGCCGAGTGGCGCGTGGTGCAACGCGTCGGGGAAGCGGACGAGCGGGCCCATGTTCACGAGCGTCAGATTAGCTCCCGAACCATCAGGGCCCAAACTAATTCTGAGAATCTCCTCAGCCGCGGTCGGCGCGGGCGCGTGGCGGCTCGGCCGGGGCGGTGGCGACGTACTCCCGCATCACCTCGCTGACCTCGCGCAGGAACGCCGTGGTGGCCTCGGCCTGCTCGGGGGTGAGCCGGGCGACCGCCCGGTCGACGCCGACGAGCATCGGGCGCAGCGCCTCCAGCACCTCGCCGACGGCGCTCTCTGTGACCTGGAGGCTGAGCCGGCGCCTGTCGTGCGGGTGCGGGGTCCGGGCGACGTGACCGGCCTGCACGAGCCGGTCGACAAGCGTGGTCGCCGAGGCGGACCGGATGCCGAGCCGGTTGCCCAGCTCGACCGGGCCCAGCGGCTCCGGGCTGGAGACGAGGTGGTCGATCGCCGCCGCGTCGGTCGCGTTCAGGCCCAGGCGGCGGGCCAGCGCGGCCCGGGTGTCACCGGCCAGTCGCAGCACGTCGCGCAGCGCGCGGGACGCCTCGCTGCTCGGCGGCGCGACCCGCGCGGGCTCTCCGGTTGACGGCACCCCCTCCACGGGTTAAAGCTAGCATCTCAGGTAGCTAGAGAATCTAGCTAAAGGGGGAGGGCGCCATGCGCGGCGACGGGCGCGGACGCTGGTTCGGGCTGCTGGCCATCAGCCTCGGCGTAGCGATGATCATCGTGGACGCCACGATCGTGAACGTCGCGGTGCCGCAGATCATCCGGGATCTCGACATCACGTCCACCGACGCGCAGTGGGTCCAGGAGGCGTACACCCTGGTCTTCGCCGCGTTGCTGCTGGTCGCCGGCCGCTTCGCCGACCGGTCCGGGCGGCGGCGGATGTTCCTCGTCGGCGTCACCGTGTTCGTGGTCGCCAGCGTGCTCGCGGCGCTCGCCGGCTCCGGCGAGACGCTGATCGCCTCCCGCGTGCTCCAGGGCGTCGGCGGGGCGATGATGCTGCCCACCTCGCTCTCCCTGCTCAACGCCAACTTCACCGGCCGGGAGAAGGGCATCGCGTTCGCCGTCTGGGGCTCCACCATCGGTGGCGCGGCGGCGCTCGGGCCGCTGCTCGGCGGCTGGCTCACCACCACGTACTCCTGGCGGTGGGCCTTCGGCATCAACGTCCCGGTCGGCCTGGCCGTGATCGTGGCGACGCTCGTCCTCGTGTCGGAGTCCCGCGACGAGCGGGCCGAACGCGGCCTGGACCTGCTCGGTGCGCTGCTCTCGGTGATCGGCATGACCGGCGTGGTCTTCGCGCTGATCGAGGGCCGCACCTACGGCTGGTGGGAGCGGGAGCGGCCGTTCAGCCTGTTCGGGCTGGACTGGACCGCCTCGATCTCGCCGGTGCCGGTGGCCGCGCTGGTCGGCCTCGTCGCACTCGGGATCTTCCTGGCCCAGCAGGTACGCCGCAACCGGGCGGGCCGTCCCGCACTGCTCGACCTGTCGCTGTTCGGCATCGGCTCGTTCCGCAACGGCATCCTGGCCGCCGCGATCGTCAGCCTCGGTGAGTTCGGCCTGCTGTTCGCACTGCCGCTGTGGTTCCAGAACGTGCTCGGCTACAGCGCCTTCCGCACCGGCCTGGCGCTGCTGCCGCTGGCCGTCGGCAGCTTCCTGGCCAGCGGCATCGGCGCGCCGCTGACCCAGCGCTGGGGCGCGGCCCGGGTGGTTCAGCTCGGCGTCGCCGCCGAGCTGGTCGGCGTGGCCGGGCTCGGCTTCGTGGTCGCGCCGGACACCAGCTGGTGGGCGCCGCTGGGCTTCCTGTTCGTGTACGGCGTCGGCGTCGGCCTGGCCACCGCCCAGCTCACCGGCGTCTCCCTGTCGCAGGTGCCGGTACGCCGCAGCGGTCAGGGCTCGGGCCTGCAGAGCACCGCCCGGCAGGTCGGCTCCGCGCTCGGCATCGCGGTGCTCGGCACCGTCCTCTTCGCCGGCCTCGGCGGGATCCTCGGCGACCGCCTGGCCGACCAGCCCGGACTCACCCCGGCCCAGCGGGACCAGGTGGTGAGCGCGGTCAAGGAGAGCGCCGGCGCGGCGATCGGCGGGCTGGAGGCGGACCCGCGTACCGCGCCGATCGCCGAGGAGGCGAAGGCGGCGTTCTCCGAGGCCACCCGGTACGCGGCCTTCGCGGGCGCCGGATTCCTGCTGATCGGCCTGGTCGCCTGCCTGCGCCTGCCGGCGGTGCGCCCCGAGGAGACCGGGGACAGCCCGCCCGCCGAGGCGGAGCCGGCCCGGGCCTGAGCCGCACCGGGGCGGCCCCGGCCGGCTGCGGCCCGCCGGGCTCATCCGCCGAGGGCCACCGCCAGCGCGGCGGCCACGAAGACGACCTGGAGCACGGTACGGACGCCGAGCGGCGTCACCGGGCGCCCGGCGAGCGTGAGCCGTCGCCGTGCGGCCGACACGTTGGCCGGGAACATGGCGAGCATCAGCAGTGCCAGCCCGGCGGCCGCCGGACGCGCGGTGGCCGGGAACAGCAGGGCGAGCGCCCCGGCGAGTTCCAGTACGCCGGTGACGGTGACCAGCAGGCCCGGCCGGGGCAGCGCCGGCGGGACCATCGCGATGAGGTCGGCGCGGCGGGACGCGAAGTGGGCCACGCCGGTCAGCACGAACATCAGCGCCAGCCCCACCCGCAGCGCGGGATGCCACCCGTCCAGGGCGTCCACGCCGAGCAGGCCGGCGATCCGGGCCAGCGCGGTGCCGGCGAGGAGTGCGATCAGGGGTGCCATTGTCGATCCTTCCGACGAATATCTTGTCGCTGACAAGATTGCGTCGGCAGGTGCCATCTTGTCAATGACAAGTTAGGGTGACGGCATGGCCTCGTACCACCACGGCGACCTCCGCCGCGTCCTGCTGAGCACCGCCGCCGAGGCGATCGCCGAGTCCGGACCGGCCGCGCTGAGCCTGCGTGAGCTGGCCCGGCGCGCCGGGGTCTCGCACGCCGCGCCGGCGCACCACTTCGGCGACAAGGCCGGACTGCTCACCGCGTTCGCCACCCAGGGCTTCGACCTGCTCGCCGACGCGTTGCGGCAGGCCGGGGACGACCTGCTCGACACCGGCGTGGCCTACGTCGGGTTCGCGGTGCGGCACCGGGCGCACTTCGACGTCATGTTCCGGCCCGAGCTGTACCGGGCCGACGACCCGGAACTGGTCGCCGCACGCGCCCGCTCCGGCGACGTGCTGCGCGAGGGCGTGGCCCGGCGCACCGGGCGGGAGCCGGACGCCGACGCGCTCGCCGCCTGGTCGATCGTGCACGGCTTCGCCACGCTCTGGCTCGCCGGCGCGCTGCCGTCACGGGTGGGCGACGACCCGGAGGCCGCCGCCCGTACCGTGATCAGGCGGTTGTTCGACTGAGCCGGCCGGACGTCACCAGCTCGTCGGCAGCGGCATCCCCTCGGTGTACCCGGCGGCGCTCTGCACACCGACGAGCGCCCGCTCGTGGAACTCCTCCAGGCTGCGCGCGCCCGCGTACGTGAACGCGCTGCGTACGCCCGAGATGATCTCGTCGATCAGGTCCTCGACGCCGGGCCGGTTCGGGTCCAGATACATCCGGGCCGAGGAGATGCCCTCCTCGAAGATCGCCTTGCGGGCTCTGTCGAACGCGCTGTCCTCGGCCGTCCGGGCGCTCACCGCACGCGACGACGCCATCCCGAAGCTCTCCTTGTAGCGCCGCCCGTCGGCGTCGGTGTAGAGGTCGCCGGGGGACTCGTAGGTGCCGGCGAACCAGGAGCCGATCATCACATTCGAGGCCCCGGCCGCGAGCGCCAGCGCCACGTCCCGCGGATGGCGGACGCCGCCGTCGGCCCAGACGTGCCGCCCCAGCGAGCGGGCCGCCGCCGCACAGTCGAGCACTGCGGAGAACTGCGGGCGCCCCACGCCGGTCATCATCCGGGTGGTGCACATCGCGCCCGGCCCGACGCCGACCTTCACGATGTCCGCGCCCGCGTCGACAAGGTCGCGTACGCCGTCCGCAGTCACCACGTTCCCGGCCGCCACCGGCACCGGCGGGTCCAGCCGGCGGACCGCCCGCAGCGCCTGGAGCATCCGCTCCTGGTGCCCGTGCGCGGTGTCCACGACGAGCGTGTCCACCCCGGCCTCCAGCAGCGCGGCGGCCTTGCCGGTGACGTCACCGTTGATGCCCACGGCGGCGGCGACGCGCAGCCGCCCCCGGTCGTCGGTGGCCGGCTTGTACAGCGTGGCACGCAGCGCGCCCTGCCGGGTCAGCACCCCGACCAGGCGGCCGTCGTCGTCCACCACAGGCGCGAGCCGCCGCCGGCCCGCCGACAGCCTGTCGAATCCGGTACGCGGGTCCGCGTCCGCCCCGACGGTGTGCAGCTCGGTCGACATCACGTGCCGGAGCTGGGCGAAGCGGTCCACGCCGACGGTGTCCGCCTCGGTCACCACGCCCATCGGCCGGCCGTCCGCGTCGACCACGATCACCGCGCCGTGCGAGCGCTTCGGCAGCAGGTGGATGGCGTCGCCGACCGTGTCGGTCGGGCCGAGCGTGATCGCCGTGTCGTGCACCAGGTGCCGCTGCTTGACCCAGCCGACCACGTTGGCGACGACCTCGATCGGGATGTCCTGCGGGATCACCGCCACCGCGCCGCGCCGGGCCACTGTCTCGGCCATCCGCCGGCCGGCGACGGCCGTCATGTTCGCCACCACGAGCGGGATCGTGGTGCCGGTCCCGTCGGTCGTGGCCAGGTCGACGTCGAGCCGGGAGCCCACCTCGGACCGGTTGGGCGCCATGAAGACGTCGTTGTAGGTCAGGTCGTGCGCGGGGACCGCGCCGTGAAGGAACCGCACCCGGCCATCATTCCCGCCCGGCGGCGCTCCCGCCCCCTGTGGTGGCTCAGACCACCCGTGCCCCGCGCTGTTAAGAAGGGGCCCCTTCTCTACCTCAGGCGTTAAGAAGGGGCCCTTCCTTACACCTCAGGCGATGGTGCAGATCGCGGCGCCGGACGTGATCACCGCGCCGACCTCGGCGGCGAGCCCGCTCACCGTGCCGCCCTTGTGCGCGTGCAGCGGCTGCTCCATCTTCATCGCCTCCAGCACCACGACCAGGTCGCCCTCGGCCACCTCGTCGCCGTCCGCCACGGCGATCTTCACGATCGTGCCCTGCATCGGGGAGGTGAGCGTGTCCCCGCTGACCGCGGCGCCCGCCTTGCCCCCGCCACCCCGGCGGGCCGGCTTCTTCGCGGTGGGCGCGGCTGCCGCCGTACCCGCGCCGAGCCCGGCGGGGAGGACGACCTCCAGCCGCTTGCCACCCACCTCGACCACGACGGTCTCGCGCTCGGCGGGCTCGTCGGCGGCGCCGGCGGTGGCGGTGAAGGCCGGTACGGTGTTGTCCCACTCGGTCTCGATCCACCGGGTGTGCACGGTGAACGGATCGGAGCTGAAGGCCTCGTCGCGGATCACCAGGCGGTGGAAGGGCAGCGCTGTCGCCATGCCCTCGACCACCATCTCGTCGAGCGCCCGGCGGGCCCGCTCCAGCGCCTCGGTACGCGTCTCGCCGACGATGATCACCTTGGCGAGCAGCGAGTCGAAGTTGCCGCCGATCACGTCGCCGGCCGAGATGCCGGTGTCCACCCGCACGCCCGGCCCCGACGGCAGGCGCAGCGCGGTGACGGTGCCCGGGGCGGGCAGGAAGTTGCGGCCCGGGTCCTCGCCGTTGATCCGGAACTCGATGGCGTGCCCGCGCGGCGTCGGGTCCTCGGTGAAGCGCAGCTTCTCGCCGTCGGCGATGCGGAACTGCTCGCGGACCAGGTCGATGCCGGCGGTCTCCTCGGTGACCGGGTGCTCGACCTGGAGCCGGGTGTTGACCTCCAGGAAGGAGATCGTGCCGTCCGCGCCGACCAGGTATTCCACGGTGCCGGCGCCGTGGTAGCCGGCCTCCCGGCAGATGGCCTTGGCGCTGTCGTGGATCTGGGCCCGCTGGGCGTCGGTGAGGAACGGCGCGGGGGCCTCCTCGACCAGCTTCTGGTGCCGGCGCTGCAACGAGCAGTCCCGGGTGCCCACCACGATCACGTTGCCGTGCTGGTCGGCCAGCACCTGCGCCTCGACGTGGCGCGGCTTGTCCAGGTAGCGCTCGACGAAGCACTCGCCCCGGCCGAACGCGGCGACCGCCTCGCGGGTGGCCGACTCGAACAGGTGCGGGATCTCCTCCATGGTGCGGGCGACCTTGAGGCCGCGCCCGCCACCGCCGAAGGCGGCCTTGATGGCGACCGGCAGGCCGTGGTCGACGGCGAACGCCATCACCTCGTCGGCGTTCGCGACCGGGTCCGGGGTGCCGGGCACCAGCGGCGCGCCCGCGCGCTGCGCGATGTGCCGGGCGGTCACCTTGTCGCCGAGGTCGCGGATCGCCTGCGGGGTGGGGCCGATCCAGGTCAGCCCGGCGTCGATGACGGCTTGGGCGAAGTCGGCGTTCTCGGAGAGGAAGCCGTAGCCGGGGTGCACCGCGTCGGCGCCGGAGCGGGCCGCCACGTCGATCAGCTTGTCGATGCGCAGGTAGCTGTCGGCTGCGGTGTCACCGCCGAGTGCGTACGCCTCGTCGGCGAGCGTGGCGTGCAGGGCGTCCCGGTCGGAGTCCGCGTAGACGGCGACGCTGGCCAGCCCGGCGTCGCGGCAGGCGCGGATGACGCGGACGGCGATCTCGCCGCGGTTGGCGATGAGAACCTTGCGCACCTTGTGGCTCCTCCCGGGAGGTCGTTGCCGGGAGTTTAGCGGCCGAGCTGCGGGGCCTAACGATCGCTCAGTGTGGGATGCGGCACTGTAGTCAAACTTGGTTATTACGCTTGTCCCGTGTCGGCGACGCGGATGATGATTCTCGGCCTGGTCAGGTGGATGCAGCCGGTGCACGGCTACGACGTGCGCCGCGAGCTGCTGAGCTGGAGTGCGGACAAGTGGGCGAACGTGCAACCGGGTTCGATCTACCACGCGCTGCGCAAGCTCACCGACGAAGGGCTGCTGCGGACCGTCTCGGTCGAGCAGGTGGGCGCCCGTCCGGCGCGCACCACGTACGAGGTGACGCCGAAGGGAGAGGACGAGTTCGAGACGCTGCTGCGGGCGCAGTGGTGGCAGGTCCAGGAGACACCCGATCCGTTCGTCGCGGCGTTCTCCTTCCTGCCGGCGATGCCCCGCGACGAGGCCGCGGCGGCGCTGCGCAACCGGGCGAACCTGCTCCGGGCCGGGGTGGAGTCGATGCGGGCCTCGCTCGACTCGGACTGGGTACGCACCCGCAAGCCGGTGCACGTCGGGTGGATGTTCGAGCTGTGGCTGGCCCGCGCCGAGGCGGAGACGGCCTGGTGCGAGCGGATCGCGGAGCGGATCGAGTCGGGAGTCTCGTACCTGCCCGATGGGATGGAACGGGCCGAGGGCTGGTCGGGCTGGTCCGACGGGTCTCGATGACACGACATAATCAACGTTGACCAAAAGAGCTATATCGCGTTAGCCTCGGCGGGAATCGCGGGGGATTCGTGCGTCCTCGCGGACGAACGGCGGCCGGTCAGGTCCGCCCGGACGACCAGGAGCAGAAATGATCGAGACCAGGGGGTTGCGGAAGTCGTACCGCTCCCGCGCGGGTCGCGAGACGAAGACAGTGGACGCGGTCCGCGGCGTCGACCTCGACGTCGCAGCGGGGGAGATCTTCGGCTTCCTCGGGCCCAACGGCGCGGGAAAGACCACCACGCTGCGGATGCTCGCCACGCTCATCGAGCCGGACGGCGGCGACGCCACAGTGGCCGGGGCCGACCTGCGCAAGGATCCGGCCGAGGTGCGCCGCCGGATCGGGTACGTGGCCCAGGGCGGCAGCACCTGGGACGAGTCGAGCGCCCGCGAGGAGCTGGTGCTCCAGGCCCGCCTCTACGGCATCGGCAAGGCCGAGGCGCACCGTCGCGCCGAGCGCGCGCTCGAAGCCTTCCAGCTCACCGAGTACGCCGACCGCAAGTGCAAGACCTACTCCGGCGGCCAGCGCCGGCGCGTCGAGATCGCGCTCGGCATCATCCACGAGCCGAAGATCGTCTTCCTGGACGAGCCGACCACCGGCCTCGACCCGCAGAGCCGCGCACACATGTGGGACGAGATCCGGCGGCTGCGTACCGAGGGGATGACCGTCTTCATCACCACGCACTACCTGGACGAGGCGGACGCGCTCTGCGACCGCATCGCGATCATGGACCACGGCGAGGTGGTCGCCGAGGGCACACCGGCCGAGCTGAAGCGGGAGATCTCCGGCGAGGTGGTGATCGTCGGCCTGGACGCCCCGAGCACCCCGCGCGCCGCCGAGCTTCTCGACACCGAGGCGTACGTGAGCAAGCTGGAGACCGTCGACGAGGGCGGCCTGCGCCTCTACGTCGACGAGGGCGCCACCGCCATCCCGCAGGTGCTGCGCCGGCTCGACCACGCCGGGCTGGACCTGCGCTCGATCGAGCTGCACCGCCCCAGCCTCGACGACGTCTTCCTCACCAAGACCGGCCGCTCGCTGCGCGAGTCCTGACCACCGGAGAAGCTGTCATGAAACTCGCCCGCGACACCTGGCTGATCTTCCAGCGCCAGACGCAACTGCTGCTGCGCAACCCGGTATGGATCTTCGTCGGCGTCTTCCAGCCGGTGATGTACCTGCTCCTGTTCGCCCCGCTGCTCAAGCCCGCGCTGAACGCACCCACCCAGGCCGCCGCGTACAAGATCTTCGTACCCGGCCTGCTCGTGCTTCTGGCCATCTTCGGCGGCCTGTTCCAGGGCTTCGGCCTGATCGCCGAGCTGCGCGCCGGCGTGATCGAGCGCTCCCGGGTGACCCCGGTCAGCCGGCTCGCCCTGCTGCTCGGCCGCTCGCTGCGCGACGTCGTCTCGCTGATCGCGCAGGCGATCATCATCACGCTGCTGGCGCTCGCATTCGACCTGCGCGTGTTCATCGGCAACCTGCTCCTGGCGTACCTGATGCTCGCCCTCATCGCGCTGATGACCTCGGCCGTCTCCTACGGCATCGCGCTCAAGGTCAAGAGCGAGGACGCGCTCGCCCCGCTGATGAACACCGTCGCGCAGCCGGTGCTGCTGCTCTCCGGCATCCTGCTGCCGCTCACCTTCGCCCCCGGCTGGCTCCAAGGCGTGGCCAAGTGGAACCCGTTCTCCTGGGCGGTCGAGGGCACCCGCGCGCTGTTCAACGGCGACCTCGGCAACGACCGGGTCTGGCAGGGCCTCGGCATCATCGCGGTGCTCGCCGCCGCAGGCGTGTTCTGGGCCGCCCGCCAGTTCGCCCGCAGCGTCCGCTGAGCAGGGGAGACCTACCTCTCAGCAGGGGCGGGGCACCGGCCGGGCGCGCGTAGCGTGGGCCGGTGCCCCGCCTCACCCGTGACCGGATCACCTGGCTGACCTACGCCCAGCTCGGTCTGTGGGGCTTCTTCCTCTACGGGTTCGGCCCGGTCGTACCCCTGCTCCGCGACGAACAGGGCACCAGCGCCGCCGTCGCCGGCCTGCACAGCACCGGCATCGCGGTGGGCGCGCTCGCCGGCGGCGCGCTGTTCGCCCCGGTCGCCCGCCGCCTCGGCCGTGGCCCGGCCATCTGGCTCGGCCTCGCCGGCGTCGCCGCCGGCGTGACCGCGCTCGGCCTGCTCCGCCCGCTGCCGGCCACGCTCGCCGCCGTCGCGGTCATCGCCACCTTCGGCATGATGGTGGTCAGCGGCGTGAGCGTGGTGCTCACCGCCCGGCACGGCCCCACCGCCCCGGCCGCGCTCACCGAGGCCAACGCGGCCTGCGCCGGCATGGGCATCCTGGCGCCGCTGACCATCGGCGCCACCGTCGACGCCGGCCTCGGCTGGCGACCGCTGATGGCCGTCGAGGTCGGGCTGATCGCGATTGTCGCGCTGGCCGCCCTGACCTTCCGGGTACGCGGGCCGAAACGCGCCACCGCTGACGCGGCTGCCGGCACACCCGTCCCCGTGGCCGCCGCCACCCGGGTGCCCGCCGTCCCCGCTTCCGGGGTGCCCGAAGCCGTCGTGCCCGCTCCGGTCGTGCCCGCTTCGGCCGTTCCCGCCTCCGGGGAGCCTGTCTCCTCCGGCTCCGGTGCGGCGGGGCGGTTGCCGCGTGCGTACTGGATCGCCTGGGTCCTGATGTCCGTCACCGGGTCGATCGAGGTGTGCCTGTCGCTGTGGACCGCCGACGTGCTGCGGACCCACGCCGGGCTGAGCGCGGGCGGGGCGTCGGCGGCGGTCGCCGCGATCGTCTGCGGCATGTTCGCCGGCCGGATCGCCGGTGGCCGGGCCGCGTTGCGCTGGGCGCCGGTACCGCTGCTGCTCGGCGCGCTCACTGTCTCGACGGCCGGGTTCGCGCTGTTCTGGGGCAGTACGGTCGGCTGGCTCGCGGTCATCGGGCTGGTCGTGCTCGGGCTCGGCAACGCGCTGCACTACCCGTTGGCCATCTCGATCGCGCTCGCAGTCGCCGGTCCGGCCGCCGACAAGGCGGCGGGCTGGTCCGCGTACTCGATGGGTGTGGGTTTCGGGATCGCGCCCGTGGCACTCGGGTGGGTGGCCGACGGCGTCGGCCCGCACCCGGCGTTCCTGCTGCTGCCCGCGTTCATCGCGGTGGCGGTGCTGCTGACGGTGCGGCTGGGACGTGCCCTGCCCGCGCCGGTCCGCACGGCTTGATCGACTCGATGTCGGCGAGGTGGCGGTATCCGGTGCTCAGGGATCCCGCCACTTCGGGGAGGTTGTGTTCGGCCGGCTAGAGCACCCGGGCGAGCGTGACGCCGTCGGCGATCGGCAGCATGACCGCCTCGACGCGGACGTCCGCGATGACCGCGTCGTTGAACGCGGCGATGGCCCGGTCGTCGGCGTTGCGCGGGGCGAGCACCCGGCCGTCGCGCAGCGTGTTGTCGACGGCGATCACCGCGCCGGGCCGCATGCGGGGCACCAGCTCGTCCCAGTAGATCGGGTAGCCGACCTTGTCCGCGTCGATGAACGCGAAGTCCAGGTAACGCTCGCGGGGCAGTTCGCGCAGCGTCTCGGCGGCCGGGCCGATGCGCAGCTCGATGCGGTCTTGCACACCGGCGCGCTGCCAGTAGCGCCGGGCCACGCCCGTGTACTCCTCGGAGATGTCGAAGCAGGTCAGCCGGCCGCCCTCGGCCAGCCCTCGCGCGATCGCCAGCGAGGAGAGGCCGGTGAACGTGCCGACCTCGACCGCCTGCCGTACGCCGAGCAGCCGGGTCAGGAACGTCAGGAACGCGGCCTGTTCGGGCGCGACCTGCATGACCGCCTCGGCGGGCAGGGCCGCCCGGGTCTCCTCGGCCAGCTCCTGGACGATCTCGTCCGGGGCGGACCCGTGGGCCACCAGGTAGGCGTGCAGTTCCGGGGTGAGCGGCAGCGGCTTCGTGGTCATGTCCGGACGTTAGCCGAGATGCTCGATCTCCTGGCCCCCGGGCGCGACCTTCGTCCACAGGTCGACGATGCTCAGCTCCACCTCGGCGAGCAGCCGGCGCAGCAACGGCAGGGACAACCCCACCACCGTGCCCGGATCACCCTCGATCCCGGTCAGGAACGCCCCGCCCAGCCCGTCGATGGTGAACGCCCCCGCCACGGCCAGCGGCTCGCCCGTCGCCACGTACGCGGCGATCTCGTCGTCGCTGATGTCCGCGAAGTGCACAGTGGTCGAGGCGACGGCCTCTGCGCGGGACTCATGGGTCACGTCGATCAGGCAGTGCCCGGTGTGCAGGACGCCGCTGCGCCCACGCATCCGCTGCCACCGCCGGGTGGCGTCCGCCGCGTCATCGGGCTTGCCGAGGATCTCACCGTCGAAGGCGAGCACCGAGTCACAGCCGAGCACCAGCGTGCGCTCGTCCGGCGAGGGCCGCAGCCGATCGCGTACCGCCTGCGTCTTCAGCCGGGCCAGCTCCAGGCACAGCTCCTCGGCCCGATCGCTCACCACCTGCGACTCGTCCACGCCGCTGACCAGCACGTCCGGCTCGATCCCGGCGGCCTGGAGCAACTTGCGTCGGGCGGGGGACTGCGAGGCGAGCACGAGGCGCACCGGTACGGAGGTCGACACCCCGCCGACGCTACCGGCTGACCCTCGGCGGCGGGTCGTCGGCACGACGGCGGCGCCGCCAGAACAGGTAGCCGCCGCCCGCCGCCACCAGCACACCGAGGGTGGCGAGCCCGCGTACGGTCGCGCTGCCGTCGTCGCCCTTGTCGGGTGCTGCCTCCGCCGACGCGGGTGGCGTTACGTTGGAGGACTCGAAGCCGAGCGGCGGTACGTCGGCGGTGAGCGCGGCGACCAGGTCGATGACGCCGTAGCCGTACTGATCGTCGCGACCGGGTGGTCCCTTGTCGACGGCGGTGGCGGTCAGGCGGTGGGCGACTTCCTGGGCGGGCAGGTTGGGGTACTTGGAGCGGATGAGAGCAGCAGCCCCGGCAACGATCGCAGTCGCATCGGATGTGCCGGTGCCGACTCGATAGCCCTTGTTGAGCCCGGTGCTGTAGATGTCGACGGCCGGCGCTACGACATCAATTTCCGGCCCGGTGACTGAAATGTCAGCATGGTTCCCCTGTCGATCAATTCCGCCGACGGCGATCACGCCTGGCTCGCGAGCCGGATACTCCACTATTGATGAACTTGTGGTATTTCCTGCCGACGCTACGACCACGATATCCGCTTGTTGTGCAAGCTTGATTGCCTTCTGGACTTGAGTGTCTGCCGGGGCTGCGGCTGAGATGCTTATAACGTCTGCGCCTGCTGAAATCGCAAATTCAATCCCGCTGACCAAGTCGGCTACGTCGCCCTCTGAGTTCCTGATCTTCGCCCGTATGGGCAGAACCTTAGCCTCTGGGGCGATGCCGGCAACGCCTCCACCGGTTGGCCCGCCATTGGCAACGATGAGGCCGGCCATCGCTGTGCCGTGGCCATCTGAATCTCTTTGGCCGTTGGGTGAATGGCTCGTCGTCAGATCTACTCCGTCAAGAAGGTTTCGTTGGAGGTCGGGGTGGGGTGCGACCCCTGTATCCACGACGGCAATCACCGCCCCAGAGCCTTTGGAGAGTGAGTTCGCCTCTGCCGTCCGCATATAAGATAGGTGCCATTGCGGCTTCGGCAGGCCGGCTGCAGCGGGAGGGAAATGCATTGTCGCTTCGACTGGGGCGGATGTAGGTAATGCGACGCCGACAAGCGCCGAATATGCCAATAATCGGCTTAGTGTGTGCTTCACCTGCCGAGTCCGATGGCGGGTCCGGGATCAATCGGCCCTTCATCCTCTGGCGGAATAACGATAGGCGGTACTCCCTTCTTCGTGACCCATGGGTGGTCTGGGTTCCATGAAGGTTCGTGATCGTCGTTCTGGTGCGTTCCGGATGTACGAGGGCTGCCGCCAGTGCGAGTAGGACCAAAACCAGGGGCGCCGCCAAGGGGAGGGGCGCCGTGAAACCCCTCCGGGTTGGAGAGCCTTCCCGAGCCCGGGCGCGATCCAGCGGCGCCAGTCGGTGCTGTTCCGGCTCCGCCGCCGCCGATGACACCGCCGACCGGGTTAATCCGACGCTGTGGCATCGATGAGGCAGACTGGCCCGTGCCCGGAACTCCGCCGATCAGCCCGCCTGGGTAGTTCGTGGGTGGTGACATCGTCCGGTGGATGCCCTCTCGGTTATTCGCGACCGTCTTCCCCGAGGGCGAGGACTCCCTGACTTGAGGAGGCTGAGGTGTACGGGGCGTTGAGCCCAGCGATCCTGGGATCAGAGGTGGGCCGCCCAGCCCGGGATGGGGTGGGGTAGTACCGGGCGTGAGGGCCGGAGCCAGAGCAGAACCCTGCGGAGTCGGCGCGATGCCAGTATGTGCTCCCCCGAGCACTGGGCCGATCACCGAGGACGCTGGCGTGGTGGGGTTGAGTTTGTACGCATCCGGTCGTGGCGCTGCGTCGCTTCTGACTGACGTCACAAGCGGAGTAGGGATTACGGGCGGTATGGAGGGAATTGATGGTGCCTCGTTAGACAGGGTTGCCCCATCATCGCGGCCAGGCCATTTTTTCGGTGCTGGTGGGCGCTGGAGCATGACCTGGGCGTGCTGGAGTTCGCCGCTCAATCCCGTCATCAACCCGCGCGCCCGTACGTTCAACTGCTCCAGGTCGTCGTCCGTCACCGGGGGCCGCTCCGGCAACCGGCTGCCCGCCACCGCCTTCGGGTCGGCGATCGTTGCCTCGTACGCCTGCTTCTGCCGCAGCTTCTTCGCGTACTCCTCGTGCAGTGGTTGCAGCTCGGCCCGCGCGCTGCCGATGGCGCGGGCGGCGGCCGCCAGCGCGTCGTAGTTCGCGGCGGCGGCGTCGTGGGTGCGCTGCACGCGCTCGATGAGCTGGTCGAGTTCGGCGATGTACGACCGCGCGGCGGCGTTGGTCTCCGGCGGCCACGCCTCGGCCAGCCCGCGCCGGTATTCCCGCAGGCGGCTCAGGTGGGCCAGCGCGAGGTCGCAGACCTTGCGCCAACCGGCGACCTGCTTCCACTGGCCGGCGGTGTCCTGGTCCTGCACGCACGCCCACATGCTGAGGACGTCCATCAGCCGCCAGTCGGTCAGCCCGGAGGTGCGTCCGCTGCCCCGTTCGATCACGGCAGGATCACCCGGCTCTGTTCGGGGGCGGTGGGGTCGGCCAGTGGCGGCATCGGGCGGGCGACGGTGGCGGAAGGGCCCGCGAGCGCCCGCTCCACGTCGGCCACTCGGGCGGAGGAGAACGCGTCGGCGTCGCCGTAGCGGGCGGCGATCCGCCCGGCGGCGTCGGCGAGCCGGCCGGTCGCCGGTGCGAGATCCCACACGGCACTCACCGCTGCGGTCTGGGTGTCGTGGTGGGCCTGGAGGAACTGGACCAGCTCGATGAAGGCGTCCGCCGGATTGGGCACCGGGGCCTTCATGTCGTCGGCGATGTAGGACAGGTGCGGCGAGTAGTTGCGCGTCACCTCGTCCTGGAGGCGGTCGGCGAACTCCCGCATCTGTCGGATGTCGGCCTCGATGCCGCCGTAGCCGCGCAGCCAGCCGGCTGGCTGGTTGTCCTCCGGGATCATCGGAGCCTCCTGCCCGTCACCACACGGTTTCCCTGAGTGAGGTTAATGGCTCGACGCTGATCCCGGCAGCCCCGCCCCGCCGCCGCGAGTGGGAGGTGAGGTCAGCGGGGGAGGCCGGAGGCCCGCCAGGCGCCGGGGCCCGCGACGGGCCCGGCCAGGGCGGGGCGTGCGCTGCGCGCCCACTGCGACACGGGGGCCGGCGCGGTGGCCTGGGCCGGGCGGGTGCGCACCACGATCGCGCCGACCAGAGCGGCCAGCTCCTCGGCGGTGGGCACGCCACGGACGATCCGGAACAGCGGCTCCTCGGCAGACATGACCCAAGGGTACGCGTCGCGAATTCGACCTTCGCCGTACAGTGGCGTGCCGACGGTGTGGGCGTCGCAGCGGCCGGGTACGGTTTCTGCGATGTCGAACGCGCTCCCCCAACTCGTCGCCGACCGGTACCGGCTTCTCACGCCGCTCGGTCAAGGCGGCATGGGCCGCGTCTGGAAGGCGCGGGACGAGGTACTGCACCGGGACGTGGCCATCAAGGAACTGGTCCCGCCCCCCGGTCTCACCCCGGAGGAGCGCCGCGAGATGCGCGAGCGCTCACTGCGTGAGGCGCGGGCGATCGCCCGCCTCAACAACATCAACGTGGTCCGCATCTTCGACGTGCTGCGCACCGACGGCGACCCGTGGATCGTCATGGAGTACGTGGCGTCGAAGTCGTTGCAGGACACCATCGCCGAGGACGGCCCGGTCACCCCGGCCAAGGCGGTCGAGATCGGTCTCGGCGTGCTGAACGCGCTGAAGGCCGCGCACAAGGCCGGCATCATGCACCGCGACGTCAAGCCGGGCAACGTGCTGCTCGGCGAGGACGGCCGCGTGGTGCTCACCGACTTCGGCCTGGCCACCATCCCCGGCGACCCGAACGTGACGCGCACCGGCATGGTGCTGGGCTCGCCCGCGTACATCTCTCCGGAGCGCGCCCGCGACGGCACCGCAGGCCCCGAGGCGGACCTCTGGTCGCTCGGCGCCACGCTCTACGCGGCGGTCGAGGGTAAGTCGCCGTACGCGCGCCCGTCGGCGATCGCCACGCTCGCGGCGCTCGCCACCGAGCCGATGCCGCCGCCGCGCAACGCCGGGCCGCTCAAGCCGGTGCTCCAGGGCCTGCTGCGCAAGGATCCGGACGAGCGGATCACCGCCGAGGTCGCGGAGCGCATGCTGCGCAAGGCCGCCGGCCGGCGGGCCAAGAGCATCTCGCTGCTGGACGGCGTACGTCGGCCTGGGCCGAACGGCCCGCGCGTGCCGCGCCCGCCGCTGGTGCCGGCGCCGCGCCCCGCCGACCAGGCCGAACGCGCCGCGTCCGGGGTCGCCGCAACCGGGGGTACGGCGGCAGCCGCCGACCCGACGGCGAAGGTGCCGGCGCCCACCTCGGACGCCGGGCCCACCGCGAAGGTGACCCCGCCGCCCGCCGACCCGACGGCGAAGCTCGACCCGGCGCCCTCGGCCGACGAGACCCGTGTGGACGACGAGGCGCGGGTGGACGGCGTCGACCCGGCGCTGGACGAGACGCGGCTCGACGGTGAGCCGGTCGCCGACACCCCGGCGCCGGTGAGCCCGGCCGTGACCGGCTCCGCGCCGGTCAGCCCGGCTCCCGTGCAGGAGGCGTCGTCCGGCCGCGCGACGGTGCTGCCGGTCGAGAAGTCCGCCCCCAACCGGCGCAACCTGCTGATCGGCGCACTGGTTCTGCTGCTGCTCGTCGGCCTGGTGGTGGCCGTGCCGCTGCTGAACAACGGTGACGACGGCGACGGCGGTGAGCCGACGGCCGGCACCTCGGCGTCGGCGGCGGCGCCGCCCGCGCCGAGCGAGAGCGCGTCGCCGAGCGCCCCGGCGACCAGTGCGTCGGCCAGCCCCACGCCGTCGGCCAGCCCGTCGGCCTCGGGGTTCACGCTGCCGGCCGGATGGCGTCTCTACACCGGCCCGAACGGCTTCAAGGTGCCGATCCCGAACGGTTTCGAGGCGCGGGTCCGCAGCGACAACGTCGTGCTCTACGAGGTCGGCGGCGCTCGGCGGGTGCTGTTCATCCAGTGGACGTCGTCGCCGAAGAAGGACGCGTACGCCGACTGGAAGGCGCAGGAGTCGAGCCGGCGCAACTACGTCCGGGGCTACGAGTACGTCAGCATCACCAAGTGCGACCCCTACTTCCGCACCTGCGCCGACTGGGACTGGCTGGAGACGCGCGACGACGGCACCCGCTTCCACGTGCGCAACCGTGGTGTGGCGACCGCCGGCAACCGGGGCTTCGCGCTGCGCTGGGAGGTCCCGGCGAAGGACTGGGACGCCAACCTGGCCAACTGGGAGATCATCACCAAGGGCTTCGTGCCGGACCGCAGGAACTGACCGGGAATCCCGCCGGTCACGAAACTCGCTCGCATGGCTTTCCGTCCTCGGGGGTATGAATCCCTCCGACGACGGAAGGAGGCGCGACATGGGTTACCGACGGAGGTACACCGGCCCGCGGCTGGCACTGTGGATGCTCGTGGCGCTCGGCGACGTCGTACTGCTCCTGATCAGCGCCGGCCTGTCCGCGCCGGTCGCGGTCCTCGGCGTGCTGACGCTCACGGTCGCCGGCGTGGCGGCGTGGCGTCTGACGCGCCGCACGCCGGTGCCCGTCCCGGCCACCGCGCGCCGCAGAGCCTGACTTCGGGTACGACGACAGTGGGACCGCCTCGTGAGGGGGCGGTCCCACTGGTTTCCGGCGTACGTCAGGTGTTGTTGGCCAGGGCGATCAGCCGGCTGCGGTCACCGTTCCAGTAGTTGCGGTCGACGTTGCCGCTGATCCCGGAGACGGCGCCGGTGCTGGTGTACTGCCAGAAACTCCAAAACGGTGCCCCGGCCGGCAGGGTGCCGGGCGAGCTGGCCCAGCGGGCGAGCCACAGCGGGTGGTTGGCCCACGGGCCGGACCAGCTGCCCGTGCACTGGTTCCACCAGCTCGTGGTGGTGTAGATGACCGCGTACCGGCCGGTGCGGGAGCGGTAGGTGTTCAGGAAGTCCTGGATCCAGTTGCGCATGCCGGTGGTGCTCAGGCCGTAGCAGTAGCCGCCGCTGTACGGGTTGCCCTCGATGTCCAGCGCGGCGGGAAGCGTACGGCTGTCCGCCGACCAGGCGCCACCGTTGCTGGCCAGGTAGTTGGCCTGGGTGGAACCGGCGGAGATGTTCGGCCGGGCGAAGTGGTACGCCCCGCGGATCACCCCGGCGTTGTACGCGTTGACGTAGTTCGCGTTGAAGTTCGGGTCCTTGTAGCTCGTACCCTCGGTCGCCTTGATGAACGCGAACTGGATGCCCGAGTTGCGCACGCTGGTCCAGTTGATGCTGCCCTGGTAGCGGGAGACGTCGATCCCGGGCGTGGTCGCGGCGGCGGCCGGTCCGGCGGTCGCCACGAGGGCCGCGGCCGCGGTGGCGGCGGCGGCCAGGCCGGCGGCGAGAAGCCGGCGTACGGAGAGTCTGGTGCTGGGCATGGTTGCCTCCAGAGGGACGTCCATCTATTGACGCCCATCTTTGGAGGTTAGTGCCCTAGATCGCAATAGGCAGAAAGGAAATCTTCATCGACGGCCGTCGTTCGCCCAGGTGGCGCGACAGTTGCGGGTCAGCGCAGGACGCTCGGGTCCATCGCCCAGCGGAACGGCTCGGTGACACTGAGCGTCTCGCCCGCCTTGGCGACGACATCCTCGACGTAGTGCGCGCCGTCGAGCCGGTGCAGCCGTAGCGAGTGGCTGTCACCGTCCTGCTCGACGAGCAGGTACCACGGAATCCGGGCGATCGCGTAGAGCTGCATCTTCAACACCCGGTCGACGCCCGCGTTCCGGGGCGAGACGACCTCGCCGACCAGCGCGACATGTTTCGCCTCGAGGACCGTGCTCTCGTCCTGCGCATCCGTGACGACGAGGTCGGGGATCATGACTCGGTCGACGTCGAGCCGAACGTTGACGCCGTGGTACACGAGGAGACCGGTCGGCGCGGCCGCCGACTCGACGGCGTTCGCCAGCCGTCGCGCCACCCGCTGATGCCGAAGGTCGGGGGCGGGACTGACGACCAGTCCCCGGTCGAACAGTTCGACGCGATGACGACCGTAGTCCGCCGCGAGGTAGTCGGCCTCGGTCAGCGGAGTCACGGACGAACCGCCTACCGGATCCACTTGATCTCATCTCCGTTCCCGCGTCTGCCCGGCCAAGTGTGACCGCCCCACAGAGCACGCCCGTCGAGCGACACGGCTCGGGGCGGTAGGCTCCCCGCCCATGCCCCTGATCGACGGTCTCACCACGCTCTGGGACACGCTGACCAGCGCCCAGCCGGACCCGCCGCCGCTGCTCGTGGTGGTCACCGCCGCCGTCGCGCTCGCGGTGGTCGTGGCCCGGTTGCCCTGGCGGATCGCCCGTAACGCGGTGACCATCGCGCACGAGGGCGGCCACGCGCTCGTCGCGTTGCTCACCGGCCGGCGGCTGCACGGCATCCGGCTGCACTCGGACACCTCCGGGCTCACGCTCTCCGCCGGCCGTCCCACCGGGCCCGGCATGATCCTCACGCTGCTCGCCGGGTACGTCGCGCCGTCCCTGCTCGGTCTCGGCGGCGCGTGGCTGCTGGCCGGTAACCGGATCACGCTGCTGCTGTGGCTCGCGGTGGCACTGCTGCTGGCCATGCTGGTGATGATCCGCAACCTGTTCGGCGTGCTGTCGCTACTCGTCACCGGCGGCGTGGTGCTCGCCGTCTCCTGGTACACCTCGCCCGAGGTGCAGGCCGCGTTCGCGTGGACGTCGGTCTGGTTCCTGCTGATCGGCGGCGTGCGGCCGGTGTTCGAGCTGCACCGGCAACGCGCCCGGGGCCGGATGCCGCAGTCCGACGCCGACCAGCTCGCCCGGATCACGCCGTTCCCGGCGCTGTTCTGGGTGGGCGTGTTCCTGCTGGTGAGCGTGGGCGCGCTGGCCGCCGGAGCGCTGCTGCTGGCCGGCCCGATCCTGGCCGACGCGGGGCTCACCGGCTGACCGTGCCGAGCCGCACCGCTGCGGGCCGCGCCGAGCCGGCCCGCAGCGCGCCGTATCGCGTCGCGGAGCGGGCCGCTACGCGGCAGGGCAGAATCGGGCCGTGCGATACGTGATCATCGGAGCGGGCGCGGTCGGCGGCACCATCGGCGTACTCCTGGCCGACGCCGGCCACGACGTGACGCTCGTGGCCCGTGGGGCGCACCCGGACGCGTTGCGGGAGCGGGGTCTGACGCTGCGCACGCCGGACCGTGACGTGACGGGCCGGCTCCCCGCAGTGGCCGGTCCGGACGGGCCGCCGCTGCCGGCGGACACCGTGCTGGTCCTCACCGTAAAGTCGCAGGACACCGTGGCGGCGCTCGACGTCTGGGCGGACGCCCCGGTCGAGGGCGGCGGGACGGCGGGCGAACGGCTGCCGGTCGTGCTGGCCCAGAACGGCGTCGCGAACGAGCCGGCCGCGCTGCGGCGCTTCGCCCGCGTACACCCGGTGTGCGTGTGGCTGCCCGCCACCCACCTGGAGCCGGGCGTGGTGGTCGCCAACGGCCATCCGCATCCGGGCATGCTGCACATCGGCCGCTACCCGAGCGGCGCCGACGACACCAGCCGCGCGGTCGCCGCCGACCTGACCGCAGCCGGGTTCGTCGCGCCGGTCCGCGACGACGTGATGCGCTGGAAGTACGGCAAGCTGCTCGCCAACCTCGGCAACGGCCTCCAGGCGCTGCTCGCATGGGACGTGCCCGAGTCGCTGTCGAAGCGGGTACGCGCCGAGGGCGAGGCGGCGCTCGCCGCCGCAGGCATCGCCCACACCACCGTCGAGGAGGAGGCCGCCGAACGCGGCGACCGGGTGTCGCACCGGCCGGTGGGCGGCGAGGAACGCTCCGGCGGCTCCACCTGGCAGAGCCTGGCCCGTGGCGCGGGCTCGGTCGAGACCGACCACCTCAACGGTGAGATCGTGCTGCTCGGGCGCCTGCACGGCGTGCCGACCCCGGCCAACGCGGCGGTGCAGACGGCGGTCCGCCGAGCGGTCCGCGACCGGATCCCGGCAGGCGGCTTGCCGGTGAGCGAACTGGAGAAAATGATCGGCTGAGTGGCAACCGCACCCGGTACGCCAGGCGTCTCCCCTGCGACCGCCACTCGGGAGGTAGCAGGTGCCGGAGGTCGACGGGTTCGACGAGTTCTACCGGGGCAGCCGGCAACGGCTGCTCGGGTTCGTCTACGTGCTCACCGGCAACCTCGCCGAGGCGCAGGACGCCGTGCAGGAGGCGTACATCAGGGCCTGGCAGCGGTGGTCCACAGTGCGCGGGTACGACGACCCGGAGGCGTGGGTGCGGGTGGTGGCGAGCCGGATCGCGGTGAGCCGCTGGCGCAGCCTGCGCAGCCGGGCGCGCGCCTACCTGCGGCACGGCGCCGAGGAGAGCATGCCGGCCCCGAGCACCGACACGGTCGAGGTGGTGGCGGCGTTGCGGCGGCTGCCCGAGGAACAACGCGTCGCCCTCGCGCTGTACTACCTGCTCGGCATGCCGGTCGCCGAGGTCGCCCGGGAGACCGAGGCGCCGGTCGGCACGGTCAAGGCGCGTCTGTCCCGGGGCCGAGCCGCCCTGGCCGAACTGCTCGCGGTCGTGGATCTGGAGGAGCCCGCCGATGCGTGACGACGACCTGGCGTTCATCGACGTGATGCAGCGGGACCTGCGCAACGTACGCTGGGCGGAACCGGCCGAGTTGCGGGCACGTGCCCGGCGCCGCAGCCGCCGCACGGTGGCCGCCGCGGCGGTGACGGTGCTCGCGCTCACCTCCGGGACCGCGTTCGTGGCGGCCGGTCGTGCCGCCCCACCGGCGCCGGCCCCGGTCGCCGCCAGTCCGTCGGTCACCCCGTGGAGCGCCACGGATGTGCCCGCCGAGGCGTTGCTGCAACCGTCCGACCTGCGGCCGGCCGGCACGACGCCGTGGAACGACGCCGGCCTCGACGAGGAGATCCGGCTGGACCAGTTGCTGGAGGTCTGCCGGCAGGATCAGGGCCTGCGGACGGAGTGGGTGAAGTCCCGCTATTCGCGGTCGGTGACCCTCCTGCGGCAGCGGCCGGGCAGCAGCGATCCGTCGGACCGGCAGCCGGTGGCCCTTCAGGACGTCTACCGGCTCGCGGCGCAGGACGGTGAGCGGCTGTTCGACGGGCTGCCCGCGCTGCTGGCGCCCTGCCGCACGTGGCGATCCGCCGGCCCCGTGGAGGTGAAGGGCAAGCGGATCCAGGCGGAGGTCGTCCACTCCTGGCAGGCGGTCGACAGCGGCTTCGCCGGCGACGAGTCGGTGCTCGTGCGGCACACCGTCGGGAAGGGCCGGCGGCTGGACACCGGAGCGTCGCTCGGTCCCGGGAGCCCGCCGAGGGAGCAGGCGGTGGTGCGGGTCGGTGACCTCGTCACGGTGCTGCGCACCGGCGCGGGCGGCGACGAGGTGGCCCTGCGAGATCTGGCGAGGGTCGCGGCCGAGCGGATGTGCGTGGCCGCGAACCCGGGCTGCTGACGCCGGTGCCCCCGCCACCTCAGCGGCGGGGGCACCGGGCCGGCTACAGCGGGATGTTGCCGTGCTTCTTCGGCGGCAGCGTCTCGCGCTTGGTGCGCAGCACCCGCAGCGCCCGCACGATCTGGGTACGCGTCTCGTGCGGCGGGATCACCCCGTCCACGTAGCCGCGCTCGGCGGCGATGTACGGGTTGGCGAGCGTGTCCTCGTACTCGGCGATCTTCTCGGCGCGGACGGCGGCCGGATCCTCGGCGTTCGCCAGCTCCGAGCGGTAGAGGATGTTCACCGCGCCCTGCGCGCCCATCACCGCGATCTGCGCGGTCGGCCAGGCGAAGTTCAGGTCCGCGCCCAGGTGCTTGGAGCCCATCACGTCGTACGCGCCGCCGTACGCCTTGCGGGTGATGACGGTGACCTTCGGGACGGTGGCCTCGGCGTACGCGTAGATGAGCTTCGCGCCGCGGCGGATGATGCCGTCCCACTCCTGACCGGTGCCGGGCAGGAAGCCGGGCACGTCCACGAAGGTGAGCACCGGGACGTTGAACGCGTCGCAGGTGCGCACGAACCGGGCCGCCTTCTCCGACGCGGCGATGTCGAGCGTGCCGGCGAACTGCATCGGCTGGTTCGCCACCACACCCACCGGGCGCCCCTCGACGCGGCCGAAACCGACCACCATGTTCTGCGCGTACAGCGGCTGCACCTCGAGGAACTCGCCGTCGTCGAGCACGTGCTCGATGACCCGGTGCATGTCGTACGGCTGGTTCGCCGAGTCCGGGATCAGCGTGTCCAGCTCGCGGTCGGAGTCCGTGACGTCGAGGATCGCGGGCGCGTCGAAGACCGGCGGCTCGTCCAGGTTGTTCGACGGCAGGTACGACAGCAGCGCCTTGACGTACTCGATCGCGTCCTCCTCGTCGCTGCCGAGGTAGTGCGCGTTGCCGCTGCGGGTGTTGTGGGTACGGGCGCCGCCCAGCTCCTCCATGCCCACGTCCTCGCCGGTGACCGTCTTGATCACGTCGGGACCGGTGATGAACATGTGCGAGGTCTGGTCGACCATGACGGTGAAGTCGGTGACCGCCGGGGAGTAGACGGCGCCGCCCGCGCACGGGCCCATGATGAGCGAGATCTGCGGGATGACGCCGCTGGCCCGGACGTTGCGGAAGAAGATCTCGCCGTAGAGGCCGAGGGACGTGACGCCCTCCTGGATCCGTGCGCCGCCGGAGTCGTTGATGCCGACCACCGGGCAGCCGATCTTCATGGCGAGGTCCATCAGCTTGACGATCTTCTCGCCGAAGACCTCGCCGAGGGAGCCGCCGAAGACGGTGAAGTCCTGTGAGAAGACGCAGACCTGCCGGCCGTCGACGGTGCCGTAGCCGGTCACCACGCCGTCCCCGTACGGGCGGGTCCTCTCCAGCCCGAAGTTGGTCGAGCGGTGCCGGGCGAACTCGTCCAGCTCGACGAACGAGCCCTCGTCGAGGAGCATCTCGATCCGCTCGCGGGCGGTCTTCTTGCCCCGCGCGTGCTGCTTCTCGACCGCGCGTGCCGACCCGGCGTGCACCGCCTCGTCGAGCCGTCGCTCCAGGTCCGCCAGCTTGCCGGCGGTCGTGTGGATGTTGAACCCGGTCTCGGTAGTCACCAGGGGAATATAACGATGGTTCAGGTCGAAGAGGCTGTGCAGTGCGCCTCACTCGGGCCGTAGGCTGGCGGGATGCCCGGCTCGCCGTACACCGATCTGGACCGACCGCCGCTGTCGGCGGCCCGGCTGCGGCGCGCGTTGGTCGCGCCGCACGGGCCCTGGCGCCGCCTGGAACTGCTGGCCGAGACCGGCTCGACGAACGCCGACGCGGTGGCCGCGGCGCGCGCCGGCGAGCCGGAGGGCCTGGTGGTGGTCGCCGAGCGGCAGACGTCCGGCCGGGGCCGGCGAGGCCGCGTCTGGCAGTCGCCGCCGCGCGCCGGTCTCGCCACGAGCGTGCTGCTGCGGCCCGGAGAGGCGGTCCCCGAGCGCGGCTGGGCGCCGGTGCCGGTCACCGGGTACGGCTGGCTGCCGCTGCTCGCCGGTGTCGCGCTGGTCGAGGCGGTACGCCTGCTGGCCGAGCTGGACGCGCGGCTGAAGTGGCCGAACGACCTGCTGGTGGACGGCGCGAAGTGCGCCGGGGTGCTCGCCGAGGCGGTGCCGGGGGAGAACGACAGGCCGCCGGCGATCGTGGTCGGTGTCGGGCTGAACGTGACGCTGCGCGCCGACGAGCTGCCGGAGAACCCGACCGGGCTGCCGGCCACCTCGCTCCAGCTCGCCGGCGCCACCGCCACCGACCGGGATCCGCTGCTGCGGGCGCTGCTGCGCGCGCTCGCCGACTGGTACGAGCGTTGGCGTGACGCCGGAGGGGACGCGGAGGCCAGCGGGTTGCGCGAGGCGTACCTGGCCGGGTGCGCCACCATCGGCCGCCAGGTACGGGTGCTGCTGCCCGACGGCAGCGAGGCGCGCGGTACGGCCACCGGTGTGGACGCCGACGGGCAGCTCCTGGTGGAGACGGGCGCCGAGACGCTGCGGCTGGCGGCAGGCGACGTGCTGCACCTGCGGTGAAAGGAAGGGCCCCCTATTAACGCCTCCGGTAGAGGAAGGGCCCCTTCTTAACAGCCGCGGGCCGCCGCCCCGCACAACCGCGGGCCGCCGCCCGCACAACCACGGGCCACCGTCCGCGCGGCCGATGCCGACCGGGTGCGCCGACCGGTTACGGTCAGCGCGTCCTGTTCTGCGAGGAGGTTCCCCCGTGGCGTTCCCCGAAGACGTGCTCACCGAGGACGAGCACGTCGTGTTGCACCTGCACCCGCACTGGAAGGCCCTGATCCGGCCGGTCCTGGTGCTCGTGCTCGCCGTCGCGGCGGTCGTCGCCGGCTGGCTCCTGCTGCCCGACGGCAGCGGCGGCACGATCGCGCTCTACGCGATCGCCGTGGTCGCCCTGGCGCTGGTGCTGTGGCTGGGTCTGTGGCCGTTTCTGGTCTGGCGCACCACGCACTACCTGTTCACAAACGAGCGGGTGCTGCTCCAGCAGGGGGTGCTGTCGCGCAACCGGCGGGACCTGCCGCTGACCCGGATCAACGACCACGCCATGCATCAGCGTTTCGTGGAGCGGCTGCTCGGCTGCGGCACGCTGACCATCGAGTCGGCGGGTGAGCGCGGCCAGTCGGTGCTGCACGACGTGCCGGGCGTGGACAGGGTGCAGACGAAGCTCTACGAGCTGGTCGAGGCGCACCACGACAAGCACAGCCTGGGTGACGGCGAGATGCGCGAGATCCTGGCCGACATGACCGAGGGCAAGTCCCTGCGCGAGCAGCCCTGAACGCGTTCGACGGAGAAGGCCGGTCCCCCAGTTCGGGGGTGCCGGCCTTCTCGTGGTTCAGCGGCGGGCGCGGCGGGGCTGGAGTTCCGCGGCGAGTTCGGCGTCCAGGTCGGCGTCGAGCGCCCCACCGAGTCCGGCGTCCGCCGGTGCGGGGCGACCACGCGGTGGCGGGAAGTCGGGTGCCCGGCCGGTGCCGGGAGGCGGTTCCTCCTCCTCCAGCTCGCTGACCGACTCGGCCAGCTCGGCCACCGGGTCCATCTCGGCGACGTTGTCCCACTCGTCACGCGGCACCGAGTGCCAGGTCTCCTCGGCGTGCTTGGGGACGGGCTGGAAGACGAACGTCCGGTAGGACCAGAAGCGGAACAGCGTGGCCAGCAGGACACCGATGGTCTTGGCGACGTTCAGCGCGAGCAGGCCGTGGACGCCGAGGCCGTACTTGGCCAGGGCCAGGACGCCGAGCTCGATGAGCAGACCAGCACCGTTGAAGAGGAAGAACAGGACGTATTCGCGCCGGAGTGCCGATTTCGGTCGATCACGGTACGTCCAGTGACGATTCATCAGATACGACGTGATCGTGGCGACAATCGTCGCGATCACTGTCGCCTTCAGCTGGCCGTCACGGAAAACCGTGAGTGCCAGCGCATTGAACACCGCGTAATTGATGACGGTGTTGATGCCGCCGACGATGCCGAATTTGAGCGCCTCGTGGATGAACTTCTGCCAGCGCTCGGGCAGCAGACGGACTCCAGGCATGCGGAACACCTTAGGCAGTTGGCTGGGCCGGCTGGGCCCGGCGGGTCGGGATGGGCGGTTCGTCACGCCCCGGACTCTCGGTCGTGGCTCGTTGCCGGAACGGGAGGTGTTCCCGCCTCGACGAAGACGAACCGTCGGTACGACCAGAACCGGAAGAGCGTTCCCAGGCCGGTGCCGACGATGAAGCTGGCGAGGTTGTCGGCCAGGGGGGTCTGGAACACCGCGGGCCAGATCGCGCCGAGCCCGTAGTGGCTGATCGCCAGGCAGGCCACCGCGATGCCGAGGCCGACCGCGTTGAAGAAGAAGAACAGGGCGTACTCGCGGGCCGGGTTCGACCGCTGCCGGTGCCGCCACGTCCAGAACCGGTTGCCGACGAAGGCGACTGTCGCGGCGATCACCGTGGAGATGGTCTTCGCGGCCAGCGGCGGCATGTCCCGGCCGCTGGACAGGTAGTTGAAGAGGATGAAGTCCACGACGAAGGCGAGCCCGCCGACGGTGGCGAACTTGCTCAGCTCGTGGATGAGGTGACCGAAACGGTCGAGCAGTGCTCCGATCGGACCCCGGCGGGTCTGCGGAGCCCCCGGTTGGTCTCCGGTCATCGTCGCGGCCACCCGCCGAGAGTACCGGTTGGGCGGTAACCGGGCGGACTCCAACGGCGAGTCGGCCACGACGGCTTCGCCGCGGCCGTCGCCCGCGGGCCGCCCGGGTCGGAGAGGCGTCGCCCGTTCTCGATGTCCGTGAGCAGAGCGTAACGCGCTGTGCGAATCTGTGGAGCGCATCACGGAATCGTCTTTCGCGACATGTTCGTACGCTTCCCCGCGATCGGACGTCCGTGTCACTCCGGTGCCGGACCCGGCCGTCGAAGGTTCACCGCAGGATTTGCGTGAAACTGCGCGCGAAAGCGGGTATCAGATCGTGATGCCGCAGCGTGGCCGTACCTTGTGCAGTTCTTCACAACCAGTCCCACTGACTGACGAGGCAGTCCGGTTTACGCTGAGCCCAATCCCAGGTTTCCACGAGGCGGCGTACCAGCCCGCCGGAACTCGTGCACCCCATAGATCGGTCAGCGTCGACCACAAGGAGAAGTGACATGGTTGCTCCGGCTGCTGTTCGGGGTATCGATCAGGCCCCGACATCCCACCCCAAGCTGCTGGCCTGGGTACGTGAGGTCGCGGAACTGACCACCCCCGACCGCGTGGTCTGGGTGGACGGGTCTGATGAGGAGTGGCGCCGCCTCACCGACGAACTCGTCGAGAACGGCACCCTGATCCGACTGAATCCCGAGAAGAAGCCCAACTCGTTCTACGCGCGTACCGACCCCACGGACGTCGCCCGGGTGGAGGAGCGCACCTTCATCTGCTCCGCCGACGAGGCGGACGCCGGCCCGACCAACAACTGGATGGCGCCGGCCGAGATGAAGCGGACGATGACGGAGCTGTACCGCGGCAGCATGCGCGGGCGCACCATGTACGTCATCCCGTTCTGCATGGGCCCGGTCGAGGCCGAGAACCCCATGTTCGGCGTGGAGATCACCGACAGCCCGTACGTCGTCGCCTCGATGCGGATCATGACCCGGATGGGGTCTTCGGTCCTGGAGGCGATGGGCGACGACGCCGACTTCGTGCACGCGCTGCACTCCATCGGCGCCCCGCTCGCGCCGGGCGAGCAGGACGTGGCGTGGCCGTGCAACGAGACCAAGTACATCTCGCACTTCCCGGAGACCCGGGAGATCTGGTCCTACGGCTCCGGCTACGGCGGCAACTCGCTGCTGGGCAAGAAGTGCTACTCGCTGCGTATCGCCAGCGTGATGGGGCGCGACGAGGGCTGGCTGGCCGAGCACATGCTGATCCTCAAGATCACCTCGCCGGAGGGCAAGGTCTACCACATCGCCGGCGCCTTCCCGTCGGCCTGCGGCAAGACCAACCTCGCCATGCTGGAGCCGACCATCCCGGGCTGGAAGGTCGAGACCATCGGCGACGACATCGCCTGGATGCGGTTCGGCGCGGACGGCCGCCTCTACGCGGTCAACCCCGAGTACGGCCTGTTCGGCGTCGCGCCCGGCACCGACTGGAAGACCAACGCCAACGCCATGCGGACGCTGGACCGGGGCAACTCCATCTTCACCAACGTGGCGCTCACCGACGACGGCGACATCTGGTGGGAGGGCATGGGTGAGCCGCCGGCGCACCTGATCGACTGGAAGGGCAACGACTGGACGCCGGAGAGCGAGAACCTCTCCTCGCACGCGAACAGCCGTTTCTGCACGCCGATCACGCAGTGCCCGATCCTGGCCGACGACTACTACGACCCGAACGGCGTGCCGATCGACGCGATCCTGTTCGGTGGCCGCCGCCGGGACACCATCCCGCTGGTCACCGAGGCCCGCGACTGGGTGCACGGCGTCTACATGGGCGCCACGCTCTCCTCGGAGACGACCGCCGCCGCCTCCGGCGCGGTCGGCGTGGTCCGCCGCGACCCGATGGCCATGCTGCCGTTCATCGGTTACAACGCCGGCGACTACTTCCGGCACTGGATCGAGATGGGCAAGGGCGCGGACGGCGACGAGGCCAAGCTACCCAAGATCTACTACGTGAACTGGTTCCGCAAGGACGCCGAGGGCAACTTCCTCTGGCCGGGCTTCGGCGAGAACTCCCGCGTGCTCAAGTGGGTCATCGAGCGGCTGGAGGGCCGGGCCGAGGCGGTGGAGACGCCGATCGGCATGGTGCCGGCGCAGGACGCGCTCGACGTCGAGGGTCTGGACATGACCCCGGAGGACGTCCGGATCGCGCTGAAGGTCGACGCGGACGAGTGGCGCAACGAACTGCCGCTGGTCACCGAGTGGTTCGAGAAGTTCGGGGACAAGCTCCCCGGCGTGCTCTGGGCCGAGCTGGACGCGCTGCGCGCCCGGCTGGACGCGGAGCCGCAGAAGTAACAGGTGTGCCTGTTGCCCGCGCCGGGCAACATCGGATGCCATGAGGACGGCCGCTGAACCTGTCGAGGTCCGGCGGCCGTCCGCCGTCCGGGCGCTCACCACGCTGCTCGCCGTGACCGCGGCGGCCACCGTCGTGGTCGAGCTGCTCAACTACTGGTACGCCCCGGAGCAGGAGTTCGGTCTGGCCGTACGCACCGGCTGGGCGATGCTCCGGTCGCTCGGCTTCCTGCTGCTGATCGGCCACGTGAACAAGGGCCGGGTGGGCGCCCGGCCGTTGGGGCTGATCCTGGCGGTGACCACGATCTTCGCGGTCGGGCGGCTGATCGTGCCCCGGCAGGGGGTGCCCGCGCTGCCCGGCCTGGTCGGGTTCGCCGTGCTCACCGCGCTCTGCGTCGCTGTGGTGGTGCTGCTGTACCGCTCCGAGGCGATCCGCGCCCACCTGGTCCGGCACCGCAAGGGTCTGGTCGTCGAGGGCGGGACGATCGCCTGGCGGGAGGTGGCGCCGAAGCGCCCGCAGGCGAACGGCTGGCTGCTGACCGCCCGGGTCGCGGCGTTCACCTACAGTCCGCTGATGCTCGTGCCGGCGCTGGTGGCGACGGGTGCCGTGCTGGACGGGCGGCTGGCCGCCGTACCGGCATTGATCTTCTGGTTCGGCGCGGGCATCGCGGTCAGCTACGCCGTGCTGTTCTGTACCGCGTTCCTGCTCCGCGACCGCCCGTGGGCGCGCAAGGCCCTGGTCGTGGTCACGCTCGGCGTCCTGGTGATCGACCTGCCGCTGTGCTGGTGGCTGCTCGGCACCGACGGCCTGATCCGCGACGGCGCCCCCCTGGTCACGGCCGCCGCCCTCACCTTCTACTCCCTCCACCGCGCCACCCGCACCCCCACCACACCCCGTTGACCATGAAGGTGGCGGCGATTTCGATCTCCGTTGATGCCGTCAACCTCATGATCGTCGCCCGGGGCGGGGTGCGGCGGGGCAGGATGAGGACATGTGGGACGTCGTGGTGGTGGGGGCGGGGCCCGCTGGGGCCGCCGCGGCGATCGGCGCGCGTCGTGCCGGGGCGGCGCGGGTGCTGCTGCTCGACAGGTCCGACTTCCCCCGCGACAAGGCTTGCGGGGACGGCATCGCCGCGCACGCGCTGGACGTCCTCGCCGAGCTGGGCGTGACCGGCGCCGTCGACGGCTACGCGCCGCTGCCCGCGCTGCGCCTGGTCGGACCCGGTGGTGGCACCGTCGCCCGGACGCTGCCCCGGCCCGCATACACGGTGCCCCGCGAGGTGTTCGACGCACGCCTGGTCGCGGCGGCGGTGGCGGCGGGCGCGGAGCTGCGGCGGCACTCGGTACGCCGGGTGGAGATCGCCGCCGGCCGGGTGCTGCTCGACGGTGAACTGTCCGCGCGGGCGGTGGTCGGCGCGGACGGCGCCGGATCGGTGGTACGGCGCGCGCTCGGCCACCCGGTCAACCCGGACCGGCACCTGGCGCTCGCCATCCGCGGCTACGCTCCCGCGCCGGCCGGGCCGCCCGAACAGCTCATCGTCACGTCGGCGGCGCGCTGGCCCGCGTACGCCTGGGCCTTTCCGATCGGCGACGGTCGCGCGAACGTCGGGTACGGGGAGGTGTTGCGCGGCGAACCGCTCAGCCGGGCGCACCTGCTGGACCGGATGGCCGCGCTGCTCCCCGACGTCGACCCGGCCACGGTGACCGGGCTGCGGGCGCACCACCTGCCGCTGTCCACCCACCGGCCCGCGCCAGGCCGCGGACGGGTGGTGCTGGCCGGGGACGCGCTGTCGCTGATCAACCCGTTCACCGGCGAGGGCATCTTCTACGCGCTGCGCTCCGGGGCACTCGCCGGCGCGGCGGCGGCCGGCTCCCCGGCCGAGGCCGCCCGGGCGTACGCCGCCGCGCTGCGCGCCCGGCTCGGCACCCACCTGCGGCACAGCTCGATCGCGGCGTGGCTGGCCCGGCGGCGCCGGGTGGTCGACGCGGTGGTCGGCGCGGCCCGGCGGGACGAACGCGTCTACCGCACCGTCGTGGAGCTGGGACTCGGCGACGGCCGGCTGGATGCACGCACCCTGATGGCGATCGGGGCGGACCTGCCGCGACCGCGCCGGACCGGCGCACAGTCAGGTGATACGCCACCGAGACACTGATCTCTCCCGCGGGTCGCTACCCTGCAAGGTGATGACTCTGCGGAAACTCCTCTACTCCGTGTACGAGCGCCGGCTGACGGCGAAGCTCGCGGGCAAGCCCGTACCCGCACACGTCGGCGTGATGTGCGACGGCAACCGCAGATGGGCCCGGGAGATGGGCTTCGTCGACCCGAACGACGGCCACCGGATGGGCGCCGAGCGGATCAAGGAGCTGCTCCGATGGTGCGACGCGGCAGGCGTCGGGCACGTCACACTCTGGCTGCTCTCCACCGACAACCTGTCCCGCCCGGCCGCCGAGCTGGACCCGCTGCTCCAGATCATCGAGGACCTCACCACCGAGCTGGCCGAGGAGGGCAACCCCTGGCGGCTGCGGATGGTCGGCGCGCTCGACGTACTGCCGGCGCAGCACGCCGCCGCGCTCAAGGCCGCCGAGGAACGCACCCGCGACCGCGACGGCGGGGCTCAGGTCAACATCGCGGTCGGGTACGGCGGGCGGCGCGAGATCGCCGACGCGGTCCGCTCGCTGCTGGTGGAGCACGCGGCGAACGGCGGCACGATCGAGGAGCTGGCCACCTCGATCAACGTCGACCACATCTCCGAGCACCTCTACACGAAGGGGCTGCCGGACCCGGATCTGATCATCCGGACCAGTGGCGAGCAGCGGCTCTCCGGGTTCATGCTCTGGCAGAGCGCGCACTCGGAGTTCTACTTCTGCGAGCTGAACTGGCCCGACTTCCGCAAGGTCGACTTCCTGCGGGCCCTGCGCTCCTACGCCACCCGCCAGCGCCGCTTCGGCACCTGACCCACCGCCGCCTCCCGCCCGCCCTCGCCCTCCGCCCGCCGTCCCGCCTCGGCGATCTTGCACTTGTTGCCCCGGCAAAGGGGGCATATGCCACGCCCTCGGGGCCGAAAGTGCAAGATCGCGGGGGAGAGGCCGCGGCCCGCGCGGGCCGGGGGGTCAGCGGAGGTGGGGGAGGGCGGCGGTGAGGAAGTCGGCCAGGGCGGCGGGGGAGTCCAGGGTCAGGTCGGCGGCGTCGGCCACCTCTCGACCGGTCTCCGGGTTGGCGACGGCGACGCAGACACCGAGGAAGTCGGGATCGGCGGCGGCGCGGGCGCGCAGCGCGGCGAACGCCTTGATGTCGGAGACGTCGTCACCGAAGTACCAGGCGCCACCGGCGTCCCAGACCGTCTCGCCGATCACCATGCCCTTGTCCCGGTCGACAGGGGGCTTCAGTTCCAGCACCATCCGGCCCGGCTGGGCGCGCAGTCCCAGCCGCTCGGCCTGGGCCCGGCCCCACTCCTGCACCAGGTCGCCGAGCTGCGGCGCGGTACGCCAGTGCAGCGCGACGGAGAGCCGCTTGAACTCGACGAGCGCGCCGGGCGGCAGTTCGGCCCGGGCCTGCTCGGCCAGCTCCGACATGGTCGGCACCCACGGCAGGGCGGCCGGCTCGGTGACCGTCTCGCCGCCGGAGTGGCTGTGCTCCAGGCCGTAGAGCCCGTACAGGTCGATGCCGGCGAGGCCGCCGAGGTGGTCGCGGAGGAAGTCCACCGGGCGGGCGGACACGATGGCGATCCGGCGGACGTGCGGGGCGAGCGCCTCCAGTGCGGTGAGCACGTTGGGCGCGGGCCGCACGGCCGTGGGATCGTCGTCGACGGGCGCCAGGGTGCCGTCGAAGTCGAAGAAGAGGACGACGTCACCCGCGCGGGCGGCGGTCGCACGCCAGGCGTGCTCCGCGTTCAACGGGGTCTTCGGCTGCTGGTTGCCCAGATTCAACGGCGGCACGCGCGTCAGCGTACCCCGCGCCGGGCGGCGTATTCGTGGCCGAGATGTGACGTCGGAACGACGTGGTGATCAGCGTTCGGCGGCTCCTCGTCCCCGGCGACCGAACGGCACCACTGCCGCCTCCTGCCCGTGGCTGAGCAGGTAGCCCTCCACGAAGCCGGTGTTGCGGTCGCCGGTGTGCGCCTCGATCTCGTTGAGCCGCGCCACCAGGAACTCGGTGAGCGCGCTGACCCGGTCGTTTAGTCGATCGTGCAGCTCGGCGACGACGGCGAGGATCACCGCGGTGCCGGCTGTGGTGAGCGCGAAGAGGTTGACGACCAGGGGAAGCTGCCCGCCGTCCAGTACGCCGACCACCACGTTGCCGGTCACGCACGATGTCAGCGACACCACCGCGACCACGACTGCCAACCATTTCAGGGTCATGGACAGACCCCTCCTTCTGTCCCGCAGGGCTGGGTTCGGCTGTGTCCCGTCCCCCCGCCGATGACGAGCCCCTAGCAGTACAAACGTGGACGCTAGCGGGTCCGATCCGTCCCCGCGGCGAAACGATCGGGTCCGACCTTCCGTTCTTTCGCCATCTGAGGAACTACCCGGCCTGTTTACCCCTATTTCGGACACCGCCCGGCAGAGTCGGGCGATATGCGAGGTAACGAATGGTTTCTCGAATGTGGAACTTCTCCGCGTCGGACACGTTCGGGTCGACCAGCCGGCGCAGCAGCGCCTCCACGTCCGGGTCCATCGGGGGCGGGGCCGGCGCGGTACGCGGTCCGGTGGTCCGGTCCCAGCCGAGCGCGGTGAACGCGGCGGCCGGATCGAGTCCCAGCCCCTCGCAGAAGGCGACGACGCGTTCCGCCTCCGGGTCGCTGGCCCAGTCCCCGCGTACCCATCGGTTGATGGTCTGGCGGGAGACGCCGGTGCGCCGGGAGACCTCGGTGCCGCTCCAGGCCCGCAGCGCGCGGGCGTCGTCGAGCGCGCGCCGGACGAAGGTGGCGAACGCGATCTTCCGTGCGTTGGTCGTCTCGGTCACCCCGTGACGGTACGGCCAGTCGGTCCCGGGAGGGCGGCTCGGCACGCTGCTGTCACGCCGACGTGACGCTGATCGCGGATTCCCGGTAAACGATCCAGTGCTGCTCCTGAGGGGTGTCACCCGGGCAGAATAGATGGACGCCAGTACGGCGGCAAAGGCCTGAAAAGCTGATACTGTCACGCTCATGAGACAACTTACGGTGTGTCACGTGCTTGAGACGACGAGTGCTCACATGCGTCACTCCGCGGGTGCCGAGGGGGTCTCGTGACCGAGCTCGCGACCCGTGCCCAGGCCTTCGGGCTGATCGCGGACGGAGTGTCCGCCGGGCTGAGCGCCCCCTGGCGTCTCTATCTCGCCCGCGGGTGCCGGTACCTCTCGCTCAGCGTCGGCGACCGGGGGGAGTGGGACGCCTGGCGGACCCACCTCGGCTGCCCCGAGCTGAGCGTTCGGGTCTACGACTCCGGCGGCGAGATCCGCCGGGCGTCGGTGGCCGAGGTGATCCTCGACGGATGCCGGATCAGCGTCGAGCTGGTCGAGGAGGTCAGCACAGACGACCTGGAACGGCTGCTGGTGGTCGACCCGCTCCCCGGGGCGGACGAGCGATGACCCCCTTTCTCGCCGTGGTGCTCGTCCTCGTGCTCGGCTCCACCTGCTACGCGGCCGGCCGCCTGCACGGCCAGCTCAGCTACCGCATCGGCTACCGGTTCGGTTACCGCCAGGGCTACTTCGACGGCGACCGGGGCGCCTGGAACCGCCGCCGGCGCGACGCCCAGGCGGCCATCGCCTCCGCGTTGTCCGGCCCCAGCCCGACGGTGGTGACCTCGGCCGGGCGCTCGGCGGTGCCGTTCGCCGGCACCTCCGTACCCGCGGCGGTCGCCGCCCGGCCCGGCTCGGCTCCGGCCGTCCGCGTCACCGCCACCGGCCGGCTCGGCGCCGTCGGGCGGGTGGGCACCACGTACACCGGATCGTCCTTCGGCGCGGCCGGCGCCGGACCGCGGGCCGGCACGCTGGTGCGCCGGCAGGGCTGAGGCCCGCGCCGCGTCGCGGCGCCGCAGTGGACGACCGGCCGGGGTGCGCGCAGGGGGCATGCATCCCGGCCGGTTCCGGTCCGCCGGTCACTCGAACGGGTGTACGTCCGGCGAAGACCGCACGATGATCCACGCGCGCCTCTAGCCGAGCGGCCCCGGTGCGATTAGCGTCTAGGCATGGCACGGGGTTTTCCCGGGCCAGCCGGACAGCCCGGACCTGCGTCCTCGCGCACGGGGCCCGCATCCGACCCCGTGTCCTCCAGGCACCGGAAGAGGCGGAACTCGGGTGGCCGGGTGCCCATCCGCGGAGCAGGCCTGTGATCACTCGCCGTACCCCCGCCGGAGCCGAGCAGACCCCGGCCTCGACCGCCCCGACCCGCCGGACCACCCGTAGCCGCCGCGCCGCCGCCGCCGAGGCCGAGGAGCCCCGACCAGCCGGCCCGGCCTTCGTCCTGGACACCTCGGTCCTGCTGTCCGATCCGGCGGCGTTCCACCGCTTCGCCGAGCACGAGGTGGTGCTGCCGCTGGTGGTGATCTCCGAGCTGGAGGGCAAGCGACACCACCCCGAGCTGGGCTGGTTCGCCCGCCAGTCGCTGCGCATGCTGGACGAGCTGCGGGTGCGGCACGGCCGGCTGGACCGCCCGGTGCCCGCCAACGACCAGGGCGGCACGCTGCGGGTGGAGCTGAACCACACCGACGACGGGGTGCTGCCGCCCGGCTTCCGCAACGAGTCGAACGACGCGCGCATCCTGTCGGTGGCGCTCAACCTGGCCGCCGAGGGGCGTGAGGTCACGCTCGTCAGCAAGGACATGCCGCTGCGGGTGAAGGCGGCCTCGGTGGGCCTGCGCGCCGACGAGTACCGGCACGGCCAGGCCAGCGACCCGACCTGGACCGGGATGGCCGAGCTGGACCTGGCCGAGGAGGAGATCGGCCGGCTGTACGCGGGCGAGGCGCTCGACGTCGACGCCGCGGCGGGCCTGCCGTGCCACACCGGCCTGGTGCTGCACTCGGGGCGGGGCTCGGCGCTGGGGCGGGTGCTGCCGGACAAGACGATCCGTCTGGTCCGGGGCGACCGGGAGGCGTTCGGCGTGCACGGGCGCTCGGCGGAGCAGCGGATCGCGCTCGACCTGCTGCTGGACGAGTCCATCGGCATCGTGTCGCTCGGCGGTCGGGCCGGCACCGGCAAGTCCGCGCTGGCGCTCTGCGCCGGCCTGGAGGCGGTGATGGAGCGTCGCCGGCACAAGAAGGTGATCGTGTTCCGTCCCCTGTACGCGGTCGGCGGCCAGGAACTCGGCTACCTGCCCGGGTCGGAGTCGGAGAAGATGTCGCCGTGGGCGCAGGCCGTCTTCGACACGCTCGGCTCGGTGGTGCACGAGAACGTGCTGGAGGAGGTCACCTCGCGCGGGCTGCTGGAGGTGCTGCCGCTGACCCACATCCGCGGCCGGAGCCTGCACGACGCGTTCGTCATCGTGGACGAGGCGCAGTCGCTGGAGCGGGGCGTCCTGCTCACCGTGCTGTCCCGGATCGGTCAGGGGTCGCGGGTGGTGCTCACCCACGACGTGGCCCAGCGGGACAATCTGCGGGTCGGCCGGCACGACGGGGTGACGGCGGTGATCGAGGCGCTGAAGGGGCATCCCCTCTTCGCGCACGTCACGCTCAGCCGATCGGAGCGTTCTCCGATCGCCGCTATGGTCACCGATCTGCTGGAGGACATCCCCGGCTGACTGCGGCTTTTGCCCTACTTTGTCCGCATTTTAAGGGTGACGCAGATCACTTTTGAGCCCGGCCATTTCCCACCGGCCTCACTGTGCGCAATGGTGTCCATCGAGCGTCACCTACCACTCGGGAGCCGGACACGGCCCGGAGTCACACCGGTACCGGTGCGCTCACGGCACCGGCGTGACCCGACCCGGCCATGCGCGTGCCGTGTCCCTGCCCCCGACGAAGGGAAACTTCGTGAGTCGGCTCTGGAGCCGGTTCGGCGCCCGTACGGCCGCTGTCGCGCTGCTCTCCGTGGGCGTCGCCGGCGGCTTCTATCTGGGTGAGGATCGACAGACCCAGCAGCAGGGCCTGACCGCGCAGGTCGGCCTGGAGGTCGACCAGGCGGAGTACGCGTATCAGCGCGACCGGCTGTCCGACCACCGCGTGGACTCGTCCCGGCAGCGTGCCGCCGAGTACCAGGCGAAGCTGCGTGCCGCCGCGGCGGCGAAGGAGGCCGCCGAGCGGGCCAGGAAGGCCGAGGCGGCCGCCGCCACCCGCAAGAAGGAGCGGGCCGCGGCGGAGGAGGAGACGAAGATCAAGCCGTACGACGGCCCGATCCCGTCCTCGTGCGCGGAGTACAGCGGCAACCGGAAGATCGGTTGCGCCGTCATGCTCGACAAGGGCTTCGGCATCGACCAGTTCCCCTGTCTGGACAAGCTCTGGACCAAGGAGAGCGGCTGGAACCCGAAGGCTTCCAACAGCTCGTCCGGGGCGTACGGCATCCCGCAGGCCGTGCCGGGCAGCAAGATGGCCTCGGTGGCCGACGACTGGAAGACCAACCCGGCGACCCAGATCACGTGGGGGCTCGGCTACATCAAGGGCCGGTACGACACCCCCTGCGGCGCCTGGCAGAAGTCGCAGAGTTCGGGCTGGTACTGACATCACGACGACGGCGGGACACGCGGGGAGACCCGGTGTCCCGCCGTCGTCCTATCGGCCCCCGACTGGCGGCCTGCCACTTTTGCTGATAGCTCTTGGTAGGTGACCTGGCACGGCGGCCCCAGCGGCGACCCCTACCGGTTCGGCACCGACGCGTTCTACGCGGCGCTCGGCCGGGCCTTCGTCGCCATGTGCGCGGTCGTGCCGGTGCTGTTCCTCATCGAGGCGCTCGACGTCGGCCTGCGACTCGGCCTGGACTACACCGCAGGCATCATCCCGCAGCGGCTCCAGGGCCTGGACGGCGTCTTCTTCTCACCGTTCCTGCACGCCGGCTGGAACCACCTCTACAGCAACAGCATCCCGCTGATCCTGCTCGGCACGTTCGTGCTCGCCGCCGGCACCCGCCGGTTCCTCTGGTCCACCGCCGTCATCATCCTGGTCAGCGGCCTGGGCGTCTGGTTCACCGGCTCACCCGACTCGGTGGTGGTCGGCGCCAGCGGCGTCATCTTCGGCTACCTCGGCATCCTGCTCACCCGGGGCGTGGTGGAGCGGAGCTGGTGGAACTTCGCCGTCGGCCTGCTGGTCGGGTTGCTCTACGGCTGGCAACTGCTCGGCATCCTGCCCACCGACGAGCGCATCTCCTGGCAGGGCCACCTGTTCGGGCTGCTCGGCGGCGTGGTCGCGGCGATCCTGTTCCGCCGCCGCAACGACACCGGCGAATCCGACCGCCTCGGCTCACCCAGGATGACGCTGCCCTGACGGCGCGTTGATCGAAGCGCGGGACGTGCTTGCCCGGGGCCACCCGCCCGCCTACCGTTTCGGCATCAGCACGGGGTGATCCGAAGCGGAAAGTGACGGTACGCCATGCGCGAGGTCGATGTCGCCGTGATCGGGGCCGGTCCCGCCGGGCTCTTCGCCGCCTACTACGCCGGTTTCCGCGGACTCTCCGTGTCGGTGATCGACGCGCTGCCCGAGCCGGGCGGCCAGGTCACCGCGATGTACCCGGAGAAGCTGATCCTCGACGTCGCCGGCTTCCCCGCGATCAAGGGCCGTGAGCTGGTCGCGAACCTGGTCGCCCAGGCCGCGCCGTTCCACCCCGACTACCGGCTCGGCGTCCGCGCGGAGAAGCTGTCCTACCTCGACGGCCGGCCGGTGCTCGGCCTGGCCGGCGGCGAGCAGCTCACCTGCGGCGCGGTGCTGGTCACCGGCGGGCTCGGCAGCTTCACGCCCCGGCCGCTGCCGGTCGCCGAGAGCTTCACCGGCGGCGGGATCGTCTACTTCGTGCCGCAGCCCACCGAGTTGACCGACCGGCACGTGCTCATCGTCGGCGGCGGCGACTCGGCGTTCGACTGGGCCGCCACGCTCGCCCCGCTGGCCCGGTCGGTGACGCTGGTGCACCGGCGGGACCGCTTCCGGGCGCACGCCGCCACCATCGAGCGTGTCCGGGCGCTGCCGGTGCGGATCGTGGTGAACGCCGAGGTGAGCCGGCTGTACGGCGAGGAGACGGTCACCGGCGCCGAGCTGACCGTACGCGGCGGCGAGGTGGAGACGCTGCCGGTGGACACCGTGGTGGCCGCGCTCGGCTTCACCGCCGACCTCGGGCCGCTCGCCGAGTGGGGGCTGAGCCTCGACCGCCGGCACATCGTGGTGGACAGCGCGATGGCCACCAACCTGCCCCGGGTGTTCGCGGCCGGGGACATCACCGAGTACCCGGGCAAGGTCCGCCTGATCGCCACCGGCTTCGGTGAGGCCGCCACCGCCGTGAACAACGCAGCCGTCGTCATCGACCCGACCGCGCACCTGTTCCCCGGTCACTCCTCCGACGGCACCTGACGCCGATCAGCGTCAGGGCAGGCCGACCAGGTCCGCCATCAGGCCGATCTGGTGGTCGAAGTACTCGTCGCGGTGCGGCAGCGCCCGGTTGATCCGGCCGAACAGCTCGAAGCTGATCAGCCCGAACAGCTGGGTCCAGCCGGCCATGCCGCGCGCCAGCAGCGCGGGCGGTACGTCCATGCCGAGCAGTCCGACCAGTTCGGCCACGTCGCCGCGCAGCGGCTCGGGCAGTTCCTCGTCGGGCGGTGCGAGCCGGCCGGAGGCGAGCCCGTCGCGCAGGATGCCGACCAGGGTGACCGGTGGGCGCTGGGCGGGCGCGACGGTGTCGTCCGGGGCCGCGTACCCGGGCACCGGGCTGCCGTAGAGCAGCGCGTACTCGGCGGGGTGGGCCAGCGCCCACGCGCGGGCGGCCCGGCAGGCGGCGAGCCAGCGTCCGCGCAGGTCGGCCTGGTCGGCGTCGGCGTCGGCCGCCTCCACCGCGTCGCCGAGCGCGTCGTACGCCTCGAGGATCAGCGCGGTGAGCAGGTCGTCGCGGCTGGGGAAGTAGCGGTAGATGGCCGAGGAGACCATGCCGAGGTCGCGGGCCACAGCGCGCAGGGAGAGGTTCGCGCCGTCGGTGTCCAGGTGGCGGCGGGCCACCGTCTTGATCTCTTCGATCATCCCGGCGCGGACCCGGGCGCGGAGCGAGGGAGCGACCATGCCGTCACTCTGCCACGGATGAGAGCGGCAATCAAAAGAGAGAGCACTGCTCTTGACGGGGACTGCTCACATGAGTCATGCTCTGTTTCGAGAGCGGTGCTCTCGCTTCGGACAACTGCCTTAGCAAAGGTGGAACCTGCCATGGCACTGCACGTGATCGTCGGCGCCGGCCCCGTCGGTACCGCCACCGCCCGCCTCCTCGCCGAGCGCGGCGAGCGCGTCCGCGTGGTGACTCGGCGCGGCACCGGCCCCGAGCACCAGGCGATCGAGCGGGTGGCCGCCGACGCCGCCGACGCGGACCGGCTCGCCGCGCTCACCGAGGGCGCCGACGCGCTCTACAACTGCGCCAACCCGGAGTACCACACGTGGCAGACGGACTGGCCGCCGCTCGCCGCCGCCCTGCTCACCGCCGCCGAGCGCAGCGGCGCCGTGCTCGCCACAGTCGGTAACCTCTATGGGTACGGCCCGGTCGACGCACCGATGACCGAGGCCACCCCGCTCGCCGCCACGGGCGTCAAGGGCCGGGTCCGCAACCGGATGTGGGCCGACGCCCTGGCCGCCCACCGCGCCGGCCGGGCCCGGATCACCGAGGTACGCGGCTCCGACTACATCGGCCTCGGCGGCAACTCGCTGCCCATGATGGTGCTACCCAAGGTGCTCGCCGGGCAGCGGGTGTTCCTGCCGGTCGCCTGGGACGCGCCGCACACCTGGACGTACGTGGGCGACGTCGCCCGTACCCTCGTCGCCGCCGCCACCGACCCGCGGGCCTGGGGACGGGCCTGGCACGTGCCCAGCGCGCCCCCGATGTCCATGCGGGCGCTCGCCGACCGGGCGGCGGAGCGGGCCGGTGCGCCGGCGCCCCGGCTGACCCGGATGCCCTATCCGGTGCTCTGGCTCGGCGGCCTGGCCGACCCGTTCGCCCGGGAGCTGCGGGAGACCGCCCACCAGTTCGCCGGGCCGTTCGTGATGGACTCCACCGCCGCCAGTGAGACGTTCGGGATCGACGGGACGCCGCTGGACCGGGTGGTCGACGAGATGGTCACCGGCCTGCGCGCCGCCGCGCCCGCCGCCGCCCGTTAGGGGCGGCGGGCCGGGCCGAAGGCGGCCACGAGCACGGCGACCATGGTCAGCGCCGCGCCGAGCAGCGTGGCCAGCCCGGGGTGCGAGGCGGCGGTCGGCAGTACCAGGTCCAGCAGCACCGCGCCGACGATCTGCCCGGCGATCGTGGCCAGACCGAGCAGCAGCACCCCGGTGAACCGGACGAGGGCGGCGGCAAGCGCGATGAACACGATGCCGAGCGGGCCGCCGAGATAGAGCCACGGCTCGCTCGGGAACGCGCCGGCCGGCCGGCCGCGTACCGCCAGGTCCACCGCGAGAGTGACGAGCAGCGCCGCCGTGCCGACGGTGAAGTTCACGAGCGTGGCCGTCATGGCGCTGCCCGCCGCCGCCCGGACCCGCCCGTTGACCGCCTGCTGCCAGGCGATGCCCACCCCGGCCGCCAGCGGTAGCAGGGCCAGCACCAGCGCCTTCGGGTCGCCGAGCCGGTCGCCCACCGCCAGCAGGACGGCGAGCACGGTGAGCACCGCACCGATCAGCCGGTTCGGGGTGACCGGCTGCCGGCCGCTCGGGCCGATGCCGGCCCGGTCGACGAGCAGGCTGCTGCCGGACTGCCCGGCCACCACCGCGACGGTGAAGACCGCCACCCCGAGCGCGCCGATGGTCAGCCCCTGCGTCGCCACCAGGAACGCGCCGCACACCCCGCCCAGGCACTGCCACGGTCGCAGCGTGCCGGCGCGCAACGCGCCGCGCAGGGCGGCCAGTCCCCGCCGGCCACCGGGGGTGGCGGGGACCAGCACCAGCAGGATCAGCAGACCCACACCGAACGAGACCACCGCGGCGGCGATCCCGTCGGCCAGGCGTACGCCCAGCTCACCGTTGATCCGGGACTGTACGGCGACTATCACGCCCGAGGCGGTGGCCAACCCGACACCGGCGACACGTCGCCCGGTCGACAGCGTCGGCGGTGCCGGTGGTGCCGCCGTCCCGGCCCGGCTCACTCCTGCTCGGCCAGCGGGCGGCCGTCGAAGTCGACAGCCGAGTAGAGGGCGAGCTTCTCCAGGCGGTGGTACGAGTCGATCACCCGGATCGTGCCGCTCTTGGAACGCATCACGATCGACTGGGTGTACGCCCCACCGGAGCGGTACCGCACGCCGCGCAGCAGGTCACCGGAGGTGACACCGGTGGCCACGAAGAAGCAGTTGTCGCCGGTGACCAGGTCGTCGGTGAACAGCACCCGGTCCAGGTCGTGCCCGGCGTCCAGCGCCTTGCGGCGCTCGTCTTCGTCCTTCGGCCAGAGCTTGGCCTGCATCATGCCGCCCATGCACTTGAGCGCGCACGCGGCGGTGATGCCCTCCGGGGTGCCGCCGATGCCCATCAGCACGTCCACGTCCGACTCGCCGCGGGCCGCCGCGATGGCGCCCGCGATGTCGCCGTCGGAGATGAACCGGATCCCCGCGCCGGTACGCCGGATCTGCTTGACCAGGTCGTCGTGGCGCGACCGGTCCAGCACGCACACGGTCACCTCGGCGGCGTCGGTGCCCTTGACCTTGGCGATCCGGTTGATGTTCTCGGCCACCCCGGCGTTGATGTCCACCACGTCGGCGTACATCGGGCCGACCGCCAGCTTCTCCATGTAGAAGACCGCGCTCGGGTCGAACATCGCGCCGCGCTCGGCCACCGCGAGCACCGCCAGCGCGTTCGGCATGCCCTTGCTCATCAGCGTGGTGCCGTCGATCGGGTCGACCGCCACGTCCACCTCGGGGCCGGTCCCGTCGCCGACCTCCTCGCCGTTGAACAGCATCGGGGCGTTGTCCTTCTCGCCCTCGCCGATCACCACGACGCCGCGCATCGGGATCGAGTTGATCAGCTTTCGCATGGCGTCGACAGCTGCGCCGTCGCCGCCCTCCTTGTCGCCTCGGCCGACCCAGCGGCCGGCGGCCATCGCCGCGGCCTCGGTGACCCGGACCAGATCGAGGGCGAGGTTGCGGTCGAGATCCTGGGGCGTCCGCGTCCTGGTGGTTGTCATGGCGGCCTCCTCGCGACGTTGCGGGGTGGGACCGGCGGCCACCGCCGCCGGTTTTGTCGCTGATCCTCACACGATCTCAGGTTCGCCGTCCCGGCGGGGCGGAGGAGGCCAGGATCACGTCACCCGGTGGGCTGCGACAATGACCCTGTGGAAGCCGCACAGCCTGCCGACCGCACACCGACCGACGCCACCCCGCCGGACGGCCAGCCCGCGCTGGTCGAGCCCGCGACCGCGCCGTCCGCGGCCCCGCAACCAGCGGCTGTGGCACCCGCGCCCGCCGAGCCCGAGCCCGAGCCCGCTCCTGCGACGGGCAAGGCCCGGTCCGAGCGGTCGCCGAAGGACATGGCGCTCTCCCTGCTGATCCTGCTGGTCCCGATCGCGCTGCTGCTCGCCTTCTACCGGGGCTTCCTCGGCGGCGACTCGCCGGTCACCGTCGACCCGGCGCCCGCGCTGGAGCAGGCACGCTCCGCGAACGCCTTCCCGGTCAGCGAGCCGACCGGGCTGGGCGACGACTGGCGTATTGTCAACGCCCGCTTCCGGACCGAACCGGACGGCTCGACGCTGCGGATCGGGTACGTGACCCCGGAGGGCCGTGGCGCGCAGCTCGTGGAGAGCAACGTCCCGGCGGAGAAGCTGCTGCCGGCCGAGCTGACCGAGGGGCAGCCGCAGGGCGCCGCCGACCTGCCCGGCGGGCTGAGCTGGCAGCGCTACACGGCACGCGGCAACGAGCAGGCGCTCGTCCTGCTGGAGCCGAACCGCACCGTGATCGTGGTCGGTGACGCGGGCGAGACGGAGCTGCGCAAGCTCGCCACGTCGCTGCGCTGACTCCTCCCTCCGGGTGAGGCGGGATTGCGGATCCCCGCTTCCGGGAACAGAAGGGACATCGAGCCCGGACGACCCACCTGGAGAGGTTGACGTGAAGATACGACGCTTCAGCGCCACCGCGTTCGCCGCGGCGCTGCTCATTCCCGGCCTGGCGGCCTGCAACGGCAACGGGACGACGTCCGACGCCTCCGCGACCCCGAGCGCCTCCGGCAGCGTCGCACCGAGCGCCACGGCGTCCAGCAGCGCGGCCAAGCAGGCCCTGCTCGACTCCACGAACGCGATCCGCGAGGGGAACTTCAAGTTCTCCATGACCGGCGCGGGCTCCACCGCCGAAGGGCAGGTGCACGAGCCGAGCCAGAGCGCCGACATGCGGATGACCATCGGCGACCCGTCGTCGGACCTGATGATGAAGCTGGACCTCATCCACGCGAAGCCGGACAGCTGGGTCAAGCTGGAACTCGGCGGCGCCGCCGCCACGCAGATCCCCGGCGTGAAGAACCTCAACACCGGCAAGTACCACCACCTCGACCAGAACCGGATCAAGGGCAACCGGGCGCTGGGCTTCGACTTCGAGAAGCTCGACCCGGCCGGCAGCGCCGTGCTCACCCAGGGCATCACCGAGGTACGGCAGACCGGCGAGGGTGCGTACGAGGGCACCGTCGACGTGTCGAAGGCCGCCGAGGCGGGTTCGCTCGACCCGGCCGTGATCACCGCGCTCGGTGCGCAGGCCCAGTCGGTGCCGTTCACCGCCAAGGTCGACACGCAGGGCCGGCTCAGCGAGATGGTGCTCAAGATCCCGGCCGCCGGGCAGAGCGCCGCGCAGGACCTGAAGATCACCTACACCGACTACGGCAACGCGGCGCCGGCCCAGAAGCCCTCGGCCGACCAGGTCGTCGAGGCCCCCGCCGAGCTGTACAACCTGTTCAACTGAGGTCTGCGGTGGGGTTCGGCGATCGCGCCGAATCCCACCGTCAGTCCTCGGCGCGCTGGCGGGCGGCGTCGATGCGGGCGCGGGCGCCGTCCAGCCAGCGCTGGCACACCCCGGCGAGCTGCTCGCCGCGCTCCCAGAGGGCCAGCGACTCCTCCAGGGAGGTGCCGCCCGCCTCCAGCTTCTCCACCACCGAGGCCAGCTCGGCGCGGGCCTGCTCGTAGCTGAGCTGTTCGTCCTGCTTCGTCCCGGTCATCGTCTCTCTTCCCTCAGCCGTCGACGGTGGCGGTCAGCTCGCCCTCGGCGAGGCGTACCCGCAGTGGATCGCCCTTGGCGACCTCGGAGGCCGCGCGGACGACGTGGCCGTCGGCGCGCTGCACGATCGCGTAGCCGCGCTCCAGCGTCGCGGCCGGGGACAGCGCGCGCAGCCGGGCCAGCGTGTGCCGCAGGTCGTCGGTGGCGCCCCGCAGCCGGTGCTCCAGGGACCGGCCGGCGCGGTCGCGCAGCGCGGACACGTCCACCGCGCGCTGCTCGACCATCACCTGCGGCCGGGCCAGCACCGGGCGGGAGCGCAGCAGGTCGATCCGGTGCTGCTCCCGGTCGACCAGGTGACGCACCGCCCGTTCCAGCCGGGACCGGGCCTGGCCGATCAGGCGGACCTCCTCGGTCAGGTCCGGCACGATGCGCTTCGCCGCGTCGGTCGGGGTGGAGGCGCGCACGTCGGCCACGTAGTCGAGCAGCGGCGCGTCCGTCTCGTGGCCGATCGCGCTGACCACCGGGGTGCGGCAGGCGAAGACCGCCCGGCACAGCGCCTCGTCGGAGAAGGGCAGCAGATCCTCGATGCCGCCGCCGCCGCGGGCGATGACGATCACGTCGACGGCCGGGTCGGTGTCGAGCACCTTCAGCGCGCCGACGATGTCGGGTACCGCGCTCGGCCCCTGCACCGCCACGTTGATCGTGCGGAAGTCGACGGCGGGCCAGCGGCGGCGGGCGTTGGTCAGCACGTCCCGCTCGGCCGCCGAGGCGCGGCCGGTGATCAGGCCGACCCGGCCCGGCAGGAACGGCAGCCTCCGCTTGCGGGACCGGTCGAACAGGCCCTCGGCGGCGAGCAGCTTCTTGAGCTTCTCCAGCCGGGCCAGCAGCTCACCGAGACCGACCTGACGAATCTCGTCGGCCCGCAGGCTGAGCGTGCCCCGCGCGGCGTAGAACTCCGGCTTGGCGTGCAGCACCACCCGGGCGCCCTCACGCAGCTCCGGCGCGCCCGCGTCCAGCACGTCGCGGTTCGTGGTGACGGTGAGGCTGAGGTCGGCCGACGGGTCGCGCAGCGTGAGGAAGACTGTGCTCGCGCCGGGGCGGCGGCTGATCTGCGCCACCTGGCCGTCGACCCACACCCAGCCCAGGCGGGCGATCCACGCGCCGACCTTCTGGCTGACCACCCGGACCGGCCACGGCTCCTCGGGCGTGCTCCGCCCGTCCGGCGCCCCCCGGCCGTCCTCTCCCGCGCTCACCCGCCCACCCTACGGCCCGGGACCGACAGCGCCCGCGCGCGCCTCGCGGCCGCTGCCGTACGGGAGGGCGGCACGTACGATGGGCGGGTGACTGACGCTGAGACGACTCCCCGGACCGGCAAGCGCGTGCTCCTGGCCAACCCTCGCGGCTACTGCGCGGGCGTGGACCGGGCGGTGCAGACCGTCGAGGAGGCGCTGAAGCTCTACGGCGCGCCGATCTACGTGCGCAAGCAGATCGTGCACAACAAGCACGTGGTGCGCACGCTTGAGGCCCAGGGCGCGATCTTCGTGGAGGAGAACGAGGAGGTGCCGGAGGGCGCCACGGTCATCTTCTCCGCCCACGGCGTGGCCCCCGAGGTCTACGAGCAGGCCAAGCAGCGCTCGCTGCGGGCGATCGACGCCACCTGCCCGCTGGTCACGAAGGTGCACCACGAGGCCCGGCGGTTCGCCGCGCAGGAATACGACATCCTGCTCATCGGGCACGAGGGGCACGAGGAGGTCATCGGCACCGCCGGCGAGGCCCCCGCCCACATCCAGCTCGTCGACGGCCCGGACGGCGTCGACAAGGTCACCGTGCGCGACCCGGAGAAGGTGGTCTGGCTGTCCCAGACCACGCTGTCGGTGGACGAGACGCTGGAGACGGTGGCCCGGCTCAAGAAGCGGCTGCCGCTGCTCCAGTCGCCGCCCAGCGACGACATCTGCTACGCCACCTCCAACCGCCAGCACGTGGTCAAGGAGATCGCCCCCGAGTGCGACGTGGTGATCGTGGTCGGGTCGCGCAACTCCTCGAACTCGGTCCGGCTGGTCGAGGTGGCGCTCGACGCCGGGGCCCGCGCCGGCTACCTGGTCGACTTCGCGCACGAGATCGAGGACGCCTGGCTGACCGGCGCCCGGACGGTGGGTGTGACCTCCGGCGCGAGCGTGCCCGACGAGCTGGTCCAGCAGGTGCTCGCGCACCTGGCCGAGCGCGGTTTCGGCGACGTGGAGGAGATCACCACCGCGGACGAGCGCCTGACGTTCTCGCTGCCGCAGGAGCTCAAGCGCGACATGAAGGCCGCCGCCGCGGCCCGCGGCTGACCGGGAACGGATCGGCCGCCCGCCGCGTCCAACCGACCATGAAGACTCCTCGTACGGTGCTCGTCGCACTGCTCGCCGGCCTCGCGCTGACCGCCTGCGCCGCGCCCGGCGACGGGTCCGCCGACTCCAGCCCGAACCCGAGCCCGAGTACGACGGGAGCCGCCCCCGTGACCAGCCAGCCCGACCCCGGCACCAGCCCGAGCCGCCCGGACCCGTCCTGGAAGGGTGGCCCGTCGACCCCACCGGGGGTCGGCGGCACCGTCCTCAGCGGCACCGTGCAGGCCGGCGTCGAGCCGAACTGCCTGCTGCTCGACGGCCACCTGCTCGTCGGCGGGCCGCGCGACGTGCTCAAGGCCGGTGCCAAGGTCGAGGTCACCGGCCGTCCCGAGCCGGGCATGATGACCACCTGCCAGCAGGGCACCCCGTTCGTGGTCGAGTCCGCCCGCCGCGCCTGACCTCGCTACTGAAGTCCCGGCCGGCAGGCCGACAAAGCGTCGAACCATCTGTTGTCAGACTGGGCGGCTCTGCGTCACCTGCCTGGCGTCGTCCAGCCCTGGCCGTCTCCACAACGTCAGAACGGCAATCGTGAGAAGCGCAGCACCGATCCATGCACCGAGCCGCAGAAAGACGAATCCAAATCCAAGCCAGACCGGGATCGGCTCCGCCGGCGCGCTGAGGGCCTGGCCAAGGGCCAATGCGCTCACTGCCGCGGCCGGTAGCAACGCGACGCTGCCGGTGATGAAAAGCACCACGATCGGCTGGCTTGCAGCGGCCGGCCGACGCCGCATGTGGCGTGCGATGCCGGCGATCATCCACCAGCCCGCAATCGCCCCCAACGCCGCACCGGCCAGGGCCGCGGGCGACGCCAGCGCGGGGGCGGTGCGAGTTACCGAGGCTTGAACGCCCACGCGATCAGCGTCGACGACGCCCTGTGAGCCCACCTCGATCCGCCAACCATCGCGATACGCCACGAAGGTCGGGCAGCATGTCTCGTCCAGGAGGGGCCCGACGTCCCATCCCGCCTGCCGCAGCGGATCGCGGGCGTCGTTGACGGCAGAGACTGCGGCGGACCGGTCCGGCCAGGTACTCAACCAGCTCACCGAGCCGGGACGGTAGCCGTCGGTCCCGAGTAGTAGATCTTTCCAACCTCGCTCGGCGTCCGGAGCGAAGACCGCCTCGAGCCGATGAGGTCCCTCGGAGTCTGCCGGTAGAGCCGGTGCGATCATCCTTTGCGCTTCCCCATCGGTCGGCAGCGCAGGCGCAGTCTGCCAGGTCAAGAAAGACAGGAAGGAAGCCGCGGCGACGGCGCAGAGCAAGGCCGCCACGAATGCCGCCGAAAGCTCCCACCTTCCCCGAACAGCCAGCTTCTCACGGGCCGTGCCGATCAACGCCGCGACCACCCGTCGTGGCCGAGCTGATGGCGATCGGGTCATGATTTCCCCTTAAGCGGTGCCGCGGACGCGGTCAGGGCGGTGCTCACCTTAACACCCTGAGCCCATTGAAATGCGGTTGAGAATTAATGGAGATGAAATGAATTGGTGCGGGCGCTTGGCGCCCGCACCAATTCATTTCACGCTTTGGTTCGCTTAGTAGATCCAGACGCCATTGTAGATGCGGATCCAGCTTCCCTTACCGTAGAACCATCCACGGTAGAAGATGCGATGGGTGGTCGACCTGAAGCAGTCGGTGTCGCGCCAGCCGAAGTAGGAATTCGAGCTCTTTCCGCTGGGAAGGTTGCCGTACGGCCCGGTCACCGAGCATGAGGTGTGGCTCGACGAATCGCGGCTCAGGTTGAGCGTCTTTCCGCTCCGGTTGTGCACGACCCCACAGAACACGTTGCACGAAGTGCCGTTGGTGCAGTCCGGCGGCGGTGCGAGGGTCCTGAACGCGCCACCGCCCTCCTCGCAGTCCAGCGATGGGATGGCCAGCTTCGCCTCGGCCACGTCGAGGTCGAGCCCTGCGGCGTCGATCTCTTCCTGAGTCGTGCCGAGCTCGACGATGATGATGGTTTCCTCTGGCTCGTCAGCCCATGCTGCGCCGCTGTTCGGAAGAGTCAGGCCGCCAATTGAAATGGCCAGCGCACCCAATGTCGCCAACAATGCGCGACGGATTCCCCGCATGTGCACCTCGTTCTCTGGAAGGGGTGTTGCGGACACCATACATAGGCATCGAAGTATCGGCAAGTGTCTAAGACTGGCCCGGCTGATTTACCTTAATGTCCGTTATGTCAAAGGGGGCATCGCGTATTTCGGCAGTCTGACAGAATGCGATTCTGTCCCGACTTGGGCGGGCAGGCGCAGCTGCCGCATGGGCTTTGACGAGCCGCGCTGTGGCTCAGAATTCGTGGTGGCGAAGTTCGGGCGCCTGCGGCTGCCTCGGTGCCAGCTCCACCTGCGCCGGCGCGGCCAGCTCATCGTCGGAGACACCCAGCTCGGCCAGCTTGCGGGCGCTGACGAGCACCCGCGCCTCCAGCGACCCCACCGCCCGGTTGTACGCCGTCACCGCCCCGCTCAGCGAACTGCCGAGCTTGCCGACGTGGTCGCCCAGAGTGGACAGCCGCCCGTACAGCTCGCGGGCCAGCGAGTGGACGGTGGCGGCGTTGCGGGCCAGCGCCTCCTGCCGCCACGAGTAGGCCACCGTGCGCAGCAGCGCCACCAGCGTGGCCGGCGTGGCGAGCACCACGTTGCGGGCGAACGCGTGCTCCAGCAGGGACGGGTCGCGTTGCAGCGCCACGTCGAGGAACGGGTCCGCCGGCACGAACAGCACCACGAACTCGGGCGTCTGGTCGAACGCCGACCAGTAGGACTTGGCCGCCAGGCCGTCCACGTGCGCGCGCAGGTGCCGGGCGTGCGCGTCCAGGTGGGTGTCGCGCCCCCGCTCGTCGCGCGCCTCCATCGCGGTCAGGTACGCGTCGAACGGCGCCTTCGCGTCCACCACCACCGTCCGGCCGCCGTGCAGGCGCACCACCAGGTCGGGGCGTACCCCCTGGTGGTCGGTCGCGGCGGTGACCTGCTCGCTGAAGTCGCAGTGTTCGAGCATGCCGGCGGCCTCGACGATCCGGCGGAGCTGGTGCTCGCCCCAGCGGCCGCGTACCTGCGGCGCGCGCAGCGCGGCGACCAGCTGCTTGGTCTCGGTGCGCAGCTCGCCGGAGACCGCGCTCATGGATCGCACCTGCTCGCGCAGCTCGGCGTACGCGTCGACCCGGTCCCGCTCAAGCTCCGCCACCCGCTGTTCGTAGCGGCGCAGCGTGTCGTGCAGCGGCGCCACCGCGCGGGCCACCGCCTCCTGGGACTGCGCCGTCGCCTCGTAGCTGAGCGCCCGCATCGACTGCTCCAGCCGGCCCTCACCGGCCTGGGTGGCGGCGAGCGTCGCCTCCAGGCGGGCGATGTCGGCCGCCGCGCGCGCCCGCGCGGCCAGCCAGCCCACCGCGCCGCCCGCGGCGAGGCAGAGCACCACCACGGCCAGCGTCGCAAAGCTCATGGCCAAGAGCTTGCCAAACGGGTACGACGAGCGCCCGGTGGGTACGTTCGAGTCATGGAGTTCGCGTTGTGGCTGGTCCTGATCCTGCTGCTCGGAGGTGCGTTCGTGTTCTGGCGGAGGGGCAGCAGATCGCGCCGGTCGAACGAACTGGCCGACGCCCGCGCCGAGGCGCAGCGCTGGTACGAGCGGCTCGGCGGCCAGCTGATGAACCTGCACGGCGACGCCCCGGCGGTCCGGCAGGCGCTCGCCGACGCCGGTGAGCGCTACAACGCGGCCGGTTCGCAGCTGGAGCAGGCCACCACGCCACGCCAGTTCGGGCTGGCCCGGGAGACCGCGCTGGAGGGGCTGGCGTACATCCGGGCGGCGCGGACCGCGATGGGCATCGACCCGGGCCCGGAGCTGCCGCCGCTCGCCGCCGCTCAGGGTGCCGGCGCGCTCACCAAGGAGCGCCAGGTCGACGTGCAGGGGCAGACGTTCCGGGCCGGCCCGCAGCCGGGGAACGCGACGCCCTACTACTACCCGGGTGGCCGGTTCCAGGGGCGGCCGGTGCCGGCCGGCTGGTACTCCACGCCATGGTGGAAGACCGCGCTCGGCGCGGGTGTCGGCGTGGTCGGCGGTCTCCTGATCGCGGACGCGCTGTTCTCACCGGCGTTCGCCGACCCCGGGTACGACGCCGGTTACCAGGAGGGCTTCGGCGACGGCCAGGACTTCGGCGACCAGGGCGGCGACATGGGCGGCGGCGACATGGGCGGCGGTGGCGACTACGCCGGTGGCGACTTCGGCGGCGGCGGGGACTACGGCGGCGGCGACTTCGGTGGCTTCGGCGGCGGGGATTTCGGTGGTGACTTCGGCGGCGGCGACTTCTAGCCGCGCGCGTTAAGAAGGGCCCCCTCTTATGCACGAGGCGTTAAGAGGGGGCCCTTCCTTACACCTCAGCCGGTGTTGCGCATGCCGGCGGCGATGCCGTTGACGGTGGTCAGCAGCGCCCGCTCCAGCGCCGTACCGTCGTTCGGGGCACGCCGCCCACCCGGCGCGGTCGCCACCGCCCGCCCGGCCGCGCCTGATTCGCGGTACTGCCGCAGCAAGGCCACCTGGAGGTGGTGCAGCGGCTCCAGGTAGGTGTCCCGCACGGCGAGCGTGCGCTGCAGCACCGGTGAGTTGTCCAGCAGCGCCGGTGCGGCGGTGACCGCGAGCACCTCCTGCTTGGTCAGCTCGTACTCCTGCTCGATCTTGTCGAAGATCGGGTGCAGCTTCTTCGGCACCAGCGTCTCCACGTACCGCCGGGCGATGGTCAGGTCGGTCTTGGTCAGCATCATCTCGACGTTCGACAGGAACGTGCGGAAGAAGTGCCAGTTCCGGTTCATCTCGGCGAGCACGTCGGCCAGCCCGGCCGCCCGCGCGGCGGCCAGCCCGGAGCCCACGCCGAACCAGCCCGGCACGATCTGCCGGGTCTGCGTCCAGCCGAACACCCACGGGATGGCCCGCAGGCCGGACAGGCCGGCGCCGGTGTTCGGGCGCTTCGCCGGCCGGGAACCGATGTTCAGCGCGCCGAGCAGCTCGGTCGGGGTGGACGCCCAGAAGTACGCGGGCAGGTCCGGATCCTCGACCAGCGACCGGTACGACCGGAACGCCGACTCGGACACCACGTCCATCGCCGCGTCCCAGCGCTCCAGCATCTCGGCCGGCTGCCGGGGGGCGGTGTGCAGCAGCGTCGCCTGGAGCACCGCCGCCACCGTCAGTTCCAGGTTCTCCCGGGCCAGCGCCGGCAGCGTGTACTTGTCGGAGATGACCTCGCCCTGCTCGGTCACCTTGATCGCGCCGTCCAGCGTGCCGTACGGCTGGGCCAGGATCGCGTCGTGCGTGGGGCCGCCACCACGGCCGACGGTGCCGCCCCGGCCGTGGAACAACCGCAGGTGTACGCCGTGCCGCGCGGCCACGTCCCGCAGCGCGCGCTGCGCCCGGTGGATGGACCACTGGCTGGTGGTGATGCCCGCCTCCTTGTTGGAGTCGGAGTAGCCGAGCATCACCTCCTGCACGTCGCCCCGGGCCGCCACGAGCGCCCGGTACGCGGGCAGCGACAGCAGCTCGTCCAGCAGCTCTCCACCGGCGTTCAGCTCGGCCGGGGTCTCCAGCAGCGGCACGATGCCGATGCGGGCCCGCCCGGAGTGCACGTCCACCAGGCCGGCCTCGCGGGCCAGCACCACGGCGGCCAGCACGTCGTCCACGCCGAGCGTCATCGAGATGATGTACGACTCGATCACCTCGGGGCCGAACCGGTCCTGCGCCTCGCGGATCGCCGCGAACACGTCGAACGTCTTGCGGGCCGACTCGGTGAGCGGGCTGTCCTGGGTGGAGAGCGGCCGGCGGCCGGTCAGCTCGTCGGCGAGCAGCTTGGTGCGCTCCAGCCGGGACAGCGCCGGGTAGTCGGAGACCTCGCCGACCGCCTCGTAGAGCTGGGCCAGCACCTCGTGGTGCTTCTCCGCGTGCTCCCGGATGTCCATGGTGGCCAGGTGCAGGCCGAACGCGGACACCGTACGGATGGCCGAGGCCAGCCGCCCGACGGCGGTGAGCTGGCCGGAGTTGCGGGCCAGCGACGCGCGCAGCAGCTCCAGGTCGGCGATCAGCTCGGACGAGCCCCGGTAGTCGCGCCCCGGCACGTGCGGGGTGTCGGCGCGCAGCCGCTCCCGGGTGTTGGCGAGCTTCGCCTTCACGCACCGCGCCTTGAGCCGGTACGGCTCCTCCGCGTTGACCCGGCGGAACCGGGGCGCCACCTCTGGTAGCGCATCCAGGTCCTTGGCGAGGCTGGCGGACAGGTCGAGCGACACCGCGCGCAGCCGCCGGGAGACGCTGACCTCGGTGATCAGCTCGTCCATCGCCTTCTCGGTGGCGGCGATGCCGTGTTCGTGCTGGATGCGCAGCACCTCGCGGGTGACCACCGGCGTGACGAACGGGTTGCCGTCGCGGTCGCCGCCGATCCAGGTGCCGAAGCTCAGCGGGCGGGACGTCGGCGACGTCTCCACGCCGAGCGTGCGCAGCGTGTCGGCGAGGTCGTCGAGGACCTGCGGCGCGGCCTCGGCGTACAGGTCGCGCAGGTAGTAGATCGCGTTGCGCGCCTCGTCTGTCGGATCAGGCCGGTCGAGCCGCAGCTCGTCGGTCTGCCACATGAGGTCGAGCAGTTCGGCCAGGCGGCGGTTCGCCGGGCCCTCGTCGCTGGCGCCGTACAGGATCGCGTTCGCGGTCTCGGTGTCCAGCTCGTCGGCCACGGCGCGCAGCTTGGACAGGATGGACCGGCGGGCCGCCTCGGTGGGGTGGGCGGTGAAGGCCGGGCGTACGGCCAGCCGGCGGGCCGCGGCGGCGATCTCCTCGGCCGGTACGCCCCGTTCGGCGATCATCTTGGCCGCCTGGTCCAGCCAGCCGCCGTGGGTGGCGCGGCGGCGGCGCAGATCCCGGGCGCGGTGCACCTGCTCGGTGATGTTCGCCAGGTGGAAGTAGGTGGAGAAGGCACGGGCCAGCTTCGTGCCGGTGGTGACGTCGAGCCCGGCGAGGCGCTGGGCGGCGGCCGGCGCGTCGGAGCGGACCTGGGCGCGGATCTCCTCGACCAGGTCGAGGAGCGGGCGGCCCTCCTGCCGGGCGAGGGTCTGCCCGAGCAGCGTGCCGAGGCGGCGGATGTCGGCCCGGAGAGCGGCGTCGGGGCCGTCGTGGTCGTGCTGGTCGGTCACGGTTGCGCTCCTTACGCGAGGACGAAGGACAGCGCTGTCCGACTCCTCTGGATGGTATCCGCGTGGGCCCGGGGGACAGGAGGGGGACACCGTGATGATCTGCACTCTGGGACGGTGTGCCGGTCAGCTCCGCTCGACGGCGTGCCGTCCCGCCTCCGGTCCGCGGCGCGCCCGGAACAGGGTCGCGGTGAGCAGACCGGCCAGGCCGGCGACCACCCAGACCAGCAGCCCGGTCAGTGCCCAGCCGCCGCCGCGCCAGTCGAAGTAGATGGCCGACTTGAACAGGTCGGTGGCGAGGCCCGGCACGTTCCAGCGGTGCATGCCGCGCAGGAACGGCGGCAGGAACTCGGGGGCGTAGATGCCGCCGGAACCGGGGTTGCCGAGCACCACGAGCAGCAGGATCACGATGCCGGTGCCGAGCAGCCCGAGCCAGCCCTGAACGGCGGCGGCGACCATCCCGGCCGCGAACGCGGCGAGCGCCCCGACCACCGCCACCGTCGCCACCTGATCGGGGAACACGCCGAGCACCGGTCCGACCAGGATCGCCCCGATGACGCCGAGCAGGACCGCGTGCACCGCCAGCGTGGCGATCCGCAGCCCGGCCCGGCGCAGGTCGCGCGGACTGGTGCCGAGCGAGATGCCGAGCGCCGTGGACGCCAGGTAGCCGCCGAGCACCACGCCGACGGCCAGGTAGAACGGGACCAGGCCGCGCGGGTCGTCGGCGGAGACCGGCACGTCGTCGGTGACCTCCAGTGGCACCCCGGCCTGCCGGGCCGCCTCGGTGAACACGTCGGTGACGAGTTCGGTGGCGGCGGGCGCTCCCGCGCTGGCGGTGGCGAGCGTCAGGCCGCCGCCCGGGGCGGAGCCGAGCACCGCGTACACCGATCTGTCGGTGAGTCCGTCCTGGGCGGCGTCGCGGCTGTCGTACCCGACGGGTTTGATCGTGTCGGTGCGGGCGCGGACGGCGGACATCACGGCCTGGGCCTGCTGGTCGCTCGTGACCACGGCGACCGGCACGTCGCGGGGGTCCGGCTTGTGCAGCGCGCCGACGTAGGCGGCGATGAACGCGCTCGCCAGCGCGAGGGTGCCGAGGATCAGCGCCGCCGTGCGGGGCAGCCAGTCCCGGGTACGCAGCTCCGGCTCGTCGTCCACGGCCTCAGCCTATTGCGGGCATATGCCCGGCTCATGGGGTTTCGTCGGGCGAAAACCGCTGGTCCCTGCCGATAGCGTCGGGCCATGACGGTGCCTGTCTATCCCGCCAAACCGCAGCCGGGCGACCGGGTCGCGGTCGTCTCACCCTCCGCCGGCCTGCCGGGTCTCTTCCCCCACGTGTACGAGCTGGGCCTGCGCCGCCTCCGCGACGAGCTGGGGCTGGAACCGGTGGAGTATCCGACCACCCGCGTCATGGGCGCCGACCCGCGGGAGCGGGCGCGTGACCTGACCGCCGCGTTCGCCGACCCGACGATCACCGCTGTGCTGGCGACGGTCGGCGGGGACGACCTGATCACCGTCACCACGTACCTGGACGACGAGGTGCTGCGGGCCAATCCGAAGCCGTACTTCGGCTACTCGGACAACACGAACGTGCTCAACCACCTGTACCGGCTGGGCGTCGTCGGCTACCACGGCGGCTCGGTGCTGGTGCACCTCGGGCGCTCCGGGAAGCCGCACCCGCTCACGCTCGACTCGCTGCGCGCCGCGCTGTTCACCACCGGCTGGTACGAGCTGACCGCCGCGCCCGAGTGGGGCGACGAGCCGTGCGACTGGCGCGACCCGGCCACGCTGGCCGAGGAGCCGCCGATGTACCCGTCCGAGGGCTGGCGCTGGCACGGCCCGGCTCGGGTGGTGCAGAGCCGGACATGGGGCGGCTGCCTGGAGATCGTGCACTGGCTGATGGCGACCGACCGGGTGCCTACGGCCGCCGAGCTGGCCGGGTCGGTGTTGGTGCTGGAGACGTCGAACGAGCTGCCGCCCGCACAGGAGGTCTTCCGGATCGTGCGGAACATGGGCGAGCGCGGGCTGCTGGCCGCCGTCCCGGCGATCGTGGTCGGCCGCCCCAAGGCGTGGGACTTCGACCGGCCGCACTCGGTCGCGGAGCGGCTGGCCTGGGCCGCCGACCAGCGGGAGGCGATCCTGTCGGCACTCGCCCCCTACGCCGGCGACCCGGTGGTGGTCTTCGACGTCGACCTGGGCCACACCGACCCGCAGGTGATCATCCCGTACGGCGGCGAGATCCGCGTGGACGCGGTGGAGCGACGGATCGCCGTGCGCTACTGACCACGCCCGAACTCACCTGCGAGACGTCGGCCGCTACTCACCCGCCGCTCCATCCGGCTGGGTGGAACGTCGTGGGTGTCTCCGGCCTGGTTTGGCACCCATGACGTTCCACCCACGCATCGAAATGCCGGTCAGTGGAACGTCATGGGTGTCTCGGGCCCGTCTTGACACCCATGCCGTTCCACTCGCTGCTGCCAGCGGCCGGGTGGGCGGAGAGACTTACTGCGCCTCGGCGAGGTGGGGTGGGGTGGGGTGGGGTTTCGGAAAGCGGTGGGCCCCGCCATCTCGGTCAGGCGTCGACGACGGCGAAGGCGCGGACCGGGAACGTGCCCATCCCGGCGACCCGCGGCGGGGCGGCGGTGAACCGGAAGCCGGTCGGGGGCAGCGCGTCCAGGCCGGTCAGGTGCTCCACGATCGGGATGCCGGCGGCCAGCAGACCGGTGTGCGCCGGGCGCTGACCCGCTGCCGCCGCCGTCATGTCGTCGATGTTGATCGAGTCGATGCCGACCAGCGCCGCGCCCGACTCGGCCAGCCACTGCGCGCCGTCACCGGTCAGGTAGGGCGCGTCCGGTGCGGCGTACCCGTCGGTGCCGAAGTGCGCGTCCCACCCGGTGTGCAGCAGCACCGCGCACCCGGCCACGTCGTACGGGGCGAGCATCAGCCGGTCCACCGCCCGGGTACCCGCGGGCACGCGTACCACCAGGCCGGGCAGGTCGGCGAGACGGTCCAGCGGCATCCCGGTCAGGTCCGGGCCGTCCGCGAAGCGGTGCGACGGCGTGTCCACGTACGTGCCGGTGTTGGCGATCATGTCGATCCGCGCGACGTGGAACTCGACACCCGGCGCGTACCGATTCCGGGACTCCTCCCGGGTCAGCCAGTCGGTGATCGCCGGTCCGGGCCAGCCGGGCAGCGTGACCATGCCGTCGGTGACCACGTGACTCAGTTCGACGAGCCTCCGCCCACCGGAGGCCGGGACGTCGAGGCCTCGCCCGCCCTTGTGCGGCTCCTCGACGACGGTCCGGTTGGTGATCCGTACCTCGCCGACCATGAGCAGCCCCAGGTGCCGGACCAGCAGCGCGCCCACCTCGTCGTCGGTGACGTCCGGGTGCGGCACGTCCAGCCGGAACCCGTCGGTGCGCAGACCGCCACCGTTGGAGAAAATTACCTCGGCGTCGAAGACCGCCCGATACTCGACCATCCGCCCACCGCACCACGCCCGGTCACGGCCGGTCAAGATCCAACATCGGGCGGGCCCGGTTCGTCGGTGGAGGGGGATAGGCTCGGACGGTGCACCCCCCGTCCGGCTGGACGCGGGGTCGTCGTCGTGTGTCGATCCGCTGGAAGTGATCACTGATGCTCACCGGACTCTTCTCCGCCGCCCTGGCCGACCCGGGGCTGGCCCGGGCGCGTGACCTGGCGCGCTCCGGTGCCGCGCAGGTCGACGGGCTCGACCTGACCGCCCCGGCCGCGCTGCGCCCGTTCGCGGTGGCGGCGGTCGCCGCCGACGAGCCGGCCGGCGGCGCGGGCCGCCCCGTGCTCGCGGTCACCGCCACCACCCGGGAGGCCGACGACCTGGCCTCCGCGCTGGGCAGCCTGCTGCCGCCGGAGCAGGTGGCGGTCTTCCCGTCCTGGGAGACGCTGCCGCACGAGCGCCTGTCGCCCCGATCCGACACGGTCGGGCGGCGCCTCGCCGTGCTGCGCCGCCTGGCCCACCCGGACGCCGCCGACGCGCACGGCCGCACCGGGCCGCTGCGGGTGGTCGTCGCGCCGGTCCGGTCGCTGCTCCAGCCGCAGCTCAAGGGCCTCGGCGACCTGAAGCCGGTGCAGCTCGCCGCCGGGGACGAGGCCGACCTGGAGGAGGTGGCCCGCCGGCTCACCGACATGGCCTACGCCCGGGTCGACCTGGTCACCAAGCGCGGCGAGTTCGCCGTCCGCGGCGGCATCCTGGACGTCTTCCCGCCCACCGACGAGCACCCGTCCCGGGTCGAGTTCTGGGGCGACGAGGTGGAGGAGATCCGCACCTTCGCAGTCGCCGACCAGCGCACCATCGAGGGCGTCGCGCAGATGTGGGCGCCGCCGTGCCGGGAACTGCTGCTGACCCCGGCGGTGCGGGAGCGGGCCGCCGCGCTCGCCGCCGAGCACCCCGAGCTGGCCGAGATCCTGGACAAGCTCGCCGAGGGCATCCCGGTCGAGGGCATGGAGTCACTCGCCCCCGCGCTGATCGGTGCGGACGCGCTGGAACTGCTCGTCGACTGCATGCCGGCCGGCACCCACGTACTCCTCTGCGACCCCGAGCGCATCCGCACCCGCGCGCACGACCTGGTCCGTACCTCGGAGGAGTTCCTCCAGGCCAGTTGGGCCGCGGCCGCCGTCGGCGGCCAGGCCCCGGTCGACCTCGGCGCCGCCGCCTTCAAGACCCTGGCCGAGGTACGCACGGCGGCCCGCGCCCTGCGCCAGCCCTGGTGGACGCTCGCGCCGTTCGGCCTGGTCGAGGCGGGCGCGGCACCGGCCCGGCAGCCCTGGGAGGACGAGCCGGCCGAAGTCGACGTCACCCCCGACGACGCCATCGCGGTGAGCCTGGCCGCCCAGCCGGCGCCGCTCTACCACGGCGAGACCGCCCGGGTGGTCGAGGATCTGAAGCGCTGGGCCGGCGAGGGTTGGTCGATCGCGCTCGTCTTCGAGGGGCACGGTCCCGCCCAGCGGGCCGTCGAGGTGCTCCGCGACGCCGGTCTCGGCGCCCGGCTCACCGAGGAGGTGCCCGCCGCGCCCGCACCGGGCGAGCTGCTCGTGTCCTGCGGCTGCCTGACCGCCGGGTTCGTCGACGAGGCGTCGAAGTTCGTGCTGCTCACCGGCAACGACGTCACCGGCGGCCGGGGCACCTCCACCCGCGACATGCGCAAGATGCCCAGCCGGCGGCGCAACACCATCGACCCGCTGGAGCTGAAGGCCGGCGACTTCGTCGTGCACGAGCAGCACGGCATCGGCCGCTACGTCGAGCTGGTGCAGCGCACGGTGAACGGCGCCAGCCGCGAATACCTGGTCATCGAGTACGCGCCGAGCAAGCGCGGCCAGCCCGGCGACCGCCTCTTCGTGCCGACCGACCAGCTCGACCAGCTCTCCCGCTACGTCGGCGGCGAGCAGCCCACGCTGCACAAGATGGGCGGCTCGGACTGGCAGAAGTCCAAGGCCCGGGCGCGCAAGGCGGTCCGTGAGATCGCCGCGCAGCTCATCCAGCTGTACGCCGCGCGCAAGGCGTCGAAGGGGCACAACTTCGGCCCCGACACCCCGTGGCAGCGGGAGCTGGAGGACGCGTTCCCCTGGCAGGAGACGCCGGACCAGCTGGCCGCCATCGAGGAGGTCAAGCGGGACATGGAACAGACCGTCCCGATGGACCGGCTGATCTGCGGTGACGTCGGCTACGGCAAGACCGAGATCGCGGTACGGGCGGCGTTCAAGGCGGTGCAGGACGGCAAGCAGGTGGCCGTGCTGGTGCCGACCACGCTGCTGGTGCAGCAGCACTACAACACGTTCGCCGAGCGGATGAGCCAGTTCCCGGTGTCGATCCGGCAGCTGTCCCGGTTCCAGACGCCGAAGGAGACCGAGCAGACGCTGGAGATGGTCGCCGCCGGCACCGTCGACATCGTCATCGGCACCCACCGGCTGCTCCAGGCGTCCACCCGGTTCAAGCAGTTGGGGCTGGTCATCATCGACGAGGAGCAGCGGTTCGGCGTCGAGCACAAGGAGCACCTGAAGACGCTGCGCGCCTCGGTCGACGTGCTCGCCATGTCGGCCACCCCGATCCCGCGGACGCTGGAGATGGCGATCACCGGCATCCGGGAGATGTCCACCATCGCCACCCCGCCGGAGGAGCGGCACCCGGTGCTCACGTTCGTCGGCGCGTACGACGACCGGCAGGTGGCCGCGTCCATCCACCGTGAGCTGCTGCGCGACGGTCAGGTCTTCTACCTGCACAACCGGGTCGAGTCGATCGAGAAGACGGCCCGCAAGCTCCGGGAGCTGGTCCCGGAGGCGCGGGTCGCGGTGGCGCACGGCCAGATGGGCGAGGAGGCGCTGGAGAAGGTGATGGTCGGCTTCTGGGAGAAGGAGTTCGACGTCCTGGTCTGCACCACGATCGTCGAATCAGGCATCGACATCCCGAACGCCAACACGCTCATCGTCGAGCGGGCCGACCTGCTCGGCCTGGCCCAGCTGCACCAGATCCGCGGCCGGGTCGGCCGGGGCCGGGAGCGGGCGTACGCGTACTTCCTCTACCCGCCGGAGAAGCCGCTCACCGAGAACGCGCACGAGCGGCTGGCCACCATCGCGCAGCACACCGAACTCGGCGCGGGCATGTACGTGGCGATGAAGGATCTGGAGATCCGCGGCGCCGGCAACCTGCTCGGCGGCGAGCAGTCCGGCCATATCGAGGGCGTCGGCTTCGACCTGTACGTACGGATGGTCGGCGAGGCGGTGTCCGCCTTCAAGGGCGAGCAGCAGGAGGAGGAGACGGAGGTCAAGGTCGACCTGCCGATCGACGCGCACCTGCCGCACGACTACGTGGCGGTGGAGCGGCTGCGCCTGGAGATGTACCGCAAGCTCGCCGAGGCCCGCGACTCCGAACGTCTGCGCGAGGTGGTCGCCGAGATGACCGACCGGTACGGCGAGCCGCCCGCGCCGGTGCAGAACCTGGTCGCGGTGGCCCGGTTCCGGCTGCTGGCCCGCCGCTACGGGCTCACCGACGTGTCGATGCAGGGCAAGCACATCCGGTTCGGCCCGCTGCCACTGCCCGACTCGAAGCAGATGCGGCTCAAGCGCTACCACCCGGACTCGGTCTACAAGCAGGCGCTCGACCAGGTCAGTGTGCCCCGGCCGAGCACCCGGCGGATCGGCGGCGAGCCGTTGCGCGATCAGGCGCTGCTGGAGTGGTGCGGGCAGCTCCTGGCCGACGTGCTCGGCAAGCCCGAGGAGCTGGCCGGTGTTGCCAGCCCCGCAGTGGCGAGCGGACGATGACACAGCAAGCCCGAGGAGCCGGCCGGTGTCGCCCGGTCCGGGGCGGGTGCGCGATGAGGTGGGCGGAGTCACAGGCTGGTACTCGGCGTGAGAGAGTGACCCTCATGCGTGCTCGCCGTTCCCTCGTCGCTGTCAGCGTCGCGGCCCTCGCCGCGCTCTCCCTCGCCGCCTGTGGCCGCTCCGCCCCGGACGTCGCCGCGTACGTCGGCGACACCCGGTACTCCGTCGACCGGGTCGACGCGATCTACGAGGACGCGCAGCGGCAGTACGCGGACGCCGTCCGTAGCCAGGCTCCGCAGACGCCGTCGCCGGCGGAGCTGCGGTCCTCGGTGACCCGGCAGGACGTGCTGAACCTGCTGGTCGCGATCGACCTGGGCAAGCGTGTGGCGGCCGAGAAGGGCCTCCAGGTCACCGACCAGATCTCCCCGGAGCAGATCCAGCAGGCGCTCCGCATGCCGGCGACCACCGAGTACACGAAGCTGTGGGGCGAGTGGGTCGACCTCTCCGGCACGCTTCAGCAGAGCCTGCCCCCGGCCGACCTCAGCGACGAGTCCCTGATGGCCGTCTACCACGCCATCGAGAAGACCGGGGCGATCCAGCCGGGCCTGAGCGTCGACCAGGTCCGGCAGGCGTTCGGCGAGGCCGGCTTCGTCCGCACCGCCACCGCGCTCAGCAGCGCGCTGCAGGAGCAGGCCGACAAGTCGGATGTCCGCGTCAACCCCCGGTTCGGCGTGACCGGCGTGCCGTCACTCGTCAACACCGGCCAGTCGTTCGTCTTCTACTCCCTGCCGTACGTCGACAAGGACGGCCCGGTCACCGACATCTCCACGCCCGAGGCACCGGCCTCCGGCTCCCCGGCTCCCGGAGCCGCATGACCGCGCGCATCGTCCTGCTCGTCACCTCACCCCGGCTGCCCGCCGGCCTGCTGACCTCGGCCGCCTGGGACGCCGTACGCTCCGCGCCGGTCCTCGCCGGTGCGGAGAGCGCGCTGACCCGCGCGGTCCGGACGGCCGGGGCCGAGGTGAGCGTGGTGACCGAGGGTGCGACCCAGGCGCTGCTCGACGCCGCCGCCGCGCACGGCGGGGCGGTCTGGCTGGCCGGCCCGGCCGGCGACGAGACGCTGGCCCGTGAGCTGGGGCTGCGGCTTGCGCGCGAGCCCGGGCTGGCCGAGCTGGAGCTGATGTACGGCTCGTGGGATCCGCCCGGTGCCCGGCTGCTCGACGCGGTCGAGGTGATGGACCGGCTGGCCTCCCCGGGTGGCGACCCGTGGAAGCGGGCGCAGACCCACCGCAGCCTCGCGGGTTTCCTGCTGGAGGAGTGCTACGAGGCGTACGACGCGATCAGCGCCGACGACACCGACGCGCTCCGCGAGGAACTGGGCGACGTGTTGCTCCAGGTGCTGCTGCACGCCCGGCTGGCCGAGAACCTGCCGGAGGGCGAGAGCTGGACCGTCGACGACGTCGCGGGCACCCTGGTCGACAAGATGGTGCGGCGCAACCCGCACGTGTTCTCCGGTGAGCCGGCCGGTTCGATCGAGGAGATCGAGGCGAACTGGGAACGGATCAAGCGGGCCGAGAAGACCCGTGAGTCGGTGCTGGACGGCATCGCGCTGAGCCAGCCCGCGCTGTCGCTGGCCGCGAAGATCCTGGACCGGGCGGGGCGGGTCGGCCTCGCCGTACCGCCCCCGCTGGCCGAGTCGCAGGTGGACCCGGAGGCCCGGCTCGGCGCGAGCCTGCTGGCCACGGTCGCCGCCGCCCGTCAGGCCGGCATCGACCCCGAGGCCGCCCTGCGGCGGGCTACCTTGGCGTACGCCGAAGCAGTCCGAGCCGCCGAACGCCCCACCCCCACCAGCCCCGCCTGACGCCCTCCCCGCCCCGGGCCCTTGCCCCCGCGATCTTGCACTTGCGGCCCCGTGGGTGTCGGGAATGCCCCATCTGCCCGGGCGTGAAGTGCAAGATCGTCGCAGACCTCCCGGCAGACGAGAAGTGCAGTCCACATTCACAGCCCGCCTGGCGTGTGGTGCACGCGGCCGACCGGCCCGCCGTCCTGGAGGCGGTGGTCCGGTCGAGACGTGCGCCTCCGGGCGACTCGCGGCGTTGATCAAGGAGCTTGTGTCCGGATTGGACGCTGCGGGGGGACACAAACTCCTTGATCAAGGGGGTGGGGGCGCGGGGAGGGGCGCGGGAGGAGGGGAAGGGGCGGGAGGGTCGGTAGGGTCGGGGGATGGAAGCGTTCGTGCCGCTGGCGGAGCGGATCGTGGAGGCGTTGCTGGAGAGCCGGCCCGGGCTGGCCACCTCCGTCGGGGATCACCGCTACGACGACCGGCTGCCCGATCTCTCCGCCGACGCCCTCGCCGCCGACCAGGCGATGCTCAAGGACGCGGCCGACGCGCTCGCCGAGATCGACCCGGACGCGCTCGACCCGGCGGAGAGCGTCGACCATGCGCTGCTCACCAGCCTCGTCGACCGGGGACTGTTCGAGGCCACCGAGATCCGCGGCCACGAGTGGGATCCGCTGCGCCACAATCCGGGGCCGCTGCTGCACGCCCTGCTGGCCCGTCCGTTCGCCCCGGCCGAGGAGCGCCTGACCAGTCTCGCCGGGCGTCTGTCGGCCGTACCCGATGCGCTGTCGACGGCGCGCGCGACGCTGCGGGACATGCCGCGGGTCCACGCGGAGACGGCGGTCGGGCAGTTCACCGGTACGGCGGCGCTGATCCGCGACGAGGTGCCCGGCCTGCTGGCCGAGGCGCCGGCGATGCGCGACCGGGTCGGTCCGGCGGCCACCGACGCGATCGCCGCGCTGGAGGAGTTCGTGGCCTGGCTGCGGCAGGGCCTGGCCGCGGACGCCGGCCCGGGGCGTGACCCGCGGCTGGGCCGGCGGCGGTGGGAGGCGCGGCTGTGGCACACGCTCGACACCGAGCTGAGCGCCGCCGAGGTGCAGCGCCGCGCCTGGGCCAACCTCGACCGGGTCACCGAGGAGATCCGCGCGGCGTCGGTCGAGCTGGTCGGTGGTCCGGCCGACGACGAGACGGTACGCCGGGCGCTGGACCTGCTCGCCGCCGAGCACCCGGACGACGCCACGATCGTCGACCTCGCCTCGGTCACGCTCGACGAGGCGAGTGACTTCGTCCGCCACCACGACCTGGTCAGCATGGTCGGCGACCCGTGCGTGATCCAGGAGATGCCGGAGTTCGCGCGCGGCGTGGCGGTGGCCTACTGCGACTCGCCGGGCCCGCTGGAGACGGCCGACGTACCGACGTTCTACTGCATCTCGCCCACCCCGTCGGACTGGCCGGCGCAGCGGGTCGAGTCGTTCTACCGCGAGTACAACGACCACATGATCCGCAACCTGACCGTGCACGAGGCGATGCCCGGTCACTTCCTCCAGCTCGCGCACGCCCGCCGGTACGACGGCCCGACCCGGGTACGCGCGCTCACCGAGTCGGGTGTGTTCGTGGAGGGCTGGGCGGTCTACGCGGAGGAGCTGATGGCCGGGCTCGGCTTCGGCGGGCTGCCGGTGCGGTTGCAGCAGCTCAAGATGCAGCTCCGGATGACCATCAACGCGCTGCTGGACCAGCTCGTGCACTGCGACGACCTGCCCGAGTCCGAGGCGATGGCGCTGATGACCGGGCGCGGTTTCCAGGAGGAGGGCGAGGCGGCCGGCAAGTGGCGGCGGGCGCTGCTCACCTCGACGCAGCTCTCCACGTACTTCGTCGGCTACAGCGAGATGGCCGACATCGCCGCCGCCCGGCCGGACGGCGTGACGGTGCGCGACTGGCACGACGCCATGCTGGCGCACGACTGCCCGCCGCCGCGCCACCTGCGCACGCTGCTGGGGGTGTGAGGCTCACCGCCGAGCGGCGATCCGCCTGCGGTCACCGCCGGGCGGCGACCGCGTCGATCAGCCAGCGCGACAGGGAGTACGCGGGCGGCAGCTCGGCGGGCAGCGCATCCACCGGGAACCAGCGCGCCTCGGTCAGCTCGATGCCGTCGACGACGGGTTCGGCGGCCGGGTCGGTCACCTGGGCGGTGAAACCGGCGAGCAGCGTGCCCGGTCCGGACAGCGCCCACGGCTGGCTGTCCACGTACACCGGTCGCCGCAGCGTCAGGCCGACCTCCTCGGCGACCTCGCGGTGCACCGCCGCCTCCAGCGACTCGCCCGCCTCGACGAACCCGGCGACGAGCGCCCACAGCTGCGTCGGCCCCTGCGCGTGCCGGACCAGCAGCAGTTCGTCTACGCCACCCGCCGGTCCGGGGCGGGTGATCGCGGTCAGTACCGCGACGGACAGGGGCAGGAACGAGGTGAGCCCGCAGTCCGGGCAGCGCCGCGCGGTCTCGCCCGGCACGTCGGCCAGCTCGGCCCGGCACGCCCCGCACCACCTGTGGGTACGCCGCCAGGTGACCACGGCGAGCGCCCGCCCGGCGAGGTCCGCGCGGGGTGCGGGCAGCTCGGCGGCGAGGCCGCGCCAGCCGCGCCACCGGCCGGGAAGCGACTCCGGATCGGTCACCTCGGCCGCCCACGCCGGGACGCCGTCGAGCGTGCCGACCGGGATCCAGGCGAGGTCGCCGGGTAGCGCGTCGATCCGCAGCGGCTGCTCGTCCGGGCCGGTCAGCAGCTTCCGCCCGGACACCGGCAGCGCCAGGTCGTCCGGGCGCGGCGGCCGCCCGTGATCGGCAGCAGGCAGGAACCTCGGGGTCACGACGTGGACGGGCGGCGGTCCACCACGCCGGCGCCGGCCGGAACCGCGAACGCGGCCGCCTCGACGCTCTCGGTGTAGCGGCTCAGCGTCACCTCGGCGGGCTTGCCGTCGAGCGTGCCGGAGAAGCTGCCCAGCACACCCTCGGTCGTCACGCAGGCGTTGAAGCGTTCCCCGTCGTGGGTGACGTCGACGCAGGTGGCGTGGCGGCCGGCGAGCGTGGTGTCGCTCTGCTCGATGACCGCGTCCGGCGCCAGCGCCGCGTCGGTGAGCAGCCGGATCACCGCGGGCGGCGTGACCAGGCCCTGCTTGCGCGCCTCGTCGTAGACGATCACCGACGGCTTCCCGGCGGTGAGCACTGGCGGCGAGACGGTGCAGGAGGTACGGGAGGCCGTGCTGGCACACCGGGTCACCGACTCCTGGGTCACCGTGATCTTGCCGCCGGGCCAGGTGTACGTGGAGCGCAGCGGCTTCTTGGTCTGCGCGATCGAGGCGGTCCGGCCGCCGTCGATCTGGTAGTCGGCGGCCCAGGTCTGCTCCAGCGCCCGGTCCATCCGCGCGGCGAGGTCGTTGACCAGGTCGGCGCGACCGAGCGCGACGTTCGCGTCGTCCAGGGCCTGACAGCCGGTGACCGAGAGCGACGCGATGACCGAGGCGGCGAGCACGCGGAGAGTCGTCGAGGCGGCAGGCATGATGCCCAGCCTTGTCGATCGACGCAACGTCTCGCAAACCGGTTGCCGGTTGACGACCGGTAATCCGGGAATGTCCGTCTCAGCAAGCGCCTCGGGGGCCGCCCCGAGCGGGGTGCGGCAGGGCGGGGACCGATACGCTGCGTTCAACACCTGCCTCAGCCGCACCGTCGCGGCCCATACGGACCGGAACCACACAAACGAGGAGCGACTCAGTGGCAACCATCGAGGGAATCGTCGCCCGGGAGATCCTGGACTCGCGGGGCAACCCGACGGTCGAGGTCGAGGTCGGGCTCGACGACGGCACGATCGCCCGCGCCGCGGTGCCGTCCGGCGCCTCCACCGGCGCCTTCGAGGCGGTCGAGCTGCGCGACGGTGACAAGGATCGCTACCTGGGCAAGGGTGTCGAGAAGGCGGTCGCCAACATCGAGGACCGCATCGTCGACCAGCTCATCGGCTACGAGGCCAGCGAGCAGCGGCTGATCGACCAGAAGATGATCGACATCGACGGCTCGGACAACAAGGGCGAGCTGGGCGCGAACGCCATCCTCGGCGTCTCCCTGGCCGTGGCGAAGGCCGCCGCCGGCAGCGCCGAGCTGAGCCTGTTCCGCTACCTGGGCGGTCCGAACGCGCACCTGCTCCCGGTGCCGATGATGAACATCCTCAACGGTGGCGCGCACGCCGACTCGAACGTCGACATCCAGGAGTTCATGATCGCGCCGATCGGTGCGCCGACGTTCCGGGACGCGCTGCGCTCCGGCGCCGAGGTCTACCACGCGCTGAAGTCGGTGCTGAAGAAGAAGGACCTGTCGACCGGTCTGGGCGACGAGGGCGGCTTCGCCCCGAACCTGCCCACCAACGCCGCCGCGCTGGACCTGATCGCCGAGGCCGTGGAGAAGGCCGGCTACCGGCTCGGCACCGACATCGTCTTCGCGCTCGACGTGGCCGCCACCGAGTTCTTCGACAACGGCACCTACACGTTCGAGGGCAGCGCCAAGAGCGCCGAGGAGATGAGCAACTACTACACCAAGCTCGCCGGCGACTACCCGATCGTGTCGATCGAGGACCCGCTGGCCGAGGACGACTGGAGCGGCTGGGCCACCCTCACCGCCGCGCTCGGCGACCGCATCCAGATCGTCGGCGACGACCTGTTCGTGACCAACCCGCAGCGCATCGCCCGGGGCATCGCCGAGCAGGCCGCGAACGCGGTGCTGGTGAAGGTCAACCAGATCGGCTCGCTCACCGAGACGCTCGACGCCGTCGACCTGGCCCACCGGGCCGGCTTCAAGTGCATGATGAGCCACCGTTCCGGCGAGACCGAGGACACCACCATCGCCGACCTGGCCGTCGCCACCGGCTGCGGGCAGATCAAGACCGGCGCGCCGGCCCGCTCGGACCGGGTCGCCAAGTACAACCAGCTCCTGCGGATCGAGGAGGAGCTGGCCGACGCGGCGCGGTACGCCGGTGCCGGCGCGTTCCCGCGCTACCGTTCGGCCTGAGCGAGCGCTCCGGGGGAGGGGTGTGACGATGCAGCAGCGCCGCACACCGGGTGGCCAGCGGCCCGCCCGTCGGCCGGGTCAGCCCGGCCGGACGGGCGGTGCCCGGGTCCGGTCCACGGCACGCGACAACGGCGTCCGCGCGGAGGCGCGCGCCGCCGGGCGGTCACCCGGCGCGTCCCGTGCCACCGACGGCGTACGCTCCGCGAGCCGCCCCGCCGCGGCCCGGCGTACCGCCGCCGGTGGCCCGGTCAAGCGGCTCACCGCACCCCAACCCCGGCGCTTCACCGGGCGCGCCACAGTGCTTTTCGCGGTGCTGATCGCGCTCGCCCTGGCGTACACCTATCCGGTCCGCGTCTACCTGGACCAGCAGGCCGACATCGAGCGGATGGAAGCCGCGCAGGCCGCCCAGCGGGCCGAGATCGAGCGCCTCACCGCCGAGGCGGCCAAGTGGCAGGATCCGGAGTACGTCAAGACGCAGGCCCGGGAGCGGTTCTTCATGGGCAAGCCGGGCGAGACGTTGCTCGTGGTGCTCTCCGACCCGGAGGGCGCCGCGAAGGACGCCGGCAAGGGCGCGAAGCCGGGGGCGCCGAAGCCGCCCGCGCCCTGGTACGACACCCTGTGGTCGAGCGTGCAGGCGGCCAACGCCGACCGTGGGGACAAGTGAGCACCACACGAAAGGCATTTCCTGTGAGCGCGAGGAGTGAGCCGGGTTTGCGAGCCCCGCAGTCGCGAACGAAGGCGGCGCAGTGAGCGTCGTACCACCGCAGGAGCCGGCGGCGGACTCCGTACCCCCGCCGGAACGCCAGCCGGCCACCGAGGCCGACCTGGCCGCGGTGGCCGCGCAGCTCGGACGCCCGCCGCGCGGCACCCGCGCGGTGGCCCACAGGTGTCCGTGTGGTCTGCCCGACGTGGTGGAGACGACGCCGCGGCTGGCCGACGGCACGCCGTTCCCGACGCTGTTCTACCTGACCTGCCCGCGTGCCACGGCGGCGTGCAGCCGGCTGGAGTCGGCGGGGTTGATGAAGGAGATGGCCGAGCGGCTCGCCGAGGACCCGGAGTTGGCGGCGCGGTACCGGGCGGCGCACGAGGACTACCTGACCCGCCGGGAGGCGATCGGTGAGGTGCCGGAGATCGCCGGCATCTCGGCCGGCGGCATGCCGGGGCGGGTGAAGTGCCTGCACGTGCACCTCGGGCACGCGCTCGCCGCCGGGCCGGGGGTCAACCCGTTCGGCGACGAGACGCTGGCGCTCGTGGAGAAGTGGTGGGCGGCCGGCCCCTGCGTGGACGTGCCGCCGGCGGAGTGAGATGAGCGCCGACGAGATCACTGTGCGCCGGGCCCGCACCACTGACGTGCGCGGCATCCGGCGGCTGGTGGACACCTACACCGACGACCGGCGGCTGCTCAGCAAGGCGACTGTGACGCTGTACGAGGACGTGCAGGAGTTCCGCGTCGCCGTGACGCCTGACGGCACGGTGGTCGGCTGCGGCGCGCTGCACGTCATGTGGGAGGACCTGGCGGAGATCCGGACGGTGGCGGTCGACCCGTCCTGCCGGGGCCACCGGATCGGGCACCGGATCGTCGCCGGGCTGATCGACGCGGCGCGGGAGTTGGGCGTCGCCCGGATCTTCGTGCTCACGTTCGAGACCGGCTTCTTCGGCTCGTTCGGCTTCCGCGAGATCGACGGCGCACCCGTCCCGCAGCCGGTGTACGAGCAGCTCCTGCGCTCGTACGACGAGGGTGTGGCCGAGTTCCTGGACCTGGAACGGGTCAAGCCCAACACCCTGGGCAACACCCGCATGCTGCTGCGCCTCTGAGCTTGGACGGGCTGCCGTAGGGTGGGCGCCGTGAGTGCGCGTGTGGCAGCCATCGACTGCGGGACCAACTCGATCCGACTGCTGATCGCCGACCTGCCCGAGGCGTCGGCCGGGGACGCCGCGCCACTGGTGGACGTCTCGCGGCGGATGGAGATCGTGCGGCTGGGGCAGGGCGTCGACCAGACCGGCATGCTCGCCCCGGAGGCGATCGAGCGGACCCGGGTGGCGCTCGCCGGCTACGCGGCCGAGATCGAGAAGTCCGGCGCCGACCGGGTACGCATGTGCGCCACCTCGGCCTCCCGCGACGCCTCCAACGCCGCCGACTTCCGCACCATGGTCGAGCGCACGCTCGGCGTACCGCCCGAGGTGGTGACCGGCGACGAGGAGGCACGGCTGTCGTTCACCGGCGCGGTGCGCGGCCTGCCCGCCGACGCCGAACCGCCGTACCTGGTGGTCGACATCGGCGGCGGTTCGACCGAGTTCGTCGTCGGCACCCGCGCCGACGGGGTGCGCGGCGCGATCTCGGTGGACATCGGCTGCGTCCGGATGACCGAACGGCACCTGCACGACGATCCGCCGGCAGCGGCGCAGATCGCCGCCGCCGAGGCCGACATCGCCGCCGCCGTCGACCGCGCGCTCGCCGCCGTGCCCGGCCGCGAGGCTGCCACGCTGGTCGGGCTCGCCGGTTCGGTCACCACCGTGGTCGCCCTGGCGCAAGGGCTCCAGGAGTACGACCCGAGCCGCATCCATCACGCCCGCGTCTCGTACGAGCAGGTGGCCGAGGTGACAGCCGACCTGCTCGGCAAGAGCAGTGAGCAGCGGCTGGCGTACCCGGTGATGCACCCGGGGCGGGCCGACGTGATCGGCGCCGGCGCGCTGGTGCTGCGGGTGATCATGGAGCGGGCCGGGATGCCGTCGGTGGTCGCCTCCGAGCACGACATCCTCGACGGCATCGCCTGGAGCCTCGCGGCGGCCTCGAGATAGGTGGTTTCCCTGCGTGCGGCCGGTATGATTTCCATATGGTCACCACTGTCAATCTTCCTGACGGACTGCACGAGCGGCTCAAGCAGCTTGCCGAGCAGGAGCACCGGTCGATGAACGCCACCATCGTTGTCGCAGTCGAGGAGTACGTCTCGGCGCGCAATCATCGTGCCCGCGTGCGGGATCTTGCGCGGGAGGTTGCCGAGCGTGACGCTGAGCTGCTGCGGCGGTTGGCGGAGTGATCAACTACCTCGAGGTCGACGACCTCGTGGAGATCGCCTCGATCGTGTTGGGTGAGACGCCGCAGGTCCGTGATTTCGGTCTGCTCTCTTCGGCGGTGGTCCGCCCGGCCACCGTGGCGTTCGGCCAGGAGGCTTACCCCGATCTCTGGACCAAGGCCGCCGCGCTGCTGCACTCGGTCTGCATGAACCATGCGCTGATCGATGGGAACAAGCGTCTCGCCTGGGCGGCGGCGCGCGTGTTTCTGGCCCTCAACGAGGTGCCGATCCAGGACGTCGATGTCGATCAGGCCGAGGCTCTCGTGATGTCGGTGGCCAGCGGCACCCTGACCGAGGTCTCGGACATCGCCCGCGAACTCCGCAAGCTCTATCTCTGAGCCATCAAGTCTCGCCTAGCCCTCGTCCGCGTTTCCGTGGCGGTGATCAAGGAGCTGTGTCTGGTCGGGGCGCCGGTGAGAACACGAACTCCTTGGTCAACGGGACGGGCGGGGTTAGTCCGTCGCCAGGTCGGGGCGGTGTTCCCTGATCCACTTCTCGACGTCGGACTTCCGCCAGACCTTGCCCATCGCCAGCACGGCGATCGGCTCCGGGAAGTTGCGTTGGTTGGCGATCACGGATGCGCGCTGACGCGACACGTTGCCGAGCATCGCCCGGATCTCCGACACGCCCACCAGCTCCACACGTTGACGATGGCAGCGTCGGCGTCGCCGAACAGCGACAACTACGGAGGCTATTGACGTTGACAACAGGGCGCGACACGATCGGGGGATGACCGTGAGGAACTGTTCTCCCGTACCCGATCGCAGTCGCCGTGCGGTGCGGCCGCACGTACCGATGCGGCCCCTGTGGTTGTGCCGGGTGTGCGCGGCCCCCTGGCCGTGTCAGCCGGCCCGCCTGTTGCTGCTGCTGGACTACCGGCGCGACCGCGTCGCCCTGTCGATCCACATGGCGGGCTGCCTGTTCGACGCCACCGCCGACCTGATGGCCGCCAACCCGAACCCGGCCGACCTGTTCGACCGTTTCATCGGGTGGACCGCCCACCCGTAGGTGCTGTGTCGTTGACGGTAGTGCGCAATGCGCACTAGTGTGCGGAGCGTGGATACCACGCAGCTCCTCAAGGGCGTGCTCGACCTGGCGGTGCTCGCCGTGCTCAAGGACGAGGACGGATACGGCTACGACATCCTGCGGCGGCTGCGCGAAGCCGGTCTGACCGAGGTCGGCGACGCCTCGGTCTACGGCACGCTGCGCCGGCTGTTCGCGGCCGGTCTGCTCACCACGTACGTGGTGCCGAGCGAATCCGGGCCGCACCGCAAGTACTACTCGCTCAACGCCGCCGGGCGTGACCAGCTCACCCGCTCCGGCAAGACCTGGCGCTCGTTCGCCACCACCATGGACGCACTGCTCGACGATCGGGGGATGGCGGCATGACCGTCACTGGGCAGGAGATCACGGACTACGTCGACCGGGTACGCGCGGCGCTCGCCGACCTGCCGCCGGCGGTCCGCGACGAGCTGACCGAGGACCTTCCGGAACACCTCGCCGAGGTGGCCGCCGAGGGCGAGGGCGCGCTCGTGGACCGGCTGGGCACCCCCGAGGCGTACGCGGCCGAGCTGCGTGCCGCCGCCGGCGCCGGGGAGGGGCGGCGACCGGCGCGCTTCCACCGGCTGGCCGAGGCGCGGGAGCGGGCGGCCACGCAGACCCGTCTGCTCGACCGTCAGCTCGGCCCGGTGCTCGGGCACGAGACGGTGAGCGACTTCCTGCGTCCGCTGCGCCCGGCCTGGTGGCTGGTGCGTGGCTGGCTGGCCGCGTTGCTGATCAGCGTGATGGTGGACGGTGGCCGGCCCGGTCTGCTGCCCCGGCCGGACGACAACGCGTCGGCCGGCCTGCTGCTGCTCATCGGCGCGGTGGTCGCGTCACTGTGGCTCGGCCGCCGTTCCGCGGGCTTCACCGGCTGGCCGCGCCGCCTGCACCGGCTGGGTACGGCCGGGCTGCTGCTCTTCGGCTCCGCGGTGCTCGTCGATGTGGACCGGAACGCCAGTTCCGACGTCTACAGCGGCTACGAGCAGACGTCTGTCGACCGGCGGTACGACCGGATCGAGGACGTCTTCGTCTACGACCAGCAGGGGCGGCTGATCCGCGACGCGCAGCTGTTCGACCAGAACGGCGTGCCGATCCGGCTCGGCTGGCCGAACTGCCTGGACTCGTCCGGCGCCGTGCCCGCACCCCGCAACGCCTACCCGTACTGTCCGGAGCTGGCACCGTTCGGCGCACCGGCCTCGCCGTCGATCGCCCCGCCCGCACCCGCACCCACAGGCAGCGCCACTCCGACCGCGCCCACCCCGACCGCGCCCAGCACCAGCGCTTCCCCGGAACCCACGTCAACACGCTAGAGCGCGTGATCCCGCGAGATCTTGGTACGAAACGGCCCTCATAGGCCGGAATCCTCCAAGATCTCGCGGGATCCGCTGTCAGGCGATGGCGGCGATGTCACCGTCGTCGAAGTAGATCGCCTGGTGGAGCCGGCCACCCAGCGCTGCGGCGAATCGGGCCACCACCTCCTGGCCGGAGATCTTTCCCTGCTCGATCTGGGAGACCCGTCCCTTGGTGACGCCCATCCGGTCGGCGACCTGCTGCTGGGTCAAGCCGCGCGCTCGCCGTACCTCCGCGAGGCGATGGCCGACGACCTCGGCGAGGAGTTCCTGCTTACCCGTATCGACCGCCTCTTCCCCGCCGGCCCGGGCGACGTGGTCGGCGCGGATGTCCTGCCACCGGGAGTAGTCGCTCATGCCTTCCCCTCCTCTCGTGCCCGGTCCTTGAGGTAGAGCTCGTAGCGGTGCTCGGCGACGGGAACGGCCTCCTGATACACGTCTTCCACCGGCCGGACTTGTCGCCGGCGACCAGGTGGATGCTCGGGCGCCACGGGTGGTATAGCAATCGCTATACCCGGCGTGTGTACCTGTCCGGCGGTTCAACAGGAGGTGAATGCCACTGTTGTTCCGTCTTCCCCGCGCCGGTGACGGCGTGGCACGCTACCGGCACGTATCAGCCAACTGGGCGACCAGCCAATGATGACTGACCGCTAGGAGGACGGGCCCATGGGCGAGATGGTGAGCTTCACCGGCAACGGGGGGACGAGCGAGGGGTATCTCGCGATACCCTCCGGCGGTGCGGCCAGCCCGGCGGTCATCGTCATCCAGGACTGGTGGGGACTGGTGCCCCACGTCCGGGCCGTGGTGGACCGCTTCGCCGAGGCCGGCTTCGTCGCCCTCGCGCCCGACTTCCGGCACGGCGGACCGGCCGTGAAGCCGACCGAGCCGCGGCTGATGCTGAACAGCTCCCAGATGGACGAGGCGGCCAGCGACATCGCCGCCGCCGCCGAATACCTGGTGAGCCGCCCCGAGGTCGCCGGCAAGGTGGGCTGCGCCGGGTTCTGCGCGGGCGCCAGCCTGGCCCTGTGGTCCGGCACGTTCTCCGAGCGCATCGTCGCGACCGCCGGGTTCTACCCGCGCCTGCCGTGGGAGGGCATGGCCACCGACTGGGCCGACTACGCCGGGAAGGCAGCGCTCATCCACTGCTCCGAGGCGGACGGCCTGTCCGCCGCCGACGGGGTGCAGAGCGTACGCCGGTCCATCGAGTCCGCCGGCGGCACCTGCCAGACGTTCGACTACCCGGGCACCTCGCACGCGTTCTTCAACGAGGACCGGCCCGAGCACTACGACCAGCGGGCGGCCGCCACCGCCTGGGCCCGCACGCTGGAGCTGTTCCGGGCGAAGCTTGGCTGAGTCGCGTACCCCGCAGGACGTGGTCGCCCGCGCCGCGCGGGCGGCCGACCTGGCCGACCTCGACGGCGCGGTCAGCGACTGCTTCGCCTGCCCGCGCCTGGTGGCGTGGCGGGAGGAGGTCGCCCGGGTCAAGCGGGCGGCCTTCCGCGACCAGGACTACTGGGGACGGCCGGTGCCCGGCCTCGGGCCGTCGGACGCCCGGATCGCGATCCTCGGTCTGGCACCGGCCGCGCACGGCGGCAACCGCACCGGCCGGATCTTCACCGGGGACCGGTCCGGTGACGTGCTGTTCGCCGCGTTGCACCGCGCCGGGCTGGCCAACCAGCCGACGAGCGTGTCCGCGGACGACGGCCTGACGCTGCGCGACACCCGCATCTTCGCCGCCGTGCGATGCGCGCCGCCGGACAACAAGCCCACCCCGGACGAGCGGGACACCTGCGCGCCGTGGCTGCACCGCGAGGTCGAGTTGATCCGGCCCACGCTGCGCGTCGTGGTCGCGCTCGGCGCGTTCGCGTGGGCCGCGTGGTGGCCGGTGCTACGCCAGGTGTACGGGCAGCGACCGCCCACTCCGCGACCGGTGTTCGGTCATGGGGCACACTGGTCCGGCGAGTCGGTGCCGGCGTTGCTGGGCTGCTATCACGTCAGCCAGCAGAACACGTTCACCGGCCGGCTCACACCGGCGATGCTCGACGACGTGTTCACCCGGGCGAAGGACCTGGCCGGGGTGGACTGAGGAACACCTGAGGCGGTGGGATGGATTTCGGCGTACTGCGCAGGTGGTGGCCGGTCGCCGCGGTGACGGTGCTGCTCGCGCTCGCCGCGTTCGCCGCCGGGCACTCCGCCATCGGGGCCAGCCGGATCCCGCCCGTCGCCGACACCATCCCGTACGTGCCGGAGTACCCGTCGCCCGAGGCGGTGCCGTCGATCCCCGTCGAACCCCGCGACGTCGGTGAGTCCACAGCGGGCGGTGTGCCGGGCTGGCTGGCCACCGCCGCCGTGGTGTTGCTGTCCGCGGTGGTGCTGGGCGCCGTCGGGTACGTCCTGTGGACCGTATTCCGGGGCGCGCTGCGGCGCACTACTCGCGCGGTTCCGGTGCGGCGCACCAGGCGTACCGCTGAGGGGACCGCCCGCGAGGTGGTGGCCGCGCTCGACGCCGGACTCGTCGAACTGGACGACCGATCCACCGACCCGCGGACCGCCGTCATCGCCTGCTGGGTACGCCTGGAGGAGGCCGCCGAGGACGCGGGAGTGCCCCGGCACACCGGTGACACCCCGACCGACCTGGTCGGCCGGCTGCTGCGCGGCGACGCGTCGGCCGGTATCCCGGCGATCGCCAGCGCCGACGTGCTCGACGGGTTCGCGCACGTCTACCGGGAGGCCCGGTACGCCACGCACCCGGTCGACGAGCACACCCGGGACCAGGCCCGCGCCGCGCTGCGCCGGCTGCGCGGCGAGCTGACCAGCCTGGCGGGGGAGGCGTCGTGAGCACCAGCATCGACGACCTGCTCTCGTTCGGCGAGGAGCCCGCCGGGGAGGACGTCCGGCCCTCGGGCGGCGGGCGGGCGCGCCTGCTGGTGCGGAGTGCCGCGGTCACCGCAGCCGTCGTCGTCGTGGTCGTGGTCGGGCTGCGCGCGGTCGGCCTGAAGGTACCGATCTGGATCATCGTGGCCGGGGTGCTCGCCGTGCTCGCCGTACGCCGGGTCACCGCCGCGCTCTCGCCTCCGCCGCCGCCCCGCGCGGGCGCCCGGGCACCCGCCGGCGAGGAGCCCGGCACCTGGAACTGGTCCGCCCGGGACGCGCTGCGTGCCGCGATCAACGGCTGGGAGCGCCCGCTGGACTGGTGCGGTGGCGATCAGGGGCGGTTCAACGAGCGCATCCTGCCCCGCCTCGGCGAGCTGGCCGACGAACGGCTGCGCCAGCGCCACGGCGTCACCCGTGAGTCCGACCCGGCCCGCGCCCGGGCGGTGCTCGGCGAGCCACTGTGGACGTTCCTCGCCACCCCCGTCCGCCGCCCCCCGTCGCCGCACGACCTCGCGGCGATCGTCGCCGAACTGGAGAAGATCTGATGAACGACGTGGACCGGAGCATGGCCCCCGCCGAGGTGGGCCGGCTCGCCCGGGCCGTCCTGGAGGCGGTCGGCACCGTCGTGGTCGGCAAGCGGGACGCGCTGGAGCTGGTGCTGGCCGGCATCCTCGCCGGTGGTCACGTGCTGCTGGAGGATCTGCCCGGCCTGGGCAAGACGCTCACCGCGCGCTGCTTCGCGCAGGCGCTCGGGCTGGACTTCCGGCGGCTCCAGTTCACCCCGGACCTGCTGCCCGCCGACGTGACCGGCTCGTTCCTCTACGACCAGAGCAGCGGCGACTTCGCCTTCCGCGCCGGGCCGGTGTTCACCAACCTGCTGCTCGCCGACGAGATCAACCGGACGCCGCCGAAGACGCAGTCGGCGCTGCTGGAGGCGATGCAGGAGAAGCAGGTCTCGGTGGAGGGCGTGACCTACCGCCTGGACGAGCCGTTCCACGTGCTCGCCACCGCGAACCCCATCGAGTACGAGGGCACGTACCCGTTGCCGGAGGCGCAGCTCGACCGGTTCCTGCTGCGGGTCTCGTTCGGCTACCCCAGCCACGACGAGGAGTGGGACGTGCTGCGCCGCCGGATCGCCCGCCGCCGCGAGGAGGCGGAGATCAAGCCGGTGGTGGACGCCGCCACGCTGCGCGCCATGCAGGCCGCGCTGGAGGACGTGGTGGTCGAGGACTCGGTCGGCCGTTACATCGTGGCGCTCACCGCCGCCACCCGGGAGCATCCGTCGGTGCTCGTCGGCGCGTCCCCGCGCGGCTCGCTGGCGCTGCTGCTGCTGTCCCGGGTCCGGGCGGTGCTCGCCAACCGGGACTACGTGGTGCCGGAGGACGTCAAGGCGGTGGCGGCGCCCGCGCTGGCGCACCGGATCACGCTGCGGCCGGAGATGTGGCTGCGCCGCGTCGACCCGTCGTTCGTGGTCGGCGAGGTGCTGGAGTCGACGCCCGCCCCGGCCAGCGGCGCGCTGCCCAGCTACGCCGCCGGACGCTGATGGACCGGGCCGACGCGGCGAGCGGCTGGGCGCCCACCTGGGCGCTCGGCCGGGCCGTGCTGCTCACCGGCGTGCTGCTCGTCGCGGCCGTCCTGCTCGGCCGCATCGACCTGGTGGTGCTCGCCACGCCGTTCGCGCTCGGGACCGCGTACGCGCTGCGCCGCCGCCCCGCCGGGCTGCCCGAGCTGGAACTGGGCGTGGGGGACACCCACCTGGTCGAGGGCGCGCCGCTGGCCGCCAGCGTCGCCGTGGCCAATCCCGACCTGATCGGGTACGACCTGGCGGTGGTCCGGACCCGGATGTCGCGCTGGCTGCGGGTGGAGCAGGTCGGCTTCGGCGGCACCGGGCTGGACGTGAGCCGCTCCGGCGGGGCGGACCGCCCGTTCGTCACCTCCGTACCCCCGGGCAGCGCCGTCGACCTGGAACTGACCGGCACCGCCCTGCGGTGGGGACGGCACCCGATCGGCCCGGCCGGGGTGCGGGTAGCCGCCGCCGACGGGCTGCTGGTCTCCCGCGCGGTGATCACCGACCCGATCCGGGCCCGGGTCTATCCGCGTACCGAACCGTTCGATGCGGTCGAGGCGATGCCCCGGGCCGCCGGGCTGGTCGGTGCGCACCGGTCGCGGCGGCCGGGCGAGGGCGGTGAACTGGCCGGGGTACGCGTGTTCGCACCCGGCGACCGGCTGCGCCGGATCGACTGGCGGGTGTCGCTGCGGGCCCGCCAACTGCACGTCGCCGCCACGCTCTCGGACCGGGACGCCGAGGTGGTGGTGCTGCTGGACGTGCTGGCCGAGGCCGGGCGCTCCGGTGGCGTGAACGGCACCGCGTCGGTGCTGGACACCACCGTGCGGGCCGCCGCCGCGATCGCCGAGCACTACCTGCACCGCGGTGACCGGGTGTCGATGCTGGAGTACGGCCCGGCCGCCCGCCGGTTGCGTCCGGCCACCGGTCGGCGGCAGTACCTCACAGTGCTGGAGTGGCTGCTCGACGTGCAGGCCACGACGTCCCCGCACGAGCCGTACGACCAGGTGTTCGGCCCGCAGGTGCTCTCCTCGGACGCGCTCGTGGTGGTGCTCACCCCGCTGCTCGACGAGCGGTCCGCGCAGATGCTGGCCCGGCTGGCCCGGGGCGGGCGGTTCGTGGTGGCGGTGGACACGCTGCCGGCCGAGCTGCCGGTGCCGAAGGAGCGCGGCTGGGCCGAGGTGGCGTACCGGCTGTGGCGGCTCGACCGGGACACGATGATCGGCCAGCTCCGCGAGCACGGCGTGCCGGTGGTGCGCTGGGCGGGCGCGGGCAGCCTGGACGAGGTGCTGCGCGACGTGGCCCGCCTGGCGACCGCCCCGAAGGCAGGACTGCGGTGAGCGCGAGGAACGCAGCGAAGCGGAGTCCCGCAGTCGCGAACGAAAGGCCGGCTCAGTGACGGACGCCCTGGTCGAGCGGGTGCGGGCGCTGCGGTACGCGGCCGCCCGGGTCAGCCCGCTGCCGCTGCTCGTCCGCGGCGGCATCTTCCTCACCGTGCTGGCCGGCTTCCTGCTCGCGTACCCGGTGCAGGCCCTCACCCCGCGCTCGCTGCTGGCCATGACGGTGGCCGCGGTGCTCCCGGCGGCCGGGCCGCGCCGGATCTGGCCGACGTTCACCTCGCTGGTGACAGTCGGCGGCTGGCTGCTGGCCACGCTCGGCTTCGACCGGCCACCGGCGCTGTGGCGGCTGCTCGCCGTGGCGACGCTTCTCTACCTGGCGCACTCGCTGTGCGCGCTGGCCGCGCTGCTGCCCTACGACGGGCTGATCGATCCGGACGTGGTGCTGCGGTGGCTGGGCCGGGCGGGCGGCGTGGTGCTCGCCAGCGCCGTGCTCGGCGTGGTGCTGGCGTGGCTCGGGGGAGTGGGCGGCACCGACGGCTCCCAGGCCGCGACAGTGGCGGGACTGCTGGTGGCGGTGGGGCTGAGCGGCTTGCTGGGCTGGCTGCTCCGGCGCAGGTGACCCAGCGTTCCAGGGACGTTGCGCAGGTCACACCGGTTGTGCTCCGTCACAGAAGGGGGTCTCGCGCGGGATTACCCGAAGCACCCGGGGAAAGATAGATGACGTGAACCCGAAGCGGATCCTTGTCGTGGGTGCCGGTCACGTGGGCCTGTACGCCGCTCTGCGCCTGTCCAAGAAGCTGAGCAGGCGTGAGGCGGAGGTCATCGTCGTCGACCCGCAGCCGCACATGACGTACCAGCCGTTCCTCCCGGAGGCATCGGCGGGCAACATCTCCCCTCGGCACGCCGTGGTGCCGCTGCGGCGGGAGTTGCGCAAGTGCACCGTGGTGGCGGGCACCGTCACCCGGATCGACCACGACCGCATGACCGCCGTGGTGCAGCCGATCAGCGGCCCGGCCCGGGAGATCCAGTACGACCACGTGGTGGTCGCCCCCGGCTCGGTCTCCCGCACCCTGCCGATCCCCGGCCTGCACGAGAACGGCATCGGGTTCAAGACCATCGGCGAGGCCATCTTCCTGCGCAACCACGTGCTGGACCGGCTCGACGTGGCGGCCTCCACCACCGACCCGGCGGTCCGCAGCCGTGCGCTGACGTTCGTCTTCGTGGGCGGCGGCTACGCCGGCATCGAGGCGCTCGCCGAGATGGAGGACATGGCCCGGGACGCGCTGCGCTACTACCCGGAGCTGAAGCCGGAGGACATGCGCTGGGTGCTCGTCGAGGCCACCCAGCGGGTGCTGCCCGAGGTCGACCGGGACATGGGCGCCTACACGGTGCAGCAGCTGATGAAGCGGGACATGGACATCCGCCTGGACACCCGGCTGGAGTCCTGCGTCGACGGTGTGGTGAAGCTCTCCGACGGCGACAGCTTCCCGTCCGACACCATCGTCTGGACCGCCGGCGTGAAGCCGTCGCCGATGCTCGACGCGACGGACTTCCCGCGTGACGAGCGCCGCCGGGTCACCTGCCGGCCGACGCTGCAGATCGTGGACGGCGACCGGGTGGTCGAGGGCGCGTGGAGCGCCGGTGACTGCGCCGCCGTACCGGACCTGACCAAGGAGCCGGGTAACTTCTGCTCGCCGAGCGCCCAGCACGCGGTGCGGCAGGCGGCGCGGATGGCCGACAACATCGCGAACGTGATCCGCGGGCGCGAGCCGGTCGACTACAAGCACAAGCACGCCGGCAGCGTGGCGAGCCTCGGCCTGCACAAGGGCGTGGCGCAGGTCTACGGCATCAAGATGACCGGCTGGCCGGCGTGGTTCATGCACCGGACGTACCACATGTCGCGGATCCCCTCGTTCAACCGCAAGGTGCGCGTGGTGGTCGACTGGACGCTGGCGTTCTTCCTCAAGCGTGAGGTGGTCGCGCTGGGCCAGCTGCACGACCCGCGCGAGGAGTTCGCCGAGGCGTCCGCCCCGCCGGTCGCCGCGCGCGTCTGACGCGTTTCGCGTAAGGGCCCTTCCCGTACGGGAGGGGCCCTTCGCCGTGTCCGGACTCAGAAGCGCCAGGTCCAGGCGTCGGCGAGCCGCGTACCCGGCCGCCCGAACAGCTGCTCCACGGTGCGGCGCAGCATCTCCGCGTGCGGCGTGTCGTCTGTCACCGCGACGCACGAGGCGTGCCAGAACTCGACGTCCCGGGCGGCCTGGCGGCGTTGCCGGTCACCGATCGCGGGCGCCACGCCCCGGCGGGCCACGTCGGCGAGCAGCGCCGAGGTGGGACGCTGCCAGGTGCCCATGGTGGCCGTGCCGTGCGGGCCGTACGGGCCGATGAAGAAGCCCTCCGGCATGGCGAACGCGACGCCGGTGGCGGTGGCCCAGCGCATCGGCCAGGGATCCTGCGGGGTGGCGGTGGGCACCGGCACCAGCACCCCGCCGGGGCGTACGCACTTCTGCCAGTGGCCGCCGGTGACGAACTCGGGCAGTGACGGCCGGTCCATCGTGGGCAGCGGCGTGGGGAAGACGCTGAGCAGCGCCGCGCCGGCCGCGAACGGGACGAGCCGGCGGGCCCGGCCGGGTTCGGCGAGCGCCCGGTGCACGGCGAGGGTGAGCACGGTGCCGACGAGCGGCAGCACCGCCAGCGCGAAACGCATCGGCAGCGCGCCGTCCACCACCGGCAGCCCGGCCAGCAGCGCGTACGGGCCGGGGATTCCGGTCCGCTCACCGCCCGCCACCACCTGCGGGCCGAGAGCCAGCGCGGCCATCGTCAGCGCCCCGGCCACGAGCGCCACCACCGGGGCCCGCCGCCCCAGCCAGACCACGCAGGCGGCGGCGACCAGCAGCAGCGGCCAGCCCAGGAACGTGGTGAACTCGGCCGGACCGGTGGTGAGCCGTACCGCCTCCGGGCTGCCGAACACCGTCAGCGCGGACAGGCGGGTCCAGCCGATCAGGTCGGCGGAGAAGTAGGCGGGTGGGAACATGCCGTCCGCGACGCCCTGCGGGCCGGCGAACTGCACCCACAGCGGGTACGCCAGCACCGGCAGCGCCAGCCCGGCGGCGACGAGCAGGCCACCGGCGAACCCGGAACCGGCCCGGCGCAGCAGGTCCCGGTCGGCCAGCCCGTACGCGACGGCGGTCACCGCCAGGGTGAGCGCGGCGAAGAACAGCACCTCCTCGCCGACGAAGACCTGCACGGTGACGACAGCGGCGAGCCCGGCCGCGGAGGAGGCCGTCCGGCGGCGGTCCCGGCCGTCCGGGCGACCGGCCGGGTCGGCGGCGCGCAGCAGCCGGACCACGAGCCACACCAGCACCGGGACCAGCCACTGCGCGGTCATGTGCAGGTGGCCGTTGCTCTGCGAGACCATGCCCGGCCCGAAACCGCAGAGCGCCGCGCCGAGTACGGCAGCGAGCCGGCGGGCCCGCAGCACGCGGGTGAACAGCAGGTACCAGGCGAGCGCCGTACCGGCCATGTTCGCGGCGACGAGCAGCGCGAACGTGACGGGCGCCCCGAACGCCAGCGTGACCGGGGCGAGCAGCACGCCGAGCGCCACGACCGAGGTGTTCGCCATCAGGTTGACCCCGTCCGGCGCGTTCAACCGGCCGGTGACCAGGCTCAGCTCGCCGCGCAGGGCACGCGCGTCCAGCGCCAGGAACCACTCGTAAAGCGTCTGGTCCGCCGGGTTGAGGGCGAGTGCGCGCGTGCCCGGCGCCGGCCAGAGGCCGTGGGTGAGCCAGGCGGCGAGCGCGACGAACGCCAGCGCCACGAGCAGGTCCGCGCGGTGCCGCCGGACGGCGGCCGTCACCCGCCGCGTGACCCCCGCCGGACCGGCCGCCCGGCGGTGATCGGGCCGGAGGGCCGGGCGGGCGGCGCTGGTCACGGCCTCGACCATAACGGCCGCACCCGCCGGGGTACGCCGCGTCGCGACCGAGCCGCTACGGTGAGATCTGCACCGCCGCGTGTCGACGCGCCGGTGTCACCCGCCCGGGTGGTGGAACGGCAGACACGGCCGCCTTAAAAGCGGCTGCCGCAAGGCGTGCGGGTTCGACCCCCGCCCCGGGCACGTGAACTCTCAGGTTTCCCACAGCTAGCCGTGGCGCGCGCGATTGCGCCCACGTCTACCCTGGAGTAGCACGTCTTTCGTGCGATCGACCCCCTGAGGGAGGCCTGAGAAGTGAAGACCTCGAACCCGGTGCTCGCCCGGCTCGGCCAGGCGGCAGAGCGTGAGCGGGCGGCCGGGTACGCCCAGCCCGGGCCGTACGGTCAGCCCGGATACCCCCAGCAGTACCCCCAGCAGCCCTACGCCCAGCCCTACCCGGGCGGCTACGGCCAGCCGGTGGCCCCGCCCACCGTGACCCCGATGACGCTCGACGACGTGGTCGTCAAGACGGTCCTCATGCTCGCCATCCTCGGCGCCTCGGCCGCGGCGGCCTGGGTGCTCGTGCCGGACTCGCTCGTCGGCGTGGCCTGGATCGGCGCCGCGGTGGTCGGCCTGGTGCTCGGTCTGATCATCTCGTTCTCGCGGATGGCCAACCCGGCGCTCGTCGTGGCGTACTCGGTCATCGAGGGCGTCTTCGTCGGCATGGTCAGCAAGGCGTTCGAGTCGCTCTACGACGGCATCGTGCTCCAGGCGGTCGTGGCCACGTTCGGCGTCTTCTTCCTGATGGCGATGATCTACAAGGCGCGGATCATCCGGGCCACCCCGAAGTTCGCCCGGATCATGGTGGCGATCATGGCCGGCCTGTTCGGCGTGATGCTGGTCAACCTGGTGCTGGCGCTGTTCGGCGTGAACACGCACCTGCGTGACGGCAGCCCGCTCGCGATCGGCTTCAGCCTGGTCTGCATCGTGGTGGCGTCGCTGAGCTTCGTGCTCAACTTCGCCGACATCGAGGAGGGGGTCCGGATGGGCCTCCCGCAGCGCTACTCCTGGACCGCCGCCTTCGGCATCGTGGTCGGCCTGGTCTGGCTCTACATCGAGATCCTGCGGCTGCTCAGCTACTTCCAGGGCGACGACTGACATCACGCCCTCCCCGACGACGCCCGCCTGCCGCATCCGCGGCGGCGGGCGTCGCCGTTTCCCCGCCCCCGCCGGGCCGCCCGGGGCAGAGTGGAATCCGGGTACGTGGGCGGGAGGTGGTCACGGTGCGCAGTGCCAACCCGGTGCTGGACCGGCTGGACGACGTCGGCCGTACCGAGCGGCAGGTGCTCGGGGCCGGGACCGCCGACACGATGACTGTCGCCGACGTGGTCAGCCGGACCGTGGGCCTGCTGCTGGTCACCGGCGTCACGGCGGCGGTGTCCTGGGTGGTGGTGCCGCAGGCCGCGTGGATCTCCGCCGCGCTCGCCGGGAGCGCGCTGGCCAGCCTGGCCCTGGTGCTCGTCATCTCGCTGAGGCAGATCACCAGCCCGCCGGTCGTCGTCGGGTACGCGGTGCTCCAGGGCCTGCTGCTCGGGGTGGCCAGCCGCGCCTTCGAACTGGTCTATCCGGGCATCGTGGCGCAGGCGGTGGTCGGCACGTTCGGCGTCTTCCTCGGCATGGCGGTGCTCTACCGGGCCCGGCTGGTCCGCGCCACCCCGCGCCTGGCCCGGCTGGTCATCGGCACGCTCGTCGGGATCGTGGCGATCGGCCTGGTCAACCTGTTCGCCTACCTGTTCACCGGGCGGCAGGGGGTGGTCGTCTACAGCCTCAGTGACCGGGTGGGCTGGTTGCCGTACCTGTTCTCGGTGGTGGCGATCATCGCGGGCGCGCTCAGCTTCATCCTCGACTTCGACCTGGTCGAACGGTCGGCCGCGAACCGGCTGCCCCGCCGCTACGCCTGGTACTGCGCCTTCGGTCTGCTGGTCGGGCTGATCTTCCTGTACTGGCAGATCCTCCGCCTGCTCAGCTACGTACGCCGCTGACCGTAGACTCGGCGGCGATGAGCGCAGCGGAACTGGACCGGGCGGTGACCCTGCTGGTCCGACAGGTCGGGCACTGGCAGCAGCCGCGCTGGTCGGCCAAGGCGGACGGCGGCAACGTGTCCCGGGCCGACCTGGTGCACAAGCTGGTCCAGGAGATCGCCAACCTGGCCGCCGACGCGGCCGGTGAGCCGCGCCGCGACGTGCCCCGTCTCCCCAGCGACCTCGCCCTGCCCGACCAGCTCCGCGTGGTCACCGCCGACCTGACCCTCGCCGACCCCCCGGACCAGGTCCTGGCCGCCGCCACCGACGCGGTGACCCGAACCCGTACCGCCCTCTGACCAGCCCCCGCCCTCAGCCGGGTCGATCATGAAGTTGGCGGCGACAAAACGGGCGTCGATCCCCGCCAACCTCATGATCGACGGAGAAGGGGAGGGTGGTCAGGGCTTCAGCCAGCGGCGGACCTTGCGGTGTCTTGAGCGGTCGCGGGCCCGCAGGACCGCGGGCGGTCGTGGCCGGCGGCCTCCGCCTGCCTCGCGTGCAGCAGGCCGTACGTGAACGTGTTCTCGCCGTCGGCGTACGCCTGGAGCGCCTGCCGCCGCAGCACCTCCCGGGTGACCACCGAGTCCTGGTGGGTGCCGAGCAGATCCTGGAGCGCCTTGAACCGCTTCACCAGCCGGGCGGCCCGCTTGCCGGCGGCCGGCTCGCGCACCTCGACCGCGTAGCGGGCGGCCTTGAGCTTCTTGCGCGCCTCGTGCAGCGCGGCGTCGCCGTCCGGCCCGGTGGTGGCGAGCGCCCGGTCCAGCCGGGTGTCGGCACGGCGCACCGCCTTGCGGATCCGGCGGTCCACCCAGCGCCGGCCGACGTCGGCGGGCGGGGCGTCGGCCAGCCGATCCAGGCGGGTCAGCAGGGCGGGATAGCGGTCGGAGTCCAGCGCGGCCCGCAGCGCGGTGGTCGCCTCGGCCCGGTCGGCGGCGAACCGTTCGCCGATGCGCGCCGCGACCGGGCCGAGCACCAGCTCGTCCGGCAGCTCGTGCACCGCCTCGGTGAGCCGGGCGGCCATCACCTGGGTGTCGCGGACCCGGCCCAGCTCGGCGCCGAGCCGGCGCAGCTCGGCCCGGACCGCCTCGCTCTCCCGGCGGTCCCACAACCCCCGGAAGGTACGCAGGGTCGCCCGCAACCGCCGGGTCGCCACGCGCATGTCGTGGACCGCGTCCTCGTTCCCCTGGTACGCGGCCGCGTGGTTGCCGACGATCGCGTCCCGCTGTGCCCTGACGTACTCCAGGACCGGTCCCGCCGGGCCGTCCGCCTCCCGGTCGTCGAAGCGTTCGATCCGGCCGGCGACGGCCCGGTGCGACTTGCTGACCGCCACCTCACGGGCGCCTGCCGCGCGCAGCCGCTCCCCGAGGGCGTCGAGCAGCGCATCGTCGCCCTCGACCAGCTCGATCTCGATCTCGTGCCAGGTCCGCGCGGTGCCGTCCACCAGATCCTCGGACCGGACGTCGTCCTCGGCCACCTCGGCCAGCACCCGGCCGTCCGCGCCCAGCAGCCGGTGTTCCCGGCGGTGGTTGACGACCCGGGCCGCCGGAGCCACAGGGCGACCGCGCGACGCGCCTCGGATCAGCGCGACCAGCTCGGGCGGCGGGCCGTCGTCGGACGCCCCGGCCGGGAACTGGTGCTCGACCCGGGCGCCACCGACCGCGCCCACCTTGAGGTGCCAGCCCGCGTCGTGCCCGCCGGTACGCCGGCGCAGCGCGTGCCCGCTGCGCAGCAGGAGCAGGTCGTCGGTGTCCCAGTAGACGGCGTCCAGATCCGAGACGGTGGCGTCGGACATGGTCACGACGCCACCGCACCCGGTCAGGTCGGGCAGCCGGAAACCCTCGTCGCCGGAGTACTTGCGCTCACGTTCCACGACGGTCGCCATGCGGCCTCCCGTACCCGGCCCGCGCACCGGCGAACCGGTCTCAGCTCAGTCGTTCGAGCACCATCGCCATGCCCTGGCCGCCGCCGACGCACATGGTCTCCAGACCGATGGTCTTGTCGTGCCACTCCAGCGCGTTCAGCAGCGTGCCGGTGATCCGGGCGCCGGTCATGCCGAACGGGTGGCCGACGGCGATCGCGCCACCGGCGACGTTCAGCTTCTCCTCCGGAATGCCGAGCTGCCGGTACGAGGGGATCACCTGGGCGGCGAACGCCTCGTTGATCTCGACCAGGTCGACGTCGTCGATGGTCATGCCGACGCGCTTGAGCGCCTGCTTCGACGCCTCGACCGGACCCAGGCCCATGATCTCGGGAGAGAGTGCGGTGACACCGGTGGAGACGATCCGGGCCAGCGGGGTGAGCCCCAGCTCGGACGCGCGCTGCGCGCTCATGATCACCACGGCGGCGGCGCCGTCGTTGAGCGGGCAGCAGTTGCCGGCGGTGATCCGGCCGTCCGGGCGGAACACCGGCTTCAGACCGGCCACGGCCTCCAGGGTCACCCCGGCACGCGGGCCGTCGTCGGTGCTGACCACCGTGCCGTCCGGCGTGGTGACCGGGGTGATCTCACGGGCCCAGAAGCCGTCGGCGATCGCCTTCTCGGCGAGGTTCTGGCTGCGGACGCCGAACGCGTCCATGTCCTCGCGGGTCACGTCGTACGCCTGGGCCAGGTTCTCGGCGGTCTGCCCCATGGCGAGGTAGATGTCGGGGAGCTGCCCGGCCTCGCGCGGGTCGGTCCACACCTCGGCACCGCCCTGGGCGCGGGCCGTGGAGCGCTCCCGTGCCTCGGCGAAGCGGGGGTTCTCCCAGCCGCCGCCGACGAGCGCCTGCGCCTCCGGCGGCAGCGTGTCCGAGTTGCCCCGGGCGTACCGGGAGACCATCTCCACGCCGGCGGAGACGAACACGTCACCCTCACCGGCCCGGATCGCGTGCATCGCCATCCGGGTGGTCTGGAGCGAGGACGCGCAGTAGCGGGTCAGCGTGGCGCCGGGCAGGCCGTCGAGGCCCATCAGGGTGGCGACCACCCGGGCCATGTTGAAGCCCTGCTCACCGCCGGGCAGACCGCACCCGAGGTAGAGGTCGTCGATGGTGGTGGGATCGAGCGCCGGGACCTTGTCGAGGGCGGCCTGGACGATGGTGGCGGCGAGGTCGTCCGGGCGGACCTCGCGGAGGGAACCCTTGAACGCGCGGCCGATGGGGGACCGGGCGGTGGCGACGATGACGGCGTCGCGGGGCGACTCAATCGGCATGAACCAACGTTAACGCGCGAGTAACATGCCCGGGAAGCCGCGAGGCGGGCGGGAAATGTCACCCCGTGGGCGGCTGCCGGTGATGCCGGAACGCGACGGCAGCGGCCGCCTCGACCGCCGGGAGCAGGGCGTGCGCCCAGACCCGGTACCCGTCGGCCGACGGGTGGAAGCCGTCGTGGCAGAGCGTGCCCGCGTCCGCGCGGAACACCGGACCGGTCTCGGTGCCCAGATCGACGACGGTTCCGCCGGCGTCCAGCACGGCCGCCGTCTGGGCCCGCGCCATCCGCCGCCCGGACCAGCCCAGCACCTGACGCAGCGGTGTGGCGACAGCGCGTACCGCCCCGAGATCGGGGCACGTGCCCACCACCACCTCGACGTGCGCCTCCCGCAGACGGCGTACCGCCGAACCGAGATAGGCCGCCGCGTCGCCGGGCCGGGACATCGCGGTGGCGTCGTTCGCCCCGATCAGCACCACCGCCACGTCCGGCCGCTCGCCGAGTAACGCCCGGGCCACCTGGGTCGCCAGGTCGGTGGCGCGCGAGCCGGAGACCCCCACGCTGGACAACTGCACCCGGCGGCCGGTCGGCCCCTCCGCGAGCAGGTTGGCGAGCTGACCGCCGATGGTGTCCTCGAACCGGTCGACGCCCACACCGAGCGCCGACGAGTCACCCAGCAGCACCAGCCGCAGCGGCGGCGCGTCCGCGCGTCCGACCGTCGCGCGCAGCACCAGACCCAGCTCGGGCTGGGCGTACTCGCGGGTCCGGGCGGCGATGGCCTGGCCGGCCAGGACCGCCGCGCCGCCGACAGTGCCGGCGAGCAGCGACAGGGCCGCGGCCCGGCCCCACCGGGCCACCTCACCACGCTCGCTCATGCCGTCACCTCCCGGCCGATTCGCTCGCTGCGCTCGCTCATGCCGTTCCCTCCAGCGTTGCCGAGTCGGCGGCGCTGCCGGTCGGTGGCACCGCGCCGACGCCGAAGAAGGCCCGCCGGCGAAGCTGCGCCCACCGCCCGCCCGGCCCGCGGTCACGACCCCGGAGCTGGGCGCCGCTGACCTCCGTGCCGGCGTGCCGGGCCGCCTGGTGGGCGGCCTCCGGGAGCGACCGTACGCCTTCCACGCCGGGCAGGACAGGCCTGCGTTCCGGGACCGCGCCCAACGCGGACAGCACGGTGGGCAGCAACGCCGCCGCGGCTATCGCGTACCCCTCGGCGGAGGGGTGGAACCGGTCCCAGGCGAACATCCGCCCGGGGTCGGCGGCGAACCGCGGCCCGAGCATGTCGCCGAGCGAGACGGCACGGCCGCCGGCCTCGACCACGCCCACCGTCTGCGCGGCGGCGAGCTGGCGGCTCCAGCGCCGGGCCAGCCAGCGCAGCGGCGGCTGGATCGGCCGGATGGTGCCCAGGTCGGGGCAGGTGCCGACGACCACCTCACAGCCGGCCGCTCGGAGCGTGCGGACCGCGTCGACCAGGTATCGCACCGCTACCGAGAACGGTGAGCGGTTGGTGACGTCGTTGCCGCCGACCAGGATCACTGCGACATCCGGCGCGACCTCCAGGGCGGACTCGACCTGCGGCTTCAGCCCTGACGACAACGCGCCGACCACGGCGAACCGGTGCAGCCGGACCGGCCGGTGCAGGCGGCGGGACAGCCCGGTGGCCAGCAGCGAGCCCGGTGTCTCCCGGCGCCTGTGCACGCCGTACCCGGCCGCTGAGGAGTCGCCCAGGATGACCATGGTGATCGGCGGGCCGGGCAGTCTCGCGCCGTACACACCGTCACAGCGCGGCGGCGGGGCCTGCGCCATCGGGATGGTGCGGCGGGCCTGCCGGGCCTGGCCGAGCAGCACCCCACCGGTGGCGGCGGTGGCCGCCACCGTGGCGCCCGTGCCGATCGCCGCGAGGCGGGCGATCTGCCGGGCGCGCTGCCGGCGGACCGGCGCGACGGAACCAGCGTCCCCCATGAACCGACAGTATCGCGCCGGTACGACCACTGCTGTCCTTGATCGGATGGCTGGGCGGTGCCCGGACTGGGTACCGATGGGGGCAGCGGACATGGACTTGCCATCGGGCCGCACCATGGTCGAGCGGAGAGGGGCGACATCATGGGGAAGACGTTGAAGCGCAGCGCCGCGTTCGCGGCGCTGGCCCGGGCGCTGGCGGCTGGTACGCGGGGCGGGCCGTCGCTCGGGGCACGGCTGGCGGCGCTGCCGCGGATGGTCCGCGCGACCACCCGGGGCGAGTACGACGGCGGCCTGCGCCTGGCGCTGATGGCCGGGGCGACGGCGTACATCGTCTCCCCGATCGACCTGCTGCCGGAGATCCCGCTGGCGATCTTCGGGCTGGCCGACGACGCGGTCATGGTCACCTGGCTGGCCGGCAGCGTGCTCGCCGAGACCGAGCGGTTCCTGGAGTGGGAGGCACGTCGCAGCTCCGTCATCCCCGGGCATGCGGTGCCCTGACGGCACGTACGCTGGTCGGCGAACTGACGGCTGACCGACCGCCCCACGACGGCGGCGCGACGAAGGGCACAACGAGGTGCAGTACTACGACAACGTCGTCGAGCTGATCGGCAACACCCCGCTGGTACGCCTGCGCAACGTCACCGAGGGCATCCAGGCCACCGTGCTGGCGAAGGTGGAGTACGTGAACCCGGGCGGCTCGGTCAAGGACCGGATCGCGCTGCGCATGGTGGAGGACGCCGAGAAGGCGGGCATCCTGCGGCCGGGCGGCACGATCGTGGAGCCGACCAGCGGCAACACCGGCGTCGGGCTGGCCCTGGTGGCCCAGCTCAAGGGCTACCGATGCGTCTTCGTCTGCCCCGACAAGGTCAGCCAGGACAAGCAGGACGTGCTGCGCGCGTACGGCGCCGAGGTGGTGGTCTGCCCGACCGCCGTCGCGCCGGAGGACCCGCGCTCCTACTACAACGTCTCCGACCGGCTGGCCCGGGAGATCCCCGGCGCGTGGAAGCCCAACCAGTACAGCAACCCGGCCAACCCGCGCTCGCACTACGAGACCACCGGCCCGGAGCTGTGGCGGCAGACCGAGGGCAGGATCACCCACTTCGTCGCGGGCGTCGGCACCGGCGGCACCATCTCCGGCATCGGCCGCTACCTCAAGGAGGCGTCCGAGGGCCGGGTCAAGGTGATCGGCGCGGACCCGGAGGGCTCGGTCTACTCGGGCGGCACCGGCCGGCCGTACCTGGTCGAGGGCGTCGGTGAGGACTTCTGGCCGGAGACGTACGACCGGGGGATCGCCGACGAGATCGTCGAGGTGTCGGACAAGGAGTCCTTCGAGATGACCCGCCGGCTGGCCCGCGAGGAGGGTCTGCTGGTCGGCGGCTCCTGCGGCATGGCCGTGGTGGGCGCGCTGGAGGTGGCCCGCAAGGCCGGCCCGGACGACGTGATCGTGGTGCTGCTGCCGGACGGCGGCCGGGGCTACCTGTCGAAGATCTTCAACGACAAGTGGATGGCCCGGTACGGCTTCCTTGACGACTCGGGCACCGAGCCGACCGTCGCCGACGCGCTCACCGGCAAGCCCGGTGGCCTGCCCGAGCTGGTGCACGTGCACCCGACCGAGACGGTCCGCGACGCCATCGACTACATGCGCGAGTACGGGGTCTCCCAGCTCCCGGTGCTCAAGGCCGAGCCGCCGGTGGTGACCGGTGAGGTGGCCGGCTCGATCGCCGAGAAGGACCTGCTCGACGCGCTGTTCACCGGCCAGGCCCACCTGCACGACACGATCGAGCGGCACATGGGCGAGCCGCTGCCGATGATCGGCGGCGGGCAGCCGGTGAGCGAGGCGGTCGGGCTGCTGGAGAAGGCGGACGCGGCGCTGGTGCTGGTCGACGGCAAGCCCAAGGGCGTGCTGACCCGCCAGGACCTGCTGGCCCACCTCGGCGCCCGCTGACCCTCCGCGTTGTAAGGAAGGGCCCCTTTTTAACACCGCGGCGGTGTTAAAAAGGGGCCCTTCCTCTACCGGAGGCGTTAAGAAGGGGCCCTTCCTTACATCAAGTGGCGGGCGTAGCGGAGCTGGGGGACGAGCACCCGGCCGATGTGCTCGTCCCGCTGCTCACCGGTGGCGACCCAGCCGCCGCGCTCGTAGAACCCGCGCGCCGCGCCGTTGTCCCGCAGCACCCACAGCACCGCTCGCCTCCATCCCCGGGCCCGCATCGCGTCGAGCGCGTCCACCATCAGCGCCCGGCCGGTGCCCCGGCCCCGCTCGGACGGCTCCAGGTGGATCGCGTTGAGTAGCCCGGTCGCCGGGTCGCCCTCGTCGTCGGGCCCGAGGTAGCTGAAGCCCACCAGCCGCCCGTCCCGCTCGGCCACCGTCATCCGGTGGTCGGAGCCCTCCCAGGTCAGCCGCTCCACCCAGTAGCGGCCCATCGCCTCGGGCGTCGGGTCGGCCAGCGCCTCGGGCGGCAGGAACGACGAGTACGCCGCCGCCCGTGAACGCTGGTGCAGGGCGCCGACCGCCATCACGTCGGCCTCGGTCGCGGAACGTAGGGAGATCGTCACCCGGGCGACGGTACCCGCCGGGGCGGCACCTGTACCGTCTGAAGATCCTCGGCGATCACCAGATCACCGGAGAAGTGCTCCCGGGCCTCGTCGTGGAAGCGGCGCGGGTCGGCGTACCGCTGGGAGAAGTGGGTGAGCACGAGCGTCCGTACCCCCGACTCGGCCGCCACCCGCGCGGCCTGGCCGGCGGTGAGGTGCCCGACCTCGGCGGCGAGGGCCGCCTCCGACTCCAGGAACGTCGACTCGATGACCAGCAGGTCGGCGTGCTCGGCCAGCGCGTACACGCCGTCGCAGAGCCCGGTGTCCATCACGAACGCGAACCGCTGCCCCGGCCGGGTCACGCTCACCTCGTCGCGGGTCACGCGGCGTCCGTCGCGGTCCAGGTGCCCGTCGCGCAGCAACCGCCCCACGTCCGGACCGGCGATGCCGTACGCGGTCAGCCGCTCCGGAAGCATCCGGCAGCCGTCCGGCTCGACCAGGCGGTACCCGTACGTCTCGATCGGGTGCCGCAGCCGGCGGGCCTCCAGCGTGCCGATGCCCAGGGTGATCCGCTGCCCGTCGGCGTCGATCGGCTCGACGGCGAGTTCGGCGGTCTCGTGGAAGCTGGAGGCGTGCCGCAGCCGGGCGAAGTATTCGGCGCCGCCGGCCGGGAAGTGCACCGCCACCGGGCGCGGTACGCGGTCCAGCGAGAGCCGCTGGATCATGCCGGGCAGGCCGAGGCAGTGGTCGCCGTGGAAGTGGGTGACGCAGATCCGGGTCAGGTCGGTGGCGGTGACCCCGGTGTGCAGCATCTGCCGCTGGCTGCCCTCGCCCGGGTCGAAGAGGATCACCTCGTCGTCCCAGCGCAGCAGGTAACCGTTGTGGTTGCGTTGCCGGGTCGGGGCCTGGCTGGCCGTTCCGAGCACCACCAGCTCACGCATGGACACGGCATCCTCCGGAAGGCAAAAAGCGACCCCCGGGGCTTCCGCGCTCGCGCGCGGGCCGGCTGGACTGGGCCGGCACCCCGGGGGTCGGGTGGCTGTCGTGGTTTCGCCGCACCGCTGCCACACGGTCTCGACGATCCTGCAGGTGCCCGCCTCGCGGCGGGCGAGTTTTCACTGTCGAGGACAGCGGCTAGCGGACAGCCACCTCACGAGTCCGATTGCTATACAAGTCTGGACCACCTCCTTTCCCGTGTACCGCCACGCTATCCACTTCGCGGCGGCCGCGGCAACGGATTTCGATCACAGGCGTCAGTCCAGGCCGATCGGGCCCTCGCGCGGGCCGTCCTCGTTCGCCGGCTGCACGGCCAGCGACGGGAAGTCAGCCAGGTCGCCCTCCGGCTCGGCGTCCCACTCCGGGAAGACCAGTGGGCTCTGGAGGTAGAGGCAGAGCAGCTGAGTGAGCTGGTGCAGGCCGTCGAGGTGGGTGCGCTCGTGGCCGTGGGTGGCGTCCACGCCGAACCCGAGCAGCGCCACCCGGGCGTGCGCCCCGGCCTCGACCGCTGCCGCCACGTCCGAGCGGTAGTAGTCGAACACGTCCCGGACCAGGTCGACGCCGTGCTCCTTGGCGATCGAGGCGAGGTTGCGGGTCAGGTGGTAGTCGAACGGGCCGACCCCGTCGCCCATCGCCAGCGTCGCCGCAGTCTCCCGGGACTGCTGGCCCGGCGCGACCACCGCCGCGTCCACCGAGACGATCTCCGCGACGTCCGGGTCCAGCCCGTGGCTGGCGCCGTGGCCGATCTCCTCGGTGACGGTGACCAGCAGGTGCGCGGTGACCGCCGGGGTGATCCCGGCGTCGACCATCGCCTTGAACGCGGTCAGCACCGCCGCCACGCCCGCCTTGTCGTCCAGGTGCCGGGACTTGACGTACCCGTTCGGGGTGATGGTCGGGTCGGGCAGGAACGCGACGAAGTCCCCGGCGTCGATGCCGAGCGCCCGCAGCCCGGCCTCGTCGTGCACGGGCTCGTCCACCCGCACCTCGACCAGTTCCCAGCCGACGCCCTGGAGGTCGACCGCCTCGTTGTAGCGGTGGCCGCTCGCCTTCAGCGGCAGCACCTGGCCGGTGACGATCCGCTCCAGGTCGTCGGTGAAGATCCGCACGTGGGCGCCCTCGGCGAAGCGGGCGCTGTGCGTACCGATCGGGTTGACCTCCAGCCGGCCGTTCTCCTTGAGCCGCTTCACCATGCCACCGATGGTGTCGGTGTGCACCACCACGGCCCGGTCGGCGCCGGTCGACCGGGGGCCGGGCAGGCAGGCGCTCAGCGCCCCGCGACGGGTCAGCGTGGAGCTGATCCCGATCGCGGAGAGCCGCTCGCCCACGTACTGCTGGATGTGGTCGGTGCGCCCCGACGGGCTGGGGATCTCCAGCAGCTCCACCAGCACCTGGCGGAGGTAGTCGAGGTCGAGCTTGAGCGGTTGGGGTTCGCGTGCGGTCATGCCCCAGAGCCTGCCGCACCGGCCGGCGACCAGAGTCGCTGCGGTGCCCGGGTACCCGGGAAGAGCAGGTCGACGAAGCGCTCGGCGGTCGGCTGCGGCTCGTGGTTGGCCAGTCCGGGCCGCTCGTTCGCCTCGATGAACACGTGTTCCGGCCGGTCCGGGGCGGGGACCAGCAGGTCCAGCCCGGTGACCGGGATGTCCAGCGCCCGGCTCGCCGTGACGCACGCCTCGGCGATCGCCGGGTGCAACTCGGCTGTCACGTCGTGGATCGTGCCGCCGGTGTGCAGGTTGGCCGTCCGCCGGACCGCCAGCACCTCGCCCTCCGGGAGCACGTCGTGCATCCGGTACCCGGCCTCCGCCACCACCTCACGGGTCATGTCGTTGACCGGGATGCGGGACTCGCCGCCGGTGGCTGCCGCCCGGCGCCGGCTCTGCCGCTCGATCAGCTCGGTGATGTCGTGCACCCCGTCGCCGGTGATCTGCGCCGGCCGGCGCACCGCGGCGGCGACCACCTCGTGGTCGATCACCACGACCCGCAGGTCCTCGCCCGCGCGCAGCTCCTCGATCAGCACGTCCGGGCAGAACCGGCGGGCCAGCTCGACGGCGGCGGCCAGGGCCTCCGGCGTACGCACGCCGACGGTGATGCCGTTGCCCTGCTCGCCGCGCGCCGGCTTGACCACCACCGGACCCACGTCGTTCAGGAACGCCACGTCGTCGGGCTCACCGGTGGCGGTGCGCCCGCGCGGCACCGACAGCACCGCCTCGGTGAGGATGCGCCGGGTCACCCGCTTGTCGTCGCAGCGGCTCATCGCCACCGCCGAGGTCAGCTCCGACAGCGACTCGCGGGTGTGGATGGTCCGGCCGCCGGTGGTCAGCTTCAGCTCACCCCAGTGCGGGTCGGTCACCTCGACCCGGATGCCGCGGCGCATCGCCTCGTCCGCGACGATCTTCGCGTACGGGTTCAGCTCGTCGTACCCCTCGGGCATGGCGGGCAGGAACAGGCGCTCGTTGATCGGGTTCTTCCGCTTCACGCAGAGCGTGCCGGTGCGGTGGAAGCCGAGGCGCTCGTACAGCCGGATCGCGCCTGAGTTCTCGGCCAGCACGGACAGGTCGACGAACGCCCGGCCGCGCTCGTCGAGCCGGTCGGCGAGCGCGGTCAGCAGCGCCTGCCCGGTGCCGGGCGGGGCGGTGTTGAAGTCGACGGTGAGGCACCACAGGCTGGCGCCGTCCTCCGGGTCGCCGAAGACCGCGACGTGGTCCACGCCGGTGATGGTGCCGACCACCTCACCGGTGGTGTCCTCGGCCACCAGGTGCAGGAACCGGTCCGTGCCGGCGTTGTCCACCAGCACCTCGACCGGGGCGGTGACCATGCCGTTGCGCGCGTAGATCCGGTTCACCGCCTCGGCGTCGGCGGCGTCCCGCAGCGGCCGGACGGTCAGCCCGGGCACCTCGCCGCCCTCGGTGGCGGCGGGCCGCTTCTCGCCCAGCGGCAGCCGGTACGTCAGCGACGGGTCGATGAACAGTTCGTCCGGCAGCCGGGACACCAGCACGTGCGGGTCGCGCAGGTAGATGCAGATGTCCCGGGCGCCGACCGCCTCGGAGCGCAGCACGTCGGCCACGTGCACCTGGTCGTCGAACGTCTGCCCGAACACCAGCCGGCCCCAGCCGCAGTCCAGTACCACGCCCGAGGCGTCGGTGGACGCGGTCTCCGGCTGCCGCGGCTCCGGCGTACCGGGTGCGATCGGGTCACCGCCGGGGCCGGTGCGTTCCCGGCGCCGGCCCAGCACCCGTTCCCGGTCGGTACGTGCCGTTCCGGTGGCGAGGGTGTCGGTCATGGTCAGTCGATTCCGTGGCTCTGGAGCCACATTTCCAGGAGTCCCAGTTGCCACAGCTTGTTTCCGTTCAACGGGGTCAGTTCGGCATTCGGGTCGGCGAGCAGCGCGTCGACGTAGTCGGCGCGGAACAGGTCGCGACGGCGCGCCTCCGGCGCGGTGAGCGCGTCGCGTACCCGGTCGAGGAGCTTGCCCTCCAGGTGGGTGAGTCCGGGCACCGGGAAGTAGCCCTTGGGTCGGTCGATGACCTCGTGCGGCAGCACCCGGCGGCCGATCTCCTTGAGCACGCCCTTGCCGCCCTGGGCGAGCTTCAGCTCCGGCGGGCAGCTCGCGGCCAGCTCGACGAACTCGTGGTCGAGGAACGGCACCCGGGCCTCCAGCCCGTGCGCCATGGTCATGTTGTCGACCCGCTTCACCGGGTCGTCGGTCAGCATGACCTGAGTGTCGATCCGCAGGCCCGCGTCGACGGCGGTCTGCGCCCCCGCGCGGCCCAGGTGCGCGGCGACGAACTCCCGCGCCGGGTCGCCGTCGGCCAGCCACGCCGGGTTGAGCACCCGGGCCAGTCCGGCCGCGTCGCGGTCGAAGAAAGCCTTCGCGTACGTCTCGAGCGCCTGCTCGCGGTCCACCCCGGCCAGCGGCGGGTACCAGTGGTAGCCACCGAGGATCTCGTCCGCGCCCTGGCCCGACTGCACCACCTTGACGTGCTTCGCGACCTCCTGGCTGAGCAGCCAGAACGCCACGCAGTCGTGGCTGACCATGGGCTCGCTCATGGCCGCGACGGCGGCCTCCAGCGGCGGCAGCAGGTCACCGGTGGGCACCCGGATCTGGTGGTGGTCGGTGCCGAACGTCTTCGCCACCAGGTCGGAGTAGACGAACTCGTCGCCCTCCCGGCCGCCGACCGCGTCGAAGCCGATGGAGAACGTGGCCAGGCCGGAGCGGGCCTGCCCCTCCCCGGCCAGCAGCGCGACGACCAGGCTGGAGTCGAGGCCGCCGGAGAGCAGCACGCCCACCGGCACGTCGGCCACCATGCGGCGGCGTACGGCGGTGGTCAGCGAGTCGAGCAGCGCATCCTGCCAGTCCCGCTCGGACCAGCCGGCCCGCTCGGCGGCGCGGCCGAAGGACGGATCCCAGTAGACCCGCTCCTGGCTGGAGCCGTCCGCCTCGTACACACGGACCGTGGCCGGCGGCAGCTTGGTGACGCCGGCCAGGATGGTGCGCGGCGGCGGCACGATGCTGTGGAAGCTCAGGTAGTGGGCGAGCGCCACCCGGTCGATGGTGGTGTCGATGCCGCCGCCGGCGAGCAGCGCCGGCAGCGTCGAGGCGAACCGGACCACGCCGGGGCTCTCGGCCAGGTAGAGCGGCTTGATGCCGAGGCGGTCCCGGGCCAGCACCAGGCGGCCGGTGTCGCGCTCGCTGATCGCCACCGCGAACATGCCGATCAGGTGGTCGACGAAGTCGAGCCCCCACTCGGCGTACGCCTTGACCACGACCTCGCTGTCGCCGGAGGAGAAGAACCGGTGGCCCTTGGCCTGCAGCTCGGCGCGCAGCTCCCGATAGTTGTAGATGCAGCCGTTGAAGACACCGGTGAGCCCGGCGGCGGCGTCCACGATGGGTTGGCCGCTCGCCGCGGACAGGTCGATGATCTTCAGGCGCCGGTGTCCCAGCGCGGTCGGGCCCTGCGACCAGATGCCGCTGTCGTCGGGCCCTCGGTCACTCATCGTGGCCGCCATCCGCTCCACGGCCGAGACGTCGGCGCGTGAACCGTCACGGCGGAACTCTCCCGCAAGTCCGCACATACGAGCCAATGCTGCCAGAGCTTGTTGCAGTTCGCCTGTTGAGACGATGACGAACGTGTGACAGCTTGCTACGATGCGCCGTCACGCAGGGTGGTTGCCTGTCACGCCTTCGGTTCCTGCCTCACTCCACCCGATGTCGGAGATCGGCTCCGGCGAGGCTGTGAGGAACGCCGCAGAGACGGGCGCCGGCGGCTGGCCCACGGTTCGTCGCCGATCTTGCAGTTCGGGCCCCTGGGTTGCCCCTTATGCGAGCCTCTGGGGGCACCGAACTGCAAGATCGCGCGAGCGTGGGTGCCGCCGGCGCGCGGTGGGGCTAGCCCGAGGTGCGGGCCACTCCGACCGGGCAGCTCAGCCCGTTCGGTCCGTGGTTGCAGTAGCCGTTCGGGTTCTTCGTCGGCGCCAGGTACTGCTGGTGGTAGTCCTCGGCGAAGTAGTAGTCGCCGAGCGGGGCGATCTCGGTGGTGATCTCACCCTTGCCGGCCCGGGCCACGATCGGCGCGAACGCGTCCCGCGACGCCTTGGCCGCGGCCAGCTGCTCGTCGGTGGTGGTGTAGATCGCCGAGCGGTACTGGGTGCCCACGTCGTTGCCCTGGCGCATGCCCTGGGTCGGGTCGTGGTTCTCCCAGAAGACCTTCAGCAGGTCCTCGTAGGCGATCTTCGACGGGTCGTAGACCACCTGGACCACCTCGGCGTGCCCGGTCATGCCCGAGCAGACCTCCTCGTACGTCGGGTTGGTGGTGTATCCACCCGCGTAACCGGCGGACGTGGTGATCACGCCGGGGAGGGTCCAGAACAGCCGCTCGGCGCCCCAGAAGCAGCCCATGCCGAAGACGGCGACCTGCGCGCCCTCGGGGAACGGGCCCTTCAGCGAGGACGGAAGCACCTCGTGCCGGTCGGCGATCGGCATCGCGATCGGGCGGCCCGGCAGGGCCTGGTCAGGAGAGATCATCTCGGCCTTCATGCGGCGGAGGAACACGGTGGGACTCCTCTCTTGGCTTTCCCAGCGTGTGCAACAGCGTCGGCCCCCGGTTCCTTACCCGCCCACGCCGGCGTCAGGCCAGCGCCGCCGAGACCCGCCCGGCGAACTCCGTCGCCTCGGCGTCGTCGGCGTACCGGGTACGCGGCCAGAAGAAGCCGCGCAGCCCGTCGCCCTTGGTGCGGGGCACCACGTGGGTGTGCAGGTGCGGTACGGACTGGGACACCCGGTTGTTCATCGCCACGAACGTCCCACCGGAGCCCAGACCGGTCTCCACGGCCACGGCGATCCGCTGCACCAGCCGGAAGTAGCCGGGCAGCGCGTCGGCCGGCAGGTCGGACAGGGTGACCAGGTGGGTGCGGGGCACCACGAGCACGTGGCCCTTGAACACCGGCCGGGTGTCGAGGAACGCGACCCCGTCCGGCTCGTCGGTCACCCGGAACGCCGGCACCTCGCCCGCCACGATCCCGCAGAACACGCACCCGCTCACGAGCCCACCCTAGGCCCCGCCCGCCCACCCCACCTCCAGGCGAGCGTCGATCATGAGGTTGGCGGCGACAAAACGGACCGCGACCGCCGTCAACCTCATGATCGACGAGAAACCGGGTGCGGTCAGAGGCGGTCGAGGTACGCGTCCCAGTCGTCGTCGGGGATGCCGGCCGGGCCGGTCTCGCCGTTGGCGAGGCGTGTCCGGATGTCCGCCTCCCACTGACGGGCCCAGCGCCTGAGCCCGCCGATGTCGTCCTCGCCGAGACCGTAGGCGGCGAATGTCTCCACCTCGAGCTCGTCGACCCCGCCGAGTCGGTCGGCCAGCTCGTGAAGCGAGAACGCGACGGTGTGCCGGGCTCCCAAGGACTCGAGTCCCCTGCACTCCACGATCCGGCTGGCCGCACGTACGTCGATGTAGTCGCGATGCGCGGCGCGGTCGTGAAGTGCCCTGACCTTGAGGCCGATGGCGTCCTCCAGCGCGAGCACCGGCCCGATCTGCAGCCTCGCGGGTGGCCCGATCGCCTCTTTCAAGAGGTCGACCTCGCAGGCGAAGCCGGGCCCTTCGACCAGCAACCGGGCCATCCGCGGCGTCGCCTCGACGACCCGGCAGCCGAACCCTTCGGCTCGGTACGCCTCAGCCAGCCGCGCCGCCACCAGAGGCAGCGGCAGCGCGGTTGCGGTGGCGAAGTCGATGTCGCGGGACGGCCGGCTCACGAGATCGTGCGCGGCGAGTGCATACCCACCGGCGAGCACCAGACCGAGGTCGTCACCGGCGCGGAATCCGACGTGCAGCAGGCGCGTGTGCAACTCGTCCACGGCTAGGCTGCCAGGCCCGGCATCCTGCTCTCCCAGAGGCGGATCACCCGGCGCGCGGTCAGCTTGCGGATGCGGGACCAGTCCTGCCGGAGAAGCGCCGGATTGACGTACCGGACGATGTCCTCGCGCTGCCCGCAGTCCATCAGCGTGCGGTAGAGCGTGAGCCGCTGCCCGCTGTCGTCGACGTCGAACTCGGTGAGCCCGGACCACGCGAGGCGGATCGGCAGCGTGACCCGGCCGTGCTCGGGCCCCTTGAGGTCGTCCAGGCACGTGGGGATCCGGTCGGCGACGCCGTGCAGGCGAGAGGGGAGCGCCTCGGTCGAACTCACCGGACCAGTATGGCTGACCGCCCCGACGCCTTCGCGCTTGTGACTCGCACCGGGTTGCCGGGAGCGGGACCGGGCGGGGGACTAACGTCTGCGGCATGAGCCACGGCTTCGAGACACTCGCCATCCACGCCGGTCAGGACCCGGAGGCCCGCACCGGTGCGGTGATCCCGCCGATCTACCAGACCAGCACGTACGCCCAGGACGCCGTCGGCGCGCCCCGTGAGGGCTACGAGTACAGCCGCTCCGGCAACCCCACGCGGGACGCGCTCCAGGAGTGCCTGGCCGCGCTGGAGGGCGGCCCGGTGGCGCTCGCCTTCGCCAGCGGCCTGGCCGCCGAGGACACGCTGCTGCGGACCGTCTGCAAGCCGGGCGACCACGTGGTGATCCCGGACGACGCGTACGGCGGCACGTACCGGCTGTTCGCCAAGGTGGCCGAGCGCTGGGGCCTGGCGTACACCCCGGCGAAGGTCTCCGACCCGGACGCCGTGCGGGCCGCGATCCGCCCCGGCGCGACAAAGATCGTCTGGGTGGAGACGCCGACCAACCCGCTGCTCGGCATCGCCGACATCGCCGCGCTCGCCGCGGTGGCGCACGACGCCGGCGCGCTGCTGGTGGTCGACAACACGTTCGCCTCGCCGTACCTGCAGCAGCCGATCGCGTTCGGCGCGGACGTGGTGGTGCACTCCACCACGAAGTACGTCGGCGGACACTCCGACGTGGTCGGCGGCGCGCTCGTCGCGGCGGACCGCACGCTCGGCGAGGAACTGCGCTACCACCAGAACGCGATGGGCGCGGTCAACGGGCCGTTCGACGCCTGGCTCACGCTGCGCGGCATCAAGACCCTCGGGGTACGGATGGACCGGCACTGCGACAACGCCGAGCGGATCGCGGCCTACCTGGACGGACACGCCAAGGTCGCCCAGGTCGTCTACCCGGGTCTGCCGTCGCACCCCGGCCACGAGGTGGCCGCCAAGCAGATGCGCCGGTTCGGCGGCATGATCTCGTTCCGCGCGGCGGGCGGCGAGGAGCACGCCGTCCAGATCTGCAACCGGGCCCGGCTGTTCGTGCTCGCCGAGTCGCTGGGCGGCGTCGAGTCCCTGATCGAGCACCCGGGCCGGATGACACACGCGAGCGCTGCGGGCTCGCCGCTTGAAGTTCCCGGCGATCTCGTGCGACTGTCTGTCGGCATCGAGACGGTCGACGACCTGCTCGCCGATCTGGAGCAGGCCCTGGGCTGACCGCTGGTTGGGGAGGGTGGCAGTGCCGGACATCTTGCCGACGACCTGGGTCGGGACGACCGCGAAACAGATCGCCCGGGCGGTACGCCGTGGCGACGTCTCCGCCACCCAGGTCGTCGCCGACCACCTGGACCACGTCGCCCGGGTGGATCCCGAGCTGGGCGCGTTCCGCGCGGTACGCGGCGGTGAGGCGATCACCGAGGCGGAGAAGGTCGACGAGCAGGAGGAACTGGCGAACCTGCCGCTCGCCGGGGTGCCGGTGGCGGTCAAGGAGAACACGCCGGTGGCCGGCCTGCCCACCTGGAACGGGTCGGCCGCGATGCGTACGCCCGTGGCGGAGGCCGACCACGAGGTGGTCCGGCGGCTGCGCGGCGCGGGCGCGGTGATCCTCGGTGTCACGCGGATGCCGGAGCTGGGCCTGTGGGCCCTCACCGACGACGACACCGCTGTCACCCGCAACCCGTGGGATCCGGCGCGTACCCCCGGTGGCTCGTCCGGCGGCGCGGCCGCCGCGGTGGCCGCCGGGCTGGTGCCGATGGCCCACGGCAACGACGGCCTCGGGTCGATCCGCATCCCGGCGGCCTGCTGCGGCCTGGTCGGGCTCAAGCCCGGCCGGGGCGTGGTGCCCTGCCAGCTCGGCGCGGACGACTGGTTCGGCCTCACCGAGCACGGCATGCTCACCAGCACCGTCGCCGACGCGGTGGTCGGCTTCTCGGTGCTGGCCGGCCGCCGGCCGGACAAGCTGGTCCCGCCGGAGCGGCTGCGGGTGGGCGTCTCGCTGCGCTCGCCGGTACGTGGCGTCTCGCCGGACGCGCCGAACCGGGACGCGGTCGCCGCCGCCGGCCGGCTGCTCGCCGCGGCCGGTCACGACACCGTGCCCGCCGACCCGGTCTACCCGACCCGGCTCGGCCTCCAGGGCATCGCCACCTGGTTCGCGGCGGCCGCCGCCGACGTGCGCGCCGCCGGGGTGGCGCCGCGCCGGCTCCAGCGCCGCAGCCGCCGGCACGTCACGCTCGGCGACTGGGCACAGCGCCGGGGGTACGTGCGGGAGGCCGACCGGGCGGCCTGGCGCGAACGGTCCGTGCACTTCTTCGCGGACAACTCGATCGACCTGCTGCTCACCCCGGCGCTGGCCGGGCCGCCGCCGGAGGCCGCCGGCTGGTCCGGCCGCTCCTGGCTGGCGAACATGTCGACCAACATCAAGTACGCCCCGTACGCGGCGCCGTGGAACATCGCCGGGCTGCCGTCGATCGTGGTGCCGGTCGGCCGCCGCCCGGACGGCCTGCCGGTCGGTGTGCAGTTCGTCGGCCCGCCCAATTCCGAACTGCTGCTGCTCGGGGTGGCCGGCCAGTTCGAGATGCAGGCGCCGTGGGCGCGGCACGCTCCCGGCTATCCCCGCGTCGGAACGGGGTCGCCGGCCACCGCGTGATCGTCTAGCGTGTGCGCACCCTGTCGCGCACACCATCTCGGACGGTCCCCGATGAACTGCCAGACCTGCGGGGACCCCACGTCCCCGGCCTATGAGGAGTGCCGGCGCTGCGGCACCCGAGTCGGTCAGCCTGCCGTGAGCCCCGGCGTGCCCACGTACGGCGTGCGCGGCCTTGCCGTGGCCGGCGCGTTCGCGGTCGGCGCCGCCACCCTGTGCTACCTGCTCACCGCCCTGTTCCCGCTCGTGGGTGTGCGGATGGCCCGCTCGGCCGCCGAGCAGCTCGACCGGGACGTGCTGCTCGGCGCGGTACTGGCCGAGGTGCTGTTCTCGCTGCCGTACCTGCTCGCCCTGCTGACCGCCGGGACGCTCGTGGTGATCTGGACGTGGCGGGCGCGCAAGAACCTGGACGCGTTCCCGGGCGCGGTGCCGAACCTGAGCCCGGCGTGGGCCATCGCCGGGTGGCTGGTGCCGCTGGTCAACTTCGTCGTACCGGCCCGGGTGCTCGCCGACCTGCTCCGCAACAGCGTGTGGCAGCGCCGCCAGTCGTGGCTGGTCGGGGTGTGGTGGGTGAGCTGGCTGGTGTTCCTGATCGGTGACCGGTTCGTCGCGCGGGCCGAGCAGCAGCGCTACGACCGGCTGACCGAGCTGCCCCGCAACGACGCGGAGTTCGCCACGTACGTGCGCTTCTACGAGGACGCGCTCGCGCCCCGGCTGGTGCCGGCGGTGGCCTGCCTGGTCGCCGGGATCGCGTTCGTCGTGCTGATCCGCCGGATCTCCGCCGCCCAGCAGGACCGGCTCGCGCGGGCCGTGCCCGTGTGGCCGGGGCAGCCGGTCTGGCCCGGTCAGTCCGCCTGGCCCGGCCGACCGGGCCGGCCCGCGCCCGCCGCGCCGATGCCGGTTGCGCCGACGTCGCCGCAGGTTCCGCCCACCCCGGGTGGCACGATCGGGGCATGACGGAACTGGTCGGCCTCGCCGACGTACAGGCCGCGCGGGAACTGCTCGCCGGTGTCACCCGTACCACCCCGCTGGAGCCGTCCCGGCCGCTCAGCGCCGCGCTCGGCGGACCGGTCTGGCTCAAGTGCGAGAACCTCCAGCGCGCCGGGTCGTACAAGGTGCGCGGCGCGTACGTGCGGATCTCCCGGCTCTCGGCCGAGGAGCGGGCCCGCGGCGTGGTCGCGGCGAGCGCCGGCAACCACGCCCAGGGCGTGGCGCTCGCCGCCGGGCTGGTCGGCGCGCACGCCACCGTCTTCATGCCGGTGAACGCGCCGCTGCCGAAGGTCGCCGCGACGAAGGGGTACGGCGCGCAGATCGAGCTGGTCGGCAACACGGTGGACGAGTCGCTCGTCGCGGCGCAGACGTTCGCCGAGCGGACCGGAGCGGTGTTCATCCACCCGTTCGACCACGCGGACGTGATCGCCGGTCAGGGTACCGTGGCGCTGGAGATCCTGGAACAGTGCCCGGAGGTGCGCACCATCGTGACCGGGGTGGGCGGCGGCGGGCTCGTCTCGGGCATGGCGGTGGCGGCCAAGGCGCTGCGTCCCGACGTACGGGTCATCGGGGTCCAGGCGGCGAGCGCCGCCGCCTTCCCGCCCTCGCTGCGCGCCGGCGAGCCGCTGCGGCTGCCCTCGTTCGCGACGATCGCCGACGGCATCGCCGTGGGCCGTCCGGGCGAGCTGACCTTCACCCATGTCCGCAAGCTGGTCGACGACGTGGTGACGGTCTCCGAGGAGGACATCTCCCGGGCGCTGCTGATGCTGCTGGAACGCGGCAAGCAGGTCGTCGAGCCGGCCGGCGCGGTCGGCGTGGCGGCGCTGCTGGCCGGCGCGGTGGAGGTGACCGCGCCGGTCGTCGCGGTGCTCTCCGGCGGCAACATCGACCCGCTGCTCATGCTCCGGGTGATCGAGCACGGCCTGGCGGCGGCGGGGCGGTTCCTGCGGATCACCGTGCGCTGCACCGACCGGCCCGGCCAGCTCGCCTCCCTGCTCGGCGAGATCGCCGAGCACCGTGCCAACGTGGTGGACGTGGTGCACCAGCGCGCCAACCCGCACCTGCGCCTCGGCGAGGTGGAGGTGGCCCTGTCCGTGGAGACCCGCGGGGTGGAGCACTCGGACACGCTGATCAGCGCGCTGCGGGCCAGCGGCTACCAGGTGGTCTTCACCGGCGAGGGCTGAGCCCTCGGCGGAACGCGAACGCCCCGGCCGGATGATCCGGTCGGGGCGTTCGGGTGTGCGGCTCGGGTCCGAGGAGGGCCTGTCAGCCTCGGTCGGGTTCGGGACCCGAGCCATCCGGCGCGGGTCCGGAGGGGTCAGCCGCTGTACGGCTCGAAGGAGACGATGGTCACCTTGATATCGGCGCCGCTGGGCGCCGTGTAGGTGCAGGTCTGCCCCGCCTTGCCGCCGAGGATGGCCTTGCCGAGCGCGGACTCGGGGCTGTAGACGGTGAGGTCGGTGGTGGAGGCGATCTCCCGGGAGCCGAGCAGGAAGGTCTCGCTGTCGTCGGCGTCGTCGTCGAAGTAGATCTTCACGACCATGCCCGGCGACACCGCGTCGGTGTCCGGCGCCTCACCGACCTTGGCGGTGCGCAGCAGCTCCTTGAGGTAGAGAATGCGGCCCTCGGCCTTGCCCTGCTCCTCACGGGCGGCGTGGTAGCCACCGTTCTCCCGCAGGTCGCCCTCCTCGCGCCGGGCGTTGATCTCGGCGGCGATGACCGGCCGGTTGGCGATCAACTCGTCGAGCTCGGCCTGCAGACGGTCGTAGGCGTCCTGGGACAGCCAGGTGGCGGGCGCCTCGTTTCCATTTGTGGACACAGGCGGTCTCCTCGATTGGTGCGGACTGGCTGACAGGTGAACTTGCAAGGCTACCAGTGCGGGTCGCGTCGAGGTGTGATCAATCACCCCGGGTGCCTGCGGCGGGACCGGGGTGCGGTGGCCGGCGACTCGCCGGCAGGCCGGCTCAGCCGGCGGGCCGGCAGCGCAGGACCTCGCCGATGAACGGCCGGGCGCTCGTGGGCACCTCCTGCCGGGTCCGGATGTGGCGCTGGCCGGGCTCCGCGGTCACGGTGGCCTCGGCGCTGCCCACCTGGGCCCCGTCGTGGGAGCGGGCCTGCAGCAGACAGGTGGCGGAGCCACCCGGGGGCACGGTGACCCGGAAGTCGACGATCACCCGGGAGTCGGTGATGTCGGAGTAGCTGATCATCTCGCCCTGGTACTCCGGGTCGCCGTACTGGTAGTAGAGCTTCGCCGCGCCCAGCCCGAGGACGGCGAGCATGACCGTCACCGTCAGGGCGAGCAGGACCGGCCGGCGGCGCCCCGGCTCCCGGCGGCGGCCGTAGCGGCCCGGCGGGAAGACCGGCGCCTTCGCGGCGACTGTGGCGTGCGTCTCGCTCACCGGCGGGTATCTCCTGGCGTTGTTGTCGGCGGCATCGGCAAGAATGGCTAGGTCCATCTTCCCAGCCCGGCGCTGAGTCAAGGATGGCAGGTCGGCCTGGACCGGCGGGCGTGGCCCTGGCCACTCCGGTGGCGGCCCCCGACCGGCCGTCACGGGGGCTTTCGCGGGCGCGGGGGGAGATTCCGGCAGGTCAGCCGGTCGGCCCCGGGGGCCGGTCGGCGGGCACAGACGAGGAGCGCCGAAGGTGGCAGAACAGCTGCGTCTCATGGCGGTGCACGCCCATCCCGACGACGAGTCGAGCAAGGGCGCCGCCACCATGGCGAAATACGTCGCCGAGGGGGTGGACGTCCTGGTCGTCACCGCCACCGGTGGCGAGCGGGGCAGTGTCCTCAACCCCAAGATGGACCGCCCCGACGTCTGGGCGAACATCGGTGACATCCGGCGGGCCGAGATGGACGCCGCCCGGGCCATCCTCGGCGTCGAGCAGGCGTGGCTCGGCTTCGTCGACTCCGGGCTGCCCGAGGGCGATCCGCTGCCGCCGCTGCCGGAGGGCTGCTTCGCCCTCCAGGACGTGGACGTCGCCGCCGCGCCGCTGGTGCGCCTGATGCGGCAGTTCCGCCCGCACGTCGTCACCACGTACGACGAGGAGGGCGGCTACCCGCACCCCGACCACATCATGACCCACAAGGTCACCGTGGCGGCGTTCGACGCGGCCGGTGACCCGGACCGCCACCCCGACCTGGGCGAGCCGTGGCAGCCGCTGAAGCTCTACTACGACGTGGGCTTCTCCCGCGCCAAGATCATGAGCCTGCACGAGGCGGTGCTCGCCGCGGGGCTCGAGTCGCCGTACGGCGAGTGGATGAAGCGCTGGGACGAGCGCCCCGACAAGGGCGCCCGGATCACCACCCGGGTCGAGTGCGCCGACTACTTCCCGGTCCGCGACGACGCGCTGCGCGCGCACGCCACCCAGATCGACCCGGACGGCTTCTGGTTCCAGGTGCCGATGGAACTGCAGAAGCGCGCCTGGCCGACGGAGGACTTCCAACTCGCCCGCTCGCTGGTCGACAGCCCGCTGCCGGAGTCCGACCTGTTCGCCGGCGTACGAGAGGCGTGCCGTGCCCACTGACCCGGCCGGGGTCTACCCTGGTGCTCAGTCGCACATCGGAGGAACACCATGCTGACCACCGTCGAGGTGCTCGCGCAGAACAACTTCGGTGACACCCGTACGGGTGGTCTGGCCGGTCCGATGGGCCTCTTCCTCATCGTCGCGCTGGCCACCGTCACCGTCCTGCTGATCCGCAACATGAACGCCCGGCTGCGCCGGCTGCCCGACCGCTTCCCGCAGCAGGGCACCCCCGGCCGGGCCGATTCCGCAGTCGCCGATCCGACAGACGGGCTCGTCGAGCAGGATTCACCGACGAACGCCCCCAACGGCTCCCAGCAGGGTCGGAACAGCTGAACACCGCGTGAATCACGTCGAAGCCGGTCGTCGCCCCCTGTTGCGACCACCGGCTTTGGCTTAGCCTTCCGCCGGGGGGACCGTCAGGCCCCGGACCCTGCGCGGAAGGGGGACGCCGATGTCGATGGCAGCACCGGCCCCCGACCATGCCCCGGCCCGACGCGTCGACGGGGCGGCCCCGTGACCACCGAGCCGGCCGACCGTTCCCCCGACCGGATCGGCCTGCGCGGGACACCGCTGGGCGTCGTCCTGCTCACCGTCGCGGTCGCGCTGACCGGTCTGCTCGCCGCCGTGCTTGGCCTTACCGTCCCGTCGCACCTGCCGGCCGACGACTCGCTTCCCGGTGCGGCGCGGTTCGGCATCGCCGTTGTCGCGTTCGCGGTGGCCCAGCTCGCCCGGCTGCGCTTCCGCAGCGCTTCGGGCATGGTGAGCATCACCTGGGGCGAGGCCGCGCTCGTGGTCTGCCTCTGGCTGGTGCCTGCCGGCTGGCTCCCGGCCGCCGCCCTGCTGGGCGTGGGCACCGCCTGGACCGTGATGTCCCTGGTCTCCGACCGTCGTCCCGCGCTGGAACTGGTGGGGATCGCCGGTTCGCTCACCGCCGCCACCGCGCTCGCCGCCGCGGTGGCCACCGCGCTCGGCCCGCCGCTGCTCGCCGCGCCCACGCCGGAGCTGGCGCTCACGCTCACCGCCGCCGCGGTGACGTACCTGCTCACCACCGCCTTCCTGGGCGCGGTCACGCTCGCCCTGCGGCACGGCATCGCGATCGGGCCGCCGCTGCTCGCCGCACTGCGCGGCAAGCTGCTCATGTTCGTCGGCAACGTGGCGGTCGGCCTGGTGGTCGTCGCGCTGCTCGAACTCGACGCGCGCTGGCTGCTGCTCCTGCCGCCGCCGCTCTGGCTGCTCCAGCAGACGTACCGCCACCGGCTCCGCGCCGACCAGGAGCGGCGTACGTGGCGGGCGTTCGCCGAGGCCACCGCCGCACTCAACCAGCTCGACGAGCGCGGCGTGGCGACCGCTGCGGTGACCGGCGCGCTCACCCTGTTCGGCGCGGAACTGGTCGAGGTCGACGTGGCCCGGGGCGAGGGCCGCTGGCGCCGCTACCGGGCCGACCGCGGCGGGCAGGTACGCGACCGGGAGGTGGAGCCGTCGGCCGGCGCGGACGCGGGGGAGCACGAACTGGTGCGCCGCCTCGCGGTGGGATCCGCTGACGTCGGCCGCCTGCGGGTGCGGTTCGCCCGGTCCGCCCCGCCGAGCGCCCGGGAACGCGACGGCGTGGCGGCCTTCGGGGACGCGCTGGCCGCCGCCCTGCACGACGCCGCCACGCACCGGGAGCTGCGGCTGGTCACCGCCCGCTCGTCGTACGACGCGGTGCACGACCAGCTCACCGGGCTGCTCAACCGGGCGGCGCTGCTCGCCAAGGGGGACCAGGCGCTGCGGCAGCGCGCCCACGACCACCCGGTGGCCCTGCTGCTGCTCGACGTGAACCAGTTCAAGGAGGTCAACGACACGCTCGGGCACTCGGCGGGCGACCAGCTGCTGCGGCTGACCTCCAACCGGCTCGCCGCGCTGACCCGGCCGGGTGACCTGCTCGGGCGCCTCGGCGGCGACGAGTTCGCCCTGCTGCTGACCTCGGTGCCGCTGGTCGAGGAGCGGACCGCCCCGCTGGCGTACGCGCTGCGCCAGGCCCGGGAGGTCGCCGAGCGCCTCGCCGCGCCGACCGAGGTGGCCGGGGTACGGATGTCCGTCGAGGTGGCGGTGGGCGTCGTGGTGGCCGACGCGGGCGCGGCCGACCTGACCGAGCTGCTGCGGCGCGCCGACATCGCCATGTACCAGGCGAAGGAGGGCGGCGGCAGCGTCGCCGCGTACGACAGCTCCCGCGACGCGGCGAGCACCGACCACCTGGCGCTGCTCGCGGAGATGCGGGAGGCGCTGGCCGCCGACGACCAGCTGGTGCTGGCGTTGCAGCCGGCGGTGGACCTGGCGACCGGCGCGCCGACCGGGGTGGAGGCGCTGATCCGGTGGCGGCATCCGCGCCGGGGCTGGCTCGGCCCGGCCGACTTCATCCGCCCGGTGGAGAACAGCGAGCAGCTCGGCAGCTTCACCCGGTACGTGCTGGACAAGGCGCTGGCGGTCGCCGCCGGGTGGGCGCGGGACGGGCTGGACATCCCGATCTCGGTGAACCTGTCCGCGCGCAGCCTGCTCGACCCGCGGCTGCCCGCCGAGATCGACGAGGCGCTGCGCCGTCACCAGGTGCCGCCGCACCGGCTGGTCCTGGAGATCACCGAGACGGTGGTGATGAGCGAGCTGGAGGTCATCGACGAGGTGCTTGCCACGCTGCGGGGCATGGGCGTGCAGCTCGCCGTGGACGACTTCGGCACCGGGTTCTCGTCGCTGACGTTCCTCACCCGGATCGCGGTGGACGAGTTGAAGGTGGACCGCTCGTTCGTGCTCCGGATGGCCGACTCGCCGGAGGCGGCGGCGATCGTCCGGACCACCGTGGGGCTGGCCCACGAGCTGGGGCTGCGGGTGGTGGCCGAGGGCGTGGAGACCGCCGAGCAGCGCACCGCGCTGGCCGAACTGGGCTGTACCGCCGCCCAGGGCTACCACTTCTTCAAGCCGATGCCGGCCGACAAGATCTCCGCGGTGCTCGGATCGCTGCGCGACGGTGCCCGCGGCAACGTGGTCCCGCTGCGCGCGGACGGCGCCTCCTGACCCGTCCGTCTACCGTGGACGGGGCAGCGGAGACGCCCGGCCGGTCCTAGGCTGCTGACACGGCGGGCGCGGCAGGCGTCCCCGCTGACGTCCACACGGGGAGGACGACGATGAGACGTTCCTGGCGACGGATCCTGCTCGCCTCGACCATGGCGCTGACCACCGGCGCTGCCGGCCTGGTCATGTCCGCTCCGGCGCAGGCCCGGCCGGCGGAGTCCTGGTCGTTCGCCGTCACCGGCGAGCCGGGTGATCCGATCACCGCCGGCAACTCCTACTCCTACAGCTCCGCGGCACCGACGCCCGGCGACGAGATGAACGCGTGGGGCCACGGCCAGCAGCACTTCGGGATGGAGTTCTGGAGCGACACCGACAACACCTGGCGTCTGGGCATCTCCGCCCCGGCCGGTCAGACGCTGAAGGCGGGTGACACCTACCAGAACGTCAGCCAGCCGGTCTACGGGAGCGACGCGGCCAGCCTGCAGCTCTACAACGGCGGTTGGGGGCGCTCCTGCGCGCAGAGCACCGGTTCGTTCACGGTCCTGCACGCCGACTGGGGCCCGTTCGACTACGTCGAGCGCTTCGACGCCACCTTCGAGATCCGGTGCGAGGGCGCGGCCGGCAGCCTGCGCGGCGAGATCCACATCGGGAACCCGCCGCCGCTGCCGGCGCTCGACGTCACACTGACCGTCGATCCGGTGGCGACGGTGGACAAGAAGGGCATCGCCACCGTCCGCGGGTCGATCACCTGCACCCGGGCGGATTCCTTCTCCATCGCGGGCGAGCTGGTCCAGGAGCAGAAGAAGGCGGGCATGGTGCGCGGCTACTTCTCACCCCACATCCCGTGCGTTCCGGGTCAGGTGGTGCCGTGGTCGGCCACCACCTACCCGGCCGACGTCAAGTTCCAGCGCGGCACCGCCCAGGCGGTCAGCGAGATCCTGGTCCGCGACTTCGAGTACTGGAACGAGTTCACCGTGCGGGACACCTCGACGCTCACCCTGACCCGGTGAGACGGCGGCCGGGCCGGGACCACGGTCCCGGCCCGGCCGCCGCACTCGCGCCGCACCGGCTCCGCGCGCTCGCTAAGGTCGGGTGGTGAACCGACTCGCCGAGGCCACGTCGCCCTACCTGCTCCAGCACGCCGACAACCCGGTCGACTGGTGGCCCTGGTGCGACGAGGCGTTCGCCGAGGCGAAACGGCGCGACGTGCCGGTGCTGATCTCGGTCGGCTACGCGGCCTGCCACTGGTGCCACGTGATGGCCCACGAGTCGTTCGAGAACGAGGCAGTGGCGCGGCTGATGAACGACGACTTCGTCTGCGTCAAGGTCGACCGCGAGGAGCGTCCCGACGTCGACGCGGTCTACATGACCGCCACCCAGGCGATGACCGGGCAGGGCGGCTGGCCGATGACCGTCTTCGCCACGCCGGACGGCACCCCGTTCTTCTGCGGCACGTACTTCCCCCGCGCCAACTTCATCCGCCTGCTCGGCTCGGTCGCCACCGCCTGGCGCGACCAGCGCGAGGCGGTGCTGCGGCAGGGCGCCGCCGTGGTCGAGGCGATCGGCGGCGCGCAGGCGGTCGGCGGCCTCACCGCCCCGCTCACCGCCGACCTGCTCGACGCCGCCGCGAGCCAGCTCGCCCGGGAGTACGACGAGACGAACGGCGGTTTCGGCGGCGCGCCGAAGTTCCCGCCGCACATGAACCTGCTCTTCCTGCTCCGACACCACCAGCGCACCGGCTCGGCGCGCAGCCTGGAGATCGTCCGGCACACCTGCGAGGCGATGGCCCGCGGCGGCCTCAACGACCAGCTCGCCGGCGGTTTCGCCCGCTACTCGGTGGACGGCCACTGGACGGTGCCGCACTTCGAGAAGATGCTCTACGACAACGCGCTGCTGCTGCGGGTCTACACCCAGCTCTGGCGGCTCACCGGCGACCGGCTGGCCCGCCGGGTGGCCCGGGACACCGCGCGGTTCCTCGCCGACGAGCTGCACCGGGCCGGTGAGGGCTTCGCCTCGGCGCTCGACGCGGACACCGAGGGCGTCGAAGGGCTCACGTACGTCTGGACGCCCGGCCAGCTCGTCGAGGTGCTGGGCGCCGACGACGGCCGGTTCGCCGCGGATCTGTTCGAGGTCACCGCCGACGGCACGTTCGAGCACGGCACCAGCGTGCTGCGGCTGGCCCGAGACGTCGACGACGCCGACCCCGAGGTGCGGGCCCGCTGGCAGGACGCGGTGGGCCGGCTGCTGGCCGCCCGCGACACCCGCCCCCAGCCGGCCCGCGACGACAAGGTGGTGGCCGCCTGGAACGGGCTCGCGATCACCGCCATCGCGGAGTTCCAGCAGGTCGCCGCGCTGCTCGTGTCGTCCGACGACGAGGACGCGAACCTGATGGACGGCGTGCTGATCGTCTCCGACGGTGCGATGCGGGACGCCGCCGAGCACCTGGCCACCGTGCATCTCGTGGACGGCCGGCTCCGGCGGGTCTCCCGGGACAAGGCCGTGGGTCAGCCGGCCGGGGTGCTGGAGGACTACGGCTGCGTCGCCGAGGCGTTCTGCGCGATGCACCAGCTCACCGGCGAGGGGCGGTGGCTGACGCTGGCCGGTGAGCTGCTCGATGTGGCGCTGGCCCGGTTCGCCGGCCCGGACGGTGCCTTCTACGACACCGCCGACGACGCCGAGCGCCTGGTCACCCGGCCCGCCGACCCGACCGACAACGCGACCCCGTCGGGCCGGTCGGCGATCGTCGCGGCGCTCGTGGCGTACGCGGCGCTGACCGGGGAGACCCGCTACCGCGAGGCGGCCGAGAAGACGCTCACGACTGTCGCGCCGATCGTCGACCGGCACGCCCGGTTCACCGGATACGCGGCAACCGTCGGCGAGGCGCTGCTGTCCGGGCCGTACGAGATCGCGGTGGCGACCGGCGACCCGGAGGGCGACCCGCTGGTGGCCGCGGCGCGGCGCCACGCCCCGCCCGGAGCGGTGGTGGTGGCCGGCGCCCCGGACCAGCCCGGCGTGCCGCTGCTGGCCGGGCGGCCGTTCGTCGACGGGAAGCCCGCCGCGTACGTCTGCCGGGGCTTCGTCTGCCAGCGGCCGGTGACCGGCGTCGAGGAGCTGATCGCGCAGCTCGGCTGAGCGGAACAGGGCCGGGCCGCCCTCACGGTCCGGCCCGGCACCGGCCCTTATAGGCTGGCGGCGCTATGGACTCCCGTACCGGTCTCCCCGTCGTGGGCATGGTGGGTGGCGGCCAGCTCGCCCGGATGACCCACCAGGCCGCCATCGCTCTCGGCCAGTCGCTGCGCGTGCTGGCGCTCGCCCCGGACGACGGTGCCGCGCTGGTCGCCGCCGACGTCCAGTACGGCGACCACACCGACCTGGCCGCGCTGCGGACGTTCGCCAAGGGCTGCGACGTGGTCACCTTCGACCACGAGCACGTCCCCAACGAGCACATCCGCACCCTGACCGACGAGGGCGTGAAGCTGTTCCCGCCGGCCGAGGCGCTGGTGCACGCGCAGGACAAGCGGGTGATGCGGGAACGGCTCGGTGAGCTGGGCGCGCCGAACCCGGCGTGGCGTCCGGTGGAGTCCCCGGCCGACCTGATCGCCTTCGGCGAGGAGACCGGCTGGCCGGTGGTGCTCAAGGCCGCCCGGGGCGGCTACGACGGGCGCGGCGTCTGGATGGTCGACGACGCCGGTCAGGCCGGTGAGCTGGCCGCCACGCTGCTCGCCGGTGGCACCCCGCTGCTGGTCGAGGAGCGGGTGGCGCTGCGCCGGGAACTGGCCGTGCAGGTGGCCCGGTCGCCGTTCGGGCAGGTCGCCGCGTACCCGGTGGTGGAGACGGTGCAGCGCGACGGCATCTGCGTCGAGGTGCTGGCGCCCGCGCCCGACCTGCCGGAGGAGCAGGCCGTGGCCGCGCAGCAGCTCGCCATCGACCTGGCGACCGCGCTCGGAGTGGTCGGCCTGCTCGCGGTGGAGCTGTTCGACACGCCGTCCGGGCTGGTCGTGAACGAGCTGGCGATGCGGCCGCACAACTCCGGGCACTGGACCATCGAGGGCGCCCGGACCTCGCAGTTCGAGCAGCACCTGCGGGCGGTGCTCGACTACCCGATGGGGGACACCTCGCTGACCGCGCCGGTCGTGGTGATGGCGAACGTGCTCGGCGGCGAGCCGGGCGGCATCTCCATCGACGAGCGGCTGCACCACCTGTTCGCCGCCGAGCCCGGGGCCAAGGTCCACCTGTACGGCAAGCAGGTCCGCCCGGGCCGCAAGATCGGGCACGTCACGGTGCTCGGCGACGACCTTGACGACGTACGGGCCCGGGCCGCGCGTGTCGCCCGCTGGCTCCAGGAGGGGCAGGCATGAGCACCGTCGGGCTGATCATGGGCAGCGACTCGGACTGGCCGGTGATGAAGGCCGCCGCCGAGGCGCTCGACGAGTTCGGCGTGCCGTACGAGGTGGGCGTCGTCTCGGCGCACCGCACCCCGGTCAAGATGATCGAGTACGGCCGGGCCGCCGCGGGCCGCGGCATCCAGGTGATCATCGCGGGCGCGGGCGGGGCGGCTCACCTGCCCGGCATGGTCGCCTCGGTCACCCCGCTGCCGGTGATCGGTGTCCCGGTGCCGCTGAAGTACCTGGACGGCATGGACTCGTTGCTGTCCATCGTGCAGATGCCGGCCGGCGTGCCGGTCGCCACCGTGTCGATCGGCAACGCCCGCAACGCCGGCCTGCTCGCGGTACGCATCCTGGGCGCCTCCGACCCGGTGCTGCGCGACCGGATGGCCGCCTACCAGTCGAGCCTGGAGGACCTGGTCGCGGAGAAGGATGCCGCGCTGCGCGCCTCCCTGATCTGACCGTATCGTCACTCTCTGTTCCCGAGACGTCCGGTCGCTCAGCGTGACCGGCCGGGCCGACGCGTGTCTGTCATCCCCGCCGCAGCCCGCCGAAACGGAGCGTGATCTGCTCAGTCCCACCTCGGACCCGGCCGGGACCGGCTCACCGCATGCCGCGCAGGGCGGTCTGGAGGCGTTCCTGGGCACGGCGGCGGCGCTCGTTGCTCGCGCCCAGCACCAGCAGCACGATGCCGACCGGGATCAGCACCAGCCACGGGCCGAGGCTGAACAGCGCGTGCACGGCCGCGACAGCGGTCACCGTCGCCCCGACGATCACCGGCGCCTGCTGCCGGCTGGTCGAGCCGAAGATCAGCACCGCGACGGCGCCGAGCAGCAGCAGCACCTGGCGCAGCATGCTCGATTCGGTAGCGATCACGATCGCCAGTGTGGGCAGGAACGCGGTGACCAGCGCCGGGCCGTACGCCACCCAGCTCGACAGGTCGGGCCGGTGCCGCAGTTGCAGGACGCCGACCAGCAGGGCGAGCGCGGCGAACGGCAACGTGTACGCCTCCGGCAGCGCCACGTCGGCCACCCGCATCAGGATCCACCAGGCGCTGATCTCGCAGGCCACCACCGCCCAGAACAGCAGGTTGCGTTCCATCGGGCGGCGTCCCGGACGGCTCGCCGCCACCCCGAGGACCGCGCCCCAGGCGGCCAGCAGCGCGGCGATGTGCCGGGGCGAGTCGTACGCCAGCGCCAGCGCGATGAGCGCCGCCCCGTAGCCGCTCCACTCGACGGTGGCCGCCTCCCGGTACGCCTCGGGACGGCGCAGCCGGGGCAGCGTGGCGGCGAACACCTGCAACGCCGCGCCGACGGCGAGCACCCCGAACGCGGACCAGACAGCAGCCAGCCCGGACTTGAGGCCGATCGTGAGCACGAACAGCTGAGCCATCACCGAGCCGAACAACCAGCCCAGGATGCGCGCCCGCTGGGTGGTGCCGAACAACGCGGCGACGGCGCCCACGCCGACCGCCCCGCCGAGCGTGAACACGGTCAGGTCGCTCGTGGCGAGACTGCCGGCCAGCCCGGCGCCACCGGCGGCCAGCCCGAGCGCGAAGACCAGCACCCGGGCCACCCGGATCGACCGGCCCGGCTCGGCGATCGCCGGCGGCGGGGTCAGCGCCAGCCCGAGCATCGAGATGGTGAACACCGCCAGCGCGGCCAGCGCGGTCACCGGCCAGCCCTTGCCGAGCGCCACCGGCGTGATCAGCAGTGTGATCGCCGCCCCGGGCAGGATCACCGGCACCGCCCGGGACCGCCGGCCGCCGCTGAAGCCGGTGGCGGCGAGCGCCGCGGTCACCGTCAGCAGCAGCGCGGTGAGCACGTGCGTGGGGTCGACCGCCTCCGGCGGCGGAGTCAGCAGCTCCGGTGGCGGCCCCTGCCACACCCGGCGCAGCACCGCGAACGGCGAGAACAGCGCCACCACGAGCGAGGGTGCCAGGGTGGCCAGGGCCAGCGCGGTGGGCAGCGCCGCGGCGGCGAGCGCACCGGCGGCCGGGCTGACCCGCCAGCGCAGCTCGGGATCGTCCGGGGCGCGCCGTAGCGCCCCGTTGAGCAGCACGGTCCAGCGGCGTACCGGCCGGCCCGAACCGGCGGGCGGGACGGTGGCCGCCCGGATCAGCTCGGCGAGCACGCCGAGCAGCGCGGCGGCGGCGGCGAACACGCCCGCCGGCAGGCCGACCGCGAGCGCCGCGGCGGCCGTCACGGTGGCCGCGCCGACCACCGCGACGCTGGCGTACGGGAGATATTGCGGCACCTGCCGACGTACCGCCGCGATCGCGGCCAGACCGATGCTGGCGGCGGCGAGCGCGGCGGTGAGCACCACCTGCGGCGGACGGCCGTACTCGACTGCCAGCGCGGCCACCGCGCCGGGCAGCGCGAGCAGTGCGGCTCCGGCGCCCGCGCCGCCCACCTGCACCAGGTGCGGCGGCATGCCCTCGGTGCGGACGTCGTCGACGAGCGACGGCGCGACCACCCGGGCCACGGCGGCCACCGTGGCGCCGATCAGCGCGATGCTGCCCAGCGCCAGCGCGGTGGTCCACGGCCGTACCAGCCCGGCACCGGCGGCGTGCAGCGCCACCACCCCGGCCACCGTGGCCCGGGACAGCGCGGCCCGGGGATCGGCCGACGCGGCGGCCGACATGCCGTAGACGGTGGCCACCATGCAGCCGACCAGCACCGGGGACCACCAGGGCAGGTCGAACGCGGCCGGGGCGCCCACAGTGGCGAGCACGGCGGCCAGACCGGAGACGTCGTACTTCCACGGCGGCGGCAGCAGGATGGCCGCGGTCACCCCCAGCAGCGCCAGCGCCACCGGGGCCTGCCAGGTCGATCCGCCGGTCGGCGCGGCCGGCCAGCCGGTCAGGTCACCGGCCCAGATCGGGCCGGGGGTGGCCAGCACGCCGAGTCCGCCGCGCAACGCGCTCCAGGCGGCGATCAGGCCGATCAGCGTGCCACCGGCGGCGATGCCGAGGATCGGGCCACGCCGCCACTCCTCGGGCAGCGCGCGGGCGGCCACCGCCACCAGCAGCACCAGCGCGGAGGCCACCACGAGCTGACCGCCGGGGGCGAGCACCGCGGCGATCCGGGCCAGCGTGGCGACGAGCGCCACTGTGGTGGCGGCGAGCGCCAGGTCGGACCCGTCGAGGGACATGTCCGCGCGGCGTCCGGCGTCGATGCGCGGGGCGAGCGCCAGCAGCGCGGCGGCGACCAGGAGCAGGCTGCCCACCCAGGCGTCGGCCGAGGTCGCGCCAGGCGCACCGAACGCGGCGGCGGCGACCGCCACCGCGCCGAGCACCGTACCGAGCGCGTGCGGCATGCTCAGGTGCCGCTGCGCCACCTGTACCAGGGCGGCATAGCCGAGCGTGACGCAGACGGCGAGGAAGCTCGCCGCGAGGATCGGCACGGTGATCTCGCGCAGGTTCGCCGGCGTGGCGACCGGCGGCGTCGGCACCGTGGCCGCCACGAACGCGGCGACGGCACCGGGCAGGGCGAACGCCGCCCCACCAGCGGCCCAGGAGCAGACCGTCTCCGTCGCAGCGGCGGCGAGCCGGACCCGCGGGGCGAGGGACACCAGCGCCCCGGCCAGGAACAGCACCGTCAGCGCGGCGGCGGTGAGCGCCGGGCGGGCGAGCGAAGCGCCGGCGCCGATCAGGCCCAGCCCGGCCGCTGTCACCGCGTGCGCAACAGCGGACCGCTCGGTACGCGCGGTCAGCCCGAGCACGCCGACCGCTACCGCTGTGAGCAGCATCGGCCAGCAGGCCGCCGCCCAGCCCAGACCGAGCGACGCGGGTACGGCGAGCGCGGTGAGAGCCGCGCCGACCACCGCGAACTCGCGCCGGATCTCGGCCGGCAGCGCGATCACGGCGGCGATCGTGAGCAGCAACGCGCTGGCCGCGAGCTGCCAGCCGGTCGGGCCGACCGCCCGAGCCAGCTCGGCGTGCCATCCGCTCAGATCCGCCGACCACGCCGGCAGGGCGGCCCGGACCGGGGCCAGCCCGGCGCGCAGCGCGCCACCGGCGACCACCAGGCCGCTGACCGTGAGCGCCACCGCGGAGGCGATCTGCGGCCCACGCCGGGCCGTCTCCGGTACGGCCCGGACGGCGAGCCCGGTCAGCGCGATGACGGCGGAGATGAGCAGCAGGGACCGGCCGGGCAGGGCCACCGAGGCGACCCGGCCGAGCGCGCCGATGACCGCCAGCGTGAGGATGCCGGCGCCCACGTCCGGCAGCGGTGGCCGGCGCAGCACGAGCGTCCCGGCCAGCGCGACCAGGGCGGCGAGCAGCAACGTCGCGCCCGCGGCGGCGGCCGGCGGCACCGTGGCGGCGCGCAGCAGGCCGGTGACCGCGTACGCCAGCGCGACAGCGACCGCCACGCCGTGCAGCAGCCAGGTCAGCTCGGGCAGCCAGGGCACCGGCCGGGCGGCGGCCGGACCCGGCGGCGTCTCGCCGCCCAGCACCTCGGCCGACTCCTCCGGCGCCGACTCGGGCCGGTCCTCGTCGGCGCGCTGCCGGGGCGGGACGGGCGGGGGCGGCTCGGGCAGATCACGCCGGACCGGCCGCTCGCGGACCACCGCCGAGCGGGCCAGCGCCAGGTCGACCACCGCCACCACTGTGAGCACCAGCGCCCAGCCGACCGGTCCGGTGATCCGCTCGTACGCCAGCAGCGGCAGCACCGGCTGGGCAGCCAGCACCGTGGCGAAGCGTGGCGCGCGCAGACCCGTCCCGTACGCGTACCCGAGCGCGACGAGCGTGGTGACCAGGAAGATCGTCCCGGCGAACGCGGCACCTGATCCGTCGTCGCCGATCCGGTCGACGGCCCACAACGCGTACCCGGCCAGCGGCACCAGCAGCAACCCGACCGCGGCGATGGTCTCGGCGGTGGAGGTGAGCCCGCGCCGGGCCAGCACCGGCGGGGCCAGCAGCATCAGCGCCGTCGCCACCAGCAGCACGCCGAGGCGGGCCAGCGCGTCCATCGAGCTGGTGGCGACCGCGGCGAAGACCACCGCGGCGACGCCGAGCAGGAGCGCGCCCAGCCCGAGCGGGATGTTCTGCACCTCCCGCGAGGACGCCTCGGGCGGGTGCTCCGGGTCGTCCGCGTCGAGCCAGCGAGGGCGACCGCGCGGCGGCGGCGGGGGCAGATCCTCCGGCGGCCCGGGCGGCGGGGTGCCCTGGCGGGGCACCCGGGGCGGCGCGCCGGTGGCCGCGGTGGGCGGGCGGCGGCCGGGCCGGCGGCGCAGCACCCGGCGCGGCCGGGTGGCCTGCCGGATCCGTTCCTCACCGGCGTGCGCCAGGATGTCCCGCTGGAAGAGGGCGGCCTGCATCTTGGCGGCGATCTGCCGCTGTTCCCGGGCGATCTCGGCGTCGCGGGCCTTCATCTCGGCGATCGAGCGCTCGATGTCGGCCAGGTGCTCGGCCCACTGCGGCTGGTGCGCGCCGCAGTGCGGGCAGACGACGGCGGGCTTGATGTCCTGCCCGCACGAGGCGCACCTGAAGCTCTCCACGACAGTCTCCCGTCCGCCCGTGCCCCCGCACTGTGGACCTCCCAGAGGCAGCATGCCTTGAGTGGGCCGGGATTTCGACAGTTGCCGCCGCGTTCCGGACAACAAAAACGGACCGGCCGCCGGGAGACGTTCCCCGGCGGCCGGTCCGCGAGCTCAGCGGATCAGGGACGGCCCATACCGCGGTACTCCCAACCGGCCTGCGTCCACAGTGTGGAGTCGAGGCAGTTGCGCCCGTCGACCACCTTGCGGCCGTTCGCCAGCTCGCCCAGGGCCACCGGGTCGGCGTTGCGGAACTCGGCCCACTCGGTGAGCACGCAGACCAGGTCGGCGCCGCGCACGGCGTCGTTCATCGTCTCCTCGTACGTCAGCTCGGGCACCGCCCGGCGCGCGTTCTCGACCCCCTGCGGGTCGAACACGTGCACGTCGGCGCCGGCCTTGCCGAGCAGCGAGGCGACCGCGAGCGCCGGCGCGTCGCGTACGTCATCGGTGTTGGGTTTGAACGTGGCGCCGAGCACCGCGACCCGCGTGCCGGACAGGTCCGGGCCGGCCGGCCCGGAGCGGCGGCCGAGCAGCTCGGCGGCGAGCTGCACGACGCGGCTGCGGCGGCGCTGGTTGATCAGGTCGACCTCGTGCAGGAAGCGCAACGCCTCACCGGCGCCCAGCTCCTGCGCGCGGGCCTGGAAGGCGCGGATGTCCTTGGGCAGGCAGGCGCCGCCGAAGCCGAGCCCGGCCTGGAGGAACCGGTTGCCGATGCGCGGGTCGTAGCCGATCGAGCGGGCGAGCTGGGTGACGTCGCCGCCGGCCGCCTCGCAGACCTCGGCCATCGCGTTGATGAAGGAGATCTTGGTGGCGAGGAACGCGTTCGCGGCGACCTTGACCAGCTCGGCGGTCGCGAAGTCGGTGACCACCAGCGGCACCTCGCGGTCCTCGGTGGCGGCCAGGTCGAAGACGCCCTTGTGGGCGGCGAACAGCATGCCGTTGGCCCACTCGCTCTTGACGCCGACCACGATCCGGTTCGGACGCAGCACGTCGTCGACGGCGAAGCCCTCCTGGAGGAACTCGGGGCTCCACGCCACCTCGACGCCGAGGTCGGCCGGCGTGTGCTTGCCGACGAGCTGCTCCACCCACTCGGCGGTGCCCACCGGCACGGTGGACTTGCCGACGATCAGCGCCTTGCGGGTCAGGTGCTGGGCGAGGCTGGTCACCGACGCCTCGACGTACGACAGGTCGGCGCCCATCCCGTCGGCCCGCTGCGGGGTGCCGACACAGATGAAGTGGACGTCGCCGAAGTCGGCGGTCTCCTGGATGTCGGTGCTGAACCGCAGCCGGCCGGCGGCGAGGTTGCGCCGCAGCAGCTCGTCGAGGCCCGGCTCGTGGATCGGCACCTCGCCGGCGTTCAGCTTGGCGATCTTGTCGGCGTCCACGTCGAAGCCGAGCACCTCGTAGCCCAGCTCCGCATAGCAGATGGCGTAGGTCGCACCGAGGTAGCCGGTGCCGAGGAACGTCACCCGCGGGCGGGCGGCGCCGGACGGTGGGGTCACCGCGGCGATGGCGGGCATCGGCTGGGTGTTCGGGTACGGAATCGTCACGCCTGTCTTCTCCGCTCGCACTGGCGGCGCTTCCACGCGTCGCATTCTGCTGGGGCGCCGAGGCCGGGCACCGAGGGAACTGGATGTCTGCTGTGAGGGTAATGGGGTCGGGCGGGCGAGGCTCGGGCGCGAGCCTACCCGCCGGTAAGGTTCGGCCGGGGCCGGTGGCTATCCTTCAGTTTGCGGCAGTCGTCGGCCCCCGGGCGGCGCAGACTGCGCATGATAGCGGTGAAAGGGGAGGGCCGACATGGCCGCAGAGCAGTCGTTCGACGTCTACCGGTTGCCGGAGGAGCACGAGGCGATCCGGGAGGCGGTCCGTGAGGTCTGTGCGGCCAAGGTGGCTCCGCACGCCGCCGAGGCGGATGAGACAGGTGAGTTCCCCAAGGCGTCGTACGAGGCCCTGCGCGCCGCCGACTTCCACGCCCCGCACATCCCGGTCGAGTACGGCGGCGCCGGCGCTGATGCCCTGGCCACGGCCATCGTGATCGAGGAGGTGGCCCGGGCCTGCGCGTCGTCCTCGCTGATCCCGGCGGTGAACAAGCTGGGCACCATGCCGCTGCTGCTGGCGGGCTCCGAGGAGCTGAAGCGCAAGTACCTCACCCCGGTCGCGGCCGGGGAGGGCATGTTCTCCTACTGCCTCTCCGAGCCCGAGGCGGGCAGCGACGCCGCCTCGATGACGACCAAGGCGGTACGTGACGGAGACCACTGGGTACTCAACGGCGTGAAGCGGTGGATCACCAACGCGGGCGTGTCCGAGTACTACACCGTGTTCGCCGTGACCGATCCCACAGCCCGGTCCCGGGGCATCTCCGCGTTCGTGGTGGAGAAGTCCGACCCGGGCGTCAGCTTCGGCGCCCCGGAGAAGAAGCTCGGCATCAAGGGCTCGCCCACCCGCGAGGTCTACTTCGACAACGTCCGGATCCCCGCCGACCGCATGATCGGCGCCGAGGGCACCGGCTTCGCCACCGCCATGAAGACGCTGGACCACACCCGGGTCACCATCGCCGCCCAGGCGATCGGCATCGCCCAGGGCGCGCTGGACTACGCCAAGGGCTACGTCAAGGAGCGCAAGCAGTTCGGCAAGGCGGTCGCCGACTTCCAGGGCATCCAGTTCATGCTCGCCGACATGGGCATGAAGCTGGAGGCGGCGCGGCAGCTCACGTACGCCGCCGCCGGCAAGTCCGAGCGCGGTGACGCGGACCTGACCTACTTCGGCGCGGCCGCCAAGTGCTTCGCGTCCGACGCCGCCATGGAGATCACCACCGACGCGGTCCAGCTGCTCGGCGGCTACGGCTACACCCGCGACTACCCGGTCGAGCGGATGATGCGGGACGCCAAGATCACCCAGATCTACGAGGGCACCAACCAGGTGCAGCGCATCGTCATGGCGCGTCAGCTGCTCAAGGGCTGACGAGCGACGTTCGGGCGGGCGGGCCGGTCACGTACCGGCCCGCCCGCGCTCGTTCAACGGCTCTCGGTGCCCTCCGGCCGGCCCGCCCCGCGCGGGGGCGCGGACCACGGCGACTCGCCGCCGGTGCGGCGGGGCAGCGGTTCGGTGGGGGTCTCCGGGTACGCCAGCGTGAGCGGCGGCGTGTCCGGGTCCTTCGCCGGCGCCGGCGGCCAGTCGGTGAGCGCCGGCTTGTGCTCCACCGGTGTGACGGCCGGGGTCAGCTCCGCCTCGGCCGTCGCGGGAGTGGCGGGACGCCGCCAGCGGCTCGTGCTGAACACGGCCATCAGCAGCAGCACGCCGATGAGGAACAGCGTGCCGTTGTCCAACGGATCGCGCAGCGGAAGCGGGTCACCGAGCAGCTTCAGGTCGTCCGGCACCCGGTCCCGCACGCTGAACGGCGCGACGAACAGCCCGAGGTACGGGACCGCGAGCAGCAGGCCGGCCGCCAGCGGGCCGAACGGCGAGAAGCGCAACGTGCCGAGCAGGCCGAGGAGGATGCCGGCGACGCCCAGATAGACGGCCGGCTCGATCAGATTCGGCGTGCTGTACGTCCCGATCTCCACCCAGCGGTCGACGGTCCGCTCAGATCCGTCCTGACCGAGCGTGACGAGCACCCAGGTGACGGGCGCCACCGCCAACCCGGCGAGGAAGCTCCAGAGATGTCGCATCCGCGCACCGTACCGTTTTCGGCATGACAGATCATCCCGCGGTCCCGCCGGGTAAGCCCACGTCGTACTCCCGCGTCACGCTCAGTCGCATCATGACCGCGGTCGATGTCAATCTGTACGGGACCGTGCACGGTGGGGTACTGATGAAATTCGTGGACGACGTCGCCGGCGCGGCGGCGGCGCGGCACAGCGGCGGCACCGCGGTGACCGCATCCATCGACGAGATCGTCTTCTCCGAGCCGGTCCGGGTGGGCGATCTCGTGCACGCCCACGCGCAGATCAACTGGACCGGCCAGACCTCGATGGAGGTCGGGGTGAAGGTGGTCGCCGAGCGCTGGGACTCGGCCGAGGAGGAGCCGGTCCGGGTCGCCACCGCGTACCTGGTGTTCGTGGGCGTCGACGTGGGTGGCACGCCCCGGCCGGTCCGCCCGGTGCTGCCCGAGACGCCGGACGACGAGCGGCGCTTCCGGGAGGCCGAGATCCGGCGCGCGCACCGGCTGGCCCGCCGTCGCGCGATCCAGGCCCACCGCGCCGGCTGAGGTGTAAGGAAGGGCCCCTTGTTAACGCCTGCGGTAGAGCAGGGGACCCCTGTTAACACCCCCGCCGATGCGCGCCGCCCTCCACCGGCGCCGGACACCCGCGGAGGGCGAGGTGTTAACAAGGGGCCCTTCCCATACACGAGGCGTTAATAGGGGGCCCTTCCTTACGCGCGGGCCACATGGGGTGGGGGTGCGGGGTGTGGGCGGGGCACGCCCCGTACGGCGTACCCGGCGCGGACAATGGCGGCACGAGGTAGGGCAAGATGGCGCCACGGCTCCGGCACACCGTCGTGGCGGGCCCAGGGGAGGGTGGAACAGTGGCTGACGTGCTGTGGACGCCGCCGGCGGACGTGCGGGAGCGGTCCCGGATCGGTGACTACCTGCGCTGGCTGGGCGAGCACCGCGGGCTGGAGTTCGCCGGCTACGACGCGCTGTGGCAGTGGTCGGTGACCGACCTGGACGCGTTCTGGCGCTCGATCTGGGACTACTTCGACGTGGTCGCGCACACCCCGCCGACCGCCACCCTCACCGACCGGGCCATGCCGGGCACCCGCTGGTTCCCCGGCGCGACGCTCAACTACGCCGAGAACGTGCTGCGCATGCCAGGGCTTGGTGACGACGACCCGGCGGTGATCGCGCACGGTCAGACCCGCGCGCCGGAGACGCTCACCGCCGCCGAGCTGCGCGAGCGGGTCCGCCGGGTGGCGGCCGGGCTGCGCCGCCTCGGCGTGGGACCGGGGGACCGGGTGGCCGCGTACGCGCCGAACATCCCGGAGACGTACGTCCTGCTGCTCGCCACCGCCAGCCTCGGCGCGATCTTCTCCTCCTGCGCGCCCGAGTTCGGCACCCGCAGCGTCACCGACCGCTGGCAGCAGATCGAGCCCACGGTGCTGGTCGCCGTCGACGGCTACCGGTACGGCGACAAGCCGGTCGACAGGCGCGCCGAGGTGGCCGCGATCCGGGCCGCGCTGCCGTCGTTGCGGCACACGGTCGCCGTCGCGTACCTCGATCCGGACGGCCCGGTCCCCGACGGCGCGCTGCCGTGGGCGGAGCTGGCGGCGCCGACGGACGAGCCGTTGACGTTCACGCCGGTGGCGTTCGACCACCCGCTCTACGTGCTCTACTCCTCCGGCACCACCGGCCTGCCCAAGCCGATCGTGCACGGCCACGGCGGCATCCTGCTGGAACACCTCAAGATGCTGGCGCTGCACCACGATCTGGGCCCGTCCGACCGGTTCCTGTGGTTCACCACGACCGGCTGGATGATGTGGAACTTCCTGGTCTCCGGCCCGGCGGTGGGCGCGGCGATCGTGCTGTTCGACGGCAACCCGGGCCACCCCGACCTGGGCGCGCTGTGGCGGCTGGCCGCCGACACCGGCACCACCTACTTCGGCACGTCCGCGCCGTTCCTGCTGGCCTGCCGCAAGGCCGGGCTGGTGCCGCGCGAGGTCGCCGACATGTCCGCGGTGCGCGGCCTCGGTTCGACCGGCGCGCCGCTGCCGGCCGAGGGCTTCACCTGGGTGTACGAGAACGTGAGCGACCGCCTCCAGCTCCAGTCGCTGTCCGGCGGCACGGACGTGTGCACCGGGTTCGTCGGCGGCGTGCCGCTGCTGCCGGTGTACGCGGGGGAGATCGCCTGCCGGGCGTTGGGCGCGAAGGTGGAGGCCCGCTCGGCCGACGGCAGCGCGGTGATCGGGCAGCTCGGCGAGCTGGTGATCACCGAGCCGATGCCGAGCATGCCGGTCGGGTTCTGGAACGACCCGGACGGCGCGCGCTACCGGGAGGCGTACTTCGAGGTCTATCCCGGGGTGTGGCGGCACGGCGACTGGATCACGGTGAACGAGCGCGGCGGGTGCGTGATCACCGGCCGGTCCGACGCCACGCTCAACCGGGGCGGCGTACGCCTCGGGACGGCCGAGTTCTACTCGGTGGTCGAGGGGCTGGACGAGGTGGTCGACTCGGTGGTCGTGCACCTGGAGGACGACGAGGGCGGCGCGGGTGAGCTGCTGCTGTTCGTGGTGCTCGCCGAGGGCCTGGAACTCGACGACGACATGCGGAAGAAGATCTGCCGGGAGCTGCGTACCGCGCTGTCGCCGCGGCACGTGCCGGACGAGATCCACCAGGTCCGGGCCGTGCCCCGCACGCTGAGCGCGAAGAAGCTGGAGGTGCCGGTCAAGAAGATCCTGACCGGTACCCCGGTGGACAGCGCGGCGGCCAAGGGCGCCCTGGCCAACCCCGAGTCCCTGACGGCGTTCGCCGTCCTGGCCCAGCGCCGCGCCACCACCGACAGCCCCGTCTCCCCTAGCTGATCCCGCCCTCTTCCCCGTTGATCTTGCACTTCTTGCCCCGGCGAACGGGGCGAATCACCCGTCCCGAGGGCCGAAACTGCAAGATCAACGGGGGAGGGGTGGGGGTTAGGCCAGGGTGTGGGTGGTCTTCTCGGTTTCGGCGCGGGAAGCCAGGCGGGTCGGGTCGGGGTGGGCGCACGCCACCACGCTGGCGCCTGCGGTGAGCGGGGTGAGCAGCCAGTCGACCGGGTCGGGGTGGACTGTCACGTCTACCAGGAGGCGGTCGCCCTGGGTCAGGCCCAGCTCGGCGGCGCGGGCCGCCGCGCGGGCCAGCAGCGGCGCGTCCCCGTCCCCGGCGGCCGGGTCCGGCGTGAAGTGGTCGCCGTGCCCGCGTACCGCCGCGACGAAGTCGGTGCAGCCCGCCGGCACCTGCCGCATCGGCAGCGCGAACGGGTCGAGCGCCAGCGCGTACCGCTCGCCGGCCGGCCACCCGGCCGCCTCGTCGACCCGGTCGACGGCCACGAACAGCGCCTCCACCGGACCCGGCGGGCCGGCCACCGTCAGCTTCGCCGACCAGCAGCCGAGCAGCACTGCGGCGGTCTGCCAGTGCGGCGGCAGCAGCACCCCGGCCGTGTCGCCGGGCGCGGCGCCCACCTCGTCGGTGAGCAGGTTCGCGGTCTTCGCCACCCAGTTCGCGAGCGTCGCCCCGGAGAGTTCGGTGCGCTCGCCGGTGGCGTCGTCGTACCAGGTCAGCAGCGGTCGGGTGGGGTCGGTCGCGATCGCGTCGGCGAGCACCCGGGCAATGTTGTCGGCCATCGGCGCGAACGATACGCGCCCCGCGTGCGTACTCGATGACAACGACAAGTCGGCGTACCGTCGGGTCGCGGTCAGCGCCTTCCGCCGGGCCCGGCGTAGGCTTGCCGAGAGTGTTCTTCCCCACAACTGCGCCACCTGAGGAGTCGCCCCGTGACCGCCGGTCGCCCGCCCCGCGTTCTCATCGACGCCACGAGTGTCCCCGCCGACCGTGGCGGCGTCGGTAGATACGTCGACGGACTGCTCGGCGCGCTGGGCCGGGTCTGCGGCACCAGCGTCGACCTGGCCGTGGTCAGCCTCCGCACCGACCTGGAGCGCTACACCCGGATGCTGCCCGGCGCGGAGGTGATCCCCGCCCCGGCGGCGGTGGCGCACCGGCCGGCGCGGCTGGCCTGGGAGCAGACCGGCCTGCCGCTGCTGGCCCAGCAGGTCGGCGCCGAGGTGCTGCACTCGCCGTTCTACACCTGCCCGCTGCGCGCCGGCTGCCCGGTGACTGTCACCGTGCACGACGCGACCTTCTTCACCGAGCCGGAGCACTACGACAAGTCGCGCCGGACGTTCTTCCGCAGCGCGATCAAGACGTCGCTGCGCCGGGCCGGCCGGGTGATCGTGCCGAGCAAGGCGACCCGCGACGAGCTGATCCGGCTGCTGGACGCCGACCCGACCCGGATCGACGTCGCCTACCACGGCGTCGACCAGGACGCGTTCCACGCGCCCGGTGACGAGGAGAAGGCACGTGTCCGGGCCCGCCTGGGCCTCGGCGACAGCAGCTACATCGCGTTCCTCGGGGCCAAGGAGCCGCGCAAGAACGTACCCAACCTGATCCGCGGCTGGGCCCGGGCGGTGGCCGACCGGCCGAACCCGCCCGCGCTGGTGGTGGCGGGCGGCCAGGGGCACGACGACGACATCGACCGCGCGGTGGCCGAGGTTCCGTCGCACCTGCGGCTGCTGCGCCCGGGCTACCTGCGCTACGCCGACCTGCCCGGCTTCCTCGGCGGCGCGCTGGTGGCGGCTTACCCCTCGTACGGCGAGGGCTTCGGCCTGCCGATCCTGGAGGCGATGGCGTGCGCCGCCCCGGTGCTCACCACGCCGCGCCTGTCCCTGCCCGAGGTGGGCGGCGACGCGGTGGCCTACACCAGCGAGGACCCGGACCAGATCGCCACCGACTTGGCCGCCCTGCTGGACGACGAGCAGCGGCGGCTGTCCCTGGCCAAGGCCGGTTTCGACAGGGCCAAGGAGTTCACCTGGGAGTCCAGCGCGGAGGTCCACATCGCGGCGTGGCGACGGGCCCGGTCCTGAGCGCCGGCTGCCGGTCCCGGGCGACCGACCGTGACGGCTCGCCCGCTTCGGGCATGATGTGCTGATGTTCTACGCCGTCATCCCGGCGGGCGGCAGCGGCACGAGGTTGTGGCCGTTGTCCCGTGCCGGCCATCCCAAATTCCTCCACCCGTTGACCGGCACCGCCGCCTCGCTGTTGCAGGCCACTGTCGACCGGTTGTCGCCGCTGACCACTCCGGAGCGCACGCTCGTGGTCACCGGTGCCGCGCACGCCGCGGCGGTGGCTCGGCAACTGGCTGGCCTGCCGGAGGAGAACATCCTGGTCGAGCCGTCGCCGCGCGACTCGTGTGCCGCGATCGCGCTGGCCGCGGCGGTGATCGCCACCCGGACCCCGGACGCGGTGATGGGCTCGTTCGCCGCCGACCACCTGATCGGCGACCCGGCCCGGCTGGCCGAGGTGGTACGGCAGGCCATCCGGGGCGCGGAGCAGGGGCTGCTGATGACTGTGGGCATCACCCCGACGCGCCCGGAGACCGGCTACGGCTACCTGGAGACCGGCGAGCCGGCGGGGGACGGCCCGCTGCGCCCGGTACGCGAGTTCAAGGAGAAGCCGGCCGCCGAGGTGGCCGAGGTGTACGTCCGTTCCGGCCGGCACCTCTGGAACGCCAGCATGTTCGTCTGGCGGGTGGACGTCTTCCTGTCCGAGCTGGCCCGCCAGCAGCCGGAGCTGCACGCCGGGATCACCGCCATCGCGGCGGCCTGGGGCACCCCGGAGCAGGACGACGTGCTCGGCCGGATCTGGCCGACGCTGCCCCGGATCTCGGTCGACTACGCGGTGATGGAGGGCGCGGCGACTGCGGGCCGGGTGGGTACGGTGCCCGGCGACTTCGGCTGGAACGACGTGGGTGACTTCCACACGCTCGGCGAGGTGCTGCCCGCCGACGGCGCCGGCAACGTGGTGCTGGGCGGGGACGCGAAGCCGGGCGTGCTGCTGCACGACACCACGGGCACCGTGGTGGTGCCGCACTCCGGCCGGCTGGTGGCGACCGTCGGGGTGCACGACCTGATCGTCGTGGACACCCCGGACGCGCTGCTTGTGTGCCCGCGCGACCGTGCGCAGGACGTGAAGAAGATCGTGGACGAGCTGAAGGAACGCGGCGAGGAGGGCCTGGTCTGATCCGCCGGGCCGCCGGGCCGCGTCCGGCGGCGCGGCGCGGTACCGGCGCTCAGCCGCCGGCGTGGCGAGCCAGCACCGCGAGCGCCGGCGGCACGAGCTGGGCGGTGGCGTGGGCGAGCGGCTCGGGCAGCCGGTCCGGCGGGAACCAGCCGAGCGCCTCGGACTCCGCGCTGACCCGCTCGACCGCGCCCGCCGGGGCCAGGGCGGCGTACCGGACGTCGTAGTGGAACGACCCGCCCTGGCAGGTGACCTCGTGGATGTCCACGTCGATCGGCTCCGGCTCGACGGTCAGGCCGGTGATGCCGGACTCCTCGGTGGCCTCGCGCAGCGCGGCGGCCACGAGCGTCCGGTCGCCGGGCTCGCAGTGCCCGCCGAGCTGCATCCACCTGCGGATCTTGCCGTGCAGGCAGAGCAGCACCCGGCCGTCCGGGTCGAGCACCAGCGCGCTCGCCGTGACGTGCCCGGCCCGGTGCGTCCGGCTCATCGCGACCGGCCCGTCGGCCAGCAGCGCCAGGGTCCGGTCCCGGGCGGCGCCGGCGGCGGGGCTGGTCGCCGTCCAGCGGCTCAGCGTGGCGACGGCGTCGGCGTGCAGTTCGGTGTACGAGGTGAGGTCGGGCACCCGGACACTCTACGAGCGCCGCCTCCGTACCCTGGCGCGGTGACCCTGCGACTCGTCGAGTTCCTGGTGGCCGGCAACGAAGCGAGCGACCTTCTGCCGGTGCGGTCGGCCGCGCTGCTGCGGGCGCACGGCGCGCGCCGCGGCTTCTGGACCGTGCTGGACGAGGGGCCGGTCGAGCAGAGCCTGGCGCTGCTGCTGGAACGCGACGACGGCCACTGGGAGGCGCACCACGTGGCTGCCGACGCGGGCCCGGAGAACGGCCGCACGGAGGACGGCGAGGCGCTGGCCCACCACGACGGCTGGGTGTACGTCTTCGGCTCGCACTTCGGGTCCAAGCGCGGCCCGCTGCGGCCCCGGCGCGGGTTCGTGGCCCGGTTCCGGGAGGACGACGCGGTGGCCGGGCCGCTGCCGGTGCACGTGGTGCGCAACCGCTTCCGGCTGCACCGTGCGGTGAACGACGCGCTCGCCGCCGCCCCGCTGACGCTGCTGCCGGCAGGTGACCGGGTCCGGGAGCGGTTCATCGTGGAGACGCTGGCCCGGGGCACCGCCCGCGCCAAGAGCTGGGTGACCCGGCTGGCCGCCGACGACCTGCCGGTCAACGTGGAGGCGGCGGCGTTCACCCCGGCCGGTACGGCGCTGCTGGGCCTGCGGTTCCCGGTGACCGCCGCGGGGGAGCCGGTCTACGTCGAGCTGGCCGGCGTACCGGAGATGTTCGACGACCCGGAGCACTCGGGTGACCTGCGGGCGCTCGGGGCGTACGCGCTGACCGGGGTGACGCCGCCCGGCGCGCTCGCCGGTTTCCGCGCGATCACGCCGACCGGCGACGGCGGCTACGCGGCGGTGACCGGGTCGATCGACGCGCTGGGCAAGGGTTCGGTGCTGCTTGACGACCACCCGCACGGCGGTGAGGTGACCTCCCGGCACGTGCGGTTCCGGCACGACGCGGGCGCGGGCGCCCTGGTGGCGGGGGAGGTGGTCGCGGAGCTGGCGCCGTTCCACCACGTGGAAGGGCTGGCCGAGCTGGCGGGACGCTGCTACTACGTCACCGACGAGGACCATCGGGTGGCGCTCTGGATCGGATGAGCGAGGGCCGGGCGGCACCCCTGCGACTGAAGTCGCAGACCCTCGTGGTGCCACCCGGCCACGCCCGTCAGCCGGCGTCCGGGTCGATGTTGCGCCCCGGCGTCGGCAGGCAACTGAGAGTTTGCCGAACCCGCCCGCCCACCGTCGAGGTTTTTCACCTGACGCTTAAAGATGGAGATTAGTACCGGCGGGTACAGTGCGAAGTGTGGCGGGCACCCCCGCCGTCCGCACGGGAGCAATCCATGTTGAAGATCATTTTCTCGGGCGAGGACGTCCTGCGGACCCGGGTCGCACCGGCCGCGGACCCGCTCTGGGAGCTGGTCCTCAGCCTGCACCTGCTCCAGGGACGCAGCCGGGACCCGATGATGACCACGTGGCGGCGCACCGTGGCGCACGGACTGCGGACCGACACCGACGCCGAGCAGTATCGTCTCCTGCTCGCGCTCAACCCGCCGCGCGGCTACTTCCCCGACTTCCTCACCCCGTCCGCCAGCCGGGAGGGCATCGAGGCCGGACTGGACGCGGTCCGGGGCACCCCTGTGGACATGCTGCGCCGCGACCTGACGCGGCTGGCCGGGGAGACAACGCTCCCGTCGTCGGCCACCGCGCTCGCCCGTGGCGAACCGGAGACGCTGCACCACCTCACCGACGCCATGGCCCGCTACCAGTCGCTGGCGGTCACGCCCTACTGGGCCCGGGTGCAGGCGGCGGTCGAGGCGGACCGGGCCCGCCGTGCACGCGCCATGCTCGACGGCGGCGCCGAAGGGCTGCTCGCCAGCCTGCGGCCGAACATGCGCTGGGTCTCGGGCGTGCTGGAGGTGCTCGACTACCCGGACACGCGGGAACTGCACCTGGACGGCCGAGGGCTGCTGCTCGTGCCGTCGTTCTTCTGCTCGCGTACGCCGGTGGCGCTGGTCGACCCGACGCTGCCGCCGGTGCTGGTCTACCCGGTGGACCGGCTCGCCGGCCTGACGCCCGCGTCCGGTGCCGCCGCGTCACCGCAGGGCGAGGCGCTCGCCGCCCTGCTCGGCCGTACCCGCTCCCGGGTGCTCCAGGCCGCCGACGAGGGCTGCACCACCGGCGAGATGGCCCGCCGGCTGCGCATCTCCGCCGCCGCGGCCAGCCAGCACACCACAGTGCTGCGCAACGCGGGACTGCTGGTCAGCCAGCGTGACCGCAACACCGTCCTGCACACGCTCACCCCGCTGGGCCGGGCCGTCCTCGACGCCTGAGCACGCCACCCGGAGTCAGAGCGCCAGCGTGGCGCTCGCGGCGCTGCCGGACGGCGGCGGGAGCAACGCCGAGTCGATCCCCTCCGCGGCCAGCGCGGCGCGCAGGCGTTGCAGGTCCGCGCCGAACCGGACCAGGTCCGCCCGGTCGACCGGGGTGGGCGCCGCGCCGAGCAGCAGGCCGGTGGCCGAGGCGGGCCAGCCGGGCACTGTCGCGGCCAGCCCCTCGCGTACCTCGTCGTCCGTGACGTGGGTGAAGACGGTGCCCGGCGCGACCACGTCGGCCACCGCGCCGATCGCCCGCCGCACCGCGTCCGCGTCGGCGGGCTCGGGACCGATCCGGTCCGCGAGCGTCGCCGCCGCCCGCAGACCGGCGACGCGCGCCTCGGCCGTGCCGAGCGAGAACAGGTCCATCGAGGCGTCGCGCACCAGCGTGCGGGCGCCCTCGTCGTCGTCCCGGGTCGCGGCGAGGTAACCCCGCACCACGGCGACCGGCACCTGGTCGCACTTGCCCTTGATCAGCTCACCGGCGGCGGCGAGTTCGTCGACCACCGCCATCTGGGTGACGAACAGTTCGTTGCCGTACGGGTCGACCTCGCCCCGGTGGTCGCGGATCGCCGGCATGCCGGCCACCCCGAGCGCCACGTCGGTGAGCCCGTTGCGCCACGGCCGGCCCATCGTGTCGCTGACGATGACCGCCACGTCGAGGCCGTACCCGTCGCGCAGCGCGGCGCGCAGCGCCCGGGCGGACGCGTCCGGGTCGACGGGCAGCAGCACCAGCCGGGTCTTGTCCACGTTCGAGGCGTCGATGCCGGCGGAGGCCATCACGAACCCGTGGTGGGTCTGCACGATCCGGGTCGCGCCCCGGGTCGCCACCACCCGGGCCGTCTCCCCGGCCAGGATGCGGTCCCGCTCGGCGAGCCGTTCCGGGCCGTCGGCCGGCACGTCGACCAGCCGGCCCTCCGCCTTCGACACGATCTTGCTGGTGACCACCAGGACGTCGTGGTCGCGCAGCCAGGGCGCCGCACCGGTGATCAGCGCCGCCAGGTCGTCGCCCTCGGTCACGTCGCCGATGCCCTGCACCGGCAGGATCTCCAGCCTCACATCAACTCCAGCGCGGCGCGCACCATCGCGGCGGTCGCCGCCTCGTCGGTCATCCGCAGCGGCGCCGCGCGGACGGTCACGTCCGGCACCACGGTGCCCTCGTCCTCCGGCGCGACCAGCCAGCCGTCGAGCAGGCCGCCCGCCGAGCGGGCGCCGTAGAGGCCGCCCACGCCGGCCGCGCTGCACTCCACGCCGAGCACGGCGAGGCAGCGGTCGGCCATGCCGCGTACCGGCGCGCCGCCGATGATCGGCGACACCCCGATCACCGGGGCCGGTCCGCCGGTCACCGCGTCGCGCAGACCGGGCACCGCCAGCACCGGGGCGATGCTCACCACCGGGTTGCTCGGCGCGATCAGCACCACGTCCGCGGCGGCGATCGCCTCGACCACGCCGGGCGCGGGCTTCGCCGCGTCGGCGCCAACGAAGACGAACCGGTCGGTGGGTACGCCTGCTCGATGGCGAACCCACCACTCCTGGAAGTGGATCGCCCGCCGGCCCTGCTCGTCGGTGACGACGGCGTGGGTCTCCAGGCGGTCGTCGGTGGCGGGCAGCAGCCGTACGCCCGGTTGCCAGCGGGCCGCCAGCGCCTCGGTCACCTGGGACAGCGGGTAGCCGGCGTTGATCATCTGGGTGCGCACCAGGTGGGTGGCGACGTCCTTGTCGCCGAGGCCGAACCAACTCGGCTCCGCGCCGTACGCGGCCAGTTCGTTCTTCACCGTCCAGGTCTCGCCCGCCCGGCCCCAGCCGCGCTCCGGGTCGGCGCCGCCGCCGAGCGTGTAGAGCACGCTGTCCAGGTCGGGACAGACCTTCAGCCCGTGCAGCAGCAGATCGTCGCCGACGTTCACCACGGCGGTCACCTCGGCGCCCACCTCGCGGGCGTACGCCCGCACGCCGAGCAGGAAGCGGGCGCCCCCGATGCCGCCGGTCAGTACCACGATGCGCATGGCGTCCATCCTTCCGCACGCGCCGCCATCGATCGTCCGGTGGCCGGAGAGACTACGCTCACTTCGGCAACTGTCCGCTTTCGTCCCCTGGGGGAGTCCGTGACCAGCCCCGCCGAGCCCGCGTCCGGCGACGCCGCGCAGGCCAGCCAGTTGATCAAGCCGTTGCGCGAACTCGCAGCGCTCGTCCTTCTCGGCGCCAACGCCGTGCTTCTCTTCGTCGGCCTGGTGCGCCTGCTGCCGATCGACGACTACAGCACGGCCAGCGGCCGGGCCGGGAGCACGTACTTCACCTTCGTCGGCCTGGAGTCGACGGTCCTGCCGCTGCTCGCCGTCCTGATCGCCACCGCGATCCTCCCGGTCGTACCGAAGGCCAAGCTGATCACGCAGGTGGCACTCGTCGAGTACGCCGTGTCCGTGGTGTTCGGCGCGCTGACGTTCCTGATCTGGCTGGTCGGCCGGCTCGCCGACGGTGAGGTGCTGGACGCGTTCCTCGGTCTGCTCACCCGTGTGGCGTGGCTGGCGATCTTCGGGGTCGCCGCGTTCGTGGTGTTCAAGATCTGGCGCACGCTCTACTACGTGCCGAAGCCCAAGCCGCAGCCGGGCGTGTACGGCCAGCCCCAGCCCGGCTGGCCGCAGCAGCCGGGTCAGCCCGGTGGCTTCCCCGGCGCGGGCGGCTACCCGCAGCAGCCCGGTCAGGGTTACCCGCAGGCCGGCTCGCCCCCGCCCGGCTGGCCGCAGCAGCCCGGCCCGTACGGCCAGCCGCAGTCGGCGCCGCCGTTCAACACCGCCCCGCCGCACGCGCCGCAGTCCGGCCCGCCGTCCCCCGACCCGCAGTCCGGCGTCCCGTACGCCGGTCCGCAGCAGGCGCCGCAGTACGGCTCGTCGCAGTCGGCGCCGCCGTTCGGCCAGCCGCCGTCGGCCGACCCGACGCAGGCGATCCCGCGCCAGTCCGCCGAGCCGGGCGCGCCGTCGCCGGCCGCCGACGACGAGCGCACCCAGCGGTTCGACCGCGAGGACCCGAACCAGCCCCGCTGAGGTCCGGGCGGCGGGCGACGGAGCATCGTCGCCCGCCGCCATCGGAGCCCGCCGCTGTGCGGGGGACCACCCGGTTCGTCCCGCTGCCCGGATCGCGACCGGGGGCGGGCATCCGGCCGTCCGGCAGCGCCTAGGCTGGGCGGATGGTTGATCGCAGCGACCCCGAACCGACCGAGGCGAGCATCCGGCGGGCACTGGGGCGGGCCGCCACCGGCCGGGCGCTCGACGCCGGCGAGGCGAGCGCGCTGCTCGCCGCTCGCGGGCCGATGCTCGACGACCTGCTCCGGATCGCCGGCGACATCCGCGACGCCGGGCTGCGCGACGCCGGGCGGCCGGGCGTGGTGACGTACTCGAAGAAGGTCTTCATCCCGCTGACCCGGCTCTGCCGGGACCGCTGCCACTACTGCACGTTCGCCACCGTGCCGCACCGGCTGCCCGCCGCCTACCTGGAACGCGACGAGGTGCTGGCGATCGCCCGCGAGGGCGCCGCGCAGGGCTGCAAGGAGGCGCTGTTCACGCTCGGCGACCGGCCCGAGGAGCGGTGGCCGGCGGCCCGCCGGTGGCTGGACGAGCGGGGGTACGACTCGACACTCGACTACCTGCGCGCCTGCGCGGTGGCGGTGCTGGAGGAGACCGGCCTGCTGCCCCACCTGAACCCGGGCGTGCTCACCTGGTCGGAGCTGCAGCGGCTCAAGCCGGTCGCGCCGAGCATGGGCATGATGCTGGAGACCACAGCCACCCGGCTCTGGTCCGAGCCGGGCGGCCCGCACTACGGCTCGCCGGACAAGGAACCCGCGGTACGCCTGCGGGTGCTCGACGACGCCGGCCGGGTCGGGGTGCCGTTCACCACGGGCATCCTGATCGGCATCGGCGAGGACCGGGCCGAGCGGGTCGACGCGATCTTCGCGATCCGCCGGGCGATGCGGGAGTACGGCCACCTCCAGGAGGTGATCGTGCAGAACTTCCGCGCCAAGCCGGACACCGCGATGCGCGGCATGCCGGACGCGGAGCTGCACGACCTGGCCGCCACAGTGGCGGTGGCCCGGGTGCTGCTCGGCCCGAAGGCCCGTATCCAGGCTCCGCCGAACCTCATCGCGGGCGAGTACGACCTGCTGCTGCGCGCCGGCATCGACGACTGGGGCGGCGTCTCCCCGGTCACGCCCGACCACGTCAACCCGGAGCGGCCCTGGCCGCACCTGGACGAGCTGGCGGCGCGTACCGCGAGTGCCGGGTTCACGCTGCGCGAGCGGCTGACCGTCTACCCGGAGTACGTGCGTGCGGGCGAGCCGTGGCTGGACCCGCGCCTGCTGCCGCACGTCACGGCGCTCGCCGACCCGGCCACCGGGCTCGCGGTCGAGGCGGCCCGCCCGGAGGGACGGCCGTGGCAGGAGCCGGAGGAGGTCTACGGCGGCCGCACCGACCTGCACGTCACCATCGACGTCACCGGCCGTACCGACGACCGGCGGGGCGACTTCGACAGCGTGTACGGCGACTGGACCGAGGTGGCCGGCAAGGTGGCGCCGCAGGCGCGCGCCGGCGTACCGCTGGGTGCCGGCGCGGACGCCGACCTGCGCGCGGGCCTGCGGCTCGCCGCCGACGACCCGGCGGCGCTGCTGACGCCGGCGCACGAGGCCGAGGCGCTGGCGCTGTTCGGCGCGGACGGCCCGGCGCTGGACGAGCTGTGCCGGCTCGCCGACGACGCGCGCCGGGACGCCGTCGGCGACGACGTGACCTACGTGGTCAACCGCAACATCAATTTCACGAACGTCTGCTACGTGGGCTGCCGGTTCTGCGCGTTCGCCCAGCGGGAGAGCGACGCCGACGCGTTCCGGCTCTCGCTCGAGCAGGTGGCCGACCGGGCCGAGGAGGCGTGGACCGCAGGCGCGACCGAGGTCTGCCTCCAGGGCGGCATCGACCCGAAGATGCCGGTGACCGGGTACGCCGACATCGTCCGCGCGATCAAGGCGCGGGTGCCGGACATGCACGTGCACGCGTTCTCCCCGATGGAGATCGTCACCGCCGCCGCGAAGGCCGGCGTGCCGGTGCGGGAGTGGCTGCTCCAGCTCCGCGAGGCCGGGCTGGACACCATCCCGGGCACCGCCGCCGAGATCCTCGACGACGACGTGCGCTGGGTGCTCACCAAGGGCAAACTGCCGGCCTCCGCCTGGGTCGACGTGGTGAGCACGGCCCACGAGCTGGGCATCCGGTCCAGCTCCACGATGATGTACGGCCACGTGGACCACCCGGGCCAGTGGCTGGCCCACTTCCGGGTGCTGGCCGGCGTGCAGGACCGTACCGGCGGGTTCACCGAGTTCGTGGCGCTGCCGTTCGTGCACACGAACGCGCCGATCTACCTGGCCGGCATCGCCCGCCCGGGTTCGACCTGGCGGGAGAACCGGGTGGTGCACGCGATGGCCCGGCTGCTGCTGCACGGCCGGATCGACAACATCCAGTGCTCCTGGGTGAAGCTCGGCGACGCGGGCACCGTGGAGATGCTGCGCGGCGGCTGCAACGACCTGGGCGGCACGCTGATGGAGGAGACGATCTCCCGGATGGCCGGCTCGGGCAACGGATCGGCCCGCACCGAGGAGCAGTTGCGCGCCATCGCCACCGCCGCTGGGCGGCCGTTCCGCAAGCGGACGACCGCGTACGGTCACGCCCGCGCCTGAGGTCGAACCTTTCCCCGCCGCGGCCCGTACCTGTGGATGCCGGCGGCGGTTTCGGCGAGGACCGCCGCCGGTGACCCCGAACCGGGGCCCGGCGGTGTCCGGGCGCCCGGCCCGCTGCGGCGCTGCGGCGCCGGTCCGGAAAGGTTGCCGATGAGCACTGACGAGACCACCGAGGCGCCGAAACGGCGGACCTGGCCGCGGTTGACCCGCAGGCAGACGCTCACCGCCGCGGCGAGCGCGACACTGGGCGCCGCCGCCCTGACCGTGCCGGGCCTGTCCGCCGCGCAGAACGCGCCCACGGCGAGCCGGCGCGACGAGCCGATCGTGGTCCACCTCCGCGACGCCGCCGCCGGCGTCATGGACGTCTTCGTCGGCACCAACCGGGTCGAGGTGCGCGACCGCGGCCTGGCCGACCGCCTGGTGCGCGCCGCCGGCCGGCGCTGATCCCACCCTCCGCCGGCGCGGGCTCCCGGCGCCGGTTCCGACTTCCGTTCCCCCGACGAAGGTGCGTCCGCCATGTCCTCTCACCGCGAAGCCCCGGAGATCGCCAAGGATCCGGTCGCCGACAGTTCCGACCTGTACGCGTTCGTCACGCCGAGCCAGCCGGACACGGTCACGTTGATCGCCAACTACGTGCCGGTACAGCTTCCGTCCGGCGGCCCGAACTTCTTCGAGTTCGGTGACGACGTCCGGTACGAGATTCACATCGACAACGACGGGGACGGTTATCCGGACGTCACCTATCGTTTCGAATTCACTACCGAGATCACGAACCAGAACAGTTTTCTCTACAACACCGGGCCGATCGAGTCGCTGGAGAGCAAGAACTGGAACCGGCGGCAGTTCTACCGGCTGACCCGGATCGCGGACGGCCGCGCCCGAGTGCTGGCGCACAAGCTGCCCTGTCCGCCGTGCAACGTCGGCCCGCTCTCCACGCCGAACTACCAGAACCTGGTCCGGCAGGCGACGTTCAAGCTGTCCACCGGCGAGAAGGTGTTCGCCGGGCAACGCGCCGACGGTTTCTTCGTCGACCTGGGCGCGGTGTTCGACCTGGGCACGCTGCGGCCGTTCCAGCAGTTGCACGTCGCCGGCAAGAAGCTGTTCCGCACCGAGGGCGAGCCGGTGAACGCGCTGGACCGGCTCAACGTGCACAGCCTCGCCGTGCAGGTGCCGCTGCGCCAGGTACGCCGCAAGGCGTCCCGCTACGGCTACGCCGACCGCGCCTCGACGATCGGGGTCTGGACCAGCGCGTCCCGCCGGCAGGTGCGGGTGCTGGGGGACCGGGTCGCCGCCGACACCGCGGCCGGACCCTTCACGCAGGTGTCGCGGCTCGGTAACCCGTTGTTCAACGAGGTCATCGTGCCGATGTCCAGGAAGGACGTCTGGAACACGCTGCCACCGTCGGAGGACAAGCGGTTCGCCGGGTTCGTGGAGCGGCCCGAGCTGGCCGGGCTGCTGCCGGCGCTCTACCCGGGTGTGTTCCCCAATCTGGACGCGCTCAACAAGTCCAAGAAGCCGCGTGCCGACCTGGTGGCGATCCTGCTCACCGGCGTCCCGGCCGGACTGATCGACGGCTTCGCCAACACCACAGGTGACGTGCAGGCGGACATGCTGCGGCTGAACACGGCGATCCGGCCCAGCCGTACCCCGGACCGGTTCGGCGTGCTCGGCGGCGACCTGGCCGGCTTCCCCAACGGCCGCCGTCCCGCCGACGACGTGGTGACGATCGCGCTGCGCGCCATCGCCGGGCTGACCGTGCCGCTCGTCGACAAGACGTTCCGCCCGGACGCCGCCGCCGCGGCGGTGACTCCCGGCCTGAGCGCGGCCGACGTCACCGCGCCGTTCCTGGCCGACTTCCCGTTCCTCGGCACGCCGTACGACGGGTTCGGCAACCCGCAGGCGAAGAAGTCCTGACGGGAGCCGGCGAATGTCACACCATCACGATCTCGGCCCGTCGGAGGTCGGCAGCGTCGTGCTCGACCTCGGCGGCGACCGGGGCGCGCTGATCATCCACACCGGGCGGGACCTGCACGGCCGGGAGATCGAGATCAGCCGGGTGGACCTCGACGGCCCGCGGACCCATTCCGCCGTACGCGAGCGGCATGTCCGGGACGGGGTGTTCCACAGTGCGGTCTACCCGGATCTGGAGGCGGGTGTGTATACCGTCTGGTGGGACGAGAGTACGTCCGCCGGCGCGATCTCGGTCACCGGTGGGTCGATCGCCGAATTCGTTTGGCCCACCAGCTCACCAGCCCGCTTGGACTGATCCGTCAGTCGCGCCGGAACCCGCGCCTCGTCCACATCATGGACGGGGCGCGGTCGGCGTTGGACGGCTCGACGGGCGGTACCACGGGAAGCGGGTTACCCTTTGCCCCACCAATTCTGATCTTGGTACGAGCGGCCGGCGGGGGCGTCCGGCCGGCCTGCCGGCGATGCGCCACGGCAGAAAACTTCCGGCAACTCGCCGGGGAGGGCGTTACTCGTCCGGGGTCTGAATCGATAGGGCAGGTTGCGAGGCTACGGGCGACCGGGGCGGTCGTCACGGACGTGTCGGGAGGGCGACTCCATTATCAAGTTTGGCTTGACGGCGCACGCATTACACGCGTGTAATTTGAATGGGGTTGTTCGCACGGAACGCAACAAATGGTGACCGTACGGACAGGCACGCCTTTCGCGTGGGGGGTTGCAGCGGCGAATGACGCCGGTGCGCGACAAGGAGGCAATCGATGGACGGCCAGCTCGAGGTGGCCGACCTGCTCGGGAACGCGCCGGAGTGGCAGGAGCGAGCGCTCTGCTCGCAGACCGACCCGGAGGCGTTCTTTCCCGAGAAGGGCGGCTCGACCCGCGAGGCGAAGCGCATCTGCTCGCGGTGCGAAGTGAAGACGGAATGCCTGGAGTACGCGCTCGGCCACGACGAGCGATTCGGAATCTGGGGTGGCCTCTCCGAGCGGGAGCGGCGCAAGCTCAAGCGGCGGGTCGCCGCCTGATCCACGTACGGGTCCACGGGCGGTGGGGGCCGCCCGGACCCGGGTCGTCGTCCGGCCGCCTCGTCCGGCCGGGTGGCGGCGTCTGCCCGGCCGGGCCGGTCAGGCCAGCTCGTCCGGGTCGACCCCGAGCAGATTCGCCACCTGCTCGATGATCACGTCGTGCACCAGGTCGGCGAGGTCCTCGCGGTCCATCGCGCGGAACTCCAGCGGCCGCCGGTAGAGCACGATCCGCGGCGGCACCTCCTGGCGGCCGGGCCGCCCCGGCAGCAGCCGGGCGAGCGGCACCTCGCCGTCCTCCAGCACGTCCGAGTCGTAGACGTTCAGATCCGGCGGGACGTCCTCGACCGCGAACTCCACCCCGGCCAGCTCCTTGGCGAACCGGCGTTCGAGCGTCTCCACCGTGTCGAGCACCAGATCGTCGAAGACCTCGGCCTTCGTCCGCGCCAGCGGGACCGTGGCCGGCACCAGCCGCCCGCGCAGCCCGCGACCGTGCCGGTCACGGTGGGTGCGCCGGCCGGAGCCGGGGCGGCGGTTCTGCGGGCTCGTCATGACGGACAGGGTAGCCCGGGTCGGCGGTCCACCCGCCGTCGCGCGGCCGACCGGCGCGCCGATGTGCCGATCGGCGGAATTGTGATCACCATGACGGGCGTGTCGTAACGCGAAGCGGTGCGCCGGACCCGGTAATGGGGATACCCTGCCGCCGTGAGGTCACCACGGCGCTGCTCCCGTAACGGCTGCCCCCGGCAAGCGGTCGCCACACTGACCTATGTCTACAACGAGTCGACGGCGGTGGTGGGCCCGCTCGCGGCGTTCGCCGAACCGCACACGTACGACCTGTGTGAGCCGCACGCCCGCAGCCTGACCGCCCCGCGCGGCTGGGACGTGGTGCGGCACGAGGGCGAGTTCGAGCCGCCGCCGCCCACCACCGACGACCTGGTGGCGCTGGCCGAGGCGGTACGCGAGGCCGCTCGCCCCGCCCCGCCGCGTCCCCCGGAGGACGAGCCCACCACCAAGCCCCAGACCCCCCAGCAGGGCCGCCGGGGCCACCTCCGGGTCATCCCACCCCACCACTGAACGACCCCGCCCCGGCCACGGCCCCCGGGCCAGACCAAGGTCAACACCAGTACGGGGAAGTGGCGCCATCCAGGCCACCCGGACCCCACCACCACCCCGGACTGGTGTCGATCATGAACCCCGGGCGCACCGGGGTCAGTGGCCCAGGAAGCGGTTGAAGAGATCGGCTCGGCGGGACGTGCGGGACGTGCGGTGCTCGCTCTGGTCGGCTGAGGACATGATCTTCAGGCCGGCGTTCATCGCCAGCCAGCGCAGCGGCTCCGGCTCCCAGCGGGGGGAGCGGTGGCCCACCCAGGGCAGTGCCGTGAGGTCGGTGTCCACGCCCCGGATCAGGTCGGCGAGCGTACGCCCGGCGAGGTTGCTGGTGCCGACGCCGTCACCGACGTAGCCGCCGGCCCAGGCCAGCCCGGTACGCCGGTCCAGCCCCACCGACGCGGCCCAGTCCCGGGCCACGCCGAGCGGCCCGCCCCAGGCGTGCGTCACCGGCACCTCCGGCCCGAGCACCGGGAACAGCTCCCCGAGCGCCCGGCGCAGCGCCGCGAACACCCGCGGCTCCCGGTCGAAGCCCGGCCGGACCCGGGAGGCGTAGTGGTAGGGCGCGCCCCGCCCGCCGAACGCGAGCCGGCCGTCGGCGGTGCGCTGGCCGTACACGATGACGTGCCGGTAGTCGGAGAACGTCTCCCGATCCGCCAGCCCGATCCGCGCCCACGTCTCCTCGGGCAGCGGCGGGGTGGCCACCATCAGCGAGTAGACGGGCGCCACTGTGCGCCGCCGGCCCGGCAGCCCCGGCGTGTAGCCCTCCGTCGCACGCACCACCACGGGCGCCCGGACCACGCCTGCCGCTGTCACCGCCGCGCCCGGCCGCAGCGCGGTCACCGGGGTGCGCTCGTGGATGCGGACGCCCCGGCGCTCCACCGCCCGGGCCAGGCCCCGGACCAGCTTCGCCGGGTGTACGGCGGCACAGTGCGGGGTGTACGTGCCGCCGCGTACCCCCTCGGCGGCGCAGCGCGCGGCGGCCTCGCCGGCATCGAGCAGCGTCAGGTCGTCGTCGGTCAGCCCGTGCGCGTGGGCCTCGGCGACCTCGGCGCGGGCCCGGGCGAGCTGCGCCTCGCCGCGCGCGAGCGTCACCGTGCCGCCGGCCCGCCAGTCGCAGTCGATGCCCTCGGCGGTGGCGACCCGCCCCACCTCGGTGACGGTGTCGTGCATGGCCCGCTGCATGGCCAGTGCCCGGTCCCGGCCGTGCCGCCGGGCCAGCGCCGGCAGCGAGGTGGGGAACAGCGCCGAGCACCAGCCGCCGTTGCGCCCCGACGCGCCGTACCCGGCGATCTCCCGCTCCAGCACGACGACGCGCAACGTGGGGTCGGCGCGGGCCAGGTAGTACGCCGTCCACAGCCCGGTGTACCCGGCGCCCACGATCGCCACGTCGGCGTCCGTGTCGCCGGGCAACCCGGGTCGCGGTGTCAGCGGTTCGTCCAGGCCGGACAGCCAGTACGACAGGTGCCGGTAGTCGGTCATCGGCGTCAGAGCCGCGACCACGCCTCGGTCAGCACCGCGCGCAGGATCTGCTCGATCTCGTCGAAGTGCTGCTGGTCGGCGATCAGCGGCGGGGCGAGCTGCACCACCGGGTCGCCCCGGTCGTCGGCCCGGCAGTAGAGCCCGGCGTCGAACAGCGCGGTGGACAGGAAGCCGCGCAGCAGCCGCTCGGACTCGGCCTCGTCGAACGTCTCCCGGGTCGTCTTGTCCTTCACGAGTTCGATGCCGTAGAAGTAGCCGTCGCCCCGGACGTCACCGACGATCGGCAGGTCGTGCAGCTTCTCCAGGGTGGACCGGAACGCGCCCTCGTTGGCGCGGACGTGCCCGATCAGGTTCTCCCGGGCGAACACCTCCAGGTTGGCCAGCGCGACCGCGCAGGAGACCGGGTGGCCGCCGAACGTCACGCCGTGCGCGAACATGCCGGTCTCGGTGAGGAACGGCTCCATCAGCCGCTCGCTGGCGATCATCGCGCCGAGCGGGGCGTAGCCGGAGGTGATGCCCTTGGCGGTGGTGATGATGTCCGGCTGGTAGCCGTACCGGACGGCGCCGAAGTACTCGCCGAGCCGGCCCCAGGAGCAGATCACCTCGTCGCTGACCAGCAGCACGTCGTACGCGTCGCAGATCTCACGTACCCGTTCGAAGTAGCCGGGCGGCGGCGGGAAGCAGCCGCCGGAGTTCTGCACCGGCTCCAGGAAGACGGCGGCGACCGTCTCCGGCCCTTCCCGCTCGATGGCCCGCCCGATCTCCTCGGCGGCCCAGCGGCCGAACGCCTCGGCGTCGTCGCCGTGCTCGGGGGCCCGGTAGAAGTTGGTGTTCGGCACCTTGATGCCGCCGGGCACCAGCGGCTCGAAGTCGGTCTTGATGCCGGGCAGGCCGGTGATCGACAGCGCGCCCATCGAGGTGCCGTGGTAGGCGATGTAGCGGCTGACCACCTTGTGCTTGGTGGGCTTGCCGGTGCGCTTGAAGTAGGCCCGGGCCAGCTTCCACGCCGCCTCGACGGCCTCGGAGCCGCCGGTGGTGAAGAAGACCCGGTTCAGGTCGCCGGGGGTGAGCGTGGCGATCTTCTCGGCCAGCTCGACGGCCTTCGGGTGGGCGTACGACCAGAGCGGGAAGTAGGCCAGCTCGCCGGCCTGCTTGGCGGCGGCCTCGGCCAGCTCGGCGCGGCCGTGACCGGCGTTCACCACGAACAGCCCGGCCAGCCCGTCCAGGTAGCGGCGGCCCTGCGCGTCCCAGACGTACGCGCCCTCGCCCCGGACGATTGTCGGAACCTCGCCGGCGGGGTAGCTCGCCATACGGGTGAAGTGCATCCAGAGATGGTCGGTGGCGTTGGCCATGTCAGCCCCATCGGGTCTCGGGCCGGTCAGGGGTGACACCGGCCGCTCTGCCCACGGTTATCCCACAGGCGATGCCGATAAGGCAAGCGAACAAGCTTCGGCGCGACGGATTCAGCGCTATATCACTGCGCTGTCAACGGAATCCGCATCAGGCGGTGCCCCAGCTGTAGGTCTGCTTGCGCAGCTTCAGGTAGACGAACGCCTCGGTGGAGAGCACCCCGGGCACGCCGCGCAGCTTCTGCAGGATCTCCAGCAGGTGCGCGTCGTTGCGGCAGACCACCTCGGCCAGCAGGTCGAACGAGCCGGCGGTGATCACCACGTAGTCGATCTCCTCGAACTCGGCCAGCCGGTCGGCGACCGGTTCCAGGTCGCCATCGGTGCGCAGCCCGATCATGGCCTGGCGGGGGAAGCCGAGCTGGAGCGGATCGGTGACCGCGACGATCTGCATGACGCCCGCGTCGAGCAGCCGCTGCACCCGCTGGCGTACCGCCGCTTCGGAGAGGCCGACCGCCTTGCCGATGCTCGCGTACGGGCGGCGCCCGTCCTCCTGGAGCTGCTCGATGATCTGCTTGGCCACGTCATCGAGCAGAGCGTGGTTGGCTCCGTCACGCACAGTGATCCGACGGCCGCCGTTTCCGTTCTCCTGGTGCCGGTTGACCATCGACGCTCCTCGTGTCCGAATCTCCGTGTTGAGCGTAGTGCCCCGCGCAGTCTGGCGTATTTCGTGGCGACTGGCTATTCCGGCAACGGAATCCCTTGTGAGAGAGGTTTTCTCATGTCAGGATCAGTCGTCCATCGCCACTGACCCTCCCGCCGGCGCGCCGCCCCCGTCCCGCCGCCGACGATGCCCCCCAAGGAGTCGTCACATGCGTAGTCCCCTCCGGCCCCTCACCCGGCGTGGTCTGCTCACCGGGACCGTCGGCTCGGCCGCGCTGCTCGCCACCGCGGGCACCCTGGCCGGCTGCGGGACCAAGGGCGCCCAGCAGACCGAAGCCGGATGCAAGAGCGAGGATCTGTCCGCCACCGAGAAGAAGGTCGCCTTCTCGAACTGGCCGCAGTACATGGACACCGACGAGAAGGACGAGTCCAAGCGCCCCACGCTCGACGCGTTCGTCGCCGCCACCGGTATCCAGGTGACGTACACCGAGGACGTCAACGACAACAACGAGTTCTTCGGCAAGGTACGCAACCAGCTCGCCGGGTGCCAGAGCACCGGCCGGGACATCATGGTGCTCACCGACTGGATGGCCGCCCGGGTGATCCGCCTCGGCTGGGTCCAGAAGCTGGACAAGTCGAAGATGCCGAACGTCGAGGCGAACCTGCTGCAGTCGCTGCGCGGTCGCTCCTTCGACGCCGAGACCCAGCTCGCCGTCCCGTGGCAGTCCGGCCTGGCCGGGCTCGCGTACAACGCCAACGTCACCAAGGAGATCCGCACCGTCGACGAGCTGCTCACCCGCCCCGATCTCAAGGGCAAGGTGACCGTGCTGTCGGAGATGCGCGACACCATCGGCCTGCTGCTCCAGTCGCTCGGCCACGACCCGGCCAAGTTCACCTCGGCCCAGTTCGACGACGCGCTGAACAAGCTGAAGAAGGCGGTGGACAGCAAGCAGATCCGGCGGTTCACCGGCAACGACTACGCGCCCGACCTGGCCAAGGGCGACATCGCCGCGTGCATCGGCTGGTCCGGCGACGTGGTCCAGCTCGGCTTCGACGACGAGAAGATCAAGTTCGTGGTGCCCGAGTCCGGCGTCATGCTCTGGTCGGACAACATGCTGGTGCCGAACAAGGCCACCCACAAGGCCAACGCCGAGGCGTTGATGAACCACTACTACGACCCGGCGGTGGCGGCGAAGCTGGCCGCGTACGTCAACTACATTTGCCCGGTGCAGGGCGCGCAGGCCGAGATGGAGAAGATCGACCCGGACCTGGCGAACAACCCGCTGATCTTCCCGGACGACACCATGCTGTCCAAGGCCAAGGTCTTCATGGCGCTCGACGAGGCGCAGGAGAAGGAGTACGAGACCAAGTTCCAGCAGGTGATCGGCGCGTGAAGGGGCAGCAGACCCCGGCCGGTGACCTGCGACTGGTCGACCTGACCAAGCGGTTCGGCGTCTTCACCGCCGTCGACGACCTCACCCTGACCATCCCGCAGGGCTCGTTCTTCGCCCTGCTCGGCGCGTCCGGCTGCGGCAAGACCACCACGCTGCGGATGATCGCCGGGCTGGAACAGCCCACGAGCGGCAAGTTGCTGCTCGGCGAGCAGGACATCGCCGGGCTACGGCCGTACAAGCGGCCCGTCAACACCGTCTTCCAGAGCTACGCCCTCTTCCCGCACCTGGACATCCACGAGAACGTGGCCTTCGGGCTGCGCCGCCGCGGCATCCGCAACGTGGGCGACCAGGTGGAACGGATGCTCGCCCTGGTGCAACTTGAAGGGTACGGCCGGCGCCGCCCGGCCCAGCTCTCCGGCGGCCAGCAGCAGCGCGTCGCGCTGGCCCGGGCGCTCATCAACCACCCGCAGGTGCTGCTGCTCGACGAGCCGCTCGGCGCGCTCGACCTGAAGCTGCGCCGGCAGATGCAGATCGAGCTGAAGCGGATCCAGACCGAGGTCGGCATCACGTTCGTGCACGTCACCCACGACCAGGAGGAGGCCATGACGATGGCCGACACGGTCGCGGTGATGAACGCCGGCCGGATCGAGCAACTGGGCGCGCCCGCCGACATCTACGAGTACCCGGCCACCGCGTTCGTGGCGAACTTCCTCGGCCAGTCCAACCTGCTCGCCGCCGAAGCCGGCGGTCGCGCCGCCGACGACGTGCTGGTCACGGCGCACGGCTCGCGCTTCTCGGTACCAGCCGGCCGGGCCCGGCTCACCGACGGTCCGGCCTTCCTCGGCGTACGTCCGGAGAAGCTGCACCTGGTCGACGGCCCGGACCGGGTGCCGGCCGGACACCAGCACGTCGGCGGCGTGGTCACCGACGCCTCCTACGTCGGGGTGAGCACCCAGTACCTGGTGCGCACCGCGTGGGGCAGCGAACTGTCCGCGTTCGCCGCGAACAGCGGGCTGGGCGGTCAACTCGCGGTCGGTACGGCGGTGACCGCGCACTGGGATCCGCGGCACGCGTTCCTGCTGCCCCGGGCCGCCGGTGAGGACGACCAGACCGCGCCGCTGCTCGACGAGCCGCCGGTGGGTGCGCTGCCATGAGCGCGCTGGCCCACGTACCGACCTCCGCCGGGAAACCGGCGCCGCCGCCGGTGCGGCGCGGGGGCAGCCGGCTCCTGCCGTACCTGTTGCTGCTTCCCGGCGCGGTCTGGCTGCTCGTCTTCTTCGCGCTCCCGCTGGTGCAGCTCGCCTCGGCCAGCCTCTACGACCCGGCCGGCTCGCTCTCCACCGGGTACGCCATGACCTGGGCGTTCAGCAACTACCCGGACGCGTTGCAGGCGTACTGGCCGCAGTTCTCCCGGTCGTTCCTCTACTCGGCGATCGCGCTGGTGCTCGCGCTGCTGATGGGCTACCCGCTGGCGTACGCGATCGCGCAGAAGGCCGGCCGATGGAAGAACCTGCTGCTGGTCGCGGTGGTCGCGCCGATGTTCACCAGCTTCCTGGTGCGCACGCTGGCCTGGAAGACCATCCTGTCGGACAACGGCGCGCTGGTCGGGCTGCTGCGCGACGTGCACCTGCTCGGACCGGACGGCCGGCTGCTCGCCACCCCGATCGCCGTGGTGCTCGGGCTGACGTACAACTTCCTGCCGTTCCTGGTGCTGCCGCTGTACGCGAGCCTGGAGCGGCTCGATCCCCGGCTGCTGGAGGCGGCGAGCGACCTGTACGCGAGCCCGCTGCGCGCGTTCGCCAAGGTCACGCTGCCGCTGTCGATGCCCGGCCTGATCGCCGGCACGCTGCTGTTCTTCATCCCGGCCACCGGTGACTACATCAACGCCGAGCTGCTCGGTACGCCGAACGAGTACATGATCGGCAACGTCATCGACTCGGCGTTCCTGGTCCGGCTGGACTATCCGCAGGGCGCGGCGCTGTCGTTCCTGCTGATGGCCGCGATCCTGGCGATCGTCTTCGTCTACCTGCGCCGCGCGGGAACGGAGGACGTCCTGTGAGCAAACTGAAGCGCTGGCTCGCCGACCGGTGGGTGATGGGCGTGGCACTGCTCGTCCTCGGCTACCTGACGCTGCCGATCATGGTGGTCGCCGGCCTGTCCTTCAACCGGCCCTCCAGCCGGCTCTCCTACGACTTCAACGAGTTCACGCTCGACAACTGGAAGCAGCCCTGCGCCACCTCGGACATGTGCGACGCGGTGGTGCGCAGCATGCAGATCGGGCTCATCGCCACGGTCGTCTCCACGCTCCTCGGCACGCTGATGGCGTTCGCGCTGGTCCGGCACAGCTTCCGCGGCCGGTCCGGGCTCAACGGGCTGATCTTCCTGCCGATGGCCACCCCGGAACTGGTGATGGGCACCTCGCTGCTCGCCCTCTTCGTCGCCGCCGGGGTGCCGCAGGGCTTCTGGACCATCGTCATCGCGCACGTCATGTTCTGCGTGTCGTTCGTCGTGGTCACCGTGAAGGCCCGGCTCTCCGGCATGGACCGGCGGCTGGAGGAGGCCGCGATGGACCTGTACGCCAGCGAGTGGCAGACGTTCCGCCGGATCACGCTGCCGCTCGTGCTACCCGGCATCGTGGCCGCCGCGCTGCTGGCGTTCTCGCTCAGCTTCGACGACTTCATCATCACGAACTTCAACGCCGGCACCACAGTCACGTTCCCCATGTACGTCTGGGGCGCCTCCCAGCGGGGCATTCCGCCGCAGGTGAACGTGATCGGCACCGCCATGTTCGTGATCGCGTTGCTGCTGGTCGGGGCCACCTCGCTGCGCGGGCGGCGGGCGCGCCGGGCCGCCCTCGCGGTGGTCGCCACACCGGCGGGCAAGCCATGACACTCCCGCATACCAGCCGGGCGCTGGCCGACGCCGCGCCCGTGTCGTACTGGCTGGACCGCCCGGTTCGCCCCGACCCGCTGCCGCCGCTGTCCGGCACGCACACCGCCGACCTGCTCGTGGTCGGCGGCGGGTACGCCGGACTGTGGACCGCACTGCTCGCGAAGGAGGCCGACCCGGACCGCGACGTCCTGCTCGTCGACGCGGGCACGTGCGGCTGGGCGGCGTCCGGGCGCAACGGCGGGTTCTGCGCCGCGTCGCTCACCCACGGGCTCGCCAACGGCGTCGAACGGTTCCCCGGCGAGATCGGCGAGCTGGAACGGCTGGGCCGGGAGAACCTCGACGCCATCGCCGCCACCGTGGCGAAGTATGACATCGACTGCGACTTCGAACGCACCGGCGAACTGGCGGTGGCCGTCGAGCCGTACCAGCTCGACGGGCTCGCCGCGGACGCCGAGCTGGCCCGCCGGTACGGCCACGACGTGCGGCTGCTCAACCGCGACGAGGTACGCGCCGAGGTGGCGTCGCCGACGTACCTGGGCGGGATGTGGGACGCCGACCGGGTGGCCCTGCTCGACCCGGCGAAGCTCGCCTGGGGACTGCGCCGGGCCGCGCTCGACCTGGGCGTACGCGTGCACGAGCACACCCGCGTCACCGGCCTGGCCCGCGACGGCGCCGCGCTGCTCGCCAGGACGTCGGGCGGCGCGGACGCGGCACCCGGCACGGTACGGGCGCGACAGGTCGTGCTCGCCACGAACGCGTTCCCGCCGCTGCTGCGCCGGCTGCGCTCCTGGATCGTGCCGGTCTACGACTACGCGCTGATGACCGAACCGCTGACCGAGGCGCAGCGCGACGCGATCGGCTGGCGGCACCGGCAGGGACTCGCGGACACCGGCAACCAGTTCCACTACTACCGGCTCACCGCCGACAACCGGATCCTGTTCGGCGGCTACGACGCCGTCTACCACTACGGCAACCGGGTGGCGCCCGCGCTGGAGCAGCGCGAGGCCACCTTCACCACGCTCGCCTCGCACTTCTTCTCGACCTTCCCCCAACTCGACGGGCTGCGGTTCAGTCACCGCTGGGGTGGCGTCATCGACACCTGCACCCGGTTCTGCGCGTTCTTCGGCACCGCGTACTCCGGACGCCTGGCGTACGCCGCCGGATTCACCGGGCTCGGCGTCGGCGCGACCCGGTTCGGGGCCCGCGTGACGCTCGACCTGCTCTCCGGCACCGACACCCCGCTGACCCGGCTCGACCTGGTGCGCCGCAAGCCGCTGCCGTTCCCGCCGGAACCGGCCCGGTCCGTGGGCATCAACCTCACCCGATGGTCGCTCGCCCGCGCCGACGCGCGCGACGGTCGGCGCAACCTCTGGCTCCGTACTCTCGACCGTCTTGGACTGGGGTTCGACTCCTGATGCGTATCCTCCTCGTCGGCGCCGGTGGCGTCGGCTCCGCCGCCGTATCCATCGCCGCCCGCCGTACCTTCTTCGAGATCATGGTGGTCGCCGACCACGACCCGGCGCGTGCGGCGCGGGCCGTCGCCGGGCACGGCGACCGGTTCGTCGCCGCCACAGTGGACGCCGCCTCCGCCGACGCGGTGGCCGCGCTGTGCCGGGAACACCGGATCACGCACGTGCTCAACGCGGTGGACCCGCGCTTCGTCATGCCGATCTTCGACGGCGCGTTCGCCGCCGGGGCCGACTACCTGGACATGGCGATGTCGCTGTCCCGGCCGCACCCCGAGCACCCCTACGCCGAGACCGGGGTCAAGCTCGGCGACGAGCAGTTCGCCGTCGCGGAGCGGTGGGCCGCGGCCGGGCGGCTCGCGCTCTGCGGCATCGGCGTCGAACCGGGCCTGTCCGACGTCTTCGCCCGCTACGCCGCCGACGAACTCTTCGCCGAGATCGACGAGATCGGGGTACGCGACGGCGCGAACCTCACCGTCGCCGGCTACGAGTTCGCGCCGTCGTTCTCCATCTGGACCACCATCGAGGAGTGCCTCAACCCGCCGGTGATCTGGGAGGCCGGGCGCGGCTGGTTCACCACCGAACCGTTCAGCGAGCCGGAGGTGTTCGACTTCCCGGCCGGGATCGGCCCGGTCGAGTGCGTCAACGTCGAGCACGAGGAGGTGCTGCTCATCCCGCGCTGGGTGCCGGCGAAGCGGATCACCTTCAAGTACGGCCTCGGCGCCGAGTTCATCGAGGTGCTGCGCACGCTGCACAAACTCGGGCTGGACTCCACCCAGCCGGTGCGGGTACGCGGCGTCGACGTGTCGCCGCGCGACCTGGTGGCCGCCGCGCTGCCCGACCCGGCCACGCTCGGCGACCGGATGAGCGGCAAGACCTGCGCCGGCACGTACGTCACCGGCACCGGCCCCGACGGGCGGCCGCGCCGCGTCTACCTCTACCACGTGGTCGACAACGAGTGGTCGATGGCCGAGTACGGCCACCAGGCGGTGGTCTGGCAGACCGCCGTCAACCCGGTCGTCGCGCTGGAACTGCTCGCCACCGGCGCCTGGTCCGGTATCGGCGTGCTCGGCCCGGAGGCGTTCCCGCCGACCCCCTTCCTCGACCTGCTCACCGGCTACGGTTCGCCGTGGGGGATGGAGGAACGATGACCCGGTACGGCCCGATGTACGGACCCGACATCACGTTCCTCGGCGTGCCGCCGTGCACCGTCGAGGAACCGGTCACGTACGCCGACGCGGACGTGGTGATCATCGGAGCGCCGTTCGACGGCGGCACCTCGCACCGGCCGGGCACCCGGTTCGGGCCGTCCGCCATCCGGCAGGCCTGCTACCTGCCGCACGACGGCTCCCGCCCGTCGCTGGCGCTGCGCGTGGACGCGCTGAAGGACCTGTGCGTCTACGACGCCGGCGACGTCGAGATGTTCAGCGGCGACATCGAGCGCTCGCTCGCCGCACTGGAGACCGCCGTGCACGCGGTCGCCGCCGCCGGGGCGATCCCGGTGGTCCTCGGCGGCGACCATTCCATCGCGCTGCCCGACGCCACAGGCGTGGCCCGGCACCACGGGCTCGGCCGGGTGTCGCTCGTGCACTTCGACGCGCACGCCGACACCGGCGACGTCGAGTTCGGTTCGCTGCACGGCCACGGCCAGCCGATGCGCCGGCTCATCGAGTCCGGCGCGGTACGCGGCGACCGCTTCCTCCAGATCGGGCTGCGCGGCTACTGGCCCGGCCCGGACACTTTGGCGTGGATGGCGGAACAGCGGATGCGCTCGTACGAGATGACCGAAGTCGTGGCGCGCGGCCTGGACACCTGCCTGACCGAGGCGTTCGGCATCGCGACCGACGAGTGCGAGGGCGTGTTCCTCTCCGTCGACGTGGACGTGGTCGACCCGGGCATGGCGCCCGGCACCGGCACACCCGAGCCGGGCGGGTTCACCTCCCGGCAGTTGCTCGACGCGGTGCGCCGGGTCTGTTACGAGCTGCCGGTGGTCGGGCTGGACGTGGTCGAGGTCGCCCCGCCGTACGACCACGCCGACATCACCGCGTACCTGGGCAACCGGGTGGTGCTGGAGGCGCTGTCCGCGATAGCCCGCCGCCGCCACGACGCCGAAACCGGAATCCCGTGGAACCCCACCCAGCCGCTCCTGGATGACCGCTGAGCGCGGCCCTCCCCTCCTCCCCGTTGATCTTGCAGTTTCGGCCCCGGCATTCCGGTCATCCCGGGCGCTCGGAGGGCATCAGCTGCAAGATCGCGCGGGTGGGGGAAGGCTTAGCACAAGGGTGGGGGACGGTGGGGGTTGTGCACATCGCGGGTCTTGTCCACAGGGGAGGCGGGCGGTGAGGGAAGCCGGCCGGGTTGGGGCTGCATGGTTCGGGGATGTCGACGCAGCTGTGGCGGACCCGGGAACTGATGCGGGTGCTCACCGTGAAGCGAGTACGCACGCAGGTCAAGCGGGAGGAGTTGATCCGGGTACGGCGCGGTGTCTACGCGCCGACGCCGTGCGATGACGAGGACGAACTGCGAGCCCTGCTGCTGTGTCTTCCCGACGGCGCGTTGCTGGCCATGCAGAGTGCGGCACGCCGCCACGGATTCGGCGTACTCCGGGAATCCGCGGTCCACGTGCAGTTGCCGCCGGGTGTCGCCAAGCCCCGGCTGCCGGGCCTCGTCGTCCACCACTCGGTCCTGCCGGTCCGGCCGGTGCTCGTCGGCGGCCTGCCGTGCGTGCCGGCCGCGCAGTGTGCGGTCGACCTGGCCCGAGGCGTACGCCGGATGGATGCCCTCCCCGTGCTGGACGCGGCACTCCGCTCGGGCGCTGCGACGACCGACGACCTTGCGGCCGAGTTACCCCTGCATCAGGGTCTGCGGGGCGTCCGGCAGGCGCGCGATCTCGTGCCCCGGGCTGACGGCCGATCGGAGTGCCGGCAGGAGAGCCAGCTACGGCTGCTGCTGCTCGACGGCGGGCTGCCGGTCCCGGAGCCGCAGATGTGGATCCACGACCGGTACGGCATCCCGCGCTTCCGCATCGACCTGGGCTACCGCGAGCGGCGGGTGGGGGTCGAGTACGACGGGCTGTCCCACCTGGACCGGGAGCACATGCGGTACGACCGCGACCGGATCAACTGGCTGGACGCCAACGGATGGCGGATGCGCTACTTCACCGACCGCGACCTGTACGGCCGTCCGTCCCACATCCTCGCCACCCTCCGTGCGGCCTTGACCCCCTGACAGCCGCCTGGCCCCGCCCTCGCCCTGCCCCCACGCCGCCCCCGCGCCCCGCCGACCCTCGCGATCTTGCACTTGCCTACCCCGCAAAAGGAACTTGTCGGACAAACAACGGGCACCAAGTGCAAGATCGCGGGGGAGAAGGGCGGGAGGGCGAGGCGAGGGAGGGCGAGGGTCAGGGACGGGTGCAGCGGGGGCGCAGGCGCAAGGGCTCTGTGGTTTCGGTGATCGAGTTGGGCTCGATCACCAGGCGGGCGATCGTGGTGGCCCGGCCGGGGCGGAAGGTGCCCTGGTCGGCGGGGATCGTGGCGGTCCAGGTGCCGGCGGTGCGGTCGTCGGTGCACGCGCCGATCACGCCGAACCCGAAGCCGGTGACCGGCCCGCGCCGTACCCGCTGCTCGAGGTGCACCTCGATGTACGCGAGGCCGCGCTCGGCCCCGCAGTCGAACCGGCCGCCGACGGTGGCGGTGTGCGCCCGTACGTCGGCCGCGCCGAACCAGTTGACGGAGATGGTGGGAGAGACAGAGGCCGCCGGGGCGGCGACGGCGGCACCCGGCGCGAGCCCGAGCGTGGCGGCGGTGGCGAGGGCGGTGAGGCCGGCGGCGAGCACTGGCTGTCGGACCGGGTTCATGCGCGGTCTCCTGTCGGGCGGTGGCGGAACGCGACCCGGTAGCGACTCGCGCGGTGGTGGGACGCGTAATCCGAAGTGGACGGCGTCAGCATCCCACCGCCGCGATGCCCGCGAGCTGCAAGATCTCGGACAGATCAGCGGTTCAGGTGGGACCGGATGAGGAAGCGGACGCCCTCCGGTGCCTCCAGGGAGAAGCCGCTGCCCCGGCCGGGCACCACGTCGACGGTGAGCCGGGTGTGCCGCCACAGCTCCCACTGGGCCTTCGACATCCAGAACTCCACCGGCTCGGGCACGCCGTCGACCGCCAGCGAGGCGAGCAGCACATCCGAGCCGCCGGTGCGGAACTCACCGGCCGGGTAGCACATCGGGGCGCTGCCGTCGCAGCAGCCGCCGGACTGGTGGAACATCAGCGGGCCGTGCTGCCCCCGCAGCGACCGGATCAGGTCGGCCGCCGCGGGGGTCACTGTCACGGTGTCGCCCATCAGAAGAAGCCCAGCTTCTTCGGCGAGTAGCTGACCAGCAGGTTCTTGGTCTGCTGGTAGTGCTCCAGCATCATCTTGTGGTTCTCCCGGCCGATGCCTGACTGCTTGTAGCCGCCGAACGCCGCGTGCGCCGGGTAGGCGTGGTAGCAGTTCGTCCACACCCGGCCGGCCTGGATCGCCCGCCCGGCCCGGTACGCGGTGTTCAGATCCCGGGTCCACACGCCCGCGCCGAGCCCGTACAGCGTGTCGTTGGCGATCTTCACGGCGTCGTCCAGGTCGGCGAAGGAGGTCACCGACACGACCGGGCCGAAGATCTCCTCCTGGAAGATCCGCATCGAGTTGTCGCCCTCGAAGATGGTCGGCTGGACGTAGTAGCCGCCGGACAGCTCGCCGCCGAGGTCGGCCCGCTCACCGCCGGTGAGGACGCGGGCGCCCTCCTGCCGCCCGATGTCCAGGTAGGACAGGATCTTCTCGAGCTGGTCGTTCGACGCCTGCGCGCCGACCATCGTGTCGGTGTCCAGCGGGTGCCCCTGCTTGACCGCCTTCGTCCGCTCGACGGCGGCGGCGAGGAAGTCGGAGTAGTGGCCCTGCTGGATGAGCGCCCGGGACGGGCAGGTGCACACCTCGCCCTGGTTGAGCGCGAACATGGTGAAGCCTTCGAGCGCCTTGTCCCGGAAGTCGTCGGAGGCGGCGCTGACGTCGTCGAAGAAGATGTTCGGGCTCTTGCCGCCCAGCTCCAGCGTGACCGGCTTGATGTTCTCACTGGCGTACTGCATGATCAGCCGCCCGGTGGTGGTCTCCCCGGTGAACGCCACCTTCGCCACCCGCGACGAGGACGCGAGCGGCTTGCCCGCCTCGACGCCGAAGCCGTTCACCACGTTCACCACGCCCGGCGGCAGCAGGTCGCCGATCAGCGAGAGCAGGTAGTGGATCGAGGCGGGCGTCTGCTCGGCCGGCTTGAGCACCACCGCGTTGCCGGCGGCCAGTGCCGGGGCGAGCTTCCACACCGCCATGAGGATCGGGAAGTTCCACGGGATGATCTGCCCGACCACGCCCAGCGGCTCGTGGAAGTGGTAGGCCACCGTGTCGTCGTCGAGTTCGCCGAGCGAGCCCTCCTGCGCCCGGATCGCGCCGGCGAAGTAGCGGAAGTGGTCGATCGCGAGCGGGATGTCGGCGGCGAGCGTCTCGCGTACCGGCTTGCCGTTCTCCCACGTCTCGGCGATCGCGAGGGACTCCAGGTTGTCCTGCATGCGGTCGGCGATCCGGTTGAGGATCAGCGAGCGTTCGGCGACCGACGTGCGGCCCCACGCGTCGGCTGCGCCGTGCGCCGCGTCGAGCGCCTTCTCCACGTCCTCGGCGGTGCCCCGGGCCACCTCGCAGAAGGTCTGCCCGGTCACCGGGGTCGGGTTCTCGAAGTACTTCCCACCGTGCGGCTTCACGTACTCGCCGCCGATGTAGTGGTCGTAGCGGGACTGCCAGTGGGTGGGGGCGTCGTAGCGCGTCATGGGTACCTCCGCCGTCCGTCTGGGGTGGATGGCGGGCAGGCTAGTTTCCGGGACGTTGCAGGAACGTTGCGCGCGGCAGCGCGTACTCCTCGGCGAGCTGGCGGGCCCGCGCGAGCGCGAGCGGCCGGCGGGGCGCGCCCGGCGGCAACGCCCGGGCCAGGGCCTGCCAGGCGGCCAGGTCGTCGGACCCGGCCGCCGTCGCGGTCCAGGCCGCGAGCAGCCCCGGGTCGGCGCCGGCCAGCACGGCGGCGCGCAACTGGCCGTCGACCAGGCGGCGCAGTCGCGCGACTCCCGGCGCGTCCGACAAGGGCAGCAGGGGCCCGGGGTACGCGCGCAGCGCCGCCGCCGGATCGCCACGTTCCAGCAGTTCGGTGACGGTACGGAAGTCGGCGCGCACGGCCGGCCGCAGCCGGTACGGGCGGGAGTCGAGCAACTCCTCGCCGAGCACGCGGCGCAGCCGGGACAGTTCGGCGCGCAGTGTGACCGGGTGCCGCCTGTCGTCGCCGTAGAGGTCGAGGCCGAGTTGTTCCCCGGTCCGGCCCTCGGGATGGTCGACGAGCAGCACCAGAAGTTCGCTGTGCCGCCGGCCGAGCCGGATGCGCCGGCCGCCGACGCGCAGCTCCGCCTCGTCACGCCCGAGCGCCGACACGTACGCCACGTCCGGCGCGGCGGGCGCGGCACCGGCCAGGAACGCCTCGGCGGCGCGGGCGGTGGCCCGGACCAGCGCGAGGCTCTGCGGGTTGGCCAGGTGGTCCCCGCCGGTGATGTCGACGGCGCCGAGCAGCGCGCCGCTGGCCGGGTCGTGGATCGGCGCGGCGGCGCAGGTCCAGCGCTGCACCGGCCGGACGAAGTGCTCGGTGGCGAAGATCTGCACGCCGTGGTCGACGGCGAGGGCGGTGCCGGGAGCGTTCGTGCCGGCGTGCGCCTCGTCCCAGCGGGCGCCCGGTACGAAGTTCATCCGCTCGGCGTGCCGCAGCACCCCGGGGTGGCCCTCCACCCAGAGCAGCCGCCCGGCGGCGTCGCAGACCGCCATCAGGTGCGCGCCGTCCTGCGCGATGCCGCCGAGCAGGTCGCGGAAGAGCGGCATCACCCGGGCCAGCGGATGCGCGGCGCGGTACGTCTCCAACGCGTCGTCGGTGAGGTCGACCGGCGCGGTGGTCTCCGGGTCGAGCAGCGCGGACCGCTCCCAGGACCGGGCCACCACCTCCCGGACCCGGCCGGAGGTGGTGCCGGCGGTGAGGAAGGCCTCGTGGGCGGCACCGATCTGCGCGATCCGCTCCGCCGGATCCGCGCCGAACTCCAGGGCGAGCCACGGGTCAGCCACCAGCGCCTCCTTCCACCCATCGTGACCCACCTCACCCCCGAGCGCCAATGCGTGATCCGGGTCGCCTCGGCGGCGCTCCCCTTCCGCCCGCCGACGGACCGGACGGCCCCACGCCGGTTGCTGCAGGCGGCGATGACCGGAGCGCCACACACCCGTTACGGTCCGCTGTAGTCCACCGATCCGGGTGAACGGTCCGGCCCTCCCGTCCGTACCACGCGTCGAACGACAGCGACGACGGGAGAGAACGTGAGGGTGCAGCGCAAGCACGTGCTGGCGGCGACTGTGGCGGTGACCGCCACGGTGGCGGTCTCGGTGGGCACCGGACTCGGTTTCGCGGACACCGCGCCGGCCGCGCGATCGGTCTGTGCCGGGTCGGTGACCTTCTCGGCCGAGGGCGGACCGCCGGCCGCGACCAGCGACAGGTTCCCGGTGGGCACCCGGCTGCGGGTGACGAACCTGGACAACCGCAAGGTGACCACGGTGACGGTGACCGGGCCGTCCGGGAGCTGCGTGCTGCTGAACACCGCCGCCATGGACCTGGTACGCGAGCCGGGCAAGAACGTCGTCCGCCGCAACGTGGTGGAACGCCTCGACGGCGGCGGCGCCCCGGCACCCGGCGCGCAGCCGGGTGAGACCCGGCCGGGCGCGGCGCAGCCGATCGGCGGCAGCGTCTGCTCCGGCGCGCTCACGTTCTTCGCCGAGGGCGGGGCACCGGCCGCCACCAGCGGCCAGTTCCCGCTCGGCACCCGGCTGCGGGTGACGAACCTCGACAACAACAAGGTGGTGACCGTGACGGTGACCGGTCCGTCCGGTAGTTGCGTGCTGCTGAACACGGCGGCCATGGACGCGATCCGGGAACCCGGCAAGAACCTGGTCCGGCGCAACACTGTGGAGCTGCTCCGCTGACCCTCCGGGCGGAACACCATGGGCCGGTCCTGGGGGAGATCGGGCCCATGGTGTTCCACGTCCGGGGTCAGCCGAAGGCGGCCGCCAGGATGTCCAGTCCCCGGCCCAGCTCGTCGTCGGAGATGACGAGCGGAGGCAGGAACCGCAGCACGTTGCCGTAGGTGCCGCAGGTCAGCGTGAGCAGCCCGGCCGCGTGGCAGGCAGCCGAGATCGCCGCCGTGGCGGCCGGGTCCGGGGTCAGCGTGCCCGGCGCCACGATCTCCACCGCGAGCATCGCGCCGCGGCCGCGTACCTCTGCCACTCGCGGGTCACCGGCGGCGATCGCGCGCAGCCGCTCACCCATCACCGCGCCGATCCGGCGCGCGGCGGCGGCCAGGTCCAGCTCCCGCATCGTCTCCATCGCCGCGAGCGCGGCGGCGCAGGCGATCGGGTTGCCGCCGTACGTGCCGCCGAGACCGCCGACGTGCACCGCGTCCATCAGCTCCGCCCGGCCGGTCACTGCCGCCAGCGGCAGGCCGCCCGCGATGCCCTTCGCCAGGGTGATCAGGTCCGGCTCGACGCCCTCGTGCTCGCAGGCGAACCAGTCGCCGGTGCGGCAGAAACCGGTCTGGATCTCGTCGGCGACGAACACCACCCCGGCCGCCGTCGCCCACTCGCGCAGCGCCGGCAGGAAACCCTCAGCGGGTACGACGAAACCGCCCTCGCCCTGGATCGGCTCGATCAGCAGCGCGGCCACGTTCTCCGCGCCCACCTGCTTCTCGATCATCTCGATCGACCGGGCCGCCGCAGTGACGCCGTCCAGCCCGCCGTCGCGCAGCGGGTACGACATCGGTACCCGGTAGACCTCACCGGCGAACGGCCCGAACCGGTGCTTGTACGGCATGTTCTTCGCGGTCAGCGCCATGGTCAGGTTGGTCCGGCCGTGGTACGCGTGGTCGAACACCACCACCGCGGGCCGCCCGGTCGCGTGCCGGGCGATCTTCACCGCGTTCTCCACCGCCTCGGCGCCGGAGTTGAACAACGCCGAGCGCTTCTCGAAGCCGCCCGGGGTCAGTGCGTTGAGCTGCTCGCAGACCGCCACGTACGACTCGTACGGCGCGACCATGAAGCAGGTGTGGGTGAAGCGTTCGACCTGCGCGCGTACCGCCTCGACCACCCGCGGCGCGGAGTTACCCACGTTGGTGACCGCGATGCCGGCCGCGAAGTCGATCCACTCCCGCCCGTCCACGTCGGTGATCGTGCCGCCGCCCGCCCGGTCCACGTACGCGGGAATCGTGCTGCCCACGCCCCGCGCCACCGCCTCGACCCGGCGCTTGTGCAGCTCATCGCTGGTGGCCATCGCCGATCAGCCCTCGATGTTGTGCATGACGTGCTTGACCCGGGTGTAGTCCTCCAGGCTGTAGACCGACAGGTCCTTGCCGTGGCCGGAGTGCTTGAAGCCGCCGTGCGGCATCTCCGAGACGAACGGGATGTGCGTGTTCACCCAGACGCAGCCGAAGTCCAGCCGACGCGTCATCCGCATGGCCCGGCCGTGGTCGCGCGTCCACACCGAGGCGGACAGGCCGTACTCCACGCCGTTGGCCCAGCGCACCGCCTCGTCCTCGCCGGAGAAGCGCTGCACGGTGATGACCGGCCCGAACACCTCGTCCTGGATGATCTCGTCGGTCTGGCGTACGCCGGAGACCACTGTCGGGGCGTAGAAGAAGCCGCGCTCGCCGACCCGCGATCCGCCGGTGGTGACGTTCGCGTGGTCCGGCAGGCGGTCCACGAAGCCGCTCACCCGGGCGAGCTGGTTGGCGTTGTTCAGCGGGCCGTAGAGCACGTCGGCGTCGTCCGGCGCGCCGGTGCGGGTGTTGCGGGCCTGCTCGGTCAGCGCGGCCACGAAGTCCTCGTGGATGCCCGGACCGGTGAGCACACGGGTCGCAGCCGTGCAGTCCTGACCGGCGTTGAAGTAGCCGCCCATCGCGATCGCCTCGGCCGCCGCCGCCACGTCCGCGTCGTCGAAGATCACCACCGGGGCCTTGCCGCCCAGCTCCAGGTGCGTCCGCTTCAGGTCCGGCGCCGCCGCGGCGGCGACCTCCATGCCCGCGCGGGTCGAGCCGGTGATCGACACGAGCTGCGGGGTCGGGTGGGACACCAGCGTACGGCCGGTGTCGCGGTCGCCGCAGACCACGTTGAACACGCCCCGGGGCAGGTGCTCGGCGGCGATCTCGGCCAGCAGCAGCGTCGACACCGGCGTGGTGTCCGACGGCTTCAGCACCACCGTGTTACCCGCCGCCAGCGCCGGGGCGATCTTCCAGACCGCCATCATCAGCGGGTAGTTCCAGGGCGTCACCTGGGCGCAGACGCCGATCGGCTCGCGCCGCACGTACGAGGTGTGCCCGGCCATGTACTCACCGGCCGAGCGCCCCTCCAGCAGGCGGGCCGCCCCGGCGAAGAAGCGCAGCTCGTCCACCGCGGGCGGCAGTTCCTCGTCGGCGGTGAGCTGCCGGGGCTTGCCGGTGTTGCGCACTTCAGCGTCGACCAGCTCCGCGGCCCGCGACTCCACCGCGTCGGCGAACTTCAGCAGCGCCCGCTGCCGCTCGGCCGGCGTGGCGTCCCGCCAGGTCTCGAACGCGGCGGAGGCGGCCTTCATCGCCGCGTCCACGTCCGCCGCACCGGAGACCGGGGCCTGGGCGAAGACCTCGCCGGTGCACGGGTCGATCAGGTCGGCGTAGCCGCCGTCCACCGGGTCGACGTACTCGCCGTCGACGAAGTTGCGCAGCTGCTGCTGGTCGCTCATCAGAAGTCTCCGAGAAGGTGGCCGGGGGGAGGGTCAGCGGAGGTTATCGCAATCTGACTGCCATCTTGGCTACTAAATCCGAGGCAGACAAGGGTTTGAGCAACTGTTTCCGCGTGAGCACCTGTGGTCTAGGCTGCCGGTCGTGGAGCCGAGAGCCTTCTACGTCGCCGGTCGCCCCGCCCACGGCGAGGACGAGCTGACAGTCACCCACCCGTACGACGGGCAGCCGGTGGGGCGTACCACGCTCGCCACGGCCGACCAGGTCGAAGCCGCAGTCGCGGGTGCCGCCCGGGTGGCCGCGGAGGCCGCGGCCCTGCCCGCGCATGCCCGCGCGGCCGCCCTGGACCACGTCTCCCGCCGGCTCGCCGAGCGGGCCGACGAGGTCGCCGCGCTGATCACCGCCGAGAACGGCAAGCCGGTCAAATGGGCGAAGGTCGAGGTCGGGCGTGCGATCTCCACGTTCCGCTGGGCCGCCGAGGAGGCCCGCCGCTTCTCCGGCGAGTTGCAACGGCTCGACACCGACCCCGCCGCCACCGGGCGGATCGCCCTGGTCCGGCGCGTGCCGCGCGGCCCGGTGCTCGGCATCACCCCGTTCAACTTCCCGCTCAACCTGGTCGCCCACAAGGTCGCCCCGGCGCTCGCCGTCGGCACCCCGATCGTGGTCAAGCCCGCCCCGGCCACCCCTCTCACCGCGCTGCTGCTCGGCGAGATCCTGGCCGAGACCGACCTGCCCGAGGGCATGTTCTCGGTGCTGCCGCTGCCGAACGAGCGCGCCGCCGAACTGGTCACCGACCCCCGGCTACCGGTGGTGTCGTTCACCGGCTCCGGACCGGTCGGCGCGGCCATCCGCCGGGCCGCGCCGGACAAGCACGTCACGCTGGAACTCGGCGGCAACGCCGCGGCGGTCATCTGCGAGGACTGGGCGGCGGACGAGGACCTGACCTTCGCCGCGCACCGCATCGCCACGTTCTCCAACTACCAGGCCGGGCAGTCGTGCATCGCCGTGCAGCGGGTCTACGTGCACGAATGGCTCTACGACGGCTTCCTGCCCCGGCTCGTCGCGGCGGTGCAGGCGCTGCGTACCGGCGACCCGCGCTCCGAGCTGACCGACGTCGGCCCGCTGGTGTCGGTCGAGGCGGCGCAGCGCGTCGAGACCTGGGTGGACGAGGCGGTCGCGGCCGGCGCCGTCATCGAGGCCGGCGGGCGGCGCGACGGCGCCACCTACCCGCCCACAGTGCTCAGCGGCGTACCCGCCGACGCGAAGGTGTGCGCCGAAGAGGTGTTCGGACCGGTGCTGGTGGTCGCCCCGGTCGCCGACGACCGGGCCGCGTTCGCCGCCGTCAACGACTCCGCGTACGGCCTCCAGGCCGGCGTCTTCACCCACCGGCTCGACGTGGCGTTCGACGCCGCCCGCACGCTCGAGGTCGGCGGCGTGATCGTCGGGGACGTGCCGTCGTACCGGGCCGACCAGATGCCGTACGGCGGGATGAAGGGCTCCGGCGTCGGACGCGAAGGGCTGCGCAGCGCGATGGACGACTACACCGAGCCGCGTGTCACGGTGCTGACCGGCGTGGCCCTCTGACCGCCTGCGGCCTCACCAGGTGCCGTCGTCGCGGACCCGGGCGGGGGCGCGGCCGAGCAGCAGGGTGGTGAGGGCGGCGTCGATGTCGGCGCCGAGGAACCACTCGCCGGCCTGGTCGAGGGCGAAGATCCGGCCGTGCTCGTCGACCGCGAGGATGCTCTCCTGACGTTCGCTGCCGAGCGGGAACAGGCGGGCGCCCAGGACGGCGGCGAAGTCGGCGAGGGAGTCGGCGGTGTGCGCGGCCCGGAGCGGATTCGTGGTGAACCGGCTGATCCAGACCTGCTCGCCGGGCCCGCGCCGTCGGCTCAGGACGGCCGGGAACGCGGTGAGCGCCGACCCGGCGGCGGGGAACGCCTCGTGCCGGTGATGCTGTCCCGCGACCGCCTTCGTCTCGGTCATCGCGCCCATCGCGAGTGCCTCGTTGAACATGCTGATCTGCCAGCCGCCGTCCATGAGGGCGTGGGCGACCTCGTCGGGAAACCGCCCGGGTTGAATGACCTCGCGCGGCTCCGGGCGCCATTCCTCCACGAAGGCGAGATCGGACCACGGCAGTACCGCGAAACGCACCAGGAACCGGACGCACGAGTCGCAGGGAAGATCCGCTTGTCCGCCCTGCGGATCGCCCGGCTCACGACTGCGATAGACCTCGATCCGGCTGCTGCCGAGCAGGTCGCGGGCGTCCTCGATGGACAGCGGCGGCAGACCTTCGGCGGCGCGGCGGTGGTCGTGCTCGTACAACGCGTCGGAGACGACGATCATCTCGGCGTGCCGCTCCCCACCGCGTACCAGATGCCCTGCCGGTAGCTCGTCCAGATAGGACCGCACCAGCGGGTGGTGGCGTACCTCGATCTCGCCCTTCGCGCCCTGCGCGACGTGCTGCCGGCCGTCGACAGTGAGGTGCGCCGCCGCGCCGGGCGTGGGCAGGCGGGTCAGCTCACGCAGCAGTTGGGCGGCCGGATCGACGGTACGCGGCGGGCGCGGTTCGGCCGGACGCCGCTGCCGGTACATCCGCTCGACCGCCGCGGCCGGCACCCGCGGCCACGTGGACACCTCGCCGGTCTCCTTGTCGATCACAGTGGTCGGCAGGTCGCCGGGGAGCGCCCGGGCCTCGGTGGACACGACGGAACTCACCACGTAGCCCAGGTCGAACTCCTCGACCTCCGGCGTGCAGGGAAAACCGAGGCGGTCGGAGTCCCGCCGGGCCCACACCGAGGCGATCTGCTCGGCCTGCTGTCGCTCGATCACCACCTGAAATTACCGGACCCCACGGATTTCGTGGCACCCGGTATGGTCGGCCCTACCCACGGTGACGGAAGGGGAGCGACGGTGGCCGAGAGTGCGGACCGGGATGCGAACCGTGCACTACGCGCGCGATTCGACGAGGTGTACGGCCAATACCAGCGCTTGCGGTCCGGTCTGGACGAACTCCAGACCAAGCTGGCCGGCCTGCGGGTCACCGAACGCTCCGACGACGGTCAGGTGACCGCGGTCGTCGGCGCGCGAGGCGAGCTGATCAGCGTCGAGGTGAGCCCGGCGGCGTTCCACGACCGAGACGCCCGGGCGTTGAGCCGGAAGATCACCGAGACCGTGCTGCGCGCCTCCACCGCGGCGACCACAGCCACCCGCGAACTCGTCGCCGGCTACCTGCCGCCGGGCTCGCCGTCGGTCGAGTTCCTGCGTACCCATGACTTCGGCGCGCTGCTCGGCCGGGCCGACTCCGTGCTGGCCCGCGGCGAGTGAGAGGTGGCCGGGGGAGAGATCTGGCTGGACCCGGACCGGGCCCGCCGCGGCGGCGCCGACCTGGCGCTGTCGGGGCGGGCGGTGAGTGCGGCCCGGCGGGAGACGGGCGAGCCGATCGCCGCCGCGAGCGCCCAGCGGCCCTGGGGCCGCGACGACATCGGCGCCGCGTTCGACAAGCACTACCAGGGCTACGCCGAGACGCTGCTGCGCGCGTGGGAGCTTCTCGGCCGGTCACTGGAGGTGCTCGGCTCGGACGTCGTCCGCTCGGTCACGGCCACCGTGGAGACGGACCTCAGCAACGCCCGTGACCTCGGGACGATCCCGCAGCAAGGGCACAACCCCCATCGGCCCCGGCGCTGACCACCGGAGGACCCGCGCGTGAGCATGCTGCCCAGCCCGATCCCGCACCCGCTCGACTTCTGCCCGTGGGATCTGCCCGGCTGGATCTACGAGGCGCTCGACTGGGTGGTCGGCGTCGAATGGCCGGAGGGCGACGAGCGCGCCGTCTGGAACCTGGCCGACCAGTGGTACGGCGTGGCAGGCGTCCTGACCCGTCCGCGCGACGACGCGATCACCGCCGCCGGCGAGGTGAAGAGCGGGTACGGGGGAGTCGGCCTGGTCGCCGGCGCGTTCGACACGGCGTGGCACAAGCTCGCCGAGGGTGAGGACGCGCCACTGCACGTCCTGGTCGGGGCCACCGGCGAGCTGGCCCGTCTGGTCGACTCCTGCGGCTGCGACATCGAGGGCGCGAAGCTCGAAGCCTGGATCGAGCTGGGCATCCTGGTCGTCGAGTTGCTGTCCCTGGCCGTCGCGACGGTGCTCACCCTGGGCGCCGCCTCACCGGCGGCGGCCGCCGCGATCACCGCCACGCGGGTCGTGGTGCAGCAGATCTTCAAGCGGCTGGTGGCTCAGCTCGCCCGCAAGGCGGTCAAGCAGAGCCTCAAGGAGGCGGGCGAACGGGCCGCGAAGGAGGCGGCCAAGTCCGGTGCCCGCAAGCTGGCCCGGCGGGCCGCGATCGGCGGCCTGCTGGAGGCCGGTCAGGAGGCGGGCACCAGCCTCGGCACGCAGGCGTACCAGAACTCCACCGGCCGGCGGGACGGCCTCGACCTGACCGACGTGAGCACGTCGGCTCTCGGCGGATTCGCCGGCGGCGCGGTCGCGCCACTGGCCGGGCTGGGCCGGCACGCCAACGGGCCGTTCGCGGAGATCGCCGAGCGGTTCGGGCGGGAGATGGGCGGGGAGACGCTCGCCGAGACCGCCGCGGGTCTGGCGACCGGCCAAGGGCCGTCGCTCGAGGATCTGGCGCGCGCCGCTGCCTCCGGGGCCAGCGGGTCCGCCACCAACCAGGCGGATTCGGCACTGCAACGCCGCCTCGACGGGCAGCTGAGCGGGTTGACGGTGTCCCCGGTCGGCCTGGACGTGCCGGTCGCCGCCGATCCCGTCGGGCTGATCCCGGCCCAGCGGGTCGCCGAGCCGATCGTCCAGGGCGGCGACACGGTCGCCGGCGCCGTTCCCGCGACACCCGCACACGTCACGCCCCATGCCGCCGGTCCGCACCCACTCGCCGTGGACCTGCCCCGCCCGGCGCCGGACCCCACGACGACGCCGCTCGGCGACGTCGTCCCGCACGACGTGGCACGTCCGACCGTCACCACGAGCCCCACCTTGTCCTCGGTGATCACGGACGCGCCCGTCGCCACGCCCCCATCGACCGCGCCCGGAGTCCACAACGGCGCGGGTCCGGTGGCGACGCCGATCGACCACCCCACGCCGTCCTCGACCAACCCGATCCAGGCGGCAGCCGCACCGACGACACTCCCTGCACCGCCTGCCGACCACCCGCGGGTCGCGCCGCCACCAACGGCGGACCGCGCCGCCCCCCTCAGCAACGGAGGTCAGGCGGGACCGCCTCCGGTCTCACCGGTCAACCCGCAGGCGGGGCCGCATCCGGGAGCGCCGGCCGTCGGGCCCGAGCACCGACCGGGGCCGAACCCCCGTTTTCCGCTGCTGGAGTCCTTGGCTCCGCATCGCCCTCCTACCGACTCCCCAGGGCCCCACCCGGGCCCGCCCCACGTCCAGGGGTGGCCTCGTGAGACCGCCGAGGAGCGCGCCGCGCGGCTTAAGGCCGATCGGGAGGGTCTGGACCGGCGGCGCTACCAGGGCTATCTGCAGTCCCAGCGTGCCTTACACGAGGAGAACAGACGGGAAGCGCAGATCAAGGAGCTGCGTGATCTCGCCGAACAGCATTACGAGGCGGCGCGTTGGCTCCTCATGCAGGCCCACGAACTGCGCCAAGCCGGGCGGCACGAGCTCGCCGACAGGCACGTGTGGGAGGGCCGACGGCGAGAGCGCCTGCATTACCGAGCCGTCGACGAGGTGGAGGCGGTCCGTGCCGGCCAGCGTCTGCCGCGGGAGGTGATGGTCGAGGACGACCTCGACTTCTACCGCATCAACGACGACGTGGCGGACCTGGCCGTCGGCGCGGTGGATACGGCCGACCACTCGGCGCTCACCGGTCACGGGCACCCCGAGCCGATCGACAGATCCCGGCCCTACGGCCGCCGGGGAGGACTCCGGCCTCCGCTGGCGCTGCACCAGACCGACCTCGAACGGCAGATGCCCCGCAACCCCGACGGCAGCGTGACCCGTACCGCCGATCCTCGCCGCGGCAGATGGTTCCGCCTCGCGAACGACGGCGGCCCGGCGGCCGATGCCACCCGGGGGATCAACTGCCTCGACTGCACGCTGTCGCTGTTCGAGACCTGGGTTCACGGACGGCCGCGCGTCGCGGCGCCGCGAACGTTCGACGGCTACCTGAACGGCGACGTGAACCGGCCGGTGGGCGGGGAGGCGGACGGGCCGCTTCGCGTCGAGCAGACGACCGGCGGCCGATTCCAGAACCTCTGCCCGCCGGACCGGCCCGGTGTCAGCGGCCGGGAGCGGCAGCTGTTGGTGGACGCCGGTTACCGGGACCTGTACGCGCAGCTCGCATCAGGCGGCCACGGCAGTTACGCGTTCCTCATCACCAGCTTCGAGGGCGGCGGATCGCACGCGTGGGTGGCGTTGAACCAGAACGGCACCATCCTCTTCCTCGACCCGCAGACGGGCGACGTGGCGGACCGGCCGATCTACCACCACAGCGGCCGTCCGGCCCGCGGCAACGTGGTCGGCGTCGACGCTCTGGTGCTCGGCCCCGACGGCCGCCCGATGCCGCTCGCCGGCCGCCCGCCCGGCACCTACAACGTCCTGCCGGAGCCGCTGCCCCGCCCGGCGCCGCCACGGCCGCCGGCCCCGCCGCCGATCGCCGACGGCCCCGTCCCGGATTTCAACCACGTCCATCTGCTCGGCGAGTCCACGACCATCCACCGCCGCGCCGACGGACCGATGCCGGGCAGTGCGCCGCCCGTCGAGCCGGAACCCGACCGGGTACGCGAGGACCACCGGCAGGCACACGCCGCCCGGATCGCCGCCGGGCTCTACGTGCGCGACGCGCTGGCGGAGAGCGGGAACCTCGACGCCGCCTTCGCCGCCGGGGTGACACCAGTCGAGTTGGCGCAGCACGCGGATGTGCCGACGTTGCGGCGGCTCGTACCGGGGCTGGACGAGAGCGGTGCGGCCGACCTCGCCCGGTTGTTCGCCGACCCGCGCGTGCAGCGGATGCTCGACCAGAGCTGGGAGGCGCCGCCGCGACGCGAGGAGTTGCTGGCCGAGACGCTGGTGCGGCAGCTCGCGGAGCGGCCCGACCTGGTCCGGATGATCCTGACGACACCGGAACTCGCCAACTCGCTCACCGCCCGGCCGCTGACCCTGTATCACCTGGCCAGCCACAAGCAGGCCATCGACGTACTCGGCGAAGTCATGACCGACATTGCCATCCGAGGGGCCGAGGCGGTCATCGCTCCGAAGCCACTGAAGCCCCAGCCGACGCCTATCAGCGAAGAGCAGCGGGAACTCGGCGAGCGAGTTGGGAGGCGCGGCCAACGGCGGTTGCAGCTCGGATTCGATAGAGCCCGACGAGATGATGAGGTGTATCGCCTCGCCTACGTCGATCGGCTGTACGCGGACGCGGCGGCAGCCCAACCGGAGTTGAATGCGCTTGCTGTTGCGCTGGCTGGCGACCAAGGCAGCCCAGATTGGAGGAGGGAACCCAAGAATCGGGACCGCGTTCTGGACAAGCTGATCGAGTACGAGAACGACGCGTCAAAGCTCAAGGACTTGGCGGGCGCCAGAGTGCAATTCGACACGCTCGATGCTTTCTACCAGGCACTCGGACGGCTGGCAGTCGACCCGGATGTGGTGATCCTTCATATCAAGGACCGGTTCCTCGATCCACAGGACAGCGGCTACCGGGACCTCTTACTCAACCTTCGGATGTCGAACGGCCATATGGCAGAACTTCGACTGCAGCTCGCTGGGATCGAGGAGGCCGCGGAATGGGAACATGCGCTGTACGAAATCCGACGCGACCTAGAAGCGCTGTCCGAGAGTGAAGGCAGGCCGTTGACACAGACAGAACGCGCCATCCGTGACGGACTCCTCCGGCGAGCGCAAAGTACCTACGGGAGCAAGGCGGAGGAGAGCATCGGGGAGGTGCCGACGCAGTGAGGCCGGCGGAGGGCTTGACGCTGCCCAAGTTCTTCAACTATTTCGACTCTCCCTTGAAGTTGGTCGAAACCGCAGACGGGGGCGTGGCCGGCTGGAGGTTGTCCAAGGACACTGGGGGCTGGCGCGAGGCCAACAACCTTATCGATAAGGTGCTGTTCGAGGGCGGCGACGAGATCTATGAGGTCTCGCCGGAAGAGTTCGTGCAGCTCACCGAGCTTGAGAGAAGCCTCTACCTCCAGGGCGACGGGCCGATCTTCGCGCTCTACGAAACCGTCCGGGCGATAGAGGACACGCTCCAGCAGGAACGCCGGTACCCGACGCCCGAGGAGCAGGCGCTGATCCGGGGCGTCCGGCGGCGGACCTTCGTGATGTTCGAGGAGCAGCTCCAGCAGGCCGGCGACCCCGCCGCCGACCCCACCATCGCCTCCTGACAACGACCGGGAACGCCATGCCCTCCACCGACGGCACACCCGTGCCCTACGTGCCGCCCGCCGACGTGGCGGAGGCGCGACGCGTACAGGAGGAGTTGCGGTTCCGGGCGGACCTGGTCGGGCCCGGTCCTGCCGCGCCCGCGACGGTGGCCGGCCTGGACGTGGCGTACGCGCAGGACGGTGACCTGCTCGCGGCGGCCGTCACGGTCCTCGACGCGGCCACCCTCGACGTGGTGGACGAGGCGGTGTGCGTGGGGCGGCCCGCCTTCCCGTACGTGCCGGGGCTGTTCGCGTTCCGCGAGATGCCGGCGTTGCTCGCCGCGCTGGACCGGCTCACCGTCCGTCCCGAGCTGCTGGTCTGTGACGGGCACGGGCTGGCGCACCCGCGCCGGTTCGGGCTGGCCTGTCACCTGGGCCTGGTGACCGGGCTGCCGACGATCGGGGTGGGCAAGACTCCGCTCGTCGGCTCGTGGACGGGTCCCGGTCCCGCGCGTGGTGACAGTGCCGACCTGTGCGACGAGGGCGAGGTGGTCGGGCGGGTACTGCGGACTCAGGACGGTGTCCGGCCGGTCTTCGTGAGCGTGGGACACCGGATGGGGTTGGACGACGCGGTGCAGCGGGTACTGGCTCTGACGCCCCGGTACCGGCTGCCGGAGACCACCCGTACGGCCGACCGGCTGTGCCGGCGGGCGCTCGCCGATGCAGGCGCGTCGGGCGGTGACCTGGGCGGGCGGTGATCGCGTGGCGCTGCACACATGTGGCGTGCTCGATGCGCGGGTGCCCGGAGGGGCCGGTAGTAACCTGACCGGCGGATCCGGTCCGGACGCAACGGTGAGGTGGAGATGTCGGCAGGGCGGCACGCGGCGCGGTGGGCCATGGTCGGCGCGCTGCTGGGTGGCCTGATCGCCGTCCCGGCGTCACCGGCGTCGGCCCGGGACGACCGGGTGGGACTGCGCGCGGCGAAGAGCTTCACCGCCGGTGGCCCGCCCGGGACGGTGGCGGTCGAGGTGCGCAAGCGGACGGACGGCTGCGTGCAGTTGCGTACCGCCGTCGGGCTCCGGCTGGAGGGCCTGCGGGCCGACCAGGTCCGGGTGCAGGTGGCGTCCGGCGGCCGATGGATGCCGGTGCAGGTCTCCGGGAACGGCGGTGCCGTCGCCACCGCCGCGGTGGCGCCTGTCGACCGGCCGCTGTGCAAGGGCAAGGGCGTCACCGTGCGATACCGGGTGTCCTTCCTGGCCGGGGCCGTCGGCGGCCGGCTGGAGCTGGCCGGTGAGGCGAGCGCCGCGAACGGCGACGTGCTCGGCCGGGCCGGCGGGTCGGCCCGGCTGGTGGGCGCGCCGTCGCCGAGTCCCACCCCGTCCCGTAAGCCCTCGCCGACGCCCAGCGCGAGCGAGACCACGGCGGCCGAGGCGACCGACACGTCGCCGGTCGCCGCCGCCGTCGCCCCGGCCACCGCCGCGGCCGACGACTCGTCGTTCGGAGGTTCCATGATCATGTGGTTCGGTATCGGGCTGGTGCTGGTCGGCGCCGCCCTCATCGTCCTGCTGCTGCGCCGCAACCGCGCCGACCGCAGCGGTGGCGGCGCGGACACCGGCCTCCCGCCGGTCCCGCTGCCGCGCAGCACCACCACCTACCGCTCCGGCACGCCCGGACCGGCCCCCACGCTGTACGGGGACGCGACGCCGCCCCGCCCGGCCGGCAACGTGTACGGCGCGCCCGCGTCCGCCCCGACGCCACCGGCCCCGCCCGCCGGGGACGCGACGAGCGTCTTGCCCCGCTTGCCGGACTGAGCCGGAACCCGACCCGCTCCCGGGGTTACCGTGACGGTGGGTGGTCGCGCCGTGACCCGGTGGCCGCCACCTGCCCGACCGGAGGACGGAACACCGGGGCCGAACGGGGCCCGGTGCCGGGGCCGCTCGGCCGATAAGATCGCGTGCGCCGATCGGCACCGCCGACCGGTGAGACCGCATACGTGGAAGGAGCCGCGCCGTGGCCCTGGACCCGCAGTTGCTCGACATCCTCGCCTGCCCGGACACGCACCACGCCCCGCTCGACTACGACGCGCAGGCGCAGACGCTCACCTGCACCGAGTGCGGTCGCATCTTCGAGGTCCGGGACGACGTCCCGGTGCTCCTGCTGGACGAGGCGCGTGGTGGACCCGCCGCCGACGACGCGCGGGGCGGGTCGTCGCGGTGATGGAGGGTACGGCCGGGGTCAGCGGCCACCGGCACGCGGACGAGGCCCTGCTGGACGACGCGGCGCAGCTCTCCGAGCGGGATCCGGGCGGCATGCTCCGGTTCACCGCGTCCGCCGGCGCGCAGGTGCGCGAGTCGGCGGCGCTGGCCGCCGAGGCGAATCTGACAGTGCTCGCCGACGACGGACGACCCCGCGCGGTGGTCATCGCCGGCATCGGCACCGCCGGGCGTACCGGTGACGTGCTGGCCACCGTCGCCGGGCCGCGCTGCCCGGTGCCGGTCATCCCGCACCGCAGCGCCGGCGTGCCGGGCTGGGTGGGCGCGGCGGACGTGGTCATCGCGGTGAGCGCGTCCGGTCGCAGCCCGGAGGCGCTGGGCGCGGCCGAGGCGGCGCACCGGCGCGGCGCCCGGCTGGTCGCTGTCGGCGCGCCCGACTCGCAACTCCAGTCCGTGGCGGAGCGGGCCCGGGCGCCGTTCATCCCGGTGCCCCGGCGCGCGCCGGCCCGGGCCAGCCTCTGGGCGCTCACCGTGCCGGTTCTGCTGGCCGCCCGTACCCTCGGGCTCGTGAAGGTCAACGAGGCGGATCTGGCCGAGACGGCGGCCCGGCTGGACGCCGACGCCGATCGATGCCGCCCGACCGCCGAGTCCTTCGTCAACCCGGCGAAGTCGCTGGCGCTGGGCCTGTCCGGTTCGATCCCGATCGTGTGGGGTTCGTCCCCGCTGGCCACCGTGGCCGCCCGGCGGTTCGGTGACACGCTGTCCGCGAACGCCCGCTACCCGGTGGTCGCCGGCGCGCTCGGCGAGGCGGGCCGGGGCCGCGTCGGTCTGCTCGACGGGGTGTTCGGCGGCCTGGCCGAGGGCGAGCGGGACATCTTCGCCGACCCGGGCGACGACGAGCCCGACGGCACCCGGCTGCGGCTGGTGCTGCTGCGCGACGGCGGGCTCAACGCCGACGACGACACCGACGAGCCGCTGGCGGTCGAGGAGCGCCGCGCGGACGCGGTGCAGACGCTCGCCGAGCGGCGCGGCGTGCGCTGCGACGTGGTGACCGCCGAGGGCGGCTCCGCGCTGGAGCGGCTCGCGTCGCTGGTGGCGGTCCCCGACTTCGCCTCGATCTACCTGGCCCTGGCACACGGGCTGGACCCGATGGCGGTACCGGCCATCACGGAGATGAAGGAGCTGGCCAACCAGTGAGCACACGGGGCATCGAGCGAGGCGGGGAATGAGCGCAAACGGGGGCACGAAGGCGATCGTCGCCGCCCTGGCGGCGAACCTCGGCATCGCCGTCACCAAGTTCATCGCGTTCGCCCTCACCGGCTCGTCGTCGATGCTGGCCGAGTCGATCCACTCGGTGGCCGACTCGGGTAACCAGGGCCTGCTGCTGATCGGCGGCCGGCGGGCCAAGCGGCAGGCCACGCCGCAGCACCCGTTCGGGTACGGCCGGGAGCGCTACATCTACGCCTTCATCGTGGCGATCGTGCTGTTCAGCATCGGTGGCCTGTTCGCGCTCTACGAGGCGTACCACAAGGCGTCCGACCCGCACCCGATCGAGAACTGGCACTGGGTGCCGGTGGCGGTGCTCGTGGCGGCGATCGTGATGGAGAGCTTCTCCTTCCGTACCGCCATCAAGGAGTCGAACCTGGTCCGGGGCAACCAGACCTGGGTCCGGTTCATCCGTCGCGCCAAGGCACCGGAGCTGCCTGTGGTGCTGCTGGAGGACTTCGGCGCCCTGGTCGGTCTGGTCTTCGCGCTGTTCGGCGTCGGCATGACGCTGATCACCGGCAACGGCATGTGGGACGCCGCGGGCACCGCGATGATCGGCGTGCTGCTGGTGATCATCGCGATCACGCTGGCGATCGAGACCAAGAGCCTGCTGCTCGGCGAGGGCGCCGAGCAGAGCGAACTGAACAAGATCGAGCAGGCCGTGACGAACGGTCCCGAGGTCGAGCGGATCATCCACATGAAGACGCTCTACCTCGGCCCGGAGGAGCTGATGGTGGCCGCGAAGATCGCGGTGCCGGCCTGGGAGACCGCCCACGACCTGGCCCGCGACATCAACGCCGTCGAGGCGCGGATCCGGCGTGAGGTGCCGACGGCCCGGGTGATCTACCTGGAGCCGGACATCTACTCGCCCGCCGCCGAGCAGGCCGGCACCGGGCAGGCGGCGGACACCGCCGTTCCGGAGGCCGTGACCACCGGCGGGACGCACGCGGCCGACGAGGTCGCCGGGCGGCCCGGGAGCTGACCGATGGAGTTGTTGCAGGGCCGGATCCGTGACTACGCCTGGGGCTCGCGCACCGCGATCGCCGAGTTGCAGGGGCGGCCGGTGCCGAGCAACGGGCCGGAGGCGGAGCTGTGGCTGGGCGCCCACCCGGGCGCCCCGGCCACTGTGCAGCGCGACGGCCGGCCGGTCAGCCTCACCGACCTGCTTGTGGCCGAGCCGGGCCACTGGCTGGGTGAGCGGCTGGTCGGCCGGTTCGGCACCCGGCTGCCGTTCCTGCTGAAGGTGCTCGCCGCCGACTCGCCGCTGAGTCTCCAGGCGCATCCGGACGCCGAGCAGGCCCGCACCGGGCACGCCGCCGACGTAGAGCGGGTCAACTACGTGGACCCGTACCACAAGCCGGAGCTGCTGGTGGCGCTCTCCGAGTTCGACGCGCTGTGCGGCTTCCGCGACCCCGGGGAGTCGGCGGAGGCGATCGCCGCGTTCGGCGTACCCGCGCTGGAACCTGTGGTGGCGGCGTTGCGGGACGGGCCGACGGGGCTGCGGGAGGCGGTCCGCCTGCTGTTGAGCTGGCCGCAGGCGGAGCGCGCCGGGCTGGTGGCGGCCGTGCTGGCGGCGGCGGAGGCCGGGCCGGCCTCGGCGGACGCCGAACTGGTCCGCGCGCTGGCGGCCGGCTATCCGGCCGACCCGGGCGTGGTGGTGGCGTTGCTGCTGCATCATGTCCGGCTGGCGCCCGGCGAAGGCATCTGGATGCCGGCCGGGAACCTGCACGCCTACCTGCGCGGTACCGGCGTGGAGATCATGGCGGCCAGCGACAACGTGCTGCGCGGCGGGTTCACCGCGAAGCGGGTCGACGTGGACGAGTTGCTGCGGGTGCTCCGGTTCGAGGTGTTGACCCGGCCGGTGCTGCGGCCGGAGCAGGTGGAGCCGGGCGTGCTGACCTGGCCGGTGCCGGTGGAGGACTTCGCGCTGCACCGGGTCGAGGTGGCCGCCGGGTCGGCGGGTGTGCGGCTGACGCTGCCCGGGCCGCGGGTGGTGCTCTGCCGGGCCGGGAAGCTGACCGTCGACGACGGCGTGGGGTCGGTGACGCTGGACGCAGGTCAGTCCGCTGTGGGTACGGCGGCCGGTGGCCCGCTGGCGGTGAGCGGGGCGGGCGAGGCGTTCGTCGCCACTTGCGGCATGCACTGACCCGGACAAGTCCGACTTTCCCGAAACGGCTTGACGGTCACCCTGCGTGGTGTGACTCTATGGGTACGCAGCGTTGTCGCGACGAAGGTCCGGTGACGTGCGGGGGAACCAAACCGGGGGGATGCGCGGGGCGGCCGGGCCGTGAGTGGAGAGTCCGCTCACGACCGACCGCCCCGTGCGCTGTCCGCCGACCGGCCGATTGCGCGGTCGGCCAACCGGGCACGGGTCGAGTGGTCCGCGAGCGTAAGGTGGAAGGCTGCGCACCACCATCGTTCGACAGGAGCTTCCATGACCAGCACCCTCCCGGCGGCCTCCAGCGGCGCGTCGTCGCAGGCCCGGCCGAGCACCCTCGCCGAGGGCGACTACAAGGTGGCGGATCTGTCGCTCGCCGCGTTCGGGCGCAAGGAGATCCGGCTCGCCGAGCACGAGATGCCCGGCCTGATGGCGATCCGGCGTGAGTTCGCCGAGGCCCAGCCGCTGGCCGGCGCCCGCATCACCGGCTCGCTGCACATGACCGTTCAGACCGCCGTCCTGATCGAGACCCTGGTCGCGCTCGGCGCGCAGGTCCGCTGGGCGTCCTGCAACATCTTCTCCACCCAGGACCACGCCGCCGCGGCGATCGTGGTCGGTCCCGAGGGCACCCCGGAGGCCCCTGCGGGCGTGCCGGTCTACGCCTGGAAGGGCGAGACGCTGCCGGAATACTGGTGGTGCACCGAGCAGGTGCTCAACTGGCCGGACGGGCAGGGCCCGAACATGATCCTCGACGACGGCGGCGACGCCACCCTGCTCGTCCACAAGGGCGCCGAGTTCGAGAAGGCCGGCGTCGTGCCGCCGGTCGAGTCCGCCGACTCCGAGGAGTACGCGGTCATCCTCGAACTGCTGCACCGCTCGCTGGCCGAGGACGGTCAGCGCTGGACCCGGATCGCCGCCGGCATCAAGGGCGTCACCGAGGAGACCACCACCGGCGTGCACCGGCTCTACGAGATGCACCGCGCCGGCACGCTGCTCTTCCCGGCCATCAACGTCAACGACTCGGTGACCAAGAGCAAGTTCGACAACAAGTACGGCTGCCGCCACTCGCTCATCGACGGCATCAACCGCGCCACCGACGTGCTGATCGGCGGCAAGATGGCCGTCGTCATGGGCTACGGCGACGTGGGCAAGGGCTGCGCCGAGTCGCTGCGCGGCCAGGGTGCCCGGGTCGTGGTGACCGAGGTCGACCCGATCTGCGCGCTCCAGGCGGCGATGGACGGCTACCAGGTCGCCACGCTCGACGACGTGGTGGAGCAGGCCGACATCTTCATCACCGCGACCGGCTGCTTCGACGTCATCACCAACGAGCACATGGCCCGGATGAAGCACCAGGCCATCGTGGGCAACATCGGCCACTTCGACAACGAGATCGACATGGCCGGCCTGGCCAAGCGCAGCGACGTGACCCGGGAGAACATCAAGCCGCAGGTCGACGTGTGGCGCTTCGACGACGGCCACGCCATCATCGTGCTGTCCGAGGGCCGCCTGCTGAACCTGGGCAACGCCACCGGCCACCCGAGCTTCGTGATGTCGAACTCGTTCGCCAACCAGACGATCGCCCAGATCGAGCTGTTCACCAAGACCGACGAATACCCGATCGGCGTCTACGTGCTGCCCAAGCACCTGGACGAGAAGGTCGCCCGGCTGCACCTGGACGCGCTCGGCGCGAAGCTGACCACGCTGACCAAGGAGCAGGCCGCCTACCTGGGCGTCTCCCCGGAGGGCCCGTTCAAGTCGGACCACTACCGCTACTGAGTTCCACGCTCCCGGAGGGACCGGGGTCGGCCGCCGCGCGGCCGTCCCGGTCCTTCTCGCGTACGGGGGAGTCCGGCGGATGTCGAGCCGGGTGACGTTACCCGGATCAGCTTGACGTTTGCTGTGAACAGGAGCAAGGTATGGCTGCCCTAAGTTAACTGAGGCAAGCCTGAGTACGGAGTCTTCATGTTCGCCACGTACCTGATCGGCCTGCGCGAGGGCCTGGAAGCGACGCTCGTGGTCAGCATCCTCGTCGCCTTCCTGGTCAAGTCGCAGCGCCGGGACCGGCTGCCGCAGGTGTGGGCCGGTGTCGGCCTGGCCGTGGCGCTGTCCGTCGGCTTCGGCTCCCTGATCCAGTACACCTCCACCTCGCTGCTGCGCACCTCCGAGTCGCGCGAGCTGTTCGAGGCGGTCACGTCGGTCGCCGCCGTGGTGTTCGTGACCTGGATGATCTTCTGGATGCGCCGGGCCGCCCGCACCATCGCCGGTGAGCTGCGCGGCAAGCTCACCGACGCGCTCGCCGTCGGCTCCCTGGCCGTGGCCGGCATGGCGTTCCTCGCCGTGATCCGCGAGGGCCTGGAGACCGCGCTCATCTTCTACGCCGCCGCCGAGAGCGCGGCCGGCGGCACCGGGCCCGGCTCGCTGCTCGCCCTGGCCGGCGGCATCGCCACCGCCGTCGTGATCGGCTTCCTGCTCTACCGCAGCGCGGTACGGATCAACCTGAGCCGGTTCTTCACCTGGACCGGCGCGCTGCTCATCCTGGTCGCCGCCGGCATCCTCAAGTACGGCGTGCACGACTTCCAGGAGGCGGGCGTGCTGCCCGGCCTGAACGACCTGGCCTTCGACATCTCGAACACGCTCGACCCGGGCTCCTGGTACGGGGCGTTGCTCGCCGGCATGTTCAACGTCACCGCCGCGCCGACGGTGCTGGAACTGGTCGCCTGGGTCGCGTACGCGGTGCCGGTGCTCGTGCTCTTCCTGCGCAAGCCGGCCAAGCCCGCTCAGCCCGCTCAGCCCGCGACGCCGGCCCGGTCCGCCGAGCCGGTCCCGGCAGCCGCGCCCGCAGCCGACACGTCCGGCGCGCCGGCCGACGTCGCCGCCGTTCCGTCCCCCCGCGCCTGAACCACCCGTTCCCGAGGAGACCCCGCACGATGCGTACCACTCGACTCGTCGCGCCCGCCGCCGCCGGGCTGCTCGCCGTCGCCGGACTGGCCGGCTGCGGGGGCGGTGACGACGCCGACGCCACGAACGGCGGGCCGATCGCCGTCAAGGCCACCGACACCGTCTGCGAGGTCGGCGACACCGAGATCGACGCCGGTCAGGTGACCTTCAAGGTGACGAACACCGGCTCCAAGGTCAACGAGTTCTACGTCTACGCCGCAGGGGACCGGGTGATGGGCGAGGTGGAGAACATCGCCCCCGGGCTCAGCCGTGAGCTGCGCGTCGAGCTGACCGCCGGCACGTACGAGACGGCCTGCAAGCCGGGGATGAGCGGCCGGGGCATCCGGGGCGCGCTGAAGGTCTCCGGTACCGCCGCCACCGTCGCCCCCGACGCCGCGCTGACCCAGGCCACCGAGAGCTACCAGCGGTACGTGCGCAGCCAGACCGCCGCGCTGCTGACCAAGACCGAGGAGTTCGTGGCCGCGGTCAAGGCGAACGACGTGGCGAAGGCCAAGGCGCTGTACCCGGTGGCCCGCACCTACTGGGAGCGGATCGAGCCGGTCGCGGAGAGCTTCGGCGACCTCGACCCGAAGATCGACGGCCGCGAGGAGGTGGTCGAGGAGGGCATGGAGTTCACCGGCTTCCACCGGATCGAGAAGGACCTCTGGACCACCGGGGACGTCAGCTCCGACGGCCCGATCGCGGACCGGCTCCTGGTCGACGTCAAGGCGATCGTCGCCAAGGCGGACGCCGAGAAGCTCACCCCGCTCCAGCTCGCCAACGGCGCCAAGGCGCTGCTCGACGAGGTCGCCAGCGGCAAGATCACCGGCGAGGAGGAGCGCTACTCGCACACCGACCTGTGGGACTTCAACGCCAACCTGGAGGGCTCGAAGGCGGCCATCGCCGCGCTGCGCCCGGCGCTGGAGCAGCGCGCGCCCGACCTGGTGAAGCAGCTCGACAGCGAGTTCGCGAACGTGGAGGCCACGCTCGGCAGGCACCGCGCCGGCGACGGCTGGAAGCTGCACACCCAGCTCGGCAAGGCCGAGCTGAAGGAGCTGTCGGACGCGGTGAACGCGCTGGCCGAGCCGGTCAGCAAGGTCGCGGCGGCAGTCGCGCGATGACCGGCCCGGCCGGCGGTGACGCGACGAGCGAGCCGAACCGCGAGCGGACCGGCCGCGGCCTGTCCCGGCGCCGGGCGATGACCCTGGCCGGCGCCGGCGTGGCGGGCGTCGCCGGGGTGGCGGGCGGCGCGGGCGCGCTGCTCGCCGGCGGGAACGAGGCGTCAGCCACCGGATCCGCCGCCGGGTCGGTGCCGTTCCTCGGCGAGCACCAGGCCGGCATCACCACCCCGGCCCAGGACCGGCTGCACTTCGTCGCGTTCGACGTGGTCACGAAGGACCGGGACCGGCTCGTCGCCATGCTCCAGGAGTGGACCGCCGCCGCGGCCCGGATGACCGCCGGCAAGGACGCCGGGGTGATCGGCGCGGTCGGCGGCATGCCCGAGGCCCCGCCGGACGACACCGGCGAGGCGCTCGGACTGCCCCCGTCGCAGCTCACCCTCACCGTCGGCTTCGGGCCGACGCTGTTCCGCGACGCGCAGGGCCGGGACCGCTTCGGCATCGCCGCGCGCCGCCCGGCCGCCCTCGCCGACCTGCCGCACTTCGCCGGGGACGCGCTCAAGCCGGAGCTGTCCGGCGGCGACCTCTGCGTCCAGGCCTGCGCCAACGACCCGCAGGTGGCGGTGCACGCCATCCGCAACCTGGCCCGGATCGGCATGGGCGTGGTGAGCGTCCGCTGGTCGCAGCTCGGCTTCGGGCGTACCTCGTCGACGTCCCGGGACCAGGCCACCCCGCGCAACCTGTTCGGCTTCAAGGACGGCACCGCCAACCTCAAGGCCGAGGACGCCGGCCTGCTCCGCGAACAGCTCTGGGTGCAGCCCGGCGACGGTCCGGACTGGATGACCGGCGGTTCCTACCTGGTCACCCGGAAGATCCGGATGCTGATCGAGACGTGGGACCGCAGCCCGCTGGCCGAGCAGGAGATGATCGTCGGCCGGACCAAGGGCAGTGGCGCACCGCTGGGCCGCCGGGACGAGTTCGACGAGCCGGACTTCGCCGCGAAGGGCGACGACGGCGCGCCGCTCATCGCCGACACCGCGCACGTACGGCTTGCCCACCCGGACGCGAACGGCGGTGCCCGGCTGCTGCGCCGCGGCTACAACTTCGTGGACGGCTCGGACGGGCTGGGCCGGCTCGACGCCGGTCTGTTCTTCATCGCCTACCAGCGGGATCCGCGCCGGCAGTTCGTGCCGATCCAGACCCGGCTGGCGCGCAACGACGCGATGAACGAATACCTGCGGCACGTCTCCAGCGGTCTGTTCGCCTGCCCGCCCGGCGTACGCGACGCGGCCGACTGGTGGGGGCGGACGCTGTTCGACTGAGCCCGGCTCAGCGGCGTACCGGATCGGGCCCGGCGTCCGGTACGGCGGACCGCAACCGGCCGTCAACCGGCGCAGCCGGACGCAGGGCGGCCGGTACGGCGGCCGCCGCCGGGACCAGCTCCGGCCAGAGCGTGGCGGTGACCGCCCGGGCCCGGCCCAGCCGCAGCGCCGCCCGGCGCCCCCGCTCGGCCAGGACGGCGGACAGGTAGACCCAGTCCGGCGCGGCCCACGGCGGAGGCGGCGAGGTGACCGCGGCGACCTCCGCCCACAGCGCCCGGCCCAGCCGGAAACGGTCCGGCTCGGCCAGCTGGGGGAGCCGGTCCAGGTACTGCCGGACGGCCAGCGCCAGCCCGCCGTCGAACCGGGTCAGGTCGAGCGTGGCCGCCCAGGCCAGCAGCGGCGGCGGGGCCGGTGGCAGCGGCCGCCACAGCGTGGCACCGCGGCTGTGCACCACGAGTGTGCCGGCGACCAGGTCACCCAGCCGGCGACCGCGCGGATCGGTGAGCATCACCGTGACGCTCGCGACCCAGCTCAGCAGCGGCAGCACCAGCCCGGGCCACTCCACCGCGACGCCCACGAGCGCCCGGGTCAGCGACTGGCCCACACCCACCGGGCCGCCGTCGGCGCGTACCACCCGTAGCCCCACTGCCAGCTTGCCGACCGTCCGGCCACCGGCGAAGCGTTCCATCGTCACCGGATAACCGAGCAGGACCAGCACCATCAGCACGACCTGGAGCGCGCCGGCCAGCGCCAGGTCGAGGGAGTCACCGAGCAGGGCGAGCGCCGCCATCGCCAGCACCGCGCCGAGCACCAGGAACAGCGCGACCTGGATCACGGCGTCGATCAGCAGGGCGAGCACGCGGGAGCCCAGCCGGGCCACCCGGACGTCCAGCTCCACCGCCTCGCCGCTGACCAGACCGGCGTCGCCCCAACGGGGCGGTGGGGGAGGTTGCGCGCGCACCCCGACAGTGAACACCATGGACGCCGAACGGGGGAGGGTGAGTGGATCTCGACGCGTACGTGGCCGAGCACGGCGCCGAATGGCGGCGGCTGGAACACCTGACCGGGCGGCGTCGGCTCGACGCGGCAGAGGTCGACGAGCTGGTGGCGCTCTACCAGCGAAGCGCCACGCACCTCTCCGCGCTGCGCGCCCGGGCACCCGAACCGGCGCTGGTGAACCGGCTGTCCCACCTCGTCCTCGCGGCCCGGGCCCGGGTCACCGGCCGGCCCCGGCCGTCCTGGGCGGCGGTGGGCCGGTTCCTGGCCGCCGACCTGCCCGCCGCGCTCTACCGGGCCTGGCCGTGGTGGTGCGGCGTGGCCACCGCGTTCAGCGCGCTGAGCGCCTTCCTCATCTGGTTCGTCGCCGGCAACCCCGACACCGCCGCCGCGTTCGTCGGCGACGAGGAGGCCCGGCAGCTGGTGGACTCCGGTTTCGCCGGCTACTACTCCGAGTTCTCCGCGCCCACGTTCGCGTTCCGTCTGTGGACGCACAACGCCTGGCTGGCCGCCCAGTGCCTGGCCGCCGGTGTGCTCGTGGTGCCGGTGTTCTGGCTGCTGTGGCAGAACGCGCTGAACATCGGCGTGGTCGGCGGCGTGATGATCGCCTACGGGCGGGCCGACGTCTTCTTCGGCATGATCACCCCGCACGGGCTGCTGGAGCTGACCGGCATCTTCGTCGCCGCCGGGGTCGGCCTGCGGACCGCCTGGGCCTGGATCGCCCCGCCCGCGCACCTCGGACGCGGCCGGGCTCTCGCCGAGGCGGGACGGCTCGCCGCCGTGGTCGCGGCCGGTCTGGTCGGCGTCTTCGCCGTCTCCGCGGTGATCGAGGCGTTCGTGACCCCGGCGCCGGTGCCGATCCCGCTGCGGGTGGCCGCGGGCGCCGCGGTGTGGCTGGCCTTCCTGGCGTACGCGCTGGTGCTCGGCCGGCGCGCGGTCAGAGCCGGCCGAGGGACTTGAGCCGCAGATAGGTGTCGGCGACGGCCGGCGCGAGCCGGTGCCCCGGCACGTCCACCACCGTCACGCCGTAGCGCGACAGGGCGGCGCGTACCCGGTCCCGTTCGGCCAGCGCCCGCCACGCCGACGCGGCCGCGTACGGGTCGTCCGGGCCGGCCGGGGTGGCAGTGGCGAGCCCGGTCAGCACCGGGTCGCCGGCCGCCGCGAGCACCACCCGGTGCCGGGTGGCCAGCCGGGGCAGCACCGGCAGCAGCCCGTCGCCGATCGCACCCGCCTCCAGCGCGGTGAACAGCACCACCAGGCTGCGCTGCCGCTCCCGGCGCAGCACCTCGGCGGCGATCAGCTCGAAGTCGGTCTCGACCAGCGTGGGCTGCAACGGTGCCACCGCGTCGACCAGCCGGGCGAGCAGAGCCGCGCGGCCGCTGCCGGTCACCCGGGCCCGGATCTCGGTGTCCGCCGCCAGCAGGTCCACCCGGTCACCGGCCCGGGCGGCCAGCGCGGTGAGCAGCAGCGCCGCGTCGATGGCGGTGTCCAGCCGGGGCTCGTCACCGAGGCGCACCGCCGACGTGCGGCCGGTGTCCAGGACGCACACGAGGCGCCGGTCCCGTTCCGGGCGCCAGGTACGCACCAGCACGTCGGCGCGGCGGGCGCTGCCCCGCCAGTCGATCGAACGGACGTCGTCGCCCACCGCGTACTCGCGCAACGTGTCGAACTCGGTGCCCTGGCCGCGCCCCCGGGTCACCTGCACGCCGTCGATGACCCGCAGCCGGGACAGCTTCTCCGGCAGGTGCCGGCGGGAGTCGAAGCGGGGCAGCACCCGCAACGTCCACTGCGGCGTCGCGGGCTGCTCGGCGCGCTGCCTCGCGCCCAGGCGCATCGGCCCGAGCGACCGTACGGTAAGCGCCACCGCCGGGCGGTCGCCGCGCCGGGTCGGGGTGAGCCGGACCGGCAGTGTGGCGGCGCCACCGGGCGGCACGGTGAGCAGGCGGTCCGGCGGCACGTCCGGGCGCGCCCCGGCCGACGGCACCCACGCGTCGCGTACCTGGGCGTACAGCGTGCGGTCGGTCGGGTTGGCCAGGTGCAGCGTGACAGTCGCGGTGCCGCCGAGGCGGACCGTCCGCTCCCCGGAGCGGGTCACGGTGAGCGCGTCCGGCGGCACCGCCATCGCCCGGTCGAGCAGCACCAGCAGCAGCACCGCCGCGGTCAGTACGGCGACGCCGAGGAACGGCGCCGGCCAGGCCGGCAGGGTCAGCGCGCCCACGCCGAGCAGCAGACCCGCCCGCCAGGTCATCGCGGCGTCGGCACGGTGGCCAGCACCGAGTCCAGCACGGCGTCCACACTGACGCCCTCCAGCTCCACCTCCGGGCGCGGGCGCAGCCGGTGCCGCAGCGTCGGGCGGGCGACCGCCTTGACGTCGTCCGGGGTGACGTGGTCGCGGCCGGCCAGCCAGGACCACGCCTTGGCGGCGTTCAGCAGCGCGGTGGCACCCCGCGGGGACGCGCCCAGCTCCAGCGCCGGAGCGGCCCGGGTGCCCCGGCACAGGTCCACGATGTAGCCGAGCACCGGCTCGGCCACGTGCACCCCCCGCACCTCCGCGCGGGCGGCGGCCAGGTCCGCGGCACCCGCCACCGGGCGTACGCCGGCGGCACGCAGGTCGCGCGGGTCGAAGCCGGCGTGGTGCGCGCGCAGCACGCCCAGCTCCTCCTCGCGCTCCGGCAGCGGCACCGTCAGCTTGAGCAGGAAACGGTCGAGCTGCGCCTCGGGCAGCGGGTAGGTGCCCTCGTACTCGACCGGGTTCTGGGTGGCCACGACGATGAACGGGTCCGGCAGCGGACGGCGCTCGCCCTCGACGGACACCTGCCGCTCCTCCATCACCTCGAGCAGCGCCGACTGCGTCTTCGGTGGGGTCCGGTTGATCTCGTCGGCGAGCAGCAGGTTGGTGAAGACCGGCCCCTCCCGGAACGTGAACGCGGCGGTGCGCTGGTCGAAGATCAGCGAGCCGGTGACGTCGCCGGGCATCAGGTCGGGGGTGAACTGCACCCGCTTGGCGTCCAGGTCGAGCGCGGCGGCAAGCGTCCGGACCAGGAGGGTCTTGGCCACTCCCGGTACGCCCTCCAGCAGCACGTGCCCCCGGCAGAGCAACGCGATCACCAGGCCGGTGACCACGGCGTCCTGCCCGACGACGGCCTTCGCCACCTCGGCACGCAGCCGGTGCAGGGCGGCGCGGGCGCCGGACGGTGCGGTGGTCGTGACGGGTCCGGTCACCGGGTGTCTCCTTCGCTCGGATGCGGGGCCAGGGTACGGGTCAGAGCGTCCAGGTCGCGGGCCAGCTCCAGCAGCTCGCGGTCCTTCTCCGGGGCGGGGCCGTAGAGCAGGTCGGCCATCCGTTCCGGGTCGGCGCCGACGCGCTCGGCGACCCGGGCGGCCACCTCGTCGTCGGGCGTGTCCGGGGGCAGGTTGAGCCGGGTCACGAGCCGGTTCAGGGCGGCGGCGCGCAGCGTCGCGGCGACGGTGTCCCGGGCGCCCGCCCGGCGGTAGAGCCGCGCCCGGCCGCGTACCGTCTCGGCGGACCGGACGGTGACCGGCAGCGGCTCCGACACCGGCGGCCCGAGCCGGCGGGCCCGCCACAGCACCACGAGCAGGCCGGCCAGGGCGAGCTGCACCAGGAGGGCCCAGAACCAGAGCGGGAACGCACCCCAGAGCGGGTTCTCCCGCGGCGGGTCGGCGCGGTCGGGCGGATCGGGCCGCTCCGACCGGCCGCTGCCGGCCGGTGCGGGCTGGTCGGTGACCGGATCCGGGGACCAGCTCGGGCCGGTCGGGGCCGGCACCGGCTCGGGCAGGTCGAGCCAGACCAGCGGGCGGCCACCGCCGAGCAGGCCGGTGGCGAGGGTCTCGTTGCCCCACTCGCCGATCCGGTCGTTGCGGAACGGGTCGCTCGCGCCGGCCAGCACCACCTCGACCCGGCCGGGGACACGCAGCAGCGCGCCGCCGTAGCAGTGGTCGACCTCGGCCGGCCCGTCGTAGCGCTGCAGGTCGATCGCGGCGGTGCCGGCCCGTACCGCCTCGGGCAGCCGGCACGGCGTGCCGTCGGCGTCCGGCGGCACCGCCCGGGCGGCCCAGCGCCCGCCGGCCGGCTCGACCGGGGTGTCCAGTTCGGCGAGCACCCGCCGGGACGGCTCGACCAGCACCAGCCGGCTACCCGGCGGCAGGGTGGTCAGGCCGGCGAGCCGGTCCGGGTGCACCAGAGCGGGCGCGGGCACGAACAGCGTGCTCGGCTCGGCCCCGGCGGTACGCAGCGCCGCCGCCAGGTCCGTCTCCCGGCGCACCGGCACGCCCTGCGTCCGCAGCGCTTCCGCGAGCCTGCTGGCGCCGTCGTCGTCGGTGGCGACCGGGGACAGGAAGCCCGGCTCGTCGGCGTCGGGCCGGTCGGCCGCGCGCAGCACGAGCGTGGTCACGATCAGCAGCACGGCGAGCCCGAGCGGGACGAGCAACCGGTACGGCCGCCGGCGCGGCGCCGTGGTGGTCGCCGTCGTCGTGGTCTCCGGTACGACAGTGGCGGTCACCGCGGCTCCTCGCCGGTCAGCTCGCGACTCAGGTCGGTGGCGAGTTCACGCATCCGCCGGTCGTGCGCGGCGGTGGCGGGGCGCTGGGCGTACCAGAGGTCGGAGAAGATCGCCCCGGCCGCGTGCAGCGTCGGCCGGACCTGCGGCCGGGTACGGGCCGCCGCCTCGGTCAGCTCCACGACGGTGAGCCCGGGGCGGGGTTCCACCACCTGCCGGACGACCAGGAGCCGTACCATCTCGCGCAGCCGTTCCCGGACCGCCTCGGCGTACCGGCCCTCGGCCGCCAGCCGGTCGGCCAGCCCGGGTCCGGCCGCCGCCGGTTCCGGCAGCCGGGGCGCGGGCAGGTGGACGGGTGGCGGATCGGTGCGCGGCCGGCGGGCACGCCGCCGCCGGAAGCGGGGCAGCCGCAGGCGGGGCAGGCGGGGCAGGCGGGGGCGGCGCAGCCGGGGCAGCGTGAACCGGGGCAGCCGGCGGGGCACCCAGGCCGGGAAGAAGTACCAGCCCAGCGCCACCAGCAGCGCGACCGCCAGCAGGATCAGCGCGGCCAGCGGCAGCGGCACCACGTCACCGAGGGCCGCCACCGTCTCGGTCCACCACCGGCTCACCGGTGCGCCCCCAGCAGGGCGGGCTCGGGCACGCCGGCCGGCGCGCGGGAGAGCCGGATGTCCAGTCCCTCGGTGCGGACCCGGGTCTCCAGGTGCAGCACCGCGTCCAGGCAGGCGAGCGCCGGGTACGCGAGCGCGTTGACAGCGGTGAAGGCGGCGATCGTCAGCGGCAGCGCCCAGGCCGACACGTCGAACAGGCCCAGCATGCCGAGACCCTGGTAGACGCCCAGCCCGATGCCGAGCCGGATCAGCCACCAGCCGAGGTAGCCCAGCAGCCGGATCGCGGCGCCCCGGGCGCTGACCCGGCCGGCCAGGCGTACCGCCCGCCAGGGCGCCAGGTGTGCCGGCACCCCGTCCAGCACCAGCACCGGCACCACCAGGCCGAGCAGCGCGTACGCCGCGAACCAGCCCGGCCCGGTCAGCGCGGCGGCCGTGACGGTCAGCCCGACCAGGACGGCGGCCGGCAGCGCCACGCCGAGCCGGGCGCCGCGCAGCAGCTCGGACGGCCGCGGACGGCGTCCCAGCAGCGCCGCGCCGGCGCCGCGTGCCGCCGGGGCGCCGAGCAGCGCGACGATCGCCGCCTCGGTGCCCGCGCCGGCCGCCAGCAGCAGCCAGTACTCCGGGAGGGCGTCGCCGAACTCCGCCGGCCACCAGTACGGCGGTTCGGCCCCGGCCAGCATGCGCAGCGGGTGAAGTACCGCCTGTTCGGCGAGGGCCAGCAGCAGGGCGAGCGGCACGAGCACCCGGGCCTGGTCGCGCAGCAGCAGCACGGCCGCGTCGAGCAGCTCGCCGACGGTCAGCGGACGGCGCGGCAGCACCGCGGTCGGGCCGGCGTCGGGCACGCGTACTCCTGGGCGGGGCGAGCGGAGGTGGCGGGCGGGGCGACGCCCGGGGGATCATGGTTGCACGGCGGGTCCGCATCCGGCGGACCCGTCCGCTCCGGCGCGCCACGCTGGGCGGCCACGCCGACTTGCTGTGGTGCGCGGGGCCGCCCGGCGCTACGGTGCCGTGGAGACGCCGAACACTCCAGACGAACGGGGATGGAACGATAAACCCCATGAGAGCCCGGGTACTCGTGGTCGACGACGACCCCGCCCTCGCCGAGATGCTCGGCATCGTGCTGCGCAGCGAGGGCTTCGTGCCGTCCTTCGTCGCGGACGGCGAACGGGCGTTGGCCGCCTTCCGCGACAGCCGACCCGACATCGTCCTGCTCGACCTGATGCTGCCGGGCATGAGCGGCATCGACGTGGCCCGCGCCATCCGGGGCGAGTCCGGCGTGCCGATCGTGATGCTGACCGCCAAGAGCGACACCGTCGACGTGGTGCTCGGGCTGGAGTCCGGCGCCGACGACTACGTGGTGAAGCCGTTCAAGCCCAAGGAGCTGGTGGCCCGGATGCGGGCCCGGCTGCGCCGGGGCGAGGACGTGGCGCCGGAGATGCTGACCATCGGCCCGCCCGGCAACCAGATCACCATCGACGTGCCGGCCCACACGGTCAGCCGCGACGGCGAGGAGGTGAAGCTGACGCCGCTGGAGTTCGACCTGCTGGTCGCGCTCGCCCGCAAGCCGCGTCAGGTCTTCACCCGCGAGGTGCTGCTGGAGCAGGTCTGGGGCTACCGCCACGCGGCGGACACCCGCCTGGTCAACGTGCACGTGCAGCGGCTGCGCGCCAAGATCGAGCCGGATCCGGAGCGACCCGAAATCATCCTGACCGTGCGGGGCGTGGGCTACAAGGCGGGTACCGGATAGCCTGGTCAGCACTGTGCTGACGTCGCCCGAGTCGCCGACCCCCGAGCCCCGCCGGCTCTCCGCCGTGCGGGCGCTCTGGCTCGCCCTGACCGGCCGCGTCGCCCGGCTGGTGGCAGCCGTGCACCAGGCGTGGCGGCGGTCGCTCCAGGTCCGCGTGGTCACCATCACGCTGGTGGCGTCGAGTCTGCTGGTGGGCGGTTTCGCCTATCTGATCGCCGACAAGATCACCAGCATCCTGCTGGAGAACGCCGAGACCGACGTGCGGCTGCGGTTGAGCAACGGCAGCGAGTACGCGGCCAAGCAGTTCAACCTCTACAGCCAGCCGCAGGAGGCGCAGCTCCAGAACACCATCGACGGCACCGTCAACTACCTGGCCGGCGGCGACCCCACCCAGACCAGCGGCGTGGTGGTGGCGATCACCGCCGACAACTTCGCCGAGTTCATCGAGCCGCGGACCACGCCCGACGTGCCGGTGGACACGGTGATCGGCGACGAGTTGCGGGCCACCGTCGCCTCGGGCAAGGTCGCGCACCAGATCCGTACCGGCTCGCTCGGCGGCGAGCGGACGAAATACCTGATCTACGGCTCCCCGGTGCCGACCAAGTTCGGGCAGGTCGAGCTCTACTACCTCGTACCGCTGGCCCGGCAGGACGCGACGGCGGCCGACGCCCGCGCCACGGTGGTCGCCACCGGCGTGGCGCTGGTGCTGCTGCTCGGCCTGCTGGCCGCCCTTGTCACCCGCCTGGTGGTGACGCCGGTACGGGTGGCCGCGCGCACCGCGCAGCGGCTCTCCGCCGGCCTGCTGGACCAGCGCATGGTGGTCTCCGGGGAGGACGACCTCGCGCTGCTCGCGGCCTCGTTCAACCAGATGGCGACGAACCTGCAACGGCAGATCCTCCGGCTGGAGGAGATGTCCCGGCTGCAACGCCGGTTCACCTCCGACGTCTCGCACGAACTGCGGACGCCGCTGACCACGGTCCGGATGGCCGCCGACCTGATCTTCGCCGAGCGCGACGAGTTCGACCCGGCGGTGGCCCGCAGCGCCGAGCTGCTCCAGGCCGAGCTGGACCGGTTCGAGGAACTGCTCACCGACCTGCTGGAGATCAGCCGGTTCGACGCCGGCTTCGCGGTGCTGGACAGCGAGCCGACCGACCTGGTGCCGGTGGTGCACCGGGTCACCGAGCGGCTGGCCGGGCTGGCCGAGCGGGTCGGGGTGACCATCGAGCTGGACCTGCCGGACACTCCGGTGATCGCCGAGGTCGACCCGCGCCGCGTCGAGCGGGTGCTGCGCAACCTGGTCGGCAACGCGGTCGAGCACGGAGAGGCCAAGCCGGTACGGATCACCCTGGGCCAGGACCAGAGCGCGGTGGCGATCACCGTGCGGGACCACGGGGTCGGCCTCAAGCCGGGGGAGGAGAAGCTGGTGTTCAACCGCTTCTGGCGGGCCGACCCGTCGCGCGCCCGGCAGACCGGCGGCACCGGGCTGGGCCTGTCGATCAGCCTGGAGGACGCCCGCCTGCACGGCGGCTGGCTGGAGGCGTGGGGCGCGCCCGGGCAGGGCGCCCAGTTCCGGCTCACCCTGCCGGCCCGCGCCGGGGACCGGCTCACCACCAGCCCGCTGCGGCTGGTGCCGGCCGACGCCACGGTGCCGTTCGGCGGCCCCCGCGACGGCGAGCTGTCCGCCATCGGGCCCGGCGGCGGCGTCGCCGCGCTGACCGCCGGACCGCCCGCCGGCGGCGACCACGCGGAGGCACGGCCGTGAGGCGCCGCGTCCTGGCCCTGCTCCTGACCGGCGCGTTGCTGCCGGCCGCGCTCGCCGGATGCGGCATCCCGGACGAGACCGACGTGCAGGTGGACGGCTCGGCGCCGGCCGCCGAGTCCGGGGTGCTCAACGGCAGCCCGGCCCGGCCGCCCGAACCGGCGGACAGCAGCGAGCCGGTGCCGTTCGTGGAGAACTACCTGCGGGCCGCCGCGGCCGGCGAACGCGACCAGGCGTACGCCCGGGCCCGCAAGTTCCTCGCCGCGGAGGCCCGCGACCTGCTTTCGGGCAAGCCGCAGACCAGCGAGATCGAGCTGACGGTGGTGCGGCTGCGGGAGAAGCCGGAGAGCACGCCGCCGAACAACCAGGGCACCAGCACCGTGACGCTCAAGGTGCAGCAGGTGGGCGTGCTGCGCGCCGACGGCACGCTCGGCCCGCCGGTGGCCAGCGAGACGCAGTACGTCTTCGAGCTGCGCCGGGCCGAGCCGGCCGGCACCGGCCTGCTGATCACCGAGCTGCCGAACATGCTGCTGGTCAGCGACTCGGCGGTGCGCGAGTACTACCGCCCCCGCACCGTCTACTTCTGGAACCCCGAGCTGACCCGGCTGGTGCCGGACCAGCGCTATCTGCCCTCGTCGGCGCCGACGGAGCGCCGGATCACCGAGGTGATGAAGTGGCTGGCCGACCGCCCGTCGGACTGGCTGTCCCCCGCCGTGACCGGGCTGCCCGACGGCACCCAGCTGATCAACAACGCGACCGGCACGGACGGCCACTGGGAGATCAACCTGAACATGCCGGGGGCCAACGAGCAGCGGCTGACCCGGCTCGGCACCCAGTTGGCGTGGTCGCTGTCGGACCTGGACGGCCAGGTCGACCTGAAGATCCAGAACCAGAAGCGGCTCACCGTCGACCTGCGGCGGGAGCGGGTGTCGACCGCTGCCTATCCCCGTGGCGGCGATCCGATGCGGTACGCCGTCTACGACGGTGCCGTCCGTCCCCTGGCGTTCGGCACCGAGTCGCGGGCCGCCGCGCCGCTGCCGCCCGCGGAGAACCGCAACGTGGTGTCCGCGTCGCTCGCCCGCGCCGACGACCAGGTGCTCGCCGCGCTCGTGGTGACCGGGCCGGACAACCGCAGGCGGCTCAAGGTGGGCACCGGCCCGGAACCGGTCGCGACGCTCAGCCCCAGCGACCGGACGTTCCGGGCGATGAGCCGTCCCACCTGGCTGCGCTCGCTGAACAAGGCCCGCCCGGCGGGTCTGGTGGCGGCCGACGGCCGGCTCTACCGCTTCGACGGCACGGGCCGGATGAGCGAGATCCCGCTGTCCGTCCCCGGGCCGGTGACGGCGGTCGCCGGTTCCCTCGACGGGCACCGGATCGCGCTGGTCTCCGGCGGCGCGGTCTTCGTCGCCGCGGTGAGCGCCGACGGTGGCGGGGCCAGCCTCGGGCAGCTCCGCCGGGTCACCACGCTGCTCACCGGCGTGACGGTGGTGGACTGGGTGGCGGAGAACGAGCTGGCGCTGGCCGGCAACGAGGCGGACCGGCGCTCGGCGATCCACCAGGTCAGCGTCGACGGAGCCTGGGAGACCCCGCTGACGGTGGAGATCGGCGCCCCGGTGACCCAGCTCGCCGGATATCCGGGCGGCGGCGACCGTGGCCTGGCCGCGTTCTCGTTCATGTTCGAGACGGACGGCGCGGCCTGGCGGAACAACCCGTTCGACTACGTCAAGCGGGAGCAGGTGCTCGACGTTCCGGCCGGCAGCCGGGCGACCAACCCGACCGCGCCGTTCTTCCTCTACTGAGCCGCCGTGCGTGACCTGGGCGGGCTCTGGTCGGACCTGACCGACCTGGTGCTGCCCGCCGGGTGCGCCGGCTGCGGCGCGGGATCGGTACGGCTACGGCACGGCTTCTGCGGCGGCTGCGTCCGGGAACTGGAGTCGCTGCGTCCCGCCCCGACGAGGCCCGATCCGGCCCCGCCCGGCCTGCCGCCCTGCGTCGCGCTCGGCCCGTACGGCGGCGCGCTGCGCGAAGGGCTGCTGGCGTACAAGGAACGGGGCCGGCACGGGCTGGCCCGGCCGCTCGGCGCGCTGCTGGCCGAGGTGGTCGCGGCGGCCGCGGGGCCGCCCGGCCCGGTGACGCTGGTGGCGGTGCCCGACACCGCACGCGCCGCCCGGGCCCGCTACGGCGACCACCTGGACCGGCTGGTTCGCCCGGCCGCGGCCCGCCTGCGCGCGGCCGGCTGGCCGGTACGCGTGCTGCGCCCGCTGCGGGCGCTGCCCCGGACCGACTCGGTGGCACTGGACAGCGCTGGACGGGCCGCCGCCGCCGAGGCGGCGTTCCGGTTGCGCCGCCCGCCGCCCGGACACCGGCCGGGGGAGACCGTCGTCCTGCTCGACGACATCGTCACCACCGGCGCCACGCTGGCGGCGGTGAGCCGGATGTTGCACGGCGCGGGAATGACGCCAAAGGCCGCGGCCGTGCTCGCCGCAACGCAAAAGCGGCACCGTCGGTGACGCTTCGTGTATCCGTTTCACCCCTTGGTGTATGAGCTGTTAAATTTCGCGACCGCCTTCGGCAACCAGGGGTGACGGGTGGCCGTACAGGAGTTAGCGTTTCGGTGTCGGGGGTAGTGAGGGTCAAACCTTCCCCCGGCATTGGAAGGAGGCGTAGCCGAACAACACCGGTCGACGCCGAGCGGGGCCCTCCCGGGTGCGTCGACCGGATCTGATCCGGACCGAACGACCGTCCGAACAAGGGAGGTCACGTGGACATCGTGGTCAAGGGCCGTAACGTCGAAGTGCCGGACCATTACCGGGTGCACGTAGCCGAGAAGCTCGCGAAGATCGAACGCTACGACCAGAAGCTCATTCGCGTGGACGTCGAGTTGTTCCACGAGCGCAATCCACGCCAGGCGGACACCTGCCAGCGGGTGGAGATCACGTGCGTGACGCGCGGCCCGGTGATCCGGGCCGAGGCCTGCACGAACGACTTCTACAGCGCGCTCGACGCCGCCATCGCCAAGCTGGACACGCGATTCCGCCGCGCGGCGGACCGTCGCCGGGTACACCGCGGACGGCACGCGCCGATCTCCGTGGCCGCCGCGACCGCCGGCCTGCCAGTGGCCGACCTCGACGGTCCCGGCCTGGCGGCGCTCGACGGCCACGGCACCGCCACCGCGCTCGCCGAACGCCCCGACGAGAGCGGCTACACCGAACCCGACGACCAGCCGTGGCACATCGCCCGGGCGAAGGTCCACCCCGCCGAACCGATGACCGTCGACGACGCGCTGTTCCAGATGGAACTGGTCGGCCACGACTTCTACCTGTTCCAGGACAAGGAGTCCGGCCGCCCGAGCGTGGTCTACCGGCGGCACGCGTACGACTACGGGATCATCCAGCTCGACACGTGACCCCTTGACCGGTCAGGACGGGCCCCCGCGCGGGGGCCCGTCCTCAGTTCTCGTCGGTGGCGAGCCGGCCGTAGACCACCGAGTCGACACGGACGCCGCCCGGGCCGGGCAGCCGGCCGCGCAACAGCCCCTCCCGCCGGAAGCCGGCCCGTTCCAGCACCCGCTGCGAGGCGACGTTGTCCGGCCGGGTGCCGGCCCACAGCCGGGCCACCCCGACGCCGAACGCCCACCCGGCGACCAGCCGGACCGTCCGGGCCGCCAGCCCGCGCCCGCGCGCCTCGGGCAGCAGGCTGTAGCCGAGCATGGCCTGCCCGGTTGCCGGCTCGTCGTAGAACAGCGCGCACCCACCGACGACGGTGCCGGTGACCGCGTCGAGGATCGCCAGGTCGGCGGCCTCGCCCGCGAGCCAGCGGCTCGCCGCCAGCCGGCACCGGCGCGCGAGCGCCGCCCGCTCCGGCGCCACCGGCGGCACCCGGTTCGCCACCACCTCGGGCAGCGAGTGCAGCCGGTACAGCACGTCCGTGTCCGCCGGCTCCACCGGGCGCAGCGTCACCACACCGTCGGTGAGCCGGCCGTCCGGCAGGTCCGGCAGCAGGCGGGCGACCGGCCCGGGCGGGTCGTCGGCCAGCCGCACCCAGGCGATCAGATCCCGGCGTACGCCGTCGCCGTCCACGCCCGCCGCCCGGCGTACGCCCTCGTGCCGGTAACCACCGGCCAGGGCGATGCGCTGGCTCGCCACGTTGTCCGTCCGGGTGAGCAACTCCAGCCGGGCCGCGCCGGCGGTGAACGCCCGCTCGGTCAGCAGCCGGGTGGCGGCGGTCGCCACGCCCCGCCCGCGCGCCGCCGCTCCCACCCAGTAACCGATCTCGTACGTCGCCCGCTCCGCGCTGAGCCGGGTCAGCCCGATGCTGCCGAGCAGCCGGTCGGTGGCCGGGTCGGCGATCGTGTACGCGGCCCCGCCGGCCGCCCACGCCGCGGGCGCGCCCTCGTCGATCCACCAGCGGGCGGCGTCTTCGTCGTACGGGTCGGGCAGCAGGGGCATGAGCCGGCGGATCTCCGGGTCGGTGCACCCGGCCACCATGTCCGGTACGTCCGCGAGGTGGCACGGCCGCAGCCGTACGCCGTACCCCTCGATCGTCTCCGGGGTCACGCCAGGTCGCCCGGCAGCAGGCCGCCGATCCAGACGTCCTGCCGCTCGCCGCGGTGCTGGACGCCGCCGCGCAGCGTGCCCTCGACGGTGAAGCCGGCCTTCTCGGCGGCCCGCCGCGAGGCGGTGTTGCCCACGTTCGCCCGCCACTCGATCCGGGCCAGGCCGAGCGTGGTGAAGCCCCAGGCGCACACCGCGGCGAGCGCGGCCGGCAGGTAGCCCCGTCCGCGCGCGTGCGGCGCGGTCATGTAGCCCACGTCGGCCATCAGCGGGTCGTTCGGCAGCAGGCGCAGGTCGATCGAGGCGACGTACTCGTCGTCCGGGTCGGCCACGGCGAACGTCACCGCCGTGCCCCGCGCCCAGGCCGGGCGCACCAGGTCGCGCAGGAAGCCCTCGGCGTGCTCCGGCCGGTACGGGTGCGGCACCGTGGTCCAGCGGATCGTCTGCTCGTCCTGGCAGGTGCGGGTCACCGCGGCCAGGTCGCGTTCCTCCAGCGCGCGCAGCCGCAGCTCGGTGTCGCCGGCGGTGGCGAACAGGACCGGCTGCGGCCGGCCGAAGACCGCCGCGCGGCGGGCCTGGAGCGTGTCCGGGCCGTAGGGGACCGGGTCGCCGGCGGCGGCGACCTCGCCGGGGAGCAACGAGCCGATCCAGCCCTCGGTCCGGCCGCCGGGGCTGGGGTCGGCCAGTCGCAGCTCACCCTCGATCCGGAAGCCGGCGCGTAGCGCGACCAGCCGGGAGGCGTGGTTGCCGATCTCGGCCTGCCAGGTGAGCCGACGCAGCTTGAGCACGTCGAACGCCCAGCGGGCGAGCGCGCGGGTGGCGCGGACCGCGACGCCCCGGCCCCGGGCCCACGGCGCGGTCCAGTAGCCCACCTCGGCCGAGTCCCGCGCACGGTCGACGGAGACCAGGCCGAACGAGGCGAGCAGCTCACCGGTGCCGGCGTCGCAGACCGCGAAGAGCGCAGCGGTGCCCTCGGCCCAGGCGGTGGCGCTGATCGTGGTGACGTACTCCGTCGCGTGCTCCGGCAGGTACGGGCGAGGTACGGTGGTCCAGCGCTGGATGTCCGGATCCTGGCAGGCGCGGTACACCGCGTCGGCGTCCTCCGCACGCCACGGGCGCAGCAGCAGGCCGTCCTCGATGATCTCCACAGGCTCCATCCGAGCCATCGTGCCGGATCGTTCGCGCACGGCGTAACCCGATTAGCGGCCGGTGGCGCACGGTCGCGGCGTTATGTCGGGTTCCGGAGCCCGGACCGCCGCCACCAGTGACCATCGTCGCCTCGGAGCGCCTACGATGGTTCGAGACCGTCTAGGGGAGCGTTGATCCGTGTCGATTCTGGAAAAGTTCCTTCGCGCCGGCGAGGGCCGCATGGTGCGTCGGCTGAAGGCCATCGCTGCCGCCGTCAACTCGATCGAGGACGACTACGTCAACCTCAGCGACGACGAGCTGAGCGGCATGACCGACCAGTTCAAGGAGCGGCTCGAGGATGGCGAGACCCTCGACGACCTGCTGCCCGAGGCGTTCGCGGTGTGCCGTGAGGCCGCCTCGCGGGTGCTCGGCCAGCGCCCCTACGACGTCCAGGTGATGGGTGGCGCGGCGCTGCACTTCGGCAACATCGCCGAGATGAAGACCGGTGAGGGCAAGACGCTCACCTCGGTCATGCCGGTCTACCTGAACGCGCTCGCCGGCAAGGGCGTGCACGTGATCACGGTGAACGACTACCTGGCCGAGCGTGACGCCGCCTGGATGGGCCGCGTCCACGAGTTCCTCGGCCTGCGCGTCGGCGTGGTGCTGCCGAACCGGCCCGCCAGCGAGCACCGCGCGGCCTACGAGTGCGACGTCACGTACGGCACCAACAACGAGTTCGGCTTCGACTACCTGCGCGACAACATGGCCTGGTCGAAGGACGAGCTGGTCCAGCGCGGCCACTTCTTCGCCGTGGTCGACGAGGTCGACTCGATCCTGATCGACGAGGCGCGTACCCCGCTGATCATCTCCGGCCCGGCCGAGCACTCCGCCCGGTGGTACCAGGAGTTCGCCACCGTGGTGGCCCGGCTCCAGCCCGGCACCGACGGCGAGGGTGACTACGAGGTCGACTACGCCAAGCGCACCATCGCCATCACCGAGCGCGGCGTGGCCAAGGTGGAGGACCGCCTGGGCATCGACAACCTCTACGAGTCGGTGAACACCCCCCTGGTCGGCTACCTGAACAACGCGATCAAGGCCAAGGAGCTCTACAAGCGCGACAAGGACTACATCGTCAACGACGGTGAGGTCCTGATCGTCGACGAGTTCACCGGCCGCATCCTGCACGGCCGCCGCTACAACGAGGGCATGCACCAGGCGATCGAGGCCAAGGAGGGGGTGGAGATCAAGCAGGAGAACCAGACCCTGGCCACCATCACCCTCCAGAACTACTTCCGCCTCTACGAGAAGCTGTCCGGCATGACCGGTACCGCCCAGACCGAGGCGGGCGAGTTCAACAAGGTCTACAAGGTCGGCGTCGTGACCATCCCGACGCACCGGCCGATGGTCCGGCTCGACCGGCCCGACGTCATCTACAAGACCGAGAAGGCCAAGTTCAACGCCGTCGTCGAGGACATCGCCGAGCGGCACGAGCAGGGCCAGCCGGTGCTGGTCGGCACCGTATCGGTGGAGAACTCCGAGATCCTGTCGCACATGCTGCGCCGCCGCGGCATCCCGCACTCGGTGCTGAACGCGAAGTTCCACGCCAAGGAGGCGGAGATCGTCGCGCAGGCCGGGCGCAAGGGCGCGGTCACCGTCGCGACGAACATGGCCGGCCGCGGTACGGACATCCTGCTCGGCGGCAACCCCGAGTTCCTCGCCGCGAACGAGCTGCGCCAGCGCGGGCTCGACCCGGTCGAGCAGCCGGAGGAGTACGCCAAGGCGATGGAGGAGATCCTCCCGACCTGGAAGCAGGCGTGCGACGTCGAGGCGGAGGAGGTGGCCGCCGCCGGTGGGCTCTACGTGCTGGGCACCGAGCGGCACGAGTCCCGCCGGATCGACAACCAGCTCCGCGGTCGCGCCGGCCGGCAGGGTGACCCGGGCGAGTCCCGCTTCTACCTGTCGCTCCAGGACGAGCTGATGAAGCGCTTCCGGGCCGGCGCGGTCGAGGCGGTGATGGACCGCTTCAACATCCCGGAGGACGTGCCCATCGAGTCGAAGATGGTCACCCGTCAGATCAGGAGCGCCCAGGCCCAGATCGAGGGCCAGAACGCCGAGATCCGCAAGAACGTCCTCAAGTACGACGAGGTGCTGAACAAGCAGCGCCAGGTGATCTACGCCGAGCGCCTCCGGGTGCTCAACGGCGAGGACCTGTCCGACCAGGTCCGCAACATGATCGACGACGTGGTGACCGCGTACGTGGTCGGCGCGACGAGCGACGGCTACGCCGAGGACTGGGATCTCGACCAGCTCTGGTCGAGCCTGAAGCAGCTCTACCCGGTGGGGATCACCATCGAGGAGCTGGAGGAGGAGGTCGGTTCCCGCTCCGGCATCGACCAGGACTTCCTGCTCGCCCGCCTCAAGGAGGACGCGCACGCCGCGTACGACAGGCGCGAGGAGAACCTCGGCGAGGAGGCGGTCCGCCAGCTCGAGCGCATGGTCCTGCTCCAGGTGATCGACCGTAAGTGGCGCGAGCACCTGTACGAGATGGACTACCTCCAGGAGGGCATCAGCCTGCGGGCGTACGCCCAGCGCGACCCGGTCATCGAGTACCAGCGCGAGGGCTTCGACATGTTCGCCTCCATGATGGACGGCATCAAGGAGGAGACCGTCGGCTTCCTCTACAACCTGGACGTCCAGGTCGAGGAGGCGGAGCCGGAGGCCGAGGAGGTGCAGCTGCTGGACAAGCCGGTGGAGATCCGGGCCAAGGGTCTCAACCGCGCGCCGCAGCAGCAGGGCCTGCAATACTCGGCGCCCGCCGTGGACGGCGAGGCCGGCCGGGGCGCTCCGGTGATCGAGCGGCCCGAGCAGCAGGCGCCGGCGCTCGGCATCGGCCAGCAGTCCTCGGAGCGCCCGGCCGCCACCACGCCGCGCCGTGCACCGGCCGGGGCGAGTGGCCAGGCGGTGGCCGCCAGCACCGCCCGGCGGGCCGCTCCCGGCCAGGTCGACGGCGGCGAGGGCCCGTCCCGTAACGCGCCCTGCCCGTGTGGCTCGGGCCGCAAGTACAAGCGCTGCCACGGTTCGCCCAACGGCGGCAACTGACCCGAACGAGCGCCCGACGGGCCCCGGCCACCAAGGCCGGGGCCCGTCCCCGCTTCCCGCCCCGGGTCCCCGCCCGTCCCCGCCCCGGGTCCCCGCTTCCCGCCCCGGGTCCCGCCCGTCCCCGCCCGCCCTGCCTGCCCCGCGATCTTGCAGTTTCGGCCCTCGTCGTGCCCGGTTCATGCCGATTTCGGGGGGTCGAAAGTGCAAGATCGGCGCCGGTGTAGCGCGGGCGTGGGCCGGAGATCCTCGTTCGGCCAGCTTGCTGCTGCGAGTCCTGTTGAGTGAGATCGACGTTCCGTCTGGTGGGAACGGTGGAGATCTTGGTAGGAAAAGGCCCCTATGGGGGCTGTTCAGTCCCATGACATCTGTCAGCGTTGAAGTCCCGATACATGTGTCACGTGGTAGGGATCTTGGGTCGGGTGGTATGTGCTGCCGGGCATGGCTTCTCGGCGGCATGTTATGAACCTGCTGGACGCGCTGCTGGCGGCGGGGGTTCGGGTGAACGCGGCCGAGTTCGCGCGTGAGCACGGGGTGTC
>NZ_JANCLW010000001.1:1160562-1217898 GCF_033433935.1 Micromonospora sp. BRA006-A
CCCCACCCCCACGATCCACAACCCCTGACACATCTATCGGGACTTCCCGTTGACACATGTCCCGGGACATGACACCCCCATGGGGGCCGTTTCGTACCAAGATCTCGCCGGGAGCCGGGAGCCGGGAGCCGGGAGCCGGGAGCCGGGAGCCGGGAGCCGGGAGCCGGGAGCCGGGAGCCCGCTCACGGATCGGCGCGGGTGACCGCGGCGCGTCGACGTCGAGCCAGGTCGGGGGGGGCGACGACCGGGCTCAGAGGACGTCGAGGACGAGGCACAGCCAGGTGCCTCGGCGGCGTTCCAGGCGTATCGCCACCGCCCAGCTCGCGCCTCCGGCGCCCGCGAACACGGCAGTGGCCTCGACCGCGCCCGCACGCGGCTCGCACACCCGCAGGCGCCGCAGCAGCAGCGCCGGCCGGGCGGTACGGCGGCGGACCGGTGTCACCCGGCGGGCCGCGCGGGTCAGCTCGGCGGCCACCGGGCCGGCCGACTCGGGCAGGCAGAGCGGCCGGAGCTGGCCGGGCGGCCGGAAGCCGTTGACGATCTCCAGGAAGGTGCGCACGAACAAATGCGCGGCCCGCGCCCCCTCGGGTGTGGCGGAGGCGAGGGCTGACGCCTGCGCACCGGACCAGCGGGGCCAGGCGGGTGCCGGGTCGGGGGCGCGGCCGGCGGGGCGTGGGGCGGCACGGCGGCGCGGGTCGGCCAGGTCGAGCGTGAGCTGACCGACGGGACTCCAGAGCGGTTCCTCGTCGGTGCACGGCGGGTCGAGCGGCGGGGCGGGCCGGAGACGGACCGGCGGGCGGGGTGCGCGGGGACGGCGGGTGTCGACCATCTCGAATCCTTGCGTTTGCCTTCGTTTGCCTCCGACAGGCTCTCATCTTCCCGGATGCGGACGACCGTCGTCAATGGCAGGCGGTCCCCGGCCGGTCACTCCTCGTCGCGCTCGCCGAGCGGGTTGCCGCGCACCCATTCGGCCGTCTCGGCGTACTTGCGCTCGATGTATTCCTCCAGCCGGGCGCGCTCGACCCGCCACTGACCCCGGCCACCGATCTTGATCGCGGGCAGTTCGCCGCTGCGGACCATGTGGTAGACCTGCGAGTCCGACACGTTCAGCTCGGCGGCGACGTCGGACAGCAGCAGGAACCTCGACTCCACGGTGTGACTCCCGGGGTTGGTTGCGTTTGCTTCAGTTTGCCATCAGCAGGTGACATCGCTACGCGCCCGTTCGGGAGACACACCGGCGGGAGACTTCACCCGCGCGGGTGCCGGGTGTATGACGGTCTCGGCGTACGGCATGATCGGCGCCCGGAGTCGGCGTCCGCCGGCGATCGGCCTGAGTGTGGGAGTGACCGGTGACCGACGAGCTTGTCCGGGTGTACCTGCCGGCGACCGTTCCCATGCTCGCCCGGCTGCGCGAGGAGGGGCTGAGCGCCGAGGCGGCGCACGCCGTGACCCCGGAACTGCGTGAGTGGTACGCCGAGGGCGACGAGGAGGAGCTGGAGTACGTGGCCTTCACCCGGGCCGCCCAGGACGCGCTGCTCCTGCTCCGGCACGATCCCGCCGCGCCCCGGCGACGGGTGGTGGTCTCGGCCGACCTGCCGGCCCGTGCGGTCGAGCGGGTCGGCGGCGAGCTGGGGTCGAGCGTGGTCCGGCCGGCCGGGCCGGTGCCGGTGAAGTCGGTCGCCGCGCTGCACGTGGACGGCGCGGACGCGGTCGAGGACGTGGCCGCCGCCGTCGACGTGGTGGTGGAGGCCCAGGCCGGCGACCCGGACGCCCAGTTCACCGTCGACGGCGCAGAGGACCACGAACTGGAGTGGTACGACGTGACCGAGCTGGACCTGCTGCTGCGCGAGGCGGGCTGACCGGGCCGCTTCAGGCCGCCGGCTCGTCCTCGTCGTCGTCCACCGGACGCGGCCCGAGCGTGCGCCCGAAGACGATGAGCGTGGTCAGCGCGCCCACGAAGAGCACCCAGATCCCGTTGTCGACCCGCGAGGTGCCCAGCGCGGTCTGTGCCACCTCGTCGGCCTCGCTGAGCGCGGCGGCCAGGTCGAGCAGCCCACGGCCGCCGATCCGGATGATCACCTCGGTGAGTAGCAGGAGCAGGCCGGCGCCCGCCCCGGCGACCAGGTAGGCCGGCCAGCGCAGCGGCGACGCGGCGCCGTCGCGGCGCTCCGCCCGGCGCCGGGACCAGGTCAGATAGAGGTACGCGGCCAGTCCGGCGAGCAGCCCGGCGAGCAGCGACTCGGTACGCGAGACCCACTTCGCGGCGTCGAGCACCGACTGCTGGGTCTCCCCGGCACCGAACAGGTCGGAGAGCGGGTCGCGGGCGCGGCTGAACAGCACCACGAAGATCTGCGCGGTGAGCGTGGCGAGCGTGATCGCCCCCACCACCCGGGCCTGGCGCGCGCCGGCCATCGCCCCGCCGATGATCGCTGCCGCCGCCGCGGTTCCGGCGATGGTGTTCGTGGTGGCGTTGTCCGCGTACGTCAGGTTGATCGCCACCGCGGTGACGAGCCCGACCAGGAGGCCGGTGCCCACGGTGGCCAGGAAGCGCAGCGTGGCGCGGCCCAGCCGGTTGGTCGCGAGCAGGGCCATTGTGGCGCCGGTGACCAGCGCGGCGGTGATGACGCCTGGTAGCGCGTACGCGGAGAGGCTGATCGCGGTGACGCCGGCCGCCGTGGAGTGGATCGCCTCGCGGGTGGACCAGAGCATGGCGGCCAGCCACCCGACCGAGAGCAGTGCGAGCACGATCGCGCCCGGCGCGAACTCCGGCCGCCCGCCGGTGACAGTGCCCTCGTCCCCATGCGCGGGGCCGACTGCGTCCTCGCCCGTCGGAGCCTCGCTCGCCGGTGCCTCGCCCGACGCTGCTTCGGCCGACGGTGTCTCTCCCGCCGGTGCCTCGGCCAACGGTGCCTCTCCGGAGGACGCCTTGACGGAGGACGTCTCGACGGTGGCCCCGTCGCCCGTGGTCGGCCCGACGGCCTCGGGCTGATCCGTCTCCGCGGCCGTGGAGCTGCCGGGCTGGTTGCTCATCGTCTTCCCTTCGACGGTCACCGGATGTCCCCGCGCCGGGCCGGGCAGGTCACCGGTCATCCAGCGTACGCGGCGCATCACCACTCCTCGGGCGGGCCGTGTGCCGTCTGCGCCTTGATCGACTGCAGTACGCCGATGTGGTGGCATCCGGAGGGCTCGGATACCGCCGTTTCCCCGAGGTGGAGTGGATCAGTGTCCGATAACCGCGAGGCGCGGTGCCCGGGAACCTGAGGCGGGGCTGGGTGGAAGGTCAGGCGGCGCGGCCTGCGGATGGTTGCCTTCCTGCTCCATCGGCGGCACGGGGTCGTGTGGCGGGCACTGCTCGCGCGGTCGTTTTGTGGGTGCCGCTCGCACGGCTGTTCCTGCCGATCTTCGGGGCGGTCAATTGTGCGGTCGCCGTTCGGGTGGGCTGGCGCTGACCGATCCTCGGGCTGGTCCTGTGCGCCCGCTGTTCGAGCGGGCAGGTGCCGGCCGATCCTTGGACGGTCCTGTGCAGGCGCGGCTCGGCAGGCTGGCTACCGGCCGATCCTCGGGCAGGCTGGCATCGGCCGATGCGCAGGCGAGGTGCGCTTACCCTCGTCCGCCTACCGCGCACAGATGGCCGCCTCGGCAGCCTGCTGGGCGGCGATCGCGCTCCCGACGTGTCGCCCGAGCGTTGATCGACTGCAGTACGCCGATGTGGTGGTATCCCGTGGGCTCGGATACGGCCGCTTCCCCGAGATGGAGTGGATCGACGGTTGAGTAAGCGCCGAAGAATCGTCGACGAGCGGGGTGGCGATCCGACGTTTCGTCGGATGTGGGTGAGTTGAGCCGACGGTCCCGAGATGATCTGGCTGTCCGGTGTAGCGGGGAGGCGCGGTCCGCGGGGGCGTCTCGTGACAGAATCGGGCCAGGTCCCGCCGCCGCTGACCCCGCGGTGTCCGGCGTCCGGCCGCCGGCCGGCGCCCGCGGGTCCGGTTTCGCCGTCGCCGTCGAGATCGCCAGGAGCCTGTGATGGACGCCGTGTTCTCCGTACCCGAGCCGCTCAACGAGCCGGTACACACCTACGAGCCCGGCAGCGCCGACCGGGAACGGCTCCAGCGGCGGCTGGCCGAACTGGCCGCCGAGCGGATCGAGCTGCCGATGACCATCGCCGGCGAGCGCCGGATGGCCGGCGGCGCGTCGATCGACGTGGTGCAGCCGCACAAGCACGCGCACGTCCTCGGCGTCACCGGGCACGCCACCCACGACGACGCCCGCGCCGCGGTGAAGGCCGCCAAGGACGCCGCTCCGATGTGGCGGGCGCTGCCGTTCGAGGAGCGGGCCGCGATCTTCCTGCGCGCCGCCGACCTGCTCGCCGGCCCCTGGCGGGACACGCTCAACGCGGCCACCATGCTCGGCCAGTCCAAGACCGCCGTCCAGGCCGAGATCGACTCGGCCTGCGAGCTGATCGACTTCCTCCGGTTCAACGTGCACTTCGCCCGGCGGCTCCTGGCCGAGCAGCCGCTGTCCTCGCCCGGGGTCTGGAACCGCCTCGACCACCGGCCGCTGGAGGGGTTCGTCTACGCGATCACCCCGTTCAACTTCACCGCGATCGCCGGCAACCTGCCGTCCGCGCCGGCCATGCTCGGCAACACGGTGGTCTGGAAGCCGTCCCCGACGCAGCAGTTCGCGGCGCACTTCACCATGCGCCTGTTCGAGGCCGCCGGCCTGCCGCCCGGTGTGATCAACATGGTCACCGGGCGCGGCGAGGAGGTCTCCGAGGTGGCGCTGGCCGACCCGGACCTCGCCGGCATCCACTTCACCGGCTCGACGAAGGTGTTCCAGCACCTGTGGAAGACCGTCGGCGACAACATCGCCCGCTACCGGGGCTACCCCCGGCTGGTCGGCGAGACCGGCGGCAAGGACTTCGTGGTCGCGCACTCCAGCGCCGACGTGGACGCGCTGCACACCGCGCTGATCCGGGGCGCCTACGAGTACCAGGGCCAGAAGTGCTCGGCCGCCTCGCGGGCGTACGTCCCGCGGTCGATCTGGGAGGGTGGGCTGCGCGACCGGCTCGCCGCCACCGCCGACTCGCTGACCTACGGCGACGTGACCGACTTCAGCAACTTCGGCGGCGCGGTGATCGACGACAAGGCGTTCGGTCGGCACACCGCCGCGCTGGAGCTGATCAAGGGCGACGACTCCTGCCGGATCCTGGCCGGCGGCACCGCCGACGACTCGGTCGGCTACTTCGTCCGGCCGACGCTGTTCGAGTGCTCCGATGCCGCGCACGAGACGTTCACCACCGAGTACTTCGGGCCGATCCTCGGCGTGCACGTCTTCGACGACGCCCGCTTCGACGAGGTGGTCACCCAGGCCGAGTCGATCGCGCCGTACGCGCTGACCGGGTCGATCTTCGCGACCGACCGCCGGGTGGTCGACCAGGTGGCGGAGAAGATGCGGTACGCCGCCGGCAACTTCTACATCAACGACAAGCCGACCGGCGCGGTGGTCGGGCAGCAGCCGTTCGGCGGCGCCCGGGCCAGCGGCACCAACGACAAGGCGGGCTCCTGGCACAACCTGGTCCGCTGGATGTCGCCGCGGACGATCAAGGAGACCTTCGTCCCGCCGACCGATCACGCCTACCCGCACATGGGCTGAGACGCTCGCCGGAGGGCCCGTCCCGGCCGGGGCGGGCCCTCTTCCTCATCCGACAGTGCACATCGGACCCGTCATCGGGTGCCGAAATGAGCAAATCCTGGACGCCAGAGCCGACAAAGTGGCAGCTTAGAGGGCATGGCGGAATCCGGAGTCAACCCGACGGCAGCAGCTCTGCTCGGTCTGCTGCACGACGGCCCGATGACTGGCGGCCAGTTGATGGCCGCCGCTGAGCGCCGGCTGGCGCCGTACTGGTCGATGACCCGCAGTCAGGTCTACCGGGAGCTGCCGGTCCTGGCCGAGAAGGGTCTGGTGCGTCTCGGCAAGCCCGGGCCGCGGATGAGCCAGCCGTATGCGCTGACGGCGGCCGGGAAACGGACATTCTCCCGCTGGCTTGCGGAGAATCCCGGCAAGGACACCATCCGTAACCCGATAGCGCTACGGATCGCGTTCGGTGACCTGCACTCGTCGAGCCAGCTCAAGAACCTGTACGCCACGGCGAACGAGTACCACACCGAGGCCCTGGCGGCGGTGCGGGAGCAGGTCAAGAACGCCAAGAAGGAAGGCGACAGCTACGACGCCAGCGCGCTGGAGTTCGCCGTCGCCTACCACAAGGCGGCGCTGTCCTGGCTGAAGACCGCGCCCGTCGGCTGACCACCTGCGTCGACCAGGCCAGGATAGGCAGTAGTCTTGTCTGTCGTGACCGCTGCCGATTACGCCGAACAGCTCAAGGACCTCGACGCCACGCTGCGCAACATCGAGGCTGTGCTCGACCTCGACAAGCTGCGCGAGCAGAAGGCCCGGCTGGAGCAGGAGGCCTCCGCGCCCGACCTCTGGGACGACCAGGCCAAGGCGCAGCAGGTGACGTCGCAGCTGTCGTACGTCAACGGCGAGATCACCAAGCTCGGTGACCTGCGCTCCCGGCTCGACGACGCCGGGGTGCTGCTGGAACTCGCCCAGGCCGAGGACGACCCGGGCGCGCTGACCGAGGTCGAGTCGGAGATCACCGGGCTGACCAAGGCCATCCAGGAGATGGAGGTCCGCACGCTGCTCTCCGGCGAGTACGACTCGCGGGAGGCGCTCGTCGCGATCCGGGCCGGCGCCGGTGGCGTGGACGCCGCCGACTTCGCCGAGATGCTGCTGCGGATGTACCTGCGCTGGGCCGAGCGGCACGGCTACCCGACCGAGGTCTACGAGACCTCGTACGCCGAGGAGGCGGGCCTGAAGTCGGCCACCTTCACGGTGAAGGTGCCGTACGCCTACGGCACGCTCAGCGTGGAGTCCGGCACGCACCGGCTGGTGCGGATCAGCCCGTTCGACAACCAGGGCCGCCGGCAGACCAGCTTCGCCGGGGTCGAGGTGCTGCCGGTCACCGAGCAGACCGACCACATCGACATCCCGGAGAACGAGGTCCGGGTGGACGTCTACCGGTCGTCCGGGCCGGGCGGGCAGAGCGTCAACACCACCGACTCGGCGGTGCGGCTGACCCACATCCCCACCGGCATCGTGGTGACTTGCCAGAACGAGAAGTCCCAGCTGCAGAACAAGGCCTCCGCGATGCGGGTGCTCCAGGCCCGGCTGCTGGAGCGCAAGCGGCAGGAGGAGGAGGAGAAGCTGGCCGGCCTGAAGACCGGCAGCACCAGCTCCTGGGGCGACCAGATGCGGTCGTACGTCCTGCACCCGTATCAAATGGTGAAGGATCTGCGTACCGAACAGGAGACGGGCAATCCGTCCTCGGTCTTCGACGGTGACCTGGACAGCTTCATCGAGGCGGGAATCCGCTGGCGGAAGCAGCAGCAGCTCAGCGCTGACAGTGCGTGATCACGGTTGGACGCAGCGCGTCATCGATCTCGGTCTGACCGGGTAAATCGATGACGCGCACCGCTTCGGCGGGGCGTGGGGCTTGGCTCTGCGGTTACACCGCGTAGACTACCGACCCGTGATTCAGCTTGAGCAAGTGACGAAGACGTACCCGAAGGCGTCCCGGCCTTCGCTCGACAACGTGTCCGTCTCGATCGAGAAGGGCGAGTTCGTCTTCTTCATCGGTCCATCCGGCTCCGGCAAGTCCACCATCATCAAGTTGCTGCTGCACGAGGTCACGCCCAACAAGGGCCGGGTCGTCGTCAACGGCAAGGACGTCACGTCGATGCGTTCCTGGAAGCGACCCCACTTCCGGCGTTCCATCGGCTGCGTCTTCCAGGACTTCCGGTTGCTGCCGAACCGCACCGCGTACGAGAACGTGGCGTTCGCGCTGGAGGTGATCGGTAAGACGAAGGCGGTCGCCCGCCGGGTCGTGCCGGAGGTGCTGGAGCTGGTCGGTCTCGGCGGCAAGGAGCACCGCTACCCGCACGAGCTCTCCGGTGGTGAGCAGCAGCGTGTCGCGGTGGCCCGGGCGTTCGTCAACCGGCCGCTGATCCTGCTGGCCGACGAGCCGACCGGAAACCTGGACCCGGACACCTCGATCGAGATCATGCGCCTGCTGGACCGGATCAACCGCACCGGTACGACCGTCGTGATGGTCACGCACGACTCCAACATCGTGAACCAGATGCGGCGCCGGGTCATCGAGATCGAGAGCGGCCGCATCGTGCGCGACCAGGCCCGGGGCGTCTACGGCTGAGCCGGGCGACGTTCCGTAGACCCTGACGACGAAACCTCACGCCGGAGAGCCGGAGGAATATCCCGATGCGGATGAAGTACGTCCTGTCCGAAGTACTGGTCGGGCTGTGGCGCAACGTCACCATGACCATCGCCATGATCATCACAATGGCGGTGTCGCTGTTCATGCTGGGCGGCAGCGGCCTTCTCTACCAGAAGGTCGGCGACATGAAGGACCTCTACTACGAGAACGTCGAGGTCTCGATCTTCCTGAAGACCGATGCCACCAAGGAACAGGTCGACGCGCTGGGCCAGCAGCTCGACCAGGACCCCCTGGTCAAGGACTCGACGTACGTCAACAAGGAGCAGGCGTACGAGCGCTTCCAGCAGATGTACGCCGACGCCCCGGACCTGGTCAGCGCCGTCAAGCCGGACCAGCTTCCCGAGTCGTACCGGGTGAAGCTGAACGACCCGGAGCAGTACAAGGCGATCTACGACAAGTACAAGGCCACCGAGGGCATCGACACGATCGTCGACCAGAGCAAGCTGCTCGACAAGGTCTTCGGCGTGCTGAGCGGCTTCCAGAACGGAGCGCTCGCGATCGCCACCGTGATGGCCATCGCCGCCCTGCTGCTCGTCGCGAACACCATCCAGGTCGCCGCGTACAGCAAGCGGCGTGAGGTGGCGGTCATGAAGCTCGTCGGCGCGTCGAACTGGTTCATCCAGGCGCCGTTCGTGCTGGAGGCGGTGGTGGCCGGTCTGTTCGGCTCCATCCTGGGCCTGCTCGCGTTGGTCGCGGTGAAGCTGCTGTCGGCCGGCAGCTCGATGGCGGCCCTGGAGGGCCTCATCACCCCGATCTCCTGGTCCGAGATCTTCCTGACCTTCCCGCTGATGGCCGCCGTCGGTGGCGTGGTCAGCGCGGTCACCGCCTGGGTCACGCTCCGCTTCTACCTGCGGGTCTAGTCACCTCGTACGGCTCACCGAGGGCCCTTCCGCGCCGGAATAAACGGCGCGGGAGGGCCCTTGTGGTTCCGGTAGCATGATCTCCGCTCGCCGGCCGGTGGCCGGCGAGTCGATCAGGAAGGGGGTGGCGCCGATGCCACGGGAGAAGGGTCGCAAGGTGGTCGCCTCCAACAAGAAGGCACGCCACGACTACGCCATCCTCGACACGTACGAGGCGGGCATGGCTCTCACAGGCACCGAGGTCAAGTCGCTGCGGGCCGGGCGGGCGTCGCTCGTGGACGCGTTCGCCCAGGAGCGTGACGGCGAGATCTACCTGCACGCCATGCACATCCCGGAGTACGCCCAGGGCACCTGGACGAACCACGAGCCCCGGCGTACCCGGAAGCTGCTGCTGAACCGGCTGGAGATCGACCGGCTGCTGGGCAAGCTCAAGGAGAGCGGCCTGACGCTGGTGCCGTTGCAGGTCTACTTCTCCGACGGCTGGGCCAAGGTGGAGATCGGCCTGGCGCGGGGTAAGAAGTCGTACGACAAGCGCCAGGACCTCGCCAAGCGGGACGCCGCCAAGGAGATCGCCCGGGCGGTCGGCCGGCGCGGCAAGGGCATGGCTGAGTGATTCGTCCGGTTCGTCCGGTGGCCCGCGTCGGGCGGGCCTCGGGATGAAACCGGTTGCGCCAGGCGTTAGGCTTGGTGTGCTGCCGACAGGGGCAGCGCTTCGAGGGGGTGACTGGTTTCGACTTCGTACGCAGCGACAGGGGAAGCGAGCCGAGGAAGCCGACGTCGTCTCGAGAATCGGTCGTCGGAAACCAATAAGCGCCAAGAACAATCGCGCTGACTTCGCTCTCGCCGCCTGAGGCGAGTAGCAAGTCTGTCGGCCTGGGAGCGCCTTCGACCCAGTTAGCCGGCATCAGCTAGAAGGCTGGCCAATCGGACCCGGTCGCGGGGTCCGTGCGGCGAGATCAATCAGCGACTGGGCCCGTCACACCAACTTGCTCGCGTGAGCGGTGGGGCCGAGTAGAGGCATAGCGAGCTGCGCTCGGAGAAGCCCTGACAAACCGGCGAAGGACCCGGGTTCGATTCCCGGCACCTCCACCACACAGACTGTGCGCCCCGTCCACCCGGACCGGGGCGCACAGTCGTCTCAGGGGCCACCGTCTCTGGGGCCTGCGGGGCGGCTGGGGCCGGTGATGCCCGAGAGGCAGATGAGGCGACGCTGACCGCTGGACAGCGCCCGCAACCGGGTCCACCATCGCCATACGGGTTCGCACCCAGCAGCGGGAGGTGTCCCATGGTCACCAGTCCGATCCAGCAGCCGACCGCCGTGCTCCCGAGCGCCTCCGGTGACCTGCGCGCCCTCGGGCGGGCGCTGGCCGCCGCCGGGCCGCGCTGGCGGGAGCGCCTTCTCACCGATCTGGACCCCGTCCGGCGGGGTTTCACCGAGCACGTCCGCGTCACCGAGGGAACGGGCGGGCACTACGCCGACCTGGTGCGCGCCGCACCCCGGCTGGACCGGGGCGTACGCCTGCTGGTCGGCGAGCACGCCGCGATCAGCGCGGCGCTCGCGGCGCTCCAGCACTCCGTACGCCTGACGGGGGTGTCCGCCGCGGAGGTGCGGGCGCGCACCCGCGACCTGTTGCGCGCGCTCGACCGGCACCGGCGGCACGGCGCCGACCTGCTCTGGGAGGCGTACCAGACCGACCTCGGCGGCGAGGACTGAGCCCGGGAACCGGCCGGGACGGGCACGCGTCCAACCCCGTATGCGTCGCGTGCTCGCCCTGCTCGGGATCCCGTTGCTGGCCCTCTCCGCCTGCGCCACGCCCGGCGCCGATCCGGGGGTGGCCCCGCCCGCCGGCCCGGACCAGCGGCCCGCGTTCACCGAGCGGGCCGAGGAGGTGGCAGCGGGCTGGCAGCCCGGGCCGGGCTGGCGCGACGGGTACGTGCCGCTCCAGGATCCGACGGTGCTCACCGGCGACCCGGGCTTCACCGAGGAGACGAAGACGGCGTTCGGCGCCGGCTGGTACCGGGACCAGATCCCGATCCCGGCCGACGTGCCGAAGGACGGCACGATCCGGTTCCCCGACGGCACGCTGCGGGTGCCGCTGGTCAGCGCCGCCGACGCGTACGCCGAACTCCACCAGGGCGACCCGCCGCCCTGCGACGGGCGTCCGGCCGCACCGGACCCGGCACCGACCGGGCGGCCCGGCCCGAACCACCCGGTGTCGACCTCGGCGCCGGGCGCGTGCGTGGCGCTCACCGTGACCGGGGTACGGCTGGGCACCGCGCCGGTGCTGACCAGCCGAGGGCGTGCCGAGGTGCCCGCCTGGCTGTTCACCGTGGACGAGCTGGCCGTACCGGTGGCGCGGATCGCCGTCGCGCCGCGCGTGACCGGCCGGGCTCCCGGCGGTGCGGTGCCCGCCCGGCCGCTCCCGGCGGGCCTGGTGTCCGCGCAGCAGTTGCGGGCGGTCGAGGGCGACCGCATCGACTACCTGCTGGGTGTCGGCGCCTGCGACGGCCCGCCCACGCCGCTGGTGCTGGAACGGCCGGACGTGGTGGTGATCGGCGGCGCCGTGGTCTCGCCCACCGGCCCCTGCACCGCCCAGCTCGTGATGAAGCCGGTGAGCGTCACGCTCAGCGCGCCGCTCGGCGGCCGGGCCGTGCTGGATGCCGCCAGCGGCGCGCCGCTGACCGTCCGGCCCGGCTGAAGCTCACAGGATCCGCGGCACGTCGGTGCTGATCGGCACCGGCAGCACCGTCGGCCGGTCCGCGTCGAGCGCTGTGGTCAGCGCCGCGCCGAGCCCGTCCAGCGTGGTCACCGCACCGGCGCAGCCGTAGCCGTGCGCCACCGCCGTCACGTCCAACCCGGGCAGGTCCAGCGCGGGCACACCAGGGGTGTGCTTCAGCTCGGCGAACGCCTTCAGGATCGCGTACTGCTGATTCACCGGGACCACGACGGCGAGCGGCAGGCGCAGCCGCGCCGCCGTCCACAACGCCTGGACCGAGTAGTGGAACGAGCCGTCGCCGACCACCGCGACGACCGGGCGGCCACGCCCGGTGTCGCGTTCGGCGAGCGCCATGCCGACCGCCGCCGGCAGCCCGAAGCCGAGGCCGCCGCTGGCCATCGTCAGGTACGAGCGCGGCCGCTCGATCGGCAGCCGGCGGCGCAGCGCGGCCAGGTTGGACGGCGACTCCTGCACCAGCACCCCGTCCGCCGGCCACGCGTCCGCCAGCGCGGCGAACAGCGCGTCGGCGCTCGGCGGGTCGGCCGGCTCGGGCGGGGCCGGCTGCGGGCGCGGTGACGGCGCCGCCCGATCGGTCGGCGGCAGCAGCTCACACAGCGCGGCCATGGTCAGCCCGGCATCACCGAGCAGGCTCTCCCCGACCGGAGCGCGGGCCGCCTCGTCCGGGTCGTCGGTGACGTGCAGCAGCCGCGCGTCACCGGGCAGGTAGTCACCGGGCACGTGTGGGTAGTAGCGGAACACCGGCGCGCCCACCACCAGCACCACGTCGTGGCCGCGCAGCGCCTCCGACAACGGCCCGATCGCGTACGGCAGCACGCCCCGGAAGTGCGGGTGGCGCTCCGGGAACACGGCGCGCTCCGGCGCCGGGGCGGCCCAGACCGGGGCGGCCAGGCGTTCGGCCAGCGCCACCGCGTCCGCCCAGGCGTCCGACCGGTCCACCGCCGCGCCGAGCACCAGTGCCGGGGCGCGGGCGGCGGCCAGCGCGCCGGCGAAGCCCCGCAGCCGGTCCGGGTCCGGCGCGATCCGGGTGGCGACGGTACGCACCTGCGGCGGCGGGTCGGCCGGACGGTCCCAGTCGTCCATCGGCAGGGAGAGGAAGACCGGTCCGGCGGGGGGCTGCACCGCCGAGGCGTACGCCCGCATGAAGGCCGCCGGGATGTCCTGCGCGCGGGCCGGCTCGTGGGCCCACTTGACGTACGGCTGGGCCAGCTCGACCGCCCGGGGGCTGGCCAGGCGCGGCTCGATCAGCAGCATCTCGCGGGTCTGCTGGCCGGCGCTGACGATCAGCGGGGTCCGGTTGTGCCAGGCGGTGACCAGGTTGCCCATGCCGTTGCCGGTGCCCGGCGCGGTGTGCAGGTTGACGTGCGCGGGCCGGCCGGTGCCCTGGGCGTAGCCGTCGGCCATCGCGACCGCCGACGCCTCCTGGAGCGCGTGCACGTAGTGGAAGTCGTCCGGGAAGTGCTGGAGGAACGGCTCCTCGGTCGAGCCCGGGTTGCCGAAGACGGTGGTCAGGCCGAGCGCGCGCAGCAGGTCGTAGGTCGCCTCCCGCACCGTCGCCATCGCCGGCTGCCTCCGTTCCGCACGCGGATGCCGGAGCCGGCCCGGTGCCCAGTCTCCCGACCAGCCGAATCTATCGGGCCGAAGGCGACTTTTCGGGCACTTCCCGCGCTCAGGGCAGCGGGAACGGCAGCTTGATCCCGTCCAGGGCACTCCCGCACTCGCACTCCCGCTCGGCGGGCAGCGCCGCCACGGCGTCCAGCAGCAGCCCGCGCAGCCGGTCGGTGTTCTCCGCGAAGACCCGGAACACCTCCTCGTGGGTGACCGACTCGCCCGCCTCCACGCCCGCGTCCAGGTCCGTGACCAGCGCGATCGACGTGTAACAGAGGGCCAGCTCACGGGCCAGCACCGCCTCCGGGTGGCCGGTCATGTTGACGATCGTGCCGCCCATCGAGGCGAACCAGCGCGACTCCGCCCGGGTCGAAAAGCGCGGACCCTCGACCACGACCACAGTCCCGCCGTCCACCGCCGGCACGCCACGCCCCGCCGCCGTGTCCAGCAGCGTGCGCCGCCCGGCCGGGCAGTACGGGTCGGCGAACGACACGTGCACCGCGCCCTTGTCGTAGTACGTCTGCGTGCGCCCGCTCGTGCGGTCGATCAACTGATCCGGCACCACGAACGTCCCCGGGCCCAGCTCCGGTCGCAGGCCACCCACCGCGCACGGCGCCAGCACCTGGCGTACGCCCAGCGACCGCAGCGCCCACAGGTTCGCCCGGTACGGGATCAGGTGCGGCGGATAGCGGTGATCGCGCCCGTGGCGGGGCAGGAACGCCACCCGGCGACCGCCCACCTCGGCGACGGTGATCGGGCCCGACGGCTCGCCGTACGGGGTGTCCACCACGTGCTCCACCCCGTCGAGCAGGGCGTAGAGCCCCGACCCGCCGATCACCGCCAGTTCGGCCTGCGCCGCCATCCGGCCCTCCCTCGATCCGTCGCGATCACCCGCCGTCAGACCTTAACCAGCGGGCCGGGTGCAGGCTATGGTGCGTGACATGGCGTTGACAGGGTGGACGGTCGACGGCCTCGGGCCCGTACGGGCGCACGGCTGACGGGTGTCGGACATGCAGGGTGAGGGGCAGGCGATCGGTGGCCGAGCCATGGAGTCGATGACCGGACGACTGCTGGTCGCGACACCGGGGCTCAAGGATCCGAACTTCGACCGTACGGTCGTGCTGCTCGTCGCCCACGAACCCGGCGGCGCCCTCGGGGTGGTGCTGAACCGGGCCACCGAGGTCTCGGTGGCCGACGTGCTCGGCGACTGGAGCGACCTGGCCCGCGACCCGGCGGTGCTGTTCGAGGGCGGCCCGGTGCAGCCCGACTCCGCCATCTGCCTGGCCCGGATGCGGCACCCCGTCCGGCCGGTCAAGGGCTTCCACCGCGTCTCCGGTGCGGTCGGCACCATCGACCTCTCGGTCGACCCGGAGAAGCTGCGCGAGGCGGTCGGCGGGATCCGGGTGTTCGCCGGCTACTCCGGCTGGGGTGCAGGGCAGGTCGAGCGCGAGATCGAGGAGGGCTCCTGGTTCGTGTTCGACGCGCTGCCCGGTGACGCCTTCGTCGACCGGCCGGATGATCTGTGGCCGATGGTGCTGCGCCGGCAGGGCGGCATGATGGCGGCGGTGGCCCACTTCCCGCCGGACGTGGCGCTGAACTGAGCCGGGTGCGGGGGACCCCCGCGAGATGACCATGCCGGGCGGCGTGTGTATAGTTCTCTCCGTGCCCGGGCGACCGGGGACGACCGCAAGGGGCCGTGGCGCAGCTGGTAGCGCACCACACTGGCAGTGTGGGGGTCAGGGGTTCGAGTCCCCTCGGCTCCACCCAAGCGAAAAGCCCTGGTGAGAGACAATGCCTCCCACCAGGGCTTTTGTCATTCGTCGATCTCTCGGGTCGCAATGTGCCAGACCCGTGCCAGATCAGGCGCTGAGCTTGCCTCGCGCCTCTTCGATCAGGGCGTCCAACGCGGCGGCGATGGCGTGATCGCGGTCACGGGTCGCGTGCTGGTAGATCATCGCTGCCCGGGTGCTCGAATGGCCGATGCGCGCCATCAGTTCTTTGAGCGTCGCGCCGCTCTGTGCTGACCATGTGCTGCCGGTGTCACCTTCGAAGGCCGCACCACCAGCTAACCGTGCCGGACGGGTGCGGTGCGCGGCCCGCGGAGACCCTGAAGCAGGCGCAGCAGATCGGGCCACGTCTCGACCAATGCGGCGTCCCGGTCCGGGGCTTCGGCGATCCGTAGCACTGCCTCGTTCATCGCGCCGGAGAGCAAGGTGGCAGTTGCCTCGGGCGAGTTGACCTCAAGGTGCCCGGCTGCTGCCAGCGTGGCCACCGCCTCGGCCAGGTGGTGCCCGGAAGCGGCCGCGTCCTGGCTGCGCCACGTGCGCCAACCCATCACCGCGGGCGCGTCGACCAGCAGGATCCGCCGGTGTGTGTCGTCGACACTGGCGGTGAGGAACGCCCGGCAGCCGGCGACCAGGCCGTCCCATGGATCGGCGACCGCTTCGGCAGCGCTGGCGACCGCAGCGGCGACCCGCTGTTGCGCGGCGGCTGCGACGGCTTCGAACAGGTGCTGCTTGTTGCGGTAGTGATGGTAGACCGCACCCCTGGTGACCTGGGCTGCGGCGGCCACCTCCTCCAGGCGGACGGCCGTGTAGCCGCGTTCGGCGAACAGGGCAGTCGCGACGTCCCGGATGCGCCGGCCGGTGATCTCGCTCTGCTCCTTGGTGGCTCGCGCCATGCCGCACTCTTCCTTTACATGCTCCGTGTATGTATATTCCTTTACCTGCACAGTGTATGTAAAGGAGTTCGCCATGACACTCGCCAGCTCGTACCCGGTCCTCATGACGACCGACGTGACCTCGGCTGCGGCCTTCTACCGCGAGCACTTCGGGTTCCAGCCGACCTTCGAGACGGAGTGGTACGTGAGCCTGCGCCGCGACAACTGGGAACTGGCGGTGCTGGACAGCAGCCACGAGACGATCCCGGCGGCCTACCGCGGGCCGGTCGCCAGCGGGATGCTGCTCAACCTGGAGGTGGACGATGTCGACGCCGAGTGGGAGCGCCTGCGGCACCTGGAGGTCGTGCTTCCCGTGCGGACCGAAGAGTTCGGACAGCGGCACTTCATCCTCGCCGGCCCGGACGGTGTCCTGATCGACGTCATCACCAACGTGGAACCTGCGGAGGAGTACGCGGACAGGTTCATCTCCTAGCATCTCGCAGGCAAACGGCGCTCAAGCGGCGCGGCCCGCGAGCACCAGCGCCCAGCACAGCGCGCCGAACCCGGCCGTGCTCACCAGCGTCCGGACCACGTTCCAGGTGACCCAGGCGGACTCGAAGCGCTCCCGAGCCGCAGCGAGATCGGCGGAACCAGCCGCCGCGAGCGCGTCGTTCAGCGGCACGTTCACCGCCACGGTGACGACGAACATCACCAGGTACAGGGCGAGCCCGGCGACGATCCACGGCAGCGCCGGCCGGGTGGTCCCGCGCCAGGCCAGCACCGCCGCGAGCGCGGCCAGCACCGGCGTACCCAGGAACGCCAGCAGGAACCAGCCGTTGACGATGGTGACGTTGATGCGCTGCATCGCGTCCACGAACGTGCGGTCCTCAGCGCCGCGCAGCGCCGGCATCACGGCGTACGCGAACGCGGCGAACAGGCCCGCCATCAGACCGGCCCCGACTGTGGCGCCGACCAGCGTCAGTTGTTGTACGAGTCGCATGTCCTCATCGAACCGCCGCGCGGTGAGACGGCCCATGGTCAGGACGCGCGATCCTGTGTTCAATCGTCTCGTGGACGCCGTCTCCGGCCTGCTCGACGGTCCCCGGGCGCGGGGCGCCTTCCTGCTGCGCTCGATCCTCACCCCGCCCTGGTCGATGCTGATCCGGGACGAGGCGCCGCTCACGCTCGTCGCCGTGGTGCGGGGCGACGGCTGGATCGTGCCGGAAGAGGGCGGGGCCGCGCGGCTGACCGGCGGTGACGTGGCGATCGTGCGCGGGCCGGCCCCGTACACGGTGGCGGACGACCCGGCCACGGCGCCGCAGGTGGTCGTGCACCCGGGCCAACGCTGCACCACACCCGACGGGCGCGAGCTGTTCGCGATGACGCGGTGGGGCGTACGCACCTGGGGCAACGGGCCGGACGGCCGGACCGTGCTGCTCACCGGCACGTACCCGGTGCGGGGCACGGTCGGACGGCGGCTGCTGGACGCGCTGCCGCCGCTCGCGGTGGTGCGCCGCGAGTCCTGGGACACGCCGCTCGTACCGCTGCTGGCCGCCGAGATCGTCAAGGACGACCCCGGCCAGGAGGCGGTGCTCGACCGCCTGCTCGACCTGCTGCTCATCGCCGCGCTGCGGGAGTGGTTCGCCCGGCCGGGTGCCGCCGCGCCCGCCTGGTACCGGGCGTACGCCGATCCGGTGGTCGGCCGCGCGCTGCGGATGCTGCACCACGACCCGGCCCGGCCGTGGACGGTGGCGTCGCTCGCCGCCGAGGTGGGGATGTCCCGGGCGGCGCTGGCGCGGCGCTTCACCGCGCTGGTCGGTGAGCCGCCCATGGCGTACCTGACGGGCTGGCGGCTGGCGCTCGCGGCCGACCTGCTCCGCGAGCCCGGCGCCACCGTCGGCGCGGTCGCCCGCCGGGTCGGCTACGGCAGCTCGTTCGCCCTGAGTGCGGCGTTCAAACGCCGGTACGGCGTGAGCCCGCGCGGCCACGTCGACCCGGATAGATTGGCCGGATGACTGTCGACCTGTTCGCCGGCGTCCCGGTGCGCGATCTCGCGGTGGCGACGGACTGGTACGAGCGGCTGCTCGGCGCACCGCCGCAGTTCCGGCCCGACGACAGCGAGGCGGTGTGGGAGCTGGCCGAGCACCGTTACCTCTACGTCGATGTGCGGCCCGAGCACGCCGGTCACGCCATGCAGACGGTCTTCGTCGACGACCTCGACTCCCGCGTCGCGGCGATCGCCGCCCGTGGTCTGACGCCGACAGCGCAGGAGACCTACGACAACGGGGTCCGGAAGGTGATCTTCCACGACCCGGACGGCAACGAGATCGGCTTCGGCGGCGGCCCGGCCTGACCGGGCCGCCGCCGGACCTCAGCGCGCCCGGTACGCCTTCGGCAACCGCATCCCGCGCTCGGCCATGAGCTGCCGCACCCGGTTCGGGTAGTCGGTGATGATCCCGTCGACGCCCATGTCCATGAGCGCCGCCACTGTGGGCATGTCGTCGCAGGTCCAGGGGATGACCTTGAGCCCTCGCGCGTGCGCGTCGGCGATCATCCGGCGGTCCGGGTAGAAGCGGAAGTTCGGGTCGGCGATCGTGCCGTTCTGCGGGAACCCGTAGTTCGGGGACAGTGCGGTCACGCCGGGGGTCGCGGCGGCGGCCCGGACGAAGTCGCCACCGAAGTCGTCCACGTCCAGCCCGCCCAGCCACGGCGACGCGCCCGGCTTGCCGACCTGGAGGAAGTCGTAGTTCGTCAGCGCCACGAGCGGCCAGCGCGGCGCGAGCCGGTGCATCTCCCGCAGCGCGCCCCAGTCGAAGGACTGGATGGTGACCTGCCGCTCGATGCCCGAGCGCCGGATCTCCTCGAAGACCCGCCTGACGAACAGCTCACGCGGCGCGGTCTGCTCGGGCGCGCCCGCCTCCACCTTGGTCTCGATGTTGAGCGTGATCCCGTGCGCGCGGTAGCGCTTCACCAGGTCGAGCACGTCGCGCAGCTCGGCCATCCGGACACCGGCGATCTGCTCCTGCTCGGGGAAGCCGGGCAACTGCTGGTAGCCGCAGTCCATGGTCTTGATCTGCGCGAGCGTGAGGTCCTTGATGTACTTCCCGACGTACGGGTAGGCCGGGTCGCCGGGCCGCACCGGGGCGGTGTCGCGGCACTTCTGCGCGCTGACCTGCCGGTCGTGCGTGACTACCACCTTCTCGTCCCGGGTGACCTGGGTGTCCAGCTCCAACGTGGTGACGCCGAGGCGCATCGCCTTGGCGAACCCGGCGAGCGTCTCCTCGGTGGTCATCCCGATGCCGCCGCGGTGGGCCTGAAGGTCGAAGTGGGTCCGCTGCGGCGGTACGCCGGGACGGTCGGCCGGACCCGCGTGGGCGACGCCCGGCACGGCGAGCACCGCGCCGGCGACGAGTGCCGTCACGAGCTGACGGGTGGACATGGAGAAACCTCCGCTACCTCGGTTGTCGTTCGCGCAGCCGAAGCTAGGTGCGGAGTCGGTGCCCGCCGTGGCATCGAGGTGAGGAGCGGATGAACGGTCGCCGGACGGCTGCCGGTGGCCGGGCCGCGGTGGTCCGCGGCCCGGCCTGCGACATCAGCGGGGACGCCGCGTCTTCGGCAGGTCGAACTGGTCAGCCCGTCGGCAGTCCTTCGGACCGCCGATCGCCTGCGGGCCGACCTCGTCGAGGGCCTTACGGGCGCGCTGGCGGCCCAGGTTCCAGGCGTACCAGGGGTCGGGCTCGGCGAGGTCGTCGGCGATCCAGCTCAGCGTGCACCGGCGTACCGGGTCGGGGAGCTTGGCGAGCGCCGGGGTGGCGTCGGCGGACAGCGCCCGCAGGTACCAGGCGTCGATCTTGCCGGTCTGCTCGTACCGCAGCGTGTTGCGGCGGGCGACGTAGTCCTCCGGGTTGAGCACGGCCAGGCCGAGCAGCATCGCCACGGCCAGCGCGAGCGTGGTGCCGGGAATCCACCGGCCCCGCCACTTGACACCGGCCGCGATGATCATCAGGAAGACCGTGCCGAGCAGCATCTCGAACGCCATCACGAAGATTCGCTCGCCGGTGAAGCTGTAGACCTTCTGGTACGTCCACATCCGGGACAGCGCCGACGCCACGATCACCACGCTCAGCGCGCTGATCAGCCCGAGCAGCACGCGCAGCATGATCCGCTCGACCGGCCGCTCCCGGCGTGCCCAGCGGCTCACCCCGCCGAGCACCGCCACGGTCAGCAGCGTGACGAAGAGCAGCTGCCAGAAGCCGCTGCGCGCGTACTCGGCGTAGCTGAGCCCGGCGACCCGCTGCACGTGCTGCTGCCCGCCGAAGAGCGTGGTGAACTGCACCACCACGAACCCGGCGAACAGCAGCGTGAGCGCGCCGATGGCCGGGGCCCACTCCAGCAGGCCGAGACGGCGCTCACCCTCGCGATCCACTGTGGACAGGTCGGGCGGCGCGGCGAGCGTGTAGAGCGCGGCGACAGCGATCAGCCCGCCCACCACTGCGAGGAACAGCCAGCCGAACACCGTACCGAGGTTAATCTCGGGGACGAGCGAGCCGAGCGCCTCGGAGAACGCCGCGTCGGCCGACGCGAGCAGGCTGCCGAAGACCACGAGCACCACGACCGTGGCGACCACCGAGACGGTCACCTTTCGCACCGTCGCCTCCTGCGGCGAGGCGGTGATGTGCCGGCGTACCCACGACAGGCCGCGCAACGCCGCGAACGGCGTCGCCACCAGGCCGAACAGGACCGAGCGCACCAGCCGCCCGCCCATGATCGCGAGGGTGGCGCAGCCGAGCGCGCCGAGCACGCAGAACGTCACGAGCCACCAGGCGTTGCGGAACGCCGGCACGGCGATCAGGGCCAGCGCGGCCGCCGCCCACCCGGCCCGGATGAACTTGTCGGCGCGCGGCAGCTCCGCGGTCTTCGACCGGACCGCCAGCACCACCGCGAGCGTGAGCGTGAGCCACCCCAGGAACCAGCCGACGCCGACGCGGCCCAGCGGCACGAAGACCGCGCTGCCGACCGCAGCGGCCAGCACCGCGAGCGGCACGGCCCGCCCGGTCGCCGCCTTCGGGCCGGGCCACCGCGCACCGAGGAACGAGGTCCGCGGCACCTGAGGTCGCGGCGCCCACGTCGGCGCCTGCGGGTGCCCGCTCCACCCCATTCCGGGGTACGGCGGCGCGGGCACCGGCCCACCGCCGTGCGGAGGCGGCGTGCCCGGAGCACGTTGCGCACCCGGCGCGGGCGGCGGCCCGGAGGCCGGCTGCGTGCCCGGCGCTGCCCATGACCCGGAGGCCGGCTGCGGGCCCGCGGGAGCGGCAGACGTCTGCGAGGCCCCCGCCGGGTCTGAGGTCGCGGAAGTGGCCGTCTGCGGAGCGCCGTCGCCGGGACGCGCGCCGGCCTCACCGGAGCCGGCCGTGGCCGCCCCCGCTGCGTCGGCGCTCGCGACGGACGGCTTCGAGCCGGCCGCCTGGGTGGTGGCCGAAGCCGCCGGGGCGGCGACAGCCTCTCCGCCCGTCGGCCGGTCGGCCGGTGCGGCGGCGGGCTTTCCCCTACCTGTCGCTGCCGTCGTAGCGCCCTCCTGCGGGGAGCGCTCGGCGGCGGGCGCTGTGGCCTGGGCGGGCACCGCCGCCGCAGGCTGGCCGGTCGCCGTCTGCTGGCCGGTCGCCGGGACCAGCGGGAGGAACAACGCGTACCCCTGGGTGCCGGGTGGCACGGTGACCGGAATCGCCCAGCCGGGCTGCCCCTCGGCGCCCGGCCAGGGCACCGGCGCGGGAGCGCCCTCCATCGTGGGCAGGACCAGCAGGTACGGCTGTGCGGGGGCGGGGACGTCGCCCGGCGCGGGCCCGGCCGCGGGGGCGGCGCGGGACGGCTCGGGGGACGGGGCCGGCTCGGACAAGGGACGCTCCTCGATCACAGGGTTTCGTCACTGTAGGGCCCATCAGGTGTCCGTCGCCGCCCCGGTTGTCCGTTCGGTCATGCCGCCCCGGCCGATCGGCGCGGATCGAACCTTTGGCGGCTCGCGGCCGTACCAGTGCGCGGGAGGTCGATCACATGGCCGCACGTCGCGCGCTCGCCGCGCTCGCCGCCGTCGCCGCGACGGTGCCGCTGACCGCCGCGCCGGCCGCGGCGCACGGTGCGCCGACCAGCCCGCTGAGCCGGGCCGCCGCGTGCGGGCCCGAGGGTGGCCGGGCGCAGACGCCCGCCTGCCGGGCCGCGGTCGCCGCCGGAGCGGCGGTACGCGAGTGGGACAACATCCGGGTGGCGCGGATCGACGGGCGGGACCGGGAACGCATCCCGGACGGGGAGCTGTGCAGCGGCGGGCTGTCCGCGTACCGGGGACTGGACCTGGCGCGCGCCGACTGGCCCGCCACCACGCTCACGGCCGGTGCCCGGCACACGTTCCGCTACCGCACCACCATTCCGCACCGGGGCACGTTCCGGTACTACGTCACCACCGGCTCGTACTCGCCTCGACGCTCGCTGACCTGGGCGGATCTGGAGGAGAAGCCGTTCCTTCAGGTCACCGACCCGCCGATCCGCGCGGGCGCGTACGAGATGCGGGGGCGGCTGCCGGCCGACCGTAGCGGCCGGCACATCGTCTATGTGATCTGGCAGAACTCGGACACCCAGGACACGTACTACTCCTGCTCGGACGTGATCTTCCGGGCGGTACGCGGTGCGTCGGACCCGCCGTCGGCAGCGCCGAAGGCGAGCGCGTCGCCTCCGCGTACCCTCGCCGTTCCGGCGGCCGACGACGAGTCGGCGGTGCCGGTCGCGACGGTGACCGACGGCGGACCGCTGTCCCGGCCGCTCGTGGTCGGCGCGGCGGCGCTCGTCGTCGCGCTGCTCGCGGCGGCGGTGGTCGGACTGCGACGGACCGGCGGGCCGCCGCCCGGGCGGCCGTGCGGTGTCCGCAACCACCGCGCCGGGCGGCGCCGCATCTGGTGACTCAGCCGAGCAGGCGCTCGATCTCGGCCAGGTCGTCCCCGGCGAGGTCGAGGTTGTTCAACGCGGCCACGTTGCCCTCCAGTTGCCCGACGCTGCTCGCGCCGATGATGAGGCTGGTCATGCGCGGGTCGCGCAGCGCCCACGCCAGGGCGAGCTGGGCCAGGGTCTGCCCGCGCCGCTGCGCCACCGCGGCGAGCCCCCGGACCGTCGCCATCGTCTCCTCGTCGAGGTCGCTCTCGTTCAGGAAGACGCTCGTGCGTACCCGGGAGTCGGCCGGGATGCCCTTCAGGTAACGGTCGGTGAGCAGGCCCTGGGCGAGCGGGCTGTACGCGATGCAGCCGGCGCCGACGCGCTCCAGCGTGTCCAGCAGGCCGTCGCTCTCCGTCCAGCGGTTCATCATCGAGTACGACGGCTGGTTGATCAGCAGCGGCGTACCCAGGTCGCGCAGGATCGCGGCGGCCCGCTCGGTCTGCTCCGAGTCGTAGTTGGAGATGCCCACGTAGAGCGCCTTACCGGAGCGGACGATCGCGTCGAGCGCGCCCATCGTCTCCTCCAGCGGGGTCTCCGGGTCGAACCGGTGCGAGTAGAAGATGTCGACGTAGTCCAGCCCGAGGCGGCGCAGCGACTGGTCCAGCGACGAGATCAGGTACTTGCGCGAGCCCCACTCGCCGTACGGGCCGGGCCACATCAGGTAGCCGGCCTTGCTGGAGATCACCAGCTCGTCCCGGTACGGCTTCAGGTCGGTGGCGTGCAGCCGGCCGAAGTTCTCCTCCGCCGAGCCGGGTGGCGGGCCGTAGTTGTTCGCGAGGTCGAAGTGGGTGATGCCGAGGTCGAAGGCGCGGCGGACGATGTCGCGCTGCCGCTCGAAGGGGCGGTCCGGTCCGAAGTTGTGCCACAGGCCGAGGGAGATGACTGGCAGCTTCAGTCCGCTGCGGCCACTGCGCCGGTAGATCATCTCGTGGTAACGGTCGTCGCTGGCGAGGTAGGTCACCAGGCCATTCTGTCCGGACCGGAGTGCGCACGCAGCAGCCCGGGTACGTTCGGCCTCATGCGTTACGTGCGGCTCGACACCCCCAAGCCCATCTCCAAGATCGGCCTCGGCACCTGGCAGTTCGGCTCCAAGGAGTGGGGCTACGGCCCCGAGTACGAGCGCCGCGCCGCCGAGATCGTCCGGCGGGCGCTCGACCTGGGCGTCACCCTGTTCGACACCGCCGAGCTGTACGGCTTCGGCCGCAGCGAGCGCATCCTCGGCGCGGCCCTGGGCGACGACCGGGCCAAGGTCGTGGTCGCCACCAAGATCTTCCCGTTGCTGCCGGTCGCCCCGGTGGTGCAGCAGCGCGCGGTCGCCTCCGCCGCCCGGCTCGGCGTCGACGGCATCGACCTCTACCAGGTGCACCAGGCCAACCCGGTGGTAGCCGACACCACCACCATGCGCGGCATGCGCTCGTTGCAGGACGTCGGGCTGGTCGGCGAGGTCGGCGTCAGCAACTACGGCCTGCGCCGGTGGCGGTTCGCCGAGGCCGCGCTGGGCCGTCGGGTGCTGAGCAACCAGGTCCGCTACAGCATGATCGACCGCGGCCCCGAAGAAGACCTCATCCCGTACGCGGAGCAGGCCGGCCGGATCGTCATCGCGTACTCCCCGCTGGCGCAGGGTTTCCTCTCCGGCCGCTACGACGCCACGAACCCGCCCGCCGGGGCGGTACGCCGGGCCAACCCGTACTTCCTGCCGGAGAACCTGGAACGCGGCACCGCGCTGATCGCCACGCTGCGCGAGGTCGCCGACGCGCACGACGCGACGCCGAGCCAGATCGCGCTCGCGTACGTGCTGCGGCACCCGAACGTGGTGGCCATCCCCGGTGCCTCCGGGGTCGAGCAGATGGAACGCAACGCCGCCGCCGCCGAGATCGACCTCGCCGACGACGAGTACGCCGCACTGGTCGCCGCCGCGCACGCCTTCCGCCCGGTCACCGGGCTGGCCGCCGTACCCCGGATGGTCCGCGCCCGGCTCGGGAAGTGAGCGGCGCTCCGGCGGCGTCAGTGACGACGGGCGCCGCCGGTCATCGGACCGCGCTAGCGTGGGTCGGGTGACCGCTCCCAACCAGGTTTCCCCGGTCCCGCCCGCCGACCTGCCGAGCACGCTCGGCGAGCTGCGCGCGACCGGCCACCGCTACCGCACGGTCAAACAGGAACTCCGAGACAACCTCCTCGCCCGGATGGGCTCCGGCGAGGACCGCTTCCCCGGCATCGTGGGCTACGAGGACACGGTGCTGCCCGAGGTCGAGCGCGCGCTGCTCGCCGGGCACGACATGGTGCTGCTCGGCGAGCGCGGGCAGGGCAAGACCCGGCTGATCCGCTCACTCGGTGCGCTGCTGGACGAGTGGACCCCGGTGATCCCCGGCTCGGTACTCAACGAGCACCCGATGCACCCGCTCACCCCGGCCTCCCGGGCGCTCGTCGGCTCGGCCGGCGACGACCTGGCGATCGGCTGGCTGCACCGCTCGATGCGGTACGGCGAGAAGCTCGCCACGCCGGACACCAGCGTCGGTGACCTGATCGGCGACGTCGACCCGATCCGCCTCGCCCAGGGGCGCACGCTCGGCGACCCGGAGACCATCCACTTCGGGCTCGTACCGCGCACCAACCGGGGCGTCTTCGCCGTCAACGAGCTGCCCGACCTGGCCGAACGCATCCAGGTGGCGCTGCTCAACGTGCTGGAGGAGCGCGACATCCAGGTCCGCGGCTACCAGTTGCGGCTGCCGCTGGACCTGCTGCTCGTGGCCAGCGCCAACCCGGAGGACTACACCAACCGGGGCCGGATCATCACGCCCCTGAAGGACCGGTTCGGCGCGGAGATCCGTACCCACTACCCGCTCGACCTGGACCTGGAGCTGGCGCTGATCCGGCAGGAGGCCGACCTGGTCGCCGTCGTACCGGAGCACGTGCTGGAGGTGCTGGCCCGCTTCGCCCGCGACGTGCGGGAGTCGCCGTCGGTGGACCCGCGCTCCGGCGTGTCCGCCCGGTTCGCCATCGCCGCCGCGGAGACGGTCGCCGCCGCCGCGTTGCGTCGTTCGGGTCTGCTGGCAGGTGCCGCTGCCGGTGCCTCGGGTGGCGGCGCTGCGTCTGCGTCTGCCTCTCGTCCGGAGGCGCCGGTGGCCCGGATCGGGGACACCGTGTCGGTGACCTCCACCCTGCGCGGCAAGGTCGAGTTCGAGAGCGGCGAGGAGGGACGCGAGATCGAGGTGCTCGCGCACCTGCTGCGTACCGCCACCGCCGAGACGTTCCGCGCCCGCCTCGCCGGGCTCGACCTGTCCGGCTTCACCGCGATCGTGGCCGAGGGCGGCGCCGTCGAGACCGGCGAGCTGGTCTCCTCGTCGGAGCTGTTGCGCCAGGTCGGGACCGTGCCGGGGCTGGCCAAGGTGCTCGACCGGCTCGGGCTCGGCGACGCGCCCAGCCCGGAGGAGGCGGCAGCCGGCATCGAGTTCGTGCTGGAAGGGCTGCATCTGACCCGCCGGCTCGGCAAGGACGTCACCGACTCCGGGCGCACCGTCTACGGGGACCGGGACTGACAGTGGCCGGCGGCAACCGCTTCCGGTACGGGCAGTGGCGCGGCGGACCCGACCCGCTCGCCCCGCCGTACGACGTGCGCGCCGCGGTGGACGCGGTCGGCTCCGACGTGCTCGCCGGCGGCAGCCTGCGCGAATCCCTGCGCGAGCTGCTACGGCGCGGCCCGCAGGGGCGCGGCGGGCTCGACGACCTGGCCGCCCGCGCCCGCCGCCTGCGCCGGGAGGCGCTGCGCCGCGGCGACCTCGACGGGGCCGTCACCCGGGCCCGGGCACTGCTCGACCAGGCGCTCGCAGCCGAACGCGACGAGCTGCGCGGCCGCGACGGCGACGACGCCCGGTTCGCCGAGGCCGTGCTCGACAACCTGCCCCGCTCCACCGCCCGCGCGGTGTCGGAGCTCTCCGGGTACGACTGGGCGAGCGCCGAGGCGCGGCAGACGTACCAGCGGATCCTCGACGGGCTGCGCGGCGACGTGCTGGAGCAGCGGTTCGCCGGGCTGCGCGACGCGGCCCGGGCCACCGCCGACCCGGCCGTCCAGCGGCAGCTCGCCGAGATGATGCGCGACCTCAACGACCTGCTCGCCCGGCACGCCCGCTCCGAGGACACCACCGACGCGTTCGCCGAGTTCATGCGCCGCCACGGCGAGTTCTTCCCGGAACGCCCCACCGACGTCGACGAGCTGATCGACGTACTGGCCCGGCGGGCCGCCGCCGGTGAGCGCCTCATGCGGTCGCTGTCGGACCGGCAACGTGAGGAACTCGCCGGGCTGATGCGCCAGTCGCTCGGCGACCGGCTCTCTGGTGAACTGTCCCAGCTCGACGCGCACCTGCGGTCGCTGCGGCCGGACCTGAACTGGCAGCGCGGCGAGCGGGTCCGCGGCGACCAGCCGCTCGGCTACGGCGAGGCCACCGGCGCGCTGGACGAGATCGCCGAACTCGACGAGCTGCTGGACTCCCTCGACCAGGACCAGCCCGGCGCCACACTCGACGACGTCGACGTGGAGGCCGTCGCCCGGACGCTGGGCCGGGACGCCGCCGACGACGTACGCCGGTTGCAGGAACTGGAACGCGAGCTGCGCCGCCAGGGCTGGGTCACCCGCGACGCGGACGGGCTGACGCTCAGCCCCAAGGCGCTGCGCCGGCTCGCGAGCACTGCGCTGCGGCGCGTCTTCTCCGACCTGACCGCCGGCCCGCGCGGCCAGCACGACCTGCGCACGGCGGGCGCCGCAGGCGAGGTGAGCGGGGCGTCACGCCCCTGGGAGTACGGCGACGAACAGCCGCTTGACGTGGTGCGCACGCTCACCCGGGCGGTGCGACGGGCCGGTCCCGGAGTGCCGGTGCCGCTCGCGGTCGAGGACTTCGAGGTGGTGGAGACCGAACGGCGGGCGTCGGCGGCGGTGGTGCTGTGCGTCGACCTGTCGTACTCGATGATCTCGCAGGGCCGGTGGGGTTCGATGAAGCAGACCGCGCTGGCCCTGTCGCACCTGATGGCGACCCGGTTCCCGCAGGACGCGCTGCAGATCGTCGGCTTCGGCCGGGAGGCGATGCCGCTGACCCAGCAGGAGCTGGCGGCGGTGGAGCCGGACATGCAGCAGGGCACCAACCTCCAGCACGCGCTGCGGATCGCCGGGCGGCACCTGCGCCGCCACCCGGGTGCCGAGCCGGTGGTGCTGGTGGTCACCGACGGCGAGCCGACAGCGCACCTGGACCCGGAGGACGGTGAGGCGTACTTCCACTGGCCGCCGCTGCCGGAGACGATCTCGGCGACGATCCGGGAGGTGGACCGGCTGACCCGGTACGGCGCGACGCTCAACCTGTTCATGCTGGGCGACGATCCAGGGCTGCGCCGGTTCGTGGATGCGGTGGCGCGGCGTTCGGGTGGCCGGATGTTCACCCCGGACCTGGACGACCTGGGCGAGTACGTCGTCTCCGACTACCTACGCGCCCGCCACGGCCGCCGCTGAGCTTGCGCCCGCGCGCTCGCTCTCGCGCTCTCGCCCGCGCGCTCTCGCCCGCGCTCTCGCTCTCGCGCTCTCGTCGATCTTGGAGTTGTGGTGCCCATGATGCCCGGTTTGCGGCTTTCGCGAGGTGCCGCAACTCCAAGATCGGCGGCCTCTCCTGGAGCCTTGGCGAGTCCTCGTCAGCTCGGGCACAAGAGCCGCCCGGGATCCCCTGGGGCATCCGCGATCTTGCACTTTCGTACCCTGCAAACCGCGCGAATGGGGCACCTGAAGGTCTCGAACCGCAAGATCGAGCAGGTGACCCGGGGTGCCGTCCGCTCGCCCGGGTCAGCCCGGCCTGGCTCGGGGTCGATCATGAACTTGGCGGTGTTTGGTGTCCGTTTTGTCGCCGTCAACTTCATGATCGACGGCGCGGGGCGGGTGCGTGTGGTGCGGTCCGTGCCGGTGTGGGCGGTGGTGTTCGGTTCGGGGGTGGTGGGTGGCACTCGGGGGGTGGAATCGCGGGCGGGTGGGTGGCGTTGTAACCGGGTGAACGACCGAGCGTCGGCGGCGCGCCCTGCGAGCGGGGTGGCATCCGCCAGCCCGGGAATCATCCTGGCCGGCTGGTCGTTGAACACGGTTCCGACGACGTGAACCCCCGCCGCTTTCTGGTGGCGTGTGGCGCCCCCGGGAATGGTGGCGGGTGGCGGGTCGTTGAACAGTGTTCCGGCGCCGCGACGAGGCCCCCCTGCCCTCGCGAGCAGCCGATCCCCCCAATCTTTTGAGCGCCTGACGGTGCCCACGCATCCCCGTTCCCCCGCGGGGTGTGTCGACCCCCGAATGGAGCCCTCCATGAATACGATTCTGCGGAAGAGCATTCTGGGTGTTGCTGGTCTGGCTTTCACCGGTGGCGTGTTCGCCGGTCCGGTGGCTGCGCACGCGGCGGAGACCACGCACGTGGCGAAGCCGGTGAGTGTGAGCGTGCAGGGTGACAAGCTGATCCCGCACGGTGTGCAGGGTGAGCAGTCGCGTATCGACCTGAACGACGAGCAGACCGCGAATGTGAAGGCGATCATTGCGGCGACGAAGAAGGCCGGCATGGACGAGCGTGCCGCGGTCGTGTCGATCGCTACGGCGTTGCAGGAGTCGAAGCTGGAGAACCTCGGCCACCTCGGTGACCGTAACGACCATGACTCGCAGGGCCTGTTCCAGCAGCGCCCGTCCAGTGGTTGGGGCACGGTGGAGCAGATCACCGACCCGGAGTACTCCACGACGGCGTTCCTGAAGGGTCTGAAGCAGGTCGACGGCTGGCAGGACATGCCGCTGACCAAGGCCGCCCAGACCGTCCAGGTGTCGGCCTACCCGGACCACTACGCCCAGTGGGAGCAGCAGGCCGCCGACCTCGTCGCCCAGCACTGGAACAGCTAAGACGAACAAGTGAGACCAAGCTGAAGGCCGGCACCCCGAACCAACGGGGTGCCGGCCTTCACGCGTCTGGGTGAACCGGGCACGGTAGCCGGGGTGCCCGCAGCGGCTGCGAGGGTTGGATGCGGGGCATGGACGAGGTGGACGCCCCGGCACTGCGGCAGGCGTACGAGGAGTTGTTCGCGGAGATCGACGCGGGCGGGTTCGGGCCGCCGCCCGAAGGTCAGCTGAGCGCCGAGCAGATCGTCGCGCACCTCGCCGCCAACGACGAGCTGATGAGCGAGGCGACCGAGGCGGTGCTGGCCGGCTCGCCGTTCGCGTACTACGACCTGGACACCATCCACCGGCCGCAACTGGACGCGCTCGTCTCCGAGTGCGGCGGGCTGGACGGCCTGGCCGCGCTGTTCCGGGCCACCAGCCAGAAGTTGTGCGCGTTGGCGGAGCGGCTCGGCCCGGCGGCGGAGACGCCGGTGGACACCGTGCTGCGCGAGGGCTTCGACCTGGACGTGGACGACTCGCTGCCCTGGGGCAGGGCGCTGGACCTGCACATCCGCGTGCACCTGCCGCTGCACCTGGCCCAGCTCCGCGCCCTGCGCCGCCAGCCCCACCTCGCCTGACCGGCAGACAACCGATCATGGAGTTGTGGCAGTGGACAACTCCGACATGCCTGGCCTTCCAGGCGCCACAACTCCAAGATCGACGGAAGCGGGCGCGGACGGGACGGCGGGCGCGGGCGGGACAGCGGGTGCGGGCGGGGCGGAACGCGGGGCGGGGGACGTCGCAGGGGGCGGGTGGCGGAACGTGCGGCGGTAGGCGGTGGGGGATACGCCTACCCGCGCGTGGAAGTGCTGTCGCAGTGCGGCGGTGGTGCCGAAACCCGCGTCCCGGGCGATCCGGTCGACGCTCAGATCCGTCGTCTCCAGCAGCACCCGGGCGTGCTCGGTGCGCTGCTGGAGCAGCCACTGCGCCGGGCTGAGCCCGGTCTCGGACCGGAAGTGCCTGGTGAACGTACGGACGCTCATCCGCGCGTGCGCCGCCATCTCGCGCAGCGCCACCGGCTCGTGCAGCCGCTGCCGCGCCCACTCGCGGGTGGCCGCTGTGCCGTTGTCAGCGCCGCGGGGTACCGGCCGCTCGATGTACTGGGCCTGCCCACCGTCGCGCCACGGCGGCACCACGCAGCGCCGGGCGGCCCGGTTGGCCACCGCGCTGCCGTGGTCCGTGCGGACGACGTGCAGGCACAGGTCGATTCCGGCGGCCACCCCGGCCGAGGTGAGCACGCGGCCGTCGTCGACGAAGAGCACGTCGGGGTCGAGCCGTACGCCGGGGTGCAGGCGGCGGAAGCGCGACGCGTACGCCCAGTGCGTGGTGGCCGGGCGGCCGTCGAGCAGGCCGGCGGCGGCGAGCACGAACGCGCCGGTGCAGATGGACATGACGCGGGCGCCCCGGTCGTACGCGGCCCGCAGCGCCTGGGCCACTTCGGCGGCCACCGTGCCGTCGTTTAGCGGCGAGCCCGAGTGGATGCCGGGGACGATCACGGTGTCGGCGCGCTCCAGCAGTTCCAGCCCGTGGTCGGGGAGGACCTGGAAGCCGGCGCTGCTGCGTATCGGCAGGCCGCCGGGGGTGCAGGTCGCCACCGTGTACAGCGGGGTGCTGTCGTCGGCGCGGGCGGCGCCGAGGACCTGGGCGGGGGTGCCGAGGTCGAGCGCCACCACGCCGTCGAGGGCGAGGACGGCGACCCGGTGCGGTACGGACATGGCCCGATTATTGCGCACGATGGCTTTCCGGCCACTCGTCGCGGGCACCGCCCGGCCCGAGACTCGGTAGGTGACCCGATCCCGCCTGCACCCGGCCTGGCTCGTCGCCGCCGTCGCCTTCGTCGCGCTCGTCGGCGCCGCCGGTTTCCGCGCCACCCCGGCCGTGCTGCTGCACCCGCTGCACGCCGGGTTCGGCTGGCCGCTGGCGACCATCTCCGCCGCCGTCTCGGTCAACCTGCTGCTGTACGGCCTCACCGCGCCGTTCGCCGCCGCGCTGATGGACCGGTTCGGCATCCGCCGGGTGGTGGCCGGCGCGCTGGTGCTGGTGGCCGCCGGCAGCGGTCTGACCGTGGGGATGACGGAGAGCTGGCAGCTCATCCTGTGCTGGGGCGTCCTCGTCGGGCTGGGCACCGGCTCGATGGCGCTGGCGTTCGTGGCGACGGTGACGGGGCGCTGGTTCGTCAAGCGGCGGGGCCTGGTGACGGGTGTGCTCACCGCCGGGGGCGCGGCCGGGCAGCTCGTCTTCCTTCCGCTGCTCGCGGTGCTGGTGCGCGACCACGGCTGGCGCACGGCGGCACTCGTCGTCGCCGGGGCTGCGCTGGCGGTCGTACCCCTTGTGGTGTGGTTGTTGCGGGAGCATCCGGCGGACCTGGGGCGGCCCGCCTACGGCGCGACCGAGGTCGTGCCGCCGGCCCGGCCGGAGGGCGGCGCCGCGGCGCGGGCGGTCGGCGCGCTCGCCGCCGCCGCGCGGACGCGGCCGTTCTGGCTGCTCGCCGGTGGTTTCGCGATCTGCGGCGCGACCACGAACGGCCTGGTCGGTACGCACTTCGTGCCCGCGGCGCACGACCACGGCATGCCGGAGACCACAGCCGCCGGACTGCTCGCCGTGGTCGGGCTCTTCGACATCGCCGGCTCGATCGCGTCCGGCTGGCTCACCGACCGGGTGGACGCCCGGCTGCTGCTCGGCGCCTACTACGCGTTGCGCGGGGCGTCGCTGCTGGTGCTGCCGAGCCTGTTCGCCGGTACTGCGGAACCGAGCATGCTCGTCTTCATCGTCTTCTACGGGCTGGACTGGGTGGCCACGGTCCCGCCGACTGTGGCGTTGTGCCGGGAGTGGTTCGGCGCGTCCGGCGCCGTGGTGTTCGGCTGGGTGTTCGCCGCACACCAGTTCGGCGCCGCGCTCGCGGCCACCGGCGCCGGTCTGGTCCGGGACCGGCTCGGCGACTACGCGCTGGCCTGGTACGTGGCGGGTGCGTTGTCGGTCGGTGCGGCCGGGCTGTCGCTGCTGCTGCGGCGCCGTCCCGCCGACGAGCCCGCGTTCGCGCTGCCGGCGGTCGCGGGCCGGCGGGCCTGGAGCTACCGGGGCTGACGGGCCGGCGCCACCGGGGCCGGCCGGTCAGCGTCACCGATCCGGCCGGTCAGCGCTACCGGGGCCGGCCGGTCAGCCGGCCGCCCACTGCTGCTCGGGAGCGCCGCTGCACGGCGCCTGCTCCAACTCACGGCCGGGCTCGGTGCCCGCGTCGTCGACCTGCGCGCACTTGCCGCTGTGCACCGCCACGAGCAGCGCCGCGCCGTCACCGGCCTGCTGGAACCGCCACTGCTGGTTGGCCTGCCCGTTGCAGGACCACTGCTGCACGTCCGCGCCGTCGTCGGTCTTCGCCTCGTTGACGTCCAGGCACTTGCTGCTCGCCGCGTTGACGAGCAGGTAGGTGTCGTTCGTGACCGGCGTGACCACCCACTGCTGCTCCGGCCCGCCGGTGCAGTCGGCCAGCGCCGCCTGGGCGCCCTCGGCCTCGTCACCGGTCACGCCGAGGCAGCGCCCGGACGGCACGCCCCGGATCACCTTCGGCGTGGCCACCGGCGCGGCGGGGGTGCTCGGCGCCGCGCTCGGCGAGGGCGACGCCGACGGCGTGGGCTCCGCTGTCGGTTCCGTGCTCGGCTCGCTCGGCGCCGCGGTGGGCACCGCCGCCGCCGGCACCACCGGCCGGTCGGTACCGCCGCCGAGCACGCCGGTGGCGAAGAACGCCCCGAGGAGTACGCCCGCCACGCCGACGCCCAGCGCGACCCGCATCAGCGGGTCCTGGGGCAGCCGGACGCCTCGGACGCCTCGGACGCCACGGGCGCGGCGGGCGCCGTAGACGGTGCCGGACGGGTCGGAGTGCGGGTCGGCCATGGGGGCATAGTGACCCACCGGGGCCACCGGGTGCCAGTCGCCCCGGCGGCACGGTGACTCAGTCGACGACCCGGACGTCCTTCCAGAACGCCACCCGGTCGCGGACCATCTCCGCCTCCGGCTTGGGCTCGGGGTAGTACCAGACGGCGTCCGGGCTGGTGGCGCCGCCGTGTTCGAGCGTGTAGTAGGAGGCCGTGCCCTTCCACGGGCAGACCGTGTGGGTGTCGGACTCCCGGATCAGGTCGTCGCGCAGCGCGGCACGGGGGAAGTAGTGGTTGCCCTCGACCACCACTGTGTCGTCGCTCTCGGCGACGACGAGGTCGTTCCAGACGGCTTTCGGCATGTCCTCCACGCTATGCCGGTGGGCGCGTGCCGGCCACCGCTCAGCGCGTCGGCTCCTCGTCCGTCACGTCGGCCACCGTCGCGCCGAGCGCGGCCAGCGCGGTGTCCGCGTCGACGGCGACGGCGAGGCCGTGCTCGCCCGCGCCGAGCGTGATCTCCCGGCCGCGCAGCCGCTCGTCGGCGACCACCGGCCAGGCGGTGGTGGAGCCGAACGGCGTGATGGTGCCGCGCGCGTACCCGGTGGCGGCCTTCGCCGCCTCGGCATCGGGCATCGAGAGCCGGCTCACCCCGAGCAGGGCGCGCAGCTTCGGCCAGGAGATCACCCGGCCGCCGGGCGTGAGCACGAACAGCAGGTCGCCCTCGCCGCGGCGGACCACGATCGTCTTGACCACGTCGGGCACCTCGACGCCGCGCGCCGCGGCCGCCTCGGCGAGGCTCGCGACCGGACCGTGGCGGATCATCCGGTACGGCAGGCCGGCGTCGTCGAGAGCGGTCAGCGCGGGATTCGCCATGGCGGTCACGGTAACGCGCGCGTCGTCGGCGAGTCGCCGAAAGGCCACCGTGGACATCCCACGAATTGTCGTACCCGAGCGTAAGGTGATCTCATGCACGCTGTCCGTGATCATGAACGGGCGGTGGACACGCTGCGGCGCTCCTACGCCGCGGTGCCCGCCGGGGAACCCGTACGGCTGGCCAAGCAGACCTCGAACCTGTTCCGGCCCCGCTCCGCGCCGCGTACGCCCGGCCTGGACGTGAGCGGCCTGACCGGGGTGCTCGCCGTGGACCCGGCGGCCCGCACCGCCGACGTGCAGGGCATGTGCACGTACGAGGATCTGGTCGACGCGACGCTGCCGCACGGCCTGATGCCGCTCGTCGTGCCGCAGTTGCGCACCATCACGCTGGGCGGGGCGGTGACCGGCCTGGGCATCGAGTCCACCTCCTTCCGCAACGGCCTGCCGCACGAGTCGGTGCGGGAGATGGACGTCCTCACCGGCACGGGCGAGATCGTCACGACCCGGCCGCAGGGCGAGCACGCCGACCTGCACCGCGCCTTCCCGAACTCGCTGGGCAGCCTCGGCTACGCGACCCGGCTGCGCATCGAGCTGCAACCGGTCCGCCGGTACGTGTCGCTGCGCAACATCCGGTTCACCCGGCTGGAGGAACTGGTCGACGCGGTCGGCGAGGTGGTCGCCAAGGGCGCCTGGGGCGGCGAGCCGGTCGACGCCATGGACGGGGTGATGTTCAGCCCCGGCGAGGCCTACCTCGTGCTCGGTGCGTTCACCGACGAGGCCGACGACGGCCCGTCCGACTACACCGGCCAGGAGATCTACTACCGCTCGCTGCGCCGGCGCACCCGGGACACGCTCACCGCGTACGACTATCTCTGGCGCTGGGACACCGACTGGTTCTGGTGTTCGGCGGCGTTCGGGGTGCAGCACCCGGTGGTGCGGCGGCTGTGGCCGCGGCGCTACCGGCGCAGCGACGTCTACCACCGGATCGTGCGGCTGGAGCACCGGCACCAGGTGGCCGCCCGGGTCGACAGGTGGCGGGGCCGCCCGGCCCGCGAACGGGTGGTGCAGGACGTGGAGGTCCCGCTGGACCGCACGCCCGAGTTCCTGCGCTGGTTCGCCGCGAACGTGGGCATGACGCCGGTGTGGCTGTGCCCGCTGCGGCTGCGGGAGCCGTCCGGTCCCGGGTCGGCGAAGGCGTGGCCGCTATATCCGCTCCAACCGGGCGAAACGTATGTGAACATCGGCTTCTGGGGAAGCGTGCCCATCGCGGCGGGTGCCGCCGACGGCGACGTCAACCGCCAGATCGAGCGCATGGTGTCGGAGGTGGGCGGCCACAAGTCGCTCTACTCCGACGCGTACTACGACCGGGGCGAGTTCGACCGCCTCTACGGCGGGGACACCTGGCGTGCCGTGAAGGACCGCTACGACCCGGACCACCGACTCACCGGACTGTACGAGAAGGCGGTATCCCGAGCATGAGTCTGACCGACCGAACACCGGGGGCGGCGAGCGCCCCGGCCGGCCCGCCGGCGGGCGGGCGGCGTACCGGACCCACAGTCGCGGACGTGGTCCGCGCGGTCACCACCGGCGACCTGCCCGTCCGGGTCACCGGCTACGACGGCAGCACGCTGGGCCCGGCCGACGCCGGGATCACCCTGGCGATCCGCACCGAGCGGGGCCTGTCCTACCTGCTCACCGCGCCGGGCGACCTGGGCATGGCCCGGGCCTACGTCAGCGGTGACCTGGGGCTGGAGGGCGTGCACCCGGGCGACCCGTACGAGGCGCTGCGGGTCATCAAGGACGAGGTACCGCTGCGGATCCCGGCGATGAGCGAGGCGCTCGCGCTGGTCCGGGGCCTGGGCTGGGAACGGCTGCGCCCGCCGCCGCCCCCGCCGCAGGAGGCGGCCCCGCGCTGGCGGCGGCTGATGACCGGGCTGCGTCACTCGCGTACCCGGGACAGCAGCGCGATCTCGCACCACTACGACGTGTCGAACGCCTTCTACGAGAAGGTGCTCGGGCCGTCCATGACGTACACCTGCGCGGTCTTCCGCAGCCCCGGCGACACCCTGGAGGAGGCGCAGCGCAACAAGTACGACCTGGTCGCCGGCAAGCTGGCGCTCAAGCCGGGGATGCGGCTGCTGGACGTCGGCTGCGGCTGGGGCGGCATGGTCCGGCACGCGGCCCGCGAGTACGGCGTCAAGGCGCTCGGTGTGACGCTGTCGAAGGCGCAGGCCGAGTGGGCGCAGGCGGCGATCGAGCGGGAGGGGCTGAGCGAGCTGGCCGAGGTGCGTCACCTGGACTACCGGGACGCGCCGCGCGAGCAGTTCGACGCGATCTCCTCGATCGGGCTGACCGAGCACATCGGCGTGCGCAACTACCCGGCCTACTTCGGCGCGCTGCGTTCCCGGCTCAAGCCCGGCGGGCGGCTGCTCAACCACTGCATCACCCGGGCCGACAACCGGGCGCCGCACCGCTCCGGCGCGTTCATCGACAGGTACGTCTTCCCGGACGGCGAGCTGGCCGGTCCGGGCCGGCTGATCAGCGAGATCCACGACGCCGGGTTCGAGGTGCACCACGAGGAGAACCTGCGCCGGCACTACGCGCTGACGCTCGCCGGCTGGTGCCGCAACCTGGTCGAGCACTGGGACTTCTGCGTCGGCGAGGTCGGGCCGGGCACCGCGAAGGTGTGGGGCCTCTACATGGCCGGCTCCCGGCTGGCGTTCGAGCGCAATGGCATCCAGTTGCACCACGTGCTCGCCACGCACAACGGCCCGGAAGGGGTGAACGGGTACCCGCTGCGTCCGGACTGGACGCCCTGACCGGTCGTACCGACGAAAGGCCGCGCGGACCGCGCGGCCTTTCGTCGAAGCCATTGACAAAGAAGTTTTGTACGTACAAACTGATTTTGCCATGAGAGACGTCCTGTACCTGGAACAGCGCGAGCAGGCCGAAGCCCTGCTCAAGCCGCAGCGCATCGAGGTGCTGCGGCAACTGGCCGAGCCCCGCACCTGCACCGAGGTCGCGGCCCGGCTGGAGCAGACGCCGCAGCGCGTCTACTACCACGTCAAGCAGCTCGTCGCGGCCGGGCTGGCCGAGCAGGTGGCGCAGCGGCAGGTGCGAGGCATCACCGAGGGCATCTACCAGGCCGTCGCCCGGTCGTACTGGCTCTCGCCCCGCCTGGTCGGCCGCATCGGCGGCACCCGCCGGGCCCGCGACGAGCTGAGCCTGGGCTACCTCCTCGACCTCATGGAAGAGGTCCAGGCCGACATCGCCGCGCTCGACCGCACCGCCCCCGAACTGCCGTCCATCGGCGTCTCCGGCGAGATCCGGGTGCCCGCCGAGCGACGGCAGGAGTTCCTGCACGACCTGCAGGCGACGCTGCAGGACCTGTTCACGCGCTACGGCGGCGCCGAGGGAGACGCCTTCAAGCTCGCCGTGGCCTGCTACCCGAAAGGCGACACGCATGACTGAGCCGATGACGATCCGCGCCCGCCTCGCCGCGCCGGTGGCGACCGTCCGCCGGGCCCTGACCGACCCCGCCGAGCTGCGCGTCTGGCTGGCCGAGCACGTCGAGGTCGAGCTGCCCCGGCGGTACGAGTTCTGGGGCCGCTACACGCCCGAAGGTGACGCGCCACACCAGCGGCTGCTGCACGCCGACGACCGGACGCTGCGCTTCGCGTGGACGCTCGACGGGGTGGAGACCACCACCGAGTTCGAGCTGGAGCCCGACGGCGACGGCACGATACTCACGCTGCGGCAGAGCCACTTCGACCAGGAGGAGGCGATGAGCGGCAGCAGCATCCGGGGCGTGCTCCAGACGTACTGGGCGCTGGCGATCGCCCACCTCAACGACCACCTGGACGGCCGGCCGCTGCTGCCGCGTACCGACTTCACCTCCGCCGACATGCGCGCTGAGATGGTCATCGACGCGCCGGTGGACAAGGTGTGGACCTCGCTCACCGACTCCGAGCAGGCCAGCGCGTGGTTCGGATACCCGATCGGCATCGAGCCCTGGGAGGGGGGCCGGTACGCGATGGGCGGCTTCGAGACCGGCTTCGCCGCGAAGGTGCTCGACGTGACGCCGGGGCATGCGATGTCCGTGGACTGGGGACCGGTCGGCGTGACCTCCTGGGAGCTGGAGGAGTCCGACGGCAGGACGAAGCTGACGTTCGTGCAGTCCGGCTTCGACGAGGGCAACCCGCCGTACGCGGCATGGAGCGGGAACGTGGCCGGGTGGGCCGAGCTGCGGCGCTTCCACGAGGTGCCCGACTGGAAGCCCATCTGGCTGTAAGGAAGGGCCCCCTCTTAACGCCTTCGGTAGAGGAGGGGGCCCCTTTTAACACGGGCGCCGGGTGGGTAATGCCGGGCGATGTTCTTCATCTTCGGGCTGCGGACCAAGGTCGTCCGGTCCGGCGTCGTCACCGCTGTCTGCCGCAGCTGCGGCAACCAGGCCGCCCAGGTGATCACCCGCCGGGTCACCAAGTTCAGCCTCTTCTTCATCCCGCTGATCCCGCTGCGCACCCGGTACGCGCAGCAGTGCACCTTCTGCGGCGCCGAGTACGACATCTCCCGCGCCGAGGCCGAGCGCCTCCCGGTCGGCTGACAGTGACCCGTTTCCTCTACTGGCTGATCGGCCGGCAGCCCGCCGCCCCGATCGCCCCGCCGGTGCACACCGCCGCTCGTCCACCCTGCACGCCCGGGCGCCGGCACCGCCGCCGGCGTCGCCCGGTTGCGGGCGCGCAGTCGCCCCGCTCGCCCTGGAACCGTTCCGCCGGCCGCTGACGGGCTGGCCCGCCGCGTTAAGAAGGGGCCCTTCCTCTACCGGAGGCGTTAACAAGGGGCCCTTCCTTACACTTCATCGGGTGGAAGATCGGCTGGCACGGATCAGGGGTGGTGGGCCGCCCCGGCGGCACAACGCCCGTACCATCGCCGCGCTGACCGGCAACCCCGGCTGCACCCGCCGCGCCGTACTGGACAGCGCCGGCGCGGACAAGCCGGCGCTCGCCGAGCGGCTCGGCTTCCCGGCGAGGTTCGGCCAGTCCCGTTTCGCGATCACCCGGGGCAACGCCTTCGAGGCCCAGGTCAAGGCCGACGGCGGGAAGGAACTGCTGCGCCTGGTGGCGGAGCGGCTCGGCGTACCGGTCCCGGCCTGTGCCACCTGGACCGACCTCGGCGCCGACGACGACCGCCCGGAACGGTCGCGGGTGGCGCTGACCGCGAGCGGCGACGGCCCGGCGCTGTTCGACCATCCGCTGCTCGGCCTGGACGTGGCGGGTACCCGGGTGCACCTGGAACCGGACCTGGTGGCCGCCCGGCTGGCCGGCCGGTTCCACGTCGTGGAGATCAAGTCGTTCCCGGTGATCGACGGGCAGGCCGACCCGGGCAAGGTGGCAGCCGCCGCGATCCAGTCCGCCGTCTACGTACTGGCGCTGCGCGAGCTGCTCGCCGCCGAGGGACGCGACCCGGAGCTGGTGTCGCACGAGGTGGTGCTGGTCTGTCCGCGTGACTTCGCCAACCAGCCGGTGGCGAGCCTGCTGGACGTGCGCCGGCAGCTGCTGGTGCTGCGCCGTCAACTGGCCCGGATGGCCCGGGTCGAGGAGCTGCTCGCCGCCGTACCGGCCGGGTTCACCGTCGACCCGGCGGCCGATCCGGCCACGCTCGCCGCCGCGCTGCACCGGGTGCCCGCCCGTTACGCGCCTGATTGCCTGGCCGCCTGCGAGCTGGCGTACTTCTGCCGGCACGAGGCGCGTGGGCAGACCGGCGCGCTGGGCCGGCCGGTCCGCGAGGCGCTGGGCGGCGTGGAGGAGGTCGCCGACGTGCTGGCGCTCGCCGAGGGCACGGCCGCTCCCGAGCCGGAGCAGGCGGAGGCGGCCGCGCTGCTGCGGGCCGCCGCGCGCCTGCGCGCCGACGCTCTCGAAGGACAAACCGCGTGAGTACCCTGCGCGCGCTCGCCCGGGCGCAGGCGGTCGCCACCGGGCGGGCCCAGCCGGTGGCCACTGTCCGCCACCTGCACCTGTCCGAGCGGCCGCTGGTGCTGGTGCCGCTCGCGCTCGCAGGTGAGGCGAACGCCCCGCTGGCCGCGATGGTCGGCGCCGCGCCCGACGAGGCCCGGCTGCTGGTGGTGCCGCAGCCGCGCAACCGGGACCAGCGGTTCGCGTTCGCCGCCGAGCTGGCCGCGATCGTGCTGCCGTACCTGGACGAGTTCCGTGACCTGACCGAGGCGGTGCCGGTGGACCGGGGCCGCGACGTCCGCCACCGGTACGTGGACGCGCCGCAACTGCTGGTGCCGAACCCGGCCGGGATCACGTTCCTGCGGCTGTTCGGCCGTTCCACCCGGTTCCGCCGTACCGACGGCGACTATCCGGTGCATCAGTCGGTGCCGCTGCTCGGCCGCTGGCTGACGTTCTTCGCCGAGCGTGCCGAGCAGCCCGGCTCGTCGGCTCTGCTGGCGCTGACCGAGGCGCTGACGTTGCACTGGGCGACCGGGCAGAGCGTGGTGGAGGATCTGCACCTGCCGGCGGTGCTGGGCTGGCTGGACCCGCCGGCCGGGCTGACCGGCGCCGAGGCGGCGGCCCGTGCCGAGGACCCGAAGAACTGTCCGCCGGCCGGGCCGGCCACCGACCCGGACTTCGACAACCGCCGGCTCGCCCCGGCGATCGAGGCGTACACCCGGGCCGAGGACGATCCGGCGGCGCGCGCGGCCGCGTACGACGAGCTCGCCGGCCTGCTGCGCGACCTGCTCGCGCCCACCTGGGAGCTGATGTGGCGCGGCGTCGGGCTGTTGCGGACGCTGCCGGCCGGCGCGCGGGTGACCGGCCGGTGGGCCGGTGACCGGGACGCGTTCACCGCGTACGCCGAGCACGTCGACGCCGGGGGCGGCCCGCAGCCTCGGCGTGACGGCGCGGTGGCGGCGGCGCTGCGGTTGCAGCGGCTGGAACGGGCGTCGGCGGCGTGGGCGGTGCAGCGCGCCTACGACGATCCGCTGGTGATGGCCGAGCACCGGCTGTCCGGTGAGGCGTTCGTCGGCGAGGTGACGCTGGCCGATCCGGCGCGGGTGGACGACTCCGGCAGGCGGCCGGTGCTGCGCCCGCGCATCCAGGTGGTCACCACCGAGCCGGTGCCGATGCCGGTGGGCGCGACGCTGTACTCGCCGGCCCGCCCGGGGCAGAAGGCGAAGGTCGTGTTCGTGACGCCCGGCGGCGACGGCAAGACCGAGGTGGTGCTGGAGCTGTCCGGTGGGATGGGCCGGGGGCTTTCCGCGCCGCCTGGCAGCGTGCCCGAGGTGGGCGAGCGGATCTGCCTGACCAGCCTGTCCGACGGTTTCCTGCCGGGCGGCGCGTTCCCCGCGCCGGAGGAGACGCCGTGGACGCACGGCGGACCGCCGGGCACGGCCGCCGCGCCGCCGGATCCGGCCCAGGCGGAGGACTGGTCCTGACCCGCGTGGCTCAGCCCAGGGCGGCGAGGGCCGCCCGTGCCTCGGCCGCCGTCGGCCGGTCCGGGTCCGCCGCCAGCAGCGCCTCCAGGCTCCGGCGGTACGCGACGTCGCGCGCCGCGTCGGCCGGGCTCGCCAGGTCCGGGGTGACGCCGCGGCCCTCCCAGTTGGTGCCGCTCGCCGCGTGCACGGGCCTGGCCACCGGCACCGTGAGTTCCAGGTGCGGGTGCAGCCGGTGCCCGACGCGGGGATGCGCGCCGCCCCGGGTGGGCTCACCGACCACTGTGGCCCGGCCGAACTGCTGAAGGTCGTACGCTAGTTCCTCGCCGCCGGAGAACGTCGCCGGACCGGTGAGCACGTGGACCGGCTTCTCCGGCGCGTAGCGGGGGACCGGCAGCCAGGCGGCGCTCCAGAACTGCCGGATGGCGCCGGAGCGCTCGTGCATGGTGTGCAGGTGCGTCGGCTCGGCGAAGAACCAGCCGCAGAGCAGCGCCACCCCGTCCGGGCTGCCGCCCTCGGTGCCGCGCAGGTCGAGCAGGAGCGCGTCGGTGCCGGCGAGCAGCCGCAGCGCGGCGGTCAGCGCGTCGCCGGCCAGGTCGGGCGGGAACACGTACGGCTGGATCTCCAGCAGCCCGACGTTTCCCGGTAGCCGTTGCACCCGGGTCACGCCGCCCATGCCGAGCGCGGCGAGGCGCGCGAAGTGCTCCCCGGTCGGGTCGTCGGCCTCGTCGGACAGCGGCTGCTCGTGGTGCTTGAGCCGCAGGTGCAGGTCGCGGTTCGCCGATTGGAGGTCGGCGGTGACGAGCGCGCCGAGCGTGGCGGCGTCGCCCGCCTCGGCGTACGCCCCGGCGTGCAGGCGCTCGCGCAGCCGGCCGGCGATCCGGTCGGCGACGTCGGGCAGGACGTACTCGTCGGCGACCAGGGCGGCGGCCCGTTCGACGACGGCGGTGATCTGGTCCGGATCCATCGAGTCCCCGTTCTCGTGGTGGGGGAGAAGTAGAGCAGCCGGTTGACAAAGCGTCAAGAGAACTAGACGCTTTCGCGGTGACCGACGATCCGCTGGAGATCCGCGACCCGGCCCAGTTCAAGGCGCTGGCCCACCCGTTCCGGCACCGGCTGCTGTTCGCGCTCGGAGCCGGTCCCGCCACGCTCAGCCGGCTCGCCGCCCGTCTCGGCGCGGCGAAGGGCACTGTGGCCCACCACCTGGCGGTGCTGACCGAGGCCGGCATGGTCCGCCCGGCACACAGCCGTCAGGTCCGGGGCGGCACCGAGCGCTACCACGAACGCACGTTCCGCCGCCTCGTCGGCGCCGACACCGACGCGAGTGCCACCGCCGCGCTGCTCGGGGCGTACGCCGAGGAACTCGCCGGTGATCCCGACCCGCTCGTGCACCTGCGGCACCTGCGGCTCACGCCCGCCCAGGCCCGGCACCTGCGGTCCACGCTGGACGAACTGGTCGGCGAGGCGGAGGAGGCGCCGCCGGGGCAGCCGCGCTACGGCGTGCTGGTCTCCCTCTACCGGCACCCGCCTGCGGTCCGCTGACCGACAGTCGTCGGCTCTGGCGGCAGTCCCCGGCGCTGGCTAGGCTTGCGCCGTCCGTCGTCCGGTCCTCGTCGTCGAGGGTGCACGTCTGGAAGAGAGCCGGAGCGCATCGTTGTATCCCAGCACGACGTGAGCCTCGCCGCGGCGGCGCCGGCCCGTCATCCGCTCGTCGGCCGTGTCGGACTCGTCGCGGCCGCCGTCGTCGTACTCGGGGAGATGGCCTGGCTGGCCGCCCGGCTGCCGGGCGCGGCGCTGGTGAGCGACGTCGGCGCGATGGCGGTGTCGAGCTGGGCGGCGGTGCTCTGCGTCGGCGCGGCGCGACGGCAGCCGGCCACGTTGCGCCGGTTCTGGGAACTGCTCGCCGCCACCATGATGCTCGCCGCGCTCGGCCGCGCGGTGTGGACCGTGGAACGGCTCGGCGGGCTCGGCCTGCCCCACACCCCACTGGTGGCGGGCCTGTTCGCCACCGGCATCGTCACCGGCACCGGTGCGCTGCTGTGCTCCCGCACCGGCCCGCGCAGCGTGATCGGCCGGGCCCGCACCCTGCTCGACGGGGTGATCGTCGGGCTGGCCCTCATCCCGATCGGCTGGGTGGTGGTGTTCCACCGGATCACCGACGCCGAGCTGGCCGATCCGATGCGGACGTTCGGGCTGCTCTACCCGATGTTCGACCTGATGCAGCTCACCATCCTGGTGGCGGTGGCCGGTCCGGGCCGGCCGATGTGGCGGGCGCTCACAGTGATCGGGGCGGGTCTGGCGATTCGGTCCGGCGCGGACGCCGTCTACGTCTCGCTGGTCGCACGCGGCGACTACACGCCCGGGCACCCGGTCGACGTCTGCTGGCCGCTGAGCTACCTGCTGGTCGGCCTAGCCACCCGCTATCCGCCTCCGTCCGACGGGGACGGCGAGGACGACGTGGTCGATTCGCCGCTGCCACCGTGGTGGCGGGTCGCGTTGCCGTACCTGCCGGTGGGCGGCGCGATCGTCGCGGTCCTGCTGTCCCGGCAGCCCAGCGGGCAGACCCCGCAGGTGGTCTTCGTCGGCATGATGGGCCTGCTCGGGGTGCTGGCGCTGCGCCAGGGGCTGGCCGCGAACGAGAACCTGCGGCTGGTCGGCCGGCTGCGCCGGCTCGCGTACTCCGACCAGCTCACCGGCCTGCCGAACCGCCTGACGTTCGTCCGGCGGTTGCGCCGGGCGTTGCGCGCCGGTGGCCCGGTCGCCGTGGTGCTGCTCGACCTGGACGGCTTCAAGCAGGTGAACGACAGGTTCGGGCACGCCGCCGGGGACCGGCTGCTCACCGCCACCGCGGAGCGCATGCGGGACGCGGTCGGCCCGGACGGGATGATCGCCCGGCTCGGCGGCGACGAGTTCGCCGTGCTGGTCGCCGGGGAACGTCAGGTGTCCCCCGAGCGACTCGCGGTCCGGCTGCTGGCCGCGCTGGAACCGCTGCCGGGCGAGGAGGACCTCGGCGTCCACCCGTCGGCGAGCATCGGCATCGCGGAGTACGGGCCGCAGCACGCCTCGCACACCGACCTGCTCCGCGACGCCGACATCGCCATGTACGCGGCGAAGGCCGCCGGCAAGGCCGCCTACCGCACGTGCACGCCGGAGCTGCGCGAGTCGGCGGTCAGCCGGGCCGAACTGATCGCCGACCTGCGCCGCGCTGTCGACGAGGGCCAGTTGCTGATGGAGTTTCAGCCGATCGTCGACCTGGACACCGGCACGGTACGCAGCGCGGAGGCGCTGGTGCGCTGGCGGCATCCCCGGCTGGGTGTGCTGACCCCGGCGCGGTTCCTGCCGCTGGCCGAGGAGACCGGGCTCATCGTGGCCATCGACAGGTGGGTCATCCACGAGGCGTGCCGGGCGGCGGCCACCTGGCGCCAGCACGCGCCGGACGTGACTGTGGCGGTGAACATCGCCGCCGCCCACCTGTGCCGGCCGGACCTGATCGCCACCGTCACGGGCGCGGTCGGCGCGGCCGGTCTGCCGCCCCGCGCACTCACCCTGGAACTCACCGAGTCGGCGCTGATCGAGGGCAGCGAGTCGGTGCTCGACCGGCTGTCACAGCTGCGCGACCTCGGCATCCGCATCGCCATCGACGACTTCGGCACCGGGTACTCCTCGCTGAGCTACCTGCACCGCATCCCGGCCACCGAGCTGAAGATCGACAGATCGTTCGTGTCCCGGCTGGACGCCGGTGACGCCCGCGCGTACGCCACCGTCGAGATGGTGAACCGGCTGGCCGGCGCGTTCGACCTGGCCGTGGTGGCCGAGGGTGTGGAGACCGTCGCGCAGCACGCGGCGGTCACCGCGATCGGTTGCCGGCAGGGCCAGGGCTGGCGGTACGGCCGTCCGGCCGCCCTGCCCGATCTGCTTCCCGCGTTGTCCGGGGCCGGCGCCGAGCGCTGACCGGCCCGGGTCCACGGGGGCCGAAGGTCCCGGACGGGACAGGGGATTCGACCCTGCTCACCGGCGGTGCGGCACCGCAGGATGGTTCTCGTCAACAAGTCACGGAAACACATCCTCCACACGGGAGCTTGATATGAAGCGACGGACGCTCGATCTGCTGTTCAGCATCGGTGGGCTGGGCCTGGCGGTCCTGCTGCTCGTCGTCGGCGTCGTCCTGACGACGAACGCCAACTTCGCCAACGACTACGTACGCGACCAGCTCGGCGCGCAGCACATCACCTTCACCCCGGCGGACAAGCTGTCGGACGAGGAGAAGAAGTCGGACTGCCTGCGCGAGTACGCCGGCCAGAAGATGACCACCGGCAAGCAGGCCGAGTGCTACGCCAACGAGTACATCGGCCTGCACCTGAAGAACATGGCCGGCGGCAAGACCTACGCCGACCTGGGCGAGCCGCAGAGCGCGCTGCGCGAGCAGGTGGCCCAGGCCGAGCAGAGCAACGCCGCCAACCTGGCCGACCTGCAGAAGCAGCTCGCCGAGGTGACCGCCCAGCGGGAGACCGTGTTCAAGGGCGAGACGCTGCGCGGCCTGCTGCTCACCTCGTACGGCTTCAGCGAGTTCGGCCGCAAGGCCGAGCAGGGCGCCCTGGCCATGTACCTCGGCGCGGGCCTGCTCCTGCTGCTCTCGATCGCCGGTCTGGTGCACGCCTTCCGGACTCCCGCAAACGCGACCTTCGCCGCCCCGGAGAAGGAGAAGGTCACCAACTGACCGCACCGGCGACGCCCCCGGCCGATCATGGTCGGGGGCGTCGTCGTGTTTCCGGCTTGACCCTCACGCAGCGGGAGGCGGGAGTCTTTGTGGCGGAAGGGAGGGAACCATGCCGTACACGGTGGGACAGGTGGCGCGGGCGGCCCGGGTGACGGTCCGGACGCTGCACCACTACGACGAGATCGGGCTGCTGCGGCCCAGCGGGCGCACGCCGGCGGGATACCGCCGCTACGACGAGGCCGACCTGGACCGGTTGCAGCTCATCCGGTACTACCGCGAGCTGGGGTTCCCGCTGGAGGAGATCGCCGCGATCCTGGACGATCCGGACGCCGACCCGGCGGCGCACCTGCGCCGGCAGCACGCGCTGCTGTCCGGGCGGATCGGGAAGCTCCAGGAGATGGTCGCGGCGATCGAACACGCGATGGAGGCGAGGACGTTGGGGATCCAGTTGACGCCGGAGGAGCGGTTCGAGGTGTTCGGTGACTTCGACCCGGACGAGCACGCAGAGGAAGCGGAGCAGCGCTGGGGCGGCACCGAGGCGTACCGGCAGTCGCAGGAGCGCGCGGGCCGCTACTCGAAGGAGGACTGGCTGCGCAACAAGGCGGAGAACGAGGACTGGGGGCGACGGTTCGCCGCGCTGATGGACTCGGGCGCGCCGGCTGACGGCCCGGAGGCGATGGCGCTGGCCGAGGAGCACCGGCAGCTCATCACCAAGTGGTGGTACGACTGCTCGTACGAGATCCACACCGGCCTGGCGGACATGTACGTGGCGGACCCGCGGTTCACCGCGTACTTCGAGAAGCTGCGGCCGGGGATGGCCGCGTACCTGAACGAGGCGATCCACGCCAACGCGATCACCCGGTCCTGACCGGGCGCGGGTGGCAGGATGGCCGGCATGCTCATCGTCGCCGGCACCCTCTACGTCGATCCGGCCCGGCGGGACGCCTACCTGGCGTCCTGCGAGGCCGCCGTCCGCGCGGCCCGGGACGCGCCCGGCTGCGTCGACTTCGCGGTCAGCGCCGACATGGTCGAGCCGGGCCGGATCAACGTCTACGAGCGGTGGGAGTCCGACGAGCAGTTGCTGGCGTTCCGGGGCTCCGGCCCGGAGGCCGAGCAGGTGACGGAGATCCTCGGCGCCGAGGTGCACAAGTTCCGCATCTCCGGCGTCGAGGCTCCCTGACCCGTCGCTAGATGAAGACGTCGAGCAGCAGGACGCCGAGGAAACCGACCACCGAGATGATGGTCTCCATCACCGACCAGCTCTTGATGGTCTGCCCGACGGTCAGCCCGAAGTACTCCTTCACCAGCCAGAAGCCGGCGTCGTTGACGTGGGAGAAGAACAGCGACCCGCAGCCGATGGCCAGCGCCAGCAGCGCCACCTCGGGGCCGGCGAGCGTGTCGGCCAGCGGCGCGACGATGCCTGCGGCGGTGATGGTGGCGACGGTGGCCGAGCCGGTGGCGACCCGGATGCCGACCGCTACCAGCCAGCCGAGCAGCAGCGGCGAGAGGTTCGCGCCGTCGGCGGCGTTCGCGACCAGGTCGCCCACGCCGGCGTCGACGAGCACCTGCTTGAAGCCGCCACCGGCGGCGACGATCAGCAGGATGCCGGCGATCGGCGGCAGCGAGCCGCCGAGGAAACCGGAGACCTGGGTACGGCTGAAGCCGGACCGGTAGCCCAGGAAGATCATGGCGAAGATGACGCCTGCCAGCAGGGCGATGATCGGGGTGCCGACGATGTCCAGCGCCTTGCGGGCGGCGGTGTCCTCGCCGAGCGTCAGCTCACCGATCGCCCGCAGCAGCATCAGCACCACAGGCAGCAGCACCGTCACCACCGCCGCCCAGAGTGCCGGGGACCGGCGCGAGCGCCGTCCGGCCGGTTCCTCGATCGCGGCGCCGGGCCGTCCGGTGCCGGGGTTGACCAGGTCGTCCTCGGTGACCAGGTCGCCGTCGGCGTCGAGCCGGCCGTCGCCGGGCCGGGTCGGGCTGCGGTCGACTGCCGCGTCGCGCCGGGTCGGCAGCAGCTCGGCCGGTGCGGTGGCCGGCACGTACCGGGCGATGAAGTTGCCGAAGACCGGACCGGCGATGATCACCGTGGGGATCGCCACCAGCAGGCCCAGGGCGAGCGTCTGACCGAGATTGGCGCCGAGCGCGTCGATCGCCACCAGCGGGCCGGGGTGCGGCGGCACCAGGCCGTGCAGCACCGACAGGCCGGCGAGCGCGGGAATGCCGATCTTCATCAGCGGCACGTTCACCCGCAGCGAGACGAGCAGCACGATCGGCACCAGCAGCACCACGCCGACCTCGAAGAACAGCGGCAGGCCGATGAGTGCGGCCACACCGGCCATCGCCCAGGGCAGCGCGGTCCCCGAGACCCGGCCGACCACCCGTTCCACGATGCCGTCCGCCCCGCCGGACTCGGCCAGCAGGCCGCCGATCATGGCGCCGAGTGCGATCAGCAGGCCCACGCCGCCGACGGTGGAGCCGACGCCGCCGCTGAACGACGTGACGATCTTGTCGACGGGTACGGCGGCGACCACGCCGAGGACCGCCGCGCCGAGGATCAGCGCGAGGAACGGGTGCACCTTGCCCCACGCGATGAGCAGCACCACCGCGGCGATGCCGAGCAGGGCCGCGAGAACGAGCTGGGTGTCATCGGCGTTCGTGAGCGGTTCCGCGGGTGCGGCGAGCAGTGTGACCACGGCTATCACGCCCTTCGGTCGGTCAGCGGGGTGGTGCGGTGGGTGGTGGTTCCGGCGGCAGGCTCGGTGCCATCCGCCGCAGGGACGCGAACGTGGGTACGAGGGCGTCGTACAGCTCGGAGAAGAGGGGGAGCAGCGCCGCGTACGTGGCGGCGGAGGCGGGGTCCGGGCGGACCGTCTCCTCGATCCGGACCAGGTCGGCGGCGACCTCGATCGATTCGATGAGGCCGAGCGCCTGCATGCCGAGCAGCGCCGCGCCGAAGCCGGACCCCTCGTGCCCGGCGGGGAACCGCACCGGCATGCCGAGCGCGTCGGCGAGGATCTGCCGCCACAGCGCGCTGCGGGCGAAGCCGCCGCTGGCACGGACCTCGCGTACCTCGTTCCCGGCGGCCCGGACCGAGGCGAGAACCAGGGCGAGCTGCTGGCAGACACCCTCCAGCGCGGCCCGGACCAGGTGCGGCCGGCCGTGGCCGTGGGTCAGCCCGACGTACGCGCCGCGCGGCAGCGCGCTCCAGTGCGGCGCCCGCTCGCTGAGCAGGTACGGCAGCATGATCAGCCCGCCGGAGCCGACCGGCGCGGTGGCGGCCAGGTCGAGCAGCTCCTCCTCGGCGTGCTCGCCCAGTTCGGGGGCGAGCGCGTCGTTCGCCCACTGGAGGACGATGCCGCCGTTGTTGATGGCGCCGCCGACCACCCAGCGGTCCTCGGTGAGGGCGTAGCAGAACACGCCGCCGAGCGGGTCCACGCCGGGGCGTTCCACCATCACCCGCATGGCGCCGCTGGTGCCGATCGAGCAGGCCACCACGCCGGGGCGGACCGCGCCGAGGCCGAGGTTCGCCAGTGGCCCGTCCCCGGCGCCCACCACCAGCGGGGTGTCCGCCGGCAGCCCGGTGGCTCGCGCCGCCTCGGCGGTGAGCCCGGGCAGCACGTGGGTAGTGGGTACGAGCTGGGGGAGCTGTTCCTCGGTGATGCCGGCGATGCGCAGAGCCTCGGTGTCCCAGGCCAGCCGGTGGATGTCCATCAGGCCGGTGGCGGACGCGACCGAGTGGTCGGTGACGAGCGCGTCGGCGAGCCGCCGCAGCACCAGATCCTTGATGCCGACCCAGTGCGCGACCCGCTCGTGCAGCTTCGGTTCCTGCTCGGCGAACCACACCAGCTTGGGCAGCGGCGCCATCGGGTGGACCGGGGTGCCGGTGCGCCGGTGCAGGGCGAGCCCGGACGGCGCGGCCCGCAGGCGTTCGGCCTGCGCGCTCGCGCGGGAGTCGGCCCAGGTGATGGACGGGGTCAGCGGGGTGCCGTCGGCATCCAGCCCGATCAGGCTGTGCATGGCGGTGCTGAACGACAGGCCGGCCACCGGTACGCGCAGCTCGTCCACGACCGCGCGGATCACGCCGAGCACGGCTTGATAGATGAGGTCCAGATCCTGCTCGGCCCAGCCCGGGTTCGGCTCCTCCAGCGGGTAGCCGATCGAGTGGCTGGCCAGTTGCCGGCCGGTGGTGTCGAACGCGACGGCCTTGGAACTGGTGGTGCCGATGTCCACTCCCACCACCACGGCCGGGTCGCCCACCGGTGCACCTCCTCGCCGCCCGGGGGTCGCGGTCCGGCCCACCGTTGCGGCTGACGTTACCGACGTGGCCACGCGCGCGCATGACGAAGCGGGACCGCCGGGAGCCGGTGGCACGGAACGTGAATCGACGCGGGGGTTTCCGCCGATTGTGTCAGTCAATCAGCCGATCGGTCTAATTGGCGACTTTCGCGTGTCTTGCTACCCATCCCGCGTCGTTGACATGAATGACACCCCGATTGGTGGGCTCGCGCGGCGGAGGAGTCGGCGTGGCGAAGACTGATTCGACGGGTTCCACATGGCGGTACCGGTGGGCGCACCGGCAGAACGAGCGGCGGCAGCGGGCCTTCCGTGCGGCCGACGAGGCGTGGCGACGCCGCGACGACGAGCTGCGCCGCCTGCGTACGCTCGCGGTGTCCTTCCACGGCTCGGCCCAGGCGGGCGTCGGCCTGCCGATGGAGCTGGCCCCCGGCGAGGTGGTCTTCTGGACGCTCCCGGCCGCGCAACTGGTCGAGGTCCGGCACACCGCGGTGCTGCCGGCCCCCGAACTGACAGTCGACCCCGACCCGCCCGCGCTGCGCCCCCGCCGCCCCGAGGGCGTCAAGGTGGTCGACGCCGGGCTCGCCGTGCTCACCAACCGGCGCCTGGTGCTGCTCGGCGGACGCGGCCGGCGCGACTGGGCGTACGGCCGGATGACCGGCCTGTCCCACGACCCCGGCGCGCCGGTCACCCTGATCCAGGTGCTGGACCGGCGGCGTACCTCCGGGTTGCTGCTGCCCACCGGCGCGGCGGCCGACTTCCGGTTCACGCTCACGCTGGCGTTCGCCGACGCGATCGAGCAGCGCGCGGCGGTGGTGGCCGAGCTGGACGAACTAATAGCGGAGCACACCGCGGCGCGGCCCGAACGCCCCGCCGTGCTCACCCCCGCCCAGGCCCGCGTCACCGCGCTGGTGCCCGGCGGCCGGCGGACCGTGGCGGTCGGCGCGGCGCTCGCGCTGATCGTGCCGGCGATGCTCATCGAGTCCAACCCGCCCACCCGGGCCGGTTCGGAACGCGCCGCCGCCGCGACCCCGGCGGCCACCGGCACGCCCGCGCCGCCGCACGTCGCGCCCGCCGTCCAGGTCCGGCCCAGCACGAGCCCCGAGCCGTCCCGCGCCCGTCCCGCGCCGCCGCGCGGCACGCCGCAGCCGCCGGTCGAGCGCCGCTGCGGCGCCCCGGCGAACCCCTTCGGGTACGACTTCTGCGGCGGCCAGCGGATCCGCCGGCCGGCTGCCAGGGTGTGCGACTGGTTCGAGTGCGTACCCGGGTTCTGGTCCGATCGGGGCTGGCTGGTGCAGTGCCGCGACGGCGCGGTCAGCCGCACCGGCGGGCAGCGCGACGTGTGCGCCGGCCACCAGGGGTTCCGCCGTACCGTCTGGCGCTGACGGCGGTCAGGCCACCGGGCGGGGCGTGACACGCAGCGGCAGTAGCCCGGCCAGCACCAGCGCGGCCCCGACGGGCAGCAGGTTCAGGTTCACCGCGATGGCCAGGAACCCGGCGAGCACCAGCGCCGGCGCCCACACCGGCAGCAGCCGGGCCGCCGCCGCCCGGTACAGCAGCACCAGCAGGCCCACCTCGAACAGCAGCGGCCCGCCGTACAGCACCAGGCCGGGCGTCGGCACCGCGTCGGCGAAGGCGCACCCACTGGTGCGGACGTGGGCGGGAAGCGATGAGGCTCATCGCCTCAGCGTTCCGCCCACCGGTGCGCGGGGCATCCGTCCGGTCCCGAGCCGGACCCGGACCAATCCGCTCGCCTCCCGTAGGGGTGCCCGGATACCGTCCGGCCGTGTCCCGCACCGTCTCGCTGGTCCTGCTCGACACCGCCGGCCGCCCGCTCGGCGCGTTGCCGTCGTTCGGCGTACCGGAGCCGTGGTGGCAGGAGGTGCACTCGATCGTCGACACGGTCCGGCGGCGCCACGGGCTGGAGGTCGCCGTGCTGCGGCTGCTCGACGCCGACCGTCCCGCGCCTCCCGGCGGCCACGTCCGCTACCTGGCGCAGGTAGTCGACGCACCGGCCGTACCCCTGGAACCGGCGACCGTGGACCTCGCGCCGCACCCGCTGCGCCAGCCGTGGGTGGAGGCCGGCGGTCCGGCTCGCAGCGTCGCGTGGGCGACCGGCGAGCTGCGCCGGCTCGGCCGCCCGGTGACGGCGGTGGCGCAGCAGCGCACCTGGAACCTCTCCGCCATCTGGCGCCTGGACACCGACCAGGGCCCGGCGTGGCTGAAGCAGCTACCGTCCTTCGCCCGCCACGAGGCCGAGGTCCTCGGCCGGCTCCCCTCGGTGGCCGGTCTTCCCGGTGACACGGACTCCCTGATCGGCGTGCCGGCGGTGCTCGCCGCCGACGGGGAGGGGCGGATGCTGCTGGACGACGTGCCGGGGGAGGACCGGTACGGGGCCGGAGAGGGGGAGCGGGCCGCCGTCGCGGCCGGACATCACCTGGTGCAGCGGCGGGCGTGCGGGGTCGTCGACGAACTGGTCGCGGCCGGGGTGCCCGACCTGCGCGGGGCGCGGCTCGCGGGCTGGATCCGCGAGCGGCTCGCCGGGCACGACGTGTCGGCCGTGAGCGCGCTGCTCGACGGCCTCGACCGGCGGCTGCGGCAGGTCGGCGACTGCGGCCTGCCCGACACGCTCGTGCACGGCGACCTGCACCCCGGCAACGTCCGCGGCGACGACCGGCGCCGGACGGTGATCGACTGGGCGGACTCGTTCGCCGGCCACCCCGCCTTCGACATCCTGCGCCTCACCGAGGACGTCGACGCGGACGCCGCCGCCCGGCTCGTCGACGCGTGGGCGCGGCGCTGGCGGACCGACGTGCCCGGCAGCGACCCGCACCGGGCCGTCGACCTGCTCCGGCCGGTCGCGCCGCTGCGGCTGGCCGCCGTGTACGCGATGTTCCTCGCCGCCATCGAGCCGGGCGAGCATCCGTACCACGTACACGACGTGCCGGCCGTGCTGGCGCGAGCGGCGGCGGTGGCGCGCCTCTAGACCCGGCGCACCGGGATCCACAGCTCCGCGTCGGCGGTGCCACCGTCCTCGGCGACCCGGACCCGGGAGATCTCCGGCCCCGGCCGGGTCTCGTACGGGTTGGACGGGAACCACGACGTGAACACGGCCCGCCACAGGTGCTGCACCGCCACGGGGAACGCCCCGGAACTGGAGAACACCGCCCAGTCGCCGGCCTCGACCGGCAGGCTGCGCAGGTCGTCCGGCACGTCCGCGCCGGTGACCGCCGCGTACCAGTAGTCCAGCTCGGCGCCCTCGTCCCGGGCACCGGCCAGCTCGGCGCTGACGTTGACGATCCCGTGCGGCTCCTGGTCGGACAGCGCCTCGATGCGGCGGACGGTGGCCGGGTCGATGCCCCTGACGAACGCCACGATGTGCGGGTTCATCCCCTCGTGTACGAGCGGCACCCGCGCCGTCAGCCCGGCGAGCCGGAAGGCGTCCTTGGTCACGATCCGGTAGTCCATACTGGTGTTCCCTTCGACGACGAGCCGGAAGGACATCCGGGGCTGGGACCGCAGCACCGCACCGGCCTGCCGGGCCTGCGTCGGCCCGACACCGTGCACGGCCCGGAACGCGCGGGCGAACGCCTCGTTCGAGCCGTACCCCCAGCGGACCGCCACGTCGAGCAGCGACTCCCGGCCGGCGAGCACGTCGGCCCCGGCCAGCGTCATCCGGCGACGGCGCACGTACTCCGACAGCGGCAGTCCGGCCAGCGCCGAGAACAGCCGGCCGAAGTGGTGCTCCGACACGCCGGCGATCCGGGCCAGCGCGGCCACGTCGAGCGGCTGGTCGAGCCGCTGTTCGAGGTGGTCCAGCGCGGCGTTGAGCCGATCCAGCACCCGGTCTTCCCTCCTGGTGACGCCTTCGACGCTAGGTTCCCGGCCGCCCACCGACCCGATCACACCGGACCCGGTCCGGTCGCCTCATCGACACTGGCGGGCGTGTCGCATCATGGCGTGGTGATCTTCCGGAAGCGGCACCACAAGAAAAAGAAGAGCCGGGACTGGTGCAACTGCGACGTGCCCACCTGCGACGGGCCGGGCTGCTGCGACCTGGGCCTCTTCTCGATGCTGCTCACCCTCGGCTCGGTGACTGCGGGCGTCGTCCGGCGGCCCGCCGTGGACCGGGCCGGCCGGGCCGCCATCCTCGGTTACCGGCGCTGGCTGTCGCACCGCTGGCCGGCGACCTGCCGCTACACGCCGACGTGCAGCGCGTACGGGCTCGCCGCGGTGGAGCGGTACGGGCTGGCGGTGGGTGGCCGGATGGCCGCGGACCGGGTACGCCGATGCCGTCCCGACGTCCCGCACGGCACCCACGACCCGCTGCACTGACCCCGCTCGCCTCCGCGCCGCGCGGACGTGCCGGCGCCACCTCGGGGAAGTGGCGGTGTTCCGGTGTGCCGGATGCCGCCACTGCGGCGACCTGGCGTCGATCAACGTGGCGGTCACCCGACCGACGTGGGGCCGCCGAAGACGACAGGTACGCCGGAGGAGTAGAGCACGCTCACCGGCGGCCCGTCCGGTGCGGGCAGGCCCGCGGCGGTGACCAGCTCGTCGTCGAGGTGCAGCAGTTCGGCGCGGTGCAGCGGCCACTGTGGATGCCAGTTCGGCAGGTGGCGGGTGCGGCCGTACGCCCGGGTGTGCAGGCCCCAGCGGGCGGTCAGGAAGTGTTCCAGCGGCGTCGGCTCGGCGATGGGCGCGCCGACGCGTACCGCCATCCGGCTGGTCGCGCCGGCCGGACCGGGCCAGCGGCGGCGGCAGCGGTAGGTGAGCGTGTCACCGGACCGGTCCAGCCGCATCGCCGACCACTTGTACGGCAGACGCAGGCTCACCTGGGCCACCAGCACCGGCACCAGGCGGGACGCGTCGAGCGAGCGGAACACGACAGCGCGCCGCCCCGAACCGTCGACCGAGTAGAGCCGGACGTTCGTCTCCCAGAATGTGCCGAGGTACGGCACGCCCGGGCCACGGCCGAGACCCAGCCCGACCATCCGGAACCCGATCAGCCCCACGTAGGTGAGCCCGTCGAGCGTGTCCGGCCGGGTGCCGGCGGGCAGCAGCGGCGCCACCCGTTCCGGCGGGACCGCCCAGTGCAGGAAGGCGAGATCGTGCCAGCGCTGCGCCAGCCAGGCCCGGCGGATGGCGCGTACGGGAGCGTGCTCGACCGGCTCGATCTCCACCGGTCCATCCTGCCTCCCGGACGCGCCGGGAGTCACTCCGGGCGGTGGCAGACCGCCTCGACGTTGTTGCCGTCCGGGTCGCGGACGAACGCGCCGTAGTAGGCGGCGTGGTATTCCGGCCACTCCTTTGGCGCGTGCAGCACCTCCGCGCCCGCTGCCACCGCCGCGTCGTGGAACGCCCGCACCGTGGCGCGGTCGGCCGCGGTGAACGCGATGTGCACCGGCACCGGCGTGGCGCCGGACGGCGCGGGCTCCACCCAGAAGTCGGGCGCGTCGACGCCGTAGCCGATCGGGCCGGGCTCCATCAGCCGCCGCCCGCCCAGCGGGGCGAGGACCGCGTCGTAGAAGGCGCCGCTCGCCTCCAGGTCGCGTACCGCTACGGAGAAGTGGTCGAGCACGTCGCCTCCCTGCGATCGTCGATGACCGCGCCAGGCTACGAGACCCCTACGACACTTCCGCCGCCCGGTTCACGTCGCGTCCGCCGCCGGGCAGCCGTCCGCGACGCCAGCTGTCGTCGAGCGCCCGGGCCCGGTGGTCCAGCCTCGACGTATGCCGCCGAGACCGATATGCCTCAGAGTCATAGTTATGACTCTGAGGCATATCGCTTTTGCCTCTATGTATTTCCGGCGGCGCTAAGTGAGCGTTTGAGAAGTGGTGGGGTTGGGCGGCGTGTCGTGTTGGAGGTGAGGGAAGGCCCTCGGTAGGTCCGGTGGTGTCGAGCCAACCGTTTCCGTGCCGAGGGCCTTCTGATGTCGTTGTACCCGATCGTCGATGCGCAGTCCGCTTCGCCCCGCCGTTATCCGCCGCAGCGGGTTCGGCGGGAGCGGGAACGGGCGGCGCGG
>NZ_JANCLW010000001.1:1217998-1268306 GCF_033433935.1 Micromonospora sp. BRA006-A
GCCAGCGCCTCGTCGTGCTGCCCCGCCGCTGGGTCGTCGAACGCACCTTCGCCTGGATCAGCAAGAAACGCCGCTGCGTCCGCGACTACGAACACCTACCCGCCAGCCACGCCGCCTTCGTCACCTGGGCCATGATCCACGTCATGGTCACCCGCCTGGCCCGCAACACGAAACCGGCCCAGGCAACCAGCACCTGAACCGGCTTCTCAAACGCTCACTAAGGACCGCCGGGTGGGACGCTCGCCGTCGCCTGGCGGTGTCCGCGACGATCAGCAGGCCGGGAACCGCGCCGAACAGCCAGATCACGCCCACCGGCCAGTGGATCACCTCGCCCACCGCGCCCCGGATCTCCGGCACGTCACCGACCACGTAGGACGCCTCCGGGTCGGTCGTGCGGCAGTCGAGCGTCCACCTACCGGGCGTCGGCACCCGCACGGTCGCCACCCAGGAATAGGTGGCGGCATCGCTGCCGTAGTCGCCCGGCGGGACGGAGACCGGCTCGGCCGTCCGGACCTCCGCGCCGCCGCCGGTGACGCGGCAGTCCGGGTCCGCCGGGGAGAAGCCCACCGCGAAGATCGCGTACGCCCCGGTGGCCGGTGCCGTGAACCGGCCCGCCGACGTCGAGTAGGGGCCGACGCCGCCGTACTCATGCGGGGGTTGCCCGATCGTGCTGTCCTCGGCGCCGAGCCGTACCGCGGACTGGGCCAGCAGCGCGCCGAACACCACGGCGAGCCCGCCGATCAGATAGCCGCGCCGCGACGCCGGGCGGACCCGGTGGGGCAGGCGCCCGCCGGCGGCGTACCCGATCAGCGCTCCGGCCACCGCGAGCGCCGCGCCGCCGAGCAGAGCCCGCCCCCAGTGGGCCTCGCCGGTCAGCGGCACGACCCACCGGAAGAGCGCCAGTGACAACGCGAGAAGCGCCGTCGCGACCAGCGTGGACACGCCCAGGGCCACCCCGGGTCGCCGGGGCTGCCGGGCCGCCAGCACGGCGGCGAGCAGCGGTGACGCGAGCACGGGCCACCACAGCGCGGTCGAGACCGGCTGGTCCTCCTCCCATCTGTGGGTCCACTCGAAGAAGACCAGCGGAGCCGGCACCGTCGCCGCCAACCAGGCCGTCAGCACTCCGGGACCGGGCAGCGTCGCGCTCATCCGTCGATCCTCGACCACCCGGATCATCGACGAAAGTCCGCGAGCCGTCCGAAAGGGATTGCTCACGCAGCGTAGGATCGCGTGCGACACAGCCGAACACACGGGGGAAACGATGTTCGAGCGCCTGGGCAGATTCGTCGTGGGCAAGGCCTGGTGGGTGATCGGCGGCTGGGTCGTCGCCGCGATCGCGATCATCGCCGCCAGTCCTTCGCTGAGCGACATCACCTCCGCGGACCAGGAGAGCTTCCTGCCGCGTTCCTACGAGTCGGTGCAGGCCACCGAGCTGGCCGCGAAGTCGTTCCCGCAGGCCGCCACCGCCACCGCCACAGTCGTGGTCAAGCGCAGCGACGGCAAACCGCTGACCCCGGCCGACGAGGCCCGCGTGGGGCAACTCGCCACCGCGCTCAAGGCCCGGAACATCCCGCAGACCTCCGGCTACCTGACCGGTCCGCAGGCCGTCGCGCCGGACAAGTCGGTGCAGGTGGTCACCGTCGGTCTCGACGCCGACAGCCCCGACGACCCGGGCCTGCTCGACGCGGTACGCGACCTGCGCGCCGCCCTCGGGCCGGACCTGGCCGGCAGCGGCCTGACCGCCGGGGTGGCGGGCGACGTGGCGAGCTTCGTCGACAACGAGGACACGTTCAACGAGGCGTTCGCCGTCGTCGGTGTCGCCACCATCGTCCTCATCATCGGGCTGATCCTGATCATCTTCCGCAGCCCGATCGCCGCGCTGCTGCCGGTGGTGGTGATCAGCGTCGTCATGTCCGTCACCACCGGGCTGGTCGCCGCCGCCGGCAAGGCGTTCGACCTCAACGTCAGCCAGGACCTGCAGACCATCCTGCTGATCGTGCTGTTCGGCATCGGCACCGACTACATCCTGTTCCTGCTGTTCCGCTACCGGGAGCGGCTGCGCGCCGGCGACGACAAACGCACCGCGATGGTCGTCTCGGTGCAGCGGGTCGGCGAGGTCATCACGTCCGCCGCCGGTGCGGTCATCGTGGCGTTCCTGGTGCTGCTGCTCGCCTCGCTCGGCTTCTTCGGCTCGCTCGGCCCGGCGCTCGCCATCGCCGTCGGCGTCATGCTCGTCACCTCGCTGACCCTGATCCCGGCGCTCGTGTCGCTGCTCGGCCGGTGGGTGTTCTGGCCGTCGAAGGCGTGGCAGCGCCCGCCCAGGGCGACCCTGTCCCGGCGGCTCGGCGCCGTGGTCGGCCGCCGCCCGGCGATCGTGGCAGCGGCCTCCGGAGCGCTGCTCGTCGCGCTCGCCGCCGGGGTGCTCGGCTACAAGGCCGACTACGACTTCGGCGCCGGCTTCCCGCAGGACACCGAGTCGGCGCGGGCCGCCCAGGACCTCCAGCGCGGGTTCGCCGCCGGGGCGCTCGCGCCCACCGAGGTCTACCTGACCACCGGCAACGGCACCCCGCTCACCGACCAGCAGGTGAACGACTTCGCCGCCGCGTCGGCGCGGGCACCCGGCGTCGGGCAGGCGCAGCCACCGGAGCGCAGCGCCACCGACCCGAGCGTCGCCCGGATCAGCCTGCTGCTGAACGAGAACCCGATGTCCAACGAGGCGATCACGCTCGTGCGCGACGACCTGCGAAAGGCGGTGCACGAGGCGGCTCCGCCGGGCACCAGGGCGCTCGTCGGTGGCACCACGGCGATCTTCGCGGACATCAACTCGGCGAACAACAGGGACCTGTCGGTGATCCTGCCGGTCGCCGCACTCCTGATCGCGATCATCCTGGCGCTGCTGCTGCGCAGCCTCGTCGCGCCGGTCTACCTGGTGATCGCGGTGCTGCTCAACTTCGCCGCCACGCTCGGCGCCACCGTCTACGTGTTCCAGGGGCTCCAGGGCAACCCGGGCGTGACGTTCCAGCTGCCGATCATCCTCTATCTGTTCGTGGTGGCGATCGGCACCGACTACAACATCCTGATGATCGCGCGACTACGGGAGGAGGCGCGCGAGGGCCACGAACCGCACCAGGCCGCCGCGATCGGGGTGGAACACGCCGGCCCGACGGTCGCCGCGGCCGGGCTGATCCTGGCCGGCACGTTCGGGGTGCTGATGCTCGCGCCGATCTCGTTCCTCCAGCAGATGGGCTTCGCGGTGGCGATCGGGATCGTGCTGTCCGCGTTCGTCATGTCGATGTTCTTCGTACCGGCGCTGACCGGGCTGATCGGCCACAAGGCGTGGTGGCCGGGGCACGGCGACGAACGGCGCAACGGCGGCGGCCGGCACGCCGCCCCCGAACCGGCGGACGCGGCGTCGACCTGACCGTGACCCGCCCCGGCGCGGCTCAGCCCTCGCCGGGGCGGACCAGCCCGCTCTCGTACGCGATCACGACGAGCTGAGCCCGGTCGCGGGCGTTCAGCTTCTGGAGCAGCCGGCTCACGTAGGTGCGGGCGGTATCAGGGCTCAGGAACAACGCCTGCCCGATCTCCGTGTTCGATCGTCCGGCGCCCACCTGCGCCAGCACGTCCCGTTCCCGGGCGGTCAGTCCGGCCAGCCGCGCCGGGTCGGCCACCGGTGAACGGGCCGCCGCGGCGAGCACCCGCCGGGTCACCGCGGGGGAGAGCAGCGCGTCGCCACCGGCCACCGTCCGGACCGCGTCCCGCAGGGCATCGGGCGGGGTGTCCTTGAGCAGGAAACCGGCCGCCCCGGCGCGGATCGCCTCGAACAGGTACTCGTCGTCGTCGAACGTGGTGAGCATGACGACCTGCACGCCGTCCAGCGTCGGGTCGGTCAGGATCCGCCGGGTCGCCGCCAGTCCGTCCCCGCCGGGCATCCGTACGTCCATCAGCACGATGTCGGGCCGCTGCTCCCGTACCACCGCCAGGCCGCTGCCGCCGTCGCCCGCCTCGCCCACCACCTCGATGTCAGGCGCCCGGTCGAGCAGCGCACGCAGGCCGGTGCGGACCAGGTGCTGGTCGTCGACGAGAACGACGCGGATCGGGCTCACGCGGCGACTCCCGTCAGGGGCAGGTGGACCGACACCCGGAAGCCGCCGCTCGTGCCGGGTTCGGCGGTGCCCGTTTCGATCGTGCCGGTTTCTACGGTGCCGCCGAGCAGGGCTACCCGCTCGGCCATGCCGCGCAGGCCTTGGCCCGTCCCGTCCCCGGTGGGCGGGCCGCCGCGACCGTCGTCCACCACCTCCAGTGCGAGCCGGCCGGGCGTGGCGCGGACCGTCACGGTTACCCGGGTGGCGTCGGCGTGGCGTAGCACGTTCGTCAGCGCCTCCTGCACGACCCGGTAGACGGTGCTACCCACCACCGCCGGCAGCGTGTCCACCGGACCCTCGATCCGCAGGTCGACCGCCAGCCCGCCCCGGCGTACGCCGTCCACGAGCGCCGGGAGCTGATCGAAGCCGGGGACCGGTTCTCGTGGCCCGGGTTCGCGGCGCAGCGTGCCCAGCGTCGCCCGCAGCTCCGCCATCGCGCTGCCGCTCACCGACCGGATCGCGGCCAGCGCGCTGTCCGCCTGCGCCGGATCGCTGTCGGCGAGCGCCTCCCGGGCGACTGCCGACTGCAACGTGATCACCGACATGGTGTGCCCGAGCGTGTCGTGCACCTCCCGGGCGATGCGCAGCCGTTCCGCCTCGACCTGACGGGCCGCCTCCCGATGGCGCTCCTCGTCGGCCGCGACCGCCTGCCGGACCAGCGCCGCCCGCAGCGACCTGCGGTTGCGTACCGCGTCGCCGAGGGCGATGACGGCGAGCAGCAACGCCGCCTCGGAGCCGAGTTCCGTACCGACGACCACCGCGATGTCGTCGCCCTCGGCCAGCCGGGCGACCACAGACACGGCCAGCAGGCTCCCGGCGACCACGGCGGCCGGGACGACACGCCCTCGCTCGGACACCCGGTAGAGGACGGCGGCGGCCGGGGCGGCCACCCCGACGGGCGGCAGGTCCAGCGCGTAGTACCCGAGGATCACGACCGCCGTGGCCAGCAGCGCCGGCAGTGGCCACCGCCTGGCACACAGAACCAGCCCGCCGAGCGCCGCGCCGGCCACGACCGCGAGCGCCGCCGCGCCGGGCGCGGGCCGGTCGGCCGCCACGGCCACCCCGATCAGGCCGAGTGTGGCCGCCGCGAGCAGCGCGTCGGCGCGGGTGGGCGAGGTGTCGGGCACGGCTTCGAGCCTAGATCCGCGCGGACCCTCACCGCTGTCGTCCGCAGGCGTCAGGGTCGACCCCGAGGCGTACGCCGAGAAGCGACATCCGGTCGCGCGGCCACGCGGACGACGGCCGGGGACGGCCGACCTAGCGTCGATGGCGTCCCCGAAACGTGAGGAGAACCCTCGTGGTACGCACAAGACTGACCTGGTTCGCCCTTATTGTCATGGTATGGGCGGCAATGATGTCGTTCGGCGGGGTCGCTGCCGAGACCGTCATGCTCTACCCGAACATCTTCAGCGACGCGCCCGCCTCGCTCGACCGGGCCCGCGAGTTCCTCGTCCACGGCGGCCCGCACGACTACTTCCCGCCGCTCGGCGCGTCGGTGATCCTGAGCAGCGTCGCCGCGACGCTGCTCACCTGGCGCGACCGCCGGCTGCGCTGGTGGGTCGCCGGCGCCACAGCCGTCTTCGTCGTCTGTGAGTTCCTGTTCTCCGCTGTCTTCTTCTGGCCGCGCAACGAGATCATGTTCGTCGACCCGCCCGGTACGCACTCCGCGGAGTACCTGCGCCAGGTCGCCGCCGAGTTCGTCGCCGGTCATTGGGTGCGCTTCGCCGGAGGTGCGGTGACGGCCGTCCTGGCGTTCGTCGCGCTGCTTCGCTTCGTGCGCTCGACCGCGTCCGTTCCGGCTCCCGCGTCGGCTCCGGTGCCGGCTTCGGCGCCTGACTCCGGGTCGTCGGAGGTGACGCGATGAGCGCGGGTCGCCGTACCCTCGGGTTCTCTGGCCGGCGTCGGTCGCGCTGGCCGCGCTGGCTGCCCCGCGCGTGGCTCTGCACGACCTGGACGTCGTGCCGGAAGGCACGGTCGTGACCGCGCTGCTCGCGGTCGGGCCGCCGCTGTGCTGGGTGGCCGCCGTGCTGTGGCGGAGGCCGCCGCGCCCGTTCCTGACGATCGTGGTGATCGGGGCGCTGTACGGGGTGTTCCTGGCGGCCGGTCACCAAGTGTTCTGGGATTCGTCGCTGGGGATGGACGCGCCGGGGCTGGCCGGGTTGGAGCCGGGGGCGCGGGAGGCGTTGTTGCGAGGTGCGGCGGTGATGTCGAGCCTGGTCACCGGGACGATGGTCGGAGTGATCGCGGGTGCGGTCGCGGTGCTGCTGGGCCGGGTGCTGCCAGCGTCAGCCCGACGTCGTGAGCAGGCCGACGCTTCTCGCCCGCTCGCCTGACTCGGCGAGCGGGCGAGATCCCAGGTCAGGCAGCGATTGCCCGGGCGGCGGCGTACATGTCGGCGGGCAGCGGATGCCGTAGCTCCCAGAGGATCCGCATGGGCCGGTCGCCGCTGTGCTCCCGGTACGTCATCGGACCCGCGTACAGGTACGGCGGTGCGCCCAGGTCGCGATCGGCGATCTTGGTCTCGCGGACGAACAGGTGCACCGTCGAGCCCTGCGCGACGTGGTTGACGTACCGCTGGCCGGTGGCCGAGCCTGATGAGGTGGTGCTCTGCGACTCCCACTGGAACAGCTTGTCCGTGATAGCGCGGTCGGCGTACATGGTGGTGGGGGAGTAGTGCTCCTCGGACTTCACGAGCGTGACGAAGAACAGATCCGCGCGCTCGTCGGGCAGCCACTTCACGCCCTCGCGCAGCGAGCCGGGGTTGGTCATGCCGAATGCTGCGCACGCCTCGTTGCGGCTGTAGCGGGCGTGTACCCGCAGCGGCACCCGGCCCGGGGCAGGTGGCTCGGTGACCCGATGGATGCGGTCACGGAGCACGTCGACTACCTGCGGCAGCTCGGCACAGCGCGCCGGTTCCGCCCACAGCCTCCTGAGCCGGGCGTCGCGTTCGGCCAGCGGCACCGACGCCCCCCACAGGCTGAAGTGCAGCATGTCGAGCAGCCGCCCGGCGGTGGGGCGCTGTCCGGCGGCGACCTGAGCGATCAGATCCAACCTGTCGACATCATCGGTGTGGAGCATCCGGCCGATGGCCCGGCTCAGGTCACGGTCGTCCGGGCCGCCTTCGTCCGGGTCGAGACCGGCGAGGCGCCGCAGCCCGGCCCAGCCGCCGATGCTCGCCGATCGGTAGACGTCCTCGATTTCCAGGCCGGTCTCGCGCAGGAAGTCGGACAGACTGACGTCACCGAGCTGCCGCAGCTCGGCCACAAGCGCGTTCTTCGACGTCGGGAGCGCCGACTTGAGGTTGGCGAGGACGATCTCCTTCGCCACCCGGTCCAGCTCGATGTGGCAGCCGCTGGGTAGCGAGGGGAAGTCCTCCCGGACGGCCGCTTCGACCGCCCGCCGGCTGACCCCGGCGAGCGCCCGCCAGCGCATGTCGAACCGGAAGTTCGCGTGCTGACCGCCGATGAAGTCGAGCACCGTCAGGCACGGCTTGTCGTCGTCCAGCCGCAGACCCCGTCCGAGCTGCTGGAGGAAGATCGTGGCGCTCTCGGTGGGGCGCAACATGAGGATGGTGTCGACCATCGGCAGGTCGACGCCCTCGTTGAACAGGTCGACAGTGAAGAGCACCTTCACCTCGCGCTTGCGGAAGCGGTCGATCAGCGTGTGCTGCTCCGGCCGGTTGACCTGCGATGTCACTGCCGCCGCCGGTACACCGTGCCGGGTGAACCAGTCGGCCATGAACTCCGCGTGCCCGATGCTGACGCAGAAGCCGAGCGCGCGCATCCGCCCGACGTCAGCGATCCGCCGGACCGCGTGCAGGATGAGCCGCGCCCGTGCGTGATTGCCGGTGTAGACGCCGTCGAGCTCGCCCTTGTCGTACCCCTGTCCGCGCTTCCACCGCACCCGCGTCAGGTCCACGTCGTCGTGCAGGCCGAAATACTGAAACGGCGCCAGCAACTGCCGTTCGAGGGCCTCCCACAGGTGCAACTCCACCGACGCGCGGCCGTCGAACCACCGGCGCACGTCACGGCCGTCGCTCCGCTCGGGCGTCGCGGTCAGACCCAGGAGTACGCGCGGCCGAAGCCGTTCCAGCAGCGCCGTGTAGGTGGCCGCCTCGGCGTGGTGGAACTCGTCGACGATCACCATGTCGAACGCCTCGGGGTCGATCTCCCGCTGGCGCAACGACTGGATCGACGCGAAGACGTGCTTCCACCCCTGCGGCCGATCGCCGCCCACAAGCGTCTCGCCAAACGTGCCGTCGCCCATGACCTGGCGGAACACCGACCGGCTCTGCCGCAGGATCTGCTCCTGATGTGCGACGAAGAGCAGCGAGTCGACGCGGCCGGCTCGCCGGAGCCGGCGATAGTCGAGCGCCGCCACCACCGTCTTGCCGGTGCCGGTCGCCATCACCACCAGGTTGCGCCAGCGGCCGTGCACCAGGCGTTCGGCGTCGAGGTCGTCAAGAACTTCCTGCTGGTACGGGAACGGCCGCACGTCCAGGTTCGCGATCTCAGTCGGTGCGTCGTCGGCGCGTTCCCCGCGCAACGCGACACGTAGGCGCTCGCCATCGGCTGCCGGGTCGTAGGTCTCGAACGCCGAGTCGTTCCAGTAGTCGGCGAACGTCGCCTCGAACGTGTCGATGACGTGCGGCTGCTCCAGGTTCGAGATGCGCACGTTCCACTCCACGCCGTCGACGAGCGCGGCCTTGGAGAGGTTCGACGAGCCGACGTACGCGGTGGTGGTGCCGTTGTTCCGCCGGAACAGCCATGCCTTGGCGTGCAGGCGGGTGGTCCGCGTCTCGTAGGACACCTTGATCTCGGCACCCAGCTCGGCGAGCCGATCGAGCGCCCGCTGATCGGTGGCGCCCATGTACGTCGTCGTGATGACCCGTACCCGACCGCCTCTGCCGACCAGCTCGGTGATCGCGGGCTCGATGATGCGCAGCCCGTGCCACTTGATGAAGGCGCAGAGCAGGTCCACCTCGTCCGCCGACGCCATCTCGTGGCTGACCTCGTGGCCGATGCGCGGCTGGTGCCGGCCGTTGACCAGGAGCGCGCCGGTGGAAAGCGGCGTCGAGGGGCGGATCGGGAAGACCGGTGCGGCCGGTGGGGTGGGCGGTGAGGCGATGGCGTGCAACAGACGTTGGGCGTCCGCTACCTGGTCATCGGCGGTGACGGCGCGGGGCTCGGCCTGAGCGATGTGCGCGGCGATGCGGTTCGCCAGGTCGACCTGCCGGGCCAACTTGTTCTCCCCGCCACCGACGCCGAGGAGCGCCCGCCGCGCGAGGCCCGCGATGTGCCGGGCCAGGACGTCATGCGCGTCGGCGGCATCCAGCTTCGCATCCCGGACGAGGGCGCTATCGACATGCCTGAGCTGCGTCGCCAGCTTCTCCGTGATCAGGTGTTCGTAGATGCCCTTCTCAAGATCCCCCACGAAAGGCAAGCTAGCCGCGATGAACGCCGGGCGGAAGCCGGTGCGATAGGTGTTAGGAGCCTTGTCCTGTGGCCTTTCAGATCATTGACACCTAGAGGTGAAGGTCGACGCGTTGTCCATCACCGGCTCGACGCAATGGCTTTGATGCGGACCTCGAACAGCAGTGCTCCCTCCCGCGTGGGCCGGAGCCATCCGGCCGGTTGCCAACCCCAGGAGTCATACGCCTGCTGGGCGGCAACGTTGTCGGGTCGTACGAGCAGCGTGGCCCTTTCCTCCCGCCGCGTGCTCAGGAGCCGATCGTGGAGCGCCCGCGCGATACCCCGGCGTTGCCACGATCGCCGCACCAGCAGTTCGCAGACCGCGTATGTCCGTTGCCCGTCTTCGTCCGTGAAGCCGTCCGGTACCGGCTCGTGGATGCCGTCCCACCAATGCGAATCGGATCCGAGCGGGAAGCCGTACGCGTAGCCGACCAGATCGTCATCGACCCTGGCCGCCACCAGCTCCCAGCCTTCCCGGGGCATGTGCGCGGCGAGCTGCTGTTCGTACCGCGCGGCCGTGTAGCGCGGGCCGTCGTCGGCGTGTGCGTCGAGGTATACGTCCACAAGCTGCTCCACCAGACCGTCGGCCTCCGCTGCGGTCTGGTGCCGTAGTCGCAGATTCTCCAGCACGAGCACAGGATCCCACCGGAGCGGCAGTCGCTCGCCGAGAGGCTCTCAGGCGAGATCGGCGAATGGCTTCCAACGTAGACCGTGGTCGCCTTGGGAAACTGACTGCAATCGCTTGGCAAATTCGGCCGCGACGCTCGCCGAACTCGCGAGAAGCGGCGTGGCGGCAGCGATCATTTTGAGCTCGCGGGCTTCCCGCAGAAGCGACCAGTTGCGGTCGGACGTCACGTTGTACCCGTACGCCTCTGCGAGCGCCCGATGCGCCCCGGTCTTTCCGAACCGAGCCTCGCCCACAGCGACCGCCGCCAGGTCCACCTGCCAAGGGCCAAGACAAGTGGCGTCGAAGTCGCAGAGCAGGATGCCGCCGGACGCATCCCGGAGCAGGTTGCCGACGTGCGCGTCCCCGTGGATGAGCGACTGCTCCACGCGTCGGTTGAGATCGGCGACCTGCGGCTCCAAGCGGTCGCACCACGTCATCAGATAGTCATGGTCCTGTGCGCTCAAGCCGTCGGCATCCGCCAGGCGTCGACGCGCATCCCCGATCGGATCCCAGACGGCCAGCAGGAAGGGCGGGGGTCCGAGCGCATGAAACCGTCGCAGCGCCGAGCCGAGGTCATCCACCGTCGGAGTAGGCCCAGTGGGTGGCACGTAGGCCCATACCGAGGCGGCCAAGTCACCGACCGCAACCGGCTGCGCCACGCCAGGCGCCAGCCGGATCGTGGGCGCGTCCAGCTCGGCGAACCATCGCGCGAGCTGAACGACCTTCGTCACCCGATCCCGGAGCCGGTGCGTCCGCGCGATGCGGATGACGAGCCCGGAATCCGGCAACGCGAACACGGCGTTGTTCGTCAGCCGCAGGAGGCGGGCATCCTCGGTCTGAACCTCAAGCCCGCTGGCGATCTCCCGCATGGCGCGGGTCATCGCTTCTTCCGAGAACCGTCCGCTCATACCGTGGCCGCAGCTCGTGCGGTGAGTGTCCGATCGAATTCGGCAACGACAGGAAGGTGGCGGTGCCGTCCGAGATCGCGCCGCAGGTTGAGCACTCGATCAACCACTCGACTGGAACTCAGCGCACGCGACTGCTCGACCACGCGCGTGCCGACAGCGACCGCCCGCTCGGGCTCATCGGCGAGGAAGAGCGCACTACACAAGCCGACCTCGTTCAGGACCATGCTGCGGACGTTCGCCGGGCCGAAGGCGACGATCGCCTCTTCGACGCTCCGCACCGCCTGTGCCGCGTGCGTGCCGGTCTGCCGGGCCATGTCGCGGTACACGCGGCCGTACTGGGCTAGCAGTTCGCCACGGTCGTAGAAGGCCATCCAGGTCGGCTCGCGTTCGGGATCCACACGCTCGAACTGATCACTCGCGCGACCGAGGAGGGTCAGCGCGCTTCGGTGGTCGCCGAGTGCGGCTGTCGAGGCGGCCTCCGCGCCCCAGAGCAGCGCCCTCACCGCCGGGGTCGCCCGCGATCCCAGCTCTGAGTGGGCCAGCCTCAGCGCGGCCAGAGCATCGTGGTTGTGCCGAAGGTGTTGTAGCTGCTTGGCTTGCGAGTAGCGGATCAGGGCCGCCAGCGGGGCATCGTCAGCGGACATCGCGGCCCGCTCGCCGGCGGCGAAATGCCGCTGAGCGTCCGCGTGCCAGCCGGCGTCCAGCGCGGTCCAGCCGGCCAACTGACGCGCCGCCGCGACCGCCGCGACGAGGCGGGGTGTCAGCCCGGGCGCGTGTGACCAGTCGAGCATCCCGTACACCGACTCCGCGAACCGCGCGACCTCCCGATAGAGCAGGCCGCCACCGCATTCGTAGTCGACCGACCGGTAGAGCTCCAAGACCGCGTTCAGCCGAGAGACGTCCGCACTGCCGATAGGCCGGGGCCGGGGCTGCTCGGCGACCCCGACCAGCCCGGCTCCTGCCGACACCGCGGCGATGCCGGCCAGGAGGGTTCGCCGACCCAGGTCTGGTGTTGCGCCGATCCCGTCGGCCGGAGCGCTGGCCGGGGAGTCTGGACCGACTGAGAACCAGAGAGACATCGGCGGGATGCGGAGCACGGTCGCCCAATGCGTCAACCGGTCGAGATGCACCAGGGCTGGCCCGTTCTCGATCCGGCTCAACTGCGCCTGCGTGATCCCCAGCCACCCCGCGACGACGCTCTGCGGCAGCGGGCTCCGCCCGTGGTACGGGTGGTGGCGGTACGCCCGGATCACCTGCCCGAGATGCCGCCGGGCCAGCGCCGTTCGTACCGGTTCATGGTCCCAGAACGAATCGGGTACGGCGGGCGGCGTGCTGAGGCGGTCGCGTTCGGCGGCCTGGCAGGGCGCGCAGCGTCCCGTGCCGTTGTCGCGCGCCAGGCGGCCGCCGCAACGGGGGCAGTTCGCAGGTGTCACCGGCAACCTCGCCGTTCGCGGAGAACCTGTGTCCGAAGTCGAGCCTAACCATTCAACCCGTTCCGGAGCGGCCCGGTATACGCACCGTGCATATCGCCCGGCGTCTCGGATGGTGACCGAGCGTATGCAGTGTGTGTATGGCGGCCACGATCAGCAGGGCATGCGTCTCCTGCCGAGGAGGACTGAGGGTCAGCACATGGCCCGGGGCGGGTGCCGGACTCCGGTGGCGCCGCGTCCCCCGATCGCGGCTCCCGCCGTCCCCGCCCACCCCGGCGCCACTCCACGAGACCCCGACCCGGAGGCGCCCGCCGATGTCCGCCGTACTCGCCGACTTCCCCGTCCTCACCCCTGTCACCGACGAGGAACTACTCGTCGCCGCGCTGGCCGTGCGCGTACACGTGCCCGAGCACTGGCCGCAGGGACCGCTGTGCCGCAGCGAGCGCGTCCCGTACCCCTGCCGGCTGGCCCGGTGGGGGAGGGCGACGCTCGCCGCAGCCGGGCTGCCCGACGAGGCCATGGCGGCCGGGGCGGTGACGTCGTGATCTACGTGACCGGGGAGCGGGTGCAGGCGTACCAGGTGCGCAGCGCCGTGTTCGACACCCGCTGGCGTGGGCTGGACCCGGCGCAGGTGCACGACTACCTGTGCCGGGTCGCCGACGAGATGGACCGCCTGCACCGGGAGCTCACCACGGCGCGCACCGAGTCGGAGCGAATTCGTCAGGCGCTGCGGCAGTGGCAGTCCCGCCACAACGGCTGCCGGCGGCGCGGCCACGATGACTGAGCCGCGCTGGATCGTCCACCTGCCGACCACGCTGACCAGCCGGGACGCCGCCGCCGCGCTCGCCCGGTCGCTCGGGCACCTGGATGCCGTCGACTTCGGTGAGACGACGCTCAGCGAGGAGGACGCGCAGCACCTGCGGTACCGGGTCTGGTGTGACGTGCGGCTGCCCGGCGGCGGGCGCTGCGGACACCGGGATGGTCACGACGGGTGGTGCGGGGCGGCGGAGCTGCGATGACCTCGGCGTGTCGATCGATGAACGCCCTGGTGACGGGCTGGCCCGCTGGGAGCGATCCCAGACGGGCGACCATCCACCCTGTGCGGTCGCTACACTCCCCGAAAACGCCCGGAACCGCCCACGGAGCCTGGAGACGCCTGTGACCCGCGACAAGGCCGCACCGCCCGGAATCGACGTCACCGTTCCCAGCGTGGCCCGGGTCTACGACTACTTCCTGGGCGGCAAGGACAACTTCGAGGTCGACCGGAAGGTCGCCGAGCACGCCCTGCGGATCACGCCGGACGGGCCGGCCGCCGGTCAGGCGAACCGGGCGTTCCTGCGCCGGGTGATCCGCCACCTCGTCACCGAGGCGGGCATCGACCAGTTCCTCGACATCGGCTCGGGGCTGCCGACCCAGGGGAACGTGCACGAGGTCGCGATCGAGCACAATCCGGCCGCCCGCGTCGTGTACGTGGACAACGATCCGATCGTCCTGGCGCACGGGCGGGCGCTGCTCGCCTCGGAGGGCACCGCGACGGTGATCCAGGCCGACATCCGGGAGCCGGAGGAGATCCTCAACGACCCGGACGTCCGCCGGTTCCTCGACTTCGACCGCCCGATCGGGCTGCTGCTGTTCGCGATCCTGCACCACATCGGCGACGACGAGGACCCGCGATCGGTGGCGGCGGCGTTGATCGACGCCCTGCCGTCCGGCAGTTACGTCGCGATCTCGCACTTCCGTGACCCGGGCGAGCGGGATCCGGAGGGCTCCCGCAAGGCCCGCGAGGTCGAGCGGGTGTTCAACGAGTCGCTCGGCACCGGCCGCTGGCGTACCGACGAGGAGATCCTCGCGTTCGCCGACGGGCTGACGGTGCTGGAGCCGGGCCTGGTACCGCTGGCCGAGTGGCGTCCGGACCCGGACGCGCCCGCCCCGCAGCAGACCGACACCTACCACACCTTCGTCGGCCTGCTCGCCCGCAAACCATAGGCGGTACGAGGCCGTAAGTGGGCGCGGACACGTCAACCGAGATCCTCCTCGCCCTCCTCGAACCGTCCCAACGCGGCGGACAGGTCCCGCAGGAACGCGTCGACCCGGACGCGGTCGTAACCGTGCGCGACGAGCGGCAACTCGGCCAGGGCGAGTTCCACCTCTGCCTTCACCCCCAGGCGCCCCAGGAAATCCTCCGACCGCAGCGCCTCCCGGCCCTTCTGTACGAGGGCGTCGACGGCAGCCCGGTCGTATCCGCGCGCTTCGACCGGGAAGCGGGCTGAGTCGAAACGCTGCCGGACGAGCTGGCGGTGGTCGGTGAAGCGGCTGCCGCCGTACCGGGCGAGGGCGTCGGCCACCTGGTCCGTCTTCTCCCGGACATCGTGCAGTTCGAGCAGGAGCAGGCAGGGCCGGTCGTCCAACGGGCTGCGGTGGGTCAGCGGGACGTCGAGCGTCGACCCGGGTGCGGGTACGAGCAGCAGCAACGGCGACGGCATCCGCTTGCCGGCCAGCACCGGAGGTGGCTGGTACAGGACCAGGTGGTCGATCTCCGCCCAGGGCAGCAGCCGGTTCAGCTCGGCAGTCCGGACGGTCAAGCCTTCGAGGCTGATGTGGAACCGGAACGGCCGAACTGTCTCGATGATGCCCACGACGACGGCGAGCATGACGAGTCCGCCGAGGAGCAGCCCGCCGACCAGTCGAAGGGTGCTGCCGCCCAGCGCGGACAGCACCGAGCAGAGACCGAACGGCAGCAGGACGAAGGCGATGACACAACCGATGCGACTGCGGTGAAGGTCCATCGTCTCACCTGCGATTCCCCCGTCGTCCCTGACGGAGAGTGTGGCAGTCGGGTGCAAGGTGATCGATGGGTGGTGATCTCCCTGGCGTCGCCGCGCGGTCCTGCCCCGTGGCGTGTTAAGAAGGGGCCCCGCCTCTACCGGAGACGTTAAAAGGGGGCCCTTCCTTGCACGAAGCGGAGCAGGTGATCCAGCGTGTGCTGCGGGATCTGCGCGACGGCACGCACCGCGGCGTCGTCGTGGACTCGCCTCCCGGCGCCGGGAAGTCGACCCTCGTCGTCCGCGCCGCGATCGAGACCGCAGCCACCGGCGACCCGCTGATGATCGTGGCGCAGACCAACGAGCAGGTCGACGACCTCATCGACCGGCTCGGCCGCAAGGCACCGGAGCTGCGCGTCGGGCGCCTCTCCGCGACCGACTACCGGCCCACCGAGCGGGTCACCGCCCACCCGGCGGTCCGCGTCGCCGCGAAGGTCGCCGACCTGGGCGGCCCGGCGGTCACCATCGGTACGGCGGCCAAGTGGGCCACCGTCACCGAGGGGAGCTGGCCGTGGGCGATCGTGGACGAGGCGTACCAGATGCGCGCGGACGCGCTGCTGCGCGTGGCGGGGCGGTTCGAGCGGGCGCTGTTCGTCGGCGACCCCGGTCAGCTCGATCCGTTCAGCACCGTGGAGACGTTCCGCTGGACCGGCCTGACCTGGGATCCGATGCAGTCGGCGGTGGCCACGCTGCTGCGGCACAACCCGGAGCTGCCGGTGCACCGGCTGCCGGTGTCGTGGCGGCTGCCCGACTCGGCCGCCCCGGTGGTGTCCGCCGCGTTCTACCCGTTCACCGGGTTCCGCGCCGGGACCGGGCCGTCCGACCGGGCGCTGACGTTCACCGAGGCGGGTGCGGGTGACGCCTACGACGCCTCGGTCGAGGTGGCCGCCGCCACCGGCTGGGCGTTGCACGAGCTGCCCGCCCGGCACACCGTGCGTACCGACGGGGAGGCTGCCGCGGCCTGCGCGGAGCTGGCGCTGCGGGTGCTGCGGCGCGGCGCGGTCGCGGTGAGCGAGGCCGCGCCGGACGGCGCGCCGGTCACCGCGGACCGGATCGCCGTCGGGGCCGCGCACCGCGACCAGGTCGCGGCCATCCGGTCCCGGCTGGGCGCGGCCGGGGCGGGCATCACAGTCGACACCGCCAACCGGCTCCAGGGCCGGGAGTACGACGTGACGATCGTGCTGCACCCCCTCTCGGGCCGGCGCGATGCCACCGCGTTCCACCTGGAGTCGGGGCGGCTGTGCGTGCTGGCGTCGCGGCACCGGCACGCCTGCGTGGTGGTGGCGCGGGCCGGGATCGGTGAGCTGCTCGACGCGTACCCGTCGACCGAGCGGGTGCACCTGGACGTACCGGTGAAGTTCCCGGACGGCTGGGAGGCCAACCAGACGGTGCTGACCCACCTGGACGCGCACCGGGCGTGACGAGGGGCCGTCGCGGCATGTGCGGCGAACCGAACGGATCTTCCGGCGGTTGAGGGCGGTGGGCACGATGGCCGGATGTACCCTCACGACCCGTATCAGCAGGATCCGTACCAGCAGCAGTATCCGCCGCCGCAGTACCCGCAGTACCCGGCGTACGCGCCGCAGCCGGAGCAGGGGACGAACAGGTGGGCGATCGTCCTGTGGGTGGCGGTGCCGGCGCTGCTGGTGATCCTGTGCTGTGCCGGGTGTGTCGCCTCCGGGTTCGCGGGCGGGTTCATCGAGGGGTTCAACGAGGGCTACTCGTCGTCGTAGGCGTACCTCGGCGCGCGCCGCTGGCGGCGGTGCGTTAGACAGGGATCATGACCGCGAGTGTGCTGCCCTGGCTGGGTGGGGGCGTGGTGGCCCTGGCGGCCGGGTTCCTCGCCGTGTCGCTGCCCCGGCGACGCGCCCGGGTCGAGGGCCGGCGGGTCGCCTGGTCCTCGGCGCGGGCCGCGATCCACGACGCCACCGTCAGCCGGGACGCGTCCCCGACGGCGGTGCCGGAGGCGGAGCGGCTGCTGGCCCGGGCCGAGCTGCTCGCCGCCGGGCGGGGCGGCGCCGACGCGGCTCGGGCGGCGGCCGAGCACGCGCGCCGGGCCGACGAGCTGTGGCGGGCCGGCCGATGACGGCGCCGGGGCGGCCGGTGCGCCGGGATCTGGTGCGCTGGTCGCTGCTCGCCGTCGCGGCGGCAGTGCTCGTGGTGTTCCTGGGCGCGCAACGGCAGAGCGTGGAGGTCAGCTACGGGCGTTCCCCGTCGACCGCCGCGCTGCCGGAGGGCTCGGCCGGGGAGTTGAGTGACGCGAGCGTGCCGTCGGTCGAGGAGATGACGGCGCTGGTCGCGGCCGAGCCGGTGGTGCGGCTGCCGGGGGCTGTCGCGCGCTGGGACGAGCAGCGGGTCCGGGCCGCCATCGGTGACCGGGGTACCCGCATCCTGGTCGCCCCGCCCGGCTTGGACGAGGCCGAACGCCGGCGGGTGAAGGACGTGGAGAAGGCGGAGATCCGGATCGTCGGTACGGAGGTCAGCGGTGGCCTCTACGTGGCGTCGCCGGACGACCTGCCGGGCTGGCGGGCCCGGTTCGCCACACACGATGTGACCGGCGCGCTGCTCACGCTGCTGGCGACGCTGCACGACCAGCCCACCCCGCCGGACCGCGACGACCTGCGCTGGCGGGAACCGACCGGCCCGGAACTGGCCCCGATGGTCACCACGCTGCGGGCCACCGGCCGGTACGTGGGCGCCGGCGCCACGCTGACCCGGCTGCCGGAGAAGGCGGCGGGCACCGCGTTCCCGGACGGCGCCTGGTTCGTGGTGCTGCCCGCCCAGCCGTACGGGGAGCCGCTGCCCGCGTACGGGCCGGCGCTGCACCGGCTCGCCCCGGACCAGCCGCTCGTGGTGATGTACGGCGACTGGATCGAGTACCACGGTCCGGGCGCGGCGGAATTCGCCGAGGTGGCGGGAGCGGCCTTCTACGCCCAGGCCGGCGGGCGGATCGGCCGTTACGCCTATCCGCAGCAGAACGTGCTCGGCGCGTATCTGGCCCAGGTCACCGACGTCCGGTACGCGGGGCTGTTCGACCGTCCGCTGCCGTACCGGCCGTTCGACCCGCTGCGGGTGGCGTTGCCGGCGCTGCCCTGGCTCTTCGCCGCGTGCGTGGCGGGTTTCGTGGTGTTGTCGATCCGTACCGTGCGGGGGTCCGGCCGCCGTCCGGCCGACGTCGGTCCCGGTGGCACGCCGGCCCGGCTGGCCGGGCTCTCCGCGCTGGCTGTCGAGTTGTCGCTCCTGACGGACGCGCGCAGCGACCCGGCGCTGGTCCGGGGCGTGGGCCGGTTGCGGGCGGCCCGGGACGCGTTCGACGAGGGGTTGCCCGACCGGCACGTACGCGAACTGCTCGCCGACGCGGCGGCCGAGCTGGACTACGTGGCCCGGGACGTGCGGATGCCCGGTTACCGGCCGGACGTCTACCTGCGGGCGAGGCTGTCGTGAGCCGCGTCGCGACGCGTCCCGAGCGGACGGCGGCCCCGCGCGGCGCGGTGGCGACCGGCCCGCGCCGGGTGCTTGGCCGCCTGGTCGGTACGGCGTTCGGCCGCGCGGTGCTCGCCTGCCTGGTGCTGGCCGGGTGGGCACTGTGGACCGGCGGCATCCTGGACGGACCGGCGGCCCGGCAGGTACGCGGCTCGTCTGTCTACGCGGCGCCCGGCGTGGACCTGGACCGGGCCGCCGCCGAACGGGTCATCGGCAACCGGCGGCTGGTGGTGCTGATCATGGAGCCGGGCGCCGACCTGCGGGAGGCGTGCGACGACACGGAACGCGCCACCCAGGGCACGCTGGTGCTGGCGATGAGCCGCGACGGCGAGGACTGGGACACCTACGGCTGCTCCCGCCTCGGCGGTGACGGCCCGCGTGACCTCGGGCGGGCCATGGTCGCCGAGACCACGATCAGCCGCGGCGCCGACGCGTTCGTGGACCGGCCGGTCGAGGCGCTGAAGGTGATCGTGCTCAACTACGACCGGCTGGTCCGGGCCGGTCTGGTGCCTGATGGCGCCCGTACCATCAGCCCGTCGCTGCCCCGGTATCTGCTGGCCGGCGGCGCGGTGGCCGGGGTCGTCGCCGGTGCGGCGGTGCTCTGGCTGGGCGGCCGGCGGGCCGGGCGGCTGGCCGACGCGCGCCGGGCCGGGCGGGACGCGCGCGCCGACGAGCGGGCCGCGCTCGGCGCCGCCACCGCTGTCCTCGCCCAGCAGATCATCGACCTGGACGGGCACGCCGGGCCGGTCGCCCCGGCGCATCGCCGCCTGGCCGCCGACTACGTCGGCCTGCTCGACGAGGTGTCCGAGGTGGACGACGACGCCGGGGCCGTGCGCCGGCTCCGGGAGCGGGTCGAGGAGCTGAGCCGCCGTGCGGCGGACCTCGCCGACGACGCCGCGTCCGGCCGGCGTGCGGACCGCGCGGGCAGCCGGAAGCCGGACAAGGCGGCGGCCGGTGCGACGACGGGGAAGGGCCGCACGCGCGGACGGGGCCGGCGGTGATCCGCCGACCCCGTCGTCACGGCGTCGTCAGCGCTGGGCGCCCACCGTCGAGGCGGCCGGCCAGCTGCCGGTGAAGACCTGGGCGGGCGTCGCGCTGCGGACGGCGAAGCCGAACAGCGAGTCGACCCGGGCGGCCTCGGCGGAGCTGGGGTACGGGTTGGTGCAGCTCGTACCGGCGCTGCCACCGGACATCAGGATGGCGCAGTTGCCGTTGTAGTTGTCCGGCAGGCCGAGGATGTGGCCGATCTCGTGCGTCATGATGCGCAGCGGCGAGTACTGCTGGGCCTGGTAGTAGTCGATCACCACGCGGCCGTTGCCGAGGCTGGTGCGCTGGGCGTACGAGCCGCCGCCGTAGGTGTAGGTGATCCGCAGGTTGGACCCGCACTGGGCCATGTTGATGTTGTTCGTGTAGTTGTTCCAGATCGCCGCCGCCTGCACCGCCGTGTTGGCGAACGGGCCGGCCTGGCTGATGTTGTAGCAGACGTTGCGGACGGCGGCGGAGGCCGGAGCCGGGTTGACGGCTACCGCGCCGAGCGCTGCCAGCGTCGCGGCCGCGAGGGTGGCGAGGATCCGGGACAGCTTGGGCTTACGCATGGTTCACACTCCTTGGGATGGGGGGTGAGCGGAACGCCGCCAGCCTATAGATAGGCATTCATCAATATCAAGGGTTGCGGTGAACTGACCGGGCTCGATCATCCGTACCCCTGGTCGTGCGGACCACGGAGCTGGTGACCTGTCCCCGCGAGCCCTGCGAACGGCTCGGCCCGGTCGCCGTGCGCGCCGCGGTGCACCGCTGGCTGCGGTTGATCGCTGCGGACGCGGAGCTGGCGCCGTACCTGATCGGGGTGGACCGCCGCCGGCTCGCCGCGCTGCTCACCGCCCGGCTGGGCGCGGCGCTGGGCGGTACGCGGCGGAGCCCGGACGGCGTGCCCGCGGACGCCGGCGGACCGGTCGTCGGTGGACCACGACGCCCGCCGCTCACCGGAGAGCAGCGCTGGCGCGTCCTGGACTACCTGGCCGCGGCACTCTGGACGCTCGACCTGCCGGCGGCGACGGTCGTCGACGCGCAGCGGGCCGTGGCCGGGCTGCTCCGGGCCTGACCGCCCGTCCGGCCGGGTGGCGTGAACCGGGCACAGGAACTGTCGTTCACGCCGCCGGGTATCCCCGGGTTTCCTGTCGACCTCCCGTCACACAGGGTGTTTTTCTGATCGCTTCCGGTCGATAGCGTCGGTCCACTGCCGTCGACGAAGGGCCGACGATGAACGACAACGGACACCCATTCGACCGTCGGCGACTGCTCGCCGGCGCGGCGGCGGCCTCTGCGGTCACAGTGACCGGCCTGGCCGTCGCCACCACCACCGGCGCCTCGGCGGCCGCGCCGGGCCGCCCCGCGACGCCACTCGTCTCCCGGGACCGCATCGCCACCGCCGCGCTGCGCGCGCCAGACGGATCCGCGCTCCCGGTCGCCGTCCAAGCCGACTTCCACGCCCGGCTCGCCGCCTGGCTGGCGTTCTGGTCGGCGAACTCGCCGGCGGCCTGGAGCGTGCCGGTGCAGGTGGTCGCCCGGATCGAGGCGGCCGGCGACGCGCTGGTGCTGCACGGGATCCGGCACCGCCGCGACGACGAGCTGCGCGCCGGCTTCGCCGCCGGCCGGCGGGACGCCACCCACCTGGCCACGCTGGCCAGCCTGCACCACCACTTCCCGAGCGTGCGGGTCCGCCCGGACGGCACGATCCGGGTCGCCGACGGACCCGCCGGGTTCACCGGCGCGCCGGAACAGGTCGCCTTCGCCGTCGCGGCCTGCCGCGAACTGTGGGGCGACACGGCGGCGACCGCCGACCGCTGGGCGGAGCACGCCGCCCGGGTGCTCGCCCGCGCCGGGCACCGCACCGACGCCGCCTCGCACGCCGGCTGGGCGGCCTTCACCCGCACCAGCCTGCGTCGCGGGCTGGGCACCGAATCGTACGAGTGACCGGAGGTAGCACATGGCCCGCAACGAGTTCCGCTTCGTGGTCGACGGCGTCGACCTGAGCCCCGAGCAGCAGACCCTGATCGCCGCGGAGATCCAGAAGGCCGGCCTGGCCGCTCTGCGTACCGCCGACGCCAGGCTGACGAACCCGCTGACCGTCGGCCACGGCAACATCAAGCTGCGTCCCGAGTGGTACGGCCTCTGGGTCATCGACGGGCCGTTCGCCCAGGACCTCGGGCAGAAGATCAACGACATCGGGTTCTGGATCCAGCGGTGACCGACGCCGCCCGGCCGGCCGGCACGCCGGAGCGGATGTGCCCGAGCACCCCGGCGTCGAACGCCACGGTGTTCCTCGGCATGATCACTCCGGCGGGCCGGGTGGCCTACGTGACCCCGGCCGTACCGGCCGAGGTGGCGCTCGCCGGGCTCGGTGACTCCGATGAGCCGATCGAGTCGCGGGCCCGGCTCGCCGGCCCGTGCGTCACCTCGTCCTGTGGCTTCTGGACCGGCTCACACTGCGGGCTGGGCGCCAGGATGGCCGCCTCGTACGCCGAGACCGCCCCGCCCGCGGAGGAGACGCTGCCGAAGTGCGCGATCCGGCGTACCTGCCGGTGGTTCGCCGAACAGGGACCGGCCGCCTGCCCGGCGTGCGCGCACGTGGTGACCGACGCGCGGCTCTGAGGGATCCTCCTTGTCGGACCCTTCGGCTAGCGTCGTGAGGTCATGGAGCCGCGGTTCGGCCAACACCTCATCGGGCGGGAGCATCCCGCTGCGCTGCTGCGCGCCGAGGTGGCCCGGCTGGTCGACAGTCACGGCGGTCTCGTCCTGGTCACCGGCGAGCCGGGCATCGGCAAGACCACGCTGGTCTCGGCGGCCGCCGACGAGGCCCGCCGCGGCGGGGCGCTGGTGCTCGGCGCCGCCTGCTGGGACTCCGACACCGCCCCCGACTACTGGCCCTGGGTGCAGGTGCTGCGCCGGCTGGCCCGGTCCGCCGACGACCCGCGCGGGGTGCGGGAGGCGGCCGCCGCGGGCCTGGCGGCACTGCTCGGCGAGCGCGCCCCCGGCGACCCGGCCGAGCCGGGCCGCGTCACCGAGCCGGGCGACCCGGCCGAGCCCGGGGACGCCGACGCGCCGGGTGACGCCGGCCGGGCCGAGTTCGACAGGCATGACGCGGTGACCGCCGCCCTGGTCGCCGTCGCTCAGCACCGGCCGGTCGCCGTGGTCCTCGACGACCTGCACTGGGCCGACCCGGCGTCGCTGCGGCTGCTCCAGTTCGTCACCCAGCACGCCTGGTTCGAGCGGCTGCTGCTGATCGGCACCTACCGGGACGCCGAAGTCGAATCCGGCGACCACCCGCTGCGGCAGTGGCTGCTGCCGCTCACCGCCAAGGCCACCACCGTCACGCTCGCCGGGCTGGGCCGCGCCGAGGTGGCCGCGCTGATGGCCCGCACCGCCGGCCGGGAGCCCGACGCGAGCCTCGTCGACGAGGTGCACCGGCGCACCGGCGGGAACCCGTTCTTCGTGGAGCAGACCGCCCGGCTCTGGCACACCCACGGCCTGACCGACACCGTAGCCCCGGGCGTACGGGAGGTGGTGCGCCGCCGGCTCGACCAGTTGCCCGCCGGAGTGGTCGAGGCGCTCACGGTTGCCGCCGTGCTCGGCCGCGAGTTCGACGGGCGGACGCTCGCGGCCTGCGTGCCCGCTCCGGTCGCGCAGGTCGACCGGCTGCTCGGCCGCGCCGCCGCGGCCCGGCTGGTCCTGCCCCGCGACGGCGGTCGGTTCGTCTTCGTGCACGACCTGGTCCGCGAGACGCTCTACGACGGGCTGGCCGACGACGAACGGCGGGCCCGGCACGCGGCGGTGGTCCGGGCCGCCGACCGGTCGGACGCGCTCGCCGGCGCGCTCAGCCCGGCCCACCTGGCCCGGCACGCCTGGCTGGCCGGCACCGAGCTGGACCCGGAACGCGCAGGTGACCTGCTGCTGGCCGCCGCCCGCGACGCCGGGGGCCGGATCGCCGTTGACGAGTCGGTACGGCACTACCGGCGCGCGCTCGAACTGACCGGCGAGCCCGGCCGACGGGTCCGGGTGCTGCTGGAACTGGCCGGGCTGCTGCACCACGCCGGCCCGCCGGCCGAGGTGGAGCGGCTGCTGGCCGAGGCCGCCGCGCTGGCCCGGGAGCTGCCCGATCCCGGCGTGCTGACCCGGGTGGCGCTCATCGCGCACCGGCAGCACTCCGCCACCCGCCGCCGGCTCGACGCCGCCGAGCTGGTCCGGGAGGCGTACCGGCGGTCGATCGCGGAACCGGATCCGGAGCGGCCGGTACGCGCGCTGGTCACCGATCTGATCACCGCCACCGAGACGCTCGCCCGGCACGGCCGCGACGACGAGGCGCTCACCTTCAGCCTTTGGGCCCGCCACGACACCACCTGGGGGCTCGGCACCGCGCAGGAACGGGCCGTGGTCACCGCCGAGATCCGGGAGGTGGCCCGCCGCAGCGGCGACCGGGAGACCGAGCTTTGGGCCACGGCGCTGCGCTGGGTAGCGCTGCTGGAGCTGGGCGATCCGGCCTACCGGCAGGAGCTGACCGCGTTCGTGACCGGCGCGCGACGCGACGACGTGGCCCGGCAGCGGGTGGCGGCGATCGCGGACACCGCCATCATCGCCGCCTTCCAGGGCGACCTCGCCGCCGCCGAGGCGGGCTTCGCCGAGGCGGAGAGCTACGGCGAGCCGGGGCACTCCGACCACGCGTTCATGACGCACCACATGCGTTGGTCGATCCTGCTGCTGTACGGCCGCCTCGCCGAGGCCGAGGCGGTGCTCGACCGGGTGGGCCCCGGGCACCCGCAGGCCGAGCTGCTCCGGGCGATCACCGCCGCCGAGCGCGGCGACGCGGCCACGGTGCTGCGGCTCACCGCCGCGATCGAGGCCGCGGGCACCGCGTACCCCCGGTCGGTGTCGCCGCTGTGGCTGCGCCTGCGGGCGCAGGCGGCGGCGGTGGACGGCGACCCGGCGCGGTGCGCGGCGGTGCGGGCCGACCTGGCCCCGCACCGCGGGCAGTGGGCGGCGGCGTTGTTCGGCTGCGACATCGTCGGCCCGGTCGACCTGTGGCTGGGCGGTGTGGACGCGGCCGAGGGCCGGTGGGACGAGGCGGTCGACTGCTACACGGCGGCCCGGGACGCCGCCGACCGGCTGGGCGCCCGGCCCTGGTCGGTGCTGGCCCGGGCCGCCCTGGTGGGCGCGCTCGTCGGGCGCCACGGGCCGGGCGACGCGGCCGAGGCGCGGCGGCTGCGGGCCGAGACGGTGGCCGGGGCACGGGCGCTGGGGATGATCCAGGTGGTGGACCGGCTGGGCGTGGTGGATCCCGCCCCGGCGGCGTCCGCGATGGTCGCGCCGGTGGCGGCCCGGCTCGGCGCGGGTGTTCCGGCCCTGGCCGTCGCGTCGTCGCCGCCCGGCCGGCGGGGCGCGTCGGGCCTGTCCCGGGCGGGTGCGGTGCACGGGAGTGCGCGGCCGCCCGACCCCGGCGCGGACGTGGTCCGGCCCGAGTTCCGTCCGGACGGGCCGGTGTGGCGCCTCGCGTACGACGGCGTCGTGGTGCACCTGCCCGACGCCAAAGGGCTGCACGACCTGCGCCTGCTGCTGAGCCGTCCCGGCACGGACGTGCCCGCCGTCGAACTGCTCGACCCGGTGGCCGGCCCGGAAGTCGTCGCCGCGCGCCGCCTCGGCGCCGATCCGGTGCTCGACGACGAGGCGAAGGCCCGCTACCGCCGGCACCTGCGGCGGCTCGACGACGAGATCGACCGGGCGGCGGCCCGGGACGACGGGCGGCGGCTGGCCGAGCTGGACGCCGAGCGCGCGGCGCTGCTGGACCAGTTGCGTGCCGCCGCCGGGCTGGCCGGGCGCAACCGGCGGCTCGGTGACCAGGCGGAACGGGCGCGCAAGGCGGTGACCGGGCGGATCCGGGACACCCTGCGCCGCATCGACGAGCGGCATCCGGCGCTCGCCGCGCACCTGCGCGAGTCGGTCACCACCGGCGGCGCCTGCCGCTACCGGCCGGCCGAGCCGGTGCCCTGGCGGCTCTGACCGACCAGGTGGCGGGGCCGAGTGGACCCCGCCACCGTCGTCGCGTCAGCGGCGGTTGTAGCGGTACATCGTCAGCGTGCCGAACACGACCACGAAGACGGCGCTCCAGAGCAGCATCCACATGGTGCTCTGGGCGTCCATCGAGCCGGCCATCGCCGCGCGGACCGAGGTGACGAGCTGGGTGATGGGATTGATCTTGACGAACGCCTGCAGCCAACCGGGCATGGTGGACGGCTCGACGAACACGTTGCTCAGGAACGTCAGCGGGAACAGCACCATCATGCTGGTCCCCATCACCGACTTCTCGCTGCGCAGCACCAGGCCGAAGAACGTCCACACCCAGGAGAACGCGAACGAGAAGACCACCAGCAGCCCGATCCCTGCCAGCACCCCGAGCAGCCCGCCGTCGGGACGGAAGCCGAGCACCACGCCCACCGTCAGGATGACCACGGCGGCCAGGACGTAGCGCAGCACGTCGCCGAAGATCATCCCGACCAGCGCCGACGGCCGCCAGACCGGCAGCGTACGGAACCGGTCGAAGACGCCCTTCTCGATGTCGCTGTTGAGCCCGACCCCGGTGTACATGGTGATCATCACGACGCTGGTGACCATGATGCCGGGCAGGAAGAACTGCAGGTACGCACGCGGGCTGTCGGCGAGCGCGCCACCGAACAGGTACGTGAACATCAGCACCATGATGATCGGGAACGCGGTCACGTCGAACAGTTGCTCCGGCACGTGCTTGATCTTCAGCAGCGCGCGCCAGCCGAACGTCAGCGACGCCGACAACGCGCTGGGCCGGGCCTGCCGCTCGGCCGGGGCGAGCACGGTGGCCAGCGCCTCGGCGGACGGCACGTAGACGGACGGCGCCCGCCCGGTGGTGATCGCGGTGTCGCTCATCGCGCCGCCTCCAGTTCGTCGTCCCGCTCGTCCGCCGGGACGGCCGGGTGGTCGGTCAGGGCCAGGAAGACCTCGTCCAGGCTGGGCTGGCCGAGGGAGAAGTCGTCCACCACGATGCCGGCGGCGGCCAGCTCACCGAGCGCCCGCGCCGCCTGCGTACCGGCCTCCAGATCGGTGCCGTGCTCGCCGACGCGGGCGGTCAGCGCCGCCGGATCCGCAGCGAGCTGCACCGGTACGCCGAGCGACGCCCGCAGCACCTGCTCGGCCTGCGGCCGCTGCTCCGGATCGCGTAGCCGGATGTGGACGCTGCCCGCGCCGATCGACGACTTCAACTCGCCCGGGGTGCCCTCCGCGATCACCCGGCCGTGGTCGACCACAGCGATCCGGCCGGCGAGCTGGTCCGCCTCGTCCAGGTACTGCGTGGTCAGCAGCACCGTCGTGCCGTACGCCACCACCGCCCGCACGATCGCCCACACCTGGTTGCGGCTGCGCGGGTCCAGCCCGGTGGTCGGCTCGTCGAGGAACAGCAGGTCCGGCGTGTTGAGGATGCTCGCGGCGATGTCGATGCGCCGCCGCATCCCACCGGAGTACTTCTTCACCTGCCGTCCCGCCGCCTCCGTCAGCCCGAACGCGGCGAGCAGTTGCTCGGCCCGGTCCCGGGCGCCGGCCCGGCCCAGCCCGAGCAGCCGGCCCAGCAGGACCAGGTTCTCCGCGCCGGTCAGGTCCTCGTCCAGCGAGGCGTACTGGCCGGTCAGGCTCACCCGGGCGCGCACCGCGTCGGCCTCGCGCACCACGTCGTGCCCGAAGACCCGGGCCGTGCCGGAGTCCGGGCGCAGCAGCGTCGCCAGCACGCGTACGGCGGTGGTCTTCCCGGCGCCGTTCGGGCCCAGGACGCCGTAGACGGTGCCGGCGGGAACCCGCAGGTCCAGCCCGTCGAGTGCCCGGGTCGAACCGAAGGACCGGACCAGGCCCTCGGCCTCGACGGCCAGGCCGGTGTTCCGGTTGCTCATATATCGCTACCTCTCTCGTCTGTGTCTCGACAGGCGTACGGGCGTGCCGCCAGACCGATCGCCTGTTTCAACGAGGCCGGGATGCTGTGGTGTTGTGCCGGCCTCACCCCGGAGGCGCCAGACGGCCCGCCAGATCCGATCTGGCGGTGGTGATTCCCGGCCGACGACGGCCGGTACGGGAGGAAGCCGGGGTTATGACCGTTCCCGCAGCAGTCCGCCGGATGACCGGTCGCGGACAGTGTGCGATCGATCGTATGCCATATGCTGCGCCGGCATCCGACGCACGGGGGGCGTGTTCCGGTTGTGGTGACGCGGACGCCTCTTGAGCGCATTGAAACCGAGAGGGGTCCACCGTGTCCATCGTCCGAAGAGTGCTCGGCGCACTCGCCGTGGCGGCCCTGGCCGTCACCGCCGCACCCACCGCCGCCGGTGCGGCGGATCCGGCAGGCGTGCTTCACCTGACCGTGACCAGGCTCGACGGCAGCCCGGCCGCCGGTAACGTCGCCGTGACGGCCGCCGACAGCAGCTACGACAAGGACCTCCTGCCGCTGGACGAGTCCGGGCAGCTCAGCGTGGAGGTGCCGGCCGGCGACTACAAGATCGCTGTCACCCCGGTGTACGGCGACGGCCAGGACGACGAGGTGCTCAGGCAGTGGGTGCCGGGCCGGAGCAGCTGGGCGCAGGCCGGAACGGTCCGGGTGTCCGCGGGGGACACGACGGAGGTCTCCGAGCGCCTGCTCGCGCCCAGTGGGTCGACCCTGCGGGCGCGCGACGCGGTCACCGGCGCCGCGGTCGACGGGGTGTGCGTGTTCCTCGACCCCCGGCGCAATCCGTGCGGCGACACCCGGGTGACCGTCCCGCCGCTGATCCCCGGCCCGCAGGAGGTGTGGGTCTACACCCGGGACGACACCCACCTGCCCCGCTACGCCACGGTGAACGTCCTCGCCGACGGCAGCGGCACCGCCGTGGTCGTCCTGACCCCGGCCGCGAACGTGGTCTCCCGGGTGGTCGACGCGGCGACCGGCGCACCGGTCGCCGGGGCCTGTGTGACGCCGGCGCCCGCCGGTACCGGCGAGCTCCCCGACAACCCGGGACGGTACTGCTCCGACGCCTCCGGGAACGTCCGCGTCGGCCTGGTCGCGGCCGGCTCGTGGAACCTGTTCGCCCGCCCCGCCGGCGGCTCGGCGTACGGCGCGCAGTGGGTCGGCGCGACCGGCGGCACCGGTGACGCGAAGCAGGCCCGTGTGGTCACCCTCCGGGCCGGGCGGACGATCACCGTGCCCCCGATCCGGCTCGACCGCGCCGGTGTCGTCACCGGCACCGTGACCAGCGCGGCCACCGGCAGGCCGGCGACCTCCGGCACCGTGACGCTCGCACCCGAGTCGGGCTTCTTCCCCGATTGGGGTGTGGAGCTGGACGCGCAGGGCCGCTACCGGATCGACTGGCTCGGCCCGTACACCTGGCCGCTGCTGTTCACCACCGCCGACAACGCCACCCAGTGGTCCGGCGGGTTCGCCCTGCGGGGCAAGGCCGTGCCGGTCACGGTCCGGGCCGGCGCCACCACCGTCTACAACCTTGCGGTACGGCGAGGCGTCCTGGTCACCGGCCGGCTCGTCGACCCGGAGGGCCGCCCGGTGGCCGCCGAGCTGACGGTGCGCAACGCGCGTACCCGTGAGGTCATCGGCTGGACGCTGGATCGTGACGGCGAGTACGCGCTGCGCGTGCTCGGCCCCCAGTCGGTCACCGTGGCGTGGCTGTGGACGCCGCCCTACGTCAACTACGCCGGCTGGTACGACGGCGCGGCCCGCCCGGCCGACGCCACCGAGGTGGCCCTGCCGGGCACCGGCACCCTGCGGCTTGACGTCGCTGTCGACCGGTACCCGGCCGGCTGAGCGACACGAGCCGGCCGAGCGGCACGGGCCGGGTGGCGTGTGAGCCACCCGGCCCGGCACCGGTCAGCGGGCCGAGTCCAGCCGGGTCCGCTGCTCGGCGGTCAGTTCCAGGTCGACGGCGGCCAGGCTCTCCTCCAGCTGCGCCACCGAGGAGAAACCGACGAGCGGGATCGACGGGATGTCCCCGCCCGTCAGCCAGGCCAGCACCACCTGGTTGACCGTGGCGCCGGTCTCGGCGGCCACCGCCCGCAACGCCGCCAGCCGGGCCGGGGTGGCGGGAACCACGTACTCCTCGCCGAGCCGCTCCGGCCGGACGTACGCGCCCTTCAGCAGCGGCGAGTACGCGACCAGCGTGAGCTGCGGTTCCGTACGCAGGTAGCTGAGCAGGTCGGGGCCGACCCAGCCGACGTCGCCGTCCGGGTCCAGCTCGCTCGGCACGTCCAGCCGCCGGGGCAGGTAGCTGCGGTGGTACTGGAGCACCTCGTACCCGGGCAGGCCGGCCGCGGCGGCGAGCGCGCGGGCCCGCTCCACCCGCCAGGCGCGGTGGTTGCTGGCGCCCAGTAGCCCGACGGTGCCCTCGGCGACCAGCTCGGCGAAGCCCTCCACGGTCTCCTGCATCGGGATCGTCCGGTCCTCGATGTGGGCGTAGAGCAGGTCGAGCCGCTCGACGCCGAGGCGCTCCCGGCTGCGCTCGGCGGACTCGCGGATCACCTTCGCCGACAGCCCTTCCGGGTTGTCGACGTAGCTGGTGCCGGGGGCGAGCGGACGGGCGCCCAGCTTCGTCGCGATGACCACCTCGTCGCTGATCCCGCGGCTGCGCCGCCAGCGGCCGAGCAGCTCCTCGCTCTCGCCACCCTGGCCCCCGTTGTGCCAGAAGGCGTAGTTGTCCGAGGTGTCGATGAAGGTGCCGCCCGCCTCGACGTACCGGTCGAGGATGGCGAACGAGGTGGCCTCGTCGGTGGCGGTGCCGAACAGCATCGCGCCGAGACTGAGCACGCTGACCTCGCGGCGGGTGGCCGGGTCCGTGCCGATGGTGCGGTAGCGCATGTCTTCCTCCCCGTCGGAGCTTTGCCGGCCACCCTGCCCCTTCGAGTGCGCGCGAAGTCAACAACGGAGGGGCCCCGGGATTCCGGGGCCCCTCCGACGTGCGACTGCTCAGCTCGGGATGTAGTCGAACTCGTCCGGGTTCGGGCCCGTCCGGCCGGCCTCGCCCCGGTCCAGCGAGGTGAGCCGCTCCATCGCGGTGTCGTCGAGCGTGAAGTCGAAGATCGCGAAGTTCTCCTCGATCCGCTTCGGCGTGGTCGACTTCGGGAAGACGATGTCGCCGCGCTGCACGTGCCAGCGCAGCACCACCTGGGCCGGGGTCCGGCCGACCTGCTCGGCCACGTCGACGACTGTCGGGTCGTCGAGCACCTTGCCCTGCGCGATCGGCGACCACGCCTCGGTGAGGATGCCGTGCGCCTTGTCGTACGCCCGCACCTCCTCGTTGCCGAGGTAGGGGTGCGCCTCGATCTGGTTGACCGCCGGCACCACGTCCGCCTCGGCGGCCAGCCGCTCCAGGTGCGCGACCTGGAAGTTGGACACGCCGATCGACCGGACCGTGCCCGCGTCACGCAGCTCCTCCAGCACCTTCCAGGTGGAGACGAAGTCGCCGTCGTAGCGGGTGGGCAGCGGCCAGTGGATCAGGAACAGGTCGAGGTAGTCGAACTTCAGCTCCCGCAGCGACTGCTCGAACGCCTTGCGGGCGTCGTCCGGGCGGTGGAAGCCGTTGTTCAGCTTGCTGGTGACGAAGACCTCGTCGCGGTCCAGCCCGGAGGCGCGCAGCGCCTGACCCACCTCGGCCTCGTTGCCGTACATCTGGGCGGTGTCGATGTGCCGGTAGCCGACCTCCAGCGCGGTGCCGACGGCCCGGACGGTGTCCTTCGGCTCGATCTGGAAGACGCCGAAGCCGAGCTGCGGGATGGTGTTGCCGTCGTTGAGTGCGATGTCCGGAATGCCGTTCTGGGTCATGAGAGCCTCATCTCCGATCGTGCGGCGCCGGGGCGCGTCCGTGCCGACCGCCCCGGCCGTGCCAACCGGATGTCTCTACCCGCTCGCCACGCTTCCTCACATCGGGGACGAGCGTCAACCCCAGATCGACCGCGCCCACTCGGGGTGGTCGACGAACGGGTTGCGGTTGCCCTGCCAGCGCTCGTGGATGCGCTGGTTGCGACGCTTCTCGAAGGCGTCCGGCGGATCCTGGTCGTTCCAGGCCAGCAGCTTCGACAGCCGCCCGAGGCGGGGTGCGGAGCCGTTGGAGACCGAGTCGTTCGGTTCCAGGTCCGGCCAGCCGTCGTCGCCCTCGTACCGGATCGCCATGTAGAGGATCATGCGGGCCACGTCGCCCTTCACCGCGTCGCGCGGCTCGAACGAGTCGGCGTCGGTGTAGCAGCCGGGCGCCTCGGCCACCGTGCCGCCGCCCGAGTCGAAGTCCTTGTTGCCGCGCGACGAGTTGACCGACACGTCCTCCGGGCGCAGGTGGTGCACGTCGGTGCCGGGACCGGTGGCGGTGCCGAAGTCGCCGTGCGACTTGGCCCAGACGTGCTCCCGGTTCCAGTCGTTCGCGCCGCCGCCGTTGCTCGTCTTGCTCTGTGACCGTCCGCTGTAGAGCAGGATCACGTTCGCCGGGTTGGCCGGATCCTGGTCGGTGTCCTTGAGCGCGTCCCACACCTGGTCGTAGCTGAGTTTCGTCTGCACCCTGATGATGCTGTGCAGCGCGGTACGCAGCGCCGGCCCGGTCTTTCCGGCCGCGCTCGCGTAGTACGCGTCCGGCCCGGCGGTGCCGGTCGGGCCCGGGGTCGGGGTCGGCGCGGGACTCGGCGTGGTGCCGCCGCCGAGGCTCATCGCGGTCGGGTTCTTCAGCCCGCCGTGGCTGAAGTACGCGGTGAGCGTGCCGGTCGCTGTCACCTGCCGTCCCCGCAGCGACGGGTTGGTGAGCAGCCCGAAGGTGCTCCGCCAGGCGGCCGTCACCTGCACGTACAGCATCCGGGCGGTGCCGGTCTCGCCGGCCTGGTCGGCGATGGCGATCGCGGTGTCGGCGGTGAAGCCAGAGGTGAGCACCGTGGTGGTGGCGGTGGGCTGGCCGATGACGTAGCCGGTGACGGTGGCCGTCCGGCCGTCCTGGGCGGCGAGGGCCTGCGCCACGGTCAGTGTGGTCGCGGCCGACGCGGCGCCGGTCACGCCGAGTGGGAACGCGACCGCGACGGCGAGCACGACCGCCGCGATCAGCCGCCCGGGTCGCGAGCGGGTGACGCACTTGATATTCATGATCAGCGATGTTAGCCGGAACGGGGTGAACTGCGGGAGGTCAGCGGGCCAACTTTTCGTCCCGGCCGGCCTCGAACAGCACCGGCCACGGCCGGGCCGCCGGGGCGAGGAGCGCCGGCCCGCCCGGTTCGTCGGGCGCGGCGAGCGTCTCGGTGACGAGGTGGCCGAACATCGGCGCGGCCGGGTGCGCCGCACGGATCGGCCAGGCCGCGGAGATCCGCCGGACCAGCGGCGTGCCGGTGATCGGTCGCCACGCGACACGTGGTTCCCGGCGGGCCAGCGCGGCGGGCTCGACAGCGACCGCGCCGCCGGCGAGGAGCAGGCCGAACAGGAACTCCGGGTTGCGCGCAGGGCGGACCCGGGCCGGGGCGAAACCGTGCTGCCGGCACACGTTCAGCAGATGCTCGTGCCAGCCGGGCGCGGTGGCCGGTGGCGCGGTGACCAGGTCCATGCCGGCCAGATCGGCGAGCGCGATCTCCCGCGGCCGGGCCAGCGGCGAGGCCCGGGGCAGCAGCACACCCACCGGTACGTCCACCGGCTCGCCGAAGCGCAGCCCGGCCCCGTCGACCGGATGGTGCAGCAGGCCGACGTCCAGCCGCCCGTCCGCGAGCATCCGGTGCTGCTCGGCGCTCGTCAGTTCGTGCAGGTCGAGGGCGAGCCCGGGCGCGCGGGCCGCGAGCGCGTCGAGCAGCGCGCGCAACGTCACGGCCGGGGTCTCCGGGGGTACGCCGGCGCGCAGCACCCCGAGCGCGCCCCGGCGGACCCGATCGGCGAGGTGACGCAGCCGGCGTTCACCGGCCAGCAGCTCGTCGGCCTCGCCGAGCAGCAACTGGCCGGCGGTGGTGAGGCCGACCTGGCGCTGCGACCTGTCGAACAGGGGGACGCCCAGCTCCCGCTCCAACCGCTGGATCGACTGGCTCAGCGGCGGCTGTGCCATGCCCAGTGTCTCGGCGGCCCGGCCGAAGTGCAGTTCCCGGGCGACCACCACGAAATGCCGCAGGTGCCGCAGCAGGTCCATCCGGGCACCCTAGCGTCGCCGCTGGTTACCGTGTCGGCGTGGATGTGGCGGAACGGGTCGGGGAGATCTTCGGGCGGGCCGGGGTGCGGGGTTGCCTGCACGTCGTGGACGTGGACGACCCGGCCGGCGGTGAGGTGGCGCTGCGGGCCGACGAGCAGATCGTCATCGCCTCCGTCTTCAAGATCATGGTGGTGCTGGAGTTCGCCAGGCAGGCGGCCGCCGGCCAGCTCGACCCGACCGAACGGGTGCTCGTCGGTGCCGCCGACCGGCTCGGCGGCTGGGGTGTGGCCGGCTGCGCCGACGACGTGGAGGTCTCCCTGCGCGACCTCGCGTACCTGGCCATGTCGGTGAGTGACAACACGGCGGCCGACCTGCTGCTGCGCCGGGTCGGGGCGGACGTGCTGCCGATGCTGGCCGCGGAGCTGGACCTGCCGCGTACCCGGATCGTCGGCGGCCCCCGGCAACTGGTCGAGACGATGCTCTCCGACGTGGGCGCACGCACCGAGGCGGACTTCGCGCGGATCTTCCCCACCCTGTCGCCCGAACGGGTCCGCGCGATGCGGGTCTTCGACCCCGAGCACACCAGCTCCAGCACCGCCCGGGAGCTGACCCGGCTGCTCCGTCTGGTGTGGCGGGACGAGGCCGGCCCGGCGCCCGCGTGCGCCATGGTCCGGGAGCTGATGGCACGGCAGCTCTTCTGGACGCGGCTGGCCGCCGGTTTCCCACCCGGGGTCCGGGTCGCCGGGAAGACCGGCACCCTGCCGGGGCTGCACCTCGAAGCGGGCGTCGCGGAGTACCCCGACGGCCGCAGGTACGCGATCGCGGTGGCGGTACGCACCGAACGGCTGGCCGCCCGCCGGATCGACGTGGACCTGGCGATGGGGGAGGCGGCCCGGGCTGCCGTCGATTCGTTGCGTTGATCCGGGCCGGACCATCGGCCTGGCCTGCGGTGATATCGGTCCGGATATCGGTCGTTGCGCTCGTCGATCTTGGACATCGGCGTCGGCGGGGTGGTGGTCTGGGCCTACCGATCACCGATCCCGAACGGGGAGGACGACACATGCCCGAGAACCAGCCGTCCGGCTACGCCCGCCGTCGACTGTTACGCGACACCGCGGTCGGCGCCGCCGCCGTCACCACCGCCGGACTCATCGCCGGCACCCCGGCCCGCGCCGCCGGCCCGAGCCCCGTCGCCGCGCCGAGCCGCGCCGCCGCCGGTACGCGGCGCGGCGGCGCGGTGAGTTTCCGCTGGTGGGGCACCTCCGGCTGGCGGATCGACATCGGGGACCGGACGGTGCTCGTCGACCCGTACCTGAGCCGGTACGACACGGGGCTGTTCCGGAAGCCGTTCAACCCCGACACCCGGCTGACAGTGGCCGCCGACGTGGTCGACCGGCTCGCCGACCGGGCGGAGAACATCTTCGTCACCCACACCCACTGGGACCACTTCAACGACGTGCCGCACATCGCCGCCCGGACCGGTGCCCGGGTCTTCGGCACGCTCACCGCGTATCACCTCGGCCTGGCGTACGGGCTGCCGACCGGGCAACTGGCCCCGGTCAAGGGCGGCGAGGTGCTCGACTTCGACGGGTACACGGTGGAGGTGGTCGGCTCGCTGCACAGCCGGAATCCCACCTGGTCGATGGCCTTCCCGGGGGTGCGGATCAGCCGGCCGCCGCGTCCGGAGACGATCGCCGACCTGCCCGAGGGCGACACGCTGGCGTACCAGATCCGGGTCGACGGCGGCCCGTCCGTGTTCTTCATGGGCGCCAGCGACTTCGACGAGCGCAAGCTGAGCGGGCTCGCCCCGGACGTCGCGATGGTCGCCTCCGCCGCCACCACGGCGACCGCCGACTACGTGCCCCGCCTGATGGCCGCGCTGGACCGTCCGAAGGTCGTGGTGCCGGTGCACTGGGACAACTTCGAGACGGCGCTCACCAACCCGCCGACGGTCGCCGACAGCGACCGGGAACGCCTCGACGCCCTCGTCGCCGAGGTGCGCCGGGTCTCGCCGCGCAGCCGCGTGCTGGTGCCCGAGTACCACACCGCGTACCGATTCTGACGGCGCCGCTCAGGAGGCCGCCAGCCGGGCGTAGACGTCGCCGGAGCGACCGGCCGGGCGGTACGTCTCCAGCAGGCATACCAGCCCGGCCGCGTCCAGCCACCGGTCGCTCGCGAACCGCATTGTCTCCACCGGCGAATAGTTGTAGCGGTAGCCGCCCGCCGTCGCGCCCAGCCGTTCCACGAGCTCCAACGCGGCCAGCGCGGAGTCGTGCGCGGGCGGCAGGTACTCGAAGGACAGCCCGCGCACCGGATGACTCAGCCCGGCCAGCACGTCGACCTCGAAGCCCTCGACGTCCACCTTGCAGAACGCCGGTACGCCGTGCCGCGCGATCAGGTCGTCCAGCGTCACCACCGGCACCTCGACCGACCGGTCCCAGCGGACCCCGGCGAAGCTCGGATCGGCGGTGACCGACTCGATCCACGACGACGACATGGTGGACACCGTCGGTGTCGCCGACGACAGCTCCAGCCGTGCGCTCCCGGGCCGCGCACCGACCGCCGTCGGCTCGATCATCACGTCGGCGTCCCGGCCGAAGCCCAGGCGCAGCACCCGCAGGCAGTCCGGCTGCGGCTCGACCGCGACCACCCGCGCGCCCAGCCGCCGCCAGGTACGCACCCGGCCGCCGACGTGGGCGCCGATGTCGAAGCCGAGGTCGCCGGGGGAGAGGAACTGCCCGTAGAGCTGCCGGGCACGCCGGTGCTTGGCCGGCTGACCGTGGTAGACGGCCAGGGAACGGGTGATCCCCCAGGCCCGCGCGAGCATCGTCACGACATCCCTAACTGTGAGTGGTGGACTTCGGTCCGAACGCGTTCAGGAACCGGTCGCGGAACGACTCCATCGGCCAGACCGGGGCCTGCGGGCCGGGGTTGAGGCCGTCCTGCCAGCCCCACCCGGCGATGCGGTCGAGCACTGCCGGGTCCTTGGCGACGACGGTGATGGGCACGTCCTTGCCGGCGCCCTCGCCGGTGACCGCCCGGGCCGGCTGGTGGTCGCCGAGGAACACGAGCACCAGGTTCTCGTCACCGTACCGCTGCACGTAGGAGATGAGCGTGCGCAACGTGTAGACCACCGACTGCCGGTACGCCTCCCGGGTGCCCTCCGCCGAGCGGTCGGCACGCGCGGTCCCCTTGTAGACCGAGCCGTCGCCGACGTCGTCCCAGTCCACGAGCGGCGGCACCGGCGTCCACGGGATGTGGCTGGACAGCAGCGGGATCTCGGCCATCACCGGTGCGTGCCCGGGTCCGCGCTCGCGGCGCTGGAACGTCGACAGCGTGTACTGGTCCGGGGGTGAGGAGAAGCTGAACAGCGGCCCCCGGTAGTCGAGTTCCTTCATGCCGTACACCTGGTCGGGGGAGAAGAAGTCGGCCTCCGGCCAGGCCCGGGTGAGCGCCGGCATGACCAGCGTGGTCCGCCAGCCGGCGCGCTTGAACGCGCCGTTGAGGGTCAGGTGGTCGCTGCGTACCAGGTTGGTGTAGCGCAACTGGTTGTCCGCCCGGATACCGCTCATCAGCGTGGCGTGCGCGAGCCAGCTCCCGCCGCCGGTGGTGGAGGAGGTGAGGAACGCGCTGCGGCTGCCGTACCCGGCCGCGCGCAACTGCCGGGTCCCCTCGTCCAGGACGGCGTCCACCTCCGGCGCGAGATCCGGGTCCTCCAGCGCGACCCGGCCGTAGCTCTCCACGAACGTGAACAGCACGTCCTTGCCGCGCAGCGCGGTCAGCAGTTCGTCGCCCGGCACGTTCTGGAACGGGTCGCCGGCGAGCTGCGTGTTCAGCGTCTCCTGGTCGTTGAGGCCCGCCCGTACCTGCCGGGCCCGGTCGTAGAGACCGGCCGCCACCGTGTCGGCGGCGACCGGGACGCCCGGCACGATCTGCGCGCCGAGCACGGCGCAGACCACCCAGGCGGCGGCGAGCGCGGTGGTCGCGCGCGCGGAGACCACCCGGTGGCCGGCCACCACCCGGGCCAGCCGCCGCGCCGACAGCGTCACCAGCAGCGGTACGGCGAGAACGGCGACCACTGCCAGCGCCACCGCACCCACCTCGGCGGCCCGGCCGTACGACTCGGACAGGAACTCCGCGCCCGCGCCGAGGAACGTCCAGTCGGCGATCAGGTCGAAGGGGCGGTCCAGGACCAGCGAGAACCCGAGGTCGGCGACCTTGAGGACGAGGACCAGGCCGAGCAGCGCGCCGAGGATCGTGGCCACCACCCGGCGCGGCCGCGGCGGCAGGACCAGCAGCAGGGCGACGGCGATCAGCCCTTCCACCGGGATGCGCAGGAACGCGCCGGGGCTGAACTCGTTGACGTCGCTCGGCGCGACGAGTGCCACCAGCACGAGCGCGGCGGCCAGCGCGGTGACAGTCGCGGCGAGCAGCCGCCGGGCGCGCGGTCGCCCGGGCACCGCAGCATCGTCGGTCGTGGTGCCGGCGTCGTTGTCGTCGGTCGCGGTGCCGTTCGGGGCGTCGTCGCCGTCCGCCCGGCGGGACAGGTCGGTCACGGGCGTCGCCCGCCGACCTCGGCGGGCTGGCGCGCGATCCGCACGCCCGGCGTCCACTCGGAGCGGTGACCGGCGGGCGCGGGGGACACCGGCGCGGCCGGGAGCGCCACCGGGCGTCGCCGCGACGGTACGCGGTGCCGCCACAACCAGGCGACGTCACGGCCGAACGACTCGACGAGCATCGCGAGCGCGCCGAGAAGCACCGCGACGGCGAGCAGCCGGGGCAGGACGCCCGCCGCCACCACCGCCAGGGCGATGCCCTGCGTGGCGGCGACCACCTTGCGCCAGTAGCGCGGCGGCAGTGAGCCGCGCATCCACGGCAGCACCCAGCCGGCGGCGACGAAGACGTACCGCATCGCGCCGATCACCAGCACCCAGGCGCCCACCTGGTCGGCGACGTACCCGCAGAGGACCAGGACCAGGAAGGAGTCGACCTCCATGTCGAACCGGGCCCCGAGCGCGCTCACCGTGCCGGTACGCCGGGCCACCTGCCCGTCGACCCAGTCGAGCGACAGCGCCACCGCGCTCAGCACGACGAGCACCGGTACCACGATCGGCTCGCGGAACGAGTCGACGGTGAGAGCGGCCACGCCACCGGCGAGCGTCGCCCGGGTGAGCGTCACCCAGTCGGCCGGGCCGAGCCGGTCCGCACCCGAGCGGCGCAGCCCGTATCCGAGCGCCGCGACCGTCACCACCCCGAAGAGCAGACCGGCAAGCCAGCCGTACGCGCTCAGGCCGACCGTGCCGGCCAGGGCCGCGAGTACGCCGACCTGGAGAATCGCCCCCGCGAATGGATCAGTTCGAAGTGCGGACACCATGCCTCCGAGGTAGACGTCACGAACCACACGTGTGTACGGAGAACATGCCCGAACAGTTCGTTCTGATGCCGGAAACGCGCCAGCGGATGTGGCATGTCACGTCTGCCGGCGCGGCGGCGCGCGGTCAGCGGGGCGTGCCGGCGGTGTCCCCGTCGCGCCGGGCCGGCGCCGAACCGTAGCCACGTCACCGGGGCGAGGAACGTGATCGGCCAGATCGAGAAGATCACGTCGCCGTGACCCCGCCATGGACGAACGTAGATCCTTCGACGCGAAGATCGCAGCGCGACGGCGGCGGTCACCCCGGCGGCGGGCCGGCGACCAGCCGCCAGTACTGCCGCTTGCCCTCATCGCGGACCACCACGCCGAGCCGGGCCAGTTCCCCGTGCAGCTCCCGGGTCTCGGCGTCGTGGCCGCCGTCGAGCGCCCGCTGCCGGGCGCGCAACAGGGCGTCCGCGCCGGACGGCAGGCCGGGCAGCCCTTCCACCCACCGCCGGTACGCGTCCCGGTGCGGGTCCTGCCCGGTCCACGGCCAGCCCTGCCTGGTGAACGCCTCCTGCAGCCGCTCGGCGTCCAGGTCGGACTTCTCCCGGGCCAGCTCGCCACCGGCGGTGTCCAGCAGCACCAGCGCCTTGCCGTCGACGAACACCCCCGCAACGTCGGCGCGCGCCAGGTCCCGGCCGTGCCCGTCGCGGTGCAGCCGTACCGTCCGGTGCCCGACCGTGACGGTCAGCCGCTCGCGGACCGCCACCACCGCCAGGAACAGGCCGCCGAGCAGGCCCACCCCGGCCCCGATCGGGTACGCCCGATCGTCCGGCCACCGGTCGAGCAACTCGAACAGGCCCTGGAACGGGAACCAGGCCAGCCCGGCGATCCAGCCGGACACCGCGGTCAGCCCGGCGCCCAGCCCCGCCCCGAGCAGCGGGAACCCCGCCCACATCAGCACCAGCTCGCCGCGTCCGCCGTCGACCACGACGTCCTCGCCGGGTTGCCATGCGGTCACTGTCAGGACACCTCCCGGCGCATGGTGCGCACCAGACCGGCGACCAGCGGCAGGAGCACCCAGACGGCGAGTGAGACGCCGAGCCGGCCCCACTGCCCGCCGTTCATCTCGGCGCCGAGCAGCGGCTCCATCGTGTACGACGTGTCCAGCCAGCGGGCCGGCTCACGCAGCGCGGAGATCATCGCGGCGAGCAGGCTCCACACCGTGGGCAGCAGCAGGTAGGTGACGATCGCCAGCGGCGTGTTCAGCAGCAGCAGGCCGAAGGCGGCGCCCATCAGCACGCTCGCCACCTGGAACACCGCCGCGTGCGGCAGCAGTTGCCAGTCGAACGTCCAGGCGCCCGCCCCGCCGGTGACGCGGGCGGCGAGCGTGCCGGCGGCGGCGACGGCCAGGCTGACGAGCACCGAGGCGAGCGCGGCGAGCACCACCGCTGCGAGTTTGGCGACGATCACCCGCTCGCGGCGGGGCACCAGCGCGAACGTGGTGAGCGCGCTGCGCTGCGACCACTCGCCGGTGATGGAGAGGATGCCGAGCACCGGCAGCAGCAGCCCGACCGGCAGCAGCGACGGCGTGAAGAAGGCGGTGAACGTCTGGTCCGGCGCGTCGACGACGAACAGCTGCACCACCACGATCGCGGCGGCGATCAGCCCGATCGTGATCAGCAGCCAGCGTCCGGCGCGGGTGTCGGCGAGCTTGCGCAGCTCCACGGCGGTCAGCCGGGCCAGCGAGGGACCGGCGACGGCCGGCTCGTGCCGCGGCCGGGCGGTCGGAACGGCAGTGGTGGTCATCGGACGGCCTCCTTGGTCGACGCGCCGGCGGTGAGGGTGAGGAAGAGCTGCTCCAGGCCGCCGCTGCCGGCCGGGCGCAGTTCGGTGAGGACCAGTCCGGCGTCCGCCGCGGCCTGACCGACCCGGCCCGGCTCGGCCCGGACCACGAAGCCGCCGTCGGTGCCGGCGGTGGCGGGCAGCGCGGCCCGGTCCAGCGTCAGGCGCAGGGCGTGCGGGTCGCGGGCGCGCACGAGCGTGCCAGCACCGGCGAGCAGCTCGTCCTTGCCGCCCTGGGCGACCACCCGGCCGCCGCCGATCACCACCAGCCGGTCGGCCACCGCCTCCACCTCGCGCAGCAGGTGCGAGGAGAGCAGCACCGTGCCGCCCCGGTCGGCGAAGTCGCGCAGCAGGCCGCGCATCCAGAAGATCCCCTCCGGGTCGAGGCCGTTCGCCGGCTCGTCCAGGATCAGGACCCGGGGGTCGCCCAGCAGCGCCAGCGCCAGGCCGAGCCGCTGCCGCATGCCCAGGGAGTACGCGCCGACGCGGCGCCGGGCCGCGGTGTCGTTCAGCCCGACCTGGTCGAGTACCGCCGCCACCCGTCCCCGGTCCACGCCCATGGTCCGGGCGGCGAGGGTGAGCGTCTCCCGCCCGGTGCGCCCGGCGTGCTGCGCCGAGGCGTCGAGCAGCACGCCGATCTCCCGCCCCGGATTGGGCAGGTGCCGGTAGGGGCGGCCGCCGACTGTGGCGCCGCCCGAGGTGGGCGGCGTCATCCCGCAGATCATCCGCATCGTGGTGGACTTCCCGGCGCCGTTCGGCCCGAGGAAACCGGTCACGGTACCCGCTTCGCACCGGAACGTGACGTCCTCGACTGCGGTGTGCGGGCCGTACCGCTTGGTGAGCTGGTCGACTTCGATCATGCCGTCGAGCCTGCCGGGGCCACCCGGTCACGCGCTGCGGCCGGCGGTCTGCGCCGCCGTCGACCTCGGTTCACCGCAGGCGTCGACTTTGGTAGCTGGTAGCCGGGCCGGAGGGCTTCCTAGCATGGACGGGTGACCAGCGCCGCCGTACCCGATCATCCCTGGCTCCTGCCGGGCTCCCTGGTGCCCGCCCGAGCCGCCCGGCGGACGCCGCGGGACTGGTTCGTGGACGGCATGCTGTTCGTGGCCTCGCTGCTCTGGGTGCTGATCGCGCACGGCGACGTCACCAGCGCCACTCCGGAGTTCGGCCTCAACGCCGGTCCGGCGTGGCTGGAGGAGGCCGACCTGCTCATCGGCCTGCTCGTCAGCGGCGCGCTCTGGCTGCGCCGCCGCTGGCCGGTCGGGCTGGCGGTGGCCACCGCGCCGCTCATGCTCTTCTCGGTGACCGGCGGCGTCGCGTTGCTGATCATCATGTTCACCGTCCTGGTCCACCGGCCGCTGCCGGTGGGCCTGGCGCTGGTGGCCTGGCAACTGTTGAGCCTGCCGGTCTACCTCGCGGTCCGGCCCGACCCGACGCTGCCGGTCTGGGCCTCCGCCGTGTGGACCGGGCTGTTCATCTGCGTGGTGGTGGCGTGGGCGCTGTTCGTCAGGGCCCGCCGCCAGCTCGTGCTGTCCCTGCGGGACCGGGCCGAGCGGGCCGAGGCCGAGCAGCAACTCCGGCTCGACCAGGCCCGGCAGCTCGAGCGCGGCCGGATCGCCCGGGAGATGCACGACGTGCTCGCCCACCGGATCTCCCTGCTCAGCCTGCACGCGGGCGCGCTGGAGTTCCGGCCGGACGCGCCGCCGGAGGAGGTGGCGCGGGCGGCCGGGGTGATCCGGGCCAGCGCGCACGCCGCGCTCCAGGACCTGCGCGAGGTGATCGGCGTGCTGCGGGCCGAGGTCGGCTCCGAGGCCACGCCGGAACCGCCGCAGCCGACGCTGGCCGACGTGCCCGCGCTGGTCGCCGAGAGCCGCGACGCCGGGGTACGGGTCACCGTGGTCGACGAGGTCGCCGAGCCGGAGGCGGTGCCCGCGGCGATCGGGCGCAGCGCGTACCGGATCGTGCAGGAAGGGCTGACGAACGCCCGCAAGCACGCACCCGGCGCGGTGGTGACGGTCCGGCTGGCCGGCGGCCCGGGGGACGGGCTTGCGGTGGAGATCCACAACCCGAGGCCGGTCGGCGCCTCGCCCACCGCCATTCCCGGCGCCGGCACCGGGCTGGTCGGGATCGCCGAGCGGGTCACGCTCGCCGGTGGCCGCCTCGAACACGGGCGGGACGCCGACGGCGGGTTCCGGCTGACCGCCTGGCTGCCCTGGGCGGCGACACAGTGAGCGCGCCGGTGCGGGTGCTGATCGTCGACGACGACCCGCTGGTCCGCGGCGCGCTGTCGATGATCCTCGGCGGCGTACCCGACCTGGCGGTGGTCGGCGAGGCCACCGACGGCGCCGAGGTGCCGGCGGCGGTCGCCGCGTACGCCCCCGACGTGGTGCTGATGGACATCCGCATGCCCCGGGTGGACGGGCTGGCCGCCACCGAGGCGCTGCGTGCCACAGCGGAACCGCCCGAGGTGCTGGTGCTCACCACGTTCGACGCCGACGAGCAGGTGCTGCGGGCGCTGCGCGCCGGGGCGAGCGGCTTCCTGCTCAAGGACACCCCGCCGGCCGAGATCGTGGCGGCGGTACGCCGGGTCGCGGCGGGCGAGGCGACGCTGTCGCCGGCGGTGACCCGCAAGCTCATCGCGCACGTCACCGGCACCGCGCCGGTGGCGAGCCCGGACCCGAAGCGGGAACGGTCGGTACGGCTGCTCGACGGGCTCTCCGAGCGCGAGCGGGAGGTCGCGGTACTGCTCGGCCGGGGCCGGACCAACGCGGAGATCTCCGCCGAGCTGTTCATGAGCGTGGCGACGGTGAAGGCGTACGTGTCGCGCCTGCTGACGAAGCTCGACCTGAACAACCGCGTGCAGGTGGCTCTGCTGGTCCAGGACGCCGGCCTGGTCTGACGCGCCGCGTGGCGGGATTGAACTGCTGCCGTTTCCCGGCCGTACCAGTGGTCGAGGATGTGGTGCGGCCGTTCCGCCGTACCGCTGCCGAGCTGCGGGAGGCCTGCCGTGCGAGTTGGTGAGCAGTCGACGGATCCCATCGACCAGATCCTGGGCGAGGTGCCGGTACCGGCACCGTTGACCCCCGAGGACGTCCGCCTCGCGGTCCGGGCGGTGGTGGTGCACGCCGCCGAGGAGTGGCCCGCGGGGCCGAAGTGCCGCAACGACGGGTCGTCGTTCCCCTGCCGGTTGCACCGCTGGGGCCGGCGGGTGCTGGAGACACACGGTCTCAACGACCGTCAGATCGACGCGCTGATCCGGCACGGCAACCCGTTCGTGCACGTACCCTTCCCGTTCGTGCTGAGCGGCCCGTCCGGCGCCCGTCCGGCCACCGGCCAGGCCGGACGTCCGGTGCCGGGACAGCCGGCGCGGACGGTGCCGGGGCAGGCCGTCCGCCCCGCCGCTGCGGCTCAGGCGGCGCGCGGTCCGGTCCCGCGGGTCGCCGCGCCGCCGGTCCGGCCCGGTCTGCGGCCCGTCGCCGCCCGGTCGGCTCCGACCACCCGGCCCCGCTGGCCCCGGGCGAGCTGACTCCCGCCGCCCGGTTCCGGGCGGACCGCCTGCCTCCGGGCCACCGGCCCGGGGTGAGCTGACGCCCGGCGCCCGGTTCCGGTCGCGTCGACGCCCCGTCGCGGAGCGGCGTCGGTCGTGCCGGAGCATGCCGACGGCGGCCCGGCCGGGGAGCCCCCACCCCCGTGCCGGGCCGCCGTCACCGCCTTACTTCACTCCGCAGTCCGGGGCGGACCAGTCCCTGGTGTTCGGCGCCTTGTCCCGGTTGTTCTCCCGCCGCGAGTCCACGTGCGTGTGGTCGTCGTGGTCCGGGTAGCCGGGCCCGTAGATGCCGCTGAAGCCCTGGTCACGGGCGGATCGGGCGATGTCGCAGAGGCTGCGGTGCTTGGCGATCAGGTCGGCCGCGGTGCCGTAGAGGTGCTGGCTGTCCGCGGCGCCGCCGACCTGCCGGTTGCAGGCGATGCTGCGGAACCCGCTGGTCACGTAGAGCGGCTTGTCGCCGAGGCTGCGCCGCAGCGCCTCCAGCTTCCACATGGTGCGCAGCGCGTTCTCCCGGGTGGCCGACGAGGAGAGCGGGCCACCGGCCCACCCGCCCTTGCCGCAGCCGTTGTCCAGCTCGGCGTAGCTGAAGTGCTTCGGCGTGCAGTCGCTGTCCTTCTGCAGGTCGTAGATCTTGGCGAACGTCTGCGGCCCGGCCACGCCGTCGGCGCGCAGCCCGTACGCGGCCTGGAAGCGCTTGACCGCGGCGGCCGTCTCCGGGCCGTACACGCCGTCGACCCGGACGATGCCGCCGTCCGCGGCCCAGCCGGCCACCCGGATCTGGAGCTGCCGGACCTCGGCGCCGGAGCTTCCCTGGGACAGCGTCCGGTTCCAGGTGTAGCAGCCGTCGGCGTGCGCCGGTGGCGCGGCCACGACTGTCGCCACGGCGGCCCCGGGCAGGGCCAGCGCGAACGCGACCGCCGCCCGCTTCAGGGTGTTGACGCGCACAGAGTCCTCCCGATGTCAGAGCGGAACTGGGGTTGGACGGGCACATCGACCGGTACGTCCCGTCTCTCTCACCGTGACAGGTGAGAGGATTCTTCGTGGTGATTAGCCGAAATTGTTCTCACATCAGGCGGTTCCTGGATATCGGCTGTGAATAGTGCCTGTTTGCGAACGCGGCGCCGGGTGTCGCCCGTCGGAGGTGGGCGGTAACGTCTGCTCCCGGACCCGGGCGGCGACCTCGACGGGCGGGGAGGTGGGTGTTGGCGCGTGGCGGCGTGTTCTGCGTCGAGGGGCAGTGGCACCGCGACCTCAACGAACGAGGATCCGTCCTGCCCACGCTCGACCTGCTCGAACGACTCGGTCGCATCCGCTACATCCACAAGGACGCGGCCACCCGCGACGAGCTGTTCTACTTCGTCGACAGGTGGCTGCTCAAGCAGTACGCGGACCACCGGGTGGGCTTCTTCGCCATGCATGGCGAGCCGAGCCGGCTCTGCCTCACCGACTGGGACTCGGTCGAGCTGTCGGACGTGGCCGAGCGGATGGCCGGCCGCTGCGAGGGCCGCCGCCTCTACTTCGGCAGTTGCTCGGTGCTGCGCGCCTCCGACGCCACGCTGCGCGAGTTCCTCGACGTCACCGGCGCGGCGCTGATCTGCGGCTTCACCCGCGAGGTCGACTGGGTCGAGTCGGCCGCCTTCGAGACGGTGCTGCTCGACGTGCTCGCCAACGGCCAGCGCCACAACGCCGCCGAGGTGCGGATGCGCTCGGCGCACTGGGCGCCGCTCGCCGCGTACCTCGGTTTCCGGGTCATCTACGCCAACGGCCGTGCCTGGCGGCCCTCGGCCCGCCCGCGCGTGCCCGAGCAGGTCCCGGCGCAGCGGTCCGCCGGGCGTCCGCGCTGAGAACGACGGGCGTGCCTGGTAGAACCGAGGCATGGCACGCAGCATCGCGAAGAACACCCGGGTCGACCGGGACGCCCTGATCGAGTTCCTCCGCCCCCGCCACCACGTCGTGCTGATGACCACCCGCTCCGACGGGCGCCCGCAGTCCTCCCCGGTGGCCTGCGGCGTGGACGCCGAGGGCCGCCTGGTGATCTCCACCTATCCCGAGCGCGCCAAGGTCGCCAACATCCGCCGCGACCCGCGCGTCTCCGCGTGCGTGCTGTCCGACGACTGGAACGGCCCGTGGGTGCAGGTCGACGGCGTGGCCGAGGTGCTCGACCTGCCCGAGGCGCTGGAGCCGCTGGTCGAGTACTTCCGCAGCATCTCCGGCGAGCACCCGGACTGGGACGAGTACCGGTCGGCGATGGTCGCGCAGGGCAAGTCGCTGATCCGCGTCACCATCGAGTCGTGGGGCCCGATCGCCACCGGCGGCTTCCCCGCCCGGCTGGCCGATTGAACCAGTACCGGCTGAACCAGTACGCGCCGGGTCAGTACGCGACGGTGAACCGGGCGTTGCCGAACCGGGTATCCTCGATCTCGTCGACGATCGCCACCGCCAGATCCTCGTAGGTGAGCACCGAACGGCCCTGCGCGTCGGTCACCGGATGGTCGGTGCCGGTGCGGTAGTGGCCGGTCCGCTCACCCGGGTGGAACTCCAGCGGCGGCGGCGAGACGTACGTCCAGGTCACCCCGTCCGCGCTGGTGCGGTAGAACTCCAGCGCGTCGGCTTGGCCGTGCGCCGAGTCCCGGTACTCCTCCGGGAAGTCCGGCTCGTCCAGGTAACGGGTGCCCTTCGGCGTGAGCAGCGTCGAGCCGCCGCCGACGTGGATCACCCGAGGTGGGTCCGGCAGCTTACGCAACGTGTCGACCAGTGTCCGCGCGGCGTCGCGCCACAGGTTCCGCTCACCGCCGCCGATGGCCACCACCAGCACGTCCGCGTCCTCGGCCAGTTCGCGTACGCTCCGCGCCGAGGTGGCGTCGCCGGTCACCGTGCGTACGCCGGGGGGTAGGTAGCCCACCGCCTCCGGACGCCGCACCGCCGCTGTCACCCGGTGTCCCCGCTCGACCGCCTCGGCCGCGATCCGCGAACCTGCCGTCCCGCCGGCGCCGAACACGACGATGTCGCTCATGCCTCACAGGCTAGGCAGCCCACCGGCGGGCGGCGGGACGTTCCGCCGAACCGGCTCAGTCGACGATCGCCGAGTAGACGAGCTGGCGCAACTGGCTGCGCAGCGGGTACGTGCTCGACGGCATCAGCTGGGTGAACAGCAGCGCGGTGACCTCCTCCACCGGGTCCACCCAGAACGCGGTGCTGGCCAGGCCACCCCAGTAGAACTCGCCGACGCTGCTGGGCACCCGCGACGGCACCGGGTCCAGCACCACCGCGAAGCCCAGCCCGAAGCCGATCCCGTCGAGGATCGTCTCGGCGAAGCCCTCCGGCGAGAACGAGGCCAGGTCCCGGTTGCCCGGCAGGTGGTTGCGCGTCATGAAGCGCACCGTGCGCGGGCCGAGCAGGCGGACCCCGTCCAGCTCGCCGCCGCGCAGCAGGAACTGGGTGAACCGGTGGTAGTCGGCCGCCGTGGAGACCAGGCCGCCGCCGCCGGAGTGCCAGGTCGGCTCCGCCAGCGCGGCCCGGCCCACCCCGTCGGCGCGTACCGCCTGGCCGGTGGCCGGGTGCGGGGCGTAGAGCGCGGCCAGGCGCTTCGCGTCCGCCGCGTCCACCCACCAGCGGGTGTCGGTCATGCCCAGCGGGCCCAGGATCCGCTCGGCGAAGAACGCGTCCAGCGACTGCCCGGAGACCACCTCGATCAGGCGGCCCAGCACGTCGGTGGAGACGCCGTAGTTCCAGCTCGTGCCGGGCTGGAACAGCAGCGGCAGCCGGGCCAGCCCGGCCGAGGCCGCCGCCAGGTCCGCGCCCGCCGGCACGCCCAGGTCGAAGCCCGCCGCCCGGTACAGGCCGTCGACCACCGACACCTGGGCGAAGCCGTACGTCAGGCCGGCCGTGTGGGTGAGCAGGTGCCAGATCCGGATCGGCTCGACCGCCGGCACGGTGTACGGCTTGAGCACCGAACCCCGGTCGTAGACGCGTACGTCGGCGAACTCCGGCAGCCAGCGGCTGACCGGGTCGTTCAGCTCGAACCGGCCCTCCTCCCAGAGCATCATCGCCGCGACCGAGGTGATCGGCTTGGTCATCGAGTAGATGCGCCACAGCGTGTCCGGCTCGACCGGCGTGCCGGCCTCCCGGTCCCGCAGCCCGTACGCCGAGGAGTGGGCGACCTCGCCGCGGCGGGTGACGACGATCTGCCAGCCGGCGAGCCGGCCGTCGTCGACGTACCGGGCGAAGTGATCGTCGATCCGCGCCAGCCGGGCGGAATCGAAGCCGACGTGGCCGGGGTCGGTGCTCACCGTGACACTCACGACGCGAACCTACCCGCCGGTACCGCGGCCGGGAAGTGTCACTACTGTCGGTGGCATGCCCGAGCCGGTCGAGGACGTCACCTACCGCCAGCAGGACTGGTACGCCGAGGAGCTGGCCGACCGGCACTTCGTACGATGCGAGTTCTTCCACGTGGACCTGACCGAGGCGGTCAGCCGGGGCGCGGTCTTCACCGACTGCGTGTTCGGCAATGTGGCGTTCAACGCCTCCCGGCACACCGACTCGGCGTTCACTAGGTGCTCGTTCAGCAAGTGCAACCTCTTCGAGGCCGAGTTCACCGGCTGCAAGCTGGTCGGCAGCACGTTCGACCGCTGCGACCTGCGCCCGCTGCGGGTCGACCGGGGCGACTGGTCCTTCGTCACGCTCGCCGGCGCAGACCTGCGCGGGGCGCGGATCACCGACGTACGGATGCGCGAGGTCGACCTGACCGGCGCCGATCTGACCGGCGCGACGCTGACCGGCGTGGACCTCTCCGGCGCCCAGTTGCACGCCGCCAAGCTGATCCGGGCCGACCTGCGCGGCAGCGACCTGTCCGCGCTCGACCCGACGGCGGTGCAGCGTTCGGGCGCGCGGATCGACGCCGAGCAGGCGGTGATGCTGGCTCAGGCGCTCGGCTTCCAGGTGGGCTGAGTCCGCCGGGAAATGTGCCGCGGGTTGTCAGGTTTTCCGGACACACTCGGGCGCATGACATGGTGGTCCGATCTGGTGGCGGCGGAACCCGAGTTCGCGGCGCGGGTGCGCGCCCGCTTCGCGGTCCGCAAGCACGGCACGATGGCGACCCTGCGGCGGGACGGCTCGCCGCGGATCAGCGGCACCGAGTTCGACTTCGGCGACGACGGGCAGTTGCGGCTGGGCAGCATGGCAGGCGCGGTGAAGGCGCTGGACCTGCTCCGTGACCCCCGGGTGGCGCTGCACAGCCCGACCGAGGACACCCCGCCGGACGCCCCGTCCACCTGGGACGGGGACGCGAAGATCGCCGGCCGGGCGCACGAGGAGCCGCCCGCCGAGGACGGCTCGCACAGCTTCCGGATCGAGCTGACCGAGGTGGTGCTCACCCGGGTGGGCGACCCACCCGACCACCTCGTGATCGAGAGCTGGCACCCCACCCGAGGCCTCCAGCGCCGAACCCGCCACTGACCCA
>NZ_JANCLW010000001.1:1268406-1578934 GCF_033433935.1 Micromonospora sp. BRA006-A
CCCCACTCCCGCCGCCTGTCACCCGCCCGCCGCCTGTCACCCGCCCGCCGCCCGTAGCCCGGCCGCGCCTGCTCCCGTCGATCATGAAGTTGACGGCGTTCCGCGCCCGAAATGTCCCCGCCAACCTCATGATCAACGGGGTCGGCGAGGGGGCGCGTCTGCCACGCCTGGCCGGGGGAGATCTTGGTAGGAATTGGCCCCTATGGGGGCCTAATTCTTCCAAGATCTAGTCCGTGTAAGGGCTCGGCGGGGTGTGGTGCGTGGGAATTGCGAGGACCGATGGCCTTCTCCAAGATCGCTTTCTGTGTCATCCTCCCTACGGCGAGCCACGGGGCCGGGCCGCTCGCCGCCGGTGGCCGAGGAGGGTCGGTGGCTGAGGACGACATCGCGCGGACCGGAATTCGGGTCGGGGGTTGGCTGCCCACACCGGACGAATCGACGGACGCGCTGGAGGAGCGCCCCACCGGTCCACGCCGCCTGCCCGGGGACACCGACCCCAGCGCATCCCAGTCGGTGACGCCCCCGGACGCCGAGCGTTCGCCCTCCGACGCGGACGATCCGGTGCCGCCGCTCGACCTGGATCCGCCCGGTACCGCTGTCTGGCCGCCTCCGCGCGCCGCCGGCCCGCCGACTCCCGAGCTTCCCGCAGGCCCGCTCCCGGCCGACACGTCCGCGCCGGGCACGGGCTCGGCTTCTCCCGTCGTGCCGAACCCCCGTCCGGCGGCTCCCGTCGCGCCCGGCCCGCTCGCGCCTGGCCCGCTCGCGCCTGGCCCGCTCGCGCCTGGCCCGCTCGCGCCCGGCCCGCTCGCGCCCGGCCCACTCGCGTCCGCTCCGCTCGCTCCGGGCCAGCTCGGGCCAGGCCCGCTCGTCCCCGTGGCGTCGGCGCCCGTCGGTCCCGAGCTGCGTCCGAATCCGCCCGGCGGCCGGGTTCCGCTGGTCGGGCCGGCGCCGATCGGACTGCACCTGTCCGGTCCGTCGCCGGTCCGGCCGGCCGCCGTTCACGGTCCGGCCGGCTCGGCCGGGGCTGTCCACGGTCCGGCCGGCACCATCCACGATTCGGCCGACCCGGCAGGCGCCGCCCTCGGCCCGACCGGGTCGGCGGGAGCGGCCCACGGTCCGGCCGAGCCGGCCGGGTCGGGCCCGCTGGCGGAAGCGCGCCCGGGCCGGCACTCCGCCCCGGAGAGTCTGACGGTGCGCCTCGCCGACCTGACCAGCGGGATCGGCGACCTGGCGGGCGGGATCGGCGTCCGGCTGCGCGACGCGGCGCGGACCGGGCTGAGTCGGACGCCCGGTCCGATGCGTCCCCCGCCCGACGCCCCGGCCACCCGGGTCGCGGCGGCCCGGGCCCGGCGTCGACGCCGGCGCGCGGTGCTGGCGGCGGTGGCCGTGACCGGGCTGGTGGCGGCGCTGGCGTACGCGCTCCGGTCACCCGCGTCACCCCCACGGGAGACCGCGCCGGTGGCGGCACCGACGGTGCAGGCACCCGGCGATCAGGCGCCGGTCGTGCCTGTTACCGGCGATCCGGTCTCGCCCGGCGGGCCGCTGCTCGACGTGGACCTGGCGCCGCTGCCGGGGTCGTTGTCGCTCACCGACCTCGGTACGCGGGACTGGCGGCACTGGGGCGGTACCGGCGCGGACAGCTTTCACCGCAAGGCGGGCGGCACCGGCGAGATCCAGGACCCGGGTGGCGAGCGGCTCGAGCACAACGCGGGCGCCTGCGATCTTCAGTGGACCGACGGCACGCCGACGGCGCGTCAGGAGGGCACCCGGGCGGGTGTCTTCCAGCGCGGCGCCGGGAAGAGCTTCACGCTCGGCGTGGCCGGGAGCGGGGATCTGCGTACGGTCCGGTTGTTCGTCGGCACGTTCTCGGCCGGCGCGCGGCTCGACCTGTCGCTGTCCAGTGGTGGTGATCCCGCCGTCCGCGAGGTCGCCCTCGCCGCTGGCGACCGCTTCTACCAGTACGTCATCCGCTTCCGGGCGGCCCCGGGGGAGCGGCTGCTGATCAGGTGGCAGGCCCTGACCGTGACCGGCGGCCAGAACGACGGGGTGGCGTTGCAGGCGATCACGGTAAGCTGAGCGGCCGGTCCGGCGAGCGGTCGTCAGGTAACGAACTGGAAACGCCCGTCACTCGACATATGGCGCAAAGAGCCGTGCGGTGACACCGTGAAGCCCGTCGCGCACCTGTCGTATCCGGCGGTGTCGTGACCGAAGTGGAGGGTGTGGTGGGCCAGGAGGACCGTCCGCGTATCGGCCCCGGCTCGCACCGGCACGGCCTTCCGCGTACCCGGTCCGCGTTGCGCCGGCTGCGCCGCCGGCGTCGGCTGATGCTCGAAGGGCTGGCCGCCCTTCTCTGCCTGGCGGCGCTGGCCGTCTACCTGGGCGTCGAGCGGCACGACGCGCCGCGCGAGGAGCACGCCGGCTTGCCGGTGGCACCGCCCGGCCGGGTCGGGCTGCCGAACGAGGCCGACGACACGGTGGTCAACCCGGGGCTGCGTCCCCGCCAGCGGCCGCCGTCGCCGAGCCCGTCGCCGTCCACGCCGTCACCGTCACCGACGCCCGCGCTGCCGCCGACCGTCACCGTGACCCGCGCCGACGTGCCCGCCACCGTCGATCTCACCGCCGCCGGCCCCACCGACTGGGTCCACTGGGGGCTCACCGGCGCCGACCGGACGGTCCGCAAGCGGGGCGGCTCCGGCGAGATCCGCGACGAGGGCGGCCGGGGGCGGCGGGAGAGCTTCAGCAACAACCCCGAGGCGTACGCCTGGCGTGACGGCAACCCGGTCGCGTCGGCGAGCGGCACCATGTCCGGCGTCTACACCTGCCACCGGGGCAGCGGGTTCAACCTGTCGGTGGCCGCCGACGGGCAGCAGCGCACGGTGCGTCTGTACGCCGGGCTCTGGATGGCCCGGGGCCGCCTCGACGTGCGCGTCTCCGGCGGCCCGGTGACCACGCTCCGGATGGAGGATCCGCACACCGCGCTCACCACCGAGTTCACGATCAGGTTCCGCGCCCCGCGCGGCGCGAAGCTGCTGCTGAACTGGACGGTGGAGGAGTCACTGGGCGACTGCGGCAACGTCAGCCTGCAGGCGGTGGCGCTGCGCTGAGCGGGGACAGTTTGTCCGTCGCGTACCCGGCCGGGCGTCGTACGTTTCGGTTGTCCCGTCCGACCATCCTCTGTGGAGGCCCGACCGATGACCGGCCCTGCACCCGTCGCACCCACCCGCCCGCGCACCGACTGTGACGTGCTGCGCGAGATCCCGATGCCGCCGTACGTGACGGTCGAGGACGTCCAGTTCGCGGTGCGGGCGGTGGTGGTGCACGCGCCGCGGGCCTGGTCGGGCGGGACCATCTGCCGCAACGACGCCAGCCCGCACCCGTGCCGGCTGCACGTGTGGGGCCGCCGGGTGCTCACCCTGCGCGGACTGCCGGCGGCCGAGATCGACGCGCTCGTCGAACGCGGCGACCCCGCCGCCGACCCGCGCCCGTACCGCCCCGGTGCCTGAGCACCGGGGCGGCCGGACCGGTCAGCAGAGCGCGGGCTTCACCCAGGAGCACTCCCGCCCCTCCGGTACGCGCGGCGACTCGGGCGCGACCGGCACGGTCCGCCGGGCGGTCGCCGTCTCCTTCTCGGTGTACGAGGCGAGCGCGATGGCGATCTGGTCCTCCAGCCCCTTCACCGACGAGGTGAGGTAGTTGTTCAGCACGATCGAGAAGGCGAGCAGCCGTCCGTCGGCGTCGGTGACGTAGCCGGAGAGCGCCGACGCGCCGGTCAGGCTGCCGGTCTTGGCGTGCACGTTGTTCGCGGCGGCGGTGCCGCCCATCCGGCTGCGCAGCGTCCCGCCCACGAACCGGTCCGGGTTGCCGGCCACCGGCAGGGCGGCGTACCAGGTGTCGAACCACGGTTCGGCGCGGACCGCCGAGAGCAGCGTGACGAACTGGGCCGGCGGGACGAGGTTGCGCCGGGACAGGCCGGATCCGTCGCGCTGGCGCAGTGTGCCGGTGTCCACTCCGGCGTCACCCACGTATCCGCTGATCGCCGACAGCCCGGCGGCCCAGGTGCCGGCCCCGGACAGCTGCCGGCCGAGTTCCTTGGTGAGCACCTCGGCGTGGCCGTTGTTGGAGAGCTTGAGGAACGGCACCATCAGGTCGGCCAGCGGCATCGAGTCGTGCCGGGCGAGCGGCTTGGCCGTGTCCGGGGCGGCGGTGCCGAGCACGGTCCGGCCGAGCACCCGTACGCCGTGCCGCCGCAGCGCGGAGCGGAACACGTCGGCGGCGTACCCGGTCGGTTCCCACACGGTGACCCAGTCGCTCTCGGCGGCCTGGCCGACGGCGATCTGGCCGGTCACCACCACGGTGTTGCCGCCGTGTTCGCGCTCGAAGGAGATGGTGGTCTCGCCGTCGGCGACCGTCTCGGCCCGGTTGTCGATCCGCAGCCAGCCGTTCTCCGGCGTCATGGTGATCTTCGGGCGGGCGCCGGCCCGCGTGCCGGGAGCGGCGTGCACGATCACGGTGCCCGCGTCGTAGTCGGTGTCCGGGGCGACTGTCAGCGCCGACACCTGGGCGGAGTAGTAGTAGGGCTCGTCGTCCCAGGTCCAGTCCGGACCGAGCCGGCCCTTGTCGTAGCGGGTGTCGTCGGCGACGAGATCGCCCGCGACCACGCGTACGCCGGCCGCGGCGACCTGCTGCGCGAGGCGGTCGTAGTCGGCGGCGAGGATGGTGGGGTCGCCGCCCCCGCGCAGGTAGAGGTCACCGGAGAGCATCCCGGCGCGGCGCGGCCCGTCGGCGCTGACCTCGGTGGTGAAGCGGTGCCCCGGTCCGAGGAGTTCCATCGCCGCAGCCGACGTGAGCAGCTTGGTGTTGGAGGCGGGGATGAGCCGCCGGGTGCCGTTGCGGTCGTAGAGCGTACGACCGGTGGTGGTGTCGACGACGACCACGCCCGCCTGCGCCCCGTTGAGGCGGCTGTCGGCGAGGACCGCGTCGATTGTGGCGTTCAGCCGGGTCTGCGCGGGGGTGGGCGCTTCGGCGGTGGCGGTGGTGGTGCCGGCGGCGGCCGCGGTGGCGACCAGCGCCAGCACCGCGAGCGCCCGGGGGAATAGGCGTCGATGCATGGGACGATGCTGCCACGGAGATTTCCTGCGGGAAAGGCTCCGGCGCGAAAGGTTATTTGCGGGCCGCCGACGCGGGCACCGCGATCCCCCGGGTGTTCCCGGTACGGCTCGGGGAAAACACCTGTTCACCGGGGAGCGGCCGATCGCCGGGTTCCGTTTGACGGATGACCTGGCAGCGGGCACGGTGGGGGTGAGGGCCGGGGAACCGCCCTGCTTCCAGCGCGGCGGGACCGTGTCTCGCCCGCTTCCGGGTCGCGAGCCGACCGCGTGGGCCGTGTCGCCCGCGAAACCCGACATCCAGCCATGAGGAGTTCAGCCATGCTGACCATGACCGACAACGCCGTCCTGGTGATCCGTGACCTCGCCGCCCAGCAGGACGTCGCCGACGCGGGCGGGCTGCGCATCGCCGCCGACACCGACGCCGGTTCGCTCTCGATCGAGCTGGTGCCGCAGCCGGTGCAGGGCGACCAGGTGGTGGACACCGAGGGGGCGCGCATCTTCCTCGACTCGGACGCGGCCGAGCTGCTGAACGACACGTCTGTGGACGCGGTCGTCGACGAGGAGGGCGTGGTCCAGTTCGGGTTCACCGAGAAGGAGTGAGCTCAGCCGGCCCGCTGGTCCGGTTCCGGCCGGACCAGCGCGGCCAGCACGTGCGCCAGATGGTGCGAGGTGCTCCACGCGATCCAGTTGGCCGGTGAGCCCGCGCCGGCGCCTCGCCGGGCCCGCCGGACGATCTCGTGGTCGCCCCAGGAGAAGCCGGCCCCGGCCGGTGACCAGTGCGGCGCGGTGGTGAGCGTGCGGCACAGGTCGGCGAAACGTTCGTCGCCCCGCCCGCCCCGCCGCGACCAGCGGTACACCCACCATGCGTCGTCGGCGGCCCAGCGCAGCGTCGGGGTCCGGTCGCCCGGCTCGTCCGCGTCCCGCACCGCGCAGCAGACGCCGTAGTCGCCGTACCCGAGGTCCAGGTCGGCCAGGCGTCGCCAGAGCGACCAGTCGTAGCGGTCCAGCCGCACCGGTTCGTCCACCGGCAGCCGGGACAGCGACGGCGGCATTCCGCCCGCGGCCACCGTGACCGAGCGCCAGGCGTGCCGCCGGGCCCACTGCGCCGCCCGCCGGACCCTGGGCTCGGCCAGCCGGACGTCGGCCCGGCAGCACACGTCCCCCGCGTCGAGCAGCAGATCGCACTGCTCGGGCAGTAGTCCGGTCACCCGCCACACCCGTTCCGCCGCAGCCGTCGTGGCGTCCGGTCCGGCCCGGTCCGGGCCGACCCGCAACCGGACCACCGCGTGGTGCGTCCAGGCCCGGGCCGCCGCGCCGTGCGCGGCCAGCCGCCGGTCACTGTCCGCGAGACCGATGACCGGCACCAGCGGTACGCCCCAGCGGGCCGGATCGTGGTCCGCGCTGTCCGGCAGCGCCGACACGTCGACGGCGGGCAGCAGTCCGTCGGGCAGCCGGTTCAGCGCGTCCACGATGGACGGCGCGTCGGCCGGAACGTCGAGGATCGGTGCGAGCAGCGCGGCGGAGGCGTCGTCGAGCCGGGTCAGCGCCTCCAGCTCCCCGCGTCGTGCGGCCAGCACCGGGCGGTAGACCGGAGGTCGACCTCGGAGCGACGGCACCATACTTCAATGTAGCCAGACGATTGCGCTGCGTCAGGGTTTCCGGTCGGCTCCGGTTCCGGGAGAAGGGGTCGCGGGGTCGGCGGAGCGAGCCGTGAAGTCGACGTTCAGGCCGACGTTTCCGCAGCTCAGAGCCGTCCACTGTCATTGATCGGACAGTCCTCCGGCTGGTTGCCGGGCGGTTCGCCGACATAGCGTCGGAATCACCGAGGGGGACCGCCGACGATCGCCCGGAAGTGCACGAACGCCTCCTGCCGGCGTACCGGCGGGAGAGAGGATCACCATGCCGAGCCGTAGGGCAAGGAGGGAAACCACCGGCCAGCCGATCCCGAGCATGCGGGATGCCGCGCGCACCGACACCGAGATCAACTCGTGTTCGCCGGTCGGGTTGCCGGCCACCGCGCGCATGCTGTTCGCCGTGGTCGACGCCAATGGACGGCTCGTCCGGGGCCTCGGCGCCACCTCGGCCACCCGGCTCGCCGCCGGGATGTACCAGGTGGCGTTCGACCAGGACGTGGCCGGGGCGGCGTACGTCGGGACGGTCGGCCCGGCGACGGCGAACGGGCTGGTACCGCAGGGCGTCATCACTGTGGCGCCGCGCTCGGGCATCGCCAACGCGGTGTTCGTCGAGACGCACGGCGCGAGCGGGCACGCGGACCGCCCTTTCCACCTGGCCGTGCTGGCCTGACCGGACCCGCAGACGAGCGCACGGCGCCGCACGACCTCCGGTCGTAACGTCGCCGCGCTCCGGCCGTCTCCCACCACCGCAGCCGTACGGCGGTACGCCGGCGGGGACCTGGCTCGACCGGTCCAGCCCGCACCGGTCTTGTCGGCAGCACATGCCCCTTCTCAGGGCATGCAAACCGGGTCGGCGTGGGGAATTCCACCATCTGCGACTCCCGGCGTGGCGGGCGCGTGATCGGGGTATGAGCGGGCCATGGAGCATTTCACGATCGCGACCGTCGCCGAGAAGAGTCCCGACTTCCGCCGCGTGCTCTGGACCGGGGAGCACACCCAGCTGGTCATCATGACCATTCCGCCGGGCGGCGAGATCGGCGAGGAGGTCCACGAGGGCATCGACCAGATCCTGACGTTCGTCAGCGGCACCGGCGAGGCGCGGGTGGCCGGGGAGAAGAAGGAGGTCGTCTCCGGCGACCTGGTGGTCGTGCCGGCCGGCACGAAGCACAACTTCGTCAACACCGGGCCGAACCCGTTGGTGCTCTACACCGTCTACGGCCCGCCGGAGCACGCCGACGGCGCGGTGCACAAGACGAAGGAGGAGGCGGACGCCGCCGAGGAGGCGGGCGAGGACGAGCCGCCGACGTCCTGACGCCCGGTGCGCACGTGTTAAGCGGGGGCCCCTGCTCTACCGGAGACGTTAAGAAGGGGCCCCTCCTTGCGCCAGGCCGGGGTATTTCAGGCCGGCGCCGGTGTTCAGCACCACCACGCGCTCGCCGGGCCGGATCCACCCGCCCGCGCGCAGGTGCCGGGCGGCGGTCAGGCAGGCCGCGCCCTCCGGGCAGAGCAGCAGCCCCTCCCGGGCGGCGAAGTCGCGCAGGTCGGTGAGGATCTCCGCGTCGTCCACCGCGATCGCGGTGCCGGCGCTCTCCCGCAGCGCCGACAGGATCAGCTCGTCGCCGAGCGGCGCGGGCACGGTGATGCCGAACGCGACGGTGTGCGCGTCCTGCCACGGGGTGACGCGCTCCTCGCCGGCCGCGAACGCCCGCACGATCGGCGCGCACCCGGTGGACTGCACCGCGACCAGCCGGGGCAGCCGGTCCTCCACCCAGCCCAGCTCGCGCAGCTCGTGCAGCGCCTTGTGGATGCCGATCAGCCCGACGCCCCCGCCGGTCGGATAGACGATCACGTCGGGCACCTGCCAGCCGAGCTGCTCGACGATCTCGTACCCCATGGTCTTCTTGCCTTCGAGGCGGTACGGCTCGCGCAGCGTCCCGGCGTCGAAGATCCCGCCGTCCGACCCGGCGATCAGTTCGGCGATGTCCCGCCCCGCGTCGTTTATCAGGCCGTCGATCAGCCACAGGTCGGCGCCGGCGGCGAGGCACTCCTCGCGGCAGATCGTCGGCGCGGCCAGCGGCATGGCGATCGTCGCGCCCATCCCGGCCCGCGCCGCGTACGTGGCCCAGGCCGCTCCCGCGTTGCCGTTCGTGGGCATGGCGATCCGCCGCACGCCCAGCTCCCGGGCCCGGCTCACGCCCACCGACGCGCCGCGCGCCTTGAACGACCCGGTCGGGGTCAGCCCTTCGTCCTTGACGATCAGATCCGCGATGCCGATCTCGTGGCCGTACGCCGGCGCGCGCCACATCGGCGTCCAGCCCTCGCCCAGCGTGGTCACGCACCGGGGGTCGGCCACCGGCAGCAGTTCCCGGTAGCGCCACAGGTCGGCCGGGCGCAGCCCGAACTGCTCCGGCGCGACGGTGGCGGCCACCGCGGCGAGATCGTAGCGGGCCAGCAGCGGCGAGCCGCAGCCGCACAGGTTCTGCAACACGTCGGCCGGGTGTTCACTGCCGCAGCGCGGGCACTCCAGGTGCGTCAGGTGCACGGTGGTCCTCAGCTCGCGTCGATGCTCAGCCAGTGCCGGCTGCGCCGGCCCGGCTCGTACGGGGAGTCGAGGCGTTTCGCCACCGCTCCCGGGAGCCCCTGCTCACGGGCGGCCCGTAGGGCGTCCGCGCCGACTCCCGGGAACCACGGCGGAGTCTGCCAGTGCGGACCGGTGAGCGCCAGACCGTCGAGCAGGTCACGGCGTTGCGCGTACGGCACGTCGAGGCTGGACACGCCCTCCAGCCAGAGCAGGTCGACGGCGAGGAACTGACCGTCGCGCCGGGTCGGCGGACGGACCCGCCCGGCCGGGTCGATCCGGACCAGCACGCCGTCGAGCACCGCCTCGGCCGGGGCGAGCGCCTCGGCCATCGCCCGCGCCCACGGGTACGACCCGGTGACGTCGGTGTCGTCGCCGTCGAGCAGCCGCAGCCGGCCGCCCGAGACGTACGCCATCGCGCGCACGCCCGCCCAGCGCAGCTCGTACCCCCAGGAGGCGGCGTCGCGCGGCAGCCGCCCGCCCTCGGCGGGCAGCATCGGGCGGACCAGCTCGGGCATCGGCGTCCAGCCCTCCGGCGCCGGGTCGGTACGCCTGATCATCCAGTCCCGGCCCCGGCCGCCGGTGGCGAACAGCACGTACCGGCCCTTCGTGCGCTCGCCGTCGAGCACCACGATCACCTCGTCGTCGCGCCACTTCTCCGCGCGGTAGGTGCCGGTGTCGTGCACGATCATCCGCCCGCCGCCGTACTCCCCGGCGGGGATCTCCCCGTGGAACGTCAGGTACTCCATCGGGTGGTCCTCGGTGTGCACGGCCAGGTGGTTGCGGCCCGGGTCGCGGGGCAGGCCGCGCGGCACCGCCCAGGAGGCCAGCACGCCGTCGTGCTCCAGGCGCAGATCCCAGTGCAGGCTCCGGGCGTGGTGCTGCTGGATGACGAAGCGGGGTGCGCGCCGCGCGGACCGCTTCCGGCCGGCAGCCCGCTCGGGCACCGGTTCCGGGGTACGCGCGGCGTCCCGTTTCCGCCGGTACTCCTCCAGCCGGTCCGCCATCCCCGCATCCTCCCCCAGACCCGCCGTACGCGCCGGGATGCCGGTGTGTGTGCGGCCAACCGGGGTAGAACGGGGGACATGGACAGCGACCAGCCCACCCTCCCGCTCGCCGGCGACGTCCGGATCCCGCTGCTCGGCTTCGGCACGTGGCAGGCCACCGGAGAGGCCGGTTACCAGGCGGTGCTCGCCGCGCTGGACGCCGGCTACCGCCACATCGACACGGCCACCATGTACGGCAACGAGAAGGAGGTCGGGCGGGCGGTCAAGGAGAGCGGCCTGCGCCGCGAGGACGTCTTCATCACCACCAAGCTGCCGCCGGACCGGGTGGGCCGGGAGCGGGAGACCATCGAGGCCAGCCTGGCCGCCCTGGACACCGACTACGTCGACCTGTGGCTGGTGCACTGGCCGCCGTCCGCGCCGGGCGACAGCATCCCGGTGTGGCGGGAGATGCTCGCCGCGCGGGACGAGAACATGGCACGCACGGTGGGGGTGAGCAACTACTCGATCGGGCAGATCGACGAGCTGATCCAGGCCACCGAGGAGACGCCGGCGGTCAACCAGATCCGCTGGAGCCCGTCCCTGTACGACAGGCACACACACGCCGCCCACCGGGACCGGGGCGTGGCGCTGGAGGGGTACAGCCCGTTCAAGACCAGTGACCTGTCCGACCCGGTGCTGGTCCGCATCGCCCAGGCGCACGACGTGTCGCCGGCCCAGGTGGTGCTGCGCTGGCACATCGACCACGAGATCGTGGTGATCCCGAAGTCGGTCACGCCGGAGCGCATCCGGGCCAACGTCGACGTGTTCGGGTTCTCGCTCACCGCCGAGGAGATGCGCGACGTCGACGCACTCGCCGGCTGAGGCGTACACGGGAAGGGGCGCGGTCCGCAGCGGACCGCGCCCCTCGCCGTGTGCGGTGGTCAGCCCCGGGCGCAGGTGGAGCCGTTGAGCGTGAAGCTGCTCGGCGCGGAGTAGCTGCCGTTCAGCGTCGCCTGGTAGCCGAAGCTGGTGGACGCCCCGGGCGCCAGCGTGCCGTTGTAGCCGGCGTTGCGGGCGGTCACCGCCGAGCCGCTCTGGCTCACCGTGGCGTTCCACGCGTTGGTGACGTTCTGCCCGGAGGGCAGGTTGTAGTTCAGCGTCCAGCCGTTGATCGTGCCGGAGCCGGTGTTCTTGACCGTCACGTCGGCGGTGAAGCCGTTGTTCCACACGTTCGCCGCCTTGTAGGTGACGGTGCACGACGCACCGCCCGACGGCGGGGGCGTGGTCGGCGCGGACGTGGTCGGCGGCGGGTTGGAGCCGGTGTTGACGTTCTGCGAGAACGAGTTGACCGCCAGCCCGACGCCGCCCTGCCACGGCTCGAAGCCGGCCTGGATGCTGGTCAGGTACCAGTCATTGGTGATCGCGCCCCGGTTACGGGTGTCGTTGATGAACGCCAGCGCGTCGAAGCTGAAGCTGGGGATGGCCGACGGCGACAGGTACGAGATGACGTTGTTTGAGCCGTTGCTGCCGCGCCAGACCTCCCAGGTGCGGCCGGCGATGCTGGCGGTGCCCACCGGCGAGCCGATGGGCTGGATCGAGCCCTGCCGGTTGAGCCAGATCATGATCTCCATCTGGTTCACGCCGTCGCGCTTGGGCGACGGGTCGAGCCAGATGTCGTACGACGCGTTGAAGGTCGCGCCGCTGACGTAGTTGTAGCTGATGCTGGACGGCGCGCTGCTGATGTTCTTCACCTGCACGGGCAGGTTCGTGCCGGGCGAGCAGTTGGTGTAGTGGCAGCCCACGAAGATCGACGGGTACGCGACCGGCGCCCCGTTGGTCGGCGCGGAGCCGTCCGCGCGGGTGATCGAGAAGCCGGTCGAGGTGACGTTGATGCACTGCTGGGCACTGGTGCCCCAGCGGTTGTTCTGCACCACGTACTTGCCGCCGATCGTGGTCGAGCCGTACTGCTCGCAGATCTGGGTGTCGGCGGAGGCGGTGCCGCCGAGCGCGACGGCGACGAGGGTGCCGGCGGCGAGCAGTCCGGCCGCCGCGAGGGCCCTGAGTGGACGCTTCATGATGCTCCTTGGCTCGGCGCGGGACGGCGCCGGTTCGGTCGGTGGTACGGGCGGGAGCGCTCCCACGATGCACTAAACACATTTACATGTCTCGAATCATTGCGCAAATGCGCCGGGCTCGTTAACGCTCCGCGTCCGGTCGGTGGCGCGAGCAGCCGCCGCGACCGCCGCCTTCCCCCAGATGGAGGCGGGATTCCTGCCGGTGGGACGGGGTGCGCCGCCGACCGGCGGCCCGCACCAGGGCACATGGGCACTTCCGCCGCCTGGTTGCGGCGAGTAATGTCTTGCCTCCAACGCGTTCCGATCCCCCTCCGGAGGCGTACCCCGTGATGGGTGGTTCCCCCCTGCGCATCCTCGTCGTCGGCGCGGGCATCGCCGGCCTCGCCGTGGCCCGGGCGCTGCGCCTGGCGGGGTTCCGGCCCGACGTCACCGAGCGGCTTCCACCCACCGAGTCGACCGAGACCGGCCTCTACCTGCCCGGTAACGCCGCCCGGGCGATGCGCCGGCTCGACCTCGACGGGCCGCTGCGCCCGCTCGGCCAGGTGATCCACCGGCAGCGCTTCCTCGACGCCGCCGGGGCGCCGCTGTGCGAGGTCGACCTCGACGCGCTCTGGGCCGGCGTGGGGGAGTGCCGGGCGCTGCCCCGGGCCGAACTGCACCGGGTGCTGCTCACCGGTGCCGGCGGCGCGGTGCGCCACGGCGCCGAGGTGAGCACCGTCGACCCGCTGCCCGGCCGGGTCGCCGTCGGCTTCACCGACGGCACCACCGCGGAGTACGACCTGGTCGTCGGCGCCGATGGGCCCCGCTCGGCGGTACGGACGCTCGCCGCGCTCGGCGGACCGCCACGCCCCGCCGGGCAGGTGGTCTACCGCGCACTGGTGCGCGGCGGCCCCCGCATCGCGGACTGGACCGCCCTGCTCGGCCAGCGGGCCGGGTTCCTCGTGGTGCCGCTCGGCGCCGGGCGGCTCTACTGTTATGCCGACGAGGCCGGCACCGACCTGCCCGTCGACCCGATCGCCCGCCTGCACGAGCTGTTCGGCTCCTACGGCGGCCCGGTGCCCGAGGTGCTGGCCGCGCTGGAGACCGTGTGCGTGGAGCGCACCGAGGAGGTCGAGCTGGGACGCTGGTTCCACGGCCGGGTGCTGCTCGTCGGTGATGCCGCTCACGCCACCGCGCCGACGCTGTCCCAGGGTGCCGCCATGGCGCTGGAGGACGCCGTCGTGCTCGCCGAGTCGCTGCGGGCCGCCGGCAGCGTCGACGCCGCGCTGATCGCGTACGAGAGTCGCCGCCGCCCGCGTACCCGCTGGGTGCGGGACCGGACCCGGGACCGCAACCGCACCCGCGACGTGCCGCCGGCGCTGCGCGACCCGTTGCTGCGCGGACGCGGCGGCCGGATCTTCCGGGAGCACTACCGGCTCCTGACCGGTCCCCTCTAGCGGGCGGGAGATCGTAGCCGCCCACCCCACGCGGCGGGGCCACCTACCGGGGACTATCCTCCTTGCGGATGACGGCTGCGCCGATGACCAGCGCGCCGAGCGGGACAACCAGAACCGGAGGCCACTCGTGACCACCGTCGCACCCAAGCCGGTCGTGACCCGGCCCTGGCCGGTCCGCGAGCCGGTCAAGGGGTCGGCCATCGCGCGGCTGCTGCGCACCACGGACGCGAAGCAGATCGGGATCATGTACATGGTCACCGCGTTCGTGTTCTTCATGATCGGTGGCCTGATGGCCCTGATCATGCGTGCCGAACTCGCGCGACCGGGCCTGCAGTTCCTGTCGCCCGAGCAGTACAACCAGCTCTTCACGATGCACGGCACGATCATGCTGCTGTTCTTCGCGACGCCGATCGTGTTCGCCTTCGCGAACTACGTGGTGCCGCTGCAGATCGGCGCGCCGGACGTGTCGTTCCCCCGGCTCAACGCCTTCGCCTACTGGCTGTACCTGTTCGGCGGCACGCTCGCCACCGCGGGCTTCATCGCCCCGGGCGGCGCGGCTGACTTCGGCTGGACTGCCTACACGCCGCTGAGCACCGCCGACCACGCCCCGGGCGTGGGCGCGAACATGTGGGTCGTCGGCCTGGCCATCTCCGGTCTGGGCACGATCCTCGGCGCGGTCAACCTGATCACCACGATCCTGACCCTGCGCGCGCCCGGCATGACCATGTTCCGGATGCCGATCTTCACCTGGAACATGCTGGTCACCAGCCTGCTGGCGATCCTGGTCTTCCCGCTGCTGGCCGCCGCGCTGTTCGCGCTCGCCGCGGACCGCCTGATGGGCGCCCACGTGTACGACCCGGCGACCGGCGGGCCGATGCTGTGGCAGCACCTGTTCTGGTTCTTCGGTCACCCCGAGGTGTACATCATCGCGCTGCCGTTCTTCGGCATCATCAGCGAGATCATCCCGGTGTTCTCCCGGAAGCCGATCTTCGGCTACAAGGGTCTGGTGGCCGCCACCATCGCCATCGCCGCCCTGTCGATGAGCGTCTGGGCGCACCACATGTTCGCCACCGGCCAGGTGCTGCTGCCGTTCTTCAGCTTCCTGAGCTACCTGATCGCCGTGCCCACCGGTATGAAGTTCTTCAACTGGATCGGCACCATGTGGCGGGGCCAGATCACCTTCGAGACGCCGATGCTGTTCTCGATCGGCTTCCTGGTGACGTTCCTCTTCGGTGGTCTCACCGGTGTGCTGCTGGCCAGCCCGCCGCTCGACTTCCACCTGCACGACTCGTACTTCGTGGTGGCGCACTTCCACTACGTGCTCTTCGGCACGATCGTGTTCGCGGTGTTCGCCGGCATCTACTTCTGGTTCCCGAAGATGTTCGGCCGGATGCTCGACGAGCGGCTCGGCAAGATCCACTTCTGGCTGACCATGATCGGCTTCCACACCACGTTCCTGGTGCAGCACTGGCTGGGCAACGAGGGCATGCCGCGCCGGTACGCCGACTACCAGGCCGCCGACGGCTTCACCACGCTGAACACGATCTCCACGATCGGCGCGTTCATCACCGGTATCTCGACGCTGCCGTTCATCTGGAACTGCTGGAAGTCGTACAAGACCGGCCCGGTCGTCGAGGTCGACGACCCGTGGGGCCACGGCAACTCGCTCGAGTGGGCCACCAGCTCCCCGCCGCCGCTGCGCAACTTCGACCGCATGCCGCGCATCCGCTCGGAGCGGCCGGCGTTCGACGCGAAGTTCCCCGAGCTTGCTGCCGGGCAGAGCCTGGCCGGTCCGCCCGAGGGTGGTGCCAAGCCGCTGACCAGCGAGGTCAACGGTGGCGCCAGCTACCAGGAGGACACCGCAGGCAACCTCGACCAGCGCTGACGCAATCCAAGGCCGGGCGCCGCACCCCTCATAGGGGCGCGGCGCCCGTCCCTTTCCGCCCGCCCCCTGTCCCCGTCCCTCCCTCTCCCCGTCCCCGCCCGCCTGTCCCCGTCCCCGTCCCCGTCCCTCCCTCTCCCCGTCCCCGCCCGCCTGTCCCCGTTGATCATGAAGATGGCGACAGGTTCGTGCCCGATTTGTCCCCGCCAACCCCATGATCCCGAGGCGAGGGCGGGGGCGCGGAACCAGCCCGGGGAAGTGGTGGGGTCCGGAGCACCTGGACCTAGCCACTTCCCCGTACTGGCCTCTGGCGCTCCGGTGATCAAGGGGTTTGTGTCGTCTTGCCCTGCCTGAGGGGACGCCAACTCCTTGGTCAACTTCGGGAAGGTGGGGTTTGGGTCGAGGGGCGGGGGCGCGGCACCAGCTCGGGGGAGTGGTGGTGTCCGGGGTGCCTGGACCCAGCCACCTCCCCGAACTGGCTCGCCGCCCGCCTGCGGGAGGCGCGAACTGCTGGCGGGGCGGGCGGACGGCGGGACTTCGGCCGGGGGTCAGCGGGAGGCGAGGGCCAGGTCGGGGTCCACGGTCGGGGTGGGGACCGGGGTGCGGCGGTGGCGGATCTCTATCGGAAGCACCGCCAGCGCCACCAGCGCGCCGATCGCGCCGGTGACCACGAAGCCCCACGCGGGCGCGGAGGCGTCGATGACCGCGCCGGCCAGCGGTGCGCCGAGCGCGATGCCGACAGTCACGGCGGAACCGTGCAGGCCCATCGCCAGACCCCGGACGGAGGGCGGGGCCAGCCGGCTGACCGCGTCGGAGGTGGACGCGATGGTGGGCGCGCAGAGCGCACCGGCCGGGATCAGCGCCAGGCAGAGCAGCCACCAGTGCGACCCGCCCAGCCCGACCGGGATGGTGGTGAGGCTCAGCGCGGCCATCAGCGCCAGCGGGGAGAACGAGCGGCGTACCGCGCCGTAGGCGAAGCCGCCGGCCAGCGAGGCGACCGCCCAGGCGGCCAGCACGGCGCCGGTCCAGCCGACCTCGCCGCCCTCTCTGAGCACGGCGACCACCGCGACGTCGGTGCCGCCGAGCACCAGGGTGGCGGCGAGGCTGACCGCCAGAACGGCCAGCAGGCGCGGGGTGAGCCATTCGCGGCGGTGCACCGGGCGCGGCGGACCGGCCGGCTCGTCGGCGGCCCGGATCGGCGGGTCGAGCAGCCAGAAGCAGATGCCGGAGGCGACGATGCCGGCGCCGACCGCCCAGAGCGTCAGGCGCGGCGTGACGGCGGTGGCCAGTGCCACGGCGAGTGCCGGGCCGACCATGAACGACAACTCCACGGCCATCGAGTCCAGCGCGTACGCGGGGCGGCGCTTCTCCACCGGCACGAGCGCGGCGATCGACTGGCGGACCATCGAGAAGATCGGCAGTGCGAGCAGCCCGGCGAAGAATGCGGCCGGTAGGAGCACCGGGTACGGCAGCGTGGGCGCGGCGGACCAGAACAGCGCCTCGGCGACGGTGGTGAGCACCAGCACCGGGCGGAGCCCACGGCGGTCGATGAGCCGCCCGAGCAGCGGGGCGCCGACCGCCGCGCCGACCGTCGACGCGGCACCGACCAGGCCGGCGGCGCCGTAGCCGCGGCCCAGGTCGAGCACCACGTAGAAGGTGAGCGTCACCCCGGTGGCGGTCAGCGGCACACGGGCCAGCACCGACACCAGCAGCAACGATCGGAGACCGGGTAGGGCGAGCGCCTCCCGGTAAGGCTTCAGGTTCACGACGGTCCGTACCTCCGGCGCCATCCTGGGGCCGGGGTACGACACCCGCAAGCGATTACCCGGTCAAGCGGCAGTGATCACAGGCTCGCCCACCATTGTCACCCCGGCGCCGTCGAGCGCCCGCAGCGCCACGTCGAGCGTGTCCGGCGCGACAGCGGCGGTCAGATCGAGCAGCACGGTGGTCCGGAAGCCCTCCCGGGCGGCGTCCAGGGCGGTCGCGCGCACGCAGTGGTCGGTGGCGATGCCGACCACGTCGACCCGGTCCACGTCGTGGCGGCGCAGCCAGTCGGCCAGGCACTCGCCGTCGGGGCCGTGCCCCTCGAAACCGGAGTACGCGGCCGCGTGCTCGCCCTTGTGGAAGATCACCTCCACCCGGTCGGTCACCAGCTCAGGGTGGAACTCGGAACCGGAGGTGCCGACCACGCAGTGCCGGGGCCAGGAGTCGACGTAGTCCGGCGGGTCGCCGAAGTGCGCGCCCGGGTCGACGTGGTAGTCCTTGGTCGCGACCACGTGGTCCCATCGGTCCGGCTCGGCGGCCAGTAGCCGGGAGATGCCGGCGGCCACGCCGGCTCCGCCACCGACCGCGAGGGAGCCGCCCTCGCAGAAGTCGTTCTGCACGTCCACGATGATCAGGGCGTTCGCCATCTGACGGGTTCCTCCTCAGCTCGCGGGTACGACGGTCACCGGTACGGCGGGATCCCCGGCGGAGAGCTTGAGCCCCTCCCACGGGATCGAGATCAGGCACTGGCGCAGGTGGTCCCGGGACTCCTCCAGCGTGGGCAGCGTCTCCGGCTCGCCCGACACCACGTACGAGTGCTGGAGCAGCCGGTCGTTGGGCTGCCGGTCCGGTACGCCCTGCGGCACGATGACCTCCTCGGTGGCGGTGCCGGTGGGCTTGTGCCGGCGGACCGCGACCTTCCGGCCGCCGATGGTGGCCTTGTGCTCGGAGCGCTTGACCACCGGCCGCCCCTCCACCTCGACCAGCTTGTAGACCAGGCCGGCGGTGGGCGCGCCGGAACCGGTCACCACCGCGGTGCCGGCGCCGTACATGTCGACCGGTTCGGCGGCGAGCGCGGCGATGGCGTACTCGTCGAGGTCGCCGGAGACGATGATCTTCGTCTCGGTGGCGCCGAGCGAGTCGAGCAGCTCGCGGGACTGCTGGGCGATCACCGCGAGGTCGCCGGAGTCGATCCGGACCGCCCGCAGCTCCGGCCCGGCCACCGCGATCGCGTTGCGGATGCCCTGGGCGATGTCGTACGTGTCGACGAGCAGTGTGGTGTCCTTGCCCAGCGTGGCGACCTGGGAGGCGAACGCGGCCCGCTCGTCGTCGTGCAGCAGCGTGAAGGCGTGCGCGGCGGTGCCCGCGGTGGGGATGCCGTAGCGCTGCCCGGCGGCCAGGTTGGAGGTGAACCGGAACCCGGCCAGGTACGCGGACCGCGCCGCCGCGACGGCGGCCTCCTCGTGCGCCCGGCGGGAGCCCATCTCGATCAGCGCCCGGCCCCGGGCGGCGGTGACCATCCGGGCCGCGGCGGCGGCGACCGCGCAGTCGTGGTTGAGCACCGACAGTACGAGCGTCTCCAGCACCACGCACTCGGCGAACGTGCCGGACACGGTGAGGATCGGGGAGCCGGGGAAGAACAGCTCGCCCTCGGCGTAGCCGTCGATGTCGCCGGTGAACCGGTAGCCGGCCAGCCACTGCGCGGCCGGCTCGTCCACCACACCGGTACGGCGCAGGAAGTCGATCTCCGCCGGGTCGAACCGGAAGTCTCGGATCATCTCGATCAGGCGGCCGGTTCCGGCGACCACACCGTACCGGCGCCCGGCCGGCAGCCGCCGGCTGAACACCTCGAAGACGCAGCGTCGGTCGGCCGTGCCGTCACGCAGGGCCGCGCTGACCATGGTCAGCTCGTAGTGGTCGGTCAGCAGTGCGGGACGAAGGGTGCTCACCGCCCCAGCCTAGAGTTCAGTCCGGGTCCGCGCCGTCGTGGCCCGGCATCGACCGCAGGGCGGCCCGCAACTCGCCGCGCCCGGCGACGCCGAGCTTGCTGTAGACGCGCTGGAGATGGTTCTCCACGGTGCGGGTCGACAGGAACAGCCGCTCGGCGATGGCGCGGCTGGTCACGCCGTCCGCGGCCAGCCGGGCGACCTCCCACTCCCGCTCGCTGAGCGCCGGGCGCAGCAGCCGCAGCGCCGGGGTGGAGATCTCGTCGCAGCGGCGCAGCAGATCCGCGAGACGTTCCCGGATCGGCCCGGTGGCGCCGGCCCGGACGTGTCGCGTCCGATGCAGGGCCAGGGCGGTCGCCTCGGCCGCGTACACGATCAGCTCCCGGTCGGCGAAGGCGTCGGCGACCGCGAGCAGCGCGTCCGGCGAGCCGTCGACAGCGGCCCGGCCGAACCGGGCGACGAGCGGCGGCAGGACACCGTCGACCTGCTCGGAGAGTTCGGCCAGGCGTTGCGCCACAGTGCGCCGGCCACCGTCGGTGCAGGTCGGCCCGACCGGCGCGGCGGCCTGGTCCAGCCGGACCAGGTCGAGCAGGACGAGCAGCTCGTGCCCGGCCAGGCCGTCCTCGCGCAACCGGTCGGCCAGCGCGCACAGGTGCTTGGTGGCCGCCGGCACGTCACCCGTGGCGGCCTGGACCGCGCCCCGGGCCTGTTCCAGCCACGGGTAGAGCACGGCCATGCCGGGCGCGTGCGTCCGGTCCGCCTCGGCCATCGCGTCGGCCGCGTGCGTCACGTCCCCGCGCAGCGCGGCGGCCTGGGCGCGCTCGGCGTGCGCGAAGCCCGCGTACACCCGGCTGGTGGCGAGCACCGCGCACGCCTCCAGGCTGGTCCGCAGCGCCTCGTCGCCGCGCCCGCGCAGCCGCGCCGCGTACGCCTGCAGGATGGCCAGGTAGCCGGTGCCGAGCCGGAAGTCACCGGCCCCGGCCAGGTCGGCGAACTCGTCGGCGACGATCGCGTCGATGCCGGGCAGGTCGCCGGAGAGCGTCAGCCGGGTGCCCCGGGCCAGCTCCATGGCGAGCTGGAGGTAGGGCATGTCGGCCCGCCAGCACGCCGCCTCGGCCTGCACCCGGGCGATCGCTGTGGCGCTGCGCAGGTATTGCCCCTGCGCGGCCTGGAGGTGGGCGAGCGTGCAGCGGGCCAGCTCCCGGGCGGCCATCGGGGCGGCGGGCCGGTCCAGCACCTCCTGGGCCAGCCGGACCGCGACGTCGACGTCGAGGCGGTGCAGCCGCATGATGGCCTCGAACGCGCGTACCCGGGCCCGGTCGGCGGGGTCGCTCAGCTCGTCGCCACGCGCGGCGATCTCCTCCACCGTGGACTCGCGGTTGAGTCCCCAGTAGCTGACCATGCCCCGGACGGTCAGCCACCGGCTGCGCCGCCGGTCGTCGTGGATCTCGCCGGCGACCTGGTCGAGCACGCCGATCGCCTCGTCCGGCCGGTCGCCGAACATGAGGATGGTGGCGAGCAGTTCGGCCGCGTCGGTGCCGCCGCCGGCCTCCAGCGCCGCGCGGGCCAGCCGGGTGGCCAGCGGCACGTCGTACCTGCCGAACGCCTGCACCGCCGCTTCGAGCAGCAGGGCCACGTCCTGTGCCGTCCCCGAGTCGAGCCGCCACACCGCGACGCGCAGCAGATCCTCCCGGCGGCGCTTGCCGACCTGTTCCAGCAGCCCGGCCAGGGTGGCCTGGAGCCGGCGGGTGCGGCTGACCGGGCAGTGCCGGCGCATCACCTCGCCGTAGAGCGGGTGCGCCAGCCGGACGTTGAGCCGCCGGTCGTCGTGGACCAGCGTGATGAGCCCGCGTTCCTCGGCCGTCTCCACGTCCGCGGGGTCGACCGCCCGTTCCAGCAGTTGCAGGCCCAGCGGCTCGCCGAAGGCGACAAGCTCGACGACCGCCCGGACGCCGGGGGTGAGCTGGCCGATCCGGGTGTCGATCAGCTCGGTGAGGTTGGGCGCCAGCTCCAGCCGGCCGGTCCAGGTCCAGAGCCCGTACCTGCGGTCCAGCGCGTCGTCGGCGGCGAGCACCAGCTCCCGCAGCAGCAGCGGGTTGCCGGCGGAGAGCTGGAACAGCCGGTCCGAGGAGCCGGCGTCGACCGGGCCGCCCAGGATGGCGGCGAGCAGCCCCGAGGTCGCGGTGCGGCACAGCGGGCCCAGTTCGACCAGGTCGGCCAGGTCGTCGGTCCAGAGTGCGCGGATCGGCAGCGGGACCTGTTCGCCGTTGCGCAGCGTCCCGACGACGTACGCGTTCTCCGAGCGGGCGACCAGGTGCACGAGCGCCGCCGAGGGCGGGTCGAGCAGATGCGCGTCGTCGACGGCGAGCACGATGGGCCGGCCGGCGGCCTGTTCCTGGAGGACGTCCAGGGCCCAGCGCAGGATTCCGGCGGGGGAGAGTCCCTGCGGCTGCGAGGCGGGCAGCACCTGGACCAGCCCGCCGAACGGCAACGCGGCGGTGGTGGCGCTGGCGGCGATGGACCAGATCGCGTACCGCTCGGGGGAGAGCGCGGCCACCCCCTCGCGCAGCAGCCGGCTCTTGCCGACCCCGGCGTCGCCGCTGAAGAGCAACCCGCGCCCTTCGGGGCCGCCGACCGCCGACAACAGACGGTTGAGTTCATCAGTACGGCCGACGAACTCCCACCTACTCATCGATGCAGCATATCGACCGTGTTCCGTCCGCGTACGTATCGTCACGCAGTGAAGTTGAGTAATCTGTTCATTACCCGTGAGTACCGGAGTTGTTGGCTGTCGGATGGCCGACACCCTTACTCTTCCGGCAGTCCCCGTAACCAGGGAAGATCCGCGACCGGCACCCCGGTCGCCCGACCGGGAGGCCCACCTGATGACACCGGGTCCGCTCCCATCGGTCGACGTGCCCGACCCGAGCCGTCAGGCCGAGTCCCCCTCCGGAAGCGCCCCGCTGCCGACCCGGCTCGGTGTGACTGCGCCCGGTCCGGACGAGCCGATGGCGGTGGTCGTCGCCGGTCCGGCCGGCGCGAACCGGCGGGAGCTGATCGCCGGTCTGCTCGGGATCGAGGCCGCGACGCTCGCCGTGCCGCCGGGGAGCAACCTGCTGGTCCAGCACGCCGCCACCGCCACCCGCGCCGCGTACGTCCCGGGCTACCGCCAGCCGCACTCCTACGGCGCCGACCCGCTCGCGGCCGGCCCGGCGCTGGCCCGGCCGCCCCGCCGGGTCGAGCTGAGCCTGCCCGATCCGCTGCTGCGGCACTTCGCGGTGGTCGACACGCCTGATACCGGCACGCTCGGCGTGGCCGGCGGCCGGGTGCTGCGCGACGCCGTCGGCCGGGCCGGCGCGCTGCTCTTCGTGATCTCCGCCGACCAGGCGTTCAGCGCGGCCGAGCTGCACCTGCTGGCCGAGGTGGCGCGTACCCGGGTCGAGGTGTTCTTCGCCGTCACGCCCGGCGTGACCGGCCCGGCACCGGGCGACGGCGCGCGGGCCCAGGACCGTCCGGCGTCCGGCCGGGCCGGGTCCGCCCGCCTGCTCGACCCGGTCTCGGTCTCCATCGAGGCGCACCGCGCCGCGCTGCTGGCCGCCGTGCCGGCGCTCGCCCCGGCGCGGTGGTTCCCGGCCCGCCGCGCCGAGCTGCCGAACGTGCGCCGCGCGCTGGTGAACTGGGCCGCCGGCGAGGTGCTGCGACGCGGCAGCGCCCACCCGCCGGTGCCGGTCGGCGGGCACGGCCGGGTGCCGGTGCTCGCCGGTGTCGAGCCGGGTGAGCTGGCCGACGGGATCGACCGGCAGGCCCGCGCCTGCGCCCGCCGGATCCGTCAGTACCTCGCCCTGGAGCTGGCGAACATCCACCTGCGGGTGGTGCAGGAGATCGTCTTCGGGGTCGGCTGCGCCGGCCTGCCGCATATGCTCGACCGGGAGCTGGAGGCGCTGTCGCTGCTCGCCACCGCCCAGTGCGACGAGGCGGTGCGGGGCCTGGTCGACGAGGCCGCCGCCCGGGTCTTCGGCGCGCCGCTGGCCGAGGGCGTACGCCGGCGGATCATCCACGCGGTGCGCTGGGGCCTGACCGACAACCCGGACGTCCCCGAGCTGGATCGGGTGCTCCTGGTCACGAGCACGGCCGGGGTCGCCGGCCTGACCGGCGCGGGTGCCCTGGACGCGCTGGCCGGGCTGCCCGGCGCGCAGCGGGACGAGGTGCTCCCGCCGGTCGGCGTCGCCCTCAACGGCGGCTGCTGGCAGCACTGGCGGGCACCGGGCAACGACGACCCGAACGCCGCCCGTTCCTGGGCCCAGCGCGCGCTGCGCGAGGTCGAGCTCGAACTGTCCCGCGAGGTGTCCCGCCGCTTCGAGGTGATCCGTCTCTCGCTCGGCGGGGTGCTCGCCGATGCGGTCGACCACGGCATCCTGCTTGCCTGACCACGCCGCGGGCACACCGCGACCCGGGCTCGCGTACGCGGCCCGGGCGGGTGACGACGACCGCCGCACCGTTCCGGTTCATCGGTTCCCCGGATCCGGTGGCACGATGGGGGGCATGGCGGCTCCACAGGTTGCGCCGGTCGAGACGCCGGACACCGAAGAGGTGCCGGTCTCCGACCGGCCATGGGTGACCATCGTCTGGGACGATCCGGTCAACCTGATGACGTACGTGACCTGGGTGTTCCAGAAGCTCTTCGGGTACAGCCGGGAGAAGGCGGAGCGGCTCATGCTGGACGTGCACCACAAGGGCAAGGCCGTGGTCTCCAGCGGCGCCCGGGAGCGGATGGAGCATGACGCGGCGCAGCTGCACGCGTACGGGCTCTGGGCGACGGTGGACAGGTCATGAGCATGTTCCGCCGCCGGGGCGACCACTACGTGGCCACGTTCGCGGTCGACGAGGTCCGGGTCCTGCGCAAGGTCGCAGGCGAGGTGGTCGGCCTGCTGACCGACGGCTTCGACCACGGTGACCCGGTGGTCGGGCGGCTGTTCCCCGACGTCTACCCGGACGACGACGCCGGCACCGCCGAGTTCCGCCGCTACACCGAGGGCGACCTGAAGACCGGCAAGATCGACCAGGCGGGCGCCGTGCTCGCCGCGCTGCCCGACGGGGACACCGGTGGCGAGGTGCGGCTGGACGCGGAGGCCGCCGAGGCGTGGCTGCGGGCACTGAACGACGCCCGGCTGGCGATGGGCGTACGCCTGGAGATCAAGGACGGCACCGACCTGGGTGAGGAGCTCGACGACGCGGTCGCCGCCGACCCGGGTTCGTCCCGGGTGTTCCAACTGTCGGTCTACGCCTATCTCGGATATCTCCAGGAATCCCTGCTCAACGCGCTCATCGACTGAGTGGTGACGGTCGCCACCTCGCCGCCCGGCCGGGCCAGGGGCTACGCTTGGCGGCGTGCTGAGCATCGACCGGTCGATCATCGACGCGATCGTCGCCCACGCGCGTCGGGACCACCCGGACGAGGCGTGCGGCGTGGTCGCCGGCCCCGTCGGCAGCGACACCCCGACCCGGCACATCCCGATGGACAACGCCGCCCGCTCCATGACGTTCTACGAGTTCGACTCGATGGAGCAGTTGCGGGTGTGGCGCGAGATGGACGACCGCGACGAGGAACCGGTCGTCATCTACCACTCGCACACCGCGACGGAGGCCTACCCGTCGCGTACGGACGTCTCCTTCGCCGGCGAGCCGGGCGCGCACTACCTGCTCGTCTCGACCCGCGAGCCCGACACCGAGGAGATCCGCTCCTTCCGGATCGTCGACGGCGTGGTCACCGAGGAACCGGTGGAGATCGTGGATGCCGCCGTGGACCCGAACGCCGTCCAGTCCTACATGTTCGGGCAGAGCCCGGCGACGGTCGACTACGAGTGTTCCGACCGCTGACCTTCAGCGCCGGCACCTTCCTTTTCCCGTCACCTGGCACGATCCCGAACGAGGAGCACGAGACACCATGGCCATCGAGGTTCGCATCCCCACCATCCTGCGTAGCTACACCGGCGGCGCGAAGGTCGTCGAGGGCAGCGGCGACACGCTCGCCGACCTGATCGCCGACCTGGACTCCCGGCACGGCGGCCTGAAGGCCCGCCTGGTCACCGACGCGGGCGCGCTGCACCGGTTCGTCAACGTCTACGTCAACGACGAGGACGTCCGCTTCCTCGGCGCGCTCGACGCCAAGCTCAACGACGGCGACAGCGTGACCATCCTGCCGGCCGTGGCCGGTGGCGCGTTCGGCTTCGCGGCCGCCGCGGCGATCGCCTCGCACGCGGTCTCCACGCGCGCCGCCCGCTGAGGGGGCCCCGCGATGGCGCGGTACGACAGTCTCCTCGACGCCTGCGGCGGCACGCCGCTGGTCGGGTTGCCCCGGCTCTCGCCGACGGTCCCGGCCGGGGCGCCGCCGGTGCGGCTCTGGGCCAAGCTGGAGGACCGGAACCCGACCGGCAGCATCAAGGACCGCGCGGCCCTGTTCATGGTGCGCGCGGCCGAGGAGTCCGGCCGGCTGCGTCCGGGTGACACGATCCTGGAGCCGACGAGCGGCAACACCGGCATCTCGCTGGCGATGGTGGCGAAGCTGCGCGGCTACCGGCTGGTCTGCGTGATGCCGGAGAACGTCTCCACCGAGCGGGTGCAACTGCTCCGCATGTACGGCGCGGAGATCATCTTCTCGCCGGCCGCGGGCGGCTCGAACCAGGCGGTCGCGACCGCGAAGCAGATCTCCGCCGAGCACCCGGACTGGGTGATGCTCTACCAGTACGGCAACGAGGCGAACGCCCGGGCGCACTACGAGACGACCGGGCCGGAGCTGCTCCAGGACCTGCCGGGCATCACCCACTTCGTGGCCGGGCTGGGCACCACCGGCACGCTCATGGGCACCGGGCGCTTCCTGCGGGAGAAGGTCGAGGGCATCCAGATCGTGGCGGCCGAGCCGCGCTACGGCGAACTGGTCTACGGTCTGCGCAACATCGACGAGGGCTACGTGCCCGAGCTGTACGACGCCGGGGTGCTGTCCCGCCGGTTCTCCGTGGGCACCCGGGACGCGGTGCTGCGTACCCGGCAGCTCGTCGAGGTGGAGGGCATCTTCGCCGGGTTCTCCACCGGCGCCATCCTGCACGCCGCGCTCGCGGTGGCGCACGAGGCGGTCCGCGACGGCCGCGGCGCGGACGTGGCGTTCGTGGTCTGCGACGGCGGCTGGAAGTACCTCTCGACCGGCGCGTACGGCGGCACCCTCGCCGACGCGGAGGAGGCCCTGGAGGGCCAGCTCTGGGCCTGACGGACCGATGGCCGGTCCGGTCGGTGGCGTGCCCGCCGGCCGGACCGCCGGTCTCGTCCGGAGCGGACGTGTATGGGTGTCACGTTGATGACAACTTCCGGCAGATGATTCTTGCCCGACCGGGGCGACGCGTAGGCTGCGCAGCGTGGCGAGCGCGTCGGTAGAGATCATCGGCGGTGTCGCCGCCGGCGCATCGACTACTCATGGTGAGATCGAGGCCACCGGATGAGACTGACCGTCCTCGGCTGCGCGGGCAGCTTCCCGGGCCCCGAATCCCCCTGTTCGGCCTATCTCATGGAAGCCGAGGGCTTCCGGCTCCTGATCGACTTCGGTGTGGGCTCGCTGTCCACGCTCCAGCGCTACGTCGGGCTGCACGCCCCCGACGCCATCCTCCTCACCCACCTGCACTGCGACCACATGTTCGACGCCGTGTCCTACGTGGTGGTACGCCGGTACGCGCCGGACGGCCCGTACCCGCCCCTGCCGATGTACGCCCCCTCCGGCGCGCCCGACCGGCTCGCTACCGCGTACGGGCAGGAGGAAGGCTCGGTGGAGGACGTCTACCAGTTCTACGGCCTCCAGCCGGGCACGTTCCCGATCGGCCCGTTCTCCGTCACCGTCGACCGGATGAACCACCCGGTCGAGACGTACGGGGTGCGGCTGGAGCACGGCGGCCGGGTGTTCTGCTACTCCGCCGACACCGCGCCCTGCGAGGCGCTGCTGCGCCTGGCCCAGGACGCCGACGTGTTCCTCTGCGAGGCGAGCTACATGGACGGCGTGGAGAACCCGCCGGACCTGCACCTGACCGGCCGGGAGGCCGGCGAGGCGGCCACCAAGGCGGGCGTGGGGCGGCTCCTGCTCACCCATCTCGTACCCGCGTGGGGCAGCGAGTCGCAGACGGTGGAGGCGGCGGCCGGGGCGTACGCCGGGCCGCTGGACGTGGTCCGGCCCGGCGCCTGCTACGAGGTCTGAGCCCGGCGGCGGCCCTGTCGTCGGCGGGCACCCGCGGGCGGTGCGATCACCGCACCGCATAGGGTGCAGGCATGGCGCGACCTGACGGGCGGCGGCCCGACCAACTCCGACCGGTGACCCTGACCCGGGGCTGGAGCACCCACCCGGAGGGCTCGGTGCTCGTCGAGTTCGGCGCGACCCGGGTGCTCTGCACGGCGAGCGTCACCGAGGGCGTGCCCCGCTGGCGCAAGGGCTCCGGGCTGGGCTGGGTGACCGCCGAGTACGCGATGCTGCCCCGGGCCACGAACACCCGCTCGGACCGGGAGAGCGTCCGCGGCAAGGTCGGCGGGCGGACCCACGAGATCTCCCGGCTGATCGGCCGCAGCCTGCGCGCCTGCGTCGACCTGAAGGCGCTCGGCGAGAACTCGATCGTGCTGGACTGCGACGTGCTCCAAGCCGACGGCGGCACCCGTACCGCCGCGATCACCGGCGCGTACGTCGCGCTGCACGACGCGGTGACCTGGCTGGCCGAGCGCAAGGCGCTGGCCGGCAAGGTGGAGAAGGTGATGCACCGCTCGGTGGCCGCGGTGAGCGTCGGGGTGATCGGCGGCGAGGCGATGCTCGACCTCTGCTACGCCGAGGACGTCACCGCCGAGGTCGACATGAACGTGGTCTGCACCGGCACCGGCGACTTCGTCGAGGTGCAGGGCACCGGTGAGGCGGGCGTCTTCGCCCGCGACCAGCTCGACGCGCTGCTCGACCTGGGTGTGGCGGGCTGTCTGGAACTAACCGACGCGCAGCGGAAGGCGCTCTCGTCATGAACAAGGTCCTGCTCGCCACCCGGAACCGGAAGAAGCTGGTCGAACTCCAGCGGATCCTGGACGGCGCGCTCGGCGCGCACCGGATCGCCCTGCTCGGGCTCGACGACGTCGAGGAGTACCCGGAGCCGCCGGAGACCGGCCTCACGTTCGGCGAGAACGCGCTGATCAAGGCGCGGGAGGGCTGCCGGCGTACCGGCCTGCCGACCATCGCCGACGACTCCGGGCTGGCGGTGGACGCCCTGAACGGCATGCCCGGTGTGTTCAGCGCCCGCTGGTCCGGCCGGCACGGCGACGACCACGCCAACCTCCAGCTCGTGCTGGACCAGGTCGCCGACGTGCCGGACGAGCACCGGGGGGCGGCGTTCGTCTGCACCGTCGCGCTGGTGCTGCCCGGCGGCAAGGAGCACCTGGTCGACGGCCGCCAGTCCGGCCGGCTGCCGCGCGCGCCGCGCGGCGACGGCGGCTTCGGCTACGACCCGATCTTCCTCGGTGACGGGCAGGAGCGGACGAACGCGGAGCTGACGCCCGAGGAGAAGGACGCGGTCAGCCACCGCGGCAAGGCACTGCGGGAGCTGGCCAAGCTGGTCGCGAAGGTGCTCCCGCCCGCCGCCTGAGCCGCTCCCGCCGGGCGCCCGGCCGGCGCACCGGCTGGACGCCCGACCGGACGCCGGATCGGCCCGCTCAGCCGAGCGGGCCGATCTCCCGCTCGATCGCCGCGCGCAGCTCCGGGCCGCGTACCACGTCCCGCGCGGACTCCATGAGCGGCGCGAGGAACACGTCCGGTCCCGGCTCGCCGATGGTGCGGCCGAGCACGTCGAGCGCCGCCCGCCCGGCCGGTGACGGGGTCAGCGGCGCGCGGAGCTGGAGCCCGCGTACGGCCGCCAGCAGCTCCACCGCGAGCAGGCTGGTCAGGTTGTCCAGCACGGTGCGCAGCTTCTTGGTGGCCGCCCAGCCCATCGACACGTGGTCCTCCTGCATGCCGCTGGTCGGCAGCGAGTCGATCGAGGCGGGCGCGGCGAGCCGGCGGTTCTCCGCGACGATCCCGGCGGCGGTGTACTGAGCGATCATCAGCCCGGAGTTCACCCCGGCGTCCGGGGACAGGAACGCGGGCAGCTCCCGCGAACGGGTCACGTCCAGCAGCCGGTCCACCCGCCGCTCGGCGATGGCGCCCACCTCGGCGGCGGCGATCGCCAGGTAGTCGGCGGCGAAGCCGAGCGGCGCGCCGTGGAAGTTGCCCGTCGACTCGACCCGCCCGTCCGGCAGCACCACCGGGTTGTCCACCACCGACAGCAGCTCCCGGCCGGCCACCACCTCGACGAAGTCGAGCGTGTCCCGCGCCGCGCCGGCGACCTGCGGGGCGCAGCGCATCGAGTACGCGTCCTGCACCGCGTGCGCCAGGTCGTCGCGGTGCGAGTCCATCACCGCCGAGCCCTGCAACAGCCGATGGATGTTCGCCGCCGAGGCGGCCTGGCCGGGGTGCGGGCGGATCGCGTGCAGCTCGGGCAGGAACGGCCGCTCCGAGCCGAGCATCGCCTCGATTGCGAGCGCCGCCGTCACGTCCGCCATGGCGAACAGGTGCCGGGCGTCGGAGACGGCGAGCAGCAGCATGCCGAGCATGCCGTCGGTGCCGTTGATGAGCGCCAGCCCCTCCTTGGCGGCCAGCGACACCGGCTCGAGCCCGACCCGGCGCAGCGCGTCGGCGGCCGGGATGCGGTCACCGGCCGGGCCGAGCACCCAGCCCTCGCCGAGCAGCACCAGCGCGCAGTGCGCCAGCGGCGCCAGGTCGCCTGATGCGCCGAGCGAGCCGTGCTCGGGCACCCACGGGGTGACCTCGTGGTTGAGCAGGTCGACGAGCGCCTCGGCGACCAGCGGGCGGACTCCGGAACGGCCGAGCGCCAGCGAGCGGACCCGCAGCAGCATCATGGCGCGTACCACCTCGCGCGGCATCGGCGCGCCCACCCCGGCGGCGTGCGAGCGGATCAGCGCGTGCTGAAGCTCGGCCCGCCGCTCCGGGGCGACGAACGTGTTGGCCAGCGCCCCGAAGCCGGTGGAGACGCCGTACACCGGGCGGCCGGCCGCCTCGATGCCGTCCACGATGGACCGGGAGGTCGCCATGGCCTCGGTGGCGGCCGGGTCGAGCACGACCTTGGCGGTGCCGCGGGCCACCGCGAGCACGTCGGCGGCGGTGACGCCGGTGGACAGGATGGTCACGGTGGTCATCGCGGTACTCCGTTGTGCAGGACCTGGCGGATCAGTGGCACGCCCGGCCGGTAGGCCAGGTGCAGGTGGGACGGGGCGTCGAGGACGATCAGGTCGGCCCGCGCCCCGGTGGTCAGCCGCCCCACGTCGGTGCGGCGCAGCGCCGCCGCCCCGCCGGCGGTCGCGGCCCACACCGCCTCCGCCGGGGTCATCCGCATCTCGCGTACGGCGAGCGCGACGCAGAACGGCATCGACGACGTGTACGACGAGCCGGGGTTGCAGTCGGTGGCGAGCGCGACCGTCACGCCCGCGTCGAGCAGCCGCCGGGCGTCCGGGTACGGCGACCGGGTGGAGAACTCGGCGCCCGGCAGCAGCGTGGCGACCGTCTCCGAGCCGGCCAGCGCGTCGACGTCGGCGTCGGTCAGGTGGGTGCAGTGGTCGACGCTGGCCGCGCCCAGCTCCACGCCGAGCCGTACGCCCGGCCCGGGGCCGAGCTGGTTGGCGTGCAGCCGTACGCCCAGACCGGCGGCCTGCCCGCAGGCGAGGATCGCGCGGGCGTGGTCGGCGTCGAACGCGCCCCGCTCGCAGAACACGTCGATCCAGCGGGCGTACGGCGCGGCGGCGGCGAGCATCGGCCCGCAGACCATGCCCACGTAGTCGTCCGGGCGGTCGGCGTACTCGGCGGGGACGACGTGCGCGCCGAGGAACGTGGTGTCCTCGGTGAACTCGGCGGCGATCCGCAGCGAGCGGGCCTCGTCGGCGACGGTGAGGCCGTACCCGCTCTTGATCTCGACGGTGGTGGTGCCCTGCCGCAGCATCTCCGCGTGCAGCCGGCCCACAGTGGCGCGCAGGTCGTCGTCGGAGGCCGCGCGGGTGGCGCCCACAGTGGTCCTGATGCCGCCGCCGGTGTAGGGCTCACCGGCCATCCGGGCAGCGAACTCGGCGGCCCGGTCCCCGGCGAAGACCAGGTGGGCGTGGCTGTCCACGAAGCCGGGCAGCACCGCCGCGCCACCGGCGTCGATCCGCCGGTCGGCGGCGGGCGCGTGCCGGGCCGGGCCGGTCCAGGCCACCTCGCCGTCCTCGATCAACAGTGCGGCGTCGCGCCGGACGCCCAGCGGGTCGCCGTCGCGGCCGTCGTTCGTGACCAGCTCGCCGATGTGGTCGACGAGCAGGCTGCCGCGCATCACGAGTCCTCCTTCGCGGTCACCGCCGCGATCGCGTCCCGCAGCTCGGTGGGTACGTCCACGGTCAGGTGCCGGCCGCCGTCCACCACGGGCCGGCCGTCCACCACGACGCTCGTCACGTCGGCGGCGGTGGCCGCGAAGAACGCGCCGACCGGCGGCACCCCGGCGGTGCGGGCGCTGTCCAGCCGTACCGTGACCAGGTCCGCCCGCTGCCCGACGGAGAGCCGCCCGGCGTCGCCCCAGCCCAGCGCGGCGTGCCCGCCGACGGTGGCGGCGCCGACCAGCTCGGCCGGCGTGAAGTGCCCCCGCCGCCGGGTACGCAGCCGCTCGTCCATCTCCAGCGCGCGGGCCTCCTCGAACAGGTCCACCACCGCGTGGCTGTCGCTGCCCAGGCTCAGCGGGCTGCCCGCGTCGGCCATCCGGCGCACCGGGCCGGCCCCGTCGGCCAGGTCGCGTTCGGTGGTGGGGCAGACGCAGACCCGGGTACGGCTGTCGCCGAGCAGCGCCACGTCGGCGGCGGTCGGGTGGGTGGCGTGCACGGCTGTGGTGTGCGGGCCGAGCACGCCGTGGTCGGCCAGCAGCCGCGTCGGCGTGCAGCCGTGCACGGCCCGGCAGGCGTCGTTCTCGGCCGGCTGCTCGGACAGGTGCACGTGCAGCGGCAGCCCGTTGCGGTCGGCCCAGCCGGCCACGGTGGCGAGCTGATCGGCCGGGACCGCGCGCACCGAGTGGATGGCCGCGCCGAGCCGGACGTGGTCGTCGGCCGGGCGGAACGCGTCCACCCGCGCCGCCCAGCGCAGCGCGTCGCCGTCACCGAAGCGGCGCTGTGGCCCGGCCAGCGGTGTGCCGTCCACGCCCCCGGCCAGGTACGCGGTGTCCAGCAGCGTGAGCCGGATCCCGGCGTGCGCGGCGGCCTCCACGAGGGCGGCGGACATGGCGTTCGGGTCGTCGTACGGGGTGCCGCCGGGACCGTGGTGCAGGTAGTGGAACTCGCCCACGCAGGTGATCCCGGCCAGCGCCATCTCCGCGTACACGGCGCGGGCCAGCGCCAGGTAGGAATCGGGGTCGAGCCGGATCGCGACGGCGTACATCAGGCTGCGCCAGGACCAGAAGTCGCCGCGCCCGTCGTGGGTGCGCCCGCGCAGCGCCCGGTGGAACGCGTGCGAGTGGGCGTTGGCGAGGCCGGGCACCGTCAGGCCGGGCAGCCGGACCGCGTCGCCGAGCACCTCGACCCCGGCGGTCGGCGGACCGTCCACGGTCAGCGGGGTGACAGCGGTGAGCCGCCCGTCGGTCGCCTCGATCAGCACGTCCCGGGTGGGCTCGGCGCGGCCGGGCAGCCAGGCGTACTCGGCCAGCCAGCGGGTCAGCGGCATGCCAGCTCCTCCAGCACCCGGGCCAGGGCGGCCACCCCGGCGGCGCAGTCGGCGTCGGTGGCCGCCTCGGCGGAGGAGTGCGACACCCCGGTCGGGTTGCGCACGAACAGCATCGCGGTGGGCAGGTGCGCCGCCAGCACGCCCGCGTCGTGCCCGGCGCCGGTGGGCAGCACCGGCGCGTCGAGCAGCGCGGCCAGCCGGTCGGCCAGCCCGCGGTCGAACGCGACGAGCGGGGTCGCCGACTCCTGCGTGCAGGTCAGCGCGGTGCCGTCGCGGCCGGCCCGGTCGGCGGCCTTGGTGCGTACCGCCTCGACCAGACCGTACAGCGTCTCCGCCTCGGCCGCCCGCGCGTCCAGCCAGCCGGTGACCCGGGATGGGATCGCGTTCGTGGCGTTCGGCTCGACCGACACCCGGCCCACCGTGGCGTGCGCGTCGCGCAGCCGGGCCTCCTTGTTCGCCGCCAGCACGGTGAACGCGTAGGTGAGCATCGGGTCGCGGCGGTCGGCCATCCGTGTCGTACCCGCGTGGTTTCCCTCGCCGGTGAAGTCGAACCGCCACCGGCCGTGCGGCCAGATCGCGGAGGCCACCGCGACCGGCGCGTCCAGGTCGACCAGCGCGCGGCCCTGCTCGACGTGCAGCTCCACGAAGGCCGCGAAGCGGCCGAGCAGCGCCCGGTCGGCGCCCGCCGGCCGCTCGCCGAGCGCCTGCGCGAAGGTCGTCCCGGCCTGGTCGCGCAGCCCGGCCGCGCGGTCGATGTCGATCTCGCCGGTGAGCAGCCGAGACCCCAGGCAGGGTACGCCGAACCGCGCGCCCTCCTCCTCCACGAACGCGGCCACCACCACCGGCCGGTCCGGGGTGAGGCCCGCGGCCCGCAGCTCGTCCACGGCGAGGAACGCGCTGACGATGCCGAGCGGACCGTCGTACGCGCCGCCGTGCGGCACCGAGTCGAAGTGGCTGCCGGTCAGCACCGCGTCGCCGGCGGCCGGGTCGCCCCACCAGGCGAACAGGTTGCCGTTGCCGTCCTCGGACACCGGCATCCCCCGCCGGTCGGCCTGTTCCCGGAACCAGCCGCGCAGCGTGCGCTCCGGTTCGGTGAGCGCGTAGCGCAGGTAGCCGCCGCTGCCGGCGTCCCGCCCGACCGGGGCGATCTCGTCCCACAGCTCCCGGAACCGGTTAGCAGGGGACCCTTCACATGCAGAATGCGTTAACAAGGGGCCCTTCCTTACGCTTCGGCCATCGGGACGCGGACGCCGGTGCGCTCGGCGACCGTGCGGGCGTCGTCGTAGCCGGCGTCGACATGCCGGATGACGCCCATCGCCGGGTCGTTGGTGAGCACCCGCTCGATCTTCTGCCCGGCCAGCTCACTGCCGTCGGCCACGCAGACCTGGCCGGCGTGGATGGACCGGCCGATCCCCACGCCGCCGCCGTGGTGGATCGACACCCAGGACGCGCCGCTGGCGGTGTTGACGAGCGCGTTCAGCAGCGGCCAGTCGGCGATCGCGTCGGAGCCGTCGGCCATCGCCTCGGTCTCCCGGTACGGGCTCGCCACGCTGCCGCAGTCCAGGTGGTCCCGGCCGATCACCACCGGGGCGCTCAGCTCGCCCGAGGCGACCATCTCGTTGAACCGCACCCCGGCCCGGTCGCGCTCGCCGTAGCCGAGCCAGCAGATCCGCGCCGGCAGGCCCTGGAACGCGACCCGCTCGCCGGCCATCCGGATCCACCGCGCCAGGGACTCGTTCTCCGGGAACAGGTCGAGGATGGCGCGGTCGGTGGCGGCGATGTCCTTCGGGTCGCCGGAGAGCGCGGCCCAGCGGAACGGTCCCTTGCCCTCGCAGAACAACGGCCTGATGTACGCGGGCACGAACCCGGGGAAGTCGAACGCCCGCTCGTACCCGCCGAGCTTGGCCTCGCCCCGGATCGAGTTGCCGTAGTCGAAGACCTCGGCGCCCGCGTCCAGGAAACCGACCATCGCCTCCACGTGCTTCGCCATCGACGCCCGCGCCCGGTCGGTGAACTCGGCCGGCTTGGCCGCCGCGTAGTCCCGCGCGTCGCCGAGGTCCACGCCCTCCGGCACGTACGACAGCGGGTCGTGCGCGCTGGTCTGGTCGGTGACGATGTCGATGGCGACGCCCCGGCGCAGCAGCTCGGGGAAGACGGTGGCCGCGTTGCCGACCACCCCGACGCTCAGGGCCCGCCGGTCCCGTTTCGCGGCGAGCGCCCGCTCGACCGCGTCGTCGAGCGAGTCGGCGATCTCGTCGAGGTAGCGGTCGTGCGCCCGCCGCTCCAGCCGGGTCCGGTCCACGTCCACGATCAGGCAGGCGCCGCCGTTCATGGTGACCGCCAGCGGCTGCGCGCCGCCCATGCCGCCGCAGCCGGCGGTGAGCGTCAGAGTGCCGGCGAGCGTGCCCTCGAAGCGCTTGGCGGCGACAGCGGCGAACGTCTCGTACGTGCCCTGGAGGATGCCCTGGGTGCCGATGTAGATCCAGGAACCGGCGGTCATCTGCCCGTACATGGTCAGGCCCAGCGACTCCAGGCGGCGGAACTCCGGCCAGGTGGCCCAGTCGCCGACCAGGTTGGAGTTGGCCAGCAGTACGCGCGGCGCCCACTCGTGGGTGCGCATCACCCCGACCGGGCGGCCGGACTGCACGAGCATCGTCTCGTCGTCGCGCAGCTCGGTCAGCGTGCGCACGAGCGCGTGGTACGACGGCCAGTCCCGGGCCGCCTTGCCGGTGCCGCCGTAGACCACCAGATCCTCGGGGCGCTCGGCCACCTCCGGGTCGAGATTGTTCATCAGCATCCGCAGGGCGGCCTCCTGCGGCCACCCCTTCGCGGTGCGTGCGGTGCCGCGGGCGGCGCGGACGGGCTGGTGCATCTCGTACTCCTCTCAGCCGAGGAACAACTGGCGGCGGGCGGCGGACGACTCGAATGCCTCGAGCCGGTTCTGGGTCTCGGCCGGTGCGGCGTCGCAGATCGCCTGGAGCACCACCATGGCCAGCGTCATCGGGGCGGTGTGCAGGTCGAAGACCAGGTCGGCGCCGACGGCGGCGGGCAGCACCACCTCGGCGTGCTCGGTGGCCGGGCTCACCGGCGAGTCGGTGATCGCCACGACGGTCAGGCCGGCGTCCCGGGCCTCGCGCAGCGCGTCCAGGGTCTCCCGGGGGTAGCGGGGCAGCACGAACGCGAGCATCGCCGTCGCGCCGGCCGCTGCCGCCTGGTCCAGGCGGTCGACGAGCATGCTGCCGCCGTCGTCGAGCACCCGCACGTCCGGGTGCACCTTGGCGGCGAAGTACGCGAAGTACGCGGCCAGCGGCGCGGCGGCGCGCAGCCCGAGCACCGGCAGCGGACGGCTGGCCGCGAGCAGCTTCCCCACCTCGGCGACCCGCTCGGCGTCGGCGAGCTGCGCGGCGAGCCGGTCGAGATTGTCCCGCTCGGCGTGCACCGCCCGTTGCAGGGCGTTGCCGGCGGCCGGTCCGGCCGACCCGGTGACAGTCAGTTCCCGCAGGCGGCGGCGCAGCGCGGGGTAGCCGTCGTGCCCGAGTGCCATGGCGAACCGGGTCACCGACGGCTGGCTGACACCTGCCAGCTCGGCCACCTCGGCGGCGGACAGGTACGCCGCCGCGCCCGCGTGCCGCACCAGGCAGTGGGCGATGCGGCGCTGGGTCGGGGTGAGCCGTACGCCGTGGAAGAGGTCGAGCAGGCGGTCGGGGGCGGCCGCACTGCTTTCATTCACCCCGCGACTCTATGCATGAAAACTTTCAGAGCGCAAGAGTGGCCCGACCGCAGGGAGATCCGGTGAGCGTGCTCTCTGTACTATCCGCACGGCGGGTGAGCAGAGGAGTGGGGCATGCAGCCGGAAGGTCCGTACAGGTTCACCGAGGTGCTGGGCGAGTGCCAGGTCGGCAGGGCCTGGGCCGCGCTCGACGGGCAGGACCGCGCGCTCACCGTGGCGGTCCTGGACGGCGCCGCCGCCGGTGACCAGCGCTGGCGCGAGGCGTTCACGAACGCGGCGAACGTGCTGGCCCAGACGCCCGGCGGCCACCGGTACGTGAACTCCGACTTCGCCGCCGGTCAGCCCTGGGTGGCGTATCCGTCCGACGAGGACGGCGCCGCCGAGCGGCTGTTCCGCAGCCTGGGCATGGATTATCAGCGCACCGCCACCGGCGAGATGCTCCCGCCGCCCCCGCCGGTGTCCGCGCCACCGCAGCAGGTCTCGTCGCCGCCGCAGTTGCCGTGGAGCCCGCAGCCGTGGGCGATGACGCCGCAGCAGCCGGTCTCCGGTGCGCCCGTCTCGTCCGGTGCGCCCGTGTCACCGGGCATGCCGGTGTCGCCGGGCATGCCGGTGCCGACGATCCCGGCCCAGGCCACCGCCCCGGATCCGCTCGTGCCGACCGGCGGTCCCCGGATCGCCCCGGTCGCACGCCCGTCGAAGAGCCGTACCGGCCTGTGGATCGGTGGCGTGGTCATGGCGGCGGTGCTCGCCGGCGGCGCCGGTCTGCTGGCCGGGCGGTCGCTCGCCGACGGCGGCGAACCGTCCACTCCGGCTGCCAGCGCCTCCCCGGCGCTCTACGAGGCCACCCAGCAGTCGCTGAACAAGGCGAAGTTCGACGCCACGCTCATGCCGATCGCCGAGCCGTGGCTCGACGGGGTGGGCGGCTGCGCGATCAACACCGAGAAGAGCGGGCCCGGGCTGGCCGCCGGCGAGAAGCAGCACGTCTTCTGCCGCTACCTGGGCGTGTCGCTGCACTTCGCCGAGTACGAGTCGGCCGAGAAGAAGGAGGCGGCGCGCGCCTTCCGCCAGCAGATGGGCATCATCGGCCGGGCGCTCGCGCCGGGCATGCGGGAGGCCGGTCCGGCCACCGGCGGCGTCAGCGGGGCGCAGGGCAGCTACGTCGAGTACGCCGGCAACGGCCAGGACGGCCGCCCGGTCTGCGGCATCTGGTGGGGCCGCGACGACGACACCAGCGCGATCTACATGGAGACGCCCTGCGGCGCCGGCCTCGGCGGCAACTGGGACGCGCTGCGCGACCTCTGGCAGCGCCACAGCTAGGCGGCTAACGGACGGCGGCGCCGTTCGGCGGCGGCACCAGGCAGACGTCGCTGCCCTTGGTGACGCCCGCGGCCAGGTCGAAGCGGACCACGCGCGCCCCGCTGAACTGCCGCTCGGTGACCGCCACGCCGCTGCCGCCGAGCCGGACGATGACGTCCCGGTTCGCCCCGTCGGCCCAGTCGGTGGCCTGGAACAGCCAGACCCGGGACCGTCCGGGCAGCAGCGCCGACACGGTCCGCCCCGGGCAGCCGCCGGGGCCGGCCGCTACCACGTAGGCGTCCGCCGCCGGGCCGTACCAGGCCTGGGCGTTCCACGACACGGTGCTGGCCAGCACCAGGTCACCCGGTCGGCGCTTGTCGTCCAGGTAGCCCAGCGCGCCCCGGTAGTCGACAGCGTTGGCGCCGCCGCCCTGGGCGAAGGCCCGTGCCGGATGCACAGTCGCCACCACGGCGGTCGCCAGCTGCGGAACGGCGAGCGCGAGCACCAGCACCACGCCGACCATCCACCTGATCCGGGCGGGCAGGCCGGCCCGCATCGGCGGCGGCGCGACGGCGAGCGCGGCGAGCAGCAGGCAGGCGGGCACCGCGTAGAGCGCCAGCCGGCCGTTGAACGGGTAGACCGACACGGCCGCACCGGCCAGCCCGGCCGCCAGCGGCGTGAGCAGCACCAGCACCGCCACCGTGGAGAGCCGGCGCAGCCCGGCGGCCGTGCCCAGCACCAGCAGCGGTACGACGACCCACGCCGACCAGGCCACGAACGGCACCGTGGCGAGACTCCGGTAAGTCGCCGCGAGCCATTCCACAGTGGCGGCCAGGTCGGTGAGCGGGTGCGCCGGGTAGATCGACTTCGCCCGCCAGTACGCGGCGAGCTGCGGATCGGCGAGCCCCGGTGCCAGGAACAGCACGTACACCACGAGCGCCACCACGGCCCAGGCCGGCGCCGGGGCGAGGAACCGGCCCAGATCGCCCCACCTGGTCGCCCGGGGGAGGCCCGGGCGGGACAGCGCGTACCCGGCCAGCAGCACGCCGAGCGCGCCGGTGACCGGAATGGACAGTGTGCTGACGAACGCCATGACCGCCGCGGCCGACCAGAACACCGCCGACCCGGCCCAGGTGACGCCGTCCCGGACGAGCAGCAGCGCCAGCCCGACCACGAGCGTGACGCCGAACGCCTCGGCGCTGTACTGCTTCAGCTCGTTGGAGTAGCCGATCAGGAACGGCGCGACGGCGACCAGCAGCAGCGCCGCCAGCGCGGCGAGCGGTGGCAGGAGCCGCCGGCCGAGCCAGGCCACGAGCGGCAGCAGCGCCAGCCCGAACAGCAGCGGCACCAGCCGCAGCGCCCGCTCACCGTCGCCGAACTGCGCGAACGCCAACCGTTCCAGCCACAGCCAGCCGGGCGGCGCGGACTGGCTGAACGCCAGCGGCCGCAACAGATCCAGGTAGCCGCGCTCCCGGATGTTGTGCGCCACGTACAGCTCGTCGCTCCAGAAGCTGCGCGCGTATGCCCACTGCCGGATCCGCAGCACGGCGCCCAGCGCGACCAGCAGGCCCGCGACGGACCAGTACGGTGACCGGCTCAGCCGGGCCCACGCGACGGCGACGTACGCCACCGGCGTGCCCGGCCGCGACGGCGCCGGTGTCGCGGGCGCCATCGAGGGGGAGAAGGCCGGGCGTGTCACGGACACGGCGAGACGGTATCAAAACGTCTTTCACGTCAGCGGCCCCGCGACCGGCTCCGATCACTCCCCGGCGCGGTCCGGAGCGGGAGGCAGGTCTGGAGTGGACGACAGGTCCGGAGTGGACGGAACCGACGGCACCGCCGTACCGACCAGACCGGCGGCCCGGCGGTGCCGACGCGCGGGACGCGGCAGGCCGACCAGGAACTCCGGGTACAGCCCGAAGAACGTCCGGGCGCTGCGCAGCTCCAGCGTGTGCGCCCGGGACCAGCGCACCGAGTTCGTCGCGCGAGCCCAGTGGTGGGTCCACCGCACGTCACCCAGCACCGCCACCGGCATCCCGTGCCGCCAGGCGCGCAGCCCCAGCTCGTGGTCCTCGTAGTAGAGGAAGAACCGCTCATTCCACCCACCCAGCTCGATGACGTCGGCCGTACGGCCGGCCACCGCCGCGCCCATCACCCAGGCGACGTGGCGCGTCTCGCCGGGCGCGGCCACCAGCCGGTACGCGGCGTGCAGCCGGGACAGCGGCCACACCTTCCGGTTGCCGAGCTTCGCCGTCGCGTACGGGAAGCCGCGCCCGTTGGCCTGCGCCGTGCCGTCGGTGCCGAGCAGTTGCGGCGCGACCAGTCCGCCGTGCGTGTCCAGGTGCCGGGCCAGCGCGTCCAGGTCGTCCGGGCGTACCTCCAGGTCCGGGTTGGCGAACAGCACGTACCGGCCGGTCGCCTCGCGCAACGCGACGTTGTTGGCGCGGGAGAAACCGACGTTCTCCGGCAGCCGGATCACCCGCGCGCCCAGCTCCTCGGCGACCGCCGCCGAGTCGTCGGCCGAGGCGTTGTCGACCACCAGCCACTCGTACGGCTTCGGGCCGCGCCAGCAGCGGCGCAGCGTGTCCGCCGAGTGGTAGGTGACCGTCACCACTGTCCACGGCTGTGCCGTCATCACGCCCTCCGAGCGGTCAGGTAGCCGAGCAGCGACACGAACCCGAACCGCCGCCCGGTCCAGCGGCGGCGGGCCGCCGGCCCTTCGGCCAGCCCGCGTCCGACGCCGCGCAGGAACGGGCGCAGCAGGCCCTGCCGGACCCGCCGGGCGGCCAGCGCGAGGTGCGCGAGCGCCAGCACCGGCACCGCCACGAGCAGCAGCGGCCAGGTGAACGTGCGGGACGCGACCAGCAGCCGGTTGCGGGCCAGCAGGAACGCCCGGAACCCCTGCAACCGGCCGTCGCCGTCCACGCTGTGCCCGCCCGCGTGCGGCAGCACCACGTCCAGCCCGCGCGTGCGCAGCCCGGAGGCGTAGAGCCGGAACGCCAGGTCGGCGTCCTCGCCCCAGGCGAACAGGTGTTCGTCGAAGCCGCCGAAGCGCCGGTACAGCGCGGCCGGGAAGACCGCCGCGCCGCCGGACGGGCCGAGCGGGGCACGACTCGCCGTGGACCGCCTGTCGATGAACAGCGACACCGGGTTCAGGTCGATGCCCACGTACTCGCCGCCGTGCATGGCGAGGCCGACAGCGAGCGGGGCGTCCGGGCCGGCGGCGACGGCGGCGCAGATCCGGGCCAGCGCGTCGTCCGGCAGCCACACGTCCGGGTTCAGCAGCAGCAGGTGGCTCGTGGCGACCGTCGCCGCCCCCCGGTTGCAGCCGGCCGCGAAACCCGGATTCGTGGAGTCGGGCAGGTACGCGTACCGGTCGGCCGGCAGGTTCCCGGCGATCACCTCGGCGCATCCGTCGGACGGCCAGTTGTCCGCGAAGACGAACCGGATCGGCAGGTCACCCGCGCTGCGTACCCAGGTCGGCAACGTCTCGGCGAGCATGCCGGCGGACCGGTAGAGGACGGTGACCACGGTGAGCCCGTCGAACGTCATGCCGTGCTCCTGCCCAGCCGGTACAGCACCCAGAGGCCGGGCACGAGGCTCAGCCAGGTCGGATGGATCAGCGGATACAGCTCGTAGACGCCGAACAGCGCGAAGTAGACGACGAACGCCCGCGCCAGTTGCCCGGCCGGCGCGCGGGAGAACTCGAACCACCGTTCGGTCGCGCCCACCGCCAGCCCCAGCGCCGCCAGGAAGAACACCGCGCCCAGTGGGCCGTAGTCGAGCAGCGGGATGGCCACGAACGTGGCCGTGTTCATCAGGTACGGCTGGCTGAGCTGGGACGTCAGCCCGTACAGGTCCGCCTTGCCGACGATCGGCTCGACCCGGGAGCCGAGGAACGTCAACGAGTACGTGCCGTACCGGGGTTCCAGGTGCTCCCGCTGCGACCACACCCGCCCGAACGTCTCGGTGGACGAACTCAGCGACAGGTCGAGCGATCCGGCGCTGCTGGTCAGCGCGTTGCTGCCGTAGCGGGCCCGGAACTCGGTCTCGAACGCGCCGGTGCCGGCCATGGTGCGCTGCCCGCCGAGGAACACCGCCGCGCCGAGCGCCACCGCGCCGATCAGCAGCACCACCGGTGTCCGCGCGGCCAGGAACGACGCGGCCCGCCCCCGGGTACGCCGGACCGACAGCGCCGCGATCAGCGCGGGCGCGATGCCCACCAGCACCGAGTTCTTGCTCGCGCCGAGCGCCGCGCCGACGGTGAAGACAGCGGTGAGCGCGTAGTAGACGGGCAGCGCCCGGCCGCGCGCGGACAACGCACGCAGCAGCGAGACGGCCATGCCGAGCGTCCACGCCTCGGACAGCAGCCCGATGACCAGGTTCGACTGTTCGCGCAGCACCTGCCGGGCGGCGTCCGGGTTGTCGGCGAGCAGCGGCGGCACCGTTCCCCGGAACCGGATCGCCGCGGTCACCACCGCGATGCCGAGCAGCACGGACAGGTACGTCAGCAGGCGCCGCTCGGACGGCCAGGACAGCGCCGGACGGGTGCGGTCGCCGTCCTCGTCCCGCCTGTCAATCAGCCGCCGGCCCACCGCCCAGGCCAGCAGGAAGACGGTGACGTAACCGGCGAGCACCGGCAGCACCCCGCGACCGGCCCACGAGTCGTACGGGCCCGGCAGCACCCGTACGGCGAGCAGCGCGGCGGTCCAGACGGCGGCGCAGGCGGCGAGCGCCCACATCCGCAGGCGCGCGGCGAACAGCGTGCCGGCCGCCAGCGCGAGCGCGACGGCGACCCCGGCGTCGAGCGTGGCCAGCAGCAGGGCCGCGCCCAGCGCGAACGGGATCCCGACCGACCAGAGGCGTCGCTCAGCGGGTGTCACGGGCGACCGTCCGGTACAGGTCGTGCCAGTCGTCCACGCATCCGTCGAACGAGTGCCGGTCCGCGTACTGCCGGGCCAGCTCGCGCCGCCGCTCGTCCCACGCGGCCGGGTCGGTGGCCGTACGCACGGCGGCGGCCAGCGCCTGCGGCGTCAGCTCCGCCCGGTACGCGAGCACGCCGTCACCGGCGGCTGTCACCTCGGTCAGGCCGCCCGCGCCGGAGTGCACCACCGGTACGCCGAGCGACATCGCCTCCAGCGCGCTGCGCCCGAACGCCTCCACCCGGGACGGCACCAGCAGGCAGTGCAGCCGTTGCAGGAACGGCGCGGCGTCGACCCGGCCGACCAGGTGCAGGTTCGGCCGCTCCTCGACGGCGACGGTGCCCGCGCCGGCGACCAGGAACTCCACGTCCGGCAGCGCCGCCGCTACGTCCCCGAGCAGGTCGGCGCCCTTCTCCCGTTCCAGCCGGCCGAGGAAGCCCACCCGCACCGGGCCGTCCGGTGCGAGGCCACCGGTGTCGGCCACCTGCGGCCAGATGGCGGGCAGTGGGTTCGGGATCACCCGCACGTCGCGGATCCGCCCGCGTACCCGAAGCTCGTGGGCCTCGAAGCCGGAGACCGCGACCGTCGCGTGCGGCCTCAGCCGCCGGAACATCAGGTCGGTGCTGATGTTCGCCTGCACCGCGGCCTTCGCGCGTAGCGTCTCCGCCGTGTCGCGGTACTGCCAGAGGCTGTTGTGCAGCGTCACCACCAGCGGTGTGCGACGGCCCCGCACGCCCAGGCCGGCGCGGGCGTGCATCGCGGCGGAGAGCAGATGCGCGCTCACCACGTCCGGCCGCAGTTCCTCGACGAGGGCGCGGATGCCGCGCGCGTACCCCAGGTCCACCCGCTTGGCCGCGCCCAGCGGACGCCACGGCACGCCCGCGTCCCGCAACGCCGCCGCGACCTCGTCGTCCGGGGTGGCGGCGACCACGTCGACGCCGCGGGCCGCGAGCGCCGGCAGCATCTCGATCAGGAAGCGCTCGGCGCCGCCGAGCTGCCGCCGCCCCGACCCGCCGGTGGTGCAGACGAACAGCACCCTCATCGGACGCCCATGCCTTCCAGGGCTCCGCGGGCGATCGCCCGCCGCGCCGCCCCGCCGCCCACCGCCGCCCGGGCCAACACCCCCAGCGTGTACGCGGAGCAGGCCACAGTGCCCCGCCACCCGGCCAGCTCACGGCTGGCCCGGATGAACTCGCGGGTCTGCCGGCGGGAGATCTCCTCGGCGGCCCACCGGCGCTTCGCGCTCGCGTCGTCCTCGTGCGTGACCACGGCGTCCGGCAGGTACGCCAGGCGCAGCCCGAGCCGGCGCACCGCCCAGCACAGCCGCAGGTCCTCGGAGTAGAAGAACGACGACTCGTCCACGCCGCCGATCCGGTCCAGCGTCTCCCGCCGGATCGCCACGAACGGCCCGGAGAGCCAGTCACCCCGCTCGGGAGGCGCCACGATCCGCAGCCTCGGGAACACCAGGCTGAGCCCGGTGGCGTGCGCGACGCCGGTGCCCACTGTGAGGAACCGGCCGGCCGCGGTCTGGTCCCGGCCGGTCGCGTCGAGCACCTTCGGGAACGCCGCGCCCACAGCCGGGTCGTCCAGTTCGGCGGCCAGCCGCTCGATCGCGCCCGGCCGTACGAGGATGTCGTTGTTCGACAGCACCACCCGGGACCGGGTGCTGTGCCGGACGCCGAGGTTCATGCCCTTGGCGTAGCCGAGGTTCGTCTCCGAACGCACGTACCGCGCGCCGGTCTCGGCGCACATCGCCCGCAGCCTGTCGCTGATCTCGGCGGCACTGCCGTTGTCCACCACGACGGCTTCCGCATCCTCGGGCAGCGAACGGACGCAGCCGTCGGTGCGCTCGAAGTCTTCCCAGGTCAACACGACGATTGAGACGTCCACCGCTAGGCCATCCGATTGACGAGGAGGTGCGTGGACCGCTGGAGTCGCTGCCGGGTGCGCAACGCGTAGACGCCGTAGGCGACAGACGACGCGACCGCGGCGCCGAGCGCGCCGGCCCACGGGATGAGCAGAACGTACAGCACCACCGACACCGACATGGTGACCAGGGCCACGGCGGTGGTGGCCTGCTCACCGGCGCGCTTGAGCAGCGCGGCGCTCCACGTCTTGCCGGCCGACAACGCCAGCGTCCCCGGCAGCAGGAGCAGCCCGAAGATCCAGGCGTCGTGGTAGTCGGGCGCCAGCACGCCGAGCACCGCCAGGCCGATCACGGCGAGCGCGGCGATCGGCAGCGCCGACCTGACCACGTCGCGGCCGTGGTCGCCGATCGCGTCCGGGTCGCGTTCGGCCAGGATCCGTTGCGCCCGGACCACCGCGCCGGACTGCGCGAACTCCAGCGCCGCCACCGCCAGCGCGAACACGCCGAGCGCGCCCGCGCCGGCGAACCGGGCCACCAGGACCTGGCTCAGCCGGTACGTCAGCATCTGCGCGCACACCCCGACGTGCAGCCGGCCCACCGCGAGCAGGTCGGCGCGGTACTCCGTGCGCCCGGCCGTCGCCGCCGGCACCGGACCGAACCGCCGCGCCCAGCCCAGCACCGCCACGCCGAGCACCGTCGCGGTGGCGACCTGCACACCCAGCCAGAGGACGCTCCACAGGCCACCGTCGAGCCGGTGCCCCAGCCACAGCAGCCCGTACCCGGCCACCAGCACCGCGCCGCCGAGCGCCCGCATGGTGTAGACGAACCAGAACCGCTTCAGGCGCAGGCCGAGCGAGGCGGCCGTGTTGAACACGGTGAGCGCGCAGCCCGCGCCGATGCCGACCGGGTGGCTGCCCAGCCCGGCCAGCGTGGTCAGCAGCGCCGCGGCCAGCGCGGTGAGGCCGAGCGAGACGGTGAGGATGCCGGCGATCCACAGGCGACCGCGCGACATGATCCAGCCGGCCGGGCGGGACAGCAGGAACGTGTCGACGGACAGGCCGCCGAGTGCCGCGCCCACAGTGGCGCTGACCATGTTCGCCGCGAGTTCGCCGCGTTCCGCCGCCGGCAGCGTCACCGACACCAGCGCGGCGAGCCCGGTCAGGCCCAGGGCGACCAGATAGAGACGCTCGGGGGAGACGATCCGCCGGAGTCGGCCTAACACCCGGCGCCCAGGCGCCGGCGCCGGCCACGAGCCGGCCACGCGGAATCCACTCGTCTTCCCCCGAGATGCGCGGATGTGTGCGGGCCTGTTCTACCCGACATGAGCGCCGCCGCGCAATGGACCCGGCGGGCGGGTACGCCCAGGGCTCCACGACGCCGGTAGGGTGACCGGTCGTGGACCTCGCCCACTTCCGCGACACGATCGGCAGGCGGTGGCCGATCGTGCTGGCGCTGACGCTGCTGTGCGGCGCGTTCACCGGGGTCCTCGCCGAACGCCGGCCGCCGGTCTACCGGGCCGAGACCCAGATGCTCGTCACGTTCGCCGCCGAGAAGTCGGCCGAGCCCCAGCCCCGCCCGCCGGCCGACGAGGCGGGCCGGCTGATGCAGCGGCGGGTGAAGACGTACGCCACCATGATGAACACGCCCCGGCTGACCCGCCCGGTGATCGGCTCGCTCGGACTGCCGTACACCACCGACGACCTGGCCGGCCGCGTCGTCGCCTCGTCCACTGTCGACTCGCTGGCGATCGACGTGGCGGTCACCGACCGGTCCGCCGGCACCGCCGCGGCGATCGCCGCCGCGCTCGCCGCCGAACTGCAGCGGATCGCCGAACGCGACCTGCCGCCCGCCGGGCTCGGGCTCAAGGCCCACGTCGCCGTGGTCCGGGCCGCCGCGCCGCCGCCACGTCCGGAGCCGGTGCGGTGGCAGTGGTACGCCCTCGGCGGTGCGCTCGGTGGCCTGGCCGTCGGGGCCGGCATCGCGCTGGTACTCGGCTATCGCCGGGCCGGCACTCCGGTGAGTGCGGACGTGCGGGCGCTCTGGGCGACGACGGTGCGCCGTCACCCAGCCGACGCCGTCGCGGAGCCGGCGGGTGCGCCGGGTCAGAGCGACGGCCGGGTGTCCAACGCCTCGGTGAAGGAGCGGCAGACGTCGTAGGCGGGCAGCAGGCCCGCCGCGCGCGCCTCGGCCAGGCGCGGTGCCGACGCGTCCCGCTCGGACAGCAGCGGCGTCGCCGCCGGCCAGTCGATCCCGAGGTCCGGATCGAGCGGGTGCACCGTGTGCTCACCCGCCGGGTTGTACGTGGCGGAGCAGAGGTAGCTGAGCGTCGCGTCGTCGGTGAGTGCGCAGAACCCGTGCCCCAGCCCTTCGGCCAGGTAGACGGCCCGCCGGTCGGTGTCGTCGAGGCGTACCGCCTCCCACCGGCCGTACGTCGGCGAGCCGGCCCGCACGTCCACCACCACGTCCAGCACCGCCCCGCGTACGCAGGTCACGTACTTGGCCTGGCCGGGCGGTACGTCGGCGAAGTGGATGCCGCGCACCACGTCCCGCGCCGAGACGGACAGGTTGCCCTGCGCCAGCCGCAGCGGATGCCCGACCGCCTCGGCGAGCCGGTCGAACCGGTACCACTCCAGGAACAGGCCCCGCGGGTCGCCGTGCAGGCGCGGGGTCACCTCCCAGGCACCCTCGATGCCCAGCGGACGGATCTTCACGACGCGCCCCCCGTCCCGGACCGGTCGGCGAGCAGGCCCAGCAGGTAATCGCCGTAGCCGCTGCGGGTCAGCGGATGGGCCAGCATCCGCAACCGCTCGTCGTCGATCAGCCCGGACCGCCAGGCGACCTCCTCGACGCAGCCGATCTTCATGCCCTGGCGTTCCTCGATCACCCGGACGAACTCGGCGGCCTGCATCATCGACGTGAACGTGCCGGTGTCCAGCCACGCGGTGCCCCGGTCGAGCACCGTCACCGTCAGCTCGCCCCACGACCGGTACGTCTCGTTGATCGCGGTGATCTCCAGCTCGCCCCGGGCGCTCGGGGTCAGCTTGCGGGCGATGTCGACCACCCGGTTGTCGTAGAAGTAGAGGCCCGGCACCGCGTACCGGGACCGGGGGCGGGCCGGCTTCTCCTCGATCGACAGCACCCGGCCGGCGTCGTCGAACTCGACCACGCCGTAGTCCTGCGGGTTCGCCACCGGGTACGCGAAGACCCGCCCACCGGCCGGTTCGCCGTGCTGCGCGAGCTGCCGGCCGAGCCCGACGCCGTGGAAGATGTTGTCGCCGAGGATCAGCGCCACCGACTCCTCGCCGACGAAGTCGGCGCCGAGCAGGAACGCCTGCGCGATGCCCTCCGGGCGGGGCTGCTCGGTGTACGACAGGCACAGCCCCCACTGACTGCCGTCGCCGAGCAGCCGCTCGAACTGGGCGCGGTCCTCCGGTGTGGTCACCACCAGGATGTCCCGCACACCGGCCATCACCAGGGTGGAGAGCGGGTAGTAGACCATCGGCTTGTCGAACACCGGCATCAGTTGCTTCGAGACGGCCCGGGTGATCGGCCAGAGCCGGGATCCGGTGCCACCGGCGAGAAGGATTCCGCGCACTCGCGGAGACTACCCGCGACGCCGCCGCCCCCGTGGCCCGTCGACGTCGCGCCGGGGCTGCCGCTACGGCGTAGACTCCACGACCCGTGAGGATCCTCGTCACCGGCGGCGCCGGCTTCATCGGGTCGGAGTACGTGCGGATGCTGCTGGGCGTGCCCGGCGGCGACGCGGCCGGGGTGCCGGTCGAGGGCCCGGCCGCGCTCACCGTGCTGGACAAGCTCACCTACTCCGGCAACCTGGCGAACCTGGCGCCGGTACGCGCCGATCCCCGGCTGCGCTTCGTCCGCGGCGACATCTGCGATCCGGCGCTCGCCGACGAGGTGGTGCCGGGCCACGACGTGATCGTCCACTTCGCCGCCGAGTCGCACGTGGACCGTTCGATCACCGGCGCGGCACCGTTCGTCACCACGAACGTGCTCGGCACCCAGACGATGCTGGACGCCGCACTGCGGCACGGCGTCCGCCGGTTCGTGCACGTCTCCACCGACGAGGTGTACGGCTCGATCGACTCCGGCTCGTGGACGGAGGACTGGCCGCTGTCGCCGAACTCGCCGTACTCGGCGTCCAAGGCCGGATCGGATCTGCTGGCGCTGTCCTACCACCGCACCCACGGCCTGGACGTCGTGGTGACCCGCTGCTCCAACAACTACGGGCCGTACCAGTTCCCGGAGAAGGTCGTCCCGCTGTTCGTGACCAACCTGCTCGACGGCGGCACCGTGCCGCTCTACGGCGACGGCGGAAACGTCCGGGACTGGCTGCACGTGCACGACCACTGCCGGGGCGTGGCGATGGTGCAGGAGAAGGGGCGGGCCGGCGAGGTCTACCACATCGGCGGCGGCACCGAGCTGACCAACCGGCAGCTCACCGAGCGGCTCCTGGCGGCGTGCGGGGCCGGCTGGGACCGGGTCGTGCCGGTCACCGACCGCAAGGGCCACGACCGCCGCTACTCGCTGGACATCGGCAAGATCAGCAGCGAGCTGGGGTACGCCCCGAGCATCGACCTCGACCGGGGCCTGGCCGAGACGATCAGCTGGTACCGGGACAACCGGGCCTGGTGGGAGCCGCTGAAGACGGCCGGCCCCGAATGACGCGGATCCTGGTCACCGGCGCGGGCGGGATGCTCGGGCGGGATCTGCTCGCCGTGCTGCGGACCCGGCCGGACCTGTCGTTCACCGCCGCCGGCCGCGCCGACCTCGACGTCACCGACACGCACGCGGTCCGGGACGCGGTGGGCGGCCACGACGTGGTGTTCAACGCCGCCGCGTGGACCGACGTGGACGGCGCCGAGAGCCGCGAGCGGGACGCCACCGCCGTCAACGGCGACGCGGTCGCCGCGCTGGCCGGCGCCTGTGCCGTGTCCGGCGCGCGCCTCGTGCACGTCTCCACCGACTACGTGTTCGCCGGGGACGCCACCGAGCCGTACCCGGAGGACGCCCCGACCGGCCCGGTGAACGCGTACGGGCGCAGCAAGCTCGCCGGGGAGCGGGCGGTGGCCCGGCTGCTGCCCGAGACCGGGTACGTGGTGCGCACCGCCTGGCTCTACGCAACCCACGGGCGCAACTTCGTCACCACCATGCTGCGGCTGGCAGCCGAACGCGACCGGCTCGACGTGGTGGACGACCAGCGCGGCCAGCCCACCTGGTCGTACCGGTTCGCGGAGCGTCTCGTGGCGCTCGCCGACGCGGCGCTCGCCGGCGACGCCGCGCCCGGGACGTACCACGGCACCGCCGCCGGTGAGACCACCTGGTACGGCCTGGCCCGCGCCGTCTTCGCCCTGCGTGGTCTCGACCCGGACCGGGTCCGGCCGACGACGAGCGACCGCTTCCCGCGCCCGGCGCCGCGCCCCCGCTACAGTGTGCTGGCACACGGCCGGTGGGCCGCCGCGAAGCTGCCGCCGCCGGGGGACTGGCACGCGGACCTGGCCGAGGCGCTCAGCGCCCTCCGCCCCGGAACACCTCGGTGACGGTACGCAGGACGATCTTGATGTCGAGCCAGAGCGACCAGTTCTCGACGTAGTAGTTGTCGAACCGCGCCCGGTCCGAGATCGGCGTGTCCCCGCGCAGGCCGCTGACCTGCGCGAGCCCGGTGAGTCCGACCGGTACGCGGTGCCGCATCGCGTACCTCGGGTACTCCATGGAGAACTTCTCCACGAAGTACGGCCGCTCCGGCCGGGGCCCCACCACGCTCATCTCGCCGCGCAGGATGTTCCACAGCTGCGGCAGCTCGTCCAGCGAGGTCCGCCGCATGAACCGCCCGATCGGGCCGACCCGCTCGTCGTGCGCGATCGACCAGGTGGTCTGCGACTCGTACTCGTCGGCCGGGCGCATCGACCGGAACTTGATCACGTGGAACGGCTTGCCGTACCGGCCGATGCGCTCCTGGCGGAAGAACACGCCCCGGCCGCCGTCGAGGAACGTGGCGGCGGCGCAGAGCAGCAGCAGCGGGCTCAGCACCAGCAGGGCGGTCACCGCGAATACCACGTCGGACGCGCGCTTGAGCCGCCACCGGGGTCCGGTGAGCGTGGTGTCGCCGATCTTGACGATCGGGATGGCGCCGATGTGGTCGGGGTAGCCGCCCTGCGACCGCGAGCCCCACAGGCGCGGCACCGCCCACAGGTCACAGCGGGAACTGGCCGGGCGCAGCAGCGACTCCATCAGGTCGGCCTCGGAGCAGTCCGGGTCCGCGATGACGAGGACCTCGCACTCCAGCATCTCGGCGAGCTTCTCCAGGTCGTCGATCGTGCCGATGAGCGGCAACGCGCCGATCCGCGGCCGCGACGGGGCGTCGACGGCGCCGACGAACCGCAGCCCGTACTGCGGGTAGCGCCGCAGCAGCCGGGCCAGCTCACCGCCGATCGGCCCGCCGCCGATGACTATGGCGTTGTGCTCCACCCACCGGCGCTTGCGGGCCAGCAGGATGAGCCGGCTGTTCAGCGCCCGCCCGACGATCACCAGGCCGGCGGAGAGCGCGACACCGCGCATGAACCCGCTGACGTACGGCACCGAGTCGTGCCGCAGCGCCGCGATGATCGCCCCCACCGCGCCGGAGGCCAGCAACCGGCCGCCGAGGCTCGGCAGTTCGTCCAGGATGCTGATGTGCCGGCGCGGCCGGTAGAGCCCGCCCGCGGCGAACAGGCCCACTGTGAGCGCGGCGTTGAACAACGTGCCACGCCAGTAGGTCTGGCTGAGCAGCAGCGGCGTGAGCAGCGCCGCGACGTCGATGGGCGCGGTCACCATCCAGGCCCGCAACCATCGGGTACGCGTCGACGCCCGCGACCCCGCGTACGGCAGCACCGTGGTCGTGTCCATGCCGCTGTCCATCGGCGGGTTCATGGCCACACCGGACGGCGGCGCAGACGGATGCTCGAACGCCGGCAGGCGTGGCATGGTCGATCCTCCCCCGTGACGCCACCGGCCCGGATACAGAGACCGACGGCGATCGCAGGATACGAGCGACCCCGCCCCGCCGCCAGCACCGGCATGGCAGATCGACGTCCTACTTTCCGCTGATGGCGAGGATCTCGGGGACCGAGTCGCGGCGCACCGCGTCGAACAGCGTCTTCGAGCGCGCCGGATCGGGGAACACGACGCTCTCGCTGCCGACCCGGCCGGTGCCCTTGACCGGGCAGGTGAAGAACGTCAGGTTGCCGCCGCGCAGGCCCCGCATCTCCATCGCGAGGTCCACCAGCGACAGTGACTTGTCGACAGCCACCGAGTCGGACGTGGCACGGACGAACGAGTTCAGCTTGGCCGGGCTGGTCATCACACCGCCCGAGGCGGCCTTGTCCAGGATCGCCTTGATCACCTGCTGCTGGTGCCGGATACGCGCAAAGTCGCCGTCCGGGAAGGCGTGCCGCTCCCGCGCGTAGTCCAGCGCGGCGGCGCCGTCCATCGTCTGCCGGCCCTTCTCGAAGGTCCGCGTGCCGATCAGCGAGTACTTCGTGGTGAAGCCCTTCTCCACGTCGATCTCGACACCGCCGAGCGCGTCGATGATCTCCTTGAAGCCGGCGAAGTCGACCATCGCCACGTTGTCCACCCGTACGCCGCTGAACTTCTCCACCGTCTGCACCATCAGCGGCACGCCGCCCCAGGCGTACGCGGCATTGATCTTCGCGTCGCGACCGCCGCGGCCCTCCTTCGACTTCGGGACGGCCGTCCAGGTGTCGCGGGGGATCGAGATGAGCTGGGCGCTCGACCGGTCCTTCGGCAGGTGGGCCAGGATGATCGTGTCGCTGCGTGAGCCGCCGGTGCTCTCCGGGTCGCGGGAGTCGCTGCCCAGGATCATGATGTTCATCGCACCCTTGGCCTCGACCTGCGGACGCGACTCCTCCGGTACGCCCTCGAAGGCGTCGACCCGCTCGATCGACTTGTCGACCGAGCGGTAGTAGAGGCCGCCGGCCACTGCCGTGCCGCCGCCCAGCAGCACCACCACGAGCAGCACGATCAGGGCGATCCGCCGGCCCCGTCGGCGCGGGGGCGCCTTCTCCTCCACCGGCCCGCCCGGCTCCACATCGGAGCCCTGCGCACGGCTGTCGGAATCGGTGAGCTGGTGGCGATCTGACATGCCGCGATGCTACTGAGTCACGTCGTACCGTGTGGACCCGCGCCCGGACGGTGACGCCCCGGCGGCGCGGGACCGCCGCGGTGAGGTGGCCGGGTCCGGGCCTTGCCGCCGGATGGCCGCCGGATCGATGATGGTGAGGAGTGCCACATCGACCGGGGAGTCGAGATGCAGGTTATCCACCAACCGCGGGTGGCGTGGGACGCCGCCCGGGTCATCGGCGGGGCGATCCACGACGAGCAGCTGTTCGGCTGGCTGCGCGGCGAACTCGGCGCCCTGATGGGCCCGGCGGCGGCGGTGGCCCTCGACGAGAGCCGGGACCGGGTCCGCTGGGCCGGCGACGCCCGGCTGCCGGTCGAGACCGGTGTGTGGCGCGTCCGCCTGGAGGACTCGCTGCGGCAGCGCCCCGAACTGGCCGGCGGGCTGGCCGGTGTCGTCTCCACCGCCCGTACGCTGCGCCCGGTTTAGCTTTCGCTTAGCTCGCTTGTCCCGCGGCACGCCGGTCCGGCAGCATCGACCGGCGTGACCGACGGCACCGCACCCCACCCGCCGACCACCGGCGCCGCGCCCGGACCCGCCATCCCGGACGGCCGGCGCCGCACCGCCTCCCGCCGTCGCCGCCTGGCCACCGCCGGGCTGGTCACCGTCGCCGCCGCGGTCGCGGTGACCCTCGCGGTACGCGGCGGTGCCGCCCCCGCCTGCGCGGCGCCGCCTCCGCGCGCTGCCGTGGCCGCTCTTCCGCCCGCCGTTCTGCCGCCCGGCGCTGCCCTGCCGGTGGCTGCCGCCCCGCCCGTCGGCGGGACGACGCACAGCGGCAAGGCCACCTTCTACGACTCCGAGGGCGCCGGCGGCAACTGCTCCCGGCCCGCCGCGCCCGCCGACCGGATGTACGTCGCGCTCGGCCCCAGCGACTACGCCTCCGGCGCCTCCTGCGGCGGCTTCCTCGACGTCACCGGCCCACGCGGCACCGTCCGGGTGCTCGTGATGGACCAGTGCCCGGAGTGCGCACCAGGTCACCTCGACCTGTCCGCCGAGGCGTTCGCCCGGATCGCCGACCCGGTGCAGGGGGTGGTGAAGGTCAGCTACCGCGCGGTGGTGAACCCGAGGCTGTCCGGCCCGCTCACCTTCCGGATGAAGGAGGGCTCGTCGCAGTGGTGGTTCGCCGTCCTGGTCGGTGACCACGGCAACCCGCTGCGCTCGGTCGAGGTACGGCAGAACGGTTCGTGGCGGGCGGCGCAGCGGCAGGACTACAACTACTGGCTGATCGCGTCCGGGGCCGGTCCCGGCCCGTACGAGATCCGGGTCACCGACGTGTACGGCCACCGCGCGACGGCCACCGGCATCCGGATGCTCCCCGGCCAGGTGCAGCGCGGCAAGACCCGCATGTACGGCGCCGATCCCGCCACCCCCAGACCCGCTCCGAAGAAGCCGACCCCCACACCCAGGACGCAGACCTCCAGTCCTCCGGCCTCTCTCACGCCGTCGTCCACCCCCGCCGCCCCCACCTCAGCCGCAACGGAACCCCTGGTGCAGGCAGCCGCCGCCCCTCCCACCCAGGCCCCCTGCTCCTGACCCAGCCCCTGCTCCTGCCCCCGCGCCCGCCCGCTCAGCTCGCCGATCTTGCCTTGCGGCCCTCGATCTGCCCGGGGATGCGGCTTTTGCGGGGGCGGAAAGTGCAAGATCGGCGAGCTGAGCGGGCAGGGCGGGGCAGGGCAGGGCGGGCGAGGACGGGACGGGGCAGGTCAGGGGGAGGTGGGGAGGTCCAGCCACATGAGGATCTCGTCGCGGGCGTCGGTGGGGGACAGGCGCAGCGCGGCGGGGAGGCGGCCGATCTCGCGGTAGCCGAGGCGCTTGTAGAAGCGGTCCAGGCCGAGCCCGTCGCGGACCGTCACGTGCAACGCCGCCAGGCCGAGCCCTCGGGCGATCCGCTCGGCCTCGCGCATCAGCGCCGCGCCGTGGCCGCGTCCCTGCGTGTCCGGGTGCACCATGACGCGCTTGAGCACCCGCCAGTGCGTCTTGAGGTGGAACAGGTTGTCGGCGATGACCAGGACGGCGACCAGGCGTTCGCCCTCGTAGCCGGCGAGCAGCCGGTCCGGCCCGTCCGCCACCTCGTCGAGCGTGGAGGTGGCGAGCGGGCGTACGTCGTCGGCCGTCACCGGGGCGACGAAGCCGACGGCGCCGCCGGCGTTCGTCACGTCCACCCAGAGCGCGATGATCTGCTCGCGCAGTTCGGAGGTCAGGTCGGGGTCGAGTACGAAGCGCAGGTCCACGACGCCATCCTGCGCGTGACGACGCAACCCGGACCCGCGTTCGTGATGCGGGCGACACAGTTGATGGTGCGGGAGGGGGGTTTCGAACCCCCACGTCCTCTCGGACACAGGCTCCTAAGGCCTGCGCGTCTGCCGTTCCGCCACTCCCGCCGACCCGCTGAGTTTAGAGTGTCGCGCCGCAGCCGTGTGTACTCCGGGCCGCGACCGGGGTGCGCCGCTCGGTGACCTCAGTCGAGGCCGAGGTCCCGGCGCAGCTTGGCGACGTGGCCGGTGGCCCGCACGTTGTAGAACGCCTGCTCGATCCTGCCGTCCTCGTCCACCACGAACGTCGAGCGGATGACCCCGGTGACGGTGCGGCCGTACATCTGCTTCTCGCCGAACGCGCCGTACGCGGTCAGCACCGCCTTGTCCTCGTCGGAGACCAGCGGGAACGTGATGGCGTCCCGGTCGCGGAACTTGGCGAGCTTGGCCGGCTTGTCCGGTGAGATGCCCACCACCTCGTAGCCGGCGGCCTGGAGGGAGGCGAGCGAGTCCCGGAAGTCACATGCCTGCTTCGTGCAGCCGGGCGTCATGGCGGCCGGGTACGCGTACAGGATGACCTTGCGGCCGCGCAGGCCGGACAGGGACAGCGTGCCGCCGTCGTCGGTGGGGAGGGTGAAGTCGGGGGCGGGGTCGCCGGGCTTGAGGCGGTCGGTCATGGCGGTGACGATACCGCCGGGCCGGTGCGGTGGGCGGGTGGCGACGCGCGGGCGCGGTGACGGCCATCATGAGGTTGTTGCCAGATATTGGCAACAGTGCCTTCCTGGAAATACGCTGAGCGCGTGGACACCCTGGCGATGCACATCTCCAACGGGATCATCAACGGTCCGGTCGCCGCGATCTTCGCGGCTCTCGCCCTCGCCGCGCTCGCGTTCTGCGTGCTGCGGGGCCGAGCCGACCTCGACGACCGGCTGGCCCCGATGGCCGGGCTGGTGGCGGCGTTCATCTTCGCCGTGCAGATGCTCAACTTCCCGATCTTCACCGCCGGGGTCAGCGGTCACCTGCTCGGCGGCGCGCTGGCCGCGCTGCTCGTCGGCCCGTGGGTCGGCGCGCTCTGCGTCGCCGTGGTGCTCATCGTGCAGGCGCTGGTCTTCGGTGACGGCGGGGTGGCGATGCTCGGCCTCAACATCACCAACATGGCGCTGCTCGGCACCGCCGCCGCGTACCTGCTGATCGCGCTCCTGCTGCGAGTGCTGCCGCGTACCCCGGCCGGGCTGGCGGTCGCCGCGTTCGTGTCCGCGCTGGTCAGCGTGGTGGTCGCGTCCCAGGGCTTCGTCCTGCAGTACTGGCTGGGCGGCACCACCGACCTCGGCGGCAACCTCACCGGCCTGGCCGGCACCATGGCCTTCGCCCACCTGCTCATCGGCATCGGCGAGGGCCTGATCACCGCGACCACTGTGGTCACCGTCGCCAAGGTCCGGCCCGACCTGGTGTACGCGCTGCGCGCCCTCAAGCCGGCCATGCCGGCTCCCGCCGTCCCGGTCGCCGGAGGTGCCCGATGAGCAAGCGTCACTGGCCGTTCCTGCTCGGCGGCCTGCTGGTGGCCCTGCTGCTGGCCGGCGTGGTCAGCAACTACGCCTCCTCGCACCCGGACGGGCTCGACTCGTCGCTGCTCAAGGGCTGCACCGTCAACGCCGACGACGAGATCACCGGCGGCAGCTGCCCGGCCCAGCAGGCCAAGGACCACGAGCTGGCGGACAGCCCGCTGGCCGACTACGGCGTCCGCGGCATCGGCAACGACTTCCTCTCCACCGGCCTGTCCGGCGTGCTCGGTGTGCTGCTCACCTTCGCGCTCGGCGGCGGCCTGTTCTGGCTGGCCCGCCGCCGGGGCCCCGTCACGCCCGTCACGTCCGCCACACCTGACACGACCACCGCGAGCGCCGACCCCTCGGACGACGCCGCGACCCCGTCCACCGGCACCCGCTGACCATGGGCGCCGGGCACGCGCACGTCCTCTACCGCGAGTCCGGCTCGCCGGTGCACCGCCTCCCGCCCGAGGTGAAGATCACCGCGATGGTGCTGTTCACCATCGCGGTGGTGGCGACGCCCCGGGAGGCGTACTGGGCCTTCGGCGGCTACGCGCTCCTGGTCGCCGTGGTGGCCGCGCTGGCCCGGGTCGGCCCGCGCTGGCTGCTCAGCCGGGCGCTGATCGAGCTGCCGTTCGTGCTGTTCGCGTTCGCGCTGCCGTTCCTCGGGGCGGGGGAGCGGGTCGAGGTGGCAGGGCTCGCGCTGTCCGTCGACGGGCTGCACGGCGCGTTCAACATCCTCGCCAAGGGCACGCTCGGCGTACTCGCGTCGCTTCTGCTGGCGGCGACCACGACGACGCGTGACCTGCTGCTCGGCCTGGACCGGCTGCGGTGCCCGCAGATCCTCACCCAGATCGCCACGTTCATGCTGCGCTACCTGGAGGTGCTCGTCGGCGAGGCCCGCCGGATGCGCGTGGCGCGGGTGTCGCGCGGCGACGACCCGCGGTTCCTGTGGCAGTTGCGCGGCTTCGCGGCCGGCGTCGGTGCGCTGTTCCTGCGCGCGTTCGAGCGCGGCGAGCGGGTCTATCTGGCGATGCTCTCGCGCGGCTACAGCGGCCGGATGCCGGCGGTGTGGCAGGGGGCAGGCGCGGCCACCGCCGGCCAGTGGGCGGCCGCCGCGACCGTGCCGGCGATCGCGGCCACCATCGCCGCCGTCGCGCTCGTCCTGCAATGATCGGGTACGTGCAGCAGGCGCCCTCCCTCGACGTCAACGGCGTCCGGTACGCGTACCCGGACGGTCACGTCGCCCTGCACGGGGTGGACCTGACCGTGCCGCGCGGTGAGCGGGTGGCGCTGCTCGGACCCAACGGCGCCGGCAAGACCACGCTCGTGCTGCACCTCAACGGCATCCTCACCCCGACCGAGGGCACGGTGAGCGTCGGCGGCCTGGCGGTCAGCCGGGACCGGGACACGCTGGCCGAGGTACGCCGCCGCGTCGGCATCGTCTTCCAGGATCCGGACGACCAGCTGTTCCTGCCCACAGTCGCCGAGGACGTGGCGTTCGGCCCGGCCAACCTGGGTCTGCGCGGCGCCGAGCTGGCCGCCCGGGTTGACGAGGCGCTCGCGGCGGTCGGGATGAGCGAGCACCGGGACCGCGCGCCGCACCATCTGTCGTTCGGGCAGCGGCGCCGGGTGGCGGTGGCGACGGTGCTGGCGATGCGCCCGGAGATCCTGGTGCTGGACGAGCCGTCGTCGAACCTCGACCCGGCCGCCCGCCGGGAGCTGGCGGAGATCCTGCGCGGCCTGCCGGTGACGCTGCTGATGGTCACGCACGACCTGCCGTACGCGGCCGAGCTGTGCCCCCGCTCGGTCATCCTGGACGGCGGCCGCATCGTCGCCGACGCCCTCACCGCCGACCTCCTGTCCGACGAGGCACTGCTGACCGCCCACCGCCTGGAGCTCCCCTACGGCTTCGCCCCCCGCCCCACCTGACCCGGCCCTCCCGCCCTCCTCCGCCGCGATCTTGCACTTTCCGTCCGCGCATTCCGGGGCAAAAGCCGCACGCGCGGGGCGGCAACTGCAAGATCACGCCGCCCAGGGGTGAGTGCAGTGGGAGTGGAACGTGATGGGTGTGCCGGGGGCGTTTTGACACCCGTGGTGTTCCACCCGGGCGTGCCAGGCGCTCGCAGCGCTCGGTGATCTTGCCGGAGCGGGCCCGGAGATGTCGTGAACGCCGTGGATGCCGGGGTGGAAGGTGCGAGATCGCGGTGTCTGGGGTGGGGTGGGCGGAAGTTCCTCGTTCGGCTGCTGTGGCGAGCGCCTCCCGTTACGCGAGATTGGCGTTCCGCGTGGTGGGAGCGGTGGAGATCTTGGTAGGAAAGGGCCCTTACGGGGGCTGTCATGTCCCGGTAGGTGTGTCAAGGGTGTGTCCCGGGACGTGTGTCAGTGGTGGGTGTGAGGCGCGTGTAGGTGCTGTTGGTGATGGTGGCGTGGCCGATGGGGTGGCCTTCGGTGGTGTAGACGGTGATGTGTTGGTGGTCGCGGATGGCGGTGAGGGTGTGTCCGCGCCAGGTGCAGCCGACACCGATGCGACGCGGAGGCCATCTGCGACCAGTTCGAGAACAACCCGAAGTTCATCGACCCCCACCTCGTGCCGGTGTCGTGGGTGGTGGCGTAGACCAGGTGCTGCCCGTTGTACGGCACCACAGTGAAGTCCTTCAGCGACACCCAGCCCGAGCGCGGCTGCGCCAACGCACCGGTCGACGACCACCGGTACGACGACGGCAGGTTGCACGTGTTGCCCGGCGGCGGCGTCGTGGGCGGCGCGGTGGTGGGCGGCGCCGTGGTGGGCGGCGTGGTGGTCGGTGTGCCGGTCGGTCCGCCGGTCGGCGTGGTGCCGCCGGTGCAGGTCACGCCGTTGAGCGCGAAGCTCGTCGGTGCGGGGTTGCTGCCGGTCCAGGAGCCGTTGAAGCCGAACGACGTGTTGCCGTTCGTCGGGATCGACCCGTTGTAGTCGACGTTGCGCGCGGTGACAGCGGACCCGCTCTGGGTCAGGCTCGTGTTCCACGACTGGGTCACCGTCTGCCCGGCGCCGAACGACCACGTCAGCGTCCAGCTCGACACCGGGTCGCCGAGGTTCGTGATGGTGACGTTGGCGCCGAAGCCACCCTGCCACTGGGACGAGATCGCGTAGTTGACCGAGCAGCCGGCGGCTGCCGCACCGGCGGGCAGCGCCACGGCGACCGACGCCGACGCCAGCAGCGCGACGCCGGCCGATGCCCATATGGCATTGACTGACCTGGATCTAGACATGAATTGACCTCCTGCGGGGGCGGCGGCTCGGGCATTGGCGGTGGCGATTGTGTTGTGAGCGTTAACAGCCGCGTCAGGAATGTTACGGGAGCGCTCCCATGCACTCAACAACTCATTTCCGCACCCACCGAACAGCGCCCACTCGCCCCAGGCTGGGTCGATCATGAAGTTGACCGGGTTCAATGCGGACAAATCCGCGGTCTAACCTCATGATCGACGCGCTTCAAGGGCGCGGGCGGGAGGGGGAGAGGGAGGGTCAGACGGGGGTGCAGGGGGTGTTGTCGGCGGTGCAGGCGGCGGGGGAGTCGTGCTGGGGGTCCGGGTCACGGACGTCGAAGCGGATGGTGGCGGACTCGCCGCCCGGCAGCGCCCCACCGGTGAACGTGACCACGGTGCCGTCCTGGGTGGCCTCGGCGCCGCTCACACTGCCCACTGTGGCGCCGTCGTGCAGTGTCACGGTGACCGTCCAGCCCGGACGCGGGGACGGGCCGGGATTGCGCAGCACCACCTGGCCCCGGTAGCCGAAGACCCGATCGGTGACCGTCTCGTAGGTGGCGCTCAGCGGCGCCGCGGCCACCGTCGAGGGCGTCGCGCTCGGCGTACGGCTGGGGGTGGGCGACGGTGTCGGCGAGGGCGACGCGCTGCGGCGGCTGGCGCTGGGAGTGGGCCGCGCGGTAGTGGGCCGGGCCGAGGGCGTGGCGCTGGACGGCATGACCAGCGACCCCGTCGGGGCCGGCGCGGCCGGTGCGGGCGGCTCGCCGGCGGTGGCCCACACGGTTGCCCCGGCCGCGGCGGCGATCAGCGTCACCGCGCCGACCGCCAGGAGCACCCGGCGCCGCCCGGACCGGCGCTGGTCGTCGCCGAGCAGCCGGACCACAGGCAGTTCGGCGGTCAGGCCGCCCTCGGCGCGGCGCAGGTCGACGTTCTGGAACGCGAGCCAGTCGAGGATCGCGGGCAGCCGTCCGGTGACCGCCTGCTCGTGCTGCTCGGCGCGGGCGTCGGCGTCCCAGTCGCCCTCCTCGAGCACCTCGCGGACCGACAGCCGGGTGCCGTGCGCGGTGGGGGTGAGGTCGCAGGCGAGCCGGGTGGCCCGGCCGGCCTCCCGGCAGCGGACCACCAGCCGGTGCGGGGCGCGCAACTCGACGGTCTCCACCTCGGTGTCGCCGTCGTAGCCGGGCAGCGCGGCGGTGGCGAGGATCCACCTGTCGGACCCGGGCGCGCTGTTGGCGAACCACTTGGCCAGCAGCGCGCGTTCCGTGAGCGCCCGCCAGGTCCGGGCGGGCGGGTGGAACAGGTCGACCTCGGTGACGATCTCGATCACGCGGAGACTCTAGGGCCTGTGTCAAGGTCGGTGCGGGGCACTGTCGCCGTCGTCGCGCCAGCGAGCCCGCCAGGCGGCCTCGCTCTCCTCGGCGCTGGCCTTCTCCTCGTGTATCAGCCGGCGCAACGCGACCCGGGAATCGGCGAAGATCACCAGCTCGACCGCCACCAGTGCCACGCAGATGGCGGTGAGCAGACCCAGCGCCCCGAGCGCCGGCAGGTGCCCGCCGACCGGCAGCGCCACGGCGAGCAGCACCACGGTGCCGACCCGGGACCAGGACAGCGTCCGCAGCACGCGCCACTGGAACGCCATGTTGGCGGCGAGGTAGAGGAGCACGCCACCGAAGAGCAGCGGCACGGCCGGCCCGTGGCCGCGCTCCGTCGGGCCGCCCGCCGGGTTGGTGACGATGCGGACCAGTTCCTCGGCGCCGATCGCGAACAGGATCACCCCGGCGATCATGGGCAGGTAGAGATAGGCGTACGCGTCGCGGGCCAGCGCCACCCGCGCGGGGCCGTGGGCGGCGTGCAGCGCGATCCGGGCGGCCGGGCCGATCATGTCGAAGTGCGCCCACCAGAGCGCCGCGGTGAACAGGATGCCGGAGATCGCCGCCGGGATCGCCGGCCAGGTCACGGGCTGGCCGAGCAGGTTGCCGCCGACGCCGACCGAGATGACCGACTCGCCGAGCGCGATGATCAGGATGAGGTCGTACCGCTCGGTCCAGTGCTCGGCCGAGGTGATCTTCCAGCCGTCGGTGCCGGCCAGCAGGCCACTGCTGTACTGGATGGCCACCACCGCGATCCACAGCCCGTCGCGCAGCCACGGGCCGACCTCCGGGGACACACGCGGCGGCAGCAGCGCCGCCACCAGCAGCAGGCCGGCCGAGATCACCGCCTCCGGCAGGAACAGCCGCAGCTTGCGCCGGGCCGGCGGGTCGTCGCGCGTGGCGTACCAGTACAGGGCGGTGTGCACGAACCGGATCACCACGTAGCTGATCGTGACCAGGATCGGGCCGGCGCTGCCCTTGTCCAGGTCGCCGAAGGTCTGCGGCAGCGCGAGCGCGAACGTGAACAGCGCGATCATGCCGACCACCATGAGGATCGGCACGAAGCCCTCGCCGAGGCGCAGCCGGGCGGCGACCGCGCTGTGCACCACCCAGCACCACCAGAGCACGGCGAGCACCAGCAGCGCGTGCAGCAGTTGCTGCGGGGTCACGTTCGCGGCGGTGGCGCGCGTGATGATGAAGAAGGACACCACGAAGACGAGGTCGAAGAAGATCTCGAACCGGTCGACCCGGGTGGCGGGCGCGACGCCGGTCGCGGGCCCGAGCCCTTTGCGCCACCGGTCGCCACCCACCGGGCGAGTGTGTCAGCCCAGGTCAGGCCGGGTGCCGCTTTCGCCGGCCATTCCACCGGTCCGACGGGCAAGCCGCGCGCTCAGCCCGCCGCCGGGGCGGCCAGGGCGAGCACGTCGCGCAGCACGTCGCGCAACGACCGCCCCGGGTGCTCCAGCCACTCGTGGGCGGCGATCCGCAGGGACGCGAGGAACGTCGCGGCGACGATCCGGGCCCGCAACGCCGCGTCCGGTCCGGTCAGCCGGCGGGCCAGCTCCGCGGCCATCTCCCGCTCCAGGGCCGCGTACGCGCCGACCTGGTGGGCGGCCAGGCTCGGGTGGCCGTGCAGCCGGCGACGCCGGTTGAGCCACGGCTCGGCCGGGTCGTCGTAGCCGTCCTCGGCCTGGACCAGGGCCGCCCGGGTCAGCGCGGCCCACGGCGACAGCTCCGCCGGTTGGTCCGCGACGAGCCTGAGGAGCCGTCGCAACCGCAGCGTGTCGCCGTGGAAGAGGGCCTCCTCCTTGCCGCCGAAGTAGTTGGAGAATGTCCGCCGGGAGACGTTCGCGGCGTCGGCGATCGCCTCGACGGTGATCCGGTCGGGGCCGTGCTCGACGGCGAGGGACAGCGCCGCCTCGTGCAGCGCCAGGCGGGTGGCCGCCTTCTTCCGCTCCCGCAGCCCGGTGCACTCCTCCATCGGCCAAGCGTAGGTGACCCATTTCTCAATGGGCAAACTTGCCTGCCGGGCAAGGTTTAGTGTTGATTGCTTGAGGCAACGAAGCGGCCACCCCGTATCGACACACCTGGAGGACGCGCGCATGAGCGCACCCACCACGACGGCTGCGGCCGCCCCGATGAGCAAGCGGAAGACGCTGGAGGCGCTCAGCGGTCTGCTGCTGGTGCTCTTCGTGGCCATGCTGAGCAGCACCGTGGTCTCGACCGCCCTACCGAAGATCATCGGCGCGCTCAACGGCTCGCAGACGCAGTACACCTGGGTGGTCACCGCCACCCTGCTCACCGCCACCGCGACCACCCCGATCTGGGGCAAGCTGGCCGACCTGTTCAACAAGAAGCTGCTGATCCAGATCGCCATCGTGGTGTTCCTGGTCGGGTCGGTCGCGGCCGGCTTCGCGCAGAGCGCCGGGCAGCTCATCGCCGCCCGCGCGTTCCAGGGCATCGGCGTCGGCGGCCTCCAGGCGCTCGTGCAGGTCGCCATCGCGGCCATGATCCCGCCGCGTGAGCGCGGCCGCTACAACGGCTACCTGGGCGGCGTCATGGCGCTGGCCACGGTCGGCGGTCCGCTGCTGGGCGGCCTGATCGTGGACACCTCCTGGCTCGGCTGGCGCTGGTGCTTCTTCGTCGGCGTACCGGTCGCGGCCGCCGCGCTGTTCCTGCTGCAGATCACCCTGAACCTGCCCACCGTGCGCCGGGACAACGTCAAGATCGACTACCTGGGCGCGACGCTCATCGCCGCCGGCGTCAGCGTGCTGCTGATCTGGATCTCGTTCGTCGACGACTCCTTCGCCTGGGTCTCCTGGCAGACCGGCGCCATGGTCGGCGGCTCGGTGCTGCTGCTCGCGCTCGCCGTCTGGGTGGAGGCGCGGGCTGCCGAGCCGGTGGTGCCGCTGCACATCGTCCGCGAGCGCACCACCGCCCTGGCGATTCTCGGCAGCCTCGCGGTCGGCATGGCCATGTTCGGCGGCGCGGTCTTCCTCGGCCAGTACTTCCAGATCGGCCGCGGCTACAGCCCGACCGAGGCCGGCCTGCTCACCATCCCGATGATGGCCGGTGTGCTGATCTCCTCGATCGTGGCCGGCCGGATGATCACCGCCACCGGGAAGATCAAGCCGTACATCGTGTTCGGGGCGGTCGTGCTGGTCATCGGGTTCGCCATGCTCGGCACCATCGACCACGAGACCTCGCTGGTCTTCGTCGGCCTCGCGATGTTCATCGTCGGCGTCGGTGTCGGCATGACCATGCAGAACCTGGTGCTCGCGGTGCAGAACACCGTCGCGCTCAAGGACATCGGCGCGGCCAGCGCCAGCGTCGCCTTCTTCCGCTCGCTCGGCGGCACCATCGGCGTGTCCGTGCTCGGCGCGGTGCTCGCCCGCCGGGTCACCGACCGGATCACACACGACCTCGCCGCGGCCGGCATCCCCGCTTCCGGCGGCGGCAGCACCCTCAACCTCGACGCGCTGCCCGAGCCGGTACGGCAGATCGTGCGGGCCGCGTACGGGGACGCAACGGGGCACATCTTCCTGATCTCGGCCGCCATCGCAGTGGTCGGTATCGTTGCGGCGCTGCTGCTGCGCCCGGTCACCCTGCGTTCCAGCCTCGATCTGCCGGACACCGGCCGATCGGTGGCGGTGGGAGCGGACGCCGTCGACGGCGCGCCCGCCTTCGACGAGGTGAGCGTGGACTCGGCAGGCCGGGAGGAACGCACCCGCCGCTGAGCCCGTACCCCCAGGGCCGTCGCCGACCCCGGCGGCGGCCCTGGCCCATGCGGTGACGAACCGAAGGAGGAGCCGTGGACGTCACGCGGACCGCGCCCACCCGCCTCGCCGCATGGCAGCGGGCCGCGCGGGAGCTGGCGCTGGTCGCCGTGCTCTTCCTGGCCTACAAGGCGGGCCGGCAGGTGGTGGCCGGGCACGCCGAGGTGGCCCTGGCCAACGGCGAGTGGGTCTGGCGGCTGGAGCGGCTGCTGCGCCTGCCCGACGAGATGCTCGTGCAGGGGCCGCTGCTGTCGCACGAGCTGCTGGTACGTGTCGCCAACTCCTACTACGCCTATGTGCACTTCCCGGCCACAGTGCTCTGCCTGGTCTGGCTCTGGCTGCGCCGCCCGGCGCACTACCTGCGGTTGCGGCGCGCTCTGGCGTCGCTCACGGCGGTGGCGCTGGTGCTGCACGTCTGCGTCCCGCTCGCGCCGCCGCGGCTGACCGAGATCACCGGGCTGGTCGACACCGGCACCCGGTTCGGCCCGAGCGTCTACGGACCTCCCGACACCGACCAGCTCAGCAACCAGTACGCGGCCATGCCGTCGCTGCACGTGGGCTGGGCGCTGGCGATCGCGCTGGCGCTGATGGCGGTCACCACTGGACGCCGCCGCTGGCTCTGGCTGCTCCACCCGCTGGCGACAGCGCTCGTGGTGGTGATCACCGGCAACCACTACTGGCTCGACGGCGTCGTCGCGGTGGTGCTGCTCGTGGCGATCCTGGCCGTCCTGCCGACGGCCGTGCCGGAACCGCCCACGCTCCCGTCCGGACCGGTGCGCCCGCACGTGGTGCCGGCGCCGCGCCGGGCCGGCCGCCGCCGGAACCCGAAGATCCCGGCGGCGGCCGACGTGCGGCTGCGGCCACCCGGCCGCGGCTGAGGACTCCTCAGCGCAGCGTGCAGACCGTGCCGTTGAGGCGGAACGCCCCCGGCGGCACGTTCGGCCCGCTGTACGCGCCGACGAAGCCCACTGTCGTGCTCCCGCCGTCGGCGGCGAGCCGCCGGTTGTCGGCGGTCGGCGTCACCCGGACGTCGCGGCCCTGCTGGTCCCAGGTGGCGCTCCACCCGCTGCTCACCTGCTGCCAGGCCGTGGGCCAGGTCCAGGTCAGCGTCCAGCCGTCGACGGCCTTCGCGCCCGTGTTGATGACCTCGACGTTCGCCACGTACCCGTTGCCCCAGTCGTTGTCGTCGTTGAACCGCACCGCGCAGGAGCTCTCGGCGGGGCTGCCGGTGGCGAACGTCAGCGGCGGCGACGACCACGAGACCCGCCCGGCGGTGTCCCGGGCCAGCACGTTGACCGTGTAGCGGGCGCCCGGTTCGAGGTTGCCCACGGTGAGCGACGTGCCGGCGGTCTCGCCGAGCTGCTCGCTCACCGCGCCGTACTGCCTGTGCACCTCGTACTTGGCGATCGGGGATCCGCCCGGCGTGGCCGCCGGCCAGGAGATGGTCGCCGCGCGGTCGGTCACCGCGCTCGCCGCCGGTCGGCCCGGTGCGCCGGGCCGCCCGGCCGAGCTGCCGGCCGGTCGCAGCACGAGCGTGGTCAGCGAGTACGGCGGCAGCGTCCGCGCGGTCGCGCTGCCCGAGCGGGCGGTGCTGATCGCGGTCGCGCCGTTGGTGAACGTGTGCACCGTCGGCGCCTCGTCGGCCGGGGTGAACCCGGCGTAGTCGAGCGCCACCGGGTAGGCGGTGTCCGGGTCCTTGTTGAGCAGCAGGACCGCGACATTGCCGTCCGGCCGGCGGACCGCGTGCGCGGCGACCAGCGGCTGATCGGTCCCGGCGCGGACGAGCTGGTCCCCGGGCCGGACGAACAGGTTCATCATGGACAACGCGTGGTACGGCGCGAACGGCGTGTTGAACGCCGGCTGGCACACCTCGCCGTCACTGGTGCAGTTGCCGCTGGACAGCAGCCCGAAGTCGCCGTAGTCGGTCTGCCCGGCCACCTCGGAGACGGTGCCGATGCCGTTGTGCACGTTCCACCACTGCACCGTGAACACGCCCTGCTCCAGCAGGCCGCTGTAGGCGTCGGCCAGGAACAGCGCGCCCGGCGCGGTGGTGCGGCCGGCGTCCACGTTCAGCTCGGTGAAGCTGATCCCGATCCGGTCCGCGCCGGGGCCGGCGTACCGGGCGATCTGCTGGCGCAGCAGCCAGGCCGCGTCGGGCAGGTGGTTGGTGCGGGCCAGCGAGTCGGCGGCGCTGCCGCCCGGGTACCAGTGCACGTCCACGAAGTCGATCTTCGGGCCGGCGATGGACAGCACGGTCTGGTTCCACGGCCCCGGATCCGATCCGGCGGTGATGCCGTCCGGCCAGTTGCCGGGCATGGTGAGCACCGCGCCGACCTTGATGCTCGGGTCGACCGCCTTCATCGCGTCGGCGTACTCGACCACCAGCCGCGCGTACTGGGTGGCGCTCTTGTCCGGGTGGTCGTCGGCCTCCCAGGCCGAGCCGTAGTGGCCGTTGCCGTAGTTCTCGTTGCCGACGGTCCACCACTTGGCGCCGTAGTCCTTTGTGACGTTGGCGTAGCGGACCCACGCCGCCGCCTCGGCGGGCGTGCCGGTGCCGTAGTTCGCGATGATCATCGGCCCGGCGCCGACGCGGCGGGCGCCGGCCATGAACGTGTCGAAGTCGGTGTTCGGCGCGACGTAGCCGCCGGGCGCGGTGTGCGTCTCCCAGTGGTAGATGTCGGCGTACGAGCCGCCGGGGTAGCGCAGCATCTTCACGCCCGCGGCCTTCAGCAGGTCGGACGTCTCGGCGCTGCCGAGCTGCGCGTCCCAGATGGCGTGGTTGACGCCGAGCGCGGTGGCCGGGACGGTGGCCAGCCCGGCGCGGGTGTTCACGGTGACGGTGACCGGGTCGGTGGGTTCGGCGGCGGCCGGTCCGCCGGCGGTGCCGAGCGCGGTGGCGAAGAGCAGCAGGCCGGCCGCGAACGCAGTGGGTCTTCTCATCCGGGGATGTCCTTCGGGGAAGTGGGACGACGGGGAGATGCCCGGTTCTGCGTCGTCCTCCCGGAGCCGTGACGGCGGCGGGTGCCCACGAACGACGATCGGCTCCGCGCGACGAGCCATCGATGAGGATCATACGCCCGGCGCGGGGGAGTGCAGGGCATAATTTATAGACAGGAGTCTTTACTGTTAACAATGTTTAATTTATGTTCGGGGCACCTTCCGTTCCCCCCGAAGGAGTTGCCACCATGCGCCGAAGAATCACCCTCCCGCTGCTCACCGCCGGTGCCGTCACCGGGACGCTGGCGCTCGCCGCGCCCGCCCAGGCCCACGGCTACGTCTCCTCGCCGCCGAGCCGGCAGGCGCTCTGCGCGCAGAACCGGGTGCCCGACTGCGGTCAGATCAAGTACGAGCCGCAGAGCGTCGAAGGCCCCAAGGGTCTGCGCAGCTGCCACGCCGGCATCGCCCAGTTCGCGGTCCTCAACGACGACAGCCGCAACTGGCCGGCCACAGCGGTCGGCAGCAGCGTCACGTTCACCTGGGTCAACACCGCCCGCCACGCCACCGCCAACTGGGAGTACTGGATCGGCGGCACCCGGGTCGCCGTGGTCGACGGCGGCGGCCGCCAGCCCGGCGCGACCGTGTCGCACACGGTCAACCTCGGCGGCTTCTCCGGCCGGCAGAAGCTGCTCGCCATCTGGAACATCTCCGACACCGCCAACGCGTTCTACTCCTGCGTCGACCTCCAGATCGGCGGCGGAGGCGGCAACCCGACCCCGTCACCCACCCCGACCGCTGCGCCCACCACGCCCGCGCCCTCGCCCACGCCCACCCGGACCAGCAGCCCGGTGCCGGGCGGCACGTGGACCGCCGGGCGGGCGTACCAGGTCGGTGACACGGTCACCTACGACGGCCGCAGCTACCGCTGCCGCCAGGCGCACACCGCCATCGCCGGCTGGGAACCGCCGAACGTACCGGCGCTGTGGCAGCAGATCTGAGCCCGCGTACCCGCGCGGCGGAGCCGGCCGGTCCCCGGCTCCGCCGCGCGTCCGCCCGCCCCGCCACGGCGCTGCTCGCGGTGATGCTGGCCCTGACCGGGTGCGGCGCCCCGACCGCCGATCCGTCCCCGCCGGTCCCGTCCGCCACGGCCCCGGTCCCGGCCGGCGCGGACACCACGATCAGTGGGCTCGACGCGCTGTTCCTGGCCATGATGGTGGCGCACACCGAGCAGACGCTGGAGATCGTCCGGCTCGGCCTCGACCGCGCCGGCGACCCGCGCGTCCGCACGCTCATCGCCGCCGTCCGGGCCACCGAGACCGACGAACTGGCCACCATGCGCGGCTGGCTGCGCGAGGCCGGCCCGTCGGCCGCAGCCGCGGCCGCCCGGCACGACCACTCCGGGCACAGCGACGCCACCGCCGGACTGGCCCGGCTGCGCGCCGCCGCACCCGCCGACGCCGACCGGGTGCTGCTCGACGTGCTCACCCGGCACCAGCGCACCGCGGCCGACCTCGCCCGCGCCCAGGTCGCCGCCGGGACCAGCGAGCGGGTACGCGACCTCGCCCGCCGCATCGACCGCTCGCGTACGGCCGAGGTCGACCTGATGTCCGGCCTGGGCTGATCGGCGGGCCGGCGGAAGCGCCGGAGCCGCCTGGACGCGGCATGACCTTCGTCACGGTCGTCGCCGCCGGTGGCCGCCTCGACAAGAGCGGCGAATCGGCGCGCACCAGCCCTTTCCGCGATCCGCCCGCGCGGGTCGGGGCCGGCGGCGCGGCCGGTTCGCGTGCCGCCGCGGTTCTCCCGTCGGCAAAACCGGCCGCGTCTCGTCCCAGGTCATGGCTACGCTGTCGCCCGGACGCCGCCCCGCCGCGCGTTCCGCCCGCGCTCCGCAGACGGCGCGCGGCGCCGCCGCCGACACCCAGTGCCGGACCGGATCCAGGAGACCGTCAGTGACCCAGCAACCCGTAGCGACGTCGACGAAACTCGACGCCGCCGTACTCAAGGTGGCCGGCGTCGTCGTGCTCGGTGCGATCATGTCGATCCTCGACGTGACAGTCGTCAGCGTGGCGCTGCCGACGTTCCAGAGCGAGTTCGACGCCACGTACGCCCGCGTCGCGTGGACCATGACCGGCTACACGCTCGCGCTCGCCACGGTGATCCCGCTGAGCGGCTGGGCCGCCGACCGGTTCGGCACGAAACGCCTCTACATGGTGGCGCTGGCGCTGTTCACCATCGGCTCCGGGCTGTGCGCCACGGCCGACTCGATCGGCGAGCTGATCGCCTGGCGGGTCGTCCAGGGCCTCGGCGGCGGCATGCTCATGCCGCTCGGCATGACGATCATGACGCGGGCCGCCGGCCCGCACCGCATCGGCCGCCTGATGGCCGTGCTCGGCATCCCGATGCTGCTCGGCCCGATCACCGGCCCGATCCTCGGCGGCTGGCTGATCGACGTCGCGAGCTGGCACTGGATCTTCCTGATCAACCTGCCGATCGGCGTGGTCGCCCTGGTCTACGCCCAGCTCGCCCTGCCCAGGGACAACGCCGAGCCGTCCGAGTCGTTCGACTTCCTCGGCATGCTCATGCTCTCGCCGGGTCTCGCGCTGTTCCTCTACGGCATCTCCACGCTGCCCGAGACCGGCACCGTCGCCGACACCAAGGTCTGGCTGCCGATGCTCGCCGGCGGCGCGCTCGTGATCGCCTTCGTGCTCTACTCGTTCCGGCCCCGGCACCCGCTGCTCGACCTGCGGCTGTTCCGCAACCGCAACCTGACCATCGCCACCGTCACCATGTTCGTGTTCATCATCGCCTTCATGGGCGCGGGCCTGCTGTTCCCCAGCTACTTCCTCCAGGTGCGCGGCGAGACGACGCTGACCGCGGGCCTGCTGATCGCGCCGCAGGGCATCGGCGCGATGCTGACCATGCCGATCGCCGGTATGCTCGCCGACCGCGTGCCGGTCGGCCGGACGGTGCCGTTCGCGCTGGTGCTCATCGCGGCCGGGTTCTTCACCTTCACCCAGCTCGGCACCGACACGTCGTACTGGCTGCTCTGCGGCTCGCTGTTCGTGATGGGCCTCGGCATGGGCGGCACGATGATGCCGATCATGACCTCGGCGCTGAAGACGCTCAGCGCGGCGGAGGTGGCGCGCGGGTCCACGCTCGTCAACATCCTCCAGCAGATCGGCGGCTCGGTCGGCGCCGCGGTCATGTCGGTCATCCTCACCAGTGAGCTGAACGGCTCGCGGCCGATCCCCGGCGTCACCGACCCGGCCACCGGCACCCCGCTGACCGAGGCCCAGCTCGCCATCGCCTCCCAGCAGCGGCCCGAGCTGATCCAGCAGTTCCCGGTGCCGCCGTCGCTGATCGAGCGCGGGCTCGACTACGCGGCGAACTCCTTCTCCACCACGTTCTGGGTCGCCTTCGGCCTGGTGTTGCTGACCTTCATCCCGGCCGCGTTCCTGCCCCGCCGCCGCGAGCCCTCGCACCTGCTCGACGGCGAGCCGGGCGAGGACAAGCGTCCGGTGCCGGTCCCGATCCACTGACCGCCGCCGTGATCCAGGGCCGGACGCACATGCGTCCGGCCCTGGGCCGTCTCCGGCGCCGCGATCCGCCACCCCGGCCACGGCCGGCGCCTAGGATCGGAGACGGAACCGGAGGAAGGCGGCCAGCGTGAGCGCAGACGACGCGCAGCGGTCGGCGCGACGGCGTAACCGGCTGCTGCTCGCGGGCCTGCTCGCCGTCGTCGGGCTGATCCTGCTGCTGCTCGGCCTCACGGTCGCCACCGGCACCGTCGCCGGCGTCGAGGTGGTGCTCGCGTTGTTGCTGCTGGTCGCCAGCTACGCGATCCAGCGGGTGGCCCGCCGCGAGACCGTCTACCGCGACGAGCGGCGCTGACCGGTCCGGCGGTCCGGCCGGGCTAGGCTGCCGGTGTGGATCACGAAGACCGGATTGCGCTGTTCCTCGACTACGAGAACCTGGCCCTCGGCGTACGGGACCATCACGGCGGCCGGCCGTTCGACTTCCGGCCGATCGCCGACGCGCTCGCCGAGCGGGGACGCGTGGTGGTGCGCCGCGCGTACGCCGACTGGTCGTACTTCGACGAGGACCGGCGCATGCTCACCCGCTCACACGTCGAGCTGATCGAGATCCCGCAGCGGATGGGCGCCTCGCGCAAGAACGCCGCAGACATCAAGATGGCGGTGGACGCGGTCGAGCTGGCGTTCGAGCGTGGCTACATCTCCACGTTCGTGATCTGCACCGGGGACAGCGACTTCACCCCGCTCGTGCACAAGCTGCGCGAACTCAACAAGCGGGTGATCGGCGTCGGGGTGGAGAAGTCCACCTCCGCGCTGCTGCCGCCGGCCTGCGACGAGTTCCTCTACTACGACCGCCTCGAAGGCGTCGACGTACCGCCACCGGCCGCCCGCCGGTCGCGTCCGGCCCGGCCCTCACCGGCGGAGCCGGCACCCGAGCCCGCCGTCGAGACCGCCCCGGCCGAGGAGGAGTCGGCGCGCGACGTCGACACGCTCGCCGTGCAGCTCGTGCAGACGGTGGCCGGCATGCAGGGCAGCTCCAGCGGCGATGTGACCGCCTCCGCGCTCAAGCGCGCGCTGCTGCGCAAGGATCCCACGTTCAGCGAGTCCGACTACGGCTTCCGGACCTTCGGTGAGCTCCTGCGCCACCTCGCGGCGCACAACGTGGTCGAGCTGGCCGCCGGGCCCGCGAAGGGCGACCCGGAGGTGTCCCTACCCGAGCAGGGCGACCGGGAGGTCGCATTCGGGCTGCTGCGCTCCGTGGTGGTGGACCTCGCCGCGGACGGCGGCGCGGTGGCGCTGTCCGGCCTCAAGGACCAGCTCCGGCGGGCGCGGCCCGACTTCAGCGAGAAGAAGCTCGGCTACCGCAGCTTCCTCCAGTTCTGCAAGGCCGCGGCGACGGGCGGCGTGGTGGCGTTGCGCTGGAGCCCGGACGACGGCGACTACCTCCTGACTCCCCAGACCCCCTGACGAGTCCTCCCGGCCCTTCGCCTCCGCGATCTTGCACTTGCTGACCTTCGAAAGCGGGATGAATCGCCTATTCCGAGGGCACTAAGTGCAAGATCGACGGGCGCGGGGCGCGGGGCGCGGGGCGCGGGGCGCGGGGCGCGGGGCGCGGGGCGCGGGGCGCGGGGCTTGAGGGCTCGAGGGGATGGGATCGGGCGGCGAGGGGATGCGGCGGTGGGACGTGGCTGCGGGAAGGGCTGCGCCGGTGGGCCACGGCGCTGACCGATCTTCCCCGCCTGGGACACCCAGCTTGATCCACGCCAGCTCGCCGAGGTGGCGGGGTCCGAGCCGGCCGGATGCCGCCACCTCGGCGTAATGGTGTCGATCAAGCGGCCACCACGGGTGTCGATCAAGCAGTCGCCACGGCAACCGCCCGGACACAGCCGATCAGCAGCCCGGGCGCGGCCACCTCGTTCGCCGTCCTCGACCGGTACGCCGAGGACGGCGGCACCTTCATCCCCGGCTGGCACTCGACTCCGCGGGGTCAGGAGAGGGCCGCGTCCACCTGGGCTGTCGCGCCGAGCCTTACCGCCAGGCCGAGCCGTCGGCCCACCGGGTCCAGCAGGGCCGGCTCGGACGAGACGCTCGGGCTCGGGTCGCCGGTGGGGCCGGGCTCTCCGGTCGGACTCGGGTCGCCCGTCGGGCTCGCGGTCGGCGCCGGAGTCACCTGGTCGGCGGGAGGGCTGGGCGGTTCGACGGGCGTCGACGGGCGGTCGCCGACGCGGGCCGGCGGCGACCCGGCGACGGGCGGTGCGGTGGTGAGGATCCGCGCCCCGGATTGGGCGGTCGCATTCGGGCGCTTCGGCGGCGGCGCGGGCCGGGTCGGCCGGACCGCCGGCGACGACGGGTCGACCGGGGTCGCCACGGGCGGCATCCCAGGTGCGGGCGGTGCGGCCGTGGTGGCGGGCGCGGTCGCCTGTCCGTGCGCCGGATCGGTCTGCCCGGCTGTCGCCGTCCAGGTGCCGGCGGAGGTGACGCCCAGCAGCACGGCCACCGCCGCGACGCCCGCCGCGGCCAGCCGCTGGGGGAGTGCCCGGTCGGCCGGGGCGTCCCACGGGCCGAGCGGCCGGGGTGGCCGGGGCCGGGCCGCCCGGTGGGCGGACCGCAGCGCCTCGACGTCCTCGACGCACGCCTCCCGCGTACCGGTGGCGTCGGCGTGGGCCAGCGTGAGGTAGAACCTGGCGTTCGCCGCGCCCGGGGCCGGCATCCGCAGGCCCGCCGGGGCGCCGCCGTCGGCGTCGTGCAGCAGGGTGACCGGTCGGTCCGGGTGGTGCCCGAGGCCGCGTACGTCCCGCAGGGGCCAGTCCCGCCGGGCGTCGGGCCCGGCGAAGGCCACCCGCCGGTCGGTCACCACGGCTGCGCCGCTGCCCACCACGCGCAGTCCCGCCGGCAGCGGGCCGTCGGCCGGGTCGAGACAACCGGCGAGCGCGCGGCCCGGCACCGGCAGCCCGGGCAGGTGCCGAGCCGTCGCCTCGACCAGGTCGACCGTGGGCAGGATGCGGTAGACGACCTCGCCGTCGTCCAGCGGCACCGGCAGCGCGGTACCGGGCAGCGGGCAGCCGCGGAAGCCCGCCGCCTCCATCGACAGCCGGTCGAGGTGGTCGGCGCGGCGGCGCCAGGTCCGGGCCGCCGTCTCGTACGCCTGGCGCCGGCGCTCGTTCTCGCGCCGCGCCCAGGCCAGTCGCCGCTGCGGATGAGCCCCGATCGCGTCGGGTCGCCTCGCCGTCACACCTGGTACAACGCCCTGCGGAGAACCCGGATACGTGAGCGCGGCTATCGTCCGGTTTGGCGGTGTTATGCCCGCGATTAGACTTCGGGGCATGCCGCGGATCGTCCAGTTGCTGGCCTCGCCCGTGCACCGGTACGTGGGCCGCCCGGCGGACGGACCCGCCCCCGCGCCACCTGGTGAACTGGTCGACCGGGTGGAGCTACGCGCCGGGCTCGGCATCGTCGGTGACCGCTACTTCGGCCGCCCCGCGCACCGGCAGGCGAGCGTCACGCTGATCGCGCGGGAGTCGCTGCCGCCCGGCGCGGACCTCACCCAGCTGCGGCGCAACGTGCTCACCGAGGGCATCCCGGTGGACGATCTGGTGGGCCGCGTGCTCACGCTCGACTCCGGCGACGGCCCGGTCCGGCTGCGCGTGCATCGGGCCGCGCCGCCCTGCGCCTGGCTCGACGTGGTGGTCGCCCCCGGCACGTGGAAGGCGATGCGCCGCCGCGGCGGCGTCCGGTGCGCCCCGCTCACCGACGGCGTGCTGCGGGTCGGACCGGTCACCGTGTCCGTCGACGACTGACAGCGAGGGAACTTTCCCCGCCCGCCGGCCGACCAACCGGAGGGCGAGCGGCACTGCGGCCCCGTCAGGAGGGACGCGGAATGAACCGAGCGGGGCGCGCATCCGTACCGTCCGGCATGAGCATGCCGGACCGGCGGGCCGGCCGCGGATGAGCCCGGACGCCGACGACGAGCAGGTGACCGGGTGGGCGCGCCGCGCCGCCCGGGGTGACCAGCTGGCCGCTGCCGCGTTCGTGCGGGCCCTCCAGACGCCGGTGTGGCGCTTCCTCGCCCACCTGGCCGGGCCGGCCGAGGCCGACGACCTGACCCAGGAGACGTTCCTGCGCGCGCTGCGCAGCCTGCCCGGCTTCGCGGGCCGGTCGTCGGCGCGTACCTGGATCTTCACCATCGCCCGCCGCGTCGCGGTGGATCATGTGCGGGCGGCGACCGCCCGGCCCCGGGTGGCCGCGCTGCCGGACTGGCAGGCCGCCGCCGAGGCGGCCGGCGCGGTGACCGGCGGCGGGGACGACGGCGTGGTGCTGCGCGGTCTCATCGCCACGCTGGCGCCGGAGCGGCGGGAGGCCTTCGTGGCGACCCAGGTGCTCGGCCTGTCCTACGCCGAGGCGGCCGAGGTGTGTGGGTGCCCGGTGGGCACCATCCGCTCCCGCGTGGCCCGCGCCCGGGAGGATCTGGTCGCCGCCTGGTCCGGCGACGTCCGCGACCGCCGGGCCCGCTGACACCACGACCACCGTGCCCCGCCGGACCGCGACCGGCCGGGGAGGCCGCGGCCCGGAGACCCGCGCGGCGGGCCGTCAGGCGGCGCGCCGGTCGCGGGCCTGTGCGGGGTACGGGCCGGGCGGCACCAGCCGCAGCGCCGGCGCGGCCGGTTCCTCGGCCGGCAGCGCCCACCGCGAGCCCTCCGACCGGCGCTGCCCGGGCGGGGTGTCGCCGGGGCGCCGGCCGAGGCGGGACAGCACCAGCATCACGGCCCAGCCGACCAGCAGGAAACCGTGGCTGACCAGCCGGGTCATCGCCACCTGCCCGGTGATGAGGTCGTTGACGGACAGCAGCACGAGCGTGGCGACGAACGCGCTGAGCATCGGCAGCAGGCCGGACGGGGCGGACCGGCGCGCGGCCACGTAGAGGAACCCGGCGCCGACGGCGACGTTCCAGGCCGCCGACTCGTGCCACAGGTGCTGGCCGGAGGCGTGCGCGTGCTCGACGACCGCCTCCCGGCCGATCTGGGCCAGGCCGAGCACGAGTTGCACCGCGCCGAGCAGGCCGAGCGCCCCGCGCAGGCCGAGCGTGATCCGGTGGCGGCGGCTGGGCCGGGGCGGGGGAGCGGCGGCCAGGACCGCGTCGACCAGGTCGGGCACCCGAGGGGCGAGCTGCGTACGGGCCCGCCGGGTCACCGACGCCGCCGAGTCGAACCAGCCGCGGCAGCCGGCGCAGCCGGTCAGGTGCGCCTCGGCCGCCTCGATCTCCGAGCCGGACGCCTCACCGTCCAGCTGTGCCGACAGGATCTCCCGCCACTGCTCACACACCATGTAGGGATAGTCGTCGCCAGAGCCGCGCTGGTTCCCGGCGGGGTGCGGGTCACGCCGCGTCACCCGGCGGCGACGGTCACGGCGCGTCGGACGTGCCGGCGACTACCCCCGGCGGGCACGGGTAAGCCCGCCCGGGAGGGACCGCTGTGACACGCGAATTCGTGAACTGGTCCGGCAGTCTCCGCTTCACGCCGGCGGACCGGGCCGAGCCGGCCGACGAGGCCGAGGTGTGCGCCCTGGTGCGCCGCGCCCGGGCTGCCGGCGCCACCGTCCGGCCGGTCGGCTCCGGGCACTCGTCCAGCCCGCTGGTGCGGACCGACGGGATCCTACTCAGCCTGGACCGGCTGTCCGGCGTGATCTGCGACGACGGGCGACTGGCGACCGCGTGGGCCGGCACCAAGCTCCGGGCGCTCGGCGAGGGGCTCTACGACGCCGGGCTGGCCATGGACAACCTGGGTGACGTCGACTACCAGTCGATCGCCGGGGCGACCGCCACCGGCACCCACGGCACCGGCATCGGATTCGGGAACCTGAGCACCCAGGTCACCGGCGTACGCCTGGTCACCGGCACCGGCGACGTGCTGGACGTGGACGCGCGCCGCAACCCGGACCTGCTGCCCGCCGTCCGTCTCTCCCTCGGTGCGCTGGGCGTGGTCACCCGGATCACGCTCGACGTGCAGCCGACCTACCAGCTGCACCGCCGTTCCTGGTGCGCGCACCTCGACTGGACCCTGGACCACCTCGCCGAACTCCAGCACACCAACCGCAACATGGACTTCTACTGGTACCCGCGCAGCGACCGGACGCAGATCCGGGTGATCAACCGCACCGACACGGACGCCGCGCCGGAACGGGCGCAGTCCCGGCTGCCGGACGGCGAGCCCCGGCAGAGCCAGGTCGGGCCGACCCACCGCACCATTCCCCGGGACCGGGAGCTGCGCTTCGAGGAGATCGAGTACATGCTGCCGTCGGAGGCGTTCCCGGCCTGCTTCGCCGAGGTACGCCGCCGGGTGCGCGACCGGCACCGCCGGGTGGCCGCCTGGCGGGTTCTCGTCCGCACCATCGCCGCCGACGACATCTGGCTCAGCAACGCCTACGGCCGGCCCACCACCACGATCGCCTGCCTGCAGAACACCTCACTGCCGTACGAGGAGTACTTCCGGGACGTGGAGGCGGTGTTCCGGCACTACGGCGGACGCCCGCACTGGGGCAAGAAGCACTGGCTCGGCGCGCGGGAACTGCGTCCCCTCTATCCCCGCTGGGACGACTTCCAGGCGGTGCGCCGCCGGCTCGACCCGGACGGGGTGTTCCTCACCCCGGACCTGGCCCGGCTGCTGGAGGAGTCGTGACCGCGCCGGTCGGCGCCCGGGTCTGGGTGGTGCCCGGCGGGCACGTGCCGTTCCCCGCGCACGGCCCGGAACCGGCGTTCACCGCCTTCGACCAGCTCTGCGTGCTCAACGCCGGTGACCGGGACGCCGCTGTGGAACTGGACTTCTACTACCAGGACACCGAGCCGGTGGGGCCGTACCGGCTGCTGGTCGGCGCGCGCCGCATCCGGCACGTACGGGTCAACGACCTGATCGATCCGGAGGCGGTGCGGCTGGACCGCCCGTACGGCTGCGTGCTGCGCTCCCCGGAGCCGGTGGTGGTGCAGTTCCTGCGCCAGGACACCCGGCTGCCCGGCGTGGTGGCGCTGACCGGCACGATGGCGTACCCCGGATGAGGTTCGAGCGGTTGGCCGCGGGTACCCCGGCGTATGCGGGCTGCCGTCGACCGGGTGCGTGACGCGGGCCGGATTGGCCACCGGAGGCTGCGCACGTACTTCCTCGTGGCGGTCCAGGCCGGTCTGGCGGCCGCACTGGCCTGGACGGTGGCCCGCGAGGTGCTCGGCAACCCCGACCCGACGTTCGCGCCGGCCGCGGCGGTGAGCGTCATCGCCGCCTCGCTCGGCAACCGCACCCGGCGGACGGTGGAGCTGGTGATCGGGGTGGTCCTCGGCATCGTCGTCGGCGACCTGCTGATCCGTCTCTTCGGCACCGGGCCGTGGCAGACCGGCGTGATCGTGTTCCTGGCCGTCTCCGCGGCGGTGCTCGTCCGCGGCACCGGCGCGCTCGTCACCCAGGCCGGCGGTACGGCGGTACTGGTCGCCACGCTGACCCCGGTGTCGCCCGACCTGGAGCTGCCCCGGACCGTCAACGCGCTCGTCGGCGGCGTCTCCGGCCTGCTCGTGGTGCTGGTGATCGCGCCGCTGAACCCGCTGCGCGCGGTCCGCCGCGTCGCGGACCCGGCGCTCGACACGTTCGCGTGCCAGATGACCGCGTCGGCGGAGGCGCTGGCGCGGGCCGACGTGCGCGCGGCCGACGAGGTGCTGGCCCGGATGCGCGCCGCCGAGACGGAGCTGGACCAGATCGACGAGATGGTCACCGCCGCCGACGAGGTGGTCCGGTTCTCCCCGGTGCGCTGGCGGCGACGACGGGCCCTGGCCGCGTACCGGCACGGCGCCGAGCACCTGGACCGGGCGTTCCGCAACAGCCGCGGCATGGTCCGCCGGATCGGCACCACATTGCGGGACCGGGAGCCGGTGCCGCCGCAGCTACCAGCCGCGCTCGAGCACTTCAGCGAGGCGATCCGGCTGCTGCACCGGGAGTTCCTGGCCGCCGAGGAGCCGGTCGCCGCCCGGGAGCGGGTGCTGTGCGCGGTCCGTGACGCGGGTGAGGCGTGCCGGCAGGACATCGGCTTCTCCGGCACCATCGTGGTGTCGCAGTTGCGGACCGTCGCCAACGACCTGCTGCGCGCCACTGGTGTGCCGCCGGACGAGGCCCGCCGGCTCGTCCGCCGCGCGGCTGCGGCCCGCTGAGAGGGCCGGTCACGCCTCGGTCAGGCGGGACTTCTGCACCTTGCCCATCGCGTTGCGGGGCAGCGCGCCGACCAGCCGTACCTGGCGGGGGCGCTTGTGCGCGGACAGGTGCCGCGCCACGAAGTCGATCAGCTCGGTCTCGGCCACGCCGTCGCCGACCACGTACGCGGTCACCTGCTGCCCCAGGTCGGGGTGGGGCGTGCCGACCACCGCCGCCTCCCGGACGCCCGGGTGTGCCAGGAGGGCGTCCTCCACCTCACCGGCCCCGATCCGGTAGCCGCCGCTCTTGATCAGGTCGCTGGCGGCCCGGCCGACGATCCGGTGCACGCCGTCCGGGTCGACCCTGGCGATGTCGCCGGTGCGGAACCAGCCGTCGGCGGTGCGGGTGGCCATGTCGGCGTCCGGCCGGTTCAGGTAGCCGTCGAACAGTGTGCCGCCGCGTACCTGCAGCTCACCCATGGCGGTGCCGTCGGCGGGCAGCGGGCCGCCGTGCTCGTCCACCACCCGCGTGTGCACGCCGGGCAGCGGCACGCCGACCGTGCCCGGCCGCCGGGGAGCGTCGGCGCGGGCGCTCACCGTGACGAGCGTCTCGGTCATCCCGTACCGCTCCAGCGCCCGGTGCCCGGTCAGCCCGGCCAGTGCCGCGAAGACCGGCTCGGGCAGCGCCGCGCTGCCGGACACGAGCAGCCGGGCGCCGCGCAGCGCCCGCGCCGCCGCGGGTTGCGCCGCGATCCGCGACCAGATCGTGGGTACGCCGAAGTACAGCGAGCCGCCGGCTGCCGCGTACCGCTCGGGGTGGGACCGGCCGACGTGGTGCAGCCGGCTGCCGACGCGCAGCGGGCCGAGCACGCCGAGCACCAGCCCGTGTACATGGAACAGCGGCAGACCGTGTGCCAGCACGTCGTCCGGGGTCCAGGACCACGCGTCGGCGAGCCCGTCCAGGCAGGCGGCGACCGCGCGGCGGGACAGCACCGCGCCCTTCGGCGCGCCGGTGGTGCCGGAGGTGTAGAGGATCAGCGCGGTGGCCGCCGGGTCCGGTTCGGGGTGTGTGGTGTCCGCGCGCCGGGCCAGGTCCAGCGGCACGACCGGCGGCGCGCCGGCGTCCGGCGTGCCCGGCGCGGCCAGCAGCAGTTCCGCGCCGGAGTCGCGCAGGATGTGGTCGCGTTCCATCGGGCCCGCGTCGGGCGGCACGGGCACCACCGCCGCGCCGGCGAGCAGCCCGCCGACCACGCCGACCACCGTCTCCAGGGTCGCGGTGGCGGGCACCGCCACCCGGGTGGCGCCGCGCAGGTCGTCGGCGACGGCGGCGGCCGCCCGGCGTAGTTCCACCCAGGACAGCGACCGGTCGCCCACCCGGACCGCGCCCGGACGGTCGTCGGTGGCCTCGGCGAGCCGGCTGAGCAGCAACACGGGCACCCCTTCCCGGTACGTCCCTGACGTGACCGTAGCCGGACGGGCAACCCCTGCCCGGCCCGTCGTCAGGAATGTGTCATCGTGGTCGGCGGCGAGGGAGGGGTGGCATGTCGGGTCCGTTGCGCGGGGTGCTCGTCGCCGACTTCTCCCGGATCCTCGCCGGCCCGTACGCGACGATGCTCCTGGCCGACCTCGGCGCGGACGTGGTCAAGGTGGAGGCGCCCGGTGGCGACGACACCCGCGGCTGGCGGCCCCCGGAGCGCGACGACGTCTCCACCTACTACCTGGCGGTCAACCGCAACAAGCGCTCGCTGGTGCTCGACCTGACCGATCCCGGCGACCTGACGCTGGCCCACCGGCTCGCCGATCGGGCGGACGTGCTGATCCAGAACTTCCGTCCGGGCGCGCTGCGCCGCTTCGGCCTCGACCACGACGCGGTCACCGCCCGCAACGCCCGCCTCGTGTACGCCTCGATCAGCGGCTTCGGCGACGCTGGGGGTGCCGACCTGCCCGGGTACGACCTGATGGTGCAGGCCGCGGCCGGGCTGATGAGCCTCACCGGGGACGCGGACGGCCCGCCCTACAAGGCCGGGGTGGCGGTGTTCGACGTGATCGCCGGGCTGCACGCGGCGGTCGGGATCCTGGCCGCGCTGCGGCATCGGGAGGAGACCGGGCGCGGGCAGCACGTCACAGTGGACCTGCTCTCCTCGGCGCTGTCCGGGCTGGTCAACCACTCCAGCGCGTACGTCGCCGGTGCGGCGGCACCGCACCGGATGGGCAATGCGCACCCGAGCATCGTGCCGTACGAGCCGCTGCCCACCGCCGACGGCGAACTGGTGGTGATCGCCGGGAACGACGGCCAGTTCCGTACCCTCTGCCGGGTGCTCGGCGTGCCGGAGCTGGCCGGCGACGCGCGGTTCGGCCGCAACGCCGACCGGGTCGCGCACCGCGACGAGCTGCGGCGGCTGCTGGTGGCGGCGCTGTCCCGGCGCGGCAGCGCGGAGTGGTTCGCCGACCTGCGCGCCGCCGGTGTGCCGTGCAGCCCGATCAACTCGGTGGCCGAGGGGGTGGCGCTGGCCGAAGGGCTCGGCCTGGAACCGGTGGTGACGACCGGCGGGGTGCCGGGGATCCGGAACCCGATCGGCCTGTCCGGGGCGCCGCCCCGCTACGACCTGCCGCCCCCGGAGCTGGACGAGCACGGCGCCGAACTGCGCGCCTGGCTCGAAGCGGAGTGACCAGCCCTGGCCGCCGTCAGAGCGTTGCGACCAGCCGGAAGCGTTCCAGCACGGCCGGAGTGTCGTCGTCCACTGTGAATCCGGGGTCGCCGAGCCAGCCGCGGTAGTCCTCGCCGTGCCAGAACCGCTCATGACCGGCCCGCCAGGCGGCGACCGTCTCGAACCCCTCGCCCTCGTCCCGGGCGTGGTCGAGGTCGACGTCGCCGAGGCGGGCGACGCGGACCTCGACCAGCTCGATCACCGCTACCGGCCGGCCGGCGGAGTCGATCACCGCGAAGCGGGTGCCGACGGCGGGCAGCGGCTCACCGTCGATCTCGTAGTCCTGGAGCAGGCCGGTGGTGGTGGTCTTGCTCCCGTCGAGCACGGCGGCGACGAGCTGGTCGCGCAGCGGGCCGGGGAACGCGAACTCGAACGTGGGCAGGTCGGCGTCCATGCCGGGCAGGGTAGCCGTCAGCGGCGGCGCAGCGCGGGGTCGAGCAGCGCGGGCGGGGTGTCGTTCTTCTCCTGCGGGGCCAGGTCGACGCCGGGGGCGACGATCGCGTCGATCGCGTCCAGGACGTCGGCGGTGAGCACGGTGTCGGCGGCGGCGAGCTGGCTGTGCAGGTGTTCCGGCGTACGCGGCCCGATGATCGCGCTGGTCACGCCGGGGTGCGCGGTGACGAAGCCGAGCGCGAGCTGGATCAGCGTGAGACCCGCGTCATCGGCGACGGCGGCCAGCCGTTCGACCGCGTCGAGCCGGGCCCGGTTGGCCGGGACCGTGGGGTCGAAGCGCTGCGGCATGAACGTGGACCGGTGGGTGGTGATCTCGCGGCCGGCCCGGATCGCCCCGGACAGCCAGCCCGACGCCAGCGGGCTCCACACCAGGACGCCGAGCCCGTACCGCTGCGTGACCGGCAGGACGTGCGCCTCGACGCCGCGTTGCAGGATCGAGTAGCTGGGCTGCTCGGTGACGTACCGGCCGAGGTGGTGCTCGCGGGCCGCCCACTGCGCCTCGACGAGGCGGTACGCCGGGTAGGTGGAGGTGCCGAAGTAGCGGATCTTGCCGGCCTGCCGCAGGTCGGTCAGCGCCGACAGCGTCTCCTCGTCGCTGGTGGCCGGATCCCAGCGGTGGATCTGGTAGAGGTCCACGTGGTCGACGCCGAGCCGGCGCAGGCTGTCCTCCAGCGCCGTGACCAGCCAGCGCCGGGAGCCGCCGCGGCGGTTGCGGTCCTCACCCATCGGCAGGGCGGCCTTCGTCGCCAGCACCACGTCGTCGCGCCGGCCGGCGATCGCCCGGCCGACCATCTCCTCGGAGATCCCGGTGCCGTAGGCGTCGGCGGTGTCGATGAGGTTGATCCCGGCGTCGAGGGCGGCGCCGACGAGCGCGGTGGCCTCGTCCTGGGTGGTGCGGCCGATCGGGCCGAGGTTCATGGCGCCCAGCGCGAGCGTGCTGACCTGTACGCCGGTGCGGCCCAGGGTGCGGTACTGCATGGGGTGTCCCTCCGGTGGCCGCGCGACGGCGCGGCCTGACTCGGTGATCTCTCGTCCCGCCTGGCATGATGGCTATGCGGAACATTGCTCCGCTAACGATACGGAACCTTGTTCCGGTTGACAACCGCAGTCCAGGAGAGGACGCCGAACGTGACCGACACCACCGGGCCGGACCGCCGCCGGGCCGACGCGCGGCGCAACCAGCGCTCGCTGCTCGACGCCGCCGCCGCGGTCTTCGTCGCCTCCGGCGTCGAGGCCCCGGTCCGCGACATCGCCGCCGCCGCCGGTGTCGGCGTGGGTACGGTCTACCGTCACTTCCCGACCCGGGCCGACCTCGTGGTGGCGGTGTACCGGCACCAGGTCGAGGCGTGCGCCGAAGCCGGCCCGGTCTGCCTGGCGCAGGCGCCCACCCCGTACGCGGCGCTCACCCGCTGGATCGACCAGTTCGTCGACCTGCTGGTCACCAAGCACGGGCTGGCCGCCGCGCTGCGCGCCGACAGCGGGCAGTTCGACGCGCTGCACGGCTACTTCGTCGACCGGCTGGTACCGGTCTGTGCCGAGCTGCTGGGCGCCGCGGCCGAGGCGGGCGAGATCCGCCGGGAGGTCGACGCGTACCAGCTGCTGCGCGGCGTCGGGAACCTCTGCATCGGCGCGGACAGCGATCCCCGCTACGACGCGCGCCGGCTGGTCGGCCTGCTGCTCGCCGGGCTGCGGTCCCGGGACTGACGGCCGGGGTCAGCCGTCACCCGGCAGCCGCCGGCCGAGCCAGTCCAGCAGCTCCCGCTCGTACTGCGGGCTGACGCTGTCCAGGTCCTCGCCCTCGCCGAGCGTGGGGGCGTGGTCGCAGCCGGCCAGCCGGGCCACCGTCAGCTCGGCGTCGCGTGCCGCCCGCCGCCACACCGCGAGGCTGTCCTCGATCGGGATCCACGCGTCCGTCTCGCCGTGGCAGAGCAGCACCGGGCAGGTCAGCCGCGCCAGCACCGGCGCCGGGTCGTAGTCCATGTCGGTCCAGGTGCCGGGCGTGGCGGGCAGCTGCTCGGGCAGGAAGGCCAGCGGGAACCACGGCCGCCGCGCCGCCGCGTCGATCGCCGCCTGCGCCACCGGGCGCGGCACCTCGCCGCGCTGGTACCCCTCGGCGACGCGGCGCAGATCGGCCAGCTCGGCCAGGTCGGCCTGCCCGTAGCCGTTGCGGCGGAGCTGCACGGCGGTGCCGTGGCGCATCTGGACCGCGGGGCTCACCGCGCTGCACCCGACGAGGACGAGGAAGTCGACCGGGTGCCGGACGGCGGTCAGCGCCGCCGCCCACGCGCCCTGGCTGAAACCCCAGAGCCCGACCGGCGCCGTCCCGACGTGCCGGCGCAGCTCGGTGAGCGCGGCGGACGCGTCCTCGGCCTGGTCGGCCAGCGGCACGTCGTGCCCGTCGACCCGGGGGCGGCGGTCGTAGCGCAGCACCGCGACCCCGGCCGGAGGCAACAGACGGGCCAGGTGTTCGTAGAGGAAGTAGGACCGCTGCTCGGCGTGCGAGCCGTGCAGCACCACCAGGCCGCCGCGTACCGGCCCGGCCGGCAGGTCGAGAACCGCGGGCAGCCCTGCCGCGCCGACCGTCGTCTCCATGCCGGGCAGTGAACCACGAACCGTCCCGCCCGGTGGTCCCGGCCGCCGTCCGGGACACCCGCGTGCGTACGCTGACCAGGTACGTCGCCGCGACCGTGGAGAACCGCCATGACCAGCCCCGCATCCCGTACCGTCCGGGTCGCCCGCCCCGAGGACGTGGCAGCCCTCGTCGACCTGATCGAGTCGGCGTACCGGGGTGAGCGCAGCCGGCAGGGCTGGACCCACGAGGCGGACCTGCTGGCCGGGCAGCGCACCGACCCGGAGATGGTGACCGCCGCCGTCACCGGCCCGGACGGCGTGGTGCTGATCGCCGAGCAGGGCGGCGACCTGGTGGCCTGCTGCCAGCTGGAACGCCGCGACGACCACGTCTACTTCGGCATGTTCGCCGTCGCGCCCGGCCGGCAGGGCGGCGGCATGGGCCGGGAACTGCTGGCCGAGGCCGAGCGCTACGCGGCCGAGCAGTGGCACGCCGGTGAGATGCGGATGACCGTGATCGTCCAGCGCGACGACCTGATCGCCTGGTACGAGCGGCGCGGCTACGTCCGTACCGGCGAGCTGAGCCCGTTCCCGTACGGCGACGAGCGGTTCGGTGTGCCGCTGCGGCCGGACCTGGCGTTCGAGACGCTGCGCAAGAAGCTCGGCTGACTCATCCCGCCAGGTCCCGGCGGTCGTAGGCCCAGCCGCCGACAGATGCCAGGGCGGCCGCCGCCGCGAGCAGCACGCCCTGAGCCGTCCAGTTCGGTGCCGCGTCGGGCACGGCGGCGAGATGCGTGTACGGCGACAGCGCGCCGATCCAGGCGGGCGCGCGCACGCTCTCGGCCACCACGGTCAGCAGGAAACCGCCGGCTGTGGGAAGCATCCCCAGCACGGCGACCAGCCGGGGCGCCGCCCCGACGGCGAGGGTGGCCGCCCCGGCGCCCAGCAACGCGAGCGGCAGCACGTTGAGCGTGCCCGCGAGGGCGGCGGCGAGGGGCAGGACGGCACCGACCAGGGCGGTGCCGAGCCACGTCGCGAGACCGGCGGCGAGCGCCAGCGCCACCGTTGCGGCGGACGCGCTGCCCACCTCGGCGGCGAGCAGCCGGGCCCGGCTGACCGGACCGGCCCGCAGCAGCGTGAGCCGGCCGGCGGCCTCCGCCCCGACGAAGGCGTTCAACCGCGCGGTGGCGAACGCGCCGATCGGCACCGCCAGCAGTGCGAACAGCGTGGCCACGTACCCCCGCACGTGGTCGAGCCCGCCGAAGCCCGCCTGCGCGGAAAGGTCGGCGAAGGCTGGGTTTTCTTCCAGGAAGCCGGTCAGCGACGTGGCGAGCACGCCGATCAGCAGGAAGTAGGCGGCGACGCCGGTGGTCCAGCCGGCGAGCGGGCGCAGGGTGCGTCGTACCGCGAAGGCCGGCACCGAGCCGAGCAGGCCGCGTCGCGGCGCCCGGCCGGCCGGCGGGCGCAGCAGTCCCGCTCCCACGTCGCGCCGGCGGCACAGGGCCAGCGCCGCCCCGGTCAGCAGGACGACGGCGGTCAGCGACACGAGCAGCGGCAGCCACCGGTTGTCGTGGTAGGGGCGGGTGAGCGCGAGCGGGCCGTACGGCGGCAGCCATCGCAGCCACGCCGACGCCGGCCCGGCGTCGCCGATCATGCGCGCCAGCAGGCCGGCCCCGAGCACGGCCAGGCCGGTGCCCGTCGCCCCCGCCCGGGTCGGCTGGACCTGCACGACGACGGCGCCCACCGCGGCCGCGAACGCGCCGGCCGAGGCGAGACCGGCGCCGTGCAGCAGCGCACCCTGCCACGGTGTGCCGGCGATCGTCAGCGTGGCCGCGAGCAGCGTTCCCGCCAGTGCCGACGTCGCCATCAACGGCGCCAGGTGACGCCGCAGCACCGCAGCGGGCGTCAGCCGGCCGGCGAGCAGCAGCCCCCACCGGCCGGCCTCCTCCTCGCCCCGGGTCGTCCGGACGGTCGCCAGCAGGCTCCACACGGTGAGCAGCACGGCCAGCACCAGGCCGGTTCGCCACACGGTGAATCCGCCGGCGGTGTCCAGAGCGACCGGCTCGCCGAACAACGTACGGATCGCGGGGTTGCGCGCCAGCGCCTCCAGAGCGGAGGCGTCCATGCCCTCGCCGACGGTGTGCGCGTAGGTGCCCACCACCAGTGCGGACATGCCGACTGTCACGCCGGTCACGACGAGGGCCGGCCGCCAGATCCCGCGGGCGGCGAGCAGACTGACCGCTGTGCCGGCCGGGCGCGTCACGCCTGCTCCCCGTAATAGTCGAGGAAGATCTCCTCCAGGCTGGGCTCGCGCACGGTCAGGGTGCTGATCTCCGCGCCGGATAGGGCTCGCAGCGCGGCGGCGGGTGGGCCGGCGAGGGTGAAGCGCAGCAGCCCTTCACCCTCCTCGACCGTTTCGACGCCGGGCACGCCGGCCAGATCCGGGGCCGAGCCGGTGAACCGTACCGTCACCTCGTTGCGGTGCAGTCGCCGCAGCTGCGGCACCGGGGCGATGTCCACGAGCCGGCCGGCCCGCAGGATCGCCACCCGGTCACAGACCGCCTCCACCTCGGCGAGCTGGTGCGAACAGAGCAGCACGCTCTGCCCGTTGTCGCGCGCCTCGCCCACCGCCCGGCGGAACTGCAGCTCCATCAGTGGATCCAGGCCGCTCGTCGGCTCGTCGAGCACGAGCAGCGGCGCCCGGGTGGCGAACGCGGCGACCAGGGCGACCTTCTGCCGGTTCCCGGTCGAGTAGGCACCGGCCGGGCGGGACGGGTCGAGGGCGAACCGCTCGACGAGTTCGGCCCGGTAGCCGGCGTCGACGCCGGGACCGGTCGCGGCGAGCAGGTCGAGGATCTCCGCGCCGGTGAGCTGCGGCCACAGCGCCACGTCAGCCGGCACGTACGCCAGCAGCCGGTGCGCCGCCCGCACATCCGCCGCGTCCACCTCGAAGATCCGGGCGAGACCCCGGGTCGGACGGGCGAGGCCGAGCAGCAGCCGGATGGTGGTGGACTTGCCGGCGCCGTTCGGGCCGAGGAGGCCGACCACCTCACCGGCGGCGACGGTCAGATCCAGGCCGTCGAGGGCCACCAGGCGGCCGTAGTGTTTGGTCAGGTCACGGGTGTGTACGGCGGGGTGGGCTCGCATCGCGTGGCTCCAGGGTCCGGCGGGGCAACGACCGCCGACCAGGCTTCCCGGCACACCACGCCCACCGTACTGCCGACGCAGCGGCCCTGGGAAGCCCCGGCCGGCGCCGTCACCGGCCCGGCGGCCCGTCGACGAGCACGACCAGCTTCTTCGGGGCCAGCACGCAGTAGCTCTCGGTGAGCAGCTCGGCGACCTCGGTCCAGTCCGTGTCCGCGTCCAGCCGCAGGCCCACCACGTCGGCGGCCCAGTCCGGCTTGAAGAAGTGCGGCCCGGCCGCGAGCAGCCCGGCGATCTCGTCGCCGGGGGAGCGGAACGTCATCACGCAGACCGGCTCGTCGGTCGCCGCAGCCCGCGCGTACGCCGCCTGGTGGCCCGGGTCGACGGTGAGCACGTGCGCGAACGTGCGGCCGCGGATCCGCCACCGCACGCCCACCCAGGCCGCTTCCTCGTAGGTCTCCGGCAGGCCGAGACAGATCGGCCGCAGGCGGTCGAGGTGCTCGGGTGGGACGTCTCCGGGGCCGGTCATGCGCGCAGGCTAGCCGCAGCCCCCGACATTCCGGCCGTACCGGCGTGGCGACCCCGCCACAGGCCGTCCGACCAGGAAATGTCGTAGCCGGGGAGTACGACAGCGATGAGTTTCGGCGAGCCGCACGGTCATTGCCGGGAGAACCCCCTCGGACGAGAGGACGAGACATGAGCGGCATACGAGTACTTGTCGGCACGCGCAAGGGCGCGTTCATCCTGACCTCGGACGGCAAGCGCGACGACTGGACCGTCGACGGTCCGCACTTCGGCGGCTGGGAGATCTACCACCTGACAGGTTCACCCGTCGAACCGGACCGGCTGTACGCGTCCCAGTCCGGCGGCTGGTTCGGGCAGCTGATCCAGCGCTCGGACGACGGCGGCCGGACGTGGACGACAGCCGGCAACGACTTCGCCTACAGCGGCGAGGTGGGGCAACACCTCTGGTACGACGGCACCCCACGGCCGTGGGAGTTCAAGCGGATCTGGCACCTGGAGCCGTCCCGCCACGACCCCGACACGGTGTACGCGGGCGGCGAGGACGCCGCCCTCTACCTGACCACCGACGGCGGCCAGAAGTGGTCCGAGCTGACCGCCCTGCGGCAGCACCCGACCGGCCCGTCCTGGCAGCCCGGCGCGGGCGGGATGTGCCTGCACACGATCCTGCTCGACCCGGCCGACCGGGACCGGATCTACGTGGCGATCTCGGCGGCGGGCGCGTTCCGCAGCGACGACGGCGGCGCGAGCTGGTTGCCGATCAACAAGGGGCTGCGCTCGGGCGAGATCCCGGACACCGACTCCGAGGTCGGGCACTGCGTGCACCGTCTCGCGCAGCACCCGTCCCGGCCGGACACGCTGTTCATGCAGAAGCACTGGGACGTCATGCGCACCGACGACGCGGGCGCGAACTGGCGGGAGGTCAGTGGCGACCTGCCGACGGACTTCGGCTTCCCGATCGCGGTGCACGCGCACGAACCGGAGACGGTCTACGTGGTGCCGATCACCAGCGACTCGCTGCACTACCCGCCGGAGGGCAAGCTGCGCGTCTACCGCAGCCGTACCGGCGGCGAGCACTGGGAGCCGCTGACCGAGGGGCTGCCGCAGTCGCACTGCTACGTCAACGTGCTGCGCGACGCGATGGCCGTGGACACACTCGACCCGTGCGGCGTCTACTTCGGCACCACCGGCGGTCAGGTCTACCACTCGGCCGACGGCGGCGACACCTGGGCGCCGATCGTGCGCGACCTGCCGGCCGTGCTCTCGGTCGAGGTCCAGGTGCTGCCGTGATCCGGGTGGTGCTGCCGGCGCACCTGAAGAACCTGGCGCACGTCGCCGGCGAGGTACGCGTCGAGGTGGCCGGGCCGCCCACCCAGCGGGAGGTGCTCGACGCGCTGGAGACCGCGTACCCGATGCTGCTCGGCACGATCCGCGACCGGCACAGCGGGAAGCGCCGGCCGTTCGTCCGCTTCTACGCCTGCGAACTGGACCTGTCCAACGAGTCCCCGGACGCGCCGCTGCCGGCGGAGGTGGTCGCCGGCAAGGAGCCGTTCATCGTGCTCGGCGCGATGGCCGGCGGCTGAGCGGCACGGCCGGCGGTCGCGCCGCGCGATCGGGGTTGCGCGGCACGGCCGGCGGTTGCGCGGCACGGCCGGGAACCGCGCCCGTCACCGCCACGTCTGACCGGCATGACAGGTCACGGACCCCGGACGCTTGGATGGACGATGGCCGCCGCGCTGGCCCTCGCCGGCTGCACCGCGTCACCCCCGGCCGCCGGCCCGCCGGCGGCCGGCCCGCCGGCGGCCGGCCCGCCGCCCGCCGGGCAGGTCGTTCCGGCCGGCGGGCTGCGGCTCGTGGCGTTCGACGGCTGCGACGAGGCGCTGCGGCAAGTCCGTACGGCCGCGAAGGCGGCGGTCGGCCCGTGGGGTCTCGGGCCGGCCGGCTACGTGCGGCAGCTCGACGCGAAACGGGCGGCGGTCGGTGGCGCCGCCGAAGGCGCGACGCAGGCGTCCGCGCCTGATTTCTCCGGCACCAACGTGCACGAGGCCGGTGTGGACGAACCGGACCTGGTCAAGACCGACGGGCGGCGGATCGTCACGGTGACCCGGGGCGTGCTGTCGGTGGTCGACGCGGCGAGCCGCCGCGTGACCGGCCGGCTCGCCCTCGATCCCGGCGCCGAGCGGTTCGGCGGCGACGAGGGGAGCCTGCTGCTGCACGGTGACCGGGCGCTCGTGCTGTTGCACGCGGGACGGACCGTCAAGGGCCCGGTGCCGGGCGGGCAGACCCGCCCGGGCCGGACCCCGCAGGCCCGGCTGGTCCTGCTGGACCTCGCCGGACCGCCCCGCGTGGTCGGGGAGTACCGGATCGACGGCCTCCTGGTCGACGCCCGGCAGTCCGGTACGACCGCCCGTGTGGTGATCCGGTCCGCGCCCCGGCTCGACTTCCCCTACCTGCCCGGCCGCCGCACCGACGCCCAGCGGATCGCCGCGAACCGCGCGGTCATCGACAAGGCCACGCTCGACGACTGGCTGCCCCGCTACGAGATCCGCGACGACGTGCGGACCGTCGGCACCGGACGGGTGGGCTGCGACCGGGTCAACCGGCCGGTCGGCTTCTCCGGCGCGTCGATGGTCACGGTGCTCAGCTTCGATCTGGGTGCGTCCGCGCTCGGCGCCGGTGACCCGGTCACCGTGTTCGCCGACGGCGACACCGTCTACAGCAACGGCGCACGCCTCTACGTCGCCAACGACGACCGCTGGCGGACGTGGCGTGGCGGACCGTCCGGGACACGTGACACCGGCACCGAGATCTACCAGTTCGACACCGAGGCGGGCACGCCACGCTTCGTCGCCGCCGGGTCCGTGCCCGGCTGGCTGATCAACCAGTACGCGCTGTCCGAGTGGGACGGTCACCTGCGGGTCGCCACCACCACCGGCGACACGTGGGTGCGGCAGAGGTCCTCCCAGTCCGGCGTCTACGTGCTGCGCGCCGACGGGGCCACGCTGAAGCGGGTCGGTGCGGTCACCGGCCTCGGCAAGGGCGAGCAGATCTTCGCGGTGCGGTTCGTCGGCGGCACCGGATACGTGGTCACGTTCCGGCAGACCGATCCGCTGTACGGCGTGGACCTGCGCGACCCGGCCGCACCCCGGGTCACCGGCGAGCTGAAGATCAACGGGTACTCGGCGTACCTGCACCCGGCCGGCGACGGCCGCCTGATCGGGGTCGGCCAGGACGCGACCGACAGGGGACGGGTGACCGGCACCCAGGTGTCGCTGTTCGACGTCGCCGACCCGGCCCGGCCGGCCCGGATCGCCCAGCACCACGTCCCCGGCGGCTGGTCCGAGGCGGAGCACGACCCGCACGCGTTCCTGTACTGGGAGCCCGAGCGCTTGGTGGTGCTCCCGGTGCGGCAGCCGGGCGTGGTCACCGACCGCGCCGACGGCACCGGACGCGCGCCGTCGGGCGGTGTGCTGGCGCTGCGCGTCGGCGACAGGGGCTTCACCGTGGCCGGCGCCGTCGACCACCCGGGCGCGCTGGCCGACGGCGGCGAGTGGGCGCCGATCCGCCGCTCACTGATGATCGACGGTGTGCTGTGGACGGTCTCCGACGCCGGTCTCAAGGCGACCGCCCTGGCCGGCATGACCACCCTGGCCTGGGTGCCGCTGACCTGACGCCGGCCGGACCTCGCCGCGCGGTGGGCGCGCGACGAGGGTCCGGCACGTCACTGTTCCAGCGCCGCCTCGGCCGCCGCGACCTGCGGTCCCACCCGCAGCGCGTACGCGACGACGCCGCCGAGGAGGAACGTCGTGGCGGTGACGGCGGCGATCCGGTTGCCCGGCTCCTGCGCCATCCACAGCGCCACCTGCCGCCACTCCGGCCCGCCCGGGGCGGCCAGGAACGCGCCCAGCGCGGCCCACGCGGTCGGCACCTGCCAGGCGGCCCGGGCACCGGCCAGCGCGGCGCCGAGTCCGACCAGCCCGGTCAGCCCGGCCGTGTCGCGGGCCAGCACGGACAGCGGCCCGAAGTCGGCGCCGAGCAGGCCGGCGGCGGCCAGCAGCCCGACCACCACCGCGCCGTACCCGAGCAGGTGCCCGGCCCGGCGCGGCGCCCACTGCCACGCGGCGGTCTTCTCCAGCGCCGGGTCGGTGCCGGCGAGCGTCGGCCCGAGCGGCGCCACCGCCAGCGCGGTGGTGAGCACGGCGAGCCCGGCCGGCACCTCGGGGCGGTCGGTGAAGGCGGACCAGGCGACGGCCATCACGGCGACCGCGACCGCTGATCCGGCCAGGGCGGCGGGTAGCCGGCGGGACCGCACGTACAGCGGCAGCCAGCGGATCACGGCGCGGCCCGTCCGGTGAGCGCCGGCATCAGGTCCGGCTCGCACCGGGCGGCCGCGTCCCGCAGCGCGGTGACCCGCCGCAACTGCTCCGGTTCGGGAAGCGCGCGCAGCTGCCGCACCCCGGCCCGGATCTCCTCCTGCTTCGTGTCGGCGTACCGGTAGCCGCTCCAGGAGTCCCACAGCCGTACCGTCTCGGTGTCCAGCAGCCAGGCCGCGGCGATCGCCGGGGCGATGTCGTCGCCGCTGCGCCCGCAGCCGTACCACGTGGTGCCGCCGCCCAGGGCGATGCGCTCGGCCACGTCCGCGGCCCGGCCGGTGTCCGGGTCGACCTCCAGGAGGAACTGCACGGTGCCCGGTGCCGGCTCGGGCCGGTGCCACTGCTCGCTGTCGTTGCTGCCGATGGTGTCCAGCCGCACTTCCACCACACGAGTCGGCGCGTCCGGCAGCTTCGCCAGCGCGCGCAGCCCTCGGCGGGCCTCGGGAGTGATCTGCGGCAGCAGGTGCGCGTTGACGGCGGTGACGCACACCTGCGGCAGGCCGTCGGCGCAGACGTAGCGGCGTGCTTCCGGATCGAGCTGCCAGATGCCGGCGGGGCCCGGCACGCCGATCAGGAGGAGGCCCGCGACGCCACCGGCGAGGCTCGCCGCCGCGCCGGCCCGGACCGGCCACGACCTGCCCGCCGCCAGCAGCAGGCCGGCGAGGACCAGGCCGGCCCCCAGGACGAGGCGGCTGAGCAGCAGCCGGTCGGACAGGGTCTCCCACGGGGTGTCCGGCGGCCAGGAGATCATCAGGGACGCGTTCGCCAGCCGGCTGTCCGACCCGCCGAGCATGGCGGTGCCCTCCTGCGCGACCAGTCCGGCGGCGGCCAGCAGCGGCGGCAGCAGCGGTGAGGACCACAGCCGGCCTACCGCCACGCCGACCCAGGCCGCGCCCACCAGCACCAGCACGTCGATCAGGGGCCCGGCGAGTCCGCGTACGCCGAGGTAGGCGCCGCCGGAGGCGACCACCGCCGCGCTGGCGGCGACCACGAGCAGGTGCGCGGCCGCGACGGCGACGCCGAGCGCCGTCATCGCGGGCAGCGCGCGCTGCCAGCGGGGGCGGCCGGTGCTGTTCATCAGCTCGTCGGCGCGGGTACGCCGGTCCCGGCGGCCCAGCACCGCGCCACCGGCGAGCGCGAGCGGCATCAGGAGGAACACGTCGGAGGCGTGCACGTAGCCCAGCCGCAGCCACTGTCCCTGCCAGAAGCGGTACATGCTGGCCGTGCCGAGGACGCCGACGGCGAGCAGCAGAACGGTCACGACCGGCGCGTTGGAGCGGCGCAGTTCGACGCGTACCTGTCGGATCATCACGCGCCCCGGTGCTGCTTGAGGAGGTACGAGTAGCCGCGCTCGGCGGCGCTGTCGCCGACGCCGCCGGTCTCGCCGTGGCGGACCAGATCGGCGGGCAGGCCCTGGAACACGCGGGTGCCCTGGTCCATCAGGATGACGTCGGAGCAGGCCGCCACCACGTCCTCCACCAGGTGGGTGGAGACCAGCACGCAGGCGTCCGCGCCGAGTTCCCGGATCAGCTCACGGAACTCGACCCGCTGTTCCGGGTCCAGGCCGACTGTCGGTTCGTCGAGCAGCAGCAGGTCCGGTTCGTTCACGATCGCCTGGGCGATGCCGGCCCGGCGCAGCATGCCGCCGGACAGCGACTTGAGCTTGGCGTCGGCCCGGTCGGTGAGGCGTACCCGGTCGATGGCCCGCTGGGCCGCGCCCGGCACCGCCGAGGCGGGCATCTCCCGCAGCCAGGCCACGTACTCGACGTACTCCCGGACGGTGAACCGGGGGTAGTAGCCGAACTGCTGCGGCAGGTAGCCGAGCCGGCGGCGCACCGGCCGCAGCTCACGGGACGAGGTGGCGTCCGCGCCGAGCAGCCGCAGCACACCGGCGTGCGGCTTGACCACAGTGGCGAGCGCACGCATCAGGGTGCTCTTGCCGGCGCCGTTCGGGCCGAGCAGCCCGTGCACGCCGGCGCCGAGTGTCAGGCCCAGGTTGTCGACTGCGAGGTGCCGTCCGGCCTTCACCGACAGTCCCACCGCCTCGATCCGCCAGGCGTGCCGGGTCGGCGCCACCTCGTCGGCGCTCACTGCGCGTACCAATGTCGTCTCCTTCTCGGGGCAGGGTGGTCCGCGGCGCCGGCGGGGCGCCGTGGCGTGGTTCCGGGGGGCCGGCGTCAGCCGGCGGGCCGCCGCAGGTGTTCGGCGCGGAGCGCGGTCAGCAGAGTGAGCACGACGGCGGCCGCCGCCCAGGCGGGCATGGTGGCGGGCCGGAGCAGGGCCTCGGTCGCGGCGGCGGCGCGGGCCGCGTCGGCGGTGCCGGTGTACGACACGGCCGCGACCGCGGTGAGCCAGCCGCCGCCGAGGACGGCGGCGGCCACCGGCACGCCGACGCGGCTGCCGAGCAGCAGCGTCGCCGCGGTGAACGTCAGGCAGGGCAGCAGCCACAGCGCGGGGTTGCGGCCGACTGCCAGCCCGGCCGCCGCGAGCACCGGCGCGACCAGGAGCAGAACCGCGAGGGTACGGCGAAGCAGCAGGTCCATCCCGGCGCGGGCGGTGCCGGCGACCACCTCCCAGTTCGGGTTCGCGCGACGGGACCAGGCCACCGCGAGCCCGGCGAGCGGCGCCACCGGCGCGAGCAGCAGCACCGCCGAGGGCTGCTCCGGGTAGTTGCGGTCCAGTAGTACCGCGGCGAGGATCGCCGTGCAGGTCATGGCCGCCCAGGCCAGGAGCGACCAGTCGGTCCAGCGCAGCCACCACCGTCGCAGCGGGCGCCGGCGCACCGGCTGCGGCCCGGTGCGGGCCTGTTCCAGGATCGTCTCCCGGGCGTCGCCGAGCAGCGCCCGCAGTGGCGGGGCGGCCAGCTCGCCGAGCCGGTCGCGGCACTCGGCGCAGCCCTCCAGGTGCACCTCGATCGTCCAGGTGGTGGCGTCGTCGGGGCCGCCCGCCGCGTACGCGGCCAGGGCCGGCGGGGGAACGTGAGCGGTCATGCCAGTGCCTCCCGTAGCGCGTTGCGGGCACGCCGCGCCCGGCTCTTCACGGTGCCCTCGGGCACCCCCAGCAGGACGGAGGTCTCCCGGACGGTCAGTCCGTCCAGGACCATCGCGGCGAGCACCGCCCGTAGTTCCGGTGCCAGCGCGTCCAGCGCGGCGCCCACCTCCGAGCCGAACGACCCGGCGAGCGCCTCGTCCTCGGCGGCCGGCGTGCTGCGGACCGGAAGGACGTCGGTCGGCACCTCCTGCACCCGGGCGCGGCGGCGCAGCGCGTCGACCAGGCGCCGGGCCGCGATGGTCCAGATCCAGCCGGCGGCCGAGCCACCCGGCGCGCCCGCGCCGTCGGAGCGCCGCAGCCCGCTGAACGAGCCGGCGGCCCGCCACACCGTGAGGTACGTGTCCTGGAGGACCTCGGCCACGATGCCGTCGTCGGCGCACCGCCGCCGCAGCCGGATCGCGAGCCACGGCGACGTACGCCGGTACAGCTCGTCGAACGCGTCCAGGTCGGCGCGCGCGACCCGCCGCAGCAGCCGCTCCTCGTCCTGTTGGCTTCCTCCCACGCCTAGATGGTCGTGCACGGCACCTCGGACGGATCACGGCACGGCGTGACCTGGGTCACACCGCGCCGTGGGCGGATGTCCGTCACTCCGCCGCGGCGAACGGTCCCTTCGGGCCGAACGCCAGCGCGGCGAACCGCTCGCCGATGCGCCGGTCGGCGGCCGGGCCGGGGTGCAGCTCGTCGGGCAGCGGAAGTTCGGTGTAGTCGGCCTCGCCGTACAGCTCCAGCCCGTCGAGGTAGCGCAGGTTCGGGTCCGCCCCGGCCCGGGACGCCACGATCCGGGCCAGCTCGGCGCGGATGACGCGCAGCGTGAGCCGGCCGGTGGCCCGCTCGGCGGGGTCGCCGGTGGCCCGGAACCGCACCCGGCCGTCGACGAGGTCGACCGCGCCGGGGCCGGGCGTGTCCTCCTGCACCGGGCACAGGATCGACGACACGACCAGCAGCGGGGTCTGCGGGTGCCCCTCGCGGATGGTGTCGAGGAAGCCGTGCACGGCGGGGCCGAACGCGCGCAGCCGCATCAGGTCGCTGTTCACCACGTTGATGCCGATCTTGACGCTGATCAGGTCGGCCGGGGTGTCGCGCATCGCGCGGGCGGTGAACGGGTCGAGCAGGGCGCTGCCGCTGAACCCGAGGTTGACCAGCTCCACGCCGGCGAGCGTGGCGGCCACCGCAGGCCAGGTGCCGGTGGGGCTCTCCGCGTCCGAGCCGTGGCTGATCGAGCTGCCGTGGTGCAGCCACACCCGCCGGCCACCCGTGTCGGCCGGCTCGACCGGCGCGTCGGTGCGCAGCGCCACCAGCTCGGTGATCTCCCGCTGCGGCAGCCAGATCACCACCTCCTTGTCGGTGGCGGGCAGGCCGGCGAAGCGCACCGTGGCGACCGGACCCGGCTCGACGCCGGCCGCGCCGGTGGCCAGGTCGACGGTGAGCACCCTGCCGCCGTCGGCGGTGGCCTGACCGGCGAGGTGTCCGTCGACGACCAGGTCGTAGCGGCCGTCGGGACGCGGCCCGGTGCCGCGGTAGACCATCTTCGTCGGCAGGACGTCCAGCTCGACTGTGGTGGCGCGGGTCCGGAACACCAGCCGTACGCCGGACGGCATCGCCTCGGCCATCGTCAGCTGCGGGTCGGTGTTCTGCGCCCGGGCCCACGCGGGCAGCCGGTGCGGCAGCACCCCGTCCGCTGTCTGTTCCAGGTCGAGCGCGCCGCGCAGCAGGTCGGTGGTGATCGGGGTGGTGAGGTGCGGGGATGCCATGATCCCGATCCTGCCCCCGGATCCGGGGGAGCGGCCACCCGATTCATCCGACAGGCCGGATTCGTGACGCTGGGGTCAGTCGGTGAGCACGCGCTCCGCGTACCGGGCGATCATGGTGGTGAGGACCAGGTCCGGTTCGGTGGCCCATACCTCGGCGTTGAAGATCTCCACCTCGACGTCGCCGGTGTATCCGGCGGCCTCCACCGCGCGGCGCAGCGGCGGGAAGTCGATGTGCCCGTCGCCCATCATGCCGCGCCCGAGCAGCACGTCGGCCGGCAGCGGGGTGAGGAAGTCGCAGACCTGGAAGCTCGCGATCCGTGCCCCGGCGCGGGCGATCTGCCGCCACACGTCCGGATCCCACCAGACGTGGAACGTGTCCACCACGACGCCGACCTGCTCGGCCGGGAACGCCTCGGCCAGGTCGAGCGCCTGCCCGAGCGTGGACAGCACCGCCCGGTCGGCGCAGTACATCGGGTGCAGCGGCTCCAGCGCGAGGCGTACCCCGCGCGCAGCGGCGTACGGCGCCAGCTCGGCCAGCGCGTCGGCGACCCGCTGCCGGGCACCCGCCAGGTCGCGGGAGCCGGGCGGCAGACCGCCGACGACCAGCACCAGACAGGCGGCACGCAGCTCGGCCGCCTCGTCGATCGCGCGCCGGTTGTCCGCGAGCGCCGCGGCCCGTCCGGCCTCGTCGGCGGCGGTGAGGAACCCACCCCGGCACAGCGACGACACCCGCAGCCCGGCGTCGGCGACGAGCCGCGCGGCGGCCGGTACGCCGATCTCGGCCACCGGCTCGCGCCACAGCCCGATCGCCGGGATGCCGGCGCGCACGCAGCCGTCGACCGCCTCGGCCACCGACCAGCGCTGCGTGGTGCGCTGGTTGAGCGACAGCCGCGCCAGCCGGTCATCGGCGGTCATCCGGGCACGCCCGCGACGTCCAGGTACGCGCGCATCCGCCGCGCCGCCAACTCCGGGTCACCGAGCAGCCCGGCGGCGTCGGCCAGCCGGAACGCCTCGACCAGGTGCGGGACGCCGCGCCCGCCGTGCAGGCCGCCGACCATGGTGAAGCCCGGTTGCCGTCCGTTGAGCCAGGACAGGAACGCGATGCCGGCTTTGTAGTACGGCGTGGGCGGGGCGAACAGGTGGCGGGACAGCGGCACCGTCGGGTCGAGGATCGCCCGGAACCCGGCCCGGTCGTCCGCGTCGAGCCGTCCCAGCGCGGCCGACGCGGCCGGGGCGATTGCCGCGAACGCGCCGAGCAGCGCGTGGCTGAACCGCTTCCCGTCGCCCTCGATCAGCTCCGGGTAGTGGTAGTCGTCGCCGGTGTAGACCCGCACGGCCGGCGGGAGCAGTTCCCGCAGCCGCACCTCCCGGCCGGCGTCCAGCAGCGACACCTTCACGCCGTCGACCAGGTCGGCGTGGGCGTGCACCAGCGCGGCGAACGTCGCGGTGGCCTCGTCCAGGTCGGTCGAGCCCCAGTAGCCGGACAGCGCCGGGTCGAACATGTCGCCGAGCCAGTGCAGCACCACCGGCGCGCCGGCCTCCCGCAGCACCCGCTCGTAGACGCGCAGGTAGTCGTCCGGGCCGGTGGCGAGCGCGGCGAGGTGCCGGCTGGCCATCAGCACCGGCGTGGCACCGCACTCCTGGACGACGGCGACCTGCTCGGCGTACGCGGCGACCACCTCGTCGAGCGTGCCGGGCACACCGGTGAGCTGGTCGGTGCCGGCCCCGGCGACGATGCGCCCGCCGCAGGCGGCGGCCTCGGCGGCGCTGCGCCGGATCAGCTCACGCGTGGCCGCCCAGTCCAGCCCCATCCCGCGCTGCGCGGTGTCCATCGCCTCGGCCACACCGAGGCCCCACGACCACAGGTCACGCCGCACCGCGAGCGTCGCGTCCCAGTCCAGCCGCGCCGGGCGGCCGGGGGAGTTGTCGGCGTACGGGTCGGCGACGACGTGCGCGGCCGCGTACGCGATCCGGCGCGCCGGCGGCGCGGAGGGCCGGTGCCAGGCGGGCGGTTCGCGCAGCGTCAGCTTCTCGGTACCGCCGCCCGGCGTCGGCAGCGTGATGCGTGTGCTCACCGGGGGATCTCCTCGATCGTCACCCGCCGCCCCTCGCGGGCCGAGCGCAGCCCGGCCTCGGCCAGTTGCACGCCGCGCGCGCCGGCGAGGAAGTCCCACGGGAACGGCTCGTCGTCGACGACATGCCGCAGGAACGCCTCCCACTGAACCTTGAACGCGTTGTCGTGCTCGCCGTTGTCCGGCACGGTCTGCCACTGCGCGCGGAACGGCTCGGTGACCGGCAGGTCGGGGTTCCACACCGGCATCGGGGTGGCGCCCCGGTGCTGGATGCGGCAGTCGCGCAACCCGGCCACCGCGCTGCCGTGCGTGCCGTCGACCTGGAACTCGACCAGTTCGTCGCGGTGCACCCGGACCGCCCAGGACGAGTTGACCTGCGCGACGATGCCGCCGGCCAGCTCGAAGATGCCGTACGCGGCGTCGTCGGCGGTGGCCCGGTAACGGGCGCCGGTCTCGTCGACGCGTTCGGGGATGTGCGTGGCGGTGACGGCGGTGACGGCGGTGACCGGGGCGATGATCTGCTCCAGCACGTAGTGCCAGTGCGGGAACATGTCCAGCGTGATGCCGCCGCCGTCCTCGGCGCGGTAGTTCCAGCTCGGACGCTGCGCGGCCTGCCAGTCGCCCTCAAACACCCAGTAGCCGAACTCGCCGCGCACGGACAGGATCCGGCCGAAGAAGCCGCCGTCCACGAGCCGCTTGAGTTTGCGCAGGCCGGGCAGGAACAGCTTGTCCTGCACGACGCCGTTGCGGACGCCCTTGGCGGCGGCGAGCCGGGCCAGCTCCAGCGAGGCGAGGAACCCCTCGGCGAGCGGCTTCTCGGTGTAGACGTGCTTGCCGGCCTCGATCGCGGCCCGGATCGCCTTCTCCCGCGCGGTGGTCACCTGCGCGTCGAAGTAGATCCGGTGGGCGTCGTCGGCGAGCGCCGCGTCCAGGTCCGTCGTGTACGACGACAGCCCGTGCCGGGCGGCGATGGCGGCGAGCCGGTTCTCGTCGCGGCCGACGAGGGTCAGCTCGGGCCAGATGCGGCTGCCGTCGCGGGCCGGCACGCCGCCCTGGTCCCGGATGGCGAGCAGGGACCGGACGAGGTGCTGCCGGTAGCCCATCCGGCCGGTGACGCCGTTGAGGATGATGCCGACGGACGTGCGTTCCACTGGGCCTCCCCGCAGGTGAATGCGCTTTCAGTAAGCGCTTTCAGGGTGCTACCGTAGCCACGCCGGAACACCGGGTCAAGACGTTCCGCAGGGAGACGCATCGATGTCGCACGTGACGCTGGAAGACGTGGCCAGAGCGGCCGACGTCTCCCTGGCCACCGCCTCCCGGGCGCTCAACGGCAGGCGCGTCACCCCGCACCTGCACGACCGCGTCCTGGCCGCCGCCGCGCGGCTCGCGTACACCCCGAACGCCCACGCCCGCGCGCTGGCCGGCGCGTCCCGCCGCAGCGTCGGCGTGGTCTGCCACGACGTCACCGACCCCTACTTCGCCGCCGTCGCCGGTGGCGTCATGCGCGTCGCCGCCGACAACGACCTGCTGGTCATGCTCGCCAGCACCTTCCGCGACCCGGAACGCGAGATCGCGTACGTGTCGATGCTGCGCGCCGAACGGGCCCCGGCGATCCTGCTCATCGGCTCCGGCTTCGAGGATCCCCGCTGGGAGCGGGCGATGGCCGCGGAGCTGGCGCCCTACCTCGACGGCGGCGGCCGGGTCGCCGTGGTCAGCCGGCACCGCACCCTGAAGGTCGACAGCGTGCTGCCGGAGAACCGGGCCGGCGCCGTCGAGCTGGCCCGCGCGCTGCTCGGCCTGGGGCACCGCCGCTTCGCGGTGCTGTCCGGTCCGCCCGAGCTGACCACTGTCGCCGACCGGCTCGGCGGGTTCCGCGACGAGCTGGCCGCCGCCGGTGTGGCGCTCGACCCGGGCGCGGTGGCCGAGGCGGCGTTCACCCGCGACGGCGGCTACCGCGCGATGACCGAGCTGCTCGATCGCGGGCTCGACGCCACCTGCGTGTTCGCGTGCACCGACGTGATGGCCGTCGGCGCGTACGCGGCGCTGCGCGACCGCGGGTTGTCGGTCCCCGGCGACGTCTCGGTCGCCGGCTTCGACGACATCCCGGTCGTGCGCGACCTCACCCCGCCGCTGACCACAGTGGCGCTGCCGCTGCACCGGCTCGGCGAGGAGGCGATGAAGCTGGCGCTGACCGAGAACACCGGTCGCCGCCGCCGGATCGTGCGGCTGCCCGGCGAGGTGGTGCTGCGGGCCAGCACGGCACCGGTGGCCTGAACTCTGCCGGTAGGGTGCCGTCATGATCGAGGACGCGCCGTGCCGTTGACGAACCCCTGGCTGACCGGACCGGCGCCGACGAGGAAGCTGGACCGGGACCGCCTGGAGGAACGCATCCTCAACCTGCTGTCGTCGCAGAACATGTGCGTGCTGGCGACGGCCGGGCCGGACGGGCCGCTGGCCACGCCGGTGCGCTACTACCCGCTCGACTTCACGCTGATGTTCACCGCCGCGCCGCGCTCACCGAAGATGCGCAACATCGCCGCCGACCCGCGGGTGTCGGTCGGCGTCTTCGCGCCGCTGGTCGGCCTGGCCAGCAGCCGCGGTGCGCAGGTCTTCGGCACCGCCCGGGTGCTCGGCCCGGAGCACCCCGACCGGGCCCGTCACTGGGCCGCGTTCCGCTGGGAGAACGAGCACGCCGAGCGGGGCCGGTCGCTGTCCGAGCCGCCCGAGGACCCCCTTGTGGTGATCGAGGCCGACCGGATCGTCTACACCGAACACTGGCTGCGCCGCGAGGGCTACGCCCCACGCCAGCACTGGCGTCGCTGACGCCGCTCGCCGCCCGTGCGGTGGTGGCGCGGCCGGCGCGCTACGGACCGGCGGGGGAGCGGGTGGCGTGCAGCAGGTTGCCGGCCAGGCGCAGGTCCGCGCCGCCGACCCGGGCGAGCACGTCGATCGACTCGACAGTTACCTGCGTCCACGGCGGCTCGGGGAAGGCCGCGCGCAGCGTGCCCGCGTCCAGGCCCCAGCCCTCGCCCGCGTCCGGTGACACCGCCAGGACGAACACCGCGCCGCCCGGCGCGGTCAGGCGCGGCAGCAGTGCCAGGTAGTCGCGTACGGCAGCGCCGCGCCGGTCCAGCGAGTGCAGCAGCCCGGAGTCGAACACCGAGTCGTACGGCACCCGCGGCACCGGGATCGCCGTCGCGTCGCACACCTCGAAGCGCGCCGGCAGGCCCGCCGCGGCGGCCTTGGCCCGGGCCTGATCGATCGCCACCGGTGAGATGTCGACGCCCGTCACGTCGTGTCCGCGGCGGGCCAGCGCGAGCGCCAGCTCACCGGTGCCGCAGCCGACGTCGAGCACGCGCGGGCCGCGTACCCCGGTGTCCAGGACCTCGGCGAGCGCCGGCTGCGGGCCGCCGATCTCCCAGGGCGGGCGCTCGGCGTCGCGATAGAGGCGGTCGTAGTGGACGTCGTCCGGCTCGTCGGTCATCGCGTACCCCCCTCGGTCGGCGTGGCCACCCCCGAGCGTGTCACGTCCGGCGGCGGTCCGCGCCCCCGCCGGGGGGTCAGAACCGCAGGTGGCGCAGGTAGCGGTAGCCGACGGCGGCGGTCTGCTGCGGCGTCACATCAGGGGTGTCGTTCTCCACGATGTACTCCATCACCTGGTGCCCCCGGAAGATCCGCGCGAAGTCGATCATCCCGGTGCCCAGGTCGGCCATGTCGCCGGTGGCCGGGTCGCGGTCCTTGACGTGGTACTGCAACACGCGCTGCGGCGCCGAGCGGATCACGTCGAGCGTGAAGCCCTCCGGGTCGTCGACGCCCTCGCCGGAGGTGATGCCGCCGGTGACGGCCCAGTAGATGTCGATCTCCAGGTGCACCAGGCGCGGGTCGAGTTCCTCGGTCAGCACGTCCCACGGCCGCCGGCCGTTGCCGAAGTCGATGGTGAACTCGTGCGCGTGGTTGTGGTAGCCGTACCGCAGGCCCGCCCTGCGCGCGGCGGCGGCCTCGACGTTCATCTGCTCCGCCCAGCGCTTCCAGTCGTCCTCGCGGTCGGAGTTCAGGTACGGCACCACCATGAACCGCTGGCCCAGCGTCCGGGCGTTCGCGATCTTCTCCTCCAGCGCGGCGGCGTCGGCGGCGATGCCGTCGTGGCTGGAGCTGGCCTTGATGCCGATGCCGTCCAGGAAGCGGCGCAGCTCCTGCGCGGTACGGCCGAAGTAGCCCAGCGCCAGCTCGACCCGGGGGTAGCCGATGCGGGCCAGGTGCGCCAGCGTCGCGTCGTAGCCGGGCGAGCCGTTGAGCGCGTCGCGGACCGTCCAGAGCTGGAGGCTGATCAGTTCCTTCGGCACCGGACGCCGGCCGTGGTGATGCGCCCCACCCGCCTGGGCGGCAGTCGCGCCGAGTCCGGTGGCGAGCCCGATCCCGGCGAGCGCCGCCAGGGAGCCGCGCAGCAGGCCACGCCGGTCAAGTGACTGTTGCAGCGCGGCGTGTCCGTCATGTCCGTAGCACATGGTCGCACTCCTTCGTCGGCTGCGACCGACGCTACAAAAGACATGTCGATGTGTCTATGGCTTTCGATGCTATGAGTAGAACTTTCGATCGGCGCGGCGGAAAGTCGGGACTGCGCGCCGCCGGTGCCGCGTGGCAGGCTCAGGCTGTGGCCGCATATGACGTCGCCCTCGTCCTGCTCGTCGACCCGACCGGCGCGATCCTCATGCAGCACCGCGACGGCAACACCTCGGTGTCGCCGTACCAGTGGAGCCTGCCCGGCGGCAGCATCGAGCCCGGCGAGACACCGGAGCAGGCCGCCCGGCGCGAGCTACGCGAGGAGACCGGGCTGACCGCCGGTGACCTGCATCTGCTGTGGAGCGGCCCCCGCCCGCACGAGGAGGGCTTTCCGCACACCGTCACCGTGTACGTCTTCCGCGGCGCCACCGACGCCCGGCAGGAGGACGTGGTGCTCGGCGAGGGACAGGCGATGGTCTTCGTGCCACGCGACCAGGTGCTCGACCGCGAGCTGGCGGTGAGCGCCGCGAAGGTGCTGCCGCTGCACCTCGCGGAAACCGCCTAGCGCCCGGTCAGCGCCCCGGCCAGCACCCCGGCGAACCGGGGGAGCAGCTCGTCGTCCGGCAGATGATCCGGGTTGATCTCGGTGACCGACAACCCGGCGAACCGCGGGCTCGCCACCAGCTCCGCCAGCGTCGCCGCCGCCTCGCCGAGGCCGAGCCCGAACGGCTCCGGCACGTCCGCCAGCGGCGCGTCCACGAAACTCAGCACGTCCACGTCGAAGTGCACCACGAACCGGCCGGCCGCGCCCTCGGCCACCGACCGGGCCCGGCGCGCCGCCGCCCGCGCGTCGGCGTGCACCTCGTCGGCCGGCACGTACGCAAGTCCCAGATCCGCCACCAGCTCGCGTTCGTGGTCACCGCGGGGCAGCGAGTCCCCGTACACCACCACGCGTTCCGGTGACAGCAGCGGCACATCCGGCCCGACACCCGCCACCTCGGGCAGCGTCCCCGGCAGGCCGAGCATGTGCGCCAGCCCCATCGCATCAAGGTTGCCGTTCGCGCGGGTCTCCGGCGTGTAGAGATCCGGACCGCCGTCCACGTACACCAGCGCGGGCGACAGCCCAGCCCGCGCGCAACCCGCGACCAGGCCGACAGTCACCGTGCAGTCGCCGCCGAGCACCAGCGGCGCACGCCCCCGGCGCACCGCCGCCGCGACCCGGTCGGCCACCGCCGAGGCGACGGCGGCCACCGCGCCCGCGTTCTGACCCCTCGGGTACGCCGGATCCGGCCGCCACCGGAAGCCCGGCACATCACCGGCGTCCTCGACGTCGGCGCCCAGCAGATCGAGCAGGCCGGCGGCACGCAGGGCGGCGGGTGCGCGCTCGATGCCGGGGGTGTGGGCACCGGCGCTCGACGGCGCTCCGACGACCGTCCACCGACGATGATCCATCGCCCCACCCTAATCGCGTGTTTCAGCGCAGCACGAGCAGATCGAGGGCGTCGACGACCGGGCCGTCGACCGTCCTTGCTGCCCCCCCGCAGTCGCTCGACGCCCGCGGCGTACTCCGCGTCGGTGATGAGCTGAAGCGGCGTGTGCGCCTCCCGGCGCAGGCCGGCCGCCGCCTCCCGCAGCGACGGTGCGGTGACCTGCGGAACCTGCTCGACCGCCGCGGTGGCGAAGCCGGCGGCGGCGAAGGCGGCCTCGACGTCGGCGATGCCGGGGTACGTGTCCAGCACGCGAACGGCCTCGGGGAAGTAGTCGAACAGCGTGATCGCCTCGTGGCGTCCGGCGAACGCGGACCGGATGAGTACCGGGGCTCCGGGCCGCAGCACCCGGCGCAGCTCGCGCGCCGCCGCGGGCAGGTCGGGCACGTGATGGATGACCGTGGACAGCCACGCGCCGTCGACGCTGCCGTCGGCCAGCGGGAGGTGCCCGGCGTCGCCCGCGACCAGCGGCGTGAACGGGCACCGGGCGCGCATTGCCGCCGACGGTTCGACGGCCATGACCTCGACGCCGGGGAACCAGTCGGTGAACGCGCGCGCCCAGGCGCCGGTCCCGGCGCCCAGGTCGAGCAGTCGCATCCCCGGACGCGGGGTGAGGTGGCGGGTGACGGCGGCTCGCCAGGCCGTGAGACCGTCGTCGGTGAGGTGCCGGGTCGCGGCGAACGCCTCGGCGTCGGTGTCGTGGTACGCGATGCGGGCCATACCCGACAGCCAACTCCCCGGCGGACCGCCGAGGCAAGCACTGTGACCCGTTACCTGCTGGGCCTCGGAGAGGGGTAGAGAGTGCGGTATCGGATCCACGTCGACGCCGAGCTGCCGGCGGACGCCCTGCGCGCGTTCCTGCTGACGGAGTACGGCGTCGCGCCGGAGACGGCCGCAGCTCGCCGTCGTACCGCCGCCGGACTGGGCCCGTGACTGGTGACCCGGCCGAGCGGGGTGAGGGGGCGGTGCCATCGTCAGGGCGTCGGGGTGACAGCGGTCAGGAAACTGCCGAAGAACACCATGAGGGTGAACAGGATCATCGGGCCGACGAAGACGTAACCCAGGACGAGACCGGCGACCGCCATGCCGTGCCCGGACCGCGTGCCGTCGCGGGTATCGCGCAGAGCCAGGTGACCGAGGATGACGGCGAGAACGCAGGGCAGGCCGAACAGGCACCAGCCGCCGAGCACGCCGAGGATCCCGAGCACCAGCGACGCCGTTGCCATGCCCGAGGTCAGGACGGGCCGTGCCAGCGGCAGCTGCAGGCTCCGTGGGTCCGGATAAGGCGTGGCCGGCACCGGACCGTAGGCACCGGCAGGCCCGGACACCGGCGGGTAGGGCCGGGGGACGGCGGACACCGGCGGGTACGGGCCGGTGACCGCAGGGAGCGGCGGCTGCGGGCGGGTGGGGTCGGGGCCGGGCTGAGGGTAGGTCATCGATGGGGTTCCGTTCTTCCGTCGAGGTGGGTGAGCAGGGCGCTCACCTCGGTGTGCAGGCGACGCAACTCGGCGGCCGTCGGTGCCAGCTCGTAGCAGTGGTGGTGAGCGGCGGCGGACAGGGCCGCCCAGGCGAAGGCGACCCGTCGGGCCACGGCAGGGCCGGGCCCGAAGCGGCTGCGCAGCATCAGCTGCTTCGCCCGGCCCTGCCGGCAGGCGGCCACCACCGGACGGGTCCGCCGCCAGTAGGCGTCGATTCCGCCTTCGAGGGCGAGCCGGATCAGGCAGGCGCACGCCCGCGGCCACCAGCCGGCGGCCACCGCGGCCACGCCGAGCGGGCCGGACCCGCGCAGCATCTGGTCGGCCGCCGCCAGGCAGCGCCGGGACGCCGGCGCGGTCATGACCGGACCTCCGCACCGTCGCGGGGCGTGGGCACGGCAGGGGCGTGTGTCCGCAGCGCGTCCGCCAGGTGCCGGACGTCGGAGACCAGCTCGGGCAGGCCGGACAGGTACGCCCCGTGCACGCCCTCCTTGCACGCCTTGTATGCGTTCACCGCCCGCGACCCGTGCCGGCGACCCAGGTACCCGAGGACGTCACCGCCCCGGCCAGCGTCGTCGAACAGCGCCAGCGCCACGGTGGTGGTGAGCCGCCGGGACGCGGCCACGACGGCCGCCTCGATGTCGTCGTGCGGCACACCCCGGGCCACCCGCCGCCGCCACACAATCCGGTGGCACGCCGCCTCGATCGCCGAGCGGCACAGCTCCGCCACCACCGGCCCGCGCACCTCGGACGCGATCTCCTCGGCGCGCGCGAGGGCGTGCGCGTCGTCCAGGTAGCGGGTCACCGGGTCGGAGCCGGGTCGCAGGGTCACCACCGACCGCTCCGCGCGCGTCACCTCGATGATGCGGGACCGGCCGAGGTCGAGGCGGGCGAGGGCGTCGGGCAGCCGGGTGTCGTGGGTGAAGACCACCACCTGCCGCTGTTCGGCCAGTTCGGCGAGCACCCGGGCCAGCCCGTCCACCTTGGCCGGGTCCATGCTCTGCACCGGGTCGTCGACGACGACGAACCGGAACGGGCTCTCCGGCGCGCAGCCGCGCGGCAGGAACGTCGCCAGCCCGAGGGCGTGCATCTCGCCCTGGCTCATCACCCCGAGGGCGGTGCCGTTGTCCGTACCGTCCACGCTGACCGGGATGACCACCCGCCGCCGGGTGTTCGCCCCGGCCAGGGTCATCGCGCCCAGTTCGACGTTGCTCTCCTGCCGCAGCCGCTCCCAGATCCGCTGCGAGTGCTCGGCGAACGGCGCCACCCGCTGGTTGCGCAGCTGCGCCCCGGTCGTCTTCAGCCACGCCCGCGCGGCCTTCACCCGGGCAAGGGCGCGTTCCCGCTCCGGCAGCGTCCCGGCCGACGCGATCCACGCCCGCAGCTCCGCGGCCACCGTCTGCCAGCCGGTGTCGCGTCGGCGGAGCAGCTCCTTCGCGTACGCCCGCGCGGTCTCCGCCGCGGCGAACACCGCCGGGTACCGGGCGGTCAGGTGGTCGGCCAGCTCCTCCGGCCCGCCCGGCGCCAGCCGCAGCGCCGTCACCGCCGCGTGCAGGTCGTCGACCGGCACCCCGTCGGCGTCGCCGGTGGGCACGTCCAGGTCGTCGATCAGGTAGTGCGCCCGCTGCAGCAGCGCGGTCAGCCGGGACGCGGCGGCCTGGGCGGCGAGGGTACGGTCCCGCAGCTCCGCCAGGGACGCCGCCGCGCGGCTCCGCCAGTCGCCGTCGAGGCGGCCCGTCGCGCAGACCGGGCACGACCCGTCACCCCGGTCGTCGTGGTACTCGACGGCCAACCGGAGCAGCTCCGCGCTGCGCAGCGACGCCCGCGATCGGCCGCCGTGGTGCCGGCGCGCTTCCGCGGCGGCATCCCGCAGCTGCCCGGCGAGGCGGGTCACCTCGTCGGCGTCGGGCACCTGCATGTCCGCCAGCCGCCGGCACAGCAGCACCGCCTCGTCGGCGGTGGGTTCCTCCGGCTCGTCAAGGATCCCGGTCAGCGCGGACAGGTCCGGACGGTTCACCGCGAGCAGTGCCGCGGCCCGCTGGGCCCGGTCGTCCGGAACCTCGGCGAGCGTGGCGGTCAGGGTGCCGCGCTGTTCGCGTACCTCCTTGATGGCGGTGTCGACAGGGCGTGCGGCGGCCATCAGGCGGCGGTCGGCGTCGGTGATTCCCTCCAGGCCGAGGATTGCGGAGATGGCGTCGAAGAGCTGGCTCTGTGTGCCGGCGGTGAGCCGGCCCAGCTCGGCGGCGGTGAGGAACGGCCGGTACAGCTCCAGCGGCCGGGCCAGCCCCAGCTCGGCGAGATCCCGGTACGTGCCGCCCGCACTGGTGACCGCCACCTCGGCGTCGCCCAGCTCGGCCTCCGACGGCCAGGAACGGACCACCTGGGTGGGCGTGGCCACCCCGTCGACCCGCAGCTCGACGGCGATCCGGCACGGGTCGCCGGCGTGCAGGTTGCGCCATCCGGTACGCCACACGCTGTTGCGGTCCGCCCAGCGCGCGCTGTCCCCGGTCAGGGCCAGTTCAACCGCCTCGGCGAAGCTGGACTTGCCGGAGCCGTTGCGTCCGACCACCACGGTCAGCCCGGAGCCGGGCTCGATGGCGAGGGTGCGCTCCGGGCCGACGCCGCGGAAGCCGGTGACGGTGACCGAGGAGAGCCAGATCCGCTCCCGCGGCTCGTCCGCCGCGGTGCGCTGCGGCTCCAGGGCGGTCGGCGCGCCGGCGAGCGCGGCGGCCAGGTCGGCCTCGCCGGTCAGCGCGGCGAGGACCACCTCGGCGGTGTCATCGGGTACGCGGTCGGCGGCGAGCCGGTCGAAGATCAGCTCGACCAGGGGTTCGGTGTGGTTCATCAGGCGACCTCCTGGGAGGGGCGGGGAAGTGGGCTCGTCACGGCTCGGGCCGGTACGCGGCGGTGGTGGTGCGAGGACCAGGGATGTCAGCGGGCCGGGCGCCACTCGCCGCAGTTCTCCGAGTGAAAGGCGTAGTCGGAGGAACGGATGGTGACCTGTACACGGCGGGCGCCGTTGGTGAAGTAGTTGTCGATCGTGTTGCCCGAGCGGTCCTGCCGCTCCCAGTAGCAGCCGTCGACGTAGGTGGTGACATACGTGCCCGGCTTGATCTCCTTGCCGACGCGGTAGGTGCCGTCTGGGAACAGCCGCCCCTGCGCCGCCAGCTCCGCGTCCGCCTGGCCCTTCCGCACCGCCGCACGCCACTTCTTCGCGTACGGGTGGGCGGGGCACAGCGTCAACGCCGCGTTGATTTCCGGGATCTGCTCGCTGCTCGCGGCGAAGCCCGCCTCGGCGTACGCGTCCTCGGCGTCAACCTCCGCGCACATCTGATACAACACCGCGATGTCGCTGTCGTCGTAGCCGGACGTCTTGTACGCCGCTACCTCGACCGGGCTGACCGGACGGATCTCCTGGTCGGCGTCGCAGGACACGGGCTTCGCGGCCCAGGCTTCGCTGAAGTCGGGACGGCCGTCCTTCCCGGTGATGATGGTGAACGTCCGGTGCTCGTCGAAGCCGTCGGTGAGGTAACAGGTGAGAACGAAGGGTTCCTGCTGCGGGATGTTCTTCGGGTCGTGCGGGTAGGTGTCGCTGCTGTCCGGGATGCCGTCGCCGTCCTGGTCGGGCGGTGGCGTCGGGCTCGGAGTAGGGGATGCCGCCGTGGGCGATGCCGCCGTGGCCGACGGCGTCGACCTAGCGGCGGGCGCCGCGCCGTCGTCGCCGCACGCGCTGATACCGACGGTCGCGAGGGTGGCGGCGAGCAGCAGGCCGGCGGGTCGGCGCCGCAGGAGGCCGGGACCGGCCCAGCGGGTCCGGTCGGAGTCGGGGAGGAAAGTCATCATCGTCTCCAGGCACGTGCGATCTTCGGATCGACAGCTCGTAGATTCGCTGCTGGGTGGTGTGTGAAGTCGCGGATCGCTCAGCGGGTGAGGCTTGCGTGCCAGTCCTCGAGGAACGCCTCCACGAGGGCGTGCGCCCGCGGGCGTACGTCGAAGGTCTCCTCGAGCCGGCGCCGGGCCATGTGGGACAGTCCGTCGGCGGCCTCGTTGAGTGCGTGTCCGCTGTGCCCCTTGACGTGCTGGAAGGACAGGTCCGGCCGGCGGCTCACCTGCTCGGCGAGCCGGACCGGGGTCGGCTGCTCGGACCAGCGGCGCGGTCGCAGGCTGTAGCCGGCCGGCATCGCGGCCACCTCGCCGGTCTGCCATCGCCGCAGCCAGCGCAGCGCCACGATGCTGTCCAGCAGCACCGTCATCCCCGCCGGTGCCTGCTCGTAGGCGGAGAGCAGGAAGTCGACCGCGCGCAGCTCGTTGATCAGCACCCGGGAAGCGCCGGTCGGGTCGAGTCGGCCGGTGCCCCGGCCGCGCAGGCCGTAGTGGCCGTCGCTGACCACGTACGCGATCCCGCCGCCGCGCCCCTTCCAACTGGCGTCGGTCGCGGCGACGACCGGTGCCGGCGCCGTTGCCCACCGGCCGACCCGGCCACGGCCGCGCTGCTGGCCCGGCTGCGGCCGGCAGGCGGTGCCGTGCGCGGCGGCGAGCCGTGTGGCGGTGTCCAGGAGCTGCTCGGCCGAGCCGATCTCGTCGTAGTGGGCGGCGGTGAGCGCGATAGCCACGGCGTCGCCGATCCGCAGGCATTCCGCGCAAGCGGCACCGAGGACATAGCCGCGCAGTGGAAGGGCGCGGGCGTGCAGTGCCGGGGGGAGCAGGTGCAGGGCGTGGAGGAACTCATCGGGACGCACGACGCCTCCTGTCATGCCGTAGGGGTCAGACCACCTTGATCGAGTCGATCTGGAGCAGCGGCACGGTCGTCGAGCCGCCGATCTGGGTGTCGTAGCTGAACGAGCCGAGGACCATGACGTTGGCGCGGAAGGTGTCGTCCTCGACGAGGTTCTCCAGGTCCGATCCCGAGCCGGAGAGCATGGTGTTGGTTTCGTAGTCGAACTCGTCGGCCATCCGCCGGTGGGCGACGTCGGCTCGGAACGTGTCGGTTCCGGTCGCCGCGTCGAACTGGGTCACCCGGCCGTACACGACGTAGTGCTCGCCGATGTGCCCGTCGGGATTCTTGGCGATGAGCTTCCACTGCCGGGCGGTCAGGGTCTTGTAGGACGGCGGCTTCGGCGGCGCAGCGGTCTTCCTCGGCGAAGGCGCGGCGCTGGTGGGGGCCGCCGTCGTGGGGACGGCGGCGGTGGGCGTGCCAGTGGTCGGCGTGGCAGTGCTCGGACTCGTGGACGTCGGGCCGGCCTGGGTCGTCTGGTCGCCATTCGTGGCGATCACGACACCACCAATGCCGAGGGCGATGACGAGGGCGATGCCGCCGACCGCCCAGGCGCGAGTGTTGGAGCGCGCGGGGGGAGTGGCCGGGCTGTCCGTTCCGGCGACCGCGGCATCCTGAGGGCCACCGGCGGGCGGGACCGCGGCGGCGCCGGCGAGGAGCGGGTCCGGCTGCGGCGACCCGCCGGTCATGTTGGCGGACTCGTCGGGCGGCGGCGCGGAATCGGTCGGGTCGGTCATGACGGTCTCCTTCGTGAACACGGGGCAGGGCGGGGCGGGCGGGTTGCCCGCCCCGGGTCGGCGGTGGGTCAGGTGAGGGAGACGGTCACGCCGCCGGAGAACGGCGAGTCGTGCAGCTCGAGCTTGGCGAGCTTGACGTCCTTCGGGATGTCGAAGACGACCACGCCGGTGACCTGGTTGCCGGGGTTGATCTCGTTGAGGAACGTCTCGGCGTTCTTGTTGGCGTAGATGGCGGCCCCGCCGTCGGCGGAGTACTCGGTGCCGTTGGCCGCGTACGCCTTCTGGCTGCTGCCGTCGAACATCTGCGCTTCCTTGCCGATGTTCTTGACGGTCATGGTGACCAGGCAAAACTGGCCCTGCGCCTTCGCGCCGAGGGTGCTGTCGCCGACGTTGGCGACGCCGCACTTGGCCGACTTGACGGTGAACTCGAACTTCCCGTCCCGGGCCGGCTTGCCGATCTTCGCGGTCTTGGCGGGGGTGTCCCCACCCTTGCCGCCGCTGGTGTCGTTGCCCGAGCCGCCCGCGTTGTCGGTGGCGCCGGAGCCGCAGCCCAGCGCGACGAGGCCGGTGGCGATGAGGGCGAGGGTGGTGGTCTTGCGCATCGATGTCCTCCTGGTGTGAACCGTGGCGGCGTCAATAAGAGCATCCTCTGTGAACGGTGTCAACATACATGATGCTTGACGGGTGTGACACACTTCGGAGGTGCAGGAGACAGCGACAATCACGGCGGCGGAGATCGCCCGGCTCGCCGGGGTCGGACGCGCGGCGGTCAGCAACTGGCGCAAGCGGCATGCCGACTTCCCGGCCCCCGTGGCCGGCACGGCGGCGAGCCCCGAGTTCGACCTGACCCAGGTCGAGCAGTGGTTGCGCGGCCAGGGCAAGCTGCCCGAGCTGTCCGCCGTGGACCGGCTCTGGCGCCGGCTCGCCCCCACCCCCGAGGTCGGCCCCGGAGCGCTCGCCGCCGTCGGCGCGCTGCTGCTCGCCCGGCAACGCGGCGAACGCCCGTCACCCCGGCAGGTCGACCGACGCCTGACCGACCTGCTTCCCGACATCGACGCCCTCGCCGAGGAGTCCGGCCCGCAGGCTGCCTTCGACCAACTGTGGCAGCGCCTCTCCGCCCCCGGCCCGGGCCGGCCGTGGGCCACCCCGGACGACCTGGCCGACCTGATGGTCGGCCTCGCCGACGTCGGCGGCGGCTCCGTCCTCGACCCGGCCGCCGGCTCCGGCGCCACCCTGCGGGCCGCCGTCCGCGCTGGCTGCACCTCGGCGAACGGGCAGGAACTCGACGAGACCCTGGCCCGGCTGGCCGGGCTCTGGCTCGCCCTGCGGGACGTACCCGGGGAGGTCTGCCCCGGCGACTCGCTGCGCGCCGACGCGTTCCCCGGCCGCCACGTCGACGCGGTGCTCTGTCACCCGCCGTTCGGCGCCAGCAACTGGGGACACGAGGAACTCGGCTACGACCCGCGCTGGGAGTACGGCGCCCCGCCGCGTACCGAGCCGGAACTGGCCTGGGTGCAGCATGCCCTGGCCCACCTGCGACCGGGCGGGCACGCCGTATTCCTGATGCCGCCGGCGGCGGCGAGCCGGCGGGCCGGGCGACGGATCCGGGCGGACCTGCTGCGCCGTGGCGCGCTTCGGGCCGTCGTCGCGCTGCCCAGCGGGGTGGCCGCGCCGCACGGCGTACCGCTGCACCTGTGGGTGCTGCGGCGACCTGCGGCCGACGCGCCCGCACCGGCGCGGGCGCTGCTGGTCGACGCCGGCGAGGGTGACCTCGTCGAGTTGGCGCCTCGGGTGCTCGCCGCCTGGCGTGCGTTCACCGCCGCGCCCGAGGCGGAGGTCGAGGAAGCCGGATTCGCTCGCGCGGTTCCAGTGATCGAGCTGCTCGACGAGGAGGTCGACCTCACCCCCTCCCGCCGGCAACCCGCCGTCGGGGGCGAGCAGAGCGGCGAGCACGTGGTACGCACCAGAGAACGCCTGGCCGCCATCGTCGGTGACCTGCCGGCCTTGATGCCGCAGGTAACCCCCGAGCCCGACGGGGCTGCTGCGCTCACCCTCTCGGTCGGCGAGCTGGCCCGGACGGGTGCGTTGCAGCTCATCGGTCCGATCCGGACCGCCTCAACCGAGGGGCAGGGGACCTCAGGTGACGGGCCGCCCGTGCTCACCGTGCAGGACGTGCTGAACGGTGAGGGCGCCTCTGGGCGCGACGACGGCAAGCTCGGGCAGAAGATTGCGCTTGCCGTGGGGGATGTGGTGGTGCCGATGATCGCCCGAGCGCTCACCGCTCGGGTGGTCGCCACCGAAGGGGCGCTGCTCGGGCGCAACCTCTACCTGCTGCGGCCCAACCCGGCAGCGCTCGACTCGTGGTTCCTTGCCGGGCAGCTGCGCACATCAACCAACGAGAAGCAGGCGTCGAGCCTGTCGGGGACGCTGCGTTTCGACATCCGGCGGGCTCAGGTGCGGCGGCTGCCGCTCGACGAGCAGCGGGTGCAGGGGGAGGCTTTCCGGCGGCTCGACGCCTTCGAGTCAACAATCCGACAGGCCACAGAGCTTGGGGAGACGTTGGTCAGGCTCATGGCGGATGGTCTCGCCTGCGGGATCCTTCGACCCTGATTGCCTCCGGTACGCAACGCCGCTTCCGGCGCGCTGCCCCCGGCTCGAGGGAAAGAATTGGCTGCTCAGGCGATATCAGCGCCGCGATGTGACCGTCGATGATCAACCGATAGCGGCACAGACCCAGTGAGATGCGGCCCAAGTGGACGCCCCGCAGTCCTGTCAAGGGCGGAGACGATCGGTTGATCATCTCCGCCGACCGGAGGATCCTCCGCTGCCTGCGGCCAGCGATACTCCACGGACGGCAACGCGAAGGAGCCTTCGCAATCCAAGTGTCGGAGCGAGTCCTGTAGGCGGGACCGAGGTGGGTCGAGCGGCCAGCCCACCTCCCGGTATCTGGTGGACGGCGCGTTCGCCGTAATAACGAGCTGGGGGCGTTGAGGGTGACGGGGACAAACGACTGGGTGGCGGGCCGGTTTCGCCTGCAGGGCGCAATCGGCAAGGGCAACATGGGCGAGGTCCATCGCGCCGAGGACATGGACGCGGGGGAGAGCTCAAGCGATCGGATCGTCGCGCTCAAACTGATCCTGCGCAGTCGAACCGGCGCCATGATCGACACCTCCCCCGACAGCAATGCACGACAGCGCTTCGAGCGCGAGGTGCGCATCATGCGCAAGCTCCAGCATCCGCACCTGCCGCGGATCATCGCCGGTGCCGCGCGCGTCGATGAACTGCCGTACATCGCCATGGAGCTCCTCGACGGGGAGACGCTGCGGGATCTGGTCTCCGAGCACCCGCAGCTGCCGATCTCGTGGGTCGCTGCGGTTGGTGCGCAGATCGCGGACGGGCTGTCGGCCGCCCACATTGCCGGAGTTGTGCACCGCGACCTCAAGCCGTCCAACGTGATGCTGCTTCGCGGCGGAGCGGTCAAGGTTCTCGATTTCGGTATGGGCCGGATCCTCGAGGACGGCGACGCCGGACGGTTGACCAGCACGGGAGTCACCGTCGGAACTGCTCGCTACATGGCGCCCGAGCAGTTCCGGGCAGCGGCGGTCACTCAGGCAGCCGACCTGTACGCCCTCGGGTGCGTGCTGTTCGAACTCCTGACCGGTGTGCCGCCTTTCCTCAGCGAGTCCGCTCATGAGCTGTATCAGAAGCACCTAGAAGAGCGGGTTCCTTCGGTCCGCCTGATGCGCTCGGACGTGCCGACCGACATCGCGAGGTTGATCGACCGGCTGCTCGCCAAGGACCCCGCCGACCGCCCGGCAGACGCGGTGACCGTCCGCGAGGCGCTTCTGCCCTTTGCCCAGGGCGCCGATACGGTCCCTGGCTGGGAGAGCTTCGACCCGGTGCGTTACCTGGCGAACGTGCGGGATGCCAGCAGTGCCGCCCTGCCGTCAGTTCAGGCAGAGGAGAACCGCGCTACGGACGCCATCGGTGTTGGCATGGATGTCTTTGGAGTGCACGAGCGGCTTCTCAAGGACTACCGCGCCTTCACCGAGGGCGGCACTATCATCCGGGACGACCGGATCGCGGCCTTCGTCGAGGACGACCTCGACGCCAAGTCGCAGTGGCCCGACCCGTGGGTGTCGCTCAACCCGTTCTTCGCCTCCGGCGGCTCGATCCTCGAACTGGTCAGTCAGGGCGTGCTGCACGACGAGTGCGCGCGGATCTTCCAGGCCGGCAAGAGCGAGGGCGGCAGGAGCTGCGACGGTCGTTCCCTGACCTTGCATCAGCACCAGCGTGAGGCGATCGCCAAGGCGCAGTCCGGCGCGTCCTACGTCCTCACCACCGGCACCGGCTCCGGCAAGTCGCTGTCGTACATCGTGCCGATCGTCGACAAGGTGCTCAAGGCGCGCCAGCAGGAGGGACCGAAGGCGGCGAAACGGGTACGCGCGATCATCGTCTACCCGATGAACGCGCTCGCCAACAGCCAGCTCAAAGAACTCGACAAATACCTTCAGGACGGATACGGGCCCGGCCGGGAGCCGGTTACCTACGCCCGGTACACGGGTCAGGAGAGCGACGAGCAGCGTAAGGAGATCCGCGACAGTCCGCCGGACATCCTGCTCACCAACTACGTGATGCTGGAACTGATGCTCACCCGCCCCGACGACCGGCGGTCGCTGATCAAGATGGCGAAGGGACTTGAGTTCCTCGTCTTCGACGAGCTCCACACCTACCGGGGCCGTCAGGGCGCCGACGTCGCCCTGCTCATCCGCCGAGTACGTGAGGCCTGCCAGGCGGAAAAGCTGCAGTGCATCGGCACCTCCGCCACCATCTCCAGCGAAGGCACCATCGACGATCAGCGGGTGGTCGTCGCGCGGGTCGCCAGCACCCTGTTCGGCGTCGAGGTCACGCCGGCGAACGTCATCGGCGAGACGCTCGTCCGCGCCACGGCCGCCGCACCTGAAACGGTGCCGGTGGATCGGTTGCGGGCGCCCGGTGCACCACGGGCCTACGGAGACCTGGTCAACGATCCGCTGGCCCGCTGGATCGAGACGCGTTTTGGTCTCGCTGTGGACGCCGTAGGGCATCTCGTGCGCCAGAAGCCTGCCAAGATCGAGGATGCCGCGGTCGAACTGGTTGAGGCCAGCGGCCTGACCGCTGCGGAGTGCGCGCGGGCGATCCGGCGCACCCTGAAGGCCGGGTCCGAGGCGCGACACCCGGTCACCGAGCGGCCGCTGTTCGCCTTCCGGTTGCACCAGTTCCTCTCCAAGGGCGACACGGTCTACGTGACCCTTGAGGACGAGCTCACCCGCCACCTCACCCGGGACTACCAGCTCGTCCTACCCGGCTCGGACGGGAAGATCCTGCTGCCGCTCGCCTTCTGCCGCGAATGCGGTCAGGAGTATCTGACGGTCTGGCGCACCACTCGGGACGGCAACGTCGTCTACGAACCGCGCCGGGACATCGTCGCCACGGGCGGGAAGGCCACGGACGGCTACCTCTACATCGACACGGACCGGCCGTGGCCGAACACGCGTGAGGAGGCCATAGAGGGACGGCGCATCCCGGAGTCCTGGCTCGAGATCGACGACAACGGGCAGGAGGCCGTCCGCAGTTCCTACCGGGAGCGGCTGCCGGTCGCGGTCACCGTCGACCCGTACGGATACGAGGGTCGGGGAACACTGAAGGCAGCCTTCATCCCCTCGCCGTTCCTTTTTTGTGCCCACTGCGGTGTGAGCTACGAGCAGACTCGGGGCAAGGACTTCGCCAAGCTCGCCACCCTCGATCAGGAGGGGCGTTCCTCGGCGACCTCGCTGGTTTCCGCCTCGATCGTGCGCTCCCTGATGAGCGCGTCGCCGGAGGCACTCGACAAGAAGGCCCGCAAGCTGCTGACCTTCGTCGACAACCGGCAGGACGCCTCCCTGCAGGCCGGTCACTTCAACGACTTCGTGCAGATCACCCAACTGCGGGGAGCGCTATACAAGGCGGCGCTGGACGCTGGTGAGGAGGGCATCAACCACGAGGACCTGGCTTCCGACGTGACTACCGCCCTGGGTCTCCAAGTCGCGGACTACGCACGGGGTGACGACCTGCCACCCGCGATGGCGCGCAACGCCGCGAAGACGCTGCGTGATGTCGTCGCCTTCCGCCTCTATCTGGACCTTGAACGGGGTTGGCGAATCACCATGCCCAACCTGGAGCAGACCGGCCTGCTGGAGATCGACTACCAGGACCTCGACTGGCTCGCGCAGAACCAGGAGCGCTGGTCGAAGAGCCACGACGTCCTTCGCGACGCGGAGCCTGGCCAGCGCGTCGAGATCATGCGGGCGTTGCTGAACGAGATGCGTCGGTCGCTCGCCATCGACGTGCAGTATTTCCGGGATGATTTCGACTCGCTGCAGCGCGCGAGCGAGGAACGTCTGGTCGACCCGTGGGTGCTGTCAGCGAGCGACGCTCCCAAGGTTGGCACCGCCTACCCGCAGCCGTCGCGGCCGGGCATGGACCGCTCGGGGCTGTTTCTCTCCGGCCGGGGCAAGTTCGGCAAGTACCTGCAACGGGTGCACTTCGGCAAGAAGCTCGGCTTCGACGACGCGCAGCAGGTGATCGTCGATCTCCTGGAGGTGCTGGCGAACGCCAGCGTGATCACCAGGATCGACGCCGCGCCGCAGCGGGCCGGTCGTTTCCGTCGGCCGGCCGGCGCCAGTGCCACCGGCTACCGCGTCTCGGCTGCCTCCCTCATCTGGCGGGCCGGCTCCGGCGAGATTGGCACTCACGACCCGCTGACCCGCACCTACGCCAGCGGCGACGGCCCCCGGGTCAACACCTTCTTCCGCGACCTCTACCAAGAGGCCGCCGGGACCCTCGCCGGCCTGACCGCCCGGGAACACACCGCCCAGGTCGACCCGGCCGAGCGGGAGAGGCGCGAGGAGGCCTTCCGCAAGGCGGAGCTCAAGCTGCTCTACTGCTCGCCGACCATGGAGCTCGGGGTCGACATCTCCGAGCTCAACGCCGTCATGATGCGCAACGTCCCGCCCACGCCCGCGAACTACGCGCAGCGCAGCGGCCGGGCCGGCCGGTCTGGTCAGCCGGCGCTGGTCACCACCTACTGCGCCACCGGAAACAGCCACGACCAGTACTACTTCCGCCGCTCGGCCCGGATGGTCGCCGGCGCGGTGGCGCCACCGCGCCTGGATCTGGCCAACGAGGACCTCGTCCGGTCCCACGTGCAGGCCATCTGGCTCGCCGAGGCGGGCATCAAGCTGGGGCGTGCCATACCCGAGACCATCGACATCAGCTACCCGGAGGACTCCCGCCGGCCGAACCCGGCCCTGGCGCTGCACGACCATATGACGGCCGCGCTGCACGACAGCCGGTCGCAGGAGCGGGCGGCCGCCGCGGCACGCACGGTGTTCGCCGGCCTGCTGTCCGAGTACGCCCAGTCGAGCTGGTGGGACGACCAGTGGATCGAGGACACCGTCCGGACCACGGCCGAGCGGTTCGACCGGGCCTTCGACCGCTGGCGGGACCTGTTCAAGGCTGCCCTCGTCGACCAGGCCGAGCAGAACCGGCGGGTCCTCGACCACACCCTGTCCGAACGCGATCGCCGGATCGCCGTCGGCCGCCGCAAGGAAGCCGAGACCCAGCTCAACCTGCTCAAGAACGAGAGCGTCGACAGCAAGTCGGTGCTGTCGGACTTCAACCCGTACCGCTACCTGGCCAGCGAGGGATTCCTTCCCGGCTACTCGTTCCCGCGGCTGCCGCTCGCCGCCTACGTCCCCACCACCGGCCGCAAGTTCGGTGACGGCGACTATCTGCAGCGACCACGATTCCTCGCCATCCGCGAGTTCGGCCCGGGCGCCCTGATCTACCACGAGGGTGCGCGCTATCAGGTCACCCGGATCCAGTTACCCCCGGACGCGGCCGGCGACGTGGTGACCGGCGAGGCGCGTCGGTGCCACCACTGCGGCTACCACCACGACATCAAGGAGAGCGCCGACCGCTGCCAGATGTGCGGTGAGGTGCTGGGCGAGCGGACCACCGGCCTGCTGCACCTGCACACCGTCTACACCAAGCGCCGCGAGCGCATCTCCTCGGACGAGGAGGAGCGACGCCGGGCCGGCTTCCGGCTGGTCACCTCGTACCGCTTCCATGACCACGGCGCCCGCCCCGGCCGCCGGGACGCCATCGTCTCGGATGCCGTCGGCGGCCTGGCGGTCCTCTCCTACGGCGACTCGGCCACCGTCCGTATCACCAACACCGGCCGGGTCCGGTCCAAGACGGACGAGCCGGACGGCTTCTGGCTCGACCCGGCCGACGGGCGGTGGATGAACGAGCGCGACGCTAGCGAGGCCTCCGGCGACTCCAGCGAGATGCCCCTCATCGACACCGACGGCAACGAGAAGCGCCGCAAGAAGCGGGTCATCCCGTACGTGGAGGACCGGCGCAACATCCTGGTCCTCAAGCTCGACGAGCCGCTCGACGAAGCGGTCGCGCTCTCCCTGATGTATGCGCTGGAGCGCGGCATCGAGGCGGCCTTCGAGCTGGAGGACTCCGAGTTGACCACGGAACTCCTGCCACCGAACGACGGGCCGCGCGAGCGGATGCTGTTCACCGAAGCGGCCGAGGGCGGCGCCGGTGTGCTGCGGCTCATGCAGTCGGACCCGAACGCCCTGGCGCGAGCGGCCACCGAGGCGCTGGCGATCTGCCACTTCGAGCCCGATGGCACCGACACGGGCGGCCCGCACCCCGATCGTCCCTGCGCTCAGGGCTGCTACGAGTGCCTGCTGACCTACGGCAACCAGCTCAACCACCGGTCGATCAACCGGCACCTGGTGCGCGACCTGCTGCTGCGCTTCGCCGCAGCCAAGGCCGCATCCACTGGTCAGGGTGAGTCGCGGACCGAGCAGCTTGAGCGGCTGACCGCGCAGTCGGACACCGCGCTGGAGTCGAAGCTCATCACCTGGCTCAAGCAGCGGGGCCTGCGCCTGCCGGACGAGGCGCAGATCTTCGTCACCGAGGCACTGGCCCGGCCGGACTACGTCTACCGGCTGCCCGGTGCCAACGTTGCCGTCTTCGTGGACGGGCCGGTCCACGACCACGCTGCGGTCGCCGAACGCGACGCCGAGGCGCAGGAACGGCTCTATGACCGGGGCTGGGACGTCGTCCGTTTTCCCCACAACGGCGACTGGGCCGCCATCACGGCGAAACACGCCAACTACTTCGGAACCAGCGCCAGCGGCTGACACTCACCTCCGCACTGACAACAGAACACCACGACGCGCAAGGAACCCCTCATGACCACCCCCTTCAGCGCCGGCTCCCTCGTCACGGCCCGCGGCCGGGACTGGGTCGTACTGCCGGAAAGCGCCGACGACCTGCTCGTTCTGCGCCCCCTCGGCGGCGCGGACGACGACATCGCGGCCGTCTTCCCGAGCTTCGAGACCGTCAGCAGCGCCGAGTTCGCGCACCCGTCGCCGGCCGACCTCGGCGACGCCCAGGCGGCGGGCCTGCTACGGTCCGCGCTGCGGATCGGCTTCCGCTCCGGCGCCGGACCATTCCGTTCCCTCGCCGGCATCGCCGTGGAGCCGCGGGCGTATCAGCTGGTGCCGCTGATGATGGCGCTGCGCCAGAAGACCGTCCGCATGCTGATCTCCGACGACGTCGGCATCGGCAAGACTGTCGAGGCCGGCCTCATCGCCAGCGAGCTGTTGGCGCAGGGCAGCGCGAGCGGGCTCGCCGTGCTCTGCTCACCGGCACTGGCCGAGCAGTGGCAGGCGGAGCTGCGTACCAAGTTCGGCATTGACGCCGAACTGGTCCTCGCCTCCACGGTCTCCCGGCTGGAGCGCGGTCTGGACCTGGGTCAGTCCCTGTTCGACAAGCACCCGCACGTGATCGTCTCCACGGACTTCATCAAGTCGACCCGGCACCGTGACGACTTCGTCCGGCACTGCCCGGACCTGGTCATCGTCGACGAGGCCCACACCTGCGTCGCCGCCGACGACAACACCTCATCGCAGAATCAGCTCCGCTTCGAGCTCCTGCAACGCGTGGCCGCCGACCCCGAGCGGCACCTGCTGCTGGTGACCGCCACCCCGCACAGCGGGCAGGAGAGCGCCTTCCGGAACCTGCTGCGCCTGGTCAAGCCGGAACTCGCGACGGTCGACCTCGGCTCGGACGCCGGCCGCCGGATGCTCGCCCCGTACTTCGTGCACCGCAAGCGCGCCGACGTCCGCCAGTACCTGACCCGGGAGGACGGGCTGGCCGACGACAGCCTGGCCGAGGAGACGTCGTTCCCCGCCGACCGGCACTTCAAGGACGAGACCTATAAGCTCTCCCCGGCCTACCGCGCCCTGCTCGACGACGCCATCGCGTACGCCAGCGAGCGGGTGAGCGCCGCCGACAAGCAGGGCCGGCGAGAGGCCCGAATCGCCTGGTGGTCCGCGATCGCCCTGCTGCGATCCCTGGTGTCCTCGCCGCGCGCCGCCGCGCAGACCCTGCGTACCCGCTCGGCGACCGCGACGGCCGGCACCGCCGAGGAAGCCGACCGCCTCGGCGCCCCGCTCACCAGCGACTTCTCCGACAGCGACGCCCTGGAAGGCCTCGACGTGGCCCCCGGCGCCGAGACCGGCGGCGTGGCTGACGCCGGCGCGCGGCTCGCCGAGCTGGCCGACCAGGCGGCCCAGCTGGAGGGGCCGACCGAGGACCGGAAGCTGGCCGCCCTGGTCACCCACCTCAAGGCGCTGCTCAAGGAGGGGTACCACCCCATCGTCTTCTGCCGCTACATCCCCACCGCCGAGTACGTCGCCGAGCACCTGGACGGCAAACTCGGCAAGAAGACCGTGGTGCAGGCCGTCACTGGCACCCTCTCGCCGCAGCAGCGCATCCAGCGCATCGAGGAGCTCGCCGAGGCGGCCGGCGATGATCCCGCCGCCCGTCGGGTGCTGATCGCCACAGACTGCCTCTCCGAGGGCGTCAACCTCCAGCATCACTTCGACGCCGTCGTCCACTACGACCTGGCCTGGAACCCCACCCGCCACGATCAGCGAGAGGGCCGGGTCGACCGGTACGGCCAGAAGCGCACCGTCGTACGGGTCATCACCCTCTACGGCAGCGACAACGGCATCGACGGCAAGGTCCTCGACGTCCTCATCAAGAAGCACCGGCAGATCCGCAAGGACCTCGGCATCTCTGTCTCCGTCCCCGACGCCGCCTCCTCCGGGGTGACCGACGCGATCGTCGAGTGGCTGCTGCTGCGCGGCCGCGACGGCGAGCAGGGCAGCCTCTTCGACGTCGACGAGTACAAGGCGATCGACAAGAAGGCCGCCGCCCTGGCCGCGGACTGGCAGTCCGCCGCGGAACGCGAGAAGGCGTCCCGCTCCCGGTTCGCCCAGCACTCCATCCGCCCGGAGGAGGTGGCCCGCGAGGTCGCCGCGGTTCGCGACACGCTCGGCCGGGCGGCGGAGGTCCGCGGTTTCGTACGCCAGTCACTGCGCGCCCTCGACGGCGTGCTGCGCGACGACCCGGGCGGCTCCGGGGACTTCACCGCGGAGCTGAGCGGCACTCCCGCCGGGCTCCGCGACGGCCTCGCCCCGGCGCTGGGCGGCGACGTCGTCGAGCTGGGCCGCCCGGTTCCGTTTCGCAGCACGGCGGCCGTCGCGCGCGGCGAGGCCGCACTAGTACGCACCGACCCGGCCGTGGTCGCGCTCGCCGGTTACGTCCTCAACGCAGCCCTGGACGAGAAGGCCTCCGGCCCCCGCCCGGCCCGCCGCTGCGGCGTCATTCGGACCCGGGCCGTCACCGGCCGCACCACGCTGCTGCTGGTCCGCTACCGCTTCCACCTCACCCTGCCGTCCCGGGCCGGCGTACGGCAGCTCGTCGCCGAGGACGCCCGGCTGCTCGCCTTCGCCGGTGCACCCACCAACGCCACCTGGCTGCCCACCGAGGACGCGCTGAGGCTGCTCGACGCGACCGCCGACGAGAACACCGACCGCGACTTCGGCGAGCGCACGATGAGCCGAATCCTCGACGGGCTGCCCGCCGCCACCGACCACCTTGAGGCGTACGGCGAGGAGCTTGCCGCCGAACTCCTCGCCTCGCACCGCCGGGTGCGTAGCGCCGCTGGCGAGATCGTCCGCGGCCTGACCGTCACCGCGCAGAAGCCCGCCGACATCCTCGGCGCCTACGTCTATCTGCCGGCTTCCACCCCCGCCGCCGGAGGAGTCGCCTGATGTCCGCTACCGCCCGCAACCAGGTCTTTGCCGCCGTCCACACGATCGGCGGGCTGATCCCCGCCGACATGCTGCTCCGAATCGCCGAGGGTAGGGACGTCACCGGCTCCAAGCCCGCCGACTACAAGGTGGTCGGCTCCCGGTCGGTGCGCGACGACGCCGAACGGCACTGGGACTACCTCAAGTCGATCTGGAAGGACCTGCGCGACAAGCTCCCCGTCGCCCCGGAGGCCGAGACCCCCGCCGACCCGACCGGCCTGGCGGTCACGCAGTGGCTCGAACCGCTCTTCGACGAGCTCGGCTTCGGCCGGCTGACCGCGCTCGGCGCCGCCGGCATCGCGTCGGACGACGGCGGTAAGACGTTCGCGATCAGCCACCGTTGGAATCACACACCCATCCACCTGGCCCCATGGAACGCCACGCTGGACAAGCGACCCGGCGGAGCCGGCACCGTGCCGCCGCAGTCGCTGGTGCAGGAGTGCCTGAACCGCTCCGAGGCCCACCTGTGGGGGGTGCTCACCAACGGCCGGCAGCTGCGGCTGCTGCGCGACTCCAGCGCGATGGCCACCGCCGCGTACGTCGAGTTCGACCTGGAGGCGATCTTCGACGGTGAGCTGTTCAGCGAGTTCGTGCTGCTGTACCGGCTGCTGCACGTCTCCCGCTTCGACGTCGCCGACGGCGCGGCGCCGTCGAGCTGCTGGCTGGAGAAATGGCGCACGGAGGCGATCGCCGCCGGCACCCGCGCACTGGACCAGCTCCGCAAGGGCGTCCAGGACGCGATCACCGCGCTCGGCACCGGCTTCCTGCGCCACCCGAACAACGGCGCGCTGCGGGAGGACGTCGATCCGCAGGCCCTGCATAACGCCCTGCTGCGCCTGGTCTACCGGCTGCTTTTCCTCTTCGTCGCCGAGGACCGCGACGCGTTGCACGCCCCGGACGCCGACGAGCAGGCCCGCGAGCGGTACGCCAGCTACTTCTCGTCCGCCCGGCTGCGGGCGCAGGCCCGGCGCCGCCGCGGCACTGCACACAGCGACCTCTACCAGGCGCTACGGATCGTCCTGAACGCGCTCGGCGACGAGAACGGCCGCCCCGAGCTGGGCCTGCCCGGCCTCGGCGGCCTCTTCGACGACAACGAGGCCGACGCCCCGCTGCACGGCCTGGCCCTGTCGAACGACTCCCTGCTGACCGCCATCCGGCACCTGTCGCTGGTGCGCGACACCAGCTCGCGGCGCTGGCGGTCGGTCGACTACCGCAACCTGGACGCCGAAGAGCTCGGCTCGATTTACGAGTCCCTGCTGGAGTTGGTGCCGAAGCACAGCGCGGTGGACCGCACCTTCGAGCTGGTTGAACTCGCCGGCAACACCCGCAAGACCAGCGGCTCCTACTACACCCCGTCATCGCTGATCGATTGCCTGCTCGACTCGGCACTCGACCCGGTGATAGACGACGCGGTCAAGCGCGGCGAGATGGCCGCTACGGCAGCCGGACAGCCCGACCCGTCCGACGCGATCGTCTCCGAGCTGCTCGGGCTCACCGTCTGCGACCCAGCCTGCGGGTCCGGCCACTTCCTGGTCGCCGCGGCACGCCGGATCGCCAAGCGGGTCGCGGCGGTCCGCGAACGCAACCCAGAGCCGACCGTCGACGCCGTCCGCCACGCCCTGCATGAGGTGGTCGTCGGCTGCATCTACGGCGTCGACCTCAACCCGATGGCTGTCGAGCTGGCCAAGGTGTCGCTCTGGATGGAGGCCCTGGAACCGGGCAAGCCGCTGAGTTTCCTCGACGCGCACGTGAAGCGCGGCAACGCGCTGATCGGTGCGACGCCTGCGCTGCTCAAGCGCGGCATCCCCAATGAGGCATTCAAGCCCATCGAGGGCGACGACAAGACGATTGCCAAGGGCCTGGAGAAGCAGAACTCTAAGCAGCGGGCGGGGCAGGGCAGCCTCTTCGACCTGGACGCTGGGGCAAAGGTCGCCAACACCGTCTTCGCGCGGGACCTGCGCCGTATCACGGCGGCTCACGTCGACACCCTCACCGACGTGCGTAAGCAGGCGTCCGCGTACCGGACCTGGAAGACTTCCGCCGAATACGCGCGTGCCATGCGCGTCGCGGACGCCTGGTGCGCGGCGTTCGTGTGGAAGAAGACGGCGGCTGCCCCGCCCGCCGTCACCCACGGCGTCTTCCGAGCCTTGGAAAACCCCGACGCCTCAGCCGCGTCGCAGGCGACGCACGACGAAATCGCCCGGCTGCGCGGGCAGTACCGGTTCTTCCACTGGCACCTGGAGTTCCCGGAGGTCTTCGAGGTTCCGGAGTACGGATCAGGTATCGACCCAGCAACGGGCTGGGCCGGCGGCTTTGACTGCGTCCTGGGCAACCCACCGTGGGAGCGCATCAAGCTTCAGGAGCAGGAGTTCTTCGCGCAGCGGGATGAGGCGATTGCGACCGCGGCGAACGCTGCCGCCCGGAAGAAGCTCATCGCCGCGCTGAAGGACGACGAGGACCGCCGCTCGCTGCACGAGGAGTTCGAGGCGGCAAAGCGGAAGGCGGAAGGCGAGAGCCACTTCCTGCGCAACGGTGGCCGTTACCCGCTCACCGGTCGGGGAGACATCAACACCTACGCGGTCTTTTCAGAAACCGACCGAATGTTGATGGGTGTGTTCGGGAGAATGGGCGTAATCGTTCCCACTGGCATCTGCACTGACGCCACCACACAGCATTTCTTTCGCAACGTTGTAGAAACCTCTCAGCTTGTCAGCATTTTCGACTTCGACAATAAAGAATCGATCTTCCCTGCGGTGGGAGCAGTCGTACGCTTCTGCCTCATGACACTGTCAAATGAGGCAGTACCAGAGGTTCTGACATCATTTCTGTCGCGGAATGCTGGAGAAATCCGCGATCCCAGCAGGCTTGTGCGCCTCACGCCCAAGAAGATCTTGCTTATGAATCCCAACACGGGCACACTTACGGCATTTCTGGATGCGAGAGCCGCCGGAGTGCTTTCCTCGATTTACGAAAGAATCAGCATTTTCTCGAGTGACATAAGGCGTGACGGCGAATGGCTCATCTCCTACGGAACAATGTTCCATATGGCCGGTGACTCTGCGCTCTTCCAGACCAGAGAGAAGCTCGAAGCTGAAGGTTGGATTCTTAAAGGATCCACCTTCGTTCGCGGAAATGATGTGATGGTTCCCTTGTATGAGCCAAAGAATCTCCACATCTACGACCATAGGTTTGGAACATTCGATGGAGTCGCCCCTGAGTCACGCTTCACGAGGAAAGCGCCAACGCTCGGCGTCGATCACGAAGACCCAAACGTCGAGGCGGTCCCTCGCTACTGGGTGTCTTGGGCCGAGTTCAACGATAAATGGCGGACTAGTCACCGGTGGGCTATATCTCTCCGCGACATGACCAATCCTGTCACTAACGCCCGAACAGCGATCTTCTGTATCGTCCCGGCGGCCGCTTTCGGGCACAGCGCCCCTGTTCTCTTCTCTGAGTCAATGGATGCACGTCAGCATTCCATGCTTGTGGCGAACTTTGGGTCTTTCATCTATGACTTCATTGTCAGACAAAAGATCACCGGTGGGCATTTGACGCTGTTCCTGATGCGGCAAATTCCTGTTCTTGGTCCGAGTCAATTGTTCATCCATGGAGATTTCATCACCCGCCGCGTGCTAGAACTCAGCTACACCTCCTTCGCCATGGCCGCGTTCGCAGCCGATCTTGGCGATGCGGGAAGCCCATTCCGCTGGGATGAGGCTCGTCGAGCCGTTATTCGCGCCGAACTCGACGCCCTTTTCTTTCATCTTTACGGTATTTCCCGCGATGACGTGGATTACATTATGGAGACGTTCCCGATCGTTAGGCGCAAAGACGAGGCGAAGTACGGCACATACCGCACCAAAGAATTGGTCCTCGCTGAATACGATCGGATGTCCGAAGCGGGTGTCGGTCTGACTAGCCCGCTGGTTGAGGGAGAAAGCTACACGTCAACTCTCGCACCGTCGCCTGGGTACGGTCACCGCCACTCGGCGGCCCCAACCATTCCTCGGCAGCGGGCGGGGGAATCCGAGCCTCAAGCAGCAAGCCAGGTTCGGCCTGGTTAGATGTGCTGACAAGAGGACACCTAGGGGCTGAGCGGATTCCTGGGTGTCCTCTTCGGACCACAAAGAGCAGACGACTTGCCTCGTCTTCAAACCCTCCCTAGGGCAGGCGCTGACGGGTAGGTCGGCAGCGCCCGGAACCTCGTTGTAAGCAGGGGCGTCAGGAGACGGTCAAGGAGGTCGACATCCGGTGCTGGGATGGCGAGCAGCGCTCTGCGCAGGTAGATGCTCCACGCCTCTGGCTTAGGGAAGGCGGATAGCTGCTCCACAATTGGCTGCAACTCCAGCCCACCTGGGTACGGCACCAAATTGTCGATCCGCAGGTCGCAGCCGGAGACAAAGGTACGGCCGGCGATCTCGATGGGCGCGTCCAGCATTTGGGCAGTGGATTGAGCTGTCGCCGTACCGATAATCCTGCCGCGATCTCGGGTCGGGTTGCGCCACGCGCCTCGGGTGGCATACAGGAAGAGGCGATCCTCGGCGGCAAGCGCGGCGACCTCGGCGCGTGGGGTTGCGGGAAACGCCATCCGCTGCTCGTGCAGCACCCATGAGATAGCTTCGCGGTGACCGAGGATGACCAAGTACGTATTCATCGGCAGTCACGAGTTCTGCTGTGCAGTGTCGGCCACGAAAACTCCCAGCCCTTGCCTGCCGACAAGCTCTCCAGACTCGATCATTGAGTCGACCGCTCTCCGGACCGTTGCTGAGCTCGTCGAGTACTGCTCCATGAGCTTCTGCGTCGTGGGGATCTTCTCGCCCGGCTTCAACAAGCCTGCCGTGATCCTTGCTCGGAGATCATCACGTATTGATCTCCAGAGAGGCGCGGCGTACGGCATGCCCTGAATGGCATCACTCGGGGTCGGCGGGTAGACGGGCAACCCTAGGTTTGCTAGGAAACTTAGTAAAGGGTGGTAGACTCGCCAGCGAGCGAAGTGCAGGTAGGGGACATGGGCAGGCAGTGGAAGTGGTTCTTGCGGCCTCGCAAGATCGTGACGGATCTGACCGGGCAGGCGGTGCCGGATGGGGACGTCCCGGGGCGCTTTCGGCGGCTGGCGGTCGAGCACGTCGTACCGGGCTTGCGGATGAAGTCGCGGTGCGACGGCGCGCTCGTCTACGAGTGGCCCGAGGAGCGGGCGGCGGGGTCTGCTGGGCGGAATCAGCGCGCGGGTCGCTACGCGCCGGATCGGCTCGGCGAGCGAAACCAGGGGAGGTTCACAACGCCGGACGGCGAGGCGCTGCCCGGCGGCGAGCCGGTGGAGCCCGTGCGGCCGGACGCGGACGGCGACTTCTTCGTCACCCCTGCTCAGCTCGGGCGGGCGAACCGGCTGGCCGAGCAGCACTGGCGGCGCCCCACGGAGGACCCGCGCACCAGAAAGTGCCCGGACTGTCGGGGGGACGGCACCTGCCCCCGGGCGGCCTGGGCGGACTCGATCATTTCGCGCTGCCTGCGGACGTACTGGAAATGAACGCCTTTGACCTGTCGCCCGCGCAGGTCCGCAACCGGCTGATCCTGCTGGCGCGGCGGGCAGCGCTGGCCGCCGAACCCCGGCCACAGCCGCGCGTGCGCCCGCACGGCCAAGTCGAGGTGGTGCCCGCGGTGACGGTGACCCGGGTACCGGTCATCCCGTGCGTGTCCCTCGCCCCCGGGAAGTTGGTCCGGCTCGCCGAGTCCGACTACCGGTACGCAGCCGGTCCGCTCCGGCTGCGGATCGTCCGGGTCCGGATCGACCTCAGCGAGTGGTACGACGGCCAGTGGGTGTGGCTCGAAGGCGTCGAGATCGGGCCGGATGGCCAGGACGGCCCGCTCCGGCCGGTGCTGGCCAGGATCGCCGCGCTGCCAGGGCCGGAGGAGCGCCAGCAGGAGCCGCGCGGGTCCGTCACCCGAGCATCTCCATGACGATGGCCTCGATATCCGAGGCGGCCGGGTGTCGGGCGAGTTCAGCGCGGATCCGGCGGCGCATCGTCACGAAGCTCATGCCTTCGTCGAAGCGCCCCTCGGCAACGGTCACGTGTTGTTCCCGGCCGAGTTCAGCGAGACGTTGATGCATCGCGTTACCCGCGTCGTACAGAGGAATGGGTAGGTGCCACAGGTGCTTGTCGACGTCGCGCTCGTCCTTGCCGTAGGACATCATCGGCCGGACAAGCTCGGTCAGTGTGGGGCTGTTCAGGATCGCGCACAGGAACAAGCCCTCGTCCCGGGATGCGATCGCTCCCCAGTAGAGCTTGTGTTCGATAAGCGCGGCCGGGTCGTCGACGATGGCGGCGGCTACGTGCATGCCGGACGCGCCGTAGGCCAGCCGCAGTGGCGGCGTGGGGAACTGGGCGGTGAGCTTGCGCCGGAAGTCGAGCTGCTCCGCCAGGGTGAGACGGTCGGAGCTGCGATGAGCCTCCCAGACGGCTTCCGCCTGCCGCCACCAGTTGGCGAGGCCCGGGTGGTAGTCGAGCCTGTGGTTGGTGCCGTTCATCAGGTAGGACCCATCGAGCGGCAGCACAGCCTGTCGTGCGGTCAGGACCCGGTACGGAACGATGCTTTCGCCGAGCAGGACCGGCCGAATGAACTCCTTTTCCACGACGCCTTTGAGAGCGGGAAGTCCCTTCCACGGCGTCTTTTCGAGGCTGCTGCGCGCCGAGCGAACGGCTCGACTGCCGGCGCTGAGCCCAAGTGGCCCTCCCGCCTCCGCTTCGACGAAGAACAGCATGCGCGGCACGATCGTGGCGCCTTGCGAGAACCGCGGCCCGTACGGTGACTCGGCAAGGGCTGGTTCGCCATGGACCAGGTGGGCTGGCTCTCGGGTGATGAGGGGTTCGACTACCTTCCATGTTTTGGCACTCGCCAGCAGATGTCCGGTCCACCGCTCGGTCACCGACGGCAGCCGTCGGTAGGTGCTCAGGGTGGCCCGGTCACCGAAGACGACACTGGCGCCCCGCGGAAAGGGATGGGGACGAAGACGTCGCAGGTCCCAGGAGCCGGTGAAGGCGACGCCGGTCATTTCGCCGGGATCCTCATACCACCCGCTGCGAAAGCCCTCGAAGTATTCGCGGTCGAGCACCGAGTTGGGCAGGACGAAGGCGAACGCACCGCCGTCTCGAAGGTACTGCTGGACCGCTCTCGCGACGAAGAGAGTCGAGAGGTCCTGGTGCGTTGCGAACTTGCTGCCGTGCCACAGCCCGCGGTCGTTGGAGAACTTCTTAAAACTTGCCTGCATCTCCCGCGGCATGTGGCGGTAGGACAGCCACGGCGGGTTGCCGATCAGGATGTCCACCCGACTCTTCTTCCTGGCCAGCCAGACCGGTCGGGCCAGGTTGCGCAGGTAGTAGCTCCAGATGTGGTCGCGCCCCTCGTCGTGCAGCCGGCACATCGCGTCGAAGGTGTCGATGATCATCGGCTGGTCGTCAGCCGCGATATCCATCCGATGGAAGAAGCCCTCCAGCGAGGGCGGGTTGTCTGGATCCCGCGGCTTCGCCGCCATGCTGGCGAGGGTGGCGACGATCCGGTCGAAGTGGCCGGGATCGTCGAGCAGGTGCTGAGGGAAGCGTAACCAGTCCTCGACCTGGCTCGCGTTGTGGCCAGCGCTGATCCGCACGTGGTCCTCCGTGAAGAGGTCCAGTCGCTCCCGCCACTGCATGCTGTCGCCGAGGTACACGGGGATGTTGATGGGCCCTCGCCGCTCATCGGTGAGGCGGTCATGCCCGATCGCGAGCAGGTAGGTCACCCGCGCGAGCGCCACGGCGACCGGATGCAGGTCGACGCCGACCACGTGGTGGGAGAGCTGCGTCAGGGCGGCGTCCATCGGCACGTCCGCCGCCTCGGCCGCCGCGAGATAGCGGCGTACGGCGTGGAAGAGGAACGTGCCGGAGCCACAGGCCGGATCCAGCACCCGTTGCTGCAGCGGATCGGTGACGACAGTCTCGACGAGATGCTCGGCGAGCCAGTCCGGCGTGTAGTACTCGCCCATTCGCTTGCGCGTCTCGGCGCCGATCATGGATTCGTACAGCACCTTCAGGATGTCGTGGTCGGCCCTTGTCCATTCGAACCGCGCGAGTCGGCGGGCGAGGCCGTGGATGAACTCGCGACCGCCGGGCACCTCCGTGGTCCAGCCGAAGAAGTCGTGCTCGACCACGCCGAGGATGCCGGCCTGGTCAAACCGCTGCCCGGTGATCAGGCCCTCGGGCTGCAACTCCATGACGTCGATGCCGACGACCAGGTGCGCGATGATGTGCGCGCTGTTCATGAGCAGCGTGTGCTCCACGAAGAGGCCCGGATCGTTGACGAACTGCGTGCCCAGCGCGCTTCCCAGTAGCTCCGCCCACAGCTGTCGCTTCAACTCCACGGTCGGCAGCTGCGCGTGCTCTTCGTGGAGAGCAGCCAGTGCCGCGAGGTCGAGCTTGTGGGAAGTGCTCTCTGCGCCGAGGCGGCGAGCCACCTCGCCCGGAGTCGGTGGGACGCGCTGGCTCGTCGCCAGGACGCCTTCCAGCCAGTAGAACAGGGCCAGCCCGTCGGGGCGGGCAGCAGCAACGGTGTGGCTGTCGACCAGGGTCAGCGAGCCGCCTCTCATCTGATATGCACGCCAGGTGGCGCCATCGGTGAGGATGCCGACGTACCGCTGCCCGGTCTCCTGGCTTCGCGATCTGACGTACCCAGCGAGTTGGCGTTCGGCCTCATGGAGTGTCCGCCCGGCGCGCAGTTGCTTCTTCACCTCGATGACGGTGAAGCCGATGTCGATGTCGATGCGCTGACCACCGCCGGCCGGAGCCTCCAGCTCGACGTCGAGATGGCTGTCGACGAGGCCGAAGTCACCGGCCAGCAGGAGCTGTCGAATGTCGGCCTGGAGGGTTGCCTCGCTACGCCCAGCGCGGCGATCTGCGATACGCGCCAGCAGCGGCTGCAACGAGGCGGGGAAGCCTTCGGATGCACCCACCCCTGGCGTGACTGGCTTGTGGCGGCTTCGGCTTCCGTTGGGCGTACCGTCCGAGCTGGCCATAAACCAGTTTGGATATTGCGGAACGTGAAGGTGAGTCACTGTCGGGTTATCGACAATCACCAAACGTGACGAATTGGTGGTGACCATGAACGGATACCGTCGGTCGCGTCACCCCGCCGACCCGACGTGTGCTGCCTGGCACGAAATCGCCGTCCGCCGGTAGGGTCACGTCCACCCTCCCGACCAACCATGCAGGAGAGCACCCGTGCCGCAGCTCGCCTTCGCCAACAGCTTCTGGCAGAGCTACGACGTCCTGGAAAAGCCGATCAAGGCCGGCGTGCGCAAGGCGATGGACAAGTTCCAGCAGCTCAGCATCGCCGAGCTGCGCGCCGACAAGGGCCTGCACCTGGAGTCGGTGACGAACGCCCGCGACCCGCGGATGCGGACTATCCGGATCAACGACTTCTGGCGCGGCGTGGTGCTGGCGCCCGACGACGGCAGCGACACCTTCCTACTGCTCAACGTCGTGTCGCACGACGACGCGTACGACTGGGCGGCCAAGCGCCTTTACACTGTCAACACCGCCACCCGAGCCCTGGAAGTCCGCAACGTCGCCGCCATCGAGCAACTCACCCCGGCACTGGAGAAGGCCGCTGCGGAGGCGCCGAGTCTCCTGTTCGCCCGCTACTCCGACACGGTGCTGCGTCACCTCGGCATCGACGACCAGGTGCTGCGGGCTGTACGCACGATCATCGACAAGCGTCAGCTGGATGCGTTCGGCACGCTGCTGCCCGAGGACCAGTTCGAGGTGCTGCAGTACCTCGCCGAGGGCTTCACGCCGGACGAGGTCTACCGCGACGTGGTGGCCGAGCGCCGGCCGGCCGACGCGACGCCGGAGCCGAGCGAAAGCCTGGCGTTGGCGATCGCCAACACCGCCAACCGCATCACTTTGGTGACCCGGCCGGACGAGCTCGCCGAGATCCTCGACAAGCCCTTCGCCGCGTGGCGGGTGTTCCTCCACCCGTCGCAGCGGCGAGTCGCCTACCGGGTCTCCTACAACGGGCCGGCCCAGGTGACAGGCGGACCCGGCACGGGGAAGACGGTGGTCGCCCTGCACCGGGTCAAGCACCTGCTCTCCCGTACGCCCAACAGTCGGGTGCTGCTCACCACGTACACGAATGCCCTGGCCTCGACCCTACGGGAGCACCTGGCGCTGCTCCTCGACGACGAGGAGCAGTTGGCGCGGGTGGAGGTGACCACGGTGAACGCCGTCGCGCACCGCACCGTGCGGGCCCTCGCCGGGCGGGTGCCAACCCCGATCGGCGACGTGGACGAGCGGCAGGTCTGGCGGCGGGTGTGCGGGAGGCTGAAGCTGCCCTGGACCGAGCAGTTCCTCGCCCAGGAGTTCCGCCACGTGATCCTCGCCCACAACGTGCAGAGCCGGGAGGAGTACCGCGCGGCCAGCCGGCGGGGGAGGGGGTCGGCGCTCGGACCGCGCCAGCGCGACCGGGTGTGGGACGCCGTGGACATGTTCCAGAAGGAGTTGTCCGCAGCGGGCACTGCCACGCACCTGCAGATCTGCGCCCGGGCGGCGCAGCTGCTCGGCGACGCCAGCCTCTCCGTCCACGGGTACGAGCACGTCGTGGTCGACGAGGCGCAGGACCTGCATCCCGCGCAGTGGCGGGTGCTGCGGGCCGCGGTGACGCCCGGCCCGGACGACCTCTTCATCACCGGCGACCCGCACCAGCGGATCTATGACTCCCGGGTCTCGCTGGGCGCGCTCGGTATCTCCGTCACCGGTCGCAGCAGCCGGCTGCGGGTCAACTACCGCAGCACCGAGGAGATCCTCTCCTGGTCAACCGGGGTGCTGGTCGGGTCGCGGGTCGAGGATCTCGGCGGCGACGGTGACGACAGCCTCGCCGGTTACCGATCGCTGCTCCACGGCAAGCGGCCCCACGCCGCGGGGTACCCGACGAGCCAGGCCGAGATCGCGGCGCTCGTGGAGCGGGTGGGGAAGTGGCTGGAGCAGGGCGTCGCGGCGAGCGAGATCGCGGTGTGCGCCAGGTTCAACACCACTCTGGGCGACGTGCAGGAGGCGTTGGCTGCCGCCGGGATGCCGGTTGTGCGGGTGCGGGACCAGCCTGGCGCGGAGGTCGACGGGGTGCGGCTGGCCACCATGCACGCGATGAAGGGGTTGGAGTTCCGGTGTGTGGCGGTGGTTGGCGTTACGGCGCGGTCGGTGCCGTTTGCCAAGGAGGTCACGCCGGCCGAGGTGGATCCGATGCAGCACGAGAGCGACCTGCTCCGGGAGCGGTGCCTGCTGTTCGTTGCGAGCACGCGGGCACGGGAGGCGCTGCACGTGTCCTGGAGCGGGCAGCCCAGCCCGTTCCTGGCGCTCTCCTCTGGCAGTTAGCCCAGATGATCCCTGAGCTCGTCTTGAAGTTTCGCCGCCTGCGGGGACTGCGGCGACGCCGTACACGGCGCGGCCGCTGCCGTGGCGATGCTCGGCCCGGCTGCCAGCGCGCCCCTTAAACGCATCACATCGACGTGTTCATTCCTTCTCGGGTCAGCTCCCATACGCCACGATGCGCGGTTCGCTTGATCAGTCCGTCGTCGACCATAGCCTTACGCTCCCAACGAGCGGCGTTCCGCCACCGCACTTCGTCCCCATCGACAACGCCATAGTCGCCATCGAGGAAGACGTGCTCCATGCGGCGTTCGAGTTCCGCGAGCACTTTGTCCACCTCCTGCCGGCCGCCGGCCTCCTGAAGAATCGCGAGTATGTACGGCCGAAAGGCCTTCTGCGGTGTCTGGCCGCGCTTCCGTCCTACGGAACGCTGAGCCGGCACCTCAGATGACGACTCGGTGGATGCGGTGCCGGTCGTTGATACAACCGGATGGTCAAGCTCCGCCCAGATGTCGCTGAGAGCCTTCCCGTCGCGCTGCCGCTGCCAAGCCGTCCAACCGTTGACTTCATAACCAGCGAGATGCCGGGCGGCGCTCGAAGGGGTGTCGTGCAGGGAGCCGTCCCGCAGGCGTAGCCGACCGTCGTCCGTGAGCCAGGCCTCGTGTTGCTGCCCCTGATTCCGCCGGTTCCATACGAGGCGCTCGTTGACGCGGAGGATGCCGTCGGCAAGCAGCCGAGCGAGTTTTGTCGACGATGCTGGCTTCACGCGCGGCCTTCTTGCTGGGCTTTCTACCGGGCCAGTGACGCCTCCGTTCAGGTTCAAGAGTCGTCGCAGCACTGTGTTGGGGGTGTCGACGAACGCTTCCGCCTTGGACTGCAGTAGGGCATACACCTCGTCGTCTACCCGGATGGTCGGAGCCATCTGCTGCCTTTCTGTCTCGACGTACCGGAGGTGACAGTGTTGCAGGCAGACGAAGGGTTTGGAAAGATGCTGGTCGCCTAAGCGACGGAAGGTGGACTGTCGATAGTCAACAAGGCCGTCGGAGCATGTCCGATCGGCGATTCGCCCCGCCTGTCTGTCGGTAAACCCGTACCTCGGTCGGTGCGAACATGATCACCATGTCGAACGACTGCGTCCCTGTTCCGAACCGCCTGCGAGAGCTTCTGCTTCGATGGGAGGCACAGGGGCGCCAACCTCAGGGCGGCATGGGGTGGAACCGCTCAGCGTGGCTCGCCTGCTTGCCGGAGCACCAAGGCCTTCTTGAGGAACTGCCGGACCGGATCGACCGTAACCATGTGACAGAACGGGGCCGCCGGGCTGGCGAAGGCCACGGCGAGGCCGTGCGGGCGTTCGTGACAGCGATGGTGTGGGGGTACGGGCCGGTCGGTTACGGCGCGTTCCGTACCGCCCGGGTGCTTTGCGAGAACGTCGACGCGCCTCGGATTCTCCGCGACGTGGCGTTGAAGACGCGCCGCGATGGCGGGGCAGAGGCGTTCGGTTGGCTGAAGCAGCACCGCCTGCGCCATCTCGGCGTCTCCTTCGCCACCAAGTACCTCTACTTCTGCAGCGGTGCGGAGGCATCGCCGGCGCTGGTGCTCGATCGGCGTGTGCAGCGGTGGCTGTGGCGGCACGCCGACCTCCACGTCAGCCTGAACTGGAACGTCGACGACTACCGCCGGTACCTGTGCCTAGTGACCAAGTGGGCGGGAGAACTCGACCTCAGGCCGGATGAGGTCGAGTACCTCATGTTCTCGGACGACGGCTCGCAGCAGCTCGCCGCCGAGGAGGGACTTGTGGAGTCTGACGAAGTCGCCGTGTTGGACGCTCTTGACGAGGCTGCTGCCGCCTTCGCGGCACTTCCGGGCGACATTGACGTGAATGACCTTGAGGACTTCGGGCGCGGCGTACGGCAGTTGCGCCGGATCGTGCTGGCTCGCGGCTGTACTCGGCGGGATGCGCCGGAGTGATCCGGAAACAGGTCAGGCAGCCGGCGGCTCGCCCGGAGCATCTTCCTCGGCAAAGGTCGTCAGCGTCTCGTGCTGGAGGTGTTGAGACTGCTCAGTGGTGCGGTCGGTAGGGCGATCCAGCCTTCAGTTGCGGCGGCGGCCAGATCGGCGGGACCGGGACGGCTGGCCTGGCCGATGGCAGCCGCACGAGCGGTCAGTGCGGCCACGACAGCGTCGACTGCGTGATCGCTGCTCCGGCACATCCCCTCAAAGTCGCCGAGCTGCAGCCACGGCGTAGCATCCACCAGCCGGTCCATCAAGTCGTTCAGCACGCTTCTGTTCTGTCGTCCCTTGTATCCCCGGTAGGGCAACCCCCATTTCTTGAGCGACGCCGCGGGATAGACCTCGACGATCGTTCCGCCGCCGCTGCGGTCCACGGGTTGCCCGTCTGCGGCGAGCCGCGCCAGCAGGGCGGCACACCGCATCGCCATGTGTGCGATGCGGTCCGCGGCGACGCTGAGCGGCGGGCGACCGGTCACCTCGTGGGCCACCGCGTCGGTCCGGCGCCAGGCCAGGCTTCTGCGCCAGTCGCGCCCGACCAGGTCGGTAGGGGCGACGAGATCCCCGCGATGGTGGGCGATGACGAACTCCACGAACGGCTCGGGCCAGCCCAGCGGACAGTCGATCCCGACCTTGTCCGTCGTCGAAGCGGCCCGCAGGAGCTGGCCATCGCCCGCCCCGATTGTCAGCTCCTCCAGCACGGCTCCAGTCGCAGTCCACCGGATCCGGGCCATCGCGGTGTTGGCGTCCTCCGCCGCAAGATCGATCCCCGCCGTCAACATCCGCCCAAGCTACTCAGCACCAGCAGGCCAACATATCGTCCACCACGTCATCTCTCGACCCGTCGATTCACCGATGACAGCCGAGTCATGGCGCCAGGCGAGGGTGGAATGCCCGAAATCTGTGCCGGTACGGACGATTGGCGGTCGAAATCCAGTTGAGAATGATTGCGCCCGTGGCGCTCTTCTTGACTGACCTCGATCCGCGTGCGCGCGTTAAGGGATCCCGCGACGGGCTCGGTGCGCAGGCCGTCTGGTCAGCCACGGGACGCCCGCTCATCGGCAATCTCACCACGGTCACGGACTCGCTGCCGGGCTTCACCACCCTGCTCGTTGGGCTGCGCCTGGCTGAACTCGCGTCTCCAGACGAGCTGGACAGCACCACGACTGCCTTCCTGATCTGGGAGCAGATGGCGGCGTACGTGCGGCACGTCGTCCACGATCATCGGGGTTTCTTCGGGCTGCAGCGGATCGCCGCGCGAGCAGCGAAGGCCGGCAGCAACGGCGGCAAGGTGCATCTGTCTGCCCAGCCGGAGCACCAGATCCTGAGCAACCAGCGAACGGACGGATTGCTCGGCAACTACACCGCGCCGGCCCGGGTGTCCGGGCTCGTCGCGCCGGGAAGCCCCGTGCGGCTCACCCCTGAAGCGAGCGCCTTCGTGGACGATGTCTACCTTCCGCGATTGGAATCCGGGTGGGGCCGAGATGTTCGCTACCTCGTACGGGAACTGCGGCGGGAGCGGGTCGTGTTCGACCTCGGCGCAAGCGCAAAGTGTGAGGCAGTGGCCAGCATCTTCATACCTGAGATGTCGCAGCAGGAAATCGACTTCTACCGTCACCACCTGGTCGAGGGAGGACCGAGTGATCCGACCAAGGGGCGGCAGGCCAGGCTCGTCGTCCTGCTCGAAAACAGACCCCCCAACTCGATCCGCCCCTCACGGCCGTATCTGACATCAATCGCCGACGACGCTGAGTCGCGCGGCTGGAACGACATCGCCGACCTGGTGCGCCGGATCATCGCCTGCGAATCCGTGCTCGCGCCGGCCTCCCTGCTCTTCAGCTACCTGCTCGGACGGGACGGTGCCCAGCTCGACCACGTCGTGGCCGACCTCCGATCATCCTGGGGGGACCGCCTCGAATCGATCGACCCGCTTGCCGCGTCCGCGCTGCCCGGCCAGGAGTGGCCACGCATCGCCGAGGCGCTCGCCTATGGCGATTATCCGGAGCTCATCAGGATCTTGGCCGAGCGTAACGCCACGGCGATGCAGGAGCGTGGTGCGGCGCTCGCCTGGCTGGAGGTGACCGACCAGGACCAGCTGCGGGTGCGGTTCCGGGATGAGCCGGCCGATCTGCCCACCGGTGACGAGGTCCGGGAGCTGTGGCGGTACCCGTACTTCATCCCGTCACTGGTCTCCATGCTGGCGGCAATCGGGAAGGGTGAGTTGTGAGCGAGGGCATTCCCCGGGCGGTGCTCACCGAGGCGCTCCGCGAGCAGATCAAGGGTCGCGAGGTGCTGGCCGCGGTGTTCTGCACGTTCCGCTTCGACCCCGGTTTCTTCGAGCGCGAGATCCTGCCGGCTCTCTTCGATGTTCAACTGCACCAGGACCCGCAGATCCGGCGCGTCCAGCTCGAGGAGGCGCTGCGACCACTCGCTGGCCGGGTCGCCGTCTACTACGACCCCGGTGCGATCGTGACGGGTGACGGAACAGCGTGCCTGGACGTACGCCGAATCCCGGTCCGGCCCCGCACCGGCTACTTCCATCCGAAGAACGCGTTCATCCTCGTGCGCGATACGTCGACCCAGGAGCGGTCGCTGGTGGTGCTCACCGGCTCTGCGAACCTGACACAGGCGGGCTGGTGGGAGAACGTCGAATGCGCCCACCTGGAGGAGATCGGCGAGCACAGCCGGTCGCGCACTGCCCCGGAGATCCAGCGGTTCCTCGAACATCTGCGGAGAATGGCGAGAAAGTTCGAGCCCCACATAGCCCTGGACGACATTCGCGGTCTGCTTCGCACCGTGCAACCGATCGTGCACCGCTCGGCGAACCATCGGATGCACCCCCACTTCCTCTACAACGGCCGGCGTGGCGCAAAAAACCTGGTAGATCAGCTCGACGAGGTCGCCGGCCAGTGGCTGCGTGGCGCGAATCTGGAGATCCTCTCCCCGTACCTCGACGACGCGGACGCCTCAGCACCGCTGAAGAGCCTGATCGACCGCTTTCAGCCGGGCGAGTGGCGGGTGCTGCTTCCCGAAGAGGGCGGTGTGGCTCGGTGTCGTCCAGAGCTTTACGACTGGGTACGCGAACGAGGCGGGGAGTGGGGGCGGCTACCCAAGGCGGTCCTCGCGCGCGGCGGCAAGCAGGCAACGGGAGCGACATACCGGACCGTGCACGCGAAGGTGTACCGCTTCTTCACCAAGGACTGGGAAGTCACCCTCGTGGGGTCGTTTAACCTGACCAGTCCGGCGCACTCTGGCGGTGGCAACGTCGAGACCGGGATGCTGTCGGAGGTGACCACCGATCGGCGCCCGAGGTTCTGGCTGGAGGAGATCGAGGAGCCGCCATCGTTCGCGCAACCGGTCGGCGAGGACGACGCCGTCGATCAGGGTTACGTGCCCTTGCTGGCGCGCTTCGACTGGGCGTCCGGCCAGGCCGAGGTCCTCTGGGACGGCGCCGGCGACAGCCCGCGCATCGAGGTGTACGACCGGGGCGTACACCTCTTCGAGATCGGCCACCTGGAGCCCGCCGTCTGGACAGCCCTCGCCGCCGCCGACGCGGCGATCCTGCGCGAGCGACTCCGCGAGACGAGCTTCCTCACCGCGGTCGTCGGCGACCAGCGCGGAATCGTCCTGGTCCACGAGACCGGCATGGCGCACCGGCCATCGATCCTGCTTGACCTGACGCCGGCCGACATCCTGCGCTACTGGTCGATGCTCACGGCCGAGCAGCGGAGCGCCTACCTGGCCCAGCATGGCGGCAAGCTGCCCGGCACCGGGGCGGATCTGGCCGTGGAGTCCGGCCCGTTCAAGCCTGTCGACACGATTTTCGATCGGTTCGCTGGGATCTTCCATGGGTTCGCGTCGCTGGGTCGCGCGGTGCGAAAGGCCCTCGACGAGGGTCGGATCGAGGAGGCTCGGTTCCGGATGTTCGGTGCCAAGTACGATTCCCTGCCCGTCCTCATCGAGCAGGTGGCGGACGACTCTGCGGGGGATCCGTTGGATCGGTACCTCATGGTGCTCTGCGCGCAACAGCTCGCCGACGACGCACGCGACGGCTTCCCGGCGTTCTGGGAGTCGGATCCGACCGGGGCCTCCCGGCTGGAACAGGCGCTCCCCGTGCGAGTAGTCCTACGGAAGCAACTTGTAGCGCGAAACGACGCCGAGATGGCCGCATTCCTCGACTGGTACGAACCCGGCTTCCTCAAGACGGAGGCGGTGCCGGCATGAGGATCAGTGTCGACACTGCCGCGCAGTTGCTGGACTTCGACCGGGTGATCCGCAACCCACAGCGGGCGAGGGACCAGCTCCACGGGGCGGTCGCCCTGCACAACATCCTGCAGCGCCATCACGTCGCGTACCTCGCCGACGAGGTCGGCATGGGCAAGACATATGTCGCCCTCGGCGTCGTCGCGCTGCTGCGCCACTTCACGCCGGACCTGCGGGTACTCGTCATCGCGCCACGGCAGAACATCCAGCAGAAGTGGCAGCGGGAGCAGGGCGTCTTCATCAAGAACAACGTGCGCCTCGACGACCTGCGGGTGCGGATGCCGGGTGGCCTGCCGGCGCGCCCACTCGTACACTGCCGCGACCTGATCCAACTCCTCGAGGAGACCGCGGTCGGCCCCGACCGCGACTTCTTCGTCCGCCTCCCGAGTTTCAGCCTCCCCATGCGACGGGACGCGCAGCAGCGACGCAACTTGCGCGACCGGCTGCGTGAGCAGGTGCCGTGGCTTCCCGAGGAACTGGTCGATCTGCGCGCCAACGCGGACGTCATCAAAGACCGGTTCGCGCAGGCGATCAACGCCGCGCTGCCGCACTTCGACCTCGTGATCGTCGACGAGGCGCACAACCTCAAGCACGGCTGGGGCCCCCAGTCGTCGTCCCGAAACCGAGTCCTCGCCACCGTGCTCGGCCGGGAGCGCGCGGACCTCACTCCGGGACTGCGGAAGAAGTACGGCCGGCGGGCCGGCCAGGTGCTCCTGCTCTCCGCGACGCCGGTGGACGACGACTACCGGCAGCTGTGGAACCAGCTCGATGTCTTCGGACTCGCCGAACCCTTCCGATTGCTTCGAGACCCGGACGCCGGCGAGCAGCAGAGACGGGACGTCGCGGGACAGTTCCTGATCCGCCGAGTGACATCGCTGGAGGTCTGCGGGCAGCGGTTGACCAAGAACCTCTACCGGCGGGAGTGGCGCGGAGGGGGCGTCACCGAGCACGATGAACCGATCTGGATCAGGGACGACCGGCAGCGGCTGACCGTCGCGCTGGTCCAGAAGAAGGTGAGCGAACTGCTCGACGACGAGCGGTTCGGCACCCGTTTTCAGGTCGGCATGCTTGCGTCGTTCGAGTCGTTCCTTGAAACCAGCGCGGCGAAGAAACCGGCCGCGGCCGAGGATCCCGACGACATCACCGACGACGCCGTGGAGGCGAACTTCGACGACGTGGAGCAGGCCGCGGATGCGGTCGAGCGGCAAGGTCTCGACGTGCCGATGCTCAACGACCTGGCCCGTGACTACTTCCACCGGTTCGGTCGCGAGTTGCCACACCCAAAGATGGACGCCCTCGTCCATGCTCTAAACACCTCTTGGCGCGACGGTCGCAAAGGGCTCGTCTTCGTCCGTCGCGTCGCGTCCGTCTCCGAGCTCAAGCGCAAGCTCGACGACGAGTACAGCGACTGGCTCGTCGACCGGTTGCGGAGCCGGCTGAACGAGCGGCACCGAGCCGCGTTCGACGACGCCGCCAACGAGTTCCGCCGACAGCGGTCGCTGCGCGAGTCGACCGCCGCCGTGGCGGCCGACCAGGTTCGGGAGGACGATGACGCCGGCGGGCCGGAGACCTTCTTCGCGTGGTTCTTCCGGGGTACCGGTCCCGCCGGCATCGTCAGCGGTGCGACCATCCAGGCGAGGTTTTGTAACCAGAGCGGCACGCTGGGCACCTTCTTCGACGACAACCACGTCATGGCGCTTCTGGGCGTCCGCCCCGGACAGGTCGGAGACTCGTTGGCGGTCGCGCTCGGCAAGGAGCGCGACAAGGTCGACCGGCTCGTCCGCGAGCGCTCACGCCACTATCTGACCGAGGCGAAGCAGTCGACCCGCGGCGCTCGGTTCGACGCCGTTCAGGCCGCCGCGCTCGAACTGCTCGCTCATCACGACGGGCCGTACCGCGAACGTGCCGAGTTGCTCTGGCGCGAGCTGTATCGCCCCGAGAAGCGGAGCGCCGTCTCGGCCGAGGCCGATCCGATGCTTCTGGAGACCCTGACCTTCTTCACCGAGCTTCGGCAGCGGCCCGAGTTGCGCAACCTGATCTGGCCAGAACCCTCACCGACCAACCTCGACGAGTCGTTCCGAGAGCAGTACCTCCGGGCACAGATCCTCTCGGCCGCCGCCCGTCTAGGGCACCCCTTCCTCGATCTGTACGCCGTCGTCAGCGATTACCTGCCAACCCTGGACCCGGCGGCTTCGATCGAGGCCGATGGACTGATCAGCGCTTACCTCGACGAACTCGAACGACAGGCAGCGGTTCCGACCGGAGATCGGGACTGGTCGGCCGTGGACGAGCTCAAGGCCTTGGCCGAGCACCATGACCTGGTGCTCGACATCAACCTTCCCGATGTGCGGCGTGGCGATCTGCGAGAGGCTCGCAGCCTCGTGAGCCGGCTCTTCACGGCGCAGGAACCCGTCGCCGGGATGTCCGGGCGGGTCAACAATCGGCAGGTGCAGCAGTTCCGTCTCCCCGGATATCCGCTCGTGTTGATCTGCACCGACCTCCTACAGGAAGGCGAGGATCTGCACACCTTCTGCTCCCGTGTTTACCACTACGGTCTCGCATGGACCCCGTCGGCCATCGAGCAGCGGATTGGACGGGTCGACCGGGTGCGATCCGAGAGCGAGCGCCGGCTGACGAACCTGACCGGCTCGGCGACCGGGGACGACCTGCTGCAGGTGTACTACCCCCACCTCACCGACACGGTCGAACGCCTGCAGGTTCGTCGCGTACTGCGCAGGATGAACGACTTCCTCCGACTCATGCACGAAGGCCTCACGCTGCCGGCGGGCGGGGACAGCCACCTCGACGTCAGCCGGGAGGCACTCATCGACGACGCCGTCCCACCGCTGCCGGCCGGGCCGCTCCAGACCTCGTTTCCCGTACGCCCCGAGCACCTAAACGGGAAGGATCGGCCGCTGGCATTGGACGAGACGCGCGTCACCGAGCAACTCGAGCGCTTCAACGCGCTGGCGCGCGTGGTTCTGCCTGATTTCGCCGTCGACTGGGAGCGCATCCAGCCCGGCGGCGGGACGCTCCTCGGCGCCGTCGTCTTCGCCGGCGGGCGGCAGCAGCCCTTCAGCCTGCAACTTGAGTGGGAAAGCGCGCACCTCCTCGTTCGGTGTGTGAGCCCCATCGGCCGCACTAGCACGGCCGAGCACTGGGATGACCTGGCGAAATGGTCGGCCGGGGTTCCGGCGCGGCTCGGCACCGTCGAGGCTCGCGGTGGCAGCTACGACGTCACCGTGGAGGAAGATGTCTTGCTTACCACGCCGACGTACGACTCGTCCCGGGTCGCAGCTCTGATCAGGCGCGTCACGACGCTTGCCGATGGGCTGGAACGGGAGCATTTTCCCGAACGCGATCGGCTGCTAAAGGAGTTCAGGGCGGAGTTGGAGCGAGATGTTCGGCACACGCGATAACTGGCGGCGGCTCTGTGGAAGCGACGACATGCGGCCGAAGGGGCACCAGGTCAGGGTTTCGTTCGCCAACAGCCGCTCGCACTCCGTGCACGTACACGATGGCCCGGATGGATATCTCCTTACCGCCGTCGTTGCCGGCGCCGACGTCGTCGACCAGTGGGTCCGCCTGTACCGCGAGGCATGGGAGAAGAACCGCCACAGCCGGTTGGTGGGGTTCCGGGTCGACGGCGAAGGCCGGATGGTCGCCCACGGCTGGACGCCGAAGGATGGCCTTACCGCGGAAGCCTTTCAGACTCTCGTCCGTGCCGTAGCCCGCGAGGCGGATCGTTACGAGTTCCAGCTGACGGGCACCGACCGTCGCTAACCGTCGCCGCCGACCTGTCCACGCGTTCAGGGGGAGACGATGGGCAACGAGTTTCGGTTCTCCAAGATCACCCCTAGCGAGCGATCAGAACCCGGGGACGCTCGCCTACATGGCGCCGGAGCAGGTCCTGGGGGCGAATGAGCCCGGCGCGGCCTGCGACCTCTAGGCGTTGGGCTGCACGAGATGCCCTCCGTGGAGCGGCCGTTCGACGGGTCGACCACGTACCTCCTCATGAACCAGCAGGTCCATGAACCGCCGTCGCCGCTGCGCGACGTTCATGCCGATGTTTCGGCCCGGCTGGAGCGCCTCGTGCTTCAACTGCTGGCGAGGCGGCCCGAGGGTCGCCCGGCCGACGCCGGTGTCGTTCACCAACGGCTGCCGCCCTTCATCCGCGATCTGGGACACCTGCCGGGCGCCCTCGACCCGCGGTCGCATCGCAGCCATGTTCGGATGTACGCCGGCGTGCTGAGCCGGGCATTTACCGATGCGCAGGTGATGGCCCCCGTTCCCGCACCGGTACCGCAGCAGCCAACAGCTCCCGCCGCTCCGCCATCCAGGGGCGCGAGCACTGGTGAGGAGGATGGGGCGGATCTCGGTAGTCGGCTCAGCTCGTCGACACGTTGTTCGACGGCGGAGACTACCCAAACGCGGCACAGGCGTACGCGGAGGTCGTCAGCGACCTTGAGGTGAGCGAGGATCCCGACCGGCTGCTGCACTGCCGGAAGCGGGAGGCTAGTTGCTACAGCCGCCTCGGCGCCGGTCTAAAGTCTCTGCCGTGGAGCGAGCTGAGGTCGTCGTCCGGCAGTCCTTTCGGCGTAGCGGGCGGGCACGGGTCGGCGTGGTGCTGTCGGGAGACAGCGGGCGATACCGCGTCCGCTGGGAGGACAGCGGCGAGGAGGAAGAGCTGCAGGTCGGCGGGCAGTACCGGTGGGCGCGGCGAGGGTCTCTACGTCATCAATTCCTGGTCGATCCGCAACCGCTCCGGGCCTCGTTCGCTGAGGACTCGACTGCCTTCATCCTGCGTCTGCTCCGGGAACAGGGTTCCGCGATGACCCTCAAGCGGATCACCGAAGAGCTCGGCGGGTTGGGCCTCGACAGCCAGGCGGCCAAGAAGGCCTGGCCGGCTGCTAAGCGTGCGATCGACAAGTGCGACCAGGTGCAACAGAATGGCACGGGGTCGGGGCGTACCTACAAATGGATCGGGCCCGATGAAGAGGTGGCTGGCGCAGTCGCGGCAGCGACCACCGACCCTGATGCGGTCCCCAACACGCCCCCTACTGCGCCCGACTCCGTCATCCCGGTCGCTGAGGAACCACCGATCGCGGAGCCAGCCGCCGCCGACGGGGTCGCCGAAAGTCACCACGTGCTGGGAGAGGGCGAACCGTCATCCGTCGAATCGATCCCAACGCAGCCCGCCGAGGCGCCGCCGGATCAGGAGTTCCCGGGCGGCAAGGAGGCCGAAACCCGACCGCGGACAGCACAACCCTCCCTCGCCGAGCGGATCGCCGAGCTCACCGGTGATGAGCACCCAGCCAACCTGCAGGATTACGTGGTGCGGCCGTTGGCTGTCGGCGAACGCTTCGGTGAGATCGAGAGTCAGCGGATCGACGACTTCCTCGCCACCCTCACCGAGCACGATCATGAAGTGGCAGAGAGCCTGCTGCTCGCGCTACCGCGCCAGTCGGCAGCAATCGACGGCACCCGCCGCCGAAGGCCAGTCGACGGAACGGTCGTCGCGCTGGTCCTCGCCCGAGCTGCCGAAGAAGTCCGTGCGTACGCGGAACCGGAACCTGGGGTATTCGCAGCTGCCACCTGGCTGCTGCGGCGCGCGTCGGCGGTCGAGGACCTGCCCGGGTCAGCCGCTGCGAGCCTGATGTCCCTCATCATCGCCGTCGCATCCGTACGGCGGGAGCAGGACATCCCCGTCCTCGACACGGCCGCTGTCGCGCTCGGTCGCCTCCTGCCGGCCTTGTCGCACGATGAGCGTACGAGTCTGGACCTCACCGGACTCGCGCCGGCGTTGGCAAACCTGCCGTTGAGTCGCGACAGCGGCCGCGCCGCCCTGCTCGCCGCGATCGGGAAGTTCCGGAGTAAGGATCTGCTGGCGCCGGAATGGTGGGTGGGCGTGAGCGTTGACGCCCTCGCCGAGTGCGCCACGGGCCCCCTGGGCGGCGTCACCTCGCGTCCCGAAATCGTCGAGCAGTACGTCCGCCCGCTCGTGGCTCGGGAGCTGTCCCGGGTCACGTCCCGGACCAGGCTCGGGTTTTTGCTCGGCCTACCGGGCGAGTTCGTGTCGAATCTGCCGGCAGACGCGCTCGCCGCTGCCTTCCGGCAAGTAGCTGGTGACGACCAGGTCGTGGCCGCGCTGTTGGGCGCCCTGGGTCAGGAACGGCGGATCGACGCGTTGCGTCAGGACGTGGAGCGGGCACGCGCGGAGGCGGCGGCCGCCGGCGAGCGTGTCGAGGAGGCGGAACGGCGAACCGCCGCCCTCGCCGACCGGTGTGACCAGCTGGAGGAGAGCCTGCGCGCGGAGCACCGCCAAGCCTCGTCACTCCGCTCCGCTCAGGACCGACAGATCCAGATCGACGTGATCCGGTCGCTGGCCGACCTCGCCGCCGAGGTGGAGGAGCTCGCCGCCGAACACACCGACCCGGAGGTGCTCGTGGAACGGGTGCGGGCGCTGGCGTACGCGCAAGCCCTCGAACCCGTTGGCCAGGCCGGCCAGAAACTGCCCTTTGATCCGACTGCGCATGAGCCCATCGTCGGTGCCCCGAGCAACGATGACGAGGTTACGGTCATCCGACCTGGATATCGCTGGCGCCCGTCCGATGAGGACGTCCTCATCGAGAAGGCGTTGGTGACGACGACCTAGGAGCGATCATGGGGGGAACCCACGGCCACGCCGTCGGGGTTGACTTCGGCACGTCCACGTCGCTGGTGGCTACACGGGCGGGCCGGCGGCCGGTGGAGATCGCGCCACTGGGCCGTACCACGCGGTGGTTTCCGTCGTTGGCGGGCTACCGGGGCGAGACGCTGCTGATCGGCGAGGACGCTGACGCGCTGCCCAGCGACCAGGTGATTCGGTCGGTCAAGCGTGCCATCACCGAAAATAGGGAAGCCGTCGAGCTGCCCGGTCCAGACGGGCCACGGGCCGTGCCCGCGGACGAGGTGATCATCGCCGTGATGGCTGAGATTGGCGAGCGGGCGGCGCGGGCCGGTGAACTGTTGACCTCCGACCGGGAGTTCCGGCTGGGCTGCCCGGCGATGTGGGACGGACCGCAGCGGCAACGCCTTCTCGGCCTGGCTGCCAAGGCGGGCCTGCCGGTCGAGGACTCGGCCCTCGTCGACGAACCGATCGCCGCCGGCATCGCCTGGGTCACCCACCGGTTCCTGGCCTACGGGGAGCGTCCCGAGGGTCGGCTGCTCGTCTTCGACATGGGTGGCGGCACCCTGGACATCGCCGTCCTCGACATCGTCGGCGGCGCCCGCCCGGAGGTGTCGGTGCTCACCGCGCTGGGCACCGCGTACGCCGGCGACATGCTCGACCACGCGATCGCTCGGGACCTCTTCGAGGACCTTGGTGGGCGCGGCTTCGACCTTGAGGCCGTCCCACACCCGGAACTGATGCGGGCACTCGTGCTCCGCGCGGCCCGCGACGCCAAGGTGAACCTGTCCCGGCTCCCGGAGCACCGGATTGTGCTGCCGTCGCGGGGGATCGGACGGGTTCCCGTCCTCACCTATACGCGTGAGCAGTTGGAGGACGCTTTCCGACCTCAGATGGACGCAGCCGAGCAGCTGGTTTGGGCGGCCCTGCGCGCCGCTCGGCTGACCGAGCGTGGCAACCGATCGCCGTCCGAGCTGCGCGCACTCGGCCCGGCGGAGCTGAGCCGCGACATCGACTACGTGCTGCTTGCCGGCGGGATGAGCCGTATCCCGTACGTGGAGCGGCGCATCGGCGCGCTTTTTCCGAACGCTCAGGTGTTCGACAACGCCGGTGTCGAGCCGGACGAGGCGATCGTGGCCGGTCTTGCCGACACCGCTGGCTACGAGCGGCTCAATCTGCACCGTCCCGGCTTCGACTTCGTTGTCGAGTGGGAGGGGAACGGGCAGCTCCGACAGGAAACCCTCTACGCCGCGTACACCCCGTTCTACGAGCCCTGGCAGGTGTTGAGCGGGCAGTCCGACCTCGGCTACGCACGCCACGGCCGCGACTTTCCCGGCCCACAGCAGGGCACCGGCCGACTGCGGGTACGCGCGACGACCGGTGAGCCACTCGGGCTGATGTTCGACGGTCAGACCATGGACGGCGTGAGCCTGACGTTCGGCCGTGACATGGGGTTCAAGCTCTACTGCGACGGCCGCATTCTGATCCGCCACGGCTCGGGCAAGCGAGTCCACATGCGGGTCGACCGCTGGCCGGTGATTCGTGGCCGGGACCACGCGCAGTTGGTGCTGCGCAGCGCCGAGGAGGCGATCCCGACGCCGCCTACCCCCTGGTACATGGAGAAGGAGTGGGCTCCGCCGATTCGATGAGGGCGACCGCGACGGCGCTCAGCGAGATGTCGAGCTCCTTGCTGGCGGCCAGCTCATGCCGGACGTCGGCGCGACGAGCCTGCAGGTTGCGCAGCCGCCCCTCGTGCAGCCGGACGATGCTCGCCCCCCGGCCGTCGGAGCGTAGCTGCTGGAGGACGCTGCGAGTCTTCTGGATCTGAAGATCCAGCGAGCCCTCACGGGCTCGAATCCGCCCCTCCACCAAGGCCGTGTTCTCCTGCTGCCGGAGGCGCTCAATTTCCCGGTGTCGTACCGCGAGGTGTTCCTGAGCCTGCCGCCACACCTCATGCACGTCAGCCGGTGGAGTCAGCCGACCGTCCTTGAGCCGACCTTCCGCCAGGGCGGTGAGGATGGCATCCCCAACATCGGGATTCGGTTCGCGCGTGTCAAGGTCGATCGCTGTCGCCCAGAGTTCAAGCAGCTTGCGCAGACCGCTCGTCTCCGCGAGGTCGATTGTCACCAGGTACCGCTTCCCCGGCGGTAGCCCTGGCACGGCCACGGAACCATACCGTCGTAGGTCCAACGTCTCGTCATCGAGCACCTCCAGAGCGAGCTTCACGAGCGGATGCCTGCTCGACAGCAGTTCGGCGTCGTACTTGCTCGCCGTCTCCGGCTGGAACGTGCACTCCAGTGGCGTCCCGTTCTGCAGCAGCGCGGCGAGCTTCGACCGGGTGAGCCGGCTGCCGCCTTCGCCTACCCGGCTGGACCGCAGCCGCTCTGCCAGATCGCGTGACCCGATCACCTGGAAGATGCCGTTCTTGTCGGCCTTACGCCGCTTACCGCCAAGCCGCTGGAAGAACTTGTCGAGCAACCGCTGGATCTCGGCGGCGCCGATGAAGCGGCCATTCCCGGGGCCGGACTCTGTGAATCCCTCAATGAGCAGGCCGTCGAGGCCCGACAACTGAGCCTGCGAGGCCCGCAGCTCCTCAATCTCGTGGGACCGCTGCTGCATCGCCACCGCGATCCGTTCGATTTCCCGCCGTCGGGCCGCCGCGTCGAGCCTCGGATCGAGCAGCTGTTTGGTGATGTCGCCGAGCTGGTCACGCAGGATCGGTTCCAACTTGCCGATGGAGCTCTCGAACACCCCAATTCGGTGGTAAAGCCGCTGGAAGATGTCGGTCTCGATCGTCCCCGGCACGTGCATGTTGTAGATGAAGATCTTCTCGTGCTCCTGGCCGAACCGGTCGAGGCGCCCGATGCGCTGCTCCACCCGCATCGGGTTCCACGGCAGGTCGTAGTTGACCAGGACATTGCAGAACTCGAAGTCCAGGCCCTCGGAGCCGACCTCGCTCAACAGCAGAATCTCAAACTGTCCGTCGCGGAACTCTCGCATGATCGCTTCTCGCTCCGGCATCGGCACTCCGCCGTGCATCACCCGAACCTTGAAGTGCTCCCGCAGGCGCCCCGCCAGGTAACCAAGCGTGCGACGGAAGAACGAGAAGATCATCACCTGCCGGAGGCCGGCGGCGCGGACCTTGAGCAACTCGGCGAGGAGCTGGTCGTACTTGCTGTCGACGCGCAGCCGTACCGCGAGCGCCGGGACGTCCAGCAGGCCCGCCACGTCGGCCGCGATTTCCTCCTCCAGGTCGTCGATCTCCTGCCGGAAGTGCTCCGGATTGCGTTCCCGGATCAACTGCTGGGAGGCCGGGATGCAGCTCGCGGCCTGCCGCAGCGGCATCTGCATCGCAAAGCCGGGTGGAGTGTTCATCTCCAACGCCCGACTCATGTACCAGGCGTAGACCGCGTCGTAGTACGCCTGCTCCTGCTCGGTCCACACCACGTTGATGTTGCGAGCCTCGCGTACTGCCTTCCGGTCCGGAACCTCCGCCTTACGGGTACGGGTGAGGACGCCTCCGAGCACGTTGAGGTCAGCAAGGAGCCGGCGTGACCGGGCCACCTCGTCGTAGTCGAGCGGTCGGTCAACGTCAAACAGCGAACGGAGCAGCTCGTAGTCCGGTCGATCCGTGATCGTCCTGCCGAACTGGAGCGTGTCCAGCTCCGACAGGCGGCGCACCAGCTCGCGCGGTGTCTCGCGTCCCTTGTCGAGGAGTGACCGGGCGACCTCGTTCAAGATTTCGTTCGGCCTCAGTTGGGCCGCGAAGACGGCCCGGTCGCCGAAGTGGCCTTCGTCGAGAAGGTTCATCAGGTTGAACAGGTCGTCATTGCCCAGGTTGAGCGGCGTCGCGGACAGGAAGACCAGGTAATCGGACCAGTCAGCGAGAAGTTGTCCGAGAGCGTGCGACTTGCTCTCCCGGTTCCGCAGGTAGTGGGCCTCGTCAACGATGACGAGGTCCAACCGCGGGTGAAGATCGTTGAGCTGCTCCAAGACGCCATCGGCGCCGCGCAGTGCCTCGAGCGAAACGACGCCCTGAAGGGTCGGCTCGTCGCCGTCCCGCAGCCGCTCGGCGAAGTCAGCGAGATCCCGAGGTCGGAGGATCTCGAGCTGGCGATCGAATCGCCGGCCCATCTCCGCCTTCCACTTGAGGGTCAGCACTGCGGGGGCAACGACAAGGACCCGGTCGAGCCGGGACCGCTGCTCCAACTCGCTCCAGATGAGCCCAGCCTCAATCGTCTTGCCGAGACCTACCTCGTCGGCGATAAGCAGCCGCCCCGATGATCCGGTGAGCACCTTCAACACCGGCTTGAACTGATACGCCCGGAACACCGTCTTGCTGGAGGCAAACGAGTACAGCGTGTCGGTCAATGGGTGACGCAGCTTGGTCCAGGTCAGGGTGAGAGACAACTCCTCGGCGCCGACCGGCGGCTGTGACAGCCAAAAGGCGGGATCTCGCGGGTCGCCGACGACCAGTACGAGGGAATCTTCGTTGTAGCGCTTGATCTCCCCGTACAGGTCGACCTGGTACTGGTAGGTGTCGGCCAGCGGCAGGGCCTCCTTGACGCGGCCGATGCCGCCGGCGCCACTCCGGGTGCGGACCATGTCGCCACGCCGGAACTTCGCCTGCCCAGCGAACGCCTCGGCCCCCGGCCACAGGGCTTCGTACACGATGCCGGCGTGTACCAGGTGCCCGTCCTCGGTGTACCGCGAGCGCGCCCTTTCCGGTCGCGCCGGCTCCCCGCCGGACGTGACGATCGCCGCATGCCACGAACCGGCGCGCTTGAAGGCGTATGTGCCTTGATGGAGTAGCCGGACCAGCGAGTTCGCCGGTGCCTGGCGCACCTCGCCGGCGAGCGTGCTCACCACATCCCGATCGCTCTCGGCTACCTCGCCGACGACGAGACACGTCGCCGGCTCGAGTTGCTCCAACCAGTCGAAGCTGTGCTGTGGCGGCTCGTACCGAAGGTCGTTCTCGACCACGCCCTGGCCCCCGTCCTGCCTGCGTACGTTGAGCCTCGATCCTGGTAGAGGAAGGGTTGCTGTTGCAGGGCCGCACGTCCAGAAGCCGATCCGCCGTTAGTGTCGGCCGCCGCCGCTGAAGGCGCTTGAGGAAGCGTTCGAGAGTGCTTCAACAGCCTTGCCCTCTATGACAGCGTCGCCGCGTTCGTCCAGCCCAACACATATCCGCACTTCAACGCCTTTGACAGCGAGCCGTGTTACGCGATGTGACGCGCGGACACCGACCACCATCAATTGGGGGCCAGCGGCGCGAGCGTGCGCCACGTAGGGTGGGACTCGGACGTCTCCCCGTAACCGGAGTGCATCTTGAGCCTCAAGTACTACCTCTACCTGTCGCATCTCAAGATCGGGCTCCTGGCCGCGCAGGTCGCCTCCGCCGCTCAGCACGAGACCGAACTCGCCGTGGACCTGAAGGTCGTCCGCTACAGCCGCAAGGCGGTGCTGCCCGAGCGCCACGACCTCGACAAGCTGGAGAAGGTGATCCGGCACCTGCAGGACGCCGACCAGATCGGCGCCGCTTACGAGGAACGCCCCTACTTTCAGGCCTGCCTGGAGATGCGCTGGCAGGTCTTCCCGACCGCCGGCATCGTGGTCTTCGCGGGGACGCTCGACGACCAGGTCGTCGTCCTCGGCGGCTCGGCGTCGCACGTGGTCGGTGGCGGCGACGCCGAACCGGTCGGATCGGTCCCGCCGTACCTGTTCCGCAAGCTCCAGGAACTGCGGGCCGACCCGGGCGAGTTCGACGACGAGCGCTTCCACGAGTCGCTGGCGCAGATCGGCGCCGCGCTCCCGGGGCCGGCGCAACGGGTCGAGTTCGTCGCGAAGCGGCTGGCCGAGAAGCCGGGCCCGAACGGCACGCTGCTGGGCAGCCCGATCTACGTGGCGCTCGTCGACTAGGGCCTCGGCGTGGACGCGGGGCAGGTCATCCGGTGGCAGCCGGGGGAGACCGTCCTCGACACGTTCCGCATCGAGGAGGTCGTCGAGACCGGCGGCACGGGGTTCGTCTACCGCGCCCATCACCTCGCCTGGGGCGTCGACCTGGCGGTGAAGACGCCGCGTCCCGACCTGGCCTCGGCGCCCGGGATCCTCGACCTGCTCGCCCAGGAGGCGCAGGCCTGGACCGATCTCGACCCGCACCCGAACGTGGTCGGCTGCAACTACGTGCAGCGCGTCGGGGCGTACCCGGTGATCTTCGCGGAGTGGGTCGCGGGCGGTGACCTGACCGCGGCGGTCCGGGACGGGCGGTGCCGTGATCTGCCGCATGCTCTCGACGTGGCGATCCAGATGCTGCGCGGCATCGGGCACGCCCACGCGGCGGGCCTGGTGCACCAGGACGTCAAGCCCTCGAACGTCATGTACGACGGCGAGACGGCGAGGGTCACCGACTTCGGCACGGCCAAGGCGAAGGCGTTCGTCTCCTCGCCCCCGCAGGGTGGCGAGGAGACCGGGTACGCGACGCTCGGCGGCTTCACACCGCAGTACTGCTCGCCGGAACAGGTCGATCCGGAGGGCCGGATCGGCCGGGCCAGCGACATGTGGTCCTGGGCGCTGACCGTGATCGAGTTGCTGCACGGGCGCCGGCTCTGGAAGTGGGGCCACGAGGGTGCGGACGCGCTGGCGGAACTACGCGACGATCTCCCGCCGGCGCTGCGCGACCTGCTGGCGGGCTGCCTCGCCCGCGACCCCCGGTCGCGCATCGGCGACACCGCCGAGGCGGAAGCCGTGCTCCTGGACGTGTACGCCGACGGCACCGGAAGCCCCTACCCGCACTCGGACCAGATTCCGCCGTCGCTGCGGGCCGACGGCCTGTCCAACAAGGCGCTGTCGCTGTGGGATCTCGGTGAGCAGAGCCGGGCGATCGAGCTGTTCGAGCGGGCCAAGGCGATCGACCCGAACAACGTCCGCGCGGTCTACAACCACGGGCTGATCAGGTGGGCCGACGGCCTGGTCACCGACGAGACCCTGCTGTCGGAACTGCGCGCCACCGGCGACTCCTGGGAGGCGGACTACCTGGCCGCGATGGTGCACATGGAACGCGGCGACGGTGTCCTCGCCGCACGCCACCTGGCCGAGGCGGACCGGAAGCACCCGGGCTCACCCGAGATCGCGGTCGCGCGGGAACGCTGCGCCCGGCTGGAGCCGAGAGGCACCCTCGAGGTGTTCGGGCGCACGTCCGGCAGGGTGGTGGCGATGGCCTGCGACCACGACGCGACACACGTCGTGGTGGCGGAGGAGTCGGGCCGGGTGCGGATCTGGGACGCGTTCGGCGGCCGGGTCCTCGCTGAACTCCCCGATTCCGGTCGGACTCCCGTCGACGTCGCCATCGACCACGCCGGCGCCCGGATCCTCGTCTGCTACCGGGATTCCCTGGTCGAGATGTGGCGCCTCGTCGACGGAGCCGCCGAACCGGACGGCCGGTGGGAGGGAGGAACGGCCGTGGCGCTCAGCCCCGAGGGCGGCTTCGCGGCCGTGGGCACGGCCGACGGCCGCGTCCTCGTCCTCCGCACCGGCACGTGGGAGACGGTTGCCGACATCCGGCCCCACGAGGGCAGGGTCACCCGGGTGGTCCTCGGCCCGGACGCCGAGGTGTTCGTCTCGGCTTCGCTGGGGCGTGTCCACTCGGGCGTCGACCACCGGGTGGAGCAGTGGTGGCCGCTGCGGCGCACCCGGATGCGGGGCCTGGAGATACCTCCCGACGAGGTGGAGCCCGACGACCAGAAGGTGACCGTGGCAGCGGACGGCTCCACCGTCCTGAGGTGCGGCTTCCGCTCGCTGATGGCGGTGGACATGCGGGTCTGGGACGGGCCGCGACAGTGGGAGATCCCCTGGCTGATGAGTTACGACCTGCTCGGCGTCTCGGGCCGTGCGGGCTGGGCCCTGGTCGACCCCGGGACCGGAGACCTCCAGGTCCTCGAACTGGCCAACCGCCGCTGCGTCCGCACCTTCCCCAAGGACTTCGAGCGGGGTACGCGTCGCGACACGACGGCGTTCAGCGGCGACTGCGGGTACGCCGTCGTCGCCGAGTCGGAGGGTTTTCCCCGCGATCAGACCTCGCTTTCCCGCCTGCCCATGCCGCTCAGCGGACACCTCGCCCCGTGGTCGTACGCGCCACCCCGCCCGGTCGGTGTCCTCGCCCACGAGGAGAGCGCGTTCGAGCAGGTCATGGACCGTGTCGAAGCGCTGATCAAGTCCGGCGAGCAACGGCTGGCGGCCGATGCGATCCGCGAGGCCAGGGCCATTCCCGGCTATCACCGCCACCCGCGTCTGCGCCGTGCCTCCCGAGCCGCCGGCCGGAACCTGCGGCGCACCGGGCTGGCCGGCGTCTGGGTGCGGCAGGAGCTGTCCGACGTTATGCTCACCCGTGGAACCTTCGACGTCAGTGATTCCGGCAGGTTGTTCGCCTTTCCCGCCAACGTCGACGAGGTGGAGGTCTTCGACCTGGAGACGCTCGAGAAGGCGGGCTCGGTGACCCAGCGACGGAACCCCGCCACCACGCTGCGCTTCGCCAGGGGCGACCGCGATCTGGTCGTCGTCTACTCGGACGGGTCGGTCGCCTGCCACGACACGGCGACGTTCCAGCCGCGGTTCCGGGTCGCCGGTGCGCTGCCCAGCGACGAGGGGACCACGACGCTCGACCTTTCCGGCGACCTGCTGACCGTCGGATTCGGGTACGGCCTGGCGACGGTGTGGTCGCTGGACGCCGCGGCCTGTGTCGCGGCGGTCCGCACCGGGCCCGGCACGATCGCCGGTGTCACGGCCGACGAGGAGTCCCGACTGATCGCCGTGCACCTGCGAACGGGCGACACGAACACCGTGGAGGTCCGGTCGACGGACACCGGAAAGTTGGTGCGGACCTTCCCGCACGTCGACGCGCACACGGAGATCCGCTTCGCCTCCGGTGTGTTGTTGATGGCCGGGATGACCCGCCTGAGGGCGTGGCGACCCGGTGGCCGGCGTCCGCTGTACGAGCTCCAGTGGGTCAAGCACAGTTCCTCGGCCGCCCTGTCCTTCACCGGCGGCCGTCGCCTCGCCGCCATCGCCGGTCAGCAGGGCTTCGTGGTCTGGAACACCGCGACCGGAGACCTGGTGTTCGACGGGAGGGCCGTCGGCGATCCCGACCACCCCGTCTACGGCATCGACAACGTGGCGGTGTCCGCCGACGGAACGTTCGCCGTCGCGGGCGACCCGGGCGAGCAGACCGTCGATGTCTGGGACCTGCGAACAGGACGCCGGATCCGCACGCTGCACGGTCACCTCGCCTGGGTGAACACGGTACGCGCCGACGGCTCCTTCAGCACCGTCGTCACCGGCGACTTCCAGGGCAACGTCCGCGTCTGGGGCCTCGACTGGGACTTTGGGGAGTGATCGATCATGTTCGGGCGCCGCCGCCGGCACGAGGAGCTACGGGCGAAGTTCCTGACCAACCGGGATCGGGTCCGGTCCTGGTGGGAGGACTGGGAGATCCCCGAGGTCGTGTGGGCCGACGAGTTCAACGACGTCCCCGCACCCTGGATCGTGCTGGAGCAGGACCGGGAGAGCTGGCTCAGGATCCACGCGCCCGTCATGGACACCTACTTCTGGACGTTCCTCGGGCGTCCGCTGACCCCGGGCGTCCGCGAGGTGCGGGTCCGATGGCAGTTCGGGGCGGGGCACCGGTTCGAGGAACTCGACCTGACGATCGTCAGCGTGTGCGACCCCGCGTACCTGGCCGAGAAGCTGACCCTGGCGGTTCACCAGGCCCGGTTGAAGGGCTGGCGGGACGAGGACGCGCAGCCGGTCTACCAGTGGCTGGTCGAGGGCGTCGGCATGACCCCCCTCGACAACGCCGTACGGGGCACCAAGCGGTTGGGATTCGTCCTGATGACGTTCAGCCGTTTCCCTGACACCGACGGCAACGTGATCGTGCGACTGACCGCGGTCGAGACCGATCGCGCGCAGGACGGCTCACCGCTCGACGCCGACGGGGTGTCCATTCCCGAACGGTAGGCGATCGGCGCCGGAGGCGACGGTGCGGATGCGGTACGGCAGTTGCGGCGCGGACAGGGGACGAGCGCGGCGGTCGAGGCGTTCGGGGCGTGCCCTGAGCAGAACCGCTGGCCTCGGAACCGCCGCGGCGGGCAGGCTGCCGGCATGGCGACGGGCTTCGGCGGTGAGGTGGCGACCTACTACGCACGGCATCGGCGCGGCTATCCGCCGGAGGTGCTCGACGCGCTGGCGGCAGTTTTCCGTCTCGGCGGCGACGACACGGTGGTCGACCTCGGCTGCGGCACCGGTCAGTTGAGCCTCCCGCTCGTCGAGCGGGTGCGCGCGGTCGTCGGCGTGGACCCGGAACCGGACATGTTGGCGATCGCCCGGCGTACCGCCCTGGACCGGGGGACCGCCAACGCCATGTGGTTGCTCGGCAGCGATGGCGATGTGCCCGCGTTGTCCCGGCTGCTCGGCAGGGGGAGGGTCGGTGCGCTGACCGTCGCCGTCGCCATCCACTTCATGGACCGCGACACGCTGTTCGAGGCGGCCAGGCCGTTGCTGCGCCCCGGCGGTGGCATCGCCGTCGTCACCAACGGCGAACCCCTGTGGACGCAGGACGCCGAGTGGTCGCGCGCACTGCGCGGATGCCTGGAGCGGATGCTCGGCCACCCGGTCACGGCGAGATGCCAGACCGACGAGGACGGGCGTCGGCGCAACCGGGAGGCGCTCGTGCGTGCCGGCTATCGGTACGAGGAGACGTCGGTGCGGTACGACGCACCGCTCACCGTCGACGACATGGTCGGCGGCGTCTTCTCCGCCATGTCCGCCGAACGGTTGCCTACCCTGCAACAACGCGCGGCGCTCGCCGCCGACGTGCGCGACGCTCTCGGCGGGGTGGACGTGGTGACCGAGCAGGTCATTGTCCGGTTGCAGTGCGGGATCGCAGGCTCATAGCCGATCGCCGGACGGAGTTTCAGCTACGTCACCAGACGGTAGTTGGGAATACCTCTGGTGCGTTCCTCGATGGGTGCGGCAATGGACCGGGCCTCCGCTCCGGCGGGCACCGGAGCCCGGGAGATGTGTATGCCCTCCAGGCAGGTGTCACACCAGAAGGAGGCGTAGCCGTACCCGGCGCCCGGAGGGCCGGTGAACACCATCCGGAGGGTTCGGTGACCGCAGTTCGGGCACTGGTGGTCGGATTCGGCAGGCAGGGCGCCGTAGACGACCTCGTACGCGTCCAGCCAGTCGTCGAATGAAGCCACCAGCTACTCCTCCGGTCTGACCGGGTGGTTTCCCCACCACTGGTCCTCGTGAGCATAGGCACGATCCTCGAATGCGATCGCCTCGTCACGGTTTCGGGGATACGGACGCCCTGCGCGGAGTTCCTCCACGTGGAACCGCTCATGCGCGAGCGTACGGGCGAGGTCCTCCTCGCTGTGGAAGGCGTTCCGGCAGAGCATGACCGACTGGTCAGCCCTGGTCACTCCGTGGATCCCCGACCTGCCTTTGTCGATTACGAACCGGATGTCGGAGACCTCGATGCCGTACTTCGCGGCGATCTGCTGCACCGACTCCGTGGTCATCGGCATGCGTGGTCCGCGCCCTCGGCCGCGCACGCGGTTCAGGTTCGCCGACTCGGGCCCCGCCGCTCGCAAGCGGCTCAGCGCCTCGCGGAGCTTCTCGATCAGGTCGCCGAGGCGGCGCATCTCCGGCATCAGCCGCCGCAGACTCGCCAGCAACCCCCGCAGCAACCGCGCGATCCGCGCCGCCCACGACGCCACGGTCGTCGTCACCTGCTCCACCACCAGCGGCGTCGCCAGCCCGGCCGTGGCGACCAGTTCGGCCGCGTACACGATCAGGCGGGACACGCAGGCGGCGATGGCGTCGCGGACCAGTAGCCGCACGGCCGCGACCAGCCCGGCGGCGCCCTCGGTGATCGCGGCCATCGCCTCGGCGCCCTGCGCCAGCCCGGTGACGGCCTGCTGCTGCTCGGCCGCCCAGCGGCGGTAGCCGGTGGCGGCGGCGCCGGTCCACCCGGCGACCTCGGTGCGCACGGCGTGGGCCAGTTCGGCGGCGTCCTCGCGCAGCGACGCGGCGACGTTGCGCCAGGTCTGCGCGTGCGCGGTGATCTCGGCGGGGTCGCCGGCGAGCCAGTCGAGGGCCTCGCTGAGCGGCTTGACGTGTTCGATGAGCCAGGCGATGCCGTACTGGAGGAGCACCCCGGCCGGGTCGGACACCAGGGCGAGCGCGTCGAGGCCGGCGCTGACGACGCCGAGGCTGCCGTCGATCCAGTTGCCGGTGCGTACGCCCTGGGCGATGAGTTCGATGTCCTCGCAGATCCACACGCCCGCCCAGGCGCTCGGCGCGGTGTCCGAGGCGGCGGCGACCAGCGGGTTCGTGGTCACCGACGCTGTCGTACCCGGTCGAGCAGGTCCGCGGCGTGCGCGTCGGAGGCGCGGTAGCGCTCGGCGCTGGACCGCAGCTTCCCGGCGGTGTCCCGGACCGAGGTGGCGGCGGTGCCGATGCCGTCGGTGAGCGTCCGCTGGAGGCCGTCGAGCAGGACCGGCATGATCGCGCAGAGCTGCCCGTACGCGTCGGCACCGAGCCGGACGTGCCGGCCGGCCTGCCGTGCGGCGTCGATGCTGTCGGCGCAGCGGCTCAGGTGGGCGGCGTGCGCGGTCAGGTCGTCCGGGTCGACCCGGAGGCCGTCACCGGGCGGCATCCGGCGCGTCCGGGTCGGGGCCGAGCCGCCGCTGGTGGGACTCGACGATCGCCCGCGCGGCCGGGTCGTCCGCGCCGAGGGTCGCGGTGGTGGCCTCGGTGAGCCGTCGCAGCAGGTCGGCGCGGGCGTCCCGGGTGACCGCCAGGATCTGCCGGGCGGTGTGTGCGGCGGAGTGCTGCCGGACACGTTCGTCGAGTCGCAGGCCGGTGAGCAGCCCGGACGCGTCGACGGTGACCTCGACCAGGCCGTCGGCGCTGCGCGCGGCGCCGGTCAGTGCCTGTGTGCGGGCGGACAGGTCGCGGGCGCGCGCCGCCCGGGCGGCCAGCGACGACTCCCACTCGTCGAGCCGTCGTGCCGCCGCGTCCAGCGCGGCCTCGTCCGCCCACATGACGACCCTCCCCAGAGGACAACGGTGCCCGACACGGTAGCAACCGGTAGCGCTGCGTGTGGGCCCCGTGACGGCACGGTGATGAGCGCACTCCCCTGTGGAGGGACATCTCGGCGTGCCGGGCGTTGCTAGGGTCTGGTTGACCGTGACGGGGAGGCAACGGGATGACACAGGACGCCGCGCCCGACGACTACGCGCTGCGCGTCTCCGGCTACCGCGAGGAGCTGGCGGCCCTGCGCGCCGGCGTGCACCCCGCCCGCGGCGTGACCGCCGACGGCCACACCGCCGGCGGCGTGACCGCCGAGGCGCTCGGCCGGTCCGCCGACGGCCAGGTCGAGGTGACGGCGGAGGACGGGCGGTTGCGCTCCGTCGAGCTGGCCGCGCCGTTGATGCGGCTGTCCGAGGACGAGCTTGGCCCCCTGGTCGAGCAGGCGGTGAACGACGCGTTGACCGCGTCCCGGGGCAGTCTGGCGAGCAGCGAACCGGTGGCCGACCTGTCCGCGCTGACCCGAAGCCTCGGGGCCGTCCTCGCCGAGAGCGAGGCGGCGATGCGCCGGCTTCACGGCGCGATCGCTGACGCCGTCGCCAAGGCCGGTCCGGCGACCGGGCTCGGCGGGGACGTCCCGGCGAACGGCCCGGCGGATCTCCTGCACCAGGTCATGGACGTGCTGGGCACGGCGACCGGCGGGACGCCGGCCGACGACGGCGGGGACGGGCGGTGGAGTGGATCCGATGACGCCGGGACCGTGCGCGCGGAGGTCGACGGCTCGGCCCGGCTGACCCGGCTGGAGGTCACCCGCCCACCCCGCCGGCTGTCCTCGGCGGAGCTCGGCGAGTCGGTGGTGGTAGCGGTCAACCGCGCGCTGGAGCAGATCCCCCCGGCGGCGGCGCCGCAGGGGCTCGGCTCGGCCGCACTCGACGCGCGGCTGCGCGACTTGCAGGAGGCCGGTGTCCGCCAGATGTCCGCGCTCACCGGCGCGCTGACCGGCGTGATGCAGACCATCCGGGAACCGGGACGATGACCGACGGAGGGGAGCGCTGATGGCCCGCGAGATCGAGATCGATCCTGAATCGATCATCGGGGCGGGTGACGACATCGTCGCCTCGGCGCAGCGCATGCGTGCCGCACTGTCCGCGTTCGACGCCGAGCTGGCGGCCTTCGGCACGCCGTGGGGCAACGACGACCTCGGCTCGCTCATCGGGATGGTCTACGAGACGATCCGCGACCTGGCGCTGGAGAGCTACGACGCGAACCTCGTCGAGATCGAGGACATCGGGAAGCTGAGCCGGGTGATGGGCCTCAACTACCAGGAGACCGAACGCATGATCACCGAGAGCCTCGGCCGCTTCCGTGAGGTGCTCGGCTGACATGGGAATGACCCTGCCCGGAGAGCTGGTGTCCCTTCTCGGCATGCTCGGCTACACCTGGCCCGAGGCCGACGAGACGAAGCTGCTGGAGATGGGCCAGGCGTGGCTCGCCTTCCCGGACCGGCTCCGGACTCCGGTGGCCGACGCCGACCGGTCGGCGCAGCAGATGTGGACCCAGAACCGCGACGACGCCATCGAACGTTTCCAGACGAGCTGGCAGGCCGCCGACTCGGCGAAGACCAACCTGGACGACGGGGCCTCCGCGGCGGCGCTCATCGGGACCGGGCTCATGGTGTGCGCCGGGATCGTCCTCGCGTTGAAGATCAACGTGATCGTGCAGCTGACGCTCCTGGCGATTCAGATCGCGCAGGCAGTCGCCACAGCCGCTGTCACGTTCGGCGCCTCCCTGCTGGAGATCCCGATCTTCAAGCTCATCACCGGTGTCCTCATCGACCAGTTGCTCACCATGGCCACCGAAGCGGTGCTCGGTGGGTAGGCGGGGAAAGGCCGGTCTCTTCACGCCGGTGGAGAAATGGCTCCGGGCCCGGATGCGGCACCGCCGCTACGCGCACATCTTCCGCGGCCACGTGAACACCAACGCCACTCCGCCCCGGGGCACCGGCTTCCACCACCGGTTCATGGGAGAGAACCCGCCGGGTGCCCGGGTCCGGGTCGACGCGGACGGCCGCGAGATGATCCTCGAACGGCACGCCGACGGCACGTACCGGGCGCGCGTCGACGTGCAGGACGACGGCGGTGTCTGGCGCCAGAAGCGCGGTTCGAGCACCTTCTTCCCGGACAACTGGACGCCGCAGCGGGTCGACGAGACGATCGAGGGCGCGTTCCGGTCCGGCGGCCCGCACCCCGACGACCCGAACAAGTGGCAGGGGAGGGCGAACGGGCTGCTCGTCGAGGGCTTCTACAATCCCGGTGGCACGACGTGGTACTCGGCTTGGCCGGTGGGGGGACGCTAGCTGTGGGTGACATCCAGTTCGGGCGCAATCAGAACGGCGCGCCCACCATGACCAGCGGTGACGCGCGTTTCCGCCCCTTCGCCTCCCAGCTCGTCAGCGACATCCAGACGTACGCCCCGGACTGCCTCGAGCTGCTGCAGTGCATCGACGACGTGATGTCCGGGCGATCGGACTACGAGGAGTACGAGGGCAACTCCGCAGTGGTGCGCTGCACGCCGACCGGCGTCAGCGTGGACAGCCTCGGCCCGGTGCCGTCGGGAGCGTCGTACACGGTCGACGAGGCCCGCAGCGTGATCCTCGCCTACTTCGACTTCCTCGCCCCCTCGTCCGAGGAGAAGAAGCGCCACCTCGCCACCTGGGAGCGGGAACACGGCGGCCCGTTCCCCGGGCGGCACCTGCTGCGTCTGCCCGGCTGACGCCGTTCAGCGGGCCAGCCGGGCGATCGCCGCCACGGAACGGTCCACGTCGGCCTCAGTGGTGGTCGCGTTCGACACCGAGATCCGCATCAGCCGCCGTCCCCGCCACGTCGTCCCGCCGGCCCAGCACGTCCCGTCGGCCTGCACCGCCGCGACCACCCGGTCGGTGCGTGCGTCGTCGCCGAACCCGACGAGTACCTGGTTGAGCACCACGTCGTTCACCACCTCGAACCCGGCCGCGGTCAGCCCGTCGGCGAACCGCCGGGCCAGCGCGCAACACCGCTCGACCAGCGCGGCGACGCCGTCGCGGCCCAGCTCCCGCAGGCCCGCCCAGACCGCGAAGCCACGGGCGCGGCGCGAGGACTCCGCGGTCAGCTCCGCGCCCGCCGGCACACCACCGGAACCCACGAGGTACGCGGCCGCGAGCGACATGGCCGCCGCGTGCGCGTCGGGCCGGGCGCAGAACGCGAACGCCGTGTCGTACGGCAGGTTCAGCCACTTGTGGCCGTCGCAGGCCCACGAGTCGGCCGCCTCCAGCCCGTCCACCAGGTGCCGGGTCGACGGGCTGGCCGCCGCCCACAGTCCGAACGCGCCGTCCACGTGCGCCCAGCCGCCGTACCGGTGGGCCAGGTCGCAGGCGCGGCGCAGCTCGTCGCACGCGCCGGTGTTCACGTTGCCCGCCTGAAGGCAGACGATCGTCGGTCCGGGACCGGCGTCGCGCAGCGCCGCTTCCAGGGCGTCCGGGTCGATCGCGCCCTGCGTGCCGGTCGGCACCGGGCGCAGCGCGTCGGTGCCGAGACCGAGCAGGCGCAGCGACCTGTCGACGGTGGCGTGCCGTTCGGCGCCGGCGAACACGCGTACCGCCGGCGCGCCGGACAGGCCGCGCCGTTCCACGTCCCAGCCGGCGTCGGCGAGGACCTGGTGGCGGGCGGCGGCGAGCCCGGCGGTGTTGGCGGCCTGCCCGCCGGTGACGAACCCGACGGACGCGGTCGCCGGGATGCCGAGCAGTTCCTTGAGCCAGGTTCCGGCGGCCGACTCGGCGGCCACCGCGGCGGGCGAGGTGACAGCGTTGAACGCGTTCTGGTCCCACCCGGTGGCCAGCATGTCCGCGGCGGTGGCGGCGGGCGAGGCGCCGCCGATGACGAAGCCGAAGTAGCGCGGCCCGGCGGTGGCGACGAGTCCCGGTTCGGCGGCGGCCACCAGCTCCGCGAGAACCTGCTCGGGCGGGGTGGGCGCATCAGGCAGCGGGCCGGCGAACGCCTCGTTCAGCGCGGCCTGGTCCACGGGTACGCCGACCGGCCGGTCCGGCAGGGACAGCCGGTAGTCGGCCGTGTGGTCGGCGGCGCGCCGGAACAGGTGCCTCAGCTCGTCCATCGCCGCACCCTAGCCGAGGGCGCGTTCCACCGAGCAGCCCTCACGAACGGTCCTGACCGCCGGTCACCGCGAGTGCGGCGTCGAGGCGGTCCAGATGCGCGGTGACCGGCCCGACGGTGAGCAGGCCACTGCCCGCCCCGGCCAGATCACCGGCCGCCGGGGCGAGCACGGACCGGGCCCGGAGCATCGCGTCCCGGTCGTCCAGCGCGACGGCGGCCCGGCCGGTGAGGCACCACAGCGCCTCCATGAGCAGGTCGCGCGGCGGTGCCGGAGTGCGACGCAATGCCCTGGCGGCCTCGTCGCGCCGCCCGTCGGCGAGCAGGAGCAGCGGGCGGGCCCAGGGCGCGTACGGCCCCCAGTCCGTGTCGGTGGGGAGGACGGCGGGCAGGTCGTGCCACACGCGCAGGCAGAGCAGCGCCAGCGGCACCAGTCCGCGTTCCACGCCCGGCATGCCGCAGCCGGCCAGCCCGCTCGCCCACGACAGGTACGCCGCCTCCGCGTCCGGGTATGCGGCACCGGTGGCGGCGGTCCGCAGGGCCCGGTAGCCGCCGGTGAACACGCCGACGAGCGGGCTCTCGTGCCGCGCGGCGAGCCGGTCCGCCGCCTCGGCGTGCGCGTCGGCGGCGGTGACGTCGGCGAGCGCGCTGCGCGCCTGCACCCGGATCAGGTGCCCGAGGATCTCCACTGTGGGCAGGCCGTGCCGGGCGGCGAGCGCGACCAGCTCGGCCCCGATCGCGTCCCGCTCGGCGGCCAGCCCCGCGCGGTGGAACGTCTGCATGTACACGCCGTTGAGCGCCTGGGCCAGCAGCGCCGGGTCGGCCACCCGCCGGGCGATCGCCTCCGCCTCCCGCGCGGCCTCGGCGGGGCGCGGCGACGCCGTACCGCGGGACTCGATCGCGACGGTGGCCAGCAGCCGCGCGCGGGTCGCCTCCGGCGCGTCCGGACCCAGCCCGGCCAGGGCCCGCTCCGCGGCCGCGACGACCCGGGCCGCCTGCGCCGGGTCGTCCGAGCGGGTCCAGATCGCGGGTACGTCGTACCCGCCGATGACCCGCGCGGTGAACTCCGGGTCGCCCAGCTGCTCGGCCGCGGTGATGGCCGCCTCGCGCTGGCCCCGGGCGGCCTCCAGTCCGCCCGGCCCGGTGACCGCGAGGCTGCGCAGCAGCCCGACAGTCGACTCCAGCCGGGCCCGCGCGCCGGGCACCACAGTGCGCTCGTACGCCGCGGCGGTCTCGGCCCAGACCCGCGCCGGGCCGGTCGGTTCGGGTTCGGCCTGGCGCAGCAGGTCGGTCTCCAGCCGTCGCAGCCGCGGCCCGGGGTCCAGGCCGAGCTGGTCGCGCAGCAGTTCCCGGGCGCGGCGCAGCACGGCGAGCGCGTCGGCCTGCCGGCCGGCCCGGTAGAGCGCCGACGCCAGCAGCGCCCACCCGTCCTCCCGCCACGGGTGCGCGGCGACGTGGGCGTCGAGATCGGGTACGGCGTCGGCGGCCCGGTCCAGCGCCAGCAGCGCCTCGGCCCGCCGCTCCACGGCGGTGAGCCGGATCTGGTCGAGCCGGACGCGTTCGGCGTGCGCCCACGGCTGGTCGAAGTCGGCGTACGCGGGCCCGCGCCACCAGCCCAGCGCCTCGTCGAGCCGGTCCAGCGCGGCCCGGGGCAGCGCGTCGGCAGCGGCGGTGACGGCGTCCTCGAACCGCCAGGCGTCGACGGTGTCCGGTTCGGCGCGCAGCGCGTACCCCGGTCCGTCGGTGACCAGCAGCCGGGCCGGCTCGCGTGGCGGACGGTGCGGTTCCAGCCGGCGGCGCAGCGCCGCGACGAACGTGCGGACCGCGCCCACCGCGCCGGCCGGTGGGTCGTCCCACAGGTCGTCGACGATCTGCCCGACCGGCACGGTACGGCCCCGGGCGGCGACCAGCCGCGCCAGCACGGCGCGGTGCCGGGGCCCCTTCAGGTCGACCGGCGCACCCGCGTCGTCCCAGGCCGTCACCGGACCCAGCACACCGAAACCGACAGGCACCGACCCCTCCTCGACCCGGTGGTCACCGTATCGCGCTCATCGGTTGCTCATCGGGCGCCGCCACGCTGGTCAGGTACGACGAGACGAAAGAGGGATCATGATGAGCACCACCATCACGGGATTCGACTACCAGCGCGTTCCGGTCGCCGAGGGTGTGGCGCTGAACGTGGCGGTGGGCGGCACCGGCAGCCCGGTCGTGCTGCTGCACGGCTTCCCGCAGACCCACCTGATGTGGCGGCACGTCGCCGCCGACCTGGCCGCCGAGCACACGGTGATCTGCCCCGACCTGCGCGGCTACGGCGCCAGCGACAAACCGGCCGCGCGCATCGAGGACACGTACAGCAAGCGGACCATGGCCGCCGACGTGGTCGCGGTGGCCCGCGGGCTCGGCCACGAGCGGTTCGCGCTCGCCGGGCACGACCGGGGCGCGCTGGTCGCGGTCCGGGCCGGCCTGGACCACCCGGACGCGGTCACCCACCTGGCGTCGCTGGACGTGCTGCCCACCCTCGACATGTGGGACGTGCTGCACGGCGTGAACGCCTCGGTGGCGTTCCACCTGTACCTGATGGCCCAGCCGCCCGGCCTGCCCGAGCAGATGATCGCGGGCAGCGCCGACGCGTTCTTCGGGCACTTCCTGGACGCCTGGGCCGGTGACCCGGCGGCCATGCCAGCCGACGTGCGCGCCGAGTACCTGCGGGCCTCCCGCGAGGCGGTCGACTCGATCGTCGCCGACTACCGGGCCTCGGCCGGGATCGACGTGACGCACGACCGGGCGGACCGGGACGCCGGGCGGCGGCTGACCATGCCTACCACCGTCATCCAGCAGGACTGGGGCACCGCGCTCGGCTACGACGCGGCGGCGGTGTGGCGGGCCTGGGCCCCGGACCTGGAGCACCGCACCACCACGGCCGGGCACTTCATGGCCGAGGAGGCGCCGGGCGAGATCACCGAGGCGCTGCGCGCGCTGCTGAAGCGCTAGGTACGGCGGTCCGGGCGCGGCTCGCGCCCGGACCGTCCGCCCCCGTAACGCTCAGCCGGCCCGTCTCCGGACGTGCCACAGGCCGAGCGCCGCCAGCAGACCCGCCGCGCCGAGGTGGAGCGCCAACTCGATCCACTGGAACGCCCAGAACCGGCGGTTCGGCTGGTACGCCAGGTCCACGTGCAGGTCGAGCCCGCCGAGGCAGACCGCCGTGTCGCCGAACGTGCCGGTGGCCCCGGTACGCGGCGGCTCCCGGAAACAGGTGTCGAACGCGGCGTCGGAGAGCTGCCGCCCGTCGGCGGTCCGCAGCGGGCCGATGTCGGTGACCCACGCGCCCGGCACGTCCAGCCCGCCGACGACCGGTGAGCCGGTGATGCTGCCCAGGTTCCGGGCCCGGTTCACCGTGTCGGCGGTCATCGGCACGGTGACGCGCTCCGGCGGCAGGTAGTGCGGGCGCAGCAGGTTCGGCACCGCGAGCTGCACCACCACCACGGCCAGGAACACCACCGCCATCGCCGGCAGGGTACGGCGCAGCAGCAGCCCGGCGACCACGCCGAGGACGAGGCCGAACACGGCGTACCCGACCGGCGCGATACCGCGCGCGCCGAACAGCACGGTGCTGAACCGGTCACCGGCTACCCGGTCGACGGGCGTGGCCGCCCAGGTCAGCAGCGCGCCGAGCACCCCGGCGACGAGCGCGGCGGCCACCGAGAGCACTGCGAGCTTGACCGCCAGCCAGCGGCGGCGCGGCACGCTCTGGTTCCACACCAGCCGGTGCGTGCCCTGCTCCAGTTCCCGGGCCACGAGCGGCGCGCCCCAGAACGCGCCGATCAGCGCGGGCACCAGCGCGAACCCGCCGGCGAGGAACAGCATCGTCTGCGCGTACCGGCCGGGCAGCCGGGCCGGATCCGGCACGGCCCGGATGTCCGCGCCGAGGCGCAGCAGGTAGGAGCCGGCCAGCACCAGCAGGACGGCGCCGACGAGCGCCGGGAGGCGGAACTGCCGCAGCGTCAGCCGGATCACCTGGTCACCGCCGGGCGGGCGGCGGCCCGGGACAGGTACGCCAGGACCAGCTCCTCCAGCGTGACCGGCGCGCCGTCGCGTACCGCCGGGCCCCGGACCACGGCGCGGCCGGGCTCGGCCCAGACCACCTCGACCCCGGCGGGCGCGGCGGCGGTCCGGTGGTGCGTGGCGAGCAGGTCCGGGACCGGACCGGCCACCTGCATCCGGGCGGCGCAGAGCACGACCAGGTGGTCGCAGACCTGCGCCACGTCGCCGAGCAGGTGCGAGGAGAGCACCGCGCCGGCGCCGAGTTCCCGCACGAAACCGGCCAGCCCGTGCATGAACTCGCGACGCGCCAGGGGGTCCAGCGCGGCGGCCGGCTCGTCGAGGATCAGCAGCTCGGGACGTTTCGCGGCGGCCAGCGCGAGGGCCAGTTGCGCGCGCTGGCCGCCGGAGAGCCGGCCCGCCTTCTGCGCCGGGTCCAGGCCGACCTCGTCGACGCGCCGCCGGGCCAGCGCCGCGTCCCAGGACGGGTTCAGCCAGGCGCCCATCCGCAGGTGCTCGGCGACGGTGAGGGACGCGTAGACCGGCGTGTCCTGGGCGACGAAACCGACCCGGGCCAGGTGCGCGGCGTCGGCGGCCGGCGGCGAGCCGAGCACCGTCAACGTGCCCGACGTCGGCGCGATCAGCCCGCAGGCCAGTTGCAGCAGCGTGGACTTTCCGGCGCCGTTGGGGCCGACCAGGCCGACCACGTGCCCGCGCGGAACGCTCAGGTCGCAGTCGGCAAGCGCGGTGCGGCGGCCGTACCGCTTGGTCAGCCGCTCGGCGTGCAGGGCGAGTGGTGGATGCATGCGACTCATCCTGGGCACGCCCGGACCGGCGGGCATCGGTCCGGAGCAGGGTCCGGCACTCGGCCGGCCCCTCCTTTCGGCCGGTTCGCGCCGGCCCGCGATCTCCTAGCGTGCTGGGCATGGCTACCGAACGGATCACCCGGGTGGCGGCGACGGCAGGGCTCGCCGTGGTGCTGCTCGCCGCGATCGGCGTCCAGGCGGTCGCGATCGCCGCCAGCTGGGGGCTGCGGTACTGGCTTCCCGGCGGCGCGGCCGCCGTCGTGGTCGGCGTGCTGGCTCTGGTACGCGACAGGCAGCGCGTCGTCGCGGTCACCGCCGGACTCGTCGTCGCCGGGTCTGCCGTCGTCGCGGCCCGGCTGTTCGACCTGCCCACCGAGCCGGGTCCGGCGCTGGCGCTGGCGTCGGCGGTCCTGGTCGGATCGGCGGTACGCGCGCTGCCGCCGCCGCCCGCCGGCCTGATCGCCGCCGGTGGTCTCGCGGTGGCGGCCGGGGCGTGGCCGGCGGCCCGGCCGGGGGCGGGCGGGTCCGGGGTGGTCGCGCTCAACGGGCTGTGCTGGCTCGGCGGGGTCGCCGCCGGGCTCACGCTGCGGCTGCTCGACGAGCGGGCGAAGGTCACCGCCGAGCGGGTACGCCGCGACGAGCGGCTGGAACTGGCCCGGGAACTGCACGACGTGGTGGCCCACCACGTCACCGGCATGGTGGTGCAGGCGCAGGCCGCCCACCTGGTCGGGCGCCGGGATCCGGCGCGCGCCACGGAGTCGCTGGCCGGCATCGAGGCGGCCGGCGGCGAGGCGATGCGGGCCATGCGCCGCCTGGTCGGGCTGCTGCGGGACACCGCTGACGCGCCGCCGGCCTCGGCCGGTACCGAGCAGATCGAGGAACTCGTCGAGCGGTTCCGCCGGCAGGGCCCGCCGGTGCGGCTGCGCCTACCGGGGGAGACGACCTGGCCGCCGGAGGTCACCAGCACCGTGCACCGGATCGTCCGGGAGGCGCTGACGAACGTGGCCCGCCACGCCCCGCACGCCGGCCAGGTCACAGTGGACGTGGCGCAGGAGCCGGACGCGGTGGTGGTCGAGGTGACCGACGACGCGTCCGGGATCCCCGCCGAGCAGCGGGGCGGATACGGCCTGCTCGGCCTGCGCGAGCGCGTCGAGGCCCTGGGCGGGACGCTGCACGCCGGTCCCCGCCCCGGCGCCGGGTGGTCGGTGCGGGCCTCCGTACCGTGCGGGCGGCCGTGATGACGATCCGGGTGCTGCTCGCCGACGACCAGGCGATGGTGCGCGGCGGGCTGCGGCTGATCCTGGAGGACCAGCCGGACATCACAGTGGTCGCCGAGGCGTCCGACGGCGTCGACGCGGTGGCCCAGGCCCGCCGCCTGCGCCCGGACGTGTGCCTGGTGGACATCCGGATGCCGCGCCTCGACGGGCTCCAGGTGACGCGGGCGCTCACCGGTCCCGAGGTGGCCGACCCGCTGCGGGTCGTCGTGGTCACCACGTTCGACCTGGACGAGTACGTCTACGGCGCGCTGCGCGGGGGAGCGGCCGGGTTCCTGCTCAAGGACGCCGGTCCGGCGCTGCTGGTGGAGGCTGTGCGGGCGGCGTACCAGGGTGACGCGCTCGTGTCCCCGTCGGTGACGGTCCGGCTGCTGCGGCACCTGACCCCGCCCGCGCCGCCCCGTGACGAGCGACGTCCGGCGTTGTCCGAGCGGGAGGTCGAGGTGGTACGGGAGATCGCCCGGGGCCGGACCAACCTGGAGATCGGCGCGGAGCTGTTCATCTCGCTGAGCACCGTGAAGAGCCACGTGTCGACGGTGCAGACGAAGCTCGGCCTGCGGAACCGCACCGAGATCGCGGTCTGGGCGTGGGAGCACCGGGTGGTCGACTGAATCATTGGCGGACGCTATACCGTACGTTGTACGTTAGTGCCCTCGTCGACGGAGGGGGCACAGACGTGGAACACGCGATCCTCGCGGAGGGCCTGCGTAAGCGATACTGCGACACGGCCGCGCTCGATGGATTCGACCTGCGGGTACCGCCGGGCACCGTGTGCGGACTGCTCGGGCCCAACGGCGCCGGCAAGACCACAGCCGTCCGCATCCTCGCCACGCTGCTGCGCTTCGACGCCGGGCGGGCAGAGGTCGCCGGCTACGACGTGGCCGGGCAGGCCGACCGGGTACGCCACCGCATCGGCCTGGTCGGCCAGCACCCCGCTGTGGACGAGGCGCTGAGCGGCCGGGAGAACCTGGTCATCTTCGGCCGCCTGTTCCACCTGGACCGGGCCGGAGCGCGACGGCGCGCCGCCGAACTGCTGGACCGGTTCGGGCTCGCCGACGCCGGTGATCGGCCGGTACGCACGTACTCCGGTGGTATGCGCCGCCGCCTCGACCTGGCCGCCGGCATGATCCTCGCGCCGTCGGTGCTGTTCCTCGACGAGCCGACCACGGCGCTGGACCCGCGCGGGCGCAGCGAGGTGTGGGAGGCGGTACGCGACCTGGTGCGCGCCGGAACCACGGTGCTGCTCACCACGCAGTATCTGGACGAGGCCGACCAGCTCGCCGACCGCGTCTGCGTGCTCGACGCCGGGCGGGTGATCGCCGAGGGTACCCCCGACGCGCTCAAGTCCCGCCTCGGCGGCGACCGGATCGACCTGGTCGTCCGCGACGCCGCCGACCTCGCCACCGCCGCCGGGCGGCTGCGCGCCGTCGCCCGCGCCGAACCGGCAGTCGACCCGGATCGCCGGGCGGTCAGCGCCCAGGTCGGCGACCGGGCCGGCGCGCTGACCGAGGTGCTGCGCGCGCTCGACGCCGACGGCGTCGACGTGGCCGACGTGGCGCTGCGGCGACCCACGCTGGACGAGGTGTTCCTCCAGCTCACCGGCGGGCCGTCCGCCGGCCGGACCGGTGTGGAGGTGACCGCGTGACAGCGATCGTGACCCCGGCCCGGCGGGCGTCGCTTACCGGTGACGGCCTGACGCTGACCGGTCGTGCGCTGGCGCACTGGCGGTGTGAGCCCGGCCCGCTGGTCGGTTCCCTGGGCTTCGACATCCTGATGGTGCTGATGTTCGCGTACCTGTTCGGCGGCGCGCTCCAGGTGCCGGGCGGCGGCAGCTACCGCGAGTTCCTGATGCCCGGCATGTTCGCCATGACGATGGTCTTCGGCATCAGCATGACCACCATGGCGGTCTCGGCGGACCTGGAGCGCGGCGTCACCGACCGGCTGCGGTCCATGCCGGTGTCCCGGCTGGCGCCGCTGCTCGGCCGTGCTGTGGCCGACCTGATGTTCGCGGTGGTGACGCTCGCCGTCATGCTGCTCGTCGGCCTGGCCGTCGGCTGGCGGGCGCGCGGCGACCTCGGTGACACGCTCGCCGCGCTCGGGCTGATCCTGCTGCTGCGGTTCGCGCTGGTCTGGGTGGGCGTCTTCCTCGGCCTGACCGTGAAGGGGCAGAGCGCGGTGACAGCGGTGCAGACACTGGAGTTCCCGCTGGGCTTCCTGTCCAGCGCGTTCGTGGCGCCGTCCACCATGCCGGCGTGGCTCGGCGCGGTCGCCGAGTGGAATCCGCTGTCCGCGACCGTCGGCGCCACCCGCGAGCTGTTCGGCAACCCCGGCTGGAGCGGCGACTCGTGGGTGGCCGCGCACCATCCGCTGCTGGCGGTGCTCTGGCCGCTGGTGCTGGTCGCGGTGTTCCTGCCGCTGTCGCTGCGCCGCTACCGGGCGCTGAGCCGCTGAACCGGTCCCCGGGGGCGGCCGCCGAGCCGCCCCCGGGGCGCCGGTCACGGCCCGGTCAGCACGACCAGTTCGCCGGTGGCCCGGGTCATCGCGACGTACCGGTCCACCGCCCCGGCGACCCCGTCACCGAAAGCCTCCGGGTCGACCAGCACCACCAGGTCGAACTCCAGCCCCTTCGCCAGCACCGGGCTCAGCGACCGGACCCGCTCCGAGGCCGGGAACGCCGGATCGCCGATGACGCACGCGACACCCTCGCGGTGGGCGGCGAGCCAGCCGTCCACCACCGCGCGCAGGTCCGCGCGGGCGCCGTACCGCACCGGAGCCCCGTCGCGGATGGACGTGGGCACGTTGGCGTCGGGCAGCACGGCCCGGATCACCGGTTCGGCCGCCGCCATCACCTGCGCCGGAGTGCGGTAGCTGACCGACAGCGTCGCCACCTCGACGCGGTCGAACCCGGCCCGCGCCAGCCGCTGCGGCCACGACTCGGTGAACCCGTGCTGCGCCTGCGCCCGGTCACCGACCACTGTGAAGCTGCGCGACGGGCAGCGCGCCAGCAGCATCTGCCACTGCGCGTCGGTCAGCTCCTGCGCCTCGTCCACCACGACATGTGCGAACGGCCCGGCCAGCAGGTCCGGATCGGCAGCGCTCAACACGCTGGAGTCGACCAGGCTGGTGCGCATGTCCTCGCCGTACAGCATGGTCATCAGGCCCTCGCCGTCGTCGTAGGCGTGCGACGCGATCAGCGCGTCGACCACCGTGTCCATCTCGGCGCGCTGCGCGGCCAGCACCCCCTCGTCGCGGCGCCGCCGCAGCGACGCCTCCGGGTCACCGACCCGCCGCCGGGCCGCGTCCAGCCACGGCAGGTCCGCCACCGTCCAGGCCCGAGGGTCGGCCCGCCGCAGCGTACGGATCTCCTCGACGCTCAGCCACGGGGCGCACCGGCGCAGGTAGGCCGGCACCGACCACAGGTCGGCCACCACGTCGAGCGGGTCGAGCAGCGGCCACGCCCGGCCGAACGCGGTGACCAGTTCCCGGTCGCGCCCCAACGCCCGGCGGACCGCCTCCTCCGGCTCGTCGCCGCGGTACTTCTCCACCAGGATCGTGAGCAGTTCCTCCCACACGTCGTCGCGGGCCTCGTTGTGCGGGACGCCCGGCCCGGCCGCCTCGAACGCCGTCGCCCAGTCACCGGCGGTCAGCCGCACCTCGGCGTCGCCGACACCGACAGTCGTCCCGGTGGCGGGCGGCTCCTCGTAGAAGCGGACCGCGGCGTCGACCACCCGCACCAGGTCCGCCGCGGCCTTCAGGCGGGCCACCTCCGGATCGGTCTCCGGCGCCGCCGCCGCGCCCTCCGGCACCAGGTCCGCCAGGGTGCAGATCTGCACGTCCTCCTCGCCCAGGCTGGGCAGCACGTCGGAGACGTAGTTCAGGTACGGCTGGTGCGGCCCGACCACCAGGACCCCGCCCCGGCGCTCGCCCAGCCGCGGGTCGGCGTGCAGCAGGTACGCGGTGCGGTGCAGCGCCACCACCGTCTTGCCGGTGCCGGGACCGCCGTCGACCACCAGCGCGCCCCGCGAGCCCGCCCGGATGATCGCGTCCTGGTCGGCCTGGATGGTGCCGAGCACGTCGCGCATCCGCGCCGACCGGGTCGCGCCCAGGCTGGCGATGAACGCCGACTGGTCGTCCAGCGCGGCGTGCCCGGCCAGCCCGTCGGCGGTGAACACCTCGTCCCAGTAGTCGGTGATCCGGCCCGCGGTCCAGCGGTACCGGCGGCGGCTGACCAGGCCCATCGGGTCGGCGTGAGTGGCGCCGAAGAACGGCTCGGCGGCGGGGGAGCGCCAGTCCAGCAGCAGCCGGCCGCCCGCGCCGTCGGTCAGGCCGAGCCGGCCCACGTACACCGGTTCGCCGCCGTCCGCGCCGACCATCCGGCCCAGGCACAGGTCCAGGCCGTAACGGCGCAGCGTACGCAGGCGCGCGCTCAACCGCCGGACCTCCTGGTCCCGGTCGACGGCCTGCCGGCCCCGGCCGCCCGCGGCCCGGCGCGTGGCGTCGAGCCGGTCGGTCAGGTCGGCGATCGAGCGGCGCAGGCTGTCCGCGATGGCGGCGAAGTGCCGCTCGTCGGCGGCGATCAGCTCGGGGTCGGCCTTCGCCGACAGTCGCTCGGGTAGATCGAAAACGCTCGTGGCAGGCAGATTCAACTCGTCTCCGATCACGGGCACGGCCGGGCCTCCGCTCTTCGCGGCTTTTCGAATGGCACGGCAATGGGTTACGGCCGGCAATTGTGCGCCCCGACCCCGGTCTTGCGGCAAGACCGGGGGTGCGCTATATGTTGGTAGTGGCGGGAGAACCCGCCATTCTTTTTGCGCGAACAATTCTCGGGCTCCCCTTTTCCTGCGTCCCGCCGACGGCTGGTGACCGGCGTGGCCGGTAGGATGACGGCACCATGTCGAAGGAGCGCCGGCGCAAGGCCGATCCCGCCCGCAGCCTGGCCCTTCTCTGGCGCACCCGGGAACCGGCCAGCCGCGGCGCCGGTCCCGGTCTCAGCGTCGACCGGATCGTGCGCACCGCGATCGAGATCGCCGACGCCGAGGGCATCGACGCGCTCACCATGCGCCGGGTCAGCGAGGCGCTCGGCGTGGGCACCATGTCCGTCTACACGTACGTGCCGGGTAAGGCCGAACTGCTCGACGTCATGGTGGACGCCGTCCTCGGTGACCTGCCACGTCCGGCCGACGTGCCGGGTGGCTGGCGGGGCCGGCTGGAGCGCATCGCGCGGGACAATCTCGCCCTCTACCGGGCCCACCCGTGGCTGCTGCGCGCCGAGACGACCCGGCCGGTGCTCGGCCCGAACGTGCTCGCCAAGTACGACTACGAGCTGCACGCCGTCGCGGACATCGGGCTCGACGACGTGGAGATGGACGCGGTGCTCACGCTCGTGCTGGGGCACGCCAAGAACGCGGCCCGGGTCGCGCTGGACGTGGCCGAGCTGGAACGTGAGACCGGGATGACCGACGACCAGTGGTGGCGGACGCACGGGCCCTGGCTGGAGAAGTTCATGACCGCCGGCAGCTTCCCGCTCGCCGCGCGGGTCGGCACCGCCGCCGGGATGGCGCACGGCGCGGCGTACGGGCCGGACCACGCCTTCGAGTTCGGTCTCCAGCGGGTGCTCGACGGTATCTCGGTGGTGGTGGCCGAGCGCGCCGATGGCGAGCCGAGGTCCGGGAAGACCTTGTAATCCTACTGCTCAAGTAGGAAACTCGCGGAGGGGACCGTGGGCGGCCGCCTCGTTCCACGACGTCACGCCCCGCCGCGCCGTACGTCCCGCTCGTCTGGAGGAACACCGTGACCGAGCCCGCCGACACCCCGGTCGACGCCGACGCCGACGCGCTGCGGACGCTGCTGCGGCACCAGGCCAGCACCGTCACGGTGGTCACCGCCGCCGGGCCACCGGCGGCCGGGTTCACCGCCACGTCGTTCACCGCGGTGTCGCTGCGGCCGCCGATCGTCTCGTTCTGCCTGGACCGGGGCTCGTCGAGCTGGCCGGTGGTGTCCCGGGCCCGGCACGTCGGGGTGCACCTGCTCGGGCACGGCCAGCACGAGGTGGCCCGGACGTTCGCCACCAGCGGCATCGACCGGTTCGCCGGGCCGACCCGCTGGCGGCCCGGCCCGGAAGGGGTGCCGGTCCTCGACGACACGCTGGCCTGGCTGCTGTGCCGGGTGGTGGACCGGGTGGTCGTCGGGGACCACGCCGTGGTGCTCGCCGAACCGGAACTGCTGCGGCACGCCGACGTCGGCTCGCCGCTGCTCTACCACAGGGGGCGGTACGCGGGCCTGGCCGGCACGACCGACCCCGGCGACCGCCGCTCCGCCGCCTGACCGGCCGCCGCTGTCGTGGCCGCGTGATCACCTGCGTCGTGCACTACCGAGGCGGGCGCGGGCCCTCTGCCGCTGCGGCGTAACGGCGGGCCAGGCGGGCGAACGCCTCGCGCAGTTCCGGCGGCCCGACCACCTCGATGTCGGCGTCGTAGCGGCCGAGCACGGCGGCCAGCCCGGGCCACGACCAGGCACCCAGCACCAGCCGGCAACGGTCCGGGCCCAGCGCCTCGACGATCCCGTCGCGGGTCCACAGGGACACCACCCGGGCGGGCAGGTCGAGGATCACCTCGCCCCGGCAGGGCCAGTCGCCCGGCCCGGTGGCGCCCTTGAACCGACCGGCGACGTACGCGGCCACGTCGCCGCCGGGCAGCTCGCGGGGCGTGAACCGGGGGCCGGTGGGCGTACGCGGGCTGATCCGGTCGACCCGGAACGTGCGCCAGTCGTCGCGGTCGAGGTCCCAGGCGACGAGGTACCAGCGCCCACCCCAGGTGACCAGGTGGTGCGGCTGCACCCGGCGCGGCGGCCGGTCCGGATCCGGTGGCGCGGTGGACACCGCCTCGTAGTCGAAGCGCAGCTCCTCGCGGGCGTGCACGGCGGCGCTCAACGTCATCAGCAGCGCCGGTTCCACCCGGTGCCGGGCGGGCGTGCCGGCGCGTTGCGCGTCGACCACCCGCAGCGCGTCCACCCGGTGCCGCAGCCGCGCGGGCATCACCTGCCGCACCGTGGTCAGCGCCCGTGCCGCCGCCTCCTCGATGCCGGTCACGCCGCCGGCGGCGGTCTGCAGCGCCACGGTGAGCGCGACGGCCTGCTCGTCGTCGAAGAGCAGCGGCGGCAGCGCGGAACCGGCGCCCAGCCGGTAGCCGCCGTCCGGCCCCTTGGCGCTCTCGATCGGATAGCCCAGCTCGCGCAGCCGGTCGACGTCGCGGCGCACGGTACGCGGGCTGACCCGAAGCCGTTCGGCGAGCAGCGATCCGGGCCAGTCCCGTCGCGCCTGCAACAGGGACAGCAGGGAGAGCAGTCGGGCGGAAGTCTTCGGCACGACACGCATTCTGCCGCGAGAAGAGGTCACTTCCTGACCGCTATGCCTGCGAGGGTGGACCCCGTACCCGATCAGGACCGGAAGGAACCGATGACGATGACCGGCACCACCACGACCCCCGCCACTCTGGACGCCGAGCGGACCGATCTGCTGGCCGAGCTCGCCGAGGCCCGGAACACGCTGACCAACACGGTGCGTGGCCTGACCGACGAGCAGGCCGGGCAGAAGCCGACCGTCAGCGCGCTCTGCCTGGGCGGACTGATCAAGCACGTCGCGTCCACCGAGGAGGCGTGGCTACGGTTCGTGGTCGAGGGCCCGTCGGCGATGTCCTTCGCCATGCCCGAGGGCGTCACCTGGGAGGACTTCATGTCCGGGCAGGCCCGCGAGCTGCCGCAGTGGGCGATCGAGCGGGGACGGGACTTCCAGATGCTGCCCGAGGACACGCTGCCGGCCATCCTGGACCGGTACGCCCGCATCGCCGCCCGTACCGAGGAGATTGTGGCCGGTGTCGAGGACCTGTCGGCGACCTGGCCGGTGCCGGACGCGCCGTGGAACGAGCCGGGCTCGATGCGCAGCATCCGGCGGGTGCTGATCCACGTCATCGCCGAGACCACCCAGCACGCCGGGCACGCGGACATCCTGCGCGAGAGCATCGACGGCCAGACCACCACCTGAGCCGGCCGTGACAGTGCTCGACCAGCGCGCGCTCAACCGGGCCACGCTCGCCCGGCAACTGCTGCTCGATCGCGCCGACCTGCCGGTGACCGACGCGGTGGCGCACCTGTGCGGGTTGCAGGCCCAGGAGCCGCAGGAGCCGTACGTCGGGCTCTGGTCGCGGCTGCGGGCCTTCGACCCGGCGGTCCTGTCGGACCTGCTGGTGCGCCGCCGCCTGGTGCGTACCCACCTGATGCGCCGCACCGTGCACCTGCTCGCCGCCGACGACGTGCTGGCCTGGCGGTCCCGGCACGACGTGATGCTGCGGCAGCGGGTGCTTGGTGTCTACCGCGGCGAGTTCGACGGCGTCGACCTCGACGAACTCGCCGCGGCCGCCCGGAAGGTCCTGGCCGACGGCGAACCCCGCACCAACGCCGAGATCGTGGGAGCGCTCGCCGCGCGCTGGCCGGAGACCGACCGGAGGGCGCTCGGCGAGATCGTGCTCGCGCTGGTCCCGGCCGTGCAGGCCCCGCCGCGCGGGCTGTGGCGGACCGCGGCCGGCGTCCGTACCGTCGCTCTGGACCGGTGGCTGGGCCGCGACGCCGACCCGCCCGGCTCCGACGGCGACGACCCGGCCGGGCGCGCGCTGGTGCGGCGCTACCTGGCCGCGTTCGGCCCGGCCGCGTCGGCGGACCTGCGCGCCTGGTGCGGCCTCACCGGGCTGCCCGCGGCGGTCGCCGCGGTCCGCGACGAGCTGGTGACCTTCCGGGACGCGCGCGGCCGCACGCTGCTCGACCTGCCGGAGGCGCCCCGGCCCGACCCGGACACCCCGGCGCCGGTACGGTTCCTGCCCGCCTTCGACAACGCCGTGCTCGGCTACCACGACCGCAGCCGGATCATCGACGACGCCCACCGCAACCTCTCCGTGGCCGGGGCCCGGTTCGTGCTCGTCGACGGCCGGGTCGCCGCCACCTGGACGGTCGACGCGGGCGTCGTGGTGGTCACGCCGCTGCGCGCGTTCACCCGCGCCGAGCGCACGGCCGCCGCCGAGGAGGGCGCCGCGCTGGCGTCGTTCCTGTCCGAGGGCGACAACCAGGGGGTACGCGTCGCCGCCCGGTGAGCCGCACGTCAGGCGGTCGCCGTCGCCCGGCCCATCCGGGTGACCGCCTCGGTGAGCACGGCGGGGGAGGTGGCGAAGTTGAGCCGCACGAACCCGGCGCCACCGGCGCCGAAGACGTGCCCGGAGCTGAGCGCCACCCGGGCCCGGTCGAGGAACATCCGCGCCGGCCCGGCCAGATCGCTGGCCACCCCCGGGCCGTCGCCAGCCTCGGTGGGCACGCCGAGGTCGCGGCAGTCCAGCCAGGCCAGGTACGTGCCCTCGGGCTGCCGCCACGACACGGTCGGCAGGTGGTCGCCCAGCAATGATCCGAGCAGTGCCCGGTTCGCGTCGAGGCCGTCGAGCAGCCGGTCCAGCCACGGCCCGCCGGCCCGGAACGCGGCGGTGTGCGCGAGCACCCCGAGGTGGCTGGGGCCGTGGCTGACCTCCTCCGGCATCCGGGCCAGGTCGTCCGCCGCGTCCGTCCCGGCGACCGCCAGCGCCGCCTTGAGCCCGGCCAGGTTCCACGCCTTCGACGCCGACAGCAGCGCGAACGCGTTCTCCGCACCAGGCACCGTCAGGTACGGCGTGAACCGCGCGCCGGACAGCGCCAGCGGCGAGTGGATCTCGTCGGCCACCACCCGTACGCCGTGCCGGGCGGCCAGCTCGGCGACGGTGGCCAGCTCGTCGGGCCGGTGCACCACACCCGTCGGGTTGTGCGGGTTGCAGAGCAGGAACGCCGGGCGGTCGCCGATCGCGCGGGCACGGCGGAACGCCTCCGCCAGCGCGGCCGGGTCGAGCCGCAGGTCCGCGCCGAGCGGCGCCTCGAGAACCTGCCGGCCGGCGTTCGTGACGAACGCATGGAACGGCGGGTAGACCGGGGGAGTGACCACCACCGCGTCACCCGGGCCGGTGACCAGGCGCAGCACCTCGACCGTACCCATCATCACGTCCGGCACCAGCGAGGTCCGGCCGACCGGGAAGTCGGCCCAGCCCCACCGCTGCGCGGCGAACCCGCCGACCGCCTCGGCGTACCCGGTGCCGAACGCGTAGCCGGTGTCGCCCAGCTCGACCGCCCGGCGCAGCGCCTCGGCCACCGGCGGCGCCAGCGGCACGTCCTGCTCGGCAACCCACAGCGGCAGCACGTCCGGCGGGTGGAGCCGCCACTTCACGCTGGTGCGCTGCCGGAGCTGGTCGAGCGTGAGCTGGGTGAGCGGGTTGCCGTCCTCGGCGGAAACGACCATGCGACCCACCCTAGGTTCCTCCTACGATCGCCCGATGACCCACCCGGCGTACCCGGTGCGCACGTCCCGGCTGCTGCTGCGCCCGGTCACGCTCGGCGACCTCGACGACGTGCACGCCTGGCAGCGCCGCCCGGACGTGGTCCGCTGGATGGCGGGCGCCGCGCCGCGTACCCGGGCGGAGTCCCTGGCGTCGGTGACCGCGATGGCCGGCGAGGACGCGCTGCGCGCGGAGGGCGACTGCCTGACGCTCGCCGTGGTGCGCGACGGGCGGGTGATCGGCGCGGTCGAGCTGGTGTGGCGCAGCGCCGCGGACCGCACCGCCGAACTGGGGTACGTCTTCCACCCCGGCCACGGCGGCCGGGGGCTGGCCACGGAGGCGGCCGGCGCGCTGCTGGACTGGGGCTTCGGCGCGTTCGGGCTGCACCGGGTGGTAGCCCGCTGTCACGCGGACAACGAGCCGTCGGCCCGCCTGATGGCCCGGCTCGGCATGCGGCGGGAGGCGCGGCACGTGCGCAGCTACCGGTTCCGGGACGGCTGGGCCGACCAGCTCGTCTACGCGATCCTGGCCGACGAGTGGCGTGGCCGCTGAGCCACTGGATCAGGAGACGGCGACCGGGTCGCCGACCCGGATCTCGCCGGTGGTCAGCGGGACCAGGCGGACGCCGAACCAGGTCTTGCCGTCGTAGCGCCGGTGCCGGGCCAGCGTGCGGATCGGCTCCTTCCCGCGCGCCAGGGTCGCCGGGTCGATGAGCGTCACCGAGCAGCGGTCGCAGCGTTCGGAGACCCGGAAGTCGACGGCGCCGATACGCACCCGTGTCCAGCCGTCCTCGGCGAACGGTTCGATCGGCCCGTCCAGCACCACAGTCGGCCGGAACCGGGCCATCGCCGTTGGCTCCGGCGCGGGCTCGCCGCGTTCGAGCGCGCCCTCGGCGATCCAGTCCCGCAGCCGCCGCAGCGACGGCGCCGTGGTGACCAGCAGCGGCCCGGCGTCGGACAGGTTCAGCGGGTCACCGGGCCAGCCGCCGCTCTCGGCCGACATCGGCCGGCGCCGCGGATCGTCCAGCCAGGCCAGCCGTACGGGCCGGCCCAGCCGCGCGGACAGCCAGTCGTGGGCCTCGTCGGCGGCGAGCCGGACCGTGTCCAGCCGGGACACGTCGGTCGGGACCGGCGGCCCGTCCACCGGCTCGGCGACTGTCAGCGACGACCCGTCGCGGGCGGTGAGCGTGACCGACCCGGAGCCGGGCGCGGCGGTCAGGCCGAGCAGCGCCGGCAGGACGCTCGAGCTCAGTTTGCGGCCGTCCGGGCGCAGCACCAGCCAGCGGCGGTCGTGACGCAACCCCCACGACTGGACGTCGGCCCGGTCGACGTCGACGCCGCCGAGGGACTTGACCGGATACAGGTGTACCGAGGCGAGCCGCACCGCCACGCCCTCAGCCGATCTTGGGAGTGGCACGGTCGATGATCGCTGCCAGGTCCAGTCCGCCCGGCAGAGTCCCGTACGCCTGCCCGTGGTCGCCGTCGAGCCGGGACGCGCAGAACGCGTCGGCGACCGCCGGGTGGCCGTGGCGCACCAGCAGCGCGCCCTGGAGCACCAGCGCCAGCCGCTCCACCACCCGCCGGGCGCGCAACTCCAGGTCGGTGTGGTCGGCCAGCTCGTCACGGACCCGGCGCACCGCGGCGTCCAGCCGGGCGTCCGCGCCGGCCGCGGCGGCCACCTCCGCCTCGTACGCGGCGAGCACCTGCGGTTCCCGGGTGAGCGCGCGCAGCACGTCGAGCGCGGCGACGTTGCCGGAGCCCTCCCAGATCGAGTTCAGCGGCGACTCGCGGAACAGCCGCGGCATGCCGGACTCCTCCACGTAGCCGTTGCCGCCCAGGCACTCCAGCGCCTCTGCGGCGTGCCCCGGCCAGCGCTTGCACACCCAGTACTTGCCGACTGCGAGGGCGAGACGCTTGAACGCGGTCTCGCCGTCGTCGCCGCGCGCCGACCGGTCGGTGGCGCCGGCCAGCCGGACCATCAGCACGGTGGCCGCCTCGGACTCCACCGCCAGGTCGGCCAGCACGTTGCGCATCAACGGCTGGTCGGCCAGGTAGTCGCCGAACGCCCGCCGGTGGGTGGCGTGGTGCACGGCGGTGGTCACGCCGTGGCGCATCCCGGCCGCCGCGCCGATCACACAGTCGAGCCGGGTCAGGTTGACCATGTCGATGATGGTGCGCACGCCCCGGCCCTCGTCGCCGACGCGCCACGCCACCGCGTGCTCGTACTCGACCTCGGCGGAGGCGTTGGAGCGGTTGCCGAGCTTGTCCTTGAGCCGCATCAGCCGCATCGGGTTGCGGGTGCCGTCGGGCAGCACCCGGGGGACCAGGAAGCAGGTGAGGCCGCCGGGCGCCTGGGCGAGGGTGAGGAACAGGTCGCACATGGGCGCCGAGGTGAACCACTTGTGCCCGACGAGCCGGTAGCTGCCGTCCGCCTCGGGCCGGGCCGTGGTGGTGTTGGCGCGCACGTCCGAGCCGCCCTGCTTCTCGGTCATCGACATGCCGGCGAGCAGGCCGCGCTTGGTCTGCGGCGGGCGCAGCCCGAAGTCGTACTCGCGGGTGGTGAGCAGCGGCTCGTAGCGGGCGGCCAGGTCCGGGCTGTGCCGCAGCGCGGGCACCGCCGCGTAGGTCATCGAGATCGGGCAGCCGTGCCCGGCGTCGGGCCGCCACAGGTAGAAGCCGGCCGCCCGGGCCACGTGCGCGCCCGGCCGGTCGTCGGCCCACGGCGCGGCGTGCAGGCCGTGACCGACGGCGGTACGCATCAGCTCGTGCCAGGACGGGTGGAACTCCACCTCGTCGACGCGGTTGCCGTACCGGTCGTGGGTGCGCAGCACCGGCGGGTGCTCGTTGGCGAGCCGGCCGTGCTCGGCGGCCTCCTCACCACCGGCGAGCCGGCCCAGCTCGTGCAGCCCGGGCAGCGCCCACCCGGCGCCCTCGCGGGCCACCCCGTCGCGCAGCGCCGGATCGTCGGCGGTGTCGTGGCCGACCATCGGCGGAACCTGGTTGACGACCTCGTGTGTGGTCACGGCGGCAACTCCCAGCGCAGGTGGCGGATCAGGTCGGGGCCCGGATTGAACCACCGTTCACTCCGCACCGGCAAGCGCCCGACGACAAGTCAATTTGGCTGGATTCGTTTGACATCATCCGGCTCGGAGAGAAGACTCGCCGAAACTTTCTTTTGTCCGGGAAGTGGCTAGGGGGGCCTGTGTCCAGGAAGAAGCTCGGCGTGCTCGGCGCCGCACTCACACTGACCGTCGGCGTCCTGTCCGGATGCACCGGAGGCGAGGCGGTCGACGTCGGCGGCGGGGGGAACGCCGGCGGCACCGGCGGAGTCCTCAACGCCGCGATCGGCGGCGAACCCGACCAGCTCGACCCGCACAAGACCTCGGCGTACTACAGCTTCCAGGTGCTGGAGAACGTCTACGACACGCTCGTCGAGCCGGACGCCGACCTCAAGATGGTGCCGTCGCTGGCGACGAAGTGGACCACCAGCGACGACCAGCTCACCTGGACGTTCACGCTGCGCGAGGGCGTCACGTTCTCCGACGGGTCGCCGCTGACCTCCGAGGACGTCGTCTACTCGTACGAGCGGATCATCAAGGAGAAGCTGAACAACGCGTACAAGTTCGCCACCGTCAAGTCGGTCACCGGGCCCGACCCGGCCACCGTGGTGGTGACGCTCAGCGCGCCCACGCCGAACCTGCTCGCCAACCTCGGCGGCTTCAAGGGCGTGGCGATCGTGGAGAAGTCCAACGTGGAGTCCGGCAAGGTCAAGACCGCGCCGGTCGGCAGCGGCCCGTTCAAGGTGGCCGGCTACACCTCCGGCGACAGCGTCAAGCTGGTCCGCAACGACGCGTACTGGGGGGAGAAGCCGAAGCTGGACGGCGTCACGTTCACCTTCGTCAAGGACCCGACGGTGGCGTTGCAGAACCTGCGCAGCGGCCAGGTCCAGTGGACCGACAACCTGCCGCCGCAGCAGGTGAAGTCGTTGCAGGACGGCGACGACCCGGTGGTGAAGTCGGCGGCCTCCACCGACTACTGGTACGTGGCGCTCAACGAGGCCCGCAAGCCGTTCGACAACCCCGAGGTGCGGCGCGCGATCGGGTACGCGCTCGACCGCGAGGCGATCACCAAGGCCGCGAAGTTCGGGCTGGCCACCGTCAACCAGACCGCCATCCCGAAGGCCAGCGCGTTCTACTACGACTACGCGCCCTACAGCCACGACCCGGGCAAGGCCAAGCAGATGCTCGGCCAGGCCGGCGTGAGCAACCTGACCATGGACCTGATGGTCACCAGCGAATACCCGGAGACGGTCACCGCCGCGCAGGTCATCGCCGCGCAGCTCAAGGACGTCGGCATCACCGTCAAGATCCGTACGCTGGACTTCGCCCAGTGGCTCGACGAGCAGGCCAAGGGCAACTTCGACGGGTTCATGCTCGGCTGGCTCGGCAACATCGACCCGGACGAGTTCTACTACGCCCAGCACCACAGCGGCGGCACGTTCAACTTCCACAAGTACAAGAACCCGGCGGTCGACAAGCTGCTGGACGACGCGCGCACCCAGACCGACCAGGGTGCCCGCAAGCAGGCGTACGAGCAGGCGGCGAAGCAGATCGTCGACGACGCCAGCTACCTCTACCTCTACAACCCGGACGTGGTGCAGGGCTGGTCGAAGAAGGTCTCCGGCTACGACGTGCGCACCGACCGGGCGATCCGGTTCCGGTCGGTCGCCCTGGCCAAGTGATGGCCCGCTTCGTCCTGCGGCGGGTCCTCCAGTCGGCGGTCGTGCTGGTCGGCGTGACACTTGTGGTGTTCCTGCTGCTGCAACTGGTGCCGGGCGACCCGGTCCGGGTGGCGCTCGGCACCCGGTTCGACCCGCAGACGTACGAGGCGCTGCGGGAACGCGCGGGCCTCGACCAGCCGCTGCCGGTGCAGTACGCCAGCTACCTGGGGCACGCGCTCACCGGCGACCTGGGGGTCAGCTTCCGCACCGGCCAGCCGGTGAGTCAGATCGTGCTGGAACGGCTGCCCGCCACGCTGTCGCTCGCCGTCACCGCCGTGGTGTTCGCGCTGCTGGTGGCGTTCCCGCTGGGCATCGTCGCGGCGGTCCGCAGCGGCTCGGCGGTCGACCACGCCGCCCGCGTGTTCAGCCAGTTCGGCGTCTCCGTGCCGGACTTCTGGATGGGCATCATGGGCATCCTGTTGTTCGCCGGGGTGCTCGGCTGGCTGCCACCCTCGGGCTACGTGGCGCTGACCGACGATCCCGGCCGGTGGGCCACCCACGTGGCGCTGCCGGCGGTCACCGTCGGCCTGGTCACCGCGTCGATCCTCACCCGGTTCATCCGCTCCTCCGTGCTGGAGGTGCTCTCCGCCGACTACGTGCGCACCGCCGAGGCGAAAGGGCTGCGTAACCGGGTGGTGATCATGCGGCACGTGCTGCGCAACGCGCTCATTCCGGTCGTCACGGTGGTCGCGGTGCAGCTCGCCAGCCTGCTCGGCGGCATCATCGTGATCGAGGTGCTGTTCGCCTGGCCCGGCATCGGCCGGCTCACCTTCGACGCCGTGCAGGCCCGCGACTATCCCGTCCTGCAGGGCGCGGTGCTTCTCGTCGCGGCGTTGTTCCTGCTGGTCAACCTGCTGGTGGACATCCTCTACGCCCGCCTCGACCCGAGGATCACGGTCAAGTGAGCGCCACGACCGAGAGCACCGGGCGTCGCGTCCTGGACGCGCTGCGCCGCGACCCGCTCGCCGTCGGCGGCACGATCGTGCTCGTCCTGCTGGTGGTGGTCGGCGTGGCCGGGCCGTGGCTCGCACCGGCCGGCGTCAACGACGTCGACGTGGACCAGATGCTGCGCCCACCCAGCGGCGCGCACCCGTTCGGCACCGACGAGCTGGGCCGTGACGTGCTCAGCCGGGTGCTCGTCGCCGCCCGCGTGTCACTGCAGGTCGGCGCCGTCAGCGTCGGCATCGCGCTGGTCGCCGGCGTGACGCTCGGACTGTTCGCCGGCTACTACCGGGGCTGGCTGGACAGCGTGCTCATGCGCTGCATGGACGTGCTGTTCGCGTTCCCGGTGCTGCTGCTGGCAGTCGCCATCGTGGCGGTGCTCGGCCCCGGCCTGCTCACCGCCATGGTCGCCATCGGCGTGGTCTACACGCCCATCTTCGCCCGGATCACCCGCGCCGGCGTGCTCTCCGTACGCGAGCAGGTGTTCGTCCGGGCCGCCGTGTCCATCGGCGCGTCCGACCTGCGCATCATGCGCCGGCACGTGCTGCCGAACATCGCCGCGCCGCTGATCGTGCAGACGTCGCTGTCGCTGGCGTTCGCGATCCTCTCCGAGGCCGCGCTGTCCTTCCTCGGCCTCGGCATCCAGCCGCCCGCGCCGGCCTGGGGCCGGATGCTGTTCGACGGGCGCGGCTTCGTCACCGACGCGTGGTGGCTGGGCGTGTTCCCGGGCGCGGCGATCTTCCTGACCGTGCTGGCGTTCAACCTGGTCGGCGACGCGCTGCGCGACGTGCTCGACCCGCGCCAGCTCACCCTGGGCGAGGCACGCAGGAGCACCCCATGAGCCATTCGGCAGTGCTGTCCGTGGACGACCTCACCGTGACCGTCGGCACCCGCCGCGGCCCGGTCCGTGCCGTCGCCGGGGTGTCCTGGCAGGTACGGCCGGGGGAGACGTTCGCCCTGGTCGGCGAGTCCGGCAGCGGCAAGAGCATGACTCTGCTCGCCGCCACCGGCCTCGCCCCACGGGCTGCCACAGTCACCGGCCGGGTGCGGCTGCTCGACACCGAGCTGACCGCGCTGCCCGACGACCGCCGCCGCAAGGTACGCGGCCGGCACGTCGGGTTCGTCTTCCAGGATCCGATGACCTCGCTCAACCCGGTGCTGCCGGTGGGCCGGCAGGTCACCGAGGCGGCCGAGGAACACCTCGGCCTGACCCGCCGTGCCGCCCGTGACCGGGCGGTGGAGCTGCTGGACCTGGTGGGCATCCCGTCGGCCGCGCGGCGCGTCGACGCGTACCCGCACCAGTTCTCCGGCGGCATGCGCCAGCGTGTCGCCATCGCCATGGCGCTGGCCTGCGAGCCGGATCTGCTGATCGCCGACGAGCCGACCACCGCGCTCGACGTCACCACCCAGGCGCAGATCATCGAACTGGTCGCCGACCTTCAGGCGCGGCTGGGCACCGCAGTCGTCTGGGTCACCCACGACCTGGGTGTGGTCGCGGGCATCGCGGACACCGTCGCGGTCATGTACGGGGGACGCATCGTCGAGCAGGGCCCGGTGGACGCGGTGTTCGGCACGCCCACGCACCCGTACACCCGGGCGCTGCTGGCGGCCCGGCCGGACCCGTCCCGGCGCGGCGAGGACCTCGTGGCCATCCCCGGGTCGCCACCGAGCCCGCTGGACCTGCCCCCGGGCTGCGCGTTCTGGCCACGCTGCCCGGTACGCGCCGATCCCCGCTGCGAGCACGAGCTGCCCCCGCTGACGCCGGTCGGCGACGGGCACACGGTCCGCACCTTCTACCGTGGAGAGGCCGGATGAGCGCCGACACCCCGGACGTGGTCGCCGAGCTGGACGACCTGAAGGTGCACTTCCCGACCCCGGCCGGCACGGTCCGCGCGGTGGACGGCGTCAGCCTCGCCGTACGCCGGGGCGAGACGCTGGGGCTCGTCGGCGAGTCGGGCAGCGGCAAGTCCACCGCCGGTCTGGCGCTGCTGCGGCTCGTCGACCCGACCGGCGGCCGGGTCCGGGTCGCGGGCGCAGACGTGACCCGCTGGTCGCGCCGCCGCCTGCGCGCGACCCGCCGCCACGTGGCGATGGTCTTCCAGGACCCGCAGGCGTCCCTCGACCCACGCCGCACGGTCGGCGACAGCATCGCCGAACCGCTCGTCGTGCACCGGCTCGCCACGTCCGCCGCCGCCCGGCGGGCCCGGGTCGCCGAGCTGCTGGACCTGGTCGGCCTGCGCGCCGACACCGCCGGCCGGTATCCGCACGAGCTGTCCGGCGGTCAGCGCCAGCGGGTCGGCGTGGCCCGGGCGCTGGCCGGCGAGCCGGACCTGATCGTCCTGGACGAGCCGATCGCCTCGCTCGACCTGAGCGTCCAGGCGCAGATCATGAACCTGCTCCGGCACCTGCAACGCGACCTCGGGCTCACCTACCTGTTCATCGCGCACGACCTGGCCGCCGTCGAGCACATGAGCGACCGGATCGCGGTGATGTATCTGGGCCGCATCGTCGAGACCGGCCCACCGGAGCGGATCTACCGGCGCCCCGCGCACCCCTACACGGCGGCGCTGCTGTCCGCGGTGCCGGTGGCCGACCCCCGCGTCGAGCGGGAGCGCCGCCGGATCGTGCTCACCGGCGACATCCCGAGCCCGGTGGACCCGCCGAGCGGGTGCCGCTTCCGTACCCGATGCCCCCAGGCCCGCCCCGCGTGTGCCGAGACCGACCCGGCGCTGGCCGAGGTCGGCCCGGGCCACGAGGCCGCGTGCCTGTTCCCGCTCGACGCCGAGCCCGACGGTGGTGCGGGTGCGGGCGGCGCGACGGAACGCGCCGACGTCGCCGGCACGCCGTAGGCTGCCGCCCATGGCGTTCACCACCCGGCCGACGCTGCGCGGGACGTTCGGCATGGTCTCCTCCACGCACTGGCTCGCCAGCCAGTCCGCGATGGGTGTGCTGGAACGCGGCGGCAACGCCTTCGACGCCGCGGTGGCCGCCGGGTTCGTGCTGCACGTGGTGGAGCCGCACCTCAACGGCCCGGCCGGTGAGGTGCCCGCGATCCTCGCCACCGCGGCCGATCCCACGCCGCGGGTGCTCTGCGGTCAGGGCCCGGCCCCGGCCGCCGCCACCGTCGCCCACTTCCGCTCGCTCGGCCTGGACCTGGTGCCCGGCGCCGGCCCGCTCGCCGCCGTCGTGCCGGGCGCCGTCGACGCCTGGCTGTTGCTGCTGCGCGACCACGGCACCCGCACGCTCGCCGAGGTGCTGGAACCGGCGATCGGCTACGCCGCCGCCGGCCACCCGCTGGTCGGCCCGGCCGGGCAGACCGTCGCGCGGGTCCGGTCGCTGTTCATCGACCACTGGCCGACCTCCGCACAGCTCTGGCTCCGCGACGGCCGTCCGCCCGCGCCGGGGGAGATGGTCACCAACCCGGCGTACGCGGACACGCTGCGCCGCCTCGTCGACGCGGGACGGGCCGCCGGTGCGGACCGGGAGGCGCAGATCGAGGCGGCCCGCCGCGCCTGGCGGGAGGGTTTCGTCGCCGAGGCGATCGACGCGTTCAGCCGGCTGCCGTTCCGTGACTCCAGCGGACGTGCGCACGCCGGGCTGGTCACCGGCGACGACCTGACCCGCTGGTCGGCCACCTGGGAGGAACCGGTCACGCTGGACTGGCACGGGCACACGATCGCCAAGACCGGCTTCTGGGGCCAGGGCCCGGTGCTGCTCCAGACGCTGGCCGTCCTGGACGCGCTCGACGACCCGCGTGTTTACGACCCGTCGAGCCTGGAGGGCATCCACGCGCAGGCCGAGGCGCTGAAGCTCGCGTTCGCCGACCGCGAGGCGTGGTACGGCGACACCGACGTGCCGGGCCCCGCGCTGCTGTCCGCCGAGTACGCCCGTGCGCGGGCCGCGCTGGTCGGCGACCGCGCCGATACGACGCTGCGCCCCGGCAGCCCGGCGGGTGAGCCACCCCGCCTCCCGTCCCACCTGCGCGCCGACGTGGGACGCGGGGCCGTCCCGCAGGATGCGAGCACCGGCGAACCCACGGTACGGGCGGACGGCGTGACCCGCGGCGACACCTGCCACGTCGACGTGGTGGACCGGTGGGGCAACATCATCTCCGCCACGCCCAGCGGCGGCTGGCTGCAGAGTTCACCTGTCATCCCGGAGCTGGGCTTCCCGCTCGGCAGCCGGTTGCAGATGTCCTGGCTGGAGGAGGGGCTCGCCTCGACGCTGCGGCCGGGGCGGCGTCCGCGTACCACGCTCAGCCCGACGCTCGTGCTCCGCGACGGCGAGCCGGTGATGGCCTGCGGCACGCCCGGCGGCGACCAGCAGGACCAGTGGCAGTTGTTGTTCCTGCTGCGGCACCTGGCCGGCGGGCAGGAGTTGCAGGAGGCGATCGACGCCCCCACGTGGCACACGACGAGCTTTCCGGCGTCGTTCTATCCCCGCGAGGCCGAGCCGGGCGTGCTGGTGCTGGAGGACCGGATCGACGGCGACGTGCTGGCGGGCCTGCGCGCCCGCGGCCACACCGTGCGCCTGTCCGACCCGTGGAGCCTGGGCCGCATGTGCGCGGTGACCCGCGACCCGCGCAGCGGAGTTTTGTCCGCGGCAGCAAACCCCCGAGGCGCCCAGGGCTACGCCACAGGCCGCTGACCCGTTCGACGGGCATCCAGGCATCTCGCCCGTCGGCGTGTGACAGCGACGAGCGTGATGTCGAGTAGCCGACCGTCGGTTCTGAGCGAATGAAAAGTGCATAGAGTGCAGTGAGCCGTGAGACCGGTGTGCCGGAACCGGCTCGTCGCGAAGGGGAGGCGCGGGTGTCGCCGCACATCGTGGGCTTGGCGCCCAGCATCATGGATGTCGTGGCCCGGCTGTCGAAGAACAGGCTCCGGCGCTGCCTCGACCTGGTGGGGGCGAGGCCCGGCGAATGGCGGCGCATCGACGCGGCTTCCTCTCGGCTGCTCATGCGCGAGGTGCTCGGCGTCGACCCCGGTCAGGTTCTCGTGGGAGGTGACACTCTTCTCCCGCCTGATGTGGCGATTCGCCCCGGGTCCACCGTCGCCAACGCCCTGACCGTCATGCCGTCGCGGGCGGATCTCCGCCGGTCCTTCGTGTCCACCGTCGGCATTCGCGACGGTCGACTCGACCCGTTGTCCGAAGCGTTCCGCTCGGCCATGGCGGCGGTGGGTATTGAACACCACGCGGTGCCGGTTACCGGCGACAACCCGGTGGTTTTCGTCCTGAGTGGTCACGACGACGCGGAACGCGCCCTGGCCATGTTCCCGGGAGTCGCCGACGATCTGGTCGAGTTCGACTTGGATGGGCTGGCACCGACGCTGCTTCTCGTCGACGTCTACAATCTCGGCCACCACCCGTTCGGCCAGTACCTCGACCGAGTCGTCACGGGTAGGCGCCACCAGGTGGTCCTGTCGTTGGGCAACCACACCGTCCTGACCGGGGATCGGGCCGATCAGGTGCGCCGATACCTCGATGAGGGCTTCCTGACCGGGCTGTGTGGCAACACCCTGGAATACGCTGCTCTGTACGGGGACGTGGGAGCCGCTGCCGACCGTGTACGTGCCGCGCTCGACCGGGTGGAGGACAAGGTGCCCTACGCGCTGGTGACGATGGGCGCCGATGGCATGGGGGTTGCCTGGAACGGCAGGCGCGAGCGGGTGGCCGCAGTGCCGTTGCTGGACGAGGAGATCGTCAACACCTCTGGTGCCGGGGACGCCGCGGCCGGCATCTTCGCCTTCGGAATTGCATCGGGGGACCCGCCGTCCGAGACGCTACGGCAGGCGGCCCTCGCCGCCGCGTCGGCGCTGCGCCGGTTCTGATGGAGCGCCGAACCGGGTTCGCCCGCACCAATGACCGGATGAGACGGGGCCCGCAGCGCACCGGTCGGTCGTGGCAGACCCTATTGGGGCTCGGCACGATCGCGATCGCGCTGACGGTCGTCGGCATCGCGCTGCCGCTCTGGGTGTTGACCGACGGTGACCTCACCGAGGCCGCCGGATGGGCGAACATCCTCGCCCTTCCGACCTCGCTCGTCGGCCTCGTTCTGACGCTCGTGGGCCAGCGCCACGAACGGTCGCTGAACTCGCCGACGCCCCCTGCTCGGCGCCGGCCGTGGATGGCGCCTCCACTGGAACGCATGATCGAGCGTCCCGACGTGGGGTCGGACCTGCTGCAGACCCTGATCCGACCGGAGCCGGCCGAGGTGGCCCTGACGACGGAGTTGCTCGGTGCCGGTGGATTCGGCAAGACCAGGCTCGCCACGTGGGTGTGTCACCGTCCGGAGATCGCCCACCGTTACCCCGGCGGCCTCTTGTGGACGACGATCGGACAGGATGCCCGGGACGCCGATCTTGCTGTCCGCATTAATGACATGATCTTCGCCTTGACGGGGGAACGGTCCTCGATAGCTCAGTCCGAAGCGGCAGGCGCCGAACTCGGCCGCGTGCTGGACGACCACGAACCGATACTGATGATCATTGACGACGTCTGGGACGTCGCGCAGCTTCGCCCCTTCCGCATCGGTGGGCGACGCACCACACGCCTCATCACCACCCGGGTACCCGACGTGCTTCCGATGGGTGGCGTGCGGATTCCGGTGGATGCGATGTCGCCGCACCAGGCGCGTGAGCTGGTGATCCACGGTGTGCCGGACGTGCCCGACGATGTCGCCCAGCGGCTCGCCGTACTCGCGGGACGCTGGCCGGTCCTGCTCAACCTCGTCAACGGTGTGCTGAAACGACGCGTCGAGCGCGGGCAGGTGGCGGTCGACGCGGCGCGCGAGGTCATCGACGAACTGGTTCGAAAGGGCCCGACCGCCCTCGACCCCACCCGTCCGTCAGATCGCGGCCAGGCGGTGAACGCCACTGTCGAAGCGAGCCTGCACATGTTGTCGTCCCAGGACCAACGGCGTTACGTCGATCTCGGGATGTTTGCCGAGGACGTCGAGATCCCGGTGTCCGTTCTGACGATGCTCTGGGACATCGGTCGGGTTCCGCAGCTGTGCGAGGATCTGGCCAGCCTGGGTCTGGTCGCTGACTACCGCCTGGACGAGCCGGGACCGCGCCTCGTGCTGCACGACGTCATGTGGGCATTTCTGCAGGGTCGACGGAGCGCCGCGGAGTGGCGGCTGACCCATGCTCGTCTGGTGGACGCGGTGACCGGGCGGTTGTTCCCGTCGACCGGGATCACACCGTGGTGGCTGTTGCCTGACGACATGCCCTACCTCTGGCGCTACCTGCCGTTCCATTTGCGACGGGCCGGTCGGCTCGACGAGCTCACGGGCCTGATCACGGACCTGCGGTGGGTGGAGGAGAAGACCCGCCGGTTCGGCTCGGTCGCCGCCGTCCTTACGGACCTGGAGCTGAGCGAGGCGAACACCGCCCGGACGCTGGCGCGTCACCTGGATCGGGCGGCGCCCCTGCTCGGTCCGATCGATCCATCACCCGCGCTGGGGGCCACGCTGGCCAGCAGGCTCCACGGGGTGGTAGAGCTCGAGAGCCTGTTGGAGTCCTATCGGAACGTGCTCGCGCGCCCTCGGCTGGAGCCGGCCTGGCCACTTCCTGACCGGATGGAGGACCGGACGACGCAGATCGGACACAGCGGCGGTGTCACCGGCTGCACCTTCTCGCCCGACCAGACGCTGTTGGCAACCGTGAGTGACGACGCCACGGTGCGCCTCTGGCAGGTCGCTGAGGGCCGCCAGTTGACCGTGCTCCTTGGTCACGTGGGCGGAATCTGGGACTGCGCGTTCTCGCCGGACGGCACGATGCTCGCGACCGCGAGCACCGACCGGACCGTGCGGATCTGGAACGTCGCCACCGGACAGGCGACGGCGGTTCTGTACGGCCACACGGACTGGGTGCGGAGTTGTGCCTTCTCACCCGACGGGACCATGGTGGCGAGCAGCAGCGCCGACGGGACGGTCCGCCTCTGGCGTGTCAGCGACTGGTACGCCGTAGCCACGCTTCGCGGTCATACGGCTGAGGTACGCAGTTGCGCCTTCAGCCCTGACGGACTCCTCCTCGCCTCGGCGAGCAACGATGAGACGGTACGCGTGTGGCGGATCAGTGCCGGCCGCACGGTCGCGGTCCTGGCGCACCGCGGCGGTCCGGTCTGGGACTGCGCGTTCGCGCCCGACGGAAAGCTACTAGCCGCGGCCACCTCCGGTCTGATCCGGCTGTGGCGTACCGCCGACTGGCGGCAGGCAGATGCGTTGCGCGGATGTGGCGACGAGATCGACAGCTGTGCGTTCTCGCCGGACGGGGACCATGTCGCGGGCACAAGCTACGGAATCGTCCAGCGGTGGCACCTCGACCAGGGCCCGAACCCGACGCTCTTCAGCGGGCACACCGGGGCGGTGTGGGCCTGCGCGTTCTCCCCGGACGGCGCGATCCTGGCGACCGCCAGCAACGACCAGACGGTGCGGCTGTGGCGTACGAGTGACGGCGAGACGCTGCGGGTGCTGGCGGGCGGGCCGAGCAAGGTGAACAGCTGCGCGTTCTCGCCGGACGGACGCCTGGTCGCGACGACGGACTACAGCGGTGAGGTCCTGCTTCGCGATGCGTCGACCGGGAGCCGTAGGCGGGTGCTGCGTGGTCATGACAGTCGGGTGATCAGTAGCGCCTTCTCCCCGGACGGGCGTCTGCTGGCGACCACGAGCAAGGGTGACGTCCGGCTGTGGAACGTCGAGGACGGCAGCGTACGCGCGATTCTCGAGGGCCACACCGACTGGGTGCGCAGTTGCATGTTCTCGCCCGACGGTGCGCTGCTGGCCACGGCGAGCGCCGACCGTTCGGTGCGGCTGTGGTCGGTCTCGGATGCCCGGCCGCACGCCCTGTTCGAGGACGCGGGGAGCGGCTTCCGCAGTTGTGCGCTTTCTCCGAACGGGGAGTGGCTGGTAGCGGGCACTGCCGCCGGGGCGGTGCGACTGTGGCGGCTGCCGGAAGGACGCGCGGAGACGATTCTCGGGCATAACGGCGGTGTGCACAGCTGTGCCTTCTCGCCGGACGGCAGCCTGCTCGCCACCGTCAGTGGCGATCGGACCGTGCGGCTGTGGCAGGTCGCGGACCACACCGCGCGCGCGTCCCTGAGTGGACACACCAGTTGGGCGGACCGGTGTGCGTTCTCGCCGGACGGCTCGCTGCTCGCCACCGTGAGCAACGACCAGACCATTCGGCTCTGGGAGGTGACGACCGGTGCCTGTGTGTGCGCGCTCAGGGTGGGCGGTCCCCTCGCCTGGGTGGCGTGGCACCCGGACGGAACGCGGCTCTGCGCGGTCGGCGGAGCCGGTACGTACCTGCTTCGCTACCTGAGCTAGGCGACCGTCAGGATCCGGTGTCCCAGGAGGCGAAGCAGTGCTGGTAGAACTCCCGACGGATCTGTTCGTCGTCCTTGACGGCTCCCCACATCGCCGACACGGTGGGAAAATCGGATTCGAGCCCGCCGCGTGAAATGACGCAAAAGTGCTTGCCCCGCAGGACGAGCCCCACTCCTCGTGGTGACACCCGAGCTATGAACTCATTGAGGAAGTCATTGCAGAGGCGTTCGTCCATGGTATAGCGGCAGGCGAAGCTTCGAAACATCTTCACAATCTTCGAATAGCCGACGAAATGCTCCCCGGGCACATATCCGATCGTCGCCTTCAGCCATGCCGGCGCGTAGTGGTGCTCACATGCCGAATAGGCGGTCGCCTTGATGGTGACGAGCCCAACGTGGTTCCTCTCGGGTGCGTCGAACAGGCGCACCTCGTCCGCCTCGTACGCGGCCCGCGGTGCGGACAGCGCCGCCTCCTGCCAACGCGCGAAGCGGTCCGCGGAGAACTCCAGGGCCTCCGGCGAGTCTTCGCCGAACGCCTCCGCGATCATTCTCTGTGCCTGTTCGAGTTTGGCCAGGTCCACGCCGGGGCGAGAGTTCTCCACGACACCTCCACTCGTCGTTTACAGGCGACCCCCCTTCACGAGGGCGGGAATCACCTGCTTCGCCATGATCGAGCTGACCGTGAGCCCTTCACGCTCGTGATCCTGGCCGATCCACCTGTACTCCTTGACCTCGTTGGCCGCCGAGGGCTCACCGACGACCGTGACGAGGTAGGCGTGAATGACGATCGGTGTCCCTTCGAACACCGCCCGATCTTCAAAAGACCCTACGTACTCATAATGATCGATGTCAACGCAGAGCTCCTCGCGGATCTCGCGAAACAGGGTCTCGCGTTGGGTCTCACCCTCCTCCATGCGCCCGCCCGGCATGTAGTACTCAGCCGAAGGCTGATCTTTCTTGCGGACCACCATCACCTTGCCGTCACGCACGATGGCCGCGCCTACCTTCTGGATGGCGTCGAGGTTCGGATCCCGCTGACGATCTTCCGGCCTCATGGCACTCCTTCGATTGAGATCTCTCCGTGTGGGTGTATTCCGTGAGGGTACTGCCGTGGAGTCGGTCGAAGAAGCATCGACGACGTCGTGGCGTGCGCCGTCCCGTGGGACCGGCCGTCGCGCCGTGCGTGCTCAGTCGTTGATCCGGGTTATGTTGCGGATCTTGTTCGCGGCGTCGAGGGCGGCCACTTTGTACGCCTCCGCCAGCGTCGGGTAGTTGAAGACGGCGTCGAGCAGGTAGTCGACGGTGCCGCCGCACCCCATCACGGCCTGCCCGATGTGGACGATCTCGGTCGCGCCGGTGCCGAACACGTGCACGCCGAGCAGCCGGCCGTCCCCGGGCGAGACGAGCAGTTTCAGCATCCCGTACGAGTCGCCGACGATCTGCCCCCGGGCCAGCTCCCGGTAGCGGGCGATGCCCACCTCGAACGGGACGGACGCCTCGGTCAGCTCCTCCTCGGTCCTCCCCACGAAGCTGATCTCCGGAATGGTGTAGATGCCGATCGGTTGCAGGTCCGACATGCCGCGCGCCGGTTCCCCGCAGGCGTGCTGGGCGGCCAGGCGGCCCTGTTCCATCGAGGTGGACGCCAGCGCGGGGAAGCCGATCACGTCGCCGACGGCGTAGATGTTCTCGACGGTGGTGCGGTAGTCCGCGTCGACGGTGATCCGGCCCCGGTGGTCGGCGGTGAGCCCGGCCGCCTCCAGCACGAGGTCGTCGGTCTGCCCCTGCCGCCCGGCCGAGTACATCACCGTGTCGGCGGCGATCTTCTTGCCGCTGCGCAGGACGCAGAGCGCGGCGCTGCGGTGCTTCTCCACGGCGGCCACCTCCTCGCCGAAGCGGAAGGTCACCGACAGGTCCCGCAGGTGGTACTTCAGGGATTCGACGATCTCCTCGTCGCAGAAGTCGAGCATCCGCGGGCGGCGCTCGACCACAGTCACCTTGGTGCCGAGCGCGGCGAACAGGGACGCGTACTCCATGCCGATCACGCCGGCGCCGACGACGACCATGCTGCGCGGGACGGCCTGGAGGTTGATGACGCCGTCGGAGTCGACGATCGTGCGGTCGTCGAAGTCGACGCTGTCCGGGCGGGCCGGGCGGGTGCCGGCGGCGATGACCGCCTTGTCGAAGCTGACCCGGGTCTCCCGGCCGGAGCCGGCGTCGACCCAGACGGAGTGGGCGTCGGCGAACCGGCCGGTGCCGGTGATCAGCGAGACCTTGTTGCGGGCCAGCTGGTTGCGGATGACGTCGGTCTGCCGGGTGATCACGTGCTGGGTGCGGGCGGCCAGGTCGGCGACGGTGATGTCCTCCTTGACCCGGTAGCTGCTGCCGTAGAGGTCGCGCTGGCTGAGCCCGGTCAGGTAGAGGACCGCCTCGCGCAGCGTCTTGGAGGGCACGGTGCCGGTGTTTATGCACACCCCGCCGAGCATGTCGCGGCGGTCCACGATCGCGACGCGGCGGCCCAGCTTCGCCGCGGCGATCGCCGCCTTCTGTCCACTCGGTCCGGAGCCCAGCACCAGCAGGTCGTAGTCATACACGAGCGCCAGCCTCGCAGGGTCTCGCAACCCGCGCCAGCGGCGGGGCTCCGCGCCGGGGGTGGAACGCGGAGCCCCGCCGGCTCAGCGGCCCTGCAGGGACCGGACGTTGTCGGCGAACGTCCAGCCCTTCGAGCCGTCCCAGTTGACCGACCAGGTCATCAGGCCCTTCAGGCGGCCCTGGTAGGTGTTCCACGCCTGGGCCACCAGCGCCGGGCTCATGTAGCCGCCGCCGGCGCCGACCTGCGCGGGCAGCCCGGGAACCTGCCGATCCAGCGGTACGCGGATGGTGGTGCCCTGGACGACCAGGCCGGCGTCGAGGCAGTTGGTCTGCGCGACGAAACCGGCCACCGTACCGGCCGGGTACGAGTCACCGGCGCAGCCGTACATCGAGCCGTTGTAGTACTGCATGTTCAGCCACCACAGCCGCCCGTTGTCGGCGTACTTCTTGACGATCGGCAGGTACGCGCCCCAGATCGAGCCGTAGGTGACGCTGCCGCCGGTGACGTACGCGGTCTCCGGCGCCATGGTGAGCCCGAAGCCGGCCGGCATCTGGGCCAGCACCCCGTCGATGATCCGGATCAGGTTGGCCTGCGAGGGGGAGAGCTGGTTGATGTTCCCGCTGCCGGTCAGGCCGGTCTCGATGTCGATGTCGATGCCGTCGAAGTTGTGCCGCTTGAGGATCGGTACGACGGTGGCGACGAACCGGTCGGCGACGGCGCTGGAGCTGAGGTCGATGCCGGCGGTGGCACCGCCGATGGACAGCAGCACGGTCAGCCCGGCGGCCTTGGCCTGGCACACCTGCGCCGGGGTGGGCACCTTGACGCCGGCGTCCATGCCGTCCTCCCAGAGCACCGTGCCGTCGGCGCGGATGACCGGGAACGCGGCGGTCACCACGTTGTAGCCGTGGCCGGTGATCCGGGAGTCGGTGATCGGGATCCAGCCGAGCCCGGGGTGCACGCCGTTCGCGGCGCCGTCCCAGTTCTCCCAGTAGCCCTGGAGCACCTTGCCCGACGGCCGCGACCGCAGCGCGCAGGTGTCCCCGCCGGGCGTGGTCGGGCTGGACGACACGGTGGGCGTGGGCGTCGGCGTCCGCGTGGGGGAAGCGGTCGGGGACGGGGAGGCGGTGGGGGAGGGCGACGGCGGCCGGGTGGTGGGGCTGGGCGACGGCGTGCCGCCGGTGCAGGCGCCGAGGTCGGTCCAGAGGGCCGGTACGGCGGCCGGGGTCCAGCCCGCGCCGGCCGGCGGGGTGTGCGTGACGAGCGCCTGGTAGAGCCGGCCGCCGTAGGTCACCCGGCTGCCGGCGGTCCAGGTGACGCCTTCGGCCCAGGCCGGCGCGTCACACGCGACGAGCGTGCCGACGGCGCCGGTCGGGGTGGCGGCGGTGGCGGGCAGGGCGGCGGCGGTGGCGGCGAGCAGCGCGACGCCACCGAGCAGAGCGGTCATCCCACGTCCGAGTCGCATGACATACCTCCTCATCGATGCGCCGGAGGTTATCAGTTAACTTTGTTAAGTGTAAATGCGCAGTACGCTGTCACCGCTTGGTTCACGGCGTGAACGCGATGAACGCAGGTCGCCGTGGGCGGCCGGGAAGGGACGGCGGCGGACGTGGACGCCAGACGCACCACGGTGCGCGACATGCGCCGGGCCAACCGGTCGGTCCTGCTGACCCGGATCTGGCTGGACGGCCCGCTCAGCCGGCACGAGCTGGGCCAGTCCACCGCGCTGAGCCTGGCCAGCGTCAGCAACCTGGTCGGCGAGATGATCAACGAGGGTCTGGTCGAGGAGGCCGGCTCGGTCGAGTCCGACGGCGGCCGTCCCCGCGTGCTGCTGCGCGTCGCGCCCGGCTACGGCTACCTGGTCGGCGCCGACGTCGGCGAGACCCGTGTCCAGGTGGAGCTGTTCGACCTGAGCATGACCGCACTGGCCAAGGCGGAGTACCCGATCACCGCGGCCGACCCCGACCCCGAGCGGGTCGCCGCGCACCTGCGGCACGGCCTCGCCGCGGTCATCGAGCAGGCGGGCGTCGACCCGGCCGCGGTGCTCGGCTTCGGCGTCGCTGTCGCCGGCACCGTCGAGCGCACCGCCGACGCCGTGGTGCACGCCCAGACGCTCGGCTGGGACGGCGTCCCGCTCGGCGCGATGCTGCGCGCCGGCACCGACGTACCGGTGCACGTGGACAACGGCGCGAAGACGCTCGGCCAGGCCGAGATGTGGTTCGGCGCCGGCCGCGGCGTCCGGCACGCGGTGGTCGCCCTGGTCGGATCCGGCGTCGGCGCGAGCGTGGTCGCCGACGGCGTCGGCTACCGCGGCGCGCACAGCAGCGCCGGGGAGTGGGGCCACACCACCATCGTGTACGGGGGCCGCCGCTGCCGCTGCGGCAACCTCGGCTGCCTCGAGGCGTACGTGGGGGCGGAGGCGGTGCTGGACCGGTTCCGCCAGGCCAACCGGGGCCGCCCGGCGCCCGGCGCGGACGAGGAGACCGCCTTCGGTGAGTTGCTGCGCTCCACCGGCAGCACGGCCGCGAAGGTGATCGACGAGACGGTCGGCTACCTGGGCGCCGGGGTGGCGAACCTGGTCAACCTGTTCAACCCGGAGCGGGTGGTGCTCGGCGGCTGGGCCGGGCTGGCCCTGGGCGAGCGGCACCTGCCCGCGATCCGCGAGGCCACCGCGCGGCACGCGCTGCGGCAGCCGTACGCGCAGACCTCGATCGAGCTGTGCCGGCTCGGACCGGACGCGGTCGCGATGGGCGCCGCCACCCTGCCGATGACCCGGCTGCTGCGCGACGGCGGCGTGGCCCGCGACCCGGCCGCCCGCCCGGGGCCGGCGTGGGGGCCGGGCCGGCGTCACTGACCGGCCCGGCCCCCACGCGGCGGCGTCAGCGCTGCCCGCGGACCCGCCGTACGGTGTCCCGGTACCACAGCGCGCTGCGCTTGGGGGTGCGGCGCTGCGTGTCGTAGTCGACCCGGACGATGCCGAACCGCTTGTTGTAGCCGTACGCCCACTCGAAGTTGTCCAGCAGCGACCAGGCGAAGTAGCCGCGCACGTCGGCGCCTGCGGCCCGGGCCCGGGCCACCGCCCGCAGGTGCTCGGTGAGGTAGCCGACCCGGTCGTCGTCGTTCACGAACCCGTCGGCGTCCGGCTCGTCGTCGAACGCGGCGCCGTTCTCGGTGATGACCATGGGCGTGCCCGGGTAGTCGCGGTGCAGCCGCACCAGCAGGTCGGTGAAGGACTCCGGCACGATCTCCCAGTCCATCGCGGTACGCGGCAGGTCACGGCGGACCACCCGGCGTACCGGCTTGCCGTCGTCGTCGCGGTCCCGGCCCTGCTCGTCCACCCCGGAGTGCAGCTGCCCGAAGTAGTAGTTGACCCCGAGCACGTCGATCGGGGTGGCGATGACGTCCAGGTCACCGTCCTGCACGGGGATGCTCACCCCCTCGGCGGCCAGGTCCGCGATCACGTCCTGCGGGTACTCCCCGCGCAGCACCGGGTCGAGGTACAGCCGGTTGGCCAGCCCGTCGGCGGCCCGCGCCGCGTCCCGGTCCGCCGCGCTGTCGGTGGCCGGGTCGGCGGTGGACAGGTTCAGCGTCAGGCCCAGCTCGATCGGGGACCGGGCCGCCTCGCGCAGCCGTCGCGTCGCCAGCCCGTGCCCGAGCAGCAGGTGGTGCGCCGCGGCGATGCCGTCACCAAGGTTCCGCCGGCCCGGGGCGTGGTCGCCGTAGGCGTACCCGAGCATCGCCGAGCACCACGGCTCGTTGAGCGTGGTCCAGGTGCGGACCCGGTCGCCGAGCGCGGCGAAGACCAGCTCCGCGTAGTCGGCGAACCGGTACGCGGTGTCCCGGTTCGGCCAGCCGCCCGCGTCCTCCAGCTCCTGCGGCAGGTCCCAGTGATAGAGCGTCACCCACGGCTCGACGCCCCGGCCGAGCAGCTCGTCCACCAGCCGGTCGTAGAAGGCCAGCCCGGCCACGTTCGCCGGACCGCGCCCGCCCGGCTGCACCCGCGGCCAGGCCACCGAGAACCGGTACGTGTCCAGCCCCAGGTCCGCGATGAGCGCGACGTCCTGCGGCATCCGGTGGTAGTGGTCGCACGCCACGTCGCCGTTGTCGCCGTTCGCCACCGCGCCCGGCACCCGGCAGAACGTGTCCCAGATGGACGGGGTGCGGCCGTCGGAGGCCACCGCGCCCTCGATCTGGTACGACGACGTCGCCACCCCCCACCGGAAGGTCGGCGGCAGCGTGTCGATCGGGTCCGCGCCGGCGACCGGCGACGGGCGGGTGAGATCGGTGTCCATGGTTCTCCTCGCGGGTAGCGGGTGGTGGTGTCGGGCGGGTCAGCGGGACAGGGGCGCGACGGCCGGGTGCAGCCGGCACGCGACGGCCCGCGCCGGGTCGTCGACGCGCGGGGCACCGAGCACCGGCACCTGCTCGTCGCACCCGTCGAACGCCTTCGGGCAGCGGGGATGGAACGCGCAGCCGGACGGCATGGCGCGCAGGTCCGGCGGGGAGCCGGGGATGCCGGTCAGCTCCCGGCGCGGTCCGTGCAGCGCCGGGAACGAGTGCAGCAACCCCTCGGTGTACGGGTGCAGCGGTTCGGCGTACAGCCGGGCGGCGGGCGCCTCCTCGACGATCCGCCCGCCGTACATGATCGCGATCCGGTCGGAGAACTCGACCAGCAGCGACAGGTCGTGGGTGATGAACAGCACCGCGAAGCCGAGGCGTTCGCGCAGCTCGGCGAGCTGGCCGAGGATCTGCCGCTGCATCACCACGTCCAGCGCGGTGGTCGGCTCGTCCATGATGACCACCTGCGGTTCCAGCGCCAGCGCCATCGCGATCATGACCCGTTGCCGCATGCCGCCGGAGAGCTGGTGCGGGTAGCTGTCCAGCCGGTCGGCGGAGATGCCGACCAGGCGCAGCAGTTCCCTGGCCCGGGCCGACCGGCTCGCCGCGGTGCTCTTCGGCTCGTGTGCCCGGATCACGTCGAGCAGCTGGGTGGAGACCCGGTGCACCGGGTTCAGCGAGTTCATCGCGCCCTGGAACACGATCGACGTCTCCGCCCAGCGGAACTCGCGCAGCTTCGCCGGGCTGAGCGTGAGCACGTCGACCGGCGGGCCGTCCGCCGGGTGGTAGATCACCTGGCCGCCGCTGACCACGCCGGGCGGGGGCAGCAGCCGGGTCAGCCCGTACGCCAGCGTGGACTTGCCGCTGCCGCTCTCCCCGGCCAGGCCGAGCACCTCGCCGCGGTGCAGCGTCAGGTCGACGTCGCGGACCGCGCGGACCGCGTCCGCGCCGACGCCGTAGTCGACGCACAGCCCGCGGATCTCCAGCACCTGGTCGCTCATGAGGTCGCGTCCTCTCGGGTGTGGTCCGCCGGCCGCCGCATCGGGACCGGCACCGGGTTCGGCGCGAGCACCGGGGTGAACCCGACGCGCATCGCGACGACGCGGCCGTCGGCGGTACGGATCCGGGTCCGGCCACCGGTCCGCAGCCGCGGGCTGACGAACTCGTCGATGCCGAAGTTGATCAGCGCGAGGGCGGTGCCGAGCAGCGCGATGGCCAGCCCGGCCGGCACGAACCACCACCAGGCGCCCTGCGCCAGGGCCTGCTGTCCCTGCGCCCAGAACAGGATCGTCCCCCAGTTCCACGACGTCATCGACGAGATGCCGATGAACGCCAGGGTGATCTCCGACATCACCGCGAAGATGACGGTGCCGACGAAGCCGGAGGCGATGATCGCGGTCAGGTTCGGCAGGATCTCGAAGCCGATGATCCGCCAGGTCCGCTCGCCGGTGGCGCGCGCGGCCTCGACGTAGTCGCGGCGGCGCAACGACAGCGTCTGGGCGCGCAGCACCCGCGCACCCCACGCCCACGAGGTGAGGCCGATGATGAGCGCCACGAGCATGTCGCCGGCCTGGTCGACCAGGGACGTGACGATGATGATCAGCGGCAGCGCCGGGATCACCAGGAACACGTTCGACACCGCCGACAGGCCCTCGTCGGCCGCGCCGCCCAGGTAGCCGGCGGTCACGCCGATCAGGATGGACAGGATCGTGGCGAGCACGCCGGCGATCAGGCCCACCACCATCACGCTGCGCGCGCCGACCAGGATCTGGCTGAAGATGTCCTGCCCGAGGTGGGTGGTGCCGAACCAGTGCCGGGCCGAGGGCGCCTGGAGCACGTCGGCGCTGCGCGCGTCCGGGTCGTACGGCGCGATCCACGGCCCGATCACCGCCAGGAGCACGTACACCCCGAGAACGGCGAGGCCGGTCGCGGCCTTGGCGTTGGCGACGAAGCGGAACCGGCGGCGGCGGGCCCGGGCCGACGGCTGCGCCATCGCCCCCTGGCCGGGGATGACCTGCTCGATGCTGGACGGGGAGAGTGTCATCGCTCAGCTCTTTCGGGTCCGCGGGTCGAGGAGCAGGTACGCCACGTCGGCGAGCAGGTTCGCCACCAGCACCGAGATCGTGATGATCAGGAAGATGCCCTGCATCAGCGGATAGTCCTTCGCGCCGACGGCCTGGAAGAGCTGGAACCCCAGGCCCGGGTACGAGAAGACGATCTCCACGAGCAGCGTGCCGCCGACGATGAAGCCGAGCGACAGCGCGAACCCGGACACGTTGGGCAGCAGCGCGTTGCGGGCGGCGTAGCTGAGCGCCACCCGGCGCTCGGAGAGCCCCTTGGCGTGCGCCACGGTGATGTAGTCCTCGCTGGCGACGGTGACCATCATGTTGCGCATGCTGAGGATCCAGCCGCTCATCGACGACACCAGGATGGTCGCCGCGGGCAGGATGCTGTGCTGGAGCGCGCTCGGGATGAAGTACGCGTCGAACGCCGGCACCAGGCCCGGCTCGTAGCCGCCGGAGGACGGGAAGAAGCTGCCCGGCCCGGCGAACAGCGCGATCGCGACCAGGCCCAGCCAGAAGTACGGGATCGAGGAGAGGAACGTGGTGGCCGGCAGCAGCCCGTCGATCCACGAGCCGCGCCGCCAGCCCGCGCCGACGCCGAGCGCGGTGCCGAGCAGGAAGCTGACGATCGTGGTGACGCCGACCAGGCCGACCGTCCACGGCAGGCTGTTCCCGATCACCTCCGACACCGGTGCGGGGAAGAACGTGAACGACAGTCCCAGGTCGCCGCGCAGGAGCTGCCCCCAGTAGGCGACGTACTGCTCCCACAGCGAGCGGTCGGAGTCGAGCCCGAACAGCACCCGCAGCGACGCGACCGCGTCGGCGCTGATCCGGCCCTGGTTGCGGGAGATCAGCGACTGCACCGGGTCGCCCGGCACCATCCGCGGGATGAAGAAGTTGAGCGTGATCGCCGCCCAGGCGGTGAACAGGTAGAAGGCCACGCGTTGCAGCAGGAACCTCATCGGGCCGCCTCCTCGCCGGTGGCGGGCCCGGCCTGCGCCGCGACGGTGTCCGCGTCGTACAGCCAGCAGGCGGCCCAGTGCCCGGGCGCGTCGTCGACCGGGATCGGCGGCGGCAGGTCGGTGGCGCAGCGCGGCATGGCCGCCGGGCAACGCGGGTGGAACCGGCAGCCGGCCGGCGGGCGGATCAGGCTGGGCGGCTCACCGTGACCCCGCTCGCCCGCCGCCGCGCCGTCGCCGCCCGCGCCGGTGATCCGCTCCGGGTCCGGCGCCGATTCGATCAGCAACCGGGTGTACGGGTGGGCCGGGCGCTGGGTGACCGTCTCGCTGTCGCCGCCCTCGACCATCCGCCCGGCGTACATGACGATCGTCTCGTCGGCGAAGTAGCGGGCCGAGGCGATGTCGTGGGTGATGTAGAGGATCGCCAGGTCGAGCCGGTCCTTGAGGTCCTGGAGCAGGTTGAGCACGCCCAGGCGGATCGACACGTCCAGCATCGACACCGGCTCGTCGGCGAGCAGCACCTCCGGGTCCGCGCCGAGCGCCCGCGCGATCGCGACGCGCTGGCGCTGCCCGCCGGACAGCTCGTGCGGGAACGCGTCGAGGTAGCGCTCCGGCGGGGTGAGCGCGACCCGGGTCAGCAGGCCGGCGAGCGCCTTCTCCAGCCCGTCCGGCCCGGTCCCGGCGTTGCCGTGGATGCGCAGCGACCGGGTCAGGTGGTAGCGGACCGTGTGCACCGGGTTCAGCGACGCGAACGGATCCTGCAGGATCAGCTGCACCCGGCGCACGTACGCCCGGAACCGCCGCCCGCCGCGTACCCGGGTCGAGCGGCCGTGCAGCCGGATGTCGCCGGCGGTGCGCGGGTAGAGCTGGGCCAGCAGCCGGGCGACTGTGGACTTGCCGGAGCCGGACTCGCCGACGAGGGCTGTCACCCGGCCACGGCGCAGCGCGATCGATACGTCGTCGACGGCGTGCACCACCGCCGGGGTGCGGGAGAGGAGGTCACGCAGCCGCCGGCGGACGGGGAAGTGCTTGGTCAGGCCGACGGCCTCCAGCACCACCTCGTCGGCCGGCGCCGGTGCGCTCTCGGTCAACGTCATGCCGCATTCCTGTCTCAGGGTTGCCGAAGAGAGGGGCGGGCGCCGCCGGCCCGGCCGGGGGGATCGTGGCCGGGCCGGCGGCGCCGGGTCAGCCGGCGGCCGGCTTGAGGTGCAGCACCACGTCCACCGCGTTGGGCTGGGTGGGCTGGAGCGCGCCGTACGGGTTCGCGTCGTCCGGCCAGCCGGTCCAGTTCTTCGTGCTGTACGCGCCGCCGATGTTGTCCGCGCCGACCGGGATCATCGGCACCTGCTCGACGAAGATCTTCTGCAGGGTGGCCATCGCCGTGGTGCGGGTGGCGTCGTCGGTGGCGTTGGCGTACGACACCAGCGCGTCGGTGGCCTCCTTGCTCTGGAACCGGCCGAAGTTGCCCGCCGGGGAGGCGGTGCCGATCGGCTTGAGCACGCGGCCGTCCATGATGGTCCGGTAGATGTCGTACGGCGTGGCGCCGGACTCGGTCCACCGGAACGTGGCCTCGAAGTTGCCCTGCTCGACGTTGCGGAACCAGGCGTCCTGGTTGGCCTTGTCGATGGTGGCCGCGATGCCGATCTTCGCCAGGTTGCCCTTCACGATCTCCAGGCTGGTCTGGTAGTCGGACCAGCCGGCCGGGTCGGTGAGCCGGATGGTGACCGGCTTGCCGCTCTTGTCCTTGAGCGTGGTGCCGTCGAGCTTGTAGCCGGCGCCGGTGAGCAGCGCCTTGGCGCCCTCGACGTCGACCTTGTGCTCCTGGCCCTTGTACTCGGGCGCGATGAACGAGTCACCGGCCGGGCTGGGCAGGCCGGTCACGCTCTTGACCTCGGGGTGGAAGTAGCCGGCCTCGGCGGTGGTGAAGATGTCCGCCCGGTCGATGACCATGTTCATCGCCTTGCGCAGCGTCGGGTCGTCGAACGGCTTCTTCGTGGTGTTCACGTAGAGGCCGTGGATGCCCAGCACCGGCGGCGCCCACATCTTGTGGTTCTTCTGGTCCTTCGCCACGAACACGGTCTGGTAGTTCGGGATGAAGACGAAGCTCCACTCCGACTCGCCGTTGGCGAGCGCGGTGGTCTGCGCGCTGTTGTCGGTGTACGACGTGTACCGCAGCTCCTTGACCTTCGGCGGGTCCTGCCAGTAGCCGCTGTCGCGTACGGAGAGCGTCGTGGTCGCCGGGGTGAACGACTTCAGCGTGTACGGGCCGCTGCCGACCGGCTGCTTCACCGGGTCGGTGGCCGGGTCGGCGATCTTCTCCCAGAGGTGCTTCGGCACGATCGGCACCCGCCACAGCACCTTTTGCTGGTTGACGAACTGCGGGCTGGCCATCGAGATGGTGACCTCGTTGCCGCTGGCCACGGCGTCGGTGTACGGCACGCCCTGGTCGTTGAGGGCCGGGAACTTCTTCACCAGGTTGTAGGTGAACGCGACGTCCTCGGCGGTGACCTTCTGCCCGTCGGACCAGGTGGCGTTCTCCCGGACGGTCACCTTGACCGTCTTGTAGTCCGACGACCACTCGGCCTTGGTGGCCAGCCACGGCTTGAACGGCTCGGCCGGCTTGACCGGGTTCCACATCATCAGCGGCTCGTAGATCTGCCACCGGTAGCCGAGCGACGCGGCGGCCGAGGTGGTGAGGAACGGGTTGTTGTTCTCCGCCTGCGGGCCGTTGGGCATGCCGACGTTCAACACGGTCGCGGCCTGGCCGCTCTTCTTGTTCGCGTTCGGGCTGTCGCCGCAGGCGGCGGCGCCGGTGACCATCGCGCCGGCCAGCGCGAGGGCGAGGAGTTGCCGTCTTCTCATGGAGGTCTCCCTCGGTGGTCCCGCATTTCTCGGGCGGGATGTGGTGGATGGAGGGTGTGCGGTGGTGCCACCGGCGGGGGGCCCGCCGGCGTGGTCGCCGGGTTCGGCGGTGAGGGGTCAGGTGACGCGGGCGCCCGTCGGCCCTCGCGTGTCTGTCGAGTCCGGTGCGGTCGGGTCGCTTGTGGTCGTCGAGTCGCGGGCGGTGAAGCCGGTGGGGATGACGGTCGGGGTGTCCGGCAGCGGCGTGCCGGCGAGGTGGCCGATGAGCAGGCGCGCGGCGGCCGTACCCATCTCCCGCAGGGGCTGGCGCACGGAGCTCAGCGGAGGGTGGGTGTGCCCGGCCAGCGGGAGGTCGTCGAAGCCGACCACCGCGACGTCCTGCGGGACGCGCCGCCCGGCGTCGCGCAGCGCCTGCAACGCCCCGGCCGCCGACAGGTCGTTGTGGGCGAAGACGGCGTCGAAGGGTACGCCGTCGGCGAGCAGCCGCCGCACCGCCGCGCGCCCGCACTCGAAGGTGAAGTCGCCCTCCACCACCCGGTCCGGCTCGACCGGTACGCCCGCGTCGGCGTAGGCGCCGGCGAACCCGGCGAGCCGTTCCCGGGTGCAGCCGAACCGGCGCAGGCCGGTGACGACGAGCGGCCGCCGCCGGCCGAGCGCCAGCAGGTGCGTGGCGGCGGCCCGCGCGCCCGCCTCGTTCGTGGTCCGCACCGACGGGAAGCCGGGCTGGTGACCCCGGTCGTCGATGAGGATGACCGGCAGGCCGCGCCGGTGCAGCTCGGTGATGTAGTCGAGCGTCCCCTCGGGCTCGACCACGAGCAGGCCGTCGAACGACTTGGCCGAGACCTGGGAGGCGAACCGGCGCATCGACTCGTCGCCGTGGGTGCAGGTGAACAGCAGCATGCCGTACCCGGCGGCTTCGACCACGTCGGCCGCGCCCTGGAGCACCTCGCCCATCCAGGGCCAGGTCAGTGCCGGTACCAGCATCCCGACCACCCGGGTACGGCCCCGGGCCAGCCCGACCGCGCGGGCGCTCGGCACGTACCCGAGGTCGCTGATCACGGCGCGGACCCGGTCGGCGGTACGGACGTGCACCTCGCCCTTGCCGTTCAGCACCCGGGAGACCGTCGTCTTGCTCACCCCGGCGCGGGTGGCGACGTCGGCGATGGTGATCGGCACGTGACGCTCCCGGGTCGCAGGGATGAGCGGGGTGTTTCGGAACCGGTTGCGGAAGCGGTTCCGTGGCAGTCAACCCAAGTGGCGTCAGTCACGTCAATCACAGACGGATAACGATGTACTACTAAGTTCGAGGCTTGAAAAAAGTGTCCGGGCTGCGACTCCGCCGATCACGGCGATGAGCAGGGTCGATGCCTCATGCCCCCGTCCGGGAGGTCCGAAATGGACGCTCAGGGGCGGGCGTACACGTCCCCGGAGTTGGCATCGTCCGGCAGCGTGCGCAGGTACGCGGCCACAGCGGCCGCCTGACGCCAACCGGGCAGCGCGAACTCCATCTCGTCACCGATCGCCACGGTGAACCGGGTGAAGCCGAGCGCGGTGAGCCGGTCCAGGCAGCGCGCCGCCGCCACCCGCGCGATGGTGGTGAACTCGAACGACAGCGCGGGGACCGGCCGGCTCAGCCCGGACAGCACGGCGTCCTCGAAGCCCTCCACGTCGATCTTCACGAACGCCGGTACGCCGTACGCCGCCACGAGCGCGTCGAGCGTGGTGCCGGGCACCTCGATCTGCGCGTCCCAGGTCTCGCCCGCCCAGCCGGGCGCGCCGCCGGCGGCGCGGACGAACCCGGGGGAGGCGGTGGAGACCGTCGGGTTGGCCGAGTTCACGTGCAGTCGCACCGGCCCGGCGGTACGCCCGCACGCCGCCTCCACCACCGTCACGCCGTCGTCGCCCGCGTACATCTCGCGCAGCACCCGCGCGCACAGCGGCTGCGGCTCGACCGCCACCACGCGCGCGCCGAGGCGGCGGAAGCTGCCCAGCCGGTCGCCCACGTGTGCGCCCACGTCGAAGACCAGGTCGCCGGCGCGGACCAGCGGGGCGTAGAACGCGTCGAGGGCGGCCTCGCGCGCCGGGTCACCGTGGTAGAAGTCCAGCGAGCGGCGCAGACCGGACATCGCCGGATCCGCCTTGAGCGCCTCGATCACCCCGTCCCGCACCCCTCCGACGCTAGCCAGCCGGGCGCGTCCCCGAGCCCCATTCGCGTCCCTTGAGCAATCACCCCATCCTCCTAGGACGCCATAGAGATGGTGCGCAGTCAACGACGACCAGCAGATCTTGGTACGAAGCGGCCCTCGCGGGGGCTGTCATGTCCCGGTAGGTGTGTCAAGGGTGTGTCCCGGGACGTGTGTCAGTGGTGGGTGTGAGGCGCGTGTAGGTGCTGTTGGTGATGGTGGCGTGGCCGATGGGGTGGCCTTCGGTGGTGTAGACGGTGATGTGTTGGTGGTCGCGGATGGCGGTGAGGGTGTGTCCGCGCCAGGTGCAGCCGACACCGATGCGGGTGCTGCCGGCGGTGATGGTGCCGGTGGTGGAGACGCGGGATCGGTGGATGGTCGCGTCGGTTTGGATGGGTAGGGCTTGGGGGCCGCCGTGGCGGGTGGCGGTGTGCCAGGCGTGGTGCGGGGTGGCGCGGGCGGTGAGGGCGCTGTGGCGGCGGTGGTTGTAGTGCTCGCGGTAGGTGTCGAGCAGATGTTGGAGCTGACGCAGGGTCCGGGGTTGGTGGGGTTGGGTGGCTAGCCATTTCTTCAGGGTCTGGTGGTGGCGTTCGACTTTGCCGCAGGTTTGTGGGTGGTAGGGGCTGGAGTGGATCAGGCGGGTGCCGTGCGGGTGCAGGGTTTGGGCGAAGCGTGAGGGGCCGGCGTTGTCGTGCAGGCGGTGGCTGGTGAAGGCAGCGCCGTTGTCGGACAGGACGATCGCGGGTGGGCCGTGGTCGGTGATCGCGTGGTTGATAGCGGTGATCGCGGCGGTGGCGGTTTCCGCGGGTGCGGCGTGGCAGGCCACGAGCATGCGGGTGCAGTCGTCGAGGACGTCGAAGACCGCTACGAGATGGCCGTTGGCCAGTGCCACCATGGTCGCGTCGATCTGGTAGCAGTCGCGGGGTTGGGCGAAGGCGAAGCGGCGCCACGAACTGCGGGGCCGTTTCGCCGGGTTGCGGTCGAGGAGGTCATGACGCGACAGCACCCGGTTGATCGTCGAGCGTGACGGCACCGACCAGTCAGGGGCCACCCGCGCGTGCAGGTCAACCAGCGCGTCATGGATGCGATCAGCGCCATTGTCCACGCCGAGTTCAGCGCGCAGCTTGCAGATCCAGGCGTCCAGCTCCGCAGGGGTCTGCCCCGGACTGCGATGAGGCCGGCTCGACCGAGGCTGCCACGCCCCTTCGAGCCGAACGCGCGCCTGATGCCGGTAGAACGTGCGCGGGTTGACCCCGTTGTCCCGACACCACCGCTGCACATTATCGATCTTCACCCCCGCCGTGAGCAGGGCATCCAACGCGCTCATGACCAGACGCCGATTCGCCACGCCCCGCAGTCAAACCCGGCCCCGCGACACCTCCCAGCCCGCTGATCATGTGACACATGTATTGGGACTTCACCTGCGACAGAGGTCATGGGACTGAACAGCCCTTACGGGGGCCGTTTGGTACCAAGATCTCGCCGCGGGGCGGGGCGAGGGTCAGGGCGTGGGGGTTGGGTGGAGGGTGGGGCGGGCTGCTCTTGCGGCGGTACGCAGGCGCAGCAGGCCCGCCGCCACCGCGCCGGCACCCGTCGCCAGGCCGACCACCACCAGCACCCGGACCAGCACGGCCGGGCCGGCGGCCGGGGGGATCGCGCGGGACAGCGCGGCCAGGTTCGTCGCCCCGGCGAACAACGTGAGGCAGGCACCGGCGAGCGCCAGCACGAAGTCGGCGGCCGGGCGGCGGGCCAGCGCGTACCCGCCGGCGGCGAGCGCGCCGAGCCCGGTGAGCAGCGTCCACACCTGCCCGGTGACCAGCTCGGCGAGCGTTCCGCCGACGCCGGGCGCGCCGGTGTCCAGCGCGCGGGCGACGGTGAGCACCACCGTGGCGGCGCCGCCCACTGCGAGCAGAGCGCCGGCCGCGCGCAGCGCACGGACCCCGGCGGCGGTGCCACCAGGCGCCAGCCCGGCCGCACCGACCAGCAGGAAGCCCAGCGTAGCGGCCACCCACCAGGGGTACGGGTCGGGCGGCGGCACCCAGTCCAGCGTGCCGCGTACGGCCCCGGTGGTGTCACCGGCACGCAGCGGCACCGCCCAGTCGCGTACCCGGTGTTCCCGGTCCGGGGCGGCGGCGACGGCGGCCGGCGGAGCCTCCTCCCGCCACAGCGTGCGCTGGTCGTGCCAGCGGGCGGTGGGGCCGTCGTCGATCCGCCGCCAGTCGGGCGCGGCGGCCGGGTTCGCCTCGGCCGGCAGCCGGGTCTCCCCGGCCAGCGTCCGGTTCAGGTAGGTGGCGGGGGAGTGAAGGTTCTCGTACACGCCGCCCGGGCCGATGCGCAGGTACGGCTCACCGGAGTAGCCGAGCACTGTGACCTCGGCACCGGTGTCGTTCGTCAGCTCCAGCCGCGCGCCGGCCTCCACCATGCGCGCGGTGAGGCCGGGGCGGTCCGGGTCGACGCCGCTGATCGTGGCGCGGTAGTCGGTGCCGTCGGGCGCGTCCGCGCCGTGCGCGGCGGCCGGCGTGGCGAGCGTGAGCAGTGTGGTGGCCGCGACGGCGAGCACCAGCGCGGCCCGGCGCAGGGGTGCGATCACTTGCCGGCCGCCTCCACCGCCGACTTGATCCCCTCGGGGCTGCGGTCCTGGAGCTCACTGCCGTTGACCTTGATGGTCGGGGTGCCGGTCACGCCGGACTTGCTCGCCTCGTCGGTGACGTGCTCGGTCCACGACCGGTACGTGCCGTCGGAGACGCAGGAGGCGAACTCGTCCCGGTTCAGCCCGACGCCCGCGCCGATGTCGACGAGTTCGTCGTTGCTGAGTCCGGCGCCGCCCTCCGGCGGCTGCTTGGCGAAGAGCTGGTCGGTGAACTCGCGGAACTTGCCGCCCTGGGCGGCGCAGCCGGAGGCGGCCGAGGAGCGGGTCGAGTATTCGGTGGTGGAGAAGCGGTTCAGGAACGCGACCGGGTGGAACACCAGCTTGGCCTTGCCCTCGCCGACGAGCTGGTTGAGGGTCTCGCCGTTGATCTGCTGGAACTGCTTGCAGGCCGGGCAGAGGTAGTCCTCGTACAGGTCGATGGTGACCGGCCCGGTGCCGAGCACGATGCCGGTGCCGGCGTCGTTGGCCCCGGGCGGGGCGGTGAACTCGTCGGACTTCTGGCTGGAGTAGACCGCCCAGCCGATGCCACCGGCGATGACGAGCACCAGCACCGCGGCGATCGAGGTCCAGAGCGTCCGCTTGCGCCGCTTCTCCCGGGCGATCTGCTCGCGTACGACGCGGGCCGCGTCCTTGCGCCCCTTGCGACTACTCATCGGTGTCCTCCACGGTGTCGTCGCCCGCCAGCCACCCGTCCACGGAGAACGGGGTGCGGGGCCAGATCAGCAGGAACCCGGCGAGTACCAGGAACCCGAGGTCCCGGAGGATCTCCGGGAGGTAGCTGGGCGTCTGGCCCGCGGCGAGCTGCCCGCCGCTGCCGAAACACCCGCAGTCGATGGCCAGGCCACGGGCCCAGGCCGAGGCGATGCCCGCGATGAAGACCACGAGCAGCGCCGCTGAGACGCCGGCGCTGATCCGGGTGGCGAGCCCGGCGAGCAGCAGGACGCCCAGGGCCAGCTCGACGAACGGGAGCGCCGCGCCGATCACCGTGGCCACGTCGTACGGCATCACCTGGTACGCGTTCACGGCCCGGCCCGAGGCGGCCAGGTCGCCGACCTTGGTGCCGCCGGCGATCAGCCACACGGCGGCGAGTCCGAGTCGGGCCGCGACGCCGAGCCAGGGCCGCAGGGCCTGCCAGCGGCCGGCCCGAGGTGAGGGGGAGGGGGTCACAGTCATTCGTCGTCCGAGCGCCACGAAAGGTTCCCGCTATCCGGCCAGCGTGTCGCCGACGGCGTCGACCAGTTCGTCGCGGGCGCGGGCGACCCGGGAGCGGATGGTGCCCACCGGCACCCCCTCCACGTCGGCGGCCTCGGCGTACGACAGGCCGAGCAGTTGGGTGAGCACGAACGCGGAGCGCCGCTCGGCGGGCAGCCGGCGGACCAGGTCGGTGGCGCCGAGCTGCCCGGCGGGGTCCGGGTAGGGGCGGTCGGTGGCGGCCTGGGCGGCGAGCCGCGCGTCGAGCCGGCGGCGGCGCACGACGGTGCGCAGGTGGTCGGCGCAGGCCCGCCGCGCGATGCCGAGCAGCCAGGTCCGCACGCTGGAGCGCCCCTCGAAGCCGGACAGCGCCCGGAACGCCCGCAGGTACGTCTCCTGGGTGAGGTCGTCCGCGGTGTCCGGGTCGACGAGCGCGGCGGCGAAGCGCCACACCTCGGCCTGGGTGGCCCGGACGAAGGCGGCCTGCGCGTCGCGGTTCCCGTCGCGGGCGGCCAGCGCCCAGCCGGTGGCCGCGTCCCGGGCAGCGTCGGACGCCGACTCGGGGCGGTCGGCGGCGGTGTCGCTCGGGCCGGGGATCACGTCACCCGAGGTTACGCGGCGTACCTGGAGGGGACAGGGTCCTTCGACCCATTCCGTGGTCCCGCACACGCCGGGAACTTTTTCCGTGCGCCGTCCGACTACCCTCCCATGACCTCCGAGCAGGCCCGGCGTGGCGCGCGCCGCCGCGCCGGGTGGGCGCTCGGTCACGCCCGCCGGAGACCGGCTCGCCGGATCCGCACCGGTTCGGGAACCATGGCGGTCATGACTGCTGCCGTACGCCGCCCGTCCCGGGCCGTCGCCGCCCGCTCCGGGGCCGTCGCCGGGCTGCTGCTCCTGCTGGTCGCCCTGCTGCTCGTGCCGGCCTCCCCTGCTGCCGCCCACGCGGTGCTGGTGAGCAGTAGCCCGGCCGCCTCCGCCGTGGTGCCCGAGGCGCCCGCGCAGGTGGTGATCACGTTCAGCGAGGGCGTCCGCAAGGTGCCCGGGAAGGTCCGGGTGATCGCCCCCGACGGCTCGCGGGCCGACCGGGGCGAGCCGACTTTCCAGGGCGCCGAGGTCACCATCCCGGTGGACCCGTCCGGCGGGCGCGGCACCTACCTGGTGAGCTACCGGGTCATCTCGGCCGACAGCCACCCGGTCTCCGGGGCCTTCACCTACTCCGTCGGCGCGCCGTCCGAGCCGCCCACCGACAGCGGTTCGGACAACCGGGCGAACCCGGTCACCGAGACCGCGGTGAAGGTGGCGAAGTACGCCGGCTACGTCGGGTTGCTGCTGCTCGTCGGCCCGGCGCTGGTGCTCGCCGCGCTCTGGCCGCGCCGGCTGTCCCGCCGGGGACCGGCGCGGCTGGCCTGGACCGGGCTGGGCCTGCTGGCGGCGGCCACGGTGGCCGAGGTGTGGCTTCAGGTGCCGTACGTCAACGGCGGCGGCCTGTTCGACGTGACCGGTTCCGGCCTGAGTGACGTGCTCGGCAGCGCCTACGGCACCACCCACCTGGTCCGGCTGGGTCTGCTCGCGGCGGCGGCGTTCCTGCTCCGGCCGCTGTTCGCCGGCCCGATCGGCCGTACCGACGGGATCATCCTGGCGGTCCTCGGCGGCGCGGCGCTGTTCACCTGGCCGCTGGCCGGGCACGCGGCGGCCTCGCCCGCGCCCGCGGTGTCGGTGGTGGTGGACGCGGTGCACCTGGGCGGCATGGCGGTGTGGCTGGGCGGCCTGGTCATGCTCGCGGTGTTCCTGCTGCGTCAGGCCGACGAGCGGGAGCTGGACGCGATCCTGCCGATCTGGTCCCGCTGGGCCGCGCTCGCGGTGGCCGCGCTGCTGCTGGCCGGCACGGTGCAGGGCCTGATCGAGGTGGCCGGTCTGCAGGCGCTGTTCGACACCACGTACGGCCGGCTCCTGCTCGCCAAGATCGCGTTGTTCGTGCTGGTGATCGGCGTGGCCGCGTACTCCCGGGCGCTGGTGCGGCGGCGGGTCGCCGCCGGCCGGCCGGGCTCGATGCGGCGGGCCGTGGTGGCCGAGCTGGTGATCACGGCGGTGGTGCTGGGCGTGTCGGCGACGCTCGTGCAGACCACCCCGGCGCGCACCGCCGCCGCGAACGTCGCGGGCGCCGAGCAGGGCTACTTCTCGGCCACGCTGAGCAGCCCGATCTACTCGCTGGAGGTCCAGGTGGACCCGGCCGAGACCGGCAACAACTCGATGCACCTGTACGCCTACACCAAGGACAGCCGCCCGCAGCCGGTGCAGGAGTGGAAGGTCACCGCCGCGCTGCCGTCGGCCGGGATCGAGCCGATCACGGTCCCGCTGCTGCCGTTGAGCGACAACCACGCCACCGGCGAGATCAACCTGCCGGCCCGGGGCGACTGGCAGGTGCGCATCACCGTCCGTACGACCGACATCGACCAGGCCACGGTGACCGCCACCGTGCCGATCAAGTAACGGAAGGTTCCATCTGATGATCCGTCTCCGGCGCTCCGCGACAGTCGCCGCGCTGACCCTCACCGCCGTCGCCACGGCGGTGCTCGGCGTGGCCGGTCCGGCCTCGGCGCACGTCACGATCAACCCGGCCGAGGCCAAGCAGGGCGGCTACGGCCGGTTCGCGTTCCGGGTGCCGAACGAGAGCGACACGGCGTCGACAGTCAAGGTCGAGGTGAACCTGCCGGAGAACGCCCCGGTCGGCTCGGTCTCCACCATGCCGGTGGCGGGCTGGACGGTGGCGGTGGAGAAGCGCAAGGTCGACCCGCCGATCGAGGTGCACGGCAGCCAGCTCACCGAGGCGGTCTCCAAGCTGACCTTCACGGCCGCGCCGAACGGCGGCGTGAAGCCGGGCGAGTTCCAGGAGTTCCCGGTGTCGATGGGCCCGCTGCCGCAGGCCGACACGATGGTGTTCAAGGTGCTCCAGACGTACTCCGACGGCAACGTCTCCCGGTGGATCGAGGAGCCCACGCCGGGCGCGGAGGAGCCGGAGAATCCGGCGCCGGTGCTCAAGCTGGCTGCGGCGGCGCCCGCCTCGCCTGGTGCGAGCGCGCCGGCCGCCGCGGCGGACGACGACGATGACGACGACGGCTCCGGCGCGGCCACCGCCCTCGGCGTGGCCGGCCTGGTCGCCGGCCTGGGTGGCCTGGCCCTCGGCGGTCTGGCGTTCGCGCGTACCCGGCGGGAGCCCGCCGCGAAGTCCTGACGCGAGCCACGCACCGGCCCGGCGGAACGATCCGCCGGGCCGGTCGCCGTTCCGGCCCCGGTGCCGCCGATATCCGGCGACCGGCCGACCCCCGTCGGTAAGGTCGGCCGGGTAATCGGCTACCGAGAGGGACGACGCGAATGCGTTTCGTACGCACGATCGCCGGCATGGTGCTGCTGGCGTTGGGGATTCCGGCGCTGCTGGCGGGCGGAGGTCTATGGCTCGCCGCCCGGCACGACGACCCCGATGGCGGCTTCGGCGCCCGGTTCGAGCCGGTCCGCACGCCGGCGAGCGCGGTGGTCGTGGCCGACGTGGACGCGTTGCTGCGCGCCGACCTGCCGCTGGCGCGTACCGGGCAGGCCCGGCTGCACCTGACCGCGCGGGACGACGACGGCCCCGTCTTCCTCGGCCTCGCCCCGGCCGACCAGGTGCGACGGTGGCTGGCCGACGTCCCGCACAGCACCGTGCGCCGCGTCGCGGTCACCCGGGGCCCGCTGCCTGTCGACCTCGACCCGGCCACCGCCGGCGCCGCCACCGCCGCGCCGATGACTCAGCCCTTCTGGGTACGCGAGGGCGTCGGCGCCCTGGAGTGGAGCCCGGCGGAGCTGTCCGGCCGGTCGCTGAGCCTGGTCGTGATGCGTGTGGACGGCGCGGACGGGCTCGACCTGCGGATGCGTGCCGAGCTGCGGGCCGGGTGGTTCCCCGGGCTGGCGTGGGCGCTGCTGGCCGGCGGGACGTTGCTGGTGGTCCTCGCCGTGGCGGTGCTGCTGCGCCCGCTGCGGCCGCGTGAGGTGGTCTTCGTGGTCGAGCCGGACCAGGTGCCGGTGCTGGCCGGGCGTCTCGGTGTCACCTCGCTGAGCGGCCTGGGCCGGCAGCCGGGCCCGGCGTCGCGACCCGAGCGGCACCTGGTGGCGGTGGGCTCAGCCTCGGGCGGGCGGACCCGTGCGGCGATCGCCGCGCCGCCCCGCCGGTGCCCCGACGACAAGGATTGACGACGGAACCCGAACGGCCCTCCGCGCTGCCGACGCGGAGGGCCGTTCTTCACCGGGGGATCGGTGCTACCTGGGAGAAAACTGAGGTAGTTGATACCAGATTAGCGCTGATCGCCATTTGTTGCGAGGTGTGTCCGTTCAGTCCGGGTCATCGGTTTCTCATCCGCGTGCCGACGGATCGGCAGCGCCGCGAGCACCAGCAGGCTCAGCAGGACGTACATGTTGCGGACCACGAAGTCGACCGGGTCGTCCGTGTGCACGATGGCGGTGCCCCAGTCCTGGAACGTCACCAGCCCGTACACGATCGGCAGGCCGACGACGGCGGCCAGCGCGAAGAGGCCGCCGCGACGGCGGGCCCCGGCGGGCGTCGCCGGATCGGCGTCCAGTGCCGCGTCGATGAGCACCACCACTGCGGGAATGAACCAGTACAGGTGGTGGATCCAGGTGATCGGGCTGACCAGCCCGCCCACCAGCCCGGTCAGGGTGAGACCCACCAGCGCGTCCCCCGCCCGGGCCGCGCGCGCCGCTCGCCACAGGCCGAACGCGGCCACCGCCAGCGCGAGCAGCAGCCACAGCAGCCGGTCCGGCTCGGCCGGCGCGGTCAGGCGGCTGAGCAGCCCGAACAGCGACTGGTTGCCGGTGTAGTCGGGGCGGCCCACCCGGTCGGTCACCCACAGCTCGTGGGTCCAGAAGCGCCACGAGTCGCCCGGCGCGACCGCCGCCGCCAGCAGTGTGGCCACCGCCGCCGTCACCGCCGCCACGGCCGCCGCCCGCCACTTCCGGGCGGCGAGCAGGTAGAGCACGAAGATGCCGGGAAAGAGCTTGAGCGCCGCCGCCAGTCCCACGCCCACGCCGGCCCAGCGCCGGCCCTGCGGTACGGCGAACAGCAGGTCGCCGAGGATCAGCACCACGAGCAGCATGTTGATCTGCCCGAGCGTGATCGTCTCCCGGGTGCTCTCCACCGCCAGCACCAGCAGCACGGCGACGGTGAGGCCGAACCCCCGCGGCAGGTCGTGCCGCCGCAGCACCGGCAGTACCAGCCAGCGCGTGGTCACCACCACCGCGGCCACTGTCAGCACCGCGAAGGCGGCGATCGCCACCCCGAGCCGCAGATACCCGAACGGCGCCAGCAGCAGCGCCGCGAACGGCGGATAGGTGAAGTAGAGCGCCCCCTGCACCCGGTCCGGCTGGACGTAGTCGTAGAGCGGGTGCCCGGCCGCCCACCAGTCCATCGCCGACATGTAGATCTTCTGGTCGTAGTAGTCGTGCCGCAGGTTGCGCAGGTAGGGCGCCGGCATGATCGCGATCAGCGCCAGCACCACGACCACCCAGCGGGCCGTACGCCCGCCCGCGTCGTCACGGGGGACGGCGGGTGGGGCGACGGGTTCGGCTGGCACGCAGGAAACCCTAGCGGTCCACCTCGGCCGCCGGGCCGAGGCGCGGGCGCGTCGGCGGCGCGTAGTCTGTTCCGGTGGCTGATCTTCTCGTCTGGATCGACTGTGAGATGACCGGGCTCGACCTGCGGCGGGACGCCCTGATCGAGGTCGCCGCGCTCGTCACCGATCCCGACCTCAACGTGCTCGGTGACGGCGTGGACGTGGTGATCCACGCCGACGACGAGGCGCTCGACGGCATGCCGGAGATCGTGCGGACCATGCACGCCAAGTCCGGCCTCACCGAGGAGGTACGCCGCTCCACGGTGACGCTGGCCGAGGCCGAGGACATGGTGCTCGACTACGTGACCAGCTACGTGAAGGATCCGCGCACGGCCCCGCTGTGCGGCAACTCGATCGCCACCGACAGGGGCTTCCTGGCCCGCGACATGACCCGGCTCGACGCGCACCTGCACTACCGGATGATCGACGTGTCCTCGATCAAGGAGCTGTGCCGGCGCTGGTACCCGCGGGTGTACTTCGGGCAGCCGCAGAAGGGCCTGGCCCACCGGGCCCTCGCGGACATCCGGGAGAGCATCCGCGAGCTGGAGTACTACCGGCGGACCGTGTTCGTGCCACTGCCCGGGCCTGACGTCGAGGCCGCGAAGGCGATCGCCGCCCAGCTCTGACGCCCGCGCCGAACCCGGTGGACGGGGTCGGTGGGAGTGTGGCTATGATGAGTCCGCGCACCGCCCCGGGCGACCGGAGCGGAGAGCATGGTGGCTGTAGCTCAGTTGGCAGAGCACCGGGTTGTGGTCCCGGTTGTCGTGGGTTCAATTCCCATCAGTCACCCCACATGACGAAGAAGCCCCCTCCTGCGGGAGGGGGCTTCTTCGTCATGTAGGTGGGTCAGGGGGTGGGCTCGACGCTCGGCGTACCGGCGTCCGGCGTGGTGTCGGCCGACGGCGGCTCGTACGGCAGGGCGCTGCCCTTGACGTACTCGTCCCAGCTCATGTTCCAGTCGGTCCAGCCGTTGCCGTTCTGGAGCTTGCGCTCGGTGCCCTTGACGGTGATCGGGTCACCGATGCGGGTGTTGGCGAACAGCCAGTTGCCTTCCTTCATCGAGACGTTGACGCAGCCGTGCGACACGTTCGTGCGGCCCTGCACGCCCTCGGACCACGGCGCGGCGTGGATGAACTCGCCGCCCCAGGTGAGCCGCTGGGCGTAGTCGATCTCGGTGCGGTAGCCCTCCTCCGGGCCCAGCTCCTCCATGGTGTCGAAGACCGTGTGCCGGAGCTTCTCGATCACCACCATGGTGCCGCTGGAGGAGGGGGTGCTCTTCTTGCCCAGGCTCACCGGGATGGTCTTGACCACCTTGCCGTCGCGGGTGACAGTCATCCGCTTGGTGCGGTTGTCGACAGTCATCACGAACGACGGGCCGATCTTGACGTCGACGCTGAGGTCGGCCCGGCCGTACCAGCCGCCGCCCAGCGGCAGCCCGCCCGCCTGCACCTTGTAGCTGACCGTGCTGTTGGCCTTCCAGAACGTCTTCGGCCGGTAGCGCACCTCGGTCGGGCTCACCCAGTGCCAGATGCCCTCCTGGGCCGGCTTCGAGGTGACTGTCATCCGGCGCTGGATGTCGTCGCGGTAGTCCTCCGGGATGGCCCGGCCGAACTTCACGATCAGCGGCATGCCCACACCCACGACCTGGTTGTCGCCCAGGAAGCTGGTGACCCGGATCTGCTTGGCCGGCTTCGCCATCGTGGTGAACGTGCTGGTGGCGGTGGCGGGCTTGCCGTCGTCGCCGGTGGCGGTGACGGTCGCCGTGTACGTCTGCCCGTACTCCAGGGCCGCTGACGGCAGCCAGCTCCCGCCGTCCGCCGCGAGCGTGCCGTCGACGACCTTGCCGGCGGCGTCCTTCAGCTCGACCGTGGTCTCCTGCGCCTCCTTCGTGGTGAAGGTGACGGCGGTGGACGCCGGTACGTCCTTGGCGTCGGCGGCGGGCTCGCTGATGGTGGCCGCCGCCTTCGGGGCCTTCTCGCCGCCGTCGCCGCCGCCCTGCCAGCTCGACGGCTCGTCGCCGCCGCCGCTGGTGCAGGCGGTCAGGGCCATCGCGGCGGCGAGCAGCCCGGCTGCCAGCGCACGGCGGCGGCTGACGCGTCGGGCGCTCGCGCCCCGGATCGGTTCGTCCTGGCCAGCTCGCATGACTCCCTCACAAGGTGATGCCGTTCCCCGTCGTCTCAGGTCAGACGCGCCGGAGCGGGTACGCGTTGCCGGACGTGAAACGCAACACCCCGCACGGGTGTAACGATTCCACTGGCGTCCGGCGCTTCGTCGGAGGTGGCGTGTCCGACCACGTTACGCCGGTCAGAACGGCGCCGGCTGCCCGCCCTGCGGAACCGGCAGCGCGCTGCCGGCGACGAACTGCGACCAGCTCATGCTCCACGCCGTCCAGCCGTTGCCGGGGGCCAGGCGGCGCTCGGTGCCCTTCACCGTGATCGGGTCGCCCACCATCGTCTTGCCGAACAGCCACCGGCCGTTCGCCATCGACACGTTCACGCAGCCGTGCGAGACGTTGCGGCGCCCCTGCACGCCCTCGGACCAGGGCGCGGCGTGGATGTACTCGCCGCCCCAGGTGATCCGCTGAGCGAAGTCGATCTCGGTGACGTAGCGGTTGGCCGGGTCCGGCTCGCTGCGGGTGTCGAAGACGGTGGACTCCTTCTTCTCCATCACCACCATCGTGCCGCTGGAGGAGGGGGTGCTCTTCTTGCCCAGGCTCACCGGCAGCGTACGGATCACCGTGCCGTTCTCGGAGACCGTCATCTGCTTGGTCGCGTTGTCCACGGTCATCTCGAACGCGCGGCCGATCTTGGCGGTGGCGCTGCGGTCGATGTTGCCGTACCGGCCGTTGCTCAGCGGGATCCCGGCCAGCGCCAGCCGGACCGTGATCGTGGTGCCGGTCTTCCAGTACTCCGGGGCCCGGTAGTACGCCTGCGTACCGTTGTCGACCCAGTGCCAGGCGCCGGGCTGCGGCGGGTCGGTCTGCACGAACATCCGCTTCTGCACCGCGGCGCGGTCCTTCTTCGGGATGCCCGGGGAGAACTCGGCGACCACCGGCATTGCCACCCCGTACGTCTTGCCGCTGAACATGTAGAGGCCGGAGCCGATCATCGACTTGGGCTTGGCCATCGTGGTGAACGTGCTGGTGCCCTGGTAGGTCTGGCCGTCCTTGCCGGCGCCGGTGACCGTGGCGGTGTACTTGGTGCCGTATTTCAGCGCTGCCGACGGCACCCAGCTCGAGCCGTCGCGCCGCATCCGCCCGGTGACGTTCGTGCCGTCGGCGGCGGCGAGCACCACCTTCGACACAGTGCCGCCACCGGGGATGCGGGCGCTGATCTCGGTGCTGACCGGCCGGGCGTTCGCGCCGTCGGCGGGGCTCACCGTCAGCGGCGGGGCGGCGGCGTTGTCGCTGGGTGCGACGCTCGGGTCGGGCGCGGCGGACGAGACGCCGCCCACCTGCTGCTGGCCGGGCACGAACTCCGGCTTCTCCCCCTCGTCGCCGCCGCCGCATCCGGTCAGCGCCAGCGACGCCGTCAGGACCAGGACGCCCACCGTCGCCCCGGCCCGCGCGAACCTGCCCATGCCCACCCCTGTCATCGCGTGCCTGGCGGACATCGTGCCGTATCGACGCTCACACACCCGCCCCCGCGCTGGATCGGATGACCGTTTTGACCGCTTTCGCCGGTTAAGCTCGTCCGAAGGGTGGACCCCGGTATCGGATTGGAACCCGCCTCGGCGGGCGTGCTAATCTTCTTCCCGTTGTCAGCGAGCGCCGCTAGCTCAACTGGCAGAGCAGCGGACTCTTAATCCGCGGGTTCGGGGTTCGAGTCCCTGGCGGCGCACCAACGATCAAGGCCTTGACCAGGCGTTCCACGCCGGTCAGGGCCTTTTTCGCGTACGGCGCCCGCTGCGCCCGGGTCGACCGCCGGTCGGTGGAGCGCCACGTGTGTCCGTCGGTGCGGTTTGTGTGGTCGACCTAAGCTGATCATGATCGCGACGGCCACGATGGACGGTCGGGCGACCACGATCAGAACGGGAGAAAGACATGAAAGCCTTCCGACGGCCGCGGATCCGTAGCCTCGTCGCTGCCACCTCGGTCGCGGGCGCGCTGGTGCTCGGCCTTGGTGCGCCCGCGTACGCGGATTACTCGAGCCCGACCTACTCGACGCTGAAGGCCTGCAACGAGGCCCGGCCCAAGTACCAGTCGTCGTGGACGAAGCCGCAGGCGTGCCGTCCCATGTACAACTGGGACGGCACGAAGGTGATCGGCTACGCGTTCCTGGTGAAGACCCAGGGCTAGTGAGGTCGCCCGCCGGGCTGCCGGGAGCGGCACCGGCGGGCGTCCACCCGCCTTCGGCATCGGTCCTCGCGGTCAAGGGAGGGACAGTGCGCGCCGCACCCGCCGGCAGCCCGGACACGATCCTCGTCTGCATCCGGGGCAACTCCGGCTCGGGCAAGAGCAGCATCGCCCGCGAGCTGCGACGCCGGCACGGCCGGGGGTGCGCCCTCGTCGAACAGGACTACCTGCGCCGCATCGTCCTGCGCGAACGGGACAAGCCCGGCGGCGTCGCCCCCGCGTTGATCGAGCAGACCGCCCGGTTCGCCCTCGACCACGGCTACCACGTGATCCTGGAAGGAATCCTCTACACCGGGCGCTACCGCGAGGTGCTGACCTCGCTGCGCGACGGCCACCGGGGGCGGTCGCTGTTCTGCTACCTCGACGTGTCGCTGGCCGAGACGCTGCGCCGGCATCTGACCCGCCCGCAGGCCGGTGACTTCACCGTCGAGCAGATGAGCGGCTGGTACGCCGCGCGCGACTTCCTGGGCTGGCCCGGCGAACTCGTCCTCCCGGAGACCACCGGCCTGGTCGAGGCGGTCGAGGCGATCGCGGCCGTCTCCGGGCTGCCCCAGGACGGGCGCGACGACGACAGACGCTAGCCGGCGTCAAGGTCGCGGTGGATGGCACCCCGGCGACGCTGCCGTCCCTGCCCGCCGACCTGATCGTGCAGACGTCCGACGCCCACGACGAGCTGTCCGTGACCCACGGAGGACTTGAGCGCTGAACCGGCCCGCAGCCCGGATATCAGAAGGTCGACCACACCCTGACGATCGGCGCCGCAGTGCTTTCGGACTGGTAATCGTCGTCGCCTGTCACGTCGCTGGCGTTGCGCATGATGATCACCAACACGTCACTGCGCGGAAGAGGACGATCCCGGCGCCCGAATGCGACGAAAATCGCTCGATGTTCTGACGGTACGAATCTTTTTCCGCGGCCACTGTTCGGCGCTCCGCGCTGGACCGATGACCTGCCCGAGCGGCTGGGGTGACGCCGTCCGCCGTCATGTCGGTGTGTCCATGAGTCTGACTGGTCCGGCACTGCCTCCCGATGGACGAGTGCCGCATCGGCTAATTGTTCGATCAATGACGACTACGCCGTGTCATATTCGAAGATGGCGATGCGTGAAAATAGTTCGCAATGGTGGAGTGGTTCGCGCGAGGTCAGTTGACTGTGGCAACCATCTACTGATCTGCGGCTTTGAAGATCGGTTCGTCCGCCCGACGCTGCCACTCGTGGATGCGGCGGCCGTCGCAAGCTCCACCGTGGAGGGCAAGTCTCGTTACTGAGCGTTGTTACTCGTTGATGGGATGTCCAGTTCGGAGTGATGCGTCCTGACGGAACGTGTCCGACCTTGTGCGCTGAGGCAGGGCACCCTTAGAGTCCCGCTCGCACAACTGGAAAGCACACGGGGGAGGGTTTGTGGCACGTCGAGTGACGGCCACTGTTCGTTCGTGCCTGGCTGCGGGTGTCGCCGTACTGACGGCGGCCGCGTTGGCGGGCGTACCGGGAGAGCCGGCGGAGTATCTCGCCGCTGGCCCGGACGGCGTGACAGGCGGCGTGGAGAGCCGGACCGATGAAGCGGTGTCCCTTCGGGCCGCCCGCGAGTCCGGCAAGCCGGTGCAGGTCAAGAGCCTCACGTCGGAGACGACAGAGGTCTTCGCACTGCCGGACGGTCAGTTCCGGGCCGAGCTGTCGATCGGCGCGAGCCGGATCCGGCGCGGTGACCAGTGGGTTCCGGTCGATCTGACCCTGCGCAAGGGCGCGGACGGGCGGATCGCCGCCGTCGCCCACCCCTTCGATCTCGTCGTCTCCGGCGCGCAACCGAGCGGGACGCCGGAACTGGCCGTCCTCGGCCACGGAGCGGATCGGCTCGCGGTCGGCTGGGCCGGCCGGCTGCCCGAGCCGAAGCTGGACGGCGGACGGGCCACCTATGTCGACACGCTGCCCGGGGTGGACCTGGTCGTCGAGGCGACCCGCGCCGGCATGGAGGCGTTCTTCGTCGTGAAGGACCGCAGCGCCGTGAAGCAGGTCGCCCGGCTCACACTGCCGATCACCGGGCCGAACGCCGCCCGGGCGGTCCGCGACGCCGGCGGCAACACCGCCATCGAGGACGCCACCGGCCGGGTGGTCGCGCACACCCCCGCACTGCGGATGTGGGACGCCCGGGTCGACGCGCTCGGCAATCCCATCGCCGAGACGGCTCTCGCATCCACGATCGCCCCCGCCGCCGGGGCCCGTGGAACCGACGGGCTCGACCTGACGCTGACCCCGGACCTGCGCTGGCTGAACGACTCCAAGCGGGAGTACCCGATCGTCATCGACCCGACGATCAACCCGGTGTACACCACGTTCGACACCTACATCCAGGCCGGCGACACGGTCAACCGGGGCGGCACCGACGACCTCCGGCTCGGCCGGCTCGGTCCGACCGGGCCCGTCACCCGATCCTTGCTGCGCTGGGACACCACGGCCTTCGTCGGTAAGCAGATCACCTCCGCCACCGTCTCGTTCTGGAACTGGTGGTCGCCCCTGTGCGAGGGCCGGTCGTGGGAGCTCTGGACCGTGGGGGCGGTGGCCGACGACATGATCTGGGACACCCAGCCGGCGTGGAACAACCAGGAGGCGACCACCCTCGCCACAGCCGGCTACGACGCCAGCTGCAACGACGCCTGGATCGGGATCAGCGGGACCACGTTCTTCCAGCGCGCGGCGAACGCCGGTGACACCCGCGCCGACATGGGTCTTCGGGCCACCGACGAAACCGACTCGAAGTCCTTCAAGCAGTTCCGCTCCCGCAACGCCGCAGCCAGTACCGAGGTGCCCAAGGCCAGCGTCACCTACAACTCGTGGCCGACCGTGACGGCCCGGTCGACCGTCCCCGCCACCACCTGCGCGACCGGCTCGGGCCGTCCCCTCGTCAACACGCTGACGCCGCAGCTCAAGGCCACCGTCGCCGACGGCGACGGCACCGCGATGACGGTCACCTTCGAGTGGTGGGCGATGAACGCGGAGAAGGCGATCGGTTCCTCGTCGTCCAGCAACGTCGCCTCCGGCGCCACAGTGGCGGCGACCGTTCCCGCCGGCGCCTTCGTCGACGGCGGTATCTACCGCTGGCGGGTGAAGGCCGCCGACGGCGTCTCCGGCAGCGACGTCTGGTCGTCGTTCTGCGAGATGCAGGTGTACACCACGGCCACTCCGGTCACCGGCTGCACCGGCGGAACGGACAGCGACTTCAACGGCGACGGCGTCGCCGACATCGCGATCGCCGACCCGGAGGCCACTGTCAACGGTCAGATCCGGGCCGGCCGGATCAACGTCACGTACGGCGGCAGCACCACCGTGCACACCCTGCACGAGGGCGGCGCGAACATGCCCGGTGCAGCCGAGGCGGGCGACCGCTTCGGCACCTCGATCGCCGCGTACGACGCCAACAACGACGGCTGCACCGACCTGGCGGTCGGCGTGCCGAACCAGGCCGTCAGCAGCCAGGCCCAGGCCGGTGTCGTCTACGTGCTGTTCGGATCACCCGCCGGCCTCGCGCAGGGCCCGCCCGCCGTCTGGTACCACCAGGACAGCGCCAACGTCCCCGACGCGGCCGAGGCGTACGACTGGTTCGGCTTCGCCGTCGCCGGCAGCCGGACGGCCGGCGGTGAGCCTTACCTCGTCATCGGCGCGCCCGGTGAAGGGCTGACCGGCGGCGCGCTGGCGGGCATCGTCCACTACCTCCGGGGCAACGTCAACGTGGCGATGTCCCAGGGCAGCGGCATCCCGGGCGCGGCCGAGATCGACGACCGGACGGGCTATGCGGTGGCCGCCTCCACGTACCACTGGGCGGTCAGTTCCCCGGGCGAGGCGATCGGCACCGAGGCCTTCGCCGGAGCGGTGAACGTCTTCAGCCACACGCTGAGCAACGGGTTGCCGGCCCTTGCCGCCGGCCTGGAGCAGAACGTCGCCAACGTCTCGAACGACGCCGAGGCCAACGACAACTTCGGCAAGTCGATCTCGATCGCTCCGTACCGGCCCGTCGGTGCTCCCGCCGGCCAGGCCGACTCGCTGGTCGTCGTCGGTGTGCCGGGTGAGGACCTGGTGGTCGCGGCCACCAACACCCCGGCACCGGACGCCGGGCTCGTGCATCGGTTCCACGTCACCGCCGCGAACACCTTCACCGAACTGCCCGCGATCACGTACGCCTCGGAGGACGGCGACTACCTCGGCGAGAAGGTCGTGGTGGTGAACACCGCGCCGGGCAGTGAGGGCACCAACGCGACGATGTTCGTCGCAATCGGCGTGCCGGGTGAGGACGCGGGCACGTCGGTGGCCGACTCCGGACGGGTACGCATCTTCCCGGCGCTGGCGAATCCGATCGGCACCCCGACCACGCTGCACCGGGAATCCGGCGGTATGCCGGGGACGGCCGGCGCCCAGGAACTGGTCGGCGCCTCGCTCTCGGCCACCTCGCAGCGGCTCTACGTCGGCACTCCCTACGGCGCCGACGCCGTCTACGGGTTCACCTGGTCCGATCTGAAGGCGGGCAACACGGTCCCGAGCGTCACCTGGCAGCCGGGACAGGGCGGTCTCCCCACCGGGCACAGCGCGTTCGGGGCGGCGATCAGCTGATGAAGACCATCGACATGAGCAGTTATCCAGCGGGGGAGGACCAGAGGGTGGCCCGTCGTACGAGAAAACGGGGCCGGGTGTTCACGCTCGGGCTCACGCTCGGCCTCGCCGGCCTGATGTCCACGGTGGTGTTCGTCCAGCCGCCGGAGCCGGCACCGCGTACCGCCGCGGCCTCGGAGGACCTCGTCCGGGACACCGAGGCCGAGGCGCTGGTGGCAGCCAGGGCGCTCAACCAGCCGGTCGAGGTGCTGGCGCACCGCACGGAGTACCGCGACGTCTTCGCGCAGCCGGATGGCACGCTCATCGCCAACGGCCACACCCAGCCGGTGCGGGTCACACAGGGAGACGCCTGGGTGCCCGCCGACTCCACCCTGGTGGTTCAGCCCGACGGCTCCTACGGCCCGGCCGCCGCGCTGCTCGGCATGCAGCTCTCCCAGGGCGGCACCGCACCGCTGATGGTGGTCACCCGGGACCAGAAGAGCATGACCCTGACCTGGCCGCACGGGCCGCTTCCCGCTCCCGTGGTCGAGGAGAGCAAGGCGACCTACCCGAACGTGTTCCAGGATGTCGACCTGGTCGCGAACGTCACCGTCGAGGGCTTCTCGCACGTACTGGTGGTCAAGACGCCGGAGGCGGCCAATCTGCCGGAACTCCAGAACCTCCGGCTCGGCGTCGCCGCGGTGGGCCTGACCATCGAGGAGACGGCCGAGGGTGGTGTGGTCGCCCTGGACCCGGTCACCGGCAACCCGGTCCTGGAGGCGGACGCGCCGACCATGTGGGACAGCGGAAGCCAGGAGGGGGGCGATGCGGCCGCGGCGCGGTCGCTGGACACCTCGACCGACCCGGGCGCGGCCTCGGCCGAAGGGCCGGGCGACACGTCGGAGGTGGCTCCGGTCGGCCTCGACTACTCGGACAACACCCTCACCCTCACCCCGGACCGGTCCATGCTCACCGATCCGGACGCCTCGTTCCCGCTGTACATCGACCCGGTCTGGCAGAGCAGCACCAACAGCGCCTGGGCGATGGTGGACAGCGGCTACCCCAACGAGGAGTACTGGAAGTTCGACGGCAAGCGGCACGAACGCATCGGCCTCTGCCCCAGTTCCTGCAACAACTCGAAGGTCAAGCGCCTGTTCTACCGGCTCGCCACGCCGTACTCGGGCAAGACGATCCTGGAGGCCACCTTCCGGGTCACCCTGCAGCACGTCTACAACTCGACCGCCCGGGCGGCGGCGCTCTACCTGATGCCGGCCGGGATCACCTCCTCCACCAACTGGAGCAACCAGCCCGGCGGCTCGGGCTGGTCCGGAGCGACGCACCTCGCCACCAGCTCGCCGACCAAGACGCAGGCCACCTGTACCTCCACCAACCAGAACACGGAGTGGAACGCGAAGGCCGCGGTGCAGCAGGCGGTGACCAAGGGCTGGAGCAACGTGACCCTCGGCCTGCGGTCGGTCAGTGAGAGCGACTCGACGCACACCAAGCGGTTCTGCGACAACGGCGTCCTCTCGGTCCGCTACAACCGGGCGCCGGTGATCGCCAACCTCAACGAACTCACCATGTCCCCCGGCGGGCAGTGTGTCTACGGCTCCGGCGCGCCCTACGTGGACGTGCCGCCGCGGCTGAACGCGGTGCTGCGGGACCCGGACCACTCCTCGGCCCACACCGAGCAGATCAAGGCCGAGTTCAAGGTGACCTGGACGCCGGCCGGCGGGACGTTGCAGACGCGCTCGTACACCACTCCGCTGAAGGCCAGCGGATCGGTCTTCTCGTACACGGTCCCGAGTGACATCGCGCAGAACGTCCCCATCTCCTGGGAGGTACGGGCCAGCGACAACACCAGCTGGGGTCCGTGGAGCAGTGAGGGCTCGCGCAACGTCTGTCAGTTCCTCTACGACAAGACCAGCCCCAGCGCGCCCGACGTCGACTCCGCGGTGTACCTGCCGCAGGACGCGGCCGACAACGGGACGGCGAGCGCGTCCAACTGCATCGAGAGCGACGAGTGGCTGGGTTCGATCGGTGTACCCGGCAACTTCGTCTTCGACTCCGCCGCCACGGACGTGGTGGAGTACCGGTACGGCTTCAACACCAACCCGGCACCGGGCGTGAACGTGCTTCGGCCCACTACCGACGGCGGGCCGGTCACCCTGCCGAACTGGTACCCGGACAAGGAGGGCCCGCGGACGATCAACGTGCAGGCCGTCGACCGGGCCGGCCGGTCGAGCAGCATCGCCTCGTGCACGTTCCGGGTGGGCAAGCGACCGCCGACCGCCCAGTGGTCGCTCGGCGAGGTCGCCGGCGAGGACGGCGCCGGCGACGGGCTCGGTGACAACGACGCGACGGCCGGAAGTGGCGTCACGTTCGGGGTCGAGGGTCCGGGTGGGACGTCCGACACGGCCGCCCGCTTCGACGGGACGGCCGACGCCCACCTCACGACCACCAAGCCGGTCCTGACCGACACGTCGGCGAGCTTCGCCGTCACCGGCTGGTTCAAGGTCGACGATGCCGGCCGGCGGCAGGTGGCGGTCAGCCAGGACGGCACCGGTGAGCCCGGGTTCGCGCTGGGCGTCGAGGGCGGATCCTGGTTCTTCCGGATGCCGGTCAACGACGTCAACTCACTGGGCCGCTGGCAGGTCGACGGTGCGGCGGCCACGACGGGTTGGACGTACGTGACGGCCATCTTCGACGGGCCGAAGAAGGAGATGTCGCTCCAGGTCGGGAACAACGCCCCGCGCATCGCCCAGCGCAGGTCGCTGACCAAGGCGCGCGGTCCGCTCCAGATCGGCCGTGTGCTGACCAAGAGCGGTTACGCCGACAACTGGGAAGGGGCGATGGCGGACGTCTCCGTCTTCGACCGGCTGATCATCGCCGACGAGGTCACCGGCCTGCAGAAGACGGCGCCGAGCCGCAAGGCGTACTGGCGGTTGAACGCGGAGACCAGCAAGGTCAGTCCTGAGGAGCGCGGTGGCGCGGGCCTCACTCTGGGCAGCGGTGCGACGGTCTTCAAGCACCCGGTCCTGTCGCTGCTCGGCGGTGGTCACCTCGCGCTGACCGGTAACGCGGACAGCTACGCCAGCACATCGACAAACGCGGACATGGCGGGCAGTTTCTCGATCAGTGCCCGGGTCAAGCTGACCAGCAACTGTGCCGGTACCCCGATGACCGTCTTCTCGCAGAAGGGCACCAACGGCAGTTCGGTCGTCGTGCGCTGCAACAACGCCGGGCAGTGGGAACTGGCGATGGCGAGCACCGACACGGTGGCGCCGGAGTGGACCACGAAAGCCACGGATGAGGCGCCGAAGCTCGTCGGCAAGGGTGACCACCTGACCCTCGTCTACAACGGCTACGCCCGCGAAATGGCCCTGTACGTCAACGGGTTCTTCACCGAGGCGATCCAGCTGGTGTCGCCGTTCGTCGCCACCGGTGGGGTGCAACTGGGCCGCGCCTGGCTCGACGGCGCCTTCAAGGAGCACCTGTCCGGCGCCGTCGACGACGTCCGGGTCTACGACGGCGTCGCCGACAAGGTCCTGATCGAGAAGCTCAACGTCCAGGTCCGCGAACAACTCTCGCTCTGACGTGACAGGCGGTGGGCCCGCCCGCTCCCGGGCGGGCCCACCGGCACGCGAGACCTTTCCCCGTTCTTCTCCCCAACCCCTGGAGGGGTGATGTTCTCCCGACTCCTGGTCCGGTCCGGCGGGTTCGTCCGCCACACCGTACGACCAGTTTCCTGGGCGATGGCCGGTGTCATGGCCGCCGGCTTCATCCAGATCGCGACCCCACCCGCCTCGGCCGAGGCGAAGCCGAACCGTCCGTCGACCTCGGACGCGTCCAAGGTCCTGCCCAAGCGCGACCCGCTGCCGGCCAAGCCGAAGGCGGCCAACCCGGCGGTGGCTGCCGCCTCCACCGCCCCGGCGAAGGTCACCTGGCCCGCCGCCGGCGCCGCGGACATCACCGTGCCGGCGCCCGCGTCTGCCCGGTCCACCGCCGGGAAGGCCCCGGCGGCCAGCGCCAAGATCGGTGGCCTGCCGGTCGCGGTGTCGGCCGCGCCCGCCGCCGCGGCCGCCGCGGCGGACTCGGCCCGTCCGGCCTCCGCTCCCGGCAAGGTACGCATCGAGGTGCTCGACCGGAAGGCCTCGGAGAAGGCCAAGGTCGACGGCCCGATCGTCCGGCTGAAGCGGGCCGACGGTCAGGCCGCTGCCGGGAACGTCCGTCTCGACCTCGGCTACGGCGGGGTCGCCGGTGCGTTCGGTGGCGACTTCGGTGCCCGGCTGCGGCTGGTCCGCCTGCCCGAGTGCGCGCTGAACACGCCGGAGAAGGCCCAGTGTGCCCCGGTTCCGCTGCCGACGACGAACGACAGCGCCGCCGAGACGCTCTCCGCCGAGGCGGCCACCGGGGCGCTCTTCGCCATGACCGCCACCGACTCCTCCTCGCAGGGCGACTACGGCGCGACGAAGCTGTCGCCGTCGTCCAAGTGGTCGGTGGCCCCCTCCACGGGTGGCTTCTCCTGGAGCTACCCGCTGCGGAGCCCGCCGGTGCCGGGTGGTGGCGCGCCGCCGATCGCGCTTGCCTACTCGTCGCAGTCGGTCGACGGCCGGACCGCGACGACAAACAACCAGGGCTCGTGGATCGGTGAGGGGTTCAACTACGAGCCCGGGCACATCGAGCGCCGGTACAAGCCCTGCTCGGACGACGGGCACGACCAGTACGCCGACCAGTGCTGGGCGTACGACAACGCGACCATCCTGCTCAACGGCAAGTCGACGGAACTGGTCAAGACCGGTGACACCTGGCGGTTCGGGACCGACGACGGCTCGAAGGTCGAGCGGCTCACCGGCGCGTTGAACGGTGACAACGACGGCGAGTACTGGCGGGTCACCACCACCGACGGCATGCAGTACCACTTCGGCCTGAACCGGCTTCCGGGCTGGACCTCCGGCAAGGAGGAGACCGGCTCGGCCTGGACCATGCCGATCTACGGCGACGACTCGGGCGAGCCCTGCTACAACGCGACGTTCACGTCGGCGTACTGCGACCAGGCGTGGCGCTGGAGCCTCGACTACGTCAAGGACCGCTACGGCAACGTCACCTCGTACTTCTACGAGAAGGAGATCAACTACTACGCCCGGGGCAAGAAGACCGACGTCAACGGTGTCCCGTACGTCCGGGGCGGCTGGCTCAAGCGGGTCGACTACGGCCAGCGGCACGAGGCCGTCTACACGACCAACGCCCCCGCCCGGGTGCGCTTCGAGACCAAGGAACGGTGCCTGCCGTCCGGGAACGTCGACTGCGACCCGCAGGATCTGAACACCACCACCGCGCCCTACTGGCCGGATGTGCCGTTCGACCGGAACTGCGCCAAGGACACCAAGTGCAAGCTCGACCAGATCACCCCGACGTTCTGGACCCGGGCCCGGCTGACCGGCATCACCACCGAGATCCGCGAGGGCACCGGCTGGACGCCGGTGGACAACTGGAAGCTCGACCACCTGCTCACCGACAACGGTGACGGCTCGCGCACCCTCTGGCTCTACAAGATCACCCACACCGGCCTCTACGGGCCGGGTGCCGACATCGCCATGCCGTCGGTCGAACTGGGCGGCCTGCAGCTGCCCAACCGGATCGACCGCGACGGCGACAACATCGCCCCGCTGGTCCGTTTCCGGCTGGCGACCGTGTGGACCGACGCCGGCGGTCAGATCGACGTCAACTACGCGACCCCGGACTGCACCAAGAGCACGCTGCCCACGCCGGGCAACAGCACCAGGCGCTGCTACCCGGTGAAGTGGAACCCGCTCGGCAGCGGCGACCCGATCACCGACTGGTTCCACAAGTACGTGGTCGAGCAGGTCGTCGAGACCGACCGCACCGGCGGGGCGCCGGACATGGTGACCCGCTACCAGTACCTGGACGGCGCGGCCTGGCGGCACGCCGACCCGGACGGCATCTCCGACCCGAAGGATCTGACCTGGAGCGACTGGCGCGGTTACGGCCGCGTGATCGTCACGGCCGGCGACGGCCAGGTCCAGACGACCAAGACGGAGTACCGCTACCTGCGCGGCATGCACGGCGACAAGGATCCGGACGGCGGCACGCGTACCGTCAGCGTCGCCGACTCGACCGGCGGGAGCCACACCGACCACAACGAGTTCTCCGGCCACCAGTTGGAGAGCATCGTCTACGACGGCGCCGACACGGTCAGCAAGAGCATCGCCGTCCCGTGGCGGCACAACACCGCCACGGAGACCCACAGCTGGGGCAGCAAGAAGGCCTGGTTCATCAACACCACCACCGCCCGGAGCCTGGTCGCCCTGGCCGCCGGCGGGTGGCGGGAGACGAAGCAGACCTCGACCTTCGAGACCAGCTTCGGCCGGGTGACCGAGACCGAGAACGAGGGTGACGTGGCGGTCACCGGCGACGAGGCATGCAGCCGGACCACGTACGCCGACAACGCGGCCGCCCACCTGTACAGCCTGGTGTCGCGGGTCGAGTCGGTGTCGGTGGCGTGCTCGGCCACCCCCGATCGCAGCAAGCAGGTCATCTCCGACACCCGGACGCTCTACGACGGCAAGGCGTTCGGCGTCGCGCCGACGCTGGGCAACCCGACCCGGACCGAGCGGCTGAAGAGCCACAACGGCACGACGGCCACCTACATCCGCGCGTCGGAGGGCACGTTCGACGCGTACGGCCGGCCCTTGACCGCCGTGGACGCGCTGGGCCGGGTCACCAAGACCGTGTACACGGACACCAACGGCCTGACCACCAAGGTCAAGGAGACCAACCCGCTGCAGTTCGTCACCACCACCGACTACGCCCCGGCGTGGGGTGTGCCGGTCGGCCAGGTGGACCAGAACGGCCTCAAGAGCGTCCTGGAGTACGACGCCCTGGGCCGGCTGGCGAAGGTCTGGATGCCGGACCGGACGGGCGCCAGCGGGCTGGAGCCGAGCATCCGCTACAGCTACCTGGTCCGCACCGACAAGCCGGTCGCCATCAAGACCGAGCGGCGGCAGAACGACGGCTCCTACAGCGTCGAGTACAAGCTGCACGACGGTCTGCTGCGGCCCCGCCAGGTGCAGTCGGAGGGTCCGGACGGCACCCGTACGGTCGCTGACACCTTCTACACCGGCACCGGCCAGATGGCGAAGACGTACGCGACGTACACGGTCGCGGGCACGCCCACCGACGTGATCTACCCGGCCGTCAACGGTGACGTCAACGGCCAGACGCTGTACGTCTACGACGGCGCGGACCGGGTCACGGCGGAGATCTTCGCGGTCGCGGGCAACGAGAAGTGGCGCACCACGACCACCTACGGCGGCGACCGGGTTTCGGTCGACCCGCCGGCCGGCGGCACCCCGACGACCTCGATCACGAACGCCCTGGGCAAGACCACCGAACTGCGGCAGTACAAGGGCAGCGGTCCGACGGGCGACTTCGACAAGACCGAGTACACCTACACGCACGCCGGGCAGCTGAAGACGGTCAAGGACCCGGCCGGCAACGTCTGGTCCCACGAGTACGACCAGCTGGGCCGCAAGACGAAGTCGATTGACCCGGACGCCGGCACGTCGACGTCCGGCTACGACGACCTGGACCGGCTCACCAGCACCACGAACGCCCTCAACCAGACGATCAGCACGAAGTACGACGAGATCGGCCGCAAGATCGCCGTCTACAAGGGGGCCGCCGACACCGGGGAGCTGCTGAGCAGCTGGACGTACGACCTGGAGATGCTCGGTGAGCTCTCCTCGACGAGCCGCTGGATCGACGGGCACGAGTACGCCACGTACTTCTCGATCTACGACGAGTTCTACCGGCCGCACGCCACCTACTACTCCGTGCCCGAGCACGCCGGTGCCGAACTGGCCGGCTTCTACACCTTCGGCACGGAGTACAACCGGGACGGCAGCGTCCAGTCGCTGAGCATGTCGGACGGCGGTGGGCTGCCGTTCGAGACGATCGCCTACACCTACGACGATCTTGAGCGCCTGACCGCGGCGACCGGTGACGCCCCTTACCTGACCGACGTCGAGTACGCCGGCACCGGCGAGGTACTGCAGACCGAGGCTCGGGTGGGCACCCGGAAGGTCTGGTCGACATACGAGTACGAGCAGGGCTCCAAGCGGCTCACCCGGCAACGGCTGGACCGCGAGTCGGCCCCGGTCGTGGACATCGACGCCCGCTACACGTACGACCAGTCCGGCAACATCCTGCGGATCGCCAACAACCCGTCCGGCACGCAGGACACGCAGTGCTTCACGTACGACTACCTGCGCCGGATGGAGCGGGCCTGGACGTCGGCGAGCACCGCGACCGACCCGTGCGCCGGTGGGCCCTCGGTCACCGGGGTGGGCGGTGTGGCCCCTTACCACCACGCCTACACCTTCGACGTCACGGGCAACCGCAAGACCGAGGTCCAGTACGGGACCAACGGCGCTCCGCTCATCGAGCGCAGCTACACCTATCCGGCCGCCGGCCAGGCGCAGCCGCACACGCTGAGCCAGATGACGGAGAAGACTCCGCAGGGCGACCGGCTGTACTCGTACGAGTACGACGCGGCCGGCAACACGAAGAAGCGGACGAGGGCCGGCGAGGACCAGACCCTGGTCTGGGACGCCGAGGGCAACCTCGAGTCGGTCACCGAAGCCGGCAAGCAGACCAGCTTCCTCTATGACGTCGACGGCTCCCGGATGCTCCGCAAGGAGCCGGCCTCGACCACGCTCTACCTGCCGGGCATGGAGATCCGGCTGAACCACCAGACCCGGTCCACCGACGCCACCCGGTACTACTCGCTTCCGGGCGGGGCGAGCCTGGTCCGCAAGGTGGACGGCCTCCGGTACGTCGCGAACGACCACCACGGCACCGGCCAGGCAGTCGTGGACCAGAGCGGCGCTGTCACGCATCGGCGGATGACCCCGTACGGCGAGAACCGGGGCGCGTCGCCAGGTCAGTGGCCGACGGAGAAGGGCTTCGTCAACGGGAACATCGATTCCACGACAGGCCTGGTCAACATCGGCGCGCGGGAGTACGACACGATCACCGGCCGGTTCATCTCGGTCGACCCGATCATCGACGTCAACGACCCGCAGCAGATGAACGGGTACGCGTACGCCAACAACAACCCGATTTCGTTCTCCGACCCGGACGGTCTCAAGGCCTGTTCCGACGACGCCTGCGGGCCGGGCGCCGACTACGAGGACATGTACGGCAACTACCACAAGGTCAAGGGCCACAACGACGGTTGCGGTGGTTGTTCGGGCGCGTACGACCCGGACGAGCCCACGATCAACGTCCACAACAACCCGCGGGCATCAGCGGAGGAGCGGGCCGCGGCCGCGCGGGCGGCGGCGGAGAAGGAGAGGCAGCGGCGGATCGCCGCGGCCAAGGCGAAGATGCTCAACGCCGCCAAGGCCCTGGCGAAGATCCTGATGGACGAGTTGGGCATCACCGATGCCCTGGACTGCTTCCTCAAGGGCGACATGGGCGGCTGCCTGGCCACAGCAGTCAACGTCGCGGGTGCGGCGATCGGCGGTGCGCTGGGCAAGCTGGCCGTCAGATACGGCGCTCCATGGAAGTGGAAGAAACTCGCCAACCTGACCAGCCGCGTCAAGGGCCTGCTCGGCGACCTGGTCGGCAGCGCCAAGGCATTCATCAAGTGCAAGAACAGCTTCGTGCCCGGCACGTTGGTGGTGATGGCCGACGGATCGCGCAAGCCGATCGAGGACGTCAAGACCGGCGACATGGTGTTGGTGACCGATCCGGTGACCGGCAAGACGACGATCAAGCCGGTGGTGGCGACCATCATCGGTCAGGGCAGCAAGAACCTGGTCGAAGTCACCATCGATCCCGACGGTGACAGCGGCGACGCCACTGAGCGCGTGGTCGCCACCGACAACCACCCGTTCTGGGTGCCCGGCTTGGACGAGTGGGTCGACGCCGCCGATCTGCGGGCCGGTCAGTGGCTGCGTACCTCGGCCGGCACCCACGTGCAGATCAGCGCGACCCGACAGTGGACGGAACCGGCGCGGGTCTACAACCTCACGGTCGACGACATCCACACGTACTATGTGCTCGCAGGCAACACCTCGGTGTTGGTGCACAATTGCGACTGGACGAGTGACGCCAACTTGTTCGAGCACTTCGACAAGCACGTGATGGGCGTGGATAAGCCTGGCGGCGTCGGTGACATGAGGGAGATCTTGGATAGGAACGATGGCGATGTCGACCTGGCTCTCGATGATTACGCCAGCTGCGCACAACGTTTTCTCTGTGATGCCGCCACCGCTGGCACGCAGCAGCAGCGGCGAGATTCAGATGGCGCGCTCGTGCGGGTGAACACTAAAACGCGGGAACTCGGCGTATTGGGCGACAATGGCATCGTGACCTACTTCAAGGCGGATAATCCAGAAGCCGAATTCCTCAAGGAGCTCAGGAAGTAGGAGGACTGTTGTTCATCGCGCCGGGAAGGCTGCTGGATTGTTGGAGGAGCTTTTCCTCCGAGTTGACAGGGCGAAGAGAGGCTCTGTCGCGTCTGGCGGCGCGCGATTGCATAGAATCTGTTATCCGGCTGCGTCACCCGTCTGTAGATCGATTTGCTGCGGCGGTGTACGTGGTCGATGAGAGGCAGCGCCGTGGGCTCAGGGATGCGTCAACCATCTCTTCCCGATGGTGGTGGTCCGCGGCTCCGCCTCCGCCGGTAGAAGCGCCAGATCTCGGTTCGGCCGCTGCAACCGCGACCGCAGCCGAGATCTGGCGGCAGGCGAGTGCTGCAGGTCTGGCCCCCTTCGACCACTTGACATTCAGTCTGAGCGGCGGGAGGGATGTCCTTGGACGGCTGCGCTTTCAGGTAGTTTCGGCTGAGCAGATGGTCGTCCGGCCGTGGATCGACTTCTTGCTTATTCCCGTCGAGCGGGCGTACTGCCGATTGATCGGCGCAGATCCGCCAGAACTCTTCACTGCCACTGTTAGCGTCGCAGTCGGCCGACTGCGAGACGTCGGCATCCATTTGCCCGGCCATGCGGGGCCTGAAGCTGTTGCTATATCGATCGCACGGCACATCGACTCTTTCGTCGACATTGTCTCCCATGTGACCCCCGATCTACTGATCAACGATCTGTTGCGGCAGCGGCGGTTCAGTGGGGGTAAGCACTTCGAATGGCGGCTTCCCTTGGCCTTGGTGAGCTACGGCAGAGGCCACGAAGCCCTGCAACTGATTGAGAAACTCATGCTGGGCTTCGCCCGCCAACCATATAGTCGGTCGTTCCATGAGCTGCAATGGCTGAGGCGAAGGCTGGCGGATTCGGAATCGACCTTCAACTGCCCTGAGTTGCAGGGTTGATGTCTCGGGCCAAAAGCTATCAATCGCGCATTCCGGGGCACCAGCCGCTCGGGCAACGACAGAGGTGCAGCAGCGCCCGAGGAGCGGAGCGCCGCTCAGGGCGGCCTCACGGTTGATTTCGACGGCGACTCGTCGTACGCAATCTCGTCAACCGGAGTTGAACTCTTCACCAGCTCTCCGGATGACGTTGATGAACCGGCTGGGGGAGTTTCGATAGCGCGAACCGGGCGAGAACGAAGTGCGGAGTTGCGCGCACCGGTTGCTGGCAGATGCTGAGCAGGGTGCAGATGCGGTGCCCACGCCGATCCACCACAGCAATGGACCGATGACCGTCATCAGGGTAAGGAGAGCCACTGACCAGCCCGGCCATCGGCGTAGCGTAGGTCGAGAACCTCTGCCGGTCGTGAACGTATCCGGGGGTCTAGCCACGACGGTCAGCGAGCCGGCCCGTCGCCGGACTCGGCGAGCTGCTTGAGGTTCAGCAACTGCCGGCGGGCCATCACCAGGTCGCCGAGGCAGCCGCCGAGGGCGATCACCGGGTTTGTCCGCATCACCACCTTGAGCAGCAGGCGGGTGGTGTTCCCGGCGTCCGGCACCAGGACGTACGACAGCACCGCGCCCATGATCTCGCCGGTGAGGTGGTGTCCCGGCTCGACCGCGAGGATCCGGCCCCGCCGCCGCCCGCCGGCAGTTGTGAACGCCTCGCCCACCACCGGCTCGGGAAGGTCCACCAACCGTTGCGGTGAACGGCGGCCGAGATTGTCGATCCAGTCGTACGAGTAGGGCGCGAGCCGGATCTGAGCGACCCACCGCCACACGGCGGAAGGTGGCGCGTCCACGCTCACCCCGCGCCACGCCCGCAACGTGGGCGCGGGGACGAGGTCGTCGCACGGGTACCGGCGACGTGTCTCGTCGTCGGAGACGCCCCACCGGTCACCGAGCATCGGCCCGGCCCAGCACCAGCGTGGTCCGCAGGTCGAGCACGACGGTGCCACCGAAGTCGTCCACCAGCCGGTCGAGGGCGGCGATCCGGCGTCGCTGCTGCTCCGGTGTGCGGGACAGGTACGGCCCGAACGTGCGCATCAGCGCCAGGTACCGCTCCTTGTCCAGCGGCAGCTCCCGCCGGAACACCTCGCGGCGTACGTCGGCGAACTGCCCACTGTCGAGGACGTCCCGGTGGAACCAGTCGACGGGCCGCTTCCGGACGGTGGGGTCGACGGATCGCAGCGCGGCCCGGACGGCGGCCTGCTGGGCGGCGTCGGCGTAGTCGTAGCGGTGCCCGAAGACGGCGAGCGTGCCGCCGGGCGCCAGGGCGCGCCGGGCCAGGGCGTTGCGGGTGGCGGCGTCCAGCCAGTGCCAGGCCATCGCGCAGGCCAGCACGTCCACCCCGCCGGCGGGCGGCGACCACCGCTCGAACGTCGTCGCCTCGACGCGCGCTTCCGGGAACCGCTCGGCCAGCCGGGCTGCCATCAGTGCGTCGGGCTCCACGCAGGTCAGTGGCGCGCTGAGGCGGGCCAGCACCTCGGTGCCCTTGCCGGTGCCCGCGCCGACCTCGACCACTGAGGCCGGGGTGCCGCCGTGGTAGGCGACTATCGACTCGGCGAGTTTCGGCGGATATCCCGGCCGGGCGCGCTCGTACAGGTCGGCGACCGTACCGAAGACATTCATCACCAGCAGGATACGGCTCCGACCGGTCCCCGACAGACCGCGCGGAAACCGGCCCACCCGCTTCTACAGTCCGCACCATGAGGTGGACCCTGCGGCTGGCTGCGGCGCTCGGCGTACTCGTGACTGCTCTGGGGACCGGGGCGGCGAGCGGCGCCGCGGCGCCCGCCGACGGCGGCCTCGGCCTGGCCCTGCGGTCTGGCCAGACCGACTACCGGGCCGGGGACCAGGTCCGCCTCGACCTCACCGTCACGAACACCACCGGGTCGGCGTGCGCGCTCGCCACCGGGCCCGTCGGCACGGTGCAGATCACGGGGGTACGCCGGGACGGGCGCGACGTCGAGCCGACGCTGGCCCGCAGCTTCTTCGAGGACGGGATCGGCGCCGCCGCCACCGCCGGGCTCACCACTGTGGAGCCGGGAGCGACCGCCGCCGTGGGATTGACCGGGGTACGGCTGCACGACGGCGACGTCGTGCTCCGCTCGGTGGCCGCCACCCCGGACGGCGGTGGGCTGGACACGCTCTGGCCGGTCGGCGCACCCGGCCGGTACGAGGTGACCGCCGGCTACGTGACGCTGCCGGTCACAGGCGCGACGAACCCGTGCGCGGGCGCGAGCGCGCTGCGGACCGCCACCTTCACCGTGTCCGACGACGGCGGGACCGGCCCGCGCTGGTTCTGGGTGGTGGCCGGGGGAGCACTCGCGCTGCTCGTCGTCGCGCTGGTCGTGCTGCTGCTGGTACGCCGACGACGCCGGCCGGCAGCCGCCGCCGTGGCCCTGGTGCTGCTGGTGGCCGTCGGTGCGTACGTCGGCGGTGGTGCCCGGCCGGCGCGGGCCGACTACGGCGTCGACCCGAACGCCGGTGTGCCGGTCAGCGGCGTCGACTTCCAGGCTGCTGTCGACGGCTGCCTGGCCGGCTTCGCGCTACCCGGCGGCGACCCGTCCGGCCTGCTGCCCCGGCTGCGCGACAAGAAGAGTCCCCGCGTGCGGATCATCCCGACCACTGGTGGCTCCGGCGCGTTCGAGACGCCGGACAGCGCCGACGGCAAGGGCTCCTCGACCGTCACGTGGAACCCGACCTCCACCGACCCGTACGGCGACGGGGTGGCCCGCGACCCCTGCGCCGCGCTCTACCACGAGCTGAACCACGCCGACGACATCTCCCGCAACGCCGTGCCGCAGGGCGAGTGCGGCGGCACCGGCATCCGTACCGCCGAGGTGAAGGCGACGCTCGCGGAGAACCGCTACCGGGCGGCGAAGGGGCTGCCGCCGCGCACCGAGTACGACGGGAAGACGCTGCCGAAGAACCTCGACGAGTGCAAGAAGCCGGCCAAGAAGACACCGCCGCCGAAGGGACCGGTGAAGCTCTGCGAGGACGGAGCCGACTGCGGCGGCAGCAACGGCGACCCGCACCTGGTCACGTTCGACCGGGTCGCCTACGACTTTCAGGCCGTCGGCGAGTTCACGCTGGTCGCGTCCACCGGCGGCGACCCGCTGGAGGTGCAGGTCCGGCAGGCCCCGATGGCCGGCACGCGAACCGCCTCGGTCAACTCGGCTGTCGCGTTCCGGATCGGCGCGCACCGCGTCGCGCTCACCCTCACCGACGGCGGCACCCGGGTGCACGTCGACGGCGCATCACCAGCCGTGCTGCCGGACCGCACCGACCTGGCCGGCGGCGGCACCCTCACCCGCCGTCCGTCGGACACCGGCCCCGCCGACGGGTACGACGTGACGTGGCCGGACGGGTCCGCGGCGGCGGTGGACCAGATCGGCCGGTACGGCTACCGCGTGCTGGTCCGGCTCGCCGAGACCAGGGCCGGAAAGGTACGCGGACTGCTCGGCGACTTCGACGGCGACCCGGCCGACGACATCGCGCCCGCCTCCGGGGCGGCACTGGCCCAGCCGGTGCCGTTCGACAAGCTCTATCCCGCGTACGCGGACAGCTGGCGGATCACCAGGGACCGCTCGCTGCTGCACTACGACGACGGGCAGGACACCGGCACCTTCACCGACCGCGCGTTCCCGGAACGGGAGGTCACCGTCGCCGACCTCGACCCGGCCCGGCGCGCGGCGGCCGAGCAGGTCTGCCGCTGGGCCGGCGTCACCGCGCCCGCCCAGCTCGCGGAATGCGTCTTCGACGTCGCGGTCAGCGGCCGCCCCGAGTTCGCCGTGGCCGGCGCGAGCACGGAACGGGTCGCCCCACCGGCCGCCACCCCGATCACCGCCGTACCCGTCGCCACCGCCACGCTCACCCCCGGCGGCGAGCCGCTGACGTTCGCCGCCCGCGCCGGGGACGCCGTCTTCGTCGACGCCACCGCGCCGGGCATCGGGGACCGCTGCTCGCCGTACGTGCTCACCGAACCGGGCGGACGGGAGATCGCCAGCGGCTGCAACATCAAGGGCAACGGGTACGTCGACCGCGTCGACCTCACCGCCACCGGCACGTACGCGCTGCGGGTCACCGCCGCACCAGGCGACACCGGCCGCGCCGCCGTGCGGGTGTACGCGGCGCGGGACAGCGACGGGACGCTGCAACCGAACGGCCCGGCGGTCACCGCGACAGTCGCGCAACCCGGCGGGCGGGCGCGTTACCGGTTCAGCGGGCGCGCGGGTGAGCGCGTCTACGTGGAGGTGCCCACGAGCAGCCTCACCGACCAGTGCTCCCCGCTGGAACTGCGGGATGCCGAGGGGCGGCTGCTGCGCAGTGGCTGCGTGATCAACGGCGCCGGTGAGATCGACGGCACGCTGCTGCCCGCCGACGGGACGTACACCGTGGTGGTCGACCCGACCGAACGCGGCACCGGCACGACCGCGCTGCGGGTGGTCACCAGCCGGGACCGGGAGGCGACGATCGCACTCGGCGGGCCACCTGTCGTCGCCCCGGTGGACCGGCCCGGCGCGATCAGCGGCTACCGGTTCACTGCCACGGCCGGCACGTCGGTGACGGTGAGCGCTTCCGCCTCGGACCTGCCGGACCAGTGCGGCGTGCTGGCGTTGCGCGCGCCCGACGGCAGCACCGTCGGCAGCGGCTGCGTGATCAACGGGGCCGGTGAACTCGGGCCGACCGTGTTGCCGGCGTCCGGGGCGTACACCCTGGTGGTGGACCCGTCCGGGGCCGCGACCGGGCAGGTCACGCTGGCGGTGCGGTGAGGCCGACCCTGGATTTCGGGGGTGGCCGGCGGTCGTGCTAACGTCTCGTCCCGTTGTCAGCGAGCGCCGCTAGCTCAACTGGCAGAGCAGCGGACTCTTAATCCGCGGGTTCGGGGTTCGAGTCCCTGGCGGCGCACCAACGATCAAGGCCCTGACCAGGCGTGCCACGCCGGTCGGGGCCTTTTTCGCGTACGCCGAGAGTGGGTGGTGGCTCGGTGGGTGCTCGGGAGCCGTTGGACCGGGCCGGTGTTGCCCGGACTGAACGCGGGTCTCGTGTACGTCCGGCGCGCACCGCTGGTTCTTTTCCGGGCTTGATGGGGCCGGGCGTGTCCGGGGCGCGTCAGGCCAGAGCTTCCGGGGCGCGCCGCCGCCACCACGCGCTGAAGAGGGTGACCACGTGCGTCTTGATCTCGTCCGTGATGATCTCGTGCCCGTCGCCCATGAGCGGCCGGACGGCGTGCTTGTAGACCTCTGGGTGGTGTTCGACCGAGGGGCAGGTGAAGATGGCCAGCATCCTCAGGACGCGCAGGGTGTCTGTTCCGAGGAGGGGAAAGTGAGCCTCCAGCAGCCTCGCCAGGGCTGACCACACCTTATCCACGACAAGGCGGATGACGGCGTCGGTCACCAGCCGGGGCAGCCCCGAATCGAACCGCCGCGACAACGCGTCGGTGATGAACTGCTTGGCGGTATCCGTCAGCAGTTCGACGGTCTTGTTGATCTTATTGATCAACTGGATCAGGGCCACCAGCAGGCCGCACCATGTGTGATCGGCCAGGCGCTTCTTGACCTCCCTGGCGTCAGCCTTATTCCGGACGACGCTGTCTATGCCGGCTGAGATCTCGTCCCACGGGTTCTCCATGACATGGTGGGCAAGGGTGTCCATCCGGCCAAGGTCTGATGACATCGATGTCGGCTCAACATCGCGTGGCAGTCGGCCGTTGATTCTGGTTCGGCCGTCGGCGGCCCACAGGTAGTCGGTGATGTCCAGGCGTGCGAGGTCAAAGTAGATTTCCCGGTTGTGGGCGTTGAACTTCTGGCGTCCGGATCGTCTGTCTTCCTCCACCTTCTCCTTGAGTTCACGCCGCCGGTCGTCGCGCTTCTCTGACCGGTCGGCGGCCAGAGATGTCCATCCTTGCCAGCCGTGTTGTGAGCCCCCGCAGCCGGAGCATGTGCAGCCCGGCCTCTGGGCGTTTGCGCAGTTGGCTCTGTGGGTGTTGGTCATCATCCGCAAGTCGCCGCCCGGTCGTTTGCGCTCAATGTGACTAGCCAGTGACTCTATGTCAGGCAACGATGGATGCCAATGGATGTGTGATTGGGTCGGGGCAGCTCGACTCGGGGCCTCCACCTTCTGCGGGCCGTTCTGCCTGGTGGGAGCCTGCAGATTTGCTTCATCTGCTGGGCTGCGACGGATTATTGATAGACGGCTCTTCCCTCATCTGCATCACTCGCTTCCGTCCCAGACCGGCGACCAAGGCTCGGGCTGGACAGGTCATGGCGCTCCGGAGCCTGCGCTGATCCCAGGAGGGGACACGCTGAGGGCTCATCGTGGGTCTTCCGGATGCCACCCCGAGCGTCGACTCTGGTTGGGCTGTCGACTCGACCGTCATTGACTTGATGTGTTGGCGCGGATGCGTTGTGCTGTCAGGTGGTCGTCGTCCGATCGGAGGTGATCGTGGCCGCGCAGGTGGATCCCGAGTGGTGGAGTTCGGGGCTGTGGAACGACCGACCGATCAGCGAGTTTCTTCAGCGGCGCGACATCACTGCGGTCTTCCGCTTCCTTCACGCCCGAGGCGTGTCCTACGGCAGGATCGCCGCTCTCGTAGGCCTCTCGCCTCACCGCGCTACGGAGATCGCCAAAGGCGTCCGGCAGGTCACGGCGTACGAGGTGCTGGAACGGATCGCCGTGGGTCTTCACATTCCGCGTCCGGTCATGGGGCTCGGCCGCGCCGAGGACAGCACTATGCCGCGTGACGTCAGCATCGAGACCGTGGCCGGTGAAGCAGATCGATCGCCTGCCCGTATGGGGAGCAACGAGGCCGGAGGTCTGGTCAGACTCCGTCTGGGACTGGACGAGGCTCTGGCGGCGTCGAGTGTCGCCCCTCGGCAGCTTGAGCTGATCGAGCAAAGCGCTGGCGAGCACCTGCGGGTCTATCCCTCGGCTTCGCCACAGACGATGCTGGCGCTGCTGGCCGCCGACTGCCGAGAGGTGCAGATGCTGTCGCTTCGGCGCCAGCCGGCGGCGGTCCAGGCCCGGCTGTCCGGGGTGGCGGCGCTGCTGGCGACGATGTGCGCTGACGCGTTGATGAGGCTCGGGGATGTCGCCGAGGCTCGACGGTGGTACGGCACAGCGATCCACGCGGCGGACGACAGCGGGGAGGCTCGATTCAGGGTGCTCGTGCGGGCCCAGGCGGCGATGCTGCCGTACTACTTCGGGGATCCCGCCCAGACCGTCGCTCTGGCAGATGCGGCTCTCGCGGTCACTCCGGCCGCATCGTCGTCGGCTGCCCTGGCGGCTGCGGGCCGGGCTCGTGCCCTGGCCAGAATCGGTGCCACCGAGCAGGCGCGATCGGCCGTCGATCAGGCACGCCGGCTGTTCGATCAGGCTGGCGACGAGGACACCGACGTGGCGTTCAGGTTCCCGGCGAAGCGGCTGCTGCTCTACCTCTCCGGCGCGTACACCTGGCTCGGTGACACGGTGGAGGCGTACCGGGTTCAGGACGAGGCATTGCGGCTCTATGGCACGGCTCCGGCCGTACCGATCGACGTGGCGCTCATCGCCCTGGACCGGTCGATGTGTCTCGCGCGGGAACGGCGGGCGACCGAGGCGGCGGTAACCGCGCGGGATGCCGTCGCGGACCTGCCCGAGACGCAGCGGACGGAGATCATCTTGACCAGGGCGACCGACGTGTCCACGGCGATTCCTGGAGAGAGCCAGCGGGGTGAGGTCGCCACCTTGACGGACTACCTACGGGCCTGCCGCGAGCGCGCCCGTAGGCTTGGGACCACAGCCGCACTCGGTCCCTAGGAGCCCCATGTTCGTCGAGGCGCGCACTCGGCCGGTGCTCGCCGAGGTATGTCGGCTCCTCGGCTACCCCGACTCGGACGCGGCTCTGCTGCGGCACCACACCAACGCCGTCTACGCCGTCGGGGACGTCGTCATCAAGATCGCCCCTGGCGACCAGGACCTGAACCGGGTGCGCGCGATGGTGGCCGTGGTCGACTGGCTGGTGGACCGAGAGTTCCCCACGGTCGGCCTTCACCCGGGCCTGTCCCAGCCGTTGGAGGTGGGCGGGCACGCCGTCACTGTCTGGCAGCGTCTGGATCCCGCACACGACCATCCCATCACCGTCTCCGAACTCGGAAGCCTTCTCCGGGATCTGCATTCCCTGCCTGTTCCGCAACTGCCATTGCCCGTGCTGCGGCCGATCCATGGCATCGAGCTATCCGTGACCCGTTCGGAGATCCTGAACGGCAAGGAACAGGATCTGCTGCTAGGCCGGCTCGAGACGCTGGCCGCCGGCTGGGAGGCGATGCGGTTTCCCCGTGGCACGAGCCTGATCCAGTCAGATCCGCAGGTTCGCAACGCGCTCCGGCGTTTCGACGGCACGCCCGTACTCGCCGACTGGGACGGCGCCGCCCTTGGGCCCCGCGAGTGGGACATCGCCACGGTCGCTGTCCACTGCCGCCGGTTCGATCCGCCCGGCTCCGATGCCTTCGCCAACTTCACCGCCGCCTACGGCTGGGATGCCACCTGCTGGCCGGGGTTCGAGGAGCTGTGCCAGCTTCGCGAGCTGCAGATGATCGCTACCAACGCCCGAAAGTCCCGCCCCGGGACCGAGGCCGCCGACGAGGTGCACCACCGGATTGCAGGACTTGTCCACGGCGGGCCGGAACTCCGCCGCTGGCACATCCTCTGAAATGAGTCTCGTAGGGACGGCGTAGTACCGCCTGTCCTCCTCGCATCGGTCGGGGCCGACCACATAGAGGCCCACCGTGGCCCACCACGCTGGGTCTGTCTCGGGCCCGTGCCGCCCGGGTGACGTCCGCGCTGGTGGTGTAAGAGACGGCCATCGCGTGATCCGGTCTGATGTTATGCGGCGATCGGGGCGGGGTCGGTCTGGTCGTTGTCGTGTTGGTCTGGCTGAACGGTGATCAGGCGGGCTTTGGCGAGAAGTTCCAGGCCCATGTAGCGGCGTCCTTCGGTCCACTCGTCGGTCTGCTCGGCCAGGACCGCGCCGACGAGGCGGATGATCGCCGCCCGGTTGGGGAAGATGCCGACGACGTCGGTGCGGCGGCGGATTTCCTTGTTCAGCCGTTCCTGCGGGTTGTTGGACCAGATCTGGCGCCAGATCTCCCGCGGGAAGCCGGTGAAGGCGAGTAGGTCGTCGCGGGCGGCGTCGAGGTGCTCAGCCGCGGCCGGGAACTTCGCCTCAATCGTGGCGACGACCCGCCGGAACTGGGCGTGGACGGCGTCGGCATCAGGCTGGTCGAAAATCGTGCGGACCAGGGTGGCGATCCACGGCTGCGCCGACTTCGGCACCTTCGTCAGCAGGTTGCGCAGGTAGTGGGTGCGGCATCGTTGCCAGGTGGCGCCGGGCAGCGCCGCGCCGATCGCGGCGACGAGGCCGCGGTGAGCGTCGGAGATGACGAGCTGGACCCCGGACAGTCCGCGGGCCGTCAGTGACCGCAGGAACGCCAGCCATCCTGCGCCGTCCTCGTCCGAGGCGACGTCGACGCCGAGGACTTCACGCTGGCCGTCGGCGTTGACCCCGACCGCGACCAGGGCGTGGACGTTGACCGTGCGTCCGTGCTCGCGGACCTTCATCGTCAACGCGTCCATCCACACGAACGTGAAATGCCCAGAGTCGAGGGGCCGGTTGCGGAACGCCTCGACCTGCGCGTCGAGGTGCGCGGCCATCTCCGAGACCTGCGACTTCGACAACTGCCGGATCCCGAGGGTCTCGACCAGCTTCTCCACCCGCCGCGTCGAGACCCCCAACAGATACGAGGTGGCCACGACCGAGACCAGTGCCTGCTCGGCCCGCCGCCGGTGAGTGAGCAGCCAGTCCGGGAAGTAGCTGCCGTGGCGCAGTTTCGGGATCGCCAGGTCGATCGTGCCGGCGCGGGTGTCCCACTCCCGAGGGCGGTAACCGTTGCGGGAGTTGACCCGCTCATCGCTGCGCTGCCCGTAGCCGGCGCCGCAGATCGCGTCGGCCTCGGCGGACATCACCGCCTGCGCGAACGTTTTGATCATCGCCTGCAAGACATCCGGCGACGCGCCCTCGATCTGCTCGCGCAGCAGGTCAACAGGGTTCACACTCTCTGAAGCGGCCATCGCGTCCTCTCTTCCTTCTCTGACTTGGTCGTCTTGAAGGATCGACGCGATGGCCGTCTCTCATCTACGCAACACGCCCATCACGGGCAAGTCGTACACCACTCCCGTGGACGCAACCGCCGCCCGCGATCGTGGACGTCAGGAAAACGTCGGCGGAACGGTCCAGGACGATCCTGATCCCATGGCGCCGGCGGGTCAGCGGCAATGTCACGCCAGGGAGAACCAGATGGACGTGTCGATCGGCGACAGGTCGGAATGCGACCCGACGCACCGGCAAGTGCTCGCGCCGGGCACTCCGTCGACCGTACGGGTGACTCCCCGTTCGCGTACCGCCATGAGGGCTGCGCGGGTGGGTGATCGGCGGTCTGCTCCCAGCCGCCGCGGTGCGGCGGCGGGCTCGCCATTCCCCCGGCGAGCCCGCCGCTCATCGTCCCCGGTGGGGGTGGCGGCATGACGGTGTACGTCTCGCGTAACGCCGTGGCCGGCCGGTCCCGGTACCCCGAGAGCAGGTGGACGGCCTCGCCGGGGCAGGTGTGGCCCGCTGACCCGCCGCTGCTCACCTTTGTATGGCGTCGGCTGTTCGAGCAGCAGGCCCGCGAGGGCGGTCGCCGGTGACCGGCCAGCAGCGCCGTCTCGCGGCGAACCGGCCCACGCCAACCGAGGTGGAGCATCTGCCGATGCGCCCGCTGTGGCTGTGCCGCCGGTGCGGGCAGCCGTGGCCCTGCGGAGCGGCGAAGCTCGCGCTCCTGGCCGAGTATCGAGAAGTGCCGGTGAGCCTGTTCCTCTACCTGGCCGGCTGCCTGCACGACGCGATCGACGACCTGCACCGGCTGAACCCGAGCGTCACGGGCAGCGCCGCCGACATGTTCGACCGGTTCCTCGGCTGGCCCGCCCGCCACACCCATGCCTACTGCGTCAGCACCACCACGGACTTCAGCACCGAGCAGGGCTCCTCGTGAACGGCATCGGCCGCATCAACGCCACCGGCCAGCCGGCGATCGCCGACGGCTTCCACACCCTGGTCGTGCAGCCGACGAGCTTCTGCAACCTCGACTGCACCTACTGCTACCTGCCCGACCGGAGATCCCTACGCCTGATGAGCGGCGCGATCGCGCGGGCCTGTGCCGAGTCGATCGCCCACCAGAACAGCGGTCATCCGGTGAGTGTCGTGTGGCATGGGGGCGAACCCACCGCCACACCCATCGGGCGGTTCCGGGAACTACTTTCCCCGTTCGAGGAGCTGCGGCGCGCGGGGCTGGTGCGTCACGAGATCCAGACGAACGCGACGCTGATCAACCGCCAGTGGTGCAAGCTGTTCACCACCTACGGGTTCGAGGTCGGGGTCAGCATCGACGGACCGCGCGCGTTGAACCGTAACCGCCTCGACCGGGCCGGCAACCCGACGGACGCCCGTACCCTGCGCGGCATGCAGACCCTGGCCGACGCAGGGGTGCCGTACTCGGTGATCTGTGTGGTCACCCCGGAAACCATCGACCACGCGGAAGCCCTCGTCGACTTCTTCACCGGCCTGCCCGGCTGTCAGTCGGTCGGCTTCAACATCGAAGAGCAGGAGGTCGCCGACCGGGCGCCGGTGTCGGAGGATGCCGCGTACCGGTTCTGGCAGCGCCTCATCGCACGTCGCGTCGGCGGCAGCCCGCTGCGGATCCGCGACGTGGACCGCCTGGCCGACTACCTTGCCGCCACCCGCGCTGGTCACGTCGACCACGCGCCGTACGAGCCGATCCCGACCGTCTCCTGGGACGGGCAGGTGGTGCCACGCTCGGCGAGGACCAACTTACCGACCTCACCCAACTGACCATCACCGCCCTCGATCTCACCGTGCGCAACGAGTGAATCCGAGGAGGGATCGTGCTCGTTGAACCCACCGGCAGCCCGGACACGATCCTCGTCTGCATCCGGGGCGACTCCGGCTCGGGCAAGAGCAGCATCGCCCGCGAGCTGCGACGCCGGCACGGCCGGGATTGCGCCCTGGTCGAGCAGGACTACCTACGCCGCATCCTGCTGCGCGAACGCTCACCGCAGGTGCCGAGCCCCACCTCCTCACTCCACCGATCAACGTGCTGCGGCTCAGCCTGCACCCTGACGGCATGGCCCGGCGAATCCTCAACCTGCCTGAGTGGCGCGCCCACCTGCTCCACCGGCTGCGCCAGCAGGCCGTGACAACCAACGACCCGGTCTTGTACGAAACTGCACGAGGAGCTTCGCGGCTATCCCGGCGGCAGCGGCCATGGGGCACCGATCAGCGACGCCGTTTCGCGCGTGGTCATCCCGCTCCGGTACCGCCACAACGACTGGGAGTTGTCCCTGTTCAGCACCACCACCCTCGTCGGCACGCCGCAGGATGTCACAGTCGCCGGGCTGGCCGTCGAGGCCTTCTTCCCTGCCGACCCGGCGACCACCGAAACGCTCTGCGCCCTCGCCAAGGCATGAGCCGGCATGGGCAGTTGACACTTCAACATCACTTCCGCCGAGCCTAGCGACCGCCTCAGTAGTCGATGTTGATGGCGGCGACCTGGCGGCTGCCGTTGAAGACGATCGCCGGGCCGGCGAAGCGGGAACTGGCGTACGTGAGCGCCGTCTTGTGCCCCGGACTGTTGAACCACGCCTCGATCATCTGCTCGGGCGAGGAGTTGCCCGACGACGCGAACAGCACCTCGTGCCCGCAGTGCTGCAGCCCGCTGCCGGCGTTCAGGTTCTGCCGTACGCAGGCCTCCGCGTCGCGATGCTGGGCCGCGCCGAGCTTGACCTCGGTCAGCCCGAGCGCGCGACGCCGTTCGTTGAGCAGCACCAGCAGCCGCCGTTCGGCGGCTGAGACACCCGTCGACGTGCCGGCGGACCGGGACGGCGACGGGGTCGGCTTCGGTGACGGCTTCACCGACCTGGCGGGGCTCGGGCGCGCGGTGGTGGGGGACGGCTTCACCTCGGTCGCCGAGGGCTCCGCCGCGGTCGGGGCGGCGGTCGTGAGCGACGGTGCGGCGGTCGCGGCCGGGGGCTGCGCGGCTGCCGCGCTCGCCGGCTGCCGGCCCGGCTCCTCCGGGTAGTTGGCGAGGACGAGCCCGCCCCCGCCGAGCACGGCGACGGCGGCGACCACGCCGATCAGGGTCTTGGACAGGGAGAGCGTCGACCGCGCCCCGGCGGTCACGACCTGCGCGCCGGGCGGGACGGCGTGCGACGGCGAGGCGACGGTACGCAGGTGGTGCGTGACGTCCGAGGCGAGATCGGCCGGGACCGGGGTGAGTGCCAGGCCGGCCAGCAGCCGCTCGGCGGGGACCAGGTCGTTCGTCGCGTCCGGGCAGTGCGGGCAGTCCCGGACGTGCCGGGCGAACCGCTTGCGCCACACCGGCGCAGGCCGGCGGTCCCAGCCGCCGGCCGTGTCGGCCAGGGCGGCGCAACCGGGCCGGGCGGTGAGGGCCCGTACGACCAGCCGGGCGGTGTCCAGCTGCGCCTTCATCCGGGACACGCGCACTGTCACGTGGTGCGGGGCCAGCTTCAGGGCGTCGATCAGGTCGGCGCGGCTGAGGTGACCGGCCTCGACCAGCCACCACAGGGACAGCAGGTGGCGGTGGTCGTCGTCCAGCCAGCGCGTGGCCAGGACGACCTCCCGGCGCTGGTCGGCGAGGCGGAGCTGGGTCAGGGTCAGATCCTCGAAGTCCGCGCGCGGGTCGATCACGTTGTCGATGTCCTCCGGCGGCGCGGGTGTGGTGTGCCGGCGCTGCGTGTGGGTGCGGATCTCGTTCATGGTGACGGCGACCAGCCACGAGCGGAAAAGCTGCGGCTCGCGTACGCCCGGCAGCCCGCGGACCACGCTCAGCATCGTGTTCTGCACCACGTCGTCGACGTCCGCCGACCGGTTCAGTGCCCGGCCCACGATGTTGTAGACCAGCGGCAGGCAGTGCGAGACCAGCTCGTCCACCGCCGCCCGGTCGCCGCGGCGTGCCGCGTCCACCACCGCCGGCATGCCGGCCCTGCTCGGGTACGCGGGATAGGACACGCTCACCACCTCGCCTTCACGGAACGATCTCGTACACGGTGGAGACTGTCCGGTAGGCGCTCAGGTCACACAAATGTGCTGGGCGACGGGTCAGCCCGGCGCCCGCTTCGGCAGCAACAGTTCCTCGTGGTCGAGTTCGCGTTCCAGCACGCGCAGCTCCTCGTCCGGCAGCCGTCCGGAGTCGCGCCACCGCAGCAACTCCTCGCGCTGCGCTTCGAGGACGGTCCGGCGGACCCGCAGCGCCGTCTCGTACTCCGGTGAGGTGGGCAGCTCCGACGATCCGCTCTGCTCGATCAGGTCGAGCCGACCCCGGTAGCGGGCCAGCCGGGTCTGCAACTGGGCGCGCGTGGTGTCGACGGCCACAGTGCTGTCCGGCTCCTCGGCGGCGACGGTGTCGAGGCGGGCCAGGGCGGCCTCCACCGCTGCGGAGCGGGCCTCGTTGCGTACCCGGGCCTGGTCCTTCTCGTCGGCGCGCAGGCCGAGCATGCGCACGAGCGGCGCGAACGTCAGGCCCTGCCCGACCAGCGTCACCAGGACGACCACGAACGTGCAGAACAGCAGCAGGTCACGATCGGGGAAGGGGTCTCCGCTGTTGGTGGTCAGCGGCAGCGTGAAGATCGCGGCGAGGCTGATCACGCCACGCGTACCGGACCAGCTCAGGGCCACCACTTCGCGGGAGGTCAGCCCGCGGGCGTTGCGGTCGACGCCACCGAGGCGGCGTGCGGCATCAGGGTCGTCGGTGTCGTCCTGTTCGGCGACGCCGCCGAGCCGGGTGTGCAGCGACCGGGGGAGCCACTGGGTCAGGATCAGCCAGGCCGGGCGCAGGAGCAGCACCACGCCGACCGACACGGCGACGGCGATGACGATCGTCGACGTCTCGTACTGGCGCAGACCCCGCACGACGGCGGGGAGCTGCTGGCCGATCAGCAGGAAGACGAAGCCTTCGAGAAGGAAGTCGACGAGCCGCCACACGGCGTTTGTCTGGAGGCGGGCGGCTCCGGAGCCGAACTGCGGCGTCTGGTGGCCGACGATCAGGCCGGCGACCACCACTGCCAGCACGCCGGAGACGTGCAGCGCCTCACCGAGCAGGTACGCCACGAACGGCGTCGCGAGCGAGATCGCGTTGGACAGCAGCGGGTCCGCGGTGAGCGGGCGGACCAGCCGTTTCGCCCGGGCGACGACCACGCCCACAGCGATGCCGCCGGCCGCCGCCAGCACGAACTGCCCGACCGCGGCGGGGAACGAGAAGGTGCCGCCCACGGCGGCGGCCACCGCGACGCTGAGCATGGTCAGCGCGGTGGCGTCGTTCAGCAGCCCTTCGCCCTGGATGATCGTGACCATCTTCGGCGGCAGGTTGACCCGGCGGCCCACGGCCAGGGCGGCGACCGGGTCGGGCGGGGCGATCGCGGCGCCCACAGCGATGCCTGCGGCCAGCGTCGCGCCGGCCACGAACAGGTGGAACCCGACGCCCACGAGCAGTCCGGTGAGGAGCACCAGCACCACGGAGAGGCTGACCACGATCCGCAGGTTGCGGCGGATGTCCAGCAGCGAGGAGTCGAGCGCGGCGCTGTAGAGCAGCGGCGGCAGCACGACCATGAGCACGAGGTCGGGGTCGAGGCCGACGTTGGGGCCGGGGAGCAGCGCGTACGCGATGCCGATGAGCGGCAGCAGCGCGGCCGCCGGCAGGCCGGTCCGGGAGGCCACCCACCGCACGGCGATGACGACCGCGACGGCGGCGAGCACGAACAGCAGTGTCGAATGGGTGCTCACCTCGACCGACAGTACCCGCGTCGAGATCATCATGCGACGCGGACGGCGCCGTCAACCGAGGGTTGACGGTCGAGGATCGTCAACCTATGGTTGACGCATGGAGGAGACCGAACCGCTCAAGATGACCCAGCCGGTACGACTCGACGACCTCATCGACGGCATCAAGAAAGCGCACACCGACGCGCTCGACCAGTTGGCCGACGCGGTCCTCGTCGCCGACCACCTGGGCGACGTGGCCGACCACCTGATCGGGCACTTCGTCGACCAGGCGCGCCGCTCCGGCGCCTCGTGGACGGAGATCGGCCGCAGCATGGGCGTGACCAAGCAGGCCGCCCAGAAGCGTTCCGCCGCCAAGGCGGAGACCGCCGCCGCGCTCGACCCGAACTCCGGGTTCGGCCGGTTCACCCCGCGCGCCCGCAACGTGGTGCTGGCCTCGCAGGAGGAGGCGCGGGCCGCGGGCAACGCCGAGATCACCCCGGGGCACGTCGCGCTCGGGCTGCTCGCCGAGCCGGAAGGGCTGGCCGCCGCGGCGATCACGGCTCGGGGCGTACCCCTGGAGCGGCTGCGGGAGGTCGTCACCGCGACGCTGCCGGCGAAGGCCGACCCGGTCCCGGACCTGATCCCCTACGACGCACGGGCCAAGAAGGTCCTGGAGCTGACCTTCCGGGAGGCGCTGCGGATGGGGCACAACTACATCGGTACGGAGCACATCCTGCTCGCCCTGCTGGAGGAGGAGGGCGACGACGGCGTGCTGCGTGGCCTCGGCCTGGAGAAGTCCGCGCTGGAGTCGGCGTTCGAGGCGGCGCTCGCCGAGATCACCCGGAAAGGGGCCTGACCCCGCGCCGGGCACGCGTCACGGGGGCGCGTGCCCGGCGTCCGGGTGTCAGTCGGCGGTGGGGAAGCCGTACCGGACGGCGTGCTCCGGGTCGGCGGGGTCGACCTGGCGGATGCCGGCGTCGGCCAGGCGCTTGTTCACCTCGTCGAGGTGCTCCCGGACCAGCCGGGCCTCCTCCTCGGTGACCCGGCCGCGGTGCGGGCGCCCGGCGTGCTCGATGGTGCCGTAGTCGATCTTCTCGGTGGCGCGGCGGGCCTTCGGCGGCTTGACCCGCTCGGCGGTCCGCAGCAGTTGTGCCATCGGCACGTCGGTCGCCATCGCGTCGAACTCGCTGGCGGTCAGCACCACCCGGCGCGGCTCACCGTGGCCGTGCCGGTCGTGGATCTCCACCACCGCGACGTCGAGCGCCGCGTCGTCGATGCTCTCCACCTCGACCGCGGTGGCGTCCAGCTGCACGGGGCCGGCGACCAGGTCCGGGTGCTCCAGGACGACGACCTTGACCACCTCGTCGTCGGGGCTGAGCACCTGACCGGTGAAGTCGGAGACGTGGATCGTCTTCTTGCCCATGCGCGGAGCTTCTCCTGTCGTAGGCCGGAAATCGGACCACAAGACGCTACCGCACAGGTGTGCGAAGGCCGGTACGCCGCCCGGCCGGTGTGTCGCCGCCCGCCCCTCAGAGCGGCGTGAGGCCACGCCAGGAGGCGGTGCCTGCCGGTTGCGCGTTCAGTTCGGCCCAGGAGAGTCCCCGGTCGCGGGCCTCGCGGTACGCCGGCTGCGCCGGGAACCGTCCGGCGTCTGCGGCGGCCCGCCAGCCGCGCTCCGGATCCTGCTGGAATCGGTCATTCGGTTCGTGAGGCATGACCACTACCGTCCCAGAGAAACTTGTCCATGTATGAAAATGAATATGACGCAGGGTCGATGCCTTCGGTTCCGTGAAGCGCCGGAGTTCCTGCGGCCGGTGGCGGAGGCGGGAATCGGCGTCCGTCGCTGGCGTGCCGACCCTCTACCCGTCTGCCGCGCGTCTCAACCCCGGCGTGATCGCGGAATTCGGCGGACACGGGCGCGGCGTCCCGGCGTACCATGATCACGTGCTCGACCGGCGGGTCTTCCTTCATCTGGCGACCTGGTTGGGGCAGTGGCCGGCGGGCCCCGGGCTGCACGTGGTCCGGTCCTACCGCCGCGCCCGCCCGGCCTGGGACGGGCGGCTGCGCCCGGCCGTCGCGGTGACAGCGGGCGGCAGCACCGTCCTCTCGGTGGCCGCCGACCGGGTCGAGGCGGTCCGGACGCTGGTACGCGACCGGCCGCTCGGGGAGTGGCTGCCCGACCTGCCGGGCGCGGTCGGCGCGCCCGAGTTCATCGCGCACACCTCGGTCTTCCGGTGGTGCACCGACCCGGCGCCGCTGCCCGAGGTGGGGGAGTGGGTGCCGCCCACGCTGCCCGGGCTGCCACCGTGGCTGCGGCTGTTCGACCGGGAGGTGCTGGTGGTCCGGGGCGCCGACGGCGCGTACCGGGCCGGCGTGGGGATCAAGCGGCACGACGCGTACGGGCACGAGCTGGCGGTGGGCACGGTGCCGGCGGCGCGCGGGCACGGCCTGGCCCGGCGGCTGGTCGCGCAGGCGGCCCGCCGGGTGCTCGACGAGGGGGCGATCCCCACCTACCTGCACGACCCGGGCAATGCGGCGTCCGGCCGGGTGGCCGAGGCGGCCGGGTTCCCGGATCGCGGCCTCACCGCGTTCGGCGTCTTCCCCCGCTGAGGCCTGGATTCCCGGCCTGGCGCGGACCGTGGATCCCGGGCCGGATCCACGGTCCGCTGCTCTCCCCCAGGCCCCGACAGCGGTAACGCTATGTGTTAGTGCCTGTGGTCAACAAGGGGTGTGCCACTGTCCGGTTACGGACTCTCACCTGCGCAATCGCTGGCAGGCGCGGCGGCGAGATCAGTGACGCAGCGTGTGGATAAGGGCGAGCGCCTGACGGGTGACGGGCCGCAGCACGCGCAGCCGGGACAGCCCCACCAGCCGGTCCACGAGCGGCACCACGCCGTCGATGAGCTGCCGGGTCTTGATCTGCCCCGCCGAGCGGTCGTGCACCCAGTAGAGGACCACACCCATGTAGCCGAGCCAGAGCAGCTCGGGCAGTGCCTCGCGCAGTTCGTCGTCGAGCTTGACGGTGGACCCGGTCAGGGCCTCGCGGAACAGCGCGATCGACATGTCCCGGGGTGCCGACGACTCGGCGGAGAACGGGCTCAGCGGCGAGGTCGGCTCGGCCGCCGTCTTGAAGAAGGCGCCGGCGAACGCGTGGTACGGGCTCAGCACGTCGATGCCCGCGTGCAGCACCCCGGCCAGTCGCGGGCCGAAGTCCCGCTCGCGGGCGAGCACCGCGTCGGCCGCCTCCCGGTGCTCGCGCTGGGTGCCCGCGTAGAACTCCTGGACCAGGTGTTCCTTGGAGCCGAAGTAGTAGTAGGCGTTGCCCACCGCCACGCCTGCCTCCTGGGCGACCGCGCGCATGGTGGTGCGGGCGTATCCGCGCTCGCGGAACAGCCGCATCGCGGTGTCCAGGATCAGCTGGCGGGTCTGCTCACCCCGGGCCGTCGACCCGCCCGGGCCACCCGCAGCTGTCGTCGGCGCACTCTGCTCGGTCATCGTCGTCACCGTATCCCGGTTCCCGGATCCGCTCGCGGACCGCGGAGGCCGCCGCCACCACCTTGCGGGCCAGCGGCAGCAGGTGTGGACGGGCCAGTCGCTCGGCCGTACCGCGATGCTCGGCCAGCGCCCAGAGGCAGGCGAACCAGGCGCCGTCGCCGCGGTAGACCGCGCCGGTGTCGGCCACCACAGTCAGGTCGCGCAACGTGGCGTCGTGGTCCAGCCCGGGAAAGCGCCGCCGGGCTTCGGCGGACCCGGCCGGCACGAACTCCAGCGGTACGAGCTGGGCGCGCGAGGCGAGCCAGCGCCGGGCGGCCCGGCACATCGGGCAGTCCGCGTCGAACAGGACGGTGAACCCGCGGATCCCACCGGCCCCGTGCCCGGTGGGATCCTGCGGGTGCCCGCCCGGGGCGGACGTCACCGGGCCGGCGGGTTCGGGCCCGCCGGGACCGGTCCGCCCTGCGGCGGGAGCATGCTGACCGGCGGCAGCGGCGGGTGGGTGGCCTGCTGCCGCAGGCGGCCGCGCCGGTAGCGGCCGAGCGCGAAGACGTTGAAGAAGTGCAGCGCGCCGAGCACCAGCAGGACGAATCCCACCTTCATGGAGAGCTGCTCCAGCGCCTGGCTGGTGTCGCCGACCGGATCGGACTCCTTCATCGCCACCGTGACGTAGCCGAGGTTGAGCAGGTAGAAGCCGACCACCAGCAGGCTGTTGACGGCCTCGGCCAGCCGGCTGTCGGCGAACACGTCCTGCAGGAACACCAGCCCGTTGCGGGACAGTGCCCGTGCCACCCAGACGGTGAGGCCGATGCTCACCGTCAGGTAGGCCAGGTACATCCAGACCTTCACGTCCATCCCCGTAGCCTCTCTTGAACGTGTTCAAATCGCTGACGCCCTGAGCGTACGACAGATTTTGAACGTGTTCAAGACTGCGGCCCGCCGCCCTTCCGGGCAGCGGGCCGCGTGGGGGAGCGGGTCAGGCGGTCAGGCCGAGCGCGTCGGCGGCGGCGCGGCCGTTGGCGTGACTGGCGCCGTGGGTGGCGACGAACGCGCGCGCGCCCGCCGGTCGCCACGCACCGGGCCAGCCCATCTCGACCACAGTCACCTGATGCGTGGCGGCCAGCGCCTCGACCAGCTCGCGCGCGCCGGGCAGCCGGTGCAGGTGCCGCCCGACCAGCACGACCGGCCGGTCCCCGGCGAGCCGCCGCAACTGCTCCGGGTCGGTCTCGCCCGCCACCGCGCGAGCCTGCTCGACCCCGGCGGCCAGGTGCGGGCCGAGCCCCCACGGCACCCGCCCCTCGGCGATGGTGGAGGGGGCGTACACCTGCACCACCAGCGGCGCGGTGTCGCGGACGAGGTCGCCCTCCACGCGTACCGCCCGCAGCGCGGCGGCGTAGCCGAGGCCGTCGGCGGCGGGCGGCGGGACGTCGGCGGGGCCGGTGGCGGCGGCGAGCGCTGCGGTCCGGCCGGCCGCCTCCTCGACCCGCTCGCGCGCCAGCCGGCCGTCGGCCATCGCCGCGACGATCTCCGCAGCGACCGACTCGACCAGCTCGGCGTCCACCCGGGCGCCGATGCAGAGCAGGTCCGCGCCGGCGGCCAGGGCCCGGACCGCGCCCGCGCCGACCCCGCCGGCAGCGAGCACCGCGCCCTTCATCTCCAGCGCGTCGGTGATCACCGCGCCGGTGAAGCCGTACTCGACGCGCAGCAGGTCGTGCAGGACCGCGCGGCTGAACGTGGCCGGGCCGTCGCCGGTCAGCGCCGGCACCCGGATGTGCGCGGTCATCACCGCGCGGACGCCCGCGTCCACCACGGCGGCGAACGGCGGCAGGTCGCGTTCCCGCAGGACGGCCGGCGGCACGTCGACAGTGGGCAGCTCGTGGTGGGAGTCCGCGACTGTGGCGCCGTGGCCGGGGAAGTGCTTGGCGCAGGCGGCCACACCTGTCGACTGGAGACCGGCGACGGCGGCGGCCGAGTGGACGGCCACCCGCTTCGGGTCCGCCCCGAACGAGCGGGTGCCGATCACCGGGTTCTCGTCGGCGGTGTTCACGTCGACGGTGGGGGCGAGGTCGACGGTGATGCCGAGCGCGGCCAGCTCCCCGCCGATCGCCGCGTACACCCGGCGGGTCAGGTCGGGGTCGTCCACCGCGCCGAGCGCGGCGTTCCCGGGGTACGGGCTGCCGGTGGCGTGCGCCAGCCGGGTGACGTCGCCGCCCTCCTCGTCGATCGCGACGATCACGTCGGGGCGGCCGGCGCGCAGCGCCGCCGTGGACGCCGCCACCTGGGCCGGGTCGTGGATGTTGGTGCCGAACAGGGTGTGCCCGGCGAGCCCGTCGGCGAGCAGGTCGACCGCCCAGTCCGGCGGGACCGGTCCCGGGTACGCGGCCAGCAGCGTGCCCAGCGCGAGCCGGCGCAGTCCTGGATCCAGACCCACGAGTATCCCCTTTCCCTGCCGGGTCGTCCGACCTCCGCGGATGGGGGTGGCCGATACGCTAACGGGCGCCCCTCGGCAGGTGTTTTGTGGTTAGAAAACTTTACTGAAAATTGAGGACGACGGCATGAGTGCGACCCGGCTGCCCGGCACCCCCCGACTCCTGCGGGCGCTCAACGATCGTGCGGCGCTGGAGCTGCTGCTCGAACGCGGCCCGCTGACCCGGGCCCGGATCGGTGAGCTGACCGGGCTGTCCAAGGTCACCGCGTCCCAGCTCGTCGAGCGGCTGGAGGAGCGCGGCCTGGTCGCCCGGGTCGGCGAGCAGGCCGGCGGGCGGGGCCCGAACGCCCAGCTCTACGCCGTCCGGCCGAGCAGCGCGTACGTGGTGGGCGTGGAGGTGGGCGCGGAACGGGTGGTCGCCGCGTGCGCCGACATCACCGGCGCGGTGGCCGGCCGGGTCGAGCAGTCCACCAAGGACACCGACGACCCGGTCGGCGTGGTGCACAACGCCGTGGTCCAGGCGGCGGCCAGCGCCGGCGCGGAGCTGTCCGCCGTCCGGCGCGTCGTGCTCGGCACCCCCGGCCTGGTCGATCCGCAGACCGGCGACATCACGTTCGCGTTCAACCTGCCGCGCTGGCACAGTGGCCTGCTCGCCGCGCTGCGCGAGGATCTGGACACCCCTGTCGTGTTCGAGAACGACGTGAACCTCGCCGCGGTGGCCGAGGCGCAGTCCGGCGCGGCCCGTGGTACCGCCGACTTCGTGCTGGTCTGGGTGGACGCGGGCGTCGGCCTGGCCATCATGCTGGGCGGCCGGCTGCACCACGGCAGCAGCGGCGCGGCCGGCGAGATCGGTTACCTGCCGGTGCCCGGCGCGCCCATCCCGCGCGACGTGTCCAAGCGGGCCAAGCCGGCGTTCCAGCAGCTCGTCGGCGCCGACGCGGTACGCGCGGTGGCCGCCGAGCACGGTTTCGCCAGCCCGGAGGCGGCGGAGCAGGGCGTGGCGGCGGCCCGGGCCGCCGAGGTGGTCCGCGCCGCAATCGCCGCCGGCACCGCCGGTGGGCCGATGCTCGACGAGCTGGCCCGGCGGCTGGCGCTCGGTGTGGCGAGCACCTGCGTGGTGCTGGACCCGCCGCTCGTGGTGCTCGCCGGGGCGGTCGGGCAGGCCGGCGGGGCGGCGCTGGCCGAGCGGGTGCAGCACGAGGTCGCCGCGATCACGCTGGTCCGGCCCCGGGTGGTCACCACCGGGCTGACCGAGGAGCCGATCCTGCGCGGCGCGCTGCGGACCGCGCTGGACGCCGTACGCGACGAGGTGTTCGGCTCGACGGTCGGCTGACCGCGTCGTGCACCCTGGCGCCATGTGAAGGAATCCTTCAGTATGGCGCCAGGGTTCGCAAGGAGTTGCCGGGATGCGGCTCCGGTCAGATCAGGTCGCGGCGACGGAACACCGTGAACGCCGCGGCCACCAGGGCGCCGGTGAGCCCGACCAGCACCACCACGCCCGACGTCCAGGTCAGCGTGTACGAGCCGTCGCAGTAGCCGGAGATCCCAGGGCCGCAGGCGTTGTTATCCCAGAGCCGTACCTCACCGGACAGCCAGGCCGCCAGATAGCTGGACAGCATGTACCGATCAGGCCGGCCGACCTCGAGGATCTGGAACACCAGCCGCGCACCCAGCTCCCACACCACCACGTACGCGGCCACCGTGCCGAGCGCCGCCGAGGTGTGCCGGCCCAGCGTGGCCACGGCGAACCCGAGCGCCGCGGCGAGCAGCACCAGCACCAGCCCGCGAACCCAGATCGCACCGAGCGTGGGCCAGAAGTCGCCACCGGTCCGCCCGACCAGGCCGGACGCCTGGCCGATCAACCAGAACGCCCCGAGGTACGCCGCCGACGCCAGCACCGACAGGCCGAGCAGCCCGCCCAGCAGCGTGCCGAGCTTCGCCGCGAGCACAGTGGGCCGCCGGGGCCGCCACAGCAGCAGGTTGACCACCCCGCCCGAGTTCAGGTCGGCCCCGATGTAGGAGGCGCCGACCAGGAACCCGAACAGCGTCAGGAACGCGATCAGGAAGTAGAGCAGCGGCTCGGCCTCCTTGGCGAAGACGAAGACACCGCTGAGGTAGTCGGCAGCGCTCGGCAGATCCTCGAGCTGGGCCGGATCGATCTGGGCGCAGTCGCGCGGCAGGTAGTCGTTCTCGCCCGGCGGGAGCGAGCCCTCCCGGATCCGCAGGCAGCGGTCGTACGTCATCTCCATCTGGCGCACGCTCTCCGCCGCCTGCGCCTGGGCCCGGCTCAGCTCCGCCGGGCTCGGCCGGTGCGAACCGGCGAGCGTGGTCATCACTGTCACCGCGAAGGCGACAGCCAGCAGCACCATCATGAGCTGCACGAAACGCCGGGCGGCCAGTCGCTCCAGCTCGGCACGGACCAGGTTCACGCGTCCACCTCCCGGGTCTCGCGGACGTCGAGGTCGATCACTCCGTCGCTCGGCGGCGCGCCGTCGACCTGCCGCGGCACCGCCACGTGCTCGTGGCCGCCGGTCAGCTCCAGGAAGACGCTCTCCAGGTCCGGCCGCAGCGGGACCAGCTCGCGTACCCACATGCCCTGCTCGCCGAGCGTCCGGCTGATCGTCTCCGGATCCTGCACCCCGGTCACCACGAGGTGGTCCGGCGCGACGGCCACCGACAGGCCGGCCCGGCCCAGCAGCTCCCCGGCCCGCTCCGGGTCGGCCACCCGGACCCGCCACTGGTGCTGGTCGAAGCCGGCCAGCACCTCCTGCACCGGCCCGTACGCGACCCGCTGCCCCCGGCTCACGATCGTCACGTGGTCGCAGATCAACTGGATCTCGGCCAGGATGTGGCTGGACAGCAGCACCGTCACCCCGGCCTCGGCCAGCGACCGGGTCAGGTCGCGCATCTCCCGGATGCCGGCCGGGTCCAGCCCGTTCGCCGGCTCGTCCAGGATCAGCAGCTCCGGGTTCTTCAGCAGGGCCGACGCGACCGCCAGCCGCTGCTTCATGCCCAGCGAGTAACCCTTGACCCGCTCGTGGCCCCGGTCGCGCAGCCCGACCTGCTCCAGCACCTCGTCCACCCGGCTGGTCGGCACACCGCCGGCCAGCGCCAGCAACCGCAGCGTCCGGTGCGCGGTGAAGTTGGCGAAGAACTGCGGGCTCTCCACGATCGCGCCGACCCGGCCGGCCACGTCCGGCAGGTGCTCGGGTGACTCGGCGCCCAGCACGCTCATCCGCCCGGAGTCCGGCCGGACCAGCCCCAGCAGCGCACGCAGCGTGGTGGTCTTCCCGGACCCGTTCGGCCCGAGGAAACCGTGCACCTGGCCCGCCTCGACCAGCATGTCGAAGCCGTCGACGGCGACCCGGCGCCCCTGGCGCAGCGTGTGGAACGTCTTGCGGAGGCCCGCGATCTCGATGACCGCGCTCATCCGCGCGCCTTCCGGCAGCGGTCGGGCATGAGTGTCCTTCCGGAAGTGGTGACCAACGACACGGCGCCCCACCCTATGGCGGCGGCGCCGCCCGTGGGGGGCGCCGGGCCGGGTGCGTGATTGGATGGAGCGGTGACTGGTGACCTGATCCCCGGCGCCCCGGGCGCCCCCGCCCCCTCGACCGTGGACGCGGATCTGGTGGTCAGCCTCGACGGGGTCGTCGTCAAGCGTTCCGGCACCGCGCTGGTGCACGACGTCGACTGGCGGGTCGAGCTGGACGAACGGTGGGTGGTGCTCGGGCCGAACGGCGCGGGCAAGACCACGCTGCTCAACCTGGCCGCCGGCCGGCTGCACCCGACCAGCGGTGTCGCGCACGTGCTCGGCGAGCGCATCGGCCGTACCGACGTCAACGAGCTGCGTACCCGCATCGGTCTGTCCACCGCGACGCTCGCCGAGCGGATCCCCGCCGAGGAGCGGGTCGTCGACGTGGTGGTGACCGCCGCCTGGTCGGTGGTCGGCCGCTGGCGGGAGAGCTACGACCGCACCGACGTGGCGCGCGCCGCCGCGCTGCTGCGCCAGCTCGGCGTCGGCCACCTCACCGACCGCACGTACGGCACGCTGTCCGAGGGTGAGCGCAAGCGCGTGCAGATCGCCCGCGCCCTGATGACCGACCCGGAGCTGCTGCTGCTCGACGAGCCCGCCGCCGGGCTCGACCTGGGCGGGCGCGAGGACCTGGTGGCCCGGCTGGCCGAGCTGGCGTACGACCCGGACGCGCCGGCGATGGTGCTGGTCACCCACCACGTGGAGGAGATCCCGCCGGGCTTCACCCACGCGCTGCTGCTGCGCGAGGGTGCCGTGGTGGCGCAGGGCCTGCTCGCCGACGTGCTCACCGCCGACAACCTGTCGAAGACGTTCGGCCTTCCGCTGGTGGTCACGCGGTCCGGCGACCGCTGGGCCGCCCGCGCCGCCTGAAGCGACGGGACCACACCGTGCCGCAGACCCGGATCGCCGTCGTCGGCAGCGCCAACATGGACCTGGTCGGCATCGGCGCCGCGCTGCCCCGGCCCGGCGAGACGGTGCTGGGCGACGACTTCGTCATGCTGCCCGGCGGCAAGGGCGCCAACCAGGCGGTCGCCGCGGTACGCGCCGGCGCGTCCTGCGTCTTCCTGGGCGCGATCGGCTCGGACTCGTTCGGCGTGACGTTGCGGGCCCGGATGACCGCGGCCGGCGTGGACACCGGCCACCTGCGGGTGGTCTACGGCCCGTCCGGCGTCGCGCTGGTCATGGTCGGCGGCGCGGGGGAGAACGCCATCCTGGTCACCCCCGGCGCGAACGCCGCGTTCACGTCGCTGACCGCGGACGAGCTCTCCGCCGTACGCGATGCGGACGTGCTGGTCGCGCAGCTGGAGGTGCCGGTCGAGACGGTGACCGAGGCGGCGCTGGCGGCCCGGTCGGCGGGCACCCGAGTGGTGCTCAACGCGGCGCCTGCCCGGTCGGTGCCGGCCGAGTTGCTGGCGGCCACCGACCTGCTCGTGGTGAACGAGCCGGAGGCGCAGGCGCTGACCGGCCGCGGCCGGGACGAACCTGCGGCGCTGCTCGACCTGGTGCCCCGGGCGGTGCTCACGCTCGGCGGCGACGGCGCCTGGTACGTCGACCGGGACCGCCCGGCGACGCACGTGCCGGCGGTGCCGGTGGACGTGGTCGACTCGACCGCCGCCGGGGACGCGTTCACCGCCGCGCTCGCGGTGGCCTGGGGCGAGGGGCGGGATCTGGCCGACGCGGTGCGCTGGGCGGCGGCCGCCGGTGCGGCGTGCGTACGCAAGCTCGGCGCCTCGGTGGCGCTGCCCCACCGCGCGGAGATCGACGAGCTGTTCCCCGGCGGTTAAGAAGGGGCCCTTCCTCTACCGGAGGCGTTAAGAAGGTGCCCTTCCTTACACCTCGTCGGTGAGGCGCTCGCCGCGCCGGCGCAGCATGCCGAGCCCGGGGATGCCGGCCACCGCGAGCTTGAGATCGCGTGTGACGTCCAGCAGGTCGTGCAGGTCCGGGCCGACCCGGTCCAGCGTGGCAAGGATCGGCAGCACGTCCGAGGTGAGGTGGTCCTTGAGCTTCGGCAACTCGTCCACGAGCCGGATCGCGGCGGTCACCTCCTCCGGGCTGAGCTGCTCCACGAAACGCGCCGCCATCGGCGCGGCCCGGCGCAGCGTCGCCTCGTACGCGGCCAGCAGCTCGTTTGCGACGCCGGTGGCCTTCTCGGCGGTCACCAGCGTGCCCGCCGCCCGCGCGGTCACCGTCTCCGCCTCGGTCACCACACCGGCCGCGGTCCGGGCCACCCGGTCGGCCTCGCCGACCACCACGGCCGCCGCCTCGGAGACCCGCTGCGCCTCGCCGACCACGACAGTCGCCGCGGCGGCCACCTCGGTCGCCGTGTCGATCGCCGCGGTGGCGGCGGCGCTGATCACCGCCACCTCGCGGACCGCCGTCTCCGCGTCGGCGAGCACCCGGTCGGTGCGGTCGAGCGTGCCCTCGATCCGGTCCACCACCCCGTCGATCCGCCGGACCAGCGCCTCCACCTGGTCGAGGACGGCGAAGGCGCGAGCGGGCACCGAGGCCACCGTGGCGGCCGAGCCGAGCGCCTGGTCCACTGCGGTACGGGTGAGGCCGAGCAGGGCGCCGGGCCGGGGAAGAGGGATCGCCATGACATCCAGTGTGCGGCGTCGTGACCAGTGCCGCCCGGCGGCGGCCGGGCGGCGACTGTCACGCCGGGGCCGTCGGGCGGCGTAGGGTGCCGGCATGCCCACCCCCGACCCGGCGTCGCGGCGACTACTCGCCTGCGGACTGGTCGCGCTGCTCGCCGTCGTCCTGGGCGCCCTGCTCCTGGCCCGCGCCGACGCCGGTCTGACCACCCGGCGGGCGACCGTGGCGGGGGTGCCGCTGACCGAGGTCCGGGCGGACGGTGTGAGCGGCGACCGGCGGCCCGGGGTGGTGATCGCGCACGGCTTCGCCGGGTCGGCCCGGCTGATGCGGCCGCTCGCCGACTCGGTGGCCCGCCGGGGCGGGATCGCGGTGCTGCTCGACTTCGCCGGCCACGGCGCCAGCCACACCCGGCTACCCGGTGCGGGCCGGGGCGAGGAACGCAGCCGGGCGCTGCTGCGGCACGACCTGGACGTCGCGGTCGCCTGGCTGCGTGGGCGTCCCGGCGTCGACCCGGACCGGGTCGTCCTGGTCGGGCACTCGATGGGCGCCGGCGCTGTGACCCGGTACGCGGTCGCGCATCCGGAGATCGACCGGACCGTGGCGATCTCGCTGCCCGACGGCGGTGACGTGCCGGCCGGCTGGCCGGGGAGGCTGACGCTCGTGGTGGGCGGGCTGGAGTTCGCCGGTTTCCGCCAGGCCGTCGACGAGGCGTCACGGGACGCGCCACCGGGCACCCGCACGCGGGTGGTGGCACCGGGCACCGAGCACGTGTCGGTGCTGTTCGCGCCGCGTACGCACGCCGCGGTGCTCGACGCGCTGCCGAACCCTGCCGGCGGGCCGCCGCCGTCCCCGCTGACCCGGCCGGCCGGCGCCGGGCTGCTGCTGGCGGGGCTCGCGCTGGGCTTCGTGCCGCTCGCGGCGTTGCTGCCGCGCCGGGCGCGGGCGGGCACCGGCGGTCCGCGTACCGCCCGGTGGCTCGCCGCGACGGTGCCGGCGGCCGGTGTGGGGGCCGTGCTCGCCGCGCTGCTGCCGACCGCCCTGCTGCCGCTCGCCGTGGGCGGATACGTGGCGGTGTTCCTGCTGCTCACCGGCGTGCTGCTGGCCGCCGCGGCGCGCTTCGCGCAACCCCGCCGGCCACCGGCGACCGGTGGTGGCGTCCGGCCCGCTGCCGTCGCCGTCGTGCTCCTCGGGTACGCGGTGCTCGCCGTCGCGTTGCCGCTTCATCTCGGCCTCACCTCGACCGTGCCGGTCGGGGCCCGGTGGTGGCTGCTGCCGCTGGTGACGTTCTGCTGCCTGGTCTTCCTGCTCGGCGCCGAGCGGCTTGCGGACGGCCACGGCGTCCGGTATGCGGCCACCGGCGGGATCGCCGTGCTGGTGCTCGCCGCCGCCGCGGTGCTCGGCCTGGCGCCCGGGTTCGTGCTGCTGGTGGTGCCGCTGTTCGCGGTGCTGGTGGCCTGGCAGGCGGCCTGGGCCGTGGCGCTGCGCCGCCGGGCCGCGCCGTGGTGGCTGGCGCCGTCGGTAGGGGCGGTGGTGCTCGCCTGGCCGATCGCGACCACGCTGCCGCTGGCCTGACCGGCGCCGGGCGGCTCAGCGGCGGTCGGTCTGCTGTTCCACGGCGCGTTGCACGGCCCGGTAGATCTGCCCGAACCGCAGCGCGTCGGGCGTACGGACCAGCATCGTCTCCCGCCCGTGGTGCTGCACCCACAGCTCGTGCACCCGGTTGCCGCGCTCGTAGGAGCGGTCCAACCAGCCGAGCGGCACCTCCAGGAACGGGGTGAGCGCCAGTCCCACCACCACGAACGCGGCCAGGATGATCAGGGCCAGTCTCCACTCGCCGCGGTCCTGCGCGGACCAGGCCAGCGAGAGCACGCAGACCACAGCGACGAGCGGTGGCAGCGACAGCAGCAGGACCAGCGCCCCGCGGCCCAGCACCCGTCCCCGGACGGCGAGCGTGGTGGTGCCGCGCGCGTGCCAGACGTACGTGACGTCGGCGAGCGCGACCACCTGACCGCCCGCGTGGATCGCCTCGGAGGTGACCTGCACGGCGTCGTCCCGGTAATAGAGGACCATGAATCAGCCTAACCGCGTGTGTCGATGCCGGCGACGCGTGCGCCGGTAGGCTGGCGGCATGACGGACCGGAGCGGGGCCGGAACCGGCGGCGACGAGCAGGCGCGCAACGTCGAGGTGGTCCGGCGTTACCTGCGCACCTTCGTCACCAAGGACCTGGCTGAACTGGCCGAGGTGGTCGACGAGGACGTGGAGATCTACGGCTCCGGCACCGCGGTACGCGGTCGGCGCTATCCCGAGGCCGCTGTCTCCTCGCCCGGCCTGACCGTGATCGACCAGGAGATCCGGGAGATCTTCGCGGCCGGGGACCGGGTGGTGGTGTCGCTGGCGCAGACGTACCGGCGGGACGCGACAGGGGCGACCACGGTGCAGAGCGCCTGCAAGATGTACCGCCTGGCCGGCGGCCGGATCGTCCAGTTCTGGGGCGAGCAGGACACCTACGGCCTGTTGCGCGGGCTGGGCCTGCTGCCGGACGATCCGATCACGTTCTGACCGGGCGTGGCAGCACCGGTCGCGGGACGGCCGGTCGCGGGACGGCCGGGGCGATCCGGCGCGGCCGGCAGGCTCTCCATGGCCCGCTGCACCGCCCGGTAGACCTGCCCGAAGCGCATCGCGTCGCGGGTGTGCAGCAGCCGCACCGGGCGGCCCCGCCATTGCGCCCACATCTCCATCTCCCGGCTGCCCCGGGCGTACGAGCGGTCCAGGTGCTCGAAGAGGAAGTCCGCGAGCGGGCCGACGGCGAGGCCGACCAGCACCGAGACGCCGACGATGGCGACGGTGACCGCCGCCGAGCGCTGGAGCCACACGGCCAGCGCGATGCCCAGCACGGCAGCCACCAGCGGCCCGGCGAGCGCGGCCCCGATCGCGCCGCGTCCGGCGAGCACCCGCCAGGAGCGGTCGCCCCGCCGGTGCCAGACGGTGGTCAGTTCGGCCAGCGGGTAGCTGCGCCCGTCCACCCGTACCGCGGTGGAGGTGACCTGGACGGAACGGTCGTCGTAGTAGGTGATCATGGCCTCACTCCCGGCGGCGGGGCGGCGGCGACTCCGGCGGCGACCTGGGGAGTCGCCGACACCACACTGTCTACCCCAACGAGGCGAGTCGTAAGGTTGGCACGCGACTTCGACGAGGAAGTGAGGGCAGCGTGGGCGAGTTCGTCAGGCTGGAAGTGAAGGACGGCATCGGCACCATCCGGCTGGAGCGGCCGCCGATGAACGCGCTCAACACCCAGGTGCAGGAGGAGTTGCGCGCCGCCGCGTCGGCGGCCACCGCCGACGCCGAGGTCCGCGCCGTGATCGTGTACGGCGGCGAGAAGGTCTTCGCGGCCGGTGCGGACATCAAGGAGATGGCCGACATGTCCTACGTGGACATGGCGGAACGCGCGGCCGACCTGTCCAGCGCGCTCGGTGCGATCGCCCGCATCCCGAAGCCGGTCGTCGCCGCGATCACCGGGTACGCGCTCGGCGGCGGCTGCGAGCTGGCGCTGGCCTGCGACTGGCGGATCGTCGCCGAGGACGCCAAGCTCGGCCAGCCGGAGATCAAGCTGGGCATCATCCCTGGTGCCGGCGGCACCCAGCGGCTGGCCCGCCTGGTCGGCCCGGCCCGCGCCAAGGACCTCATCATGACCGGGAGGATGGTCGACGCCGCCGAGGCGCTGCGGATCGGCCTGGCCGACCGGGTGGTCCCGGCCGCCGAGGTCTACGACGCCGCGGCGGCGTACGTGAAGCCGTTCCTGACCGGGCCGGTGCAGGCGCTGCGCGCGGCGAAGGCGGCTGTCGACGGCGGTCTGGACATGGACCTCACCTCGGGCCTGGCCTGGGAGAGTCAGCTCTTCGCGGCGCTGTTCGCCACCGACGACCGGCGCGAGGGCATGGCCGCGTTCGTGGAGAAGCGCAAGCCGGGCTTCACCGGTCGCTGACGCGAGAGCTGTTCACATCCGCGATACCGGCCAGTAGCGTGACCCCGGTCGGTCGACGAAGGGGAATGGCATGACGGAGCGGATCGAGGGCCACGGGGGCGATCTGGCACTCGCGGCACTACGCGCGCACGGCGTACGGGAGATGTTCACGCTGTCCGGCGGGCACGTCTTCCCGCTCTACGACGCCGCGCACAAGGCGGGTTTCCCCCTCTACGACGTGCGGCACGAGCAGTCCGCGGTGTTCGCCGCCGAGGCGGTCGCCAAGCTTCAGCGCCGCCCCGGCCTGGCCGTGCTCACCGCCGGTCCCGGCGTCACCAACGGGGTCTCCGGCCTGACCAGCGCGTTCTTCAACGCCTCGCCGGTGCTGGTGCTCGGTGGGCGGGCGCCGCAGTTCCGCTGGGGCTCGGGCAGCCTCCAGGAGATGGACCACCTGCCGCTCGTCGCGCCGGTGACCAAGCACGCCGAGACGGTGTTCAGCGCCGACGACATCCCGCGCGCGGTGTCGGCGGCGCTGACCACCGCGCTCACCCCGCACCGCGGCCCGGTGTTCCTGGACTTCCCGCTGGAGGCGGTCTTCTCCGTCGGTGACGCCGACCTGCCGGTGGTCACGCCGCCGGCCCCGATCGAGCCGGACCCGGACGAGGTGGCGAAGGCGGCCCGCCTGATCGCCGGCGCGTCCCGGCCGGTCATCATCGCCGGTTCCGACGTGTACGCGGGCGACGCCGTCGACGCGCTGCGCGCCGCCGCCGAGTCGCTGCGGGTGCCGGTGTTCACGAACGGGATGGGCCGGGGCGCGCTGCCGCCGGAGCACCCGCTCGCCTTCGCCAAGGCCCGCCGGGTCGCGCTCAAGGGCGCCGACGTGGTCGTGGTGATCGGCACCCCGCTGGACTTCCGGCTCTCCTTCGGCGACTTCGGCGACGCCCAGGTGGTGCACGTCGTGGACGCACCGAGCCAGCGGGCCGGGCACGTGCAGCCGGCCGCCGCGCCGGCCGGTGACCTGCGGCTGGTCCTGGGTGCGTTCGCCGACCACACCGGCGACCGGGCCGACCACGCCGACTGGATCGCCGAGTTGCGGACCGCCGAGGACGCGGCGAAGGCCCGCGACGCGGAGGAGATGGCCGCCGAGAGCGACCCGATCCGCCCGGCCCGTATCTACGGTGAGCTGCGCAGGGCGCTCGCGCCTGATGCCATCACCATCGGTGACGGCGGCGACTTCGTGTCGTACGCCGGGCGGTACCTGGAGCCGGCCCAGCCCGGCACCTGGCTCGACCCCGGTCCGTACGGGTGCCTCGGCACCGGCATGGGCTACGCGATGGGCGCCCGGGTCAGCCACCCGGACCGGCAGATCTGCGTGCTGATGGGCGACGGCGCGGCCGGCTTCTCGCTGATGGACGTGGAGTCGCTGGTCCGGCAGAAGCTGCCGGTGGTGATCGTGGTCGGCAACAACGGCATCTGGGGGCTGGAGAAGCACCCGATGCGGGCGATGTACGGCTACGACGTGGCCGCCGACCTGCAGCCCGGCCTGCGCTACGACAAGGTGGTCGAGGCGCTCGGCGGCGCGGGCGAGACGGTGGAGAAGGCCGCCGACCTCGGGCCCGCGCTGGGGCGCGCGTTCGACTCGGGCGTGCCGTACCTGGTGAACGTGCTGACCGACCCCGCCGACGCGTACCCCCGTTCGTCGAACCTGGCCTGACCACGGCGCGTGCGGGCCGTCCGCCGGGTGACCGGCGGGCGGCCCGCGGCGCCTGTCAGACCTCGGGGCGGTCCCTGTCGTCCGGGCGGCGCAGTTCCTCCTCGCGGCGGCGCAGGTCCTCCTCCCAGAGCCGCAGCCGTTCCTGGTCCTCGCGGCGGGACCGCTCGTCGAGCGAGGCGAGGAACTCCGGGTCGTCGTCCGGGGCGAGCGGCCGGCGGGCCGGCGCGGCGGGACGGGCCGTGCCGATGACGCCGGCGGTCCCGGCCGGGCGTTCGCGGCCCACGAGGAACCAGGCGATCGAGCCGACCAGCGGGAAGAAGAGAATGATCAGCACCCAGATCATCCGGGGCAGCGCCTTGACCTTCTCCTCGTCGGCGGAGAGGCAGCTGATCAGCGCGCACACGGCGAGGACGATCTGGACCAGGAAGAGCAGCACGTAGAGGCGGGCCATGTCTCATGATGGCTCACCGCCGCTCGTCAGTGCACCCCGCCGAGCACGTGCGCCACGCCGAGCACCGCCAGTCCGGCCGCGCCGAGCGCGGTCAGCGGCACCGACAAGCCGTCGAACCGGCGCGGTCCGGTGCCGGTGGCCCGGTGCCACGTCACCACCAGCACGGCGAGCCAGACGACCACCGCGAGCCCGGCCGGCGCCGCGTCCGCGGGCCGGCCGCCGAACGCCGGCCGGAGCTGGAGCAGCATCACCGCGGTGAGCGTGAGCAGCGTCCGCCGCCACGCCAGCCGGGTGCGCTCGGGTTGCAGGCCGGGGTCACGGGTCACCGCGCGCCGCCCACCAGCACGGCGGCCACCAGCAGCAGCGCGCCGACCGCGACGACCAGCGCCAGGACGGCCGGGAAGCGGGACGCGGGCAACTCCTCGTTCAGCCGCATGGCGCGTTCGGTGCGCGCCCAGTGGTCGACCGCCCGGATCGAGACGGTGGCGCCGAGCAGCAGCAGCGCGATCGCGAGCGTCTCGCGCAGGTGGGCCAGGCGCAGCGGCGGCAGGAACTGCGCCGCGGCCAGCCCGCCCGCCACCAGTGCGAGACCTGTTCGCAGCCAGGCCAGGAACGTCCGTTCGTTCGCCAGCGAGAAGCGGTAGTCCGGCGGGGTGCCGACCGAACGCAGCTCACGCGGGTCGAACCAGCTCTTGATCGACTCCCACACGCTGCCGATTATCCGCTTTGCCCCGCGCCTAGCCTTGGGGGATGACCGATCTTGACGCGCGCGAGCTGCGTGACGCCTACGACAGCCAGATCCGACCGGAGCTGCCGGACCCGCTGCCGGACGGGGTGACGGTCGAGCGCGACGGCCCGCTGTTCCGCGTGCTCGGGCTCGACCACCGGGGCTTCCTCACCTACCGGACGCTCGACGGCCTGGCCGGCGCCGAGCTGGACGCCCTGATCGCCCGGCAGGTCGAGGTCTTCCGGTCCCGGGGCGAGGCGGTCGAGTGGAAGCTCGCCGGTCACGACGAGCCGGCCGACCTGACCGACCGGCTGCGCGCCGCCGGGTTCGTCCCGGAGGACCAGGAGACAGTCGTGGTCGGCCCGGTCGCGCCGCTCGCCGCCGCCGTCCCGGTGCTCCCCGAGGGGGTACGCCTGCGCGAGGTCACCAGCCGGGCCGACCTGGAGCGGATCGCCGCCATGGAGGAGCAGGTCTGGCGGGAGGACCGCAGCCACCTGGTGTACGGGCTGGCCCGGGAGATCGAGGCGGATCCGCAGTCGATCACGGTGGTGGTGGCCGAGGCGGGGGAGACGGTGGTCAGCGCGGGCTGGATCCGCTACCAGCGTGGCACCGGCTTCGCCAGCCTGTGGGGCGGCTCGACGCTGCCGCAGTGGCGGAAGAAGGGCATCTACCGGGCGCTGGTGGCGTACCGGGCGCGGCTGGCGCAGCAGCGCGGCAAGACGTTGCTGCAGGTGGACTGCTCGCCGGACAGCCGGCCCATCCTGGAGCGGCTCGGGCTCGTTGCGGTCACCACCACCACGCCCTACGTCTACACTCCGTGATCATGGAGCGGTTGACGGCGGACGAGCGGCTCACCCTGAAGACCGGCGCGTTCGGTGCCGTGTTCCTGGTCTCCAACGCCGTACCGGGGGTGCTGGCGATGGTGCGGGAGAGCTTCGCCGCCTCCGGCGCGCTCGGCGACGTGGGCGGCGTGGTCAAGGAGGCGCTGACCACCGGGCCGCTGCCGCAGCTTCCTCGGGACTCGGTCCTGGAGGTCGAGTCGGTGGTGCTGCCCGCGCTGGGCCGGTCGGTGGAGATCCTGCGCGCCAAGTCGCCGGGGGATGTCGAGACGTACCGGTCGGTGGTGCTGGACGCGGCGGATCGGGTGGCGCAGGCGCACCGGGGGATCGAGCCGGCCGAGGCGGCGGCGATCGAGAAGATCCGGCAGGCGCTGACCGAGGCGGCGTGACGGTGGTGAGTTGCGTCACTCCGGGCCGCCGGGGTGGCCATGCTACTTGCGGGTAACATTGCCTCGTGGGGAAGTGCACAGCTGCCCGCGGTTGACCCACGATCGCGTCACGCGGGAGGCTGCGCCCGTGACCGGGCGAGTGATCGCTACACCAAACAGGAGGGTCGTCGAAGCGCGATGAACATCGTCGTACTCGTCAAGCAGGTGCCCGATTCGGGCGCGGACCGCAACCTGCGTTCTGACGACAACACCGTCGACCGCGGTTCGGCGAACAACGTCATCAACGAGATGGACGAGTACGCCATCGAGGAGGCGTTGAAGATCAAGGAGGCGCACGGCGGTGAGGTCACCATCCTGACCATGGGTCCGGACCGGGCGACCGAGTCGATCCGTAAGGCGCTGTCCATGGGCCCGGACAAGGCCGTCCACGTCGTCGACGACGCCCTGCACGGCTCCTGCGCGGTGGCCACCTCGAAGGTGCTCGCCGCCGCCCTCGGTCAGCTGGGCGCCGACCTGGTCATCTGCGGCGCCGAGTCGACCGACGGCCGGGTGCAGGTCATGCCGCACATGATCGCCGAGCGGCTGGGCGTGGCCGCCCTGACCGGCGCGCGCAAGCTCACCGTCGACGGCTCGACGCTGACTGTCGAGCGGCAGACCGAGGAGGGCTACGAGGTGGTCACCGCCTCGACCCCGGCCGTGGTCTCCGTCTGGGACACCATCAACGAGCCGCGCTACCCGTCCTTCAAGGGCATCATGGCGGCCAAGAAGAAGCCGGTGCAGACGCTCTCCCTGGGCGACCTGGGCGTGGCCCCGGCCGAGGTGGGCTTCGACGGCGCCACCAGCGCCGTGGTGGAGCACTCCAAGCGCCCGCCGCGCTCCGGCGGCGAGAAGATCACCGACGAGGGCGACGGCGGCGTGAAGCTGGTCGAGTTCCTCGCCACCGAGAAGTTCGTGTGAGAGGTCGCTGACATGTCTGAGGTTCTCGTCGTCGTCGAAGCCACGAAGGAATTCGGCGTCAAGAAGGTCACCCTGGAGATGCTCACCCTCGCCCGCGAACTGGGCACCCCGAGCGCCGTCGTGCTCGGTGGGGCCGGTGCCGCCGAGGCGTTGAGCGCCAAGCTGGGTGAGTACGGCGCGGAGAAGATCTACGCCGCCGAGGGTGAGGAGATCGACGGCTACCTGGTGGCCCCCAAGGCCACGGTGGTCGCCGAGCTGGTCAAGCGCGTCCAGCCGGCCGCCGTGCTGCTCGCCTCCTCGCAGGAGGGCAAGGAGATCGCCGCCCGCCTGGCGGTCAAGCTGGACAACGGCATCCTGACCGACGTGGTCGGCCTGGCCGCCGACGGCACCGCCACCCAGGTGGCGTTCGCCGGCTCCACCATCGTCAAGTCCAAGGTCACCAAGGGCCTGCCGCTGGTCACCGTCCGGCCGAACTCGCTCAACCCGGCCCCGGCCGCGGCGACCCCGGCGGTCGAGCAGCTCACCGTGTCGGTCACCGACGCGGACAAGCTCGCCAAGGTCGTCGAGCGGGTCGCCGAGCAGAAGGGCTCCCGCCCCGAGCTGACCGAGGCGTCGGTGGTCGTCTCCGGCGGTCGCGGTGTCGGCAACGCCGACAACTTCAAGCTGGTCGAGGAGATGGCCGACCTGCTCGGCGGCGCGGTCGGCGCGTCCCGCGCGGCAGTCGACTCCGGCTACTACCCGCACCAGTTCCAGGTGGGTCAGACCGGCAAGACGGTCTCCCCGCAGCTCTACGTCGCGCTGGGCATCTCCGGTGCGATCCAGCACCGGGCCGGCATGCAGACCTCGAAGACCATCGTCGCGGTGAACAAGGACGCCGAGGCGCCGATCTTCGAGCTGGCCGACTACGGCGTGGTCGGCGACCTGTTCAAGGTCGTCCCGCAGGCCGCCGAGGAGATCCGCAAGCGTAAGTAGCGTCGCGTGAGAGAAGGCCGCCGCCCGGTGCACCGGGCGGCGGCCTTTCTCGTAGGGAGCTGATCGGCGGGCCGGGGAGCTGAGCCGGCCCGCCGATCAGCCCGTCAGGGTGCCCCTCAGCAGGCTGTCGCCGGAGTGGGCGGGCTTGTTGTCGTACTGCTCCGCGCTGACGTCGACCACGGTGTAGGTACGCAGGTCGACGTTCGGGGGGATCGGCAGGAGCGCGTCCCCTGATCCGTTGCTCAGCGTACCCACGGAGAACATATCCATCGTGTTCGGATCGATCAGCCAGACCTCGTAGTACCCCGGAACGGTCGGGAGATTCGCCACGTGCAGATGCAATCGGTGGTCGCCGAGCACCCGGGCGTCGCCGGAGGCGTCCTTCGGCGTCGAACCGAACGCGGCGAGCGGCGCGCTGGCCACCACCGGCGGCTCGGGGTCGGCCGGCTCGCCGCCGCCACCGCCGAGCACCGCGGCCGTACCGGCCACGCCGATCACCGCGGCGGCGGTGGCGGTGACCGCCGTGGTCGCCCACCCCGGCCAGCGCCGGCTCCGCCGCGGACGACGTGCCACGACGGGTACGGCGGCCGGCTCCACCGGGTCGGCCGGGCGCGGCAGGCGCCGATCGGTCAGCGCCGGCAGCTCCTCGGCGGCCCGGATCTCGGCCACGATGCCCTGCCAGATGTGCTCCGGCGGGTCGGGCAGCTCGGCCAGGCCCTGCGTGCCCGCGCCGAGCCCGGCGACGTGCTGGAGCGTCTCCATCTCGCCCCGGCAGTGGTCGCAGGTGTCCAGATGGGTGGCCTCGCCGTCAGCCGCCTCGCTCTCACCGAGCGCCAGAAAGACCAGCCGGTCGTGGTCCAGGTGCTGCACCGTCCACCTCCCATCTGCGTTTCAGGCTCTGCATGCCGCGTCTGATGTGACTCTTGACGGTGCCGAGCGGCACTCCGGTCACCGCCGCGATCTGCTGATGTGTCAGGTCGTCGTAGAACGCCAGCTCCAGCATCCGGCGCTGCTCGTCGGGGAGCCGGGCCAGCTCGTCGGCGACCACCAGCCGGTCGACCACGGTGTCCGGGTCGGGGCCGGTGGAGACCGGCTCCGGCAGTTGCTTCACCGTCTCGACCACCCGGGTCTCCCGCGCCGAGGCCCGGATCCGGTCGACCACCTTGCGCCGCCCGATTCCGAGCAGCCAGCCGACCAGTGAGCCTTTCGCCGGGTCGAACGTCTCCCGGCCGAGCCAGGCGGCGACGAACGTCGCCTGGGTCACGTCCTCGGCGTCACTGCGGTTCACGAGCGTCGTGGTGGCCAGGTGCAGCACCGCCCGCCCGTACCTGTCGTACGCCTCTCGCAGGGCCGCCTCGTCGCCGTCGCGGAACCGGGTGGCGAGGTCGTCCTCGCCCGGCGGTTCGGGGCCCTGCCTGGCCGCCGTCACCGGGCGGCTCGCCTTCCGTGGGGCATGCCCGACTGTAACTCCCACAGTCCTCGCCCCACTCTCCCGGTGTGTCGGTCACGACCCTCGTCACCTCTCCTTCGTCGCCGGAGGGTCCGGCGGATGCGCCCGGAGGCCGGAAAAAGAAATCGGATCCGGGCGCATCCGGGGGCGACGGAGCCGGCGTAACCCGTTCTGCAAGCCAGGCCTGACGAATCAGCATCAACCACCAGGAGGCAGACAATGCAGTACGCGATGTTCCGTCGGGTCGCCGCGGGCGGCGCGGTGGCCGCCCTCACCTTCGCCGGCGTCGGCGCCGCCACCATGAGCCCGGCCTACGCCGCCTCGTCGAAGGTCTCCGTGGTCCACGGCATCCCGGACACCCCGGTCGACGTGTACGTCAACGGCGAGAAGACGCTGAACAACTTCAAGCCCGGCGACGTGGCCGGCCCGCTCACCCTGCCCGAGGGGGAGTACGACATCGCCCTGACCAAGCCCGGTGAGGCGATCGACAAGGCGATCCTGAAGGTGGACGACGCCGCGGTGCCGGGCGGGGCGAACATCAGCCTCGCCGCCCACCTGAGCGCCGCCGGCGAGCCGCAGATCACCCCGTTCGTCAACGACGTGTCCAAGGTGGGCGCCGGCAAGGCCCGGCTGATCGTCCGGCACACCGCCGCCGCCCCGGCCGTCGACGTGCGGGCCGGCGGCAAGCCGGTCTTCGAGGGCCTGACCAACCCGAAGGAGGCGAAGGCGGACGTGGCGGCCGGCTCGGTCGAGGCGGACGTGGTGCTCGCCGGCACCGACACCGTCGCCATCGGCCCGGCCGACCTGAACCTGAAGGAGGGCACCGCCACCATCGTCTACGCGATCGGCTCGGCCGAGGCGAAGAACCTGAGCGTGGTCGCCCAGACCATCAACGGCCTGCACTCGGCGCCGGGCGGCGTGCCCAGCGGCACCGGTGGCCAGGCCGGCACCGGCGTGGACACCTGGTGGTACGTGCTGGCCGGGGCCGGCGTGCTGCTTCTGGTCGGCGGCGGGGCGCGGGTGGCGGCAACCGCCCGGGCCGGTCGCCGGTGACGGTACGCAACCGCGGGGCGCTGGCGGCGATGGCCGCCGGCGCCGCCGCGCTCATCCTGGCGACGGTGGTGGCGTGCGGATCGGAGCCCGCCGAGGACGTCGGCGGCGACGAGGTGACCGCCCTGGCGAGTGCCACACCCACGCCCACGCCGGCGGCGACCGGCGGCGGTTCGGTCCCGGTGAACCCGGGGACGCTGCCGGCCGGCAGCGAGATCGTGCCGCCGGTGAAGCTGAGCATCCCGCCGATCCGGGTCACCGCCACCGTCAACCCGGTCGGCGTCAACGAGCGCACCGACGAGTTCGAGGTGCCGCCCAGCGTGGACCAGGTCGGCTGGTACCGCTACGGCCCCGGCCTGGAGGCCGATGCCGGCTCGGTGGTGATCGCCGGGCACGTGGACAGCGCCGAGCAGGGCAAGGGGGCGTTCTTCCGGCTCCGTGAGCTGGGCCAGGGGGACAAGCTGACCGCCACCGGCTCGGACGGCCGCGAGCGCGCCTACCGGGTGGTGGCCCGGGAGGAGTACCGCAAGTCGAAGATCCCGCTGGAGCGGTACTTCGCGCGCGACGGGAAGCCCCGCCTCACGCTGATCACCTGCGGCGGGCCGTTCGACGCGAAGACCCGCAGCTACCGGGACAACATCGTGATCACAGCCGTTCCCGCGTGATCACTGCCGTTCCGCGTGAGCGGCCGGACCGCCCCGGGTGGGACGGGGCGGTCCGGCCCCCGGCGCCGGGTACGCAGGCCGTTAGGCTGAACCGTGATGGCATACCTTGATCACGCGGCGACGACCCCGATGCTGGACGAGGCACTCGAGGCGTACGTCGCCGTCGCCCGCGAGGTGGGCAACGCGTCGTCGTTGCACGCGGCGGGTCGCCGGGCCCGGCGACGGGTGGAGGAGTCCCGTGAGCGGGTGGCCGCCGCGCTCGGTGCCCGCCCCTCCGAGGTGATCTTCACCGGCGGCGGTACGGAGAGCGACAACCTCGCCGTGAAGGGCGTCTTCTGGGCCCGTCGCGCCGGCCGGGCCGAGCGGGTCCGGGTGGTCTCCAGCGCGGTCGAGCACCACGCCGTCCTCGACGCGGTGGACTGGCTGGTCGAGCACGAGGGTGCGGAGGCCGGCTGGCTTCCGGTCGACGCGGCCGGGCGGATCGACCCGGAACGCCTGCGCACCGAGCTGGCCGAGCACGGCGAGCGCGTCGCTGTGGTCACCGCCATGTGGGCGAACAACGAGGTCGGCACCGTCCAGCCGGTGGCCGAGCTGGCCGCCGTCGCCGCCGAGCACGGGGTGCCGTTCCACACCGACGCCATCCAGGCGGTCGGGCAGGTACCTGTCGACTTCGCCGCCAGCGGCGTGTCGGCGCTCACCGTGACCGGGCACAAGCTCGGCGGCCCGACCGGCGTGGGCGCGCTGTTGCTGGCCCGCGACGTCCCGGCCACCCCGCTGCTGCACGGCGGCGGCCAGGAACGCGACGTGCGCTCCGGGACGCTCGACACCGCGGGCATCGTCGCGTTCGCGGTCGCCGTCGAGGCTGCGGTCAAGGGCCAGCAGGAGTACGCGGCCCGCGTCGCCGCGCTCCGCGACGAGCTGGTCGAGCGGGTCCGGCAGGCCGTCCCCGAGGTGATCTTCAACGGTGACCCGGCCGACCGGCTCCCCGGCAACGCGCACTTCTCCTTCCCCGGCTGCGAGGGGGACGCGCTGCTGCTGCTCCTGGACGCCCAGGGCATCGCCTGCTCGACCGGGTCGGCCTGCTCCGCCGGGGTGGCCCAGCCCTCGCACGTGCTGCTGGCGATGGGCGCCGACGACGACCGGGCCCGGTCCTCGCTGCGCTTCACACTCGGCCACACGAGCACCGGCGCGGACGTGGACGCGCTGATCGCCGCGCTCCCGGCGGCGGTGGAGCGGGCCCGCCGCGCGGCCGCCCTCCGTACGCCCCGCTGACCCGGATACCCTCGGTGAGGACGAGGGGAGTGGGCCGGTGAGGGTTCTGGCGGCGATGTCGGGCGGGGTGGACTCCGCCGTCGCGGCGGCACGGGCGGTGGAGGCCGGGCACGACGTGACGGGTGTGCACCTGGCGCTGGCCCGTAACCCGCAGACGTACCGCACCGGCGCCCGGGGCTGCTGCACCCTGGAGGACTCCCGGGACGCCCGGCGGGCCGCCGACGTGCTCGGCATCCCGTTCTACGTGTGGGACATGGCCGACCGGTTCCATGACGACGTGGTGGACGACTTCGTGGCCGAGTACGCCGCCGGGCGTACCCCCAATCCCTGCCTGCGCTGCAACGAGAAGATCAAGTTCGCGGCGGTGCTGGACCGGGCCGTGGCTCTGGGCTTCGACGCGGTGGTGACCGGCCACCACGCCCGGCTCGGCGCCGACGGGCTGCTGCGGCGCAGCGTGGACGCGGCCAAGGACCAGTCGTACGTGCTGGCGGTGCTGACCCGCGCGCAGCTCGACCGGTCGATCTTCCCGCTCGGCGACTCGACGAAGGCCGAGGTACGCGCGGAGGCCGCCCGGCGCGGCCTCGCCGTGGCCGACAAGCCGGACTCGCACGACATCTGCTTCATCGCCGACGGCGACACCCGCGGCTTCCTCGCCGAGCGGCTCGGCGAGGCGCCGGGCCAGGTGGTGGACGCGCTCACCGGCGCGGTGGTGGGCAGCCACAGCGGCGCCTACCAGTACACCGTCGGGCAGCGGCGCGGCCTGCACCTGGACCGTCCGGCGCCGGACGGCCGGCCCCGCTACGTGCTGTCCATCACCCCGACCACGAACACGGTGACTGTCGGCCCGGCCGAGGCGCTGGAGGTCTCCGACGTGCGCGCGACCCGCCCGGTGTGGACCGGCGGCCCGCGCCCGGACGGGCCGGTCGAGTGCGAGGTGCAGCTGCGGGCGCACGGCGACGTGGTGCCGGCCGCCGTCGAGGTGGACGCCGACGCCCTGCGCGCGTCGTTGCGCCGCCCGGTCCGGGGTGTCGCCGCCGGCCAGGCGATCGTGGCCTACCGGCCGGACCCGGCCGGCGACGTGGTCCTCGGCTCCGCCACCATCACCGCCGCCTGAACGCGTACGGGCAGCGGATAGGCTGCGGCCGTGACTGAGCAGGCGTGGCCCTGGCCCACCGGCGCGGCGACCGGCATCGGGTCGCTGCCCGGCACCGACATCGCCGAGGCGCAGCGGATCGTGCTCGGCGAACTGCCCGCCCTGCCGCACCTGCCCGAGCTGCCCGCCCGCGGACCGGGCGCGGACCTCGTCGGCCGCACCGCCGGCCTGCTCGTCGAAGTGCCCGTCGAGCTGTACGCGGCCCGCTGGCGGATCGCCCCGCGCCCCGGCCGTGACCTGCGCCGCGCCCGCGACCTGATGGAACGCGACCTCGACCAGCTCGCCGAGCAGGCCGAGGAGTACGCCGGACCGGTAAAGGTCCAGGCGGCCGGCCCGTTCACCCTCGCCGCCGCGCTGGAGCTGCCGATCGGCGGCCGGATGCTGCGCGACCCGGGCGCGGTCCGCGACCTCGCCGGTTCGCTCGGCGAAGGGCTGCGCGGGCACGTCGAGGCGGTGACCCGGCGGCTGCCCCGCGCCTCGGTGCTGCTCCAGCTCGACGAGCCGTCCCTGCCTGCGGTGCTGGCCGGCCGGGTGCCCACCGAGAGCGGCTTCGGCACCCACCGTCCGGTGGAGACCGAGGTGGCGCGGGCGCTGCTGCGCGACGTGATCGAGGCGGCCGGCGTACCGGCGCTCGTGCACTGCTGCGCGCCGGACGTACCGCTGGAGCTGATCCGCTCCGCCGGCGCGGCAGGCGTCGCGCTCGACCTGTCGCTGGTCACCGACCTCGACCCGCTCGGCGAGGCGATCGACGCCGGGCTCGGGCTGCTGGCCGGCGCCGCGTCGACGCTGCCGCCGCCGTCCGGCCGGGCGCCCACGTCGGCCGAGGTCGCCGGCCGGGTCCGGCGGGTCTGGGACAAGCTCGGCTTCCCCCGCCGCCGGCTGGCCGAGCAGGTGGTGGTCACCCCCGCGTGCGGCCTGGCCGGTGCCACCCCGGGGTACGCCCGCGCGGTGCTCACCGCCTGCCGCGACGCGGGCCGGCGGCTCGCCGAGGACTGACGTTTTTCCGTCGTACCCGCCGGGCACGATGCCCGGCATGATTGGACGACTGCGTTCCACCGTGATCGACTGCCCCGATCCGCACGCGCTCGCCGCCTTCTACTCCGAGCTGCTCGGCCTGCCCCTGGTGGAGGAGAACTCCGACGGCGACGAGTGGGTGGTGCTCGGCGGTCCACCCGGGCACCAGCCGCGGGTGGCCTTCCAGCGGGCACCGGGCCTGCGCACCCCCGACTGGCCCGACCCGGCCCGGCCGCAGCAGTTCCACCTCGACGTGACAGTCGACGACATCGAGGCGGCCGAGAAGGCGGTGCTGGCGCTCGGTGCACGGCGGCTACCGGGTGAGGGGGAGGGCTTCCGGGTCTACGCCGACCCGGTCGGCCACCCGTTCTGCCTCTGCTGGGACTGATCTTCCGCCGCTTGCGCGGCGGAGGCATGATCGCCATCGTGACCGCCTCCACCGCCACCGGCCGCGCCGCCGGTTCGCTGTTCGGCCTGGCCTACGGCGACGCCCTGGGCAAGCCGACCGAATTCCTCACCGTCACCGAGATCGTCCGGCGCTACGGTCCGGCCGGTCCGCGCGAGCTGACCGGTGACCCGGCCCTGGTCACCGACGACACCCAGATGGCGCTCGCCGTGGCGTGGGCGCTGCACGACGCGTCCGCGTACACGGCCGAGGTGGTGGAGCCGCTGCTGCGGCAGCGCTTCGTCGACTGGTCGGTCAGCCCGGAGAACAACCGTGCGCCCGGCATGACCTGCCTGCGGGCCTGCGCCGAGCTGGCCCGGGGTGCCCGCTGGCAGGAGGCGACAGTCGCCGGCTCGAAGGGCTGCGGCGCGAACATGCGCGTCACCCCGGTCGGGCTGCTCGACGTCGACCTGGACACGATGGCCGGGCTGGCCCAGCTCCAGGCCGGCCTCACCCACGGCCACCCGACCGGGCTGGCGGCGAGCGAGCTGACCGCGTACGCGGTCCGGCTGCTGCGCGACGGCGCGGCGCTGCCGGAGCTGCCCGGTCTGCTCACCGAGCGGGCCCGGGAGCAGCGCACCGTCTACCGCGACGACTGGCTCGGTGACCTGTGGCAGCGGCCCGGCGAGAGCAGCGCGGCCGAGTTCGTCGCCCGGGGCTGGGACGACTGCCTGCGCGTGCTCGGCCGGCTGGAGGCGGCGCTGGCCCGCCCGGATGACGGCGGCGACCCGTGCCGGTTCACCGGCGAGGGGTGGATCGCCGAGGAGGCGCTCGCCACCGCGCTGCTCTGCGCGCTGCGCCACCGCGACGACCCGGTCGGCGCGCTGGCCCGGGGCGCCACCACGGCCGGTGACTCGGACTCCATCGCCGCGCTGGCCGGCGCGTTCGTCGGCGCCGCGTACGGCATCGCCGCCTGGCCCGCCGGGTGGGCCGGCCGGATCGAGTACGCGGGCCAGCTCACCGCGCTCGCCGCCGCCTTCGACGGGGAGGTGTCCGGCGCCGGTTCGCCCGGTGAGGGCCGGGGACCGGCGGCGTGACCCTGCCCTCCGGGAGAGGCGGCTCGCTCAGCCCGTGAGGTGCCTCAGCCGCCGGACGCCACGCCACAGGTCCGGGTCGCAGGTGCCGGCCCGGTCGGCGAACGCGCTCAGCGGCACCGGGATCGGCTCGCTCACGTCGAGGTAGCTGTCGTGGTCGGCGCCCGGATCCCAGTCCCGGGTCGGGATCGGCAGGTGGTCGTCCCGGTCCGACTTGTCCTGGCTGGTGATCTTCAGTACCTCGGCGTCCCGGCCGTCGACGCGCAGCACCAGGCAGGGACGCACCTTCGAACCGGTCCCGTCGGCGTAGGGCACGTCGGCCCACCAGATCTCCCCGGGCCGGGGCTCGTCCCGGTCCGCCCGCCCGGCGCCCCGCGGCCTCGGCGGCGTCGCGGTGCGGTCACCCCGCGGCCCGGCGCCGGCCCGGTCACGCCTGCGGTCCGCCCGGTCGCGCGTCCCGGCGCGGCCGGCCGCGCGGCGGCGCCACTCGTTCCACAACCAGCCGGCCGCGACGCAGGCCACGATCACCAGCGCCCAGATCACCCCGTCGCGCATCCGCCGCCCGCCTCCCGACCGTTGTCGACCACCACCGCCGAGGCGATCGTCGCACGGCCGGGGCGGACCCGCCGGGTGGCGCGGCGGGCACCGGTCCGCCCTGCTCGGCGCGGGTGACCGGACGACTGTCACAGCCGACCGCTACGGTTCTCGGGTAGCACCAACACGGGAGGTCGACAGCGGTGTCCGAAGGCGGCGGCGTGTCCGAAGAAGCGGTTCCCCCAGCGGTCGACGCGGCCCAGGACGCGGCGGCGGGTGCCGAGCCGACCCCGGCGGCCCGGGAGCGGCACGCCACGCTCAGCCAGGAGCTGACCGAACACCAGTACCGCTACTACGTCCTCGACGCACCGACCGTCACCGACGCCGAGTTCGACAAGCAACTGCGGGAGCTCGAGGCGCTGGAGGCCGAATACCCGGCGCTGCGCACCCCCGACTCGCCCACCCAGCGGGTCGGCGGCACCTTCTCCACCGACTTCACCCCGGTCGCGCACGCCGAGCGGATGCTCTCGCTCGACAACGCCTTCGCCGACGAGGAACTGGCCGCCTGGTCCGAGCGGGTCGAGCGCGACGCCGGTGGCCCGGTGCCCTACCTGTGCGAGTTGAAGGTCGACGGGCTCGCCATCAACCTGACCTACGAGAAGGGCCGGCTGGTGCGCGCCGCCACCCGGGGCGACGGCCGCACCGGCGAGGACGTCACCGCCAACGTGCGCAGCATCAAGGGGGTGCCGGCCCGGCTGACCCCGGCCGGCGACTTCCCCGACGTGCCCGATCTCCTGGAGGTGCGCGGCGAGATCTATTTCCCGGTGGCCGCGTTCGCCGACCTGAACGCGAGCCTGGTCGGGCAGGGCAAGGCGCCGTTCGCCAACCCGCGCAACGCCGCCGCCGGCAGCCTGCGGCAGAAGGATCCGCGGGTGACCGCCTCCCGCCCGCTGCGCCTGGTCGTGCACGGCATCGGCGCGCGCACCGGGTTCCGGCCCGCCGCGCAGTCCGAGTCGTACGCCGCGCTCAAGGCGTGGGGGCTGCCCACCAGCGACCGGTGGCGGGTGGTGGACGACCTGGCCGGTGTCGCGGAATACATCGCCTACTACGGCAAGCACCGGCACGACGTCGAGCACGAGATCGACGGCGTGGTGGTCAAGGTCGACCCGGTCTCGATCCAGGGCCGCCTCGGCTCGACCAGCCGCGCGCCCCGCTGGGCGATCGCCTTCAAATATCCGCCCGAGGAGGTGAACACCAAGCTGCTCGACATCGAGGTGGAGGTCGGGCGCACCGGCCGGGTCACCCCGCGCGCCGTGCTCGAGCCGGTCCGGGTGGCCGGCTCCACCGTCGCCTACGCCACCCTGCACAACGCCCGCGAGGTCGAGCGCAAGGGCGTGCTCATCGGCGACACGGTGGTGCTGCGCAAGGCCGGCGACGTCATCCCCGAGGTGCTCGGCCCGGTGGTCGAGCTGCGCCCGGCCGACGCCCGCCCGTTCGTCATGCCTACCACCTGCCCGGCCTGCGGCACGCCGCTCGCGCCGGCCAAGGAGAGCGACGTCGACATCCGCTGCCCCAACGGGCGGGCCTGCCCCGGTCAGATCCGCGAGCGGGTCTTCTACCTGGCCAGCCGTAAGGTGCTCGACATCGAGGTGCTCGGCGAGAGGGGCGCAGCGGCGCTGCTGGACGCCCAGATCATCACCAACGAGGGCGACCTGTTCCAGCTCGACGCCGAGCAGTTGAGCCGGTCGCCGTTCTTCGTCAACAAGGACGGCAGCCTGGGCAGCAACGCCACCAAGCTGCTCGACAACCTCGCCGAGGCCAAGGAACGCGACCTGTGGCGGGTGCTGGTGGCACTGTCCATCCGGCACGTCGGCCCGACCGCCGCCCAGGCGCTCGCCCGGCACTTCCGGTCGGTCGCCGCGATCGAGGCCGCCGGCGAGGAGGAGTTGTCCTCGGTGGACGGCGTCGGCCCGACCATCGCGGCGAGCGTGAAGGAGTGGTTCGCCGTCGACTGGCACCGCGACGTGGTGCGCAAGTGGGCCGAGGCGGGCGTACGGATGGCCGAGGAGGCCGCCGACGAGGGGCCGCGACCGCTCGACGGCGTCACTGTGGTGGTCACCGGCACGCTGAGCGGGTTCAGCCGCGACCAGGCGGCCGAGGCGATCCAGGTCCGGGGCGGAAAGGTGACCGGCTCGGTCTCCAAGAAGACCGGTTTCGTGGTGGTCGGCGACAACCCCGGCTCCAAGGCCGACAAGGCCGCCACCCTGAAACTGCCGATCCTCGACGAGGACGGTTTCCGGGTGCTGCTCGACTCCGGCCCGGAGGCGGCCCGCGAGGTGGCCCGGATGGAGGACTGACGGGCTGGTCACGGCGATCGTCCGCGGATACCAAGTTAATTACGACTCCGACCGATTCGTGACTGTCGTGTCGGGGAAATCGCCTCGGAGGGCGTTTCATTGGCGTACGACGCGTGACGGCGCGCGCCAGGACGTTCCCCGGGAGGTGCGATGGAGACCGGCGACCCGCGTAACTCCGTCCCGCCCGGACGGAGCGGGCCGTTCTTCGGCTTCGTCGCCGCGATCGGCGCGGTCGCCCTGCTGGTCTCGGCCGGGCCGCTCGTCGCGCTCGCCGACCGGCTGACCGAGCTGCCTGCCGCGTTCTGGACCATGGCGGTGCTCGCCGTCGCCTGCGACGCCCGCCCGTTCGTCCCGCCCGGCCGCCGGCAGACGTCTGCGGTGTTCCCGTCGACCTGCTTCACCTTCGCGATCCTGCTCGGCTGGGGCTTCGGCCCGGCCGTCGCGGTGCAGGCCGTCGCCGTGGCGGTCAGCGGCTGGCGACTCGGGTACGCGCCCTGGCGCACCGGCTTCAACGCCGCGCAGTACGCGTGCGCGCTCGCCGCCGCGTACGCGGTCACCCGGCTCGGTCCGGGCGAGCTGTTCGGCGGCGGCCGTCTGCACTGGACCGACGTGGCGGCGGTGGGCGGCGCGACGCTCGCCTGGTTCGTGGTCAACTACGGGCTGGTCAGCTCCGCGGTCCGGCTGCGTTTCGGCGACAGGTGGTGGCCGAGTGTCCGCAGCGGCCTGGCGTACGAGCTGCTGTCCACCGGTTCGCTGCTGCTGCTCGCGCCGGTGCTGGTGGCCGCCGCCCGGGCCAGCGCGGCGCTGATCCCGCTGGTGCTGGTGCCGCTGTTCGCCGTCTACCGGATGGCCCGGCTCTCCGAGGAACGCGAACAGCTCGCCGACGTGGACCCGCTCACCGGGCTGCCCAACCGCAAGGCGCTGCTCACCGAGGTGGCCGAGCAGGTGCACCTGCACGGCGAGCGGGCCGCCCGGGGTGCGCCGGACGCGCACCTGGCGCTGCTGCTGCTCGACCTCGACCGGTTCAAGCACGTCAACGACGCGCTCGGGCACGCCGTGGGGGACCGCCTGCTGGTCGAGGTGAGCGCCCGGCTGATGGGCGCTGTGGACGGCGGTGACATGGTGGCGCGGCTCGGCGGCGACGAGTTCGCCATCGTCGTACCCCGGCTCACCGACATCGACCAGGCCCGCGAGCGGGCCGACCGGGTGGTCGCCGCGCTCGCCGAACCGGTGCCGCTGGACGGGCTGCCGCTGGACGTGGGCGGCGCCATCGGCATCGCGCTCTACCCGGACCACGGCGAGGACTTCGCCACCCTGATGCGTCACGCCGACGTGGCCATGTACGACGCGAAGCACCGCAACGACACGGTGGCGGTCTACGCGCCGGAATCCGACCACAACTCGGCCGAGCGCCTCAGTCTGCTGGCCGACCTGCGCCGGGTGCTGGAGTCCGGCCCGTCCGCGCAGGGCGGGGAGACTGTCGGCGTACGCGGGGGTGACGGCGCGGCCCTGACCCCGGCGCTGCCGGTGCGGGCCGACCGCCCGGCCCGCAACCAGCGCCCGGCGCGCGACGGCGGCCGGGGACGGTCCGGCGACGGGCCGAACCGGTGGCTGCGGCGCCGCCGCGACCGCGCGGAGGAGCGGCACGACGACGACCTGATCGAGCAGATCCTCACCCGCGCCGACCCGATCCGCCGCCGGGCCGCCCGGGCCGGCGGCGGACCGGGCGCGGGTCCGCTCGTGGTCGGCGACGCGGAGTTCGCGCCGGAGACCGAGACCGCCGACGTCGGCGTCACCCAGGACGCGGAGGCCGCCGTGAGCACCGGCGCGCCGGGCGTCATCGGGCCGACCGCCGACGGGAGCACAGCGGCCGAGGCGGACGAGCAGTCCGGGCACCCGGGCGAGATCACCATGTACTACCAGCCGCAGATCGCCATCGCCACCGGCGAGGTGGTGGGCGTCGAGGCGCTGCTGCGCTGGCGGCACCCGCGCCGGGGCATGGTCGACCCGGGCGAACTGATCCAGGTCGCCGAGCAGAGCGCGGTGATGCGGCTGCTCACCCGCCGCGTGGTCGACGACGTGGTGGAGCAGCTCGCCAAGTGGTCGGCGGCCGGGCTCACGCTGCGGGCCGCGCTCAACGTCAGCGTCCGGGACCTGCACACCGGCGAGATCGCCGACCAGATCGCCGACCGGCTGACCCGGTACGGCGTGCCGCCCGAGCGCCTCCAGGTGGAGATCACCGAGGGCGCGCTGATGGCCGACCCGCGGCGGGTGCTCGCCAGCATCACCCAACTGCACCGCATCGGCGTCGGCATCGCGCTCGACGACTTCGGCACCGGCTACTCGTCGCTGCAACACCTGCGGCGGCTCCCGCTGTCCGAGGTGAAGGTGGACAGGTCGTTCGTCCTCGGAATGGCCGAGGATCCGGACGACGCGGCGATCGTCCGCTCGATGATCGAGCTGGCCGGCGCGCTCGGGCTGCGGGTGGTCGCCGAGGGCGTGGAGGACGAGCGCACCTGGCGGCTGCTGCACGCCGCCGGGTGTGACGTGGCGCAGGGCTGGTTCCACGCCCGGCCGATGCCGGCCGAGGACCTGGTGGCCTGGCTGTCCCGCTACCGTCCGGTACGCCCGGCGGAGGCGGTGGGACGCGGCGGTCCGGCGCCGGAGGGGGAGTCGAAGGCGTCGTCGTGACGGCGGGACAATAGACTCGCTCCGGTCACCGCGCGTCATCGAGCACGCCCGCACGCGCGGCCGGCCCACCGCAGACGTCTCAGGACAGCCACGAAGGGGGCACTGATGGCCGCCATCTCCCGCGAGGAGGTCGCGCACCTCGCGCGACTGTCGCGGCTCGCCGTCACGGAGGAGGAACTGGACACCTTCGCCGGCCAGCTGGATGTGATCCTCCAGTCGGTCGCGCAGGTCGGCGAGGTCGCCGCGGCGGACATCCCGCCGACGTCCCACTCCGTGCCGCTGACGAACGTGCTCCGCGAGGACGTGGTGCGGCCGGGCCTGACCCCGCAGGAGGCGCTGTCGGGCGCCCCCGACGCCGAGGAGCAGCGGTTCCGCGTCCCGCGGATCCTGGACGAGGATGTGGCCTCATGAGCGATCGCAGCGAGCGAATCATCAGGCTCAGCGTGCCTGTCGGTCGTGACGGCACGGAGCGAAGCGGAGTGCCGGCATGACCGACCTGACGAAGTTGACCGCTGTCGAGATCGCCGGGCTGGTGGCGAGCGGCGAGACCTCCGCCGTCGAGGTCGCCCAGGCCCACCTGGACCGCATCGGCGCCGTCGACGACCGGGTGCACGCGTTCCTGCACGTCGACACCGAGGGGGCGCTGGCGGCCGCGCGTGCCGTGGACGAGCGCCGCGCCGCCGGTGAGGAGCTGGGCCCGCTCGCCGGTGTGCCGGTCGCGGTCAAGGACGTGCTCACCACCAAGGGCGTGCCGACCACGGTCGGGTCGAAGATCCTGGAGGGCTGGCGCCCGCCGTACGACTCGACGATCGTCGAGCGGCTGCGCGACGCCGGCACGGTGATGCTCGGCAAGACGAACATGGACGAGTTCGCGATGGGCTCCTCCACCGAATACTCCGCGTACGGGCCGACCCGTAACCCGTGGGACACCGACCGGATCCCGGGCGGCTCCGGCGGTGGCAGCGCGGCCGCGCTGGCCGCGTACGAGGCGCCGCTGTCGATCGGGTCGGACACCGGCGGCTCGATCCGCCAGCCCGGCGCGGTCACCGGCACCGTCGGCGCGAAGCCCACCTACGGCGGCACCTCCCGCTACGGCCTGGTCGCGTTCTCCTCGTCGCTGGACACGCCCGGCCCGTGCGCGCGTACCGTGCTCGACGCCGCGTTGCTGCACCAGGTGATCGGCGGTCACGACCCGCGCGACTCCACCTCGATCCCGGCCCCGGTGCCGGACGTGGTGGCCGCGGCGCGGCTCGGCGCCACCGGCGACCTGACCGGGGTGAAGCTCGGCGTGGTCACCGAGTTCACCGGCGAGGGCGCGGAGCCGGGCGTGATGGCCGCGTTCCGCGACGCCGCCGAGGCGCTGGCGAAGCTGGGCGCCGAGATCGTCGAGGTCTCCTGCCCGCACTTCAAGTACGCGCTGCCGGCGTACTACCTGATCGCGCCGAGCGAGTGCTCCTCCAACCTGGCCCGGTTCGACGGCGTCCGGTTCGGCCTGCGGGTCGGCGACGACGGCAACCGGTCGCTGGAGGAGGTCATGTCGCTGACCCGCGAGGCCGGTTTCGGCCCCGAGGTCAAGCGGCGCATCATGCTCGGCACGTACGCCCTCTCGTCGGGCTACTACGACGCCTACTACGGCCAGGCGCAGAAGGTCCGCACGCTCATCACGCGGGACTTCACCAGCGCGTTCGAGCAGGTCGACGCGCTGATCTCGCCGACCACGCCGTTCGTGGCGTTCCCGATCGGGTCGCGTACCGCCGACCCGTACCAGATGTACCTGGCCGACCTGTTCACCATCCCGACGAACCTGTACGGCGGCCCGGCCATCTCGGTGCCGTGCGGCCTGTCCGACGGGCTCCCGGTCGGCTTCCAGATCATGGCGCCGACCATGGCCGACGACCGGATGTACCGGGTCGCCGCCGCGCTGGAGTCCTCGGTCGGCGCGTTCACCCCGCCGGCTCTGTAAGGAGGGCGGGATGCTCACGCGAATAGAGATCGACGGTTTCAAGTCGTTCCGCGACTTTTCGTTGGACATCCCGCCCTTTCTTGTAATTATCGGACGGAACGCAGCGGGAAAGTCGAACCTTTTCGACGCCATCCAGTTCCTTGGCCGGTTGGCTGGTGATCCGGTCCTGGAAGCCGCCCAGCACATGCGAGGCGATGTCGCGGATCTTTTTCACAAGCACACTGACGGGACATGGGTCGATGTCATGTCGTTCGCGGTCGAGGTGCTGCTGGACCGCTCGGTCACTGACGCCTTCGGTGACACCGCTGAAGTCAACCACTCGCGGCTTCGCTACGAGCTGACCATCGAACTTCGGTCAATGGGCAGCAGCGGGACGCAGCGCCCTTATGTCATCCGTGAGTCCGTGCGGCGGATCCGGCGTGCGGGTGATACCTGGATGGAACAGTTCACCGTGGAGCAGCGAAAGCGTCTGGCCGTCTATCGACCGGGTGCCGCCGACCCGCTGGAGACCGAGCATGACGACCAGGGGCGGCCGGTATTCAGCATCAGACAGCAGGGTAACCAGGGGCGGAAGCGGAAACTGCCAGCCACGGCCGCCACGGCTACGGTGTTGTCCAGCCTGACGACCGCCACCGATTTTCCGTTGCTGTATGCGCTCAAACGAGAGATGCAGTCATGGCGGCTTCTGCACCTCGACCCGAGCGCGCTGCGTGCCCCAGACTCCTATGACGATCCGGACAACCTGTCCGCCAACGGGGGACACCTTGCAAACACCCTCCGTCGACTGGCAGACGAGACAGGTAGCGCGGACCGACCGGAGGGAGCGCTGAACGATCTCTCGGCCGATCTGGCAGCCGTCATCCCCGGAGTTGTTCGTGTGCAGCTAGCCGAGGACGACGCACGTCGGCAACGTCAGGTGGAAGTGGTTACTCGGGAGGAGGCGCCGTTCTCGGCGAGGGTGGCCTCGGACGGCACCCTGCGGGCGATCGCGCTGTTGGCGGCGCTCTACGATCCGCGCGGCGCGGGGCTGATCTGCTTCGAGGAGCCGGAGAACGGAATCTTTCCGCAGCGCCTCGCGCAGTTCGTCAGATACCTCAGAAGCTTGGTTGAACGTGCGTTGGCATCTGGCAAGGACGGCGCTGCGCTGACTCAGTTGGTGCTGAGTAGTCATTCGCCGGCGATCCTACGAGCACTGGAACCCGCGCAGACGCAGGTGCGCCCCGATGCAGTTTTCATGGATGTCGTGAGCCGGGTCCAACGCGGTAAGGCGCGTAGCCGGGTTAGCCGTTGGCGTTCGATTGCCGGCGCTCAGCAACTCACGATCGATGATGCGCTAGATGTCGGCAGTGTAGTCAGCCCACGGGAGATTGCTGAGTTCGAGGTGATGGCGGAGTTGGACAACTAATGCGGTACCTCACCTCCGCGCTGGTGTCCGAGGGTGTCACCGATGATCAGTTTCTGCCGAGGCTGTTGGCGAGGGCGCTGACCGAGATTTGCCAGGTGGAGTTCGAGGACACGGTCGAGGTAGCTGACGTTCAGCCCTTGCGAGAGCGCAGAGGGCCCTGCTCAGTGGCAGACGTCGTGAGCCTCGTGGAGAAGAATCCGGCCAGCTTCTCACTTGTATTCTTCCATCATGACCAAGGAGCTAACCCCGAGCGGGTCGCAGCCGAGTGGCTGCAACCGCTACGGGACCTGTGGGGGGATCGCGCCGAGCAACTGATCGCCGTGGTGCCGGTCCGCGAGACGGAGGCCTGGCTGTTGGCCGACGGTGACGCATTGCGAAGTGCGCTCGGAGTTCGTTGGTCGGATGCGGAGATGGGGCTGCCCGAGCAGCCGCGTCGTGTGGAAAGCATCGCTGACCCTAAAAAGGTTCTTAACAACATCATGGACCGGATCAGCCGCTCAACCACTGATCATTTCGGTCAACTGGGCGAACTGGTATCACTGGCAAAGCTCGATGGCGTTCCGGCCTATCGCCAGTGGTGGTCCGATACTCGTGACACGTTGATTCGGCTGGGCTATCGGCAGACCTGACCCGCGACGCCTCACCGTCCGTTGCGTGTCCGTCCGGTCAGCACCAGCGCGACGGCGACCGTCACCAGCCCGGGGAGCACGATGGCGGCCAGCATCAGGGCCACGTTGTCGGGATTGCGGTCGTCGCTGGTCAACCACTGCCCCCAACTGATCAGCACGGCCAGCAGCCACACCGCGGCGACGGCCAGCAGCACCGTCCTGGCCCGCGCGCCGCGTGCCGTCGAGTCGTTCCCCGTATTCGTCATGGTCGACACGTACCCGGGTGTCGGTTTTCCCATGCCGGCCCGGCGGGTCCCCGCGCGGTGATCTCGAAGCCCGGCAGCGGGGTGGCCGGGCCAGCCGATTAGGCTGGAACGGTTCTGTCCGGATCGCGCCTGGAGCTCAGATGACGACGACACTGCCCGCGTACGACGAGGTCGTCGCGCGCTTCGAACCGGTGATCGGCCTGGAGACCCACGTCGAGCTGGGCACGAACACCAAGATGTGGTGCGGCTGCCCGACCGACTTCGGCGGCGAACCGAACACCCGGGTCTGCCCGGTCTGCCTCGGCCTGCCCGGATCGCTGCCGGTGGCGAACAAGGCCGCCATCGAGGCGACCATCCGGATCGGGCTGGCGCTGAACTGCTCGATCGCGCAGTGGTGCCGGTTCGCCCGGAAGAACTACTTCTACCCGGACATGCCGAAGAACTTCCAGATCAGCCAGTACGACGAGCCGCTGTGCTTCGACGGCTACCTGGACGTCGAGGTCAACGGTGAGCTGGTGCGCATCGGCATCGAGCGGGTGCACCTGGAGGAGGACACCGGCAAGACGCTGCACGTCGGCGGCGCCACCGGCCGCATCCACGGTGCCACCGAGTCGCTCGTCGACTACAACCGGGCCGGCATCCCGCTCGTCGAGATCGTCACCAAGCCGATCCCCGGCACCGGCGCGCTCGCGCCCGAGGTCGCCCGCGCGTACGTCACCGAGCTGCGCGACGTGATCCGCTCGCTCGGCGTCTCCGACGTGCGGATGGAGGAGGGCTCGCTGCGCTGCGACGTCAACACGTCGCTGAACCGGCCGGGCGAGGAGTGGGGCACCCGCACCGAGACCAAGAACGTCAACTCGCTGCGCTCGGTCGAGCGGGCGGTGCGCTCGGAGATGCTGCGCCAGGCGTCGGTGCTGGAGGCGGGTGGCCGGATCACCCAGGAGACCCGGCACTTCCACGAGGACACCGGCGACACCACGTCGGGCCGGTCCAAGGAGACCGCCACCGACTACCGGTACTTCCCGGAGCCGGACCTGGTGCCGCTCGCCCCGGACACCGCGTGGGTGGCCGAGCTGAAGGCCGCCCTGCCGGAGCTGCCGCGCCTGCGCCGCAAGCGGATCCAGCAGGAGTGGGGCCTGTCCGACCTCGACATGCAGTCGGTGGTCAACGCCGGCGCGGTCGAGCTGATCGAGGCGACTGTCGCCGCCGGTGCCACCCCTGCCGCCGCCCGGAAGTGGTGGCTGGGCGAGCTGTCCCGCCGCGCCAACGAGACCGGCGTGGAACTGGCCGACGTGGGCGCCACCCCGGCCCAGGTCGCCGAGCTGCAGGGCCTCGTCGACGCGGGCAAGCTCAACGACAAGCTGGCCCGTACCGTGCTGGAGGGCGTGGTGGCCGGCGAGGGCTCGCCGACCGAGATCATGACCAACCGCAACCTGGAGGTCGTCTCGGACACCGGCGCGCTCACCGCCGCCGTGGACGAGGCGATCGCCGCGAACCCGGACGTCGCCGACAAGATCCGCAGCGGCAAGGTCGCGGCGGCCGGCGCGCTCGTCGGCGCGGTCATGAAGACCACCCGCGGCCAGGCGGACGCGAAGACCGTCCGCGAGCTGATCCTGGCGCGCCTCGGCGCCTGACGTGTCGTAAGGAAGGGCCCCTTCTTAACGCCTGGTGCATGGGAAGGGGCCCTTCCTAACGCCTCGCCACCCCTCCCCGGACAGGGCGTCAACGGCGACGCCCGGATGGAGTCACCGTGAACCAGCACGACCTCGACGTCCTCGACGAGATCCAGCGCCGGGTGCTCTGGCTCGCCACCCGCATCGTCGACGCGGCCAACCACGACCGCGACACCGGTGACGGGGTGAAGGTCGGCGGCCACCAGGCGTCAAGCGCCTCCCTGGTCACCGCGATGACAGCGCTCTGGTTCCAGCACCTGGACGCCGAGGACCGGGTGGCGGTGAAGCCGCACGCCTCGCCGGTGTTCCACGCGATCCAGTACCTGCTCGGCAACCTCGACAAGTCGTACCTGCCGAAGCTGCGGGCGCGCGGCGGGCTCCAGTCGTACCCGTCGCGCACCAAGGACCCGGACGAGGTGGACTTCTCCACCGGCTCGGTCGGCCTGGGCGCCGCCGCGCCGCTGTTCGCCGCCGTCACCCGCCGCTACGTCGACGCGCACTTCGGCGCGCGCCCGCACTCCCGGTTCGTCGCCATCATCGGCGACGCCGAGCTGGACGAGGGCAACATCTGGGAGGCGGTCGCCGACCCGGCCACCACCGGGCTCGGCAACGTGATGTGGCTCGTCGACTTCAACCGCCAGTCGCTCGACCGGGTCGTCCCCGGCATCCGGATCAACCAGTGGCGCGGCCAGTTCGAGGCAGCCGGTTGGCACGTCGTGGAGGTCAAGTACGGCCGCAGGCTCGCCGAGGCGTACGCCCGGCCGGGTGGCGCGGCGCTGCGCGACTGGATCGACCGGATGCCCAACGAGCAGTACCAGTCGCTGTTCGGGCTGGCCGGCCCGGCGCTGCGCAAGCAGTTCCTGGACGGCGCGCCGGCCGAGGTGGCCGCGTTCGTCGCCGACATCGGCGACGACGAGCTGGGCCCGCTCGTCACCGACCTGGGCGGGCACGACGCGCAGGCCATGCTCGACGCGTACGCCCAGTGCGACGCGGTCACCGACCGGCCCAGCGTCGTGTTCGCGTACACGGTCAAGGGCTGGGGTCTGCCCATCGCCGGCAACCCGCGCAACCACTCGGCGTTGCTCACCACCGAGCAGGTCGACGCGCTGCGCGCCGCGCACGGCCTGACCCCGGAGACCGAGTGGGACCGCCTCGACCCGGCGTCCCCGGCCGGCATCCGGGCCGGCGAGCGCCGGGAGGCGCTGTCCCGCCCGCCGCGCGAGCGTGCGCTGGGCGTCACCGTTCCGGAGACCACGAGGGTACGCGCGAACAAGCCCGTCTCCACCCAGGAGGTCTTCGGCCGGGTGCTCGTCGACCTGGCCCGCGATCCGCAGGTCGCGCCCTACCTGGTGACCACCGCGCCGGACGTGGCCACCTCGACCAACCTGGCCGGGTTCATCAACAAGACGGGCGTGTTCGCCCCGACCGAGCAGCGCTCCTGGACCGAGGACCGGATGCTGCGCTGGACCGAGAGCCCCGCCGGGCAGCACATCGAGCTGGGCATCTCGGAGATGAACCTGTTCCTGTTGCTGGGCCAGCTCGGCCTGTCGTGGGATCTGTCCGGCCAGCCGCTGCTGCCGGTGGGCACCGTCTACGACCCGTTCGTGCTGCGCGGTCTCGACGCGTTCCTCTACGGCACGTACTCCGGTTCCCGGTTCGTGGTTGCGGGCACCCCGTCCGGCATCACGCTGGCACCCGAGGGCGGCGCGCACCAGTCCACCATCACCGCGTCGGTCGGCCTGGAGCTGCCGGGGGTGACGTTCCTGGAGCCCGCGTACGCCGGCAGCCTCGACTGGCTGCTCTGCGACGCGCTCGGGCAGATCGCCGGCGGCTCCGCACCGGCCGCCACCGCCGCGCCGGCCGAGGACGGGGCGTACTACTTCCGGCTCAGCACCCGGCCGATCGACCAGGCGCCGTTCGAGGCGGCCCGGGCGCGGCTCGGGGACGCGGTGCTGCGGCGGCAGGTGGTGGCCGGCGCGTACCGGCTCGTCGACGCGCACCAGGCGTACCCCGATCTGGCTGACGCCCCGGTCGTGCAGCTCGCCGCCTCCGGTGCGGTGCTGCCGGAGGTCCTGGCCGCCGCCGCGGAGCTGGCGGAGGAGGGCGTGGCCGCGCACGTCGTGGACGTCACCAGCCTGGACCGGCTCTACCGCGCGTGGCAGCGGACGCTGCGCCAGGGCGTGCGGACCGCCACCGTGCCGAGCGTGCCCGGCGCGCTGCGGTCGGCGTTCGCCGACCGGGTGCCGGTGGTCACCGTGCACGACGCCGCCTCGCACGCGATGGCCTGGCTCGGCTCGGCGGTCGGTGCCCCGGCGGTGCCGCTCGGCGTGGACGAGTTCGGCCAGTCCGGCAGCGTCCGGGAGCTGTACGAGCTGCACGACCTGCTGCCCGGCAGCATCGTCAACGCCGCGCTGGCCGCGATCGCGCTGCGCTGAGGCGGCGGCTGGTTCTCTCTCACGGAACGTGACGGCTGGGTTGGTTGCGGAGAGTAACCGCCTCCGGCGACCCCGGGGATCACCTCTCGGCCCCTTTGCTCTGCAGCCATATCCGCATCACCGTCCTGAGCTGGGGCGGAATGGAGCGTCCGCCGCTCTGCACCCACCCAGGCGGTGACGCTCGGTGCCTGCCGCGCCGATGGGTGCAGAGCAAAGCCGGCGGCGGGCATCCCGGTTCCGGACGGGCTTCATGACGCGCAGTGACCGGGCGTCGGTGCGGCAGCGCACCGGGCCGATCGCGAGAAAGGCGAGAAGAGCGGGGCCGTCAGCTCGTGGGGGTGGGGCTCAGCGTGGTCGTACCCGGTGACGGCGACTCCGACGGGCCGCGGGTCGGGGTCGGGGTGACCGGGACCTGGTCGCCCTTGGCCGGGTCGCGGATGACGTGCCGTTCCAGGTTGACCTGCGACTGCCCGGTGCCGCCCACGGTGATCTCGTCGTACGCCTGGAGCAGCTTCTGCTGGTCGAAGTAGAGCACCGTCATGGTCAGCGGGGTCGGCTTCTCGCCCTCCAGGCCGCGCAGCCCGGCACCGCCGGTCGAACCCTGCACCATCAGCGTGGTCGGCTGCTTGCCCTCCACCTGCGGCAGCTTCGACACCTGCCGGGAGTGCGTGTGCCCGGACAGCACCAGCGGGCAGGTGCCGGAGAGTGGGCCGGCCGAGGCGGGGTCGTGGATGAGCGCGATGTCGACCTTGCGCGGCGACTTCCCGATCGTGGCGGCGAGCTGTTCACCGGCACCGATCACCTGGTCGGCGACGGTCGAGGTGAGGCCGCTTCCGGCCGGTGAGGTCTCCTTGTCCGGGGTGAAGCGGGGGTCGCCGATGCCGGCGATGGTCAGCCCGCCCACCGTCGTGACCGAGTTGTTCAGCACGATCGCGTTCGGCTGCTGCGCCACCGCGGCGGCGGTGCGCGGCGAGTCGTGGTTGCCGCGGATGAACACGTACGGCTTCTTGAGCAGGCCGATCGACCCGACGAACGAGGCCTCCGGCTCGCTGCCCCAGTCGGTCATGTCGCCGGTGTCGACCACCACGTCGATGCCGAACTGCTCGACCACGGTGCGGATCAGCTGCCAGCCGGTCGGGTTGAGGTGGATGTCCGACACGTGCAGCACCCGGGTGGTGCCGGGCGACGGCTGCACCACCGGCAGCGCCGAGACCGTGGTGTAGAGCTTGCTGACGTTGCCGACCAGCCGCTGGAGCTGCTCGGCGTACTTGGTGTAGTCGTTGGCGATCCGCCGCGCGTCACCGACGATCGCCGGCGCGTTGACGAGCAGGCCCTCGTACCGCGGCTCCTCGATCGCCTGCGGGCGCAGCGTGCTCGCGGCCACCCCGAGGCTGCCGGCGGTCACGACCAGCGCCAGACCGCCGGCCCACGCGGTGCGCCGGACGTCCCGGAAGACGAGCGCGGCCAGCAGCAGCGTGGCCAGCACGGCCGAGGCGAGCGTACGCAGCCCGAGCCGCATCACGCCGTCGCGGACGTCCTGGACGGCCGACTGGCTGGCCCGGCTGATGCTGGCCGGGTCGTCGATGAGCGCCTCGGTGCGCCCCTGGTCCAGCGAGCCCACCTCGACGGTGAGGTACGCCGGACCGTCGTGGCTGTCCAGCAGCAGCGCGCCCAGCGGCGGGATGTCGACGGTGGTGCCGCCGGACAGCGACGGGCTGAGCTTCAGTTCGGCCCGGAACGGGCCGATGTCGGTGCCGACGTGGCCGCCCGCGTACGTGCCGATCACGATGCCGCCGAGCGTGACCGCGAGCAGAGCCAGCACCACACCCAGCCGGCGCAGCCGGTGGCCGGGCCGCCACGCCGTCAGTCGGCGGGCGCGCCCGCGCTCCGGAGACGCCTCGTCCCCGGTGCGCTGCTGTTCGTTCTCGTGGCCGTCCATGCTGAGATTCTGACCTGCCCCCTGCGCGATCTTGACAAACCCGCCCGGCCGGATCAGCTCCGGCCGGCACCACCGTCGGCGAAGACGAGCCGCAGGAGGCGGTCGTCCTCGGCGGTGGGCGTACCCCGCCCGTCCCGGTTCGACGTGCTCACCCACAGTGAGCCGTCGGGCGCCGCCGCGACGGCCCGTAGCCGACCGTACCGGCCGTTGAGCAGGTCGCGCGGCTGACCGAGGACTGTGCCGTTACCGGCCAGCTCCACCAGCCAGAGCCGCTGGCCGCGCAGGCAGGCGGCGACGAGCAGACGGTCCGCTGCCGCCAGGCCGGAGCAGGAGGCGTCACCGGTGGGCCACTGTGTGATCGGGTTCACGTAGCGCCTGTCGTCGCCGCGCCCCTCGACCCGGGGCCACCCGTAGTTGCCGCCCTTGTTGATCTGGTTGATCTCGTCCCAGGTGTTCTGGCCGAACTCCACCGCGTACATCTTCTTGTCCGGCGTCCAGGCGAAGCCCTGGACGTTGCGGTGACCTGTCGACCAGACCGGCGACCCGGCGGTGGGGTTTCCCGGCGCCGGCTTGCCGTCCGGCGTGATCCGCAGGATCTTGCCGCCGAGGCTCTTGGCGTCCTGGGCGTTCTCGGTGCGCCCGGCGTCGCCGGTGCTCGCGTAGAGGTGACCGTCCGGGCCGAAGCCCAGCCCGCCGCCGTTGTGCGTGCCGGACTTCGGGATGCCGGTCAGGATCGGCTTCGGCGCCTGCCCGAGCTGCATCTTCGCGATCCGGTTGTCGTCCTCGGCCGTGTAGTAGACGAAGACCGTGCGGTCCTTCGCGTACGCGGGAGAGACCGCGATGCCGAGCAGGCCGCCCTCGCCGCCGGCGGCCACGTCCGGCACGGTCTGCACCGGCCGCACGGCCAGCCCGTCCGGGCCGGACTCCGGACCGACCTGGAGGATCCGCCCCTTGTCCCGCTCGGTGACCAGCGCACCGCCGTCGGGCAGGAACGCGATGCCCCACGGCACCTCCAGGCCCCTGGCCAGCACGGTGGCGACCACCTGCTGGCCGGCCCCGCCGGGGCTCGCGGTGCCGGACGGTGTGGGCAGGTTGGGCGGGGCGCCGGCCGGGTCCGGCTCGGGCTCGCCGAGGGCGCAGCCGGCGGTGCCCAGCAGCAGCGCCGCGCAGGACGCCGCCAGCGCCGTCCGGAGGCGGCTGACACGGGGGTACGCAAGACGCGGGCTCACCCGCCCCAGCCTAGCCGGGCGGACCGGCGAACCGGGCGCGTCGCGCGCACCCCTGCCCGCCTCCGGCCGTTCGGGGGAGTGCCGGTTCAGCCGGCCCGCAGCGCGAGCAGGGCGACGTCGTCCTCGCGCCGGTGCGCGGCGGCGAGCAGCCGGTCGCAGAGCAGGTCCAGCGGTACGCCCGGCCCGCCGGCCTCGAGGTGGGCGAGCAGCTCGGCCTGTCCCTCGTCGATCGGCTGGTCCCGGCGCTCGATCAGCCCGTCGGTGTGCAGCAGCAACGTGTCGCCCGGTGCCAGGGTCAGCATCCGGCCGCTGCGCCGGGGCGGCCGGGCCAGGCCGAGCAGCGGTCCGCGGCCGTCCGCCACCGACACCGTGCCGTCGGCCCGCACCAGCAGCGGTGGCGGATGCCCCGCGTTGCACCAGGAGACCGCCAGCCCGCCGGCGGCCGGACGGATCCGGGCCAGTACGGCGGTGGCCACGGTGGGCACCCGCAGCCCGCCCATGGCCCGATCCAGGTGGGCGATCAGATCCTCCACCGGATCGTCACGCCCGTACGCGTTGCCACGCACCAGGTTGCGCAACTGGCCCATGGTGGCCGCCGCCTCGATGTCGTGCCCGGCGACGTCGCCGATCGCGGCGATCAACTCGCCGTCGGGCTGGACGAACGCGTCGTACCAGTCGCCGCCCACCTCCACCCGGTCGGCGGCCGGCAGGTAGCGGGCGGCCAGCTCGATCCCGGGCACGGCCGGCAGAGTCGGCAGCATGCTGTGCTGCAACACCTCGGCGACGTGGCGCTGCTCGCCGTAGAGCCGGCTGTTTCCGACCGCCTGTCCGGCGCGTACCCCGATGTCCTGCGCGGTGCGCAGGTCGCTCGGGTCGAAACCGCGCCGCCCCAGACGGTTGACCAGCGTGACCGCCCCGATCACCCGGTCCCCGGCGGCGGTGATCGGCACGGTCAGGTGGGAACCGACGCCGAGCCGCTCGGCGAGCGGCACCAGCTCCGGGCGTGTCGTGCCGCGCGCCACGTCGTCCAGGCCGGCCACTGCCCGCACCACCGGCCGCCCGGTACGCAGCACCGACCGGATCTGCGACTCCGCGCTGAGGCCTGTGGTCAGCAACTCGGCGAAGCGGGCCAGGTCGGGTCCGCGCTCGGCGTCCCGGTGCACGCCGGTGACGGTGCGCGGGCGGCCCGCCGGGTCGACGAGCGTGATCAGGCACCAGTCGGCGAGCAGCGGCACCATCGCGTGCCCGAGCCGGTCCACCGCGGTGGCCACGTCGAGCGTGCCGCCGAGCATCTCGCTCATCCCGGCCAGCATGGCGAGCCGGTCGTGCGCCTCCTCGGCGCGGCGGCGGGCCTGCTCGGCGCCGCGGACCGCGATGCGCAGCCGCAACTCCGACGAGCACGCGGCGGCCAGGTCGGCGAGCGTCCGCAACTGCTCCTTGGTCCAGGCCCGGGGCTTGCTGTCGATCGCGCAGAGCGAGCCGAGCACCCGCCCGTCCAGGTCGGTCAGCGGCATGCCCGCGTACGCGACCACGCCCAGGTCCTCGATCGCCAGGTTGAGGCGTACGCGCGGGTAGAGGCGGGCGTCGGGCAGCACCAGCGGCATCTCGATGTCGACGACGTGCTGGCAGAACGAGTGAGTCAGCGGCGTCTCCCGGCGAGCCGCCCACGGCTCCGGCAGCCCGGTCGCGCCGGGGAAGAACTGACGGTCCGCGTCCACCAGGGAGACGAGCGCGACGGGTACGTCCAGCAGATCCCCGACCAGCCGCGCGAACCTGTCGAACGCCTCGTCCGGTACGGCGTCGAGCCGCGTCTCGTCGAGTGAGCGCAACCGGTCGGGGTCGGCGAGCGCCGGAATCGGCACGGACACCCGTCCCCGGCCGTCCTCGCTCATCGCCACCGCCCTCAGCAAGCGGAACACCCGACCGGCATCCCGTCCTCGGTTATACCCCGCCGGACCGCCACTCCATTCCCGGCGCGGTGTTCGTCACGGGTCACGCCGCACCGCCCGGCCGGGGCCGATATCGTCGGCGGTCGTGAAGGTATGGCTCCCGCACCCCGAAGGCCGCCGGCTGCTCGGCGAACTGCCACCCGGCGTCACCGTGGAGGTGCTGGACGACCCGCACCGGCTCCCGTCGTCGCCGTCCGGGGTGCGGTTCTGGGTGCCGCCGTTCCTGTCCGGCCCGGACGCCGGCGCGCTCCTCACCGAGCTGCCCGACGTCGAGGTCGTCCAACTGCTCTCCGCCGGAGCGGACGCCTGGGCGGGACGGATGCCCGACGGCGTGACCCTCTGCGACGCCCGGGGCGTGCACGACTCGCCCACCGCCGAGTGGGTCGTCGCCGCGATCCTCGCCTCGCTGCGCGGGTTCGCGCCGCTGGCCCGGGCGCAGGCCCGGCGCGAGTGGGCGTACGACGAGGTGGCGCCCACCGACGAGCTGGCCGGCAAGCGGGTGCTCATCGTCGGCGCCGGCTCGATCGGCACCGCGGTCCGCGACCGGCTCGCCCCGTTCGAGGTGACGTTCACGCTCGTGGCCCGTACGCCGCGCCCCGACCAGGGCGTGCACGGGGTCGACGAGCTGCCCGCGCTGCTGCCGGAGGCGGACGTGGTGGTGCTCCTGGTGCCGCTGACCGAGCAGACCCGGGGCATGGTCGACGAGCGTTTCCTAGCCGCGATGCCGGACGGCGCACTGCTCGTCAACGCCGCCCGAGGGCCGGTGGCGCGGACGTCGGCGCTGGTTGCCGAGCTGACCTCGGGCCGCCTGCGCGCCGCGATGGACGTCACCGATCCCGAGCCGCTGCCCGCCGACCATCCCCTGTGGGAGCTGCCGAACGTGCTGCTCACCCCGCACGTCGCTGGCTCGGTACGCGGGCTGCTGCCCCGCGCGTACCGCCTGGTGGGCGAGCAGTTGCGCCGCTACGTGGCAGGGGAGGAGCTGACGAACCGGGTGGTCGACGGCTACTGATCGCCGGCTTACTGATCGCCGTCGGCGTCCGGTAGTTCCTGCCCGGTGACGGCGATCAGCCGGGGCAGCTCGGTGGCGCGTACCGCCGGCAGCATCACCACCTCGCCGTCGTCGAGCCGGGCCATCGCCCGGCCGCGGGAATCACCGGCGAGTTCGGCGACCCGGTTCCACGGCACCCGGCGCTGCCCGACGAGCGCCCGCAGCCGCAGCTCCCGCGCGTCGGCGTCGGTGCCGGCCCGCCACGCCCAGACCGCGACGGCGAGCGGTACGAGCAGCACCCACAGCAGCCACCAGCGGGCGGAGGCCAGGGGCAGCGCGCCGATGAAGGCGACGATCGCGGCGACCAGGATGGCCTGGTTGTGACGGAAACGGACGGTATCGGCGCGGCTCACCTCCCGATGATCCCACCCGACCAGCCCACGCCACCCCGCGGGCATCCCCACCCGCCGCAGATCGTGGAAGCGTGGGGCCCTCTGGGGGCCGTTTCCTTCAAAGATTTCGTGTCGGGGGGCCGTCTATTGATGTGACGGACGTCACTGGTGCGGTGACGTCACCGGGCGCTTCCGGGATCGTTTCTAGGCGTGGCCGCAGCGGTCCCCGCCGATGCGTGCCCCTACCGCCC
>NZ_JANCLW010000001.1:1579034-1775480 GCF_033433935.1 Micromonospora sp. BRA006-A
CCCCGACCCCCGCACGTCGTACCGCAACCGCACCGCCCCCGTGCCCCCTCACGAAGGCGACCGCCGTGCCCGTCCCCCCTCCCGCCGTTCCCCGTCGGCGATCGGTCCTGCCCGATGTCGCCGTGTCGCTCACCGGCACGGCCTTCCTCCTCGCCGGCGTCGCCGGCGCCCTGCCCGGCCCCGCAGCCGCCGCGCTCGCCGTCGCCGGAGGCTTCGCCCTCGCCTGCGTCCGGCTCGCCTGGCTGGCCGGAGCCGCCGCACCGACCGACCGTCCCGCAGCCAACGGGCGGCGGGCGCGCCGGGCCGCGCTGTCCCGCCGGGTCGCCGCCATCCTCGACAGCGCCGTCCTGGTCGCCGGGCTCACCGTCGCGGTGCTGCCGCTGAGCGACGCCGCGCACCGGCTGCCGATCGCGCTGACCGGGTTGTGCCTCACCGGGGTGCTGCACGTGACGGCCCTGCTGCGCCTGCCCGGCCGGTCGCGGCTGTCCGGCCCGGAGCTGGTGCGCCGTACCGTCGACGTGCTCGCGCTCGGCGTCAGCCTGGTCTTCGCGGGCTGGATGCTGCTGCCGGGCGGCCCGGTCCCGGCCGTCGCCGGAATGGTGGCGGCGGGCGGCGCCGTGGTGCTCGCCGTGCTCGCGGTGGCCGCCGTCGCCGAACGCCGCCGCCGGCCCGGTGCCGCGCGCTGCCACGCCGGGGCCGCGCTGACACTCGGCGGGCTGACGCTCCTCGTGGTGCTGCTGGCCTACGGTGCGCCGGACCGGGCGCTGCCGCTCGTCGCGGTGCCGCTGGTGGCGGGGGCACTGCTCACCGCCGCCGGCGCCCGGCGTACTTCCGGGGGTGAGCGACCGGGCCGGGACGTGGCGACCGCCGCGTGGCCGCGCCTGACGGCGCCGGCCGGGATCGCCGCGCTGGCCGCCGGGGTCCACCTGATGACGGCGGGGGAGTTCAGCACCGGCGCGATGGCCCTGGGTCTCGCGGTCATCCCGCCGATCATGGTGGGTGAGCTGCTCGCCGCCGCCGACCAGCGCCGCCGGGTACAGCGGCTCGCGGCCCGCGAGGCGTGGCTGCGGCGCCGGCTCGGACCGGACGCCCGGGCGGCCGAGCCCGTGCCGCTGACGCGCGCCGAACTGGTCCGGGCGATGGCGGAACGCAGTGGCGGCGCGCTGCTCGTCGTCGACCTGCACGGTACGGGTGGCACGGTGCCGGAGGGACCGGTGCTCGCCGAGGCCGCACGCCGGTTGCGAGCGGGCGCCGAGACGCAGGATCTGGTCGCCCGGCTCGGCGACACCGAGTACGCGGTCCTCACCGACCGGGGGCCGGTGCTCGCGTACGCGCTGGGTCTGCGGCTGCTGGTGGCGCTGGCCGAGCCGTACCCCCGGCCCGGAGGTCTCGCCCGGTTGAGGGTGAGCGTCGGGCTGGCCGAGACCAGCGGCGGCGATCCGGAGGACGTGCTGCGGCAGGCGGACCTGGCCCGCCGCCGGGCGGTGCAGCTCGGCCGGGACCGGGTCGAGTGGTACGACGCCTACCTGGAGGAGCAACTGGTCCGCCGCCTGGATCTGGAGCGGGAACTGCCCGGCGCGGTGGCGCGCGGTGAGCTGGACCTGGTCTACCAGCCGGTGGTGGCGCTCGCCGACCGGATGCCCGTGGGTACCGAGGCGTTGCTGCGCTGGCGCAGTCCGGCACTGGGCACCGTGCTGCCGGCCGAACTGCTGCCGGTGGCTGCCGACCTCGACCTGACCGGCGAGATCGGGCGGTGGGTGCTGGACCGGGCCTGCCGCCAGCTCGCCGCGTGGTCGGAGGGCGGTCGCGAGCTGTGGATGGCGGTGAACGTGACGCCGCGTGAGCTGGCCGCGCCGGACTTCGTGGCACGTACCGCGACAGCGCTGGCCGCGTACGACGTGGTGCCGGAACGGCTGGTGGTGGAGGTGGCCGAGCCGGTGGTGGGCGCGGAGCTGTCCACAGTGGTGGCCCGGCTGGCCGGTCTGCGGTCGATCGGCGTGCGGATCGCGCTGGACGACTTCCGGGCCGAGCACGCCTCGCTCGCGCAGCTCCGCCGGCTGCCGATCGACCTGCTCAAGGTGGGCCCGCACCTGGTCGGCCCGGGCGGGGACGGGCAGCGTCCGCTGATCGACGTGGTGGCGAACCTGGCCGACCGGCTCGGCGTGGAGCTGGTGGTCGAGGAGCTGGAGTCGGAGGTCCAGGTGGCGGGCGCGCGCCGGGCCGGCTGCCGGTACGGCCAGGGCTTCGCGCTGGCCCGCCCGGCGACCGCAGAGCGGGTCGAGGCGTGGTTCGAGGAGTACCCGTCCACCGCCCGATGAGCTGAACCGGTTCAGCGAGCCGTCGTACGAGGTGGGGCGGTGCTGCCGCGCGGCGTCAGGTGCGCGGTCTCGTCCTGCACGACGGCGGCCGGCTCGCCCGCGATGACGGCCAGGAGCTGCCGGGCGGCGTGCGCGCCGTACGCCGGGATGTCCCGGCCCAGCGCGGTCAGCGGCGGGTGCACCAGCCGGCAGAGCGGCGAGTCGTCCCAGGCCACGATGGACAGGTCGCCGGGCACGGTGAGGCCCATCTCCTGGGCCACCGAGAGCCCGGCGATCGCCATCACGTCGTTGTCGTAGATCACCGCGGTGGGGCGGCCGGCGGAGCTGAGCAGCCGCCGGGTGGCCCGCGCGCCCTCCTCGCCGGTGTAGTCGGACCAGACGGTGGTCGCCTCGTCCAGCCCGAGCCGCCGGCACACGCCGGCGAACGCCTCGGTGCGGATCTCGGTGTGCAGCAGCGACTGCAGTCCACCGACCCGGGCGATGCGCCGGTGGCCGAGCGCGACCAGGTATTCCACCGTTTCGACGAGGGCCGCCGCGTCGTCGGCCCAGACGCTCGCGAGGCCGCCGGTGTGCCCGGGCCCGCCGATCACCACCGCCGGCAGTTGCAGTTCCTCAAGCGCCGGCACGCGCCGGTCGTCGGTACGCAGGTCGCAGACGAGCACGCCGTCCACCCGGCGTTCGGCCCACCACCGCCGGTAGACGGCGATCTCGGCCTCCTGGTCGCTGACCACCTGGAGCGTCAGCGCGTACGAGCGGGCCGACAGTTCGGCCTCGACGCCGCTGATCAGCTCCATGAAGAACGGCTCGATGCCGAGTATCCGGGCGGGGCGGCACAGCGCCAGCCCGACCGCCTTGGCGGTGGCGCCGGACAACGCGCGGGCGGCGCTGCTCGGGCGGAACCCGATCTCGGCGGCGATGGCGAGGATCCGCTGCCGGGTCGCCTCGGAGACACCGGGCTGGCCGTTGAGCGCGTACGACACCGCGCCCTTGGAGACCCCGGCGCGCCGGGCGACGTCGGCGATGGTCGGCCGCTTCACCGAAGCGTTCCTCCACTGTGTCCGGCCCTCGCGGGCGCTTCCGGTCGCCGGATCACCGGCGTCTGGTGACGCTACTGCACGCGCTGCCGGGTCCGGGTGCCGCCGGCGGCACCGGTGGACGGCATCCGGCGGCGGCCGCTTGTGCGGTTCAGCTTAGATCGCCGACCCGCCGACGATCGTCACGCGCGGCCCGGACCGTGTCGTGAGCGGCGGCGAGGTTACCGGACCGGCACATCGGTAACCGACCGTTGACAGTGATGAATGGGGACCGTACGGTGGCGTCACTTATCCGGTTCAGTCAACGTCTCTCGATATTCGGGAGCGTTCCCATTTCGGCGCGGAGGATGAGATGAGACGGTCCTGGACGCACCTGGCGCGGGTGGCCGCCGTCGGTGCCGTCAGCCTGGTCATGATCGCCGCCTGCAGCGGCAGGAGCACCACCGGCGGCTCGGACTCGGCCGGTGGTCAGGTCACGCTGAAAATCAACTTCTGGGGCGATTTCGGGCTCCAGGATCTGAAGGCCAAGTACGAGGCCGAGCACCCGAACGTCAAGATCCAGCTCAACTCGGGCGAGTACAACGCCCAGCACGAGGACCTGCAGAAGAAGCTCGTCGCCGGCAACGGGGCGCCGGACATCGCGGCGATCGACGAGGGCTTCATGGTCCAGTTCCGCAGCCAGTCCGACAAGTTCGTCAACCTGCTCGACAAGGGCGCCGGCTCGTACGAGAGCAAGTACCTGCCCTGGAAGTGGAAGCAGTCGCTGTCGGCGGACGGCAAGACGCAGATCGGCCTCGGCACCGACGTCGGCGGACTGGCCATGTGCTACCGCACCGACCTGTTCAAGGCCGCCGGCCTGCCCACCGAACGCGACCAGGTATCAGCGCTCTGGCCCACGTGGGACAGGTTCATCGAGGTCGGCCAGCAGTACACCGCCAAGACCAAGAAGAAGTTCATCGACGCCGGCACCAACCTGTTCAACCCGATCCTCGGCCAGCAGCCGGTCGGGTTCTACGACGAGCAGGACCAGCTCCGGATGGAGCAGGGCCCGAAGGTCGCGTTCGACTACACGGTCAAGGCTGTGGGCGCCGGGCTGTCGGCCAACCTGGTCAGCTTCCAGGCCGACTGGGACAAGGGCTTCACCAGCGGCGCGTTCGCGGTGCTCGCCTGCCCGGCCTGGATGCTCGGCCACATCAAGGACACCGCGCCGGGCACCGAGGGCAAGTGGGACATCGCCGCGGTACCGGGTGGCGGCGGCAACTGGGGTGGCTCCTTCCTGACGCTGCCGAAGCAGGGCAAGAACGTCGACGAGGCGTACAAGCTGCTGACCTGGCTGGTCGCGCCGGAGCAGCAGATCGAGATCTTCAAGAAGGTCGGCAACCTGCCGTCGCAGCCGGCGCTCTACAGCGACCCGGCCATCGCCGACTTCAAGAACCCGTTCTTCAACGACGCCCCGGTCGGCCAGATCTTCCCGAAGATGGCGCAGGGCCTCACCCCGCAGTACCTGGGCCGCAAGAACGGTCCGACCCGGGTGGCGGTGGAGAACGTGATCCGGCGGGTGGAGAACAAGTCGCTCAAGTCCGACGCCGCCTGGAACGAGGCGGTCAAGGAGGCCGAGAAGGCCGCCAAGTCCTGACGTGTCACAGGTGACGGGGCGGCCCGGTCCGCCCCGTCACCGTCCGATCTCCCGGCCCTGGAGTGAACAGATGTCCAGCACTCGTGCCGCGCCCGCACCGCCCGGCCGCCCACCCGCGCGCAAGCCCGGCCGCACCGGCGGCGGCGACCGGCGGATGAGCTGGCGCGACCGGCTGTACCGCTTCGACATGCGCTACATGCCGTACCTGATGATCGCGCCGTTCTTCCTGCTCTTCCTCGTGTTCGGGCTGTTCCCGCTGTTGTTCAACGCGGTCGTGTCGCTGCGCAACTACCGGCTGGACGACCCGACGCTGCCGTACTGGGCGGGCGTGGAGAACTTCAACCGCCTGTTCGCCGACGAGGACTTCTGGAACGCCCTGGCCAACACGTTCGGCATCTTCCTGCTCTCCACAGTGCCGCAACTGCTGCTCGCGCTGCTCGTCGCGTCGCTGCTCAACCGCAGACTGCGGGCGCAGACGTGGTGGCGGGTGGGCGTGCTGCTGCCGTACGTGACACCGATCGTGGCCTCGACGATGGTGTTCAGCGTCTTCTTCTCCCGCGACTTCGGCATGGCGAACTGGGCGCTCGGCCTGCTCGGCATCGGCGGCCCGGACGACCCGATCGACTGGCGGGCGGACAAGCTGCACGCCTGGATCGCCATCGCCACCATGGTCAACTGGAAGTGGATCGGCTACAACGCGCTGCTCTACCTGGCCGCCATGCAGTCCATCCCGCGCGACGTCTACGAGGCCGCCGCGATCGACGGCGCCGGGCCGTGGAAGCAGCTCTGGCGGATCACCGTGCCGATGATCCAGCCGGTGGTCCTGTTCACCGTCATCCTGTCCACCATCGGCGGGTTGCAACTGTTCACCGAGCCGATGCTGTTCGACCCGAACGCGCAGGCCGCGACCGGCGGGCCGGACGGCGAGTGGCAGACCATCGCCCAGCTCATCTACAAGGTCGGCTGGAAGGACCTCAACCTCGGGTACGCCGCCGCGATGTCCTGGGCGCTGTTCCTGATCATCCTGGTCGTTGCCGGTCTCAACTACCTGCTGACCAACCGACTCTCCGGAGGCCGCCGGTGACGACGCGACGCGTGGTGGCCCGGGCGCCACAGGACACCCCGGCCGGGCTCTGGACCTACCTGCTCCTCGCGGTGAGCATGCTGTTCGCCGCGTTCCCGCTCTACTGGATGTTCGTCATCGCCACCAGCGACGACGAGGCGCTGGCGAAGCTGCCACCGGCGGTGATCCCCGGCGACCGCTTCCTCACCAACGTCGACGAGGTCTTCTCCCTCCAGGACGTCTACTTCGCCGCGTCGCTGGTCAACAGCGTCATCGTCTCCACCGTCGTGACCGCCTCGGTGCTGTTCTTCTGCTCGCTGGCCGGTTTCGCCTTCGCCAAGCTGCGCTTCAGGGGCAGCCGCGCGCTGATGCTGTTCGTGGTGCTCACCCTGACCGTGCCCAACCAGCTCGGCATCGTCGCGCTCTACATCGTGATGGGCAAGCTCGGCTGGAACGGCACGCTGCTCGCCGTCATCGCGCCCGGTCTGGTCACCGCGTTCGGCGTGTTCTACATGCGGCAGTTCATCGTGAACACCGTCCCGGACGAGCTGATCGAGTCGGCCCGGGTCGACGGCGCCACGACCATGCGGGTGTACGCGACGATCGTGCTGCCCGCGATCCGCCCGGCGCTGGCGGTGCTCGGCCTGCTCACGTTCGTGGCCACCTGGAACGACTTCCAGTGGCCGCTGATCACGCTCAGCGGCACCGACTACCCGACGTCGATGGTGGCGGTCTCCGACCTGGCCAGCGGCAACTACGTGATCTACCGGCGGGTGCTCGCTGGTGCGTTCATCGCCACCGTCCCCCTGCTGGTCATGCTGTTCATCGGTGGACGTCAGATCGTCCGCGGAATCATGGAAGGCGCGGTGAAGTCGTGAGCCGTCGAACGCTGCTGCACGAGGGATGGACGCTGCGGGCCGAGCCCGGTCCGGCGGTGCCGCCGGAGATCGCCGGGACGGTGGTGCCGGCGACGGTCCCCGGTTGCGTGCACACCGACCTGCTCGCGGCCGGCCGCATCCCCGACCCGTACCGGGACGACAACGAGAACCGCCTCACCTGGATCGGCCGCACCGACTGGGTCTACGAGACCACGTTCACCTGGCGACCCGGTGACGAGGACCGGGTCGACCTGGTCTGCGCCGGGCTCGACACGGTCGCCACCGTGACGCTCAACGGCGTCGAGGTCGGCCGCACCGAGAACCAGCACCGCTCGTACCGCTTCGACGTCCGCGCGCTGCTGCGCCCGGACGGCAACACCCTGGCCGTACGCTTCGACTCCCCGTACCGGTACGCGGAGGCGCACCGGGACCGGCTCGGTGACCGGCCCAACGCCTACCCGGAGCCGTTCCACTTCATCCGCAAGACCGCCTGCAACTTCGGCTGGGACTGGGGGCCCACGCTCGTCACCGCCGGCGTCTGGCGCGACATCGGCCTGCACGCCTGGTCCACCGCCCGGCTCGCGTCGGTCCGGCCCCTGGTCACCGTGGCCGACGGCGTCGGCCGGGTCGAGCTGCACGCCGAGGTCGAGCGGGCCGGCGACGAGCCGCTGACCGTCCGCGCCGCCGTCGCCGGGGTCACCGCCGAGGTGGCCGTACCGGCGGGGGAGCGGACCGCCGTCGTGACGCTCACCGTCGCGGACCCCGCGCTGTGGTGGCCCATCGGGTACGGCGACCAGCCGCGTTACGACCTCGACGTGAGCCTGCACGGCGCCGACGGCCGCAAGCTGGACGCCGCCGCCCGGCGGATCGGTTTCCGCTCGGTCCGGCTGGACACCACACCCGACGCGCACGGCACCCCGTTCACGCTGCACGTCAACGACGTGCCGGTGTTCGTCAAGGGCGTCAACTGGATCCCCGACGACGCGTTCCCCAACCGGGTCACCCGGGAGCGCCTCGCCGAGCGGTTCGGTCAGGCGGCCGGCGCGAACGTCAACCTGCTACGCGTCTGGGGCGGCGGCCGGTACGAGTCGGACGACTTCTACGACCTCGCCGACGAGATCGGGTTGCTGGTGCAGCAGGACTTCCTGTTCGCCTGCGCCGCGTACCCGGAGGAGGAGCCGTTCCGCACCGAGGTCGAGGCGGAGGCGCGCGAGCAGGTGACCCGCCTCGCCGGGCACCCGTCGCTGGTGCTGTGGACCGGCAACAACGAGAACATCTGGGGCTGGCACGACTGGGACTGGCAGGAGCCCCTGGCCGGGCGCACCTGGGGACGCGGCTACTACCTGGACCTGCTGCCCACCGTCGTCGGCGAGCTGGACCCGACCGTCCCGTACTGGCCGGGGAGCCCCTGGTCCGGCAGCGAGGACGTCCACCCCAACGACCCGGCACACGGCACCACGCACATCTGGGACGTGTGGAACACCGACGACTACACCCGTTACCGGGAGTACGTGCCGCGGTTCGTGGCCGAGTTCGGCTACCAGGCGCCGCCCGCGTACGCGACGCTGCGCCGGTCCCTCTCCGACGACCCGCTCGCGCACGACTCGCCGGGCATGGCACACCACCAGAAGGCGGCCGACGGGGACGGCAAGCTCCAGCGCGGGCTCGACGCCCACCTGCCGCCGCCAGCCGACTTCGACGACTGGCACTACCTCACCCAGCTCAACCAGGCCCGCGCCATCCAGCTCGGCGTCGAGCACTTCCGGTCGCACCGGCCGGTCTGCGCCGGCACCGTCGTGTGGCAACTGAACGACTGCTGGCCGGTCACCTCCTGGTCGGCGATCGACGGCGACGGCCGCCGCAAACCCCTCTGGTACGCGCTGCGCCGCGCGTACGCCGACCGGCTGCTGACGGTGCAGCCGCGCGACGGCGGGCTGGCGCTGGTGGCGGTGAACGAGACCGCCCGGGCGTGGAGCGGGCCGGCCACCGTCACCCGGCTGGCCCTCACCGGGGAGCCGAGGGCGAAGACCTCGGTCGACCTCGACGTCCCCGCGTACTCCTCGGTCGTGCTGGCGCTGCCGGCGGAGCTGGCGCGGCCGGACGACGGCCGCGCCGAACTGCTCGTCGCGGACGCCGGGGACGCCGCGGAGCGCGCGCTGTGGTTCTTCGCCGAGGACCGCGACGTGCGGTGGCCGGCGGCGCAGTGGGACGCGACCGTCGAGCCGGTCGACGGCGGCCGGCGGGTCCGGGTGACCGCACGGACGGTGCTGCGCGACCTGACGCTGTTCCCGGATCGCCTCGATCCGGCCGCGCAGGTGGACCGGGCGCTGGTGACGCTGCTGCCGGGGGAGAGCGCGACGTTCACCGTGCGCGCGCCCGGCCTGCTCGACGCCGACGCGCTCACCCGCCGGCCGGTGCTGCGCTGCGTCAACGACCTCGCCTGAGGGGCCATACCCGCATCTCCGTCGATTTGAAGATTTCTGCAAGTGCTAAAGTCTTCAGGGTCGTCGGAGAGGTGAGTCATGTCGGTGCCGCTGTACCAGGTCAAGGCGGAGCTGTTCCGCACCCTCGGGCACCCCGTCCGCATCCGGGTGCTCGAACTGCTCCAGGACGGCCCGAAGCCGGTCCGCGACCTGCTCGCCGCCATCGACGTGGAGGCGTCGAACCTCTCCCAGCAGCTCGCCGTGCTGCGCCGCGCCGGCATGGTCACCTCGTACCGGGACGGCCCGCTGGTCATGTACGCGCTCAGCACCCCCGACGTGGCCGACCTGCTCGCCGCCGGGCGGCGCATCCTCGGCGCCGTCCTCACCGACCGGGACGCCCTGCTGGACGAGCTGCGGGCCTCCGGGACGGACCGGTGAGCGCGGCGGCCGCCGCTCGCGCCGGTGACGCCGTCCGGCAGGCGGGCCGGCTGTTCGGCGGGCTGCTGCCCGGCCGGGCCGACTGGGCGGCAGCGCGCCGCTCGCCCCGGCGCGACCTGCTCGCCGGGCTCACCGTCGCCGTGGTGGCGCTGCCCCTGGCGCTCGCCTTCGGCGTGACCTCCGGGCTCGGTGCACAGGCCGGCCTGGTCACCGCCGTCGTCGCCGGAGCCGTCGCGGCGATCTTCGGCGGCTCCAACCTCCAGGTCTCCGGTCCCACCGGGGCCATGACGGTCGTGCTGGTGCCGGTGGTGCAGCAGTTCGGCGCCGGTGGCGTGCTGATGGTCGGCGCGCTGGCCGGGCTGATCCTGATCGCGCTCGCAGTGGCCCGCCTCGGCCGGTACGTCCGCTACCTGCCGTCCCCGGTGATCGAGGGCTTCACCGCCGGCATCGCCGTGGTCATCGCGCTGCAACAGGTGCCGGCCGCGCTCGGCGTCACGGGCGAGCCCGGCGAGAAGGTGTGGGCGGTGGCAGCCGACGCGGTAGCCCGGTTCGCCGCGCAGCCCCGGCCCGCCGCGATCGCTGTGGCGCTCGGCGTGGCGGCGCTGATGCTGCTCGGCGGCCGGTGGCGGCCCGCCGTGCCGTTCTCCCTGGTCGGGGTGGCCGCCGCGACGCTGCTCGCCGAGCTGGCCCCGATCGACCTGGCCCGGATCGGCGAGCTGCCACAGGGCTTGCCCGCGCCGTCGCTGGACTTCGTGGACCTCGGCGCGCTGGGCGTACTGCTGCCGAGCGCCCTCGCCGTGGCCGCGCTCGCCGCCCTGGAGAGCCTGCTCTCCGCGACGGTGGCGGACGGCATGACGGTCGGCGAGCGGCACGACCCGGACCGGGAACTGTTCGGCCAGGGCCTGGCCAACCTCGCCTCTCCGGTCTTCGGCGGCATCCCGGCGACCGCCGCCATCGCGCGTACCGCGGTCAACGTCCGTGCCGGGGCGTCCTCGAAGCTCGCCGCGCTCACCCACGCGGTGGCCCTCGCCGCGATCGTGCTCGCCGCCGCCCCGCTTGTCGGCCGCATCCCGCTTGCGGCCCTGGCCGGGGTGCTGCTCGCCACCACGGTACGGATGGTGGAGGCGGCCTCCCTGCTCGCGCTGATGCGGGCCACCCGCGCCGACGCGTTGGTGCTGGTGCTGACGTTCGCCGTCACGGTGATCTGGGACCTGGTGACAGCAGTGGTCGTCGGGCTCGCCGTCGCTGTGGTCCTGGCGCTGCGCGCGGTGGCCCGCAGCGCCAAGCTGGAACAGGTGCCGCTGGACACCGGCGAGCACAGCGACGAGGAGCACGCGCTGCTCGCCGAGCACATCGTCGCGTACCGGCTGGACGGGCCGCTGTTCTTCGCCGCCGCGCACACCTTCCTGCTGGAGCTGGCCGAGGTGGCCGACGTGCGGGTGGTGATCCTGCGGATGTCCCGCGTCTCCACCATCGACGCGACGGGCGCGCAGGTGCTCGGCGACGCCATCGCCCGGCTGCGCGGCCGGGGGATCACGGTGCTGATCTCCGGCATCACCCCGGGCCACGACCAGGTGCTCAGCACGCTCGGCGTCGCCGACGAGCTGCGCCGCGAGGGCCTGGTGTTCGCGGACACCCCGGCCGCCATCCGGTACGCCCGGGGTGTCGCCCTCGCCGCGAGCGTGGCCTAGGCTGCGGTCGCCCTGGCACCCGTCTCCGCGCGCTTCCGCACGCCGAAGATGATCAGGTAGCCGAGGATCCAGACCTCGCCCACGGTGGCGGGCACCACCAGCAGGTCGCCGGCGATGCCGGCGCCGGGCGCGAGATACGCGACGAACGTCATGAGCACGTAGCCGACACCACCGGCGACGAGGATCCAGCCGAGCGGCCGGGGTAGCCAGCCCGACCGGAGCACGCACCAGCCCATCGGCACCAGCCAGAGGCCGAAGAAGAGCCCGCCCACCTCCCACAGGTTCCCGCTGACCAGATAGAGCAGCTGGACGGTGTCGGCGTCCCCCGGTCCGCCGGTCGCGACACGCAGAGCCGTCGCGAGGACGGCGGCGCTGCCGAGGATCGCCACGCCGTTCACCAGTCCGAACGCGGCGATGCTGCCCGCGGCGGTGCCGTCGACGGTACGGAACAGACGGTGGAACCAGACGGCGGTGAGCGCCTGGGTGAGGACGACGAGCAGTTCGAGGGCGATGCCGAGGCGGGCCAGCGACTCGTGGGCCACCAGGTTGGCGAGCGTCGTGCCCGCGTCGTCGGCGTCGAAGAGCATGGGGCGGACGGTGAGGAACCCCAGGGCACCGGTGACGGCGAGCCCGAGGTAGAACAGCCCGGTCACCCGGGCGGTACGGATCAACTGGTGCATGGCGGCTCCTTCGGGGGTGGTCGACGCCGCGGGGCTTGCCTTACGTCGTAAGGCCAACCATACGTTGTAAGGTCAAGGGGAGGTGGGGAGCCGGATGGCAGCGAGGAGACCTCGGGAGCCGCTCAGCCGTGAGCGAGCCCTGGCCAGCGCGATCGCCCTGGTCGACGCCGAGGGGATGGCGGCGCTCACGATGCGCCGGCTCGCCGCCGAACTCGGCGTCGAGGCCATGTCGCTCTACCACCACCTGCCCGGCAAGGCCGGACTGCTCGACGGCCTCGTGGACGCCGTCGCCGCCGAGATCACCGCAGCCGCCGAGCAGGCCGAGGCCGACGCGCCCGGCGGCGACTGGCGGACCCGGCTGCGGCTGCGCTTCCTCGCCGCGCGGGCGGTCATGCTGCGGCACCCGTGGGCCCCGGCGCTGCTCAGCTCCCGGCCGACCGTCCCCGCCGGGGTGTACGCCTACTACGACGGCATCCTCGCCACGCTCGTCGAGGGCGGCTTCTCGTACCGGATCGCCCACCGGGCGCTGCACGCCTTCGGCAGCCTGGCGCTCGGCTTCGCGCAGGAGGTGTTCCGGCCGGACGCGGGCGGCGAGACCGACGCGGCGGCAGCGGAGGCCGAGATGGTGGCGCTGGCCGAGCGGCTGCCGCACCTGGCCGCCATGGTGGCCGCCGAGACGCACGACGCGGCGGACCCGACGCTCGGGTGGTGCGACAGTCAGACCGAGTTCGAGTTCACTCTCGACCTGCTCTTCGACGGCCTGGAGCGACACCTGCCGGGTTCCGTTCCGCCGGTGGTGGGGAGCGGGACATCCAGCCCTGACCGACGGGCGGGTTCGGGCGGCGTGCGGCGGGTACCAGGACGGCATGACTGATCCGGTTGAGCTGTCCGAACTGCACGCGGGAGGCGCCGATCCCGACGACGTCACCCCGGAGGACCCGCACGCGGACCTGGACGGCACCGACGAGGACTCACCGGCGGAGTTCGGCCTGCCCATCGACGGCACCGCTCCGGCCGAGGAGGATCCCACCCAGCGGTGAGGGGAACGCCATGGGTGTCAAACGGGTCCGGAGACACCCATCTCGTTCCACCCGATGGCGGCGGGGGCCGCGGGGCGCTAGTTGGGCAGGGCGGCGAGACCGGCCAGCAGTTCCCACCGCTCGGCCTCGGTGAGGACCGCGTACGCCGGCTCGTCGCGGCGGTCGGTGTCCGCCTCGACCGCCGCGCGTTCCGGCCCATCCGGCAGCGCGCGGATCTCGTCGGCGGTCAGCCCGGCGGCCCGCCACGCGGCCCGGTGCGCGTCGGCGCGGTGGTGCCGCAGCGAGCCCAGCCGGGTGACGAGCAGCAGCGACGGGGAGGCGCCGTCCGGCTCGTACGGCGGGGACATCGCCCGGAACACCGGCCCGCCGGTGGCCTGCGCATGCGCCAGCACCCGGCCGACCAGGTCGGCGAGGCGGGACACGATGCTCAGGCCGGGCAGCACACCGGGCAGCATGGTCCACAGTTCCTCGGCGGCCTCGCCGGTGGCGCGCTGGGCGAACAGCGTCAGCTCGCGCCCCAGGTCGGTGAGGTGCCAGGCGCCGTCGGCGTCCCGGACGACGATGCCCTGCTCCAGTTCCTCGGCCATGCTGCCGGACGTGTAGATCAGGCCGTCGGCCAGCGCCTCGGCGGGCATCGGCCGGGCCAGCACACCGGAGAAGAAGCTGTTCTCCGCGCCGAGTGTGCAGCCCCGTTCGGCGTAGAACGCCTCCATCCGGGCGCGTGCTCCCCAGCGGGCGCCCACGTACACCCGGTCGATCGCGGGCCGGACCAGTCGCGCGTAACTCACCGTCGTCTCCACGCCGCCGGAGGTTACCGGCGCGCGGGCGTTAAGAAGGGCCCCCTCCTCTACCGGAGGCGTTAAAAGGGGGCCCTTCCTTACGTCAGTCGGGGACGCGGCGGTAGGCGCCGTCGCTGGCCGAGGTCGCCATCGACGCGTACGCGCGCAGCGCCGCCGACACCGGACGCTGCCGGTCGACCGGGGTGTACGGGCGGTCCCGCTTCTCCTCGGCCACCCGGCGTGCCTCCAGCTCGTCGGCGGGCACGTTCAGCTCGATCGACCGGCCCGGGATGTCGATGACGATCTCGTCGCCGTCGCGGACCAGCGCGATCAGCCCACCGGAGGCCGCCTCGGGGGAGACGTGCCCGATGGACAGGCCGGAGGTGCCGCCGGAGAACCGGCCGTCGGTCAGCAGCGCGCAGGAGCGGCCCAGGCCGCGGCCCTTGAGGAACGAGGTGGGGTAGAGCATCTCCTGCATCCCGGGGCCGCCCTTCGGGCCCTCGTACCGGATCACCACCACGTCCCCGGCGACGATCTCCTTGGCGAGGATCGCGGTCACCGCGTCGTCCTGCGACTCGTAGACCTTGGCCGGGCCGCGGAACGTCAGGCACTCCTCGGGCACACCGGCGGTCTTCACCACGCAGCCGGCCGGCGCGAGGTTGCCGTGCAGGATGGCCAGGCCGCCGTCCGCGCTGTACGCGTGTTCCCGGTCCCTGATGCAGCCGCCGGCCGCGTCGGTGTCCAGCGACGACCAGCGGTTGGTGGTGGAGAACGGCTCGGTGGTGCGCACGCCGCCCGGCGCGGCGTGGAACAGCTCGATCGCCTCCGGCCGGGCCGCGCCGCCGCGCACGTCCCAGTCGGCCAGCCACTCGCCGAGGCTGGGGGAGTGCACCGCGCGCACGTCGCGGTGCAGCAGCCCGGCGCGGTCCAGCTCACCGAGGATGGCCGGGATGCCGCCGGCCCGGTGCACGTCCTCCATGTGGTAGTTCGGGGAGTTCGGGGCGACCTTGGCCAGGCACGGCACGCGGCGGGAGATCGCGTCGATGTCGGCGACGCCGAAGTCCAGCTCCGCCTCGCGGGCGGCGGCGAGCAGGTGCAGCACGGTGTTCGTGGAGCCGCCCATCGCCACGTCGAGGGCGATCGCGTTCTCGAACGCCTCCCGGCCGGCGATCGAGCGCGGCAGCACCGAGGCGTCGTCGTTGTCGTACCACTGCTTGGCGATCTCGACGACGGTGCGCCCGGCCTCGACGAACAGCGACCGGCGCGCGGCGTGGGTGGCGAGCGTCGACCCGTTGCCGGGCAGCGCCAGGCCGATCGCCTCGGTGAGGCAGTTCATCGAGTTGGCGGTGAACATGCCGGAGCAGGAGCCGCAGGTCGGGCACGCGGAGCGCTCGATCTCGCCGAGCTGGTCGTCGGTGACCGCCTCGTTCGAGGAGGCGATCATGGCGTCGATCAGGTCGATCTTGGAATGCACCACGCCCTCGATCGCCACCGTCTTGCCGGCCTCCATCGGGCCGCCGGAGACGAAGACGGTGGGGATGTTGAGCCGCAGCGCGGCGAGCAGCATGCCCGGGGTGATCTTGTCGCAGTTGGAGATGCAGACCAGGGCGTCCGCGCAGTGCGCGTTGACCATGTACTCCACCGCGTCGGCGATCAGCTCCCGGCTGGGCAGCGAGTAGAGCATGCCGCCGTGGCCCATGGCGATGCCGTCGTCCACGGCGATCGTGTTGAACTCCCGGCCGACGCCGCCGGCCTCGGCCACCGCGTCGGCGACCAGGCCGCCGAGGTCCTTGAGGTGGACGTGACCGGGTACGAACTGGGTGAAACTGTTCGCGATCGCGACGATCGGCTTGCCGAAGTCGTCGTCGGTCATCCCGGTGGCCCGCCAGAGGGCCCGGGCGCCGGCCATCGTCCGACCGTGGGTGGAGGTCCTCGACCGCAGCTCAGGCATGACAACCAGTCTGACACCATCCGCTCGGCGACCCCGCCGCGCGCACCCTGTGTCCCAACAGTTGCACACCCGGTGCCCCACGGGAGGCGCTCATCCGGCAGAGTTGACGCGTGCAGTCGTCCCCGGGGATGGTCACCGTCGCGGTGTTGAGCGGGATCGCCGCGGCCGGCGCCGCCGTGCTGCTCGCCGCCTCGGTGCGGCGCCGCACCGGCCCCCGCCGGCCGGCTCACCTGCTGCTCGCGGTCGCCGCCGGGGCCGCCCTGTTCAGCCTCCTGGTCGGTCTCGGTGGTCTGCTGGCCGCCGGTGACCACTGGGCGCACCGGCAGGGCCAGCGGACCGGATGGGCGGTCCTGGTCGCCGTCGGCACGACGCTCGCCGCGCTCGGTCTCGGCGCCGCCGTGCTGCGGCTGCCCGGCGCCGCCGCGTCCCGGGCGGCCACCGCCCGGCTGCTGCTCGACGGCCTGATCATGGGCAGCGCGCTCTGGTTCGTCGGCTGGGTGGCGATCAGCGAGCCGACGCGGCTGCTCGGCGACGCCACCCCGGTCGCCTGCCTGCCGATCGTGCTGGCCACGGTCAGTGCGGCGCTCACCACCGGGCTCACCGTGATCGTCGTGCTGCGGGTCGCGCCGCCGCGCGGGTGGCTCACGCTGCTCGCGGCCGGCGCGACAGCGGTGACGGCCGGCGGGCTGGCCGTGTCCGCCGGGCTCTGCCAGGCCGGCCCGGGCATGGTGCTCACCGGCGCGGTGCTGACCGCCGCCGGGCTGATGGCCACCGCCGTGGCCGGGCGCCGCGCCGACCTGACGCAGCTCGACGTCGACTTCATCCGCCGCGACGGCGAGTACGCCTTCGTGCCGATGTTCGCGATGGCGGCCTCCGCGATGTACCACCTGGTGCAGGGCGGCGGGTTCGACGGGTACGCGATCGTCGCCGGCACGGTCGAGGGGTTCGCCCTGGTGACCCGGCAGTACCTCGCGTTGAACGACGTCCGCGGCTACGCGATCCGGCTCGCCGAGCGGGAGGCGCACTTCCGCGAGCTGGCGCACACCGACCCGCTGACCGGGCTGGCGAACCGGCGCGGGCTGCTGCGCGCCCTGCACCGCAGTGCGGAGGCGGGCATGCCGTGCGTGCTGCTCGGACTCGACCTCGACGGCTTCAAGAACGTCAACGACATGCGCGGGCACGACGTCGGCGACGCGGTGCTGATCGAGGTGGGGCGGCGGCTGCGGGGCAACCTGCGCCCGGGCGACCTGGCCGCCCGGCTCGGCGGCGACGAGTTCGCGGTGCTGATGCACGGTTCGGCCGACCCCGGCCCGGTCGCCGACCGCCTGCTCGGGGTGCTCGGCCGCCCGTACGAACAGGGGGACGGGCCGGTCTTCCTGTCGGTGAGCATCGGGGTGGCCGCCGGGCAGCGGGAGCAGGACGTCGAGCTGCTGCTGCGCAACGCCGACCTGGCGCTGCGCTACGCCAAGCAGCGGGGCAAGAACCGGATCGAGCGCTACGACGCCACGTACGACCAGTTGCTGAGCCGGCGTACCCGGATGGAGCATGAGCTGCGCGGCGCGATCGAGCGCGACGAGCTGCGGCTGGTGTTCCAGCCGGTGGCCTCGCTGCCGTCGGTGCGGCCGGTCGGCGCGGAGGCGCTGCTGCGCTGGCGGCACCCGGAGCTGGGCAACGTCCGGCCGGACGAGTTCATCCCGCTCGCCGAGGAGTGCGGGATGATCGCCAAGCTCGGCGCGTGGGTGCTGCACCAGGCCTGCTTCCAGCTCTCCCGCTGGCTGGCCGACGGGCACGACGTCTGGGTGTCGGTGAACGTGTCGCCGCGCGAGCTGCACGCCCCGGAGTACGTGGTGCAGGTCGCCGACGCGCTGCGCGCGCACCATGTGCCGCCGCAGCGGCTGGTGCTGGAGGTGACCGAGCACGCGGTCGCCACCGACCTGGACGAGCTGATCCGGCGGCTCACCGCGCTGCGGCTGACCGGGGTGCGGATCGCGCTGGACGACTTCGGCGCCGGCTACTCGTCGCTCGGCCAGCTCCGGCGCCTGCCGATCGACATCTTGAAGATCGACCACAGTCTGGTCGCCGAGCACGAGCCGGTCCGGCCGGTCGGGCGGGACGGCCCGGCGTTCGCCCCGATGGTCGACATCGTCATGCGCCTGGGCCATCAGCTCGGGCTGGAGGTGATCGCCGAGGGCGTCACCAACCCGGCCGAGCTGGCCGCGGTGGTGGCCGCCGGGTGCCGGTTCGGCCAGGGCGCGCTGTTCGGCTGGGGCGTACCGGCCGAGCACCTGGAGGCGATGCTGGAGGCGGCCACCGCGCCGGGCAACCGGCACACCGCGATGCCGCCGTCGCCGCCGCCCGCGCCGGCCCGCGCCCCGTCGCCGCTGCTGCCGAGGCTGCGCAACAATCCGCCCGCCGCGGTGCCCGCGCAACGTCCCCCGATGGAGGGATCTTCGCAGGTGGCGCCGGTCGCGGAGGGGGTGCCGGTGGTCGACACGCCCACGTCCGTGAACCAGAATGTGGGATCAGTTGACTCATCGCGTGAGATGCGTCAGGCTTAGCCGCATGTCGTCGAACCGGTCGCCGCGAGTACTTACCTGAGCGCACTCTCCCACCGAGAGTGCGCTGGCCCCGTGCATCCTGCACGTGGGCTTTTTTGTTGCCGTCGGACCATCGCCGGGACCCTGCCGTCCCATCCTGAGAAGCGCGTCACCCACTCACTTCCGAAGGCTTGAACCGCCATGACGAGACCCACGCCAGAGACCCTCGCCCACTCCGCCCGCCGTGCCCGCTCCGGCACCGGCGCGGCCGGTGACTCCGACCCCGCCGCCCGCCCCGGCCGTACCGTCCCGGCGGCCGCCACCAGCGAGACGCCCGTACGGGAGCCCGCCACCGCGCAGGTCTCGGGCGCCGGTTCGCTCGTGCGGTCGCTGGAGGCGCTCGGCGTCGACGTGGTCTTCGGCATTCCGGGCGGTGCGATCCTGCCCGCCTACGACCCGCTCTACGACTCCACGGTCCGGCACATCCTGGTCCGCCACGAGCAGGGCGCCGGGCACGCGGCCACCGGTTACGCGCAGGCCACCGGCCGGGTCGGCGTGTGCATCGCCACCTCCGGCCCGGGCGCGACGAACCTGGTGACGCCGATCGCGGACGCGTACATGGACTCGGTCCCGATGGTGGCGATCACCGGGCAGGTGGCGCGGCCGTCGATCGGCACCGACGCCTTCCAGGAGGCGGACATCCAGGGCATCACGCTGCCGATCACCAAGCACAACTTCCTGGTGCAGACCGCCGACGAGATCCCCCGCGTGCTGGCCGAGGCGTTCCACCTGGCCGCGACCGGCCGCCCCGGCCCGGTGCTCGTCGACATCCCCAAGGACGTGCTCCAGGCGTCGGCGACCTTCTCCTGGCCGCCCACGCTCGACCTGCCCGGCTACCGGCCGACGCTGCACCCGCACGGCAAGCAGATCCGCGAGGCGGCCCGGCTGATGACCGGCGCCCGTCGTCCGGTCCTCTACGTCGGCGGCGGCGTGCTCAAGGCCGGCGCCACCGAAGGGCTGCGCAAGCTGGCCGAGCAGACCGGCATCCCGGTGGTCACCACGCTGATGGCGCTGGGCGCGTTCCCCGACTCGCACCGCCAGCACCTGGGCATGCCCGGCATGCACGGCACCGTCGCCGCGGTCTACGGCCTCCAGAAGGCCGACCTGATCGTGGCGCTGGGCGCCCGCTTCGACGACCGGGTGACCGGCAGGCTCGACTCGTTCGCGCCGGACGCGACTGTCGTGCACGCCGACATCGACCCGGCCGAGATCGGCAAGAACCGGCACGCCGACGTCCCGATCGTGGGCGACGCGCGGCACGTGATCGACGAGCTGATCGCCGCCGTCACCGCCGAGCAGGCCGCCCACCCGCCGGCCGACCTGACCGACTGGTGGGCCCAGCTCGACGACCTGCGCGAGCGGTACCCGCTGGGCTTCGAGGAGCCGGCCGACGGCACGCTCTCCCCGCAGTACGTGATCAAGCGGCTGGGTGAGATCGCCGGTCCGGACGCGGTCTACGTGGCGGGCGTCGGCCAGCACCAGATGTGGGCCAGCCAGTTCATCTCGTACGAGAAGCCGCACACCTGGCTCAACTCCGGCGGCCTGGGCACGATGGGCTACGCAGTCCCGGCCGCGATGGGCGCCAAGGTCGGCAAGCCGGACACCACGGTGTGGGCGGTCGACGGCGACGGCTGCTTCCAGATGACCAACCAGGAGCTGGCGACCTGCGCGCTGGAGGGCATCCCGATCAAGGTCGCCGTGATCAACAACGGCAACCTCGGCATGGTGCGGCAGTGGCAGACCCTGTTCTACGGGGAGCGCTACTCCAACACCGAACTGGGCACCCACAAGCACCGCATCCCGGACTTCGTCAAGCTCGCCGAGGCGCTCGGCTGCGTCGGTCTGCGCTGCGAGAACGCCGCCGACGTGGACAAGACCATCGAGGCGGCCATGGCGATCAACGACGCGCCGGTGGTCATCGACTTCGTGGTCGGCAAGGACGCGATGGTCTGGCCGATGGTCGCCGCCGGCACCAGCAACGACGAGATCATGTTCGCGCGGGGCGTGCGCCCCGCCTTCGACGAGGACGAACTCTAAATGACTATGCACACGCTGTCCGTGCTGGTGGAGAACAAGCCGGGTGTCCTCGCCCGGGTCTCCGGGCTGTTCTCCCGGCGCGGGTTCAACATCGACAGCCTCGCCGTGGGCGAGACCGAGAACCCGGACGTCTCCCGCATCACCATCGTGGTCAACGCCGAGTCCTCGCCGCTGGAGCAGGTGACCAAGCAGCTCAACAAGCTGGTCAACGTCCTCAAGATCGTGGAACTGGACCCGCAGGTGTCGGTGGCACGCGAACTGCTGCTGGTCAAGGTCCGCGCGGACCGCGCGGCCCGCGCCCAGGTGCTGGAGACGGTCGGCCTGTTCCGCGCCCGGGTGGTCGACGTCGCGCCGGACACGCTGACCATCGAGGCGACCGGCACGCCGGACAAGCTCGACGCGCTGCTGCGCGACCTGGAGCCGTTCGGCATCAAGGAGATGGTCCAGTCCGGCACCGTGGCGATCGGGCGGGGTTCGCGGGCCATCACCGCCGGCCCGGCCCTGCGCGCCGCCTGATCCGTACCCACAAGTTTTTCGACGGGCCGACGGGCACCGCCGTACGAAAGGGAAGTCAATGAGCGTTGAGGTGTTCTACGACGACGACGCCGACCTGGGCCTGATCCAGGGCCGCAAGGTCGCCGTGATCGGGTACGGCAGCCAGGGCCACGCGCACGCGCTGTCGCTGCGCGACTCCGGCGTCGACGTGGTGATCGGCCTGCCCGCCGGGTCGAAGAGCCGGCCGAAGGCCGAGGAGCAGGGCCTGCGGGTGCTCACGCCCGCCGAGGCGGCGGCCGAGGCCGACGTGATCATGATCCTGGCACCGGACACCGCCCAGCGGCACATCTACGCCGACGCCATCGCGCCGAACCTGGCCCCGGGCAAGGCGCTGTTCTTCGGGCACGGCTTCAACATCCGGTACGGCCTGATCAAGCCCCCGGCCGACGTGGACGTGGCGATGGTCGCCCCGAAGGGCCCCGGTCACCTGGTCCGCCGCCAGTACGTCGACGGCAAGGGCGTGCCCTGCCTGGTCGCGGTCGAGCAGGACGCCAGCGGCAACGCGTTCGGCCTGGCCCTGGCGTACGCCAAGGCGATCGGCGGCACCCGGGCCGGCGCGATCCGGACCACGTTCACCGAGGAGACCGAGACCGACCTGTTCGGCGAGCAGGCGGTGCTGTGCGGTGGCGCGGCGGCGCTGGTGCAGACCGGTTTCGAGGTGCTCACCGAGGCCGGCTACGCGCCCGAGGTGGCCTACTTCGAGTGCCTGCACGAGCTGAAGCTGATCGTCGACCTGATGTACGAGGGCGGCATCGCCCGGATGCGCTACAGCATCTCCGACACCGCCGAGTACGGCGACCTGTCGCGTGGCCCGCGCGTCATCGACTCGCGGGTCAAGGACGAGATGCGCAAGATCCTCGGTGAGATCCAGTCCGGCGAGTTCGCCCGCGAGTGGGTGGCCGAGGACGAGGCCGGCCGGCCGAACTTCGCCAAGTGGCGGGCCGAGGGTGCGGCGCACCCGATCGAGGAGACCGGGCAGAAGCTGCGCGCCATGATGAGCTGGGTCGACCGGCCGATCACCGAGACCGCCTGAGCCCTCCCCGCGTGCGGCCCGCGACCCGACGCTCTCCCCGGCGTCGGGCCGCGGGCCGCCGTTCGTTCACGTGCTGGGACACGGTGAGTAACGCCTCGTCCCGCACCGCCCCCGGTGAACAGGGGATGACAGGCGTGCGACGGGCCTGTGTGAGGGCCCTCACCCCGTACTCCGGGACACGCCGGGCGGGCAGGCACCTACCATCCTTGGTGTGGTGCCCGAGCGCACCCGACGGCCGTGGCACGGATCGGCGCAGGGCGCAGCGCGGCGTCCCGGCGCCCCAGGCCGAACCATTACCGAGCGTCTACGAGGACCGATGAATCCTGTCGTACTGATCGCCGAAGAACTCGCCCCCGCCGCCATCGAGGTGCTCGCGCACGACTTCGACGTGCGCCACGTGGACGGCACCGACCGCCCCGCTCTGCTCTCCGCCCTCTCCGAGGCCGACGCGGTGATCGTACGCAGCGCCACCCAGATCGACGCCGAGGCGATCGCCGCCGCGCCGCGGCTGAAGGTGGTCGCCCGGGCCGGCGTCGGTCTGGACAACGTCGAGGTGCCGGCCGCCACCGCCCGGGGCGTCATGGTCGTCAACGCGCCCACCTCGAACATCGTCTCCGCCGCCGAGCAGGCCGTCGCGCTGCTGCTCGCGGTCGCCCGCAACACCGCCAGCGCCAGTGCCGCGCTCAAGGCGGGGGAGTGGAAGCGGTCCAAGTACACCGGCGTCGAGATCCAGGGCAAGACCGTGGGCGTGGTCGGTCTCGGCCGCATCGGCGTGCTCTTCGCGCAGCGCATCGCCGCGTTCGGCACCCGGCTGATCGCGTACGACCCGTACATCCAGCCGGCCCGCGCCGCGCAGCTCGGCGTCCGCCTGGTCGGGCTGGATGAGCTGCTGCGGGAGAGCGACTTCATCTCGATCCACCTGCCGAAGACGCCGGAGACGGTGGGCCTGATCGGCGAGAAGGAGCTGGCGATCGTCAAGCCGGGCGTCCGGATCGTCAACGCCGCCCGCGGTGGCCTGGTCGACGAGCAGGCGCTCGCCGACGCGATCGCGGAGGGCCGGGTCGCCGGTGCCGGTGTCGACGTGTACGCCAAGGAGCCGTGCACCTCCTCGCCGCTGTTCGCCTTCGACAACGTGGTGGCCACCCCGCACCTGGGCGCCTCCACGAACGAGGCGCAGGACAAGGCAGGTCTCGCGGTGGCCAAGAGCGTCAAGCTCGCGCTCCAGGGCGAGTTCGTCCCGGACGCGGTGAACGTACAGGCCGGCGGTGTGGTCGCCGAGGACGTCCGCCCGCTGCTGCCGCTGGCCGAGCGGCTGGGCCGGGCGTTCACCGCCCTGGCCGGCGGGGTGGCCGCCAGCGTCACCGTCGAGGTGCGCGGTGAGATCGCCGCCCACGACGTGTCGGTGCTCAAGCTCGCCGCGACCAAGGGCCTGTTCAGCTCCGTGGTGGAGGAGCAGGTCACCTACGTCAACGCGCCGCACCTGGCCGCCGAGCGGGGCGTCGAGGTCACGCTGGCCACGCCGGGCGAGACCGTCGACCACCCGAACCTGGTGACCGTACGCGGGGCGCTGCCGGACGGGCGTACCGTCCGTGTCTCCGGCACCGTGGCGCACACCGGCACCCGCGACGTGTTCAAGCTGACCGAGGTGGACGGTTTCGACGTGGAGATCGGCGCGGAGGGCATCCTGGTCTTCCTGCGCTACGCGGACCGGCCCGGCGTGGTCGGCACCGTCGGCACGCTGCTCGGCGAGGCCGGCGTCAACATCGCCGCCATGCAGGTGGCGCGCCGCGAGGCCGGTGGCGAGACGCTGATGACGCTCACCGTCGACCAGGCGCTCGGCGCCGACCTGCTCACCTCCGCCGCCGACTCGATCGGCGCGGTCGCCGCCAGCGCGGCCGACCTGCGCGACGTGTAGTCCGAACAGGACACATCGGGGCCCGGCCGGATGCGGCCGGGCCCTCTGTCGTCCCGGTGGGTCAGGAACGGACGCGGGCCGGTGGCGGGTAGACCGAGCCGTCCTGCGCGTCGAAGAGCATCAGGTCGTGCTCGCCGGCCAGCCGCTCGATGTCCAGCAGGACCTGGTCCGGGCAGGTCGGGTACAGGTTCATCTCGATGTGGTCGGCGGCCGTGTGCAGCGGCGCCACCTCCCACGGCGTACCCGGCCGGGCCGGGCGGTCCGGATAGCTCGCCGTGATCGCCCGGTAGAAGGCGACGAGTCGCGGGTCGGGGTGCTGCTCGCCGTGGCGGCCCTCGCGGCACTGCTGCACGGCCGCCCGCACCTGCTCCGGTGTCGCCCCGTCCGGCAGGGCCCACACGCTCAGATCGAAACTCACGGCGGACAGCGTGCCATCCCGCGCCCGGCCCGTCACCTCTGCCCCACCGGGCGTTCACCGCTGATTGCCGACATCGTTCACCCGGCGTCCGCTGTGGAGACTCTTGCGTCGAGTTGCGTCGATTCGCTAGCGTACCGATGCGGTTTCCGCTGAGTCGATCCCCGGCCCGTCTTCGGGTGGCGCGGCCGGGTGCCCGGCCCCTCGGCCCGCACCCCTCGATTGCGCGAGCCACGCGCACTCGTCGCTGACCGGCCCTCACGGTCGTTGCCGAGACCGTGGGGGCCGATCGCGCTCCGCGCCGAGCGGCAGATCAGCGCCGGTGGTTCGCGAACAGCGGGCGGTAGTCCGTGTCGTGGCGGAACCAGGCCAGCCCGGCCGGTCCGGCGGCGTACAGGGCGGTGGCGTAGGCGTCGGCGACGGCGAGGTTCGGGCCGAGCACGGTGGCGGCCACCAGCCGGTCGGTCGGCTCGCCGGTGTGCGGGTCGACGACGTGCCCGCGCCGGCCGGTGACGCCCGAGGTGCCGACCGCGCCCGTCGTCATCTCCATCACGACAGGCGTCCGGCGGGTGTCCGTGGGATGGTGCACGGCGACACGCCACGGTCCGCCGTGGGCGGCGTGCCCGCGTACCGTCAGGTCGGCTCCGCTGAGCACGGCGTAGTCGTGGATGCCGGCGGCGCGCAACCGCGCCGCGGCCCGCTCCACCGCCCAGCCGCCGAGCAGGCCGCCCGGGTCGAAGCCGCCGGGCACCGCCCAGGCGTCGAACCAGCCGTCGGTGGCCGCCCGCATCGCGGCGCAGAGGTCGATCAGGTCGGCCAGCGGGGGGTACGAGTCGGGGCTGATCTCGTCGCGGCGCAGCCGGGAGACGAGGCTGTCCGGCCGGTTCGGGCCGTAGGTGAGGTCGACGGCGCGCAGCTCGGCGACGGCGTCGCGCAGCGCCTCGCTGACCGCCCGGTGGCCGAACCACTCCGGCGCGTTGAGCAGCATGGTGTAGTCGGCGGTCGAGGTGGTGACGGTGTGCCGGACGCTGATCCGCCCGGACGCGGAGGCGCCGGCCCGCTCGACGCGGTGCTTCGTGGCGCCCAGGTGCAGGTCGGGCCGGAGCGGGCGGAATACGGACTGGTCGACCCAGCGGGTACGTGGTTGTTCGTCCGCCCAGTGGGCCCGCCGGTGCTCGATCCGCATGACACCTGCCCCCTCGGTGGTCGCCGCCGCGGCGCGGCGGTGCCGGATTCCAGGCCCCCGTCGACCCGGTGAATCCGACCCTAAGCAGTGGAGATGACCGCAGCATGAGTGCCGGCTGGGAGCCTCCTGTGATTCGCCGTCCCGGATGATGGAAGATTCGTACCGGGGGGCGGGACAGCGACGTACGGTTGCGCCTAACGACAAGACGAGGAGCGTCAGGTGGCACACATCGCGGTGGTGGCCGGCGACGGCATCGGGCCCGAGGTGGTCGCGCAGGCCCGCAAGGTCCTCGACGCGGTGGTGCCCGGGATCGAGACCACCGAGTACGACCTGGGCGCGGCACGCTACCACCGCACCGGCGAGGTGCTGCCCGACTCCGTCCTCGACGAGCTGGCCGGCCACGACGCCATCCTGCTCGGCGCGGTGGGCGACCCGACCGTGCCGCCGGGTGTGCTGGAGCGCGGTCTGCTGCTGAAGCTCCGGTTCGCCTTCGACCAGTACGTCAACCTGCGCCCGTCCCGGCTCTGGCCCGGCGTGGCCGGTCCGCTCGCGGCGGTCAAGCCCGGCGAGGTCGACCTCGTGGTGGTCCGCGAGGGCACCGAGGGGCTGTACGCGGGCGCCGGCGGCGCGCTGCACCGGGACACCCCGGCCGAGGTGGCCACCGAGGAGAGCCTGAACACCCGGCACGGCGTCGAGCGGGTGATCCGCGACGCGTTCGCCCGCGCCGGCCGCCGGGAGCGGCGCAAGGTCACGCTCGTGCACAAGACGAACGTGCTCACCCACGCCGGGTCGCTGTGGGCGCGCGCCTTCGCCGCGGTGGCCGCCGAGCACCCGGACGTGACCACGGAATACCAGCACATCGACGCCGCCGCGATGTTCCTGGTGACGAACCCGTCCCGGTACGACGTGGTGGTCACCGACAACCTGTTCGGCGACATCCTCACCGACATCGCCGCCGCCGTGACCGGTGGCATCGGGCTCGCGGCCAGCGGCTGCATCAACCCCGAGGGGCGCTACCCGTCGATGTTCGAGCCGGTGCACGGCTCGGCGCCGGACATCGCCGGCCAGGGCGTCGCCGACCCGGTCGCCGCGGTGCTGTCCGCCGCGCTGCTGCTCGACCAGCTCGGTCACACCGACGCCGCTGCCCGGGTCACCGCCGCGGTCGGCGCCGAGCTGGCCGCGCGTACGCCGGGGACGCCGAGAAGCACCGAGGAGGTCGGCGACCGGCTCGCCGCGTACGCTGTAGCCTGACCGGGCCGACCCTGCCGGCGGCCCGGTACCGGGCCGCCAGACCCGTCACCGGGCCACCCCGACCGTCCGGCGCGTCGTCTCCGCCGGGGCGGAGCTATCCGCTGAACGACCGTTCGGGGTAAGTTTTCTGGCACCAGTGACGTCGGCGTGCGATCCCGCATGCCGTGAACCCGCAGGGAGGTCAGCGCGATGAGCGGTGGTGACATGCTCGATTTCGAGATCCGTCCGAATCCCGCGCCGGTATCCGCCGCCGACCGGGCCGCCCTGCTGGCGAACCCGGGCTTCGGCCGGGTCTTCACCGATCACATGGTCACCATCCGCTACGCCGAGGGCAAGGGCTGGTACGACGCCCGCCTGGAGGCGCGCGCGCCGATCCCGATGGACCCGGCCGCGGCGGTGCTGCACTACGCGCAGGAGATCTTCGAAGGGCTGAAGGCGTACCGCACCGGTGACGCGGTGACGATGTTCCGTCCCGAGGCCAACGCGGCCCGGTTCGCCGCGTCGGCGCGCCGGCTGGCCATGCCGGAGCTGCCGGAGGCGACGTTCGTGGAGTCGCTGCGCCGGCTGGTCGAGGTCGACCAGGCGTGGATCCCGGAGCACGAGGACGCCAGCCTCTACCTGCGGCCGTTCATGTTCGCCAGCGAGGTCTTCCTCGGCGTCCGCCCGGCCAACGAATACCTCTACTGCGTGATCGCCTCGCCGGCCGGCGCGTACTTCGCCGGTGGCGTGAAGCCGGTGACGGTCTGGGTCTCGCCGGACTACACCCGGGCCGCGCCCGGCGGCACCGGCGCGGCCAAGTGCGGCGGCAACTACGCCGCCTCGCTCGCCGCGCAGGCCGAGGCGATCGAGGCCGGCTGCGACCAGGTGGTGTTCCTGGACGCTGTCGAACGGCGGTACGTCGACGAACTGGGCGGCATGAACGTCTTCTTCGTCTACGACGACGGCAGCATCGTCACCCCGCCGCTGGGCGGCACGATCCTGCCGGGCATCACCCGCGACGCGATCCTCACCCTCGCCGCGGAGGCCGGGCACGAGGTGCGGGAGGCGCCGGTCAGCTTCGACGACTGGCGGGCCGACGCGGCGAGCGGCCGGCTGCGCGAGGTGTTCGCCTGCGGCACCGCCGCCGTGATCACCCCGATCGGCGGCGTGCGCTTCCCCGACGGCGAATTCCTCATCGGCGGCGGCGAGCCGGGCCGGGCCACGATGGCGCTGCGGCAGAAGCTGGTGGACATCCAGCGCGGTCGCGCCGCCGACCCGCACGGCTGGGTCACCCGGGTCCTCTGACGGCCCTTCGCGGTGATCGAGGGGTTCGCTCCTCGATCACCGTGGGACGGGACAGTCAGTCCAGGAGGTGGGTGCGGAGGGACTCCACCTGCGCCTCGGTGACGCCGGCGTGGGTCAGGTAGCCCTCGACCGAGCCGTAGCCGCCGCGCAACTCGGCGAGGAACAGCTCCATCGTCTCGGCCGGTGACTCCAGGAACGGCGGCGGTGGTTCCTCCGCGTCCGGCAGCGTGGCCCGGACCCACTCGGTGAAGCGCCGCGACGCGGCGGTGCTGAGCGCGTAGTCGGCTACCACGTCCTTGTCGGGCACCCCGAGCACGGAGAGCGTGAGCGCGCAGACGATGCCGGTGCGGTCCTTGCCGGCGACGCAGTGCACCACCACCGGGGCGTTGGCGCTGTCCGCGATCAACCCGACCGCCTCGGCGAGCCCGGCGGTGCCGGTACGCGCCAGGTCGGCGTACCGGTCGGCCAGGTAGCGGGCCAGGCTGACGCCGGAGGCGTCGAACCGGTTCGCACCCCAGTCGGCGTGCTCGGGGTGGATGTGCCGGTAGGTCAGGCCGTCGTAGTCGGGCACCCGCCCGTCGCGTTCCACCTCGGACGGCCGGCGCAGGTCGATCACGGTGCGGATGCCGAGCGCGGTGAACGCGCTCCGGTCGGTCTCGTCGATGCGGTGCAGCGAGTCGGAGCGGTAGAGCCGGCCACGGCGGACGGTGCGCCCGTCCCGAGTGGCGTATCCGCCGACGTCGCGGAAGTTGAACAGGGCGGGGAAGGGGCTCTGCGGGGCGTCCACATCCGACACGGTAACGGCCGGCGGGGCGTTCGTCCGTCCCGCCGGCCGTCGCCGGGATGTCAGGCGCGCGGCGGCACGTCCGGCGGCAGCGCCGAGTGGTTCTCGCCGTAGTAGCCGCCCAGCCGGTCCCGGTAGCCCGGTTCGGCGTGGCTGGACTCGTCGTACTCCGGGGCGGCCTTGATCTGGTCCTTCTCCCGGTCGACGTGCACGGTGCGGGCGTCGTGGTCGACGTGGTTCACGGTTCCGGCCGGGAGCATCACCTTCTTGCCGAAGATCCACGGCCCGGTGTCCACGACCAGGTAGCTGTCGTCCACCTCGTGGCTCGCCCGGTCGATCTTGCCGATGGCGCCGTCGGTGGCCTCGACCTTGTAGCCGGTCAGGTCGGCGCTCGCCACACCCGCCTCGTCGCGGTAGCGCCACGGATCGAAGGCGCCCGCCGGGGCGCCGCCGGCGACCGTGCCCCGGCCGTCGTCGAGGATCGGCTCGGTGCCGCCGTGCGTGGCGCGCGGGTCCAGTCCGTCCATGTGCCGCCTCCCGTCCCCAGGGCCGCGGCCGTCGCGGCACCGTCGTCAGTCGGGAGGGTTACCCATCCTGTCCGGGCACCAACCCGCCGGCGTCCGGCCCGCCGACGCCGAGGGGCCGGCGCCACGGTGGTGACACCGGCCCCTCGGGTCGTCGGCCAGCGCGGTGCCGGTCGGGCACGTGCGGGCCGATGGATCAGGCCAGTGCGGCCTCCGCGTCCAGGGTCACCGCGGCGGCGTGGACGACGGCGGCGATCCGCAGCCCCTCGTGCACCTGCTCACGGCTGAACCCGGCCGCGCGCAGCGTCTTCTCGTGCGACTCCAGGCAGACGCCGCAGCCGGTGATCGCCGAGACGGCGAGGCACCACAGCTCGAAGTCGGTCTTCTCCACGCCGGGGCGGGCGATGATCTGCATCCGCAGCCGGGCCGGCAGCGACGCGTACTGCTCGTCGCCGATCAGGTGCTTGGCCCGGTAGTAGACGTTGTTCATCGCCATGACCGCCGCCGCGCCCTTGGCCGCCGCGACCGCCTCGGGCGTGAGGTGACCGGCCGCCTCGGCGGCGATCTCCCGCAGCACCACCGGGTTGCGGGCCGCCACCGCGCAGGCCAGGGCGGTGCCCCACGCCTGCTCCGGCTTCAGCGTCGAGGTGGTGATGGTGGAGCCGAGGTTCAGCCGGATGTCCTTGGCGTACTCGGGCAGGCCCGCCTTGATCGCGTCCAGGCCCATGGTCAGGCCCCGGCGCCGGCGAGGAGCGCGTTGGCGTCGAGCGTCGCCGCGCCCTTGTTCCAGTTGCACGGGCACAGCTCGTCGGTCTGGAGCGCGTCGAGCACCCGCAGCACCTCGGAGACGTTGCGGCCGACCGAACCGGCGGTCACCATGACGAACTGGATCTCGTTGTTCGGGTCCACGATGAAGGTGGCCCGCTGCGCGACACCGTCGGCGCCGAGCACGCCGCAGGCGGAGGTCAGCTCACGCTTGATGTCGCTGAGCATCGGGAACGGCAGCTCGCGCAGGTCCGGGTGGTCCTTGCGCCAGGCGTAGTGGACGAACTCGTTGTCGACGGAGACGCCGAGCACTTGGGCGTCGCGGTCGGCGAACTCGCCGTTGAGGCGGCCGAACTCGGCGATCTCGGTGGGGCAGACGAAGGTGAAGTCCTTCGGCCAGAAGAACACGACGCGCCACTGGCCCTCGTGGGACTTGTGGTTGATCGTCTCGAACGCCTTGTCGGCGTCGAGCGACACGCAGGCGGTGAGTTCGTACTCGGGGAAGTGGTCACCGACAGTGAGCACGGGTCCTCCTTGAGCGTGGCCCGGCAGCACCGCCAGGCCAGTAACTGGATCAGTTCAAGATTCTTCCGTAGCCCCGTTTGTGCTCGTGGCGGGCGGTGGCCCGGTGTGAAGGCGATCACCAGGGCCGTCGTCGTCCCGGAATATGGGTTTCGCCTCCCAAAACCGAGGGAGGGGTGGCAGAGTACGGGTCGTGACCAGCTTCGTCCTGATCATTAGCAGCTAGCGCGCCGGCCTTCCCTCGCCGAGCGCGCAGACCTCCCGCATCCGCGGGGGGTCTTTTTGTTTGCTCCCCAGGGCACGAGAAGAGGACTCCGATGACGTTCCAGGTGTACGACACGACGCTGCGCGACGGCGCGCAGCGCGAAGGGCTCACGTACTCGGTGGTCGACAAGCTGGCGGTGGCCCGCCTGCTGGACGACCTCGGAGTCGGCTTCATCGAGGGTGGCTGGCCGGGCGCGGTGCCCAAGGACACCGAGTTCTTCCGCCGCGCCCGCACCGAGCTGGAGCTGCGGCACGCGATCCTGGTCGCCTTCGGAGCCACCCGCAAGGCCGGGCTCGCGGTCGAGGACGACCCGCAGGTGCGCGGCCTGCTCGACGCACAGACCCCGGCCGTGGCCCTGGTCGCCAAGGCGGACCTGCGGCACGTGGAGCGGGCGCTGCGCACCACCGCCGAGGAGAACCTCGCGATGATCCGCGACACCGTGTCGTACCTGGTGGCGCAGGGGCGGCGCGTCTTCGTCGACGGGGAGCACTGCTACGACGGGTTCCGGTTCGACCCGGGCTACACCGCCGCGGTGGCGGAGACCGCGCTGGCCGCCGGCGCCGAGCGGTTCGTGCTCTGCGACACCAACGGCGGCATGCTGCCCTCCCAGGTGACCGCCGTGATCGAGGGACTGGTCGCGCGGACCGGGATCGCGCCGGAGCGGCTCGGCATGCACGCGCAGAACGACACCGCCTGCGCGGTCGCCAACACGATCGCCGCGGTCGAGGCGGGCGTCCGGCACGTGCAGGGCACCGCCAACGGGTACGGCGAGCGCCCCGGCAACGCCGACATCTTCGCGATCGTCGCCAACCTCCAGCTCAAGCTGGGCATGCCCGTCCTACCGGAGGGCTGCCTGGAACAGATGGTGCGGGTCTCGCACGCCATCGCCGAGATCGCCAACATCGCCCCCGACACCCACCAGGCCTACGTCGGGGCCGCCGCCTTCGCTCACAAGGCGGGGCTGCACGCGAGCGCGATCAAGGTCGACCCGTTGCTCTACAACCACGTGGAACCCGCTGTGGTGGGCAACGACATGCGGATCCTGGTGACCGAGATGGCCGGCCGGGCCAGCATCGAGCTCAAGAGCCGCGAGCTCGGTCTGGACCTGGCCGGCCATCCGGACGCCCTGTCCCGGGTCACCGGGCGGGTCAAGGAACTGGAGGCCGACGGCTGGTCGTTCGAGGCCGCCGACGCCTCGTTCGAGCTGCTGGTCCGCTCCGAGCTGCCGGACGCCGCGCCGGCCCGGCCGTTCGCGCTGGAGTCGTACCGGGTGATCGTCGAGCACCGCGAGGACGGCGCCGTGGTCTCCGAGGCGACGGTGAAGATCCGGGTACGCGGCGAGCGGGTGATCGCCACCGCCGAGGGCAACGGCCCGGTCAACGCGCTGGACGAGGCGCTGCGGGTGGGCCTGGCCCGGCACTACCCGGAGCTGCGCGACTTCGAGCTGGCCGACTACAAGGTGCGCATCCTGGAGGGCAGCCACGGCACCGGCGCTGTCACGCGCGTCCTCGTGGAGACCGCCGGCGCCGGCCGCGACTGGACCACTGTGGGCGTGCACCCGAACGTGGTCGAGGCGAGCTGGCACGCGCTCGTCGACGCGCTCACCTACGGCCTGGACCGGGCCCGCGTGCCGGGCGGAAGCCCGGCCTGACTCAGCCGGCCGGCAGGCGCAGCTCGGCCAGCAGCGCGCGGTGGTCGCTGCCCGGCACCGGATGGGTGCCGGCGGCGCGCACCGCGATGCGCCTGTCGACGAGGACGTGGTCGATGGTGACCGGCGGGATCGGGTCGCCGTCGTAGGGCCCCCAGGTGCCGCCGAACCCGGCTCCGGCCGCGTCCGCCGCGTCGGTGTAGCCGGTGGCGATCAGGTTCCGCAGCGCCGCGTGGTCGAGCGTGGCGTTGAAGTCCCCGGCCAGCACGCTCAGCCCGCCGTCCGGGGTGGCAGGCGGCTGGGCGCGCTGGTCGGTCCACCAGTCCGGCACCACGTCCGGGGCGTACGGCGCGGCCGGGTGCGCCGACTCCACCCGCACCGGTGGCGCCCCGGGCACGGTCACCGTCGCGTACGCCTGGGTGAAGAAGAAGCCCTTGTTGCGCCGGTGACCGGTGTCGCGCAGCGGGTGCCGGGCGTACACGCCGGAGCCGGTCGAGCCGACCTCGGGCGTCAGCGACCGGTGCGGCAGCAGCGTGGCCAGTCCGAGCCGGTCCAGCTCGGCCGCCAGCGGCGGGGTGAGTTCCTGCACCGTGAGCACGTCGACCCGCCGCGCCCGGACCAGGTCCACCAGGGCCGCCGGGTCGGCCGAGCCGAGGCGCAGGTTGGCGGTGAGCAGCCGCAGCGTCGGCCCGTCGGCGGCGGGCCGGTCGCCGGGGATCGCGCGGGGCGCCACCGCGCCGATCAGCGTCAGCGCGGCCAGGACCGCTACCACCGCCGGGGCGCGGCGCCGCAGGGCGAGCGCGGCCACCGCCACGGCCGGGGCCACGGCGGCGGCGTACGGCGTGAAGGCGATCGCCTGTACCAGCGGGCCGCGTTCGAGGCCGGTCAGGCGCACGAGTGCCCAGGCGGCGACCGGCGCGACGGCGAGCCAGCACGCGACGGTGGCGAGGCGGCCGCTCCGGGTGCCCGCGCGGGGCGGTCGCGGCAGGGTGATCATGGCGCTCAGGCTACCGGGATCAGGGACGACGCGATGCCCTCCGAAACAATTTCGTGAATTGTTGCTCGCAATTTCCGGGCGGCTTTTGCAGTTCGGTCGGACACGCAATAGCGCTATTGACCGCCCGCATTTTCCGGTGCTAGGTTCCACCTGGTTGAGACGTCGCGACTCTCTGTAGTAAGGCCAGCTCACGAGCGGTGCGCTCCCGGCGGATACCCGATGATCCGCAATTTGACGCGCGCAGTCGCCGTATCACCACGGTCTACCAAGGGAGAACTCATGGCCACATTCTTGAAGCGAAAGGCGACGGTGGTGGCGCTCGCCGCGCTGTCGCTCAGCCTGGCCGGCGGCGGGATCGCCGCGGCCGCCCAGTCGGAGGCGAAGCCGCAGCCCGGTGCCCGGCACTCCACGGCGCAGCCGCCGGTGACCGCCGCCGAGCGGCAGGCGGCCCGCACCGCCATGCGGGCCACCCTGGCCCCACCAGCGGCCGGCCAGGTCGCCTGGGCCGTCGTGGCGGCAAACGGCACGCTCCTGCAGCACTCCGGCAACGTGGTGTCCTCGTTCCGGTTCACCCCGGGTGTCGGGGTGTCCCCAGGGCAATACCAGGTGCTGCTGGACTACAACGTGTCCGCCAAGGCGTACGTGGCAACCATCGGCACGAACGACCCTGCGAACGTGCCGCCGGCCGGTGAGGTGTCGGTGGCCCCCCGCACGCTGACCCCGAACGCCGTCTTCGTGCAGACGCGCAGCTCCTCGGGCAGCGCCTCGGACCGGCCGTTCCACCTGGTCATCGCCAACTGACCCGTCCGGCATCGCACCGGCCCCCGCTCCGGCGGGGGCCGGTGTCGTGTTCCGTACCGGTCCGGCCGGTGCCGCGCCGCTTCGTGCCGTTCCCGCCCGGCTGGGGAGATGCTGCCGGTCCGGCCCTCCGGCCACCGCCCAGGGGCCGATAATCCGACGTTTGTCGCCGGTCCGGCACGGGAAGCAAGCACCGTGACGGACATCTCGGACACCCCGGCCAGCGTGCTCAGCCCGGTCGACGCCGACGCGAGCGGCGTCGAGCTGGAACAGACCCTCGTCGAGGTCAAACGCGTGATCGTCGGGCAGGATCGGCTCGTCGACCGCCTGCTCACCGCCCTCGTCGCGGACGGGCACTGCCTGCTGGAGGGCGTACCGGGGGTGGCCAAGACACTGGCCGCCCAGACCCTCGCCACAGTGGTCGGTGGCACGTTCTCCCGGATCCAGTTCACCCCCGACCTGGTCCCCTCCGACATCGTCGGCACCCGCATCTACCGCGCCTCCACCGAACAGTTCGACGTGGAGCTGGGGCCGATCATGGCGAACCTGGTGCTCGCCGACGAGATCAACCGGGCCCCGGCCAAGGTGCAGTCGGCGCTGCTCGAGGCGATGGCCGAGCGGCAGGTCTCCATCGCCGGCCGGAGCTGGCCGGTGCCGGACCCGTTCCTGGTCCTGGCCACCCAGAACCCGATCGAGTCCGAGGGCGTCTACCAGCTCCCCGAGGCGCAACGCGACCGCTTCCTCATGAAGATCGTGGTCGACTACCCGAGCGACGCCGACGAACTGGCCATCCTCTACCGGATGAGCACCGAGCGGCCCACCGCGCGTACCGTGCTCGACCCGGGCCGGCTGCGCGAACTCCAGCGCCGCGCGACGGACGTCTTCGTCCACCACGCGCTCGCCGAGTACGTGGTCCGCCTCATCCTCGCCACCCGCGACCCGGAGCGCTTCGGCCTGCCCGACGTCGCGCCCCTGCTGGCGTACGGGGCCAGCCCCCGGGCCACGCTCGGCCTGGTGGCCGCCGCCCGCGCGCAGGCGCTCATCCACGGCCGGGACTACGTGCTCCCCGAGGACATCCGGGAACTCGCGGTGGACGTGCTGGCGCACCGCCTCGTACTCTCCTTCGACGCGATCGCCGACGGCATCTCCGGCGAGGACGTGGTACGCCGCGTCATCGAGGCGGTGCCGCCGCCCCGGCTGGTGAACGGGCCCACCGAGACGGTGAACGACCTGGCGGCGGCATGACCGGCGAGGCCGGACCCGGGCTCGCCGATCTCGCCCCGGACCAGCGGCTGCGCCGGCTGGAGCTGACGGTGAGCCGGCGGCTCGACGGCCTGCTGCACGGCCGGTACCGAGGCCTGCTCCCAGGTCCCGGCAGCGAGGCGGCCGGCAGCCGCGAGTACCGGCCCGGCGAGGACGAGGTACGCCGGATGGACTGGGCGGTCACCGCCCGGACCACGGTCCCGCACGTCCGCGAGGTCGACGCGGACCGGGAACTCACCACCTGGCTGCTCGTCGACGCCAGCCCCAGCATGGAGTACGGCACGTCCACGCTGGACAAACGGGAACTGGCGGTGGCCGCCGTGGCGGCGGTCGGCTTCCTCACCGCCGGGGTCGGCAACCGGCTCGGCGCCCAGGTGCTCACCCCGGACGGGCTGCGCCGGTTCCCGGCCCGCAGCGGGCGTACCCATCTGCTGGGGCTGCTGCGCGCGCTGCTCGGCGCCCCGCGTACCGGCGACCTGCCGGACTCCGACGGCGCGGGTGCGGCCGGCGCGGCCCGGACCGACGCGGCGTCCGGCCTGGTCGACGGGCTGGACGGCCTCCAGCGCGTCGCCACCCGGCGCGGGCTCGTGGTGATCGTCTCCGACTTCCTCGACGAGCTGCCCGACGACCCGGACGCCGCGCCGCCGCCGTGGGCCGCCGCGCTGCGCCGCCTCGCGGTACGGCACCAGGTGCTCGCGGTCGAGGTGACCGACCCGCGCGAGCTGGAACTGCCGGACGTCGGCCTGATCACGCTGGTCGACCCGGAGAGCGGCCGGCACCGCGAGGTGTGGACCGGCGACCCGGGCCTGCGCGAGCGGTACGCGCGTGCCGCCGCCGAGCAGCGCGACCAGGTACGCCGCACGCTGCGCCGGGCCGGCGCCACCCACCTGGCGCTACGCACCGACCGGGACTGGTGCGCGGACGTCGTCCGGTACGTGCACGAGCAGCGCCGGCTGGCCACCGTGCCGGCCGCGGCCCGCGGAGGTGTCTCATGACCTGGCAGTCACCCGCCCGCCTCTGGCTGCTGCTCGCCGTCGTCGCGCTGGTCGCCGGTTACCTGGTGCTGCAACGGCGGCAGAGCCGGTACGCGGTGCGCTTCACCAACCTGCGCCTGCTCGACCGGGTCGCCCCGCGCCGCCCGGCCTGGCGGCGGCACGTCCCGGCGGGCCTGTTCCTGGCCATGCTGGCGCTGCTCGTGGTCGGGTTCGCCCGGCCCGAGGCGGAGGTGCGGGTGCCCCGGGAGCGGGCCACGGTGATGGTCGCGGTGGACGTGTCCACCTCGATGCTCGCCGGTGACGTGGACCCGGACCGGCTGACCGCGGCCAAGGAGGCGGGCCGGCGGTTCGTCGACGGCCTGCCCGACGAGTTCAACGTCGGTCTCGTCGCGTTCGCCGGCAGCGCGGCCGTGCTGGTGCCGCCGAGCACCGACCGGGAGGCGCTGCACGACGGGATCGGGCGGCTGGCCGAGGGCATCACCGGCGTGCAGGGCACCGCCATCGGCGAGGCGATCAGCACCTCGCTCGGCGCGGTCAAGAGCCTGGACGCCACCGCCGCCAAGGATCCGCCGCCGGCCCGGATCATCATCCTCTCCGACGGCGCGAACACCTCCGGCATGGACCCGATGGAGGCCGCCGACCAGGCGGTCGCCGCGAAGGTGCCGGTGCACACCATCTCCTTCGGCACGCCCGGCGGCTCGGTCGATCGGGGTGGCCGGGCGATCCAGGTGCCGGTGGACGGCCAGACGCTGCGGGCGGTCGCCGAGCAGACCGGCGGCGGCTTCCACGAGGCGTCCACCACCGCCGAACTGAAGGACGTCTACGAGGACATCGGCACCTCGGTCGGCTACCGCACCGAGCGGCAGGACATCTCGGCCCGCTTCATCGGCCTCGGACTGGTCCTGGCGATGGGTGCCGCGGCCGGCTCGCTGCGGTGGTTCTCCCGGCTGCCCTGATCCGCACACCACTACCGCACGACACGTGAGGAGCCAGGCATGGCAGTGCAGACCGGACTCGGCGAGCCACGCGGACCGTGGTTCGTCTCGCCGGAGCTGGACCCGGACGGTCGCGGCCACCGGGACGTACCCGGGGGCGGGCCGGAGGACGGGCGGCGGAGCCTACGGCACCGGCTGCTGAGCGTGGCGGCGGTGGTGGCGCTCTCCACCGTCTCCGGCGCGGCGGCCGGCACCTGGGCGGCGGACCGGGGCGCGCCGGGACCGGCGGCGGCGTCCGCCGCGCCGGTGCCGGCCGAGCTGGTCACCGCCGCCGGCAAGACGGTGCCCGGGGTGGTGTCGGTGATGGTCGGGGGCCGCTCCGGCGCGTCCGCGTCCGGCTCCGGGTTCGCCATCGACAACGAACAGCACATCGTCACCAACGACCACATCCTGGCCCGGGGCGGTGCCGGCGCGGTGACTGTGGAGACCTCGGACGGGCGGCGGTTCCCGGCCGAGGTGGTGGGCCGGGAACCGGCGAGCGACCTGGCCGTGCTGAAGGTGCCCGCGTCGGCCGGGTTGCCGCCGTTGCCGCTGGCGAAGGCGAACTCGACGCGGGTGGGGGAGCCGGTGCTCGCGGTCGGCTCGCCGCTCGGGCTCGCCGGGACGGTCACCGCCGGCATCGTCAGCGCGCTCAACCGCCAGGTACGCATCGGCAACGGCCGGCACACAGCGGTGCAGACCGACGCCTCGATCAACCCGGGAAACTCCGGCGGGCCGCTGGTGAACGCGCGCGGTGAGGTGGTCGGCGTGAACACCGCGATCGCCACCATCGACGGCAACGGCTCCATCGGTATCGGCTTCGCCATCCCGATCGACCAGGTCCAGCAGACCGCGGACACCATCATCGGCCGGGGTGGCTGAGCCGCCGGCACGGTCACCCGCGCGGGGTTGCCTCCGGCGCCCCGCGCGGCGTTGACCTGCACAAGCGTCGCAAGTTCGGTGCGAACTGTCGGATATCCGGCGTGGGATCATTGGGGCATAGAAATATTACGCTGAGTATGGATACTGGCGGAGGTGGAGCAAGCTGTCATTGCGGCCCTCCTCGTGGTGGGCCTGATCATCGGCGCCGGTGTCGGCGCGTCCTACGCGCGTGCGAAACGCGGCTGGACGGATTACCAGACCATCCGGACCAGCGTCCCCGGGGCCCGGCGCAACGCCTGGCTCGCGATCCGGGGCGTCGTCGTCAAGCTCGCGGTGATCGCTCTGCTGCTCGTCGGCGCGGCCGCGTACGCGGCGTCCGGCGGCAGCGAGGAACGGGCCGGTCCGACGCCGAGCGCCACCCCCACCCCGAGTCACCGCGCCGGGCGCTAGCCTCGGGGAGTGGACGACGGACTGCGGGTCACCGATCGGCTCACGGTGCCCGCCGTCGAGCTGCGGGAACGGTTCTCCCGCTCGTCCGGCCCGGGTGGGCAGGGAGTCAACACCACCGACTCCCGGGTGGAGCTGAGCTTCGACCTGGCCGGCTCGCCCAGCGTGCCGGAGACGCTGCGGGAACGGGCGCTGGCCCGGCTCGCCGGCCGCCTGGTCGGCGGCGTGCTCACTGTGACCGCCAGCGAGCACCGGGCGCAGCTGGCCAACCGCGAGGCGGCCCGCGAGCGGATGGCCGCGCTGCTGCGCGAGGCCGTCGCCCCGCCGCCGAAGCCGCGCCGGCCGACGCGCCCCTCGCGTGGCGCGAAGGAACGCCGCCTGGCCGAGAAGAAGCGCCAGTCCCAGCGCAAACGCGACCGCCGGGTGGACGGCGACTGACCGAAAAACGGTTGAGCTGCCCGCTACGCCGACCGGAGAATTCCGCCACGTGATCGACTTCTCCGTCAAGCCCACGCTCACCGGCGAGCGGGTGGTGCTGCGCCCGTTCCGCGACGACGACCTGCCGGCGCTCGCCGAGATCCTGGCCGACCCGGAGGTGGTGCGGCTGACCGGCAGCCCGGCCGGCGAGACGTTCGAGCCGTCCCGTCTGCGGGCCTGGTACGGCACCCGCAACAGCCAGGACGACCGGCTCGACCTCGCGGTGGTGGACCGGGCGAGCGGCACCTGCGTCGGCGAGGTGGTCCTCAACGAGTGGGACCGGGCCAACGCGAGCTGCAACTTTCGCACCCTGATCGGCCCCGGCGGCCGCGACCGCGGCCTCGGCACCGAGGCGGTCCGGCTCATCGTCGGGTACGGCTTCGAGCAGCTCGGCCTGCACCGCATCGGCCTGGAGGTGTTCGCGTTCAACCCGCGTGCCCGGCGCGCCTACGAGAAGGTGGGCTTCGTCGCCGAGGGGACGCTGCGGCAGGTGCTGCGCGACGGTGACGACTGGGTGGACGCCACAGTCATGTCGATCCTCGCTCCGGAGTGGAACCGGCACCTGGGGCACCCTGAGGGTTGAGTCGGAGGCGTCGAAGCGCTTCAATGCGTACGGGAGCTTCAGGGCCGTCACCGACCACCACGTCACAGTGACAGGAGTCCCTTCCGCATGTCCCGAAACCCCCTGCGCGCCGCGCTGACCGCGCTCGCCGCGCTGCTACCGGTCCTCGCCCTCGGCCTCGCCCTCACCGCCACCACGCCCCCGGCCGCCGCGGCGGCCACCCCGGTCCGCGTCATGCCGCTCGGCGACTCCATCACCGGGTCGCCCGGCTGCTGGCGGGCGCTGCTCTGGAACCGCCTCCAGTCCACCGGCCACACCGACGTCGACTTCGTCGGCACGCTCGGGCCACAGGGCTGCGGCGTGCCGTACGACGGCGACAACGAGGGCCACGGCGGCTACCTCGCGACGAACGTGGCGAACCAGAACCTGCTGCCCGGCTGGCTCGCGGCCACCCGCCCGGACGTCGTGCTCATGCACTTCGGCACCAACGACGTGTGGAGCAACATCGCGCCCGCCACGATCCTGGCCGCGTACTCGAAGCTGGTGGACCAGATGCGGGCCGCCAACCCGGCCACCACAGTGCTGGTCGCGAAGATCATCCCGATGAACCCGGCGAGCTGCCCCGAGTGCGGCCAGCGGACCGTGGCGCTCAACGCGCTCATCGACGGCTGGGCGGCCGGGAAGACCACCACCGCCTCCCCGATCGTGGTGGTCGACCAGTGGACCGGGTTCAGCACCGCCACCGACACGTACGACGGCGTGCACCCGAACGCCGCAGGCGACCAGAAGATGTCCGACAGGTGGTACCCGGCGCTGGTCGCCGCGCTGGGCCGCACCACGCCCGGCCCGACCACGTCCCCGACCGGCGGGCCCACCTCGTCGCCCACCGTCAGCCCTTCGCCGACCACCAGCCCGTCGCCCACGGCCGGCCCGACGTCGGCGCCCGGCCGCTGCACCGCCACCTGGCGGATCGCCGGTCAGTGGCCGGGCGGCTTCCAGGGGGAGGTGACAGTCCGCAACGACGGCGCCGCGCCGATCGCCGGCTGGACCGTGCGCTTCCCGCTCCCCGCGGGCCAGCGGATCAGCCAGGCGTGGAGCGCCGACGTGACGCAGAGCGGAACCACAGTGACCGGCCGGAACGCGAGCTGGAACGGTGCCCTCGCCCCTGCCGCCCAGACCACGTTCGGGTTCCTCGCCGACGGTGCCGTCCCGAGCCCGGCACCGGCAGTGACCTGCGCCTCGAACTGATCCCCGCGCCGGCCGGCCCCCGCGCTCAGCGGTGGTCGGCCGGCACGGCCCGGTCCAGCGCGGCAAGCAGCCGGGTCCGCAACCCGGCGGCCCGCTCGGCGAACCCGCGCTGGGCGGTGGCGTACTCGGCCCGGCCCTCCGGCGTCTCCACCCGCACCGGCGGGTAACCCAGGTCGGCCAGGTCGTACGGGCTGGCCCGCATGTCCAGCGCCCGGATCTCCCGGGCCAGCGCGAAGCAGTCCGCCACCAGCTCCGACGGCACCAGCGGCGACAGCTTGTACGCCCACTTGTAGAGATCCATGTTGGCGTGCAGGCAACCCGGCTGCTCCAGCGCGTGCTGGCCCTCCCGGGTCGGCTGGAGCACGTTCAGCGGCCGGGCCGGCGCGGTGAAGAACCGGAACGCGTCGAAGTGGCTGCACCGCACGCCGCGCTCGGAGACCACAGCCGCCGTATCCGCCGGGCTCAGCCGCAGCGGCCAGGCGTTGTGGCGTACCTGCTCCTGGGTCTGCCGGTAGACCATCGCCCACTCGTGCATGCCGAAACAGCCGAACTGCGCCGGGCGTCCGGCGGTCGCTGCGAGCAGCGTACGGATCCAGGCGATCGACTCGGCGCGCCGCGCGCGTACCCGATCGGTGTCGAGGGTGAGCCCGGCGGCGCCCGCCGTGTAGTCCGGGCCGAAACCGGCCGGGTCGGCGTCCCGCAGCACCACGCCCGCGCCCGGGTGCCAGCGGCGCAACTGCGCCGGGCGGTGCGAGTAGTAGGTGAAGAGGAAGTCCTCCACCGGGTGCTTAACCCCGGTGCGGCGGCGCTCCAGGTGCGGCGTCAGCCAGGCGTCCACCCGCGCCTCGTGGGCGTGCCGGCGCGCCTGCCAGTCGGCCGGGTCGAGCGCGGGGGCGAGGGCGGCGGTCACACACCCCAGGGTACGACCGCCGCCCGTGCCCGGATCACGCCACGTCCACCCGCACGCCCGCGGAGAAGACGCCGCTGCGCAGCTCCAGCCGTTTCGGGGGCTCGTCGCCGCGCATGGTGAACACCAGCGGCAGCAGCACCCGCCGCCCGGCGGCCACCGGCTGGGAGAAGACGTCCCGGCCCAGGTTCGCCACCCGGGTGGCGTCCTCGTCGGCGGCGACCCAGTTGCCGCTGGGCAGATACGCCCGCTGCAACTGCCCGTGCCAGGTCTGGTCCTCGTTGGTGAGATTGCGCACCCCGACCGTGGCCAGGCACGGCCGGCCACCACCCGGCGCCGGCGGCAGGACGTCGGCGCCGCAGCTCAGCCGGTAGACGGTGAACTCGAACGCGGTCTCGCGCAGCGGCTGGCCCAGCGCGCCGGTGACGCTGCTGCCCACCCACGCGCCGCTCGTCGGCTGCTTGGTGGTGTCCATCGCGGCCACCCGCTGCGTGGCCGACCAGGCCGCCGCGCCGACCACACCGGCCAGCACGGCCGCCGCCACGCCGACCACCAGCCACACCGGCGGCCGGCGACGACGGCTCGCGGGCGACGGCACCGCCGTACGCGGATAGACGGTGCCGCGCTCGGGCGTTCCTCGGTCCGGCACGCCGTGGCCCGGCCCGCTGTGGCCCGGCGCCCCTCGGCCCGGTGCGCTGTGACCAGGGCCGCCCTGGCCGGGCGCGGCTCCGCCCGGCACGCCCGGGCCGGACACGCCGCTTCCCGGGGCGCCGGTGTGCATGGCGCCGCCTCCGGGCGTACCGGTGGGAGTCGCGGCGCGTCCCGCCGCCGTGCGTCGGCGGCGGCGCCACACCGCCCACCACACCAAGCCGGCGGTGACCACCAGCAGCGCGGTGAACGCGGCGAGCAGCACCGGCGGCCGCCGCCAGGCCGGGGCGGCGGTGACCTGCGCCGCCGGGGCCGTCGCGGCACCCACCCAGGTCGCCGTGGCGCAGTCGAACGGGCGCGTGCCGTCCGAGCCGTAGACGCAGGTGGGGGCCGTCACCGAGCGGCCCGGCCCGGAGACCGACAGCGCGGTGTGCAGCGTGGTGGTGCTCTTCGCCGGCAGCCGCAGCCGCCAGGTCACCTCACCGGCGCTCATCCCGGCGGGACGGCTGGTCCGCCCGCCGCCGGTCACCGTGGTGGCCCGCGACCCGTTCGGCAGCTCCTGCCGGACCATCGTGTCGACGGGCGACGTGCCGGCGTTGCGGACCTCGATCCGGTAGCCCGGCGCCGGGGTGCCCGACGCGCCCACCGCCACGCTGACCGGGGGCATCGACGGCCGGATTGGTGCCGGGCCGGTGGTCGGCACCGCCGGGGGCACCGCCGGCACGCCGGTCGGGATCGGGGTGGCCGCGGCACCGGGGATGACCGCCGGTGGCGGGGCCGGATGGGCGGGGGCGGCGGCCGCGCGGGGCGTCGCCGGGGACAGCGCCGGTACGGCGGCGATGACGCCGAGGCAGTTCACGAACACTGCCAGGGCCCTGTGGTGTCGTCTCGATGCAGGCATACCAACGAACCTCCGGACCCGAAGCTATGGGCCGTGGACCGCCGGGCGGGTACGAAGCCGCCATTCCCGCCCCGTCCGGCGCGATCGCGCGTACCCTGTCCGGCCCTTGCCGATCCGGTGCCCCAGGCAGCCGGTGAGGGGGTGGCGCGCGGCGGCCGGGGCGTGCCGCCTGCCGGTGTCCGCCGGGCCGCCCGCGGGCGGGGATAGATTGGCCGGGTGCGTATCGCTCGTTTCGCTCATGCCAAGGGAATGTCGTTCGGGGTCGTCGAGGGCGAGCCGGAGGCCGGGCCGCAGGGCCTGACCATCGCCGAGATCGAAGGCCACCCGTTCGGGCAGATCCAGTTCTCCGGCGCCCGCTGGGCGCTCTCCGACGTCCGGCTGCTGTCGCCGATCCTGCCCAGCAAGGTGGTGTGTGTCGGCCGCAACTACGCCGAACACGCCGCCGAGCACGGCAGCGAGGTGCCGAAGGAGCCGCTGCTGTTCCTCAAGCCGTCCACCTCGGTGATCGGCCCGCGCGACGCCATCCGGCTGCCGATCTTCTCCAAGCAGGTCGAGCACGAGGCGGAACTCGCCGTGGTGATCGGCGCCCCAGGTGCCCGCCGCGCCGACCGGGCCGCCGCCGAACGGGCCATCTTCGGCTACACCTGCGCCAACGACGTCACCGCGCGGGATCTCCAGCGCTCCGACGGGCAGTGGACCCGCGCCAAGGGCTTCGACTCGTTCTGCCCGATCGGGCCGTGGATCACCACCGGGCTCGACGTCAGCGACCTGGAGATCCGGTGTGAGGTGGGGCGCAACCCGGAGGAGATGGAGGTACGCCAGCTCGGCCGGACCAAGGACATGGTGTTCGACGTACCGGGCCTGGTGTCGTACATCTCGCACGTGATGACGCTGCTGCCCGGCGACGTGGTCCTGACCGGCACGCCGGCGGGGGTTAGCCCGCTCACCGAGGGGGATACGGTCACCGTGCGGATCCAGGGGATCGGGGAGCTGAGCAACCCGGTGGTCCCTGTCGCCTGATCCGCTCCGATGCCTCGTTTCCGCTGGTCAGGTGGGTTTCGAGGGGTTGGATTTGGCCTGTCGGCACCGGGAGGGTAAAGTTCATTCCCGGCGCCGCAAGGGGCCAATGGGGTATGGGGTAATTGGCAGCCCGACTGATTCTGGTTCAGTTAGTCTAGGTTCGAGTCCTGGTACCCCAGCGCAACCGAGGGTTCGTGAGAGCCCTCGGACGCTGGATTCCGGCAGCTCACGCTGGCGGAGTGCAATGAAGGTTCTGGCCCCGTCGTCTAGCGGCCCAGGACGCCGCCCTCTCAAGGCGGTAGCGCCGGTTCGAATCCGGTCGGGGCTACACCCACGAACGGCCCGTCTCGCCAAGCGAGGCGGGCCGTTCCCCATTTCCGCCCCGCCCCTCTCTGCCCCGTTGATCATGAAGTTAGCGGCAGTCGGGGAGATCAGAAATGCCGCCAACTTCATGATCAACGGGGCAGAGAGTGAGGGCGTGGGTGGGCGGGTGGGTCAGAGGCCGGAGAGGCGCTGGCCGGCTCGGACCACGGCAAGGTACCCCAGCGCAACCGAGGGTTCGTGAGAGCCCTCGGACGCTGGATTCCGGCAGCTCACGCTGGCGGAGTGCAATGAAGGTTCTGGCCCCGTCGTCTAGCGGCCCAGGACGCCGCCCTCTCAAGGCGGTAGCGCCGGTTCGAATCCGGTCGGGGCTACAGCACCGACAGCCCGTCCCGTTTCTCCGGGGCGGGCTTTCTGCTGTCCGGCCCACGTCGGCAGAGGGTGACCCCCCTCCGTGGTGCCGCGCGGGATGCCGCTAGACTACTGCCACACCGCCCGGCAGGGTGGTGAAGCACGAAAAGTGCCTGGCCCCGTCGTCTAGCGGCCCAGGACGCCGCCCTCTCAAGGCGGTAGCGCCGGTTCGAATCCGGTCGGGGCTACACCCACGAACGGCCCGTCTCGCCAAGCGAGGCGGGCCGTTCCCCATTTCCGCCCCGCCCCTCTCTGCCCCGTTGATCATGAAGTTAGCGGCAGTCGGGGAGATCAGAAATGCCGCCAACTTCATGATCAACGGGGCAGAGAGTGAGGGCGTGGGTGGGCGGGTGGGTCAGAGGCCGGAGAGGCGCTGGCCGGCTCGGACCACGGCCATGGCGTGGCGTTCGCCGGGGCGGCGGCCGAGGCGCTCGATCGGGCCGGAGATGCTGATCGCGGCGATCACCCGGCCGGTGCGGTCGCGGATCGGCGCCGAGACGCTCGCCACACCCGCCTCCCGCTCGGCGACGCTCTGCGCCCACCCGCGCCGCCGCACCTCGGCCAGCGTGCGGCCGGTGAACTTGGAGCGGGGGAGCAGCGGCATGACCGCCTCCGGGGGCTCCCAGGCGAGCAGGATCTGCGCCGCCGAGCCGGCGGTCATCGGCAGCACCGAGCCGACCGGGACGGTGTCCCGCAGCCCGCTGGCGCGCTCGGCGGCGGCCACGCAGATCCGCTCGTCGGCGCGGCGCAGGTAGAGCTGGGCGCTTTCGCCGGTGGCGTCCCGTAGCGCGGCGAGCAGCGGCTCGGCGGCGGTCAGGAGCACGTCCGGGGCCGCGTTCGCCAGCTCGCCCAGGCGTGGACCCGGGCGCCAGCGCCCCTGGGTGTCCCGGACGAGCATCCGGTGGATCTCCAGCGCCTGTGCCAGCCGGTGCGCGGTGGCCCGGGGCAGCTTGGTGCGTTCAACGAGTTCGGCCAGGCTGGCGCCGTCGACACAGGCGGCCAGGATGACCACCGCCTTGTCGAGAACGCCGACACCGCTCATACTGTGTCCCACAAGCCGAAATTTACCTCCCAGAATTTAGGATGTCCAGATGGTGGGAGTCACTCAACCGAGGACCCTGGCCGAGAAGGTCTGGGACGCACACGTGGTCCGCTCCGCCGACGGCGAGCCGGACCTGCTCTTCATCGACCTGCACCTGCTGCACGAGGTGACCAGCCCGCAGGCGTTCGACGGGCTGCGTCTGGCCGGGCGCGGGGTCCGCCGTACCGATCTGACGATCGCGACCGAGGACCACAACACCCCGACCGGGTACGACGACCCGGCGTTCCGCCTCCGGCGCGGCGACCTGCTCACGATCGCGGACCCCACCTCCCGCACCCAGATCGAGACGCTGCGCCGCAACTGCGCCGAGTTCGGCGTCCGCCTGCACCCGCTGGGCGACGAGAACCAGGGCATCGTGCACGTCATCGGCCCGCAGCTCGGCCTCACCCAGCCCGGCATGACGATCGTGTGCGGCGACTCGCACACCGCCACCCATGGCGCGTTCGGCGCGCTGGCGTTCGGCATCGGCACCAGTGAGGTCGAGCACGTGCTGGCCACGCAGACGCTGCCGCAGGCCCGCCCGAAGACCATGGCCGTGAACGTGGTCGGCGAGCTGGCACCCGGCGTCACCGCCAAGGACCTGGTGCTCGCGCTGATCGCGCAGGTCGGCACCGGCGGCGGGCGTGGGCACATCGTCGAGTACCGGGGCGAGGCGATCCGCGACCTCTCGATGGAGGGACGGATGACGATCGCGAACATGTCCATCGAGTGGGGCGCCAAGGCCGGCATGATCGCGCCGGACGAGACCACGTTCGCGTACCTGAAGGGCCGGCCCAACGCGCCCCAGGGCGACGACTGGGACGCGGCGCTGGAGTACTGGCGGACGCTGCCCACCGACGACGGCGCGACCTTCGACACCGAGGTCACGCTCGACGCGAGCCGGATCACGCCGTTCGTCACCTGGGGCACCAACCCGGGGCAGGGCGTGCCGCTGGGCGCCACCGTGCCGGACCCGGAGGACTTCGTCACCGAGCCGGAGCGGGTCGCCGCCCGCCGCGCGCTGGAGTACATGGACCTCACCCCGGGCACCCCGCTGCGCGACCTGGCCGTGGACGTGGTGTTCGTCGGCTCCTGCACCAACGGCCGCCTGGAGGACCTGCGGGCTGCCGCCGAGGTGCTGCGCGGGCGCCGGGTCGCCGACGGCGTACGCATGCTCGTGGTCCCCGGCTCCGCCGCGGTCCGCGAGGCGGCCGAGATCGAGGGGCTGGACAAGGTCTTCACCGACGCCGGCGCCGAGTGGCGCTTCGCCGGCTGCTCCATGTGCCTGGGCATGAACCCGGACACGCTGAAGCCGGGCGAACGCTCCGCCTCGACCTCCAACCGCAACTTCGAGGGCCGCCAGGGCCGGGGCGGGCGTACCCACCTGGTGTCCCCGCCGGTCGCCGCCGCCACCGCCGTGGTCGGCCGGCTGGCCGCCCCCGCCGACCTGTGAGAAGGGCAGCCGAGATGGACAAGTTCACCACCCACACCGGCACGGCCGTGCCGCTGCGCCGATCCAACGTGGACACCGACCAGATCATCCCCGCCGTGTACCTCAAGCGGGTGACCCGGACCGGATTCGCCGACGGTCTGTTCAACGCGTGGCGGGAGGACCCGTCATTCGTCCTCAACGATCCCGTCCATTCAGGTGCGTCGATTCTGATCGCCGGCCCCGAGTTCGGCACCGGATCCTCCCGGGAGCACGCCGTCTGGGCGCTGCGGGACTGGGGCTTCCGGGCCGTCATCTCGCCTCGCTTCGGCGACATCTTCCGCGGCAACGCGCTCAAGGAAGGCCTCCTTCCGGTCGAGCTGGAATTGAAAGCCGTGGAAGAACTGTGGGATCTCGTGGAATCCGAGCCCACCACGCCGATCACCGTCGACCTCGCCGCCCGCCAGGTCCACGCCGGTGACGTCACCTGGGCGTTCCCGCTGGACGACCACAGCCGTTGGCGGCTGATGGAGGGCTTGGACGACATTGGACTCACCCTCCGGCACGAGTCCGAGATCAGCGCGTACGAGGCGGCCCGGCCGGCGTTCCTGCCCTCGATCGCCTGACCTCAAGCGCTATTCGCCCCCACCGGTGCATCCGGTGGGGGCGAATCCGTTGCGACACAAGGGCTTTTTTCCACCGAATGTTTGTGTCCAGGCAGCACAGGGCATACCGTGCGCGCAGAATGGCTCGCGTCGAGTCAGTTGCACAATCGGGAGGAAGTCGTGAACAAGGCCGAGCTCATCGAGGCGCTCGCCGTTCGCCTGGGGGACCGGAAGACGGCGACGGCCGCGCTCGACGCGGTTCTCGCTGAGGTCCAGGCGGCGGTCACCAAGGGCGAGAAGGTGGCGATCACCGGTTTCGGAGCGTTCGAGAAGCGCGTCCGGGGAGCCCGAACAGCGCGCAATCCGCGGACCGGCGAGGCGGTGAAGGTCAAGAAGACCTCCGTCCCGACGTTCCGGGCGGGCGCGGGCTTCAAGGAGATGGTGGCCAGCGGCAAGGTGCCCAAGGACACCGCAGCCGCGAAGAAGACCACCGGCGCCGCGAAGAAGACCACGGCGGCGAAGACCACCGGGGCCGCGAAGAAGACCACGGCGGCGAAGGCCACCAAGACCACCGCTACCAAGAAGGCCGCGCCGGCGAAGAAGGCCGCCGCGACCAAGACCACGGCGGCGAAGAAGACGACCGCGGCGAAGTCCACCGCGGCGAAGAAGACCACCACCGCCAAGAAGACGACCGCGGCGAAGTCCGCCACGGCCAAGAAGACCACGGCGGCCAAGAAGGCGCCGGCGAAGAAGGCACCGGCCAAGAAGGCCGCCACCCGGCGCTGACCGGACGGCCCACGAGAGGGCGCCCACCGTTCGCGGTGGGCGCCCTCTCGCACGGGTACGCCGTTGACCGCCCGCCGCCGCGCCCCGCAGAATCGCCGTGCCGAAAACCCCCGTCGGTCACGAGAAGAGGCGCCCCGTGCGGCACCGTCACCTCTCCACCCTCACGCTCGCGCTCGGAATCGCGGTCCTGCTGGACGTGCTCCGGGTCTGGCTCCCGTCGGTCATCACCCTGTTCGGCCGGGCCGCCGAGACGCCCGCCGAGCTGCTCGGCGCGTTCGCGCTCGGCTGGTTCCTGCTCGCGCTCGCCGCGCCCACACTCGTACGCCGCGTCGGTCCCGGCCCGGTCGGACTCGCCGCGGCGGGCGTGCTGGCGGTGGCCCGGCTGGCGCTGACCGCGCAACCCGGCGGCCCGGCCCAGCTCTGGTCGGCCTGCGCCGGACTGCTCGCCGGCCTGGTCTGGCTCGCCGCGATCGCCGCGTCGGTGCCGAGGCCGGTCGCCGGGCTGACGCTCGGGCTGGCCGGGAACGCGGTCGGGCACGCCCTGCTCGGCACCGAGGACCTGGTGTGGCGCGGCGGTGTGCTCGCCTGGAGCCTGAGCGCTCTGCTGGTGCTGGCGTTCCTGGCCGCCTCGGTGGCGGTACGGCGGGAGCGGGCCGCCGTTCCGGTACCCGGCGACGCGGCGCGGACGGCCGCCCCGGCGACGGATGTGGCGGACGGCGACGCCGGTCGGCGTGTGCCGACCCCGGGCCGTAGAGCCTGGTCGCTGTGCGGGCCGGCGCTGCTGCTGGCCGGTCAGGTGGCGCTCGCTCCGGCGCTCTGGAGCGCCGCCGCCGGCACCGGATCGCCTGATTTCCCCGGTCTCGTCCGCCCCGGAAACGGTGCCCTGCCGGGTGCGCTCGCGGTGCTGCTGTTCCTCGCGGCGGCGTTGTTCCGGGCACCGGTGCGCGTGGCGCGGGTGCTGTGGCCGCTGGCGCTGCTCGCCGGGTCGGTGCTGTTCGTGACCGGGCTGCTCGTCCCGGCGTACCTGCTCACCGCCGCCGGTCTCGGCGGCTGCCTGGCCCGCACCGACACGGCAGACGACGACGGCCGGGCCGCCGCCACGGACGAACGAGGCGCGGACGACGGGCGGGCGGGGGCGCGGCGCGGGCGGGCGGCGGCGCTCGGGATGCTGGTGTTCGCGGTGGCCACGGTGGCCTATTACGCCGCCTACGACCTGGGGTACCCCAACGGCTGGGCGCCGGTCGCCACGGCCGTCCTGGTGGCTCTGGTGGCGGCTACCGCGCCCATCCAGCCCGGCGCGGCCACACCCGGCCCGATGCTGCCCACCACGGTCCGGGTCGCGGCCCTGGCCGGGCTCACCGCGCTGGCCGGGCTCGCCGCCGTGCTGCACGTACCGCCCGCGCCGGCCCGGGCCACGGCCGCGCCGGCGGCGGTACGGGTGGCCGCGTGCAACATCCGGATGGGGTTCGGCCTGGACGGGCGGCTGGACCTGGACGCGGTGGCGCGGGAGTTGCGCGGCGCGGACGTGGTGCTGCTCAGCGAGGTCGACCGGGGCTGGTGGCTCAACGGCGGCCACGACACGCTGGCGTTGCTGGCCGGGCGGCTGGGGATGCCGTACGTCTTCGGGCCCGCCGCCGACCCGGTCTGGGGCGACGCGGTGCTCAGCCGTTTCCGGATGCGGTCCGGGCAGACGCGGCGGCTGACCGCGCACGGCGCGCCGACCGGGGCGCAGGCCCTCGGTGTCACGCTCGACCTCGGCGGGCGGGAACTGGCAGTGGTCGCCACGCACCTGCAACCGCCGCCCGGGCGGGATCCGGTCGAGCAGGCGGGCGAGGTGGCCGAATTCGCCGGCCGGTACGCGAACGGCCGCCCACTGGTGCTCGGCGGTGACCTGAACACCGAGCCGGACGACCCGGCGTTCGCCGCGTTCACCCGCGCGGGGCTGGTGGACGCGCTGGCCGCGGACCGGCCGCTGCGGACCAGCCCGGCCGACGATCCGCGCACCCAGATCGACCACGTCTTCACCTCGCCGGGCCTGACCGCCACCGAGGTACGCGCGCCGCGCACCGAGGCCAGCGACCACCTGCCGGTGACGCTCACCGTCACGCTGCCCTGACCGCGCCGCCACAACCGGAGCCCGCCGCGACGACGGGCACCGGCCGCGGCGGTCTCACAACCGGTCGGGGAGGACCAGCCGGTCACCGGCGAACGGCAGCAGCCAGCCGCCGCCCTTGTCGGTGGTGAAGTCCTCGTCCACCCGGCCGGTGAGCCGTTCCAGCGCACCCGGGATCACCTTGCCCTGGCTGCACACCGCCACCGTCCCGGCGGCCTGCGCCAGCGCGACGAGCCGGGCCGCGGCGGCGAGCGCGCACTCCTCGACCTGCTGGCCCGGCGCCGGCTCGTCGAAGTCGCCGCAGACCTCGATCGGCAGGTCCAGCCGGGCCGCCGCCGGGTCGAGCGTCTGCACGCAGCGCCGGGCCGAGGCGGAGTACAGGCGGGCCGGGCGGACCAGCGCGACGAGCGGGACCAGTGCCCGCGCCTGCGTCCATCCCTTGTCGTCGAGCGGGCGGCCGTGGTCCGGGCCGGTCCAGGTGCCGCGCTTGCCGGCGTGCGCGTGCCGGACCAGCAGCACCGTCGCGGTGACCGGCGGCAGCGCCGCGAACGCGGCGATCACCTCGGCGTCGTGCGGATAGCTGACCCGGCGTACCGCGTCGTCGACCGGGAACCAGGCCACGTCGTCGACCTCGGTGCCGGGCTGGAAACCGCCGGTGCCGGCCGCCCGCATCGACCAGTAGTCGACCGCCTTGGCGAGACCCTCGCTGCGGTAGCGGACGGTGGGCAGGCGGACCTGCGGCACGGCACGGACGTCTGATTCCTCGGCCACCTCGCGGACGGCTGCCACGAGGGGATGCTCGCCGCGGTCCAGCTTGCCCTTCGGCAGCGACCAGTCGCCGTACCGGGGGCGGTGCACGAGGCAGACCTCGACGCCGGCCGGACCCGGGCGCCACACCACACCGCCGGCGGCCCGGATCCGTACCGGTTCGTCGTCGCTCACCCGCTCACCGTATGCCCGCCCGGCACGCGCCACGGCCCGGTCAGTCCGCCCGGCCGCCGACCCGGCGCAGCAACAGATCCTGGAGATGGGTCAGCCGCACCTCGCCGTCGCCGGTACGCCGGTGCCAGGTGCCGTCGGCGGCCAGCTCGAACGCGTCCACGTCGGGATCGAACGCGGCGGTGAGGACGTGGTCCAGCTCGGCCCGGGCCACCGGATCGCTCACCTGCACCAGCGCCTCCACCCGGCGGTCCAGGTTGCGGTGCATCAGGTCGGCCGAGCCCATCCAGAACTCGGCGTCGCCGTTGTTGCCGAACCGGAAGATCCGGGAGTGTTCCAGGAACCGGCCGAGGATCGAGCGGACCCGGATGTTCTCCGACAGCCCCGGCACACCCGGCCGCAGCGTGCACATGCCGCGGATCAGCAGGTCCACGTGCACGCCGGCCCGCGACGCCCGGTAGAGCGCGTCGGTGATCTCCTCGTCCACCAGGGAGTTCACCTTGAACTGCACGAGCCCCGGCATGCCCAGCCGGACGTGTTCGATCTCCCTGTCGATGCGTTCGATCAGGCCGCTGCGGATGCCCTGCGGCGCCACCAGCAGCCGCCGGAACGCGGTCTGCCGGCTGTAGCCGGTGAGCACGTTGAACAGGTCGGTCAGGTCGGCGCCGATCTCCGGGTCGGCGGTGAGCATGCCGAAGTCCTCGTAGAGCCGGGCCGTCTTCGGGTGGTAGTTGCCGGTGCCGATGTGGCAGTAGCGGCGGATCTGGTTGCCCTCCTGGCGTACCACCAGCGCGGTCTTGCAGTGCGTCTTGAGCCCGACCAGGCCGTACACCACGTGGCAGCCGGCCCGTTCCAGTGTGCGGGCCCAGCCGATGTTCGCCACCTCGTCGAAGCGCGCCTTCAGCTCCACCAGCACCACCACCTGCTTGCCGGCGGCTGCGGCGTCGACGAGCGCGTCCACGATCGGGGAGTCGCCGCTGGTGCGGTAGAGCGTCTGCTTGATGGCGAGCACGTTCGGGTCGGCCGCCGCCTGCTCCACGAAGCGCTGCACGCTCGTCGCGAACGAGTGGTACGGGTGGTGCACCAGCACGTCACCGTCCCGCAGCGTGGCGAAGACGCTGCGCGGCACCTCACCCTCGGCCAGGCGTGGATGGGTGGCCGGCACGAACGACGGATCCTTCAGGTCGGGCCGGTCCGCCTCGCCGTACACCTGCCACAGCGCGGACAGGTCGAGCAGGCCACGGACCCGCAGCACGTCGTGGCCGTCCATGTCCAGCTCACGGACCAGCAGCTCCAGCATGTGGTCGGAGATGGACGCGGCGACCTCCAGGCGTACCGGCGGGCCGAACCGGCGCCGGGCCAGCTCCCGTTCCAGCGCCTGGAGCAGGTCCTCGTCGCGGTCCTCGTCCACCTCCACCTCGGCGTTGCGGGTCACCCGGAACAGGTGGCACTCGACCACCTGCATGCCGGAGAACAGCTGGCCGAGGTGCACCGAGATGAGGTCCTCGACCGGCAGGAACCGCACGCCCGGCTGGTCGCGGTGCACCCGGACGAACCGGGGCACGTTGTTCGGCACCTTGACCCGGGCGAACAGCTCCGAGCCGCCGTCCGGGTCGCGCACCGACACGGCCAGGTTCAGCGAACGGCCGGAGATGTACGGGAACGGGTGCGCCGGGTCGACCGCCAGCGGGGTGAGCACCGGGAAGATGTGCTCCCGGAACCAGGTGCGCAGCCGCTCCCGCTCCGCGTCGTCCAGGTCGCTCCAGCGCAGTATGCGGATGTCCTCGGCGGCGAGCTTCGGCAGCACGTCGTCGACCAGGCAGGCGGCGTGCCGGGCGACCAGGCCCGCGGCCTTCTCGGTGATCAGGTCGAGCTGGGTGCGCAGCGGCAGCCGGTCGCCGCCGCGTACCGGCAGGCCGGCGGAGAGCCGCCGCTTCAGCCCGGCCACCCGGACCATGTAGAACTCGTCCAGGTTGCTGGCGAAGATGGCCAGGAACTTCGCCCGTTCCAGCAGCGGGGTGCGCGGATCCTCGGCGAGCGCCAGCACCCGGGCGTTGAAGTCGAGCCAGGACAGCTCCCGGTTGAGGAAACGGTCCTCCGGCAGCGGCGGCGAGGCCGGCGGGGCGGCGTCCGCAGCGGTCTCGCCGGCCGGGCCGGGACCCTCCACCGGGTCGAGCGGCTCGTCCAGGCCGGTCGCGCCGGCCGCGTCCGGGTCGGCGCCGAGGCGCTCCTCCGGGGGCCGGGTCTGGCGGAACCGCCCGTCCGGGCCGCGGGTGGGGCGGCCGTTACGGGGCGTGCCGGGGTCGAGGATCGGCGGCGGACCGTCGGGGTGCTCGCGAGGGGTGCTCACCACCTCATGATTCCCCGATAAGGGTGAACGGAAAATGAACTCGGGCCAGGTTGTTCACGCCATCGTCGGCAAGGTCACCCGGACCACCTCGCCGTCGGCGTCCCGCTCGATCCGGACACGCTGCCCCAATCGGAGCAGCCGCAGCCCGGAGGCGTCGAACGCGCGGGCCGGGAACGCCAGCTCGGTGCCGTCGTCGAGCAGCAGCACGCCGCTGCGGGTCGACGCGTCGTAGGTGGCCACCGTCCCCTGCATGCCAGCACCGTACCGGACCACCCCGGCGACCCGGGCCAGCAGCGCGGCGGTGCGCGGCCCCACGCCCAGCCCGGCGGCGTCGGCCAGGTCCGCCGGGGTGTCCACGTCCCGGCGCAGGCTGGGCCACTCCCCGGCGAGCGGCAGCGCCCCGCTCGCCGCGTGCGCCGCGGCCGAGCCGGGCCCGAACCGCGGCGACAGTGCCGCGCCGGCCGGCGCGGCGAGCAGCACCGTGCCTCCGCCCGGGGCATCAGCCACGAACCCGCGTACCCCCTGGGTGGCCCGCAGCGCGGCGGCCAGATCGGCCGGTCGCAGCGCGGGCAGGTCGGCGGTCAGGCCGGCCACCGCGGCGCGCGGCCCGGCGACCGCCGCGCCGTGCCGGAACGCCGCGTTGAGGCCGCCGCCGGGGTCGGCGGCGACGCGGGCGCCCACCGCGCCGGCCGCCGCGGCCACCACCGGGTCGTCGGTGACCACGAGCACCAGGGCGACCGCCGGGCACGCCCGCGCCGCGCGCAGCGTGTCGGCCGCCAGGGCCAGTGCCAGCTCCTCATGGGGTACGCCGGGCAGCGCGCCCCGCAGACGGCTCTTCGCCGCCGGAAGGCGCTTCACCGGCATCACCACGGTCCAGCGGGCCTCAGACACGCCGACCATCCTGCCAGCGAGGCCGCCGGTACCCGCACTGGCCGCAGCGGGGGCGAACAGGCATGATTCTGTGCCGGGGCGCGTGGGCGGATCGAGGAGGCACTGTGGCACGGCGGAGGCTGGGGTTCTGGCGACGACTCGCCGTGGTGCTGGTGAAGCCGCTGATGACGGTCTGGACCCGGCGCACCTGGCGGGGCATGGAGCACCTGCGCCGCGACGGCGGCGTGATCCTCGTGCCGAACCACATCTCGCACGCCGACCCGCTCGTGGTCGCGCACTACGTCTACGACGCCGGGCGCTGGCCGCGCTTCCTCGGCAAGGCCAGCGTGTTCCGGGTGCCGGTGGTCGGCTGGATCCTGCACCGCTGCCAGCAGATCCCGGTCGAGCGGGGCACCGTCGAGGCGGTCAAGTCGCTGGACAAGCTGGTCGCCGCGCTGGCCGAGGGGGGCGCCGTGGTGATCTACCCGGAGGGCACCACCACCCGGGAGCCGGACCTGTGGCCGATGAAGGGCAAGACCGGCGCGGCCCGGCTGGCGCTGGCCACCGGCGCCCCGGTGGTCCCGATCGCGATGGTCGGCCCGGAACGGATGTTCGACCCGCGGACGGCCCGGTTCGGGCTGCGCCCGCGCACCCCGGTGACGGTGATCGCCGGGCCGCCGGTGGACCTGAGCCGCTGGGCCGGCGCCACGCCGACCCGGCCGATCCTGGACGAGATGACGGACACCATCATGCTGCGCATCCGGGATCTGGTCGCGGAGATCCGCGGCGGCACACCACCGCCGCTCTGGCAGCGGCCCGCCCGCACCGGCACCCGGGAGGTCACCGAATGAGCGGGCACGTCGCCGTGCTGGGCGCCGGTTCCTGGGGGACCGCGTTCGCCAAGATCCTCGCCGACGCCGGGCGGGACGTGACGGTGCTGGCCCGCCGGGCCGCCGTGGCCGAGGCGATCCGGACCGGGCGGCACAACCCGGAGTACCTGCCGGGGATCCGCCTGCCCGAGCGGGTGACAGCCACCGGCGACGCCGCCGAGGCGATCGAGGGGGCCGAGGTGGTGGTGCTCTCGGTGCCCTCCCAGACGCTGCGCGGCAACCTCGCCGACTGGACGCCGTACCTGGCGCCGGACGCCACGCTCGTGTCGCTGATGAAGGGCATCGAGCTGGGCACCACCAAGCGGATGAGCCAGGTGATCACCGAGACCGCCGGGGTGCCCGCCGATCGGGTGGTGGTCGTCTCCGGGCCCAACCTGGCCCCGGAGATCGCCGCCGAGCAGCCGGCCGCCACTGTGGTAGCGGGCACCGACAGCCGCCGCACCGCGCTGGTGCAGGCGTCCATCCGCACGCCGTACTTCCGCCCGTACACGAACGACGACGTGATCGGCTGCGAGCTGGGCGGCGCGGTGAAGAACGTGATCGCGCTGGCGTACGGCATCGCCACCGCGATGGGCTTCGGCGACAACACCCGGGCCATGCTGATGACGCGCGGCCTGGCCGAGACCGCCCGGCTGGGCGTGGCCCTCGGCGCCGACCCGATCACGTTCGCCGGGCTGGCAGGCATGGGTGACCTGGTCGCCTCCTGCTCGTCGCCGATGGCCCGCAACCGCACGTTCGGCGAGCACCTGGGCCGGGGCGAGACGCTGGAGCAGGCCCAGGCGGCCACCCGGCAGACCGCCGAGGGCGTCAAGAGCTGCCTGGCCATCCGCGACCTGGCCCGGGCGCACGGCGTCGAGATGCCGATCACCGAGCAGATCGAGCGGATCTGCCACGAGGGGATGGATCCGCGCCTGGCGGTGGACGCGCTGATGAGCCGTACCGCCAAGCCCGAGTCGTACGAGTGAGCGGAGCGGGGATGAGCAGCGAGCACTGGGGTGACGGCACGCGCAGCGTGCACGCCGGCCTGCCGGAAGCGGTACCCGGGCAGCCGTTCCTGCCCGGCCCGGTCTTCGCGGCGCCGTACCACCTGGACCCGGAGCGCGGCCCGTCCGCGGCGACGAACGGGTACGGACGGCCCGACAACCCCACCCGGCGGCTGCTGGAGACGGCGATCGGCGAGCTGGAGGGCGGCGACTGCCGGGTCTTCGCCAGCGGCCAGGCCGCCATCACCGGGCTCCTGCTGACACTGCTGCGCCCCGGCGACACGGTGCTGCTGCCCGCCGACGGCTACTTCTCGGTGCGCGCGTTCGCCTCGGACACGCTGGAACAGCTCGGCGTACGCGTGGTGCTCGCGCCGACGGCCGGGCCGTACCCGTCGTTCGACGGCGTACGGCTGGTGCTGCTGGAGACCCCGGCGAACCCCGGCCTGGACGTGGCCGACGTGCGGGCGGTGGCCACCGCCGCGCATGCCGCCGGCGCGCTGGTGGCGGTGGACAACACCACCGCCACGCCGCTCGGGCAGCACCCGCTGGACCTCGGCGCGGACGTGGTGGTCGCCTCCGGCACGAAGGCGCTGACCGGCCACTCGGACCTGCTGCTCGGCTACCTGGCGACCCGGGACGCCGGGCTGCGGGACGCGGCCACCACCTGGCGCAACGCCACCGGCGGCGTGCCCGGCGCGTTCGACTGCTGGCTGGCCCATCGGTCGCTGGCCACGCTCGACCTGCGGCTGGCCCGGCAGACCGCGAACGCGCGGGCGCTGGCCGACCTGCTCGCGGACCGCCCGGACGTCACCGGCCTGCGCTGGCCCGGACGGCCGGACGATCCGGCGTACCCGGTCGCGTCGGCCCAGATGCGGCGCGTACCGGGCGTGCTCTCGTTCGACCTGGGTGACGAGCGCCGGGTGGCCCGGTTCCTCGCCGCCTCCCGCCTGGTGGCCGCCGCCACCTCGTTCGGTGGCCTGCACAGCACCGCCGACCGGCGGGCCCAGTGGGGCGACGACACGACGCCGGGCTTCGTGCGGTTCTCCTGCGGCGTCGAGGACACCGCCGACCTGCTCGCCGACGTGACGGCGGCGCTGGACGCGGCGGGCTGACGGCGTATCGGCCGCTGGGCTAAGGTGACGGGCAGCCACGGCCCGTGCGGCCCCGACCCGAGGAGGTGAGTCCGATCCACGAGCAGAGGACCGGCGCTCCCTCCGAGTCCGCGTCGCTTCGGGGCTGAGGCGACGCCGGGGGCGCCGACGAGCGCTTCCCGAAAGGCTTGCCATGGCATCCACCGTGTTCACCCCCGATCGTCAGGCCCTCGTCCGGCGGCTGCGCGCCGCCGGCTGCGTCTTCGCCGAGGACGAGGCGGACCTGCTGATCGCCGCCGCCGACTCGGCGCAGTCACTGACCCGGCTGGCCGACCGTCGCGTCGCCGGCCTGCCGCTGGAGCACCTGCTCGGCTGGGCCGAGTTCTGCGGCCGGCGCATCGCCGTCCACCCGGGGGTCTTCGTGCCGCGCGGCCGGACCGCGCTGCTCGTCGACGCCGCGACGGCGCTGGCCGGGCCGGCACCCGCGGTGCTCGACCTGTGCTGCGGCTCCGGCGCCGCCGCCGTGGTGCTGCACGAGCGGCTGGCGCCGCGCTGGCTGGCCGCCGCCGACATCGACCCGGTGGCGGTGGCCTGCGCCCGGCGCAACCTCGAACCACTAGGCGTCCCGGTCTACCAGGGCGACCTGTTCGACGCGCTGCCGGCCGGCCGGCGCGGGACGCTGGACCTGGTGGTGGCGAACGCGCCGTACGTGCCGACCGCCGCGGTGGCCTCGCTGCCGGCCGAGGCGCGCCTGTACGAGGCGCCGGTGGCGCTCGACGGCGGCACGGACGGCCTGGCCGTGCTGCGCCGGGTCGCCTCCGGCGCGGCCGAGTGGCTCGCCCCGGGCGGGCATGTCGTGGTCGAGGTGAGCGTCGCGCAGGCCCCGGAGTTGTGCGCTGTGTTCACCGCCGCCCGGCTGGAGCCGGCGGTGGTCCGCGACGAGGAACGCGAGGCGACAGCGGTGACCGCCCGCCGTCCCGGCTGACCGTGGCGGGGGAGTCCCGCTGATCGCGGTGGGGGAGTCCCGGCGGGGGCGTGGCGGGTGGCCCGGACGGGAACTAGCCTCGGGTCAGGCGCGGCGGGAGGCGGTGGCGGTGGGCAGCGCAGGTGTGCCGGTGGTGGTGGGACTCGACAACGGGGGCACGAGTGACAACGCCACTGTGCTGACCGTCGACGGCCGGTTCCTGGTGGACGGGTTGCTGGAGATCCCGAGCGACGTCGGCGCCGGCCCGGAGACGGCGGTGGAGGCGCTGGTGCGGGCGTTCGACGGCGTCCTGGCCCACACCGGTGTGCCGCGTGACCTGGTCCGCGCGGTCGGGCTGGACACGCCCGGCCCGGCCAGCGCCACCGGTGTGATCTCGTCCCGCGGCTCGACGAACTTCTCCCAGCCCGCCTGGCGGGGCTTCGACGTGCGCACCGCGCTGGAACGGCGGCTGGGCCTGCCCGTGGTGTACGCCAACGACGGCAACGCCGCCGCGCTCTACGCCCACCACGTCTACTTCGGCGCCGACGCGATGGCCCGGTCGTCGGTGTCCGCGATCGTCGGCACCGGGCTCGGCGGGGGCGTGGTGGAGTCCGGCCGGGTGGTCGGCGGCGCGGCCGGCATGGCCGGCGAGTTCGGGCACGTGCACATCCCGCTGGACGGCCTGATCGAGCCGGACCAGGCGGCGCCGGTCTGCGCCTGCGGTTTCACCGGGGACGCGGAGAGCGTCGCCTCGCTCACCGCGATCCGGCGCAACCTGCTGCCGTACTGGCTGGCCCGGCATCCGGAGCACCCGCTCGCGGCGGAGGAGCCGGACCGGGCGGCGAAGCTGCTGCGCGGCTACGGCGAACGCGGCGACCCGCTGGCCCGCCTCGTCTTCACCCAGCAGGCCAAGGCGCTGGGCCGGCTGTTCACCATCGCGGCCAACTTCACCGACCCGCACGCGTACTTCGTCGGCGGGGGCGTGGTGGAGGCGGCGCCGGAGTTCCGGGACTGGTTCCTCGCCGCGGTCGCCGAGCACACGGTGCTCCGGGAGGAGCAGCGGGCGGTGGCCACCTTCGCGCTGGTGCCGGACCGGGACATGGCCGGCGCGCGGGGGGTGGCCATCGCGGCGCTGGAGGCGGTACGCGGTGCCGCCACCGCCGCCGCCCCACTCGGCTGACGCCGGCCCGCCCGACGGGCCACCCAGGCGGGCGGCGGGCCGGTCAGGCGCTCGGCGGCGCGGCGGTGAACGCGGCCCAGGCGTGCGGCGGGAACACCAGCACCGGGCCGGCCGGATCCTTGGAGTCGCGGACCGCCACCGCGCCGGGCAGCGGCGCCATCTCCACGCACGCGCCCTCGTCGCCGCTGTGGCTGCTCTTGCGCCAGCGGGCCGGTGTGGGATTCGTGCCGTTCATCTGGTCACCTCTCGTTCAGCAGGCGGAGGAGCTGGTCCCGGCTGGCCGCAGGGCTCAGCGCCACGGTCCGCAGGTGCTCCATGATCTTGGCGCAGGTTCGCAGGTCACCCGGCCGGTCGAGGACCATCTGCCCGGCGACTGTCTCCACCGAGGCGATGATCGGGTCCTCCGGGTCGGCGAACTCCAGGATGTGCAGCGATCCCCGGGTGCCCCGGTGGTATCCGGCGGCGAGCGGGATCACCTGCACCGTGACGTTCGGCAGCTCGGCCATCTTCAGCAGGTGCTGGAGCTGGCCGGACATCACCGAGCGGTCACCGACCGGGCGCAGCAGCGCGCCCTCGTCGATGATGGCGTCGAGGATCGGCGGCTCGGACCCGGAGAGCCGCTGCTGGCGGTCCAGTCGTAGCTGGACCCGTTGCTCCACCTGCTCGTCGGTGAGCGTGTGCGGCCCGCCGCGCATCACCCCGCGGATGTAGTCGGCGGTCTGGAGCAGACCGGGCACCACAGAAGGTTCGAAGTTCGCGATGCCGGTGGCCTCGGCCTCCAGCGCGATGAAGTCGATGGTGCGCTGGTCCAGCAGGTACGAATAGGACACCCACCAGCCCGGCTTGCGGGCGTCCTTCGCGAGTTGCACCGCCGCCGCGATGTCGGCCGGGTCCACGCCGTAGCTGGTCAGCAGCGCGCGCACGGTGGCGGGGCTGACGAGCGTCTGCGCGTTCTCGTAGCGGGACAACGTGCTCCGGGTGCTGTTGATCTCGTCGGCCGCGGCCTCCAGGGTGAGGCCGACGGCCTCCCGGTGGGTCCGCAGGGCGATGCCGAGCCGTCGGGCCCGGGCGGTCTTCGGCGCCATGCATCGATGGTCGCACATCTCGCGGGAAAGTGGGCATGAGAGAAAGTCGATGAGAGTTGCATTCACGCCGGTGAACCTGTCAATGTGTGACGGCGTCCTCACCACCGGTTGTCGTGGCGACGGTGGTGGTGAGCGACCGGAGGGGATGGGGCGCGCGGTGGTCGGATTTTTCACTCCCCCACGATCCGACCGCCGCGTGCCCCTGCCGGTCCACGAGACGGGAGGGATTGCCGCGGTGACCAGGTTCCTCGTCGTCCTCACCGACGTACGTCCGCCGGACGGCAGCCGGCGCGACGAACGGACCAGTCCGGAACGCCGCCGTCAGGTCGTCGGCGCGAGCAGCCGGGAGGCGGCCGACCGGATCGCCGGCGCGTTCATGGCGCTGGGCATGGTGCGGGCCGGCCGGCAGCGCGTGAAGGTCATCGCGGTCGGCCGCCGGCCCCGGCATCCGGCCTTCTGAGGCACGCCGCTCCGTTACTCCCCGTATATGTCACCTTGACCGTTTGCCACGCGACTCCGCGTCTCCCCGGGTAACGACCACCGCTTGCGGCAACGCACAGTAAGGTCAGTCGGGTGAGCGCCACCGGCGAGCACGGCCAGCCGCAGTCGCGAACGATGAGGTGACCATGACCACCCCAGGCAAGACCCGTGTGGCGATCGTCTTCGGCGGCCGCAGCCCCGAGCACGGCATCTCCTGCGTCAGCGCCGGCAGCGTGCTGGCCGCGCTCGACCCGGACGAGTTCGAGGTGGTGCCGGTCGGCATCACCCGGCAGGGCCAGTGGGTGCTCGCCAGCGGCGACCCGAGCGGGCTCGCCATCGCCGACCGCAAGCTGCCCGAGATCACCGCCGGCTCCGGCGCCGAACTGGTGCTGCGCGCCGACCCCGCCGTCGGCGGCCTGATGGTGCTCGACCCCGCCCAGGGGCCGGTCGCGCTGGCCGACGTGGACGTGGTCTTCCCGGTGCTGCACGGCGCGTACGGGGAGGACGGCACCATCCAGGGCATGCTGGAGATGGCCGACATCCCCTACGTCGGCGCGAACGTCTTCGCCTCCGCCGCGGCCATGGACAAGGAGTTCACCAAGAAGCTCTGCGCCGCCGAGGGCATCCCGGTCGGCCCGTACGCGGTGCTGCGCGCCGGGATGTCGCTCAGCGACGAGGACAAGGAGCGCCTCGGGCTGCCCGTCTTCGTCAAGCCGTCCCGGGCCGGTTCCTCGTTCGGCATCACCAAGGTCGACGACTGGGCGGACCTGGACGCCGCGCTCGTCACCGCGCGGGAGATCGACAGCAAGGTGCTCGTCGAGGGTGCCGTGGTCGGCCGCGAGATCGAGTGCGGCGTGCTGGAGGGCGAGGCCGGTGGCGCGCCGGAGGCCTCCGTGCTCGCCGAGGTGCGGATGATCGGCGACCAGGACTGGTACGACTTCGAGGCCAAGTACATCTTCGCCGACGAGGTCTGCGAGTACGACGTACCGGCCGACCTGCCCGAGCCGGTCGCCCGGCAGGTGCGCGAGTACGCCACCCGGGCCTTCACCGCGCTCGACTGCTCGGGCCTGGCCCGGGTCGACTTCTTCGTGACCCCGCAGATGGACGTCTACCTCAACGAGATCAACACGATGCCGGGCTTCACCCCGACGTCGATGTTCCCGCGGATGTGGTCGGCCAGCGGGCTGGAGTACCCGAAGCTGGTCAACCGGCTGATCCGTACCGCCCTGCACCGCCGCGCCGGCCGCTGACCGCAGGCGCCGTCGCCTGACGCCGGCGGACGGCGGACGTCGGGCGTCAGGCGTCAGGCGGAGCAGCCCGAGGGGATCTGCTTCGCCGAGGGGACCGAGCTGACGATCGTGTCGGAGATCGAGGTCACCCACTGCAGCGGCGGCTCGTACGACGTCGGCACCCGCACCCGGATCGGGGTCTCCCGGTCGACGGTGGTCAGCACCGTGGCGTCGGCCTCCTTCGCCGCGTGCCAGCAGACCTGGTTGACCTTCCACACCTCGTCGGTGGGCGGGAACTGCGCCGGGCTGCCGCCGCAGGCAACAGTCAGCGCCGGGTCGCCGTACGCGGCGTTCTGCTCCGGGCCCGCGGTGACCGGACGCTGCGGCAGGTCACGCACGCTGTCCGGGAGCTGCGACATCAGGGCGCGGCAGAGGATGGTCGGGCGCTCGGCCAGCGCCGGGGCGGGCATCTCGACCGGCGCGCTCGACTGCGCCCGAGGGCTCGCCGACGCGCTCGGCTCGGCGTCCGGCGACTCCGGGGCCAGCTTGGCGAACGTGAACCCGGCCACCGCCAGGGTCACCGGCACCGCGACGAGCGTCGCCCAGAGCGCGGCACGGCGGGTGGCGCCGTCCCGGCGGGGGGAGGTGTTCTTCTCGTCCACTTACAGCCGCACCACCGAACACGTGAGGGTGCGGGTGATGCCGGGCACCATCTGCACCTTGCTGACGATGAGTTTGCCGAGCTCGTCGACGGTGTTCGCCTCGGTGAGCACCACCACGTCGTACGGCCCGGTGACGGCGTCGACCCGTACCACGCCGGCCAGGTCCGCGATCAGACCGGCCACGTCACGCGCCCGGCCGACCTCGGTCTGGATGAGGATGTACGCCTGTACCACGACTCGACCTCCGTCCGTCGCCTCCGGGCGACCCGAAGGGTGAAACTACCGTACTGAGCGGCCGTGATCCCTATCGGTTGCCGGTCGGACGCGGTGAGCGAGCACACGCCGGTGCGGACAGGGGTGGGACGTGCGGAACGACGCAGCGGAGCGAGGGGACGGAATGACTGTCACTGATGTCGGCGAGTTCGGCCTGATCGACCGGGTGACCGCCCGGCTGGCGCAGGGACGGAACTGCCTGCTCGGCCCCGGCGACGACGGCGCGGTGGTGGCCGCGCCGGACCGGCGGGTGGTCGCCTCGACCGACGTGCTGGTGGAGGGGCGGCACTTCCGCCGCGACTGGTCCTCGGCGCGCGACGTGGGACACCGGGCGGCGGCGGCCAACCTCGCCGACATCGCCGCCATGGGCGCCACCCCGACGGCGCTGCTCGTCGCGCTCTGCATGCCGGCCGAGATGGACCCGGCCTGGGCCGAGGAACTGGCCGACGGGCTGGGCGCGGAGGCGGCGCTGGTCGGCGCGAGCGTGGTCGGCGGGGACATGTCCGGCAGCCCGACGCTCACCGTCGCCGTGACGGCGCTCGGCGACCTGGCCGGCCGCGAGCCGGTGGTGCGCTCGGGCGCCCGCCCCGGTGACGTGGTGGCGCTGGCCGGGCGCACCGGCTGGTCGGCGGCCGGCTACACCGTGCTGTCCCGGGGTTTCCGCACGCCCCGGCTGCTGGTCGAGGCGTTCCGCCGCCCCGAGGTGCCGTACGCCGCCGGACCCGCTGCCGCCGCGGCAGGGGCCACCGCCATGATCGACGTGTCGGACGGGCTGCTGGCCGACCTCGGGCACGTGGCGACCGCCAGCGGCGTCGCGATCGACGTGAGCCGCGACGCGTTCGAGGTGCCCCGGCAGATGCGGGACGCGGCGCAGGCGCTCGGCGTCGACCCGTACACCTGGATCCTGGCCGGCGGCGAGGACCACGCGCTGGCGGCGACGTTCCCGGCGGACGCCGCGCTCCCGGACGGCTGGCGGCCGGTCGGGCGGGTGGCGGCCGGCGCGGGGGTCACCGTCGACGGCGCCGCCTACAGCGGCCCGCGCGGCTGGGACCACTTCCGCCGGACGGCGGAGTAACCAGCGCAGCCGCCGGACGGCGGAGTAACCGGCGCAGCCGCCGGACGGCGGACTAACCGGCGCAGCCGCAGGGCGGAGTGACCGGGCGGGAGTGATCTGCGTCCGACCCCGGGCCGCCGGACCGGGCCGGAGCCGGCGACGGTCGTAACCTGGCACGGTGAGCGAGATCGAGATCCGGGAGCGGCGCTTCGACGCGCCCGAGTCGCAGGCGCTGATCCGGGCGGCGCTGGCCGACCTCGGCGCCCGGTACGGCGGCAGCGGCGACGAGACCCCCGTCGACGCGGCCGAGTTCACCCCGCCGGACGGCACGTTCCTCATCGCCTACCTGGACGGGCGGCCGGTGGGCTGCGGCGGCTGGCGCAGCCACGGCGAGGACGGCGACACGGCCGAGCTGAAGCGGATGTACACCGACCCGGCGGCCCGGGGCCGGGGCGTGGCCCGCGCGGTGCTCGGCGCGGTCGAGCGGTCCGCCCGCGACCACGGCCGCAAGCGGATCGTGCTGGAGTGCGGCGACAAGCAGCCCGAGGCGATCGCCATGTACACCTCGGCCGGCTACGAGCGGATCCCGAACTTCGGCTTCTACAAGGACGCCCCGGGCTGCCTGTCGTACGGCCGTACCCTCTAGCCGACGGTGATGCGGATCTGGCTCGCGGCGCGGCGGGCGGCGTCCGCCGCCTCGTCCGGGGTGGCGCCCCAGGTCATCAGGTGCCCGCTGCGGTGCGCCGAGGAGAGCAGCTCCGGCACTGTCTGACCGACCTTCGTCTCCACCTGCACGTCGAGCACGCCCGGCACGCGCAGCGCGTCGCGCCTGCCGTCCACGGCGGTGACGCGGCCGGGCGGCGCGATCAGGAACTCGATCGCCGCCGCGCCGGTCGCCCGCGCCGGCAGCTCCGGCCGTTCGCCGCGCAGGATCCGCAGGTACGCCTCGATGACGTCCCGCTCGTAGGCGATCGAGATGAGTGCGGTGATCATGTCGCCGGGCATCCGGGCCGCGCACTCCACGAGCGTCGGCACGCCGTCGGCGAGGATCCACTCGCTGTGCAGCATGCCGCTGCGGAAGCCGGCCGCCTCGGCGAGGCGTACCGCGGCGGCGCGCAGCGCGTCGTGCGCGTCGGCGGGCAGCGCGGACGGCACGGTGTGGCCGGTCTCGACCGGGTAGCGGCCACCGGCGATCCGCTTGTCGGTGACGTTGGCGAAGACCACCTCGCCCTCGGCCACGAGCAACTCCACACTGTGCTCGGAACCGACAAGCAGTTCCTCGACCAGCACACCGGTGGGCAGGCCGCGCTCGGTGGCCTCGGCCGGGTCGGGCGGGGTGGCGCTGGCCGCCCAGCGGGCCGGCACCTCGGCCGCGTCGGTGATCAGCTGCACGCCCAGGCTGCCCGAGCGGCGGGTGGGCTTGAGCACGCACCGCCCGCCGTGCGCCTGCGCGAACTCCACCGCCCGCGCCGGGTCGTCGACCAGCTCGTACGCCGGGTTGGCGAGCCCGATCCGGTCGGCGAGCAGCCGCATCCGGTGCTTGTCGGAGAAGACGTCGGCGGCCTCGACGCCGGCGCCGGGGAGGCCGAGCCGCTCGGCGAGCCGGGCGGTGGCGCCGACCGCGTACTCCAGGCCGGGCAGGACCAGCCGGGCGTCGGCGAGGCCGGGCTCGCGGGCGAGCAGGGCGTCCGGGTCGAAACCGGTCTGGTACTCGGCCGCGACGAGGCGCCCGATCATCGGCAGCCGCTCGGCGAACCGGGCCAGGTCGCGGCGGGCGATCACGTCCGGCTCCTCGACCAGCACCACGCTGCCCGGCGGCAGCTCCTGGTCGAACCAGCTCAGCGAGCCGAACGACGCGCCCACCACCACCAGTTGCTCGCGACCCAGATCGAGGTCCACCGGTCACCCTCCCCACGGCTCGCGCCGGAACCGGACGGCCGGCGCAGCAGCACCCTAACCGGCCGGATCGCGGCGGTCGCCGTACGGTCGGTCAGGGGTGCGGGGGCGGGTCGGTGGATACAACCGCGCGGGGCCGCCGGACACGACAGAAGCCGGCGGACCCCGAAGGGATCCGCCGGCGACCGACGATGTTCCGGTGGCGCTACCGCGTCAGGCGCGGGTGACCTTGCCGGCCTTGATGCACGAGGTGCAGACCTGCAACTTCTTGGTGGTGCCGCCACCGGCCGGGGTACGCACCGACTGGATGTTCGGGTTCCAGCGGCGGTTGGTCCGCCGGTGCGAGTGGGACACGTTGTGGCCGAAGCCCGGCCCCTTGCCACAGACGTCGCACACGCTAGCCACGGGATACTCCTGGGATTGAAACGTTCATGAGGTCGCCGCCAGGCGCTGCCCGGGCAACCTGGTCAGGTTACCCGATGACAGTCGGTACGCCCAACCGGCCCTTTCGCGAGCCCACCCAGCGTACCGGCGTCCCGGCCGGGCCGTCGGCCGGGGCGGACACGCGGCGGACGACCCCGGCGCGTGTCGGTGTGCGCCAGTAGGCTTCCCGACGTGCTGGAGACCCTCGACGCCGCAGCGGTACGCCGCTGGTGCGCGAGCGGGCTGACCGCCCTCCGGGCCCACCAGGGCGAGATCGACGACCTGAACGTCTACCCGGTGCCCGACGGCGACACCGGCACCAACCTGGTGCTCACGTTCACCTCCGCCCAGCAGGCCCTGGCGATGGACCTCGGCACCCTCCCCGACGACGGGCACACCCCGCACGGGCACGCGCTGCGGCTGATGGCCCGGGGCGCGCTGCTCGGGGCGCGCGGCAACTCCGGGGTGATCCTCTCGCAGATCCTGCGCGGTCTCGCCGACACGCTCGCCGCCGTGCCCGCGGTGCGCGGGCGGCAGCTCGCCGACGCGCTGGCCGACGCCACCACCGCCGCCTACGCCGCTGTCGCCCGGCCGGTCGAGGGCACGCTGCTGAGCGTGGTCGCCGCCGCGGCGCACGCGGCCCGCCGGGCGGACAGCGACGACCTGCGCGCCGTGGCCCGGGCCGCGAGCGAGGCGGCGGCGCACGCGCTGGCGCGTACCCCCGAGCAGTTGCCGGAGTTGGCCCGCGCGGGCGTCGTCGACGCCGGCGGGCGCGGCCTGTGCCTGCTGCTGGACGCGCTGGTCGAGGTGATCACGGGGGAGAGCCCGGGCCAGCCGGCGCCCGCACCACCCGCCCGCCGCGCGCCGGTCACCGCCGTGCGGGAGAGCGGCTCCGACGCGTACGCCTACGAGGTGCAGTACCTGCTCGACGCCACCGACGAGGCGGTGAACCGGCTGCGCGCCGAGCTGGACGCGCTCGGCGACTCCCTGGCGATCGTCGGCGACGGCGCCGGCACCTGGAACGTGCACGTGCACGTCAACGACATCGGGGCGGCGGTCGAGGCGGGCGTGGTCGCCGGCCGCCCCCACCGGATCAGCGTGACCCGCTTCGCCGACCAGACCGCCCCGGCGCCCGGGCCGCAGGTGCCGCCGCCGGAGGGGCGGGCCGCCGTGGTGGTCGCCACCGGCGCGGGCATCGCGGAGCTGTTCGCCGCCGAGGGCGCGGTGGTGGTGCCCGCCAACCCGTCCACCGGTGAGCTGCTCGACGCGATCCGGGCCACCGGCGCCGCCCGGGTGGTGGTGCTGCCGAACGACCCGAACACCCAGTCGGTGGCGAGCGCGGCGGCCAGGGAGGCGCACGGCCTCGGCGTGAAGGTGAGCGTGGTGCCGACCCGCTCGCCGGTGCAGGCGCTCGCGGCGCTCGCCGTCCGCGATCCGAAGCGGCGGTTCGAGGACGACGTGATCGCGATGGCCGAGGCGGCCGGCGCCTGCCGGTACGCGGAGGTCTGCCACGCCGCCCGGGAGGCGCTCACCGTCGCCGGTCCGGCCCGCCCGGGTGACGTGCTGGCCCTGGTCGAGGGCGAGGTGCACCTGATCGGGCAGGATCTGGTCGACACCTGCACCGCCGTGGTGGACCGGATGCTCGGCGGTGGCGGCGAACTGGTCACGCTGCTCTGCGGCGCTGACGCGCCGGCCGGGCTGGCCGACCGGGTCCGCGCGCACGTCGAGGGGGCTTGGCCGTTCGTCGAGGTGCAGGCGTACGAGGGCGGGCAGCCGCACTATCCGCTCCTGGTGGGGGTCGAATGACTGGTGAAGCGGCCACTGTGGACACGCCGCTGAAGAAGCTGGTCGGCGAGCGCACCGCGAAGGCGCTGGCCGGGCATCTCGACCTGCACACCGCGGGCGACCTGATCTACCACTTCCCACGCCGGTACGACGAGCGCGGCGAGCACACCGACATCCGCTCGCTCGACGTGGGGGAGCAGGTCACGGTGCTGGCCCAGGTGCAGCGCACCGCCGTGCGCCCGATGCGCCAGCGGCGCGGCAACCTGCTGGAGGTCACCGTCGGCGACGGCTCCGGCGGCGTGCTCACCTGCACGTTCTTCGGCAATCAGGCGTGGCGCGAGCGGGAGCTGCGGCCCGGCCGGTGGGGGCTGTTCGCCGGGAAGGTGACCGAGTTCCGGGGTAAGCGGCAGCTCAACGGCCCGGAGTACGTCCTGCTCGGCGAGGGCGGCGAGGGCGAGGCAGCGGCGAACGAGGAGGTCGAGGAGTTCGCCGGGGCGCTGATCCCGGTCTACCCGGCCGCGGCGGCGGTGCCGACCTGGGTGATCGCCCGTTGCGTCCGCGTCGTGCTCGACACGTTCACCCCGCCGGAGGATCCGCTGCCGGCCACCGTCCGGGCCACCCGCAACCTGGCCGACATCGGCACCGCGCTGCGCGAGATCCACCGTCCGACCAGCAAGGAGGCGCTCTACCGGGCCCGCCGCCGGCTGAAGTGGGACGAGGCGTTCGCCGTGCAGCTCACGCTGGTGCAGCGCAAGCAGCGGGCGGCGGCGTCGCCGGGGCGGGCCCGGCCGGCGAAGGCGGGCGGCCTGCTCGACGCGTTCGACGCGCGGCTGCCGTACGAGCTGACCTCCGGCCAGCAGGTCGTCGGGCGGGAGATCGCCGCCGACCTGGCCCGGCCGCACCCGATGCACCGGCTGCTCCAGGGCGAGGTGGGCTCCGGCAAGACGGTGGTGGCGCTTCGCGCCATGCTCCAGGTGGTCGACGCCGGTGGGCAGGCCGCGCTGCTGGCCCCGACCGAGGTGCTCGCCGCCCAGCACCACCGGGGCATCCTCGACCTGCTCGGGCCGCTCGGCCGGGCCGGTGAGCTGGGCGCCGCCGACGACGCCACGCGGGTGGAGCTGGTCACCGGCTCGCTCGGCGCGGCGGCCCGGCGGCGGGCGCTGACCGAGGTGGCCGAGGGGCGCGCCGGCATCGTGCTCGGCACGCACGCCCTGCTCTACGAGGGCGTCGACTTCCACGACCTCGGCCTGGTGGTGGTGGACGAGCAGCACCGCTTCGGCGTGGAGCAGCGCGACGCGCTGCGCGCCAAGGCCGAGCAGCCGCCGCACGTGCTGGTGATGACCGCGACACCGATTCCGCGCACCGTGGCCATGACCGTCTACGGAGACCTGGAGACCTCCACGCTGTCCCAGCTCCCGCAGGGCCGTTCACCGATCGCGTCGCACGTGGTCCCGGCCGCCGAGAAGCCGGCCTTCCTCGACCGGGCCTGGCGCCGGTTGCGCGAGGAGGTCACGAAGGGCCACCAGGCGTACGTGGTGTGCCCGCGGATCGGCGAGGGCCCGGTGTCGGACGAGGAGCCGCCGCGGGAGGACGACAACGGCCGCCGCCCGCCGCTGGCCGTGACCGAGGTGGCCCCGCTGCTGGCCGAGGGGCCGCTGCACGGGCTGCGGATCGGGGTGCTGCACGGCCGGCTGCCGGCCCACGAGAAGGACGCGGTGATGCGCGCGTACGCCGACGGCGAGCTGGACGTGCTCGTCGCGACCACTGTGGTCGAGGTCGGCGTGAACGTGCCGAACGCGACGGTGATGATCGTGCTGGACGCCGACCGGTTCGGCGTCTCCCAGCTGCACCAGTTGCGCGGCCGGGTCGGCCGGGGCTCGGCCGCCGGTCTCTGCCTGCTGGTCACCGAGGCGGCCGAGGGTTCGTCGGCGCGGGAGCGGCTGGACGCGGTCGCCTCCACCACCGACGGGTTCAAGCTCGCCGAGCTCGACCTGGAGCAGCGCCGGGAGGGCGACGTGCTGGGCGCGACCCAGTCCGGCCGGCGCTCGCACCTGCGGCTGCTGTCGTTGCTGCGCGACGCCGAGCTGATCCGCGACGCGCGGGCCGAGGCGACCGAACTGGTCGAGGACGACCCGGACCTCTCCCGGCATCCGGCGCTGGCGGCGTCGGTCGCCGCGCTCGTCGACGAGGAGCGCGCCGAATACCTGGAGAAGGGCTGACGGCGGGCCCGGCCGGCGCCCCGGTGCGGCTTCGCGGGACTGCGGCGCGGGCGTCGCGTGCCTAGGCTCGCGCAGATGTCGACACCATCACTCGAACACGGCGTGCTGCTGCTGACCCGGGGCGACGAACTCGTGGTGGACCGGGTGGCCGGAGTCGCCGATGAGGCGTCCGGCCGGCGGTGCACCGCGGCGACGCGGTTCCAGATCGCCTCGATCAGCAAGCAGATGGCCGCCGTGGCGGTGCTGCTGCTCGCCGAGCGGGGAGCGCTGGGCCTGTCCGATCCGGTGGTACGCCGGCTGCCCGGCACGCCCCCGCCGCAGTGGTCCGGCATCACGCTGCACCACCTGCTCACCCACACCTCCGGCCTGGGCCACTGGGAGGACTACCCGGCGATCGACCTGCACGGGCCGGCCGAGCCGGCCGAGCTGCTCGACCGGTTCGCGGCGCTGCCGCCGCTGTTCCGGCCCGGCGCGGGATGGCACTACAGCAGCCCCGGCTACGTGCTGCTGGCCCGGACCGTCGAGCGGGTGGCCGACCGGCCGTACGCCGAGTTCCTCGCCGAGGAGGTCTTCGCGCCGCTGGGCATGACCGGTAGCTTCGCCGGTTCCGGCGACGGGCGGGCGGACGTGGCGATCGGGCACGAGGGCGGCCGTCCGGTGCCGTCCTGGGATCTGACGACGGTCAGCCTGGGCGCGGGTGACGTCTGGTGCACCGGGGCGGACCTGCTCACCTGGCTCGACGTACCGCGCCGGGGCCGGCTGCTCGGCGCGGCCTCGGTGGCGGCGATGACCGCGTCGCACGCGCCCACCGGGCGGACCGGCGAGGCGTACGGCTACGGCTTCTTCGTCGGCCCGCTGGCCGGCCGGCGGGCGCTGCACCACTCCGGCGACAACGGCGGCTACAAGGCGTTCGCCGCCTGGCTGCCCGGCTCCGACCAGCGGCTCGTGCTGCTGACCAACCGGGCCGAGGTCGATCCGCGGACGATCACGTCGGCGCTCGACGCGACCTGACCGCCCGTACGCACGGCGAGGGCGCGCCGGCCGGGTGGTCGGCGCGTCGCGTAGCGTCGGGGCATGCGCAGGGAGCGACGGTGACCCGGATCGTGGCCGGTACGCTCGGCGGCCGGCGGATCGCCGCGCCACCGGGTGCCGGCACCCGGCCCACCTCCGACCGGGTCCGCGAGGCGCTGTTCAGCGCCGTGCACTCGCATGTCGACCTGGACGGGGCGCGCTTCGCCGACCTGTACGCCGGTTCCGGCGCGGTCGGTCTGGAGGCGCTGTCCCGGGGCGCGGCCCACGTGCTGCTCGTCGAGTCCGACGCGCGGGCCGCCCGGGTGATCCGGGAGAACATCGCCGCGCTGCGGGCCGCGCCGGCCGCCCGCCTGGTCACCGGCAGGGTCGCCACCGTGCTGGCGGCCGGTCCGGACGGCGGGCCGTACGACGTGGTCTTCGCCGATCCGCCGTACGCGGTGCCGGACGGCGAGATCACCGCGATGCTGGCGGCGCTGGTCGACGGCGGCTGGCTCGCCCCGGACGCCCTGGTGGTCGTCGAGCGGTCCAGCCGTACCGGACCGGTCACGTGGGTGGAAGGTGTCACTCCGGAGCGCAGCAGACGTTACGGCGAGACCACTCTTTGGTACGGTCGCCGATCATGAGACGTGCGGTCTGCCCGGGCTCGTTCGACCCGGTCACCAACGGACACCTCGACATCATCGGCCGGGCCAGCCGGCTGTTCGACGAGGTGATCGTCGGAGTGCTGGTCAACCAGTCCAAGCAGGGCCTGTTCACGGTCGAGGAGCGCATCGACATGCTCCACGAGGTGACCGGCTCGTACGACAACGTCCGGGTGGAGTCGTTCCGCGGCCTGCTCGTCGACTTCTGCCGGGCGCAGCAGGCGAGTGTGCTGATCAAGGGCCTGCGGGCGGTGAGCGACTTCGACTACGAGCTGCAGATGGCCCAGATGAACATCGGCCTGGCCGGCGTGGAGACGCTGTTCATGCCGACCAACCCGCTCTACTCGTTCATCTCGTCCAGCCTGATCAAGGACGTGGCGAAGTGGGGCGGCGACATCTCCGCCCACGTCCCCGACCTGGTCCGAGCCCAGCTCTCCGCCCGCCTCCGCCCCTGACCTCGCCCCGCCCTCCCCACCCGCCCGCCCGACCCCCGCGATCTTGCAGTTTCGGCCCGGACATTCCTCCCGCAAGGGACGAACGCCGGGCCGCAAGTGCAAGATCGCCGGGGAGAGGGGCGGGTGGGCGGCGGGCGGGCGACGCGCCGGGTGGGGCGGGTGGGGTGGTTGTGGCTCGGGCGCGACATGATGTCTGCAGCGCCGAGACCGGGCGCGAGGCCGCATGATGGAGGGCGGCCGACGAAGACAGGAGTGAGGTACCGGTGGACCCGCTCGATCGCATCGACGAACTGATCGCCATGGTGGAGCAGGCCCGCTCCGTCCCGATGTCGCGCAACAACTGCATGGTCGACCGGGGCGAGATGATCGCCGCGCTCGACGAACTGCGCGCGGAGCTGCCCGCCGACCTGCGCCGGGCCGCCGCGTTGCTGGAGGAGCGGGACAAGATCATGGAGGCCGGCAAGCGCGAGGCCGACCGGATCATCAGCGAGGGTGAGGCGGAACACGCCCGGCTCGTCTCGGTCAACGAGATCACCGTCTCGGCCGAGCATGAGGGCGCGCGGATCATCGCCGAGGCGCGGGCCGAGGCGCAGCGCCTCCGCGAGGAGGTGGACGACTACGTCGACACCGCGCTGGCGAACTTCGAGCAGTTCCTCACCCGGGCGCTGGCCTCGATAGAGCGCGGCCGGGACAAGATGCACGCGCTGCGCGAGATCGGGACCTTCGGCGGGGACGAGGCGGACCGCCCGCTACCCTTCTGAGCGGCGCGCGGGCCGGTCGCCGACAGCCGGCTCCCGCCGGGCCGGAGGCGAGCCCCCGGTTCGACGGTCCGCCCGTCTGGCAGGTAACCTTCTTTGTCGGCCTCTCAACGGCCGGAGTCTGACTATGCCCAAACACTCGCCAAGCACACTCAACCCCAGGTCGCCGCTGGTCCTCGACACGAGGGAACTGCCGCGCCGACCTGGCGCGTTGCGTACGCACAAGCGGGTCGTGCCGGCACCGGCGGACCTCGGCGTGGAGTTGATCGGCGTGCCGGAGGGCGCGGACCTCGACCTCGATCTGAGGTTGGAGTCGGTGTCCGAGGGCGTACTCGTCTCCGGGACCGTCACCGGTCCCGTCAAGGGCGAGTGCGGCCGCTGCCTGCGCGAGATCGACGACTCGTTGGCCGTGACGATCCAGGAGCTGTACGCGTACGAGAACAGCACCACGGACGACACGACCGAGGAGGACGAGGTGGGCCGGATACAGGGCGATCTGATCGACCTGGAGCCGGCGTTGCGGGACGCGGTGGTGCTGGCGCTGCCGACGAACCCGCTCTGCCGGGAGGACTGCCCAGGCCTGTGCCCCGAGTGTGGGGTGCACTGGGACGATCTGCCGGCCGACCACAGCCATCAGCAGGTCGACCCGCGTTGGGCGAGCCTGACGCAACTGACCCGTACAGAGGAGTAAGAACCGTGGCCGTCCCCAAGCGCAAGATGTCGCGCAGCAACACCCGCGCCCGCCGGGCGAACTGGAAGGCCTCGGCGGTGGCGACCGTGGCCTGCCCGCAGTGCAAGTCGGCCAAGCTGCCGCACGCCGCCTGCTCCGTCTGCGGCACCTACAACGGCCGTCAGGTCCTCGAGGTCTGACCCGGCTGCCGAGTGACGTCCCCGACCACCGGTCGGGTGACGCGCGCACCAAGGCTCTCGCCCGGTGCCCCGGCTCCCGCCACCGCCGACCGGTTCACGGCCGGCGGATCGTCGGAGCCGGGCGCCGCGCGGATCGCCGTCGACCTCCTCGGCGGGGACGATGCTCCCGCCGTCGTGGTTGACGGCGCTCTGCGAGCGGTACGCACGGATCCCGCCCTGCACCTGATGCTCGTCGGCCCGATCGAGGTGGCCGACGAGCTCATCGGTGCGCTCGACCCGGCCCAGCGCGCCCGGGTCACGGTCCGCCCGGTGCGGACCGTCGTCGGCATGGCCGACCATCCCACCGCCGCCCGCGGCGAGAGCACGGTACGCACCGCCGTGCAGGCCGTCCGCGACGGACTCGCCGACGCGGTCGTCTCCGCCGGTTCGACCGGCGCCACAGTCACCGCCGCCGCGCTCGGCCTCGGCCGCTGGACCGGGATCCGCCGTCCCGCGCTCGCCGCCACGCTGCCCGCCGTCGAAGGGCCGGTGGTGCTGCTCGACGTCGGCGGCACGCTCGAACCGGGCCCGGCCACGCTGGCCCGGCACGCCCTCCTCGGCGCGGCCTACGCGTCGGTGGCCCACGCCGTCACCGCACCCCGCGTCGGGTTGCTCTCCGTCGGCCACGAGACGGGCAAGGGCGACCGGCTGCGCCGCGTCGCCGCGCCCGCTCTCGCCGCCGCGCCGCTGCCCTGCGACGGCCGCTACGTCGGCCTGGTCGAGGGGTACGACATCTCGCTCGGCGCCCGCGCCGACGTCGTGGTGACCGACGGCTTCACCGGAAACGTCCTGCTGAAGGCCATCGAGGGCGCGTACGCCATGGCCGGCGGCCCGCCCGCACGCGGCGGCGCCCCGCGTGCCGCCGCGCTGCTCGGGGTGGGCGGCACCGTGGTGGTGTGCCACGGCGCGGCCGGCTCCGAGGACGTCGCCTCCGGAATCGCGCTCGCGGCCCACCTGTGGCGCCGCGACGCCGCCGCGACGGTCCGCTCCCTGCTCGCGGACATCCCGCACGATCTCGCACCTGACCGACACGACACCGAGGTAGCACCATGACCAACGACAAGCGGCGGCGTGCTCCCGTCGGCCACCTGGAGGCGGCCTTCGGGGTGTCGCTCGACCCGGAACTGCTGGAACGCGCGCTGACCCACCGCTCGTACGCGTACGAGAACGGCGGCCTGCCCACGAACGAGCGGCTGGAGTTCCTGGGCGACTCGGTGCTCGGCGTGGTGATCACCACAGCCCTGTTCCACAACCACCCCGACCTGCCCGAGGGGCAGCTGGCGAAGCTGCGCGCCAGCGTGGTCAACATGCGGGCGCTCGCCGACGTGGCGCGTGGCCTGGGCCCGGACGGGCTGGGCGCGTACCTGCTGCTCGGCAAGGGCGAGGAGGCCACCGGCGGACGGGACAAGGCGAGCATCCTGGCCGACACGCTGGAGGCGCTGCTTGGTGCGATCTATCTCCAGTACGGCCTGGACACCGCCGCCATCGTCATCCACCGGCTGTTCGACCCGCTGATGGCCGAGTCGGCGGGCCGGGGCGCGGCGCTGGACTGGAAGACCAGCCTCCAGGAGCTGACCGCCGCGCTCGGGCTCGGCGTGCCCGAGTACCGGATCGAGGGCACCGGACCGGATCACCTCAAGACGTTCACCGCCTGGGTGGTGGTGGCCGGCAACCGCTACGGCGGCGCCGAGGGGCGCAGCAAGAAGGAGGCCGAGCAGCGCGCGGCCGAGTCGGCCTGGCGGATGCTCACCGAGCAGGCCGAGGCGGAGGCGGCGGCGCGGGCGGAGGCGGCGCAGGCGGAGGCGGAGACGAGCCCGCAGGACGACACCTCCGACGTGGAGGCGGGCGCCGGCCGTGCCTGAGCTGCCCGAGGTCGAGACCGTCCGGGTGGGCCTCGCCCAGTGGGTGATCGGCCGGCGGATCGCCGCTGTCGAGGTGCGCCACCCCCGGGCGGTACGCCGGCACGCGCCCGGCGGCGCGCACTTCGCCGACGTGCTGGCCGGCCGGACGATCACCGGGGTACGCCGCCGCGGCAAGTACCTCTGGCTGCCGCTGGACAGCGGCGACGCGGTGATCGGCCACCTCGGCATGTCCGGCCAGCTGCTGCTGCAGCCGGTCGGCGCGGCCGACGAACTGCACCTGCGGGTCCGGTTCCGGTTCGCCGACGACGGGCCGGAGCTGCGTTTCGTCGACCAGCGCACGTTCGGCGGGCTGTCCGTGTCCGAAGGTGGGGCGGAGCTGCCCGCCGAGATCGCCCACATCGCCCGCGACCCGATGGACCCGGAGTTCTCCGACGAGGCGTTCGTGGCGGCGCTGCGGCGCAAGCGTACGGAGATCAAACGCGCCCTGCTCGACCAGACGCTGATCTCCGGGGTGGGCAACATCTATGCCGACGAGGCACTGTGGCGGGCGAAGCTGCACGGCACCCGCCCGGCCGACGCGCTGACCCGTCCGGCCGCGCTGCGGCTGCTCGGGCACGTGCGGGACGTGCTCGCCGAGGCGATCAAGCAGGGCGGCACCAGCTTCGACGAGCTGTACGTCAACGTCAACGGCGAGAGCGGCTACTTCGACAGGTCGCTGAACGCGTACGGCCGGGAGGGCGAGCCCTGCCCGCGCTGCGGCGCGCCGATCCGGCGGGAGGCGTTCATGAACCGGTCCTCCTACAGCTGCCCGCGATGCCAGCCGCGGCCCCGGGGCACCCTCCGGGGATGACCCCGAGCCGGTTCGGGGTTGCGCCGGTGTGCATGGCCCGGCGGTCCCCGGAGACGCGCCGGAGCGTACCCGGAGATGCCCTTTTCCGCCCGGTCCGCGCGGCCGGTTCCGACCGCGCGGACCTCGCCCTGCGGATCGGGGACGAGCGGGGGCCCTTCCCCGATGCCGGGGCCCCGCCTGCTGCCTAGCGTCATCTGGGGTCGGCACAGGGCCGGCATCAGGAGGGTGGAACCCGGGACATGGGCAGGCGACCGGTGACCGTGCGGCTGGCACGGTGGAGTGCGGAGCATCCGTGGCGCGCGATCGCGTTGTGGGTGGTCTTCGTGGCGGTGTGTTTCGTGGGCGGCAGCGCCGCCGGGCTGAACGAGGCGACCGACGAGGATCAGGCGATCGGCGAGTTCGGACAGGCACAGCTGATCGTCGACAGTGGCGGGTTCGACCGGCCGGCGACCGAGAACGTGCTGATCACCGCCCGCTCGGGTTCGCTCGACCAGGCGGCGGCGAAGGCCGCCGCGCAGGACGCGGCGGACCGGCTGCGGCGGGTCGACGGCGTGGCCTCGATCGGTACGCCGATGCCGTCGCGCGACGGCAGCGCGCTGCTGGTGCCGATCACCATGTCGGGCGACCCGGGCACCGCCGGGGACCGGGTGCAGCCGCTGCGGGACACCACCGCGAAGGTGCAGGACGCGCACCCGCAGCTACGGGTGGAGCAGGTCGGTGGCCCGTCGATCGACAAGGCGCTCGACGACACGCTCGGCAAGGACTTCAAGCGCGCCGAGCTGCTGAGCCTGCCGGTGACGCTGGCCATCCTGATCATCGCGTTCGGCGCGCTGATCGCCGCCGGGGTGCCGGTGCTGCTGGCGCTCTCCTCGGTGGCAGCGGCGATGGGTCTCTCCACACTCGCCTCGCACCTGGTGCCGGCCACCGACACCACCGCAAGCGTCATCCTGCTGATCGGCATGGCGGTCGGCGTGGACTACTCGCTGTTCTACGTGCGGCGGGAGCGGGAGGAACGGGCGAAGGGCCGCTCCGGCCTGGACGCGGTGGAGATCGCCGCGGAGACCTCCGGGCACGCCGTGGTGGTCTCCGGCACCGCAGTGATCATCTCGATGGGCGGCCTGCTGCTCGCCCAGGACGCCATCTTCTCGTCGCTGGCGGTCGGCTCGATCCTGGTGGTGGCGGTCGCGGTGATCGGCTCGCTCACCGTGCTGCCGGCGCTGCTGGCGAAGCTGGGCCGGTGGGTCGACCGGCCGCGGGTGCCGCTGCTGTGGCGCCTCACCGCGCCGCGCAACGGGCAGCCGGCCCGGCCCCGGTTCTGGCCGGCGGTGCTCAAGCCGGCGCTGCGCGCGCCGGTGGCCACGCTGCTGATCTCGGTCGCGCTGCTGCTCGCGCTCGCCGCGCCCGCGCTCGGCATGAAGCTGAAGTTCCCCGGCCCGGAGGACGTACCGCGCACCACCGCCGCCATGCAGGCATACGACCGGCTCACCGCGGCCTTCCCGAGCAACGGCACCAGCCACACGGTCGCCGTGCGGGCACCCGCCGAGCAGGCCGACCGGGTGCGGGCCGCGCTCACCGACCTCGCCGGCCGTACCGCCGCCGACCCGCTCTTCGCGCCGGCCGAGGGGGACGGCCCGGAGATCCAGGTGTCGGCGGACCGGCGGGTGTCGGTGCTGGAGGTGGCCACGCCGCATGCCAGCCGCTCCGACGAGGCGTCCCGGTCGCTGCACGAGCTGCGCGAGGACCTGGTCCCGGCCACGCTCGGCCGCATCCCGGGCGTGGAGTACGCGGTCGGCGGCGGCGTGGCCGCCAGCGAGGACTACGCCGCCCACATCTGGGCGAAGCTGCCGATCGTCGCGGCGTTCGTGCTGGCGCTGACGTTCCTGGTGATGGCGTGGACGTTCCGGTCGATCGTGGTGGCGCTGACCTCGATCGTGCTGAACCTGCTCTCCGCCGGCGCCGCGTACGGGCTGCTGGTGCTGGTCTTCCAGAGCACCTGGGCGGAAGGGCTGCTCGGCTTCACCTCGATGGACGCGATCGTCACCTGGCTGCCGCTGTTCCTGTTCGTGGTGCTGTTCGGACTGTCGATGGACTACCACGTGTTCGTGGTCAGCCGGATCCGCGAGGCGGTCGACCGGGGCATGCCCACCCGGGAGGCGGTGGCGTACGGCATCACCTCCTCGGCCGGCGTGGTGACCAGCGCGGCGGTGGTGATGGTGGCGGTGTTCTCCATCTTCGCCACGCTCAGCATGATCGACTTCAAGCAGCTCGGCATCGGCCTGGCGGCGGCGATCCTGCTGGACGCCACGATCATCCGGGCGGTCGTACTGCCCTCGGTGATGACGCTGCTCGGTGACGCGAACTGGTGGGCGCCACGCTTCATGCGCCGTCGGCGGCCCGTCCCGGCGGTCGAGCCGCCGCCCGCCCCGGCACCGGAGCTGGTCGGCGCCCGCTGAGCCCGAGCGGACCCGCCCCGGTCGGCTCCATCCGGGGCTCCGTCCGGGACTCGGTCCGGGGCCCGGTCCGGGGCGCGGTCCGGCGCCCAACCGGAAGTGCCGAACAGCTTGACATCAGTTCCGGCTCGTGCCGGCCGCAGAGAAGGCATTCGTGTTCGCGCGGTATGCCTGAGAGTCATAAGTATGACTCTCAGGCATACCGCCTTCCGTGCATCTGTTCGCCGCTGAGGGTGACGGAGAGTGTTGGCAGCTTTCGTACCGGATGATCGTCATCGGCACCCCGCTTCCCGGCGAGCGGGGCGGCGGGGTTGTCACGGCAGGGCGCACGGCTCCCGCCAGGCGTCCAGCTGGCGGTCCTTGCGGATCGAGGCGAAGCCGTAGCCGACCGAGGTGACGCAGAAGTCCGCCGGCTCGCCGGTGTACTCGACGTGGAAGACCGGCTTGCCGGCGTCGACGAACGGCAGCAGCTTCGCGCACTCGCGGCGGCGTACGCACTCCTGGTTGACCGCGAAGTCGAAGTCGGGGGCCAGCGCCGCCACCTGCGGCACGTCGTCGACCAGGCCGGGGGAGAGGTCCAGCTTGCGGGCCAGCCCGGCCAGCCGGCGGTTGAACAGCAACTGGTCGTCGAAGTCCAGCGGGAAGCCGGAGCGGTGCCGGTAGCCGTCCGCGTCGGCGAGCGCCACCGCGCCGAAGCCCTTGCCCCGGCACAGCCGGAACCGGTCGGCCAGCACCGGCGCGAGCGCGTCCCAGCCCCGTACGTCCAGGAAGCGGCTCCCCGGCCGCCCCGGCACGCCCGCGCCGCGTACGGCGGTGGGGAAGCGGGTGGCGTCCGGGTCGTCGGCGGCGTACGTGCCGACCCGGACGTGGCAGACCAGCCGGCGGCCCCGCTCGCGCAGCGCGGCGGTCTCGGCCGAGGTGGTCGCCACCGGGTCGAGGAGGAAGACGTCGGCGTCGACCGCCACGTCCACCGGGGAGGTGAGCTGCCACTGCCACCGCCAGCTGTCGGCCTGCGCGGCCGGCCAGGGCGTGGGCGCGCCGGGCGGGGTGATCGGCCGGCGGCAGGCCGGCACCGGGGCGAGCAGCAGCGCGGTCAGCGCGAGCGCCACGCCCCGGCGCGGGCCACGTCGGCGGACGCGGGCCGGCCGGGAGCGCGGCACGGCCCACACCGGCCGGATCCGCATCGACAGCTCCCCGGACGCGGGCGGCCCGACGCCGCCCCCGACCGGTCAACGAGCGCCGGGCCGGTCACGACGCGCGGTCAGCTCGGGGTGGCGAAGACCTGCGTCCAGTACGGCCCGTTGCTGCGCGCCACACCCACCCCGATCTGGGTGTACGAGCAGTTGAGGATGTTCTTCCGGTGGCCCTCGGAGTTCATCCAGCCCTCCATGACCGCCGCCGGGGTCTGGTAGTTCCAGGCCACGTTCTCGCCCACCATGCGGTAGCTGTAGCCGGCGGCCTTGACCCGGTCCCAGGGCTGACTGCCGTCGCTGCCCGTGTGGTCCATCTTCCGGTGGTCGGCCTGGTCCTGGCTGTGCCGCTGGGCGGCCAGGTTCAGCTTGGCGTTGACGGTGAGCGCCTTGCAGCCGGCCTTCGCCCGTTCCTGGTTGACGATCGTGACGACCTTCTGCAGCTCGGCGCTGAGCCCGGTCGTGGCGGTGGCCTTCGTGCTCGTGGAGCCGCCGCTCGACCCGCCACTGCTCGACCCGCCGCCCGGGGCACTGCTGCGCTCCTGCTGCCGCGACGGGGCGGTGCTGCGGCTCGGCTTCGGGGTGGCCTTCTTCGTCGGGCTCGGCGCGACGGTGGTCGGTACGGCGGACGGGCTCGCCGACTCGGGCGCGAGCGCGTCGGCGGGTCCGTCCTCGGTCCCGTCGGGCGCCTGCGGCGCGGCTGCCACCGGCGCGTCGGCGGAGGTGCGCTTCGTGCCCTGGTCGCCGCCGGGCAGCAGGACGGCTCCCACGCCGAGGCTCACCACGAGCGTCGCCGCGGCGGCGGCCCCGCCGATCACGAGCGGCCGGGACAGGCGCCGCTTCGGGCGCCGCCGGTCGTCGGCCGGGGTGTCGGTCGCCGGCTGCCAGGTCGCGGTGGGCTGGTCCCAGCCACCGGCCGGCTGCTCCTGCCCCTGCCACGCGGCGGGCTGTTCCCGGCCCTGCCACGCGGGCTCCTGGCCCTGCCACGCGGCGGTGTGCTGCTCCTCGCCGTTCCACCGGTCCCGGGGCACCGGGGGCGCGTTCTCCGGGCCGTAACCCGCGGGGGCCGGGCCGGCGGGCGGCCGCTGCGCGGCGTCCCCGAACAGGTACGACGACCGCGGCTCGGGCCGGTCGCTGAGCCACGCCGGACCCTCGTCGGTCGGCGGCTCGGGACGCCGGCGGGCGCCCTCCGGTTCGATCGGGTCGTTCCAGCGGTACACGCCTGTCCCCTCCACGGGTCGGTTGCGGGCCCGGGTGACGCTACGGGCGCGCTCCAAGCTGCGGCAACGTGGCTAAGAAAGAGTTAAGGCGAAGCCGGTGCCGAGGATGAGTCGTTCACGCATTTCCGGCGTACAGTAAAGGTGTCCGGACAGAGCGTGTCCGCGCCTTGTGGCAGCCCCCCGGCGAGTGGACCGGCCGACGTGGAGATGATCTACGGCCTTGGTCAACTTGACGAAGGAGGGGGTTTCGGCTCAATATGTAGGTGTCGCCAGTCGCGCCCAGCCATGCCCCGATGCAGTGGGAATGGCAGCCGCGAACATCATGGGCGCGCGTTGGCCGGCCTTTCCGGCAGCGCACATCAAGGAGTCAGCATGGCGAAGGCCCTCTACGGCCACGTAAGTGCAGCGCCCGACCGGCGTCTGCTCGACGAGGTCACCCGACTGCGTGCCAGGGTTCAGGCACTGGAGTTCGAGATCACGCGTCTGCGCGCCGACAACGATCGGCTTGCGGCGGCAGCGGCGGAGGCCGATGACCTCCTCCGTCTGGCCGAGCCCGCACTGACCTGATCTCCAGTTGTCGGAAAACTGAATCGCACCACACCGAAAAGCGCGCCGACACTCAAGTGCCGGCGCGCAGCCATGTGCGGACCCCTTTTCGTCGCCGCCGTCGCAATAATCGATCTTGCGGAAGCGCCCGGAATTGCGCCCGGTAATTGTGATCATGCATTTCCGCTCCGTCCGCGACGGCCGGGCGGAAAGCGGACAGCCGGTCCGGCGGGTGGGTCGCGTGGCGGCGGCGCCCCGGTCCCGGGTTAGTCTGCGGGTTCACCAGGTCCGCGCAGCCGGCGACGGTACGGCGGCCACCGGACGAGGATCGAGAAGGTGCATCTCAAGAGCCTGACGGTGAAGGGCTTCAAATCCTTCGCCTCCGCCACCACGTTGAAGCTGGAGCCCGGGATCACCTGCGTGGTGGGCCCGAACGGCTCCGGCAAGTCCAACGTCGTCGACGCCATCGCCTGGGTGCTCGGCGAGCAGGGCGCCAAGGCGCTGCGCGGCGGCAAGATGGAGGACGTCATCTTCGCCGGCACCGCCGGGCGGGCGCCGCTGGGCCGGGCCGAGGTCACCCTCACCATCGACAACACCGACGGCGCGCTGCCGATCGAGTACACCGAGGTCTCCATCACCCGCCGGATGTTCCGCTCCGGCGAGAGCGAGTACGAGATCAACGGCGACTCCTGCCGCCTGCTCGACATCCAGGAGCTGCTGTCCGACTCCGGCATCGGCCGGGAGATGCACATCATCGTCGGGCAGGGCCGGCTCGACGGCATGCTGCACGCCAAGCCGGAGGACCGGCGCGCGTTCATCGAGGAGGCGGCGGGCGTCCTCAAGCACCGCAAGCGCAAGGAGAAGGCGCTGCGGAAGCTCGACGCGATGCAGACCAACCTCAACCGCCTGACCGACCTCACCGCCGAGCTGCGCCGCCAGCTCAAGCCGCTGGGCCGGCAGGCCGAGGTGGCCCGCCGCGCCGCCGGCATCCAGGCCAACCTGCGCGACGCCCGGCTGCGGCTGCTCGCCGACGACCTGCACACGCTGCGGACCACACTGGACAAGGAGATCGCCGACGAGACCGCGCTGCGCGAGCGGCGCGAGCTGATCGAGGCCGAGCACGGCGAGGTGCAGGGCCGCCTCGGCGAGCTGGAGGCGGCGCTGGCCGAGGACGCCCCGCTGCTCGCGGCGGCGCAGGACACCTGGTACCGCCTCTCCGCGCTCCAGGAGCGGTTCCGCTCGATCGAGCAGCTGGCCCGGGAGCGGCTGCGTCACCTCAGCGCCGCCGGCGACGACGAGCGCCCCGGCCGCGACCCGGACCAACTGGAGGCGGAGTCGCGGCGGGTCCGCGAGCAGGAGGAGGAACTGCGCGCCGCGCTCACCGAGGACCAGATCCGGCTGGCCGAGGCGGTCGAGCACCGCCAGGAGCTGGAACGCCAGCTCGCCGCCGCCGAACGGGAACTCGTCGCCGCGGCGAAGGCGATCGCCGACCGGCGGGAAGGGCTGGCCCGGCTGACCGGCCAGGTCAACTCCGCCCGGGCGCGGACCACGAGCGCCGGCGAGGAGATCGAACGGCTCGCCGCCGCGCACACCGACGCGATGGGCCGGGCCGAGAAGGCGCAGGCCGACCTGGACGCGGTAGCCGAACAGTCAACCGAGGCGGACCGGGACAACGCCGACCTGGACGCGCGGCACGACGAGGCGGTGGCCGTCCACGAGCGGGCCCAGGCGGCGGTGCGCAGCCTGGCAGACGGTGAGCGCGCCGCCGAGAAGGACGCCGCCACCTGGAAGGCCCGGGAGGAGGCGCTTGCCATGGGCCTGCGCCGCAAGGACGGCGCCGGGGAACTGCTGGCCCGCGCCGACCAGGTGCCCGGCCTGCTCGGTAGCCTCGCCGGGCTGCTCACCGTCGCGCCCGGTGACGAGGCGGCGCTCGCCGCCGCGCTGGGCGGCCTGGCCGACGCGGTGGCGGTCAGCGGCGTGGACGAAGCCGTCGAGGCGATGCGGCTGCTCAAGATCTCCGACGCCGGCCGGGCCGGGCTGCTCGTCGGCAGCCCCGCCGGACCGGGCATGGACGGGCCCGCCGACGCGCTGCGCCCGAAGCTGCCCGAGGGCGCCCGCTGGGCCCCCGACCTGGTGGAGTGCTCGCCCGCGATCCGCCCGGCCGTGCACCGGGCGTTGCGCGACGTGGCGCTCGTCGACGACCTGGCCGCCGCGTCCGCGCTCGTCGCCGCGAACCCGGAGCTGCGCGCGGTCACCCCCGACGGCGACGTGGTCGGTGCGTACGCGGCGGCGGGCGGGTCGGCCAAGGCGCCCAGCTTCATCGAGGTGCAGGCGGCCGTCGAGGAGGCGCGGGCCAACCGGGCCACCGCCGAACGCACCGCCGCCGAGCTGCGCGAACAGCTCGCCGAGGCGCGCGCCGAGGTGACCGCCGCCAAGGAGGCGGTGCAGCACGCCGCGGCCGCCAAGCGGGAGGCGGAGAGCCATCGCAACGCCGCCGCGCGCCGCCTGGCCGAACTGGGCGCCGCCGCCCGCTCGGCCAAGGCGGAGACCGACCGGCTCGGCGAGTCCCGGGCCCGCGCCGAGGCGGCCCGGGAACGGGATCTGGCGGCGCTGGCCGAGCTGGAGGAACGGCTGCGGCTGGCCGAGGCCACCCCGATCGACGCCGAACCGTCCACCGAGGAGCGGGACCAGCTCGCCGCCATGGTGCCGCAGGCACGGCAGAACGAGATGGAGGTCCGGCTCGCGGTGCGTACCGCCGAGGAGCGGGTGGCCTCGATCGCCGGGCGGGCCGACTCGCTGGCCCGGCAGGCCACCGCCGAACGGGCGGCGCGGGAGCGCGCCGCGGCCCGGCGCGCGGCCCGCACGCGCGGCGCCCAGATCGCCCGGGCCGTGGTCGGCGGCGCCCGCGAGGCGCTCACCCGGCTCACCGTCTCCATCGCCCGGGCCGAGGAGCACCGCGACGCCGTCGCCCGCGAACGCGCCGCGCGCGAGGCCGAGCTGTCCGAGGTACGCGGCGCGGCCAAGCGCCTCGCCGCCGAGCTGGAGCGGCTGACCAGCCAGGTGCACCGCGACGAGGTGGCCCGCGCCGAGCAGCGGATGCGCATCGAGCAACTGGAGGCGAAGGCCGCCGAGGACTTCGGGCTGGACGTGCCCACGCTCGTCGCCGAGTACGGCCCGGACCGGCTGGTCCCGCCCACCGACGCGGACGTGGCGCTCGCCGAGAAGGATGGCCGTCCGGTGCCGGAGCCGGTCCGCTACGAGCGGCCGGTGCAGGAGAAGCGGGCCGCCAAGGCGGAACGGGAACTGGCCCTGCTGGGCAAGGTGAACCCGCTCGCGCTGGAGGAGTTCGCGGCGCTGGAGGAGCGCTACAAGTTCCTCTCCGAGCAGCTGGAGGACCTCAAGGCCACCCGGCGTGACCTGCTCACCGTGGTCAAGGACGTGGACGACCGGATCCTTGAGGTCTTCGCGAGCGCGTTCGAGGACACCGCCCGGGAGTTCGAGCAGGTCTTCACCGTGCTGTTCCCCGGCGGCGAGGGACGGCTCGTGCTCACCGACCCGGAGGACCTGCTGACCACCGGCGTCGAGGTCGAGGCCCGCCCGCCGGGCAAGAAGATCAAGCGGCTCTCGCTGCTCTCCGGCGGGGAGCGGTCGCTCACGGCGGTGGCGATGCTCGTGGCGATCTTCCGCGCCCGGCCCAGCCCGTTCTACATCATGGACGAGGTGGAGGCGGCGCTCGACGACGTGAACCTGGGCCGCCTGATCACGCTGCTGGCGCAGTTGCGGGAGAAGAGCCAGCTCATCGTGATCACGCACCAGAAGCGGACCATGGAGATCGCCGACGCGCTCTACGGAGTGACGATGCGCGCCGGTGTGACCCAGGTGATCAGCCAGCGGCTCAACCGGGCCGACGACGAGGAACAGGTGACGAGCGAGTGAGTCGGGAACGCGCCACGGCCCTCCTGGTGGACTTCGACGGCGTACTGCGCCGCTGGGATCCGGCGGTGGCCGCCGGCGTCGAGCGGGAGTACGGGCTGACCGAGGGCGTCCTCGGTGAGATCGCGATGTCCTGGGGACTGCTCCAGCCGGTGCTCACCGGCCAGGTCAGCCACGCCCAGTGGATGGTGAGCGTGGCCGACGCGCTGACCCCCGCCGTCGGCGCGGATCGGGCCCGTGCGGCGGTTCAGGAGTGGCAGAGCTACCGCGGCGAGGTGGACCCGGAGGTGCTGGCGTTCGTCCGCGAGGTGCGGGCCGCCGGCATCCGGGTCGGGCTGGGCACGAACGCGACCGACCTGCTCGACGCCGACCTGGCCGCGCTGGACCTGACCGGCGAGCTGGACGTGATCGTCAACTCCTCGGTCGTCGGGGTGCACAAGCCGGCGAAGGAATACTTCCAGGCCGCCTGCGAGGCGCTGGGGACGCCGCCGGGGCGGGTGCTGTTCGTCGACGACGAGGACCGCGCGGTGGCCGGCGCCAGGGTGGCAGGTCTGTCCGCGCACCGCTGGAGCGGCCCGGCCGACCTGCGCTACCTGCGGGCGGCGCTGGCGTACTGAGCCGGACGGGCCCCGTGTCCCGCCCGGCTCGTGCGCCGCTCACCGCAGGCCCGGCACCTCGGAGACCGTGAACGGCGGGGTGGGCGTGGTGGCGAAGAGTTGGCTGTCCACCCAGAGCAGCCGGCCGGCGTCGCGCGCCACCGAGGTCGGCGACCGCTCCGTGCCGACCGGACGGGACCGGTCGACCACCCGGGCGGTCCGCAGCCCGTCGTCGAGCCGGGCCACGTTCACCAGGAACCGGGTGCCGCCGGCGCCGTCCGGTTCGTTGACCACGCCGTAGAGCCGGTTCCCCTCCAGCAGCAGGCCGTCCGCGCCCATCCGACCGCCGCTGATCTCGACCTCGGTCACCGACCGGCCGGCCAGGTCGACCCGGAACAGGCGTTCGCCGCCCTGTTCCGCGACCAGCGCGACCCGGCCCGACGGGTCGGCCACGACGCCGTTGAGGAAGACCGGGGCGGCCGGGAAGTCGTCGGGGCCCACCCAGGGGACCAGGGTGCCGACGTGCCCGTCGTCGACTGCGGCGCGCCACAGGGTGCCGGTGGCGGAGTCGGTGACGTAGACGGCGTCGCCGGTGACCGCCAGGTCGTTGAGAGCCGCGCCGGGCGCGGCGGTGCGGCGGGCCAGCAGGGCGCCGTCCGGCGCGTACACGAAAAGGGTGCCGGTGGTCCAGCCGGCGACGAGGACGCGCCCCCGGTGGTCCACCCGGACCCCGGCGGCGCTGGTCCGGCCGTCGGCGCCGGGGGCGAGGAACGGGCGCAGCCCGGCCCGGCGGGTGTCGCCCCGGTAGACCGCGCCGGTGGCCGAACTCGTGACGTACATCGTGCCGGAGGGGGTGACCGCGAGCCCTTCGGGCAGCACGCCCGGCGCGCGGGAGACGACGTAGGTGTCGGGACGGACGCTGGTGGGGGCGGGCCGGGGCGCGCCGACGGTCACCGCCGTCAGGACCGCGGCGGCCGCCGCGAGGAGTGTCTTCACGCGACGCAGCGTCGGACGGCGCCGGCCCGCCCGGAAGCCCCTTTCGGTACGGGCCGAAAGGTGGCTACCGTTGCGCCGGTGACCACCGTGCGGCTCAACGCCACCGACCTGAGCCGCACGGTCCTGCGGTCCGATCCGGCGGTGCTGGTCGAGCTGGCGATGGCCGCCCAGCGGCTGGTCCTGGCGGACGTGCCGGAGCACCTCGCCGGTTGGCGGTCCCGGACCCGGGCGGCGTTGCGCCCCGAGATGCGTCCCTACCTGGACCTGTGCCGGACGCCCTACCTGGTGCCGGACTTCGTGACCCCGCCGGTGTTCGACGGCGGTCTCGACGCCCTGCTGGACCGGGTCGCCGGCGCCCCGGACGAGGTGCTCGCCGCCGAGTTGGGCCCGCTGGTGGCGTCCGGCGCGCTGCCCGCCCGGGTGGCGCCGCTGGCCGCCGGGGAGCCCGCCGCCCGGGCCCGGCTGCGGGCCGCGATGCGCGCCTTCCACGGCGTGGCGCTCGCGCCCTACTGGGCGGAGATCGAGACGGCGGTACGCGCCGACCGGGCGGTACGCGGCCACACGCTGGCGGCCGGCGGCCTCGACCGGGTGCTGCGCGACCTCAGCCCGTACCTGGCCTGGGCCGAGACGGGGGAGGACTACGCGCTGTCCTACCGGTGCGCGGTCGCCGACGACGTCGAGGTGGCCGCGGGCGGGCGGGGCCTGACCCTGCTGCCCTGCCACCTCGCCCCGCAGCCCTACCTGCTGGCGGACCCGGGCGGCCCGCTGGTGCTGGTGTATCCGATTCGGCCGGGGCGGCGTGAGCTGGGGCCCGGGGCGCCGCTGGCGGACCTGCTCGGGCGCACCCGGGCGGCCGTGTTGGCGGCGACCGCCGACGCCCCGGGCACCTCCCAGCTCGCCCGCCGCGTCGGCGTCTCCGTCGCCACGGCCAGCGAGCACGCGGCGACCCTGCGGGCCGCCGGGCTGATCACCACGCGGCGGGACGGCGCGGCGGTGCGGCACTGCCTCACCCCGCTGGGCGAGCAGGTGCTGCGGGCGGGCGCCCCGGCCGGGGTCAGGCGCCGGTGACGCCGTCGATACGCTCGCGGATCAGGTCGGCGTGGCCGTTGTGCCGGGCGTACTCCTCGATCATGTGCACGTACACCCAGCGCAGGCTGATCTCGTGCGTGGTGTCGCCCCGGCGGTGGTGGAAGGTGTGCTCAAGCGGCAGGCCGGTCACGGCCTCCCGGGCCGCCTCGATCTCGGCGCGCAGCGTGGCGAGCGCCTCGGCCGGGTCGGCGTCGGCGATGTCGTTGTGGTCCGCGTCCGGGTCGGTGCTGTAGTCGTAGAGCGTGGGCACGTCCTGCCCGGCGGCGCGGATGCGGAACCACCAGCGCTCCACGTCGGCCATGTGCCGGACCAGGCCGAGCAGGGTCAGCCCGGAGGGCTCGACGCTGCGGGTACGCAGTTGCTCGGCGGTCAGCCCGGCGCACTTGTGCACCAGGGTGTCGCGGTGGTGGTCGAGCCAGCCTTCGAGCATGGTGCGCTCGTCGGCGACGTAGGGCTCGTGGCGGCGGTCGATCTCAGGAACGGTCCAGGTCATGGGCGCAGATGTTAAGAGGGGCCCCCTGTACAACGCGAGGCGTTAACAGGGGGCCCTTCCTTACACCCTCAGGGGACCACGACGACGGGCCAGCGGCCGGTGCGGACCAGCCGGGTGGCGACCGAGCCGACCAGCTTGTGCCCGGCCTGCTCGGACGAGCCGACCACCACCATGTCGGCCCGGTGCTCGTCGGCGGCCCGGCACAGCTCGGTGTAGGCGTCGCCGCGCCGGCACAGGAACGTCACCGGCAGGTCCAGTTCCTCGGCCCCGCGCCGGCACTCCGCGCGCAGCTCGTCGGCCAGCTCGTCGTGGGTCTGCTGGACCGCACCGGCCACCACGCCGGAGAGCATCGCGCTGTACGAGGTGGGCGAGCTGACGAACACCGCCACCAGCGTCGCGCCCTGCCGCCGGGCCAGTCCGGCGGCGTACGCGGCGGCGCGCATCGAGGTGCGGCTGCCGTCCACGCCGACGAGCACCACCCGCGGCCCGTCCGTACCCCGTTCGTAGGGCAGCGGACGGGTCTGCGGGCCGTACCGTTCACGCTCCGCGGCGTCCACTGTCAGTCCTTCGTTCCGGCGGTGACGGCCACGGCCGTCTCCGGTCCGGTGGGCACCGGCTCGGCGTTCGAGCGGCGCAGCGGCACCTCCCGGATGAGGACCACCGCGATCAGGGCGAGTAGCCCGAACGGGGCGGCGGCCAGGAAGATGTCACCGGCGGCGTGGCCGTACGCGGACTCGACCACGGTGCGGATCGGGCCGGGCAGCGTGTGCACGTCCGGCAGCCCGCCGCCGCCCGAGCCGGAGGCCGGGACGCCGAGGCGGCTCAGGCCGTCGGCCAGGTAGCCGCTGACCCGGTGCCCGAGGATCGCGCCGAGCGCGCTGACGCCGATCGCGCCGCCGAGGCTGCGGAAGAACGCCACCACCGAGCTGGCCGCGCCGAGTTCGTCCGGGCGGACCGTGTTCTGCACGGCGAGCACCAGGTTCTGCATGCTCATGCCGACGCCGAGGCCGATCAGTGCCATGAACACGGCGAGGCGCCAGTACGGGGTGTCCGCGCGCATGGTGCCCATCAGCGCGAAGCCGGCGGTGAGCAGCACCGAGCCGATGACGAGCCAGCTCTTCCACCGTCCGGTGCTGGTGATGATCCGGCCGACCACCGTCGAGGAGACCAGCAGGCCGCCGATCATGGGCAGCGTCATCAGGCCGGACATGGTCGGGCTGGCGCCACGGCTGATCTGGAAGTACTGGCCGAGGAAGACCGAGGCGCCGAACATGCCGACGCCGACCGCGATGCTGGCGATCACGGCGAGCGTGATGGTGCGGTTGCGGAACAGGTGCGGCGGGATCATCGGTTCCGCGGCACGCTTCTCGACCCGGGCGGCGAGCACGCCGAGCACCGCCGCGCCGGCCACCAGCGCACCGCTGGTCCAGGAGATCCAGTCGTACTTGTCGCCGGCCAGGGTGATCCAGACCAGCAGCAGCGAGACGGCGGCGGTGATGAGCGTGGCGCCCCACCAGTCGATCTTCACCTCGCGCTTGACCACCGGCAGGCGCAGCGTCCGCTGGAGCACGACCAGGGCGAGCACGGCGAACGGCACGCCGACGTAGAAGCACCAGCGCCAGCCGAGCCAGGAGGTGTCCACGATCACGCCGCCGATCAGCGGGCCGCCGATGGTGCCGACGGCCATCACCGCGCCGAGGTAGCCGCTGTACCGGCCGCGCTCGCGCGGCGCGATCATCGTCGCCATGATCACCTGAGCCAGGGCGGTGAGGCCGCCCGCGCCGACGCCCTGCACGACGCGGCAGGCGATCAGCTCACCCGTGGTCTGCGCCTGCCCGGCGAGTACCGAGCCCAGCACGAAGACCCCGAGAGAGAGCTGGACCAGCAGCTTCTTGCTGAACAGGTCGGAGAGCTTGCCCCAGATGGGCGTGGTCGCGGTGGTCGCCAGCAGCGTCGAGGTGACCACCCAGGTGTACGCGGACTGGCCGCCGCGCAGGTCGGTGATGATCCGCGGCAGCGCGTTGGAGACGACGGTGGAGGAGAGGATCGCGACGAACATACCCAGCAGGAGGCCGGAGAGTGCCTCCAGGATCTGCCGGTGGGACATGTCGACGGCGGTCGCCCGCGCGGGCGCGGTCGCCTGGGTCATCGTGGATTGCCTCCGGAACGGGGGATGAAGGTTGCCTCGGGCAACCGTATAAGTCGTTGCCTTGAGCAACAACTCGGGCCGGGCCGGGTTTGTTCCCCCTGGCCGGGGACTCAGAACGACTCGTTGAAGCGGTGCATCAGCCGGGCCAGCTCCGCCACGTCCTCTTTCGGCCAGCTCTCGAGTGAACGCCTTATCTGTCCGAGTCGCGCCGCCCGGGCCGCGTCGAACCGCCGGGTGCCCTCCTCGGTCAGGCTCAGCTGGGCCGCCCGCCGGTCGGTCGGGTCCGGGTCGCGCCGGACCAGTCCCAGCGCCTCCAGCCCGCCGATCTGGCGGCTCAGCGTGCCCTTGCCGATACCCAGCTTCGCGGCCAGGTCGGTGAGGCGGATCGACCCGGAGCGGCGCAGCCAGAGCAGCAGGCCGTACGCGTTCGGTTCCAGGTTCGGGTGGACCTCGCGGGCGATCTCCCAGGACAACGCCCGGCCGCGGCGCAGCAGCGCGGTCAACTCGTGCTCCACGGCGCGCAGCGTCTCGTCCACGCTCAGAGGGTACTCAGTCCCCGTCGCTGAGTTGCTGGTGCGCCACCGGTCGCAGCTCGCCCTCACTGGTCGTGCCCTCGATCACCACGGCGGCCCGGCGGCCCTGATGCGTGAGCGTGGCGACCGCGTTGCCGAAGTAGGGCCCGGCCAGCTTCCGCCAGCGCACCGGCGGGCGGCGTACCCCCGCCGAGCGGGCCAGCGCCCGGGTCGCCCCGGCCGGGCCGGGATTCCAGCCCAGCGTCATCAGCGGGCGCATCGCGGCCGGCACCTGGTTGTGGATCGGCGAGCAGGTGAGCTGGTGCACGGGCGTGCGGACGTCGCGGTCGGCGAACCGCGCCCGGGCCACGTACGAGTGGTGCACGTCACCGGAGAGCACGCTGATCGACGCCGGTCGCGCGTACGCCGGCCCGGCGCCCACCCGCGCCCCGGTGCGCGGCGCGGTGCCGCTGCCCAGCCGCGCGAACAGCTCGCCCAGCGCCTCGAACGAGCGCCGGAACGCCGCCCAGTGCTCCAGGTCCAGGGCCCGGCGGATCTGCTCGGAGATCCGCGCCACCCAGGGGCGGCTCGAGTCGGCCAGGCGCTCGTTCCACGCCTCGACGTGATGGATGCCCGGCGGCAGCAGCCACGGCAGCGAGCTGCCCACCACCAGATGGTCGTAGCTGCCGTGCGCCTGGTCGAGGAACCACGACCACTCACCCGGCGGCAGCATCGCCCGGCTGCCGGGCAGGAGCACCCGGCTGGACCGGTTGTCCAGCATGACCAGGCGGGTACGGCCCAGGTCCAGCGCGTAGCTCCACTGGTATTGCACGGCCCGCCAGCGCTCGGTGTCGTGCGCCAGGTCGGCCTCCTTGTCGACCCGCTCGCCGAACTCGTGCAGCACGCCCGTGGCGTCCTCGGCGGCGATCACCTTCGCGTACACCGGGTCGGCGGCGATCTCGTCCGGGCTGAGGTTGCCCAGGTGCTGGTAGACCCAGTAGGAGGCGAGGCCGCTGCGGATCCGCTCGGCCCACCACGGCTGCTCGCGCATGTCCGCGCGCCACGACTGCGAGGTGTTCCAGTCGTCGATCACCTCGTGGTCGTCGAAGATCATCACGCTCGGCACGGTGGAGAACAGCCAGCGGATCTCCGGGTCGCGCCACGACTCCAGGTAGAGCTTGGTGTACTCGTCGAAGCTCACCACCTGCGTCGCCGGGGCGTCCTTCGGCCGCCGCCGGCGCCGCTTGAGCAGCCGCCGCACCGTCGGCGAGGTCTCGTCCGCGTACACCTGGTCGCCGAGCAGCACCAGCAGGTCGGGCAGCGCGGCCTCGTCGGGCGCGGCCATCACCCGCCGGGCGTACGCGTCCAGCGCGTCCGGCGGCAGCCGGCGCGCGGTCGAGTGCTGGGTGGTCTCCCGGCACGAGCCGAACAGCAGCCGCACCGGCTGGTCGGCGTCGTCGAGCGCGCGGGTCCGGATCACGCTGGGCGGGAACGACGAGTCCGGCAGCGGCCACGCCACCTCGTCGTCGATCAGCACCTCGTAGGTCGTGGCGCTGTCCGGCGTGAGCCCGCTCACCACGACGATCGCGTAGTGGTGGTCGTACGCCGAGAAGGTGGGCGCGCTGCCGGTGGCGCCGTCCGCCGTGCGGACGGTGACCACGGCGGGCGAACTGGTCTCCACCCAGACGGTGGCCCGCGTGTCGACGACCCGGCGTAGCAGCGGGCCGATGAGCAGGCGGGAACCGGGCACGACGCACCTCCGACAAGATCGTTGCGGCTGATTCCTACCCGGCCGGCGGTTGCGGTACGCCTTCCGATGTGAGCGTACCCGCAGGTTGTTCGCGTGCCGAGGCGGTGAGTGGGACGCCGTCGCCGGCATCTGACAGGATTTCGGGCATGACGGAATACCTCCTCGTCGCTCTCGCCCTGCTCGGCGTGCTGATCATCGGCGGTCTGAGCCTCGTGGTGCCCCGGCTGCGCCGGCGCCCGCAGCCGCCGCTGCCGCGTACGGAGGTCGACACCCGGACGGAGGAGGATCTGGCCGGCCCGCCGGTCGAGGCCCCGGAGGCGGAACTCACCACCGGCGTGGTGGTCGAGGCGCCGCCGGCCCCTCCGGTCGAGGTGCCGCAGGTCGAGGTGCCGGAGCCGACCGCCGGCCGCCTGGTCCGGCTGCGCTCGCGGCTGTCCCGCTCGCAGAACGTCTTCGGCAAGGGCCTGCTCGGCCTGCTCAGCCGTGACCGGCTGGACGAGGACACCTGGGAGGAGATCGAGGACAGCCTGATCACCGCCGACGTCGGCATCGACGCCACCCGGGAGATCGTCGACCGGCTGCGCGAGCGGACCCGGGTGCTCGGCACCCGGACCGGGGAGGAACTGCGCGCGCTGCTCGCCGCCGAGCTGGTCAACGCGCTCGACCCGGGCCTGGACCGCTCGCTGCGTACCGCGCCGAAGGAGGGCGTCCCGGCGGTGGTGCTCGTGGTCGGCGTCAACGGCGCCGGCAAGACCACCACCTGCGGCAAGATCGCCCGTGTGCTCGTCGCGGACGGCCGCAGCGTGCTGCTCGGCGCCGCCGACACGTTCCGGGCCGCCGCCGCCGACCAGCTGGAGACCTGGGGCGGCCGGGTGGGCGCCGAGACGGTCCGCGGGCCCGAGGCCGCCGACCCGGCGAGCGTCGCGTTCGACGCGGTCAAGCGCGGCATCGACACCGGCGTGGACACCGTGCTCATCGACACCGCCGGCCGGCTCCAGAACAAGATCGGCCTGATGGACGAGCTGGGCAAGGTCAAGCGGGTGGTGGAGAAGCACGGCCCGATCGACGAGACGCTGCTGATCCTCGACGCCACCACCGGTCAGAACGGGCTGGAGCAGGCGCGGGTCTTCACCGAGGCGGTGAACGTCACCGGCGTGGTGCTGACCAAGCTCGACGGCACCGCCAAGGGCGGCATCGTGATCGCCGTGCAGCGCAAGCTCGGCATCCCGGTGAAGCTCGTCGGCCTCGGCGAGGGCAAGGACGACCTGGCCCCGTTCGACCCGGCACAGTTCGTCGACGCGTTGCTCGGCACCGAGCCGCTCGCCCGGGACGCGTAGCCTCTCCCGTGACGACTGACGATCGCGCCTACGCGGGGTGGCGCGACCCCAGCCACCCGTCGCCACGCCTCGGGAGACCGTACGTGACTTCGCAGGAGATCCCGCTGCACGGCGGGAACGTGAGCACCGTGGTCCGTGTGGGAGACACGGTCCGGCGCAACGCCGGCCCGTGGACGCCCTCCGTGCACGCGCTGCTGCGCCACCTGGAGTACGTCGGATTCACCGGCGCGCCCCGGGCGCTCGGCATGGACGAGCGCAACCGGGAGGTCCTGTCGTACCTGGAGGGGGAGTGCGGGGAGTACCCGCTGGCCCCGCACTGGGTCACCGACGAGGCCCTGGTCACGGTGGCCACCATGCTGCGGATGTTCCACGACGCGCAGTACGGCTTCACCCCGCCGCCCGGCGCGGTCTGGCGCTCGTTCGGGCCGCCCCCGCCGGACACCGAGGTCATCTGCCACCACGACGCCGCGCCGCACAACGTGATCTGGCGGCCGGACGGCACGCTCGGGCTGATCGACTTCGACCTCGCGTCGCCCGGTGCCCGCATCTACGACGTGGCGTACGCGGCCTGGACCTGGGTGCCGATCTTCTCCGACCGGGACTCGATCACGCTCGGCTGGAAACACCCGGACCGGCCGCGCCGGTTGCGGCTGTTCGCCGACGCGTACGGGCTGATCCCGCGCGACCGGCACCGGCTCATCCGGACCATCCGCAAGCGCATCGTCGACCACGTCGAGGGCATCCGGCGGATGGCCGCCGCCGGTGAGCCGGCGTTCGTCCGGATCGTCCACAAGGGCCACCTGCGTCGGCCTATGCGTGACCTGCGACTGCTCGACTACGAGCGGCACCAGCTGGAGTACGCGCTGCGCTGAGCAAGATCGGCGTTCTTCACACGCCGGAAACAACCCGTCACGCGTCGGAAATCGCGCGGTGTCGCTGAAGGAAACAGCCGGCGACAAAGCTTCCGCGCAACCGGCTGACGGGCGATGCTGCCAGGTCTCAGTCGGAGGGAGGAATACGACAACGAGAGGAGGCAGCGTGGAGATCGACACCGGGAACACTGCCTGGTTGCTTGTCTCGACTGCCCTCGTGCTGCTCATGACCCCCGGTCTCGCGCTGTTCTACGGCGGCCTGAACCGGTCCAAGGGCGTTCTGAACATGATGATGATGAGCTTCTCGTCCATCGGGCTCGTCAGCATCCTGTGGCTTTTCTACGGCTTCACCGTCGCCTTCGGCGAGGGCGGCAGGTTCTGGGGTGACCTGGGCCAGTACCTCGGCACCAAGACCTTCGTCGGCGAGAACGACCTGTGGGGCGAGACCGGCATCCCGATCTACGTCTTCATCGCCTTCCAGATGATGTTCGCGATCATCACCGTGGCGCTGATCAGCGGCGCGCTGTCCGACCGGGTGAAGTTCGCCGGCTGGCTGCTGTTCGCGTTCGGCTGGGCCACCCTGGTCTACTTCCCGGTCGCCCACATGGTCTGGGGCGGCGGTCTGATCGGCGGCGACATCGGCGCGCTGGACTTCGCCGGTGGTACCGCTGTGCACATCAACGCCGGTGCGGCGGCGCTCGCGCTGGTGCTCGTGCTCGGCAAGCGGGTCGGCTGGCCGCGCGAGAGCATGAAGCCGCACAACGTCCCGATGGTCGCCCTCGGCGCCGCGCTGCTGTGGTTCGGCTGGTTCGGCTTCAACGCCGGTTCCGAGCTGACCGCCGACGGGGTCACCGCGCTGGCGTTCATCAACACCCAGGTCGCCACCGCCGCCGCGCTGCTCGGCTGGCTCGTGGTGGAGTGGCTGCGCGACGGCAAGCCGACCCTGGTCGGCGCCTCGTCCGGCGCCATCGCCGGCCTGGTCGCGATCACCCCGGCCTGTGCGTTCATCACCCCGGCCGCAGCGGTGCTGCTGGGCGTGGTGGCCGGTGCGGTCTGCGCCCTCGCGGTCGGCCTGAAGTACCGGCTCGGCTACGACGACTCGCTCGACGTGGTCGGCGTGCACTTCGTCGGCGGCTGGATCGGCTGCCTCTGGATCGGCCTGTTCGGCACCGCCTCGGTCAGCTCGCTGGTGGAGACCGACGGTCTGCTCGTCGGCGGCGACGCCTCGCTGCTCGGCAAGCAGGCGATCAGCGCGCTGATCGTCAGCGTCTACTCCTTCGTGGTCGCCTTCGCCCTGGGCTTCGTGATCGACAAGACGATCGGCCTGCGGGTCTCCGCCGAGGCCGAGGTCGACGGCATCGACATCGCCGAGCACGCGGAGAGCGGCTACGACCTGTCGCCCACCACGGGCAGCAGCGGTGGCGCGTTCGCGATGGCCGGGATCGGCGCCGGCAAGCCGGCCGCGGAGCCGGCCGTCGAGACCGACGAGTCCGCGCCGGTCAGCGAGAAGGTCGCCGGTTAACGTTCCTGGGATGGAGGGGTTGGACATGAAGCTGGTGACCGCGGTCATCAAGCCGTACCAGCTGGACGCGGTGAAGGAGGCCCTGCACGCGCTCGGCGTGGCCGGGCTGACCGTCAGCGAGGTCCAGGGCTACGGCCGGCAGAAGGGGCACACCGAGGTCTACCGGGGTGCCGAGTACACGGTCGAGTTCCTGCCCAAGATCCGGGTCGAGGTGCTCACCGACGAGATGGACGTCGACAAGATCGTGGACGCGATCGTCGGCGCCGCCCGGACCGGCAAGATCGGCGACGGCAAGGTCTGGGTGACCGGCGTCGAGGAGGTCGTCCGGGTACGTACCGGCGAGCGCGGGCTCGACGCCCTCTGATCGCCGGACCCGCCGACGTGACCTCGTTGACCACGGCCGCCGCCCCCACCGGGGACGGCGTGCCCGTGGTCAACGAGGTCGCCGGCGTACCCGCAGGCATCGGCGCGGCCGCCCGGTCCGCCCGGGCCGACGCGCTCGACGCCTGGCTGTGCCGGGCCTTCCCGGACCGGGACGGGGTCGCGCTCGTCGCGGTGGGCGGGCTGGGCCGCCGCCAGTGCGCCCCCTACGGCGACCTCGACCTGGTGCTGCTGCACGCCGGGGTACCCGGCATCGACGAGCTGGCCGCGTCGCTCTGGTATCCGATCTGGGACGCCGGGCTGCGGCTGGACCACTCGGTGCGCACCGTCGCCGAAGCGTTGTCGGTGGCCCAGGACGACGTCAAGGTCGCCCTCGGCCTGCTCGACGCCCGGCACGTGGCGGGCGACCCGGCGCTCACCGGCCAGCTCGCCCGCACCGCCACCGACCACTGGCGGCGGACCGCGATCCGCCAGCTCCCCGGCCTGCGCGAGATCACCGCCGCGCGCTGGGAGGCGCACGGCGAACTGGCGTTCCTGCTCGAAGGCGACCTCAAGGAGGCGGCCGGCGGGCTGCGCGACGTGGGCATCCTGCGCGCCATCGCCACCGCCGGGGTCACCGACGCGCTCCGCCCCGCCGTGCACGCGGCGCACCGGCGGCTGCTTGATACCCGCGACGCGCTGCACCAGCAGGTGGGCCGCCGGGTCGACCGCCTGGTCGCCCAGGAACGCGACGGCGTGGCGCGGCTGCTCGGCGCCGAGGACGGCGACGCGCTGCTGCGGCTCGTCGCCGGCGACGCCCGCACCGTCAGCCACGCCCTCGACGACGCCTGGCGGGCCGCCGACCGGCTCCGCTCCGGCCGGCACCGCGCCGCACCCGGCCGGCCGCTGCGCCGGCCGGTCGCCCGGGACGTGGTGGAGCAGGACGGCGAACTCGTGCTCGCCCGCACCGCCATCGGCGCCCGACCCGACCCGAGCCTGTCGCTGCGCGTGGCCGCCGCGGCCGCCACCACCCGGCTGCCGATCGCGCGGGCCACCTGCGAGTGGCTCGCCGCGTACTGCCCGCCGCTGCCCGCGCCCTGGCCGCCGGCGGCCCGCGCCGCGCTGACCACCCTGCTCGGCGCCGGACCCGGCCTGGTGCCGGCCTGGGAGACCTGCGACAGGTACGGGCTGATCGACCGCTGGCTGCCCGAGTGGACCCGGATGCGCAGCCTGCCCCAGCACAACCCGGTGCACCGGTTCACGCTCGACCGGCACCTGGTGCAGACCGCGTACGAGGCGAGCCGGCACACCCGCGACGTGGAACGCCCCGACCTGCTGCTGCTCGGCGCGTTCCTGCACGACATCGGCAAGGGGCTGGACGGGGACCACTCGGCGGTCGGCGCACCACTGGCCGAGGCGGTCGCCACCCGGATCGGGCTGCCACCGGACGAGGCGGCGCTCATCGGCACGCTGGTCCGGCTGCACCTGCTGCTGCCCGACGTGGCCACCCGCCGTGACCTGTCCGATCCGAAGACCGTCGCCGGGGTCGCCGAGCGGGTCGGTGACACCGGCACGCTGGAACTCCTGCACGCCCTGGTCCGCGCCGACGCCGCCGCCACCGGCCCGGCCGCCTGGTCCGGCTGGAAGGGCCGGCTGATCGCCGAACTGGTGAGCCGGGTACGCACCACGCTGGACACCGGCGTGGTACCCGCCCCGCCGGCCCCCGACCCGGCGCTCGTGGCCGGGCCGCTGCCTGTCGTACACCTGGGGGAGGACCGGGTGTCGGTGGCCGCGGCCGACCGGCGCGGGCTGCTCGCGACGGTGGCCGGGTGCCTGGCGCTGCACCGCCTGGAGGTGATCTCCGCGGACGCCGCCACCGTCGACGGCCGCGCCCTGGTCGAGTGCCGGGTGCAGCCGCGCTACGGACTGGCCCCGGACCCGATCGCGCTCAGCGCCGACCTGCGCCGCGCGGTCGGCGGCGACGTGTCGGTCATCCAGCGGCTGCGCGGCCGGGCCCTCGCGGCGCGCAGCCGGGGCGCCGCGCCGCGGGTGGTGTGGCACCGGGAGGCGGCCACCGACGCGGTGCTGCTGGAGCTGCGGGCCGCCGACGCCGCAGGGCTGCTGTACCGGGTCACCTGCGCGCTGGACGAGGCGGGAGCCCAGGTGCGGGCCGCCCGGATCTCGACGCTGGGCGGCGACGTGGTGGACGCGTTCTACCTGGTCGGCGGTTGGCCCCCGGACGAGGAACGGACCCGGATCGAGGCCGCCGTCCTCGCCGCCGTGTAAGGAAGGGCCCCTTGTTAACGCCGGCGGTAGAGGAAGGGCCCCTTGTTAACACCTCGCCGACGAGCGGGGCGACGCGTGGGCGGCCGGGCCGGAGCGGGGGTGCGGGCGGCGGGCTACCCTAACGGTGGGCTGGACCACCGGCCCGGCAGCATGTGCCCGCCGAAAACGACAAACGGGATGTTCGCGTGTTTGACACCTTGAGTGACCGCCTGTCCGGGATCTTCACCAAGCTCCGCGGCAAGGGCCGGCTCACCGACGCCGACATCGACGCCACCGCGCGCGAGATCCGGATGGCGTTGCTGGAGGCCGACGTCGCCCTGCCGGTGGTCAAGGGCTTCATCGCGAACGTCAAGGAGCGGGCGCGCGGCGCCGAGGTCTCCCAGGCTCTCAACCCGGCGCAGCAGATCGTCAAGATCGTCAACGAGGAGCTGATCAAGGTCCTCGGCGGCGAGGGGCGGCGGCTCCAGTTCGCCAAGCACCCGCCGACCGTGATCATGCTGGCCGGTCTCCAGGGTTCCGGTAAGACGACGCTCGCCGGCAAGCTGGCCCGCTGGCTCAAGAGCCAGGGCCACCAGCCGCTGCTCGTCGCCGCCGACCTCCAGCGTCCCAACGCCGTCGGGCAGCTCCAGGTGCTCGGTGGCCGGGCCGGGGTCGAGGTGTACGCCCCGGCGCCCGGCAACGGCGTCGGCGACCCCGTGCAGGTGGCCCGCGACTCGATCGAGCACGCCCGCCGCGCCGCCCGGGACATCGTCATCGTCGACACCGCCGGCCGGCTCGGTATCGACACCGAGATGATGCAGCAGGCCGCGAACATCCGGGACGCGGTCCAGCCCGACGAGGTCATCTTCGTCATCGACGCCATGGTCGGCCAGGACGCGGTGCGTACCGCCGAGGCGTTCCGCGACGGTGTCGGCATCACCGGCGTGGTGCTGTCCAAGCTCGACGGCGACGCCCGCGGTGGTGCCGCGCTCTCCGTCCGTGAGGTGACCGGCCAGCCGATCCTGTTCGCCTCCACCGGCGAGAAGCTGGAGGACTTCGACGTCTTCCATCCGGACCGGATGGCCAGCCGGATCCTCGGCATGGGCGACGTCCTCACCCTGATCGAGCAGGCCGAGGCGGCCTTCGACTCCGATCAGAAGGAGAAGATGACCGCCAAGCTGATGGGCGGGGAGACCTTCACGCTGGAGGACTTCCTCGATCAGCTCATCGCGGTCCGGCGGATGGGCCCGATCGCCAACGTGCTGGCCATGATGCCGGGCATGGGGCAGATGAAGGACCAGCTCGCCGAGCTGGACGACAAGCACTTCGACCGGGTCACCGCGATCATCAGGTCGATGACCCCGGCCGAGCGCACCAACCCGAAGATCATCAACGGCTCCCGCCGGGCCCGTATCGCGAACGGCTCCGGCGTCACCGTCATGGACGTCAACCAGCTCCTCAACCGCTTCGCCGACGCGCAGAAGATGATGAAGCAGATGGGCGGCATGATGGGCCTGCCCGGCGGCGGCCGGCGCAAGGCGACCAAGTCGCCGAAGAACAAGCGCAAGGGTACGAAGGGCGGCGGGCGGCCGCGTACCGGCGCCGGCATGCCGGGCGGCTTCCCGGGCGGCATGCCGCAGCTCCCGCCGGGCCTGGACCCGGGTGACCTGGCCGGTGGGCAGGGCCTGCCGCCGGGCTTCAAGCTCCCGAAGATCGACTTCAACAAGCTGGGCAAGGGCGGCGACAAGGGCCCCCGCTAGCGTGTCGGTGACGGTGGGCGACATTGCTGTCTCTTAAGGTGATGTCGCCCCCTGGAAGGAGATGTCAATGACCGCGGCCCCGATCCTGCCGGAGCGGCACGAGTGGACGGTCGACGACCTGGGCGAACTGCCCAAGGACCTTCCGTACGAACTGATCAACGGAAGGTTGATCGTGCCGTCGCCCACTCTGCTGCATCAGGACATGTGTGTCCGTCTCCTGCTCGCGTTGGAGGTCAACTGCCCGAAGGAGTACCAGGTCGGGATCGACCTGTCGATGCGGGTCGACCACCGGAACGAGCCCCGGCCGGACGTCGTCGCGGTCGTGCGGGGTAACGCCAACCGGAGCCCGTTGCCGGTCGAGGACGCGGTGCTCGCCGTCGAGGTCATCTCGCCGACCTCCACCTTCCGCGACATGTACGACAAGGCCAGGGTCTACGCGCACGCCGGTGTCCGCTCCTACTGGGTGCTCGACCCGGTCAAGGAGAAGATCACGCTGACTGAGTACGTGCTTGGCGCCAATCGCGAGTACAAGCAGATCAGTCAGGCCGAGGATCTGTTCGTCACCGAGCGGCCGTGGAAGGTCTCGGTCGATCTGCCGGCGTTGACCGCGCGCCGCAACGACCTGCTCGCCGGCGAGGAGGACTGATCGGGTAGGACTGTGCACATGGCTCTGCACGTGCGCGGTGTGTTCCTTCCCGACGACGAGGTCCGGGACGTCTGGCTGGTCGGCGACCGGGTCACATTCGAACCGGTACCCGGCGCCGAGACGGTGGCCGACGGCGGCTTCGTGTTGCCCGGCCTGACCGACGCGCACTGCCACATCGGCATCGCCCGCGGCGGCAGCCCGATCACCTCCCTGGACCAGGCGCGGGACCTGGCCCGGATCGACCGGGACGCCGGCGTGCTGGCGATCCGGGACGCCGGGTCGCCGTACCCGTACCCCGAACTGGAGGACGAGCCGGACCTGCCGCGACTGGCCCGCGCGGGCCGGCACGTCGCGCCGCCGAAGCGCTACCTGCGCGACATCGGCGTGGAGGTCGGGGCCGCGGAGGTGGCCGCGACGGTGGCCGCGCAGGCCGCGGCCGGCAACGGCTGGGTCAAGCTGGTCGGCGACTGGATCGACAGGGGGGTGGGCGACCTGGCGCCGGCCTGGGACGCCCACACGATGACCGCGGCGGTCGCCGCCGCGCACGCCGCCGGGGTACGCGCGGCGGTGCACACGTTCTCCGAGTCGGCGGTGGAGATCATGGTGCGGGCCGGGGTGGACTCGGTGGAGCACGGCACCGGGCTGAGCCTCGACCTGATCGACCTGATGGCCCGGCAGGGCACCGCGCTGGTCCCCACCATGATCAACATCCGGACGTTCGGCCACATCGCCGAGCAGGCCCGGCCCAAGTTCCCCGGGTACGCCGACCACATGCTGGCCCTGCGCGACCGCTTCCCCGAGGTGGTGCGCGCCGCGCACGAGGCGGGCGTGCCGATCTACGTCGGCACCGACGCGGGCGGCGGCATCGACCACGGCCTGGCGGCCGAGGAGATGATGCTGCTGCACGAGCAGGCCGGCATGTCCGCCACGGACGTGCTCGCCGCCGCCTCCTGGCGGGCCCGGGAGTGGCTCGGCTTCCCCGGGCTGGTCGAGGGCGGCCTCGCCGACCTGGTGGTCTACCCCGAGGATCCGCGCCGCGACCTGCGCGTGGTCCGGACGCCGAGCCGGATCGTGCTGCGCGGCCGGGTCGTCCGCTGACCGGCCGCCGCCGGCGCCCCTAGCGGGCCGTCGCCGCCATCAGGAACAGGCGTACCGCCAGGTCGGCCAGCCGGTCGGCGGTCTCGTCGACCGGGCCTCCGGGCAGCACGATGTGGCTCACCACCAGGCGTACGACGCTGTCCGCCGCGAACGCCAGGGCCGCCGGATCGGCGTCGGGCAGGCGCTCACCGGTCCACTCCAGCAGCGCCCGCGCGGCCTCGGCGAGCACCAGCTCGGACCGGGTGGTGAGGTACGGCAGCAACTCCTCCGATCCGCCCCGCGTGCTGGTCAGCACCGCACGGACCAGCGGGTTCTCGGCGGCCGAGGCGAGCGTGCGGTGGATCGCCGCGTACGCGGCCGCGCGGACGTCGGAGTCGTGCTCGGCCAGCGCGGACCGGACCTGGCCGACGAACCGGTCCACCTCGTGCCGGGCCAGCGCCTCGCCCAGGCCCGCCTTGGTGCCGAACTCGTTGTAGACCGTCTGCCGGCTCACCCCCGCGGCGCTCGCGACGGCACCCATCCGGACCCCGGCCCAGCCGGTCGTGACGGTCAGCGAACGGGCGGCGTCGACGATCGTTTCGCGTACCGGCGTGACGTTCCTCGGCTTAGACATGGTGATCGAAGTCTACGGGCGCTGTTCAGCGCACCTCGAGTTCGTGCTCCGCCTCGACCCGGAACGGTCCGCCGTCGTGGCCGCCGAAGGTCAGGTGGTGCGTCCCCGGCGCGGGCGGCGGCACCAGACCCCACAGACCCCAGCAGGAGACGTGCACCGGCCACGGCCACGCGGTGACGACGTTGTTGAAGAACCCCCGCACCGGGAACGAGGCGGGCGAGCCCGCCGGCCGCACCGGCACCGCCACGCCGTCCAGCTCGGCGTGCCCGACGGCGTGGGGCATCGGCGGGACCGGATCGTCCCGGCGGCCGACCCGCCAGCAGCAGATCGCCGGGAAGAACAGCGGGCGACCCGCCGGCACCACACCACGCCGGGCGACCCCGCCGCCCTGCGTGCCGGCCAGGAACCACACGTCGTCGGGCTGGTGACGCCCGCCGTGCCGGCCGGTGGTGTCCTTGAGCGGGTTGACCGGCTGGCGGTGGGCGGCCACCCAGGCCACCCAGCGGGCGGCGAGCGGGGCCAGTGCCGGCGCCGGGTCCGGGGCGGGGAGGTGCATGACGGCAGATGGTAGTGCGGGCGCGCCCGGCTGCGCCGACCCGTCACGGGACGCATAGGATGTGCGGTCATGGCACGCGTGCTCACTCCCCGTGCGGAGGACTTTCCCCGCTGGTACCAGGACCTGATCGCCAAGGCGAAGCTGGCCGACAACGGCCCGGTCCGGGGGACCATGGTGATCCGACCGGCCGGCTACGCCATCTGGGAGCGGATGCAGGCCGAGATGGACGCCCGGATCAAGGCGGCGGGCGCGGAGAACGCGTACTTCCCGCTGTTCATCCCGGAGAGCTACCTGAAGCGGGAGGCCGAGCACGTCGAGGGCTTCTCGCCGGAGCTGGCGGTGGTCACGCACGGTGGCGGCAAGCAGCTCGCCGAGCCGGTGGTGGTGCGCCCGACGAGCGAGACGGTCATCGGCGAGTTCATGGCCAAGTGGATCGACTCGTACCGCGACCTGCCGCTGCTGCTCAACCAGTGGGCCAACGTGGTGCGGTGGGAGCTGCGCCCGCGGATCTTCCTCCGCACCAGCGAGTTCCTCTGGCAGGAGGGGCACACCGCGCACGCCACCCGTGAGGACGCCCGCGCCTACGCGCGGCGGATCCTGCACGAGGCGTACGAGGACCTGATGGTCAACGTGCTCGGCATCCCGGTGGTGGTCGGCCTGAAGACCGCCCGGGAGCGCTTCGCCGGTGCCACCGCCACGTACACGTGCGAGGGCATGATGGGCGACGGCAAGGCGCTCCAGTTGGGCACCAGCCACGAGCTGGGCCAGAACTTCGCCAAGGCGTTCGACATCAGCTACTCCTCGGCCGAGGGCGGCCGGGAGCACGCGTGGACGACCTCCTGGGGCACCTCCACCCGGATGCTCGGCGGCCTGATCATGTGCCACGGCGACGACAACGGGCTGCGGGTGCCGCCGAAGCTGGCGCCGGTCCAGGCGTACGTGATGATCGTCAAGGACGGCGAGGGCGTGAGCCAGGCGGCGGCCAAGCTGTGCGACGCGCTGCGGGACGCCGGGGTGCGGGTGGCGCTCGACGACCGGACCGACACCGCGTTCGGCCGCCGCGCCGTCGACGCCGAGCTGCGCGGCTACCCGGTCCGCGTCGAGGTCGGCCCGCGTGACCTGGCCGCCGGCAACGCCGTGGTGGTCCGGCGTACGGACGGCTCGAAGGCCCCGACGCCGGTGGCCGACGTGGTCGGCGCGGTGGTGGCCGCGCTGGAGGCCGACCAGCGGGCGCTGCACGACCAGGCGCTGGAGTTCCGCCGGTCCCGCACCGTCGAGGTGTCGACGCTGGTCGAGGCGATCGAGGCGTCCGCCACCGGCTGGGCGCGGGTGCCGTGGTCGGCGGTCGGCGTCGAGGGCGAGGCCGAGGCGAACGGTCAGGGTGTGACGGTCCGCTGCCTGGTGCGTGCCGACGGCTCGGTGCCGGACTCGGAGGACGAGCCCGACCTGGTGGCGATCCTCGCCCGCGCCTACTGAGGGTGTAAGGAAGGGCCCCTTCTTAACGCATTCCGTAGAGAAGGGGCCCCTTGTTAACACGACGGCGGGGGTGAGCGTGCGGTTCGAGCCGGGGCGGCTGATCATGCACCGCAACGTGCGCAACGGCCGGATCGGCTGGGTCCGGTCGGCCCGGGTGGTCTCCGACGACGAGCGCGGCCTGGTGCTCTGGGTGGCGCGCGAGGCGCCCGTCGCGCACGAGGTGAACGCCGCCGGCCTGGGCATGCGGGCCGTGCCGTTCGCCGAGTGGGTGACGTCGTCCTACCGGCTCGCGCAGGGGCTGTGGAACGGCCCGCCGGTGCTGAAGTTCCTGCCCACCGGCGCGGCCCACTCGGTCTGGTGGTTCCGTGACGCCGCCGGCCGCTTCCAGAACTGGTACGTCAACCTGGAGGAGCCCGGCGTCCGCTGGGACGACGGCACGGTGGCCGGGGTCGACATGGTCGACCAGGATCTCGACGTCGTGGTCCACCCGGACCTGAGCTGGGAGTGGAAGGACGAGGACGAGTTCGCCGAGCGGCTGGCGTTCCCGGAGCACTACTGGGTGACGGACGAGAAGGCGGTACGCGCCGAGGGCGAGCGGGTGATCCGGATCGCCGAGGCGGGCGAGTTCCCGTTCGACGGCACCTGGTGCGACTTCACCCCGCCCGCCGAATGGGACGCGCCGGACGAACTTCCGCCGGGGTGGGACCGCCCGCCGGTGCGCTGAACGAGTGTCCTCGGTCACGGCCCGGGCTGCCCCGGGCGTTGGTGTCCGGGTCCGGTGTGAGAGTTCCGGTCCGGATCTGGCAGAATGGTTCGCTGGTATCCGGCACGCGTCCGGCGCCCTCTAACCCGGGCGCGTCGCCAGTTCACCGAGCAGTCTCCGGCCCAAACCCCACTGTGCCGGTCGGCGCTCACCCGCCACACCGCCCGTACGGGCCGGTGAGATCGCAACAGGAGCGAAACAACTGTGGCCGTAAAGATCCGGCTCCTGCGGATGGGCAAGATCCGCAACCCGCAGTACCGCATCGTCATCGCCGACTCGCGCACCAAGCGTGACGGTCGCGCGATCGAGTTCGTCGGTGTGTACCAGCCGAAGGAAGACCCTTCGGTGATCGAGGTCAAGTCGGAGCGGGTCCAGTACTGGCTCTCGGTCGGCGCCCAGCCGAGCGAGGCCGTGCAGCGCCTGCTGGAGCTGACCGGTGACTGGCAGAAGTTCAAGGGCCTGCCGGCCCCGCCGCCGCTGAAGGTCGCCCCCGAGCGGGCCGACCGCAAGGCGGCGTACGAGGCCGAGGCGAAGGCCGCCGCCGGCGTGGCGGACACCCCGGCGAAGCCGGCCAAGAAGGCCGCCGCCAAGGCGGAGGAGCCGAAGGCCGAGGCCCCCAAGGCCGAGGAGCAGACCGGTGCCGAGTCCGGCGAGCAGGCCTGACATGCCGCTGCGTCCCGCTCTGGAGCACCTGGTCAAGGGCATCGTCGACCACCCGGACGACGTCCGGGTGCGCATGGTCGACTCCCGTCGGGGCAAGCGCCTCGAAGTCCGCGTGCACCCCGAGGACCTCGGCACGGTGATCGGGCGGTCCGGCCGGACCGCCAAGGCGCTGCGCCAGGTGATCGGCTCCATCGGCGGGCGTGGGGTACGCGTCGACATCGTCGACTCGTACTGATGCTTCTCGTCGTCGGCCGGATCGGTAAGCCGCACGGCATCCGCGGTGAGGTCACCGTGGAGGTGCGTACCGACGAGCCCGAAGCACGGTTCGCCCCCGGCTCGGTGTTGACCACCGAGCCGGGGGTCACCCCGTCGGAGCCCGGCGCCTGGCGGGTGCCGCCGACACTCACCGTCGAGTCGGCCCGCTGGCACCAGGGCCGCCTGCTCGTCGCCTTCGAGGGCGTGCTGGAGCGGAACGTCGCCGAGGCACTGCGCAACACGCTGCTCGGCGTGGACAGCGCCGACGTCGCCCCGCCGGAGGACCCGGAGGAGTTCCACGACCACCAGCTGGTCGGGCTCGCCGTGGTCACCCGCGACGGCGAGCACGTGGGCGAGGTGGCCCGCATCGACCACGCGCCCGCGTCCGACATGCTGGTGCTGCGGCGCCCCGAGGGGCGTACCGCGCTGGTCCCGTTCGTCAAGGCGATCGTGCCCGAGGTGGATCTGGCGGGCGGTCGCGTCGTCGTCGACCTGCCCGATGGCCTGCTCGACCTCTAGCTCTCGACCTCCGGCTGGAGCCACCGCATGCGCGTCGACATCGTGTCGATCTTCCCTGAGTACTTCGCCCCGCTGGACCTGTCGCTCATCGGCAAGGCCCGCGCGAACGGCACGCTGCGGCTGGCCGTACACGATCTGCGGACCTGGACCCACGACGTGCACCGCACCGTCGACGACACGCCCTACGGCGGCGGTCCGGGCATGGTCATGCGGCCGGAGCCGTGGGGTGAGGCGCTGGACGCGCTGGCGCCCGGCGAGCTGAGCCCGGACGGGCACACGCTGCCCCGGCTGCTCGTGCCGTCGCCCGCGGGTGTCCCGTTCACCCAGGCCCTGGCGCACGAGCTGGCCGCCGAGTCGCACCTGCTGTTCGCCTGCGGCCGGTACGAGGGCATCGACCAGCGCGTGCTGGACCACGCGGCGACCCGGATGCCGGTGACCGAGGTCTCGCTCGGCGACTACGTGCTGTTCGGCGGCGAGGTGGCCGTGCTGGTGATCCTGGAGGCGGTCACCCGGCTGCTGCCCGGCGTGCTCGGCAACGCCGGGTCGCTGGACGAGGAGTCGCACGCGCACGGGCTGCTGGAGGCCCCGCTCTACACGAAGCCGGCGAGCTGGCGCGGGCTGGACGTGCCCGAGGTGCTGCGCTCCGGCGACCACGCCCGGATCGACCGCTGGCGGCGCGACGAGTCGCTGCTGCGGACCGCGGCCCGGCGCCCGGACATGATCGGCGCGCTGGCCCCGGAGACGCTCGACGAGCGGGACCGGGCGACGCTGGACCGGGGCGGATTTTCCCCGCCACCGGGGCATGTGGCAAAGTAGAGGGGTTGCCGCATCCGTCCACGCCGTGGGCGGCTGCGAGGACCCTCGACCGGGGCCGGCCTCGCCGGTCACCACCCGGGGGTCAGAATCACCCATCCGCGCATCGACTGACGATGCGCCGTGAGCCTCACGAGGACGCAGCGATGAACATCCTGGACGCCCTTGACGCCCAGTCGAAGCGTACCGACCTGCCCGACTTCCGTGCCGGTGACACCGTCAAGGTGCACGCGCGGGTCGTCGAGGGCAACCGCTCCCGGGTCCAGATCTTCCAGGGCGTCGTCATCCGCCGCCAGGGTGACGGCCTGCGTGAGACGTTCTCGGTCCGCAAGGTCAGCTTCGGTGTCGGCGTGGAGCGGACCTACCCGCTCAACGGCCCGGGCATCGACCGGATCGAGGTCGTGACCCGCGGTGACGTGCGTCGCGCCAAGCTTTACTACCTGCGTGAGCTGCGCGGCAAGAAGGCCAAGATCAAGGAGCTGCGGGAGAAGCAGCCGGCGAACTGATCCACGTTCGCCACGCCGCCCGGCCTGCGCGGATGTCGTATCGACCAGACCGCATTACCCTGGTCGGTACGGGCGCAGCCGGACGGTGCGAAACGGTCCACTACCGCCCGTGGGGTCTCCGAGGGGACTCCCGGGCGGTAGTGTCGTTTCCGCGGACCGGAGAGTGGCATGGTGCAGATGGTTGACGAGGACGGTGCCGTCGATCCCTGGCGCCGGCGGGCCCGCCGCGGCCGCCGCCAGATGCCGCTCTGGCAGGAGCTGCCGCTGCTGCTGATCGTGGCGTTCTGCCTCGCGGTGCTGATCCGGACGTTCCTGCTCCAGGCGTTCTTCATCCCCTCCGGGTCGATGGAGGACACGCTGCTCGTCGGTGACCGGGTGCTCGTCAACAAGGTCGTCTACGACGTCCGGGATCCGATCCGCGGCGAGGTGGTGGTGTTCCGGGGCACCGACCGCTGGGTCGCCCAGGAGGCGCCCGCGCCCCCGACGAACTTCGCCGGCCGGGTCGGCCGCACGCTCGGCGACCTGGTGGGTGTCAGCCGCCCGGGCGAGAAGGACTTCATCAAGCGCGTCATCGGCGTACCGGGCGACAAGGTCTGGTGCTGCGACGACGGCCGGGTGGTGGTCAACGGGGTGCCGTTGGACGAAACGGCGTACGTCTCCGAGGACTCCCCGGTCGAGCTGCCACCCAATCCCAAGGAGTGCCGGTCCCGGCAGTTCACCGAGGTGGTGGTGCCGGCGGGGCAGATCTTCGTGATGGGTGACCACCGGCTGGTCTCGCAGGACGCCCGGTGTCAGGGACCGGTGCCGATCGAGAACGTGGTCGGCCGCGCCTTCATGATCGTCTGGCCCTCGCAGCGGTGGACGAGTCTGCCCGTACCGGAGACCTTCGCGAGCGTGCCGCGCGCGGACGCCGCGGCGGCGCCGGGGCCGGTGCCGGTGGATCCCGACCCGGTCGGCGGCGTCGTCCTGATCCTCCCGGTCGCGGCGACGCTCACCGTTCTGGCGGGTTCGGGGCGACCGCGGCGTACCCGGCGACGTAGGCTCCACCCGTGATCGACGAGCAGACCGAGAAGCCCCGCAGCTCCTTCTGGAAGGAGCTGCCCATCCTCCTGGGCGTGGCGATCCTGGTCGCGGTGCTGGTGCGTGCCTTCGTGCTGCAGACCTTCTTCATCCCGTCGCCGTCCATGGAGAACACCCTCAAGATCGACGATCGGGTGCTTGTCAACAAGCTGGTCTACGACTTCCGCTCGCCGCACCGGGGCGAGGTCATCGTCTTCAAGGCGCCCACCGAGTGGAGCGGCAACCCCGACGGCGAGGACTTCATCAAGCGGGTCATCGGCGTCGGCGGCGATCACGTGGTCTGCTGCGACCGCACCGGCGGCCAGGAGCGGCTGGTCATCAACGGCAAGCCGATCGACGAGCCGTTCGTCTTCCCCGGCAACAAGCCCGCCGACCAGGACTTCGACATCACCGTGCCGAAGGGGCGCCTGTGGGTCATGGGTGACCACCGGGAGGCTTCAGGCGACTCGCTGGAGCACTGGCAGCAGTCGGGCGAGGACATCAACGTCGCCACCATCCCCGAGGGCGAGGTCGTGGGCCGGGCCTTCACCATCTTCTGGCCGGTCAGCCGCGCGACCTGGCTCAGCGTCCCCAAGCAGTTCGACGGGATCCCCAATCCCTGAGCAGGCCCGCGCCACGCTGCGGCACGCCGGCCCCGCGCCGGCGGCGGGAGGGCGTGGTCGTTCGTCGCAGGCGTCTGGCAGGCTGGTGCGGTGACCGTCTACACCCCTCGTCGCGCGGCCCGGGTGCTGCTGGTCGACGCGTCCGACCGGGTGCTGCTCTTCGAGGGCAGTGATCCGGCCCGGCCGGGTCACCGCTACTGGTTCACCCCGGGCGGCGGGCTCGACCCGGGGGAGTCCCCGGCCGACGGCGCCGCCCGCGAACTGGCCGAGGAGACCGGCCTGCGGATGGCCCCGGCCGAGCTGGGCGCGCCGGTCTGGGCGGAGACCGTCGAGTTCCCGTTCGACGGCGTCTGGTACCGCCAGGAGCAGCAGTTCTACCTGGTCCGGGTGACGGGCTGGGACGTCGACACCGCGGGTTTCAACGACGTCGAACGGGCGAGCGTGCACGGGCACCGCTGGTGGCCGGTCGCCGAGCTGGCCGCCACCGCCGAGCGCTACTACCCGCCGGACCTGCCCGGCCGGCTCGGCGCCGTGCTCGCGGGAGGCGGCGCATGCTGACCCCGCCGCGCACCGTGGTCCGCCGCGACGGCGGCCTGTACGCGCTGGAGCGCGCCCTGCAACGGCGTGGCTTCCGGCACGTGGCGGGTGCCGACGAGGCCGGCCGGGGCGCCTGCGCCGGGCCGCTGGTGGCCGCCGCCGCGATCCTGCCCGAGGGCCGGCGCGGCGAGATCGACGAGCTGGCCGACTCGAAGCTGCTCACCCCCGCCGCACGCGAGCGCGTCTACGACGAGGTGGTGGCACGGGCCCTGGCGTACGCCGTGGTGGTCATCCCGGCCGAGGAGGTCGACGCCCGCGGGCTGCACGTGTGCAACCTCGCCGCGATGCGCCGGGCCCTCGCCTCGCTCACCATCCGCCCGGAGTACGTGCTGACCGACGGCTTCGGCGTCGACGGGCTGGACGTGCCGGGGCTGGCGGTCTGGAAGGGCGACCGGGTGGCCGCGTGCGTGGCGGCGGCGAGCGTGCTCGCGAAGGTCACCCGGGACCGGATGATGGTGGAACTGGACGGGCGGTTCCCCGGCTACGGCTTCGCCGAGCACAAGGGCTACATCACCGCCGAGCACAGCGCCGCCCTGCGCGCGCTCGGGCCCTGCCGGGAACACCGCTTCTCGTACGTGAACGTGGCCGCCGTCTCCGGACGGGACGGCCGGCCTCCCCGCGCCCGCCGACCGGTGGGCGCCGACGCGGCGTCGCCCGAGCCCGCAGCAGGGCTGCCGGGTCTCGGGCCGGGAGCGTTCGCCGGCCGCCCGGACGAGCCGATGGGGCACTGCGGCGCGTCAGGGGGTACCGTCGGCGTGGCGTTGGGCGAGCAGCCGCGACCTCCGGCGTCGGTGGGGGAAGATGTGGTCATGGAAGGCGGAGTGCGATGAGCGCGGAAGATCTCGAGAAGTACGAGACCGAGATGGAGCTGCAGCTCTACCGGGAGTACCGGGACATCGTCCGCCAGTTCTCCTACGTGGTGGAGACCGAGCGCCGTTTCTACCTGGCGAACCAGGTCGACCTGCACGTGCGCAACTCCGACGGCGAGGTCTACTTCGAGGTCGAGATGCACGACGCCTGGGTGTGGGACATGTACCGCCCTGCCCGTTTCGTCAAGAATGTGCGAGTGATGACGTTCAAGGACGTCAATGTGGAAGAGCTCGAAAAGCCCGACATCTCGCTTCCCGCAGATTCCGGATTCGGGAGCTGACCGCAGGCGGCTGAACGCCCCCGATCACTCCGCCGGAACGACCACCTCGACCCGCTGCACCAGGTTGTTCGCGAACCCGCCCCGGTTCCACGGCTGCTCGACCGGCTGGGTACGCCCCGACGCGTCGGTCGCCCGGGCGCCGAGCACGTACCGCCCCGGCGTCGCCGTCCAGCTCACCGACCAGCGGCGCCACGCCCACTCGCCCCCGGCCGGCTCGTCCAGGACCGCCGCTGTCCACGTCCCACCGCCGTCAGTCGTCACCTCGACCGAGGTCACCGGCGCGTGGCCGGACCAGGCCCGGCCGTCCAGAGTGCACGGGCCGGGCCGCAGCACCCGGATGCGGGACATGAAATCGGGGAACCCGGGCGGACGTACCAGCGCACGCGGCTCGATCCGGGTCACCGGCACACCCGGGTCGTCGGCGTCGCGCCGCAGCCGGTAGGCCACCGCGTTCTGGTAGCCGTCGAACGACTCGGTCGTCACGGTGATGTCGCGCAGCCACTTCACGTGCGCCATGCCGCACCAGCCGGGCACGATCAGGCGCAGCGGCGCGCCGTGCTGCGGCAGCAGGGGAGCGCCGTTCATCTCGTACGCCAGCAGCACCTCCTCGCGCAGCGCGTCGGCCACCGGCAGCGCCCGCTGGTAGTCCTGCTCGACGCCGCGCTCCACCCCGTGGTCCGCGCCGGTGAACACCACGTCCACCGCGTCGCCGGACAGGCCGGCCTCGCGCAGCAGCGGCGCCAGCGGCGTACCGGTCCACTCGGCGTTGCCCACCGCCTCCACCAGCCAGGGCTGGCTGACCGGGCGGGGATGCAGCAGCGCCCGGCCGTTGCCGGCGCACTCCAGCGTCACGCGGTGCGTCACCCGGGGCCGGTCGCGCACCGCCGCCAGGTCCAGCCGCAGTGGACGCTCGACCGCGCCGGACACGCTCAGCGCGTACGTGGCCGGGTCGACGTCCGGGATGTCGTAGTGGATGAGCAGGTAGTGCAGGCCCGCCGGGGTCACGTCGTACCGCAGCGCCTCCAGTGGGATGCCGTGGTTGCGCGCGGCGAGCTGAAGCTCCTCGGCGCTGATCGCCTCGTCCGGCCCGGCCACCCGGGAGGGCCGGCTGACGTCGTCCACAGTGGTCACGGCTGCTCCGTCCGCTCCAGCACGTCGTAGCCCACGAACGTGAACATCCGCACCCCCGGCGCCAGCGGGCGGGGCGTGCCGGTGAAGCGGTGCGCGCCGACGCCCACACCGTCGGCCGGGCTGTTCACCGCGACCGGCTCGAAGCCCTCCTCGGCGAACCACTCACAGATGACCGGCACCAGGTCCGGCTCGCGCCGGTGCCGCGTCCACAGCACCGTGCCGCCGGTGGCGCAGAGCGAGGCGCAGTGCCGCACCGTCTCCCGGATGTCGTCGTCGCTGATGTTGCCGAAGATGCCGCAGGCCAGCACCAGATCCGCCGGGGCCAGATCGGCGTAGCAGTCGGTCAGCGAGGCGTCCCCGGTCACCACCTCCACGCCGGTGAGCCCGGCGTCGGCGGCGGCGCGGCGGGCCGGGTCGGCGTTGCGCGGATCCAGCTCGACCAGGCGGGCGGTCACGTCGGCGCCCCGGGGATGGGCGGCCAGCACCGGGATCAGGTCACGGCCCTGACCCGCGCAGAGACTCAGCGCTCGCAGCGGACCGGGTGGCGCCGCATCGAGGGCGCCGGATACACGCTGCCGCACCTCGGCGAGCCGCCGGGCCAGTGTGGACTCGGGCTGGTCGTAGTCGCTGTGCCAGGCGTACCAGTCCTTCGTCACCCGGCCAGCATAGGCGTCCGGGCCGTAGCAGATCGGCCCCGATCTCGGCGCTCGTCCACAGTCGGTGCGTCGTCCACAGGGCCGGCGGGTGGGGTGCGCGGAAGGGTGCCCGGGCTGGGCAGGGTGCTCGCGTGCGTTCCTCGATCTCTCACGCCGTGGTGTTGTTCCTCGTCGTCTGCCTGCCGGGCGCCGCCGGGCCGCCGCCGATGTCGTCCCGGGCCGAGGTCTACTCGGTCGGGCCGCCTCCGGCTGCACCCGCGCGCGGGCCGGATGGTCCCGCATCAGCGGGTGCCCCGGCTTCTGGTGCTTCGGCTGCGGGACTTCGGGGTGCGCCCGGCGGGCGGTTCCGGTGGCCGCTGCCGGGCGCGCCCCGGGTGGTGCGGCGCTTCGACCCGCCGCCGCAGCCCTGGCTGTCCGGGCACCGGGGCGTCGACCTCGCCGCCGAGCCGGGCGCGCCGGTGCTGGCGGCCGGCGCCGGGACCGTCCTGTTCGCCGGTACGGTCGCCGGTCGGCCGGTGCTCACCGTCGGCCATTCCGGCGGGCTGCGCACCACATACGAACCGGTCCGCTCCCGGCTCACCGCCGGCACCCCGGTGGACGCCGGCACGCCGGTCGGCGACCTGCTCGCCGGGCATCAGGGCTGCGCCGAGGCGGCCTGCCTGCACTGGGGACTGCGACGCGACGCGGAGTACCTCGATCCGCTGGCCCTGCTCGGGCTCGGTCGCGTCCGGTTGCTGCCGCTGCACCCCGTCCCCGCCGGGTGATCGGCTGTGTCGCTCAGCCCTGGGCGAGCAGCGTGGGCAGCCGGACGGCCAGCCGGTCGTACTCGTCGGGGGTGTTGTAGACCTGCCCGCACAACCGCAGGTAGCCGCGCCCGTTCCAGCCGGCGATCGACACCTCGGCGGAGAGCCGGTCCGCGATCCGGGCCCGCAGCTCCCGGGCCGCGTCCAGCGTCGTCGCGACACCGGGCGGCAACGGCACGAGCCGCATGGCGACCGCCGGTCCGCCGGGCTCCGGCAGCCGCTCCGGCGCCACACCGAGCGCGTCCCCGACGACCCGTTGCCCGTACGCGGCCAGCGCCGCGTTGTGCGCGCGTACCCGGTCGACGCCGAGGCTGCGCAACGTGAACAGGCCCACCGGCGCGGCCAGCCAGCCGGTGTAGTCGAGCGTCGCCTGCCACTCGACCCGGATCGGGAAGCCGCTGTCCTGCTCCCACGAGACGACGAGCGGCTGGATCCTCTCCCGCCACTGCGGCGCCACCACGAGCACGGCGGTGCCGCGTGGCGCGTACGCCCATTTGTGCAGGTTGCCGACCCAGAAGTCGGCGCCTACCGACGCGACGGTGGCCGGCAGCATGCCCGGTGCGTGCGCGGCGTCCACCAGCACCGGCACGCCCTGTTCCCGGGCCACCGCGACGATCGCCGCGGCGGGGAGCAGCCGGGCGGTCGGCGAGGTGAGCTGGTCGACGATCAGCAACCTGGTACGCCCGGGGCGCAGCCCGCTGCGGACGATCTCGACCACCTCCTCGTCGGTGGCGGTCAGCGGCACCGGCAGGGTGCGGGACACCGCCCCGGTGCGGGCGCACTCCCGGGCGACCGACAGCGCCACCGCCCCGTACCCGTGGTCGGTGGTCACGATCTCGTCGCCGGGGCGCAGCGCCAGCGACTGCAGCACCACGGCCGCTCCGGCGGTGACGTTGCCTACGAGCGCGGTGCCGTCCGGATCGGCGCCGAGGAACGTGGCCACGTGCCGGCGGGCGTGGGCGATCCGGTCGACCAGGCCCTGCGTGAAGAACCGCAGCGGGTTGGCCTCCATCTCGTCGCGCAGGCGCTGCTGGGCGCGTTGCACGGCGATCGGTACGGCGCCGAACGCGCCGTGGTTGAGGTGGCTGACGGAGGGATCGAGGGAGAAGAGCAGCCGAGCCCCGGGAATCGGCTCGGGTGGCTGCGGCACCGTCATCCGTCGATCCTAGCCCGGGATGGATCATGCGCCGCCCGGATTCGGCGGTCAGGCGCGGGGGTGGGCCTGGCGGTACGCGGCGCGGAGCCGCTCCACCGAGACGTGCGTGTAGATCTGGGTGCTGGCGAGCGAGGAGTGCCCCAGCAGCTCCTGCACGGCGCGCAGGTCCGCGCCCCCTTCGAGCAGGTGCGTCGCTGCGGAGTGGCGCAGCCCGTGCGGCGTGACCCGTGGTACCCCGGCGGCACCGGCCCAGCCGGACACGATCCGCCGCGCGGTGGTCGGGTTGAGCCGCCCGCCCCGGGCTCCGAGCAGCAGTGCCCGGCCCGAGCCCGGGGTCAGCAGAGTGGGCCGGCCGTCGCGCAGCCAGGTGTCGAGCGCCCGCTGGGCCGGCACCCCGTAGGGCACCGACCGTTCCCGCCCGCCCTTGCCCAGCACGCGTACCACCCGGCGGGCCTGGTCGACGTCGGTGACGTTGAGGCCGCACGCCTCGCTGACGCGTACCCCGGTGCCGTAGAGCAGTTCCAGCAGCAGCCGGTCGCGCAGCAGCACCGCGTCGGCCGGTTCGGCGGACGCCGGCTCGGCGGATGCCGGTTCGGCGGCCGTTCCGTGGTCGCGTCCGAGCCCGGTGCCCTCGGGGTGGGCCGTCGAGCGGTCGGCCCCGGGCGGGCTCCGGCGCTGCCGCGACGGGGCCTCCACGAGAGCGGCGGCCTGGTCGGCCCGCAGCACGGTGGGCAGTTCCCGCCGGGCCCGAGGGCTGGCCAGCGGCGCGGCCACGTCGTCGGCGAGCAGGCCGGTCCGGTGCGCCCAGGCGCTGAACGTCCGGGCCGCGGCGGCGCGCCGCGCCATCGTCGTCCGGGCCGCACCCATGGTCCGCTGCTTCGCCAGCCAGCTGCGCACCACGGCGAGGTCCAGCTCCGGCAGTTCGGTGCAGCCCATCCGGACGGCGTGGTCCAGCAGCGACACGAGATCCGTGACGTACGCCCGGACGGTGTGGACGGAGCGGTTGCGCACCCGCGACAGGTGGTCGGCGAAGTCGTCCACCGCCTCGCGCATCGAGGCCGGCAGTTCCTCGTGCGCGTCCCGGGTGCCGCGCTGCCGCTTGGTCATCGCGGCACCCGGTCCTGGCGCACACGGTCGCGGCGGCGAAAGCGGACGGCGATCACCGCCCCAGCGTAAGGCCGGAGCGTCGCCGTTCGCCGTGCGTTGCTCTCGTCTTCGCGGTGGGCACGTCGGTTGTGCCGTCCGCCACGTCGGCCGCGTCCTTCCGGCGTGGGATACGTGACGACGCGCTGAGCGGGGTGGCAGAAGCCGGTCTGGACAGGGGAAACTCATGCTGCGGCACGCTCCGGTGCGGCGACCGGCGGGCAGCGTGGCCGGGCCGGCCCCGACGGAGGGTCGATCCGGCCGCGATCAGGCGAACGCGTCCCCGTGACGGTGACGCCGGTACGAGGAGGCCGAGAGTGGGAGTGGACGCCGTCCTCTACCGGCAGATATCGGCGGGCACAGGTCGTCGCCGGCCCGCGTACGTCTCGATCGAGGCCGTGGCGGATCCGCAGGACGTGCTGCTCGACCTGCTCAACCGTGTCCGGGGCGGTGGGCGGACCCCGCTGCTGGACCGCGTCGACCCGCTCGGCGAGCTGACAGTGGGCGCCGAGCGGATGCCGCAACTGATCGCCGAGCTGCGGTGCCTGGCCGAGGTGGCCGGGGCGCCGGCGGAGGTCGACCACGTGCACCGGCTGGCCCGGCTCGTCCGCCGATGTGCCGAGGGCCGCGACGCCGAGATCCGGTTCGAGGGCGACTGACGCGCTCACGAGCGGGCGATCGGCGGTGGTGGCGCGAGCGCGTAGCCGTCGTCGCGGCGTACCACCATCGCCAGTTCCTCCAGCATGGACAGTTTGCGCATGGCGGTGCGCAGGTCCACGCCCGCCCGCGCCGCGACGCTCTCCAGGTCGAGGGCCCGGCGGCGGGGCAGCGCCTCCAGCACCTGGGTGGCCTCCTCGTCGAGCCGGTCCCGGGGGCGTTCGGGTGCCCGGGCGGGCGGGGCCAGGTCGTACCCGATGCGTCCCACCTCCTCCAGCACGTGCGCGACGTTCGCGACCAGCCGTGCCTCCGGCCGCTCCCGCAGCACCTCGTGCCCACCGACCGACATCGCTGAGGTCACCGGACCGGGCACCACCATCGCCGGGCGGCGCAGGCCGAGCGCCCGGTTGAGCGTCTGGGTGGCGCCGCTGCGGGCGGCGGCCTCGACGAGGACCGTGCCGTTCGTCGCCGCCGCGATGACCCGGTTGCGGATGAGGAACCGGGGCCGCAGCGGCTCCGCGCCGGGAATCCATTCGCTCACCAGCAGGCCGGTCTCGGCGATCCGGTCGAACAGCGCGGCGTTGCCCATCGGGTACGGGCGGTCCACGCCGCAGGCGAGCACGGTGACGGTGCGCCCGCCCGCTGTCAGCGCCCCGCGATGCGCGGCGGCGTCGATGCCGAACGCCCCACCGGACACGACTGTCCACTCCCGGTCGGCGAGGCCGTAGCCCAGCTCGGTGGCGATGTGCGCGCCGTAGGGGGTTGCCGCCCGCGCGCCGACGACCGCCACCGAGCGCGCCAGCGCCTCACCGAGCGGCCACGCTCCGCGTACCCAGAAACAGAGCGGCGGATCGGTCTCCACGTCGACCCGCCGGGTGGCGCCGGAGAGTGCCAGCCGGCGCAGGTCGCCGACCTGGGTGGGCCATTCGTCGTCCTCGGGGGTGACCAGCCGGGCCCCGAGCCGTTCGCCGCGGGCCAGCGCGTCGGCGGCGACCGCCCGGGCGTCCCCGGCGGCGCCGCGCGCCGCGACGGCCGACCGCAGCGTCCGTTCCGGTGCCCCGCCGGACAGCAGCAGATCGAGTGCCGCGACCGGGCCGAGCCGCTCGACCAGGGCGTACACCGACCGGGTGCCGGGCTCGGCGAGCCAGGTGAGCGCGACCCGCGCCAACCGGCGGTCGTCGGCGCTCACGCGACCTCTCCCGTCCGGAGCTGGATGGCCTCCGCCACGTCGTCGTGGGCGGGCCGGTCCCGCCCGTCCAGGTCCGCGATGGTCCAGGCGAGACGGAGTACGCGGTCGTAGCCGCGCGCGGACAGCGAACCGGTGTCGAGCCGGCGGCGGAGATCCGTGGTGACCCGGGCGGGCAGGTGCCACGGCGGCCGGCGCAGGTGCGGGCCGGGGACGTCGGCGTTCACCCGGTGCCCGGTGGCCGTCCAGCGCTCGGCGGCGGCGTGCCGCGCGGCGACCACCCGGGCGGCGACGGTGGCCGAGGACTCGTGCGCGGCGTCGGTGCGCAGCAGCTCCGCCGCGCGTACCGCCGTCAGCCGGACCTGCACGTCCACCCGGTCCAGCAGTGGACCCGACAACCGCCCGAGGTAGCGTCGCCGGGCCAGCGGCGGGCACTCGCAGTCGACGTCGCCGGAGGGTTTCGCGCACGGGCAGGGGTTCGCTGCCAGCACCAGTTGGGTGCGGGCCGGGTACTCGGTGGCGCCCCGGGTACGCGCCACCCGCACCCGGCCGCTCTCCAGCGGTTGCCGCAACGCCTCCAGCGCGCCCTTGCTGAACTCGGGCGCCTCGTCCATGAACAGGACCCCGCGGTGGGCGAGCGACACCGCGCCGGGCCGGGCCAGCCCGGAACCGCCGCCGACGAGCGCGGGCACGGTGGCGGTGTGGTGCGGCGCCTGGAACGGGGGACGGCGCAGCAGCCCGCCGCCGGGTGGCAGCAGGCCGGCGATCGAGTGCAGCGCGGTCACCTCCAGGGCTGCCTCGTCGTCCAGCGCGGGCAGGATCGACGGCAGTCGTTCGGCGAGCATGGTCTTGCCGGCGCCGGGTGGGCCGAACAGCGCGAGGTGGTGGCCACCGGCGGCGGCGATCTCCAATGCGCGCCGCCCGAGCGGTTGCCCGGCCACGTCGGCCAGGTCGGGCCCGGCCGTGCCGCCGGCCGGGACGTGGGCGGGCGGGGCGAGCAGCGGGCTGCCGTCGCGGACGTGGGCGACGAGCCGGTGCAGCGTGTCGACCGCGTGCACGCGTACGCCCGGGATGACTGCCGCCTCGGCGGCGTTGCCGGCGGGTACGACGACGCGGGTGTGCCCGGCGCGGGCGGCGGCGGCGACCATCGGCAGCGTGCCGCGGACGGGGCGTACCGCGCCGTCGAGGCCGAGTTCGCCGAGCACGACAGTGGCGTCAAGCGCCACCGGCGGGAGTTCACCCGAGCCGGCCAGGACGGCGAGCGCGATGGCGAGGTCGAACGCCGAGCCGTACTTCGGCAGGGTGGCGGGGAGCAGGTTGAGGGTGATGCGCCGGTTGGGCCACTTCTGGCCCGAGTTGACGATCGCGGCGCGGACCCGGTCGCGCGCCTCGTGCAGCGCGGTGTCCGGCAGGCCGGAGATGATCACGGCGGGCAGTCCGGGAGCCAGGTCGGCCTCGACCTCGACGAGATGCCCGGCGACTCCGGCCAGGCCGACGCTCAGCACTTTCGCGTACCCCATGTCAGAACGCGCCGCGGAGGTGCTCGACGCGGGCGGGGCCGGTGAGCGGGAGCCGGACGGAGAGCACGTCGAAGCGGACCTCGTCGGCGGTGGTGCCGGTCTCGGCGAGCCAGCGCGCGGCCAGGCCGCGCAGCCGGCGGGCCTTGGCCTGGACGACTGCCTCGGCGGGGGAGCCGAACTGCTCGCTACGGCGGGTCTTGACCTCGCAGATGGCCAGGACCGGGCCGTCCCAGGCGATGATGTCGATCTCGCCCTCGGGGCAGCGCCAGTTGCGGGCGATCGGGCGCAGGCCCGTCTCGATCAGGTGCCGTAGCGCGCACCGCTCGCCGTACGCCCCGACGGCTCGGTTCCGGTTCGTCATGCCCGCCAGGATGCGACCGGCGGCCACCGTCACGGGCGACACGGATCGGTTGCCTGTGGACAGGGTGCCGCCTGTGGACGGAACGACGATCATGAGCCCGATCTGCTACGGAGCGGCACGTCCCCTACCGGGACGCCGCGCTGATATCCACGCCGTACGGCTACTGAGCGTGTCTTGTCGGCAACCCGGCGGCATCGGCGCTGACCTGGGCCGATCCCCGGGAGACCCGAATGGCGCGGCTGGTGCCCGTCGCATACCGTGCCGGTCGTGGACGGACGACGGAGCTACTCCGAGGATGAGCAGGGGTCGCGGTGGGGCGACCGGGGATACGAGTCGGACTGGCGCGCCGCCGGCGAGCCCCGCTACCGCGACGACGACTACCGCACGCCCGAGCAGCGCGCCGGTGAGAACCGGTACGCCGAGCCGGGCCGGTACTCCGCCGCCGATCCGCTGGTGGACGACACGAGCGGCTGGCGGTCGCAGCGTCCGGACGACCCGGAGGTCTCCGGTGAGCTGCCCGGGTCGCGCGCCGGCCGTCGCGCGGCACGCGAGTCGGCGGCCGACCCGCTCGGCGCGGTGTCCCGCAGCGGCGTCGACGCGCTCGGCACCGCCGCCCACGGCAACCCGCTGTCGAGCACGCTCGGTGCCCCGGCGAACGCCCCGCTGACCGGCGCCGCACCGGCCGGTGCCGACCCGTACGGTCTCATCGCCCACGGCAGCGACCCGGCGGGCGGCGCCGGCGTCGACGCCCGGAGCGCTGCCGCCGGCGTCGAGAAGCCCCGGCTCAGCCCGATCGGCGGCTACCCGGTCGTCGAGCCGGCGCCTGGTGCCGACGGCGGGGCCGAAACGGCCGCCGCGGCACGGCTGAACCCCGGCGAGGCCACTCCGCTGCGGATCGGCGAGCGTCCGGGGGGTCCGGCCCAGCCGGCGGCGACCCCGAACCCGCTGGAGATGCCGACCGGCCCGATGCCCGCGGTGCTGCCGCGCCCGGACGGTCCGCCGCCCGGCGACGGCGTCTACCGGACCCGGCGTCCGGCGCTGGCGGTCCTGCTGGCGGCGCTGGTGCTGGTGCTGGAGGTGCCGGCGGTGCGGGTGTTGCTGCACGGCGTGTTCGGTGACCCGGTGTCGACGTCGCACGTGGTGGTGGGCATCTTCCTGGTGGTGGGTCTGCCGATCTTCGGCACCGGCCTGTACGGGCTGCGCACCGGCGGGCTGGCACTGGCCGACGGCAGCCGGGGCTGGCTGCGCCCGCCGACGGCGTACCTGACCGTCGGCCTGGTGCTGTTCCTCGCCGCGGCGCTCGCCGCCGGCTGACCAGCGGACCGCACGGCCGGTCTCCGCACCCGGGGGCCGGGCAGCGGAGGGGGCGCGTACACTGGTCGACTGGCGACCGCCTCGTGCGGTCGACCTCGCGTGCCCTCTCCACGGTCTCCTCCGTGGGGCGACGGCCTCCCTGGTCCCGGTCTGACGTACCGGGCCCACCCTGGCCGGCGATCGGGCGCCAGGCGTCCGGCCGCCGGCTGGACGGACAACCAGGGACAACGTAGGAGTGACCCACCATGGCCGTCGTGACCATGCGTCAGCTGCTGGAAAGCGGTGTGCACTTCGGGCACCAGACCCGCCGCTGGAACCCGAAGATGAAGCGCTTCATCTTCACCGAGCGCAACGGTATCTACATCATCGACCTGCGCCAGACGCTCGACTACATCGAGAAGGCGTACGAGTTCGTCCGCACCACCGTCGCCGGTGGCGGCAGCATCCTGTTCGTCGGCACCAAGAAGCAGGCCCAGGAGGCCATCGCCGAGCAGGCGACCCGGGTCGGCCAGCCGTACGTCAACCACCGCTGGCTCGGCGGCATGCTGACCAACTTCCAGACCGTGTACAAGCGGCTGCAGCGGATGAAGGAGCTGGAGGCCCTGGGTGACCTGAGCGGCACCGCCGCCGGTTACACCAAGAAGGAGACGCTTCAGCTCTCCCGCGAGAAGATCAAGCTCACCAAGACCCTCGGTGGTCTGCGGGACATGCAGAAGCTCCCGGCCGCGGTCTGGATCGTCGACACCAAGAAGGAGCACATCGCCGTCGACGAGGCCCGCAAGCTGGGCATCCCGGTGATCGCGGTGCTCGACACCAACTGCGACCCGGACGAGGTCGACTTCCCGATCCCGGGCAACGACGACGCCATCCGCTCGGCCGAGCTGCTGACCAAGGTCGTGGCCGCCGCCGTCGCCGACGGTCTGATCGCCCGTTCCGGCCGTAACCGGGGCGCGGACGAGAAGCCCGAGGCCGGCCAGGTCGCCGCCGACGAGCCGCTGGCCGAGTGGGAGCGCGAGCTGCTCGAGGAGCCGAAGAAGGCCGACGAGCAGCCCGCCGCCGCCGAGCCGGCCGCGCCGGCCGCCGAGCAGCCGGCGACCGCCTCCGCGGAGTGATCTCGCCGTCGCGTCCCCACCGTCCGGGTTCCCGGCGGTGGGGACGCGACGGGTACGCCGGGCAGAACCGGCCCGGAACCGGGTAACCAGCACCCCAGACCACCTCACTGACACCGAAGAGAGAGTCATGTCCAACTTCACCGCCGCGGACGTCAAGAAGCTCCGCGACCTCACCGGCGCCGGCATGATGGACTCCAAGAAGGCGCTGACCGAGGCCGAGGGCGACTTCGACAAGGCCGTCGAGATCCTGCGCGTCAAGGGCGCCAAGGACGTCGGCAAGCGGGCCGGGCGCACCGCCGCCAACGGCCTGATCGCCCACTCCGGCCAGGCGCTGCTCGAGCTCAACTGCGAGACCGACTTCGTCGCCAAGAACGACGCCTTCATCGCGCTGGCCCAGCAGCTGGTCGAGCACGGCGTGGCCAGCGGCGCCACCAACGCCGAGGAGCTGCTCGCCAGCAGCATCGACGGCAAGAGCGTGGCCGACCTGATCCAGGAGCAGTCCGCCAAGATCGGCGAGAAGCTGGTGCTCAACCGCTTCGCCAAGCTGGACGGCACCACCGCGGTCTACATGCACCGCAAGAGCCAGGATCTGCCCCCGGCGGTCGGCGTGCTGGTCGAGTTCACCGGCAAGACGGACGAGGCGGCGGACGCCGACGCCCGCGCCGTGGCCATGCAGATCGCCGCGATGCGGCCGAAGTACCTCACCCGCGACGAGGTGCCGGCCGAGACCGTCGAGTCCGAGCGGCGCATCGCCGAGCAGACCGCCCGCGAGGAGAACAAGCCCGAGGCGGCGCTGCCGAAGATCGTCGAGGGCCGGGTCAACGCCTTCTTCAAGGACTTCGTCCTGCTGGAGCAGGCGTCGGTCGCCGACAACAAGAAGACCGTCAAGCAGGTGCTGGCCGACGCGGGCATCGAGGTGACCCGCTTCCTGCGGTTCGAGGTCGGCCAGGCCTGAGCCGCCGCACCGGGCCGTTCGGCCCGGGCACAGGGGAGAACGTCGACGAGGAGGCCGCCGGTGTACGCGACAGGCACCGCGGCCTCCTCGTCACATAGGGTCGGCAGGGGCACGTACGCGACGCTCGCGCGATGCGCGGGGAGAAGGGGCGGGGCGGATGACGCAGGTTGTGAGTGACCGGAGCCTGGCGGCGGAGGATCCGACCGCCCCTCCGCCCGGTCGGTCCCGCCGGGTGGTGCTGAAGCTCTCCGGTGAGGTCTTCGGCGGCGGCGCGATCGGCGTCGACCCCGACGTCGTGCAGGGCATCGCCCGCCAGATCGCCACCGTGGTACGCCGCGGCGTGCAGGTCTCCGTGGTGGTCGGCGGCGGCAACTTCTTCCGCGGCGCCGAGCTGCAGAAGCGCGGCATGGACCGGGCCCGCGCCGACTACATGGGCATGCTCGGCACGGTCATGAACTGCCTGGCCCTCCAGGACTTCCTGGAGAAGGAGGGCATCGAGACCCGGGTGCAGAGCGCCATCACGATGGCCCAGGTCGCCGAGCCGTACATCCCGCTGCGCGCGATCCGCCACCTGGAGAAGGGCCGCGTGGTCATCTTCGGTGCCGGCGCCGGCATGCCGTACTTCTCCACCGACACGGTCGCCGCCCAGCGGGCGCTGGAGATCCGCGCGGACGTGGTGCTGATGAGCAAGAACGGCGTGGACGCGGTCTACACCGCCGACCCCCGGATCGACCCGACCGCGAGCAAGCTCGACTCGATCACCTTCTCCGAGGTGCTGCGCCGTAACCTGCGGGTGGCCGACGCCGCCGCGTTCAGCCTCTGCATGGAGAACGGCCTGCCGATGCTGGTCTTCGGCGCCCAGGGCGACGACACCATCGTCCGGGCCGTCGGCGGCGAGAAGATCGGCACCCTGATCACCGCCTGACCGGCCCGCCGGACCGGCAGCGGTCCCTCTGCCACGGCAGCACCCGCACCACACACGACGAGCGACAGAAGGAGGCGAGGAGACCGGTGATCGACGACACCCTCCTCGAGGCGGAGGAGAAGATGGAGCGTGCCATCGAGCACGCCAAGGAGGAGTTCGGCGGCATCCGTACCGGACGCGCCAACGCCGCCATGTTCTCCCGGATCGTCATCGACTACTACGGCAGCCCGACCCCGCTGCCGCAGATGGCGTCCATCGCGGTGCCCGAGCCGCGCATGGTGATCATCAAGCCGTACGACAACTCGCAGCTGGGCGCCATGGAGAAGGCGATCCGCGACTCGGACCTCGGGGCCAACCCGAACAACGAGGGCAACCAGCTCCGCATCGTCCTGCCGCAGATGACCGAGGAGCGGCGCCGCGACATGATCAAGGTCGCCCGGCAGAAGGGCGAGGAGGCCAAGGTCGCCGTCCGCAACATCCGCCGCAAGGCCAAGGAGGAGCTGGACCGCCTGGTCAAGGACGGCGAGGTCGGCGAGGACGAGGGCCGGCGCGCGGAGAAGGAGCTGGACGACCTGACCCAGCGCTTCGTCGCCAGCGTCGACGAGCTGGTCAAGCACAAGGAGAGCGAGCTGCTCGAGGTCTGAGCACCCGCGTACCTCGCACGGCACCGCGCGCCGTCGCCCGCCCGGGCGGCGGCCCGGTGCCGTCGTCGTGCCCGGCGGCGCACACCCTCGGGGCCGCGACGGGTGCAGTAGGCTCGGCACGATTCCCGACCACCACGGGGTGAACGGCGGGAGTCGCCCGGCCGTCGGTCGGTAAACAGGAAGTCTCACGCCGGTAGGGGATGGTCTTGGTCTTGCGTCATGTGGTGGCTCTCGTACCGGCTGCCGGTGCGTGATGTCCCACCCCGACCCCTACGGCAACACCGAGTCGCGTGGCTGGGACCGCCCGGCCGCTCCGGCCCTGCCCTGGCCGGACACCGACTTGGAGCCCGGCCCCTGGCGACCCGGCCCGGCCGCGCACACCCACCCCGCCGAGCCGGACACCCACGCCCGCCCCGGCGCCGGCCCGGACACGTACGCCGGATCTGACACCTACGCCGGTCCGGACACCTACGCCGGGCCGTACCCGACGGGCTCGCGGCACCACGACGGCCCGGGCCGGTACGACGGACCGCCGGCCGGCGACCGCGGCCGGCCCGCCGGGCCGGAGCACGACGGCCCGTGGGGTGAGCCCGCCCGCGACGACGAGTACCCGACCGCGCAGATCGCCCCGGTGCGCGACGAGCCCACCGAGCAGATCCGCGACGAGCCCACCGAGCAGATCCCGGCGGTACGCGACGAGCCCGCCTCGGAGCCGCCGGCCGGCCGCCGCGGGCCGGGACGCCGGCGGGCGAGCGCCGAGCGTCCGCCGACCACCGAGCCGAAGACGTCCCGGGCGGGGCGCAACCTGCCGGCCGCGATCGGCGTCGGGGTGGCCCTCGGCGCGGCGGTCGTGGTGCCGCTGTTCTTCTTCATGCCGGCGTTCCTCGCCGTGCTCGCGACCGCTGTGGGGATCGGCATCTGGGAGATGGCCCGCGCGGTACGCCGCAGCGGCGCCCACCCGCCGCTGGCGCCGCTCGTCGCCGGTGGCGTGATCACCGTGGGCCTGGCCTGGTACGCGGGCCCCGACGCGCTCTGCCTCGGCCTGCTGGTCACGGTGCTGGGCACGATGATCTGGCGGCTGGGCGACGGGCCCGGCAACTACCAGCGCGACCTGACCGCGGCCACCCTGATCGCGGTGTACGTGCCGTTCCTCGCCGGGTTCGCGGCGATGCTCGCGGCGGCACCGGATGACGGGCACCTGCGGGTGCTGGTGACGCTGGCGGCGGTGGTGCTCTCCGACACCGGCGGGTACGCCGCGGGCGTGTCGTTCGGCAAGCACCCGATGGCGCCCACGATCAGCCCGAAGAAGTCCTGGGAGGGCTTCGCCGGCTCGGTGACCGCGGCGGCGGCGGGCAGCGCGGCGCTGCTGTGGGCGTTGTTCGACGTGGCCCCCTGGTGGGGTGCGCTGTTCGGGATGGCGATCTCGGTCTCGGCGGTGCTCGGTGACCTCGCCGAGTCGATGATCAAGCGGGATCTGGGCGTCAAGGACATGAGCAACCTGCTGCCCGGGCACGGTGGTCTGATGGACCGGCTCGACTCGATCCTGTTCGCCGTGCCGGTGGCGTACCTGCTGCTCGCCGTCTTCGTCCCGGTGGTGAACTGAGGCATGCGTCACGGCGGCGACCCGCTGCGGGCCGGGTGGCCGGGGGCGATTCGACACGTACGGACGGGTGCGTCCGGGCGGGAGCGTGTCAGACTGGACGCGCCATGACGAGTCTTCCGCTGATCTCCGTAGACCCCGACGCCCGCGGCCGCCGGCCCGCGATGCCTCCCCGCCACCTCGCCGACCTGGACCTGCCGGGCCGGCAGGCGCTCGTCACCGAGCTGGGTGAGCCCGCGTTCCGCGCCAAGCAGGTCTCCAACCACTACTTCGGCCGCCTGGTGCGCGACGCGGAGCGGATGACCGACCTGCCGGCGGCGACCCGGGAGCGGCTGGCGGGTGAGCTGCTGCCCACGCTGCTCACTCCGGTCCGCGAGCTGGCCTGCGACGACGGCGCGACCCGCAAGGCGCTCTGGCGGCTGCACGACGGCTCGCTGGTGGAGAGCGTGCTGATGGGCTACCCGGACCGGGTGACCGTCTGCATCTCCAGCCAGGCCGGCTGCGGCATGGCCTGCCCGTTCTGCGCCACCGGCCAGGCCGGGCTGACCCGCAACCTGTCCACCGCCGAGATCGTCGACCAGGCGGTCTACCTGGCCGGGGTGGCCGCGTCCGGCGCCGTGGCCGGTTCGCCGCCGCGGCTGTCGCACGTGGTGTTCATGGGCATGGGCGAGCCGCTCGCGAACTACTCGCGGGTGGTGGCGGCGATCCGCCGGCTGGTGGCCCCGGCGCCGGAGGGGCTGGGCCTGTCGCAGCGGCACATCACCGTATCGACCGTCGGTCTGGTGCCGGCGATCCGCCGACTGGCCAGCGAAGACCTCTCGGTGACCCTTGCGCTGTCGCTGCACGCCCCCGATGATGAGCTGCGCGACGAACTCGTCCCGGTCAACCAGCGCTGGAAGGTGTCCGAGGTGCTGGACGCGGCGTGGGACTACGCGGCCACGACGGGGCGTCGCGTGTCCATCGAATACGCGATGATCAAGGACGTGAACGATCAGCCGTGGAGAGCCGATCTGCTCGGGCGGCTACTGGCCGGCAAGCTGGCCCACGTGAACCTGATCCCGCTCAACCCGACTCCGGGCAGCCGCTGGGACGCCAGCCCGAAGCCGGTCGAGCGGGAGTTCGTCCGGCGGTTGCGCGACGCCGGGGTGTCGACCACGGTGCGCGACACCCGGGGACGCGAGATCGACGGGGCCTGTGGGCAGCTCGCCGCCGCCGGGGACACGGACGGCGACTCACACGCGGCAACGGCGTAGCGGTACGAGACCAGGAGACATAGTGGCGAGTCAGGGTCAGCGTTTCCGGCGTAAGGCGCTCCGCCGGGGCTACAAGGTCGACGAGGTCGACGCCTTCCTGGACCGGGTCGAGGCGACACTCGACGGCCAGCCGATCGGCGCGCCCGTGGCCTCCCAGGAGGTCCACGACGTCGTCTTCCGGGTCCGGTTCAACGGCTACGACGAGTGGCAGGTCGACCTGCACCTCGACCGGGTCGAGCGGCAGCTCGCCGAGCTGGAGGAGCGCGGTGGCGCGCCGGCCGGGCGCGGTGGCGACCCCCGGATGGCCGACCGGCTCGGCCCGCCGATGCGCGACGACCGGGGCATGTCGCCGGTGCCGCAGCCGCCGATGCCGCCCCGGCAGATGCCCGCCCAGCCCGGCCCGCCCGCCGATCGGTACGGCAACCGCTACGACGAGCCGACCGGCGCGTTCGCCGGTGGCTACGACGGCCCGCGCGGTGGCTACGACGGCCCCCGCGGCCCGGGTGGCCCCGGCCCGATGGGTCCGGGCGCGCCGATGGGGCACGGTGGCCCGCCGCCGCGCGGCCTGCCGCCCGGCCCGGGCGGTTACGGCCCGCCGGACAACGGCCCCGGCGGTTACGGCCCGCCGGACAACGGCCCCGGTGGGTACGGTCCGCCGGACAGCGGCCCTGGCGGCTACGGTCCCCCGGACAGCGGCCCCGGTGGGTACGGCCAGGAGGAGCGCTTCGACGGGTTCGAGGCCGGTCGGCGTGCCCGTGCCGACATGACCGCCGAGATCCGCATGCCCGAGCGTGAGCTGCGTGGTCGTGGCCCCGGTGGCCCGCCGGCGCTGCCGCAGCAGGGTTACGGCGCACCGGAGCCCGGCTACGGCCCGCCGGACCCGGGTTACGGGCCGCCGGACCAGGGCTACGGCCCGGGCCCCTCGATGACCGGCCCGCCGCTCGTGAGCCCGCCGGTCGCCGGTCCGCCGATGGTGGGGCCGCCGATGGCCGGCCCGCCCGGCAGCGACCTGCATCGGGTCGACCAGATCCGGCGCAGCTTCCAGGTCCGGCGCTTCGGCAGCGGGTACGACCCGGACCAGGTCGACCGGTTCTTCGAGACGCTGCTCGGCGGCATGCAGGGGCGCAACCCGATGCCGGTGAACCCCAAGGAACTCGACACGCTGCGCTTCGGGCTGGTGCCCGGTGGCTACTTCGAGGCCGAGGTCGACGCGGCGCTCAAGGACGTGCAGGACATCCTGCTCGGCCGCTGACCCCGCCTCCCGAGACGACGAAGGGCCCGCCCCCCCGGTGAGGGGGCGGGCCCTTCGCGCACTACCGTGGGCGCCGCGCGTCAGGACCGCAGGCCGTTGCGGCGCAGCACGGCGTCGCCGATGACGATGGCGATCAGCAGTCCGGCGATCCCGAACAGCCAGATGTGCTCCACCCGGCCCTCCTCGATCCCGCAGAGCGCCATCAGTACCAAAGCCACCGCCGACAGCACCGCACCGATCCGTCCGGACTTGCGGTGTCCGGGCTTGTGCTGATCTGGCGCGGTTACCGGCTCGTCTCCTGCCACTGTCGGTCCTTCCCTCGCGATCGGATCTCCGATCAGTCTGGCACGGCCCCAACCGGGCCCGGCGCAGGGTCCGACCTCCTGTGCCGGGGATGACCCGGGCGGGCGACAGCGGGCGGGCGGCGCGGCCCGGGTCGTTGGTCCCGTACCGGTGGGGGCGGATGACCACTACCGGCGTCGCGGGACGGCGAGCACACTGCCTCCGGTAGCGTCTTGACGTACACCTTGATGCCTTTTTGAGGAGGACTGCGGTGCGAGTGACCGGTACGGGGCATGCCAGCATGCGGATCGACACGGCCGCGGGCAGCATCCTGTGCGACCCGTGGGTCAACCCCGCCTACTTCGCCTCGTGGTTCCCCTTCCCGGACAACTCCCTGCTCGATTGGGCGACCCTCGGCCAGGTCGACTACCTGTACGTGTCGCACCTGCACCGGGACCACTTCGACGCGAAGCACCTGCGGGACTTCGTGTCGAAGGACGCCACCGTGCTGCTGCCCGAGTTCCCCACCTCGGAGATGGAGGACGAGTTCCGGGAGCTGGGCTTCACCAAGTTCCTCAAGGCCCCGAACGAGCAGGTCGTGGAGCTGCCCGGCGGCCTGAAGATCATGATCCAGGCGCTGACCAGCCCGACCGACGGCCCGATCGGCGACTCGTCGCTCTGGGTCGAGTACGACGGCGTGCGGCTGCTCAACCAGAACGACGCCCGCCCGACCGACCTCAGCGTGTTCGCCGAGCTGGGCCACGTGCACGCGCACATGCTCCAGTTTTCCGGCGCGATCTGGTACCCGATGGTCTACGAGTTGCCGCAGGCGGCGAAGACCGCGTTCGGCAAGCAGAAGCGGGACCGGCAGTTCGACCGCACCTGGCGCTACATCGACGACCTGAAGGCCGACCACGTCTTCCCGATCGCCGGCCCGCCGTGCTTCCTCGACGACGAGCTGTGGCAGTTCAACGACATCTTCGGCGACGAGGGCAACATCTTCCCCGACCAGTCGGTGTTCCTCGCCGAGTACGCCAAGGTCGGCGGCACCAACGGCATCGTGCTGCTGCCGGGCAGCGTCTCGGAGATCACCACCGAGGGCGCGACCACCACGCACCCGGTGCCGGTGGAGGAGTTCTTCGCGAACAAGGTCGCCCACCTGGAGGAGATGCGGGAGCGCAAGCGCGGCGTCATCGAGGCCGAGAAGGCGTCCTGGCGGCACCCCGAGGTCGACGTGCTCGGCGAGATGAAGCGCCGGATCGAGCCGCTGCTCGACGAGTCGATCTACCTGGCCAAGGGCGTCGGCGGGCCGGTCCGTTTCGACCTGGTCGGTTACGACGGTTCCGAGGTCGAGTCGATCGTGGTGGACTTCCCGGGCAAGGAGGTCCGGCCGTACGCGGACGAGAAGGTCCGCTACCGGTTCCGTACCGAGCGGGCGCTGATCGAGCACCTGCTGCACATCGGCGAGGTGGACTGGGTGAACTCCCTCTTCCTGTCCTGCCGTTTCTCCGCGGCCCGCATCGGCCAGTACAACGAGTTCGTCTACGCCTTCTTCAAGTGCCTGTCCGAGGAGCGTCTCCAGTACGCCGAGGGCTGGTACGACGAGCACGAGCGGGCGGTCGACGCCGAGGACATCACGCTCGACGGCTGGGTGGTGCAGCGGCGCTGCCCGCACCTGAAGGCGGACCTGAGCCGGTTCGGCATCGTCGACGGCGACCAGCTCACCTGCCAGCTGCACGGCTGGAAGTTCGACCTGGCCAGCGGCCGCTGCCTGACCAGTGTCGGGCACAAGATCCGCGCGCATCGCGCCGACGCGGAGACCCCGGCGCCGGCCGGGGAAGCGGCCATCTGACGAGTTCCGCCCCGTCCGCCGTCCCCGGCACGCGACCATCGGTCGGGAGGGGGCGGCGTGACGGGTGCGGACAGGGAACCGGCGTACCGGTTCGGACGCGGCAACGAGATGGCGCGCGACGCCTCCCGGGTGGAGGCGTTCAGCGACGCGGTGATCGCCATCGTGCTCACCCTGATGGCCGTCGAGCTGCTGTCGTTCGACCCGGACACGCCGCAGGACGACGGGCTGCCGGCCGCGCTGCTGCACGAGTGGCGCGCCTACCTGGCGTACGTGATCACGTTCGCCATCGTCGGCCAGGTCTGGCTGACCCACCACAACATGTGGCGTTACGTCCGCCGGGTCGACCAGATGCTGCTGGTGCTGAACCTGCTGCTGCTGATGTTCGTGGCGGCGATCCCGTTCACCGCCGACCTGCTCGCGGACAACCTGCGCGGCACCGTCGGCGACCAGCGGCTGACCGCCGCGCTGTACGCGGGCGTGGTGCTCGGTGAGGCGCTGTTCTTCAACCTGAGCTGGTGGTGGGCGCGCCGCCGCGGGCTGCTGCAACCGGGCCTGGACCCGAGGCTGGCGCGGGCGGTGGCCCGCCGGTTCCGCCTCGGTCCGCTGCTCTACCTGGTGGCGTTCGCGATCGTGTTCGTCGACCCGGTGCTGAGCCTGCTGGCGTACCTGCTGCTTGTCGGCGTCTACCTGGTGCGCGGGCCGGGCGACCTCCCGCCCGCCGGCCAGGAGTCGCCCGAGACGCCGTGAGCGGCTGTCAAGGCGGCTGTTAACAAGGGGCCCTTCCTCTACCGCAGGCGTTAATAAGGGGCCCTTCCTTACATCTCGGCGAGGATGCGGCGGGCGGCGTTGTGCCCGGCCGCGCCGATCACGCTGCCCGCCGGATGGCAGCCCGCGCTGCCCGCGTACACGCCGTCCACCCCCGTCGCGTACGGCATCCGGTCGGTGAACGACACCGTGTTGTCGACGTGGTGGATGTGCCCGCCGGTGATACCGAAGTGCGCCTCGATGCCGGGCGGCGGCAGCGGTACCGCGTCCGCGACCAGGTCACCGGCGCCCGGGGCGTACCGCTCGCAGATCGCGAGCAGCCGCTCCACGTAGCCGGGCAGCGCCGCGTCCCAGGTGGTGCCGGCCAGCTCGTAGGGGACCGACTGCACGAACAGCGCCGACGAGTGGTGCCCCGCCTCGTCGGACAGCGACGGGTCGACAGTGGTGTGCAGGTACCACTCGATCGTCGGCTCCTCCGGCAGCCGCCCGGCCCGCACGTCCGCCCACATGCCGCGCAGCGCCGCCATCGGCGACTCGCCGCCGTCGCCGACGAGCGAGGCCGAGCCGGGCAGCAGGTGGATGGTCGACCCGAACGGGCTCGGCGCGTCGGCCGGCAGGCAGGAGAAGCGCGGCAGTCCGGTCAGCGCCAGGTTGAGCTTGAGCGTGGTGCCGGGGCGGCGGACCGCCGCCATCCGCGCGCCCAGCTCCGCCGGGAGCGCGCCGTCGGGCAGCAGTTCCATCAGCCGGTACGGGTCACAGGCGCCGAGCACCACCGGGGCGTCCACCTCCCGCCCGTCGGCGAGCGTCACCCCGGCGGCGGCGCCTCCGGCCAGCCGGATCGCTGTGACCGGCGCGTCGGCCACGATCCGCGCCCCGGCCCGCACGGCGGCCTCGGCGAACGTGCGGGACACCGTGCCCATACCGCCACGGGTGATCATCCAGGTGCCGTCCGCGCCCGGCAGCCGGCACATGTTGTGCACCAGGAAGTTGTGACCCGTTCCGGGATCGTCCGGGCCGGCGTTCAGCCCGGACAGGCCGTCGGTGACCGCGTACATGCTGACCAGCAGCTCGGAGCGGAAGTCGAAGCGGGCCAGGTGGTCGGCGACCGAGCCGCGTACCAGGTCGACGAAGACCTGCCGCAGTGCGGGCCGCACGTAACGTTCGGCGGTCTCCTCGACCGGCAGCGGCTCGGCCAGCCACGCCGGGGCGAGATCCTCCCGTAGCTGGGCCAGCTCGGCGTGCAGCGCGTCGTCGGCGGCGACGTCGGCGGGGGAGAACATCTCCGCGAGCTGCCGCCGGCTCGCTGCCACGTCGCTGCCGGCCAGCAGGTACGGCGAACCGAGCCCGCCCGGCGTGGGCAGGAAGTAGTGCGGGTCGCGGCGCAGCACCGGGATGGTCACGTCGAGCGTGGCCAGCAGCTCCGGCGGCATCAGCCCGAGCAGGTACGACCCGGTGGAGTGACGCAGTCCCGGCACCTTCGGGAACGGGTTCTCGGTGCGGGTCGCCCCGCCGATCACCCCGGACGCCTCCAGCACCAGCACGTCCAGGCCGGCGCGGGCCAGCAGGATCGCCGAGACCAGGCCGTTGTGCCCGGCGCCGACCACCACGACGTCGGCGCGGGACGGCAGCTCACTCGCGTCGCTCATGGCGTGCCGGCTGGGCATGCGCTCACGGCCCTCGCTGCGCTCGGTGCGTTCGCTCATGCTGTGCCGGCTGGGCATGCGCTCACGGCCCTCGCTGCGCTCGGTGCGTTCGCTCATGCTGTGCCGGCTGGGCATGCGCTCACGGCCCTCGCTGCGCTCGGTGCGTTCGCTCATGCCGCGGAGCGTAGCGGCGACGGGTCCCGCGCGGGAGGGTTCGCGGCGGGGCGCTACCGTTCCCGGCATGTCCCCGGCTGTCCAGATCGCGCTCGCGGTGGCGCTCGTCGTGGTGGTGCTCCTCCTCCTGCTCGTGCTGCGGCGCGACCGTCCCCGGGACCTGGTCGCCCCGGATCGCCCGGCCGGCGACGGGCAGGCCGAGGTGCTCCGGCTGGCCCGCGCGGGGCGTACCGTCGAGGCGGTCAAGGTGCTGCGCGAGCAGACCGGGCTGTCGCTGCTGGACGCGAAGCGGGCGGTGGACGCGCTGGCGGCCGGCGGAGCCTGGTCGCCCGGCCCCCCGGCGCCCGGGAAGGGCGTCGACGAGGCGGTGCGGGCCGAGGCCGCGCGGCTGCTGTACCAGGGGAAGAAGATCCAGGCGATCAAGGTGGTGCGGGAGCACACGCACATGTCGCTCGCCGACGCGAAGCGGTACGTCGAAGGGCTCTGACGCCGGACGGCCGTCACCGGGCGTTCACCCTATAGTGGCAGTTGTCGATGCATTTCCGTCCTACCGTCGACGGGACACCCACCGACTCCGGGAGGTAATCCCCGATGGATCGTCGTACCGTCCTGCGTGCCACAGCCGTCGGTGGCGCCGCCGCTTTCGCCGGTGGCCTCTGGGCCGCCGCTGCCGCCCCGGCCCAGCCCGCCCAGCCCGGTCCCGGCCCGTACGGCGACCTGCTGGCCGCCGACGCCAACGCCCTCCAGTTGCCGGCCGGGTTCACCAGCCGGGTGATCGCGCGGTCCGGGCAGCGGGTCGCCGGCACCTCGTACACCTGGCACCCGGCGCCCGACGGCGGCGCCTGCTTCCCGGCCGGCGACGGCTGGATCTACGTCTCCAACTCGGAGGTGCCGCTCGTCGGCGGCGCCTCGGCGGTGCGGTTCGCCGCCGACGGCGCGATCGCCGCCGCGTACCGGATCCTCGGCGGCACGAACGTCAACTGCGCGGGCGGGCCGACCCCGTGGGGGACGTGGCTGTCCTGCGAGGAGGTGCCGCTGGGCCGGGTCTTCGAGACCTGGCCCGAGGGCGGCCGGTCCGGCGAGGAACGGACCCGGATGGGCCGCTTCAAGCACGAGGCGGCGGCCTGCGACCCGGTGCGCCGGGTGGTCTACCTGACCGAGGACGAGGGCGACGGCTGCTTCTACCGGTTCGTCCCGGACTCCTGGGGCGACCTGCGCACCGGCAAGGTGCAGGTGCTGTGCGCCCCGGACGGCCAGGTGACCGGGCCGGTGACCTGGCGGGACCTGCCGGACCGCGACGGGTTCCCGGTGCCCACCCGCTACCAGGTGGGCGCCGCCCAGACGTTCGACGGCGGTGAGGGCTGCTGGTACGCCGACGACACCTGCTGGTTCACCACGAAGGGCGACAACCGGGTGTGGGCGTACGACGCGGTGAACCAGCGGCTCGACCTCGCGTACGACGACTCGCTGGTGCCGGCCGGTGCCGCGCCGCTGACCGGCGTCGACAACATCACCGGCACCGCCGGCGGTGACCTCTACGTGGCCGAGGACGGCGGCAACATGGAGATCAACGTGATCACGCCGGCCGGTGTGGTGACCCCGTTCCTGCGGCTGCTCGGGCAGCCCGAGTCGGAGATCACCGGGCCGGCGTTCTCGCCGGACGGCAGCCGGCTCTACTTCTCCTCGCAGCGCGGCACCAGCGGCGCCCGGGCGGGAACCGGCGGTATCACGTACGAGGTGCGCGGCCCGTTCCGGCGCTGACCTCCCGCGGTCAGGCGCGGGCCGCCACCCGGGCGGCCCGCCACCGGCTCGCCGCCAGCGTGGCGGAGTAGCCGGACAGCACGATCACGTGGAACAGATAGAGCCACAGCAGCACCGCCACGCCGCCGCCGATCTCGTCGAACCCGCCGAACGGCACGCCCAGGTCCAGCGGCAGCGAGCAGAACAGCACGAACCCGTGCAGGAAGCCGGACAGGTTCGCCGCGGTGAACGAGCCCAGGCCCACTGTGACGAGCCAGTCCGGGGAGGCCGGGCCGACCACCCGGAACACCCAGATCAGCACCGGCGTGAGCACCAGCCACACCGCTAGGAACGACAGCACCACGCCGAGCGCACCGACCCAGCCGCCCTGGCGTACCAGCCGGGTGGTCAGCGGCAGCCCCAGCAGGATCGACAGCAGCAGCGCCGGGGCCGGCGCCAGCAGCGGGAGCAGCAGCAGGCGGCCCCGCCAGCCGACCAGCGCACCGGACTCGGCGCGCGGCTCGGCCACCGAGACGAACGCGCGGCGCAGCCCTTCCCCGTAGAGCGAGGCAGGCAGCAGCGACGCCAGCGCCAGCAGCGGGGTCAGCTCCAGCCCGGCCTCGACGAGCGCGGCCGCCGCCCGGTGGGCGCCGATCTCGGTGGGCAGCGTGTCGATCGCGTACCCGGTCAGCCGCCGCACCCGGTCCGCCCCGGCGAGCAGCCCGGTCAGCCAGATCGCCAGCAGCGCCACCGGCACCACGGCGATCGCGCCGTAGAAGGTGATCGCGGCGGCGTGCAGCGACAGGTCCCGGCCGCGGACCGGCCGGAACGCCGCAGCCGTGATCCGCTTGGTCCGCTCCCACCCGTCGCCCATCGCCCTCTCGTTCCCCGTACGCCCCCGCGCCACGCATTACGATCCGGCGGCATGACGATCGCCACGACCGACCGGCTGGTTCTCCGCGACTGGACCGAGTCGCCGGACGACCTGGCCCGGATCTACGACATCTACTCACGGGACGAGGTGATGCGCTGGCTGGGCGGCGGCAAGGGGCGGATGACCGACCCGTCCGAGGCGCGCGAGCGGGTCCGGATGTGGCACGAACGCTGGGCGCCGTACGGCGGCCGCTGGGGTCTGTGGGCGATCGAGCCGCGCGACGGCGGGCCGGTGGCGGGGAGCATCCTGCTCAAGCCGCTGCCGGGACGCGACGGCGTCACCCTGACCGACGACATCGAGGTCGGCTGGCACCTGCATCCCGACGCCCAGGGCCGCGGCTACGCGACCGAGGCGGCCCGCGCGGTGCTGGAACGCGAGTTCGCCACCGGCACCCCGAGGGTGTACGCGGTGGTGATGGCCGGGAACGACCCGTCGATGGCGGTGGCCCGGCGCCTCGGCATGACGCACGCGGGTGTGCGTACCGACTGGTACGGCGGGGTCGAACTGGAGACCTTCGTCCTGGAACGTCCGACCTGAGCCGTGCCGTTGGCAGTTCGCCCTCGGCCTCCTACGGTGGTGGGGACACGGGGGAGGCACGGATGGTCGACGGTGGCGACGCAGCGCGTTGGCTGCACCTCAACGCCGCCCGGGGCGGTCCGGACGACCTGTCGGTCCTGGTGAACCGGGTCGCGTCCGCCATCGGGGCCACCGACATCGTGATCTACCTGGCCGACTACACGCAGTCCTCGCTCGTACCCCTGGTCGGCGCGGGCGCGCCCCGGGACGAGCTCACGATCGAGACGACGCTGGCCGGCCGGGCGTTCACCGGCCTACAGGTGCAGCGCGCTCCCGACCGCCCGGACCGGCTCTGGGTGCCCCTGCTGCTCGGCTGTGAACGGCTGGGGGCGCTGGAGATCGTGTCGTCGCGCGCCGGCGACCCCGCGCTGGACCGGCCGGCCTGGGAGGTGGCGGTCGCCGTCGCTCAGGTCCTGGTGAACCGCCGGCTCTACGGCGACATCGTGGAACGGATCCGCCGCCGCCTGCCGATGCAGGTCGCCGCCGAGACCGTGTGGGGGCTGCTGCCGCCGCTGACCTTCGCGACTGACGAACTGGTGATCACCGCCATCCTCGAACCGTGTTACGACGTCGGCGGGGACATCTTCGACTACGCGCTCAACGGCGACGTGCTCAGCGTCGGGCTCTTCGACACCTGCGGGCACGGGATCAAGGCGAGCGCGATGGCCTCGCTCGTGGTCAGCGCGTACCGCAACGCCCGGCGCACCGGTCTCGACCTGGTCGACACGGCGATCAGCATCGACAGGTGGGTCCGCTCCGAACACCCCGGCCTGTTCGCGACCGCGCTGCTCGCCGAACTCGACCGGCGGACCGGCGTGCTGCGGACCATCAACGCCGGCCACCCCGGCGCCATGCTGCTGCGGGACGGCAAGGCCGTCCGGGCACTGCCCGGACCGACCGCTCTGCCGCTCGGGCTGGGCAACCTGTCGACGCGGCGCCCGCGGGTGCACGAGGAGGCGCTGCACCCGGGCGACCGCATCCTCGCCTACACCGACGGCATCACCGACGCCCGGGGCGACGACGGGGAACGGTTCGGGCTGGACCGGCTCGTCGACTTCGTCGAGCGTGCCCTCAACGAGCGGCTGCCCAGCCCGGAGACGATGCGCCGGCTGGTGCGCGCCGTCCTCGCCTACCAGCAGGACGAGCTCGACGACGACGCCACCGCGCTGTTCCTGGAGTGGCAGCCCTCGCACCTGCCGTTGGGGCACCTGGAGCACCTCACCGCGCCCGACGGAACGATCGCGCCCTCGTAGCCTCCTCCTGGAGCGCCGGTCGCACGCGGACGGCCGACCTGCTCGACGAGGAGGCGCCGCAGGCGTGATCGACACCGGATCGCCGAGGTGGCGGCATCGCAGCGACACTGATGCCGCCACCTCGGTGAAGTGGAGTCGATCATGCCGCCGGGCACTCCGGGACGAACCGGGGTGAGGCGCTGGGGAACAATGGTCCGGTGACCACTCCCCGAGATCTCGTGCTGCTCGGCTCGACCGGCTCGATCGGCACCCAGGCCATCGACATCGTCAAGCGCAACCCGGACCGCTTCCGGGTGGTGGCCCTCGGCGCGGGTGGCGGCAACGTGGAGTTGCTCGCCGCGCAGGCGCTGGAGCTGGGCGTGGAGGCGGTCGGTGTGGCCCGCGCGTCCGCCGCGCAGGATCTTCAGCTCGCGTTCTACGCCGAGGCGAGCCGGCGTGGCTGGGCCACCGGCGACTTCAAGCTGCCGAAGATCGTGGCCGGGCCGGACGCGATGACCGAGCTGGCGCAGTGGCCGTGCGACGTGGTGCTCAACGGCGTGGTCGGCTCGCTGGGCCTGCCGCCGACGCTGGCCGCGCTGCACGCCGGTCGTACCCTCGCGCTCGCCAACAAGGAGTCCCTGGTGGCCGGCGGCCCGCTGGTCAAGGCCGCCGTCTCGCGACCGGGGCAGATCGTTCCGGTGGACTCCGAACACTCGGCGCTGGCGCAGTGCCTGCGCGGCGGCGCCCGGGGCGAGGTGCGGCGGCTGGTGGTCACCGCCAGCGGCGGCCCGTTCCGGGGGCGGCGGCGCGACGAGCTGACCGCCGTCACGCCGGAGCAGGCGCTGGCACACCCGACCTGGAACATGGGCCCGGTCGTCACGATCAACTCCGCCACGATGGTCAACAAGGCGCTCGAGGTGATCGAGGCGCACGAGCTGTTCGACGTGCCGTACGCCGACATCGAGGTGATGGTCCACCCGCAGTCGGTGATCCACTCGATGGTCGAGTTCACCGACGGGTCCACGCTCGCCCAGGCCAGCCCGCCGGACATGCGACTGCCCATCGCGCTCGGCATCGGCTGGCCGGACCGCGTACCCGGCGCCGCCGCGGCTGTCGACTGGACCACTGCCCACACGTGGGAGTTCTTCCCGCTCGACGACGCGGCGTTCCCGGCTGTCGCGCTGGCCAAGGCGGCGGGGGAGGCCGGGCGCTGCCGCCCGGCGATCTACAACGCGGCGAACGAGGAGTGCGTGGCCGCGTTCGTCGCGGGCCGGCTGCCGTTCCTCGGCATCGTCGACACCCTCCAGCGGGTGCTGGAGGACGCTCCCGATTTCGACGAACCAGGTACCGTCGAGGACGTGCTCGCCGCCGAGTCGTGGGCACGGGCGCACGCCCAGGAGATCATCGTCGGGTCGGTGGAAGGAGCTCGATGAGCTATCTGCTCGGGGTGGTGCTGTTCGCCCTGGCGATCCTCATCTCGGTGAGCCTGCACGAGGCGGGGCACATGCTCACCGCCAAGGCGTTCGGGATGAAGGTCACCCGCTACTTCGTCGGCTTCGGCCCGACGCTCTGGTCGTTCAAGCGGGGCGAGACCGAGTACGGCATCAAGGGCATCCCGCTCGGCGGCTTCTGCAAGATCGTCGGCATGACACCGCAGGACGACGACGTCGAGCCGGGGGACGAGAAGCGCGCCATGTGGCGCTACCCGGTGTGGAAGCGGACGATCGTGATGTCCGCGGGCTCGATCACCCACTTCGCCCTGGCCCTGATCGCGCTCTGGATCATCGCGGTGTCGGTGGGGCTGCCGAACCCGAAGTTCCCCAGCACCGAGGCCGGCTTCCGGGCCGAGCCGGCGGTGATCGCCATCGCGCCGTGCGTGGTGGTGGAGAACGCGGCCCGCGCCTGCGAGTCCGGCGACCCGGCCAGCCCGGCCGAGAAGGCCCAGCTCAAGGACGGCGACCGGATCACCGCGGTGAACGGCAAGCCGGTCTCGACCTGGGGCGACATGCTCGACGTGGTCCGGGCCACCCCGCCCGGCACGGCCACCGTCGCCTACGTGCGTGACGGCAAGCCGGCCGAGGCGCGGGTCGACCTGGCCTCGGTGCAGCGTCCGCCGCTGGGCGACCCGAAGGGCGCCGCCTCGGCGGTCTCCGCGCTCGGTGTGGCGCTCTCGCCCAGCACCCCGACCCGGGTCGAGTACGGCCCGGTCGCCGCGTTCGGCGCCACCGCCGACTTCACCGGCACCATGGCCGTGCAGACCGCGCACGCCATGCAGCGCATCCCGCAGAAGGTGCCCGCGTTGTGGAACGCGATCACCGGCGGCGAGCGCGACGTGGACACCCCGATCAGCGTGGTCGGCGCCAGCCGGCTCGGCGGCGAGGCCGTGGAGAACAACGCCTGGCTGGTGTTCTTCATGCTCTTCGTGTCGCTGAACTTCTTCATCGGCGTGTTCAACCTGCTGCCGCTGCTCCCGCTGGACGGCGGCCACATCGCCATCGCCTGGTTCGAACGGGCGCGGTCCTGGCTCTACGCACGCATCGGCCGCGCCGATCCGGGCCGCGTCGACTACCTCAAACTCATGCCGTTCACGTACGCGGTGATCCTGATCGGCGGCGCGTTCACGCTGCTCACAGTCACCGCTGATGTCATCAACCCCATCACGCTCTTCTCAAGGTGAGTGCCTGAAGTGACCGCTGTCAGTCTCGGTATGCCCCCCGTACCGCCGCCGCCGCTGGCCCCGCGCCGGGCCAGCCGCCAGATCATGGTCGGTTCGGTGCCGGTCGGTGGTGGCGCGCCGGTCTCGGTGCAGTCCATGACCACCACCCTCACCGCCGACGTCAACGCCACGCTCCAGCAGATCGCCGAGCTGACCGCGTCCGGCTGCCAGATCGTCCGGGTCGCCGTGCCGTCGCAGGACGACGTGGAGGCGCTGCCGGCGATCGCCAAGAAGTCGCAGATCCCGGTGATCGCCGACATCCACTTCCAGCCGAAGTACGTCTTCGCGGCGATCGACGCAGGCTGCGCCGCGGTCCGGGTGAACCCGGGCAACATCCGGCAGTTCGACGACAAGGTCAAGGAGATCGCGCGGGCCGCCGGCGACGCGGGCGTGCCGATCCGGATCGGCGTCAACGCCGGCTCGCTGGACAAGCGCCTGCTGGCCAAGTACGGCAAGGCCACCGCCGAGGCGCTGGTGGAGTCGGCGCTGTGGGAGTGCTCGCTGTTCGAGGAGCACGGCTTCCGGGACATCAAGATCTCGGTGAAGCACAACGATCCGGTGGTGATGATCCGCGCCTACCGGCTGCTGGCCGAGAAGTGCGACTACCCGCTGCACCTCGGTGTCACCGAGGCCGGCCCGGCGTTCCAGGGCACGATCAAGTCGGCGGTGGCGTTCGGCGCGCTGCTGGCCGAGGGGATCGGCGACACCATCCGGGTCTCGCTGTCCGCCCCGCCGGTCGAGGAGATCAAGGTCGGCAACGCGATCCTGGAGTCGCTGGGCCTGCGCGAGCGCGGCCTGGAGATCGTCTCCTGCCCGTCCTGCGGGCGGGCGCAGGTCGATGTCTACAAGCTGGCCGAGGAGGTCACCGCCGGGCTGGAGGGCCTGCCGGTGCCGCTGCGCGTCGCGGTCATGGGCTGCGTGGTGAACGGTCCGGGCGAGGCCCGCGAGGCCGACCTGGGTGTGGCCTCGGGCAACGGCAAGGGCCAGATCTTCGTCAAGGGCAAGGTCGTCAAGACCGTGCCCGAGGCGCAGATCGTGGAGACGCTGATCGAGGAGGCGCTGCGGATCGCCGACGAGATGGGCGCCGAGATCCCCGAGGAGCTGCGTGACCTGGTGCCGGGCGGCGCCACAGTCACAGTGCACTGATCTGCTTTTCGCGCCGCCGTGCGGCCGTCCCCGACAGGGGGCGGCCGCACGCGCCGTCTCAGGGCCGGGGCACGGCGGCGAAGGGGGAGAGGGTGAACCAGCCGGGCGCGGCGCGCCGCAACGCCTCCGGCCCGGTCACCTCCACCGCGCCGCCGCGCAGCGCCGCGGCCCACTCCAGGTCGCCCATCCAGACCTGGACCAGGGCGCGCAGGTCCGCCGTGACGGTCACCGTCACGTCGTGCCCGGGGTCGCTGTCGCAGACGTCGGCCTCGCCCGCGGCGATCACCATCCACCAGTCGCGCTGCGTCGTGGGCACGTCCCGGAAGCGGAACCGCACGACGGTACGCCCCGGCGGAACAGCGTCGTGGTCGACGTGGCGGTGCATGTCCCACAGCAGCAGCTTCGGGTCCAGGTCGGCGTCGCCCAGCTCGCCGATCCAGCGCACGCCCCAGGCGCCGAGCGCCTCCACCACGGGCCGCAGTTCGCGTCCGGCGGCGGTCGGGACGTAGCGCACGTCGGCGCCGTCGACGCGCCGCTCCACCACCCCGGCGCGGACGAGCTGGTGCAGCCGGCGGGACAGCAGCGTGGGCGACATCCGGGGCAGGCCCCGGCGCAGCTCGTTGAAGCGTTCCGAGCCGCTGACCAGCTCCCGGACCACAAGCAGCGTCCACCGCTCGTCGAGCAGTTCCATGGCCTTCGCCACGGGGCAGAACTGGTGGTAGGAGGCCCCCATGGCGGGCACGCTACGCCCGGCCCGCCACCCCGGCCAGCGCCCTGTCGGGAGCGGTACAGATCTCGTACTGGGGGCCGGGTCGTCCGCTGCCTAGCGTCCTGTGCAGGGACGACAGGCGAGGAGCGACCGATGATCGAGGAACGGGAACAGGACGCCGCGGTGAAGGCCCGGCACCGCGCGATGTGGGCGATGGGGGACTATGCGGCCGTGGCCGCGCAGGTGATCCCGGAGCTGGGGGCGACGCTGGTCCGGGCCGCCGGGGTGGCGCCGGGCATGCGGGTGCTGGACGTGGCGGCCGGGACCGGCAACGCGGCTCTGCCCGCGGCCCGGGCCGGTGCGGAGGTGGTGGCCGGCGACCTCACCCCGGAGTTGCTGGCGATCGGGCGGGCGGAGGCCGAGCGGGAGGGCTTGACGCTGACCTGGGAGGAGGCGGACGCGGAGGCGCTGCCGTACGCGGACGCCGCGTTCGACGCGGTGCTGTCGTGTGTGGGCGTGATGTTCGCGCCCCGGCACCGGGCCGCAGCCGACGAGGTGCTGCGGGTGTGCCGGCCGGGCGGGACGATCGGGCTGGTCAACTGGACCCCGGAGGGCTTCGTGGGCCAGTTGTTCGCGGCCATGCGGCCGTACGCGCCGCCACCGCCGCCGGGCGCGCAACCGCCCCCGCTCTGGGGCGACGAGGAGCACGTCCGGGAGTTGTTCGGTGACCGGGTCGACGCGTTCACGTCGGCGCGCGACGCCGTGGTGGTGGACCGGTTCGCCACGCCGGGGGAGTTCCGGGAGTTCTTCGCGACCCGTTACGGGCCCACTGTGGCGGTCTACCGGGCGAACGCGGGCGACCCGGAGCGTACGGCCGGGCTCGACCGGGCTCTGACCGACCTGGCCGCCCGGCACCTGGACGGTGGCGTGATGCGCTGGGAGTACCTGCTCGTCACCGCGCGCCGTGCTTGACGGCACGCCGGCCGGTCGACGGTCGGCGTGCCGTTCCGGCGGCGGTGCTCACTCGGACTCGGCGAGGATGGCGTAGAGCTTGCGCCGGGTCTCGTCGAGCACCTGGGCGGCACGGGCGCGCTGGTCGTCGGTGCCGGTGGTCATGACCTGCCGCAGCGCCTGCATGGCCTGCGCGCCGGCGTCGCGGATGTCGTGCCAGCTGTTGACGGTCTGCTCGGCGAACTCCGCCCAGGGCGGGGCCTGCGCCGCGCCGGCCGCCTCGGCCTGGCCCGCCTCGGTCAGCGCGAACCGCTTGCGCCCGCCCTCGGAGTCGGCGGCGGTCGCGATGAGCCCCTCGTCCTCCAGCAGTTGCAGCGTCGGATAGATCGAGCCGGGGCTGGGCCGCCAGGCCCCGCCGGTGCGGGAGTCGATCTCCTGGATCATCTCGTAGCCGTGCATCGGCCGTTCGGTGAGCAGGGCCAGCACGGCCCCGCGCACGTTCGGCCGCCGGCCGCGTCCGCGCCCGCCCCGGCCCCGACCGTGGCCGTGGGGTCCGGGGGAGAAGGGCGGCGGACCCGGGGGTACGGGCGGGAAGCCGAAGCCGCCACGGCGGCGCATCTCGTCGTGCATGGCGTGCATGCGTCGATGGAAACCCATCAGGGCTCTCCTTCTGTCGTCGTATCACTGATGCATCAACGATATATCGGCAATGCATCGCCGACAAGACGTCACGTAAACCGGGCTGCAAACCGTACGTACGTACTGTTAGGGTGCCGGTGTGCGCCTGCTTCCCGAACCGGGCCCGTCCCGGACCCTCGCCCTCTCCACGCTCGTCAACACCGTCGGGCGGGGCACCTGGCTCACCGCCAGCGCGCTGTTCCTCACCCGGTCGGTCGGGCTCTCGGTGACCCAGGTCGGTGTGGCGCTCACGCTCACCGCGCTGGTCAGCCTGGTGGCGAGCACGCCGATGGGCTACCTCGCCGACCGCCTCGGCCCGCGCGGGCTCCAGATGGCCGCGTTGCTCGCCTCGGCCGGGTGCACGGCCGCGCTGGTCACGGTGCGCTCGTTCACCGGCTTCCTGGCCGTCGGCGTGCTGATGGCGGTCGCCGACGCGGGCACCCGGGGCGCCCGCGGTGCGCTGATCGCCGGCGCCGTCCCGCCCGACCAGCGGGTCCGTACCCGCGCCTACCTGCGCGCTGTCACCAACGTCGGGATCTCGGTGGGCACGGTGCTGGCCGGGTTCGCGCTCGCCGCCGACACCCGCGGCGCGTACGTCACGCTGATCCTGCTCGACGCCGCCACGTACGTGCTGGCGGCGGCGGTGCTGCTGCGGCTCCCGCCGGTGCCGCCGATGCCCGCCCCGGCGCACGGGCCGCGGCTGATCGCGCTGCGGGACCGCCCGTTCCTCGCCTTCACCGTCCTGGACGGGCTCATGTCCATGCACTTCTCGCTGATCAACATCGCGCTGCCGCTGTGGATCGCCGGGCACACCACAGCGCCGAACTGGCTGATCTCCGTCTGCCTGCTCGTCAACACCGTGGTGGTGATCCTGTTCCAGGTCCGCGCCTCGCGGGGCACCGAGGACCTGACCGGCGCGGGCCGGGCCGCCCGCCGGGCCGGTGTCCTGCTCGCTGTCGCCTGCGCGCTGTTCGCCGCAGGTGGCGGCGTGCCGGTCGCGGTGGCGGTGCCCCTGCTGCTGGCCGGTGCGCTGGTGCACGTCGTGGGGGAGCTGTGGCACGCGGCGGCCGGCTGGGGCATCTCCTTCGGCCTGGCCCCGGCGCACGCGCACGGGCAGTACCAGGGCGCGTACGGGATGGGCATGCAACTCGGCTCGATGGTCGCCCCGGTGGTCGTGACCACGCTCGCGATCGGCTGGGGCGTGCCCGGCTGGCTGGTGCTCGGCGTGGTGTTCCTGCTGCTCGGCGCAATGGTGCCGCCTGTGGTGCGATGGGCCGCCCGGACCCGGCCGCCCGCACCCGAACCGGTGCCGGCGCCGGCCGGCTGAGCGCCGTGCGGCAGGTGCCCGGTCGGCCCGCGCACGCCGGGGTGGATCTGGCAGGCTGGTAGCCGTGCTCACGGTGCCGGTACGCCAACTCGGGGAGTCGGAGCGCCGCGCGGTCGAGCGGCTGCTCGACCTCGACCCGTACGCCGGCGCGCAGGTCGCCGAGCGGGTGGCGGCACGCGGTCTGGCCTGGTGGCGGGCCGAGGCGCGCATCCTCGGGTACGGCTCCCGCCGGCACCTGGAGTCGATCTGCTGGCTGGGCGGCAACCTGACCCCGGTGCTCGCGTCCGAGTCGGCGGTGACCGCGTTCGCCGACCAGTTGAGCGCCGAAGAGCGGCTCTGTTCCTCGATCGTGGGCCGGGCCGACGCGGTGCTCGGACTCTGGGACCGCCTCTCCGCGCACTGGGGGCCGGCTCGGGACGTACGCCCGAACCAGCCGTTGCTGGCGACGGACGCGCTGCCCGCCGTGGCGCCCGACCCGCACGTGCGGCGGGTGCGCGGCAACGAGGTCGACCGGCTGTTCCCGGCGGCGGTGGCGATGTACACCGAGGAGGTCGGGGTGTCGCCGCTTGCCGAGGACGGCGGGCGCGGCTACCGGCGGCGGGTGACCGAGCTGGTGCGCGCCGGCCGCGCCTACGCCCGCTTCGTCGACGGGCGGGTGGTCTTCAAGGCGGAGCTCGCCGTGGTGACCCGCCGGACCGCGCAGGTGCAGGGCGTCTGGGTGGCGCCCGAGTGGCGTGGCCGGGGCATCGCCACCGCCGCTATGGCGGCGGTGGTCCGCGACGCGCTGGAACGGGTCGCGCCCACAGTGAGCCTCTACGTCAACGACTTCAACCTGCCCGCCCGCCGGGTCTACGAGCGCTGCGGCTTCCGCCCGGTCGGCACGCTCGCCACAGTGCTGTTCTGAGGATCACTACCGCCAGACGTCCCGAACCGGACACCCGGCGCTATGCTGGGCATGTTTTTATACTGACTAGTCAGTTTGGAATTCGGGAGCGGAATGAACATCGTCGAGGCCAGCGGCCTGGGCCTGCGCACCCGCCGCGGCTGGGTCTACCGGGACGTCGACCTCACCGCCGCGAGCGGTGAGCTGCACGCCGTCACCGGCCCGCCCGGCAGCGGACGCACCTCGCTGCTGCTCGCGCTGGCCGGGCGCTTCCCGCACAACCACGGCGAGCTGCGCCGCCGCGGCCCGGCCGCGCTCGGCCAGGTGGCCGGCGTGCACGAACCCGACCCGACGCTCACCGTCGCCGAGCACATCACCGAACGCCTGCTGTTGCTCGGCCCGGTGCCACGTCGCCGGCGCCGCCTCGTGCCGGTGGCAGCGGTCCGGGCCCGCCGGTCCTACCGCCGCGACGCCTACGCCGCCGCCATCGCCGGCGCCGGACTCACCGACGCGCCCCTGGACCCCGACCGGTACGGCCGCGACCTCACCCCGGTCGAACGCCAGGTGCTCGGGTTGGTGCTGGCGAGCCTCGGCGGCCCCAGCCTGATCGTCGCCGACGACGTGGACGCCGGCGCCGACCGCGCCGAGCGGGAGTGGATGTGGGGCGCGCTGGAACGCCTCGCCGACCAGGGGTACGCCGTGGTCGCCAGCGCCCGCGCCGTCGAACCCGGCGTGGCCGCCACCGTGCACCGCATCGGCGACCCGGCTCCGCCCGTCCCCGCCCTGACCGTCCCCACCGAGCCCGCCGAGGTGCCCGCATGAGCGTCCTGCGACTGGCCCTGTTCGAGCTGCGCCGGATGACCCGGGGCCGGCTGCCGCGCGCCGCGCTCGCCGTGCTCACCATCGTCCCGCTGCTCTACGGCGCCCTCTACCTGTACGCGTTCTGGGATCCCTACGGGAAGATGGACCGGATCCCGGTCGCCCTGGTCAACGCCGACCGCCCGGCCACCGCCGGTGACGGCAGCGAGGTGCACGCCGGCCGCGACCTCACCGAGAAGCTGCTCGACCGCAAGGTGTTCGGCTGGACCGTCACCGACCAGGCCGACGCCACCAAGGGGCTGCGCGACGGGCGCTACCACCTGGTCTTCTCCATCCCGGAGGACTTCTCCGCCACGCTCGCCGCCGGTCCGGAACCGGACCGCCCGGCCCGGCAGGGCGAGCTGAAGGTCGTCAACGACGACGCCACCAACTACCTCTCCGGCCTGCTCGCCAGGTCGGCGTTCAGCGAGATCCGGGCCGCCGCCGCGCAGAGCACCGCCGCCACGTACTTCGACAAGATGCTGATCGGCTTCACCGACGCCAAGGCCGAGACCGGACGCGCCGCCGACGGCGCCGGGAGGATCGCCGACGGGCTCGGCAGCTCCCAGCAGGGCGCGGGAAGGATCGCCGACGGGCTCGGTGACGCCGAGGACGGCGCCGGGCAGCTCGCCGGTGGGCTCAACCAGTCCGTCCAGGGCGCGGACAAGCTCGCCAAGGGCCTCGACCAGCTGCGGACCGGCGCCGCCCAGCTCGCCGACGGCGCCGGCCGCGCCGCCACCGAGACCAGGGCCGCCGCGGCCACCGTGAACGCCGCCGCCGACAAGTACGAGCCGGTGCTGCGCCGCAACGCCGACAAGATCGAGAAGGCGGCCACGCTCGTCGCCGACGGCGCGCAGCAGCTCGCCGCCGGGCTGGACGCGCTGCCGGGCAGGGCCGCCGAGGTGGTCGCTACCGCCGAGGAGATCCGCGACCGGCTCGACGCGGTCGCGAAGGAACACCCCGAGCTGGCCGACAACCCCGACTTCGCCGCCGCCCGCAAGGCCGCCGACCGGGCCGTCACGCAGGCCCGCTCCGTGGTGGCCGCGCTGGACAAGACCGACATGGCCACGCTGCGCAAGCAGATGACAGACGTGTCGAAGACCGCCCGCGAGGTGGCCGCCGCCGCGCCGCACCTGGCCGACGACGTCGCGTCCGCCCGCGCGAAGGTCAACGAGCTGGCCGGTGGGCTCGCCACGCTGGCCCAGGGCAGCGCCAAGCTCCGCGACGGGCTGGGCGACGCGTCGACCGGCGCGAACGAGCTGCGCGGCGGCCTCTACCGGCTCGCCACCGGCGCCCGCCAGCTCGACGGCGGCCTGGCCCAGCTCGGCAGCGGCAGCAACCGCCTGGTCGACGGGCTGACCCGGCTGGAGGGCGGCGCCGGCGACCTCGCCGACGGGCTCGCCGCCGGGGAGCGGAAACTACCGGGGTACGACGACGCGGCCACTCGCGCCGGCGTGCTCGGTGACCCGGTCGGCCTGATCCGCGACTCGCAGAACCCGGCCGGCTCGTACGGCGTGGGCTTCGCCCCGTACTTCCTGTCGCTGGCGCTCTGGGTCGGCGCGATGATCACGTACATGCTGTTGCGGCCGGTCAACCGCCGGCACGTGATGTCCGGCGCGCCCGGCTGGCGGGTCGTGCTCGCCGGGTGGCTCCCGGCCGCCGGCATCGGCCTGGCCCAGGTCACTGTGCTCTACACGGTGGTGACGCTCGGCCTCGGGCTCGACCCGAGGCACGGCCCGGCCACGTTCGGGCTGCTCGCACTCACCTCGCTGGCGTTCACCGCGATCATGCAACTGCTCGGCGTGGCGCTCGGCCCGGCCGGCCGGCTGGCCGCGCTGGCGCTGCTGATGCTCCAGCTCACCTCGTCCGGCGGCACCTACCCGGTGCAGACCTCGCCCGGCTTCTTCCAGGCCATCCACCCCTGGCTGCCGATGACGTACGTGGTGGACGGCCTGCGGCACACCATCAACGGCGGTACGACCGCCCCGGTGGTCACCGCCGCGCTGGTGCTGCTCGCGTTCGGGCTGGGCGCGATGGCGCTCACCGTCGGTGCGGCCCGCCGGTCCCGCCGGCTGACCCCGTCGAAGCTGCACCCCGAACTGACCATGTGAGGATGAGCCGGTGACGGACGGACGGACACGCCGGCGCGAGGACACCCGCCAGCGCCTCTTCGTGGCGGCGGTGGACCTCATCGCCGAGCAGGGCTTCTCGGCCACCACCGTGGACGACATCGCGGCCCGGGCGGGTGTGGCGAAGGGGACCGTCTACTACAACTTCGAGTCCAAGACCGTCCTGTTCGAGGAGCTGCTGCGGCACGGCATCGGCCTGCTCACCGCCGAGTTCCGGGCCGCCGTCGACGGGCTGCCGCCGCTGGAGGCGCTCGGCGCGCTGGTCCGCGCCCAGCTGGAGTACATCCGCCGCTACCGCGCCTTCGCCCAGCTCCTGCTCTCGGAGATGTGGCGGACCAACAGGGAGTGGCAGCAGACGCTGCGGCTGCTGCGCGGCGAGGCCATCGCGGTGATCGCCGACACCGTGAAGGCCGGCGTGGACAGTGGCGACCTGCCGGCCGACCTGGACGTGCGTACCGCCAGTTCGGCGCTGTTCGGCGTCGGGCTGGTGGTAGCAGTGGACTGGTTGGTCTTCTCGCCGGAGCGGCCGATCGACGAGGTGCAGGAGTCGCTGCTCGGCATCGTCCGGCGGGTCGCTCGGACCTGACCAAGGGCCGGTAATTCGGTTGAATCCGGGCCACCGTAAGGACGAGGCTGGGGACACCGCCCCCACCGAGCCGAGTCCGGAGGACCTTCCATGCGCCTGCTCCGAGATCTCTGGGCCACGGCGCCCCGGCGGATGACGGCGGTCCTGCTGCTGATCGTGCTCGGCGCCGCCGGCCAGGCGGCCGCCGCCGCGCTGGCCGGTCCGGTGCTGGTGCACCGCTCGTCCGGCTGGTTCGTCGCGCTCGCGGTGGCGCTCGTCGCCGCTGTCGTCACCGACCTGCTGATCGGCCTGATCATGGCGCGGCTCACCGCCGACTGGTCGGCCGACGTGCGGCGGCGGCTCTGCCGGGTCGCGCTCGGCCAGGACCTGCCCACCCTGGAGACCACACCGGTCGGCGAACTGCTCGACCGGATCGACAACGACGTCTACCAGGTCGCCGCCGAGATGCGGAACACCGGCGTACGGCTGGCGCAGGGTCTCGCGGTCTGCGTCCTCGCGACGGTGAGCGCGCTGATCGTCTGGTGGCCCGCCGGTGTCGGCATGATCGTGCTCACCTCCCTGCTCGCGGTGACGCTGCGCCGCCCGACCGCCCGGATCGCCCCGGCCCGGATGGCCGAGGAGGAGGCGTGGTCCGACCTCGCCGCCGTGATGGAGGAGGCGGTGCACGGGCAGGACGACGTGCGCACCAGCCTCGCCCGGCCGTACGTGCTGCGTCTCTACGCGCGCCGCGCGGCCGAGGTGATCGCCCGGTGCGTCCGGGTGTTCCGGCTCTCCGCGCGGGTCACCGCGATCGCCGCCGGCGCGGTCGGGCTCGGCGTCGCGGGCGTGGTGCTGGGCGGCGCGTGGGCGCTGGCCACCGGCCGGGTGGACGCCGCGCGGCTCACCGCGATCTGGCTGCTGGTCGTCGCGTTCGGCGCGACCGTCGAGCAGATCGCCCGCTGGGTGCCGCACCTGCAACAGGCGTTCGGCGCCTGGGGCCGGGTGCAGCTGCTCGCCGGGTCGCCGCAGGAGCCGGACGGCGGCGACGCCCCGGTCGACGGCGACCTGACCGTGCGCGGGCTCACCTACCGCTACCCGGCCGGCGGGGACGACCGCGGTCCGGCGCTGCGCGACGTGCACCTCGACTTCGTCCGCGGGCGCTCGTACGCGCTCGTCGGGCGGACCGGCTCGGGCAAGTCGACGCTGGCCAAGGTGCTCACCCGGGCGGTCGACGTGCCGCGCGGCACGGTGTTCCTCGGCGGCACCGACCTGGTCGACCTGGACGTGGAGGAACTGCGCCGGTGGATCGCCGTGGTGCCGCAGCGCACCGAGATCCTGGCCGGCACGCTCGCCGAGAACGTGGCGCTGTTCGACCCGGAGCTGCTGGACGCCGCCGAGCGGGCGCTGGCCGAGCTGGGACTGGCCGGCTGGATCGCCGAGCTGCCCGACGGCGTGCACACCCGGCTCGGCGACGGCGGCTACGTGCTCTCCGCCGGGCAGGAACAACTCGTCGCGTTCGCCCGCATCCTGGTCCGCGACCCGCACGTGGTGATCCTCGACGAGGCCACCGCGCGGCTCGACCCGGTCACCGAGAACCGGGTACGCGAGGCCACCGAACGGCTGCTCACCGACCGGATCGGCATCGTCATCGCGCACCGGCTCTCCTCGGTGCGCCGCTGCGACGAGGTGGTCGTGATGGCCGACGGCGCGGTGCTGGAGGCCGGCCCGCTGCGCGAGTCGGCCCGCTTCGCCGAGCTGCTCGCCACCAGCCACGCCGGGGCGTACGCCGGGGTGGGCGCCCGGGGCGGCGGCGTGGACCTGCTCGACGCGCCCGCCTGGGACGACGCGCCCGCCACGCCTGCCGCGCCCGCGACCCGGCCGGCCGCCGTGCCGCGCGCCGACCCGCCACCCGCGCCGCCCTTGCCGCCCGCGCGGACCATGCGGGAGATCTTCCGGCTGGGCACCAACGACACTCGGTACGGCCTGCTCTCGGTCGGCCTGTTCGTCGTGATGACGGTGCTCGGCCTGGACGGCGCGGTGCTGCCCTGGCTCTGGGCCGACCTGGTCGGCGGCGGCGACCCGTGGCTGCCCGCGCTGGGCATCGTGGCCGCGCTGCTCGTGGTGCTGCCGCTGCCGTACCTGACCAACCTGTGGTTCCCGCAGTGGTGGATCCGGCAGATGCTGCGGATCAGCGCCCGGCTGGTGCACGGGCAGACCGGCGCGCGCCGGGTCAGCGGGCACACCCCGGCCGAGGTGGTGGCCCAGGGCGGCGACACGGACCGCGTGGTGCACCTGGCCGACAACCTGATGGACCAGTTCATCTCGCTGGTCATCGTGGTCGCCATGACGCTGGTGACGGGCAGTCTCGTACCGGCGATGTTCTTCGTCGGCACGATGGTGGTGTCCGGCCTGGCGGCGACGCTGTTCGGGCCGCGGCTGGAACGCACCGCCGCCGGCACGGTGAAGGCGCGCGCCGCGTTCGCCACCGCGCTGGTCTCCGCGTTGTCCGCCGCCCGTACGGTGAAGCTGGCCGGCGCCACCCGCCCGGTGCTGCGCCACCTCGCCCGGCTGGACGAGGTTCGCAGCGAGCGGCAGCGGCGCGAGATCGCGATGCAGGTGTGGGCCCGGTCCACCCCGTCGGTCGCCAGCGGCCTGCTGCCGATCGGCGCGTGGGCGCTCTACCTGGCCGGTGAGCTGTCGGCGGGTGCCACGCTGGTGGCCGTGTCCACGCTGGGCGCGGCCCGGTGGTTCGCGTGGACCACCGCGTCGCTGGTGTCGCAGTACCCGTCGGCGCGGGTGTGGACGAAGCGGACGGTGGCGATGACCGGCGAGGCCGTGTACGCGGCGCCGGTGCCCGGCCTGGACCTGGTCGCCGGCACCGCGCCCGCGCCCGAGCCGCCGCCCCGGCACCCGCTGCGCCGCCTGGAGCTGGCCGGCTTCGGTGCGCTGCACTCCGACGGCACGCTCGCCGTCCGCGACGTCGACCTGGTGGTCGAGCGCGGGCAGCTGGTGCTCGTCGTCGGTCCGGTCGGGTCCGGCAAGTCGTCGCTGCTGCGCGCGCTCGCCGGGATCGTGCACCACGTCGGCGAGCTGCGCTGGAACGGCGACCCGGTCACCGAGCCGGAGATGTTCCTGCGCCCCAACCAGGTCGGGTACGTGGGTCAGCTTCCCCGGGTGCTCTCCGGCACGGTGGCCGACAACATCGCGCTCGGCCACCAGGTGGATGCCGCCGGGGCGGTCACCACCGCCCAGCTCGAACACGACCTGGCCGCCGCCGGGGGCGGGCTCGGGCTGCTGATCGGGCACAAGGGCACCCGGCTGTCCGGCGGTCAGCTCCAGCGGCTGGCACTGGCCCGGGCGCTCGCCCCGCGTACCGAGCTGCTGGTGGCCGACGACGTGTCGTCGGCGCTGGACGTGAGCACGGAGCTGGCGCTGTGGGCGGCGCTGCGGGAGCACGGGGTGACTGTGGTCGGCTCGACCGCGAAGCGGGCCGCGCTGGTCCGGGCCGACCACGTGGTGGTGCTGATCGACGGCACCGTGGCCGACCAGGGCACCTGGACCGACCTGGAACCCCGCTGGAACCACCTGGCCGGCTGACCGCCGGGAGTTCCCGCGCCCTGCTGATCATGAAGTTGGCGGCGACAAATCGGACGCCGTTCGCCGCCAACTTCATGATCGACGCGCAAGGGCGGGGAGGCGGGTCAGAGGGCGCGGGTGTACTGGTCGGGCCATGTGGGGGCGGCGCCGAGCTTGGCGGCGGCGCGGTGCGGCCAATACGGGTCGCGCAGCAGTTCGCGGCCCAGCAGCACAAGGTCCGCCTCACCGCCGGCCACGATCTGTTCGGCCTGCTCGGGCTCGACGATCAGGCCCACGGCGCCGGTCGGCACCCCGGCGTCGCGGCGGATGCGGGCGGCGAGCGGCACCTGGTAGCCGGGTCCGACCGGGATGGACGCCTGGACCGCCGCGCCGCCCGAGGACGTGTCGACCAGGTCCACACCGGCGGCGGCCAGTTCCCCGGCGAGCACCACGCTGTCGTCGATGGTCCAGCCGTCGTCGGTCCAGTCGGTGGCGGAGATCCGGGTGAGCACCGGCACCGATTCGCCGACGGCGGCGCGTACCGCGCGGGCCACCTCCAGGGTGAGCCGCATCCGGGCGGCCCGGTCGCCGCCCCAGCCGTCGGTGCGCCGGTTGGTGAGCGGGGACAGGAACTCGTGCAGCAGGTAGCCGTGCGCGGCGTGGATCTCCACGGCGGCGAACCCGGCGTCGAGCGCCCGCCCGGCGGCGGTGGCGAAGGCGTCCACCACCGCGGCGATGCCCGACTCGTCCAGCGCGGTCGGCGTGCGGTACTCCGGTACGAACGGCTGGTCGCCCGGGCCGACCGGGGTCCAGCCGCCCTCGGCGTCCGGCACGCCGCCGCGCGCCGGTGCCCACGGCCGGTACGTGGACGCCTTGAACCCGGCGTGCGCGAGCTGTACGGCCGGGACCGCACCCTGACCGGCGACGAACGCCGTGATCGGCCGCCACGCGTCGACGTGCGCGCCGGACCAGAGCCCGGTGTCCTGCGGGCTGATCCGGCCCTCGGGCACCACTGCCGTCGCCTCGGTGATGACGAGCCCGGCCCCGCCGACCGCGCGGGAGCCGAGGTGGACCCGGTGCCAGTCGGTGGGCAGGCCGTCCGGCCCGGCGCTGTACTGGCACATGGGCGCCAGCGCGATCCGGTTGGGCAGCGTGACGCCGCGCAGGGCGAGCGGGGTGAACAGAGCGCTCATTGGCGAGGATCCTCCGGTCATGACTTCGGGTGCGTCCCGGTTTCGAGGGACGCACCCGTCGGGGTGTGGATCAGGCGGGTACGGGGTCGAGCCGCTCGGTCTCGACCGGCTCGATCAGGTCGCGCTTGCCGGCCGAGTCGTACGCGGCCCGGTCGAGCGTGCCCTCCCGGGCGGCCACGATGGTCGGCACCACTGCTTGCCCGGCCACGTTCGTGGCGGTACGGATCATGTCCAGGATCGGGTCGATGGCCAGCAGCAGGCCGGCCCCGGCCAGCGGCAGGCCCAGCGTGCTCAGGGTCAGCGTCAGCATGACGATCGCGCCGGTCAGGCCGGCGGTGGCGGCCGAGCCGACCACCGAGACGAACGCGATCAGCAGGTAGTCGGTGACGCCCAGGTTCACGCCGAAGACCTGCGCCACGAAGATCGCGGCGAGCGCCGGGTAGATGGCGGCGCAGCCGTCCATCTTCGTGGTGGCGCCGAACGGCACGGCGAAGGAGGCGTACTCGCGGGGGACGCCGAGGCGCTCGACCGAGCGCTGGGTCACCGGCATGGTGCCCACCGAGGAGCGGGAGACGAACGCCAGCTCGATGGCGGGCCAGGCGCCGGCGAAGAAGCGCAGCGGGTTGAGCTTGCCGGCCACCGCCAGCAGCACCGGGTAGACCACGAACAGCACCAGCGCGCAGCCGACGTAGACGGCGGTGGTGAACTTCGCGAGCGGGGCGAGCAGATCCCAGCCGTACGAGGCGACGGCGTTGCCGATCAGGCCGAGCGTGCCGATCGGGGCGAGCCGGATGACCCACCAGAGCGCCTTCTGCACGATCGACAGCAGCGAGCGGTTGAGCGACACGAACGGCTCGGCGGCGTCGCCGACCAGCAGCGCGGCGGCGCCCACCACCAGGGCGAGGAAGACGATCTGGAGGACGTTGCCCTCGACGAACGCGCCGACCGGGTTGGTCGGCACGATGCCGGTGAGGAAGTCGATCCAGGAGCCGGTGGTCTTCGGCGCGGTGGCGCCGGCCGGGTCCAGGTTGACGCCCCGGCCAGGGTCGGTGAGCAGGCCGATGCCGATGCCGATGCTCACCGCGATGAGCGCGGTGACGGCGAACCAGAGCAGCGTCTTGACGGCGAGCCGGGCGGCGTTGGCGACGCCGCGCAGGCTCACCACACTGACCACGATGGCGGTGAAGACAAGCGGCGGCACGGCGAGCTTGAGCAGCTGGACGAAGAGGCCGCCGACGGTGTCGAGCGTGCTGGTGAGCCAGGCGAGGTCGGCGGCGCGGGCGAGGAAACCGAGCGCCACGCCGAGCACGAGGCCGAGCAGGATCTGGACGGAGAAGGGAATTCTGCGCAGGGCGGAAGTCATGGGGACGGATCCAGGGTCTGGAGAGGGAAGGCGGGCGTCGGGGGCGTGGAGCTACGCCGGACAGACGCCGCTGGCCTGCCGTCGCAGATCGACGTACAGGCGCTCGGTGAGGCACCAGACATTGGTCATCGTCGCGACACGTTACTCCCGTCCGGCGTCCGAACGGAAGGACCGTCGCCGGTGAGGCTCCTTACAGCCAGGTAGCCGGAGGTGGCCAGTCCCCAGGCCGCCACCACGACCAGCAGCACCCGCTCCGACACCCCGAGCAGCGCGCTGCGCCCGACCAGCAGCAGCGCCGCCGCGACTACGGCGGCCACCGGCAGCGCCAGCGCCGCGCCGATCGCGGCGATCCGCCGCAGCCCCCGGTCCGCCGCCGGGGAGAACAGCAGCACCAGCATGGCGAGCACCACAGCGGCGGTCGCCGCGATGCTGGCCCCGCCGTGCACCAGGTCAGCCACCGTTGTCGCCTCGAACGGCGGCAGCGGGCAGCCCTCGCTGCACGTGACAGCGCCGGAGAGCACCGTGGCGACCGCGCCGACGCCGAGCAGCCCGGCCGCCGCGCGCACCCCCGGTGGCAGCGCCCCGGCGAGCAGCAGCAGCGACGCGGCCACCGAGAAGATCCCGATCCGGTACGCCCCGGCGTACCCGCTGTCGGTGATGCCCGCCTCACTCACGTACGCGATGGGGCCCGGGCCGGGACCGGCGATCACCGCGACGGTCACCGCTGCCACGCCGGCGGCCAGGCAGACGGCGGCGAACGCGGCGGCGATCCGGCGGGCCGTGTCCTCAGCCACGTCCGTGCGGGGTGGTCCAGCCGGACAGGTCGGGGCCGAGCGGCACGATCCGGGTCGGGTTGATCATGTCGTGGGTGGCGTAGTAGTGCCGCTTGATGTGGTCGAAGTCCACCGTCTCGCCGAAGCCGGGCGTCTGGAACAGGTCCCGCGCGTACGCCCACAGCACCGGCATCTCGGTGAGCTTGCGCTCGTTGCACTTGAAGTGCCCGTGGTACGCCACGTCGAAGCGCACCAGCGTGGTGAACAGGCGCACGTCCGCCTCGGTGATCGCGTCGCCCATCAGGTAGCGCCGGCCGGACAGCCGCTCGCTCAGCGCGTCCAGGCGGGCGAACAGCGCGGTGAACGCCTCGTCGTACGCCTCCTGCGAGGTGGCGAAGCCGCACCGGTACACGCCGTTGTTGACGTCCCGGTGGATCTCCGCCATCAGCGCGTCCATCTCCGGCCGCAGCTCGACCGGGTAGAGATCCGGTGCGTCCGGCGCGTGGAACCGCCGCCACTCGGTCGAGAAGTCCAGCGTGAGCTGCGGATAGTCGTTCGTCACGACCCGTCCGGTGAGCGTGTCCACGAGCGCCGGCACCGTCACCCGGCCGGTGTAGTCCCTGTCGGTGGACAGGTACGCCTCGGACAGGAAGCCGATGCCGAGCACCGGGTCGAAGCCGTCCGGGTCGAGCGCGAACCGCCAGCCCCGCTCGTCCCGGATCGGGTCGACGGTGCCCAGCGAGATCACCTCGTCCAGCCCGAGCAGGCCGCGCACGATCCGGGCCCGGTGCGCCCACGGGCAGGCCCGGCACCAGATCAGCCGGTAGCGGCCCGCCTCCAGCGGCCAGCGTCCCGCCTCGTCCGGCCCGCCGCCCTCGGGTGACGTGGAGTGCGGGGTGACCCGGCCGGTGAACCGGTTGGGCTGGCGGACGAACGCGCCGCCACCGCTGGTCTCTGCGCTGAACTGAGCCCCGGACATGCGGCAAACCTATCCGCTCCGGTCACGGATATCCTGGCGCCGGGTACCCCCACCGACCCCTTCCCACCCCCGAAGGACGTACGCGCGATGACAGTGGCCTATCTCGTTGCCGGAGTCCGCACCCCGATCGGCCGGTACGCCGGCGCCCTGGCCGGGGTCCGCCCGGACGACCTGGCCGCGCACGTCGTCCGCGAGCTGGTGGCCCGCCACCCCTCGGTCGACTGGGCCCGCACCGACGACGTGATCCTGGGCTGCGCCAACCAGGCCGGCGAGGACAACCGCAACGTGGCCCGGATGGCCGCGCTGCTCGGCGGCCTGCCGGAGGAGGTGCCGGGCAGCACCGTCAACCGGCTCTGCGGCTCCGGCCTGGACGCGCTCGCCTCCGCCGCCCGCGCGATCGTCGCCGGGGAGGCCGACCTGGTGGTGGCCGGCGGCGTGGAGAGCATGAGCCGCGCGCCGTTCGTCATGCCGAAGGCGGCCACGCCGTTCGCCCGCACCGCCGAGGTGTACGACACCACGATCGGCTGGCGGCTGGTCAACCCGCTGATGCGCAAGGGCTGGGGCATCGACTCGATGCCGGAGACGGCCGAGAACGTGGCAGCCGAGTTCGGCGTGGACCGGGCCGCGCAGGACGCCTTCGCGTACCGGTCGCAGCAGCGGGCCGCCGAGGCGCAGGCCGACGGCCGGCTGGCCGAGGAGATCGTCCCGGTGACCGTGCCCGCCGGCAAGCGCGAGACGAAGCTGGTCGAGACCGACGAGCACCCGCGCGAGACGACGCTTGCGAAGCTCGCCGCGCTGCCCACCCCGTTCCGCGAGGGCGGCACTGTCACGGCCGGCAACTCCTCCGGCGTCAACGACGGCGCCGTCGCGCTGCTCGTCGCCTCCGCGGCGGCCGTCGAACGCTACGGCCTCACCCCGCTGGCCCGGGTACGCGGCGCCGCGTCGGCGGGCGTACCGCCACGGATCATGGGCATCGGCCCGGTCCCGGCGACCCGCAAGCTGCTCGACCGGACGAGCCTGTCGCTCACCGACGTGGACGTGATCGAGCTGAACGAGGCGTTCGCCGCGCAGTCCGTGGCGGTGCTGCGCGAGCTGGGCCTGCCGGAGGACGCCGAGCACGTCAACCCGGGCGGCGGGGCCATCGCGCTGGGTCACCCGCTCGGGGCCAGCGGTGCCCGGCTGGCGTTGACGGCCGCGCTGGAACTGCGCCGCCGGGGCGGCCGGCGGGCGCTCGCCACCATGTGCATCGGCGTCGGCCAGGGCATCTCGCTGCTGCTGGAGTCGGCCGACTGAACCGGGCCACCGGCATCGCCTCCAGTGGATCTCCCGAACCCGGCCGTACCGGCCTAGAGTGGTCTGGACCACATGATCCGCCATCGACGGCGGACGACGACCTGGGGGACCGAGCGATGCAGACGCCGGAGAGCCTGCCCACCGAGATCGACCTGAGCCGGCCGAGCGCCGCCCGGGTCTACGACTACTTCCTCGGTGGGGCGCACAACTTCGAGATCGACCGGCAGCTCGCCGAACAGATCGCGGCCATGACGCCGAACCTGGCCGCCACCATGCGCTCCGGGCGGGAGTTCCTGCGCCGGGCCGTACGGGTGCTGCTCGACGCCGGCATCGACCAGTTCCTCGACATCGGCTCCGGCATCCCCACCGTCGGCAACGTGCACGAGGTCGCCCAGGCGGCCGACCCGGACGCCCGGATCGTGTACGTCGACATCGACCCGGTCGCCGTGGCGCACAGCCACGAACTGCTCGCCGGCAACGACCGGGCCACGGCGGTCCTGGCCGACCTGCGCGAGCCGAAGCTGATCCTGGACCACGCCGCCGCCAGCGGCCTGATCGACTTCGACCGGCCGCTGGGCATCCTGCTCGCCGGCGTGGTGCACTTCGTGCCCGACGCCGACCGCCCGGCCGACATCCTGGCCACCCTGCGTGCCGCCGCCGCGCCCGGCAGCTACCTGGTCATCTCCCACTCGACGTTCGAGGACCAGCCGCAGGAGATGCTGGACGCGCAGCGGCTGTCGGCGCGTACCGCCACGGAGATCACGTTGCGCTCGCGGGCCGAGATCACCGGCTTCTTCGGCGACTGGACGATCCTCGAACCGGGCGTGGTGCACATGCCGCTGTGGCGGCCCGACTCCCCGTCGGACGTGGACGAGCACCCGGAGCGGTTCGGGGCCTTCGGCGGCGTCGCCCGGCACGACCGCGCCGCCGGCTGAACCCCGTGCGCGCCCCGGACAGCGACGGGGGCGACGTCAGCCGGCCCGGCGCCGCCGCGTACGCCGCCGAGTGGGCTCGCGCGGTGCGCCGCATCGGGTTCGTGCCGCTGAGCGCGGCCGAGACCGAGCGCCTGCTGGTGCCGCTCACCGAGCGGCTCGGTGAGGCCCTGCTCGCCCCCACCTTCTCCGCCGGCCCGGCGGAGGAGGTGGGCCGTGCCCTGGTCCAGGCGCACCTCACCGAGCCGGGGGTACTCGACTGGTCGGTGCAGGCGCTCGGTGACCGGTTCCTGCCGTGGGTGCTGCCGTCACGCACCGAGTCGCCGGAGCTGCGCGAGCGGGTGGCACTGCTGCAGGGCGCGTTCGCCGCCGGGTTCGCCCGCGCGCTACGCGACCGGGTCTTCAGCCAGCAGGAGCGGATCGCCCGGTCGGCGTGGCAGGCCCGGGACACCGTCGAGCAGGCGCTACGGGACAGCGAGGCCCGCTTCCGGGCGGTCTTCACCGGCGCCGCCATCGGCATCGGCATCGCCGGTGTGGACGGGCAGATCATCGAGGTCAACCAGGCGTTCGCGGACATGCTCGGCTACACCGTCGCGGAGATGCGGCGGATGAACGTGTCGGCGTTGTTCCACCCCGACGACGCGACCGGGATGTGGGAGCTGTACAAGGAGCTGATCGAGGGCAAGCGGGACAGCGCCCGGGTGGAGAAGCGCTACTACCGCAAGGACGGCAGCGTGGTCTGGACCGACCTCGCGGTGTCGCTGATCCGGCACGACGACGGCCGGCCCCGGTTCACCGTCGCCATGGTGGAGGACATCACCCAGCGGTACGAGTTGCAGCAGCGGCTGCGTTTCCAGGCGCTGCACGACCCGCTGACCGGCCTGCCCAACCGCACGCTGTTCTTCGACGAGCTCGGCGCGGTCTTCGACGCCGCCGGCCCGGACCAGCGCGTCGGGCTCTGCTTCATCGACCTGGACGGCTTCAAGGCGGTGAACGACAGCCTCGGCCACGACCTGGGCGACCGGCTGCTCAAGGTGATCGCCCGCCGGCTCAGCGACTGCGTGGCCGGACGTGGCCACCTGGTCGCCCGGATGGGCGGCGACGAGTTCGTCATCCTGGTCGACTCCGACGGCGGTATCGACGACGCGGTGGAGGTCGCCGAGCTGGCCCTGGCCGCGGTGTCCGCGCCGGTGCACGTCGGTGACCAGCAGCTCGCCGTGTCGGCGAGCATCGGCATCGTGGAGTGCCCGGCGGCGGAGACGAGCGTCGGTGACCTGATGAAGGCCGCCGACACCACGCTGTACTGGGCCAAGGCGGAGGGCCGGGGCCGCTGGGCGGTGTACGACCCGGAGCGCAGTGCCGCCGACATCGCCCGTTCCGCGCTGGCCGCGAACCTGCCCGCCGCGCTGGACCGGGGCGAGTTCGTGCTGCACTACCAGCCGATCGTGTCGCTGCTGGACGGCACGATGGTGGCGGTCGAGGCGCTGGTGCGCTGGCAGCACCCGGAGCTGGGGCTGATCGGCCCGGACCGGTTCATCGGGCTGGCCGAGGAGACCGGCCTGATCGTCCGGCTCGGCGCCTGGGTGCTACGCCAGGCGTGCCGTGACGCCGAGTCGTGGCGGCGCGCGTACCCGGACACCACGCCGGTGGTCAGCGTCAACCTGGCCGCCCGGCAGGCCGACGACCCGGCCATCGTGGAGACGGTGGCGGAGGCGTTGCAGCACACCGGCCTGCCGGCCGAGCTGTTGCAGCTGGAGCTGACCGAGAGCGCCGTCATGGGCAGCGCCGGCGAGCCGCTGCGGACGCTGCACCAGCTCGCCGGCCTCGGGCTGCGGCTGGCCATCGACGACTTCGGCACCGGCTACTCGAACCTGGCGTACCTGCGGCGGCTGCCGATCCACTGCGTGAAGCTGGCCGGCCCGTTCGTCGAGGGGATAAAGGGTGACGGCGGGGACGTGGTCGCCGACCACCGGGACGAGCGGATCGTGGACGCGCTGGTCCGGCTGGCGCACGCGCTGGAGCTGTCGGTGACGGCCGAGGCGGTGGAGACCGAGGTGCAGGCCGAACGGCTGCGCGCGCTGCGCTGCGACACCGGGCAGGGCCGGCTGTTCGGCGCACCGATGCCCGCCGACGGCATCCGCGCCCGCCTGGGCGGGTAAGGAAGGGCCCCCTCTTAACGCCTCCGGTAGAGCAGGGGGCCCCGCTTAACACCTCCCGCGAACGCGGCAGGCGAGGAAGGGAGAACCGGTGAGCCTCACCGATTCGCAGGCCGTGGTGTCGGTGGTCGCCGCGCTGGCGATCGTCGCCGGCCTTGCCGGGGTGGTGGTGCCCGGGTTACCGGCGCTGCCGCTGTGCTGGGGCGGCGTACTGGTGTGGACGCTGTTCGGCGACGCCGGACCGGGCCGCTGGGCGGTGCTCGCCGCCGCCACGGTGATCGCCGCCGGTGGCACCGTGCTCAAGTACCTCTGGCCGGGGCGCAACCTGAAGCGGACCGGCGTGCCCACCACCTCGCTGCTGGCGGGCGGGCTGCTCGGCGTGGTCGGGTTCTTCGTGATCCCGGTGATCGGGCTGCCGATCGGCTTCGTCGGCGGCATCTTCGGCGCCGAACGGCTGCGGCTCGGCGACACCCGGCTGGCCTGGCCGGCCACGGTGCAGGCACTCAAGGCGGCCGGGCTGTCGATGGTCCTGGAGTTCACCGCCGGTCTGATGATCGCCGCGCTGTGGGTCGCGGGGCTGCTGTTCGTCTGACCGTCGCCGGCCCACCCGGCGAGCACCCCACCGGTACGGTCGACCGGATGCGGACAACCGTCCTGGGCGGCCTCGGCGCCTACCCCACCGCCCACCAGGCCTGCGCCGGCTTCCTCGTCGAACACGACGGCTTCCGGCTGCTGATCGACCCCGGCTACGCGACGCTGCAACCGTTGCTGGCGCTCACGCGGGCGGAGCACGTCGACGCCGTCTACGTCAGCCACGGCCACCCCGACCACTGCGCGGACCTGCAACCGCTGATCCGCGCCCGGGTGCTCGCGAACCGGTCCGGGCCGCCCCTGCCGGTGTACGCCCTCACGGGCAGCCTCGCCGGGCTGCTCGCGATCGACGAGCCGGGCCTGCTCGAACCCGGGTACCGGCTGACCGGGTTCACCCCGGGGGAGACGCTGCGTCTGGGGCCGTACGAGGTGCGGACGTTCGCGTTGCCGCACTGGGTGCCGAACGCCGGGGCCCGGTTCTCGGCGGCGGGCCTGGTGCTCGCCTACACCGGGGACACCGGACCCAGCCCGGCGCGGGTGGAGCTGGCTCGCGACGCGGACCTGCTGATCGCGGAGGCGACCTATCCGGACGAACTCCCGCAGCGGCACGAGGGAAACCTGTCCAGCGCCGTCGAGGTCGGCCGGTACGCCGCCGAGGCCGGGGTGCGGCGCCTGCTGCTCACCCATCTGTGGCCCGGGACGGAGCCGCGGGAGGCGCTGACCGCCGTACGGCGCGGGTTCGCAGGCCCGGTGGAGGTGGCAGCGCCCGGGCTGACGGTGACCGTCGGCCGGTAGGGAGCGGCGGCGCGGGGCGTCCGGAGGGTACGGCCGAGCGCCGTACTTCAGTGAGAGAGAGGTGGACGCCGCGCGCCGCCGCGGACCGGGCGTTGCCGAGCGCCCGGTGCCGGCCCGTCGGGTCGGGCCTGGTCACGCCCACAATGATGCCCCGGGTGGGATCGGGCGACAACGCAATTACGGGGGTACGTATTGACCGCCTTGATCGGCCGGGAGCACACTGCGAGCACTCGCACGAGCATCGCCTCGAGGAGGTGTGCAGTGGCCACGACGCCCGCGCCGACCGCCGAGCAGCCGATGGACGACGACGCCCGACGACTCGCCGAACTCGGCTACAAACAGGAGCTGCGCCGCAAGTGGAGCGGCTTCTCCAACTTCGCGATCTCGTTCTCCATCATCTCGATCCTGGCCGGCTGCTTCACCACGTTCGGCCAGGCGTGGAACAACGGCGGCCCGGTGGCGATCTCCTGGGGCTGGCCGCTGATCTCGCTGTTCATCCTGATCATCGGCTTCTGCCTGGCCGAGCTGGTGTCGGCGTACCCGACGGCGGGCGGAATCTACTGGTGGGCGGCGACGATGGGGCGGCCGGTGCACGGCTGGTTCACCGGCTGGCTCAACCTGATCGGGCTGGTCGCGGTGACCGCGTCGGTCGACTACGGCTGCGCCACGTTCCTCAACCTGACGCTGTCGGCGCTGTTCGACGGCTGGGCCGGCACCGGGCACCAGACGTTCGGCCTGTTCGTGGTGATCCTCGCGCTGCACGGGCTGATCAACATCTACGGGCACCGGATCATCGACGTACTCCAGAACGTCTCGGTCTGGTGGCACGTCGCCGGCGCGGCCGCCGTGGTGCTGATCCTGGTCCTGGTCCCGGACAACCACCAGAGCTTCCAGTTCGTGTTCACCGAGCGGTTCAACAACTCCGGCTTCGGTGACGGCGACACCGGCGGGCTGGCGTTCTGGTTCTACGTGCTGCCGCTGGGCTTCCTGCTCACGCAGTACACGATCACCGGCTTCGACGCCTGCGCGCACGTCTCCGAGGAGACCCGGGGCGCCTCCAAGGCCGCCGCGCAGGGGCTGTGGCGGTCGATCTTCTACTCGGCGGTGGGCGGCTGGATCCTGCTGCTGGCGTTCCTGTTCGCGGCCACCGACGTGGACGCGATCAACGAGGCGGGCGGCTTCTCCGGGGCGATCTTCGAGTCCGCGCTGACGCCGTTCTTCTTCAAGGCCGTCATCATCATCTCCACCATCGGGCAGTTCTTCTGCGGCATGAGCTGCGTGACCTCGATGTCGCGGATGGCGTACGCGTTCAGCCGGGACCGGGCGGTGCCCGGCTGGCGGCTGTGGTCGAAGGTGAACCGCAACGGCACGCCCGTCAACGCCATCATCGGCGCGACGCTGGCCGGGCTGGTGCTCACGCTGCCCGCGCTCTACCAGCGCGGCGGCATCCCTGTGGCGTTCTACGCGGTGGTGTCGGTCGCGGTGATCGGGCTGTACCTGTCCTTCATCATCCCGATCTTCCTGCGGCTGCGGATGGGTGACCGGTTCACCCCGGGCCCGTGGACGCTCGGCCGCCGCTACAAGCTGCTCGGCTGGATCGCGGTGGTCGAGATCGCCGTCATCTCGGTCTACTTCGTGCTGCCGATCGTCCCGGCGGGTGTGCCCGGCAACCCCGGCTTCAGCTGGACGGCGGTGAACTACGCACCCATCGCGATCGGTGGCGTGCTGCTCGGCGTCGCAGTCTGGTGGTACGCCTCGGCCCGCAAGTGGTTCACCGGCCCGCGCCGCACCGTCGACCAGGCCGAACCCGAGCCCGCCGAGCCGTCGTAGCTGTCGGTGGGGCCTGCCATGATCCGGCGATGGAAACGGAAACGGTGGTACGCGCGCTGTGGGACCGCATGCAGGCCCGGGACTGGGCCGGCGTCGGCGACCTGCTGGCCGACGACGTGGTGGTGGAGTGGCCGGCCAGCGCCGAGCGGATCGTCGGCCGCGACAACTACGTGAAGGTCAACGCCGAGTACCCGGAGGGCTGGTCGATCCGGGTGCTGCGGGTGGTGGCGGCGGGCGACACGGTGGTGTCCGAGGTGGAGGTGCCGCACGAGGGAATGGGCGTGCACCGGGTCGCGTCGTTCTGGACCGTGCGGGGCGGGCGGATCACCGAGGGCCGGGAGTACTGGACCAGCCTCGGCCAGGACCCGTCCCCGCAGTGGCGATCCGCCTGGGTCCAGCCGATGTGAGCGCCGGGCTGTCCGGAGATCTTGGCGATCGTTTTGTCGGTTAGGCTGCGGATCCGATCTGCTTGGCCAGTCCGACGAACGACCTCCACGACGTCGGGGTGACGTGGAGCGTGCCGCCGTCCCGGTCCTTGGAGTCGCGTACCAGCACCACTTCCGTCAGGTTGTCAGCCACCTCGACGCAGTCGGTGTTGCCGCTCCGGGTCGCCTTTCGCCAGGTCGCGCCGCTCAGATCCATGACGTCTCCACCTCTTTCAGAAGCTCGAGAGACTGCCGGCGGGGCAAAGCTTCACTCCGGATCATCTCCCATCTCGACTGAAGCGTAGCCACGTCGGCGTCGCCGTCGATCACGCTCGTGGTGAGCTGGCATTCCATGCTGGCGACCCAACCGCCCTCCGCGCCTCTCGCCAGAGTGAACGGACCGGACAAGCCGATGTGCAACCCGACCTGTAGTGGAAGCACGTGGATACTGATGTGCGGGCGCTCGGCGCAGACGACCAGGTGCTCGATCTGCTGAGCCATCAGGCCGCGGAAGCTCTCTTCGCGGCGGTGCAGCATTCCCTCGTCGAGTACAGCGATGAGCTGGGGCGGAGATGGCTGCCGCAGGACTTCCTGGCGATCCATGCGGGCTGCCACGCGGCTCTCCACGTCGGCATCGCTGAGTAGGTCGTCACAGCGAATCACCGCTCGGGCGTAGTTCTCCGTCTGAAGCAGGGCTGGAATGAGAGTCGGGTGGAAGCACCGGAGCTGTCGAGCGTTGCGTTCGGCATCGAGCCATGGGCGGAGCCAGGACGGCAAGCCCTCGCGTTCGGCCATCTTGAGCAGGGACACCAGCAGGCCGCCGGAGTTCAGCACCTCGTCGGCACGAGCCAAGAAGAGCCGGTCGTACGGACGGCTGCCGGTTTCGACGGCGGACACCATTGACGGCGAGTAGTGGACCAACCGGCCGAATTCCTCCTGATTGAGACCGGCAACGTTCCGTAGTCGGCGGAGCTGCGCACGGATCAACTCTGCTGTCGGTTCCTCCACAGTTCCTCCACAGTCCGTGCGTGAATTTCATTCGGTGTCTGCCGGTTGAGCCCGTACTTCACTCGTGCGCCGTGACCAGGCTCGATGCCTTCCGACCGTAGCGGTGTCCTCACCAGACTGTCACGCATGCGGATCCGCTCGTCGCAGGCGAGCACGGGCGGATTCCAGCCCGGGGCCGCCCGGTCCCGACGATGCCGGACGGCCCCCTCCATCTGCGAGGAGGCCGATGTGCGTGTCCGATGGTTCCGGTGCCGTACCCGGGAGCTGCCCACCCTGCCGAAGCGCGACCCCGGCAGCAACCTGCCGGCGTGGATGCGCGAGCCGACCCGGGCGTTTCCCACGGTTCGCCCGGGCAGCCCCGGTCGTCTGACACCGGCGCAGGAGTGGCGGGCGAACGGGGGCCGGTGGTGACGGTTCTGGTCGGTGTCCTCAGCGCCATCGGTCACATCGGGTACGAGCCGGACTGGGAATGCGAGCGTTGCCGGGAGCCGTGGCCGTGTCCCGCCCTGCGTCGCATTCCGCGTGATCAGCTCGATCCGGCAGCGCTCATCCGGATGATGGCGTTCCTCGTGCGCGGCGCGATCCGGGATCTGCGTGGCCGAGTCGAGGGGCCGGAACCGCCCGAGATCGTCCGGCGGTTCTTCTGGTTCCTTCCGCTCAGCGACGACGAGGCGCGTGCGATCGCCCGAAGGCTGCGGTGATGGGCCGTCGCGTGGTTCCGCACCTGCCAATGCGCCCGCTCTGGCGGTGCCGCAACTGCGGTGCGGAGTGGCCCTGCCAGCCGGCCCGTCTGTCGCTGCTCGTCGAGTACCGGGAGGACCGCACCGCGCTCCTGCTCTATCTCGGCGGGCTGATGGCCGAAGCGCGGGAACACCTCGCCCGGCTGAATCCCGACCACGCGCCGGATCTGCACGGCCGCTTCCTGGCCTGGGCACGGGTTCGTGGCTGACGCGGGGTCGGCTGTCCGCGTACCCAAGGGGTCAGATCGTGGGGCGGCGGTGGGTGAGCGGGAAGCGGAGGATGCGGTCGTCGCCGGCCGCCGGGGTGCCGCGGCCGTCGCGGTTGCTGGTCGCGACCCAGAGCGCGCCGTCGGGCGCCACCTCGACGGTACGCAGGCGGCCGTAGGTGCCGGCCAGCTCCGCCACCGGTACGCCGACGCGGCCGGCGGCGTCGACGGGCACCGCCCAGAGCCGGGCGCCGCGCAGCGCGGCGACGTAGAGCGTGCCCCTGGTGAACGCGGCGCCGCTCGGGGACGCCTGGGCGGGCGGCCAGACGACGACCGGGTCGCGGAACCGGGGATCACCGGCGACGCCCTCGACGAGCGGCCAGCCGTAGTTGCCGCCGGGCACGATCCGGTTCACCTCGTCCCACGTGCTCTGCCCGAACTCGGTGGCGAACAGCCGGCCGTGCCGGTCCCAGGCGAGTCCCTGCACGTTGCGGTGGCCGTAGCTGTAGACGAGCGAACCGGGGAACGGATTGCCCGGCGGCACGCCGCCGTCCGGGCGGATCCGCAGGATCTTGCCGTTGCGGCTGGTCAGGTCCTGCGCGCGGGCCGCCACCCCGGCGTCGCCGACGCCTGCGTAGAGCATGCCGTCGGGGCCGAACGCGATCCGCCCGCCGTCGTGGACGGCGCTGCGGGCGATGCCGCTCACCAGCACCTGCGGCGGCTGGGATGCGCCGAGGCGGAACCGGACGATCCGGATGTCGGCAGCCGTGGTGTAGGCGGCGTAGACCCACCTGTCGCGGCGGTACCGCGGGGAGACCGCGAGCCCGAGCAGGCCCGCCTCGCCGCCCGCGGCCACGTCGGCGATCCGCGCCACCTCGCGGGCCGGGCGTCCGGGGCGCACGCGCAGGATCGTGCCCCGGTCCCGCTGCGCGACCAGGGCGCTGCCGTCGGGCAGGAAGTCCAGGCCCCACGGCGCCTCCAGGCCGGTGGCGACGACGTGGGGGCGGCTCAGGTCGTAGCCGGACCAGCCGGAGCGTCCGTCGAAGCCGCGCAGGTCGAGCGTGACCGGTCGCGCGTCGGCGGTCGCCGGCCGGTCCGGCCCGGCGGCGGGTCGCCCCTCGGCGGGTCTGCGGTCGGCGTGCGCGTCGGTCGCTGCTAGCACGATCGCGAGGACGGCGGCGACGACCGCGACGGTACGACGGCGCATGTGCACTCCCCGGTTTCGCACCCGGCCTCGCCGGGGCATTGACGGTGATCCGGTTTGCCAGTAGACCTTGGTGATGGAGGCCCCTGATGAAACCAACGCCGCTCTCGCTGGAACAGTTGCGGGTCGCCGTCACCGAGGGTGAGATCGACACGGTGGTGCTCGCGCTCACCGACATGCAGGGCCGCCTGCAGGGCAAACGGTTCCACGCGCCCTACTTCCTCGACCAGGTGGTCACGCACGGCAGCGAGGGCTGCAACTACCTGCTCGCGGTGGACGTCGACATGAACACCGTCGACGGGTACGCGATGTCGAGCTGGGAACGCGGCTACGGCGACTTCGCCATGCGCCCCGACCTGGACACGCTGCGCCGGATGCCCTGGCAGCCCGGCTCCGCGCTGCTGCTTGCCGACCTGGAGTGGCTGGACGGCTCCGGCCCGGTGGTCGCCTCGCCCCGGCAGATCCTGCGCCGCCAGCTCGACCGGCTGGCCGCGCACGGGCTGACCGCGTACGCCGGCACCGAACTGGAGTTCGTGCTCTACCGCGACTCGTACGAGGAGGCGTGGCAGCGCGGCTACCGCGACCTGACGCCGGCCAACCAGTACAACGTGGACTACTCACTGCTCGGCACCGCCCGGGTCGAGCCGCTGCTGCGCCGTATCCGCACCGAGATGGCCGGCGCCGGGCTCACCCCGGAGAGCGCGAAGGGCGAGTGCAACCTCGGCCAGCACGAGATCGCCTTCCGGTACGACGAGGCGGTGCGCTGCGCCGACCACCACGTCATCTACAAGAACGGCGCGAAGGAGATCGCCGCCCAGGAGGGCATGGCGATCACGTTCATGGCCAAGCCGAACGAGCGGGAGGGCAACTCCTGCCACATCCACTTCTCGCTGCGCGACTCCTCCGGCTCGTCGGCGATGCTGGGGGACGGGCCCGCGCATCTGAGCGTCACCGGGCAGCGGGTGCTGGCCGGGTTGCTCGCCACCATGCGCGAGTTCAGCCTGTTCTTCGCGCCGAACATCAACTCCTACAAGCGCTATCAGCCCGGCTCGTTCGCGCCGACCGCGCTGCGCTGGGGCACCGACAACCGGACCTGCGCGCTGCGGCTGGTCGGGCACGGGCAGGGGATGCGGGTGGAGAACCGGGTACCGGGGGCCGACGTCAACCCGTACCTGGCGATCGCCGCGCTCGTTGCCGGCGCGGTGCACGGCATCGAGAACGAGCTGGAGCTGGGCGACGAGTGCACCGGCAACGCGTACGACGACCCGGACGCCGAGCGGGTGCCCACGACGTTGCGTGACGCGCTGGATCTGTGGCATGGCTCGGCGGTGGCCCGGGAGGCGTTCGGTGACGAGGTGGCCGCCCACTACGCCAACCAGGCGAAGGTCGAGCTGAGCGCCTTCGACGCCGCGGTGACGGACTGGGAGCTGACCCGTGGCTTCGAACGCCTCTGACCTCGCCGCCGCGCGCCCCGCCGCCGCGCCCGCCCTCGCGCCCCGCTCTCGACGCCGATCTTGCACTTGCGGCCCTCGGTGCGGGCGTTATGGGGCTTTCGCAGGGGCAGCAAATGCAAGATCGCGGGGGCGAGGGGAGGGGGGACCGCGTGGGTGAGGTGATCTCGCCTGTTGACGGGGCGGGGATCGGGGTCGTGCCGGGCTGCTCCGTTGACGACGTGGATGCCGCGATCTCGCGGGCTTCCGCGGCGTTCGAGACGTGGCGTCACGTGGCGCCGGGGGATCGGGGGCGGCTGCTGCGGCGGTTCGCCGCCCAGGTCGACGCGCACCTGGAGGAGCTGGCTCTCCTGGAGGTGCGCAACGCCGGGCACACCATCGGCAACGCCCGCTGGGAGGCGGGCAACGTCCGCGACGTGCTCGACTACTACGCGGGCGCGCCGGAACGGCTGACCGGCCACCAGATCCCGGTGCCCGGCGGGCTCGACGTCACGTTCCACGAGCCGCTGGGCGTGGTCGGCGTGATCGTGCCGTGGAACTTCCCGATGCCGATCGCCGGCTGGGGATTCGCCCCGGCGCTCGCCGCCGGAAACACGGTGGTGCTGAAGCCGGCCGAGCTGACCCCGCTCACCGCGCTGCGCCTGGCCGAACTGGCCCGCGACGCCGGCCTGCCCGACGGCGTGTTCACCGTGCTGCCCGGTCAGGGCAGTGTGGTCGGCGAGCGGTTCGTCGCCCACCCGGCGGTCCGCAAGATCTGCTTCACCGGCTCGACCGAGGTCGGCACCCGGATCATGGCCGGCTGTGCGGCCCAGGTGAAGCGGGTGACGCTGGAGCTGGGCGGCAAGTCGGCGAACATCGTCTTCGCCGACGCGGACCTGGAGAAGGCGGCTGCGACCGCGCCGTACGCCGTCTTCGACAACGCCGGCCAGGACTGCTGCGCCCGCTCCCGGATCCTGGTCCAGCGCCGGGTGTACGACAGGTTCCTGGAACTGCTCGAACCGGCCGTACGAGCGGTGCGGGTGGAGGACCCGGCCCGGGACACGGCCGAGATGGGCCCGCTGATCTCCGCCGCGCACCGGGACCGGGTCGCCGGGTACGTCGACGGGGCGGACGTCGCCTTCACCGGCTCGTGCCCCGACGGCCCCGGCTTCTGGTACGCCCCGACGGTGTTGCTCGCCGGCTCCCCGGCCGATCGGCACTGGCGGGAGGAGGTGTTCGGCCCGGTCGTCTCGGTGCTGCCGTTCGACGACGAGGCGGACGCGATCCGGCTCGCCAACGACACCGAGTACGGGCTCTCCGGCTCGATCTGGACGCGGGACGTCGGGCGGGCGGTGCGGGTGGCCCGCGCCGTCGAATCGGGCAACCTCAGCGTCAACTCGCACTCCTCGGTGCGCTACTGGACCCCGTTCGGCGGGATGAAGCGTTCCGGCCTGGGCCGGGAGCTGGGTCCGGACGCGCTGCACGCCTTCACCGACGTCAAGAACGTGTTCATCGGCACCGAGGAGTGATCACAGTGCAGGGACGGCTTTCCGACCGGGTGGCGGTCGTGACCGGCGCGGGCAGCGGCATCGGGCTGGCCACCGTACGGCGCTTCGCCGCCGAGGGCGCCCGGGTGGTGTGCGTGGACATCGACGCCGACGCCGGCGCCCGGGCCGCGCAGGAGGTGGGCGGTGAGTTCGTCGCCGCCGACGTGGCCGACGAGACGGCCGTGCGTGACCTGTTCGACGGGGTGGTGCAGCGGCACGGCCGGGTGGATGTGTCGTTCCACAACGCGGGCATCTCGCCGCCGGACGACGACTCGATCCTGGAGACCGGCCTGGACGCCTGGGAACGGGTGCTGCGGGTCAACACCACGAGCGTCTACCTGTGCTGCAAGCACGTCATCCCGCACATGCGCCGGCAGGGCAAGGGCTCGATCATCAACACCGCCTCGTTCGTGGCACTGATGGGCGCGGCGACGTCGCAGATCGCGTACACGGCGAGCAAGGGCGGGGTGCTGGCGATGACCCGGGAGTTGGGCGTGCAGTTCGCCCGCGAGGGCATCCGGGTCAACGCGCTGTGCCCCGGGCCGGTGGCGACGCCGCTGCTGCTGGAGCTGTTCGCCAAGGATCCGGAGCGGGCGGCCCGTCGGCTGGTGCACGTGCCGATGGGCCGGTTCGGCGACCCGGCAGAGATCGCCGCCGCGGTGGCGTTCCTCGCCAGCGACGACGCCTCGTTCATGACCGCCGCGCAGTTCGTCGTCGACGGCGGCATCACCGGCGCGTACGTCACTCCGCTATGACGCGACCTGTCATCGGCATCACCGCGTACGTCGAGCCGGCCGGCTGGGCGGTGTGGCGGGACGTGCCGGCGACGCTCGTGCCGCACGCGTACGTCCGGGCGGTCACCGCGGCGGGCGGCCGGGCCGTGGTGCTGCCCCCCGACGACGCCGACGCGGACGTGCTGGGGCTGCTGGACGGGCTGCTGCTGGCCGGCGGCGCGGACGTCGGCCCGGAGCGGTACGGCGAGCCGCCGGACCCGCGTACCGAGAGCCGCCCGGAGCGCGACGCGGGGGAGACGACGCTGCTGACCGCCGCGCTCGCCGCCGACCTGCCGGTGCTGGGCGTGTGCCGGGGGATGCAACTGCTGGCGGTGGCGTACGGCGGCCTGCTGCACCAGCACCTGCCGGACGTGGTCGGGCACGACGGGCACCGTCCCGCGCCGGGCGTGTACGGCTCGCATCCGGTGCGCTTCGCCGCCGGCAGCCGGACCGCCGAGGTGATGGCCGGAATGGACCGGGTCAACTCGTACCACCATCAGGCGGTGGCCGACCCCGGCGGCCTGGCGGTGACCGGCTGGGCCGACGACGGGGTGGTCGAGGCGGTGGAGGATCCGGCGCGGCGCTTCGTGCTCGGGGTGCAGTGGCATCCGGAGAACGAGCCGGACCCGCGGCCGGTGGCCGCGCTGGTCCGGGCCGCGGTGTCGGCCAGATCACACACCCGCGTTTCGTAGGTGCGCGGACAGCCGAATCGGCGGTCCCGCCGACCAGGCGAGGACCGCCCCGAGTCGCCCCGGGGCGCCGGTTACGCCAGGATGAGGCGGAGGTAAGCAGCGTCGAACGGTGCGGGTGCGTTACGTTGCTCGACCGTCGGGGTAGTAGGCGGGGACGGTCGGCGTGACAGCGCCGACCGTCGTGATCATGGCCGGAGCGGGAGGCTGCATGAGCTCGGCCCAGGGGGGCGGGGGCGACAGTCGTTCGTCCCCGGCGGCCGGCGAGATGTCACTGTCGCCGCTGCTCGCCGCGGCGTTCGCGGCCGGCGGCGAGATGGGCGAGCGGCTGCGCGGCTTCGACTGGTCCGCCACCCCGCTCGGCAGCCCGGACGGCTGGCCCGCCGCGCTCAGCCACGCGATCAGCACCATGCTGTCGTCCCGCGCCCAGATGGTGGTGTTCTGGGGCGAGCAGCACCTCGCCTTCTACAACGACGCCTACCGGCCCACCATCGGCGACAAGCACCCCGCCGTGATCGGGCAGGCCGCGCACCGGCACTGGGCCGAGACCTGGGACGTGCTCGGCCCGCTGCTGGACGGGGTGCGCCGCACGGGCGTGCCCTACCGGGGTGAGAACCACCCCTTCGTGCTGAACCGGCACGGCTTCCTGGAGGACGTCTACTTCGACGTCTCGTACGACCCGATCCGCGACGTCGACGGCACCGTCAGCGGGATCTTCTGCTTCGTCAACGAGACCACCGGGCGGGTGCTCGGCGAGCGCCGGCTGCGCGCCCTGGCCGAGCTGGGCAACGAGCTGGGCGACGTGCCGAGCATGCTCGAACTGGGCCGGGCCGTCACCCGCGTGCTCGACGCCCACCGCGCCGACGTGCCGTTCAGCGCGCTGTGGTTCGCCGACGAGCGCGGCACGCTCGTGCCGGGCGGCTGCTCCGGCGTGGATCCGGCCACCGTCGCCGATCCGCCGCCCGGCCTGCCCGAGGGCGAGCCGTTCACCGAGCCGCGCTGGATCGCCACCGCCGACCTGCCGGGCGCGGTGCCGCCGGACGCCGCCGGCCAGGCGCTCCTGCTGCCGCTGACCGCGACGAACGAACCGGCCGGTGTGCTGCTGCTCGGGGTGTCGCGCCGGCTGCCGTTCAGCGACGACTACCGCGACTTCGTCGACCTGGTCGCCGCGCAGGTGTCCCGGGCCGTCGGCAAGCAGCGGGCGTACGAGCAGGAACGCGCCCGCGCCGCCGAGCTGGCCGCGCTGGACCGCGCCAAGACCAACTTCTTCGCCAACGTCAGCCACGAGTTCCGGACTCCGCTGACGCTGGTCCTCGGGCCGATGGAGGAGATGCTCGCCGACCGGGAGCTGCCCGAGCGGTACCTCGACCGGCTCACCGTCATGCACCGCAACGGGCTGCGCCTGCTCAAGCTGGTCAACACGGTGCTCGACTTCTCCCGGTTGGAGTCCGGCCGGCTGGCCGCCCGCTACCAGCCCACCGACCTGTCCGACTACACCTCCCGGCTGGCCAGCACGTTCCGCTCGGCCACCGAGCGGGCCGGGCTGCGCCTGGTGGTGGACTGCCCGCCGCTGCCCGCGCCGGTCTACGTCGACCGGGACATGTGGGAGAAGATCGTCCTCAACCTGGTGTCGAACGCGGTCAAGTTCACCTTCGACGGCGAGATCCGGGTGCGGGTCCGCGCGACCGACGGCGCCGCCGTCCTGGAGGTGACAGACACCGGCGTCGGCATCGCGCCGGAGGAACTGCCGCAGGTCTTCGAGCGGTTCCACCGGGTGGCCGGCGCCCGCTCCCGTACCCACGAGGGCACCGGGATCGGGCTCGCCCTGGTGCGCGAGCTGGTCGAGATGCACGGCGGCACGGTGACCGCGCACAGCGTCGTCGACCGGGGCACCACCTTCGCGGTGACCATGCCCTTCGGGTACGCGCACCTGCCCGCCGACCGGGTGGCCGCCCTGTCGCCGGTGCCGCTGACCGAACCGGAGCAGGCCCGCCTGTACGTCGCCGAGACGGCGCTCTGGACCGACGAGGTGGCCCGCCCCACCGGGCTGCCGGAGCCGTCCGGCTCGCCCGGCGGGTCCGGCCGCATCCTGTTCGCCGACGACAACCCCGACCTGCGCGAGCACGTCGCCCGGCTGCTCTCCCCGGCGTACGAGGTGGTCGCCGTGCCGGACGGCGTGGAGGCGCTGCGGCTGGCCGTCGAGACCCCGTTCGACCTGGTGCTGACCGATGTGATGATGCCCCGGCTGGACGGCTTCGGGCTGGTCGCCGCGCTGCGCGCCGAACCGGCGACCCGGCACGTGCCGATCGTGCTGCTCTCCGCGCGGGCCGGCGCCGCCGAGGAGGTCGCCGGCCTGTCCACCGGCGCGGACGACTACCTGACCAAGCCCTTCTCCAGCCAGGAGCTGGTGGCCCGGGTGCGGGCCAACGTCGAGCTGGGCCAGTTGCGCGGGCAGATCATCCGCCGCCTGCGGGCCCTCGCCGACGCCGCCGTGGAGATCAACACCGCCCGGTCCACCGCCGAGGTGGTGCGGGTGGCCGCCCGGCACGCGCTGCGCCTGGCCGAGGCCGGACGCGTCCGGGTCACCGCCACCGGGGCCCGCCACGAGGAGGACGCCGGCGGCGACCTGCCCGTCGAGCCGACCGTGGTGTTGCCGCTCACCGGCACCGCCGGCGAGCAGCTCGGCGAGCTGCGGGTGTGGCGCCGCGAGGGCGGCGGCACCGAGGAGGCGGCGCTGGCCCAACTGGCCCGGCTGATCGGCGTACGGCTGGAGAACGCCCAGCTCTACGAGGCCGAGCACCGCATCGCCACCACGCTTCAGCACAGCCTGCTGCCGCGTACGCTGCCGCAGTTGCCCGGCGCGGTGGTGGCCAGCCGGTACCTGCCGGGCAGCGCCGACGTGGAGGTCGGCGGCGACTGGTACGACGTGATGGCCACCGCCGACGACGACCTGGTGCTGGTCATCGGCGACGTGGTCGGCAAGGGCGTGCGGGCCGCCGCGGCGATGGGCCAGCTCCGCAACGCGCTGCGGGCGTACGTCCTGGAGGGCTACGACCCGGGCGAGGCGCTGACCCGCCTCAACCGGCTGGTCCACTCCGCCGGCAGCGGCTCCTTCGCCACCGTCGTCTGCCTCGGCTTCTCCCCGCGCACGGGCAGGATCCGGTACGCGAGCGCGGGCCATCCCTCACCCCTGCTGATCCGAGGAGACGACGTGGCGTTCCTGCACGATCGGGCCCTCGGACCGCCGATCGGTGCGATCCCCGGCGCCGTCTACCCGGCCGCCGAGGGCGAACTCGCGCCGGGCAACCGGCTCCTGCTCTACACCGACGGCCTGATCGAGGACCGGTCCGCGGGCATCGACGCCGGGCTGGGCCAGTTGCGGGCCGACGCGACGGCGCGCGCCGCGCACGTGGCGGACCTGGTCGACGCCGTCGTGGCCCGGGTGGCCGAGCGGTCCCGGCACGACGACGTGGCGGTGCTCGCGCTGGAGGCGGCCGAGCTGAACCGGTTCGCGCTGCGTCTGCCCGCCGACCCGACCCGGCTCAGCGTGCTCCGCAAGCGGCTGGAGGACTTCCTCCTCGCCCACCACGTCGGCGAGACCGACCTGTTCGACCTGACCGTGGCGGTCTCCGAGGCGGCGGCGAACGCGATCGAGCACCCGGTCGACCCGGTGGACCCGACGATCGAGGTCGAGGTGACGATCGCCGACCGTACGGTCACCGCGACCATCCGGGACAGCGGACGCTGGCGGGAGTCGAGCGGGTCGAGCTTCCGGGGACGCGGGCTGGCGCTGATCCGGGCGCTGGGGGAGATGGACGTGACCCGTACCGCGAACGGCACCGAGCTGACGCTGCGCCGCCGGCTGGCCGACTGACACCGGCGCGGCGGCGCAGCGGCGCCTAGAGGGTGACCTCCGCGTCCTCGGCGAGGGTGAAGAGCCCGGCGTCGAACACCAGCTTCACGAGCTTCGTCCCCTTCGGTACGTCGAAGTAGACGTTCGCCTTCACGGCGTTCCCCGGGTTGATCTCGTCGAGGAAACCCTCGCCGTCCTCGTTGCCGTAGATCGCGGCCTCGCCGTCGGCCTCGTACTCCCGGCCGGTCGCGTCGAGGGCGCTGACGGTGCCGTCGGCGTGGAACAGCTTCGCCTTCTTGGTGACGTTCTTCGCGGTGAGGACGACCCGGCAGAAGCTTCCCTGTGCCTTCTTGTTCAGGAAGTCACTGCCCACCTCGGCGATGCCGCACTTGATGCTGTGCGCGGTGAACTCGAAGTCACCGCCGCGCACCGTGTCGCCGATCCGGTAGGCCTTCGGCCCGTCGGCGGGTTTCTCGCTCTTGGCCGGCGGCGGTGCGGCGGCCGAGGTGGGAGCGGAGGTCGTGGTCAGCCCGGCGCCGTCGGCGGCGGGGGCCACGGGAGCGTTGCTGCCGGCCGCGTCCGGGCTCTTGTCGTCGCCGGTCAGGGCGAGCAGGGCCGGCCCACCGCAGCAGAACACCACCACGACGGCGACGCCGATGAGCACCGGCATGAGCCAGTTCTTCTTCGGCGGGGGTCCGAAGCCGGGCTGGCCGGGCGGCGGCGAATACGCGCCGGGCGGCCCGGGCGGCGGCGGGGGATAGGAGCCCGGAGGACCGGGCGGCGGGTACGAGCCAGGGTTATGTGGTGCGGTCATGGTGATGCGCTCCCAGGTGATGTGCCCCCGCGCCCCGCGGAGGCGATCATCGACGCTGCCACATCGCCCTCGGCCCGCATAGATCGTTCACTGTCCGGTGCCCGACCGCGTTCACCCGAACAGTCCGCGCGCCGTGACCTCGGCGGCTGCCGGAATTCCACGGCAGTCGTAGCGGTCCGGCCGGAACGGGCGAGTGCGCCTCCGGAATCCGGACAGCTTCCGTACCGTCAGGGCCGGGCGAGCCAGTCCTGGTCGCCCAGGCCGGAGATGTCCAGTACGCGCCGGACCTGCGGGGACGGCAGCACGGTCAGCGCGTCCGGGAACCGCTGGGCGAGCCGGACCACCGCGTGGATGGCGGCCGAGTCGAAGAAGGTGACCGCCCGCAGGTCGAGCGTGAGCTGCTTGGTGGGCTCGCGGAGCGCGGTCTGGAACATGGTGTCGGCGGTCGCCATGTCGACCTCGCCGGTCACCTGGACGCGCAGTCGGTCGCCGTCGACCTGCGCCGTCACGGAGAAGACGGGCGCCGCGCCCCCTTGATCCACGGAGCAACAATGGCACAGCGTTTGCGGCACGGCAACAACCTGCCCGGCGGGCCTGTGGCGGAGGGCACACCACCCCCGGCGATAGGCTTGGGCCATGACCGTCCGTGCGCCGCTGACCCCCGGCACGCTCTCCCCGTGGCGAGCGGTCCCCGCCCACATCCCGCGCCCGGAGTACGTGGGTAAGAAGCGGCCCCAGGAGTGGCGCGGCTCGCACGTGCAGACGCCGGAGACCATCGAGAAGATGCGCGTGGCGGGGCGTCTCGCCGCCCAGGCCACCCAACTCGCCGGTGAGCACTGCAAGCCCGGGGTGACCACCGACGAGATCGACAGGGTGGTGCACGAGTTCCTCTGCGACCACGGCGCCTACCCGTCGACGCTCGGCTACCGAGGCTTCCCCAAGTCGTGCTGCACCAGCCTCAACGAGGTGATCTGCCACGGCATCCCGGACACCACGGTGCTCCAGGACGGCGACATCATCAACGTCGACGTCACCGCGTACCTGAACGGCGTGCACGGCGACACCGACGCCACGTTCTGCGTGGGCGAGGTGAGCGAGGAGGCCCGCCTGCTGGTCGAGCGGACCCACACGGCGATGATGCGCGGCATCAAGGCCATCGCGCCGGGCCGGCAGATCAACGTCATCGGCCGGGTGATCGAGTCGTACGCGAAGCGTTTCGGCTACGGCGTGGTCCGCGACTTCACCGGGCACGGCATCGGCGAGGCGTTCCACAGTGGCCTCTACGTGCCGCACTACGACAGCCCGCGCCCCACCGACGTGATGGAGCCCGGCATGACGTTCACCGTCGAGCCGATGATCACGCTCGGCACCTATCAGTACGACATGTGGGACGACGGCTGGACGGTGGTCACCAAGGACCGCCGGTGGACGGCCCAGTTCGAGCACACCATCGTCGTCACCGACGACGGCTACGAGATCCTGACACTGCCGTGACCGACACCCCTGCGGCACTGCGCGAGGCACACCACGCGGACGTCTCCGGCGGCTGGCTGCGCCCGGCCGTCTTCGGCGCGATGGACGGGCTGGTCACGAACATCGCGCTGATCGCCGGTGTGGGCGGCGGCGGGGTGTCGCCGCGCAGCGTGGTGCTCACCGGCACGGCCGGCCTGGTGGCCGGCGCCATCTCGATGGGCCTCGGCGAGTACACGAGCGTCCGGTCCGCGAACGAGCAGGTCGCCGCCGAGGTGGCCAAGGAGCGGCGCGAGCTGGAACGCCACCCGGAGGCCGAGGCCCGGGAACTCGCAGACGCCTGGGTCGCCCGTGGACTGTCCCGTGAGCTGGCGACGCAGGTCGCCGAGGCGGTACGCGCCAACCCGGAGGAGGCGCTGCGGGTACACGTACGGGAGGAGCTGGGCGTCGACCCCGACGACCAGCCGAGCCCGTGGGCCGCCGCGATCTCGTCGTTCATCTGTTTCTCGATCGGCGCGCTGGTGCCGCTGCTGCCGTACCTGCTCGGCTTCACCAGCCTCTGGCTGGCGCTCGCCGTCGGCGGCGTCGGCCTCTTCGTCGCCGGCGCGATCGTGGCCCGGTTCACCAACCGCGCCTGGTGGCGTGCCGGTCTGCGGCAGTTGCTGCTCGGCGCGCTGGCAGCCGGCGCGACCTACCTGATCGGCGCGCTGATCGGCGTCGGCGGCGGCATCGGCTGACGGTCGGCCGTCGGCGGGCCGTCAGCCGGACAGCAGATCGTCGATCGTGCCGTCGACCGGCCGGCCCCGGGCGGCCAACTCCTCGGCCTGGCGGGTCAGTGCCGCGCCCACCTCGGTCATGTCCGCCCCGGCCAGCCCGGTACGCCGCACCGCGTCCCCGGGGTCACGGAAGTAGGTGCGGCTGAACAGTCCCTGCACTGTCGCGGCGGCCAGCCGCGCCTCGCCGAGCATGAGCAGCGCCTGGTCCGTCTCGTACCACTCGGCCAGCCGCAACGCGCGGGCGTGCGCCGCGCTGCCCCGGTACCACGCCTGCCGCGCGGCGCCGGTGAACTCCGCCGGCCGGGCCCGCGCCAGGCGCGCCAGGTGCTCGTCGCGCAGCTTCGGCAGCCAGCCGGTCGGATCGTGCAGGGCGCGGGTGGTGACGTACCGGTCCGCGGCCAGCGGCCAGCGGGACGTGATCGTCGTCGCCCGGCGCAGGTAGTCGTCCGCCCCGGCCACCGTCAGGTCGACGAGTACGCCGTCCACCCGCCGGGTGGCGGGCGGCGGTCCGGCGCCGGGCCGGTAGGTGACGACGAGCAGGCCGACCTCGCGGTCCCCGCCGCCGTCGTCGTCTCCGTGCGCGAGCGGACCGTGTACGGCGACCGCCAGCACGTCGGCCGGGAACCGCCGCAGGACGGCGTCACCGACGCGCTCGGCCACCTGCCACCGCGGGTCGCCCAGACGCCGCTCGGCGTTCACGTCGAGCGCCACGGTCCACCTCCGCCCGAGCGGTCGCCTGCGGCAACCCTAGCCAGATCGCGGACCAGTAGTTCCATCGAAGGACCCCACGGCAGCTCGGAGTGCCCAGCAACTCGCCAGCCGTTGCGGCGATAGATGCCGTTCGCCCGGCTTCGCGGATCGGAGGCGAGGGTTGCCCAGCTCTCCGGGCGTCCCTGAAGAAGTCGACGCATCAACTCCGCGCCGACGCCACGAGATCGATACCGCGGATGCACGATCCATTCCAGTACGGCGAACTTGTCGCGGTCCCGTACCTCGGCCGGGGGTTCATCCTTCGCCCGAGACCACCAGGTGCCGGCGGCCATGGTCCACCCGTACGCCGCTCCGATCAGTTCCTCGCCTTCCCAGGCCAGGACGAGGCGGAATCCCGGCCGCGCCGCCTCGTCGGGCAGCCCGGTCCGGAACCGGGCGACCTGTGCCGGGCCTTCGAGGTAGGGCGGCTCGGCGTAGACCAGCGCATACAGGTCGGCGAGAGCGTCGACGACAGACGTCAGCTCGTCCGGACGGCGTCGGTCGAAGGTGACGGACGGCGGAGGCGTCACCGCTGGACTCGGTCCATCAGTTCCCGGTAGAGCGGCCGGTGCCGCTCTCTGTCGGGTACTGCCGCCGTGACCTGCATAGTGACCGCGCGCACCAGTTCGTTGTGTTGTTCCCGTGGCAGGCGGTCGAGCAGATCGGCCGCCGCCGTCAGACCGTCGGTGATGTGACCGGCCCGGACCGTCGCCGCTGCCTGATGCAGTTGTACCTGCGTGCGCAGCCGGACCTGGGTAGCGGGATACAACTCCAGGGCCCGGGCCTGCGCTGCCGCAGCCGCCTTCTGGTCACCGGAATGGGTGTAGACCCAGGACTCCGTGTGTCGCAGACGATGTTCCGGCCAGCCCCAAAGCGATTCGACGTCCCCGACGACGGTGGCCGGGAGTCTCTCGATCTGCTCGCTCAGATGACGCACGGTCGCGACCGCCTCGTCGTGCCGCCCGGCGAGGGAGAGTGCCTGCGCCCGGCCCGCCAGCAGACCGCAAGTGGCTGCCGACGGCCTGCCGGCGAGCGGCAGGACCTCTTCGGAGATCGTGACGACGGTGGCGGGTCGTCGACCGTCGTAGCAGCCGTTGACGATGTCCCAGGCGCGCGTCAGGACTCGTGTGTCGGGATCGCGGGATTCGTCGGCGGCTCTCTGGGCGCTGGCCCACCATCTCCTCGACAGCAGGGCGTGTCCCGACGCGACGAGGCTGAGCGCGACGATCACCGACAGCGCCGCGGCGGCACGTAGCAGCTGTGGGCGGCGCCGATCGTCAACTGCGGCGAGTTGATGCTGAAGGACCGTCAGATCCCGGCCGAGTTGGGTCATCAGCTGATCGTGCGGCTGGCGATAGTAGGCCGTGCCGTAGGAGGAGACGATCTCGGTCCACGCGTCGGAGTCGACGTCGACCGCGGTGTCGAGGCCGTGCCGCAGCGCCTCCCAGCCGACCAGCCGGTCGACTGTGGGGAGAGCAGCGAGCGAAGTCATGGCTTGGAGGACGGACCGTCTCGACATGTCGATGTCGTCGGCACACCTGCTGTCGTACGCCTTCTTGAGCGATCCGTCCGTCGACAGTGCCCGGTCATAGGCGGCCACGACGGCGGGGTTGACGGGTCGGTCGCCACGCTCGATCTGCCCGAGGTAGCCGAAGTCGTACCTGATGAGGTCGGCGAACTTCCGCAGTGACCAACCGGCGGCTACCCGATGCTGCCTGAGTATGTCCCCGAAACGGTCCATGCCGTCCTCTCCGGCTGTGGGCTTGCGTGTGGGCCCACTGCTCACCGCTGCCGCCTGCTCTCCGTAATCGGGATGCTACCCATGCCGACCTATTCGGCGCGGCCCGTGTGAGCCCTATCGGCGTACCGCGATCACGCTGCGACGGCAGGCGCCGGGAGCGGGCCGTCATCGGCCCGCTCTCCACGGCCGGATGGCACCGACGAAGGACAGGTTCGATGAGGATCATCCCTTTCCGACGCCGACGCAACCGTCGGCCCGAGCGCCGTGCGACGTGCTATCGCTCTGCGGCGTACCGGACGCTGCGCCCCTGGCAGGTCCGGGAGCGAACGTTCAGATCCACACCACTGGGCCGGCGCGGGCTCGACCCCGAGCAGGTCCGGGAGTTCCTGGATCTGGTGGCGGGCGACCTGGCGACGGTCTACGACGCGCTGGCCGAGAGCCGCCGGGAGACCGGCCGTGTGAAGGACGCCCTGCGGCGCTGGCAGTCCGAGCAGGCCCGTGCACGGGCCGAGCGGGAGCAGGAGCGATGACCGAGCGGTGGGTCATCCATCTGCCGATGGTCGTCAACGACCTCGTGTCGGCGCAGCGACTTGCCCGTGTGGTGGCACATTGGAGCCACGTCCTCCCGCAGACCGAACCAGGCGGCACCAGCGTCTCGCCCGAGGACGACCAGAACGTGCGGCACTGGGTCTTCTGCGACCGAAACCTGTCCGAGGGACGACGCTGCCTGCTCCGCCCCGATCACGACGGCGACTGCTCGCCGCGATTCCGGCCACGGTGAGCCGTCGCTCAGGCGTTCGGGACCAGCCGGAACACGCGGATCTCGCGGCCACCGGCCCGTTCGACGTACGTGCGGTACGCGGGCCACTCCTGCACCAGCCGCTGGAACAGCCGTTCCCGTTCCTCGCCGGTGACCTGCTCTGCGGTGACCGGGATCCGGCGTCCCTTGACGTCCACCTCGGCGGCCGGGTTCGCCATCAGGTTGGACGTCCAGGACGGCTGGTGCTGCTGCCCCCAGTTCGAGCCGATCACCACGTAGGCGTCGCCGTCGGGGACGTACACCAGGGGGTTGCTGCGGGGCTTGCCGGAGCGGCGGCCGGTGGAGGTGAGCACCAGCGTGGGCACGAGCCCGAAGGCGACCACTCGGCCCTTCGTCATCCGGCCGACCAGCCGGTCGGCCGGGACGAGCAGGCGCATGGTGGCGCCGAACCAACGCTGGTGACCGAGACGGCGGGTGAGGGTTCCCAGGGCTGACATCCGACAAGTGTGCCGCCCACACCGCGCCCCGTCACCCCCTCGGACGGTCAGTCCGCCCCAAGGTCGACTCCATCTCCCCGAAGTGGTGGCATCCACCCCGCCGCGATGCCGCCACTCCGGCGAAATGGTGTCGATCATGACCAGGTGGCCCGGGCGGCCGGCTCAGTCGAGCCGGCGTTCGATCGGCAGGCGGGACCGGGTGAACAGCGCCGCGCCGCCCATCGCCACCAGCGGCACCACGACCAGCACGGCGAGCGTCACGCCGGGCACCGTCACCGGGTACGGCGGCTGCACCGGCCAGGACTCGGCGTACCGCTGGTTGAGCGAGGCCAGGACGACCACGGCGGAGCCGAGCCCGGCGACGATGCCCAGCGCCGAACCGAGCACCGCGATCACCCCGGCCTGGCAGAGCGACAGCAGGCGGCGTACCCGGGGATCGGCGCCGACCGCCGCGAGCGTGGACAGATCCCGGCGGCCCTCGGCCGCGGCGAGGCCGGTGGCGACCGCGGCGGCGCCGAGCGTGATCACACCGGAGGCCACCGCGAGCAGGAGCAGCATCGGGCGCTGGTCCGACGGCGGGTCGGCGGTCGCCACCTGCGCCGACATGGGCCCGATGTCGAACAGCTCGTCGGTCAGCATCTCCATCTGCCGGTCGGTGGGCGAGCCGGCGGTGTCCAGCAGGTAACCCATCGGCACGGCGGACAGGCCGAGCGCGTCCGCGGCGGCGGGGGAGAGCACCAGCCGGTCGACCGTGAGACCGCCCCGCAGCGCGTACGCGGGCAGGAGACGCCCGGTGGGCGGGCCGCCGGAGTTGTCGTTCACCTCCACCCGGACCTGCCCGTCCACCACCCGCCGGGCGTCGGTGACCACCACGCCCCCGGCGGCGAGCGTCCGCCCCGCGGCGGCCAGTTCGTCAGCCGGCGCTCCGGTGAGCGCGGCCAGCGCGCCGCCGTCGTCCACGAGCGCCGGCAGGTAGACGTCGACCGGTTCCTGGAAGGGGCTCACGCAGCGCGGATCCCGCCGGGCCGTGTCGGGGACCGGGCCGGCGGCGTCGTACGGGCAGCGCTGCTCGGGCGGAACGAGCGCGTACGCGGTGCAGTCGTTCTTGTCCCGGACGTCGTCGGCGCACCCGGGGGTCGCGACGGACACCACTGTGGCACCGGGCAGGACCGCGCGGGCCCGGTCGGCGACGACCTCGGCCGACGGCGGGTCCGCCGGGGTCTCACCGGAGTGGGTGAGCAGCACGTTCCCCGGCGGCAGGCCGGGTTGCCAGAGCGCCTGCGACCGGGTCTCGTCGCTGGCCACGTAGACGCCGAGCGCGACGCTTCCGGCCACCGCCGCCATCACCGCCGAGATGGCGGGCGCGGCCGAGGACCGGTTGCGGCTGGCGTCGCGCAACGCGAGCCGGGGGGTCAGCGGCAGCAGCCGGCCGGCCCGGCCCAGCACGCCGACGAGCGACGGGGTGCAGAACACCAGCCCCAGTTCGCCCAGCGCGACGCCGGCCAGCACTCCGGTCTGCGAGGTGCGACCGGCGGCGAACGCGGCGATCGCGGTCCCGGCGACGGTGAGCGCCAGCCCGACCAGCAGCCAGCGGCGGCGTGGCCGGGTCGCGTCGCGCCGGCCGGCCAGGCCGGTCGCCACGTCCTGCCGGGCCGCCGTCCAGGCCGGCGCCATCGCCGCGAGCACCCCGGCGAGCACCGCCGTCGCGGCGATCGCCACCAGCGCGGCCGGGAAGATCCGGTACGCCCCGAGGCGCTCCCCGAGCAGGTACTGCTCGACGATCGGCCGGCCGGCGAACGCCGCCCCGATGCCGAGCAGCATGCCCAGGGCGGCCCCGCCGGCGCCGAGCACCACCCCGTCGGCGAGCACGATCCGGCGCAGGTGGGAGGCGTCGCCACCGGCCACCGCGACGAGTGCGAGGTCCCGCCGCCGGCGCCGGACGCTCACCGCGAAGGCCGGGCCGACCAGCAGCACCACCTCCAGCAGGCCCAGCCCGCCGACGACGCCGACGACGCCCGCCTCGTCGGCGTCCGGTACGGACATGCCGCGGCTGAACTCCTGCCGTCCCGGCAGCGGGCTGCGGGCGACGACCTGGACGCCCTGCGCGTTCAGCCGGTCGGCGAGCCCCGGTTCCAGCGGGCCGGGCAGGTCCACCAACCAGGTGTCGCTGCCGGCCGTGCCGTCCGGAGTCACAGCGGGCAGCGTGATGACGTCGCGGAGGTTGTCCGGATACTCCACCACCCCGACCACCCGGTACGTGGCGCCGTCGATGGTGCGTACCGGATCGCCGATGCGGGTCTCCAGCCGGCGCAGCGCCGTCGGGCTGACCGCGAGCTCGTCGGGGCGTACCGGCGGCCGGCCGTCGCGTACCCGGGCCAGCGGCCGGGTGAGCGGGTCAGTCAGGTCGACGGCGCGCGCCTCGATCGACTCGACGTGCCGGTCCACCCGTGTCGAGAACGTCATCCACCAGCGGGTGCGCGCCAGCCGGCTGCCCTCGGGCAGCAGCGCGCGCACCTCCTCGGCGGTCGCCGGACGGGTCCGGCCGACCCAGTCGCCCTCGACCGGCCAGGCCGACTCGCCCCAGGCGTCCTGCGTCACCGGCGTCAGGCTGTCCCAGCGCAGGGCGACGTCGGCGCCGCCGAGCTGGCGCTCGATGCGCTCGGCGCGGGTCAGATCACCCATGTCGTAGCTGACCGCGGCGAAGCTGAGGCCGAGCACCGGCAGCGCGATCATCACCAGCACCAGCAGCGTGCGCCGCCGGGACCGCCGGGCCTCCCGGCGGGCGATCCGCAACGCGGTCCGCCACGATCCGCGTACGGCGGCGAGGCGGCCGCCGGTCACCGGCTGCTGCCGCTGAGCAGGTGGTCGACGCCGATCAGCGGGGCGGTCGAGTCGACCATCACCCCGTCGCGCAGGAAGACCACCCGGTCCGCCCAGCCGGCGTGCCGGGCCTCGTGGGTGACGAGCACCCCGGCCGCCCCGGCGTCCACCCGGCGGCGCAGCAGGTGCAGCACCGCCTCGCCGGTCTGCGAGTCCAGCGCGCCGGTCGGCTCGTCGGCGAGAACCAGGCGGCGTTCGCCGACGAGGGCCCGGGCGATCGCCACCCGCTGCTGCTGGCCGCCGGACATCTGGTCCGGGAAGCGGTCGGCCAGGTCCTCCAGGTCGACCTCGCGCAGCGCGGCCAGCGCCGACTGGCGGGCCGCCCGTACGCCGGTGCCGTCCAGTTCCAGCGGGAGCGCCACGTTCTCCACGGCGGTCAGGCTGCCGAGCAGGTTCAGGTCCTGGAAGACGTACCCGATCCGGCGGCGGCGCAGCCGGGCCAGCTCGCGGGCGGACAGCCCGCGCAGCGTCTCGCCCTCGACCACCACCTCGCCGCCGGTGGGCCGGTCCAGGCCGCCGGCGAGCGCCAGTAGCGTGGACTTGCCGGACCCGGAGGGGCCCATCACCGCCACGAGTTCGCCGGCCCGCACGGTCAGGCTCACGCCGCGCAGCGCGTGCACGGCGGCCTCACCGGCGCCGTGGGTCCGGCGGACGTCCCGCAGTTCCAGCACCCCGTCGATCGGGTCCATCAGCGCCTCCCGTGCCGGGTCACCGGCGGGCTTCGTCGCCGGCCCGGTCCACCGCCTCGGGGTGGTCGACCGCCCGGATCGGCGCCGGGCGGTGCCGGACCAGGCTCGTCTCGCAGTGGTCGAGCCACCGCACCTCGGCCTCGGTCTGGAAGATCATCGCGTCCAGCACCAGCCGCCAGGGTAGATCCTCCGGCTTGTCGCTCGTGTACTTCAACCGGGTGAACTCCTGGAGCGCGCGCATGGTGGCGGTGCGCTGGGTCTGCACCACCGACCGCACGTCGACGCCGGGGGTGGTCAGCGCCAGTGCCAGTTTGATGGACAGCTCGTCCCGGGGGCGGTCGGCGCGGCTGATCGGCGTGGCGAACCACAGGGCCAGGTCCGCCCGTCCGGCGTCGGTGATCTCGTACGGCCGCTGCCCGCTCTCGTTCTCCGGCAGCGGCCGGACCAGTCCGTCACGTTCCAGCCGGGCCAGCGTGGTGTAGACCTGTCCGATGTTCAGCGGCCAGGTCGACCCGGTCGACTCCTCGAACGCGGCGCGCAGTTGGTAGCCGTACATCTGGCCGCGTTCGAGCAGGGCGAGCAGGCCGTGACGGATGGACATGACCGCGAGTATGCATACCTGGTATGCGCAACGCAACCGGAGTGTTCCGCCGGGTGACCGGCGCCGCGCTCAGGCCGGGCGGCCCGGGAACGGAACGGTGACCGGCGTCACCCCCGCCGTACGCCGCCAGCGGGTGGCGCGCAACGCGCAGTCGGTGAGCGCGGCGAGCGCCGTGTTCCGGTCCGCGCCGGTGGTGTGCGGCAGCGCGGCCCGCCAGTGCCCGGCCGTCCGCTCCTCGATCTCCACCGCCAGGCGCAGCGCGCTCGCCCGGTCCGTCACCGGGTAGGGCAGCGCGTATCCGGCCCGGTCGGCGGGCACCTGCCCGGAGCCCTCGGCGAGCTGGAGCAGCAGCGCGTCGCGGCGGGACCGGTGGGCCGCCTCGGCGGCGCGGGCCGCCGTACGCGCCGCCTCGGTCAGGTGCACGCCGATCACCCCGTACGCCCAGATCGCCGCGTACTCGGCGGCGAGCGCGTCGGCGAGGGCCGAGGTCGGGCCGGTCGTCGGGTTCACGCTGAACCAACCGGGCATGAACTCACGGCCCTCGCTCCGCTCGGTGCGTCCGTTCACTTGAGCGCCTCCACGTGTGTGGCCCGCGCCGCGGCGATCGAGCCGAGCAGCGCGGCCCGCTCGGCCGGCGCTGCCGCGCACGCCTTGGCCGCGTTCGTCCGGCCCTCCTGCTCGGCCCGGCGCAGCTCGGTGAGCACGGCGTCGGGCGCGGGCGCGCTCGCCGAGCCGCCGGGCGCCGGTGTGCCGGAGGGCGCCGGCCGGCCGATCACACGGTGTAGCTCCTCGGCGTGCGCCCGGTGCGCGTCGGCGATCGGGGTGAGCCGCCCGGCCAGCGCCGGGTCGGCGGTGGCGGCGGCCCGGTAGCGGGCCTCCAGCGCGAGCGCCTCGGCCACCAGCGGCTCCAGCGCGTCCGGCTCCGGTGGCTCCTCGTCGCGGTCGAAAAGATCACAGCCGGTCAGCGGCGCGGTCGCGCCGCCGAGCGCCACGAGCCCGCCGGCGCGCAGCAGCCAGCGTCGGGAATGCCCCGCTCTGACCTGGTCGGATGGTGTTCTGCCGATCCCCACCTGACAGAGTCAACACCATTCGCGCCGTCTCGTGGGTCAGGGTCTCGGTGCGCCGCCGGGTCCGTCGGCGGTCGTTAGCGTTACGCTCTGCGCAACCACCGGGCGCGGACGCCCCGGTGGCGCGCCGGTATGGCGGGCCGATCGCCCGCACCGGCCCGGGACAACACGGCCCGCGGGTCGTGGCAACAGCAGGAGAGGTGCGCGCAATGACGCAGCGTGGCCGTGCCACCCGGTCGACGGGGCCCGCCGGGCGGCCCCGCCGGTCCGACGGCCCCCGCGGCACGGACCGGAGCGGCGCACCCCGCGGCGATCTCGCCGCCCGCCGCAACCGGCTGCGCGAGGTGATCGAACCGGTCGTCACGGCGGCCGGTTACGACCTGGAGGATCTCTCCGTCTCCCGCGCCGGCCGCCGGCACGTGGTCCGGGTGATCGTGGACGCCGACGGCGGGATCAACCTGGACGCCGTGGCGGACGTCTCCCGCGCGGTCTCGGCGGCGCTGGACGCGGCCGAGGAGGCCGGCGGCGACATCGTGGCCGGCGAGTACCAGCTGGAGGTCAGCTCGCCCGGCGTGGACCGCCCGCTCACCCTGCCCCGGCACTGGCGGCGCAACGCCGGGCGGCTGGTCAAGGTCACCGTCCGCGGTGACGCGGGGGACCGTCAGCTCACCGGCCGGATCACTGCTGCCGACGACGAACGCGTGGTGCTGGAGACCGACGCCGGCCCCGCCGAACACCCGTACGCCGAACTCGGGCCCGGCCGGGTCCAGGTGGAGTTCAACCGCCTGGACGACCTGGCCGACGAGGACTTCGGTGACGACACCGACGACGACGAAGATCTGGAGGACGAGGAGAGGTGAACATCGACCTCGCGGCGCTGCGCGCCCTGGAGCGCGAGCGGGAGATCCCGTTCGACACGATCCTCGCGGCGATCGAGACCGCGCTGCTGACCGCCTACCGGCACACCGACGGCGCCGAGCCGCACGCCCGGGTGGAGATCGACCGTAAGAGCGGGGCCGCCTCGGTCTACGCGCAGGAACTGGACGCCGACGGCTCGGTGACCCGGGAGTGGGACGACACCCCGCACGACTTCGGGCGGATCGCCGCCATGACCGCCAAGCAGGTGATCCTCCAGCGGCTGCGGGAGGCCACCGACGAGGTGCACTTCGGCGAGTACGTCGGCCGCGACGGTGACCTGGTCACCGGCGTGGTGCAGGCGCACGAGACCCGCCGGGAGAAGGGCATCGTCAGCGTCGACCTGGGCAAGCTGGAGGGCGTCCTGCCGCAGTCCGAGCAGGTCCCCGGCGAGCGGTACGAGCACGGCGAGCGGATCCGCTGCGTGGTCGTGCACGTCGCCAAGGGAATGCGCGGCCCGCAGATCACGCTGTCCCGGTCGCATCCCGCGCTGGTGAAGAAGCTGTTCGCGCTGGAGGTGCCGGAGATCGCCGACGGCACCGTGGAGATCGGCGCGATCGCGCGTGAGGCAGGTCACCGTACGAAGATCGCCGTGCGTTCGACCACCTCCGGCGTCAACGCCAAGGGTGCCTGCATCGGCCCGATGGGCCAGCGGGTCCGGGCCGTGATGAGCGAGCTGCACGGCGAGAAGATCGACATCATCGACTGGTCGGACGACCCCGCCACCTTCGTCGGCAACGCGTTGTCGCCGGCCAAGGCGCTGCGGGTCGAGGTGGTCGACCTGGCCTCCCGTACCGCCCGGGTGACCGTGCCGGACTTCCAGCTCTCGCTCGCGATCGGCCGGGAAGGGCAGAACGCCCGCCTCGCGGCCCGGCTGACCGGTTGGCGCATCGACATCCGGTCCGACGCGGAGACCGCGGCCCCGCAGAGCCGGGGCGGAGCTGATCACGTACCGGAGCCGGGCGGCGCGATCTCGGGAAGCTAGGGGTAGACTTTCTCAGTGGTACGACGCGCGCTGCCGGAGCGCACCTGTGTGGGCTGCCGGAAGCGAGCGCCGGCCAGCGAGTTGTTGCGGGTCGTCGCGATCGGTGACGAGGCTGGTCACACCAGTCTCCGGCCCGATCCGGCCCGCAGACTGCCGGGTCGGGGAGCGAACATGCACCCTGATCCGGCCTGCTTCGCGCAGGCGTTGCGGCGTCGCGCCTTCGGGCGAGCACTGCGCCTCACCGGGGTCCCCGACCACGGTGCGCTTGCGGAGCACGTCGACGCGCAACCCCCGACGACCGGTCAAGCCCGACCGGTCGAGGGTCGCTAGCAAGGTAGGACGACCGACATGAGCACACGATGAAGTCCCTGAAATGACCAGGCTTCAAGTGCACGAGTGAGGTCGCTGCGGGTGCTGCCCGCACGACCTCGGAGTGAGGAGTGCAGTGGCAGGAAAGGCCCGCGTACACGAGCTTGCCAAGGAGCTCGGGGTCGAAAGCAAGACCGTTCTCGCCAAGCTCAAGGAAATGGGCGAGTTCGTGAAGTCCGCGTCCAGCACCGTCGAGGCGCCTGTCGCCCGGCGGCTGCGTAGCGCGTTCGTAGCCGGTTCGTCGGCGCCAGCCGGCCCGCCGGCTGCCGCGCCCAGTGGCCCGGCACCGACCCCGACGCCCACCCCGACCCCGGGTGCCCCCCGGGTCTCGGCCAAGCCGATGCCGCCCCGGCGTCCGGCCGCGCCGACCCCTGGACCGAAGCCCAAGGGCCCGGTCCCCGGCCCGCCGCAGCCGGCGACTCCGGTCGCCAAGCCGGCGAGCGCGCACGACATCGAAGTGGCGGCCGCCGAGGCGCGTGCCGCCGCGCTCAAGGCTGAGCAGGAGGCCGCGGTCAAGGCCGCCCAGGCCGCCCGCCAGCAGCAGCGCGAGACCGTACGCCGGGAGCCTCCGGCCGAGGGCGGTCCTCGCCCGGGTCCGCGTCCCGGCCCGAACGCCATGCCGCCGCGTCCGGGTTCCCCGGCCGCCGGTCGTCCCGGCGGTCCGGGCCAGGGGCAGGGCCCCGGTGCCCGGCCCGGCGGTCGTCCGCCGGCGCGCGGCGCCGGTAACAACCCGTTCGGCATCCAGGGCGGCCAGCAGCAGCGGCCCCCGGCCGCCGGTGCGGGCGGTCCTCGTCCCAGCCCGGCCGGCATGCCGCCGCGGCCCAGCCCGGCGTCGATGCCGCCGCGGCCGAGCCCGGCCTCGATGCCGAGCCAGCGTCCGACCACCGGCCGTCCCGGCGGCCCCGGTGGCGGTCGTGGCGGACCCGGCGGTGGCGCCGGTCGTCCCGGCGGCGGTGGCGGTGGCTACCGCGGTGGACCCGGTGGTGGCGGCGGTGGCGGTGGCTACCGCGGCGGTCCCGGTGGTGGCGGCGGTGGCGGTGGCTACCGCGGCGGTCCCGGTGGTGGCGGCGGTGGCGGTGCGCCCGGCGGTGGTTTCCGTCCGGGTGGTCCGGTC
>NZ_JANCLW010000001.1:1775580-1861435 GCF_033433935.1 Micromonospora sp. BRA006-A
CCGCGGTGGACCCGGTCCCGGCGGCGGTGGCGGTGGCTACCGCGGTGGWCCCGGTGGTGGCGGCGGTGGCGGTGGCTACCGCGGCGGTCCCGGTGGTGGCGGCGGTGGCGGTGCGCCCGGCGGTGGTTTCCGTCCGGGTGGTCCGGTCGGCGGCGGTGGCCGTCCCGGCGGCGGCGGCCGTGGCCGTGGCGGTGGCGCGGCGGGTGCCTTCGGGCGTCCCGGCGGCCGGCCGACCCGCGGTCGCAAGTCCAAGAAGCAGCGCAGACAGGAGTTCGACAACCTGTCGGCCCCGACCATGTCCTCGGGCGCGCCCCGCGGTCAGGGTCAGGTCGTCCGGTTGTCCCGTGGCGCCTCGCTGTCGGACTTCGCCGACAAGATCAACGCCAACCCGGGTTCGCTGGTCCAGGAGATGTTCAACCTGGGCGAGATGGTGACGGCGACCCAGTCGTGCTCCGACGAGACCCTGCAGCTGCTGGGTGAGCACCTCGGCTTCGACGTGCAGATCGTCAGCCCGGAGGACGAGGACCGCGAGCTGCTCGCGCAGTTCAACATCGACCTCGACGCCGAGGTCGCGGCGGACCGCCTGGTCAGCCGTGCGCCGGTCGTGACCGTCATGGGTCACGTCGACCACGGTAAGACCAAGCTGCTCGACGCGATCCGTAAGGCGAACGTGGTGGCCGGCGAGGCGGGTGGCATCACCCAGCACATCGGCGCCTACCAGGTCCACGTCCCGCACGAGGGCGAGGACCGCGCGGTGACGTTCATCGACACCCCGGGTCACGAGGCGTTCACCGCCATGCGTGCCCGTGGTGCCCAGGTCACGGACATCGTGATCCTGGTGGTCGCGGCCGACGACGGCGTCATGCCGCAGACCATCGAGGCGCTCAACCACGCCAAGGCGGCGGACGTGCCGATCGTGGTCGCGGTCAACAAGGTCGACAAGCCCGAGGCGAACCCGGACAAGGTCCGCCAGCAGCTGACCGAGTACGGCCTGGTCGCCGAGGAGTACGGCGGCGACACCATGTTCGTCAACGTGGCGGCCAAGCCCGGTATCGGCATCGAGGAACTGCTCGAGGCCGTGCTGCTGACCGCCGACGCGTCGCTGGAGCTGACCGCTCCGATCGACGGGCCGGCGCAGGGTGTCGCGATCGAGGCGCACCTGGACAAGGGCCGTGGTGCGGTGGCGACCGTGCTGGTGCAGAAGGGCACCCTGCGTGCCGGTGACTCGATCGTCGCCGGTGGGGCGCACGGCCGGGTCCGGGCCATGCTGGACGAGAACGGCAAGCCGGTCGACGAGGCCGGTCCGGCCCGTCCGGTCATGGTGCTGGGTCTGACCACGGTGCCGGGTGCGGGTGACACCTTCCTGGCCGCCGAGGACGACCGCACCGTGCGGCAGATCGCCGAGCAGCGTCAGGCACGGCGGCGGGCGGCGTCGTTCGCCAACTCCCGTGGCCGGGCCACTCTCGAGACGCTCATGGAGCAGCTCAAGGAGGGTGAGAAGACCTCGCTCAACCTGGTGCTCAAGGGCGACGTCTCCGGTTCCGTGGAGGCGCTCGAGGACGCGCTGTTCAACCTCGACATCCCGGAGGAGGTCCAGCTTCGGATCATCCACCGGGGCGTGGGCGCGATCACCGAGAGCGACGTCATGCTCGCGAGCGCCTCGTCCGAGGCGGTCACGATCATCGGCTTCAACGTGCGGGCCTCGAACAAGGTCCGCGAGATGGCCGACCGCGAGGGCGTGGAGATCCGGTACTACACCGTCATCTACCAGGCCATCGAGGAGATCGACGCCGCGCTCAAGGGTCTGCTCAAGCCGGAGTACGAGGAGGTCGAGCTGGGCACCGCGGAGATCCGCGACGTCTTCCGCTCGTCCAAGATCGGCAACATCTCCGGCTGTATCGTCCGGTCCGGCCTCATCCGCCGCAACGCCAAGGCGCGGCTGCTGCGGGACGGGGCGGTCGTGGCGGACAACCTCACGATCAGCTCCTTGAAGCGGTTCAAGGACGACGCGACCGAGGTCCGCGAGGGCTTCGAGTGTGGTCTGACGCTGGGCGGTTACAACAACGTCCAGGTCGGCGACGTCATCGAGACGTTCGAGATGCGCGAGAAGCCGCGCGCCTGACGACCACGCGTACGACCGGCCGGCGGCCGGGGCCTTCGGGCCCCGGCCGCCGCCGTCTGCGCAGGCTGCGACAATCTGCGGCGTGACCGGGTACGCACTGCTCCTCGCCCCCTCCGCCAACCGCGTCTACGCCGACGCGGCGGCCCGGCTGGCCCGCGCCGAACTGGCCGTGTTCGCCGGTTCCGGCGTGCTGGGCGTCGTACCGGCCGACGCGGAGGTGACGCGGATCGGCGGGGTGGAGTACCTGACGTTCACCACCGGCGGCCCCGGGCTGGGCGAGCGGGATCTGGCCCATCTGGCGAACCTGTCGGCGGCGTACGCGCTGTTCGAGCGGGTCGGCGACGACCTGCTGCGGCCGGTGCCGCTGCGCCCGCTGGCCCGGTACGACTCCGACCTGATCACCATTCCCAAGTACGCCGGCAAGACCAACGAGCAGTTCACCCGCCTGCTGCTCAACGTCACTGTGCTCGCCTCCGCCGCCGCGGCGCGGATGCTGGACGGGCCGGTGGTGGTGCTGGACCCGCTCTGCGGCCGGGGCACCACGCTCAACCAGGCGCTGATGTACGGCTACGACGGCATCGGCGTGGAGCGGGACAGTCAGGACGTGGAGGCGTACGCGGCGTTCCTGCGCACCTGGCTGCGTCGCAAGCGGCTCAAGCACACCGCGGAGACCACGTCGGTGCGCCGGGACCGCAAGCTGGTGGCCCGCCGGTTCGAGGCGGTGCTCGCGCCGTCGCGGGACGAGCACCGGGCCGGGGCCACCCAGCGGGTCACCGTGCTGAACACCGACACCACCCGGGCCCGGGAGGCGCTGCGCCCCCGGTGCGCCGACGTGATCGTGACCGACGCGCCGTACGGGGTGGCGCACGGCAGCCGTACCGATCAGGGGTTGTCCCGCAGCCCGCTGGAGCTGCTCACCGCGGCCGTGCCGGTGTGGCGGGAGCTGCTGCGCCCCGGCGGCGCGATCGGGCTGTCCTGGAACACCCACGTGGCGCCGCGGGCGCAGGCGGAGGCGGTGCTGGCCGCCGCCGGGCTGCACGTGCTCGACGGCCCCGGCTTCGGTGACTTCGCGCACCGGGTCGACCAGGCGATCGAGCGGGACGTGCTGGTGGCTGTCGCGCCTTAATCGCGTGCCGGGCCGGGCCGCCCGGCGTACCGTTGCTCGCCGTGTATACCGGAACCGCACTGTTCGACCTGTTGCTCCCGGGTGACTCCCGGTCCCTGAAGGCCAAGCGGTCCTACGTCCGGCCGATCGTCGCCGCGCTGCGCAAGTTCGAGGTCTCCGCCGCCGAGGTGGGGGCGCTGGACCTGCACGGCCGGGCCGAGATCGGGGTGGCGGTGGTGGCCGCCGAGCCGGCCCACGTCCGCGAGGTGCTCGACTCCTGTGAGCGGCTGGTCGCCGCCCGTCCGGAGACCGAGCTGCTGTCGGTGCGCCGTCGCCTGCACGGCGCGGACGACTGACGGCGCGTCCTGCCGCACTCCGGCCGTGCCGCGCGACGGCCGGCCGGGCGCGGGTAGTGTTCTTCAGCGTTGGGCGGTCGGACCCGGCGGCGCCCACGCGCTCGCCGTCTCCGGCCGACGGCCCGGGTCGTATGGTGACCCGGCGTCGTCATGGGTACAGGTGATCCCGGAGGTGGGGGACATGACGGATCAGGCAAAGGTTCGCCGGCACGCGGAGCGCATCCGGGAACTCGTCGCGTCGGTGGTGCGCAGCCAGATCAAGGATCCCCGGCTCGGCATGATCACGATCACCGACGCCCGGATCACCGCCGACCTGCGCGACGCCACTGTCTTCTACACGGTGCTCGGCGACGCGGCGGCTCAGGCGAGCACCGCCGCCGCGCTGGAGAGCGCCAAGGGCATGCTGCGCAGCACCGTCGGCAAGGCGCTCGGGCTGCGGCACTCGCCGACGCTGACCTTCGTCCTGGACGACGTGCAGGACCAGGTCAAGCACATCGACGACCTGCTGGCCGCCGCGCGTACCGCCGACGCCGAGGTGCAGCGGCTCGCCGCGAAGTCCTCGTACGCGGGCGACGCCCAGCCGTACCGGGTCGAGGACGACGAGGACGCCGACGACGCCTCGGCGGAGGACGAGGACGACGACGAGCCGCGCGCCGGCGAACGCCGGTGACCGAGGCGGGGCCCACCGAGACCGCGTGGGCGGCCGCCGTCGCGGCGGTACGCGACCTCCCCGCCGACGCGCGGGTGCTGCTGATCTGCCACGTGAACCCGGACGGGGACGCGCTGGGCAGCATGCTCGGCTTCGGGCTGGGCCTGCGCCGGCTCGGCGTACGCGATCTCCAGGCCACCTTCCCCGGCCCGCCGGAGGTGCCGGAGCCGTTCCGCTGGATGCCCGGGGTGGACCTGCTGGTGCCGCAGGACGACGCGTACCCCGCGCCGGACCTGGTGATCTGCTTCGACGCGGCGAGCGAGTCGCGGCTGGGCGAGCTGGCCGACCGGCTGGACACGGCGGGCGCCTCGCTGGTGCTCGACCACCACGCCTCGAACACCGGCTTCGGCCGGATCAGCCTGGTCGACCCGCACGCCGCCGCCACCTCGGTGGTCGCGCTGGAGCTGCTGGACCGGCTCGGCGTGACGCTGGACGCGGAGATCGCGACCGGGCTGTACGTCGCGCTGACCACCGACACCGGCTCGTTCCGGTTCGAGGCGACCACCCCGGCCGTGCACGAGACGGCGGCGCGCCTGATCGCGACCGGCATCCGGCCCGGCGACATCTCCCGGCGGATCTTCGACACCCGCCCGTTCGGCGCCGTCCGCCTCTTCGGCGAGGTGCTGGGCCGGGCCACGCTGGAACCGGCCGCCGCCGCCGGGCACGGGCTCGTCTGGACGTACGCGACCCGCGACGACCTGGTCCGCCACGACCAGCCCGCGTACGTGCTGGAGGCGCTGATCGACTCGGTGCGCTGCACCGCCGAGGCGGACGTGAGCTGTGTGGTCAAGCAGGCCGGCGAGGCCGAGTGGGCGGTGTCGCTGCGCAGCAAGGGCGCTGTCGACGTGAGCCGGGTGGCGGTGGCGCTCGGCGGCGGCGGGCACCGGTTCGCCGCCGGCTTCACCGGCCGGGGAGCGCTCGACGAGGTGCTCGGCCGGATCCGCGCCGAACTCGCTGTCGCCCCTTAGCGGATGGATTGTCCCTGAATTTCTGCCGTGCCGAGGTGCGGCGGCGATCTGAAGTGTGAGCTGATCGGCGGCTTTTCCGGGGATTACGAGGCGTGCCAGCCTTTCCGCCGTGCGTGACGCTGGGGACAATCGGGTGATGGATCATCCCCGTGAGCTCACCGTCGAGGCGCCCCGGGCCTGGGACCGGCCGGTCGTCTCCGTGCCGGTGCTGATCTGCCTCTCTCTGGTCGGCGGCCAGATGCCGTCCTTCTCGACCGCCGCGAACCTCTACATCCTCACCACCGGCGGGGGGTTGATCTGGGTCGGCCTGAGTAACCGGGTGCCCCGGCGTCCGGCGCCGCGCCGGCTGCCGTCGGTCGCGCTCTGGTGGCTGGTCCCGGTGACCGTCTTCGGGGTCTTCGAGGGGGCGACGTTCGTGATGGCGGCGGGTGACGACTTCCCCACCTTCTCCCGGCTGGCCGATCCGCTACTGGAGGACAACCTGGCCCGTTCGGCGGCCTGGTTCGCGTGGCTGTCCGCGTTCTGGGGACTGGTGCGCCGATGATGCGGGCACTGGCGATCGGCGGGTTCGGAGTCTCGATCGTGCTGTTCGCCGTCGTCGAGTGGGCCGCGCGCCGGGAGGGGTCGAGGATCCCGTCGCTGGCCGACGTCTGCGCGTTCGTGATGCGGTACGAGGTGGGCCCGGTACCGGTCGGCCGGATCGGGCTGTTCGGTTTCTGGTGGTGGCTGGGCTGGCACTTCCTGGCCCGCTGACCGCCCTCGCCGGGCCGGGACGACGACATTGATCTTTCCGCATTTCGGGAACAGTGGGCAGTATCTGGAAAGTGAACGTTAATTTGGGTGCGGGACCGGCGCTTCGCGGCGCTGGTCACGGGCGGTGGTGCCGCACCCGGCTTCGCCTCCCTCCAGGGTCAGACCGACCCGGGCTCCCGCTGCCAGGCGAGCCGCTCCGGTGATCCCGGACCGCTGCCGGGCGCTCAGCCGCCGACGACTCCCGGTCGCGGCGCGACCCGTCGTCGCGCCGAGCCGGAGCGCCGGGCGCCCGTAGGACCGCCACGTCCCGGCGGTCCGCACCCTGGAAGGACCTCACATGCCCAGCAAGCGCAAGCCGCAGACCGAGACCACCACCGACGAGGCGCGCGAGCAGATGCGCCGCGCGCTGCAGACCTCGATGGACACCCGTCAGTGACGTACGCCGTCCGGCGGTGACGCCGGCCGGGCCCGCGGACCACACCCCGGCCCGACGCCGACGTCACCGCCGCTCGGGGCACATCGCCGCCCCGCACGCCGCTACCGTCGCCCGGTGCGACGCATCCTCGTGGTCGGCAGCTCCGGCGCCGGCAAGAGCACGCTCGCCGGTGAACTGGCCCGGCGACTCGACCTTCCCCTGATCCACCTCGACCGGCACTACTGGCGCCCCGGCTGGACCGCCTCCGCCCCGGCTGACTTCCGCGCCGAGGTGGCCGCGCTCGCCGCCCGCCCGGCCTGGGTGATGGACGGCAACTACGCGAGCACGCTCGACCTGCGGCTGCCCCGCGCCGACCTGCTGGTGCTCTGCGACACCTCCCGGCTGCGCTGCCTGGTCCGGATCGTCCGCCGCCGGTGGGCACATCGCGCCGCGCCCCGCCCCGACCGGCCCGAGGGCTGCCCGGAGCGGCTCGATCTCGACTTCCTGCCCTACGTCTGGCGTTACCCCCGCGACTCCCGGCCCCGGGTGCTGGCCGCGCTGTCGGAGCACGCCCCCGGGCTGCCGGTGCGCCGCCTGCGCGGGCGCCGTGACACGGACCGGTTCCTGGCCGACGTTAGTAAGTAGTCCCCTGCCTTGCGGACCTTACCGAGGGCGTGCCAGGATCGGCGGCGATGAGCACCACTGCCGCCCCCGCCGTCACCGCCTCGCCGCGGCGGATCGCCGCGCTCGCGCTGCCCGCCCTCGTGGTGCTGGCCGCCGAGCCGCTCTACGTCCTGGTCGACACCGCGGTGGTCGGTCACCTCGGCCGGGTGCCGCTGGCCGCGCTCGCCGTCGGCGGCACGGTCATGACGCTCACCGCCTGGGTCGGCACCGTCGTCGCGTACGGCACCACGGGCCGCTCGGCCCGCCGGTTCGGGGCGGGGGACCGGGCCGCCGCGGTCGCCGAGGGCGTCCAGGCGTCCTGGCTCGCGCTCGCCACCGGAGTGCTGGTGGCGGTCGCCATCGGCATCGGCGGCGGCGCGTTGGCGCGTACCCTCGTCGGCGGCCCCGGCGAGGTGGCCGACGCCGCCGCCGGATGGCTGCGGATCGCGGCGCTCGGCGCGCCCGGCCTGCTCCTCGCCGCCGCCGGCAACGGCTGGCTGCGCGGCATCCAGGACACCCGCCGCCCGCTGCTGTTCGTGCTCGGCCCGAACCTGCTCTCCGCGGTGCTCTGCCCGCTGCTGGTCTATCCGGCCGGGCTCGGCCTGGTCGGCTCGGCGGTGGCGAACGCGATCGCGCAGACGCTCTCCGGGGTGCTGTTCGCGGCGGCGCTCGTGCGCGAGCGGGTCTCGCTGCGGCCCCGGCCCCGGATGATCGGGCAGCAGCTCGTGCTCAGCCGGGACCTGCTCGTGCGGGGCGTCGCGTTCCAGGCCAGCTTCCTGTCCGCCACAGCCGTCGCGGCCCGCTTCGGCGCCGCCGCGGTCGGCGCGCACCAGATCGCCGTACAACTGTGGTTCTTCACCGCGCTGGTGCTCGACGCGCTGGCCATCGCCGCGCAGTCGCTGGTCGGCGCCGCGCTCGGCGCCGGCGACGCAGCCGGCGCGCGGTTCCTGGCCCGCCGCGTCGCGCTGCTCGGCGGCCTGTGCGGCGTGGCCTTCGCGGTGCTCATCGCCGCCGGTGCCGGCGTGGTGCCGTCGTGGTTCAGCTCCGATCCGCAGGTACGCGAGCAGGCCATGACGGCCTGGCCCTGGTTCGTCGCGCTCCAGCCGATCGGCGGCGTGGTGTTCGCGCTCGACGGGGTGCTGATCGGCGCGGGCGACGTGCGCTACCTGCGCAACCTCACGATCGTGTGTGCGTTCGGCGGGTTCCTGCCGGCGATCTGGCTGGCCTACGGGTTCGACCTCGGGCTGGGCGGGATCTGGGCCGGGCTGACGCTGTTCGTGGTGCTGCGGCTGGTCGGCCTGCTGCTGCGGATGCGCTCGGGCGCGTGGGCGGTGGTCGGCGCGGTCCGCTGACCGCTCGTCAACAGGAGACCGGCAGCTCGATCGGGTGCTCCGGGTCGTACAGCGCGTCGGGGTCCTCGGGGGAGCCGATGCCGGCCGGGTCCAGGCCGCCGGGGCGGATCAGGCCGAGCTTCACGGCGTCGCAGTCCACGCCCGACCCGTAGCTCGACATCCGGTGCAACCAGAGCCCCCGGTCCGCCCGTGCCACGTCGTCGGCGTGCGGCAGCCGCCAGACGATCTCGTCGTGCAGCACGACCACCGAGTGGCCGGATCGGGAGCCGAGGTCGCGGAACCCGTAGACCCAGACGAAGTTGCTGGTCACCTCCAGCATCCGTACGCCGTCGGCCTGCCGGACGGCGCGGTAGGTGAACCGGCCCTTCGTCCGCGGCTGGTCCGGGGTGAGCCGGGCGTCCGGGGCCAGCCGGGTCGCGTACGTGGCGATCGTCTCGGTGGACCAGTCCTTCCGCACCGACTCCCGGGCAGCCGGCGCGACGTGACGCAGCAGCGGGGCCGGGCTACCGCCGGTCATGAACGCGCGGTCCAGGCGGGCGGTCAGCATGGCGGCGCGGACCCGAGCCAGCCCGGCGGACACCTCGGCGCCGGTGAAGCCGCCGGTCGGCCGGGCCGGTGGCAGCACGATCCCGGCCGCCCCCGCCGGCCAGTCCGCCGCCGGCGTTCCGGCGAAGACGTCCGGTGAGGCCGTCGGTCCCGCGGTCGCCGGAGCGCCGGTGACCGCGGGGGACGGCGCGGCTGCCGGACGCCGGAGCTGCCGGTGGCCGTAACCGGCGGCACCGGCCGCGGCGGCCAGCAGCAGCACCACGCCGAGCGCGGCCATCAGCCGGCGGGCGCGCCGCCGGCACCAGATCCGCAGGCGTACGGCGAGACTCGGCCGGATCTCCCGCTCCAACCGGTCCAGCCAGTCGGGGTAGCCGTCCCGCTCGGATCCCCTCGGGCTCAGCACGGGTCCGCGACCTTCAGCGAGCGGTCCAGGTCGTACACGGCGTCCGGGTCTTCCCCGGCGCTGCCGGCGTTCCCGTAGGTCGGCGTGATCTCCAGCTCCAGGAGGCCCTTGCTCAGACCGGCGCACTCCACGTTCGTCACGTAGGAGTTCGCGTCCCGCATCCACAGACCTCGGGAGCCGGTGACGACGTCCGCCGGGAGGGGCACCTCCCAGATCACTGTGTCGTGCACCAGGATGACGTCCGAGACCGACGGGGCGCGGGTGCTCCGGGCGGCGTAGACCCAGACGAAGTTGCTGGTGATCTCCAGTACGCGGATGTCGTACGCATCGCGGGTCGCGCGGTACGAGATCCGCCCCTGCACCCGGGGCGGGTCGTTCGTCAACCGGGTGCCGGGCCCGAGCCGGGTGGCGTAGTTGGCGGCGCCGCCGGCCGTGAAGTCCTTCCGGATGCTGGCGCGGGTGTCCGGGGCGAACTGGCGCACCAGCCGATCCGGGCTCTTCGCGGTGAAGAACGTACGGTCCAGCCGGCCGGTGACCAGGGCCTTGCGTACCTTGGCCAGACCGTCGGCCACCTGCTTCTCGGTGAACGGGCCGGTCCGCTTGGCCCGGGGCAGCGCGATCCCCGCCGCACCCTCGGGGAAGCCGGCCGCGGGGGTGCCGTCGAACGGGCCGGCGGCCGGCGGGGGCGACGCGGAGCTGACCGCCTGCTCGCCGCTCGGCGGGCTCGTCGTCGGGTATGCCGTCGAGATCTCGCGCCAGCGCTGGAAGCCCTGGTAGCCGAGGCCGCCGACGAGCCCGAAGAACGCGAGCAGCGCCAGCACGAGTACGCCGCCGAGCAGCTTGCCGGAGTGCCCGCCGAGCGCGATCCGCAGGCGGTCCGCCCGGCCGGGCGGCACCTCGGGCGCCGGCTGACGCAGCCAGTCGGGCACCCGTCCCAGCTCGTCCTCCGGCGGTCGGCCGGCGGCGTAGGGGTCGGGGGCGGAGCGGTGATCGGTCATCGGACTTCCCGGGCGGACGGGGCGGGGGCGCACGATCTTGACACCCCGCCGAAGCTGGGCGGTATCCCCCGCAGGGCCGATCACCGCCGTCTGGCAGGCTTGGCGGTCGTGAGCACAGACGGTCTGATCGTGGTCGACAAGCCCGGCGGCATGACGTCGCACGACGTCGTGGCCCGCATCCGGCGGCTCGCGCGTACCCGCCGCGTCGGCCACGGCGGCACGCTCGACCCGATGGCCACCGGCGTCCTCGTGATCGGGGTGGGCCGGGCGACCCGGCTGCTCACGTACGTGATCGGCGCCGGCAAGAGCTACGCCGCGACGATCCGGCTGGGACAGGCCACCGTCACCGACGACGCCGAGGGCGAGGTGGTCGCGACCACCCCGGCCGGCGCGGTCACCGACGACGGGGTACGCGCCGCGCTGGCCGCCCTCACCGGCGAGATCGACCAGGTGCCGAGCGCGGTGAGCGCCATCAAGATCGACGGTCAGCGGGCGTACAAGCGGGTCCGTGACGGCGAGGCGGTCGAGCTGCCCGCCCGCCGGGTCACCGTGTCGCGGCTGGACGTGCTGGCGATCCGCCGGGACGTCCCGGACGTGGTGGACGTGGACGTGGACGTGACCTGCTCGTCCGGGACGTACATCAGGGCGCTGGCCCGCGACGCGGGCGCGGCCCTCGGCGTCGGCGGTCACCTCACCGCGCTGCGCCGGACCGCGGTGGGCGGCTTCACGCTGGCCGAGGCGGCCACGCTCGACCAGCTCGAGGAGCGCGCGCCGGACGTGGTGAACCTGCCGCTGGACGCCGCCGCCGCGCGGTTCTTCCCGCGCCGGGACGCCACCGCCGACGAGACCCGGGTGCTCTCCCACGGCGGGCCGCTGGCGCCGGCCGGGATCACCGGGCCGTACGCGGTCTTCGGCCCGGCGGGCGGGCTGATCGCTATCGTCAGCGAGCGGGACGGTCGGGCCCGCGCGGAGATCGTGCTGGCCCCGGCCTGAACGGCGCGCGGGCGGACAGGGGGAGGAACGGCATGCAGCGGTGGCGGGGGTACGAGGCGGCGCCCGGCGGCTGGGGACGCTCGGTGGTCACCATCGGCGTCTTCGACGGCGTGCACCGGGGGCACCAGGCCACCATCGGTCACGCCGTGGCGCGCGCCCGGGAACTGGGCGTCAAGTCGGTGGTGGTGACGTTCGACCCGCACCCGGCCGAGGTGGTACGCCCCGGCTCGCACCCGGCCGTGCTGACCGAGCCGGCCCGCAAGGCCGAGCTGATCGAGGCGCTCGGCGTGGACGTGCTCTGCGTGGTGCCGTTCACCGTCGAGTTCTCCCGGCTGCCACCCGAGGCGTTCGTGCACGACGTCCTGGTGGCGCACCTGCACGCCGCGCTGGTGGTGGTCGGCGACAACTTCCGGTTCGGGCACCGGGCCGCCGGTGACGTGCCGCTGCTGGAGCGGCTGGGCCGTACCTTCGGGTTCGCGGTCGAGGGGGCGCCGCTGGTCGCCGAGGCGGGGACGGTCTTCTCCTCCACGTACATCAGATCCTGCGTCGACGCGGGCGACGTGGGCGCGGCGGCGGCGGCGCTCGGCCGCCCGCACCGGGTCGAGGGCGTGGTGGTCCGCGGCGACCAGCGCGGACGTGAGCTGGGTTACCCCACCGCCAACCTGCTGACCCACAGGTACGCGGCGGTGCCCGCCGACGGCGTGTATGCGGCCCGCCTGGTGCGCCGCGACGGCGAACCGCTGGCCGCGGCCGTGTCGATCGGCACCAACCCGACGTTCTCCGGCCGGGAGCGGCGGGTGGAGGCGTACGCGCTGGACTTCAGCGGCGACCTGTACGGCGAGCGGCTGGCCCTGGACTTCGTGGCGCACCTGCGTGAGCAGCGGACATACGACGCGATCGAACCGCTGGTGGCCCAGATCGCCGAGGACGTGGAACGCACCCGCCGGGCGGTGCTCTGACCGGCACGGGTGCACCTTGACCGCCCGTCCGTCCCGAGGGCTGGTAGGCTGACGGAGACGTCGGCTGACCGACGGGGGCCTCGCGTGCCTGCACGACGCCGCGGGTGCGAGGAACCGGTCCGTTGCACCGGTCACCACGACCGCTCCGGACCTCATCGAATGACCCACGAAACAGGGAGAACATGGCGCTCGACCAGGAAGCCAAGGCCAAGATCCGCCAGGAGTACGCCACCGCCGAGGGCGACACCGGCTCGCCCGAGGTGCAGGTCGCGGTCCTGACCAAGCGGATCGCGGAGCTCACCGAGCACCTGAAGGTGCACAAGCACGACCACCACAGCCGCCGTGGGCTGCTGCTGCTGGTCGGCCGGCGCCGCCGGCTGCTGAACTACGTCCAGAAGAAGGACATCAACCGCTACCGGTCGCTCATCGAGCGGCTCGGCCTGCGCCGATGACCTGACGGGGGAGTGGCCGCCTGGCCGCTCCCCCGTTCCGGTACCACCGAAGAACCCGGCCGCGCGACACCCGAGAGGGAGCCGGTCAGCACCGGTCTCCGGTAGTGGCCCCCGGGAATCCCGGCACGACGCCGGCCGTCCCGGGCGCTTCGATCGAAGACCGGCCGCCTGAGCAGTTCCCGTGTCGTCGGCCGACGACGCGAAGGAGCACCACAGCACATGACCGAGACCAACCTCGGCACCGAATCCCGCACCGCGGTGATCGACAACGGGGCCTTCGGCACCCGCGAGATCACCTTCTCCACCGGCCGCCTGGCCCGCCAGGCCGCCGGCTCCGTCGTCGCCCAGCTCGGCGAGACGGTCGTCCTCTCCGCGACCACGGCCGGCAAGCAGCCGCGCGAGTCGTTCGACTTCTTCCCGCTGACGGTGGACGTCGAGGAGCGGATGTACGCCGCTGGCCGCATCCCCGGCTCGTTCTTCCGCCGCGAGGGCCGGCCCAGTGAGGACGCCATCCTCACCTGCCGGCTGATCGACCGGCCGCTGCGCCCGTCGTTCGTCAAGGGCCTGCGCAACGAGGTCCAGGTCGTGGAGACCGTGCTGGCACTCGACCCGCAGCACCCGTACGACGTGGTGGCGATCAACGCCGCCTCGATGTCGACCAAGCTCTCCGGCCTGCCGTTCTCCGGCCCGATCGGTGCGACCCGGGTCGCGCACGTCGACGGCCAGTGGGTCGCCTTCCCGACCCTGGAGGAGCTCGAGCGGGCCACCTTCGACATGGTCGTGGCCGGCCGCACCCTGGCGGACGGCGAGGTCGCGATCATGATGGTCGAGGCCGAGGCCACCCCGAACGCCGTGACCCTGATCTCGGGCGGCGCGACCGCGCCGACCGAGGAGATCGTGGCCAGCGGCCTGGAGGCCGCGAAGCCGGCCATCCGCGAGCTGTGCCGGGCGCAGAGCGAGCTGGCCGAGGTGGCCGCCAAGCCGGTCGCCGAGTTCCCGATCTTCCTGGACTATCAGGACGACGCGTACGACGCGGTGGCCGAGGTGGCCCGCGCCGACGTCGCCGAGGCGCTGAAGATCGCCGGCAAGGCCGACCGCGAGGAGGCCCTGGACCGGATCAAGGCCAAGGTCGCCGAGGAGCTGACCGGCCGGTTCGAGGGGCGCGAGAAGGAGCTGTCCGCCGCGTTCCGTTCGCTGACCAAGTCCGAGGTCCGCAACCGGGTGCTGCGCGAGCAGGTCCGCATCGACGGCCGCGGCCCGCGTGACATCCGTCCGCTGACCGCCGAGGTCGGCGTGCTGCCGCGGGTGCACGGCTCGGCGCTGTTCGAGCGCGGCGAGACCCAGATCCTGGGCGTCACCACGCTGAACATGCTCCGCATGGAGCAGATGGTGGACACGCTGTCCCCGGAGAACCGCAAGCGCTACATGCACAACTACAACTTCCCGCCGTACTCGACCGGTGAGACCGGCCGGGTCGGCTCGCCGAAGCGGCGCGAGATCGGCCACGGCGCGCTCGCCGAGCGGGCGCTGATCCCGGTGCTGCCCTCGCGCGAGGAGTTCCCGTACGCCATCCGGCAGGTCTCCGAGGCGCTCGGCTCCAACGGCTCCACCTCGATGGGTTCGGTCTGCGCCTCGACGCTGGGCCTGCTCTCGGCCGGTGTGCCGCTGAAGGCGCCGGTCGCCGGCATCGCCATGGGCCTCATCTCCGACGAGGTCGACGGCAAGACCCAGTACGTGACGCTGACCGACATCCTCGGTGCCGAGGACGCGTTCGGCGACATGGACTTCAAGGTCGCCGGCACCCGTGACTTCGTCACCGCGCTCCAGCTCGACACCAAGCTGGACGGCATCCCGTCGGACGTGCTGGCCGCCGCGCTCCAGCAGGCGCACGAGGCCCGGCAGACCATCCTCGACGTGATGCAGCGGGCCATCGAGGCGCCGGCCGAGATGTCGGACTACGCCCCGCGGGTGACCACCGTCAAGATCCCGGTCGACAAGATCGGCATGGTGATCGGCCCGAAGGGCCAGACCATCAACGCGATCCAGGACGAGACCGGCGCCGAGATCTCCATCGAGGACGACGGCACGATCTACGTCGGCGCCACGAACGGCCCGTCCGCACAGGCCGCGGTCGACCGGATCAACGGGATCGCCAACCCGACGCTGCCCAAGGCCGGGGAGCGGTTCCTCGGCACCGTGGTGAAGACCGCCGCGTTCGGCGCCTTCATCTCGCTGCTGCCGGGCCGCGACGGCCTGCTGCACATCTCCAAGGTGGGCGACGGCAAGCGGGTCGAGAAGGTCGAGGACTACCTCAACGTCGGCGACAAGGTCGAGGTGGAGATCGCGGACATCGACGCCCGCGGCAAGATCTACCTGGACAAGGTCCGCCCGGAGGGCGCCGAGGCGCCGGCCGCCGCCGAGGGTGGCGACCGTCCGTCCGGCCGGGACCGCGGCGGCGACCGCGGCCCGCGTGACCGGGGTGGTCGTTCCGAGGGTGGCGAGCGCCGCTCCGAGGGTGGCGAGGGCGGCGGCGAGTCCCGTCCGCGTCGCCGGACCCGGCACAGCTGATCCACCGACCGGCCCGGGTGACGTCCGCGTCACCCGGGCCGGCCCACGGCTCCAGGTCGCCTGCGCGAGCTGGAGCCGTCGTACGTCCCGCCGTTCCTCGTCATCGGAGAGCAGGTTTCTCGTGAGTTCGTCAGGCGCCTCGACGGGACGGGGGGTGGCGCCGGCCGGCTCGGCGGCCCGCGCGGTCACCCGTACGCTCAGCGACGACCCGCTCGGCGGCACCGTCCGCCGTACCGTGCTGCCCAGCGGGCTGCGGGTGCTCACCGAGGCGATCCCGGCGATGCGCAGCGTGTCGTTCGGCATCTGGGTGGCGGTCGGCTCGCGCGACGAGACCGGCACGCAGGCCGGCGCCGCGCACTTCCTGGAGCACCTGCTGTTCAAGGGCACCAACAAGCGCAGCGCGCTGGAGATCTCGGCGCAGATCGAGGCCGTGGGCGGCGAGACCAACGCCTTCACCACGAAGGAATACACCTGCCACTACGCGCGGGTGCTGGACGAGGACCTGCCGCTGGCCATCGACGTCATGTGCGACCTGGTCGCCGACTCGGTGCTGGCCCCGGCCGACGTGGAGACCGAACGCGGCGTCATCCTCGAAGAGATCGCCATGCACGACGACGAGCCCGGCGACGAGGTGCACGACCTGTTCGCCCGCGCCGTCTACGGCGACCACCCGCTGGGCCGGCTCATCTCCGGCACCGAGGAGACGGTCACGCCGATGACCCGGCGGCAGATCCAGGGCTTCTACCGCCGCCGCTACACCGCGCCGCAGATCGTGATCGCCGCCGCCGGGAACCTCGACCACGCCGCGGTGGTCAAGCTGGTCCGGCAGGCGCTGCGCGGCACCCCGCTGGACACCGACCCGGCGTCGCCCGCGGCGCACCGGTCGGCCACCCCGGCGGTACGCACCAAGCCGGCCACCACGCTCGTCGAGCCGAAGGAGACCGAGCAGGCGCACGTCATCCTCGGCTGCCCGGGGATCGACCGCACCGACGACCGGCGGTTCGCCCTCGGCGTGCTGAACAACGTGCTCGGCGGCGGCATGTCCAGCCGGCTGTTCCAGGAGATCCGGGAGCAGCGCGGCCTGGCGTACTCGGTCTACTCGTACGCCAGCCAGTACGCCGACAGCGGCGTGTTCGCCGTCTACGCCGGGTGCGCGCCGGGCAAGGTGGACGAGGTGCTGGACCTGACCCGCGCGGAGATGGCGCGGGTGGCCGCCGAGGGGATCACCGAGGCGGAGCTTGCCCGGGGCAAGGGGATGAGCAAGGGCTCGTTCGTGCTCGGGCTGGAGGACACCGGCTCGCGGATGAGCCGGCTCGCCAAGGGCGAGCTGCTCTACGGCAACCTGATGCCGGTGGACGACCTGCTGTCCCGGGTGGACGCGGTGACGCTCGACGACGTGAACGCGCTCGCCGCCGACCTGCTCGGCCGGCCGATGTCCCTGGCGGTGGTCGGCCCGTTCGACTCCGGCAGCTTCGCGGCCACGAGCTGAGCGACCCGCCGGTCCGCCGGACCGCGTGCCCGGCGCTGGGATAGGTTGTGGCCCGTGACTGAGCAGCAGAGGACGGCGGCCCGGGTCGGTGTGCTGGGCGCCCGGGGCCGGATGGGCATGGAGGTCTGCAAGGCGGTCGACTCCGCCGCCGACCTGGAACTGGTCGCTGCCGTCGACCAGGGCGACGACCTGGACGCGGTGGCCAAGGCGGGCGCCGGAGTGGTCGTCGACTTCACCACCCCCGACGCGGTCATGGACAACCTGCGCTGGTGCGTCGAGAACGGCGTGCACGCGGTGGTCGGCACCACCGGCTTCACCGAGCAGCGGCTCGCCGAGGTGCGGGGCCGGCTCGCGGACCGGCCCGGCGTGGGCGTGGTGATCGCTCCCAACTTCGGCATCGGCGCGGTGCTGATGATGCAGTTCGCGGCGCGTGCCGCCCGCTACTTCGAGTCGGTCGAGATCGTCGAGCAGCACCACCCGCGCAAGCTGGACGCGCCGAGCGGCACCGCCACCCACACGGCCCGGCTGATCGCCGCGGCCCGCGCCGAGGCCGGTCTGGGGCCCGCGCCGGACGCCACCCGCGACGAGGTGGCCGGCGCCCGCGGCGCCGACATCGACGGGGTACGCGTGCACGCGGTACGGGCCACCGGCCTGGTCGCCCACCAGGAGGTGCTGTTCGGCACCACGGGTGAGACGCTCACCATCCGGCACGACTCGTACGACCGGGTGTCGTTCATGCCCGGCGTGCTGCTCGCGGTCCGCGAGGTGGGTCGCCGGCCCGGTCTGACGGTCGGCCTGGACGCCCTGCTCGACTGACCGGCCGCGGTGTGCCCCCGGCCTGCTGAGGGAAACCGTTTTGCCTGGTCGGGGGGCGTCGACCTAGGCTGTTTCCATGATCGATTCCGGACACTCCGACCGTACCGGCCGCCGGGTGACGCTGCGCCCGGTGGACGACGACAACTGGCGGGCCGTGGCGGACGTCGCGCCGCACGACGAGCAGCGCGCCTTCGTGGCCGCGCTCGCCGCCCGCTACCTGCTTCTCACCGAACGCTCGGACGTCTGGAACTCGCTGGCCGTCTACGCCGGTGAGACTGTCGTCGGCCACGTCATGTGGGGCGTGGACGACGACGAGTCGCGCTGGATCGGTGGCATGGTGATCGACGCCGCCGAGCAGGGCCGGGGCCTGGGACGCGCGACGGTGCGGACGCTCGCGGACTGGCTCGCCGAGGCGGGCCGGCCGATCCGCCTGAGCTACCACCCCGACAACAAGCCCGCCGCCGCCCTCTACACGTCCCTGGGCTTCCACCCCACGGGCGCGATGGAGGACGACGAACTGGTAGCCGAACTCCGGTGACCGACCCGCGCCGTCGATCATGGAGTTGACGGCGTTCCGAGAGATCCACGATGCCGTCAACCTCATGATCAACCCGTCGGGGCGGTGGGGGCCAGGGGGGACGGGGTGCGGGGGAGGGGGATCTGGGGCAGGTGGTTGGGGCGCAGGAAGGCGGGCAGATACTTCAGAGTGGGGTGGCCGGTGTGGTCTACCACCGCCGACACCGGGGTGCCGGCGATGCGCAGGTCGGCCGCGCTCAGCGCGCCCAGCTCGGGGCCGGCCAGGGGGCGCAGGTCGACCCGGCCGTTCGGCACGTCGGGATAGACGCCGAGGCCGGCCTGGAGCAACAGCACGGACGCCGCCGCGGACCAGGCCTGCGGGCGGCAGGCGGCCGGGTAGGGCACCGGCCGTCCGAGCGTCGCCCGGCCGTCACCGCCGTACAGTTCGGGCAGGCGGTAGTCGAACGCCTCGGCGGCGGCGAGCAGGCCGTCGGCGAGGCGGAGCGCCGCCGCCCGGTGACCGTCGCGGGCCAGCCCGGCGAGCACGATCGCGGTGTCGTGCGCCCAGATCGAACCGCAGTGGTACGACAGCGCGCTGAACCCGGCGTCGTCGGTGGACATGGTGCGCAGCCCGAAGCCGTCGGCCATCGACTCGGTGGTGAGTAGCGCCGCGACCTGGGCGGACTCGGCGTCCGACAGCAGCCCGGTGCCGAGCAGGTGGCCGATGTTGCTGGTCAGTGAGTCCACCGGGCGCTTGTCCCGGTCCAGCGCCAGCGCGGGCTGCGGGCCGTGGCGGCCGTCGACCCAGAACGTGGACCGGAACCGCGCGGCGAGGCGGTCGGCGTATCCGCGCCAGCGGTCCGCGCCGGGGCGGCCGAACGCGTCCAGCAGGTCCGCACCGTCGGTCGCGGCCCGGTACGCGTACCCCTGCACCTCAGCCAGCACGATCGGGGGCGCGGCCAGCCGGCCGTCGCGGAAGCGCACCGCGTCGCCGGAGTCCTTCCAGCCCTGGTTGGCGAGGCCGTGGCCGGTGGTGTCGATGTACTCGACGAAGCCGTCGCCGTCGGCGTCGGCGTGCTCGGCGAGCCAGCGCAGCGCCGCCTCCAGATGTGGCAGCAGCGGCTCGACCTGGTCGGCGGGCAGCCCCCAACGCCAGGCGTCGTGGAGCAGGCTGACCCAGAGCATGGTGGCGTCGACGGTGCCGTAGTAGGCCGGCGGCAGCCGGAGCCCCTCGTTCGGGGCGAACTCGTGCCGGCGCAGCTCGTGCAGGATCTTGCCGGGCTGCTCCCCGGTCGCCGGGTCGACGCGGGTGCCCTGGCGGCGGGCCAGTACGCGCAGCGTGCCGACGGCCAGGTCGGTGCCGAGTGGCAGCATCATCCGGGCGGCCCAGAGACTGTCCCGGCCGAACAGGGTGAGGAACCAGGGCACGCCGGCGCCGAGGAAGACGTCCCCGGGATGGGCGGGTTCGGCCAGCCGCAGCCCGCGCAGGTCGGCGAGGGAGCGGTCGAGCAGCCGCAGCAGGCGCCGGTCGTCGGCGGTGACCTGCGGCTCGGCCCAGCCGGGCTCGGCCGGTGCGGCGGTCACCACCGCTCGCGGGTCGGTGACGGCGAGTCGCCAGCGCAGCGTGACCGCGGCGCCCGGGTCGACGGTGACCGGCCAGCTCAGCCGCGGCGCGGTGGTCCGCTCGCCGGTGGCGTCCACCGTGGAACCTTCGCCGGTCACGGTGACGGTGAGCCCGTCGGCCGCCCACCGCACCCGGCCCGGCTCGCCGGCCTCGGTTGCCAGCGGGGCGACCGCGCGGCCGATCTTGACCTGCTCGATCGGGGCGAGGTCGCAGGCCAGGTCCACGGTGACGGTGGTGTGCACCGGCTCGGTGGCGGTGGAGGACACGACGATCTCCTCGGTGAGACCGCGCGGGCCGGCCTGCCGGGTGCGCTCGACCCGGACGGTGGGGTCGGGGGTGGCGTCGCCGAGCCAGCGGGCCAGGCTGACGAAGCGGACGCTGTCCGGGCCGGTCGCGCCGTGCCCGATCGGCTCCGGCTCCCGCTCGTCGAGGCGCAGCTCGGCGCGGGAGAGCACCCGGGAGTCGGCGTGGAAGGCGCCCTGGACGCCGTGCGGACGGAGCTGGCCGGCCGCGTCGCCGAGCGCGCTGGTGGGGGCGTGCACCACACCGACCAGGTCGTGCAGCAGCGGCTGGAGGTGGCGTTCGGTCACGGGGGACTCCTGGTGCTGATCGGTGGCGGCGGACGTCTTGACAGATGGCCGCAGCGGGGTGCACAGTGCGAAACATTCCAGAAACTTTGAACGATCTAATCGTGCCCCATGGACATTGGATCGTTCAAGGTAGGCGAGAGGGATTTCGTGGGAGAAAAGGTAACGATCGCAACGGTGGCCCGGCATGCCCAGGTCAGCCGGCAGACCGTCTCCAATGTGCTCAACACGCCGCACATCGTCCGCGAGGACACCCGGCGGCGGGTGCACGAGGCCATCGCCGCGCTCGGCTACCGGGCGAACCAGGCCGCCCGGCAGATGCGCACCGGCCGGTCCCGCCTCATCGCCGTCCGCATCGAACCCACTCGCGACGGCATCAACGGCTCGGTCCTCGACCGCTTCCTGCACGGCCTCACCGAGACCGCCGACGCCGCCGGCTACCGGGTCCTGCTCTACACCGCCCGCGGCGACGAGCAGGAGATCGCCACCTACGACGACCTGCTCGGCGCGTACGACCTGGACGCGTTCGTGCTCACCGGCACCAAGCACGGCGACCCGCGCACCGCGTGGCTGGCCGAGCGGGAGGTGCCGTTCGTGACGTTCGGCCGGCCCTGGGACACCCCCGAGGCGCACCCCTGGGTCGACGTCGACGGTGCCGCCGGCACCGCCCAGGCGACCCGGCACCTGCTCGCCGCCGGGCACCGCCGGATCGCCTTCCTCGGCTGGCCCGCCGGCTCGGGCGTCGGCGACGACAGGCGCGCCGGCTGGCGTACCACGATGGCGGAGGCCGGCCTGGACGGCGCGGCACCGGACCGCGCCACCGAGGACGGCATCGCCGAGGGGGAGCGCGAGTCGCGCGCGCTGCTCGCCCTCGACGTGCCGCCGACCGCGGTGGTCTGCGCCAGCGACTCGCTCGCCCTCGGCGCCTGGCAGGCCGCCCGGGACACGGAGGCCGATCTGGCCGTCGTCGGCTTCGACGACACCCCCGTGGCCGCCGCGGTCGGGCTGAGCAGTGTCAGCCAACCGCTCGGCGAGGCCGCCGCTCGCTGCGTCCAGCTGCTCACCGGGCTGCTCGACGGGCAGCAGCGCGACCCCCAGCTCCTGCTCCACCCCTCGCTGGTGCTCCGGCACTCGGCGTGACCCCATCCCCCACCAGGAGAAACAGATGAAACCTCGGATTCTCGCCCGGGCTGCGGTGGCCGGCATCGCCGCCGTCGCCCTGCTCGGCTCCGCCGCCTGCGGCAGCGGCTTCGACGACTCGGCCGACGACGCCAAGCAGTCCAGCGGCCCGGCCGACCTGCAGATCCTGATCGGCTCGTCCGGCGACGCCGAGACCAAGGCCGTCAAGGACGCCGCCGCCGCATGGGCCGGCTCCTCCGGCAACAGCGCCACCGTCACCCCGGCGCAGGACCTCACCCAGCAGCTCGGCCAGGCGCTGGCCGGTGGCACCCCGCCGGACGTGTTCTACGTCGACGCGGCCCGCTTCGCCGACTACGCGAGCGTCGGCGCGCTGGAGCCGTACGGCGACAAGGTGAGCAACCCCGACGACTTCTACGAGAGCCTGCGCACCGCGTTCACCTACGACGGCAAGCTCTACTGCGCGCCGAAGGACTTCTCCACCCTGGCCCTGCAGATCAACACCGACCTGTGGACCAAGGCGGGCCTCACCGACGCCGACGTGCCGACCACCTGGGACCAGCTCACCGCCGTCAGCCAGAAGATCAAGGCGAAGGGCCAGGTGGCGATCGCGCTCGGCGACACCCGGGACCGCATCGGCGCGTTCCTGGTGCAGAACGGCGGCTGGCTGATGAGCTCCGACGGCAAGCAGCCGACCGCGGACACCCCGGAGAACCTCCAGGCGCTCCAATACGTCAAGTCGCTGCTCACAGGCGGCTACGCGAAGTTCCCGAAGCAGCTCGACTCCGGCTGGTCCGGCGAGGCGTTCGGCAAGGGCAAGGCCGTGATGACGATCGAGGGCAACTGGATCAAGGGCGCGCTGCAGAACGACTTCCCGAACGTCAAGTACAAGGTGGTGCCGCTGCCGGCCGGCCCGAAGGGCCAGGGCACGCTCTCCTTCACCCAGTGCTGGGGCATCGCCGCCAAGTCCAAGTACAAGGAGCAGGCGATCAAGTTCGTCGAGGCGATGACCGCCGGCGAGCAGCAGATCGGCTTCGCCAAGGCGTTCGGCGTGATGCCGTCCCGCCAGTCGGTGCGCGACCAGTACACCGGCGCCTTCCCGGCGGACAAGCCGTTCATCGACGGCGTCGAGTACGCCCAGGGCCCGGTGAACGCCCCGAAGATGGACAGCGTGCTGCGTGATCTGGAGGCCGGTCTGCAGGGCCTGGCCACCGGCGACCCGAAGACCATCCTGTCCACCTTCGACAAGAACGCCAAGGCGGCGCTCGGCGGCTGAGGTGTAAGGAGGGGCCCCTTGTTAACAGACGGGTGTTAACAAGGGGCCCTTCCTTCCACCTCCCCCGATGAGGGAGGAGGGGAAGTGGCAACGGACACGCTCGCCTCGCCGGGCACCGCGCCGGCCGGCCGGCCGCGCCGCCGTACGGGCGGCATCCGCAGCAACGAGAACATCGCCGGCTGGCTCTTCGTCGCGCCGGTGATCGTGATCCTCGGGCTCTTCCTGTTGCTGCCGATCCTGATGGCGCTCTGGGTGAGTCTCACCGACTGGAACGGGCAGGGCAGCCCGTTCACCGGCGACGTGCCGGTCGTCGGTGCCGACAACTACAGCCGGCTGTTCACCGAGGACGGCCTCGCCCGGCGCGACTTCATGACCGCCATCCGCAACAACATCTACTATGTCGGGATCGTGGTGCCGGTGCAGACCGCGCTCGCGCTCGGTCTCGCGCTGGTGGTCAACAACCGGCTGCTCAAGGGTAAGAGCTTCTTCCGCAGCGCGTTCTACTTCCCCTCGGTCACCAGCTCGGTGGCGATCAGTGTGGTGTTCCTCTTCCTGTTCGCCAACTCCGGCGCGGTCAACCGGCTGCTCGCCCTGCTCGGCATGGACGGGCCGGAGTGGTTCGCCGACGGTCGGGGTGTGCTGCACCTGGTGCTCGGCGCGTTCGGGCTGGACACCCCGCCGGCCGCGCTCACCTCGGGCGGCCCGTTCGGGCTGAGCTGGTGGGAGTGGCTCTCCGGACCCAGCGTGGCGATGATGTCGATCATCTGCCTGGTCATCTGGACCACCTCCGGCACGTTCATGCTGATGTACCTGGCCGCGTTGCAGAACGTCCCGGTGGCGCTCAACGAGGCCGGCATGCTCGACGGGGCGAGCCGCTGGCAGCGCTTCCGGTACGTCACCCTGCCGCTGATCAAGCCCACCACGTTCCTCGTGGTCACGCTGGGACTGATCGGCTCCTGGCAGGTCTTCGACCAGGTGTACGTGATGAGCCAGGGCGACCCCGCCAAGACCACGCTCACCCCGGCGTACCTGTCGTACCGGACCGCGTTCCGCGACTTCGACTACGGCTCCGGCGCGGCCATCTCGTTCGTGCTGTTCCTGATCATCATCCTGCTCACCCTGTTCCAGCGTCGCCTGATGGCCGACCGGGACGAGCCCCGGCGCGGCCGGTGGTGGCGGCGACGCGTACCGGAGAGGTCCTGACATGGCCGTGCTGACCGACCGGCCGGCGCCGGTCGCGCGCCGCCGCGACCGCGAGCCGCGCGCCCGGGTCAACCGCTTCTTCGGGTACGCCGTCCTGATCTTCTTCGGACTGGTCTACCTCTACCCGTTCGTGATCCAGCTCGGGAACTCGTTCAAGACCGAGCCGGACGCGGCGGCGAACCCGCTCTCCCCGATCCCCGACCCGATCACCCTGGCCGGATTCGAGCGGATCTTCGCCGGCACCAACTTCCCGCTCTGGCTCGGCAACTCGGTGCTGGTCACCGTGCTGGTCACGGTCGGCCGGGTGTTCTTCGCCTCGCTGGCCGGATACGCGCTGGCCCGGCTGCGGTTCCGGGGCCGGACCGGCCTGTTCGCCGCCGTCATCGCGGTGATGGCGGTGCCCCCGGTGGTGCTGCTCATCCCGAAGTTCCTGGTGCTCAATCAGCTCGGTCTCTACGACAGCTACGCCGGCCTGGTGGTGCCGCTGCTCGCCGACGCGGCGGGTGTCTTCATCATGAAGCAGTTCTTCGAGTCGATCCCGGTGAGCGTGGAGGAGGCGGCCCGGATCGACGGCGCCGGCGTGTTCCGCACGTTCTGGTCGGTGGTGCTTCCGATGGCCCGGCCGGCGCTGATCACGTTGACCATCCTGTCGTTCCAGGGCTCCTGGAACGAGTTCCCGCACAGCCTCGTCTCGGTGCAGGATCCGGACCTGTTCACGCTGCCGCGCGGGCTGGCCGACCTGGTCAGCGGCTCGCTCGGCAAGGGCACCCAGTATCCGCTGAAGCTCGGTGCGGCGCTGCTGGCCACCATCCCGGTTGCGGTGCTGTTCCTGATCTTCCAGCGCTACTTCGTCCGGGGTGCCAACGAGGGCGCGGACAAGGAGTGAGCGGGGGCCGGCGGTCCCGCCCCGTGCCGGGACCGCCGGCCCACCCACGACAGGGTGGACCGGCGGCCGGGCGGAGACTCATCGGCCGGCTGAGGAATTTTCCTCCGCGGTCTCGGGAACCGCCACGTGGAAGCGGAGCTGGGGGACGAGCATGTCGTCCACGTCCAGCGCCCGGGCCGCGCCGTCCGGCTCCCAGCCGGTCGAGCCGAGGAACTTCCGGGTCGCCGCGTCGGCGTCGAACGTCCACGCCACCGCCCGGGTCAGCCCGTCGGCCCGCCAGTGGTCGACCGCCGCGGCGAGCAGCCGGCTGCCGTGCCCGCGCCGCCCCCACCGGGGCTCGACCAGCAGGTCCGTCACCGCCGCGACGTCCGAACCGAGCGCCGCGGCCGGCTCGTCCGGGGCGAGCGCGTCGGCGTCGGCCGGACCGGAGGCGACGAACCCCACCAGATAGGATTGCGCCGCCTGTTCGACGGCGACCAGCACCCGATGTGCGCCCGAGGGCGGCTCCTGCACCGCCGCACTCCACCGCCGCGCGAGGTACGCCTCGTCGAGGTTGTCGAGCACGTGCCGGGGCAGGATCCGGCGGTACGCGACCCGCCAGGTCGCGAGCTGGATGCGTGCGATCTCGCCGGCGTCCTCGGGACGCGCGGGCCGGACGTAGCCTGCAGCCATGGCACGTGAGCCTACGCAGGGCGAGGAGGGTGACGGTGGCGCAGGGTGCCGGGCGGACGATCACGCAGGTCGTCGCCGTGGTGGCGCTCGCCGCGGCGGTCACCGTGTTCCTCTCCGTGGCGGCGGTGCGGCACGGCTTCTTCGACCTCCAGGTCTACTACGGCGCGCTGACGTACTGGGCGCGTGACGGCGGGGAGATCTACGACTTCCTGCGCCCCGGCACGCAGTACGGCTTCACCTACCCGCCGTTCGCCGCGCTGGTGATGCTGCCGATGGCGTACCTGCCGTGGAGCGCCGCGATCGTGGTGAGCGTGATCGCGACGGTGCTGGCGAGCGCCGTGGTGATCTGGCGGCTGCTCGACCCGGTGGCCCGCCGGTCCGGCTGGACGCGCTGGTTCGCGCTCGCTGTCGCGCTCTGCCTGGCCGCCGCGTACGAGCCGATGCGCGAGACGGTCAACTTCGGCCAGGTCAACATGCTGCTGCTGTTCCTGGTGGCGGTGGACCTTCTGTGGCTGCTGCCGGCGCGCAGCCGCTGGGCGGGCGTGGGCATCGGCCTGGCGACCGCGATCAAGCTGACGCCCGGCATCTTCATCGTCTACCTGCTGGTCACCGGCCGCTGGCGGGCCGCGCTGACCACAGTCGGCACGGCCGCCGTCGCCACGCTGGTGGCCGCCGGTCTCTTCCCCGACGCGTCCCGGGAGTTCTGGACCGAGGCGCTGTGGAACACCGACCGGGTCGGCGAGCTGGCGTTCGTCTCCAACCAGTCGCTGCGCGGGGTGGTGGCCCGGCTCGACCCGCAGCACCCCAGCACGATCGCGTGGCTGCTGCTCGTACTCGTGACGCTCGTGATCTGGGGGTGGCGGTCGCGGGCGGCGGTGGCCGCCGGCGACGAGGCCACCGGCCTGGCCCTCACCGGCGCGGTGATGTGCCTGGTCAGCCCGGTGACCTGGGTGCACCACCTGGTCTGGCTGCTGCCCGGGCTGATCCTGCTCGTGGACAACGGCATGGCGGCGCCCGCGCGCAGCCGGCGGCGCCGTCTGCTGCTGGCCGCCGCCTTGATCGGGTACGCGCTGCTGTGCAGCCGGATCGTCTGGTCCTGGGAGAAGGACTTCACCGGCGTGGACGGCTTCCTCGGCAGCAACACGTACGTGTGGATCAGCCTGGCGCTGCTGCTCGGGCTGCCGATCCGGCGCCGGCTCACGCCGGCCGGCGGTGGGCGTCCCGGCGACGGCGTCCCGGCCGGGTCAGCCTCCGGCGGTGTACCGCAGCTCGCGGAGCAGGATCGGGGTGCGCCCGCCGGAGAGCGGCACCGGATAGGTGGACTCCTCGCCGTCCGGTAGGTGCCCGGCCCGCTCGTAGAAGCGGCGGGCGCGGGCGTTGTCGGCGAGCACCCAGAGCCGGTACCCGGTCCAGCCCCGCTCGGCCAGCCCGTCGCGCGCCGCCGCGAGCAGCGTCCGCGCGGCGCCCGAGCCCCAGTGCGCCGGCTCCAGGTAGATCGCCAGCAGTTCGCCGTGCGCCGGGTCCAGGTCGCCGCGGTCCTGGTTGTTGCGGTACGGCCCGAACGTGGTGAACCCGACGATCGTGCCGCCGTCCTCGGCGACGAGCGTGGTGAACGGGTGCTCCGGGTCGGCGGTGCCGAGGTCGCGGCGGCGCTGCGCCCAGGCGTGGGGGTTCAGCCGGGTCAGCACCTCCTCGGGCATGATCCCGGCGTACCCGGCCTGCCAGCCGTGGACGTGCACCCGGGCGATCGCCTCGGCGTCGTCCGGTTCCTCCCGGCGAATGGTGAGCACCTGTCCGTTCTATGCCCCGACGGGCGATCGGTCCAGCCGCCGCTCCCGATGTCGTACCGCTGGATTAGGGTCGCCGGCGATGGCCGTACCGGAATCGCTCTCCCTCGCCCAGGCCCGCCGGATCGCCCTGGCCGCCCAGGGCTTCGCCGACCCGGCGCCGACCGGCGTGCCCACCCGCCGCCACCTGCGCCGGGTGCTCGACCGGGTCGGGCTGATCCAGATGGACTCGGTGAACGTGCTCCAGCGGGCGCACTACCTGCCGCTCTACAGCCGGCTCGGGCCCTACCCGACCGCGCTGCTGGACACCGCCGCCTACCGCCGCCCGCGTGAGCTGTTCGAATACTGGGCGCACGAGGCGTCGCTGGTGCCGGTGGGGCTGCACCCGGCGTTGCGCTGGCGGATGGCCAAGGCCCGCGACGAGGCGTGGGGCGGGATGCGCCGGATCGCCGAGGAGCAGCCCGAGCTGGTCGCCTGGGTCCGTGACGAGGTGGCCGCCCGGGGGCCGCTGACGGCGGCCGAGATCGAGCACGACGCCCCACGGGAGACCGGCAACTGGGGCTGGAACTGGTCGGCCGTGAAGCGGGCGCTGGAGTTCCTGTTCTGGGCCGGCGAGGTCACCGCCGCCGACCGCACCAACTCGTTCGCCCGCCGCTACGACCTGCCCGAGCGGGTGCTCCCGGCCGCCGTGCTGGACGCGCCCACCCCGACCGACGCCGAGGCGCACCGGTCGCTCGTGTCGATCGCCGCCCGCGCGCTCGGCGTCGCCGCCGAACCGGAGCTGCGCGACTACTTCCGGCTCCCGGTCGCCGGGGCGCGGCGGGCGGTGGCCGAGCTGGTCGAGGCCGGCGAGCTGACCCCGGTCACGGTGCAGGGCTGGCGGCAGCCGGCCTACCTGCACGCCGACGCGCGGCTGCCCCGCTGGGTCCGCGGCAACACGCTGGTCAGCCCGTTCGACCCGCTGGTCTGGGAGCGGGCACGCACCGAGCGGCTGTTCGGCTTCACCTACCGGATCGAGATCTACGTGCCGGCGCCGCAGCGGGTCTACGGCTACTACGTGCTGCCGTTCCGTCAGGGCGAGCGCTTCACCGCCCGGGTCGACCTGAAGGCCGACCGGAAGGCCGGGGTGCTGCTGGTGCCCGCCGCCTGGGTCGAGCCGGGCGCCGGCCCGGGGGAGACCGCGGTGGCGCTCGCCGCCGAGCTGTACCGGCTCGCCGGCTGGCTCGGCCTGGACGCGGTCGCGCCGCCCGCCGCGGGCGACCTCGCGGGGCCGCTGGCCGCCGCGCTGGTGGGTGTGGCCGGTGTACGGTGAGCGCGTGACGAGCGTTGACCGGCCTGCCACCGCGCCCGACCCGCACACCGAGCCGCACCCGCACCCGCACGGGCACGCGCAGCCGGAGTCCGGATCGCCGGCGCATGCCGGTCCGCCTGCTCCCACCGGAGCGCCGGGAGAGCCGTGGCCGGGTTACCCGGTGGCGTACCAGCCGGTCGAGAGCGACCGGCTCACCCGGCTGGTGATGCGTCTGCACGCCCGCGCCCCGCGCTGGGCGGTGCCGCTCGCCGCGCTCGGCTGCGTCGGCCTCGGCGTCGCGTACGCGCTGATCAGCGACCCGACCCGCAGCGACCCGGACGCCGCACCGACCTGCCTGCTCAAGCTGACCACGGGGCTGGACTGCCCGGGTTGCGGCGGCACGCGCGCGCTCTGGTACGTGCTGCACGGCGACCTGCCCGCCGCGGCCCGGCACCACTTCCTGTTCGTCTTCGCGCTGCCGTTCCTGACCTGGCTCTTCGTGGCCTGGGCGGGCAACCGGGCGTTCGGCTGGAAGCTGCCCGAGGCCCAGTTCAGCCCCAAGGTCATCGGTGTGTTCCTGGCCGCGTGGGGGGTCTTCTCGGTGGTCCGAAACCTCCCCTGGGCCCCCTTCACCTCGCTGTACGTCTGACCGGAGCCGCGCCCTCGCGAGATCTTGGTACGAAACGGCCGCCAGAAGGGCTGTTCAGTCCCATGACATCTGTCAGCGTTGAAGTCCCGATACATGTGTCACGTGGTAGGGATCTTGGGTCGGGTGGTATGTGCTGCCGGGCATGGCTTCTCGGCGGCATGTTATGAACCTGCTGGACGCGCTGCAGATCCACCCCTCACCCCCACCCCCACGATCCACAACCCCTGACACATCTATCGGGACTTCCCGTTGACACATGTCCCGGGACATGACAGCCGCCAGAAGGGCGCTTTCCTACCAAGATCTCGTTCGCGGCAGGCCGCCACGTCGACGGCTGCGGCCGCGTGCCCGATTTCCTCGGCGACGGCGCGGCCACTACAGTCGCAGGAATGCCGGAGATGGTTCAGCCCCAGGTCAAGTTGATCGCGTGGACCCAGTTCCAGGCGCCCGAAGAGGTGCCCTGGTCCACCGACGCCGACGGTGGGCAGGCGCTCGCCGAGTTCGCCGGCCGGGCCTGCTACCAGAGCTGGAAGAAGCCGAACCCGGCCACCGCCACCAACGCCGGCTACCTGTCGCACATCCTGGAGGTCGGCCACCTGAGCGTGCTGGAGCACGGCTCGGTGAGCTTCTACTTCAGCGGCGTCTCCCGCTCGTTCACGCACGAGCTGATCAGGCACCGGCACTTCTCCTACTCGCAGCTCTCCCAGCGCTACGTGCCCGAGCGGGACGCGGCGATGGTCGAGCCGTCGGTGATCGCCGACGACCCGGAGCTGCACAAGAAGTTCGTCGAGGCCACCGACGCGGCGGTGCGGGCGTACACCGAGTTGCTGGAGGGGCTGGAGGCCCGCTTCACCGACGAGCCCAACCCGACGCTGCGCCGCAAGCAGGCCCGCCAGGCGGCCCGGGCGGTGCTGCCGAACGCCACCGAGACGCGGATCGTGGTGACCGGCAACTACCGGGCCTGGCGCCACTTCGTGAAGATGCGCGCCACCGAGCACGCCGACGTGGAGATCCGCGAGCTGGCGGTGGAGTGCCTGCGCCAGCTCAAGGGCGTCGCGCCGAACGTCTTCGCCGACTTCGAGATCTCCACCCTGCCCGACGGCACCGAGGTGGCAGCGTCGCCGCACGCCGAGTGACTCGTCGCCCTTCGCCGCCGGGCCACCGGCGGCCGTCCGCTAGGTTGTGAGCATGACGCACGACCACTCCGCCGCCCCGAGCCGGGGCGCGTCGCGCCCGTTCGGGCGAGTGATGACGGCCATGGTGACCCCGTTCACGCCGGACGGCGGCCTGGATCTCGACGGCGCCGCCCGGCTGGCCGAATACCTCGTCGACGAGCAGGGCAACGACGCGCTGGTCCTCAACGGCACCACCGGCGAGTCCCCGACCACCACGGAGGCGGAGAAGGAGTCGCTGATCCGCACCGTGGTCAAGGCGGTCGGCGACCGGGCCCGCATCGTCGCCGGGGTGGGCACCAACGACACCCGGCACACCGTCGAGCTGGCCACGCAGGCCGAGAAGGCCGGCGCGCACGGCCTGCTGGTGGTCACGCCGTACTACAACAAGCCGCCGCAGGCCGGGCTGCTGCGCCACTTCACCACGGTCGCGGACGCCACCGGTCTGCCGGTCATGCTCTACGACATCCCGCACCGCGCGGGCGTGGCGATCGCCACCGAGACGCTCGTGAAGCTGGCCGAGCACGGCCGGATCGTCGCGGTGAAGGACGCCAAGGGCGACCTGTTCGCCACGTCGGAGGTGCTCAGCCGCACCGACCTGGCCTACTACAGCGGCGAGGACGCGCTCACCCTGCCGATGCTGTCGATCGGCGCGGTCGGCGTGGTCGGCACCTCCACCCACTTCACCGGCGCGCTGACCAAGCAGATGATCGAGGCGTTCGAGGCGGGCGACAACGCCCGGGCGCTCGCCCTGCACCGGCGGTTGCTGCCGCTCTACACCGGCATCTTCCGCACCCAGGGCACGATCCTGGTCAAGGCCGGCCTGGGGACGCAGGGTCGCCCGGCCGGTCCGGTGCGGCCGCCGCTCGTCGACGCCACCGGTGACGAACTGGCCCAGCTGCGCGCCGACTGCGCCGCGGCGGGCCTGCCCCTGCCCGAATGAATCAACGACACGACGGACGCCGCGCGACGGCGTCGCAGAATGAGGTGACGCGTGACCGAGGCGCACATCGAGGGTGAACTGCCCCCGCCGCTGCCCGAGGGCGGCCTGCGGATCATCCCGCTCGGCGGACTCGGCGCCATCGGCCGGAACATGACCGTCTTCGAGTACGACGGCAAGCTGCTGATCGTCGACTGCGGGGTGCTGTTCCCCGACGTCGAGCAGCCGGGCGTGGACCTGATCCTGCCCGACTTCGGCCCGATCCTGGACCGGCTGGCCGACGTGCAGGCGATCGTGCTCACGCACGGCCACGAGGACCACATCGGCGCGGTGCCGTACCTGCTCGCACACAAGCCGGACATCCCGCTCGTCGGCTCGCAGTTCACGCTCGCGCTCGTCGAGGCGAAGCTGGCCGAGCGGCGGATCCAGCCGTACACGCTGACCGTGCGGGAGGGCGGCCGGGAACGGCTGGGCCCGTTCGAGTGCGAGTTCTTCGCGGTGAACCACTCGATCCCGGACGCGCTCGCGGTGGCCATCCGTACGCCGGCCGGCCTGGTGCTGCACACCGGCGACTTCAAGATGGACCAGCTTCCGCTCGACGGGCGGATCACCGACCTGGCCGGGTTCGCCCGGCTCGGCGCCGAGGGCGTCGACCTGCTGCTGTCCGACTCGACGAACGCGGAGATCCCCGGGTTCGTCACGCCGGAGAAGGAGATCGGCCCGGTCCTCGACTCGATCTTCGCGAAGGCCAAGGGGCGGATCATCGTCGCCTCGTTCGCCTCACACGTGCACCGGGTGCAGCAGGTCTTCGACTCCGCCGTCGAGCACGGCCGCAAGGTGGCGCTGATCGGCCGGTCCATGGTCCGAAACATGGGCATCGCCCGCGACCTGGGCCTGCTCAACATCCCGGCTGGGCTGGTGGTCGGGATCGAGGAGGCCACGAACCTGCCGCCCGAGCAGATCGTGCTGATGTCCACCGGTTCGCAGGGCGAGCCGATGAGCGCGCTGGGCCGGATGGCCAGCGGCGACCACCGGCACATCACCATTGCGCCGGGCGACACCGTGGTGCTGGCGTCCTCGCTGGTACCGGGCAACGAGACCTCGGTCTACCGGGTGATCAACCGGCTGGCCCGGGCCGGTGCCGTGGTGGTGCACAAGGACGTCGCGAAGGTGCACGTCTCCGGCCACGCCCCGGCCGGTGAGCTGCTCTACCTGCTCAACGTCGTACGCCCGAGCAACCTGATGCCGGTGCACGGCGAGTGGCGGCACCTGCGGGCGCACGCCCGGCTCGGCATCGAGTCCGGCGTCGCGCCGGACCGGGTCGTGCTCTGCGAGGACGGCGACGTGGTCGACCTGGTCGAGGGCCGCGCCAGCCTGGTCGGCCGGGTCAAGAGCCGGTACGTCTACGTCGACGGCCTCGCCGTCGGTGACGTCAGCGAGTCGCTGCTCACCGAGCGCCGCATCCTCGGCGACGGCGGGTTCATCGCCGCGACGGTGGTGGTCGACTCGGTCACCGGCAAGGTGGTCGCCGGCCCGACCGTCTCGGCGAAGGGCTTCTCCGAGGATCCGGAGGCGTTCAACCCGGTGGTCCCGCTGGTCACCGAGGCGCTGAACCGGGCCGCCGCGGACGGCATCACCGACCCGCACCAGCTCCAGCAGATCGTCCGCCGCACGGTGGGCCGCTGGGTCAACGACGCGTACCGCCGTCGGCCCATGATCGTCCCGACCGTCGTCGAGGTCTGACCCGGCAGCGCCGCGCGCCGGTCCACCGTCCGCGGTGGGCCGGCGCCGTCGCTTTCCGGGTACGCCCCGACACGGCGCGTCGAAACGTGCCGCCGGCACTCATCCGATCGGCGTCCGTCTCCGTACCTCCCGATGGCCGGCGTGCCCCTGCGCCGGTCGGGAGGAGCGTGGCGGATGGACCGCAGACGGATGACAGTCATCGGCGTACTGGTGGCGGCGGCCGGGTTGACGGCGGCGGTGACCGTACCGTCGTTCGCCGGTGAGGAACCCCGGCGGGCCGCGCCGGCGGCCGACGGCATCGCGCCGGAGGTCCTCGACGCGATGGGCCGCGACCTTTCGCTGACCCGCGACCAGGCGGCGAAGCGGCTGCGGACCGAGCGGTGGGCGGCCGGTACGGTCACCCGGCTGCGCGGCGAACTCGGTGCCGGCTACGGGGGAAGCTGGCTCAGCGCGGACGGCGCCACGCTCACCGTGGCGGTGGCCGACCCGGCCGGCGAGGCGCGGGTACGTGCGGCGGGCGCGGTCCCGAAGCGGGTGGCCCGGGGCGTCGCCGAGCTGGACGCGGTCAAGAGCCGGCTGGACGCGGCGGGCGCCGACGCCAGCCCGGACGTGGCCGGCTGGTACGTCGACGTGGCAGACAACGCGGTGGTCGTGATCGCCCGGCCGGGCGCGGAGGCCGACGGCCGACGGCTCGCCGCCGCCGCCGGGTCGAAGGCCGGGATGGTCCGGGTGCGGACCGCCGACGAGGCCCCGCGTCCGCTGTTCGACGTGCGGGGCGGCGACGCCTACCTGATCAACAACGCGGGCCGCTGCTCGGTCGGCTTCTCCGTGGTCGGCGGGTTCGTCACCGCTGGGCACTGCGGCCGTCCGGGGGACCGCACCACCGGATCGAACCGGGTCGCCCAGGGCACGTTCGCCGCGTCCTCGTTCCCGGGTGACGACTGGGCGTTCGTGCGGGTGAACGCCGACTGGACGCCGCAGGGCGTGGTGACCGACTTCGCCGACGGCGGCACGGTGGCGGTGAACGGCTCCACCGAGGCTCCGGTGGGCGCGTCGATCTGCCGGTCCGGCTCCACCACCGGCACCCGCTGCGGCCTGATCCAGGCGAAGAACGCCACAGTCAACTACCCGGAGGGGACCGTCACCGGGCTGACCCGGACGAACGTCTGCGCCGAGCCGGGTGACTCCGGCGGCGCGTGGCTTTCCGGGGACCAGGCGCAGGGCGTCACGTCCGGCGGATCCGGCGACTGCACCCGGGGCGGCACCACGTTCTTCCAGCCGGTCAACGAGATCCTCCAGCGCAACGACCTGACGCTCGTCACCGCGGGCGACCAGCCCGCGCCCACGCAGCCGCCGGCGGGCGGCGGCGAGACCACCCCGCCCGCGACCGCCGAGCCCACCCCGCCGGCGGACGACACCGAGTGCTCCGGGCAGGTGAGCCGCACCGGCCGGATCGCCGCCGGACGAACCCAGGTCCAGCCGGACGGGCGCTTCTACCGGGTGCCCGACGGCACCCAGGAGGCGTGCCTGTCCGCGCCGGCCGGCGCTCGCATGGTGCTGGAGCTGCAACGCTTCACCGGCGGCGCGTTCCGCACGGTGGCCCGCGCGGCCACCGCCGACGGCACGGCCCGGCTGACCGCCGAGACGTCGGCCGGCGCCTATCGGTACCGCGTCGTCGGGTTGTCCGGCTCCGGCGAGTACACGCTGGCGTTCTCCGCCCGCTGACCGCCGCACCCAGACCGCGGCCCCCGATCACCACCGCCCGGTGGTCGGGGGCCGCGCCATGTGTCAGGGCAGCGCGGCGACCGCTTCGGCGTACGCGGTGCCCGTGCGGACCGCGGCGGCCACCAGCACCGCGAGCTGCGCCGGGGCCACCCCGCAGGACAGGTCGGTGGAGACGCCTGCGGCCAGCACCAGCGTCCCGTCGCCGGGCTCGTGCACGTACGCGGCGGGTAGCAGCCGGTCGTGGTTCCAGGCGTTGCAGAACGCGTACGCCTCGGCGCGCCGACCGGCCGGCAGCCGCCGCTGCGCCACCACCCGGGCGTGCAGCACGTCGCCGTCCCGGCCGAGCAGGCGGAACTGGATCGTGGCCTCGCCCCACCGGCCGGCGAGCGTGCCGTCCGGCTCAGGCGTGTACGGCTCGCCCCGGGCGTCGAGCGCGGCGGCGAGCAGCGCCGCGTCCAGCGGTGCCGGTTCGTCCGGCCCGGGCGGCAGGGGTTCGGCCGGATCGTCGGTGTCCGGCTCCTCGTCGAACTCGCTCTCGGCAGCCAGCGACACCGGCGCGGCGAGCGGCCGCTCGGCCAGCCAGGAGGCGATCCGGCCGGACTGGTGCCCGGTGCCGTTGCGGGCGTCGAAGCTGCCGGCGAGCGCCGTCGCCAGCGCCTGCAACTGCGTACCCAGCGTCGCCACGTCCACCTCGGCCGCCGGCCGGGAACCGTGCCCCGGGCGGTGGATGCGCCGCCCGCCCAGCCCGGCCTCGGCGGCCAGTCCGCACAGCAGCGCGCCCGCCGCCGCGAACTCCATCGCGGACAGGTCGTCGGCCGGGCGGTCCAGCTCGGGCAGCTGCTCGGTGAGGATCTCCAGCCCACGATGCAGGTAGCCGCCCAGCGCGCAGAAGCGCAGATGCGCGGCGAGCAGCGGGAACGCCGTCTTCTCGCTGCGGTGCCGGCGGTACGCGTACACGTGCGCCCGGGCCGCCCGCGTCACCGCGCCGGTACGCAGCCACGGCAGCAGCCCCACGGTGAGCGCCCGTTCCGGCTGGTCGGTGCAGGCCGTCGCGCCGGCCGCTGCCGCCTGCCGCTCGCCCCGCCGGGTCGGTGGCGCCTGCGGCTCGACCCAGCCGGTCAGCGCCGGTGCCAGCGCCGCCAGTGCCGCGTCCGGCTCGCCCCAGCCGGCCAGCAGGTCGGCCCGTCGCGCCGGGGCGCACCCCGCACAGCCACCCACCGGGTCGTTCGCGTCCGCCGCCGACCAACGCTCGTACGCCCGCCGGGCCGCCGGCTCGTCGCCGAGGTGGTCGGCGAGCCGGCAGCGCAGCTCCGCCACCGGTGCGGCGTCCTCGCCCAGTTCCCCGGCGAGCGCGTCCAACAGGGACCGGGCCTGGTCCAGGCCCACCCGGGGAGTGCCGAACGACGCCTCCACCGCCTGCCGCTGATGCCGGCGCAACCGGGTCAGCTCGTCCGGGCGGGCGTCCAGCAGCCCGGGGTGCCCGTCCAGCGTGGCCCGCATCCGCCGGACCGGCTCCACCGCCCGCCACCGCTCGCCCCGGTGCAGGTACGCCTCGACCAGCGCGAACCGCGCCGACACCGCGGTACGCGGATCGCCGGTGGCGTCCGCCCGCGACGCGATCCGCTCCAGCTCGGCGCAGCGCTCCGCGCCGTCGGGCCGGTCCCGGGCGTCGGCGAGCGCGGCGGCCAGCCCCCTGTCGCGTGCCGTGGTCACCGGAGCGTCCCGCCGGCCAGCTCGTCGACGGCGGCGGCGAGCTGGCATCCGGTGGTCACGCCACAGTCGACTAGCCGGTCGAGCTGGTGCGGCGTCACCCCGCGCTCGAGGTCGGTGGTGACCTCGCCGCACACCTGGGCCGACCCGTCGTCGGCGACGTGCACGTACGCCTTCGGCCAGAGCCGGTCGTGGTTCCACGTGTTGCAGAACGCGTGCAGCTCGGGCACGCGCTCGATGCCGAAGTGGTGCGCGACGACGGTGCGCACCTGGAGCAGCTCACCGGCCGCGCCCCGGCGGTGGAACCAGATCAGGTTCCGCTCCCAGCGGCCGACCAGCGCGCCGTCGGGTTCCTCGGCCACCGCGTACCCCCGGTGGCCGAGCACGGCGGCGATCAGCTCGCCGGTCAGCGGGCGCAGTTCCTGCGGGTGTCCGGCCAGCGGGCCGTCCGGACCGTCCTCGATCTCCGGCGACGCCATCGGGCATCCCTTCTGAGGCGAATAACACAAACGACGGTCCGACCCGTGCTGCGACGCGCGGACACGACCCGGAAAAGCGGCGATCCACCGGGTGCCGCCGTTACCGTGACTCTATGGCGGGCCGTACCTCTCAGGCGAGCCGGCGGCGCGGCGCGTCGCCGCGTGGCACCACGAACAACCGCGCCCGGCAACCGGCGAAGAAGGCGGCGGCGCGGAAGCCGGCGCGGCGGCGACCGGCTCCCGGGCCGAGCCCGGCCGCGTTCGTCGGCCGGGCGGTCGGCGCCGTCTGGATGGGACTTGCGCACACGGTCGGCTGGACGTTCCGGGCGGCCGGGCGGCAGGCCGCGTCCACCCGGGAGCTGGATCCGGAGCACCGCCGCGACGGCGCCGGGCTGCTGCTGTTCGGCCTGGCCATCCTCAGCGCGGTGGGCATCTGGGGCGGCGGCGCCGGGCCGGTGGGCCGGCACCTGGCCGACACCGTACGGCTGTTCATCGGCGCCATCTCGATAATCCTTCCGGTGCTGTTCATGGTGGGCGCGTGGCGGCTGATGCGGACCCCGGCCGACCCGGAGCACCGCGGTCGCGGCCTGGTCGGCTGGGGCTCGATGATGCTGGCTACCGCCGCGATGCTGCACATCGGGCAGAACCCGGTCGACGAGGTCCAGCGTGACTTCGCGGGTGGCCTGATCGGCGCGGGCGTGGGTGACCTGCTGAAGTCGGCGGTGACCGCCTGGGTGGCCATGCCGCTGTTGCTTCTGCTGCTGGTGTTCGGCCTGCTCGTGGTCACCGCGACGCCGATCAACAAGATCCCGGAGCGGCTCGGCCTGCGCGCCGGCCCGGCCGGGGCCGACGCCGACGAGGAGTTCGCCGAGGAGGAGGCGCCGGCGAAGCCGGCCCGCAAGCGGCCCGCGAAGCGGATGCCGTCGCCGCTGGAGCCGCTGGATCCGGACGACGAGCTGGCCGGCGTCGACCTCCAGGAGACGCTTGTCCTGCCGCGCAAGCCGCCGAAGGTGCCGGCGAACCGCAAGCCGGTCGAGCCGCCGGAGCACTCGCCGCTGCCCACCCGCGCCGAGCAGCTCGCGCTGACCGGGCTCGCCGGCGACTACACGCTGCCGCCGGCGAACCTGCTCGGCAGCGGCGCCAAGCCGAAGAGCCGCAGCAAGGCCAACGACGAGGTGATCGCGGCGCTCACCGGCGTCTTCGAGCAGTTCGACGTGGACGCCGCCGTCACCGGCTTCACCCGCGGCCCGACAGTCACCCGGTACGAGGTGGAGCTGGGCCCGGGCGTCAAGGTCGAGCGGATCACCCAGCTGTCCCGCAACATCGCGTACGCGGTGAAGTCGCCGGACGTCCGTATCCTCAGCCCGATCCCGGGCAAGAGCGCGGTCGGCGTGGAGATCCCGAACACCGACCCGGAGAACGTGTCGCTCGGCGACGTGCTGCGCTCCCGCGAGGCGACGAGCGACCACCACCCGATGGTGGTGGCGCTCGGCAAGGACATCGAGGGCGGCTACGTGGTGGCAAACCTCGCGAAGATGCCGCACATCCTGATCGCGGGCGCCACCGGCGCGGGCAAGTCGTCCTGCCTCAACTCGCTGCTGGTCTCCATCCTGACCCGGGCCACCCCGGACGAGGTGCGGCTGCTGCTGATCGACCCGAAGCGCGTCGAGATGACCGGCTACGAGGGCATCCCGCACCTGGTCACGCCGATCGTGACCAACCCGAAGAAGGCGGCCGACTCGCTGGAGTGGGTCGTCCGCGAGATGGACATGCGCTACGACGACCTCGCCGCCAACGGGGTCCGGCACATCGACGACTTCAACCGCAAGGTGCGCAACGGCGAGATCAAGGCGCCGCCCGGCAGCGAGCGGGAGATGCGGCCGTACCCGTACCTGCTGGTGATCGTGGACGAGCTGGCCGACCTGATGATGGTCGCGCCGCGCGACGTGGAGGACTCCATCGTCCGGATCACCCAGCTCGCCCGGGCCGCCGGCATCCACCTGGTGCTGGCCACCCAGCGGCCCTCGGTCGACGTGGTCACCGGCCTGATCAAGGCGAACGTGCCGTCCCGGCTCGCGTTCGCCACGTCCTCGCTCGCCGACTCCCGGGTCATCCTGGACCAGCCGGGCGCGGAGAAGCTGCTCGGCCGCGGCGACGGCCTGTTCCTGCCGATGGGCGCGTCGAAGCCGCAGCGCATCCAGGGCGCCTGGGTCACCGAGCGCGAGATCGCCGACGTGGTGAAGTTCTGCAAGGACCAGCGCGAGCCGGAGTTCCGCCCGGACGTGCTCGCCCCGGCGCAGGACAGCAAGAAGAAGATCGACGAGGACATCGGCGACGACCTGGACCTGCTCGTGCAGGCCGTCGAGCTGGTGGTCACCTCGCAGTTCGGGTCGACCTCGATGCTGCAGCGCAAGCTGCGGGTCGGCTTCGCCAAGGCGGGCCGGCTGATGGACCTGATGGAGACCCGGGGCGTGGTCGGCCCGTCCGAGGGCTCCAAGGCCCGCGACGTGCTGGTCAAGCCGGACGAGCTGGAGGAGGTTCTGGCCGGCCTGCGCGGCGGCGAGGACTGACGCCGCCTGCGGCAACTGTCGGCCAGTGGCAGGATGTCCTGCCACCGGACGGCTCGGCTCGGTCGTGTGCGGCGGATTAGCCTCACGTCATGTCGATGAATGGCGGTTCCTCCTCGGCGTCGTCCTCCTCGGTCACCTTCCGGTCGCTCACCCCGTACCTGCGCGGACGGTGGGGGAGCGTGGCCCTGGCCGGGCTGCTCTCGTTGCTCGGAGCCGGTCTCGCGCTGGGTCAGCCGCTGTTGACGCGTGCGGTGATCGAGTTGCTCTCCGCCGGACGCGGCGTGACGGCGTTGGTCGCACTGCTCGTGGTCGTCCTCGTCTCCGCCGCTGTCGTCACCGCCGTCCGGGACCTCGTCCTGCAGCGGACCGGGGAACATGTTGTCCGGGAGACCCGGCGGCGGCTGGCGCGGCACATGCTCCGGCTGCCGATCGCCGAGTACGACGACCGCCGCCTCGGCGACCTGCTGTCACGGCTCGGCGCCGACACCACCCTGTTGCGGGCGGTGGTGACATCCGGGCTGTTCGACCTGGCGACCGGCGCGATCCTCGTTGTCGGTGCCACGGTGGGCATGGCGCTGATCGACTGGAAGCTTCTCGCGGCCACGTTGATCGGGCTGGCGGTCGTCGTCGCGGTCGGTTCGATCAGCGTTCGTCCGATCCGGAAGCTTTCGCGGGAGGCACAGAGCCGGGTCGGGGACATGACGGCCGCGGTCGAGCGAGCGCTGACCGCCATCAGGACCATTCGTGCGAACCGGGCGGATGACCGCGAGGCGGAGGTCATCGGTGTGCACGCTGATGCCGCCGCTGCCGCCGGTATGCGGCTGGCGCGTCATCAGGCTCTGGTGGGGCCGCTGAACTCCGTAGCCCTACAGTTCGTTCTGCTGCTCGTCCTCGGCTTCGGAGGCAGCCAGGTCGCCGCCGGCCGGATGACGGTGGGGTCTCTCGTGGCCTTCGTGCTCTTCCTCTTCTACATGTCGATGCCGCTGGCTCAGGCGATGCACGCCTACGCACAGTTACAGAGTGGCCTGGCGGCGTTGGAGCGCATCGAGGAGGTGCTCCGGATGCCGAGCGAGCGATCCGGGCCGGGGGTCGAGTTCGTACGGGACCGGCTGGTCGTGGGGCCGGTCCAAGCGGCGGTCGAGTTCGACCGGGTCAGCTTCAGCTATCCGGATGGCCCTCCCGTGCTCAGAGATGTGAGCTTCAGGGTGCCGGCGGGGACGCACACCGCGCTGGTGGGTCCGTCCGCGGCCGGAAAGTCGACGATGCTCATGCTGATCGAACGCTTCTACGACGTCGGGTCCGGATGCGTACGGGTGGGCGGGGTGGACGTGCGCTCGTTGTCGTTCACCGACTTGCGCGGTCAGCTGGGATACGTGGAGCAGGAGGCGTCCGTCCTGGCCGGAACGCTGCGGGACAATCTTCGTCTGGCGGCGGCAGACGCGGACGACGAGCAGATGATGCGCGTGCTGCGGCGGGTGCGGCTGGAAGATGTCCTTCGCCGTTCGACCCACGGGCTCGACACCGAGGTCGGCGAGCACGGAGTGCGGCTGTCCGGGGGTGAGCGCCAACGCCTCGCAATAGCCCGCAGCCTCCTGGCCGATCAGCCGATTCTGCTGCTCGACGAACCGACCAGCAATCTCGACGCGCGTAACGAAGCGCGGTTGCGGGAGACCATCGGTCGGGCCGCTGAGGGACGGACTCTCATCGTGGTCGCGCACCGGCTCTCGACCGTGGTGAACGCCGACCAGATCGTCGTGCTCGATGAGGGTCGAGTGGTCGACGTCGGATCCCACGGCGAGTTGACCGACCGCAGCGGCCTCTACCGAGAACTGGCGCGCCACCAGCTGCTCGTCGCGTGACCGGTCGCCCGCGCTGTCACAGCCAACCGCGACGTTGCGCCTCGACGCCGGCGGCGAACCGGGTGTCCGCCGACAACAGATCCATCACCACGCCCACATGGCGTCGTACGGTTCGAACACTCATGCCGGTCCGCCGCGCGATCGCTTCGTCCTTGAGGCCGCACGACATGAGCACCAGCACGTCATGCTGCGCCCGCGTGAGGTGGCCCTCCTCCTGCCGGTGTTCGCCCAGCGGCCGGGCCCGTTGCCAGAGCAACTCGAAGTAGTGCCGCAACGCTCGGGTCACCAGTCGTGACCGGATGAAAAGGTAGGAGCCGGCCCGCAGCGGGATTACCGCAGCCCGCTCGTCGACGATGTGCAGCTCGAGGGGAACCCCGCTCAGAGCCCGCATCTCCTCCGGCGCTTCCCGCGGATCGTCGGCTGTCCCGTCAGGCAGGCTGAGCGCGGACGGGTCGTAGAGTACGCGTTTGCGCACGGGCTGGTCGCGCCGTAAGGCGACGTCGCTGCGGATGGTGCTCATGATGGCGCCGTCGGTGTCGTTGACGATCGCCATCGCGTCCTCGGTCGCGGTGTTGGCCATGCCCACGGTCACGTCCAGGACCTCGTCGTCGCTCAGGACGCGGAAGGGCTGGGAGGCCGGGCCGTCAGCTCCACCGGCGAAGTAGTCACGTTGCAACTCCCGAAGCCGGTGGTGCCCGTCGAGGAGTGCGCGGTGACGCCGCGCCAGTTCTTCGTGCAGGTGCTCCAACGAGCTTTCCAACGCCACCAGCGGCTCCACCGGCCTCAGTTCCGGTCTGACCGTCCCCTGCCGACGGGCCAGGCCCCAGTCCACCAGATCCTCGACCAGTTCTCGGTCCTCGACCGGGCTCGAGCCGGTGAGGTCGACGGTCCCGTGGCTCACCAACGTCGAGTAGCCCTCGGCCAGCCGATCCGGTACCAGCCCGGCAAGCATGTCCGCGTCCGGATCCCGGCTCTCTGCTTCCCCGTGCAACATACGTCCCCCGTAGATGCAGCTTTGAGTTGTCATACAGGAACCGAGTCGGCGGTTGGCCTAAAGCTGTCAACGGCAACTCCATCCTGTTAAGGCAGGGTTACCGGCCGATACGTTACTTAAACATTGACGCGCGTATCGATCGGACCGGCGGAGGCGAGATGAACGAACTGTCGGAGTTGAGATATTCGCTGGAGTCACATCCGGTGGATGAGGAATACCTCCAGGCGTTGCACCGCGCGATGGCGAAGGTGGCCACCGAAAGCTGGCGGTTGCGGGCCAACGAGGCGTGGTGCTATGTGGAGCCGCCGTCCCACTGCCGCCGTCTCCAGGGCTGGAAGCTGCACGTGTCCACGACTCTTCCCGAGGCGGCGCAGACGCTGGAGCGGGCCGCCATGGTTCTCCTCGCCGAGCAGGCGGCATTCAAGTTCGCGCGTAGCACGTCGCTGGTGGAGGAGTTGAACTCGCCTCGCTGCCCTCGAGGCAACAGCGGCAAGTTCATCACGGTCTACCCGGACGACGACGACCACTTCCGGCTGCTCGCCGAGGCCCTGCACCGGGCGACCGAGGGAATGGTGGGACCGGCCATCCTGTCCGACCGGCCGTACCGGCCGGGCGGCGTGGTGCACTACCGCTACGGCGGATTCCGCGCCAACGACGTGCTCAACAGCGACGGCAGCTACTCACCCATGCTGGTGGCGCCGGACGGCACGTGGATCAAGGACGACCGGGAGGCATGGTTCAGCCCACCCGAGTGGGCGCCCCGGCCGTTCGAGGACATGCCCGAACCGAGGCCGGCGGATCGACGCGGCGGGCCGGTGAAGCTGGCCGACCGATACGTGGTGCGGAAGGCGATCCGGCACTCCAACCGCGGAGGTGTCTATCGCGCCGAGGACACGGCCACCGATGCGACGGTGGTCATCAAGCAGGCTCGTCCGCACGTCGGTGTTGACCCCTCGGGGGAAACCGCGCAGGACCGGCTGCGGTATGAGGCGCGGATGCTCGAACAGTTCGAGCCACACGGCTTCACCCCGCGCAAACTGGCCCTCTTCGCGCAGAGTGACCACATCTTCCTGGTTCAGGAGGAGATCCAGGGCCAACCGTTGCGCCACTGGGTGGAGGAACGTTCACGTCAGCGGGACGGCGGCCTCCTGACGGCTGACGAGGTGCTCGACGTGGCGCGTCAGCTGGCCGCGGCGGTGGCCACGATCCACGGGGCGAACCTCGTGCTCCGGGACCTGTCGCCCGGAAATGTGATCATCGAGGACAACGGGCGGGTACGCCTCATCGACGTCGAGTTCTTCGCCGGTCCCGGCGACATGGTGCCCCGGGTCTACACGCCGGGCTACGGTGCGCCGGAGGTCGTGCGGACAGCGAGCTGGGGGCCGGCGTCAAGCTACCCGGCCGATCTCTACAGCCTCGGTGCGACGTTGCTCTACCTGGCCAGTTGCATGGAGCCCTACCTGCACGCCGACGAGGCGCCCGGCCGGACGGTGGGCGATCGGATCGCGACCATTCTTGCCGTCGCCCTGCCGCAGAGCGAGGCCGCGCGCCAACTCGCGCCACTGATCGGCGGTCTCCTCACCGAGCAGCCCGGAAAACGATGGACGATCGACCGGGTCGTCGACTTCCTGGATGACCCCGGGCAGGCGGTCCCCGACGTTCGGGTGCCCGAACCGGCGGGTCGCGCGTCGGAGGACGTGGTGCGGCTGCTGGTGGACGACGGCACCGCATACATCGTGGAGGCGATGAGGCCTGACCAGCCCCACCTGTGGCCACCGATGGAGGCGTTGGGTGTCACCAACGATCCCTGCAACGTGCAGGCTGGCGCCGGTGGGGTGGTGGCCTACCTGGCGCGTGCGGCGGGCACTCCGGCCGCTTCCGACCTGCGTCCCGGCCTGGCTGTGGCCAGCCGCTGGCTGGCGGCGCGCCTGCGCGACGACACCCGCGTCCTGCCCGGCCTCTACTTTGGCCGCTCGGGTGCGGCCTGGGCGCTGCACAGTGCGGGGACGGCGTTGGACAACCCCGATCTCGTCGCTCAGGCTGCCCGCTACGCCAAGCTGGCCCCGGTCCGGTGGCCCAATCCGGACATGACGCACGGGACTGCCGGCCTGGGGATGGCGCAGCTGTACTTCTGGTCGGCGACCCAGGACCCCGACTTCAGGCAGCGGGCGAAGGCCGCCGCTGACGGCCTGGCAGACGCCGTGGTGACGGGCCCGGACGGGGTGCGCTGGATGGTGCCGGAGTCGTTCGACTCGGCGTTGGCCGGGCTCACGCACTTCGGGTACGCGCACGGAGTCGCGGGCATGTGCCACTTCCTGCTCGTGGCCGCGCACGCCCTGAACGACGACAGGTACCTGGAACTGGCCCGCGCGGGCGGCGACCTGCTCGCCTCGGTCGTGGAGTGGGAGGGCCCGGCCGCCCTCTGGCCCAGTGGAGACGCCGCCAAGCGGGAGGCCGGCATCGACCCCGGCATCACCTGGTGGTGTAGCGGATCCGCCGGAGTCGGCGCCTTTTTGCTCCGCCTCTGGCGGTCAACCGGGGACGCCCGCTACGAGGAACTGTTGCGGGGCGCCGCCGTCGCGCTGCGCCGGGACAAGTGGTTCCTGACCCCGGTGGCCTGTCACGGTCTCGCCAGTAGCGGCGAGCTCCTGCTGGACATGGCCGCCGCATTCGACGACGACACCTATCGCGAGTGGGCTGAGGAAATCGCCGCATGTATTCACGCTCGCAATGCGTACCACCGCGGGCGCATGGTTGTCCCGGGCGAGTCGGGCCGGGATATAACAATCGGATTCAACGTCGGGCTGGCGGGTGTTCTCGCATTCCTGCATCGCCTCCGAAATGGTGGAGAGCGATTGTGGATGCTGGATGGTCTGCTGCCGGACCAAACCCCGGAAAGGAGGAAGTAATGGGGAACGCACTGCTTGAGCGGGAGTACGTCGTCGACGACGTGCAGGCGCTGCAGGAACTGGCGGAACTCGACCCGTCGGTAGGCATCGCGGCGGCCGGGTGCTGCTGCATGGTCAGCGCACTGTGCGGCTTGGCGAGCGTTTACAGCTGGGTCACCTGCGGCACCTGCACGAACACCGACAACTGAGGAGGCGGGAATGAGCGCACGATTCGACTGGCCGGAAGCGGCCATCGAACTCGAGGTACTCGAGCAGATGCCCGAGACCGAGCACCTGAACCTGCGGGCGTCGGCGACCTGCTGCGACCCGTGGCTGTCCGTGGTCACCTGCTTCGGCTGCACCATCTCGCGATAGGGGAGGCGATCCGTGAGCTACGACGTGGACGCACTGCAGGAACTGCCGGAGGACGGCGTCGGCACCCGGGCGGAGGGATGCTGCGTGGCGGGCTCCTTCATCACCTGTGACACGTGCACGTTCCTGTGCAGCAAGGACAGCGTCTGACCGAGGTCGGACGCGTAGGCACGGGCCGTCGGGGCTGCCGGCGGCCCGTGCCGCGCGTCCACCCGATCAGTGGAAGAGCTTCAGCCCGATCACCCCGGCCACCACCAGCAGCAGGCAGGCCACGCGCGGCAGGTTGACCGGCTCGCCGAGCGCGAGCATCCCGACCAGCGCGGTACCCACAGCGCCGATGCCGACCCACACCGCGTAGCCGGTGCCGACCGGGATGTCGCGCAGCGCGTACGCCAGGCCGGCCATGCTGCCGACCAGGGTGACGGCGAAGACGGCGGAGGGGAGCGGACGGGTGAAGCCGGCGCTGCGGTCAAGCGCGATCGCCCACGCGGTCTCCAGGAGTCCGGAGATCACCAGCACGATCCAGGCCATGGGACATCACCTCTGACGGGCGGGCCCGGCGCGGAGCGGGCCGGGCGGCGGTTGGGTCACGCGGGGCGTCTTGGCCTGACCGGGTACGCCCACCACTCGTCCGGGACGGCCCGAGGGCCGTCGTGGCCGACGGTAGCACCGGGCGGGCCGGACCGGCGGCGGGGTGAGAAAGCCCACCATGAGTGGAGTTGACGTCAACTTCAAGTTGCACGATGGATGCCATGACCCTGCTCTTCTCCGACGACGACGTCGCGGCCGCCGTGGACGCCCCGCTCACCGTCGCGGCCATGCGGGACGCGCTGCTGGCCGCGCACGCCGGGCGGCTCATCGCCCCGCCCCGGGCGTCCGCGCCGCTGGGCGGGGGCCGGATGGTGCTCACCGCCGGGCACCTCACCGGACAGTGGTACGGCTTCCGCTCGTACGACACGTTCGGCCACCCGGAGAGCGGCCAGCTCGTCGTGCTGCACGACGCGAGCACCGGCGCGGTACGCGCCATCGCCGTCGGCGAGGAACTCGGCTCCCGGCGTACCGGAGGACTCGGTGGCGTGGCGGTGGACGCCCTGGCCCGCGCGGACGCCGCCACCCTCGGCGTGGTGGGGTCCGGCCGGCAGGCGTGGACCCAGGTCTGGGCCACGGCGGCGGTCCGGCCGCTGCGCGAGGTGACCGTGTACAGCCGTTCGGCGGCCCGGCGGGACGCGTTCGCCGCGCGGGTCCGCGCCGAACTGGGCGTGCCGGCCCGCGCCGTCGGCTCGGCCGCCGCCGCGGTACGCGACCGCGACGTCGTGGTGCTCGCCACCACCAGCACCGTCCCGGTGCTCGACGCCGCCGACCTGGCCCCCGGCACCCACGTCAACACCGTCGGCTTCAAGCAGGTCGACCGGCACGAGTTCGGCCCCGACCTGCTCGACGCCGCCGACCTGCTGGTCACCGACTCACCCGGGCAGGCCGCCGCGTACGTGCCGCCGATGCTCGCCGCGGTCGAGCCGTACGCCGGGCGGCTGCGCGACCTGGGCGCGGTGCTGGCCGGCGCGGCTCCCGGCCGGACCACCGCGGACCAGATCTCGGTCTTCTGCTCCACCGGCCTGGCCGGCACGGAGGTGTTCCTCCTCGATCGGCTGGCCCGGGTGGCCGTGTCCGCGCGCTGACCCTGGCCGGACGGGTGCGCGGCGCACCGGAACCGGCCCGGTACCCTCGGATGGTGTCTGCCTCCTCCTCCACCCCGCGATCCGACGGGCGCCGCGTCGCCCTGCTGACCCTCGGCTGCGCCCGTAACGAGGTCGACTCGGAGGAGCTGGCCGCCCGGCTGCACGCCGACGGATGGCACGTCACCACCGACGGCGAGGGCGCCGACGTGGTGGTGGTGAACACGTGCGGGTTCGTCGAGAAGGCCAAGCAGGACTCGATCCAGACGCTGCTGGCCGCCGCCGACACCGGCGCGAAGGTCGTCGCCGCCGGGTGCATGGCCGAGCGGTACGGCCGTGAGCTGGCCGACAGTCTCCCCGAGGCGCAGGCCGTGCTCAGCTTCGACGACTACCCGGACATCGCCGCCCGCCTCGACTCGGTGCTCGCCGGCGAGGCGCTCGGCGCCCACACCCCCCGCGACCGGCGGGAACTGCTGCCGCTGACCCCGGTGAAGCGCCGCGACGCGGCGGTGTCGCTGCCCGGGCACGGCAACCCGGCCCGGGTCGCGCCGGAGACCGACGAGCACACCCCGGCCCACCTGCGGCAGGTGCTGCGGCACCGGCTCGACACCGGCCCGGTGGCCTCGCTGAAGCTCGCCAGCGGCTGCGACCGGCGGTGCGCGTTCTGCGCCATCCCGGCGTTCCGGGGCGCGTTCGTCTCGCGTACCCCGGACGAGTTGCTCGCCGAGGCCGAGTGGCTGGCCAAGACCGGCGTCCGCGAGCTGGTGCTGGTCAGCGAGAACTCCACCTCGTACGGCAAGGATCTGGGTGACCCCCGCGCGCTGGAGAAGCTGCTGCCGCAGCTCGCCGCGATCGACGGGATCGTGCGGGTCCGCGCCAGCTACCTCCAGCCCGCCGAGACCCGGCCCGGCCTGGTCGAGGTGATCGCCACCACGCCCGGCGTGGCCGCGTACTTCGACCTGTCGTTCCAGCACTCCAGCGAGCCGGTGCTGCGCCGGATGCGGCGCTTCGGCTCCACCGACCGGTTCCTGGAACTGCTCGCCTCCGCCCGCGCGCTGGCGCCGGACGCGGGCGCGCGCAGCAACTTCATCGTCGGCTTCCCCGGCGAGACGAAGCAGGACGTGGCCGAGCTGGTCCGGTTCCTGACCGAGGCGCGGCTGGACGCGATCGGCATGTTCGACTACAGCGACGAGGACGGCACCGAGGCCGCCGGACTCACCGGCAAGGTCTCCGCCGCCACGATCAAGCGGCGGTACGACAAGCTCAGCGCGCTGGCCGACGAACTCTGCTCGCAGCGCGCCGAGGAGCGCCTCGGCGCGACGGTGGAGGTGCTCGTGGACTCGATCGCCGACGGCGTGGTGGAGGGGCGGGCCGCCCACCAGGCGCCCGAGGTCGACGGCTCGACCACGCTCGTCGCGCCGGTCGGCGGCGGCGTCGATCTGGCCGCTCTGCGCCCCGGCGACCTGGTCCGGGCCACGGTGACGGCGACCGAGGGCGTGGACCTGGTAGCCGTACCGGATGAGATGATCTCGGCGGCGCCCGGCGCGGTACGGTGACGGCGGGCCCTGATGGAGCGGGGAAGCCACGTGGGGCGATGCGGGACATGACGGGAGCGGAGTCGACGGCCGCTGCCCCCGTACCGCTGCTCAACGCGGCGAACGTGCTCACCGGCGCGCGCCTGATGCTGGTGCCGGTCTTCGTGGCCACCGTGATCGCCTCCGGCATGAGCCACGCGGGCTGGCGGATGACGGCCTGCCTGATCTTCGTGGTGGCCTCCGCGACCGACCTGGTCGACGGCTGGATCGCCCGCCGGTACGAACTGGTCACCTCGCTGGGCAAGGTCGCCGACCCGATCGCCGACAAGGCGCTCACCGGCGCCGCCCTGCTGTTGCTCTCCGTCTACGACCGGCTGCCCTGGTGGGTGACGGTGGTGATCCTGGTCCGCGAGCTGGGCATCACCGGGCTGCGCTTCTGGGTGATCCGGCACGGCGTGATCGCGGCCAGCCGGGGCGGCAAGGTCAAGACGGCGCTGCAGATCCTGGCCATCACCTGGTACCTCTGGCCGATGCCGGAGGCGCTCGCCGCGGTCGGCCCGTGGATCATGGGCGCGGCCGTGGTGGTCACCGTGGTCACCGGGTTCGACTACATCGCCCAGGCGTTGCGGCTGCGCCGCCCGGCCCGTTGAACCGGTCGGCGGGCCCGTCGGTCCGGGCGGTCGGTCCGCCGGTCCGGGTCGCGGGTCCGTCGGCTCGGGCGGCTCGGGCGGCGGACGAGTAAGCCGGCGTGGGGCGGGAAATGGGGGCGGGCATGGACACCGACGCGAGTAACCAGCGGCCCGCCGGCAGCCCGGCGGCCGCCGTGGTGCACCGCCTGCACGAGTGCGGCGAGACGCTGGCCACCGTCGAGTCACTGACCGGCGGCCTGCTCGCCGCCGCGATCGTGGAGATCGCCGGGGTCAGCTCGATCTACCGGGGCGGCATGGTGGTCTACGCCACCGAACTCAAGGCGACGCTCGCCGGCGTACCGGAGGACCTGCTGGCCGACCGCGGCCCGGTCGACCCGGACGTGGCGGCGGCGCTGGCCGAGGGCGGACGGCAGCGCTGCGGCGCCGACTGGGGCCTGGCCACCACCGGCGTGGCCGGTCCGGAGCCGCAGGACGACAAGCCCGTCGGCCTGGTCTACGTGGCGGTCGCCGGACCGGACGGCACCGAGGTGCGCCGGCTCGACCTCAAGGGCGGCCGCGACCACATCCGCTCGGCCGCGGTGATCGAGGCGCTGCGGCTGCTCGCCGACCGCATCCAGCTCCCCGCCGACGCCGCCGAGGCGGCGGGAGCCGGCCGCCGATGAGCCCGCGCGGCGCCGACACGCCCGGCGGCGGGATCGCCGGACCTGTCGATCCGCCCGGATTTTCAGAGGCGGGGTGGGATGTCGCCGTGGCGACCAACGGGTACGGTTGCGGGAAGGCTCCGGCGGTCGCCGTCGGCGCCGGGAGCGGTCCACCGCGTCCGGCGCGACGTGTTCCGGCCGGAGATGGTGGTCCCGTTCAGGGGGAGGTGCGATGGTCCTGCTACGCCGGGTGATCGGTGACGCGCTGCGAGCACGCAGGCAAGGGCAGCACCGCACCCTCCGCGAGGTCTCCTCCGCCGCCAACGTCAGCCTCGGCTACCTCTCCGAGATCGAACGCGGCCAGAAGGAACCCTCCAGCGAACTGCTGGCCGCGATCTGCGACGCGCTCGGCGCCCGCCTGTCCGAGCTGCTCCGCGAGGTGAGCGACACCGTCGCCCTGGCCGAGCAGATGCCCGGCGTGCTGGTTCCGGTGGCCGACGAGCCGGCCTCGGTGACGCCGGCCGCCGTCCGCAAGGCGACGAACAGGAGTGTCCGGCAGGTCACCTCCGACGGCGGGGTCGCCGTCCAGGTCCGGCAGGACTCGCCGCTCAAGGCCACGCTGCGCAGCACCCGCGTACGCCCCGCCGAGCGGGATGTGGTCTGCGCCGCCTGACCCCGGCTGTCACGTCGTGGGCAGTGCTGGCGTTCGCGTCGTACTGTTGATCAGGAGCGTACGGGTGCCGGAGTGGCGTCCGGCTGGAACGATGTAGGCGCGACGCTACTGAGGGGACGAGGCGGAGATGGCGAACCCGTTCGTCAAGGGTTGGAAGTACCTGATGGCGCTCTTCGGCGCGAAGATCGACGAGCACGCCGATCCGAAGGTGCAGATCCAGCAGGCCGTCGAGGAGGCACAGCGCCAGCACCAGGCGCTGGTGCAGCAGGCGGCCGCGGTGATCGGCAACCAGCGCCAGCTGGAGATGAAGCTGTCCCGGCAGATGACCGAGGTGGAACAGCTCCAGGGCAACGCGCGGCAGGCACTCGCCGTGGCCGACCAGGCCCGGGGCCGGGGCGACGAGGCCGAGGCCGGGCGCTACGAGCAGACCGCCCAGATGCTTGCCACCCAGCTGGTCTCCGCCGAGCAGGCGCTGGAAGACCTCAAGACCCTGCACGACCAGGCGCTCGGCGCGGCCGCACAGGCCCGCAAGGCGGTCGAGAACAACTCGATGATCCTCCAGCAGAAGCTGGCCGAGCGCACCAAGCTGCTCAGCCAGCTGGAGCAGGCCAAGATGCAGGAGAGCGTGGCCCGCTCGCTGGAGTCGATGTCGTCGCTCACCGCACCCGCCACCACCCCCTCGCTGGACGAGGTCCGCGACCGGATCGAACGCCGTTACGCCACCGCCATGGGCCGCGCCGAGCTGGCCGGCAACTCGGTCGAGGGCCGGATGCTGGAGATCCAGAAGGCCACGCTCGACTCGGCCGGATCGGCGAGACTGGAACAGATCCGGTCGAGCATGGCCGGCGAGCAGCTCGGCAGCCGGTCCGAGACCCCCGCCGTGGGGCAGCCGGCCGACCCGGCCGCCGCCGCCCGGCTCGACGAGATCCGGGCCAGCATGAGCCGGGAGCGTGGCACCGGGGAGACCACTACCGGCTGACGGAGGGGCGGACACGATGGCGGACGAACGGGCCCGGCACTTCCGCAGGCTGCGCAGACTACGCAACTCGGCGCGGCGGTGGAGCGTACTGGCCGGAGGGCTCGGCGGTGCCGCCGCGGTGCTGACTCCGTACGCCGGACTGGGCCTGGCGGACGCGGCCTGGGCCGGCGCCGCGGGCAGCGCGATCGCGGTGGCCGCCTGGCGCTGGGCCGACCACCGGGCGCTGGCCGCCGTGCCGCCACCGCCCGCCCTGGATCCGGCCGAGGCCGCCGCCCGCTCCCGCGCCCGGCTGGTCGCCGCCGTCGAGCGGCTCCCAGTCGGGCCGGGCGTCGTGGCCGAGGTACGCCGGGTCCGCTCCCGCCTCGCGCTGCGCGGCACCGCCGCGGCCGAGCCGTGGGCCCGGCTGGACCGGGCCGCGCTCACCCTGGCCGGGCTGGCCGGGCGGCTGACCGGGCTGGCCGAGCCGGCGGTCCGGGAGGCGGCCGAGGCCGACCGGTCCCTGCGTGAGCTGGCGAACCGGGTGGCGGGCGTGGAACGCGCGGCGAAGCTGACCCCGCAGAGCCAGCTGAACGAGGTGCACGCCACGCTCGTGGCCCAGTTGGAGGACGGGGTGGCCGCGTACGAGCGGCTGGTGGTGGCCGCCGCCGGTTACGTGGCCGAGGACGCGCGCCCGAACACCGAGCACCCGTCCGCCGCGCGCCTGACCGAGGCCACCGACCTGCTGCACGGCGTAGCCTCCGCCCTGGCCGAACTCCGCACCCCCCTCCGCGCCCCCTGACAGTCCCCTCCCCGCCCCGGCCTCCCCGTTGATCAAGGGGTTCGTGTCCCACCCACAGCCGGATCCCGGCCCAAATCCCTTGATCACCGCCCAGGCACGCCCGACCAGCGCGGTCGATCATGAGGTTGACGGCAGTTTCGATCTCCATTTCGGCCGTCAACTTCATGATCAACCCCTGTGGCGGCCGGGGGAGAGGGGGCGGGTCAGGTGGGGGTTTCGGTGCGGGCTGAGGGGGTCCAGGGGGACGTCCCTACGACGTTCGTCGCTCGTACCCGGTAGTGGTAGGTCATTCCTCGCGCGAGGCCGGTGTTGGTGAAGCCTCGGCCGGTCACGTGGAACGTCGCCGGTTCGCGCGTGAAGGCGGCGTCGGTGGCGCGCTGCACGACGAACCCGGCGCCCGGTCCGGCCGGCGTCGGTGCCGACCAGGTCACCGTCACGCTGGCGGTGTCCGGCCCGGACACGCTCGCGGTGACGCTCACAGCGGTCGGTGCGACCGGCCGGGCCGGTGTGGTCACCGTCGCCACAGTCGACCACGGTGAGGCGGCACCCAGGTACGTCGTGCGTACCCGGTAGTAGTACGTGGTGTCCGGCGCGACCGCCGGGTCCACGTGGGACTCGCCCACGGCGATGGCAGTGGTGCCCGGACCGCTGGTGAACGTCGGGTTGGTGGCCCGCTGCACGTCCACGCCTGTCGCGAAGGAGTGGTTGGCCCAGCGCAGCGCCACCCGCAGCGGCCCGGTCGGCGGCAGCACCGCTGTCACCCGGGCGGGCGCGGACATGTGCACCGCCGCCGGTACCGCATTGGACCAGGACGAGCAGCTCACCGCGTTCTCGGCGCGGATCCGGTAGTGGTAGGTGACGCCGGGCGTGACGGTGGCGTCGGTGTACCGGGTGGCGGTGGCGGCCACCGTGATCTCGGTCAGGCCGGTGGTGAAGGTGCTGTCGGTGGCGCGTTGCAGCCGGTGGCTGGTGGGTACGGGCCGGCTGCCGTTGCCGGTCCAGGTCAGCGCGATGGCGGGGAGCGCGGTGGCGCTGCCCGGTGCCGGGGTGGCGGTGAGCCCGGTCGGCGCCTTGGGTGCCACACGCACCACCAGCGGTCGGCTCATGCCCTGGTCGCGCAGTCCGGCCGAGCGGGTCTGCCAGCGGTACTCCCAGCCGAGGTTGACCAGTTGGTTGACCACGACAGCGGGACGGCCGTCAACGGGGCTGACCGGGCCGGCGTCCAGCCGTGCGCCGGCCGGGCGGGTCGGGTCGAGCAGCCGTACGCTGTCGCCGATCTTGAACGGCAGGGCTGGTGGTACGGGACGCAGCGCCACCACGACGTCCTCCCGGGGGTTGACCCGGACGGTGTCCTTCCAGCCCAGCTCGCCCGGGTCGGGCGGGCGGACCGTGCCGTCCCAGCCGACCCGGTTGACGATCTGTACGTCGCAGCCCTCGATGTGGACGGGATGGGTACGCGGGGCGTCGCCGACGATCCGCCAGAGCTGCGTGCCGTCGCCGGGCGCCCCGACCGCCACCGCCGGGTCGGTGGCGTGCAGCACCTCGGTGGCCGGGTCGGCCGGGCCCAGCGGCAGGGTGGCCGGGGCGAGTGGCCCGGCGACCGGGTGGCCGACGCCGAGCCGTCCCACCGCGCGGCCGTGCCGGGCCTCGAACACCTGCCCGACCGACTTCACCGCCAGCGGCAACGTGACCGGGGCGGTCGCGCCCGCCGGGGTGAACGTGACCGAGGTGGCCCGCGCGGCGACGAGCGTCGGGCGCGGGGTGGAGGTGCCGATCGCGGTGTCGTACGCGGGTTGCGGCACGATCGGCGGCGGCTGGCTGCGGGCGTACGCCCCGGGTAGCCGCTCGGCGAGCCGCCGAGTGTCGTACGGCTGCGCGGGGGTGCCGGTGACCCGGATCTGGAGCAGCGTACGGGTGTTCGGGCCGTACCCGGGGCGGGTCGGCGGCAGGCCACCGGCGGCGGTCCGGTCGGGCACGCCGGTGTGGTGGTCGTAGCGCGGGTCGAACCGGGGCAGCGGCGCGGGGCAGTCGTTGTAGAGGATGAGCGTGCTGCCCGGCGGCACTGTGGAGAAGTCCACCACCACGTCGGCCCGTTCGCCGGGGGCGAGCAGCAGCGCGTGCCCGTCCACGTTGAGCACCGTCGGGTCCTGCCTGTCGTACCGGTAGTCCACCGGTCGGTTGGTCAGCACCACCGGGGCGGGGAGCAGGCCGCCCTCGTTGCCGATCTGGATCATCTCGGGCCCGGCGGCGGCCGGGTCGGGCACGCCGCCGTCGCGCCCGTCCGCCGGCCAGTAAGCGGGCCGCCCGGGGGTGCGTACCGCCTCGACCATCGGCACCTCACCGGCGTCCGGGTCGGCCGGGCTGCCGTCCTCGGCCCACATCGGCGCGTCCGAGGCGGCCCGGTAGAGCTGGAGGTTGAGCGCGCGGTCCGCGCAGGCGTTGAGGATCCGGAACCGGTACGCCCGCGGCGCGACCTCCAGGTACGGGTAAGCCACGCCGTTGACGAGCGGGGTGTCACCGTACGCGTCGGGGACCGCCGACGGGTGCGGCACGCCCGGCACCAGCGGCGGCTCGTCCGGATCGGTGTCGGGGTCGTGGTGCGGGTTCGGCACCGGGGCGACCCACGGGCTGGCGCCGCCGTCCGGGTCGTGGGTCCACGGCCCGTAGTCCCAGCGGCCGGTCGGGTTGGTGCCGGTGAGCCGGTACGGGTTCTGCCGCGGCTGGTAGACGTGCGGGTGCCACAGGCTGCCCTTGGCACCCCAGCGGTCCCGGTCCCAGGTGGGATCCTGGGCGGCGAGCTGCGCGTCGTCGGGGACGAACGTCTTGTCCTCGATCACCAGCGGGAGCTGGTCGGCGGGGAGCACGCCGTCGGCGACGAGCCGATCCTCGGCCGGGTCGGTGAGCAGATAGAGCGCGATCTGCCCGGAGTAGACGGTGAGCCGGGACAGGCCGAGCGTGTTGTCGTGCAGCCACATGAGCCGGCCGCTCTGGTCGTTCGGGAAGTACAGCGTGGTGGCGCCCGCGCCGGGCGGCGGCATGTCCGGCACCGGCGTCAGACCCACACCCGTCGGGTACGGGGTGATCTCGCCGGCCGGGGTCACCCACTGCCACGGGTTGCCGGCGCTGATCCACCCGGTCTGCGCGCCGGACAGGTGCGGCACGGCGCGGTTCTGCGGGTACGGCGCGGGACCGTCGAGCGGCCCGGCACCGGCGCCGTCGACAGTCTCGTCGACAGGCAGGAACAGCTCGCCGGCCCGTCCGGTGGGGAGCTGGTTGATGAACTTGATCCGCACCGGGCGGCCCCGCCGGGCCACGATCATCGGGCCGAGGTGCCAGGGGCGGCCGGGCGGGCTGACCGTGTTGTGCCCGGAGGCGTCGGTGCCCAGGTTGAGCTGCCGGTAGCCGCGCAGCCGGGTGGCGGGCAGGTCGCGGTGCAGGCGCTGCGCGTACTCCTGGAGGCCGATCTCGTAGTAGTCGCAGCCCGGCCAGGTGATGGTGTCCGGGACGGCGACGGGCAGGCGGGCGCCGAGCCCGGCGGTGGCCGGCTGCCCGGGTAGCGGCAGCGGGTCGACGAACTTGCGGATGCCGGTGCCGGGTACCGGGCGGCCGTCCGGGTCGAGCGTGGGCAGCGGGCTGGCGGCGGTGTTCGGCACCGGGCCGAACAGGCGCGGGACGGCGGCCGGGTCCAGGCTCGCCGGCGCCGGACCTCGCTCGTCGTCGCCGTCCCGGGCGGCGGGGACGGCGGGCGCGACGGAACCGGCCGGCGTCGGGTCACCGGTGGGCGCGGTCTCCTCGGCGGCGACGGCGACGACGGCGGCGCGGTCCGGGCGTCCGGGCCGGCTGCGGCGGAACAACACCATGGCTCTCCCCGGGGTCGGGGCGCGCCGGCCGACACCCCGGCGTGGCGGGCGTACGCGCTGCTGACGATCCGTGAGCGGTCCACCGCAGCATGCGACGTCACAGGGGTGAGGCGGAAGTACCCAATCGTCCCTATCTCGGCCGATCTTGGGCGTTTCGTGGAAGTTCCACGCCGGGCTGGCAGACGGGGCACCAGTAGGTGACCCGTTCGCCCAGTTCCTCCTTGCGGATGGCGGTCCCGCAGCGGCGGCACGGCTGGGCCCGGCGGCCGTACACGTAGCTGGTCCCGCCCCGGTGCAGCACGCCGGTGGTGCTCTGCGTCCAGCGGCCCCGGTTGGCCGCCAGCAGCCGCTGGGCCAGCGCGACGGTGCCCGGTAGGTCCGGCACCGCGCCCACCGGCGTCCACGGCGACACGCCGCGCAGGAACAGCACCTCGCACTTGTAGAGGTTGCCCACACCGGCCAGGTTGCGCTGGTCGAGCAGCGCCTCACCGATGGTCCGGTCCGGGTCGGCCGCGAGCCGGCGGACCGCCTCGTCGGCGTCCCAGTCCGGGCCGAGCAGGTCCGGGCCGAGGTGGCCGACGAGCGACTCCTCCTCGGCCGTCGGCACCAGCGCCAGCTCGTGCAGGTGGTAGCCGACGGCGACAGCGGCGGGGGAGCTCAGCACCACCCGGATCAGGTGCGCGGGCCGCCCGCTCCAGCGCTCACCCGGGGCGTACGCCCGCCAGGCGCCGTCCATCCGCAGGTGCGAGTGCAGCGTCCACTGCTCGGCGTCGGTGCCGGTCAGGCGCAGCAGCAGGTGCTTGCCGCGGCTCGCCGACTCGCGCACGGTCCAGCCGGTCAGGTCGGTGGTGGCGAGCTGCGGGACGCGGAAGTCGGACCCGGTGAGCCGGGCCCCGGCGAGCGCGCGTTGCAGGACGCGCGCGGTGTTCCAGACGGTGTCGCCTTCGGGCACCCGGCCATTGTCCCCCGGCCGAGCAGAATTCGCATGTGTCGCTATTTGTACTGAGGTTCCACTTGATCTGCGGAAACGCCACGATCAGGGGGTTCTGAGGAGATGCCCATGGCACATACCCGACGTCGCACCGTCGTCGCCCTGACCGCCCTGCTCACCGTGGCCGCCGGACTTCCCGGCACGCCCGCGTCGGCCGCGCCTCCGCCTGCCGCCGTACCGTCCCGCGCCACCGCGCCCGGCCCCGAACGCTGGTCCGTCGACCTCGCCGTCACCGGCGGCGACGACGTCAACGTCGCCTGGCGATCCGGCCGCCTGCGCCTGGCCGACCCCCGTCCCGCCGCCCGCACCCGCCCGGCCGCCGTCGGCGGACCGGTCGCCGAGGGCATCCTGCTCTCCGCGCCGCGCACCCTGGACCGGCCCGCGACCCGGGTACGCGCACAGGTCGCCGCCCGCACCGGCGACGGGGGTACGGCGGTGGCCCAGGTACGTGGCTGGCGTGGCCGAGGCTGGACCGAGTGGCGCGACGCAGGCGAGGCGGTGTTCGACGCGCCGGTCAGCCGGGTGCAGGCGCGCGTCGTGCTGACCACCAGCGGCAGCGCGTCGGAGGCCACCGTCACCGGCCTGACCCTGGCCGCCGACCGGGTCGCCACCACGGCGGTCCAGCCGGCCGCCGCGCTCAAGTACCGGGTGTACGCGACCCGGATCGGCCTGGTCGGCGGCATCACCGCCAACGGGCACACGGTGCGGACGCGGGACCACTTCGCGGCGCTGCCCACCCGGCGCGGCCTGTCCCCGCGCAACACCGGCGACTACACGGTCAAGGTCTGCACGACGAGCGGCAGCCGCTGCGAGTACGCCCCGGTGTGGGACGTCGGCCCGTGGAACACCCGCGACGACTGGTGGAACCCGGCGTCGGTCCGGGAGAACTGGAAGGACCTGCCGCGCGGGCTGCCGGAGGCGCAGGCGGCGTACCAGAACGGCTACAACGGCGGGCGCGACCAGTTCGGCCGTACCGTCCGCAACCCGGCCGGGCTGGACCTGGCCGACGGCACGTTCTGGGACGGGCTGCGGCTCACCGACAACGCGTGGGTGGACGTGACGCTGCTGTGGACCGGCGGCGGGGCGCGGGCCGTGGTCGGTTCCGGGCCGCTGAACCTGCGCGCCGGGGCGAGCACCGCGTACGCGAGCCGGGGGCTGGCCGCCACGTACGCCCACGTGCCGGTGCAGTGCTACGTGACCGGGCAGAAGATCACCGGCACGTACCGCACGACGACGAGGTGGTACCGCCTGGTGGGCGGCAACTACGTCAGCCACGCGTACCTGTCGTCGATCTACGGCGGCACAGTCCCCCGCTGCTGAGCGGCGCCCCCGTCCCCGCCCGTCCCCGCCCGTCCCCGCTCTCCCCCGCGATCTTGCAGTTTCGGCCCCGTCCCGGGGGCATTCGCCCGTTATGCCGGGGCACCAACTGCAAGATCGCGGGGGAGACGGGTGACGGTGACCAGGGCGCCTGGGGTGGTTTGGAGGGTGTCGGCGGCTCGGCCGGTGTTCACCGCTACGGCGACCTGGGCGGCGGAGTCGACGTAGACCACCAGGGCGCCGGGTTCCGCGTCGCCGAAGGTGCGGCCGTGGACCGCCTCGTGGCCGTTCACCAGCACCCGGGACGGCAGACCGTCGAGCAGCGTGCCCGGCGCGGCGAGTTGGACGTTGCCGAAGTGGTCGACGGTCAGCACCTCGGCGCTGAAGCCGCCGGGCTCGGCGCGTACCACCGGTTCCGGCAGCCGGACCAGCGTGCCCGGGTCGACTGCCGGTCCCGCCTCGGCCGGCGGTGCGCCGAGCGCCAGCCGGGCGGCCACAGGCGCGAACACGTCCCGGCCGTGGAACGTGCGGGACACGACCGGGCCGAGCCAGTCCGCGTTGGTCAGCTCCACCGCAGCGGTCACCCCGCCGAGCGCCTCCGCGGCCGGGATCAGCAGCCCGTTGTCCGGCCCGACCAGCAGCCCGCCGGGCGCGGCGAGCGCGATCCCGCGCCGCGTCGTGCCGACACCCGGGTCGACCACCGCCATGTGCACGCCCCACGGCAGGTACGGCACCGTCTGCGCGAGCACCGCCGCGCCCCGGCGTACGTCGGCGGGTGGGATCAGGTGCGTCACGTCGATCACCCGGACGGCCGGGGCGAGCCGGGCCAGCACACCGTGGCACGCCGCCACGAACCCGTCGGACAGCCCGTAGTCGGTGGTCAGCGAGATCGAGGCCACCGGCACACCCTACGTGCCCGCTCCCCGGAACTCCGGGCGGTCAGCCGCGCAGACGCAGGCCGCGCGGGGTGGCGCGGAAGCCGGCGGCGGTCAGCGCGTCGCGCAGCGGGGACGCGTGCACGGCCTCGCCGTCGGCGCGTTCCACCGAGATCGCGCCGAGCGCACCGGAGTGCACCGCGTCGGCGAGCGCCTTGCCGGCCGCGCCGAGCGTGTCGGTGTCGTCGGTGAACGACAGGATCGTCCGGCCGCCCCGCTCCACGTAGAGCACCAGGTCACCGCCGACGAGCACGACAAGCGCGCCCGCCTTGCGCCCGGCTCGGTGGCCGGTGGCCGGTGCCGCGCCGTCGCCGGAGTCGACAATGCGTTCCGGCCAGGGCAGCGCCGCGCCGTACGGGTTCGCCGGGTCGGTGGCGGCGAGCACGACTGTCGGCCCGCCCCGGCCCTGGGTGTCGTCGGCGAGCGCCCGGATGCGGTCCACCGCGCCCGGCACCGCGAACTGCGCCGCGCCGAGCCCTTCGACGAAGTAGCCGCGCCGGGCCGCCCCGCGTTCCTCCATCGCGGACAGCACCGGGTAGACCCCGGCGAAGCCGCCGGTGACCTGCTCGGCCACGACCGCGCCCCGGGTCACCACGCCGTGCCGTTCCAGCAGCAGATCGGCGAGGGCGGCGGCCCGGCGGGTGGGGTCGCTGTCGCGTTCGGGCAGCCGGGACCAGCGACCGGCCATGGTGGGCGGGCCGCCCCGGCTGGGCAGCGCCACCCGGCCCGGACGGCGGTAACGGGTGCGCGGCGCCGACGGCCGGGACCGGTGTGCCCCGCCGGCGCCGAGCGCGGCCCGCAGCGGCGCGAGCGTGTCGTTGGTGAGGTGACCGGCCCAGACCAGGTCCCACACGGCGGCCGACAGGGCGGCGTCGTCTGTGGCGCCGACCCGGTCGGACAGCGAGCGGAAGAACAGCGCCTGCCCGTCGGCGAGCGCGTCGAGCACCGACTCGTGCAGCGGGGTCAGCGTCAGCGCCTCGTCCGGCGGCGGGAGCAGCAGCGGCGCCACGTCGGCGTACGCGAGCGTCACCCAACCGTCGCCGCCGGAGATCGCGCCCGCGCCGGCCCACACCACCTCTCCGCCGGCGCACAGCTCGTCGAGCTGGGCGGGGGAGTAGCCGGCGACCCGGGCGGGCAGCACCAGGCGTTCCAGCGCGGACGCCGGCACGCTCACGCCCTGCAACTGCTCGACGGCGGCGGCGACCGCTTCGACTCCCCGGGCCGACGAACCGACCTGCTGCCAGCGGGGCAGGAACGCGGCGAGCGCGCGCGGCGGCACCGGCTCGATCTCCCGGCGCAGCGCGGCCAGCGAGCGGCGGCGCAGCATGCGCAGCACCTCGGCGTCGCACCACTGGGTGCCCACCGTGTCCGGGGCGAACTCACCGGAGACCACCCGGCCGCCCGAGGCGAGCCGCCGCAGCGCCTGCTCCACCACGAACACGCCGAGCCCGAACCGGGCCGCGCAGGTGGCGGCCGCGAACGGGCCGTGCGTACGGGCGTACCGGGCGACCAGGTCGGCGAGCGGATCGGCCACCGGCGCGAGGTACGCCTCGGCGACTCCGACGGGCAGCGCCACCCCGAGCGCGTCACGCAGCCGGGCGGCGTCCTCGACGACGACCCAGCGGTCCTCGCCGGCGATGCGGACCCGCAGCACCCGCCGGGCCGCGGCCAGTTCCTCAAGCCAGGACTCCGGCACGCCCCGCTCGGCCAGCTCGGCGCTGCTCAGGTCACCGACCACGCGCAGCAGTTCGACCACGTCCTCCGGGTCGCGGGGGCGTCGCTGCTCGGTGAGCCAGCGCAGTTGGCGCGCGGTCTCGGCGAGCACCTCCGGGTCGAGCAGTTCCCGCAGGTCGACCCGGCCCAGCAGCTCGCCGAGCAGCCCGGAGTCGAGCGCCAGCGCGGCGGCCCGCCGCTCGGCCAGCGGGGCGTCGCCCTCGTAGAGGAACGCGCCGACGTACCCGAACAGCAGCGACCTGGCGAACGGCGACGGGCGCTCGGACTCCACCTCGACCAGGCGTACCTTGCGGGCGGCCAGGTCGCGCATCAGCTCGCCGAGGGCGGGCTGGTCGAAGACGTCCTGGAGGCACTCGCGGGCGGCCTCCAGCGTGACCGGGAAGTCGGCGTACTCGCGGGCCACGTCGAGCAGTTGCGCGGCGCGCTGGCGTTGCTGCCACAGCGGCTGCCGCCGCCGGGGATCACGCCGGGGCAGCAGCAGCGACCGGGCCGCGCACTCGCGGAACCGGGACGCGAACAGCGCCGATGTGCCCACCGACTCCTCGACGAGCTGGGCGATCTCGTCCGGCTCGAAGACGACCACGTCGGCGCCGGGCGGCGTCTCGGCGGTGTCGGGCAGGCGCACCACGATGCCGTCGTCGGAGGGCATCACCTGGGCGTCCACGCCGTACCGCTCGGCCAGCCGGCGACCGATCGCCAGCGCCCACGGCCCGTTGACGCGCGCGCCGAGCACCGAGTGCACGGCGAGGCGCCAGTCGCCCAGCTCGTCGCGGAACCGTTCGACCACCACCGTCCGGTCGTCCGGCAGCGACCGGGTGGCGGCCTTCTGCTCGCGCAGGTAGGTCATCAGGTTGCCGGCGGCCCAGTCGTCGAGCCCGCCGGCCCGCAGCGCCGCGACCGCGTCGGCGTCGGACTGCCGCAGCAGCGCCCGGACCCGGGCGCCGATCGCGCGCCCCAGCTCGACCGGGCGACCGAGCTGGTCGCCCTTCCAGAACGGCATCCGGGCCGCCTGACCGGGCGCGGGGGTGACGAGCACCCGGTCGGGGGTGATCTCCTCGATCCGCCAGGACGACGAGCCGAGCAGGAACACGTCACCGACCCGGGACTCGTAGACCATCTCCTCGTCCAGCTCACCGACCCGCGCGGCCCGCTCGGCACCGGCCAGGAACACGCCGAACAGGCCCCGGTCGGGGATGGTGCCGCCGCTGGTCACGGCGAGCCGCTGGGCGCCGGGCCGGCCGGTCAGCACGTCGGTGGCGCGGTCCCAGACCAGGCGCGGCCGCAGCTCGGCGAACGCGGTGGACGGGTAGCGCCCGGAGAGCATGTCGAGCACCGCGTGCAGCGCCGAGTCGGGCAGCTCCGCGAACGGCGCCGCGCGCCGGACCAGCACCGCGAGATCGCCGAGCCGCCACGGCTCCAGCGCCACCATCGCGACGATCTGCTGGGCCAGCACGTCGAGCGGATTGCGCGGGTAGTGCAGCTCCTCGATCGCCCCGGCGCCCATCCGCTCGGCCACCACCGTGCAGGAGAGCAGGTCGCCCCGGTGCTTGGGGAAGACGACGCCGCGCGAGACCGCACCGACCTGGTGCCCGGCCCGCCCGACCCGTTGCAGCCCGGCCGCCACGCTCGGCGGTGCCTCGATCTGCACCACCAGGTCGACGGCGCCCATGTCGATGCCCAGCTCCAGGCTGGACGTGGCGACCACGGCGGGCAGCCGGCCGGACTTGAGTGCCTCCTCGATCTGCTTGCGCTCCTCCCGGGACACGCTGCCGTGGTGCGCCCGCGCGATCACCGCCGGCGCCCCGGCCGCCGCGCCGGACTGCGCCATCACCTCCGCCGGCTGCCGCGGCGCGCGCACCGGCCCGGCGCCGTCGCCGGCCGGCGGGCCGTCGGCGCCGGGCAACAGCTCGGATACGCGCACCGGCTCCCCGCCCCGGGCCATGCGGCTGCCGTCCGGGGCGGACGCCGCCTCCACCTCCTCCGCGGCCAGTTCGTTGAGGCGGGCGCAGAGGCGTTCGGCGCTGCGCCGGGAGTTGGTGAACACGATCGTCGACCGGTGCGCGCGGATCAGCGCGAACACGCGCTCCTCGACCGCCGGCCAGATGGAGGGGCGGCGGGGCGCGAGGCCGCCGAGATCGTCCTCGGGTGGCTCCTGCTCGTCGAGGCGTGTCATGTCCTCCACCGGGACCTGGACGCTGACCTCGATGGTCTTGTCCGACGGCGGCTGCACCACGTCGACCGGGCGCGCGCCGCCGAGGAAGCGGGCGCACACGTCGATCGGCCGGACGGTGGCGGACAGTCCGATCCGTTGCGCCGGCCGCTCCAGCAGCGCGTCGAGCCGTTCCAGGGACAGCGCCAGGTGCGCGCCGCGCTTGGTGCCGGCGACCGCGTGCACCTCGTCCACGATGACCGTGTCGACGCCGCGCAGCGAGTCGCGGGCGGCGGAGGTGAGCAGCAGGAAGAGCGACTCGGGCGTGGTGATGAGGATGTCCGGCGGGGTGCGGGCGAAGGCCCGGCGCTCGTCGGCCGGGGTGTCGCCGGTACGCATCCCGACGGTGACGTCCGGCGGGACCAGGCCGAGCCGGGAGGCGGCCTGGCGGATGCCGGTGAGCGGGGCGCGCAGGTTGCGTTCCACGTCGACGGCGAGCGCCTTGAGCGGGCTCACGTAGAGCACCCGGCAGCGGCGCCGGGGATCGGCCGGCGGTGGCTCCTTGGCGAGCCGGTCGAGCGACCAGAGGAACGCCGCGAGCGTCTTGCCGGAGCCGGTCGGCGCGACCACGAGCGCGTTGCGGGCGGCGGCGACCGAGCGCCAGGCGCCCTCCTGGGCCGGGGTGGGCGCGGCGAAGGCAGCGGTGAACCACTCCCGGGTCGCCGCGCCGAACTCCGCCAGCACCCGGCCCGGCCTGCCTGAACCGTCTGACCTGTCCGACCCGCCTGACCTGCCCGACCCGCCTGACCGGGCCACCTCGTCCGCCACGCACCCATCCTGCCGCGCGGGTGTGACATCCGGCCCGCCGCCGGACCGTTCCGTCCCGCGCCCGGCAGTCGAAGAATGGAATGGGCGATTATTCCGTTAAGTCTTACTTAACTGCTTGCTTGTGGGCTGCAACATAAAGTAACTTCACTCGCGATGCGGCGTGGGGTGGAGGCGTGGATGACCGTCGAGGAGCGAGGCCGGGGGTCCGGAACCGACGTGCTCATCCGCAAGGTCGACAGTCGACTGGCCGCGCTCCGCGCCGGGCTGCACGGTCCTGATCTGGAGCTGGCCGAGGAACTCGCCGCGCGGCTGCGCGAGATGATCCTGGCGACCGCCCGGTCCAGCGCCGCCGACCGCGCCCGGGTCCGGGCTGCCGTGCACTACTTCGTCCAGCGCCGGGAGAGCCGGGACGCCCGGCTGCCGCTGCGCTCCCTGGCCGCCGCCCAGCGCGCGGCAGACCGCGCCGCCCACCAGTTGGCCACCCCCAACCCCACCCCCTGACCGCCCTCTCCCACCTGTCTCCCCGCCCTTCCGCGCCTCCCCACCACCCCGGTGATCAAGGAGTTCGCGGCGGGTTCCGGCGCGTTTCCGGACACGAACTCCTTGATCACCGGGCGATGGAGCGGGTGCACGTCGGGGTGGGCGGATGGGGTAAGGGTGGGTTTTGGGGAAAACCGCCCGGTTCGGTGCCTCTGTGGCGTGTGATCGGTTGTGACACCAGCGTGTTCGCGCGCTGTCACCTCGACCGGGAGTACGCGTGCTCGTCCTGCTGATCGTGCACCTGGTGGCGGCGCTGCTCGCCCCGCTGCTGGTCCGCCGGTGGGGTCCGCGCGCCTGCCTCCTGCTCGCGCTCGCCCCGGCCGCCACGGCGGTCTGGGCGGCGGCGCACACCGGGGCGGTACGCGACGGCGGCGAAGTGGTCGAGACGTACCAGTGGATCTCGCAGCTCCAGCTCGACGTGGCGCTGCGCGTCACGACGCTGTCCTGGCTGATGCTGCTGCTCGTCGGCGGCGTCGGCGCGCTCGTGCTGGTCTACTCCGCCCGCTACTTCCCGCCCGGGTCCATCGGGCTGGCCCGGTTCGCCGCCGTCATGGTCGCCTTCGCCGGGGCGATGCTCGGCCTCGTCGTCTCCGACGACCTGCTGCTGCTCTACGTCTTCTGGGAACTGACCACGGTCTTCTCGTACCTGCTCATCGGGCACAGCACGGAGCGCCGGTCCAGCCGGTGGGCCGCCGCGCAGGCGCTGACAGTGACCACGCTGGGCGGGCTCGCCATGCTCGTCGGTTTCCTGCTGCTCGGCCACCACGCCGGGGGCTACCGGTGGTCGGCGGTGGCCTCGGCGCCGCTGCCCGGCGGCGGGTACCTGGTCGTCGCGGTGCTGCTGATCCTCGCCGGGGCGCTGGCCAAGTCCGCGGTGTTCCCGTTCAACGCGTGGCTGCCGGTGGCGATGGCCGCCCCGACACCGGTGAGCGCGTACCTGCACGCGGCGGCGATGGTGAAGGCCGGCATCTTCCTCATCGGACTGCTCGGCCCGGTGCTCGCCCTGGTCGACGGGTGGCGGCCGGTCACCGTGGTCGCCGGACTGGTCACGCTCGTCATCGGCGGGTGGGCGGCGCTGCGGCAGACCGACCTGAAGCTGCTGCTGGCGTACGGCACTGTCAGCCAGCTCGGCCTGCTGACAGTGGTGTTCGGCGCGGGCACCCCGAAGGCGGCGCTGGCCGGGGTCGCGATGCTGGCGGCGCACGCCCTGTTCAAGGCGGCGCTGTTCCTCGTCGTCGGCATCCTCGACCACGAGGCCGGCACCCGTGACCTGCGGGTGCTGTCCGGGGTCAGGAGGACCGCGCCGGTGCTGGCCGTCGTCGCCACGCTGGCCGCCGCCTCGATGGCCGGGGTGCCGCCGCTGCTCGGGTTCGTCGGGAAGGAGGCGGCGCTCGCCGCGTTCACCGGTGCTCCGCTGGTGCTGACCGTGCTGGTGGTGGGCAGCGCGCTCACCGTCGCGTACAGCATCCGGTTCCTCTGGGGCGCGTTCGGCACCCGGCCCGGCACGCCGGACACCGAGCTGGCCCGGCCGCCCGCCGCGATGCTCGTACCCCCGGCGTTGCTCGCCGTGGCCGGGCTCGCCGCCGGTCCGGCGGCCGGGTGGCTGAGCGGCCTGTTCGAGCCGTACGCCGAGCTGTTCGGGCCGGTCGAGGAGCACCTGGCGCTCTGGCACGGACCCACGGCGGCGCTCGGCCTGTCCGCCCTCGTGCTGGCCGGCGGTGTGGTGCTGCACCTGGTCCGCGGCCCGCTGGCGCCCGCGCTGGCCCGGCTGCGCTCGCCGGTGGGCGGCAACCAGGGGTACGAGTGGGTGACGCACGCCTTCGACCGGCTCGCCATCGAGGTCACCGGTGCCACCCAGCGTGGGTCGTTGCCGCAGTACCTCGGCACCGTGCTGCTCGTGCTGGTGTTCGTGCCGGGCGGGGCGATGATCGCCACCGCGCCGTGGCGGGTCGACCTGGCGGTCTGGGACAACCCGGCCCAGCTCGTGGTCTGTGTGGTGATCGCGGTCGCCGCGCTGCTCGCGGTCGGCGCGCGCCGCCGGCTCACCGCGATGCTGCTCGTCGGCGTGACCGGCTACGGCACCGCGATGATGTTCGTCCTCTACGGCGCGCCGGACGTGGCACTGACCCAGTTCCTCGTGGAGACCGCGACGATCGCCGTGTTCGTGCTGGTGCTGCGGCGGCTGCCGGAGCGCTTCTCGGCCCGTCCGCTGCGCCGCAGCCGCTGGGTCCGCCGCGGCATCGGGATCGCCACCGGTGTGGTGATGGCCGGTCTGGCGCTGGCCGCGGCCGGGGCGCGGCGGGCGCCGTCGATCTCCGCCGGCTTCCCGGACCTGGCCCTGCTCGAGGGGTACGGCCGCAACGTCGTGAACGTGACGCTCGTCGATATCCGGGCCTGGGACACGATGGGGGAGATCTCGGTGCTCGTGGTCACCGCGACCGGCGTGGCCAGCCTGATTTACGAGCGGTCCCGCACCGGGCCGCGTCCCCGCCGTCCTCCACCGGCCGCGATGCGCGCCGGGGACCGGCGCACGGTGTGGCTGCGCGGCGGGCAGACGCTGCCGGAACGGCGGCGGTCGATCGTGTTCGAGGTGGTCACCCGGCTGATCTTCCACACCGTCCTGATCTTCTCGCTGTTCCTGCTCTTCTCCGGGCACAACGCCCCCGGTGGCGGCTTCGCCGGCGGGCTCGTGGCCGGCCTCGCGCTGGCCCTGCGCTACCTGGCCGGCGGCCGGTACGAGCTGGCCGAGGCGGCACCGGTCGGGGCCGGCACGGTGCTCGGCGCGGGTCTGGGCGTCTCGGTCGGCAGCGGAGTGCTCGGCCTGGCGCTCACCGGCGAGGTGCTCCAGAGCGTGAAGGTCAATCTGTGGCTGCCGGTGGTCGGTGACTTCTACCTGGTCACGTCGCTGTTCTTCGACATCGGCGTCTACCTGGTGGTGGTCGGGTTGGTGCTGGACATCCTGCGCAGCCTGGGCGCCGAGGTGGACCGGCACGTGGAGGCGGCGGGCGAGGCCGGTCGGGGTCTGGTCGTCCAGCGCGAGGGCCGACCATGATTCGCGGGGCGGCCGGGCCGACGCTGGTGCTGGTGCTGGCGGTCGGGGTGCTCGTCGCCGCCGGTGTCACGCTGCTGCTGGAACGCAGCCTGACCCGGATCCTGCTCGGCATCATCCTGCTCGGCAACGGTGTGAACCTGCTCATCCTGCTCGGCGGGCGGTCCGGTGCCGCCCCGCTCGTGGGTTCCGCGTCGCAGGGCGAGATGAGCGACGCGCTGCCGCAGGCCATGGTGCTCACCGCCGTGGTGATCACGTTCGGGCTGACCGCGTTCCTGCTCGCCGTCGCCTACCGGAGCTGGTACACCAGCGGCGACGACGAGGTGCAGGACGACCTGGAGGACCGGCAGATCGTCCGCCTCGCCGAGAGCAACGAGGTGTCCACGGCGGACCTCGGCGGCGAGGGCCCGGACGGCGACCCGGAACAGGTGGACCCGGAGCCGGCCCGTCGACGGTTGCGCCGGGACGGGGAGAACCCGTGAGCGGCCTCGTCCCGCTGCCGGTGGTGGTGCCGCTGCTCGGCGCGGCGCTCACCCTCGTGCTGTCCGGCCGGCCCCGCCTGCAGCGGTCGATAAGCGTGCTCTGCCTGTCCAGCGTTCTGGTGGTGGCGGCGGTGCTGCTGGTGGAGGCGTACCGGTTCGGGCCGGTGGTGGTGCAGGTGGGCGGCTGGCCGGCGCCGGTGGGCATCGTGCTGGTGGCGGACCAGCTCGCGGCGCTGATGGTGCTCGTCTCCTCGGCGGTGACGCTGTGCGTGCTGCTCTACTCGATCGGCCAGGGCCGGGGGGAGACCAGCGAGACCGCGCCGGTGAGCATCTTCCACCCCACGTACCTGGTGCTGACGGCGGGCGTGACGAACGCCTTCCTGGCCGGGGATCTGTTCAACCTGTTCGTCGGCTTCGAGATCCTGCTGGCCGCGAGCTTCGTGCTGATCACGCTCGGCGGCACCGAGGTGCGGTTGCGGACCGGATCGACGTACGTGGTGGTCAGCATCCTGTCGTCGCTGCTGTTCCTCTCCGCCGTGGGGCTGGTGTACGCGGCCACCGGCACGCTGAACATGGCGCAGCTCGCCGGCCGGCTGGACGCGCTGCCGTCGGGCGTACGCCTGACCCTGCAACTGACGCTGCTGCTGGCGTTCGGGATCAAGGCGGCGGTGTTCCCGCTGTCGGCGTGGTTGCCGGACAGCTACCCGACCGCGCCCGCGCCGGTCACGGCGGTCTTCGCCGGCCTGCTCACCAAGGTCGGCGTGTACGCGATCATCCGCACCGAGACGCTGCTGTTCCCCGGCGGCCAGGTCGCCACGCTGCTGATGGTGGTGGCCGGGCTGACCATGGTGGTGGGCATCCTCGGGGCGGTGGCCCAGTCGGACCTGAAGCGGCTGCTGTCGTTCACGCTGGTCAGCCACATCGGCTACATGATCTTCGGGGTGGCTCTGAGCAGCGTCGCCGGCCTGTCCGGGGCGATCTTCTACGTGGTGCACCACATCACCATCCAGACCACGCTGTTCCTGGTCGCCGGACTGGTCGAGGAACGCGCCGGCAGCACCGACCTGCGCCGGATCGGCGGCCTGGCGCGAATCGCGCCGATGCTCGGCGTGCTCTTCTTCGTCCCCGCGATGAACCTCGCCGGCATCCCGCCGTTCTCCGGCTTCCTCGGCAAGCTCGGCCTGCTCCAGGCGGGCGTCGCAGCGGGCGGGACGCTGCCCGCCGTGCTGGTCGCCGCGGGCACCCTGACCAGCCTGCTCACGCTCTACGCGGCCTCCCGGGTGTGGAACATCGCGTTCTGGCGGGAGCCCCGGCTGGCCACCACCACCCCGCCGGCCCGGCTGCCCGGGCTGATGGTCGGGGCGACCACCGCCCTGGTGGCGCTGGGCGTGCTGTTCACGCTGGTGGCCGGGCCGCTGTTCCAGGTCACCGCCGACGCGGCCACCGACCTGCGCGAGCGCACCCCGTACGTGCGGGCGGTCCTGCCCCGGGACGTGCCGTGACCGACGACCTGCCCCCGGGCGGGGGCGCGACCGGTGAGCCCACCGGCGTACCCCGTGCGGCACCCGCCCCCGACGCCCCCGCGCCGGCCGTCGGCCGGGGCGGGCGGCGGCGGGACCAGGCGGTCGCGCTCGGCTGGCTGGTCGTCGCCTGGATGCTGCTGTGGGGCGACGTGTCCTGGGGCAACCTCGTCACCGGGCTGGTGGTCGGCGTGGCCGTGCTGCTGTTCTTCCCGCTGCCGCCGGTCACGTTCGGCGGCCGGGTCCGCCCCCGCGCGCTGCTGGTGTTCGCGGCGACGTTCGTCGCGGAGCTGGTCAGCGCCAGCGTGCACGTGGCAGCACTGGCGCTGCGCTTCGGCTACCGCCCGCGCGGCGCGATCATCGCGGTGCCGCTGCGCGTGCGCACCGACCTCAACCTGGCGCTCACCGCCGAGGTGATCTCGCTGGTGCCGGGCACGCTGATCCTCGACGTCGACCGGGCCGCGGGCGTGCTCTACGTGCACGTGCTCGACGTGCGCGGACCCGAGGACATCACCGGCAGCCGCGAGCGCGTGCTCGCCGTCGAACGGCGCATCGTCCGCGCCATCGGATCTCCCGACGAGGTACGCCGGCTCGACCTCGAACCCGCCGAACGGAGGAACCACCCGTGACAGTCCTGCTCGCCGTCGCGTTGACCGTGCTGCTCTCGGCCACCGCGCTGCTCGCCCTGGCCCGGATCTACCGCGGCCCGTCCCTGCTCGACCGGGTCGTCGGCGCCGACCTGCTGCTGTCGGCGATGCTCGCCGCGGTGGGTGCGGAGGCCGCCGTGAACCGGCACGCCACCACGCTGCCCGTGCTGGTGGTGCTCTCGCTGCTCGGCTTCATCGGGTCGGTGTCGCTGGTGCGCTTCGCGGTCCGGGCCGAATCATGAGTGCCGGCGCGGTCGCGGACTGGGTGGGCGGGGTGCTGCTGCTGGCCGGGGCGGTGCTGGCCCTGGTCGCCGGCATCGGGCTGGTGCGCTTCCCGGACGTGCTGGACCGGATGCACGCGGCCACCAAGCCGCAGGTGCTGGGCGTCCTGCTGCTGCTGGCCGGGCTGGCGCTGCGCCTGCGTACCCCCTCGGACCTGGGCATGCTGGTCCTGGTGGCGATCTTCCAGCTCTCCACCGCGCCAGTGGCCGCGCAGATGATCGGCCGGGCCGCGTACCGTTCCGGGCGGGTCGACCGGACGCTGCTGGACGCCGACGAGCTGGCCGGACGCTGAACCGGACGTGCGGGAGGCTTCCCGGCACCCTCAGCGAACGTCCAGCGGGTACCGATAAAATGGGCTGCATGATCGACTCTCCTGCCCCGGAGGGCAGCAGTAGCCGGCCGGGTAATACCCGGCGAATTCCCTCCCCGACGACCCCGGGAGCACTGAACCTCCCGTGTTGATCCTCGTCGGTCTCCTTCTCATCACCGTCCTCACCGCCGCCACCGGTTACTTCGTGGCCCAGGAGTTCGGTTACGTCGCCGTGGACCGAGGCAAGCTCAAGCAGCTCGCCGACGATGGCGACCGTGCCGCGGCCCGGGCCCTGGAGGTGACCGGGCGGCTCTCCTTCATGCTGTCCGGCGCGCAGCTCGGCATCACCGTGACCGCCCTGCTCGTCGGTTACGTCGCCGAGCCGTACCTGGGCGCCGGGCTGGCCGACCTGCTCGGCGTGGCCGGGCTGTCCAGCTCGGTGTCGCTGCCGCTGTCGGTGGCTCTCGCCCTGATCATCGCCACCGTGGTGCAGATGGTCCTCGGCGAGCTGGCCCCGAAGAACCTGGCCATCGCGCGGGCCGAACCGCTCGCCCGGGCGCTGTCCCGGTCCACCCTGATCTACCTGAAGATCGCCGGTCCGTTGATCACGCTGTTCGACCGGGCCGCCGTACGGCTGCTCCGCCGCATCGGCATCGAGCCGATCGAGGAGCTGCCCAGCGGTGCCACCCCGAAGGACCTGGAACAGATCATCGCCGAGTCCCGGGAGGAGGGGCACCTCGACGCCGAGATGTCCGACCTGCTGGACCGGGGTCTGGACTTCCGCGAGCTGACCGCCGGCGAGGCGATGGTGCCGCGCGTCGACGTGCACACCATCCGGGCCGACGAGCCGGTCAGCCGGATCGTCGAGCTGCTGGACACCGGCCACTCCCGGTTCCCGGTGCGCGGCGCCGAGGGCGTCGACGACCTGGTCGGCGTGGTCGGCATCGCCGACGTGCTCGGGGTGCCCCCGGCGCAGCGCGCGACCACCCGGGTCGACGCGGTGGCCGTACCCCCGTTGCTGGTGCCCGAGACGCTGCCGCTGCCGACGGTGCTGGACCGCCTGCGGTCCGGGCACCGGCAGCTCGCCTGCGTGGTCGACGAGTACGGCGGTTTCGCCGGCGTGATCACGCTGGAGGACCTGGCCGAGGAACTGGTCGGGCCGATCCGCGACGAGGACGACCCGCCGGACCGGGCCGCGGCCCGGCAGGAGGACGGCTCCTGGGTGGTCCCGGCGCGCTGGCGCATCGACGAGGTCGCCGACAGCACCGGCATCGAACTGCCCGAGGCGCCCGAGTACGACACGCTCTCCGGTCTGGTGATGCGGGAGCTGGGCCGGGTGCCCGAGGTCGGTGACCGGCTGGAGATCCCGGTCGCCACGGACGGCGACGAGCCGGCCGGTGGCCCGCGGGTGCTGGTCGAGGTGCTGGCGGTGGACCGGCACGTGGCCGACTCGGTGCGGCTGCGGCCCGCCGCCTCGGTGTCCGGGGAGGGTTCCGCATGAGCCCCGGATTCGCGTTGTTCTTCTCCGTGGTGCTGCTGGCGCTCAACGGGTTCTTCGTGGCCGCCGAGTTCGCGCTCGTCGCGGCCAAGCGGTACCGCCTCGAACAGGCGGCCGCCGGTGGCGGCCGGGCGGCCCGCGCGGCGCTGGACGGCGTCCGCGAGCTGAGCCTGATGCTGGCCGGCGCGCAACTCGGCATCACGCTGTGCACGCTGGGTCTGGGCGCGCTGGCCGAACCGGCCATCGAGCACCTGCTCAGCCCGCTGCTGCACGCGGTCGGCCTGCCCGAGGCGGTCAGCCACGTGGTGGCGCTGGTGTTCGCGCTGTCGCTCGTGACGTTCCTGCACCTGGTGGTCGGTGAGATGGCCCCGAAGTCGTGGGCGATCACCGACGCGGAGCGGTCGGCGATGCTGCTGGCGCTGCCGTTCCGGGCGTTCGCCCGGATCGCCCGGCCGGTGCTGTCCGTGCTCAACGGGCTCGCGAACGCGATGCTGCGCCTGTTCGGGGTGCAGCAGCAGGACCAGCTCGCCCAGGTGCACGGCCCGGACGAGCTGCGCATCCTGCTGGAGCAGTCCCGGGAGCACGGGCTGCTCGGCGCCGAGCAGCACCAGCTGCTGACCAGCATGCTGGAACTCCAGGGCACCACAGTCGCCCAGGTGATGGAGCCGTTCGACCGGATCGTCACGGTGGGCCGGAGCGAGACCGCCGAGCGGATCGAGCACGTCTCCCGCGACAGCGGCCGGTCCCGGCTCGCCGTGGTCGACACCGGTGGTGAGGTGTGCGGCCTGGTGCACGTACGCGAGGCGGTGCGCGCCGTCACCACCGGCCGTCCGGCGACCGCGGAGGAGCTGATGACCAGCGCCTTCACGCTGCCGGCCGAGGCGTCGGTGACCGAGGCGGTGGCCGCCATGCGGGCGCGGCAGGCGCAGCTCGCGCTGGTGAGCAACGGTGGCGGGCCGACCCGCCCGATCGGGTTCGTCGCGTTGGAGGACCTCCTGGAGGAGGTCATCGGCGAGTTCGACGACGAGACCGACCCGGTGCCGCGAGGCCGCCGGATGCGCTGACCGTCCTGATCCGTACCGGCCCGGCGAGGTGGGAGACCACCTCGCCGGGCCGGCGTCTTTCCGCTTCCGGCGTCGGCTTCGCCGGGCGTCCGTTGCCGGCGGCGGGCGGTGGGCGGCCCTCGGCCGGTGGCCGTCTCGGTCGGGCATGGCCGGGCGGGCAGCGGGAAAGCCCCGGCATGCGGTTGACCGGCGTGTCGCGGGACTCCACCTGGACCGGGCTCTCGGTGAGCACCACGCTGCCCAACCCGAGCACCCGGCCGGGCCTGCGCCTGCCGGGCCGGGTGACGCTCGCCGCCGGTGGATCGGACGTACCGGTCCGGCACATCCGGCTCGCGCTGGTCACCCAGGTCGAACCGGAGAACCCGGAGGCGCCGCGCCGCCTGGTGCAGTTCCAGACGTGGACGATCGCGGGACGGTTCGTGGTACCGGCCGGACGGCGGCGGGCCGTCGAGTTCGCCGTGCCGCTGCCGTGGGAGTCGCCGGTGACCACGTACGGCGGGGTGCCGCTGCTGAGCCTGCGTACCGGGCTGCGCACCGAGGTGTCGGTGGACCCGGAGGTGGACCAGGGCGCGATGGTGCCGGTGCTGATCCACCCGCTGCCCGCCCAGGAGCACGTGCTCGCCGCGCTGGACACGCTCGGCTTCGCGATCCGGCAGGCCGGGCTGCGCGAGGGGCGGCTGCCGGGGGTGGAGCAGACGCTGCCGTTCCAGCAGTGGTACGGCTTCTGGGCCGCCCCGCTCTACGCCGGCCCGATGACCGAACTCGAAATGATCATGCTGACCGACTCGGCCGGCATGGAGGTGCTGCTCTGGCTGGACCGGCGGCTCTCCCTGGCCGGGATCACCCACCAGAGCATCAGCCGGTTCCGGGTCTGGCACGCCGGTGCCGACGAGCGCGACTGGGTGGCCACTGTGGACGGCTGGCTGCGGCACGCCATCGACAGGCACGCGGCCGCCGCCGCGCACGCCGACTGGTCGGCCACGATCCGTGAGTCGGCGCACGTCAGCCGCCCGCCCGACCGTCCGGTCGCGCCGGGTTACGGTCTCGGGGGTACGGCCGGCGGCGCGGGCATCGGCGGCGGTGGCGGAGGCGGCGACGGCACGTGAGCGCGTGCGTATGCGCGTGTTCGTTGTTAAGAAGGGGCCCCTGCTCTACCGGAGGCGTTAAGAGGGGGCCCTTCCTTACACCTCAGCCGGCGGCGAGCTTCAGGCTGAACCCGAGGAACAGCACCGCGACCGCCGTGGTGCCGCTCGCGGCCAGCCGCCGGCGCTGCCGGAACTGGGCCGCCAGGTACGTGCCGGTGAAGATCAGCACGGTCAGGTAGAGCGCGCTGGCGACCTGCGCGATCAGCCCGAGCAGCAGGAACGACAGCGCCGGCCACGCATACCCGGGGTCGACGAACTGGATGAAGAACGAGACGAAGAACAGGATCGCCTTCGGGTTGAGCAGGCTGATCACCAGCGCCCGCCGGAACGGCTCCCGCTGTTCGGCCGGCTCCACCTCGTCGATCAGGCGCGGCGTGGCCGGGTCGTTGCGGTCGCGCCAGCGCCGCCACGCGCCACGCAGCATGGCCAGCCCCAGATACCCGAGGTACGCCGCGCCGGCGTACTTGATCACCAGGTAGAGCGGGGGGTACGCCTGGAGCAGCGAGGCCACCCCGGCGGCGGAGAGCACCATCAGCACCGCGTCGCCGACGAACACCCCGGCGGCGGCCCGGTAACCGGTGGCCACGCCCCGGCGGGCGGCGGTGGCCAGCACGAAGAGCGAGTTCGGGCCGGGCAGCAGCACGATCGCCACGGTGCCCAGCACATACGTCCAGATGTCGGTGATCCCCAGCACGCCGGACATCATGACGCCGCGCCGGCCGCCGGGCGAAGCCTTTCCCGCAGGCTGACCTGTGCATTCGGCCACTCCTGCGCGAGCATCGAGTACTGCACGGTGTCCCGCCAGGAGCCGTCGGCGCGTTGCTTGTGCTGTCGCAGCACGCCCTCCCGGCTCGCGCCGAGCCGTTCGATCGCGCGCTGCGAGCGGTCGTTGCGGATGTCGGTGTGCCAGACCACGCGGACCGCGTCGAGGTCGTCGAAGGCCCGGCCCAGCAGGAGCAGCTTCGCCTCGGTGTTCACGCCGGTACGCCACCAGGGGCGGCCCAGCCAGGTGTAGCCGATCGCTAGTGACCGGCGGACCGGGTCGATCTCGTAGAAGGAGGTCGTGCCGATCACCGCGCCGGTGACGGCACAGCGCTGGGTCCAGCACACCTGCTCGCCGCGTTCCTGCGCGTCCAGGTAGGCGGCGACCACCCGGCGCATCTCGGCGGCGTCGGCCGGCTGCGTACCGCCCAGGTGCCGCCACACCTCCGGGTCGGCGGTGGCGGCGTACAGCTCGTCGGCGTGGGCGAGGTCGAGCGGCTCCAGCACGACGTGCTCGCCGCGCAGCAGCGCCGGTTCGTGCCACGGCGAGCGGGCCGAGCGCAGGTACGCCGGCACCGGCGCGCTCACGCCGGGTGCGGGTTCGGGGCGGCCCGGCGTGAGCCGCAGCGGCACCACACCGGCCCAGTACGGCAGCGCCTCGTCGGCCGGCTCGTCGTTGACTCCGCCGGTGCGCATCCGTACCGACACCTCGCGCAGGGGCAGCGCCAGCACGGCGGTCTCGGCCAGCTCGCGCCGGTTCGGCGGGCGGCTGTCGGCGGACCGGCCGGCGGCGACCTTCTCCACCAGCGCGGTCAGCACCGCCGCCTTCTCACCGGCGTCGTCGACCAGGTGGGCGGTGCCGTGCGCCACCACCGACCGGTAGTTGGCGCTGTGGTGGAACTGGGAGCGGGCGTAGATCAGCCCGTCGAGGTGGGTGACGGCGACGCAGACCCTCAGCCCGGCCTCGCCCCGGGCGGCGAGCAGCGGCCGGCTGCCGGTGGACCCGTGCAGGTAGAGCGTGTCGCCGATGCGCACGTGCAGGGTCGGCAGGATGCGCGGCTCGCCGTCCACTGTGAACGACAGCGCGCAGTGGTACGCCTCGTCCAGCAGCGCGTGGGCGGTGGCCCGGTCGTAGTGCATCCGGTCGCGGGTGCGGGTGGCGGTGGTGCGTTCGGTTGGGGCGTACACGTGACATCCCACCTTTGTTCTAGTACAATCTCCGAACTGTGGCAGCACAATATCAGGTCACCGGCTCGACCTCCGCCGCGATTTCGGCAAGCGTCGAATCCGGCATCCGCACCGGCGATCTCGCCCCCGGCGACGCCCTGCCCGCCGTCCGCGCGCTCGCCGCCGAGCTGGACGTCAGCCCGGCCACCGTCGCGAAGGCGTACCAGGAACTGCGGCAACGCGGCCTGGTCGCGACCGCCGGCCGGCACGGCACCCGGGTCCGCCCCCGCCCGCCGGTCGCCGGTCGCCGTGCCGCGCTGCTGCCCCCGCCGCTGCCCGGCGGCCGCGACCTCTCCGCCGGCCAGCCCGACCCCCGGCTGCTGCCCCCGCTCGGCCCGCACCTGGCCGCGCTCGCCGCCGAGATCGGACCTCCCGGCGGCTACGCGACCGACGCCGTGCTGCCCGACCTGGCCGCCCTGGCCCGCGACCGGCTCGCCGCCGACGGCGTGCCGGCCGGCGCGCTCACCGTCACCGGCGGTGCGCTCGACGGCATCGAACGGTTGCTCGCCGCCCACCTGCGCCCCGGCGACGCGGTGGCGGTGGAGGATCCGGGCTGGGCCAACCTGCTCGACCTGATCGCCGCGCTCGGGCTGCGTACCGTCGGGGTGCCGGTGGACGACGAGGGCCCCACCGTCGGCGGGGTCCGGGCGGCGCTCACCGCCGGGGTCCGGGCGCTCGTGGTGACCAGCCGGGCGCAGAACCCGACCGGCGCGGCCGTCTCCGCCGACCGGGCCGCCGCGCTGCGGACGCTGCTCGCCGGCCGGGCCGACCTGCTGCTGATCGAGGACGACCACGCCGCCGAGCTGGCCCGCGTACCAGTGCACCCGCTCGCCGGGTCGACCCCGGCGTGGGCCTTCGTCCGGTCGGTGAGCAAGCCCTACGGGCCCGACCTGCGGCTCGCGGTGCTGACCGGCGACGAGGCCACAGTGGCCCGGGTGGCCGGGCGGGCCCGGGTCGGCGCCGGCTGGGTCTCCACGGTGCTGCAACGCCTGGTCGTGTCGCTCTGGCGCGACCCGGCCACCGCCGAGCTGGTCCGGCGCGCGGCGGACAGCTACGACAGGCGGCGCGACGGGCTGGTGGCCGCGCTCGCCGCGCGCGGGGTGGCGGCGCACGGGCGTACCGGGATCAACGTCTGGGTGCCGGTGCCCGACGAGACGGTGGCGATCACGACACTGCGCGACGCCGGGTGGTCGCTCGCCCCCGGCGGCCTGTACCGGATCGCTGCCGCCCCCGCCGTGCGCGTCTCGGTGAGCGCGCTGGACGAGGCCGACGTCCCCGCGCTCGCCGACGCCCTCACCGGTGGAAGGAAGGGCCCCCTCTTAACGCATTCGGTATAGGAAGGGCCCCTTCTTAACACCTCCGGACAGCGCGGCGGGCCGCTCGCGTGCGCGCCGCCCGACGGGGTAGAACGATCGGCATGGCCGAGACCGAGAGCGCACCCGGCGCACAGGAGTTCATCCCGCCGTCGGCGGACACCATCGACGAGCTGCGCGCCGCAGCGGGCGACTGCCGGGGCTGTGAGCTGTACCGGGACGCCACCCAGACCGTCTTCGGCCGCGGCGACGAGCACGCGCGCGTGGTCTTCGTCGGCGAGCAGCCGGGCGACATCGAGGATCAGAAGGGGCTGCCGTTCGTCGGGCCGGCCGGGCGGCTGTTGCGCAAGGCCGTCGACGACGCGGCACTCGACCCCGCCCAGATCTACCTGACGAACGCCGTGAAGCACTTCCGCTTCGAGCTGCGCGGTAAGCGGCGCATCCACCAGACCCCGGACCGCGTGCACGTCACCGCCTGCCGGCCGTGGCTGGTCGCCGAGTTCGCCCGGCTGCGCCCGGAGATCGTGGTGGTGCTCGGCGCCACCGCCGCCAAGGCGCTGCTCGGCCCGAGCTTCCGGGTGACGAAGCAGCGCGGCGAGCTGCTGCCCTGGCCCGCCGCCGCCCAGCACCCGGAGGACTTCGAGCGCGTGCCGGTCGACCGGACGGGCGCCGTCGCCGACGCCCCGGCGGCCCGGCTGCTCGCCACCATCCACCCGTCGGCGGTGCTGCGCGCCGACAACCAGGACGTCGCGTACGAGGGCCTGGTCGCCGACCTGAAGGTGGCCGCCAAGGCGCTGCGCTGAGTCAGGCGCGCTGCTGCCAGGTGCAGAGGCAGACCCGGTTGCCGTCCGGGTCGGCGAGCACCCAGAAGCTCGGCGCCTCCGCGTCGCTGACGAGCGTCCCGCCCGCCGCCAGCGCGGCGGCGATGCGCGCGTCCACCTCGGCCGGGTCGACCCACACGTCCGGGTGCCACCGCTGCCGCGGCTCGTCCCGGCCGGAGCGCTGGAACCAGACGGTCGGCAGCACGCCGTCCGGGTCGCGTACCTCGTCGTCGTCCGGGCCGCGGCCGTCCGGCGACTGCCAGGTCAGGACCGCCCGCCAGAACGGCAGCACCACGGCGTGCTCGGGGGTGTCCAGCGCGAGTTCCAGGCGGGCCAGCCCGGCCGCCGACAGGGTCAGCCCGGCGTCCGCGGCCAGCGCCGCGATCGTCCGGGCCAGCCGCAGGTCACGCCCTGTCACGCCACCCGCGTCGTGCGACCACAGCCGCACGTCCACGTGGGTGTAGCGCAGATCCAGATCCGGATGATGATCGACCCGCTCGGCCTCCGCGCCGACCGCGGCCACCAGCGCCAGTCCGGCCGCGAAATCAGGGGTACGGATGCGCGTCTGCAACGCCCCCAGCAGGTACGTCCACCCGTCCAGCCCGGCCTCGGCCACCTGTTTCCCCGTGAGTGTGCTCATCCGGCCATCCTGGCGTGCCCGCCGCCCGTCCGCCACCGTCCACAGGGGGAACATGGATCGACACGCGGGGATACGATCCGGGCATGGCCGACCCCCGACCTCAGGTGTCGCTGTTCCGGTACGGCGCACCCGGCCCGTACGTGATCTCCATGCTGCTCGCCGGCCTCCTCTGGCTGCCCATCCGGCTCTGGGAGCGGGACGGGTCCGTGCAGGAGGCGGTGGTCGAGGCCGGCCTGAACGCGGTGATCTGGGGGTTCGCGTTCTACTTCGCGCTGAGCCGGTTCGGTAAGCCGCGCCCCGCCGAGGCGGACCGCGTCGTCGCCTGGGCGGTCGCCGAGACGGCGCTGCGCCGGGGCGAGCCGCCCGCCGACGAGGCGGGGCGCGCGGCGGTGGCGGACAACCTTCCCGCGATACGCCGGGGAGCGCTGTTCGGAGCGGTCGGCGGCGTGGTGCTGCTCGGCCCGCTGATCGTGCTCGCGATCCGCGCCGGGTGGGAGTTCGCCGCCGCCGGGTTCGGGATCGTGCTGGCCGCGATCCTGGCCGAGGCCGTCCGTACCGGCCGCCGGGAGCGCCGGCTGCGAGCGGCGCTCACCCCTGTCCTAGGCGGGTGAGCGGTGCCAGACTTGCCGGCATGGAGCAGCATCTCTACGAGCCCGTCCACGACGAGTTCCGTGACCTGTGCCGCCGGTTCCTGACCCGGGAGGCGGTGCCGCACCACGAGCGCTGGGAGGCCGACGGGATCGTCGACCGGGAGGTCTGGCGGGCGGCCGGCGCGGCCGGGCTGCTCGGCCCGGACGTGGATCCCGAGTACGGCGGTGGCGGGCAGCGCGACTTCCGGTTCAACGCGGTGCTGGACGAGGAGATCGTCGCGGCCGGGTGCACCGGTCTGGGGTTCGGGCTGCACAACGACGTGGTCGCGCCGTACCTGACCGAGCTGACCACCGGCGACCAGCGCAAGCGGTGGCTGCCGGGCTTCTGCTCCGGCGACCTGGTCACCGCCATCGCGATGAGCGAGCCGGGCGCGGGCAGCGACCTGGCCGGCATCCGCACCACTGCGGTCCGCGACGGGGACAGCCTGGTCCTCAACGGGCAGAAGACGTTCATCACCAACGGTGAGATGGCCGACCTGGTGGTCGTGGTGGCCAAGACCGCACCGGACCAGGGCGCGCACGGGGTGAGCCTGGTCGTGGTGGAGAGCGGCACGCCGGGCTTCAGCCGGGGCCGCCGCCTGGCGAAGGTCGGCCTGAAGGCCAACGACACCGCCGAGCTGTTCTTCGACGACTGCCGGGTGCCGGCGGAGAACCTGATCGGCACCGAGAACCACGGCTTCTACCACCTGATGGCCAACCTGCCCCGGGAGCGGCTGAGCATCGCCGTCGCCGCGGTGGCGGCCTGCGAGAAGCTGCTCGCGCTGACGATCGAGTACGCCCGCTCCCGGGAGGCGTTCGGCCGGCCGATCGGCCGGTTCCAGCACAACCGGTTCCTGCTGGCCGAGCTGGACACCGAGGTCACCATCGCGCGGACGTTCGTCAACCACTGCGTCACCGAGTTCAACGCGGGTCGCCTCTCGGTGACCGACGCGGCGAAGGCCAAGTGGTGGACCACCGAGTTGCAGACCAAGGTCGCCGACCGGTGCGTCCAGTTGCACGGCGGCTACGGCTTCATGGCGGAGTACCCGGTGGCGAAGGCGTGGCTGGACAGCCGGGTGCAGACCATCTACGGCGGCACCACCGAGATCATGAAGGAGATCATCGGCCGGGGCCTCGGCCTGTAGCGAAACCGGGTGCCGGCCGGGCGAGCCGGTGCGGGAGGATGGGGCACCCGTCCCCACCAGGAGCGCCGCATGTCCACCGACCTGACCGCGCCGGCCCCGCCCCGGCCCGACGTCGCCGGCATCCAGCGGCGTACCGTCCGGCTGCTCTTCCTCACCCAGATCATCGGCGGCATCGGCGTCACCATCGGCATCTCGGTCGGCGCGCTGCTCGCCGCCCGGGTCGCCGGCACGGCCCTGGCCGGGCTGGCGCAGAGCGCCGGGGTGGTCGGGGCCGCGCTGCTCGCCATCCCCGTGACCCGGCTGATGACCGCGCGGGGCCGGCGGCCGGGGCTGGTGCTCGCGTACGCGGTCGGCGCGGTCGGCGGCGTGCTGGTGGTGGTCGCCACCGTGACGCGCCTGGTGCCGTTGCTCTTCGTCGGCATGCTGCTGTTCGGCGGCGGCACGGCGGCCAACCTCCAGGCCCGCTACACGGCGGTGGACCTGGCCGAGCCGCAGCGCCGGGGACGGCAGCTCTCGCTGGTGGTCTGGGCCACCACCATCGGCGCGGTGGCCGCGCCGAACTTCGCCGCGCTCGCCGACGAGACCACCCGGGGCTGGGGTCTGCCGGCGCTGGCCGGCCCGTTCGCCTTCAGCGCCGTCGCGTTCACGCTCACCGCCGTCGTACTCCTGGTCCTGCTCCGGCCGGACCCGCTGCTCACCGCGCGCCGGCTGACGGCGGCCGAGCCGGCGCCGGGCGCCGCACCCGCGGTCGCCCGCCGCGGTGGCATGGCCGCCGCGTGGCGCACGGTACGCGGGCGGCCGGCTGCCCGCCTCGGCATCGCCGCTGTCGCGGTGGGGCACCTGGTGATGGTCGCGGTGATGTCGATGACCCCGGTGCACCTCGGCGAGTGGCACTCCGACGCGGACGTGCTGCCGGTGGTCGGCCTGGTGCTGAGCCTGCACATCGCCGGCATGTACGCGCTGTCGCCGGTGGTGGGGTGGCTCACCGACCGGTTCGGCCGGCGGCCGGTGATCCTCGGCGGGGTGGCGCTGCTGCTGGCCGCGTGCGCGGTCTCCGGCACCTCGGGGCACAGCACACCGCTGCTGTCGGTGGGGCTGGCGCTGCTCGGGCTGGGCTGGTCGGGCACGATGGTGGCGGGCTCGACGTTGCTGTCGGAGTCGGTGCCCACCGCCGACCGGCCCGGCGTGCAGGGCCTGTCCGACCTGCTCATGGGGCTGGCCGGGGCGGGCGCGGCGGCGGCGAGCGGGTTCGTCATGCGAGCCGTGGGGTACCCGACGCTCACCCTGCTGTCGGCGATCGCCGTGGTGCCGCTGGTGGCGTTGGCACTGCGCCGTCCCGGCACGGCACCACTCGACGAGGAGGAGTGAACACGTGCGGCTGACCGACTTCTGGACGCGGCTGGAGGAGGCGTTCGGGCCCGGTTACGCGGCCAGCATCGCCAGCGACCAGGTGCTGTCCCAGCTCGGCGGGCGGACCGTCGAGCAGGCCCTCGCCGCCGGTGAGGAGACGCACGTGGTGTGGCGCGCCGTGGTCGCCGCCTACCCGGACCGGGTGCCCGCCCGGCTACGCTGAGCAGCCTTTTCGTCGATCCCGCGTGTCGCTTGCCCAGTCGTACACCTGTTCGGCTATTGTCCACAGCGGGGTGCTCGTCCACAGCTCACGGCCCGTCGGCTGGTTTTCTGTCGGACCCAGCGCCTAGCGTGTCCCGCGTGACGCGAAGCTCAGGAAAGACGCCGGCGAAGGCAGGGGTGGCAACGATGGCAGCAGGGCCTGACCGGGAGAAGGCGCTCGACCTTGCTCTCGCTCAGATCGACAAGCAGTTCGGCAAGGGTTCGGTGATGCGGCTGGGGGAGCGGCCCGTCGTGCAGACGGCTGTCATCCCGACCGGCTCCATCGCGCTCGACGTGGCGCTCGGCGTGGGCGGTCTGCCCCGCGGCCGGGTGGTCGAGATCTACGGTCCGGAGTCCAGCGGTAAGACCACCGTCGCGCTGCACGCGGTGGCGAACGCCCAGCGGGCCGGCGGCATCGCCGCGTTCATCGACGCGGAGCACGCGCTCGACCCGGAGTACGCGCGGGCCCTCGGCGTCGACACCGACGCCCTGCTGGTCTCCCAGCCGGACACCGGCGAGCAGGCGCTGGAGATCGCGGACATGCTGGTCCGCTCCGGCGCGATCGACATCATCGTGATCGACTCGGTGGCGGCCCTGGTGCCGCGCGCCGAGATCGAGGGCGAGATGGGCGACAGCCACGTCGGTCTCCAGGCCCGGCTGATGAGCCAGGCGCTGCGGAAGATCACCGGCGTGCTCAACAACACCGGCACCACGGCGATCTTCATCAACCAGCTCCGCGAGAAGATCGGCGTGATGTTCGGCAGCCCGGAGACCACCACCGGTGGCCGGGCGCTGAAGTTCTACGCCTCGGTCCGGCTCGACGTGCGCCGCATCGAGAGCCTCAAGGACGGCACCGACGTGGTCGGTAACCGCACCCGGGTCAAGGTCGTGAAGAACAAGGTCGCGGCGCCGTTCAAGCAGGCCGAGTTCGACATCATGTACGGCAAGGGCATCTCCCGCGAGGGCTCGCTGATCGACGTCGGCGTGGAGCAGGCGATCATCCGCAAGTCCGGCGCCTGGTACACCTACGACGGTGACCAGCTCGGCCAGGGCAAGGAGAAGGCCCGCGAGTTCCTCCGCGAGAACCCGGACGTGGCGGCCGAGATCGAGAAGAAGATCCTGGAGAAGCTCGGCGTCGGCACCGGTGGTGCGGGCGACGCCGCCGGTGGCCCGGAACTGCCGCCGGTCGACTTCTGATCCGCTGACCCGTGGCAGGACGACGCGCCCGTACGGGCCGGGGCTGGGATGCCGGCCCACCCCGTACGGGCGACGCCACAGGTACGCCCCGGCCTCGCCGGGGGCGCCGTGATCGCGCGGCGGAGCCCGATGCAGGGGAGGCTCCGGCTCCGCCGCGCGACGAGGCCGAGCTGGCCCGGGAGATCTGCCTGCGGCAGCTCGCGGTCCGCCCGCGGACCCGGGCCGAGCTGGCCGGTGCGCTGGCCCGGCGCGGCATCTCCGAGGAGGTCGCCGAGCAGGTCCTCGACCGGTACGACGAGGTCGGCATCGTCGACGACGCCGCCTTCGCCCGCGCCTGGGTGAGCAGCCGGCACAACGGCCGCGGGCTGGCCCGCCGGGCACTCGCCAACGAGCTGCGTCAGCGCGGTGTCGACGGCGAGGTGGCCGGCGCGGCACTGGACGGGCTGGACGAGGAGACCGAGGCGGAGACCGCCCGCGCCCTGGTGGACCGCAAGCTGCGCAGCACCAGAGGCGAGCCGGACGCGGTGTTCCGGCGTCTGGTCGGCATGCTGGCGCGCAAGGGCTACCCGGCCGGGGTGGCGATCCGGGCGGTGAAGGACGCGCTCGCCGCGCAGAGCGCCGAGGCGGCCGAGTTCGCCGAGCACATCGACGCCGACGCGATGGCCGACGCCGAGCACGACCTCGACTCCCGCCGGCTCGACTGACCGACCGGCCGCCGATGTCGCGGCCGCCGTCCCGAGGGAGGCGCACACCCGTGCTGAAGGCGTGTCTCAACGGCACCCGACGGCTGGACGAGCACCCCGCCGTGCCGCTCACCCCGGCCGAACTGGCCGCCGACGCGGTGCGCTGCGCGACCGCCGGGGTGGTGGCGGTGCATGTGCACCCGCGCGACGACGACGGCACCGAGTCGCTCGATCCGGCAGTGATCGCGGCGGCGGTCACCGCCATCCGCGACGCCCGTCCCGGCCTGCCGGTCGGCGTGAGCACCGGCGCCTGGATCGTCCCCGACCCGGCCGAGCGGGCCGCCGCCGTCCGCGCCTGGACGGTGCTGCCCGACTTCGCCTCGGTCAACGCCCACGAACCGGGGGCGGCCGAGGTCGCCGCCGCCCTGCACGAGCGCGGCGTGATGGTCGAGGCAGGTCTGTGGACGCTCTCAGCGGTCGACGCCTGGCGCCGCTGGTCCACACCCACCGGGCGGATCCTCGTCGAGTGCATGGCCGAGCGGGTCGAGACGGCGCTCGCCGACGCGGCCGCGATCCTCGCCGCCCTGCCCGACGGGCACCCGCCGGTGCTGCTGCACGGGGAGGGCCCGGCCACCTGGCCGGTGTACGCGGAGGCGGTCCGGCGGGGTCTGCACACCCGGATCGGCCTGGAGGACACGCTGCTGCTGCCCGACGGCACTCAGACCCCCGACAACGCCACCCTGGTAACCACAGCCCGCACCACCGCCGCCCCCTGACCCACCCCGCCCGACCCACCCGCC
>NZ_JANCLW010000001.1:1861535-2094666 GCF_033433935.1 Micromonospora sp. BRA006-A
CCCGACCCACCCGCCCCGCCCCGCTCCCGCCCGCCCCAGCCCGCCCCGCTCCCGCCGCCCCAGCCCGGTTGATCATGAAGTTGACGGCACTTCCCGTCCGGTTTGTCCAGGCCAACTTCATGATCGAGCCCGTCAACCTCATGATCGTGCGGGGAGGGCGGGAGGGGCGGGGAGGGGTCGTCGCGCCTCCCTCGCCGGCGTGCCTGTGACGGCCCGGTTGGCCCGGCGCGGTGATCAAGGGGTTTGCGTCACCGGAGGGGCCGTGGGGTGACGTCAACTCCTTGATCGTGTGGGCAGGTGGCGGGCGGCGTCGATGGGGGAGGCGGCCTGAGCAGGTCGGGAGCGGCGAGCAGTGGCGCTGAGGGGCGGGGTTTGTCCTGGCCTGTCCGGCATCCGATAACCAGTGAGTGACGCCGTAACTTCTCTCCGTCCGGGTGGTTTGATCATGACTCCTTGACCGAACGGCCCCTCGCGACCTAGCCTCGCCATACAGGCTCACTTTGCCCGACCAGCGCAGGCTAAGCGCACAACATAGATCTCGTAACAGAACAGCATCACTTTGGCCAGCTACACCGGCCCTTGACGGAAGCTCCGGAACCTTTCGGAGCCTCCGACAACTGCAACCGGCCGCCAGCGGTGCCCCACGCGGGACACCGCCGACGGAAAGCTGCCCACAGCCAGCCGCTCCGGTCGGGCGTCCAGAGCCGCAGGCGCGTGTCCTTCGCGCGTGTCCTGCGGCGCCGACGTTCAGGGGGAGGCGGCCATGGCAGGGCGGCACAGGTTCACCGGCGGTCTGCCACACGGCCCCGACCCCGCATCGGCGGGCGACAGCCCGGCCACCGGGTATCGACGAGCCGGCGACGCCGGCCGGGCCGGCGGAGCGACTCGATGAGCGCCTTCGACGTCGTCCTCCTCCTGGTCGTGCTGCTGCTGGTCGTGGTGGTGGTCGGCGCCGTGCTGTTCGGCGTGCGTACCCTCAAGCGGCTCAGCCTGGCACCCGCGCCGGAGGATCCGGCCTTCATCGCGGAGAAGGACCGGCAGGAACAGTCCCTCGCGGCGTTGCGGACGGCCGCCGACGAGGTGAACAGCACCATCGACGTGGCCAAGTCCGCGGCGGCGGCGGCGCGCGCCGAGGCGGCCGCCGCCAAGGCGGAGGCGAAGGCGGCCCGGGCCGAGGCGCGGCGGGTGCTCGACGACGCCCGCGCCGAGGCCGACACGGTGCTGGAGCGGGCGCACAAGCAGGCCGAGGCGGACGCCGAGCAGTTGCGCGCCACCGCACGGCGCAGCGGCGAGCGGGAGGTGGCGGTGCTGGCCGCGACCACCCGGGAACAGGCGGCCGAGGTGGAACGCCGCGCCGCCCGGATGGACGAGCGGGAGCGGCTGCACACCGAGGAGGTGGAGCGGCTGGCCGAGCGGGAACGGCAGCTCACCGCCGCCACCGCGGCGCTCGCCGCCCGGGAGGCCGCCCTGACCGAACGCGAGCGGACGCTGACCGAGGTGGAGGAGCAGCGCCGCCGGGAGCTGGAGCGGGTGGCCGGCCTGACCGCCGACGCGGCCCGCGCCGAGCTTGTCGAGTCGATCGAGGGGCAGGCGAAGCGGGAGGCCGCGCTGCTGGTCCGGGAGATCGAGGCGGACGCCCGGGGCAGCGCCGAGCAGCGCGCCCGCAACATCGTCGTGGACGCCATCCAGCGGGTCGCCAGCGAGCAGACCGCGGAGAGCGTGGTCAGCGTGCTGCACCTGCCCGGCGACGAGATGAAGGGGCGCATCATCGGCCGGGAGGGCCGCAACATCCGCGCCTTCGAGTCGGTCACCGGCGTCAACCTGATCATCGACGACACGCCCGAGGCGGTGCTGCTGTCCTGCTTCGACCCGGTACGCCGCGAGGTCGGCCGGGTCACGCTGGAGAAGCTGGTCCTCGACGGCCGGATCCACCCGCACCGGATCGAGGAGGTCTACGACCTGGCCCGGCAGGAGGTCGAGGAGCTGTGCCTCCGGGCCGCCGAGGACGCGCTGGTCGAGGTCGGCATCACCGAGATCCACCCGGAGCTGGTCACCCTGCTGGGCCGGTTGCGCTACCGGACCTCGTACGGGCAGAACGTGCTCAAGCACCTGGTGGAGACCGCGCACATCGCCGGCGTCATGGCCGCGGAGCTGCGGCTGGACGTGCCGACGATCAAGCGGTGCGCGTTCCTGCACGACATCGGCAAGGCGCTCACCCACGAGGTGGAGGGCAGCCACGCGATCATCGGCGCGGACGTGGCCCGCAAGTACGGCGAGAGCGAGGACGTGGTGCACGCCATCGAGGCGCACCACAACGAGGTGCCGCCGCAGACCATCGAGGCGGTGCTGACCCAGGCGTCTGATGCCTGCTCGGGCGGGCGGCCGGGCGCGCGGCGGGAGAGCCTCGAGGCGTACGTCAAGCGGCTGGAGCGGATCGAGGAGATCGCGGCCGGGAAGCTGGGCGTGGAGAAGGTCTTCGCCATGCAGGCGGGCCGGGAGATCCGGGTGATGGTCAAGCCGGACGACGTGGACGACATCGGCGCGGCGGTGCTGGCCCGGGACGTGGCCAAGCAGATCGAGGAGGAGCTGACCTATCCGGGTCAGATCCGGGTGACAGTGGTGCGCGAGTCCCGGGTCACCGAGATCGCCCGCTAGACCGGCAAGACCGAGAACGGGCGGGTGGGGGAGAACCCCACCCGCCCGTTCCGTGTCCGTCGGACGACGTCAGCTCACAGCGGCGTGGCGCCGGTGCCACCGTCGGTCTGCGTGGCCGCCACCGGCTTGGCCGCGGTGCGCGGCAGCCGGGTCAGCCGCTTCTGCAGCCACCAGGCCAGCACCGACAGCAGGCCGCAGATGCTGATGTAGATGGCCGCGACGATCAGGTACGTCGGCACGTACGGCAGGCCGAACGCCAGCCGGCCGCCGATCTGCTTGCCCACGAAGAGCAACTCCGGGTACGTGATGATGAAGCCGAGCGCGGTGTCCTTGAGCAGGACGACGAGCTGGCTCACGATCGCCGGGAGCATCGACCGGAACGCCTGCGGCAGCAGGATCAGCCGCAGCACCTGGTTCTTGCGCATGCCGATCGCGTACGCGCCCTCGGACTGCCCGTACGGCACGGCGTTGATGCCGGCGCGGAAGATCTCCGCCAGCACCGAGCCGTTGTAGAGCGTCAACCCGATGACCAGCGCCCAGAACTTGTCGATCGGCCAGCCGTACTGGAGCGGCACGTAGTAGCCGAAGAAGATCAGGATCAGCAGCGGGATGGCCCGGAACAGCTCCACCACGAACGTGGCGGGAGCGCGGAACAACACCTTGTCGCTGAGCCGGGCACTGGCGAAGAACGCGCCGAACAGCAGTGCCAGCACGGTGGCGACGGCGGCGACCTTCAGCGTGGCCCAGAGGCCGTTCAGCAGCTCCCGCTGCACGGCCGTGTACTGGAACTGCTCCCACTTGCGGGCCTCGAACTGGCCGGTCTGGTTGAACTTGTAGACCACGAACGCGATCAGCGCGACGATCGCCGCGATCGAGACGATGCCGAGGATCCGGTTGCGCCTGCGGGCCTTCGGGCCGGGGATGTCGTAGAGGACGCTGCTGCTGCTCACCGGGCCACCGCCCACTTGCGCTCGAGGATCCGCTGGAGCACCACCAGCGGGATGATCAGGATCAGGAAGCCGATCACGATCCAGGTGAGCACGATGAACTGCGGCTCACCCCGTTCCGACATGTACGCCGGGATGGCGCCCGCTTCCAGCACGGAGAAGCCGGCGGCGATCGTGGTGTTCTTCAGCATGGCGATGAGCACGCTCATCATGGGCGGGACCATGGCCCGCAGCGCCTGTGGCAGCACGATCAGCGTCAGCACCTGGGCGAACGTCATGCCCAGCGCGCGGGCCGCCTCGGCCTGGCCGGTGGCGACCGTGTTCACGCCGGAGCGGACCACCTCGCAGATGAACGCCGAGGTGTAGGCGATCAGCGCGATGCAGGCGCTGTTGAAGTAGTCGATGTTGACGTCCAGCTTCGGCACCGCGAAGACGAGGAACGCGAACACCAGCGTCAGGGGAGTGTTGCGGACCAGGTTGACGTAGGTGGCGCCGAACGCCCGCAACGCGGGGACCGGTGACACCCGCATCGCGCCGAGCAGCATGCCGAGGACGAGACTGCCGACGCCGGCGATCAGGAACAGCTTGACGGTGTTGTAGAACCCCTCGCGGAACAGGCTCGCGTTGTCCGTCAGGACGCGGAAGAACTCGCCCATACCTCGCTCTCACTCTCTCCAGACGGGACCGGGCGGGGAGGAGGACCTCCCCGCCCGGTCCGACGTCGGTGCGGACCGTCAGTACCGCTCGAGCTGCGGCGGGGTGGCCGGCGAGCCGGACTTGCCGAGCGTGCCGTCGTAGATCTTCTTCCAGGTGCCGTCGGTGAACGCCGCCTCGATCTGGTCGTTCACGTAGTCACGCAGCGCCTTGTCGTCCTTGGGCAGGCCGATGCCGTACTTCTCGGTGCTGAACGGCTGGCCGACGACCTTGAGCTCGTCCGGGTTCTGCGCGGCGTAGCCCTTGAGGATGGCGTCGTCGGTGGTGACCGCGTCGACCTTCTTGTCGAGCAGCTGCGAGACGCACTCGGAGTAGGTCTTGAACTCGACGATGTTCTCGCCCTCGGTCAGGCCCTCGTCGCGGATCTTCTGGATCGGCGTGGAGCCGGTGGCCGAGCAGACCTTCTTGCCCTTGAGCGTGTCCTTGCCGGTGATCGACGACTCGTCCTTGCGGACCAGCAGGTCCTGGCCGGCGACGAAGTACGGGCCGGCGAAGGAGACGTCGTTCTTGCGCTTGTCGGTGATCGAGTAGGTGCCGACGTAGTAGTCGATCTCGCCGCCCTTGATCGCGGTCTCCCGGTTGGCGGACGCGATCTCCTTGTACTCGATCTTCGCCGGGTCGACGCCGAGCGTGCTGGCGACGTACTGGGCGATCTCGATGTCGAAGCCGCAGCGCTTGCCCTGGGCGTCCTTGTAGCCGAGGTTCGGCTGGTCGAACTTGACGCCGATGACGACCTTGCCGGCCGACTTGATCTTCTCGAAGGCCGGGCTGCCGGCGACGTTGGCGTCCGTCTTGGGGGTGAAGGTGACGCCCGAGCTGCTGCAGTTGTCGCCCTGCGCACCACCGCTGGCGTTGCCGCCGCCGCTGGGAGCGGGGTTCCCCTCCTTGCCGCAGGCGGCCGCGGACAGGGCGAGCGAGGCCATCATGGCCACCGCCGCCACGCGCTTGTAACGCATACTCATCTCCTTCTTCGACGGAGTCGACGGGACGACTCCACTACGGACGCTCAGTGGGTGAGGATCTTGGAGAGGAAGTCCTTGGCCCGCTCGCTGCGCGGGTTCGCGAAGAACTCGGCCGGCGGCGCGTCCTCGACCAGCTTGCCGTCGGCCATGAAGATGACCCGGTTGGCCGCGTGCCGGGCGAAGCCCATCTCGTGGGTCACCACGACCATGGTCATGCCCTCGCTCGCCAGCGACGTCATCACGTCCAGCACCTCGCCGACCATCTCCGGGTCCAGCGCGCTCGTCGGCTCGTCGAACAGCATCGCCTTGGGCTGCATGGCCAGCGCGCGGGCGATCGCCGCCCGCTGCTGCTGACCGCCGGAGAGCTGCGCCGGGTACTTGTCCGCCTGGTTGGCGATGCCGACGCGGTCCAGCAGGGCCAGGCCGCGCTCACGGGCCGCGGCCGGCTTCTCCTTGCGGACCTTGACCGGCCCCAGCGTGACGTTCTCCAGGATGGTCTTGTGCGCGAAGAGGTTGAACGACTGGAACACCATGCCGACCTCGCTGCGCAGCTTGGCCAGGGGCTTGCCCTCGGCCGGCAGCGCCTGCCCGTCGAACGTGATGGTGCCGTTGTCGATCGGCTCCAGCCGGTTGATGGTGCGGCAGAGCGTCGACTTGCCGGAGCCGGACGGGCCGATGACCACGACCACCTCGCCCCGGCCGACGGACAGGGACACGTCGTCGAGCACGTGCAGCGGCCCGAACCACTTGTTCACCCCGTCGAGCACGATCAGCGGGTCGCCCGTCGTCACGTCGTCCACCGTCCCTGTCGTCCATGGCGGAATTCGGGGGTCGGTCGACCCCCGGTTGGGCAACTGTAGGCGGGGTGATGTGGCAGATCGCAACTCAGATGGTCACGGAGCGGTAACACCGGTCACCGGCGTACCGGCCCGTCCGAATTTCGTCACCCGCCGGTGGGGCCGGGTGGCGCCGCCGGGGCAGGCCGGAGATCATAAGGCGGTGACCGACGCGATCCGGCTGACCGACTACGCACGTGGTGGCGGTTGCGCCTGCAAGATCCCACCCGGCGAGCTGGAGGCGATGGTCGCCGGTCTCGGTGCCACCGGCGGCTCGGCCGACCTGCTGGTCGGCCTGGAGAACGGCGACGACGCCGCGGTGGTCCGGCTGGACGAGCGTACGGGCCTGGTCAGCACCGCCGACTTCTTCACCCCGGTGGTCGACGACGCCTACGACTGGGGGCGGATCGCCGCCGCCAACGCGCTCTCCGACGTGTACGCGATGGGCGGCACCCCGCTCGTCGCGCTCAACCTGCTCTGCTGGCCGCGCGGCGTGCTGCCGCCGGAGATGGCCCGCGAGGTGCTGCGCGGCGGTCTGGACGTGGCCCGGGAGGCGAACTGCCACCTGGCCGGCGGGCACAGCGTGGACGACGACGGCCCGAAGTACGGCCTGGCGGTCACCGGCGTGGTCCGGCCGGAGGAGCTGATCACGCTCGACGCCGGGCGGGCCGGGCTGCCGCTGTCGCTGACCAAGCCGCTCGGCGTGGGCGTGCTCAACACCCGGCACAAGCAGACCGGGCAGCGCTTCCCGGAGGCGGTCGAGTCGATGGCCCGGCTCAACCGGGACGCCGCCCGCGCGGCGATCGCCGCGGGCATCCGCTGCGGCACCGACGTGACCGGCTTCGGCCTGCTCGGGCACGCCTCGAAGCTGGCCCGCGCGAGCCGCCTGACGGTGGCGATCGACGCGGCGGCGGTGCCGTACCTGCCCGGTGCGCGGGAGGCGCTGCGCGACGGGTACGTCAGCGGCGGCACCCGGCGCAACCTGGAATGGGTCACCCCGTGGACCGACTTCGGCGGCGCGGACGAGGGGGAGCAGCTGCTGCTGGCCGACGCGCAGACCTCCGGTGGCCTGCTGGTCGCCGGTGAGGTGCCGGGCGGCACTGTGATCGGCGAGCTGCTGCCGGCTTCGGAGCACCTGATCCGGGTGCGCTGAACCGCCGGATCCACGGCGCGGCTGGACCGTCGCCGCGGCACCGTACCCGATAAACTGTCATCTTCCAGCTACTCCGGGCAACGTCGCCCGAGGGAATTTTGCCCGGAATGGTCACAGACCGGTAACTTGCGCCCGGCTGAGGTCAAATGCACCCCACCATCGTCATTAAGGCCCGATCCGGAGGCCGGTGGAACGAGCGCAGCGAGGAGGCGGCATGACCGAGCTGTGGAACTGGAGAATCGACGGCGGCGAGCCGGTGGAGGTCTACCCGGCACTGGCCGAGGCGCTCGGCCGGGTGGTGATGCCCATGGCCGTCGCCGACCCGATGCGGCTCCCCGCGTACGCGGTGGTCTGCGACGTGTGGGAGGCGCCCGGGCTGTACGGCACCGTGGTCGACTGTTACGGGGTGCCCGAGAGCCTGTCCGAGCTGCCCGCGATCGCGGCGCTGGCCCGGCTGCTGGGCCGCAACTGCCTGATGCGCGACGACACGCTCGACGCCGGCCGGCACCTGCTGGTCGCGCCGGACGGCACCATCCGGCCGGTGCACTTCGACGTGGCCGACACCGACGACGGCGAGGTGCTCAGCCACCACCGGCTCTGCACCGTCGCCGACGCGCGCTGCCGGGGCTGGTCGCAGTGCCACCGCTCCCGCTGGGCCCCCGACACGGTCGCCCCGGCGCTCGCCGCCGCCTGAGCGCGGACGCCGGTCGGCACCCGTGACAGGTGCTCGCCGCCGTGTCCCCTCCGGCGGCGAGCGGTGGCGGCCGCGGGCTCAGCCCCGGGCCGCCGGCTGCTGCCCCCGCACCACGAGCTGGTCGAGCAGCGTCGCGGTGGCGGCGGCCACGGCGTCCACAGCGGCGTCGAACGCGGCCGCGTTGTGCGCGGCCGGGGTACGGAATCCGGAGATCTTCCGGACGTACTGCAACGCGGCGGCGCGGATGTCCTCCTCGGTCACCACCGGGACGTACGGCTCACGCAGGGTCTTGATGCTCCGGCACACGGCTACTCCTCGTTCGATCCGATCGGCTCCACCCGGATACGCTGTCCGGGTCATGACTACCGCAGCCGCGGGCAGCCCGCGCACCTACCAGGTGCGTACGTACGGCTGCCAGATGAACGTGCACGACTCCGAGCGCATCTCCGGCCTCCTCGAGGACGCCGGGTACGTGCGCGCCGCGGAGGCCGACGAGCAGCCCGACGTGGTGGTGTTCAACACCTGCGCGGTCCGGGAGAACGCCGACAACCGGCTCTACGGCAACCTGGGTCATCTGCGCCCCGTGAAGGCGAAACATCCCGGGATGCAGATCGCTGTCGGCGGCTGCCTGGCCCAGAAGGACCGCGGTGACATCGTCCGCAAGGCGCCCTGGGTGGACGTCGTCTTCGGTACGCACAACATCGGCTCGCTGCCGGCGCTGCTGGACCGGGCGCGGCACAACGCCGCGGCCGAGGTCGAGATCCTGGAGTCGCTGGAGGTCTTCCCCTCCACGCTGCCGACCCGGCGCGAGTCGACGTACGCCGGGTGGGTCTCGATCTCCGTCGGCTGCAACAACACGTGCACGTTCTGCATCGTGCCCTCCCTGCGCGGCAAGGAGAAGGACCGCCGCCCCGGCGACATCCTCTCCGAGGTCCGCGCGCTGGCCGACTCCGGCGTGCTGGAGGTGACGCTGCTCGGGCAGAACGTCAACTCGTACGGCGTCGAGTTCGGCGACCGGTACGCGTTCGGCAAGCTGCTGCGCGCCTGCGGCGACATCGACGGGCTGGAGCGGGTGCGGTTCACCAGCCCGCACCCGAAGGACTTCACCGACGACGTGATCGCCGCGATGGCCGAGACGCCCAACGTCTGCCACTCGCTGCACATGCCGTTGCAGTCCGGCTCGGACGACGTGCTGCGCGCGATGCGCCGCTCGTACCGGTCGGAGCGTTACCTGGGGATCATCTCCAAGGTCCGGGCGGCGATGCCGGACGCGGCGATCACCACCGACATCATCGTCGGCTTCCCCGGCGAGACCGAGGCCGACTTCGCCCGCACGCTCGACGTGGTACGGGAGGCGCGGTTCTCCTCGGCGTTCACGTTCCAGTACTCCAAGCGTCCCGGCACCCCGGCCGCCACGATGGACGGGCAGCTGCCCAAGCAGGTCGTGCAGGAGCGCTACGAGCGGCTGATCGCCTGCGTCGAGGAGATCACCTGGGCGGAGAACAAGAAGCTCGTCGGCGAGACCGTCGAGGTGCTGGTGGCGGTCGGCGAGGGCCGCAAGGACGAGCGCACCGGCCGGATGTCCGGCCGGGCCCGCGACGGCCGGCTCGTGCACTTCGCCACCGGTGAGCTGGCCGGGCGGATCCGCCCCGGCGACATCGTGCACACAGTCGTCACGTACGCCGCCCCGCACCACCTCAACGCCGACGGCGCGCCGCTGGCGCACCGGCGCACCCGGGCCGGGGACGCGGCCGAGGCGGGACAGGTTCCGCGTACCCCAGGGGTGCTGCTCGGCCTGCCGACGATCGGCGCACCGGCCGTCCCGCCCGCCCCGGTAGGCGGCTGCGCCGCCCACTGACCCGATGTAAGGAAGGGCCCCCTTTTAACACTCGGTGGGCGGTTTCAAGGGGTCGTTGCAACACGTTGGCTAGTCGGTGACGGCTAGGAGCTTAGCGAGGCGCTCGGCTGGGGTGTCCCAGCCGAGCGTTTTGCGTGGGCGGCCGTTGAGTTCGGCGGCGACGGTGGCGAGGTGGTCGGGGCTGTGGACGGCCCGGTGCGCGCCGCGGACACCGTGCCCCGACGACCCCCTACCGGCGGCGTGACCAGCGGCGCGATCAACGCCCATTGCGCATCGGTCAGATCACCGGGATACCGCCGCCGCGCCGCCCGTTCCCGCTCCCGCCGAACCCGCTGCGGCGGATAACGGCGGGGCGAAGCGGACTGCGCATCGACGATCGGGTACAACGACATCAGAAGGCCCTCGGCACGGAAACGGTTGGCTCGACACCACCGGACCTACCGAGGGCCTTCCCTCACCTCCAACACGACACGCCGCCCAACCCCACCACTTCTCAAACGCTCACTTAACAGACGTCTGTTAAGAAGGGGCCCTTCCTTGCATCTCAGGCGGGCTGGACCAGCTCGATCAGCACGCCGCCGGCGTCCTTGGGGTGCACGAAGTTGACCCGGGAGTCCGACGTGCCACGCCGGGGTGCGTCGTAGAGCAGCCGGACGCCGCGCTCACGCAGCGCCGCGCAGGCCACGTCGATGTCCGCCACCGTGTACGCCACCTGCTGGATGCCGGGACCGCGCTTGTCCAGGAACTTGCCGATCGTGGTGTCCGGGGACAGCGGCGCGAGCAGCTGCACCATGCCGCCGGAGGCGTCCGGGCCGACCGTGAGCATCGCCTCACGTACGCCCTGCTCGTCGTTTGTCTCGGTGTGCACGCAGCGCATCCCGAACGTGCGCTGGTAGAAGTCGATCGCGGCGTCCAGGTCGGCCACGGCGATCCCGACGTGGTCGATGCGGCGCAGGCCGATGTCTGTGACAAACTCGGCAGCGGGCTCGATGGGGGAGTTCTCAGCCATGACGCTAGTCTGACCGAACAATCGTTAAGGCGTACAGGTCGGCACCCCCTCGGAGGCAGGCAATGGCTTCGGTGATCGTCAGCGGCGCGCGGACCCCCATGGGGCGCCTGCTGGGCAACCTCAAGGACCTCCCCGCGACCAGGCTCGGTGGCATCGCGATCAAGGCGGCCCTGGAGCGCGCCGGCGTCGCGCCCGAGCAGGTCCAGTACGTGATCATGGGTCAGGTGCTCCAGGCCGGCGCCGGGCAGATCCCGGCCCGGCAGGCGGCCGTCGAGGCCGGCATCCCGATGTCCACCCCGGCGCTGACCATCAACAAGGTCTGCCTCTCCGGGCTGGACGCGATCGCGCTCGCCGACCAGCTCATCCGGGCCGGTGAGTTCGACGTCGTGGTGGCCGGCGGCATGGAGTCCATGACCAACGCCCCGCATCTGCTGCTCGGGCAGCGCTCCGGCTACAAGTACGGCGACGTGACGGTCAAGGACCACATGGCCCTCGACGGCCTCACCGACGCCTGGGACTGCTGCTCGATGGGCGAGTCCACCGAGCGGCACGGCGCGAAGCACGGCATCACCCGCGAGGAGCAGGACGCGTTCTCCGCGGCCAGCCACCAGCGCGCCGCCGCCGCGCAGAAGAACGGCCACTTCGGCGACGAGATCACCCCGGTGGTCATCCCGCAGCGCAAGGGCGACCCGCTGGTGATCAGCGAGGACGAGGGCATCCGCCCGGACACCACCGCCGAGTCGCTCGGCAAGCTGCGTCCCGCCTTCACCAAGGACGGCACCATCACCGCCGGCAGCTCCTCGCCGATCTCCGACGGCGCGGCCGCCGTGGTCGTGATGAGCAAGGCCAAGGCCAAGGAGCTGGGCCTGACCTGGCTGGCCGAGATCGGCGCCCACGGCAACGTGGCCGGCCCGGACAACTCCCTGCACTCGCAGCCCTCTAACGCGATCAACCATGCCCTGAAGAAGGGCGGCCTGAGCATCGAGGACCTCGACCTCATCGAGATCAACGAGGCGTTCGCCGCAGTGGGCATCCAGTCCACCCGTGACCTGGGCATCAGCCCCGACAAGGTCAACGTCAACGGCGGCGCGATCGCGCTCGGCCACCCGATCGGCATGTCCGGCGCCCGCCTCGTACTCACGCTCGCGATGGAGCTGAAGCGGCGCGGCGGCGGCACCGGCGCGGCGGCGCTCTGCGGCGGTGGCGGGCAGGGCGACGCGCTGATCATCCACGTGCCGAACGGCGCCGAGAGCTGATTGCTGATACCTGTGAACGATGCACAGAACGCCCCGGCGGCGGCCACCGGCCCGGTGCGCCGCAGCCGGGACGTACCCATGCTGGTGGAGCGGGCCCGCGCGGGTGACCCCCGCGCGGTGGCCCGCCTGATCACCCTGGTCGAGTCCGGCGACGAGGTGCTGCCGCAGGTGGCGGCGGCGCTCGCGCCGTACGCCGGGCACGCCCAGGTGGTCGGCCTGACCGGCTCGCCCGGCGTGGGCAAGTCGACCACCACGAACGAGCTGGTCCGGGCACTGCGGGCGCGCGGGCACCGGGTCGGCGTGCTGGCGATCGACCCGTCCAGCCCGTTCACCGGTGGTGCGATCCTCGGTGACCGGGTCCGGATGCAGGACCACGCGACCGACCCGGGCGTCTACATCCGCTCGATGTCCAGCCGGGGCCACCTGGGCGGGCTCTCGGCGGCGACGCCGCAGGCGGTGCGGGTGCTGGAGGGTGCCGGCTGCGACGTGGTGCTGGTCGAGACCGTCGGCGTCGGGCAGGCCGAGGTGGAGGTGGCCTCGCTGGCCGACACCACGCTCGTGCTGCTCGCGCCGGGCATGGGCGACGCGATCCAGGCCGTGAAGGCCGGCATCCTGGAGATCGCCGACGTCTTCGTGGTCAACAAGGCCGACCGGGACGGCGCGGACGCCACCGTCCGCGACATCCAGGGCATGATCGCGCTGGGCGAGCGCGGGCCGGGGGAGTGGCGTCCGCAGGTGGTGCGCTCGATCGCCGCCCGTGCCGAGGGCATCGACGACATCGCCGCCGCGATCGACAAGCACCGCGACTGGCTGGAGCGCCACGGCGAGCTGCGCCGCCGCCGGGAGGCGCGGGCCGCCGCCGAGATAGAGGCCATCGCGCTGGGCGTGCTGCGCGCCCGGATCGGCTCACTGCGCGACGGTACGCAGCTCCCGACGCTCGCCGCGAAGGTGGCCGAGGGCGCGATCGACCCGTACGCCGCGGCGGAGGAGCTGCTCTCCCAGCTGGGCTCCTGACCCACCCTCCGCCCCCGCCTCCACCGCTCCCCGCGATCTTGCAGTTGCGGCCCCGGGCACGCCTGCTTCGCGGCTTCTGCCGGGGCCGTAACTCCATGATCGACGGTCGATGTACGCTCCCTCGGACGAGGGAGGGTGGGGCGCGTGGAGCACGACGCTACTCAGGAGCTGCCGGCGATGCCTGGGACCGTGGCGGGCGGGAGCACTTCGGTCTCGGACGAGGTGGTCGAGAAGATCGCGGTGGCCGCCGCGAAGTCGGTGCCCGGGGTTGCCGAGCTGGGTGGCGACATCGCCCGCTTCTTCAACGCCGTGCTGGACCGGGTCGGGCTGGAGCAGGTCGGGGACGCGCGGCGCGGCTGCTCGGCGCACGTCAGCGACGGGTCGGCAGTGGTCAACCTCGTCCTCGTGATCGACGCCGGGTACCCGGTGCCGCAGGTGACGGGCGAGGTCCGGGCCGCGGTGGCGTCCGCGATCGAGGCGTACGGGCTGCGAGCCGCCGAGATCAACATCAAGGTCGACGACGTGGCGATGGGTACGCCCACCGTCTGACGAGCGCCGCCCGGCTCAGTCGTGTGCCGGGCGGGTCAGCTCCACCTCATCGCCCGGCAGCAACTCCACGTCGCCCTCCGGGCCGTGGATCTCGAGCACCGGTACGCCCTCGTCCAGCAGCATGTTCCGGCGCTCGGCGCCGGTAGGCATCCGCGCGACGACTCTCGCGCCCGCGGCCAGCTCCACCTGCCTGCGCTGCGGCGTCTCCCGGACCCGCGTGCCGAGCGGACGGCTTGTGGTGACGAGCCCTTCCGATCGCAGCAGCGAAATCGCCATCCGGACCGCGTCGCGGCCGATCTGGTGCTCCTGGCTGAGCCGCGACTCGCTACCGACGCTCGCCCCGGGCGGCAGCGCGCCCGATTCGATCTGCTCTCGGATCAGGTCGGCGAGCTGGACGTAGACCGGCGTGTGCGAGCGCGGATCGATGGTCATGACGTAAGCCTTGTGCCCCGGTAGATCTGATCCATCAAGGCCTTATGGCAATGATGGATTGTAGCCATGTTGGATTCTTGCTATGGTCGGAGCGTGTTCGCGCGGTAACCGGCGGACATGACTCCTTCGAGTGCGCTCAATCTCGACTGCCCCGGTGCCGTACCGCGAAGTGACGCTGCGGTGGCGGGGCGGGCGGGTCCGCCCGCGCGCGGCGGGCGGGTGGTCCCGCCCTTCCAGTCCCTTCGACCACGAGAGGCAGGTGTTCGTGCGGTGGAACCTCCGGTGGCCCGGTCGGCGCGCGCGAGCCGGTCGCGGAACCACCCCGCCGGGTTGCTACCGGGCGGCCAACTACACGCCGTTGCGCCCCTGGCAGGTGCGGGAACGGCGGTTCCGGACGACTCGGCTGGGCCGGCGCGGGCTCGACCCGGCCGAGGTGCACGAGTTCCTCGACCGGGTGGCGCTCGACCTGGCCGACGTCTACCGGGCGCTCGGCGTCAGCCGGGAGGAGACCGCGCGGGTCCGGGACGCGCTGCGGTGCTGGCAGTCCGAGCAGGCGCAGAGGCGGATGAACGCGGGAGCGTACCGTCGATGAGTTCCCGCGAGCGGTTCGTCATCCACCTGCCGGTCGTCGCCGGTGACCTGGCCGGCGCCGTGCGCCTGGCCCGGGTCGTCGCCCGCTGGTCCGGTGTGCTCGCCCAGGCAGACCCGGGCGAGACCACCGTCTCGGCCGAGGACGAGCAGGGCGTACGCCATCGGGTCTTCTGCGATCTGCGGATGGGCGACGGCCGGCGCTGCCTGCTGCGGGCCGACCACGACGGCCCGTGCGCCCGCCGGCTGCTCCGGTGACCCGCCGCGCGGCCTGCGCACTCGTCGTGGCGGGCAGGGGCTGACCACCGCGCGGGTCGATGCACCGTACCGTTGTTCCCAGCGGCGCGAGGCCGCCGTGCGTCGGGAGGTTCGCCATGCCGAAGGGTGTCTCGTTCGCGCCAGTGCGCACCGTGAGGGCGTACGAGGGGATCGTCCGGCAGGTCGAGGAACGGATCGCCGCCGGGGATCTGCGGCCGGGGGACCGCCTGCCGAGCGAGCGCGAGCTGACCACGCAGTTCGACGTCAGCAGGTCCACGGTGCGTGAGGCGCTGCGTGTGCTGGAGAGCAGCGGCCTGGTCCGCTCGCGCCCCGGTGACCCGCTCGGGCCGCAGGTGATCGCCTCGACCGCCTCGGCGATGCGCAAGCTGTTCGCCCGGGTCGTGGACAGCCGGCGGCTCGGCGTGGCGGAGCTGCTCCAGTTCCGGATGATCATCGAGTCGGCGGCGGGATCGGTCGCCGCCCGGCTGGTGTCACCGTCCGAGTTGGACGAGCTGGAGCAGGCGCTGACGGGCATGCGCGACGCGGTCGCCGAGGGATACGAGGCGTTCAGCGCGGCGGACCTCCGCTTCCACGAGCACGTCGCCCGGCTGTCCGGGAACGAGCTGCTCGTGCTCTGCCTCGACGCGGTCCGGAGCATGGTGCTGGACCTGATCTCGACCAAGCTCGCCCAGGCTCCGGACCCGGAGGCCCTGATGGAGCGCACGCTCGCGCACCATCGGCGCGTCATCGACGCGATGCGGGCGGGCGAGGCCGACGAGGTGGCCCGGTTGACCCGCAAGGAGCTGCACCACTACTACGCCGAGTACGTGCCGGAGGCGCGGCGCTCGATGGTGGACGTATTGCTCTGAATCCGCCTGATGTGGCCTGACCTCGGATTATCCGAGGCGGTCATCAGCTGAGCTGGCTCTTCCCTTCAACTGGTCTGACCAGTAGCCTCCCCCACATCTCGTCGTGTACCACGGGGGACCACCAGTTGCCCAATGCATCGACCGCCCCGGATCGGGGCGGAGGTCGCACCGCTTCACATGGGAGAAGCTGCATGAAGTCGTCCAGATTCGCCGCGTTCGCCGCGGCAGCCCTGGTCTGTCCGGGACTCGTGCTCGTCGGGTCGCCCGCGTCGGCCAACCCCGCCGCCGGTGCCCCGGGCGCCCACAACGCCATCACCGACGTCCCCGGCATCCAGGTCGGCCAGGTCCAGTCCGACACCGCTCCGTACCTGACCGGCACCTCGGTCGTCTACATGCCGCAGATGTCCGTGGCGAGTGTGGACCAGCGTGGTGGCGCCCCCGCCACCAAGGAGACCGACCTGCTCAGCCCGCTGAACTCGAACCCGGGCGTCAACGCGATCCAGCTCGGCGGCAGCAGCATGTACGGGCTGTCGGCCACCAACGGCATCATCCGCTGGCTGGAGGACCGCGGTGAGGGCGTACGCGTCGGCGCCGGCGGCGTCGCCCCGATCGTGCCGGCCGCGGACATCTTCGACCTCGGCCGGGGCGGTGACCCGAAGGCCCGCACCTCCGCCGAGTGGGGTTACCTCGCGGCACAGGCCACCTCGGACGGTCCCGTTCGCCAGGGCGGCGTCGGCGGTGGCACCGGTGCCCGTGGCGGCGGCATGCGCGGCGGCGTCGGCACCGCGAGCGTCCACCTCGGCGACGGCATCTACGTCGGCGCGATGGTGATCGTCAACCCGGCCGGCTCCCCGGTCGACCCGGCCGACTGCACCCTGTACGGCGTCAAGTACGGCATCGGCAACGAGTTCGCCGGGTACAAGGCTCCCAAGAAGAAGGAGTGCAACCCGCCGACCCCGCCGGCCGCCGCCGCCGAGCAGCCGGCGAACACCACTATCGCCGTGGTCGCCACCAACGCCCCGCTGGAGAAGGCCGCCGCGCAGCGCATGTCCGGCAACGCGCACGACGGCATGGCCCGCGCGATCAGCCCGATCCACACGCTCGGCGACGGTGACACCGTGTTCGCGGTGTCCACCGGCAAGGGCGAGGCGCTCCAGATCAACGACCCGGCCGACAGCCGCCAGCTCAACGCCATCTTCAACGCCGGCGCCAGCACACTCGCCCGTGCCATCGCCAAGGCGGTCCTGTCGTCCGAGAGCATCGGCAACACCACCAGCTACTGCGACCGCTACCCCTCGGCCTGCAAGGGCATGAAGCAGCTCAAGCAGTGGCGTACGCAGGGCAACGCCCCGGACGTGACGCCGGAGACCTTCGCCGCGGCGACCCAGGCGCTGGCCCAGACCCCGGTCCCCGCGCCGGCCGGTGCCGACAACGGCAAGGGCAAGGACAAGCCCAAGCCCAAGGCCGCCCCGGCGGGCAACACCACTGAGCAGGAGTCGCAGAACGGCATGGTTCTCGCCTCCGGTAACACCGGTGGCCCCACGCTCTCCACGGGTGTGACCACGGGCCTGCTGGCCGCCGCCATCCTCGGTGTCGGCCTGCTGGGGATGCACCTGCGGGGACGCCGCCGGACGCCCTCCACCCGGCTCAGCTGACACGCACGCTGTCTCACCTCGCGCCGGCACCGTAGGCGCGTGACGATCGAGGCGGGTTCCGTCCACCCGGACGGAGCCCGCCTCGCGTCGTTCCAGCCCGCCGGCCGGTGGCTCGTCCGCGCTCGGTGCAGCCCCGCCGATCTTGGACTTGTGGCACCTCACACAGCTCGCTTACAGGACATCCCAGGCGCCACAACTCCAAGATCGACGCACCGGGGCGTTCAAGGCCGACCCACTTGGCAGCACGTCAGCCCTTCGGCTTGCCGAGGGGAGCCGGAATGAGCTGCCCTCGGCGGCTCGCTGCGTCGCGCCGGGGCGAACGCAGAGGCCGCACTCTGGGCCTGGACGTGGTCGTCGGCGGGGCGGTAGGCGTCCGCCCGCAGGTCAGCCCTCGCTCGGCAGTGCGTTGTGTCGACGCCCCGCGGTCTCGGCCACGCAGGCAGCTCGCCTCGACTGTGTCCGTCCCCTGTGTGCAGATCAGGACTCCCGGGCATCCCCGGCTCTCCTAACCCGGCGATCTTGCACTTGGTGCCCCGGCGAAAGGTGTCAAATTCCCCGCGCCAGGGGCCGCAAGTGCAAGATCGCGGGAGCGGGGAGCGGGGAGCGGGGAGCGGGGAGCGGGGAGCGGGGAGCGGGGAGCGGGGAGCGGGGGGATGAGCAGAAGGACCTGGAGGGCGGAAGCCCACCAGGTCCTTCTGTGTTCGTGGAGCTGATTACTTCTTGGACACCTTGGTGACGTCGAAGGACTGGGTCACCGCGTCCTTCGGGTAGCCCTCGACGCCGTCGCGGATCACCGCGAGGTTCGGCAGCAGGAACAGCCAGTCGCTGGCGGCCTCCTGCGAGATGACCTTCGCGGCCTCGGCGAACTTCTTGTCCCGGGTCGCCGCGTCCAGAGCCGTGTCGGCCTCGTTCATGAGCTGCGTGACGGCCGGGTTCTTGTAGCGGTAGTAGTAGTCCGGCTGGCCGTAGCGGACCAGGTCACGCGGCTCGACGTGGGCGATGATCGACAGGTCGTAGTTGGCCTTGCCGAGCACCTTGTCGAGCCACTGCGGCATCTCGACGTTGTTCTGGGTCACCTTGATGCCGACCTCCGCGAGCTGCGAGGCGACGAACTGCGCGGAGGCGCGGGCGTAGCCGGGCGGCGGGACGTCCATGGTCAGGGTGAGCCCGCCCGCGTGACCGGCCTCGGCGAGCAGCTGCTTGGCCTTGGCGGGGTCGTGCGGGAAGTCGCCGGTGCGGTCCTCGTACCACGGGTCGCTCGGCGGCACCATGCTGCCGATCTTCGTGCCGTAGCCGGACCAGACGGTCTTGATGAGCGCGTCGTGGTCGATCGCGTGGCGGATGGCCTGGCGCACCCGGGCGTCGGCCAGCGGGCCCTTGGCGTTGTTCATCGCCAGGACGACCTCACCGGTCGTCTTGCCCTCGACCACCTCGAACTGCTTGTTGCCCTTGAACACCTCGAGCAGCTGCGGCGCCTGGATGTTCGCCACGATGTCGAGCTGACCGGAGAGCATCGCGTTGTTCAGCGCGTTGGCGTCGGTGATGTACCGGAAGACGGCGGTGCCGACCTTGGCCTTCTCACCCCAGTAGCCGTCGTTGCGCACCAGCGTGATGCTGTCGCCGCGGTTCCACTTGTCGAACTTGAACGGGCCGGTGCCGTTCGGCTTCGTGCCCAGGTCGGTGGCGTTCTCCTTGAGGACCACGCCGACGCGGCCGGCGACGTCGAACAGCCAGCTCTGGCTGGGCCGGGACAGCGTCACGTCCACGGTGGAGGCATCCGGCGCCTCGACGGTCTTCACGACTGTCATCTGCGACTTGAACGGATTCGTCGAGCCCTCGGCGGTGACCCGCTTGAAGCTCCACACCACGTCCTGCGCGGTGAGCTTCTGGCCGTCGTGGAAGGTCACGCCGTCGCGCAGCTTGAACGAGTACTTGGTGCCGTCGTCGGACACCTTCCACTCGCTGGCCAGTAGCGGCTCCACCTCGCCGGTGCCGGCGTTCTGGCGCACCAGGCCCTCGTACACGTTGTAGAGCAGGACCTGCGGGATCGCGGCGCCGGCCTCGGCGGTCAGGTCGAGGCTCACCGGCTCGAGGTAGGCACCGAGGGTGACCGTACCGTTGCCGGAACCACCGCCGGTGGCGGTCTCCGAGTCGCCGTCGCTACTGCACGCGGTCAGAGCCAGCGCCGTGGCGAGCAGCACGGCGGGCAGCGTTATCTTCAGCCGATTCATTCGTGTGTCCCATCGCGAAGAACGCCAAGGGCGCTCGTAGCCTGTGAGGCGGGACACTATGAGCGTGGTACCCGATGCAAAAGGGCCAGTTCAGCGGGGTCGGCAGGTACCAATCAGCGTCCGGCTACCGGGCCACCCGGAACCCGGTGTTGCCGGTCGACGAGTCGACGGTGGTCCGACTCCGTGCTGCCACGCGGTATCGGTTGCAGTAGGAGTCGTGGCACAGGTACGAACCACCCCTGATGACGCTCTCACCTGATGAGATGCGGCCGCGGTGGTCGCGCCAGGGTTCGGCCGTGAGTTCCCAAACGTTGCCCGCGACGTCGTAGAGGCCGTAGCCGTTCGGCGGAAACGTGGTCACCGGAGAGGTGCCGGCGAACCCGTCCTCAGCGGTGTTGACAGCGGGGAAGGCGCCCTGCCAGATGTTGCAGCGGTGCCGCCCGTCCGGGGTCAGTTCGTCGCCCCAGGCGTAGCGGGCCTGGGACAGGCCGCCGCGCGCCGCGTACTCCCACTCGGCCTCGGTCGCCAGCCGGGTGCCGGACCAGCGGCAGTACGCCTCGGCGTCCCGGTGCGAGACGTGCACGACGGGATGCTGCTCGCGCCCGCGTACGTCCGACCCGGGTCCGTCCGGAGCGGCCCAGTACGCCCCCTCGACGGCCAGCCACCACGGCGCCTGCGGCACCGACGCGTCGAGCACGTACGGGTGCGCGGACGGCACCAGGAGCAGGTGGAAGACGAACGACCAGCCGTACCGTTCCGCATCCGTGCGGTAGCCGGTGGCGTCGACGAAGCGGGCGAACTGCCGGTTCGTCACCGGCGTCGCGGCGATCTCGAACGGGCCCACCGTCACCGGGCGGACCGGTCCCTCCAGATCCTCCGGGAAGCCCTCCGGGTCGTCGGTGCCCATGAGGAAGGTGCCGCCGGGCAGCGCGATCAGGTCGTCCGTACCCCCGTGTGGTGAGCGGACGGTGCTCGCCCCCGCCGCGGCGCCGGTGCCGGCGGCGGGCGGGCGTCTCGGCGCGCAACACGGCGACGGCGGGGGAGTGCCCCCGCCGTCGTCCGGATCGACCGGTCCGGTGCTCACATCCGTGTCACGCCGGCAGGGCGTCCGCCTGGTACGCGCCCTCGCCGATGACGGCGGCGACGGCGTCGCCGAAGTCCTCGGTCGACATGCCCATCTCCGGCCCGCGCATGGCGCCCAGGCGCGGCAGCACCGCCTTCACCCCGTCCTCCAGGCTGCGGGCCGCCTCCGGGTGACCCAGGTGCTCCAGCATCAGCGCGGCGCTGAGGATCGACCCGGCGGGGTTCGCCCAGCCGCGGCCCGCGATGTCCGGTGCGGAACCGTGCACCGGCTCGAACATGCTCGGCGCCGACCCGGTCGGGTTGAGGTTGCCGCTGGCGGCCAGGCCGAGACCGCCCTGCACGGCGGCGCCCAGGTCGGTGATGATGTCGCCGAACAGGTTGTCGGTGACCACCACGTCGAACCGCTCCGGCTGCGTCACCAGGTAGAGGCACATCGCGTCGACGTGTACGTAGTCCACAGCGATGTCCGGATACTCCGCCGAGACCTCCTCGAAGGTCCGCTGCCACAGGTCGCCGGCATAGGTGAGGATGTTCGCCTTGTGCACCAGCGTGACGTGCTTACGGCGGCCCAGGGCCAGCCGGAAACCGTGCCGGATGAGGCGCTCGACGCCCTTGCGGGTGTTCACCGACTCCTGGGTGGCGATCTCGTCCGGCCCGCCGCGGTGGATGAAGCCTCCGGCGCCGACGTACGCGCCCTCGGTGTTCTCCCGCAGGATCACCAGGTCGCACTGCTCGGGGCGCAGCCCGCCGATGGGCGTGGGCACGCCTGGCAGCAGCTTGACCGGCCGCAGGTTCACGTACTGGTCGAACGCGGTCCGCAGGTGGATGACCAGGCCGCGTTCCAGCACGCCGGGCGGCACCGACGGGTCGCCGACGGCGCCGAAGAGAATGGCGTCCGCCTTCGCCAGTTCCTGTTCCACGTCCGGCGGCACGACCTGGCCGGTTATCCGCCAGTAGTCCGCGCCGAGTTCGTAGTCCTCCCAGACCAGGTCGATCCCGAACCGTCGGGCGGCGGCGTCGCACGCCTTGACCGCCTGCGCGGTGACCTCCGGTCCGATGCCGTCGCCGGGCACCAGCGCGATTCGCTGGGCGCTCATGAGTCCACCCCTGTCCGCGTGCAGGAGACCGTCACCTGCCATCGCCCGGCCAAGCGTGGCGGGAACGGGCCCTCCGCAACAGGTCCAGGTCTCCGGCTAGGCTAGTACCAGCGGGACGCACAGGGCGTGTGCAGGGCGTACGACGACGGGACGAGGCGAGACCCCCGCGGGGTGGGAGGTCGAGGTGGCGGATTTCCTGCTGCCGGTCAACCCGCAGAGCACGGTTCCGCTCTACGAGCAGATCATCACCGGGCTCGAGGACGCCATCCTCGCGGGGCAGTACGACGACGGCCCGCTGCCGAGCACGCGCCGCCTGGCCGAGGCGCTCGGCGTCTCCCGGAACACCGTGCTGACCGCGTACGACCGGCTCATGGAGCAGGGTCTGATCGTGACCGTCCCGCGGCGCGGTCTCTACGTCTCCCCCGACGCGGTGGTGCGGATGCGGGCCGCGCGGCGGACCGCCCGCTCGCCGATGCAGCCGATCGACTGGGCGGCGCGGCTGCCGGAACCGCCGCCGACGCCGGTGCACCGGGATCCGGCCTGGGCGCGGGCACCGTTCCCGTTCGTGGTCGGCCAGCCCGACCCGTCCATGTTCCCGATCGGCGCGTGGGAACGGGCGCAGCGTGAGGCGCTGCGGCAGGACGGGCTGTCCCGGGTCATCGGCGACGCCGGCCAGGCCGACGACCCGGAGCTGGTGCGTCAGCTCTGCGAGCACGTGCTGCCCGCGCGCGGCATCTCCGCCCACCCGGACCAGGTGATGATCACGCTGGGTTCGACGCACGCGTTGCACCTGCTGGCGAGCGTCCTCGTCCGGCCGGGCAGCGTGGTGCTCGTCGAGGATCCCGGCTACCCGGACGCGCGGACGATCATGCAGATGGCCGGCGCCGACGTGGTGCCCGGCCGGGTCGACGAGGACGGCCTCGTCGTCGAGGATCTGCCGGCCGACCTGCACGGCGCCCAGCTCGTGTACGTCACGCCGAGCCACCAGTACCCGACCGGCGCGACCATGTCGGCGTCCCGCCGTGAGGAGCTGCTGCGCCGGGCCGGCGCGGCGGACGCGGTCGTGATCGAGGACGACTACGACCCGGAGATGACGTTCCGGGGGATGCCCGCGGTGGCGGTGCGGGCGCTCGACGACGAGGACCGCGTGGTCTACCTCGGCAGCTTCAGCAAGCTGCTGGCGCCGGGCCTGCGGCTCGGTTACGTGGTGGCGTCCCCGGCGCTCGTGGACGCCATGCGGGCCCGCTCCCGCTACGTGCTGCGCCACCCGCCCGGCCCGATGCAGCGTGCCCTCGCCCAGATGATCGCCAGCCGCGACCTGGCCCGCCACGTGCGCCGCGTCCGCGCCCACTACCTGGGGCTGTACGAGGAGATGGTGCGGGCGGTCGAGCGGCACGTGCGCTGGGGGCCGCAGCCGGTGCCGCGCGGCGGGCTGGCCCGGTGGATCACCGGCCCGCCGGGGCTGGACGCCGGCGAACTCGCCCGCGAGCTGCGCCGGCAGGGTGTCCTGCTGGACCCGGGCGCGCCGTACTGGGCCACCCGGCCGGCACCGCGTCACCACCTGCGCCTGGGGTACCAGGTGATGCCGCTGGACCGCATCGAGGAGGGCGTGCGGCGGGTCGTCGAGGCCGTAGAAGACCAGGTCCGGCCAGGGCTGGTACCCCCACCGGCCCGGAAACTGGACGTTCCCCTCCGGGGGCGGAGTTCGTAACCTCCGACGCCATGACGTCGGACACCCACGCCTCCCTCCGCGCCGGCCATCTCGTGGACGAACAAGCCGTCGTGTCGCTCACCCAGGACCTGGTCCGCATCCCCTCGACCTGGGACGCGGGCCGAGGGCGTAGCGAGCAGCCAGTGGCGGAACTCGTCGCGCAGGTCATGCGGGGATTCGGCTGGCGGCCGGAGGTCACCAAGGTCGTCCCCGGGCGCCCCAACGTCGTCGCGGTGGTGGACGGCGGCCTGCCCGGCCCGACGCTGATGTTCGAGGGGCACACCGACGTCGTCACCGAGGGCGCTCCCGAGGAGTGGACCGTCGACCCGTTCGGCGGCGACATCGTCGACGGGCGGCTGTACGGTCGCGGCTCCGCCGACATGAAGGCCGGTGTCGCCGCGATGATCCACGCGACCCGGGCGGTCGAGCTGGCCGGGCCGTTCCCGGGCCGGATCGTGGTGGCGGCCCTGGTGGACGAGGAGGGCCAGATGCTCGGGGCGAAGCACTTCACCACCACCGCGCTGGCCCGCGAGGTGGACGCCGCGATCATCTGCGAGCCGGAGGCGGAGGAGATCTGCGCGGTCGCCAAGGGCGCGGTCCGGCTGCTTGTCACCTGCACCGGCAAGATGGCGCACGGCGCGATGCCGCAGCACGGCCGCAACCCCGTACCGGCGGTGGCCGAGCTGGTCGCCGCGCTCGGCCGGTACCAGAGGGAGCTGCAGGCCGCCCCGGGTGAGCACGAGCACCTCGGCCTGACGTACCTGACCCCCACGGTCCTGGACGCCGGCTCCGCCGACCAGCTCAACGTCATCCCCGGCCGCGCCGTCCTCGGCGTGGACTGCCGGACCGTACCCGCTGTCGACCACGCCGCGCTCGCCGCGCGGGTCCGCGCCGACGCCGACGCCATCGGCGCCCGGCACGGTGTCATCTTCGCCGTCGAGGTCGTCGACGACCGGCCGTGCGCGGTGACCCCGGAGGACCACCCGATCTCGCTCGCCGTGGCCGACGCGCACCGCACCGTCACCGGCGCCGAGCCCGTCTTCGGCGGCGTGCCCGGCGCGACCGACGGCACCATCCTGTGGCGCGACAGCGGCATCCCCAACGTGGTGTACGGCCCCGGCCCGAAGTGGATCGCCCACCAGCCCGACGAGTACGTCGAGGTCGACGACATCGTCCGCAAGACGAAGGTCTACGCCGAGGCGGCGCTGGCCTTCCTCACCGGTGCCACCGGCGCCCGGACGGGTGCGGCGTCGTGACCGCGCAGGAGCTGCTGACCGCGCTGCCCGCCGGCCTGCCGATCGGCGCGGGCTGGACCAGCACCGCACAGACCGCGCCGGTCCGCTTCCCGTACGACGGCAGCACCGTCACCCAGGCGCCGTGGGGGGACCCCGGTGACGCGGAGGCCGCTGTCGAGGCCGCGCAGGGGGTCGCCGCGGAGATGGCCGGGCTGCCCGGCCACCGGCGGCGCGCGATCCTGACGGCAGTCGCCGCCGAGGTGCGCGCCCGCGCCGGCGCGCTGGCCGAGCTGCTGGTACTGGAGACCGGCAAGCCGCTCGTGGACTGCCGGGTCGAGGTCGCCCGCACGCAGGTCACGCTGGAGACGGCCGCCGAGGAGGTCGGGCACCTGACCGGCGAGACGGTGGCGCTGGACATGCAGCCGGCCGGCGAGGGCATGCTCGGTTTCTGGGTACGCCGCCCGGTCGGTGTCGTCGTCGGCATCACCGGGTTCAACTACCCGCTGCTCCTGGCCGCCCACAAGGTCGCGCCGTCGGTCGCGGCGGGCTGCCCGGTCATCGTCAAGCCGGCGCCGAACACGCCGCTGGCCACGCTGGTGCTGGTCGACCTGTTCCGCAGGGCGGGCTGCCCGGCCGCCGGGGTCCAGCTCGTCACCGGCGGCGTCGAGGTCGGCAAGCTCCTGACCACGCACCCCGGCGTCGCCGCCGTGTCGTTCACCGGGTCCGCGCACGTCGGCCACCAGATCGCCCGCGCCGCGGCCCCGCGCAAGGTGCTGCTCGAACTCGGGTCCAACGCGGCGCTCGTCGTCGGCCGCGACGCCGACCTGGACCGGGCCGCCGAAGCAGTGGTACGCGGCGGGTTCTACGCCTCCGGCCAGGCGTGCATCAGCGTGCAGCGGGTGATCGTCGAGGAGCCGGTCCGCGAGGCGCTGCTGGACCGCCTCCGGCCGCTGCTGGCCTCGGTCACCACCGGCGACCCCCGGTCCGCCGGCACCCGCGTGTCCGCCCTGGTGGACGAGGTGTCCACCGAGCGGGTCCACTCGTGGGTGGACCGCGCGGTCGCCGCCGGGGCGCGCTGCCTGGCCGGCGGTACGGCACAGGGCCGGGTGCTGCAACCGACGGTGCTCGTCGACGTCCCCGAGGACGCCGAGTGCTGGGCGGAGGAGATCTTCGGGCCGGTGGTCTGCGTCCGGTCGGTGCCCGACATGGACGCCGCCGTCGAGCTCGTCAACAGATCCCGGTACGGGCTCCAGGCCGCCGTCTTCACCCGCGACCTGGCGGTGGCCCTCGATGTCGTACGCCGTCTCGACGTCGGCGGGGTGCTCGTCAACGAGGTGCCCGGCTTCCGCGCCGACAACATGCCGTACGGCGGCGTCAAGGACTCCGGCATCGGCCGGGAGGGACCGCGCTTCGCCATGGAGGAGCTGACCGTGACCAAGATGGTGATGATCAGGCCATGACTCGGAGTGGGAGCACACACGCATGGTGATCTACTTCGTCCGGCGGCTGGCCATCCTCGCGGTATCGCTGTTCGCCGCGTCCATCCTCGTCTTCACGATGCTGGCGCTGCTGCCGGGCGACCAGGCGCAGGCGATGCTCGGCGTCAACGCGACCCCGGAGGCGCTGGAGGCGCTGCGGGAGCAGTTCGGGACGAACCGGCCGTTCACCGAGCGGTACCTCGAATGGGCCGGCGGCCTGATCCGCGGCGACTTCGGCATCTCGCCGCTCAGCGGGGTGTCGGTCGGTTCGGAGATCGCCGACAAGCTCGGCGTGACGGTGCCGCTCATCCTGGCCGGGATGACGCTGGCGCTGCTCATCGCCGTACCGCTGGGCATCCTCGCCGCGGTGAAGAGCCGTACCGCGATCGGGACGGCGCTGTCCGCGCTGAGCCAGGTCGGCATCGCCGTTCCCTCGTTCTGGCTGGGCATCCTGCTCATCACCGTGTTCGCGGTGAAGTTGCAGTGGCTGCCCGCCGGCGGGTTCACCGGCTGGGACGACGTCGGCGGCGCCGTGCAGGCCCTGCTGATGCCGGCGCTCGTCCTCGGCGTGGCCCAGGGCGCGATCCTGATGCGCTACGTCCGGTCCGCGGTGGTCGAGGTCATGCAGGAGGACTTCATCCAGACCGCGCGGGCCAAGGGGCTGAGCCGCTCGCAGGCGCTGACCCGGCACGCGCTGCGCAACGCGGCCATCCCGGTCATCACGGTCCTCGGTCTGCAGCTCGCGACGCTGCTCATCGGCACCGTCGTGATCGAGAACGTCTTCGGCCTGCCCGGCCTCGGCCGGATGCTGCTGCAGGACGTGGGCAACCGCGACCTGCTGAAGGTGCAGGGCACCGTGATGGTGCTGACCGCCGCGGTGCTTCTGATCAACTTCGTCGTCGACGTGGTGTACCACGCGGTCGACCCCAGGCTGAGGAGCAAGGCATGACATCAGTCGCCGACGCCCCACCGGACGCCACCGCCGACGTCGTCGCGGCCGGCCCCGTCAAGCCGCGCCGCCGCTGGAACCTCACCCTGGTGATCGGCGCCGGCCTGGTGGGCCTGGTCGTCCTCACCGCGCTGGTGTCGTTCCTCTGGACGCCGTACGACCCCACCCGGGTCGACCCGTCGCAGACGCTGCTGTCCCCGGGCGGGGACCACTGGCTCGGCACCGACCACTTCGGCCGGGACATCGTCAGCCAGCTCCTCGTCGGCGCGCGGACCACACTGTTCGTCGGTGTGGTCGCCGTCGCGATCGCCGCCGCCGTCGGCGTACCCCTGGGTCTGCTCGCCGCCACCGGGCACCGCTGGCTCAGCGAGCCGGTGATGCGGGCACTGGACATCGTGTTCGCCTTCCCGGCCATCCTGCTGGCGATCATCCTGGCCGCCGGCTTCGGCGCCTCCACGCTCACCGGCATGATCGCGATCGGCGTCGCCAACGTGCCGGTGTTCGGCCGTCTCACCCGGGCCGGCGCGATGCAGGTGCTGCAGAGCGACTTCGTGCTGGCCGCGCGCAGCTACGGCCGCCGGGGCGTGGTGCTCATGGTCCGGTACGTGCTGCCCAACATCGCGGCCCTGCTCATCGTGCAGGCGTCGGTGTCGTTCGCGCACGCGGTGCTCGCCGAGGCGGCGCTGTCCTACCTCGGGTACGGCACCCCGCCGCCGACCCCCACCTGGGGCCGGATGCTCCAGGAGGCCCAGAACTACTTCGTCGTGCAGCCGATGCTCGCCGTCTGGCCCGGTCTGGCGATCGCCCTGTCGGTGCTCGGCTTCAACCTCATGGGCGACGGGTTGCGCGACGCCCTCGACCCGCGGCTGAGAGGACGGTGAGCGGCGTGAGCGGGCTCGTGGTGGAGGACCTCGTCGTCGAGGTCCACGACATCCAGGCCGTCAAGGGCGTCTCGTTCGAGATCGGGCCGGGCCGCCGGATGGGACTCATCGGCGAGTCCGGCTGCGGCAAGTCCCTGACCGCGCTCGCGCTGATGGGCCTGCTGCCGCACGGCGTGACAGCGTCCGGCCGGGTGCTGCTGAACGGCCGGAACCTGCTCGACCTGTCCGACAAGCAGATGTGCGCGGTCCGCGGCAACGACATCGCCATGGTGTTCCAGGAGCCGATGACGGCGCTCAACCCGCTGATGCGGGTCGGCAACCAGGTCGCCGAGTCGCTGCGGCTGCACAAGGGGATGAGCCGCGCGGCGGCCTCGGCCCGGGCCGTCGAACTGCTCGAACGGGTCCAGCTGCCCGAGCCCGACCGCACCGCGCGCAAGTACCCGCACCAGCTCTCCGGCGGCCAGCGCCAGCGCGTCGTGCTGGCCATCGCGCTGGCGTGCGACCCGGCCGTGCTGGTCGCGGACGAGCCCACCACGGCGCTGGACGTCACGGTGCAGGCGGAGATGCTGCGGCTGATGGACACGCTGGTGCGCGAGGAGGGCGCGTCGCTGCTGCTCATCACGCACGACCTGCCGGTCGTCGCCAGCATCTGCGAGGAACTGCTCGTCATGTACGGCGGCTCGATCGTCGAGCACGGCGACGTGGCGACGGTGTTCGACTCGCCTCGGCACCCGTACACGGCGGGCCTGCGGGCGTCCACGGTGCTGGAGAGCACCGACGGAAGCGGCCGGCTGTCCACCATCCCGGGCCGCGTCCCGTCGCTCGGGTCGTTCCCCACCGGCTGCGTCTACCGCAACCGCTGCCCGCGCGCCGACGACGTCTGCGGCACGGTGCCGCTGCTGACGGCACCACCCGGCAGCACCCAGCGGGCGGCCTGCCACCACCCGATCGAGAGCGACCAGCCCCTAGGAAGCGGGAAGGCCAGCGCATGACCACCACCCCGTTGCTGGAAGCCGTCGACGTGGTGCGCGAGTACCGTGCCCCGCGGCGGTCGCTGCGTACGCCCGGGCAGCCGATCCGCGCGCTCGACGGCGTGAGCGTGCAGGTCCACGAGGGCGAGGCGTTCGGCATCGTGGGGGAGAGCGGCTCCGGCAAGTCCACGCTGTCGCGCATCCTCATGGCCCTCGACCAGCCGACCTCCGGCACCGCGTTCTACAACGGGCAGCGGATCAGTGGCGTACCGGAGCGGCGGCTCGGATTCCTGCGCCGCGACGTGCAGATGGTGCTCCAGGATCCGATGTCGTCGCTGAACCCGCGCATGCGCGTCGCGGACATCATCGCGGAGCCGATGCGCGCGCTGCGCCTGCCCGGCGACCACCGGGCCCGCGTCGCCGAGCTGATGCACTCGGTGGGCCTGCCCGAGGAGGCGGTGACCCGCTACCCGCACCAGTTCTCCGGCGGCCAGCGGCAACGCATCGCCATCGCCCGCGCCCTCGCGGCCGGGCCGAAGGTCATCGTCGGCGACGAGCCGGTCAGCGCGCTCGACGTCTCGGTGCGCGCGCAGATCCTCAACCTGCTCACCGACCTGGCCGAGCAGTTCAAGCTGACCCTGATCCTGGTCTCCCACGACCTGTCCGTGGTCCGGTACCTCTGCGACCGGATCGCGGTGATGAACCAGGGCCGGATCGTCGAGACGGGTGACACCGAATCGATCTACTCCGACCCTCGGCACCCCTACACCCAGAGGCTGCTGTCCGCGGTGCCCACGCTGAGCGGCGACCTCCTGGACCGATTCAACAGGAGCAGCACATGAGGTTGGTTGACCGCGTCGCCGTCGTCACCGGAGGCGCCAGCGGCATCGGACTGGCCACCGTCGGCCGGCTCGTCGAGGAGGGCGCCCGCGTCGTCATCGCCGACCTCGACGGCGATCGCGCCGCCGAGGCCGCCGCCGGCTTCGGGTCCGCCGTCGTCGGCGTGGCCTGCGACGTCACCCGGGCCGCCGACTGCCGCGCCGCCGTCGAGACCGCCGTCGAGCGGTTCGGCCGGCTCGACCTCATGCACGCGAACGCCGGTACGCCGTTCACCGGCCCGCTGGACGAGGTGGACGAGGCGACGCTGGACCGCGTGGTCGACGTGAACCTCAAGGGTGCGTTCTGGACCGCGCAGGCCGCCGCGCCCGCGCTGATCGAGGCCGGTGGCGGCGCGATCGTGTTCACCGCGTCGCTCCAGGCCGTCATCGCCCGCCCCCGGTACGCGCCGTACACCGCCGCCAAGCACGGCGTCATCGGCCTGATGAAGGCGCTGGCGCTGGAACTCGCGCCGCACGGCGTCCGGGTCAACGCGATCGCCCCGGCGGCGACCGAGACGCCGATGCTGTCGGCGTTCCTGGGCGGGATGGGTGACGTGCCGGACAGCGCCCGGGAGAACTTCCGGGCGTCGATCCCGCTGGGCCGCATGGCGACGCCGCGCGACTCCGCCGACGCGGTGGTGTTCCTCGCCGGCGACGAGGCGCGGATGATCACGGGCCACACGCTCGTCCTCGACGGCGGCACGACGGCCGGCTGAGGCGTACCGTGACCGGACCTCTGGCGGACCCTCCGTACGAGGGGACCATCGGACGCACCTACGACGAGTCGACGGAGCACTGGAGTGCGCCGCCGTCGGCCGCCGCGGGTACGCCGAACGTGGTGTACGTGCTGCTGGACGACGTCGGGTTCGCCGACTTCGGCTGCTTCGGCGCCGAGATCGACACCCCGACGATCGACCGGCTGGCCGCCTCCGGGCTGCGGTACACCAACTTCCACACCTCGCCGCTGTGCTCGCCGACCCGGGCCAGCGTGCTCACCGGCCGCAACCACCACAGCGTCGGCATGCGCATGCTGTCCAACTTCGACAGTGGCTTCCCGAGCGGGCGGGGGCGGATCACCCACGCCGCCGCCACCGTCGCGGAGATGCTCGCCGACGCCGGGTTCAACACGATGGCGGTCGGCAAGTGGCACGTCGCGCCGCTGGAGCAGACCACGCCGTCCGGGCCGTACGACCAGTGGCCGCTGGGCCGCGGTTTCGAGCGGTACTACGGCTTCCTGGAGGCCGAGACCGACAACTTCTATCCGGAGCTGGTCTACGACAACCACCAGGTGGACCCGCCGGCCACCCCGGAGGAGGGCTACCACCTCACCGAGGACCTGACCGACCGGGCCATCGGGTTCGTCCGGGACCAGACGTCGTTCACCCCGGAGAAGCCGTTCTTCCTCTATCTGGCGTACGCCGCCGCGCACGCGCCGCACCAGGCGCCGCCGGAGTACCTGGCGAAGTACCGGGGCCGCTACGACGCCGGCTGGGACGTCGTCCGCGCGGACCGGCACCGGCGGCAGATCGGGCTGGGCATCATCCCGCCGGACGCGCCGCTGCCACCGCACAACCCCGGCGTCGTGCCGTGGGACGACGTGCCGCCGGAGCAGCGGCGCCTGTTCGCCCGCATGCAGGAGGCGTACGCGGCGATGGTCGACCACACCGACGCCCAGCTCGGGCGCCTGGTCGACTTCCTGGAACGGATCGGCCGGCTGGACGACACCATCTTCGTGGTCATGTCGGACAACGGCGCGAGCCCCGAGGGCACGCCGCTCGGCACGCTCAACCCCACCGCGTTCCAGAACCGGGTGCCGGAGAACCTCCAGGACAGCCTGGACCGGATCGACGAGATCGGCGGCCCGCGGGCGCAGAGCAACTATCCGCTGGGCTGGGCGCAGGTCAGCAACACCCCGTTCCGCCGCTACAAGCAGCACACCCACGAGGGCGGGGTCCGGGTGCCGTTCGTGCTGAGCTGGCCGGCCGGTGACGTACCCGGCGGGGGAGTGCGGACGCAGTTCCAGCACAGCATCGACGTCACCGCGACGGTGCTGGACCTGGTCGGGGTCCAGCCGCCGGCGGTGCGCCGGGGCGTCCCGCAGATGCCGCTGCACGGCCGCAGCTTCCGCGACGGGCTGCGCGACCCGGCGGCGCCGCCGTCGCGGGACCGCCAGTACTTCGAGATGTTCGGCCACCGCGGCATCTACCACCAGGGCTGGAAGGCGGTCGCGTTCCACGAGCGGGGCACCTCCTGGGACGAGGACCGCTGGGAGCTGTACCGGATCGACGAGGACCCGACCGAGAGCCGCGACCTGGCCGCCGAGCATCCGGAGGTGTTGCGGCGTCTCATCGAGGAGTTCTGGATCGAGGCGGCCCGCTACGACGTGCTGCCGCTGGACGACAGGGGATTCGCGATCCGGGCCCGGGTGCCGCGCCCCGGCTCGGTGCGGGACCGGCTGGACTTCACCTACCTGTCCGGCGTGCCGACGATCTCCGGCGCGGCGGTGCCGCCGACGATGAACCGCTCGCACGCCATCACCGCGCGGGTGCACCGCACCGACGCCACCCAGGGCGGCGTGATCGTGGTGCTCGGCAACGTCAGCGGCGGCTACGTGCTGCACATCAAGGACAACCACCTGGTGTACGAGTACAACCACCTCGGCACCCGTTACGTGCTGCGGTCCGAGGGCGAGTTGCCGCTGGGTCCGGTGGAGCTGACCTTCGAGCTGACGAAGACCGCCGACTGCCAGGGCACCGGCCGCCTGTACGTGGACGGCGAGGCGGCGGGCGAGGCGCTGTTCCCGCGCCTGCTGCCGTTCTTCCACGGCTTCGCCGGCATGGACGTCGGCCGCAGCATCCACTCACCGGTGTCGCCGAGCTACCCGGCCCGGCACGAGTTCTCCGGCGAGCTGGAGTACGTGCGGTTCCGCCTCGCCGCGTCCGAGGAGGTCGGCGAGCCCATCGCACCGGCGGGGGGCGGCGCGCCGCGTCCGTCGGCCGGCGTCGGGTTCGAGGTGGTGGACTGACGCGCGCCCCGCGTACGGCGACGGCGCGTGGACGGACCTCCTCGTCTGTCCACGCGCCGTCCGTCTACCGGGGTCTCAGCGCAGGGCCAGGCCCCACAGCGGGCCCTCCAGGAACCGCCCGACGTGGGCGAGCACCCGGCTGCCCAGTTCCCCGTCCACCAGCCGGTGGTCGAACGACAGCGACAACTGCACCGTCCACCGGGGGACGACCTGCTCGTCGACCACCCACGGCATCCGGCGCAGCGCGCCGAGGCAGAGGATCGCCGCCTCACCGGGGTTGAGGATCGGGGTGCCGGCGTCCACCCCGAACACGCCGATGTTGGTGATGGTGATGGTGCCGCCGGACAGGTCGGCGGGACGGGTGCGGCCCTCCCGCGCGGTGGCCGCCAGCTCGTTCAGCGCGACCGCGAGATCCCGTACCGGAAGGTTCTGCGCGGCCTTGACGTTCGGCACCAGCAGGCCGCGCGGCGTCGCGGCGGCGATGCCCAGGTTGACGTCGGCGAACCGGACGATCTCCTGGTTCTCCTCGTCCCACCGGGAGTTCACGTCCGGGTACCGGCGGACCGCGTCCAGCAGCGCCAGCGACGCCACGAGCAGCGGGCTGACCTTCACCCCCTGGAAGGCCGGATCCTGCTTGAGCCGGTCCACGAACTCGACGGTGCCGGTCATGTCGACGGTGAGGAACTCGGTGACGTGCGGCGCGGTGAACGCGCTGGCGACCATCGCGGCGGCGGTCGCCTTGCGGACCCCGCGCACGGGCAGGCGCTCGTCCCGCCGGTGGTCGGCCACGGGTGCCGGGCCTGTGGTGTGGTCGAGCAGGTCCTGGCGGGTGATCCGGCCGCCGGGGCCGCTGCCGCGCACGTCCGCCAGCTCCACGCCGAGGTCCTTGGCGAGCTTGCGCAGCGGCGGCTTGGTGAGCACCGGCGGCCGGGACGTGTGCGCCGGCCGGGCCGGCCCGGCCGGGCGCACGGACGGCGTGGCGCGGCGCGGGCGGCGCGTCCGGGCCTGGGCGGACACCCCGTAGCCCACGAGCACCGCGGTACGCTCCGCCGCCGGTTCCTCGGCGGCCGGTTCGTCGCCGGTCGGCGGTTCGTCGGCGGACGACGCCGCCGGGCCGTCACCCGACACCCGGATCGCGATGATCGGCGCGCCGACCTCGACTGTCTGCCCCTCCTCGGCGAGCAGGCGGTCCACCACACCGGCGTACGGGCTGGGCAGCTCGACCACGGCCTTGGCGGTCTCGATGTCCACGATGACGTCGTTGAGGCCGACCGGATCGCCCGGTGCGACCCGCCAGGTGACGATCTCGGCCTCGGTGAGGCCCTCGCCGACGTCGGGCAGACGGAACTGCTGAACGTTCACGGGTACCTCTCCCTTCAGGCGGCCAGGACGCGGTCGACGGCGTCGAGGATCCGGTCCAGGTCGGGCAGGTACTCCTCCTCGACCTTCGCCGGCGGGTACGGCAGGTTGAAGCCGCCGACCCGCTCGACCGGCGCCTCCAGCGAGTAGAAGCACCGGCTCGTCACCTGCGCGACGACCTCGGCGCCGAACCCGGCGAACGTGGGGGCTTCGTGGACCACCACCGCCCGGCCGGTACGGCGCACCGACTCCTCGACTGTGGCCACGTCCAGCGGGGAGATGGACCGCAGGTCGATCACCTCGATGTCGCGGCCCTCCTGCGCCGCGGCCTCGGCGGCGGCGACGCAGGTGGCGACGGTGCCGCCGTACGTCAGCAGCGTCACGTCGCTGCCCGGCCGCACGGTCCGGGCGCGGTCCAGCGGCAGCGGCGGCCCGGCGGTTGTCACCTCGCCCTTGACCCAGTAGCGGCGCTTCGGCTCGTAGAAGATGACCGGGTCGTCACCGGCGACGGCCTGGCGGATCATCCAGTGCGCGTCGTCCGGGCTGGCGCAGTAGACGACCCGCAGCCCGGCGGTGTGCGCGAAGTACGCCTCGTTCGACTCGCTGTGGTGCTCCACCGCGCCGATGCCGCCACCGACCGGGATGCGCACCACCACCGGCAGGGCGGTACGGCCTCCGGTGCGGGCCCGCATCTTGGCGAGCTGGGAGACGATCTGGTTGAACGCCGGGTAGACGAAGCCGTCGAACTGGATCTCGCAGACCGGGCGGTAGCCGCGCAGCGCCAGACCGATGGCGGTACCGACGATCCCGGACTCGGCGAGGGTGGTGTCCACCACCCGGGCCTCGCCGAAGTCCTTCTGAAGACCGTCGGTGACCCGGAAGACGCCGCCGAGACGGCCGACGTCCTCGCCCATCAGGAGGACCTTGTCGTCGTCCTCCATGGCGCGGCGCAGGCCTGAGTTCAGTGCCTGAGAGAGGGTGAGCATGAAACGGGTTCTCCGATCGCAGGCGGGCGTCAGTCGAGGAAGGAGGCGCGGTAGGCGACGAACGCGTCGCGTTCCTCCCGCAGAAGCGGGGGCACGTCGGCCAGCACCGTGGCGAAGGCGTCCGCGAGGTCCGGCGCCGTCAGCGCCAGGCACTCCCGGCGGGTCCGGTCGGCCAGCTCGTCCGCCTCGGCCTGGATCCCGTCGAGGAACGCCTCGTCGCTCCACCCCTCGGCGCGCATCAGCGCCTCGACCCGGGCCAGCGGATCCCGCGCCCGCCAGGCCGCCAGCTCGTCGTCGGTGCGGTACCGGGTCGGGTCGTCCGACGTGCTGTGCCCGCCCATCCGGTACGTGATGGCCTCGACGATCGCGGGGCCGGCGCCGGACCGGGCGTGCGCGGTCACCGCGGACGTCACCGCGTACACCGCCAGCACGTCGTTGCCGTCGACCCACTCGCTGCGCAGGCCGAACCCGGCACCGCGCCGGTGGATCGGGGTACGCGTCTGCGACGCCGTCGGGGTCGAGATGGCCCACTGGTTGTTCTGGCAGAAGAACACCATCGGGGCGGCGTTGACGGCGGCGATGTTCATCGCCTCGCTCGCGTCGCCCTCGCTCGCGGCCCCGTCACCGAAGTACGTCACGACGACCGTGTCGCTGCCGTCGCGCTGCACCCCGAGGGCGTACCCGGTGGCGTGCAGCAGTTGGGCGGCCAGGACCAGCGTGTAGATGTGGAACGCGTACGGCTCCGGATCCCAGCCGCTGTGCGCGACGCCGCGCCACTGGCGCAGCAGGTCGGCCGGGCCGATGCCGCGCCACAGCGCCGCGGCGTGCTCCCGGTAGCTCGGGAAGACGTAGTCGTCGGCGCGTACCGCCGCGACGGAACCGACCTGGGCGGCCTCCTGGCCGCGGCACTGCAGCCACAGGCCCAGCTCGCCCTGCCGCTGCAACGCGAACGCCTCGTCGTCGAGGCGGCGCGCGAGCCGCATCCCCCGGTACAGGTCGCGGGTGAGGCGGCCGAGGGCGTCGCGGTCGGCGTCGACCTCGGGGTGCAGGCGGCCGTCCGGGGTGACGAGCTGGGTCCAGCCCTCGGACGTACGCGGAAGTCCGGTGGTGCCGGTGAAGGGGTTGGTGACCGGTGGGTCGGCGAGATCTACGGTAGTCATTCGTCACCTTCTGGGTGCGTCGGTCTCCGCGTCACCGGGGTCGCCGGCCGTCTCGCGGATCTCGGATACGGGACCGCCCGCCGGGGTGGACCCGGCGGGCGGTGGTGGGCATTGCTCAGACCGTGTGGCGGTCGGCGAGTGTCAGCGCCTCGTCGAGGATCGCCAGCCCCGCCTTGGCCTCCGTCTCCGACACGGTGCACGGCGGCACCACGTGGATCCGGTTGAAGTTCGCGAACGCGACCAGACCGCCGCGCTTGCACGCGGCCAGCACCTCGTTCATCTCCGGCGACGACGCCCCGTACGGCGCCAGCGGTTCCTTCGTCGCGCGGTCGCGCACCAGTTCCAGCGCCCAGAACACGCCGAGCCCGCGTACGTCACCGACGCTCGGGTGCCGGTCGGCCAGCTCGCGCAGCCCCGGTCCCAGCACGTCGGCGCCGATCGTGGCGGCGTTCTCGACGATCCGCTCGTCCCGCATCACGTTGATGGTCGCGACGGCGGCGGCGGTGGCCAGCGGGTGACCGGAGTAGGTCAGGCCGCCGGGGTAGGCGCGGGTGGCGAACGTCTCGGCGACGTGGTCGGCGATCACCACACCTCCGAGCGGGACGTAACCGGAGTTCACGCCCTTGGCGAAGGTGATCAGGTCGGGCGCCACGCCGTAGTGGTCCAGCGCGAACCAGGCGCCGGTACGCCCGAAGCCCGCCATCACCTCGTCGGCGACGTAGAGGATGCCGTGCCTGTCGCACAGCTCCCGTACGCCCGCGAGGAAGCCCGGCGGCGGCGGCATGATGCCGGCGGTGCCCGGCACCGTCTCCAGCACGATCGCGGCGATGGTGGACGGGCCCTCCATCTCCACCACGCGTTCGAGGTGGCGCAGCGCGAGCGCGCACTCCTCCTCCTCGGTGGTGGCGCCGAACTCCGACCGGTACAGGAACGGGCCGAAGAAGTGCACCACCCCGGCGGTGCCGTTGTCGCTGGGCCAGCGGCGCGGGTCGCCGGTGAGGTTCACCGCGGTCTGGGTGCCGCCGTGGTAGCTGCGGTACTGCGACAGCACCTTCGGCCGCCCGGTGTGCAGCCGGGCCATCCGGACGGCGTGCTCGATCGCGTCCGCGCCGCCGTTGGTGAAGAAGACCTTGGAAAGACCGGCCGGGGTCAGCTCGGTGATCAGCCGGGCCGCCTCGCCGCGGACGTCGTTGGCGTACGACGGCGCGATGGTGCACAGCTTGGCGGCCTGCTCCTGGATCGCCGCGACCACCACCGGGTGCTGGTGGCCGATGTTGGTGTTGACGAGCTGCGACGAGAAGTCCAGGTAGCGGTTCCCGTCGCCGTCCCAGAAGTACGAGCCCTCGGCGCGCTCGACCACCATCGGGTCGAGCAGCGACTGGGCGGACCAGGAGTGGAAGACGTGGGCGCGGTCGAGTTCGTAGGTGCGCTGTGCGCTGCTGCTCATCGGCGTTCTCTCTCCGCTGCTCAGACGTTCTCGGGGAAGCCGAGGTTGATCCCGCCGTGGCTGGGGTCGAGCCACCGGGAGGTGACGACCTTGCCGCGGGTGAAGAAGTGCACGCCCTCGGCCCCGTGTGCGTGCGAGTCGCCGAAGAGGCTGTCCTTCCAGCCGCCGAAGGAGTAGTAGGCCATCGGCACCGGGATCGGCACGTTGACGCCGACCATGCCGACCTCGACCTCGTTCTGGTAGCGGCGCGCGGCGCCGCCGTCGTTGGTGAAGATGGCCGTCCCGTTGCCGTACCGGTTGGCGTTGACCAGCGCGAGCGCCTCGTCGTAGCTGCCCACGCGCACGACCGACAGCACCGGCCCGAAGATCTCGTCGGTGTAGACGCTCATCTCCGGCGACACCCGGTCCAGCAGGCTCGGCCCGAGCCAGAACCCGGACTCGTCGCCGTCGACACGCACCTCGCGGCCGTCCACCACCAGCTCGGCGCCGGCCTCGACGCCCGCGTCGAGGTACGACGCGACGCGGTCGCGGTGCTCCTTGGTGACCAGCGGACCCATGTCGCAGGAGCGCCGCCCGTCGCCGACCTTCAGCGTGGCGATGCGCTCGCGGATCCGGGCCACCAGATCGTCGGCGACGGGCTCGACGACCACCAGGGCCGAGATCGCCATGCACCGCTCGCCGGCCGAGCCGAACCCGGCGTTCACCGCCGCGTCGGCGGCCAGGTCCAGGTCGGCGTCCGGCAGCACCACCATGTGGTTCTTCGCGCCGCCGAGGGCCTGGACGCGCTTGCCGTTGCGGGTGCCGGTCTCGTACACGTACCGGGCGATCGGCGTGGAGCCGACGAACGACACCGCCTTGACCTCGGGGTGCTCCAGCAGCCGGTCCACGGCGACCTTGTCGCCGTGCACGACGTTGAACACACCGGCGGGCAGCCCGGCCTGCTCCCACAGCCGGGCCACGAGCAGCGACGCGGACGGGTCCTTCTCGCTGGGCTTGAGCACGACGGTGTTGCCGGCCGCGACGGCGATGGGCACGAACCACATCGGGACCATCACCGGGAAGTTGAACGGCGAGATGACGGCGCAGACGCCGACCGGCTGGCGGATCGAGTAGACGTCCACGTTCGTGGACACGCCCTCGGAGTAGCCGCCCTTGAGCAGGTGCGGGATCCCGCAGGCGAACTCGACGACCTCCAGGCCGCGGGTGACCTCGCCGAGGGCGTCGGAGACGACCTTGCCGTGCTCGGCCGTGATCAGCTCGGCCAGCTCCTGCTTGTGCTGGTTGACCAGCTCGCGGAACGCGAACAGCACCTGGGTGCGCTTGGTCAGCGACGAGGTCCGCCAGGAGACGAACGCGGCGGCGGCGGACGCGACGGCCTGGTCCACCTCGTCGACGGAGGCCAGCGGCACCTCCGTCCGGACCGCGCCCAGCGCCGGATCGTAGACTGGGGCCGCACGCTCGGTGACGCCGGCGAACGGCTTGCCGTCGATCCAGTGGGTCACCCGCTCCAGCGGGACGGGAGCGGGCACGGTGCCGGGTGCTGTCTGGGTCATGCCCGGGATCATCTGCGCTTCCCCAGGTCCGGGCAATGGGCACTGTGTCGTTCCCGTCCGCGGGAAGCGCACATACTGTGCGCCGGAGGGAAGGGGGAGGCGCTCCGATGCCCATGACGGTCCGCGACGTGCTCGAACTGCCGGCGTTGCAGCAGGCCGGGCCGCGCGTCCTGGCGGGCCGGGACCGGCTGGACGCGCCGGTGCGCTGGGTGCACGTCGCCGAGATCCCCGAGATCGCCGACCTGCTCCGCGGCGGCGAGCTGGTCCTGACCACCGGCATCGGCCTGCCCCCCGACGACGACGGGCTGCGCCGGTGGATCGACGGCCTCGCGGCCGTCGGGGTGGCGGGTGTGGTGGTCGAGCTGGGCCGCCGGTTCGGCGGCACCCTGCCGGCCGGGCTGGTCGAGCACGCCCGCAGCCGGAACCTGCCCCTCATCGCGCTCCGGCGCGAGATGCGGTTCGTCGCCGTCACCGAGGTTGTCCACTCGGTGATCGTCGAGGAGCAGACGGCCGAACTGCTCGCGAAGGACGAGATCCACCGCGTCTTCACCGAGCTGTCGGTGGAGGGCGCCGAGCCCCGGCAGGTTCTCCGCGAGGTCACCCGCCTGTCCCGGCGTCCCGCCGTGCTGGAGAACCTCGCGCACCAGGTGCTGGCGTACGAGACCGGCCCGCTGACCGCCGAGGAGCTGCTCGACCGCTGGGAGACCCGCTCCCGCGCGGTCGAGGTCCCGTCCGGCACCGGCTACGAGCCGCGCTCGGGCTGGCTGGTGACAGGTGTCGAGGCGCGGGGCAACCGGTGGGGACGGCTCGTGCTGCTGTGCGACCAGGAGCCACCGGCCCGGACCCGGGTGCTGCTGGAGCGCGCCGCGTCCACCATCGCGCTGAACCAGCTCGTCGCCCGGGACTCGTCGTCGGTCGAGCGGCAGGCGCGCAGCAGCCTGCTGCTGAGCCTCGTCAACCACTCGGCCCCCACCCGGGACGTGGCGCTGCGGGCGCGCGGGCTCGGTGTCGTCCTGGAACAGCGACTGCTGCTCGGCGTCGTGGTCCGGCGGCGCCGCCCGGTCCCGGCCACCGGCGGCGAGGCGAACGCGCGGCGGCGGGAACTGCTCGACGCGGTCGAGACGGCGGTACGCGAGTGCGGGCTCGCCGCGCTCGTCGGCGACGTGGACGAGGCGGCCGGCGGTACCGGCGTCACCCTCCTCGTCGCGCTCGACGGGACCGGCTCCGACGAGGCAGCGCTGGGGAGCCTGTCCGCCGCGCTCACCCGGGCGGGCCACCGGGCCGGATCGGACGTCGTGGTCGCCGCCGGATCGGTGGTCCGGACGCTCGACCTGGCCCGGCGCTCACTGGTCGAGGCGGCGCAGGTGGCCGACGCGACAGTGCACACCGCCGAGCCGCGCCCGTTCTACCGGCTGCACGACGTCCGCCTCCGGGGCCTGCTGTACCTGCTGCGCGACGACGTGCGCCTGCAGACGTTCGTCGAGCGCGAGCTGGGCCCGCTGCTCTCCTACGACCAGCGCCACGGCACGAACCATGTCGGCCTGCTGGAGACGTACCTCGTGGAGGGGCGCAACAAGCGGCGCGCGGCGGACGCGATGTCCCTGTCGCGGTCAGCGCTGTACCAGCGGTTGGAACTGATCGAGCGGGTGCTCGGCGTCGACCTGGACTCGAGCGAGCGGGGCCTGTCGCTGCACGTGGCGCTCACCGCCCGGGACGTCATGCGCGCCGGCGGCCCGGAGGTCACCGGCTGACCGGTCACCGATGGGTGCCGCGGCCCGACCGGAGGCGCCGGACGCCGTCGCGGCCCGGCGCGCTGTGCACGCTGACGCTGACGACCGGTACGGCGTTCGCGACGCTCTTGCGGACCGTCTCCATCGGCGCCGTGGCGGGGGAGCACTCCACGATCATCACCGCGGACCGGTCCGGGCACTGCACGTACTGGACGTGTGACACGGCGACCCGACGGGAGTGCAGCACGGACAGCACCTTGAGCAGGCCGGTCGTGGAGTGACCCACGCCGAGGTGGACCACCATCGTGCACGGCGTGCCGTGCTCACCGGCGGGCTCGTCGTGCGGGCGGCGGCCGGGGTCGGCCCGGGGAGGATCGACGGTTGCGGGGGTGGATGCGGACACGCTCACGGGGGCCTCACAGGGACGAGCCGACAGGTTGGCTTGGCCGGCGACGCACGCGGAGGCGTACGCCGCCTAGGTAATCAGCCGGGTCGCGATTCGATTGCCCACGGCGGGAGTGTGGCACGGGAACCGGCTCGCCGGGAGGCTGCGCCGGGCAGCCGTCCGCCACGTGAGACAGGGCCCTGAGCTGCGGATCGACGGTGATGGGTCGCCCCGGTGGGGCCGATCGCCGGGTTACCGGCCGGTACGCGAGCCCTTAAGGATCGTTCAGGATCTCGCTCTACACTCGGAACCGGGACGACGACTTGAGAAGGAGCTCCGCGCATGGACGCTGACGAGATCGCCGCCGGTCGGGCCCGCTGGCAGGCCCGCTACGACGCCGCCCGCAAGCGCGACGCGGACTTCACCACGCTGTCCGGACTGCCGGTCGAGCCGGTGTACGGCCCGCCGGAGGACACCGCGTACCCCGGGTTCGAGCGGATCGGCTGGCCGGGCGAGTTCCCGTACACCAGGGGTCTGTACCCGACCGGCTACCGCGGGCGGACCTGGACCATCAGGCAGTTCGCCGGCTTCGGCAACGCCCGGCAGACCAACGAGCGCTACAAGATGATCCTCGGCGCGGGCGGCGGCGGTCTCTCCGTCGCGTTCGACATGCCGACGCTGATGGGCCGCGACTCGGACGACCCGCAGTCGCTCGGCGAGGTCGGCCACTGCGGCGTCGCTGTCGACTCGGCGGCCGACATGGAGGTGCTGTTCGACGGCATCGACCTGGCCGGCGTGACCACCTCGATGACCATCTCCGGCCCGGCCGTGCCGGTCTTCTGCATGTACCTGGTCGCCGCCGAACGGCAGGGCGCCGACCTGTCCACGCTGGACGGGACGCTCCAGACGGACATCTTCAAGGAGTACATCGCGCAGAAGGAGTGGCTGTTCGACCCCGAGCCGCACCTGCGCCTCATCGGTGACCTGATGGAGTACTGCGCGCGGGAGATCCCCCGGTACAAGCCGCTGTCCGTCTCCGGCTACCACATCCGCGAGGCCGGCTCGACCGCCGCGCAGGAGCTGGCGTACACGCTGGCCGACGGCTTCGGGTACGTCGAGCTGGGCCTGTCGCGCGGGCTGGACGTGAACACCTTCGCCCCCGGCCTGAGCTTCTTCTTCGACTCCCACGTGGACTTCTTCGAGGAGATCGCGAAGTTCCGCGCCGCCCGCCGGATCTGGGCCCGCTGGCTGCGCGACGTGTACGGCGCCACCAGCGAGAAGGCGCAGTGGCTGCGGTTCCACACGCAGACCGCCGGGGTGTCGCTGACCGCGCAGCAGCCGGTCAACAACGTGGTGCGTACGGCCGTGGAGGCCCTGGCCGCGGTGCTCGGCGGCACCAACTCGCTGCACACCAACGCGCTCGACGAGACGCTCGCCCTGCCCACCGACGAGTCGGCCGAGATCGCCCTGCGTACCCAGCAGGTGCTGATGGAGGAGACCGGGGTGACCAACGTGGCCGACCCGCTCGGCGGCTCCTGGTACGTCGAGGCGCTCACCGACCGGATCGAGGCCGAGGCGGAGGAGATCTTCGCCCGGATCAAGCAGCTCGGCGGCGAGGGCCCGCACACCATCGGCCCGATGACCTCCGGCATCCTGCGCGGCATCGAGGACGGCTGGTTCACCGGGCACATCGCCGAGTCGGCCTTCGTCTACCAGCAGGCGCTGGAGAAGGGCGACAAGAAGATCGTCGGCGTCAACTGCCACACCGGGACCGTCGCCAAGGACCTGGAGATCCTGCGCATCTCGCACGAGGTGGAGCTGGAGCAGCGCCGGGTGCTGACCGAGCGCAAGTCGGCCCGCGACGACGCCGCCGTCACCGCCGCCGTCAAGCGGATGGTCGAGGTCTCCCGGACCGGCGAGAACATGATCCCCGCCATGCTCGACGCGGTCCGCGCCGAGGCCACCCTCGGCGAGATCTGCGACGCCCTCCGCACCGAGTGGGGCGTCTACCGAGAGCCCGCCCGCTTCTGACCCCCCCGGTTCTGTAAGGAAGGGCCCCTTGTTAACAACGGCGGTTTCAAGGGGTCGTTGCAACACGTTGGCTAGTCGGTGACGGCTAGGAGCTTAGCGAGGCGCTCGGCTGGGGTGTCCCAGCCGAGCGTTTTGCGTGGGCGGCCGTTGAGTTCGGCGGCGACGGTGGCGAGGTGGTCGGGGCTGTGGACGGCCAGGTCGGTGCTTTTGGGGAAGTACTGGCGCAGCAGTCCGTTGGTGTTCTCGTTGGTGCCGCGTTGCCAGGGTGAGTGCGGGTCGCAGAAGTAGACCGGCATCTGTGCGGTGATGCTGAACTGGTGGTGCATCGCCATCTCGATGCCTTGGTCCCAGGTCAGAGAGCGTTTCAGGTGTTGCGGCAGGGTGGCCATGGCGGTGAGCAGGCCGTCGCGGACCTGGTCGGCGCTGCGGCCGGCGCCCAGGTGCACGAGCAGGATGTAGCGGGTGGAGCGTTCGACAAGTGTGCCGATCGCGGAGCCGTTGTCCTTGCCGATGATCAGGTCGCCTTCCCAATGGCCGGGCACGGCACGGTCGTCGGCCTCAGCGGGCCGTTCGCTGATCATCACCATTGGATGAGTGAAGCGGGGCTGGCGCCGCCCCGGCTGACGGCGGGTGCGCCGCACCGCGCGGCCGGTGCGCAGCGCGGCGGTCAGCTCTCGGCGCAGTTCGCCACGGCCCTGGACGTAGAGCGCCTGGTAGATCGTCTCGTGTGACACGTGCAGCTCGTTCCGCTCGGGAAAGTCACGGCGCAGCCGACGGCTGATCTGTTCCGGGCTGTGCTTGCGATCCAGCATGGCCTGGACGTGCTCCCGCAGCGCCGGACACGCAGCGATTTTGCCGATCTTCGGGCGAGGTCGCCTGCTGTCGGCGCGTTGCTGGGCTGCGTAGGGCCGGTAGTCACCGCTGCCCGGGTGCCGATTGCGGCGGATCTCCCGGCTGACCGTGCCCGGCGAACGCCGCAGCTCAGCGGCGATCGCCGCCTGCGAGGCACCCTCCCGCAGCCGATCAGCGATCACGATCCGCTCGGCCTGGGACAGAAACCGGTCCGACACGGCAAAAGGCCGGGCAGCGGGAGGTACTCCCTGCTGCCCGGCCTTCATCTGACTCGTGCGGCCGTACCGCCAGCGGTGACCAGTCCTGCGATTGATCCCGACCAGCCGGCACGCTTCACTCGTACTCACACCCCGCGCCACAAGATCCAAATATGCCTGACGCTCCGCCCGAAGCTTCTTCGGTCCCTGCGGCCGGCGATCCCCACGGATCTCGAACACTGCAACCCCTGATCAGGTCAGGCGTTGCAACGATCCCTAGAACCCAAGCAACTGCTGTTAACAAGGGGCCCTTCCTCTACCGCAGGCGTTAATAAGGGGCCCTTCCTTCGTCAGCAGGCGGTGCCGTTGAGCTTGACCGTGGCGGGGGTCGCGGCGGTGCCGTTGGCGGTGAAGCCGACGGTGACCGACGCGCCCGCCGCCAGCGACGACGCCCAGGCCGGCGCGGCCGCAGTCACAGTGGTGCCGGACTGCGTGACGGTGGCGTTCCAGCCGCTGGCCAGCGTCACCCCGGACGGCCACGTCCAGGTGGCCGACCACGGGTTCACCGCGGCGGTGCCGGTGTTCTTGACGGTCAGCTCACCCTGGAAGCCACCCGACCAGGAGTTGATCTGCTTGTACGTGGCGGTGCAGCCGCCGGTCACCGGAGGCGGCGGGGTGGTCGGCGCCGGCGACGTGTTCGGCGTGCCGGTCGGGGACGGGCTGGTGGTGCCGCCACCGCCGGTCGGCGGGATCAGGTACGGCGTGAGGATGTCCTGCTTCGCCTGGTTGATCGTGGTCCAGTCGTCGTTGGCGATGCCGCCGGTGTCACCCGAGTTCGGGTTCCACGACCAGTACGTGAACGACATGCCGTTCACACCGGTGCCGGTGTACGCCATCAGATTCTGCAGCCAGATCTTGTCCTTGGGATCCTGGAGCGTGGTGCCGAACTCGCCCATCATGATCGGCGCGATGTTCTGCTTGTAGAGGTAGCCCCAGTACTTGTCCCAGATGGCCGGCATGTTCGCCGGGTACGTCGGGTCGTCGAACCAGGCCTGCCGGTACACCGAGGTGGCGTACTCGTGCGGCGAGTAGACCAGCCGGTTCGCCACGTTCAGCCGCACCGGGAACTGCCCGGCCTTGGACAGGTTGCCGCCCCACCAGCCGCAGTCCTCGTCGTTGCTGGGGTCGTTGTCCCAGACGTTCGACAGGCCGCCGCTCGGGCAGCTCACCCCCTCCACGAAGATCAGCCAGTTCGGCTGCACGCCGAGGATCGCGTTGCCGGCCCGCTCGGCGGCCAGCCGCCAGTCCCGGGCGGTGTCGCCGCAACCCCAGCAGGCGCCGGTGGCGGCCGGGTTGGTGCCCTCGGCGTGCGGCTCGTTGTGCAGGTCCGCGCCGATCACCGTGGTGTTGCCGGCGTACCGCTGGGCCAGCATCTTCCAGTCGTTGATCCAGGTCGCCTCGGAGACCGTCGAGGTGTACCAGAGCGGCGACTGCCCGGCCGACGTCGGCCGGTGCCGGTCCAGGATGACCCGCATCCCCTTGCTGCCCGCGTAGTCGATGACCTTGTCGAGGATCTGCAGCGGGGAGAGCCCGATCAGGTCCGGGTTGACGAAGTCGTTGATGCCGGTGGCGGTCGCGCCGGCCTTGAGGGCGTCGTTCGAGTACGGGATCCGCAGCGTGTTGTAACCCAGCCGGGCCATGGTGTCGAGCTGGGAGCGCCACGGGTTGCTCGACCACAGGCCGTGGAACGTCTTGTTGTCGGTCTCCATCCCGAACCAGTTGATGCCGGTCAGCCGGACCGTCGCGCCCGTACTGTCGACGATCTTGCTGCCGCTGGTGTGCAGGTAACCGGTGCCGGTGCCACCGGCCGCCGCGGCGGCCGGTGCGGTGGAGACGGCGGCGGCGACGAGAACGCCGGCCGCTGCGGTGGCGAGCGCCGTCAGGGCGCCGCCGAGGGCGGTGCGTCGGTGCATGGAAGCTCCACTTCGGATGCCCGCGCCGCGCAGGCGCCGCGGGCGGCAGGACCAGGAGGCACGTCCCGCTCGTCATCGAGTACGCGCACAGCGCGCGCCGGGCCGTGTCGTGTGGACGGCCACCCGCGAGATGTCGCACCGGCGACCGTCGACGGCGAGATCAGCCGTCGGTGCCCTCGTGCCGGTGCCTGAACCTGGCTCCGCCGCTCATTCTGATCAGCCCGCCTCGATGCGTCAACCCGCCCTCGGACGCAGGTGAGCCCCCGGCCGACCCGGCCGGGGGCTCACCCGATGTGTCCGTCCGCCGGCCTGCCCGGCCGGGGTGCTCGCGTCAGCCGGCCTGCTCGGCGAGCTGGAGGAACTGCCGCTTCGAGGCGAGCGCCTGCTCGGCCTCCTTGATCCGGCGGGTGTCACCGGCGGCCTGGGCCCGGGCCAGCCGGTCCTCGGCCTCGGCGACCTGAGCGCGCATCTGCGCCAGCAGCGGGTTGTCCTCCTTGGTGGTGCGCCGCCACGCCGAGTCCATCACCTCACGGACCTTGTCGTCCACGGCCCGCAGCCGGCGCTCCAGCCCGGCGGCGGCCTCGCGCGGCACCCGGCCGGCCTCGTGCCACTGCGCCTGGATCTCCCGCAGCTTCGCCTGGGCGCCCTTCGGGTCGCCGTCGACGTCCAGCGCCTCGGCCTCGGCCAGCAGCGCCTGCTTGCGCTCCAGGTTGGCGCGCTGCTCGTTGTCGCGGGCCGAGAAGACCTCGCTGCGGCGGGTGAAGAACTCGTCCTGCGCGGCGCGGAACCGTTCCCAGAGCTTCTGCTCGGCCTCCTTGGCGGCGCGCGGCGCGGCCTTCCACTGGGCCATCAGATCCTTGAGCTGACCGGCGGTGACGCCCCAGTCGCTGGAGTCCTTGAGCTTCTCCGCCTCGGCGACCAGCTCCTCCTTGACCGTCTGCGCCTGCTTGCGCTGCTGGTCGAGGGAGGCGAAGTGGGCGCCCCGGCGGCGGGTGAAGCCGTCCCGCGCGGCGGCGAACCGCTTCCACAGCTCACCGTCGGTCTTCTTGTCGACGCCGCGGATGGTCTTCCACTCGTCGAGGATCTCCTTGAGCCGGTCACCGGCGGTCTTCCAGCCGGTCGACTCGGCGGCCAGCTTCTCGGCCTCCTCGACCAGGGCGGTCTTGCGCGCCAGCGCCTCGCCCCGGGCGGCCTCGCGGGCGGCCTTGGCCTCGCCGGCCTTCTCCTCGGCGACGGTGGCCAGCTTGTCCAGGCGGGCGGCGAGGGCGTCGATGTCACCGACGACGTGCGCCTCGGCCAGCGACCCACGGATCCGGCGGATCGTGGTCAGGGAGTGGCCGGCGTCAGCCGCGCCCGAGTTGAGCCGGGCCTCGGTCAGATCGACCTCGGTCACCAGGTCGGCGTAGCGCCGGGCGAAGTGGGCGAGCCCTTCCTCCGGTGCCCCTGCCTGCCAGGATCCGACCACCCGCTCGCCCTCGGCGGTCTTGACGTAGACGGTGCCGTCCTCGTCGACCCGTCCGAAGGCAGTCCAGTCGCTCATGTGCCCATCCTCGTTCTCCCGGCGCCGAGGGGACAGCCCCCTCGTTCGCCGCCACGGCGCAGCAAACTTTCTCCCGGCATTGTCACAGGTCCGCCCCCGTCCGTGTCGAGCGCCTGTCGCCGACCGTGACCATACGGTGTTGTACGCCCTCGATGACCGGATCGGCGCGGGGACGCACCGGGGGATCGGCGATAGGTTTGGGGGCGTGCCACTGGTCGCCGCCGCCGTCTGCCCCCACCCGCCGCTGATCGTGCCCGAGCTGGCCGGCGCCGCCGCGTCCGAGCTGGACGACCTGCGCGCCGCCGCCGACGCCGCTGTCGCCCGGCTGCTCGCCGCCGGAGCGCGCACCGTCGTGGTGGTCGGTGGTGGTGATCGCACCGCAGAACTGCCCTTCCCGTATCGCGGGAGCTTCGCGCCCTGGGGCGCGCCGCTGGAGGTGCGGCTGGGCCGGCACCCCGCCGGGACTGTCGGCACCGACGGACTGCCGCTGAGCCTCCTCGTCGGTGCCTGGCTGCTGAATCGCGGGCCGCGGCCGCAGGTCCCGACGACCTGGCGGATGATCTCCCTGGCCGCCGACGAGCCGGTCGAGCGGTGTGCCGCCGGTGGCGGCCGGCTGGGTTCCCGGACGCAGCCGTGGGCGCTGCTGGCGATGGGAGACGGGTCGGCGTGCCGCGGCGTCAAGGCGCCGGGGTACGACGACCCGCGCGCCGAGGCGTACGACGAGGGGGTCGCCCTGGCCCTGGCCGGCGCGGACGCCGACGCTCTGCTCGGCCTGGACCCGGTGCTGTCGGCGGAGCTGCGGGTCGCCGGGCGGGCGCCGTGGCAGGTGCTGGCCGGCGCGGCCCGGGCGGCGGGCGGCGACTGGCGCGGCGACGTCAGCTACCAGGGCGCGCCCTACGGCGTTTCCTACTTCGTGGCGAACTGGGAGCGGGCATGACCGTCGTGGCGGTGGTCGGGCCGACCGCGGCCGGGAAGTCGGCGCTGAGCATCGCGCTGGCGCACGCGCTCGGCGGCGAGGTGGTGAACGCCGACTCGATGCAGCTCTACCGGGGCATGGACGTCGGCACCGCGAAGCTGACCCCGGCCGAGCGCGAGGGCGTGCCGCACCACCTGCTGGACATCTGGCCGGTGACCGAGCCGGCGAGCGTCGCCGAGTACCAGACGCTGGCCCGCGCGGCCGTCGACGACATCCTGGCCCGGGGCCGGGTGCCGCTGCTGGTGGGCGGCTCCGGGCTGTACGTGCGGGCGGTGCTGGAACGGTTCGAGTTCCCCGGCACCGACCCGGCGCTGCGGGAGCGGCTGGAGGCGGAACTCGCGGCGGTGGGCCCCCTGCCGCTGCACGCGCGGCTGACCGAGGCCGACCCGGGCGCGGCGGCGAGCATCCTGCCCACGAACGGCCGGCGGATCGTCCGGGCTCTGGAGGTGATCGAGCTGACCGGCGCGCCGTTCACCGCGTCGCTGCCGTCGCCGACGCCGTACTACCCGTCCGTGCAGCTCGGCGTCGACCTGGACACCGCGCGCCTCGACGAGCGGATCGCGCTGCGGGTGGACCGGATGTGGGCCGACGGCCTGGTCGACGAGGTGCGGGCGCTGGTCGGTGAAGGGCTGCCCGAGGGGCGGACGGCGAGCCGGGCGCTCGGCTACCAGCAGGTGCTGCGGTTCCTGGCCGGGGAGCTGACCGAGGCACAGGCGCACGAGGAGACGATCCGCGCCACCCGCCGGTTCGTCCGGCGGCAACGCTCCTGGTTCCGGCGTGACCCGCGCGTCCACTGGCTGGACGCGGCGTCGCCCGCGTTTCTCGACACTGCCCTGCGGGTGGTCGCCGAGCATCGGCCATGATGGGGGCGTGGAGTTCACAAAGGGTCACGGCACCGGCAACGACTTCGTCATCCTGCCCGACCCGGACGGCACCCTCGACCTGACACCCGGCCTGGTCGCGGCGCTCTGCGACAGGCGGCGCGGGCTGGGCGGCGACGGCGTGCTGCGTGTCGTACGCGCCGCCAAGCACCCGGAGGGCGTCGCGCTCGCGGGCGAGGCCGAGTGGTTCATGGACTACTGGAACTCCGACGGCTCGTTCGCCGAGATGTGCGGCAACGGGGCCCGCGTGTTCGTCCGCTACCTGCTGGACCGTTCGCTCGCAGCCCCGTCGGGCGGGACGCTGCCGATCGCGACCCGCGCCGGCCTGGTGCGGGCCCGGGTCGAGGGTGCCGACGTGGCGGTCGAGATGCGCCGTCCCCGGTTGTACGACACGGCGACGGCCACGCTCGGCGGGCTGACGTTGCCCGGCGTCGCCGTGGACGTCGGCAACCCGCACCTGGTGTGCGCGCTGCCCGCCGCGCTGGAGCTGACGGCGCTCGACCTGACCCGCGCGCCCGAGGTGGACGCCTCGGCTTTCCCGTCCGGGGTGAACGTCGAGTTCACCACGCCGGGTGAGCCGGTCGACGGCACCGACGGGCACGTGCTGATGCGGGTCTACGAGCGCGGCTCGGCCGAGACGCTGTCCTGCGGCACCGGCGCGTGCGCGGTGGCGGCGGTGGCGTTGCGCGACGCCGGCCTGGACACCGGCACGGTGACAGTGGACGTCCCCGGCGGGCGTCTGACGGTCACCGTGACAGCCGACTCGTGCTGGCTCTCCGGCCCCGCCGTCCTGGTGGCGACAGGCACCCTGACCCCCTCCACCCTTCACCCGTAGCCCCGCCCGCGTTGCTTCTGCCAGTCGATCAAGGAGTTTGTGGCGGAATCCCGGTGCTCCGGTGACGCGAACTCCTTGGTCGACACGGTGCTGAGTGGTGACGGCGGTCCGGCTGCCCGGCATGATCAACACCAGTTCGGCGAAGTGGTGCTGTCGCGGGGCCTCCGATGCCACCATCTCGCCGAAGTGGTGTTGATCAAGGGTGCTGATGCCGCTACTTCGGGGAAGCGGAGTCGATCAACGTGTGACGATGGGGCGTTCTGTCTGAATTGTCCGCCTCGGCTGAGGCGCTGCCCCGTGAGAACGCTGCCCCGCGGGAAGGTGCTTCTCTGCGAGGAGATGCCGCCTTACGAGGAGGTGCTGCCCTACGAGGTGCCGCCCTGCGAGGTGCTGCCCTGCGAGGTTCCGCCCTGCGAGGTGCTGCCCTGCGAGGTGCCGCCCTGTGAGGTGCCGCGCGGCGAGGAGGTGCCCCGTGAGGAGGTGCCCCGCGAGAGGTCGCTCGCCTGTGCGGAGGCGCCGCGAGAGGCAGGGGCGTGCCCGGTCAGGGGGTGGCGCTGGCGTTGGCGGCGATCTCGGGCAGGTCGGCCGGGCCCGGGTCGGCCGCCGGAGCCGGCGTCGCGGCCGGGTTCTGGGCGGCGGCCCGTACCGCGGCGGCCACCGCCGGGGCGACCCGGGAGTCGAAGACGCTCGGCACGATCACCGTCGGGTTGATCTTGTCCTCGCCGACCACGTCCGCGATGGCCCGCGCGGCGGCGAGCGCCATCTCCTCGGTGAACTCCTCGGCGTGCGCGTCGAGCATGCCGCGGAACACGCCGGGGAAGGCGAGCACGTTGTTGATCTGGTTCGGCTGGTCCGAGCGGCCGGTGGCGACCACAGCGGCGTACTTGCGCGCCTCCCGCGGGTCCACCTCCGGGTCGGGGTTGGCGAGGGCGAAGACGATCGAGTCCTTCGCCATCTGGGCGACGTCCTCGCCGGTGAGCAGGTTCGGCGCGCTCACGCCGATGAACACGTCGGCGCCGCGTACCGCCCCGGCCAGGTCACCGGAGTAGTTCTCCTTGTTGGTGTTCTCGGCCAGCCACTGCCAGGCCGGGTTGAGATCCGGCAGTCCGCGGTGCAGGGCGCCCTGGCGGTCGTACGCGATGATGTCGCCCACGCCCTGGCGCAGCAGCAGCTTCATGATCGCGGTGCCGGCCGCGCCGGCGCCGGAGACCACGACCCGGACGTCCGCGAGCTGCTTGCCCACGACGCGCAGCGCGTTGGTGAGCGCGGCCAGCACGCAGATCGCGGTGCCGTGCTGGTCGTCGTGGAAGACCGGGATGTCCAGCGCCTCGCGCAGCCGGGCCTCGATCTCGAAGCAGCGCGGCGCAGCGATGTCCTCCAGGTTGATGCCCCCGTACGCGGGCGCGATCGCCTTGACGATCGCCACGATCTCGTCGGTGTCCTGGGTGTCCAGCACCACCGGCCAGGCGTCCACCCCGCCGAAGCGCTTGAACAGGGCGGCCTTGCCCTCCATCACCGGCAGCGACGCGGCCGGCCCGAGGTTGCCCAGGCCGAGCACCGCGGTGCCGTCGCTGACCACGGCGACGGTGTTGCGCTTGATGGTGAGCCGGCGGGCGTCGGCCGGGTTCTCCGCGATCGCCATGCAGACCCGGGCCACACCCGGGGTGTACGCGCGGGACAGCTCGTCACGGGTGCGCAGCGCGACCTTCGGCGTGACCTCGATCTTGCCGCCGAGGTGCAGCAGGAACGTGCGGTCGGAGACCTTGCGGACGTCCACCCCGTCGAGCGCGGTGAGCGCGTCGACGACCTGGTCGGCGTGGCCGGCGTCGGCGGTGTCGCAGGTGAGGTCGACGATCACGTGCGCGGGGTCGGAGTCGACCACGTCCAGCGCGGTGACGATGGCCCCGGCCTCGCCGGCGGCGGTGGTGAGGCGGCCGATGGAGGAGGCGTCGGCGGGTACCGCGATCCGGATGGTGATGGAGAATCCGGCACTCGGCAGTCGGGTGTTGGCCACGAGAAACTCCTCCGTCGGCGCTGAGCGGCTCGACTGGCATTTGTACTCGCCCGCCCAGGTCGCCTGGCATCCGCCCCCGCTACCCGTCGGTAGCGTCACGGGCATAACACAGGTGCGTCCGGCGTTGTCACATGTCAGGATTGCTGTCACGCGCCGAAAATTCTCGGCGTTGCCCAAAACGGACAGGAGACGCATTTGCGCGAGCAGGAGACCTTCCATCCCCACACCGACGACGAGTTCGACGCCACCACCGGCGAGTACGAGCTGTCGGAGCGGCAGGCGCTGCGGCGGGTCCCCGGCCTCTCCACCGAACTCACAGACATCACCGAGGTCGAGTACCGCCAGCTCCGGCTGGAGCGGGTCGTCCTGGTGGGGGTCTGGACCGAGGGCACCCAGACCGACGCCGACAACAGCCTCACCGAGCTGGCGGCGCTGGCCGAGACGGCCGGCTCGCAGGTGCTCGAAGGGCTGATCCAGCGTCGCCAGCGGCCCGACCCGGCCACGTACATCGGCCGCGGCAAGGTCGACGACCTGGGCGCGGTGGCGCTGTCCACCGGCGCCGACACGATCATCTGCGACGGTGAGCTGTCGCCGTCGCAGCTGCGCAACCTGGAGCAGCGCACCAAGGTCAAGGTGGTCGACCGGACCGCCTTGATCCTCGACATCTTCGCCCAGCACGCCAAGAGCAAGGAGGGCAAGGCGCAGGTCGAGCTGGCCCAGCTCGAATACCTGCTGCCGCGCCTGCGCGGCTGGGGCGAGACGCTGTCCCGGCAGACCGGTGGTAGCGGCCGCGGCGGTGGCGCCGGCGGCGGCGTGGGTCTGCGTGGTCCCGGTGAGACCAAGCTGGAGACCGACCGGCGGCGCATCCGCCACCGCATCGCGCGGCTGCGCCGCGAGATCAAGAGCATGGCGACGGTACGCCAGACCAAGCGCGCCCGGCGTACCCGTAACGCGGTGCCCGCGGTGGCCATCGCCGGCTACACCAACGCCGGCAAGTCCAGCCTGCTCAACCGCCTGACCGGTGCGGGCGTGCTGGTGGAGAACGCGCTGTTCGCCACGCTGGACCCGACCACCCGCCGGGCCACCACGTCCGACGGCCGGCTCTACACGCTGTCCGACACCGTCGGGTTCGTCCGGCACCTGCCGCACCAGATCGTCGAGGCGTTCCGCTCGACGCTGGAGGAGGTCGCTGACGCCGACCTGGTCGTGCACGTGGTCGACGGCACCCACCCGGACCCGGAGGAGCAGGTCCGGGCGGTACGCGAGGTGCTCGCCGAGGTGGGCGCCGACCGGCTGCCGGAACTCCTGGTGGTGAACAAGACCGACGCCACCGACGAGGAGACGATGCTGCGCCTCAAGCGGCTCTGGCCGGAAGCGGTCTTCGTCTCCGCCCACAGCGGGCGCGGGATCGACGAACTGCGCGAGGCCGTCGAGCACCGGCTGCCCCGGCCTGCCGTCGAGGTGCGCGCGGTGCTCCCGTACGACCGGGGTGACCTGGTCTCCCGGGTGCACCGGCAGGGTGAGGTGCTCAGCACCGCGCACCTGCCCGAGGGCACGCTGGTGCACGTGCGGGTCAGCGAGGGTCTGGCCGCGGAGCTCGCGCCGTACCGGGCGGGTGACCGGCTGACCAGCGACGAGCGGGTGGGCGCCGGGCGGTGAGCCGTCCGGCGTCACCCGCCGGAAACCCGCGCCGTGCGACACTGAGCGTCATGCGGCACGTTGTCTCCTCGGTCACGCTCGCGCTCGGCCTGGTCGGCGCGGTCGTGGCGCCGGCCGGGCCGGCCCCGGCGGCTCCCGCCGCGGCCCCCGTGCTGGCCGCGGCTCCCAAGAAGAAGTGCACCGTCGAGGACAGCCGCCTCCGCGAGCTGTCCGGGCTGGTGGCCACCAGCAACGGGTACGTCGTGATCAACGACGGCTCGGACGACCCCAGCCGCAAGCGGGTCTTCTACCTGGACACCAAGTGCAAGGTCGACAAGGAGGTCCGTTACTCCGGTGACGGGCCGCTCGACACCGAGGACCTCGCGCTCAGCCCGGACCGCAAGACCCTCTGGATCGCCGACACCGGCGACAACGTGGAGAAGAAGACGCGCCGGGAGCGGGTGGCGGTCTGGACGATGCCGCTGAGCGGCTCGAAGCAGCCGGTGCTGCACCGGCTCAGCTACCCGGGCAAGGAGCCGCACGACGCGGAGGCCCTGCTCGTCGGCGACGACAACATGCCGCTGGTGATCACCAAGGATCTCTCCGGCAAGTCGGAGATCTTCACCCCGACGGTGAAGCTGAAGGCGAGCGGTGACACCGAGCCGATCCCGATGAAGAAGGTCGGCGAGGTCACGCTCCCCCCGACCAGTACCGAGAACAGGTACGGTCGGCCAGGGCGTTTGCTGGTCACCGGCGCCGCCCGCTCGCCCGACGGCAGCAAGGTCGTACTGCGCACGTACGCCGACGCGTTCGAGTTCGACGTGGCCGGCGGCGACATCGTCAAGGCGATCACCACCGGCAAGCCCCGGGTCACCCCGCTCGCCGACCCGTTCGGCGAGGCGATCTCCTACACGCCGGACGGCAAGTTGTTCGTCACCGTCTCCGACGGCGGCACGCTCGACGAGTCGGATCCGATCGACATCCTCAGCTACACCCCGTCGACCACCGGCGCGGAGGCGCTGCCGAACGGCGGCAAGGCCGAGACCAAGGCGGCCGCCGAGAAGTCCTGGCTCGAAGGGCTCTCGCTCGACGAGATCACGTACCTGATCGCGGCGGTCGGGGTGCTCGGCGCGCTCCTGGTCGGCGCGGGCGTGTTCGGCATCCTGCGGGCGCGGCGCAAACCGGCGCCCCGGGCGCCGGCCGACGAGCCCGAGCACAGCGGTGAGTTCCCGGTGAACAACGGCTTCCCGTCCGCGGAACGGCCGGAGGCCCCGCGCGGCGGGGTCTACGGCGGCGGCGGTCAGGGCGGCGTCTACGGTGGCGCGCCGAACGGTGACCGCCCGGCGTCCGGCGGTGTCTACGGCGGTGGCCGGCCGGGCGGCGGCGTGTACGGCGGCGGCCCCCAGGACGGCGGTCGCGGCCAGGGTGGTGGCCGTCCTCCGGGCGCGGGCCGTCCGCAGGGCGGCGGCGTCTACGGCGGGGGCGGTGCCCCGGCCGGCGGCGGAGGGCGCGGTGGCGGCGTCTACGGCGGCGGCCAGGGGGGACCGGGCGCGGGTCAGGGCGGTCCCGGTCGGGGCGGCCCGGGTGGCGGCGGCCAGGGCAGTCCGGGCCGTGGTGGCCCGGGTGGCGGCTACGGCGGCGGACCGGGCGGGGCCGGATATCGCGGGCAGCCGAACGGCGGCGGGCCGCGGGCGGAGGGCGGCCGGGCCGAGCCGCCGCGCCGCGGTCAGGAGCCGCGTGGCGGGCGCCGCGACGGTTACGACGATCAGGGCCGGTACGGCCCGGTGTCCGGCGGCGGCCGGGAGTACCGCGGCGACCGCTACTGAGACGACACGACGAAGGGGTGACCGGCGACCGGTCACCCCTTCTCGTTGCCGTCGTCAGATGCGGCGCAGGACCGCCACCACGCGGCCCATGATGGTGGCGTCGTCGCCGGGGATCGGATCGAAGGCCGGGTTCTGCGGCATCAGCCAGACGTGCCCGTCGCGCCGCCGGTAGGTCTTCACCGTCGCCTCACCGTCGAGCATGGCGGCCACGATGTCGCCGACCTCGGCGTTCGGCTGCTGCCGGACGACCACCCAGTCGCCGTCGCAGATCGCCGCGTCGAGCATCGAGTCGCCCTTGACCTGGAGCATGAAGACCTCGCCCTCGCCGACCAGCTCGCGGGGGAGGGGGAAGATGTCCTCCACCGCCTGCTCGGCCAGGATCGGCCCACCGGCGGCGATGCGGCCCAGCATCGGCACGTACGCCGGGGCGGGCCGCTGCGCGCGGGCCGCCTCGTCGTCCGCCTCGCCCGGCGCGCGGACGTCGACGGCGCGCGGACGGTTCGGGTCACGGCGCAGGAAGCCCTTCTTCTCCAGCTCCTTGAGCTGGTAGGCGACGCTGGACGGGGACACCAGCCCGACCGCCTCGCCGATCTCGCGCACGCTCGGCGGGTAGCCGTGGCGCTCGACCCAGTTGCGGATGAACTCCAGGATCCGCCGCTGCCGGGCGGTCAGGTCGACGGTCGCCGGGTCGGGGAAGCTGCTCACCACCGGGGTGACCGGACGCACCGCCGCGGGGGCGGTGCGGCTGCGGGCGGTGCGGGGGCGACGGGTCGCCGGAGGACCCGCCCCGTCGTTCGGCTGCGGGTTCTTCTGCCGGCTGGCCCGGTCCTCGGTCACGTCCGTCCCTCCCTGGTCGGCGCTGGGGTGCCTCGTCGGCTCGTGGTGCGTGTGGTCTGACCGTATAGGTGAGATCGGCCATTTTCAAACATCTGTACGACCTGCTGTCGGCGTGTCGCGCCGAATTCCTGGATTTCCGAACTGGTGTTCTGATAGAAGGGTACGCCGCTCGAACGGATGTTCTATCCCGGCCGCCCGTGACTAGCACGGGAGGCCGTCCGTTGGGCTCCTCGGCGGCGTCGCGCCGGGCGTGATCCTGACGACTCGCCGGACACGCCCGTCAACTTGACCTCGCTTGGGGTTCGGCATACGGTCGACCCCTAGATGTAGTAGTCACACGGGCGTAAGTTGCCTACAGGTTGGGCTCAACTACCGAACGCACTCCCGCACCGCGCACTCGGCGGCGGTCATCGACGATGGCCCCGCCGTGCCGACGCGTGCCCGGGAGCCGGTAGGTGTGCCCGCGATCGACGGAGGAGGTCGGGCGAATGCGGTGTCCGTACTGCCGGCACGCCGACTCCCGGGTGGTCGACTCGCGGGAGGCCGACGACGGCCAGCTCATCCGGCGGCGACGGTCGTGCCCGGAGTGCGGCAAGCGGTTCACCACCGTCGAGGAGGCGGTGCTCGCGGTGGTCAAGCGCAGCGGGGTGACCGAGCCGTTCAGCCGCACGAAGATCATCGGTGGGGTGCGCAAGGCGTGCCAGGGGCGCCCGGTCGACGACGACTCGATCGCGCTGCTGGCACAGAAGGTCGAGGAGACCGTACGGGCCAAGGGGGCGGCCGAGATCCCCAGCCACGAGGTGGGCCTGGCCATCCTCGGCCCGTTGCGTGATCTCGACGAGGTGGCCTACATGCGGTTCGCCAGCGTCTACCGGTCCTTCGACTCGCTCGCCGACTTCGAGCGCGAGATCGAGACGCTGCGGGCCGCCGCGCGTGCCCGGGAGGGCGCCGGTGCCGGTGCGGCGGACGCCGCCGGCGCGATCAGCTGACATTTTCGGGTTTCTGACAGGTACACGAGGCGCGGTGGGTGACCGTTGCCGACGAGGGGGGCGAGGGCGTGACGACCAGCAAGTCACGGAACAAGGCCGGGGCGGGGCTGAAGATCGAGCGCGTCTGGACGACCGAGGGGGTGCATCCCTACGACGAGGTCGCCTGGGAGCGCCGCGACGTCGTCATGACGAACTGGCGGGACGGCTCGATCAACTTCGAGCAGCGCGGGGTGGAGTTCCCCGAGTCCTGGTCGGTGAACGCGGCGAACATCGTGACCACCAAGTACTTCCGGGGCGCGGTGGGGACCCCGGAGCGGGAGTGGTCGCTGCGGCAGCTGATCGACCGGGTGGTCGAGACCTACCGCACCGCCGGTGAGGAGTACGGCTACTTCGCCACCCCGGCCGACGCCGAGGTGTTCGCGCACGAGCTGACCTGGATGCTGCTGCACCAGGTGTTCAGCTTCAACTCGCCGGTGTGGTTCAACGTCGGCACGCCGTCGCCGCAGCAGGTCAGCGCCTGCTTCATCCTCTCCGTCGACGACTCGATGGACTCGATCCTCGACTGGTACAAGGAGGAGGGGCGGATCTTCCAGGGCGGCTCCGGCGCCGGGGTCAACCTCTCCCGGATCCGTTCCTCGAAGGAGCTGCTCTCCTCCGGCGGCACCGCCTCCGGCCCGGTCAGCTTCATGCGCGGCGCGGACGCCTCCGCCGGCACCATCAAGTCCGGCGGCGCCACCCGGCGCGCCGCGAAGATGGTCATCCTCGACGTGGACCACCCGGACATCGAGGAGTTCGTGGCGACCAAGGCGCGCGAGGAGGACAAGATCCGCGCGCTGCGCGACGCCGGGTTCGACATGGACCTGGGCGGCGCCGACATCGTCAGCGTGCAGTACCAGAACGCCAACAACTCGGTCCGCGTCTCCGACGAGTTCATGACCGCGGTGGAGAACGGCGGCGGCTTCGACCTGCGCGGCCGGCTCGACGGGCAGACCATCGAGACGATCGACGCGAAGAAGCTGTTCCGCACCATCTCCCAGGCCGCGTGGGAGTGCGCCGACCCGGGCCTGCAGTACGACGACACCATCAACGACTGGCACACCTGCCCGGAGACCGGGCGGATCACCGCCTCGAACCCGTGCTCGGAGTACCTGCACCTGGACAACTCCTCGTGCAACCTGGCCTCGCTGAACCTGATGAAGTTCCTCCGCGCCGACGGCGGCTTCGAGGTGGAGAAGTTCGTCAAGTCGGTCGAGTTCGTCATCACCGCGATGGACATCTCGATCTGCTTCGCCGACTTCCCGACCGAGAAGATCGGTGAGACCACCCGCGCCTACCGGCAGCTCGGTATCGGGTACGCCAACCTGGGCGCGCTGCTGATGGCCTCCGGCCTGCCGTACGACTCGGAGCAGGGCCGGGAGGTGTCCGCCGCGATCACGTCGCTGATGACCGGCACCGCCTACCGCCGTTCCGCCGAGCTGGCCGGCATCGTCGGCCCGTACGACGGCTACGCCCGCAACGCCGAGCCGCACAAGCGGGTCATGCGCAAGCACGCCGCCGCAAACGACGCGATCAAGGCGACCGGCACCGTGGCCACCGCCGTGCAGCGCGAGGCCACCAAGCAGTGGACGCTCGGCAACAAGCTCGGTGACAAGTTCGGCTGGCGCAACTCGCAGGCCAGCGTGCTCGCCCCGACCGGCACCATCGGCCTGATGATGGACTGCGACACCACGGGTGTCGAGCCGGACCTGGCACTGGTGAAGTTCAAGAAGCTGGTCGGCGGCGGCTCGATGCAGATCGTCAACCAGACCGTGCCGCGCGCCCTGCGCAGCCTCGGCTACCCCGAGGAGCAGGTCGAGGCCATCGTCGAGCACATCGCCGACCACGGTCACGTGGTGGACGCCCCGGGCCTCAAGCCGGAGCACTACCCGGTCTTCGACTGCGCCATGGGCGAGCGCTCGATCGCGCCGATGGGTCACGTGCGGATGATGGCGGCCGTCCAGCCGTTCATCTCCGGCGCCATCTCCAAGACGGTGAACATGCCGGAGCAGGCCACCGTCGAGGACGTCGAGAAGATCTACTTCGAGGGCTGGAAGCTCGGCCTCAAGGCGCTGGCGATCTACCGGGACAACTGCAAGGTCGGCCAGCCGCTGTCGGCCGCCAAGCCGAACAAGGGCACCGTCGAGGCCCAGGCCCCGGCCGCCACGCCGGAGAAGGTCGTGGAGAAGGTCGTCGAGTACCGCCCGGTGCGCAAGCGGCTGCCGAAGAAGCGCCCGTCGGAGACCATCTCGTTCTCGGTCGGCGGCGCGGAGGGCTACCTCACCGCCTCGTCCTACCCGGACGACGGCCTCGGCGAGGTCTTCCTCAAGATGTCGAAGCAGGGCTCGACCCTGGCCGGCGTGATGGACGCCTTCTCGGTGGCCATCTCCATCGGTCTCCAGTACGGCGTCCCGCTGGAGACGTACGTCAGCAAGTTCACCAACATGCGCTTCGAGCCGGCCGGCATGACCGACGACCCGGACGTGCGCATGGCCGCCTCGGTGATGGACTACATCTTCCGTCGCTTGGCGCTGGACTTCCTGCCGTACGACCGCCGCGCCGAGCTGGGCATCTTCACCGCCAAGGAGCGGGCCGCCCAGCTCGCGGCCGAGGCGGAGGCGGAGGCGAGCGGTGCGGACCTCACCGCGATGGCCGCCTCCGCCCCGGTCGAGGCGCCCGAGCCGAAGACCGGCCCGATCGCGCAGCCGGCGCAGGAGATGGCCGACGCCGTGGCCGTGAAGCCCGCGCCGTCTGTGGGTTCCAGCACCGAACTGCTGGAGGCCGTGATCGGCAAGGCCGCGGACGCGCCGCTCTGCTTCACCTGCGGCACGAAGATGCGGCCCGCCGGTAGCTGCTACGTCTGCGAGGGCTGCGGCTCCACCAGCGGCTGCAGCTGACGACCGACCGAAGACGCGAGCACGGCAGGGACTTTCCTGCCGTGCTCGCGGCAGTTTCGCACTTTGCTGCTTGAAGAGCTAGTTGACTTCACCGCCCGTGCTGATAAAGTGACTCCTGTCCATGGGAATGGAAAATGCGACACTTGCCCGGGATTTATTCCCAGGTTGTTGTCGCGAAGGATGGCGCGAGATTCTCGAAAGCAGCGGGGGGTTCCATGCGTGTGCGCAAGCGGTTAATTGCTGCCATGACGGCATTGGCTTTAGGTGCCGGTATTGGAGTGTTCGGCGTGGCCGGGCCGGCATATGCCGGGTGTCAGTCCATTTCGCTTCACTATCGCTACTATTCGGGCGACACAATTAAGGATTGGTTTCGCAACTGCAGCGGATCCTACAGCTTGAACTCTAAGGGTTTCTACCTCTACCCGGGTCCTTGGTCCGGATACGTCAGGTTCGCCAGTGGCTACGATTACCCGTTCTGCGACTGGGAAGAGGTTGATCTCGAGTTCGTTAGCCGGTATTTCGCGGCGGGAAATGTCAAGAACATGTACCTCAGTCCGGTCAAATCGCCGGCTTGTTGAGTTCTCCGGTCGTAGGAGCGGCTAATGGAAAGACGATGGTCCGCGACCCGCTGTGGCCGCATCTGCAGGGTGGCTGTCGAAAACTGAGATGCGCGTGAAGTGGCCACGGCGGACATCTATCTGGCGTTTGCCGATCGCGAGGCGCGTGGCTCCGCGTCGCCCGGCCACCGCGGGTGACAGCCATTCGTACACAGACTAATAGCATCGCCCGGCTCGACGCGCGGTCACGGGCGAAAGCCAAGTGCGAGGGCTAGGCTCCGTCAGCGGCTAGAGCTGACGTTCCATCGTTCCGCGAGCGCGGCAGGGATCTCCCTGCCGCGCTCGCGGCCTCTCAGGTGCGGTCCGTCCGGAGAGGTAGCGAATCGAGGGCGAGAGGAACCCGGCTCGCCTTGCGAGCTGAGGGCAGGAACGACTCAAGCGACCGAGTGTCCGACGAGCACGGGCTCCTATCGCGGGTGGGCGGCGGAGGATCTGGCGTGGATGCCGACCGGGCCGCTACACCGCGGCTTCCTCGGGTGGGTGCGATGAGCGTGATCCGGCCGGGCGACGAACGCTTGCACTGCTGCGACGGGTCCATCGGTGGCTCCTACCCGATCCGGACTTGGACCAGGAGGTCTGGGAGGCGATGATTCGCCAGTACCAGCGGCGGTACCTGGAGGAGATCTCCCGAGGGCTCCGGCCCCGCCGGGCTGAGCGGCGACAGGTGTGGACGATCACAGACCACGCCGTCGGGAACTGGGATGCTCGCGAGATGACCACTGCCGACATCTATATGGCGTTCGCCGACCGCGAGACGCGCGGCGTGTCCCCGGCGTACGAGCGGTTGTCGCGGGCGGTCGCCGGTGACGCGGAGCTGCTCGCCCTGCTCGACACGCTGCCGCCGGCCAAGCGTCAGCCGAACCTGCTGTTCGGGGTGGTGCGGCTGCGCGGCGGGCCGGTGGACGACCCGGCGGAGTTCCGCGCGTACGTGATGGCGCACTGGCCGGACGTCGCGGCGCAGATGCGGGTGCGGGCGACGCAGACGAACGAGGCGGGACGCTGCGCGGTGCTGCTGCCGGTGCTCGCCGCGTTGCCGCAGCCGCTGGCGTTGCTGGAGGTGGGCGCGTCCGCCGGGCTGTGCCTCTACCCGGACCGGTACGCCTACCGCTACGGCGACCGGTATCTCGGCGCGGGTGAGCCGGTGCTCGACTGCGACCTGACCGGCGCCGAGCCACCGGAGCGGTTGCCGGAGGTGGTGTGGCGGGCCGGGCTGGACGTGAACCCGCTCGACGTCACCGACCCGGCCGACGTGGCCTGGCTGGAGGCGCTGATCTGGCCGGAACACCGGCACCGCCGGGAACGGCTGCGCGCCGCGGCTGCCGTCGCGGCGGCCGATCCGCCCCTGCTGGTACGCGGTGACCTGGCCGACGACCTGCCGGCACTGGCGGCGCAGGCTCCGGCCGGGGCGACGCTCGTGGTGTTCCACAGCTCGGTGCTGTACCAGGTGCCACCGGCGCGCCGGGACGCGTTCAAAGCGCTGGTCCGGACGCTCCCCGGTCACTGGATCGCCAACGAGGACCCGTCAGTCCTGCCGCACGCCGACCTGCCGGAACCGCCCGCCGACGGTTTCCACAACGTCCTGGCCCTGGACGGCCACCCGGTGGCCTGGACGACAGGCCACGGCCAGTCCCTCACCTGGTTCCGCTGACCGACCCACCCCGCCCTATCCTCGTCGATCATGAAGTTGACGGCGCGACACGCCGACGCGACGGCCGTCAAGTTCATGGTCAACAAGGTCGGGCAGGCCGGGCGGGCGTTGGACTAGGGTCGGCGGGCGTGACCGAACCTGCCTGGCTGGTCGAGACGCGCGCTGCCTACGACACCGTCGCGGAGGACTACGCGCGGCTGCTGCCCGACGTGGTGGAGCCGCCGCTGGACCGGGCTCTGCTGGCCGCGTTCGCCGAGACGGTCGGGCCGGGCCGACCCGTGCTGGAGGTGGGATGCGGCACCGGGCGTGTCACCGCCCACCTGCACTGGCTCGGCCTCGACATCGGCGGGGCCGACCTCTCGCCGGGCATGGTGGCGGTGGCCCGGCGGACGTACCCGGACCTGCGTTTCGAGGTCGGCTCGCTGACGGAGCTGGCCGTGCCGGACGGCTCGCTGGCCGGGCTGGTCTCCTGGTACTCGGTCATCCACCTGCCGCCGGAGCTGCTGCCCGGGGTGTTCGCCGGTTTCCACCGGGCGCTCGCCCCGGGCGGTCGCCTGCTCCTCGCGGTCAAGGCCGGTGACCGGTGCGTACGGCTGGAGCGGGCGTACGGCCACGACGTCGCGTACGACGTGCACTGGCTGCCGCCGGAACGACTGGCCGCACAACTCGCGACGGCCGGGTTCACGGTCTCGGCGACGCTGGTCCGCGCGCCGGTCGCCACGGAGCGGCAGTCCCAGGCGTTCCTGCTCGCCGAGCGGACCATCCGGTGATCATCACCGGTGCCGACCTCAACCGCCGCCGTAGCTCGCCGGCATCCTGCTCGACGTGCGCGACGTCGGGTGGGGGATGTTAAAAGGGGACCCCTCCTATGCAGAAAACGTTAAGCAGGGCCCCCTCCGTAGACTTCAGCGGTGCGTGACGAGCTGGCGGGACGGCCCCTGACCGAACCGCACCCGTCGCGCCTGTCGCCGGACCACCCCGGGCGGGAGCGCATCCTCGCCGCGCACGCCGCCGCGCTCGCCGCCGGGGAGGCCGGCTACCTGGACCCGGAGACCGGGCTGTTCGTGCTCAGCGCCGGGTTCCTGGCCCGGCGTGGCACGTGCTGCGGGCGAGGCTGCCGGCACTGTCCGTACGTGGCCGATTAGAGGGCTTCCGTCCCCGCTGGGGCACCCCGTACGGTGTCCGACGGAACTCCGGCGGGTCGGACCCGCCGCCGACCGCGGAGGTCTCCCGTGCGTGCCCGATTCTGGCTGGCCGTTCCGGCCGTCCTGCTCGCCGCCGGCTGCGCCGATGAGGCGCCCACAGCGGCCGGGCCGCCGCCCCCGCCTCCGCCGGTCCCGGTCGCGGCGGCGTCCTCGGGCGGGGCGTGCCGGCTGCTCGACTTCGCGGTGATCGCCGAGCACACCGGCGGCACGTTCGACGTGGCGGCGGCCACCGAGCGGGGCGACACCCACACCTGCGTGGTGCGCGCCGCCGGGGCGGTGCTGCCGGAGCTGACGCTGTCGGTGACCGAGACGTCGATCGACGCCGCGACGTTCGCCCTGGACGTGCAGCCCAGCGGCGCGGCGAAGATCAGCAAGCTGGGCAAGGCCGCCTACCGGCGCACGCTGCCCAAGACCGCGAAGTCCGGGCCGGCCGCCGAGGTCGGCTGGCTGGCCACCGAGGGGCGGCTCGCCACGCTGCGCTGGACCGCCCCGACCGGCACCGCGAAGGCGGAGGCGGACAAGACGGCCGGCAAGCTGGTCACGCTGGCCAAGGTGATCGACACAAGGCAGCTCTGACCGGAGGTCGCCAACCAGCTCTGACCGACGGTCGGGTCAGCGGGCCGCGACGAACACCCGGGACGCCACCTCGCGGGGCAGCCGGACCCGGTCGCCGGAGCGGTCGATGGAGACGGCGTCGCGTTCCTGCGCCACAGTCACCGTCGCGCCCGGGTCGACGCCGGCGGCGTGCAACTGCCGGAGCACGTCCGAGTCGGTCTGCACGCTCTCACAGATCCGCCGCACCACGACCGTGCCGGACAGGCCGGGGAACGCCAGGTTGCGCTCACCCTCGACGGCGTCGGCAGGCACCTGGCCCGGGTCGCCCAGCTCCTCCAGGCCCGGGATCGGGTTGCCGTACGGCGAGCGGGTCGGGCGGTTGAGCAGGTCGAAGACCCGCTTCTCCACCGCGTCGCTCATCACGTGCTCCCACCGGCAGGCCTCCTCGTGGGCCTCCTCGTAGGGCATCCCGATCACGTTGACAAGCAGCAGCTCGGCCAGCCGGTGCTTACGCATCACGGACACGGCGGTGTTGCGGCCCTGCGGCGTGAGGGTCAGGTGCCTGTCGCCCTCGACGGTGAGCAGGCCGTCGCGCTCCATGCGGGCGACGGTCTGGCTGACGGTCGGGCCACTCTGCTTCAGCCGCTCGGCGATGCGGGCACGAAGCGGCGGCACCCCCTCCTCCTCGAGTTCGAGGATGGTGCGCAGGTACATCTCGGTGGTGTCAACAAGGTCGTGCTTCACGTCTGCGGCCTCCTGGGCTCCGATGGTACCCGTTACCACCGACCATCGACGGAGGCGAAGCCGGAGGTGGCGCGCCGAATGGTGTTGACTGGACCGTATGTCCGCCACCGCAGACCTGCTGGTCGAGCCCGACCGGCTCGCCGCCGAACTCGATCACGCCGACCCGCCGACCCTGCTCGACGTCCGCTGGCGGCTGACCGGCCCGCCCGGGCGCGACGACTACGCCGCAGGCCACCTGCCCGGCGCCGTCTTCGTCGACCTGGACACCGAGCTGTGCGGGCCGCCCGGCGCCGCCGGGCGGCACCCGCTTCCGGACCCGGCGGCGTTGCAGGCCGCGCTGCGGGCAGCGGGCGTCCGCGCCGGTCATCCGGTGGTCGTGTACGACGGCGGCGACGGCATGTCCGCCGCCCGCGCCTGGTGGACGCTGCGCTGGGCCGGGCACCGGCAGGTGCGGGTGCTGCACGGCGGCTTCCCGGCCTGGACGGCCGCCGGGCTGCCGGTCGACACGAGCGTGCCGGCTCCGGCGCCGGGCGACGTGACGGTGGCGCCCGGCGCGCTGCCGGTGCTGGACGCCGCGCAGGCCGCCCGGCTCGCCGCCGCCGAGCCCGGCGTGCTGATCGACGTACGGGCGGCGCCGCGCTACCGGGGCGAGCACGAGCCGGTCGACCCGGTCGCCGGGCACGTGCCGGGCGCGGTGAACGTGCCCGCACCGCAGTACGTCGCGCAGGGCCGGTTCCCCGACGCCGGGGCGCTGCGGGAGCGGTTCGCCGCCGCCGGGGTGGACGCGGACGCGCCGGTCGGTGCGTACTGCGGCTCCGGAGTGACCGCCGCGCAGGCCGTGCTCGCGTTGCACCTGGCCGGCCGCCCGGACGCCGCGTTGTACGTCGGCTCGTGGAGCGAGTGGGTGGCCGACCCGGACCGTCCGGTCGCGACCGGTGGCACGTCCGGCCGGTGAGCGTACGACTGGTGGGCGCGTCCCGGACCACGTGCGACGATGGCCGCATGGCCGACGACACGGTGGTGGTGTGGGACGAGGCTCTCCTCGCCTACGACATGGGCGACCATCCCCTCGACCCGGTCCGGGTCGAACTGACGATGGCGCTCGCCCGTGAGCTGGGTGTGCTGGACCGGCCCGGCGTGCGGCTGGTCAAGCCCGAGCCGGCCGACGACGCGCTGCTCACCCGCGTACACGATCCGGCCTACCTGGACGCGGTCCGGTCCGCGCCGCGTGACCCGCTGTTCGCCGGCTTCGGTCTCGGCACCTCGGACAATCCGGTCTTCGACGGGATGCACGAGGCGAGCGCGCTGATCGCCGGCGCCACCACGGCCGCGGCCGAGGCGGTGTGGCGTGGCGAGGCCCGGCGCGCGGTGAGCGTCGCCGGCGGCCTGCACCACGCGATGCCCGCCCGGGCCGCCGGTTTCTGCGTCTACAACGACCCGGCCGTGGCCATCGCGCGGCTGCTCGACCTCGGCGCGCAGCGCATCGCGTACGTGGACGTGGACGTGCACCACGGCGACGGGGTGCAGGAGGTCTTCTACCGCGACCCGCGGGTGCTCACGATCAGCCTGCACGAGACGCCGCTCGCGCTGTTCCCCGGCACCGGTTTCCCGGACGAGACCGGCGGCCCGGGCGCGGAGGGCACCGCTGTGAACGTGCCGCTGCCGCCCGGGGTCGGCGACGCCGGCTGGCAGCGGGCGTTCCACGCGATCGTGCCGTCGGTGCTGCGCGCGTTCCGGCCGCAGGTGCTCGTCACCCAGTGCGGCGCCGACGGGCACCGCAAGGATCCGCTGGCCGACCTGCACCTGTCGGTGGACGGGCAGCGGGCCACGTACCTCTCGCTGCGGGCGCTCGCCGACGAGTTGTGCGACGGCCGCTGGGTCGCCACCGGCGGCGGCGGGTACGCGCTGGTCGAGGTGGTGCCCCGGGCCTGGACGCACCTGCTCGCGATCGCCACCGGCGAGCCGGTCGACCCGGCCACGCTCACCCCGCCCGGCTGGCGGGACCTGGCCGCGCGGCGGCGCCCCGGGCACGACGTGCCGCTGCGGATGACCGACGACGTGGACCCGTCGTACCAGCCGTGGCAGCCCAGCGGCGAGCCGAACGCGGTGGACCGGGCCGTCGCGGCCACCCGCAAGGCCGTCTTCCCGCTGCTCGGGCTCGACCCGCACGACCCGCGCGACTGAGCCGGCGGCAGGGGAGGACCGACCGGTGACCACCGTCGAGCAACCGCTGGACGTGCTGCTCAGTGACGGCACGACCGTCCAGTTGCGACAGATCCGACCGGAGGACGCGCCCGAGATCGTGGCCATGCACGGCCGCTTCTCGGAACGCACCAGATACCTGCGGTACTTCTCGCCGTACCCGCGAATCCCGGAACGCGACCTGAAGCGTTTCGTCAACGTCGACCACCGCGACCGGGAGGCGTTCGTGGTGCTCGCCGGCGAGCGGATCGTCGCCGTCGGCCGCTACGAGCGGCTCGGCCCCGCCTCGCCCGAGGCCGAGGTGGCGTTCGTGGTCGAGGACGCCTACCAGGGCCGGGGCATCGGCTCGGTGCTGCTGGAGCACCTGGCCGACGCGGCCGGGCGCCACGGCATCGTGCACTTCGTCGCCGAGGTGCTCCCGGCGAACGGGACGATGCTGCGGGTCTTCGCCGACTTCGGCTACCAGGTCCAGCGCCAGTACGCCGACGGCGTGGTGCACCTGAGCTTCCCGATCGCGCCCACCGAGGCGACCCTGGAGGTGCAGCGCGGCCGGGAGCACCGCACCGAGGCCCGCTCGATCGCCCGGCTGCTCGCGCCCCGGGGCATCGCCGTCTACGGCGCCAGCACCACCGGCCAGGGCGTCGGCGCGGCGCTGCTCGGGCACCTGCGCGACGGCGGCTTCGCCGGGGCGATCGTGCCGGTGCACCCGAGCGCGGCGACCGTGGCGGGGCTGCCCGCGTACCCGTCGGCGGCCGACGCCGGCCAGGACATCGACCTCGCCGTGGTGGCGGTTCCGCCGGACGCGGTGACCGACGTGGTGCACGACGCCGCACGCGCCGGCGCGCACGGCCTGGTGGTGGTCTCGGCCGGGTTCGCCGAGTCCGGCCCGGCCGGCGCGGCGGCGCAGCGCGCGCTGGTCCGCGCCGCGCACCTGGCCGGCATGCGGGTGGTCGGCCCGAACTGCCTCGGCGTCGCCAACACCGACCCCGCGGTACGCCTCAACGCCACGCTCGCCCCGGTGCTGCCCGCGGCGGGCCGGGTCGGCGTGTTCAGCCAGTCCGGCGCGTTCGGGGTGGCGCTGCTGGCCGAGGCGTCCCGGCGCGGGCTCGGCCTGTCCAGCTTCGTCTCGGCCGGCAACCGGGCCGACGTGTCCGGCAACGACCTGCTCCAGTACTGGCAGGACGACCCGGCCACCGACGTCATCACGCTCTACCTGGAGACGTTCGGCAACCCGCGCAAGTTCGCCCGGCTGGCCCGGCGCATCGGCCGCAGCAAGCCGGTGGTGGCGCTCGCCTCGCTGGCCCGGCCGCCGGGCGTGGGGGAGGCGCCCGCGCTGGACGCGGCGGCGGTGAGCGCGCTGTTCGCCCAGTCCGGGGTGATCCGGGTGGACACCGTGTCCGAACTGCTCGACGTGGGCGTGCTGCTGGCCCACCAGCCGCTGCCGGCCGGGCGGCGGGTCGCGGTCGTGGGCAACTCGTCGGCGCTGACCGGGCTGGCCGCCACCGCCTGCGCCGCCCAGGGACTGAGCGTCGCCGACGGTTACCCGCAGGACGTGGGGCCGAGCGCCGGGGCCGCCGCGTACGCCACCGCGCTCGGTGACGCGGTCGCCGACGAGCGGGTGGACGCCGTGGTGGCGGTGTTCGCGCCGCCGCTGCCGGGCCAGCTCGCCGACCCGGTGGCCGACTTCGCGGCGGCGCTGCCCGACGCGCGGGTCACCGGCAAGCCGGTGGTGGCGACGTTCCTCGCCGGGCTGGTGCCGGCCGGGGTGCCGGCGTACCCGAGCGTGGAGGAGGCGGTGCGCGCGCTGGGCCGGGTGACCGCGTACGCGGACTGGCTGCGCCGGCCACCGGGCGTGCTGCCGGAACTGGCCGACGTGGACCGGGCGGCCGGGCACGCCGCGCTGCGCCCGGACGGGACCGACGCGGCGGCGTTGCTGCGCGCGTACGGGATCGACGTGGTGGAGTCGGTGCCGGCCGGCAGCGCCGACGAGGTGCTGGCGGCGGCCGACCGGCTCGGCCGGCCGGTGGCGCTCAAGGCCGCCGCGCCCGGGCTGCGGCACCGCCTCGACCTCGGCGCGGTACGCCTCGACCTGGCCGACGCCGCCGCGCTGCGCCACGCGTACGACGAGATGGCCCCGGTGTTCGGCGCGGAGGTCCTGGTGCAGCCGATGGTCGCGCCGGGTGTGGCGTGCGTGGTGGAGCTGGTGGAGGATCCGGCGTTCGGGCCGGTGGTCGGCTTCGGGCTCGGCGGCGTGGCGACCGAACTGCTGGGCGACCGGGCCTGGCGCGCGGTCCCGCTCACCGACCGGGACGCCGCCGAGCTGGTCGACGAGCCCCGCGCGGCGCCGCTGCTGCGCGGGCACCGGGGTGCCGCGCCGGTGGACCGGGCGGCCCTTGTCGACCTGCTGGTGCGGGTCGGGCGGCTCGCCGACGAGCAGCCGCGGGTGCGGTCGCTCACGCTGAACCCGGTGCTGGCCCGGCCGGACGGCATCTCGGTGCTGCACGCCACCGTGCGCACCGGCGCCGAATCCCCGCGCCCCGACACCGGCCCCCGCCGCCTGTAAGGAAGGGCCCCTTCTTAACGCCTCCGGTAGAGGAAGGGCCCCTTCTTAACAGCGCCCGCCCGCGCGACGGCCGGGCGCCGCAGCGCCGGCCCCGCGCGCCGCAGCGCTCAACCGCGCGCGGAGATCTGCTGCACCGACCACTCGTTGCCGTCCGGGTCGCGGAAGAACAGGAAGCCGACGTTGTCCAGCGGATGCGGCACCGGGTACGGGTTCTGGCCCATCACCTGGATCTCGCTCACCTCGACGCCCCGCTCGACCAGTTCGGCGCGCGCCCGCTCCAGGTCCGGTACGACCAGCTGCACGCCCTTGAGCGAGCCCGGCGGCATCTCCGGTACGGCGCCCCGGCCGAGGACGATCGAGCACCCGGAGCCCGGGGGAGTGAGCTGGACGATCCGCCCCGCGCCACCCAGATCCGTGTCGTGGTCGAGGACGAAGCCGAGCTGCTGCGCGTAGAAATCCTTGGCCCGGTCCAGGTCGGAGACCGGTACGACCACCACTTCCAGCGTCCAGTTCATGTCGTCGCTCCTGTCGTCGAATCGGTGTGCAGCGCTGCCGCGAGCCGGTCGAACGCCTCGCTCAGGCCGCGGGTCATCGGATAGCGCAGGACGGTGTCGCGGCCCTGCGCGGTGGCGTACCGCAGGTGGGTGACGACTGTCGTCCGGTCCGCCGAGCCGGTGAAGTCGTGGCGGACGAGCGTCTCGCCCGGATAGGACTGGTCGTCGAAGAGTTCGGTGCAGACCAGCCGCGCGGGCGGGTCGATCTCCCGGTACGTGCCGCCCTGGCCCATCAGGTCGCCGTCCGGCCCCCGGGAGACGAACCGCCACCGCCCGCCCACCCGCAGGTCCACCTCGCACTCGACGAGATGCCAGCCCCGGGCGCCCCACCAGCGGACCAGCAGCTCGGGGCGGGTGAAGGCGGCGAACACGAGGTGGCGCGGAGCGGCGAAGTCGCGGCTGAGCCGGATCTCCCGGTCGCCGGGCAGGCTCACGGTCAGGCCGGTCACCGCTGCTCCCCGGCGGTCAGTTCGGCGAGCACGTCGTCCAGTCGCGCGTAGCTCTCGGCCCAGTAGTCCCGGTAGTCCGCCAGCCACGTGACCGCCTCCCGCAGCGGCCGGGCGTCGAGCCGGCAGGGACGGCGTTGCGCGTCCCGGCCCCGGGTGACCAGGCCGGCGCGTTCGAGCACCTTGAGGTGCTTGGAGACGGCCGGCTGGCTCATCGCGAATGGCTCGGCCAGCTCGGTGACGGTCGCCTCCCCGGCGGCCAGCCGGGTGAGGATGGCACGCCGGGTGGGGTCGGCGAGCGCGGCGAAGGTGGCGTCGAGCAGATCCGCGGACACGTTCATAACCTCCTGGTTGTGTAACCATTCGGTTCTATACGGCGGATGCGCCCGGGTCAAGCGCGACAGGCCCCGGCGAACCGCCGGGGCCTGTCGGGGCAGGGGTGGATCAGCAGGCGTACGCCTCCAGCCGGTTCGCCCGCTCCGGGTCGCGCAGCTTCAGCAGCGTGACCTTCTCGATCTGCCGGATCCGCTCCCGGGACAGCCCGAACTCGCGGCCGACCTCGTCCAGCGTGCGCTGCCGGCCGTCGTCCAGGCCGAAGCGCAGCCGGATCACCGCCTGCTCCCGCTGGGACAGCGTGGCCAGCACGATGCGGACCTCGTTGCGCAGCTCGCCGTTCGTGGCGGCGTCGCCCGGCTCGGTACGCGGGTCGACGGCGGCGACGAAGTCGCCGAGCGCGCTCTCGCCGTCCTCGCCGACGGCCTGGTCCAGGCTGACCGGCTCCCGGTCGTAGGAGATCAGCTCGATCACCTGGAACTCCGGGATCTCCAGCGCCACCGCCACCTCGCTGACGGTGGGCTCGCGGCCCAGCGTCACCGACAGCTCGCGGCGCACCCGGACCATCCGGTTGACCTGCTCGACCATGTGCACGGGGATGCGGATGGTGCGGGCCTGGTCGGCCATGGCGCGGGTGATGGCCTGGCGGATCCACCAGGTGGCGTAGGTGGAGAACTTGTAGCCCTTGGTGTAGTCGAACTTCTCGACGGCGCGGATGAGGCCGAGGTTGCCTTCCTGGATGAGGTCGAGGAAGGCCATGCCGCGACCGGTGTAGCGCTTGGCGATGCTCACCACCAACCGCAGGTTGGCCTCCAGCAGGTGGTCCTTGGCGGCGCGGCCCTCGGCCGCGATCAGCGCCAGGTCCGCGCGCAGCTCGGCGGAGACGGGGGTGCAGGTGGCCAGCTTCTCCTCGGCGAAGAGGCCGGCCTCGATCCGCCTGCTCAACTCGACCTCCTGCGCCGCGGTGAGCAGCTTGGTGCGGCCGATGCCGTTCAGGTACGCCCGGACCAGGTCGGTGGAGACGCCGCGCTCGTCGGTGGCGTCGAGGTCCGTGAGGGTGACGTCCATGTCCTGGTGCTCGATCATCTGCTGGGTCATCTCTGTTCTCCCCGTGTCCGACGTGCCTACCGGTCCCGTGCCGCCCACGCGGTGGTGGCCGATGACAAACAGCTTGGCGGTCGGGGCGTGAGACGGGAGTGAGGCGATCGGGGACCCGACAGGAATCCACGCGGGAATCCGGCACTCCCTTGCCCGGCGCGGTTACGGTGCCACCGACCGGCCGTCCGGGCCGGCCCGGCACTGATGATCGGAGAACGTGGTGGTCTTCAAGCGGCTCATGCAGGCGATGGGTGTGGGCGGACCGTCGGTGGAGACGGTGCTGGCCAACCCGAACTGCCGCCCGGGCGGCGTTCTGGAGGGCCGGATCCAGGTGGTCGGCGGCGACCACCCGGTGGACGTGAGCTACGTCGCACTCGGCCTGGTCACGCGGGTCGAGGTGGAGAGCTCCGACAGCGAGTACGACGTCAACCAGGAGTTCGGCCGGGCCCAGATGACCGGCCCGTTCCGGCTGGAGCCGGGGCAGCGTCACGACGTGCCGTTCCGCTTCCAGGTGCCCTGGGAGACCCCGCTGACCGACCTGTACGGCCAGCACCTGCACGGCATGACGATGGGTCTGCGTACCGAGCTGGAGGTGGCGCGGGCGATGGACAAGGGTGACCTGGACCCGGTGGCGGTGCACCCGCTGCCCGCCCACGAGCGGCTGCTGGAGGCCCTGCTACGGCTGGGCTTCCGCTTCGCGCGCGCCGACGTCGAGCGTGGACACATCTACGGCGTACACCAGCAGTTGCCCTTCTACCAGGAGATCGAGTTCTACCCGGCGCCGCAGTACGCGGGCGCGATGAACCAGCTGGAGGTCACCTTCGTGACCGATCCGCGCCAGGTCCACGTGGTGCTGGAGCTGGACAAGCGGGGCGGCCTGTTCACCGAGGGCCGGGACGCGTTCGGCCGGTTCACAGTGGACCACGCGACCGCGGACCGCACGGACTGGGCCGCCCAGCTCGACGGCTGGCTGCGGCAGTCGCTGTCCCGCCGGGGCCTGTTCTTCTAGAGGTCGAGCACGAGGGTCCGGGGACCGACGTTGACGCTCTCCACCAGCATGTGGGCGCGGAAACGGCCGGTCTCCACCTTCGCGCCCCGGGACCGCAGCTGCTCGACCACCGCGTCCACCAGGGGTTCGGCCACCTCGGCGGGAGCGGCGGCGGTCCAGCTCGGCCGCCGGCCCTTGCGGGCGTCGCCGTAGAGCGTGAACTGGCTGACCACGAGCAGCGGCGCCCCGACGTCCGCGGCGCTGCGCTCGTCGTCGAGGATGCGCAGCTCGTGCAGCTTGCGGGCCATCGTGGCGGCCACCTGCGGGGTGTCGGTGTGGGTGACGCCGAGCAGCACCAGCAGCCCGTCGGCGATCTCACCTGTCACCTCGTCGTCGACAGTCACCCGGGCCCGGCCGACGGTCTGCACCACCGCCCGCATCAGTCGGTCACCGGCTCGACGATGCCGCGCTCGACCAGGTGCGCCACGATCGGTCCGGCCGCCTCGGCCAGCTCGTCCGGTGCCACGTCGTGCGCGGCGGCCAGCAGGGCGAGCTGGTCGCGCAGCGGCAGCCGGCCGTCGGCGCCGCCGACCAGGGCGAGCACCAGCGGGTCGATCTCCTCCGACCAGCGCAGGCCGCGCGGCATGGCCAGGACCTGCCGGTCCACCGCCCAGCCGTCGTCGCCCATGGTGGCCTCCTGCCGGAGCTGGAGCCCTTCGGCGGCACGGTAGCGGGCGGCGAGCAGGCCCTCGGTGTCCCGGGCACGCAGCCAGTCCTGCCGGCCGAACCACTCGCCGATCCGGTCGCCCAGCGGCGGCTCGACCCGCTGACGCAGATCCTCCACCCGGACCACCGGCTGGTCGTGGCCGGAGCGGCGCAGCGAGACGATGCCGAAACCGATCGCCTCGACCTTGTGCGCGTCGAACCAGTCCAGCCAGGCCGCCATCCGCTGCGGGTCGGCGCTCTCGCCGACGTCGGTGAGCCAGAGGTTCACGTACGCCATCGGGTCGGCCACCTCGCGCTGGATCACCCAGGCGTCCAGGCCGGTGCCGGTGAACCAGCCGGTGACCCGCTCGGCCCAGTCCTCGCCGGTGACGTGCACCCAGTTCGCCAGGTACTGCATGGTGCCGCCCTCGGTGAGCAGGTCAGGCGCGGCAGCGGCCAGCTCCGCGCCGATCGCGTCGCCCACCCGCCCGGAGTCCCGGTAGACGTGCGTGGTGGTGCCCGGGCCGACCACGAACGGCGGGTTGCTGACCACCAGGTCGAAGCGGCGCCCGGCCACCGGGGCGACCATGTCGCCGCGCAGCAGCTCCCAGTCCTGGCCGTTGAGCGCGGCCGTGGTGGCGGCGAACCGCAGCGCCCGTTCGGAGACGTCGGTGGCGGTGACCCGGCGGGCGTGGGTGCCCAGGTGCAGCGCCTGGACGCCGGAGCCGGTGCCCAGGTCGAGCGCGGTGTCCACGACCGGGCGCACGGCGGCCGAGATCAGCGTCTGGGTGGCGCCACCGATGCCCAGCACGTGCTCGGCGTGCAGCGGGCGCCCGGGCCGCGCGCTGGCGGGCACGTCGGCGAGCACCCACCAGTCGTCGCCGTACGGCTCCAGGTCGACCCCGGCGCGCAGGCCGTCGCCGTGCCGCTCGACGATGCCCCCGGCCAGCGCCTCGTCCAGCGCCAGCGGGGCCAGCGCGTCGGCGACCGCCGCCTCCGGCTCGGTCTGGTCGCAGATGAAGACGCGGATCAGCGTGGCCAGCCGGTCCCGGTCCTCGGTGGCGCGCAGCGCGGCCCGGTAATCGTTACGGGCCACCGCCCCGGTGCCCTGCGGGCCCAGGCGGTCGGCGATCCCGTTGGCGGTGAAGCGGGCGAGCGTCAGCGCGGTGCGCAGCGCGTCGACCCCGGCGGGGGAGAGCAGCATCTCGTGACGGTCCACGTGCTCATCCTGCCTCGGATGCACTCCGGCGTGGCGCGCACCCGCCGATCCATAACGTGAACCGCATCTATCGGCAACTATCTCTTTCATGTCTATCGATCTCTGGTTAGCATTCCTGCCAACATCCGTCGATGGGGTGATCCGGACACAAACCGGGCCGCCCCGGTAGGGAGCCAGACGATGCCCGACGTGTCCCTTCCCCGGCGCCGCGCGCTGCGTGCGCTCGCCGTCACGGCCGCCGCCGCGGCCTTCGCCGCCGCCGCCTCCACGCCCGCTCTCGCCGCACCCACCGGGGAGATCCGGTACGCCGGTGCCGCCGACGCCGTCAGCGGCAGCTACGTGGTCGTGCTCAAGGGCGACGCGGTCGGCACCGCGAACACCCTCGCCGCCCGTACCGCTGTGCCGGACCGGGCCGCCGGCCTGGCCAAGCGCTACGGCGGCAACGTCGGCACGGTGTGGAGCTCCGCTCTCACCGGCTACAGCGCGAAGATGACCCCCGCCCAGGCGCGCCGGCTCGCCGCCGACCCGTCCGTCGCGTACGTCGAGCAGGATCGCGTCATGACCACCCAGGGCACCCAGACCGGCGCCACCTGGGGCCTGGACCGGATCGACCAGCGCAACCTGCCGCTGAACAGCACCTTCACCTACCCGAACACCGCCACCAACGTGCGCGCCTACATCATCGACACGGGCATCCGCACCACCCACAGCGACTTCGGCGGCCGGGCCACCTGGGGCACCAACACGGTCGACAGCAACAACACCGACTGCAACGGCCACGGCACGCACGTCGCCGGCACCGTCGGCGGCACCAAGTACGGCGTGGCCAAGGGCGTGCGCCTGGTGGCCGTCAAGGTGCTCAACTGCTCCGGCAGCGGCACCACCGCCGGCGTGATCAGCGGAGTCAACTGGGTCACCTCGAACGCGGTGAAGCCGGCCGTGGCGAACATGAGCCTCGGCGGCGGTGCCAGCAGCACGCTGGACAACGCGGTGGCCAACTCGATCAACTCCGGCATCACGTACGCGCTCGCGGCCGGCAACTCCAGCGCCAACGCGTGCAACTCCTCGCCGGCCCGTGTCGCCTCGGCGATCACCGTCGGCTCGACCACCAGCACCGACGCGCGGTCGTCCTTCTCCAACTACGGCTCCTGCGTGGACATCTTCGCCCCGGGTTCGTCGATCACCTCGGCGTGGCGCACCAGCGACACCGCCACCAACACGATCAGCGGCACCTCGATGGCGTCCCCGCACGTGGCCGGCGCGGCGGCGCTTGTCCTGTCCGCCAACACCTCCTACACCCCGGCTCAGGTGGCCAGCTACCTGACCAGCAACGCCACCACCGGCAAGGTGACCAGCCCGGGCTCGGGCTCGCCGAACCGCCTGCTCTTCGTCGTCAACTGACGGCACGGGTGACCTGACCACACCGTGGGCCGCGGCCCGGTGGACCTCGCAGAGGTTCGCCGGGCCGCGTCACGTCGTCGGGGAGTCGGCGCCCGCGACCGGCGGGCGGGGCGGCAGGATGGTCCCCATGACGCTCTCCCTGCCCATCGACCCGCAGGCCAACGAACTGCTGGCGCGCAGCCCGCTGGCCCTGCTCCTCGGCATGGTGCTGGATCAGCAGGTGCCGATGGAGAAGGCGTTCTCCTCCCCGTACGTGCTGGCGCAGCGGCTCGGCCACGAGCCGGACGCCGCGGAACTGGCCGGGTACGACCCGGAGGCGCTCGTGGAGATCTTCGCCCGGCCGCCCGCGCTGCACCGCTTTCCCAAGGCGATGGCGGCCCGCGTGCAGGAGGTGTGCCGGGCGCTCGTCGAGCGCTACGACGGCGACCCGGCCCGGCTCTGGTCCGACGTGACCGACGGCCGGGAGCTGCTGCGCCGGGTGGGTGAGCTGCCCGGGTTCGGCCGGCAGAAGGCACAGATCTTCGTCGCGCTGCTCGGCAAGCGGTTCGGGATCACCCCGGACGGCTGGCGCGAGGCGGCCGGCGACTACGGCGACGCGGACGCCCACCGGTCGGTCGCGGACGTGACCGACCCGGAGTCGCTGCGCCGGGTACGCGAGTTCAAGCAGCGGATGAAGGCGGAGTCGAAGGCCGCGAAGGGCTGATCCGCCGCCCGCCGCCGCAACCGGCCGCCGTCCCTGTCGTTTGTCGCCAGGACGGAGGACGGGAGCGGACGATGACCGAGCAGCGGGGCGGGGCGCTGCTGCGCACCGGGTCCAGCCCGGGTCGGGCCACGTTCCTGGAGCTCTTCTTCGACCTGGTCTTCGTGTTCGCGTTGACCCGGGTCTCGCAGCGCCTGATCAACGGCATCGAGGGCTCCGCCGGGGCGGTGGCCGCCGAGGTGGGCAAGACCCTGCTGCTGTTCCTGGTGCTCTGGCAGGTCTGGACCCTCACCACCTGGGTGACCAGCCGGTACGAGCCGGAGCGCACGGTCATCCAGGTCGTGGTGGTCGGCACCATGTTCGGCAGCCTGGTGCTGGGGGTGACGCTGCCCCGCGCGCTGGAGGAGCGGGCGTTGCCGTTCGCGCTCGCGTACGTGGTGGTGATGGTCGGCCGGCCGCTGCTGATCGCGGTGGCGTTGCGTGCCCACCCGCGGCGTCTGGTCCCGGCGCGGCTGGCAGTCTGGGCGGGGGTCAGCGCCCCGCTGTGGATCGCCGGCGCGCTGCTGCCCGGTCCGCGCCTGGCGCTGTGGGTCGTGGCGCTGGCGATGGACCATCTCGGCACGTTCCTGGGCTGGCCGCTGCCGTGGATCGGGGCGTCGCGCATCCGGCAGTGGCTCGTCGCCGGGGAGCACCTGGCAGAGCGCTACCAGCAGATCTTCCTCATCGCGCTCGGCGAGTCGATCCTGGTGATCGGCGTGACCTACAGCGGGAAGGAGTTCTCCGGCGACGCGGCGGTGGCGTTCACGATCTCGTTCGTGATCACCGCGTTGCTCTGGCGGATCTACTTCTACCGGGCCGGTCACCTGCTGGCGCAGGCGCTGCGGATGGCCGGCACGCCGGGGCGGCTGGCCGAGTCGGCGGCGCAGACCCATCTGTTCATGGTGCTCGGCGTGATCGGCGCCGCTGTCGGCTACGAGCTGGTCATCGCCCACCCGTACGACACGGCCCGGCCGAACTGGCTGGTCTTCGTGGTGGGCGGCCCGGCGCTGTTCCTGGCCGCCCGTTCCCGGTTCGAGTACGAGATCTTCGGCCGGGTGTCCCGCCCCCGGCTGGCCGGGCTGCTGGCCCTGGTGCTGCTCCTGCCCGCGCTGGCGACCGTGCCGGCGATGTTCGCGCTCGGCGCGGTGGCCCTCGTGCTGGCGCTCGTCGCGTTCGCCGACGCCCGCCGGGCCTGGCACCGGCCGCCGGAGTCCTCCGCCTCCCCGATCGGGCGGGAGGCGCTCGGCGAGGGCGGCCCCGAGGCGTGAGCCGTCAGGCGGCGGTCGGGCGGGACAGCGACGCCAGCGCGCGGCGGACGTCGGCCAGCGAGACGGTGGCCGAGTCGTCCAGGTCGGCCAGGCCGGCCTCGATCCACTGCCGCATCAGCGTGGTCACGCCGATGCCGCGCGCGTCGGCGGCGGCGCGGACCCGCTCGTACGTCTCCAGCGGGAGCCGGACCGACCGGCTGACCATCGGCACGTCGGTGTCGGGGGTGGGCAGCTGCGCCGGTGACGTGTCGTCGATCAGGTCGGCGAACGCGTCGCCTCCGGCGTGGAACCGCTTGGTCGCCTCGTCACGATGCATCGTGACCGCCTCCTCGTCGGCGTGATCTCCGCACCGCCTCGTCGTAGCGCTTGGCCTCGACGTCGCTCAGCTCGCGGGCGGAGAGGATGTCCCAGTCGTTGTCGGTGCCGTCGGCCTCGGCCAGCAGCACGGCGAGCCGCCGGCCCCGGTGGTCGGTGGCGTAGACCACCATCACGTCGTCACCGAGGTGCCGGATGACCCGGCGGTTGCTGTGCAGGGCCTCCCAGACTTCCCCGGGTGTGACGTCGTAGACCCGCAGGTTCGCCAGCGCCTCGTCGGTGAAGCTGAACCGGTTGGCCACGGGCGAAGCGTACCACGCACGTAACACGCGCCCGGCTGTCACGAATTTCGCCGATCATCCGTCCGGAGTGACAGGATGGGCCCTATCCCCTCGTAGGAGGTCCGTGGTGAAGCGTCAGGCGTACCAGCCGATACTGATCACCGACGCCCCGCGCAGCCAGGACGACCAGCTCAACAGCCGGCAGAAGCGTTACGTGCTGATGATGGCCATCCGGGTCGCGTGTCTGGTGGCGGGCGCGATCCTGGTCGGCGCGAAGGCCCCGCTGCTCTGGCTCTGGCTGCCGCTGTGCGCGCTCGGCATGGTGCTCGTGCCCTGGCTCGCCGTGCTGCTCGCCAACGACCGGCCGCCCAAGGAGGAGCACCGGCTGGCGAACCGGTTCCAGAACCGGCGCCGCGAGGAGCCCGCGCCCACCGCTCTGACCGCCGAGGAGAGCCCGCACAAGATCATCGACGCGGAGCCCTGACCGGTCCGGGCGGAGCACCGCCCGGACCGGCCACCGCCGTCAGGGTGCCGGGCGGGCGCCCACCGTCGTCACGGCGAGCGCGCCCAGGTCACCGGCGCGGGCCAGCGCGGCACGCGGGTCGGCCCCGGCCAGCCACGCGGTGAGCAGCCCGGCCGCGAACGCGTCGCCGGCGCCGGTCACGTCCACCACGTCCACCCCTGGTGCCGGCGCGAACTCCACCACGCCGCCGCGCTCCACCCACACCGCGCCCGCCGCGCCGCGCTTGACCACCACCCGGTGCGCCACAGCTGTCAGCGCCCGCGCCTGCGCCGCCGGGTCCAGCCCGCCGGCCAGCACCGTCGCCTCGTCCGTGTTGACGAGCAGCAGGTCGACGTCGCGTACCCAGGTCAGGAACGCCCCGCCGACGCGCCGCAGCGGCGCCGCGGACGCCGCGTCGACGCTGACGGTCAGCCCGCGCTCGCGGGCCGTGGCCAGCGCGCGCAGGCCGGCGCCGCGCGACCCGACGTCCAACAGGGTGTACGCGGACAGGTGCAGATGCCCGGCGTCGGGCGCGGCGGCCAGCGCCGCGTCCACGTGCGCGGCGGTCAGCCGCAGGTTCGCGCCCCGCTGGCTGATCATCGTGCGCTCCCCGTCGTGGGCGAGCACGATGACGGTGCCGGTCGGGTAGCCCTCGTGCCGCTCCACCGCGCAGTCCACACCGATGCGGGTCAGTTCGGCCACCCGCTCCCGGCCGGTCTCGTCGTCGCCGACGGCGGCGACCAGCGTCACCGCAGCGCCCTGCCCGGCGAGCCAGGCCGCGGTGTTCGCCGCCTGCCCGCCGCCGCTGAACCGGATCCCGGCCGCGGTGTCCGAGCCGGTCGCGAGCGGCCCGGACAGCACCGCGAGCACGTCGGTGATCACGTCGCCGACGACGACTATCCGCGGCGTCGCGCTCATGGGGTGCGGCGGGCCGCCGCGGCGACCGCGATCCGGGCCGCGAGGTCGGCGTTGCGCAGGATGATCCGGACGTTCACCGCCAGGCTGGCGCCCTCGGTGGCGGAGTGGAAGTGCGACAGCAGGAACGGGGTGACCGCCTTGCCGGTGATCCCCTCGCGGGCCAGCGCGGCCAGTCCCTCGGCGAGCGTGCGGTCGTGCAGCGCCGGGTCGAGCTGCTCGTCGGCGGGCAGCGGGTTGGCCACCACCAGGCCGCCGTGGTGCACGCCGTGCGCCGCGCGGGCGGCCAGCACGTCCGCCACCTGCTCCGGCGACTCGACCGACCAGTCCAGGTCGAAGCCCGCGTCGGTGAGGTAGAAGCCGGGGAAGCGGCGGGTTCGGTAGCCGACCACGCCCACCCCGAGCGTCTCCAGCCGCTCCAGCGTGGCGCCCACGTCGAGGATCGACTTCACCCCGGCGCAGACCACGGCGATCGGCGTCCGGGCCAGCGTGACCAGGTCGGCCGACTCGTCGAAGGTCTGCGCCGCCTCCCGGTGCACGCCGCCGAGCCCACCGGTGGCGAACACGCCGATCCCGGCCGCCGCCGCGACCGCGCTCGTAGCCGCCACGGTGGTGGCGCCGTCCGCTCCGGTGGCCGCCGCCGGGGCCAGGTCGCGGACCGAGAGCTTGCTCACGCCGTCGACGGTGGCGAGCCGGGTGAGCTGGGCGTCGTCCAGCCCGACCCGCAGTTCCCCGGCGACCATGCCGATGGTGGCCGGCACCGCCCCCGCGTCCCGTACCGCCTGCTCGATCTCGCGCGCCACCCGCAGGTTGGCCGGGCGAGGCAGCCCGTGCGAGACGATCGTGCTCTCCAACGCCACGACCGGGCGGCTGTCCCGCAGGGCGTCGGCCACCTCACTACCGAGACTGATGTGAAAGTTGGTCACGTCGGTTACCGTACGGGCCGCTTCCGGCCGGGGCCCAGGTGGACCGGGGCGGACCGACCTGCAAAACTGGAACGCCGGAGGTGGAGTCGTGAGCACAGAGGTTCTCGAGCGTCCCGAGCTGAAGGACGCGGACACTGGTCCGGAGATGTTCCACTACGTCCGCAAGGAGAAGATCGCCGAGAGTGCCGTCATGGGCACCTACGTGGTCGCGCTCTGCGGCGAGACGTTCCCGGTCACCAAGGCGGCCAAGCCCGGCTCGCCCGTGTGCCCGAAGTGCAAGGAGATCTACGACTCGTACGCCGAGTGACGGCGGGCGGCTCCGCCGCCCCTCGACGTAACCTGCGGCGGTGACCACCTCCACCGCCCTGCTCCTCGCCGACCTGACCGGCGTGGCGGTCTTCGCCGCCTCCGGCGCCTCCGCGGCGGTGGCGAAACGGCTCGACCTGTTCGGGGTGGTGTTCGTCGGTGTGGTCGCCGCGCTCGGCGGCGGCATCTTCCGCGACCTGGTCATCGACGAGGTACCCCCGCTGGCGTTCGCCGACTGGCGCTACGCCGCCACCGCGGCCGTCACCGCCACCGCCGTGTTCTGGCTGCACCCCCAGCTCGCTCGGCTGCGCACCACGGTGCTGGTGCTGGACGCCGCCGGCCTCGGCCTGTTCACCGTCACCGGCACGCTCAAGGCCCTCGACGCCGCCGTGCCGGCGGTCGGCGCCTGCATGATCGGCATGCTCACCGCGATCGGCGGCGGTCTCGGCCGGGACCTGCTCACCGGCGAGATCCCGGTGGTGCTGCGCCGCGAGATCTACGCCCTGGCCGCGCTCGCCGGCTCGGTCGCGGTGGCGCTGCTGTCGGCCTGCGGACAGGCCACCGCCGTGCCGCTCACCGGCGCCGCGCTGTTCGTGTTCGGGCTGCGCCTGATCGCGTTGCGCCGCCGCTGGTCCGCCCCGGTGGCGACGATGCGGCCGCCGCGCACCGGCACCCGGGGACCACTGCCCTGACCCGCCCTGCGCCGGGGTGGACGGATGTGACAGGCGTGGCGTCGAGTGGGGCGTACGGCCCGCGCTGGTTATGCTGAACCGGCCTTCGCGGCACCGGATGCGCGAGGGCGTTTTCATGGGCGGCGGCTCCCGTGGCCCCGGTCGGGCCCGCCGCCGTCCGCGGCGGAGAGGAGCTACGCGTGCCACCGCGGATGCCGGCGCTCGACACGTTCCCGCCCCTGCGCGCCTGGCAACGCAAGGCGCTCGTGGAATACCTGCGCCGCCGGACCGAGGACTTCACCGCGGTCGCCACGCCCGGCGCCGGTAAGACCACGTTCGCGCTGCGCATCGCCGCCGAGCTGCTCGCCGACGGCACCGTCGAGGCGGTCACCGTGGTCGCGCCGACCGAACACCTGAAGACCCAGTGGGCGCAGGCCGCGGCCCGGGTCGGCATCCAGCTCGACGCCGCGTTCCGTAACGCCGACCTGCACTCCGCCGCCGACTTCCACGGCGCGGTGGTCACCTACGCCCAGGTGGGGATGGCGCCGCAGGTGCACCGGCGGCGCACCATGACCCGGCGCACGCTCGTCATCCTCGACGAGATCCACCACGCCGGCGACTCGCGTACCTGGGGCGACGGCGTGAAGGCGGCCTTCGAGCCCGCGGTACGCCGGCTGATGCTCACCGGTACGCCGTTCCGCTCCGACGACAACCCGATCCCGTTCGTCAGCTACGAGCGCGGCGGCGACGGGCTGCTGCGCTCCCGCGCCGACTCGGTCTACGGCTACTCCGACGCGCTGCGCGAGGGCGTGGTCCGGCCGGTGCTGTTCCTGGCGTACTCGGGGGAGACCCGCTGGCGCACCAACGCCGGTGAGGAGCTGGCCGCCCGCCTCGGCGAGCCGATGACGCAGGATCTGATCGCCCAGGCGTGGCGGACCGCGCTGGACCCGGCCGGCGACTGGATGCCGCAGGTGCTGCGCGCCGCCGACGCCCGGCTGAGCGTGCTGCGTGCCAACGGCATGCCCGACGCGGGCGGCCTGGTCATCGCCAGCGACCAGCAGGTGGCCCGCTCGTACGCGAAGCTGCTGGAGCAGGTGACCGGTGAGAAGGCCGCCGTGGTGCTCTCCGACGACCAGGGCGCGTCCGCGCGGATCGCGACGTTCGCCGCGTCCCAGCAACGGTGGCTGGTCGCGGTGCGGATGGTGTCCGAGGGCGTCGACATCCCCCGCCTGGCGGTCGGCGTGTACGCGACGAGCGCCAGCACCCCGCTGTACTTCGCGCAGGCGATCGGCCGGTTCGTCCGGGCCCGCCGGTCCGGCGAGACCGCGTCGGTGTTCCTGCCCAGCGTGCCGCACCTGCTCGGGCTCGCCAGCGAGATGGAGGCCGAGCGGGACCACGTGCTCGGCAAGCCGAAGGACCGCGAGGGCTTCGACGACGACCTGCTGGAGCGCGCCCAGCGCGACGACGGCGCCAGCGGGGAGCTGGAGAAGCGCTTCGCCGCGCTCTCCGCGACCGCCGAGCTGGACCAGGTGATCTTCGACGGCGCCTCTTTCGGCACCGCCGCCCAGGCCGGCACGCCCGAGGAGGAGGAATACCTCGGTCTGCCCGGTCTGCTTACCGCCGACCAGGTCTCGCTGCTGCTGACCAAGCGGCAGGCCGAGCAGCTCGCCGCGCAGAAGCGCCGGGCCGCCCAGCGGACCGCTGAGCCGGCCGCTACGGCCCCGGCGGTGGCGCCCCCACCGATGAGTGCCGCCCAGCGCCGGGTGGCGCTACGGCGGCAACTGAACGCTCTGGTGGCCGCCCGGCACCACCACACCGGCCAGCCGCACGGGAAGATCCACGCCGAGCTGCGCCGGATCTGCGGCGGCCCGCCCAGCGCGCAGGCGACGATCGAGCAGCTCGAGGAGCGCATCGCCACCGTGCAGACCCTGTAAGGAAGGGCCCCTTATTAACGCCTCCGGTAGAGCAGGGGCCCCTTCTTAACACCGGGCGGCGCCAGGCGGCACCGGCACGAAAAACCGGCCGGAGGCTCCCCTTGCGGGTGCCTCCGGCCGGTCATGTCGGGTTGTGGACTTCTTGTCGGACCTCAGTTCGCCATCAGATCGGCGCCTCGCCAGCTGAACTCCGGGTCCGACGCGTAGCGCACGGTGATCTTGACGAGATCCTCCGCGTACTTGTTCGCGTGGTGCCCACAGAACACCAGCTCGCTCCCACCCGCCAGAGTGATGCGGAGCTTGCCGGCAGCATTGCAGCGGTCGCACCGTTCATCGGCGGCCGGGGGGCTCACCGTCTCGGGCGGCGGCGTGAGGGTCGGGGTCATCGCCTTCCTCCTCTGGTCGTCACCGATGAACACTCTCTTCGGTTGCTCACCTATCGTGCAACACCCATCTCGGGCCCTGCCTTCCCTGTGTGCCCGCGGGGGACCGAGGTCACACCTGGCGTGGAGGACAGTGTGCCGTGCACCAAGGGTGCCACGTCAACGATCACAAACAGGCAACCGAACGATCACCAAAGAGTGTTCTACGGCTAGTGATCAAACCGGCACGATTTGTTGACGTGCGCGGTCAGTCCAGGTAGTCGCGGAGCACCTGGGAACGCGAGGGGTGCCGCAACTTGGACATGGTCTTGGATTCGATCTGCCGGATGCGTTCCCGGGTCACGCCGTACACCTGGCCGATCTCGTCCAGAGTGCGCGGCTGGCCGTCGGTGAGGCCGAAACGCAGGCGCACCACGCCCGCCTCACGCTCGGACAGCGTCTGGAGGACCTGCTGGAGCTGGTCCTGCAGCAGCGAGAACGACACCGCGTCGACGGCGACGACCGCCTCGGAGTCCTCGATGAAGTCGCCGAGCTGGCTGTCACCCTCGTCGCCGATGGTCTGGTCGAGCGAGATGGGCTCCCGGGCGTACTGCTGGATCTCCAGCACCTTCTCCGGTGTGATGTCCATCTCCTTGGCCAGCTCCTCCGGGGTGGGCTCGCGGCCCAGGTCCTGGAGCAGCTCGCGCTGGATGCGGCCGAGCTTGTTGATCACCTCGACCATGTGCACGGGGATGCGGATGGTGCGGGCCTGGTCGGCCATGGCGCGGGTGATGGCCTGGCGGATCCACCAGGTGGCGTAGGTGGAGAACTTGTAGCCCTTGGTGTAGTCGAACTTCTCGACGGCGCGGATGAGGCCGAGGTTGCCTTCCTGGATGAGGTCGAGGAAGGCCATGCCGCGACCGGTGTAGCGCTTGGCCAGCGAGACCACCAGGCGGAGGTTGGCCTCCAGCAGGTGGTTCTTGGCGCGCTCGCCGTCGCGGGAGATCCACATCAGGTCGCGCTGGAGGTCGCGGACCAGCTTCTCCTCGCCCTCGTCGGCGGCGCGCAGCCGCTCGGCGGCGTAGAGGCCGGCCTCGATCCGCTTGGCCAGCTCGACCTCCTGCTCGGCGTTGAGCAGCGGCACCTTGCCGATCTGCTTCAGGTACGCCCGCACGGAGTCGGCGGAGGCGGTCAGCTCGGCGTCCCGGCGCGCCTGCTTGAGCGCCTCGGACTCCTCGTCGTCCCACTCGAAGTCGTTGTCGGTGGCGGAGCTGGCCGCGTCGGCCTCGGCGGCCTGGGTCAGCTCGGCCGGCTCCTCGACCACCACGTCCTCGATCTCGGCGGCCAGTTCCTCCGGGTCGATCTCACCGTCGGGGCCCTCGGCCTTGCCACCGGCCTTGGCCGGCTTGGCCGCGGCGGTCTTCGCCGCCACCGTGGCCTTGGTGGCGCGGGTCGCCTTGGTGGCCTTCGCCGGGGCCGCGGCCTTCGCCACGTCGGCGGTGGTGGCCTTGCGCGCGGTCGCCTTCCGGGGGGCCGGGGCGGGCGACTCCTCGGCGGCCGGAGCCTGCTTCGGGGCGGGCGCGGCGGCCTTCTTGGTGGTCTTGGCGGTGGTCGCGCGGGAGGCCGGGGTGGCGGACCGGGCGGCGGCGACGCGGCGGCGGGTGCTCGCCGAGCCGTCCACCACCACCGTCACACCCGCCTCGGAGAGCGCGCGGAGGATCTTCTTGGCCTGGGCCGGGGTCACCTCAGCGGACTCGACGGTGCGCGCGAGCTGGGCCGACGTGAGCTGGCCGCCGGCGCTCTGCGCGTGGGCGATCAGGGTGTCGGTGAGCGAGCGAACGTCGGCGCCGGTCTGGCGGGGATCTGTCACGAAGACCTTCCGGAGGCGAAAGAGCGAGCACGGCCGGGTCGTCCGGCGCAGCATGGGACGGCCGCGCCGGGCGAGTCGTTGAGGACCCCCGTGTCCCGGGCCGTCCGGTCGCTGGCGGTCCGTGGCGCGTGGGCAGGGTGAATTGTAACGCCGTCTGCCGCGATCATCCCGCGCCGCACGGCGGACCTGCGGTCCGGGACCGCAGATTCGGCGCAGATGTGGACTTTGTAAGGATGATACCCGCGCGCGAGACGGCCGGTCCCGATCGTGCGGGAAGGGGAGAAACATGATCACCTCGACGCCCACGGCGCGGGAGTTGCTCACGATCGCTGTCGACGTGGCCCGGGAGGCAGCCGCCACCGCGTACCGGATGCGGGTCGAGGGTGTCTCGGTGGCCGCGACCAAGAGCACGGTGACCGACGTGGTCACCGCCGCCGACCGGGCGGTGGAGCGGCAGGTGGTCGCCGCGCTGCGGCAGCGGCGGCCCGGCGACGCGGTGCTGGGCGAGGAGTACGGCGCGGGGGAGACCGGCCCGGCCGGCGACGACGGCGTGCGCTGGATCCTCGACCCGATCGACGGGACCGTGAACTACCTGTACGGGCTGCCCTACTGCGCCGTCTCGCTGGCCGCCGAGGTGGCCGGTGAGGTGGTCGCCGGGGTGGTCCGCAACGTCGTCACCGGCGAGGAGTGGACCGCGACGCTCGGCGGCGGCGCGTGGCGCGACGGGCAGCGGCTGCGGGGTTCCACCGCGACCGATCTCGGGCAGGCGCTCGTCGCCACCGGGTTCGGCTACGACGCCGGCCGCCGGGCGCACCAGGCGCGGGTGGTGACCGAGTTGATCCCGCACATCCGGGACATCCGCCGGATGGGAGCCGCCGCGCTCGATCTCTGCCTGGCCGCCGAGGGGCGGGTGGACGCGTACTTCGAGAAGGGGCTGGCCGACTGGGACCTGGCCGCCGGCGGGCTTGTCGCCCGGGAGGCCGGGCTGCTGGTGACCGGCCTGTCCGGCCGCCCGGCCGGACCGGACATGGTGCTCGCGGCGCCGCCGGCGCTGCACGGGCCGCTGCACGACCGGCTGGCCGACCTGGACGCCTCCGGCGGGCCGTGACCGCCGGACACGCGGCGGGGCGGCCTCCCCGGAGGGAGACCGCCCCGCGTCGCCGGGCCGCCGTCGGCTACTTGTCGATCGGCATCGGGCAGGTCTCGGGCGGCGCCTGCGGCGCGCCCAGGTCGCCGAGCGACTGGTTGACCTCGGTGGTGGTGGCGAGCTGCTGGAACTGGTTGCCCAGGACCACGTCGACCACGTCGTCCTTGCGGTTCGCGTCGAAGTCCTGGTTGGCCTCGTTCAGGAAGTACGCGCGCAGCAGGTGCGCCGAGCCGACGGCCTTGGGCCCGAACCGCAACTGGGCCACGCCGTCGAATGCCTTCTTCTCGTTGCCGACCTTCTTGACCTGGAACTTGCGGTTGCGGAAGTCGTCCGCGACGCTGCCGGCCCGGCCGGCCTCGTCGGTGGCGTTGTAGACGTTGATCTTGACGTCCTTCTGCTCCCGTAGCCGCAGGTCGACCAGCGGCCAGCCGTCCGGGCAGGCGGCCGCCGTACCGGCGGTGCCCTGACTGTCCTTCAGCACGGCGACGACCACGACGACCAGGGCGACAGCCGCCAGCAGTCCGACGACAACGAGTGCTCGCACTCGCGCAAAACTCATCCTGGGCGCTCCCCGGACAGTGATTGGGTGGTGGCGGGCGACGCGGTCGGGCCTCGACCGGTCGGCCGTCCAGTACGCCGCTGAGGTTAACGCTTGTCCGGCTCAGGCGTGGAAACAGTCCGACATACCGGCGCGCCACGCGTTGAACCGGTAGGACTACCCCTATCTTCGTGTCGCCTGAGTCACATTGGGAACAACTTCGGGCGCAGAGGCGTACATCTCTCCCGCGAGGGCGGTATACATGCCTCGCCCACAGGGGGGGTAAGGTTCCGCGCTCACCGGGGGCATTTCGCACCGGCGGGCCCGGCCCACCGCTCGTAGGGTCGGGTGCCCGACAGAGATGGTGGCCGGTCAGGGGAACCGAAACGGCGTCGTCCGGCGTTACAACCGGCAGCGACAATATCGATATTGGAGAGTGAAACCGATGGCCACCGACTACGACGCCCCGCGTCGCGACGAGGTCGACCTCGGCGAGGACAGCCTGGAAGAGCTCAAGGCCCGGCGGGTCGACTCACAGTCGGGCGCCGTGGACGTCGACGAGGCCGAGGTGGCCGAGAGCTTCGAGCTGCCCGGCGCCGATCTGGCCGACGAGGAGCTCACGGTCAAGGTCCTCCCGATGCAGCAGGACGAGTTCCGGTGCGCCCGCTGCTTCCTGGTCCACCACCGCAGCCAGCTGGCGGTCGAGCGCAACGGCGACCTGATCTGCCGCGAGTGCGTCTGATCCCGACCGGGGACACCAGCGGCGGCCTCCTCGACGGGGCCGCCGCTGTTCGAGCCGCCGCCGTGCGCGCGTGGCCGGGAGCTGCTTGACTCGTACGGGCGGCTGCCACGCCGCGCGGAGCAGGAGGGCGGACGGGTGAGCGAGCGCAGCGAACAAGCCGGCCCGGGCACGCCCGGCCCGGAGGCACCCGGCCCGGACAGCCCGGACACCGAGGAACTGGGCGCCACCGTCGCCGCCCTGACCGCCGACGACATCGCGCCCGCCCGCCGGCGGCAACTGCTCACCCGGCTGGTCGGGCAGGCCCGCGCCCGCGGGATCAGCGACCTGTTCAAGCCCCGTGCCGCAGTGCGCTGGATGACCGACACGGTCGCCGAGGTAGCCCCGCACGTGCCGATCCGTGACCTCGCCACGCTGCGGCGGCACTTCCCCGGCCTGGACGACGAGGCGCTCGCCGACCGGCTGGTCCGCAACGCGTCCCGCGCCACCGCCGGAGTCGGCGCCGCGGGCGGCGGGGTCGCCGCCGTCGAGTGGGCGGTCACGCCCACCCTGCTCTCCGCGCCCGTGCTGCTGGCCGCCGAGACGGTGGCAGTGGTGGCGATCGAGCTGAAGCTGATCGGCGAGCTGCACGAGGTCCACCGGGTGGCGCTGCCGGCCGGCGGCACCGGCCGTGCCGTGGCGCTCGTGCAGTCCTGGGCCACCCAGCGGGGGATCAACCCGATGATGCCGGGTGTCGGGGTGAGCGCCGTGCTCGGCACCGCCGCCCGCCGCGAACTACGTGACAGCCTGATGCGCCGCTTCGGGCGCAACCTCACCACGCTCGGGCCGTTCCTGACCGGCGCCGCCGTGGCCGGCTACCTCAACCGCCGGGCCACCCGCGCGCTCGGCGAGCAGCTGCGCAAGGACCTGCGGCGTACCGCGCGTGCCCTGCCGGACAAGCCGTCCTGACCGGCGGCGCCGGGCCGCGGCGGCAGCGCCGAGCCGGGCCGGGTCGCGGTGGACCGTCAGGCCGCGTCGCGGGCGGCCAGCAGGGCGGTCGCCAGCTGGACCGGATGCCGGGTGCTGACCACCCAGAACGGGGTCGGGTCGGCCGGGTCGTCCAGCACCACCTGCACCGCGCCGCCGATCCACGGCCGCTGCACCACGAAGGCCAGCGGGTCGGAGCCGACGCCGAGCACCTCGCGCCGGCCGGCCGCGTCCAGCGGCACCACGTCCGCGACGTACCGCACCGGCAGGTGGGCGTCGTCCACCCGCAGCTCGCCGTCGCGCACCTCGACCCGGATCCGGCCCAGCCACCACAGGCCGGCCACGGCGGCCGGGATCAGCAGGACGAACGGCAACCAGGCGCGTACCCCGGTCGCGCCCATCCACAGCTCGACCGCGAGCAGGACGGCCGCGGCCAGCCCGGCCGGCCAGGCCCACCAGGGCAGCCCGAGGCGCTCCGCGTACGGCGCGGCGGTGGCCGTCGGGGCGGCCGGAGATGACGACTGACGCACACAGACGAGGGTACGGCGCGCGGGCGGCCCGGCAACCGGCAGGATGGCAGGGGCACCCCGCAGGACCGGACGGAAGAGGATGACCGTGACAGACGTCGTACCCGTGCCCGTGCGGCTGCTCGACCCGGAGCTGCCACTGCCGGCGTACGCCCATCCCGGCGACGCCGGCGCGGACCTGGTGGCCGCCGCGGACGTCGAGCTGCCCCCCGGCGGCCGTGCTTTGGTCCCCACGGGCGTGGCGGTGGCGCTGCCGGACGGCTACGTCGGGCTGGTGCACCCCCGATCCGGACTCGCGGCCAGACTCGGCGTGACGGTGCTCAACGCGCCCGGTACGGTCGACGCCGGCTACCGGGGTGAGATCCTGGTCAACCTGATCAACCACGACCGGGACACACCGGCCAGGATCAGCCGGGGTGACCGCATCGCGCAGCTCGTGGTCCAGCGGGTCGCCCGGGCCGAGTTCCGGCTGGTGGCCGAGCTGCCCGGATCCCGGCGTGGCACCGGCGGGCACGGATCCACCGGCGGGCACGCCGGGCTGGTCCCGGCGCCGTCCGGCGGGCAGAGCGAAGAGGTGGCAGGGTGAGTGTGAACAGCGGAGGGTGGGCGCAGTGATCTTCTCCCGGAAGCGGGCCGACGAGGCGCGTGACAATGGGATCCTCGACGCCGAGGAGACCCCGTCGGCGCCGGACCGCGGCCCGTACGACGTCAGCGAGGCACCGGACGCGCCTCGCCTCGACCTGGGCAGCCTGCAGATCCCGGCGGTGCCGGACGTCGAGGTGCGGGTCCAGGCCGACCCGCAGGGTGTGATCCAGCAGGTCGTGCTCGTGCACGGGCAGAACGCGCTCCAGCTCGGCGTCTTCGCCGCGCCCCGGTCCGAGGGCATCTGGGCCGAGGTGCGCGAGGAGATCCGCCAGTCGCTCGTGAACGACGGCGCGACCGCCCAGGAGGTCGAGGGCGAGCGCGGGCCCGAGCTGCGCGCCCGCGTGGGTACCCCGGACGGGCCGACCGACCTGCGGTTCGTCGGCATCGACGGCCCGCGGTGGATGGTGCGCGGCGTCTTCCAGGGCGCGGCCGCCACCGACCCGGCCGCCGCCGGCCCGCTCGCGGCCTGCCTGGACGGCCTGGTCGTCGACCGCGGCCAGGAGGCCAAGCCGGTGCGCGAGCCGCTGCCGCTGCGGCTGCCCCGCGAGGTCGCCGAGCAGCAGGCCGCCGACCAGCAGGAGGTCTGAGCCACACGGGCGCGGGCCCGGCGCCGATCGGCGCCGGGCCCGCGCCCGTGTCCGGTTCGCAGGCGGCGGTACGCGCGACACGCCGCTCCCGCCGGTGGGCCACACCGGCGTACGCTGGCGGGACGGTTCCGCCGCCCGCGGGGCCCCGCTGTGGAGAGGGTGACGCGGAGGTCATGACGACCGACGAGAGCCGGGGGTCGCTGCGGCGGCTCCTGCACCGGCTCACCGCGAGCGAGGCCGAGATCGAGGCGCAGGAGCTGCGCCGGGAGAGCGCCGAGTCCGGCGGCACGCCCGCCCACCAGTGCAACAGAGGTCAGGTGGTGTCGGTGGCCGGAAGGCTGCGTACCGTCGTCTACACGCCCCGCACGAACCTGCCCACGCTGGAGGCCGACCTCTACGACGGCAACGACGTGGTGACGCTGGTCTGGCTGGGCCGCCGGCACATCGCCGGGATCGAGCCGGGCCGGCACCTGACCGCGCGCGGCCGGGTGGCGGTGCGTGACGACCGCAAGGTGATCTACAACCCGTACTACGAGCTGGAGTCGCCGAAGTGACGACCGGACAGCAGCACACCCCGTCGGGCCTCGGCCCGCAGGACGAGGAGCGGCTGCCCAGCCTCGCCGAGCAGATGGCCGACCAGCTCGGCGGGTGGCGCGGGCTGGTCGAGTCGAGCATCCCGGTGGTGGTCTTCGTGATCGCCAACGTGATCGGCGAGCTGCGCCCCGCCGTGTACGCCTCGGTGGCGGTGGCGCTGCTGATCGCCGGGCTGCGGCTGGCCCAGCGCAAGCCGGTGCGGCACGCCGTCAACGGGCTGTTCGGCGTCGGCATCGGCGCGCTGCTGGCGCTGCGCACCGGCGACGAGCGCGACTTCTACCTGCCGGGAATCCTCTACGGCATCGGGTACGGCCTGGCGCTGCTGCTGTCGGCCGTGATCCGGCAGCCGCTGGTCGGCTGGATCTGGTCGGTGCTGGTCGCCAAGGGCCGCTCCGAGTGGCGCGACGACCCCAAGCTGGTCCGCACCTTCACCCAGCTCACCGTGCTGTGGGGCGTGGTGTGGCTGGCCAAGGTCGGCGTACAGGCCGGGCTCTACCTGGCCCACCAGGACACCGCGCTCGGCGTGGCCCGGCTCGCTCTGGGCTACCCGCCGTACGCGCTGCTGCTGCTGATCACGGTGTGGGTGGTGCGCCGGGTCACCCGGGAGACCGCGCCCACCCCGCTACCCGGCTCCTGACGCCGTCTCAGGCCCGGTCGCGGTGCCGGTCCGCGCTGGCCGGGCCGAGGATGACCGTCCGCACGTCGTCCTCCACCGCGGTGGTGCAGACGAACACCAGCTCGTCGCCGGCCTCGATGGGGTCGTCCGGGGTGGGCACCAGCACCCGCTTGCCGCGCACGATCGCCACCAGCGCCGCGTCCCGCGGGATCGGCACCGCGTGGATCGGCTGCCCCACGTAGGGCGCTGTCGGCGGCAGCGTGATCTCGACCAGGTTCGCCTCGCCCTGGCGGAACGTCATCAGCCGGACCAGGTCGCCGACGGTGACCGCCTCCTCGACCAGCGCCGCCATCACCCGCGGCTTGCTCACCGCGACGTCCACGCCCCACTGCTCGGTGAACAGCCACTCGTTCTCCGCCCGGTTGACCCGGGCGACCACGCGGGGCACCGCGAACTCGGTCTTGGCCAGCAGCGACACCACCAGGTTGACCTTGTCGTCGCCGGTGGCGGCCACGACCACGTCGCACCCGGCCACGTCGGCCTCCTCCAGGCTGGCCAGCTCGCACGCGTCGGCGAGGACCCAGTCGGCGGCCGGCACCCGGTCGGGCCGCAGCATCTTCGGCTGCCGCTCGATCAGCATCACCTGGTGGCCGTTGTCGATCAGCTCCTGGGCGATCGAGCGGCCCACGTTGCCGGCGCCGGCGATGGCGATCCGCATGGCTCAGTGCCCCCCTTCCGGCGGCGCCGCCGCCACCGACGTGACCGGGCCGTTGATGTCGTCGGTCACCAGCATGTAGACCTGGTCGCCCTCCTGGATCATCGTGGAGGCGGTGGGCAGGGTGCCGATGCCGAACCGGTTCAGGTAGGCCACCCGGGCGCCGACGACCTGCTCCAGCTGCCGCAGCGGCCGGCCGATCCAGTCCTTGTGCAGCGGCACCTCGATGATCGAGACGGTGCTCGTCGGGTCACGGAAGATCTCCACGTTGCCCTCGGGGACCAGGTGGCGCAGCATCCGGTCGGCGGTCCACCGCACGGTCGCCACGGTGGGGATGCCGAGCCGCTCGTAGACCTGGGCGCGGCGCTGGTCGTAGATCCGGGCCGCGACCCGGGACACGCCGAACGTCTCCCGCGCCAGCCGGGCCGAGATGATGTTGGAGTTGTCGCCGCTGGACACCGCCGCGAACGCGTCGGCCCGCTCGATGCCGGCCTGGCGCAGCACCTCGCCGTCGAAGCCCGCACCGGTGACGGTGATGCCGGCGAAGTCCGGCCCGAGACGGCGGAACGCGTCCGCGTCCTGGTCGATCACCGCCACCGAGTGCCCACGCGACTCCAGGCTGTGGGCCAGGGTCGACCCGACCCGGCCGCAGCCCATGATCACCACATGCACGGTGTCCGCTCCTCCCACGGCGCCGCCCGCCGACCCGTCGCCTGCGAGCCTGCCACGTCCCCCCACGGGACGGGGGACCGAACCGTACCGCGCGGCCGCACGCGGAGGAGATCGACCACCCCCGCGCCCCGGACCCGGTGGTCGTACGCTTGGCGGTTGTGGCCCGACCCACCTCGCTGCTGAAGCGACTCCTCCTCGGTCGACCGTTCCGGTCCGACCGCCTCCAGCACACCCTGCTGCCGAAGCGCATCGCGCTGCCGGTCTTCGCCTCGGACGCGCTCTCCAGCGTCGCGTACGCCCCGGACGAGATCCTCCTGACGCTGTCCATCGCCGGTGCCTCGGCGTTCTTCTTCTCGCCGTGGGTGGCGCTCGCGGTCGTCGTGGTCATGCTGACCGTGGTGGCGAGCTACCGGCAGAACGTGCACGCCTACCCCTCCGGCGGCGGCGACTACGAGGTGGCCACGGTCAATCTCGGTCCCAAGGCCGGCCTGGCGGTGGCGAGCGCGCTGCTCGTCGACTACGTGCTCACCGTCGCCGTCTCGGTCTCCTCCGGCGTGGCGAACCTCGGCTCGGTGGTGCCGTTCGTGGCGACCCACAAGGTGCTCATCGCGGTCAGCGCGGTGGTGCTGCTCACCGCGATCAACCTGCGCGGCCTGCGCGAGTCCGGCACCGCCTTCGCCATCCCCACGTACGGCTTCGTGATCGTCATCGGCGGCATGCTGCTGACCGGGCTGGTCCGCGTCTTCGTGCTCGGCGACGACCTGCGCGCGCCGAGCGCCGGCCTGGAGATCCAGGCCGAGCACAGCGTCACCGGATTCGCGCTGGTGTTCCTGCTGCTGCGCACGTTCTCCTCCGGCTGCGCCGCGCTCACCGGCGTGGAGGCGATCTCCAACGGCGTACCGGCGTTCAAGAGCCCGAAGTCGAAGAACGCGGCGACCACGCTGCTGCTGCTCGGCGGCATCGCGGTGGCCATGCTCGTCGGCATCATCTGGCTGGCCCGCCTCACCGGCCTGCAGTTCGTCGAGGATCCGAGCACGCAGATCGTCTCCGGCCCGGACGGGTACGTGCAGAAGACGGTCACCACCCAGCTCGGCGAGACCGTGTTCGGCGGCGGCTCGGTGCTGCTCTACGTGGTCGCCGGGATGACCGCGCTGATCCTGTTCCTGGCCGCCAACACCGCCTTCAACGGCTTCCCGGTGCTCGGCTCGATCCTCGCGCAGGACCGCTACCTGCCCCGCCAGCTGCACACCCGCGGCGACCGGCTGGCCTTCTCCAACGGCATCCTCTTCCTGGCCGTCTTCGCGATCGTGCTGATCGTCGGCTTCCAGGCCGAGGTGACCAAGCTCATCCAGCTCTACATCGTCGGGGTGTTCGTCTCGTTCACGCTCTCCCAGGCCGGCATGATCCGGCACTGGAACCGGCACCTGCGCCGCGAGCGCGACCCGGAGGCGCGCCGGCGGATGGTCCGCTCCCGGGCGATCAACACGTTCGGCATGGTCATGACCGGCGTCGTGCTGATCATCGTGCTGGCCACGAAGTTCCTGCTCGGGGCGTGGATCGCGATCGTCGCGATGGCCGTGATGTACGTGGTGATGCTCGGCATCCGCCGGCACTACGACCGGATCGCCGAGGAACTGGAGCCGACCGAGCAGCGTGGCGTGCTGCCCGCCCGCAACCACGCCATCGTGCTGGTCAGCAAGCTGCACAAGCCGACGCTGCGGGCCGTCGCGTACGCCCGGGCCACCCGGCCGGACACGCTCACCGCCGTCACCGTGAACGTGGACGAGCAGGACACCCGCGATCTCCAGGCCGACTGGGAGCGCCGCGAGCTGCCGGTGCCGCTCACCGTGATCGACTCCCCGTACCGGGAGATCACCCGCCCGATCCTCAACTTCGTCGCGTCGGTGCGCCGGGAGTCGCCGCGCGACGTGGTCACCGTCTTCATCCCCGAGTACGTGGTGGGCCGCTGGTGGGAGAACCTGCTGCACAACCAGAGCGCGCTGCGCCTCAAGGGGCGGCTGCTGTTCGAGCCGGGCGTGATGGTCACCAGCGTGCCGTGGCAACTGGCCTCCACCGCCAGCAAGAACCTGGACCGGCTGGATGCCACGCTGAGCCGGGGACCGGCGCGTGGCCCTCGGGTGGCGCCGCAGAGCACGCTGCCGCCGCCGGTGGCGTCCACGCCGTCCGCCGAGCGGGAGGAGCGCTCGTGAGCGCGGTCGAGAGCCCTGGGTCTGCGCCGGCGGAGCGGTCCGGTCCTGCGTCGGTGGAGCGGTCCGGTCCTGCGTCGGTGGAGCGGCCCGGGCTGGAGGAGGCCGAGCGGGTCGAGCTGACTGTCGACGCGGTCGCACCGGGCGGGCACTGCGTGGCCCGCGTCGGCGGTCAGGTCGTCTTCGTCCGGCACGCGCTGCCCGGCGAGCGGGTGATCGCCGAGGTGACCGAGCTGCACCGGGGCTTCGCCCGCGCCGACGCGGTGGAGATCCTGGACGCCTCACCGGACCGGGTCACCCCGCCGTGCCCGTACGCCCGGCCCGGCCGGTGCGGCGGCTGCGACCTCCAGCACGTCGCCCCGCCCGCCCAGCTCGACTGGAAGCTCGCAGTGGTACGCGAACAGCTCACCCGGCTGGGCGGCCTCACCGCGGAGCAGATCGACGCGCTCGGCGTCCGCGTCGAGGCGCTGCCCGGCGGGCCGCTGGGCTGGCGTTCCCGGGTCCGCTACGCGGTCGACGCGGCCGGCCGGGCCGGACTGCTCAAGCACCGCTCGCACGAGGTGGTGCCGATCGACAGGTGCCTGATCGCGCACCCGGCGATCCAGGACCTGCCGGTGCTCCCGCCGACCGGTGCCCGCTGGCCCGACGCCGACGCGGTGGAGACGGTCGCCAGTACCGGCGGGGACGTCGCCGTGGTCGCGTACACCGATGGGGTTCCGGCGGCGGTGAGCGGGCCGGAGCGGGTCCGGGAGACGGCGGCCGGGCGGTCCTTCACGCTGCCCGCCTCCGGGTTCTGGCAGGTGCACCCGGCTGCGGCGGACGCGCTGACCGGCGCGGTCCTCGACCTGCTCGACCCACGGCCCGGTGAGACGGCCTGGGACCTGTACGGCGGGGCCGGCCTGTTCGCCGCCGCGCTCGCCGAACGGGTCGACGGGGCCCGGGTGACGCTCGTCGAGTCGGCGCCGGACGGGGTGGCCGCGGCCCGGCAGAACCTGGCCGACCTGCGTGCCGTCGAGGTGGTCGCCGCGCGGGTGGAGGCGGCGCTGTCCCGGCGCCGGATCACCGGACCGGTCGACCTTGTGGTGCTCGACCCGCCGCGCTCCGGCGCGGGCGCGCCGGTGGTCCGCGGTGTGGTGGCCGCCGGTCCGCGCGCTGTCGCCTACGTGGCCTGCGACCCGGCCGCCTTCGCCCGGGACGTGCGCACGTTCACCGAGGCGGGCTGGCGGCTGGCCGCGCTGCGCGGCTTCGACCTGTTCCCGATGACCCAGCATGTGGAGCTGGTGGGCCTGTTCCTGCCCCCGCAGCGTTGATCTTGTCCGTGGCTCCGCGCGTTGATCGCGTTGATCGCGTTAATAAGGGGCCCTTTTACTACCGGATCCGTTAAGAAGGGGCCCTTCCTTGCGCATCGTCGGGTTGATGTCGGGCACGTCGTACGACGGCGTGGACGTGGTGGCCGCCGAGTTCACCGCCGACGGCGACACGCTGCGGCTGCGGCCGCTCGGGCACCGGGAACTGGCGTACCCGGACGACCTGCGGGCCGAGATCGGCACGCTGCTGCCGCCGGCGGCCACCACGATCGAGGCGGTCTGCCGGCTGGACAACCGGCTCGGCGAGGTGTTCGCCGAGGCGGCCGCGGCCGGCGTCGATCTGGCCGGAGGCACCGCCGACGCGGTCGTGTCGCCCGGGCAGACGGTCTTCCACTGGGTCGAGGACGGCCGGGTGCGCGGCACCCTCCAGCTCGGCGCGCCGGCCCGGGTGGCCGCCCGGGTGGGCGTACCGGTGCTGCACGACCTGCGCTCGGCGGACGTCGCCGCCGGCGGCCAGGGCGCGCCGCTGGTCCCGGCGTTCGACGCGCTGTTGCTCGACCCGGCCGCCGGCCCAAGGGCCGCGTTGAACCTCGGGGGGATCGCGAACCTCACCGTGGTCGCGCCCGGGGCGCCCGTCCTCGGGTACGACGTGGGCCCGGCCAACGCGCTGCTGGACGCCGCCGCCCGGCGCTTCCTGGACCGGCCCTGCGACGTCGACGGCGCCCGAGCCGCGGCCGGGCGGGTGCACGAGGCGTTGCTGGCCCGGCTGCTCGCCGAGCCGTACTACGCCGCGCCGCCGCCCAAGTCGACCGGCAAGGAGCTGTTCCACGGCGGCTACCTGGACGCCGCGCTGAGCGGGCTGGGCGAGCCGGTGGGGGCCGACGACGTGCTGGCCACGCTCACCGAGCTGACCGCCCGCACGGTGGCCGACGCCTGCGACCGGCACCGGGTCGCCGAGGTGGTGGCCGCCGGCGGGGGAGTGCGCAATCCCACACTCCGGGCGCGGCTGGCCGCCCTGGGTGCGGGACGCTGGCGGCTGCGCACCACCGACGAGCTGGGCGTACCGGCCCAGGCCAAGGAGGCGTACGCGTTCGCGCTGCTGGGCTGGCTGTCCTGGCACGGGCTGCCGGGCGCGGTGCCGTCGGTGACCGGGGCGTCCCGGGCCGCCGTACTCGGCTCCTGGACCCCTGCGGGCCCGTCCGCCACAGCGCCCCGCCCACCCGCGCCCCGGCGGCTGGTGGTCGACGCCTGACCTGGGTCGATGCACGGCCGGGCTGCGGACTGTTCCGCGGCCGATAGACTCTCCGGTCATGAGTGTTGAAGAGGGCACGGCCAACCACGGTCGGCTGCTGGGCACCGTCCGCGGCCCGCAGGACGTGAAGCGGATGACCGCCGAGCAGCTGGACATCCTCGCCGCCGAGATCCGTGACTTCCTGATCGCCAAGGTCTCCCGCACCGGCGGCCACGTCGGCCCCAACCTCGGTGTGGTCGAGCTGACCCTGGCGATGCACCGGGTCTTCGACTCCCCGCGTGACCGGCTCCTCTTCGACACCGGCCACCAGGCGTACGTGCACAAGATCCTCACCGGCCGGCAGGAGGGCTTCGACAAGCTCCGCCAGCGTGGTGGCCTCTCCGGGTACCCCAGCCAGGCGGAGAGCGAGCACGACCTGATCGAGAACTCGCACGCCTCGACCGCCCTGTCGTACGCCGACGGCCTCGCCAAGGCGTACGCGCTGCGCGGCGAGAAGCGCTCCGTGGTCGCCGTGGTCGGCGACGGCGCCCTCACCGGCGGCATGTGCTGGGAGGCGCTGAACAACATCGCGACCGCCGGCAACCCGCTGGTGATCGTCGTGAACGACAACGGCCGGTCCTACTCGCCGACCATCGGCGGCCTCGCCGACCACCTGTCGTCGCTGCGGCTCAACCCCGGCTACGAGAAGGTGCTCGACACGGTCAAGGACGCGCTGGGCAACACCCCGTTCGTCGGCAAGCCGATGTACGAGGTGCTGCACGCGGTCAAGAAGGGCATCAAGGACGCGGTCGCCCCGCAGGCCATGTTCGAGGACCTCGGCATCAAGTACGTCGGCCCGGTCGACGGCCACGACGTACCGGCGGTCGAGGCGGCGCTGCGTGCCGCGAAGAACTTCGGCGGCCCGGTGATCGTGCACGCGGTCACCCGCAAGGGCTACGGCTACCGTCCCGCCGAGGACGACGAAGCGGACTGCCTGCACGGCCCCGGCGCGTTCGACGCCGAGACCGGCAAGCTGCTCGCCGTGCCGTCGGTGAAGTGGACGAACGTCTTCGCCGACGAGCTGGTCGCGATCGCCGACGAGCGCCCCGACGTGGTCGGCATCACCGCCGCCATGGCCGAGCCCACCGGCATCGCCACGCTGGCTCGCAAGTACCCGGAGCGGGTCTACGACGTGGGCATCGCCGAGCAGCACGCCGCCACCTCCGCCGCCGGTCTGGCGATGGGCGGGCTGCACCCGGTGGTGGCGGTCTACGCCACGTTCCTCAACCGCGCGTTCGACCAGGTCCTGCTGGACGTGGCCATGCACAAGCTGCCCGTCACGTTCGTGCTGGACCGGGCCGGCATCACCGGCCCGGACGGGCCCAGCCACTACGGCATCTGGGACATGTCGGTCTTCGGCGTGGTGCCCGGCCTGCGGATCGCCGCGCCCCGCGACTCGGCCACGCTGCGCGAGGAGCTGCGCGAGGCGGTCGCCGTCGACGACGGCCCGACCATCCTGCGCTTCCCGACCGGCACCGTCGCCGCCGACCTGCCGGCCGTACGCCGGGTCGGCCCGGTCGACGTGCTGGCCGAGTCGGCCCGTACCGACGTGCTGCTGGTAGCGGTCGGCTCGTTCGCCGGCCTCGGCGTCGAGGTCGCCGCCCGGGTCGCCGAGCAGGGGTACGGCGTGACTGTGGTCGACCCGCGCTGGGTGCGCCCGGTGCCGGCCGAACTGGTCGAGCTGGCGTCCGCGCACCGGCTCGTGGTCACCGTGGAGGACGGCGTGCGCATCGGCGGCGTCGGTTCCGCGCTGGCCCAGGCGATGCGCGACGCCGACGTCCGCGTACCGGTCAAGGACATGGGCGTACCGGCCGACTGGCACCCGCACGGCAGCCGCGCGCAGATCCTGGCCGACCTGCGACTGACCGCGCAGGACGTGGCGCGCGACGTCACCGGCTGGATCTCCGGCCTGGACGCCGCCCCGGTGGACCCGGCCACGAACGGAGCCCGAGCCCAGAGCTGACCCACCCCGCGCGTGCCGCGCGCGGGCCGCGCGCGTCACGCGCGCGGACCTCGCGCGGACCTCGCGCGTGACGCCCGCGTTGATCTTGCACTTGCGGCCCTCCTGATGTCGGCTTCGCCCGATTACGGAGGGCCGCAAGTGCAAGATCGCTGGGGCTGACGTGGAGGGAGGGCGCGTGGAGGTGCGGGAGGCGGGGCTCGGGGATCTTTCGGGGATCGTCGAGCTGCACAGTCGGGCGCGGGTCGCCTACTACGGGGCCGGTGGGCTGCCGGTCGGAGAGATTCTCACTCCGAAGCTGGCCCGGGAGCAGCGAGAGGGCTGGTCAGCGGCGATCGCCTCGGCGCACAAGCGGGTGCGAGTCGCCATGGTGGACGGCGCCCTGGCCGGGGTGCTCGCCATGGGGCCGCCGCACTCGTCCGACCTGGATCCGCGGACCACCGCGCAGCTCTACCAGATCCACGTCGATCCGGAGCTCTGGGGCCGGGGCGTGGGTGGTGCGCTGCACGCTCTGTTCGTGCGTCACCTGGCGGACGAGGGGCTGGCGCTGGGCGTACTGGAGGTGTGGGAGCGCAACACCCGGGCCCGCGCGTTCTACACGCGCCACGGTTGGCGCCCCGACGGCACCTCCCGCCCCGGCCCAGCCCAAACCCCCTACGTAGGCATGCACCTACCTCACCCCTAGCGCGGCCCAGCCCTCCCGGCCCCGCCGATCTTGCACTTCCGGCCCCCAGCTTGCCCGTTTCGCCCTGATTCCAAGGGGCACCAACTGCAAAAACGCCGGAGCTGGGGTGAGCATGGCCCTGTTGACCAAGGAGTTCGGGTGCGCGCGAGGCCGCCTGGGTGACACAAACTCCTTGATCACCCGGGGCGGTGGGGTGATCATGAGGTTGGCCGTGGATTGTGTCCGGTTTGTCGCCGTCAACTTCATGATCGACGGGGCGCGGGGGGTCAGGGGGTGGGGAGGGAGCGGTACCAGGTCTTCTCGGTGCCGGCCAGGCTGAACGTCTGCCTCTGGTCGGTGTGCTCGACCACCACCAGGCCGGGACGGTCCACCAGGCGGGTCGTGCCGGGCGGGGCGGAGAACGAGGCGTCCCGGGTACGCCAGGACAGCACCGCCAGCGGCCGGCCCGGCATCGGCAGGTGGTACGCCTGAACCGTGGTGGACCGGTCGGCGGGGGAGGCCACCGGAGTGCCGCCGTCGGCCGGACGGTAGACCACCGCTGTCATCGTCCCGGCCGGCGTCTCCCAGCTGAGCTGCTCCAACTCGCCCGGCTCGCCCTCGCCGAGGGCCACCGAACCGAGCGACCGCGTCGCGATCTTCGCCATCGGCCAGGACTCCGGGGCGGAGCGGGGTGCCTCCCGGTCGCCGATGCGGCGCGGCACACTGCCGAACGGGCCCCGCTCACCGCCCAGCACGCAGGTGTCCAGGCCGGTCAGCGCGCGCTTCCCGGCGCCCGTCTCGTCGCGTACCAGGGGATAGCGGGGCGCTTCGGTGGCCGTACCCAGGTCGAGGACGCGGTCTGCGGCCCGGCCGCGCGGCAGCGACGGTGTGGCCCGCAGCGTCGCGGTCAGTTCGACGGCCCGGCAGGCCGGGACGGCGACCGGGTCGGTGACGCCGTCGGTGCCGCCGAGCACCTTGCCGTCGGGGCCGGTCAGGCGTTCCACACGGGCCGAGGTGAGGTAGCGGCGGCCGGACGGCTCCCGCACCGGGAGCACGTCGGAGTAGACCAGGTAGCCGGGGTCGGTGTACTCGGTGGCGTGGACGACCCGCCAGCGCTGCCCGTCCCGGTCGAGTTGCAGCAGCCAGGAGGCGGACTCGCCGGGCACGTCGGCGGCGACGAGCGCGAGCGCCGACCCGGCGACCTGACCGGAGAAGAGGATGCCGGACGTGGGCACGTGCACCCGGTCGTCCACCGGGGAGCGCCAGTCGCGTACCGCTGTGGTGATCGCGGCGGTCGCCGCGGCGTCGCGGGACAGGCTGCCGCGCGGCGGCCACACCGCGAGGGTGCCGTCCAGACTGTCGTAGCCGACCCGCAGGTCCGCCGGCCGCCGTTCGGCGACCGGTCCGCAACCGGCCGTGACCAGCAGCAGAGCTGCCAGCGCGATGCCCGTCGTAGCGCCTCGGCGGGCTGAAAGCACCCTGATCCCCTCGCCGGTCGTCGGTCGGAAGCCCACATGGTACGAGACGACCGGTCACCCGGCCGCGCCCGGCTCACCCTTTCGGCCGATCGGCCACTGCGGAACGTGACGGGCGATTCGGGTACCAATATCCGGCTCCGGTAGACTCCGCCGACTGTGACGCCTGCCGAGACCCGCGGCGCCTCGACGCCGGACGCCGCCGCCCCGACGGGCCACCGCGCCGTCACCCTGGACCCGCCATCGGTCACCATCACCGCCGAGCCGGAGCCGGCGACCACGACCACGCCGACCACACCCGAGGCGCCGGCCACGCCGGCCACGCCGGCCACGCCGGGCGCGCGGCGCGCGCGCCGGTGGCGGTGGACGCGCCGCCGGATCGACCTCACCGTGTACGGCGGATTCCTGCTCGCCGCGATCTGGGTCACCAGCGGCATCTGGGTCGACCCGGCCGGACGGGTCGCGGCGCTCTACAGCAGCGACCCGGCGCAGGTGCAGTTCTTCCTCGCCCACTCGGTGCGGGTGGTGCTGCACGGCGAGTTCCCGTTCTTCACCGAGCAGTTCAACTACCCCGACGGCGTGAACCTGATGGCGAACACCGCCATCCTGGCGCTCGGCATCCCGATGGTGCCGGTGACCCTCCTGTTCGGACCGGCGGTCTCCTTCGTCACGCTGGTCACGCTCGGCCTCGCCGGCACCGCCGCCGCCTGGTACCGGGTGCTCTCCCGGCACCTGATCCGGCACCGCCCGGCCGCCGCGGTGGCGGCCTGGTTCTGCGGGTTCTCACCGGCCATGCTGTCGCACGCCAACTGGCACCCGAACATCATCAGCCAGTTCCTGCTGCCGTTCATCGTGTGGCGGGTGCTGGTGCTGACCCGCTCGGCCCGGCCGGTCCGCGACGGCGTGCTGCTGGCGCTGCTGGTCACCGCGCAGGCGTTCATCAACGAGGAGATCCTGCTCTTCACCGCGCTGGCCCTGGGCGTGTTCCTGATCGCCGTGGTGGTGCAGCAGCGGGAACGGTGGAGCACGGCGTGGCGGCCGCTCGGCGCCGGGCTGGCGGTCTGCGCGGTGCTGGCCGGGGCGCTGCTGGCGTACCCGCTGTGGGTGCAGTTCGCCGGGCCGATGGCGTACCATGGGCTCAGCGACGCGGTGCGCGACTACGGCAACGACATCGCCGCGTTCTTCGCGCCCGGCTCGCCCACGTTCGGCGGCAACGAGCGCGCCAACGTCAACCTCGCGCCGAACTACTCGGAGGAGAACGCGTTCTTCGGCTGGAGCCTGTCGCTTCTCGTCGTGGGCATCGTGGTGTGGCTGCGGCGGGACGTGATCGTCCGCGCGCTCGCCGCCACCGGGCTGTTCTTCGCCGTGCTCTCCCTCGGCGAGCGGATCTCCTGGTGGGACCGGGAGATCGCCACCGGCCCGTGGGAGCTGCTGGTACGGCTGCCGCTGCTCGACGCCGTGGTGCCGACCCGCTTCGGCCTGATCACCGGCGTGACGGTGGCGATCCTGCTCGCGTACGCGGTCCGGCGCGCCTGGGCGCTGCGCGGCGTGGACCGGCGGACCGCCCGCAAGCTCACCGCCGCGGGCCTGGTCCTCGCGCTGCTGCCGATCGCGCCGATGCCGTTGCAGGTCACCACCCGGGAGCCGGTGCCGGAGTTCATCACCGCCGACAGGTGGCGCAAGTACGTCGGGCCGGATCAGACGCTCGTCTCAGTGCCGGTGCCCGCGATGGGCAACACCGACCCGATGCGCTGGGCGGCCAGCACCAACCTCGACTTCAAGATCCCCGGCGGCTACTTCCTCGCGCCGCGCAACGGCGTCACCGGCGACCCCGGGCGCTTCGGCGGCCGCCCCAGCGGTATCGGCGAGATGCTGCGGGAGGTATCGTCCACCGGCCGTACGCCGAAGCTGGACGACCGCCAGCGGCGCCGCTACCTGGACGAGCTGCGGCACTGGAACGCGGCGGTGGTGGTGCTGCCGCGCGACGAGCAGAACGCCGAGCCGCTGCGCCGCACCGTGGAGCAGCTGGTCGGCCCCGGACGGCAGGAGCTGGACGTGTGGCTGTGGGACGTGCGGAAACTGACCAGCCGGTCCGCCTGACCGAACCGGCGGTCCCCGCCCCCGCGCCCCGCCGCCGGCCCCGGCCGGCCGACGTGCTGGTGGTGGCCGGCTACCTCGGTCTGGCCGTGCTGCTCACCACCGGCCAGTGGCGCCGGCCGGAACGGCTGTTCCACCAGGCCGGCGACCAGATGCTGTTCGAGTGGATGCTGGCCCGGGCCGCCCGCGCGGTCACCGGCGTCGAGAACCCGCTGTACAGCGACGCGCTGAACGCCCCGGACGGGGTGAACCTGATGGCGAACACGTCGGTGCTCGGGCTGGGCGTGCCGCTCACCCCGGTCACCGTCGTCTTCGGCTCCCAGGCGGCCTTCCTCGTCGCCGTGACGCTCAGCCTCGCCGGCACCGCCACCGCCTGGTACGCGCTGCTCGCCCGCCGGCTGGTCCGCTCCCGGGCCGCCGCCGCGGTGGGCGGCCTGTTCTGCGGCTTCGCCCCGGGCATGGTGGCGCAGGCCGGAGCGCACCTGCACATGGCCGCGCAGTTCCTGGTGCCGGTGATCCTCGCGCTGGTGTTCCGCCCGGCCACCGACCGGGTCCGGCGCGACGGCGTGCTGCTCGGGCTCGCCGTCGCGTACCAGGTGTTCCTCGGCGAGGAGGTGCTGGTCTTCCTGGCGTTGGCCGCCGGGGTGTTCGCCGGGGCGTACGCGCTCGCCGACCGGGCCGCCGCGCGCCGGCTTACGCCCGTGATAGCCCGCCGGCTGGGCGTCGGCGCGCTGGTGGCGGGCGTGCTGCTGGCGTACCCGCTGTGGTTCCAGTTCGCCGGGCCGGGCCACTACCGGGGGATGCCGTTCCACACCGAGGGCTACCGGCTGGACGTGGTCTCGTTCGTCACCACCGCCCGGCAGAGCGTCGCCGGGGACGCCCGCCGGGCCGGGCTGCTGTCGCCGAACCCGACCGAGCAGAACTCGTTCCTCGGTCCGTTCCTGCCGCTGCTGGCCGTCCTCGTGGTGGTGCGGCTGTGGCGGCTGCCGCTGGTGCGCGCGCTCGCCGCGTGCGGCCTGCTGTTCGCGCTGCTGTCGCTCGGTTCCCCGGTGGTGGTGAACCGGCACGACACCGGGCTGCCCGGCCCGTACCGCCTGCTCGCCGGCGTGCCGCTGCTGGACCTGGTGGTGCCGGCGCGGTTCGCGCTGGTCTGCGTACCGGTGCTCGGGGTGCTGCTGGCGCTCGCAGTGGACCGGGTCCGGCACCGCGCCGCGCGCACCTGGGCGCCGTGGGCCGGCGCAGTCGCCGCGGCGCTGCTGCCGCTGGCGCCGACGCCGATCCGCACGGTGCCGGTCGCGCCCGTCCCGGCCGTGGTGTCCGGCGGCGGCTGGCGGGAGTACGTGCCGGCGGGCCGGACGCTGGTGCCGGTGCCGCCGGTGACCGGGGCGGCGGTCAGCCCCGCCATGTTCTGGTCGGCGCGCACCGGGCTGGCGTTCGACGCGCCCGGCGGCTACTTCATCGGCCCGCAGTCGGCCGGCGACCCGGCGGCCCGCTGGGGCGCGCCGGACCGGCCCACGTCGCTGCTGCTGCGCCGGGCCGCCGAGACCGGCCGGGTGCCGCCGGTCGGCGAGCCGGAACGCCGGCAGGCGGTCGACGACCTGCGGCACTGGCGGGCGGCGGCACTGGTGCAGGCCGACTCGTCACCCGGCGACCCGGTACGCGCCACAGTCGACGCGCTGGTCGGCCCCGGCCGGGACGTGCCCGGCGGCTACCTGTGGGACGTCCGCCCGCTCGTCGGCTGACCGGCGCCGGGTGTGTCACACCCGGTCGCGGACGTCCCAGATCCACACGTCGTCGACCCGCTGCGGCGGGCCGAGCAGCTCGGCCATCAGGTCGCGCAGTACCGCCTCGCGCGGGCCGGCCCCGAGCACCACCACCGAGGCCCGCCAGAAGCGCAGGTCGTCCACGGCCTGGCGGCGATTCTCCTCGGTGATCTCCGGCACCTCGTTCGCGTCCATGGTGGAGTAGATGAGCGTGCTGGTGGGGCGGTTCGGTGCGCCGAACACACCCTCGCCGCGCTCGTTCGGGCCGATGAAGTAGCCACCCGGGATCGGGAACTCCTGCCCGGTCAGCGCGCTCCAGCGCAGCGTGTGCAGCCCGTGCACGTTGCTGGGGATCGGCACCGGCACGAGCGTGCGGCCCTCCGGCACGTACGGCCGCCAGCCGCCCGCGGTGATGAAGTGCGGCGGCGGGTCGATCCGCTCGGCCGGCAGCGGACGCGGGATCAGCGGCACCACGGCGGCCACGATCGCGGCGTACCCGGCCAGCCGCAGCACCCGGCGGCGCGTGTCGCGCGCGGCCGTCCCGTCGCCGTCGTCGTCCGTGCTGTCGTCGTCACCCGAGCGGGGGGCGGGCACCGGCGGGCGGCCGGCACCGGCCAGCGCGTCCCACGCCAGCGCGAGCAGCACGCCCACTGCGGCCACCACCACCAGGCTCAACCGTGTCGGCATCATCATCTCGACGAGCGGCAGATCGTCCGGCACGTACGCCCACGGACCGTCGATGTCGGTCTCCGCGCCGTCGAACCGCACGACCGGGCCGATCGAGGCGATCGTGAAGACCACCACCAGCGCGGCCAGGATCCGGGCCGGCACCGACCGGCGGACCAGCAGCACCAGCGCGGCCAGCGCCACCAGCACCAGCGGCCAGCCGAACCAGGTGTTCTGCTCGGTCAGGCCGATGGTCTTCTCCACCGCCTCGTCACCGGCGATCGTGTCCCTGGCGAACGTGACGAAGGCGACCAGGTCCTCACCCCAGTTGTGGAAGACACCGCCCTGCAACCCGCGGTAGGACTGCGGGCCGTTGAACTGGAACCAGATCGGGTACGCGGTCAGCAGCAGCGCCAGGCCGCCGCCGAGACCGAGCGCGGCCACGAACGACCCGGCCCGCTCGCGGACCGCGCGGGGCCGCTGCACCGCGTACGCCACCACGACGACCAGGCAGGCCAGCGCGGTCAGCAGCAGCATCTCCTCGTTGATGAAGATCTGGTACGCGACCAGCAACCCGAGCGCCACCCCGTTGCGCCGCCAGCGGCCCGGCTCACCCAGCCGCAGCACACGCGCGACGATCAGCGGCAGCAGGAAGTTCGACACGAAGTTGGGCTGGCCGTTGGCGTGGTGCACGATGCCCGGCGCGAAACCGAGGAACGCGCCGCCGACGAACGCCCCGGCCCGGGACCGGACCAGGTGCCGGGACAGCACCCAGTACGACGTGGCGGCGGTCGCGGACAGCGCGGCGCCCAGGTAGAGCGCGTACATCACCTGCGGGCCGAGCAGCAGCGTCAGCGGCGCCAGCGGCAGCGTCACCCCGAGCAGCGAGGTGTTCGCCATCATGTTCACCCCGTCCGGCGCGTTCTGCCGGGTGGTGAACAGCGGGTTCTCCAGGTGCTGCACCGAGTACGCGCCGTGCGCGAACAGCCACTCGAACCAGCTGTGGTCGGTGGGCAGGTGCGAGGAGACCCGGTTCTCGACGTCGCCCCAGTAGTTGAGGCAGACGAGAACGCCGAGCAGCACATAGGCTCCGATGGCCAGCACGTCGGCGCGGGCCGGCCGGCGACGGGCGCGGCGTGGCGGGTCGGCCACGACGGCGTCCGCCTCGACGGATGAGGGGTTCAACGAGGGGTCCACCACGGGCACGGCCACGACGCGCCATCGTACAGGCGGTTCGTCACACGGCCGGTCACGGCCGGGCGGCGGCTCGGCGCGCGGGAGAGGATGGTCGTGACCGTCATCGATCTGGGGGAGCTGCGCGACGACGCGCCGCCCGGCCCGGCGCCCCGCCCCCCGCGTGCCGTCGGACGGCCGTTCCGCCTTCTCGTGGTGCTGCTGGTGGCACTGCTCACGCTCACCGCCCCGACGCCGCCGCGAGGCCCGGTCGAGTGGACGCTGCCCGGCGGGCTGGGATCGGCCGTGTTCGTCTCCGGCGACGTGGTGTACGTGGTGCGGCCGGACCGCGCAGGCGCCGGCGGCGGGCGGGAACTGCTGGCGTACCGGGGCGGCCGGGAGCGGTGGCGCAGCCCGCTACCAGGCGTGGGCACCGCCGTGTCGGTGTGGGAGCAGGACGGCCGGGTGATCGTGGCCGGCCGGAGCGTCGGCGACACGGACTGGCAGACGGTGACGTACGACGCGGCCACCGGTGCGGACGTCTGGCGCCGGCCCGGAATCGCGTTCGCGGTGGGCCGGGTGCTGCTGATCCAGTCGGCCGGCTCCGACACCGCGACGTCGATCGGAGGGCTGGACCCGGCCGACGGCCGTACGGTGTGGACGGCGCCGATGACCGGCGCGCTGGGCTTCGACGCCGAGCCGGCCGGGCCGGCACGCATGGTGTTGTCCCCGGCGAGAGGCGAGACCGTGGTCGTTGACGTGCGCACCGGCGCGCGGCTGGTGGCCCGCGACCTGTATCCGGTACGACGGCCCGGCCCGCGCCGGTTGCAGATCGCCCGCGGGCTGCTGCTGGAGGTCCGCGACGGCGAGGGGGCCATCGAGGCGTACGACCTGGACACGCTCCGGTCGCGCTGGACCGTCGCGCGGAAGCTCGTCGGCCACGTCGAGAGTTGCGGCGCCCTGCTCTGCGCCGTCGGGCCGGCCGGCGGGATGACCGCGCTCGACCCGGCGACCGGCGCCGTGCGCTGGAGCGTGGACCGGTGGGCGGGCGTGGCGGCGGAGCGTGGCGGCCGGCTGCTCGTCGGCGTCCCCGACACCGGCATCGACGACGGCCTGGCGGTGCTCGACCAGGACGACGGGCGGCTGATCGCCGACCTGGGCGGCTGGAGACCGGTCCCGCAGCACGAGGCGGGCGGCCCGCTGCTGGCGACACGGCCGCTGGGCGGCGGCAGACGGCTCCTGGCCGAGGTGGGCCTGTCCGGCGATCCGCCCTCGATCCGGGGCACGCTCACCGGCACCGACTGCACCACCGGCGTGACGCTTCTGGTCTGCCGCCGGCCCGGCGGCGACTACATGGTGCGGCGGCTGACGTGAGCCCGGTGATCGAGCTGGGGGAGATGCGGCACGGCGAGTCCGCCGACGAGCCTGCCGCCGTACCGCCCCGGCGGCCGCCGGGCCCCACGGCGCGGGTGGCGCTGCTCGGCTGCCTGGTGCTGCTCGTGGTCACCGCCGCCGCCGGGCCGCTGCGACGGCCCGAGCCGATCCGGGTGCCCGCCCCGCAGGGCGCGGCGTTCGTGGTCCTGCCGGACCGCGTGGTGGTGGCCGACGGCCCGGGCGCGATCGGCCGGGGCGGGCGGGTGGTCGCCGCGTACCGGCTGCCCGGCGGGGAACCGGCGTGGCGGTTCGCGCTGACCGACGGCGACCACGTGCTCGGCCTCACCGCAGTGGCCGGGGGACTGCTGGTGACGAGCAGCCCGGCCGGGGACGGCGACTCCGTGTCGGCCATGCTCGACCCGGCCACCGGCACGCTGCGCTGGCGGCATCCCGGCTACCCGGTCCGGACGGCATCAGGCGGGCTGCTGCTGGAGAACCCCCGCCCGCCCGGCGCGGGCACCGTCCGGGCCGTGGACCCGGACTCCGGCGAGGTGCGGTGGACGCTGCCCGTACCCGGCCAGGAGGTGGGGTATCGCCGCGACGACCACGGGGTGACGCAGCTCGTGCTGGTCACCCCGCAGGGCCGGGTGACCGTGTACGACGCGGACTCCGGCGCGGTCGCGCACACCGGCCGGGTGGCGCCCGCGGCCGATCGCGCCGCCTACCGGTACGCGCAGGTCGTGGCCGACCTCCTGCTTGTCGAGGACGCCCGGGGCACCGTCACCGGGTACGGCCTGGACCGGCTCGACGAGCGGTGGAGCCTGCCGGTCGGCTCCCGCGCCGGGCTCTGGTTCGCCGACTGCGCCGGGATGGTGTGCCTGCGTGACCAGGTGGGCGGCGCGCAGGCCCTCGACCCGGCCACCGGCCGTCCGGCCTGGACGGACGAGCGCTGGCTGGGGATGGGGCCGGTCGGCGACCGCCTCATCGCCGCCGAACGCGGCGTCGGGGAGGAACTGGAACTGTCGGCGCTGGACCCGCCGACCGGCCGCGTGCTGGCCCGGCTGGGCCGCTGGCGCGTCTCCGGCAACGACCTCCCGTCCGGGCCGCTGCTCGGGCTGCGCACGCTCACCGAGGACCGCACGCTCGTCGGCGCGCTGGACGTGGCGGCCGGGCAGGTGCGGATCCGGGGGATCCTGCCCGGCCCCTGGTCCGAGTGCGCGGACACGGGTACGCAACTGGTGTGCCTGCGTCCGACCGGCGGCATGGCGATCTGGCCGGCCGGCCGCTGATCACCAGTTGGCCTGCGCCGGGGCCGGCGGCAGCGGCGTCGACTCGGGCCGCAGCACGTACGCGATCCCGCCGCTGCCCACCTGCCAGGCGCTCTGGAACGGCGCGCGTGGCACGGTGCGGCGGACCCGCTCGTCGTCCGGCGCGTACGGGTCGTTGAGCACCGGGTCGCCGTCGGCGGTGAAGCCGGCCAGCACCATGAGGTGTCCCCGGGTGTCGTAGTCCAGCCCGGGTACCTGACCGGCGGTGAACGCGGCCGAGACGATCAGCGGGATGCCGGCGGCCACGAACCGTTCCGCCTCGGCCAGCGAGCGCAGCCGGGTGACGAAGGCGTCCACCCCGTGCGTGGCCGCGTACGCGGTGTTGAACGGCCAGTTGCCCGGCCCGCCGTAGGCGTGGTCGTAGCAGTGCCGGGCGGCGTGCACCACCTGCGGGCGGGGGCCGGGCGGCGCCACCCAGGCGTACCGGTCCGGGGTGGGGCCGGCGCCCCAGAAGTCGAGCACCATCGACACGCAGGTGGGGCTGCACCAGGAGTCGCCGCCGCCACCCCAGCGGGTCTCCCCGGCGGCGGCGTGCAGTCGCTGCGCGTAGCGCGGCACGTCCAGCACCCGTCCCCACGCGACGCCCGGCCGAAGCGTGCCGTCGTCCCCCGTGCCGGTGGCGGCGGGCTGCGCGCCGGTGGTGGCGGTCTGCGCGCCGGTGGCGGCGGGCTGCGCGCCGGTGGTGCCGGCGTCGGTGGCAGGCGGGTCGGTGGAAGCGACCACACCCACGGTGCGCAGCACCGGACCGGCGGGCGCGTCGAGCCGGCGCAACAGGGTCACCCGGACCTGCCAGCCGGTCACCGTGGCACCGGTCACCCGCAGTGTGTCGGCGGCGACCCGCGCCCGGTCGTCCTCCTGCCCGGGTACGGAGGCGCGGTGCACCGCGCTGTCGTCGGCGGCCCAGTGGCCCAGCTCGTACCAGCCGGTGGTGGCCGTACCGTCGCCCCAGCCGCGCAGCTCGACCCGCAGCCAGCAGCCGGGTGGGGTGTCGGCGGTCCAGGAGGGCACCAGCTCGGTCACGGCGAAGCCGACGGGTGTCACGGGGGAGGTCCAGGCGCCGGCGGCGTACTCGGCAGTGGTCCCGGAGTGCGGGTCGGTGTACGTGACCCGGCCGGCGTCGCCGTCGAGCGTCAGGCCGTCCGGTCCGGCGCGCAGCCCGTCCGCACGACCTCGGTCCCGGTCCGCCGGGAAGCGGAACCGGCGGTACGCGATGTCGCGGCGGCTCGTGCCCCTCATGCCGTTCATCGTGGACCCGCCCCGCGTGGACGCGGCCCGTTGCTGGTGCGCATGTCGATCATCGCCGCCGAGCATCGCGTACCCGAAGGTTTTCTGCAACGGCCGCCCGCGCCGCCGACCGCAACCCACCGGCGTGCCGTGCCGTGACCGAACGTAGTCGCAATCCTGCCCCGGCAGGGTTGCCCTCACGCCCCTTTGCTCTGCAGCCATCGACGCAGCGGTGACCCACGGCTACCGGTGCGTCCGAGGCTGCAGAGCAAAGGGCGCGGAGTGGTGTCCCCGGCGGCGCGTGCCGGTCGACCGTTTCCCCTGGTCAAGGCGATCTGACTCGCTGGGCGTTCGAGGTGACTCTGCGAGCCCGGTCACTGTGTGTGACACGACCCTGAAGCGACGTCGGGGCTACGCAAAGTGACAACCGCGATTCGCGCGGCGGCCGCTTCGGAGATCGGCTCCTCCGGCGGCCGGTTTTGCCTGCCGCACTAGGTTGTCAGGGGTCACGAGGTGGGAGGCCGGGATGCGGGTACTGGTGGTCGAGGACGAGCGCAACCTCGCCGACGCGATCGCGCGTGGGCTGCGCAAGCGCGGCATGGCCGTCGACGTCGCCTACGACGGCGACGCCGGGCACGAGGCGGCGTTCGTCACCCGCTACGACGTGGTGATCCTGGACCGCGACCTGCCCGGCGTGCACGGCGACCGGATCTGCGCCGACCTGGCCGCCTCCGGCGCGCTGACCCGGGTGCTGATGCTGACCGCCAGCGGCACCGTCGCCGACCGGGTGGAGGGGCTGCAGCTCGGCGCCGACGACTACCTGGCCAAGCCGTTCGCGTTCGACGAACTGGTGGCCCGGGTGCAGGCGCTCGGCCGGCGCGCCACCCCGGCCGCGCCGCCCGTGCTGGAGGTGGCCGATCTGGTGCTCGACCCGGCCCGCCGGGTGGTGAGCCGGGGCGGCGTGCCGCTCGACCTCACCAACAAGGAGTTCGGCGTGCTCGCCGAACTGCTCAAGGCGCGCGGCGCTGTGGTGTCCAGCGAGGAACTGCTGGAACGGGTCTGGGACGCCAACACCGACCCGTTCACCACAATCGTCCGGGTCACCGTGATGACGTTGCGCAAGAAACTCGGCGACCCGCCGCTCATCGACACGGTCGTGGGCGCGGGGTACCGCATCGGTGGGGTACGCCAGTGAGTGCGCCGGCCACGCGCCGGGTACGGCCGACGCTGCGGCTGCGGCTGACCCTGCTCAACGGGGTGCTGCTGGTCGGCGCCGGGGCGATCCTGGTGCTGCTGGCCTGGCTGCTGGTCCGCGACGCGCTGCGCCCCACCGACGAGCTGCTGCCCGGCACCACTGTGGTGCTCAGCGACGGGCGCACCCTCGACGCCGGGGAGTGGCAGCGGCAGCTCGTCGACGCCGCGTCGCAGGAACTGCTGGTCAAGGGACTGCTGGCGCTGGCGGCGATCAGCGTGGTCGGGGTGGCCGGGGCGTACCTGGTGGCCGGGCGGGCGTTACGCCCGCTGCACCAGGTCACCGCCACCGCCCGCCGGCTCGGCGAGGCCACGCTCGACGAGCGGATCGGCTGGTCCGGCGCCGACGACGAGCTGGCCGAACTGGCCGAGACGTTCGACGCGATGCTCGACCGGATCAGTGGCGCCTTCGAGGCGCAGAAACGGTTCGTCGCGAACGCCTCGCACGAGCTGCGGACGCCGCTGGCGGTGATGCGTACCGAAATCGACGTGACGCTCAGCGACGACGACGCCGACCTCGCCGAGTACCGCCGCATGGCCGGCGTGGTGCGCGACGCCTCCGAGCGCGCCAACGGCCTGGTCGACGCGCTGCTGGTGCTGGCGCGCAGCGAGGCGCAGACCGGCCGGCGGCTGGGCCGGCGCGCCGAGTCGGACCTCGCCATCGGCACCGCCAACGCCCTCTCCGCGGTCTCCCGGGAGGTGGAGCGCATCGGCCTGAAGGTGCACACGTCGCTGCGCCCGGCGCCGGTGGTCGGCGACCCCGGCCTGCTCGACCGGCTCGCGGGGAACCTGGTGGAGAACGCGGTCCGCTACAACCACCTGCACGGCCGGATCTGGGTACGCACCGGCACCGACGGCGAGCGGTCCTGGCTGGTGGTGGGGAACACGGGCTTCGAGGTCGCCCCGGCCGACGTACCCGGGCTGTTCGAACCGTTCCGGCGCGGCGGCCAGGAACGCACCGGCGCGCGCGGCTCCGGTCTCGGCCTGTCGATCGTGCGGGCCGTCAGCGACGCGCACGGTGGCACGGTGAAGGCGGTCGCCCAGCCCGGCGGCGGCCTGGAGGTGACTGTCACGCTTCCGTCGGCCGACCCGGCCGCGGCCACCTGACCGCCGAGCCGGCCCGCCCGGCCGGTGAGACGGCCTCACCTTTTCGTGCGGGCGGCCTCGGCTGTCCTGGCCGGACCCGACGGTGGTCGGCCCCCGGCGCACGGTGGTCGGGCAGAATGCGCCGCCCGCGCTGGACGCGGAGCCGGGGATCAACGGAGAGTAAGCGCAGCGACGCCTCACCCTGCTCACCCACCGGAGCTGCCCGTGACCCACCACTCGGCCCCGCGCCGCCGCCGCATCCTCGCGGTCCTCACCGCCGGCGCCCTCACCGTCGCCGGCCTCTCCCCGGCCACGCCCGCGGCCGCCGCCGCGCCCGGCCACGACAAAGTGGTCCACACCGTCCCCGCCGCCGCCTCGCCCGACGTCCAGGACGGCTCGGTCGACGCGATCCACGACGCCGGTACGAAGATCATCGCGGGCGGCTCCTTCACCCGGGTGCAGAACCGCAACTCCGACGTCGACATCCCCCGGGACTACCTGCTCGCCTTCGACAAGGCCACCGGGCAGGTGGACACCGCGTTCGCGCCGACGCTCGACAACGAGGTGACGGCGGTCGTCGCCGGTCCCACGGCGGGCACGGTCTTCGTGGCCGGCAAGTTCAACACCGTCAACGGCGTGACCCGGCGCAAGGTGGCCCTGCTCGACGTCGCCACCGGGGCGGTCGTCACCAGCTTCGCGCCGCCGGCGTTCAACGGGCTGATCAAGGACATCGCGCTGGTCGGTGACCGGCTGCTGGTCGGCGGCATCTTCACCACGGCCGGCAACCCCAACCCGCGCGGCGGGCTCGCCTCGCTCGATGCCACCACCGGCGCGGTCGACAGCTACCTCACCACCACGCTGACCGAGAACCACAACTGGGACGGCGTCAGCGGCGCCAAGGCCGGCGTGGGCGCGGAGAAGCTCGCCGTCTCCCCGGACGGCACGCAGCTCGTCGTCATCGGCAACTTCAAGAAGGCCGACGGGGTCCTGCACGACCAGATCGTCAAGATCGACCTGGGTGCCACCGCCGCCACCGTCGCGGACTGGAACACGGCCCGCTACACGCCGCGCTGCAAGTGGCAGTCGTTCGACTCGTACGTCCGCGACGTCGCGTTCTCCCCGGACAACAGCTACTTCGTGGTGGTCACCACCGGCGCACCGTACGGCGGGACGCTCTGCGACACCGCGGCCCGCTGGGAGGCCGGCGCGACCGGCGACAACCTCCAGCCGACCTGGGTCGACTACAGCGGCGGCGACACCTTCCTGTCCGTCGGCATCAGCGAGCAGGCGGTCTACGTCGGCGGTCACCTCCGCTGGCTCAACAACACCGCCGGCGCCGACAACGCCCGGGCCGGCGCGGTCGGCCGGGCCAGCATCGCCGCGCTCGACCCGGTCAACGGCCTGCCGCTGTCCTGGAACCCGGGCCGGCACCCGCGCGGCATCGGCGCCTCGGAGATGCTCGTCACCGAGTCCGGTCTCTGGGTCGGCGGCGACACGCTCTGGATCGGCAACTTCCAGTACCGCCGGGAGCGGATCGCGTTCTTCCCGCTCGCCGGCGGCAAGGCCCCGCACCCGACCAGTACCGCCACGCTGCCCGGCAACGTCTACCAGGCCGGCCTGCCGAAGCCGACGAACGTGCTGTACCGGGTGAACGCCGGCGGCCCGCTGGTCGCCGCCACCGACGGCGGACCGGACTGGGCGGCCGACACCAGCTCCAGCCCCAGCCCGTACCACAACACCGGCAGCTCGGCCTCCAGCTTCAACACGGTCGGCAGCCTGGACGCGACGGTGCCGGCCGGCACCCCGGCCGCGCTCTACAGCGACGAACGGTACGACCCGGCCGGCGGCGCGGAGATGCTCTGGCAGTTCCCCGTACCCACCGGCACCGAGGTGCACGTGCGGCTCTACCTGGCCAACCGGTACGACGGCACCTCCGCCCCGAACACCCGCGTCTTCGACGTGGCGCTGGACGGCACCGTCGTCCTCGACGACCTGGACCTGTCCGCCAGCGTCGGGCACAACGTGGGCACCATGCGGGAGTTCACGGTGACCAGCGACGGCACCGTCGACATCGAGTTCCGCCACGTCAAGGAGAACCCGCTCGTCGACGCCGTCGAGATCGTCAAGACCGGGCCTCCGCCGGCCGGTACCGGCGAGGAGGTGCAGGTCCGCTCGTACGACGGCCTGACCGGCGTCGGCGCGCCCAGCCCGGTGGCGAACCCGGACGAGACCGTGTGGTCCGCCACGCGTAACGCGTTCTGGGTCGGCGGGACGCTGTTCTACGGTGCCGAGGGCGCGCTGTGGCGGCGTACGTTCGACGGCACCACGTTCGGCACGCCCGAGCTGGTGGACCCGTATCACGACCCGTACTGGGACACCGTGGTGACCAACTCCGGCCCGGCCGGGCAGACGTACGTCGGCGCGACCACCGGCTTCTACGCCGAGATCCCCAACGTGACCGGCATGTTCTACCGGGACGGGCGGCTCTACTACTCGCTGAGCGGGCAGAACGGCCTGTTCTGGCGCTGGTTCACGCCGGACAGCGGTGTGGTCGGTGCCGACCGGTTCACGGTGGCCGGGGCGAGCGGGTTCGCCGACGCGGGCGCGCTGTTCGCGGCCGGCACCACGCTCTACAAGGTGAACCGGAGCACCGGTGACCTGTCCGCCGCCGACTGGACGGGCGCCGCTCCGTCGACGACGTTCACGGTGCGCAGCGGCCCGGCGGTCGACGGCGTCGACTGGCGCGCGAAGGCGGTGTTCGTCGGCCCGTAAGGAAGGGCCCCTTCTTAACGCCTGCGGTAGAGGAAGGGCCCCTTGTTAACGCCTCGCTGTTAACAAGGGGCCCTTCCTTACCCCCGAGCGGGGTTGTGTGCGCGGCGCGGGCGATGGAATGATCAACCGGTCAGCCCGAGAGGTGGAAGGGGGTGTGGTCGATGTCCGTCGTGAACCGTCCCGCGCCCCGCGTTCCCCGCTGACCTTCCCACTCCGCCGGGGCGCGCTCCCCACAGGAGGAAACACCGTGAGTGCACAGATCCACTGCGTGACAGTCGAGACCGACGACCCGTACGCCCTGGCCGGCTGGTGGGCCCGCGTGCTGGACCGCCGGCTCGCCGACGACGACCACCCGGGCGACCCGGAGGCGGTCCTCGCCGCACCCGGCGGGCACGGCCCCGACCTGCTGTTCGTCCAGGTGGGCGAGCGGCACGGCAAGGGCGCGTTCCACCTCGACCTGCACCCGGCCGAGGGCACCCGGGACGAGGAGGTGGCGCGGCTGCGCGACCTCGGCGCCACGCTGGTGGCCGACCGGCGCCGGCCGGACGGCACCGGCTGGGTGGTGCTGGCCGACCCGGAGGGCAACGAGTTCTGCGTGTGCCGTAGCGCTGCGGAACGGGCCGCGTCCGCCTGATCCGGAAACGACACCGGGCCCCCGCCGTGACGGCGGGGGCCCGGGTGCGTGAACCGGTGTCAGTCCTGCTTCTCGATCTCGCCGCGCATCGCCACGAACTCCGACTGGAGCTCGGCCGCGGACTTGAAGTAGACCACCACCATGCCGAGGCTGCCCCGGTCGGCCCAGATGCAGACGGCCACCGGTACGTCCGACGCCTTGCCGTCGGAGCACTTGGCGTCGCCGCCCAGCGGGCCCGCGTCGACAGTCTTGAAGTCCTTGGTGGCCAGGTCCGGGGTGACCGCCGCGGTGGCGTCGGCCAGCTCCTTCTTCGGGTCCGCCATGACGCCGGACACGGCCACGATCATGACCAGGTCCTTCTTGGCCGGGTCGCCGTAGAACGCACCGACGGTGCTGGTCGCGTCCGGCACGTCCTTGCTGAGCTCGGACTTCATCTGCGCCGCGGCGGACTGCAGCTGCGGGTCGGTGACCTTCGCCCGGCCGCCGAGCGTCTGCGGCTCGACCACCCGGGTCTTGGTGGCGGTGACCACCTCGTCGACCGTGTCCTTCGTGGCGAAGTAGGCGGCGACACCGCCGCCGACGCAGAGCACCAGGACCACCGCGAGGACGATCAGCAGGATCTTGCCGACGCCGGACTTCTTCTTCGGCGGGACCGGCGCACCGAGCTGGCTGCCGTACTGCGGCTGCTGCGGAGTCTGCGGGTAGTCACCGCCGTACTGCGGCTGCTGCGGCGGCTGGAAGCCACCGGGCTGTTGCTGGGGGGAGGGGTAGTTGCCGGAGTAGGGACTGGACGGCGGCTGGGACATGTAGGCAGCTCCTGTGAGAAAACTGGACGCGTGATCGTAGCCAGCACCACCGACAACCCGCTGTCCGCCCAAGGGCGGGGACACCAAACCGCGACCTACCCGTGACCTGGGCCGTAGACGCCGATCGCGGTGGCCGGACCGTCCGGAACGGACAGCCCGGCCACCGCGATCGATGCGTTGCGGTCGCCTCAGCGCAGGCTTGCCACGCCGCGCGGCAGGAACCGCTTGCCGGTCACCCGCTCGGAGGTGCCGGTCCGGTCCAGGTACGGCGTGACGCCGCCCAGGTGGAACGGCCAGCCGGCGCCGAGGATCATGCACAGGTCGATGTCCTGCGCCTCGGCGACGACGCCCTCGTCGAGCATGAGCCGGATCTCCTGCGCCAGCGCGTCCAGCGCGTTCTGCCGGACCTGCTCGGCGGTGAGCGGCTCGTCGCCGACCACCAGCAGCTTCGCCACCTCGTCGTTGATCTGGTCGTCGACCACGATCGGCTGGCCCGAGTCGGCGATCCGCTTGAGGTTCTCGCTGACGCCGAACCGGTCCGGGAACGCCTCGTGCAGGGTGCCGCCGACGTGGTACGCCACGGCCGGCCCGACGAGCTGCAGCAGCGCCAGCGGACGCATCGGCAGGCCCAGCGGGTCCAGCGCGCTGTTCGCCACGTCCAGCGGGGTGCCCTGGTCGACGGCGGCGAAGACGGTGCCGAGGAAGCGGGTCAGCAGCCGGTTCACCACGAACGCCGGGGCGTCCTTGACCAGCACCGACGACTTCTTGAGCTGCTTGCCGACAGCGAACGCGGTGGCCAGCGTGGCGTCGTCGGTCCGCTCGCCGCGGACGATCTCCAGCAGCGGCAGCACCGCGACCGGGTTGAAGAAGTGGAAGCCGACGACCCGCTCCGGGTGCTCCAGCTCGGCGGCCATCTCGGTGATGGACAGCGAGCTGGTGTTGGTGGCGAGCACCGCCTCCGGCTTGACGATCTTCTCCAGCTCGGCCCAGACCTGCTTCTTGACACCCAGGTCCTCGAACACGGCCTCGATGACGAAGTCGGCGTCGGCGAACACGGACTTGTCGACCGAGCCGGACACCAGGCCGTACAGCTTGGCCGCGGTGCCCTTGTCCATCCGGCCCTTGCTCACGGCCTTCTCGATCTGGGTGTGCACGTAGCCGACGCCGGAGTCCACCCGGGACTGATCCAGGTCGGTCATCACGACCGGCACCTGAAGACGCCGGGCGAACAGCAGCGCGAGCTGGCTGGCCATCAGGCCGGCGCCGACGATGCCCACCTTGGTGACCGGACGGGCCAGGCCCTTGTCCGGCGCGCCGGCCGGGCGCTTGGCCCGCCGCTGCACCAGGTCGAAGGCGTACAGGCCGCTGCGCAGCTCCTCGGAGAAGACCAGGTCCGCGAGGGCCTCGTCCTCCGCCGCGGTGCCGGTGGCGAAGTCGGCGTCCTTCGCCGTCTCCAGCAGATCCAGCGCCTTGTACGCGGACGGTACCGCGCCGTGCAACCGCTGGTCGAGGGTCTGCCGGGCGAAGTAGAGCACGCCCGCCCACATGTCCTTGTCGACCTCGGGACGGGTCACGGTGACCTCGCCCCGGACGACGCCGGCGGCCCACTCCAGCGACCGCTCCAGGAAGTCGGCCGGCTCCAGCAGCACGTCCGCGATGCCCATCTCGGCCGCCTGCTTCGGCTTGAGCATCTTGTTCTGCATCAGCGGGTTCTGGATGATGACCTGCGTCGCCGCCGGGATGCCGATCAGGTTCGGCAGCAGCTGCGTACCGCCCCAGCCCGGGATCAGGCCGAGCGAGACCTCGGGCAGCGCCAGGGCCGCCGCGCCCGCCGACAGGGTCCGGTAGTGGCAGTGCAGCGCCAGCTCCAGGCCGCCGCCCATCGCCGCGCCGTTGACGAACGCGAAGGTGGGGACGGCGCTGTCCTTGAGCCGGGCGAAGACCCGGTGGCCCAGCCGGCCGATCTCCAGCGCCTGGTCGCGGTTCTCCAGCGCGGGCAGGCTGGTGATGTCCGCGCCCACGCAGAAGATGTACGGCTTGCCGGTGACCGCGATGAACGCCGGCTCCGCGGCCAGCGCGGCGGTGATCGCCTCGTCCAGGCTGGTCAGACCGGCCGGGCCGAAGGTGTTCGGCTTGGTGTGGTCGAAGCCGTTGTCCAGGGTGATGAGGGCGGCGGGCCGGTCCAGCCCGGGTACGGCCACCTGGCGCAGCAGCGCCTTGGTGACGACCTCGTTCGGTGCGGCGAGCGCGCTCACTTGTTGCCCTCCCAGTGCGGGTTCTCCCAGATCACGGTGCCGCCCATGCCGATGCCGATGCACATGGCGGTGAGGCCGTAGCGGACCTCGGGGTGCTCGGCGAAGTGGCGGGCGAGCTGGGTCATCAGCCGGACACCGGAGGACGCGAGCGGGTGACCGATGGCGATCGCGCCGCCCCACGGGTTGACCCGCGGGTCGTCGTCGGCGATGCCGAAGTGGTCGAGGAAGGCGAGCACCTGCACCGCGAACGCCTCGTTCAGCTCGAACAGGCCGATGTCGTCGATGCTCAGGCCGGCGATGCGCAGCGCCTTCTCGGTCGAGGGGATCGGGCCGATGCCCATCACCTCGGGCTCGACGCCGACGAAGCCGAACGACACCAGGCGCATGCCGACCGGCAGGCCCAGCTCACGGGCGGTGTCCTCGGCGACCAGCAGCGCGGCGGTGGCGCCGTCGTTCAGGCCGGCCGCGTTACCGGCGGTGACCTTGCCGTGCGGCCGGAACGGGGTCTTCAGGCCGGCCAGCTTCTCCATCGAGGTGTCGCGGGGCGCCTCGTCCACGGTGGCCAGGCCCCAGCCCGCCTCCGGGTCGCGGACCGCCACCGGCACCAGGTCGCCCTGGAGCTTGCCGTTGGCGTACGCCTTCGCGGTCTTCTGCTGCGACGCCAGCGCGAACGCGTCGGTGCGCTCCTTGGTGATGTGCGGGACCCGGTCGTGCAGGTTCTCCGCGGTGGAGCCCATCACCAGGGCGGACGGGTCGACGAGCTTCTCCGCGACGATGCGCGGGTTGGGGTCGACGCCCTCGCCCATCGGGTGGCGGCCCATGTGCTCGACGCCGCCGGCGATCGCGACGTCGTAGGCGCCCATGGCGATGCCGCTGGCCACGGTGGTGACGGCGGTCATCGCGCCGGCGCACATCCGGTCGATGGCGAAGCCGGGCACGGTCTTGGGCAGGCCGGCCAGCAGGGCGGCGGTGCGGCCGATGGTCAGGCCCTGGTCACCGATCTGGGTGGTGGCGGCGATGGCCACCTCCTCCACCTTCTCCGGCGGCAGTTGCGGGTTGCGGCGCATCAGCTCGCGGATGCAGCGGATCACCAGATCGTCGGCGCGGGTGTTGGCGTACATCCCACCCGCCTTGCCGAACGGGGTACGGACGCCGTCGACGAAGACGACATCCCGAACTTCACGGGGCACTTGGAGCCTCCCTCGGCACGGGCATTTCCCCGGATGCTACTCGCCAGTAACCAGACGTGGCACCACCCCCCGCGTGGCCCACCTCACACCCCGCCCGCCGCCGTCACGACTGCGGGGTGCGCAACGCCTCCGTGAGCGCGGGCAGGAGCAGCCCGATCTGCCACTCGCGCGCCCCGAACCCGCGCAGCGTCTCCGCCACCGTCTCGTCGGTGATCTCCGCGGGTGGCTGCCACGCCAGCCGGCGGATCGAGTCCGGCGCGATCAGGTTCTCCGCCGGCAGCCGGTGCGCCCCGGCCGTGCCGACCACGACCTCCCGGGCCCGGGCCAGCCGCCCGGCCGCCACCGGGTCGCGCTCGGCCCACCGGTGCGGCGGAGGCGGCCCCTCCACGGCCGGGCTCACCGGCAGCGCGTCGTCCGGCAACTGGCGCGCGTCGTCGAGCGCCGCCAGCCAGGTACGCGCCAGCCGGCGCACCGACCGCCCACCGAACCCGGGGAGCGTGAGAAGCGTCTTCTCGTCCTTCGGGTCCAGCTCGGCGGCGGCCACGATGGCCGAGTCGGGCAGCACCCGGCCCGGCGCGGCGTCCCGGCGGGAGGCGATCTGGTCCCGCGCGTACCAGAGGGAACGCACCCGGGCCTGGGCGCGCGCGCCGCGCACCCGGTGGATGCCGGACGTGCGCCGCCACGGCTCGGCGCGCACGCGCGGCGGGCGGGCACCGTTGCGCACCAGCGCGTCGAACTCCTCCGCCGCCCAGCCGGACTTGCCCTGCCGCTGCAACTCCTCGTCCAGCGCGTCGCGCAGGTCCACCAGCAGTTCCACGTCCAGCGCCGCGTACGTCAGCCAGGACTCCGGCAGCGGCCGGCTCGACCAGTCGGCGGCCGAGTGGTGCTTCTCCAGGCTGAACCCGAGCAGCTGTTCGGTCAGCGCGGCCAGGCCGACCCGCTCGAACCCGGCCAGCCGGGCGGCCAGTTCGGTGTCGAACAACCGGCGCGGGCGCAGACCCACCTCGGCCAGGCAGGCGAGATCCTGGCTGGCCGCGTGCAGCACCCACTCGGTCTCGGCGATCGCCGCGTCCAGGGCGGACAGGTCGGGCAGCGGCAGCGGGTCGATGAGCGCGGTGCCGGCGCCGCCGCGGCGCAGCTGCACCAGGTAGGCGCGCTGGCTGTAGCGGTAGCCGGAGGCACGTTCGGCATCGAGGGCCACCGGGCCGGTGCCGGACGCGAAGCGGGCCACCACCTCGTCCAACTCGGCGGGTGTGGCCACCGGGGCGGGCGTGCCGTCGCGCGGCGCGGTGAGGGGGACGGCCGCGCCCGTGTCGGTCTCGGTCCCCGCGTCCGCCGGCTCCGGCAGGGCCGACGTCGGAGAAGCGGACGCCTCTCCGGTACGGCTTTCGGCGGCCCGACGGCGCAGGGGTGGTTCGTCGGTCACCTGACAACCCTAGTAGGCCGGACGATCCGGTGTGCGCAGCCGGTCCGGCGCGTGTCGGCGCGATGGCCGTCAGGTGACCGGAAAGGTGCGGGTTGCGGGGCCGTGAGAGGGTCGGACAAGGGGGAAGACAAAGCCCGTTCCCGCCGGTACGGTCCATCGAGCCGCGAACGGCGTACGGGTGCCGCAGCGGGTCGGGGGGCGTCGGCGAGGCCGACGGGGAGGACGGGCGAGCATGACAGGCGGGTACGGAACCGGCGACGACGTGCCGGGGCAGGGCGGCGAACCGGCAGCCGATCGGCCGGGACCGCTGCCGCCGCGTTTCGCCCCGCCCGCCGGTTCGGCAGCGGTGCCGGGATCGTTCCCCGGTGGATCCGAGTGGGCCGGCACCCCCGGCTACCCGGCGCGGGCCGCCGTCCAGCCGTCCGCCGGCTACCCGGGCCGCCCGGACCAGGCCGGGACGCCGCAGACGACGCCCTACGCGGCCTCGTCCGGCGTCGCGACCCCGCCCGCCACGACCCCGCCGGGCCAGCCGTCCTACGGCTCCGCGCCGGCCGAGCCGGGCCGGTCGTCCTACGGCACCACACCTGGCCAGCCGTCCTACGGCTCCGCGCCGGGCCAGCCGTCGTCCTTCGGCACCGTGCCGGCGCAGACCTCCCGGTCGGCCGCCCCGGCGTACCCGGGCCAGCCGGCCGCCTCGCCGTCGTACCCGGGCCAGCCGGTCTCCGCGTCACCGTCCTATCCGGGCGGGCCGGGCTCGTCGTCGTACCCGGACCGGGCACCCACCGCACCGGCCTACCCGGGCCCGTCCGGCAGCGGCCCGTCGTACCCCGGCCAGCCCGTGTCCGCGCCCGCCTACCCGGGTCAGCCGGTGTCGGCGCCGTCCCAGCCCGGTTCCGCGTACCCCGGTCAGGCGGCCCCCGCCGGCGGCCCGGCCGGCTTCGGCGCTCAGCCGGCGCGGCGCAGCCGGATGGCGGTGGTGGCGCTGGCCCTGGCCGCGGTGCTGGCGGTGGTCACCGGCGTGCAGGCGTACCAGATCTACCGGCTCGACGACCGGCTCGCCGCCGCCGACAAGCGGATGGCCGAGGGGCAGGGCGCGGACGCCGACCGGCTGGACGGCCTGGAGCAGCGCGCCGGCAGCCTGGAGAAGCAGGCCGACGCGGCCTTCAACCCGGAGGCGGTGGCCAGCGCGGTCCTGCCGAGCGTGTTCCGGGTGCGGGCCGGGCAGTTCACCGGTACCGCGTTCGCCGTCGGAAAGGCCCCGTCCGGCGGCGGCACCACGCTGCTGACGAACTTCCACGTGGTCGAGTCGGTCTTCACCGCCGGTGAGCGCAAGGTGTTCCTGGAGCGCAAGGACCAGCGGTTCGAGGCGACGATCATCGCCACCGACAAGGACAAGGACCTGGCGCAGTTGCAGACCAGCGCCAAGTTCACCGGACTGGTCGCGGCCCGCGCCCCGGTGCGGTCCGGCCAGCAGATCATCGTGGTCGGCGCACCGCTCGGGTTGCAGGACAGCGTCACCACGGGCGTGGTCAGCGCGTTCCGCGAGGACGAGCGCGGCGGCGGCCCGGTGATCCAGTTCGACGCGCCGATCAACCCGGGCAACTCCGGCGGTCCGGTGATCAACGGCTCGAAGGAGGTCGTCGGCATCGCCACGGCCAAGGCCCGCAACGCCGAGGGCATCGGGCTGGCGGTGCCGATCAAGACCGCCTGCGACCGGTTCCGGCTCTGCTGACGGCGGCCACACCGGCTCGGCCGCACCGCATCGACCCCGGCCCATCGGGCCACCCCGCGGGGGACCAGCACATCTGGAGGAACGACATGTCCTACCCACCGGCCGGGGGCGACAACCCGCCCCCGGCGCCGGGGGGCACGGTCTACGGCAACGTGTACGGCAGCCGGCCCGCGCCCCAGCAGTACGACCCGAACCAGCCCGCGCCGACCCTGCACCAGCCCGCCGCGCCCGACGGCGCCCCCGGGTACGGCGGATACCAGCCCACCGCGCCGGGACAGCCGGGCTACGCGCCCGGCGCCGCCCCGGTGCCCCCGCCGGCGCAGCCGATGTCGGCGCCGCCGGTCTCCGTCCCGCCGGTCTCCGGGCCCGGCTACGCGCAGCCGATGTCGGTCCCGCCGGCGTCCGCTCCGCCGGTGTCCGGCCCCGGCTTCGCGCCGCCGCCGATGTCCGGGCCGCCCGGCCCGTACGGCCCGGTGGGCGCCGCGCCGGCCGGCGGCCGGAGGTGGGCGCCGCTGGTGCTCGGCCTGGTGGCCGCGTTGCTGTCCGTCTTCGGCGGCGTGATGACCTTCCTGTACGTCTCGGCGAACGGCGACCTGGACGAGTCCCGGCAGACGGTCAGCCAGCGGGACGGCACGATCTCGGCGAACCAGCAGGAGATGGAGAAGCTCAAGGGTGAGCTGAAGGCGGTCCAGGAGCGGCTGTCGGACACCCAGCAGGATCTGACCGGCACCAAGAACGACAGGGACGAGCAGGCCCGGCAGAAGAAGGTCATCGCGAACTGCCTGGACAAGCTGACCACGGCCATGGCGGCGGCGTCGCGCGGCGACCGGGCTGCCTTCGAGGCGGCCAGCAAGGGTCTGGACAAGATCTGCGACGAGGCCGAGAACTACCTCTGACCGGCGTCCACCGAAGGCCGTCCCGGTTCGTCCGGGGCGGCCTTTCGTGTGTCCCCGGGCGGGGTGCCGGTCAGGCGGCGCCGGCTGCGCGGCGGGTGGGCAGCGCGGTGACGCCGGGCGGCGGCAGGCCGGCCGTGGAGGCCAGCAGCGTGCACCAGCCGAGCAGGTGCGGGCCCAGGTCGGCGCGCAGCGGCGTCCAGGAGGCGCGGATCTCGATGTCACCGGCGGCGGGCGGCCCGGCCAGCTCGCCGAACCGGGTGGAGAGCGTCTGGGTGACGGTGCCGCCGATCGCGCGGTGCCCGGCGCCCTGCGCGTCGAGCGCGTCGGTCAGCCAGGTCCAGCCGACGCCTGGTAGCAGCGGGTCGCTGGCCAGGTCGACCTCCAGTTCGGCGGTGACGTACGTGACCAGGCGCAGCGTGCCCTGCCACGCCTCGTGCCCGGCCGGGTCGTGCAGCAGGATCAGCCGGCCGGTGGCCACCTCGTCGTCGTCGCGCATCACGGCGGCGGAGAGCGCGAACGCGTACGGGGCCAGCCGCTGGGGTGCGCCGACCTCCTCCAGGACGATCTCCGGGCGGGGTGTCACCGATCGCAGCCCCGCGACCGCGCGAGCGAACGTTTCCGGGAGCGCGATCGGGGGGGCCATGCGGGCAGCCTATGCCGCGCCCACCGCACGGCGCGCGACGGCACGCCGGGTGATCGACGGTTAAGAAGGGGCCCTTCCGCTACCGGAGGCGTTAAGCGGGGGCCCTTCCTTCTACGTCACAAATGCGGACGGTGAGCGCGGGCGCGCGCCGGGGGCGTGGCACGATGGCCGCGATGACCACCGACACCACGGGCACTGCCGCCCGAGACGGAGAACCCCGCCGCGGCGGGCCGGCCGACTCGCCCTTCGTCCGCGCCTGCCGGCGCGAGCCGGGCCCGCACACCCCGGTCTGGTTCATGCGCCAGGCCGGCCGGTCGCTGCCGGAGTACCGGGAGATCCGGGCCAACGTGCCGATGCTGGAGTCCTGCCGCCGGCCCGAGCTGGTCACCGAGATCACGCTGCAGCCGGTGCGCCGGCACGGCGTGGACGCGGCGATCCTGTTCAGCGACATCGTGGTGCCGGTCGCCGCGGCCGGCATCGACCTGGACATCGTGCCCGGCACCGGCCCGGTGGTGGCCGAGCCGGTCCGTACCGCCGCCGACGTCGAGCGGATCACCCCGATCGGGCGGGACGACGTGTCGTACGTGGACGAGGCGGTCCGCCGGCTCGTCGTCGAGCTGGGCGACACCCCTCTGATCGGCTTCGCCGGCGCCCCGTTCACGCTCGCCAGCTACCTGGTCGAGGGCGGGCCGTCGCGGACCCATGCCAAGACCAAGGCGCTCATGTACGGCGACCCGGACCTGTGGCACGCGCTGTGCGCGCGGCTGGCCGAGGTGACGCTGGCGTTCCTCCAGGTGCAGGTCGACGCCGGGGTCTCCGCGGTGCAGCTGTTCGACTCGTGGGCCGGCGCGCTCTCCGAGGCCGACTACCGCCGCTTCGTGCTGCCGCACTCGACGTACGTGCTGGGCGGTCTCGCCGACGCGGGTGTGCCGCGGATCCACTTCGGGGTGGGCACCGGCGAGCTGCTCGGCGCGATGGGCGAAGCCGGCGCCGACGTGGTGGGCGTGGACTGGCGGACCCCGCTGGACGTCGCCACCGGCCGGATCGGGCCGGACAAGGCGGTGCAGGGCAACCTCGACCCGACGGTGCTGCTCGCCCCCTGGCCGGCGGTGGAGACCGAGGTGCGGCGCATCGTCGAGCAGGGCCGGGCCGCTCCCGGCCACGTGTTCAACCTCGGTCACGGCGTCCTGCCGGAGACCGACCCCGAGGTGCTGACCCGGGTGGTCGCGCTGGTACACGAGCTGACCGCGCGACCGGAGCGCTAGGAGGAGACAGTGGTGCGACCGTGGCGGGTGGCGATCGTCGGTGGCGGGATCACCGGGCTGGCCGCCGCCGTCCGGTTGCGCGACCGGGCCCCCGAGGGCACCGAGGTCACCGTGTACGAGCAGTCCGGTCGCCTCGGCGGCAAGCTGTTCACCGGTGAGCTCGCAGGCGGGCCGGTCGAGTTCGGCGCGGAGTCGTTCCTGATGCGCGACCCGGCCGGTGGCGAGTCGGCGGCGGTGACGCTGGCCCGGCGCCTCGGCCTGGACGCCTCGATCGTGCACCCCACAGTCGGGCAGGCCGCCCTGCTCGTCGACGGCGCGTTGCGCCAGGTGCCGGGCGGCACGCTCGTCGGCGTACCCGGGGATCTGGACAAGGTGGCGGCGGTCGCGCCGCCGGCCGCGGACGCCGACCGCGACGCGGGCCACCCGCTGCTGGCCGAGGACGAGGACACCTCGGTCGGTGAGCTGGTCCGCAAGCGCCTCGGTGACGCGGTGGTGGAGCGGCTGGTCGACCCGATGCTCGGCGGTGTGTACGCGGGGCGGGCCGACGACCTGTCACTCGTCACCACGATGCCGGCGCTGGCCCGCGCGGCTCGCGCCGAGCACACGCTGGTCGGTGCGGTACGCGCCGCGCAGGCCGCCGCGCCGCGCGCGCCCGGCGCACCGGTCTTCGGCACCCTGGCCGGTGGGCTGAGCACGCTGGTCGAGGCGGCGGCGACGGCGAGCGGGGCGACGATCCGCCGCGGCGCCGCGGTACGCGAGCTGCGCCGCACCCCGTCCGGCTGGCGGCTCACCGTCGGGCCGACCCGCGACGCCGAGCACGTCGAGGCCGACGCGGTGCTGCTCGCGGTGCCGGCCCGCCCGGCCGCCCGGCTGCTCACCACCGCCGCGCCCGAGGCGGCCGGCACGGTCGGCGCGCTCGACTACGCGAGCGTCGCCCTGATCACCCTCGCGCTGCCCGGCCCGGCCCTGCCGGAGCTGTCCGGCTTCCTGGTCCCGGCGGGCGAAGGGCTGACGATCAAGGCGTCCACGTTCTTCACCACCAAGTGGGGGCACCTGCGGCGGCCGGACGGGCTGGCGCTGGTGCGCGCCTCGGTGGGCCGGTACGGCGACGAGACGTCGCTGCAACTCACCGACGACGACCTGGCCGACACGGTGCACCGGGAGCTGTCGGCGGTGCTCGGCGCGCCGCTGCCGGCCCCGGTGGCCCGGCACGTGCAGCGGTGGGGTGGCGCGCTGCCCCAGTACACGCCCGGGCACACCGCCCGGGTGGCGGCGGTCCGGACGGCGCTGCGCGCCGCCTGCCCGACGCTTGCGGTGGCCGGGGCCGGCTACGACGGCGTCGGCATCCCGGTGTGCGTCCGCTCCGGCGAGACGGCGGCCGAAGAGATCATCACGGCACTGGAAGGATCGGCAGCATGACCGAGCAGACCAACGCGGCGCGGCTGCGCGAGCTCAACGAGACCATCCGCTACACCATGTGGTCGGTGTACCGGGCCACCAGCCCGCTGCCGTCGCTACGGGAGAACGTCGTCGACGAGGTCGAGTCGCTCTTCACCGAGCTGGCCGGCAAGGACGTCACGATCCGGGGCACGTACGACGTGGCCGGGCTGCGCGCCGACGCCGACCTGATGATCTGGTGGCACTCGTCGTCGAGCGACGCGCTGCAGGACGCGTACCTGCGGTTCCGCCGCACCACGCTGGGCCGGGCGCTGACCCCGGTCTGGTCGCAGATGGCGCTGCACCGCCCGGCCGAGTTCAACAAGAGCCACATCCCGGCGTTCCTGGCCGACGAGCAGCCGCGCGCCTACCTGTGCGTCTACCCGTTCGTGCGCTCGTACGAGTGGTACCTGCTGCCCGACGCCGAGCGGCGTGAGCTGCTGGCCGAGCACGGCAAGATGGCCCGGGGCTACCCGGACGTGCGGGCCAACACGGTCGCCTCGTTCGCGCTCGGCGACTACGAGTGGATGCTGGCGTTCGAGGCCGACGAGCTGCACCGGATCGTCGACCTGATGCGTGACCTGCGCGCCTCCGGCGCCCGCCGGCACGTACGCGAGGAGATCCCGTTCTACACCGGCCGCCGCCGCCCGGTCGCCGACATCGTCACCTGCCTGGTGTGAAAGGAAGGGCCCCTGCTTAACGCCTGCGGTAGAGGAAGGGGCCCCGCTTAACACCACGACGGTGTCAAGCAGGGCCCCGACCGGGACGGCAGCCGTCAGGCGGTCGTCGTGCAGGACAGGATGCCGGGCACCGGGTTCGTCGCGCCGGCCGAGCCGGTGAAGCCGAACGAGGTGCTCGCGCCCGGCGCGAGCGAGCCGTTGTAGGCCACGTTGCGTGCCGTGACGAGCGTTCCGCTCGTGGTGACAGTGGCGTTCCACGCCGAGTTGACCTGCTGGCCGTTCTGGTAGTTCCAGCTCACCGACCAGCCGCGGATCGGCGAACCGCTGTTGTTCGTCACCTTCACGTCGGCCTGGAAACCGCCACCCCACGAACCGGTGATCGCGTACGTCGCGGTGCAGCCACCGGCCGGGTTCGGCGTGGTCGGCGGCGGGCTGGTGGGCGGCGTACTCGTCGGCGGGGTGCTGGTCGGCGGCGTGCTCGTGGGCGGCGTGCTGGTCGGCGGGGTGGTCGGGCCGGATCCGCCGAAGTCCACGTCGCTGCACAGGTAGTAGGACTGGTCCAGGTGGCTGGCCTGCCAGATGGTGTAGACGATGTGCCGGCCGGTGCGGCCGGGCGCGTTCGCCGGGATCTGGATGGACACGCCGTCCACCTCACGCGTCCACTGGCTGGCCGGGGTGTTGCCGATCTGGCCGGCCAGTTCCAGGTCGCTCCAGCGCAGCGGCGAGGTGAGCGCGTTGAAACCCTGCTTGGTCACGTACACCCGGATGTAGTCGGCGCCGTGGCTGGCCTGGTCGAAGAACTTGACCCGGAAGTTGTTGGTGACCGGCACGGTCTTCCAGGCGCCGACCGTGTCGAGCGCGTTGTACCTGCCGCTCTGGGTGCGGCCGCCGCTGCACAGCTGCCCGTCCGGGATGGCGCCCTGGTGGTTGCCGGCCACGCCCTCGCGGAACAGGCCGTTCCAGTTCCACATGGCGTTCGGGTCGGCCTGCCACGCCTGCCAGCACATCGGGTCCTGGGTGGCCATGGCCGGGTTCTGGAAGTCGCCGCCCCAGCGCTGCCAGCAGCTGTAGGCGCGCGAGGCCGGGTCGACCACCGACCCGTGCGCCGAGGCCGGACCGGAGAACGCGGTGGTGAGCAGCGCCGCGACGACCGCGCAGACGGCGAGGATCGCCGCCGCGAGCGGTAGCGGGCGGCGGTACGGAGTGGACATGGGAAGCCTCCGGGATGGGTGTCGGTGCACGACGCCCGGACTGTCGGGAGTTGCCCTCTCCCGCGTGGCGGCTCCGCCCGCACGCTGCCATAAAAATCGACAAACGTCAATCAGTGGGGTCGCGGCGCATCGGGGTGTGCGGGATGCCGTCCTCGACGTAACCGGGGCCGTCGACGGTGAAGCCGAACCCGGCGTAGAAGCCGACCAGGTGCGTCTGCGCGTCCAGCACGCACGGCCGGTCACCCACCACGGCGAGCGCCTCGGTCATCAGCGCGCCGGCCAGGCCCGCGCCGCGGGCCGCCGGCGCCACCACCACCCGCCCGATCCGTGCCACGCCGCCGGGGTCGGCCAGGATCCGCAGGTACGCGACCACGGCGCCGTCGCTGCTCAGCCACAGGTGGCGGGTGCCGGGCTCGACGTCCCGGCCGTCCAGTTCCGGGTACGGGCAGGACTGCTCGACCACGAACACGTCGATGCGCAGCCGGAGCAGGTCGTGGAAGGTGCTGGTGTCCAGGTCGGCGAAGCTTGCCAGGTGGGACTCGACGGGCATCGGCCCAGGTTAGGTGGTGCGTCTCCGGCCGGTCGTGCGTACCCCGGGCGGCTCGGCGTGCCGGGCCGACGTGGTTCGGCGTGCCGGCTCCGCCCGCGCCGCGCCGGCGCGGCTCAGCCCTTCGACGCGCGCAGCCCGCTTGCGGTGGCGGTGACGGCGCGTTCGAACCAGGTGCCGGTGTCGGCCGCCGAGCGGGTCCACACCCAGACGCACTGGGTCACCCGGCCCTGCTGGAGGCAGCCGTAACGGTGCGGGAAACGGGTGCCGTCGGACAGGGTCATGGTGGCCGACACCATCCGGCCCGACACGCCCAGCCCGGCGGGCAGCTTCCCGGCGGTGTGGCCGGTGGTGACCTGGCCGGCCTCCTCGTCGCGCTCGCACGCCTCCAGTACGGCGAAGACCTGCCGTACCGCGTCCGCGGCGGTCGCCTCGTCCGGGTAGACCACCGTCTCCTGGGCCACCTCGACGAACTCGCCGGCCGGTGTTCCCTCCGGCGTGCCGAAGACCCGGGTCGACACGACGAGCCGCCGGTCGAGCAGGGGCAGCGGGCGACCACAGGCGACGCCGTCGGAGTCGAGTTGCTCGCTGGCGTTCTCGGGCTTCTCGGAAAGGCCGGCCAGGCTGCCGGTTGCGGCGTACCGGTCGCGCAGCGCCGCGGCGGCCCCGCCGTCGGTGGGTGAGGGCGCGACGAGGGCCGGATCGGGGGTGGCGGCGGGCTCGGTGGCGGGCTCGGTGGCGGGAGAGCAGCCGGCGAGGACGGCGGTCAGAGCCGCCGCGATGATCAACCGTCGGGACACCGGAGGGATGCTAGACGGAGATCGACGCCGGTGGTGCCCCGCGAGCGCCCGCGTCAGGCGGGGCGGGCGCCGACCGCGTCGCGTACCTCGGCGCCCTGCTCGCCCTCGACGGCGCGGGCGCAGTGGGCGCAGCAGAAGAAGCGGCCCGAGACCTCGACGCCGTGGCCGACGATCTTGATCTGGCAGTGCTCGCAGATCGGCGCCATCTTGTGCACCGCGCACTCGAAACAGTCGAACGTGTGCCGCGACCCGTCGACCGTGCGCACCTCGAACGCCATCCAGTAGTCGTTACCGCAAACCTCGCAGGCAGCCATGCGAAACCCCCCGAAAACGGACCTGTCATCCGAGAGTCGCGCAGACGACACCATCGAGCAACCGGAACCGGCGAACCTGATCCGGCCCCACGGCGAGTCGCTCCCGGCGTGTCGCGCGTTGACCCCGGTGACCGCCGAAACTCCCCGGAGGATTCGTGATCAAGCGCAACAAGCTCTTCGGCAACCAGACCCGGGTGACGTTCTCGCTGCCCCGGGACACCCCGGCCGGCACGGTGAGCGTGGTCGGCTGCTTCAACGGCTGGGAGCCCGGCCGGCACGAGCTGGTGCCGCGCCGCGACGGCACCCGTACCGTGACGGTCCGGCTGAAGCCGGGGGAGTACCGCTTCCGCTACCTCGCCACCGGCGGGGTGTGGCTGGACGACGAGGCCGCCGACCAGGTGGACGAGGCCGGCGGCCTGCTGCGGCTGTGACGCCGTCGTCAGCCGGCGCTGGGCTCCAGCCGTACCGAGATCGAGTTCACGCAGTGCCGGGTGTCCTTCGGGGTGAAGCCCTCACCCTCGAAGACGTGCCCGAGGTGGCTGTCGCAGCGCGCGCAGCGGATCTCCACGCGCCGCATGCCGAGCGTGTTGTCAGGGATCTCCTTGACCGCGCCCGGGATGGCATCGTCGAAGCTCGGCCAGCCGCAGTGCGAGTCGAACTTGTCCTGGCTGCGGAACAGTTCCAGCCCGCAGGCCCGGCAGTGGTAGACGCCGGGGGTCTTGGTGTCGACGTACTCACCGGTCCAGGGCGCCTCGGTGCCGGCCTCGCGGAGCACCCGGAACTCCTCGGGGCTCAGCCGCACGCGCCATTCGTCCTCGGTACGGGGCAGTTCGTTGTCGGAAAGACTCACCCCTCAACGGTACGTCGGGTGTCGGTGGCATCGCATATGGTCGCGTGATGGCGGGCAAGGGTGCGGTCGAGGAGATCGAGGTAGCCGGGCACACGGTGCGGCTGAGCAGCCCCGATCGGGTGATCTTCCCGCAGCGGGGCTTCACCAAGGCCGACGTCTTCCGCTACTACCTCGCCGTCGGCGACGGGATCATGCGCGCCCTGCGCGACCGGCCGACGACGCTCCAGCGCTTCCCCGACGGCATCGAGGGGGAGATGTTCTTCCAGAAGCGGGTGCCGCAGCGGGGCGTACCCCCGTGGGTCAGCACCGCGCGGATCGCCTTCCCCAGCGGCCGCCCCGCCGACGAGCTGTGTCCGGCCGACCTGGCCCACGTGGCCTGGGCGGCGCAGATGGGCACAGTGGTGTTCCACCCGTGGCCGGTGCGCGCCGCCGACACCGACCGCCCCGACGAGCTGCGCGTCGACCTCGACCCGCAGCCCGGCACCGACTTCGCCGACGCGGTGACCGCCGCCGGTGAGCTACGCGGTCTGCTCGACGAGCTGGGCGTGCCCGGCTGGCCGAAGACCTCCGGCGGCCGCGGCGTGCACGTCTACCTGCGCATCCAGCCGCGCTGGACCTTCGTGGAGGTACGCCGCGCCACCATCGCACTGGCCCGGGAGCTGGAACGCCGCCGCCCCGAGCTGGTCACCACCGCCTGGTGGAAGGAGGAGCGCGGCGAACGCGTCTTCGTCGACTTCAACCAGATGGCGCGCGACCGCACCATCGCCTGCGCGTACTCGCTGCGCGCCAACACCCGCGCCACCGTCTCCACCCCGGTCGACTGGGACGAGCTGCCCGAGGTCGACCCGGACGACTTCCACCTGGGCACGGTGCCGGCCCGGTTCGCCGAGCGCGGCGACCCGCACGCCGGCATCGACGACACAGCGTGGGACATCACGCCGCTGCTGGAGTGGGCCGAGCGGGACGCCGCCGACGGGCTGGGCGACATGCCTTATCCACCTGAATATCCGAAGATGCCCGGCGAGCCGAAGCGGGTCCAGCCGTCGAAGGACCGCGACCGCCCCCGCCCCTGACCTCGCCTCGCCGTTTCCCTGCCGGCGGGTGGACGCGGCGTGCTCGGGCGGCGCGGCGCGCGGCGTGCGTCGTGCTCGGGTGACCGCGGCTCAGCCGGAGGCGGTCAGCAGGGCCCGGACCGAAGCGACGACGTGCCGGGGGCGGCGGTAAAGGTCGGTGGCCGTGTAGACCCGCATGCGCCAGCCGTGCTCGGCCAGCCAGTTGAGCCGGGAGCGATCGTGGTGCAGGCGGCCGGGGGCGAGGTGGGATCCGCCGTCGTACTCCAGGCCGATGCGCTGGTCGCGATAGCCCAGGTCGAGGCGGTAGATCGGGATCCCGTCCCGGTCGGAAACCCACAGCTGCGGCTCCGGAGGCGGCAGTCCGCCGTCGATCAGCAACAGGCGTAACTGGCTCTCCTGACGGCACTCCGAACGCGGGTCGGCGAGCGCGACCAGTTCCCCCGCCTGTCGTACTCCCCGCAGGCCGGCGTGCCGCGTCACCTCGGTGAGCAGGTCCTCGCGGCGGCAGGCGCCGGCGCGGAGGCAGAGGTCGAGCACCGGCAGCGCGTCCGCCCGCCGGAGCACCCGGGCCAGGTCCACGGCGCAGCGGGCGGCGGGCGCACAGGGGATGCCGGCGATCTCCACCGCGTCCGGCACCGGCAGCACCGTCTGATGCGCCGCCACGCCCCGGATCCGCCGGGCACTCACGCCGGGCGGCACGATCACGTGCACCCGGTCGTCGGACACCGCCCCGAACCGGTGCAGGAGCGCGCCGGTGTGGAACCCCGCGACGGTTCCCGGCGGCAACCGCCGGAACAGGGCGCGCAACCGGCTCGTCTCGTCGTCGGCGCAGCCGTAGACACCCCGGCCCAGCCGGCCCAGCCGTCCCGCCTCCACCTGGTGCCGGACTGCCCCACGGCTCATCCCACCCGCCAGCAACTCCCCGTACCGCCACACCCGCCCACCTTCCCGCCCCACCCGCCCACCCTCCCGCCCCACCGCCCCTCCCGTCCGCCCCTGTGGACAGCCGTCCCCTTTCGCCCGGCGCTCCCCGTCGATCTTGGAGTTGTGGTCGTTCGCAAAAGCCACACAAGGCGCATTCGAGGCGCCACAACTCCAAGATCGACGAGGAGGTGGGCGGGGAGGGCGGCGGTGGGGCGGTAGGCCGATAACGATCATGTAACGGGCGCGAACCTTTTCCGGGGCGTCACTGCTCTCTCTCGGCATCGGCCCGCCGGGGCCAGGGAGAGGACGTCGGATGAAGCTGGTGTGGAGGCGGGCGACAGAGGCCCGTGGGCTGCTGCTCGCCGCCGCTGTCGCGGCACTCGTCGCGGTCGCGCTTGTCACCGGGCTCTCCGACTACAACCGCCGGGCGGTCGAGGCCGGCGCGCGGGCTGTGCTCGACGCCGCCCCGGCCGAGGAGCGCAGCCTGCTGATCAGCGGCTCCGGTGGCGCCGACGCCGCCGCGTTCGCCGAGCGGGACCGGGCGGTACGGGAACAGTTCGCCGACGGCCTCGGCGGTGCTCCGGTCACCGTGGCCTCGAGCCGCGCCGGCACCGGGCGGGAGCTGACCGGTGACGTGGGTGCCGCCCGTACCGACGACGACCCGATGTTCGCCAACCTGGCCACGCTCGACGACCTGCCGGCACACGCCGAACTGGCCGCCGGGGCGTGGCCGGTGCCCGGCAGCAACCCGTTGCAGGTCACGTTGCCGGAGAAGGTGGCCGCGCAACTGGGCCTGGAGGTCGGGGAGCGGGTGCCGCTGTACGACAGGGGCGCCGAACGCGCCGGCACAGTGGTGGTCGTCGGCACGTGGCGCCCACGGGACGCGTCCGAGGCGTACTGGCGTCTCGCCCCGGGAGTGGGGGAGAGCCAGGGCGACGCGGAGATCACCTCGTACGGGCCGTTCGCGCTCGACCCCGCCGACTTCGCCCGTACCTTCCCGGGTTCCACCTCGGCGGCCTGGGTGGTCGACCCCGACCTGGTGGCGGTCGAGCCGGCTCGGCTGCCCGCCGTGACCACCGCGCTGGACGAGATCACCGGGAAGCTGCCCGAGGCCACCGGCCTCGGCTCCTCGACACAGCAGGTCAGCCACCTGGACCGGCTCGTCGACCGGCTCAGCCGGGCCGACCTGGTGGGCCGGTCCGCGCTGCTCACCCCGCTGCTGCTGATCGTGGTGCTCGGCGGGTACGCGCTGGTGCTGGTGGCCGCGCTGCTCAACGAGGACCGGCGGGCGCAGACCGCCCTGCTGCGGGCCAGGGGCGCCGCCCGGGGGCAGATCGCCGGGCTGGCCGTACGCGAGGCGACGCTCGTGGTGGCGCCGGCGCTGCTGCTGGCCCCGGCGCTGACCGGGCAGGCGATCCACTACCTGGGCGCGGACCTGGGGCTGGCCGACGGCGACCTGGCCCGGGTGTGGGTGGTGGCGGTCGGCGCGGCGGTGGGCTGCCTGCTCGCCATGGTGCTGCCGGCGATGCGCCGGGCCGGCACGTACGTCGCCGACATGGCGTCCCGGTCCCGGCCCACCCGGGGAGCGGCAGTGCAGCGGGCGAGCGTGGACATCGCGCTGGTGGCCCTCGCCGTGCTCGCCTGGACCCAGTTGCGGCAGTACTCCTCGCCGCTCGCCGGCGCGAACGGCAGCCTCGGCATCGACCCGCTGCTGGCCGCCGCGCCCACCATCGGCGTGCTGGCCGGCGCGGTGATCGCGCTGCGGCTGCTGCCGCCGACCACCCGGCTCGCGGAACGCCTCGTCGACCGGCGCACGTGGAACGCCACCATGTTCGGCATGTGGCAGGCGGGCCGGCGCCCGCACGCCGGGCCGGTGCTGCTGCTCGCGCTCGCCGTCGGCGGCAGCACCCTCGCCTGGTCGCTGGTGGCCTCGTGGGAACGCTCGCAGCGCGACCAGGCGCAGCACACGGTCGGCGCGGACCTGCGGCTGACCGAACGGGACGGCACCGCCCCGGTGGACCGGGCCGCCCAGCTGGCCGCCGTACCGGGCGTGGACCGGGTGCTGCCCGCCTGGCGCGACGACGTACGGGTGGGTCGTGAGGCGCGGCCGGCCACTGTGGTGGCGCTGGACGCCGCCGCCGCGAAGGGGCTGATCCGGCTCGACGACGCCGGCGGCGACGCGTCCACCGGCGCCCTGCTGGACCGGCTCGCGAACGGCCGGACCGCGCCGGCCGGCGGCGTCCTGCCCGAGGGGGCGAAGACGCTGTCCGGCACCGTGCGCACCCCTGTGGAGAGCATGTTCGGCCGGCCGCGGGTGGCGGTGACCGCGTTGTTCACCACCGACGCCGGGGCCACCTGGCGGGTCCGGCTCGCCGAGGCCGGCGGCGACGGGAAGCCGGTGCGCTTCTCGGTTCCGCTGCCGGACAGCGGCGGCGCCCCGCTGCGCCTGGCCGGCGTCGAGGCCGACGGCGGCGACGCCACCGGCAGTTCCTATCGGCTGCTGCTGGACGAGCTGCGCCTCACCGACGCCGCCGGGGCGGCCCTGCCGGTGCCGGTGGAGGGGGCGTGGCGGGTGATCGACCCGGGCGCCGGGCCCCGCGACACCGCCGAGGCGAGCCCGACCCGGATCGACGGGACGCAGGGCTTCGACGTACCCGCCGGGCTGTTGCAGTTCGCCCGGATCCCCTCGTCCCGGTTCGCGCTGGTGCCGCAGGTGCCGGACCGTCCGGTACCGGTGCTCGTCACCCCCGGCGTGGCCGCCGCGATGAGCGTCAAGACCGGCGACACGGTCAAGCTGTCGGTCGCCGAGGTGACGCTCGAGGTCACAGTGGTCGGCCAGGTCGCCGCCATCCCCGGCACCGGGGGCGACGGGGTGCTGGTGGACCTGCCCACCGCCACCACGCAGCTCCTGGAACGCAGTGGCGGCGTCCGGCCGGTGGCCGAGTGGTGGCTGGGCACCACGCCCGGCGGGCACACCGCCGCCGCTGATGCGCTCGCCCCGACCGGCGGCACGGTGCTGCTGGACCGGCGGGCGGTGGCCGCCGAGGCCGCCGAGGATCCGTACTGGCAGGGTGCGCGCACCGGCCTGCTGGCCGCCGCGCTCGGCTCGGTGCTGCTCGCGCTGGTCGGCCTGGCGGTCGACGTCTGGGCCACCACCCGGCGCCGGCTCACCGAGTTCGCCGTGTTCAACACGCTCGGCGCGAACACCCGGCTGCTCGCCCGCGCGTACCTCGCCGAACAGACGTTCCTGGCCGCGATCGGCGTCGGCGTCGGCATGCTCGTCGGCGCCCTCGTCGCGGCCACCATGGTGCCGCTGGTGATCCTCACCCCGGCCGCCGGCCGGCCGGTGCCCGAGGCGGCCTTCACGGTGCCCTGGGTGCCGATCGGGGCGACCGCCGCCGGGCTGCTGCTCGCCGCGCTCGCCTTCGCCGCCCTCATCACCACAGGCATCCGCCAGCGGGTCGCCGCCGCGCAGCTCCGGATCGGAGGAGAACGATGAGCCTTCCTGGTGCCGCGCGCCGGGTACGCGCATACGGAGGGCAGTTCCTGCTGCTCGCCGTCCTGACCCTGGTGACCGCCCTGCTGATCACCGGCGTGCCCCGGGTCGCCGACCGGCTGACCGGGCAGGGGCTCACCGAGTACGTCGCAGGGCAGCCGGTGGCCCGCCGCGACCTCACGTACAGCACCGCGCCGACCGCGTTCCCGCCGTCGACCCGGACCGCCGTGACCGGTCACGCGGCCGAGCTGGCGGGGATCGAGGGGGCGATGCCCGGCGTGGTCCGGGACACCGTCGGCCAGCGCTGGTACGTCGCCCAGACCGTGCCCGGACGGCTGCGCGGCCCGACACTCGCCCCCGAGAAGGGCCTGATCGACGTCCACCTGCGCGCCGGAACCGGCATCAAGGAGGCGGCCACACTGGTCGACGGGCGGTGGCCGGAACGTCCCGTCGCCCCGGCCCGCACGGTCGAGGTGACGCTCGCCGAGACGATCGCCGGCACGCTCGGCGTGAAGACCGGCGACCGGTTCCTGCTCCTGATCCTCGACCCGGACGACAACGTGCTCAAGTCCCTCCCGGTCGCACTGGTCGGCGTGTGGCGGCCGAACGACCCGGCCGACGGCGTCTGGGACACGCTGCCGTCGATGCTGAAGCTCACCCCGCCCGAGGGCGACGGCGACCCGTTCGTGGGTGTCGCCTACACCGCCGACGGCGGCGTCGACGAGGCCGTCGCGACCGGCTGGCCGGTGAGCTTCGGCTGGCGGTACCGGATCGCCCCGGACCGGCTCGAACCCGGCCGTCTCGACGCGCTCATCGCCGGCGTCGACGGGCTGGACCGGGCCCGGCCCGCCCAGATCGAGATGACCCTCACCCAGGGCGTGGACATCCCGCTGCGGCGCTTCGCCGACTCGCTCGCCGCCGCGCGTACCCTGCTCGCGGTCATCGCGGCCGGGCTGCTCGCCACGCTGGCCGGGCTGACGCTGCTGGCCGCCCGGCTGGCCGCGCGCCGCCGCCGCGCCGAGTTCCACCTGATCCGGGCACGCGGCGGCTCGACCGGCTCGGTGCTGCGCCGCGGCCTGGCCGAGTCGTTGCTGGTGCTGCCGGCCGCGGCCGGGATCGGCTGGCTGCTGCCCGGCACCGGGGCGTCGTGGCGCTGGGTGGTGATCGCCGGGCTCCTGGCCACGCTGCTGCCGCCGCTCGCCGCGCTCGCCGTCGGCCGCCGGGCCGGTGGACGTGCCGACCTGGGCGGCCGGTCACCCGCCGTCCGGCTCACCGTCGAGGTGGTAGTGCTCGGGCTCGCCGTGCTCGGCGCGTTCCTGCTGCGCCGCCGCGGGCTCACCGCCGGTTCGGTGGACCCGCTGCTGGTCTCCGTGCCGGTGCTGCTGGCGATCGCGGCGGCGCTGCTGGCGCTGCGCGCGTACCCCTGGCCGTTGCGGCTGGTCAGCCGCGTCGCCGCCCGGGCGCGCGGCAGCGTCGCGTTCCTCGGCACCGCCCGGGCGGGCCGGGCCGCGAGCACCGGGCCGCTGGTCGTGGTGGTGCTGGCCGTCGCCACCGCCGCGTTCTGCGGCGTGGTGGCGACCGGCATCGAGACCGGCCGGGACACCGCCGCCGCCCAGGCCGTGCCCGGTGACCTGCTGGTACGAGGGGAGCGCTTCACGCCGGACACCGCGGAGAAGCTGGCTGCGCTGCCCGGGGTACGCGCTGTCGCGCCGCTGCTCACCGTGCCGGCCGAACGCCCGTACTCCGATCGCGCCGGACGCCCCGCCCCGATCACCGAGCTGCGCGTGGTGCTCGTGGACGGGGAGCGGTTCGCCGACGTGGCACGGCAGGCCGGCGTACCGGTGGACGTGCCCGACCCGGTGCGGGCCCGCACCGACGGGAGCACGCCGATGCCGGCGTTGGTGTCCCCGGCGGTGGCCGAGGAACTGGCCGACGCCGGGCTCGCCGACGCCCGGGGCGAGCGGCCCGCCTGGCTGGACGTGCAGGGCAACCGGCTGCCGGTGCGGACCGCCGCCACAGTCGACGGGTTCTCGCTCGTCGGCGAGGGCGTACGCCGGTTCGTGGTGCTGCCGTGGCCGGCGTTGCCGGCCGACGCGCCGCACCAGCTCGCGCCCACCGGTTTCGTGCTCGCCGGGTCCGGTGTGGACGCGGGCGAGGTGGACCGGGTGGCGCGGGACGGGCAGCGGCGCTACCTGCGCATCGGCGGGGTCGACGCCGGGGACAAGGCCCGCGCGCCGGAGGTGACGACCCGTGCGGCCGTGCGCGCCGACCTGGGCGGCACCGGCGTGAACGGCCTGCTGGTGTTCGGCTTCGTGCTCGGTGCCGGAGGCGGCGCCGCGCTGGGGCTGCTGGGGCTCGCGCTCGCGGTGCTCGCCGGGGCCCGCTCGCGCGGGCAGGTGCTGTCCCGGCTGCGCACGATGGGCCTGTCCCGCCGGCAGTGGCGCGGACTGCTGATGGTGGAGCTGACGCCGCTGGTGCTGGTGTCGGTGCTCACCGGGGCGGTGGTCGGCGCGTTGCTGCCGCTGCTGCTCACGCCGGTGCTCGGCCTGCCCGCCTTCACCGGGGGCGTGGAGGTGCGCCCTAGTTTCGAACCCGGCCTGGTGGCCGGGGTGTCGGTCCTGGCCATGCTGGCCCTCGGCTTCGCGATCACCGTGGAAGCCGTGAACAACCGCCGGTTGCGCCTCGGCGAGGTGCTGCGGCTCGGAGAGGAGAGCTGACATGACCGCGACCGCTTCCGGCCACCCGGGCCCGGCGCGTCTCACGCCGCGTGACGAACCGTCGTCTGCCGTACCGGATCTGGCGTCGCTGCAACAGCGCGCCGCCCAGCGGGCCGCCGAACGGGCCGGCGGGCGCGACCGGCTGCGCGGGCACATCGTCTGCGACGGCCTGGTGCGCATCTTCAAGACCGAGGGCGTCGAGGTCGTCGCCCTTCAGGGCCTCGACCTGGTCATCGACCGGGGCGAACTGGTCGCGATCGTCGGCGCGTCCGGCTCCGGCAAGTCGACGCTGCTGAACATCCTGTCCGGGCTGGACGCCCCGACCGCGGGCATCGCCCGGGTCGCCGACTACGACCTGCTGTCGCTGTCGAACAAGCGGCGGCTCGCGTACCGGCGCGACGTGGTCGGGTTCATCTGGCAGCAGACCGGCCGCAACCTGCTGCCGTACCTGACCGCGCTGGAGAACGTGGAACTGCCGATGAAGCTGGCCGGGCGGGCCGGCGGCGGGCGCAAGCGGCGGGAACGGGCCCGCGAGCTGCTGGACATGGTCGGCGTCGGCTACTGCGCGGACCGCCGGCCGGGCCAGATGAGCGGTGGCGAGCAGCAGCGATGCGCGGTCGCCGTGGCGGTCGCCAACGACCCGGAGATCCTCTTCGCCGACGAGCCGACCGGTGAACTGGACGAGGCCACCGGCGCCGAGGTCTTCGCCGCGCTGCGCACCATCAACGCCGAACTGGGGGTCACCATCGTGGTGGTCACCCACGACCACGCCGTGGCCGGCCAGGTCCGCCGTACCGTCGCGATCCGCGACGGCCGGACCGCCTCCGAGGTACGCCGGACCGCGCGCGCCACCGCCGACGGCGGCACCGAGATGGTCAGCGAGGAGTACGCGGTGCTCGACCGCACCGGCCGGATGCAACTGCCGGCGCAGTTCGTGGAGGCGCTGTCCCTGCGCGACCGGGTCCGGCTCAACCTGGAACCCGACCACGTCGAGGTGCGCCCCGGCGACCGGACGCACGCCGAGGAGAGTGAGTGATGACCGACCAGACAGTGGTGCTGCCGGCGGAGCCGGGGACGGCCGTCGACGACGTGGTCCGGGTCGAGGGGGTGAGCCGCACCTTCGGCAAGGGGGAGCACGCCGTGCATGCCGTACGGGACGTCTCGTTCACTGCGGGAGGCGGCGAACTGGTCGCCGTCCGGGGCCGCTCCGGCGCCGGCAAGACCACGCTGCTGAACCTGGTCGGCGGCCTGGACCGGCCGGACGCCGGGCGGATCCGGGTGGCCGGGCACGACGTCACCGCTGCGGGTGAGCGGGAGCTGCTGTCGCTGCGCCGGGGCACCATCGGGTTCGTGTTCCAGACGTTCGGCCTGGTGCCGATCCTGTCGGCGGCGGAGAACGTCGGGGTGCCGCTGCGGCTGGCCAAGGTGCCGGCGGCCGAGCGGGAGCAGCGGGTCGCGGTGCTGCTGGAACTCGTCGGGCTGGGCGGGCACGCGGCGCAGCGCCCGTACGAGCTGTCCGGCGGCCAGCAGCAGCGGGTGGCGGTGGCCCGGGCGCTGGCGAACGAGCCGGACCTGCTGATCGCCGACGAGCCGACCGGTCAGCTCGACTCCGAGACCGGGCGGTCGATCATGGACCTGCTGCGTGCGGTGGTGCACGCCCGGGGCATGACCGCGCTCGTCGCCACGCACGACCCGGCGCTGATCGAGCTGGCCGACCGTACGCTCACACTGCGCGACGGCCGGCTCGTGTCGGAGGACTGATCCGGGTGCCGGGCCGCGCGCCTCCGGGCGGCGGCCCGGTGCTGGGTCAGAGCGCCAGCTTCATGCCCTCGTGGCTGGCCACGAAGCCCAGGTCGCGGTAGAACCGGTGCGCGTCCGCGCGCTGCTTGTCGGTGGTGAGCTGCACCAGCGCGCAGCCGTGCTCCCGGGCCCGGTCGATCGCCCAGCGCATCATCGTCCGGCCCAGCCCTCGGCCGCGCCGGTCGGAGCGGACCCGCACCGACTCGATCAGGCAGCGTTCGGCGCCGTGCCGGCCCAGCCCCGGGATGTACGTGAGCTGGAAGCAGCCGACCAGTTCCCCGCCGTCGTCGGCCACGATCAGATGGTTGCGCGGGTCCGCGTCGAGGTCGGCGAAGGCCCGCTCGTACGCCTCGTCCACCTCGGGCAGGTCGCGGGTGCGGCCCAGCACGTCGTCGGCGAGCAGCGCGAGCACGGCGGGCAGGTCGGCGCGAACCGCCTCCCGGAAGATCACCTCGGTCACCGGGCCAGCCTGGCACAGCGCCGCGCGCCGGTGTCGCCCGGGCGGCGTCCCGACGGGTCGTCCGGTCGTGCCGCTCGTCCGGCCGCGTCGCCGGGGCGCGGCGTCCGGTTGCGCCGTCCGTGGTCAGCGGTCGTCCAGCCAGCTCCGCAGCGCCCACCACCAGTGCACGGTCTCCGGCACCGTGCACCGCGCCCCCTCCTCGACCGGCGGCCCGCCGGTCAGCTCCCGCAGCCGCCGCAGCCGGTAGCGCACCGTGTTCGGGTGGACGTGCAGCTCGGTGGCCGTCTGGTCCAGCCGCTGGCCGTGGTGCAGCCAGGCGAGCGCGGTGCCGGCCAGCTCCCGGTGGAACTCGTCGGCCGGGTCGAGCGCGCCGAGCAGCGTGCCGCGCAGCAGCTCGGCGAGTAGCGGCTGGGCGGCGAGCGCGGTCTCCCCGGCCAGGTCGGTGACCTGACGCAGCCCGCGTAGCCGCCGGTTCGCCGCCGTGGCGAGGGCCGCCAGGCAGAGCGCGTACATGGCCGGGGCCCGCGCCAGCGGCTGCGCGGGCGCCACCAGCGTCAGCAGGTCGGCCGGTACCGCGTCGGGCGGTCGCGGCAGCAGCCCGGCCAGCCGGTCCCCGACCGTGCCGAGCAGGCCGCCGCGCGCGGTGAGCTGCCGGTGCAGCGCGTACGCCCGGACCGGGTCGGGCGGCGCGGCGACCAGGCAGTGGTAGCGCCCGTCCGGCCGCAGCCCGAACCGGGTCAGCTCGGCCGGGGGCAGGCCCGCCGGGCCGTCGCGCAGCAGCCGCCGCAGCAGGTGTGCCCGGGCCGCCGCGCCGGTACGAGCCAGGTCCCGTTCGGCGCCGCGGTGCCCGTCTACCACCGCCCGCTCCACCGCCGCGGCGTACCGGCCGATGGTGAGCAGCCCCTCCAGCAGCACCTCGTCCGGGATGCCGGCCGCCCGCCCGTGCCGGACCACCAGCTCCACCGCGCGGTCCCGCCCGGCCTGCACCCCGCGCAGCAGACCGGCCACCGAGACGCCCTGCGCGGCCCGGTCCGCGCCCAGCCGGCGGGCCTCGGCGAAGTCACGTCCGGCCGGGTCCTCACGGCGTTCCAGCGCGCCCAGGCCGCTGGTCAGCAGCAGCACCACCTGGCGGCGTACCTCGTCGGCCGGCAGCCGGGCCACCTCGGGGGAGTCCGCGCGGGCCGCCCGCGCCACCTCGTCGACGGCGGCCGGATCGGCGGACAGGTCGCGCAGCAGCGCGCCGAACGTCGGGGCCTGTCCGATCCGGGTCATCGGCGTCCGCCGCCCTCCGGTTGTCGACGCGGCACAACCGGGTCGCGCGGGCGTTGGCGTCGGATCCCTAGCCCGGGCGGGCGGCCGGTTGCTCTCCTGGTTGTTACCGCAAGGTAACACCGCTCGCGCCACTGAGAAACGTCGATGTCGTACCGGCTGCCAGGAGGCGTCCATGACACCCGTGCCACAGCACCCGTCCCGTACCCGCCGCCGTCGCGCCGGCCTGGCCGTGCTGGCCGCGCTCGCCTTGGTCGCGCCGACGCCGCTGGTGACCGCGCCCGCGCCGGCCGCCGCCGCGGCAGCGCTCCAGGAGGTGATGTTCGTCGGCAACAACTGGGACGGCACCGCCGACGTGATCCGGTCCCGCGGCGACTACGCCAAGCTCGGCCGGATCAACGTGATCCCGGACCGCGCCGCGCGGCTGCGCGAGATCTACCTCAACCCGATCAAGCTGGCGTTCTTCCTCGGCATCCGGCAGGGCCCGGGGGAGGGCCACGACCAGCTCATCGACGACATGTACACCACGCCCGACGGCACCGCGCTCGTGGTGTCCCGGCCCAGCTTCGCCGACGTCGTCTCGATCGACCTGGCCACCGGTGCGCTGCGCTGGCGGTTCCCGGTCTCCGGCTACCGCGCCGACCACATGGCCGTCTCGCCGGACGGCACCCGCGTCGCGGTCTCCGCCTCCACCTCCAACACGGTGCACGTGCTGGACATCCGCACCGGCGCGCAACTCGGCTCGTTCGGCGCCGGTGACAAGCCGCACGAGAACATCTACACCGACGGCGGCACCCGGCTGTGGAACATGTCCATCGGCGAGGTCAACACCGACCTGGACGCGCCGTGGCTCGACTGGACCAAGGGCGACCGCCGGATCACCGTCGCCGACACCGGCACGTACCAGGTGGTCAAGGTGATCGACATGCGGGACCGGCTGGACGCCGCCGGCCGCCGGGACCTCTCCGACGCGGTCCGTCCCGCCGTGTTCACCCCCGACGGCAGCCGGCTCTACTTCCAGGTGTCCTTCTTCAACGGCGTCGTCGAGTACGACGTGGCCACCGACCGGGTCACCCGCGTCGCCACGCTGCCGAAGAACCCGGCCACCAGCGAGGACCGCACCACCTGGGTCAACGACTCCCGGCACCACGGCCTGTCGATGAGTCCCGACGGCACCCGGATCTGCGTCGCCGGCACCATGGACGACTACGCCACCGTGCTGGACCGGGCCACGCTGCGCGAGGGGCCGCTGGTGCCCGCGAGCAAGCCGTACTGGGCCACGGTCAGCGGGGACGGCCGGGACTGCGTGATCTCCGAATCCGGCGCCGACCAGGTCACCGCGATCAACTTCGCGACCGGGCAGAAGGTCGCGAGCGTCCCGGTCGGCGACCACCCGCAGCGGGTGCGCATCGGGCACATCCCGGAGGGCTGGACGCCCCCGGCCGCCGGCTGACCGCCGACGTTCGACCGGCCGGCGTCCGGCTCCCGGCCGCCGGCCGCACCGTCACCGGGCGGGGCAGCGCAGCCCCTCCCGGGGGACGGTGAGCGAGATCAGGTACGCGTCCACGGCAGACGTCACGCACGACGTCTGCGGGTAGGCGGTGTGCCCCTCGCCCTCCCAGGTCAGCACCCGTCCCACGCCGAGCATCGACGCGAGCGCCGGTGTCTGCTCGTACGGCGTGGCCGGGTCACCGGTGGTGCCGACCACGAGGATCGGCGGCGCGCCGTTCGCCCGGCCGGTCGGGTACGGATCCCGCTCGCCCGGCCACTCCACGCAGCCGAGCATCCCCACCGCCAGCGCGGGACCGAACAGCGGATACTTCTGCCGCCACTGCGACTGCAACGAACGGACCTGCTCGCGGGACGGCTTCTCGGTCTCGTCGGCGCAGTTGACAGCCAGGTTGGCGTCGAACAGGTTGGAGTAGTGCCCGTCCGGCTCGCGGCCCGCGTACGAGTCGGCCAGCTTGAACACGCCGTCCGGGTCGCCGCCCTGCAGGTCGTCGATCGACCGGGCCAGTTCCTGCCAGCCCTGCTCGGTGTAGAGCGAGGAGATCACCGCGTAGAAGACCCAGCCGGCGGTGGCCTTGCGGCCGTCCTGCGCGCGTACCGGGGAGACCTTCGCCTTGGCGATCGCGTCGGTGACCGCGCCCCGGGCGTCCGGGGCGATCGGGCAGCTGCCGGCGTTCGCCGCGCACCAGTCGGCGAAGTTGTCGAACGCCCGCTCGAAGCCCTTCGCCTGGCTCTCCGATCCGGCGATCAGCTTCTGCTGCGGGTCGACCGCGCCGTCGAGCACCAGGGCGCGCACGCGTTGCGGGTAGAGCTGTGCGTAGGTGGCGCCGAGCAGCGTGCCGTACGAGTAGCCGAGATAGGTCAGCTTGTCGTCACCGACCGCCGCGCGGACCGCGTCCATGTCCCGCGCGGCCTGCTCGGTGCCGTAGAGCGGGAGCTGGTCGCCGTACTTCGCGCCGCACCGCTCGCCGATGCGCCGGTTGAGGCCGACGAACCCGTCGAACGACGACTGGCTCTCCGGGTCGGGGTCGTAGCCGAAGCTGGCGTCCAGGTCGGCGTCGGAGATGCACTTGACCGGGCTGGACCGGGCCACCCCGCGCGGGTCGAAGCCGACGATGTCGAACCGGTCGGTGATCGCCGTCGGCAGGCCGCCGAACGCCGGGCCGAAGGACAGGTAGACGGCGGTGTCGACACCGGACGCCCCGGGACCGCCCGGGTTGATGACAAGCGAGCCGATCCGGTCGCGCTGCTTGGTCGAGCGGGCCCGGATCAGCGCGATCTCGAACGTCTCGCCGGCGCCCGGACCGGCGGTCGCGCCGGTGGTGGCCCCGGTGCCCCAGTTGCGCGGCACCGCGATCCGGGCGCAGTCGTAGCGCATGTCCGCCGCGCCCCGGCCGACCAGCTCGTCGGGCACCTCCGGGCAGGCCCGCCACTCCGGAGCGGTACCCGGCGGGGCAGCCTCGCCCTCGCTCTCGGCGCGCGGGGCGAACGCCGGCAGCGTGCAGCCGGCGGTGAGCACCACCGCCGCGACGAACGCAGCCAGGACGGGCCGGAACCGGCGGGTCCGGTCGGGGAAGCGGGTCACGTGGGCGCCCTCCATGATCGTGTCGACCGTCAGGCTACGCCCGGCCGCGGGTGTCACCGACCGTCGCCGCCGGATCGCCGCGCAGCACCTCGTCGACGTCGTAACGGATCGGGCGGTCGAGCTGGCCGTAGTCGCAGGAGCGGGGATCACGGTCGGGACGCCAGCGCACGAACCGGGCGGTGTGCCGCAGCCGGTCGCCCTCCATCGCGTCGTACGCCACCTCGACCACCAGCGCCGGGCGCAGCGGCTCCCACTCCAGGTTCTTGCCGCCGGTCCACCGGCTCACCCCGCCCGGGATGCGCTGACCCCGCTCGTGGTCGCCGTGCACCCACGGGTGCTCGCCGCCGACGTCGCGGTAGGGCTCCAGCTCGTCGAGCAACTCCTTGCGGCGGGCCATCGTGAACGAGGAGCTGACGCCGATGTGGTGCAGCACCCCGTCGTCGTCGTAGAGGCCGAGCAGCAGCGAGCCGACCACCGGACCGGACTTGTGCCAGCGGAAACCGGCCACCACCGCGTCCATGGTGCGGGCGTGCTTGACCTTGGACATGAGCCGCTTGCCCGGCTCGTACGGCAGGTCGGCCGGCTTGACGATCAGCCCGTCCAGCCCGGCGCCCTCGAACACGTCGAACCAGCGGCGGGCCGTCTCCGGGTCGGTGGTCACCTGGGTCACGTGCACCGGCGGGCGCACCCCGGACAACGCCTGCTCCAGCCGCTCCCGCCGCTGGGGATAGGGCTGGTCGACGAGCAGCTCGTCGTCGATCGCCAGCAGGTCGAACGCGACGAAGTCGGCCGGGGTGGTCTCGGCCAGCAGCTTCACCCGGGAGGCGGCCGGATGGATGCGCTGGGCCAGCAGCTCGAAGTCGAGCCGCGGCTGCCCGCCCGGGCCGTCCCGCCGGATCACGATCAGCTCGCCGTCGACCGCGCACCGGGCCGGGAGCTGCCGGCGGGCCTGCTCGACCACCTCGGGGAAGTAGCGCGTCATCGACTTGCCGCCCCGGCTGGCCAGCTCGACCTCGTCGCCGTCGCGGAACACGATGCAGCGGAAGCCGTCCCACTTCGGCTCGTAGGTCAGGCCGTGATCGGTGGGCAACTCGGCCACGCTCTTGGCGAGCATCGGCTCGACCGGAGGGTTGATCGGCAGGTCCACGGCGACCAGTCAACCAGACCCCACCGACAGTGGTGGCGCAGATCACCGCCGGTGGCCGGGCGGCGTGTCCCGTACCGGTCGCGTTCGTCACCGCCGCCCGAATGGTGAAACCGCAGGTCAGAGCTACCGTCGCGGCGTGCCGGAGTGGAGTTGCGGATGCTGCGGGCGCTGGCGGGTCAGCGTCGAGTTGATCCGTGGCCGCTACCGCTACCGGCTGGCGCACCGCTATCCGCCGGAGTACGGCGGCGGCGTGAACGTCCTCGGCGAGGTCGGCTCGGTCACCGAGCTGGAACGCCTGCTGAAGCGCTACGCCCCGGTAACCCTGGCCGACCTACACGAGGCCGCCTGACCGCCTCGCTGCCCGACCGGCCGCGCGGGCTGCCGCCGGACCGCCGCGCCGCCTGACCTTCCGGCCGGCCCGGTGAACCGTCGATCTTGGAGTTGTGGCACCTCACAAATCTCGCCTAACGGACATCCTGGGCGCCACAACTCCAAGATCGACGAGAGCAGGCGAGCGGCCGAGCGGAGGAGCGGGCGAGCGAGCGAGGGCGGGGGCGAGGGCGGGCCGACTTGGGCGAGCCGCGCGGGGCGGCGGCGGGGCGGGGCGGGGCATAGGCTGAGTGGACCGTCCACGGGGGAGGGAAGAAGCCCATGCGGTTCGCCGAGTCCGTCGAGATCGCCGCCGGCGTCGAGCGGGTCTGGGCGGTGCAGAGCGACGTCGAACGCTGGCCGGAGTGGACGCCGTCGGTCACCGTCGCCCGCCGGCTGGAGCCCGGTCCGCTGGCGCTCGGTTCGACCGCCCGGCTGGAGCAGCCGCGCCTGCGTCCGGCCGTGTGGCGGGTCGTGGAGATCTATCCGCCGTACTCGTTCGCCTGGGAGTCGGCGAGCCCCGGCGTGCGCACCCGTGGTGAGCACCGGCTGATCCCGCTGGAGGACGGGCGCACCCGGGCCGAGCTGGTGCTGGTGCAGAGCGGTCCGCTGGCCGGGCTCGTCGGGTTGCTCGGCGGGTCGATGATGCGCCGCTATCTGCGGCAGGAGGCGGACGGCCTCAGACGCCGCTGTGAGCGGGACTGATCGTCTTCTCCAGCACGGCGAGGCGGTTGCCGTTCTCGTCCGGCCGGTGCGCCACCACCCGGTAGCCGCGGCCCGCGTACAGGGACAGGTTCGCCGCGCTGTCCGCGCCGGTGAACAGCGCGAACCGGGTCACCCGGCCGGCACACGCCCGTTCGACGGCGTCCAGCAGCCGCCCGCCGACACCCCGGCCCTGCTGGTCGGGGGCGACCGAGAGACGGCCCACGTGTGCGGTGCCGCCGTCGACGCGGGCGCGTACCGAGCCGACCAGGCGGGTGCCGCGCCGGGCGGCGAGCACCACGTCCGGACCGGTCAGGGCGGCCCGTACCTCGTCCAGCGTCTCGGTCAGCGGCGGCAGGAACACGTCCCGGTAGCGCTGCGCCTCCACCAGGTACGCGGCACGCTGCACGGTGAGGATCTCCCCGGCGTCGTCGAGGCCGGCGGGGGCGATGGTCACGTCGGTCACCGGCTCAGCTCACCACAGCGCTCCCGGGCGGCCGTACGCTGGCGGGGGTGTTCCCATGAGCGTGGAGGTGACAGGCGTGCCGGAGCTGACGTACCCGGAGGTGGGCGCGACCCGCGACGGCGCCCTGCCGGCCGGTTACCACCACCTGCGCCACCGGGTCCGGCTGCCGGACGGCGGTTTCCCGCTGGCGGCGGACGCGGTGCTGGGCTGGCGGCTGCACCGCGCCGCAGGCGTGGTGATGCGCGCGGACGCGCCGCGCGCCGCACCCGGGGTACGGGTCACGCCGGGGCTCGGTGTCGGCCCGGTACGGCTGTGGGGCCCGACCGAGGTGGTCTGGACGGTGGACGAGCCGGACCGGGCCGGGTTCGGCTACGGCACGCTGCCCGGGCATCCGGAGGTCGGTGAGGAGGCGTTCCTGGTGACCCGGGGCGCCGACGGTGTCTGGTTCGAGGTGACCGCGTTCAGCCGCCCGGCGCACTGGTACGTGCGGGCCGGCGGGCCGGTCGTGACGGGTTTCCAGCGGGCGTACGCCTGGTGGCTGGGGCGGACGCTGCGGCGGCTGTGCCGGCGGCGCTGAGCGGTCAGTAGCGGGCGAAGGAGCGGATCGGGGCGCGCGGGCCGTACTTCGGCGCCTGCACGCCCGCCGCCTCCAGCAGCACGCACACCCGGCCGCGGTGCCCCCGGAACGGCTCCAGCAGCGCCAGCATCCGGGCGTCGTCGCCGCGCGGCTCCCCGGCCAGCGCCCACGCCACGGTGTTCGGCACGTGGTAGTCGCCGACGCTCACCGCGTCCGGATCCCCGTACGCGATGCGCACCACCTCGGCGGCGGTCCACGGCCCGATGCCGGGGATCGCGGTGAGCCGCCGGGTGGCCTCGGCCGAGTCGGCGCAGCGTTCCAGCCGGTCCGCGACGGCCGCCGCGCGGCGCAGCGTGTCGGCGCGCCGCTGCTCGACCCCGAACGGGTGGAACACCCAGTACGGCGCTGCCGCCACCGCGGCCGGCTCCGGCGGCAGCAGCAGGGGTTGCAGCGGGCCGGGCGCGGGCTCGCGGAAGTGCCGCACTGTCGCGGCGTACGCCCGGTACGCCTCCTTGCCGGTGACCTTCTGCTCGAAGACGGCCCGCAGCAGCCGGGGGAAGACCTGACCGGTGGCCGGCATCCGCAGCCCGTGGTGCGTGTGCGCGAGGCGGGCCACCAGCGGATGCGCGGCGGCCAGCGCGGCGAACCCGGTCAGGTCGTCGCACAGCCCGGCGATCCGGTCGGCCCGCTCGACCACCCAGCCGGCGCCCGGGCCGTACCCCTCGGCGGTCAGCTCTCCCGCCTCCGGGCGCAGCGCCAGCGTGGCCGGGCCGTCCGGGGTGCGGGTGGCCCACCAGAACGTGCCGGCGGCGATCCGCGCGCACGGGTCGTACGGGCTGAACGTGAGCGCCCGCACCGACGGGGCCAGGCGGTAGCCGGCCGGCGGGCGCAGCGTACGGCGGGCGTCGGGCGAGGTCACCAGGCCACTCTGCCACGCGGCCCGGCCGTGACGCCGGGCACGCCTGGCCGGGAGGCGGGCCGATGCCGGTGCGGCCCGCCTCCCGGGGTTCGCGACGGTGACCGGCCGCGCCCTCCCCGGCGGCGACCGGTCACCGTGTCCTGGTGCGTCAGTACGAGTAGTCCGAGCCGCCGCCGGAGCTGTCCGAGCTGCCCGCCGCGGGCGGCGCGACCGGCTTGGGCGTGCCGGTCGGCAGGCAGGTCAGGTTCTTCTTGCCGTTCGGGTCGACCACGAACCAGGTGCCGCCGACGCCCTGGCCCTTCCACTGGCCGGGCTTCTTGTCGCCGATGTAGCGGTAGACCGGCCAGCCGCCGATGGTGAGCTGCCGGGTGCCGTCCTGGCGGGTGATGGTGCCGACCTTGTCGTCGGAGACGCCCTGCAGCTTCGGGTTGCCGTCGGTGAGCGACGGCGGCCAGACCTCGGCGCACTTGTCCACGCAGTTGGACTGCGGCGGGTCGTCGGAGTCCTTGTCGAACCGGTACAGCACCCAGCCGTCCTGGTCGGTGACGACGCGACCCATCCGGGGCAGCTTCTTGCCGACCAGCTCGTCGGTGATCTTCACGTTGGCCGGGGGTGCCTTGTCCGCGACCGGCTCCTCCTCGGGAGCCGCCGACGCCTCCGGTTCGGCCGCCGCGGTGGGTTCGGCCGCGGCGACGGCGACCGGCTCGGCCGCGCCCGAGTTCGCCCCGTTGTAGCCTGCTGGGGCGCAGGCCGTAAGTGCGACCATCGCGCTCGCGACGATGACGGTCGTCCGCTTGTGGTGTGCCACGTGCCCTCCTCGTTCTTGGCAGTTCGCCGAGTAGTACGGGCGTGGCACTGTCAAGGTTGAACCGGCAACGGTGGCACATTTCACAGTGGACCGTTTGAACCGATGGGCGTCCCGCTGCGTGCGTCAGCACGAGGGGGCCCGTCGGCCGGGCACGACACGACGGCGCCGGGTGGCCGAGCCACCCGGCGCCGTCGGCACCACCGATCAGATGTCGTCCACCGTCACCAGCGTGCTGGCCACCCCGTTCGCGTCGACCGACTGCACCTGGAGCTTGTCGATGTCGCGCACCGGGGCCGACGTGGACGCGCTCAGCTGCAGCGGAAGCTGGTTCTGGTTCGTCCCGTAGCCGCCGACCGGCACCGACCAGGTGGAGATCACCTCGGTCGTGGCGTTCTTGCGGACCACCACCAGCCGGCACGTGCGCGGCCCCGGCAGGCGGCTGAGCAGCACCCCGATCTGCGTGCCGTACTCCTTGCGGGCCAGCCACATCGTGGTCTGCACGCCCGTCCCCGGGTCGGTCGCGTTGTGCTGGTCGCCCTCGATCTCCTCCGGCCCGCCGACGCCCGGGTCGTTCGGGTTGCCCGGTTCGCCGCTCGGCGCGACGCTCGGCGCGGCCGGCGTCGGCACCGCCTGCGGCGTCGCCGGATCGTCACCGAGCATCCCGGCCGCCGCCGCGCTCGCGCCGCCGAACACCACCACGGCCGCCGCGGTCGCCAGCAACTGCCGCACCCGGGTACGACGGCGGTCCCGCCGTACCGCCATCAGCGTCCGGTCCAGCAGCGCCGGATCCGTGTGCGTCTGCTCCAGCGCGGCCATCGCCTCGCCGTCGATGCCGGAGAGCAGCCCCACCACCGGGACCATCGTCTCCAGTTCCGCAGCGCAGGCCCAGCAGGTGGCCAGATGCTCCTCGAACCGCTCCGCGTCCTGCGCGTCGAGCACGCCGAGCGCGTACGCGGCGACGTCCATGTGATCGGCCCGGCTCATTCGGTCACCCCCCTCTCCTGCAGAGCCGTGCGCAGCGCGCGCAGCGCGTAGTAGACCCGCGACTTGGCGGTGCCCAGCGGAAGCCCCAGCTCCTCGGCCGCCTCCGGCACGGTGCGTCCCCGGAAGTACGTCGCCACCAGGATCTCCCGGTGCGACTGACTCAGCGTACGCAGCGCGTCCGCGACGGTCATCGTGCGCAGCACCCGGTCGGTGCTGTCCGACTCGGCGAACATGGTCAGATCCCGGTCGTACGTCTCGGGCGGGCGGGCCTGCTCGCTGCGGTGCTCGTCGATGGCGATCCGCCGGGCCACGGTGACCAGCCACGGACGCAGCGAGCCCTGGCCCTGCACGCCGAGCCGGTGCGCGTTGCGCCAGGCCCGCAGCAGCGTCTCCTGCACGATGTCCTCGGCGCGCTGCCGGTCCCCGCCGGTCAGCCGCATGACGAACATCAGCAACGGGCCGGCGTGCTCGGCGTACAGCAGGCGGATCAGCTGGTCGGAGTGGCTGGCCTCGGCGGAGGTCGCCTGGTGGCGTCCGGGAGCGGGTCGCGGCGGCACCGGGTCATTCTGGCGATCGGCGGACCTGGCGTCGACCCCCCGGCCCGAACGCGAGGCGCGCGAGTGTGGTTGTGCCCGGGCGAACATCCACTCGGGCCGCGCCACTTCGCCGTGCCAGCCGGCCGCCACCGCATGCATGCAGACCTCCGCTGTCCAATGACATCAGCCGGCCCCCCACGGGCATGGCCGCCCGGTGATACGCAGCGATCAGCCGATCGGATCAACGTTTGACGGAAAATATTCCCGGCGGCGGGGGAGTGGAGTCGACGGCGTCCGCGTCGTGGACCACCGCCGCGCCGCCGGTGAACCGGTCCAGCTCGGCACCGGCCAGCACCCGGCCGGGGAACCAGTCGCCCGCCGCCCGCCGGGTCAGCTCCGGCACCGGCGGCTCCACCCGGGACGCCACCAGCACCAGGTTGCCGTAGCGCCGGCCGCGCAGCACCGCCGCGTCGCCGACAAGGCAGGCCCGGGGCAGCACGGTCCGCACCGTCGCGACCTGGGCGCGGGCGTGGCGCAGCGGCGGGCCGTCGGCCACGTTCGCCAGGTAGCTGCCGCCGGGCGCGAGCACCCGGGCCACCTCGGCCGCGTACTCCACCGAGGTCAGGTGCGCGGGGGTACGGGCGCCGGCGAACACGTCGGCCACGATCACGTCGTACGCGCCGTCCCGGCTCGACGTCAGCGTCGCCCGCGCGTCGGCCACCCGTACCTTCAGGCGCGGATCCGACGGCCAGGGCAGCTCGCGGCGGACCAGATCCACCAGCGCGCCGTCCACCTCGGACACCCGCTGCGTCGAACCGGGCCGGGTGACCTGCACGTAGCGGGGCAGGGTCAGCGCGCCGCCGCCCAGGTGCAGCACCCGCAGCGGCGTTCCGGCCGGCGCCACCAGGTCCAGCGCGGCTGCCAGCCGCCGGACGTACTCGAACTCCAGGTGCGACGGGTCGTCGAGGTCCACATGCGACTGCGGCGCACCGTCGAGCAGCAGCGTCCAGGAGCCCGCACGGTCGGCGTCCGGCACCAGCTCGGCCCGGCCGGTGTCGACGTCGGCCACCACCCGGTCGGAGTCGCGTCGCCGGCCCATCAGCGCCGCATCCCGCGCGCCGCGGCGTTGAGCACCCGGTGCAGCAGCCGCGCGTCGCCGAGCATGCCGCGCAGCCGGCGTTCCAGCCCGGCGATCGGCACCAGGTTCTGCGGGGCGCGCGGATCCTTGTACGGTGTGGAGGCGAACCGGGGCAGCGTCACCAGCGACAGGTCGGCAAGCGCGATCGCCTCCGGCACGGTCAGGTCCGCTGAGCACTCCACCCGCACGATCCCCGCCCACGGCGCGCCCGCGCGCACCGGCAGCCGCAGATACCACGACCAGCCGCCCCACGCCGTGCCCAGCCGGAACACCGGGCAGCGCTCGCCCGGCGCCAGCCCGGTCACCACAGCCGTCAGCCGGGCGTCCAGGTACTGGCTGTGCTGCGTCTTGATGTACCCGAGCGTGCGCGGCAGGTTGCGCCGGCTGCGCAGCGGACCGTCCACCACCAGCAGGTCGCCGTCGGTGCGTACCGCGTCGGAGACGGCCACCTCCAGCGCGGTCAGCGGTGCCTGCACCGCCGCGGGCAGCTTGCTCAGCTCACCGGTGCCGCTGACCCGGTGCACCGGGTAACGCACAGTCCCGGCGATCACGTCCTGCGCCGACGGGCTCGCCGTGAACAGCCCCCGGCCCACCCGGGCGCCGGCCATCTCGGCGGCGCCCCGGTCCAGGTCGCAGCGCACCACACCGGCCGCGTACGAGGCGGCGATGCCGGGGAACGAGCCGCCGTCCTCCTCGGCCGTCCAGACGCTGGCGTCGATCCGGCGTACCCCGTCGACGAGCAGCACCACGTCCGGTGACCGTACGTCCGCGCGGGGGCCGATCGCCCGCCAGTCGGTGGCCGGCAGCTCGACGTCGGCGTCGACCTGGGCGCTGCTCGGCGCGGCCGGCCCGGACCCGCCGGCCGCCTCGAACGACGCCCCGTACGACGGATCCCACGCGTCGACGAAGAACGCCGGCGACTGTGACGTCACAGGCCGGTCCGTTCCACGCGGGCCGTCCGCGCGTCCTTGCGGACCTCGAACCGGACCGGGATGCGCTCGGCCAGCGCCGGCACGTGGGTGACCACGCCGACCATCCGGTCGCCCCGGGCGGCCAGGTTCTCCAGCGTCGCCGCGACCGTGTCCAGCGTCGCCGCGTCGAGCGTGCCGAAACCCTCGTCCAGGACGATCGACTCCAGGCTGGCGGCGGTGGTGGACATGCCGGCGAGCTGCTCGGACAGCGCCAGCGCCAGCGCCAGCGACGCCTGGAACGTCTCCCCGCCGGACAGCGTCCGCACCCCGCGCCGCAGCCCCGCGTCGTGGTGGTCGACCACGAAGAACTCACCCTTGTCGTGCACCAGGTCGTACTGTCCGCCGGACAGCTCCCGCAGGATCCCCGACGCGCCGTCGACCAGCAGGTCCAGCGCCTCGGTGAGCAGCCAGCGCTCGAAGTTGTTCGCCCGCAGGTGCGAGGCGAGCGCCCGCGCCACCCGCGCCTCGTGCTCGTGCCCGGCCCGCTGTTCCCGCAGCTCGGCGGCCTGCTCGCGGCGCTCGTCGAGCCGGCGCAACTCCGCCTCGGCCCGCTCCACCGCCACCGCCACGTCGCGCGGCGCGTCCTGCGGCGCGTCCAGCCCGGCGGCGGTGAACAACGCGGCGATCCCGTCGGCGACCTCGGCCGCGGCCCGCTGCGCCGCCTCCACCGAGTCGGCCAGCCCGTCGCGGTCCGCGCGCCGCGCCTGCGCCTGCTCACCCGCCCAGCCGGCCAGCGCCGCCCACGCCGCCGCCACGTCGTCCCGGTCGGCGGCCGGCGGACCGAACCGGGCCAGCCCGTCGCGTACCGCGTCGAAGTCACGCCAGGCCCGGCGCAGCCGCTCCTGCGCGGCGTCGAGCGCGCCCCGCGCCCGCCGGGCCGCCTCCCGGCCGGCCCGCACCGCGCCGGCCGCCTCCTCCAGCGCGGTCCGCAGCCGTGCGTGCTCGGCCAGCGACTCGCGCAGCCGCTCCGGCGCCGGCGCGCCCGCGAGCTGCTCGTCCAGCTCGGCCAGGCGCGCACCGAGCTGGTCGTGCTGGGTCCGGGCGCGCAGCAGCACCCGGTCCAGCTCGCGGGCCGCGGTGTCGCGTTCCTGCACCACCCGCTTGGCCGCCTCGCTCGCCGCCCGCGCCGCCTTGCCCGCCTCGATCGCCCGGCTCACCGCCGAACCCTTCGGCACCGCCGGCACCGTGGTGACCGTCTGCTCGCACACCGGGCAGGGCGCGCCGCCGACCAGGTGCGCCCGCAGCGCCACCGCCTGGTCGGCGGCCTTCGCGTCCTCGTGCGCGCGGAACGCCGACTCCAGCTCCGTCTCGGCCCGCTGCGCGTCCGCCCGCGCCGCCGCAAGCGCCGCCACCGCCGCGTCGTGCTCGGTCCGTGCCGCGTCCACCGCCGCGCGCACAGTCGCCGCCTCCGTGGTCAGCCGGTCCCGGTCCGCGTACGCCTTCAGGTGCAACCGCAGCGCGCTCTCGTCACCGGCGGCGGCCAGCTCCCCGCGCAGCTTCTCCTCGCGCTCCTCGGCCAGCCCGACCGCGCCCGCCGCCTCGTCCGCGGCCACCCGGGCCGCCGCCACCGCCCGCGCCAGCTCGGCGGTGCCGTCCGGCGGCCGCACCCCGGCCAGCACACCCAACTCGGCGTCGAGGGCGGCAAGCGCCGCGGCCCGCTCACCCGCCGTCGCACGGGCCCGCTCCCATTCGGGTACGGCGGCAGCGACCGCTACGGCCAGTTCCCGCATCGCGTCCACCCGCTCGCGGGCGGCGGTCAGACTCTCGTCGTCGACGTCGGCGAGCCCGCCGAGCATCTTGTCGACGGTCTCCAGCTTCGCCTCGGCCTGCCCGGCCCGCTCGACCGCCTTCTTCTGCACCGACTCGTAGACGCCCAGCCCGAGCAGGTTCACCAGGATCTGCTGGCGGGTGGCCGGCTTGGCGTGCAGGAAGTCCGCGAACTGGCCCTGCGGCAGCACCACGCAGGAGGTGAACTGCTCGTACGGCAGCCCGACCGCGTCCAGCACCGCCTGTTCCATCTCGGCCGGGGTGCCCGCCACCACCTCGCCCAGATCCTCCGGGCTGAGCCCCGTGTCGAGCTTGGTGACGTCGAAGCCCGGCGGCATGAGCTGCAGACCGGCGTTCGCCGTCTTCACAGTGCCCCGCCCGTCGCGGCGCACCACCCGGGTCGCCACGTAGCGGTCCCCGGCGGACTCGAAGACCAGCCGGACCCGCGCCTCGGTCGCCGACGGCGCCAGCGCGTTCGCCAGCCCCCGGGCGCCGCCCCAGCGCGGCACCGTGCCGTAGAGCGCGAAACAGATCGCGTCGAGCACCGTCGACTTGCCCGAACCGGTCGGCCCGACCAGCGCGAAGAAGTCCGCGTCGGTGAAGTCGACAGTCGTCTCGTCGCGGAACACCGTGAACCCGGCCATGTCCAGTCGCATCGGCCGCATCAGTGCTCCACCTCCTCGAGCAGCTCGTCGAAGAGTTCCCGGACACCCTCGTCGGCGTGCCCGCGGCTGTCCAGGTAGTCGCCGAACAACTCGCCCGGCGACCGGCCGGCCCGCTGGGCAGTCCGTGTCCCGCTGCCCGGAGCGGGCACCAGCTCCGGGTCGATCCGGATCTCCAGCGCCCGGGGCAGCAGCTCCTGCACCTCCTCGCGCAGCCCGGCCCGGGGCTGCTCCCGGACGTAGACGCGCAGCCAGCCCTCCGGCGCCTCGATCTCGGCGAGTTGCGCGAGCGTGCCGCGTACCGTGCGCAGCGGCACCGCGCCCGGCACCGGCACCTCGCGGATGCGGGCGGCCGTGGTGGCTGTCACCTCCACGATCGTCACCGAGCAGACGTTCTCCTGCTCGCCGAAGTCGACGGCGAGCGGGCTGCCGCTGTAGCGGATCGGACACGGGCCGATGACCCTCTGCGAGCGGTGCAGGTGACCCAGCGCCACGTAGTGCGCGTCGCCCGGGAAGACGGTGGCCGGGACCGCGTAACCGAGCACCGTGTGCGCGTCCCGCTCACCGCCGCCGGTGCTCGCCCCGACCACAGTCAGGTGCGCCGTGACCAGGTGCACCCGGTCCGGCTCGGTGAACCCCTCGGCGAGGCGGTCCAGCACCCGGCCCAGGTGGTCGGCGTACGTCTGGTTCGCCTCGGCCGGGGTGAGCGTGTACATCTCCACCGCGCGCACCGCGTACCGCTGGGACAGGAACGGCAGTGCGGCGAGCCGCCAGCGTTCCCCACCGGCGGTGACCCCGTCGACGACGTGCTCGTCCGGGTTCTCCCGGACGCTGCCGCGCAGCGTGATCCCGGCCGCCTCGGCCCACGGGCGCAGCGCGTCCAGCGCCGCGCCGTTGTCGTGGTTGCCGCCGATCGCCACCACGTCGGCCCCGGTACGCCGCAGCGCGGTGAGCGCCCGGGTGACCAGCCGGGTCGCCTCCGGGGTCGGCGCGGCGGTGTCGTACAGGTCACCGGCGACGATCACCAGATCCGGCCGCTCGCGCTGGGCGATCTCGATGACCTGGGCGAGGACCTGCTTGTGCTCCTCGGCCCGGGACTGCCCCTTGAGGACCTTGCCGACGTGCCAGTCGGAGGTGTGCAGGATCTTCATCTGGGTGCCGCCTAGAACGGGATGTCGTCGTCGGAGGAGCCGGAGCCGACCACCGCGAACGGATCGGCGGCCTGCGTGATCGACCGTAGCGTCTCCGAGGGCGCGCGGCCCGCCTCCGAGACCCGGGTGGCCCACGCCGGGAACGGGAACTCCAGGCAGAGCGGCACCGGGATGTCCGGCTGGTTGACGAACATCGTGCCCGGCTTGGCCAGCAGCGCCCGCTGCCGCTGGGCGGGCGGCAGGAAGCCGTACTCCGGGCGGGACGCCTCGGCCGGATCGAGCCGGCCCACCACCCGGATCGCCGAGTTGGTGACGATCCGCCGTTCCACCTCGCTCGCGGTCTGCTGCGCGCCGACCAGGATCACGCCCAGCGAGCGGCCCCGCTCGGCGATGTCGAGCAGCACCTCCTTGATCGGCGACGAGCCCTCCCGTGGCGCGTACTTGTTCAGCTCGTCGAGCACGACGAACAGCAGCGGCTTGGCGGTGCCGGCCTTCTCCTTGCGCTCGAACTCGCTCTTGAGCGTCACACCGACCACGAACCGCTGCGCGCGGTCCGGCAGGTTGTGCAGGTCGACCACAGTGACCTGGGCGCTCTCCGCCGTGTTGATCGAGTGCGGGCGGCGGGTCGCCAGGTCGCCCCGGATCAGCCGGCCCAGATCCTTCTTGCTGCCGATGAGCCGGCGGGCGAACGCGTTGACGGTGCCCAGCCCGACCGCGCTGCCGGCCCACTCGCCGCGCGTCTCGTCGTCGTTGAGCTGCTCGACCACGTGGTCGACCAGATCCGCGTACGAGCCCAGCCGCACCCCGTCGATGCTGACCCCGCCGTCGGCCGGCTGGGCGTAGCGGGCCAGGTGCGCGGCCACCGAGTGGACCACCATCGTGTACTGCTGGCGCTCGTCGTCCGCGTCGGCGAACACGTACGGCAGGAGCCGGTCGGCGCAGAACTCGGTCAGCGTCCAGTAGAAGCTGTCCACCCCGGTGAGCCGGCTGCTCACATCCGGCGTGCCGGAGGAGTCGCCGACCCGCGGCGGGGCGTACACCCGCACGTCCGGGAACGCCCCGGCGTCAAGGCCCAGCTTCGCGTACGCCGCCCGGGTCGGGTCGTCGAGCCGGCTGTTCGGGTGGTCGAGGAAGAGCAGGTCCTCGCCCTTCACGTTGAAGATCAGCGCCTTGGCGTTCACCGCGTCGCCGCCCAGCACGCCGGAGCGGAACACCGAGTAGAGCAGGAACGTGGCGAAGCTCGTCTTGGTGGCGACACCGGAGATGCCGGAGATCGACACGTGTGCGCCCCGGGTGCCGTCGAGGAAGTCGGCGTTGAGGTAGACCGGCACGCCGTCGCGGCCCATCCCCATCGGGATCCGCCGCTCCATCCGGTCGAAGTGCAGCGCCCGCGCCCGCGCGTCGCCCTCGGCCCGGTGCACCACCGCGCCCGGCGTCGGCGGCACGTAGAACTCCGGGTCCACCCGCGTGGTGGTCACCTCGGCCGCCTCCTGCACCTGCGCCGGCAGCGTGCCGTCGGCGATGGCGAAGACGTCGGAGTCGAACTGCGCCCCCTCGTGCCGGGCGCGCACCTGGGTCACCACCCCGGCGATCGTCACCGGCTCACGGTCGGGCAGGTCGCGGCGGGTCACCACCACGTCGTCGAGTTGCAGGTAGCTGCCCGGCGCGACGGCGGTCCAGAAGGTGAGCGGGGTGGCGTCGGCGGTGCCGAGCACCCGGCCGACACCCTCGCCGGGCCCGTCGAGCTGATCGTCGGTCATCGGCGGTCTCCGGTCGGCTGGTCGTACCGTTGGCGGTGCACGTCGTGCATCCTGCCCGAGGGATGCGACAGGTTGCCACGCGACGCGGCGGACGCCACGCCACCCGTGCGCCGAACGGTAGCCTCCCGAATCCGCCCGACCACGATGCGTGCGTTTCCTCCACGTTCACCCCTCCGCCGCCCCGCCGCCTGCCGCGCCTGCGCCCGCCGCCTGCCGCGCCTGCGCCCGCCGCCTGCCGCGCCTGCGCCCGCCGCCTGCCGCGCCTGCGTCCGCCGCCTGCGGGGCCGCCTGCCGCGCCGACGCCGTCAGGCTCCCGGGGCCCGCCCGATGACCGCCAGCGGGTGCCGTCGGGGTGTTCGAGATGCTGTCCGGCGTGGCGTGGTGCTGTCCGGCCCGGCCGCTCGGTGGAACACCACGGGTGTCTCCGCGGGCCTATGACACCCATGGAGTTCCACCCGTCGCCGTGCCCACCCCGAACTCGCCGTTTCCGGTCCGTGTGGCCCGGTCCGCGGGAGTCGTGTCCCGCGTGTCAGGACGATGCGGAGATCTTGGTACGAAAGGGCCCCTCCGGGGGCCGTTTGATACCAAGATCTCGCGTGCCGCGTGCCGCGTGCCGCGTGCCGCATGCTGGTCAGGCGGCGGGGGCGGCGCCGGCGGGTGGTGTCTCGGCGGGGTCGCGGGCGTAGCGCAGCATCAGCACGCCGTCGCCCGCGGCCAGCACGTGCCGCAGCGGCAGGTGCCGCGGGACGCTGGTGTCCCCGGCGGTGATCCGTCCCGGACCGGCCCCGGCGAGCAGCGGCGCCACGGTCAGGCACAGCTCGTCGACCAGGTCGGCCGCAGTGAGCGCGCCGAACAGGTGCGGGCCGCCCTCGCAGAGCAGTTGCCCGAGCCCGCGCCGGCGCAACTCGGCCAGGCCGGCGGCGAGATCGACCCGCCCGGCACCGCGAATCCGCCCGACGCCACCAGTCCGCGCGGTGCCGTCGGCCTGCCCAGGGTCGTCGGCCGTGTCGGTGCCGCAGCGGACCACGTCTGCTACTTCGGTGAGCCCGGGCGGCGGTTCGGCGGCGGCGTGGGTGAGCACGATCGGCCGGACCGGGGCGTCGGCGAAGGCGGCCTGCGCCGGGTCGAGGTCGAGCGACCCGGAGACGACCACCAGCGTCGGGTACTCGGCCAGCCCGTGCTCGCGCCGCCAGGCCCGGCGATCCGGGCTCAGCCGGACCGCCCGGTAGCCCTCGTGCCGCAGCGTGCCGGCGGCCACCACGAGACCGTCGCAGAGCATCCGCAGCAGGCCGAAGACCCGCTTGTCCGGCTCGCCGGACAGCCCGGCCGAGTATCCGTCCAGTGTGACCGCACCGTCGGCGCTGGTCACGAAGTTGACCCGCAGGTGCGGGCGGGCCGTGCGGCCGTAGAGCGCGGTGAGCTGCGGATCGGTCAGCGCACCGGTGACGGGTGCGGGCCAGATCCGTTCGATCGGGGTTCCGACGGTCATTCGCCGGCCGGACCGGTGACCGGAGGGGTGGGTTCGGGGGTACGGTGCTGGCAGTCGCACCACTTCCGGCCAGGACAGTCGTCGTGCCGCCGTTCCCGGCAGGCTCGGCAGATCATGCAGGCAGCCTATGCCCAGGAAGGATGGGACGTCGTGTCGCGTCAGATCTTCCAGCTCATGGTGTCGCTGGCCGGCGTCCGGCCGCCGGTGTGGCGGCGGGTGCTGGTGCCCGGCGGCTACACGCTGGACCGGCTGCACCGGGTGATCCAGCACGCGATGGGCTGGCGCGACTGCCACCTGCACTCGTTCGACGTCCACGGCCGGCAGTACGGCGAGCCCGACCCGGACGGTGAACTGGCGCTGCGCGACGAGCTGGACGTCCGGCTGGACGCACTCGTGGGCAAGGGCGACCGCTTCCGCTACACGTACGACTTCGGTGACTGGTGGGAGCACGACCTGGTGGTGGAGGACTGCTGCGCCGCCGACCCGGACGAGCGCTACCCGCTCTGCCTGGACGGGGAGCGGGCCTGCCCGCCGGAGGACGTGGGCGGCCCGGGCGGGTACGCGGTCCTGCTGGCCGCGCTCGCCGACCCGGCGCATCCGGAGCACCGGACCATGCGCGAGTGGGCCGGCTCGGCGTTCGATCCGGCCGTGTTCGACCCGGACCGCGCCACCGTCCTGCTGCGCCGCTGCTGCTGACGTGAGCCCTCGCGCCGCCGACCGCGCGACAACTGCATCGTCGGCCGCGCGACCCGCCGCGCCACCGCCGCACCGCTGACCGCGCGGCCCCGCGCAGGGGCCGCGCGCCTACGCGGTAACGAAATGGGAACGCTCCCAACGGTCTATTGACACCCCTGTCACCTCCCGGCAACCTCATGGGAGCGCTCCCGAGAGTGGTGCGGATCTCCCTCCTGCCCGCTCCGGCCCGCGCGAAACGCACCCCCCACCACACAGCAGATATCGCCTCACCACCGAAAGAGGGGTCTCGGATGAGCGTCCCAATCCGTCGTCGGCGGTTCGCGGCCATCGCGCTCGCGTCCGTCGTCGTGCTCGGCACCACCGCCGCCTGCGGCGACGACTCGGACAGCGGCGACAGCGGCAGCGGCGGCGGCCCGGTCACGCTGGTCGTCGACGTCTTCGGCGACCAGGGCTTCGGCTACGAAGAGCTGTACAAGCAGTACGAAGCGGAGCACCCGAACGTCAAGATCCAGGAGCGGGGCAAGGGCCTCGGCCTCGGTGACTACAACACCCGCCTCACCCAGCAGATCACCGCGGGCTCGGGCGCCGGCGACGTGGTGGCCCTGGAAGAGGGCACGATCGTCCAGTTCTACGCCCAGGCCGACAAGTTCGTGAACCTCGCCGACCACGGCGCGAACGACCTCAAGGGCAACTTCCTGCCGTGGAAGTGGGAGCAGGGCACCACCCCCGACGGCAAGGTGCTGGGCCTCGGCACCGACGTCGGCTCGATGGCGCTGTGCTACCGCAGCGACCTGTTCAAGGCCGCCGGGCTGCCCACCGACCGCGAGCAGGTCGGCGCGCTCTGGCCGACCTGGGACGAGTTCATCGCCACCGGCCAGAAGTTCGCCGCCGCCGACAAGAAGCACAAGTTCGTCGACTCGGCGACCAACTTCTACAACGTGGTGCTGATGCAGATCGCGGGCCAGGGCACCGGCTACACCTACTACGACAAGAGCAACAAGCTGGTCATCGACCAGAACCCGGACGTGCAGGCCGCGTACCAGCTCACCACCAAGATGATCGCCGCCGGGCTGTCCAACAACCTCCAGTCGTTCTCCAACGAGTGGAACGCCGGCTTCAAGAACGGCACCTTCGCCACCATCGCCTGCCCCGCCTGGATGACCGGTGTCATCAAGGGCCAGGCCGGTGACGCGGCGGCCGGCAAGTGGGACATCGCCAAGGCGCCGGGCGCCGGTGGCAACTGGGGCGGCTCCTTCCTCGGCGTGCCGAAGTCGAGCAAGCACCAGAAGGAGGCCGCGGAGCTGGCCAAGTTCCTGACCAGTGCCAAGGGCCAGATCGGCGCGTACAAGGCGGTCGGAAACCTGCCCTCGAACCCGCAGGCGCTCACCGACCCGGCCGTGGCCGACTCGACCAACGAGTACTTCAGCAAGGCCCCGGTCGGCAAGATCTTCGCCGCCGGCGCCACCGACCTGAAGCCGGTCTACCTCGGCCCGAAGAACAACGCGGTCCGCACCGCCGTGGAGAACACGCTGCGCGCCGTGGAGCAGGGCAAGTCGGCCGACGAGCAGTGGCAGGCGGCCCTGAAGAACGGTGCGGCCGCCGGTAAGTGACCGGTTGAGCCGCCCGCGGGTGGCGTCGGCAGCCCCGGCTGCCGGCGCCACCCGCGGTGCCCGCAGAGTCCGGCGTCGCCCGTGTGGCGGGTGACGCCGGCCGAGGAGAAGGACTCCCCATGAGCCTCGACCTGCACGCCGCGGCGCCGCCCGAGCCCGGCGCGCCGCGCGCCGCACGGCACACACGCCGCCGCGCCGCCTCGATGACCCGGCTGGACCTGAAGTACTCGCCGTACCTGTACGTCCTGCCGTTCTTCGTGATCTTCGCCGTGTTCGGCGTGTACCCGATCGCGTACACGGTCTGGATCGCGCTGACCGACCGGTCGCCGCTGAACTCGACGATCTCGTTCGTCGGGATGGACAACTTCGTCGAACTGATCACCGAGGACCCGCAGTTCTGGAACGCGGTGGTCAACACGTTCGGCATGTTCCTGCTCTCCACGGTGCCGCAGCTGCTGCTGGCACTGATGCTCGCGAACGCGCTGAACCGGAAGCTGCGCGCGCAGACGTTCTTCCGGATGGCCATCGCGATGCCGATCATCACCTCGACCGCTGTGGTCGCGCTGATCTTCTCGATGATCTACGCCAAGGACTTCGGCCTGGTCAACTGGCTGCTCGACAGCGTCGGCCTGGACCCGATCGACTGGCGGGCGAACCGCTTCGCCTCCTGGTTCGCCATCTCCACCATGGTCGACTGGCGCTGGGTCGGCTACAACGCGCTGATCTACCTGGCCGCCATGCAGTCGATCAGCAAGGACATGTACGAGGCCGCGGCGCTGGACGGCGCCTCCCGGCGGCGCCAGTTCTGGTCCATCACGGTCCCGCAGTTGCGCCCCACGATCATCTTCACGCTGATCATCTCCACGATCGGCGGCCTCCAGCTGTTCACCGAGCCCCTGCTGTTCACCAGCGGCTCGGGCGGTCTCTCCGGTGGTTCGGAGGGCCAGTTCCAGACCATCACGATGTACCTGCTCGACGTGATGAACCAGCGCTTCCGGTGGGGCTACGCCGGGGCGGTCGCGCTCGTGCTCTTCGTGCTCATCGCGTTGATGTCGGCGATCAACTACCTGCTCGCCCGCCGCATCAGCTCCGACAAGTGAGGTGACGAGATGACGACCACCGCCGTCCGCCCGCCCACCCGGCAGAGTCCGCCGGTCAAGACCGCCCACCGGGCCGAGCGGCTCTGGAAGGCCAGCCCGCTCACCATGATCGGCCTGATCTTCGGCGTGCTGCTGTCCCTGTTCCCGTTCTACTGGATGATCGTGATCGCCAGCCGGACGAACGACGCGGCCAACTCCTGGCCGCCGCCGTTCCTGCCCGGCGGCAAGCTCGGCGAGAACATCGAGCGGGTGCTCGCCAACAGCGACGCCAACATCGTCAAGGGCCTGATGAACTCGTTCCTGGTCTCCGGGACGATCACCGTCGCGACGGTGTTCTTCGGCTCGCTGGCCGGCTTCGCGTTCGCCAAGCTCCGCTTCCGGGGCAAGAACGCGCTGCTGCTGATCATCCTCACCTCGATGATGGTGCCGATCCAGCTCGGCGTGCTGCCGCTGTACATCCTGATGGCGAAGCTCGACTGGCTGAACACCATGCCGTCGGTGACCGTTCCGTTCCTGATCGGCGGCTTCGGCATCTTCATGATGCGCCAGTACGCCGAGCAGGCGGTACCGAACGAGTTGATCGAGGCCGCCCGGGTGGACGGCTGCTCCACCTGGCGGGTGTACTGGCACGTGGTGGCGCCCGCGCTGCGTCCGGCCGCCGCGGTGCTGGGCCTGCTGACCTTCATGGAGCAGTGGAACCAGTTCTTCTGGCCGTTCGTGGTGCTGGCGGACCCGTCCAACCCGACCGTCCAGATCTCGCTGCGCAGCCTCAACACCGCCTACTTCGCCGACAACTCGCAGATCTTCGCCGGTACGTTGATCGCGACCCTGCCCCTGTTCGTCGTGTTCGTTCTGTTCGGCCGCCAGATCATCGGCGGCATCATGGAAGGCGCCGTCAAGTCGTGAGCAACCCAGCAAGCCCGCCCGCCGTCGGCGTCCTCGACGCCGGTCCGGCCCTCACCTTCCCGCCCGACTTCCTCTGGGGTGCGGCGACCGCCGCGTACCAGATCGAGGGCGGGGCGACGGAGGGCGGCCGTACCCCGTCGATCTGGGACACCTTCAGCCACACGGAGGGCCGGACGGTGGCCGGGCACACCGGCGACGTGGCGTGCGACCACTACCACCGGATGCCTGACGACGTGCGGCTGATGGCCGACCTGGGCCTGCGGTCGTACCGCTTCTCGGTGAGCTGGCCGCGGGTGCAGCCGGGCGGCACCGGCGGGGTCAACCAGGAGGGCATGGACTTCTACCGCCGGCTGGTCGATGAGCTGCTCGGCCACGGCATCGAGCCGTGGCTGACGCTCTACCACTGGGACATGCCGCAGCCGCTGGAGGACGCGGGCGGCTGGCCGGCCCGCGACACCGCGGCCCGCTTCGCCGAGTACGCCCACCTGGTCGCCGAGGCGCTCGGTGACCGGGTGAAGTACTTCACCACGCTGAACGAGCCGTGGTGCTCGGCGTTCCTCGGTTACGGCTCCGGCGTGCACGCGCCGGGCCGCTCCGACGGCGCGGACGCGGTCCGGGCCGGGCACCACCTCATGCTCGGTCACGGCCTGGCCGTGCAGGCGGTCCGCGCGGTCCGCCCGGAGGCGCAGCTCGGCATCACCGTCAACCTGTACCCGGTGACCCCGGCGAGCGGGTCGGCGGCGGACGCCGACGCGGCCCGCCGGATCGACGCGCTGGCGAACCGGTTCTTCCTGGACCCGGTGCTGCGCGGGTCGTACCCGGCGGACCTCGTCGCGGACCTGCGTCAGGTCACCGACATGGGGCACGTGCGCGACGGTGACCTGGCGACCATCTCCACGCCGCTGGACATGGTCGGGGTCAACTACTACAGCCGGCACGTGGTGGCCGCGCCGGTCGAGGGCGCGGAGCCGGAGCCCTACTGGCGGGCGCCGTCCTGCTGGCCGGGCAGCGAGGACGTCCGGTTCGTCACCCGGGGTGTCCCGGTGACGGACATGGACTGGGAGATCGACGCGCCGGGCCTGGTGGAGACGCTGGAGCGGGTCCACCGGGAGTACACCGACCTGCCGCTCTACGTCACCGAGAACGGCTCGGCGTTCGTCGACGAGCTGGTCGACGGCCGGGTGGACGACCCGGACCGGCTGGCCTACTTCTCCGCGCACCTGCGCGCGGCGCACGCCGCGATCGAGGCCGGTGTGCCGCTCAAGGGCTACTTCGCCTGGTCGCTCCTGGACAACTTCGAGTGGGCCTGGGGCTACACGAAGCGGTTCGGCATGGTCTATGTCGACTACGACAGCCAGGCCCGGATCGCGAAGTCCAGCGCCAGGTGGTACGCCGACGTGATCCGACGCAACGGACTGCCCGCACAATAAGCTGGGCCAGCCAGTAACGGGCGGCCCGGCGCCGACGCCTCAATCGGTGCCGGGCCCGCCCGACCGTCGGAGGAGCACAACGATGACAACGCAGCGCACCCGCTCGCTCGGGCGTCCGACCCTCGACGCGGTCGCGGCCCGCGCCGGCGTCGGGCGCGGCACGGTCTCCCGCGTGGTCAACGGCTCGCCGCAGGTCAGCCCGGAGGCCCGGGCCGCCGTCCAGCAGGCCATCGCCGAACTGGGGTACGTGCCGAACCGCGCCGCCCGTGCGCTGGTCACCCAGCGGACCGACTCGGTCGCACTGGTCGTGTCCGAGTCGGGGGAGCGGGTCTTCACCGAGCCGTTCTTCGCGGCCATCGTCCGGGGCGTCAGCTCCGGGCTGGTGGAGACGCCGATGCAGCTCTGGCTGGCCATGGTGCAGTCGCCGATCGAGCGGGAACGGGTCGAGCACCACCTGACCAACCAGCACGTGGACGGCGTACTCCTGCTGTCGCTGCACGACGCCGACCCGCTGCCCACGCTGCTGGAGGAGCGCGGCCTGCCGACGGTGCTCGGCGGCCGTCCGGCGCGGATGCTGCACCCGAACGCGCAGCCGGCGTGGTTCGTCGACATGGACAACGTCGGCGGCGCGCGGCAGGCGGTGGAGCACCTGTTCCGCCAGGGCCGACGGCGGGTCGCGACCATCGCCGGCCCGCAGGACATGGGCGCCGGCCTGGCCCGGCTCTCCGGCTACCAGGAGGCCGTGCGTGCGTCCGGCAGCCGGGTGGATCCGGGCCTGATCGCGTACGGGGACTTCAGCGAGGGCAGCGGCACCGCCGCCATGCGCCGGCTGCTCGACGTCTGCCCGGAGCTGGACGCCGTGTTCGTGGCCTCCGACCTGATGGCGTTCGGCGCGCTGCGCGCGTTGCGCGAGGCCGGCCGCCGGGTGCCCGAGGACGTGGCGGTGATCGGCTTCGACGACGCCCCGATCGCGCGTCAGGCCGAGCCGCCGCTGACCACCGTGTTCCAGCCGGTGGAGGAGATGGGCCGGCAGATGGCCCGGCTGCTGGTGTCCCGCATCCGGGGCGAGGAGGTTCCCTCGCCGCACGTGCTGCTGGACACCGAGCTGATCCACCGGGCCTCCGCCTGACCCGGCCGGGCGGCGGGGGCCCGGTCAGGACCAGCGGCGCAGCTCGCGGCGGGCCAGCGACGCGCGATGGACCTCGTCGGGGCCGTCGGCCAGGCGCAGCGTGCGGGCCGCCGCCCACAGCTCGGCCAGCGGGGTGTCCTGGCTGACCCCGGCTCCGCCGTACGCCTGGATGGCCTTGTCGATCACCCACTCGGCCATCAGCGGGGTAGCGATCTTGATGGCCTGGATCTCGGTGTGCGCGCCCTTGTTGCCGACGGTGTCCATCAGCCACGCGGTCTTGAGCACCAGCAGGCGGGCCTGCTCGATCCGGACCCGCGACTCGGCGATCCACTCGCGGACCACGCCCTGCTCGGCGAGCGGGCGGCCGAACGCGATCCGGTCGAGCACGCGCCGGCAGAGCAGCTCCAGGGCCCGCTCGGCCATGCCGACCAGGCGCATGCAGTGGTGGATCCGGCCGGGGCCGAGCCGGGCCTGGGCTATGGCGAACCCGGTGCCCTCCTCGCCGACCAGGTTGTCCACCGGCACCCGCACGTCGGAGAAGTCGATCTCGGCGTGCCCGCCGTGCGGGGCGTCGCTGTAGCCGAAGACCCGCATGCCGCGCCGTACCGTCACGCCGGGGGTGTCCCGGGGGACCAGGATCATGCTCTGCTGACGGTGCCGGTCGGCGTCCGGGTCGGTCTTGCCCATCACGATGAATATCTCGCAGCGCGGGTCCATCGCCCCGGACGACCACCACTTGCGGCCGTTGATCACGTAGTGGTCGCCGTCGCGGGTGATCCGGGTGGCGATGTTCGTCGCGTCCGAGGACGCCACCTCCGGCTCGGTCATGCAGAACGCGGACCGGATCTCACCGGCGAGCAGCGGCATGAGCCACTGCTTGCGCTGCTCCTCGGAGCCGAACTCGGCGAGCAGTTCCATGTTGCCGGTGTCCGGCGCGGCGCAGTTGAGCGCCTCCGGGGCCAGGTGCGGGCTGCGGCCGGTCAGCTCGGCCAGCGGCGCGTACTGGAGGTTGGTCAGGCCGGCGCCGTAGCGGGCGTCGGGCAGGAACAGGTTCCACAGCCCGCGCTCCCGCGCCTGTGCCTTCAGCTCCGCCATCACCGGCGGGCGGGCCCACGGGTCGCCGGCGGCGGCCACCTGCTCGTGGTGCACCGGCTCGGCCGGGTACACGCACTCGGTGAGGAACGCCTCCAGCCGCTGCCGCAGCTCGACCGTCCGGTCGTCGTACGCGAACTCCATCTAGCTCTCCCTCACCGCGTGCAGCCCGTGTGCCACGAGCGGCGCCACCATGTCGCCGATCCGGTCGAAGCCCTCGCCCAGCGTCTGCCCGAGCGTGTGCCGGTAGTGGATGCCCTCGCAGATCACCGCGAGCTTGAAACAGCCGAGTGCCACGTGCCAGTGCAGGGGGCCGACGTCGACGTCGCTGCGCCCGGCGTACCGCTCGATCAGTTCGGCGCCGGTGGGGAAGCCGGCGCGCGGCCCGATGCCGTCGGCCACCGGGTTGCCCTCGCCGTGGTCGCTGTCGCCGAGCACGTCCCAGTACGTCAGCAGCAGCCCGAGATCGGCCAGCGGGTCGCCGAGCGTGGCCATCTCCCAGTCGAGCACCGCGCGCACCGCCACCGGGTCGACGGTGGCGAGCAGGTTGTCCAGCCGGTAGTCGCCGTGCACGATCCGGCCCGCGTTCGCGCCGTCGGGCACGCTGGCGGCCAGCGCGTCGCGCAGCTCGTCGATGCCGGGCAGCGGCCGGCTGCGGGACCGGTCGAGCTGGCCGGCCCAGCGGCGTACCTGCCGGGCCAGGTAGCCCTCCGGGCGGCCGAAGTCGGCCAGCCCCGCCTCGGCCGGCTCGACCCGGTGCAGCGTGGCGAGCGTGTCCATCATCGCCATGGCGAGGTCGCGCCGCTGCGCGGCGGTGAGCGCGTCGGTCTGCTCCCGCCGCCGGTAGACCTCGCCGTCGACCTTCGCCATCAGGTAGAACGGCGCGCCGATGACGCTCTCGTCGGCGCACAGCAGCAGCGCCTCCGGCACCGGTACGCCGGTCGGCGCGAGCGCCGAGATCACCCGGTGCTCGCGGGCCATGTCGTGCGCGGTGGCCAGCACGTGCCCGAGGGGTGGCCGGCGCAGCACCACCTCGCGGTCACCGGCGCGCAGCAGGTAGGTGAGGTTGGACTTGCCGCCGGCGATCAGCCGCGCCGACAGCGGCCCGCTCAGGTCCGGCCGGTGGACGGCCAGGTGGGCGGCGAGCCGGTCGAGGTCGAGCCCGCGCGGGGCCGGACCGGTCGAGGGCACGGCGACATCGGCGGCCGGATCGGTCATCCGATTAGTTGATGGCAGCTCAGCTTTGTTGTCAAGGTCGGGTTTTCCCGGCGGGACATGCCCTTGCAACAGGGGCGAAATGGTCAACCGGCAGGCTGGGCGCCAGCCTGCCGGCCGCTCGGCCGGCCCGCCGAGCGGAGGGGATCAGACATGCTGCTGAGAGTTCGGGTGACCCTGCCGGACCGTCCGGGCACGCTCGGCCAGGTGGCCCGGACACTCGGTGTCTCCGGCGCGGACATCGTGCAGGTGGTGGTGCTGGAACGGCTCGGCGGCCGGGCGGTGGACGACTTCACGGTGGTCTGGCCGGGTGCGGCGCGGGTGGAGCGGATGCTCGCCGGGCTGGCCGCGATCCCCGGCGTCCGGGTGGACGGGGTGTGGCGGGCGATCGGCGCGCCCACCACCACCGGTCAGGACGCCGAACTGCTCGCCCAGGTGGCGGCGAACCCGGTCGACGGGGTGGCCACGCTCGTCGACGCGGTGCCGGGGCTGCTCGCCGCGGACTGGGCGGTGGTCGCCGTCGTACCCCTGGACTGGGCCTCACGCAGCGGCGAGGCCGGCGTCGCCGCGATCGGCCACGCGAGCTGGCGGGCGCCGGTGCCGCCGCGGCTGCCGGAGGTGACCCCGCTGCGGGCGCGCTCCATGACCAGCCCGGACGGGCACCACTACGCGGTGGCGCCGTTCGGCCGGGCCGGGCTGGTGCTCGTGGTCGCCCGTGACCACAGCGAGCCGCTCGCCGCCGCCGGGTTCCACTCCACCGAGGTGGACCGGCTCGCCCAGCTCGTCCGCGCCAGCGCGGTGATCCTCGGCGACCGGCTGGACCTGGTCGGCACGCCGCCCGTGACCACCGTCACCTGACCGGTCGGCCCGCGTCACCCCGGGGCAACGGGCCCGCAACAGGCGCACGGCATGGTCGGTGCCGAGGAAGGGAGACAACCATGGCGCTGTGGCGGATCCGAGCCACCGTGGACGACCGGCCGGGCTACCTGTCGGTGCTCACGGCGAGCCTCGCGTTGCGCGGGGTCAACATCCTCAGCGTGCAGGTGCACACCACCGAGGCCGGCGCTGTCGACGACTTCCTGGTCGACGCGCCCGAGCAGGTGACCGAGGCGGAACTGCGGGCCGCCGTGGAGCGGGGCCGGGGGCGGGACTGCTGGATCGCGCGCAGCGGGGCACGCGGGCTGGCCGACGAGCCGACCCGGCTGCTGGGGCTCGCCGGGCGGCTGGTGCGTGACCCGGAGGCGACCGGCGAGGTGCTGCGGGCCCTGCTCGGCGCCGACACGGTGACCTGGCGTCCGACGCCCGCCGCCGCGCCGGGCGGGGTGGGCGGCACCACGATGGTGCTCGCCGACCCGGCCGGCGGCGCCCACGAACTGCACCGCCGGGAACCCAGCTTCACCCCGGCCGAGTACGCCCGCGCGCAGGCCCTCGTCGAGCTGGCGGCGACGCTGGCCCGCCGGGACGCCGACCGGATCACCCTGGTGCTGCCGGACGGCGGCGAGGTGTCGGTGCGGGCCGCCACCACCGAGGACGTCCCCGGCGTACGCGACCTGCACGCCGCGTGCTCGGCGCGCAGCCGGCAGCGGCGCTACCTGAGCGGGGCGGCGGACCCGTCGCCGGCCCGGCTGCGCCGGCTGCTGGAGCCGGCGCGGGGCGTGACGCTGCTCGCCACGGCGGGCTCCGGCGGGGCGGCGGAGCCGGTCGTGGCGATGGCGAACCTGCTCGGCGAGGGCGACGAGGCCGAGGCGGCGCTGCTGGTCCGCGACGACTGGCAGCGGCGGGGTCTCGGCTCGGCGTTGCTGCGCCGCCTGGTCGGCCACGCCGACCGGGCCGGCTACGCCGCCGTGCTGCTGCACGTGCAGTCCGAGAACACGCCGATGCTGCGGACGCTGCGCCGGCTGGACCGGCCGGTGGCGATGGAACGCGACGGCGGCGTGCTGACCGCGACGCTGCCGCTGGCCGCACGGCCGCCGGCCGAGCCCGCCGCGCGGGCCGGGGTGACGGTGCCGGCGCAGCGGTCGAGTTGAGCTGACGGCCGCCGGCCGGATCCCGGAGGTGCGCCGCAACGGCGCGGCACACCCGAGGGGTACGGCCCGGACGGCCGGAACCGGCGCGGTCACGCGCCAACAGGGGCCGACCTCCGATACGGGGGACGGTGACACGGCGGGGCTCCCGATGCGGGGGCCCCGCCCGTCTGTGCGCGATCAGGTGGCCGGGTAGCTGCTGTAGTCGGGGAAGTTGCCGTAGAGCCGGCCGTCGCCGCCCACGGTGACCGCCTGCACGAGCAGGTCGCCGCCGACGAACGCGCCCTTCCAGGACGCGCCCCGGCCGCCGAACGGCTCGTCCCGGTCGCCCCGGGAGCGCGGCTTGTTGATGCCCACCTTGAACGCCTGCAGGTCCACCGCCAGCTTGCCGGCGAGTTCCTCGTCGTCGCAGGCGAGCGACGCGACGAGCGCGCCGTTCGAGGCGTTCATCTGGGCCAGCAGCTCGTCGGTGGTGTCCACCACGACGATGGTGTCGACCGGGCCGAACGGCTCGGCGTGCATGAGGCGGGACCGGCCGGGCGGGGCCAGCAGCACGGCCGGTGCGACGTACGCGGACGTGTCCTGCCCGTCCAGGAACGGCGCGCCGTCCAGCTTGCCGCGGTGCAGCGGCACGGCGCCGCCGCGTACCGCCTCGTCGACCTTGCGCCGCAGCTCGTCGGCCTTCGCCCCGCTGATCAGCGGCCCGAAGTCCAGCTCGGGCAGCGGGTCGCCGGCCGCCCAGTCGTCACCGACGGCGAGCGGGTGCCCGAACCGGATCGAGCGGACCACGGGCAGGTACATGTCGAGGAACTCGTCGACCAGGTCGCGCTGGACCACGAACCGGGGGTACGCGGTGCAGCGCTGCTTGCCGTACTCGAAGCCCTTGCGCAGGTGGGCGGCCAGCGAGTCCCACTGGGAGAAGTTCCAGATGCCCCAGGCGTTGAGGCCCTCCTGCTCGATGAAGTGCCGCTTGTCGCAGTCGAGCAGCGCGGCGGCGACCTTGCCGCCGTTGGAGCGCCCGCCGACGAACGCCACGGCGCCGATCTCCGGCGCGCGGACGAGCACCTCGGACAGTTCCTCGCCGCTGCCGGACAGCAGCGTGGCGGGCAGGCCGGCGCGGCGCATCAGCGCGTGCGCGACGGTGAGGCAGACCGCGCCGCCCTGCGACGGCGTCTTGGCGATGACCGCGTTGCCGGCGAGCAACTGCACCAGCTCGGCGTGCACGAGCACGCTCATCGGGTAGTTCCAGGAGGCGATGTTGCTGACCGGGCCGGGCAGCGGCTCCCGACCGCCGGCGAGCATCCGCTCGATCTCCTGTACGTACCAGCGCACGCCGTCCAGCGCGCGGTCCACGTCGGCGCAGGCCAGCCGCCACGGCTTGCCGATCTCCCAGACCAGCAGCAGGGCGAGCAGGCCGCGGTGTGCGGTGAGCGCGTCGAGCGCGTCGGTGACCCGGGCGACGCGCTCGGCCAGCGGGGTCTGTGCCCACTCCCGGTGCGCGTCGGCGGCGTGGGCGACGGCGGCGCGGGCCGTGTCGGCGTCGAGCCGGGCGAGGTTGACCAGCACGGTGTTGTCCACCGGGGTCCGTACGGCGGTGGACGTGCCGAGCGCGCGCCAGTCGCCCCGGACGAGGTTGTGCAGCGTGGTGGTGCCGTCGGGGCCGGTGCCGAACGCCTCGGGCGTGGCGGCCACCGCCCGCGCGAGGGTGTCGGACCAGGAGGTGCCCTCGGCGAGTCGTAGAGCCATCGCGATCTCCTCAGTGTCGTCCGGGGAGCGGCGGCGTCGATGGCACCGCAGGTGAGGCGTACTGTCCCGCGGGCCGGAGCGGGCGGGCAACCGTACGCTCGTATGCCAGGACGGCCGCGCTGCCGACGGCGCTCTCGCGGGTGCACGCACCATCGTGACGATGCCGCTGAGCTGGGACCGAGCACGCTCTATATCGACGGAACTCGATGGTGTGATCCAGCTCCCGATGGTTACCCGTGAGTACGCCCGGGCCTCCCGGATCGGCGCGCTCTTCCCCTGTGGTGAACGGCGCATTACATTGTCGGTTGTCCATGGGAGCGCTCCCGAATCTCTCGCGGACACCCCACCACCACCGCCACGCGGCAGCCGGAGCCCCGCGAGACCGTCCCCGCTCCGGCTGCCGCCCGGCGCCAGCCACAGGAGCTCGCCATGCCCCGTCCGATTCCGCCGCCGGGAGGCCGGTCCCGGCTCCGCCGGCTGTTCGCTGCCGGCGCCGCGCTGGCCGTCGGCCTGGCCACGGCCGTCGCCGCCCCGCCACCCGCGTCCGCCGCCGCACAGGCCGCGCCCGCGTTCAACTACGCCGAGGCGTTGCAGAAGTCGCTGTTCTTCTACGAGGCGCAGCAGTCGGGCCGCAAGCCCTCCTGGAACCGGGTCTCCTGGCGCGGCGACTCGGCGCTCACCGACGGCGCCGACGTCGGCGTCGACCTCACCGGCGGCTGGTACGACGCCGGCGACCACGTGAAGTTCGGCTTCCCGATGGCGTTCAGCGCCACCATGCTGGCGTGGGGCGCGGTCGAGTACCGCGACGGGTACGTCGCCTCCGGTCAGCTCACCCACCTGCTGAACAACCTGCGCTTCGTCAACGACTACTTCGTCAAGGCGCACCCCGCCCCGAACGTCCTCTACGGACAGGTCGGCAAGGGCGACAACGACCACAAGTGGTGGGGCCCGGCCGAGGTGATGCCGATGGCGCGGCCCGCGTACAAGATCGATGCGAGCTGTGGCGGCGCGGACCTGGCGGGGGAGACGGCGGCCGCGATGGCCGCCTCCTCGATGGTGTTCCGGCCCACCGACGCGGCCTACGCGGACAAGCTGCTCGGCCACGCCAAGCAGCTCTACACGTTCGCCGACACGGTGCGGAAGAGCTACCACGAGTGCATCACCGACGCGACGAGCTTCTACAAGTCGTGGAGCGGCTACCAGGACGAACTGGTGTGGGGCGCGATCTGGCTGTACCGGGCCACCGGCGACGCCACCTACCTCGCCAAGGCCGAGAGCGAGTACGACAAGCTCGGCACCGAGCCGCAGTCCACCACCCGCTCCTACAAGTGGACCATCGCCTGGGACAACAAGCAGTTCGGCGCGTACGTGCTGCTGGCGAACCTCACCGGCAAGCAGAAGTACGTGGACGACGCCAACCGGTGGCTGGACTACTGGACGGTCGGCGTCAACGGCCAGCGGGTGCCGTACTCGCCCGGCGGGATGGCGGTGCTCGACTCCTGGGGCGCGCTGCGGTACGCCTCGAACACCGCGTTCGCCGCGCTCGTCTACAGCGACAAGACCACTGACACCACGCGTAAGGCGCGCTACCACGACTTCGCCGTCCGGCAGATCAACTACGCGCTCGGCGACAACCCGCGCAACTCCAGCTACCAGATCGGCTTCGGCACCAACTCGCCGCGCAACCCGCACCACCGCACCGCGCACGGCTCCTGGTGGGACAGCCAGACCGTGCCCGCCGAGACCCGGCACGTGCTCTACGGCGCACTGGTCGGCGGCCCGTCGGCGGCGAACGACGCGTACACCGACAGCCGGTCGGACTACGTGATGAACGAGGTCGCCACCGACTACAACGCCGGCTTCACCTCCGCGCTGGCCCGGCTCACGAACGAGTACGGCGGCAGCCCGCGCGCCGGTTTCCCGTCCGCCGAGACGCCCGACATGGACGAGATGACTGTGGAGACCACGGTCATGCAGGCCGAGCCGCGCGCCACCGGGCTCAAGGCGATCATCTACAACAAGTCGGCGTTCCCGGCCCGGGCGCTGACGACCGGTAAGTTCCGGTACTTCTTCCGGCCCGACGGCACCGGACCGGTCACCGTCACGCCCGGCTACACCCAGGGCTGCCCGTCCCCGTCCACGGCGAAGCAGTTCTCCGGCGACATCTGGTACGTCGAGGTCGACTGCACCGGCTACACCATCGCGCCCGCCGGGCAGTCGCAGCACCGGATGGAGGTCCAGTTCAAGATCGGGGTGCCGGAGGGCGGCACCTGGGACCCGACGAACGACCCGTCGTACCAGGCCACCGCCGGGCCGAACCGCAAGGTGCCGCTCTACTCCGGTGGCGTGCGCGTCTGGGGCGAGGAGCCCGGACCGGTCACCCCGGACACCACCGCGCCCTCGGTGCCCGGCACGCCCGTGGCGTCCGCCGTCACGTCGAGCGGACTCACGCTGACCTGGGCCGCGTCCACCGACACCGGCGGCAGCGGCCTCGCCGGATACGAGATCACCCAGTCCCAGACCGGCAGCGACGCGCTGGTGCTGCGCACCGCCACCACGAACACCCTGGCCGTGACCGGGCTGGCGCCGGAGCGGACGTACCAGTTCACCGTGCGGGCGCTCGACGGCGCCGGCAACCGCTCCGCGTCGTCGGCCGCCGTCAGCGTCACCACGCCGGCCGGCCCGGCACCGGACACCACGCCGCCGACCGCACCCGGTACGCCCACCGCCTCCGCGGTCGGCCCGACCGGACTGACGCTGACCTGGGGCCCGTCCACCGACGCGGTGGGCGTCACCGGATACCGCGTCTACCGCGGCGGGAACGTCCTGGTCGGCTCGGCCACCGGCACCACGCTGGCGGTGACCGGGCTGACCGCCTCCACCACGTACACCTTCACGGTGGTGGCGGTGGACGCGGCCGGCAACGTCTCGCCCGCGTCGCCCGGCGTCACCGTCACCACCACGGCCCCGCCCGCCGGCGGTGCCTGCGCGGTGACCTGGACGGCGAACTCCTGGGACACCGGGTTCACCGCGAACGTCACGATCGCCAACACCGGCACCACGGCGATCAACGGCTGGACGCTGGCGTTCACGTTCGGCAACGCCGGGCAGAAGGTCGGGCAGGCCTGGTCGGCGAACGTGACCCAGACCGGTACGGCGGTGACCGCGTCGAACCTGTCCTACAACGGGACGCTGGCGCCGGGGGCGTCGACCAGCTTCGGCTTCAACGGCAGCCACACCGGCGCCAACCCGAAGCCCGCCGCGTTCACGCTGAACGGCTCCGCCTGCACCGTGTCCTGACCGTCGAGGTGGCGTGGCGTGGCCGGTGCCGCACCGGGCGACCGGCCACACCACGCCTCGCGAGGCCAGAACCTTTCCGAAACGTTTCCGAAACACCATTGTCCTCGTCGATGCGCGATGAAAGCATCGACGGAGCTAGATACCCAACCGAGACGTCCAGTCGTCTTCGCCCCGACGGCCTTGGGTGTTGGCCAGTAAGGAGGCCGAGATGGCAATGAGCCCATCCGTTCATCGCGGCGGGAGCCGGCGACGGCGATCACCGGCCGTCCGGGCGCTGCTCGCCGGCGCGGTCAGCGCAGTGACGGTGGCAGCCGTCGCGGTGATGATGCCGTCGGCGAACGCCGCGGCGTCCACGCTGGGCGCCGCCGCCGCGCAGTCGGGCCGGTACTTCGGCACCGCCATCGCAGCGGGCCGGCTCGGCGACTCGACGTACAGCACGATCGCCGGGCGCGAGTTCAACATGATCACGGCTGAGAACGAGATGAAGCCGGACGCGACGCAGCCGCAGCGGGGGCAGTTCAACTTCTCCTCCGGTGACCAGATCTACAACTGGGCGACCCAGCGTGGTCTGAAGGTCCGTGGCCACACGCTGGCGTGGCACGCGCAGCAGCCGGGTTGGATGCAGAGCCTGAGCGGCAGCAACCTGCGGCAGGCGATGATCGACCACATCAACGGTGTGATGGCCCACTACCGGGGCAAGCTGGCCGCCTGGGACGTGGTGAACGAGGCGTTCAACGAGGACGGCAGCCGTCGTCAGTCGAATCTGCAGGGCACCGGTAACGACTGGATCGAGGTGGCGTTCCGGACCGCGCGGGCGGCCGACCCGTCGGTGAAGCTCTGCTACAACGACTACAACATCGAGAACTGGTCGTACGGCAAGACGCAGGGCGTCTACAACATGATCCGGGACTTCAAGTCCCGGGGTGTGCCGATCGACTGCGTGGGTCTGCAGACCCACTTCACCGGCGGCAGCTCCCTGCCGAGCAACTTCCAGACCACGCTGCAGAACTTCGCCGCGCTGGGCGTGGACGTGGCGCTCACCGAGGTCGACGTCACCAACTCCTCCACCAGCCAGTACGCGGGTCTGACCCAGGCATGCATCAACGTGCCGCGGTGCATCGGCATCACCGTGTGGGGCGTGCGTGACAGCGACTCGTGGCGCTCGAACGAGAGCCCGCTGCTGTTCGACGGCGGCGGCAACAAGAAGGCCGCGTACAACTCGGTCCTCAACGCCCTCAACGCCGCCGCCCCGACCTCCGGGCCGACCACGACCCCGACCACCGGACCGCCGCCCAGCGGTGGCGCCGGCCGGATCGTCGGCGTGCAGTCGGGCCGGTGCATCGACGTACCGAACGCCACCCAGACCAACGGCACCCGCGTCCAGCTCTGGGACTGCAACGGCCAGTCCAACCAGCAGTGGACGTACACGTCGAACAAGCAGCTCATGGTCTACGGCACCAAGTGCCTCGACGCGAACGCCAGGGGCACCGCGAACGGAACCGCGATCATCATCTACGACTGCAACGGGCAGCCGAACCAGCAGTGGAACATCAACTCCAACGGCACCATCAGCGGCGTGCAGTCCGGCCGCTGCCTGGACGTCTGGGGCACCGGCAACGGCCAGCAGGTCCAGCTGTACGACTGCCACGGGCAGACCAACCAGCAGTGGCGGACCGACTTCGGTGGCACCACGCCCCCGACCACGCCGCCGCCGACCACGACGCCCCCGCCGGGCGGCTGCTCGCTCCCGTCGACCTACCGGTGGTCGTCGACCGGCGCGCTGGCCAACCCGCAGAACGGCTGGGTCTCGCTCAAGGACTTCACAAACGTGGTCTACAACGGCAAGCACCTGGTCTACGGGTCATACGTCAACAGCAGCGGCCAGTACAGCTCGATGAACTTCACCCCGTTCACGAACTGGTCCGACATGGCCTCGGCCGGCCAGAACGGAATGAGCCAGGGCACCGTGGCACCCACCCTGCTCTACTTCGCGCCGAAGAACATCTGGGTGCTGGCGTACCAGTGGGGACCGACCTCGTTCAGCTACAAGACGTCGAGCGACCCGACGAACGCCAACGGCTGGTCCTCGGCGCAGACGCTCTCCACCGCGACCCTGCCGGACGCCCCGTACGGCGTCATCGACCAGACGCTCATCGGTGACGACCAGAACATGTACCTGTTCTTCGCCGGGGACAACGGCAAGATCTACCGGTCGAGCATGCCGCTCGGGAACTTCCCGGGCAGCTTCGGCTCGAACTACACGACGATCATGACCGACTCGACGAACAACCTCTTCGAGGGCGTCGAGGTCTACAAGGTGGCGGGCCAGAACCAGTACCTCATGATCGTCGAGGCGATCGGGAGCCAGGGACGCTACTTCCGGTCGTTCACGTCGAACAGCCTGAGCGGCTCGTGGACCCCGCAGGCCGCCAGCGAGAGCAACCCGTTCGCCGGCAAGGCCAACAGCGGCGCGACGTGGACGAACGACATCAGCCACGGTGACCTGGTCCGCACCAACCCCGACCAGACCAAGACCATCGACGCCTGCAACCTGCAGTTCCTGTACCAGGGCAAGAACCCCGGTGCGGGCGGCGACTACAACCTGCTGCCGTGGCGGCCGGGTGTGCTGACCCTCCAGCGCTGACCGTCACACAGTTACCGGCAAGCGTGCCCGGCACCCGTGCGGTGCCGGGCACGCCCTTTCCGGTGGGCCGGCCCGGCCGGCGGGCGGACGACGCCGACCCGGGGCAAGCTGAGTCGGTGGAGCGCATGCTGCTGACCGTCGGGCACGGGGCCGCCCACCGCGACCAGCTCGGGGACCTGCTGGCCGCCGCGGCTGTCGCCCTGGTCGTGGACGTGCGCCGCTACCCGGCCAGCCGGACCAACCCCGACGTCCGCCGCGAGGCCCTCGAACGCTGGCTGCCCGAACGGGGCATCGGCTACCGCTGGGAACCGCGCCTCGGCGGCCGCCGGCACGTCCGCGCCGGCGAGCCGGAACCGGACACCTGGTGGACGGTCGCGGCCTTCCGGGCGTACGCCGCGTACACCCGCACGCCCGACTTCGACGCCGCACTGGACGAGGTGCTGGCCGACGCCGCCCGGGAGAACACAGCGGTGATGTGCAGCGAGAGCGTCTGGTGGCGCTGCCACCGGCGGCTGATCGCCGACGTCGCCGTGCTCGGCCGCGGAGTGCCGGTGTCGCACCTCATGCCGGACGGCCGGCTCAGCCCGCACCGGCCCGCCGAGGGCGCCCGCCTGCTGCCCGACGGGCACCTGCTCTGGGCCGGCTGACTCAGCCGGCCAGGTCCTCGGCGAGCAGGTCCATCAGCAGCGCGTCGTGCCAGCGCCCGTCCGCACCGCGCTCGTAGCGGCGCATGATGCCCACCGGGCGGAACCCCACCTTCGCGTACGCCCGGATCGCCGCCGTGTTCGCCGCCGCCGGGTCGATCGTGAACCTGTGGTGGCCGTACTCGTCGATCAGGTGCCGGACCAGCGTGCGGATCGCGTCGCCGCCCAGCCCGGTGCCGCGTACCGCCGGGTCGAGGAAGACGTCCAGGCTGGCGTGGCGGTAGTCCGGGTCGGTCTCGGCGTACCACTGGATCGCGCCGACCAGCCTGCCGTCGTGCTCGACGGCGTAGATCGTCACCGTGTCGTCGGCGAGGTCGGCCCGGACCGACTCGGCCAGGTCGTCACCGCCGCGCCACCAGCGGCGCACCTCCGGGGTGGCCCGGATCGCGGCCAGGGCGGGCACGTCGGCGTCGGTCACCGGCCGCAGCGTCACCGCCCGCCCGTGCAGCACGCCTCAGCCCCGCCGCTCGCCGTGCTCGACGCAGACCGCCGACCAGCCGGCCGGTACGACCTGCACCTTCATCCGCCGCCGGCAGGACGCGCACCAGCGCGGCGGCTCCCACGCCCGCGCCGCCTCGCACGCCGGGTGCGGCCCGGCCGTCACCGACTCGCCGCACCTGTCGCACCAGAGCGCGGCGGGGGCGGCCGTGGCGGGGGAGGATTCGGTCACCGCTGCCTCACAGGGTCGCCGAGAGCGCCTTCACCGGCATCTTCAGGTCTTCCAGCAGCTTCAGGTCGGCCGTGGCGGGCCGCCCCAGCGTGGTCAGGTAGTTGCCGACGATCACCGCGTTGATGCCGCCGAGCAGACCGTCGCGGGTGCCGAGGTCACCGAGGGTCAGCTCGCGGCCGCCCGCGTACCGCAGGATGGTGCGCGGCATGGCCAGCCGGAACGCGGCGATGGCGCGCAGCGCGTCCTTGCCCTCCACCACCGGGCGGTCACCCAGCGGCGTGCCGGGGCGCGGGTTGAGGAAGTTCAGCGGCACCTCGTGCGGGTCCAGCTCGGCGAGCTGCGCGGCGAACTCGGCGCGCTGCTCGACTGTCTCGCCGAGGCCGAGGATGCCGCCGCAGCAGACCTCCATGCCGGACTCGCGGACCATCCGCAGCGTCTCCCAGCGCTCCTCCCACGAGTGCGTGGTGACCACGTTCGGGAAGTAGGAGCGGCACGTCTCCAGGTTGTGGTTGTAGCGGTGCACGCCCATCTCGACCAGCTCGTCGACCTGCTCCTTGGTGAGCATGCCGAGCGAGGCGGCCACCTGGATGTCGACAGCGGCGCGGATGGCGGCGACGCCCTCGCGCATCTGCTTCATCAGCCGGGCGTCCGGACCGCGCACCGCGGCCACGATGCAGAACTCGGTCGCCCCGGTCGCGGCGGTCTGCTTCGCGGCCTCGACCAGCGCCGGGATGTCCAGCCAGACCGAGCGCACCGGCGAGGTGAACAGACCGGACTGCGAGCAGAAGTGGCAGTCCTCCGGGCAGCCGCCGGTCTTCAGCGAGACGATGCCCTCGACCTCGACCTCCGGACCGCACCAGCGCATCCGGACCTCGTGGGCGAGCTGGAGCGCGGCGGGCAGGTGCTCGTCGGGAAGGTTCAGCACCGCGAGGACACCGGCCTCGTCGAGGCCGACGCCGTTGCCCAGCACCCGCTCCCGGGCCTGGTCGAGGATCTCTGGCATGGCTCGTAACCTAACAGGCCACCGTGAGCGCGGGAAACCACCGCCGCCGGCCCCCGGCGAGCCGGGACCGCGCCACGCCGGGGCCCTCGGCGCGGGTGGTAACTTCGCCCCGCGGAAGCGCCCGGCGGGGGGCGGGGAGTCGGCGGGAGGGGACGGCACGGTGGCGGACTGGCTGGCGGCCCTGGACCGCCGCGCCGAGCTGCGGGCCCGGGCGGGACTGACCCGCACGCTGCGCCCCCGCGCCGCCGACGACGCCGTGGTCGACCTGGCCGGAAACGACTACCTCGGCCTGGCCACCCACCCCGAGGTCACCGCCGCCGCAGCGCAGGCCCTGTCCGCGTACGGGCTGGGCGCCACCGGGTCACGCCTGGTGCGCGGGTCCACCGACGCCCACCACGCGCTGGAGGACGACCTGGCCGACTGGCTGGGCGTCGACCGGGCGCTGGTGTTCTCCTCCGGCTACCTGGCCAACCTCGCCGCCGTCCGGGGGCTGACCCAGCCGCGGACGCTGCTCGTCTCCGACGCCCACAACCACGCCTCGCTGATCGACGGCTGCCGGATCTCCGGCGCCGAGACGCTCGTGACGCCGCACGCCGACGTCGCGGCGGTGGCCGCGGCGCTCGCCGCCGCGCCGGGCCGCCCGGCCGTGGTGGTGACCGAGTCGGTCTTCTCCGTCGACGGCGACCTGGCCCCGCTCACGGAGCTGCACGCGGTGGCCCGCCGCCACGGCGCGCTGCTGCTCGTCGACGACGCGCACGCGCTCGGCGTCACCGGCCCGGCCGGAGCCGGCGGGGTCGCCGCCGCCGGGCTCGCCGGCGCGCCCGACGTGGTGGTCACCGCGACGCTCTCCAAGGCGCTCGGTGGGGCCGGCGGCGTGGTCGCCGGGCCGGCCGAGTTCGTCCGCCACCTGGTGGAGACCGGCCGCACGTTCATCTTCGACACCGCGCCGCCGCCCGCCGTGGTGGCCGGGGTCCGCGCCGCGGTGCGCCTGGCCCGCGACGGCGGCGCGCTGCGTGCCGAGCTGGCCGACCGGGTCGCCGTGGCGGTGCGCCGGCTCGGCGCGGCCGGGCTGTCCGTGTCCGCCCCGGACGGCGCCGTGATCTCGGTGACCGCGCCCGGCCCGCAGGAGGCGACCGCCTGGGCCGCCGCCTGCCGGGACCGCGGTGTGGCGGTCGGCTGCTTCCGTCCCCCGTCCACGCCGGACAGCCGCTCCCGGCTGCGGCTCACCGTCAGCGCCGGGGTGGACCGGGCCGGCTTCGACCACGCCCTGGACGTGATCGTGGAGTGTGCGCCATGAGCTTCGGCGACGCCTGGACCGGGCCGGTGCTGGTGACCGGCACCGACACCGAGGTCGGCAAGACAGTGGTGACCGCCGCCGTCGCCGCCGCCGCGCAGGCGGCCGGCCTGCGGGTCGCCGTGGTCAAGCCCGGCCAGACCGGTACGGCGACGGGAGAGCCCGGCGACGTCGACTCGGTGACCCGGCTGGCCGCCCCGCTGACCGGCCGGACACTGGCCAGCTACCCCGACCCGCTGGCCCCGCTGGCCGCGGCCCGGGTGGCGGAGCTGCCGCCGCTGGAGCTGTACAACGCGGTCGACGCGATCCGCGAGGAGGCGGACAAGCACGACCTGGTGCTCGTCGAGGGCGCGGGCGGGCTGCTCGTACCGATGGGGCTGCGCCCGTCCGGCGAGCCGTGGACGGTGGCCGACCTGGCGGTGTCGCTCGGCGCACCGGCGGTGGTGGTGGCGCGGGCCGGGCTCGGCACGCTCAACCACACCGCGCTGACGCTGGAGGCGCTGGAGCGGCGGGCCGTCCCGGCCGGCGTGGTGATCGGCGCCTGGCCGACCGATCCGGAACTGGTGCACTGGCTCAACCTGTCCGAGCTGCTGCCGAACCTGCTCGGCGCGGTGCCGGCCGGCGCGGGCGGCATGGACCCCGGTGTGTTCCGCCGGTCCGCGCCCGGCTGGCTCACCCCCGCCCTGTACGGCGTGCTGGACGACTGGCGGGCCTGGGCCGAGGAGTAAGGAAGGGCCCCTTCTTAACGCCTCCGGTAGAGGAAGGGCCCCCTATTAACGCACGCGGGGCTCAGGCGCGGCGGACCACGAACGCGTCGGGCATCCGGAAGGTGAGGTTGTCCGGGCACCACGGCGGACGGACCACCGTCACCCCGTCGAGCAGCGCGGCTGCCTCCGCGACCACCACTGCGGCCTCCATGCGGGCCAGCTGCGCGCCGACGCAGCGGTGCGGCCCGGCGCCGAACGCCAGGTGCCGCCGCGAGCCGGGTTGCCCGGGGCGGAACTCGCCCGGAGCCTCGACCACCGCCGGGTCGCGGCCGGCGCGGGACAGCCAGGCCACGATGCTGGTGCCCGCCGGTACGGGCACCTCGCCGAGCGCGGTGTCGACGGCCGCCACCCGCCGCCACGTGACGATCGGCGGCTCCAGCCGCAGCCCCTCCTCGACCACGTCGTCCACCGCCACCGTGCCGGCGCGCAGCCCGGCCCGTACCGCCGGCTCGCCGGACAGCCGGTGCAGCAACAGGGTGAGGAACTGCGAGGTGGTCTCCTGGCCGGCGACCAGCAGGAAGAACAGCGCCCCGACGACCACGTCGGGGGAGTGCCCGGCCTCGCGCAGCCGCGCGGCGAGCCCGCCCCCGGTGGCGGCGAACTCCCGCAGCACGGTGTGGAACCGGCCCACCTCGGCGGCGAGCGCGAGCTGCCGGGAGGAGTCCAGCGGTGCCCAGAACAGCTCCAGCGCGGCCCGGGCGAAGTCCTTGACCGCGCCGACCGGCGCGTCCGGCAGCTCGACCAGCCGGGCCAGCACCAGCAGCGGCAGGTCGGCGGCGAGGCCCGCGTACAGGTCGACCGGGCGGCCCGCGTCCAGCGCCGCCGCCAGCCCCGCCACCCGCTCCCGGACCAGCCCGGTCAGCCACCGGCGCTGGGCGTCCACCCGGTGCGGGTGCAGCGCGTCGGCGACGATGCCGCGGATCTCCGGGTGGCTCGCGCCGCCGTTGTTCGCCAGCGTCGGCGGCAGCCGGAACCGGTGCCCGGCGAGCACCCGCAGCGCGGCCACCGGGATCGGGGTGACGGCGTCGAGCGCGTTGTCCGGCCGGAACGTCACCGGGTCGGTGAGCACCTTGCGGACGAGCGCGTGCCGGGTCACCACCAGGTGCGGCACGCCGACGTGGTCGACCACGGTGGCCGCGTCGGGCCACTGCCTGTCGACGGACTCCCCCCAGCCCCGGAACAGCACGCGGTAACGCTAGCGGCGGGCACCGGGCGGGCTCGGGTCCAGCTCCCAGACGGTGGTGTGCTTCACCCGTACGCTCTCCAGCGCCTCGGACACCGGCACGTCGTACGCGGCCAGCTCGTGGAAGCGCTCGCGGGGGAGGAACGCCCGCCCCGGGTCGCCCACCAGCACCCGGGCGCCGGAACGGGCGGCCCGGAGCAGGAAGCGCAGCATCCGGCGGGCCATCGCCTCGCTGTAGAAGACGTCCCCGGCCAGCACCATTTCCGCGTCGCCCGCGTCGGAGTCGAGGATGTCGCCGAGTTCGGCGTCGACGCGTACCCCGTTGGCCTCGGCGTTGAGCGCGACGGCGGCCACGGCCCGCTCGTCCACCTCGACCGCCCGGACGGCGGCGGCGCCGGCGCGGGCGGCGGCGACGGCGACCAGGCCGGAGCCGGAGGCCAGGTCGAGCACCCGGCGGCCGGCGACCACGTCGGGGTGGTCGGTGACGTAGCGGGCCAGGCCCTGCCCGCCGGCCCAGGCGAACGCCCAGAACGGCGGCGGCTGGGAGCTGCGGAACTCGCCCTCGGTCAGCTCCCACAGGCCGATCGGCTCGTCGGCCTGGTGCAGCCGCACCTCGGGTACGAACGCCACGGGGGCGAGGTGGGCGTGCAGCCGGACGAACGCGGCGGACAGTTCGGACACCGGAGAATTGTGTCCCACCGCCCGGCCGGGCCCGATCCCGGGCGTGTCGCGGCGACACCGTGACCGGTTCACCACGCTCGGTGAAACAGCCCTCTTCTCTTGGCGTTGGATGCGAACACGCCCGTCTACCGGCGTGCCCGGCGTGCTCCTAGCGTTGCCTGTGGACACGACCGAGGGTGAGGAGGCGTGGTGAGCGGCTGGCGGCACGCGCTGCGGATCGGACTGGTACTGACCTTCGTGGCCGGGACCGGGTACGGCGGTGCCCTGCCGGCGCGGGCGGCGGCGGCCTTCTCCACCGAGTTGAGCGGCCTGCCGGACGAGTTCACCGCCGGGAACCGGGTGGAGACGTTGTCCGCCGTGGTGTCCCGCTCCGACGGGGGCGGCTGTGTCAAGGTGCGCTGGTCGATGCTGGTGCGGGTGCAGGGCCTGCGGCTGGACCAGCTCAAGGTGGACCGGGTGGAGGACAGCGGATCGTTCCCGCTGGAGATCCGCACCGAGGGAGACACCGCCCGGCTCACCGACCGGCAGCTGGACCCGGGTGTGCTCTGTCCCGGCCGTACCGTGACCGCCCGCTACCGGGTGGCGTTCGCCGAGGACGTCGGGCGTGGCCGGGTGAGTTTCGCCGCCGAGGCGTACGACCCGCAATTGCGGCTGCTGGCCCGGCGGACCGCCTCCCGTGAGGTGGTGGGGGAGGAGGCGGCCGAGCCGACGCCGTCACCCACCAGCGCGGAGCCCACCGAGACGCCTATCGACGAGCCGTCCACCGAGGCGCCCGACGAGGAGCCCACCGACGAGCCGACCGACGCCGCGGTGGTGGAACCGCCGGCGCCCGGTGGCGTGGCCGGGCGGCCGGTGGCGGACAGCGGCGGATTCGGCCTGGTGCAGGCCGCGTTCCTGCTCGGCGGGCTGCTGCTGTTCCTCGGCGCCGGACTGCTGCTGCGGATGCGCCGCCTGCTGCGCCCGTCCGCGCAGGCCGAACCGGAGACGCTCCCGCCCCCCTTCGAACGCCCCCGCCCCCGCTGGCACTGACCCGCCGGCGGGTGGGGTCAGTCGAGCTGGCTGGGTTCCAGGCCCAGCTCCCGGGCTGCCACCAGGCGGATCCACTCGGCGATCTGCCGGCGGGTGATCACCCGCTCGTGCACCGCGAGCTGGACCGCCAGCCCGTCCATCACCGCGCTGATCCGCCAGGCCGCCCCGGCCGGGTCGGGGCAGTCGAACGTGCCCTCGGTGACCCCGGCGCTGATCACCGCGGCCAGGTCCTGCCGCCACCGCAGGTCGAGGCGGCGGGAGAGTTTCTCCAGCTCCGGCGTACGCAGCGACTCCGCCCAGCCGTCGATCCACATCGACCAGGAGGTGGCCCGGCCGGTCGGCGCGTAGAGGCGCAGCATCCGGCGCAGCTTCGCCAGCGGCGGGGCGGAGGAGCGCAGTACCGCGTCGAGGCGGGCCAGGTCCTGCTCGACCGCGTACGCGAAGGCCTGCGCGAGCAGCCGGTCCTTCGTCGCGAAGTGGTAGAAGACGAGCGCCTGGCTGACCCCTGCGGCCTCGGCCACGTCCGCGGTGCGGGTGTTGGCGAGCCCTCGTTCCGCGATCACCTCGCAGGCCGTACGCAGCAGCGCGTCCAGGCGGATCTCGGCGGCTCGTCTCGTCACGGCGTTACGGTAACCCATCCGAATGACCACAGGGAGTTACCGAAGCGGCCGGTCGGCGGTGGGACAGTCGGATGCCGGACACTCGACTCGCCGGGCGGATTCCGCAGGTCGCGGGCCTGCCCGCCGACCTTCGACGGCAACCACCCAGGCTCCTAGGACGCCTGCGGCACGAGTCGCCGGCAACATCCGGACGCGCCGGAAGGGGCCCCGATTTGGCAACCGTTCCCGGGCTCGGCTAAAGTTCTCATCCGTCACCGGATAACACCGGGGGCGTGCGGACGTAGCGCAGCTGGTAGCGCATCACCTTGCCAAGGTGAGGGTCGCGGGTTCGAATCCCGTCGTCCGCTCGGAGATGCCGCCACGCAGTTCGGGGGCAACCTCGGTGGAGTGGCCGAGAGGCGAGGCAACGGCCTGCAAAGCCGTGTACACGGGTTCAAATCCCGTCTCCACCTCGCAGTAGACGAGGGCGATTGGCGCAGTGGGAGCGCGCTTCCTTGACACGGAAGAGGTCACTGGTTCAAACCCAGTATCGCCCACCAGCGGAAAGGCCGTGCCGATCTCATCGGCACGGCCTTTCTCGTCGCCGTCGATCAGTCCAGTACCGCGCCGCTGGCCATTGCCGCGCCCGGATCGCCCCACCCAGACTGGCTCGGTGGACGATCAGCAGACCCGAGCCCAGCGGTTCCGCGCCCTGCACCAGCCCGGCGACCCACTGATCCTCGTCAACGCCTGGGACGCGCTGAGCGCCCGGATCGTCGCCGCCGCCGGCGCCCGCGCGGTGGCCACCACGAGCGCCGCTGTCGCGTGGAGCCGCGGCGCCCCGGACGGCGACGTGCTCGCCCGGGACACCGCCGTCGACGTGATCCGCCGGGTGGCGGACGCGGTCCGCGTACCGGTCACCGCCGACATCGAATCCGGGTACGGCGACAGTCCCGCCGAGGTCGCCGAGACGATCACCGCGGTGCTCGCCGCCGGGGCCGTCGGCGTCAACGTCGAGGACTCCCGGCACGACGGCGGGGGACCGCTGCGCCCTGCCGACGAGCAGGTCGCCCGGCTCGCCGCCGTCCGGGCCGCCGCCGACCGCGCCGGCATCCCGCTGTACGTCAACGCGCGGGTGGACACCTATCTGCGCCGGGCCGGCGGCGTACCCGAGACTGTCGCGCGCGCCGAGGCGTACCTGGCGGCCGGCGCGGACGGGATCTTCGTACCCGGAACCGTGGAGCCGGAGACGGTGGCCGCGCTGGCGGCGGCGATCCCGGCGCCGCTGAACGTCCTGGCCGGGCCGGGCGCGCCGCCGATCGCCGAGCTGGGGCGGCTCGGCGTGGCCCGGGTGAGCATCGGCCCGGCGGTGGCCGAGGCCGCGTACGCGGTGGCCCAGCGGGCGGCCGCGGAGGTGCTGGGCGCCGGGACGTACGGCGCGCTCGCCGGTGGGCTCGACTTCGACGCGCTGAACGAGTTGATGCGGGGCTGACCCGGCGGCGCGGCATCGACGGCGAGCGGCCGGAGCAGAGCGGGCCGGCCGGATCGGGTGATCCGGCCGGCCCGATCCGGGACCGATCAGCTCCGTCGGCCCCGGTGCTGTCACATCGGCGGGGCGACGTCCCGGCGCTCCTCGACGCGGCGGTACTCCACCGGCTGCTCGGCGGTGGTCGTGACCACCTGGCGACGGCGACCCCACACCAGCGTGGTCATGATGAGGCCGAGGACGCCGGCCGCCATCAGGATCCAGCCGACGACGTCGAGGTCGACCCCGCCGACGCTGGCGTTGAGCGCGAACGTGAGGATCGCGCCGACCGCGATCAGGAAAATGCTCGTACCGATACCCACGACAGCCTCCTTCGGGGGGATGGTTGTGCTGTCACCGGCGTCAGTACCCCGGCGGCGAGCAGCGCAACCACCGGGCCACCCGGCGCGGCGGGGGTCTGCCGCACGGCGATCTTGGCATCGGGTAGAGTTCACTCCGTCGCCGGCGCGAACCGGCGGCGCGCGGACGTAGCGCAGCTGGTAGCGCATCACCTTGCCAAGGTGAGGGTCGCGGGTTCGAATCCCGTCGTCCGCTCGCGATCACCCGGGCGATTGGCGCAGTGGGAGCGCGCTTCCTTGACACGGAAGAGGTCACTGGTTCAAACCCAGTATCGCCCACCGAGAGTCACCCTCCCCGCCCGCCGGCGCCGCCGGTCGATCGGCGGACGTATCCCCTCGGACGGTTCGTACCGGCCACATCGGTCACCCGGCTCCACCGTGCGGGTTATTCAGCCGCTGCCACCACGCGTGTCACTGTGATGCCCGATACGCAGGGAGGCGGTCACATGGCAACGATCGAGCGGGGACGGTGGCGGCGGACGGCCGCACGATTAGGGGTGGCGACTGTCGTCGCGGCCGCCGGGGTGACGGTCTCGGCCGCGCCCGCGCAGGCCACCGCGACGCGGACGGTGGCGTTCTACAGCATGGACGAACCGGCGTCGTCGTCGACGGTGCTGACCGACTACAGCGGCAACGGCCGCCACGGCACGATCGGCGGTGAGGTGGTCACCGGCGCGCTCTACGCCGGGGCGACCGGCCACCGCTTCGCCACCCACCTGCCCACCGACAAGGAGTACGTCCCGGGCCACGTCGACCTGGTGCCGCACACCACCGACTTCAACCCGGACGCCGGGGACTTCTCGCTGACCATCCGCTACCGGACCACGTACTCCTTCGGGAACATCCTCCAGAAGGGACAGGGCAACACGGCCGGCGGCTACTGGAAGTTCGAGGCGCCGAACGGCAAGCCGAAGTGCCTGTTCCGGGGCGCGGACGGCGCCTCCCGTACCGGCTACACGGACGTGCCGATCTCCGACGGCCAGTGGCACACGGTCACCTGCAACCGCACCTCCGCGTATGTGGAGATGTACGTCGACGGCGTGCGGACCAGCCGCCTCAACGGGCCGACCGGCACCATCGCCAACACCTGGCCGCTGTCCGTCGGCGGCAAGAGCCAGTGCGACGGTACGAAGGTCACCTGCGACTACTTCGCCGGCGACATCGACTACGTGAAGATCCTGAAAGGCTCGGGCGGCCCGGCCAACCAGGCGCCGGTAGCGGCGCTGACGCCCACGTGCTCCGGGCTGGTGTGCACGTTCTCCGGTGCGGGCTCCACCGACGCCGACGGCGCGATCCAGAATCACAACTGGGCGTTCGGCGACGGTGACACCACCGGCACGGCCTCCGTGCCGACCACGTCCCACACGTACGCGGCGGCCGGCACCTACCCGGTCACGCTCACCGTCACCGACGACCGGGGCGCCACCGGCACCGCGACAGTCGACGTGACTGTCGCGCCCGTACCGGAGCGGATCTCGTTCGTCGGCCAGGCCGCCGCGAACGCCAACTGGACCAGCCACACGGTCACCGTCCCGGCGGGCGTGCAGGCCGGTGACACGCTGCTGCTCGTGCTCAGCCAGAACACGCACACCGGCACCGGCGAGCCGACCGGGGTGACCGGCTGGACCCGGCTCGACCGCCTCGACGGTGGCTTCGCCACCACCACCGCCTGGTGGAAGACCGCGAGCGCCGATGATGCCGGCACTGCGGTCCGGGTGACACTGGACAGCCAGGCCAAGGGCAACCTGGTGCTGGCCGCGTACCGGGGCGTCGCACCGGGCGGGCCCGTCTTCGCCAGGGCCACCGATCCGGCGAGCACCGCCACCCGGATCACCCCGTACGCGCCGGTGACAGCAGCGCAGAGCTGGGCCGTGTCGTACTGGCTGCACGGCGACAGCACCTCCACCGCGCTCACCCCGCCGTCCGGCGTGGCGGTGCGCAGCAACTCCTCGCAGACCGGCGGCGGCCGGGTGACCGGCCTGTTCGCCGACTCGGCGAGCAGCGTGCCGACCGGCAGCTACGGCGGGCTCACCGCCACGGGCGCCGCGGCCAGCACGACCACCACCACGTGGACGTTCGTGCTGCCCCCGGCCTGACCCATCGGGTACGCGACAAGGCCGGCACCCCGTTGGTTCGGGGTGCCGGCCTTCAGCTTGTGTCTGTTACTTGTTGTCTCAGCTGTTCCAGTGCTGGGCGACGAGGTCGGCGGCCTGCTGCTCCCACTGGGCGTAGTGGTCCGGGTAGGCCGACACCTGGACGGTCTGGGCGGCCTTGGTCAGCGGCATGTCCTGCCAACCGTCGACCTGCTTCAGACCCTTCAGGAACGCCGTCGTCGAGTACTCAGGGTCGGTGATCTGCTCCACCGTGCCCCAGCCGGAGGACGGGCGCTGCTGGAACAGGCCCTGCGAGTCGTGGTCGTTGCGGTCGCCGAGGTGGCCGAGGTTCTCCAGCTTCGACTCCTGCAACGCCGTGGCGATGGAGACGACCGCGGCACGCTCGTCCATACCGGCCTTCTTCGTCGCCGCGATGATCGCCTTCACGTTCTTGGTCTGTTCGTCGTTCAGGTCGATGCGGGACTGCTCACCCTGCACGCCGTGCGGGATCAGCTTGTCACCCTGCACGGTGGCCGTGACCGGCTTGGTGTGGGCGGTGGTGTCCGCCGCGTGGGCGGCCACCGGACCGGCGAACACGCCACCGGTGAAAGCCAGACCAGCAATACCCAGGATGCTCTTCCGCAGAATCGTGTTCATCACAAGTGCTCCATTCGGGGGTCGACGCGCCCCACCGGGGGGATGGGGATGCGTGGGCACCGTCAGGCGCTCAAAAAGACTTCGGGGGGATCCGGCAGCTCGCGGGGCAGGACCTCTGCGCGGCGCCGGAAGCATGTCCAACGACCCGCCACCCGGCATCATTCCCGGGCCCGGTTCACGCCGTCGGAACCATGTTCAACGACCAGCCGCCCGGGTCTGTTCCTGCAGGCCGTGCGGCCCTTCGGGGGCGGGCCGGTGCTCGGTCGTTCACCCGGTTACAACGCCACCCACCCGCCGACGATTCCACCGCCAGAGTGCCGCCCACCACCCCCGAACCAGACACCCCACCCACGTCGGCACGGATGGCACACACGCGCCCGCCCTCGGCGCAGTCGATCATGAACTTGGCGGCGACAAACCGGACACGAAATGCCGTCAAGTTCATGATCGACCAGGCCGGTCGGGTCGACGTGGCCAGCGAGGTCGACGTCGCTGGGCGGGTCGAGGTGGGCTGGGCGGGCTCGAGGTGGGCTGGGCGACGCCGACTCCGGGAGGAGCGAGGCACCCATGAGGCCGCGCCGCCCTACGCGATCTTGCAGTTGAGCCCTTCGTGCATCCCATTCGCGAGGTTTGCGGGGTGCCAAAGTGCAAGATCGCGGGCGGCCCGGGGCGGCCTGGGTGGTTTTGGGGCGGCTGTTGATCGGAGCTGACGAGAGTCGGCCGCGCCTTCGGGGTTAACTCGTCGATCTTGGAGTTGTGGCACCTCGCGAACTGCGTCAACCGGGCATCCGAGGCGCCACAACTCAAAGATCGACGGTGAGGGGCGACGGCGGGGCGGGCGGGTCGGGGTGGGGCAAGTCCGGCGCGGACGAGCGGCGGGGGGCGCGGCTCGGTTACGGGAGATCCGGGTTCTGCCGTTGGCAGATCCGCTGACCGTGAAACGGGGCAGCCGTACCCGACGCGCGGCGGCACGCTGGGACGCATGCGACTCCTCATGCTTGGTGGTACGGGCTTTGTCGGTGGTGCGGTCGTGGCCGAGGCGGTACGCCGCGACTGGCAGGTGACAGTGTTCAACCGGGGTGTGCACGGGCGGGTGCCGGACGGCGTACACCGGTTGCGGGGTGACCGGACCGCGCCGGACGGGCTGGCCGCGCTCACCGGCGGCGAGTGGGATCTGGTGGTGGACACGTGGGACGGCGCGCCCCGAGCGGTACGGGACGCGGCGTCGGCGCTCGCCGACGCGGTGCCGCACTACGTCTACGTGTCCAGCGGATCGGTGTACGCGCCACCCGTCGCGCCCGGCAGCGGCGAGGAGGCGCCCACAGTGGCCGCCGACGCGGATGCGGGGGACGGTGACTATCCGGCGAACAAGGCAGGCGGGGAACTCGCCGCGACGCGAGTGTTCGGTGACCGGGCGCTGCTGGCACGCGCCGGGCTGATCCTCGGGCCGGGGGAGGACATCGGGCGGCTGCCGTGGTGGCTGAACCGGGTCGCCCGGGGCGGGGACGTGCTGGCGCCGGGGCCGCGTGACCTGCCGATCCAGTACGTGGATGTCCGGGATCTGGCGACCTGGCTGCTGGACCGGGGCGCCGAGGGCGTCGGCGGGGCGTACAACGTGGTGAGTCGCACCGGGCACGCGACGATGGGTGACCTGCTCGACGCGGCGGTGGCGGTGACCGGGTCGGACGCGACGCTGCGGTGGACCGCGCCGGAGCCGATCCTGGCCGCGGGCGTGGAGCCGTGGAACGACCTGCCGTTGTGGATCCCGCGCGGGCACGAGTACCGGTGGTTGCAGGAGCGGGACGTGGAACGGGCGTACGCGGCGGGGCTCGTCTGCCGGCCGGTGACCGAGACGGTCGCCGACACCTGGCGGTGGCTGCGCGAGGTGGGGCGCGTGCCGGACCGGGCGGGGCGGCCGGCGCGCGCACCGGTCGGGCTGGCGCCGGAGCGGGAGGCCGCCCTGCTGGCCGCGCTCCCGGCCTGACCCGGAGCAGGCCCGCACTGCCCCAGCCGGCCCCGAACAGCCGGGCCTCGGCCCGCACGACCGGGACGGGCAGGGCCGCGCGGCCGACGTGGCCTGCGGAGGGTACGGGTCAGGCCGGCACGACCGGCAGGTCGAGCACCTCCTCGACCGAGCGGCGCGGGGTGGCGCGACCCGGCTGGCCGTACCCGATCCGCATCACCATCTGCGGGGTGCCGAACCGGCCCAGCGACATCCGCAGCGCCTCCCGTGCGGCGGGCACCTCGATCGGCTGGGACAGCATCGACACGCTCAGCCCGGCGTCCGTGGCGGTGAGCAGCACCCGCTGCAACGCCTGCCCGGCCAGGATCTGGTCGGCCGAGGTGTTGCCGGCCGAGCCGAGCACCGCGACCAGCGGCTCCGGCTCGAAGTCGCGGCCGGGGGCGCGGTTGCGTCCGCCGAAGCCGCGCTGCGGCAGCAGGTCCTGCGGTTCGCTCTGCGGCCCGCCGGCGCCGGTCGGCACGCCGTCCGGAGCCGGCTCGGAGCGGATCCACTCGGCCCGCTCGGCCACGTACGCGGGGTCGCGTTCCAGCACGCGGTGGGCGCTGCGGGCGACCTCGGCGACCGCGTTCACGGCGCTGGTGCCGATCACCAGCTCCAGCCAGCACTGCTCGGCGCGGGCCGCCTCGCCGAGCCGCCACCGGGCCTCGGCCGGCACCGGGTCCGGCCAGAACGGCGCGCGGTTGCTGAACCGGTGGCCGATCGCCCCGTACAGGCTCTGCTCGACCGGGGTGGGACGGCGCGGCACGTCCGGCACCAGCCGGGCCACGACGTCCGGGTCGGCGGGGTACGGGCGCAGCCGCACGGTGGCCGGGGTGCCCGCCACGGCGAGCGCCAGGCGCAGGTTGAACAGGGCCGCACCGGCGGCGATCCGTGCGCCCCAGCCGGTCGGGTCGGTGGCGGGCAGGCCGCGCAGCGGGTCGACGGACACCTCGATGCCGCCGTCGACGAGCCGGAACCGCCACGGCTGGGTGTTGTGCAGTGACGGGGCCCGGACCGCGTCGGCGACCGCGGCCCGCAGTTGCTCGGCGGTGTATTCGGTCGTCATGGTGCTGCTCCCTCTCGTGCGGCGCCGGCTCCCCCGGCCGGGTACACCACTACGGTGCGTCAGCGGGCGGTGCGGTGAGCAGGGCCGGAGGTCCCCACCTGGGCCCGGCCGTCGGTCCCGGCCGGCGCGCGCAGGACGGGACTTTCGACCCGTGCTACAGGTGCGGGAAAGCGGGTAGAAAGGACTGATGATCCGGGTGTTCCTGCTCGACGACCACGAGGTCGTCCGTCGTGGCCTTGCCGACCTGCTGCAGAGCAGCGGCGACATCGAGGTGGTCGGCGAGTCCGGCCTGGCCCAGGAGGCAGCGCGCCGCATTCCGGCGCTGCGCCCCGACGTGGCGATCCTCGACGCCCGGCTGCCCGACGGCAACGGCATCGACGTGTGCCGGGACGTCCGCGCCGTGGACTCCTCGATCAAGGGACTGATCCTCACCTCGTACGAGGACGACGAGGCGCTGTTCGCGGCGATCATGGCGGGCGCCGCCGGGTACGTGCTCAAGCAGATCCGCGGCACCGACCTGGTGGACGCGGTCCGCCGGGTGGCGGCCGGGCAGTCGCTGCTCGACCCGGCGATCACCACCCGTGTGCTGGAGCGCATCCGCAGCGGTGTGGAGCAGCCGCGGGAGCTGAAGTCGCTGACCGAGCAGGAGCGGCGGATCCTGGAGTACGTGGCGGAGGGGCTCACCAACCGGGAGATCGCCGGGAAGATGTTCCTGGCCGAGAAGACGGTGAAGAACTACGTCTCCAGCGTGCTGGCGAAGCTCGGCCTGGAGCGGCGTACCCAGGCGGCGGTGCTGGCCACCCGGCTGCTCGGCAAGAACACCTGACGCCGGTCAGTCGAGCGGGACGCTCCAGCGCACCTCGGTGCCGCGCGGCTCGGCCCGGCGCAGTGCGAACTCGCCGCCCAGCCGCTCGGCCCGTTCCCGCAGGTTGACCAGGCCGCTGCGGGCCGCCTCCGGGTCGCAGCCGATCCCGTCGTCGGTGACGGTGATCTCGACCCGGCCGGAGTCGACGCGGACGCGCACCGACACCCGGCCGGCCTGCGCGTGGCGTACCGCGTTGGAGAGCGCCTCGCGCAGCACGGCGGTGAGTTCGGGGCGCAGGTCGTCCGGGACGGCGCTGTCGATCGGGCCGATCAGTTCCAGCTCGGGCCGGTAGCCGAGCGACTCGGCGGCTACCTCGATCGCCTCACGGATCTCGGTGCGCAGCGCCGCGCTCATCGGGGTGCGCAGCTCGAAGATGGTGCGGCGGATGTCGCGGATGGTGGCGTCCAGGTCGTCGACGGCCTGGTTGATCCGCTTGGCGGCCTCGGGACGGGCGTTCATCGCGCCGCTCTGCAGTTGCAGGCCGGTGGCGAACAGCCGCTGGATCACCACGTCGTGCAGGTCGCGGGCGATGCGTTCGCGGTCCTCCAGGACCACCAGCAGTTCCCGCTCCTCCTGCCCGCGGGCGCGTTCCATGGCGAGCGCGGCCTGCCCGGCGAAGCTGGCGAGCAGCGCGAGGTCGTCGTCGGCGGCGGGCCCGTGGTCGGGCCGGTAGCCGATCACCAGGACACCATGCAGCGTGTCGGCGGCGGCGAGCGGGGACACCACTGCGGGCCCGGCGACCACCGGCCGGGGCCAGGGCGCGGCGGCGGCGAGATCCTCGACCTGGTCGTGGCGGCCCTGCGTGACGGACGCGGCGAAGCTGGTCTCGGCGGCCGGCAGCACCGCGCCGACCAGTTCCCGGGCGACCGGGTCGGCGCCGTCGACGACCTCGACGGTGAACTGCGCCTCGTCCTCGTCGTAGAGCAGCACCAGCGCCAGTTCGGCCTCGGCGACCTCGCGGGCGCGGCGGGCCACGAGCGTCAGCGCGTCGGTACGGCGTACCTCGCCGAGCAGCACCGAGGTGATCTCGGCGGCGGCGGCGAGCCAGCGTTCCCGCCGGTGCGCCAGCGCGTAGAGACGGGCGTTCTCGATCGCCACGCCGGCCGCGGCGGCCAGCGCCACCACGATCTCCTCGTCGTCCTCGGTGAACTCGGCAGCGCCCTGCTTCTCGGCCAGGTAGAGGTTGCCCCACACGTGGTCGCGGATGCGCACCGGCACGCCGAGGAAGCTGTGCATCGGCGGGTGGTTGGGCGGGAAGCCGTACGACTTGGGGTGCTTGGTGATGTCCGGCATGCGGACCGGCTTCGGGTCGTCGATGAGCAGGCCGAGTACGCCCCGGCCGTGCGGCAGCTCGCCGATCTTCGCGTGCAGCTCGGGGCTGATGCCGTGGACGATGAAGTCGTGCAGCATGCGGTCGGGGCCGATCACGCCGAGTGCGCCGTAGCGGGCGCCGGCCAGCTCGCACGCCGACTGCACGATCCGCTGCAGCGTGCTGCGCAGATCGAGGTCGGACCCGATGCCGACGACCGCGTCCAGCAGGGCCCGTAGCCGCTCGCGGCTGGTGACCACCTCGCCGACGCGGTCGAGCATCTCCTGGAGCAGTTCGTCCAGGCGGACACGGGACAGCGGGGTCAGCCCGAGCGACGGCGTGAGGTGCTCGTGCCGGGACTGGGGTGCGGCGGCCACCCGGCGATGGTATCGCCCGGTGACCGCCGTGATCGAGACCGGTCAGGCGAGCCGGTCGCGGACCGCCGAGGTGTCGACCGTCTGCGTGACGTCCAGCCGGGGCGTGTGCGGCGGGCCGGCGTGCGTCGGGTCGGCCAGGCCGAGCCGCATGCTGATGTACGGGAACCCCAGGCCGGAGAGCATCTGCCGCAGCACCTCGCGGGTGCCCTCGACCTCCACCACACCGGACAGCGGCACCAGCGACACGCCGTGCCGGGTGGCGGTGAGCCACGCGGCGGAGAGCGCCTCACCGGCGCGCAGCCAGCTCATCGTCTCGTCGTCGGAGCCCCACAGGATCCCGTAGACGGCGGCCTTGTCGTGGCCGGGCCCGATCGGCAGCGAACCGGCGCGGCCGAAGTCGCGGGCCGGAACGGTCGTCTGCGGCGCCTGCTCGGGCAGCACCTCCGGCGGCAGCCCGGTGCCGGTGCCGGCCCGGCTGGTCCAGTACGCCAGTTCCTCGCGCAGCTCCGGGCTGTCCGCCTCGACGGCGGCGGCCTGCTGGGCGGCGCCGGCGAGCTGGATCTTCTGGGTGTCGTCGAGCAGTTGCAGGTTCACCCCCTCCAGCGTGGCGGCCCGGTCGATGTCGTTCAGCGCGGCGGTGGGGATCGGCTCGTCGCTGACCGGCCGCCGGTCGGTGTGCCGCACCTGCATGCACTGCACGACGCGCATGGCGTCGGGGTCGGCGCCGGTGTGCTCGAGGGTGGTGATCCGGGCCAGCAGGTCGGGTTCCTTCGAGTCGGGCAGCCGTTCCACCACCGGGGTCCAGCCTTCGGCGGCCAGCGCCACCCGGGCGTGGTGCAGCGCGGCGCCACAGCTCACCACCAGCAGATGCCCTTCCGGGTCCAGGGCGCTGAGGTGCCGTTCGCGGACCACCCGCAGCTCCAGCGCGTCGGGCAGGACCGTCCAGTGCCACGGCTGCGTGTTGTGCACCGAGGGGGCGTGGCCGGCCATTCCGGCGGCCTCCGCGAGCGCGGTGGTCAACGGGCGATCGCCGGCCGGCGTCTCGTGGCTCATCGTCACGACCTTTCCTGTTTTCCCCATCGTGCCCCACGGGCGGGTGGGGACGCCGTTCCATCCCCCGGATTACCCGCATCGCCCTGCCCGTCCGACGTCCGGGCTGAGACGATCGACACGTGGGAACCGAGCCACGCGAGTGCGTACCCGAGCAGCCGGCCCGCGCCCGGCGGTGGGCCCGGGCCGAGTGGGCGCCGCTGGTGCTGCTCACAGTGGCCGTGCTGGCCGGTGCGGCGCTGTGGTTCGCCGGCGCGCACGACGCCGCGCGGCTGGTCTGGGCGGCGGTCACGGTGGTCGCCCTGGTGCCGGCGGCCTGGACGACGCTGCGCCAGCTCTGGCTGCGGCAGTTCGGGGTGGACGTCATCGCGGTGCTGGCGCTGCTCGGCGCGCTGCTGGTGCGGGAGTTCCTGGCCGGCGCCGTGATCGCGGTGATGGTCGCGACCGGGCGGGCGCTGGAGGAGTACGCCCAGCGCCGCGCCACCCGTGACCTGCGGGCGCTGCTGGAACGCGCGCCCCGGCAGGCGCGGCGGCGCACCCCGGACGGCGGGATCGAGGTGGTGCCGCTGGACCGCGTCGAGGTGGGGGACCGCCTGGTGGTCGGGCCGGGCGACGTGGTGCCTGTGGACGGCGTGGTCGAGGAGGCGGCGACGCTCGACGAGTCGGTGGTCACCGGCGAGTCGCAGCTGGTCACCCGCGCGGCCGGGGAGCAGGTCGCCAGCGGCGTCGTCAACGCGGGCGCCGGCTTCGGGCTGCGGGCCAGCCGCAACGCGGCGGAGAGCACCTACGCCGGCATCGTCCGCCTGGCCGGCGAGGCCACCGCCCGCAAGGCCCCGATGGTACGGCTGGCCGACCGCTACGCCGCCGCGTTCGTGCCGTTCACGCTGGTGCTGGCCGGGCTGGCGTGGCTGCTGTCCGGCGAGTTCACCCGGGCGGTGGCGGTGCTCGTGGTGGCCACCCCGTGCCCGCTGCTGCTGGCGACCCCGATCGCCGTGGTGTCCGGGCTGTCCCGGGTGGCCCGGCGCGGCGTGCTGGTCCGCGACGGCGGGTCGCTGGAACAGCTCGGCCGCGCCCGTACCCTGCTGCTGGACAAGACCGGCACGCTCACCGCCGGGCGACCCCGGGCGGCCGAGGTGGTGGTGGCGCCGGGCGGCGACCGGGACGAGGTGCTGCTGCTGGCCGCCTCGGTCGAGCAGCTCTCCCCGCACGTGCTGGCCGCCGCGCTGGTCCGGCAGGCCCGCGAGCGCGGGCTGGCGCTGGCCGAGCCGGCGCAGGTCACCGAGGAGCCGGGGCACGGGGTGAGCGGCCGCGTCGACGGGCGGATGGTGCACGTCGGGCAGCTCGCCGGGGAACCGCCGGAGTGGGCGGGCCGGCTCGGTGAACGCGCCGAACGGGCCGGGCGCTCGGCGGTGTGGGTCAGCGACGACCGAGGGCCGCTGGGCGCGATCCTGCTGGAGGACCCGGTCCGCGCGGACGCCCGCCGGACCGTGCGGCGGCTGCGCGAGGCGGGCTTGGAGCGCCTGGTCATGGTGACCGGCGACCGCCCGGGCACGGCCCGGCAGGTGGCGCAGATCGTGGGCGTGGACGACGTGATCGCGCGGTGCTCGCCGCAGGAGAAGGCCGATCGGGTACGCCAGGAGTCGGCGCACGCGGTGACCGTGATGGTCGGCGACGGCGTGAACGACGCGCCGGCGCTGGCCGAGGCGCACGTCGGGGTGGCGATGGGCGCGACCGGGGCGACCGCCTCGGCGGACGTGGCCGACGCGGTGCTCACCGTGGACCGGCTGGACCGGCTCGCCGACGCCGTCGAGATCGCCCGGTACGCCCGCCGCATCGCGGTGCAGAGCGCCACCGTCGGCATGGGCCTCGCGGTGCTGGCGATGCTGGTGGCCGCGGCGGGCCGGCTGCCCCCGGTGGCCGGCGCGTTCCTCCAGGAGGGCATCGACGTCCTGGTGATCCTCAACGCGTTGCGCGCGCTCGGCGGCGGCCTGCGGCGGCGGGATCTGCCGGCGCACACCCGCGAGCTGCTCGACCGGTACGCGGGCGAGCACGGCGGCATCCGCGACGTGCTGGCCCGGCTGCGGGACACCGCCGACATGGTGGCGACCCGCCCGGACGACCCGGCGTGCCTGCCGGCGCTGCGCGAGGTGCACCGGCGCCTGGTCGACGAGGTGCTGCCGCACGAGGCGGCCGAGGACCGGCAGCTCTACCCGGCGCTGGCCGGGCCGCTCGGCAGCGACGAGGCGACCTCCACGATGAGCCGGGCGCACGTGGAGATCGTGCGGCTGGTGGAGCGGATCGGCGGGCACCTCACGGCGCAGCCGGACGGCCGGCTGCGCCGTGACGAGGTGCCCGATCTGCTGGCCGCGCTCTACGGCCTGGACGCGGTGCTGCGCCTGCACCTGGCCCAGGAGGAGGAGGACTACTTCTCGCTCAACCCGGAGGACGGCTCGACCGCGCCCGGCCGCTGACCACCGTTCTCGGCAGTAGCCGAGAGCTCTGGTCGCCGGGGCGCGGCAAGGATCACCCGGGGATGCCTGCGGGAGACCATGCCAAGAAATGGATATGACTCTGAGGCACATCTATGCCTCAGAGTCATATCCGGTCGAGCGGACCTTCTCCAGCGGGCGATCACCGAGGGTGAGTCCGGAAGTGCGCCCGTCGGGTCAGCGCTCGCGTACCACCGCGACGGGGCAGTGCGAGTGCTGGATGAGCTGCTGGCTGACCGAGCCGAGCAGCATGCCGCGCAGGCCGCCCCGGCCCCGGCTGCCGACCACCACGAGCTGCGCCGACCGGCTCGCCTCCACCAGCAGCGCGGACGCGCTGCCGGGTACCGCCTCGATCTCGACCGGCACGTCGGGGAAGCTCTCCCGCCACGGTGCCAGTTCCGCCTCGGCGGCGGCCCGTTCGCTCGCGGCGACCTGCTCCGGGTCGAAGTCCGGCGGCACCCACCTGTCACCAGGCGGCTCCCAGGCCCGCAGCACCCGCAGCGGCACGTCCCGCTGCGCGGCCCGTTCGACGGCGAAGCCGAGCGCCCGCAGCGCCGACTCCGAGCCGTCCGAGCCGACCACCACCGGCCCGGACGTGGCGGCCTGGCCGTCGCGGACCACCACCACCGGGCAGTGGGCGTGCGCGGTGACCGAGACCGCCGTGGAGCCGGCGAGCAGCCCGCCGAAGCCGCCGTGGCCGCGGCTGCCGAGCACCAGTATCCCGGCGTCGGCGGACCGCTCCTGGAGCACCAGCGCGGGCGGCCCGTCGAACACCTCGCCGTGCACGGTCAGGCCCGGCCGGTCGGCGGCGGCGTCCGCCGCCGCCTTGCGGACCAGTTCGTCGACCTGCTGCCGGGCGGCCTCGTCCGGCCACACCCCCGGCGCCACACCGGGGCCGATCCAGCCGGTCACCGTCAGCCACTCGAAGACGTACGCCAGTCGTACCGGCCGCCCCGACCGGCCCGCCTCGTCCAGCGCCCAGTTCAGGGCCACCGACGCGTCGGCGGACCCGTCGTAGCCGACCAGGATCTCCTCGCCGCTCATTCGCCACTCCTCACGGCCGGGTCGTTCTCGCGGATCCAGCGCCACTCGGCGACCCGGGGGTCGTCCTCGCCGCAGCGCCGGGTGTAGTCGCGGCAGGCCTGGCGGGCGTCCACCATGTCCTGGCGCAGGTGCGCGGCGCGCGACCGCAGCCCGGGCACCCGGTCGATCACGTCGATGACCAGGTGGAAGCGGTCCAGGTCGTTGAGCATCACCATGTCGAACGGCGTCGTGGTGGTGCCCTCCTCCTTGTAGCCGCGCACGTGGAGGTTCTCGTGGTTGGTCCGGCGGTAGGTGAGCCGGTGGATCAGCCACGGGTAGCCGTGGTAGGCGAAGATGACCGGTCTGTCGCGGGTGAAGATGGTGTCGAACTCGTTGTCCGGCAGGCCGTGCGGGTGCTCCGACGGCGGTTGCAGGCGCATCAGGTCGACCACGTTGACGACCCGCACCCTCAGGTCCGGCAGGTGCCGGCGCAGCAGGTCGACGGCGGCGAGCGTCTCCAGCGTCGGCACGTCGCCGGCGCAGGCGAGCACCACGTCCGGCTCGGTGCCGTCGTCGCTGCTGGCCCAGTCCCAGATGCCCAGGCCGCGGCGGCAGTGCTGGATCGCCTCGTCCATGGTCAGCCAGTTCGGCGCGGGCTGCTTGCCGGCCACCACCACGTTGATGTACTGCCGGCTGCGCAGGCAGTGGTCCATCGTGGACAGCAGGGTGTTGCCGTCCGGCGGCAGGTAGACCCGTACCACCTCGGCCTTCTTGTTCACCACGTGGTCGATGAAGCCCGGATCCTGGTGCGAGAAGCCGTTGTGGTCCTGGCGCCACACGTGGCTGGACAGCAGGTAGTTCAGCGACGCCACCGGCTCCCGCCACGGGATGTTCCGGGTCACCTTCAGCCACTTGGCGTGCTGGTTGACCATCGAGTCGACGATGTGGATGAACGCCTCGTAGCTGGTGAAGATGCCGTGCCGGCCGGTCAGCAGGTAGCCCTCCAGCCAGCCCTGGCACAGGTGCTCGGAGAGCACCTCCATCACCCGGCCGTCGGGGGAGAGGTGGTCGTCGCCGGGCACCTCGGCGCCCACGAACGCCCGGTCGGTCACCTCGAACGCCGCGCCGAGCCGGTTGGAGGCCACCTCGTCCGGGCCGAACAGGCGGAACGTCTCCGGGTTGCGGGCGATCACGTCCCGGACCCAGGGCCCGAGCACACCCGTCGCGCCGGCCATCGGCTCGCCCGGCGTCGGTACGTCGACCGCGTAGTCGCGGAAGTCCGGCAGCTCCAGGTTGCGCAGCAGCCGGCCGCCGTTGGCGACCGGGTTGGCGCTCATCCGGTGGTCACCTGTGGGCGGCAGGCCGGCCACCTCGGGGACCGGGCCGCCGGTGGCGTCGAACAGCTCCTCCGGCCGGTAGCTGCGCAGCCAGCGCTCCAGCTCGGCCAGGTGCTCCGGGTTGTCCCGGACCTCGGAGATCGGCACCTGGTGGGCGCGGAAGGTGCCCTCGACCTGCTTGCCGTCGACGCGGGACGGGCCGGTCCAGCCCTTCGGCGTCCGCAGGACGATCATCGGCCAGCGGGGACGCTCGACGTGCTCGCCGGAGCGGGCCCGGCGCTGGATCGCGGCGATCTCGTCGACCGCCCGGTCGAGCGTTCCGGCCAGCAGCTGGTGCACCGTCGCCGGGTCGTCGCCCTCGACCACGTACGGCTCGTAGCCGAAGCCGCGCATCATGTCTCGCAGGTCCTCGCCGGGGATCCGGTCCAGCACCGTCGGGTTGGCGATCTTGTAGCCGTTGAGGTGCAGGATCGGCAGCACCGCGCCGTCGCGGGCCGGATTGAGGAACACGTTCGACAGCCAGCTCCCGGCCAGCGGGCCGGTCTCCGCCTCGCCGTCGCCGATCACGCAGGCCACGAGCAGATCCGGGTTGTCGAACGCGGCACCGTACGCGTGGCTCAGCGCGTACCCCAGCTCGCCGCCCTCGTGGATCGAACCCGGCACCTCCGGCGCCACGTGGCTGGGGATGCCGCCCGGGAAGGAGAACTGCCGGAACAGCCGCTGCATGCCGGTCTCGTCCCGGGGGATGTGGTGGTACAGCTCGCTGTAGGTGCCCTCCAGCCAGGTGTTCGCCACCAGCGCCGGGCCGCCGTGGCCGGGGCCGGTGACGAAGATGGCGGACAGGTCCCGGTTCACGATGACCCGGTTGAGGTGCGTGTAGAGCAGGTTGAGCCCGGGACTGGTGCCCCAGTGGCCCAGCAGGCGAGGCTTCACGTGCTCAGGCCTGAGCGGTTCGCGCAGCAGCGGATTGTCGAGCAGATAGATCTGGCCGACGGTCAGGTAGTTCGCCGCGCGCCAGTAGGCGTCCAACCGGCGCAACTCGTCTTCGGTCAAGGGGCTGTGCAGGTTCACCGCGGTGTCCATGCTGCCTTAGCCTCTCGTGGCTCGGGTTCGGCTGCCACTCGGGGACCACGCTTTCTCCCCCGGCGCGTCCAGCCTCGTCCCCATCGGGGGTCGGCGGTCAGGGCCGTAGGTCCCGCCTCGCGCGGGCTCATGACTCGTCCCCGGCATCCCCGGGGATGCCCCGTACGACGATCAGCGGGGCCGGCGAGTGGTAGAGCAGGGACTGGCTGACCGCGCCCAGAGTGGACCCTACCGGCCCGTCTCCCCAGGCGGCGACCACCGCGAGCTGCGCGGCGCGGGACCGGTCGAGCAGGACGGACCTCGGCTCACCGTGGACGGTCTCGCAGTCGGCGGTGACCCGGGGGTACCGCTGGGCCGTCCGGGTGACCGCCTCCTCCAGCCGCCCGTCGTCGCGGTCGCCGGACCCCGGCTCGATCACCCGGACGGCGAGCAGGCGGGCGCCGCGGTGCTGCGCGCAGTCGAAGGCGTACCCGAGAGCGGCCTGCGAGCTGGGCGACCCGTCGAAGCCGACGAGCAGCGGCCCGGGCGGGGCCGGCTGGGTGCGCCCGACCAGCACCGGGCAACCGGCCCGGGCGGCCACGTCCACGGCCGGCGTGTCGGGCGGTACGCGGTCCGGGTGGGCGGACATGCCGCCGTCACCGAGCGCGATCAGGAACGCGGTGTCGGCGACCCGCAGCAGCGCCTCGACCGGCGAGCCCTCGACGATCCGGCCGCTGACCGGCACCTGCGGCGCGCACTCGGCGACGACCTGCCCGGCGTGCTCCAGCACGTTCTCCGCGTCCGTGCGGGTGCCGCCGGCCGGGGCCGGGCCGGGCGTGGCGGCCCAGTTGAACGCGTGCAGCAGGTGCAGCGGCCGGTCGTGGGCGGCGGCCTCGGCGGCGGCCGTGCGGACCACCGTCAGATCGGCCTCGGACCGGCTGACGCCGACCACCACCGCGCCGTGGCTGGGTGCGGCCACCCCGGCTCACCTCCCGACCCGTGCCTTTCACTCACCGTAGTCGCGGGAGCGGGTGCGCCGGAGCGGGTCGGCGGAACTGGCGGTCAGCGCGGGGCGGGCAGCGCCGGGTGGACGCGTAGCACGACGGCTGTGGCGTTGTCCTCGCCGCCCTCGTCCAGGCTGGCGGCGAGCAGGGCCTCGACGGTGCGCGCCGGGTCGCGCCGCGCGGCGAGCAGGTCGCGCAGCCGGTGGTAGCCGAGCTGGTCGCTGATGCCGTCGGTGCACAGCAGCCAGGTGTCGCCGCGGCGCAGCGGCACGGCGAGCAGGTCCGGTTCGGGGCGGTCCGGGTGACCGACGTAGCGCAGCAGCTGGTAGCGCGCCCGGGCCGCCTCCGGCGAGTCGGCCGGCCACCAGCCGTGCAGCAGGCCGAGCCAGGCCATCGTGTGGTCGACGGTGACCAGTTCGAGCAGCCCGTCGCGCAGCCGGTACGCCCGCGAGTCGCCGAGCTGCACCAGCCAGCCCTGCTCGCCGTCCGGCTCGACCACGAGCGCGGTGAGCGTGCACCCGGTCAGGCCCGGCTGCGCCGCGCCGGCCTGGCGTACCCGCCGTTGGGTCTCGGCGACGGCGGCGCGCAGCGCGGCGGCGCCGACGGCGGGCCAGCCGGCGTGGACCTGCTCGGTGAACGTCCGGGCCGCCGTCGTGCCCGCCACGCGGCTGCCCTCGCCGTCGCCCATCCCGTCGCAGACCACCGCGAACGGCAGCTCGGGGTCGACGTGCAGCACGTCGTAGTTCTCCGGGTAGCGGTGCCCGACCACGCTGCCCCCGGCGATCTCCAGGGTGAGGCGGCCGGCGGTGAGCCGGCGCGCGGACTCGACCGGCCGGTCCAGCGGACGGCGGCGGAACACCAGCGGACCGTAACACCGGGACGGGCCGGACAGCGGCAGGCAGGGTCGCGTGTCAACCAGGGTTGACAGGTGGTTGCTGTCAACCTACATTGACAGCATGAGTCAGGCGACGGAACTCGCGGCGGCGGCCGGCAGCACCGACCCCAAGGTCGGCCTGCGCGCCGTGCTCGCCCTGCGCCGGCTGCTCGAACGGCTCGAGGTGATCCAGGTCGACAACGCCCGGCGGCAGGGCTGGTCGTGGCAGGAGATCGCCGACGCCCTCGAGGTCAGCCGGCAGGCGGTCCACAAGAAGCACGCCGGACGACCGGCGGTGCGCGAGAGCTGGGAGGCGTGATGTTCGAACGATTCACCGACCGGGCCCGCAGGGTGGTGCACCACGCGCTCGACGAGGCCCGCACCGAGGGACGGCGGCCGGTCGGCACCGAACACCTGCTGCTGGGCGTGCTCGCCGACCGCGACAACCTGGCGGTACGGCTGCTCGCGGCCGGTGGCGTCGAGGCCGGCGTGCTGCGCGCCGCGGTGGCCCGCCACACCGCGCAGGGCGTGGACGGGCTCGGCGAGGCGGACGCCGCGGCACTGCGCGAGATCGGCATCGACCTGGCCGCGATAGTGGCCCGGATCGAGGAGTCCTTCGGCCCCGACGCGCTGCGCGAGGCGACCCCGCGTCCGCGCCGGTGGTGGCGTCGCGGGCCGCACCACGGCGCGTTCTCGCCCCGCGCCAAGAAGGTGCTGGAGCTGTCGCTGCGCGAGGCGCTGCGGCTGCGCCACCGGCACATCGGCACCGAACACATCCTGCTCGGCCTGCTGCGCGAGGGCGACGGCCTGGCCGCCGTGGTGCTCACCGAGGCCGGGGTGGACATCGACGACCTGCGGCGGCGCGTCGACGCGGCGCTGCGCGAGGCGGCCTGACCCGTACCCGGATTTCAAACCTGTTTGCGGTCCTCGCAACGTCCCGCTGCGCCGGGTCGCCGTCACGCCCCGTGTCCTGCACACTGACGCCGTGGACGGTGCAGACGACAAGCGCCCGGTGAACGCGGAGAACCGCACCCCGCGCTCGGCAGTGGTGGTCAACCCGGTGAAGGTGGCCGACCTGGACGAGTTCCGCCGCACCGTGGACGGCGCGCTCGCCGCCGCCGGGTGGCCGGCCCCGGCCTGGTACGAGACGACGGTCGAGGATCCGGGCCGCGGGCAGGCGGAACAGGCCGTGAAGGCGGGAGCGGAGGTCGTCTTCGCCTGCGGCGGCGACGGCACGGTGATGGCCTGCGTGACCGCGCTGGCCGGCACCGACGTGGCGCTCGCGGTGCTGCCCCAGGGCACCGGCAACCTGCTGGCCGCCAACCTCGGCCTCTCGAACGACCTGGCCGCCGGGCTGGAGGTCGCCGTCGAGCGGGGAATGCGCCGCCTCGACGTCGGCGTGGTCGGCGACAAGTGCTTCGCGGTGATGGCCGGGATGGGCTTCGACGCCCAGATGCTCGACTCCACCTCGGAGACCACGAAGAAGCGGATCGGCTGGCCCGCGTACGTGGTGGGCGCCGCCCGCCACCTGCGCGACCGGCCGATGCGGGTCTCGGTGCGCATCGACGGCAAGCCGCCGCTGCGCCGCCGGGCCCGCTCGGTCCTGGTCGCCAACGTCGGGCGCCTGCAGGGCGGGGTACGCCTGCTCACCGAGGCCGAACCGGACGACGGCTGGCTCGACGTGGCGGTGCTGACGCCGCGTACGCTGCGCCACTGGCTCGCGATGGGCTGGGCGGTGCTGCGCCGCCGCGACAGGGTGCCGGGGATGGAGGTGTTCCGGGCCCGCTCGGTCGAGATCACCAGCACCCGGGCGCAGCCCCGGCAACTCGACGGCGACTTGATCGAGCCGGGCCGGTCGCTCAAGGCCACCATCCGGCCCGAGTCGCTCTGGCTCTGCGTACCGCGCCCGGAGGAGCACCCCGACCTGGCGGTGGACGCCGACGCGGCCGGTGAGCGCGGAGAGCACCTGGTCGAGGAGGCCCGCCGTGAGTAGCACCAAGCTGGTCCCCGAGACCCGGTTGATGACCGAGAACGAGCTGTCCGCCGACGACGCCTGGCACACACTGCGCCGGCACGGCGGTTGGTGCCTGCTGCGGGACGCGTTCATCCGGTTCCGCTACGGCGACGGGTTCAGCCACTCCCGGGCGCTGGCGTTGCAGCTCTGCCTGGCCGTGGTGCCGTTCCTGATCGCGCTCACCGGCCTGATCACCGACCTCGGCGTGGACGAGGGCGGCAAGGTCGTCGCCGACACGGTGCTGGCCATCACGCCCGGCCAGAGCGAAGCCATGGTGCAGGACCTGCTCACCGACAGCGAGCGCACCGAGGACGCCGGCGAGCTGGCGCTGACCCTCGGTCTGCTCACCGGGCTGGTCGCGCTGACCACGACGATGGCGCAGATCGAGCGGGGCGCCAACCGGATCTACGGCGTCGAGCGGGACCGCCCGGCGCTGGCGAAGTACCTGCGCGCCGCGATCCTCGCGGTGGTCGCCGGCGTGCCCGCGCTTGCGGGCTTCCTGATCCTGGTCGGCGGCCGGGCGATGGGCGAGTCGGTACGGCGGCACTACGAGTGGGGCGACGTCGCCATGGCCGGGTGGGACGTGATCCGCTGGCCGCTGAGTCTCGGCCTCACCGTGCTCGCCGTGGCGGTGCTGTTCCGGCACGCGCCCCGGCGCCGCCAGCCCGGCCTGTCCTGGCTCTTCTTCGGCGCGTCCATCGCCATCGCGATCTGGTGGCTGGCGAGCCTGCTGCTCGCCGCGTACGTGAAGTACAGCGGCGGATTCGGCCAGACCTACGGCGCGCTGACCGGCATGATGGCCCTGTTGCTCTGGGCCAACCTCACCGGGATCGCGCTGTTCGGCGGGCTGGCCTTCGCCGCGCAGCTCGAAGCGATGCGCATCGGCGTGGAGGAGCCCGCCAAGCCGGACCTGTGGGAGCCGGAGGCGCAGCGGGCGGAGCTGTTCGACACCGGTGAGATGACCTCGCTCTGACGCCGCGCCGGTCCGGCGTGTACGGGACACGCCGATCGGGTACAGCGCGCCTCGCAGAAGAACGAGGGAGGTGCGGTGTGACCGCGGTCAAGGAAGCCGGGAGCCGGCCGCTCAGCCATTTCGCGGAGCGGAGCCTCGCGGGCCTGCTCGCCGTGGCCGGTGCGGGAGTCGGGTTCGGCGTGCTGCTCATGCTGGTCCGGTTCCGGTGGAGCCCGCTCTACCACGCCGACCACGAGACGGCCGAGTGGTTCAACAACCTCGTGGCCCCGCACGGCCCGCTGGTCACAGTGCTCCAGGCGATCACCGACCTGGGCGGACGGCCGGTGCTGATCTGGCTGGTCACCATCGCGGTGGTGGGCCTGCTGATCCGCCGCCAGTCCCGGCTGGCGGTCTACCTGATCGTCACCGGCGCCGGCGGGCTGATCCTCGACCCGTCGCTCAAGGCGCTGGTCGGGCGGCTGCGCCCGGTGGTGGACGTGCCGATCGCCAGCGCGCCGGGGAACAGCTTCCCCAGTGGTCACGCGCTCGGCTCGTTCGTCGCGTACGGGGCGCTGCTGCTGGTGTTCCTGCCGGCCATGTCGCCGCGCTGGCGCAAGCCGGCCATCGCCATCGCCGGCGTGCTGATCCTCCTGGTCGGGCTGACCCGGATCGCGCTGGGCGTGCACTTCGTGTCCGACGTGATCGGCGGCTGGCTGCTCGGCGCGGCCTGGCTGGGCGTCACCGCGTACGCCTTCCGGCTGTGGCGGCGCGAGCGCGGCCGGCCGGTGCCGCCGCTGCGCGAGGGCTTGGAGCCGGAGGCGGGCGAGGAACTGGCGCTCGCGCCGGACGAGGAGAAGGTGCTGGAACACCCGCGCTCGGCGGTGGCCGAGCTGCTGGTCGGCTGGGTGCTCGTCTTCGGTGTGCTCTACGCGTTCGGCATGTTCGTCAGCTACCACGCCAAGGGCACGTTCTTCGACACGCTCGACACCGGGGTGCCGCGCTGGTTCGCCGAGCGGCACACCGACGCGCTCACCGAGCTGAGCTGGTGGTGGAGCAAGTTCGGCGACACCCACGCGATCCTGCTGGTGTCGCTGGTGTTCTGCCCGATCGTGCTGGCCGTGTGGCGGCGCTGGCGGCCGGTGCTGTACGTGGTGCTGGCGATGTTCGGCGAGCTGAGCCTGTTCCTGGCCAGCGCCCGGGTGGTGGACCGGCCCCGGCCGCCGGTGGAGAACCTGGACGGGCAGATGCCGACCTCGTCGTTCCCGTCCGGCCACATCGCGGCGACCATCTGCCTCTGGGTGGCCATGGCGGTCATCGTGTTCCCGCGTACCGACAGGTGGTGGCGGTGGCTGTTCGTGGGCATGGCCGTGCTGATGCCGGTCGGCGTGGCCACCTCCCGGATGTACCGGGGCATGCACCACCCGACCGACTTCATGGGCGCGATCCTGCTCGGCGCGCTCTGGCTGTCGCTGCTGTACTGGGTGATCAAGCCCAACGCCGACGTGTACGAGGGCAACCAGCCGGCGATCGAGTCCGAACAGGTCGACGAGCTGGACGACGAGCTGGCCAAGGCCGCGCGGCCGGACTGAGCCGATGCTGCGGGTGATGACCTGGAACATCCGGACCGGCGGGCGGGACGCGGGCGGTGCCGACCGCCGGGGCCGGATCGTCTCGGTCGTCACCGCGCAGCGCCCCGACGTGCTGGCGTTGCAGGAGCTGCGCGGCATGGACGCCACGCTCGACGGCCTGGCCGACCGGCTCGGGATGGCGGCGTACCCGGCCCGGTCCTGCTTCGGCCAGCCGGTGGCGGTGCTGGTCCGCCCGCCGCTGCGGGTGCTGCGCGCCGGCCGGGTCCGCCGCCCGTTCCACCACGCCGCCGCCCGGGTGCAGGTCGCCACCGGCGCGGGACCGCTGACCGTGCTGAGCACGCACCTGTACCCCTACTCGGGCGGGCGGCGGCGGATGGAGGCGGACTGGCTCGCCGCCGCGCTGCGGCGTACCGGGGGAGAGCTGGCCCTGCTCGCCGGGGACCTGAACACGCTGGAGCCCGCCGTCGACCACACCGCCCGGCTCGCCGGGCTGGCGACGGCGTACCGGCGGCGGCACCTGCGCCGCGACGGCCGTACCGTGGACACCCGCGCGGTGGCCCGGCTGCTCGACGCCGGTCTGGTGGATCTGTGGCCGCGGTCCGGCGGCGACGAACCCGGCGGCCTGACCGTGCCGACCCGGCACGGCGGCGCCGAGTTCGCCGGGATGCGGCTGGACTACCTGCTCGCCACCCCCGCGCTGGCCGGCCGGGTACGCGCGGTGCGGGTGGTCCGCGACGGTGACGCGGACACGGCCTCGGACCACTATCCGGTGCTGGCCGAGGTGGACGTCACGACCTAGACGAGGTCGGACACCACGATCGCCACGAAGACCAGGATCACCAGCTCGCTGATGATCCAGGAGTGCGCGTCGGACCAGTCACGGAGCCTCGGCAGCAGCCGTTCGGCACGCGCGCCCAGCATCACCAGCGCGAGCAGCGGCAGCGCCAGCAGCAGCACGGTCAGGATCAGGAACGGCAGCAGGTGCCACCACGGCTTGTCGTGTCCGGCCAGGCTGCCGGCGACCGACGCCATGGTGACCTCGTCGCTGGGCATGGCGACGAAGAGCAGCAGGCCGAGGCCGAACGCGAACGGTGGCCGGGTGTCCTCCAGCTTGCGCATCCAGCCGGGCGGCTGGTTCCGCTTGCGTCTGAGGAACGTGATGACCATGAGCGCCGCCAGCAGCACCAGCACGATCCAGTCGATCAGGTGCCGGCTGCCGCTGTCCTTCGTGCCGTTGCCGGCGCTGTACCGGATCACCCGGAACACGCCGTACCAGACGGTCAGCGCGACCAGCGTGCCCAGTGCGGCGCCGGCCAGGTAGGCCACCGAGCTGCGCCGCGGGTCCCGGCTGGCGGCCAGGAACACCGCGCTGATCAGCTGTGGGCCGGCGACCATCACGAAAGCCAGCGGCAGCACGGTCAGCAGGCTCATGGCCTCATTCTGTTGCCGCCCGCTCGACGGCACGGCCGTTTCTAGACGATCAGGTTGAGCAGCACGGTCAGCACCACCGAGGCGACGACCGAGAAGAGGATCATCAAGAGGCAGCCGAGCCCGCCGCCGGCGGGCCGGATCTCGGTGTCACCGATACGCATGGCGTCAGCTCCTCACAGCTCGCGCAGCCGGGGCAGCAGCTCCTCCTGGGCCCAGTCGAGGAACATCGGCTGGGTGCCGCCGCCCACCTGGACCAGCGCGACGTGGGTGAAGCCGGCGTCGACGAACTTCTTGAACGCCTCGACGTGCCGGTCGGTGTCCGGGCCACAGGAGATGCCCTCGGCCACGTCCTCCTCCCGGACGAACCGGGTGGCCGCCTCGAACGACTCCGGGCCGGGCAGGTCGGCGTTGACCTTCCAGCCCAGGCCGAACCAGCGGAACTGGTCGTGCACGATCTTGCGGCACTCGTCCTCGTCCGGGCCGTAGCAGATGGCCACCTGCCCGTAGCGGGGGCGGCCCGCGCCGCCGGCCTCCTCGTACATGTCGATCAGGTGGGACAGCGGATCGGTGGAGATCATGGCGTCGGCGTACTCGGCGGCGAGCGTGGCCGACTGCCGCCCGGACGCGGCCACCGCCATCGGCACCGGCCGCTCCGGCCGGTCCCAGAGGTACGCGTCGGGTACGTCGAAGTGGTTGCCGGAGAACGTCAGCGTCTCGCCGTTGAGGAGCGGCCGGATGATCTGCAACGCCTCCTCGAACATCTCGTGCCGCTGCTGCACGTGCGGCCATCCGCCCACCACGTGCTCGTTGAGGTTCTCCCCGGCGCCGAGACCGAGCGTGAACCGCCCGTCCGAGAGCACCCCGATGGTGCTGGCCTTCTGCGCCACGACCGCCGGGTGGTACCGCCGGATCGGGCAGGTCACGAACGACATCAGCTCGGCCCGGCTGGTGGCGTGGGCGACCGCGCCGAGCACCGACCAGGCGTACGGGGAGTGGCCCTGGGACTCCAGCCAGGGGTAGTAGTGGTCGGACATGACCAGATGGTCGAAGCCGGCGGCCTCGGCGCGTACGGCGTGGTCGACGAGTTCCTTCGGGCCGGCCTGCTCGCACATGAGGGTGTAACCGACGTTGACCATGGCACGTCTCCTTTCCGGGCGGATCGTCCCCGGATACCCCGCCCGGCTCGGGTCAACCCTGCTGTCCGCTTCCCGGTTCCGCTCTTAACCGGTTCAGCTCACGCCACCCGCCAACGGCCACCGCCTCCCGGCGCGTCCCGCTTAACCGGTTGCCTAAAACCTTCCATCGCCCTACGCTGATGGCTGCGTCCGTTCGGGAACCGGGCGGCGGCTACCGGGCTCAGCCGCCACCACCTCGTCACCGTCACCGCACCCCCGCTCGGGCACGGGGGAGACCTTCCCCTGAGGACAGCCATGAAGAAACTGCTCTCCGTCGCGGGCGCCGCCCTGCTGACGGCCCTCGCCGCCGTCTTCGCCCTCGGGCAGCCGGCCCATGCCGCCACCGGGTTCTCCGTCTCCAACGGGCGGCTCTACGACGCGGGCGGCGTCGAGTTCGTGATGCGCGGGGTCAACCACGCGCACACCTGGTACCCGCAGCAGACCAGCTCCTTCGCCAATATCAAGGCGCTCGGCGCGAACACCGTCCGGGTGGTCCTGTCCAGCGGCGACCGGTGGACGAAGAACAGCGCCGCCGACGTGGCGAACGTGATCTCACTGTGCAAGGCCAACCGGATGATCTGCGTACTGGAGGTGCACGACACCACCGGGTACGGCGAGGACGGCGCCGCCACCACGCTGGCGAAGGCCACCGACTACTGGCTGAGCATCGCCGACGTGCTCAAGGGCCAGGAGAAGTACGTCATCGTCAACATCGGCAACGAGCCGTTCGGCAACCAGGGCTACAGCGCCTGGACCACCGACACCTCGAACGCGATCAAGCGGCTGCGCGCCGCCGGCCTGACCCACACGATCATGGTGGACGCGCCGAACTGGGGCCAGGACTGGTCGTTCACCATGCGCGACAACGCCGGCACCGTGTTCGCCGCCGACCCGCAGCGCAACACCGTCTTCTCCATCCACATGTACGGCGTGTTCGACACCGCCGCCGAGATCAGCGACTACCTGGGCCGGTTCCGCACCGCCGGGCTGCCCATCGTGGTCGGCGAGTTCGGCTTCAACCACTCCGACGGCAACCCCGACGAGGACGCCATCATGGCGTACGCCCAGGCCAACGGCATCGGCTACCTCGGCTGGTCGTGGAGCGGCAACGGCGGCGGCGTGGAGTACCTGGACATGACCACCGCGTTCAACCCGGCCCAGCTCACCAGCTGGGGTCAGCGGATCTTCAACGGCGCCAACGGCATCGCCGCCACGTCCCGCGAGGCGTCGGTGTACTCGAGCACCACCCCGACCGCCAGCCCGACGGTCAGCCCCACCGCCAGCCCCACCGTCAGCCCCACGACCAGCCCGACCGTCAGCCCGACCCCGCCGCCGCCCACCACGCCCCCGCCGTCCGGTGGCTGCACCGCCACCTACACCGTCGCGAACTCGTGGCAGGGCGGCTTCCAGGGTGAGGTCAAGGTGACCGCCGGAGCCGCCGCGATCACCGGCTGGACGGTCCGCTGGACGTTCGCCAACGGCCAGTCCGTCACCCAGGCGTGGAACGCGAGCGTCAGCAACAGCGGGTCGGCGTACACGGCCCGCAACGTCGACTACAACGGCCGAATCGGCGCCGGCGCGAGCACCACGTTCGGCTTCATCGGCAGCTGGCAGGGCACCAACTCCACCCCCGCCCTCACCTGCACCGCGAGCTGATTCACCGGGTGGCCGGGCCCGCGCGGGCCCGGCCACCGCTCTCCGACATAGTGATCACGGGGTTTGTGCCGCGTCCGGGCGCGGGTACAGACGCCACGCCCTTGATCGCGGGTCGAGGCGCGAGCACGAGGGACTGGAGGCGACGTCATGAGCACGGGAACCAGGGGACGACCGTCGGGACTGGTGGTCGGCTCGCTCGTGGCCATCTCGTTCGGCACCGTGTTCGTGCTGGTCAACAGCGACGGTCTGGACGCGCCCTGGCCGCTGGTGCTGCGCGTCGCCGGCCTGCTGGTGGCCGCGCTGCTCCTGGCCGCGCTGTTCCGGGTGGCCCGGGTCGAGACGCCCGCCCCGCAGCGGGAGGCCGCCGGGTTCATGGACCGCCGCTACTGGCTGGTGGTGGCGCTGGAGGCGGTCGCGCTCTTCGGTGGCCTGTCCGTGATCAACAACGTGCTGGACCGCCCCGCCGTGGCAGTCGCCTGGGTCGCGGTGGTCGTCGGCGTGCACTTCTTCGGCCTCGCCCACGTCTGGCGGATGCCGCTCTACCACTGGCTGGGCGCCGTGATGACCGCGCTCGGCCTGGCCGGGTTCCTCGCCCACGCGCTGGGCGCGGGCGCCGGCACGGTCGGCCTGATCTCCGGTGTGGGGTGCGGCGCGGCCCTGTTCGCCGCGGTGGCTCTGGCCCTGCGCGACACCGTCCGTCGCGCCGCCGCCTGAGGACGGCCGGACCGCTGACTGACCGTCGGGAGGAACGCGGCCGGAAGTCGGTGACTCAGGGTGTTGCACTCTCTGCTTAGCGTGAGGGGAGTCGTACTCCTTGAAGGGGCGGGAACATGTGGGAAACGATTCTGGGCTTCGTCAGTCTGATGCTGGTCGCGGTGTCGTTGTGCTTCTCCGCCGTGCAGACGCGGAAGGTGGCGAAACAGAGCCGCATCAACAACGGCATCGGCTCGGCCACCGCGCTGATGGAAGTGAACAATCTGTCTCGCGCCTGGCACGACCGCCTGTTGGAGAATCCGCCGCTCCGCGCATACTTCTTCGACCGGAAGCCCTCCGCGCCGACCGACACCGACCGGTCCGTCGTGATCACCCTCGCGGAGCTACTCGCGGACGTGCTGGAGTGCGAGCTGCAGGTGGCCGGGCTGCTGCCCGACTTCCGATTCGCCCACTCCTGGCACCGATGGCCCGCGCACATGCTGGAGCAGAGCCCCGTCCTGGTCGAGGTGGTGGAGAGCCACCCCGACTGGTGGCCCACGCTCCACGAGCTGTGGCGCTCGACCGGCGAGTCCCACCCGGCCGCCGTGACCCATCCATTGGTCGATGGGGCTGCGGCCACCCCGGCCCGCGTCCCGCGGCGGCGCCGGTGACCCCACGAACGTCCCGGGCGCGTAGGCTCGCGCGGCTGAACGGGCCGGTCACCGCTGCCGGCGTCGCTCAGTCATCGACGGTGACCTCCAGGAGGAGGGCCTGTTCGGGGTGCAGAGCCGGCAGTTGCAGGCCTACCGAACCCAGCACCGAACCGGTCAGCGTGATGCCGTCGCCCGGCCAGGCCAGCCAGCCGGGCGGGGACAGCTCCAGCAGGGCCGGTTCCGGCACTCCAGCGGGCGGGCGGACCCGGTAGCGCCGCTGCGGGTCCAGCCCCGGCAGCCGTACCTGACCCGGCACCTGCGCCGCGGAGGTGGAGAGCCGGCTGACCGCGTACACCGCATGGGAGCTGTCGTGGGCGACCACGCCGTGGGCCTGCACGGCCGGGTCCGGGTGGTCGACCCGGACCACCCGGCCGGTGTGCAGCAGCGGGCGCAGCCGCTTGTGCAGCGCGACCCAGGCGGCGAGTTCGGCCCGCTCGCCGGGCTCGATCGCGCTGATGTCCCACTCGATGCCGTGGTGGCCGAACAGCGCGGTGACCGCGCGGAAGCTCAGGTCGTGTACGCGGTGCGTGGTGTGTGAGCGTTCCGGGCCGATGTGCGTGCCGATCAGTTCCGGCGGCAGCAGCAGGCCGGTCCAGCGCTGGATGGACAGCCGTTCCAGCGCGTCGTTGCAGTCGCTGGCCCAGACCCGGTCGGTGCGGCGCAGGATCTCCAGGTCGACCCGGGCGCCACCGGAGGAGCAGCTCTCGATCTCGACGTCCGGGTGCCGGGCGCGCAGCTCGTCCAGCAGCCGGTAGAGCGCGAGGGTCTGCGCGTGCACACCCGGCCGTCCGGCGTGCCCGGCCTCGGTGAGGTCGCGGTTGTGGTCCCACTTCAGGTACGCGAGCCCGTCGTGCTCGCTCAGCACCGTGTCGAGCCGTTCGAGCAGGTACGCGTACGCGTCCGGGTGGGCCAGGTCGAGCACCTGCTGGTGCCGCCACGGTGGTGGCAGCCGGCCCGGCGCCTGGAGCACCCAGTCGGGGTGGGCGCGGAACAGATCGGAGTCGGGGTTGACCATCTCCGGTTCGACCCACAGCCCGAACTGCATGCCGTGCCCGCGTACGTGGTCGATCAGCGGCTGCAACCCGTCCGGCCAGACCTCGCCGTCGACCCACCAGTCGCCGAGCCCGGCCTGGTCGTGCCGCCGGCCGCGGAACCAGCCGTCGTCCAGCACGAAGCGTTCCACCCCGACCTCGGCGGCCCGGTCGGCGAGCGTCCGCAGCCGGTCCAGGTCGTGGTCGAAGTAGACCGCCTCCCACACGTTCAACGTGACCGGCCGCGGCGTGCGCGGGTGCGAGGTGCGTGCCCGTAGGTGCGTGTGCAGCGCGTCGCTGAGCCCGTCCAGCCCGTCGGCCGAGTGGGCCGCGTAGAGCAGGGGAGTGGCGTACTCCTCGCCCGGCCCGAGCACGATCTCGCCGGGTGCCAGCAGCTCACCGCCGCCGAGCGTGGACTCACCTGTGGGGCGGCGTTCGGCGGCGGTGACGTGGTCACCGCTCCACGCGGTGTGCACCGCCCACACCTCGCCGTGCCGGAAACCGAACCCGGACGTGCCCGCGACCAGCAGCAGCGTCGCGTCGTGGCCGGTACGGCCGTGCCGTCCCTCGCGTACCCAGGCGCCCATCGGCCACGGGTGCCGCTGCGGCGCGCGTTCCCGGCACCAGCGGCCGGTCAGGTCGAGCAGTTCGGTGGCGACCGCCGGCACCGGCAGCACGGGCGTCAGCTCCCGTACCTCGTACCGGCCGTCGCCGTCGTTGCGCAGCCGGTGCCGCAGCGTGAGCACACCCGCCACGTCCAGGGTGATCTCGACGGTCAGGCTCAGCCCCGCGCCCGGGTCCGCCGCCCGCACCACCACCCGCCCGGAGGAAAGGAAGGGCCCCTTGTTAACGCCTGGTGCATGTAAAGGGTCCCCTCCTAACAGCTCAGGCGGTGCAGCGGGTTCGTCGTGCACGTCGAGGCCGGTGAGGCGGAACGCCGTCGACCAGTCCCGGCCGTCACGGTGACCGGCGAGACCGGGCCGCCCGCTCCACCCGGCGCTCGCCTCGGGCAGCAGCGACAGCACGGTGGGCGTGTCGAAGCTGCTCGGCACCACCGGCGGCACCGTGGCGTCGACGACCGCAGGCAGATCCTCGTCGGGCAGCGGGCCGAGGTCGGCGCCCCAGTGCACGACCCGGGGCAGCCCCGGGCCGCGGGCGTCGAGCACCAGGCTGGTCCGCGCGCGGCGCAGGTGGACGATCGTCATCCCTTGGAGGCTCCCAGCGTCAGGCCCCGGACGAACTGCTTCTGCAGCAGGAAGAAGATCACCAGGGTGGGGATCGCGACCAGCACGGAACCGGCCGAGACCAGGTTGTTGTCGGTGAAGAACTCACCGCGCAGGTTGTTCAGCGAACTGGTGACCGGGAACTTGTCGCCGGTCCGCATGAGCACAGTGGCCCAGAAGAACTCGTTGTAGATCCAGGTGACCTCCAGCGTGGCGAGGGCGGCCAGCGCCGGGCGGCACAGCGGCATCGTCACCTGCCAGTACTGCCGCCACACGTTCGCCCCGTCGACCATCGCGGCCTCGTACAGCTCGTGCGGCAGCGCCTTCATGTAGTTGCTGAGCACGAACACGCAGAAGCCGCACTGGAAGGCGACGTTGACCAGGATCAGCCCCCAGTAGCTGTCGTACAGCAGCTCCGAGTCGCTCATCCAGGCCGGCAGTGGGATCTCGGTGAACATCCGGAACAGCGGGATGAGCAGCGCCTGCTGCGGCAGCAGGTTCGCCGCGGTGAACAGGCCGAGCAGCGCGATGTTGAGCTTCCAGCTGAACCGGGCGATCACGAACGCCACGCAGGAGGCGAGGAACAGCGTGAGCAGCACCGCCGGGACGGTGATGTACGCCGAGTTGAGGAAGTGCTTGCCGAACTCGGCGGTACGCCAGGCGGTGACGTAGTTGTCGACAGTCCAGCCGCCGAGCGACACGTAGCCGTTGGCGGCGGTGTACTCGTAGGAGCGGAACGAGGTGAGCACCGCCCAGAGGATGGGGAACAGCCAGCCCACGGCGACCGTACCCAGGAACAGGTGCAGGACGACCCGGGCGGGCCGCACGGGGCGGCGGCGGCCGGCGGAGACGGCGGTCATCGCTTGTCCTCCCGCATCACGGTCCAGAGGTAGATGGTGATGAAGACCAGCGAGACGGCCAGCATGATCGTCGCCAGCGCCGAGCCGAAGCCGATCCGGCTCGCCTCGCCGACCACGTTCTGGGTGACCAGCGCGGAGATCAGCTCCAGCCCGTTGCGGCCCTTGTTGATGACCCAGACCAGGTCGAACGCGCGCAGCGACTCGATCACCGTGACCACCAGCACGATGATGTTGATCGGGCGCAGGACCGGGAAGACGACCCGGAAGAACGTGCTGGTCTCCGAGGAGCCGTCCACCGCTGCGGCCTCCCGCAGCGACGGGTCGACGCCCTTCAGGCCGGCCAGGTAGAGCAGCATGATGTAGCCGACGTGCCGCCAGCCGGCCGCCACCAGGACGGCCCAGATGTTGACGTCCGGGTCGCCGTACCAGTCGGTGTCGCCGCCGAACACGCCGTTGAGCAGCCCTTGGTCGCGGCTGTAGATGAGCTGCCAGACGAAGCCGATGAGCGCCAGCGACAGCACCACCGGCAGGTAGAGCGCCGTCTGGTAGAAGCGGCTGCCGCGCAGTTCCTTGTCCAGCAGTACGGCGAGGAACATGCCGAACGGGGTGGCCACCACGAACAGCGCGGCCAGCCAGAGCAGGTTGTTCTGCACGGCGGGGACGAACGGCGGGTAGATGTTCACCACGTCGTCGTAGTTCTTGGCCCCGACCCACTCGATCTCGCTGATCGGGCCGATGCCGTCCCAGTTCGTGCCGGAGAGCAGCACGGTCGCCACCGCGGGCAGCCAGACCAGCCCGGTGACGAGCAACAGGGGTACCAGCACCATCAGCGTGATCACCACGCGGTCGGTGCGGGACAGGAGCCGTAGCCGGCGGCCGCGACCACCCTTGGTGGTGGTCGCGGCCGGCGGCGGCACGGCGCGATCCGCTTGGATCAGGGGCAGGTCGGACATGATGTCCTTCCCCTTCCGCCGTCAGCTGGTGAAGATCGACTTCTTCTGGTTCTCGATGCTGGTGAGCAGCCCGCCGATGTCCTTCGGATCCTTGATGAACTGCTGCAACGCCGGGATGATCACGGTGGAGGCGAAGTCCGGCCGGGTGTCCCGGTCGAGGAACTGGGCGATCTCGGTGGCGGAGCCGACCAGCTCGGCGGCCTTCTTCTGCAGCGCGGTGTAGGCACCGGTGTCCGCGCCGCTGTTGGCGACGAGCGTGCTCGGGTCGTTCTTGACGGTGATGTCCGCCGCCTCCTTCGAGCCGAGGTACGTCAGCAGCTTCTGCGCCGCGTCCTTGGACTTCGGCTTGCGGGCCATCATGTAGCCGTCGATCGGGGCGTCCAGCGCCTTCGCGCCGATCGTGGAGTCGATCTCGGGGAACGTGAAGAAGTCCAGGTCCTCCAGGTCGGCGCCGCTGAACTGCTGGCCGACGAACAGGCCGAGCAGGTACATGCCGCTCTTCTTCTGCTGCAGCGACTGCGCGGCCTCCTGCCAGGTGCGGCCGAGCGAGTCCGGCTGGTGCAGGGGGAGCAGCCCGGCCCAGGTGTCGAAGACCTTCTTCACCTTGTCGGAGGTCCACGCCTCCTTGCCGGCCATCAGGTCGATGTGGAACTGGTAGCCGTTGATCCGCAGGTTGAGGATGTCGAACGTGCCCATCGCCGGCCAGCCGTCCTTGTCCGCGAACGCGATCGGGACCAGGCCGTCCTTCTTCATCCGCGCGCCGAGCGTGTTCAGGTCGTCCAGCGTCTTCGGCACCTCGTAGCCGCGCTGCTGCCACACCGACTTGCGGTAGAAGACGGCCCACGGGTAGTACGACGCCGGTACGAAGTACTGCTTGCCGTCGTCGCCTGTGGACGCCTTCTTGAACGCGTCGGAGTAGCCGTCGAGCTTGCCCCACACGTCGCTGAGGTCACCGGCCAGGCCCTTGGCGGCGAAGAAGCGCATCCGGTAGCCGGCGAACCAGGTGAACACGTCGTCCGGCTTGCCCTGCAGGTAGTTGTTGATGTTCTCCTGGAACGTGTTGTGGTCGACCGTGTTGATGTTGACGGTCACGCCGGAGGACGTCTTGAAGCCGTCCATCACCTTCGCGACGACGTCCTTGGGCTTCGGGTCCGACTGGTTCGAGCCGAGCGAGACGCTCTTGGCGTCGCCGCCGGACCCGGAGTCGGAGTCGCCGCAGCCGGCGAGCAGCCCGGTGCCGAGCAGCGCCCCCGCGCCGGCCGCGCCGGCGAGCAGCGAGCGCCGGTTCAGGCCGGCGACGGACGGGGGTACGAGCCGGGCGAGGTACTCGGCTTGCGAGCGGGGACGGGACATGGTGCCTCCTGCGTGGAAGAGGTGCGCTGCGCTCATGGACCGTGATCGTTGGCGGTGAGCGGTGTTCGTGTCGGCAGTGGCAGATCCACCGAGAATCCACACGTCCGAACACAAACAGCCGGTGGCGCTTGAAGCTACCCCTTGGCGCGGCGCTGTCAAGAGGGCAAAAAGGCGACGCTGTCGGCGGCAGGGCAGGGCAAAGAGCCGGTAAACGTTGGAACTTCAGTCGATGTTGGAAAGTGTTGACTTGGGTGCTGTTCAGGGGCACCCTCTGCTGTCATGCGGAACTGGCACGGCGAGGGCATCTGGTACGGCGCCGACTACAACCCGGAGCAGTGGCCCGAGCAGACGTGGGCCGAGGACGTCGATCTCATGCGACGCGCCGGGGTCAACCTGGTCTCGGTCGGCATCTTCTCCTGGGCCCTGATCGAACCCACCCCCGGGCGGTACGTCTTCGACTGGCTGGACCGGGCGATCGACCTGCTGCACGATGGCGGCATCAGCGTCGACCTGGCCACCGCCACGGCCAGCCCGCCGCCGTGGCTGGCGCACCGGCACCCGGAGACGCTGCCCCGCCGGGCCGACGGCACGGTGCTCTGGCCCGGCGGCCGGCAGGCGTACTGCCCCAGCTCGCCGGTGTTCCGGGACCAGTCACTCGCCCTGGTCGAGGCCGTCGCCCGGCGGTACGCGCGGCACCCCGCCGTCGTGCTCTGGCACGTCTCGAACGAACTCGGCTGTCACAACGTGCACTGCTACTGCGACGTCAGCGCCGAGGCGTTCCGCGGCTGGCTGCGCGAGCGCTACGGCGACCTGGACTCGCTCAACGCGGCCTGGGGCACCGCGTTCTGGAGTCAGCGCTACCACGACTGGGCCGAGATCAACCCGCCGCGTACCGCGCCGACGTTCGCCAACCCGACCCAGCAGCTGGACTTCCTGCGGTTCTCCTCCGACGAGCAGCGCGCCCAGCTGCGCGCCGAGCGGGAGCTGCTGAACCGGCTCGTCCCGCAGCCGGTCACCACGAACTTCATGATCGGCACCGGCATCAAGTACCTGGACTACCACTCGTGGGCCTCCGACGTGGACGTGGTAGCCAACGACCACTACCTCACCGCCGCCGACCCGCAGCCGCAGGTCAACCTGGCCCTCGCAGCCGACCACACCCGGGGCGTCGCCGGCGGCGCGCCGTGGCTGCTGATGGAGCACTCCACCAGCGCCGTCAACTGGCAGCCCCGCAACGTGGCCAAGACGCCCGGTCAGATGCGCCGCAACAGCCTCGCCCACGTCGCGCGCGGCGCCGACGGGGTGCTGTTCTTCCAGTGGCGGGCCTCCCGGGCCGGCGCGGAGAAGTTCCACTCCGCGCTGGTCCCGCACGCCGGGCCGGACACCAAGGTGTTCCGCGAGGTCTGCCGGCTCGGCGCCGACCTGCGCGCGCTCGCCGAGGTACGCGGCAGCCGCGTCGACGCCGACGTGGCGATCCTGTTCGACTACGAGGCCTGGTGGGGCGCCGAACTCGACTCCCACCCGAGCGTCGACGTCACCTACACCGACCGGCTGTCCGCGCTGCACGCCGCGCTCTGGCGGGCCGGGATCACCGCCGACGTGGTGCACCCGTCGGCCGACCTGTCCCGCTACCGCCTCGTCGTGGTGCCCACGCTCTACCTCGTCCGCGACGCCGACGCCGACGCGCTGCGCCGGTTCGTGGAGGCGGGCGGCACGGCGGTGGTCACCTACTTCAGCGGCATCGTCGACGAGCACGACCACATCCGGCTCGGCGGCTACCCCGGCGCGTTCCGTGACCTGCTCGGCGTACGCGTCGAGGAGTTCTTCCCGCTGCGCGACGGCGAGACGGTACGCCTCGACGACGGCGCCCGCGCCGACGTGTGGACCGAATGGCTGCACGCCGAGGGCGCGGACGTGCTGGCCGCGTACACCGACGGGCCCCTGCCCGGCGTGCCGGCGCTGACCCGCAACGCCGTCGGCGCGGGCGCCGCCTGGTACGTCGGCACCCGGCTCGACGACGACGCCACCGACCGGCTGGTGGCCCGGCTGCTCGACGAGACGGACGTCCGTCCGCCGGTGGGTGCGCCGCCCGGGGTGGAGGTGGTCCGCCGCCGCTCGGCGGACCGGAGCTGGCTGTTCGTGGTCAACCACACCACCGAGCCGGCCCGGCTGGCGGTCACCGGCACCGAGCTGCTCGGCGGCGTCCGGTGCGGCGGCGAGCTGGAGGTGCCGGCGGGTGAGGTGGCGGTGGTCCGCGAGGAGCCCGCGCCGGTGCCCGCGACCGCCTGACCGGTACCCTGCCGTTCGCGCCGAGGAGGTCCCCCATGCTCGCCCAGCAACGGCAGAGCGCCATCCTGGAGTTGATCCGCCAGAGCGGCGGCGTCCGGGTCAGTCACCTGGTCAGCCGGTTCGGGGTGTCCGACATGACGATCCGCCGCGACCTGGAGGTGCTGGCCGACCGCGGCCTGATCGACAAGGTGCACGGCGGTGCGACGCTCGCCGGACCCGGCTCCACCGAGGAACCCGGCTTCGCCGCCAAGTCGGTACGCCAGCAGGCCGAGAAACGCGCCATCGTGGAGCGGGCCGCCGGCCTGGTCGAGCCCGGGATGGCGGTGGCGCTGTCCGCCGGCACCACCACCGCCGCGCTGGCCGCCCGGCTGGCCGAGGTACGCGGGCTGACGGTGGTCACCAACTCGATCCCGGTGGCCGACGCGCTCTACCAGAACCCCCGCGCCGACCAGACGGTGGTGCTGACCGGCGGCATCCGTACCCCGTCGGACGCGCTGACCGGCCCGGTCGCCGAGGCGGCCATCGCCGCACTGAACGTCGACCTGCTGTTCCTCGGCGTGCACGGGATGAGCCCGCGTACCGGCTTCACCACGCCCAACCTGCTGGAGGCGGCGGTGAACCGGCGGCTGATCGGGTCCGCGCGCCGGCTGGTGGTGCTGGCCGACCACACCAAGTGGGAGACGATCGGCATCGCCACCATCGCGCCGCTGGAGGAGGCCGACGTGCTGATCACCGACGGCGGTCTGCCACCGGAGGCCCGCCGGCAGCTCGGTGAGCAGGTCGGCGAGCTGGTGGTGGTACGCGCCGACTGAGCCGACGCCCTGCCTCACAGCCACTTCTCAGCCCCGCCGTCTAGGGTGCCGTGACGAGCGCCCGACGGTCCATGTCGGAGCGCAGTCGCACGGGAGTGACCGATGGTCTTCAAGAAGATGTTGAGCGCGTTCGGCGTGGGTGGCCCGAGTGTCGACACGGTGCTCACCAACCCGAACACCCGGCCCGGGCTGACCCTGGACGGTCACGTCAATCTGGTCGGCGGCGACAGCCCGGCGCGGATCGAGCAGATCAACCTCGGCCTGGTCACCCGCGTCGAGATCGAGGGTGGCGACCACGAGTACGCGGGCGTGATGGAGTTCCACCGGATGCCGGTCAGCGGCGCCTTCGAGCTGGCCCCGAAGCAGCAGCTCTCCATCCCGTTCCAGATGCCGGTGCCGTGGGAGACCCCGATCACCGACGTGTACGGCCAGCGCCTGCACGGCATGACGATGGGCCTGCGCACCGAGCTGGCGGTGGCCCGCGCCGTCGACAAGTCGGACCTGGACCAGGTGTCGGTGCACCCGCTGCCGATCCACGAGCGGATCCTGGAGGCGTTCCAGGCGCTCGGCTTCCGGTTCAAGCACGCCGACCTGGAGCGCGGCCACATCTACGGCGTGCCCCAGACGCTGCCGTTCTACCAGGAGATCGAGTTCTTCGCCGCGCCGCAGTACGCGCAGACGGTCACCGAGGTCGAGCTGACGTTCGTGACCAGCCAGCAGGGCGTCGAGGTGATCCTGGAGTGCGACAAGCGCGGCGGCTTCCTCAGCCCCGGGCACGACGTCATCGGCCGCTACTCGGTCCCGCACAGCGACGCCACCCGTACCGACTGGGTGCAGGTCGTCGACGGCTGGCTGCGGGAGACCACCGGCCGCTACGGCAGCATGCGGGCCCAGGGCTTCGGCATGCCGCACGGCGGCCACGGCTACCCGGGTCACCACGGCCACGCCGGCCACGGACGGCGCGGCCCGGGCATGGGCGGCGTGGTCGCGGGCGCCGCGCTGGGTGTCGCCGGCGGCATGATCGCCGGAGAGATGCTCGACGACGCGTTCGACGGCGGCGGCGACGACTTCGGGGACTTCGGCGAGGAGTGAGCGGACGCGACGACGCCCCCGGGACGGATCCCGGGGGCGTCGCCGTTCGCGCGGCGTGCGATCAACGTCCGCGGCGCTCCTTGCCGGAGCGGCGCGCGCTGCCCGCCTTCGACAGGCCACGGCTGACCAGGTACGCGCCGGTCAGCGCGGTCAGGTACCACCACGCCTGGTTCGGGTTGTTGATGTTCAGCCCGTTGGTGGCGGCGCCTCGCCAGAACGCGGCGATCACGACGACCGCGACCGCTGCGGCGTACACCCAGAACTCGGTGGTCAGGAACGCCTGCTTCGTCTCCGTACCCGGGGACGGCATGTTCTCCCGGTGACCGTCGTGCATCGACGGCATGTGCCGGGTCGACGTGTCCTGCATGCTCGACCGGTTCTGGACGTCGGACATCGGCCGGTTCATCGGCCTGGTGGATGCAGCCTGCGTGCTCATCTGGTCCTCCTCAGGATTTGATGAGTCGTTAACCTGCACACCCTCGCCCCGCTACCGCAGGTCGGCCACGGCGCGGTTCGCGCTCTGTGGCGGGGGCACCCTGGGTCTACCCGGGGCCGGAGACAAGGTAACCGCCGGTCACCGTCGAATGGCCGCCGCGCTCGGCTCGCGGCCGGAACCGGACACCGGGGCGTACACCGGGCCTCTCGCCGCCGGTTCCGGTTTCAGCCTCCCACCCTCGGGCACGCACCACCGATACCCCGAGAGAGCTGCGAGGTGGTTGACGTGCGTGAGGACGACATGCGGCAGGACGCCGCCCGGCGGGCTGAGCAGCGGGTCGCCGGAGGCGTGTACGGCGAGGGCGTGCTGGACGAGGTCACGGTGCCGCAGACCGACGTCGAGCGGATGCGGCAGGAACTCGACCCGGACGACCCGGCGGACGTACCCGTCGACCCGACGGTGCTGCGCGACGGCGGACCGACCCGGGGTCAGGGCGCGGTGACCACGACCGGCGGTACGGCGGGACCGGCGAGTGTGCGCCGGGTGGCCCGCCAGCCCGAGAAGCACCCGGGCAAGGTCGCGCCGACGACGACCGGTGACGCGAGTACGGGCGGCTTGAGCACGCCGGCCGGCGGTTCCACGAGCGACAATTCGGCCACGGGTGCCCAGGCGGGCAACTTCACCAACAACCGCCCCAACCCAGGCTGACCGGAGCACGGGACGGCGGGACGGCCTCCGGCCGCCCGCCGTCCCGTGTCTGCGCTTCCCCTCCCCAGCCCCGTTCCCGGTGTGACGTCCACTTCGTGCGGACGCTGCCGCCGCCACCTCGGGGAGGTGGTGTGGTCAGAGCAGGCGTGACATAGCAACGTCCCCGACCTGGCGCAGGCGCCCGCCAGCTCCCCGATCTGGCGGGAACAGGCCGACGGGACACGCGCCTAACCCGGCACCCACCCCGCCCTCACTCGCCGATCTTGCACTCTCGGCCCGAAAGATGTCCGCTTTGTCGATCCTTCCGGGGCCGCAACTCCATGATCGCGGGGCAGGAGCAGGGGCAGGGACAGGGGCAGGGGCAGGGMCAGGGGCGGGGGCGCGAGGAGCG
>NZ_JANCLW010000001.1:2094766-2504233 GCF_033433935.1 Micromonospora sp. BRA006-A
GGGGGCGCGAGGAGCGCGGGAGGGTGCGCCCGGCGGGATGTCGGGCAGCACGTGCCCGGGCCGGTCGATCATGAAGTTGACGGCAGTTGAGGAGATCGACATCGCCGTCAACTTCATGATCGACGGGGCAGAGGGCGGGCAGAGGGCGGGCAGAGGGCGGGCGGAGGGCGGGCGGGACAAGGGAGTCAGGGGGTGCGGAGGATGCCCAGGCGCTGGGTGGCTCTGGTCAGGGCCACGTAGAGGTCGCTGTGGCCCCTCGGGGACTCGGAGACGATGCGGGCCGGGTCGACCACCAGCACCGAGTCGAACTCCAGGCCCTTTGCCTGCTCGGTGGTCAGCACCACGATCCGGTTCGCCAGCTCCGGCTGCTCGCCCACCGTCGCCTCCGGCAGCGCCGCCACCACCGCGCCGCCCAGCTCGGCCACGCGGCCGGTCGGCACCAGCACGCCGAGCCGCCCGTCACCTAGCGACGCGGCCTCCCGGGCCGTCGCGTCGACCAGCTCCGTCACGAGGCGGTCCGCCGGTACGGTCCGGTCCCAGGGCGGTACGCCGGTGGCGCGTACCGAGCGGGGTGGCCGCAGCGCCCTGTCGATCTCGGCGAGCACGTCGGCGGCGACCGCCATGATCTCGGCCGGGGTGCGGTAGCTGACAGTCAGCTCCTCCAGCCGCCACCGGTCCGCCACGTACGGCGCCAGGGCCTCGCCCCACGACGGTGTGCCCGCGAGCGCCCCGGTCTGCGCCACGTCGCCGACGATCGTCATGGACCGGCTCGGGCAGCGGCGCATCAGCAGCCGCCACGCCATCGGCGACAGCTCCTGCGCCTCGTCGACGATCACGTGCCCGAACGCCCAGGTCCGGTCGGCGGCGGCGCGCTGTGCGGTGGTGAGCCGGTCGGACTCCTCCTGCCGCTCGGAGAGCCGGTCGGCGTCGATCAGGTCGGTGACGCCGAGGATCTCACCGCCGTCGGCCTCGTCCTCGACGTCGATGGAACGGGAGCCGCGCCAGATCTCGAGCACGCCCTCGGCGTACTCGCGTTCCAGCGCCCGGATGCGTTCGCGGCGCGCGACGGCGGCGCGCTCGTCCTCGCCGAGCAGTTCGGCGGCCTCGTCCAGCAGCGGCACGTCGGCGGGCGTCCAGCCGCCCGGCTCGCGATGCAGCGCGGCCCGCTCGGCGTCGGTGAGCATCGGCGCGGCGGTGGCGATCCGCTCCGGCGAGGCGTACAGGTCGGCGAGCAGGCGCTGCGGGGTCAGCACCGGCCACAGCTCGTCCAGGGCGGCCCGGATCTCCGGCTCCTCACGCAGCTCGCGGCGGATCTCCGCGCGGTCGGCCTCGGAGAGCAGGTTCTCCCCGCCCAGCGGGTCGGCGCCGATCCGATCGGCCACCTGGTCGGCGAGCGCGTGCACGATCTCCACGTCGAACAGGGCGCGGGCCAGGTTGTGCGGGCGTCCGGTGCGGCGTACCCGGTCGCGGGCATGCCGCACGGTCTCCGGGTCGAGCGTCAGCACCTCCCGTTGCGGCAGCTCGATGGTGACCGGCTCGTCGGGCACCCACTGCCGGTCGCGGACCGCGGCGGCGAGCACGTCGGCCAGCACCGCGCGGCCCTTCAGCGCCGCGGTGGTGGCCGGCTCCGCGCGGCGGGCGTGTACGCCGGGGAACAGGTCTGCCTGGGTACGCAGCAGCACGCCGGTCTCGGCCAGCGTGGGCAGCACCTGGGAGATGTAGCGCAGGAACGTGGCGTTCGGGCCGACCAGCAGTACGCCCCGGGTGGAGAGCTGCTGGCGGTGGGTGTAGAGCAGGTACGCGGCCCGGTGCAGCGCCACCGCGGTCTTGCCGGTGCCGGGCCCGCCCTGCACCACCATCACGCCCGGCAGGTCGGCGCGGATGATCCGGTCCTGCTCGGCCTGGATGGTCTCGACGATGTCGCGCATCCTCCCGGTGCGCCCGGCGTTGAGCGCGGCGAGCAGCGACGCCTCGCCGGTCAGCTCCTCGTGCGCGGTGGGGGAGGCGGCGGCGATGTCCAGCACCTCGTCGTTGAGCCCGGTCACCTTGCGGTCGCGGGTGCGCAGGTGGCGCCGGCGGCGGACGCCCTGCGGGTTGGCGGCGGTGGCCAGGTAGAACGGCCGGGCGGCGGGGGCGCGCCAGTCCATCAGCAGCGGGTCGTAGTCGCCGGACGAGTCGAAGATCCCGATCCGGCCGATGTAGCGGACCGCGCCGTCGTCGCCGTCGAGGCGGCCGAAGCACAGGCCGCTCTCCACCGCGGAGAACTGCTCGACCTGGTCGGCGTACATCGCGACTGTCGAGTCGCGCTGCGAGCGGGCCTGCTGCGTGCCACCGGTGTGGCGCAACTCCTCGTCGAGCCGCCGGGCGGCCTGTTCCCGCATGCCGTCCAGCCGGTCGTACAGCATCGAGACGTATTCCTGTTCCCGGCCGATCTCGTCGTCCTGGCGCAGGTCAGCCGACACGTCGGAGTGCGTTGACAATCCGGCTCCTCATTGACTAAAATTGCCTCAGGAATGGCATTCAGAAGCCATTCCTTTTTTGTGCCTGAACTGAGAAAGATAGCGCGTCGGCGGCCACCCGACCAAGCCCGGACACGACTCGGGGCCCGGCCGGCGTCAGCCGACCGAGCCCCGGGCACGGCGATTCTCAGCCCTTCGCGGCCTCGTAGAGCCGCTCCGGCGTGACCAGGCCGGCGATCACCCGGCCGTCGTCGGTCAGCAGCACGCTGAACAGCTTGCCGCTGAGCAGCCGGCCGCTGCCCCAGTCGCCGCTGACCTTCGGCAGGTCACCGAGCACGCCGGCCAGCATCTGGGCATCCGGCGCGTCCGCGCCGGGCTTCGCGCCGCCGCCGGTCGCCGCGTCGCCGATCTTGGCGACCACCACCGTGGTCCAGCCGGTGCCGACGGTACGGACATCCGGCTTCTCGGCGTCCTTCTTCTCGAACTTCTCGAACCGCTTACCCGCCGGTCCGGGCCGCTCGCCGTCGGTCGCCTCGGTGACCTTCACGCCGGGCGGCGGGTTGAACCGGAACTGGTCGGCCTCCGGCGTGCGGAAGTCGACCTGGGTGAACGCCACCTGGAACGCCGGCTCGTCCTGCCCGTCGGCGAGCACCTGCAGGCGCAGCGGCACGTGCTCCTTCGCGTCCAGCGCGATCCGGACCTGGTGGACCAGTGACGCCTTGTCGCGCGGCGTGAGCACCAGCTCGTACGCGTCCCGCCCGGCGACGGTGGCGGTGCGGCCGACGGTGACCGCGGTGGTCGGGTCGATCGCCTCCAGCGCCCGGTCCGCGGCGTCGGCCGGGGTGGCCGGCACGGTGGCCCGGTCCGGTGCGTCGGCCGGCAACGTCCGGTGCGTGGCGGTGTTCTCCCGGCTGTTCCAGGTCCAGACGTCGCGGCCGTTGCGCAGGATGTCCTGCTCGCCGAGCGTGTCGACGAGCGCGAGCCGCTGCCGGTCCTCGCCGCCGTACCAGACGCGCAGCGTGTGCGTACCGGAGACCAGGCCGGCCAGGTCGTTGCCGGTGGCCTGGCCGGCGAGCGCGGCGATCGGCGGCAGGCCCAGGTCGGCGCGCTGCACCACGGTGCCGGAGAGCCCGTCCAGGCGGGACGTGCGCAGGTCTTCCAGGAGCTGGGCGGCGCTGCGCGGCGGTAGTGCCGGGTCGGCGCCGGCGGCGAACGTGCCGACGGCGGCGCCACCGCCGATCACGGCGACCCCCGCGGTCACCGGGACCAGCCAGCGCAGCACGGCGCGGTTCTTCATCACTGACATAGTGTGCACCTCCTGCGCTCCATGCTGCGCGAGCGTCGCTGTGACCACGCTGAGGAGATCCCCTACGGGTGAGCCCGTGGTGGCACCCTGGACCGGTGCGGTTGCTGGTGGTGGAGGACGAGACGCGGCTCGCGGCGGCGCTGCGCCGGGGCCTGTCGGCGGAGGGTTTCGTGGTCGACGTGGCTGCTACCGGCCCGGACGGGCTGGACGCGGCCCGGCACGGCGAGTACGACGCGATGATCCTCGACGTGATGCTGCCCGGCCTGTCCGGGTATGAGGTGGTGCGCCGGCTGCGCGCCGAGCAGCGCTGGCTGCCGGTGCTGATGCTGTCGGCCAAGGACGGCGAGTACGACCAGGCCGACGGCCTGGACTGTGGCGCCGACGACTACCTGACCAAGCCCTTCTCGTACGTGGTGCTGCTGGCCCGCCTGCGGGCGTTGCTGCGCCGCGGCGCGCCCCGGCGGCCGACCGTGCTCACCGTCGGCGACCTGCGCCTGGACCCGGCCCGCCGCCGGGTCACCCGCGCCGACACCGAGGTGGTGCTGACCAGCCGCGAGTACGCGCTGCTGGACTACCTGATGCGCCGCCCCGGCGAGGTGGTCTCCAAGACCGAGCTGCTGGACCACGTCTGGGACGCCTCGGTCGACACCGCACCGAACGCGGTGGAGGTCTACGTCGGCTACCTGCGCCGCAAGATCGGCCGGGAGCGGCTGGAGACGGTACGCGGCGCCGGTTACCGGCTGGCCACATGAGCCGGTGGATACGCGGCCCGCTGCCGCGACTGGGCCTGCGGGCCCGGCTGCTCGCGCTGGGCGTGCTGGGGCTGGCGGTCGGGTTCGCGTTCGGCGGGACGCTGCTGCTGGGCGCGCTGGGCTGGACGCTGCAACGCTCGGTCGACGAGGAGGCGCTGCGTACCGCCGACGCGGTCGCGTTGCTGACCGCCGAGGACGCGCTGCCGGACCCGCTGCCTGTCGCGGGCGGTCAGTTGCGGGTGCAGGTGGTCGACGCGCAGGGCCGGATCCGGGCCGCCTCGATCGACGCGGACCGCCTGGTGCCGATGCTCGGCCCGGACGAGTTGCGTCCCGGGCAGCGGCAGCGGCAGCGGCTGGTGGTGGACGGGCGGCGTGTCGGCATGCCCGGCCCGGTCCGGGTGGTCACGGTGCCGGCCGGCACCGCGCAGGAGCCGCGGACGGTGCTTGTGGCCAAGTCGCTCACCGACGTGCGGCACAGCCTGCACGTGGTCCGCAACCTGCTGCTCGTCGGCTTCCCGCTGCTGGTGGCGGGGCTCGGCGTGGTGGCCTGGCGGGTGGTGGGCGCGACGCTGCGGCCGGTCGAGCAGTTGCGCGGCGGCGCCGCCGAGATCACCGGGCGGGCCGGGGCGGAACGGCTGCCGGTACCGGCCGGGCAGGACGAGATCCACCGGCTCGCGGTCACGCTCAACGACATGCTGGACCGGCTCGCCGCGTCCCGGGACCGGCAGCGGGCGTTCGTCGCCGACGCCGCGCACGAGCTGCGCAGCCCGCTGACGAACATGCGGACCGAGCTGGAGGTGGCCCGGCGTCTCGGTGACGACACCGACTGGCCGGCGGTCGCCGACGACCTGCTCGCCGACACCGAGCGGCTGAGCCGCCTGGTGGACGACCTGCTGCTGCTTGCCCGCCTCGACGAGCAGGACGCCCGGCCGTCCCCGGTCGGCCCGGTGGAGCTGGGGGAGCTGCTGCGGACGGTGGCTGCCCGCTATCCGTCGCCGCCGGTGCGGCTGACGCCGCCGGACGCGCCCCGGTGGGTCGAGGGGGACGCGGGGGAGCTGCGCCGGGTGCTGGTGAACCTGGTGGACAACGCGCTGCGGCACGCGTCCTCGGCCGTGGACCTGGCGGTGAGCGGGCCGGACGGGGCGTACCACCTGGTCACGGTGACCGACGACGGGCCGGGCGTCCCGGCGGCGGACCGGGAGCGGGTGTTCGCCCGGTTCACCCGGCTCGACGACGCGCGGGCCCGCGACGCGGGCGGCGCGGGCCTGGGCCTGGCCATCGTGCGCGAGCTGGTGCGCCGGGCCGGCGGCACGGTGGAGCTGGCCGACGCGACGCCCGGCGCCGCCGCGCCGGGGCTGCGGGCGACGGTACGGCTGCCCGCGCTGGCCGAGCCCGAGCCGGAGTGAGCGGTCAGCGGCGTTTCGTGCAGACCGGCCCGGTGCGGGCGACGCTGTCGGTGGACCAGACGAGCGCCACGGTGAAGCAGTAGTCGGTGGTGCGGTCGAGCCCGTAGGCGATGTAGTCGGCCGACCCGGCGGGCAGCGTCGCGAACGTGCCCTGCGGCTGCCCGGCCCGGCCCCCGGCGACCACCACCGGCCCTTCCGCGCCGGCCGGGTACGTCCAGCTCAGCACGATGCTGTCGCGCCGGTCGGTGAGGGTGAGCTTCCCGGGCGGCGTGCCGGGCTTGGCGGCGGCGGGAGTGGACGGCGCGGGAGCGGCGGAGGTCGCCGGCGGCGCGCTGGTGGCCGGCGGCGGGGTGCCGCGGCCGTCGTCGACCCGGGACACGCCGGCGATCACCGCGATGGTGCCGAGCAGCAGCGCCACCGTCACGCCGAGCACCACGAGCGGCAGCCAGGGCCGGGCGCGCCGCTCGGCCGCGGGTGGCCGGGGCACGTGCACCGGCAGGTAGCGCGACGGCGGCTCGGGCGGGGGCGGCGGCACGCGGCGTACCCCGTCGGGCTGGTCGTCGGCGAGCCCGACCACAGTGGGCGGCAGCGGGTCCGCGCCCGGTCGCCACGGCTGTTCGGCCGGGTCGTCGGGCGGCCACGGGTAGTCGTCGAACCCGTCGGCCTCCGGCGCGGTGCGCGGCGTGGGCACGTGCGCGGTCTCGGCGGCCCGTCCGGGCGGGTGGTAGAGCGGCGTCTCGACCGGTTCGTCGAGCGCGGGCGGACTGTAGGGCGGCAGGTCGTGCGGCCCTTCGGCCTGCGGGGGAACCCGGGCGGCGGGCACCACCGGCGTGGTCCGCGCGGGCGGCGGCTCGGGAGCGGGGGCGGGCGCGGGCGCGGGGCAGACGTGGTCCGGGTCGGCGGCGGCGCGGGCCAGCGCCGCCACCTGGGCGGCGAGCGGGTCGTCGAAGTCCAGGTGCAGCCGGCACAGCTCCTCGGCGAGCGTCAGGTGCTCGTGCGAGTCGGCGTACCGGCCGCAGTCGCGTTCCATCGCGCCGAGTTTCGCCAGCATCTTGATGCCGCTGGGGTGGCCGTCGCCGTACACCTCCCGGTGCAGCTCCCAGGCGTCCTGCAACCGGTCGCGGGCCACCTCGCACTGGCCGCGCGCGTACTCCACGGTGGCCAGGTCGGCGTGTGCGGCCAGCACCTGCTGCGACTCCGGGCCGTCGCGGGCGGTCAGCTCGATGATGACGTCGGAGTAGAGCCGAGCGGCCCGGGCGTCGCTGCCGACCCGGTGCAGCACCGCGGCCAGCGTCGCGGCGGCGGTGACGGTGCGCTCGTCGGAGCGGCCGTACAGCCGGGTGGCGGCCGCGTACGCGAACGCGGCCCAGCCGCGGGCGGAGTGCGGCTCGCCGAGCGCGACGAGCACCTTGGCCTGGAGCCCGGCCGCCTCGGCCAGCTCGGGGGAGGCGTTGCCGGGGCGGGGATCGGCGTCGCTGAGCGCGTCGGCGAGCAGCCGGTGCGCGCCGTCGAGGTCGCCTTCGGACACCAGATGGTGCGCCTGGACGGTCAGGTCAGCGAAGCCGGAGGACACGCCCCATCGTGCTCGTCCGGCGACGGTATGTACAAGACCCGGAGTGGATCAGTTTGGTCCCGAATCCGTCAGGTGGTCGGCGAGCGTCTCGCTGATCCGGCGGAGCTGGTCGACCTGGGCCGGGCTGAGCGCGTCGAACAGGTGCCGGCGTACCCCCTCGACGTGGCCGGGCGCGGCGGCGGCCAGGGTGGCGAAGCCCTCGTCGGTGAGTACGGCGACCTGCCCGCGCCGGTCGGTGGGGCAGTCCTCCCGGCGGATCCAGCCGGACGCCTCCAGCCGGGCGGCGGCGTGCGACAGCCGGCTGCGCGAGGAGCCGGTCAGCTCGGCCAGCTCGCTCATCCGCAGCCGCCGGCCGGGGGCCTCGGAGAGGCGGACAAGGATCTCGTAGTACGCGTGCGGCATGCCCGCGTCGTGTTGCAGCTCGCGGTCGAGTGTCTCCATCAGCGCCCGGGAGGCGGTCAGGAAGGCCCGCCAGGTCCGCTGCTCGTCGGGGTCCAGCCACCGGGTCATGACGCCCATCATAGCGCCGATAGTTGAACGCTCAACAAAACCGGGGTACGGTCGGTGGCATGGGCATCCACCGACTCAACCACGCCGTCCTCTACGTCAGTGACCTGGAGCGCAGCGTCGCCTTCTACCGCGACGTGCTGGGCTTCCGCCGGGTCCCGATGACGCCCGAGGGCTTCCGCGGCGCCGCCTTCCTCCAGGCGCCCGACTCCACCAACGACCACGACCTCGGGCTGTTCGAGATCGGCGCGGCGGCCGGGGCGTCCCAGGCCGGCCGGGCCACCGTCGGGCTCTACCACCTGGCCTGGGAGCTGGACACGCTCGACGAGCTGGGCGCGACCGCCGAGCGGCTCTCCGCCGCCGGAGCGCTGGTCGGCGCGTCCGACCACGGCACCACCAAGAGCCTCTACGGCCGCGACCCGGACGGCCTGGAGTTCGAGATCGTCTGGATCGTCCCGGCCGACCTGCTGGACGACGCCGCGCTCGCCGCGCGTACCCGCATCGGGCGGCTCGACCTCGACCGCGAGCGGCAGCGCTACGGCGGGCAGACGCGCGGCGGCGTGGGCATCTCCGTCCCGGTCTGAGCGGGTTCACGGCCGGGCCCGCCGCGCCGTGCGGTAGAAACGGCACCATGTCCACCGACGCCGTTCTGCGCGAGCTGCTCGTCCGCCGGCTCGACCACTGGCTCCCCGCCGCGCTGCACCGGGCGCGGCGGGCCACGCTCGCGCTCGCGTACGCCGGAGGTGACGCCGCCGGCGCGGAGGAGGCGTTGCGGGTGGTGGCCGAGTTCGCCGACCGGCTGCGCGGGCGGCGGCTGACCGTGCTGGTCGTGGCCGACGACGGCACCGACCTGCCGGTACGCCTCGGCGCCGCCGAGGCCGCGCTGCCCGCCGACGTCGCCGTGCACCTCGTGCCCGGCGGCCCGGACCGGCTGCCGGTGGCGCTCAAGGCGGCCGGTGCGGCAGGTGCGCCGCTGCTCGTCGTGGCCGACGGCGCCGACCCGGACCCGGCCCTGCTCGCCGCCGCCGCGTCCGGGCGCCCGGCCGAACTGCTGCTCGTCACCGCGCCCGGCCGGTCGCTGCGCCCGGCGCTCACCGACGCCGGGTTCCCGCTCGTCACCGAGGTCGAGCTGGTGCCCGACGGGGACGGCCCGGCGCGGCTGCTCGGCTACGGCACCGGCTCCGACCACGGGCTGGAGGCGGTCAAGGAGGCGCTCTGGGCGGTCGACGAGTACGCCGGCGTGCGCTACCGCGACCCGGCCGACCCGCAGGGCCGGCTGCTCGACATCTCGCTCGACCCCGAGCCCGGTCCGCTGCGCCGGGAACTGCTGGCCGAGCTGGCCCGCTCCGGCCCGCGTACGGTCACTGAGCTGCGCCGCTTCGCCACCACCTCGACCGTCTACCGGGCCGCCGACGTCAACCGGGCGCTGACCTCGCTGCTCGCCTCGGGCGCGGTGACCCGCGACCCGGAGCACGGCCGGCTCGGCGGGGACGTGACGATCAGCGCCGTCCCGACCGCTGGGTCATCTGCTTGACCACTATCGACGCCCCGGTGGCGACCACACCGATGCTGAACACCATCTGCGCGCACACCGCCACCCGGGCGATCTGACCCTGGGCGTGCACGTCGCCGTAGCCGACTGTGGTGAGCGTCGCGAGCGCGAAGTAGAGCGCGTCGACGCGGGTCCGCAGGCCGACGAACTCCCCGGGCCGGGTGTTCGCCACCACGTAGTCGCCGAGCGCGAAGACCAGCAGCCCGGCGATCAGCGCGACCGCGAGCCGGGTCAGCGCCCGGTCCTCGTCCCGGCCGGTCGGCTGGTCCCGGACGAGCTGGCGGCGGACCTGGCCGGTGACCAGGAACGCGATCACCCCCACCAGGACCGCCGTGCCGATCGAGCGCAGGGCCAGCCGCAAGCCGTTCGGATCGGCCTCGACCGGCACCAGGAAGTAGCCGACCAGCATGAGGGCGCAGGCCGCGACGGCCCGCCGTCGCAACCGCCGCAGGAACACGTCCGCCATGCCGCGATTCTCCGGTCACCGGGACGCCGCGACGGGCGGAACCGCGATCCCGGTCCGCAAGCGACGAGCGGGGTACCGGCGAATCGCCGGCACCCCGCTCGTCGCCTGGAAGGTCAGGCCTTGTCCTGCTTCCACGACAGCGGCCCCGGAAGGTCCACGCGGTGGGCGCGGGTGTTCGAGTTCCAGGACCAGCGGCCGATCTTGATGCTCCACGACGAGAAGCCGTTCTGGGTGAAGTGGAGGATCAGCGGCCCGTACTTCTTACGCTTGCGGAACTGGACGCCCATCGGGGGTGCCTCCTTCGTCTCCCTGCCTCTGCAGTCGTCTGCATGCCTTCGCGGCATCGAACATGCCCGGATCGACGATTCGCGAAACCCTGCCCGGTCCGCTCTGGACGGTGGGACTGCCGCCCGGCAAAATCTCTATCCAACGGGTAGGTGTTAAGGAGTCGTAAATGCTGGTGGAGGCGGCTCGTAACAAAGCCAGCGACGAAAGTCTCACTGGATGGAAGGGCATTGACCGGCGCGGAGAACGGTCGGCAGCATGAGGGCATGTCGCAGCGGGACGAGCTTCTCCTCACCGCTCGCGTGCACGTCGACCTGGTCCGGCACGCGAGCGCGCTCTGTTGAGCCGAGCGCTCGTCGTTCCCTCTCCGCCCGTCCGTTCCCGCAGCCGGCGCACCGTGGCCCGGCGCGGTGCGGCGTGCTCCCCGGCCCCGCGCGGGCCCCCTCCACCGCATCGTGGACAGATCAGGAGACTCCGCCATGCCCTCGACCCGATCACCGCGGCGTGCCCTCACCGCCGCCGTCGCCCTGCTCGCCCTCACCACCGCCACCGCGTGCGGCGCCGACGCCGCCGGCGGCCCACAGACCAAGGAACTGCGCTACCAGGGTTCGGTGGGCCAGGTGACCCTCCCCGAACTCGCCGCCGACCTCGGCTACCTCGGTGACGTCAGGCTCAACTGGATCGGCAACGTCACCGGCGGCCCGGCCGACATCCAGGCCACCGCGACCGGCCAGAGCGACTTCGGCGGCGCGTTCAACGGCGCGATCGTCAAGCTCCAGGCCGCGAACGCCCCGATCACCGCCGTGGTCAGCTACTACGGCTCCGACGCGCAGACGTTCCAGGGCTACTACGTGCTCGACGGCAGCCCGATCCGCGGCCCGCGCGACCTGATCGGCAAGCGGGTCGGCATGAACACGCTCGGCGCGCACGCCGAGGCCGTCCTGCGTACCTGGCTGGCCCGGGGCGGCCTCACCGCCGCCGAGATCGGCAAGGTCGAGCTGGTCGCGCTGCCGCCGGTCAACACCGAGCAGTCGCTGCGCGCCCGGCAGATCGACGTCGCAGTGCTCGGCGGCGTGATCCGCGACAAGGCCGTCGCCAACGGCGGCATCCGTACGATCTTCACCGACTACGAACTGCTCGGCGCGTTCAGCGCCGGCAGCTACGTCTTCCGCGACGACTTCCTCACCCGTAACCCGGACACCGTCCGGACGTTCGTCACCGCAGTGGGCAAGGCGATCGAGTGGGCGCGCACGCAACCGCGCGAGACGGTGGTGGCCCGGCTCAAGGCGATCATCAGCAAGCGCGGGCGCAACGAGGACACCACGCTCGTCGACTACTGGAAGTCCAGCGGCGTGGCCGAACCCGGCGGCGTCATCACCGACCGGGAGTTCGCCACCTGGATCGACTGGCTGGCCGACACCGGCGAGCTGAAGGGCGAGCGGCCGAAGCCGTCCGACCTCTACACCAACAGGTTCAACGCGGCCGCGACCCCCGGCGGTGGCGCATGAGCACCGACAAGATCCTCTTCGACCGGGTGCGCAAGGTCTTCCCGGGGCGGCGTGGCGGCGGCGGCGCGGTCACCGCGCTCGACGGGCTCACCCTCGGGGTACGCCCCGGCGAGTTCCTCGTCGTCGTCGGCCCCAGCGGCTGCGGCAAGTCCACGCTGCTCGACCTGCTCGGCGGGCTGGCCACCCCGACCGGCGGGCAGGTGCTCGTCGACGGCCGCCCGGTCACCGGGCCCGGCCTGGACCGGGGCATCGTCTTCCAGCAGTACGCGCTGCTGCCCTGGCGCACCGCCGCCGGCAACGTCGCGTTCGGACTGGAGGCCAAGGGCCTGCCCCGCGCCGAACGCGCCGACCTGGTCGCGCACCACCTCGACCTGGTCGGGCTCACCGGCTTCGCCGACCGCTACCCGCACGAGCTGTCCGGCGGCATGAAGCAACGCGTCGCCATCGCCCGCAGCCTCGCGTACGACCCGGACGTGCTGCTCATGGACGAGCCGTTCGCCGCGCTCGACGCGCAGACCCGCGACTCGCTCCAGGACGAGCTGGTGCGGATCTGGCAGGCCACCGGCAAGACGGTCGTGTTCATCACCCACGGCATCGACGAGGCGGTGCACCTCGGCCAGCGGGTCGCCGTGATGACGTCGCGGCCCGGCCGGATCAAGCAGGTCATCGACATCGAGTTGGGCGACCGGGACGCCGAGGAGGACGTCCGGTCCACCGACGCGTTCCGCCACCACCGGCACCAGATCTGGACGCTGCTGCGCGACGAGGTACGCGCCGCGCAGTCCGCCGTACGCGAGGAGGCCCGCGTTGGTTGACGTCGCCGCACCGCCGGTCCGATCGGTGGCGCCTCCCGCCCCGGTGGCCGTGCCCGCTCGGCCCCGCCGCCTGCTCGGCCTCGGCGGCCGGGTGCTGCACCGCAGCGCCGCGCTGCTGGCGCTCGCCGCGATCTGGGAGACGGTGCCCCGCGCCGGGCTGGTCGACCGGGTCTTCCTGCCCCCGCTGTCCGAGGTGCTCGCCGCCTGGTGGGAGCTGCTGCGCACCGGGCAGCTCGCCGACCACGTCGGCGCCAGCCTCACCCGCTCGCTGACCGGGCTGGCCCTCGCCGTGGTCACCGCCATCCCGCTCGGCCTGCTGATCGGCTGGTACCGGCCGCTCGCGGACCTGCTCAGCCCGCTGCTGGAGGTGTTCCGCAACACCGCCGCGCTCGCGCTGCTGCCGGTCTTCGTGCTCATCCTCGGACTCGGTGAGACGTCGAAGATCGCCCTGGTGGTCTACGCCTGCTCCTGGCCGATCCTGCTCAACACCATCGCCGGCGTGAAGGGCGTCGACCCGCTGCTGATCCGCTCGGCCCGCTCGATGGGGCTGAACCACCTGCGGCTGTTCCAGAAGGTGATCCTGCCGGCGTCCGTGCCGACCGTGTTCACCGGCGTCCGGCTCGCCGGGGCGTACTCGATCCTGGTGCTCGTCGCCGCCGAGATGGTCGGCGCGAAGGCCGGGCTCGGCTACCTCGTCAACTACGCGCAGTACAACTTCGCGATCCCCGACATGTACGCCGGGATCATCACCATCTCCGCCATCGGGCTGGTGGTCAACCAGCTCCTCGTCGCCGGGGAACGTCGCTTCTCCACCTGGCGCGCCGACGTCACCACCGCCTGAGAGGAACCGCCATGTCCCGGACCCTGCACCTCAACGCCTTCCTGATGGGTGTCGGCCACCACGAGGCGGCCTGGCGGCACCCGCGCGCCGACCCGAGCCGCCTCGCCGACGTACGCCACTTCCAGGAACTGGCCCGCATCGCCGAGCGGGGCACGCTCGACTCGGTGTTCCTCGCCGACGGGCTCGCCGTCGGCCCGGCCGTGCGGCACAACATCCAGGCCGTCTTCGAACCGATCACGCTGCTCGCCGCGATCGCCACCGCGACCGAGCACATCGGCCTGATCGCCACCGCCTCCACCACGTACACCGAACCGTTCAACCTGGCCCGCGCGTTCGCCTCGCTCGACCACCTCAGCGGCGGCCGGGCCGGCTGGAACATCGTCACCTCCGCCCAGGCCCGGGAGGCCCGCAACTTCAACCTCGACGACCACCCCGCCCACGCCGACCGCTACCGGCGGGCCGCCGAGTACGTCGACGTGGCGATCAAGCTCTGGGACAGCTGGGAGGACGACGCGCTGGTCCTGGACACCGCCGCGGGTGTGTTCGCGGACACCGGCCGGGTGCACGAGATCGACCACGCCGGCGAGCGGTTCCGGGTCCGCGGGCCGCTGAACACGCCCCGCCCGCCGCAGGGCCGGCCGCTGCTGGTGCAGGCCGGCTCGTCCACCGACGGCATCGCGTTCGCCGCCCGGTACGCCGAGGCCGTGTTCACCGCCCAGCAGACGCTCGCCGACGGGCAGGCGTTCTACGCGGCGCTCAAGCGGGCCACCGCCGACGCCGGCCGCGACCCGGAACTGGTGAAGGTGCTACCCGGTATCGCGCCGGTCATCGGGGGTACCGAGAAGGAAGCCCGTGCCCTCGCCGACGAACTGGAGGCCCTGATCGTGCCCGAGCACGCGCTCGCCCAGCTCTCCGGCATGACCGGGCTCGACCTGACCGGACTGCCGCTGGACGGCCCGCTGCCCGACCTGCCGGACGCCGGCGCCGTGCAGTCCCACCAGAGCCGCTACCAGCTCGTCGTCGACCTGGCCCGGCGGGAACTGCTCACCCTGCGGCAGCTCATCGGCCGGCTCGGCGGCGGACGCGGGCACCGCGTCGTGGTCGGCACCCCGGAACAGATCGCCGACCAGATCGAGCTCTGGTTCACCCAGGGCGCCGCCGACGGCTTCAACGTCATGCCACCGCTGCTACCCGATGGACTGGAGGCCTTCGTGGACCACGTCGTACCACTGCTGCGCCGGCGCGGGCTGTTCCGTTCCGCGTACACCGGGCGCACCCTGCGCGAGCACTACGGCCTGCCCCGCCCGGCCAGCGCCTACGCGACCCGTGAGCTGGTGGCGTCGTGACCACCGTGGACCGGCCCGGCGCCGCCACCGTCGAGCTGCGCCCGGTCGACGTCGACTCGTTCCGCGGCCTGCTGCGCCGCCAGGCGTCCACCGTCACCGTGGTCACCACCCCCGGCCTGCGTGGCAACCGGATGCGGCCGGACCTGCCGCCGGCCGGCTTCACCGCCACCTCGTTTACCTCGGTGTCGCTCGACCCGCCACTGGTCTCGGTCTGCCTCGGCCGCGCCTCGTCGAGCTGGCCCACCGTCGAACAGGCCGAACACGTCGCGGTGCACCTGCTCGCCTCCGGCCAGCAGGAGATCGCGCAGATCTTCGCCACCAGCGGCATCGACCGGTTCACCGCCCACCCGGGCTGGACCACCGGGCCGTTCGGCGTGCCGCTGATCGGCGACGCGCTCGCCGTGCTGCTGTGCCGGGTGGTCCGCCGGATCGAGGCGGGCGACCACACCATCCTGCTCGGCGAGCCGCTCGCGCTCGGCGCGGGCGAGGACGGCGACCCGCTGCTGCACCACCGGGGCCGCTACACCACCACGCTCGGCGACTGGCCCGAGGCGTGGTGACCACCGCCGCCGACGAGCTGATCGCGCTCGACCGGGCCGCCCAGGACCTGCTGTTCCGGGCGGCCCGCACGGCCAACGCGTTCACCGACGAGCCGGTCACCGACGAGCACGTCCGCGCCGTCCACGACCTGGTCCGGTACGGCCCGACAGCGATGAACGCCCAGCCGCTGCGGGTGCTGCTGCTGCGCTCGGCGGCGGCCCGGGCGCGGCTGCTGCCGTACGTCAGCGCCGGCAACCGGGACAAGACGGCCTCCGCGCCGCTGACCGCGGTGCTCGCCGCCGACGTGGACTGGCACGACCGGCTGCCCGAGCTGTTCCCGCACCGCCCCGGCGCGCGGGACTGGTTCACCGGCGACCCGGCCGGCCGGGAGGCGCAGGCCCGGTTCAACGCCGCGCTCCAGATCGGCTACCTGCTGTTCGGCGTACGCGCCGCCGGGCTGGCCGCCGGACCGATGGCCGGGTTCGACGCGGCAGGCGTGGAACGCGAGTTCTTCCCCGGCGGGCGGCACCGGGTGCTGCTGCTGATGAACATCGGCCGCCCCGCGCCGGACGCCTGGCGGGAACGGCTGCCCCGCCTGCCCTACGAGGAGGTGGTCGACACCCTGTGAGTCAGCGCGGCTCCCACGCGTCCGGCTGGGCGGTCAGCTTGCGTACGTGCGCCGGCAGCCGGCCGCTGACCAGCTCGTCCAGGCTCACCTCGTCGACCACCCGGCGCACCGAGGCACGCACCGCCACCCAGAGGCGGGGCAGGTTCTCCGCCGCCCCCTCGTACCGGGTCTCCTCGGGGCGCAGCCCGCGTACCCCGGCGAGCGGACCGTCGACGGCGCGCAACACGTGCCCGATGGTGATCTCGCGCGGCGGCCGGGCCAGCGTGTAGCCGCCCTCGGCGCCACGCTGGGCCCGGACGACCCCGGCCCGGCGCAGATCGGCGAGGACCGCCTCGAGGAACTTGCGCGGCATGTCCTGCTCCGCCGCGATGGCCTGGGTGGACAGCAGGGTCGGGTACGCGGTGGCCAGGCTCAGGGCTGCCCGGACCGCGTAGTCGCCGCGCGCGGAGATCTGCACAGTGCCATCATGCCTGGCCGCCGGGCACGGGGGAGTCGGCGGGCGGCCGGGGTCGCACCAGACGGACGGGCAGCGGGCGTTCGCGCTCGGCCCGGAACGTCCCCGGGCTCACCCCGACCTCCCGGGTGAAGAAGCGGCCGAAGTTCGTCGGCTCGGGAAAACCCAGCTCCCGGCCGATCGCGGCGATCGACTCATCGGTGGCGGCGAGCAGCCGGCGCGCCTGCAACGCCACCCGCTCGTCGATCACCTGTTTGGCGCTGCGGCCGGTCACCGCCAGGCAGGCCCGGGTCAGGGTACGCACCGAGCAGCCGAGGTCGGCGGCGTAGTCCTCCACCCGGCGGGTGTGCCGGTAGCCGCGTTCCACCTCGCGGCACAGCCGCCGGAACGTCTCCGTCTCGGCCCGCGGCGTCGCGCCGTCGCCCGGATGCGGCAGCAGACTCAGCCGCAGCAGCAGGACGGCGAGCTGGTGACGCAGCAGCGCCGCCGCGGCCGGCACCAGCGCGTGCCGGTCGGCGTCCACGGCGAGCTGGCTCACCTCGCTGATCACCGCGTCCTCGTCCTCGCCGGCGAGCTGGCGGTGGGCCGGCACCGCGTCCGGGTCGACGTCGAGGCCGCGCAGCGCGTCCGGCCGCCAGCTCACCACAGTCGCGTCGAGCTGGGCGCCGACGAACCGCAGCGCCTGGCCGGGATGCGCGCGCAGCAGCGTGCCCGGACGGCAGGGGACCGGCCGGAAGTCCAGCTCGGCGGTGCCGTGGCCGTGGGTGACCAGGATCAGCAGATCACGGTCGAGCAGGACCGGGCGGGGCCAGCCGGGCTCGGTGGCGAGGTCGCCGAGCACACCGGTGACGATCTCGTCGGCGCCGGGGCGGAGCTGCGGCAGGCCGGTGCGGGTGGCCGGGGAGGGCTGACCGGTAGTGACCATCATCCCGACGGTAACCGGAGCGCCCGCACGTTGCATCTCGACGGTTTCACCCGCTCGGGCCGCACTTGTCGGCAGCCGAGCCGGACGGTTAGGTTACCGATCGGTAAGACCCCCGGGCCGGCGTGCGTTGCGCACCCCGGCCGACGCGGCCCCGGCCGACCGGCCCGCGGCCGGGCGACGGCGATGGGATGGGCATGACGGATCTGTTCTCGGTCGACGGCAAGACGGTCCTGGTCACCGGCGGCTCACGCGGGATCGGGCTGATGATCGCGCGGGGCTTCGTCCGGGCCGGCGCCAAGGTGATCATCTCGTCGCGCAAGGCGGACGTGTGCGAGTCGGTCGCCAAGGAGCTGTCCGCCGAGGGCCACTGCGAGGCGATCCCCGCCGACCTGGGCAGCGACGCGGGCGCGCTGGCGCTCGCCGAGGCCGTGCGGGAGCGCCACGACCGGCTCCACGTGCTCGTCAACAACGCCGGCGCCACCTGGGGCGCGCCGCTGGAGGAGTACCCGGAGGGCGCCTTCGACAAGCTCTGGGCCGTGAACGTCAAGGCGGTCTTCCGGCTCACCACCGCGCTGCTGCCGCAACTGCGCGCCGCGGCCGGCGCCGACGACCCGGCCCGCGTGATCAACATCGGGTCGATCGACGGCATCCGGGTGCCGTGGATGGAGGTGTACGCGTACTCCGCCACCAAGGCGGCCGTGCACATGCTCACCCGTGGCCTCGCCCACCAACTCGCCGGCGAGCAGATCACCGTCAACGCGATCGCGCCCGGACCGTTCGAGAGCAAGATGATGGCGTTCGCGCTCGACGACCCCGAGTCGCGCGCCGCCATCGAGCAGCAGGTGCCGCTGGGCCGGATCGGGCGACCCGAGGACATGGCGGGCACCGCGATCTACCTGGCGTCGCGGGCGGGCGCGTACCTGACCGGAGCGGTCATCCCGGTCGACGGCGGAATCACCACGCGCGGCTGACGCGTACCCCGGGTTGGAGACGGCCCGGGGCCGCGCGGACTCGGCAGATCCGCGCGGCCCCGGGTGTCGCCGTGTCAGCGACCGGCCAGTAGCCGGTTCACCGCGGTGTCGACGTCCAGGTGCTCGGCCTCGCGGCCGCGCGGGACGACGACGTAGGTCCGGCGCAGGAAGCGCACCAGCACGCTGCGCGGAACCTCGAACAGGGCGTTGCCGTCCGGCGACGACAGCGCCAGCGCGACGAAGTCGCCGCGCGGGGTGGCCCACGGCCAGACCCGCACATCACCGATGCCGGCCGGCTCGTCGAGCCCGGTGACCAGCAGTTCGCGAGCGAACGACCAGCTCACCGCCTCGCCGCCGGCGGACTCGGCATGGAACAGGACATGGACCGCATACGGGTCAGCAGGGTCGTAACGCAGACTGGCACGCACCGGCAAGGCGGTGGCGTCAGGCGCGACGAGCCTTAGCGACGTCTCGACCTCTACGGTCGTCGGTCGGATGACACTCATGGACGTTCTCCCCCCGGCACCGCTGCGGAACGCGCGTGTCCCGCTTTTCCCATACTCAGGTGCTGCTCCTGGCTACGCTCCGCCATACGCTGACTTCACCCAGTGGTGGGAAGGGGTTCCGAAAGCCCCCGGGACCGCGTGGCCCCGCGTAGAATTTCCGGTTCCGCCCACTCCGTCGTTCCGCCCGGCAACGGGTGGTTCAGTCGTCGACTTACTCCGGTAACGTCCAGTCGTGAGCAGGGGTGACGGTCCCGCGCGACACTGGGGGTGGAAATGGTCACGAGGGGCTCCTCGGTGACGTCGCGGACCACGGCCGAATCGCCGAAAGGTGCGGCCCGAGCAGCCGAAAGTCGGGGGTACGAGGTGCCGGTGGAAGGGCGGTCGCAAGGCGCTCTCATGGAGCAGCGCCGGCGGCGACGGGGCTGGCGCGGGCGCCTGCACACCACGCTCGACCTCATCCGCGCCAACCCCACCGGCCGCGTCGCCCTGAAGATCTTCATCGGCATCCTCGGCGCCATCGTCGTCACCGTCGGCATCGCGCTGATCCCGCTACCAGGCCCCGGCTGGCTGCTGGTCATCGCCGGCCTCGGCGTCTGGGCGGTCGAGTTCCACTGGGCGCGACGGCTGCTCGCGTTCACCCGCCGGCACGTCAACTCCTGGACGCAATGGGTGAAGAGGCAGTCGCTGGGCGTGCGGTTCGTGCTCGGGGCGGTCGGGCTCGCGTTCGTGTCCGTGGTGGTGTGGCTCTCGCTCAAGTACAGCTTCGGCATCGACGTGGTGGCGGAGGCGCTGCACTACCTCGCGACGCACTGAGGCCCGGTTTTTGGTCCGGGCGGGTGATCGGGTAGAGTCATGCGCGCTGAGGGCGATTAGCTCAGCGGGAGAGCGCTTCGTTCACACCGAAGAGGTCACTGGTTCGATCCCAGTATCGCCCACGCAGGTCAAAGGCCACTTCCCGGCTTCGGGAGGTGGCCTTTCTGCTTGCGTACAGCAGCTTTGTACAGCAGTTCTCGTCAGCGGCTCAGGGATTCGCCGAGGCGCTTGAGTGCGTCTCTCGTCTTTGTCGATGTGACCTGCGTGTAGATCTCCATCGTTACCGAGAAGCGGGCGTGCCTGAGCACCTGCATGGCGACTCTGGGGTGGACGTCGAGGTCGGCCAGCAGTGTGGCGCAGGTACGTCTGGCGTCGTGGACCGTGATCGGCTTGACGCCTGCTTTCTCGCACCTCGTCTGCCAGGAGCGTTGGAAGTTGCGCGGCTCGATCGGTGTGCCGTAGCGGGTGGTGAAGACGAGTCCGCTTTCGTGCCACGCCTTGCCGGCGGCTGCTCTCGCCTCGTCGCGTTGCTCGCTCCGCAGTTTCAGGGCCGTGAGGCAGATGTCGGGCAGGGGGAGGGTGGCGTCGGATGCCTGGGTCTTGGTGTCGCGGTGCAGGAGCTGTCCGTGTACGCGTTGGAGCTGGCGGCCGATGGTCAGTTCCCCGGCGTCGAGGTCGACGTCCTTCCAGGTGAGTCCGAGCGCTTCGCCCTTGCGGAGACCGGTGACGAGGACCAGGGCGTAGGCGGCGTAGAGCGGGTCGTCGTCGGCTTTCGCGGACTCCAGGAACTTCCGTGCCTCGTCGCTCGACCAGGACCTACCCCGCCGACGGCGGACCGTGGCCAGGGTGACCGGCACGGCGGGATTCTTGGTGATCAGGTCTTCGGCCTGGGCGTGGGTGAGGGCGGCCCGCAGCGCGGCCCGGATGTCGCTGACCGTCCGCGTCGACGGGACTGCTTGGCAGCAGCGGCCGACCGCGCAGCAGCGGCGCTTGTGCTTCGGGCGGGCGGCGTCCTTGCCTTGTGCGCAGCACTGGCAGGTGCGGGCGACCTGGTTGATCCAGGTCTGCACGTCGCGGGACTGGAGTCGGTCGAGCCGCTTCGCTCCGAGGCCGGGGGAGATGTAGAGGCGGACGAAGGTTTCGTAGGTGGCGTAGGTCAGGGGTGCCCGGTTCGGCTGGATGATCTCGGTCAGCCAGTAGGTGAGGAAGGTGCCGACCGTCGGCACGCTCGTTGCTACTGGTCCCTGCTTCGCCTGCTGGTGCAGTTTGATCCACTTGTCGTGGACGGCTTCGCGGGTCTTGCCGTAGACGTACTTGCGGGTGCGCCGGCCGTCGGCCTTGGTGACCCAGACGTACGCGGCGAAGCCGTTGCGGTACGGGAAGATCGAGCCTTCGCCGTTGGCTCGGGCGCGTCCGGGCATCAGGCGGCCTCCTGGCGTTCGACCTGTTCGCGGATGTAGTCGTCGACCCATTCGGGGAGGATGCGGCGGTACTTGCCGTCCTTGATGGAGCGCAGCTCGCCGGTGGCGATCTTCATCTTGATCTTGGAGATGCCGAAGCCGAGCAGCACGGCGACCTCAGCGGGGGAGTACCAGCGCGGGGTGAGGTCTCGGCTCATGCGGCCACCCAAGTTTCGTGGGCGAGTTCTTCCCGGCCGATGCGTCTGCTCTCGCGTCGCTGCCGCGCGGCGGTGTTGGCGAGCAGGGCGTCACCTTCGGTGAGCCAGCCGGAGCCGAGGTAGGTGAGGGTGCCGACGCTGATCGTGTCGGCCGGTTCGTCGTCCTCTTCGCGGCGGTAGGTGGTGCGGGTGGCGCGGAGCTGGCCGAAGGTGACGGAGTAGCGGCGGGCTTTGGTGAGGAAGTGGCCGCCGGAGCCGAGCATGTGCGCCCAGCGCCGCAGTCCGGTGTAAGGGTTCGGTTTGGTGTCAAGGCTGTCTTGACGGTGGTCGCCGGTTGCGGCGCCGCCGGTCATGTCGGTGGGGGTGGGCCTGCCGAGGTGCCAGCAGGCGTCGATGAGGCGGGCGACGTGGTCGCCTCCGGGGTCGGCGTAGTCGTCGATCGTGGCCGTGGTGAGTCGGGTGGAGGAGTGGCCGGTGGCTTCGGTGGCCTTGGTGGCGTACTTGGCGAGGTAGGCGGCCACCTTGGCATCGGTCAGCTCGCCGTCGCTGCTGTTGATGCGTTTGACGTCGACCTGCTCGCCCCAGGTGACCAGCCAGCCTTGCGGCTGGTCGGGGTGCGGGGGTGTGGTGACGGTGATCTGCCGGGCGGCGGCGTGGATCGCGTCTTCCAGGTCGTCGACGGTGATGCCGTCCGGTGGCGGTACGAGGGCGTCCGGGTCGTCGGGGTCAACGCCGTCCAGGCGCAGCAGGACGTGGAAGTGCACCGCTGCACGGCGTTGCATTTCGGCGACCTTGCCGTGGGACACCCGCACGGGCGGCACCCAGCGGACCTTGCCGGAGGCGGTGACGATGCCGAGCTTCGGAATGCCGCGTCGACGGCACGTTGCGCCGACGTGGCGTTCGGCGGCCTGTTTGGTGCGTCGCCACAGCTCGCCGGAGAAGTGGTTCCAGACGACCTGGTGGGCGTGGTCGTTGCAGTCGAGGCACAACGGCTGGCCGAGCCGCGGATCGTCGGCGTCGTGGCGGGCGAAGCACGCTATGGGCTGCCCGTGCGGGCAGGTTCCGGCGTTGCTGCGGGCGCGGCAGGGCGCGGGGCGGCAGTCGCAGCGCTGCCGGGTGCGGCAGGTGTGGCGCGGGACGTGGCGGTGGTGGACCGGGCTGAAGGACGGGGCGGTGAAGGTGGCGAAGACGACCGGGTGTCGGCCGACCGAGGCGGGGATGCCCTTGCCGCCGGTCGGGCCGCGACAGACGACTTGGTAGGCGTCGCCCTGGTAGACCCAGGCGCAGTCGGGGCACGCCGATTCGCGGCGGTTGCCGCACGCCTTGTAGAGCGTCCGGTCGGGCAGCTCGTCGGTGTGCTGCTCGCTCAGGACTCGGCCGGTGTTCCGGTCGACGGCGGCGATCGTGCCGCTGAGGCGGACCGGGCGAGCACAGCCGCCGGCAGGGCGGGTGTGCTCCAGCCAGCCGGAGAACTCCGGCGTAGCGGCGCGGTGCAGGACCTGGGCGTCACGACCGGCGGCAAGGCCGGGGCGGTAGGCGGTGAAGATGGCTGTCTCCTCTTGCGGGGGTGGCAGGGACGGGAGACGAAGCACCACCAGCCGTGGACGCCTGTCCGCTGGTGGTGTTCGTCGTGTCTCCTGGCACCGCCGAGAGGGCGGCTCACGCCGGAGGGCGGAATCGTGGCGATGCCACTTCCCGCCGATGGGTCATGTCCTTCCACGCTCGAGGACTCGGTGATCAAGTGCCGGCACGGGTAGGGAGCCTGGGATATCGGCATCCGGCGGGTTGCCGCAGGCTGCCCCCACCCGTGGAGGTGCGCGAATCCGGGCCATCGTGGACGGCAGGAGGACCGTGCCGGGCCGCTCAGCGGATTCGGAAAGCCGGCATAGCGCCGGTGCGATCGAGAGCCGGCGGGGGCGTGGCCCGCATCAGCGGCAGTAAGGCCGCTCGGCATCTCCGTCGTCGAGTCCAGCGATCCGGCGGGAAGGCCGCGCCAGCGTCCTCGACGAGCGCCAGAGTAGCACCGGGTACCGACACGTCAACGTAACGCGAAACTGACGTCGAGCAATCAGGTTCGGTTTGCCTGCAGAGCGATGCGGTTGACGACCGCTTGCTGAACCGGACCGGTGTACTCAGTGAGGGTGAAGCGGCGATGCCGATCCGTGGGTTGCACGGTGACGGCGAGAACGCTTCCGTCTTCGAATCGCAGCGTGAAGACCGGATCGAGTTCGCAGAGGAACGCAAACGCCTCGCGGTCCTCGTCGCTTGCGCTGACGAGGCGGCCGTCGGCCTCCCAGTCGCCGGTGACGGCGGCAATCACGATGGCCACCTTGACGCTGCCGAGGACGGTGGATGAGTTCGCCCACCAGTCCAGCCAGCACCGGCCCTCGAAGCGTTCCATGCCGTCATCTTTGCAGGGCGGCGGCGAAACGGTGGGGTGTCCTATGCGACCCGGACCCCGTTTTCGTGCGTGGCCGGGCTGACTGCCGGCTTGTGTGGGAGGACTTTCTGTACGTCTATCAAGGCGGCCCGCAACGGGCCGCACGCGCCGCCGCCTGGGCGCGCGTCCGTCGCTCCGCTGGCGCTCCGACTCCGGCCACGCAACACGCCCGGCGGCTGGCGCGGATAGCGGGAAGCCCGGAGGGGCCGCCGCATGACGACAGCAACGTTGACCGGGTGAGAGGTTGGGACGGCAGCCGGCCGGGCCGCGCGGCCACGAGCCCGCGCGGCGTAGGGGAGCGCACGCCGGCCGCGTGGGCGAGCTGTGGCGGCTGCGGGGTTGCGGTTATTGCGCCTCCGGCGGGGGCGCTCCGGCTCCAGGATGGCCGGGGCCCCATCGGCGGGTCACGGTCCGTGGGTGGTTGCGGTGGGCCATCCCGCCTGCCATCGACCCGGGCGAGCCGAGCAGGCCACCGCCCGACCCGCCAGCGTCCATCGGGCGTCAAGGTCCGCTTGACGTGGCGGGCCGGGCGGTGGCCCGCTCCCCGGAGGGCGGGTCGATGGCAGACGGGATGGCGAGGTGGGCACGCGGTGAGGTCAGAAGTTCGTAGCCAGTTGCGGTGAATGGTGTTTGACTCGTGCTGGTGATCGATAATGGGAAGCTGCGTGCGTGTCTCGCGGCCTATTGGGGACTGGCGGACGCGGCGGTTCAGGTGCACAACGGCGGAATGAACTCGGCGACGTGGTTCGTCTCCGAGGGCGGTGAACGGTGGGTAGCCAAGGCGGTTGCGCCGGGATCGCGCCGTTCCTTCATGGGCGGCCTTGAGGTCGCGGCTCACGTCGAGGCGGCAGGCGTTCCGGCGGGCACCCCGGTAGTGACGAGGCACGGAAGCGTCGTCGCCGATGTCGACGGAGTGCCACTCGGGTTGTTGAACTGGGTCGCAGGCAACGGGCTGCTTGGCAGGAGCCCGGACGAGCAACGGCTGATCGGGGCAACCCTGGCGCGAGTGCACGCAGCGCTTAGTGAGCGTTTGAGAAGCCGGTTCAGGTGCTGGTTGCCTGGGCCGGTTTCGTGTTGCGGGCCAGGCGGGTGACCATGACGTGGATCATGGCCCAGGTGACGAAGGCGAACGCGCGATCGCCACCCTCAAGACCTGGAAAATCCTGGTCAAGCTGCGCTGCTGCCCACGCCGAGCGACCGCGATCGTGCAGGCCATCCTCGTCCTGCACCGCGTCGAAGCCGACCGCCACGCAGGATGAAAATGGCTCAATAGATAAGGAAACCGTTGGGGGCGCGCTCCCGCATCAGGCTCAGCACATCGGTCCAGGGGGCACCGCGAGCCACCAAGGCGTTGAACGCAGTTGGGTCGTACGGCGGGACCGCTTCCTCGTACTGCCGCCGGAAGTCCTCGAATGGGCGGTCGACGCTGATGTCGAACCGGCGGGCCTGGTAGAGGCGTTCGGCAACGTGGTCCGGTCTCGTCGCCTCGACGTTCCTCTCTGCCTGGTTCAATGCTGCTCGAAGGTAACACCCAAAACGTCTTTTAGGGTTTTTAACTGGTTAGTCGGTTATTGTGCCGCAATGGGTTCAGGCGAGAGGGGTGCGGCGTGAACGGTGCGGAAGCACTGATGCGGACGTTGGTAGACGGCGGGGTGGAAGTGGTCTTCACGAACCCCGGCACCACTGAGTTGCACCTGGTAGGAGCGCTTGACTCGGTGCCGCAGCTACGTGGGGTGCTCGCCCTCTTCGAGGGTGTGGTGACCGGCGCGGCCGACGGTTATGCCCGCATCGCCGGCAAGCCGGCGGCAACGCTGCTGCACCTCGGCCCGGGTTTCGCCTACGGGCTGACCAACCTGCACAACAGCCGACGAGCCAACTCACCGGTGGTGAACATCGTCGGCGACCACCCGACCTACCACAACGCCGTCGACCCACCCCTGGCCTCCGACATCGCCGCCCTGGGCGGTTGGCTGCGCGGTCCCGTGCGCCGCCCGGAGAACCCCGCGGGCGCGGGGACCGACGCCGCCGCGGCCCTGGCCGACGCGGTGGAGCCACCAGGACAGATCGCGACCGTCATCATGCCGGCGGACGTCTCGTGGTCCGACGGCGCAGCGGTGGGCGTTCCTGCCGCCGCACAGCCCGCGCCCGCGGTCGCTGCCGACGTCATCAACCAGGTCGCGCAGCTCATCCGTGGCGGCGACACCGCTGCCCTGGTGATCGGAGGACCCGCGCTGCGGGAGGCCGGTCTCTGCGCGGCGAGCCGTATCGCCGCCGCCACAGGCGTGCGCGTCCTGCAGGAGCTCTACTCCAACCGGGTCGAGCATGGGGCAGGTCTACCCACGTTCCCCCGGCTGGGCTTCTATCCCGACCAGGCCCTCGAACAGCTGGCCGGGGTACACCATGTCATCACCGCAGGCGCGAAAGCGCCCGTGGCCTTCTTCGCCTACTCCGACAAGCCCAGCTGCCTCGTTCCCCCGGACGCGACGACCCATGTGCTCGCCGAGGTGGGCCAAGACGCCGAAGCCGCGCTCACGCAACTAGCCGACCTGGTCGCCCCCGAGACGACAGCCCGCGTCACCGAACCCCGACGCCCGCAACTGCCCACCGGCCCTCTCACCCTACAGAGTTGGTGCGACGTCGTCGCCGCGCTGCTACCCGAACGAGCGATCGTCATCGACGAGAGCGTCAGCTCGGGCACCGCGCTCGCCCACGCCACCGCCGGCGCTCCCCGCCACGACGTACTCATGCAGACCGGCGGCGCCATGGGCGACGGAATGCCGCTCGCCGTCGGCGCCGCCGTCGCCGCCCCCGACCGACCGGTGGTGGCCCTGATCGCCGACGGCTGCGCCATGTACACGCCCACCGCGCTCTGGACTCAGGCACGTGAGCAACTGAACGTCACCACCGTGATACTCGACAACCACTCGTACGCGATCCTGCGCCAGGAATGGAACTACTACAGCCGGCGTCCCGGCACCGGCGACCCGGACACCAACCCGCAGTTCGACCTGACCAATCCCGCGATCGACTTCGTGCGCCTGGCGGAGTCCTTCGGGGTACCCGCCACCCGCGCCACGACCGCCGAGGAACTCACCGAACAACTGGCCAACGCCCTCGCCGAACCCGGCCCACACCTCATCCAGGCTGTGATCCCGCCCGCTGCCTGACCACCGGACGAACTCTCGACCGCCGCGTCGGCGATCCAACGTTTCGCGCGCAGCCCGTACCGACTGTCCAGGCCGCCTCGAACGCGGGTCGCTGGGGTCGCGGGGCACGCGGACCGAGCGAGACGCACCGTCGCGAGAGCTCCGCACACCGTCCTGCTATGGCATTGGCGGCGTCGGGGTCACCGGCGCGGCGGTTGCTGCTCACGTGCATAGCCCTCCGGTAGGCGGCCAGCGCTCCTCTTGCCGCCATATCGCCGAGTCGATGCAGGCGTCCTGCCTGGCGCAGAACCGGGAATTCCAACACTTCCGATATCTGACGTTGCCAGCAGGCGGTGGCCTCTTCGGCGGCCCGAAGTATCAGCGCCTGCGGCTAGGGTCCGTGGCGGGGGGTTTGCGCTCAGGCCGAGGCGGATGCCGATGGACTGGCCGTCTGGTATGACATCAGAGTTGGCCCTGCACGTGCTGGCCGTCGACGGTGCCGTCGGCTGGTCATATCCACGCCGGATGAGGGACGAGGAGGCTGCGGAGCTTGTCATCGATCGCTTGCTCCGAGCGTTGGCTGCGCAACTGGACGCGTCGGGGAGTCCGGCTCTGGCGGCCGGTGCGGTCGAGGCGCTCGTCGACTTGAGCAGAGCCCAGGCCGATGTCATCTTCGGCCAGGGGGGTCATCTGGTTCACTACGGCGCGGACACCGAACCGCTGAAGACTCTTATCGGTGCGATCGCGGCCATCCAACGCGATGAGGTTCCGGCAGATGCTGTGGTCAAGCCGGGTGACAAAGTGCGACTACCGCCAACGCCACGCCGTGGAGTGCGGCATCAACCAGCTCAAACAACACCGCGCCATGGCCACCCGCTACGACAAACTCGCCGTGCGCTACGAAGCCACCCTGACCATCGCCGCCATCAACCAGTACCTCCGAGCCTTATGAAACACGGGCTAGTGGGGTGCGTGGCCGCCTTTTCTACCTGACGATGGTGGCTGGGGGCGTGGTGGCGGCCGCGGTCGGACTCATGGTCGCTCTGGGTTACGTAGAGCAGCCAGGACCCTTCAACGAGGCGTTGTTGGGGGCGATCGGCGGCGGGATGACGGGGGCGGGTTTCCGGCGCTGGAGGAAGTACCGCTCGCCGGGCCTGGGGCACACCCGGGGCACAAGACGGCGTGAAGCCTTGGCGACCAGCGACCAATGATGTGAGGCCGCGACGTGGCGCGGCCAGCGCGTCGAGCAAGCCAGCGCAGGTGAAGTGGACGCACGTCTAGGTTGGAGCCAACACGAGGGCTCCAGGCAGCGTGCCGGTGTGTTCGGGGTTATGCGGCCGCAAGCAGGTCGGTAGCGTTGGTGCCACGGCGGCCAAGAGGCCGGTGGCGCATCCCGCGCTATGAGGAGGTTCGGGATGGAATCCTTGCCGGAGCTGACCTTCGGGCAGCGGCTGAAGGTCTACCGGGAGCGGTCCGGGAAGACCCGCGCGGTGCTGGGTGGGCTGGTGGGGCGTAGCGCCGAGTGGGTCAAGGCGGTGGAGACCGATCGGATTCTGCCTCCGCGCATTCACATGCTGGATCGCATCGCGCGTGCGCTGAAGGTCGACGTTTCGGCCCTGGCCGGCGAGTTGAGCGACCGGTCCGCTGTGGTGAACGGTCCGGAGCATCCGGCGCTGGCGTCGGTGCGGGACGCCGTGAACCGTGTCGTGCTCGCCGACGATGCTGAGCCGGAGTCGTTGGCCGGTTTGCGTGAGCGGCTTGCGATGGCGTGGCGAGCGCGTCATCAGGCGTCCGATCACCGGACGGTGCTGGGTGGGCTGCTGCCGAGACTTCTGCACGACGTGCAGCGGGCCGCGCTGGTGTACGAGGGCGTCGAGCGTCGGCAGGCGCAGTCGCTGCTGGCGGAGACGTTCGGGTTGACGCAGATGTTCCTTGCGTACCAGCCGGCTGCCGAGTTGTTGTGGCGGGTTGCGGACCGGGCGATGGTGGCGGCGCAGGATTCCGGTGACCCGGAGGCGTTGGCCCTCGCGGCATGGTTCCTGTGCCAGGTGCATCGGGACGCCGGGGACTGGGACACCGCCATGGTGGTGACCCAGGATGTCCTGTCGGCTCTGGAGCCGAGGGCAGCCGACGCGGGCACGAATCTGCTGGCGTTGTGGGGTGCGCTCAACTTCGAGGCCGCCTACACCGCCGCGCGTGCCGGCGAGGAAGGCCGGGCCTGGCGGTACTGGGATCGGGCGGACCGGGTGGCGCAGCGTCTGCCCGAGGATTTCTATCAGCCGCAGACGTCGTTCTCCCGGGTCATCATGGGCGCCCACGCGGTGACGGCGGCGGTGGAGTTGCAGAAGTCCGGTGAGGCGGTACGGCAGGCGCGCCGCCACGACTCGGCGGCCATCCCGTCGAGGCCGCGCCGGGCACGCCATCTCATCGAGGTGGCGCGGGCGCACTACGGCAAGGACGACAAGGAAGCGGCCGTGACGACGCTGCGGAAGGCGTACGAGTCGGCCCCCGAGACGATCCGCTTCAACGGGTACGCCCGCCACATCACGTTGGACCTGCTCGACGGCCCACGCTCCACCCGTGACGACGCCCGTGACCTCGCGGTCAAGGTCGGGCTGCTCTCCTGATCCAGGGGTAGGAACCCTACCCGTTCCGCTCCGCGACCCACCGTAGCGTCCTGCTCACGGGATGCGGCGGGCGGTGCGGCTATCGCCTGGTCGCCGCGTCCCCCTCAGAACCGAGGGAGGGTGCGTGCGGCGCGTCTCGTATGACGAATACCTTTCTGCCACCGCGCTGACTCTTGCTCGCAGGCACCGGCCGGTGTGGTCGTGGCGGCTCTGGCGGCGCATCTGCCGCTGTGGTCCGACCTGCCCTGCCGCGCCCGGCACCGGATACCGATCAATCGGGGCCACTGGCCGTCGGAGGGTGAGCAGTGACCAGCGAGCAGGAACAGGCGATCGTCGCGGTTCACGTACGAGGGCTCGACGGCATGTGTGCCGGGTGCCGGGCGTGGTGGGCGCGGCTGACTCCGTACCCCTGTTGGCAGGTGGAATGGGCGACGAGCCGGCAGGCGCGGGCGACCACCGCGCGGTTCCTGGAGGGTGTGCGGTGACCACCCACGGCCCGGTCATGCCGGTCTGGAGCTGCGGTGGCTGCGACCTGCCCTGGCCGTGCCCGACCCGCAAGCGCGAGCTGCGCGCGGAGTACGAGGATGCTCCGGTGTCGCTGGCCCTCTACCTCGGCAGCTATCTCGTCCAGGCCACCGAGGACATGCCCTCGACGCCGGCCGGCGTGCTGCACCGCCGTTTCCTCGGCTGGACCAGGGCGGCCGACCAGCCCATGCCAGCAGTGATGTACAGCAACCGTGCCAGCCGAACCGAGCCGGGCAGCGCGTGATCAGACCGTCTGACCTCATATCAAGCTGATCCGATCGGCTCGCTGGAATGCGCTGGATCGAGTCGGGATTCCAGGGGCGCGAGGTCGGCGACCCGTGGGGTGACCGGCGAGACGAGCGGTGGTTCGTCGGGCCGGAGGAGACCGGGCCGACCTGCTGGCCGCGCTGCGCGCGCAGGGCCGGCACACGCGGGCAGGCGGCCCGACCGGCGAGTAGACAAGCCACCGGCACCCCGTTGAGCGATGTTCGACATGACCTGTCGTGCCTACCGACGAATCCGCCCGGGTGTTGTCCTGCTCCCGCCGCCGGGCCTCACCCGAGCCGGCTGTCCGCGCGGGCGGCGGCGACAGCGGCTGCCATCCGGGTCAGGCGTGCGCCCTGGAAGCAGGCCGTCTCGAGGACAGCTTTGACGTACTCGGGATCCCGGCCGGCGCGGCTCTCCACCAGGCTGACGCCGTACGGGTTTCCGCCGGCGGCGTGAGCGGTGTCGTAGTTCAGGTAGCCCGTGGGCAGGATGATCGACCCCCAGTGGTGGAAGGTCTGGTAGAGGCTGAGCAGGGTCGCCTCCTGGCCGCCGTGTTCCTCATAGGTGGCCGTGAAGCCGGTCGCCGGCTTGTCGGCCAGTTCCTCCGCCTGCCACGGGACGGTCGTGGTGTCGAGAAACTGGCGCAGCTGGGAGCAGATGTTCCCGAAACGGGTCGGCGTGCCGAAGGCGTACCCGTTGGCCCACCGGAGGTCGTCCAGGGTGGCGACCGGGATGTCGGCAGTGGCGTCGAGGTGGGCTCGCCACTGCGGCTTGGCATCGATGACGTGCTCCGGCGCCAACTCTGCCACCCGGCGCAGGCGGACCTCCGCGCCGGCGTCCGCGGCTCCGTCGACAAAAGCCTGCGCGAGCCGGTGCACGGTGCCGGTGGCGGAGTAGTAGATGACGGCGATCCTGGCATCGGTCTGCATGGTGCCTCCTGGTTCGGCTCGGTTCTCGGTCAACCGTGCCGAGCAGGCTTACCGTTCGCTGACGATCCCCTTACCGACGCCGCTGAACGGCTGTTCGTCGAGGTCGAGCTGCGCGCCGCGGCTCATCTCGGCAGTGAGTTCGTCGCTGCCGAGCGCCTCCCGGAGGCGGACGGTGATGCGCTGGACGTCGTGTTGCTCGCCGGGAGGCAGCGGCGCTCCGGCGGCCTCGCGCAGCGTCCGTGCCGCGGCGAGCAGCCGCGCGGCGGGGCGGCTGCCACCGCCGAGGCTGATCGCCCCGGCCAGGCCCTCGAGAGCCAGGGCGATCGCCCGTTGATCCCCGGTGGCGCGCGCCGCGTCGAGCGACTCACGGTGATGGCGCTCGGCGAGGACGGCATCACCGCGGTGCTCCGCGATGAACCCCAACTCGGCCAGCGCGAGCGCGCAGCCCGGCAGGAAGCCGGCGCGGCGGTTCCAGTCGAGCAGATCCCGCTGCTGGGTCTCGGCGGCGTCGAGGTCGCCCCGCCGTCGCGCGATCATTGCCAGGCCCGTGCCGGCGAAGGCGACGGCGGAGGGGCTCGACTGTTCCCGGGCCACCTGTAGCGCGCGGTCGTGACTGACGGCGGCCTCGTCGAGGTCGCCTCTCAACATGGCGAGCCGGCCGATGCATGCGAGCTGCCGGGACACCGACGTCCACAGCCGCAGGTGTTCGGCGATGCGCAGCGCCTCCCGATAGCGCGTGGCGGCGCGATCGTAGTCGCCGTGGATCTCGGCCAGGGTTCCCAACAGGCTCGTCGGATGCACCTGTCCCCAGCGGTCGCCCACCTGCTCGAACAGCGACCGGCTGGTCTCGCAGTCACGCTGCGCGGCGGGCAGGTCGCTGCGGAGTACGAGCGCGAGGTCCGCCCGGATGGCGCAGGCGGCGGCGATGCCCCACCGGTCCCCGCCGTCGCGGAACGCCGCCAGCGCCGCGTCGACCAGGACGGCGGCCTCGCCCGGATCACCGGAGCCGAGCATCATGGAGGCGAACAACCACTGCGCGAACGCCTTCTCCGGCCCCTCGGTGTCCTGGTAGCTCTCCAGGATCCGCTGCCGGGGAGCGGCCGGATCGCCGTCCCGGGTGGCGAGAGCGGCAAGCCACATCTCCGCATGTCGCCGCAGGCCGTCCGGCGCGACGTCGTCCTCGCTCCTCGGGACGATGTCCAACGCCGTTCGCAATGACCGGCTCACCTCCCCGAACCGACCCCGGAGCAGGCGGTACCAGGACAACGAGGTGGCGAGCGCCAAGCCCACGCGGGCCTGACCGTCGGTGGCGGCGACGTCGAGTGCCGCCCGGAGGTTTGCGTTCTCGGCGTCGAGCTCGCGTAGCGCGCGACTCTGATCGTGACCACGTAGCCGTCCGGCGGCCTGCTCGGCGAGACGGGCGAAACACGTGGCGTAACGGCGACGAGTCGCGGGCAGTTCGGCGGCGCGGTCGAGCTGTTCCAGACCGTAGGCAGCCACCGTCTCCGGCAGCCGAAAGCGTCGCTGACCCTCGCCGTGCCGCACCATGACCAGCGATCGGTCGATCAGGCGTGCCAGCACATCGAGGATCTCGTCCGATGCCACCTGCCCGCCCCCGCACACCTGCTCGGCGGCGGCCAGGGTGGCGCCGTCGGCGAAGACCGCAAGCCGGCGCAGCACCGCGCGTTCGGGAGGCGACAGCAACTCCCAACTCCAGTCGATCACGGCGCGAAGCCCCTGCTGACGCGGGGGCGCGGTGCGCCGGCCGGATGACAGCAGCCGGAAGCGGTCGTCGAGCCGTGCCGCCAGCTCGCCCGGGTCGAGAACGGCCAGGCGGGACGCGGCCAGTTCCAGCGCCAGCGGTACGCCGTCGAGACGCCGGCAGACGACGGCGACCGCATCCGCGTTCCGCTGATCGACGGTGAACCCCGGCTCGGTGGCGCGGGCGCGGGCTACGAAGAGCCGAACCGCCGGAGCCTCGGCGACCTGCCGCGCGCCGGCTCCGGGGTCCGGCAGGCCCAGCGGCGGCACCGGAAAGACGACTTCGCCGGGGATCCCGAGCGGCTCGCGGCTCGTCGCCAGGATGCGCAGGTCGGCCGCGGCGCCGAGAAGTTTCTCGGTCAGTTGAGCGACCGGCGCCACCACGTGTTCGCAGTTGTCGAGCAGCAACAGCATTCGCCGGCCTCGCAGCGCGGCGACCAGCCGGTCCATCGGCTCGCGCGGTGATCGATCACCGGGCGGCCCGGGCGGGCCGTCGTCCCGGATCTCGAGCGTCGCCGCCACCATGTCGACGATCTCGGCGCAGGTCGCGTGGTCGCCGCAGTACGGCTGGCCGGCCAGCTCGACGAGCCATACCCCAGCGGGGAACGTGTCACCCAGCGCACGAGCGGCCTCGATCGCCAACCTGCTCTTCCCCACCCCACCCAGACCGGTCAGGGTCACCAGCCGCTCGTTCGTCAGCCGCTCCCGCACCGCCTCGACGGCCGCGTCGCGCCCGATCAGCCCGCCGTACGGACCAGGCGACAGAGGCGCCGGCAGATTGGTCCGGGCCGGAGTCGACGCCGGTGCCGGCGGCTGGAGAGCGGGATCCTGGCGCAGGATCGCCCCGTGCAGCTCGACCAACTCCCTGCCGGGATCGATGCCGAGTTCGTCGCGCGCCTGCCGACGGAACTGCTCGTAGGCGAACAGCGCCTCATGCTGGCGTCCCGAGCCGTACAGGGCGCGCAGGTGCGCGGCCCGTAGTCGCTCACGCCACGGGTGGCGTGCGACCAGGTCGGTCAGTTCCCCGGCGAGCAGGTGGTGCTCACCGAGATCGAGCCGGGCTTCGGCCAGCTCCTCCAGCGCGGTCAGGCGCTGGTCGTTGAGCCGCTCGACCGCTTGGCGGACGAATCGCTCGTCGCTGAAGTCGGCGTACGGGGAACCGCGCCACAGCGACAGGGCCTCCGTCAGCGTCGCCGCCCGCACAGCCGGCTCCCGCTGCGCGCCCGAACGTACCAACAGAGCGGCGAAGCGACCGGCGTCGACAGATTCCGACGGCGTCCGCAGCCGGTAGCCGGCTTCACCGGACTCGACCAGCGCACGGCCACCCGCCTCGCCCGCCCCCAGTGCGCGGCGCAGCTGCGACACCTTGGTCTGGAGCGCCCCGAGCGCGTTGCCGGGTGCCTCGTCACCCCAGAGATCCTCGATCAGCCGGTCGGCGGTCACCGGGCGCCCCTCGTGAACCAGCAGGTCAGCCAGCAGACCACGCACTTTGAGGCCGGGCACGGTGACAGGTGTGCCGTCCGACGTCCACACCGCGACGTCGCCCAGCACTCCGAACCTCATCGCTTCACACTAGCCAGCCGGCTGTCCCGCCCCGCGAACGTCCGCCGACCGACGGTCTGCTCACCGGGAAGCGGCGCGGGGTCACCGACGCGTACGTCAGACGGCCGTCAGCCGGTGGTAAGGAGCCCCGGGCACGCTGAACCGAGCCGACACCGGAGGAACGACATGGATCAGCTACAGCGGCGCCGAGCCGCTTCCCGCCACAGGTTGCTCGCACCAGGGCGGGTGGCCACACCCTGGCTCGCCCTGCTGGCCGGTCCGCTGTCGTTCGGGATTGCCGCACCGGCACTGCTGCTCGACGACCTGGCGCGCGCAACGGGTAGCGGGGAACAGGCCGCGACCGCCGGTGTGACCGCCTTCGGCTGGGGGATCGCGTTGGGGACGCCGCTGCTGGCGGCGCTGCTCGCCCGTCGCGGCGTACAAGCGGTCCTGACCGTCGCGTCCGCGCTGGTGGCCGCGGGGACGCTCATCCTCGTGCTGATCCCGAGCGTGCCGGCGATGGTGGCCGGTGCGGCGGTGCAGGGACTGGGGTCTGCCGGACTCACCGTGACCGCGATGAAACTGGCCGACTCGGCCCGGCAGATGGGCGTGGTCGCCGCGTCGCTGGCGGTCGTCGGGGCCACCGGTCCGCTGACCGGGGCACTGATCGCCGACCTCTCGTCGTGGCAGGTGGCGCTGGCGTTGCCGCTGCTGGCGGTGCTCGCCGTGCCCGCGGCTCGCCGCGGCACCACCTCAGCGGACGCGGTGCCGGCGCCATTCGATTTCTTCGGGATGACCATCCTGGCCATGCTGGTCACCGCTGCCGTCCTCATTCCGCACCGGCCGCTGGTGGCCGGCCCGGCCACCGTCGTACTGCTGCCTCTGCTGGTGTTCTGGATGAAGGTCCGTCCGGACGGCTTCCTGCCTGCTGCGGTGGCACGGAACGGCCGGTTCCTCGCGGCGTGCGCGCTGGCCTTCGCGCTGGGAGTGGGGAACTTCGCCCTGCTCTACGCCGCGCCGGAACTGCTGCGACAGCACGCGGGATGGGCAGGCACCCGGAGCGGGATCGTGCTGCTGGCGCCGTACCTGATCGGCGGCATCGGCTCCGGGTTCCTGGTCGCGGCATCCGTGCGAGTGTCACGCCGCGTCGCGGCCGCCACGTTGCTCGTCACCGGCGCCGCCGCGCTACTGCTGGCGGCGGTCACCACCGCCGTACCGCTGCTGCTCGCGGCGATGACGCTCGGCTCCCTGGCCGCCGCGACCGGCCAAGGCGTACTCGCCCTGCACGCGGCCGGCGTCGTATCCGCCTCCCACCGGGCCGAAGCACTCGGTCTGTTCAACCTCGCCTACCTGCTCAGCGTCGCGATCGGACCAGTGGTTGCCGTGACGCTCTCGCACCCGACCGCTTGAGGGCCCCGACGCGCAGTTCACCGTCGGCCGCCTCGGCGTCGTGGCCTGCGTGGCGCGGCGTTCGGTTGGGCTTCTGGATCAGCGCAGCGCGTTGAAGAAGGCGCGCAGGTCGGCAGCGAGCAGGTCGGGCTCTTCCTGGGCGAGGAAGTGGCCGCCGACGCTGGGCTCGCGCCAGTGGGTGAGGTTGGCGTAGGTGCGTTCGGCGAACGATCGGGGCAGGCCGGCGTCCTCCACGCTGACAGTGATGCCGGCGGGCACGTCGACCATCGGCAGATGCGGGGCCAGGTGGTCGTCACGGTAGGGCCGGAAGGACGTGCCGATGCAGTTGGTGACCCAGTACAGCATCACGGTGGTCAGCAGCTCGTCGAAGTCGAACCGGCGGGAGATGTCGCCGCCGCAGTCGCTCCAGCGCTGGTACTTCTCGACGATCCACGCGGCCAGGCCGGACGGCGAGTCGCTCAGCGCGGCCGCAAGGGTGTCGGGCCGTGTCTCCTGGAGGAATCCGTAGCCCCAGTCGTCCTGGGCCTTCGCGTCGAGCTTGGCGACGAACGCCTCCTCGGCCGGGCTGAGGTCGTCCCTGCGGTCCGCTGGCGGGAACTTGATGTGCTGCGAGAAGACCCCGATGACCCGATCTGCGTGGCGGGCGCCGAGCCACGTCGTCACGCCGGAGCCGATGTCGCCACCGTAGGCGCCGAAGCGGTCGTAGCCCAGACGGGTCATCAGCTCGGCCCACACGTCCGCGACGGCCGCCTCGGTCGTCGGGCCTCGGCGAGCGGTCCGGAGAAGACGAAGCCGGACAGGCTCGGTATGACGAGGTCGAAGTCGGCGAGCCGGGACACCAGGGGCAGCATCTCCGTGTACGTGCCGGGCCAGCCGTGGGTGAGGATCAGCGCCGTGGCGTCGGGCGATGCCGAGCGGACATGAACGAAGTGGACCGGCGTGCCCCGGATCGTGGTGACGAACTGGGGGTACCGGTTGAGGGCACGCTCGACCGCACGCCAGTCGAATCCGTCGAGCCAGTACCGCACCAGATCTGCCAGGTATCCAGGGTCGGTGCCGGCGGCCCACGGCTCTCCTGGTGCGGCCGGCGCGAGCCTCGTCCGCGAAAGCCGAGCCCGCAGGTCGTCCAGGACGGCTTCGGGTACGTCGATGTGGAAGGGCGTCACCCGATCATGCTCCCATCGCCAGGAGTCACTGGGCAGCCGCCCGAACGGGCAGGCTGCCGCACGGCGATCGGCAGCCACGATCCGGGAGACTCGATCACCGATCCCCGGAGGAGCGTGATTCCGGCCGGAACCGCTGCCAGGTGGCACTATCGTGACCCTCAGGTCCGGCAGGCCGCGCCGTACGAACCGGTCCTCCAGGGAGGGAAGTTCACGTGCCTTCAGACGTACATCCGGGCTTGGATGTCTTGATGCCTGCGGCGTTCCTGGGCCACGGCAACCCGATGAACGCCCTCGAGGTCAACCGGTACACCTCCGCATGGAAAGCCTTCGGCGCGGCGGTGCCGCGTCCCCGCGCGATCCTGGTCGTCAGTGCCCATTGGTACATCAACGCCACGGCGGTCACCGCGATGCCCCGGCCGAGGACCATTCACGACTTCTACGGGTTCCCTCAGGAGCTGTTCGAGGTGCAGTACCCGGCGCCGGGGCTGCCCGAGCTGGCTGAGGAGGTCAGCGACGTCGTCCATCCGACCTGGGTCGGGGCGGACGTCGACAGCTGGGGCATCGACCACGGCACGTGGTCGGTGCTGCTGCACGCCTTTCCGGACGCGACGATTCCCGTCGTCCAGCTCAGCATCAACGCCGACAAGCCGATGGACTACCACCTTCAACTCGGCGCCCGGCTCGCTCCACTGCGCCGACGCGGCGTGCTGATCGTGGCGAGCGGCAACGTCGTGCACAACCTGCGCGGCATGGACTGGGCGCTGGCCGACGACGGCTTCGACTGGGCGCGACGCTTCGACGAGGACGCCAAGGCCCGGATGTTGACCGACCCGGGCGAGTACGCGACCCTCGACGCTCACGGGGACTTCCGTCGTGCGGTACCGACGCCGGATCACTTCATCCCCGCGTTGTATCTCGCCGGTCTGGCCGCCGCCACGGACACCCCCGACACCGAGGTCCTCGTCGACGGCTACGCCTACGGCTCGTTGTCCATGACGGCCTACACCCTGGGCATGTCCTGTCCACCGGCTGCCGGCCGGGGCGGATCCCCGCAGCCACCGCCCGGGCTGCCACCGGACGGCTCCAACATCTGAGCAAGCGCCGGCTGGTCGAATGCTCCCATGGATCAAGGTGCAGTCGCGGTGGGTCCGGCGCTCGCCGCCGTACTCGTCGCTCTTGTGCTCGTCGCCGTGGCAACGGTGCGGGCCGGTCGGCTCGGCCACGCCCGTGGCATCGCCACGGCGGCGCTTCGCGCGGTGGTGCAGTTGTGCGCCGTGGCGCTGCTCATCACTGCCGTCCTGCGGTCGTGGTGGGCCAGCATCGGGTTCATCACGCTGATGATCCTGGTCGCGGCGGCGACCTCCGCGCGCCGGGTCAGCTCGCTTCGCCTCGGCTGGCCGGTGCTGGCGCCGATCGCGGCCGGCGCGCTCCCGGCCTGCGCCCTCGTCGTGGCCTCCGGCACGGTGCCGCTGACCGAGGTCGCGGTCGTTCCGATCGCCGGGATCCTCATCGGCGGGGCGATGACCGCTACCTCCCTGGCGGGCCGCCGCGCGTTGGACGAGCTTCGCGACCGCCACGGCGAGTACGAGGCGGCCCTGGCGTTGGGCCTCGTGCCGCGGGATGCGGCGCTGGAGATCTGCCGGCCCGGCGCGGGGCAGGCACTGATGCCCGCGCTGGACCAGACACGCACCGTGGGCCTGGTCACCCTCCCCGGCGCCTTCGTCGGCGTGCTGCTCGGCGGCGGCACACCCGTCGAGGCCGGGGCAGCCCAGCTACTGGTCCTGGTCGCGCTCCTGGCCGTCGAGGCGATCGCCGTCGCGGTGACCGTCGAACTGGTCGCCAACGGACTGCTTCGCCGACCGGGCCCGGCCGTCCAGGTCCCGCTTCGACGTCCGACCGCCCGGCCGGGAAAGAACCCGAAGACGGGATGGAGCAGCGACGCGAGCTGATCCGGGTGACGCCGATTGCGGGAGTGGTTCGGTCAATCCTTGTGGGCCCGCTCGGCCGCGGCACGGTCGCTCGCCACGATGAGGTCGAGCAGTTTCCTTGCCCAGCCCGGCCGGGACCCGGACGCGACCGCGCCGGTCGACATCGGACCTGTCCGATGGTTCCCCCGTGCCGGTGCCCGGGTGACCTGGGTGCGGTCGCCCGGGCACCGCGGGCTATGCCGTCGGCCTGGCTTCGTGCAGGATCCGGGCCAGCTCGGCCGGCCGGCTGAGCATCGGCCAGTGCCAGGTCGGCAGTTCCTCGTACCGCCACGAATCGCTGGCCATGTGCCGGCACAGCGGCATGGTGGCGGCCATCTCGCGTGCCTGCTCGGCGGTGAAGCTCGACAGCACGCCGAGGCGGGGCAGCTTCTCCCACGCCCCGGTGAGCCGCACCGGGGTGATGGCAGTCGCCCACGGCTGGGCCACCGACCGCTCGCCGAGCAACGCGACGACCGATTCATCCACGTCTGCTGCTCCCGCCGCCAGCTCGGCCCACGGCGGGGGCGGCAGCCGCCAGCCGTCGCCGTGTTCGGCGACCAGCGCCGCGTTGCGTTCACGCTCCGGCGGCGGGCTGAAGTCCTCGTTCGCCGCCCCGTCGGGCAGCGGGCCGGTGTCGACGAAGACCAGTTGGGCGAAGCGGTCGGTCATGCGGTCGGCAACGGCTGTCGTCACGACCGCGCCGGCGTAGCTGTGCCCGACGAGGACCACGTCGTTAAGGTCCTCGTAGCTCAGCAGGTTGACCACGTCGGTGACGTGGACGTCGAGGTCGGTGTCCGGGCGGGCCAGGTGGGCGCGCTCGCCCAGGCCGGTCAGGCTCAGCGGGTACACCTCGTGGCCGTGCGCGCGCAGGGCGGCGGTGACGGGGCGCCAGGCCCATGCGCCGAGCCAGAACCCGGGAACCAGTACGAATGTCGTCATGCGAGACACGCTACGATCAATACCGGACAGGTTCCGCCCGGATTGGAAGTGGGGATCAGTGACCCGGCCGACCGCGCGCGTACTGGCGTTGCTGGAGATCCTCCAAGCCGGCGGCGGCTTCACCGTCGCCGACCTGGCCGGCCGGCTGGGCGTCGACGAGCGCACGGTCCGCCGATACGCCGCGCATCTCGCCGACCTGGGCATCCCGGTCGAGGTCCGGCGCGGTCGCTACGGCGGATACCGGCTCGCGCCCGGATACAAGCTGCCGCCACTCATGCTCACCGACGAGGAGGCGGTCGCCGTCATGCTCGGGCTCGTCGCCGCCGGCCGGGCCGGGCTGGTCACCGCCGAAGGCGCGGCCGCCGAGAGCGCGACCGCGAAGATCCGCCGGGTGCTGCCGGCCCTTCTCGCCCGGCGGATCGATTCGCTGCTGGAGACCGTGGACTTCACCGCACGGGTCCGCAAGACCGCCCCGCCCGGCATCGAGGTGCTGCTGGTGCTCGCCGAAGCGGCCCGACATCAGCAACCGGTGAGCATCACCTACACCACCTGGCGCGGCGAGTCCGGCGAGCGCCGGCTCGACCCGTACGGGCTGGTCTTCCACGCCGGCCGGTGGTACGTCACCGGCCACGACCACCACCGCCGGGCCGTACGGACGTTCCGGCTCGACCGCATCGGGACCGCCCACCCCACCCCGGGCAGGTTCGACACCCCGGCCGGCTTCGATCCCACCACGCAGGTACTCACCGGTCTGGCGGCAGTGCCGTACGCGCACGACATCTCCGTGGTGCTGCACACAAGCCTGGAGCAGGCGCAGCGACGGATCCCGCAGTCGGTCGGCACGCTCACCGAGGTTCCCGGCGGAGTGCGCCTCACCGCCCGGGCAGAACGGCTCGACGGCGCGGCACAGATGCTCGCCGGACTCGGCTGGTCGTTCACGATCGACCGGCCGGAGAAACTCAAGGACGAGGTACGGGCCCTGGCTGCCCGACTGCTCGCCGACGCCGACGCTCGGTAGAGGTGGTCAGACCCACCACGCGAGGTTGGCGGTCACCTGGGCCACCGGCTCGATGATCTCCCACGCCTCGGCGATCAGCCCGTCGTCGATCCGCCAGATGTCGACGACCGCGATCTCCGGTCCTGCGCCGGGAAGCCAGCGCCGCGAGTACATCACGACGTGATCGCCGTCGGCCAGCACCTGATGGATCTCGACCTGCATGCCGGCGAGCGGTACCAGCGCGGCGCGAACGGCGGCGAGCCACTCCACCTTTGTCGAGGTGGTTGAACCCGGCCTGTGGTGGACGAAGTCGTCACTCAGGAACCGGGCGAGCGCATCGACGTCGCCCGTCTCGATCAGTCCTGCCAGCGCCCGTTGGACGATGCTCTTGTTCGCCATGGTCATGGATGCAGTGTTCGCGTGACCGCTCCGGCTGTCGATGAACTCGGATTTCATGGCGTCCGGCGCGACGATGAGTACGCTCCATGACCGTGCACACGGTCGGGGAACTCCTGCGGCAGTGGCGGCAGCGCCGGGGACTCAGCCAACTGGATCTCGCGATAGCTGCGGAGGTCTCGGCTCGTCACGTCAGTCTGGTCGAGACCGGTAAGTCCAAGCCGAGCCCCGACATGATCCTGCGACTCGCGGATCAGCTCCACGTGCCGCTGCGTGATCGCAACCGGCTGCTGCTCGCCGGGGGCTTCGCACCCCGGTACGCCGAGCGGTCGCTCGACCACAACGCGCTGTCAGCCGTCCACGACGCTGTCCGGAGGGTGCTCCGCGCGCACGAGCCCTACCCGGCGGTGGTCTTCGATCGCCGGTGGAACATCGTGATGACCAACCGCGCCGTCGAGCCGTTCTTCGCGCAGGTGGCTCCTGACCTGCTGCGGCCGCCGGTCAACCTGGTACGGCTGGGACTGGATCCGCGCGGTCTCGCGCGCATGGTCGTCAATCTGGCCGACGTGCGCGCGGTGTTCCGCAGCCGGATCTCACGCCAGCTCGCCACTGCTCCCGACCCTGAGCTCACCGCACTCTACGAAGAGCTGCTGGCGCCCGAACCGGAGGATACGCCGGGTCAGCGGATCGAAGCGGACGTCGTGATACCGATGATCCTTCGCGTCGGCGGACGGGAGCTGCGGCTGTTCTCGACCATCACCACCTTCGGCACCCCGATGGACATCACGATCGACGAGATCGCGATCGAGTCCTACTACCCGGCCGATGCGGAGAGCGCCGCCTACTTCACGACGTAGCGTCCTGTCAGCCGCTGGCAAGTCGGCTCCGATGGCCGACGGCAGCCGGGTGTCCTGCCCGGCTCAGGCCGAGCGCCTCGTCCACCCGGTCCAGCACCGCCACGTCGTCGTGGCCGACGCCGCGCAGCAGGTCGATCGCTGTCGCCCGGATCTGCCCGACGATCATGGTGACCGGCAGCGGTGGATCGGTCCGCAGCAGGCCCGCGGCGATCCGGACCGCCTCCAGCGCCGCCGCGTCGGCCCGTCGCGCGTGCCGGTCGGCGTCGGCGCCGGTGAGGTCGTGGGCCATGGCCTCACCAGCCGACCGTACGGCGGAGGTCAGCGCGCCGATCGCGGCGGCCAGCTCCGGCGGCGTGGCGGTGTGCCGGCGGGTCAGGGTCACGCCGGCCCGGGCCAGCACCCGGATGTTGCGGGCGGCGTAGTCGAGCTGCCGCAGTGTGGCCTCCACCTCGGCGAGCTTGCCCAGGTGCCGGCGGCGCAGTCCCAGCCGCAGCGTCTCGCCGGTGGCGAGCACCGCGGCCTGCATCTCGGCGACGCAGTCGTCCACCTGCCGCGCCCGGTCCAGCGCGGCGCGGGCGGCGTCCTCGTCGCAGCCCTTCAGTGCCGCGTTGACCTGGTCGAGCAGGTCGGCCAGGTCGGTGTAGCTGCGCCGGGCCTGGGCCACCAGCGGTGCCAGCGGATCGCGGGCGGCCATCAGCTGGCTGGCGGCGAGCGCCACGGCGCCGCCGATGAGTGCGTCGACGAAGCGGAACGGCATCAGCGTCCCGTTCGGCGCGGAGACCACGACCAGGTACATGGCCGAGACGCTGGCCTGCACGACCAGGGCACGGCGGGCCCCGATCACCACGAGCGTCGTGGTGGTGAGCAGCAGCACCAGCAGGACCGTCTCGGTGCCCGGGCCCAGCGCGTACACCAGCAGCTCCGCGACGAGCACGGCGGCTGCCACGGCGAGCAGGATCTCGACGGTCTGCCGCAGTCGTCGCCCGCGGGACTCGCCGAGCACGACGAGCGCGGCGGTCGGCGCGAAGAACGGGTCCGGGTGACGGATCACCAGCGCCGCCACGATCCAGGCGACCACAGCGGCGGCGGTCAGCTCGACCACTGTCATCCCGTCGCTGCGTAACCGCGTGGCGGCGTCGCGTACCCAGGTCCGCACCGGTCGTCCCCCTCTCGCCGGGCGGACCGGGACCGGCCGCCGATCGATCTTCCGCGAGGAGGCCCACTACCCCGGCTGTGACCTGCTCAATCGCCGACGCCGGTAGCCGGCGTGGCCGACGACCCGCCCGGGGTCAGCGGCGGATGAGGCCGAGTTCGGTGGCGGTGGCGACGGCGGCGGTACGCGACTCGACGCCGAGCTTGGCGTAGATGCGGGCCAGGTGGGACTTGACGGTGCCCTCGGTCAGGTGGAGCCGGGTGCCGATGCTGTGGTTCGACAGGCCGTCGGCGACCAGGGCGATGACCTCGGTCTCGCGTCGGGTCAGGGCCGTGCCCGGCGTCCGCAGGCGGTTCATCAGGCGGTGCGCGACGGTGGGCGCCAGCGTGGTGCGCCCGGCGGCGGCGGTGCGGACGGCGGCGGCCAGATCCTCGGGTGGGGCGTCCTTGAGGAGGTAGCCGGTGGCGCCGGCCTCGATGGCGGGCAGGGTGTCGGCGTCGGAGTCGTACGTGGTGACGATCAGCACACGCGGCCCATCCGGGCGGGCGGTGATCCGGGCGGTGGCTTCGGCACCGCCCATGCCCTTCCCGAACTGCAGGTCCATCAGCACGACGTCGATGTCGCCTGCGGCGGCGCGGGTGACTGCCTCCTCGGCGGTGGCGGCTTCGGCCACCACGACCAGGCCGGGTTCGGTTTCCAGCACGGCGCGCAGCCCGGCCCGTACGACCGGGTGGTCGTCGGCCAGGAGGAGGCGGATGGGAACGTCGTCGGTCACGGGCGGCCCTCGGGCTCGGTGCTGGTGGGCGGGGTGAGGGGAAGCTCGGCGGTCACGGCGGTGCCCCGGCCGGGCGCGGATGCGACGGCCAGGGTGCCGCCGAGGGCGGCCATGCGGGCACGCATGGCCGCCAGGCCGAAGCCGCCGCCGTCGATGTCGGGAGCGGGCAGGTCTTCCGGGTCGAAGCCGCGCCCGTCGTCGGCGACGTGAAGGACGATGCGGTCGCCGAGATGACTGAGCGTGATCTCGGCGGTGGCCGCCTGGGCGTGGCGGAGCGTGTTCGCGACTGTGGACTGGGCGATACGCAGGAGCGCCACCTCGTGGGCGGTCGGCAGCGACACGGGGTCGCCGACGAGGTGGAAGCGGGCGGTGAGGCGGTGGCGGGCGCTGGTGGTGGTGCACAGGCGTTCCAGAGCGCCGGCCAGGGTGGTGCCTTCCAGGGCGGGCGGGGTGAGCGCGGCGACGAAGCGGCGGGCCTCGGCGAGGTTGTCCACGGCGACCTGACGGGCCGCGTCGACGTGACCGGAGGCGGCACCGGGCCGGCCGGGCAGGGCGCGCTCGGCGGCGCGCAACAGCAGCTGGATGCTCGACAGGCCCTGAGCGAGGGTGTCGTGGATCTCGCGGGCCAGACGCTCGCGCTCGGCGAGTACGCCGGCGGTGTGCTCGGCCCGGGCCAGCTCCGCCCGGGTGGCGGTGAGTTCCTCGATCAGCTGCCTGCGCTGCTCGCTCTCCCGATACAGGGCCTGGTACCCCCACACCACCCCGACGGCGACGGCGGCGCCGAGCGCAGGACCGATCACCGTGGCCGGGGTGAACGAGCCGGTGTGGGCGCCGAACCCGGCGACGGCCGCCACGGCGGTGACGATCACGGCGGCCAGACCGGCCCGGCGCGGCAACAGGTGGAGCTGGAGGAAGTACAGCGGGAACGCCACCCAGATCGCGTCGGGGGTCAGGCCCAGCAACACCAGCCACACGGCGCCGACGGCGGCCAGCCACCACGCGGCGGCCCGCCGCGAGCGCCGGATGCGGGGGAGGAGCGGCCCGATGGCGTACGCCAGACCGCACGCCACCGCCACCGCCACGATCGATCCGGCGTGGGGCCGGTCGTCGGCCACCGCCCGGCCCGCGGCCAGGACGAGCAGGCCGATGATCAGCAGGTGCAGGCACCAGGCCAGGGCTCGGGTGGTCGGGGTCAGGGCAGGGGCAGCGGTGCTCACAGTGCGTCCCACGTTACCGACGCCGGCGGCCCCGGGGCCTCTATCGAAAGTTAGAACCCGGGCGCCGTCCTTCGGCCCGCGAAGTGCCGCCCTACGCCAGACGCGGACACCGGCGCCGGCCGCGATGGTGGAGTCGTACCGCTTCCACCGCCGGAAAGGACAGGCCGCTGCCGTGTTCGTCGCCTGGAGAGACCTGAAGTTCGCCAAGGGGCGCTTCGCCCTGATGGGAACCGTCATCGTGTTGATCACCCTGCTGGTCGGGCTGCTGTCCGGGTTGACGGCCGGACTGGGCCGGCAGAACATCTCCGCCATCACCGGCCTGCCCGCCGACAGGATCGCCTTCCAGGCCCCCGGCGAGGGCCAGGACGTGTCGTACTCCAACTCCACGGTCACCGAGAAGCAGTGGCAGCAGTGGGCCGAGGCCCCCGGAGTGACCGGCGCCGAACCGCTGGGCATCACCACGACCAGGGCCACCGCCGGAAACCGGAGCGCCGGGGTCTCCGCCTTCGGCGTCCGGCCCGGCTCCCGCCTGGCCCCCGACAGCGGCCGGATCGACGACCAATCGGCGGTGCTGTCCACCAGGGCCGCCGACGACCTCGGTGTGCAGGCCGGCGACTCCGTCACCCTCGCCGGGCAGCGACTCACAGTGGCGGCCGTACGCGGCGACGCCTCCTTCAGCCACACCCCCGTGGTGTGGATCAGCCTGGGCGTGTGGCAGAAGAGCGCGCCTCCGACCGGCACCGGTGACGGCGGCCCGACGGCCACCGTCGTCGCCCTGACCACCACCTCGGACGCCGATCCGGGAGCCACCGACCGGCAGGCGGGCACCAGGACGGTCTCGGTCTCCGACTCGCTGTCCGCGATCGGCTCCTACACCTCCGAGAACGGCTCGCTGCAGCTGATGCGCGGCTTCCTGTTCGCCATCTCCGCCCTCGTCATCGGGGCCTTCTTCACCGTCTGGACCATCCAGCGCAGCGGCGACGTCGCAGTGCTCAAGGCGCTCGGCGCCCCCACCGCCAACCTCCTCAAGGACGCCCTCGGACAGGCCGTCGTCCTGCTCGTCGGCGGCACCCTGCTCGGCACCGGCATCGCCGCCGCGCTCGGCGCCCTCGTCGCCGGGTCCACGGTGCCGTTCCTCCTCACCCCGGTGACCGTCCTCCTTCCCGCGGCCGTGATCGTCGTCCTCGGCGCCCTCGGAGCCGCTCTGGCCATCCGCCGCATCACCTCCGTCGACCCGCTGACCGCCCTGGGGAGCGCCCGATGAGCCTTAACCTGACCGACATCACCCTCACCTACCCCGACGGCGAGGGCCGCCTGACCGCCCTCGACCGCGTCACCCTGGACGTACCCAAGGGCAGCCTGACCGCCGTGATCGGCCCCTCCGGCTCCGGCAAGTCCAGCCTCCTCGCGGTCGCCGCGACCCTCATCACCCCCGACTCCGGCACCGTCACCATCGACGGCACCGCCACCACCGGGATGCCGCGGGGCGAACTCGCCGACCTGCGCCGTCACAAGATCGGCGTCGTCTTCCAGCAGCCCAACCTGCTGCCCTCCCTCACCGCCGCCGAGCAGCTCCAGGTGATGGCCCAGATCGACGGCCGCCCACCGGCCAGAGCCCGTACCCGCGCCGTGGAACTCCTCGACGCGGTCGGCCTCGCCGGCCAGGCCGACCGCCGGCCGCACCAGCTCTCCGGCGGCCAGCGCCAGCGCGTCAACATCGCCCGCGCGCTGATGAACGACCCCACCGTCCTGCTCGTCGACGAACCCACCAGCGCGCTCGACCACGAACGCGGCGCCGCCGTCATCGAACTGATCACCCGCCTCACCCACCAGCAGACCACCGCCACCGTCCTGGTCACCCACGACCGCACGAACCTCACCGCCGTCGACCAGATCGCCGAAGTCCACGACGGCCGACTCCACCTTCCGGCACAAGCCCGCTGAGGTACGGCCGATGGGAGGGACTGATGTGTCTCCGAACGGGTGGGAGCTGACTGGGCTGTCCGGACCGTAGGCTGGGACTGTGCGGACACTGCCGACGTTCGCGGTCCAGGTGAGGCGACTGGCCGAGCTGCGAGGCATCGGCGTCAGCTCCCTGGCCCGTCGGGCGGCCGTTCCGGAGCCGCTGATCACGGCGGTGCTCGACGGCACCGAACCGGGCCCGTCACTGCTGCGCCGGCTTGCCCCCGCACTCGGCCTGCACGCCGGCGATCTGTTCGTCATCGCGGGCCGGCCCGTGCCTCACGACCTCGCTCCGCTGGACCCAGCCGCTGCCGACGGCATCGCTTCGCTGTCCTGGTCCCTGACGTATCTGCCGCGGGCCGTACGGGAACTGCACCAGCTTGTGCGGTCGTTGCCCCAGCAGCCCCGCCCGGAGCCGTCCTCGGCACCGCGGTATCAGCAGTACCCGAACAATCCCGGCGGCCTGATGCTGCGCCTGCTGCACAACCGCAACCTGAACTGGTTGGGCTCCGCCAAGTACCTGTTCGGCATCGGCTGCCGCGACATGCTGTCGGCGTCGACGATCGGCATGATCGGCCGCGGCACGAAGACCTTGACCCCGGACCTGCTCGTCGGGTTCGCCGCATTCCTCGACATCTCGCCCGACGACCTCGGCGCGCTGACCGGCATCGACCTGGCCGACGACCGTCCGCCGGTCCATCCGGACGCAACCGAGGTCGCCCAGCTGATCTGGAACGCCCGCCGCCTGACCGTCGGCCAACTCCAGGAGGTCCGCGATCGAGCACACGCCATCCGCCACGGACGCGCCGACGAACTCAGCCCTGACCGGCGATGCGCCTGCCCCGGACGTCCCTCGCCGGCGACCTGAAACGCGCGGCAGCGCCTGCGGGCGTGGGTCAATCCGTCGCCTATGCGCAGTAGTCGCAGCGGCCCGACGCGGGCAATTCGGTGTGGCAGGTCGGGCAGCGCGGTCGAGGCGCAGGCTCCGTAGCAGCCCTGCGAGCTGCCCGGCGCTCGGCCACCTCCTTGGTCAGCTCAGGTCGGCCGCCATCGGCAGGCAGGCCGACAGCGTCGTAAGCTCGGTAACACAGCAGGCGATGCCCGGCGGCGTAAACCTCGATATCTTCGCCCGGAAGGTCCACAACGGACTTCGGTGCCCTGGCATATCCCCCACCTATCGTCCCGTCCTGACGGACACACAGCGACGTAAGCGGCGGCTCACCGGCGGCTTTCGCCAAGATGGCAACCTCTTCCAGGAGTTTCCCGATCCAGTTGGTCAGCAGCATGCGCGTGCGGATGCCTGACCGCTCCTGCACGAGGTCGCCGAGCTCCTTGTACTTGATGACGTCGTTGTACCGGCGTGCCCTCGTGACCAACTCCTCGTGGGCGAGCGGTACCCACGTTCTGAGCGCTTCCACGAACGCTACGGGGGAGTTGTCCGCGACGCGATAGGTGCCTGGCTTCGTCGTCACACCCTGACCCTATGGCTCTCGGCAGTCGAAGTCGAAGGTCGCCGCGAGGAGTCCGGTCACGAGCATGAGCAAACGGTCGAGCCGCGCGGGCTCAGTGCCTATTCGGCACGCCGGCCACGGTGCCTGCTGCGGCATGGAGGAATCGTCGGGGTCGGAGGTGGTGCCTGCTGTACCCGCACTGGGCAGCCCGCTGGATGGTCGCTGTTCCCCCAGCTCAATAGCGTTTCTGGTGCGCGCAGTTGCTGCCGAAGACACGGAGAGAGGCCACCAGAATGGGACAGACCGTCGAACCGGCGGTACACGTCGAACGACTCAGCCGCGTGTACGGCACCGGCCGCAACCAGGTGACCGCGCTCGCGGGCGTCGACGTCGGCTTCGGCCGGGGCACCTTCACCGCGGTGATGGGGCCGTCGGGCTCCGGCAAGAGCACGCTGCTGCAGATCGCGGCCGGGCTCGACCGCCCCACGAACGGCCGGGTGGTCGTCGGCGGCACCGACCTGTCCGGGCTGTCCGAGACGCGCCTGACCGAGCTGCGTCGTACCCGGATCGGGTTCGTCTTCCAGGCGTTCAACCTGATCGGCGCACTCACCGTCGAGGAGAACATCGTGCTGCCCCTGCGTCTGGCCGGCGTGCGCCCGGACCGGGCCTGGCTGACCCACGTGGTCGAGCGGGTCGGCCTCGCCGACCGGCTGCACCACCGGCCGGCGGCGCTGTCCGGCGGCCAGCAGCAGCGGGTGGCGATCGCCCGGGCGCTTGCCACCCGCCCCGAGGTGATCTTCTCGGACGAGCCCACCGGCGCCCTCGACTCGAGGACCGCGGCGGAGGTGCTCACCCTGTTGCGCGCGGTCGTGGACGAGCACGGGCAGACGGTGGTGATGGTGACCCACGACCCGATCGCGGCGTCGTACGCGGATCGGGTGCTGGTGCTGGCGGACGGTGCGATGGTCGCGGACCTCCCGCAGCTCGGCGCCGTCCGGATCGCCGAGCACCTGGCGTCGCTGGACGGGCGGATCCTCCGATGACCGGCCTGGCCGCGCGCCTGCTGCGGCACCGCACCGGCCCTGCCGCCGCGACCCTGCTGGCCCTGATCGTCGGCGTGCTGATCCTGGTGGCGATGGGCTCGCTCGTCGAATCAGGGCTGCGGTTCCGCCCGGAGCCGCGGCTGTGGGCGAGCGCCGACGTGGTCGTCGTCAACCGCACGATCAGCCACACGTCCCGGGAGTTCGACGGCGAGACCACCACGAGCACCGTGGCGCTGCCCGAGGGCGGCACTGTGGACGCGGACCTGGTGGACCGGATCCGCCGGGTGCCGGGCGTCACTGCCGTCACCGGCGACGACAGGGTGCTGATCGGCTCACCCGCCGCCGTGGGACACGGTTGGGAGACGTACGTCTTCACCGGTCGTCCCCTCGCCGCCGGCACCGCGCCCCGGACCGACGAGGAGGTGGTGGCCGACACCCGGCTGGGCGTGGCACCCGGCAACCGGATCGCGCTGGTCGTCGGCGGGATCGGCCGCTCGTACCGGGTGAGCGGGACCGCCGAGACCGGCGCGGTGGCGGTGTTCTTCACCGACGCGCAGGCCGCGCGCCTGTCCGCCCACCCGGGCCGGGTGGACGCGATCGGCGTACGGATGGCACCCGGCGCCGGCCCCGGCGCGGTGCGCGAGATCGCGACGGCGGCCGGCGCCACGACGTACGCCGGGAAGGACCGCGGGAACGCCGAGCAGTCGGATAACCAGGCCGCCCGGAGCTTGCTGGTCGGGGCCGGGTCGGCCTTCGGGGGGTACGTCGTCCTGCTGATCGTGTTCGTGGTGGCCGGCACCATCGGGCTGTCCGTCCGGCACCGCCGGCGTGACCTGGCGTTGCTGCGCGCGGTCGCCGCCACACCGGGGCAGGTGCGCCGCATGCTGGTCGCCGAGGCCACGCTGCTCGCCCTGGCCGGCTCCGCGATCGGCGGCCCGGCCGGCCTGCTGGCGGCCCGCTGGGTGCACGGCGAACTGGTCGGGCGCGGGTTCGTGCCGGCCGGCTTCCCGATGGCGGGCGGTCTGTTCGTGGTGCCCGCCGCCATCGGTACGGCGGTCCTCGTCGCGGTGGTCGCCGCACTGATCGCCGCACGCCGGGTCACCGCCATCAAGCCGATCGAGGCGCTCGGCGAGATCGCCGTCGAATCCCGGCGCAACGGCCCGGTACGCCTGATCGCCGGCGTGCTGACGCTGATGGCGGCCGGCACCTCCGGGGCGTTCACGCTCGGCGCCGCCGGGTGGGCCGGGGCGCTGGCCGGCGCGGTCGGCATGCTCTACCTGTTCGTCATCGCGGTGGCGCTGCTCGCACCGCACATCAACGCGTACGCGGCACGCCTGCTCACCCCGGTGCTGCCACGCATATGGCGGGCCGGCGGCTACCTGGCCGCGGCCAACCTGCGGGCGAACGCGCAGGGCATGGCGACCGTCCTGACCGCACTCGTGCTGTCCGTCGGGTTCGGCGGCTCGGTCTGGTTCCTGCAGGACAACCTGGAACGGCAGACCGCCACGCAGAGCAGCGCGGGATCCCTCGCCGAGCGGGTGCTCACCGCTCCGGGCGGACTGCCGGCGGACGCGGCGCGGGAGATCCGCGAGCTGGACGGGGTGCAGGCAGCCACCGGGGTACGCCGCACCCAGGTCGTGGTGCGGGCACTCGGCGGCATCGAGCCGGTCGGCGCGCAATCAGTCGACCCGGCGGGCGTCACCTCGACCATGGACCTCGCCGTGCGCAAGGGCACCCTGGCCGACCTGCGCGCCGGCACCGTCGCCCTGTCCACGACGCAGGCGTCCTCGTCCGGCTGGGACGTCGGCGACAAGGCGGAACTCTGGCTGGGCGACGGCACCCCGGTCACGTTGGACGTCATCGCGATCTACGACCGTGGCCTCGGCTTCGGCGACGTCACAGTGGCGGCCGGGACGGTCGCCGGGCACACGGCGGCGAACACCGTCGACGAGGTGCTGGTCCGCGGCGGTCCGTACGCCGGCACCGCGTTGGCCACGTGGGCGTCGGCACGGCCCGGCACCGAGGTTCTCGACGCCGCCACCCGTACGCGCCTGCTCAGCACCGATCTGGCGCTCGGCGCCTGGCTGAACCGGCTGCTGATCGGCGTGATGGTCGGGTACGCGGCGCTGGCGGCGGCCACCACGATGGTGATGGCGGCACTGGCCCGCCGCCGCGAGCTGGCGTTGCTGCAACTCGTCGGGGTCACCCGGCGTCAGATTCGCGGGATGGTCCGGGCCGAACAGGCCGGGCTGCTCGGCACCGCGGTGCTGATCGGCGCGGCGATCGCGGTGCTGACGCTGGCCGCGATCGTCAACGGACTGACCGGCAGCCCGATCCCGTACGTTCCGCCGCTCGGGTGGGCGGCGGTGCTCGGCGGTACGACACTGCTGGCGTTGGTGAGCACGGTGTGGCCGGTCCGGCGGCTGCTCAGCGCCCCGCCGATCGACAACATCGGCCTGAAGGAGTAGGCGGTGTCACCGCCTATCGGGTTCCGCGGCCAGGATGGCGGCGCTGACCTCGTGCACGAACGCCTTGACCTCGTCGACCCGGCCGGGATCGCTGTCCTGGCCGGAGTCGTACCACCAGTCGCGCGCCCAGACGATCAGGTCCGCCCATCGCGGGAGGGCGGCGATCGTCTGCTCGGCGGCCTGCCGCTTGGACAGTTGCCGCCCGTCGCACAGGCGCTTGTAGGCCCGGCAGAGCGTGAGCACCGCGTACGACTGGGCTCCGGGTGGGGTCATCTCGAGCACCCAGGCCGGCCAGTCGCGGACGTGGTCCCGCAGGGCGGCGCGGACGAGGCCGGGTTCGACGGCGGGCAGCAGCTCGCCGGCCGGCGGTCCCAGCAGCGTACGGCCGTAGTCGTGCACGGCGGCCCAGGTCACGACGCGGTGGGTGGTGGCGGGCAGCAGGTGCAACGACTCCCCGGGACTGATCCGGGCGATCACGTGGTCCCGGCCGGGAACGGCGCGTAACGCGTCCAGTGACACGTATTCCACCTCGATCCGGCCGGCCCACAGCGCGTGCCGCCGGTCGAGGTTCGCGTGCAGGTCGGCGAGGACGTCGAGGAGCTTCTCGTCCGGGTCGCTCGCGAGCACCGCGAGCAGGTCGAGGTCGCTGCGGTTCACGTCGAAGTCGCCTGCCACGAGCGACCCGTGCAGGTACAGGCCGAGAAGGTCATCCGCCAGCGTGCGGCGCCACGCCTCGCGGAGGTCGGACAGAACCGTTTCGGGTGGGACCACCAGGTGATCCTGCACGGTGGGTCGCGGCGGGGCCACCGATAAAACCGGCCCGCACCGCCGGTGGCGCCTACGTGCTCGGCAGGTTGCGGTGCCGCTCGGCGAGACCCGACGCGGCCTGCCGCTGCGCGTCGTGCCGGTGCCGGTCCGCGCCGGCCTGGCGGACGGCGGTCGAGTCCTCGTCCGACGGGCGTCTCGTCCGGTCGCGCCGGGCGACGAAGACGACGAGCGCGAGCACCACCACCACGATCACCGCGAGTGACACCAGCATCGTTCTCATGCCGTCGACGCTACGGCGTACGCGTCAGCCTCGGCGTGGCGACGGTCAGGGGCTGCTCCGTCCGCCGCCGGATGGCAAGCTCACGTCTCGTGACCGCTGAAAATCCGGAGCTCGTGGAGGCCCGTCCGTGAGGGCCGTCATCGTCGCGGCCGCCGTCGCGTTCGTCATCTCCCTGTTCGGTACGCCGGTGGCGGTTCGCGTCTTCACCGCGCTGAAGGCCGGTCAGCCGATCCGGTCCATCGGGCTCGCCAGCAACGAGCACAAGGTGGGCACTCCCACGATGGGCGGCGTCGTCTTCATCGTGGCGACGGTCCTCGCGTACGTCGCCGGGCACCTCGCCCTGACCACCCTGCCCGAACGGCAGATCGCGCAGGAGGGGCCGACCATGACGGCCCTGGTGCTGCTCGGGTTGTTCGTCTTCTGCGGCGCGGTCGGCTTCTTCGACGACTTCCTCAAGGTGCGCCGGCGCAACTCCGACGGGCTGTCCGCCAAGGGCAAGCTGCTCGGCCAGGCGCTCGTCGGCGGCGGCTTCGGTGTGGCCGCGCTGTACGTGCCGAGCACCAACGGCCAGACCGTGGCCAGCGAGCACATCTCGCTCATCCGCGACATCAGCTGGCTGGACGTCGGCAAGGTCGGCGCGGTCATGGTCTTCATCTTCGTGATCACGGCGATGTCCAACGGCGTGAACCTCACCGACGGCCTCGACGGCCTGGCCACCGGCGCGTCGATCCTGGTGCTCGGCGCGTACTCGCTGATCGGGTTCTGGCAGTACCGGCACTGGTGCGCCGACGACGGGTACGCCCGCGTGAACGAGTACTGCTACCAGGTCCGCGATCCGCTGGAGATCGCCATGATCGCGGCCGCGGCGGCCGGCGCCTGCGTGGGGTTCCTGTGGTGGAACACGTCACCGGCGCGGATCTTCATGGGTGATGTGGGCGCGCTCGGGCTGGGCGGCCTGATCGGCGGGCTCGCGGTGGTGACCCGTACGACGCTGCTCTCGATCCTGATCGCCGGGCTGTTCGTCATCATCACCACGACCTGGGTGATCCAGATCGTCTCGTTCCGGACCACCGGCAGGCGGGTCTTCCGGATGGTGCCGTTGCACCACCACTTCGAACTGGCCGGATGGAGCGAGTCCACCATCGTGGTCCGCTTCTGGATCGTGGCCGGTGTCTGCGTCGCGGCCGGCCTGGGCCTGTTCTACTCGGACTTCCTGGCGACCGTGGGATAGCGGCAGAGCGACAGAAGACGCCGGTGCGGGGGGACCGCCTGTCGGTGTCGCGCCTGCCACTGTGCACATTCACCTTGGACGTATACTCAACTAGGTTGTATATTCGGCTCATGGGATCGGCATCGCGTCCCGCGCTACGGGAACCGTCGTACTTCGTCCTCGCCGCCCTGCTCGGCGGGCCGCTCCACGGTTACGCCGTGATCAAGCGGGTGACCGAGCTGTCCGGCGGGCGGGTGACCCTCGCCGCCGGATCGCTGTACTCGGTGATCGACCGGTTGCTCGGCGAGGGCCTCGTCACCGCCGACGGTGAGGAGATCGTCAACGGGCGTGCCCGTCGCTACTACCGGCTCACCGACGAGGGCTGTCGCGTACTCACCGAAGAGGCCGACCGGCTCGCCCAGGCCGCCCGGGTGGTCATGGACCGCCTGCCGCGCCGGGTCGCATCGCAGGCAAGTGCCCGTCACCCTTCCACCGTGAGGATCAGACCCGCATGAGTTCCGATGTCCTGGAGAAGCGTTACCGCATGCTGCTGCGGGCCTACCCGGCCGGCTACCGACGCGAACGCGCCGACGAGCTGATCGACACGCTGATCGGCGACGAACCCACCACCCGCCGCTGGCCCAGCGCCCGGGAGGCGGCCTTGCTCGTCCGGGGCGGCCTGCGGGTGTACGGCGGCAGCACCGCCGGCCGTCCCACCGCCGTGCTGTTCTGGCAGGGCCTCCACCTCGGCGCCCTGGCGGTGCTGGCGCTGGGTGTCCTCATCGGCCTGGACGACATCGTCGAGGCGTTGCAGTACGGCGGGCTCGCGGATCCCGTGACCGTCCTGCGCAACCAGGGCGTCCACGAGGTCGTGCTGACCGCCGCGCTGGTGGCGCTCGTCGCGGGCCGTGCCCGCACCGCTGCCGTCCTGGCGGTGACCGCGGCGGTGGTGCCGAGCCTGATCTCGCCGTACCTGTTCCTCAACGGCCTGCCGCAGTGGTGGGCGCCGGTCGTCGCCGCGCCGCTGATCGTGCTGGGCCTGCGGCGCCCGGCGGACGTGCCGCCGGCGCCCCGGGCCAACGCCGTCCTGGTCACCGCCGGCGTCCTCGCCCTGCACCTGATTCCCGCGGGCGGTCTCCGCATGGTCGACGCGGTTCCGCGGATCGTCGCCGCCGTCATGGTGATCGCCGGGGTGGCCGCCTTCCTGTGGGTGGCGACGGCCGACCAGCGGCTGCTGATCGCCGTCGTTCCCACCCTCCTCCTGGGTACGCTCTACCAACTGGACAACGCCGGGTTGACGGGGGAACTGCTGCGCCGGCCCGACGCGCTGCCGTCCCTGGTCGTCGCGGTCCTCATGGCAGTTGGGGCGGTCGTCTGGACCCGGCTGCAACAGCGCACCCGCGCCTGACCGACAGACGGGCGGTCCGGCCACGGCCGGACCGCCCGGCAAGGATCGACAGACCGGGTCGCGTCGTCAGTGCTTGACGACGGTGAGCAGCACCGCAGAGTCCTCGAGCGCCTCCAGCGTGTGCCGGCGGTCCGGCACGATCAGCAGATCGCCGGGTGCGCCGTCCCAGGACGTCTCGCCCGCGCCGAGCCGGACCCGGCCGTGCAGGACGTGGACGGTGGCCTCGCCGGGGTTCTCGTGCTCGCCGAGCATCTGGCCGGCGGCCAGCGCGATCATCGTCTGGCGGAGCTTGTGCTCGTGTCCGCCGTAGACGGTGGAGCTGCTGCGGCCGCTGGATGAGGTGTGCGCGAGCTTCAGCTGCTCGCGGGCCAGTGCGGTCAGCGATGACTTCTGCATCAGGTGTCCCGTCCTCTCGTCGTACCGGTTCCCCGAGCCGCCCGGCCGGCTCAGGTCGACTCTGGCACATCGGGGAGGGTTTCCCGCTACACGGTCGGCACCACCATCGGCGTGCCGGTGACCGGGTTCGGCATCACCACGCTGGGCAGACCGAAGACCTCCCGCATGAGGCCGGCGTCCACCACGTCGGCCGGCGGTCCCTGCGCGACGATCCGGCCGGCCTTCATCGCCACGATGTGATCGGCGAACCGGCACGCCTGGTTGATGTCGTGCAGTACGGCCACGACCGTGCGTCCCTCGTCGCGCAGCCGTGCGAACAGCGCGAGCAGCTCGTACTGGTGCGTGATGTCGAGGAACGTGGTGGGCTCGTCGAGCAGCAGGTACGGCGTCTCCTGCGCCAGCACCATGGCGATCCAGACCCGTTGCCGTTGCCCGCCGGAGAGTTCCTCCACGGGCCGCTCGGCCAGGTCGGTGACGCCTGCCACCGCCATCGCCGACCGGACGGCCTCCTCGTCGGCGGCGCCGCCCGCGCCGAGCAGGGACTGGTGCGGGTAGCGGCCCCGGGCGACGAGCCGCCGGACGATGATGTTCTCCGGCGCGACGAGGCCCTGGGGTAGGAAGCCGACCTGGCGGGCGAACGGCTTCGGCCGGTGCCCGGCGACGTTCCGGCCGTCGAGGCGTACCGCGCCCGAGGCCGGCGTGAGCAGCCGGACGAACGCCTTCAGCAGCGTCGACTTCCCACAGGCGTTGGGACCGACGATCGCCGTGAACGCGCCGTCCGGCACGGCCAGGCTCACCCGCGTCGACACCACCCGCTCGCCGTAGCCGAGCGTGACGTCCTGCGCGGTCAGACGGCTGGTCACCGTCGTTTCACCTCCATGCCGAGCAGCCAGATGAGATAGCAGCCACCGATCGCCGTGGTGACCACGCCGACCGGCAGCGCGACCGGTGCGAGCAGCAGCTGCGCGACGAGGTCCGCGGCGAGCAGCAGCACCGCGCCGGTCAGCGCCGCCGGTACCAGGGGTACGCCTGCGGCCCGCGCGAGCCGCCGGCCGATCTGCGGCGCGGCGAGCGCGATGAACACGATCGGCCCGGCCACCGCTGTCACCGTCGCGGTGCAGCCCACGCCGGCCAGGACCAGAAGCAGGCGGAGCCGGCCCAGGCGTACGCCGGTGGTCCGCGCGATCTCGTCGCCCAGCGCCGCCTGGTGCATGGCGTGCGAGATCACGACGAGCAGCAGGGCGAATAGACCGATGACGGCGAACGGGAGCCGCACCTCGGCCCAGTCGACGCCGTTGAGCGAGCCGGCGTTCCACCCGGTCGCGGCGAGCGCCACGTCGATCTCGGCCCGCAGCACGATCCAGGAGTTGAGCGCGGTCAGCATCGCGTTGACGGCGATGCCGATGACGACCAGCCGGACGCCGCTGAGCCCGGAGTCCAGCGAGAGCAGGTAGATGAGCGCGGCGGCGAGCAGCCCGCCCGCCACCGACCCGGCCGCGAGCTGCCCGGCGGTGCCGTTCAGCACAGTGATCGCGACGAGCGCGCCGGTGTACGCGCCCGCGTCGAGACCGATCACGTCGGGGCTGCCCAGCGCGTTGCGGGTCAGGTTCTGGAAGACCGCCCCGGCCAGGCCCAGCGAGGCGCCGAAGACCAGCGCCGCGGCCACCCGGGGGAGCCGCCACTGGCGGATCACGTACGTCGCGTCGCCACCCCGGAACAGGGCGTCGAACACCTCCGCCGGGGTCGCCCACTCCGGCCCGTGGCTCAGGGACAGCAGCGCGAGGACCGCCGCGGCCGTGACGAGCCCCGCCGAGGCGACGGCCGGACGCCGTTCGACCTCGACCGCGAACCGTCCCGCCCGCAGCCTAACGGTGCTCACAGCGTCGCCGCCCCGTAGCGGCGGACGGCCCAGATCAGCACCGGAGCCCCCAGGAAGGCGGTGACGATCGACACCGGGACCTCGCCCGTGGGCAGCAGGATCCGTGAGCCGACGTCCGCGACGAGCAGCAGGACCGGTCCGAGCAGCATCGAGTACGCCATGATCCACGGGATCGAGTCGACGGCCAGCCGCCGCGCCAGGTGCGGAACCATCAGCCCGACGAACGCGATCGGGCCGGCGACCGCGGTGGCGACGCCGGTGAGCAGCGTGACGAGCACCAGGACGACGACCCGGGTCCGCGTCACGTGCGCGCCGAGCGAGTGGGCGACGTCCTCGCCGAGGGCGAGCGCGTTCAACGGCCGGGTCGCCACCATCGCGGCGGCCAGGGCGGCCACAGTCACCAGCACGGGCAGCACCAGCGGCGTCCGCTCGGCGCCGGCCAGCGCCCCGACCGACCAGAACCGGTACCTGTCGAAGACGTCGGGGAAGCCCAGCCGCAGCCCGAGCGAGACGCCCATCAGCACCCAGCTCAGCGCGACGCCGGCCAGGACCAGCCGCAGCGGTGAGGTCCGTCCGACGGCGTAGACGGCGACTGCGGCGAGCGCGGAGCCGGCCACCGCGAGCACGAGCTGGCCGGCCTGCGACCCGGCGACGCCCGCCAGCACACCCAGGTTGATCGCGAAGCCGGCCCCGGCGGTCACACCGAGGATGCCGGGCTCGGCCAGCGGGTTGCGGGTCAGTGTCTGGATCAGCACCCCGGCCGCGCCGAGGGCGGCGCCGACGCAGACGCCGAGGATCGTGCGGGGCAGCCGGATGTCGCGTACGACGAGATGGTCCGTCGTGGCGGCGAAGCCGGTCAGCGCGCGCCACACCTCGACCGGCGCGACCGGTCGCGCGCCCACCGCCATGCTCGCGCCCGCCGCGACGACGAGCAACGCGGCGGACACCAGCAGGAACGCCGCCCGGCGGGACAGGTCAGTCTTCAAGCCCGGCGACTCCGCGCTTCCAGTACCCGGTGATCAGCGAGTCGAGGCGCCCGGCGCTCCAGGCCCGCAGCGGCCTGATGTCGTTCGCCTCGCCCGCCGCGAAGAGGAACGCCCGCCCGGCCGGCAGGCGCAGCGATCCCACCTGCTGCGCGAGCGTGGACCCGGTCGCCCCGCGCACCAGCCACGTCACCGCCACCCCGTCCCGCGCGGCCAGCGGGTAGTCCCGCTCGGCCGGGTCGTCGACCTCGGCGACGACGTGCGCCGACACGTCGGCCGGGGACTCCTCCAGCCACCTGGCGACGGCCGGCAGGGCGGTGGCGTCGACGGCGAAGACGTAGTGGTCGTAGCTGTGCGGGAACGCCTTCGCGCCGGGCGGGCCCGCGATCGTCACCTGGTCGCCCACCGCCGCCGCGTCCGCCCACGCCGACGCGACACCGCCGTCGTGCAGCACGAAGTCCAGGTCGATCTGGCAGGTGGCGGGATCGTAGCGGCGCACCGTGTACTTGCGGGTGGGCGGCAGCGGGCGGGGCCAGTCGAGCATGCCCCGCCCGTCCGGTACGGGATCGCGCCGGGTGCCGTCCGGATCCGGGAAGACGAGCTTGACGTGGTCGTCGGCCTGGTAGGTGTGGAAGCCGGCGAGGGCCGGGCCGCCGAGGGTCAGCCGCAGCATGCGCGGGGTCAGCCTCCGGCGGGCGACGACCCGGACCTCGCGTACGCCGATCGGGTAGCCGATCCGGACCGTGCCACTTCCTGCGCGGTGGTGGTCGGCGACCCGGCCGGCCGGGTCGTGACGGTCGACTGTCATCGGGCCGGCAGCGGCGCGAATGCCTTGTCGACGGAGTCGAGCGTCCGCAGGGCCGACTCGTACGTGGCCGCCTCCGTGTACCGCAACCCGAACACCCGGCCCGCCTTGACCGCCGGCAGGTTCTTCCACAGCGCGGAGTCGAGCACCTGCTTCACCGCCTCGGCGGGGGTGCCGTCGGGCTGGAGCGTGTACGTGATGGCGTCCGCCTCGCCGAGGCTCGTCGGCAGTTCCTCGATCGCCGGGTACTCGGTGACGTCGAGGCCGCCGCCGCCCTTCTCCTTGACCTCGCCGTAGTAGGTGACGCCCACGTCCTGCGCGATGTTGGTGCCCCACGAGCCGGCGAACTCGCGATGGAAGGTGCCCTTGGCGATTTCGCCGTAGCTGCCCACGTGCCCGAACTTCAGGCCGGCGAGGGCGGTGCCGTACTTGTCCTTCAGTTCCGCGGCCCTCTTGTCGTACGCCTCCTTTGCCGCCTCGAAGTTCGTGCTGCGGCCGGCGGCGTCGGCCTGCCGGCGGGACAGCTCGCGCCAGGCGGCGGGCGTGGTGGGTCCGATCGCGACGACGGGTGCGATGCTCTCCAGCCGCTTCATGTCGATGCTGCCGAGAGCCGGCTTCGGTACCCCGATCACGATGAGGTCCGGCTTGGCGGCGGCGACGGCCTCGTAGTTGGTCTCGGCGGCCGCCTCGCCGGCGACCTTCGGCAGCCGATCGTAGGTGGCCCGGTCCTGCTCGGTCATCAGCGCCAGGCCGCGCTTCCAGCTGGAGATCCCCACCAGGGCGGCGTCCGCCTCGATCAGGACCGGCACCGCGTAGCCGGTGGCGACGACCCGCTGGGGGTCGACCGGGATCGTGATCTCACCGTTGTCGGCGGCGAAGACGCGGGTCGCGGCGTCGCCGGACTTCGCGGCGGAGTCGCCGCCGTCGGATCCGCAACCGGTGACCATGGCGAGCGTCACCGCGGCGGCAGCGATCACGCGCCAGTGCTGTCGTACGGACATGTGCCAGTTCCTTCGGGGTCTCACAACAGAGGCGCAACCCCGCTGGGCTGCAGAGCTAAGGCTAGCCTTACTAGCGCGGGCGGAATGTCGCCCAGAGGTCAACCGATGTCGGGGAGAGGTCAGAGCGTGATGGTCACCGGCCCGATCACGGCGGATCCGCTCAGCTGCCAGGAGTTCGGCTACGGCCTCGGCCGCCCGGACGGCATCCTCGTCCTGCGCTACCGGTCGGCGACCCGGCTGACGTTCGCCGAGAACCGCGAGGACTTCCTGCACCAGTTCTACTGGTCACCCGACGGTCTGCTCTCCGCCCGCCACGGCCGGCACACCGCCTTCCTCGGACCGGACGAGGTCTTCTGGGTGCACCGGGCCGTGACCCACGAGGTGCACGCGGCGGACCGGCAGACCGTCTACCGGGTCTGCCTGCGCGAGGTGCCCGCAGCCCTCGACGGGCTGCGGGCCGGCGTCGCTGCCATCGACGCCGAGGCCGCTCGCCTCGTGCTCGCGCTCACCACCGCCGGGTACGACGAACGCGACGCCCCCGGCGCGCGTAGCCGCATCATGGCCGGCCTCGCCCCCCGGTCCGACACCGACGACCGGCAGTCCGGCGGTACGGGCGTCGCGGTGGCGGTCGCCACGGCCCTGGCCCACGACCCGGGTGACACCACCGGACTCGCCGAGTGGGCCGACCGCCTGCACGTCAGCGTCAAGACGCTGCAACGCGACTTCGACCGTGAGTTCGGCATGTCGTACTCGCAGTGGCGCACCAAGTTGCGCCTGCGCGCGTCGCTGGCGCTGCTGGAGACCCGGCCGGTCGGCGAGGTCGCCCGCCGCATCGGGTACGCCAGCGCGTCCGCGTTCATCTCCGCCTTCGCCCGGGAGTACGGCTACACGCCGGGTCGCGCCGCCGCCATGCGGCGTACCGTCGGCATCCCCGTGCCCCGCGCGGCGCGGAGCCTCGGACGTCCGCCCGCCCGGTGATCAGCCCGGCCGGGCCGCAACGGTGACGTGCTCACCTGCTCATGGTGGCCTTCGGGGCGCCCTTGCCCGGATCGATCCGGGTCGGACCGGCGGCCGAGGGGCGGATGTCGAAGTCGAAGATCGCGGTGGGCAGGTAGACGGTCGCGCAGGAGTTGGGGATGTCCACCACCCCGGAGAGCCGGCCCTCGATGGGTGCGGCACCGAGCAGCAGGTACGCCTGTTCCGGCTGGTAGCCGAAGCGGGTCAGGTAGTCGATGGCGTGCAGGCAGGCGCGCTGGTAGGCGAGCTGCGAGTCGAGGTACCGCTGTTCGCCGTCGAGGGTGACGGAGAGCCCGGAGAAGGCCAGCCACTGGGAGAACTGCGGCGGTGTGTCACCCGGCATGAAGATCGTGTTCTCGGTGACGCCGTACGTCTGCGTGCCGTTCTTGATCAGGTCGACGTGCAGGTCGACGAAGCCGCCCATCTCGATGGCGCCGCAGAAGGTGATCTCTCCGTCGCCCTGGGAGAAGTGCAGGTCGCCGAGGGACAGGTTGGCACCCGGCACGTACACCGGGTAGAAGACCCGGCTGCCGACGGTGAAGTTCTTGATGTCCTGGTTCCCGCCGTTCTCCCGGGGCGGCGCGGTTCGCGCCGCCTCCGCGGCCACCCGGTCGAACTCGGCGCCGGTGAGGCTGCCGAGGATCGCGTCCTGCGGTTCGGGAGGCAGGGCCAGGGGCGGCACCCGGTCGGGTGCGGTGGCGATCAGCGCCCCCTCCCGCTGGTTCCAGGTCGCGAGCAGCGACGCGGACGGGGCGGTGCCCATCAGCCCGGGGTGGGATATCCCGGTGAACGAGACGCCGGGGATGTGCCGGGAGGTGGCCTTGCGGCCGGTGAAGTCCCAGACCGCCTTGTAGGCATCGGGGAACTGCTCGGTCAGGAAGCCGCCGCCGTTGCCGGTGGGGAAGATGCCCGTGTAACCCCAGCCCTGCCCGGCCAGCGGACCGGACTCCTGGGGGATCGGGCCCATGTCGAGGATGTCGACCATGAGCAGGTCGCCCGGCTCGGCGCCCTCGACGGCGAACGGGCCGCTGAGAGCGTGCACCCGGGTCAGCGGAGCGTCCCGGATGTCCTCGGCGGAGTCGTCGTTGTGGATCGCGCCGTCGAACCACTCACGGCAGTGGACACGGAACGACTGTCCGGGCCGTACCGCCGCCACGGGCGGGACGTCGGGATGCCAGCGGTTGTGCCCGACCTTCTCCTGGTCGGTGAACCTCTTCGTGGAGTCGAGAGAGAACAGCAGTTCAGGCACGGTGTCGAGCCCTTCTCGTGGTCACCATCGGGGCAGGCGGGCGTGGGCCGGGTTCGTCGAGCGGCGCGCCGGGCGACGGCCGGGCACCCGCCCGACCACCTCCGGCTGTTCCGCGCTGCGCTCGGTCCGGTCCACGGCCTCACGCAGCGCCGCCGGCATGCGGGCGAGCCCCGGCGGGGAGAACACGCGTGTCGCCGGAGACCCGCACCGGGGGCAGCTCGCCGACGGGCCCGCGGTGCCGACCGGCATCACGACGTCGAAGCTGCCGTCCTGCGGGCAGCGGTACTCGAAGGTGGCCATCGCCGCTTCCCGTCCAGCCGCTCGTGCGTGCGGTGGCCGTTCCGCAGCGGCTCACCCTGTCGTCCCGATTGTGGCTGATAGCCGACATAAGCGGCGCAAAACAACGAATGAGGTGGAGGTTCCGCCGCACGGCTGCCGTACCGGCCGAGGTGTGGGACATGTTGGCGATCATCGATACGTTGCGGGCATCGTCTACCCATGGCCGCCGTCTTCTCGTCCTCGCTTCTGCGCCGCCTGCGGCCGGGTCTGCCGGCCGCCGTCGTGCTGTCCGCCGCGGTGCTCGGCACCGCACTGATCGCCGCGCCGTCGGCCGGCGCCGGCACCGCGTACCCCGCTGCCGCGCCGGCGCCCGGCGGCGCCGCGGTGCCCGCCGCGGAGCCGACCGGGACCGCACCGTCGCCCACGTCGACGCCCGGGACGCCCGACCCGCCCAGCACCACGCCGTTCCCGCCGAGCGCGCCCACCAACCTGACCGCCACCCGGGTACGGAGCACGTCGGTCACCCTCACCTGGACGGCCGCCACGCGCGGCTGCTGCCCGGTCGTCGGGTACGACATCACGTACTACCAGGCGTTCGACGACGTGGTCTACGGCCTCAGCCTCGGTGACGTCACCACCGCCACGATCACCGGCTACATCCAGCCGGGCCGGCAGTACTCCTTCCGGGTGTCGGCCCGCGACGGCGACGGCCGCCGTTCGCCGTCCACCGACGCGCTGACGGTGGTCACCCCGGTGACCGACACCGGCCCGGACACCACCCCGCCGAGCGCCCCGCAGAACCTCACCGTGGGCGACGTGACCGCCTCGACCGCCACGTTGTCCTGGGCGCCGTCGACGGACGACGTCGGCGTGCTCGGGTACAACGTCTACCGGTTCGACGGCTGGTTCACCTCGACGCTCGTCGCCACCGTGCCAGGTACGACGTACACGGCGGCGCTGCCCCCGCCGACGCCGCTGCGCACCCTGTACTACGTGCGGGCCCGCGACGCGGCCGGCAACGTGTCGATCGCGTCCAACACGGTCACCGTGCCCACGACGTCTACTCCGCCGCCCCCGCCGCCCTCGACCTGCCGGGTGACCTACCGGAACCAGTCCGAGTGGCAGGGCGGTTTCGTCGCCACGGTGACGGTGCAGAACACCGGGACGGCGCCTGTCGACGGCTGGATCGTCACCTTCGGCTTCCCCGGGGACCAGCAGGTCACCACCGCGTGGAACGCCACAGTCGGCCAGACCGGCACCGCCGTGACCGCCCGCAACGCCGACTGGAACCGCGTCATCGCGAGGAACGGATCAGCGACCTTCGGCTTCCAGGGGCGGTGGAGCGCGAGCGACGCGCCGCCGACCGGCTTCTCGCTCAACGGCGCTCCCTGCACTGTCGGCTGAGAGGAAGTCCTGTGAGCACACGCCACCGCCGCCGCACCCTGGTCGGGGCCGTCACGGCCGTCGTCCTCGCCCTCACCACCACATTCGGGGGTACGCCCGCGCCGGTCGCCGCCGCGAACACGCTCAGCATGCGCGGTGCCGACGTCTCCTCGTTGCAGCGCAGCCTGGACCTGGGCGCCAAGTACTACGACGCAGGCGGGGTGGCCCGCGACCCGCTGGACATCCTCAGGTCCGTCGGTCTCAACTACGTCCGGCTGCGCGTCTGGAACAACCCGGCCAGCGGCTACAACAACAAGAGCAGGGTGCTGGCCCAGGCACGCGCGGCGAAGGCCAAGGGCCTCAAGGTGCTGATCGACTTCCACTACTCCGACACCTGGGCCGACCCCGGCAAGCAGTACAAGCCCGCCGCCTGGGCCGGGCACAGCCTCAGCCAGCTCCGCAACGACGTGTACGCCTTCACCTACGACGTCTGCGCCGCCCTGCGCGGGCAGGGCACCCTGCCGGACAGCGTGCAGATCGGCAACGAGATCAACGTCGGGATGCTGTGGAACGAGGGCAAGGTCGTCAACAACGACTTCGCCCCGCTGGCCGGGCTGCTGAAGCAGGGCTACAACGCGGTGAAGGCGTGCGGCGGCGGCATCCCCGTGATGATCCACACCGCGAACGCCGACAGCAACGCCAACGCCCGCTGGTTCTACGACGGCATCCGTGCGCAGGGCGTGCAGTGGGACATGACGGCCCTGTCCTACTACTGCATGTGGCACGGCAGCCTGGCGAACCTCTACAACAACATCGTCGACGTGCGGAACCGCTACGGGAAGCCGGTGGTGATCGTGGAGACCGCGTACCCCTTCACCCGGGCCGACGCGGACGGCGAGCCGAACGCCATCGGCGACGCGACCTGCGACGGCATCAGCGCGACGTGGGCCGGGCAGGCCCAGGAGTTCGACTGGGTCCAGAACACCGCCCGCAACGCCGGCGCGATCGGTGTCTTCTACTGGGAGCCGACCTGGTACGCCGTCAGCGGCAACGGCTGGGACCCCGCGAACATCAACGGCACCGGGAACCAGTGGGACAACATGGCCGTCTTCGACTGGTTCGGGCGGGTGAACCCGGGGGTGCGCTGGACGCCCTGACGGTCCGACCGGCGCACCCCCTGATCAGCGCCCGAGGAGCGAGCGGATCGAGTGGCGGCGGCCCCACGCGATGAACACGAACAGCGCGAACAGCACCACGGGCGTGAGCACCAGCGCGCCGCCGTGCAGGATGAACGCCTGGGTGATGGCGGCGCCGACCATGAGCAGCGCCAGCCCGACGGCGGCCAGGCCGGCCAGCCGAGGCACGAGCAGCCCGATGCCACCGGCCAGCTCCAGCAGGCCGACGAGATAACGGAACCAGGGCGCGGCGCCCATGTCCTCGAAGGTCTGGACCGCGTTCGTCTCGCCGAACAGCTTGGGGCCGGCGGAGGCGACGATGAGGAAGACCCCGAGGACGATTTGCAGCGCCCACAGCGTCCGGTGCAACCCGCGCGCGACGGGCGGGGGAGTGGTGTCGACGACGGTCATGGTTCTCGTCCCTCCTGGCGGTCTGCCGGTTTTCCGCATCCGATCGGATACACCAGGTCAGACCGGCCGGGGCGCATGAACTCATCGCGCCGGAGAGGGTACGAAGTCCAGAATCAGCTGCCGGAGGACGTGGGCTGGTGGTTCTCAGGGGACGCGAGGCGCTGCTGCAGGCGGTCGGACTGGGCGACTGATCCGCCGCTCACGCCCAGGCCGCGCCGAGCCGCGTCATAGAAGCGATCACGACATGCGTTGGCCTGCTGGTAGACGTCGGTCAGCGGCTCGGTGGTCTCCCCGACCTCGCGGGCCCGGTGCTCCAGCCGCCAGACCGCCTCGCGCCAGTCCTGCGCGGCGGCGACCGTGGCGGCGTCCCCGAGCAGCAACAGGCGTTCCCACGCGAGGGTGTGCCTGATGTCCGCGTCGGCGAGCCGGGGCAGCGCCGCGGCCTTGTCCAACCCTGAGCGGTACTTGTCGCCGTCCGCTGCGGCCAGAACCCGCAGCGAGATCGCCTGGATCTCCTTGAGCACCTGGGCGAACTCGCCGTACGCCTCCAGTCGTCGTTCGTCCCACCGTACGGACTGACCGCGCTTCCACTGACTTCTGGTGGACAGGAAGGTCACCAGACCCGTACCGAGGGCACCGACGACGACACCGAGCAGCGCCGGCAACTGTGAGACGAACGCATCCATCGGCGCAAGCGTGTCATCCGGCGTCAACGCATGCCGGGTGACACGGCTTCGGAGCGAGAATGGAGCGTCAGCACGGTCTCGGCCGTGAAGGCGTCGGCCTCGGCACGCAGCTCCGGTCGCATCAGGCCGGACCGCATGGTCGTGGTGATGCCGGGCGTGCGTGTCCCCCAGCAGCCGCCTGTCCGGCCGTACCCTCTCCCGGTGAAGCTCCGCCGTCGGCTGGTCGCCGTGTCACTCCTCCTGGCGGTGGAGGCGGCGGCGTTCGCGTTGCTCGTCACCGAGTCCGTGGCGGGTGCGGTCGTCGCCGCCGGCCTCACCTGCCTGTCGTTGTGGCTGCACCTCGTCCTGCACGAGTGCGGGCACCTCGCCGTGGCGAAGCTGCTGCGTCTGCCGGTCATCGCGGTCCGTATCGCGCCCTTCAACGGTTGGCGCAACGAGGTGGCGGTCCGGCCTTCGCCGTCGACGGCGGCGCTGCCGCTGCGGATGGTGCTGTTCCATCTCGGCGGCCCGCTGACCAACCTGTGCGTCGCGACGGCACTCGTCGTCGCGTCGGCCTCCACCGGTACGGCGCTGGTGCGGTTGACGTTGCTCGGCGCCGCGTTCGTCGGGGCGCTGCTCGGCCTGACCAACCTCCTTCCGGGGCGTTCGACCCGCAGCGACGGTCAGAACCTGCTCCGCTGGCTCCGCGCTCCGGCAGCCGCCCGTGACGGGCTGCGGGCGGGCTACTACCAGGAGGAGGTGGTCGGGGCACTGCGGGCGGTCGCCCGAGCGGGTGATGCCGTCCACCGGGCCGGGATTCAGACCCGCACCGGCAGCGATCCGCTCCTGGCCCTCGCTGCCTACCAGCAGAGGCTGATGACGGAACCCACCCAGTCGGCGGAACTGGTCACGGAGGCCGAGCGGCTCGCGGCACTGGCTCGTGCGCGCAGCACCGATCCCGCGGCCGCCGCCGCGATCGGCCAGGTGCTGAGCGTCCAGTTCGGGTTGTGGTACCTGTACGCCGCCGTGGTGACCGGTTCGCCGGTCGAACAGCGGGAGGTGCGGGAGATCGCGGAACTCGCCCGGATCGCCGCGCGGACACAGCCGCACGCGTTCTCCGCCCGGATCGCGATGAGCCTGGCTCATCTGCTCAACCAACGGCCCGAGGATGCGCGGTCACTGCTTCTCGACGTCCGCCCCGGTAGCGAACAGGCCGACCTCTGCGCCGTCGCGCTTCTTCTGCGAGCCGCCGCCGAGTCGTACCTCGGCAACCACGCCGGCGCGGACCACCTCCTCCGCGCGGCCCGCGGCGACTACCCGCAGCTGGCGCAACTCGTGGCCGCGATCCGGGCAGCCGATCCGGCGCCACCCCTGTTCACGCCGGTGCCGGTGGCCGGCGCCTGACCGGACTGCCGGGCGGCGGCTGCGGCGGATGCCACGGGTGGACGATCGGGACGCCAGTTGCGTGGCGGCGGGCGCGGTCAGTCCTCGAAGCCGGACGGGTGGGCATCTCCGACGGCGTTCAGCAGCACGCCCTGCTCCAGCAGCGCCTTGGCGGCGCAGAGGACCATGGTGAACCCGCCCATCGAGTCGATCGCCTTGCTCACGGCCTGGTCGGCGGTGCCGGCGAAGCCGGTCTCGGTGATCCGGACCAGCGTGGTGTCGTCCGCACCCGGCAGGAACCGCCACTCGACCTGGGTGGGGGACTCCGGATCCCATTCTGCCAGGATGCGGCGGTTCTCCTCCACCTCCTTGACGGTCACGACGGTGGAGACGCCGTACATCTCCCAGTCCCAGGTGACGACGGCACCGGGTTCCAGCCGGCCGCTGCTCCTGGTGAACCAGAACCTCGTCGTCACCGCCGGGTCGGCGAACGCCTGGAAGACCTCGGCGGCGGGCCGGCGGATGAGCATCTGCGCGGTGATGACAGGGGGTCGGGTCAGACGGTCACTGTCCACGAGGGTCACTATATGGCTTGGAGACGCCACGCCGGGCCACGAGCGATGACCGAGGAGGACCGGAATTCGCTTGAGCGGTGCCGCGACATGGGTCAGAGTCGTTCCATGATCTCCTACCGGAAGGGCGGCGACGCCCCGGCGCGATGAGCGCCTCCCCGCGGCGCGACGACGCCGCGAAGATCCCGCACGAACTGTGGCAGCAGGCGGTCCGGATCCGCCAGGAATGGCTCGGCCACGCCCTGTCCACACAGCCGGCCGACCGGCAGACCGCCGAGCGCTGCCTGACCGCCGTCTACGCGAGGGCGTCGCGGACGCGACCCCGGTTCGAATGGGTCGACTCGCCGGCCAAGGCACTGCCTCTGGTCAGCGGGTGGCCCACCCTCGACCGGCTCCACGAGCGCATCCGGGCGGTACGGCCGCCCAGGACGCCGCTGGTGGCGAGCGACATCGCCATGGTCGTCTCCCAGCTCCGGGGCGCGCTCAGCGCGGGCGTCGTGCACACCGATCCCGAGCTGACGCCAGCGCGCCGGGGCAAGGCCAAGGAGCCGTGGCCCGAGCTGGCGCCGCAGCGGGCGTTCGACGGCGGCGTACCGCTCGCCGTCGTCCTGCACCAGGGGGTACGCGCGGCGCTGCACCGCAGCCTCGCGCACGGGTTCTCCCTGCCGGTGCGTGCGGCGCTCGCAGGCGACGGCCCGGTGCCCGTGTGCTGGTACGGGCAGCAGGACGCGTCGTGGATCGCCTACTACGACGTGCTGCGCCGGCTCGGCCTCGCCCGGTACGGGAGGGAGGATGCCGGGCACCTGGACACCTGGGCCGACCTGGCTCGCTCCTGCGGCTGGTGGTGGCCGGGCGAGGATGTCTGCGTCGTGGTGGACCGGCCACAGGTGATCCGGACCGAGCCGGTGCCCGGTACGCCGCACGACCGGGTCCGGCTGCGACCCGGTGGGGTGCGCTACCGCGACGGCTGGCAACCCCTGCTGAGTGGCGTGGGCGCCGATCCGGGATGACGGGCGCCCGCGCGGGCGGAGCCCTTGATTGGATAGGCGACGGTAAATAGATTGGGCTCGGGCGCCGCCGAGGTCCGCGAGAACCGGACCCCGGCGGCTGACCGGGCCGCCTTCGAGCCGGGCACATCGGTCGTACGCATCGACCATTCACCGTGGCGCACCGCCGCGCCGCACCCTCGCGCACCGCCGCGTCCGACGAGGACGCGCGGCTGCGCCCTGTCCGACGCCGAAGGAATTCCCATGACGATTCTCCGTGCCCGCCCCGCCCCGTTCGTGGCGGCCGTCGCCGCGCTGGCCGCCGTCACCGCGGCCGGTACGGCCCTGCTCACCGGCCCGGCCGCAGCAGCACAGGGCTGCCGGGTCGACTACACACCCAACCAGTGGCCCGGCGGGTTCACCGCGAACATCAAGGTCTCACCGGGCGACGCCGCCGTGTCCGGCTGGACCGTCACCTGGACGTACGCCGGGGACGAGCGCGTCACGAACGGCTGGAACGCCACGGTGAGCCAGTCCGGGTCGACGGTGACCGCCCGCAACATGTCGTACAACGGCGGCATCCCGGCCGGCGGCTCGACCGAGTTCGGCGTGCAGGGCACGTACGGCACCGCCGGCGGCGCGCCGACCGGGTTCAGCCTCAACGGCGTACCGTGCAACGGCGCCGGCCCGACCACGCCGCCGCCCACCACGACGGTGCCGACCACCGCCCCGCCGACCACACCGCCGCCCACTACCGCGCCGCCCACGACTGCTCCGCCGACCACCCCGCCGCCCACGACGCCACCGCCGACCACCCCGCCGCCGAGCGGGTGCGCGGGGGCGGTGCTCTGCGACGGCTTCGAGAACCAGACCGGCTCGACGCCGTCAGGTGACTGGAGCGTGGTGAGCCCGGACTGTTCCGGCGCCGGCACGGCCACCATCGACACGTCCACCACGCACAGCGGCAGCCGCGCGGTCCGCATCAACGGCGCGGCCGGGTACTGCAACCACGTGTTCGTCCGGACCACGAAGAACCTCAGTGGCCTGGGCAGCGTCCGGTACGCGCGGGTCTGGGTCCGGCACACCACCGCCCAGCCCACCGACCACACCACAATGATCACCATGACGGACGCCGCAGACGGCAACCGCGATCTGCGGCTGGGCGGCCAGAACGGTGCACTCCAGTGGAACCGCGCCTCCGACGACGCCACGCTGCCCGAGCAGAGCCCGGCCGGGGTGGCGCAGAGCGTTCCGCTGCCCACCAACCGCTGGGCCTGCCTGGAGTTCATGGTGGACGGTTCCGCCGGCCAGTTGCGTACCTGGCTGGACGGTGTCGCCGTGACCGGGCTGACCGCCGACGGCGTGCCGACGCACGACATCGACGGCCAGTGGTACAACCGCACCTGGCGACCGCAGCTCACCGACCTGAAGCTGGGCTGGGAGAGCTACGGCGGCGGCGCCGACACCCTCTGGTACGACGACGTGGCGATGGGCTCCACCCGGATCGGCTGCTGACCCACCGCGAGTGGACCGTCACGGGTGCCGGACGGCAGCCCGGACACCCGTGACGTTCCACCGACGGCGGGCGGCTCAGTGCTCGACAGTCATCCGCTGGGTGCCGATCACGGAGAGCAGCCGCAGCGCCTCCTCCGAGGGGGAGCCGGGCGTGGCGGTGTAGATGACCACCTGCTGGTCGCGGTCGGTGATGTCGAGGACGTCGCAGTTGACAGTCACCGGCCCGACCACCGGATGCCGGAACGTCTTGCACAGCGTCCGTGCGCCGCCGACGTCGTGGGAGGCCCACATGCGGGCGAACTCCTCGCTCCCGGCGAGCAGCTCCGCGATCAGCGCGCCCATCTCCGGGTCGTCCGGATAGCGGGCCGCGGCGGCACGCAGCCGCCCGACCGAGTGGCGGGCGAACTCGCTCGCGTCCGACACGCCGTACATCAGGTGCGGGCCCAGGAACGCCCGGCGGACCAGGTTGCGGTCCCGCCGGGACACCGCGGAGAAGTCCTCCATGAGCGCTGCCGCGAGGTCGTTCCAGGCGATCACCTCGAACGTCGCGGAGGTCACGAACGCCGCCGCCTGCGGCAGCCGGTGCAGCAGGTCCAGCACGCTCTGCCGTACCTCCCGGGGTGGCCCGGACGGCGGCGCGGGCGGTGCCCCGGCCAGGTGGTGGAGGTGGTCGCGTTCGGCGTCGGACAGCCGCAGCGCGCGGGCCAGCCCGGCCAGCACCTCCCGCGACGGACGCGGACCCCGGCCCTGCTCCAGCCGGGTGTAGTACTCGGTGGAGATGAACGCCAGCCGCGCCGCCTCCTCGCGGCGCAGTCCCGGGGTGCGGCGACGCCGTCCGGCGGGCAGGCCCACGTCGGCCGGGGTGATCCGCTCCCGCCTGCTGCGCAGGAACACTGCCAGCTCACGTCGGTCCACGACCCCAGTGTGCCCTCGTGCGGCGGCGCGTATCCAGGTACCGGCGGTACCTGGATGGGCTCCGCGACCGGACGCAGGCTTGCCGGCATGGACACCACACGAACCGACACGATCGTCCACCCGACCGCCGGCCTGCTGGCCGGCAAGGTCGCCTTCATCACCGGCGCCGGGCGCGGCATCGGCGCCGCGGCGGCCCGGCTGTTCGCCGCCGAGGGCGCCCGGGTGCTGCTCGCCGCCCGGACCGAGGAGCAGTTGAAGGCGGTCACCGAGCAGGTCCGGGCCGCGGGCGGCACCGCCGAGTACGTCGTCTGCGACCTGGCCGACGCGGCGAGCGTGCGCGCCGCCGTGGACCGCGCGGTCGAGGTGTACGGCCGCCTCGACGTCGCCTTCAACAACGGCGCGACGATCGTGCCGCCCGGACCGATGGACCGGGTACGCGAAGACGACTTCGACCACGTCTACACTGTCAACCTCAAAGGGCCGTGGCTCGCCATGGTCGCCGAGGTCGCGGCGATCCGGGCCACCGCCGGCACCGGCGCGATCGTGAACAACTCCAGCGTCGGCAGCCTGATGGGCAACCCCGCACTGCCCGCGTACGGGGCGATGAAGCGCGCGGTGAACAGCCTCACCGAGTCCGCGGCGGTCACCTACGGACCGGAGGGCATCCGGGTCAACGCGATCGCCCCGGGCAGCACGCTCACCGAGATGATGCGGTCCTGGGACGCCGAGTCGCCCGGGATCATCGACCGGCTCGCGGCGGCCACGCCGTTGCGCCGGTCCGCCGAACCCGACGAGATCGCCCAGGCCGCCGCGTGGCTGCTCAGCGACCGCGCCTCCTTCGTCACCGGTACGGTGCTGCGGGTCGACGGCGGCGCGCGGGCATGACAGGGCTCAGACGGTGGCGTCCCGGACCGGCCGGGGCTCCACCGCGCCGGCCGTGACGGGGGAGGGCCGGAAGCCCTTGACGACCAGGTAGACGCCGAGCGAGAACTCCCACACCGCGATGGGGAGCGCGGCGACCGCCGCCACCGCTGACAGCCGGTCCCAGGCGCCGAACAGGGTGCCGAGGTCGGAGGCGACGAGCAGAGGCGCGCCGACGAGCCCGAGCACCGGCAGGAAGCGCGGCACGAGGCGGGACTGGTACAGCAGGGTGCCCAGCAGCAGCGCGTTCACCGCGGGCAGGAAGCCCTGGCTGAGCAGGAACACCGAGTCGTAGAAGGCGACGAGCGCGCGGCCGGTCACGAGCGCGTCCGGCCCCGCCGCGGAGTCCCGCAGCGCGACGAGCGTCAGGATGCTCGCGACACCGATCATGATGCCGGCGGCTTCGAGCACCCGGGCGCCGACGAAGCCCAGCGCGCGGGCCGGGCCCTGCTGCCGGAGCACCGGGTACAGCGCGACGGCGGTGCCGATGCAGGCGAGCGCGACGATCATCTCCAGGACGCCGCCGAGGACGACCGGGGCCTGCGAGGTGGTGCCGAGGACGTAGTCCGGCTCGCGGACCGGGGCGTACAGGCCGACGGTGGGGATCGAGACGAAGGTGAGTAGATAGGCGCCGCCCGCGACCAGCGAGGTCTTCCGCAGTGAGTCCATCGGGGCTTCCCTCCGCCGCCGCCCGGCCGATGGTTCGTCGTACCCTCACTCTGCTGTGGACCCGCGCGGCGGCGCATCGGCCGCTCGGACATCTCCCTCGCGCGATGCGCACGGGCCACCGGTCGGCACACCGGTGGCCCGTACGCGTCAGCGGCTCATCGCGTACGCCACCACGAGCGCGACGAGCGCCAGCGCGGCCAGCACCGCCGCCACGATCTTCGCCGTGCTGTAGGGACGCTCGCCGATGACCTCACCGGTACGCGCGTTCACCAGCACCTGGTACGAGCGGCCCGCGTGCAGGTACGCGGCGATCCACACCGGCAGCAGGATCAGCTTGTACGACACGTCGGAGTACGTGGTGTCCACGGCGGAAACCCGCTGCTCGTCACCGCCGATGTCCGACCGGCAGTCCCCCTCGATGACCGGCGCCATCCGCGCCTTCGCCTCGGTCAGGCCCGCCTCGGGTTCGGTGTCGTACCGCAGCGCCTGGTATCCGGCCAGGTAGTCGCCGTGGTACGCGGCCGCCTCGGTCAGCGGCCACGGCGCCAGCTTGTCCAACTGCTCGGTGGGCAGGTGGGTGGTGGCGGGCACCAGCACGTCGTCGAAGTCCCGGCGTACGGTGCCGACGGCCGGATGCCACCGGGTGTGCCGCACCTGCCGGGTCCGCGTCTCCTGCTTGCCGTCGACTGTCACCGTGTACGTCTCGGTGACGTAGTAGTGCTCGCCCCGCTGACCCTGGTAGTCCGACACGGTCCGCGCGTCGAACGTCCAGTGCGGCAGGTACGTGCCCTTCAGCGTCTCCGCCTCGCTGATCTTCTTCAGGCTCCCGGGCGCGAACCAGCGGCTGCGGCACCACTGGCCCAGGGCCGTCCGCACACCGTTGCGGTCGACGGCGAACGGCAGCACCGCCTCCGGCGCGATCAGCTCACCCGCCCCGGCGTCGGCCACCAGGGGAGCCGCACAGAACTGGCAGCGCTGCGCCAGCGCGTCGCTCTCCGTCCGAGCGCCGCAGCCCGGGCAGACGAACGTGTGCGCCCCGACGCTCGCCACCGGCTTGCGGGGCAGCGACGCCAGTTCCGCGTACGCGTGCTCGCGCACCTCCCGGCCGGCGCCGGCGATCTCCTGCCGGTGCCCGCAGTACGGGCAGCTCAGTGCGGTCGTGCCGGGCGCGAACTCGACCCGCGCGCCGCACCCCCCGCACTGGTAGGAGGGCGGCGAGACAGCCGTGTCACTCATTGCGGCGGAAGCGGCGGCGGGACGCTGGCGAGCACCGACGCAAGCTCGGGCACCTGCCCGGCGGGCTGCCACTGCGCCATCCCGGTACGCCAGACGAGCGTGTCCGCGCCGAGCGCACCCGCGTTCGCCTGCTCGGTCAGCGCGCCGAGATCGTACGGGCCCTGCCGCTGGCCGCCGACGCCGACGTACCACTGGGCCTGGCCCGGCAGCGGCGGCGGCTCGGCGGCGGCCGGCTGCGCGGGGGCGGGCTGCGCCGGCTGCGTGGCCGCGCCTCCGCCCATCGACCGGGCCATCTGCTGGCCCATCGCCATGCCCATGCCCAGGCCGATGCCCGCGCCCGCCTCGCCACCCGGGTTGTTCGCCGCGGCCTCCATCGCGTTCGCGGCCTGGAAACGGGTGTACCGGTCCAGGTCGCCGACCGCGCCCATGCTGGTCCGCTTGTCCAGCGCCTGCTCGACCTCCGGCGGCACCGACACGTTCTCGATGACGAACGTGGGAATCGCGATTCCGACCTCGGCCAGTTCCTCGGTCAGCACCGCGGCCAGCCGCCGGCCGATCGCGTCCTGGTGCGCGGCGAGGTCCAGCAGCGGCACCCCGGCCGTGGCGAGCGCGCCGCCGAGGCGTCCCACCATGAGCTGCCGCAGGTACTCCTGCACCTCCTCGGTGCGGAACTGCGGGTCGGTGCCGACCAGTTCCCGCAGCAGGCGCGACGCGTCCACCACGCGGGCCGCGAAGGCGCCGAACGCCCGTACCCGGACCACGCCGAACTCGGCGTCGCGCAGGATGACCGGGTTCTGGGTGCCCCACTTCATGTCGGTGAACTGTCGGGTGTTGACGAAGTACACCTCGGCCTTGAACGGCGAGTTGAAGCCGTACTTCCAGCCCTTCAGGGTGGACAGGATCGGCAGGTTGCGGGTCTCCAGCGTGTACGTCCCCGGTGTGAAGACGTCGGCGATCTTCCCCTCGTTGACGAACACCGCCGTCTGGGACTCCCGGACGACCAGTTTGGCGCCCATCTTGATCTCGTTCTGATACCGGGGGAACCGCCAGACCATCGTGTCGCGGCTGTCGTCCAGCCACTCGATGATGTCGATGAGTTCGCCCCGGAGCTTGTCCATCAGCCCCATCGCAACCCTTTCCTCGGCGCCGGTCTCCGGCGTCGCGGGCGACCATAGCAACCGCCCGCCACCTGCGAAAAGAGAACGATTCTGCGCCTATCGGCACCCACCGATCGGGGGTTGCTCAGCCGGTCTCGCCGGCCATCGATTCGCCGGTGGCCGTACGCTGCTCCGGAATCCGGGAGGTCCGGCCGGGGGCATCGACGACGCGCTCGGTCTCCTGCACGAGATAGTGCGGGCGGCGTTTGGTCTCGTAGTAGATCCGGCCGATGTACTCGCCGATCACCCCGAGGATCATCATCTGGATGCCGCCGAGCCCGATCACGCTGACGATGATCGTGGTGTAGCCGGGCACGTCGATGCCCTTCTCCACGGCGTCCGCTACCACCCAGGCCATGTAGCCCACCGCGATGAGCGTGAGGAACAGGCCGCCGTAGATCGCCAGGCGCAGCGGCCGGTTGTTGAACGACAGCAGGCCGTCGAACGCGTAGTTGAACAGCTTGCCGAACGTCCAGCGGCTCCGCCCGGCCTGCCGGGTCTCGTTGCGGTGCGCCACCACGGCGGTGCGGAAACCGATCCACGAGAACAGGCCCTTGGAGAAACGGTTGTACTCCGGCATCGCCAGGATCGCGTTCACCGCGAGCCGGGACAGCAGCCGGAAGTCGCCGGCGCCGTCGAGCAGGCGTACGTCTATCCACCAGTTGACCAGGCGGTAGAAGGAGCGCGAGGCGACCATCCGGATGAACCGGTCACCGCGGCGGTCCCGGCGGGCGATCACCTGGTCGAAGCCCTGGCGGTAGAGCATCACCATCTCGGGCAGCAACCGCGGCGGGTGCTGCAGGTCGGCGTCCATGATGACCACCGCGTCGCCGGTGGCCCGGCGCAGGCCGGCGAGCATGGCCGCCTCCTTGCCGAAGTTGCGGCTCAGCGACGTGTAGCAGACGGCCGGGTCGGCGGCGGCGAGCCGGCGCAGTGCCGCCAGCGTGCCGTCCTCGCTTCCGTCGTCGACGTACACCACCTCGACGTCCACGTCGGTCAGCTCGGCGAACGCGACGCTGAGCATCTCGTGCAGCCGCTCCACCGACGCTTCCTCGTTGAAGCAGGGCACCACCACCGACAACCGCACGGCGCTCACCCCGCCCGGCCCGGGCACACGGGACCGGCGCCCACGGCGTCAGAGGCGGTAGACAAGCGTGCCATCGAACTCCTCCCGGGTGATGCCCAGCCCGTCGACCGGCCGGGTCTCGATGCCCTCCCACGGCGTACCCGCCGCGCGGCTCGGCACCGCGACGACCGACCGCACGCCGATCCCGCGCAGGTACGCCACGCTGCCCGCGTCGGGGAACGTCGCCACGGCGACCCGCGTCTGGGCCTGGGTGACCGGCTCGAAACCGCCGAGCCCGTTGGTGATCCGGGGGAAGCCGTCGGTCGACCACAGCATGTAGTTCAGGTCGCCCACCCCGCCGGCGGGCAGCACCAGCATCGGTTCCGGCGCGGTCCGCATCGCCGCCGGTGGCGTCGGCACCACCGGGTGCGGCGTGCGGTTCACGCCCTCCAGCGTCACCAGGGCCAGCGGCACCAGCAGGACCAGCGCCGCCACCGCCCGGGACGCGCGTGCGGCGGCGGGCCGGCGCCACGACTCGGCAAGCGCTGTCACCAGCCCGGCCGCGAGCACGGCGAGCAGCAGGCTGGTCCAGTGCATCATCCGGCCCGGGGTGCGCAACGCGTCCCATCCCGGCAGGAGGTTTGACAACGTCAGGTAGCCGGGGTCGCCGTCGCCGCCGAGCGTGGCGCCCAGGCCCAGCAGCACGGTGCCGGTCACGCCGAGCCCCAGCGCGACCCGATGCCGCACCGGGAACGCCGAGACGAACAATCCCGCCGCGGCCAGCCCGATCAGCGTCATGCCGGGCAGCAGTGCCATCTCCGGCGGCCAGGTCAGCTGTTCGCGGGCGGCGGCGTGCCGTTCCCCCCACAACCACGAGTCGCCGGGCGCGGTGATGAACCCGATCAGCGGCGGGGAGAACATCCTGGTCCAGTCCAGCGAGCGGACGGCCTGCGGGTTGAGGTCGACCACGCGCAGGTAGACCAGCCCGAGCAGCAGCGTCACGGTGCCGAACACGGCGCCGCCGGCCAGGTCGGCGATCAGCAGCCGCCGGCCGAACGGGGGCCGCTCCCGCTTGCGCCACCAGGACCAGCCGTAGCAGCCCGCCGCCACCAGCACGGCGGCCAGCAGGAAGTAGACGAGCGGCAGCCCGATGCCGAAGCCGAGCGTGACCTGCCAGGCCGCGACGAGCCACCCGGCCACCGCCCAGCCGGGCTTGCGGCGTTCCGGCCGGTAGCCGTGGCGCAGCGACCAGCCGTGACCGCGGGCCAGCATCGCCAGCGCCAGCGCGATCCCGCCACTGGACAGGATGTTCAGGTGACCGGAGTGCGCCAGCCGCCAGGGCGCGTACGCCCACGCGATCCCGGCGACCGCACCGCCCCAGCGGTTGGCGCCGAGCTGCCGGGCCAGCGCGTACGCCCCGAGGAACGCCAGCGCGTGCAGCAGCACGTAGAGCACGTTGTAGCGGATCACCGCTGCCTCGAAGCCGGAGCCGAGCATCCCGAACGGGGCGTACCCGAGCAGGGTGTCGCTGTAGGCGTAGGTGTAACGCTCCGGATAGAACGTGTTGGAGTTCCAGAGGTTCGCCGGGTCGCTGAGCAGGGCGTGCCCCGACCAGGCGACCTGCCACGCCTGCAACGTGGGGTCGCCGAGGTCGCCGGGGATCGTGGTCGCCGGGTGCCGCATCGTCGGCCAGGTCAGCACCACCGCCAGCAGCAGGCTGCCCAGGATCGCCAGCGTCCACTCCGGGTTCGGCCGCCACCGGCGTCTGCCGTCCGCGGGGCGCTCGTCCGAGGGGCGGTCGTCCGAGGGCTGGTCGGCGGGCGGCTGCTCGGGACCGGTGTCCTCAGCGGCCGGCGGGGCGACGGCGGGCCGGATCTTCATGGGATAGATGCTTCACGATGCTGCTGGTCCTGTCGATCCGCTGTCCGAAATATGGTTGAAACTTCCGGCTCGGCATACCGGAACGCCGCCTACGCGAACCGGTCGGCGAGCGCCGACAGCTTGCTGACGTACGCCGGCCAGTCGTAGCCGTCGGGGATGTTCCGGTCGTCCTGCCCCAGCCCGATCGCCGCGTCGTGCTGCTCGCGCATGATGTCGGCGTGCCCGGCATGCCGGGCCAGATCGACGCAGACGTGCACGATGACCTGGTGCAGCGTCACGTCCTGCCGGCCCGGCTGCCACCACGGCACCCGCCCCGGCGCGTCCAGCGGCAGCGTCTCGATCGTCTCGTCCGCGAACGCGCCGACCCGGCGGTACAGGTCGATCAGCCCGTCCTTGGTCTCGTCGGCCCGGGCGTACCAGTCCGCCTGCGGGTCCGCGTCGAACGCGTCGGACGGCACCAGCTCCTGCGGAGTGGGGAACTCGCGGCCGAACGCCTGCCCGAAGTAGCCGGCCTCGACGTTCAGGCAGTGCTTGAGCAGCCCCAGGAAGTTGTTGCCGGTCGCGGTGCGGGGAAGCCGGGCGTCGCGTTCGCTCAGCCCGTCGAGCTTCCAGATCAGGTCCGCCCGGATCCCGCGCAGGTAGTGGTGCAGCGCTGCCTTCGGGTCGTACGGCTCACTCATGCCCGACACTCTTCCGTATGGGTCGGACATCGTGGGGGCGCCGTCAGCCGGTCTGGCTGTTGTCCTTGTGCGCACCCCACCCGTGCCATCGCTCGATCTCGATCCAGGCGCTGACCCGGGCGCGGTCCCGCCGCGGGTACGGCTTCCCGGTGTAGTGCTGCGAGATCCGGTCGATGTCCGCCAGGCCCTCGTCGTCGCGCAGCTCGACCACCCGCCCGATGAGGCTGACGTGGGTGTACCAGTTCCCCTCGTCCAGCACGGTCAGGGAGACCCGGGGATCGCTGCGCAGGTGCGCCAGCCGCCGGCGGCCCTCGTCCATGTTCACCAGGACGCGGCCGTCCTCCCAGAGGTACCAGGTGGCCGCGGACACCGGCTGGCCGTCGCGAAGCGTGGCGATGACGGCGGGATTCGGTTTGCCCAGCATGGCGACGGCGGGCTCGGGCAGCGGCGGCTTCGACATGGCTCTCACTCTACGTACCCGCCGGGTCCGCCGCTGGTCATGCGGCGGGCGCCGCCTGCGACGGGCTCCCCGGCGGTGTCCGCCGGGAAGCCCGTCGCACGCCGGTCAGGCGCGTGCGCTCCACTGCTGGTTGGTGCCGCCGTGGCAGTCCCAGAGGTTGATCCTGGTCCCGTTGGCGGTGCCGTAGCCGGCCGCGTCCAGGCAGCGCCCGGACTGGACCCCACTGATCGTGCCGTTGGCGTTGAGGTTCCACTGCTGGTTGGGCTGGCCGTTGCAGTCCCAGATGATCACGCTGGTGCCGTTCGCGGTGCCCCGCCCGCTGGCGTCGAGACACTTGTTGCCGAGCACCTGCAACTGCTTGGCCGAGGTGTAGGTCCAGCGCTGCATGGTGCCGCCCCAGCAGTCGTACAGCTGCACCGCGGTGCCGTTCGTGGTGCTGCCGTTCGGCACGTCCAGGCACCGGCCCGAGCCGGCACCGACGAGCTGCACGTTCTGGTACGTGCCGCCGCCGCTACCCGGGGTGCCGATGCTGCCGGACACCGACTGCAACGCGCGGTACCAGACCGCCGCCATCTTGTCGTAGCCGGTGGCGGTCGGGTGGATGCCGTCGATCAGGTCGGCGGTGGTCAGCGCCGAGTACTGGTCGACCAGGTGGACCCGCTTGCCGGCGTTCACCTTCGACTGCACGATGCCGGGCAGCGCGGCGTTGAACGTGCGCACCGCCGCCGCCTGGCCGGAGTTGGCGAGCGGGATGATCTGCGCGACGAACACGTCCGCGTTCGGTGCCGTGGCGGTGATGCGGTCGATGAGCGAGGAGAGCCGGTTCGGCGCGGTCGAGACGTTGTAGTTCTGCAGGATGTCGTTGGTGCCGATGTGCAGCAGCACGGTGCGCGGCTGGTAGGCGTTCAGCCAGCCGGTGATGTTGGCGTCGATCTGGTCGATGCGCCAGCCGGGGTGCCCCTCGTGGTCGTGGTCGCCGAGGTTGCCCGGCCCGTTGAACTGCGAGCCGACCAGGTCGACCCGGTAGCCGCCGCCGGCCAGCCGCTGCCACAGGCCGATCCGGTAGCCGCCCGGCACCTGGGTGCCCTCGGTGATGGAGTCACCGAGCGGCATCACCCGGGTGCCGCCGTTCGACTCGGCGCCCGCCGGGCCGGCGGGCGTGAGCACACCGGCGGCCAGCAGCGCCAGCGCGGCGCCCGCGGTGAGCCATCTCCTCGCTGTCGTACGCATGAACGCTCCTCTCACGGGCTGGTGCAGGTCAGGGACGGGGTGGACGGGGAGCCGTCGGCGATGAAGCCGAACGTGGTCGAGCCGGACGCCGGCACGGAGCCGTTGTACGCCGCGTTGCGGACGGTCGCCGTGGATCCGCTGGTGCTCAGCGTGCCGCTCCAGACCTGGCTGATGCTCTGACCACCGGCGAGGTTCCACCGCACCGACCAGCCGTTGAGCGCCGCGGCGCCCGCGGTGACCGTCACCTCGGCCTGGAAACCGCCGGACCAGGAGTTCATGGTGCGGTAGGTGGCGGTGCAGGCGCCGCCGGTCGGCGGCGGCGTGGTGGACGGCGGGGGAGAGGAGGGCGGCGGGGTCGACGGGGGGACCGGCGGCGGGGTGCCGCTGAGGCTGGAGGTGAACCACCAGTGGTCGATGTTGAACAGCGAGCCGCTGCCGCCGGTGAACCGCAGGTAGAGGTCGTGGGTGCCGGTGGCCCCGCTGACCGGGCAGCTCGGGTTGGTCCAGGTCTGCCAGCCGCCGGTGGGGGTCACCTGGCAGGTGCCCACAAGCGGGCCGGTCACGCTGTCCAGGCGCAGCTCGATGGACCCCCCGCCACCGGCCGAGGCCACCATGGCGGTGAACTTGGTCGCGCCGGCGCCGAAGGCCACGCCCTTGACCTTGATGTAGTCCCCGTTGTCGATGTAACCGACGTTCCGCCCGCCCAGGGAGGACGCCTCGGTCTCCACTCCCTGCCCCCAGGCCATCGTCTCGGCCTCCTGCCGGGCGTACGGGTCCAGGGTGCCGACCTGCGGGGCGCCGGTGACGGTCATGTTGATCGTGGGGATCGAGCCGTCCGCGCCGTAGGAGAACTTCTCCACCGCCACCGACCTGGTGAAACCGCCGCCGCCGGGCAGCGCGCCGTTGTGATAGAAGAAGTACGAGTTGCCCTTGAAGTCGATGATCCCCGGGTGGTTGGTGAAGCTGCTGCCCTGGGTCGGCATGATCGTCCCGCGGTACGTCCACGGGCCCAGCGGCCCGGGCGCGGTCGAGTAGGCGACGAACTCGGAGCAGCACCTGGCCGCGAACGCCATGTAGTAGAGGCCGTTGCGCTTGTACACCCACGGCCCCTCCTCGTAGAGGGTGGGCCGGTTCGCGTCACCGGTCCGCGCCCCGAAGCCCGCGGTGGTCAGCGGGATCTGCGTCGGGCTGCCCGAGTACGAGATCATGTCCGCGTTCAGCTTCACGTACCACAGGCGCGGGTTGCCCCAGTACAGGTACGCCTGGCCGTCGTCGTCGATGAACACGGTCGGGTCGATCTCGCCGTTGCTCACCAGCGGACGCCCGATGGCGTCGCGGAACGGACCGGTGGGGCTGTCCGCCACCGCCACCCCGATGCCCATCTGGCCGGTGGCGCGCACGACCATCGGCACGTACCAGTAGAACTTGCCGTTGCGGTGGACCGCCTGGCCGGCCCACGCGTCCTGCTTGGCCCAGCTGAACGTGGCGAGGCTGAGCGGCGATCCGTGGTCGGTCCAGTTGACCATGTCGTCGGACGAGAAGACCCGCCACTCCTTCATGGTGAACCAGGTCGAGTTGTCCTCGTCGTGGCCGGTGTAGAGGTAGACCCGGTTGTCGTACACGAGCGGGGCCGGGTCGGCCGTGTAGATCGTCTGCACGATCGGGTTGTCCGCCCGGGCGACGGTCGGCTTCAGCCCTCCGGCGACGACCGGGGCCAGCCCGAGCAGGGCGAGCATGGTCACGGCCAGCGCGAGCCATCGTCTGGTCCGGCGGTCGGGTCTCCATAGCGTTGAGGTCACAGGTCATCTCCCCGGTAGGCCGATGGGTACGGTCGGCGAAGGTCGGGCCGTCACGCCCGGCTCCACTTCTGGCTGCTGCCGCCGGTGCAGGCGGACAGGACGATCGGGGTGCCGTTGCCGGTACCGCCGCCGTTCGGGCTCAGGCACAGTCCGGACTGGACGCCGGTGATCGTGCCGTCGGTGTTGACGTTCCACTGCTGGTTGGCGCCGCCGTTGCAGTCCCAGATGATGACCCGGGTGCCGGACGAGGTGCCCTGGCCCTCGGCGTCGAGGCACTTGCTGCCGTACACCTGGAGCTGCCGGCCGGAGGTCGCCGTCCACTGCTGGTTCGCGCCGCCGTTGCACTCCCACAACGTGGTCTGGGTGCCGTTGGTCTGGGACTGGTTCGGCACGTCCAGGCAGCGGCTGGAGTTGGGGTTGAGCAGGGCGCCGCTCGTACCCCCGGGGTTGCCGCCCGGGCCGGCGACCACCGACAGGTTGTCGAACTGGGCGGTCCCGCCCTGGCTGGTGCCGAAGCCGACCTGGCCGGTGCCGAACGTGGAGTCGGTGACCGTGCCGACGGTCGTGCCGTCGATGGTGGCGGTGATGGTGGAGCCGGCGAAGCCCAGCGCGAGGCTGTGCCAGCGGCCGGTGCCGAGCGCGGCGACGTTCCCGCTGCGCAGCGTGGCGAGCTGCCCGGCGGTGTTGTTGCGCAGGATCGACCATGAGCCGGAGTCGGTGACGCGCAGGAAGTAGCCGTTGTACCGGCCGATCGGGTCGAGGTTCGTGGTGCCGACGCGGCCCTGGATCTGGGCGTAGCCGGACTGTTCGAGCAGGACGTCGGCGGCGACGGTGTAGTTGCCCCAGCTCAGGTTCCCGCCGTAGGTGGCCGGGTCGGCGAGCGTCTTCCAGGTGATCGGGGCCTGCGCGGACATCTGCCGCAGGCACATGCCGGCCCGGCCGCCGCCGCAGCCGACGGTCTCGAACGCGCCCTGCATGTCCTGGAGGTACTTCGGTATCCGACCGGCGGCGTACCCGTCGAAGTCGTCCCGGTACGGCAGGCCGAGCGAGCCCTGTGCCGGGCTGGTGGCGGTGCCCTTGCCCTGCCCGGTGGTCGTGGTGACGGTGTAGAGGTGTCCGGGCTGGACAGTGAGCGAGAACGATCCGCCCGACGGGGTGATGTCCGCGCCGCGGACGAAGAAGTCGTTCGGGTTCGTCGAGTTCAGGTTCGTGGACCACACGTGCACCTGACCGGTGGGGAGGCCGCCGGTGACGTTCACGGTGAGCTGCTGCGCCGATGTGGCGTCCATGGTCTCGATGACGGTGCTGTAGTCGCCGCCGGTGGGGGAGCGCAGCGACACGTAGCTGCCGTTGTTGCGGTTGCCGCCCAGGTAGCCCGAGGACGAGTCGAGGTAGCGCCAGCCGGGCGCGGTGAACTGGGTGGTGTGCGCCAGCGCCCAGGTGTTCTTGCCGACCGAGTACCAGCCGGACCAGGGCTGGTTGGCCAGGATCAGCCCGACCGTGGACCAGGGTAGGTTCGGTGTGATCGCGGCGATCAGATCCCAGTTGAGGTAGGCGACCATCCGGCCGTCGATGTAGCCGCGGTTGATGCCGCGGGCGAGCGGCTTGGCGCCGTCGTTGTAGTCCTGCGAGCCGCCCTCGCTGTTCCACAGCGTCTTGCCGGTGCTGGTGGCGGTGGACGAGACGGTGCAGGTGGTCTGCGCGCTGAGGTAGCCGCACGGGTAGTGGCCGCTGAGCACGTCGATGCTGTTGCGCAGCGTGGTGTTGCTGGCGACGGCGTTCGCCGGGCCCCAGCTGCCCGGGTAGTCGTCCCCGTAGATGATCTTCACGCCGCTGTACCCGTTGGCGTTCAGCGCCTGGCGCAGGCTGATGGTCCAGTTGGCGTCGGTCCGCTTCTCGTTCTGGGCGGCGGTGATGTAGTCCATGGTGAGGTTGTGCTGCCGCGCGCAGCCCAGCCAGTCCACGAAGTAGTTGATCATGCCCTGGGACATGAAGTTGCCGTTGCCGATCCACCCGGGAGCACCCCAGGGCAGTGCCGCCAGCTTGATGGCGGGGTTGCGGGCCTTGGCCTGCTCCATGATCCACCACTGGTAGCCGCGGTTGCAGTTCAGGTCGCCCCGGACGTGCTCGTGGCTCGGCTCCGAGCCGCTCGTGGAGTTGGTGTCGCCGCCCATCTCCACCTTGAGGATCTGCAGCGCGGCGCCGTAGCCGGGCTTGAACAGGTAGTCCAGGATCTGCCCGCGTTGCGGCTCCGGATAGTCGATCAGCAGCCGGCTGTTGCCGCCGCCGCCGCTGACCGCGCCGACCCCGTCGAACGTCCGGCCGCCGGAGGCGCCGTTGACGGTGATCGTGGTGGCCGCCTGCGCGGGGGGCGCGGCGAGGGTCAGGCCGCCGGCGGTGGCGGCCAGGGCGAGAACCAGGGCGGGTGTGACGAGACGCGATGGCCCGGATCGGGCGGGCCGGGGACGGGGGATCACCATGACGGCTCCTCGGGTACGCGCGACCGTCCGGCCGGCGGGGCCGAGTGTCGCGAGTTGTGGATGGCCGTCGGTGTAAACGCTAACAAGAGTCGCGCTGCGTTCCCCAGTTGGTGGTGGCGATGGCCTGCGGGATCGCAAATGTTAGCGCAAACATCGACCAGAGTTAATTAGAGCATATCCGGGCCTCCGACGGGACCGCACGTCGTCCCGACTGGTGCCGGGCCGGGGACGGCGCGGTGCCACCCCACGGCCCGGCTCCCCGTGCGGGGATCGGCGGGCCGGCCCGGTCATGGGCTGGTGCAGCTGACGCCGCTGGGCGCCGTGGCGCCGTTCCCGGTGGCGGTGAACCCGAACGTCGTCGAGGCGTTCGCGCCCAGCGTGCCGTTGTACGCCGCGTTGCGGACCGACACCGAGCCGGAGGTGCCGGTGTTGACGCCGTTCCAGAGGCTGCTGATCGCCTGGCCGGAGGCCAGGGTCAGGCGTACGGTCCAGCCGTTGAGCGTGGTGGCGCCGTTGTTGGCCACGGTGACCTCGGCCTGGTAGCCGCCGGGCCAGGTGTTCACGGTCCGGTAGGTGGCGGTGCAGGCGCCCGGCTCACCGCTCGGCGGCGGGGTGGTCGGCGGCGGCGTCGTGCCGCCGAGTTCCTTGATCCGGATGTTTGGTAGCCGCCGGGCCAGGTGTTCACGGTCCGGTAGGTGGCGGTGCAGGCGCCCGGCTCACCGCTCGGCGGCGGGGTGGTCGGCGGCGGCGTCGTGGGCGGAGGCGTGGTGGGCGGGGCGGTGGTCGGCGGCGCGGTGGTCGGCGGCGGCGTGGTGGACGCGAACTGGCTGAAGAACCGCCAGATCTCCCCCGACGTCCAGGTCCGGGAGTCGTTCGGGCTGGACGACCCGTCGACCGGGCTGGGGGTGTGGTCGCCGTCGAACGCGGCCCACTGCACCGGGTAGCCCTCGCGGCAGCCGGAGTACGTGGTGGTGATGTGGGTGAGGCTGCCCCGGCTCGGCTCGCGCGGGCTCTGCGCGGTGCAGCCGTTGTTGCGGACGAACGTGTCGCGCAGCGACCGGCCCATGGAGATGTTCAGGACGCTGTCGTAGATGCCGTGGATGCCGAAGTAGGCGACCGGCTGGGTGCCGCCGTTGCAGCCGCTGAGGTTGGCGCCGGAGATGACGGTGACCGCGCGGACGACGTTGGGCCGGGCGCAGGCCACCGCGTAGCTCATCGCCCCGCCGTAGCTCCAGCCGAGCGCGAACCGCTGGCTGGTGTCGACGCAGAGGTCGTTCTCGATCTGCCGGGAGATGTCGTCGAACAGCGTCAGGTCCCGGCCGTTGGTGTTGGCCCAGCCGTTGTCGATGCCCTGCGGCGCGACGAAGATCGTGCTGTTGTTCGACAGCGGCAGCAGGCCGTAGTAGCCGGCCGAGGCGACGTTGTTCGCCGAGCCGTTCAGCCAGTGGAACCCGAAGATCAGCCGGTACGGGCGGTTGCGGTCGTACCCGTCCGGGATGCGCAGGATGTAGCTGCGGTTCTGGCCGCCGCTGGAGATGGTGCGCGTCCCGCTGGACAGCGTGGGCGCCTTTCCGCAGCCGGCGGTCGCGGCGAGCGTGCCGTTCGTCGACGCCTGCGCCGTCTCGCCGAGGCCGCCGTTGAGCGCGCCGCCGGCGACCGCAGCGAGGAGCACTGCCGCTGCGGCGATGGATGAGAGAAGGGGTGTTCGTTTCGCCATTGCTGGACTCCTTGCCCTGGGTGGCGGTGCAGGCCGGGCCGTCCATCGATGCCGACGTCGCCTGCGAAGAGGGCGCGGAGCCGCGCGTGCGGCCGGGGCCGAAGTCGTCCGTTGGCCGCCTGCGTCGGCGTGCATCGGCGGAGCGGCCCGGACTGGTCACCGACCGGCGGGGCGGCGAGGACGGTGCCCCGGGTCGCCTTGCCGGTTGCGGGGGTGACGGGGAGCGTGCCCTTCGCTCCCGTGCCGGAACATAGCAGGTTATCGATAACATGTTCAACCGGCCGGGTCCGGCGGAATACCGGGTGGACGGCCGGGTGAGCGCTCACAGGTGAGCGCGGCGCAGGCGGCGCCGTCCGCTCGGGCGCGGCCGGCCGGGGCCGGCAGGTCGCAGCCGGCGAGGGCGTCCGGCTGGGGCACTCGGGCGAGGTCCGCCTCGGCGGCGGGCGCGATCTCGTGCAGCCGGCCGCGCAGCCGCACCAGGTCGGGTGTGAGCGCGTGGGAGACGCCGCCGCCGAGGACGATCACCTCCGGCTCGTAGGCGACCACCGCCGCGGCGAGGATGACCAGCAGCGCCTGCTCGACGTACTGCTTGACCGGTGCCAGGAGGGGGCCGGCCGAGCGGAACACGTCGGCCGCGTCGTCGAACGACAGGCCGCGCGCACGATGACCCCGGGTGTCCCTCCCGGGGTCATCGGCGTCTTCCGGCCCCGTTCGATCCGTCGTACGTAACGTTTCGGTGAACTCCTGTGAACGCTGACACGGGAGTCATCCCGCACTTCGGGAGCGCTCAAATTTCACAGCGCGGGCGTGTTCGGTGAACACCGTTCACCCTATTGTTCACTCGTGCCTAATCCGGTAGAACACCAGGTAGGTCCGCAGCTCGGGCCATTCGCCTCGTGCTTCTAGGAGGGCTTCTCATGGCTCGTTCACCCCGTCCGGGCGCCTCCTCGCCCGCGCTCTCCCGCCGCGGCGTCCTGCAGTTGGGTGGCAGCGTCGCGCTCCTGTTCGCCACCGGCGCCTGCGCCGCGGACAGCGGCAGCAAGTCCACGGACGGCAAGTCCGGCGGCGCCTCCGCCAAGACGCTGCGCATCGCCGTCTCCAGCTACCTGTCGAGCTGGGACCAGGACTTCGTCGGTTTCGACCTGACCGCGCTGATGCTCTACAAGAACGTATTCCCGTACCTGATCGACTACGGGGTCACAAACGCCGGCGGCAGCCAGATCCTCGACACCCAGAACATCACCCCGACGTTCGCCGAGTCGTTCGAGCCGGACGCCGAGCAGAAGGTGTGGACGCTCAAGCTGCGTCGCGGCGTCAAGTTCGCCAGCGGCAACGAGATGAAGGCCGCGGACGTGAAGTGGTCGAAGGACCGCGCGTTCGCCGCCCAGGCCAACGTCGCCGGCGTCTACCGCACCATCGGCCTGACCAGCGCGGACCAGGTCAAGGTCGTCGACGACTACACGGTGGAGTTCCACCAGGCGTTCCCGAGCGCGCTGACCCGGCAGATCCAGGCGATCTCGCTGTACGTCTTCGACTCCGTCGAGGCCAAGAAGCACGCCGGCGGCAGCGACCCCTGGGCCAAGGAGTGGTTCGCGAAGAACCCGCCGACCGGCGGCTACTTCAACGTCGCCAAGGCCACCCAGGGCCAGGAGATCGAACTCAGCGCGAACACCGGCTACCCGGGCCCGGACCCGGCCAAGACGCCGACCATCCGGATCTCCGTGGTGCCGGCCGCCTCCAACCAGCGCCTCCAGCTCCAGGCCGGTGACATCGACATCGCCCTGGGCATCAGCCAGCGCGACATCCAGGACCTGAAGAAGGCCCCAGGCATCAAGGTCATCTCGGCGGCCAGCAACCGCCAGGTCGCCATCCAGATGTCGGTCACCGCGGCGCCGTTCAACGACGTGAACGTCCGCAAGGCGCTCGCGTACGCGGTGCCCTACGAGCAGATCATCAACAACGTGTACGGCGGCGACGCCCGCGCGGCCAAGAGCCCGGTCCCGCTGGACATGCCCGGCTACGACGAGAGCGGCTACCCGTTCACCTACGACCTGGAGAAGGCGAAGGCCGCGATGGCCGCCGCCGGCCGGGCGTCGCTCGACTCCGAGCTGGTCTTCGAGGCCGACAACGAGGAGCAGCAGAAGATCGCCGTCCAGGTCCAGGGCGAGGCGGCCAAGGCCGGCATCCGGCTCAAGCTGACCCCGCTGGACCCGGCCACCCTCGGCGAGCGGCGGACCAAGAAGAACATCCCGCTCCAGATCACCTCCGGGCAGCTCTGGGTGGACGACGTCGAATACATGCTGGCGACCAGCTTCGTCAAGGGCGCCAACCTCAACTACTCGAACTACAGCAACCCGGAGATCGAGCAGATCTACGAGAAGTCGCACACCACAGTCGACACGGCCGCCCGTAACGCGCTGTGGAAGCGGGTCCAGGAGATCCTCGCCGCCGACGTGCCGTGGGTGGTCATCTGCCAGCCCAACTTCAACCTGCCCGTCCGGGAGTCCGTCGCCGGCTGGGTGCAGCCGATGGACGGCCTCGCCCGCCTGCGCTACCTGAGCGCGTCGGCCTAGGAACGTCACCCACCCATGCGTATCTTCCGCTTCGTCGTCAGGCGACTACTCCAGCTGATCCCCGTTCTGCTCGGAGTGGTCGTCCTGGCCTTCCTCCTGGTCCGAGTGCTGCCGGGCGATCCGGTCCGCAGCATCCTCGGGCAGAACGCCACCGAGGAGGACGCCGCCGCCGCCCGGGCCCGCTTCGGGCTGGACCAGTCCCTGTGGCAGCAGTTCCTCGACTACCTCGGCGGGCTGCTCACCGGTGACTTCGGGACGTCGATCCAGAGCGGTAGCTCCGTGGGCTCGGAGATGGCGCTGCGGGTGGGTCCGACCCTGGAGCTCGTCGTCATCTCGGTGAGCATCGCGCTCGTGGTGGCGACGGTGCTGGGCATCTGGTCGGCCAAGCGGGCCAACCGGGCCGGCGATCACAGCGTCCGGATCTTCGCGCTGGTCGGCAACTCCGTACCGGAGTTCTGGCTCGGCCTGGTGCTGGTGCTCGTCGGCTACAGCATCCTCGGCTGGTTCCCGGCGCCCAACGGCCGGGTCGACCCGGACACCGGCCTGACCCCGCTCACCGGCGCCGACCTCGTCGACGCCGTCCTCACCGCCAACGGGCCGGCGATCGCCTCGGCCGCGGCGTACCTGGTGCTGCCGGTGCTGACCCTCGTGGTCGGCGTGATGGCCCCGCTGCTGCGCAGCGTCCGGGCCTCCGCGCTGGAGGTGCTGCACTCGGAGTCGTACGCCGCGGCGAAGGCGCACGGGCTGCGCGACCGCACGCTGCACTACGGCTACCTGCTGCGGGCGACGCTGGTCCGGCTGCCGTCGCTGGCCGCGCTGGTCTTCGGTACGGCGATCGGCTCCACCGTGCTCGTTGAGTACGTGTACTCGTGGCAGGGCTTCGGCCAGTGGGCCCTGCGCGGCCTGCTCTACCGGGACTACCCCGTGGTGCAGGCGTCGGTGCTGGTCATCGCGCTGTGCTACGTGCTGGTGTTCCTCATCGCCGACGTGGTCCACGCGATCCTCGACCCGAGAGTGAGGCTCTGATGGCCGAGCTGCGAACCGTCCCCGACGGTCCCGCCGCCGCGCCGGTGGTCGTGCCCGGCGGCGACCGGGACAGCCGGTTCGCCCGCCGCATGATCATCGCCGGGGCGAGCATCCTGTCGGTGGTCGCGCTGCTGGCGGTGTTCGCGCCGCTGCTGAGCCAGTGGGGCGAGACCGAGATCGACGCGGCGAACACGCTCGTCGCGCCGGGCGGCAGCCACCTGCTCGGCACCGACGGCAACGGCATGGACATCTGGAGCCGGGTGCTCCACGCTGCCCGGCTCGACCTGGGCATCGCGCTGGCCGCGGTCGCGCTCGCGGTGGTCGTCGGCACGCTGCTCGGCCTGGTCGCCGGCTACTTCGGCGGCTGGCTCGACGACGTGCTGATGCGGGTGGTCGACATCTTCCAGTCGTTCCCCACGTTCATCCTGGCGCTCGCCGTGGCCGCGCTGCTCGGCAACGGCACCATCAACCTGATCATCACGATCGCGGCGGTGAACGCGCCGGCGTACGCCCGGCTGGTCCGCGCCGAGGTGCGGTCGCTGCGGGAACTGCCGTTCGTGGACGCCGCCATCACCTCCGGCGCGTCGCCGGTCGGCGTGCTCTGGCGGCACCTGCTTCCCAACAGCCTCACCCCGGTCCGGGTGATCGCGCCGCTGAACTGCGGCTGGGCCATGCTCACCCTGGCCGGGCTCTCCTTCCTCGGCCTGGGCGTGAGCATCCCCGAGGCGGAGTGGGGCGCCATGATCAGCCTCGGCGCCGCGGACGTGGTCGGCGGCCGGTGGTGGACCTCGGTCCCGCCCGGCCTGGCCCTGTTCGTCTGCGTCCTGGGGTTCAGCCTGCTCGGCGAAGGCCTGCAGGACCGCGCCAACGCGAAGCGGCGGTGACCATGCTGTCGATCGAGAACCTCTCCGTGACGATCCGCCGGCCCGGCCGGCAGGTCGCGGCGCTCAGCGGCGTCAGCTTCACCGTCCGGCCCGGCGAGGTCGTCGGCCTGGTCGGCGAGAGCGGCGGCGGCAAGAGCATGGTGGCCCGCGCCATCGTCGGGCTGCTGCCCGGCGGCTCGCACGCCACCGGCCGGGTGCTGTTCGGCGACTCGGACGTGCTGCGCATGGACGACACCGCGCTCGCCGCCCACCGCGGCCGGGGGGTGGCGATCTGCTTCCAGAACCCGCGCGGCGCGCTCAGTCCCACCCGCACCATCGGCAAGCAGCTCGTCGACCGGCTCGCCACCCACCAGGAGATGTCCGGCGAGCGGGCCCGCGAGGCGGCGCGCGAGCTGTTCGAGACGGTCGGCATCCGCAGCCCGCAGCGGCGGCTCGACGCGTACGCCCACGAGCTGTCCGGCGGCATGGCCCAGCGCGTGATGATCTCGCTGGCCACCGGCTGCGCGCCGGAGCTGCTGATCGCCGACGAGCCGACCACCGGCCTCGACGTGACACTGACCCGGGAGATCCTGCGCCAGTTCCGGCACGCCGCCGACACCGACGGCCGGGGCGTCCTGCTGATCTCGCACGACCTGGCGTCCATCGCGGAGGTCTGCGACCGGGTGGTGGTGCTCTACGCCGGCACCGTGGTGGAGAGCGGACCGGCCGCGCAGGTGCTGCGGGAGCCCGCGCACCCGTACACCCGGGCGCTGCTGCGTTCGGTGCCGGACGTCGGCGGCCGGCCGGTCGTCGCCACCCCCGGCGCCATGCCGCTGCTCACCGAGGCACCGCACAACTGCCCGTTCGTCGCCCGGTGCGCGCACGCCGACGGCACCTGCTCGTCCCGGCGACCGGCCACCGTGCCGGTGCCCGGCGGCGGTGAGTGGTCGCTCGCCTGCTTCCACCCGCAGACCCGGCCGCTGGACGCCGACGTACCGCTGGCGTCGCACACGCCGGTCGCGTCCGGCGCGGTCGCGTCCGGCGCGGACGCGAAGCCAGCGGTGCTGGAGATCGAGGACGCGCACGTCGTCTACCGCAGCCGGTTCGGTTCCGGCGGGCACCACGCGCTGCGCGGCGTCACGCTCCGGCTCGGGCCGGGCGAGACGCTGGGCGTGGTGGGCGAGAGCGGCTGCGGCAAGAGCACCCTCGCGAAGCTCGTGATGGGCCTGGTCGCGCCCACGTCCGGCACCGTCACGGTCGCCGGGCAGGCGCTGGTCAAGCAGCCGGGCCGCCCCCGCCCGCGCGGCCGGGCGCTGCGCCGGGCGCGCACCCGGGCGCAGCTCGTGTTCCAGGACCCGATCGGCTCGCTGAGCCCGCGCCGTCCCGTCGGCGACTCCATCGCCGAGCCGCTGCGCGCCGCGGGCCTGTCCCCGGCCCAGCGGGAGGAGCGCGTCACCGCCGTGCTGGACCGGATGGAGCTGGACCGGTCGATCCTCCAGCGCTACCCGCACGAGTTGTCCGGCGGCCAGGCGCAACGCATCGGCATCGCCCGCGCTCTGGTCGGCGAGCCGGACTTGATCGTCTTCGACGAGCCGACCTCGGCGCTGGACGTCACCGTCCAGGCGCAGATCCTCGACGTGATCGCCGACGTGGCCGCCGACGCGGACCGCGCCTCGGTGTTCATCTCCCACGACCTGGCCACGGTGCGCGGTTTCGCCGACCGCGTCGTGGTGCTCTACCTCGGCCGGGTCGTCGAGGAGGGACCGGTGGACGTCGTCTTCGACACGCCCCGGCACCCCTACACCCGGGCGCTGCTGGGCAGCGCCCCCCGCCTCGGCGGGACGACCGGGTCCGACGGCGAGGCCGTCGAGCTGGTCAAGGACCTGGAGGAAGCCGACGCCGCGACCGGGTGCCCACTGGCCGCCCGGTGCCCGTTCGTCACCGACCGGTGCCGATCGGAGCAGCAGGAGCTTCAGTCGTACGGCGAGAGCCGGGCCGCCTGCTGGCGCGTTCCCGAGCTTCCCGCCCTCATCGGAAGGCAGGCTGTCACGCCATGACCCGTCGCCCCATCCGGCTCGCCGTCGACATCGGCGGGACCTTCGTGGACGCCATGGAACTGGACACGCGCACCAACCGGGTCCGCTTCCGCAAGGCGGCCACGACCCCGGCCCGGCCCGCTGACGGTGTCCTCAACGCGATCACCGCGCTCGGCACCGACCTGTCCGAGGTGGAGCTGTTCATCCACGGCACCACCCTCGGCCTCAACGCGGTGCTGGAACGTCGTGGTGGCCGTACCGGCATCATCACCAACGAGGGCTTCCGGGACATCTTCCTGATCGGCCGCGGCAACGTGCCGTCGGACCACATGTACGACTTCCAGTACCAGCGGCCGGAGAGCCTGGTGCAGCGCCGCTTCACCGCCGGTGTGCGGGGCCGCCTCGACTACCGGGGACGCGTGGTGGAGCCGCTGGACCCGGGCAGCGTCCGGGAGGCCGCCCGCACGCTCGTGGTGGACCAGCAGGTCACCTCGATCGCCATCTGCTTCCTGCACTCGTTCCTCGACCCGAGCCACGAGCGGGAGGCCGCGCGCCTGATCCACGAGGAGTTCCCCCAGGTCAGCCTGTCGCTGTCGACGGACATCGTGCGCGAGTACCGGGAGTACGAGCGCACCAGCACCACTGTGCTGGAGGCGTACATCCGGCCGATCTTCGAGCGGTACGTGGACGAGCTGGAGTCCGGCCTGGCCGAGCGCGGCTTCGCCGGGCGCTTCCTGATCATGCGGTCCGGTGGCGGCTCGATGACCAGCGCGGTCGCCAAGACCGCACCCACGCACACCGTGCTGTCCGGCCCGGCCGGCGGCATCGTCGGCGCCGCGTACGTCGCCTCCGAGCTGGGCCGGGACAACGTGCTCACGTTCGACATCGGCGGCACCTCGCTGGACGCCTGCGTGATCGAGCGCGGCAACCCGGTCGCCGCGTACGAGGCCCAGCTGGAGCACTTCCCGCTGCTCATCCCGACGTACGACATCCGTACCATCGGCGCCGGCGGCGGCTCGATCGCCTGGCTGGACCACGGCCTGCTCAAGGTCGGCCCGCAGAGCGCCGGCGCCGACCCCGGCCCGGTCTGCTACGGCCGGGGTGGCACCAGGCCGACGGTGACCGATGCGGCGGTGGTGCTCGGCTACATGGACCCGGACCGGTTCCTCGCCGGCACCATGGGCCTGCGCGACGCCGAGGCGCGCGCCGCGATCCAGGAGCAGCTGGCCGATCCGCTCGGCCTGAGCGTGGAGAACGCGGCGGCGGGCGTGTTCGACGTGCTGCTGGCCCGCACCGTCGGCGCGGTCCGGCAGATCACCGTCGAGCGGGGGCACGATCCCCGGCAGTTCGCGCTGCTCGCGTTCGGCGGGGCCGGCCCGTTGCTGGCGCCGCTGCTGGCCCGGGAGATGGGCATCGGCGAGGTGGTCGTGCCGTTCGCGCCGTCCGGCTTCTCCGCCTGGGGCATGCTCTCGGCCGACATCGTCAACGACTTCAGCCGTACCGTGATGGCCACGCTCGACGACGCCGACCTGTCGGAGCTGGAGCAGCTGTTCAAGGCGGTCGAGGCCGAGGCGGTCGCGTCGCTGGTGGCGCAGGGCGTGCCGGCCGGTGAGGCGGTGCTGGAGCGGCAGTTCGAGCTGCGCTACCTGGGCCAGGAGCACAGCCTGATGGTCACCGTCGGGCGTGAGCTGGACCGCGACGCCGTCCGCGCCGCCTTCGACGAGACGCACCGCGCCCGGTACGGCCACACCATGGGCAACCCGCTCCAGATCCTCAACCTGCGGGTGCGCGGCATCGGGCGCACCGACCGGCCGGAGCTGGAGACGCTGCCGCGCGGCGACGGCGACCCGTCGCAGGCGCTGCTGGCGCACCGCGACGCGTACGACTTCGGGCAGCAGGCGGTGGTGCCGTTCGCGGTCTACGACCGGGCCCGCCTGGAGCCGGGCGACACCTTCGACGGACCGGCTCTGGTCGACGAGGGCACCTCCACCACAGTGGTGCCCAGCGGTCAGCGGGTCACCGTCGACGACCACGGATACCTGCTCGTCACCCTGGAGGAAGCCGCATGACCACGCTGGACGGAGCCCAGGTCGAGGTCGTCCGCAGCTATCTGCTGTCCGCCGCGGAGGAGATGCGGGCCACCCTCATCCGCACCTCCTTCAACCCGGTCATCTACGAGGTGCACGACTTCGGCCTGTCGATGTACGACGCCGACCTGCGGCTGGTCGCCGAGGCCACCGGGCTGACGTTCTTCCTCGGCGCGAACGACTTCTCGCTGCGCAAGGGCGTGGCGTACGTGGGCCGGGAGAACCTGCACCGCGGCGACGTGGTGCTGCTCAACTACCCGTACTGGAACGCGGCGCACGCGTACGACGCGACGCTGTTCGCGCCGGTGTTCCGGCCGGACGAGGCGGACCCGGACGCGGACGGCGAGCTGGTCGGCTTCCTCTGCGTCCGCGCGCACTGGATGGACCTGGGCGCGAAGGACCCGGGCTACGTGCTCGACTCGACCGACATGCACCAGGAGGGGCTGATCTTCCCGGGCACCAAGGTCGTATCCCGGGGCGAGCCGGTGCGCGAGATCCACGAGCTGATCCGCTTCAACTCGCGGATGCCCGACGCGGTGCTGGGTGACCTGCACGCGCAGATCGCCGCGCTGCGCACCGGCGAGCGCCGGATGCTGGAGATCATCGAGAAGTTCGGCCGGGACACGGTCGACCAGGCGATCGACCGGATCATCGCCGACGGTGAGGCCCGCGCCCGGGCGGCGCTGGCGACGCTTCCGCAGGGCACCTGGACCGCCGAGGACTGGGTGGACGACGACGGCATCACCGACGATCCGGTGAAGATGCGCGTCACGGTGACGATCGACGACGGGCGTTTCATCGTCGACTTCGCCGGCTCGGCCCCGGCCACCCGTGGCCCGATCAACATGCCGTTCGGGGCGACCGAGGCGATCTGCAAGGTCGTGCTGAAGTCGCTGACGTCGCGGGACGAGCCGTCGAACGCCGGCACCGTGGCGCCGCTGGAGGTGCGGGCCGAGCCGGGCACCCTGTTCCACGCCGTCTACCCGCAGCCCACGTTCACGCTCTGGACCGGCATCGTCGCGGTGGAGCTGATCCTCAAGGCGCTGGCCCAGGGCATGCCGGACCGGCTGCCCGCCTCCTCCGGCGGCGACGTGCCCGGCTTCATGATGGTCGGCCTGCACCCGGACACCGGCAAGATGTTCGCGGTCAGCAACAACGACCTGGTGGGCTGGGGCGGCACCGCGCAGCACGACGGCATGGACGCCGCCACGCACGTCTCCGGCAGCACCGGCCGGGGCACCCCGATCGAGGTCATGGAGGCCAAGACCGGGATGTTCTTCGAGCGCTGGGAGATCCGCGCGGACTCCGGTGGCGCGGGCCGGTTCCGGGGCGGCTGCGGCCTGCGGCGCGACATCCGGTTCCTGACCCCGGGCGAGTTCCTCACCGTCATCAAGAAGACCAAGAGCGCGCCGTGGGCGCTCGACGGCGGCGAGCAGCCGGAACCGAACCAGATCGTCGTGTTCCCGGGCACCGACCGCGAGCACCGGGTGAGCACCAAGCGCACCGTGGTGGCGGCGGGCGACCGGGTCACCCTGCTGACCGCCGGTGGCGGCGGCCACGGCGACCCGCGCGGGCGCGACCCCGAGGCGGTGCGGCGGGACGTGGCCGAGGGCTACGTCTCCCCGGAGGCGGCCCGGGACGTCTACGGAGTGGACGTCGATGGGTGAGCCGACGGTCGACGGGGCGACCGTCGAGGTCGTCCGCAGCCATCTCGTCTCGGCCGCCGAGGAGATGCGGGCCGCGCTGGTGCGCACCGCCTTCAACCCGGTGATCTACGAGGTGTACGACTTCGGCATCTCCGTCTACGACCGGCGGCTGCGGCTGGTCGCGGAGTCCACGGGGTTGTCCCGCTTCCTCGGCGCCAACGACTACTCGCTGCGCAAGGGCGTCGAGTACGTCGGCGTGGAGAACCTGCACCGCGGCGACGTGGTGCTGCTCAACTACCCGTACTGGAACGCGGCGCACACGTACGACGCGACGATGTTCGCGCCGGTCGTGCTGCCGGACAGCGAGGAGCTGATCGGCTACCTGTGCATCCGGGCGCACTGGATGGACCTGGGCGCCAAGGATCCCGGCTACGTGCTCGACTCCACGGACATGCACCAGGAGGGGATCATCTTCCCCGGCACGAAGGTGTACGACCGCGGCGAGCCGGTGCGCGAGATCCACGAGCTGATCCGGTTCAACTCGCGGATGCCGGAACTCGTGCTCGGCGACCTCAACGCGCAGATCGCCGCGCTGCGTACCGGCGAGCGGCGGGTGACCGAGCTGTACCGCCACTACGGCCCGGCGGTGGTCGACGCGGTCGTCGACCGGGTGATCGACGCCGCCGCGCAGCGCGCCGAGGAGGCGGTGGCCGCGCTGCCGCAGGGCAGCTGGACCGCCGAGGACTGGCTCGACGACGACGGCGTCAGCGACGACCCGATCCGGATGCGGGTCACCGTCACCGTCGCCGACGGCACGTTCACAGTGGACTTCGCCGGGTCGTCCCCGGCGGTGCCCGGGCCGGTGAACCTGCCGCTCGGCGCCACCATCGCCACCTGCCGGGTCGCGTTCAAGGGCGTCACCACGCCGCACGAGCAGACCAACGCCGGGCACTTCGCGCCCCTGCGGGTACGCGCCGAGCCCGGCACGCTGTTCCACGCGCAGTACCCGGCCGCGACGTTCACCCAGTGGACCGGCACCGTCGCGCTGGAGCTGATCCTCAAGGCGCTGGCGCAGGGCATGCCGGATCGGCTGGCTGCCTCCTCCGGCGGCGACGTGCCCGGCTTCATGATGGTGGGACGGCACCCGGACACCGGCGACATGTTCGCGGTCAGCAACAACGACCCGGTCGGCTGGGGCGGCACGCCCCGGCACGACGGCATCGGACCGGCGAACCACCTGTGCCAGACCCAGGCGCGCAACACGCCTGTGGAGGTGCTGGAGTCGAAGACCGGCATGTTCTTCGAGCGCCTGGAGATCCGTACCGACTCCGGTGGCGCCGGCCGGTTCCGGGGCGGCTGCGGCCTGCGGCGGGACATCCGGTTCGTGACGCCGGGTGAGTTCCTGACGGTGATCAAGAAGACGAAGAGCGCGCCGTGGGCGCTGGCCGGCGGCGAGCAGCCGGAGCCGAACCAGGTGGTGGTGTTCCCGGGCACGGACCGGGAGCACCGGGTGAGCACACGGCGTACCGCGGTGGCGGTGGGGGACCGGGTGACGTTGCTGACCGCCGGTGGCGGCGGCCACGGTGACCCGGGGAGTCGGGATCCGGAGGCGGTGCGACGGGACGTGGCCGAGGGCTACGTCTCCGCGCGGGCCGCCCGAGACGTTTATGGAGTGATCGCGTGAGTGCCGCCTATTCGCCCGAGCAGCCGAGCGTGCTGCTCGGCAACTGCACAGTGCTTGATGCCCGCGTGGTGGACGGCATGGCGCCCGTGACCGGTGCCGGGGTGTGGGTCCGGGGTGACCGGATCGCCGCCGTCGGGCCGTACGCCGAGGTGGCCGAGCAGGCGCGGGCCGCCGGCCGGCTGACCGAGGTGGACCTCGACGGCGCGTTCCTGACGCCCGGTCTGGTCAACATGCACACCCACTTCTCGCTGTCGCTGCCCGGCTCCGGGGGCGACAACGTCAAGGGGATGGGCGCGTACGACCTCGCCCACTACATGGCCGACGGGGCGCGGCGCACGCTGCACTCCGGCGTGACCACGGTGCGCTGCGTGGCGGAGAAGGACCACGCCGACTTCGCGTTGCGGCGGGCGATCAACGCCGGGCGCGTGCCGGGTCCGCGTATCTACACCGCCGGCCGGGCGCTGGTGTGCACCGGCGGGCACGGCCACGAGAGCAACGACACGCTCGAGTGCGACGGCCCGGTGGGCTTCCGCCACGGCGTCCGCAGCCAGATCAAGGCGGGCGCGGACCTGATCAAGGTGATGATCTCGGGCGGTATCGCCGGTGAGCACGAGAGCATCCACACGCCCCAGTTGTTCGCCGACGAGATGACAGCGGTGATCGAGACCGCGCACGCGTGGGGCCGCAAGGTGACCGCGCACGCCGGACCGGCCGACGTGATCGGCGCGGCCGTGGAGCTGGGACTGGACTGCGTGGAGCACGGCTACCAGCTCACTCCGCAGGTCGCGGCGCGGATGGCCGAGCGCGGCACCGCGCTCGTGCCGACGCTGCTGGTGACCCGGTGCAAGGAGTTCTTCGACGAGCTGGGCGTACCGGAGTGGATGCAGTGCCGGTCGCTCGGCGCCGGCCCCCGGCACCTGGAGAGCTTCGACATGGCGATCGCCGCCGGGGTGGAGGTGCTGCTCGGCAGTGACATGCCCCCGTTCTGGGAGTTCGAGGGCACCACCGCCTCGATCCGGGAGCTGGAGTACATGTCCGAGCGGATCGGCACCGCGAGGGCCATCCACGCCGGCACGCTCGGGCCGATCCGGTGGCTCGGCGCGGAGTCCGACCTCGGCACTGTCGAGGCCGGCAAGCTCGCCGACCTGATCGCGACCGACGCCGACCCGCTCGCCGACACCTCGGCGTTCCGGGACGTGCGGTGGGTGATGAAGGGCGGGCAGATCGCCCGCGACGATCGGAACCAGGAGGAGACGCGATGACGTTCGCGGATTCAGGCGCCGCGGCGATCGCCGCCGGCATCGACGACATGTACGACGCGTTCCTCGCCGGAGACCAGCAGCGGTTCGACACCCACCTGGACCCCGACGTGACCACCTGGGAGACGCACCTGCCCGGGCCGCTGCGGACCCGGGCCGAGCTGGACGAGTACCGCGCCCGGCGCGACGCCGCGGGGCAGCGGCCCCGGCTGGCGGTGCTCGCCCCGAGGGACAAGCGCATCGACGTGTGGGACGACTTCGGCGTGGCCCGGTACGAGCTGGTCTCGCAGCTCGGCCCGGACGACGAGCCGGAGATCACCCGCGTCACCGACGTGGTGCGCCGGATCGACGGCCGCTGGGTGATCGTGCACCACCACGCCGAGCTGGTCCGGGAACCGGTGGGCGCGGCGTGATCCGGCGGCTGGTCGCCGGGCGGACCGGTGAGCCGGCGGACGTGCTGTCGGTCGCCGAGCTGCCCGACGACCCGCCGCCCGGCCCCGGTGAGGTGCGGCTCGCCGTCCGTACGGTGGGGCTGAACTTCCTGGACGTCATGCTCTGCCGGGGCGAGTACCCGGTGCGGCCGGACCCGCCGATGACACCCGGCGTGGAGACGGCCGGCCGGGTCGTCGCCGCCGGAGCCGGGGCCGAGCACCTGCTGGGTCAGGAGGTGCTCGCCTGCCCGGCGCTGCCGCGCGGCGCGCTCGGCACGACAGTCACCGTGGACGCCGCGGTGGTGGTGCCGCGACCGCCCACAGTCGATCCGGTCACCGCGGCGGCGCTGCCCGTCACCTACCAGACCGCGTGGTTCGCGCTCGAACGATCCGGTCTCACCGCCGGGCAGACGGTGCTGGTGCACGCGGGCGCCGGCGGGGTGGGCATCGCCGCGATCCAGCTCGCCGTCGCCCGCGGCGCGCGGGTCCTGGCCACCGCGGGCGGTCCGGCCAAGACCGCGATCTGCCGCGATCACGGCGCCCTGGTGGCGATCGACTACACGGCGGACGACTTCGTGCCCGCGGTGCGCGCGGCCACCGGCGGGCGGGGCGTGGACGTCGTGGTGGACCCGGTGGGCGGCGACGTGTTCGGCCGCTCCTGGGAGTGCCTGGCGTTCGAGGGCCGCCTGGTGGCGGTGGGCGCGGCCGGTGGCGCGCCGCCGCCGGTGGACCCGCTGCGGCTGATGGCGGCGAACGCGACGCTCGTCGGCCTGTCCTGGGGCTCGCAGTACCCGTGGCAGCGCGCGGCGGCCGTCGAGGCCGCCTACCAGGAGCTGTTCGACATGTGCGCCTCCGGCGCGGTCCGGCCGCCGGTCAGCCGCCTCGTGTCGCTGGACGAGACGCCCGCGGCGCTCACCGAACTGGCCGAACGCCGGACCACCGGCAAGATCATCGTACGGATCGACGAAGGGGAGGGGCCGTGAGCGAGACCGCCGGCGGCGACATGGAGATCTACGACCTGAAGGTGACAGTCGACCGGATCGAGGGCCGGTCGGTGTGCGGCATGGCCGTGGGCGACCACTTCGAACTGACGAACAGCGCGCACCTGCGGCTGCCCGAGGGAAAGCATTTCTGCGTGTACGCGCTCGCCTCGGTGCTGCCCTTCCTCGCCGCCAAGCAGCGTGACCTGGCGCCGGGGGACTGGCTGGCCCAGGACTCCCACTTCATCTGCCCCGACCCGGAGGAGCGGCTCGTCATGAAGGTGGAGCGGACCTGCCGGCGCACGATGAACTCGGCGGACCTGACATGACCGTCGAGATCGGCCTCGGCCTGCAGAGCGACAAGCCGGCCGGCGCCTACGCCCGGCTGGCCCGCGCCGCCGAGGCGCACGGCTTCGACGTGCTCACCGTCTTCGGTGACCTGATGTACCAGCCGCCGATCTTCCCGCTGCTGGAGATTGCACAGGCGACCGAACGGGTACGCCTCGGCGCGGCCTGCCTGAACCCGTACTCGATGGCGCCGTACGAGATCGCCGGTCAGCTCGCCGCCCTGGACCTGGCCTCGCACGGGCGGGCCTACCTGGGCCTGGCCCGGGGGACCTGGCTGGGCGCTGTCGGCCTGCCGCAGCCGCGGCCGCTGACCACCATCGAGGAGGCCGTCCAGGTCGTCTACCGCCTGCTGCGCGGCGACCGCGGCGGCTTCGCCGGGAAGGTCTTCTCGCTCGACCCCGGCACCGCGCTGCGCTACGACGTGCAGCGGCCCGACCCGCCGCTGCTGCTCGGCGCGTGGGGCCCGCAGGGCGCGGCGCTGGCCGGCCGGATCGCCGACGAGATCAAGGTGGGCGGCAGCGCGAACCCGGACATGGTCCCGGTGATCCGGGAGCGGCTGCGGACCGGCGCGGAGAAGGCCGGACGCGACGTCGCCGACGTCGGCATCGTGCTCGGCGCGGTGACGGTCGTCGACACCGACGGCGAGGCGGCCCGCGCCAAGGCCCGCACCGAGGTCGCCATGTACCTGGCGGTGGTGGCCGAGCTGGACCCGACCGTCGAGATGCCCGACGACCTGGTCAAGCGCGTCGGTGACCTGGTCGACGCGGGCGAGGACGAGGCGGCGGGCCGGCTGATCCCGGACGACGTGCTGGACCGGTTCGCCTTCTCCGGCACCCCGGAGCAGGTCGCCGCGCAGGCCCAGGCGCTCATCGACGCGGGCGTGCGCCGGGTCGAGTTCGGCACACCGCACGGCCTCACCGACGAGCGCGGCGTGGACCTGCTCGGCTCGGCCGTCCTGCCGCTGCTGCGCAGGTGAGTCAGGTGCGGCTCACCGTGGTGGTCGGCCCCGGCCTGGTGGCCGACCCGGCCCTGCTGGCGTCGCTGACCGCCACCACCTGCGCCGAACTGGACGTCGCCGGTCAGGTGGTCACCGCCGGCTCGGCCGACGAGCTGCGGTCGCTGCTCGCCGCGACGGCCCAGCCGGTGGTGGCGCTGCCCGGCCCCACACCAGCGGCCCGTGCCCTCATCGGCGCGCAGCCGGCCGGCGTCGTCTGGTACGACCTCACAGTCGAGCCGCCGGTGCCCGGCGCGGTCCACCTGGCCGGGCGGGGACTGTGGGGCCTGGCCTGGGCGATCCGGCACGCCGTGCACCGCCTCCGCGCGCCGGCCACCCGGATCGCCTACGGCCCGGACCCGGACCAGTGGGGCGACCTGCGGCTGCCGTCCAGCCCGGCCGCCGGGCCGGCGCCGGTCGCGGTGCTGCTGCACGGCGGGTTCTGGCGGTCCATCTGGGGCGCGGACCTGATGGACGCGCTCGCCGCCGACCTGGCCCGGCGCGGGTACGCGTCCTGGAACCTGGAGTACCGGCGCCCGGACCGGCACGGCTGGGACGCGACCACGCAGGACGTGGAGGCGGGCCTGCGCGCACTGCGGGAACCGGCCCGCGACCGGCTGGTCGACCTGGACCGGATCGTCGTGCTGGGACACTCGGCCGGCGGGCAGCTCGCGTTGCGTGCCGCGGCGGACCTGGCCGCGCGTCCGAGCGGGCCGCGTGTCGCGCTCGCGGTGTCGCTGGCCGGGGTGCTCGACCTCACCGAGGGCGAGCGGCGCTACCTCGGCGACGGCGCGGTCGCCGCCGCGCTGGGCGGATCACCGGTGACGGCACCGCGCCGGTACGCCGAGAGCGACCCGATGCTCCGCCTGCCGACGGGGGTGCCCACACTGCTCGTGCAGGGGACCCAGGACAGCCTCGACCTCGTCGACGCCAACCGGCGCTACGCCGCCGCCGCGGCAGCCGCCGGGGACGAGATCCGCCACCTCGAACAGGCGGGGGACCACTTCGCCGTCATCGATCCGGCCTCGGTCATCTGGCGGGACACGATGACCGCCGTGGACGCGCGCCTCGGCCGCTGACGCCGGACGTGGAATCGCCCTCCGAGTTCACCTACGTGAACACGGAGGGCGATTCGTGGTGCCCGGTGCGCGGGTCAGAACAGGCGGGGCGTGACCACCGAGACGACAGTCGTCACCGCGTCGGTGTCGTTGAAGAGCTGATGCGGCACCGACGAGCGCAGGTGCACGCTGTCGCCCGGGAACAGCCGGTGCTCGACGCCCTCGACCTCGTAGAGCAACTCGCCGGAGATGACGTAGGCGAACTCCTCGCCCCGGTGGCCGTACGCGTTCTCCCGGCGCCCGCCCGGCGCGATGTGCACCAGCATCGGTTCGAGCACCAGGTCCGGCCCCCGGTCGGAGAGCATGCGGTAGGTCTGCTGCCCGGACACGTACTGCGTCGCCGCAGTCTCCGCCCTGGTCAGCGTGAAGTGCCGGGGGAGCGAGGAGACGGTGCTGTCCGGCGAGGGCGTGCCCGCGTCGAAGAAGTCGGCAACCGACCGGTCGAGCGCCTTGGCGACACTGCCGAGCGCGGTCAGGCCGATGGAGGAGATGCCGCGCTCGACCTGGGACAGGAAGCCGATGGACAGCCCGGAGCGGGAGGCGAGGCCGCGCAGGGTCAGCCCGCGTTCCTTGCGGTAGCGCCGGATCCGGCCGCCGACGACACCCGCGGGCGTGTTCTCGTCCGCGGCGCCACCGGAGCCGGCCTGCTCCGACGGCGGCTGACTGTTCATGGGCCGCACGAGGACCTCCTGTCGAGGTGGCGGGACGTCCGCCGGGATGTTCGATGCTATCGAACATCCCGGCCGATGCGCGAGGGGCCGTGCGGCCGGTTTCCCCGCGTCGTCCCGGGTGGACCCCGACCGGTGTCGACCGCCTACCGCTTCACCAGGTTGCGCAGCGCCGAGAGCAGTGAACGGTGGCTGACCTCGGCGTAGATCTTCTTGTCCGGTCCGTACAGGACCACGTACGGGCACTGCTGGTCGTCCCCGCCCATGGTCCTGTCCAGCAGCCTGCGGCCGGTCGCCACCTCGTACACCCGCAGGCGGTAGGTGGCCTTCAGCAGCGTCAGCGTGTCCGGCTTCGGGTCGTCGTAGCGGCACTTGCGGATCGTCGCGCCGGTGCTGGTGCGATCCAGGCAGGCGACCATCTGCACGACCTTCGGATCCTCCGACGCCCAGGTCCGTTCCACCCGCTTCGACAGGCCCTCGTCGTAGTAGTAGACCCGGTCGTGGCGGCGCGTGCCCATGTCGGTGCCGACGAGCAGCGCCACCGGGTGCGGCGCCGCCCCGGTGCGCTTCGGTGACTGCGGGAAGTAGAGAACCCCGTCGCACACGTCGTTCAGGTCGGAGATCTGCGCCGCGGGGAAGTCGCTGGGCTGCGGCCCGCGTGTGGAGGGCTCCACGCTCGCCGTCGCGCCCGGCGCGGGCGTCGTGCCGGACGACCGCCAGGGCGCCGCCGGCGGCGCGACCGGCTCCGGCTCGGCCGCCCGGCGCTCGGAGGACCGCAGCAGGAACGCGCCGCCGATCAGGCCCGAGCACGCCACCAGCAGCAACACGCTCAGCCCCGCGACGGCGATGACCAGACCGCGGTTGCGGCCGGACGACGGCGGGCCGGGCGAGGGGTACGGCTCGAACGGCGCAGCCGGCCCGAACGGCGCAACCGCGGTGGGCTGCCCGTAAGCCGGACCCGCCGCGGACGGCCCGTGATCCGCACCCGGCGTGGACGGCCCGTGGTCCGGACCCGCGGTGGGCGGTGTGTAAGCCGGACCCGGCGGTGGCGGGCCGGGAGCGGCCGGCGACTCGCCGGACGGCGGCATCCAGGCGGTCTCGGCCCGCTGTTCCGCGTCCCCCGTCGATTCCTGGCCCGATCCGGCCCCCGTGTCGGACATGCGCATTCCCCCGTCGAACCCGTGCGGAGCGCGCAACCTATCAGGATCGGCGTGCTTGAGGATGCCCGTACTAGATGGTTGCGCTACCTAGATGGCGGCGCTACCGTTGTCCGACGTAGACGTCGCGTCAGGAGCGGGATGAACCAGGAACGGCGGGCACAGTGGCTGCGCGGAGTGCTCGACCTCTGCGTGCTCGCGCTGCTGAGCCGGGGCGAGTCCTACGGCTACGAGCTGTCCCAGGCGCTGCGCGCCCACGGGCTGGGCGCGGTGCAGGGCGGCACCCTCTACCCGGTGCTGCTGCGGTTGCAGCGCTCCGGCCTGCTCACCGCGCACTGGCGGGAGGGCGGGACCGGCCCCGCGCGCAAGTACTACCGGATCAGCCCGGAGGGCAGCGCCGCGTTGCGAGCGGCCGCGAACGACTGGAGCGCCTTCGCGTCGAGCGTCGGCACGATATTTGGCGAGGAGCCGAAGCGGTGAACCACGACCTCTGGCTCGCCGCCCTCACCGGCGAGCTGCGCCGGCACGGGGTGGGGCCCGACCTGACCGGTCACGTCGTCGCCGAGGCGGCCACCCACCTGCTCGACAGCGGGGAACCGCCGCTGCGGGTCTTCGGCGCGCCGCAGGCGTACGCCCGGGCGGTGGTCGACAGCCTCGGCGGCCCCGACGTGCGTCCGCCGCGCCAGCGGCCCGGACCGGTGCGGCTCGCCGCGCGGGGCATCACCAAGCGCTACCGGGGGCGGGCCGTCCTGGACCGGGTCGATCTCACCGTCCGGGCCGGCGAGATCGCGGCGGTGGTCGGCGCCAACGGGGCCGGCAAGAGCACGTTCCTGCGGATCTGCGCCGGCCTGCTGAGCCCGGACGCGGGCACCGTCGACGTGCACGGCACGCTCGGCTACTGCCCGCAGGACGGCGGCACCGCCGAGTTCCTCAGCCCTGACGAGCACTTCGTGCTGATCGGCGCCGGCCGCGGGCTGGGCCGGACAGCCGCGCGGCGGGCCGGGCGGGCGGAGGCGGAGGGTCTGGAGTGGACGCCGCCGCGACGCACCCAGGCCCGGCACCTCTCCGGCGGCACCCGGCAGAAGCTCAACCTGGTGCTGGCCCGCCTCGGCGAGCCGGACGTGCTGCTGCTCGACGAGCCCTACCAGGGCTTCGACCGTGGCACCTACCTCGACTTCTGGCACGAGGTGTGGCGCTGGCGCGACGCCGGCAAGGCCGTCGTGGTGGTCACCCACCTGCTCAACCAGCTCGACCGGGTCGACGTCGTGCTGGACCTCTCCGGGGAGCGTGACGCGTGAGCCGGACCCTGGTGGTGGCCGAGGCCGCCCTGCGCGAGCTGCTGCGCCGCCGTACCGTGCTGGTCATCCTGCTGCTGATGCCGCTGGCGTTCTACCTGAGCCGCCGCGGGGATCACCTCGGGCAGTCGATCCGCTTCGTCTGCATCGGCCTGGGCTGGGCGCTGAGCACCGCCGCGCTGTTCGCGGGCAGCGCGGCGCGCGGCATCGAACCCCGGCTGCGTCTCTCCGGCTACGGCAGCCGGCACCTGGTGCTCGGCCGGCTGCTCGCGCTCTGGACCGTCGGCGTGCTGCTCTCCACCCCGTACTTCCTGCTCGTCCTGGCCGACCAGCGCGACGTCCGGTACGGCGTGATCGCGCTGATCATGACGCTCACCGTGTTCGTGTCGGCGCCGTTCGGCCTGCTGCTCAGCGCCGTGCTGCCGCGCGAGCTGGAGGGCACGCTGGTGCTGCTGACGGTGGTCGGTCTCCAGATGGTCATGGACCCGGCGGGCAGCGTCACCCGGGCGTTGCCGTTCTGGTTCAGCCGCGAGCTCGCCACGTACGCCGTCGACCACACCGACGGCGGCTACCTCACCCGCGGCCTGACCCACGGGCTGGCCTTCGCGGTGGCGCTCACGGTGCTGGTCGTGGTGGCCGCCGCCGTGCGGCTGCGTCAGCGCCGGCACCTGCGCCCGGCCACCTGACCGGCGGGGGCGGCGACCCGGGCCGGGTCGCCGGTCGTGGCAGGATCGGCGGGTGCAGATCGGGTTGCTCGGGCCGTTCCAGGTCACCACGCACGGCGGCGTCCCGGCCGACGTGCCGGGCGCGCGGCTGCGCGCGCTGCTGGCCGCCCTCGCGCTTCAGCCCGGCCGGGTGGTCCCGAAGGGGGCGCTCGTCGACTGGATCTGGGGCGAGCACCCGCCCGCCGACGCGGCCAACGCGCTGCAACGCCTGGTGTCCCGGCTGCGCAAGGCCCTGCCGGGGGGCGCGGTCGACGGGCTGCCCGACGGCTACCGGCTCGTCGTCGAGCCCGACGCCGTCGACGCCGTACGGTTCGAACGTCTCGTCCGCCGGGCCCGCGACGGCGACGGGCCGCAGCGGGTCCGGCTGCTGCGCGAGGCGCTGGGCCTGTGGCGCGGCGACGCGCTGCGCGACGTCGGCCTGCCCGACAGCCCGGCGCTCGACGCGGCGGCCACCCGGCTGGAACGACTGCGCCTGACCGCGACGGAGGACCGGTACGACGCGGAGATCGGGCTCGGCCGGGAGGCCGATCTGATCCCGGAGCTGACCGACCTGGCGGCCGCCCATCCGGTGCGCGAACGGCTCGCCGTGTCGCTGATGCGCGCGCTCGTCGCGGCCGGCCGGGACACCGAGGCGCTACTGGTCTACCAGCGCACCGCCGACGCGCTCGCCGACGCCCTGGGCGCCGACCCGTCCCCGGAGCTGTCGGCGCTGCACGTCGCCCTGCTGCGCGGCGAGACGGTACGCCGGGAGGACACCCGCCGGACCAACCTGCGTGCCGAGCTGACCAGCTTCGTCGGGCGGGACGCCGACCTCGCCGTGGTGGGCGCGCTGGTGACCGAGCACCGGCTCACCACGCTCACCGGTCCGGGCGGCTCCGGGAAGACCAGGCTGGCCACCGAGACCGGGCGCCGGCTGACCGGCGACCTGCCGGACGGCGTGTGGCTGGTGGAGTTCGCCGCCGTCAGCGCCGACGGGGACGTGGCGCAGGCGGCGATCTCCGGGCTCGGCCTGCGGGACGCGCTGCTCGGCGACGCGGGCAGCGCGGAACCGGTCGACCGGCTGGTCGCGGCGATCCGGGACCGGGAGATGCTGCTGATCCTGGACAACTGCGAACACGTCGTCGAGGCGGCGGCGACGCTGGCGCACCGGCTGCTCGGGGAGTGCCGGCGGCTGCGCATCCTGGCCACCAGCCGGGAACCACTCGGCATCACCGGGGAGACGCTGTTGCCGGTCGCGCCGCTCGGCCTGCCCGGCGGCGACGCCACTGCCGCCGAGGTCGAGTCGTCGCCCGCCGTGCGCCTGCTGCGGGACCGGGCCGCGGCGGTACGCCGGGATCTCGCGTTCGACGCCCGTACCGCGACGACGATGGCGCGGATCTGCCGCGCGCTCGACGGCATGCCGCTGGCGATCGAGCTGGCCGCGGCGCGGCTGCGCGCCATGTCCGTCGACCAGCTCGCCACCCGGCTCGACGACCGGTTCCGGCTGCTCACCGGCGGCAGCCGGACCGCATTGCCCCGGCACCGGACGCTGCGTGCGATGGTCGACTGGAGCTGGGAACTGCTCAGCGACGCCGAACGCGCGGTGCTGCGCCGGCTGTCGGTGTTCTCCGGCGGGGCGAGCCTGGTCGCGGCCGAGCGGGTGTGCGCCGGCGGCGCCGTCGAGGCGGGCGACGTGCTCGACCTGCTCACCGCGCTGACCGAGAAGTCGCTGCTGGTCGCCGCCGGCGACGTGGCGCCGCGCTACCGCATGCTCGGCACGATCAAGGAGTACGCCGCGCAGCGGCTCGCCGAGGCGGGGGAGGAGGACACCACGCGCCGCGCGCACCTGGCGTACTTCACCGCGCTGGCCGAGACCGCCGAACCGCGGCTGCGCCGCGCCGACCAGCTCACCTGGCTCGCCCGGCTGGACGCGGAGCACGACAACGTCACCGCCGCGATGCGCGGCGCGCTCGCCGCGGGTGAGGGGCCCGAGGCGATGCGGCTCGCCGCCGGCGCCGGCTGGTACTGGTGGCTCGGCGGCCACCGCACCGAGGGCATGGAACTGATCATCGCGGCCACCGAGGCGCCGGGCGACGTGCCGGACGACATCCGCGCCGTGGTGTACGGACTCGTGGTGCTGTTCCTCAGTTCCGGACCGGGCGACGCGCAGCACGCGGCCGAGTGGATCCACAAGGCGTACCGGTTGAGCGGGGAGGGCCGCGGCGGCCACCCGGAGCTGGCCCTCGTCGTGCCGATGGAGCGGATGCTGCGGGAACCGGACGCGTTGCTGCCCGCCTGGGAGTCGCTGCTCGACCACGAGGATCCGTGGGTACGCGCGCTGGCCCGGTTGCACCTGGGCAAGCTGCGGGTCATCCTCGGCATCGAGGCGGCGCAGGCGGAGGCGTGCCTGCGGCAGGCGCTCGCCGAGTTCCGGGCGGTCGGCGAACGCTTCGGGATCTCGTTCGCGCTCAGCGAGCTGGCCGAGCTGATCGCCGTACGCGGTGACGTCGCCGCCGCCTGCGACTACTACGAGCAGGCGGTCACGGCGGTCACCGAGGTCGGCGCCGTCGAGGACGTGATCCGGATGCGGGCGCGGCTGGCCTGGCTGTACCGGCTGGGCGGCGACGCGGCGGCGAGCGCCGACGCGCTGGCCGAGGCGCACCGGCTCGCCGCCGGGGTCGCCTGGCCGGGCGCGCTGGCCGAACTGGCGCTGGTCCGCGCGTACCTGGCCCGTCACGACGGTGACGCGGACGAGGCGTACGCGCAGCTGCGGTCGGTGTCGGCGCTGCTCGGCGACGAGGCGGAACTGGCGAGTGTCCGGGCGGGCACCCAGGATCTGCTGGGCTACCTGACCGGCGACGTCGAGCTGTCGCGTACCCATCGGGCGGCGGCGTGCCGCGCGGCGCGCGAGGGTGGCTACGCGCCGCTGACCGCGCAGGTGCTCGTCGGCGTCGCGGACCTGGCGTTGCGGCTGGACCGGCCGGACCAGGCGGCGCGGCTGCTCGGCGCCGCCACCGCGGTACGCGGGCAGCCCGACCGCACCCACCCCGACGTGCCCCGGATCGAGGCGGCGGCGCGCGACCGCCTCGGCGACGCGGGGTTCGCCGAGGCGGTCGCACAGGGCCGGGAGACCGGCTGGGAGCGGCTGGTCGAGGTCACGCTCGCTTCGTGAACGTGGACCGCGCCCACAGGTAGCCGACCACCGCGATGCCGGCGCACCAGGCGAGCGCGGGGATCACGTCGCCGGCCGACGGCGCGCCCTCGAGCAGGCCGCGCAGCGTCTCGATGATCGGCGTGAACGGCTGGTACTCGGCGATCTGCCGCAGACCCGGCCCCATCTTGTCGGCGGGCACGATCGCGCTGCTGAAGAACGGCAGCAGGACCAGCGGCACGGAGGCCATGCCCGCCGACTCCGGCGACTTGGCGAACAGGCCCAGCGCGACGGTGAACCAGCTGACCGCGACGCTGAGCAGCACCACCACGCCGGCCACGCCGAGCCAGTGCAGCGGTCCGGCGGCCGGGCGGAAGCCGAGCAGGAACGCCACCCCGACCAGGGCCGCGACCGCGAGGACGTTCGTCAGCACGGTGGCGACGACGTGGCCGGTCAGCACCGCGCCCCGCGAGACGTGCATGACCTTGAACCGGTTGATGATGCCCTTTGTCATGTCGGAGTTCACCGACGTCGCGGTGCCACCGAGGCCGTAGCAGACCGCCAGCAGCATCAGGCCCGGCGTCGCGTAGTCGACGTAGTCGACGCCGACGGAGAACGCGTCGCCGAGCATGTACACGAACATCAGCATCACGATGATCGGCATCAGCACCGCGTTGAACACCGAGGTCGGGTTGCGGCGCAGGTGCGTCAGGTTGCGGCGCAGCATGACGACCGAGTGGTTCCTGCTCATTTGGCGGCCACCTCCGTGGTACGGCCCGTCAGGGCCAGGAAGACGTCGTCGAGGTCGGGGGTCTGGACGGACAGGTCGTCGGCGCTGATCGTGTGTGCGTCGAGCCGGTCGAGCAGGGCGCGCAGCGCCGTGGTCCCGCCGTCGGTGGGCACGCGCAGCGCCAGCGCCTCCTCGTCGCGTACCGCCTCGGGCAGCACCAGGGCCGCCGCGTCGAGTTCGGCGCCGGTGCCGAACCGCAACCGCACGTGCGTGCCGGGGATCCGGCGCTTCAGCTCCTCCGGCGTGCCCTGGGCGACCAGCCGGCCCTGGTCGAGCACCGCGATCCGGTCGGCGAGGCGGTCGGCCTCGTCGAGGTACTGGGTGGTGAGGAAGACCGTCACGCCGCCGGCCACCAGCTCCCTGATGATCGACCACATGGTGCGGCGGCTGCGCGGGTCCAGCCCGGTCGTCGGCTCGTCCAGGAAGATGATCCGCGGCTCGCCGACCAGCGTCATCGCCAGGTCCAGCTTGCGGCGCATGCCCCCGGAGTACGTCGACACCAGCTTGTCGGCGGCCTCGACCAGGTCGAACCGTTCCAGCAGCTCGGCGACGACCCGCTTGCCGGTCACGCGGTTGCGCGGACCGAGGTCGACCATCAGTTGCAGGTTCTCCCGCCCGGTGAGCAGTTCGTCCACCGCCGCGAACTGCCCGGTCACGCCGATCGCCGCGCGGACCGCCTGGGCCTCGGTGGCCACGTCGTGCCCGGCGACCCGCACCGACCCGGCGTCGGCACGGATCAGCGTGGTCAGGATGTTCACAGTCGTCGTCTTGCCGGCCCCGTTCGGGCCGAGCAGGGAGAAGATCGTCCCGGCCGGGACGTCCAGGTCGATGCCGTCGAGCACGACCCGGTCCTTGTACGCCTTGCGCAGCCCGGAGGCCGCTATCGCTGAACTCGTCATGCGACCACCATGGGCGGCCGTACCGCCACCGCCCTGACACGGCGCTGACACGGGCGCTGACAGCTTGTCGGTGGGCCGGCGTACGGTCCCGCCGTGGATCGGGAGACGTTCTGGGACATCGTGGAGCGGGCGCGTCGCGCCGCGGGAGGCGAGACGGTCACCGCCGAGGGGGCCGAGGCGGTGGCCCGGCACCTGGTCGCGGAGCTGTCCGCGCTGAGTCCGGCGGCGATCGTGGGCTTCGAGCAGGCGTACGACGACGTGAATCTGGAGGGGTGGCGCTGGGACCTGTGGGCGGCCGCCTACCTGATGCGCGGTGGCTGCTCGGACGACGGATTCGACTACTTCCGCGGCTGGCTGGTAGCGCAGGGGCGGACGGTCTGGGAGCGAGCCGTCGCCGATCCCGACTCACTCGCCGACGCCGGTGTCGACCCGGAGGACGACGCGGTCGAGTGCGAGGCGGTGCTGAGCGCGGCGGGCGACGCGTACGCCGTGGCGACCGGCGCCGGCGCCGACGCGTTCTGGGAGGCGCTCGACGCCGCCGACCGCGCTGCTCCCGCCCAGCCGGCCGACCCGGCCGGTGAGGACTTCGACTTCGACGACGACGAGCAGATGCGCGCCCGTCTGCCGCGCCTGACCGCGATCTACCGGCCGGTGGAATGAGGCGTCACGGCCCGCCGTCGCCCCGATCCGGGTTGACCGCTGGTCCGCCGCGGGCCGGGTGGGCGAGCATGGTCGGCATGGCGGGGTCGACGGGTGCGAGGCTGCCGCTCCAGGGCGGGCTGCCACCCGGCGAGGCGCTGACCGGCGCGGTGCGGGAGATCGCCTGCGACGAGTCCGGCTTCTCCGGCACCAACCTGCTCGACCCGGCCACCCCGGTGATCGTCCACGCCAGCACAGACCTGAGCCGCGACGAGGCGGCCGGGCTGATCCGTACGCTGCGGTCCGGGTTCCGGTTCTCGCCCGACGAGGTCAAGTCGCGGCAGTTCCTGCGCCGCCGCGAGGCCGCCGAGGCGGTGAAGTGGTTCCTGTCGGCGCTGCGCGGCCGGGCGCACGTGCACCTGGTCGACAAGGAGTTCTTCCTCGCCACCCGGGTCGTCGATCTGCTGCTGGCCGAGCCGTCGTACGCGGCGGGCACCCGGCTGTCCGGTGACCGGCGTCCGGCCGCCGCGGCGCTGCACCGGGCCGGGCGGGCGGCCGGGGGCGGCTGGGCGGCCTTCCTCGCCGCCGTGGTCGAGATGCTGCGCACCAAGCGGCGGGACCGGGCGGACGACCGGAGCGTCGAGCGGTTCTTCGCCGCGCGGGACGCGCTGCGGCGCGACGTCGGCGACGCGCAGGCCGGGGCGGTCCTCGACGCGCTCGAACCGGCCCGGGTGGCAGCCTTGCAGGCCCGGTTGTACGCGGGCGACCGGACGATCCCGCCACCGCTGGAGCCGCTGCTTCCGGCGCTGGCCGAGACCGTGCTGCACTGGAGCGCCGGCCGGCGGCGGGTGCTGGTGATCCACGACGAGCAGAGCGCGCTCACCGAGGACCGGCTGCGCCGCCTCCAGGCGGCACTGGCCGCGGGCGACCCGGCCGGCCCGTCACCGCTGGCCGGGCTGGTGATGACCGACTCCCGCGACGACCCGCGGGTCCAGGCCGCCGACCTGCTCGCCGGGGTGGCCCGCCGGATGTCCGGCACCCCCGGCGACGGGCCGCTGCGCCCGCTGCTGTCCCCACCCGCCGGGCCCGGCCCGAGCGCCGCCGCCGCGCGGCCCGACCCGAACACCGCCGCGCCGCAGCGCGGCCCGAACGTCGCCGCCGAGCCGGCGGAACAGGAGGCGACGTGATCCTCGACGACGTGACGCCTCGCCCCGGACTGCACTGCGAGACCACCACGCTCGGCGTGCTGACCCGGCACGCGGGCCTGGACCTCTCCGAGCCGATGCTGTTCGGCCTCGGCGAGGGGCTCGGCTTCGTCTACTGGGACGCCAAGGGCATGGATGTGCCGTTCCTCGGCGGGCGCACCAAGCCGCTGTGCGTGACCCGGGCCGCCGCCGGCCGCCTCGGGCTGGACCTGCGCGTCCGGGAGACGACGTCGGCGGCCAGGGCGTGGCGGAACGTCACCGAGGCGCTTGACGCCGGGCAGCCGGTCGGCCTGCAACTCGACTCGTACCACCTGGACTACTTCACCACCAGGGTCCACTTCGGCGGGCACACCGTCGCGATGTACGGCTACGACGACACGCACGCCCATCTGGTCGACACCGCCCAGCAGGGCGGGGCGGTGACCACCACGCTGGACAGCCTGGCCCGGGCCCGCGCCGCGCGTGGGCCGATGACCGCGCGACACCTGTCGTACACGCTCACCGCTCCCGGCGGCCCGCCGGACCTGGACGCCGCCGTCCGCGCGGCGGTACGCGCCAACGCCGGGGCGTTCCTCGACCCGCCGATCGCCAACCTCGGCCACCGGGGGATCGCCACCGCCGCCGCCCGGGTGACCCGCTGGCTGGACCGCGCCGCCGACCCGTCCCGCGACCTGCCGCTCGCCGCGACGCTGATGGAACGCGGCGGCACCGGCGGCGCACTGTTCCGCACCATGTACCGGGACTTCCTCGCCGAGGCCGCCACCGTCACCGGCGACGAGCGGGTGCGCCGGGCACAACTCATGTACGCCGGCATCGCGCCGCTGTGGACCGCCGTCGCCGACCACATCGCCACCGCCGGGCGGACCGGCGACGCCGCCCACCTGACCCGCGCGTCGGCGGTCCTGGCCGACCTGGCCGTCCGCGAGCGCGAGGCGATGACAGTGCTGGCCGCGGTCGACGCGCGGTAGGCGTCAGCTCAGCTGCTCGGCCAGCGCCACGATGACGCCCGCCGGGCCGCGCAGGTAGCAGAGCCGGTAGACGTCCCCGTAGTCCGCCACCTCACCGATCAGCTCGCCGCCGTGGGCCCGCAGCCGGGCCACCGTGTCGTCGACGTCGTCCACGGCGAACATGACCGACCGCAGGCCCAGCGTGTTCGGCGGCGCGTCCGCCGGTTCGGCGGCGACGAGTGCCGGCGCCCGGAACCGCGTCAGTTCGAGCTTGCCGTGGCCGTCCGGCGTCCGCATCATCGCGATGTCGACCCGCACGCCGTCGATGCCGTTGACCCGGTCCACCCACTGCCCCTCGACCGGCATCTCGCCCTCCACCTCCATCCCGAGGTCGGTGAAGAAGGCGATCGCGGCCGGCAGGTCGTCGACCACGACGCTGACGTGGTCCATCCGCTGAAGCGTCACGCCCCGAGCATAGGGCGACGTCCGGCCCGGTCAGCTCATGTCGAGCGTGTACGCGGCCTCCCGTACGTCGGCGTCCGGGTGACGGCGCAACCCGGTCAGCAGGTCCCGCCACGGCGTCTTCCAGCCGAACTCCGACCCGTGCGCGACGAGCGCCACCGCGAACAGCCCACCGGCCAGGTCGCCGCGCCCGGCGAGGTGGGCTACCGTGCCGGCGAGGGCCGCCGGATCGGGCCGCCGCCGCATGGTGAGCAGACGATCGCCGACGCGTTGCGCGGTGCGTACCGCCACCACGGGCCGGCCGGCGCAGAGCGCGGCGACCTCGTCCAGGTCGTCGAGGCGGCCGAGGTCGACGAGCAGCCCGGTGGCCGTACCCAGGAAGGAGTCCTGCCCGGCGAGCCACCGCGCCGCCTCGACCAACCCGGCCCGGTCGGTGCCGGCGGGGCGGCTGTCGGACCACAGGGCCGCGCCCTCCGCGAGCGACTCGACGCGCCGCCGGGCCGGCCGGTCGGTCACCGGGCCACCCGGGTCGCCGTCGGCGGCGTCCCGCTCCACCAGCCGGGTCAGCGCGGCCCGGAACGCCGCGTCGCCACCGGCCCGCAGCAGGTTCGCCACCCCGATGCCCGGCGTCGTCTCGTCCGGGTCGGTGAGCCGGTCCACGACCAGGTCGGTGACGCCGGTCAGCCACGGCGACCACTCGCCGAGCGCGTCGAACGCGGCGCGGCGGACCTCCCGGTCGTCGGCCCGGCACGCCGTCGCGACCAGGTCGGCGTAGGCGCGGCGGTGGCGTTCCGAGATCCCCGACGGGTACGCGCCGAGCACCGCCCGCCGCTCCTCCCGGCCGGCGTGCACCGCCGCGCGCAGCACGGCCCAGGTCGCCTCGGTGCCCAGCCGCTGCCGGGCGGCGGAGACGATCGCCGCGCGCACGTCGCGGTGCGTGCCCGGACCGGCGTACGCCTCAGCGAGCGTCGCCGTCGCGTCCACGTGCGCGTAGCGGGCCAGCAGCCGGGCGGCCTCCTTGCGGCTGGTGACCTTCGCGGCGCCGGTCAGCACCCCGGCCAGCAGCTCGGCCAGGTGGGCCGGCGGGACGTGGCGGGCGGCCCGTCCGGCGGCGTACAGCGCGACGCGCGCCCGGTCGCCGTCGGCGTACCGCAGCAGCAGCGGGAACGCCTCGTCCGGCCGGTCGGTCCAGACCAGCGCGCCGAGCGCCGCCTCGGCGACCGGCACCTCGGACGCGTCGACGTGGCGCAGCAGCAGCTCGCGTCCGGCCGGACCGGCGCCGGCGGCGGCCCGGATCGCCGCCGCCCGCTGCCACACCCGGTGCCCGGAGTCGGCGACGACGCGGGCCTGCAGCGCCACGTAGCGTTCCTGCTGGCGGGGGAGCCACCGCTGCGCCCGCGGGGCCGGGCCGGGCACCCACCGCTTCCCGTTCTCCACGAACCGGCCGCGCGGCGGGCGGTCCAGCACCCGGTCCAGCAGGTCGGTGCGGGAGGTGCAGACGATCGTCCACACGTCGTCCAGCGCCACCGCCGACGCGTCGACGTCGAGCACCTCGGCGACGCGCCGCGATCGGGTACGCGGGTCGTCGAGCCAGAGGCCGACCGCGGTACGGGCCACTGTGGGCAGGGGGTCCGGCCCGATCGCCCGGCGCAGCAGGTCCTGCAGCTCCGGCAGCCGCCAGGCCCGCCGGCCGAGCGCGTGGGTGAGCGCGAACAGCAGCCCGTACCGGCCGCGCGCCATGCCCGCCTCGATCCGGCCGCGCAGCCGGTCGAACACCACCCGCTCCTGGCCGTGCCGCAGCACCGTGTCGAGCCGGCGCAGCACCGGCACGTTCGCGTCGCTGCTCACCGCGTCGATCGTGCGCAGTGCCCACTCGGCCAGCTCCGGCACGTCCACGTGGAGCGTGAGGACGTCGACGGCGAGCCGGCTCAACGCGGTGGTGGTGGTCGCCGAGGTGTCCCGTGCGTCGACCGCGTCGGTGGTGAGCCCGGTCAGCCCGCCCGCGCTCATGGCGGTGAGCAGCGGCGCCACAGTGGCCAGCGCGGTGAGCGCGGCGGCGCGTACCGGGTCCTGCTCGTTGCGCAGCCGGCCGAGGCGGACCACCACCTGGGCCACCGTGCGCGGATCGCGGGAACGCCGCGCGGCCGCCACCAGCAGCCGCCAGCCGTCAGCGCGTTCCTCCGCGTCGCCCGAGCGCAGCGCAGCGCTCGCCGACGCGGACGCCTGCGGCCACGGCAGGTACGCGCTCCAGAACCGCACCTGCTCCTCCCGCTCGCGCACGGCCGGGAGGGTCAGCACACGGGCCGCCTCGCGTGCCCGTACCGCCGCCGGCAGCATCTCCATCACCGCGGTGCCGGGTAGCAGCGCCGTGGTGTCGGTGTCGGCCAGCGCCGCGTCGTACAGCTCGGCGCGGCGGCTCGGCGCCACGGCGCGCAGCAACGCGGCGAGTGCCCGGTCGTGGTCCCGCAGCCGGGCGGCGAGCGGGATCAGCTCACCGGTGGGCAGCGTGGCGACGCGGAGCAGCAGCGCCCGGGGTGGCACGATCCGGGCCAGCCAGGTCGTGCGGCCGGGCGACGTGAGCAGGCGTACGACCCGGCGCGCGTCGTGTGCGGCGAGCCGCCCGTACGCGACGAGCGGGCCGGGCAGCGACTCCTCGGGCGCGTACGCGTCGAGCAGGTCCAGTGCCCGCGCCGGATCACCGCCCAGCACCGCGCCGGCGGCCTCCGCCCAGATCCGCCCGCGCGTCTCGGGCGGGGCCGCGGCGAGCCGTTCACCGGTGCGCGCCAGCACGATGTCGCTGTGCGTCCGCATCAGCCGTTCCGGGTTCAGCGCGTGTTCCAGGTCGGGCAGCCACGCCCGTACCGTCTCGGGGCCGCAGGCCGGCAGCAACGCGGCTGCCTCGTGGTCGCCGAACCGCTCGCGAACCCCGATGATCAGTGCGTCGGCGACTGCCGGCGCCGGGTTGCGGCGCAGCGCCCGGTAGACCCGCCGCCGCGCGTTCGCCGGCCGGTCGGTCAGGTCGGCGGGCGTCACGCCGGCCCGCACGGCGGCGGTCAGCGCGGTGGCGGCGATCGCGGGCTCCGGATCGTACGTCGCGGCCAGGACCGCCGCGGTGTCCCGGGTGGCCAGCGCGGCGAGCAGCGCGAGACGCCGTTCGTAGCTGTCGTGCCGGCGCAGGTCGGCGCAGACCTGCGCACGGTCGGGCGCGGTGCGTGCCCACGCCACGAGGCGCCGCGTCCGGTCAGGGTGGGACAGCGGGTCGAGGGCGGTCAGCAGATCGCGGGTGGGGGTGAGCACGGCGCTCATTGTGCCGGGGTGCGGGCGGGCGCTGCTGCCCCGTCGCGCTTATTCCGCAATTCCTAGAGAAATTGTAGACTTTCAGCGTTCTCTCAGCCGACCGGGATTGACATTAATCGGACCGTCGGGGATATTCCTAGCGGCGCGTCGGGGCGCGGGGCGGAGCAGGCGAAGTCTGCGGACTTCACCTGCGTGACGTGCGGAAAGGTGTTCGTGCTGCCCCTGCTCCGCGGGGTCCGGATGAGGTTGGGAAATGATTAATCGGGCCGTCGAATTCGCCAAGCACAATTCGCCGAATTCTCTGCGCGTCAAGGCCCGGCGGGCGCAGATGGAAGCGCGCAACGCCCGCATGCGACTCACCGTTCCGGTAGTGGCACGTAGCGAGTTCGACAACATCTTCCACTGCACCGTCCGCAAGACCGGCAGCCAGTGGATCAAGGCGCTGTTCAGCGACCCGGCCGTCTACCGCCACTGCGGGATGCTGCCCTACGACCCGCGCTTCTACGCCGGCGGGGCGACCGCGCCGGTGCCGGCCGGCCGCATCGGCCTGGCGATCTTCCTCTCCCACAAGCGGTTCGAGGCGGTGCCCAAGGCCGGCAGTTACCGCGCGTTCTTCGTGATCCGCGACCCGCGCGACGTCGTCGTCTCCAGCTACTTCTCGCTGCGCAACTCGCACGCCCCGATGGGCGACATCCCGCAGGCACGCAAGGCCCTCCAGGAACTGCCGAAGAAGGAGGGCATGCTCTACGTCATCGACCGCCTGCGCGACAAGAAGCAGTTCGGGCAGATGCGCTCCTGGGCCGTCGCGCCGAGCGACGAGACGTTCCGGCTGTTCCGCTACGAGGACCTGACCGGCGAGCGGCAGGCCGACGAGGTCGACCAGCTCCTGCGGCACTGCGGGATCACGCTGCCGCCGGCCGAGCTGGAGGCGCTGCTGGCGCGCTACAGCTTCACCAAGATGAAGAAGTCCAAGGAAACGCCGGGGCGGATCTCCCACTACCGCAAGGGCGCGTCCGGCGACTGGCGCAACCACTTCGACGACGACATCTACGCGGCGTACACGAAGGCGGCCGGTGACCTCGCCGAGATCCTCGGCTACCCCGCCCGCGACGACGAGCGGAACGGGCAGGAGTCCGCAGCCCGGTAGAGCGGTGACGGCGGTACGGTGTTCGTACTGCCCGGAAGGGTGCGCCTCACGAGCCCGCCTGCCCGAACCACAGATCGTGGACAGACTGCAAGCCGTCGTGCGTCGAGTCGGTCACCCGGAAGAACTTCCAGGCATAGCCGAACGGATCCTCGAACTCGACGTACCTCTCTCCCCACGGTGCGTTCGCCGGGCCGGCAGTGATGACGCAGCCGGCAGCTTCACACCGCAGTGCCGCTTCGTCGATGTCGTCAACCTCGAGCCCGATGACAACGCCGAGCCCGCGCGGGCCGGTCTTCGTCTGACGTTCCCGGGCGCTGTCCGGGAACGGGATGCCGACCAGCGCGTCGACCAGCAACTGCAACGGACCCCGCCGGAGGATTGCCATGGCGAGACCACCATCAGCGCCAGGCACCGTGCCCACCGGGACAAAACCGAAACTCTGATACAACGTCGAGGCCGCCGTCACGTCATCGACCCGCAGCGCGACCCGTACCGGTGGCTCGTCGGTCATCCCGCGACGCTAGCGATTCGGCACACTGCGCGCAACGCTCACCCAACCGGTCCATTCCACCTTCGTATCTCGACGGCCCTTTCCGGAATGCGAAGGACCGTGCGAGGCGGTGAGCGAATGATCCCCACCTGGACCGCCGTATGCTCCTGCCGTGGAGCTGCGGTTCACCACGAGGGCGTCCGACTCGGCCTGGATCGACACCGTGTGGACCTGCACCAGCGAGCGGGTCGAGGAGATGACCTCGGTGGCGACGCCGTGCTGGGGGCTGGTGTTCTGGCAGCGCGACGGTCGCTCCCACGCGGCCGTCTCCGGCCCCGAGACCGCTACCGGCACCGCGCCGGTGCCCGAGGGCGCGACGTTCGTCGGTATCGAGTTCGCGGTGGGCACCTCGCTGCGGCTCGTGCCCACGCCTGCGCTTGTCGACGGCGGCGCCGAGCTGCCCGACGTGAGCCGCCGGACGTTCCGGCTCGACGGCGGCCGGTGGGCCACACCCGGCCCGGACGACGCCGAGGCCCTGGTGGACCGGCTGGTCCGCAAAGATGAAGAAGTCGAAGGAGACCGCCGGACGGATCTCCCACTACCGCAAGGGCGCGTCCGGCGACTGGCGCAACCACTTCGACGACGACATCTACGCCGCCTACCGGGCCGCGGCCGGTGACCTCGCCGAGATCCTCGGCTACCCCGCCCGGGACGAGACCCCCGCCCGCTAGAGCGGCCGACAGGACCGGCGCTGGTCGTGCCGCTTCACAAAGGGTGATCCGGTGCCCGGCGGTCCTCACCGCCGGGCACCGGATCCTGTTCCGTTCGGCTCAGCCGATCGCCTTGACCACTGTGGTGGTCCAGCCGCTGGCCACCTGGTAGCGGTTGTTGAGGCTCACGTCAGGACGGCCCGTGTAGACCCACGCGTTCCCACTCGAGTCGACACCGAGGACATCCGGGAGGCCGTCGGAGTTGATGTCGGCGACAGCGACCCGGTACGGGCCCCAGTCATTACCGATCTGCTTCCTGGCACCGAACATCACCCGTCCGGCCTGTCCGGTGTTCGGGTACCAGAACATGTCCCCCGCCGGATCGATAGCGATGAGGTCGTCGAGTCCGTCCCGGTTGAAGTCGGCCGGATAGATGCGGTAGTTCGACCACCCGGAGCGACCCACCAGGACCTTGCAGCAGCCGTTCGGGTAGTAGAACAGTTCGCCGGTCGAGTTCTTGATCCCGAAGTGATCCGGCTTCGCGGCGCGGTTCGCGTTACCTGTCGCGTGGGTGTAATCACCCCACATCGAACCGACCAGCGCACGTCTGCCCGAGCTGGGCGCACCGCTGGCGTTCGGGTACGCCCACAGGTCGCCGACCGTGTCGACCATCATGACGTCGGCGAGCCCGTCCTGGGTCCAGTCGTAGATGTCCCAACGCAGGCTTCCCCAGCCGACACCGATCTTCACCGGCGTGCCGAAGGTGGACATGCCGGTGCCGCCGGTGTGCGGCCGGAGGTAGAGGTTGCCGGCCGAGTCGGCGGTGACGATGTCCGGCTTGCCGTCGCCGGTCAGGTCGTGCTGGGCCGGGCTCGGGCTGAGCACCACCGACTTCCACGTCTGAACCGTCGACAACTGACCGTTGAAGTAGCTACCGAAGGATGCGCTCCCGGTGCGTGTGCCGCCGAAGCGCATGCTCCGGTCCGCGTGCCAGGTGGTGGAGTGCGCCGCCGAACCGACACCGCGCCCGTTGACGTAGAGGTACATGCTGCTGAGGTTTCCGCCGGCCGGTTTGAACGTGATCGTCAACTCCGTCCAGGCGCCCAGCCGTACGGTGTTGGCGCCACTGCTGACCGTGTCCCAGACCGGGCTCGCGACATCGCTGCGCGACATGGCGAACCGCCAGGAGTTGTCGCTCGCCTCGGCCCACAACCGGAAGCTCGCGGTGTTGACGCCGTCCTGGGAGACGACGGTGCCGCCGCTGGCGTCGGGCTTCGCCCAGACCGACAGCGAGAACTCGGCGTTGGTGGTCACTGCTGACGACGCCGTGGTCAGTGTGCTGTCGACGCCGTCGAGGTCGATGCTCGGATCGAACAGGTCGCCGGAGTGCCAGGCCGCCGCCCCGCTACCCGTCGCCGCCAGGCTTCCGACTGCGTCCTGCGCCGGAACGGCGCTCGCCGGCCCTTCCGTCGCTTCTCCGAAGTGCCAGGCGTGGTCAGCGGTGAGGATCTTGCGATCCGTCTCGGCGGTGATGGTCCCCGCGGCACCGGTCAGGCCGGTGACCCGCCAGATCTTGCTCAGGCCGCCGTCACCGATCGCCCAGAGGTCCGGGTGTCCGTCGTTGTTCACGTCGGCGGCCCGCAGGCGCACGGCCGCGCCGGTGTTCCAGCCCGACGCGGCGATCACGTACGGGGTGTAGGTCATCTGGCCGTTGTCGATGTCGATGCCGATGTCGGTCCAGAGATGGAGTGCGCCGGTACTGCGCTTCCAGAGGAACATCGCCGTTCTCGTGCCGGTGCTGGTGGTCACCTGCGCCGTGGCGATGGTCCAGTTGTTCCAGTCGACACCGCCGTCCGGTGTGGTGGCTGAGGTGCGGGTGACCTGCTGGAACATCCCGGCGCCGGTCGACGGGTAGTAGGTGAGGGAGTAGCCGACGGAGTCGTTTCCGCTGGTCCCGATGAGATCGTTGTGCCACGATCCGGTGCCCCGGGCGTCACCGGCGTTGGCCACCTGCAACGGCGACTCTCCAGCCTCGTCGGTGAGGGCCTCGCGCTGGATCGTGTACTGGGTGTCGTCCGCGGACGGCTGGATGACCGACCCGTCGCCGTTCGTGCGAAGCACAGTGCCGCCGCCGGCGAACGGCCCGGAGGTGTAGTAGACGAGCACGTCCTGCAGCGCGTAACCGGAGAACCGACCGGTGACGGCTTGTGCGCCGTCGTAGTCCCTGGCGGATCCGGGCTTCGTCAGGCCGTTGCCCTTGGCCCCGATGTTCGTCGCGGGTGCGGGCGGCCCGTCCGATCCGCCCTCGGTGAGCCAGAGCCCGGCCGGCAACCCGTTCACGCCGCCGGTGGCGACCAGGTCGGGCACGTCGTCACCGGTCATGTCACCGTCGGCAGCCAGGGCCGCCGGATCCGCGTTGAAGGTCACGCTCTCGGAGTCGCCGATGTTGCCGCCGGGGGACAGGCTGGTGACGGTGAGCGTGTTGGTGTAGCGGGTGGGGAGGATCGTCACCGTGGTGCCGTCGGCGCCGGCGTTCGCCACCTGGACCGGCGCGCCGGCGTTGAGCTGGTAGAGGTAGCCACTCGGCGTGGTGCCCCCGGCCGCCGTGATGGTGAAGCTGGCCGGCTGGCCGATGACCGCCTCCGTCGGCTTCGTCACCTCGGGGTGACCAGGGCGGGTCGGGTCGAAGTTGAACGTGCAGGTGTCCGACCAGTCGCCCGCCGTACGGAAGTCGGTGGCCTGGACCCTCCAGGTGAAGGCCGTGACCGCGCCGGTGCCCGGGCCGGTGTAGCCGGCGTACTGGCGCAGGGTGGCCTGTGAGACCACGAGTACCGACGTGGCACCCGAGGCGGAGGTCAGCTTGTTCGGGTCGGACGTCGCGACCACCGCCCCGTCGCTCTTGCGGGTGACCCGGAAGGACACTCCGAGGACACCGCCGTTGCGGTCGGACACCGGCGCGTAGAGGGAGACGGAGGCGTCGCCGACAGTCGACCCGCCTGCGCAGGTGGTCTTCGGCGAGGTGGTCAGGCCGGTGGGCTTGTTCGGCTTGTGGTTGTACTGGATCTCGAGCGTCGGGCTCGTCTCCAGAAACTCCTTCCAGCTCTGCGGGTCGCTCGCCTCACTCGCCGCCTTCAACCACAGGGTGCGGGTCTTGTGGTTGTCGCTGATGTCCCGCTGGATCTGGGCCTTGACGTCGAAGGACACGCCGTTCGCTGCGCACCCGCTGTATCCGTAGGCGAAGCTCTTGGACGCGGCCAGCGGCCCGGCGCTCTGGCCCTCCCAGAAGTTCCAGGTGGCGTTGCTGCTGCTCAAGACCGTGTTGGGTGCGTAGACGTTCACCTGCTTGGGGTCGCAACTCCACGACCGCGTATTCGTGATCTTGAAGTACGCCGAGTTGATCTCGGCGTTGGTCAGGGTGCTCACCGGGATCGAGAAGTTGATCAGCGTGTTCGAGCGCTGTACGCCCGAGTTGCCGACCTGCATCCGGTCGGCCGGATCAGGCGTGGTCATCCAGTAGTTCGTGGACTGGTGCTGGTAGGAGATGCTGGCCCAGCCGCCCCGGGACGATCCGGCGGGCGTCCAGGTGAACGTCGGGTCGATGTACACCGGGTACGTCGTCTTCGGGCCGGTCAGGAGGGCCTGATCCGGAGTGAGATGAAGCTGCCGGCCCTGCATGCGTACCTTGATCGGCGCCGTCCGTGCGGCCCGGCCGGGCGCGGCGGCGGTCGAGTTCGGGGCGCTGCGGGCGGCCGGGCCGGTGGCCCCGGACGCGCTCGAGTCCCACATGATCGGCGCGGGCGCGGACAGTACCGTGGCGCCGGCCCGGTCCCGGCCGGCGATGTTGCCGGTGCCGTCGACGTCGAGGGTGAATCCGTTCGCCTTGGTTCCGAGGGTCAGAGTTCGGAGTGCCGGGTTGGCGGCGGCTTTCGGTGTGTGCACCACGAAGACGTGGGAGAAGCCGCCGTTGCGGTCGACCCTGACCACCAGGTCGACGTCGGGCAGCACCTGCCGGTAGGTGGCGGTCGGGCCGGACAGCGTCGGCGCGGGGAGCGGCACGGGTGCGTCCACGGTGAGGGTGCGGTCACCGGATGTCAGTTCGGCCAGCGGCGCCGAACCGCCGGGGGAGATGCTCACCTCGCTGGTCGTCAGCCTGGGGGCGATGGAGCCGTCCGGGTGCCGGACCAGTGTCGCGTCCAGGTCCTTCCACATGCCGCCGACCATCTTCCGCATGGGCGTGGCGTGCTGGGTCAGACGAACCTGGCCGTTGGGCAGGGCCGTGACGACAGAGGTGGACGTGCCGGTCGCGGTCGCCTCTACGGACTTCCCGGTCCGGCGTGCCCGGGCCAACGCCTTCTCGACGCCCAGCGGGGCGTCGACGGCGCCGGCCGGCACCGGCGCGCCGGCGTAGCCGTCCGGTGACGCGGAGACGATCGCGCCGGGCCAGACGGCGCCGGTGCTGACGAGAAGGATGGCCGCAGTCGCGAACGAGGCGGCCCTCGTTCGGCGTGGAGGCCGGATTGCGGGCATGACGAAATCTCCCCCGTGTCGAGGGACGCGCGGACGCGCGTCCGATGGCGGGCACAGTGAACCAGCGGAACCCGGCTCGGGGAATGTTCTTCGTTACAGCGCGCTGTCCCTTTCGCACTTGCTGCGACGCTTTTGCGCCGGTGCCAGCGGGCCCGTGTTACCGATTCGTGATCTTGTATCGGTCGGAGACGTGGCACATTGATCGCGCCACGGGGGTGAGCGACATCGATGACCCGTGTGGTCACCTCATCCGTACTCAGGTTGGGACACGCATGCTCAGGCACGGGGGATCGCGGCTCTTCACGGGTCGCAGGCGGCTGGTCACGTCAGTCGTCACCGCAATCGTCGCGGCGGGGGTGCTGGTCGGCACGCCCGCCGCAGCCGCACCGACTGTGGCCCGGCCACCGGTCCCGTCGCCGGGCAGGTCGGTCGACGGGGTGAAGCCTCTGCCCAGCCGGTTCGTGACACCCCGAAACGACGCCAGAACGAGCTTCAAGCCGACCAGGACGACCTGGCCGCGGGCAGCCGCCGCGCAGGTCGACCTGAGTGGCGTCGCGAAGACCTCGTCCGGCGCGTCCAAGGCCCGCGCTGCGGGCACCCCGGTCTGGGTGAGCCCGGTGGCGGAGGGACGTGCCGCCTACACCGGTCCGCAGCGCCTGGAGGTGCGTGTACTCGACCGCACCGCCGCCACCGCGACCGGCGTCGACGGACTGCTCGTGGGCGTCACGCCGCAGGCGAACTCCTCGGCGAAGACCACCGGCACCGTGCGGATCGGCGTGGACTACGACTCCTTCGCCGAGGCGTACGGCGGGAACTACGGTCTGCGGTTGAAGTTGGTGCGGCTGCCGGCCTGCGCGCTGGACACCCCGCAGCGCGCCGAGTGCCGTAAGCAGCAGCCGCTGCCGTCCACGAACGACACCGCCACCAGGACCGTCTCCGCCGAGATCCCCCTGGAGGCCGCCGTGTCGAAGACCGGCGCGCAGATGCTCGTCGCCGCAGTCGCCGGCGCGGGGGAGGAAGGCGGCAAGGGCGGCACCTACGCCGCGACCGACCTCAAGCCCTCCGGATCGTGGAGCGCCGGTGGCAGCACCGGATCGTTCAGCTACTCGTACCCGGTGACCCTGCCGCCGTCGCGGTCGAAGCTCGCGCCGCAGATCGCCCTCTCCTACGACTCGAGCGCCGTCGACGGGCAGACCGTCGCCACCAACGCGCAGGCGTCCTGGGTCGGCGACGGCTGGTCGACGCCGCGAAACTACGTCGAGCAGACGTTCGTCTCGTGCAAGGACAACCCGGGCGGCAGCCCGTCGCCGAAAAAGACGTACGACCGCTGCTACGCCGGGCCGATCCTGACGTTGTCGCTGAACGGCTCGTCGACGTCGCTGATCTGGGACGTGAACAAGAAGGTCTGGAAGCTCCAGAGTGACAACGGCTCTGTCGTCACCCGGGTCACCGGGTCGAACAACGGCAGCGGCACCTACAACACCGAGTACTGGCGGGTGACCGAGCCCGACGGAACGATCTACGAGTTCGGACGCAACCGCCTTCCGGGCTGGTCCTCCGACAAGCCGGAGACCAAGTCCGTCGACTACGGCCCGGTCTACTCCCCGCACTCGGATGACCCCTGCTACGACAGCGCGGGGTTCGACGCGTCCGTCTGCACCATGGCTCACCGGTGGAACCTCGACTACGTCAAGGACCCGCACGGCAATGCGATGGCCTACTTCTACAACCAGGACGTCAACTACTACGGGCGCAACGAGGGCGCAACGGACGTCCCCTACATCCGCGACAGCAGCCTCGCCCGCGTCGACTACGGCTTCAGCGACGGCGGTGCCTACGGCACCGTGCCGAACCGGGTCGTGTTCAACACCGACGACCGCTGCCTCTCCGGCACCTGCAAGCCGCTCAACGAATCCACGAAGGCCAACTGGCCCGACGTTCCCTACGACCTGGTCTGCGCCAAGGACACCGACTGCAAGTCCTGGAGCCCGTCGTTCTTTTCCACGGTGCGGCTCACCTCCATCCAGACCCAGCAGTACGACCTGACCGCCCGCAAGCACCTGCCGGTCGACACCTACACACTGGCGCAGACGATGCCGGCAACGGGCGACGGCACCGCGCCCACGCTGTGGCTCGACTCCATCACCCGCACCGGGCACGACCTCACCTCGGGCGGATCGACGACGCCGATCACCCTGCCGTCCGTGTCCTTCACGGGGAAGAAACTCGCCAACCGGGTCGACACCGCCGGCGGCTTCCCGTCGTTCTACCGGCAGCGCATCGAAACGGTCACCACGGAGACCGGCGCCAAGATCACCGCTAGTTACGAGCTGCCGGTCCCGTGCACCGCGCCGGTCACCGTCGCGCCGGAGTCGAACACGCGCTCCTGCTATCCGGTCTACTGGACGCCGGACGGTCTGACCGCGCCGAAACTCGACTGGTTCCACAAGTACGCCGTCACTCGGGTGACCGCCACCGATCCCACGGGTGGTGCCCGGCAGACCTCGACCAGCTACAACTACGTCGGCGGCGCCGCTTGGCGTTACGACGACAACGAGGTGGTCAAGGCGAAGTACCGCACCTACGGGCAGTTCCGGGGGTACGGCAAGGTCGAGACCCGCAACGGCGACGGGGTCAACGACGCACAGACGTTGTCCGTCTCGACCTACTACCGCGGCATGTCCAAGAACAACAACAGCACCGTAGTCAGGGTGACGGACTCAGCGGGTGGGCAGCACGAGGACCTCGACCAGCTCGCCGGGCGGGAGCTGGAAACCACCACCCATCGCGGCGACAACGGCCCGGTGGAGACCTCCTCGGTGATGTCCTACTGGGTGTCCGACGCCACCGCCACTCGTGCGCGTGTCGGCCTGCCCGCACTGACCGCCCACAAGATGGGACAGGTCCAGAAGTGGAACCGGCAGGCGGTCACCTCGTCCGAGACCACCACCTGGCGCTACAGCCAGACCGACACCACGTACGACACAAACGTCAACTCGCCGACCTTCGGGCTGATCACGCACTCCTACGACCACACCGTGCCGGTGAACGCCGCCTACGACCGCTGCACCTCCACGAAGTACGCGCCGGCGAACACCGCCGCCAACATCACTGGTCTGATCAGTCAGGTCGAGACCGTGTCGGTGGCCTGCGGCGGCTACTCCCAGGGCTCGCCTGCCACGGTTCCCGGCAGCGTCAACACGTTGACCGCCCCGGCGAACGTCGACCGGCCCCGCCAGGTTGTCTCCCACACGCGGACCTACTACGACGACCCCGCGTTCGATGAGGCCTTCCCGCAGACCAGGGTGCCGACCCGGGGCACGGTCACGATGGTGCGCAAGGCCGAGGACTACAAGTCCGGCGCCTACGTCTACCAGACCACCGACCGTGCCGAGTTCGACAGCTACGGACGCGCCGTCGCCACCTACGACGCGAACGGCAACGTCAGCCGGACCACATATACCGACAACTCGGTCGGTCTGACCGTTGCGGTCAAGACCACCAACGCCGAGGGGCATTCCACCTCGACGACGGTCACGCCGATGCGCAACCTCACCACGGTGAGCAGCGACGTCAACAATGTGGTGACCACCCGCCAGTACGACGCGCTCGGCAGGGTCAAGGCGGTCTGGGCGGCCTCCCGGGCGACCAGCAGCTCACCCCACTATCGCTACACCTACCTGGTTCAGAAGACTGGTCCGAGCGCCACCACCACCGAGACGCTGAACAACTCCGGTGGGTACGCCATCTCCACCCAGATCTACGACGCTCAACTGCGTCCCCGGCAGACGCAGACCACGACGCCGGCCGGCGGCCGCATGATCACCGACACCTTCTACGACAGCCGCGGCTGGGTGACGGAAACCTACAACGGCTGGTGGGACGCCGAGCGGGATCCCGGAACGACCCCGGTGTACGCGCCGGACCTCGCCAAGAAGGTGCTCAACCAGACGAGAAACACCTACGACGGCGCGGGCCGGGTGATCCTTGCCGAGAGCGCCCGCGACAACCTGGTCGTCTCGTCGACCCGCACGGTCTACAACGGTGACCGCACCACGGTGATCCCGCCGCCGGGCGGCACCGTCACCACCACCGTAACCGATCCGATGGGCCGTGCCACCACGCTGCTCCAGTACACCGCCGCGCCCACCCTGGTAAGCCCGGCGAACGCGTTCACCGGCACGTTCCGGGTGACCGGTGGCACCACAACCGCCACCAGCTACGGCTACGACGACCGGGGCAACCAGGCGTTCCTGACCGACGCGAGCGGAGCCGACTGGAAGAACCAGTACGACCTGCTCGGCCGGGTCACCAGCAAGACGGACCCGGTCGCCGGCACCAGCAGCACGACGTACGACGGCGTCGGCAACATCACCGAGATCACCGACTCGCGTGAGAAGACCGTCTCCTACGTCTACGACAAGATCAACCGGAGGACCGGCAGCTTCACCGCCGCAAAGAAGGACCAGTCGGCGGCCAACCAGGTCGGCAAGTGGGAGTACGACAACACCAACAACGCCGTTGCCGGGATGACGAACCCGATCGGCAAGCTGACCACGGCCACCACCTACCGCAACGGCGCCGCCTACACCACGCAGTACGGCGGCTTCACCGCCTTCGGTGCCTCCACCGGCGAGACGATCACCATCCCGGCGACCGAGGGGCTGCTCGGTAACACCTACTCCTTCACGCACAAGTACCTGGCCGTCACCGGCAAGCCGTACAGCGACGCCTGGCAGGCTGCCGGCGGCCTGCCAGCCGAGACCGTCACCTATTCATACAAGGGCGCGCTGGAGATCCCCAACGGGGCGAGCAGCCTGCTGGCCACCTACGCAAACGTCACCAACTATGACGCGTGGGGCCGGATCACCGGCGGAGGCCTCAACGCCAGCTCCAGCCAGGCCACCATGGCCAACATCTACGACGACCACACCGGCTGGCTGAAGCAACGCAAGATCACCAAGACGACGACCAGCACCTCCGACGTCGGGCAGCGTGCCTACGAGTACGACCGGTTCGGCAACATCATCAAGCAGGTCGAGACCCGGAACCTGCCTGGCGTGGCGGCCGAGACCCAGTGCTACCGCCACGACGCGCTGCGACGGCTCACCTCGGCCTGGACCGCCACCGACAACTGCGCCACTCAGCCCACCGCCGGCAACCGCTCCATGGTGGGCAGCGGCATCGGCTCCACCAGCGCGTTCTGGACCGAGTGGACCTTCGACGCCGTCGGCAACCGCAAGACCCAGATCCAGCGCTCCCTCAGCGGCGGGTCCGACACGACCACCGACTACGTCTACAACGGCAACGGCGCCGGCCAGCCGCACACGCTGACCAGCACGACGACCACCGGCGGTCTGACCGGCTCGACCTCGTACACCTACGACAAGAGCGGCAACATGACCGCCCGTAACGCGGGCCAGGGCAACCAGACGCTCACCTGGGACGAGACCGGCGAGCTGACCGCGGTGACCGGGGGCCGGGACGGGGACAGCCGATTCCTCTACGACGCGGACGGCAATCTCCTCATCCAGAAGGATCCCGGCACCGCCACCCTCTACCTGCCGACCCAACAAATCACCCTGAACACCACTACCAACACGGTCAGCGGAGTCCGCTACTACCCGCTGCCCAACGGCGCGACGGCCATCCGAACCGGTGCCGGCACCAACTACAGCTACCTGATCCCGGACCATCAGGGGAACCCCACCCTCTATCTCAACAACACGGCACAGATCCCCACCTGGCGCCAGTTCACCCCATACGGCGGGCAGCGCGGCGCCACCGTCACGGCACCTGACAACCGTGGCTTCCTCAACCAGCCCTTCAACACCAACACTGGGCTGACCCAGGTCGGCGCCCGCAACTACGACCCGACCACCGGTCGCTTCGTCTCCCTGGACCCCCTCCAGGATCCGGCGAGCCCACAGCAGTGGAACGGCTACGCGTACGCCAACAACTCGCCGGTCACGACGAGTGATCCGAGCGGCCTTATCCCGGACGACTGCCGCCAGTTCGACTGCTACGGATACAGCCCGGCTAAGGGCTGCCCGGGTGGGTGTGGCACGTCGGCAAACGAGGCATGGGGCACGAGCCGGGGGCAGACCGGCAGCGCCCCCAAGCGTCGCAACGACCCTCGTTACCTCGGCCACGTCATCCGCGTCCCGGACACGGTGCCGCTGGAGGAGTTCACCCGGCGCTGGAACGAAGAACGCGGCGCGTGGTTCGCGCGTGATGCACTCGTCCCGAGTGTGGAACTCGCGCCTGCCAGCGAACGAGCTCTGGCTATGAACATCTGCGTCGAGATGGGAAATCCGGGCGGCTGCCATAAGTGGGTCCAGGAGTTGTACAACCCCTACATCGACAAGATGGCGGAGGTGCTGCCCTCCGATGACCTGATTCCAGGAGGGGCCGGGGCCCTGGGCGCAGCTGCGGGCGCCGGTCGTGGGCTGAGCGCCGGTAATCGCCCCAGGAACCGCGGCGGATGCATGAGCTTCAGCGGCGGCACTCTGGTGCTCATGGCCGACGGCTCAGTCAAGGCGCTGGATGATATTCGAGTCGGTGACGAAGTCCACGCGACGGATCCGGAAACGGGTGAGCAGGGCCCGCGGAGAGTCGAGCACGTCTGGGAGCACCTGGACGATCTTGTCGAACTCGAGATCGGAGATGCCGTCCTCGTCACGACTGAGGATCATCCGTTCTGGAACCGGACGGAGCGCGAGTGGCAGCGGGCCGACGAACTCAATCCGGGAGATCTCGTTCTTGCTCCCGATGGAGGGGCAGACCACGTAGGTGGCCTGCGTCCGGCGTCGGTGCACACCTCGCTTGCCTTCAACCTGACCGTCAATGGGCTGCACACCTACTATGTGATGGCCGGTGACACTCCGGTTCTGGTTCACAATGACGGACTCACCCCGCCACGGGTGGTGCAGGATGGGATCGATGCGTTCAACCGAGGCGAGCTGAGACAACGCATGACCACCAAAATGGAGAACGGACGTCCCGTCCGAGTGAACGGCCGGACTGTCAAGGTACCCGACGAATTCCGGGGCGACTCCGGGCCCATCGGTGCGAGGAAATTCTGGAAGGGTGCGAAGATCTACGAAATTCCCGGTGGCGGTAACGACTACCGTCTTCTGGTGAAGACCGACGGGACTATCGGTTGGGTTGGCCCGAAGGGTGGACGCCCGGGGGCGGGGCACAACTATGACCGGATCACAACTTATCGGCCGTGTGGGTGACAATTGTGCTTAACTCGGAGATGATCATTGGCTCCCTGAAGACCGCCGGGGTGGACGTGGTCGACTTCAAATGGGACTCCGTAGGCATCCCAGCCTCGGCGGCCTGGATGCTCTCCGCTTGTACCGAAGAGGAAGGCAGGGAGGATGTCGAATTCATGTTCGATGACTCCTCCCTGATCGAGGGTGCCAACGCGGCTTGGTGGAACTTCGCGAACACGGGCCGGCTGTTTGATGAAGAGGGGCGCTTTCTCGTCTCGGTCGGGCCGGTCGATGGAGAGCCGTCAGCGGGGCCGCACTGGGCTCGGGTGCGGCTGCGCGACGAATGGGACGTCATAGGTAAGGGAGTGGACTGGGGTGTATTGGGGGGCCCCCCGGGGCGACCTGGCTTCGTCATGATGGCGCTGGACGAGCGGGTGATCATCGGAGCGACTACTTGGACTGGATTCATCAGCGTCATGAGGCTGGCAAATCCGATGGAGGCCGGGCCGATCCGTCAGGCAATGGGTTTGCGCGGCTGAATCGGGAAGTCGGACCGGCCGTTTCTCAGGCGCCTCCCTCACCGAGGAACGGCCGGTCCGATCGCGCCGTAGTCCACTGGGTCGCATCCGGGATCACTCGAATCCCATGGTCGCCGTATGCTCCTGCCGTGGAGCTGCGGTTCACCACGAGGGCGTCCGACTCGGCCTGGATCGACACCGTGTGGACCTGCACCAGCGAGCGGGTCGAGGAGATGACCTCGGTGGCGACGCCGTGCTGGGGGCTGGTGTTCTGGCAGCGCGACGGTCGCTCCCACGCGGCCGTCTCCGGCCCCGAGACCGCTACCGGCACCGCGCCGGTGCCCGAGGGCGCGACGTTCGTCGGCATCGAGTTCGCGGTGGGCACCTCGCTGCGGCTGGTACCCACGCCTGCGCTTGTCGACGGCGGCGCCGAGCTGCCCGACGTGGGCCGCCGGACGTTCCGGCTCGACGGCGGCCGGTGGGCCACACCCGGCCCGGACGACGCCGAGGCCCTGGTGGACCGGCTGGTCCGCGCCGGCGTGGTGGTCCGCGACCCGCTCGTCACCGAGACGCTGCGCGGGGGCCGTCCACCGGCGTCACCGCGTACCCTCGAACGCCGGTTCCGGGCGGCGACCGGGCTGACCCGGGGCGCGGTGCGGCAGATCGACCGCGCGCGCCGCGCCGCCGTGCTGCTGGCCGCCGGCGGCCCGCCCGCCGACGCGGTCACCACCTTCGGGTACGTGGACGAACCGCACCTGGCCCGCGCGCTGCGCCGGTACGTCGGACGGACGGCCGGCGAGCTGCGCGCGGGCGCCGGTGGGGCGATCGCGCTGGACCCGGCTCAGCGAGTCACGTCGTAGATCAGCTTGACGACGCCGTTGGGGTAGGCGGCCGAGTCGCGCAGCCGCAGCGTCTGCCGGTCCCGGTCCGCCTGGCTGAACAGGCCCTTGCCGGCGCCGAGCAGCACCGGGAAGACGAGCAGGTGGTATCTGTCGATCAGGTCCGCCTCGGCGAGACGGCGGGCGAGTTCCGCGCTGCCGTGGATGAAGACGTCGCCGCCGTCGCCCTGCTTCAGCGCGGCCACGTCGGCGGTGGAGCGCAGGATCGTCAGCGGCCCCCAGCCGTCGATCAGCGCGTCCTCGGGCAGGCTTGACGACACCACGTACTTCGGCAGGTCCCGGTAGGCGGCGTGGTCCTCGGAGTCGCGCCAGGTCGGCGCGAACGCCTCGTAGCTGCGCCGCCCGAACATCAGCGCCGTGGTCTGCGCCAGCTCCTCGCCCTTGAGCGAGAACGCCTCGGGCAGGAACTCGATGTCCTTGACGACCCAGCCGCCGCTGCGGTGGTCCTCGCCCGGGCCGCCGCCGGGGGAGTCCACGACGCCGTCGAGCGACATGAATCCGGTGTACACAAGATCACGCATGCGGCAATGCTAGGAACGGCCGCCACCTGCCGTCTTGTACGGAACCGACACGCCTCAGCAGCCGCACGAGACGCCGGCCGGGGCGGTGAGGTCGTCGGCGGGCCGCCGCACCAGCCCTGCCTCGGTACGCACCGGGAAGCCCTCCCGCACCCAGTACTCGTACCCGCCGATCATCTCCTTGACCGGGCGGCCGAGCCGGGCGAACTCCCGCGCGGCGCGGGTGGCGCCGTTGCAGCCCGGCCCCCAGCAGTAGGTGACCATTGTGGCGCCCGGCGGGACCAGCTCGTCCGTCCGGGCGGCGATCTCCGCGGTGGGCAGGTGCACGGCGCCGGGGATGTGCCCCTGCCGCCATGCCGGTAGGGAGCGCGAGTCGACCACGACCAGGCCCGGTACACCCGCCTCCAGGTCGGCGTGCACGTCGCTGACGTCGGCCTCGAAGGCGAGCCGGGCCGCGAAGTGGGCGAGGGCGTCGGCGGGGCGGGCGGCGGGGATGCGCAGGACGTTCGACATGGCACCCATCGTGGTGGCCGTCTTCCGGCCGCTCCAGTGGCGCGAGCGACGCCGATCGCTAAGATCCCGCCATGAACCGCGCCACCGTGGCGGTGCTCGCGTACGAGGGCATGTCGGTGTTCGAGACCGGCATCGTCACCGAGGTCTTCGGCCTGCCCCGCCCCGAGTTCGACGTGCCCTGGTACGAGCTGACCGTCTGCGCGGAGACCCCCGGCGCGGTACGGCTGGTCGGCGGCGCCACCCTGCACACCGGCCACGGCCTCGACGCGTTCGCCGCCGCCGACACGCTGATCGTGCCCGGCGTCGCCGACGTGCACGCCGACCCGTCACCGGCGCTCACCGGCGCGCTCCGCGCGGCGCACCGGCGCGGCGCCCGGATCGTGTCGATCTGCTCGGCGCGTTCGCCCTGGCCGGCGCGGGACTGCTCGACGGCCGCCGCGCCACCACCCACTGGCGGTACGCCGACCTGCTCGCCCGGCGCCACCCGGCGGTACGCGTCGACCCGGACGTGCTCTACGTCGACGACGGGGACATCCTCACCGGCGCCGGCAGCGCCGCCGGTCTGGACCTCTGCGTCCACCTGGTACGCCGCGACCACGGCCCGACGATCGCCAACGCGGTCGCCCGCCGGCTGGTCGTACCGCCGCACCGGGACGGCGGCCAGGCGCAGTTCATCGAGGCGCCGGTGCCCGGCGACCCGGAGGACGACCGGCTCGCCGCGAGCATGTCCTGGGCACTGGCGAACCTGAACACCCCGATCACCGTCGACCGGCTGGCGCGGCGGGCGCACATGTCGGCGCGTACCTACCTGCGGCACTTCGCGCGGGCCACCGGCACCACCCCGATCCGCTGGTTGATCGACCGGCGCGTCCAGGCCAGCCTGCCGCTGCTGGAGACGACCACCGCGCCGATCGAGGAGGTCGCCGCGGCGGTGGGGTTCGAGACGGCGGTGACGTTCCGGCACCACTTCGCCGCCGCGATGCGGACCTCGCCGTCGGCGTACCGACGGGCCTTCACCGGGGCGTCAGGCGGTGCTCACGCGCCGGGCAGAGGGACGACGTAGGAGTCGACCCGGGCGATCAGCCCGTCCCGGAACGTGAACAGGTCGTTGAAGGCGAACCGGAACGGCCCGTGCTCGACGCTGACGCCCCGGCCCTCGCCGGTCACCACGACGACCGGCCCGTCCTCGTGCACGCGTTCGACGTCGAGCCGCGGGCTGCCGGTGAACGCCGGGTTCTCGATCTCGCCGTCGAACTCCGCCCGGCCCCGCGTGGTGCGGTGGCCGTGGATGACCCACTCGACGTCGTCGGTGAGCGTGGCGAGGATGCGCTCGTGGTCGCTCGCCCGGAAGCCGTCGAAGTATTCGGCGACCAGGTCACGCTGGGATGCTCGGGTCACTGTCGTCTCCATCGTCGTGGTGTCGGAGGTGGGCGGCGAGGGCGTCGAGGATCGAGGCGAGCCCGTCGGCCGCCTGGTCGGTGCGCAACTCGGGCGGGAGTTCGCGCTGGTGCACGGTGAGGTCGGTGCCGTACCCGGCGGGTCGCAGCGTGACAGTGGTGCGCAGGCCGGTGGCCGGCTCGTCGAACACCAGCTCACGCGGCTCGTCGACGCTCACGTAGACGAACCGCAGCCGCCCGGTCCGGCCGTCCGGGGCGCGGGTGCCGAGCGCGAACTCGCCGCCCGGTCGCAGGTCGACAGTCACCGAGCCTGGCGGCACAGAGGCGTGCGAGCCGCCCCAGAACGCGGCGATGCCGGACGGTGAGGTGAAGGCCTCCCACACCCGGTCCGGCGCGGCGGGCAGGTGGCGTCGCGCGATCAGTTCGTCGCCGTGCCGTTCGGTACGGGCCGTCACCGGGTCGCCTCCGGATCGGAGAGGTGCGTCTCCAGCGCGTCGAGACGGTCGTCCCAGGCGCGGCGCTGCTCGTCGATCCACGTACTCAGCCGGGCGAGCCGGTCGACGCGCAGCCGGCACGGCCGCCGCGTGCCCTCGCGTCGCTGCTCGACGAGGCCGCACCGGCGCAGCACGCCGACGTGGTGGGAGATCGCCTGCGGCGTCAGGTCGAACGGCTCGCCCAGCTCGCCGACTGTGGCCTCACCCCGGGCGAGGCGGGTCACCAGGGCGCGGCGGACCGGGTCACCGAGGGCAGCGAAGGCGCGGTCGAGGTCCGGATCGGAGCGCATGCCCGCACGCTATCGCAAACATCGCTTTGCGCAAACACTCATTTGCGGAGTTGTCGCAGTACGGCCCAGCTGAACACCCGCCGCGCCTGCCGGAACCCGGCAGGTGCGCCGGGCGTTGGGGGAGTGGCGGTGCTGTTTCGGGTGACGCCGCATCGGGAACGTCGTCGGGACGGGGCACGGGACGGAGGTCGACGTGAGGACACCGAGTCGCCGGAGGCGGACGCTTGGCGTACCCCTGCTCGTCGCCACGCTGCTGGCCGGCGCCTGCGGCGACGGCGGCGGGAACGACGGCGGCGGCGCGAGCACGACCTCGACGCCGGCCGCGGGCCCGACGGCCGCCACACCGTCGGCGTCACCGTCGCGCGGCGGGCCCGTGACGATCCCGACGTCCGCCTTCGTCGACCTGCCGCCGGAACTGCGCAAGGCCGCCGCCCAGCCGGCCGACGCCGCCGACGCGCTGCCCGAGCTGTGCGACAAGGAGTTCCGCAGCGGCGGGCGGTCGGTCACCGCGAGCGCCGCGATGATGAGCACCTACAAACAGCCGAAGGATCCGCCGGAGAACGTCCCCTACGGCACGCTGCACCAGACCGTCTTCGCGTTCGAGGGCACCGGCGCCGCCGACTACCTGCGCCGGGTGCGCGGGGCGGTGGCGGACTGCCGGTCGTTCCAGGCCTCGGGCGGCACCGTCACCGTCGCGTCCCGGCCGATGGCCGGGACCGGGGACGAGGCCCTGCTGGTCACGGTGAGCCGTCCCGCGACCGGCCTGGACGGCAGCCCGGCCCAGGGGCGGAGCACCAGCCAGATCCTCGTGATCCGGGTCGCCGACGCGGTGACGGTCGTGCACGACCAGGGCTGGGAGGGCACCAGCATCGACCCCGGCCTGGCCGACGACATCGCCCGGGCCGCGGTCCGCGGCCTCGACTCCTGGCAGCGCTAGCAGCAGTGGCCGCGCACCGCCGGACCGGCGGCACGGTCACGACACGGCGGTACGCACCAGCTCGGCGAGCTTCTTCTCCACCTCCGGGCTCCACCGCACCAGCGCGAACGACGCCGGCCACATGTCGCCGTCGTCGAGGTTCGCCGCCTCCTGGAAGCCCACCGTCGAGTAGCGGTACTTGAACTTCCCCGCGTCCTGGAAGAACACGACGATCTTGCCGGCGGCGTTTGCGTACGCGGGCATGCCGTACCAGGTCTTCGGCGCCAGCTCCGGCGCGGCGGAGGTGATCGTCATGTGCACGCGCTCGGCCAGCTCGCGGTCCTCCGGCGCCATCTGCGCGATCCGGTCGAGCACCGCCTGGAGCTCGTCGGCCTTCTTCGCGCCCTTCTTGCCCTCGGCGCGCAGCTCGGCCGCACGCTCCTTCATCGCGGCGCGCTCGGCGGCGCTGAACCCGTCGGACATAGCGATCCCCCCTCGTGACTCGCGGTCCGCGTGGTGCCGACCGCCCGATGACAACGCTATGGCCCGGCGGCGACGGCGCGCTTCTCGATTCCTGATCACCTGCCGGGACCACGGCGACCGGGCGGGGCACCTACCATCGCCGCCATGGCAACCCGGCTCGTACAGATCAACATGAAGGCCCACGACGAGGTGGCGCTCGGCGGCTTCTGGGCGAAGGTGCTCGGCTGGGGGATCTCCAGCGAGGCCCCCGGCGTGACGAACCTCGAACCCGAGGACCTCACCTACCCGGACCCCCGCGCCCTCTACATCGACCTCGTCGTCTCCACCGCGCCCAAGACGGCGAAGAACCGCGTCCACGTCGACCTCGCGACCACCTCGGCCGCGCACCACGCGGAGCTGGTCGCGCGCCTGACCGCGCTCGGCGCCACCCCCGCCGACATCGGCCAGGGCGACGTGCCGTGGACGGTCCTGGCCGACCCCGAGGGCAACGAGTTCTGCGTACGGGAGCCGAACCCGCGGCACGCGGACACCGGGCCGATCGCCGAGGTGGTGGTCGACTGCGCCGACCCGCGGGGCATGGCCGACTTCTGGGGCCGGGCCACCGACTGGACCGTGCACGAGGTGACCGACCGGCAGGCGGTGCTGCGCTCCGCCCAGGGCGTCGGGCCGTACCTGCGGTTCGCCCGCACCGCCGACGCGAAGACCGGGTGGAACCGCGTGCACCTCGACGTCCGCCCGTACGCGTCGGACGACCTGGACGCCGAGACCGCCCGCCTGCGGTCCCTCGGCGCCACCGACGCGGACCTGGGCGGGGCCGACATCCCGTGGCGGGTGCTCGTCGACCCGGAGGGCAACGAGTTCTGCGTCCTCACCCCGGCCTGACCCGCCGGCGGCGCCGGCGGGCGCCCCCCACGGATGTCGCCTGCTGCCTATGCTTCGGCGATGGACGACGCGACCACCGAGACCGAGGCCGAGGCGCTGCTGGCCGTCCTGGAACGCAACCGGCGGACCTTCGCCTGGAAGACCGACGGGCTCGACGAGACGGGCCTGCGCGCGGTCACCGCCGCCAGCACCATGACGCTCGGTGGCCTGATCGCGCACATGGCCCTGGTCGAGACGGACTGGCTGGCCGTGAAGGTGGCCGGTCAGGGGTACGGACCGCCGTGGGAGGGCATCGACTTCGACGCCGAGCCCGACTGGGAGTGGCGTTTCGGCGCGCAGGCCGCGCCGGACGACGTGTACGCGCTGTGGCGCGCCGCGGTGCAGCGGTCGCGCGGGCTGATGGATGCCGTCGTCGCCGAACGTGGACTGGCCGGGCCGTCGTCGTTCACCTGGCCGGACGGCCGCACCCCCACCGTCCGCAGGATGCTCCTCGACATGATCGAGGAGTACGCCCGGCACACCGGCCACGCGGACCTGCTCCGGGAGGCGGTCGACGGGCGGGTGGGCGAGGGCGCGCCGCCGGATTTCTCGTTCTGATCCCGGGTGACGTCGTCGCGGGCCGATGAGTTTGACACGGTGCGGCGGTCAACCCGTCGAACCCACTGCGAAGGAGCACCGTGATGGCCACTGTCATCTCCACGCTGTTCATCTCGGCCGACGGTGTCGCCGAGATCGACCCCGACTGGCACTTCCCGTACTTCGACGAGAACATGGGCCGCGCCGTCACCGAGGACTACGACACCTCCGACGTGCTGCTGATCGGCCGGGAGACGTACGACAGCTTCGCCGGTGCCTGGCCGGACCGGGAGGCCGCCGGTGGTGAGGACGCGCCGTTCGCCAAGCAGCTCGGCGACATGCGCAAGGTCGTCGTCTCGCGCCAGCCGCTGGAGTTCTCCTGGCGCAACTCCGAGCTGATCCAGGGTGACCTGACCGACGCCGTACGCGCGCTCAAGGCCGACGCCGGCATCAAGGGCGTCCTCATCCCCGGGTCGATCTCGGTGGTGCAGCAACTGCTCGCCGCGGGCCTGGTGGACGAGCTGCGGCTGCTGGTGCACCCGGTCGCCGCCCGCAAGGGCCGCCGGCTGTTCGACGAGGGCGACGCGCCGTACCACCTGCGGGTAACCGCGACCGAGGCGTACCCGACCGGCGTGATCCGGGTGATCTACACCCCGGCCCCGGCGCCGGGCGCGGTCGGCTACGACGACGTCAAGGACCAGGTGCCGGCCGGCAGCTGACGACCACGGGGCCGCGGCGGCCGGTGTGTCGTGAAAGGATCCGCCGGTGCGTCGCCCCCCGCTGCTGCTGATCCTCGCGGCCGTGTCCGCCGTCGCCCACGTCGTCGGCGTCCTGGTGGCCGCACCGCTCTGGCACGGCGCGGAGGTGCTGAGCCTGGCACTGCTGCTCGGCTACGCCGTCGCCGCCGGACTGCCGGCGCCGCGCTGGGCGGTGCCGGCGGCGCTCGTACCGCTGATTGTGGACGCGGTCCGCACGATGCCGGCCGAGCCGGGCGCCGGAGACGTCGGCTGGGTGATGTACGGCAGCGGCGACAGCGCAGTCGACCGGACTGCCGGCTTCGACGCGGCGCTCGCCGGGAGCTGGGCGGCGCTGGTCGCGGTGGCGGTGCTGCTTGTCGCGTACCGGGGGCGTGGACGGCGGCGGCATCTGATCGCCGCGGCGGTCGCCGCCGCACCCGTCGTCGGGTACGCGGCCGTCCGGGTCGCCGATGTCGGCGCCGCGGTCGCGGCGAGCACCCGGATCGTGGAGGTCCGTACCGGGACCACGCCGACCCGGGTGACCGGATCGGGGCAGGGCCAGGCCGATGTCGTGCCCGCGCTCGTCCTCGCGGTGCTGCCGCCGCTGGCGCTCGCACTCACCGCGCTGGCGCTTGCCGCGCTGCTGGCCGGGCGGGGCCGGCGGCTCGCCGCGACCGGGGCGGCACTGCTGGCGGTGCTCGCGTTGCCGCTGCTCGACGCGGCGCTGGCCGCGGTGCCGCATCCGCTCGAGGCCGACGGCACCGCCCTGTTCGCCTGGTTCGCCATCCCGCCCACCTCGGCGATGCCGCAACCGGTGGCGGCGCTGTCGGCGGTGGTGGAGCTGGCCGCGTACCTGCTGCTCGTCGCCGGCGTGACCGGCGCGGACCGCGCCGCACAGGCGGTGCCCGCGCCGGCGGCCGGTTGACGTCAGGCGGTCGACTCCAGCTCGTCGAAGGCCATGTTCCACCACGACTCCGGCTCCGCGAACGCCACCGGGTCGACCGGGCGCAGGTCGTCGCGGATCGCCGCCGCCCGTGCGGCCCGCTCCCGCCCGCCCGGGTCGGTGGCGATGAGCTGCCCGAGCCGGTAGAGGAACTCCACGAACGCGGCGAACGTGCTGTTCACCGTCTCCAGGTTCGGCGTCTCCAGGTCCAGCAGGATCACCGCGCCGGTGTCCGCGTCCAGGCAGAACAGCAGCGCCGGATCCTCCGGCGAGGCACCGAGCACGACGTACGGGCGGGGGCCCTGGTCGCCCAGCTCGATCGACAGCGTGGAGAACAGCTCCACGTCGGGGACCGAGACGTCGACTGTGAACAGGATCGGCACCTCGACCGGCAGCGCCCCGTCGGGCGGGAACACCTCCGGCCCGAGCGGCCCGAGGATCGCGTCGAAACGCTGGTCGGGGAAGTAGATGACGCCCCGCTCACCCCACAGCGCGGTGAGCTGCTCCCGGGTCACCGTCACGGCTGCGCCTCGTCCTCGTCCACGTCGTCCGACTCGTCGAGCAGGCCCTGCCGGTCGAGGAACGCGTACCACGCGTCGTTGTCGGTGACCAGCTCGGCGTAGCCGGGGCCGAGCACGTAGTAGTGCACGAACGAGTCGAGGTCGGGCGCCAGCTCCTCGAACGCGTCGCCCATGAACCACTCGGTGCCGGTCGGCGGGAAGTACCACACCGCGCCGGTCGCCCGCTCCAGGAAGATCGGCTCGTCGCTGCGCGTGCCGACGACCAGCCAGCCGGTCTTGTCCTGGCCGACGGGGGAGAAGCCGGGCGCGTAGTCGAGGAAGTACTGCACCCCGGCGAGCCGGCCGGTCGAGGCCAGCTCGAACGCCCCGGCGCGCAGGCCGTCGGCGGCGAGCAGCAGATCACGCAAGCCGGCCGGCAGCTCCGCCGGCACGTCACCGTCGTCGGCGGGCGCGCCGATCTGCGCGTACGCGAGACTCGCCGGCTCGTCCGCGGCCAGGTCGGCGCGGAGTTCGTCGAGAAGCTGCGCGAGATCGGAAGTCAATCCACTACCTCTATTCGGATCGGGGTTCCGTCCGGCAGATTCTGGATCTGCCCCCAGATCTGGGAGCCGATGTCCGTGTTGGTTCTACCATGCAGCAGTTTGAGGTTGTCGACGGTGTCCGGCCCGCCGAGCTGCAGTTCCCACACGTGGTCGGGATGGTAGTCGCTGAGCCGTTGACTGAGCCGGTTGGCGAGGTCCTTGTCGTGCGGCCAGTACTTGTCCCAGATCTTCTGCCGGATCCGATCCTTGTAGCCGTCGGTGATGCTCTTGTCGCGCTGCACCGGGTTGGTGGCCTTGTAGAGCTTGCCGGAGTCGCTGAGCTTCTTCAGTGCGGCCATCTTGCGCCGGAACTGGGCGGTGGCGTGGAAGTCGCGGCGCTCCACCCGGACGACCTTGGTGGGGAGGCTCCGATTCGGTCCGGTGACCCGGACGATCGGCTTCTCCAGCTTCTCGACCGCCTTGCGGACGATCTTGCCGGCGGCCGGTTTCGCGGCGGCGCCCCGGCCGCGCCTCGGGCTAGGCATCGAGCAGTCTCCCGATGACCTGGTCGATGAGCGCGCCGACGATCTCCCGGGTGATGATCTGGAAGATCGGGATCTCGGCCAGCGAGGCGCCGAACGTGACCACGGCGGTGGCGATCGCCTGGGCGACCTCGAACGCCAGGATGGCCAGCTGCACGATCACCGCGATCTTCAGAGCCAGCACGATCGCCGCGCAGATGATCAGCCCGGCGCCGAGCAGCATCGCCGCGGGCATGCTGTCGTGCAGCACGAGCGGCCCGTTCTGCTCGCCGCCCCACCACTTCTGGAACGCCGCGATCGCCGGGCCGACGTTCTGCGTCCACACCTGCGCGGCGGCCGCGTCCGCCTCGCCGGCCGCCGCCCCGATCCGGCCGCCGAACTCCAGCCACGCCTGGCCCATCTCGAAGAGCTTCTCCTCGTCGGCGGCCGGCCAGGTGTAGCCGATCCAGCCGAGCGCGGTGACCAGCTCACCGGGTAGTTGCAGTCCCACGGCTCAGCCCAGCCCGCCGGCCAGCGAGCGCATGGTGCCCGCGCCGTCCTCGTCGACCCGCTCGTACGAGTCGGCCATCCCCGCGATGTCGGCGCCCGCCGAGGTGAACTCGTCGGCGGCCATGCCGAGGCAGTCGAAGATGTAGTTCGCCACCTCGGTGTACGCGATGCCGATCAGCGACCCGATGTCGTCGGCGCCCCACGGCTCGCCGTAGCCCTGCATCCGCGCCTCGAACGCCTCCAGCTCGCCGGTGAACCGCTTGGCCACGTCGGTGACGCCGCGCCCGGCGGCCCGGATCAGCGGCGGATGCACCTCGAAGCCGTCGCCGCTCATCGCTGCCCGCCGCGCGCCAGCCGCTCCTGCGCCTCGGTGAGCGCGTCGAGGAACGACCCGAGCCGGGGTACGGCCGTGTCCCGTACCTCCTGCAACTGCTCCCGCAACTGCGACATGTCCGCGACCTGCGGCGCCGGGCCGGCGCGCAGCCCGTCGATCGCCGCGTTGACGGCGGTGACGATGTGGGCGGTCAGCTCGTCGGAGCCGAGCCGCATCAACCGTGGCTCGACGTGCAGCGAGTGGAGCTTGCCGTCGCGGCCCATCTCGGCGCGTACCTGCCCGTCGGCGGCCTCGCCGACCGCCGGTGTCTCCGCGTCGTCGGCGGGCGGCGGACCCACCGTCCGCAGTGCCGCCATCGTCGCGTCGAGCATGCGGGTGAAGTCGCCGCTCATCGAAGGATCCGCACTCATGAGCCCTCCCCAAGGCCAAACGCCACGAGCGTAACCGAGACGGACAAAGCGATTCCGCCCCGTACGACCGCACGGTCCACGACGGACCACCCGACCGGCCTACCGTCGCGGGCGTGAACCGTCCGGACGCGAGCAGCGGACAACAGGTGACACGTCCCCACTCGCCGAGAGGCCGCGCATGAGAAGACTGAGACGGGTGAAGGATGTCGACGTCGGCGCGCTCACCGACGCCGAGGTCGTCGCCCGGTCCGTACGGGAACCGGAGACCTTCGCCGCGATCTTCGACCGGCACGCGCCGCACATCCACCGCTACCTGGCCCGGCGCCTCGGCTCCGCGGCGGCCGACGACCTGGTGGCGGAGACGTTCCTCGCCGCGTTCCGGCGCCGGGACCGGTTCGACACCGGCCGCCCGAACGCCCGCCCGTGGCTGTACGGGATCGCCACCAACCTCGTCGCCCAGCAGCGGCGCACCGAGGAACGGGAGTACCGGCTGCGGCAGGCGTACCGCCCGGCGACGTCCGAGGCGTCCCCCGCCGACCGGGTAGCCGGCGAGGTGACCGCGCGGTCGCTGCGCCGGCACCTGCTCGACGCGCTGGCCGGGCTCGCCGACGGCGACCGCGACGTGCTGCTGCTCGTCGCCTGGGAGGACCTGACGTACGAGGAGGTCGCCGCCGCGCTGGCCGTCCCGGTCGGCACCGTGCGGTCCCGGCTGAACCGGGCGCGCCGGCTGCTGCGGGAACGGCTCGGCGGCGAGCCGGCCGACACCATCGAGGAGGTACTGAGCAATGGATGAGATGCGACTGCTCCAGCGGCTCGGCGACGAGACCGAGCTGCCGGCCGGCGAGCGACTCGGCGTCGCGCGTACCCGGCTGGTGGGCGCGATGACCGCGACGGAGGCCGCGCCCGCCCGACGGGTGCGACGGCCCGCCTGGCGGCTGGTCCTCGCCGGGGTGGCGACGGCGTCGGTGGCGGCGTCGCTCGCCGCGGTGCTGGTGCTGGCGCCGGACCGGATCGGCGGCAGCGCACCCGCCGCCCGGGCCGACGCCCGGCAGGTGCTGCGCGACGCGGCGGTGGCGGCGTTGCGGCTGCCGGACGTCGAGCCCCGGCCCGACCAGTTCGTCTACACGCGTTCGCAGGGCGGCCGGGAGCTGCGGGAGAGCTGGGCGTCGGTGGACGGGACGAGGGACGGCCTGGTCGTCGAGTACCCGCCGGGCGGCCGCCAGGAGTTCGTGCTCCCCGGCTGCCGGGACGGCCGGGCGAAGATGTACAAGGGCGGGCAGCCCCTGCCGGGCACCGAGCCGTGCGTGCCGGAGCCCGCCTACGACCCCGCCGTGCCCACCGACGCCGCCGCGATGCGCGCCTATCTGGACAAGCACCGCAGCGGCGAGCCCGGTGACGTCAACGCCGCCGCCAAGGACGTGATGTTCCTGCTCAACGACTCGTACCTGAGGCCACGGTCGCGGGCTGCGCTGTTCGAGGCCGCCGCCGCGACGCCGGGCCTGAAGGTGGTGGAGAAGGCCACCGACGGTGCGGGCCGCTCCGGTGTGGGCGTCAGCTGGTCCTCCCCGGGGAACCCGGCCCTGATGGTGATGGTGTTCGACCCGCGGACGTACGCGTTCCTCGGCGTGGGCGGGGAGGCGGGCACGTCCGCGGTGCTGTCCGTCGCCGTCGTGGACCGGATCGGCCAGAAGGGCTGACGCCCGCCGGGCGGGTCGCCTCCCTGGGCGGCCCGCCCGCTCCGGTCGTGCGTCCGGGGCCTGCGCCATCATGGGCGTCATGACGAAGGCGGACGTGGTGGTGGTCGGCGGCGGCGTGATCGGGATGACGACGGCGCTCACGCTCCAGCAGCGCGGCGCACACGTCACCGTGCTGACCGCGCACGACCCGGCCGACACGGTGTCGACGGTGGCCGCCGCCGTCTGGTACCCGAGCCACACCGAGGAGGATCCCCGGGTGCTGCGCTGGGCCCGGGACACCCACACCGAACTGCGCCGCCAGGCGGCCGACGGCGTGCCGGGGGTGGTCGACCGGCCCACCCGGATGTGGCTGCGCCACCGCTACACCGGGCCGCCCTGGTGGGCCGACGCCTGCGGCGACCTGACGGCCGAACCGGCGCAGCCGCCGTACACCGCGCTGCTGCGGTTCACCGCCCCGTCGGTGGAGATGACCAGCTACCTCACCTGGCTGCGGCAGCGCCTGGAGGCGGGCGGCGGGCGGGTCGTCCGCCGCGCGCTGGGCACGCTCGCCGAGGCGTACGAGGTCGCGCCGGTCGTGGTGAACGCGACCGGACTGGCTTCCGGCCGACTCGCCGCCGACCCGGCCGTGTACCCGGCGCGCGGGCACGTCCTGCTGGTGGCGAACCCCGGTCTGACCGTCTCGGTCCGCGACGAGGACGACCCGGCGGGCGTCACGTACGTGCACCCGCGCCGCCACGACGTGGTGCTCGGCGGCACCTACGAGGCCGGGGTGGGACACACAGGCCCCGACCCGGAGGAGGCGGCGGCGATCCGGCGCCGGTGCGTGGCGCTGGTGCCGCAGCTCGCGGAGGCGCCGGTGCTGGGGGAGCGGATCGGGCTGCGGCCCGCCCGGCACGGCGGCCCCCGGGTCGAGGTGGACCCGGCGGACGGGCGGCTGGTGCACGCGTACGGGCACGGCGGGGCCGGGGTGACGCTGTCCTGGGGCTGCGCCGCCGAGGTGGCAGATCTCGCCCTGGGCGTCTGACCGCCCTGGCGCGCGACGGTCCACCGTCAGGGCTCGGCGGGCGGTAACCTCGGCCCGGTGTCCGCCCGCCGCGCCGCACTGTTCGCCCTCGTCGCCCTGATCGCCGTCGGTTGCACAGTGGTCGCGCTCGCGGCCTACAGCCACCGGATCGGCCTGGTGACCCACGACGGCGCCAGTTTCCCGGTGGAGCTGCTCGACGCCGTGGTGCCCCTCCGTGACCTGCTGCCCGCCGTGCTCTGGCTGCTGCCGGTCACGCTGCTCGTCACGTTCGCGGCCCTCGGCTGCTGGGCCGCCCGGCGGACCGTCCGCCCCGACGGCGAGCGGCTACCGGCGACGGCGTGGGCCGCCGGTATCGCCGCGGTGCTGCTCAACCCGCTGGCGGCCGTGCGCTACGCGTCGGCCACCGCCGAGGGCGGCGAATACATGCGGGAGTGACCTGTCCGCTCACGAGTGTCTCGTCCACGCGACGAACCGGTGGAACAGTTCGCCGGGGCGAGGGCCCGGATCGGGGTTGAGTCTCAGCAGGTCGGCGGCGGCGTCGAACAGGCAGCCAGCCATGTAGATCGACAGCGCCACCCGGTCGCGGCGGTATTCCAGCAGCAACAACAGGCGCGCGGGCTGACACGGCCACGGGCCGGCGCAGACCCGGCACAGCCACAGCGGCCGGATCGCCACGTGCGGCCGGATCGCTCTGGGCGGGCGGCCCTGGGTCGGCGAGGAAGTCGGCATACCCCATACGGTGACCGGGGCGTTGACCCGAGTCAAGGAGCCAGGGCAACTGTCTAGCGTCCGGCTTATGGAGCTGGTGGGCGCAGCCGAGATCCGCGTGATGCTGGGTGGCATCAGCAAGCAGCGCGTCTACGTGATCACCAGTCACCGCAACTTCCCGGAGCCGGTGGCCGACCTGGTGCAGGGCAAGGTCTGGCTGAAGTCGGACGTGCAGAAGTGGATCAAGGAGCATCGGCCCGAGCTGGCCGCTGACTGACCAGGAACAGCGCGGCGTGGACCGGTCAGGAATCGAGAAGCGTCGCGCGGGCGGGCGGACCTAGCGTTTCCGGCACAGGCCTCCCACCAGGGCGGCCACCGGGGAAAGGTCGTCGACCCATGGACACGCGCATCCGTCAGCTCCACCGCTGGTTCTCCGTCGCCTTCACCGTGACCGTCGTGATCACCTTCGTGGCGCTGGCCCAGAAGGACCCGATCGTGTGGGTCTCCTACGTGCCACTGCTGCCGCTCGCCCTGCTCCTGATCAGCGGTCTCTACCTGTTCGCGCTGCCGTACCTGCGGCGCCGCCGTGCCGCCGCGCGCCCGCGCTGACCTGGGGGATTACCGGGGCCGGTGAGCGGGCAACACCGGCGGATGGAGCAGAAGGTGATGGTGTTCGCCCCGGCCCCGCTGTTGACGGTGACGATCGAGCAGCAGGGCGACGTACCCGAGCTGCACCTGCACCCCGGCGGGCAGGGGGTGTGGCAGACCCGGATGATCGCGGCGCTCGGCGTACCGGTGACCATGTGCGTGGGTCTCGGCGGCGAGGTGGGCGACGCGGTCCGCAAGCTGCTCGACGACGAGGACGTCACGGTCCGGACGGTGCGGCGTGAGTCCGGCACCGGCTGGTACGTGCACGACCGGCGCGACGGCGAGCGGACCGAGATCGCCGAGCATCCGGGCGCGCCGATGGTGCGGCACGACATCGACGAGCTGTACACGGTGACGCTCACCGAGGGGCTGCGCGCCCCGGTGAGCGTGCTCAGCGGCCCGGCCGACCCGCAGGTGGTGGACCCGGACATCTACCGCCGCCTCGCCGCCGACCTGAGCGCCAACGGCGGGACGGTGGTGGCCGACCTGTCCGGGCCGTACCTGGAGGCGGTGCTCGACGGCGGCGTGAGCGTGCTGAAGGTAAGCCACGAGGAGCTGCTCGACGACGGCCTGGCCAAGGACGACAGCGTCGAGGCACTGCGCGACGCCGGCCGCCGGTGCCAGGAGCGGGGCGCGCGGACGGTGCTGATCAGCCGCGCGGGGGAGCCCGCGCTGGCGCTGCCGGAGGACGGCGAGCCGCTGCTGGTGCACGCCCCGCCGCTGGAGCTGGCCGACCACCGGGGCGCCGGGGACTCGATGACCGCCGGGGTGGCGGCGGTGCTGGCCCGGGGCGGCGACATGCGGGAGGCGCTGCACGTCGGCGCCGCCGCCGGTGCGCTGAACGTGACCCGGCACGGGCTGGGCACGGGCCGGGCCGAGGCGGTACGCGAACTGGCCGGCCGGGTGCGGCTGACCCCGCTGGACGGCGGCGACGATGACGACTGACCGGCCGCCACGGGTGCTGGTGACGAACGACGACGGTGTGCACGCCCCCGGCATCCGCGCGCTGGCCCGGGCCGCGTACGAGCGCGGGATGGACGTGGTGGTCGCGGCGCCGGAGGCCGAGGCGAGCGGGATGAGCGCGGCGCTGTCGGCGGTGACCGACGACGGGCGGCTGGTGTTCCGCGAGACCGAGCTGGACGGCCTGCCGGGTGTGCCCGCGTACGCGGTGGCGGCCTCCCCGGCGTACATCGCGGTGCTGGCCGGCCTGGGTGTGTTCGGGCCGGTGCCGGACCTGCTGCTGTCCGGCATCAACAGGGGCGCCAACGCGGGTCACGCGGTCCTGCACTCCGGCACCGTCGGCGCGGCGCTGACGGCCGGCAACAACGGCATCCGCGCGCTCGCCGTGTCGCTCGACGTGCTCACCGCGGCGGCGGCGAGCGCCGGCAGCGGTGGCGCGGCGATCGCGGTGCTGGACAGCGTGGACGACGAGTCCCGCCACTGGTCGAGCGCCGCCGAGCTGGCCGCGACGCTGCTGCCGTGGCTGGCCGGGGCGGATCCGGGCACGGTACTGAACCTCAACGTGCCGGACCGGCCGGCCGATCAGGTGGCGGGGCTGCGCCAGGCGACACTGGCCCCGTTCGGTCAGGTGCAGGTGTCCGTGGCCGAGCGTGGTGAGGGGTTCGTGCGTACGGCGGTGGAGGCGAACGCGGTCCGCGCGGTCCCCGGCACGGACATCGCCTGGCTGGCCGACGGGTACGCGGCGGTCACCGCGATCCGGGCGCTCGGGCACCTGCCCGACGTGGAGCTGCCGGTCGACGGCTGAGGACGGCTCCGCCCCGCCACCGTCGTACGGGTGGCGGGGCGGAGATCGTCACTCGCCTGCCGCGCGCCGGCGGTCGGCCTCGGCGTCGGCGGCGCCCACCGGGGTGCCGTCGCTGTCCCGGTCGGCCCGGGACAGGTCCACGTCGGCGCCGGCCCGGGCGGCGTCGGCGGCCGCGTCGTCGGCGCCGACGACCTCACCGCCGTCGGTCTGTCCGTCGTCGGGGACCAGCCGCCCGGCGGCGGCCAGCCCGATCGGTGCGTACCTGGGGTCGGTCATCTCGTCCTCCTCACCGGTGCTCCTGCGCAAGCGGTACCCCGGTACGGGACGCGGCACACGCGCGCGGGTCAGCGGCCCCGGTCGAGGAAGTCCAGGGTGACCGCGGCGAACAGCGGCGACTGGTCGATGTCGTAGTGGGTCAGGCCGGGCAGGATCGCCAGCGCGTGCCCGCCCGCCGGGCGGCCCTCGCCCGTCCAGCCGCCGTCGCGCCGGCCGCCGTCGAGCAGCCCGAACACCTCGACGAAGTGGCTCGGCGGCGCCATGTCGGCGTCGGCGGCGACCACGAGCGTCGGCACCCGTAGGGCACGGACCTGCTCGGTGAAGTCGAAGTCCTCCCGCATCGCCTCGCCGATCTTGTCGAGCAGCCGGGGGAAGTCCTCCGGACGCGGCGCGACCCGCTGGTACAGCTCGTACATCGGGGTGTCCTTCATGTACTCGGCTGCCGCGCCGTTGACCTGGCCCTGCTGAGCCAGCAGTTCCGGGTAGACCGCGTCGCGGCGGATGTGCGCGGACGCGGCGACCAGCCGGCCCACCTTCTCCGGGTGCCGGAAACCGGTGTGCAGGGCGACGCCGCCGCCGAGGGAGAAGCCGACCACGTCCGGGCGGTCCAGCCCGAGGTGGTCGATCAGCGCGGCCACGTCGTCGGCCATCAGCGCCATGTCGAGCGGCCGGTCCACGTCGGCGGTGCGGCCGTGCCCCTGGAGGTCCACCACGATCACCTGGTGCGTGGCGGCCAGCGTGGGCAGGATCGGCGCGAACATCTCACCCGAGGTGAGGCCGCCGTGCAGCAGGATCATCGGCCGGCCCTCGCCGTGCGTCTCGTAGTAGAGGTGGACGCCGTTGACGTCGGCGTACCGCCCCGGGGCCTGTGGGTCGTCGCGCTGCGCTGTGGTCATCGGTGCTCCTCGGACGTGGTGACCTGACGGCTGTCAGACCGGCCGGGCGGCACCGACTCATCGGTGCGGGCCCCGACGTGCTCGCATTGACGCAGCATGTGGGCTAGTTTCGGCGGGGTGAGCGAGGTGGCGAGCGTCCCCGTCGAGGCGCAACTCGAGGAGTACCGGTCGGAGCTGACCGGCTACTGCTACCGGATGCTGGGTTCGGCCTTCGAGGCCGAGGACGCGGTACAGGACACATTCGTCCGTGCCTGGCGTAATTTCGACAAGTTCGAGGGGCGGTCCGCGCTGCGGACCTGGCTCTACCGGATCGCGACGAACGTCTGCCTGTCCATGTCCACCAGCGCGCAGCGCCGGGTCCGGCCGATGGACCTCGGTCCGGCCGGCGTCGGCACCGCCACCCACCCCGGCGAGCCCCGCCCGGAGCAGATCTGGCTCGGCCCGGCGCCCGACGACCGGGTGCTGCCGGAGGTCGCCGACCCGGCCGAGGTGGTGGCCGGCCGGGAGTCGGTCCGGCTGGCGTTCGTCGCGGCGTTGCAGCACCTGCCGCCGAAGCAGCGGGCCGTGCTGATCCTGCGCGAGGTGCTGGCGTGGTCGGCCCAGGAGGTCGCCGACCTGCTCGACACGTCGGTGGCGAGCGTCAACAGCGCGCTGCAACGGGCGCGCGCCACGCTCGCCTCGGCCGACACCGAGGCCGACGTGCGCCGGCCGCTCGACAGCGAGCAGCAGGCGCTGCTCGCCCGCTACGTGCGGGCCTTCGAGGCGTACGACCTGACGGCGCTCACCGCGCTGCTGCACGAGGACGCGACGCTGTCGATGCCGCCGCTGCCGCTGTGGCTGCGCGGCCCCGAGCACATCGCGGCGTGGATGGCCGGCACCGGCAGCGGCTGCCGCGGCTCCCGCCTGGTGCCGACCGCCGCCAACGGGATGCCGGCGTTCGGGCACTACCGGCGCGACCCCGACGGCTCAGGCCACGTGCCCTGGGCGCTGATCGTGATCGGCGTCTCCGGCGGCCGGATCACGTCGCTCAACAACTTCCTCGACGTCGACCGCCTGTTCCCGCTGTTCGGGCTGCCGGACCGGCTCGAGGAGGGTGCCGGCCAGCCCGAGCAGGCCGGCGATCTCGCGTAGGTCGTCGCCGGCCCCGCGTACCTCCAGCCGCCAGCCGAACCGCCGCGCGGTCAGCCGGATCCGCGCCAGCACCTCGACCGTGACCAGGTCGGGCGCGCTCACCGCGGACACGTCGCACACCACCACGCCCCGGTCGCGGCCGCGCAGCGCCTCGGCCAGGTCGGCGCAGCGGGCCGCGATGTCCGCGCGGGTCGGCGTCCCGTCGGGCAGGCAGAGCAGGTGGGTGATCACACGCATTGGACCGCCGTACGCCCCGTCTCTCATCGGTACGCGCGTGCCGGACGCGGCCCGGCGCACGTTGCCTCGAACACCTTGTTGCACGCAGTTACATCGACGTTAACTGCTATACCAATCATCGGTGCTCGGCTATATGATCCCGGTAGTTCACCCCGAAGCCTCACGAAACCGCAGCTCCCGCACCCCTCGGGTCGAACTCCGCAAGCCAGGTGCCTCCGCAACGTCGTGCCTGGCGGCCGCCCGGCGTTGTGGTTCGGCCTGCCGGAAAGGTGGGAACGGATGACAGGGCTCCCGTCCTTGGTCATCGGCATCGCGTCCTCGTCGGCCGAGCGCCGGCAGCTCGCCCAACTGCTCGGCGGCACCGAGTCGTTCCTGATCGTGTCCAGCGCCCATCAGGCCCGCCGCTTCCTCGACCTGGTCCGCCGGCCCGCGCTGGCCCCGGCGCCGCAACCGCCCGCGGCTGACGAGGCGCCGGCCGAACCGCCCCGGCGGGATCTGGCAGTCGACTCCGACCGGCGGGTGCTGCGCTGGCGGGAGCGGGAGATCGGGCTGACGCCCTTGGAGCACGACCTGATCGTCTGCCTGACCGGTACGCCCGGCCAGGTGTGGACGTACGCCCGGCTGCACCGCGCCGTCTGGGGCAACGACCATCTCGGACGGCGCTCCGACATGCACTCGGTGGTCCGCCGCCTCCGCCGCAAGCTGGGCCGCCTCGACGCCCCCGCCACGATCCACGCCGTGAGAGGCGTAGGTTTCCGCCTCACCCAGTAACCCCCGCCCGCCCTGGTTCGCCGCTGATCTTGCACTTGCGGCCCCTCGGGTGGGGCTTTTGTGTGCCTTGCCGGGGCAGCACGTGCAAGATCGACGGGGGAAAGGGGCGGCCCGCCCGGTGTGGATCGCCGGGCGGGCCGTCCTCGTCGGTGCTGAGGTCAGCAGCGGGTGGGGGAGAGGGTGAAGTCCTCCACCGTGGGCGTGCTGCTGTTGATCTTCGTCTGGCGCGTCTGGGGCTTCCAGCCGTCCTTCGCGACGATCAGCGTCAGCGGGTTGTTGCGCCGGTCCATCCAGTAGGCGTACCGGCCCTGGGCGTCGGTGGTGAAGGTGTACGAGTTCGCCCAGGAGTCGACCTGCACGGTCACGCCCGCCAGCGGCGCGGTGGCGCCCTGGCAGCTCTTGCCGGAGACCGTGCCGGACAGCTTGCCCCAGGTGGTCGGCGGCTGCGCGATCATCGTCACCGCCACCGGCTCCACCGTGTACGGGGTGTTCTCCTTGATCACCACGGAAGCGGAGTACGTACCGGGCTGGTCGACGCTCGCGGTCATGCCGACCGTGACGGTGACCTTCTCACCCGGTGCCAGCGTGACCTTCGACTTGTCGACGGTCAGCCAGCTCACGTCGGCCGCGGCCTCCGAGCACTCGCCGAAGCCGGGCAGGACCTCGCTGTCCTTGGTGGCCGTGAAGCCGCCCGACGAACCACCGATCTTGTAGAACCCGCAGGCCGCGCCACCCCGGTAGCGGGGGGCGTTGGCGTTGGGCAGGTTGGCCCACGAGTTGGTCGCCGGGTCGAACGCGAAGCCGGCGTTGGTGATGGCGCCGCCCTGCGACCCGCCGACGACCAGCAGCTTGCCGTTCGCCACCGCGTACGAGGAGGCCCAGCTGTCGGCCGGCGCGTCCGGGATGGCGGTCCAGGCGTTCGCGGACGGGTCGAAGGCGTACCCGACCTTCTGCGACGTGGTGCCGTCGTTGCCGCCGGTGCAGTAGACGGTGCCGTCGATCCCGCCGCAGGACAGGAACGCCACCGACTTCGGGTACGCCGGCAGCGTCTCCCAGGCGTCGGCGCCCGGGTCGTACCGGACCACCGAGTTGGCCATCGGCGTGCAGCTCGCGGTGGTGCAGCCGCCGATCGCGTACAGCTTGCCGCCCGCTACCGCCTGGCCGGCCGCCGCGCGCGGCGCCGGGTTGTCGGCCTTGCGGGTCCAGGTGTTCGCCGCCGGGTCGTACGAGAAGGTGGCGGCGTCCGGTCCGGCGGCACCCCAGCCACCGGTGGCGATGATCTTGCCGTCGAGCACGCCGACCGTCATGGCGTTACGCGCGCCGGGCAGGTCGGCGATGCCGGTCCACGCCTGGGTGATCGGGTCGTACCGGTAGTTCTTGGCGCTCGACGCGGTGCCGTCGCCACCGGCGATGGAGTAGACGGTGCCGTCGACGGTGACGACCCGGTTGTCCATCACGTTCGCCGGGTAGCCCGGGATGGTGGTCCAGGGGTCCGCCTGCGGTGCGGCGGCGGCGATCGCGTTCGACGACTTGCCCGACGAGCGGGCCGCGAACGACGTGGCGGCGGTCAGCCGCTGCGCCGGCGCGCCGGTGGAGCCGAGCAGGGCCTGCTCGGACAGCCGGGAGCCGTCGGCCCGTTGCAGTACGAACCCGCCGTCGCGCTCACTGAACTCGGCGGTGACCGGGGCCCCGCCGGTGTTCGTGACGGTGAAGGTTCTGCTGACCTTCCCGCTGGGCATCCGGACCGTGCCGGTGATCGAGGTCGGCTTCACCGACAGCCGGCCGGCGGCGAGCTGGAAGTTGGGCGCGGTGGCCCAGTCCTCCTCGACCGTCACCTGCTTGGTCTGGCTCACGTAGTTGCCGGCGTCGGCGGTGAACGGGTGCTTCCCGGTCAGCGACGAGAACATCCAGTAGAAGCCGTCGGGCAGCTCGGTGTCGTCGGGCGTGGCGACTGTGGTGGCCTTCTCCGCCGGGCGGTCCTTGCTGGTCACCGTGGCGCCGTTGACGTAGCTGTTGTCGTTCTTGTCGCGGACGTGGCCGAGCACCAGGCCGCCCGTGACCGGCTTGCAGACGAGCTTGCTGCCGATGAGGACGTTGTCGACCTGCCACCACCATTCCCAGCTCGCCTCGTAGTAGTGGAAGCGCACCCGCACCTGCGACTGGCCGGCCGCCTGCGGGATCGGCACCTCGGTCACCCGCGGGCCGCGCACGTCGGCGGCCTGCCGGAGCACGTTGCTCCACGTGGTGCCGCCGTCCAGGCTCAGGTCGACGTCCGCGCGGTCGCTGTTGAGCCAGTTGTAGTCCTGGTTGAACCGGATCACCGGCGTGGTCACGCCGGTCAGGTCGACCACCGGGCTGACCAGGGACGTGTCCTGCCGTCCGCCGCTGCCGTAGTTGTCGCTGTCGATGATGGCGAAGTTGCCGCTGCCGCCGGTCAGGTTGCCGCGCTCACCGGCGTCGGTGAACTCCCAGACCTGGCCGGTGCCGGCGTTGTCCACCACGCTCCAGCCGTCCGGGACGCCGGTGCCGTCGAACGTCTCGTACTCGCCGTCGGAGCTGACGGTGTAGCCGGGGGCGGTGGTGCACGCCTCCGGGTTCGCCTGCACCGCGATGTTGGCGGTCACGTTGCCCGTGCCGACCGTGACGTCCTTGGTGGTGGTCAGGTAGCCGGCGTACTGCGGCTCGACAGTGAGCCGGTACGTCGCCCCGGACGGCAGCGACAGGCTGTAGCGGCCGGTCGTCGGCGTCGTGTAGTCAGAGATCGGCGTGCCCTCGACGCTCACCTTCGCGTACAACGGCCAGCCGTGCCCGGACCCGTCGGTGACCTGCCCGCTGACCGTGACGCTGGGTACCGCGGTGAGCGCCACGTCGAGCGTGGTGGTCGTGTTCGCGGTGATCGTCGCCGACAGCGTGCGGGTCGCGTACCCGAACGCCGAGACGACCACCTGGTAGTCGCCGGCCGGCAGGAGCGAGGAGTACGTCCCGTCCGCGCCGGTGGTCAGCGTGCGGTCCGCCGCGCCGGACAGCGTGACGGTCGCGCCGGCGATCCCGGCACCGCTGGCGGCGTCGGTGACCTTCCCGGCCAGCGTGCCGTTGTCGCCGATCGGGGCGGCGGCGAGCAGCGCGAGCGCGTCCAGGCGGCCCTCACCGTAGACGTTGTTGTCGTCGGTGGTGCCGCCGCACTGCGCGTCGCCCTTGTCGATCGCCGTGTCGTCGAGCAGCGCGCGGGTCGCCGTGACGTCGCCGACCAGGGTGGGCGCCGCCGACCAGAGCAGCGCGATCGCGCCGGCCAGGTGCGGCGCCGCCATCGAGGTGCCGCTGATGCTGGCGTACGAGTCGGTCGGCACGCTGGAGCGCACGTTCACACCAGGGGCCGAGATGTTCGGCTTGATCTCGCCGCTCTGCCCGGTGCCCCGGGACGAGAAGCTGGCGATGTTGTTGTTGATGTCGTACGCGCCGGCCGAGTAGTTGCTCGCCAGGCTGCCCGGTGAGCCGCTGGTCTGGCAGGACGGGCCGTTGTTGCCGTTGGACCAGACGCCGAAGATGCCGGAGGCGTTCCACGCGTCGGTGACGTCCTCCATGAACGGCTCGTTCGACGGCGCCGTGGTGCCCCACGAGTTGTTGATGATGTTCGGCCGCTTGCTGGCGTCCGGGTTCTGCCCGTTGAGGTCGGTGGGCTCCAGCATCCACTGCCCGGAGGAGATCAGCGCGGCGTCGGACGGGCAGCACCCGTTCGCGGCGATCCACTTGACCTCGGGGGCGACACCGATCTGGTTGGCCCCGTCGGCGCCGGCCATGGTGCCCATGGTGTGCGTGCCGTGGCCGTCGGTGTCGCACGGCGCGGTGGCGCACTCGCCAGCGGCGTCGAACCAGTTGTAGTCGTGGTCGAAGGTGCCGTCACCGTTGTTGCCGCGGTAGGCGTTCACCAGCGCCGGGTGGTCGAACTGGACGCCGCTGTCGATGCTCGCCACGGTGATCCCGGCGCCCTTGACGCCGTACTGGGACCAGACGTCGTCGGCGTTGATGTTGGCGATGCCCCACTCCAGGGCGTTCGCCGCCTTCTCGTCGGTGCCCTTGGTGGTCTCCGGCAGCTTGTACTCCACCGGCGCGTACAGGCCGTCCACCTCGGAGTGGGCGGCGAAGTTCTGCGCCATGGTCAGCGAGCCGTCGGTGACCTTGATGGCGTTCGTCGCCCAGAAGGTCTGGTACTTCGTACCCGAGCGGTCCAGCTCAGCCCGGATCTTCGACTGGCTGTCGGCGGCGGTCTTCTTCAGCGCCGCCGCGACGGCGGCGCCGCGCTCGTTCCAGTCCTTGATCGCGGCGGCCTTGCTCAGGTCCGCCTTGGCCCCGAAGTGGATCCAGAAGTCACCCTCGCTCTTGCCCTGGAGCTGCCGGGTGAGTTCGGGACGGATCTTGTCGCCGGCCGACGCGCCCGCGCCCGTCTCGGCCTGCGCCGCCGTACCGGTCGCGGCCAGCGCGGTGGCGGCGAGCACCAGGGCCGCGCCCGCGCTCACCAGCCGCCGGGCCGGGCCCCATCTGTGTGGACGTCTCAGCATCGGTGCTGCCTCCTGTTCCGATGACCCGCTGATGATCGAGCCATGGCAGAAGGGCCAGGAGACGTGCTCTCCCGACTACGACACCGGTGTGAAAAGAACCCCCCAGGCCCCCTAGGCGCCGTGCGGGTCTGCGCCGGACGCCTGAGTGGACACTATGATCGACAGTAAGGAACGATCAATGACCGTACGTGAGCAACATGTCACCAACAGGCCCCCGGATCGAGCGGCCTGTTGACAGTTTTTGTCACGGTGGGGCGCGGTGACGACTGACGGCACGAACGCGGCGAACTCCGGCACCGACCCGTCGGAGCGCCCCTTCTCGCTCGTCATCGGGGTGACGTCGTCCCCGGCCGAACGGCTGCGGCTGACCGAGTTGCTGGACGGCGTCGCGCCCCTTCTGATGGTCGCCGATCTGGACGAGCTGCGCGAGTTGATCACGGATGCGCCGGCCTCGGCGCACGCGCCCGCACCGGCCGTCGCGCCGGCTGCGCACGTACCCCGGGACAAGCCGGCGCCGGACGGCGCGCTGGTCATCGACGCGGCCCGGTCGACCGCCCGGTGGGGCAACCGGGAGACCGCCCTGACCCGGCTGGAGCGTGACCTGCTGACCTGCCTGACCGTCGAGCCGGTACGGGTGTGGAGCTACGCGGAACTGCACCACGCGGTCTGGCGAGACGCGCCGACGCACGGCCGGGCCGACGTGCAGTCCCTGGTGAAGCGGTTGCGCCGCAAGCTCGACGAGCTGGGCACCGGCGTCACCATCGCGGCGGTACGCGGCGTCGGCCTGCGGCTGACCGACCACCGCCACCCCCGGGTACGGGGAGACTGACCCACCCTGGGTCCGCTGCGGGAAAGAGCACTTCACGGACCGGACGGCACGCACGGCCGGACGGTGACAGCCGGTGACCCGATCGGTGGAGGCGCCCTGCCGGTGTGGCCGGAATTGATGGCGACCGGTCGATTACCAGTGCGGCATATATCGCGAGAAGTATTTGCCTCCTACGGTGGCGTCCGGCACGCGGACGGAGGGGACTCGGGAATCACCCGAGGGGGCCGTCCCGGCGGACAGGGAGAGTTGTCTCGATGCGAGTTTGGCTTCGCGCGGTGGCGGTGCTCGCCGCCGGCGCGGTCGTGGTGGCGGGAGTGCCGGCGCTCGCCGCCACCGTCACCGTGCGGGACGCCGGTGTGGCCGGCCACACCGGCGCACAGGCGACGGGGAGCAGCGCCGCGCTCGGCGCCGCGCGTACCACCGCGACCCGTGCGCTGGTCACCCCCGGGGACACCCGGCTGATGCCGACCACGCCCCGCACCGACACGCCGCGGATCACCAACGGCGAGATCACCGACATCGAGGTGATCGGCAACCGCGTCTTCATCGCCGGCACGTTCACCTCGATCGCGAACGTCGGCGGGTCCGCGATCGCGCAGCGGTCCCTGGCGTCGTACAACCTGGACACCGGCAAGGTGGACACCGGGTTCAAGCCGGTCATCGACGGCGCGGTCGCCGCGGTGGAGGCGTCGCCGGACGGCTCGTCGCTCTACATCGCCGGCGCGTTCAACACGATCAACGGCGTCACCAAGCGCAAGATCGCCCGGCTGAACCCGACCACCGGCGCGCCGATCGCCGCGTTCACCGCCACCGCCAACGCGCGGGCCACAGCGCTCGCGGTCAGCGGCAACGCGGTCTACGTCGGCGGCCAGTTCGCCACCGTCAACGGCGTCAGCCGCAGCGGCCTGGCCGCGCTCAACCCCACCACGGGCGCCGTCGACACCGGCTTCAACCTGCCGCTCACCGGCGGCATCGGCGTCGGCGGCATGCTCACCGTGCAGCAGCTCAAGCTCACCCACGACCGCAGCAAGCTGCTGGTCGTGCACACCGGCCGCCAGATCGCCGGCCAGGACCGCTACGGCGTGGCGCTCATCGGTACGGCGAGCAAGGCGCTGCTGCCGTGGCGTACCCGGCTGTGGGAGGACAACCTCTCCTTCGTCGGCGGCATCCAGCGCGTCTTCGCCGGTGACATCGCGCCGGACGACTCGTACTTCGTGGTCACCAGCGGCTCCGGCGGCGACCGCCCGCCGATCAACGACACCGCCATCGCGTACCCGCTGACCGGAAACGACAACGTCGAGCCGCTCTGGATCTCCCGGCACTTCGACAGCATCTACTCGGTCGCGATCACCGACACCGCCGTCTACGTCGGCGGCCACTTCAGCTGGCAGGAGTCGCCCACGTCGAACGTGCCGTGGCCCGGCCTGGACAACGTCGGCTACGGCACCGGCCAGGGGCTCAGCGGCTACGGCCTCGGCGACCAGGTGGTCCGCCGCGACCACCTCGGCGCGCTCGACCCGCTCACCGGCACCGCGCTGGAGTGGAACCCCGGCTCCAACTCGTACGAGGGCGAGAAGGCGATGCTCGCCACCTCGCGCGGCCTGCTCGTCGGCGGCGACGGCAACGTCAAGGGCGGCAAGACCACCGGCCGGGTGGCCTTCTTCGACCTGTCCAAGCAGCCCGCGCCGGCGGCGCTGGACACCACCGTCACCACGCCGATCGAGGGCGCGGTGAAGCCGGCCGGCGAATCGTTCACGATCAGCGGCCAGGCGCTCGCCCCGGCCGGCGTGGCCCGTGTCCAGCTGGAGATCCAGGACCGCAACAGCGGCAAGTACCTCCAGGCCGACCTGACCACCTGGGGCGCGTTCAAGGCGATCAACACGACGGTCGCCGCGCCGAACGCCACCTCCACCACGTGGAGCCTGCCGGTGACGCTGCCGGCCGGGGTCTACCAGTTGCAGGCCAAGACGTTCGACCGCAAGGGAGCCGGCGACACCACGAAGGCGGTCAAGAAGATCGAGGCGTTCCGCTTCGACGACCTGCCGCCGACGACCCGGATCAGCGCGCCGTCGGCCGGCCTGCTCGCCACCCAGACGTTCGTGGCCTCGGGCACCGCCACCGACGACAAGGGCGTCAACTCGCTCATCTACTCGTTCCGCACCTCCGACAACCGGTACCTCCAGGACGACGGCACCGTCGCCGCCGTCTACAACACCTTCCGCGGCGAGCCGGACGTGATCGGCGCGACGTCCACCACCTGGCAGTACGAGGTCACGCTGCCCACCGAGGGACAGTGGAAGATGACCGCCACCGCCGTCGACACGACCGGGCAGAGCGACCTGCGCGGCGACACCCGCGACTGGACCGTCTCGGCCAACGGCGTACCGCCGACGGTGGCGATCACCTCGCCGGTGGCGATGACGCCGCCGGGCAACGCCGTGCCGTTCACCGTCGCGCCCGGCGGCACCGTCACGTTCGCCGGTACGGCGAGCGACGACGACGCGCTCAAGTCGGTCGAGATCTACCTGCGCAACAACACCACCCGCGAGGCGCTCGCCAGCGACGGTACGTGGGGCGCCGACTCGGTCGCCGGCTACCACCGGATCTCGCCGACCAACCTCGACGCCGCGACGTTCGACTGGTCGTTCACCACGGTGCCGCTCACCCCCGGCGTCTACGACTTCCGGGTGCGGGCGACCGACAAGCTCGGCCTGACCACGTCCAGCACCAACATGGGCCGGCTCACCGTCACCGCCCAGGTGCCGGGCGACGCCTTCCCCAACGGGCTGCTCAGCTTCACCGGCACCAACCAGGACATCGACCAGCTGCGCCTGGACCTGACCGGCACCGCCACCGACGACAAGGGCGTCCGGGCGGTCCGGATCGCGCTGCGCGACCTGGACACCGGCCGGTACGTGCAGCCCAACGGCACCATGGCCGCCGCGTTCGCCACGGTCGACGCGACGCTCGCCGCGCCCGGCGCGACCAGCACCGGGTTCACGCTCTCGATCGACCTGCCCACCCGGGGCACGTACAGCGTCGAGGCGTGGGCCGTGGACACGGCCGGTCAGCAGGACAACTCGACGAGCGGCGCGACCGCCCGTTACCTGGTCTACCCGGGTGACACCGACCCGACGCTGGAGCCGAGCATCACGCCGGTCGAGGGTCAGGCGTACACCGGTGGCCGGATCGTGATCACCGGCCGCGCCGTGGACGACGGCGGGATGCAGAAGGTCGAGGTGCAGATCGGCAACAGCGCCGGGCAGGGCATGAACTCGGCCGGCACGTTCGGCCGGGCGGGCGCGCCGACCAGCTGGCCGTGGATCGCCACGTTCCTCACCAGCCCGGGCTCGCCGGGGTCGAACTTCGCGTACACGTCGCCGGTGATCCCGGCCGGCACGTACACGGTGACGATCCGCGGCATGGACAACCGGGGGCAGTACCAGCAGCCACCCCGCACCGTCACGGTGACCGTCACCGACTGACCGGACGGCCTCGCGGGCCGGTCCGCGCCGGGTCTCCCGGCGGCGGGCCGGCCCGTGCCCGTCTCAGGGCCGGATCAGGCACATCCCGGCGGTGGCCGGCCGGTCCATCGTGGCCAGCGCGTCAGGGGCGGCGTCCAGGTCGATGGTGCGGGTGACCAGCTCGGCCGGGCGCAGCACCCCGGCGGTGACCAGCCGCAGCATCTCCGGGTACGCGTGCGCCGGCATGCCGTGGCTGCCGCGCAGCTCCAGCTCGTACGCGATCACCAGGTCCATCGGCAGCGCCGGGCGGCCCTGCGCGGCGGGCAGCAGCCCGACCTGCACGTGCCGGCCGCGCCGGCGCAGGCCCTCGATCGACGCCACGCAGGTGGCGTGGCTGCCGAGCGCGTCCAGCGACAGGTGGGCGCCCCCGCCGGTGGCCTCCCGGATCGCGGCGGCCACCTCGCCGGGACCGCCGAGCGCGCTCGCGTCCACGCAGACTCCGGCGCCACTGCGGCGGGCCAGTTCCAGCGCGGCGGCGGAGACGTCCACGGCCACCACCCGCGCCCCGCTCGCCGCCGCGACCATGACCGCGGACAGGCCGACGCCGCCGCAGCCGTGCACTGCCACCCACTCGCCCGCCGCCACCCGGCCCTGCGCGACGACGGCCCGGAACGCGGTGGCGAAGCGGCAGCCGAGCGCGGCGGCGGCCGCCTCGTCCAGCTCGTCCGGCAGCCGGACCAGGTTGACGTCGGCGTGCCGTACCGCGACCAGCTCGGCGAACGAGCCCCATCCGGTGAAGCCCGGCTGGGTCTGCCGCTCGCAGACCTGCTGGTCGCCGGCCAGGCAGGACGGGCACCGCCCGCACGCGCAGACGAACGGCGCGGTCACCCGGTCGCCGGGCCGCCAGCCGCGGACGTCCGCGCCGGCGGCCACGACGACACCGGCGAACTCGTGCCCCGGTACGTGCGGCAGGCGGATGTCCGGGTCGTGGCCCTGCCAGCCGTGCCAGTCGCTGCGGCACAGGCCGGTAGCGCCGACCCGGACGACCACACCGTCCGGCGCCGGCACCGGGTCGTCCACCTCCCGGACCTCCGGCCGCACCCCGAACCGCTCGAACACCACCGCACGCATACCCCCGATCCTCACACCCCCACCCCGCAGTCCTCCGCCCTCGCCCTCCCACACACACCCGATCCCCGCGATCTTGCACTTGCGGCCTTGTCGATGTCGCAGATGTCCCATCTGCCCGGGCCGAAAGTGCAAGATCGCCGACGAGGGGCCGGGGTCAGCCGTCTATCTCATCTGGTGGACGTTTCGGTCTGCATTCTGAGAGTAACCGTGGATCTTGGTACGAAAGTGCCCTCATGGGGGCCGTTTCGTACCAAGATCTGCGGGCCGGTCAGGCGTGCCGGGCGGCTCGGCTCGGCGAATCGAGGAGTCCGGGGCGTGGTCGGCCCTGCGCAAACTCCTTGATCACCGGGCACAGGGGGCGCGAGGCCGGGGGCGGGGCTACAGGCGGCGGCCCTGGGCGGTGCGGGCGGTGATGCCGTCCAGGGGGGTGCCCGGGGTGAGGGTCCTCGGGTCGAACCAGAAGATCACCACCTGGGGATCCTCGCTCCAGCGGACCAGCTTCGCCTCGACCTGCCGGCCGTCGACAGTCCCGACGATGCGGGCCGCCGGGCCGACGAAGTAGCCGAACGTGGGGATCGACGCGTCTGTGGGCACCCGCTGCTGGTCGTACCCGATCTCGTGGAAGCCCGGCCGGCGGTCGCTGCCGGACACGTCGTTGACCAGGAAGTCGGAGGTCAGGCGGCCGTCCGGCGCGCGCCGTCCGGCGACCAGACCGATCGTCACACGCGGCAGCTCCGGCACGTCGACCGGGACCATGAAGAACACGCGCGCGTCGGCGCCGTACCGGATGCCGCTGTCCACGACGGTCCCGAGCGGCCGCAGCGGCGACTCGGTCGGGGCCGGCGCGGCGGTCGGCGAGGGCGGGGGAGTGCCGGTGGACGCGGTGGCGACCGGCTCCCCGGGCGGGAGGTCCGGCGGGCCGGACCGCGTCGCCACGGCGTCGACACCGACCGCCACCGCGATCGTCGCCACCGCCGCCGCGACCCCGGTGCCGATCCGCCGGCGGCGGCGCAGCCGGCGTCCCCGGCGCATGATGTCCGCGATGTCCAGGCCGTCGGCCCGCTCGGTCGCCCGCATCACCCGGCGCAGCTCGTCCATCTCGGTCACCGGCACGTCTCCTGCGGTCGCGGCGCGGACAGACCGGCGGTACGCAGCTTCTCCAGCGCCCGCGACGAGGTGCTCTTGACGGTGCCGACCGACACGTCGAGTTCGCGAGCCACCTGGGCCTCCGGCAGGTCGAAGTAGTGGCGCAGGACGACGACGGCGCGTTCACGCGCGGTGAGCGTGCCGAGCGCGGTCACCAGCCACCGCCGGGTCGCCACCTCCTCGGCCATGTCGCCGCCGTGGCGCTCCAGCAGGTCGTCGCTCGGGTACTCGCGGATCGGCCGCCGCCAGGTGTCGACGAGGTGGTTCACCAGCACCGAGCGGGCGTAGCCGTACGGGTCGCCGTTGCGGATCCGGGACCAGGACGCGTACGTGCGCACCAGCGCCGTCTGTGCGGCGTCCTCGGCGTGGTGGTGGTTGCCGGTCATGAGGTACGCGGCGTGCGTCAGCCGCGCCGAGGACGCCCGCGCGAACTCGACGAACTCCGCGTCACCCCGGGCCATGCCGGTCCTCTGCACCTCTCACCCCGGTAGGGACGTGCGGGACGCGGAAAAGGTTGAGTCCCCACCGGACCAACTTCCGCGACGGGTCACCCGTCCTCATCCCCGTGCCCCCGACCGGGCGCCGAGGGGAGACGAGATGACCAGGACCGTGGACCGGACACGCGGCGGCGCGGCGGTGATCGCGCTGGCGGTGTCGCTGGCCGGCTGCACTCCGGCCGTGGCCGACCAGCCCACAGGCGCGCCGCCCGGGCCGTCCGGCCCGTCGGCCGCCGGGCCGGCCGTGTCGGCGGCGGCGCCCGTCCGGCCCCGGCCCGCGCCGATCGGCTATCCCGCCGAGGGCGGCAACCGGTGGCGGTTCGCCGCCGCCGAGCCGGCCACCACAGGGGGTACGGGCCGGCTGCTGCGCTACCGGGTGGCAGTGGAACGCGACATCACCGGTCTGTCGCCGGCCGAGTTCGGGGCGCAGGTCACCGGCATCCTCGTCGGACCGGGTGGCTGGACGACCGACGGTCGGATCGCCCTGCGCCGTGTCGGTGCCCGCGGGCCGGCCGACTTCACCGTCTACCTCGCCACCCCCGGTACGCGCGACGACCTGTGCGGGGACGGGCCGGACCGGTACACGTCCTGCCGTAGCGGGGACCGGGTGGTGGTGAACGTGGCCCGCTGGGTGCGCGGCGCGCCCGCCTACGGCAGCGACCTCGCCGCGTATCGCCGGTACGTGGTCAACCACGAGGTCGGCCATCGCCTGGGTCACGGGCACGAGCGCTGCCCGGGGCGGGGACGTCCGGCGCCGGTGATGCAGCAGCAGACGCTCGGCCTGCACGGCTGCACCCCGAACCCGCTGCTGTTCCTGCGCGGCGAGCGGTACGCGGGACGGTCCGGCGCGTACGACGACCGCCTGCCCCCACCGGAGGGCGGCAGGCCGGGCTGAGGTCCGGTCCCGCGCCGGGTCTGCGGGGCGCGGGCCGTCCGGCTGGGCGCGCGTGTGCCCGGCCGCGCCGGCGATCCGACCCGGCGCTCAGAACAGCGTGGCCGGGCCGACCGGCTCCGGCTCGGGCAGTGGCGCGAGCCCGGGCACCCGCTCGCGGACCTGGTCGTGGAAGCGGCGGGCCAGCTCGGGCGCGTCCGCGTTGTCGGGCGTGTGCACGAACACGGTCGGCGAGCGGCCCTCCCGCAGCCAGCCGGTGACCACGTCCAGCCACGGCTGCCAGCCCTCGACGGTGCGGGCCGGGTCGTCGCGGCCGAGGTAGCGCACGATCGGCCGGTCGGTCAGCGCCCGGGTACGCAGTGGCAGGCGCGGCTTGCGCGTCCACGCCTCCCGCTCGGCGTCGCTCGTCGGCGGCGTGCGGAAGAACGCGGTGGTGTCGAACGGGATCCACTCGGCGCCGGCCCGGTGCAGCGTGGTCTCCAGCGCGCGTACCGCACCGGGCTCGGTGAAGAAGGCGGGGTGACGGACTTCGACGGCGTACCTGTGGGTGGTGGGCAGCGTGCGCAGGAACCGGTCGAGGTCGGGCACGTCACCGGGGCCGAACGAGCCGGGCAACTGGATCCAGAGCGCGTCCGCGCGGGGGCCGAGCGGCTCCATCGCGTGCAGGAACGCCCGCAGTTCGGCCTCGCCGCCGGTGAGCCGGTGCTCGTGCGTCACCGCCTTCGGCAGTTTCGGCAGGAGACGGAAGCCCGGCTCGGTCTGGTCGGCCCAGGACGCCACCGTCTCCCGGGCCGGGGTGGCGTAGAACGTGGTGTTGCCCTCCACGGCGTCGCACCACCCGGCGTACGCGCGCAGCCGCTCGTGTGCGGGCAGCGGGTGCGGCAGGAAGCGGCCGGACCAGGACCTGTGCGTCCACATGGCACAGCCCACGTGCAGGCGCATCCCGGTGGCCGGCACCGGCGTGAACAGCAGTGGGTCGCCGCTGTCACGCATCACCGCCGCCGTCCCCTCGGGCCGGTTCCCTGCTCCGCTGCTCGCCGGGCGTCACCGCCGCAGGAGGCGGGCGCGAGCGCAAGTGTCGCGAGCGCCGCCACCGGACCGGTCCTTCTCCGTCGCATCCGTCCTCCTCGCGCTCGCGTCGCGGCGGGCCGGGGCCGCCCGGTCGCCGCGCCCACGGTAGCCGGGGGCGGAACGCGTGGCGGACCGGGCCGGGTCAGGGACGTTCCACCCGTACCGGGTCGCCGCGTACGAGCTCGTCGTGGACCCGCCAGCGGGCGTCGACGCCCGCGCGCCGGGCCGCCTCGTCGTCGGCGGCGATCCGCTGCCGCAGCAGCTCGACCGCGATCCGGCGGTTGAGGTGCAGGTGCCGTTCGGTGTCCACCACCACGGTCCGGCCGGACGGGCGGTGGGTGGCCCGGACGGCGGTGCTCGCCTTGTTGCGGTGCTGGCCGCCCGGCCCGCCGGTGCGGCACGGCACGAACTCGACGTCCGCCTCGTGGAACGGCGTGACCACGACGTCGGTCCGGCACGTCCGCGCGGTGACGTACCAGTTCTTCCGGCCGTGGCCCGTCCGGTAGGGGCTGGGCGCCTGCCAGCAGAGCGTGCCGGTCCATCCGGCCGCGAACGCCTCCACCCCGGCACCGGTGATCCGGACCAGCACCGACCGGTAGGTGCCGGCCCGGTCGCCGGGCACCGTCTCGACCCGTTCGGTACGCAGGCCCCGCCGGGCCGCCTCGCCCTCGATGCGGGACAGCAGCCGGGCCAGCGCCCACGCGCACTCGGCGGGTCCGCGCCCGGCGGACAGCAGCAGCTCGGTCACCGGCGGCCCTTGCGGCGCTCGTCGCGGCGGCCCACGTCCGGCGTCTTGTAGGTGACCAGCGGAACCGTGGTGGCGATCGGTGTGGCGAGGTCGTGCGCCACCAGGTCGCCGATCACCTGCTCGATGCGCTTGTACGCGGTGGGCGCCTCCTCGAACAGCAGTTGCCGGTCGCCGCACACCACGATCGAGCCGACCGGCGTACGCCGCAGCTCCTCGACGGTGTGCTTGGCCCGGCCCCGGCGCAGCGCGTCGGCGCGGGACATCTTGCGCCCGGCGCCGTGCGCCACCGAGTAGCCGGCGTCCGGCCCGGCGTGCGCGGCCACCAGGTAGGAGGGCGTGCCGCGGGTGCCGGCGATCAGCACGTCCCGGCCGTCGCCCGGTGCCGCGCCCTTGCGGTGCAGGTAGTGCCCGTCGCGGACCTCGACCAGGTTGTGGCACTGGTCGACGATCGGCTCGGTGGGTTCGGCGCCGAGCGCGTACGCGACCCGCGCGGCCAGCAGCCGCCGGTTGAGCGAGCCCCATCGCACGGCCGCGTCGTGCCGGGCCAGGTAGGCGTCCGGGTCGGGCGCGGGACCGGCGCCGTGCGTCTCGGTGTGCTCGCGCAGGATCCGCTCGCCCAGCCCGCGCGACCCGGAGTGCACCACGAGCACCAGGTCACCGGCGTCCAGGCCGAGCCGCGTGGCGTGCTCCGCCGCGAGGATCGGCCCGACGCGGGCCAGTTCGACGAAGTGGTTGCCGCGCCCGACGGTGCCGAGGCCGTCGAGGTGACCGGCCGGCACGTCGCCGTCGAGCACCGACCAGGCCGGGTCGTCGGCGTCCCGGTCCGGGTCGAGCGCCCGGTCCAGGTCGGGGAACCGGGCCGCGAGCCGCTCGGGTACGACCCGGCGCAGCGCGATCGGGAAGACCGCGATGCCGCATCCGATGTCGGAGCCGACGAGGAACGGGTAGAGAACGGTCGAGGCCATCGCGGCGCCGATCGGGGCGCCCTTGCCGGGATGCAGGTCGGGCATGGCGGCGACGTGCGCCATGCCGTCCAGGGCGGCGACCTGACGGCACTGGTCGAGCGCGGCGGACTCGATCCAGCTGCCGGGGGAGGAGAAGACGGAGACGGTGGCGGGCACGACGGCACGCCCGGAGGGGTACGCGGACACAGACGCTCGTTTCTGCGGAAAGAGAGAGGCGGGGAACGGCAGGCGGCGCGGAGGGCCTGCGGGCGGGGGTGCGATCCGTCAGAACGTCATGCCGCTCAGCCTCGCGGAGGCGGCCCGGGGGCGGCAACCGACTTTCGACCCGCCGGAGCGCCCGCGTCGACATCGAGTGACCCGATCCATAGACTCCGGTCGTTCTGGTACCACGAGTCCAGGGAGGACCACCGTGTCGAGCGAGACCCGAACGCACGCCGCCTTACCCCTGCTGGCCCGCCTCGCCGGCGTGAGCCTGGCCGCCGCGACGATCGTCGCCGCCACAGGTGTCGCCGCGACCGCGGCACCCGCCGCCGGCCCGGCGCCGACGAAGGGGCCGTGCGCGTACACGCCCACGCCGGACGAGCCGGCCGCCCGTCCGGTGCCGCTGCCGCCGGACCCGCGGCGGACGCCGGACCGGGGCACGGTGCGGGTCACGCTGCGCACCAACCAGGGGCCGATCGGGCTGACGCTGGACCGCGAGCAGGCGCCGTGCACCGTGCAGAGCTTCCTGCACCTGGTCCGCAAGCGCTTCTACGACCGGACGCCGTGCCACCGGCTCACCGCGTACCCGACGCTCACGGTCCTCCAGTGCGGCGACCCGTCCGGCACCGGCGAGGGCGGCCCGGGCTACCGCTACCGCGACGAGCTGCCCACCGACCTGCCGCCCGCGCCGACCGACCCGACCGGCGTACGCCGCCTGTACGCGCGCGGCACCCTGGCCATGGCCAACGCCGGCCCGGACACCAACGGCAGCCAGTTCTTCCTGGTCCAGGCCGACTCGGCGCTGCGCCCGAACTACACCGTGTTCGGTCAGGTCGACGCGGCCGGGCTGGCCACGCTGGACCGGATCTCGGCCGGCGGCATCGCGCCCACCCCCGAGGATCCGGCGCCGGTCGACGGCGCCCCCGCGGTGCCGGTGGAGATCTGCCGCGCCAAGCAGGGCCGCTGACGCGATGGCCCGGCGGGACGGTCGTCCAGGCCGCCCGCCGGGCCCGCGCCGTCATCGGTAGCCTGCGGCGATGACGCATGAGCGGGAGATCACCGAGCCGGTGGACCTGTGCCGGCCGGACGGGCGGCTGAACCCGGACGCGGTCGGCTGGAGCCGCCGGCCGCTGCACCGGGCGAACCTGCGCGGCTGGGGCCGGGCCAAGCGGTGGGAGCACTGGGGCGTGGTCACGCCCACGCACATCCTCGGCCTTGTCGCGTCGTCGCTCGACTACGCCGGGGTGCAGAGCCTCTACCTGCTCGACCGGCGCACCGGCCGGGAGACCACGGCGGAGGCGGTGGTGCCGTTCGCCCGGGGCACGGTGCTGCCGCCGGTCAGCGGCATCGGCGCGGTCCGCACCCGGGGCGGGAAGCTGACCGTCGCGGTGGAGCAGGGCCCGGACGGCAGTACGGTGCGCGCGAGCGCGCCAGGCGTCGAGGTGGACCTGACCGTGCCGCTGCCGCCGGGGCACGAGTCGCTGGGCGTGGTGGTGCCGTGGAGCACCCGCCGGTTCCAGTACACGGTCAAGGACATCGGCCGGCCGGTGCACGGAACGATCACAGTGGACGGCACGGCGTACCCGGTGGGGGAGGGGTCGTACGCGGTGCTCGACCACGGCCGGGGCAAGTGGCGGTACGCGGTGCGGTGGAACTGGGCGGCCGGCAGCGGATCGGGCCGGGCGATCCAGCTCGGTGGCAAGTGGACCGACGGCACCGGCTCGACCGAGAACGCGGTGTTCGTCGACGGGCGGCTGCACAAGATCGGCGCGGACCTGACCTGGGAGTACGACCGCACCGACTGGTTGCGGCCGTGGCGGATCACCGGTGACCGGGTGGACGTCTCGTTCCACCCGTTCCACGAGCGGGTGGCGCGGACCAACCTGCTCGTGCTGGCCGGGGAGACGCACCAGTGCTTCGGGCACTTCACCGGCTGGGCGGCGACAGACGATGGCGAACGCGTGGATCTGGACGGCCTTGTCGGCTGGGCCGAGGAGGCCCGTAACCGCTGGTGAGGCCGTTCCCCGCCGGGCCGGGCCGCCCGGCGGGGAGGCCCGATCAGGCAGGCAGCCGCCAGACCTGGTTGGCGCCGCCGAAGCAGTCCCAGATCTGCAGCCGGGTGCCGTTGGCGGAGCTGTTGCCGGTGGCGTCCAGGCAGCGGCCCGACGCCGGGTTGCGCAGCGTGCCGTTGCTCTGGGCCTGCCAGGTCTGGGCGCCGGTGCCGTTGCAGTCCCAGAGCTGGATCCTGGTGCCGTTGGCGGTGCCGGCGCTCGTCACGTCCAGGCACTTGCCCAGCGCCCGCAGCGTGCCGTCGCCGGCGACGGTCCAGCTCTGCGCGGCGGTGCCGTTGCAGCCGTAGAGCTGGATCGCGGTGCCGTTGGCGGTGCTCGCGGCGGCCACGTCCACGCAGGCGCCGCCGATGCCGGTGATCGGCCCGGTACGCCCGGACGGCGGCGGGGTGCCGCCGCCGGTGACGGTGTCGTAGATCGCGCTGACCAGCGACGTCGAACCGGTGGTGTCCTGGGACAGCTCCCAGTTCATCATCCCGCCGGCGTTCGCCATGGCCCACTGCGTCTTGCGCTTGACCGTCGGTACGCCGTTGTAGCACTGCTGGGCGCCGCCGACTGTCGTGCAGTCCCGGTTGGCGTTGGCCGGGTCCATGCCGACCAGCGCCGAGTAGGTGTAGTAGCCGGGCCGGCTGTAGAAGGGCACGCCGAGCACCGCCTTGGCGGCGGGCAGGCCGCGCGACTTCCACCTGTTGACGCTGGCGATCGACCAGTCGTAGCCGGCGTGCGGGCTGCCGCCGTCGTACGCCATGATGTTCAGCCAGTCCACCGAGCCGAAGACGGCGGTGGGCACCCCGTCGACGTAGTAGCCCTCGGAGACCACGGCGGCGGTGAGCAGCTTGCCCCGGCTGTGCAGGGCGCTGCCGAGCTGCTGCATGAGCAGCGTGTAGTTGTTCGCGGAGGCGCCCGGGTCGGGGTACTCCCAGTCCATGTCGACGCCGTCGAGGTTGTACTGGTTGACGAAGGCGATCAGGTTGTTGACGAACGCGGTGCGCGTGCCGGAGTTGGCGGCGAGCGCCTCGAACGCTGAGTCGTCGCCGTCGTTCCAGCCGCCGACGGCGATGGAGACCTTGACGTTGCCGGCGTGCCCGAGCGACACGAGTGAGGACAGCTTGCCCGGGTTCTCCACTGGGCGCAGGCTGCCGTCGCCGTTCGGGAGCACGAAGGCGTAGTTGATGTGGGTGAGCTTGCCGTACTGGACGGTGTTGACGTTGCCGCTCCAGGACGGCATGTAGCCGACGCTCTTGAAGTTGCCCGGCAGCACCACCGCCTCGGCGGCGGTCGGGGCGAGGGTGAGCGTCGCGGCGGTGGTGGCCAGCGTGAGCGCACCGGCGGCGAGGCGCCGCCGGAGGTGAGGTCTGGGCATCGAGGGCCTTCCCGGGGACGGGGGCGGATGGGGGTCTTCCTCGAGGTGGCCCAAATATTAAAGAGTATTAACTAAGGCGTCAACGACAATCGTCGATGAGTGAGCGGTGGCGTACGCACAGCGTGGGGCGGCCCCGTCCGGGGCCGCCCCACGCGCGACTTCGGGATCAGGCGACCGAGGCCGGGAACCTCTCCCAGACCCGGTGCGCCGCCATCAGCCGCTGCACCTCGCCGAGTACCTCGGTGCCGGAACCACCGGTCACCACGCCCGGCGTGCCGGTGACACCTGCCTGGTTCAGCACCTCGGCGCCCGCGCCCCAGGCGCCGATCACCTTGGCGTGCCGCCACGCCTCCTCGACCAGCAGCAGCACCCGAGGGTCGACGGTGGGCGAGCCCGGCGCGCCGGCCTTGGCGTCGCGGGCCGGCAGCGCGTCCGGCGCCGGGGCCGGTGCGCCGGCCAGCAGCACCGCGTCGAACTCGACCGAGCGGCCGGTGGCGAACGTGCGCTGCACCGGCAGCCCGTCGACGGTGCCGCCGTGCGCGGCGATCAGCAACGGCACCATGCCGGCGGCGGACACCTCCCGGCGTACCTCGTGCACGTCGCCCAGGCCGGCCTGGGCGTCGACCACGATGCCGACCATCCGGCCGTCGGCCGGCCACTCCCGGCCCACCTGGGACAGCGCCGGGCTGGGCTGCGCCTCCGCGAGCGGCACGGTGGGCTGCGGCACGGGCAGGCCCAGGCCGGTCGCCACCTGCTCGCACAGCACCGGGTCGACGTTCGCCAGGCACTGGAGCTGCCGTTCCTTGATCGCCTGGTGGTAGCACTTGCCCAGCTCGAACGTGTACGCCCGGATGATGTGCTCCTTCTCCACCGGCGACATGCTCTGCCAGAACAGGCGTACCTGACTGTAGTGGTCGTCGAAGGAGGCCGGTGCGGCCCGCACCTTCGGCGCCTCGGCCACCGTCACCGGCGTGTCCACGAACGCGTGCTCGCGGTCGCCGGCCGGGAACGGGTTGCCGCCGTCGAGGGAGTTCGGCCGGTACGGCGCCACGCCCGCGTGCACCGCGTGCTGGTGGAAGCCGTCACGCAGCATGTCGTTGACGTCGGCGTGCGGCCGGTTGATCGGGATCTGGGTGAAGTTCGGGCCGCCCAGGCGGGTGAGCTGCGTGTCCACGTACGAGAAGAGGCGGCCCTGCATCAGCGGGTCGTTCGTCACGTCGATGCCGGGCGGCAGGTGCCCGACGTGGAACGCCACCTGCTCGGTCTCGGCGAAGAAGTTGCGCGGCGTCTTGTTCAGGGTGAGGGTGCCGATCGGCTGCACCGGCGCCAGCTCCTCCGGCACGATCTTCGTCGGGTCGAGCAGGTCGATCCCGGCGAACGTCTCCTCCGGGGTGTCCGGAAAGACCTGAATGCCCAGCTCCCACTCGGGGAACGCGCCGGCCTCGATGGCGTCGTACAGGTCGCGGCGGTGGAAGTCCGGGTCCATGCCGCTGATCATCTGGGCCTCTTCCCAGGTCAGCGAGTGCACGCCCAGCTTCGGCTTCCAGTGGAACTTGGCCAGCACCGTCGCGCCGGCCTCGTCGACCAGGCGGAACGTGTGCACGCCGAAGCCCTCCATGGTCCGGTAGGACCGCGGGATGCCCCGGTCGGACATGTTCCAGATGGTGTGGTGCTGCGCCTCGGTGTGCAGCGAGACGAAGTCCCAGAACGTGTCGTGCGCGCTCTGCGCCTGTGGGATCTCCCGGTCCGGGTGCGGCTTGCCGGCGTGGATGACGTCCGGGAACTTGATCGCGTCCTGGATGAAGAACACCGGCATGTTGTTGCCGACCAGGTCGAACGTGCCCTCGTCGGTGTAGAACTTGGTGGCGAAGCCGCGGGTGTCGCGGACCGTGTCGGCCGAGCCGCGCGAGCCCAGCACAGTGGAGAAGCGGACGAAGACCGGCGTCTCGCGGCCCTTCTTCAGGAAACCGGCCCGGGTGACCTTCTCGGCGGCGCCGTTGGCGACGAACACGCCGTGCGCACCAGCGCCCCGGGCGTGCACCACCCGCTCCGGGATCCGCTCGTGGTCGAAGTGGGTGATCTTCTCCCGCAGGTGGTGGTCCTGGAGCAGGACCGGGCCGCGCGGACCGGCCTTGAGCGAGTGGTCGGTGTCGCGCAGCCGGGCGCCGTTCGCGGTGGTGAGGTACGCGCCCTGCTGCCCCTTGGCGATCTTCGGCACACCGGTCTCGGCGCCGGTCGGGGTCCGGGTGTCCGGCGCGCCCTGCTCGGCCTTCGGCGGCAGCGGGCCGTGCGGCGTGGTCGGCTCCTCCAGCGGTGGTGGCGCGCTGCCGGGAGCGCCCGGCACGTCCGGAGTCAGCGCCTCGCCGACCTTCTCGACGGCGGCTTCGACGACACCCTTGACGATCTGGGCGGGCTTGCTGGATTCCATCAGGACCTGTCCTCCTACAGCTAAATGTCCAGGCCCTTTAGGCCCTACCCCGGCTCAGGGCGGGCAAACCGGAACAATCGCGGTATCGCAGGTCAGGATCGGCGTGGCACGGCCACGGCGGTGAGCAGCAGCCCGCCGGCGACCAGCCAGTGGCCGTCCAGGACGTCGAGCGGCGGGCCGCCGTCGGCGCGGGTGCCGTCGACCAGGATCCGGGCGGTGAACCGGCCGTCCGGATCGACTGTCAGCTCCGCCTCCTCGAACCCGAGCCAGCGCCCGGTCAGCGGGTACCACGCCTTGTAGACCGACTCCTTGGCGCTGAACAGCAGCCGGTCCCAGTGCGTCGCCGGGTCGGCGGCGCTCAGCGCGGCCAGCCGCTCCGGCTCACCCGCCACGGTGACCACCCCGGCCACCCCGTCGGGCAGCGGCTCGTGCGGCTCGGCGTCGATGCCCAGCCCGGCCAGCGTCCCGGCCGGGGCCACCGCCGCCGCCCGGTAGCCGGCGCAGTGGGTGATGCTGCCCACCACGCCGTCCGGCCAGACCGGCTCCCGACGGGGACCGGGACGGATCGGCGCCGGGGCGTACCCGAGGCGGGCCAGTGCCTCCCGCGCGCAGCGGCGGGCCGTGACGAACTCCTGGCGGCGCGCGGCCACCGCGCGGGCCACCAGGTCCTCCTCGCCCGGGTACGGCGCCTCGTCCGGCACGTCGGCGAACGCCTCGACGGCCAGCGCCCCGGCCGGCAGCAGCGCCCGGATCATCAGAGGATCCGCTTCATCGGCGCCGGCTCGCCGCCCCGGCGACGCCACTCGCGCGGGTAGCCCAGCGACACCTCCTCGAACCGCACCCCGTCGTAGTGCGTGGTGCGCGGGATGTGCAGGTGGCCGTAGACCGCCACGACGGCGCGGTGGCGCACGTGCCAGTCGGCCGTCCGGTCGGTGCCGCACCACTGGGCGAACTCCGGGAACCAGAGCACCTCGGTGGGCTGGCGCACCAGCGGCCAGTGGGTGACCAGCACTGTCGGCAGCGCCGGGTCGGTGGCCTCCAGCCGCCGCCGGGTCACCTCCAGCCGCGCCGCGCACCAGGACTCCCGGTCCGGGTACGGGTCGGGGTGCAGCATCATCTCGTCGGTGCACACCACGCCGGCGTCGTACGCCGCGCGCAGCGACTCCTCCTTGGTGGTGGCGCCGGGCGCGCGGAACGAGTAGTCGTAGAGCAGGAACAGCGGTGCCACGGTGACCGGCCCGCCCGCGCCGCGCCACACCGGGTAGTCGTCCTCCGGGGTCAGCACGTCCAGCTCGCGGCACATCGCCACGAGGGCGTCGTAGCGGGCCACCCCGCGCAGCGTCACCGGGTCGTTCGGGCTGGTCCACAGCTCGTGGTTGCCCGGCGCCCACACCACCCGCGCGAACCGGTCGCGCAGCAGCCGCAGCGTCCGCTCGATGTCGGCGAAGACCTCGCCGACGTCGCCGGCCACGATCAGCCAGTCGTCCGCCGTCTCCGGCCGCAGGCCGTCCACCACCGCGCGGTTCTCCGCGTACGACACGTGGAGGTCACTGACCGCGTACAGCGCACCCGTCACCCGGTCGATCCTGCCAGCGGCGATCCCGGATGACCAGGCTCGCCGGCCGCGCTTTCGGGGGTCCGACCGGCGCCGGTCAGCCGACCCTCGCGGTCACCTCGTCGAGTGCGCGCAGCACCTCCCGGGTGACGGCCGGCTCGGCGGCGGAGTGCCCCGCCTCCGGCACGATCCGCAGCGTCGCCTCCGGCCACCGGCGGGCCAGGTCGTACGCGGACACCGGCGGGCAGCACATGTCGTACCGGCCGTTGACGATCACGGCGGGCAGGTGCCGGATCCGGTCCACGCCGTCGAGCAACTGGCCCTCGGCCAGGAAACCGCCGTGCACCGCGTAGTGCGACAGGATCCGGGCCACCGGCAGCGCGTGGTCGTCGGCCGTGAAGTGGGCGAGCAGCTCCGGGTCGGGCCGCAGCGACGAGTTGACCGCCTCCCACCGCCCCCAGGCCCGCGCGTACTCCCGGGCCCGCGCCTGGTCCGGGCCGTGCAACCGCCTGTGGTACGCGGCCAGCACGTCATCACGCTCGTCGGGCGGGATCGGCGCGACGAACCGCTCCCACTCCTCGGGCTGGAGGTGACGCAGCCCGCCCTGGTAGAACCAGTCCCGCTCGCTGCGCCGCAGCAGCAGCACACCGCGCAGGACCAGCCCGGTCACCCGCCCAGGGTGCGCCTGCGCGTACGCCAGGCCGAGCGTGGTGCCCCACGAGCCGCCGAACACCAGCCACGAGCCGATGCCCAGCCGCTGCCGGATGGTCTCCACGTCGGCCACCAGATGCCAGGTGGTGTTGGCGCGCACCTCGCCGTGCGGGGTGCTGCGGCCGGCGCCACGCTGGTCGAACAGCACGGCCCGGTGGCGCGCGGGGTCGAAGAACCGGCGGGCCGCCGGCACCAGGCCGCCGCCGGGCCCGCCGTGCAGGAACACCACTGGTACGCCGTCCGGCCGGCCGACCTCCTCCACGTACAGGACGTGGCCGTCACCGACCGGGAGCAGGTGGGTGGCGTACGGCTCGACGGGCGGGTGCAGGCCGGTCATGCCCGGTCATTCTGCCCGCCCCGGGCGCGCCGGGTGGCCCCGCTCAGCAGGCGACGTTGCCGCCGAGGTTGTCCAGCAGCGCGTCGGCGACCCAGCCGGAGACACCGGTGGTGACGTCCCGCAGGTAGGTCCACGTGTAGGTGGTGTGGCCGTTCGCGCTGACCCGGTCACCGCTGGCGAAGCAGTGGAAGTCGACAGTGTGGCTGAGCTGCCCGTAGCCCAGGGAGGCGCACGTGGTGTGCGGGCCGGTGCGGATGTTCACGTTCGTGGCGTTGAACAGCTGGCCGAACTTGCTGTCCACGTTGGAGTGCGAGTGGCTGCACCCGGCGCTCGCCGGTGCGGCCGTACCGGCCACCACGGCGCCCGCCGAGGCGACGGTCAGGACGACGGCGGCACCGATGGAGGAGATCTTCCGCATACCCGTCAACCCCCGAATAAAGATCGAGATGCACCAGCAGATCGATCCAAATATTTGCATAGAGCAAGGTCGATGAGCAAGATGCGGCGCCGCCGGCCCGGCCCGGACCGGCGGCGCCGACGTCTCAGGCGGTGGCCGGTACGCCGTTGTCCGTACCCGTCGTCTCCGCCTCGGGCACACCGCGCGGAGCCGGCGTGCGGACCGCGAACGCGTCGAAGCTCGGCCCGTCCAGCCGCTCGACGAACGGCTCCACGACCGGCGGCTCCGACCGGTCCGGCTCGATCGCGTCCGGCTCGGTCCGCCCGTCCACGGCCCGGGGCGTCACCTCGGCCGGCACGGTGATCGGCGGGCGCACCGCCACCTGCGGGTACTCGGCGGTCTCCCCGCCACCCGCGGCGGCCGCCATGACCGCCGCCGCGGCCAGGTCGGCGACCCGCTTGGCCTCCCGCTGCACCCGGGCCCGGGTCTCCTTGGCGTGCTGCTCGGCCAGGTCCGCCGCGCGCCGCGCCTCGTCCAGCCGCTTGGTCTCCGCGGCCAGCTCCCGGCGTACGCCGACCAGCCGCTCCTCCACCTCCGCGCCGGTCCGCTCGATGGTGGCGATCTCCCGGCGGGTGTCCTCCAGCTGCCGGGAGACGTTCTCCAGCTCCACCTTGAGCCCGGTCAGCGTCTCCTGCCGCTGCTGGATCTCCCGCTGCACGCCGGCGAGCTGCTCCTGGTGCGCCGCCGTCTCCTCGTCGGCCCGATCCCGGACCTCGGTGGCGTACTGCTGCGCCTCGGCGACCAGCGCGGCGATGTCCTTCTCCGCTGCGGCGGCCCGGTCGGCCAGCTCCTGCTCGGCGGCGGCCCGCCGCTCGTCCAGCTCCTTGGCCATAGTGGCCTGCCACTGGGCCAGCTCCTGCTGGGCCTTGCTGCGGTTGGCCTGGACCTCCTGCTGGATCTGCGTCCGCGCGGCCTTCACCAGCGCCTCGGACGCCGAGCGCGCCTGCTCGACCTGCTGCGCGCTCTGCTCGGTGATGCGCTTAGCCTCCTGCTGGGCCCGGTCGTGCACGGCCTGGCCCTCGACGCGCAGCTTCTCCGCCAGCTCCCGCACCGCGGTCAGCTCCGCCTGCGCGGCCGCCCGCCGCTCCTCGTCCACCCGCTCCTGCTCGGCCCGCCTGGCGGACAGCTCCTCGTCCAGCTCCCGCCGCTCCCGCGCGGCCTGCTCCTGTGCGGCGGCGAGCAGCTTCTCCGCCTGCCCCTGGACCTCCTCCGCGCGCCGGGTGGCCACGTCGGTGATCTGGCCGGCCTGCTTCTCGGCCAGGTCCAGGATCTGGTCCACCATCGGGCCGAGGTCGCGGAAGGACGCCCGGTCCACCGCCGACGGACGGTCACGCAGCTCCACCGCCTCGGCCTGCGCCCGCTGCACCTGCGCGGTCAGGTCGCGCACCTGCGCGTACGCCCGGTCCCGCGCGGCGGTCAGCGCGCTCACCTCGGCGTCGATCTGCTCGACGTACCGGTCCACCTGACGTTTGTCGTAGCCGCGCAACGCGGGATCGAACCGGGGCCGCCCGGACAGGTCGTCGTGGGGTGCGAACGGCTCGGCACCGTTGGACATTCGCCATCCTCCGTCGGTTCGCCAGCGCCAGGCCGGCGGATGACCGCCCCGCAGGGCACGATGAGGCGCTACGGTACCGCGTCCGCGCGCGAGGCTCGCCCCGCCCCGCCCTCCTGCCCGCCGACCGGCGGCACGGTCAGACCGGGAAGTGCGGGTTCCCCGCCGTCAGGCGGATGGTGAAGCCGGCCGCGTCCCTGTGGTACGTCACGTGGTCGCAACTCTGGTGGCTGATCCACAGGCCCAGACCGCCGTCGGAACCGTCGCCCGCCGGCAGCAGCCCGGCGAACGGGTCCTTCGGGCCGGTACCCCGATCGTGGACGGTCACCACGATCCGGTCCGGCGCGCGCCACAACCGCAGGCACACCGGCGGCTCGCCGTGGCGCAGCGCGTTGCTCACCACCTCGCTGACCGCGATGACCAGGCCGTCCAGGCCGTCGGGCGGCAGCAGGCCACCGTCGGCGGCGCGTACCTCGGCCCGCGCCCGGGCCGGCGTCGGGTCGACCAGCTCGACCAGCGGCGCGGTCCGCTGCACCGGGTCGGCCGGCGCCGGACGGAACTCGGTCAGGTAACTCGTCGGGTCGGTGTAGAGAACGGCCGTCTCGTGCCCGCCGTCCGGCCGCGCCACCAGCGGATGGGTACGCGCCACGTCGGCGAGCACGTGCGCGGGCGTACCCCGGCGGTCGTAGGCGCAGATGCCCCAGAGCGGGAAGTCGTCGTAGGCGTGGTTGATCGCCGACTCGTAGCGCGCCCACCAGTCCCAGGTCGCGCCGAGCAGCACCGGCGGCAGCTCGCCGACCATCCGGATCTGCGCCGCCCCCGCCGCCACGTACGAGGCGAGCAGCTCCCGGTAGGAGCGCAGCGCGACGCTGGGCCGGGCGTAGACGTCGCCGACCGGCAGGAACGTGACCTCGGCACCGGTGGGCAGCGCCCGGCGCACCAGCTCGGCGTTGCGCTCGTCCAGGTTCACCGCCGTCGGCTCGCCGGCCGCGATCCCGTCCAGCAGGAACGGCAGCGCCACCGCCAGCAGTTCCTCGTCGGAGTCGTAGACGAACGCCTCGTGGAAGTAGCCCACGTGGCCGGAGGCCGCGCCGCTCCTCATCGGACGACCTCCACCCGTACCTCGGACAGGCCGAGCAGGTCGACGAGCCGGGCCGGGGCACGGCTCGGCGTGCGCAGCACCGCGACGGCGTCGTGCCGGCGGGCGTGGTCGCGCAGGTGCAGCAGGCTGCGGTGGTCGACGAAACGCAGCTCGGCGGCGTCGAACACGACCCGGCCCGCCACCGGCCGCGGGTCGGCCCGCTCCAGCGCGGCGGCGAAGTCCCGGTGGTTGGACGGGTCCAGCTCGCCGGCCAGCGCCACCACCGAGTCGCCGTCGCCGGCGTGCAGCCGGAACAGCACGTCCGCGTTCGTCACCGAGTGCAGGCAGGCCAGCTCGGCGATCGCCGCGTCGTCCAGTTGCCGGCGGTCGTAGGCGCAGACCGCCGACATCGGCCGGTGCCGCATCCAGTGGTCGATCCGGTGCTCGTAGCGGGCGAACGCGTCCCGCTGGGCCGGGCTGCGGACCAGGCTCGTCGCCTCCGCCAGCACCCGCAGGCCGGTGTGCCCCGCGGTCAGCGCCTCGGTGGTGGCCCGCACGTACGCCCGGACCTGCCGGTCGGGGTCGACGATCTCGTCGTGCCGGTACGCCTCGCCGACGGGAACCAGCCGTAGCGCGTCCCGCCGGCGCGCGGCGTCGACCCCGGGAACCGAGGCCAGCCAGCCGGTGACAGTGACGCGATCCTCCGGACAGATCACCCAGACCTGCTCACCGGCGGTGAGACCGGCGGTGACCTGCTCGACCGCCAGTGCGCGCAGCACGGCCGGGTCGTCGTAGGCGAGGCAGCCGTGGGTGTAGCCCGGGTACGTCACGCTCCCGCTGGTCACCGACTACGCCTCATGGGCCCAGTCTATGCCGGGCCCACCTGGAGATCGCGCCAGGCCGTGGCCTCGAGCGGCGGGTCACCCAGCTCGAACTCGGCCCAGTTGTTCCAGTACGCGATCGCGTCCACGTCGTTCTGCTGCCGCAGCCAGGTGACGTGCTCGCGGATCGTCCGCGCCCGGCCCGCGCCTGTGGCGTCCGTGGCGATGCGGCTCAGCCCGTACTCGGGCACCAGCAGCCGGATGCCCGGGTACGCGGCGCGCACCTTGCCGAAGGCCACGCCGAACATCCGGGAGGCGGGCCAGTACGCGGCGGTGTCCCGGGAGTAGCAGTCCACGCCGTAGTGGGTCATGCCCGGGTAACCCCAGTCGGCCGGGTTGCCGCGCCCCTCGTCGAGCCAGTAGCGGGTCACGATCGGGCCGTGCCCGAGCACCCACCGCCGGTTGCGGTGCGCAGCCAGGATCTGCGTCACCCGGCTCGCCGTCGCCCGGTACGTGGCGGGGGTCACGTCGCCCATCGGCTCGTGGTACCAGGTCAGGTAGATCGGGCGGTTCACGCCGTCGAGCCAGCCCGCGAGCTGCTCGACGTCGTCCTTCCAGCTGACGTGCATGACGGCCGAGGGCGCGTCGGCGAACTTGCCGGCGTTCAGCGCGGGCAGTTCCGGCAGCGCATCCGCGTCCGGGCCGTCCGTGCCGAAGTCGCGCATGTAGCGGATGCCCGGATAGTCGGCCACCGCCCGCTGCGTCCGGGCGCCCTTCTCGGCGCTCATCCCGACCAGCAGCGGTACGGTCAGCGTGGTGGTGCCCGTGCCGGTGCGGCCGGCGCCGTCACGCGCCGTCGCGGTCAGCGTCACCGTGCCCCGGCCGGCCAGCACGGTGACTGTGAACCGGCCCGGTTCGGTGCTGCTCGGTGTGACTGTCACCCCCGGCGAGGCACCGGCGAGCTGGATGGTCAGCGGGACGCTCAGGTCCACCCGGACCGGGCTGTCCCAGGTGACGCCGGTGGGGTCGCTGACCCGGCCGGCGAGCGTCAGCAGCCGGGAGTCGGGGTGGTAGGCGTCGACCCGGACGGTGGTCGACTGCCCGGGCAGCAGGACGGTCTGGTCGGCGGTGACGGAACGGACGACGGGTGCGGCCATGGGGCTCTCCTTCGACGTGCTTCGCTGCCGCTCCGGCCGCACGTCTTCGGGTGGCCAGAATGGCTCTGACCTGCGCTTTTACCAGCTTGCGTCGGCTCGGCCCCGATCGTCAGGGTGGCTGCAGATGGCGCGAAACCCGGCCGCCCCCGCCCAGGACCACGGCCCGCACCCGCGCTCCGGTGACGCGCCGCGACGGGGTGGGCAGGTCGTTGTTCGACGCGGTCCGCCGGTGGGCCGCCAGGCGGGCGCGGCTCCTGGAGTGGCAGGCCCACCACGAGCGGGCGGCGCCGTTCTACGAGCGGCTCGGTCATCGGGGCGACAGATGCCCCCAGCCGGACGACCCGACGTTCCTCCTCGATCTGACCGGAACCGACCCCGCCTTCCCCTGACGTGACCGGCTGACCGCCGCTCATGATCGACACCAGCTCGGGGAGGTGGCTGCATCCGAGACGGTCCGATGTCACCATTTCCCCGAGCTGATGTTGATCATGGAGCGGGATACCACCACGTCGGGGAGCTGGCTGGGATCACGGCTGTGGATGGGCCGTGGGGCTGTCGGAGAGGTCTGATGCAGCCACCTCCCCGAGGTGGCGTGGATCTTGGCAGGGAGGGCGTCAGGACAGAGGGTGGGAGATGTCGCGGGCGTGGTCGGCCACCGCCGCGCCGACCACCGTCGCGGTCAGCGGAAGCACCTCCAGGCAGCGGCGCACCGCCGCGCCCATCAGCGGGTTCGGCACCCGCATCGACAGCGTGCAGTGCGGCACCCAGCGGCCCGGGCGGTAGTGCTCCACCACCTCGACGCCGGCCCGCGCCAGCCGCTCGTGCACCGTCGCGTGGTGCGCCAGCAGCTCGGGTGTCGGCGCCGGCCCGAGCCAGAGCACCCGCCCGACGAACTGCCCGGCGTGCTGGAACTCCAGCCGCAGCGGCGCGGCCACCACGGTTCCGGCGAGCGCCTCGGCGACGCGGTGCGGGTCCAGGCGGGGCGCGACCGCCAGCGAGAGGTGCGGGCGGTGCCGCTGCGCCAGCAGGGACCGCATGCTCGGCACCCCGTCGGACTCCAGCAGATCCCACAGCACCCGGATCCGCCGGGTGGCGTCGGTGTCCAGATACAGCTCCAGCGCCGCGACCACGCGATCACCCTAGAGGCGGGGCCCGCGCCGAGGTTTGCCGGGCACGCTGGGCGGTACTGCCCGGGGAGACGGCAGCGACGGCAGGGGAGTGAGGGACACGTGGACGTGACGGACGTGCTGACCGAGGCGTACGGCCGGTTGCCCGATCTGGTCGCCGGGGCGCTCGACGGGCTCGACGAGGCCCAGCTGCGGCGGGCGCCGGCCGACGGGGCGAACCCGGTCGGCTGGCTGGTCTGGCACCTGACCCGGATCCAGGACGACCACGTGGCCGACGTGATGGGGGTGCCGCAGCTGTGGGCCACCGGCGACTGGGCGCCACGCTGCGGCCTCCCGCCGGACCCCGCCGACACCGGCTTCGGGCACGGCCCGGAGCAGATCGCCGCGGTACGCCCCGAGAACGGCGGCGTGCTGCTGGACTACCACCGGGCGGTGGTGGACCGGAGCCTCGCGTACCTGCGCGGGCTGAGCCCGGCCGACCTGGATCGGGTCGTCGACGAGAACTGGGATCCGCCGGTGACGCTCGGGGTGCGGCTGGTGAGCGTGCTCGACGACGACCTCCAGCACGTCGGTCAGGCCGCGTACGTGCGCGGGCTCATCCTGCGCTGAGCGCCGCAGCGGCCCGGCGCAGCGCGGCGATCGTGTCCGTCGACATGTCGGGCCGTCGAGCAGGTGGAACAGCGGTGGCGTCCCCGGTCGGCATGGCCGCAGGGCTACCCGCCGCGCCTCACCCGGTCCGGGTGAGTTCGCCTCACCCGCGATGCGGGGACGCTGCGGGACGAGCGGCGCCGGCCGCGACCACCGACGAGGAGGGCCCGATGAGCGTCTCGGCCGTGGAACACCTGACCCGGGGAACCGCCGGCCGGCACCCGGAGCTGCCCGAGACCACCTCCGGCACCATCCGCCTGGACCTGCGCGACGGCGGCCGCACCGAGCACTGGTACCTGACCATCGACCGGCAGGACGTGCGGGTGGACCGCTCGGCCGAGGAGGCCGACCTGGTGGTCGGCGCGAACCGGGAGGTGTTCGACCGGATCGCGGCGGGACGCCTGCACCCGGCCGCCGCGCTGCTGCGCAACGACCTCGCCGTGCAGGGCGAACTCAAGCTGCTGATGACGCTGCGCCGGCTCTTCCCCGGCCCGCCGGACGCCCGGGATCCCCGGGACGTGGCCGGTGCCCGGATGGCGGCCCGATGAGGCAGGAGCTGGTCCATGTCCTCGCCGGCAACGCGTTCGCCGTGAGCGACGCGCAGGGGGACATGGAACGCGACCCGTCCGCGCCGATCGGCCTGTTCTCGTTCGACACCCGGTTCCTGTCCCACTGGGTGCTCACGATCGACGGCGAGCGGCTGCACGCGCTGTCCCGCGACGACCTGACCTACTTCGAGACCCGTTTCGTGCTGGTGCCGGGCGCGGCCAGCCACTACGTGGACGCCGACGTCTCGGTGATCCGGCACCGCTCGATCGACGAGGCGTACCACGAGAGCCTCACGGTGCTGAACCACTCGGCCGAGCCCGCCGAGTACACGGTGCGGATGGAGATGGCCGGCGACTTCGCCGACACCTCCGAGATCCTGCGGCCCGGCCCGCGCCGCCCGACCGTCATCCCCGAACCGGAGCAGCGGCGGCTGCGGATCCGGTACGAACGTGAACGGTTCATCCGGGAGACGTGCGTCTCCAGCACCGTCCCGGCCGAGGTGGACACGCGCGGGATGACCTTCCGGATCCGCGTCGAGCCGCAGGGCGAGTGGCGGGTCGACCTGCACGTCGCGATGGTCATCCAGGGCGCCGGCGGGCGGGACCTGCGGGCCGGCATCGAGTCGCACCGGCAGCACGTCCGTCAGGACATGCGCGACGACCTCGAACGGTGGCACGACCGGGCGCCGCAACTGGTCGCCGACCGGCCCGGGCTGGCCGCCGTGTACCGGCAGGCCCTGACCGACCTGGCCGCGCTGCGCTACATGCCGCTGGCCTACACCGAGCGGGTGCCGGTCGGCGGGATGCCCTGGGCGATGGCGCTGTACGGGCGGGACGCGCTGGTCACCTGCCTCCAGACGCTGCCGTTCACGCCCGAGCTGACCCCGGGCACGCTGCACATGCTGGCGATGGCGCAGGGTGGCCGGCTCGACGACCGGCGCGAGGAGGAACCCGGCAAGATCGTCGCCGAGCTGCGGTACGGCGAGGCGGCCGCGTTCGACGAGCAGCCCCCCGCGCTCTACTACGGCGCCGCCGACACCACCCCGCTGTTCGTGATCCTGCTCGACGAGTACGAGCGCTGGACCGGCGACACCGACCTGGTCCACGAACTGCGGCACCCGGCCCGGATGGCGCTGGACTGGCTGACCCGCTACGGCGACCATTGCGGCGACGGCTACCTGCGCTACCAGCCGCGCAACACCGACAGCGGGGTCGCCAACCAGACCTGGCGCAACTCGCCGGCGGCGATCGTCGACCGGCACGGCGTGGAGCCGCCGTACCCGCGCGCCACCTGCGAGCTTCAGGGGTACGCGTACGACGCGCGGATCCGGGGCGCCCGCCTGGCCCGGGAGTTCTGGGGCGACCCGGCCTACGCCGAACGCCTGGAGGCCGACGCGGCGCGGCTGCGGGAGCGGTTCGATAGCGACTTCTGGCTCCCGCAGCGCGGCTACTACGCGCTGGCACTCACCCCGGACGGCGAGCCGGTCGACGCGCTCACCTCGCACCTGGGGCACCTGCTCTGGAGCGGCATCGTGGCGCCGGAACGGGCCGACGCCCTGGCCGGGCACCTGTGCGGCCCGGACCTGTTCTCCGGCTGGGGCGTGCGCACCTACGCGCAGGGGCAGCGGCCGTACAACCCGGTCGGCGCGCACCTCGGTGCGGTGTGGCCCTGGGACAACGCGATCGTCGCGGCGGGGCTGCGGCGGTACGGCTACGACGAGGCGGCGGCCGACATCGCCACCGGCGTGTTCGCGATGGCGGAGACGCTCGGCGGATCGGTCCCGGAGACGATCGCCGGCTACCCCCGCGCGCTGACCAAGTACCCGGTCCAGTTGCCGGAGGCCGGACGACCGCAGTCGTGGGCGTCGGGCGGGTTGCTGATGCTGTTGTCGACCATGCTGGGGCTGCGTCCGTGCGGGGAGAACCTGCTGGTGAACCCGGCCGTTCCGGTCGGCTTCGGGCGGATCGAGCTGCTCGACGTGCCGGGCCGGTGGGGGCGGGCCGACTCGTACGGCCGGGAACGCGGCGCGGGCCGCCGGCTACGCGCGGGCGAGCCGGCGCGGCGCGCCGCCTGAGCCGCCGTGCCGCTCACGCCGAGCCGGTGGTCTCCCGCTGGACCACCGGCGGTTCCGCCGGTCCGGCCGCGGCCGGCGGCTCCACCGCGCCGGGCTTGGCCGGACCGGTGCGCCCGGCCCGGGCGAGCAGCCGGTCCACGCCCACGAACAGCAGGCCCAGCAGCCAGAACACCGTGGCGAACCCGACCGCGCTGACCGCCACCCCGTCGTAGCCGAGCTCGCCCGCGTCGATGAACGGGTACGGGTACCTGTCCACGATCAGGCCGCGTACCAGCGCGAACCCGAGGTATCCGAGCGGGAACACCAGCCACCAGGCGGCGTACCGGGGGCGCAGCCGGCCGCGCCTGTCGAACAGCGCCCAGTCGGCGACCGCCAGCAGCGGCACCACGGTGTGCAGGAACTGGTTGCCCCACCACTCACCCGGTTGCCGGTCCGGCTGGGCCATCGCGAACGGGCTGGCCGGGTTGGCCAGCACCAGGTGGTAGACGGTGCCGGTGATGGTGATGTAGAGGGTCACCGCTCCCTTGAGGGCACTCGGCGGCTCGGGCCGGTCGCGCAGCGCGCACCAGGCGGCGTACCCGGCGAGGACGCCGACCGCCACGTTGCTCTGGATGGTGAAGTACGGCAGCAGGCCGGTCACCGTGGCCGGGCCGAGCGCGGTGAGGACGATGCCGGCCAGCACGGCGAGCACCACTGCCACGCGGAGGAGGATCGCCGATCGGCGACGCCGGGGGGTCACGCGGGCAAGTTACCAGCCGGTCGTCAACCGGCCCGCCGCCCGGGCGGGGTGCCCGACGGAGGCCCGGCGTGCCCCGGCGCGGGGACGCCCACGCCCGGCGGTCCGCCGGACGGGTGGACCGGGTGCGCGGTCCGGCCGCCGCCTCGCCCGCCGCCGGCCCGGCCCGGCGGTTCGTCGTCGCCCAGCAGCCCGGCGCAGTAGTCGGGCACCCGGTCGTGGCCCCCGGCGGCGGTGACGAGGTCGCTGAAGGCGGGTGTGGCGAGGGCGCGTCCCCGGTCCGGCTCGGCGAGCGCCCGGTACGCGACGCACAGCCCCGGCGGCGCGGACGGCTGTGGTGTCCCGGGGCCCGGCGCGCCGGTCGGCCGGGCCGGTCGGGTCTCCGGCGCGGGCGGCGCGGTGCCGGCCGGCGGCGGCGCCGGTCGTGCGGCGCGCGGCAGGTTCCCGGTCGCGGCGAGCGCGACACCACCGGTGAGGGACGCGGCGAGCCCGGCCACCGCCACCCGGACACCGAAGCGGACACGGCGGCGACGGCGCATCCGCCGGGCCGACCGGTACGCGGCGACCGCTGCCGCCTCGCCGCCGAGTTCGCCCGCGCCGGGTGCGGCCCGGACCGCGGCCAGCACGGCGAGCAGGGCCGGCGGAGCGGACGGCGCGTCGCCGGAGCTGCCGGCGAGCAGCCGCTCGACGGTTTCCTGGTTTAGGCCGGATGCGTCCATCTCGTGACCCTCAGCGCCGCGACCCGGCCGGGCGTCACACTCCGGCGGCGCGGAACCACGGTGAGGCCGGTCACCCGGTGCCGGTCAGGGCCCGGAGGGCATCTCCGGTTGCCGATGTCCGGCGGTCGCGGTGAACTGAACTACATGGGTGTCATCAAGGTGGGCACGTCGTCCTGGGCCGACCAGATGCTGGTCCGCTCCGGCTGGTATCCGCGCGGGGTCAACACGCCCGCCGGCCGGCTCGGCTGGTACGCGGAGCGGTTCGGACTGGTCGAGGTGGACACGTCGTACTACGCCGTGCCGGCACCGGAGACCACGGCGGGCTGGGCGGCCGCGACGCCGGACGGGTTCACCTTCGACGTCAAGGCGTTCCGCCTGTTCACCGGCCACCACACCCCTGTCGACGCGCTGCCCAAGGACCTTCGTCCGGCCGGCGGCCCGAGCCGGATCCGCTGGCGCGACCTGCCCGCCGGGGCGTACGACGAGGTGTGGGACTGTTTCCACGCGGCGCTGGCGCCGCTCGCGGCGGCCGACCGGCTCGGCGCCGTGCTGTTGCAGTTCCCGCCGTGGCTGGCCCGCGGCGAGGCGGCCCGGCGGCGGATCCTGGACGCGGCCCGGCGCTGCCGTCCCTGGCCGGTCACCGTCGAGCTGCGGCACTCGTCCTGGTTCGACGGGGACGCGATGGCCGAGACCGTGACGTTCCTGCGCGAGCACGACCTCGGGTACGCCTGTGTGGACATGCCGCAGGGGCACGTCTCCTCGGTGCCGCCGGTCCTGGTCGCCACCACCGACCTGGCCGTGATCCGGTTCCACGGGCACAGCACGGCCTGGGAGAGCGGCGACAAGCAGGAACGGTTCCGCTACGCCTACGGGGAGCGCGAGCTGCGGCACTGGTCGGCGCTGCTGCACGAACTGGCCGACCAGTGCGCCGAACTGCACGTGCTGATGAACAACTGCTGCGGCGACCAGGCCCAGCGCGACGCCGCCCGCCTGGCCGACCTGCTCGGCGTCGCCCCCGCCACCGCGCGCGCCTGACGTTTCCGCCGCCACTGTCCGGGTACCGCCGGGGGCATGGACGACAGCGAAAAGGGATCGGTGGAGCAGCGGCGCGACGACGAGCGGGATCCGCGGGCGACCCGGGAGGCCGAGGAGGCGCACGGCGGCAGCATGGCGCCGGGCCTGGTCGACGACACCGGGCACCCGGTGGCCGAGTCACCGGTGCCGGACAACGAGCCGTCCGCGCCGGGCGGCCCGGGTGAGGACGGCACCGGCTCCTGACGGCTCAGGGACGCGTCTCCGGGCGCATCCCGGTCGCCTCCTCCAGCGCGTTGTCGCCGAGGTCGCCGTCCGCCCTGTCGTCCGGGAACGTCCGCCCCGACGGGGCGGGATCCGGCGGCGCGCCCGGCCCGGCCTCGGTCGTCCGGGTCGGCTCGACCGATCCGAACCCGTGCCGGCCCGCCTTCGGCCCGCCCGGCCCGGCACCGGCCGCCCGGCGCTCACCGCGCCGCCCCGGCGGTACGGCGGTCTCCTCGCTGCCCTCGTCCATCGGGTCGCTGTCACCGGCGCCCCACGGCGGGTCGGCGTCGAAGCCGTCGGTGGTGCCCCACGGCGCGGCCGACTCCGGCCCGCGCCCGTCACCGGTACCCGGCCGGTCCCTGCTGGTCATGGTCACCTCACCTCGCCTGCTGTGCCCGCGCCGCCCGACGGCGGCCGGTCCGGTCCCGGTGCACCGCGCGGCCGGCGACCCACCCCGATGTGGGTCGTCGGCCGCGCGGTGGTCAGCGGCTCGCCCCGACCAGGTGACGGCCGGCCGCGCCCACGGCGGCCACCTTGCCGATGTTCTTCGGCGCGGCCATCAGCCCGCCCGCGCGGTCGAGCATGCCCCGGAACACCTGGCCCGGTTTCTGCTGCTCGCCCATGTACGCCGACACCACGACGAGCGCGCCGGTCAGCGCCGGAACGGCCCACTGGAGCAGCTTCATCTGCCGCTGACTGGCGGCGACGTTCGCCGGGGTGTGGTGGTTCGGTTCGGTGGTCCCCTCGACCGGCGGCCCGCCGGCCTTCTCCAGCCGCATGCCGACCAGCCGGCTGTAGCCGGTCACGGCCAGCGCGCCGACCGTCAGCGCGGTCTTCACCGCGCTCATCTTCCCCACGCCCGCCTGGCGGGCCATCCGCGGGCTCTCGGTGACCAGTTCACCGACCGCGCCGGCCAGGTGCGCGCCGATCGCCGCCGCGTTCACCGGTGTCCACCGCGCCCACCCGGCCGAAGCCACCGGCAGCCGCTCGGTCGTGTCGTTGATCCGCGCCGCCGCGCCGTTCACGCCCAGCGCCCCCATCAGGGAACCGCCGAACCAGGCCGCCAGGCCCAGGTCGTGCATCGAGCGCAGCGTGGTGTGCCGTTCTGACATCAGATCCCCCTCCGCCGTGTTCGGGCGGTGCGGCATACCCACGATCGGGCGACTCACTCCCGGGCGTGGCTCACCGGCGGGGGAGCGTGTCCGTCGTGGCTCAGCGCCGTCGTGGCTCAGCGCCGGGGGAGCGTGTCCGCGAACGCGGCGATCCGGGCGGCCAGCGGCGCCGACGCGCGTACCCAGGTGAAGTGGTCCAGCCGCGCGCCCGCCTCGGCGGCCGTGTAGCGGTGCCGCGTCACCGGTGCCGCGGTCAGCTTCCCGCAGAGGTGGTCGAGCGTCTCGTGCGGCGTGTACTGGTCGTCGTCGACGCTGACCGCGAGCACCGGCGTCCGGATCCGCCGTACGGCGGCCTCCGTGTCCACGCCGTCCAGTGCCGGGAACCGGCCGGTGCGGGCGGTGTGCGCCCAGTCCCGGATCACGCCGCGTGCCTGCCGGCCGCCGAAACCCCAGCCCGGCCAGACGCCGAGCAGCCGCGCCGTCGCCGCGATGGCCTGGGTGTACGGCAGCACGCCCCACCCGCGCAGGCCCGGGTACGTCCGCCACCACGGCAGCCCCACCGCCACCAGGGCCAGTCCGTCCACCCGGTCGTCGTCGTCCAGCGCCTGGTGCAGCACCGCCACCTGACCGCCCAGCGAGTGCCCGAGCAGCAGCCGGGTGCGGCCGTCCAGCCGGGGCTTGAGCGCGTCGAGTACGGCGCCGACGTCGGCGGCCATCTCCTGGTAGCCGTACCGGCAGGCGCGCGACGGCACAGGGGTGCTCTCGCCGGTGCCGCGCAGGTCGGCCACGATCACCGCGAGCCCGGCGTCGCGCAGCGCGGTGGCGAACGGCCGGTAGTAACGGGCGCGCACGCCCATCGCGGGCCAGATCAGCACCACCGGCGCGCCGGGCGGACCGGCCGGCTCCGGGTAGACCTGCACGCCGATGCGCGCGCCGTCGACGTCCACGTACTCCTGGGTGTAGTCCCCGCTCACCCGGATCAGGGTACGGCTCGAACCTTACCGGTGGGTAGCAAGGGGTCGCCTCACGCCACCGCCGGTGCGGGCCGGGCCGCGTCCGTCAGCGCACCGTAGACGGCGACGAGCTGCTCCGCGCAGCGCCTCCAGGAGTACCGGCTGCGGACGCGGTCGAGCGCGGCGGTGGCGTACGCGAACCGTCGCACGTTGTCGCCGAGCAGCCGGCGCAGCGCCGTGCCGAGCGCGCGGGGGTCACGCGGCGGCACCAGGTCGCCGGTGAGCCCGTCCACCACGCTGTCGGCGATGCCGCCCACGTTCGTGCCGATCACCGGCACGCCGCACGCCATGCCCTCCAGCGGGGCGAGCCCGAACGGCTCGTACCAGGGGGCGGCCACGAGCACGTCCGCCGACCGGTACCAGGCGGCCATCTCCTCGCGCGGCACGCCGCCGAGCAGCCGTACCCGGTCGGCCACGCCGCACGAGTCGGCGAGCGCGGACAGCCGGCGGGCGAACGTGTCGGCGGGCAGCAGGTGGGCCGGCGGGCCGCCGACCACCACGCACTCCGCGTCCGGCACCGCCGGCAGCGCCCGGACCACGTCCAGGAAGCCCTTGCGTTCGACCATCCGCCCGACGGTGAGGATGCGCGGGCGGGCCGGGTCGCGGGGCGCGACCGGGCCGTCCGGGCGGAACACCGCCTCGTTGACGCCGGCCGGCACGAGCGCCATCCGGGACCGGGGTACGCCCATCCGGACCAGTTCGGCGACCTCGTCGGAGCACTGCACCACGACCCGGTCCACGGCCCGGCCGAGCGCCCGCTCGTAACCGGCGCGCCCCGGTGGACTGGTGTCCCGTACGCCCTGGTGGCGACGCTTGACAGTGCCGAGCGAGTGGTACGTCAACACGGTCGGCACGCCGGTGCGACGGCTCGCGTGCACGGTGGCCAGCCCGCTCATCCAGAAGTGCGCGTGCGCCACGTCCGGGGTCCAGCCGCCGCGCCGCCAGGTGTCGGCCAGCCGGCTCCCGAACTCGCCCGTGTACGGCAGCAGGTCGTCCTCCGGCACCCGCCGGGCGGGACCGACCGGCACGTGGCACACCTGGTAGCCGTCCGGCGCGTCGACCGCCTCGGGCAGCGCGGGGGAGTCACGGCGGGTGTAGACGCGGACGTCGTGGCCGGCAACGGTGAGCGCGGACGCGAGTTCCGCCACGTGCGTGTTCTGGCCGCCCGCGTCCTCCTCGCCGGGGGCGGCGAGGGGGCTGGCGTGCGAGGAGATCATCGCGATGCGCATGTTCTCGTCCTCCAGGATCCGGTCCCAGCCGGCGAGGAAGCGGTCCGGACCGGACCGCTTCCTCGCCGGCTCGCGTGCCCGTGCGCCGAGCCGGTACGCGGCGTCGGCGCCCACCGCCGCCGTGGTGGCCGGAAGATCGCGTTGATGCCGGGGATGCGCATGGAGGATCCGTACCCTCGGCTTGCGCCCCTAACCGGGAGATCGTCGACTTCTCCGCGGGCCCGCCCCCTCCGCTGTGGAGGCTCCGGCCCGGCCAGGGCGTCGACGCGTCCCGGTACCGGAGAACGGGTCAACGGAGTCCTGTTCGGCTGCGGGGTGTCAGCCCGGCAGCATCCCGGGGCCGAACACCTCGTAGGCGATCCGCTCGGCCGGTACACCCCGGCGCAGCAGGTTGCCCCGGACCAGGTTCATGAACGCGACCGGGCCGCACAGGTGCGCGTCCACACCGGCGGGCAGCGGGAGCCGGTCCGGGTCGATCAGCCCGGCGGACACCTCCGCCTTCAGGCCGGGCAGGTCGGCCCCGGCGGCGTCGAGGTACCAGAGGTGGACGGCCAGGTTCGGCAGCCGCTGCTGGAGCGCGGGGAGTTCCGCGCGCAGCGCGTGCGCCTCGGCGGCGCGGTCGGCGTGCGCCAGCGTCACCCGGCGCCCGGGATCCCGGTCGGCCAGGTGGGCCAGCGCCGCCATCGCCGGGGTGAGCCCGATGCCGGCGCTGACCAGCAGCAGCGGCCCGTCGCCGCCGGTGGCGTCGACCTCGCCGAACGCCGGGCTCAGTCGCAGCGTGTCGCCGACGGTCACCCGGTCGTGCAGGTGACCGGAGACCATGCCGTCGGGCGCGCCGCCCTCGCCGCGTACCCGCTTCACGGTGATCCGCCACTCCTCGGCGCCGGGGCGGCCGGAGAGGCTGTACTGGCGGATCTGCTGCCCCCGGCCGCCGTCCAGGTCGACGGCGACCGAGACGTACCGGCCGGGGGTGAAGCCGGGCGCGGCGCCGCCGCCGGCCGGCGCGAGGGTGAGCGAGACGACGTCGGTGCTCTCCCGGGTCCGGCCGGTCACCCGCCAGTCCTGCCACACCGGACCGCCCTCGGGTACGCCGGCGCCGGCGTAGAGCCGCGCCTCGCGGGCGATCAGCTCGCAGGCCAGCAGCCAGTAGACCTCGTCCCAGGCGGCGGCCACCGCCGGGGTGACCGCGTCGCCGAGCACCTCGCCGACCGCGGCGAGCAGGTGGCGGCCGACGATCGGGTACTGGGTGGCGGTGATGCCGAGGGAGGCGTGCTTGTGCGCGATCCGGTCCAGGACCGGCCCCCACGGCATGCCGGTGTCGCCGGTCAGGTGCGCCGCGTACGCGACCACCGCCGAGGCGAGCGCGGCCTTCTGCGCGCCGGTGGCCTGGTTGCCCCGGTTGAACAGGTCCAGCAGGTCCGGGTGGGCGTCGAACATCCGCTGGTAGAAGCGGCCGGTGATGGCCTCGCCGTGCGCCCGCACGGCGGGCAGGGTGGCGGTCACGACCGCCGCTGAGGATTCCGAGAGCACGACCGAATCTCCTTCCGGGCTCGAACAGGTCGATCCCCACGAAACAGGATTATTAGATTCCTCTTTTAGGGCCGAAGGTCCCGGTGCCGTGGTGGCATGGGTCACCGTGGATCTGCTGGTGTCCTGGACGGCGCCGAGTGGCTAGGGTCGGTGCGTGAGGCTCAACCGGTCGACCGACATGGCGTTGCGGATCGCCATGCTGACCGCCGCGTCCCCGGTCCGGGCCACCGTCGACGAACTCGCCACCCGGCTCGAACTGCCCCGCAGCCACGTCGCCAAGGTGGTGCAGCGGCTGCAACGCATCGGCGTCCTGGTGACCATCAGGGGCCGCTCCGGCGGCGTGGCCTTCGCCGAGCACGCCGGGGATCTCACCGTCGGCCGGGTGGTCCGCGCCTTCGAGGGCGACGGCGAGGTGGTCGACTGCGTGCAGCCGGTCTGCCCGCTGGTCGCGGAGTGCCGGCTGCGCGGTGAGCTGCGCCGCGCGCAGGCCGCCTTCCTCGCCGTGCTCGACGGGGTACGCCTCGGCGACCTGGTCGACGGATCCGCCGGCCCGCTCCTGCTCAGCCTCGGCGCGCCACCGGCCGGCCGCTGATGGCGGTCTCCCATCCGATCTTCTCCCGGATCTTCGCCCGTGCCAGCGTCGCCCTGGACCAGGCCGGCGTGGCCGGGCACCGCGCCCGCCTCGTCGCCGGGCTGAACGGCCTGGTGGTCGAGGTCGGCGCCGGGAACGGGCGCAACCTCGCGCACTACCCGCCGCAGGTCAGCCGCGTGCTCGCGGTCGAGCCGGAACGCCGCCTGCGCGCGCTGGCCCGCGCCGCCGCGCCGGGCGCCCCGGTGCCCGTCACCGTCGCCGCCGGGCTGGCCGAGGCGCTGCCGGTCGCCGACGGCGCCGCCGACGCGGTGGTGCTGTCGCTCGTCCTCTGCTCGGTGCCGGACCAGGCGGTCGCGCTGCGCGAGGCGCGGCGGGTGCTGCGGCCCGGCGGCGAACTGCGCTTCTACGAACACGTGGTGGCGCAGACACCCGGCCTGCGCCGGGCCCAGCGCCTGGCCGACGCCACGCTCTGGCCGCTGTTCTGCGCCGGATGCCACACCGCCCGGGACACGGTGGCCGCGATCCGGGCCGCCGGGTTCACGGTGACCGAACTGGACCGGTTCCGCTTCCCGCCGACCGGGCTGCCGGCGCCGGCCTCGCCGCACGTGCTCGGCACCGCGATCCGGGCCTGACGCCGGACCGGGCCTGACGCGCGTTCCGGCCGGGCCCGGCCCGGCGCCCCCGGGGTGCGGGGGCGCCGGCCGTCGCTGTCAGCTCACGCTCACCGTGCCGTCCGGGGCGCGGACGCAGGAGACGGTACGGGCGCCGGTCGCCGCCGCCCCGGCCAGGCACCGGCCGAGCACCTTGTGCCCGGCGGCGTTCGGGTGCCACGACTCCTGGCAGGTCTGGAAGTACGTGCCGCAGGCGTTGGCGATGCGCTGGATGTCGAGCTTGTCGTATCCGGAGAGGCTGGTGACGAACGTGCCGCTCGGGCCGTCCATCAGCCGGATCGGCGTGGCCAGGGCGTTGCCCGGGCTACCGGTCGACTCGCAGAGCCGGGCGCCGTCGAACGCGCGCTGCACGTTCAGGTAGACCAGGTCGTCCTGCGGGAACTCACCGGCGAGCGTGCCGCGTACCGAGCCGACGAGCGTGCCGAGTCCCTGCGAGAAGCGGTGCCCGGGCGCCAGGCTGGCCCGGTGGATCGGGCAGCCGGCCGCGTACCGCTCGGCGCCGAGCGCGCGGAACTTGTCCCGGGTGTCGTCGCGGCTGTCCTCGGTCCAGTAGGTCTGGTCCAGCTCGAACGGCAGCGGGTTCGTGTAGTCCTGGAACACCACCCGGTGCTGCCCGTCGGCGTCGATCTGGTCCAGCGTGGTGAGCAGTTGCCGCAGCGCCGTGGTGGTCTCCGCGGTGGCGGCGGCGAACTGGGCGGCCGTGCCCAGGTCGGCGTCCGTGCACGGCTTCTGCTCCACCGGCCCGCCCAGGTACGCCCAGAACTCCCACCAGCCGGTCCACGCGTCGGCGATGAATCGGTTGGCGCACTTCTCCGCCACGCTGCCGAAGGTGAACGAGCTGTTGTTCGAGCCGAGGCCGACGAGCACCAGGTCGATGTCGTGGGTCCGCGCCACCGACCGGAGCTGGTCGAGCTGGGCGGCCACCTGCCGTCCCTTGGCCCGGGTGGCCGAGGCGCCGGCGATGTCGTACGGCTGGCCGCCCGAGCAGGCCAGGTTGAACCGCGCGGAGATGCCGGGCAGGTCGGCCTGGAACAGCGAGGCGTTCGGGGAGCGGTGGCAGAAGTAGGCGTTGGCGTTGGCGGCGGACCAGCCTGGGAAGCCCTGGGCCACCCCGTTGACGTCCACGACCGGCGCGTACGCCCCGGCGCCCTCACCGCTGATGAAGCTGTCTCCCAGCGCCACCGCGGCGGTGGGCAGTGCGGCGGCTGCGGGCCGGGCGGGCGCCGCGGCGGCGGGTAACGCCACCGCGGCGAGCGCCAGCGCCGCCGCGAGCACGGAACGACGGAACACGGACATGCCCGACCTCCCCAGACATCGAAATGTGAAAGATTCTTCAGAGGGGCGATCAGATCACGCACGTGTGACGGACGTCAATGGCCCGACATCCGTGGCCGTTCACCGGGGAAGACATCCGGCGCCCGGGTCGTTGTGCCGGCTGGACACCCCGCCCGTCCCGCCGGACCGCCGTACGCGACCGCCGGACGGACCCGGACGGCAGGCCGATCGCGCAACGCACCGCCCCGGTGCCACCGACCTGTCGGGGCACCCGGCTAGGCTCGCTCCGGCGCGCCGCGCCCGGCGATCATCGTGGGGGGATCACACGGTGAACGGCACCACACCGCCGAGACCTGGGAGTACGACCAGTTGACCGCACAGCCTGAGACCCTCTACGGGGCCGACGACCTGACGCATCTGGAAGGCCTCGACGCCGTCCGCAAGCGCCCGGGCATGTACATCGGCTCGACCGACAGCCGTGGCGTGGGTCACCTCGTCAACGAGATCCTCGACAACTCGACAGACGAGGGTGTCGCCGGTCACGCCACCACTGTCGACGTGATCCTGCACGCCGACGGGTCGGTCCAGGTCGACGACGACGGCCGGGGCATCCCCACCGACGTGCACGCCAAGTCCGGCATCTCCGGCGTCGAGCTGGTGCTGACCCGCCTGCACGCGGGCGGCAAGTTCGGCGGCTCCGGCTACAAGACCTCCGGCGGCCTGCACGGCGTCGGCGCGTCGGCGGTCAACGCGCTGTCCCGCCGCTTCGACGTCACCGTCCGGCGCGGCGGCAAGGTCCACGCCATGTCGTTCCGCCACGGCGTACCGGGCGTCTTCGACGGCGACGGGCCGGACGCGCCGTTCACCCCCGGCCCCGGCCTGCAGATCGTCGGCGCGATGAAGCGCGGCCAGCGCACCGGCACCTCGATCCGCTGGTGGCACGACCCCCGCTACTTCGAGACCGGCGCCGCGCTCGACACCGAGACGGTCCGGCTCAAGCTGCGCAACACCGCGTTCCTCGTGCCCGGCGTCGCCTACCGGCTGCGCGACGAGACCGGCGAGCAGAGTGTCGAGGAGAGCTTCCACTTCCCCAACGGCCTCACCGACATGGTGGAGTTCCTCGCCCCGGCCGGCGACCGGCCGGTCTCCGGCACGCTGCTGGTCACCGGCGAGGGCACCTACCGGGAGAACGCCGCCGACGCCAACGGCGTCATGCAGTCCAACGTGCAGCGCCGCGCCGAGGTCGAGGTGGCGTTCCGCTGGGGCACCGGCTACGAACGCACCGTCGAGTGCTTCACCAACACCATCCGCAACGCCCACGGCGGCACCCACCGCAAGGGCTTCGAGCGGGCGCTGGCCCGTACCCTCGCCGAGGCCGCCCGCAACGCCCGCGGCCTGCTCAAGCCCAAGGAGGACGCGCCCACCCTGGACGACGTCCTGGAGGGCATGACCGCCGTGGTGCACGTGCGCATCCCGGAGCCGCAGTTCACCTCGCAGACCAAGGACGAACTGTCCACCGCCGGCATCACCAAGGTGCTCCAGGGCCTGGTCGAGGCGCACCTCAAGAGCTGGCTGGACGACCGCCGGACCAAGGCCGAGGCTCGCACGGTGCTTCAGAAGATCGTCGACGCGGCCCGGGTCCGGCTCACCCAAAAGCAGCAGAAGGACGCCGCCCGCCGCAAGACCGCGCTGGAGGGCGCGGCCATGCCGGCCAAGCTCGTCGACTGCCGGGCCGCGGGCATCGAGAGAAGTGAACTGTTCATCGTGGAGGGGGACAGCGCCCTCGGGACGGGGCGCCTCGCGCGGTCCTCCGAATACCAGGCGCTGCTGCCGATCCGCGGCAAGATCCTCAACGTGCAGAAGGCCAGCCTCCAGCAGGTGCTGGACAACGCCGAGTGCGCCGCGATCGTGCAGGTGCTCGGCGCCGGCTCCGGGCGGACGTTCGACCTGTCCACCCTGCGGTACGGCCGGGTTCTCATCATGGCCGACGCGGACGTCGACGGCGCGCACATCCGTACCCTGCTGATCACGCTGTTCGCCCGCTACATGCGGCCGCTGATCGAGGCCGGGCGGCTCTACGCGGCGATGCCGCCCCTGCACAAGATCACGACCAAGGGGCGCAACCCGCAGACCGTCTACACCTACACGCAGGCGGAGATGGAGGCGACGGTCCGCAAGCTGGAGAAGGCCGGCAAGCAGATCGTCACGCCGATCCCGCGCTTCAAGGGCCTCGGTGAGATGGACGCCGACGAACTGTGGGAGACCACCATGAACCCGGCCACCCGGGCGGTCCGCCGGATCACGCTCGACGATGTCGAAGCCGCCGAGCGGATCCTCGAACTGCTCATGGGGGAGAAGGTCGAGCCCCGCCGCAACTGGCTGATCGACTCCGCCGACCGGGTCGACCGCGACGCCATCGACGCCTGACCAACGGGTTCGTCTCGGAAGGAAACCGCACCATGGCACGCCGCAAGGACGACCGCGCGAAGGCGGACCTGGCCGCCTTCGACCAGGCCGGCGCTCGCGTCTTCGACAACCCGCTGGTCACCGAGGTCTCGGACTCCTACCTGGAGTACGCGTTCTCGGTCATCCACTCCCGCGCCCTGCCCGACGCGCGCGACGGGCTCAAGCCGGTGCACCGGCGCATCCTCTGGTCGATGTACGAGCAGGGCCACCGGCCGGACCGCGGCCACGTCAAGAGCGCCCGAATTGTCGGGGATGTGATGGGCAAGTACCACCCGCACGGCGACACCGCGATCTACGACGCGATGGTGCGGCTGGCCCAGGACTTCTCGCTCAACGTCCCGCTCATCGACGGGCACGGCAACTTCGGCAGCCCGGACGACGGCCCGGCCGCGGCGCGATACACCGAGGCCCGGATGTCCCGGGAGGCGATGCTGCTCGTCGGCGAGCTGGGTGAGGACACCGTCGACGTCGAGCCGAACTACGACGGCTCGCTGACCCAGCCCACGGTGCTGCCGGCGGCTTTCCCGAACCTGCTCGTCAACGGCGCGTCCGGCATCGCGGTCGGCATGGCGACGAACATGATCCCGCACAACCTCGGCGAGGTGGTCCAGGCCGCCCGCTGGCTGATCAACCACCCGGACGCCACACTCGACAAGCTCATGGAGTTCGTGCCCGGCCCCGACCTGCCCACCGGTGGGCTGCTGCTCGGCCTGGACGAGGTGCGCCGCGCGTACGAGACCGGGCGCGGCGTGGTGCGTATGCGCGGGCGGGTGGAGATCGGCCCGCTGGAGGGCAGCCGCGGCCGGCAGGCCATCACCGTCACCGAACTGCCGTACGGCGTCGGTGCCGAGAAGGTCATCGCGGCCATCACCAACGAGGTGAACAAGACCAAGCGGCTGACCGGCATCGCCGACGTCAAGGACCTCACCGACCGGGAGCACGGCACCCGCCTGGTGGTGGAGTGCAAGGTCGGCGTGAACCCGCAGGCGCTGCTGGCCGACCTCTACCGGCTCACCCCGCTGGAGCAGTCCTTCGGCGTGAACAACCTGGTGCTCGTCGACGGGCAGCCCCGCACGCTCGGGCTCAAGGAACTGCTCGACGTGTTCCTGGCCCACCGCTACGAGGTGGTGACCCGGCGCAGCGCGCACCGCAAGCGCAAGCGGGAGGAACGCCTGCACCTGGTCGACGGCCTGCTGATCGCCCTGCTCGACATCGACCGGGTGGTCAAGCTGATCCGTGCCAGCGAGGACGCCCAGGCCGCCAAGGACGGCCTGATGCAGAAGTTCAAGCTCTCCGAGATCCAGGCGAGCTACATCCTGGACACTCCGCTGCGCCGGCTGACCAAGTACGACCGGCTGGAACTGGAGGCCGAGCAGGAGAAGCTGCGCGGCGAGATCGCCGAGCTGTCGAAGATCCTGGACGACCCGAAGGTGCTGCGGAAGGTCGTCTCCGACGAGCTGGCTGCCGTGGTCAAGCAGTTCGGCGCGCCGCGGCGCACCACGCTCGTCGACGGCGACCTCAAGGAGGTGCTCGCCGCCTCGGTGCCCGCCGGTCCGCTGGAGGTCGCCGACGACCCGTGCCAGGTGATCCTCTCCGCCACCGGGCTGGTGGCGCGGACCGCAGCCGAGTCGGAGGAGGCCGCCGAGGCGCGCCGGCGCAGCGGCCGGGTCAAGCACGATGCGGTACGCGCGATCGTGCACTCCACCGCCCGCGGCCGCGTGCTGCTGGTGACCAGCGCCGGGCGCGCGTTCAAGATCGACGTGCTGCCGTTGCCGGTGCTGCCGGAGCAGTCCGGCACGGTGTCGCTGCGCGGCGGCATGTCGGCGGCGGAACTGGTGCCGCTGGAGCCCGGTGAGACGGTGGTCGGGCTCGCGCCGCTGGGCCCGTCCGCGCAGGGGTCGCCCGGTCTGGCGCTCGGTACCCGGGCGGGCGTGGTGAAGGTGTGCGCCCCGGACTGGCCGGTTCGCTCCGACGAGTTCGAGGTGATCTCGCTGCGCGACGGCGACGAGGTGGTCGGCGCGACCTGGCTGACCGACGGCGCCGAGACGCTGGCGTTCGTCTCCTCGGAGGCGTCGTTGCTGCGTTTCGCCGCATCGGTGGTACGCCCGCAGGGGCTCAAGGGCGGCGGCATGGCCGGCATCAACCTGCCGGGCGACGCCCGGGTGGTGTTCTTCGGCGCGATCCGTACCGACGACGCGAAGCACGGTGAGCCGATGGTGGTCACCTCGACCGGAGCCACGGTGAAGGTGACGCCGTTCAAGGCGTACCCGGCGAAGGGGAGGGCGACGGGCGGCGTACGCGCGCAGCGGTTCCTCAAGGGTGAGCTGGAGTTGTCGGTGGCCTGGATCGGCCCGCGGCCGGTGGGCGCGACGGCCACCGGTGACCCGGTGGAGCTGCCCCCTGCGGACCCGCGCCGAGACGGCTCCGGTTTCGCCGTGATGCTCGGCCCGACGGTCGTAGGCCACCACATCGACCGCGACTGACGAGGCAGGGGCGGGCGCCTGGCCCCGCCCCTACCGCTCAGTCCGCTCGTATCCCGCCCGCGCCCGCGCACCCGTCGGCCCTGCCCATCCCGGCCCTGCCCGACCCGGTTGATCAAGGAGTTTGCGGCCCTCTCACGCCTCCCGCCGACCCCAAACTCCTTGATCACCGCAGCGGGCGCCCCCGGCGGCTGCGAGTTTCCGGCGTGTGGGCGCTCGCCCCACCCCTGCGCTGTCGATCATGAGGTTAGCGGCGGCAAAACGGACACCGATCGCCGTCAACTTCATGATCGACCCGGTCGGGCCCTCCGGGTGCCCCGATCGCGCCCCGACCGCCTGTTGACCATGAAGTTGGCGGGCGTGAAACGGGCAAATTGTGCCGCTAACTTCATGATCAACGGGGCGAGGGGTCGGCGAGGGCCGGTGGGTGGGAGAGGAGCCGGGTCAGAGTTCGGGGTCGGGGGACTGGCGGGACTCGGGGGTGGTGCCGCGCAGGCGGGCGATCACGCGCATGCCGTGGTAGATGACCAGGGCGGCAGCGGTGCCCAGCGCGATGCCGTTGAACGACAGGTCGCCGGCCGTCAGCGTGTAGTTGGCCGCGCCGATGATCACCGCCACCGCTGCGGTGAACAGATTGATCGGGTCGTGGAAGTCGACCCGGCTCTCGATCCAGATCCGGGCGCCCAGGATGGCGATCAGGCCGTACAGCGCGGTGGTGGCGCCACCCAGCACGCCGGCCGGGACGGTCAGGATCAGCGCGCCGAACTTCGGGCACAGCCCGAGCAGGATCGCCGTGCCGCCGGCCACCCAGTACGCGGCGGTGGAGTAGACGCGGGTCGCCGCCATCACGCCGATGTTCTCCGCGTACGTGGTGGTGCCGGAACCGCCGCCGGACCCGGCCAGCACGGTGGCGACACCGTCGCCGAGCAGCGCCCGGCCCATGTCGCGGTCCAGGTTGCGGCCGGTCATCGCGGCTACCGCCTTGACGTGCCCGGCGTTCTCCGCGATCAGCACCAGGATCACCGGGATGACCAGCACGACGGCGCGGGCGTCGAAGCTCGGCGTGTGGAACTCGGGGAAACCGATCCAGGCGGCCTGGCGCAGGCCGCTGACCGCCTGCTGGTCGAGGTTGCCGGTCAGCGCGGCGAGCACCCAGCCGACCACCACGCCGACGAGGATCGACAGCCGCGCCACGAAGCCGCGGAACAACACAGTGGTGAGCAGGATCGCGACGAGCGTGACCACGGCGATCAGCGGCTGCGCCTTGACGCCGGTGCCGGAGCCGCCGCCGTCCCAGGCGACCGGCGCGAGGTTGAGGCCGATCAGCATGACGATCGCGCCGGTGACCACGGGCGGCATCAGCGCGTCGATCCAGCGGGAACCGGCCACCTGCACCACCACGCCGACGAGCGCCAGCGCGACGCCCGCGACGACGATGCCGCCGAGGGCCGCGCCGATGCCGCCGTCGGTCTTCGCCGCCAGGACCGGCGCGATGAACGCGAACGACGAGCCGAGGTACGAGGGCAGCCGGTTGCCGGTGATCAACAGGAACAGCAGCGTGCCGAGCCCGGAGAACAGCAGCGTGGTGGCGGGCGGGAAGCCGGTGATCAGCGGGACGGTGAAGGTGGCGCCGAACATGGCTACCACGTGCTGCACGCCCACGCCGATGGTGCGCGGCCAGGAGAGCCGTTCGTCGGGCGCGACCACGTCGCCGGGGCGTACCCGGCGGCCGTCGCCGTGCAGGGTCCACGGGGACCAGCGGGAGGTGGGGGACTGGGTCATCGGTCGCCCTTCGCGTCATCGGGTGACGGGGGCGTGATCGACCCTGGGAGTTGTTTCTAGCACGTGCCCTGCGGCGATGGGGGCCCGGCCCGGGCTCAGGCGACGCCGGTGGGACGGAACTGGACGCTGACCCGGGGGCCGACCGGGCGGGTGGTCTTCGGCACCGCGTGTTCCCAGGTGCGCTGGCAGGAACCGCCCATGACCACGAGGTCGCCGTGGCCGAGCGGGAACCGCAGGCTGCCGCCACCTCCGCCGCGGGGTCGCAGCAGCAGCGCACGCGGGGAGCCGAACGAGACGATCGCCACCATGGTGTCGGTGTGCGCGGAGCGGCCGAGGGTGTCGCCGTGCCAGGCGACGCTGTCGCGGCCGTCCCGGTACAGGCACATGCCGGCGGTGACGAACGGCTCGCCCAACTCGGGCGCGTAGTGCCGGGTGAGCGCGTCCCGGGCCTCGGTCAGCACCGGGTGCGGCAGCGGCCGGCCGGCGGCGTACCAGCAGAGCAGCCGGGGCACGTCGACCTCGGTGTCGTACATGGTGCGGCGTTCGGCCCGCCACGGCACGTCGTGGCGCAGCGTGTCGAGCACCTCGTCGGAGCCCCGGACCCAGCCGGGCAGGTGGTCGACCCAGGCGCCCCGGCTCAGCTCGTGCCGGCGCAGCGCCCCGGCGAGCGGGCCCAGGGTCGGGCCCTGCTCGGCCAGGTCGAGCATCGAGGGCTGGTACGCGTCGGACACGCCGCCGATCGTACCGTGCTCTCGAACAGGCGTACGACGGTCAGCGTCGCAGCATCCGGCGCACGGTGCCCGGGACGGCCTGCTTGATCCGCTCTCGGAGCTGTTGGGAGCGCAGCGCGTCGATGGTGGCGGTGAGCTTGGCGTTCTCGTCGCGCAGCCGCTCGATGCGGGTCAGCAGGTCGGCCGGCGGGGTGGCGGCGGCGGGCCGGACGGCCGGCGGGAACACCGTCTCGCCGACCTGCCTGTCGAAGCGCGCGGCGCTGTCGCCGTCGGCGAACGAGGTGCCGAGGTCGTGCTTGCGCAGGAACGCGGTGATGGTCTCGAAGCGGGCCTTGTGGCCGTCGTTGAGCGACGTGTAGTCGGCCTCCGCGTAGAGGTCGGCGGCGTCGACGTCGGCCGGCACGTCCCGCATGATCCGGTGCGGGATGCCGAAGTAGCGGGCCAGTTCCAGCGTGCGCGAGTCGTGCGCGAACAGGTAGCCGGGCGTGCCGGCGACGAGCGCGGTGATGGTGCCGTGGATGCGGGTGCCGAACGCGAAGTCGTACCCGGAGAGGTGGTCCATCCAGGTCCACGGGTCGACGAACATGCGCACCTTGTCCTCGGCGAACAGCGGGTGCGAGGTGTGCAGCGGGATGTCGCTGCTCTGGCCTCGGTGCTCGGGCGCGTCGCCGTAGAGCAGCGTGCCGAGGGTCCGAAGGTCCTGCGGCACGTAGCAGAGGTTCGGGTAGCGCTCCTGGTGGTGGCGGACCACCGCGGCCATCGAGCGGACGTACGGGGAGATGGTGAGCGCGACCTTCGAGTCGGCGGTCAGCTCCGGGCGGTTCTTCTCCAGGTGGAACGTGTCGCCGTGCAGGAACATCGACGGGCAGCCGATCTGCTCCACGTCGGAGAAGCCCAGCGCGTTGAGGTAGCTCTCGGTCACCTCGCCGCGTACGCCGATGCTGTGCGACCGGTCCAGCACGGCCTTGCAGAACGCGCGGACCGGCTCGTCGATCGGCCGCAGGTACTCGCGGTCGCCGTCGACGTTCGTCTGCACGCCGACGCCGAGCACCACCACCGGGATCTTCAGCCGCTCGATCAGCCGGGTCAGCGGCGTCAGGCGGTGCACGAAGCTGCGCCGGAACGCGTTGGCGAGGGGTACGACGAACACGTCGTGCCGTTCGTTGATCTCGTCGGCGAGGCGCGGGTCGGCCGGGGTGCGGGTCGGTGTGATCTCGGCCGCGGAGGTGGCGAGCAGCTTGTGCGCGGCGTGGCTGAAGACCAGGTTGCCGCTGTTGTCCCCGATCCAGTTGCCGGCGAACGTCTCCTCGGGCGTGAGGACGTCGAACGGGCCCTTGCGGGCGCGGAGCAGGATCCGCTGGTGCATCCGGTTCGCTCACCTTCCGTACGGCACGGCGTGCGGGCGGGAGCCGGGTGGGTGCCCGCGCGTGCAGAACGGAAATCCTATCCGCCGCCCGAGCGGAGCCGAGCAGACGTCGGCTCGCCGGGAACGTCCCGGTTGCCCGGGGTAGGGTGCCCGGAATGACCAGCGCGCCCACAGTCACCCGTGCCCCGCGACTGCCGTCGCTGACCGGATTGCGGTGGGTGGCCGCGCTGCTGGTCTTCGGCTTCCACGCCGGGACCATGGGGATCGTCGCCGAGCCGCACCTGAAGCCCCTGGTCGACAAGGCGTTCAGCCTGGGCCTGTCCGGCGTCGAGTTCTTCTTCATCCTCAGCGGGTTCGTGCTGGTCTGGTCGTACCGGGACGGGGAGCGCGCGTGGACGTTCCTGCGCCGCCGGTTCGCCAAGATCTACCCGAACCACGTGGTGACGTTCGTCGCGGCGCTGGCGGTCGCGGCGTGGTTCGCCGACCCGGTAGTGCCGTGGGCCGCGATCGCCAACTTCTTCCTGGTCCAGGCGTGGATCCCGCTGGGCGGCTACTTCTACAGCGTCAACAACGTGAGCTGGTCGCTCTCCTGCGAGCTGGCCTTCTACCTGTGCCTGCCGCTCGTGGTGCCGTGGCTGCGCCGGGCCCGTACCGGCGTGCTGCGGACCGTGCTGGTCGCGGCGCCGCTGCTCATCCTGGCGCTGTGGCCCGGCCAGCAGCTCGTGCCGGAGGAGCAGCGGTGGTGGTTCACCCAGATCTTCCCGGTGACCCGGTCGCTGGAGTTCTGGATGGGCGTGGCCGCCGCCGAGCTGATGCGCCGGCACCGCTGGCGCGGCCCGAACCTCGCCGCCGCCACCGGCATCTTCGTCACCACCTGGGTGGTCGCCGCGCTGTGGATCCCGGCCGAGTTCTGGGCGGCGCTGCTCGCTGTCGCGTACCTCCTGGTCATCGCCGCCGCGGCGGACGCCGACGTGCGCGGCCGGCCCACTCCCTGGCGGTCCCGGGCGATGGTCTGGCTCGGCGAGGTGTCGTTCGCCTTCTACCTGGTGCACGTGCTGGTCATGGTCACCGTGCTGCGGCTGACCGGGCACTGGGGGACCGGCCTGCCCGGCTGGCGCGGCCCGCTCGCGGTGCTGGGCTTCCTGGTGGTCACGCTCGCGCTGGCCGCCGCCCTGCACCGCTGGGTGGAGACACCGATGATGCGCCTGCTCGGCCCGTCCCGCCGGGCCCGCGCGGCGTCGCGCGCACCGGCCGTGCCGGCTCCGCGCACGCCCGCCGAGGCCGCCACCGTCCCGGCCGCCGACGGGGGCGCGGCCTCCGTCACCGGTCCGGCCGAGGACATCGAGTACGCCGGGCGGCGTCGCCCGGACTGACACGCGCACACGGCGGCCGGTCGAGCCGCGACACGCCGTGCGGCGGTGCGTTCGTGGGGGTTCGGCGGTAATTTGTACCCGTGCTTCCGATCGCGCTCACCTGCCCCGTGTGGTGGGTGGCGCGCTGGACCGCCCGGATGCTCGCCAGTCTCGCCGTGGTCGTCGCCTGTTCGTTCGGCGCCGCCACGCTGCCGTCCGCCGCTGCCGCCCCCGCCCCGGCGGCCGCCGTCCCGGCGTACCCCGTCACCGGCGCCTCGGCCACCGCGCGGCCGGAAGCCGATCGCGTGGCCGAGCGGCAGGCCCTTCCCGCCGGGGCGCCGGCGCCCGCGCCCCGGGCGACCGCCCCGGCCGCGCCGCAGCCGGTCCCGGCCGGACGGGCCGCCGCACCGGCCGGCCCGCGCGCCCCGCCCGCCCGCTGACCCGCCCACGGGCCGCGCCCGTTCTCCGCACCCACTCGCACGTCATCCCCGCACCCGTCCGGCGGCCCTCCACCGGCCCGCCCCGGCGAGTTCGTGCGGGCCCTCCCGCCAGGTTCTTCCCGTGAGGTGCCGACCATGTCGCAGACCGCTCTGTACCACTTCCTCACCTCCGTGCCCGAGGCCGCCGCCATCTGGTCCTTCCTCCTGCTGCTCGCGCTGGGCCTGCTCGCCGCGCTCGTCGCCCGGCCCGAACGCGACCCCGCCCCGGAGGTCGCCCCCGAACCGGCCGACACCGACGCCGCCCGCCGCGACGACCTGATCCGGTACGCCGAGGAGGTCGCGGTGGCGGCCGCCGGTGCCGCCCAGACTGCCCGTCGCCGCCGGGAGCGGTGGCTGGCCGTGCAGGACGCGGCGGACCGGGCCTGGACCGCGTACGACGAGGCGGACGCCGCCGCCCGCCGCCTCGCCGGTGCCGCCGCGCTGCCCGCCCCGCGCACACCGCGCACCCCCGCCGAGTACGCGGCCCGGGAGCGCTGGCTGCACCACGCCGCCATGACGGCGCACTGGCGGGGCGACCTGACCGCCCGTCAGCTCGCCGACGTGCTGGCCCGCCGCAACGGGTGGGATCCGCGCCGGCACCCGGCCGAGCAGGAGATCGTGCTCGCCCGCATCATCAGGGACGGGCGGCGGGCCGGATGGGAGAGCGCCGCCGCGCGGGAGCGGTCGGCCTGGCGGGACGCGGAACTGGCCGCCGAGTCCGCCCGGACGCTCGCCGCCGAGGCGTACGCCGCCACCGCCGCGCTGCGGCCCGCCCCGGCGTACCGGAGCGCGACGGCGAGCGCCCAGCCGGTGCCCGCGACGGTCCGCAACGCCCGCTGGCGTCCGGCCCGGGTCGGCTGAGCGGCCGTCTCGACCGAATCGTTATCCGGAACGTGGTGAGCCCGGTCACCCGGGCCGCCGAAACGGGCGCCGGGCGCAGAACGGGTCATCGAGTCCCGCGATTGCCGGTCGGGCGCTCGCCGTCTGTCCGCTTTCCGCCGCCGGGTGCCGTCGAAACTGCTTGTCCCATTGAGTGAAGTCAGTAACCGGGTGTTCCGAAATCCGTTACCGCGGATCACGTTTACGCAGGTGGGAGCGCTTGGCAGGGGACATACCCGCCGGTAGTGTCGGCGCGTCCGATGCGGTAATCGATCGCCGACGGCGACGCCGCACCGACCCGCCTAATCGTGTTCCACGAACCGGGGACCCATGAGCACCATCGGGGTGAATCCGCGAGCCCACGGCCCGCGGTAGGGCGTACTTCCCGCCCGAATCCGTCAGCTAACCCGGTCGGCGGCCACGGAAGGAGTACCCCTCGTGCCCACCCCTCGATCGTCCCCCCGCCTCCACGGCGAAGCGGTGCCCGCGCGCGCCTGACGCGCGACCGGCAACCGCCCCCTGGGCGCCCGGCATCACGGGCGTTCCCGATCCCCCGGCCATCCGGCCCCGCCAGCACGTGTGAGTGCCTCCGCGTGCCGGGCCGGCGTGTGCCGCTCACGCCCCGTGGAGGATTTCGTGAAGCACCACCTGAAGCGTCAGCTGCGACGGATCGTCACCGAACGCCCGTACCAGATCATCGCCGGATCGGCCGCCGCGCTCGTGCTGGCCGCCGGCGCCGGAACCGTCGCCACCGCCGGTGACGACGCCCCGGTCCAGGAGAACACCGCCGCGGTCGCCGACCTCGGCGCCGCCCGCCTCGGCGAGCAGCCCGCCAGCCGCAGCGAGGCCCGCATCGCCGTACCGCAGGCGTCGCCCAGCGCGCCGGCCGCGCCCAGCGCGCCGGCGAGCGCCTCCCCGTCCGCGAAGGCCGCAGCGGACCCGGACACCACGCCCAAGGCCAAGCCGAAGCCGCCGTCGAGCAAGTCGCTCGACTACGACTACCAGGCGCAGATCAACTACTTCTACTGCGGCCCGGCCGCCGTGCGCAACGCGCTCAGCGCCGCCGGCATCGAGCGCAGCCAGGATGCGCTCGCCGGCCCGCTCGGCACCACCGAGATGGGCACCAACTCGGCCGAGGACACCACCCGGGTGCTCAACCAGCAGGTCAAGGGCAACCCGTACCGGACCCGCATGATTCCCGGCTCGGCCACCCCGGCCCAGATGGACCGCCTCCAGGCCGACGTGGTCGAGGCGATCAGCAACGGCCGTGGGGTCGTCGCGAACGTCGCCGGTACGGCCACCGACACCAACGGCGGCTGGCACTCCTTCCCGGGCGGCCACTACGTCGCCGTGGTCGGCTACAAGGACGACGGCCGGATCGTACGGATCGCCGACTCGGCCGACCCGTCGCTGCCCTCGTACTGGGTCACCACTATCGACCTGGCGCACTGGATCGCCAGCCGCGGCTACTCCGCCTGACCGTCCCGCACACCCGAAGGCCGGCACCCCACCCGGGGCGCCGGCCTTCCCCGTCCCCGCCCCACCCTCGCGCCTGTCCCGCCTCGCCCTCGCCCGCCCGGCCCTGGCGCGGCCCCCCTCTCGCTGCCCTGGCGCGCCGATCTTGGACTTGTGGCGCCCAGTATGCCCGGCTCGCCCGCTATGGAAGGTGCCACAACTCCAAGATCGACGGTGAGGGCGGAGTGCGGGCGGCCCGAGCCGGGGCGACGGGGCGTCCGGGGCGAGAGCGGCGCGAGGGCGGCGCGCGAGGCGAGGGCGGGGGCGAGGCGAGCGGCGTGGGGGCGTCAGGGTGGGGGCGGTCGGCGGGTTCGGTCTCGCGTGTCCGGGGCGGGCGGTGGCAGACTGCGCCAATGGGCGAAGCGACGGGGAAGCGGCACCTGATTCTCCTGCACGGCATGGGTGCCACCGGCGAGGTGTGGCTGCCCTGGGCGCCGCTGCTGGAGCGCCGCTGGCCCGGCCGCTGGCTCGCCCCCGACCTGGCCGGTCACGGCTGGTCGCCGCCGCTGCACGGCTACTCGTTCGAGGCCCTGGCCCAGCGCGTGGTGGACGGGCTCGGCCCGGTGCGGCTCGGCCCCGACGACCGGCTGGTGCTGCTCGGGCACTCGCTCGGCGGGGTGGTGGCGCTGGCGCTCGCGGCCCGGCAGCGCGGGCTTCCGGTCGACGCGGTGGTCGGGCTCGGCATCAAGGCGGTCTGGTCCCCGGCCGAGTTGGCGAAGTCGGCGGAGCTGGCCGCCCGGCCGGTCACCTGGTTCGCCACCCGTGACGAGGCGGCCCGCCGCTACCTGCGGGTATCAGGGCTCGCCGGGCTGTTCGCCCCGGACCATCCGGTGGTGGAGGCGGGGCTGCGGCGGACCGACGGCCGCTGGCGGCTCGCCATGGACCCGGCCGCGTTCGCGGTCGGGGAGCCCCGGCTGCCGGTGCTGCTGGCCGCCACCGATGTGCCGGTGCTGCTGGCCCGGGGCGAGCTGGACCCGATGGTGACCGACGCGCAGCTCAAGGAACTGGGCGTGCCGGTGGCGACGCTGCCCGGGCTGGGCCACAACGCGCACGTCGAAGACCCGGAGGCGGTGCTCGCCCTGCTCGACCCGTACCTCTGAGCGGGCGAGCCGGCCCGCGACGGGCCGGCGCGCGCTTCTAGCGGGCCGCGCGCGGCCCCGGGACCGCCCAGTCGGGTTCCAGCTCCCGGCGGGCGGCGGAGAGGAACGCCTCGGCGTAGGCGTCGGCGGGGAAGTCGCCCAGGTAGCGGGTACGCGCCGCCCAGCGCTGTGCCGCCTTCGGGTCGGCGTCGAGCAGGTCGGTGAGCACCTCGTCCACGTTGGACATGTCGCGCCGCAGCACGTAGCCGGATGCCGCGAGCGGGAACCGCTCGACGAAGTGCTCCCCGTCGGCACCGGTGTCGGTGACCGCGTACGGCTTGCCGGAGTAGAGCCAGTCGGAGATGACCCCGGAGACGTCGGAGACCAGCGCGTCGGCGCGGTTGACGCACTCGGTGAGCGTCAGCTCGCGGGCCGCGGCGGCGCCCCACAGGTGCGGCCGGCCCGTCTTGGCCCGGTCGGCGGCGAGCAGTTCGGTGAGCCGGGCGAGCTGGCGGGCCGAGGCCGGGTTCTTGCCGGTGTACGGGTGGGCGCGCAGGATCACCACGGCACCCCTGTCGATCAGCCGGCGGATCAGCGTCTCGGCCACCGGCAGCGAGCAGTAGTTGGCGTCGGCGTGGTGCCCGGTCCAGGTCGGCGTGTAGAGGACCGTCGGGTGCGCGGACGGGGTGACCGGCTCCCGGCGTACCTCGATGGCCTCGACCTGGGGACGGCCGACCACGACGAACTTGTCGGCGGGGATCTCCACGCCGGCGCGGGCGTACCTGTCGATCGCCGCCTGACCGGCGACGAAGATCTTGTCGAAGATGGCCGAGACCGGGTTGGCGCTGGGGGCCTTGTCGCTGTCGCCGTGATGCAGCTGCACGTGGGTGAGCTGGTTGAACCGGATCAGGTGGGCGTTCTTCGCGCCGTGGTTGACGTAGAACGCGACCCGCAGGCTGGGCACCAGCGCCTCGTCCAGCGCCTTCAGCGTGGGGCAGAGGACCACCGGGGCGCGGGTGGCGGCGGCCACCGCGGGCAGGAGCTCCGGCTCGCGCAGCACCACCACGAACGGGCGGCCGATCCGTTCCAGGTACGGCAGCCACATGGTGACCTGGTACTCCGAGCCGGGCGGCGCGGAGAAGTGCAGCACGAACTCGGGCTGGTGGCGGCGCAGCGCCCGGCCGACCGGTCCACCTCCGGCGGGCGGCCGGAACCGGCGCCGGGCGAGGTCCAGCGCGACCGCCCCGCATCCGGCGCCGACCAGCAGCGCGGCGACCAGCGCCGTCCAGGCCGGCAGCGTCAGGGCGGCGGCGAGCGCCACCACGGCGAGCAGCACCAGCAGCGCGTCGCCCAGCCGGGCGGCGACGACGGGTGTCCACGTGCGGACCGGGAGGTTCGCCGCGCGGATCTCCAGCGCGCCGGCCTGCCGCAGCGGGCCGACCAGTAGCACCAGCCCGAGTAGCACCAGCGCGGTGGCGGCGAGCGCCGGGTCGAAGCCGTCGTCGAGGCGACGGGCGTAGCCGACCAGGATGCCCGCGGCCACGAGCACCGTCTCGGCGAGGCCGTCGGCGGACGGCCGGACGCGGCGCTCCCAGGCGGTGGCGGCCAGCGCCGCGACCGCCAGGGCCAGACCCCAGCCGGTGGCGCCGGTGAGCGCCACGACGAGGAAGGCCAGCACCGCCAGCCCGGTGGTCAGCCCCCGGGCGAGCAGCTTGCGGACCAGGTCACCACGCATCTGGTACGTCCCGTCGGGTTCAGGCGTCGGCGGACAGCTCGGACCGGTGCGGGCCCGGCTGCGCCGGTACGGCGGCCACCTGCTCGCCGGGGGACCGGCGCACGTCGACCACCTGGCCGGTCAGGTCGGAGATCAGCACGTCCAGGGACGCCTGCGCGACCGCCTCGGAGGAGAGCAGCGTGTGCTCCGGCTCGTCGCCGAACGCCCGCGTCCGCATCGGGGTGGCGGTGCGTTCCGGGTTGACGCAGTTGACGCGTACCCCGAACTCGGCCCATTCGTCGGCGAGCGCCTGGGTCAGGTTGACCAGCGCGGCCTTGGTGGCCGAGTAGAGCGCGTAGCGGGCCCGTCCCCGGGTGTACGAGCTGGACGTGTAGAGCAGCAGCTGGCCCTTTGTCTGCTGGAGGTACGGCAGGGACTGACGCGCGATGGTGACCGGGCCGACGAAGTTGACGTGCAGGAGACGGTCCATCGTCTCGGAGTCCATCTCGGCCAGCGCGCCCTTCTCCAGGATGCCGGCGGTGACCACCACGTGGTCGATCCGGCCGGTGGCCTCGAACGCGGTCTTCAGTGCGGCGGCCACGTCCTCGGCGCGCTCGACGTGGGTGCCGGTGGTGGAGCGGCTGAACGGGAAGACCTGTGCGCCGTAGGAGCGGGCCAGCTCGGCCAGGTCGTGGCCGATGCCGTAGCTGCCACCGAAGACCACGATGGTCCGGCCGGTCAGTTCCTCGGCGTAGCTGCGGTGGTCGGTCAGCCGGGGCGCCTGCGCGGCGGCGAGCTGGAACAGCTTGTCGGCCAGGTGTACGTCGACCGGGTGGGTGACCTTGATGTTCTCGTCCGAGCCGTCGATCACCTTGATCGGCGTGCCGGGCAGGTAGCGCAGGACCACGCCGCAGTCGTCGGTGGCGGCGAAACCGGGGTCGCCCTCGGCCCGGCGGTACGCCTCGCGGATGGTGCCGGAGCGGAACGCCTGCGGGGTCTGGCCGCGGCGCAGCCGGGAACGGACCGGGATGTCGGTGATGCAGTCGTCCGCGTCGACCTGGATGATCGTGTCGGCGGACGGGATGGCCACGTCGACCGCCGAGTAGGTCCAGAGCGCGTTCACGCACTCGCGCACGATCCGGGCGCTGACCAGCGGGCGGACCGCGTCGTGGAAGAGGATGTTGACGTCGCCCTCGCCGACCGCGTCGAGCGCGATCCGGGTGGTGTCGTTGCGGGTCTCGCCGCCCTCGATCACCTTGGTGACCTTGCGGAAGCCGGCGTCCGCGACGATGCGTCGCGCGTCGTCGACGTGACCGGTGGCCATCAGCACGATGATCTCGTCGATCTCCGGCGCGGCCTCGAAGACGGCCAGGGTGTGCTCGATGATCGGCTTACCGGCGATCTTGAGTAGCTGCTTGGGGATGCCCAGCCCGAGGCGCGTACCGGTCCCCCCGGCGAGGATCACGGCCACCGTACGCGCGGGGCGCCAGGGTGCCGGGCTCGCCGGCGCGGCGTCCGGTGCGGTGGTGTGGTCCTGCGTCATTGCCGTACCTCACTCTGGGTGAAAGGGGATGGGTCCGAAAACCTTAACGCGTACGCGGGAGCGCACCGCTCCGGGCGGAACCCGGTGCGGTGCGCTCCGGGGCGCTACTTCTGGTTCTCGTACGCGTCGCAGACCTCCTTGGTGGGGCCGTCCATCTTCAGGACGCCGCTCTCCAGCCAGATGGTCCGCTCACAGGTGTCCCGGATCGAGCCGATCGAGTGGCTGACCAGGAAGACGGTGCCGGCGCTGTCGCGCAGTTCGCGGACCCGCTGCTCGCTGCGGACCCGGAACTTGCGGTCGCCGGTGGCCAGCGCCTCGTCGATGAGCAGCACGTCGTGCTTCTTCGCCGAGGAGATCGCGAAGCGCAGCCGCGCGCCCATGCCGGAGGAGTAGGTGCGCATCGGCAGCGAGGCGAAGTCGCCGCGCTCGTTGATCCCGGAGAACTCGATGATCTCCGGGGCGATCTTCTTGACCTCGTCCGGGTGCATGCCCATGGCGAGGCAGCCGAGGACCACGTTGCGCTCACCGGACAGGTCGTTGAGCAGCGCGGCGTTGACGCCGAGCAGCGACGGCTGGCCCTGGGTGTAGACGGCGCCGCGGGCCGGCGGGAGCAGCCCGGCGATGGCCCGCAGCAGTGTGGACTTGCCGGAGCCGTTGCTGCCGATCAGGCCGATCGCCTCACCCTCGTACGCGGTGAAGCTGACGCCCTTGACCGCGTGCACCTCTCGGATGTTCGGCGCCTTGGTGCGGGAGACGATCCGCTTGAGCGCGGAGACCGGTGTGGTGCCGCCGGTCGCGCCCTTGTGGATCCGGTAGATCACGTGCACGTCGTCCACCACCACGGTGGGGATGCGGCCCGAGTCGGTCACCGGGCCGGCGTTCAGCGGCAGGGTCTGCTCAGCCACGGCCGTACTCCTTCTCTCCGCGCCAGAAGTAGACGAACCCGCCGACGCCCATCACGATCGCCCAGAACACCCCGAGCGCCCAGAGCTTCGCCGGGGAGCTCACCAGGTGCGCCTGGTGCGAGTCGAGCAGCGCGTAGCGGGCCAGCTCGATGAAGACCAGCGGAGGGTTCCACTCCAGGATGTTCGCCGCCCACGGCGGCAGGTGCTCGCGGATGAGTGTCACCGGGTAGAGGACGCCGGAGGCGTACAGCCAGGTGCGCATCACGAACGGCATGACCTGCTTGAGGTCGGTGGCCTTGGAACCGAGGCGGGCCATGACCATGCTCAGCCCGACGTTGAAGATCGTCTGGAGCAGCAGCATCGGGACGATCAGGATCCAGCGGAAGGTGAGCGGCTCGCCGGTGACGAGCACGATGCCGGCCAGCACCACCATCGACATGAGCAGCTGCTGGAGCTGCACCAGCGTGACGGTGATCGGCAGCGCCGCACGGGGGAACTGGAGCGCCCGGATCAGGCCGAGGTTGCCGGTGATCGCGCTGACGCCGTTCGAGGCCGCGGTCTGCGTGAAGATGAAGATGAAGACGCCGGTGCACAGGTACGCGATGAAGTTCGGCACGTTCCGGTGCTGGCCCAGGATGACGCCGAAGATCAGGAAGTAGACGGCCGCGTTGGTGAGCGGTGTCAGCACCTGCCAGAGCTGGCCGAGCTGGGTGTTGCTCAGCGAGGAGGCGACCTTCGCCCGGGAGTACGCGGTCATGAAGTGCCGGTACGCCCACAACCGGCGGGCGTACTCGCCCAGGGCGGGTCGTTCCCCGGCCACCCGTAGCCCGTACCGCTGGGCCAGCTGGGCCCGGGTCAGTCCGGATTCGGGGTCGGCCACCGCGGTGTTGGCCATGTTCAGGCGCTCCGATCTTTCGTGCTGATGGGGAGCAGTGCGGTGAATGAGATCCAGCGTGGCCGGGCGGGGAGGAGCCGCCTCGCTGCTGCATGGAAGGTAGTCCACCGAACGTCGGGACGCAACCGTACCGTCGTTGCGCTACATTGTTCCACGTGACGACCGAGAAGAGGCGTGCTCCGGCCGGCGCGGCGGTGCTGCGCGGGGAGATCACCAGTGCCATCCGCGCCGCCGTGATGCAGGAGTTGGCCGAGGTCGGCTACGGTCGCCTCTCGATCGAGGCGGTGGCCCGCCGGGCCGGTGTGAGCAAGACCGCCATCTACCGCCGCTGGCGTTCCAAGCTCGACCTGGTGCTGGACATGGTCTCGGCGGTGGCGGGCCGGAACATCCCGCTGCTGGACACCGGCAGCCTCCTCGGTGACCTGGAGATCCTGCTGCACGTGATGGCGCGTGCACTGCGTCACCGGCTGGCCGCGCAGATCATCCCGGACCTGCTGGCCGAGGCGGCCCGCAACCCGCAGATCGCGGAGAAGTTGCAGGCCGCCCTGGACGACTACCAGCAGGCGGTGGGCCGGATCCTGATCGGCCGCGCGGTCGAGCGCGGCGAGCTGTCCCCGGCCACCGACAGGCGGGCCGCCGTCGATCTGATCGTCGGTCCGGTCTACTGGCGGATGGCGATCTCCCGGGCCCCGCTGGAGCCCGCCGAGGTGCCCCGGATGGCGGCCGCGATCGTCGCCGCCCTGCGGGTAGCATGCGTGGAGCCTGTGCGCGACGAGGTGGAAGTGTGAGCCCCGGGCCGCCCCCGGAGGTCCGTCGCCGATCATGAACAGAAGGTCACAACCGGTCGGACAATCAGTGCGAACGGCTGGTTTTCCCGACAGAGCGGTACCATCCCCCGAAATGTCTCCCATGAACCACGCGTCGACAGGAGGAAGCCCCATGGCCGGGCCGCATCCAGAGTTCATTCCCCCCGCACGGCCGATCATCGGCGAAGCCGAGATCGAGGCGGCCGTCCGGGTGCTGCGGAGCGGCCGGGTCGTGCAGGGCCCCGAGGTCGCGGCGTTCGAGGAGGAGTTCGGCGACCTGGTCGCCGGCCGGCACTGCGTCGCCGTCAACTCCGGCACCTCCGCGCTCCAGCTGACGCTGATGGCGCTCGGCTTCGGCCCGGGCGACGAGATCATCGTCCCCTCGTTCTCCTTCGCCGCCAGCGGCAACGCGGTCCGGCTGGTCGGCGCCGAGCCGGTCTTCGTGGACATCGAGCCGGGCAGCTTCTGCGTCGACCCGGAGGCGGTCGCCGCGGCGATCACGCCGAAGACCGTCGCGATCATGCCGGTGCACCTCTACGGCCACCCGGCCGCGATGGACCGGATCATGGAGATCGCGCAGCAGCACGGCCTCGCCGTGGTCGAGGACGCCGCGCAGGCGCACGGCGCCGAGCGCAACGGCACCCCGGTCGGCGCCTTCGGCACCGCCGGCTGCTTCAGCTTCTACCCGACGAAGAACATGCACTCCCTCGAGGGCGGCATGATCACCACCGCCGACGCGGACCTCGCCCGCACCCTGCGGCTGCTGCGCAACCAGGGCATGGAGCAGCGGTACGCCAACGAGATCGTCGGCGCCAACATGCGGATGACCGACGTGGCCGCCGCCATCGGCCGGGTGCAGCTCACCCAGCTCGCCGAGTGGACCGAGCAGCGCCGCGCCAACGCCAAGTTCCTCGACTCGGCGATCACCGGCATGGTCACCCCGCCGGTCGCCGACGGCGCCAAGCACGTCTACCACCAGTACACGGTGCGGGTGCGGGGCGACCGGGACGCCGCCCAGGCCCGCCTCACCGAGCTGGGCATCGGCAACGCGGTCTACTACCCGACCCCGATCCACCGGCTCAAGCCGTACCTCGTGGACGGCAAGCCGGGCGCGTGGGACCTGCCGGAGACCGAGCGGGCCGCCGCCGAGGTGGTCTCGCTGCCGGTGCACCCGTCGCTGAGCCAGGCCGAGCTGGAGCGCATCGCCGAGGCTGCGAACCTGGCCGGGGGTGCCCGATGAGCGCACGGAAGCTGCGGGCCGGCCTGATCGGCCTCGGCGCGATGGGGCGCAACCACGCCCGCGTGCTGTCCAACCTGGACGGCGTCGAGCTGGTCGGCGTGGTCGACCCGGCCGGCGACGTGACCGGTACGCTGCGCGCCCCGGTCGTACCCGAGCTGAGCGACCTGCTCGCCCTCGGCGTCGACTACGCGGTGGTGGCCTGCCCGACGGCGCTGCACGAGCCGATCGGCATGGAGCTGGCCGCCAACGGCGTCTGCGCGCTCATCGAGAAGCCGCTGGCCCAGTCCGTCGACGCGGCCACCCGGCTGGTCGAGGCGTTCGAGAACGCCGGCCTGGTCGCGGGCGTCGGCCACATCGAGCGCTACAACCCGGCGCTGCAGAGCCTGCGGACCCGCCTGGAGGCGGGTGAGCTGGGCGAGGTGTTCCAGGTCGTGACCCGGCGCCAGGGCCCGTTCCCGCACCGGATCGCCGACGTCGGCGTGGTGATGGACCTGGCCACCCACGACATCGACCTGACCGCCTGGGTGACCGGCCGGCAGTACGCCTCGGTCGCCGCCCGCACCGTCTCGCGCAGCGGCCGGCTGCACGAGGACATGGTCGCCGTGGTCGGCCAGCTCTCCGACGGCACGATGGTCAACCACCTGGTGAACTGGCTCAGCCCGCTCAAGGAGCGGTCCACTGTGGTAACCGGCGACAAGGGCTGCTTCGTGGCCGACACGCTCACCGCCGACCTGACGTTCTACGCCAACGCCGCCATCGACACCGAGTGGGAGGCGCTGCGCGCGTTCCGCGGCGTGGCCGAGGGCGACATGGTCCGCTACGCCATCCCGAAGCGCGAGCCGCTGCTGGTCGAGCACGAGCGCTTCCGGGACGCGGTCGAGGGCAAGCAGAGCGACATCGTCACGCTGCGGCAGGGCCTGCGTACCGTGCAGGTCGCGGCCGCTCTGCTGGAGTCGTCCGCCGACGGCAAGGTCGTGTCCGTCGCGGCCAGCGGCAGCGACGCGGAGCCGGCACTGCGATGAGCCCGGCGCCGGTGCGGCGGACGGTCTCCGCGGTGCGGCGGCGGATTCCCCGGCGGTGGCGCATCGCGCTCCGCCGGGCCGCCGCCGGCACGCGCCCCTGGGAGACCCCTTCGGTACGCGAACTGTGTGAACTTCCCGCCGGCACGCCGCTGCTGGTGCACGCCGGCGGGATCACCGGCGACCGGGCGCTGGACGGCGTGCTGCGCGGTCTGGCCCGGTTGCCCGAGTTCCACCTGGCACTGGTCTGCGACCCGGCGGAGCAGGCGGCCGTCCAGGACCTGGTCCGCCGGGCCGGTAAGGCCCGGCGCCGGGTCCACCCGGTGCCGCGCCCCCGCACGATGACGGCCGCGTTCCTCGCCTCGGGGGACGTGGCCGTGTTCGGGTTCGCGCCGGACGCCGGTCTCGGGCTGCTCGACACCTGCCTCGCCGCCGGGCTGCGGGTGGTCGCCGCCGACAACCGGGTGGTCCGCGAGCACCTGGCCCGGCACCGGGCCGGCGACTTCTACGCGCCCGGCTCGGTGCCCTCCTTCGCCAAGGCGGTGGAACGGGCCTGGCAGCGGGGCGGCGACGACGCGCCGGAGACACCGGAGCCGCAGGAGCCGGCGGTCGCGCCGGTCGAGGCCGGCACCCCGGGCCGGTGGCGGGCGCTCGGCGCCGGGCCGGTCCGGCTGGGTCTGGGCACGGCGAACTACGCCGGGCAGCTCTCCGCCCTCGCGGTGGCGATCAGCGCCGCGCGGGCGGACGTCGGCATCGAGCTGGTCGTCGCCAAGCCACCGGCCACCTACCGCTACCCGGCCGACCGGTATCTGCACTTCCCCGGCGAGCACCGGCTCGACGTGCAGGTGCAGCAGGCCGCGCGGGTGCTCGGCTTCTACACGCACCTGATCGTGGACGCGTTCCGCCCGGTGCTCGGCCGGCTCAACGGCGACGACATCGCCGCGGACCTGCCCGCGCTGCGCCGGGCCCGGCTCAAGGTCGCGCTGCTGGCGCACGGCAGTGAGATCCGCCACCCCGGCGCGCACCTGGAACGGCACGCCGAGTCCGCGTTCCGGGACGCTCCGGAGGAACTACGCGAGCGGCTCACCGTGGTGGCCGAGCAGAACCGGCGTACCGCGCAGGAGAGCGGCCTGCCGTTCTTCGTGACCACGCCGGACCTGCTGGACGACGTGCCGTTCGCCACCTGGGCGCCGCTGATCGTGGACGTGGACGCCTGGTCCTGCGACCGCCCGGTGCTGGAACGCACCAGGCCGGTGGTGCTGCACGCACCGTCCAACCGCTGGACCAAGGGCACCGATCGGCTCCTGCCCCGGTTGCAGGAGCTGCACGATCGACGGATCATCGAACTGCGCCTGGTGGAGGGTCTGCCGCACAGCGAGATGCGCCGCCTGGTGCAGGAGTGCGACATCGTGGTCGACCAGTTGGTGATGGGCAGCTACGGCACCTTCTCCTGTGAGGGGATGGCCGCCGGCAAGGTCGTGGTGGCGTACGTGAGTGAAGGACCGCACCGGGCCGCCGGGGTCCAGCCGCCGATCGCCAACGCGACACCCGGCACGCTCGTCAAGACGATCGAGTCGCTGCTCGACGACAGGCCCGCCGCGGTCGCCCTGGCCGCGGAGGGTGCGCGTTACGTCCGTGACCACCACGACGGCCGGCGGACCGCCGAGGCATTCGACGCCTTCCTCCGGTGACCCGCCGACCGCCCGTGCACCGCCCCGCCAACGAGGAGAAGCACCCGATGCAAGCTGTCCCGAGTAGCGATGCGCGACCGGCCCGGGGACGGGTGGTGATGCTGGTCGACAACGGGGTCCACGGCGACTCCCGGGTGCAGAAGGCCGCCCGCTCCGCCGCCGAGGCCGGCTGGGAGGTGATCCTGGTCGGCATCCTCAAGGGCGCGGCGACCGAGGACACCTGGCGCATCGGCGACGCCGAGGTCCGCCTGATCCGGATGCCCCGGCGGCTGACGCACCCGGTCGCGTACCGCCGCGCGCTGCTGCGCCGCCCGCTGGCGTACAAGCCGGGGCCGGACGCCAAGCGGCGGCTGAACACGCTGCGGGCCCGCCGGGACGACCTGACGTTCCGTCTCTCCGAGATCAAGGTGAACCGCGCGGCGGGCGGCCCCCGCCTCGCCGAGCTGGCCGGCAAGGCCCGGCTCGCCGCGCCGTACTTCCTGAACAAGACGATGTTCCGGTGGGTGAAGTTCCGCTCCGCGCAGCTGCGGCGGCTCCAGGAGAGCCAGCAGAACCCGGACTCGCGGCTCGACCGTGCCGCGCTGCGGTTCTGGCAGCGGGTGCACGGTGACCGGGCCTGGCGCCGGCTGGACCCGGAACTGTGGGACTTCGAGCTGGCCTTCGCCTCGGTGGTGGACGAGCTGCGGCCGGACCTGATCCACGCGCACGACTTCCGGATGCTCGGCGTCGGCGCCCGGGCGGTCATGCGGGCCCGGGCCGGCGGGCGGGACGTCAAGCTGCTCTGGGACGCGCACGAGTTCGTCCCCGGCATCATCGGCCGCCCGGCCAACCTGCGCTGGCTGCCCGCCCAGATCGCCTACGTGCGGGAGCACGCGCCGTACGCCGACGCGGTCATCACCGTCTCGTCCACGCTGGCCGACCTGCTGCGGGAGAGCCACGATCTGCCTGAGCAGCCGGCCGTGGTGCTGAACGCGCCGCCGCGGTCGCTCACCGCCGAACAGCGGGCCACGCCGGTGCCGGACATCCGGGCGATGTGCGGGATCGACGCCGCCACGCCGCTGCACGTCTACTGCGGCGGCATCAACCCGTCGCGCGGCGTGGACATCATGATCCGGGGGCTCACCAGGATGCCCGAGGCGCACGTCGCGCTGGTCTCGGTGCACCCCAACGGCAAGGCCCCGATGATGTACGAGCTGGAGGAGCTGGCCGCCGAGCTGGGCGTGGCCGACCGGGTGCACCTGCTGCCGTACGTGCCGCACTGGCAGGTGTCCGCGTTCGTCGCCCCGGCCGACCTCGGCGTCATCCCGATCCACCACAAGCCGAACCACGAGATCGCGCTGATCACCAAGTTCTTCGAGTACGCCCACGGCGGCCTGCCGATGGTGGTCAGCGACGTGCGGACGATGGCCGAGGCGACCCGGGCCACCGGGCACGGCGAGGTCTTCCGGGCCGAGGACCTGGACGACTACGTCCGGGCGGTGCGTACCGTGCTGGCCGACCCGCAGCGCTACCGGGCCGCGTACGACCGGCCGGGTGTGCTGGAGCAGTGGACCTGGGAGGCGCAGGCCCGGGTGATGGACGAGGTCTACACCCGGCTGCTGCCGAACCACCCCGGCCCGCTGCGGCCGGTGGCGGCGGACACCGCCGCCACGGCGGTGCCGAACCAGCGGACGGCGGTGCCGGTGCGCTGACCGGCGGGAAACGACAGCGGGGCCCGGCCGACCGGCCGGGCCCCGCACTCGTTGTGCCTGCTCAGTCGCCCAGCAGCAGCCGGTCGTAGTCGGCCTGGGTGACGGCCCAGTCCCAGGTCTTCAGCACGTGCTCCGAGGCGGCCCGGCCGGCCTCCGCCCACGCCTGCTCGGTGGCGGTGACCGCCAGGATCCGCTCCGCCGCCTCCGCCGGGGTGTCCGCCATCCAGTCGGCGGGGAAGAGGGTACGGGCGCCGTGCGGCTTGCCGGCGAAGAACGGCCAGTCCCGCACCACCGGCACCGCGCCGCTCGCCGCGCCCTCCACCAGACCGCAGTGGAAGCTCTCCCGCACCGAGGTGCTGAGGATGACGCCGACCTCCTGGAGCGCACCCGGCACGTCGTCGGTCTGCCCGTAACGCCGGACCGCGCCCAGCGGCTCCAGCTCGGCCAGGTCCTTGGCGAGCAGCCGGCCGTAGTCCTTCGCCGGCTTGCTGGTCCGGTTGTTGAAGTTGCTGCCGATGAGCGTCAGGTTGTACCGCTCGTCGTGCTCCCGCAGCTTCCGCAGGACGTCGATCGCCCACCGCGGATCCTTCGCCACCGAGCTGAACCCGACCAGCCCCAGCGTGAACCGGGCGTCGGCCGGCTTGGCCCGGGGATAGCGCTGCAGGTCCATCGCGTTGTCGACCACCCACAGCCGGGGGGCGCGTTCGCCGGTGAGCTGCGGCAGCACCGCGGTGGACAGGTCGCGCAGGTGCTCGGAGACGAAGACGACGTCGTCGACCCGGGAGAAGTCCACCAGGTGCGGCCAGAAGTTGAACGCCTCGAAGCTGTGCAGCCGGACGATGATCCTGGCCGTCCCCGGGTCGTGCAGCGTGAACAGCGCGGCGGTGGCCTGGCACCAGTCGACGAACACGGTGTCGGCCCAGTCCAGGTGCGGCCGCAGCCACTCCTCGATCTTGGCCCCGTACGTCGACTCGGCGCCGAGCAGGTGCTCCATCACGGTGCTGCCGCTGAGCGCCAGCGGACGGGTCACCGGATCCTCGTACAGGTCCAGGAAACGGACCTCCACGTTCGGCATGCCCCGGTAGCGCTCCAGGATCTCCTGGAGGAAGTTGTCGTTGATCAGCGTGGTGACCAGCAGCCGCAGCGGCCGGTCGGCGGGTGCCGGGGCGGCCGGGGCGAGCCGGCCCCGCGGCTCGGACAACTTCCGCGCCGCCGCGCTCTCCCGGAACGGCGCCAGGAAGGCGCCCGGGTCGTCGCTCATCGGCGAGGAGAGCCGGTCGAAGTGCAGCACCCGGTTGGACGCCAGGCTCCACGCCCGCGACACCGCCGCAGCGGCCTTCTTCGGATCCTTCGCCAGCCGGGCGTCGGCCAGCGTGAGCTGGGCGCGGATCGCGTCGTGCAGGCCGGACGGGACGTGCCCGAGGGCCAGCTCGCCCTGCGCGGCCTTGGTGAGCACGTCCGCCCGGGTGGCGGCGCTGTTGATCCGGCTGACCGCGGCCGCGGCGGTCCGGGCGGCGACCGCCGGGCGGCCCGCCTTGACGGCGCTGTCGTGCAGCCGTACCGCGAGCTTGCTGCGCAGCCGGTCCGGTACGCGGGGCGCGGCCACCGCGCGGGACCAGAACCAGGCACCGGCCGGATTGCTCATGATCCGCTGGCCGGTCGCCTTCTGGACGGTGGTGCGCACCGTCTCCACCGCCGCCCGCTTGGCGCCCCGGGTGCCGATGCCGGCAGCCGCCGCGACCTGCCGCTCCAGCCGCTTGCCGACCGGCTCGGTACGCGGCGCGTCGAGCGCCCGCTGCGCCGGCACGAGCCCGAAGTGCGCGCCGGCGCGGGTGTTGCGCTGGGCCATCTCCCACACCGTGTAGACCGACCGGGGGTCCAGGGCCACCAGCAGGTCGGCGGACCGGAAACGCTGCCGCAGCCAGGCGTGGCGCTGCGCGTGCAGCCAGATCTTGCGGTTGGCCTGCGCCCGGCCGAGCGCCCGCCGCAGCCGGGCGTCGCGCTTCTCGGCGGGTACGACGAACGACCGCACCTCGGCCAGCGCCGGGTCGACGGGGAGTTCCTCGCTGTCGAAGAAGCACGCCACCGTGACGCGGGCGCCGCGGCTGCGGAGACGTTCCAGCGCCTCGATCAGCACGGCCGGCTGCTTCGGTGCGGCGGCGGCCACGATGAGCACTGTGGTCACTGTCGGGCATCTCCCGTCGAGGAGGTCGTGGCCGGGGTGGCCGCGCCGGCGCCGGTGGGCCGGACGAGTTCGGTGAGGCGGCGGACCGCCGGGGCGAGCACAGCGGGCCGGGCGAAACGGCGGGCCAGATCCCGGGCGGCGGCCCGGTCCGCGTCGGTGGCCTTCAGGGCGAGCCGGCCGGCCTCCACGAAGGAGCCGGCGAGGCGGTGCGGGTCGAGCCCGACCGCACCGGTCCACAGCGGATGGCCGGCGAGCACGTTGCTGGCGTCGTGGTCGACGTCGTGGGCGGAGAGCACCGGCAGTCCGCTGGCCATGAACTCGTACACCTTGCCGGAGGTGACGAACCGTCCACCGACGAGCATCAGCACCAGCGCGTCCCAGGAGCCGTACGTGGCCGCCAGTTCCGCCTTCGGCACCGGGCCGCCGAAGCTGACCCCGTCGACGGCGGCCTCCTTGAGCAGGTCCATGTGCCGGTTGGCCTCACGCGACGCGCCCGCGCCGATGTGCCCGCGCACCTCGAACCGGGAACGGGCCAGCAGCGGGTCGTCGCGCCGGGCGATGCGCCAGGCGTCCAGCACCGACTCCAGGAACGCCGGGCTGAAGTTGACCGAGCCCAGGTAGCCGAAGGTCAGCCCGGCCGCCGGGTCCGGCGAACGGCCGGAGATGTCCGGCAGGCTGTCCTCGTCGTAGCCGTTGCGCACCACGTGCACCCGGTCGGCCAGGTGCGGGTACCGCTCCCGGTAGAAGCCGGCGATCGGGTCGTTGACGCACCAGACCGCGAGCGCGTTCTCCAGCACTGTGGACTCCCACCGGCCGGAGACCGAGTCGCGGGTGAACGCCTCGCCGCCGCCGATCACGTCGAGCGACCAGCCGTCGCGGAAGTCGACCGCGTACGGGACCTTGTGCTCCTCCCACAGCTTCCGGGTGGCCGCCAGGTTCACGTACGGGGCGCAGGAGGCGAGCAGCAGGTCGGCCGGGTGCTCGCGGTGCAGCCGCAGCACCGCCTTCTCCAGCTCGTACCGCCAGCCGCCGAACACCGGCTCCGGGAACGCCTGCTGCTCGCGCTTGCGCAGCCGCTTGATCCAGCCCGCCGGGTCCAGCGAACGCTCCTCGGAGAACGCCCTGATGTCGGTCTCCAGGTCCTCCCGGATCAGCGGCAGCTCGACCACCCGCACCCGCGGATCGACCTTCTCCGACAGCGTGTGGTCCAGGCCGTACTCCCGCTCCCACGCCTGCTGGCAGATCGTGATGACGGTGATGTCCCAGCCCTGGGCGACGAACTGGTTCGCCGTCTCGCGCAGCCGGTACGCGCTGCTCTTCGCCGCGGGCGGGAAGCCGATCGCGAGGTAGATGGCGTGCGGCCGCCTCCCGCCGCGCGAGCGGGGGAGCGGGACGGTGTGGTTGGTCATCGCTGATAACCGATCGTGAGGAGGGGGCGCGTCGTCATGCCAGGTGCCGTCGCAGCGTCTCGGCGACCCGCCGGGCCGCCCGGCCGTCACCGTACGGGGTGCCGCGCGGCGCCTCCGGGGCGGGACGCGTCGCGGTGGCCGCCCACCGGGCGCCCAGCTCGCGCGGATCCGGCACCAGCACGTTCCAGCCGTCGGCGAGCGTCTCGACCCACTCCGTCTCGGTGCGCAGCGTGGTGCACGGCCGGTCCAGCAGGTACGCCTCCTTCTGGAGGCCGCCCGAGTCGGTGACCACGCCGGCGGAGCCGGCCACGGCGGCCACCATCGCGGCGTACGGCAGCGGCCGGCCCGCGTGCAGCGCGCCCCGGGTCAGCTTCAGCCCGTGCTGATCGGCGCGGGCGACCAGCCGCGGGTGGGCCAGCAGCGCGACTGGCACGGGCAGGTCGGCGAGCGCGTCGAGCAGCGCGGCGAGCCGCTTCGGGTCGTCGGTGTTCTCCGCGCGGTGCAGCGTGGCGAGCAGGTACGGCGCGTCCGGGTCGATGCCGTCGGGCAGCGCCGGGCGGGGCTGCCCGGCCCGCGCCACGTCGTCGCGGACCCGGAGGCAGACGTCCACCATCACGTCGCCGACCAGTTCGGTACGGGCGGCCAGGCCCTCGGTGGCGAGGTGCCGGACGGCCTCCTCGGTGGGGGCGAGCAGCAGATCGGCGGCGTGGTCGGTGAGCACCCGGTTGTGCTCCTCCGGCATCCGCCGGTTGAACGACCGCAGCCCGGCCTCCAGGTGCGCCACCCGCAGGTGCTGCTTGACCGCCGACAGCGTGCCGGCCAGCGTCGAGTTGGTGTCGCCGTACACCAGCACCCAGTCCGGCGCCTCGGCGGCGAGCACCGGGTCCAGGGCGGCCAGGGTGTTGCCGGTCTGCACGCCGTGGCTGCCGGAGCCGATCCCCAGGTGCACGTCCGGGTCGGGGATGCCGAGGCCGGAGAAGAAGACGTCGGACAGGTCGGCGTCGTAGTGCTGGCCGGTGTGCACGATCACGTGCTCGCACCCGTCCTCGGCGAACGCCGCCGCGATGGGCGCCAGCTTCACCAACTGCGGTCGGGCGCCGACGATGCTGACGACCTTCACACGTGACTCCTCGTGATCTGCGACGGATTCTCGGTGCGGACCGGCCGCCGCCCGAGGCGGAAGGCCGTGGACCCCGGCCGGGTGGCCGGGCCGGTGCCCGCAGGCCCTAGGAATAGTAGTGCCCCACCCGCCGCCGGACGACGTACGCGGACGCGGCCGGTACGCGATGGTGGGCCGGGCCACCCGCCGTCACCGGACGCCGCCGCCCCGACGGGGAGCACGGTGACCGGTGGCGTGGAACGGGACACGAGGGACCAGCCTAACCGAACCGGCCGGATCACCCCGGTCCGGCGGGCGTCGGCCCGTCGGCTCGCGGCCGCCGCGGCACCGCCCGGTCACCGCCGGTACGTCCCGCCGCCGGGGGATCGTCGCCGAGTCTTCACCGGGCCGGGCGAGCCTGGCCCGGCGCCGCAGCCCGGCTTGCGTACACTACGGCGCCATGACCGCCCCCGGGCCCGAGACCCGTACCCGCACCGCAGACGCCGGTGGATCGGTGGCCGACGCCACCGACGAGACCGCGAAGCCGCCGGCCGCCGACGGCGCGGACCGGCCCGCCGACGCGCCGCAGCAGCAGGCGCAGCCGGAGACCACCGTGGCGGAGCGTGCCGACCGCCCCGGGCGGTGGCACCGGATGCGGCCGGATCTGCTGGTCGCGGCGATCTACCTGGCCGGCGCGTTCTGGGTGACCGCGCGGGGCTGGGTGAACCCCGACGGGCGGCTGCTCGGCAGCCGCCCGAACGACCAGGGCTTCAACGAGTGGATGCTGGCGTACGCCGCGCACGCGGTCAGCAACCTGGAGAACCCGTTCTTCACCTCGTTGCAGAACGCCCCGGACGGCGTGAACCTGATGACGAACGTCGGCATGCAGCTACCAGGGCTGGTGCTGTCCCCGGTCACCCTGCTGTTCGGCGCGCCGTTCGCGTACCTGCTGTTCATCACGCTCAACCTGGCCGGCACCGCGTACGCCTGGTACCACGTGCTGTCCCGCAACCTGGTCTCGTCCCGGGCGGCGGCCTTCGCCGGCGGCCTGTTCTGCGCGTTCGCGCCGGCGTTGGTGTCGCACAGCAACGGCCACCCGCACATCACCGCCCAGTGGCTGGTGCCGTTCATCCTCTGGCAGGTGATCCGGCTGGCCCGGGACGGCCGCCCGGTGCGTAACGGCCTGGTGCTGGGCGCGCTCGTGGTGGCGCAGTTCTTCGTGAGCCTGGAGATCCTGTTCCTGACCGCGCTCGGCTGCCTGATGATGGTCGTCGGCTACGTGATCTTCCGGCCGCGGGAGGCGCTGCGCCGGGCCGGGCCGATGCTCGGCGGGCTCGCCATCACCGGCGTGCTCGTCGGTGCGGCCTCCGCGTACCCGCTGTGGATGCAGTTCGCCGGCCCGCAGCACCGGGTCGGTCACCCGGGCGATCCGGACGTCTACGCGCTGACCCTCGGCTCGTTCGTGCGGTACGCCACCGAGTCCGTGGCCGGGAGCCCCACCAGCGCTCTGCGCTGGGGCCCGAACACCACCGAGCAGGCCAGCTTCTACGGCTGGTCGGTGGTGATCCTCGCGATCGGCGCCGCGCTGTGGCTGCGCCGCGAGATCGTGGTCCGGGTGCTCGCCGTGGTCGGGCTGATCTCGGCGGTCTTCTCGATCGGCACCACCTGGACCGTGGGCACCCGCCGCACCGACGTGCCGGCGCCGTTCGCGCTGGTGTCCGAGCTGCCGGTGTTCGACTCGGTGGTGGTGTCCCGGTTCGCGCTGATCACCACGGTGGCGCTCGGCGTGCTGTTCGCGGTGGCCGGGGACCGGGTGGCCCGGGTCCGGGCGGACGAGCCCGGCCAGTCCCGGCTGGTGCCCCGCCTGGCCGCTGTCGCGCTGTCCGCCGCGCTGCTGCCGATCCTGCCCACCCCGCTGGAGGCGCGCGGGCGCAACCCGGTGCCGGACTTCGTCACCGCCGGCGTCTGGAAGGACCACGTCGCCCCCGGCCGCACCCTGGTGCCGGTTCCGGTCGACGGCATGACGTCGCTGTACTGGAGTTCCGCCGCGCTGGCCGGCTTCGCCGTACCGGAGGGGTACTTCCTCGGGCCGGTCTCCAAGACCGACAACACCGGCCGGTGGGGCGTCGAGCCGCAGCCGACCGCGAAGCTGCTCACCGCCGTGTCGCGGGGCCAGCGGGACACCGCTGTCGGCCCGGCCGACGTCGAGCAGGCCCGCGCCGACGTGCGGCACTGGAAGGCCGACGCGGTGGCGCTGCCGGATCGGGCCCGCCGCCACGACGACCTGAAGGTGGTGCTCGACGCGCTCTACGGTCCGGGCCGGCGGGTGGCGGACGTCTGGCTGTGGGACGTCCGCCCGCTCACCCGGTGAGCGTCACGGCGACCGGGTCCAGATGAGCAGCAGGTAGCCGCCGAAGTAGGTCGAGAACGCGGTGAGCGCGACCAGTACGGTGACGGCCCGGGCCCGCCCGGGCCAGGCCGACGGCGGCCGGCAGCAGCAGCGCGAACGCCGGCACCAGGAACCGCGCCTTGGAGTGGTAGTAGCCCGCCGCGCCGAGCGTGGTGACGATCATCAGCCCGCTGAACAGCAGCAGTTCCCAGGGCTGGCGGTCGATCACGCTCAGCACGAAGAACATCAGCGCCAGCAGCAGTACCACGCTCACCACGAGCACCTGCGGCGTGGCGGACACCGCCAGCACCTCGCGTCCCCGCTGGAACGTGTCCACGCCGAAGTCGAAGTGGCTGCGCCAGCCGGCGGACTGGATGTGGAACCAGCCGTCCGGCCGCCCGGTCTGGACACCCACCCAGGCCAGGTAGGCGAGCCAGCCGGCCGGGGCGAGCAGCATCGCCACCCATGGCCGCCAGCCGTCCCGGCGCCGGACCACCGCCAGCAGCGCGGCCAGGCCGACCACCGGGATCAGCGACGAGGCGGTGGGCCGGGTCAGGCCGGCGAACAGGCAGAGCACGCCAGCGGTCAGCCAGTGCCGGCGCAGCAGCGCGTACAGCGTCCACGCGGCCAGCGCGGTGAACAGCGTCTCGCTGTAGGCCATCGACTGCACGACGGCGTGCGGCAGCGCGGCCCAGAGCGCGGCGAGTACCACGCCGGTGCGCCGGTCGTGCAGGTACGAGCCGATCGCGTACAGCGCCCAGGCCGCCACCAGGCCGGCGAGCGTGGCCACGGCGAGCCCGGAGGTACGCGGGCCGAGCGGGGTGACCCGTTCCACCACGCCGATCAGGGCCGGGTAGAGCGGGAAGAACGCCATGTCGCTCTGCACCCGTTCGTACCCGTCGTAGCCCCGCTGGGCGATGGCGAGGTAGTACGTCGCGTCGGACAGGGTCAGCTCGCGTACCGGGGAGAGGTTCAGCGACCGCGCCCAGACGTACACGGCCGCCACACCGATCAGCCGGATCACCGCGTACACCGCCAGCGCGGGCGCCGCGTCCCGGGCGGCGTCGCGCAGCCGCCGGACGGGGCCGGGCCGGGCGCGATCGGCTGTGGCCGGCTCGATCGCCGGGGCTGGTGCGGGCCGGCTGGGTTCCTCGGTGGTCACCACGTCCATTGTGCGGTCCCGTTCGCGCTGAGCTGGGGTTGGCCGAGGGCCCGCGTGGCGCGGCCGGCGACCCGGCGAACGACTCGGAGCGGGCGCCGGTCGTTGAACAGGGTGGAGGGTAGCAACAGTCACAGCAGGTCGGGGGGCACCGGCGGCGGCGGGCGTCCGGGCCCGATCCGCTGTCGTAGACTCGCTCGGGTCCGCGGGCGCGGTGCTGGCGACGACGAAACGGGCAGGAATGGGATCTGACGGCACGACCGCAGCGGCGGGCACCCGGGGACGGGTCGTGATGCTTGTGGACAACGGGGTCATCGGTGACTCCCGGGTGCAGAAGGCGGCCCGGTCCGCCGCCGACGCCGGCTGGGACGTCGTGCTGCTCGGCCGGGCGCCGGTCGGCAGCCCGCAGAGCTGGCGCCTCGGCGCCGCCGAGGTACGCCTCGTGCCGATGCCCGAACCGCTGGCCCGCCGCCGCCACGAGTTCCGCCGGGCCTGGCTGCGGCACCCGCTCGCCTACCCGCCCAGCGGTATCGCGGCGCACCGTACCCAGGCGGTCAAGGCCTGGCGCGCGGACCTGGCGGTACGCCGGGCGGCGCTCACCGTCGCGGCCCGCGAGTCCGGCGCGGGCCGGCCGGGCGGGCTGCCCTGGGCCGCGCTGCGTGCCGAGGAGAAGCTGTCCGGCCTGACCCGCAAGTGGGTCGGCTTCCGCAACCGTCAGCTCACCCGGGCCCGCAAGGGCCGCAAGCTGGACGGCCCCTGGGACCGCGCGTACACGATGTTCTGGCGCGGGCTGCGCGGCGACGGCGCGTGGCGGCGCCTGGAGCCGGGCCTGTGGGACTACGAGCTGGCCTACGGCCCGGTGGTCGACGAGCTGGCGCCGGACCTGATCCACGCCAACGACTTCCGGATGCTCGGCGTCGGCGCCCGCGCGAAGGTCCGGGCCGCCGCGAAGGGCCGCCGGATCGCGCTGCTCTGGGACGCCCACGAATACCTTCCCGGCGTGCAGCCGTGGCGCGACAACGCCCGCTGGCTACCCGGCAACGTGGCGCACGAGCGGGAGTACGTGCCGTACGCCGACGCCACCATGACCGTCTCCGGTGGCCTGGCCGACCTGCTGCGCACCGAGCACGGGCTGGCCGAACGGCCGGCGGTTGTGCTGAACGCCCCGGCGGTGGACGAGCTGCCGGCCGACCCGGCCGAGCCGGTGCCGGACATCCGCGCCCGCTGCGGGCTCGGGCCGGACGAGCCGCTGCTCGTCTACAGCGGGGTGGCCGCCGCCAAGCGCGGCCTCGGCGTGATGGTCGAGGCGCTGCCCCGGCTGCCCGGCGCGCACGTCGCGTTCGTGGTGAACAAGCCCGACTCGGCGTACGTCCGGGGCCTGGTCACCCGGGCCGGCGAGCTGGGCGTGGCGGACCGGGTGCACGTGCTGCCGTACGTGCCGCACCACCAGGTCGTCCGGTTCCTCAGCGGCGCGCAGGTCGGCGTCATCCCGATCCAGCACTGGCCGAACCACGAGATCGCGCTGATCACCAAGTTCTTCGAGTATTCACACGCCGGTCTGCCGCTGGTCGTGTCCGACGTGCGCACCATGGCCGAGACTGTCCGGGAGACCGGTCAGGGCGAGGTGTTCCGCGCCGAGGACGTGGCCGACTTCGTCCGCGCGGTCACCGCGGTGCTCGCCGACCCGCAGCGGTACCGCGCCGCGTACGACCGGCCGGGCCTGCTGGCCGGCTGGACGTGGGAGGCGCAGGCGCGGGTGCTCGACGAGGTCTACTCGCGGCTGCTGCCGGACGCGCCGCCCCGGCCGGCGCCGGCGGCGCACGCACCGGTGGAGCCGGCGCAGGTGGAGGTGGGGGCGTGAGCGGGCCGGACGTGACAGTGGTGGTCGCCGTCTACAACACCATGCCGTACCTGACCGCCTGCCTGGACTCGCTCGTCGGGCAGACCATCGGGCTGGACCGGCTGGAGGTCGTCGCCGTCGACGACGGCTCCACCGACGGCAGCGGCGCCGAACTCGACCGCTACGCCAAGCGGTACCCGGGCACGGTCCGGGTGCTGCACCAGGCCAACTCCGGCGGCCCGGCGGCGCCGAGCAACGTGGCGCTCGACCACGCACGCGGCCGGTACGTCTTCTTCATCGGCTCGGACGACCACCTCGGCCCGGAGGCGCTGGAGCGCCTGGTCGACGCCGCCGACCGGTGGGACTCCGACGTGGTGCTGGGCCGGATGGTCGGCACCAACAAGCGCTACGTGCACCAGGCCGTCTACGCCACCACCCAGGAGCGGCTCGACCTGTTCGGCAGCGACCTGCCCTGGTCGTTGTCGAACACCAAGCTGTTCCGGCGGGATCTGATCGAGCGGCACGGCCTGCGGTACCGCACGGACATGCCGATGGGCAGCGACCAGCCGTTCACGCTGGAGGCGTGCTTCCGGGCCAAGAAGGTGTCGGTCCTCGGCGACTACGAGTACTACTACGCGGTCAAGCGGGACAACGCCCAGAACATCACGTATGCCAGCCGGTTCGAGGAGCGGCTGCGCTGTGCCGAGGAACTCGTCGGTTTCGTCGCCGGGCTGATCGAGCCCGGCCCGCGGCGGGACGCGGTGCTGGTGCGTCACTTCACCTGGGAGGTGGCGAAGCTGCTCCGCGCGGAGTTCCTCGCCCTCTCCCCGGACGTGCAGCGGCAGGTCCACGACCGGATCCGCAAGCTCGCCGAGGCGTACCTGACCGACGGGGTGACCGCCCGGATGGCGCCCGAGGAGCGGCTGCGGGTCGCGGTGGCGCGTGACGGCGACCTCGACGCGCTGCGCACGATCGTCGGCCAGCACGCCGACCGGTCGCTGCCCGAGGTGATCATCGAGGGCGACCGCTGGTACGCCGGCCAGGTCGGCTTCCGCGACCCGGCGTTCGGCTACCCGGACGACTGGTACGACGTCACCGACCGCGCCGCCGCGATACTGGCCAAGCTGACCGCGACCGGGCTGGCCTGGGGACGCGACGCCGCCGGGACCCGGGCCCTGGTGGTCACCGCGCGCAGCCGCTGGGCCGAGCTGGCCGAGCTGAGCGCGGAGGCGCTGCGGGTCAGCGTGGGCGATCTGACGGGTGTCACGTCGGTCGAGGCGTCCGGCCCCGGTACCGTCGTACGGACGGACTTCGCGGTGGACCGGTTGCTGGCGGTCGCCGCGGGGACAGGTGGGCGTCGTATCGTACGCGCCGAGGTCTCCGCCCTGGGCGGGACGGGCTCGGCGCCGTTGCGCACCGACCGCCCGGTCTCCGCACCCCGGCTGGTGGCCCGGCGCGGTGTCCGCTGGCACCTCGTCACGCCCACCACGAACCACAAGGGCCAGGTGATCGTCGCGATCACGCCGGTGACCCCCGGTCGGTTCCTTGCCCGCCTGCGCCGAATCTGGCCCTCTGGAGGAAAGTAGTTCATGAACATCTGCGTCGTCGCGCTCGGCAAGATCGGTCTGCCGCTGGCCGTGCAGTTCGCGTCCAAGGGGCACCGGGTGATCGGCGCCGACGTCTCCGAGCGGGTCGTCCAGCTGGTCAACGACGGTGCCGTGCCCTTCCCGGGTGAGGCCGACCTGGACGTCAAGCTCAAGGAGGCGGTGGCCGCCGGTCTGCTGTCGGCCACCACGGACACCGCCACCGCGGTCGCCGAGTCGGAGGCGGTCGTCGTGGTCGTGCCGCTGTTCGTGGACGCCGAGGGCGTGCCGGACTTCGGCTGGATGGACGACGCCACCCGGGCCATCGCCCGTGGGCTGAAGCCGGGCACGCTGGTCAGCTACGAGACCACGCTGCCGGTCGGCACCACCCGTAACCGGTGGGCGTCGATGCTCGCCGAGGGTTCCGGCCTGACCGCCGGCACCGACTTCCACCTGGTGTTCAGCCCGGAGCGGGTGCTCACCGGCCGGGTCTTCGCCGACCTGCGCCGCTACCCGAAGCTGGTCGGCGGCATCGACGAGGCGTCGGCCGCGCACGGTGTGCGGTTCTACGAGGCGGTGCTCGACTTCGACGAGCGCCCCGACCTGGACCGCCCCAACGGCGTGTGGGATCTCGGCTCGGCCGAGGCCTCCGAGCTGGCCAAGCTCGCCGAGACGACCTACCGGGACGTGAACATCGGCCTGGCGAACCAGTTCGCCCGCTTCGCCGACACCGTCGGCGTGGACGTCACCAAGGTCATCGAGGCGTGCAACACGCAGCCGTACAGCCACATCCACTCGCCGGGTATCGCCGTCGGCGGCCACTGCATCCCGATCTACCCGCGGATGTACCTGTGGAACGACCCGGCCGCCACCGTGGTCCGCTCGGCCCGCGAGGCCAACGCGGCCATGCCGGAGTACGCGGTCGACCTGCTCGCCGCCGCGTACGGCGACCTGACCGGGGTGGGTGTGCTGGTGCTGGGCGCCGCCTACCGGGGTGGCGTGAAGGAGACCGCGTTCTCCGGCGTCTTCCCGACCGTGGAGGCGCTGCGCCGCCGGGGCGCGGTGCCGTACGTCTCGGACCCGATGTACACCAACGAGGAACTGGTCGCGCACGGCCTGCCCGGCTACGACGGCGAGCCGGTCGGCGCCGCCGTCATCCAGGCCGACCACGCGGAGTACCGCACCCTCGCCCCGGCCGACCTGCCGGGCGTGACGGTGCTGGTAGACGGCCGCCGGGTCACCGACCCGGCGCGCTGGACCGGCGTGCGCCGGGTGGTCATCGGGGGCTGACCCCAGCGGTTTCCCGGGCCCCGGCCGTTCTCGGACGGCCGGGGCCCGTCGCATGCCGTCATGGTTATGACGCCGTCCGGAGTTCACCTGCCGGACACCCCGGCAATACTTGTGTCATGTGATCCGTTTAGGGTCGCAGCCGTCGGAGATCGACTCGGACCGACATCGGCGGGGCAGGGCAGACAGGGAGCGTTCGTTGTTGAGCAGAGTACGCAGCCAGCAGGGTCTCGCCGCGGTCGGCGCGACACTTCTCGGCTACGCGGTCATGGTCCTCGCCGGAGTCCTCGGCCTGGTGGTCCCGTACGCGGTGGCCGCCGTGGTCGCCGTCGCCGGTGAGCTGGCCCTGGCCGGGCGGCACACCGGGACCGCCACGCTGCTCGACAAGGCCGGTCTCGGCACGACCTTCCGGCGGCTGGTGCGGGATCTGTCGGTGGCCCTGCTGGTGATCGCGGCGGTGCGTCCCGGCGTGGCCGGCACCGTCGCCGTCCTGCTGCTGCCCGCCGCGCTGTGGACGGTGGCCGTCGCCACAGGCGCGGTGACCAAGGTGATCGACGGCCGGGTCGACCCGCCGGCGTACACCCGCAACATCGACCTCGGCGCGCTGCGGCGGGTGCCGGTGCCGCCGGCCTGGGCGCGACGGCTGGCCGGGCTGCACATGCCGCTGCTGAACGTGCTGCTGGTGCCCGCGGCAGTGGTGGCCGCCGCGCTCGACCGGGTCGCGCCGGTGGTGGTCACCGGCCTGGTCACGCTCGCCGCCGGCCTGGTCACCGCTGCGGTGCTGGCGCTCACCGCACTGCGCGGCCGGGGCAAGGCCCCGGGTGTGCTGCCCGCCGTGCACGACTGGATGGCCCGGGAGCGGCCCGAGGTGGCGCTCTACTTCGCCGGCCCGGCCAAGGACGTCTACCAGGCCAACATGTGGCTCGCGCCGGTGGAGGCGACCGGCCGCCGCGCCGTCGTGCTGCTGCGCGCCGCGGACGCGTTCGAGCAGCTCGCCGACACCCGGCTGCCGGTCATCTGCGTGCCGGCCGGCGTGGACTTCATGAACCTGGACCTCAGCTCGCTGCGCGTGGCGCTGTACGCGGCGAACGTCGGCGCCAACATCCACCTGCTGCGGGAGCCGGGCGTCAAGCACGTCTTCGTCGGCCACGGCGACAGCGACAAGCAGGCGAGCGTGAACCCGTACAGCAAGGTGTACGACGAGGTCTGGGTGGCCGGGCCGGCCGGGCGGGAACGGTACGCCAGGGCCGACGTCGGCGTGCTGGACCGCGACATCGTGGAGGTCGGCCGGCCGCAGCTCGCCGGGGTGCACACGTTCGGCTCCGGTGCCGCCGACCACCGGTTCACCGTGCTGTACGCGCCGACCTGGGAGGGCTGGCTCGACGACGACCCGTACCACACCTCGCTCGTGCTGATGGGGGAGCGGATCGTGTCCGGCCTGCTCGCCGCCGGGGACGTGCGGGTGATCTACAAGCCGCACCCGCTGACCGGCACGCGCTCGCCCAAGGCCCGCGCCGTGCACGAGCGGATCGTGGCCCGGATCAAGGCGGCCGGCGGCGAGACCGACGCGTCCTCGCTGGACGGTGCCGGGCACCTCGTGGTCACCGGCCGCACGCCCGGGCTGTTCGACTGCTTCAACGTCACCGACCTGCTGGTCAGCGACGTGTCCAGCGTGGTCTCCGACTTCGTGCAGAGCGAGCGCCCGTACGTGGTGGCCAATCCGGCCGGCCTGTCCGAGGACGAGTTCCGGCGGCAGTTCCCGACCGCGCGGGCGGCGTACCTGCTCTCGGCGGACTGCGGTGAGCTGGCGAAGATCCTCGACGTGACCCGGGCCGGCGACGACCCGATGACCGGGGCGCGGCGGGAGCTGAAGGAGTACCTGCTCGGACCGGCCGGGTCGAACCCGATGGACCGGTTCCGGGACGAGATCGGCCGGCTCTGCGGCTGAGGCGTACCGGCGTGAGGGCGACGACCGGCGCGGTCGTCGCCCCTGGTCGTCCGGTCAGCCCTGCTGCGGCGGGTTGTCGACGTCGCGGGAGATGACCTCGCCCTTGGCGTCGACCCAGCCCTTCGGGCGGGCCGGGTTGCCGGCCACCAGCTGGTACGGCTTGACGTCGCGGGTCACCACCGAGCCGGCCGCGATCATCGCGTACTCGCCCACCTCGATGCCGCACACGAGCGTGGCGTTCGCGCCGATCGACGCGCCCCGGCGCACGAGCGTCGGGGTGATCGTCCAGTCCGGATTCTGGGCGCGCGGGCGGAAGTCGTTCGTGAACACCGCGCACGGGCCCACGAACACCTCGTCCTCGATGGTCACGCCCTGGTAGACCGAGACGTTGTTCTGGATCTTCACCAGGTCACCGACGGTGACGCCCGCGTCGACGTAGACGTTGCGGCCGATCACGCAGCCGGCACCGACCTGGGCGCTGGACCGGATGTGCGCCAGGTGCCAGACCTTGGTGCCGTCGCCGACCTGGGCGCCGGACTCCACGTCGGCCGTCGGGTGGACGAAGACGGAGGCGGACCGGTCGTTGCTGTCAGTCATCTCTACTCGCATCACATGCCAGGGCGCGTCGCGCCGTCGGGCGGGCTCGACGCAGCATAACGAGCGCTCACCCGAGTAGTTCGGCCACCGCGTCGGCGGCGGGCCGGTCGGCCGGCAACGGGTGCGCGGCGACGACCGCGTCCACCGGCAACGCGCCGTACAGGTGCGGGAACAGCGCGCCGCCACGGGACTCCTCCCAGCGCAGCGCGTCGCCGAGCCGGGACTCGTCCACCGCGAGCACGGTCAGGCCGGTGACGCCGGCGAAGAACCTCCGCGCGGTCTCCACCACCTGGTCGGCGGCGGACAGGTGGACGTAGCCGTCCTGCCGGTCCATCGCGGTGCCGGCGAACCGCCCGTCCGCCCGTGCCCGCGCCCACTCGTCGTCGGTGAGAATCTTGTAGATCACGCCAGCAGCCTAGAGCGGCCTCGCGTCCCGGCGGCGCGTCTGCCACCATTCGCAGGGCAACACGTCGAGTCGAGGGAGGAACGGGTGCGGATCCTCCTGGTCGAGGACGACCGCCGGGTCGCAGCGGCGTTGTCGTCCGCGCTGACCCGGCGCGGCTACCAGGTGGAACACGCCGCGACGGTGGCCGCCGCGCTCTCCGCCGCCCCCTGCGACCTGGTGCTGCTCGACCTGGGGCTGCCCGACGGCGACGGCACCGACCTGTGCCGCGAGCTGCGGCGGCGCAGCAGCCGGCTCGGCATCATCGCGGTGACCGCGCGCGGCGAGGAACGCGACCGGGTGCTGGGGCTGCGGCTGGGCGCCGACGACTACGTGGTGAAGCCGTTCTCGATGGTGGAGTTGCAGGCGCGGATCGAGGCGGTGCTGCGCCGGGCCGCGCACACCGCGCCGCAGCGCAACCTGATCGAGGCCGGAACGGTCCGCATCGACGTGGGTGGCCGGACCGTGACGTTGGCCGGCCGGGACGTCTCGCTGACCCGCAAGGAGTTCGACATCCTGCTGTCCCTGGCCCGCCAGCCCGGGGTGGCGGTGCCGCGCGAGCGGATCCTGCTCGACGTGTGGGGCACCACCTGGGCCGACCGGCACACCGTGGAGGTGCACGTCGGGTCGCTGCGCGGCAAGCTCGGCGATCCGACGCTGGTGGAGACCGTACGCGGGGTCGGCTACCGGCTCCGCGAGGCGTGAGGGCCGGGTCGTGCGCCGCCGGCTGGTGATCAGCTACCTGCTGCTGATGGTGCTGGTCCTGATCGCCCTGGAGACGCCGCTGGCGGCCACGCTCGCGACCCGGGAGACCGACCGGGTCCGCGCCGACCGCCTCGCCGACGCCACCCGTTTCGCCTCGCTGGCCGGGCCGGCGTTGCGGGGCGGCAGCCCCGGCCCGCTGGACGGGGAACTGGCCGCCTACGACGCGCTCTACGGCATCGGCGCGGCGGTGGTGGACCGGGACCGCCGTACCGTGGTGGCCTCGTCCGGGTGGGAGCCGGGCGCGGGCACCCGCGCGGCGCTCGACACCGCCCTGTCCGGGCAGCAGTTCAGCGGCCCGGAGTCGGTCTGGCCCTGGGTCGGCGGCCCGGTGGTGACGGCGGTGCCGATCAACGACGGCGGCGAGGTGCTCGGCGCCGTGGTCACGACCAGCCCGGCGGACGGGGTGCGCCGCGCCGTCACCGTGTGGTGGCTGCTGCTGGCGGGCATCGGCCTGCTGGCGGTGCTGGCCTGCGTCTCGACCGCGTTCGGGCTGGCCGGCTGGGTGCTGCGCCCGGTCACCGAGCTGGACGCGGTGACCCACGAGATCGCCGAGGGCCGCCGCGCCGCGCGGGTCCGCGCCGGACTCGGGCCGCCCGAACTGCGCCGGTTGGCGACCAGCTTCAACGACATGGCCGACGCGGTCTCCGACGTGATGGACCGGCAACGCGCCTTCGTCGCGCACGCCAGCCACCAGCTCCGCAACCCGCTCACCGCGCTGCGGCTGCGGGTGGAGGAACTGGGGCCCAGCCTCACCGACCCGGACGGGCGCGCCGAGCACCGGCTGGCGCTGGAGGAGACCGACCGGCTCGCCACGGTGCTCGACGCGCTGCTCACTCTGGCCCGCGCCGAGCGGGAGGAGAACGAGCGGGTGACTGTGGACGCCACCGCCACCGCCGCCTCCCGGGTGGCCGCCTGGCTGCCGCTGGCCCGGCACCGCGAGGTCACGCTCCGCCTCGACGCCGAGGACGCGCCGGCGTACGCCCGGACCGTGCCGACCGCCATCGACCAGGCGCTGGACGCCCTGATCGACAACGCGGTGAAGTTCAGCGGCGCCGGGGGTGAGGTGACGGTGACCGTACGGGCCGGCGACGGCGGGACGGTGCTGACCGTCGGCGACACCGGTCCGGGCATGACCACCAGCCAGCTCGACCAGGCCACCGAGCGGTTCTGGCGGGCGCCGGACGCGCAGAACGTGGACGGCGTGGGCCTCGGGCTGACCATCGCGGCGGTGCTCGTGGACGCCTCCGACGGCCGGCTCACCATGCGTCAGGGCGAGCCCCGGGGCCTGGTCGCCGAGCTGTGGTTCCCGGCGTCCGCCGACGAGCCGGTCCGGTGCTGACCCGCGTCAGGGTTTCGTGGCGCGATACCACTGCGCCGCGCCCGGGTGCAGCGGCAGCGGTGTGGTGACGATCGCCGACCGGGGACTCATCCGTCCCGCCGCCGGGTGCGCGGCGGCCAGTTCCTCCCGGCGGTCCATCAGCAGCCGGGTCACCTCCCGCACCAGCGCGGCGGGCAGGTCGGCGCGCACGATCAGGTAGTTCGGGTTCGCCACCGTGCTGACCGGGTCGGCCCGGTACACCGAGCGGGGCACGTCCCGGGTCACGTAGACCTGCCCGTACGCCCGGCGCAGCGGCTCGGTCCAGTCGCCCAGGTCGACGATCCGCAGCGAGGTCCGCTGGGCCAGGTCGGCGACGCCGCGTACGGGCAGCCCGCCGGAGAAGAAGAACGCGTCGATCCGCCCCTCCCGCAGGGCCGTCACCGAGTCGTCCAGTCCCAGGTGTTCCTGGCGTACCCGGTTGCCGCCGAGCTGGGCCACCTCCAGCAGACGGCTGGCGGTGATCTCGGTGCCGGAGCCGTCGGCGCCCACCGACACCCGCCGGCCGCGCAGGTCGCCGAGCGTGCGGATCGGTCCGCCGGCGCGGGTGACCAGGTGCAGCAGGTCGTCGTAGACCCGGGCCACGGCGAGCACCGACGGGTGTTCGGGCTCGCGCGGCGGCAGCACGTCGGCCTGGGTGAAGCCCAGCTCGGCCTCCCCGGCGCCGACCAGCCGGACGTTCTGCGCCGACGCGGCGGTGACCACCACCTCGGCCCGTACGCCTGGCAGCTCCCGGTTGAGCAGCGCGGCGAGCGACTGGCCGAAGGCGTGGTAGACGGCGGTCGGGCTGCCGGTGGCGATGCGGATGCGGGTCGGCTCGGACGGCTCGTCCCGGCACCCGGTGAGCCCGGCGACGAGCAGCAGCACCAGCACGAGCGGGGCGGCGGCGCGCACAGGCCAGTGTCGGCTCACGGGCTGCACTCTGCGCCGTGCACCCGCCGTGGCGCAAGCCAACGCCCGGCCGGTCAGCTCGCCGGGGCCAGCTCCGCGCTCTCGGTGATCCGCTCCCGGTGCTCGCCGTTCGGCACCACCACGAGGAAGCAACCCGACCCGGGCCGCAGCGCCGCCGGCACGTCCAGCAGCGCCGCGCCGCGTACCAGCACCGCCGCCAGGTCCCGGTCGGCGAGCCGGATGCCGAGGCAGTGCCGGCGGACGTGCCGGCCGCCCGCCAGCAACGCGGCCCGCCAGGCCGCCGCGGCCAGCCGGGGCCGCCACAGCCGCCGCGGCGCCGATGCGCCCGGGAACGGCCCGCCGAGCAGCTCCCGGCGGCCCTGCCGCCAGCCCGCGGTCAGCAGATTCGCGTACGCCGCCCGGTGCGGCGGCGGCACCGACAGCCGGTGCAGCTCGTAGCGGCGGCGCAGGCCACCGGTGGTCAGCTCGTGCTCCACCGGCACGTCGAGGCGTCCCAGCAGCTGCCGCATCCGCTGCGCCGCGTCCTCGCGGTTGAACTCGGCGATCCCGCCCCGGTGCGGTCCGGAGTCGAGACGGCGGACGCCGGCGGCCGGCGGCGGCGTGCAGCGCACCATGCAGGCGACCTCGAAGGCGTCGGTCAGGGTCAGCCAGTCCAGCGGCGGCGGCGACGGGCGCGGGCGGTCGAGCAGCGTGGTGAGCATCGGCGCGGCTCCTCGGTCAGAGTCGGGGTACCTCTACCGTCGCTGCCGAGCGCCGGGCCGGGAACCGATGCGCCCCAGCCTTGAGCAAAATTTGCGGGAAGCCCGCGGCTCAGAGTTCGGAGACCACCAGGTCGACCTGCCGCGGCCGCCCGGCCGCCCGGGGTGCCTCCTCGACCATGTACTTCAGCTCCCGCAGCGCCCCCACCAGGGCGTCGGCGGTGCGCGGCCGGGCGTCGGCGAGCAGCAGATCCCGCACCAGCCGGCCCTTCGTGGCCTTGTTGAAGTGGCTCACCACCGACCGGGTCGGTGTGCCGTCCACGATCCGTTCGTGCAGCACCCGCACCGTCACCGTGCGTTCGGCGAGCGCGCCGCGCGGCGTCCAGGTGGCCGCGTACGCGCCGGAGCGCAGGTCCAGCACCGGGCCGCGTCCGGCGGCCGGCTCCAGCACCGGGCCGAGCGCCTCCCGCCAGTACGCAGACAGCGCGCCGAGCCCCGGCAGGCGCGCCCCGATCGGGCAGCGGTACGGCGGGATCCGGTCGGCGAGGCGTACCGCGCCCCACAGGCCGGAGCTGATCAGCACCTGGCGGCGGGCCGCCCGCTGCGCGTCGGGGGGCAGCGTGTCCAGGCCGAGCGCCTCGTAGAGCACGCCGGTGTAGAGGCGTCCGGCCGGGGCGGTCGCCGCCTCCCGCAGCCGGGCGTTGCGCCGCAGCTCCCCGCGCTGCCCCTCGGTCAGGCCCAGCGCGGTCCGGGCCGCCGTCTCGTCCGGCCCGGCGCACAGGTCGACGAGCGCGGTCAGAACCGCCTCCCGGGCCGGGTTCAGCTCGGTCAGGGACAGCCGGGACAGGTCCAGCCGGCGGCCGGTGCCGGCCTCGGCCTTCCCCTCCGACGGGGGCAGCAGGATGAGCACCGACACAGCGTACGGGCCGGGGTCAGCGCCACGGCCGCACGGCACGGCCGGGGTGGTACACGCGACTGCCGCCCACCTCGGCCACCATTGCCGCGTCGGCGCGGTCGCCCAGCAGCCGCCGCAGCGTGCGCTCGGCGGGGGAGCCGACCGCCACCACGTACCCGGGCCGTTCCGCGCGCGCCACCCGCTGCCAGTACGCCGGATAGCGGTTCTGCCCCGGCGTCAGCGCCCCGTCGAGCACACCGCAGGCCACCGTCTCCCCGGTGTTGAAGATCAGCCGGTTGCAGGTCCAGTAGTCCCCGTACACCTCGTGCAGGCCGGCCTGCCGCACCGTGTCGGCCAGGCGGCGGGCGGTGCGCTCCTCGTCCCGTACGCCCGGCACACCGGTCAGGAACGCCACGGTCCCGGCGACGGTGGCGGCGGTCAGCCCGGCCAGCACCAGCGCCGCCGTGGCGCCGCCCAGCCGGGCCGCCCGCCCGGCGGTGCCCCGCACCGCGTGCGCGGCGGCCAGCCAGAGCGGCCACAGCACGGCCGGCAGCGAGATCTGGAGCACCGACAGGTAGCGGGCGTTGCCGAGCGGGTCGGTCGCGGCGAGCGGGCTGCGCACGTACGCCAGAAGTGTCAGCGCCGCGCCCACGACCAGGGCGAGGATCGCCACGGCCCGGACCCGCGCGGCGTGGCCGGCGGCCCGGCGGTACGCGACCACCCCGAGGGCGGCGGCGGCCACCAGCAGCACCGGGTAGAGCACGCCGAACCACTGCGCCCAGCGCGCGCAGCCGTCCATCGGGCACATGCCCGACGCCAGTGGCACCCCCTCCAGCAGCCCGCCGCGCAGCCGTTCGGCGAGCGACGGCGCGACCCCCTCCTTGGTGCTGATCTCGCGGAACACCGACAGCGAGTCCTGCCCGGGTGGCGCGACGAGGTTGTCCTTGACCATCGGGGCGATCCCGGCCAGGAAGCCCACCACCAGCAGCACACCGGGCCAGCCGATCAGATCCCGGGGCACCGCCACCGCGAGCACCACGGCCGCCACCAGCAGGTACGGCGCGATCAGCCAGTCCGACCACAGCGCCAGCCCGGCGAGCAGCCCGAACGCGCCGGTGGCCAGCCAGCGGTGCTTGACCCGCCGGTCGGCGAGGGCCACCGCGATCAGCAGCATCGCCAGCACCGCCGGCTTGACCTCCGGGCGGCCGCCGACCGCGGTGAGCTGGTCGCGGACCACCCGTTCGGAGCCGAGTGCGAGCAGGCCCACCACGACCACCGCGAGCCAGGGGGAGAACAGGCGGCGGGTCAGCCGGTACGCCAGCCACAGGAAGACCGCGAACAGCGCGAGCAGCGGCAGCCGCAGCACCGGCCAGCTCGGCCCGGCCCAGCCGACGAGCGGCGCGGCCAGGTACGACTCCAGCACGCCCATGTAGCGCTGGCCGTACAGGAAGACCGGCCGCTCCCGGCCGGCGGCGATGTGCAGCGCGGCCAGGCCGAACGTGGCCTCGTCGCTGTTCGACGCGGGCACCGTGAGCAGCGTCAGCACCAGCCGGTAGCCGACAGCCGCGACGCCGAGCAGCAGCGCCACCAGCGCCGGCGCGTCCGGACGCGGCCGTACCCGGTCCCGCTTCGTCGTCGACACGACAAACGCCCCCGTCGTCGTCCCGACCGCAGTCTGTCACGGCGGCGCCCGGCGCCGGGGCGGATCGGCGTGGATCACTCGCGTGGCCCGGCCGGTCCGGTTGTGGCACTGTTGCCGTGTGCCGCCCACACCACCGGACCAGCTTGCCGTTCCGCAACTGCACCGCGCCGCGCGCTTCGAGGACGCCGTGCACGGCCTGGTGGAGCGCCGGTTGCGGCGCACCGGGTGGCAGCCCAACATCATCGCGTACGCGGGCTACGGCGCCCCGGGCTGGGCGCGCGTGCTCTGCCGGGTGCTGCTGGGCCGCCCGGACACGCGGCGGCGGGGCCGGCTGGACAAGGTGCGGGGCTGGCGCAGCTTCGCCACGCTGCCCGCCAAGCACATCACGGTGACGATCGAGGCCGACGGTGTGCGCCAGGAGGTGACCGCCGACCGCAGCGGCTTCGTCGACACCGTGATCGAGGCCGACTTCGCCCCCGGCTGGGGCTGCGTACGCCTCAGCGTCGCCGACGCCGAGCCGGTGGAGGCACTGGTCCGCGTCCTCGACCCGGCGGTGCGCTTCGGCATCCTCTCCGACATCGACGACACGGTCATGGTGACCGCGCTGCCCCGGCCGCTGCTCGCCGCGTGGAACACGTTCGTGCTGGACGAGCACGCCCGCACCGCGGTGCCCGGCATGGCCGTGCTGTACGAGCGGCTGGCCACCGCGCACCCGGGCGCGCCGGTCTTCTACCTGTCCACCGGCGCCTGGAACGTCGCGCCGACGCTCACCCGGTTCCTGTCCCGGCACCTCTACCCGGCCGGGCCGCTGCTGCTCACCGACTGGGGGCCGACGGCCGACAGGTGGTTCCGCAGCGGCCGGGAACACAAGCGGGCCACGCTGGCCCGGCTGTCCCGGGAGTTCCCCGAGGTGCGGTGGCTGCTGATCGGCGACGACGGGCAGCACGACCCGGAGATCTACCGGGAGTTCGCCGCCGCGCACCCGGACAACGTGGCAGGGGTGGCGATCCGGCGGCTGTCCCCGACCCAGTCGGTGCTCGCCGGTAGCCTGCCCGCGCCGGCCGGGCGGTCGTCGTCCGGCCCGATCGGCCAGAAGTGGCTGAGCGCCCCCGACGGCGCCGGCCTGTGGAAGCTCCTCCGCGAAGCCGACCTGGTCTGACTCCTGCGGCCACCCGGCGACGGGCGGTCATGCGCCGACAGCCCGGGTGTGTGGTCGACCGCCGGATCGCGGTCACTCCGACGCCGAGCCATCACAGAGCGTAGTGCTGACCGGGAAGCGACTCTCCGAGACGGTTATGACTCAGAGGCATGAATATGCCTCTGAGTCATAGCGGGCTTGAGACGAGACGTTCAGACGGCCGGTCGGCCGGGTTGGCCGCCTCCCCCGTGACCCGTGCGTCCCTTTGGCCGCCGTCCGGGGGCTGGCTGCCGTCCGGGGTGGCCTGCCGCGCCGTGGGTCGCCCGGCCGTGCGGGTCGCTGTCCGGGTTGGCCGCGTGCAGGGCTGCGTCGCGTGGCCGCGTAGGCCGCTGGCTGCGGGTTGGTGGCAAGCACTGCGCTTCCGGCGGCGCCCGTCCGGCCGGCTGGGCTGTGCCGTCAGGCCGGGCGGAGCCAGAGGACGCCCAGCGGGGGGATGCGCAGGGACGCCGACGCGGGCAGGCCGTGCCAGGGGACGTTCTCGGCGTGCACCTCGCCCAGGTTGCCCACGCCGGAACCGCCGTAGTGGTGGGCGTCGGTGTTCAGCGCCTCGGTCCAGGTACCTGCTGCCGGCAGGCCGATCCGGTAGTCCTCCAGCGGCAGCGCGGAGAAGTTCGCCACGCACACCAGCGTCTGCCCGTCCGGGGCGATCCGGATGAACGACACCGCGTTGTTGGCGACGTCGTCCCCGGCGATCCAGCGGAAGCCGGCCGGGTCGGTGTCCTGCGCCCAGAGCGCCGGGCTGGTCCGGTAGACGCGGTTCAGGTCGGCGACCAGCCGCTGCACGCCGGCGCGGGCCGGATCATGCGTCAGGTACCAGTCGAGGCCGCGCTCCTCGCTCCACTCCCTGTCGTCGGCCAGCTCGCAGCCCATGAACAGCAGTTGCTTGCCCGGGTGCGCCCACATGTACGCCAGCAGCGCCCGCACCGTCGCCAGCCGCTGCCACGTGTCGCCGGGCATCTTGCCGGCGAGCGAGCCCTTGCCGTGCACCACCTCGTCGTGGCTGATCGGCAGCACGTAGTTCTCGCTCCACGCGTACGCCAGCGAGAACGTGAGCTGATGGTGGTGGTGCTGCCGGTAGATCGGGTCCTTCGAGGTGTAGAGCAGGGTGTCGTGCATCCAGCCCATGTTCCACTTGAACCCGAACCCGAGCCCGCCCTCCGAGGTCGGCTTCGTGACGCCGGGCCAGGCGGTGGACTCCTCGGCGATCATCAGTACGCCCGGGTGGTGCCGGTAGACGGTGGCGTTCACCTCCTGGAGGAACGCGATGGCCTCCAGGTTCTCCCGGCCGCCGTGCACGTTCGGCGCCCACTGCCCGTCGGAGCGGGAGTAGTCCAGGTAGAGCATCGAGGCGACCGCGTCCACGCGCAGCCCGTCGATGTGGAACTCGTCCAGCCAGTACAGCGCATTGGCGACGAGGAAGTTGCGGACCTCGTTGCGGCCGAAGTCGAAGACGTACGTGCCCCAGTCGGGGTGTTCGCCGCGACGCGGGTCGGGGTGCTCGTACAGCGGGGTGCCGTCGAAACGCGCGAGGGCCCACTCGTCCTTGGGGAAGTGCGCCGGCACCCAGTCCAGGAGCACGCCGATGCCGGCGGCGTGCAGCCGGTCCACCAGGTACCGGAAGTCGTCCGGGTCGCCGAACCGGGCGGTCGGCGCGTAGTAGCCGGTGACCTGGTAGCCCCACGAGCCGCCGAACGGGTGCTCCATCACCGGCAGGAACTCCACGTGGGTGAAGCCCATCTCCAGCACGTACGCGGTGAGCTGCTCGGCCAGCTCCCGGTAGCCGAGGCCGGGCCGCCAGGAGCCCAGGTGCACCTCGTACACGCTCATCGGCTCCTGGTGCGGCGCCTGCCGGGACCGGCGCGCGAGCCAGTCCGCGTCGCCCCACTCGTACCGTGACTCGTGCACCACCGACGCGGTGGCCGGCGGCACCTCGGTGCGCGCGGCCATCGGGTCGGCCTTGTCCCGCCACCGGCCGTCGGCGCCGAGGACGCGGTACTTGTAACGGCTGCCCACCGGCATGCCGGGCACGAAGATCTCCCACACGCCGCTGGAGCCGAGCGAGCGCATCGGCCACCCGTCGTCCGGCGCCCAGCCGGTGACGTCGCCGATCAGCCGCACGGCCCGTGCGTTGGGCGCCCAGACGGTGAACGCGACGCCCTCGTCGAACACGCGGGCGCCGAGCGCCGCCCAGAGCCGCTCGTGCCGGCCCTCGCCGATCAGGTGCAGGTCGAGGTCGCCGAGCGTGGGCGGATAACGGTACGGGTCGTCGTGCGTCGTGCCGTCCACCTCGACCCGGTAGTCGAGCACCTCGCCGGGGAGGACCGCCTCGAAGACACCGGCGTCGTGGACCCGCTTCATCGGGTGCCGTTCGCCGTCCGCGAGCACCGCCACCTCGCCCGCGCCCCGGCGCAGCGTCCGGATCGTGGTGCTCCCGTCGGCCGGGTGCGCGCCGAGCACGGCGTGCGGGTCGTGTACCTCGCCGGCGATCAGCTGGTCCATCGGGCGTCGTCCTTGTCGGCCGGTGCGGTCGGGGCGGTGCCGCCGGAGAGGTCGGCGGGTACGTCTTCCACTGTCAGGTCGGGCGCGGCCGGTTGCTCCGGCTCGGCGGGGGCCGCTGCGGCGGGCTGCGCCGGCTCGGGTGCGGCCGGGCGGCGCACGGTGAGCACGTGCGCCGGTTGCAGGTACGGGTCGAGGCGTACCGCGTTGCGCTGCCCCCAGTCGTACTCGGCGCCGGTCAGCTCGTCGCGCACGGTGAACCGCTCGTGCCAGTCCAGGCCGAGCGCCGGCATGTCGAGCGTGGTGTTGCCCCACTGCACCTCGCGGGAGTCGAACGAGCAGACCACGATCACCGTGTTGCCGGTCTGGAGGTCGTGCTTCGACCAGCACAGCAGCGCCGGGTTGTCGATGTCGTGGAACCGCAGGTTGCGCAGCTGGTGCAGGGCGGGGTTGTCCCGGCGTACCCGGTTGAGCGTGGTGATGAACGGCGCCAGCGACCGGCCCTGTGCCAGCGCGGCGTCCCAGTCCCGTGGCCGCAGCTCGTACTTCTCGTTGTCCAGGTACTCCTCGGCGCCCGGCCGCGCGACGTGCTCGAACAGCTCGAACCCGGCGTACATGCCCCAGGAGGGGGACAGCAGTGCCGCCAGCACCGCCCGGATCTTGAACATCGGCGGGCCGCCGTGCTGCAACGACGAGTGCAGGATGTCCGGCGTGTTGGGCCAGAAGTTCGGCCGCATCCAGTCGACCGAGGCGACCAGTTCCTCGCAGTACTCCCGCATCTCGGCCGCCGTCGTGCGCCAGGTGAAATAGGTGTACGACTGGGTGAAGCCGATCTTGCCGAGCCCGTGCATGATCGCCGGCCGGGTGAACGCCTCGGCCAGGAACAGCACGTCCGGGTCGACCTTCTTGACCTCGGCGATCAGCCAGTGCCAGAAGTCGAACGGCTTGGTGTGCGGGTTGTCCACCCGGAAGATCCGGATGCCCTCGCCGACCCAGTGCAGCACCACCCGCAGCACCTCGGCCCGGATGCCCTCCGGATCGTTGTCGAAGTTCAGCGGATAGATGTCCTGGTACTTCTTCGGTGGGTTCTCCGCGTACGCGATGCTGCCGTCGGCCCGGGTGGTGAACCACTCCGGGTGCTCGGTGACCCACGGGTGATCCGGCGCGCACTGCAACGCCAGGTCCATCGCCACCTCCAGCCCATGCTCGGCGGCGGCCGCGACGAAGTCGCGGAAGTCCTCCGGCGTACCCAGGTCGGGGTGGATGGCGTCGTGGCCGCCCTCGGCCGCGCCGATCGCCCACGGCGAGCCCACGTCGTCCGGCCCGGCGGTGAGCGCGTTGTTGCGGCCCTTGCGGTTGACCCGGCCGATCGGGTGGATCGGCGGCAGGTAGAGCACGTCGAAACCCATCGCCGCGACACCCGGCAGCCGCTGGATCGCGGTGGCGAACGTGCCGGAACGCGCGGGCGCGTCGGCGGTCGCCGGGATCGCGCCCTCGGAGCGGGGGAAGAACTCGTACCAGGCGGAGAAGAGCGCCCGCGGCCGGTCCACCCAGAGCGTGCGCTCCTCGCCGGTGGTGACCAGCTCGCGCACCGGGTGCTCCCACAGCAGGCCGGCCAGATCCAGCGCCGCGCTCACCCGCCGTGGCAGGTCCAGGTCGTCGTCGGCCAGGGCCCGCACGGCTTTGCGTACGCGCTCACGGTCGGCCTTCGGCACCAGGTCGAGCGCGGCGGTCAGCACCCGTACGCCCTCGGCCAGGTCGTTCGCCAGCTCCGCCGCGCCCTGGCCGGCGGCGAGCTTCTTGGTGACCGCGTTCTGCCAGGTGAGGTACGGGTCTCCGAACGCCTCCACGGCGAAGCGCCACAGGCCCACCGCGTCCGGGCGGATGGTGGCGTGCCAGCGGTCCTGGCCGGGCTCACCGGGGCGCATCCGGGTGAACGGGCGGGCCGCGCCGTCCGGGCCGAGCCAGACCACGTTGCATCCGAGCGCGTCGTGGCCCTCGCGGTAGGCGCGCGCCGACACCGGTACGACCTCGCCGACCACCGCCTTGGCCGGGTAGCGACCGCAGGAGACGACGGGGGAGACGTCTTCGATCGGGAACCGTCCAGTCACCCGCTCAACCTACTGCGCGAGATCCTCTCGCGCTCGGCGACTTCACCTCAGCCCTCAACCCGCGCCCACGTGGGCGTCGAGGCCCGTGCCGGCGAGGCACCCGTGCCGTTCCACCGAACGAGCGTGGGCCGCGGTGAGTGGAACGCTATGGGTGTCAAAAGGGCGCAGAGGCACCCATGGCGTTCCACCGAACGGGTGGCGGACTTCGGCGGCGACGGTCAGGTCGACCGCTGGGCGACGAAGACGAACTCCCGGCCGGGGCGGTCGGGCGCCTCGCGCACGTCGAGCACCCGGTAGCCGGCGGCCGCCAGGCTCGCCTCGACCTCGTCCCGGTCGCGGAACCGCAGCGTGGAGTCCGAGGTGAGGACCGTGCCGTCGCGCCGGAACCGGTACGTGTACCGGAAGGACACGAACGGCAGGTCGACGGCGGTGACGTCGAGGCGCCGCTGCACCGGCCCGACGCCCGGCACGTCCCGGGTCACCGGCGCGGTGTCCGCCGCCCACTCCTCCCACGCGCGGCGCTCGGGACGGCGGGTCTCGAACACGAGATGCCCGCCGGGCCGCAGCGCGCCGTGCACGCCCCGCAGGGTGCGCGCCCAGTCGTCGTCACTGAGGAAGACCTGCGCCACGTTGCCGGTCATCGCGGCCAGATCGGCGCGCAGCGGCGGCAGCGCCGTGGCGTCGCCGTGGATCCAGCTGACGCGGCCTTCCGGATCCTTCGACCGGGCGACGGCGAGGGACGCCCCGGCCGGGTCGACGCCCACGACGGTACGGCCGTGCCGGGCGAGCTGAACCGCCAGGCAGCCGGTCCCGCAGCCGACGTCGAGCACCATGCGCGCGTCCAGCTCGTCGGCGATCGCGAGGTACGCGGCCAGGTCCTCCCGGTCGCCGTCGAACGCGTCGTAGACCGGCGCGAGGCGAGGATGAGCGAAGATCGCATCCGGCATCCGGGGACTGTATCCGCCGCCGGCCGCGACCGGGCGACGTCTGCGGCGTGCCTCGGGCGGGCTGTTAAGAAGGGGCCCTTCCTCTACCGGAGGCGTTAAGAAGGTGCCCTTCCTTACACGCCCACCGAGCGGTACACCTCGACCGTCTGGCGGGCGATCGCGTCCCAGGAGAAGTGCTCCACCGCCCGCCGCCGCCCCGCCGCCCCGAACGCCGCGATCCGGTCCGGGTCGGCCAGCAGCTCGTTCATGCGCGCGGCCAGGTCGGCCACGAAACGCTCCGGGTCCAGCGGCGTGCCGGAGCCGTCGCCGGCCTGCTCGATCGGCACCAGCAGCCCGGTCTCGCCGTCGGCGACCACCTCCGGGATGCCACCGGTGGCGGTCGCCACGACGGCGGTCTCGCAGGCCATCGCCTCCAGGTTGACGATGCCCATCGGCTCGTAGACGGACGGGCAGGCGAAGACCGTGGCGTGCGTGAGCACCTGGATCACCTCGTGCTTGGGCAGCATCGCCGCCACCCAGATCACCCCGGACCGGGTGGCCCGCAGCTCCGCCACGAGACCCTCCACCTCGGCGGCGATCTCCGGGGTGTCCGGCGCGCCGGCGAGCAGCACCAGCTGGGTGTCGGCGGGCAGTTCCCGGGCCGCCCGCAGCAGGTACGGCAGGCCCTTCTGCCGGGTGATCCGCCCGACGTAGACCACGCTGGGCCTCCCCGGATCGATGCCGAGCCGGTCGAGCACGTCGGTGCCCGGGTCCGGGGCGTACTGCGCGGTGTCGATGCCGTTGTAGACCACGCGGACCCGGTCCGGGTTCACCGCCGGGTACGCGGTGAGCACGTCGCGCCGCATGCCCGCGCTCACCGCGATGATCGCGTCGGCCGCCTCGAACGCGGTCCGCTCGCACCAGGAGGAGAGCGCGTACCCGCCGCCGAGCTGCTCGGCCTTCCACGGCCGCAGCGGCTCCAGGCTGTGCGCGGTCACCACGTGCGGCACCCCGTGCAGCAGCTTCGCGGTGTGCCCGGCCAGGTTGGCGTACCAGGTGTGGCTGTGCACCACGTCGGTGCCGGCCGTACCGGCGGCCATCTCCAGGTCGACGCCCATGACGCGCAGCGCGGCGTTCGCGCCGGCGAGCGCGGCCGGCTCGGCGTACGCGGTGACGCCCTTCTCGTCGCGCGGCGCGCCGAAGCAGTGCACCCGCACGTCGGCGAGCCGGTGCAGCTCACGGGCGAGGTATTCCACGTGCACACCGGCGCCGCCGTACACCTCCGGCGGGTACTCGCGGGTGAGCAGGTCGACGCGCATCGGTGCCATGCCCGCACCCTAGTGCAGAGCGCCGCGTCGCACGCGGTGGCAAGTGTGGGCGTCCGAGTGGTGAAGTCGGTTCGAGGTGGTTAGCGTCTGAGCATGGCTGCCAAGGTGCTCGCGATCGTCCTGGCCGGCGGGGAGGGCAAGCGCCTGATGCCCCTGACGACCGACCGGGCGAAGCCCGCCGTCCCCTTCGGCGGGATGTACCGCATGGTCGACTTCGTCCTGTCCAACCTGGCGAACGCCGGCTTCCTCAAGATCGTCGTGCTGACCCAGTACAAGTCGCACTCGCTGGACCGCCACATCACCAAGACGTGGCGGATGTCGACGCTGCTCGGCAACTACGTCACGCCGGTGCCCGCCCAGCAGCGCCGCGGCCCGTGGTGGTTCGCCGGCTCGGCCGACGCGATCTACCAGAGCTTCAACCTGATCAACGACGAGCAGCCGGACTACGTGATCGTCTTCGGCGCCGACCACATCTACCGGATGGACCCCCGACAGATGGTCGAGGACCACATCGCCTCCGGCGCCGGGGTGACGGTGGCCGGCATCCGGCAGCCGCTGTCGACGGCCGACCAGTTCGGCGTGATCGAGGTCGGCGAGGACGGCAAGCGCATCCGTGCGTTCCGGGAGAAGCCCACCGACGCGGTGGGGCTGCCGGACGCGCCGGACGAGATCTACGCCTCGATGGGCAACTACGTGTTCACCACCCGGGCGCTGTGCGAGGCGGTCGAGCGCGACGCGGCGGACAAGACGAGCAAGCACGACATGGGCGGCAGCATCATCCCGATGCTCGTCGAGCGCGGCGAGGCCAACGTCTACGACTTCAAGGACAACGAGGTGCCCGGCAGCACCGACCGCGACCGCGGCTACTGGCGGGACGTGGGGACGCTCGACTCGTTCTACGACGCGCACATGGACCTGATCAACGTGCACCCGGTGTTCAACCTCTACAACTTCGACTGGCCCATCTACACCGAGCAGCCGCCGTACCCGCCGGCCAAGTTCGTGCACGCCTGGGGCGAGCGCGTCGGCCGCGCGGTCAGCTCGATGGTGTCGCCCGGCTCGGTGATCTCCGGCTCGCTGGTGGAGAACTCGATCGTGGCGCCGAAGGTGAAGGTCCACTCGTGGGCGCACGTCGACGGCGCCGTGCTGATGGAGGGTGTCCAGATCGGCCGCCACGCGGTCGTCCGGCGCGCGATCCTGGACAAGAACGTCCACGTCCCGGAGGGCGCCGAGATCGGCGTCGACCTGGAGAAGGACCGCCAGCGCTACACCGTGTCCGACAACGGCATCGTCGTCATCGGCAAGGGCCAGCGCGTCGAGCCCTGAGCAGTCCCCACCGCATCACCGAGGAGGATCCCGCAGTGGCCCACCCCCGTGCCGGCCAGCCCGCCCAGCCCGCCGACCTGGTCGACGTGCCCCGGCTGATCACCGCCTACTACGCCGAGCACCCGGACCCGGACGACCCGGCGCAGCAGGTCTCCTTCGGCACCTCCGGGCACCGCGGGTCCAGCCTGCGCAACGCCTTCAACTCCGACCACATCCTCGCCGTCACCCAGGCGCTCTGCGACTACCGCCGCGAACAGGGCCTGGACGGGCCACTGTTCCTCGGCCGGGACACCCACGCGCTCTCCGCGCCCGCCGAGGCCGACGCGCTGGAGGTGCTCGCCGCCAACGACGTCACGGTGCTGCGCGACAGCCGCGACGGCTACACCCCGACGCCCGCCGTCTCGCACGCCATCCTCACCCACAACCGGGGGCGCACCAGCGGCCTCGCCGACGGCATCGTCATCACCCCGTCGCACAACCCGCCGTCCGACGGCGGGTTCAAGTACAACCCCACCCACGGCGGGCCCGCCGACACCGACGCCACCACGTGGATCCAGGACCGCGCGAACGCCATCCTCGCCGCCGGGCTCAAGGAGGTGAAACGCATCCCGTACGCGCGGGCGCGCGCCGCCGCGACCACCGGGGAGTACGACTTCCTCGCCCGGTACGTCGACGACCTGCCCGCCGCGCTGGACATCGACGCGATCCGCGACGCCGGGGTGCGCATCGGCGCGGACCCGATGGGCGGGGCGAGCGTGGCGTACTGGGGCGAGATCGCCGAGCGGCACCGCCTCGACCTCACCGTGATCAATCCGCTCGTGGACCCGACGTGGCGGTTCATGACGCTCGACGGCGACGGCAAGATCCGGATGGACTGCTCGTCGCCGAACGCGATGGCCTCGCTGATCGCCGCCCGGGACGACTACGCGGTCTCCACCGGCAACGACGCCGACGCCGACCGGCACGGCATCGTCACGCCCGACGGCGGCCTGATGAACCCCAACCACTACCTGGCCGTGGCGATCGGCCACCTGTTCCGTACCCGGGAGCAGTGGGGCCCGGCCGCGGCGGTGGGCAAGACGCTCGTCTCCTCCTCGATGATCGACCGGGTCGCGGCCGACCTGGGCCGCCCGCTGCTGGAGGTGCCGGTCGGGTTCAAGTGGTTCGTGCCCGGCCTGCTCGACGGCACCGTCGGCTTCGGCGGCGAGGAGAGCGCCGGCGCGTCGTTCCTGCGCCGCGACGGCGGCACCTGGACCACCGACAAGGACGGCATCCTGCTCTGCCTGCTCGCCGCCGAGATCATCGCCACCACCGGCCGTACGCCCAGCGAGCACTGGGCCGAGCTGGCCGACCGCTTCGGCGCGCCCGCGTACGCCCGGATCGACGCGCCGGCCGACCGGGTGCAGAAGGCCGTCCTGGCGAAGCTGTCGCCGGAGCAGGTCACCGCGACCGAGCTGGCCGGTGAGCCGATCGCGGCGATCCTCACCACCGCGCCCGGCAACGGCGCCGCGATCGGCGGGCTCAAGGTGACCACCGAGTCGGGCTGGTTCGCCGCCCGCCCGTCCGGCACCGAGGACGTCTACAAGATCTACGCCGAGTCGTTCCAGGGCCCGGAGCACCTGGCCCGGATCCAGGAGGAGGCCAAGGCGCTGGTCGACGGCGTGCTCGCCACCGCCTGACCCGGCTCAGCGGGGCGGGGGCAGCTCCCGGCGGCTGAGCTGCTCCCGCAACCCGTCCGGCAACAGCTCCCGCAACTGGTCCGGCAGCAGCGGCAGGTCCAGCAGGCTCAGCTTGAGCTGGTTGCGCTCCTGGTAGCGGAGCGGGTCGAGACGGACCACACGGCCGGCGTCCTTGACGTACCGGATGTGCACCGAGCCCTCGGTCGCCGCCTGCCGGATCAACAGGCCGTCCATCTCCACCGCCACCGGCGCCGAGTCCGCGCGCAACTCCAGGTGCACCGTCTCGTGCGCGGAGAGCAGCACCGAGCGGGAGATCCCGGCCATCGGCGCGGACGGCGTCACCACCATCGCCTCCGTGGCCGGTGAGATCAGCGGCCCGCCGGCGGCATAGCTGTACGCGGTCGAGCCGGTCGGCGTGCTCACCACCAGCGCGTCGCACCGGTAGTAGCCGTACCGCTGGCCGTCCACCGCCAGGGTGGCCGTGACGAACCCGGCGCCGGGCTGCCGGACCAGGGCGATGTCGTTGAACGCCACCACGTCGTCGCCGCAGACGTCGCAGGCCAGGCAGGCGTGCGACTCGACGGTGAAGTCGTGCTCCACCAGCCGCTCCAGCGCCCGGGGCAGATCCGGCGGCTCCACCTCGACCAGGAAGCCGACCCGGCCCAGGTGCACTCCGAGCACCGGCTTCGGGTCGCGGACGGCCAGGCGCAGCGCGCCGAGCATGGTGCCGTCGCCGCCGATGCTGATCAGCGCGGCACAGTGGTCGGCCAGCTCGTCCGCGGCGACCGCCTCCACCGAGGCGGGTACCCGCGCCCGGTCCTCGGCGCGTACCGCGAGGGTGATCCGGTGCCGGGCGGCCCAGTCCGCGATGATCCCCACCACCTCGGAGACGTCCCGGGTGGGGTGCAGCACCAGCCCCAGCACATCTCCCGCCACCGGTACAGCTCATCACAGCGGCGTGCCGCCCGCCGGGCTTACCCGCAGGCGTGAAGCGGGGGACGTGCCCCGAACAGGTGATTTCCGTACCCGGGTGCCGGTCCGGCTCGTTGGACGCGAGGTAGGGCGTGGGGACGAGTGGAGAGTCGATGCATGTTGTGATCATGGCGGGCGGCGCGGGTGTCCGGCTGCGTCCCTACACCTCGACGCTGCCGAAACCGCTCGTGCCGATCGGGGAGAGCCACGCGATCCTCGAGATCGTGCTGCGCCAGCTCGCGGATCGCGGTTTCACCCACGTCACCCTGGCGATCAACCACCTGGGCGCGCTGATCCGGGCCTTCGTCGGCGACGGCTCCCGGTTCGGCCTGGCCGTCGACTACGTCGAGGAGGACCGGCCGCTGTCCACCATCGGCCCGCTCTTCGGCATCCGGCATCGCCTGCCCGAGCACTTCCTGGTGATGAACGGCGACGTGCTCACCGACCTCGACTACGCCGATCTGCTGGCCACCCACGCGCGGTCGGGCGCACCGCTGACCGTCGCCACCTACCGGCGCACCGTGAAGATCGACTTCGGGGTTCTGGAGCTGGCCGGCGACAAGATCACCTCTTTCTCCGAGAAGCCCGTCCTGCACTACCGGGTGAGCATGGGTGTCTACGGGCTCTCCCGGAACACCATCGCCCATTACCCGGCGGGGCAGCCGTTCGGGTTCGACCAGCTGGTGCTGGACCTGCTGGGCCGGGGCGAACCACCGACCGGCTACGAGTTCGACGGCTACTGGCTGGACATCGGCCGCCCCGAGGACTACGACGAGGCCAACCGCTGCTTCGCCGAGCTGCGGGACGTGCTCCTGCCCGCCGGCACACCGGTCGGGGCATGATGCGCGTCCTCCTCTTCGGCGCCTCCGGCTTCATCGGCGCTCACGTACGACGGGAACTGGCCGCCACGGCGGACCTCACGTGCCCGTCGCGCGGCGAGTGCGACCTGGTCACCGCGACGCCGGAGGCGTTGCGGGCACTGCTCGACCGGGCCGGGCCGGACGCCGTGGTCAGCTGCGCGGGCGCGGTGAGCGGCGCGGCCGAGGATCTCGTCCGGGCGAACACGACGGCGACCGCCAAGCTGGTGGACGCGGTCGCCGACGCCGCGCCCGGCGCACGGCTGGTCCGTCTCGGCTCCGCGGCCGAGTACGGTCCGGTGCCGTTCGGCGTCGCGGCCACCGAGGACCGTCCCCCGGCACCGGTCAGCGCCTACGGCGTGAGCCAGGCGGCGGCGACCCGGCTCATGGAGCTGGCGGCCGACGCCGGCCGGGTGGACGCGGTCGTGCTCCGAGTGTTCAACCCCGTCGGCCCCGGCATGCCCGGCACCACACTGCTCGGCCGGGTGGCGGCGCTGCTGGCCCGCCTCGCGCCGGGCGAGGACCTGCGTACCGGTCCGCTCGGGGCGTACCGGGACTTCGTCGACGTCCGGGATGTGGCCGCCGCGGTCGGGCGGGCCGTGACCGTCGCCGCGCCCGGGGCCCGTGTCCTCAACGTGGGCAGCGGCCGGGCGGTGCCGGTGCGCGACGCCGTCCACCTGCTGGCCTCGGTCGCCGGCCGGCCGGTCCGCGTCCGGGAGGACCGCCCACCGTCCCCCCGGTCCGCCGAGGTCGGCTGGATGCGCGCCGACGTCGGCCGGGCCGCCTCGGTCCTGGGATGGGTCCCCGAACACGACCTGTACGACTCGGTCGGTGCGCTGTGGAGTCAGGCGGCACCGGCTCGTGGAACCGACCCGGTACCGGTCACCGCCGGGCCGGCGCAGAGGAGGAGCGAACCATGACGGCACACTCGTCCGGCGGACCGGTGGTGGTGACCGGAGCCGGTGGCTTCATCGGGTCCCACCTGGTCGAGGCCCTCGTTGCCGCGGGCCACCCGGTACGCGCCCTCGTGCACTACAACGGCGCCGGATCGCACGGCTGGCTGGACACCTTCGACCCGGACCAGTTGGCGGGCGTCGAGGTCGTGGCGGGGGACATCCGCGACCGGGGAATGGTGCAGCGGCTGGTCGACGGCGCCTCCACCGTCTACCACCTGGCCGCGCTGGGCGGCATCCCGTACTCGTACCTCGCCCCGCAGTCCTACGTGGACACCAACATCACCGGCACGCTCAACGTGCTGGAGAGCGCGCGGACGGCCGGCGTGGGCCGCGTCGTCGTCACCTCCACCAGCGAGGTGTACGGGACGGCCACCACGGTCCCGATGACCGAGCAGCACCGGCTGCGCGGGCAGTCGCCGTACTCGGCCTCCAAGATCGGTGCGGACAAGCTGGCCGAGAGCTACCACCTCAGTTTCGGCCTGCCGGTGGTCACCCTCCGGCCGTTCAACACGTACGGCCCGCGTCAGTCCACCAGGGCGGTCATCCCCACCATCATCAGCCAGCTGGCCAAGGACGGCGGGGTGGTCCGGCTCGGCGCGCTGCGTACCACCCGCGACCTGCTCTACGTGACGGACACCGTGGCGGCCTTCCGAGCCGTCGGCACGGCGCCCGACGAGGCGGTCGTGGGTGGCGTGTTCCAGGCCGCGACCGGCCGGGAGACCTCGATCGGCGACCTGGTGCGCAAGATCGCCGCGATGTTCGGCGTCCAGCCGGAGGTGGAGGTCGCCGAGTCCCGGCTCCGTCCCGCGGAGTCCGAGGTCGAGCGCCTGCTCGGCGACGCCGGCCTGCTCCGGGCGCGGACCGGCTGGCAGCCGGCCACGAGCATCGACGAGGGACTCAAGGCGACTGTCGAGTGGTTCCTCGATCCGGCCAACCTCGCGCGCTACCGCTCCGACCGGGCGGTGTGACGGGTTCCCAGCTCGGTGCCGCAGGAGGCTCGAACGTGATGGTGATGCAGGACAACCGGCGGTCGTCGGCGATCGGTACGGTTCGCGGCGCCGCCGGGCCCGCCCGGCCGGAGGCACCGGTACGGCGAACAGGTGGTGTCGTCTCGGCGGTGCTGCGCGGCACCGCCGTGGTGCTGCTGCTCAACTTCGACCAGTTCACGCGTGAGGTCGGCCGCGGCTTCCTCATCGCCGCGGTCGTGCTCGCGGTGCCGTTGCTCCTGCACGAGATCCTCCGTCCGTCCTCCCGGGCCCGCACGGTGATCTTCTGGGTTCTGGTGGTCTTCGGTGTCCTCGCGTTGCCGGGCTTCCTGCACCCCCCGGAGACCGACTACGGCCGGCAGAAGTTCCTGCTGCTCCTGACGTTGACGATGTTCGCCACGCTGGCGGTCGCGGTGCTGCGCGGACGACGTGACGTGGAGATGTTCGCCGCCGTGTTCGTGCTGTCCGGGGTGGTGCTCGCGATCGCCACGCTCACCGGCGATCCGCAGGACGGCCGGGCCGACGGCTTCGGCTCCAACCCGATCTGGCTGGCCCGGGCCCTCGGGGGTGCGCTCGTCGCTCTCACCTGGCTCTACCTGCAGAAGCGGGTGGCGGCCTGGTGGGCGGCGGGTCTGGCGGTGCTGCTCGGCCTCGCCCTGTTCGCGACCGGCTCCCGGGGGCCGCTCCTGGCCACCGTGGTCGCCCTCTTCGTTCTGGTGCTGGCGGGGTTCCGCCTCAAGCTCCGGCGGGGTCGGCGCGAGTGGGTCGGCGTGGGCCTGATGGGTGCCCTGGTGCTGGCCGTCATCGCCATGCCGTCGCTGCTGCCGCCCCGGGTGTACGCGCTCCTGGTCGACCCGAGCGAGGAGATGTTCGGCACCGCCCGGGCGGAGATGCGTGAGGTCAGCGTGCCGATGATCGCCGAGCATCCGGGCGGGGTCGGTTACGGCAACTGGTCCGACTACTCCGGCATGTTGGTGCACAACTACCCGCACAACCTCTGGCTGGAGCTGCCGGCCGAAGCGGGCTGGCTGGTGGGCGGGGCCTTCATCCTGGCCACTCTCGTCGTGGCCGCGGGGCTCTGGCGCGCGACCCGGCGTGACCCGGTCGCCGGCTTCGTCCTGGCGGTGCTGGCGTTCAACGTGGTGGCGGTGTCGACGTCCGGTGACGTGAACGCGGGCCGTCCGCTCTTCGCCGCGCTGGCTCTCGGTGTGCTCGTGATGGCCGGTGCGACGCTGCGCACCGGTGTGCCGGTCCGCGCCGGGCGGACGCGGCCGGCCGACCGGCCGGGTGTCCCTGGGTGAGGTGGCGTGCCAGGCGGCTCGCCATGTCGAGCGGGCGGCGCGCAGTGGTGGGCATCGCCGCCGGATCGGCCGGCGGTCAGCTGCTGGCGCTGGCCGCGGCGCCGTTGCTGGCGAGGCTCTACCGCCCTGTCGATTTCGGCGTCCTCGCGGTGGTCGCCGCACTGGTGGTGATCGTGGGCACGGTGGCCGCGCTCCGGTTCGAGATGGCGGTTCCGCTGCCGGAACGGGAGGAGGACGCACGGGCGCTGGTGCGGCTCGGTCTCGCCGCGGCCGCGGGTACGGCGATCCTGGGATCTGTCGTGGTCCTGCTGGTGGGCGACCGGGTGGCCGCCTGGTTCGGTCAGCCCGAGCTGGTCCACTGGCTCTGGGTGGTGCCGCCCTCCGCCGCGGCGATGGGTGTCGTCCTGGTGCTCAACCAGTTCGCGGTGCGGAACCGTCGTTACGGCGTGATCGGCCGGCGCAACCTCCTGCAGTCCCTGGCGGTCGTGGTCACCCAGGTCGGGGCGGGGGTGGCGGGGCTCCGTCCCGGTGGCCTGGCGCTCGGCTTCGGGTTCGGTCAGGTCGCGGCCGCCGCGGTCCTGCTCCGGGGCACCGGGGAACGCGACGCGACCGCCCGGACGCCTCGGCGGCGGCCCCGCCTGCTGGCCGTGGCGCGCCGCTACCGGCGGTTTCCCTTCCTGCTGGCTCCGTCCGGCCTGCTCAACATCCTCGGCACGCAGTTGCCGGTGCTGCTCATCGCCTACTGGTACGGCTCGGCGGTGGCCGGCTGGCTGGGACTGACCCAGCGGATGATCGCCATGCCCGCCGCGCTCGTGGCGTCCGCGGTGGCGCAGGTCTACCTGGGGGAGATCGCGCGGATCGCGCGGGAGCAGCCGCGGGTCGGCCGGCGCGTCTTCCTGGACGCCAGCCGGAAGCTCGCAGTGATCGCGGGTCCCGGCGCGCTCCTCGTCGTGGTCGCCGCGCCCACGGCCTTCAGCCTGGTATTCGGCGCGCAGTGGCACAGCAGCGGCGCCTACGCCCAGGCCCTGGCCGTCTTCATGGCGGCTCAGCTCGTCGTCTCGCCACTGTCGCAGACGCTCGTCGTGTTCGAACGCCAGGCTCTCCAGCTCGTCTGGGACGCGGGCCGGGTCGTGGTGGTGGCCGGTGCCGTCTCGGTGGTGGCGCTGGCCGGCGGGTCACCGCTGACCGCGGTGTGGGCGTTCGGGGTATCCGGCGCGCTGGCGTACGGGGTCGGGTGGCTGATGTCGCTACGCGTCGTGACGGCGGCCGGACGCGACCACGGCCGTCCTCGTCCCGCGCCGCGACTCGTTCCGCAGAGCTGAGGCTGCCCTCCCGCGCTCCTCGTCGTCATGTCCCGCACCGGAAGGAATGGTTTACCCCGTTATGACGAACGACCCTTACCCGGAGCCGGCTCCGCGCCTGCTGATCGTCTCGTACCACTTCCCGCCGGCGGAGACCGTCGGTGCCCGCCGCCCCGCCGCTCTCGCGGCGTACGCGACGCGGCAGGGGTGGGACGTCCGGGTGCTCACCGCCGTCGGCGCCGACCAGGGCGGAGTTCCCGTCCCGGTGCCCGAGGACCGGCTGATCCGGATCGCACCGGCACCGCGGCTTCCCCGGCCCGGGGGCAGCGGGCACGGCCCGGCGGCGGGCGGCCCGGCGCCCGTGCGTTCCCGGCTCGGCCGGATCCGCGCGGGTGCCCGACGGCGGCTGGTCAGGGCCGGCATGGAACTGTTGCTGCCGGACCCGCAGCTCAACTGGATCCGGCCGCCGGTGCGCGACTTCGACAGGTTCGCGGCGGGCTGGCGCCCGGACGTCATCCTCGTGTCCGGCCCGCCCTTCTCCGGGTTCGTCGTGGCCGCGACGCTCGCCCGGCGGTTCCGGGTGCCCTGGGTCGCGGACTACCGGGACCTGTGGTCCGTCGGCAACGACCACTGGGTACGGACGCCGCTGCGCCGAGCCGTCGACGAGCGGCTGGAACGCCGGGTGCTGCGTACCGTGGCGGCGTGCGTGACGATCTCGGAGCCGCTGGCCGAGACGATCCGCCGCACGTTCGGGGTCCGGACGCACGTGGTCATGAACGGCATCGACCGCCGGCCCGCACCCGCGGCCCCGGCCGGTGTCGAGGCGCCGTCCGGCACACTCACGCTCGCGCACACCGGTTACATCTATCCGGGCAAGCGTGACCCCGGTCCTCTCCTCGACGCGATCGCCCTGCTCGGGCCGGACGCCGCGAAGGTGCATGTGATCTTCGCGGGGGAGGACCACGGCATCGTCCGCGCCGCCGCCGAACGAGCCGGCGTGACCGACTCCGTCACCCTCCTCGGCCAGGTCTCGCCGGAGAAGTCGTGGCGGATCCAGGCGGACGCGGACGCGCTCGTGCTGCTCATGTGGAACGACCCCCGGGACGCCGGCACGATGACCGGCAAGATCTTCGACTACCTCCAGGCCCGCCGACCCGTCCTCCTGCTCGGCTTCGCGGACGGCGTGGCCGCACGCCTGCTGCGCGATCGCGGCGCGGGTGTCGTGGCGAACGATCCGGCCGCGATCGCGGCCCGGCTGCGGGAGTGGCTGGCCGTGAAGGATCGGACCGGACGGGTGCCGGCGGTGCCGGCGACCGCGCTCGACGGACTGTTCCGTGGGGACCAGCTCGGCCGCTACCTCGACATCCTCCGAGGCGTGACCCGGGGGGACGTGCGTCCGGGACACCCCGTGCACTGAGCGGTCCCGGCCGCAAGGCGCCGGCGCACCTCGACGGTGCGCCGGCGCCGTACGTCAGCGTCCGGACCGCAGGGCGACCGGTGACCGCCGGCCCGGCCGGCCGGCGGCGACCTCGGCGACGGTCCGGTAGAACGACGCCCGGCGGGCGTCGAGCGTCTCGGCGGAGAAGTCACGGGCCCGGCGGAGGTTGCGGGCCGAGGACTCCGCCAGCCGGTCCGGGGCGGCGAGCATCGCGGTGACGGTGGTGGCGAGAGCGGCCGGGTCGTCGGGCGGCACCAGGCAGTCCGGTTCGAGCAGCTCCGGGATGCCGCCGGCGGTCGAACCCACGGCCGGGAGCGCCCTGGCCATCGCCTCGATGAGCGCCCGGGGCAGACCTTCGGTGCGCGACGGCATCACGAACAGGTCCGCCGAGTCCAGCGTCCGGCGGACCGCCTCGGCGTCGGGGAGAGGGCCGGTGAAGCTCACCCGGCCGGCCACGCCCGACCGGGCGGCCAACTGCTCCAGGTGGGGCCGGTAGGCGCCCACGCCGACGTGCACGAGCCGGGCCCGCGGCCCGTCGGCGGGCATCAGCGCCAGCGCGGAGATGAGCGTGTCGATGCCCTTGTAGAGCTGTTCGAGCGAGCCGACCGACACCAGCGTCGGCTCCGCCGGCGGTTGCCGGAGCGGCCGGGCGTGCGGGACGAACGCCGCGGGTGGCAGGTCGACGCTGGAGATGCCCGCCGTCGGCGTGGTCGGCAGCGTCGGGTACCGCAGTTGCAGGCGCCGTTCCGTCTCGTACGCCACCGCGGCGGCCTCCCGGCACTGCCTGCGCAGCGTTCGGGTGGACAGCGTCCGCAGCAGGGGCCGCAGCGGATGCCGGACGACCCCCGGGGCGAGCACGTCGTACGGATCGCCGATCACCTCGAGCGCGTACGGGAGGCGGGCCCGGCTGCGTGCCCGGGCCAGAAGCGCGCCGATCGGCGACGGCACCCGGAGCACCACGGCGTCCCGGGGCGCCGCGGCGGCGGTCACCGCTTCGGCGAGCGCCCGACGGCCGAGCAGGTAACCCCGTGGCCCCACGTAGTACGGCAGTGCCCAGACCTCGACGCCGTCCCCGTCGACCCGGGAGGCGGCCGCCGGCCGCTGCGCGACGTCCCGGACCCGGGCGGCGACGCGGACGCGGTCGAAGGCGACCAGGTACCGCCGCCAGATCGTGTGGTCCGGGCCGGCCTCGACCCACACCGCACCGTCCGGGGTCCGGCTGAAGCGCGACTCCGACGTCACGACGACCCGCATCAGGATCTCCCGCCGGTCCGGCAGGTGGCCTCCACCACGTCGGCCACGGCGGCGGCGGCCACCGTGTCGTCGAAGTGCCGCAGGGCGAACTGCTGGGCCCGCTCACCCCGCAGGCGGAGCCGGCCGTCGGTGAACTCCCGGTGGGCGTTCCGCAGCGCGGCGACCAGCGCCGGCACGTCGTTGCGCGGCACCACCCACCCGGTCGTCTCGTCGACGGTCTCGGGCAGGCCGCCGGCGTCGCTGACGACGCTGGGCACCCCGGAGGCTCCCGCCTCGCAGGCCGCGCCGTGCCCCTCGGAGAGGGAGGGGCTGACGCTCAGGTCGGCGGCCCGGTAACAGTCCCGCACGTCCGACACCGACGTCAACCACGTCACGCTCGGATCCCGGTCGACCTCGAAGCGCCGGATCAGCTCGCGCCGGTGTGTCTCGCCGGCCGGGGAGAAGCCGGCGCCCACCAGGAGCAGCCGGGCGTCCGGGTGGTCGGCGCGGAACTCCCGCCAGGCCGCCAGCAGCACGTCGTGGCCCTTGATGCCGCGGCCCTTGTGGACCAGTCGGCGCGGCGGATAGACGTAGGCGACCATGATGACGACGAACGCGTCCTCCTCGATGCCGAGTTCGGCGCGCGCCTTGGCGCGCACCTCCCGCCGGCCGGCCGAGCCCTCGAGTTCGGCGAAGTGCGCGGCCCGGGCGCCGTAGGTGACGACCGGACGCCGGGGCGCGGGACACCCGAGTGCGCCGTAGAGGCCGGAGGTGTGGCCGGTGCCGCAGATGGTGACGTGGTCGAGCCGCCACAACGCCCGCTCCACGATCTTGATCAGCGGAGACTCGAGGTAGAGCGGCCCGGCCACCATGTGGACGCGGCGCAGCGGCAGGCGCAGGCTCGCGAAGCGGGCGGCGAGCGCGGACGCGTACAGGTGGTACTTGAGGGCGTCCGGGCGGAGCCGGCTGATCAGGCGGCGGAGCCGCCACAGGTCCCGCAGCGTCGACGGGCGCGGCCGGAAGCGGAAGTCGAACGGCGAGTCGTGCACCTCGACGCCGCGCTGCCGGAGTTCCCCGGTCAGGCGCCCGGTCGCGCGCGGCAGGATCGCGACGACCTGGTGCCCGCGGCGGCGGAGTTCCTCGACCTGGGGGAGGATCCAGAGCCCGCCCTGGTCGGTCTTCAGCAGGACGGCGATCCGCAGCGGACGCGCGCCCGCGCCGGCCGTCACCGGGCGTCCAGGAACTGCTCGACGGCACCGATGACCCGCGCCGCCCGGTCGTCGTCCAGGGCGGAACCGCTGGGCAGGGTGAGACCCTGGGCGAACAGCCGGTCCGCGGCGCCCGTGACGACCGACCGGCACCCGGCGAAGACCGGCTGCCGGTGCATCGGCTTCCACACGTGCCGGGTCTCGATGTCGCGGGCGGCCAGGTGCGCCCCGAGGTCCGCCGCCGGCCACCCGGTCCGCTCGGGGTCGACCACGATGCTGGTCAGCCAGCAGTTCGAGCCCTCGTCCCCGTCGCCGAGCAGCCGGACGCCGGGGACGCCGGAGAACAGCTTGGCGTACCGCTCGCGGAGCATCCGGCGGCGCCGCATCATCCCGTCCAGCCGGTGCAGCTGCGCCCGGCCCAGGGCTGCGAGCAGGTTGCTGAGCCGGTAGTTGTAACCCACGTCGACGTGTTCGTAGTGCGGCACGGGTTCGCGTGCCTGGGTCGCCAGGTGTCGGCAGCGGGCGAGCAACGCCTCGTCGTCGGAGAGCAGCATCCCTCCGCCGGACGTTGTGATGATCTTGTTGCCGTTGAACGACAGCGCGTTGAGCCGCCCGAAGGAGGCGGCCGGACGCCCGCGGTAGGTCGCGCCCAGCGCCTGCGCGGCGTCCTCGACGACCGGCACACCCGCCGCCTCGCACACCGGCAGCAGTGCGTCGTAGTCGGCGCAGGTGCCGAACATGTCCGCGATCAGCACCGCGGCGACCTTCTCGCCGGCCCGGCCCAGCCGGTCGAGCATCTCGGCGAGCGCGGTCACGTCCATGTTGCCGGTCGCCGGGTCGCAGTCGACGAAGACCGGTTCGGCACCCGTGTAGACGGCGGCGTTCGCGGTCGCCGCGAAGGTCATGGTCGGCGCCACCACCACGCTTCCCGGCCCGGCCCCCAGGGCGAGCAGGGCCAGGTGCAGCGCGGACGTACCGGAGTTCAGGGCCAGCGCGTGAGCCGCCCCGACACGCTGCGCGACCTCCCGCTCGAACGCCTCCACCTCGGGGCCGAGCGGCGCGACCCAGCCCGAGCGGATCGCGCGGAGCACGTAGGACTCCTCCAGGGGCCCGACATCGGGCGGGGACAGGTAGATCCGGCCGGTCATCGAGCCTCCGTCCCGGCGGTGGGATCACAGTCGTGGCATCGAAGGGTCACGGACGGTAAAACGGACGACCTGCCGAGGGGTGATGGCGTACGCCGGGTTCGTGCCGAAAAGCACACGATCGGGCCGGGGCCGAGTAGAGTTCGGCGGCCCCGCCCGGAATTGACGAGCCAGGAGCCCCGAGTGCTGCACCTGAGGGTGATCGCGCCGAGTGACCAGTCGTCGGCGGTCGTGGAACTGCTGGCCGCCGATCCCGGCGTCACGCACCTCGTGGTGCTGCCCGGCGCCGCCCGCCAGCCCGCGGGTGACTACGTCACCTGCGACGTCGTCCGGGAGAGCGCCGACGGCGTGCTGAGCCGGCTCCAGGAGCTGGGTGTCGAGGCGCACGGGGCGATCGCGGCCGACGACGTGGAGCTGACGCTGTCCGAGGCGGCCGACCGGGCCGCCGAGGAGGCGCCGGGGCACGGCGAGGACGCCGTGGTCTGGGACGAGATCGCCGCGAAGACCGGCGAGCAGACGGTGCTCACCGGCACGTTCCTCGCCCTGATCGTGGTGGCCACCATGATCGCCGGCATCGGCGTGCTGCTCGACCAGCCGATCCTGATCGTCGGCGCGATGGTGGTCGGCCCCGAGTTCGGTCCGCTCGCCGCGCTCTGCGTGGCGCTGCTGCGACGGCAGCCGCGCGTGGCCGGCCGCTCGGTGCAGGCCCTGACCGTCGGCTTCCTGGTCGCCATGGCGGCGACCGTGCTGAGCACCTGGGCGCTCACCGCCGCCGGCCTGGTCGGCCGGGACATGCTGCTGGCCGAGCGGCCGCTGACCGACTTCATCTGGCGCCCGGACGCGTTGTCCTGGGTGGTGGGCCTGCTCGCCGGCATCGCCGGCATGCTGTCACTGACGTCGAAGAAGTCCGGCTCGCTCGTGGGCGTGCTGATCTCGGTGACCACCGTGCCGGCGGCGGCGAACGTGGCCGTGGCGTCCGCGTACGGCGTGTGGCACGAGGCGGCCGGCTCGGCCCTCCAACTGGTGATCAACCTGGCCGCGATCGTGCTCGCCGGGCTGCTCACGCTCGTGGTGCAGCTGTGCTGGTGGCGGCACGTCGCCCGGCGTGCCGCGCGTCCGGTGCCGCGGCAGCGGGCCGATCAGCGGCCGGCCGCCCTCAGCGCCAGTCGTCGCCCGCGTCGAGGCGCCGGCTGAGCAGCGTCGCCAGCGGCACCGACTCGCCGTCGCGCCCGCCCCGGCCGACCACCAGCGGTGGTGCGCTGGGCCGCGGGTCGGCCCCGAACAGCCGCGCGCGCAGGCCGGGCGTCACGGTGAGCAGGTAGAAGCGCCCGTCGGTGTCCACCGCGCGGCTGTGCGCCCGGTCCACGTACCACCCGGTCAGTCGGGTGCGGTAACGCCCGCGCCCGTCGTGGCCGGTCGCGGTCAGCCGGTCGGTGCGCAGCCCGCGCCGCAGCGCCTCGGCGGCGAACCGGGCCACCAGTTCCGTGGCCTCCGCCTGCTCCGCGGCGCGTTCCCGGGCAGCGGCCTCCGCGTGCGCCCGCACCGCGTGGCGTCGTCGTTCCCGCCACCGCTCGTCGTCCTCGCCACCCACGACCGCGAGGGTACGCGCGCCGCGCGCACGGCGCGCTGCCGAGCTGAGTCGTCGGTGACGTCAGCTCGACAGCGCGCCCGGGAGATCAGGCCAGCCCGGCGCGGCGCAGCGCCTCGGCCATGGCGTCGTTGAGCGGGGCGGAACCGCCGCCACCGCGCCCCGGCCGCTGCTGCTGGCCGCCGCGCGACGCGCCCCGATCACCCCGCTGGCCACCGCCGCCCTGACCGCCCCGGCCCTGGCCGCCGCCCTGACCGCCCCGGCCTTGGCCGCCGCCCTGGCCGCCCCGGCCCTGGCCGCCGCCCGCCGGGCGCCCGCCGCCGGCCGGCGCCTCGTCGTCCAGCCGCAGCGTCAGCGAGATCCGCTTGCGGGGCACGTCCACGTCGAGCACCCGGACCTTGACCACGTCGCCGGACTTCACCACGTCGCGCGGATCCTTCACGAAGGTGTGCGACATGGCCGAGACGTGCACCAGGCCGTCCTGGTGCACGCCCACGTCGACGAACGCGCCGAACGCGGCCACGTTCGTCACCACGCCCTCCAGCACCATGCCCGGCGTCAGGTCACCGATCTTCTCCACGCCCTCGACGAACGTCGCGGTGCGGAACTCCGGGCGCGGGTCACGGCCCGGCTTCTCCAGCTCGGCCAGGATGTCGGTGACGGTGGGCAGGCCGAACGTCTCGTCGACGAAGTCGGTCGCGCGCAGGCCGCGCAGGATGGCCGACTTCCCGATCAGGCCGCGCAGGTCCTGCCCGGTGGAGGAGAGGATGCGGCGCACCACCGGGTACGACTCCGGGTGCACGCTGGAGGAGTCGAGCGGGTCGTCGCCGCCGGGGATGCGCAGGAAGCCGGCGCACTGCTCGAACGCCTTCGGCCCGAGCCGGGGCACCTTCTTCAACTCGGCGCGGGTGCGGAACGGCCCGTTGGCGTCGCGGTGCAGCACGATGTTCTCGGCCAGCCCGGCGCCGATGCCGGAGACCCGGGTGAGCAGCGGCGCGGAGGCGGTGTTGACGTCCACGCCGACCGCGTTGACGCAGTCCTCGACGACCGCGTCGAGCGAGCGGGACAGCTTCACCTCGGACAGGTCGTGCTGGTACTGCCCGACGCCGATCGACCGCGGGTCGATCTTCACCAGTTCGGCCAGCGGGTCCTGGAGGCGGCGGGCGATCGACACCGCGCCGCGCAGCGAGACGTCCAGGCCGGGCAGCTCCTGCGAGGCGTACGCCGAAGCGGAGTAGACCGACGCGCCGGCCTCGGAGACCACCACCTTGGTCAGCTTCAGCTCCGGGTGCCGCTTGATCAGGTCTGCGGCGAGCTTGTCGGTCTCCCGGCTGGCGGTGCCGTTGCCGATCGCGACCAGTTCGACGCCGTGCGCGGCGGCGAGCGTGGCGAGCGTGTGCAGCGATGCGTCCCACTGCCGGCGCGGCTCGTGCGGGTAGATCGTGTCGGTAGCGACCACCTTGCCGGTGGCGTCGACCACCGCGACCTTCACACCGGTCCGCAGGCCCGGGTCGAGGCCCATCGTCGTCCGCGCCCCGGCCGGCGCGGCCAGCAGCAGGTCACGCAGGTTGGTGGCGAAGACCCGCACGGCCTCCTCCTCGGCCACCTGCCACAGCCGCATCCGCAGGTCCGCGCCGAGGTGGATGAGGATCCGGGTACGCCAGGCCCAGCGCACCGTGTCGGCCAGCCACTTGTCGGCGGGCCGTCCCTGGTCGCTGATGCCGAAGCGTCCGGCCACGGCGGCCTCGTAGCGGCTCGGTCCGGTCGCCGCGTCGGCGTCGCCCTCGGGGTCCATGGTCAGCTCCAGCACGCCCTCCTTCTCGCCCCGGAACATGGCGAGGATGCGGTGCGAGGGCAGCTTCGGGTACGGCTCGGCGAAGTCGAAGTAGTCGGCGAACTTCGCGCCGGCGGTCTCCTGGCCGTCGCGTACCCGGGAGACCAGCCGGCCCCGCGACCACATCTGTTCGCGCAGCGTGCCGATCAGGTCGGCGTCCTCCGCGAAGCGCTCGATCAGGATGGCCCGCGCACCGTCCAGGGCGGCCGCGGCGTCCGCGACGCCCTTGTCCGGGTCGGCGAACCCGGCGGCGACCGTCTTCGGGTCCTGCGCCGGGTCGGCCAGGAGCGTGTCCGCGAGCGGCTCCAGCCCGGCCTCGCGGGCGATCTGCGCGCGGGTGCGCCGCTTCGGCTTGTAGGGCAGGTAGATGTCCTCCAGGCGGGACTTGGAGTCGGCGGCGAGGATCTGCGCCTCCAGCGCCTCGTCGAGCTTGCCCTGGCTCCGGATCGACTCCAGCACCGCCGCGCGCCGCTCGTCCAGCTCGCGCAGGTAGCGCAGCCGCTCCTCCAGCGTGCGCAGCTGCGCGTCGTCGAGCAGGCCGGTGGCCTCCTTGCGGTAGCGGGCGATGAACGGCACTGTGGCGCCGCCGTCGAGCAGCTCGACTGCCGCCCGCACCTGCCGTTCGGCGACGCCGAGTTCCTCGGCGATGCGCTGGTGCACTGACTGGGTCACGATCTGATCCGCCTTCTCGGGTGGGTTCCCGTGCATTCTGCCGTCCCGGCCCGCGACCGGCGTCCGCGCCCGCCCTCGCCCGCCGGTGCGTCGGTAACAGTCACGAGGTTTCATGTTATGTGCGTCTATTCCACGCATGATGAAAGGAGGCTGGCAAAAGCGACATGCGGTTGCTGGGATGGGAGGACACTCCCGACCTTTGGAGGTCCCATGAGGATCCGGCTGTCCTGGCGCGCGTGGGTGGCGGCGGTGCTCGCCGTCGGCCTGACGGGGACGCCGGTGACCGGCGCGGCGGCCGCCACCGCACTCCCCGGGCGGAGCGCGACGCTCACCGCGTACGCCCGGGACGGCTACCTGCCGCGCCTGCTGCCCGGATCGGTCTCACCGACCTCGCGGCGGACGACCGTCCCCCGTACCGACCCGTTGCCGCACGACGCCTCCGGCGTGCGGCTGTTCACCTGGCAGGGCGTCCTCTACGACCACCCGGTGGTGCAGGCCGACTGGGGACTGGACAACCTCAACGCCTACCAGGTCACCGGCGACCGGTTCTTCCTCGACCGGGCGATCGCGCAGGCGCGGCGGAACCTGGACCGCAAGGTGGAGTCCCGCGGCGCGTGGTGGTACTCGTACCCGTTCGACCTGCCCCGGTGCACCGGGCTGGTGCTCCAGGCGCCCTGGTACAGCGCCATGGCCCAGGGGGAGCTGCTCAGTCTGTTCGTCCGGCTGTACGAGGTGACCGGCGACGCCACCTGGCGTACGGCGGCGGACCGCACGTTCCTCAGCCTCACGCTCGGACCGCAGCTCGGGGTGCCCTGGGTGAGCTGGACCGACACGGATGGCTACCTGTGGCTGGAGGAGTACCCGGACAGTCCGGGTGTGCGCGGGGAACGGGTCCTCAACGGCATGATCTACGCGTTCTATGGCGTGTACGACTACTGGCGGATCACCTGGGACAGCCGGGCGGTGAGCCTGATGGACGGGACGGCCACCACGGTGCGGCGCTACGTGCCGGCCACGCTGCGCGTCCCGCAGTGGGCCAGCCGGTACTCGGTCGGCTGCGCCCGGTCCTACCCGAGCTACCACCAGGTGCACACCCAGCAGATGCTGGCGCTGCACCAGCTCACCCACGCCGGAGTGTTCGCCGCGTACGCCGACGTGCTGCGCGCCGACTACCCGTACCCGCCTGTCGACGGCATCGTGTGGTTCGGTCCCGGCTCCCATGTCGCCTACCAGTTCGACGCCGCCGGCCGGGTCGTCGCGCAGAAGTCGATCAACCTGATCCGGTTCTCCACCGCCACCGCCGACCAGCGGGTACGGGTGACCGGCCGGGGCGTGCACTACCGCATGGCGAACGGGGTGTTCGCCGGCATGTTCGTGGCGGAGGACGCGCAGAACCGGTGGCTCGCCGGGAAGGTCGTGGAGCACACGTACGCGCCCACCCGGCTGCTGACCGTCGAGCCCGGGACCTACACCGGCTACGCGTACGACAGCAGGTGGCAGGTCGTCGGGTCCAAGACCGTCACCTTCCCGCGCGCCTCGGGCGCGTTCATCAGCGCCAGCGCCTGGGTGAACGGGCGCCTGAGCTACCAGGTCACCGCCGGTACCTACCTCGGCTACTGGCTGCCGGCGGCACCCGGTCTGGTGCTGGGGGACGCGCCCCCGCTGGCCTAGGCACAGGTCGCGCCCCGCCGGCCGGTACGGCTGCGCTAGCGTGGCGATCATGGAGGTACCTGCGGATCCGCGGGCCCGGCGGCTCTTCGGAGGCAGCGCCCGGGCGCTCGGCGACCTGGCCGCCGGCCCGTTCCGGGCCGACCGGGACCGGATCGTCGGGTCGCCGTTCTTCGCGCGGCTGGGCGGCGTGACCCAGGTGATCAGCCCGGGCGGATCCGGGCTGCTGGTGCACAACCGGCTGACCCACAGCCTGAAGGTGGCCCAGGTGGCCCGCGCGATCGCCGAGCGGCTGACCGCCGATCCGGCGCACCGGGCCCTGCTGGACAAGCTCGGCGGCTGCGACCCGGATGTGGTGGAGGCCGCCGCGCTCGCGCACGATCTCGGGCACCCGCCGTTCGGGCACCTGGGGGAGCGGGTGCTCGACCGGCTGGCCCGGCAGCGGCTCGGGCTGGCCGACGGATTCGAGGGCAACGCCCAGTCGTACCGGATCGTCACCAGCACCGAGATCCGTGGCGCGGCGACCACCGGGCTGGACCTGACCGCCGCGGTCCGGGCCGCCATGCTGAAGTACCCGTGGACCCGGCTGGACCATCCCGACCCGCACCCGCGCCACCTCGAACCGGCGCCCCGGGGCGCGGCGGCCCCGCCGGAGGACCCGGAGAGCGGTTCGGTGAAGTTCGGCGCGTACCGCACCGAGCTGGACGACCTGCGCCAGGCGCGGGAGCCGTTCGCCGGGCGGATCCCGGACTGGCAGCAGACCCCCGAGGCGTCGGTGATGGACACCGCCGACGACATCGCGTACGCGATCCACGACGTGGAGGACTTCTACCGCGTCGGGGTGCTCCAGCAGGGCACCGTGGCGGCCGAACTGATGGCCTGGCAGCGCGAGTGCGGGCACCTGCGGTCGATCACCGCCTCGGCGCTGGAGGCGGCGGGCCGGCGGCCGGGCGCGGCGATCGAGCGGCTGCGCCGGCAACTGCACCGCAAGGACGGCTGGATCGCCGACGACGAGGCGTTCGCCGACGCGGTCGAGCATGTGCGCGAGGAACTGGTGGAAGGGCTGCTGGCGCTGCCGTTCGACGGCTCGATCGAGGCGGAGCAGTACGTCGCCCGGTTCTCCGCCCGCTGGTCCACCCGTTTTGTGGACGCCATCACCGTGACGCCGGACCCGGACGTCCGCTCCGGCTACGTGCTGCTGGCGAAGGCGCAGTGGCACGAGGTGCAGGTGCTCAAGTTCGTGCACCACCGGTTCGTGCTGGCCCGGCCGGACCTGGCCCTGCACCAGCGCGGCCAGGCCCGGCTGCTGGGCACACTGGTGGAGGCGCTCTGGGAGTGGCTGCTGGACCCGGACGAGGAGTCCCGGCTGCCGCGCCGGCTGCACGACCTGGTGGAGCTGGCCGAGGCGGAGCTGCACCCGCGTACCCCGGACCGGATCGGCCGGGCCCGGGGCCGGGCCATCATCGACTTCGTCGCGCAGCTCACCGACGGTCAGGCGGTGGCGATGCTGGACGCGTTGTCGGGCCGCTCGGGGGCGCTGTGGACGGACGCCTTCGTGCTCTGAGGACCGCTCAGCGCGCCGGCACGCCCTTGACCACTGTCCGCGCCGGCACGTCGCGCACCACGCACGCGCCGGCGCCGACCGTCGCCCCGGCGCCGACGCGCAGGCCCTGGAGCACCACGGCGCCCGCGCCGATCAGCGCGGCGGTGCCGAGGCGGCAGTCGCCCGACACGGCCGCGAGCGGATGCAGGGAGACGTAGTCGCCGACCACGCAGTCGTGCGCGAGCGTGGCGTTCTGGTTGACGTGCAGGTGCCGCCCGGCGGTGACGTTCGTGGTGATCCGGCCACCGGCGAACACCACGAGACCCTCGGCCGACACCAGGTCCGGGCCGACTGTGGCGTCCGGGTGGACGAGGCTCGCCGCCGGCCTGCGGTACGTGTCGATCCGCGCGGCCACCTTCTGCCGGACCCGTGGGTCGCCCACCCCGATGACGACGTGGGTCTCCGGCGGCAGCTGACCGAGTGCCGCCAGGGTCCCGAGGAACGGGGCGCCGCACGCCTCGGCGCGTTTGCGGTTCGACTCGGACGGGTCGTCGTCGACGAAGCCGGCCAGCCGCCAGGGTGGCCGGGCCGCGGACTCGTTCACCGCCGCCACGATCTGGGCGATCTCCCGGCCGTGGCCGCCGCACCCGACGACGACGAGGTCGAGGCTCACCGGGACCCGCTTCCCGCGGTCGCCGCCACGGCCTGCTCCGAGGCGGTGCCGCGGAACTCGTGCGCGGTGGCGGCGCCGGGCGCGCTGATGCCCTGCCGCCGGAGCACGGCGACCGCGGTCCGTGCCAGGATGCGGGCGTCCAGCCGCAGGCTCCAGTGCTCCACGTAGTGCAGGTCGTAGGCGAAACGCTCCGCCCAGCCCAGCGCGTTGCGGCCGTTGACCTGCGCGAGCCCGGTGAGGCCGGGCCGGACGTCGTGCCGGCGGAACTCCTGCGGTGTGTAGAGGTCGCGGTAGCTGGTCGGGAACGGGCGCGGGCCCACCAGGCTCATGTCACCGCGCAGGATGTTCCAGAGGCTGGGCAGCTCGTCCAGGCTCGTGGCCCGCAGCCACCGCCCCAGGGGCGTCAGCCGCGCCTGGTCGTCGCCGGGGGAGAAGCCGTCGCCCCCGCCCGCCATGGACCGGAACTTCAGGATGGTGAACTCCCGGCCGTGCCGGCCGATCCGCCGCTGCCGGAAGATGACCGGGCGGCCCATCCCGAGCAGCACCGCGACCGCGACCACGGCGAGGACCGGCGCCGCCACCAGCAGGGCCGTGGCCGACACGAGGACGTCGACACCCCGCTTGACGGCCGCGGCGCCGCCCGTCGGCGGGTTGGGTGTACGGAGATCTTCCACGCCTGGGGAGAGGCGAACCTGCATGCTGTCCTCCGGCCGCTGACTCGTCAGCGAACAGAGTACGCAAATATGCGCAGAAGAATGCCTTGTCCGGTTTTTTCGGCGCGTCTCAGGCGACTGCCTGCCACCACCCGTCCACCGCCGGCGGCTCGTCCACCACCACCCGCTCACCGGGACGCGGCACGGCGAGCCGGACGTCGCGCGCCTTCGCTTCGGCCCAGAGCCGGTCCACCGGCTCGGACCAGTCGTGCAGGGCCAGGTTGAACGTGCCCCAGTGCACCGGCACCAGCAGTCCGCCGCGTACGTCGAGGTGGGCGGCGACCGCCTCCTCCGGGAACATGTGGATGTGCGGCCACGCCCTGTCGTACGCGCCGATCTGCATGAGCGTCAGGTCGAACGGGCCGTGCTCGGCGCCGATCGCGGCGTACCCGTCGAAGTAGCCGGAGTCGCCGGTGTAGAAGACCTTCCGGTGCGCCCCGGTGATCGTCCAGGAACTCCACAGCGTGCCGTCGCGGCGCAGGCCGCGCCCGGAGAAGTGCTGCGCGGCGGTGGCGGTGAGCGTCAGCCCGCCCACCCGGTGGCTCTCCGCCCAGTCCAGCTCGACGATGCGGTGCTCGGGTACGCCCCAGCGGGCCAGGTGGGCGCCGACGCCCAGCGGCACCACGAACGGCGCGGATTGGAGGTCGGCCAGCGTGCGGACGGTCTCCATGTCGAGGTGGTCGTAGTGGTCGTGCGAGATCAGCACCGCGTCGAGCGGGGGCAGGTCGGTGAGGCGGACCGGCGGCTCGTGGATGCGCCGCGGGCCGACCAGCCCGGACGGGGAGCACCTGTCGCTCCACACCGGGTCGAGCAGCACCCGGTGCCCCTCGATCTCGACGAGCGTGGAGGCGTGGCCGTACCAGACGACGTTCAGCTCGCGGGCCGGGTCGGCGGCCGGCGCGGCGCCGGGGCGCAGCAGCGGCACCGGGCTGCCCGGCCGCCGCTTCTGCTTGCCGAAGACCAGCTCCCGGAGCAGGTTGCGGCCCGGGTCGGCGACCATCGTGGCGCTGGCGCCGGCCGGGTTGTGGAACGTGCCGTCGCGGAAGCGCGGTGACCGGGCCGCCCGTTCCGCCCGGGTGCCGGTGAGCCGACCGCCGAGCTGCGCCGGTACGTCCCGCGCCGCCCAGGCCAGCCCGGCGACGGCGGCCAGCCCGGCGAGCTTCCACACCCGCCCGCCGCGCGTCCGGTCCGGTTCCAGCCCCGTCGGTTCCCGCATGTTCGTCCCCTCCGCCGTGTCCCGTCGTACACGGTAACCACAGTCGTCCCGGTCCGCCCACGCGACGGCCCGCCCGCGCGACAGCCACCCCCCCCGCGACGGTCAGGGCAGCCGGCGGCGCACCGCGGACGCCACTGTGGCCGCGCGTCCGCCCACGGCCCGGACCACCTGGGACACGTCGGGCAGCCATCCGCCCCGGACCGCCTCACCGGCCGGGTTGGGCGTGAACACGATGCCCTGGTGCGCGGCGACCGGCGTCCGGGTCAGCCCGGCCAGGCGCATCAGCGGACCGACCAGCACGTCGTACACGCCGGGCAGGACGGTGAAGCCGAAGCGCATGACCACGTTGAGCCGGCCCACCGACACCTCCCGGCGGGGCCGGTCGAGGCATCCGACGATGGCCCGCGCCACCCGTTCGGGCGAGGCGATCGGGGGCGGCGGCCGGCCGACGCGGCCCAGGTAGTTGGCCGCCTGCCGGTAGACGGGCGTGTCGACGCTGCCCGGGTTGACCAGGCAGATCGCGACGCCGGGTGTCTCCCGCGCCTCCTGCTGGAGCGTGCGGGCCAGTCCCTGCAGGCCCCACTTGGCGGCCACGTAGCCGCTCATGTAGGGCGCGGTGATGTGCCCGAGCACCGAGCCGGTCAGCACGAGCGTGCCGCCGCCGTTGGCCCGGAACCGGCGCAGCGCCTCCCGGGCCACCGCCGCGGCGGCCAGCAGGTCGGTGCGGACCACCTGCTCGAACACCTCGGCCGGGGTCTCGTCGAAGCGGCCGTAGGACATCACCGCGGCGGTGTGCACCCAGGCGTCGACGCGGCCGTACTCGGCCCGCGCCGCGTCGGCGAGCGCGGCCACCGCGCCGGGCTCGGTCACGTCCATCGGTACGGCGATCGCCCGCGCGCCGGCCGCCCGGCACTCGTCGCGTACCTCGTCGAGCGTGGCGGGGGAGCGGGCCGCGAGGACCAGCCGGTCCCCGCGGCCCGCCAGCTCCAGAGCGGTCGCCCGGCCGATCCCGCTGGTCGCGCCGGTGACGACCACCGTCCGGGTCACGGCGCGAGCACGACCTTGACGCAGCCGTCCTCCTTCTTCTGGAACATCTCGTACGCCCGCGGCGCGTCGGTCAGCGGCAGCCGGTGGGTCCGCAGGTCCTCCACGCCCAGCGGGTCGTCGTCGCGCTCCAGCAGCGGGATGATCTCGTCGACCCAGCGCCGCACGTGGCACTGGCCCATGCGCAGCTGGATGCCCCTGTCGAACATCTCCATCAGCGGCATCGGATCCTGCTCGCCGCCGTACACGCCGGAGATCGACACGGTGCCGCCGCGCCGCACGGCCTTGAGCGCGGCGTGCAGCACCACGAGCCGGTCCACGCCGGCCTTGTCGGTCATGGCCTGGGCCAGCTTGTCCGGCAGCAGCCCGGCGGCGGTCTGGGCCATCTTGCCCAGCGGCGCGCCGTGCGCCTCCATGCCGACCGCGTCGATCACCGCGTCCGGGCCGCGTCCGTCGACCAGGTCGATGAGCGTGCCGGGCACGTCGTCGAGCTGGCTGACGTCGAGCACCTCGATGCCGTGGCGGCGGGCCATCTCCAGCCGCTCCGGCACCAGGTCGAGCCCGATCACCCGGCCGGCGCCCAGGTGGCGGCCGATCCGGGCGCTGAACTGCCCGACCGGGCCGAGCCCGAACACGGCGAGCGTGCCGCCGGGCGGGACGTCCGCGTACTTCACCGCCTGCCAGGCCGTGGGCAGGATGTCGGAGAGGTAGAGCCAGCGCTCGTCCGGGCCGCTGTCCGGGATCGTGATCGGGCCGAACTGGGCCTGCGGCACGCGCAGGTACTCGGCCTGGCCGCCGGGGATCGAGCCGTACAGCGAGGTGTAGCCGAACAGGGACGCGCCCTTGCCCTGGCTGGTCACCTGCGTGGTCTCGCACTGCGCGTAGAGCTGCCGCTCGCACATCCAGCACGAGCCGCAGGAGATGTTGAACGGGACGACCACCCGGTCGCCCTTCTTGAGCCGGGTCACCCCGGGCCCGACCTCCTCGACGACGCCCATCGGCTCGTGCCCGAGGATGTCGCCGGGCTTCAGGTACGGCCCGAGCACCTCGTACAGGTGCAGGTCGGAACCGCAGATGGCGGTCGAGGTGATCCGGACGATCGCGTCGGTCGGCTCCTCGATCCGGGGGTCCGGGACGTCCTCCACGCGGACGTCCCGCTTGCCGTGCCAGGTCAGTGCCTTCATGCCTGTATGTCCCCTCTCCGGTGCCGTCCATCGGACTGCTACCCGGTAGCGGGCCGTTGAATCGGCGGCGCCGGTCACCGTGGCGTGAGGTCGACAGCCACGGCGATCGTGCTGTTGCTGGCGGCGGTGGCGGCCAGCGCGCCGATGTCGAGGCGGCGGCCCGCGCGGTCGGTGACGGCGCCGCCGGCCAGCCGCAGGCAGCCGACGGGCGTGCCGAGCGTCGCCGACGCGGCCTCCAGCAGCCGCCGCCGGGCCACCGCGACGGCGACCCGGACCGGGGTACGGGTTCCGGCGGCGGGATGGGGTGCGCCACGCGTCCGGCCCGCTGCCGGCCGTGGTGGTGGCACGCGGACGCGCCGGCGCGGCACCGACAGCCCGTCGGCGATCAGTTCGGCGGCCGCCGTGTCGCCGTCGTACCGGTCCGGCGGCAGCGTGAACGAGACGGTCCCGTCCGCGCCGACCTCGACGGAGATCAGTGCCGCCCCGGGCAGGGCCGCCGCCGTCATGATCTCGCCGAGTCCGAGCAGCCCGGCCACGTCGGGCGACGGCGTCCGGGCGGCCGGGTATGCGGCGGTGAGTTCGGCAGCGGCCACGAGGACCGGCGCGGCCAGCACGTACCCCAGGAACGGGGGGAGGGGCGCGGTCATGGTGCTCACCGCGGCCCAGTGGTCAGAACTCGCGGTTGCCGAGCGGGATCTCGATGTTTATCGACTGCCCCTCGGACAGGAACAGCAGGGCGAGCTTGCGGAGGAACTCGTCGAACAGCCAGTAGCACTCCGGTGCGAGCGGGAACGGCAGCAGCGCCTCCCGGACCGCGATGAACGGGCCCCAGCTCGTCCGCAGCAGCGTGTCCCAGAGCAGGTCGCGCGGGATCTCCAGCCAGTTGGCGATCTGGTTGCCGAGCATGAACCGGGTGAACGAGCCGAGGATGGGCTTGCTGAGCAGCCCGGCGTCGATCTCCTTGCCGAGGCCGAGCAGGATGTCGGCGAGCGCGTTGCCCTCGCGGGTGGGCGCGAGGATCGGGTCGAGGACCTCGCCGGCCTGGGAGTTCGCCTCGCTCCAGGTGGCCGGGATGTACTCGTCCCTGATGCCGAGCATGTGCGCGGCCACCTGCCACAGGTGCAGGAAGGCCGTCGACTCGGCGGCGGGGATCGGCACCCGCCAGTCGGTCAGTTTCCGCATGACTGTGGTCGGCAGGCTGTGCCAGGTGACCATCATGTCCCGCTGGCTGATCGGGATGTCCTCGGGCGCGACGTCGGCCCAGTCGGGCGACTGCGGCAGGAGGTGACGCACGCCGGCGTGCGCGAGCCGGGTCTTCACGGCGGTCACGATCATCGAGCCGTCGGGCTGGTACGCGTTGGCGGTGCCGATGTCGTACCCGAGCTTGGCGGTCTTGGAGATGCGGTCCTTCATGTCCGCGCCGCCCTTGGAGTAGTAGACGGCGCGCGCCTCCTTCGGGATGACTGTGCTCATCATGCCGCTGGCCAGGCCGTAGAGCACGCCGAGGTAGAGGCCGCGCTTCTCGTTGAAGCGCACGGCGGTGGCCAGCTTGCCCTGGTCCACCCAGGACGGCAGCACGCGTGCGCGTTCGATGAACGCGCGGACGTCCGCCGGGAGGCCGGAGGGCAGCGGCTGGCCGTTCTTCGTCCACGTCCGCAGCAGTTGGTTGACCAGTGGTGCCTCGCCCCGGTCCAGGAGCGAGGCGACGAGCGGGTCGGCCTCCTCGTCCCACACCCAGCGGGGGTCCACGCCCGCGCCCGCGCCGGCCACTGATCCGGTCGGAGACCAGGTCCACGCCGACCGGGCCTGTGCCGGCGCGGCGACGCTGAGCGCGCCGAGCGCGCCCAGTGCCCCACCGGCCTTCAACATCTTGCGCCTGCTTACCGGTTCCACGTTCACTCCTCGGGGTCGAGGCCGCTGATACGGTGAAACAAATGTTGCGCCCGTGTATCACATGAGAGCACGTGGTAACGGTGTCCACAAGGCTCATGACGACAACTGTCGATGTTTCGCGATGAGGGGAGTCCACGGTGGCGCTGGTCGAGGGGATGCTGTCGGGCAGGGTGGCGTGGGTGACCGGCGCCAGTCAGGGCGTCGGCGCGGCGATCGCCGAGGGGTTGGCCCGGGCCGGCGCGTCGGTGATCCTCCAGTCCCGGCGGACGGACGCGCTGGACGAGGTGCGCGACCGGATCGCGGCCGGCGGCGGCACGGCGGAGGTGGTCGCCGGGGACGTCGCCGACGAGTCGGCCGCGAACGCCGTGGTGGCCCTGGCGCGGCGGCGGTGGGGGCGGCTCGACGTCCTGGTCAACAACGCCGGCATCAGCCCGGCGCTGCACCGCAGCGAGCGGCTCAGCCTCGGTGACTGGCAGCAGGTGATCGACACCAACCTGTCCGGGGTGTTCGTCTGCGCTCGCGCGGCCGGCGCGCTCATGGTCGAGCAGGGCACGGGCAGCATCGTCAACATGTCCTCCGTGCACGGTCAGGTCGGCTTCCCGCGCCTGGCCGCGTACAGCGCCAGCAAGGGCGGCGTCGAGCAGCTCACCCGCACGCTGGCGCTGGAGTGGGCGGCGGCGGGCGTACGCGTCAACGCGGTCGCGCCCGGCTACCTGGAGACGCCGATGACCGAAGGGCTGCGCGGCCACGAGCAGTGGTCGAAGCGGCTGCGCGACCGCATCCCGATGGGCCGGTTCGGCCGTCCCGAGGAGGTGGTCGGCGCGGTGCTGTTCCTGGCCTCGGACGCCGCGAGCTACGTCACCGGCAGCGTGTTGCACGTGGACGGTGGCTGGACCGCGCAGTGACCGGCGAACCGTTTGGTTAGTCGGCGTTCGTCGCCAGGTCGCCGTCACGGCGCGATGCCGCGCCGGATCACGGCCACTCCTTCCCAGAAAGTTAACCCTCGTTTACAGTGCTGCCATCGGCTGCGGAAACCCGCGCGGGCACCACGGCGAGGGGTGCGGCCAGCCCTGCCACCACCAGGCCCGGTTGCGTGTGAAGGAGTAGCCCATGGACCCCGCCCACGTCCTCGCCGAGGACTGCGCCAAGAAAGCCGCCGACCTGACCGTCCCGGCGCTGCTGCACCGCAACGCCACCGAGTACGCCGACCGGCCCGCCCTGACCACGCTCGGCCGCGACGACACCCGCACCTGGGCCCAGCTGCGCGACGAGGTCGCCGAGCTGTCCGCCGGCCTGGCCGAGATCGGCCTGGAAGCCGGGCGGCACATGCTGATCATGATGGCGGGCCGCACCGAGCACTGGCTCGTCGACCTCGCCGCGGTCCACCTGGGCGCGGTGCCGTCCACGATCTACCCGACGCTCAGCGCCGAGCAGATGCGCTACCTGGCCCGGCACAGCGCCGCCCAGGTGCTCGTGCTGGAAGGGCCGGCCGAGCTGGAGCGCTGGCGGCCGATCCTGGCCGAGCTGCCGGACCTGCTCCGGGTGGTACTGGTGGACGAGCCCGCCGAACCGGCCGGCGACGCGGTGCCGCTGTCGCGCGTGCGTACCCTCGGCCGGGCCGCCCGCGAGGCGGACCCGGACGCCTTCGAGCGGCGCTGGCGCACGATCCGGCCCGAGCAGCCGGTGACGCTGCTCTACACCTCCGGCACGACCGGTAACCCGAAGGGCGTCGTGCTCAGCCACCACAACGTGATCTACCAGGCGGTGGCGCTGGACGCGATGGTGTCCGTCCCCGACCACGCGCCGACGGTGGCCTACCTGCCGCTCGCGCACATCGCCGAACGGTTCCTCGGCATCTACAACCCGATCTACCGCGCCGGGCACGTGACCATCTGCCCCGACGCCACGCAGCTCGTCGCGGCGCTGCGCACCGTCGGCCCCGCCTCGTTCTTCGGGGTGCCGCGGGTCTGGGAGAAGATGGCCGCCGGTGTCCAGGCCCACCTGGCCACCGCCGACCCCGCGGTCCGCGCCGCCGTCGCCGCCGCGAGCGCTGTGACACTGGAGGCGTACGAGCTGCGCGCGGCCGGAGAGCCGGTGCCGGCCGAACTGGCCGCCCGGGTGGCGCAGGCCCGGGACACCGTGCTGCGGCCGTTGCAGGCCACCCTGGGTCTGCAGAACATGACCTGGCCCGGCAGCGGCGCCGCCCCGATCCCGGTGGACGTGCTGCGGTTCCTCGCCGGGCTCGGCGTCGACGTGCTGGAGGTGTGGGGTCTGACCGAGACCACCGGCACCGCCACCCTCAACACCCCCGACCGCTTCCGCACCGGCACGGTCGGCCGCCCGAACGTGGGCATGGAGGTACGCCTCGCCGACGACGGCGAGATCCTCGTCCGGGGTTCGCTGGTGTGCTCCGGCTACCTGCGCGAGGACGGCGGCGTCGAGCCGGTCGTCGACGCGGACGGCTGGCTCGCCACCGGCGACGTCGGGACGCTCGACGACGACGGCTTCCTCACCATCACCGACCGCAAGAAGGAACTCATCATCACGTCCAGCGGGAAGAACATCTCGCCGGCGCAGATCGAGAACCTGCTGCGGGCGCACCCGCTCATCGGTCAGGCGGTCGCGATCGGCGACCGGCGGCCGTACGTCACGGCGCTGATCGTGCTGGACGAGGAGGTCGCTCCGCAGTGGGCGCGCACGCACGGCGTCAGCGACCCGCACCTGCCCGCCCTGGCCTCGGACCCGGTGCTGCTGGCCGAGATCCAGGCCGCCGTGGACGCGGCGAACGCGCGGCTCGCCCGGCCCGAGCAGGTCAAGACGTTCCAGGTGCTGCCGTCGGCGTGGACGCCGGAGTCGGGCGAGCTGACCCCGACGCTGAAGCTACGGCGCCGGGTCATCGTCGACAGGTACGGAGACCGGATCGACGCCCTCTACCGGTCGGGCGACGCGGTGGCGGAGCCCGTCGCGGAGTAGCGCCGGGTCGATGCCGGGCGGGGGTGGCGGCGCGCCGAGGTCGGCGGGCCGGTACCCCCGCGGGTAGCCGGGATAGGTGCGGTTGCGCGGCGCGCGGGTCAGCCGGCTCACGGTCCGCGCGGGCAGCAGCCGCACCACGGCGGCCCGGGCGCGCAGCGCGCCGCCGACCAGCACGGTCAGCGCTCGTGGCGCGGCCGGCAGCCCGAAGGCGGCCCGCATCTCGGGCGGCAGCAGCGCGCGCACCGCGAGCCGCGCGGCCGGGCGCAGCGGTGCCGGGTACCAGGACGCGAACAGATCCAGCGTGTACGACGCGACCCGCTCGTTGCTCGGCGTGCGGCGGAACGTCTCCCGCTCGTACGCGTCCTTGAAGGCGCGGAACGCGTCGAAGTCCGCCGGGACGTCCCGGATGCCCATGCGCGCGCCGACCGCGCGGTAGTAGTGGAACGCGGCCAGCCGCTCGTGCTCGTGCAGCGGGCGCCAGCCGTACCGGTCCAGCCAGTCGATCGGCTCGTAGACGAACGTGGACAGCACGTACCGCATGTCGTCGTTCGAGATCGCGAACCGGCCGTGCGCCCGGTTGACCACCCGCAGCGCCTCCCGGCCGCGCGGTGAGTCGTAACCGTGCTCCAGCAGCTCGGCCATCAGCAGCGCGGTGTCGTCGTAGCGCTGCTGCGCCCGCAGCCGGAACTCGCCGGTCGCGTCGAGCAGCGCGGAGATGCTCGGCACGCAGTACGTGCGCAGCAGCGCCAGCTCCAGCGCCCGCTGGTAGTCGAAGGGGAACTCGTACCCGGCGGAGAGCCGGTAGATCTCGTGGTGGTCGCGGACCGGATCGAGCGTCTCGATCCGGCGCAACCAGCGGTACCGCCCCGCACGAGCCATCGCCACCACCCCCACCGTCCACCCTTGCCGATGCAGTCAAGCTCCTCTATGTTAATAGAAAATCACATCCCCGGATAACTCGAAACCTGCTTGTGCGCACCTCACGGGCCGGTGTTCAGGGCGATGTCCGGTCGAAACCGGGAAGTGGTGCTAATGGAGAATCTCAGTAGACGAAGCGTCCTGACGCTCGGCGCCGCGCTGGGACTGGTAGCGGTGGCGGACGCCCCGAAGGCGTGGGCGTGGTCGTCGTCCGGCTCGATCGCCGGGACCGACACGGTCACCGATCCGTGGGACGTCTGGGACGACGACACCGACCCGCTCGTCGCCTCGATGCTGGACGCCGGTCAGATCCCGGCGGTGAACACCGCGTTCGCGTCCTGGATCCGCAACGGCGACGCGCTGCCCGCCGGCCTGCCCCCGGCGCTCACCACCTACCTGCGACAGGTCAACACGCTGCCCTCCTGGGCCGACCAGGCCAAGCTGGACCGCGCCGCCCAGTTCAACAAGCGCATGAGCATGTACCTGTTCCTGCTCTACGGCCTGGGCAGCGGGATCATGAGCACGGTGATCCCGCGCGAGGCCCGCAACGTCTACTGGTCCGAGGGCGGCGCGGACATGAAGTCGCGTGCCGCGAAGACCTTCACCTACGGCTACGACCTGAGCGCCCCCGACGCGTTCAAGGCCACCGGCAGCTTCGTGGTCACCTCGCACAAGACGCGGCTCACCCACGCGGCCGTACGGCACCTGCTGCCGCAGTCCGCGCCATGGCGCGGCGTCACCGACCACCCGATCCCGATCAGCAACGGCGACATCCTCATCACCTTCCACAGCCTCGGCACGTACGTGCACCGCAAGCTGCTCGACTGGCGTCGCTGGGGACTGCGGATGTCGGCCGCGGAGGAGGAGGCCTACCTGCACATGTGGCAGGTCGCGCTGCACCTGCTCGGGGTCCGCGACGAGTTCATCCCGAACAGCTGGGCCGCCGCCGAGGAGCAGTCCCGGTACGCGCTGTCCCCGCTCCTCGCGCCGACGCCCGAGGGCATCGACCTGGCCGACATCCTGCTGAACCTGACGTCCTCGGTGGACCTGGGCGTCACCCGGGGATTCCAGCGGGAGTTCGCCCGCTACGTGCTCACCGACCGGATCGGCGACTGGCTGCGGCTGCCCCGCGACTACCTCTCCCGGGGCGTGATCGAGGCCGGCTGGCCCACGTACGTGATGTTCCGCGAAGGGCTCTCGCCGCTCATGCCGGAGACGTTCGGCCTGTTCGACAGGTTCATCCGCGGGCTGGCGATGCTGTTCCTCAACAACGGCTCGTCCGCGTCGCACACCCCGATCACGATCCCGGTCATGAACCGGCCGGGCACCTGAGTCCGTGCCGGCTCAGAGCGTCAGGGCGCCGGTGACCAGCGCGGTGACCGCGTCCCGGTGGCCGGGCGAGTCCTGCCAGCGCAGGGCGCGCCCGGCCTCCACCGCCACGCCGAACCCCGCGTGCACGAGCAGCCGGGCCTGCCGCCGGTCCAGGTCCGGCCGGACCGCCCGCAACTGCTGCTCCCAGACCGCGATGTGCTCCCGCTGGGCGAGGATGAGCGGACGCCGGACGTCGTCCGGAAGTCCGGCCACCTCGGCCTCGGCGACGCTGTTGAGGGTGTTGTGCTCGAAGCAGTAGGCCACGTACGCCGCCGCCAGCGCGACCACCGCCTGACGCGGGTCGGCAGCCCGCTGGAGGCTGCGGTCCACCGCCTGGGCGAGCAGCTCCGCCGCCTGGAGGCAGGCGGCCACGAGGATGTCCACCTTGCCGGGGTAGTGGCGGTAGATCGCCGACGGCGCCAGCCCCACCGCCTGGGCGATCTGCGCGTTGGTGACGGTGGCGAACCCGTCCCGGGCGAACAGCGGTACGGCCGCGGCCAGGATCTCCGCGCGCCGGGTCCGGGGCACCGGCTGGGCGGGCAGCTCCACCAGCCGCGCCGTCCCGGCGGCGGTGGCCGGATCGGTGGCGACGACCCGCATCGCGGACCGCAGCACCAGATCCTCGATCCGGCGCTGGGCGATCGAGGTGCGGTGCATGGTCACCGAGCCGATCACCCCGAGCGCGGCCACCGCCCGCAGCCGCTCGCCGGGCAGCGGGTACTCCCGTCGTACCATCTCGGTCACCCGGCCCACGACGTGGCCGAACTTCGCGCGGAGCAGGTGGCGGTCCGCGCGGCCCAGGTAGCGGGCCTCCCACCGGTAGAGGCCGCCGGAGGCGCGGTGCGCGACGGTGACCTTGGTGAGGGCCAGCAGCACGTCGGCCAGCGCCGCGTCGGGCGGCCACTCGTCGACGGCCCCGACCAGGTTGTCCACCATCACGTTGGCGCACTCGGCGAACAACGCGTACTTGTTCGGGAAGTGCCGGTACAGCGCGGGCGCGCTGATCCCGACCGCCGCGGCGATCTCCTCCATGGACGCGCCGTGGTAGCCGCGCTCGCTGAACACCTGCCCGGCCGACTCGACGATGACCTGTCTGCGGTTGCGAGGCCGGGTGGCCGCGGCCGGCCCGGTGGTCACCGGATCGTCCGGGCGGACGCGGACGGGCACGGGACCATGGGTGTCAGTCAACCACAGCGCTTCACGCCGCCCGCGCGCTTGCGGTGACGCCGGTCAGGCGTGCAGGACGGCGAGCGCGAGCCGGGCGGTCTGGTCGTCGTAGCCGGCGGTGCGGTCGAAGCGGCCGAGCCGTCCGACGTCGGTGACCACGTTCAGCGCGGCGTGCACGAGCACACGGGCGTCGGCGGCCGGCAGGTCCGGACGGACCGCCCGGACCAGCCCCACCCACTCCTCGACGTGCAGCCGCTGCGCGCCGCGCAACTGGTGGCGGTCCCGGTCCGGCAGGTTGTTGTTCTCCGCCAGGTACACCGCGATCAGATCACTCTGACCGAAGGCGAAGTCGACGTACGCGCGTACCACCCGGTGCAGCGCGTCGGCCGGGTCACTCGCCTCGGCGATCGCCGCGGTGGTGGCCCCGGTGAGCCGGTCGGTGGCCCGGTAGTAGGCGGCCGCGAGCAGGTCGGCCTTGCCGGGGAAGTAGCGGTACACGCTCGACGCCTGCATGCCCGCGGCGCGGCCGATGTCCTCCACCGCGACGGCGTGGTAGCCGTGCCTGTGGAACAGGCGCATCGCCTCGACGAGCAGCAGTTCGCGCCGCGAGACCGGGCGCACCGGCCCGGTGGCGGGCGTGTCCCGCGGGGCGGGACGCCGCCGGGGCGGCACCGTGGGCGCGCCGGTCCGCAGCAGCGTCCAGGCGACGCGGGTGAGCAGGTGCTCGGTGTCGGCGCCGGCGGTCCGGTACGTGGTCACGCTGCCGAACGCGCTCAGCGCCGCGTTCACCAGCAGGCCGGCCTGCGCGGCGGTCAGCTCGGGGCGCAGCTCGCGCAGCGGCGCGGCGACGCGGCCGACGAGCGTGGCCATCGAGGCGGCGAACTCCTGCCGGTGCTCGGGCGTCAGGTAGCGGCCCTCCCACTGGTACAGCCCGGCCACCCGCCGCCTGCTCACCGCGACCTCGGCGAGCGCGCGCAGCAGTTCGTCGAGCAGCCCGTCCGCGCTGCTCGCCGCCGGCTGCTCGGTCGCGGCGAGCAGGGCGCCGACGACCTCCCGGGTGGCGTGCACGAGGATCGCGTACTTGTTCGGGAAGTGCCGGTAGACGGCCGGCCCGCTGATGCCGACGGCGGCGGCGATCTCGTCCACCGAGACACCGTGGTAGCCCCGCTCGCAGAACAACTCGGCCCCGGCGAGCGCGATGCGGGCCTTGCGGTCCTTGGGCCGCTTGACCGGTGCCGGGGCGGTGTCGCCTGCTGCTCGTCGCACCCGTACACGTTAGCGCTCCCTCGCGTGCCCCAGGTGACACCCCTCGGCGGTTCTCGTCGCCCAGGTTCGGAGCCGGACAGCGCCTGACGCTTCTTGACAAGCGGCGGCAGGCTCAAGAAAAGTTAGGCGAAATTCGCATGCGGGTGAGCGATGAGGAGCTTGGCATGACGACCGATGCGTTCATCTACGACGCGTTGCGCACGCCGCGCGGGCGGGGCAAGCCGACCGGATCGCTGTACGGGGTGAAGCCGGTTTCGCTGATCACCGGCCTGATCGAGGAGACCCTGCGGCGGATGCCCGGCCTCGATCCGGCGCTGATCGACGACATCGTGCTCGGGGTGGTGTCCCCGCTCGGCGACCAGGGCGCCGACATCGCCCGGACCGCCGCCGTCGCCGCCGGCCTGCCCGACACGGTGGCCGGCGTGCAGCTCAACCGCTTCTGCGCCTCCGGCCTGGAGGCGGTGAACATCGCCGCGCAGAAGGTGCGCTCCGGCTGGGAGGATCTCGTCCTCGCCGGTGGCGTCGAGTCGATGTCCCGGGTGCCGATGGGCTCCGACGGCGGGGCGTGGGCGCTCGACCCAGAGGTCAACTTCACTACCGGGTTCGTGCCGCAGGGCATCAGCGCCGACCTCATCGCCACCATCGCCGGCTTCGACCGGGAGACGGTCGACGCGTACGCGCTCCAGTCGCAGGCGCGGGCCGCGAAGGCGTGGGCGAACGGCTACTTCGCCCGGTCCGTGGTGCCGGTCCGCGACCGCAACGGGCTGACCGTGCTGGACCGGGACGAGCACATCCGGGCCGACTCGACGGCGGAGAGCCTCGGCGCGCTGCGCCCCTCGTTCGCCGAGATCGGCGAGAAGGCCGGCTTCGACGCGGTCGCGTTGCAGAAGTACCACTGGATCGAGCGCATCGAGCACGTCCACACGGCGGGCAACTCCTCCGGCATCGTCGACGGCGCGGCGCTCGTCACGATCGGCAGCGAGGCGGCAGGCGCCGCCGCCGGTCTCACCCCGCGCGCCCGCGTCGTGGCCACAGCGCTCAGCGGCGCCGACCCCACCATCATGCTCACCGGCCCGGCACCGGCCGCCCGCAAGGCGCTCGCGAAGGCCGGTCTCGGCGTCGACGACCTCGACCTGGTGGAGATCAACGAGGCGTTCGCCGCCGTGGTCCTGCGGTTCGTCGCCGACCTCGGCCTGAACCCGGACATCGTCAACGCCAACGGCGGGGCGATCGCGATGGGTCACCCGCTCGGCGCGACCGGCGCCATGATCCTCGGCACGCTCGTCGACGAACTGGAACGACGCGGCGGCCGCTACGGCCTGGCCACGCTCTGCGCGGGCGGCGGCATGGGCATCGCGACAGTGATCGAACGAATCTGAGGAGCACGAATGGCAAACACCATCCGGTGGGAGCACGGCGACGACGGCATCGTGCTGCTCACCCTCGACCACCCCGGCCGCTCGGCGAACGTGATGAACGCGGAGTTCGGCGAGAGCCTGGCGGCCACCGTGGACCGGCTCGAAGCCGAGCGTGACCGGATCACCGGCGTGATCGTCACCTCGGCCAAGCAGACCTTCTTCGCCGGCGGCGACCTGGAGACCCTGGTACGGCTCACGCCCGCCGACGCCGAGGCGTCAGCGGCCGACGCGGCCGCGCTCAAGAAGGCCGTACGCCGGCTGGAGACGCTCGGCCGCCCGGTCGTCGCCGCCGTCAACGGCACCGCCCTCGGCGGCGGGCTGGAGCTGGCCCTGGGCTGCCACCACCGCATCGTGCTCGACGACCCGGCCATCGAGATCGGCTTTCCCGAGGTCACACTCGGCCTGCTGCCCGGCTGCGGCGGCGTGGTGCGTACCGTCCGGCTGCTCGGCGTCACCGCCGCGCTGACCGACTGGCTGCTGCGCGGCCAGCGCCGCCGGCCGCAGGACGCGCTCGCGCACGGGCTCGTCGACGAGCTGGCCGCCGACCGGGACGCCCTGATGGCCGCCGCCCGGGAGTGGATCGCCGCGAACCCGGACGCGACCCAGCCGTACGACCGCAAGGGCTACCGGATGCCCGGCGGCACCCCGTCCAGCCCCGGGCTCGCGATGCAGTTGCCGGCCATGCCGGCGCTGCTGCGCAAGCAGCTCAAGGGTGCGCCCTACCCGGCGCCGCGCAACATCCTCGCCGCCGCCGTCGAGGGCGCCCAGGTCGACCTGGACACCGCGTTCGTCATCGAGGGGCGGTACTTCACCGATCTGGCCACCGGCCAGATCGCCAAGAACATGATCAAGGCGCTCTTCTTCGACCTCCAGGCCGCCCGGTCCCGCACCGCCGGAGGCGACCACGAGCCGGTACGCAGCGTCGCCGTCGTCGGCGCGGGCATGATGGGTGCCGCAATCGCGTACGTCTGCGCCCGCGCCGGGATGCGGGTGGTGCTCAAGGACGTCACCGCCGAGGGTGCGGCGCGCGGCAAGGCGTACTCGGCAAACCTGCTCGACAAGGCGGTCGCGCGGGGCCGGTCCACGCCGGAGAAGCGGGACGAGATCCTGGGCCGCATCCACGCCACCGGCGACCTCGCCGACCTGGCCGGCGTCGACCTCGCGATCGAGGCGGTCTTCGAGGATCCGGCGCTCAAGCACAAGGTGTACGCCGAGATCGAGCAGGTCGCGCCGGACGCGCTCATCGCCTCCAACACCTCCACGCTGCCCATCACGCTGCTCGCCGAGGGCGTCAGCCGGCCGGAGGAGTTCGTCGGGCTGCACTTCTTCTCCCCGGTGGACAAGATGCCGCTGGTCGAGGTGATCCGCGGGGAGCGGACCGACGAGGCCACGCTGGGCCGTGCGCTGGGTGTCGTCCGCCAGTTGCGTAAGACGCCGATCGTCGTGAACGACAGCCGGGGCTTCTTCACCAGCCGGGTCATCGGCACGTTCACCAACGAGGGCGTGGCGATGCTGGCCGAGGGCATCCCGGCGGCGACCATCGAGCAGGCCAGCAGCCAGGCCGGCTATCCCGCGCCGGTCCTCGCGCTGATGGACGAGTTGACCCTGACCCTGCCCCGGAGGATCCGCCTGGAGACGGCCGCCGCGACGGTGGCCGCCGGGGGCACCTGGCAGCCGCATGCCGCCGACGCGGTGATCGACCGGATGATCGACGAGTGCGGCCGGACCGGGCGCTCCGGCGGCGCCGGCTTCTACGACTACCGCGACGGGAAGCGGGCCGGGCTCTGGCCGGGGCTGCGGGAGCAGTTCGGCGGCACGAACCTGGACACGCCCTTCGAGGACCTCAAGGAGCGGATGCTCTTCATCGAGGCGATCGAGTCGGTGCGGTGCCTCGACGAGGGCGTGCTGACCTCGGTGGCGGACGCCAACGTCGGCTCGATCCTGGGGATCGGCTATCCGAGCTGGACCGGCGGCGTCCTGCAGTACGTCAACCAGTACGACGGCGGGCTGCCCGGCTTCGTGGCCCGCGCCCGGGTACTCGCAGGGCGCTACGGCGAGCGGTTCGACCCGCCGCCGCTGCTGACGGCCATGGCCGAGCGGGGCGAGCGGTTCGAGTAGACGACCACGCGGCCCGGCCGGTGGTATGCCCCTCACCGGCCGGGCCGCGTCGGGTCAGGACATCTGCTCGGACAGGCCGTACGTCTTGGCGATGATCTCGCGCTGGATCTCGCTGGCACCGCCGTACACGGTGGACACGATCGCCGAGCGGACCAGGCGCTCCATGTCGAACTCCGTGGTGTAGCCGTAGCCGCCCATCATCTGCATGGCGTCCAGCGCGACGCGCCGGGCCGTCTCGGTGGCCTTGAGCTTCGCCATCGAACTCTCCCGGGGCAGCACCGTGTCCGGCGCCTTGTCGACCTTCGCGGCGGTGTCGTAGACGAGCAGCCGGGCGCACTCGATCTCGGTGGCCAGGTCGGCCAGGCGGTGCCGGATCACCTGGAACGAGCCGATCGGCCGGCGGAACTGGCGGCGGTCCTTCACGTACGCCACCACGTCGTCGAACGCGCGCCGGGCGATGCCGAGCACCACGCTGGCGAGGATCAGCCGTTCCATGTTGAGCCCGGCCATCAGCTGCCGCCAGCCGTGGTCGACCCGGCCGACCACCGCGTCGGCGGGCAGCACGCAGTCGGTGAAGTAGAGATCGTTGACCTCGCGGCCGCCCATGGTGTCGATGCCGGAGACGGTCAGGCCGGGCGCGCCGGCCGGGACCAGGAACATGGTCAGGCCCTGGTGGTCGCCGGCCCGGCCCGAGGTGCGCGCGACGAGCAGGATGTGCTCGGCCAGGTGGGCGTTGGAGCACCACGTCTTCTGCCCGTTGACCACCCACCCGTCGCCGCGCCGCTCGGCCCGGCAGCTCAGGTTCGCCACGTCGGAGCCGGCCTCCGGCTCGGACATCGCGACCGCCTCGACCACGCCGCGGGCCACGCCGGACAGGATCAGCTTCTTCTGCTCCGGCGTGCCGAACCGCTGGTAGGTGGCGGCGACGATGATCGAGGTGGTGAAGCCGCCGATGGGCACCATCGCCCGGCTGGTCTCCTCCAGGAACAGGCACAGCTCGGTCATGCCGGCGCCGCCGCCGTCGAACTCCTCCGGCAGCGACAGGCCCAGCCAGCCGAGGTCGGCCATCCTCCGGTACAGCTCCGGGCTGTGCGGTTCCCGCCCGCCGTCGGTGAGACGGTGCCGTTGCTCGCGGGTGCCGACCTCGCGGCGGCAGAAGTCCCGCACCGCCTCGACAAGTGACAGTTGCTCGTCGCTCCAGTCCACCGCGGTACCTCCAGCGCATCGTGAGGGATTGACAGCAAGGCTAAACTATCGAATATCAAATGTCAGGAGGTCGCCGATGACGTCCCTCGTTGAGCACCCTCGCCGGCTGCGCGTCGTCGACCCGGTGACAGGTGAGCACCGCGCCGACTACGACATCGCCGACGACGCCGCAGTGCGCGCCGCCGTGGCACGGGCCCGCGAGGCGGCCGGCTGGTGGGCCGGTCTGGACGCCAGGCAGCGCCGCCGGCACCTGCTGGCGTACAAGGCGGCGGTCGCGAGCGGCATCGAGGAACTCGCCGGGATCGTCCGGAGCGAGACCGGCAAGAGCCTCGCCGGGGCGCAGCTCGAGGTGATGCTCGCGGTCGAGCACCTGGACTGGGCGGCCCGGCACGCCGCACGGGTGCTCAGGAGGCGGTCGGTCTCGTCCGGTCTGCTCGCGTTCAACCAGGCCGCCTCCGTCGAGTACGTGCCGTACGGTGTGGTCGGCGTGATCGGGCCGTGGAACTACCCCGTCTACACGCCGATGGGTGCGGTGTCGCACGCGCTCGCCGCCGGCAACGCGGTGGTGTTCAAGCCCAGCGAGTTCACCCCGGGCGTCGGGGTGTGGCTGGCCGAGCGCTGGCACGAGCTGCTTCCCGGACACCCGGTCCTCCAGGTGGTCACCGGTGACGGCACGACCGGCGCCGCGTTGTGCCGCGCCGCGGTCGACAAGATCGCGTTCACCGGCTCGGCAGCGACCGGGCGCGCGGTCATGGCCGCCTGCGCCGAGAGCCTGACGCCGGTGGTGATCGAGGGCGGCGGCAAGGACGCGCTGATCGTCACCGCCGACGCCGACCTCGACGCGGCGGCGCAGGCGGCAGTCTTCGGCGGCCTGGGCAACGCCGGGCAGACGTGTGCCGGAGTCGAGCGCGTCTACGTCGAACGGTCCGTCTACGAGCCGTTCCTGGCCACGCTCACCGAGCTGGCGCGGCAGGTCCGGCCTGGTGCCGAGCCGGACGCGCCGTACGGGCCGATGACCACGCCCACCCAGCTCGAGGTCGTGCGGCGCCACGTCACCGACGCGCTCGACCGGGGCGGCCGGGCGGTGGTCGGTGACGCGGCTTCGGTACGGCCCCCGTTCGTGGAGCCGGTCGTGCTGACCGACGTGCCCGAGGACAGCACCGCCGTCACCGAGGAGACGTTCGGCCCGGTGCTCGTGGTCAACCCGGTCGCCGACGCCGACGAGGCGGTACGCCGGACGAACGCGACCAGCTACGGGCTCTCCGGCTCGATCTTCACCCGGGACCGCCGCCGTGGCCTGGCGCTCGCCGGGCGGCTGCGGGCCGGCGCGGTGTCGGTCAACTCGGTGCTGGGGTACGCGGGCGTGCCGTCACTGCCCTTCGGCGGCGTGGGCGACTCGGGGTTCGGGCGGGTCCACGGCGCGGACGGCCTGCGCGAGTTCGCCCGGGCGCGATCGGTGACGTGGCAGCGGTTCCGGCCGCTGATCGAGGTGATGACACTCCAGCCGTCCGCCGCCGCGATGAAGCGTTCGCTGGCGATGTTCGCGTGGCGTCATGGCCGCCGATGACTCACTCGTTCCACACACCCAGGCCGTCCAGGTGCTTGACCAGCCGCTCCGCGCCGTCGGTGAAGTGCCGTGCCATGACCGGCCGGACCGCCTCCGGGTCGCTCGCCGCGAGCGCGTCGAGCAGCGCCTCGTGATCGGCGACCATGCCGGCCCGCCACTGGGCGTCGGCGGCGTAGAACCGCGACGGCGTGTAGCGGGTCACGGTGCGCAGCAGCCAGGACAGCTTGCGCGCGTCGGCGAGCCGGTTGATCCGGCGGTGGAACTCGTATTCGAGCTGCTCGACCCGGCTGACCTGCCGGGCCTGGGCGGCGCGGCGCAGCCGCTCGTGCTGCTGCCGCAGGTCGTCGAGCTGCTCCGGGGTGATGCTGACGGCGACCCGGGCGGCCAGCTCACCGGCGATGTGGCCCTGGAGGCTGAACACGTCGATGATGTCCTGCCTCGACAGCGGCGCCACCACGTGTCCCCGGCGCGGTTGCAGCTCGACCATGTCCTCCGCGCGCAGCATCAGCAGCGCCTCGCGTACCGGCGTGATGCTCAGCCCGGTCTCCTGGGCGACCTCTTCGAGCCGGATGCGTTCGCCGGGGCGCAGCTGGCCGGACATGATCCGGTCGCGCAGCAGGCTCGCCACGGTCTCGGAGAGCTGGGGCTGAGAGACGTTCTGGATCCTGCCGCGGTCCACCACCAGTTAAGGGTATCAAATGTCAAATGTCACGATAGGCGCCGGCCTGCGGGCCGCCACCGCCGATGGCGTGCGCACCATCTGGTTCGACCGGCCCGACCGGCGCAACGCGATGTCGCTGGACATGTTCCGCGACTACTACGCGGCCCTGGTGGCGGCCGACGCCGACCCGGAGGTCCGGGCGGTCGTGGTCACCGGCTCCGGTGACTGGTTCTGCGCCGGCGCCGACCCGGAGGCGCTCGCCGCGCTGCTCGACGAACGCAACCGCGACCTGCTCGCCGGCGAGTTCGGCTTCCCGCCGCACCTGCCGCTGACGCTCGGCACGCCGATCGTCGCCGCGATGAACGGCGGCGCGGCCGGCCTCGGCCTGGTCCACGCGCTCTACGCCGACGTGCGCTTCATGGCAGCGCAGGCGCGCCTGTCCACCTCGTTCAGCCGGCTCGGCCTCGTCGCCGAGTACGGTAGCGCCTGGCTGCTGCCCCGGCTGATCGGCGTCGGCGCCGCGCTGGACCTGCTGCTGTCCGGCCGCAAGGTCGACGCCGCGGAGGCGTTCCGGATCGGGCTTGTGCAACGCGTGCTCCCGCGCGACGAGGTGCTGGCCGAGGCACAAGCCTATGCCGCGGTCCTGGCCGAGCACTGCTCACCGGCGTCCATGGCGGTGATCCGGCGGCAGGTGTGGTCGGGCTCGGAGACCGGCGCCGCCGAGGCCGCGACCGACGCGATCCGGCTCATGGTCGAGTCCCTGGCCGGCGCCGACTTCGGTGAGGCCCTGCTCAGCCGGGCCCAGGGCCGCGCACCCCGCTTCGCCCCACGGGCCGGCGCGTGAGCGGGCCGCTGGACGGCGTCCGGGTCGTGGAACTGGCCGGGATCGGACCCGGCCCGTTCGCCGCCATGCTGCTGGCCGACCTCGGCGCCGACGTGGTCCGGGTGGACCGGCCGGAACCCGGCGCGCTCCCGGCCGGTGACCCCGCGCGGAACCTGCTCAACCGGGGCAAACGCTCGATCGTGGTGGACCTGAAGCACCCCGGCGGCGCCGAGGTGGTCCTCGCGCTGGCCGCCCGGGCCGCGATCCTGATCGAGGGCTGGCGCCCCGGCGTGGCCGAGCGGCTCGGCGTCGGACCGGAGACCGCGCTGGCCCGTAACCCGGGCCTGGTGTACGGGCGGATGACCGGCTGGGGACAGGACGGGCCGCTGGCCCGCGCCGCCGGCCACGACATCGGCTACATCGCCGTAGCCGGGGCGCTGCACCCGATCGGCCGCGCCGGCGGGCCGCCGCAGATCCCGCTCAACCTGGTCGGCGACTTCGGCGGCGGCTCGCTCTACCTGGTCGTCGGCATCCTGGCGGCGCTGCACGTCGCCGCCGCCACCGGCCGGGGGCAGGTCGTCGACGCCGCCATCGTGGACGGCGCGGCCCATCTCACCACCCCGTTCGCCGGGATGCTCGCGCAGGGCACCTGGCGACCCGAGCGGGGCCGCAACCTGCTCGACGGCGGCGCGCCGTTCTACGACGTGTACGCCACCGCCGACGAGGGCCACATGGCGGTGGGCGCGCTGGAACCGCAGTTCTACGCCGAGCTGCTGCGGCTGCTCGGGCTCGCAGGCGCAGACCTGCCGGCACAGCACGACGTGGCCGGATGGCCGGTGCTGCGCGCCCGCTTCGCCGAGGTGTTCGCCGGCCGTTCCCGCGCCGAGTGGACGGCGGTGTTCGACGGCACCGACGCCTGCGTCGCGCCGGTGCTGTCCCTCGCTGAGGCGCCGGGCCACCCGCACCTGGCCGCGCGCGGCACGTACGAGGAGCATTTCGGCGTCCGGCAGCCGGCCGTTGCGCCCCGCCTGTCCGGGACACCGGGCCGGGTCGGCGGCCCGCCCCCCGCGCCCGGCGCGGACACCGAGCCCGTCCTCACCGAGTGGGGACTGGGCGCACACCTACCGAGGTGGCTGGACGACGGCGTCGTCCGCCGGAAGCAGGAGGCAGCGCACTGATGCGTATCGGGACGACACTGGCGTACGCCGCCGACCCCCGTGGTGGCGCCGACGACGTGGCCGCCTGGGAACAGGACGGCCTGGACGTGGTCTGGGTGTCCGAGGCGTACGGCTTCGACGCGCCCACGGTGATGGGTTACCTCGCCGCCCGGACGAGCCGCGTCCACATCGGCTCCGCGATCCTGCCGATCTTCTCGCGTACCCCGGCTCTGCTGGCGCAGACCGCCGCGGGCCTGGACGCGATGTCCGGTGGCCGGGCCATCCTCGGCCTCGGCGCGTCCGGACCGCAGGTGATCGAGGGATGGCACGGCGTCGCGTACGACAGACCGCTGGCCCGCACCCGCGAGGTGATCGACATCTGCCGGCGGGTGTGGCGGCGCGAGACGCTGACGAACGACGGCCTCTACCGGCTGCCGCTGCCGCCCGGCGAGGGCACCGGGCTGGGCAAGCCGCTGAAGATCCTCACCCACCCGGTCCGCGACCGGATCCCGATCTACGTGGCGAGCCTGGGTGACCGGAACGTCCGGATGACCGCCGAGATCGCCGACGGGTGGCTGCCGTTCCTCTACGACCCGCGGCGCGCGGGCGACGTCTGGGGTGCCGCGCTGGCGGCCGGCCGGGCGAAACGGTCGGCTGATCTCGGGCCGCTGGAGGTGGTGGCCGGCGGGCCGATGGCGATCGGCCCGGACGTGACCGGGCTGCGCGACCTCGCCCGGCCGCTGATCGCCCTGTACGTGGGCGGGATGGGTGCCAAGGGCCGCAACTTCTACCACGACCTGCTGTGCCGCTACGGCTACGCCGCCGAGGCCGACCGCATCCAGGATCTCTACCTGGCCGGCCGCAAGGCCGAGGCCGCCGCCGCGGTGCCGGCGGAACTGCTGGAACGCACCAGCCTGATCGGACCGGAGAGCTACGTGCGCGACCGGGTCCAGGAGTACCGCGACGCGGGCGTGACGATCCTCAACGTCGCGCCGCTGGGCGAGGACCCCCGGCGCCTCGTCGCCGCCGTCGCGGACATGGCCCGGTAGCGCAGGGGAGGAGCCGACTCACATGGACCGCGCGATCTTCACCGCCGACCACCTGGCGTTCGCCGAACTGGTGCGCGCCTTCATCGACAAGGAGATCACCCCGCACCACGAGCGCTGGGAGGCCGACGGCATCGTCGACCGCGGCGTGTGGCGGGCCGCCGGCGCCGCCGGACTGCTCGGCTTCTTCGTCGACGAACGGTACGGCGGCGCCGGGGTCACCGATCGGCGCTTCCACGCCGTCCTGACCGAGGAACTCGCCCGGGCCGGTGCGAGCGGGCCCGCGTTCGGCCTGCACAACGACATCATCGGCCCGTACCTGACCGACCTGACCACCGAGGAGCAGAAGCAGCGCTGGCTGCCGGGCTTCTGCTCCGGCGAGATCGTCACCGCCATCGCCATGTCCGAGCCCGGCGCGGGCAGCGACCTTCAGGGCATCACCACCACAGCGGTACGCGACGGCGACGACTGGGTCCTCAACGGGCAGAAGACGTTCATCAGCAACGGCATCCTGGCCGACCTGGTCGTCGTGGTGGCCCGTACCGACCCCGGCGCCGGGCGGCGGGGGGTCAGCCTGCTCGTGGTCGAGCGTGGCATGCCCGGGTTCGAGCGCGGTCGCAACCTCGACAAGCTCGGGCAGAAGGCGCAGGACACCGCCGAGCTGTTCTTCGCCGACGTCCGCGTGCCGGCGGCCAACCTGCTCGGCACGGAGGGCGAGGGTTTCGCCTACCTGATGCGCAACCTGCCGCTGGAGCGGCTGTCGATAGCCGTCGCGGCGCTCGCCGGCGCCGAGACGGTGTTCGCGCAGACGCTCGGCTACTGCAGGCAGCGCCAGGCGTTCGGCCGTCCCATCGGCAGTTTCCAGCACAACCGGTTCGTGCTCGCCGAACTCGCCACCGAGCTGCGTCTGGGCCGGGTCTTCGTCGACAACTGCCTGGTCGCGCCGGACCTCACCGCGGAGACGGCGGCGATGGCGAAGTGGTGGTGCACCGAGTTGCAGCAGCGCGTCGTGGACCGGTGCCTCCAGTTGCACGGCGGCTACGGCTACATGCGCGAGTACCCGGTGGCCCGCGCCTACCTGGACGCCCGCGTCCAGACCATCTACGGCGGCACCACCGAGATCATGAAGGAGGTGATCGGCCGGTCACTCGGCCTGTGAGCCGCGCTCCAGCATCGGTACGAGGAAACGGCGGGCCATCTCCCGCAGCTCGTCGGCGTCGTCCAGGTCGATGACGTGGCTCGGGGTGAGCAGGAACGAGCAGGACAGCCGGGTCATCAGCTCGGCCACCACCTCCACGTCCACGGTGGCGGCGATGGTGCCGGCGCGCTGCTCGCGCCGCAACTGCCCGGCGACGAATCGCTGCACCGTGGCGAGCGTGCGTCCGCCATCGCTGATCATCGAGGGGATGAGCACGTCCGGTTCGACGCTCATCAGCCCGCCGATCAGCGGGTTGCGGCGGATCGCGTCCAGCGCGCTGACGAAGCCCAGCACCACCCGGTCACCGACGGTGGCCGCCTGCTGGATGTCGACCAGGAACCGGTCGAAGTAGCGCCGGAACTCGCGGCGGACCACCTGCTCGACCAGCCGGTCCTTGGTGGCGAACCGGCGGTACGCGGTGATCCGGGAGACGCCCGCCCGCCGGGCCACGTCCTCCATCGTGGAGCGGCGGATGCCCATGCGGCAGAACTGCTTGTACGCGGCGTCGAGGATCCGGGTGGCGACCTCGTCGCTGTCGCCGGGGCTGTGCAACGCCTCGGTGAAGGCGCGTTCCAGCAGCGACTCCGGCGGGCCGGCCGGTACGTCGTGACCCGCCTCGGGGGAGGACGCCTGCGGGGGAGCGGTCCGGGCCATGGGTGCCCTCCCGGGAGAGACGGTGACGCGGCTGGCGCTTCACCGTACCAATCGCCGGGCGTACCCCCGTGCGAGCGCGACCGCCGCGCCCCCGATGCGGGGACGCGGCGGTCGGGTCTGTCGTGCCGTGCCCGGTCAGGAACCGGAGCGCTTGGCGGTCGCCTTCAGGTAGTCCCGGTTGAGGCGGCCGATGGTGTTCAGCGGGATGCCCTTCGGGCAGGCCGCGGCGCACTCGCCGATGTTGGTGCAGCCACCGAAGCCCGCCTCGTCGTGCGCGTCCACCATGCCGATCACCCGGGTGTAGCGCTCCGGCTGGCCCTGGGGCAGCAGCGAGAGCTGGGTGATCTTCGCGGCGGTGAACAGCATGCCGGAGCCGTTCGGGCAGGCTGCCACGCAGGCGCCGCAGCCGATGCACGCCGCCGACTCGAACGCGGCGTCCGCGTCGGCCTTCGGCACCGGCACCGAGTGCGCCTCCGGGGCGCTGCCGGTCGGCGCGGTCACGTAGCCGCCGGCGGCGATGATCTGGTCGAACGCGTTGCGGTTGACCACCAGGTCCTTGACGACCGGGAAGGCCCGGGCCCGCCACGGCTCGATGTCGATCGTGTCGCCGTCGGAGAACTGCCGCATGTGCAGCTGGCAGGCGGTGGTGCCGCGCTGCGGGCCGTGCGCCTCGCCGTTGATCATGAGGCTGCACATGCCGCAGATGCCCTCGCGGCAGTCGTGGTCGAACGCGACCGGCTCCTCGCCGTCGAGGATGAGCCGCTCGTTGAGTACGTCGAGCATCTCCAGGAAGGACATGTCCGGGGACACGTCCTGCACCGGGTAGGTCACCATCCGACCCTTGTCCTCGGGGCCGGTCTGGCGCCAGATGCGCAGGGTCAGGTTCACTTGTAGCTCCGCTGCGTGGGGTGGACGTATTCGAAGGTCAGGTCTTCCTTGTGCAGCACGGGCTCACCGGTGCCGGTGAACTCCCAGGCCGCCACGTAGGCGAACCGGTCGTCGTCGCGCTGCGCCTCGCCGTCGGGCGTCTGGTGCTCGGCCCGGAAGTGGCCGCCGCAGGACTCCTCGCGGTGCAGGGCGTCGATGCACATCAGCTCGGCCAGCTCGAAGAAGTCGGCCACCCGGCCGGCCTTCTCCAGCGACTGGTTGAGGCCCTCGCCGTCACCCGGCACGCGCACCCGCTGCCAGAACTGCTCACGCAGCGCGCGGATCTCGTCGATCGCCTTGCGCAGCCCGGCCTCGGAGCGCTCCATGCCGCAGTGCTCCCACATGATCTGGCCCAGCTCGCGGTGGAACGAGTCCACCGTGCGGTCGCCGTCGATCGCCAGCAGCCGCTTGATCCGGTCCTCGACCTCGGTGCGCGCCGCGACCGCTTCGGGGTGGCTGGCGTCGACCTTGTCCAGCGAGTTGGAGGCCAGGTAGTTGGCGAGCGTGTTCGGCAGCACGAAGTAGCCGTCGGCCAGGCCCTGCATCAGCGCCGAGGCGCCGAGCCGGTTCGCGCCGTGGTCGGAGAAGTTGGCCTCGCCGATCACGAACAGGCCGGGGATGCTCGACTGGAGGTCGTAGTCGACCCAGAGGCCGCCCATGGTGTAGTGCACGGCGGGGTAGATCCGCATCGGCACCTCGTACGGGTCCTCGCCGGTGATCCGCTCGTACATCTCGAAGAGGTTGCCGTACTTGGCCTCGATGGCCTTGCGGCCGAGCCGGTTGATCGCGTCGGCGAAGTCCAGGTAGACGCCGAGGCCGGTCGGGCCGACGCCGCGTCCCTCGTCGCAGACGTTCTTCGCGGCGCGGGAGGCGATGTCGCGGGGGACCAGGTTGCCGAAGGACGGGTAGATCCGCTCCAGGTAGTAGTCCCGCTCGTCCTCGGGGATCTCCCGCGGGCTGCGCTGGTCGCCCTTGGCCTTGGGTACCCACACCCGGCCGTCGTTGCGCAGCGACTCGCTCATCAGGGTCAGCTTCGACTGGTGGTCGCCGGAGACCGGGATGCAGGTCGGGTGGATCTGCGTGTAGCAGGGGTTGGCGAAGTACGCGCCCTTGCGGTGCGCCCGCCACGAGGCGGTGACGTTGCAGCCCTTGGCGTTCGTGGAGAGGTAGAAGACGTTGCCGTAGCCGCCGGAGGCGAGCACCACCGCGTCGGCCATCTCGGTGCTGATCTCACCGGTGACCATGTCACGGACCACGATGCCGCGCGCCCGGCCGTCGACGATCACCAGCTCGAGCATCTCGTGGCGGGCGTTCATCTCCACGTTGCCCAGGCCGATCTGCCGCTCCAGGGCCTGGTACGCGCCGAGCAGCAGCTGCTGGCCCGTCTGGCCCCGGGCGTAGAAGGTGCGCTGCACCTGCGCGCCGCCGAAGGAGCGGGTGTCCAGCAGGCCGCCGTACTCGCGGGCGAACGGCACGCCCTGGGCCACGCACTGGTCGATGATGTTGACCGACACCTCGGCCAGCCGGTGCACGTTCGACTCGCGGGAGCGGAAGTCGCCGCCCTTGACCGTGTCGTAGAAGAGCCGGTGCACCGAGTCGCCGTCGTTGCGGTAGTTCTTGGCGGCGTTGATGCCGCCCTGCGCGGCGATCGAGTGGGCCCGGCGCGGGCTGTCCTGGTAGCAGTAGGACCGCACCTGGTAGCCCTGCTCGGCCAGCGTGGCGGCGGCGGAGCCGCCGGCCAGGCCGGTGCCGACCACGATCACCGTCATCTTGCGGCGGTTGGCCGGGTTGACCAGCTTCATCTCGAAGCGGTGGCGCTCCCACCGCGTCTCGATCGGGCCGTCCGGGGCCCGGGTGTCGGCGATCGGGTCGCCTTCGCGGTACAGATCCATGTCAGGACACCAATCCGGTGATCACGGCGAACGGGACCAGCAGGTAGCCGCCGACGAGCGCGACGGCGAAGACGAGCGCGGCGATCTTGGCCCGGCGCTCGCCCTTGGGCGTCTGCTGGCCGAGGCTGCGGAACGCGCTGAACGCGCCGTGGCGCAGGTGGAAGCCGAGGGTCACCAGCGCGAGGGAGTAGAAGAGCGTGACGTACCAGCGCTCCGGGGCGAAGTCCGCGACGACGTTGCCGTACGGGTTGGCCGGGTCTCCCTGCGGGTTCAGGTGACCCGTGGTCAGGTCGAGGATGTGGTAGATCACGAAGAGCAGGATGATCACACCACCCCAGCGCATCGTGCGGGCCGCGTAGTTCACGTGGATCTTGCGGCGGTGCGCGTACCGGACCGGGCGGGCGGCCCGGGACCGCATCGCGAGCACGGTGGCCGCGCCGATGTGCCCGAGGACGGCGACCGTGAGCACGGTGCGCTGGATCCACAGGAACCACGTCGTCGGCAGCAGCGGCGTGCCGATGTCCCGCAGCCAGTGCGCGTAGTGGTCGAACGACGTCTCACCCGTGAAGATCTTCAGGTTGCCGAGCATGTGCGCGATCAGGAACAGCACGAGGATGATGCCCGTCACCGCCATGACGGCCTTGAGGCCGACGTTCGAGCGGATGGGCGACCGAGTTTTCGTGATTACCACGCGGTCGACGCTAGGAGCACTTCGATCAGGCGTCCAATGCATCGAAATCGCAGCGTTGATAGCCGTAGGCTATGTAGATGCAGCTCCATCAGCTTCGGTACTTCGTGGCGGTCGCCGAAGTACGACATTTCACCCAGGCAGCCGATCTTGTCGGCATAACCCAGCCCTCGTTGAGTAAGCAAATTCACGCGCTGGAGACCGACCTGGGGGCCCCGCTGTTCGAACGGGTAAGGGGCAACATCACACTGACCGCGGCAGGTGAGGTGCTGCTGCCGCTGGCCAAGCGGATCCTCGCCGACGTGGAGACCGCCACCCGCGAGGTGCAGGAGCTGGTGGGCCTGCGCCGGGGCCGGGTCCGGCTCGGCGCCACGCCCAGCCTCGCCACCTCGCTCGCCCCGCCGGTGCTGCGCCGGTTCCGCGACGCGCACCCGACGATCGACCTGCGCGTGGAGGAGGGCGGCTCGCAGGACCTCGTCCGTGACCTGCTCCGCGGCGACCTCGACCTCGCCCTGATCATCATGCCGTCGGCCGGCACCGACCCGGGGCTGCGCGCCGACCCGATCCTGCGGGAGAGCCTGGTGGTCGCCTCGGTCGACCCGCTGCCCGGCGCCTCGGAAGCCGGGGAACTGCGGATCACCGACCTGCGCGACCAGCCGCTCGTCATGTTCCGTGAGGGCTACGACCTGCGTGACGCCACGCTCCAGGCGTGCCGGGCGGCCGGGTTCGAGCCGACTCTGTCCGTCGACGGCGGGGAGATGGACGCCGTGCTCAGCTTCGTCGAGGCCGGGCTCGGCGTCGCGCTGGTGCCCGGCATCGTGGTGGCCCGCCGCGCCGGCATCCTGGTCACTCGGCTCGTCCCGCCCGGCGTCCGCCGGACCATCGCGGTGGCCCGCCGCCGCGACGTGGTGCCCACCCACGCCGGGCGCGAGCTGCGCCGCATCCTCCTGGAGTACGTCCACGACGCCACCGCCACCGACCGGCTTCCGCCCGGCGTGGAGCCGCTGGCCTAGGTGGCGTCGGCCGTCGGCCAGTTGCACAGCAGGGCGTCGACGGCGTCCAGAACCCGCTCCCAGCTCTCCGGCGGAGCGGGTGCGCTGTGGTCGAAGCCGCCCCCCATCTTCAGGCCGACGAAACCCTGGAAGACGCTGCCGAGCAGGCGGACGGCGTGCGTCTGCTCCGGCTCGGGCAGGTGGTAGCCGCGCAGGATCGCCCGCATCATCTGGGAGTGCCTGATGCCGGCGCTGCCGGCCGCGGTCTGCGGGTCGAGCCGCAACTGGGCCGCGGCCCAGCGGCCCGGATGGCGGTGGGCGTAGTCGCGGTAGACGTTCGCGAATGCGGTCAGCGCCTCCTTGCCGGCCCGCCCGGCGAGCGCGTCGGCGGCCTCGTCGGCGAGTTCACCGAGTGCGAGCAGCGCGATCCCGACCCGCAGGTCATGGGAGTTGCGGACGTGCGAGTAGAGGCTGGCGACCGTCACGCCGAACCTCCTGGCCAGCGCCGAGACGGTCACCTGGTCGAAGCCGACCTCGTCGGCCAGCTCCGCCCCGGCCTGGATCAGACGTCCTCGATTGAGTCCCGCGCGGGCCATGAGTCTCCTCTCACCATGACTCATTATGCCTTTGCCTAATACCTTTAGGAAAATTACCCTCAGGTGTATGACTCCGTTGACCGAACCCGAGATCCGTGCCGCCTTCGTGAACTGCACAAAGGGCGAGGCGAAGCGGCTGCACGTCCCGCGCGACCTCGGCACCCGTCCCTGGGCCGACCTCGACTACCTCGGCTGGCGGGATCCCCAGGCGCCCGACCGTGCCTACCTGGTCGCCGCCCCGCAAGGCCGCCCGGTCGCCCTCGCCCTGCGCCGCTCGAGCCCCGGGCCCGGGCGGCAACGCCGCAACATGTGCTCGGTGTGCCTGACGAATCCGGTCGGCGGCGTCAGCCTGATGGTCGCGCGCAAGGCGGGCAAGGCGGGGCAGCAGGGCGACTCGGTGGGCATCTACCTCTGCGACGATCTCGCCTGCTCGCTCTACCTACGGGGCCGCAAGGACGCCGGCCCCGGCGCGCGCCTGCCCGAGTCGCTGACCCTCGAGGAGAAGATCGACCGGACCCTCTCCCACCTCACCGCCTTCATCACCCGCGTCACCACGTGACCCCTCCCCCCCCGCCCGCGGCGGGTGGGGTGGGGCGGGCGGGTCAGCGGGACTCGGCGTCGTCCATGGCTCGGTAGATCCGCTGCTCGGAGACCGGGTAGGGGGTTCCCAGGGCCTGGGCGAAGACGTTCACCCGCAACTCCTCGATCATCCAGCGGATCTGGCGGACCGCCGCCTCCTGGCGCCGCGACGGCGGTAGCGCGGCCAGCATGTCCTGGTACTCCTTCTGCACCACGGCGACCCGATCCTGCTGCTGTTTGTCCCGCTGCGGGTTGCCCGGCAACCGGTCCAGCCGCCGCTCGATCGCGGTCAGGTAGCGCAGCAGGTCGGGCAGGCGCGCGTACCCCGTCTCGGTGATGAAACCCCTGTGCACCAGGCCGGTGAGCTGGTTGCGGATGTCGGCCAGGGCGGCCACCACCGCGAGGTTCCGGGTGGCGCCGAGCCGCTGCTCCACCGCGTACCCGGCGGCGAGCACCCGGCGTACCCGCTCCATCACCTCGACCACGGTGTCCACCAGGTCCGCCCGGACCGTATTGCGCAGCGCGGCGAAGCCCTCGGCGTCCCAGGCGGGACCGCCCGCGTCGCCGATCAGCTTGTCGATCGCCGCGCCGGCCGCGTCCTCGATCAGCTCCGGCACGCTGCCGTGCGGGTTGCGCGACAGCGCCAGCTTCGCCTCGTTGCTCAGCCGCCCCTGGAGGAACTTCGCCGGTGACGGCAGCGTCAGCCGCAGCAGCCGCCGGGTGCCCGCCCAGTGCGCCGCCTCCTGCTCGGCGGCGGAGTCGAAAACCTTCACCCCGACCGTCGCGCCCTCGTCCACCAGCGCCGGGTACGCGGTCACCGCGAAGCCGGCGCGTACCTGCTCGATGCTGCGCGGCAGCGCGCCGATCGACCACTCGGTCAGCCCGGTACGGGCCACGTCGGGCGCGGCGGCGGCCACGACCTGGCGTACCTCCTGGCGCAGCTCGCGTTGCAGCGCCGGCAGGTCCTTGCCCTCGGCGACCGGCTTGTCGTCGTCGCCGAGCACCCGGAACGTGACCCGCAGGTGCGGCGGCAGCCTGCTCAGGTCCCACGCGTCGGCCGGAACCGTCACCCCGGTCATCCGGCGCAGTTGCCGGGTCAGCGCGGCCAGCAGCGGCTCCTCGCCCGGCGTGATCGCGGCGAGCGCGGCGCGGGCGTAGTCGGGCACCGGCACGAAGTTGCGCCGTACCGGCTTGGGCAGCGACCGGATCAGCGCGATCACCAGTTCCTCGCGCAGCCCCGGCACCTGCCAGTCGAAGCTCTCCGCCGGCACCTGGTTGAGCAGCGGCAGCGGGATGTCCACAGTGACGCCGTCGGTGGGCACGGTCGGGTCGAACGTGTACGTCAGCGGCAGCGTCACGCCGTCGGCCCGCCACTCGTCCGGGAAGTCCTCCTCGTCCACCCCGCCCCGGCCGTCGTTGACGAGCAACTCGCGGGTGAACGTGAGCAGGTCGGGCTGCTCCCGGCGGGTCTTCTTCCACCACGAGTCGAAATGCCGTCCGGAGACCACGTCGGCGGGGATCCGCTGGTCGTAGAAGGCGAAGATGGTCTCGTCGTCGACCAGGATGTCGCGACGCCGGGCCCGGTTCTCCAGCTCCTCGATCTCGGTCAGCAGCTTCTGGTTGTCCCGCCAGAACTGGTGGTGGGTCTGCCAGTCGCCCTCGACCAGGGCGTGCCTGATGAACAGCTCCCGGCTCAGACCTGCGTCGATCCGCCCGAAGTTCACCTTGCGGGAGGTGACGATCGGGATGCCGTACAGCGTGACCTTCTCGTAGGCCATCACCGCGGCCTGCTTCTTCTCCCAGTGCGGCTCGCTGTAGCTGCGCTTCACCAGGTGCTGGGCCAGCGGCTCGACCCACTCCGGCTCGACCCGCCCGGCCACCCGGCCCCACAGCCGGGACGTCTCCACCAGCTCGGCGGCCATCACCCAGCGCGGCGGCTTCTTGAACAACGCCGACCCGGGGAAGATCGCGAACTTCGCGCCCCGCGCGCCCAGGTATTCGTGCTTCTGCGCGTCCTTGAGGCCGAGATGCGACAGCAGGCCGGGCAGCAACGACTGGTGCACCTTCGGGGTGTCGATCTCCTCGGGCAGGTCGGCGCCGGCGCCGCGCCGGCCCTCACCCTTGTCGGAGGTACGCAGCACCTGGCGCAACTGGCTGACGATGTCCTGCCACTCGCGTACCCGAAGGTAGTTGAGGTATTCGGCCTTGCACATCCGGCGGAACGCGCTGGACGACAGCTCCCGCTGCTTGTCCCGCAGGTAACGCCACAGGTTCAGGTACGCGACGAAGTCCGACTCCTTGTCGGCGAACCGGGCGTGCGCCTGGTCGGCCTGGGCCTGCTTGTCGGCCGGGCGTTCCCGCGGGTCCTGGATGGACAGCGCGGCGGCGATCACCACGACCTCGGTGGCACAGCCGTTGCGCTCGCCTTCGAGGACCATCCGGGCCAGCCGGGGGTCGACCGGGAGCTGGGCCAGCCGCCGGCCCAGCGCGGTGAGCCGCTTCGCCGGGTCGCTCTCGGCCGGGTCGAGTGCACCCAGCTCGTGCAGCAGGTTGACGCCGTCGGTGACGTTGCGCCGGTCCGGCGGGTCGATGAACGGGAACGCCGCGACGTCGCCGAGCCCGATCGAGGTCATCTGGAGGATGACCGAGGCCAGGTTGGTCCGCAGGATCTCCGGGTCGGTGAACTCGGGGCGGGAGTCGAAGTCCTGCTCGTCGTAGAGGCGGATGCAGATGCCGTCCGACGTACGCCCGCAGCGGCCCTTGCGCTGATTGGCGCTGGCCTGCGAGACCGGCTCGATCGGCAGCCGCTGCACCTTGAGCCGGCTGGAGTAGCGGGAGATCCGGGCGGTGCCCGGGTCCACCACGTACTTGATGCCGGGCACCGTCAGCGAGGTCTCCGCGACGTTCGTGGCCAGCACCACCCGGCGGTTGGAGTGCGCGGCGAAGACCCGGTGCTGCTCGGCGGTGGACAGCCGGGCGTACAGCGGCAGGATCTCGGTGCCGAGCAGCGACCGCTTCTTCTGGACCAGCTTGCCCAGCGCGTCGGCGGTGTCGCGGATCTCCCGCTCGCCGCTGAGGAACACCAGGATGTCGCCGGGCCCCTCGGCGGCCAGTTCCTCGACCGCGTCGCCGATGGCCTGGATCTGGTCCCGGACGTTCTCCTCGTCGGCCTCGTCCTCCTCCTCGGCCTCGGTGACCTCGACCAGCGGCCGGTAGCGGACCTCCACCGGGTACGTGCGCCCGGACACCTCGACCACCGGTGCCGGGTTGCCCTCGGCGTCGGCGAAGTGCTTCGCGAACCGGTCGGTCTCGATGGTGGCCGAGGTGATGACGACCTTGAGGTCGGGGCGGCGGGGCAGGAGCTGTCTGAGGTATCCGAGGATGAAGTCGATGTTGAGGCTGCGTTCGTGCGCCTCGTCGATGATCAGCGTGTCGTACTGCCGCAGCATCCGGTCGGTCTGCAACTCGGCCAGCAGGATGCCGTCGGTCATCAGCTTGACCAGGCTGTTGTCGCCCACCTGATCGGTGAAGCGCACCTTGTAGCCGACCACGTCGCCCAGCTCGGTGCCGAGTTCGTCGGCGATCCGGTCGGCGACCGTGCGGGCCGCCAGCCGGCGCGGCTGGGTGTGCCCGATCAGGCCGGTGATGCCGCGCCCCAGCTCCAGGCAGATCTTGGGGAGCTGGGTGGTCTTCCCGGAGCCGGTCTCGCCGGCCACGATCACCACCTGGTGGTCGCGGATCGCGGCGGCGATGTCGTCCTTGCGCTCGCTGACCGGCAACTGCGGCGGATAGGTGATCGCCGGCACGGCCGCGCGGCGCGCCGCCAGGCGCGCCTCGGCCCTTGTCACCTCGGCCGCGATCTCGGCCAGCGCCGCCTCCCGCCGCTGCGGGTCGCGCAGCCGGCGCACGCCGTCGAGCCGCCGCTGGAGCCGGCGCTGATCGCGGAACATCAGGGGGGCGAGGCGGCGGTGCAGGTCGCGGGCGGTCTCAGGGGCGGCGGGTACGGCTGGATTCTGCATGTCGTCGCCAAGGATAGGCAGCCGCGCGGCGGACCGCCCCCGGGTTACCGGCGCTGGGCGTGCCCTCCCTGGTGCGGCCGTCCCCGCCGGATAAAGTTGCCGCCGACGAGGCCGACGGACGAGGCCGACGAGGGGCGGGGATGATCATGCGGGACACCGACCGGGCGCTCGTGCAGGCCGCCACCGCCGTCGCGAAGCTGCGCTGCCGCAGCGACAACCACACCGTCGCCGCCGCCGTCCGCAGCACCGACGGCCGGGTGTTCAGCGGCGTGAACGTCTACCACTTCACCGGCGGCCCCTGCGCCGAGGTGGTGGCCCTCGGCGCCGCCGCGACCCAGGGCGCGGGCGAGCTGGAGGCGATCGTCGCGGTGGGGGACCGCGGCCGGGGCGTCCTCCCGCCGTGCGGGCGCTGCCGTCAGGTGCTGCTCGACTACTTCCCGTCGATCAAGGTGATCGTCGGCCCGCCCGACGGGCTGCGCGCGGTCCCGATCGCCGACCTGCTGCCCGAGACGTACGTCTGGTCCGACCAGCAGGTCGAGGTGCCGGCCGGACCGCGTGCCCCGCTGTGGCCGACCCCGGTGGTGCCGGGTGTCCGGCAGGCCGCGGAGGACTGACCGGCGCTCCGGTCCGGCGCGCTGATCCGCAACGCTCAGTCGCCGGCCGCGGCCTCCAGCATCGAGCGGGGGACCGGCACCTGCTCGAAACGGACCTGACCCTCCGGCACCATCCAGCTGCTCACCTGCGCGACGAGTCGTCCCGCGCGGACCGCCGGGTCGTTCGCGTACAGCTCACGGGCCATCTGCGGGTCCACCGACAGCACCACGAAACCGCGGACCCGCCCGTCGTCGCCGTCGAGGAACGGGCCCGCCGCGAGCACCGCGCCCTGCTCCACCAGCCCGGCCTGGTGCGCCAGGTGGGCGTCCTGGATCCGGTCGAGGGCGTCCTGCGGCAGGTCCGGCGCGTCGTCCGGGCGGACCAGGAGCACCACCGTGTGCCTGTCGAATCGCATGCCCTCAGGCTAGGTGCTGCCGGGCGCGCAGTGCCCGGATCGACCAGTCCAGCACCGGTGCCAGGCTCTCGGCCGGCGGCCAGCCGTTGATCACGGAGAGCAGCTCCAGGTACCGCTCCCGGCGAGGATCGCTCGCGCTCCGCAACCGGTCCAGCATCCGCCGGCGCAGGCCGGTGTCGTCCGGCCGGCCGCAGAGCCGTGCGTACCGGCCCGCCGCCCGGGCCACGATCGGATCGGCGCCCGGCGAGGCCGGCTCGACGCCGTCGGCGAGCGCGAGGGCCACCTCCTCCCGGACCACGGCGACCACGTCCCGGCGTACGCCCTCGGCGCCGTCCCGGTCCGCCGCGTGCTGCTCGGCCAGCCGGCGCAGCCCGGCCCGGAATCCCGGGTCCAGTGCCAGCTCGGCCAGCTCCACCCACGCCTCGATCCGGCAGTCGTCCGGATCGTCGGGCAGCTCCGGCGTGAGCGACCGGCGGATGCCGGCGAACCCCGGATCGGTCAGGCCGTCGAACGCCGCGTCGAGGAACTCGTCGACCAGCCGCCGTCGTTCCCGCAAGGCCAGGCCCGCCAGCCGGTGCAGCAGGTCGGCCTCGGACGGGCCGGCCCCGCGCCGGGCGATCACCGTCAGCACCGCGCGGCGCGTCCGCAGCAGGCGGATCTGCGCGGTCAACGCGTCCGCGTGCGCCGAGGCGACCTCGCCCAGGGTGACCTCCCGCGCCACCACCCGGCGCACGGTGGGCAGGTCCACGCCCAGCTCGCGCAAAGTCCGCACCAGGTCGAGCCGGGCCACCGCGGCCGCGTCGTAGCGGCGGTGGCCGGCCGGTCCCCGGCCGGTGGGCGGTACGACGCCGCAGTCGGACCAGAACCGGATGGTCTTCACCGGCAGTCCGGTCCGCCGGGCCAGGTCACCGATCGAGTAGCGCTCCGCATCGTCCATAGCATCCACCATCGTGCCTCCCCCTGGTGGAGGCGCAACCCGCTCAGGTACGCCTTAGCAGTTCAGCTAAGGTAAGGCGCACCTAACCGGAAGGCGAAACCCCTCGTGACCACCGTCGCCGTCCGGCCCGCGCGGGCCGGGGCTCCCGTCCGCCGCGGCACCGTCCGCCGCGTCGCGGTCACCGTGGCGGCGGCGCTCCTGCTCCTGCTGGCGCTGCTGGCCAGCCTCGCGCTCGGCAGCCGGCACCTCCCCGTCGACCAGGTGTGGCACGCTCTCGTGTCGCCGGACGGCGGCGACGCCACCACAGTGGTCCGGGAACTGCGGCTGCCGCGTACCGCCCTCGGGCTCGTCGTCGGCCTGGCGCTGGCGCTGGCCGGGGTGCTGTTCCAGGCGGTCACCCGCAACCCGCTGGCCGAGCCGCGCATCCTCGGCATCAGCGCCGGGGCGTCGTTCGGCGTGGTGCTGGCCATCGCCGTGTTCGGGGTGGGCACTCTCGCCGGGTACGTCTGGTTCGGCATCGCCGGCGCGCTGCTCGCCGGGCTGCTCGTGTTCGCCATCGCCAACCGCACCCGCGAGGGCGCCAGCCCGGTCACCCTCGCGCTCGTCGGCGCGGCCCTCGACGCGGGTCTCGGCGCCATCGTGTACGCGCTGCTCAGCATCGACGCCCGCACGTTCGAGGAGTACCGCTTCTGGGTGGTCGGCGGGCTGACCGGCCGGGGCGCCGGCGTGGCCGGACAGGTGCTGCCGTTCGTGGTGGCCGGGGTGGTGCTGGCCGCGCTCGCCGCCCGAGGCCTGGACGCGCTCGCCCTGGGCGACGACGTGGCCCGGGGACTCGGGCACCGGGTCGCGCTGGTACGGCTCGCCGCTGGTGCGGGTGGCGTGCTGCTCACCGGTGCGGCGGTGGCCGCCGCCGGGCCGATCGCCTTCGTCGGGCTGGCGGTGCCGCACCTGGCCCGGGCGCTGGTGGGCGCGGACCAGCGGTGGACGCTCCTGGTCGCCGCCCTGCTCGGCCCGGCGCTGCTGCTCACGGCCGATGTGGCCGGCCGCCTCGTGGCCCCGCCCGGCGAGATCCCGGCCGGCATCATCACGGCCCTGCTCGGCGCCCCGCTCCTGGCCTTCCTGGTCCACCGAGCCAAGACGGTGACGACATGACCACCCCCACCCCCACCCCCACCCCCGCCCCCGGCTCCCGCGATCTTGCACTTGCCGCCCCGACGGAAGGGGCATTCCGGGCACCCGAGGGGCTCGACGTGCAAGATCAACAGCGAGGGGTGCGGCCGCGGGGGCGTGGAGTGCTGCGGGCCGGGGCGGTGGTGGTGCCGTTCCGGTGGCGGCCGGTCGTCGTGGCGGCGGTGCTGTTCGTGCTGCTGTGCGCTGCGGTGGTGGTCAGTCTGTCGCTGGGAACGCCGTACGTCGCCCCGGTGGACGTGGCGCGGTCGCTCTCCGGCGCGGGCACCCCGTACGACCTCGTGGTGCGCGACCTGCGACTGCCTCGCGCGGTCCTCGCGGCGGTGGCCGGTGCGGCCTTCGGCGTGGCCGGCACGCTGATCCAGAGCGTGGCCCGCAACCCGCTCGCGAGCCCCGACGTCATCGGTGTCACCCAGGGTGCCGGTCTGGCCGCGACGATCGCACTGACCAGCGGCGCGGCGGCGGTGCTGGTGGCGCCGGCGGCGCTGCTCGGCGGCCTGGTCGCCGCGGTGGTGGTGTTCGCGCTCGGCGCCCGGCACGGCCTGGCGGCCCAGCGGTTCGTGCTCGCCGGCGTGGCGGTGGCGTTCGCGTTCCGGGCGCTGATCGAGGTGGTCATGCTCACCGCCGACCCGATCGACGGGCTGCGCGCGCAGATCTGGCTGATCGGCACGCTCGCCGGCAAGGGGTGGAGCGAGGCGGCCTGGATCGCCGGCACGCTCGCGGTCCTGCTGCCGGTGTTGCTCTGGGCCGGGTGGGCGCTGCGCAGCAGCGCGCTCGACGACGACACCGCGCGGGGGATCGGCCTGCGGCCGGTGGCCCGGCGCATGGGGCTGGCCGGCACCGGTGTGCTGGCCGCCGCCATGGTCACCGCCCAGGTCGGCGCCGTCGACTTCGTGGCGCTGGTGGCCCCGCAGGTGGCCCGGCGGCTGGTCCGCGCCGAGCGCCCGCCGCTGCTGTGCGCCGCGCTGCTGGGCGCGTTGCTGCTGGTCCTCGCCGACCTCGGTGCCCGCCGGCTGCTGGCGCCGACCCAACTGCCGGCCGGCGTCCTCACCGCGGCGATCGGCGGGCCGTACCTGATCTTCGTGCTGCTGCGCACCCGAGGGAGGCGGTCGTGACCGCGCTGCTGTCCACCCGCGACCTGGTCGTCGGCTACGAGGGCCGCACCGTGCTGGACGGACTCGACCTCGACCTGCCGGCCGACACGTTCACCGTGATCGTCGGCCCGAACGCCTGCGGCAAGTCGACGCTGCTGCGCACCATGGCCCGGCTGCTCACGCCCCGGCGCGGCGCGGTACTGCTGGACGGCGTGGCGATCCGCGATCTGCCGACCCGGGACGTGGCCCGGCGGCTCGGCGTCCTGCCGCAGAGCCCGCTGGTGCCCGAGGGGATCACCGTGGCCGACCTGGTCGGGCGCGGCCGGCAGCCCTACCAGCGCTGGTGGCGGCAGTGGTCGGCCGAGGACGGACGGGCGGTCGAGGAGGCCATGCGGCTGGCCGACGTGAGCGCGCTCGCCGACCGTCCGGTGGACACGCTCTCCGGCGGGCAGCGCCAGCGGGTCTGGATCGCCATGACGCTGGCACAGGACACCGACGCGCTACTGCTGGACGAGCCGACCACGTTCCTCGACCTGGCCCACCAGGTCGAGGTGCTGGACCTGCTGCACCGGCTGCGCGCCGAGCGGGGCCGGACCGTGGTGGCCGTGCTGCACGACCTCAACCAGGCCGCCCGGTACGCCGACCACCTGATCGCCATGCGCGACGGCGCGGTGGTGGCCGCCGGCGAGCCGCGCGAGATCCTCACCGCCGACCTGGTCCGCGACGTGTTCGGGCTGGACTGCGTGGTCGTGCCCTGCCCGGTCAGCGGCGCCCCGCTCGTGGTGCCCGCACTCACCCAGACCGGATCCGCCCAGACCTCGGCCGTTCCGGCCGTCACGCCGGCTCCGGCCGGCGCCCCCGTCGGCGACGCCTGAGCGCGCCGACCCGCACCACCGAAAGGAACCTGATGCGTCGTCTCGCCGTCGCACTCACCGCCGCCCTCGCTGTCGGCGTCGGCCTCACCGCATGCGGGGAGAGCGACCCCGTCGCCGGCACCGGCACCGGGGAGACCCGGGAGATCACCCACGCCATGGGCACCACGAAGGTGCCCGCCGAGCCCAAGCGCGTGGTCGTGCTCGACACCGACAAGATCGACACCGCGCTGTCGCTGGGCGTCACCCCGGTCGGCGCGGCGACCGCCGGTGAGGCGAAGAGCTGGCCCACCTACTTCGGCGCGGACAAGCTCGCCGGCATCACCGAGGTCGGCGTGCTCACCGAGCCGGACCTGGAGGCGATCAACGCGCTCAACCCGGACCTGATCCTCGGCAGCAAGTTCCGCCAGGAGAAGTTCTACGACGAGCTGTCCAAGATCGCCCCCACCGTGTTCACCGAGAAGGTGGGCATCACCTGGAAGGAGAACTTCCTCCTCGACGGCACGGCACTGGGCAAGGAGCAGCAGGCGAAGGACCTGCTGGCCGAGTACGAGAAGCGGGCCAAGGACTTCGGCACGAAGCTCGGCGACGCCTCGTCCCGAAAGGTCTCCATCGTGCGCTTCATGCCGACGGAGATCCGCCTGTACGGGCCTGATTCGTTCTCCGGCATCGTCGTCGGCGACACCGGCCTGGGCCGCCCCGAGCGGCAGATGCTCGCCGGCAAGGAGGACAAGCGGATGGACCGGGTCAGCCCGGAGCGCATCGCCGAGGCCGACGGCGACGTGGTGTTCGTGACCGCGTACGGCGAGAAGGCCGCCGCCGAGCAGGCCAAGGTCACCGGCGGCACGCTGTGGAAGGGCCTGTCCGCGGTCAAGGCCGGCAAGGCGCACGTGGTCTCCGACGAGATCTGGATGACCGGCATCGGCGTGGGTGCTGCCAACAAGATCCTGGACGACCTGGAGAAGTACCTGGCCGCCTGAGCCTCGAATCATCCGCGCCCGTCCAGCCCCACCGGGCCGGACGGGCGCGGGTGTGTTTCAGGCCGCCAACTGCCAGAGCAGGAACGCGTTGAGCGCCACCACGAACGCGGTGATCGCGACCGCCGTGGCGGTGGTGGCCCGGCGGTTGACCAGGCTGCCCATCAGGTCCCGGCGGCGCGTGAACATCACCACCGGGATCAGCGCGAACGGGATGCCGAAGCTCAGCACCACCTGGGACAGCACCAGCGCCCGCGTCGGGTCGACGCCGATCGCGAGCACCGCCAGCGCGGGCAGCAGCGTGATCATCCGGCGGACCGGCAGCGGGATCCGGCGGCGCAGGAAACCCTGCATGATGATCTCGCCGGCGTACGTGCCGACGCTCGTGGAGGCGAGCCCGGACAGGAGCAGGGCGACCGCGAAGCCGACCGCCGCCGCCGTGCCGAGCGTGGTGGCGAGCCCGGAGTGCACGCCTTCCAGGGTGTCGGTGCCGGGGATCGACGTGCCGTGGAAGCTACTAGCGGCGACCAGCAGCATGGCCAGATTGACCGCGCCGGCGATGCCCAGCGCGATCAGCACGTCGACCCGCAGGCCCTTGGCGACCAGCCGCCGCTGCGCCTCACCCTCGGCGGGTAGGCGGTTCGGGGTCAGCGCCGAGTGCACGTAGATGACGTGCGGCATCACCGTCGCGCCCAGGATGCCGGCGGCGAGCAGCATGCTGTCGGTGCCCTGCATCCGGGGCAGCAGTCCGGCCGCGGCGTCGGACACGTCCGGTTGCGCGCTGACCAGGTTGACCGCGAACGCCAGCACGATCACGCCGAGCAGCACGGCGATGGCGATCTCGAACGCCCGGAAGCCCCTGGCCCGCAGCGCCAGGATGGCGAACGAGGCGGCGCCGATGATCAGGCCGCCGGGCAGCAGCGGGACGCCGAACAGGAGGTACAGCGCGACCGCCCCGCCGATCACCTCGGCCAGGTCGGTGGCCATGGCGACCAGCTCGGCCTGCGCCCACATGACCCGGTTGAGCGGCCGGGGTAGGTGCTCCCGGCACAGTTCGGGCAGGCTGCGCCCGGTGGCCAGGCCGAGCTTCGCGGTGAGCGTCTGCACCAGCATGGCGGCCAGGTTCGCCGCCACGACCACCCAGACCAGCAGGTACCCGTACCGGGCCCCGGCGGTGGAGTTGGTGGCGAAGTTGCCGGGGTCGACGTAGGCGACCGCCGCCACGAACGCCGGTCCGAGCAGGATGAGGCGGCCGCGTACCGGGCGCGGGGCGCGAGCGGTCCGTAGCGGGGGTACGACAGGCGAGTCGTTTGTTACCACTGTTGCTCCTCGACGACGACTGACGACGAACGGCGGGGGTGCCGGGAGGGCGGGCCACGCGGGGGTGTTCCCGACGGATGCCCGCATATGCCACCAATCTGAGCCGGGAGGAGGAAAGCAGACACGGACGATGCCGTCCGCTGTTCGTCCACCGGGCGGAGTCCCCCTGCGGCGCACCGCTCGGGACGACGAACGGCCGCCCCGGGTAGCGGGACGGCCGTTCGGTAGGTGGGCGGTGCGGCGGTCGGGTACGTGGTCGGGCGGCGTCGCGGTGTGCCGGAATGCCGTGCCGGGGCGGTCGGTCAGGCGGCGGTGGACCAGATGGCGCGGAACGCGGCCGCCTCACCGGCCAGCCACTGCTCGATCTGCTCGGGCTTCACGTCGGCGGGCATCCGGTGTGCCTCGCCGCGACGCACGTCGACCAGGACCGGCTCGGCGTGCGGCAGCACCGCGTCCATGTGCCGGGCCATCAGGTGCAGCGTGGCGAGCGTCGCCTCCTCGCTCGGCGGCGCCTCGTCGAAGTGCAGGCGGATCGCCTCGGCCCGGCCGTCGGCGTACCGGACGCCGAACTGTGGGTTGATCTTCACGGGCAGGTCGCCCAGCATGGCCAGGGCGTCGCGGGTCTGGGCCAGGTCGACGCCGGCCGGCTCGCCGAGCGACTGCAGCCAGCGGGTCGCGCCCGGCACGAGCGCCTCGTAGAGCGGACGCCAGCGCGGCTTGACCAGGTCGGCGACCTGCGCGAGGTGGGTGCCGCCGGTGTGGAAGGCGACGTCGGCCTTGAGCGCCTTGACGAACTGGCCGTGCGGGTTGAAGCCGTGCCGGCTGGCCCGCTGCCGGCGCAGACCGCCGACGAAGGTGGCTTTCGTGGGGCCGGTGCGGTCGACGTACCGGGTGAATCCGAGGAGGGTGGCGTAGGGGGTGACAGGGGTCGCGGAGGTGGGCGCAGTCACGAGCATCCTCCCAGGTCAGCAGCTCGATTAGTACATACATTCTAATTGACGGGTCTGACATCGCCCAGGGTGCGAAAGGGGCATTGTCGATCCGTTCGCCGACGGCCTGCCGATCCGGACGGGACACCGCGCGATCGATCCGTCCCCTAGAGTGCGGTTCTTCCACACCTCTCTTTCGGAGTACCCATGCGATCCCTCACGGCCCGATGGCCCCGCCTCGCCGCTACCGCGGCGCTGCTGGCCACGACCGCGCTCTTCGCCCCGTCGACCCCGGCGCACGCCGCCGACGAGCTGCCCGACCTGTTCGTCTCCTTCAGCAGCGACCCCGTCGCGGAGATCGACAACAGTGGCACCACGGTCGGGATGTACGTCTACAACTACGGCCAGGCCGACGCGACGGCGGTGACCGTCACGCTCGACCTGGGCAAGCTGTCGTCCGACGTGGTCGCCTCGGTGCCGGACTGGAACGACTCCTGCAAGCTCGCGGCGGGAAAGGTCACCTGCACCGTCGGTGGCCTGGTGGCCGGCCAGACCGATCTCCTCTACCCGCTCTCGCTGGCCAGCCGCACCGGTGCGACCCCCGGTGACGCCGGTTCGGTCGGCGTGACCATCGCCGGCGCGCAGGACGACGCCAACCCCGGCGACAACACGATCAGCTTCCCGGTCACGATCCGCGCCTCGGGCCCCGATCTGGTCGCCGCCGCCGACGACCTGAACGACAGGTCCAAGCCGGTCGGTGAGGGCGACCGGGTTCCGCTCTACAGCGGTGTGCTCAACGAGGGCGACAGCCCGGCGACCGACTTCACCGTCCGGGTCGACCTGCCCACCGGCGCCACCTTCGTCGAGCGGTACAGCGACTGCACGTACGTCGGCTACTACCCGAAGGCCAGCGGTCCGCCGTACGTCTACGGGCCGAGCCAGGTCACCTGCACGGTGCCGCTGACGCTCAAGCCCGGCGAGGGGCTGCTGCTGTTCGACGACGAGACGGGCGAGTCGCTGTTCAACATCACGTTCGGCCGCAACCTGCCGGGTCCGGACGAGAACTACGCCCTGTTCAGCACCGCGCTGGCCGGTGAGGCGGAGGCGGCGAAGAAGGCCGCGGCGACCAAGGGCAACGGCCCGTCGTTCGCCACCGCCGCCGAGAAGCTGCACGCCAAGGCGGTCAAGGCGGGCCAGGCCCGCAAGGCCGTCGTGGAGCGCGAGCTCGACGAGTCGGACAACTACGCCGACTTCCGGTACTGGAGCAAGAAGAACAGCCTCGACGTCGCCGTCACCGCCGCGCCGGTGAAGGGGGCGGTCGGCCAGACCGTCGACCTCACCTACGAGGTCGTCAACCACGGCCCGTCCGACGGCGGCGGCCCCGGTGTCCTCATCACCGCGCCGAGCGGCACCGTCCTGCTGCCCAGCGAGTGGTGCTACACCGACGGCCAGCCGGGCACGACGTTGCCCGAGTCGGCGAAGCTGCGGTGCAACTTCGAGAGCGAGTTCCCGAGCGTGGCCTCCGGCTACGGCAGGATCAAGCCCACCGTCCAGCTGAAGATCAAGTCGACGCCGGGTACCGACGGCACGATCGTGGTCGACGGCGCCACGTCCTCGACCGAGTCGAAGCCGGCGAACAACACCGCTCGCATCGTCGTCGCCGTCGGCAACGGCGGCCCGGGCACCGGTGGCTCCGAAGACGGCAGCGGTGGCACCGGCGGCGGCCTGCCGATCACCGGTGCGCCGGCGGCCACGCTCGCGGGTGTCGGCGCCGCCGTGCTCGCGGCCGGCGCGGTCCTGTTCGTCGTGTTCCGTCGTCGTCGCGTGGCGTTCCAGGCCCCGCGCGACTGATCGGACACGATCGCGGGGGCGGGACCGGACCGGTTCCGCCCCCGCGGTGTACGTCAGCCGACGCCGCTACAACTGACCGACGTCGGTGATCCGGACCACCGCCGCGCCGGTCTCGTCCGAGGCGGCCAGGTCGATCTCGGCGCTGATGCCCCAGTCGTGGTCGCCGTCCGGGTCGTCCAGGATCTGCCGTACGGTCCACCTCTCGCGGCCCTGCTCGATCATCAGCAGCGCCGGCCCGCGCGCGTCCGGCCCCACCCCGATCGCGTCGTACGCCTCGAAGTACGGCTCCAGCGCGTCGGCCCAGGCGTCGGCGTTCCAGCCGTCGCCCGCGTCCAGCTCGCCGAGCAGGTCCCAGCGCCGCAGCGCGGCCAGCTCGACGCGGCGGAACATCGCGTTGCGCACCAGCACCCGGAACGCCCGCGCGTTGCGCGTGACCGCCGGCGGCCGGTCGTCCAGCGAGGCGGCCACCTCGGCCACGTCCGACGGGTTGCGCAGCCGCTCCCACTCGTCGATCAGGCTGGAGTCGACCTGGCGGACCAGCTCGCCCAGCCACTCGATGAGGTCGACCAGCTCCTCGGTCTTCGCGTCCTCGGGGACGGTCTGCCGCAGCGTCTTGTACGCGTCGGCGAGGTAGCGCAGCACCAGCCCCTCGGAGCGGGACAGCCCGTAGAACTGGACGTACTCGGGGAACGTCATGGCCCGCTCGTACATGTCCCGGACCACCGACTTGGGGGAGAGCTGGTGGTCGGCGACCCACGGGTGGCCCTGCCGGTACATCTCGTACGCGGACTCCAGCAGCTCGGCGAGCGGCTTGGGCCAGGTCACCTCGTCGAGCAGTTCGAGGCGTGCCTCGTACTCGATGCCCTCCGCCTTCATCGCGGCGACCGCCTCGCCGCGGGCCTTGAACTGCTGCGCGGACAGCACCTGGCGCGGGTCGTCGAGGATCGACTCGATCACGCTGAGCACGTCGAGCGCGTACGACGGGGACTCCCGGTCGAGCAGTTCGACGGTGGCCAGCGCCAGCGGTGACAGCGGCTGGTTGAGCGCGAAGTCGAGCTGGAGGTCGACGGTGAGCCGTACCCGGCGGCCGGTCTCGTCCGGCTCGGGCAGCTCCTCGACCACGCCGCCCGCGCGCAGCGCCCGGTAGATGGCGATGGCCCGGCGGATGTGCCGGCGCTGCGCGGCCGGGTCCTCGTGGTTGTCGGTGAGCAGGTGCCGCATCGAGGCGAACGCGTCGCCGGGGCGGCCGATCACGTTGAGCAGCATCGAGTGGCTGACCTGGAAGCTGGAGGTGAGCGGCTCCGGCTCGGCCTCGACCAGCCGCTGGAACGTCGGTTCGCCCCAGCCGATCGAGCCCTCCGGCGGCTTCTTCTTCACCACCTTGCGGCGCTTCTTCGGGTCGTCACCGGCCTTCGCGAGCGCCTTCTCGTTCTCGATCACGTGCTCGGGAGCCTGCACCACGACCCGGCCCAGCGTGTCGAACCCGGCCCGCCCGGCCCGGCCGGCGATCTGGTGGAACTCGCGGGCCTTCAGCAGGCGCGTCCGCACCCCGTCGTACTTGCTCAGGCCGGTGAACAGCACGGTACGGATCGGTACGTTGATGCCGACGCCGAGCGTGTCCGTACCGCAGATGACCTTGAGCAGGCCGGCCTGGGCGAGCGTCTCGACCAGGCGGCGGTACTTCGGGAGCATGCCCGCGTGGTGCACGCCGATGCCGTGCCGGACCAGCCGGGACAGCGTCTTGCCGAAGCCGGAGGTGAACCGGAAGTTGCCGATCGCACTCGCGATCATGTCCTTCTCGGCGCGGGTGCAGACGTTCACGCTCATCAGCGCCTGGGCGCGTTCCAGCGCGGCGGCCTGGGTGAAGTGCACGACGTACACCGGGGCCTGCTTGGTCTCCAGCAGTTCCTCGAGGGTCTCGTGCAGCGGCGTGGTCGCGTACGAGAAGAGGAGCGGGACCGGCCGCTCGGCCGAGCGGACGACGGCGGTCGGCCGCCCGGTGCGCCGCGTCAGGTCGTCGACGAAGCGGGTGGTGTCGCCGAGCGTGGCCGACATCAGCACGAACTGGGCCTGCGGCAGCTCGATCAGCGGCACCTGCCACGCCCAGCCGCGGTCCGGCTCGGCGTAGAAGTGGAACTCGTCCATGATCACCTGGCCGACGTCGGCGCGGCGGCCCTCGCGCAGCGCCAGGTTGGCCAGGATCTCCGCGGTGCAGCAGATGATCGGCGCGTCCGCGTTGACGCTGGCGTCGCCGGTGAGCATGCCGACGTTCTCCGCGCCGAAGACCTCGCAGAGCGCGAAGAACTTCTCCGAGACCAGCGCCTTGATCGGCGCGGTGTAGAAGGTCGTCCGGTCGTCGGCCAGCGCCGCGAAGTGCGCCGCGATCGCCACCAGGCTCTTCCCCGAGCCGGTCGGCGTATTCATGATCACGTTCGCGCCGGAGACGATCTCGATGACCGCCTCCTCCTGATGGGGATAGAGGTCCAGGCCGCGCTCGGACGCCCAGGAGGCGAACGCGTCGTAGAGGGTGTCGGGATCGGCGGTCTTCGGCAGCGCGGCGGTGAGAGTCATGGCGGCTCCCATCGTGCCTGGATCACACCACGCCGCGCCAACCGGGTTCAGCGCAACGGGTTCAGCGCCGCCGGTGGATCAGGTCGAAGACCTCCCGGCCGGCGGTCAGCGCGCGCCGCTCGAACTTCGTCACCGGGCGGTGCGCCGGACGCGGCGCGTAGCCGCCGTACACGTCGACCAGCTCCGGGTCGGCGGTGAGCGTCTCGCGCATCGACTCGGCGTACTCGGCCCAGTCCGTCGCGCAGTGCAGCGTGCCGCCCGGCGCCAGCCGGGACCGCAGCAGCGCCACGTGCGCCGGCGCGATGATCCGCCGCTTGTGGTGCCGGGTCTTCGGCCACGGGTCGGGGAAGAACACGTGCACCGCGTCCAGGCAGCCCTCCGGCATCGCCCGGACCAGGTCCAGCGCGTCGCCCTCGGCCACCCGTACGTTGTCCAGACCGTGGCGTTCCACCAGGTCGAGCAGGTTGGCGATTCCCGGCGTATGGACCTCGACCGCCAGATAGTGTCGGTCCCGGTCGGCCGCCGCCATGGCGGCGGTGGCGTCGCCCATGCCGGAGCCGATCTCCAGTACCAGCGGCGCCCGTCGTCCGAACAGCGTCGTCGGATCGCACGGCCCGTCGAGGGCGGCGATCTCCAGGCCGTACGCGGGCCAGAGCCGGGTGAGCGCGTCGCGCTGCCGCTCGCTCATCCGTCCGCGACGCGGATGGAAGGTACGGATGCGGCCGGCGGCGATGTCGGGGAGGGTCACAGCGACCCGAGCCTAGCCCGGATCGGATGTGATGTGCGCCCAGGGGTGAGAGGATTCATCCCGTACGCCGGGAGGGGTCATGGGGTCGTTCAGGGTACGTGAGGCGCTGCTGGTCGCGGCCGCCGCGTGCGCCGCCCCGCTGGCCGGCGCGCTGCCCGCCCAGGCCGAGCCGGTGCCGGAACAACCCCCGGCCGACGTGATCTTCGTGGAGGTCACCCCGGGCACCGTCTCGCCCGGCTACCTCGTCGGCATCCGGGCGAGCTGCCGGAACAACACCGTCCCGGCGATCGTCACCTCGGACGCGTTCGGCAGGATCCAGGTGCAGCCGCAGCGCGGCCTGCTCACCGCCTCGCCGATGGTCCACGAGCGCACCCGGCCCGGCAACTACCGGGTGAAGCTGGAGTGCCCGGGCGGGGAGACCGCCTCCACCATGCTCCAGGTGGTCAAGCAGGGGCAGCCCACCCGGCAGCCGACCCACCCGCCCAGTCACCTGCCCAGCCGCGGCCCGGCCACCGGTTTCGGCGGCACCGCCGGCCCCGGGCTCGGTGGCCTGCTGGTGCCGGTCGGGCTGGCGGTGACGGTGGTCGGCGCCGGGCTCGGCGTGGCCGCGTCCCGCCGGCAGGCCCGCGGCGCCGCCGGACGCTGAGGCCGGTCATGGCCGAGCACTTCGTTCCGCCGCCCGCCGGATCCCGGCGCCCCGGCCGGCCGTTCCTGGCCCTGCCTCCGCCCGCCGCGCCACCGACCGGCACCGCCCGGTTCTCCAGGGCTGATCCGGCCGCCGCGCCCCGGACCGGCCCGCGCTCGGGGAGTGGGTCTGCCGCCGGGACGGGTCCGGCCGCCGGGACCGGATCGCCGGCCGTGCCGGTCTCCGGGTCGCGGCCGTGGATGCCGCCGCCCGCCGCGTCGCGACCGTGGTATCCGCCGTCGGCCGATCCGCCGGCCCTGCGCCCCCGGCCCGCCGGGCCGCCGCCTGTCGAACCGCCACCGGCGTCGCCGGGCAGGGGAGACCGGGGCCGGGGCTCCTGGTCGAAGCCACTGGCAGTGGTGCTGGTGCTGGTCGGCGTGTTCGCGACCGGTGCCGGCCTCGGGCGCACGGCCGGGCCGTTCGACTTCGCCGACGCGTCCACCGAGTCGAGCCGGTCGAACGGGTCGGGCGCGGCAGCTCCGGCGAGCGCCGCCGCCCCGGTCCGGAAACCGGCGAGCCGGCCGGTACGCCTGGCCGTGCCGGCCATCAAGGTCAACGCGCCGGTGACCCCGGTCGGGCAGGCGAAGGACGGCTCGGTGGACGTACCGCCGCTGACCGAGCACGACCAGACCGGCTGGTACGACAGGGGAGCGGTGCCCGGCGACCCGGGCCGGGCGATCATCGTGGGCCACGTCGACACCAAGAGCGGGCCGGCCGTCTTCTACCGGCTGCGCTCGCTCAAGCCGGGCGCCCGGATCCAGGTGACCCGCGCCGACCGCAGCGTGGTGACCTTCAAGGTGGACAGCGTCGAGTACTTCGACAAGTCGAACCTGCCCGCCGCCCGGGTGTACGGCGACTCGGGCCCGGCCGAGCTGCGCCTGATCACCTGCGGCGGCGAGTGGGTCGGCGGCCGTACCGGCTACCAGGACAACGTGATCGTCTTCGCGTCCCTGGCCCGCTGACCGCTCACCCCGCCCGCCGACCGCCCGCGTCGATCATGAAGTTGGCGGTGACGAAACGGACGCTGAGTGCCGCCAACTTCATGATCGACCGAAAGACGAGAGGGCGGGGTCAGGGTTTGGCGGGAACCTGCTGGACCACCTCGAACTCCAGCAGGGTGGCGCCGGTGGCGACGGGCTTGCGGGGTTCGCCGCCCTCGGCGTGCGCGGCCCGCGACGGGCCCTGCGCCCACGCCTGGTAGGACTCCTCGCTCTCCCAGCGCGTGTACACGAAGTAGCGGGTGTCCCCGGCGACCGGGCGCAGCAGCTCGAAGCCGAGGAAGCCGGGGGAGTTCTCCACCGCGCCGGCCCGCGCCGCGAACCGCTTCTCCAGCTCCTCGCCGGCGCCGGACGGGACGTCGATCGCGTTGATCTTCACGACAGCCATGTGTCCACCCTAACCAGCGCCGCGCTCAGAACGTCTCGACGGCCGGTGCCAGGTCCGCGTCGACCACGATCGGAGCGTGGTCGGACGGGCCCTTGCCCTTGCGGGCCTCCCGGTCCACGTACGCGGAGCGGACCGCGCGGGCGAACGACGCGCTCGCGTACACCAGGTCGATCCGCATGCCCTTGTTCTGGTGGAACATGCCGGCCCGGTAGTCCCAGTACGTGAACGGGTGCGGCCCCTTCATCGGCGTCGGCACCACGTCCTCCAGGCCCAGGTCACGCAGCGCGGCCAGGGCGGCCCGCTCGGCCGGGGTGACGTGGGTGGAGGTGACGAACAGCGTCGGATCCCAGACGTCCGCGTCGGTGGGCGCCACGTTGAAGTCCCCGCAGACGGCCACCGGCAGGGGGCCGGCCACCTCCGGTTCCAGGGCGTCGCGCAACGCCGCGAACCAGGCCAGCTTGTACGCGTAGTGCGGGTCGTCCGGCGCGCGGCCGTTGGGTACGTAGACCGACCAGACCCGCAGCCCGTCGCAGGTGGCCGAGATGGCGCGGGCCTCGGGATCGGGGAACCCGGGTTCACCGGGGAAGCCGACGGCCACGTCGGCCAGCCCGACCCGGGACAGCACGGCGACGCCGTTCCACCGCCCGTCGCTGTGGCTGGCCACCTCGTAGCCCAGCTCGCCCACCTCGGCGACCGGGAACGCCCCGTCGGGGCACTTGGTCTCCTGCAGGCACACGACGTCGGGTTCCGTGGTGGCCAGCCAGTCGAGCAGCCGGGGCAGGCGGGCCTTCACCGAGTTGACGTTCCAGGTCGCCAGGCGCATGTCCCCAGCCTGCCGCATCGCCGCCCGCCCCGCCGCCTCAGCGCTCCGGGGTGTCGCCGGGGCGGGTCTGCTCGGCGAGGAAGCGTTCCAGTTCGGCGCCGAGTTCGTCGGCGGTGGGCAGCGGCCCGGTCTCGCCGGCGAGCAGGTTCTTCTCGCCCCGGCCGCGGGCGAACGCGTCGTACTGCTCCTCAAGCGCCTGGACCAGCGTCGCCGCCTCCTCGGTCTGGGTGACCTGGCGGTCGATCTCCACCCGGACCGCCTCGGCCGCGGTCCGCAGCGCCTCGACCGGCAGCAGCAGGCCGGTGCTGCGGGACACGGCGGACAGCAGCGCCTCGGCGGCGGCCGGGTACTCGGCCTGGGCCACGTAGTGCGGCACGTGCGCGGCGAAGCCGAGGGCGTCGCGCCCCTGCTCGCCGAGGCGGTACTCCAGCAGGTGACCGACGCCGGCCGGCACCTGCACCTTCTGCAGCCACGGCTCGTGCCCGGCGATCAGGTCCTTGCGGGTGGCGTGCGCGGTGACGCCGCTGGGCCGGGTGTGCGGCACCGCCATCGGGATCGAGTTGAGCCCGACGGTGAGCCGGACGTCGAGGCGGGCGCTGAGCCCGGCGACGGCGGCCACGAAACGCTCCCACTGCAGGTCCGGCTCGGGCCCGGTGAGCAGCAGGAACGGGGTCTCGTCGTCGTCGCGCAGCAGGTGCAGCTCCAGCGCCGGGGCGTCGTAGGACTCCCAGTGGTCCTCGACGAACGTCATCACCGGGCGGCGGGAGCGGTAGTCGAAGACCTGGTCCACGTCGAAGCGGGCGATGACCTGGGCGTCGAGCGAGGTGAGCAGCTGTTCCCGGGCCAGCCGGGTGGCGTTGCCGGCGTCGACGAAGCCGGTGAGCGCCTGGATCAGCACCGGCTGGCCGAGCTCGGGCAGCTCGTCGGTGAGTTCGTAGAGCTCGTGTGGATCGAGCACCGGTGGGTCCTCCCTGTCGACGCGTGCGGGGGAGCGCCGAGCGTGCGGACTCCCCGGTTCGGCAAACGTACCGGGGTGGGTGGTCCATTCCGTTACGGCCACGTCCGATGCCCGGATGATGATCACGATTCGGCTACGCCCCGGTCCGGCGACCCATATCCGGATCGTCCGAACGGACGAGTTAGTCGATCATCGGGCGGGACCTGGAGGTCTGCGGCGTTCCTGCCCGCGCCGCCGCGCGCGCCGTCGCCCGGGTGATTGGTCCGGTTCCTGAGGTCCGTGGTCCGCCGGCCCGCGCCGGGGTGGGCCGTCCGCTTCGGAGCGGCCAAAGTGTGGCGAGGGCCACCCTTTCGGCCTGGGTGATCCCGGTTTGCCCTGCCTAGCCTCGTCGGATGCGTAACGACGGCAACCTCGACGACCCGTTCGGCTCCGGCCGCCCGGCTGACCGTTCGGACGATACCCCCTCCACCGACCGTTCGGCGAAGCTCCAGGGACTCTTCCGGCGTACCCGCTTCTGGGCACCCATGAACCCCCGGCCCGGCCGGACGAAGCTGGCGGTCGCCACCGGCGCGGCCTGCTGCCTCGGCCTGGTCGGTGTCAGCCAGGCCGGCTTCGGCGCCCCGGACCGCGCCGCCGCCCCGGCGCCCTCGGCGGAGGTCGCCGAGCGCGCGGAGGTCGACCCGGCCTCCCGGGCCATGACCCGGCCGAGCACCGCCCCCGCCGCTCCCACCCCCAGCGTCACCCCGTCCGCGACGGCGAGCCCCAAGGCGACCACCAAGCCCAAGCCGAAGAAGACGGTCCGGCAGATCGTCCCGGTCGCCGGCCTGGACCGCACCCAGATGAACAACGCCAAGAAGATCGTGCAGGCCGGCAAGGAGATGGGCATGCCGCGCCGCGCCCTGGTCATCGCGGTGGCGACCGCCATGCAGGAGAGCACCCTGCTCAACTACGCCAGCGGCGTGCTGCCCGAGTCGCAGAACTACCCGCACCAGGCGATCGGCTGGGACCACGACTCGGTCGGGCTGTTCCAGCAGCGCCCCAGCAGCGGCTGGGGCACCGTCGAGCAGCTGATGGACCCGGAGTACGCGACGAAGGCGTTCCTGTCCGCGCTCGCCGAGATCCCCGGCTGGCAGAGCCTGCCGCTCTCGGTGGCCGCCCAGGCCGTGCAGATCTCCGCGTTCCCGGACGCGTACGCCCAGCACGAGTGGCGCGCCGGCGAGGTGGTGGCGGAGATCCTGGGCTGACCCGGACGGGTGGTTGCGGAAGGGCCGATTCGGGTATCAGAGGGCTTGCCGGTCCCAGGTACACATGAAGGGGACCGCGGGACGGGAGGACTCTCATGTCGCTGATGCAACGGATCACCGCCTTCCTGCGGTCGCCGCGGGGCCGGCAACTGGTCGATCGCGGCCGGCGTGAGATGTCGAAGCCGGAGAACCAGGCCCGGCTGCGGCAGATCGCGACCCGGCTGCAGTCGCGCCGGCGCTGACCCGCGTCACCCCCGCCGCACGAGCCTCCGGAGCCCTTCGTGACCGACCCCGCCCCCGTCGACGGGGAGCCCAACGCCGTCCCCACCGCCCCCGTCCCGCCGGTGGAGGTGCCCGAGGCGCCACCGGCCAAGCTGTGGGACCGGATGCGGGAGGACCCGCAGTACGCGCCGGAGCACCTGGCCCTGGAGGCGGTGCGCCGGCTCGGCCCGGAGGCCGCCCAGTGGGCCGCCCGGGAGCGGGCGCTGCGGCCGGACGCCCCGCCGGAGCACCTGGCCGACCAGGCGGTCCGCAAGTTCGTCAACCACGCCCGGCTCTCCGGTGCGGTGTCCGGCGCGGCCGGGCTGCCCGGCGCGGTGATCGACGTTGGGGTGCTGGCCTGGACCCAGGCCCGGCTGGTGCTGCACGTCGCGGCCGCCTACGGCGTCGATCCGGCCCACCCCGACCGGGCCACCGACCTGCTGGTGCTCCAGCGGGTGCACAAGGTCGCCGAGACGGCCCGCCTCGCGCTGGGCGTGGCCGCCGGCCGGGAGCGGGCCGGTGCCCTCTTCGGCTCCGCCGGCGACCGGGCGCTGGGCCGGGTGATGCTCCAGCTCGGGGTCCGGCTGGCCCGGATGGCCGGGGTGCGTGCCGCCAAGCGGATGTTCGCCAAGGTCGTGCCGGGCGCCGCGATCGTGCTCGGCACCTGGGCCAACTCGTCGGCCACCAAGGAACTGGCCGACCGTACGCGTGCCCTCTACCGCGCCGCCGGTCCCCGGCAGCTACCGGGCCCGCGTCAGCCCTGACCAGCCGGAGGCGTTCCAGGCCACCTCGGCCAGCCGGCCCTGCCCGGTCGCGTTCGGGTGGAACCAGTCGAGCGCGTTGACCTGGTCCAGGTCGAAGCGGTGGCGGTGCACCGCGCCGCCGTCCCACCGGCAGCGTGACCCGTACGCCCGGCAGGCGGCGCGCAGTTGCCCGTCGTACGCCTCGATCCGGTCCCGGACGCGGGCCCGGCGGGCCACCGCGGCGGGCGCGGTCGACGTGGCGCCTGCGAGCAGCGACGGGCAGACGCCCCGCGACCAGGCCCGCACGGCGCGGGGCTCGGTGTGCCCGATCTGCCAGAGCCGGTACAGGTCCGGGATGCTGGCCACCAGCACCCGGGCCTTCGGCCGGCCGTCGCGTAGCACGCCCAGCGCCGCGTCGACCTGGTCGCGGAACGTGGCGACCGGCGTCATGTCGTCGACGTCGCCCCGGCAGGCGTCGTTCGCGCCGATCAGCACGGTGACCAGGTCGGCCTTGTCGCGTACCGCCGACCGGGCCTGGCCGGCCAGCGCGGACGCGCGGGCCCCGGGCACGGCCCGGTTGTACGCCCGCAGCCCCGGCGTGTCGGCGCGCAGCCGCCGGTAGAGGCTCTCCACCCGCAGGCCGTCCCCGGTCGACCAGGAGTTGCGTTCGCAGCTCACCAGCACCAGGCAGGAGCCGTAGCCGGTGCTGACCGAGTCGCCGAGCGCGACCAGCACCCGGGGCTCGCCGGGGGCGGGTGTGCCGGACGGCCGGGGTGACGCCTCGCCGGAGCCGTCACAGGCGAGCGCGACCAGCGCCGCCAGGCAGGCCAGCGCGGCGATCCAGCGTCTCATCGGTCCCCCGTCCGGCGGCGGCAACGGGCGCGTCGACCCTATGCCCCGGCGGGGTTCCGGTGGCGGTTCTGTCGGCTATCAGCATCGACCACTGTCGTTCACATGTGTCGTGCCGGCGCAGGCCGGCCGTGCAGCCACCGGTGCAGCGCCCGGGTGATCCGGGGCAGCACCAGGTAGGTCATCAGCGGGGTGAGCACGAGCGTCATCAGCAGCGTCCGGCCGGCCAGCGGCACGCCGGCGAGGAACCGGGTGGTCAGCAGCGTGGCGGCCAGGCTGAGCGGGAAGAACGCCAGCCAGATCGTGACCGCCTGCTTCCAGCGCGGCGGCGCGGCCGGCTCCGGCTCGCCGAACGTCTCGACCACGTGGTCCACCGGCGGGTCGAACCAGCCCTCGATGCCGGTGCGCCGCTCGACCCGGGTGTGCTCGACGATGCCCTGGGCCGAGCCGAGCCACCAGCGCCGCTGCGGCGAGTCCTCCCAGTCGCGCAGCGTGTCCGCGTCGGCGAAGCGGTACATCACGTGCCACTCGCCGGAACCGGGGGCGCTGCGGACGAAACCGGCGCCGAGGAAGCCCGGGAAGCTCTCCGCGAGCGCCGTCCCGGCCCGCATCCACGCGACCACCTCGTCGGTACGCGCCGGGTCGGCGCGCCGGGACACGGCGACGGTAACGGGTACGGCCTGCGTCGTGGTCATGCCATCCTCTCCACCGTCCGCGGGATCTCCGCCGGTACCGGCGCACCGATGTAACGCACCCGCTGTCCGGGCGCATCCGGCGCCTGCCCGCCGGGTGTCCCGGATCACCGGCGTTCCCGCCCCGGCCGGTTATCCCCGCCCGTGCCGGGGTAGGCCCCAGGAATGACCCGATCACAGCCCCGCCGTGCCCGAGGCACGGTCGGCCACGCGAACAGCGCCCTGAACCTGCGGCTCGCGCTCGCCACGTTCGGTCTGGTCGTGATGACCGTCTTCGCGGTGCTCGCGTTCGCCGCGAACATCGCCTGGCTGGGTGTCGTCTGCGCGCTGCTCGCCGTGGTGGCGGTGGTCGACCTGGTCGTGATCCAGCGCCGCCGCGCCGCGCGCCGCCGGGAGGAGCCGGGCGTGCGGCACTCGCTGTTCGAGTGACAGGAGTACGAGATGCCCATCGCCACCACCAATCCCGCCACCGGACAGGTGCTCAAGACGTACGAGGCGATGTCGGACGAGCAGATCGACGCCGCGATCGAGCGCGCCGACCTCGCCTTCCGGCAGTTGCGCGACACCACCATCGCGCAGCGGGCCCGGTGGCTCGTCACCGCCGCCGACCTGCTCGACGCCGAGCGCGACGAGACGGCCCGGCTGATGACCACCGAGATGGGCAAGACGTACGCCGCCGCGAAGGCGGAGGTCACCAAGTGCGCCACCGCCTGCCGCTTCTACGCCGACAACGCGCCCCGGATGCTCGCGGACGAGCCGGCCGACGCCGCCGCGGTCAAGGCGAAGCGGGCGTACGTGCGCTACCAGCCGATCGGGCCGGTGCTCGCGGTGATGCCGTGGAACTTCCCGCTGTGGCAGGTGATGCGATTCGCCGCCCCGGCCCTGATGGCGGGCAACACCGGCCTGCTCAAGCACGCCTCGAACGTGCCGCAGACCGCGCTCTACCTGGAGGACGTGTTCCGCCGGGCCGGCTTCCCCGAGGGCGCGTTCACCACGTTGCTGGTCGGCTCCGACGCGGTCGACCGGATCCTCAGCGACCCCCGCGTGCGCGCCGCCACCCTCACCGGCAGCGAGCCGGCCGGCCGGTCCATCGCCCAGATCGCCGGCCGGGAGATCAAGAAGACGGTGCTGGAGCTGGGCGGCAGCGACCCGTTCGTGGTGATGCCCTCGGCCGACCTGGACACCGCCGCCGAGGTCGCCACGACGGCCCGCTGCCAGAACAACGGGCAGTCCTGTATCGCCGCGAAGCGGTTCATCGTGCACACCGACGTGTTCGACGCGTTCGCGGAGAAGTTCGCCGCCCGGATGGCGGCGCTGCGGGTCGGCGACCCGATGGACGACGGCACCGACGTCGGCCCGCTGGCCAGCGAGCGCGGTCGCGACGAGGTACACGCCCAGGTCACCGACGCGGTGGACCAGGGCGCGACGGTGCTCTGCGGCGGCGAGAAGCCGGCCGGGGACGGCTGGTACTACCCGCCGACCGTGGTCACCGACCTGCGCCCGGAGATGCGGATGTGGTCCGAGGAGGTGTTCGGGCCGGTCGCCGGGCTCTACCGGGTCGGCTCGTACGACGAGGCGATCGCTGTCGCCAACGGCACCAGCTTCGGCCTCGGCTCCAACGCCTGGACCAACGACCCGGCCGAGCAGGAGCGCTTCGCCGTCGACCTGGACGCCGGCAACGTGTTCATCAACGGCATGACCACGTCCTATCCGGAGCTGCCGTTCGGTGGTGTGAAGAACTCCGGGTACGGCCGCGAGCTGTCCGCCGCCGGGATGCGCGAGTTCTGCAACACCAAGACGGTGTGGATCGGCCAGGGCGAGGCCGGCGCGGGCGCCGGCGCGCACTCCGAGTAGACGCGATTGGCCGGACGCCGTCACGGGTAGGAAAGCCCACCATGACGGCGTTCGGCTTCCACGCATCCCACGAGCAGATCCACCCGGCCCGGCTGCTGGAGGCGGTGATCCACGCCGAGCGCGCCGGCTTCGACGCGGCCATGTGCTCCGACCACTTCTCGCCGTGGAGCGAGCGGCAGGGCCAGTCCGGGTTCGCCTGGTCCTGGCTCGGCGCCGCCCTCCAGGCCACGAACCTGTCCTTCGGCGTGGTGAACGCGCCCGGCCAGCGCTACCACCCGGCGATCATCGCGCAGGCCATCGGCACGCTCGGCGCCATGTACCCGGGCCGGTTCTGGGCCGCGCTGGGCACCGGCGAGGCGTCGAACGAGCACATCACCGGCGAGGTCTGGCCGCGCAAGGACATTCGTACCGCCCGGCTGCGTGAGTGCGTCGACGTGATCCGGGCGCTGCTCGCAGGCGAGGAGGTCAGCCACGACGGCCTCGTCACCGTCGACCGGGCGAAGCTGTGGACCCGGCCGGAGGAGCCGCCCGCGCTGGTCGGCGCCGCCGTCAGCGTCGCCACCGCGCGCTGGTGCGCCGAGTGGGCCGACGGACTGATCACCGTCAACGCGCCGGTCGAGCACCTGCGGCGGATGATCGACGCCTACCGGGACGCGGGCGGACGCGGCCCGCTGCACCTCCAGGTGCACGTGAGCTGGGCGCCCGAGCAGGAACAGGCCGAGGCGATCGCGTACGAGCAGTGGCGCAGCAACGTGTTCGCGCCGCCGGTCTGCTGGGATCTGGAGACCCCCGAGCACTTCGACGTGGCGAGCGCCGACGTGCCGATGTCCAAGGTCGCCGAGACCGTGAACGTCTCCGCCGACCTGGGCCGGCACATCGGCTGGCTGGAGGAGTACGTGGCGCTGGGCTTCGACCGGATCGCGCTGCACCACGTCGGGCAGGAGCAGCGCGCGTTCATCGACACGTTCGGCGCCGAGGTGCTGCCGAAGTTGCGCTCCGCTGCCTGATCACACATCTGCCCGTCGGCGCTTAGGCTCGTCGTTCGTGGATGCTCTGTTCGAGGTCGTGGTCTTCCTGGCCATCGCGACCTTCGGTGCGGCGCTGGCCCGCCGGCTCGGCCTGCTCGCGCCGATCCTGCTGGTGGTGCTCGGCCTCGCGTTGTCCTACCTGCCGTTCTTCCCGCACGTGCGGCTGGACCCGGACCTGGTGCTGGTGGGCATCCTGCCGCCACTGCTCTACGTGGCGGCGCTGGAGACGTCGGTGCCGGCGTTCCGGCTCAACCTGCGGCCGATCCTGCTGCTCGCCGTCGGGCTGGTCGTCTTCACCGCGTTCGCGGTGGGCACCGTCGTGCACTGGTTCCTGCCCGAACTGCCGTACGCGATCTGCCTGGCGCTCGGCGCGGTGGTGGCACCGCCGGACGCGGTCGCCGCCACGGCGGTGGCCCGGCGGGTCGGCCTGCCCCGGCGGGTCGTCACCATCCTGGAGGGCGAGAGCCTGGTCAACGACGCCACCGCGCTGGTGCTGCTGCGGGTGGCGATCGTCGCCGCGACCGCCACCACCGGCGGCGTCGGCGCCGGCGACGTGGCCCGCGAGGTGGTCGTCGCGGCCGGCGGCGGCATCCTGGTCGGCCTGCTGGGCGTGGTGGTCTTCGGCTACCTGCACAAGCGCATCACCGACCCGGTGCTGGACAACGCGCTGTCGCTGATCGTGCCGTTCGCCGTGGTCTTCGCCGCCGAGGAGATCCACGCCTCCGGCGTGGTCGCGGTGGTGGTGACCGGCCTCGGCATCGGGCACAAGCTGCCCACGCTGCTGTCGGCCGCCTCCCGGCTCCAGGTGACCGCGTTCTGGCGGCTGATCCGGTTCCTCCTCGAAGGACTGGTGTTCCTGCTGGTCGGCCTGCAACTGCCGGAGGTGGTCCGCGACCTCGACGAGCCGATCGGCTCGCTGGCCGCGATCACCGTCGCGGTGCTGGCCGCCGTCTTCCTGTCCCGGTTCGTCTGGGTGTTCCCGGCCACCTACCTGGCCCGGCTGGTGCCCCGGATCCGGCAGCGCGACCCGGCGCCGCCGGTGCAGTTCCCCGTCGTCATCGGCTGGGCCGGCATGCGGGGCGTGGTGACGCTCGCCGCCGCGCTGGGCCTGCCGCTCACGCTCGCCGGCGACGCGCCGTACCCGCGGGCGCTGCTCATCTGGCTCGCCTTCGCGGTGATCGTCGCGACGCTCGTCGGGCAGGGCGCCACGCTGCCCTGGGTGGCCCGGCGGCTGCGGCTGCCCCCGGACGACCCGGTGCAGGACGCGCTGTCCGCCGCCGGGGTGCAGCAGCGGGCCAGCCGGGCCGCCCGGGAACGCCTCGACGAACTGGCCGAGGGCGCGCCGGAGGCGGTGGTGGAACGCCTGCGCGGGCTGACCACCTCGCGGGCCAACCTGGCCTGGGAGCGGCTGGGCGGCACCGGACGGGAGACCCCCTCCCAGGCGTACGCGCGCCTGCGGCAGGAGATGATCGACGCGGAGCGGGAGGTGTTCCGGGCCGCCCGCGACTCCGGCCAGATCCCGGAGGAGGTGCTCACCCGCGCCTATCGTGATCTGGATCTGGAGGAGTCCATGCTGCGACAGGAGGTCGTCGAATGAGTTGCCAGCACCTGGCCGAGGCGGGCACGGCCGAGCCCGGCACCACGACCGAGTGCCCGGACTGCGTGGCCATCGGCAACCCGGACTGGGTGCACCTGCGCGCCTGCCTGACCTGCGGGCACGTGGGCTGCTGCGACTCGTCGCCGTACCAGCACGCCACGAAGCACTTCGAGTCGACCGGGCACCCGGTGATGCGGTCGGTCCAGCCGGGGGAGTCGTGGCGCTGGTGCTTCGTGGACGAGGAGATCGGCTGACTCAGCCGACCCGGCGCTCCAGCACCTGCCCGGTCCACGTCGGGCGGCCCGGCCGCTCCACGGTGAACGGCTCGGTGGCGGTGAACCCGCAGCGCTCGTAGAACCGCACGAGCGCCCGGTCCGGGCTGCGGAAGCAGTCCACCCGCAGCAGGCCGACGCCGCGGTCGCGGGCCAGCTCCGCCGCGTACGCCAGCAGCCGCGCCCCGACGCCGCGTCCCGCGTACGCCCGGTCGGTGACCAGCAGGTTCACGTACAGCTCCGGCTCGGTGGCGGGCGGCACGTACTCGGTCGCCGCGCCCACCACCAGCGCGCCCGCCACCGTCGCGTCGATCTCGGCGAGGTACAGGCCGTCGCCGGTGGCCCACGCCTCGGCCTGGGCGATGCGGCGCGGGTCGATCGACGCCGGCTCGGTGCCCCACTGGTCGGTACGCCCCAGTTCGGTCAGCCAGGCGGTGGCGCTGTCGAGCAGCCGCAGCAGCGTGGGCGCGTCGCCGGGCCCACCCGGGCGGATCGTGATGCTCTGCCGGTCGGTCATCCCGCCATGCTGCTACACGCGGGTCACGCGGGTCACGCGGGTCACGCGGGCACACCGGCGGGCCGGGTCTCCGGCGCCCGCCGGTTCGCGATCGCCCGGCCGGCCAGCGCCGGAGCGGCCAGCCCGGCGGCGGCGAGTATCCCGCCGAGCACCAGCCAGCCGACCGGACCGCCGCCGAGCACCAGCAGCGTGAGCAGTCCCCGGCCGAGCGCCTGGGCCAGCCCGGCGAGCAGGCCGTCCGCACCCTGGTAGGCGCCGATCGCGCCGGGCGGGGCCAGGTCGTAGGCGAGGCCCGCGCCGGCCGTGCCGTGCCACAGGTCGCCCACCGTCCACACCGCAGTCGCGACGAGCAGCAGGATGACCGCCGGGAGCACCGGCAGCGCGGCCGTCGCCGCGTACAACGGTGTCGCCGCCGCGAGCACGAGCCCGGCCCGGCGCAGCTTCCGCGCAGCCGGCGCGGCCCGCTCGGCACCCCGGCTCAGCCGGACCGCGAGCAGCACGGTGAGGACCGTGTTCGCCAGCAGCACCGCCGACACCACGGGTGGCGGCGCGCCGGCCCGGTCCACAGTCCACAACGGCACGACGAGCACGAGCACCGTCACGTGTGTGCTGAGCACCGCCGACACGCCGCTCACCGCGAGGAACCGCCAGTCCCGCAGCGGTCGCCCGCGCCGCGGCGTGCCCGGCATGCGTCGCTCTCCGGCGGCCACGGGTTGTGGCGGCAGGCGCAGCAGCAGCGCTGCCGAGAGCAGGTAGGTGGCAGCGTTGCCGACGATCAGCACCTGGTACGCCCGGTGCGTGTCCACCGCGAGCGCGATCCCGGCCAGCGCGGTACCGGCGGTGATGCCCAGGTTCGCCACCGCGCGCAGCGTCGCGAACGCGTGCACCCGGCCGTCCGGGCCGCCCACCGCCGCGACGAGCGCCGCCCGTACCGCCAGGTTGCCGGCGGCGAGCAGCGCCTCCGGCACCGCCACCGCCAGGAACGCCGGAAACGAATTGACCAGCAGGTACGCCAGCGCGGCGACCGCCTGACCCACCTGGAGGACGGCCCGGAGCGTACGCGGATCCCACCTGTCCGCCAGCGCGCCCAGCGGCACGCTCGCGCTCAGCCCGACCAGCCCGGCGACGGTGAGCCCGGCGCCCACCGAGGTGGCGGAGAGGCCCACGTCCCGGGTCAGGTAGAGCGCCCCGCCCGCCAGCCACAGTCCCGCGCCGACGGTGTTGACGAGCGTGGCGTACGCGAGCGTGCGCAGCGGCCCGGGTGGCGGGAGCGGCGAGACGCGTCCCATCAGCGGGGTCCGGCGAGGGCCATGCGGTCGACGCTAGGGCCGTTCCGCCGGGCCCGGAGCCCCGCCCGGGGCGACGCCCGTCACACCACGAGGCGGCGCTGGGCCTCGACCCGGCCGAGCGGATCGCGATGCGCGGCGGCGATCGGTGGCCTTCCAGAAAGGTGAGACCTCAAGCGATATGACTCTCAGGCATATTCATGCCTCACGGTCATATCGCTTTCGGGGTGTTCCTTGTTCTCGCCACGACACGCCGGGGCGGAGGCCTGACGGAGAGCGTGCGGGGTCGGCGGGTGGGCCGCACGTCGCGAGGGGCATCGCCGCGAGGCGGGCCGGGAGCGGTTAACCGGTCGACCGGGGACGCGGGCCGTGCCACGATCGCGCGGTGCCCGCCTCCGTGACCGCCCTGCTGCGCCGGCAGTTCGACCTGACCTGGGCGCTCGCCGAGTACCACCTCGACCGGCTGGAGCCGGCTGACTTCCTCTGGGAGCCGGCCGCGGTGTGCTGGACCATGCGCCGGGATCCGGCCGGCGGGTGGCGTCCCGACTGGGCCGACACCGAGCCGGACCCGGTGCCGGTGCCCACGATCGGGTGGCTGACCTGGCACGTCGGCTGGTGGTGGTCGGTCGCGGCCGGCCACGTGCGGCAGCGGCCGGCGCGGGAACGCGACGACATCCGCTGGCCCGGACCGGGCGCGGAGACGGTGGCGTGGCTGCGGGAGCTGCGGTCGGAGTGGACGGACACGCTGGACGGGCTGACCGAGGCCGGCCTGGACCGGCCGTCCGCGTACCCCTGGCCCGCCGACGCCGGGCTCACCGTCGCGGACCTGGCCGCGTGGGTGAACGCCGAGCTGATGAAGAACGTGGCCGAGATCGGGCAGCTCCGGCTGCTGCGCGCGGCGGCCTGAGCCGGGCGGAGCTCAGTGCGCGCCGCCGAGGTTGAGCACCACCACCCCGGCGATGACCAGTCCCGCCCCGACCACCTTCGTCACGCTCAGCGGCTCGCCGAGGAACGCCGCGCCGATCGCCATGATGGCGGCCGTGCCGAGTCCGGACCAGACCGCGTACGCGACGCCGACCGGGATGTCCTTCACGGCCAGCGAGAGCAGCCCGAATGCGGACAGGTACGCCACGGCGAGGCCGGCAGTGGGCCAGAGCCGGGTGAAGCCGTCGGTGGCCTTGAGCAGACTGGTGCCGATCACCTCGGCGGTGATCGCGCCGAGCAGGAACAGGTACGCCATCGCAGGACCGTACCCGGTCCTGCGATGGCGTCCGGTCAGCTCGGTCAGGAGACCGTGCAGGCCTTTCCGTTCAGGGTGACCAGCCCCGGATCCGGGTTCGGGATCCGGGAGGCGGTCCCGTTGAAGCCGAACGTGGTGGACGCGCCCGGCGCCAGCTTCGCGTTCCAGGACAGGTTCTTCGCGGTGACCGTGGCGCCGCTCTGGCCGAGCTGCGCCGACCACGCGTGGTCGACCTTCTGGTCGCCGAGGAACGCCCAGCGCAGGCTCCACCCGTTCACCGCCGTCGTGCCGGTGTTGCGCACCGTCACCTGGGTGGTGAAGCCGGACGGCCAGCTCCCGTGCGTGGTGTAGGTGACCGCGCAGGACGGCGCCGGCACCGCGCCGGCGTCACCCTGGTCGGCCAGGAACGACGCGAGCCAGGTCAGCGCCGAGTTCCAGTTGATCGCCACCTCGTTCGTCGCGTACGAGTTGATGTCGTCGACGTAGCAGAACATCGGCGCGCACCCGGCGAGCAGGTTCGCCGCGAACGGGTCCTGCAGCGCGGCGTTCGGACCACCGGCGAGCGAACCGGCCGGCGGGCGCGGCAGGTCCGGGTTCAGCTGGTGGCCGAAGATCCGGCTGTGCTGGTTGCGGGCGTGCTGCTCGCCCCACCCGGTCACGTACGACATGTTCAGCGCGTTGCGGCCGAACAGGTAGTCCGCGGCCTGCACCGCGCCGTCCCGGTACTTCGCGTCCCGGCTCAGGTCGAACGCGGTGGCGAGCACGATGGCGTTGTTCACCAGGTTGCTGTTGCTGCCCCAGACGTACGCGTCGGCGCTGCCCGGGAACGGCAGCCCGTACGCCTGGCCGGCGATCGTGGCCAGGTAGCTGTCAGCGGCGGCGGTGATCGACTCGCGGATGCGGGTCTTCTCCGCGGCGGGCAGCGTGTTCGGCACGGTGGCCAGGTCGAGGCGGCCCAGCGCGGCGACGCTCTGCCAGCCGAACGCGCCGTTCGGGGCGAACACGTCGGCGGTGTGCAGCGGCGAGCCGGTGACGTCGGCCAGGTACGCCTTGTCGCCGGTGGTCAGCCACAGCTCGGCGGCGGCCCAGTAGAACTCGTCGGTGACGTTCGTGTCGTCGTACGCGCCGCCGCCGGTGCCGTCGCCGGCCGAGGCGTAGATCGCCGGGTGCGCCTTGGCCGCCGCGTACGCGGTCTTCGCGGCGGTGCCGCAGCGCGCGGCGAACGCGGCGTCGTACGGAGCGTACAGCCGCTGGCACTGCGCGGCGACGGCGGCCAGGTTCAGCGTGGCGGCGGTGGACGGCGCGTGCAGCTCGCGCGGCTGCGGGTCGTCCTGGGGCTGCAGCGGCAGGCCGGTCCAGTTCCGGTCGTGGATCTTGTGGTGGACCATCCCGGCCAGCGGCTCGCCCGCCGGCACCTGCATGCGCAGCAGGAACTCCAGCTCCCAGCGGGCCTCGTCGAGCACGTCCGGCACGTCGTTGCCGCGCTCGGGCAGCCGCAGCGTGGAGTCGCCCAGGGCGGCACCGCCGCCGGCGGTCTCGGCCGTCTTGGTCCGCTCGAACGTGCTCAGCAGCTGGTAGGCGGCGATGCCGCCGTTGACGACGTACTTGCCGTGGTCGCCCGCGTCGTACCAGCCGCCGCGCACGTCCAGCGAGTAGTCGCAGACGCCGGCCTGGCACGGCACGTCGGTGTCACCCTGGTTGGGCGCGACGCCGAGGTGGCCGGCCGGGCGGGCGTACTCCTCGCCGATCAGGTCGCCGTCGATCTCGATGCCGCTGCGCTGGGCGTAGAAGAACTGCAGCGAGTCGGCGCGCAGCCGGTCGTAGAGCGCGCCGGAGATGTCGAACGGGTGGCTGGTCTCGCCGTCCACTGTCAGCGTGTAGCCGGTGCCCGGCGTGCGGTACGCGGAGAAGTCGACCGTCTGCACGTTCTGCGCCGAGGCGGCGTCGGTGCCGCGCGGCGTGGTCTGCCCGCCGGCGACCACCGCGCCGCTGCCCGACTTCAACTGCCACGGCAGCGCGTCGGTGGCCTCGGTGACCACAGTCGCGTGCTTCGGCCCGCCGGGCAGGTAGCCGACCTGGTTGACCCGGACCCGGGGCCCGGTGTCCGGCTCGTACGGCGGCGCCGGCTCCCCGCCGCGCAGCGACACGTTGTCCAGGCAGAACGTCTGCGCCTGGGCGCTGCCACCGACCTGGAAGATCAGCTGGGCGGTGGGGTTGTCGGCCGGGGAGGTGAAGGTGGTGGTGACGTGCTTCGCGGTGCCGGTGGCGGTGGCGTCGACGCTCGCGTACGTGGTGTAGGGGGCGCTGCCGAGCTGGAGCACCGCCTTGACGGCCGCGCCGGGGGTCGCGGAGACGTCGAAGGACAGCTCGTACTCGGCACCCTGGGTCAGCGGCACCGCGTCCTGGCCGATGCCGGCGTCCCACGGGTTGGCGGTGCCCGCCGCGACGGAGGTGCAGAGCCGGCCGTCGACGACCGCGAGGTCGCCGGTGCCGTAGGAGAACCAGGGGGAGACACCGGCGCTGAAGTCGCCGTTGCGCAGTTGTTCGGGGGCGTCCGGCGGCACCTCGGCGCTCGCCGGACCGGCGGTGAGGCCGGTGAGCGCCAGCGTGGTGGCCGCGAGCGCGGCGAGCCGACGACGGGATCGGGTCACGGAGATTCCTTCCGTGCTCGGGGGTGGTGGGGAGACCGAGAGCTGGGAGCGCTCCCAATATCAGCCCGATGTTTCCACCGCGTTCCGTCGCTGTCAATCGATCCGGCCCGATGAGGCGCCCCGCCCGCGCGCGGCGCGATTCGGCGCGCCACGTACGATGTCAGTGATCTCCTAGAGACATCCGAGCCCTCGACCTGGCAGGCTGCGACCCATGACCCTGAAGCTTCGTTCCGTCGGAGCGAGCGACCGTGGGCTGATCCGCAGCGGTAACCAGGACGCGCAGCACGCGGGCGCCTGGCTGGTCGCGGTCGCCGACGGCATGGGCGGCATGGCGGCCGGCGACCTGGCCAGCCGCATCGCCATCGACGCGGTCGCCCCGTTGGACGTGGAGACGCCGGAGGACGCGCTCGTCGCCGCGCTCCAGGGCGGGATCGAGCTGGCCACCGCGCGGATCCGCCAGGCCGTCGAGGAGGACCCGGAGCGTCAGGGCATGGGCACCACGCTCACCGCGCTGCTGTTCGCCCGTACCGGCAGCTGTCTCGCGCTGGCGCACGTCGGCGACTCCCGGGCCTACCTGTACCGCGAGGGCGTGCTCAAGCAGGTCACCCGCGACGACACGTTCGTGCAGATGCTCGTCGACCAGGGCGTCATAACCGCCGAGCAGGCCAGCAGCCATCCCCGGCGCGCGGTGGTGACCCAGGCGTTGCAGGGCGACGAGGTCTCCCCGTCGTACGCCACGATGGTGCCCCGGGCCGGTGACCGCTGGCTGCTGTGCAGCGACGGCCTCTCCAACGTGGTCCGCGCGGACACGCTCACCGAGGTGCTCAGTGAGCAGCCGGAACGCGACGCCTGCGCGGCCCGGCTGATCGACCTGGCGTTGCGGGCCGGCGGCCCGGACAACATCACCGTCGTGATCGCCGACGTCGTCGAGGAGTAGCCCTCACCGCCGCCGCGGAGCGGCCCTCCGGGTCGGCTCGGCGGTGGTCGGGTCCTCCGGCCACGGATGGCGCGGGTAGCGTCCGCGCAGCTCCGCCCGTACCTGCTGATAGCCGGTGCGCCAGAACGACGCCAGGTCGGCGGTGACCGCCACCGGCCGCCCGGCGGGGGAGAGCAGGTGCAGCAGCACCGGCACCCGCCCGTCGGCGATGCGCGGCACGTCCCGCCAGCCGAACGTCTCCTGGAGCTTGACCGCCAGCACCGGCGCGGCCGGGTCGGCGTAGTCGACCCGGATCCGCGAGCCGCTCGGCACCTCCAGGCGCTCCGGGGCCAGCTCGTCCAGCCGCGCCGCCTGCCGCCAGTCCAGCAGCCGCCGCAGCGCCGCCGCCACGTCCACCCGGTGCAGGTCGGCCCGGCGCCGGGCGCGGGCCAGCTCCGGGCCCAGCCAGACGGGCGCGCCGGCGGTCAGCGCCGCGTCGGAGACGTCCGGCCAGTCGTCGCCGAGCGCCTGGTGGCAGAACGCCAGCCGGCGACGCAGCCCGGTCGCCTCCGGCGTCCAGCGCAGCAGGCCCGGCCCCTCCTGCCGCAGCCCGTCCAGCAGCGCCGCCGCGACCAGCTCCGGGTCCGGCGCGGTGAGCGGCCGGTCGACCAGTTCGACGGCGCCGAGCCGGACCACCTCGCGGGCCACCACGTCTCCGCCGGACCAGGCCACCTCCCGCCCGGTGTCCAGCAGCGCCGCCCCGGCCTCCCGGGCGGTCGCCTCGTCGATCGGCGCGGCGAGCCGCACCCGGGCGGCGGGCGCGCCGGGGGAGCGGTCGGCCACCGCGACGGCCAGCCACGCCGCTCCGGTCAGCCCCGACCCGGGCGCCAGCTCCGCGGCGGTGCCGCCGGCCATCAGGTACGCGGTCCCGCCCGGCCGCCGTGCCCGGGCCAGCCGTTCCGGGTACGCGAGTCCGGCGAGCAGCCCCGCGGCCAGATCGTCCGGCAGGCGCTCCCTCTCGTCTCCGGCCGACCGGCCCGCGTCGCGCCGCAGCGCCGCCCGGCCGGCCGGCGCCCCGGTCTGTCGCCGGTCCGCCGGGCCGGCGGGTGAGCCGGGGTGCTCGTCCGCGCCCTTTGCGGGCAGGGCGGCGCGGAGGCGGCGTACCTCGGCGCGCCAGCGGGCGGTGGCGGCCGGGTCGGTGCCGTCGCGCAGCCGCCGCCAGCGGGCGGGCAGGTCGTCCCCGGTCCCGCCCAGCGTGTCCTCGCCGAGGATCGCCACCACCTGGGCGGCCCGGTCGGCGCCGACCCGGGGCGCGCCGTCGAGAAGCGCCCGCGCCAGCCGGGGATGCGTGCCCGCCGCCGCGACCGCCCGTCCCCGCGCGGTGATCCGGCCGTCGTGGTCCACCGCGCCGAGGGTGGTCAGCGTCTCCCGCGCCACCGTGAGCGCGGCCGGCGGCGGTGGGTCGGGCAGCGCCAGCCCGGTGCCGTCCGGTGTGCCCCAGGCCGCCAGTTCCAGCGCGAACCCGGTCAGGTCGGCGGTGGCGATCTCCGGTTCGGGCTGCGGGGCGAGCCGCTCGTGTGCCGCCTCCGACCAGCAGCGGTAGACCGCGCCGGGTGCCTCCCGTCCGGCCCGGCCGGCACGCTGGGTGGCCCCGGCCCGCGACACGGGCACCGTGACCAGCGCGCCCAGCCCTCGGGCCAGGTCGGTGCGGGGTACCCGGCTCAACCCGGCGTCCACCACCACCCGGACGCCGGGGACGGTCAGGCTGCTCTCCGCCACCGCCGTCGCGAGCACCACGCGCCGTGCGGCGGCCGGGGTGAGCGCCGCGTCCTGGGCGGGCCCGGGCAGCCGTCCGTGCAGGGGCAGCACCGTGATGTCGCGGAGGTCGGCCAGCCGGCGCGCGACGGCCCCGATCTCGCCCGCGCCGGGCAGGAAGACGAGCACGTCGCCGTCGCGTTCGCGTAGCGCCCGGCGGACCGTGGCTGCCACGTGGTCGAGCAGTGCCGGGTCGACCCGGCCGGCGCCGGGCGGCGTCACCGGGCGCGGCGGCGGCGCCCACACCCGCTCGACCGGGTGCAGCGCGGCCTCGGCGCGTACCACGGGGGCGGGGTCGCCGGCACCGAGCAGCGCGGCGAACCGGTCGGTCTGCGGGGTGGCCGACATCGCCAGCAGCCACAGGTCGGGGCGCAGCGTCGCGCGGGTCTCGACGCCGAATGCCAGCGCCAGGTCGGCGTCGAGGTGCCGTTCGTGGCACTCGTCGAGCAGTACCGCGTCCACGCCGGGTAGTTCCGGGTCGTGGTGCAGACGGCGGACCAGCAGGCCGGTGGTGACCACCTCGACCCGGGTACGCGGGCCGGTCCGGCGCTCGCCGCGCACCGCGTACCCGATCCGGTCGCCGACCCGCTCGCCGAGCAGGGCGGCCATCCGGTGCGCGGCCGCGCGGGCGGCGACCCGCCGAGGCTGGGCGATCACCACGCGGCCGGTGAGCGCATCGGCGACCGCGAGCGGCGCGGTGGTGGTCTTGCCGGTGCCGGGCGGCGCCACCAGGACGGCGGTGCCGCGCTCGCGCAGCGCGCCGACGAGCGCCGGCAGGACCGGGCGGACCGGCAGGTCGAGCGGGATGTCGGCGAGCACGGCCCCACTCTCGCACCGCGCCGCCGGACGGTCCGCGCTGCCCCCGGAACGCGGAACGGCCCGGCCGGCGCACCGCCGACCGGGCCGCGTGGCCGCCGCGCCGGGTCCGCCGACCCGGCCGCCGCCCCCTTGCTAGTACGTTCCGTCGAGCTGACCGCGCAGCTTGGTCAGGGCCCGGGCCAGCAGCCGGGACACGTGCATCTGCGAGACGCCGATCTGCTCGGCGATCTGCGACTGGGTCAGGTTGCCGTAGAAGCGCAGCGTGAGGATCTTCTGCTCGCGCTGGTCGAGCGTGGCGAGCGCCGGGCCGAGGGCGACGCGCATCTCGGCCAGCTCGAACTCGCCGTCCTCGCCGCCGAGCAGGTCGCCCAGCTCGGTGGCCCGCTCGCCGTCGCCGGTCGGGGTGGACAGCGACACCGCGTTGTAGGCGCGGGCGCCCTCCAGGCCCTCCAGCACCTCTTCCTCGGTGAGCTTGAGGTGGGCGGCGATGTCGGCGACCGTCGGGGAGCGACCGAGCGTCTGGAGCAGCGTGCTGTTGGCGTCGGAGATCGCCAGGCGCAGTTCCTGGAGCCGGCGGGGCACCCGGATGTCCCAGGTGCGGTCGCGGAAGTGGCGCTTCAGCTCGCCGATGATGGTGGGGATGGCGTAGCCGGCGAAGTCGACGCCGCGCGACGGGTCGAACTTGTCGATCGCCTTGATCAGGCCGATCGCCGCGGTCTGTGCCAGGTCGTCGTTCGGTTCGCCGCGGCCGCTGTAGCGGTGGGCCAGGTGGTTCGCCAGCGGCAGCCACGCCTCGATGGCACGGTCGCGCAGCGCGGGCCGGGACGGGTGGCCGGCCGGCAGCGCGGCCATGGCGGCGAGCAGGTCGGCGGCGCTGTCGGTGAGCGAGCGGGGGTCGAGCTTCGCGGAGCCGGCCGGCGTGGTCGCCGGGGCGCTGGTCGTGGGAGCGGTCATGGGTGGTCCTCCCTGCACCTCGTCCACGGAAGAAAAAAGACGTGACGCTCAGGTTTAGATGTCGGTAGTACGTTCGGAAGCCACCATAGCCCGATCGTGCTGCGGAAATCTAGCCGAAAGTACGATGCACTTAAGGTGTAAGCAGCCATGAAAGGCGTTAACCGGTTGATATCCCGCTCGCCGGGGTGGTGGGGCGGCGGTGGCCGGTCGGCTCCGGTCGTACCCCGATCGGTCAACGAAGAATCCGACAGGTGGTCGATGTGTCGGCTTTCTGTCGTTGTCCCGCCGACGGGACCGCCCGTAGCGTCCGTAGCGACACGTCAACGGAGGCACCGTGCTGGATCCCGCCGCGCCGCAACTCGTCATCAACGCCCGGACGCTGCTGTTCAGCTGGCTCCCGGCGGATCCCGGCGCGGTCGAGACCCTGCTGCCCGCCGGTCTGCGCCCGCACCCGCAGCGTCAGGTGTTCGTCAACCAGTACGTGGTCGACGACGAGACGCAGACCTCCGGCTTCGGCGCGTACTCGCTCACCTACCTCGGTGTGTCACTGGCGGACATGGATCCGCCCGACGGCGAGACGCCGGGTGGCTGGTGGACGCACTACCTCGCCTCCAGTGAGCGGGTCCGGCGGTACGCCGCCGCGCGGGGCGCGCCCGCAGCCGCCGGGGAGACCCGCCTGGACCTGCGGGGCGGCCGGCTCACCGCCGAGACCCGGGCCGGCGACGGCACGCTGCTGATCCGGGTCACCGCCCGGGTCGGGCACACCGGCACCGAGGCGCACATGGGCCACCACCGCTACCTCACCCGCAACGACGGCGAGCTGATCGTCACCGACTATCCGTACGTGGCCGAGCCGGTGTCCCCGTTCGAGGTCGAGTCGGTGGAGTTCCCGGCACCGGAGCACCCGGTCCACGCGCTGCGGCCGGCCAACCCGCTGCACGTGTGCTGGGGCTTCTACTCGCCGCGCGTGTCGTTCGCGTACCCGGCCCGCCCGAACGTGCCGGACGAGCCGGCGGACCTTCACCAGGTGCCGGCCCGCCGGGCCCGCAGCGGCCTGCCGTCCGGGTCGTAGACCAGCCGGTACGCGGGCAGCGCCCAGAGCCGCGTACGCCAGGGCAACCGCTCCGGGCGGTGCGGCCGCAACCGGCCCGGCGGACGGGGACCGGCCCGGCCCCCGGCGTGCCAGCGCTCCAGCTCATCCGCCGCCGCGGTGATCGCCGCGACCGCGTCCGCCGGGTCCAGCAGGTCGTCGTCCTGCGCGCCGCCGGGATCGCGGTCCAGATGCTCGCGCCACAGCCGCAGCCGCAGGTCGCGGGCGAACACCCGGGCGCCGTCGCCCAGCCCCGCCGGGTCGGACGGCGCACGCTCGTCGCGGGTGTCGTCGAGCACCGCGCAGGACAGCTCGCTGTCGTGCGTCCAGGACCGGCGGTTGAAGTTGTCGCTGCCCACGCTGGCCCACACGTCGTCCACCACGCAGACCTTGGCGTGCACGTAGACCGGCGTGCCGTCGTGGTTCTCCACGTCGAACACGTGCACCCGCTCCGGCGCGGCCCGGTGGCACAGCGACAGCGCCTGCTCCCGGCCGACCATGTTCGGCGGCAGCGCGAGCCGGCCGTCCACGTCCGGATGCCGGGGCACGACCGCCACCAGGTGCAGGTCCGGGTGCTCCTGCAACGCCTGCGCGAACAGTTCGGCCACCTCGGTCGACCAGAGGTACTGGTCCTCCAGGTAGATCAGCCGCCGGGCCCGGCGTACCGCCTTGGTGTAGCCGCGGGCCACCGTGCGCTCGCCGTCCGGGGCGAACGAGTAGCGGGGCCGCACCGCCGGGTAGGTGCGCAGCACCTGCACGTGGTGCGGCCCGCAGGCCGGCGGGTCGGCGGGCTGCGCGGGCAGCGGGTCCGGGCGCAGGTCGGAGCCGCGCAGCCGGTCCCGCAGGTACGCCATCGGGTTCTCCGAGTCCAGCGGCATCGGGTCGGTCCACCGCTCCCGGAACGTGGTGTCGAGCGCGCCGACCACCGGCCCGCGCAGCGCGAGCTGCACGTCGTGCCAGGGTGGCGTGGGGCCGTACCGGGGGGACATGCCGACCGGCTGCGGGTCGCCGGCGTGGCTCGCGTCGTCGCGGCGGCTGTGGCACAGGTCGATGCCGCCGGCGAAGGCGATGTCGCGGCTCGGGTCGCCGGGCCGGCGCAGCACCACGAGCTTCTGGTGGTGCGAGCCGCCGCGGCGGACCCGCTGGTCGAGCAGCACCTCGCCGCCGGCCGCGCGGATCGCCTCGCTGAGGTCGCGGTTCTCCGCCTCGCTGTAGGAGAGCGTGTCGAGGTGGGAGCGCCAGAGCAGGCCCTTGACGATGACCCCGCGCTGGGCGGCCGGCGCGAACAACTGCGCCACGGTGGGGCCGTCCGGGCGCATCCGCTCGTCCGGGTCACCGCGCCAGTCGGTGAAGAACAGATGGTCGCCCACGGACAGCGCCTCCACCTCGCTGACCAGGCGGTCGAAGTACGCGCCACCGTGAATCAACGGCTCGGCGAGGTTTCCATCGGCCCAGACGGGTAACTCAGACCCCGGGTTGGCGCGTTCCTGTGCGGTGAGGAACCAGTCCCGCAGAGTCACGTTCCACCCCCCGAGGTCGACGACGTCCTCACACGGTAGGACCCCCGGCAGGGCCCCGCACGTCGAGCAGCAGGTCGGCGTCGGTGCCGCGCGTCAGGGGTGCGCCGGACCCCTGGATCGCGATACCGAGGAGGCACCGACATGCCCGCCGAGACGACGAACACCGTGACCGACCGCGACCAGGCGGTGGAGGGGGAGCGGGGTGCGCTGGTGGCGGTCCTGTTGATGGTGATCCTCGGGGTGGCCGGGATCTTCGCCGTCTCCTGAACCGTGCCGGGGCGCCCCGGCGGACCGGGGCGCCCGTAGCAGGTCAGGGCCGGTCGCCCTGGCCGTCGGTGTGCGGCACCCGCCCGGTCGGGATCACCCCGAGCCGGCCGGCCTGGAAGTCCTCGACCGCCTGGATCAGCTCGGCGCGGGTGTTCATCACGAACGGGCCGTAGTGCGCCACCGGCTCGCGGATCGGCTGGCCGCCCATCAGGTAGAGCTCCAGCGCCGGGGCGTTGGAGTCCTGCGTCCGGTCGGCGGTGATCCGCAGCGCCTCACCGGGACCGTGCACGGCGAGCTGGCCGAGGTGGATCGGCCGCCGGTCGGTGCCGACAGTGCCGCGGCCGGCCAGCACGTACACCAGCGCGTTGAAGTCCGACCGCCACGGCAGGCTCAGTTCGGCGCCGGGCTGCAACGTGACGTGCGCGATGGTGATGGGCGTGTGCGTCGACCCCGGCCCTCGGTGCCCGGCGACCTCACCCGCGATGACCCGGATCAGGCCGCCGCCGTCGGGCGTGGTCAGCAACGCCGACTCCCGGCCGCGGATGTCCTGGTAGCGGGGCGCGCTCATCTTGGCGACGCGGGGCAGGTTGACCCAGAGCTGCAGGCCGTGGAACAGCCCGCCGCTCATCACCAGGTGCTCCGGCGGCGCCTCGATGTGGAGCAGGCCGCTGCCGGCAGTCATCCACTGGGTGTCGCCGTCGGTGATGGTGCCGCCGCCACCCGTCGAGTCCTGGTGGTCCATGATCCCGTCGATCATGTAGGTCACCGTCTCGAATCCGCGGTGCGGGTGCCAGGAGGTGCCCTTCGGCTCGCCCGGCGCGTAGTCGACCTCGCCCATCTGGTCGAGGTGGATGAACGGGTCCAGCTCGGTCATCGGCACGCCGGCGAAGGCCCGGCGGACCGGGAAGCCCTCACCCTCGTACCCGCTGGGGGCGGTGGTGACCCGGCGGACCTGACGGTATTCGGTGGCCTCGCCGAGCTCGGGCAGGCGGGGCAGGACGAGGACGTCGTCGACGGTGATCGCGGGCATCGCGGGACTCCTTACTTGTCGGCCGGGGTGGACGACGCGGTGTGGCCGGCGCGCAGGCGCCGGCCGAGCCGCTCGAAGACCCGGGTGAGGCAGGCGACCTCGGCGTCGTCGAGGTCGTCGATCAGGTGGGCGCGTACGGAGCGCAGGTGGTGCGGCGCGGCCTCGCGCAGGGCGAGCAGGCCGGCGGCGGTGAGCACGGCCTCGCTGCCGCGCCGGTCCGCCGGACACGCCTCCTTCGCCACCAGGCCGCGCTTGCGCATCGTGGTGATCTGGTAGGTGAGCCGGCTCGGTGAGAACACCAGCCGGTCGGCCAGCTCACCCATGCGCAGCCGCAGACCGGGCGCCTCGGAGAGCAGCACCAGCACGTGGTAGTCGGCGAAGCTCAGGTCGCTGTCGGCGCGCAGGTCGTCCTCGAGCCGGGTGAACAGCCGCTGGCTCGACTCGATGTACGCGCGCCAGCAGGCCATCCGCTCGGCGTCCAGGCTCTCCGTCACGGCTCCGAGAGTAGCACTATTTAAAATTTAAACAAGTGGCCCCGTCGCGCTCGGACGGCCAGGTTCGGGGGGCTCTTCAAAACTTGAACGGGTGACCCGGGCTAGGGTCGGGGGATGGACGATCTCGACCTGCTCGACTGGCGGGAGCGGGTGGCCCGGCTCTACCTGTCCGACCTCGACCTGGCCGGGTTCCGGGCCGCGCGCGACGAACTGTTCCGAACCCACCCCAGCAGCCCGGTGCCGCCCGCCGACCGGCCCGGCTTCACCGGCCTGCGCTGGTACCCGCCCGACCCGTCGGCGGTGGTCGAGGCGCCGCTGCGACCGGCCTCCGGTGAGCTGCGCATCGACACCGGTGGCCCGGACGGCGTGGTCGCGTACCGGCGGGTGGCGGTCGCCGGGACGCCGTGGGGCCCGCTGACGCTCTGGTGGATCGAGGCGTACGGGGGCGGGCTGTTCCTGCCGCTGCGCGACGGCACCTGCGGCGACGGCTCGTACGGCGGGGGCCGGTACCTCACCGACACGGTCAAGGGCACCTTCGGCCGGGGCCTGACAGTGCTCCCCGGCGACCGGGTCCGGCTGGACGCCAACTACCTCTACAACCCCAGCTGCGCCTACGACGACAGGTGGGCCTGCCCGCTGGCGCCGCCGGAGAACCGGGTGGACGTGCCGCTGCGGGCCGGGGAGCGGGCGTACCACTGACGCGGCGAGGGAGGACCCCGGCGGGGCCCTCCCTCGATGCCGCGTACCGCCAGTCAGCGGGCGGTGGCGCCGGTCGGTGTCAGGTGCATCCGGCTGAGCAGCTGCTGGGCCTGACCGGCCAGCTCCGCGTCCACAGTGACCGCGTACTGGGCGGCCCGCAGCGAACTCGCCGAGGTGAAGTCACGCTGCCCACCGCTCATCGCGTGCGCGACAGCGCCGAACACCGCACCCCAGATCGCGCCGATCACCAGCCCGACCAGGATCACCGCCAGCCAGTTGCCGGCCGTGAAGATGCCGAACAACAAGCCGATGAACAGACCGAACCAGGCGCCGGTGCCGGCCCCGAGCAGGGCCGCCCGGCCCGTGGTGAGCCGTCCCATCACGGTCTCCACCAGCGTGAGGTCCGTACCGACGATCGAGGTACGTTCCACCGGGAACCGGTTGTCGGCCAGATAGTCCACGACGCGCTGGGCGGACGGATAGTCCGGGTACGAGCCGATTGTGACGGTCGCCGAACCAGCAGGCGGTCCGTGCCCGTCCCCGCTCGGCGGCGTCGGGCGACCGCCCGGGCCGGACGGGAGGTTGTCGCTGCCCGGCATTCCGGGTTGCCAGGCCGCGGTCGGAGTCGAGGGTCTGGTCATGAGCATCCTCCTTCGTCAACCCGCCGCGTTCCCGTCGCCGGGCAGCGGTAACGCACCGGGCCGGACCGATGTGGCGAGGCATGCCGATGCCCCGGGCCGGGTAGCCACATCCGTGCCGACCCGACGGATCAGCGACCACGGCTTCCTCGCCGACGGGCGCAGCGCGGCCCTGGTCGACCGCGAGGGCGCGGTCAACTGGTGGTGCCCGCCCCGGTTCGACGCGCCGTCGGTGTTCGGGCGGCTGCTCGACTCCGACGCCGGACACTGGAGCATCCGCCCCGAGGGCGCGGCCACCAGCACCCGGTCCTACCTGGACGACACGCTGGTGCTGCGTACCGTCTTCACCACGGCGACCGGCACGGTCGCCGTCACCGACGCGCTCGCGCTGGAGCACGGCGCGCGGGGTCACGACATCGGGATGCGCTCACCCCGGGTGCTCGCCCGGCTGGTCGAGGGGCTCACCGGCGAGGTGCCGATGCGCGTCGAGTACGCGCCGCGGTTCGAGTACGGCCGGGTCGGCGCCTACCTGACCGAGTGCGACGGCGTGGTCGCCGCCACCGCCGGCGCCTGCCGCCTGGAGCTGCGCGCCGACGTCCCGCTGACCATCGCCGGGGGAGCCGCCACCGGGGAGTTCACCGCCCGCGCCGGCAGCACCCACCGCTTCACCCTCGGGTACGCCCCGACGTACGCCGGCGCCGCACCCGCACTGCCCGACGCCGCCGAGACGGTGGCCGAGACCGTCGCCGCCTGGCGGTCCTGGTCGGCGCTGCACGACTACCAGGGCGAGTACCGCGACGAGGTGCGGCGCAGCGCGCTCGCAGTGCAGGGCATGACGTACGCGCCCAGCGGCGCGGTCGTCGCGGCGGCCACCACCTCGGTGCCGGAGCGGCCCGGCGGCGACCGCAACTACGACTACCGCTACGTCTGGTTGCGCGACTTCAGCCTCACGCTCCAGGCGCTGTGGCGGGCCGCCTGCCCGGACGAGGCGGACCGGCAGTTCACCTGGGTGGCCCGGGCGATGGGCCGGATCGGCGACGAGCCGGTGCCGGTCATGTACGGCGTCGAGGGGGAGCGGGACCTGACCGAGCACGACCTCGACCACCTGGCCGGGTACGAGCACAGCCGGCCGGTGCTCGTCGGCAACGACGCCTGGCGGCAGCGGCAGAACGACGTGCTGGGCGAGGTGCTCGACGCCGCGTGGCTGATGCGGTACTACCTCGACCCGATGTCGCCGGAGGTCCGCGACCTGCTGCGGACACTCGCCGACCAGGCCGAGCGCGGCTGGCACCGGCCCGACGCGGGGATGTGGGAGGGGCGCGGCCCGGAGCGCCACTACGTGTCGTCGAAGGTGGAGTGCTGGACCGCGCTGGACCGGGCGGTGCGGTTCGGCTCCCGGATCGGCGAGCCCGCCGACGTGGCGCGCTGGGCAGCCGCGCGCGACGAGGTACGGGAGGCGGTGCTCACCCACGGCTGGAACGAGCGGGCCGGCGCGTACACCGGGGCGTTCGGCTCCGACGCCCTGGACGCCTCGGTGCTGGTCATGCCGCTGGTCGGCTTCCTGCCGGCGAGCGATCCGCGGATGCGCGCCACGATGGACGTGCTGGAGCGGCGGCTGTCCCGCGACGGGCTGCTGCGCCGCTTCGACGGCGACCCGGCCGGGTTCGTGATCTGCTCGTTCTGGCTGGCCGCCTGCCTGGCCGAGGCGGGGGAGCTGGACCGGGCCCGGCGGCTGTTCGAGCGCCTCGCCGCCCGCACCAACGACCTCGGCCTGTACGCCGAGCAGATCGACCCGGACACCGGCGAGCAGATGGGCAACTTCCCGCAGGCGTACTCGCACATCGGCCTGATCACCGCCGCCGGCCGCATAACGGACGCCGCCGCGCGGTTCGGGGACGACCGACCGGCCGTGCCGACCGGCGTGGCCCGCACGGAGGAGTAACCGGATGACTGGTGGGTAGGACCCGCCCTGATCACCGGCTCGGACTCGGGCATCGGCCAGGCCACCGCGATCGAGTTCGGCCGTGAAGGGGCCGACGTGGCCGCTACGTGTTGTTGGTGGCGCGCGGGCTGGCCGTCGGGAGCCTGCGCGCCACCAACAGAGTTCAACTGACCTGAGGCTGCGACTCCACGTACTGCCTGGGTCGACGCATCCAAGCGGCCGCGGCTCCGACCAGGAAAGTGAGCACGCCGATGCCCGTGATCAGCGCCATCAGATAGAAGTATGTCATCGAGGCACCATTCAGCGCGCCAGCATCCCCGACGGGCAGGATCGTGCCGACCGCTCTCCCCTTCACCGCGTCCAGCGGTAGCGTCCCCGACTGCTCCGACACGAAGAAGCGGGAGTCCTTCGCCAACTCCGAGTTGTCGCCGGTTACGAAGACGCGTCCGGCCGGCACCGTCGACTCGAACGGTGCGGTCGCTGCTGGTGCCATCGGCCCGATCCTTGTGCCGTTTACCTCCAATGCGGCCCGGTCGTCGCAGCAGGAGAGCTTGTCGCCGGGCAGCCCTGCCACCCGCAGCAGAGACTTGCCGCCGTCCGGCTCGCCCGGCCATCGGCCACGGTCGAGTAGGACGATGTCGCCACGATTCGGCCGAGATCGGTCGGCGGTGTCGACCACGACTGTTCGGCCCATCGGCAGTGCTGGCGCCATCGTGTATGCAGGCTGCCGGAAAAAGTCGTACCGGCTGTTGATCATTGTGAGTCCGGCTAGCGCCAGCAGGATTCCCACCAGAGGTACGAGCAGGAGACGTCGAAACACCTGCGGCCGGTTCCGCATCCTTGGTTCTTGAGCCTGTTGAACCGCCACTGCCTACTCCCTCTTCAGATCCTCTGAACGCAGCCGTCGCACGACCACGAAGCTTCCTGTCACTACAGCCACCACAAGCGAACTCACCAGGAACGGCGCCATGGCATCCAACGGGCCCGCATACCAGTCGCGGTTGACGTCGTTGAGCCGCAGAGCCAGGTTGCCGGCGAGATAGCTGGCGATCGCAGACGCGGTCAGCACGGTGACGAGAGCCGCGAGAAGTTGCGTGATCTGTATGGCTCTGATGGTGCGTTTCCGCATGCCGACCACCATCAGCACGGCCACGTCCCGCCGGCGTTCTGTCGCGTGATCTATGACCGCGACCCCGAAGGCGATGATCGCGACCAGGAAGCCGACGAACACGCCGAAGCTGATGACGCCGCGTTGGTTGCGTACCAACTCCATCAGATCGAGATCCTCACCCCAGACGCGCACCTTCATGGTGGGTGCGATCCTTGCGACGGCGGTCTTGAAGTCGGTGAGCTTCTGCGGGTCGGGCTCCACCAGGAAGCTGGAACTGACCTCTTTGGACCATCCGAACGCGGGGCCGTCCGTGGCGATGTACAAGGCCCCAAATGCCTGGATCGGGAATGGGGCATCATCCGGCACGACCAACCGTTGCTCCGGCACCTTGACGAGTTCCTTGCCGCCGTCGGCGCGTGCGAAGTCGAACTCCGTGCCAGGCGGGATCTCGAAAGCGGTTCCCACCATCTCGGTGCCCGTGAGTCGGTAGGTCTCGCCGGAACGGCATTCCGTCAGCGGCATGCGCACCAGTTGTCGAAGACTCGAACAGTTGATCGTGACAAGTCGGTAGCCTGCCGCCCTGGCCTGGGCCACCACGCCGTCCCCAGCCGGCGGGGCCGAGAAGTCCACGATGCTGCTCTGCGAATTCCATTTGAAGCGTGCGGGAAGGTCGAAGATGGTTTCCCGGGCTGCGGTGCTCGCCTCTGCGACTCCCTCGATGTCGACGCTGTAGTTCTCGGCTTGCGGGTTGGAGCGGAGTTCCATGTCCTTGAGAACCCCTGAGCTGACGCCGGCGACAAGCACCAGCAGGGCGAGCCCGGTGAGCAGGCGCAGGGTGGTGGCTGGCTGCAGTGCGAGCCTGCTGCCGGCCATCCGGACCGAGAGCGGCAAGCGGGCGACGGACAGCAGTCGCGCAGAGGCCGCGATGATTGGCCGCAGGCCCAACAGCAGGCCAAGCAGCATTATCGCCACCGCGCCGATGGCGACGTAGGCGGTGGTGTCGGACATGGCCAGCCGGGTGCCTCGTGCGACGTTCTGCGGGGCCGAGAGGAGAAGGAAGGAGACCGCCCCGAACCCGAAAATGAGAGGAAGCAGCAGGAATGGGCGAGGCTTCGGCTCGGCGACATCGACACGTGCGGTCAGCGGTCGGGCCAGGCTGCGGCGTAGCCCGGCCGATCCCACCAGACCCGCCGTAACACCGACGGCAATCACTAGCAGCGTTGTGGCGACGGGACCGAAGCGAGCATTCTGCGCAAACCACGTGAAGCCGAGAGCATTGCTCTCGGCAAGCAGGGGATGCAGCAGTTCGAAGAGCAGGATGCCGAGCAGTGCGCCCGCAATGCCGAGAATAGCGGACTCGACAAATGCCAGCCGAAGAGCGGTGTCGCTTCTGACGCCGATCAAGCGCAGCGCCGAGTAGCGCCTGGCCCGGGTGGCGGACGCCAGCCGTCCACAGACGACGAGGTAGGCGACCACCGGCGGCAGCACGAGAAGGGCCAGACTCTGGGTGAGCCCCGTCTGCTGCTTTTTCAAGGTCAATGTGTCGTAGGTCCCGAAGCCCACGCCGTCGTGCGGCTCGGTGACCTCGTCCACCGCCACTCCGACGTAGGCGAACAGCTCATGCTGGTCGACGAGGCCCGAAGGCTTGATCTCCCCGATGACGTGCCCCGGCACCACCGTCCGCAGTTCCGGGTCGCTGCGAAGTGCGGCGGCCAAGGCGGGGGAGGCAACCACTTCGGCGGGCCCAGGTAACCGTTCGACCCCCGGAGCTGCGGCAGTACCTGGCCGGACATCTGCGATGAACAGCCGGCCGAGCCGCTGACCTTTCCAGACGTCGACAGCAGGACTGAATACGAACAGATGATCCTGACCGTCGGCGGCAGGTTGGGGATCTCGCGCGTTCATCACCTCAGCGCGGTTGTCGAGGACGCCGGGTAGGACTGCTACCAGGCAGCTCGCCACCACCCCGAGCGCGATGCCGCAGATGACGAGAACAAGGCGCAGGACGCCGGAGCGTCCGCCGCCGCGTAGGAGCCGCAGGGCCAACCGCACTGTCATTGATCGTCAGCCGTCCGTCCGTCGCGCATTACGATCACTCGGTCTGCTCGGTCGGCGACGCGTTGGTCGTGGGTGACCAGAACGATGGTGGTGCCGCTCTTTCGTGCCAGGTCGAGGAGGGCGTCGAGCACGATCTCCCCGTTGACGGAATCGAGGGCCCCCGTCGGCTCGTCGGCGAAAAGCATGCTCGGGCGGTGGGCGATCGCCCGCGCCACTGCGGCACGCTGCGCCTGCCCACCTGAGACCTGGGCAGGTCGACGGTCAGCTTGATCCGCGATGCCGAGCAGTTCCACGAGTTCGGTGACTCGGCCCTTCACTGTGGCGCGAGCAACATTGTTGAGTTCCAGGGGCAGAGCGATGTTCTGCCGAAGTGTCAGTTCCGGCACCAGCTCGGCGAACTGAAAGACGAAGCCGAACTCTTTTCGCCGCAGATCGGCGCGCGCGTTTTCGCTGAGTTCGTCGATGCGGACGTCCTTGAAGAGGATTTCACCCGCGTTCGGTCGTAGCAGGCCCGCCATGCAATAAAGCATCGAAGACTTTCCCGAGCCGCTGGGTCCCACGAGTGCGACGACAGAGCCTTCGGCCACGGTGGCGCTGGCACCGGCCAGCGCCACCGTGCTGCCGTAGCTCAGCCCGATGTCACGGGCAGACAGCATGTTCTATCCTTAACGGTAGTACCACTGAGAGACGCCGCAGGTGTCCGATCCGATGTCGTCGACACAGACTTGGTACTGACCCTTGCTGACGCGAGTCGCCGAACTGTCGTAGAACTCGCGGCCCTCGCTGCCGCAACCGGCAGAGCTGCCGTTGCTGTCGCCGCGCTTCGAGGACCATCCGTACCCGTCGACGCGGCCTTGGCCGTAGACGCCGTTTCCGTCGTTCTTGTTGTCACACACCGAGCCGGATACGTAGAAGCCGCCGTGAGCAGTACCCGCCGGGTACAGCGTCCAGCTTCCCGAGAAGCTGCCCTCGTTGCTGCTGCTCGTCTTCAGGTTCAACGAACCGCCCGCGAATGCAGCGGTAGCGGCGCCGAAGGTGAAGACCGCCGCGAACGCGACGACGGATCCGGCCAGTTTTAATCGTCTATTCAACCGAACCTCCGCAATTGGTGGTCGCAATAGGCGCAGTCGCGCCCGATTGCATCGGAATGCGAACGGACGAAGCCCGGCCCTTGATCGATAGGAGTCATCGCGTTCGTGATAAGAGGATAGAATTTCCACCGGTTGATCGTTGCCCGCTTTGGTGTGACTTGGGTCACATCGAGTTTAGCACGCGAGTGATCCGGTGAGCGACCGGGCTGATGGACGGTGCTTTCTGGAGCGAGCTCGGCATCTTTTGAGCTCGCAGTAATTGGGGCGATGGCGGCGGGGTCAACCCCTTTTCCGCAAGCGCTTGCGACCCTGCCGTAGAGCAATCTGAGCGCTCTCACCTTGGTGGGTCGCCGGTGGATGCGCGGGCGATGCGGGAGGATGGTCCGGTGGATCTCGTGATCATGGCGGACACACATGTGCCGAAGCGGGCGCGGGATCTTCCGGCGGTGCTGTGGGCGGCCGTGGAGGCCGCGGACGTCGTGGTGCACGCGGGGGACTGGGTGGACGTGGCGCTGCTGGACGCGCTGGAGGAGCGGTCGCGCCGCCTGGTCGGCGTGTACGGCAACAACGACGGGCCGGAGCTGCGCGCCCGGCTGCCCGAGGTGGCCCGGGTCGAGCTGGACGGCCTGCGGGTCGCCGTGGTGCACGAGACCGGCCCGAAGACCCGCCGCGAGGAGCGCTGCGCCGCCGCGTACGGCGACTGCGACCTGCTCGTCTTCGGGCACTCGCACATCCCCTGGGACACGGTCGCCCCGGGTGGTCTGCGCCTGCTCAACCCCGGCTCACCCACCGACCGGCGGACGCAGCCGTACGCCACCTACCTGACCGCGCGGGTGGCGGCGGGGCGGCTCGACCGGGTCGAACTGCACCGCCTGCCCCCGCGCTGACCTCAGCGGCCCCGGCCGGTCTCCGCCTGGAGCTCGTCGATCCGCCGGGACGCCTCGGCCTTGGTCAGGCCCTCCGGCACCGGCTCGCCCGCCTCCTGGGCCAGGGTGTGCAGGTACGACTCCTGGGCGGCGGTGGGCGGCTCGTCGCCGGTGACCCAGTCGTCCGGGTCCTTGACGGCGGCGTCCGGGTTCACGTTCCTGCCGTTGGTGTTGGCGTGGTCGGCCATGCTGATCACCTCTCCTCGAACAGGTGTACCACTACCCCCGGCCCGGCTGGTTCATGCCGCCCGCCGCCTACGATCAGCTGGTGACGGCGGAGCGGGCGGGCGTGGTGGTGGTCGGCGCGGGCATCGCCGGGGTGGCGTGCGCGACCGAGCTGGCGCGGGCCGGTGTCCCGGTGCGGGTACGCGAACGGGCCCGGGTCACCGGCGGGCGGATGGCCAGCAAGCGCTTCGACGGCCGCCCGGCCGACCTGGGCGCCGCGTACTTCACGGTGGACGACCCGGACTTCGCCGCCGTGGTGGACCGGTGGCGGGCCGCTGGGCTGGCGCGGGAGTGGACCGACACGCTCGTCGCGTACGGGCCGGGCGGGCGCGAGCAGGTCACCGGCCCGATGCGCTGGGCCGCCCCGCGCGGGCTGCGCTCACTCGTCGAGCAGCTCGCAGGCGACCTGCCGGTGACGCACGACCGGCTGGTGATGAGCGTCGAGCCCGGCCTCCGGGTGGACGGCACCGAGGCCGAGGCGGTCGTGCTCGCCATGCCCGGCCCGCAGGCGGCGCTGCTGCTGGACCCGGCGCTGGCCGAGGCGACCCGGGCGGTGGCCGCGCAACGCTGGTCGCCGGCGCTGAGCGGGGTGCTGCACTTCCCGGCCCGCCGCTGGACGGACTTCCGCGGGGCGTTCGTCAACGGCCACCCCGTACTCAGCCTGGTTTGCGACGACGGCGACCGCCGTGGTGACGGCGCGCCGGTGCTCGTCGCGCACACCACAGCCGAGTTCGCCGCCGGGCACCTGCTCCAGCCCACAGCCGCCCGCCCGGCGATCGAGCAGGCGGTCCGCGACCTGCTCGGACTGCCCGAGCCGGCGGTGTCGGCCCACGTGCACCGCTGGACGTACGCGTCCCCGGCCGCGCACGCCGGGAGCGCCACGTTCCACCTGGACGACGACGGCATCGGCCTGGCCGGTGACGCGTTCGGCCGCCCGCGCGTGCAGACCGCCTGGCGCTCCGGACGGGACCTGGGCCGCGCGCTCGCCGCCCGGCTGGGCTGAGAGCCCTCGGCCCGGGCAGGTCAGCCGGTGGCGCCCACCGGTTGCGCCGCCGACCCGGCCCGTGTGTCCTCGCCGGTGCGTTCGCCCTCCCGGTCCAGCAACTGCATGACCGGTGTCGCGGCGATCCCGTGCGCCACCACCGACACCACCACCACGAGACCGACTGTGGCCCAGACCAGATCCGCCTGCGGGAAGTCGGTCTTGCTGGTGGCGTACGCCAGGTAGTAGAACGAGCCGACGCCGCGGATGCCGAACAGCGAGATCACCCAGTGCTCGGCCGGTCTGCCCGGCGCCCCGCGCAGCGACAGCCACGCGGCCAGCGGCCGGATCACCAGCACCAGCGCCAGCCCGGCCAGTGCCGCCGGCCAGGTCAGCGGCGCGAGCAGCCCGCCGATCACCGCGCCGCCGAACAGCAGCAGCAACAGCACCGTGAGCAGCCGCTCCACCTGCTCGGCGAAGTCGTGCAGCACGGAATGGAACTCGTGCGTACGCTCGGCGGCCCGGATCGCGCGGGCGGCCACGAACACGGCCAGGAAGCCGTACCCGCCGATCACCTCGACCAGCCCGTACGCGAGGAACGTCGCGGCCAGCGCGAGGAAGCCCTCGGAGTGCCGGGCCAGCCGCAGCTTGCTCGGGGCACGGAAGAACAGCTTGCCGAGCAGCCAGCCGACGAGCAGCCCGCCGCCCACCCCGGCGGCGAGTTTGTAGAACACGTCCACCGCGAACCACTCGGCGAGCCAGCCGGACGGCGCGAGCCCGGTGGTGGCGATCGCGATGGCCGCGTACACGAACGGGAAGGCGAGCCCGTCGTTCAGGCCCGCCTCCGAGGTGAGCGCGAAGCGCACCTCGTCCTCCGAGTCCTCCACATCTGTCGGTTCGCCCACCTGCACGTCGGAGGCGAGCACCGGGTCGGTGGGCGCGAGTGCCGCGCCGAGCAGCAGCGCCGCGGCCGGCACCAGACCGGCCCACCACCAGCCGAGCAGCGCCACCGCGGCGATGCACAGCGGCATGGCGATCGCCAGCAGCCGCCACGTCGACGACCAGCGGGCCCAGCTCAGCGGACGGTCGATCTTCAGGCCGGCGCCCATCAGCGCGACGATCACCCCGACCTCGGTGAGGTGGGTGGTCAGTTCCGGCCAGCGCAGCGGGTCCGGTGTGGGCAGACCGGTGGGCAGCACGAACACGAGCATGCCGAGCCCGAGGAACGCGATCGGCATCGACAGCGGCCGCCGCTCCAGCACCCGGGGTAGCACCCCGGCCAGCAGCGCACCGACGCCCAGCAGAGCGAACGCGACATCGACCGGTTCCACGACACCACCCTTCCGGCGCCCGGCGGCCGGGCGGTGGAGTCCAGCAGTGCCCCGAAGCGGGTCCGGTTAAGCGTGCGCGTGCCCGCCGGTCGACCGGCCGGTCAGCCGAGCGTGCCGATGGCGCTGTCCGGCAGGGCGTGCAGCAGCGCCGCCGGGTCGTCGTAGACCGCCACCGCGCCCGCGCCGGCCAGCTCCGCCCGGCCGGTGCCGCCGCAGGTCAGGCCGATGCAGGGGATGTCCAGCTTGCCGGCGGCTGCCACGTCCCAGACCGAGTCGCCGACGAACACCACCCGCTCGGCGGTCAGCCCCGACTGCTCAAGCGCGGCGACCAGGATGTCCGGCGCCGGCTTGCTCTCCTGCGCGTCGGCCGACGAGGTGACCGAGTCGATCACGTCGTCCGCGTCCAGCGCGGCCCGTAGCGCTGTCACCTCGTGCTCGGCGGCCGAGGTCGCCAGCACCACCCGCAGCCCGCGCTCGGCGCAGGCGCGCAGCAGTTCCCGGGCACCGGGCAGCGGCGCCAGCCGCTCCCAGTACTCCGCGTACAGCGCGTCGTGCGCGTCGCGCAGCCGGCCGTCGGCGTCCCGGTCCCGCTCCGCGCCCAGCAGGTGGTCGAGGAGCTTGTCCGAGCCCATGCCGATGGACCTGTGGATCCGCGCCATCGGCACCCGGTGGTCGGCCTGGCGCAGCGCCTCCCACCAGCTCACCGTGTGCAGGTACGTCGTGTCGACCAGGGTGCCGTCCACGTCGAACAGGACACCGCGTCGCTTGTCGTCGGCCATGTCCGGCTCCTACCCGGCCGGGGCGTCGCCGACGCGCGGCTCACCCGCCGGAATGAGGATCTCGAACCACACGGTCGATCCGCGTACGGCCGGGTCGGTGCCCCACGCGTCGCTCAGCTCCTCGATCAGGCCGAGCCCGCGGCCCCGGCTGCTGAGCGTGTCGGTCTGCGCCCGGGTGACCTGACCCCGGGTGCCCGAGTCGGCCACCGACACCAGCAGCCGCTCCGCGGACAGGTCGACCTCGACCCGGGCGGCGGTGCCGGCGTGCAGCAGGGCGTTCGTGGTCAGCTCGCTGGTGCACAGCACCGCCGCGCCGATCACCGCCTCCGGCACCCGCCACTCGCCGAGCTGCGCGGTCATCCAGTGCCGGACCCGGCTCGGCGCGGTCGGCTCGGCCGGCACCTCCATGCTCGCCGACCGGCTGGGGCGCACCGCGTACTCGACGGCGAGCACCGCCACGTCGTCCTCGGTGGCGCCCGGCACCGACGCGGTCGCCACCGCGCACAGCGCGCGTGGATCGCCGCCGGCCGCCCCGGTCACCGCCGCGCCCAGCCCGGCCATCCCGGCGGCCAGGTCCTGCCAGCGCCGCTCCACCACGCCGTCGCTGTAGAGCAGCAGCGTGTCGCCGGGCCGGAACGGCACGGTGGCGGTACGTGCCCGTCCACCCAGGCCCAGCGGAGGAGCGGGCGGCACGTCGACGAACTCGGCCACCGGTGCGCCGGGCCCGGCGCGGCGGATCAGCGGCGCGGGATGACCGGCGCTGGCCAGCGTGACCAGCTCCCGGTCCGCCTCGACCACGCCGAAGACCACCGTCACGAACAGCTCCTGGGTGCCGCCCTCGACGCCGAGGCTGGCGACCAGCCGGTCCAGCCCGTCGAGCACCGCGTCCGGCCGCGAGTCGACCAGGGCGAGCGCGCGCAGCGCGGCGCGTACCTGGCCCATTCGGGCGGCGGCCTGCACGTCGTGCCCGGCCACGTCGCCCAGCACCACGCCGAGCGCACCGGTGGGCAGCAGGAACGCGTCGTAGAAGTCGCCGCCCGCCGCGTTACCGTCCACGCCCGGGTCGTAGCGCGCGGCGATGCGCAGCCGGGGCAGGTCCGGCAGCCGTTCCGGCAGCATGCTGCGCTGCAACATCTGGGCGGTGCCGTGCTGGGTCTCGAAACGGCGGGCCCGCTCGGCGGCCTGGCCGACGAGTTCGGCGGACGCGGCCAGCAGCGCCCGTTCCGCCGGCGACCAGGGCCGCGGCGTCCGGTAGCCCACTGTGAGCGAACCCCGCACCACAGTCGTCCGCAGCGGCAGCGCCGCCAGCGCGCGGATCTTCTCGTCGTGCCGGTCCGCCGCGACGCCGCGCAGCGGCTGCCCGTCGGCGGTGAACGAGGCGACCCCGCTGCGCGCGGTCACCACCGCGGGCAACGCCGACTCGGCGGACATCCGCCGCCACAGCGGGGGCAGCCGTTCGTCGGCCTCGTCGAGCAGCTCACCGCGGATGCGGCGAACCAGCCGCCACGCGCTGCCCTCGTCCACCGCGAACGACACCCGGTCGGCGTCGAAGGAGTGCAGGCAGTAGCGCAGTGCCACCCGGGCCACGTCGTCGAGCGTGAGCGTGCCGGCCAGCGCCGCCGCGAAGTCGCTCAGGCTCTGCAACTGCTGGGTCAGCTGGGTGGTCTGCGCCGAGACGGTGAGCACGCCGACGATGCGGCCGGCCGAGTCGCGGACCGGGCAGTGACCCCTGGTGAACACGGCCGGCTCCGTCGGACCCTGCCGGTCGGCCGGCAGCACCGCCTCCCGTTGCAGGAACGGCTCGCCGTGCCGGTAGACCCGCTCCAGCGCCTCGCCGGCGCCCGGGTCGCGCCACACCTCGGCGAACGCCTCGGCCGCCGGCCGGCCCAGCGCCTCCGGGTGCCGGTCGCCGATCAGCTCGGCGTACCCGTCGTTGTAGAAGACCACCAGGTCGTCGCCGAGGAGCAGGGCCATCGGGACCGGGGAGGCGAGCACCACGTCCGCGACGGCGCGGACCGCGGGGTCCCAGGTGTGCGGGGCGCCCAGCGGCGTACCGGCCCACGGGTGAGCGGCCCCGGCCGCCTGCCCGCCGACGACGGGATCGGTGGGCGCTCCCGGTGCGGGGGCGGACGGTGTGGGAACCCGACCGACGGTGCCTGGCATGACCGCAGCCTAACCGGAGCGTGGCCGGGTGGTTCCGATCATGCGTCCGTGGCGGATACGGGTACCGCCAGGCGCGGATGTTCGGGCAGGTCACGGCCGGTTCGGCGGGCCATGTCGGGAAATTGCCCCGGTCCGGCCCGGCGTGCTGCCCAGGTCACCGGGTATGCGGGCGGCGCAGTTCACGCGACAGGAGGGACATCATGCCGAAAACCCTCGCGGTCGGACAGGTCGACATCAGTGCGGCCTGGACCGACTTCTGGAGGTCGGTGCTGCTCTTCGTACCGCGGGCGATCGCGTTCATCGCGATCCTCGTCGTGGGTTGGCTCATCGCCCGAGCCGTCCTCAAAATCGTGGACGCGGCACTGGAACGGGTCGGGTTCGACCGCGCCGTCGAACGCGGCGGCGTCAAACGGGCCCTGGAACGCACCAAGTACGACGCCAGCGACATCCTGGCCAAACTGGCCTACTACGCGGTCCTGCTGTTCACCCTGCAGTTCGCCTTCGGGGTGTGGGGACCGAACGCGATCAGCGACCTGATCCGTGGGGTGGTGTCCTGGCTGCCGCGGGCCTTCGTGGCGATCGTGATCGTGGTGATCGCCGCCGCCATCGCCAACGCCGTCCGGGACCTGGTCTCGGGTGCGCTCGGCGGGCTCTCGTACGGCCGGGTGCTGGCCGACGTGACGGCGATCTTCATCCTGGCGCTCGGCATCATCGCCGCGCTGAACCAGGTGGGCATCGCCACCACGGTGACCACGCCGGTGCTCGTGGCGTTCCTCGCCACCGTGGCCGGCATCCTGATCGTCGGTGTCGGTGGTGGTCTGGTCAAGCCGATGCAGGACCGCTGGGACGGCTGGCTGCACCGGGCCGCCGAGGAGTCCCGTGCGATCCGGCAGCAGCGGCAGGCGCAGCAGGCCGGCCGCGGCGACTACGAGCGGCGGATGGCCGACCGGGGCGGGCAACCGGCACCGGCGGCGCCGCAGTCGTCCATGTCGGGCGCGGGCACGTACCGCTCCGGCGAGGCGGGCGACGAGACACAGCAGTTCCGCCGGCCGAACGGCTGACGGCAACGGTTGACGGGGTGTCCGCGGGGCGATCGCGGGCGCCCCGTAGCCGTGTCCGGGTCAGGCCAGGTGGCGCGGGTCCAGTCCACGGGCCAGCAGGCACACCGCGAGCAGGCGGGTGAGCGTCCAGTCCGGCGCGGACCAGTCCGGCTCGGCCGGCGGCGTCCAGCCGTGCTCGGCCGCCGCGTCGCGCAGACCCTCGGCGTACCCGGCCAGCGCCGCCACGGTGAGCGGGCGGCGGTCGCCGTCGAGGGTGTCGCGTACCCCGGCGGCGTGCTGGTCGACCTCGGCGAGCAGCCCGGGGTTCGCGTAGGCCGCGGCGAGGCCGGCGGTGCCGACGGCGGCGGTCAGCGAGGTGAGGGTCGTCCGCGCGGCCACGGCCGCGGAGCGGCGGGTCGCGACCCGGTTGTTCGGCACGCGCATGGTGTCCGAGGCTAACGCCGCCCGCCGGGGGCCGGCCTCGGCCGAGCGGGGGATGCCCGGGTCGTCCGGGGGAGCCGTCGCGTCGTCCGGCGGGATTGAGTCGCCCGTGCGGGGGCAGAAGTCCGGTACGCAGAGCACGCGACCGGGGTCACGGAGGGACACGATGGGACAGCGGGCCGACGGACCGGACCGGGCACACCGGCGCCCGGAGGGAGTGAGTGACGCCACGGTCGAGGCGCTCGGCAAGCTCAGCGAGGCCCTGGAGTGCGTCGAGCGGGCCCGTGGGCACCTGTACGAGCTGCACCAGCTCATCGGCCACGCCGACCTGATGCTCGACGACGCGGTGGAGATGTTCCGCGCCGCCGGTCACCCGGCGCTCGCCGAGCGGATCGACAGGGAACTGCTCGGCCGCAACGTCATCGCCGGGCGGTGGACGTTCCAGATCGTCGAGGACTTCGACGACGGCTACTACGCGCTCTTCCGGGAGCTGGATCGGCAGGCCCGCGACGAGCTGGTCGAGGGCCGGCGGCACCTATACGAGGCGGAGATGAAGGAGCGCCGCCGCAGCCGGGGGATGCCGGGGCACGAGGCGCGCCCCGGCACTCGCTGACTCAGTCGGAGGAGCGTGCTTCGGCCGGGCGGCGGCGGGCGCCGTCGTCGGCGATGATCACGGTCGCGACCATCAGCGCCACCACCAGGCTGAACAGCCAGGAGCTGTCCTCGGTGAACCGGGCGGAGACCGGAGCCTGGATCGCGGCGAGCAGGAAGCCCAGCCACGCGAGCTTGCGCTGACGGTTGGAGAGGAAACCGGAGCCCTGTTGCATCCCGAAAGTCTTGCGCGCATCAGGGGGAGTGCCGTCAGCCGTTCGGCCGATTCTGGATGGGCTGTCCGTTTTCCCGGCCGTCCGTACCGCACTTCTTGTCGTTTCGGCCGAGCATGAATCCGGCGGCCGCGGGCATCGGCACTGGTGCCCGCAGCCGCCCGGCGATCACATGCTGTCGGGACCGGTCCGCCCGATCGTCGACGGCCGGTAGGCCCGGTCCGCATCGGTCATCTCACGCCGCTCGGCCTCCGGGCCGGCGCCCCGGTCCACCGCCTCCGGGCCGTGCCCGAACGCGGCCTCCTCGCCCGCGTCGTTGGCGGTGACGTCGTCGCCCTGGCCGTCCGTGGCCGACCGGGCGATGGCCTGGTCCAGCTCGTGCAGGGGAGTGCGGTCCTCGTCGCGCCACACGTGGCGGTCGTTGTCGGTCATTCCCCTGCGGTACCCGGACCGGATGATCGCAAACGGCCGGACACGGCGATGGCCGCCGGCACCGCCGGCGGCCATCGGAGACTCGGGTACGGGGGAGGTGGCTCATGGGGTGGGGCGGTCGACGGCACCGCGCCAGGCGCCGGTCTCCTGACCGCGCCGCTCGATGAACTGCTTGAACCGCTCCAGGTCGCCCTTGGCGCGCCGGTCGACCACGCCCAGCTTGTCGCCGGCCTGCTCGACCACGCCGTGCGGCTCGAACTCCATCTGCAGCGTGACCCGCGTGTGCCCCTCGTCGAGGCGGTGGAAGGTCACCACGCCCGCCTGCTGGGTGCCCCCGGTGGAGCGCCAGGCCACCCGCTCGTCCGGCAGCTGCTCGGTGATCTCGGCGTCGAACTCGCGCTTCACGCCCGCGATCTCGACGGTCCAGTGGGTCATCGTGTCGGAGAGCTGCCGGACCTCCTGCACGCCGTCCATGAAGTGCGGGAACTCCTCGAACTGGGTCCACTGGTCGTACGCGGTCCGGATCGGGACGTCCACGTCCACGTGCTCGGTAACGCCACTCATGTCGGGGTTCCTCCTGTTCCGCCGGTGGGTGTCTCGTACGGGCCGTGGGCCGGCCCGCTCACCAGCGCGTCGTCTCGTTCCTGTGCCCGAGTGCGGCCCACACCTCGGAGATCGTCTGGTAGTGGGCGTCAGCGGGCAGGGTCTCCAGGGCGGCGACGATGTCCGTCGGCGCCTCGTTCTCCCGTGCGTTCGCCAGCAGCGCCTCCCGGTCACCGGGCAGGGCGGTCATCGTGATGAACCGCCCCAGACGGCTGCGCGCCTCGACGTCCTCGGAGCTCATGCCCTGCGGCGTGCCGCTGCGCAGCTCTCCGGCCGGCGCCGTGGTGGCCTCCGGCTGGTCCTCGCCGGCCGGCTCCGGGATCCGGAACTCCTCGGCCCGCGAACCGCCGGTGCCGGCGCTCTGGACGAGACCGCTGACCTCGCTGCTCATCTGGTCGTCGACCCTGGGCGAGTGCTTGCTGCTGCCACGTTCCATGCCTTGGGAGATGCCCCGGGGGACCGCCGGTAAACCGGCGCCGCCCGGGAGAGCCGGTCATCCGGGCGGCAACCGGTCGGCCGTCTTCTCCCCGTCCGTCTTCTCGTCGCCGGCCGGGGCGCGCGGCGGCAGCACCGGGTCGTCCGGCTCCTCGACCCCGGCCTGCATCGCCCGCCCGCGTTGCAGCTCCGCGTTCACCTGCACGCCGAGCATCAGCGCGCAGTTGGACAGGTAGAGCCACACCAGGAACGCGATGACCGCGCCGAGACTGCCGTACGTGACGTCGTACGAGCCGAAGTTCGCCACGTACAGGCCGAAGCCGAAGGACGCGAGCACCCAGGCCACGAGCGCCAGCGCGCCGCCCGGGGTGAGCCAGCGGAACCGCGGCTGGCGGACGTTCGGCGCGATCCAGAACAGCAGCGACAGCAGCGTCATCGCGACCACGGCGAGCAGCGGCCACTTCGCCACCGACCACGTGGTGCGGGCCACCGCACCGGCGTGCAGCAGATCCCCCACCGCGTCGGTGACCGGGCCGCTGACGATCAGCCCGGTGGCCACCACCGCGAGCAGCACGATCGTCACCGCGGCCATGCCGATCTGCAACGGGCGCAGCCGATAGAACGGCCGGCCCTCCCGCACCCCGTAGATCGCGTTGGAGGCGCGGGTGAACGCGCCGATGAACCCGGACGCGGACCAGAGCGCGCCGAGCAGACCGAAGCTGAGCAGCACCTTCGCCGAGCCCTGCTGCTCGACCACGTTACGCACCACACCCACGAACGCGTCGTTGCCGACCACCGAACCGGCGCCGATCTCCCGGGCCAGGTCGATCACGGTGTCGACGGTGCGCGGGCCGTCGGAGACCAGGCCGACCAGCGCCACCACCACGATCGTGGACGGGAACAGCGCCAGCACGCCGTAGTAGGTGAGCGCCGCCGCCCAGTCCGCGCAGTTGTCGGTGACGAAACCCCTGCCGCTGCGCACCAGCACACCGCGCCAGGTGCGCCAGTTGAGCTGCCGGATCCGGCGCGGGAGACGGGACCGCGTCCGGCCGCCGGCCGTCTGTGGTGTCGTCACGGTCATGTCCGCCTCCTCCAGGCCCCGCCACCGGGCGTGGGCGGGCGGTACCCCCGGGGGGAAATCGACAAACCGGGTGCCGGTTTGCCCGCCGGGCGGGAGGGAACCACACCAGACACCCGATCGAGACTCCAGGAGGAGGACGAGATGCCCGGGCGCGAGGTACTGCCCAGCACGCTGCGGCGCTCCCCGGCGAAGGCGCAGCGGACCTGGGAGAAGACGCACGACTCGGCGGTCGAGACGTACGGCGAGGGGGAGCGGGCGCACCGCACCGCCTTCGCCGCGGTCAAGCACGAGTTCGAGAAGGTGGGCGACCACTGGGAGCCCAAGGGCCGCAAGGGGCCCAGCGACAAGCAGGCCGAAGGCGGTGGCCCGGCCCGGCGCGCGCCGACGGCCGGCGGGGTGGACGCCAACGCCACGAAGGACCACCTCATGGAGGTGGCGAAGAAACTGGACGTGCGCGGCCGGTCCCGGATGACCAAGCCGGAACTGGTCAAGGCGATCGAGAAGGCGAACAACAACGCGACCCGCAAGGCCCGCGGGGGTCGCTGACCCCTGGGGGTACGCGTCGAGCCCGGGACCGCCTCGGTCCCGGGCTCGCGTCGTGCCGTCTCACCAGTGGCCGCCGCCCGGTGCCTCCAGGTGCACCGCCTTCACGGTGCTGAACTCGTCCAGCAGCTCCGGGCCGTACCCGAAGCCCTGACCGCTGCCCCGGCGCGGCTGGGCCGCGCCACCCGGCGCCCCGCCGAACACCGAATTGATCTTCACGGTGCCGACCGGCAGCTCCCGCCAGGCGCGCTGGGCGTGGCTCATCGAGCCGGTCAGCACCGTGGCGGCCAGGCCGTACGGGGAGTCGGCCGCGCAGCGCAGCCCCTCGCTGAACGAGTCGACCACCACCACCGGGGCGACCGGCCCGAACGTCTCCTCGCGGACCAGCGCCATGTCGTGCCGGCAGCCCTCGATCACCGTCGCCGGATAGAACGCGCCCGGCCCGTCCGGCAGTACGCCGCCGGCGCGTACCCGGGCGCCGTCGGCGAGCGCGGCGGTGACCTGCCCGTGCACGTGGTCCCGATGTCGCCGGTCCACCAGCGGCGCGAGCTGCGTGCCCGGGTCACGGCCGGGGCCCACGGTGAGCGCCTCGGCGCGCGCCACGAGCGCGTCCAGGAAGCCCTCGGCGACGTCGCGGTGCACGTAGATCCGCTCCACCGCCACGCAGATCTGACCGGCGTTGGCGAAGCAGCCGAGCGCCGCCTGGTCGGCCGCCCAGACCGGGTCGACGTCCGCGTCCACCACGAGCGGGTCGCTGCCGCCGTTCTCCAGCAGCACCTTCGCCCCGGTATGCGCGCCCGCGGCGGCGATCGCCCGGCCGCTGGCGGTGGAGCCGACGTGCGCGATCACGTCCAGTTCCTGCCCGGCCAGCGCGGCGCCCACCTCGCCACCGCCGGTGAGCAGCGACAGCACCCCGGCCGGCAGCGCCGAGTCCAGCGCGCGGGCCAGCAGCCAGCCGGTGCCCGGGGTCCGCTCGCTCGGCTTGTAGACCACCACGTTGCCGGTGACCAGCGCCGCGCCGAGCAGGCCGCAGGACACCGCCACCGGGTCGTTCCACGGGGTGATCGCGGCGACCACGCCGCGCGGCTCGGGAGCCATGAAGTCCAGCGCGTCGTGCGCGCCGTGCAGCGTCCGGCCGCCCCGGACGGGGGCCAGTTCGGCGTACTGTCGGAGTGTGCCGACGCCCGCCGCCACCCCGCCCCGCGCGTCGTCGAGCGGCTTGCCCATCTCCGCCGTGGTCGCCTCGGCCAGCTCGTCTGCCGCCGCCTCGACCGCGTCCGCCGCCCGGTGCAGCGCTGCGGCCCGTTCCGCCGGTGCGGTCGCCGCCCACTCCGCCGCCGCGCCCCGGGCCGCCTCCACCGCCTTGGCCACCTCGTCGGCCGTCGCGACGGGCGTCCGCGTCACCGGCGACCCGTCCGCCGGATCGTGGACGAGCAGCTCGCCGCCCTCGCCGCCGGCGCCCCACACCCCACCAATGAGCTGCGCAACCGTGTACATGCGGCCGTGCTTGCCCCGGCCTGGGCGGGACAAACGCGTTTCGCCCGGTGAGCGGCCGGGTAGCCGGATCCGATGACCTCCACCGCAGACGCCGTCGTCATCGGGGCCGGGCACAACGGGCTGGTGGCCGCGAACCTGCTGGTGGACGCCGGCTGGGACGTCGAGATCCTGGAGGCCACCGAGGTGCCCGGCGGGGCCGTGCGCTCCGCGTACGTGACCGCACCTGGTTACCTCAGCGATCTCTACAGCTCCTTCTACCCGCTCGGCTACGCCTCCCCGGTGCTCGACGGGCTGGGCCTGGAACAGCACGGCCTGTCCTGGACGCACGCGCCGGACGTCCTGGCGCACCTGCTCCCGGACGGCCGCGCCGCAGTTGTGAACCGCGACCTGGACACCACCGCCGCCTCACTGGAGGCGTTCGCCCCCGGCGACGGGGAGCGCTGGCGGCACGCGTACGCCGACTGGTGTCAGGTCTCCGAGCCGATGCTGCAGACCATCACCACCCCGTTCCCGCCGGTACGCGGCGGGCTGGGTCTGCTGCGGCAGCTCCGGGTCGGCGGCGCGTTCCGCCTGGCCCGCCGCCTCGTGCTGCCGGTCCGCAAGCTCGGCGCGGAACTGTTCGAGGGCGAGGGCGGCCCGGCCCTGCTGGCCGGCTGCGCCCTGCACACCGACCTGTCCCCGGAGGACGCCGGCTCCGGCGTGTACGGCTGGCTGCTCGCCATGCTCGGCCAGCAGGTGGGCTGGCCGGTGCCGGTCGGCGGCGCCCAGAAGATCACCGACGCGCTCGTCGCGCGGCTGGTCGAGCGGGGCGGGCGGATCACGTACGGCGCCCGGGTCGAGCGGGTGCTCACCGCCCGGGGCCGGGCGATGGGCGTCCGCACCGCCGGCGGCACCGACTGGCGGGCCCGGCGCGCGGTGCTCGCCGACGTGCCCGCCCCGGCGCTCTTCCTCGACCTGGTCGGCGCGGCGGCGCTGCCGCCCCGGATGGTGGAGGACCTGGCGCACTTCAGGTGGGACGGCTCCACGCTCAAGGTCGACTGGGCGCTGTCCGCGCCGGTGCCGTGGAAGAACCGCGACCTGGCCGGCGCCGGCACCGTGCATTTGGGCGCCGACCTCGACGGGCTCACCACGTACGCGGCCGAGCTGGCCCGCGGCGAGCTGCCACGGGATCCGTTCCTGCTGGTGGGGCAGATGTCGGTGGCCGACCCGAGCCATTCACCACCCGGCACCGAGTCGCTCTGGTCCTACACCCACCTGCCGTTCCGCCGCGACTGGCGGGCCGAGGAGGTCGCGGGGCACGTGGAGCGGATGGAGGAGGTGCTGGAGGCGGCGGCACCCGGGTTCCGGGCGTCGATCGTCGGACGGCACGTGGCCGGCCCGGCCGACCTGGAGGCCGCCGAGCCGAGCCTGGTCGGGGGAGCGCTGGGCGGGGGCACCGCCGCGGCGTACCAGCAGTTGTTCCTGCGGCCGATCCCCGGCCTGGGCCGCGCCGACACCCCGGTCGACCGGCTCTACCTGGCCAGCGCCTCCGCCCACCCCGGCGGCGGCGTGCACGGCGCGCCGGGGGCGAACGCGGCACGCGCCGCGCTGGCACGCGACCGGGCGGTCACCGGCGAGGTGTACGCCCGCACGATCGCCGCCGCCCACCGCACCATCTACCGCTGACCCACCCGCGCCTCCACCCGTCCCGGACAGCTCAGCGGCATCGGCCGACCGCCGACTGGCCATCGTCGTCGCCGCACTTCTCCACTCAGGGCTGTCCCGGGGCGTCACGCTGAGTGTCCGATGCCGCCCCGGCAGTGTGACCACGCCGCCGCCTTTGCTCTGCAGCCGCATACGCATCGGTCACGCATCGTGTCCGCAGCGGGCGCCCGGCGAATCGGTGCTCCGGACAGCGGTCCTGCTCAGGGCGGTGCTGCGCCGATGGCTGCAGAGCAAAGGGGCCCGACGAGGAGAGCGTTGAGACGACCGCGCCCTCACGCGCGGTGACAATGACGCAGCGTGAGGGCGCGGTGGAGGTGCGGGAGAGCGGGTCAGGAGTCCAGGTTGCGGTGCCGGCTGCGCAGCTTGAACGGCATCAGCGCGCTCTCGATCTTCGTGGCGGTGGTCATCTTCGAGTCGCCGTCGCGGCGCTCCTCGAAGCGGATCGGCACCTCCAGGATCGTGTGGCCCAGCTTGGTGGCGAGGTAGTGCATCTCCACCTGGAAGCTGTAGCCGTTGGACTGGACCCGGTCCAGCCCGATCGCGCGCAGCGCGTCCGCCCGCCAGATCTTGAAGCCGGCGGTCAGGTCGCGGATGCGGACCCGCAGCAGCGTGTGCACGTACAGGTTCGCCCAGCCGCTGAGCGCACGCCGGTACAGCGGCCAGTTCTCGTCCAGCTCACCGCCGGGCACGTAACGGGAGCCGATGACCACCGAAGCCTGGGTGGACAGCAGCGCGCCGAGCATGCCGGGCAGCGCCTCCGGCGGGTGCGACAGGTCGGCGTCCATCTGCGCGACGAAGTCCGCGCCGTCGTCGAGCGCCCGGCCGATGCCGTCCACGTACGCCCGGCCGAGGCCCTCCTTGCCCGGGCGGTGCACCACCATCACCCGGTCCGGGTGCTCGATGGCCAGTTTGTCGGCGACCTCGCCGGTCCCGTCCGGGGAGTTGTCGTCGGCGACCAGCACCTTCAGCCCCGGCAGCGGCAGCGCGAGGAGGCGCTCGACCAGCACCGGGAGGTTGCCCGCCTCGTTGTAGGTCGGAACGACGACGGTCAGGCGCGCATCCCCCCACGGGGAGGGTAACTGCACGGGTTCGATCATCACGGACATCCTCGGTCAGCCGACAGGTTCACCTGAGAGGGTAGCCAGTCCCTCGCGCGGCGGCCGCACAGACGCCCCGCCGGCGATCGATCACCGCTCCGGCTTCTGCCGCGTCGCGATGTCGGACAGCCGGGCCAGCGTCTCCCGGTTACGAAGATGCAGCACCAGGTCGTTGAGCTTGGTCCGGATCCACCGCAACGGCCCGGCGGCGAAGTCCTCGCCGAGCGTCACCCGGGTCCTGCCGTCGTCGAGCGGCTCGAGCGCGAACGCCACGATCGCCTCCCCGGCCGGCCACAGCCCGGCGCGCAGCACCAGCCGGTGCGGCGCCTGGCACTCCAGCACCGTCGACTTGTCCTGGAGCGAGAACGGCCACGGCCCGGCCCGGTGGTGCAGCCGGCTGCCGACGCGCGGCCACGTGTCGTCGACGTCCCGCACGTGCGCGGTGCCCACCACCCAGTCGCTGTACGTCCACCCGTCCGCGAGCACCTCGAAGACCTGCTCCGGGGGCGCGTCGATCACCTTCTCCACAACCGCCATCACCGAGCGGTACCCCCGCGAGGGCGGTCGCTAACGGCGATCCGGGTTAGCTTCTCCGGGGCGGCGGGTATCGCCGGACCGGGCCGGTCGTGGCAGTCGTGCACCCGGCTGTGCGGCACCGGCGGGGCGGCCTGGCGCCGACACCGACGTTTACTCCTCGGGGCCTCGGGAACCCGCCGCCCGTGCGACGGGACCAGGAGCGGGATCAGTGCAGGTCAGCCCGGGTTGACCCGGGTGCTGACCGGTTCCCGTCCGGCCTGTACGACGCGGTCCTGCTGGACCGGGACGGCACGCTCGTGGAGGACGTGCCGTACAACGGCGACCCGGAGAAGGTACGGCCGGTGCCCGGCGCCCGGGAGGCGCTGGACCGGTTGCGGGCGGCCGGGTTGCGGCTGGCCGTGGTCACCAACCAGTCCGGCCTGGCCCGGGGATACTTCACCGCGCACGACCTGCGCCTGGTCAACAACCGCGTGGAGGAGCTGCTCGGGCCCTTCGACCACTGGGTGATCTGCCCGCACGCGGAAGCCGACGGGTGCGCCTGCCGCAAACCCGCGTCCGGCCTCGTCCACGAGGCGGCCCGCGCGCTCGGCACCACGCCCACCCGGTGCGTGCTGATCGGCGACATCGGCGCGGACACCGCAGCCGCAGCGGCTGCCGGCGCCGCCGCGATCATGGTGCCCACCCCCGCGACCCGGGCCGCCGAGGTGGCCGCCGCGCCCACTGTCGCCGCCGACCTGCCGGACGCGGTGGGCATCGTGCTGGCCCGGATGCGTCTGACGGCCGCGCCGCACCCCGCGCGCCGGTCGCGTCGCGGGACAGTGCTGGTGGTCCGCAGCGACGCGGCGGGCGACGTGCTGGTGACCGGTCCGGGCATCCGGGCGGTAGCGGCCGGAGCGGAACGGGTGGTGCTGCTGTGCGGGCCGCGCGGCCGGACCGCCGCCGAACTGCTCCCGGGGGTGGACGAGATCATCGAGGCGCCGCTGCCGTGGATCGACGCGCCCGCCCCGCCCGTCGACCCCGGCGCCGTGCGCGCGCTCACCGACCGGCTCTCGGAGGTACGCGCCGACGAGGCCGTCGTGTTCACCTCCTTCCACCAGTCCGCCCTGCCCCTCGCCCTGCTGCTGCGCATGGCCGGGATACCGCGGATCAGCGCGATCAGCGACGACTACCCGGGCAGCCTGCTCGACGTCCGCCACCGCGTTCCGGCGGGCGTACCCGAACCGGAACGTGCCCTGTCGCTCGCGGTCGCCGCCGGCTTCGCGCTGCCCGGCCACGACGAACCGGCGCTGCGCATCCGCACCGACCGGCTTCCGCCGCGCGCGGCGGAAGCCGGCGAGCCCGGCTACGTGGTCCTGCACCCCGGCTCGTCGGTGGAGACCCGCGCCTGCCCGGAGGAGCTGGCCACCCGCGTGGTCCGGGTGCTCGGCGCGGCCGGTTACCGGGTCGTCGTCACCGGCGGGCCGGACGAGCGGGAGCTGACCGCGCGCGTCGCCGCGGCGGGCGGCGTGGACCTGGGCGGGCGGACCGGGCTGGACGACCTGGCGGCGGTGATCGCCGGAGCCGCCGCGCTGGTGGTGGGCAACACCGGACCGGCGCACCTCGCCGCCGCGCTCGGCGTGCCGGTGGTGAGCCTGTTCGCCCCGACGGTGCCGTTCGGGCAGTGGGGGCCGTACCGGGTGCCGACGGTGCGGCTCGGCGACGCGGGGGCGGCGTGCCGGGACACCCGTGCCACCATCTGCCCGGTGCCCGGGCACCCGTGCCTGTCGGCTGTCGAGCCGGGACGGGTGCTGGAGGCGTTGCGGCTGCTCGGCGTGCCGGCGCCGGTGGCGGGCGGGGTGGCCGGATGAACATCCTGCTGTGGCACGTCCACGGGTCGTGGACGACCTCCTTCGTGCACGGCAAGCACCGCTACCTGGTGCCGGTCACCCCTGATCGGGGGCCGTACGGGCTGGGCCGGGCGCGTACCTACCCGTGGCCGGACAGCGCCGTCGAGGTCACTCCCGACGAGCTGCGCGACACCGACGTCGACCTGGTGATCCTGCAACGCCCGGAGGAACTCGACCTGGCCGCCGAGTGGCTCGGCCGCCGGCCCGGGCGGGACGTGCCGGCCATCTACGTCGAGCACAACACCCCGAAAGGCGACGTGCCGAACACCCGGCACCCGATGGCCGGCCGCGACGACCTGCTGCTCACCCACGTCACCGCGTTCAACGAGCTGTTCTGGGACAACGGCGGCACCCGCACCACAGTCGTCGACCACGGCGTCGTACCGCCGGCCGTCGAGTGGACCGGGGAACTCGACCGCCTCGCCGTGGTCATCAACGAGCCGGTACGCCGCTGGCGGGTCACCGGCACCGACCTGCTCGCCCGGTTCGCCGCGCTGGCGCCGCTGGACGTCTACGGGATGAAGGTGGACGGTCTGGCCGCCCACCTCGGTCTGCCCGAGGACAGGCTGACCAGCCACGACGACGTACCCCAGCACGCCATGCACGCCGAGCTCGCCAAACGGCGTGCGTACCTGCACCTGTGCCGCTGGACCTCACTCGGCCTCAGCCTCATCGAGGCCATGACCATGGGCATGCCCGTGGTTGCACTGGCGACCACCGAGGCGGTGGAGGCGGTGCCACCGGCCGCGGGCGCGCTGTCCACCCGCGTCGACACGCTCGTCGACGCCGCCCGTGGCCTGCTGGACGACAGGGAGTCCGCCCGCCGGGCGGGCGCCGTGGCCCGGGCCGCCGCCCGGGACCGCTACGGCCTGGATCGATTCCTCGCCGACTGGGACCGGCTGCTGGAGGAGGAAGTATGCGCATCGCGATGATCTCGGAGCATGCCAGCCCGCTCGCCGTCCTCGGCGGGGAGGACGCCGGTGGCCAGAACACGCATGTCGCGGAGCTCTCCGCCGCGCTCGCGGCCGCCGGTCACGACGTGCGCGTCTACACCCGGCTCGACGCGGTGGACCTGCCGGTGAGCGTCCGCACCCCGGACGGGTACGAGGTGGTGCACGTACCGGCCGGGCCGGCCGAACCGGTGGCCAAGGACGACCTGCTGCCGTACATGCCGTCGTTCGGGCAGTGGCTTGCCGACCGGTGGCGCACCGGCGACTGGCAGCCCGAGGTGGTGCACGCGCACTTCTGGATGAGCGGGCTCGCGGGTCTCGCCGCGGCCCGCCGCGCGGGCGTGCCGATGGTGCAGACGTACCACGCGCTCGGCACCGTCAAGCGCCGCCACCAGGGCGTGCAGGACACCAGCCCGCCGGGCCGCGTCGAGCACGAGCGGAAGCTGGGCCGCTCGGTGGACCGGGTGGTCGCCCAGTGCCAGGACGAGGTCGCCGAACTGGTCCGGATGGGCGTGCCCCGGTCCCGGATGACAGTGGTGCCGTCGGGGGTGAACCTCACGACGTTCTCCCCGCTCGGCCCGGTCGCCGACCGCGACGGCGGCCGGGCCCGCATCCTCACCGTCGGCCGGCTGGTCGAACGCAAGGGCTTCCAGGACGTCATCCGGGCCGTCGCCGAGGTGCCGGACGCCGAGTGCGTCGTCGTCGGCGGGCCACCGGCCGGACTGCTGGAGACCGACCCGTACGCGCTGCGCCTTCGCGCACTTGCCCACTCGCTCGGCGTCGCCGACCGGGTCCGGCTGGTCGGCGCGGTCCCCCGGGAGGAGATGGGCCGCTGGTACCGGTCGGCCGACGTGCTCGTGGCCGCACCCTGGTACGAGCCGTTCGGGCTCACCCCGCTGGAGGCGATGGCCTGCGGCGTACCGGTGGTCGCGACCGCCGTCGGCGGGCTGATCGACACGGTGGTGGCCGGACGCACCGGCGACCTGGTGCCGCCCCGGGAGCCGGCCGCCCTCGGCGCGGCGCTCCGGGGCCTGCTCGGCGACCGGATCCGCCGCTTCGCGTACGCCACCGCCGCGCTGGAGCGGGCCCGCACCCGCTACTCCTGGGCCACCACCGCGGACCGCCTCACCGAGCTGTACGGAGAGGTGGCCACCGTGCGCCGCCCGACCCGGGTGGTCGCCTGATGACGGCCGGGACGCCGGCCGCCGGCGCGACCGTGCTGGAGGACCACCTGAGCCTGCTGGCAGCCGCGCTGCTGCCGCTGCGGGAGGCGGAACAGATGCTGGCCCGCTGGGGTGAGGAACTGGCGCAGCGGCTCGCCGCCGGTGGCCGCCTGCTGGTGGCCGGTAACGGCGGCAGCGCCGCCGAAGCCCAGCACCTCACCGCCGAACTCGTCGGCAAACTCCGCCACGACCGCCAACCCCTCTCCGCCATCGCCCTGCACGCCGAGACCAGCGCCGTCACCGCCATCGCCAACGACTACGGATACGACGAGACCTTCGCCCGGCAGGTCCGCGCCCACGGCCGGCCCCACGACCACCTCCTGCTCATGACCACCAGCGGCACCAGTACCAACCTCCTCACCGCCGCCCACGCCGCCCACCAGACCGGCATGCGCTGCTGGGCCTTCACCGGACCCGCACCCAACCCCCTCGCCGACCTCTGCCACGAGTACCTGGCGATCGACTCGCCGGACGGGCAGGTGGTGCAGGAACTGCACCTGGTGGCCTCGCACGTGCTCTGCGAGTACGTCGAGCTGGCGCTGCCCGCCGCGCTCGCCGCCCGGCCCGCGGCCGGGCCGGTACGCGCCGGCGTCGAGGTCGTCGTCGGCGAGCCGGACCCGACGGCGCCGGCCGGACGGGGAGGCGCGGCATGAGGGGACCGGTGGTGGTGCTCGGTGACACGCTGCTGGACCGCGACGTCGAAGGTCTGGTGAACCGGCTCTGCCCGGACTCCCCGGTGCCGGTGCTGGACGAGACCGTCTCCGCCGACCGGCCCGGCGGTGCCGGGCTGGCCGCCGTCTTCGCCGCCGCGCAGGGCGCCGAGGTCGCGCTGGTCACCGCCGTCGCCGACGACGCGGGCGGGGCCCGGCTGGGTACGCTGCTCGCCGCCGCCGGGGTCCGGTTGTACGCGCTTCCGCTGGCCGGCGCCACTCCGGAGAAGATCCGGCTGCGGGCGCGCGGGCGGGTGCTGCTGCGCCACGACCGGGGCGGGAGCGCCGGTACCCCGGGTCCGCCCAGCGACGCCGTGCTGCGGCTGATCGCCGGCGCGTCCGCCGTGCTGGTCAGCGACTACGGCCGGGGCGTGGCGGCTCATCCGGTGCTGCGCGCCGCGCTGACCGCCACCCGGGCGCCTGTGGTCTGGGACCCGCATCCGCGTGGACCGGCCGCCGTACCCGGTGTGCACCTGGCGACCCCGAACGAGCCGGAGGCCCGCGAGCTGGCAAAGACGCCGCCGGGTGGTTCCCGCCTGGCCGTCGCGTCCCGCAGCGCGCACGCGTTGCGCCGCCGCTGGCAGGCGCGCGCGGTCGCGGTGACGCTCGGCGGGGACGGCGCGCTGCTCAGCCACGCCGGATCCACGCCCCTTGTGGTGCCGGCGCCGCCCGCCGAGGGGGACACCTGCGGGGCGGGCGACAGGTTCGCGTCCACCGCGACCCTCGCCCTGGCCCGGGGGGCGCTGGTGTCCGAGGCGGTGCAGGAGGCGGTCGCCGAGGCGTCCGCGTACGTGGCCGACGGCGGCGTCGCGGCCGCGCTGCCCGCGCCGGTGCGCGCGGTGGCCCCGGAGGTGGTCACCGGCGGCGGGGACCGGATCGGTGCCGGGGCGGCCGGCGAGGTGGTGGCCCGGGTACGCGCGGCCGGCGGCACCGTCGTCGCCACCGGCGGCTGCTTCGACCTGCTGCACGCCGGGCACGTGGCGACGCTCCAGGCGGCCCGGCAACTCGGCGACTGCCTGGTGGTCTGCCTCAACTCCGACGCCAGCGTCGCCGGGCTCAAGGGCCCGGAGCGCCCGGTCGTGCCGCAGGGCGACCGGGGACGGCTGCTCGCCGCGCTCGGCTGCGTCGACGCGGTGCTGATCTTCGACGAGCCGACCCCGGAGGCGACGCTGTCCTGGCTGCGCCCGGACATCTGGGTCAAGGGCGGCGACTATGCCAGCGGCGGCGGCCCGGAGACGCTGCCCGAGACGGAGATCCTGGCCCGCTGGGGCGGCCACACCGTGGTCGTGCCGTACCTCGACGGGCGCTCGACCACCGACATGATCGCGGCGGCGCGGGCCGGGCGGGGCAGCGGCGGCTGGCCGGCCGCGCCGGTCGACCCGGCCGAGGCCGTCGCGCAGGTCCGGTCCACGGCGAAGGGAGCACGATGAACGAGCGACGCATCCGACCCGGCGTGGTCGCGCCAGCCGGTCCGACGGTGGCGGCGTGAGCGCCGGCGCGCCCGGAGCCGGGCCGACCGTCCTGGTCACCGGCGGCTCCAGCGGGCTCGGCGCGGCGGTGGTCGCCGCGGTGGCCCGCGCCGGGGGACGCCCGCTGGTGCTGGACCGGCAGCGCCCCGCCGACGGGGTGCCGTGGGTCGAGTGCGACCTGGCCGACACCCGCGCCGCCGAGGCCGCCACCCGCGACCTCGCGGAACGCTCCGGCGGGCTGGACGCCGTGGTCACCGCCGCCGGGATGGACGTGCCCGGGAGGCTCGCCGACATCCCGGCCGAGACGTGGGAACGGATCGTCACCGTCGACCTGCTCGCCACGGCCGCGGTGATCCGGGCCGCGCTGCCCTGGCTGGAGGCGTCCCGGGGCAGCATCGTCACCGTCGCCTCCACGCTGGGCGTGAAGGCGGTCAGCGACGCGACCGCGTACTGCGCGGCGAAGTTCGGGGTGGTCGGCTTCACCCGGGCGCTCGCCGCCGAACTCGCCGGTGCGGTCGGCGTGACGCTGCTGATCCCGGGCGGGATGCGGACCGCGTTCTTCGACGAGCGCGACGCGCAGTACCGCCCCGGCCCGGACGCGGTGCTCAACGAGCCCGCCGACACCGCCGCCGCGGTCATGTTCGCGCTGTCCCAGCCGGCCGGCTGCGCGGTACGCGAGATGGTGGTCTGCGCCGCGCAGGAGTCCTCGTACCCGTGATCCTGGTGCTGCGCGCGCTCGGGGTCGGTGACCTGGCGACCGCCGTGCCGGCGCTGCGTGGCCTGCGCGCCGGCCTGCCGGGCCGGGAACTGGTGCTCGCCGCGCCGGCCTGGCTGGCGCCGCTGGCGGAGCTGACCGGGGCGGTCGACCGGGTGCTGCCCACCACCGGGCCGGACCGGATCGGGTGGACCGGACCGCCGCCGGAGGTGGCGGTCAACCTGCACGGCCGGGGGCCGCGGTCGCACCGGGCGCTGGCCGCCGTCCGCCCCGGCCGCGTGCTGGCCTACCGCAACCCGGGCGCCGGGCACCCGGACGGCCCGGCCTGGGACGACGACGAGCACGAGGTCCGCCGCTGGTGCCGGCTGCTGCACGCGTACGGGCTGCCGGCCGATCCGGCGGACCTGGCGCTGCGACGCCCGGCGGCGACCGGCGTACCGGCCGGGGTGACGCTGCTGCACCCGGGCGGCAAGATCCCGGCGAAGCGCTGGCCGGCGGACCGGTTCGCCGGGCTGGCCCGGGAGCTGGCCGCGCGCGGGCACCGGGTGGTGGTGACCGGCTCGCCGGACGAGCGGACGCTGGCCGAGCGGGTCGCCCGCGACGCCGGGCTGCCGCCGCGGGCGGTGCTGGCCGGCCGGACCGGACTGGCCGAGATGGCCGCGCTCGTCGCGGGCGCGCGGCTGGTGGTCAGCGGGGACACCGGCGTGGCGCACCTCGCCACCGGCTACGGCACCGCCTCGGTGGTGCTGTTCGGACCGGTGCCGGCGGCACACTGGGGCCCACCGCCGGACCGGCCCCGGCACCGGGCTCTGGGTGCGATCGAGCCCACGCCCGTCAACCCGGATTCGACCGGGTCGGGCCGGGTAGGAACCCACCCGACATTGGATGCCATCGGGATCGACGAGGTGGTGGCTGCGGTGGCCGACGTGGAACGGGTCTCCGGTGCGGTTGCGGCGTAGCGATCCGGGCCGGCCGGGGTACGCGCGCCGGCGCCGCGGCAAGGGCTGGCTGTTCCTCGACCCGGCCGGTGAGCCGGTACGCGACGCTGGGGAGCTGACCCGGCTGCGCGAGCTGGTGATCCCGCCCGCCTGGCAGGACGTGTGGATCTCGCCGTACCCGAACGGCCACATCCAGGCCACCGGCATCGACGCGGCGGGTCGCAAGCAGTACCTCTACCACCCGGGCTGGCGGCGCAAGCGCGACGAGGCCAAGTTCGACCACGTGCTGGAGGTGGCGCACCGGCTGCCCGCGCTACGCGACCGGGTCACGCACGACCTGGCGCTGCGCGGCCTGCGCCGGGAGCGGGTGCTCGCCACCGTCGCCCGGCTGCTCGACATGGGCGCGTTCCGGGTCGGCAGCGACCAGTACGCCACCGGGGACGACCCGACGTTCGGGGTGGCCACGCTGCGGCCCGAGCACGCCCGCTCCCGGGGCGGGTGCGTGGTGTTCGAGTTCCCGGCCAAGGGCGGCATCGACCAGGTCCGCCGGATCGAGGACGCCGAACTGTGCCGGGTGCTGCTCAACCTGCGCCGCCGCCGACGCGCCCAGGAGCGGCTGTTCGGCTACTGGGACGGCCGCTCCTGGCGCGACGTGCGCAGCGACGAGGTGAACGACTACCTGCGCGACGCCAGTGGCGGCGAGATGACCGCGAAGGACTTCCGTACCTGGCACGCGACGGTGCTGGCCGCCGCCGAACTGGCCACCGTGGGCCCGCAGCGGTCCGCCACCGCCCGCAGGCGTGCCGTGGCCGGGGTGATGCGCTCGGTGGCCGAGCTGCTCGGCAACACTCCGACGGTGGCCCGCACCTCGTACGTGGACCCGCGCGTGGTCGACCTCTACCACGAGGGGGTGCTGGCACCGGTGCAGCCGGAGATGCCGCGCGACGCGGTGGAGAAGTCGGTGCTGGCGCTGCTGGAGGAGGAGGCCGGCTGACCGCCGACCGGCCCCGTCGGTCCTGGGGGAAGCGCGACGGGGCCGGAAGACTCGGCCGCCGGTGCGGTCCCGGGGAAGCATCACCGGGCGGGGCCGCCCGCGGCCGGGACCGCCGCGGGCGCCACGCCCGGCCCCCCGATATCCGTGGGCTCACCGCGAGCGGTAGCCCAGGTTTCAGTATGTACGGGACAGGTTGACGGCGGATGCCTCGCTGTTGACGATCCGTGCCGGTTCCAGGTGACGGGCCCGGAACGCCTGCGGTGTCTCGCCCTGCGCGGCTCGGAAGACCCGGCTGAAGTGCGCCTTGTCGCGGAAACCCCAGCGGGCGGCGATGACCTGGATCGAGCGGTCGCTCAGCGCCGGGTCGGCCAGGTCGCGGCGGCACCGGGCCAGTCGCTCGTCCCTGATGTACGCGGCCACAGTGGTCTCCTCGTCCTCGAAGAGCCGGTGCAGCGAGCGCACCGAGATGTGGTGCGCGTCGGCGATCGCGCCCGGATCGAGCGAGGCGTCACCGAGGTGCTGGCGCACGTACGCGCGCACCTGGGCCTGGAGGGCGCGGCGCCGGACCTCGGTGGGCACCTCGTCCTCGGACACCAGGTTGCGGCCGAGCAGCGTGGCGATCAGGTCGAGCCCGACGGCGCCGAGCCGCTCCGCGTCGGCTGCGTGGTACTGCTCGGGGTGGGCGGTGATCCGGATGAGGAAGTCGGCGACCAGCCCGCCGACGCCCTCGGAGCCGGACATCCGGCCGGCGAACAGCGGAGCGAGCCGGCGGGGCGGCAACGGCAGCGCGTCGTACGGCATCAGCGCCACGATCGAGCGGGCGTACGCGGGCCCGGCGGTGTCGGCGTGGTGGCTGACCTCGTGCGGGCGGGAGCAGTCGTAGAAGGTGAGGTCGCCGGGGCGGCAGCAGGCGCGCTGCCCCGCCTGGTCGGCCTGGCTGGTCCCGGTGAGCGTCAGCGCCAGCAGGTAGTAGTCGGGGTCGGAACGCTGGATCAGCTTCGAGGTGCGCACGCAGTCCACCGACGGGTAGCGGTAGCGGATGAGCTGCATCCGGCCCAGGTCGATGAACTCGGCCCGGGCGACGAAGTCGTCGGCGTGCGCGCTGTGCACCCGCAGCGGTGTCGGCGTGCCCGCCATCATGTCCAGCCACATGCCGAACCGCTCCGGCGGCGGCAGCGCCTCCGTGTCGAACACCTGACGTCGCAGCTTCCCGTCCATCAACGACCCCCGTGGCTCACCACTCCTGCTCTAAGCAGGACGCCCCACGGGGCCGAAAAGCGACACCCGTGGGGCGTGACGTCCGTCATTGACGGATCTGCGGATCTCCTGTTAGGAGTCCGTTCAGTCGTTCAGCACCTGGGACAGCCGGTCCCGGAAGCGGCGCTCGGAATCGGTCACCGCGTCGCCGCCCAGGCCCAGGATGCCGCCGGTGGAGGCCGCGCCCACCACCTGCTCGGCGATCTCCACCAGCCAGTGCCGGTACGCCCCGGCCTGCCCCTCGTCCACCCGCGCGGTGAGCAGCGCGGACGCCTGCCCGGCCCGGGCCAGCACGTCCTCGATCATCGCCTTCGGGTCCTGCGGCGTGATCACCGGCAGTTCCGCGCCGGTCTCCGGGTCGCCCACCCGGTCGACGACCTCACCGGCCACCGCGGCGACCAGCGGGCTGGCCGACTCGCGGCCGGCGGCGATGGTCTCCAGCCCGGCGGCGTTCTCCGCCATGGTGCGGCGGGTGCCGTCGGACTCGGCGGCGGCCGCCGCGGTGAGGACCGACTGCGGCAGCCCCACCAGCAGCCCCCACTCCTCGTCGGAGACGCCGAACCGGGTGTACGCCGGCTGCTCGATCACGATCAGGCCCCTTTCGCCGTGGTCGTCGTTGTCGACGGGCGCCCCCGCGGCGCCCGGGTCAGGCTAGTCCAGCTCCAGCAGGCCCTGTTCGGACACCACGCGCACGGACAGCGTCTTGTAGCCCACCTCGTCGAAGAGCACCGTCATCCGGTCCTCCTCGTAGCTGAGCACCAGGCCTGCGCCCCACTCCGGGTGGCGTACCTGGCTGTGCACCGGGAACGGCCCGACCGCGCCGTCAGCGGCGACGCTGGTGCCCGCGTGGCAGTTGTCGCAGTGCCCGCAGACCTCGTTCATCTGCTCACCGAAGTACGCCAGCAGGGCCTGGCCCCGGCACCCGGTGGTCTCGGCGAACGCGCGCATCATGTCGGTACGCGAGCGGGTCACCGTCTGCTGCCGTTCCGCCTCGGCCAGCGCGGCCCGGCCCGACTCGGCGGCCGCCGGGGCGTACCGGGGCGCGCCGATGCGCTGCCTGGCGCGTGGCTCGGCGGCACCGACCTGCTCCAGCAGGGACAGGTACTGCCCCATCTTGTGCGGACCGAGGCCGGTCAGCTCGCGCAGCTCCTTGCGGTTGCGGGCCTTGCCGCGCAGTACCGCCGCGAGCTCGGTCAGTTCCTTCTCGTCCGGCAGGCCGCCGCTGAAGTAGCGCTGGAGGCCGACGTCCTCGGCGCGCCACAGCAGCAGCACCCGGGCCGGCGAGCCGTCGCGCCCGGCCCGGCCGATCTCCTGGAAGTAGCTGTCCGGGGAGTCGGGCAGCGCCATGTGCACCACCCAGGCGATGTTCGGCTTGTCGATGCCCATGCCGAACGCCGACGTGGCCACCATGATCGGCACCCGGTCGGCGAGGAACGCCTCGTGCAGCTCGTGCCGGGCCGCGGTGGGCATGCCGCCGTGGTAGAACTCGGCCGGGAAACCGGCGCCGGTGAGCCGCTCGGCCAGCTCCTCGGCGGCCCGCCGGGTGGGCACGTAGATGATGCCGGGCCGCTCGTCGTCGCGCAGCAGCGCGATCAGCCGCCGCCACCGGTAGTCGTCGGTCGGGCAGTGGGCCACCTCCAGGAAGAGGTTGGGCCGGTCCAGCCCGGAGACCACCACCTCCGGCTCACGCAGCCGCAGCCGGGCGATGATGTCGTCGCGTACCGGCGGGGAGGCGGTCGCGGTGAGCGCCACCACCGGCGGGCGGCCGAGGCCGTCGATCAGGTGACCGAGCGCCAGGTAGTCCGGCCGGAAGTCGTGGCCCCACGCGGAGATGCAGTGCGCCTCGTCGATCGCCACCAGCGCCGGCTTCAGCTCGCGGACCTCGGCGAGGCGGTCCGGGTTGCTCAGCGCCTCCGGCGTGATGAACAGGAACTCCGCGCGCCCGGCACGGATGTCCTCGATCGCCTCGGCCTGCTGGGCGGCGCTCTCGTCCGAGCTGATCCGTACCGCGCGCAGCTCCGGGCGCTGCCGTTCGTTGAGCGCGGCGATCTGGTCCTGCTGCAACGCCAGCAGCGGGGAGATCACCACCGTCGGGCCGGGGATCAGGCTCGCCGGGATCTGGTAGATCGCCGACTTGCCGGCGCCGGTGGGCAGCACCACGAGTGCGTCGCGGCGCTTCATCACGGCGCGCATGGCGGCGAGCTGGTTGGGCCGCAGCGCGGTCCAGCCGAACAGGTTCCGCGCCGCCCGGCGCAGGCTGGAGGAGTGCGTGGTCAGTTTCATCAAGCGCCTCAGCTACCCCCGGCGATCCCGCGCGAAACCGGCGCCGCCGCTCACCGCCGGGCGCGGATCAGCGGCGGAACATGGCCCGGATCGCGATCAGCAGGAACAGGCCGCCGACCACCAGGCCGAGCAGGCGTACGCCGGGGATGTCGGCGGCGCTGGTGGCGTCGGCGAGCGGCAGAACGGACATGTGGGAACTCTCCCACGCGAGGTCCGGGGGCGCCAGCGGCTAACAGTAAGGATTGTTGACTATTTAGCTGGGCGGTGTGACCATGTCAGCACCCGCCGGCCCCGGCGGGTCCGTGGGGGAGACGGGGGTACGACAGCACATGAGCGAGCGGACCGAGGGATCGACCGGAGACCTGGCGGCGCTCGCCGCCGCCGTCCTGCAACCGGGGTTCGTCGGCACCACACCGCCGCCGTGGGTGTGCCGCTGGCTCGGCGAGGGCCTCGGCTCGGTGGTCCTGTTCGCCCGCAACGTCGTCGACCACGAGCAGGTCGCCACGCTCACCGCGAACCTGCGCGCCGAGCGGCCGGACGTCATCGTGGCGATCGACGAGGAGGCCGGCGACGTCACCCGGATCGAGTCCGCCCGGGGCAGTTCCCGTCCCGGCAACTACGCGCTCGGCGCAGTCGACGACCCGGCGCTGACCGAGGAGGTCGCCCGCGACCTCGGCGCCGAACTCGCGGCCGTCGGCGTCACGCTGGACTACGCCCCGGACGCCGACGTCAACTCCAACCCGGCCAACCCGGTCATCGGGGTGCGCTCCTTCGGCGCCGACCCGGACCTGGTCGCCCGGCACACCGCCGCGTGGGTACGCGGCCTCCAGGCCGGCGGCGTCGCCGCCTGCGCCAAGCACTTCCCCGGGCACGGCGACACCCGTGTCGACTCGCACCACGACCTGCCCCGCATCGACGGCGACCGGGCCCGCCTCGACGCGGTCGAGCTGGCCCCGTTCCGCGCCGCCGTGGCCGCCGGGGCGCAGGCGGTGATGACCGGCCACCTGCTGGTGCCGGCGCTGGACCCGGAACTGCCCGCCACGCTCAGCCCGCGCGTGCTCGGCGGCCTGCTGCGCGAGGAGATGGGCTTCGGCGGCGTGGTGGTCACCGACGCGGTGGAGATGCGCGCGGTGGCCGACCGGTACGGCTTCACCGGCGGCGCGGTGCGCGCGCTCGTGGCCGGCGCGGACGCGATCTGCGTGGGCGGGGAACGGGCCACCGAGGCCGACGCCCGCGAGCTGCGCGACGCGATCGTGGCGGCGGTCATCAGCGGGGAACTGCCCGAGGAGCGGCTCGCCGAGGCGGCCAAGCGCGTCGGTCAGCTCGCGGCGTGGAGCGTCGCCGCCCGCGCCCGCCGGGTCGCCGGCCCGCCGTCGGCCGACGGCTCACCGATCGGGCTCACCGCCGCCCGCCGCGCGGTACGGGTCACCGGCGACGCCGCACTGCTGCCGCTGACCGGTCCGGCGCACGTGGTGGAGTTCGCGCCGCCGCGCAACATCGCCATCGGCGAGGAGACGCCGTGGGGCATCGCCGAGCCCCTGGCCCACCTGGCGCCCGGCACCACCACCGCCCGCTACGCCGCCGACGCCGTCCCGGCCGACCCGGGCGCGGCGCCCGCCGGCCGGCCGCTGGTGCTCGTGGTGCGGGACCTGCACCGCCACGACTGGATGCGGGACGCGGTACGCCGGGCGCTCGCCGCCCGCCCCGACGCGGTGGTGGTCGAGCTGGGCGTGCCCGAGCTGGTCACCGGCGCGGTGCACCTGGCCACCCACGGCGCCACCGCCGCCGCGGCGCGAGCCGCCGCCGAGGTGCTGACCGGGGCGCGCTGACTCCCGGTCCGGCCGGGTGGGGAGGTCCCCCGGCCGGGCCGGGCCTCACTGCTTGCCGGCCACCAGGTCGGCGTACTCCGGGTGGCGCTCGATGAACGAGGCCACGAACGGGCACTGCGGCACGATCCGGCCGCCCCGGGCGCGGACCTGGTCCAGCGCGCCCCGGACCAGCGCGGCCCCGACGCCCTGACCCTGGAACCGGTCGTCGACCTCGGTGTGCGTGAACACGAGCGTCTCGCCCCGGGGCGTGTACGCGGTGAACCCGGCCAGCGCGTCGTCCACCAGGATCTCGAAGCGGCGCTCGGCGGTGTTCTCCTCGACCAGAAAGCTCACCGGATCATTCTCCCTCCGGGCCCGGCCAGCCGGTCCAGTTCGGCCAGCAGCCGGTCCACCTCGTCGACGGTGTTGTAGTGGTAGACGCTCGCCCGCACGGCCCCGCCGCTGCCCCGCAGGCCCATGCCCTCGAAGTACTCGTAGGCGTAGTAGTCGCCGTGCGACAGACACAGGCCGGCCTCGCCCAGCGCCGCCGCGGTCTGCGCGGGTGTCGCTCCGGCCACCCGGAACGACACCGTCGGGCAGCGCCGGGCGGGGGAGCCGTACACGATCACGGACGGGCGGTCGGCGAGCCCAGCGAGCAGCCGGTCGAAGACCGCCTCCTCGTGCGCCTGCGCGGCGGCCAGCCCGGCGCGCACCCGCTCCCGCCGGTCGCCGGTGGCCTCCGGGTCCAGACCGGCCAGGTGGTCCACCGCGGCCGTCACGCCGGCCAGCAGCGGGAAACTCGGCGTGCCGTACTCGAACCGGTCCGGCACCGCGTCGGCGGAGGGCACGAGCTTCGCCGGGCGCAGCGCCTCCCACCGCGCCGGGTCGGCGACCATCGCCGCCAGGTGCGGCCCGGACCACTTGTACGCGCTGGTCACCAGGAAGTCCGCGCCGAGCGAGGCCAGGTCGGTCGGGCCGTGTGGCACCGAGTGCACGCCGTCCACGCACACCAGCGCGCCGGCGGCGTGCGCGGTCTTGGCGATCGCCGCCACGTCCGGCACGGTGCCGATCGCGTTGCTGCCGGCGGTCACCGCGACCAGCCGGGTCCGCTCGGTGACCAGGTCGGCGTACTGACCGGCGGGCAGCTCACCGGTCGCCGGGTCGAACTCGGCCCAGCGCACCGTGGCGCCGGACGCCTGCGCGGCCTGCACCCACGGGCGCACGTTCGCGTCGTGGTCCAGCCGGGAGACGACCACCTCGTCGCCCGGACGCCAGCCGGCGCCGAGCGTCCGGGCCAGCGTGTACGTCAGCGCTGTCGCGCTCGGCCCGAGCACCACACCCGACGGCTGCGCGCCGAGCAGGTCGGCGAGCGCCGCCCGCGCCCCGGCGACCATGTCCAGCGCCCGGCGGCCGGGCAGGAAGGCGGCGCTGCGGTTGCCCGTCGCGGCGCGCATCGCCCCGGCCACCGCCTCGACGACGGCGGCGGCGGTCTGGGTGCCCCCGGCGCCGTCGAAGTGGGCGAACCCCTCGGTCAGGGCAGGGTAGGCGGCCCGGACCCGGGCGACGTCGAAAGCCATTCCGGCACCCTAGCGCGCACCCCGGACGCCCCGCCCGGCGTGGCGGTCCCGCGCCCGCCCGCGAGGGCGGTGTGGCGTTCGCCGCCTATCCTTGGACGGGTGACGATCCGACGCGCCACCTCCGCCCCCGCCCGTCGCGCCGCCGGTCTGCTCGCCGGTCTCGCCCTCGGCGCCGCACTGCTCGCCGGATGCAGCTCCGAAGGCGCCGAGACCGACTGCGGTCTGGACGCCTGCACGATCACCTTCGACCGTGGCGTGGAGGCCAGCGCCCGGATCCTCGGTGTCGAGGCGAAGCTGATCGGCGCCCAGGGCGACCAGGTGACCGTCGAGGTCGCCGGGGAGCAGCTCTCGCTCACCGTGGGCCAGCAGGCCACCGAGGTCGCCGGCTTCCAGGTCAGCCTGGACAGCGTCGACGATCAGCAGGTGGTGGTACGGGTCGCCCGCGACCTGAGCGCCTGATCGGTTTCGGCCGTCCCGGCGGGCGGCGACGTTTGGAGAATCGCCCGCCGGGAGATTGAGGGCTCATGTCTCTCACCCGGAACGCCGGAGCCACCGCCGCCCAGGCTCGAAACAGCCGGTGGCTCGAACTGTTGACCCGTGGCGGCTTCATCGGATATGGAATCGTGCACCTGCTCCTCGCCTGGCTGGCGCTGCAGATCGCCTTCGGCAAGTCGGGCGAGGAGGGCAACCAGAACGGCGCGCTGCGCACCCTCGGTGAACAGCCGCTCGGGAAGTTCCTCCTGATCGCGATGGCGGTCGGCCTGTTCGCCATGGCGATCTGGCAGGCCTTCGAGGCGATCTCCGGCCACGTCTCCAGGACCGGCAAGGAACGACTGTTCGAACGGATCGCCTCGGCGGTCCGGGTCGTCGTGTTCGTCTGGCTGGGCTGGACCGCGATCAAGGTCGTCCAGGACGCCAGCTCCAACGCCTCCGACCAGCAGCAGCAGCTCTCCGAGAAGCTGATGGCCTCCGACAGCGGCCGGTGGCTGGTCGGGCTGGCCGGCCTCGCGCTCGCCGGGCTCGGCATCGGCATGGTGATCTACGGCCTGAAGAAGAAGTTCGAGCGCAACCTCAAGACCGGCGAGATGAGCCCGAAGACCCGCCGGCTCACCCGTCGTCTCGGCATGGCCGGCTACGCCTCCCGGGGCGCCGTCTTCGCCATCGCCGGCGTGCTTGTCGTCGTCGCCGCGGTGAACTACGACCCGGAGAAGGCGCGTGGCCTGGACGCCGCCCTGCGGACGCTGCGCGACCAGTCGTACGGGCCGTGGCTGCTGGCGCTCATGGCGCTCGGCATCGCCGCGTTCGGTGTCTACTGCTTCTTCCAGTCCCGGTACCGCAAGGTCTGATCCTGGTCGATACCCGGGCCGCCGGGCACCATTGGGCCTTTGCCCGATTCCGCCCGTCGGAGGGAGAGAGAGTTCGTGCAGAGTTACGTCGTGACAGTCGCCGCCGCGCTCGCCGCGGCGGCGATCGCGTTGGTGCTTGCCCAGGTGGTGCACCGCGTCATCCGCCGCCTCGGCCGCCGCTCGCTGCTGATGACCGAGCTGACCGAGCACGCGCACCGCGCGTTCCAGCTCGCCCTCACCGTGGCCGCGGTGCAGTTCGCGGTCCGGTTCACCACCGCGTACGCGGTCGGCAGCCCGTGGCGGCAGTTCGTCCTGCACACGCTGGTGCTCGCGACGATCGCCGCCACCGCCTGGCTGGTGGCCTCGCTGCTGGTGGTGGCCGAGGACACCGCGCTGGCCCGGTTCCGGGTCGACGTGCCGAACAACAGGCACGCCCGCCGGGTGCGGACCCAGGTGGTGCTCCTTCGCCGGCTCACCATCGCGGTGATCGTGATCCTCACGGTCGGTGTGATGCTGATGACGTTCCCGGCCGTACGCGGGATCGGCGCCGGTGTGCTGACCTCCGCCGGTGTGATCGCCGCGGTCGCCGCGCTGGCCGCGCAGAGCCTGCTCGCCAACGTCTTCGCCGGTCTCCAGCTCGCGTTCAGCGACGCGGTACGCCTGGACGACGTGGTGGTGGTCGAGGGGGAGTGGGGCCGGATCGAGGAGCTGACGCTCAGCTACGTGGTGGTGCAGATCTGGGACGACCGCCGGCTGATCCTGCCCACCTCGTACTTCACCAGCCGGCCGTTCCAGAACTGGACCCGGACCGAGGCGGCGGTGCTCGGCACCGCCGAGTTCGAGCTGGACTGGGCGGTCCCGGTGCAGGCGATGCGGGAGGAGCTGCGCCGCCTGTGCGAGGGCACCGAGCTGTGGGACGGCCGGGTCTGCGTGCTCCAGGTGACCGACGCGACCGGCGGCATGGTCAAGGTCCGCGCGCTGGTCAGCGCCGCCGACGCGGGCAGCCTGTGGGATCTGCGGTGCCTGGTCCGCGAGCACCTGGTGACCTGGGTACGCGACCAGCGCCCGACCGCCCTGCCCCGGCTGCGCGCCGAGGTCGGCGAGGGCACCGGCCCGCTGCCCTGGCAGGCGGTGCAGCCGCGCCGCCCGGTCCGCCGCCCGTCGGACACCGAGGCGCCCGACGACGCGCGTGTCTTCGGCGGCAGCGACGACGGCGAGGCCCGCAGCGAGGTGTTCGTGGGCCGGGAGGAGCACGCCGAGGCGCGTCGCTGACCCCGTACCCCGACCGGAACCCCCGGCCGCCGACGGCGCCGGGGGTTCGGCGCGTACGGGCGGCTTTCCGGCCGGACGGGTTTGGCCGGGCGGTTGCGGGGGACGTGGTGCGCACGCCCCGGATCCGGTGCCCGGCACCGGGTTCCGTCGGCACGCGGCCGGGCGGACCGGCTGCTCCGCGCAGGATTGACGGGCGGCGACTCCGGGCATACAGCGCGGTGATGACGAAAGGAGGACAGCATGGCTGACGTCGCGAGTCGCAGCACGTCGCGGACCGGGAGCGAGCCGTCCACCGCCGAACTGGTACAGCGCGCCACCGAGCAGGTCACCCGCCTGGTGCGGGACGAACTGGCCCTGGCCCGCGCGGAGCTGACCCAGAAGGGCAAGCACGCCGGGATCGGGATCGGTCTGTTCGGCGGCGGCGGGGTGATGGCGCTCTACGGCGCCGGCGCCCTGGTCGCCACCGTGATCCTGCTGCTGGCGCTTGTCATGCCGGCGTGGCTGGCCGCCCTGATCGTGGCGGTGGCGCTGTTCCTGCTCGCCGGGATCCTGGCGCTGGTGGGCAAGAAGCAGGTCAGCCGTGCCGTCCCGCCGGTGCCCGAGGCGGCGGTCCGCAGCGTTCGGGCGGACGTCGACACGGTCACCGCCGCGGTGAAGGACGGGAGGCGGGCATGACCGGTAACGGGACCGGGGACGTGGCGGCGCTCCGGGAGGAGATCCGCCGGACCCGGGTGGAGCTCGGTGAGACGATGGAGCTGCTCGCGGCCAGGGCCGATCCGAAGGCGCTGGTGCGGCACTCCGCCGAGGCGGCGAAGGCACGGATGCGCGAGCAGGCGTCGCTGACCGCGGCGCGGGTGCGCGGGCGGGCGGCGGAGCGGGCCCGGCTGGTCCGGGCACAGGCGTACGAGAAGGGTGAGGCGGTCGGGCGCAACCCGTTGCCGTGGGCGGCCATCGCGGCCGGCGCGCTGGTGACCGCGGTGGTGCTGGTGATCGTCCGAGGGAGGCGCAGGTGAGCGGGAAGATCGGCAAGGCGGCGTACCGGCCGGTGGGGGTGCTGCTCGGCCTGGCCGCGGGTGCCGTCGCCGGGGCGATCTTCCGCCAGGTCTGGAAGGTGACGGCGGGCGACGGCGAGGCGCCGAGCGCCACCGACGAGGACCGCCGCTGGGGCGAGGTGCTGGCCGCCGCGGCCCTGCAGGGGGCCATCTTCTCGGTGGTACGGGCCGCCGTCGACCGGGGTGGGGCGGTGGGTGTACGCCGGCTGACCGGTCGCTGGCCGGACTGACGAAAAGGCCGGAAAGGCCCCTTTCCCGAGTGCGGGGGAGGGGCCTTTCGCATGGCTCCGGCGGGGCCGCGCAGCGCCGTCCGCGCGACCTTCAGGTCACATGTCGGAGAATTTCGTCCGCTAGGCTGTGCGAAGTTTTTGCGTACGTGGTTTGCTGTCTCACGCTGTTGAGAGACGCGTGGGTTGAGAGAAGTCTCCTGCATGGGGGGCCGCCTCAAGGCGCCGCTGCTCGAAAACGGCCAATCGGCCGCACGGCGTGCTCGGCCGCCAGTTTTAGAAGGAGATACACATGGCGCAGGGAACCGTGAAGTGGTTCAACGCTGACAAGGGCTTCGGCTTCATCACCGTCGACGGCGGGGGTGCTGACGTGTTCGTCCACTTCTCGGCCATCCAGACCAGCGGCTACCGCACGCTGGAGGAGAACCAGCGGGTGGAGTTCGAGATCGCCCAGGGTCAGAAGGGTCCGCAGGCCGAGCAGGTCCGCCCCATCTGAGCTGACCGCACCGGCCGCGCCGGCCGGTGCCGGAAGCCCCGCATCCCGTACGGGAGGCGGGGCTTCGCCTTGCCCGCGCCTCAGCGGCGTCGCGCCCGCATGCCCCACCAGAGCCCGGCCAGTCCGAACAGGACGAGCACCGGGCCGGCCATCGCCCAGATCCGCTGGTCGCTCATCGCGCTGCCCTCGACGTAGCCGAGGCCGAGCACCGTCCACAGCGCACCGATCACCACGGCGAGCAGCCCCAGGGTGAGCCGGAACCAACCCCTCATCGTTCCCCCTCCGACGACAGTCCCGCTCCAGCATGCCCGCCGCCGGCGCCCGGCGACGCCGCGCCGCGCGGCCGGTTCACCACCGGTCGTGCACCTGCGGGCGGATCAGCTCGTCGTAGGTGGCCCGCACCGCGGCCAGCTCCACCTCGGTCAGTGCCGGCTGCCCGGCCGCCTCGGCGTTGCGCCGTGCCTGCTCGGGGGAGCGGGCGCCGGGGATCACCACGGTCACGCCCTGCTGGTCGAGAACCCACCGCAGCGCGAACTGCGCCATCGTGCGGTCGTCGCCGACCAGCGGGGCGAGCCGGCGTACCGCCTCCAGGCCGCTGTCGTAGTCCACACCGGAGAACGTCTCGCCGACGTCGAACGACTCGCCGTGCCGGTTGAACGTGCGGTGGTCGTTCGCCGGGAAGGTGGTGTTCTCGTCGTACCGCCCGGAGAGCAGGCCGCTGGCCAGCGGCACCCGGGCGATGATTCCGACCCCGGCGGCAGCGGCGGCGGGCAGCACCCGCTCCAGCGGCTTGTGCCGGACCGCGTTGAGGATGATCTGCACGCTCGCCACACCGGGCCGGGCGATGGCGGTGAGCGCCTGATCGCAGGTCTCCACGCTGACGCCGTACCCGGCCACCCGGCCTTCGGCGACGAGCGTGTCGAGGGCGTCGAAGACCCGGTCGTCGGCGAAGACGGCGGTGGGCGGGCAGTGCAGCTGCACCAGGTCGAGCGTGTCGACGCCGAGGTTGGCCCGGGACCTGTCGGTCCAGGCCCGGAAGTTGTCCAGGGTGTACGCCTCGGGCGTCTGCTCCACCCGGCGGCCCATCTTGGTGGCGACGGTGAGCCCGTGCCCGGGGCGGGAGCGCAGGAACCGGCCGATCAGGGCCTCACTGCGGCCGTCGCCGTACACGTCGGCGGTGTCCAGGAAGGTGACGCCCGCGTCGACGGCGGCGGCCAGGACGGCGAGCGCCGCGTCCTCGCTGACCTCGCCCCAGTCCGCGCCGAGCTGCCACGCGCCGAGTCCGATGATGCCGACGTGCCGGCCGAGCCGGTCGAAGCTGCGCTGTTCCATCCGGTCGAGCCTAGTGAGCGGCTTGCCGTGGCGCGCGCCGGGCCGTACCGTCTAACAAGACGTACGTACGGTTTGGAGGCTGTCATGTGGGATCCGCGCACCTACCTGCGCTACGGCGACGAGCGCTCCCGGCCGTTCCACGACCTGCTGGCCCGCGTCGGCACCGAGCACCCACGCGCCGTGGTCGACCTCGGCTGCGGCCCCGGCACCCTCACCGCCACGCTCGCCGCCCGCTGGCCCGGCAGCCGGGTCACCGGCCTCGACTCCTCCCCGGAGATGATCGCGCGGGCGACCGCCGAGGGCGGACCGGCCGGCTACGCCGTCGGCGACGTCCGCGACTGGCGGCCGGAGCCCGACGTGGACGTCCTGGTCGGCAACGCCGTGCTCCAGTGGGTGCCGGAACACCGCGACCTGCTCCGCCGCTGGGCGCACGCGCTGCCGGCCGGCGCCTGGATGGCGTTCCAGGTACCAGGCAACTTCGACGCGCCCTCGCACCGGCTGCTGCGCTCCGTCGCCGCGCAGGACCGGTGGCGCGACGCGCTCGCCGGGAAGCTGCGCGAGGCCCCCGTCGACGAACCGGTCGGCTACGCCACGCTGCTGACCGACGCGGGCTGCGCGGTCGACGCCTGGGAGACTACGTACGTGCATCTGCTGCCCGCCGCCGGCGCCGACCACCCGGTGCTGGCCTGGATGGAGGGCACCGCGCTGCGGCCGGTCCGCGCCGCGCTGGACGCCGCCGGCTGGGCCGCCTTCCGCGCCGAGCTGGGGGTACGGCTCGCGCAGGCGTACCCGGTGCGGCAGGGTCAGGTGTACTTCCCGTTCCGCCGGATCTTCATGGTGGCCCGTACCGGCGCCCGCGCAGAGGAGAACTCGTGACCGACCTGCCCACCTTCATCGCCGGACTACCAAAGGTGGAGCTGCACGTGCACCACGTCGGCTCGGCCTCGCCCCGGATCGTCGCCGAACTGGCCGCCCGGCACGAAGGGCGCAGCCCCGTCCCGGCCGACCCGGACGCGCTCGCCGACTACTTCGCGTTCCGCGACTTCGCCCACTTCATCGAGGTCTACCTGAGCGTGGTGGATCTGATCCGCGACGCCGACGACGTCTGGCTGCTCACCCACGAGGTCGCCCGGGAACTGGCCCGCCAGCAGGTCCGCTACGCCGAGCTGACCGTCACGCCGTACTCGCACGTCAACCGCGGTATCCCGGCGCCGGCGTTCTGCGAGGCGATCGAGGACGCCCGCAAGCGCGCCGAGGCCGACTTCGGCATCGCGCTGCGCTGGTGCTTCGACATCCCCGGCGAGGCCGGCCTGCCCGCCGCCGAGCAGACGCTGCGGATCGCGCTCGACGAACGACCCGACGGGCTGGTCAGCTTCGGCCTCGGCGGCCCCGAGATCGGGGTGCCCCGGCCGCAGTTCAAGCCGTACTTCGATCAGGCCCGGGCGGCCGGGCTGCGCTCGGTGCCGCACGCCGGCGAGACCACCGGCCCGGAGACGATCTGGGACGCACTGCGCGAGCTGGGCGCCGAGCGGATCGGCCACGGCATCTCCGCCGCGCAGGACCCGGAGCTGCTGACCTACCTCGCCGAGCGGCGGATCCCGCTGGAGATCTCCCCGACGTCGAACGTGCGGACCCGGGCCGTACCCAGCCTGGACGCGCACCCGCTGCCCCGGATCGTCGAGGCCGGCGTGCCGGTCAGCATCAACTCCGACGACCCGCCGATGTTCGGCACCACGCTCAACGACGAGTACGCGGTGGCCGCCCGGCTGCTGCGGCTCGGCCCGGACGGGGTCGCCGCGCTGGCCCGGGAGGCGGTGCACGCGGCGTTCCTGACGCCGGCCGAGCAGGCCCGGATCACCGCCGAGATCGACGCGTACCTGGGGAGCGCGGCGCGCTGAGCGGCCGTACCGGTGCCGGCCGTCGCGATCCCCGGGGCGGCCGGCACCGCGCGGTCAGCAGCATCGCGGACAGCGCGAGCACGGTGAGCGCGACTGTGGGACCGGGAGCGGCGGGCGCGGGCCGGACAGGCCCGTGCGCGAGCACCGGATCCTGCCAGACCGCGAGCGTGAGCGCGATGCCCAGGCCGATGACGGCGGCCCAGCGGAGCAGACGACTGACGGCCGGTGGCATGACGGTCACCTCGCGCCCGGGATCGACGGGAGAGCGCGCGCGACGGGAGCGAGGTGTGGGGGGACCGGACTCCCGCCGCGCGCATGATCCGACGGCCGGAAGGTCTTACGGGGCGTCCCGGCCGACGGAACTGATGGGTTCTGTCAGCGATCCTGGCAGTTCACGCCGGTTTTCCGGCCGTCGTTAAACCACCTTTAAGGAGAACTTGCGCCGGCACACAGCCACGGGTCAGCGCGGGCGCGGCCAGCGTCGCCCGGCACGCGGCTCGCGGGCCTCCCGGGCCATCCGCCCGACCAGCCCGAACCGGTTCACCTGCCGGGGCGCCGCGTCCGGGTCGGCCAGCAGCATCACCACGCTCGCGCCGCCGAGCCGGGCCCGGTCGATGCTCACCGAACCGTTAGCCTGCAACGCGACCCGCTTGGCGATGTCCAGCCCGAGCCCGGTCGAGCCCTTGTCGCTCTCACCCCGGCGCAGCGCGCGGTCCGGGTCGGCGATGCCCGGCCCGGCGTCGTCGATGCGGATCGCCACCCAGCCGTCCCGTCGGCTCACCGCCACCTCGAACGCGGTGCCCTGCGGCGTGTACCGGAACACGTTGCCGATCACCGCGTCCAGCGCGGCGGCCAGTTCGGCGCGGGGCACCGGCGCCGGGATACGCAACTGCGCCCCGACCACCCGGTGCGGCCGGTTCTGGTCACCGGCCAGCGCCGACCAGAAGACCATCCGGTCCCGGACCACCTCGCTCACGTCGCACGACGCCGGCGCCGACTCCTGGGCGACCGCCTTGCGGGTCGTCTTGATGAGCTGGTCGACCTCGCCCTCCAGCGTGACGATCGCCTGCCGGATACGCCGGATGCCGCGCCGCCGGTCCAGCTCCGCCTCGCTGAACGTGCCGATGCTCGTGTCGTCGGACTCCAGCGCCTCGGCGTCCAGCCGCAGCGCGGTCAGCGGCGTACGCAGCCGGTGCGACAGGTCGGCGACCAGTTCGTGCTCGTCGGCACGCAGCGCCACCAGCCGTTCCGTCATCCGGTTGAACGCGTGCCCGGCCTCGGCCAGCTCACGCGGGCCGGTCGGCTCGACCCGTACCCCCAGCTCGCCGTCGCCCACCGCGAGCGCCGCCTTGACCAGGTCGCCGGTGGCGTCCACGGCCCGCGCCGCCACCCGGTCGACCACGGCGACCGCCGCGCCGACCAGCGCCACGCCGATCGCGAACAGCAGCAGCCACCGCCCGCCACCGCCGGAGTCGAGCACCTCGTCGGGGACGAACACCTCCACCACCGCGACCCGGTCACCGAGCACCACCGGGTCCAGCCGCAGCACCCCGCCGTCCACCTCGGTCACCACCGACTGCCGCTGCGCGGCGGCGTCGGCGAGCACCCGCGGGTCGGCACGACCGGCGGACTCGTCCGCGCCGATGCCGTGCACGACCGGGCGCATGGCCGGGTCGTCGCCGGCCGCGGCGGCCACCGCGCGTTCGATGGTCGCGGTGTCGGTGCTGACCGCCAGCGCGCCGGTCACCAGCGCGGCCCGGCGGGCCGCGTCGGCCAGCTCCGCCTCCCGGGTCCGGTCAGCGAGGGTCAGCCCGAGCGGGATGAGGAAGGCGAGCGCGATCAGGCCGCACAGCCCCGCGGTGAGCCCGGCGAGGCTGAACCTCAGTCCGGCGTTACCAGCCGGAAGCCGACCCCCCGCACGGTGCGCAGGTAGCGCGGCTTCGCCGCGGACTCGCCCATTTTGCGGCGGAGCCAGTACAGGTGAACGTCGATGGTCTGGTCCTCGCCGACCGATGGCTGCCGCCATACCTCCTCCAAGAGTTCCCGCCGGGACACTACCCGGCCGGGACGCGCGGCGAGATACGCCAGCAGGTCGAATTCCTTGCGGGTCAGCGCCAGCGCCTCCCCGTCCAGCACCGCGCTGCGCTCGCCCACGTCGACGCGCAGACCGCCGACCGTGTGCACGGCCGGCGCGACGGTACGGCTGGCGCGGCCGGCCCGGCGCAGCACGGTGGTGATCCGGGCGTCCAGGTGCGCCCCGGTGAACGGCTTGACCATGTAGTCGTCCGCGCCGGCGCGCAGCAGCCGTACCACCGACTGCTCGTCGTCCCGGGCGGTGGCGATGATGATCGGCACGTCGGTGATGCCGCGCAGCATGCGCAGCGCGTCCGAGCCGTCCAGGTCGGGCAGACCGAGGTCGAGCACCACCAGGTCCGGGGTCTCCGCGGCGACCCGGCGCAGCGCGTCCAGCGCGGTGCCGACGGCGTGCACCGCGTGCCCCCGGTCGGTCAGCGACCGCAGCATGGCGCCGCGCACGACGTGGTCGTCTTCGACCAGCAGGACGGTTGCCACGTCAGCACCGTACTCGGCGTGGCAAGCCGGTCGCGTTGCGGCGGTCCGGCCGACCGGGCAAGCTGGGACGGCGATGACGTTCACGCTCTTCCCCGACACCCGCCTCACGCTCGCCCGCGACGCGCTGGCCGGCCTGTCGGTGGGCGACGCCCTCGGCTCCCAGTTCTTCGTCCCCGGCCGGCACCCGGACGACCTCGCCGCCGGGCGGCTGCCCGAACCGCCCTGGGAGTGGACCGACGACACCGAGATGGCGTGCTCGGTGGTGGCCGAGCTGGCCGCCGCCGGCCGCATCGACTCCGACCGGCTGGCGCTGGCGTTCGCGCAGCGCTGCGAGCCCTACCGGGGGTACGGGCCGGGCGCGGTGACGGTGCTGCGGCTGATCCGCACCGGCACGCCCTGGCCGGTGGCCGCCGCGTCCGCGTTCGACGGGCAGGGCTCCTGCGGCAACGGCGCCGCGATGCGCGTCGCGCCGCTCGGCGCCTGGCACGCCGACTCCACCCGGCGCGCCGCCGAGCAGGCCCGCGCCTCCGCCGAGGTGACACACGCCCACCCGGAGGGCGTGGCCGGTGCGGTGGCGGTCGCGGTGGCCGCCTCGCTCGCCGCCCGCGCCCGCCTCGACGGCGGCCGGCCCGACCCGGCCCGGCTGCTCACCGCCGTCGCCGGGACGCTCGACCCGGCCGGTGAGGTGCACCGCGGGGTACGCCGGGCCGCCGCGCTGCTCGGTCACTCCGCTGCCGCGGCGGCCGACGCGCTCGGCAACGGCTCCCGGGTCACCGCGCAGGACACCGTGCCGTTCACGCTCTGGGTCGCCGCCACGCTGCTGCACGACTACCCGGCAGCGATCCGCGTCTGCGTCGAAGCGGGCGGCGACGTGGACACCACAGCCGCGATCGTGGGCGGGATCGTGGCCGCGTACACCGGGGTGGGCGCGCCGGGCGGCGTGCCGGAGGGCTGGCTGACCGCCCGCGAGCCGCTCCCCGGCTGGCTCACCGCCCCCGCCTGACCCACCCTCACCCTCACCCGCGCTCGCGGGCCGTAGGAGTCCGAGATCTTGGTACGAAACGGCCCAGGAGGGCCGTTTCGTACCAAGATCTACTGCGGTCTCGCATCGTGGATGGGTGCTCCCGCTTGCTGGGCGGGTGGGTGACGGTCAGGGGCGCGTGGAGGCGGTGCCGGCGGGGACGGGTTCGCCGGCTTCGGAGGTCGCGCTGTCGAGGGCCGTACTGTCGAGGGCCGCGTCGCCGGCGCGGGGCACGCTGTCGGGGGTCGCGGTGGCGCCGGGAGGCGTGCGGCTGTCGGGGGTCGCGGTGGTGTCGGAAGTGCCGTCGCCGTCTTCCGGGAGGGTCATGGTGTCGCGCCGGCGGCGACTGAGCAGCCAGCCGATCGCCGCGCCACCGGCCAGCCCGGCGAGCAGGCCGCCGCCGAGCAGCAGGTCCGCGCTCGGCCCGTCGTCGGCAGCCCCGGCCGCCGGTGCCGTGCCGCCCTGCGCGCCGTCCTGCGCCCCGCCGAGGGCGCCCGGCGCGCCGTGACCGCCGTGCCCGGCGCCACCCGCTCCGGGAGCGCCGTCGTGCGTCACGGTGCCCGGCAGCGGCGGCAGCAGCTCGACCGTCGGCGCGGGGTGCGCGCCACCCGCCGGGTCCGCCCACCGGACCACAGTGCCGTCGTCGTACGTCTGCGTCACGGTGAACATGAGCCGGTCGGTGGCGGGCATCGGTCCCATGCCCAGCGGCAGCCGGGCCGCCCCGGTGCCGGTGCCGGGCATCCGCAGCCAGCTCACCGAGTGGGTCACCTGGTTCAGTTCGGCCGCGTGCATGCCGGGGACAGGCTGGTCGAGCGTGCGGGTGGTGATGGTGGGCGCCCAGTCCGGCACCGACAGCGGGTACACCTCGCCGATCGGGGCGTCAGCGGGCATGGTCAGCTCGATCCGGGTGGTCCGGGTGCCTGGCTTGTCCGCCGGCACCAGCACCGAGAGTTCGATCGCGTCGCCCTGGCGTACCTGGGCGGGCGAGGTCGTGACGGTCACCCCGGCCGCGTACGCCGCGGCAGGCCAGCCCACCGCCCCGGCGAGTACGGCCGCCAGCGACGCCGCCGCCCACCGGCCCTGACGGGTCATCCTCATGGTCGTCCCCATCCTTCTCGACTGGGGCCGGTACCGGCTCCGGCCTCACCTGGTAGTTCGGGCGGCGGGCCGAAAAGGTTCAACCCGGCACGGAACTCGCCGGAGGCGGGCACCGGCGTCGGCGGCGGTCCGGGTCCGGGCGACCGATAGCATCGCAGGGGCCGGTCACCGGCCCTTCCGTACCGTCGACGACAGGAGTCACCGTGTCCGCACCCCGTACCCCCGTCGTGGCCGACCCCGTCGTCGTCGCCGCCGGGACCACGGCGGCCGACGCGGTGGCCGCGGCCGGCCTGCCGATGAGCGGGCCGAAGGCGATCGTGGTGGTCCGCGACCCGCAGGGCCAGCTGCGCGACCTGGACTGGCGCCCGGCCGAGGAGGTCGCGGTCGAGCCGGTCACGCTGGACAGCCCGGACGGGCTGAACGTGCTGCGCCACTCCACCGCCCACGTGCTGGCCCAGGCCGTGCAGGACGTCTTCCCGGACGCCAAGCTCGGCATCGGCCCGCCGATCGAGAACGGCTTCTACTACGACTTCGGCGTCGACAAGCCGTTCCAGCCGGACGACCTGACCAAGCTCGAGAAGCGCATGCAGGAGATCGTCAAGTCCGGCCAGCGGTTCCGCCGCCGCCGGTTCGCCGACCTGGACGAGGCGCGGTCCGAACTGGCCGCCGAGCCGTACAAGCTGGAGCTGATCGAGGTCAAGGGGGAGGGGCTGGACTCCTCCGAGGTGATGGAGGTGGGCGGCGGCGAGCTGACCATCTACGACAACCTCGCCGCGAACGAGGACAAGGTCTGCTGGTCGGACCTGTGCCGGGGCCCGCACCTGCCCAACACCCGGCTGATCGGCGCGTTCAAGCTGATGCGCTCGGCCGCCGCGTACTGGCGCGGGTCGGAGAAGAACCCGCAGCTGCAGCGCGTGTACGGCACCGCGTGGCCGACCCGCGACGAGCTCAAGGCGTACCTGAAGCTGTTGGAGGAGGCCGCCCGCCGCGACCACCGCAAGCTCGGCGCGGACCTCGACCTGTTCAGCTTCCCCGACGAGATCGGGTCCGGCCTGCCGGTCTTCCACCCCAAGGGCGGCGTGCTCAAGCGGGTGATGGAGGACTACGTCCGCGCACGGCACGTCGAGGAGGGCTTCGACTACGTCGGCACGCCGCACATCTCCAAGGAAGGTCTCTTCCACACCTCGGGACACCTGCCCTACTACAAGGACACGATGTTCCCGCCGATGGAGATGGAGGGCAGCGACTACTACCTCAAGGCCATGAACTGCCCGATGCACAACCTGATCTACCGGTCGCGCGGGCGGTCCTACCGGCAGCTGCCGCTGCGGCTGTTCGAGTTCGGGACGGTCTACCGGTACGAGAAGTCGGGCGTCATCCACGGCCTGACCCGGGTGCGCGGCTTCACCCAGGACGACTCGCACTCCTACTGCACCCGCGAGCAGGCACCGTCGGAGATCAAGCACCTGCTCGGCTTCGTGCTCAGCCTGCTGCGCGACTTCGGCATCGACGACTTCTACCTGGAGCTGTCGACCCGCGACGAGTCGAAGCCGGACAAGTTCGTCGGCTCCGACTCCGACTGGGCCACCGCCACCGCCGTGCTGGAGCAGTGCGCGCTGGAGACCGGCCTGGAACTGGTGCCGGACCCGGGCGGCGCGGCGTTCTACGGCCCGAAGATCTCCGTGCAGGCCAAGGACGCGATCGGCCGCACCTGGCAGATGTCGACCATCCAGTACGACTTCAACCAGCCCAAGGGCTTCGGGCTGGAGTACCAGGCCGCCGACGGCACCCGGCAGCAGCCGGTGATGATCCACTGCGCCAAGTTCGGGTCGATCGAGCGGTTCATCGGCGTCCTCACCGAGCACTACGCGGGCGCGTTCCCGGCCTGGCTGGCGCCGGTGCAGGTGGTCGGCATCCCGATCCGCGACGAGCACGGCGACTACCTGGTCGACTTCGCCGCGACGCTGCGCCGGCACGGCATCCGGGCCGAGGTCGATCTGGGCGACGACCGCATGCAGAAGAAGATCCGCAACGCGCAGCAGCAGAAGATCCCGTTCATGGTGATCGCCGGGGACGACGACGTGGCCGCCGGTACCGTCTCGTTCCGCTACCGGGACGGCTCGCAGCGCAACGGCGTACCGATCGACGAGGCGGTGGCGCACGTCCGCGAGGTGGTGGAGTCGCGTACCAACGCCGGTCCTGCCGCCGAGCGGCCCGGATCGTAGGATCCCCTGTGTGACAGGGGCGGAGCGGGACACCGGGTACGGCGGCGACAAGGGTCTGGCGGACGGGCTGGACCGGCTCTGGACGCCGCACCGGATGACCTACATCTCCGGCGAGGACCGGCCCGAGGGCGGATACGAGAAGCCGGCCGGCTGCCCGTTCTGCCTCGCGCCCGGCCTGCCGCCGGAGGAGTCCCTGGTGGTGGCCCGGGGCGCGCACGTGTTCGCGGTGCTCAACCTCTACCCGTACAACCCCGGCCACCTGCTGATCTGCCCCTACCGGCACGTGGCCGACTACACCGAGCTGGACGAGCCGGAGACGGTCGAGCTGGCCGCGTTCACCAAGGCCGCCATGCGGGTGGTCCGGCACGTGTCCAGCGCGCACGGCTTCAACCTGGGCATGAACCAGGGCGGCGTGGCCGGCGCGGGCATCGCCGCGCACCTGCACCAGCACGTGGTGCCGCGCTGGGGCGGCGACGCCAACTTCATGCCGGTGATCGGCCGGACCAAGGTGCTGCCGCAACTGCTCGCCGACACCCGGGAGCTGCTCGCCAAGGCGTGGGCGGCGGCCTGACGGGGGCCCGCCCCGACAGTACGATCTTGCGCATGGCTCTCCTGCACCGCGCGGAACTGCGCCCCTCGAAACTGGAACTGCTCGCCGGCTGGCTGCCCGGCCGGCAGTGGTTCGCCGGAGAGGCCGGCGCGCCGGTCAGCCGCGTCGCGGCGTACCGGTTCGACGACCCGGCCGGCGAGGTCGGCATCGAGACGCTTCTCGTGCGCGCCGGTGACGGCCCGGTGCTCCAGGTGCCGCTGACGTACCGGGGCGCACCGCTGGCCGGGGCGGACGAATATCTGGTGGGCGTCATCGAGCACTCGGTGCTCGGCCGCCGCTGGGCGTACGACGCCTGCGGCGACCCGGTGTACCCGCCGCTGCTGGCCGCCGCCGTGCTCGCCGACGCCGGGCAGGCCGAGGAGTACTTCGAGGTCGACGGGAAGCGCGAGGTGCGCCCGGCGAGCATGACGCTGACCGGCAGCCGGACCGGCCGCCCGGTGCCGGCCGGTCCGGCTTCGACCGGCTCGGTTTCGGCCGGTGCGGTTTCGACCGGCTCGGGTGACGGCGGCGTGACGGTGGTCCGCGTGGGGGACGTCGAGCTTGCGGTGGTCCGGCGGCCCGTACCGGCCGAGGTGCCGGGCTCCGGCGGGCTCACCGGCACCTGGCCGGGCCGGGACGAGCCGGTGCTGCTGGCGTACGCCCGCTGACGGCTCGCCGGGCAGCGGCGTTCCTCCCCCCGGGGGGCGGATCGAAGGGATGGCCTCGGACCGATATACCTCAGAGGCATATTCATGACTCTCAGGCATATCGCGTTCACCGCGACTGTGCGCCGCCTGGCGTCACATGGCGTGATCGCGAACGGACTCTTCGGCTACGAATCGACCCGCGGTCGCCGGGCAGATGACAGGATGCGGCGGTGGCAGTCGACAAGCGACAGTTGGGGCGCAGCGGCATCGAGGTGAGCGCCCTCGGCATGGGGTGCTGGGCGATCGGCGGCCCGTGGGCCGAGGGCGCCCGCCCGCTGGGCTGGGGCCGGGTCGACGACGACGAGTCGGTACGCGCCGTCCGCCGCGCGCTCGACCTCGGCGTCACGTTGTTCGACACCGCCGACACGTACGGCGCCGGGCACGGCGAGCGGGTGCTCGGACGGGCGCTCGCCGGCCGGCGCGACGAGGCGGTGATCGCCACGAAGTTCGGCTACACGTTCGACGAGCGCACCCGGCAGGCCACCGGAGAGAACGCCTCGCCGCACTACCTTCGCCGGGCGGTGACCGACTCGCTGCGCCGGCTGGGCACCGACCGCATCGACCTCTACCAGCTGCACCTGGGCGACCTGCCGCTGCC
>NZ_JANCLW010000001.1:2504333-2575324 GCF_033433935.1 Micromonospora sp. BRA006-A
AGCGAGGGCGGGGGTGGGCCACGGGGGTGGGATTGGCGGTGTCGGGGTGGGGGTGGGGGTGGCTAGCGTCGGTGGCATGGAGCTGGAGCAGGCGCAGAAGTTGTGGCAGCCGGAACCGGGCTGGTTGAACACCGCCACCTACGGGCTGCCGCCCGAGCCGGTGTGGGACGCCGTGCAGCAGGTGCTCGCCGATTGGCGGACCGGGCGGGTGTCGTTCGAGGTGTGGGACGAGTCGGTGGACCGGTCCCGGGCCGCGTTCGCCCGGCTGACCGGTGTGGACGTCGCCGACGTGAGCATCGGTTCCGCCGTGTCGCAGCTGGTCGCGCCGATCGCGGCGAGCCTGCCGGAGGGCGCGACGGTGGTGGTGCCCGAGAGCGAGTTCACCTCGATCCTGTTCCCCTGGCTGGTGCAGCGGGAGCGGGGCGTGCGGGTCCGCACCGTGCCGCTGGACGGCCTGGTCGACGCGATCGACGCCGACACCGACCTGGTGGCGTTCAGCGTGGTGCAGTCCGCCGACGGCACAGTGACCCCGTACGACGAGATCGTCGCGGCGGCCCGGGCGCACGGCGCCGTCGTGGTGGTCGACGCCACGCAGGCGTGCGGGTGGCTGCCGTTCGCCGCGGACCGCGCGGACGCGGTGGTGGTGGGGGCGTACAAGTGGTTGATGGCGCCGCGCGGCTCGGCGTTCGCCTACCTGGCGCCGGAACTGCGCGAGCGGATTCGCCCGGACGCGGCCGGGTGGTACGCCGGCCAGGACCCGCACGCCTCCTACTACGGGACGCCGCTGCGCCTGGCCGACGACGCCCGGCGGTTCGACATCTCCCCGTCCTGGCTGTGCTACGTCGGGGCGGCGCCCGCACTGGAACTGCTCGCCGACCTCGACCCGGAGACGGTGCGCGCGTACGACGTGGGGCTGGCCAACCGGTTCCTGACCGGGCTGGGCCGGCCGCCGGGGGACAGTGCGATCGTCAGCGTGGACGTGCCGGACGCGCAGGAGCGGCTGGCCCGCGCCGGGGTTCGCGCGGCGGTCCGGGCGGGCCGGGTCCGCGCCTCGTTCCACCTCTACACGACCGAGGAGGACGTGGACCGGGCGGTCGAGGCGCTGACCGGCTGACCGCTCAGGCCAGGTGGCCGCCGATCTTCGTATAGCCGCGCAGCAGATCCCGGGAGATGATCAGCCGCTGCATCTCGTCGGTGCCCTCGAAGATCCGGTACAGCCGGACCTGCCGGTACCAGCGTTCGATCGGCAGCTCCCGGGTGTAGCCCATGCCGCCGTGGATCTGGAGCACCCGGTCGACCACCCGGTTGACCATGCCGGCGCCGTAGAGCTTGCCCATCGAGGAGGCATGCCGGGGGTCGAGGCCCTGGTCGACGGTCCAGGCCGAGCGCAGGATCAGCCAGCGGGCCGCCTCCAGCTCGGTCTCCGAGTCGGCGATCATCCACTGGATGGCCTGGTTGGTGGCGATCGGCGCGCCGAACGTCTCGCGCGTGTTGGCGTGGTCGATCGCCATCTGCAGGGCACGCTCGGCGATGCCGATGGCGTGCGACGGGATGGTGTAGCGGCCCTTGCCGATCCACTCCATGCCGAGCATGAAACCCTGCCCGATCTCGCCGAGGATGTTGCGGTGCGGCACCCGTACGCCGTCGAAGATCAGTGAGGCGGGGCCGCCCTCGCCCATGGTCTGGATGAACTCGGAGCGCCAGCCCATCGCGCGGTCCACCAGGAAGGCTGTCGCGCCACCACGGCGGGCGCCCTTCTCCGGGTCGGTCACCGCGACCACGATGGCGAAGTCGGCGTCGTTGCCGTTGGTGATGAACGTCTTCTCGCCGTCGAGGATCCAGTCGTCGCCGTCGCGGCGGGCCCGCAGCTTGATGTTCGCCGCGTCGGAGCCCGCTCCGGGCTCGGTGATGGCGAAGCAGGAGATGCGTTCGCCCTCGATGGTGGGGATCAGGAACTCACGTTTCTGCTCCTCGGTGGCGTGGAACAGGATGTTGTCGGCCTCGCCGCCGAAGCGGAACGGCACGAAGCTGCGGCCCAGCTCGGTCCAGATCAGCGACTGCATGACCGCCGGCAGGTCCATCCCGCCGTACTCCTCCGGCGTGGCCAGCCCCCAGAAGCCGAACTTCTTCGCCTTGAGCTGGAGTTCGCGCAGCTCGGAGCGGTCCAGGCCGGGCTGGTGGGCGCGCTCGCGGCGCAGCACCTCCGCCTCCAGCGGCATCACCTCGCGGGTGACGAACGTGCGGACGGTGTCCCGGATCGCGCGTTCCTCGTCGGACAGTGCGAAGTCCACGGTGCCCCCTCAGGTCGACTGGCTCTAAACTAGCGCTGTAAGTTTTACCGCGTCCAGACCCGATGTCGAAGGGAGGATGATGACCAGGTGCCCCGACCCCGACAGGCCCTGCTCACCCGCGACCGGATCGTCGAGACCGCGCTGGCGCTGATCGACGCCGACGGGCTGGACGCGCTCTCGACCCGGCGGCTCGCCGCCGCGCTCGGTGTCCGCGGCCCGTCGCTCTACAACCACTTCGCCACCAAGGATGAGATCCTCGACGCGGTGGCCGACGGCGTCGCGGCGACAGTCGACATCAGCGTCTTCGACGAGTACGAGTGGCGGGACGCGCTCGGCCGCTGGGCGCGCTCGTACCGGGCCGCGCTGGCCGCGCACCCGAACATCGTGCCGTACCTGGCGCAGGGGCCGGGCCGCCGTCCGGCCGCGCTCGCCATGGCCGACGCGGTCTACGGCGCGCTGGTCCGGGCCGGCTGGCCGCCCGCGCGGGCCACCCACATCGGCGCCGCGATGCGCTACTTCGTGGCCGGGTCCGCGCTCGGCTCGTTCGCCCGCGGCTTCGTCGAGGACCCCTCGCTCTACGCCGCGCACCCGCACCTCAACCAGGCGCACCGGCTCGCCGGGCACCAGCGCAGCGTGGACGAGGGCGCGTTCGCGCTCGGCCTGGACGCGCTGCTGCACGGGCTCGCCGCCGAGTACGCCGCCACCGTCGCCCCGCTGGAACGGGTCGGCGGTCCGGAGTAGCGTCAAAACTCCCACCGCTAGTTTCCGCCGCCCCCGAAGGACGCCATGGATCTCGCCGCCGCCCCTCCCGCCCTGCTGACGCGCCGCCACCTGCACGTCGCCGGTGACTGGGCCGACCCGACCTCGGGCGACACCATCCCGGTGGAGAACCCGGCCACCGAGAGCATCGTCGGCGAGGTGCCCGCCGGCACACCGGCCGACGTGGACCGCGCGGTCGCCGCCGCCCGCGCCGCGTTCCCCGGCTGGGCCGCCACCGCCCCTGCCGAGCGGGCCGCGCACCTGGACCGGCTGCACACCGCGCTCGCCGCCCGCGCCGACGAGATCGCCCGCACCGTGGCGACCGAACTGGGCACGCCGCTCAAGCTCGCCACCCGCGTCCAGGCCGGCCTGCCGCTGACAGTGCTGCGCAGCATGGTCGAGCTGGCCGCCCGCCCCGCCGCCGAGCACACCGTCGGCAACTCCCTCGTCGTCCGGGAGCCGGTCGGCGTGGTCGGCGCGATCACCCCGTGGAACTATCCGCTGCACCAGGTGGTCGCCAAGGTGGCGCCCGCGCTCGCCGCCGGGTGCACAGTGGTGCTCAAGCCCAGCGAGCTGACGCCGCTGACCGCGTACCTCCTGTTCGACGCGATCACCGACGCCGGCCTGCCACCCGGCGTGGTGAACCTGGTGCCCGGCACCGGCTCGGTGGTCGGCGAGGCGCTCGCCGCGCACCCCGGCGTCGACCTGGTCTCGTTCACCGGCTCCACCGCCACCGGCCGCCGCATCGCCCACCTCGCCGCCGAGCGGATCGCCCGGGTGTCGCTGGAACTCGGCGGCAAGTCGGCGAACGTCATCCTGGCCGACGCCGACCTGCCCACCGCGGTCAAGGTCGGCGTCGGCAACGCGCTGCTCAACTCCGGGCAGACCTGCACCGCCTGGACCCGGATGCTCGTGCACCGCGACCGCTACGCCGAGGCGCTGGACCTGGTCGCGGCGGCGGTGGCCGGCTACCGGCTCGGCGACCCCTTCGACCCGGCCACCCGGCTCGGCCCGCTGGCCTCCGCCGCGCAGGCCCAGCGGGTACGCGACCACGTCCACCGGGCGCTCGCCGACGGCGCCCGGCTCGTCGCCGGTGGCCCGGACGCGCCACTGCCGCAGCGGGGGCACTTCGTCGCGCCCACCGTCTTCGCCGACGTGCACCCGGACAGCGCGCTCGCCCAGGAGGAGGTGTTCGGCCCGGTGCTCGCGGTGATCCCGTTCGCCGACACCGACGAGGCGGTCGCCATCGCCAACAACTCCCGGTACGGGCTGGCCGGCGCGGTCTGGTCCGCCGACTCCGACGCGGCGCTGGCAGTGGCCCGGCGGATGCGTACCGGCCAGGTGGACGTCAACGGCGGCGCGTTCAACCCGCTCGCCCCGTTCGGCGGCTACAAGCAGTCCGGCCTCGGCCGGGAACTCGGCGCGTACGGCGTGGAGGAGTTCACCGAGCTGAAGGCGATCCAGCGATGAGGGCGCTCGTGGTACGCGGACGGGGCGCCACCCCGGCGGTCGAGGACGTACGCCTGCCCGCGCCCGGCCCGGGTGAGCTGCGGGTACGCATCCGCGCCGCCGGCATCTGCCACTCCGACCTGGCCATGGTGGACGGCACGCTGGCGCCCGCGTACCCGCTGGTGCTCGGGCACGAGGCGACCGGCGTGGTGGCCGAGGCCGGGCCCGGCACCACGATCGCGGCCGGCACACCCGTGGTGCTGAACTGGGCGCCCGCCTGCCGGGACTGCTGGCACTGCCGGCACGGCGAGCCGTGGCTCTGCGCCGCAAACCCCAACCCGTCCACTCCGCGGGGCGAGACGGCCGCCGGTGAGCCGCTGGAGGTCACGCTCGGGCTCGGGGCGCTCGCCGAGGAGGTGGTGGTGCCGCAGCGCGCCGCCGTACCGGTGCCCGCCGGACTGCCGCCGGAGCAGGCCGCGGTGCTGGGCTGCGCGGTGCTCACCGGCGTCGGCGCGGTCCGCAACACCGCGCGGGTCGCGCCCGGCGAGTCGGTCGCGGTGATCGGGCTCGGCGGGGTGGGCCTGGCCGTGCTGACCGCCGCGCGGCGGGCCGGCGCGTCGCCGATCCTCGCCGTGGACGTGGTGGAGGCCAAGCGGGATCTCGCACTCGCCGCCGGGGCCACCGGCTTCCTGCGCTCCGACGACCGGCTGGGCAAGGAGATCCGGGCCCGCACCGACGGGCGCGGCGTGGACCACGCGTTCGAGTGCGTCGGCCGGTCCGCCACCATCCGCGCCGCCTGGCGGGCGACGCGGCGCGGGGGAGCGGTCACTGTGGTCGGCATGGGCGCCCGCGACGACATGCTCAGCCTCTCCGCGCTGGACATCTTCCACTCCGCGCGCACGCTGCGCTCCTCGGTGTACGGCTCGACCGACCCGGACCGGGAGGTGCCGGAACTGGCCGGCGCGCTCGCCGCCGGTGATTTGGACCTGGGTCCGCTGGTGAGCGGCACGGTGCCGCTGACCGAGGCGCCCGCGGCGCTGGAACGGCTGGCCCGCGGCGAGGGCGCCCGCTGGGTGGTCACGTTCCCGGACTGACGTCCCCCTCGATCCGGGCGGCGGCGCCGGGCAGCCGCCGCCCGGCGTCGAGGACGTCGGTCTTCTCCCACGCGGACGGACCCGACCTGCCGGAGTGCGCCGCCGGCCGGTGACGGTGCCGTGCCACATGTCGACGGCCATCGATCGGACCGGACCCGGTCGGGGGTGACCGACATCTATGGAGGCCAGGTCCGTACCGGCCGGGGTGAATGTGTGGTGGGCCGACATGGCTCGACCACTTCGACTCCTCATAGGTTTCCTGCACGCGACGCCCCTGTGACCCCGGTCACCGACCGGGCCGTCGCGTACGGACCTGCGAAGGGTGAGGCGATGGCCGGGCAAGCGATCCTGTCGGCCCGAGGGCTGACCCGGGACTTCCGGGGCTTCCGGGCCGTCGATCGCGTCGACCTCGACGTGGCGCCGGAGACCGTGCATGCCCTCGTCGGCCCGAACGGCGCCGGCAAGACCACACTGTTCAACCTGCTCACCGGCTTCCTGCCGCCCAGCGAAGGGCGGATCGAGCTGGACGGCCGCGACGTGACCGGGATGCCACCGGAGCGGGTGGCCCGGCTCGGGGTGGCCCGGTCGTTCCAGATCACCAGCCTCTTTCCGCAGCTCGGGGCGCGGGAGCACGTCGAGCTGGCCCTCCAGTCGCATAGCGGGCTGGGCTGGCGGTTCTGGCGGTCGGCGAAGCTGATGCGCCGCTACCGGGACCGGGCCGACGAGCTGCTGGCCATGGTCGGCCTGGCCGACCTCGCCGAGGCGCCGGCCGAGGCACTCGCGTACGGGCGCAAGCGGGCCCTGGAGCTGGCCATCGCGCTCGCCCTCGACCCGAAGGTGCTGCTGCTGGACGAGCCGACGGCCGGGATGGGCCTGGAGGACGTCGACCGCACCGTCGACCTGATCGCCGCTGTCCGCACCGGACGGACCGTGGTCATGGTGGAGCACAACATGAGTGTGGTGGGCCGGCTCGCCGACACGGTCACCGTCCTGCAGGCCGGCAGGGTGCTGGTCGAGGGGCCGTACGAGCAGGTCCGCGCCGACGAGCGGGTCATCACCGCCTACCTGGGAGCCGCGGATGCTGCGCATTGAGAACCTCTCCGCCTGGTACGGCGAGGCCCAGGTGCTGCGGGAGGTGAGCCTGGAGGTGGCCGCCGGCGAGGTGGTCACCCTGGTCGGGCGCAACGGCGCCGGCAAGTCGACGCTGCTGCGCTCGGTGATGGGGCTGCACCCCGGCCAGCGCGGCGCGATCCACCTCGACGGCCGGGACATCACCCGGCTGCCGGCGTACCGGCGGGCGCGGGCCGGGCTCGGCTGGGTTCCCGACGACCGGGGCGCGTACGCCACGCTCACGGTCACCGAGAATCTGACCCTACCGCCCCGGGTCGGCCCCGACCCGTGGCCGCTGGAGCGGGTGTACGAGGCATTCCCGGCCCTGTACGAGCGGCGCGACTCGGCCGCGACCATGCTCTCCGGCGGCGAGCAGCAGATGCTCGCGCTGGCCCGGGTGCTGCGCATGGGCGCCCGGCTGCTGCTCTGCGACGAGCCCACCGAAGGGTTGTCGCCGCTGCTCGTGCAGCAGGTCGGTGACCTGCTGCGGGAGGCCAAGAAGCACGGCGTGACAGTGCTGCTGGTGGAACAGAACCTGCACTTCGCCACCGGCGTCGCCGACCGGCACTACCTGCTGGCCGAGGGACGGATCGCGGAGGCGATGGAGAACGCCGAGGTGCGCTCGCGGGAACGCGAGCTGCTGGCTTATCTCGGCATCTGAATCCGGACGGCTGACCCGCGCGGACCGCGCGGTACGAAGGGGATGAACATGCGCAGGAGCGTGGGTGTGGCCGCCGCCTCGGCGGTGGCGCTGATGGTGGCCGGCTGCGGCGGGGGTGGTCCGCAGTCCGGCGGCGAGGAGAAGCTGACCGGCGACAAGATCGTGCTGGGCGTGCTCAACGACCAGTCGGGCGCCTACTCGGAGCTGTCCGGGCGCAACTCGGTCAAGGCCGTGGAGATGGCCATCGCCGACTTCAAGGCCAAGCACGGCGACGACGCGGTGACCAGGAACATCACCGTGGAGACCGCGGACCACCAGAACAAGCCGGACGTGGCCAACAGCAAGGCCCAGGAGATGGTCGACCGCAAGGGTGTCGACGCCATCCTGGACGTGCCGACCTCCTCGGCCGCCCTGAAGGTCGCCGACGTGGCCAAGGAGAAGAAGAAGCTCTACTTCAACATCGGCGCGGCGACCACCGACCTGACCGGCAAGAGCTGCAACAGGTACACGTTCCACTACGCGTACGACACCTACATGCTGGCCCACGGCACCGGCACGGTGACCACCGAGCAGGTCGGCAAGAACTGGTACATCCTCTACCCGAACTACGCGTTCGGGCAGGACATGGAGAAGAGCTTCACCGCCGCCATCACCGCGGCCGGCGGGCAGGTCGTCGGCTCCGACGGTGCGCCGTTCCCGAACACCAGCGGCGACTACTCGTCGTTCCTGCTCAAGGCGCCGACGCTGAACCCGAAGCCGCAGGTGCTGGGCACCATGCAGGCCGGCGCGGAGCTGGTCAACGTGGTGAAGCAGTACAACGAGTTCAAGCTGCGGGACAAGGGCGTCGGGCTGGCCGTCGGCCTGATGTTCATCACCGACATCCACTCGCTCACCCCGGCCGCGCTGGCCGGCACCACCTACACCGACGCCTGGTACTGGAACTTCGACAAGCAGAACCGGGAGTGGGCCGACCGGTTCCAGTCCGAGACCGGAACCCGTCCGTCGTTCGCTCACGCGGCGAACTACTCCGCCGCCATGCAGTACCTGGAGGCGGTGCAGGCCGCCGGCACCGACGACGCGGACGCCGTGGTCGAGGAGCTGGAGGGTAAGGAGGTCAACGACCTCTTCCTCCGCAACGGCAAGATCCGCGCGGAGGACCACCGGGTCGTGCACGACGCGTACCTGGCCCAGGTGAAGCCGCAGGCCGAGGTCAAGGAGCCGTGGGACTACGTGAAGATCCTCAAGACCATCCCGGCGGCGGAGGCCTTCCGCACCCCGTCCCCGGACTGCAAGCTCTGACATGTCCGGGTTCCTGCAGAACACGTTCAACGGGCTGGTGGGCGGGGCGTTCTACGCCCTGCTCGCCCTCGGGCTCGCGGTCATCTTCGGCATGCTCCGGGTGGTGAACTTCGCCCACGGCGCGTTCTACATGCTCGGCGCGTTCGGGGCGTACGTGCTGCTCGCCGAGGCGGGCGTGCCGTTCTGGGCCGCATTGGTGATCATGCCGCTGGCGCTGGGTCTGCTCGGCATGGTGCTGGAGCGGGCGGTGATCCACCGGCTGACCCGGCTCGACCCGCTCTACAACTTCCTGCTCACCTTCGGCCTGACGCTGATCCTGCAGGACCTGGTCAAGTCCCGGTACGGCGTGCAGTCCAGCCCGTACGCCACCCCCGACGAGCTGAGCGGGACCATCGACTTCGGACTCTTCGACTTCCCGACGTACCGGGTCTTCATCCTCGGCTTCACCGTGCTGCTGTGCGTGGCGGTCTGGTGGGTGCTCGGGCGGACCCGGATCGGCGTGGTGGTCCGGGCCGCCACCGAGCGGCCGGAGCTGACCCGGGCGTTCGGCATCGACGTGGGGAAGTGGGTCACCCCGGTGTTCGGCTTCGGCATCGCCCTGGCCGGGCTGGCCGGGGTGCTCGCCGCCCCGATGCGGGCGGTCAACCCGCTGATGGGCGCCGACCTGATCATCGTGGTCTTCGCGGTGGTGGTGATCGGCGGCCTCGGCTCGATCTTCGGCTCGGTCGCCGCCGGCTTCGGCATCGGCCTGATCCAGGCGTGGGGCGAGGCGTACCTGTCCGACTATCCGCTCGTGTCGCAGACCGTCGTGTTCGTGGTGATGGCCGCCGTCCTGCTCTGGCGGCCGGCCGGCCTGTTCGGCCGAGAGGAGGCACCTGCGTGAACGCGAGGAGTGAGCCGGGCCTGCGAGCCCCGCAGTCGCGAGCCGAGGCGGCGGAGACCACCCCTGTGGACACGGACACCACGCCCGCCCGGCGGCCCGCGCCGCCGTCCGGACTGCTCGCCGTCGCGCGGGCGCCCGGCTGGGTCCGGTACGCGCTGCTCGCCGCCGGCCTGCTCGTCGCGCTGTGGCTGCCGAACGGGCTCTACCCGGCGGTCGCGGTGGACATTCTGTGCTGGGCGCTCTTCGCCGTCTCGGTGGACCTGCTGCTCGGCTTCACCGGGTTGATGTCCTTCGGGCATGCCGCGTTCTGGGGCACCTCGGCGTACCTGACCGGGCTGGTCGCGATCCATGCCGGCCTGCCGTTCCCGGCCGCCGTGCTGGCCGGGGCGCTGGGCGCGGCGCTGCTCGCGCTGCCGATCGGCTACCTGGCGGTGAAGCGCACCGGGATCTACTTCGCCATGGTCACCCTGGCTTTCGCGCAGATGGTCTACTACGTGGCCAACGAGTGGCGTTCGGTCACCCAGGGTGAGAACGGCCTGCAGGGCGTGCCGCGCGAATTCTTCGGCGTCGATCTCACCGACGACTACTACTTCTACTACGCGATCCTGCCGATCGTGCTGCTCGGGCTGCTCGTCGCCTGGCGGATCGTGCACTCGCCGTTCGGCCGGGTGCTGGTCGGCATCCGGGACAACCCGGCCCGGGCCCGCGCGCTCGGCTACCCGGTGCACCGCTACAAGCTGACCGCGTTCGTGCTCTCCGGCTTCCTGGCCGGGCTCGGCGGCGGGCTCTTCGCGGTCGGCCACCGATTCGTCTCGCTGGACGTGCTGCACTGGACCACCTCCGGCAAGGCGGTCATCGTGGTGGTGCTCGGCGGCATCGGCACGCTGTGGGGCGGGGTGCTCGGCGCGGCCCTGGTGGTCCGCCTGGAGGACTGGCTGTCGTTCTCCGGGTTCGAGGCGATCGGGCTGGTCACCGGCGGCATCTTCGTCCTCGTCGTGCTGCTGTTCCGCCGGGGTGTCTGGGGCACTGTCGCCGACCTGGCCCGGCGCCGGGCGGCGACTCGCCGGGACCGGTCCGGCTGATCCGGCGTACGACGGCGTCCGCGGTCGGCTGCCGCCGGGACGCCCCACCGGACCGCGCGCCGGTGTGAGCCGCCCCACCGGCAGGGCCTAGCCGGCGCGTCCCGTCCGGACCGGTCCGCCCCGGGCGCATCCAGGCCGCCCTCTTCCGACGAACCCCCCGGTAGTGACCGTCTACCGAGGGGTGCGTCCGGTGGTGACCGATCCGATCCCGGCCGATGTCGTCGAGTCCGCCCGCAAGCACCTCACGCTCGCGGCCGAGGACCTGGACGGCAACCGGGTCGCCGCGCTGATCGTCGAGGCCGCGGGCCAGTGGGGGGTGGCGCCGGTATGGGAGGCCGTGTGCGCGCCGATGCTGGCCGCGCTGCCCGGCCGCAGCGCCGCCGAGGTGGCCGTGGAGCACGCCTTCTCGGAGGGCCTGCGGTCCGGACTGGACGTGCTGCTGCGTGGGCCGGGGACCCCACCCCCGGCCGGTGGCATCCTGCTCGCCGGGGCGGAGCAGGAGCTGCACTGCCTCGGCCTGCACGCCCTCGCCGCTGCCCTGCGTGAGGCGGGCCTGGGCAGCCTGCTGCTCGGTGCCGCGCTGCCCTGGCCGGCGCTGGCCAGCGCGGTGCGCCGAACCCGCCCGCACACGGTGGTGGTGTGGTCGCAGACGCCGATGACCGGGCGGGCATACCGGGTGGTCCGCTTCGCGCGGGAGTTCCCCTCGGTGCGGGTGCACGGCGCCGGGCCGGGCTGGATCACGCCACCGGCCACGCCGGCCGGACACCTGACCACGCTGTCGGACGCGCTCGCCGTGTGCCGCGAGGCCGCCGGCCACCGGAACGGGGAGCGGTAGGCGGGATCCGTCCGGCCGGGGCACGCGCGGCAGCCGACGGACGGCCGGTCAGCCGGCCCGGAAGCCGCGCAGCAGGGCGGCGACGGCGGACTCCGGATCGAAGTGGTCGTCGGGAGCGGCGAGCTGGTTGCCGAGGAGCCCGTCGACGAGCGCGAGCAGCGCCCGGAAGTGGGCGGGCGGATCGGTCGAGCCGAGCGCGGCGAGCAGCGGCACCCCCCACTCGGCCAGCCGCGCCCGCCCGGCCTCGATGGCGGGGCGCAGCTCGGGCCGCACGGCCGACTCCACGAACAGCGCGTATCGGGCCAGCGTGACCACCCGTTCCTCGTCGGTGAAGCGCCGGATCAGCCGGCCGAGCACGCGGGTGAAGCCGTCGACGTCGCCCGGCGCCAGGTCCGCGGCGAGCCGTTGCCAGGCCGCCGTCTCCACCTCGACCAGCCGGTCGAAGACGCCGGTGACCAGCGCCTCCCGGGTGCGGAACCGGTTGGAGGCGGAGCCCTCGGGCAGGCCCGCCTCGGCATCCACGGCCCGGTGGGTGAGCTGTCGCGGCCCGCCGGTGCCGAGCACCCGGATGGCGGCGTCGAGCAGGAGTCGCCGGCGATCGGTCACCCGGCCAGACTACAGGCGTAGTGCGGGCGACTACATCTGTAGTACGGTGACGGCATGGGCGGACGGGCGGTCGTGGTCGGGGGCGGGATCGGCGGGCTCGCGGCGGGCGTCGGCCTGCGGGCGGCGGGCTGGGACGTGAGCGTCCTGGAACGCTCGGCCGCACTGCCGGATACCGGCACCGGGCTCGGCATCTGGCCCGCCGCGATGCGCGCCCTGGACGCCCTCGGCGTCGGCGACGAGGTGCGCCGCCGGGGCAGCCGTCAGGCCGGCGGGTCGATCCGGCGCCCGGACGGCAGCCGGATCGCCACCATCGACGTCGACCGGCTGGAACGCCGGCACGGCGAGCCGGTGCACCTGGTCACCCGGCCGGTGCTGCTCGCCGTCCTGGCCGGCGCGCTGCCCGGACCGGCACTGCGCCTCGGCGCCCCGGTGACCGACCCGGGGTCGCTGCGCGACGCGTACGACCTGGTGGTCGGCGCGGACGGGATCAACAGCGTGGTGCGCGCGCAGATGTACGGGCGGCGGTACCCGCTGCGGTACGCGGGTGCGGTGGCCTGGCGCGGCGTGGCCGACCTGGATCTGACCGAGGGCGGCGAGACCTGGGGCCGGGGGCGCAAGTTCGGGCTGACCCCGGCCGGGCCGGGCCGCACCAACTGGTACGCCGCCGTGCGGCTGCCCGAGGGGCACCCGGCGCCGGCGGACGACCGTGCCGAGCTGCGCCGCCTCTTCGGCGACTGGCATCCGCCGGTGCCGCGGGTGCTCGACGCGCTCACCCCGGACGGCATCCTGCGGCACGAGATCCACGACCTGACGCCGCTGCCGTCGTACGTGGCCGGCCGGACCGCGCTGCTCGGCGACGCCGCGCACGCGATGACCCCGGACCTCGGGCAGGGCGCCTGCCAGGCACTCATCGACGCGGTCGCGCTCGCGGACTGCGTACGCGAGGCGGGCGATCTGCCGGCCGCGCTGCGCGCGTACGACGGGAGGCGCCGGCGGCCGACGCAGCGGATCGCGGCCGGCGCGCGGTGGGCGGGGCGGCTGTCCGGCGTGCGGCGGCTGCTGCCGGTGCGGGACGCGGTGCTGCGGCTGGCGCTGGCCGCCGGGCCGCCCGCGTGACCTGAGACACATTCGATACGAACCGGTTCCGTATCGAAACCCGCTCACCTACGCTCGGCTCCGTTACGAGTCTGACCCGTATCGTATTCCGACGCGGGGAAACCGGGGGGAGCACGGACGTGGAACCACACGAGAACACCGGACACCCGAGGAGGTGGGCGATCCTCGGGGTGCTGGTGATCAGCCTCCTCGTGGTCGTCCTCGACAACACCATCCTCAACGTCGCGCTGCGCACGCTGGCCGACCCGGTGCACGGCCTCGGCGCCACCCAGGGCGAGCTGGAATGGGCGATCAACTCCTACACGCTCGTCTTCGCCGGGCTGCTGTTCACCTTCGGCGTGCTCGGTGACCGGCTCGGCCGCCGTCGTTTCCTGATCCTCGGGCTGGCGCTGTTCGGCCTGTCCTCACTGCTGTCCGCGTACGCGCAGGACCCGGGCCAGCTGATCGCGGCCCGCGCGCTGATGGGCGTCGGCGGCGCGGCCATCATGCCGGTGACGCTCTCGATCATCTCCAACGTCTTCGACCCGCGCGAGCGCGCCAAGGCGATCGGCGTCTGGGCCGGCGCGGTCGGCCTCGCGGTGGCGATCGGCCCGGTGCTCGGCGGCGCGCTGCTGGAGCACTTCTGGTGGGGCTCGGTCTTCCTGATCAACGTGCCGGTGGTGGTGCTCGGCGTGGTGCTCGTCGCGGCCCTGGTCCCCGAGTCCCGCGACCCCAAGCCCGGCCGGGTCGACCTGCTCGGCGTGCTGCTCTCGGTGGTCGGCCTGGTCGCGCTCACCTACGGCATCATCGACGGCGGCGAGCACGGCTTCGGCCGCCCGCAGGTGTGGGTCGCGGTGCTCGGCGGCCTCGCGGTGCTCGGCTGGTTCGTCGCCCACGAGCTGCGCAGCGACCACCCGTCGCTCGACGTCCGGCTGTTCCGGGTGCCCCGGTTCGCCGCGCCGGTGGCCCTGGTCGGGCTGGTCTTCTTCGCCGCCATGGGCGTGATGTTCTTCGGGGCGTTCTATCTGCAGCTCGTGCGGGGCTACAGCCCGCTGGAGAGCGGCCTGCTGTTCCTGCCGTTCGCCGCGGCCCAGCTGATCTTCGCGCCGCGCAGTGCGGCGATGGTCCGCCGCTACGGCGGCCGGGCGGTCGCGGCCGCCGGGCTGCTGCTCACCACTGTGGCGCTCGCCGCGTTCGTCTTCATCGACGCGGACACCCCGATCTGGATCTTCTCGGCGCTGGGCTTCCTCCAGGGCGCCGGAATGGCGAACATCATGCCGCCGGCCACCGAGTCGATCATGTCGTCGCTGCCCCGGGAGAAGGCCGGCGTCGGTTCCGCGGTGAGCAACACCGTGCGGCAGGTGGCCGGCGCGCTCGGCGTGGCGGTGCTCGGCTCGGTGCTCTCCGCCGTCTACCGCGACCAGGTCGGCCCGGCGGTGGCCGCCCTGCCCGCCCCGGTACGCGACGCGGCCCGCGAGTCGGTGTCCGGGGCGTACGCGGTCGCCGGCCGGCTCGGCCCCGACGGGCCGCGACTGATCGACGCGGCGAACGACTCGTTCGTCTCGGCCATGCACTGGGCGGCGGGCGCCTCCGCGGTGGTGGCCGCGCTCGGCATCGTGATCGTGCTGCGGTGGATGCCGGGCCGGCCGGTCGTCGCCCCCGACGCGCCGCCGGTCACGGACAGGGAGTTGGCCGGTACCGCATAGGTTCGTGGACAATGTCTGACATGACTTCCACGGCGGATGCTCCGCGGTCGCCCGGGCGACCGCGGAGCACCCGCGCGGACGAGGCGATCGTCGACGCCACGCTCGACCTGCTGGCCGAGGGCAGCACCGTCGAGTCGCTGTCCATCGAGGCGATCGCGAACCGCGCCGGAGTCGGCAAGGCCACCATCTATCGCCGCTGGCCGGGCAAGGACGCGCTGCTGCTGGACGCGTTGCGCACGCTCAAGGGGCCCGCGCCGCGCACCGACGGGCGCTCCGTCCGCGACGACCTGGTGGTGCTCGTCGGCGCGGTGGGCCAGCACGCCGACCCCCGCGTCCGCAAGATCATGCCCTGCCTGGTGCCGGAGGTGAACCGCAGTTCGGCGCACCGGCAGGCGTACGAGGCGATCATCGAGCCCCGGCGGGCGGCGATGCGCGAGGTGCTGCTCGGCGCGATCGACCGGGGCGAGCTGCGCGCCGACCTCGACATCGAGGTGGCGATGGCGCTGCTCACCGCGCCGATGCTCACCCAGCGGATGCTGCGCTGGCACCCCGAGCGCGACGAGCGGCTGCTGCCCGAGCGGATCGTGGACGCGGTCCTGGACGGCCTGCGCGTCCGCTGACCCGGGCCGCCTGCCCGGCCGGTCCGCCGCCCGCCGCTCAGCGGGCGGGTGTGCGCAGCCGGTGCAGGCGCAACGCGAGCTGCACCTCCAGCGCCCGCTCCGGCCGCTGCCAGTCCGCGCCGAGCAGGTGACCGACCCGCTCCAGCCGCTGGGTGACCGTGTTGACGTGCACGTGCAGCTGTTCGGCGGCCCGGGCCAGGCTGCCGCCCACCCCGAAGTACGCCTCCAGCGTCTTCACCAGCGCGGTGCCCCGCCGGGCGTCGTAGTCCAGCACCGGTCCCACAGTGGTGGCGAGGAACCGCGCCACGTCCCGGTCCCCGGCGTCACCGACCGCGCCCAGCAGCAGCCCGACGAAACCCAGCTCGGTGGTGCTCGCTCCCTGCCCGGCCCGGCCCAGCGCACCCAGCGCGGACAGGCAGCGCTCCGCCTCGGCGAACGTGACCGCGAGCGACGCCGGGCCGGTGGACGGCCCGCTCGCCCCGGCGGTCACCGGGCGGCCGGTCACCCGGGACAGATCCCGGGCCACCGCGCGGGCCGCGCCGCCCGCGTCCCGGCCGGGCAGCATCAGCACCACCCGCCCGTCACGCGCCGCGGCCAGGCCACCCCGGGTCGAGGCGTACGTGGTGGCCCAGGACAGCACCCGCTGCCGGGCCGAGCCGGTCTCGGCGAACGCGTCGTCACCGACCGCCACCAGCACGTGCGGCGCGTCCAGGTCCACCCCGATGCGGCGGGCCCGAGCCCGGAGCGCGTCGGCGTCGCGCAGCGGGCGGGCGATCAGGTCGTCCAGCAGCTCACCGCGGACCCGTCCCTCCGCCTCGGCCACGGTCCGGCGGAACAGCAGCAGCAACGCGGTCACCAGCGCGGCCCGCTCCAGGATGCGCTGGTCGGCGTCGACCAGCTCGTCGTCCGGGCGCAGCACCAGCGCGCCCAGGTTCTCCGCGCCGGCCACCACCGCGGCGTACCAGAGCGGACCCCGGCGCACGCTGCGCCCCTCGGTACGGGACGCGGCCACCGCCTCCACGATGTCCGCCCGGTCCGGCTCCTCGATCTCACCGACCCGGGCCAGCCGACGGCCCTCGGCGTCCAGCGCCAGCAGCGCGCCGCCGAGCACCTCGGTGACCGCCGCCGCCACGTCCTCCATCCCACCGCCGCGTACCACCAGCGCGGTCATCCGGTCGTGCGCCGCGGCGGCGCGCTCCACCGAGCTGCTGTGCGCCCGGATGGTGCTGTTCGCCGCCGACAGCTCCGCCAGCGCCGCCCGGGTCTCGGCGAGCAGCCGCGCGGTGTCGATCGCCACCGCCGCGTGCGCCGCCAGCGACACCAGCAGCGACACCTCCTCGCGGGCGAACGGCCGGGCCGAGCGGTTGGCCGCGTACAGCACGCCGATCACGCTGGACCCGAGCCGCAGCGGCACGCCGAGGATGGCCACCAGGCCCTCCTCGCCCACGCCGCCGTCGATCTCCCCGGTGTGCCGGAACCGCTCGTCCTCCTGGTAGTTCGAGGTGACGTACGGCGTGCCGGTCTGCGCGACCAGCCCGCCCAGCCCGTCGCCCAGCTCCAGCCGCAGCCGCTGGAACCGGGCCGAGATCGAGCCGTCGGTGACCCGCATGTACGTGTCGCCGCGCTCGTCGTCGTTGAGCGTCATGTACGCCACGTCGGTGCCGAGCAGGATCCGCGCCCGGTGCACGATCGCCCGCAGCACGTCGTCCAGGTCGCGCAGCCCGGCCAGGTCGCTCGCGGTGTCGTACAGGCCGGACAGCTCGGTCTCCCGGCGCCGGCGGCGGGCCAGCAGCGCCCGTACCCGCAGCGCCACCACCTTCGCCTGCTCCAGCTCGGCGAGCCGTTCGGCGGGCAGGCCGGCGGCGCGCGCGGCCACCAGCGGGCCCTCGAACTCGACCGCGGCGGCCTCGCGCGCCAGCAGCTCCAGGAACTCCACCGGCGACGACATGACCGACATTGTGCGCGGGCCCACTAGTTCGCCGTCCAGCCCCCGTCGAGGGCGATCGAGGTGCCGGTGAGGAACGCGGCGGGCGGGGAGCACAGGTACGCCACCAGTTCGGCCACCTCGTCCGGCTCGATCAGCCGCTTGATCGCCGCCCGGGCCAGCATGATCTTCTCGACCACCTCGTCCTCGCCGATGCCGTGGGTGGCCGCCTGGTCGGCGATCTGGCTCTCCACCAGCGCGGTGCGCACGTACGCCGGGTTGATGCAGTTGGCCGTGACGCCGTGCGCGGCGCCCTCCAGCGCGACCACCTTGGACAGGCCCTCCAGCGCGTGCTTGGCCGAGACGTACGCGGCCTTGAACGGCGAGGCGCGCAGCCCGTGCACCGAGGAGATGTTCACGATCCGGCCCCAGCCGTTCGCGTACATCCGGGGCAGCGCGCGGCGGATCAGCAGGAACGGCGCCTCCACCATCACCCGCTGGATGTACTCGAAGCGCTCCACCGGGAAGTCCTGCACCGGCGCGACGTGCTGCAGCCCGGCGTTGTTGACCACGATGTCGGCGTCGACGCCGAGCCGGTCCACCGCCGCCGGGTCGGCCAGGTCGATCCCGACCGCCCGGCCGCCGGCCTCGGCGGCCACCGCCTCGGCCGCCGTCACGTCGCGGTCCAGCACCACGACCGTCGCGCCGGCCGCCGCCAGGCGCAGGGCACAGGCCCGTCCGATGCCGCCGCCACCACCTGTGACCAGCGCGGTGCGACCGGTCAGGTCGACGTGTACGACGTGGGGGACCGCCACGGGTTCTGCCGTCATGGCGCATGAACGTACGAGCCGGTTGCCCCCTGGCACATGGGGCGGCGACACATACTCCACCGCCCGCCTGTGTGGTGCGCCGCGTCACCGCCCGCACCCGGCGTGTCCGGCGGTCCCGGCGTCGGCGGGCACCAGTAGGGTGTGTCGAACACACGTACTGCTGGCGGCTCGGGGAGGAGGCGGCGTGCGCGTGCTGGGCGTCGACCCGGGGCTGACCCGGTGCGGGGTCGGCGTGGTCGAGGGCGTGCCGGGGCGCCCCTGCACGCTCGTGGCCTACTACGTGGTCTACACCGACCCGGAGGACGACCTCGCGCTGCGCCTGCTGCACCTGGACCGCTCGCTCACCGACCTGGTCGCCGAGCACCGGCCGGACGCGGTCGCGGTGGAGCGTGTGTTCAGCCAGCACAACGTCCGCACCGTGATGGGCACCGCGCAGGCCAGCGGTGTCGCGGTGCTCGCCGGGGCCCGGGCCGGGTTGCCGGTGACGACCTACACGCCGAGCGAGGTCAAGGCCGCGGTGACCGGCTCGGGGCAGGCGGACAAGAAACAGATGACCACCATGGTCACCCGGTTGCTGCGGCTGCCCGAGCCGCCGAAGCCGGCCGACGCCGCCGACGCGCTGGCGCTGGCCATCTGTCACGTGTGGCGCGGCGGCACCCGGTCCAAGCTGGCCGAGGCCGCGCGACGGGCCCGACGAGGAGGGACGCGATGATCGCGAGCGTACGCGGCACGGTGACCGCCACCGGCCCGGATCACGCGGTGGTGGAGGTGGGCGGCATCGGCCTGGCCGTGCAGTGCGCCCCCGGCACGATCGCCGACCTGCGCGTCGGCCAGCCCGCCCGGCTCGCCACCAGCCTTGTCGTCCGGGAGGACTCGCTCACCCTCTACGGCTTCGCCGACGACGACGCCAAGCAGTTGTTCGAGCTGCTCCAGACCGCCAGCGGGGTCGGTCCCCGGCTGGCCCAGGCGGTGCTCGCCGTGCACACGCCGGACGCGGTCCGCAAGGCCATCGCCAACGCCGACACCGCGGCGCTGACCCGGGTGCCGGGCATCGGCAAGAAGGGCGCCGAGCGGCTGGTGCTGGAACTGCGCGACCGGGTCGGCCCGGTGCCGGTTGGTGCCGACGGCGCGGCCGGGGTGACCGCGGGCGCCTGGCCGGAGCAGGTCCGCCAGGCCCTCGTCGGCCTCGGCTGGACGGCGGGTCAGGCCGAGCAGGCGGTGGCCGCGGTGGCGGAGACCGTCGACGGCGACACCCCGCCGGTGCCGGTGCTGCTCAAGCAGGCGATCCGCCTCCTGGGCCGCACCCGATGACCGGGGAGAACCTGGTCTCGGCGTACGTCGACGACGCCGAGCGCGACGCGGAGGCGAGCGTCCGGCCGAAGCGGCTGGCCGAGTTCATCGCCCAGGACCGCGTCCGGGACCAGCTCGACCTGCTGTTGCAGGGCGCGATGCGGCGCGGCTCGCCGCCGGACCACATCCTGCTCTCCGGTCCGCCCGGCCTCGGCAAGACCAGCCTGGCCAACATCGTCGCCGCCGAGCTGGGTACCGGGATCCGGGTGACCAGCGGCCCGGCCATCGAGCGTTCGGGCGACCTGGCCGCGATCCTGACCGGCCTCGCCGAGGGCGACGTGCTGTTCATCGACGAGATCCACCGGATCGCCAAGCCAGCCGAGGAACTGCTCTACAGCGCCATGGAGGACTTCCGCGTCGACGTGGTCGTCGGCAAGGGCCCGGGTGCCACGGCCATCCCGCTCGACGTGGAGCCGTTCACGCTCGTCGGCGCCACCACCCGCTCCGGCCTGCTGACCGGCCCGATGCGCGACCGGTTCGGCTTCGTCGCGCACCTCGACTTCTACGCGCCGGCCGACCTGGAGACGCTGCTGCACCGGTCGGCCCGGATCCTCGGCGTGCCGATCACCGCCGACGGCGCGGCGGAGGTCGCCGGCCGGTCCCGGGGCACCCCGCGTATCGCCAACCGGCTGCTGCGCCGGGTCCGCGACTACGCCGAGGTCCGCGCCGACGGCGTGGTCACGCTGGAGACCGCTCGGGCCGCGCTGACCGTCTACGACGTGGACGCGCTCGGCCTGGACCGGCTCGACCGGGCGGTGCTGACCGCGCTCGTCGACTCGTTCCGGGGCGGCCCGGTGGGCCTGTCCACGCTCGCCGTGGCGGTGGGCGAGCAGCCGGACACGGTCGAGGAGGTCTGCGAGCCGTTCCTGGTCCGGGCCGGCCTGCTGGCCCGGACGCCCCGCGGGCGGGTGGCGACCGAGGCCGCCTGGCGCCATCTGGGCCGTACGCCCCCGAATGGTACATTTGGTGCGGATGCCCCACCGGGGCCCGATCTGTTCTCGGTGCAGACCGATCAGCCGTGATCCGTTCGTGATCTGTGCCGCATTCGGTCTTCTCAGGAGCAGGGACTAGACTTCGCCGCGGTTTGTACAGGACGTGAGAATCCGCTTCCACTGCGGCGCCCTCCGGCGCCGGGGCGGACGCCAACCGGAAGGTCTACACCGTGCTTTACGCAGCAGCGAGTGGCGGGGGAGCCGGCAGCCTGACGCCGATCCTCATGATCGCTCTGCTTTTCGTCGTCATGTACTTCATGATGATCCGTCCGCAGCAGAAGCGCCGCCGCGAGGCCGAGCAGATGCAGGCCGCCCTCTCCCCGGGCGACGAGGTGGTCACCATCGGCGGCCTGCACGGCACGGTCACCGCGGTCGAGGACGAGACGGTCCTGCTCGAGGTCGCCCCGGGCGTGCAGACCCGGTACGCCCGCCCCGCCGTCGCGCGGGTGATCAAGCGCGCCGAGGCGCCGGCGGCCGAGACGATCACCGAGGAAGCCGAGCCGGTCAAGGAGTGACCACCCGTCCCGGACGGGGCAGCGGATTCATCCGTACAAGTGGATAGTTGGGGTCGGCGCGCGGCGCCGGCATCCGGCCGGGCCGTGCGGCGCCCCCGCGCCGCGCACCAGCCGGCGTGCCGTCCTCCGGTGCCGACCCGCCGGAGCAGTCGGGCGGACACCCCCGGCCCGACAGTTGTCGCCGCCGTGGAAGCGGCGCGACCGTACAGGGAGACAGGACAGCCGTGGCACCACCTCAGGGACAGATGCGGCCCGGGCGGCAGCTCGCCGTGCTCGGGCTCATCTTCGTCGTCCTCTATCTATTGGTGTTCTTCTCGGGCGGCGCCAGCGGTGGCTGGAAGGACCGGCTGGAGCCCCGGCTCGGCCTGGACCTCGTCGGCGGCACCCGGCTGACGCTCGAGGCCACCAACACGGTGGACGGCAAGCCCCCGACCGCCGACAACCTCGAGGAGGCCCGTCAGATCATCGAGAGCCGGGTCAACGCCTACGGCGTGGCCGAGGCCGAGGTGGTCACCGAGGGCAACCGCAACATCGTCATCTCCCTGCCCGGCCAGAACCGCGACCTGACCGATGTCGGTGAGGCCGCCGAGCTGCGCTTCCGCAAGGTGCTCAAGGCCACCGACGGCAGCGGTGCCGCCGCCGCGCCCGCGCCGGTCCCGAGCGCGACCCCGTCCGGTGCCGCCAGCCCGACGCCGTCGGGCAGCGCGTCGCCGAAGGCGAGCGCCAGCCCCAAGGTGAGCGGCTCGCCGAGCGCCGGCGGCCAGGGCGGCATGGCCCCGGCCTCCCCGTCGGCGACGCCGAGCGCCGCCGCCCCGAGCGCGAGCCCGAGCGCCGCCGCGCCGAGCCCGAGCGCCAGCGCCGAGCCGGTGCCGCAGAGCATCGAACAGCAGCGCAAGGCCGTCGAGCAGAAGGTCGGCGCGGCCGCCTGGGCCGCCGCCTCCGGTCTCCAGGCTCCGGCGGACCTGACCACCGACCCGTCGCTGGCCGACAAGCTCAAGCCGTTCGGCACGCTCACCCCGCAGGAGATCGCCGTCCTGCCGGTGGAGATGCAGTTCAATGTCCCGACCATCACCTGCGCCCAGCTCGACGCGCGGCCCGCCGCCTCGATCAAGGACGAGAAGCAGAAGGCGGTCGCCTGCGAGTCCGGCGCGAAGTACCTGCTGGACGTGGCGAAGGTGCTCGGCACCGACGTCAAGAACGCCTCCGCCCAGCTCGACCAGACCAGCTCCTGGGTGGTCAGCCTGAACTTCACCGGCAGCGGCCAGGAGAAGTGGACCGCGCTGACCCGCGAGGCCTTCACCAACGAGGGCCAGGCCTGCGACCAGACCGCGCTCGGCCAGGACGGCAAGTGCCGGGTCGCCGTGGTGCTGGACAACGAGATCGTCTCGTCCCCGGAGATCCAGGGCGTGCTGACCGGTGACTCGCAGATCACCGGCAGCTTCGACAACAAGGCCGCCAACGCGCTCGCCAGCCAGCTGCGCTACGGCGCGCTGCCGGTGACGTTCGAGCCGCAGGAGCAGCAGAACGTCACCGCGACGCTCGGCGACAGCCACCTCAAGGCGGGTCTGCTGGCCGCCGGCATCGGCATGCTGCTGGTCATCATCTACTCGTTCTTCTACTACCGGCTGCTCGGCTCGGTCATCTTCCTGAGCCTGGTGCTCTCCGCGCTGCTGGTGTTCGGCGCGCTGGTGGTGCTCGGCCGGTCGATCGGCTTCACGCTCACGCTCGCCGGCATCGCCGGCATGATCGTCTCGCTGGGCGTCGCGGCGGACTCGTTCGTCATCTACTTCGAACGATTGAAGGACGAGATCCGCGAGGGCCGCAGTCCACGCAGCGCGGTGCCGCGCGCCTGGATCCGGGCCCGCCGGACGATCATCTCGGCGAACGCCATCACGCTGATGTCGGCGGTGGTGCTCTACATCGTGTCCGTCGGCGCGGTGAAGGGCTTCGCCTTCGCGCTCGGCCTGGCCACCGTGCTCGACCTGGTCGTCGTGTTCCTCTTCCGCCACCCGATCATGACGATGTTCGCCCGGACCCGGGCGTTCCTGTCGCCGCGGGTCAGCGGTCTGGGCCGGGCACTGCCGGCCCGGTCGGCCGAGCCGGGCACCGCCCGCAACCCGCGTGTGAAGGAGGCCTGAGATGGCTAAGAGCGGTCTGGCCGCCCGGCTCTACCGGGGCGAGGCTGATCTCAACATCGTCGGGCGGCGCAAGCTGTGGTTCGGCGTGGCCGGCGTGCTCATGCTGATCGCCGTGCTGAGCTTCGCGATCAGCGGCTTCAAGCTGGGCATCGAGTTCGCGGGCGGCAACTCGTTCCAGGTGCCGGCCAGCGTCGGCACCCTGGACCGCGCCGAGCAGGTCGTCGACGAGGTGCTGGCCGACGAGGCGCCCGGCGTCGAGGTGGTCAGCGCGCAGAAGGTCGGCGGCACCAGCGGCGAGTTCTACGAGATGCGGACCGGCCAGCTCTCCGCGGAGCAGGCCAACGCGGCCAAGACCGCGATGGCGCAGGAGTTCGGCATCCAGGCCGACCAGATCAGCGGCAGCCAGGTCTCCGAGGCCTGGGGCAGCCAGGTCACCTCGCGCGCCTTCCTCGGTCTGGTGATCTTCATCGCGGTGGTGTCGATCTACCTCGTGCTGCGCTTCGAGTGGCGGATGGCGGTCGCCGCGATCGTCTCGCTGCTGACCAACCTGGTCCTCACCGCGGGCATCTACTCGCTGGTCGGCTTCGAGGTCACCCCGTCGACGATCATCGGCTTCCTCACGATCCTGGGCTTCGCGCTCTACGACGTGGTGGTGGTCTTCGACAAGGTGCAGGAGAACACACGCGGCATCACCGCGAACAACAACGTCACCTACGGCGAGGCGTCCAACCTGGCGCTCAACCAGAGCCTCATGCGGTCGCTGAACACCTCGGTCGTGGCGCTGCTGCCGGTCGGCGGTCTGCTCTTCATCGGCGCCGGCCTGCTCGGCGCGGGCACGCTGAAGGACCTCGGCCTGGTGCTGTTCGTCGGTATGGCGGTGGCGTTCCTGACCTCGATCCTGCTGGCCACGCCGCTGCTGGTGCTGCTGAAGAACATGGACCCGCGGATCAGCGCGCACAACAAGCGCGTGCTGTCCCGCCGGGCCGCGATCGCCAAGGGCGAGATCACGCCGAAGGGCCGGCCGGCCACCGCGCCGGCCGCCGACGCGCCGATCGACCCGGAGGCGGCCGCGCTGGCCGGCGCCGCACCCAAGGTGGGTGCCCGGCCCGCGGGCAAGCGCCCCAGTGGCGCCCGCGGCGGCCGTCCCGCCGGGGGCGGCGGCAACCGGCCCGGCGGCAAGCGCCGCTGACCGCAGGGCCGGACGGAATCGGTCCGACGGCGTCCGTCATGCTGTTGTCACGGCATGACGGACGCCGTCGTCGTTTCGAGAGGACATGGGACGCACCGTGACGGAGACCCACACCACAGGGGTACGGGGAGACAGCGGCCCGGAGGTCGCCCAGCTCGTCGCCAGCCGGCTGCTGGACGTGCCGGACTTCCCCAAGCCGGGTGTCGTGTTCAAGGATCTGATGCCCCTGTTCGCCGACGGTGAGGCGTTCCGGGCGGTGATCGACGGGATCATCGCGTACCACGGGCCGGACTCGTTCGACACCGTCGCCGGCATCGAGGCGCGCGGGTTCGTGCTGGCGGCGGCGGTCGCGTACGCCACCGGCGTGGGCGTGGTGCCGGTGCGCAAGGCCGGCAAGCTGCCCCGGGCCACGCACTCCGCCTCTTACGCCTTGGAGTACGGCGAGGCGACGCTGGAGGTGCACCAGGACGCCTTCACCGCGGGGCACCGGGTGCTGGTGCTCGACGACGTGCTCGCCACCGGCGGCACTGCCGAGGCGACGCTCGACCTGGTGGAACGCGCCGGCGGAACGGTCGCCGGCTTCACCGTGCTGCTGGAACTGGGCTTCCTGGAGGGCCGTAAGCGGCTGGCCCAGCGTCCGGTCCATGCCCTGTTGACCGTTTGACCAGGCCGCGCCCGTCGGGCCGGTCGGCGCCGACCGTCCGGGGGAGCGGTGGCGTACCCTGCGTACGGGTAGCATTGCCCTTTGCCCGCCCCGGCCGAGCTGTCCGGGGCGGCGAAGGCGCCGGGGCCCGGCCCCGGTGACCGCGTGGAACAAGACCGGCCTCCGGGCCGGTTGAACCAGACGTCGGCCGGACGGCCGGCGCACCCCGGCGAGCGGTGAGGAGGCCGGTGTCCCACGATGTCGTCCCTCCGGTGGAGGGCACGGTGCACCCGACAGGCGACGCGGACGGCTCGGTGACCGAGCGCAGCGGCAACCCGCCGGCCCGGGCGACCGGCGCCACCGGCGGCGCGTCCGACGCGACGGCCGACGGCGGGGCGGTCGTGGTGCCGTTCCCCACCGAGGGTTCCACCGAATCCACGCCCGGCAGCGGCTTCGCCCTCTCCAACGCGCCGACCGGCCGGCGGGTACGCGCCCGGCTGGCCCGGTTCAACGCGCCCTGGCAGACCTCGCAGGTCAGCGAGGTGCTGGAGCCGCTGATCGCGACGCACCGGGAGAACCACCCCAAGGCCGACGCGCGGCTGCTCCAGCGCGCCTTCGACACGGCCGCGCGGTGGCACTCGGGGCAGTACCGCAAGTCCGGCGACCCCTACATCACGCACCCGCTCGCCGTGGCGACCATCCTGGCGAACCTGGGCATGGACACCACCACGCTGGTCGCGGCGCTGCTGCACGACACCATCGAGGACACCGAGTACACGCTCGACGCGATGCGCGCCGACTTCGGCGGTGAGGTCGCGCTGCTCGTCGACGGCGTCACCAAGCTCGACAAGGTCAAGCTCGGCGACGCGGCCAAGGCCGAGACCATCCGCAAGATGGTCGTCGCGATGGCGAAGGATCCGCGGGTCCTGGTGATCAAGCTGGCCGACCGGCTGCACAACATGCGGACCCTCACCTTCCTGCCCCGCCCGAAGCAGGAGCAGAAGGCCAAGGAGACGCTGGAGATCCTGGCCCCGCTGGCGCACCGCCTCGGTATGAACACGATCAAGTGGGAGCTGGAGGATCTGGCCTTCGGCACGCTGTTCCCGAAGCGGTTCGAGGAGATCAACCGGCTGATCGGGGAGCACCAGCCGCAGCGCGAGGCGCTGCTGCGTCAGGTGACGCAGAAGGTGTCCACCGACCTGAAGGCCGCCAAGATCAAGGCGGAGACGACAGGCCGGCCGAAGCACCTCTACTCGATCTACCAGAAGATGATCGTGCGGGGGCGCGACTTCAACGACATCTACGACCTGGTGGGTGTGCGGATCCTGGTCGACACGGTTCGTGACTGCTACGCGGCGCTGGGGGTCATCCACGCCAACTGGCAGCCGGTGCCGGGCCGGTTCAAGGACTACATCGCCATGCCCAAGTTCAACATGTACCAGTCGTTGCACACGACTGTCATCGGGCCCACCGGCAAGCCGGTGGAGATGCAGATCCGCACGTACGCGATGCACCGCACCGCCGAGTTCGGCATCGCCGCGCACTGGAAGTACAAGGAGCACAAGGGCACCCCGGTGGTGGGCCCGCCGGCGCACATCGACGAGATGACGTGGCTGCGGCAGCTGCTGGACTGGCAGCGTGAGGCGGCCGACCCGAGCGAGTTCCTGGACGCGCTGCGGTTCGACCTGTCCAGCCAGGAGGTGTACGTCTTCACCCCCAAGGGCGACGTCATCCCGCTGCCGACCGGGTCGACGCCTGTCGACTTCGCGTACGCGGTGCACACCGAGGTCGGGCACAAGTGCATCGGCGCGCGGGTGAACGGCAAGCTGGTGCCGCTGGAGTCGACGCTGTCCAACGGCGACGTGATCGAGATCTTCACGTCGAAGTCCGACACGGCCGGGCCGACGCAGGACTGGCTCGGCTTCGTCAAGAGCCCGCGGGCGCGCACGAAGATCCGCCAGTACTTCAACAAGGAGCGGCGCGAGGAGGCGATCGAGGCCGGTAAGGACGCGATCGTCAAGGCGATGCGCAAGCAGGGCATGCCGTTGCAGCGGATGCTCACCTCGGACGCGCTGATGGCGATCGCCCGGGACCTGCACCTCGCCGACGTGGCCTCGCTGTACGCGGCGGTCGGCGACAGCCAGGTCTCCGCGCAGTCGGTCGTGCAGAAGCTGATGGCCTCCTACGGCGGCGAGGAGGGCGCGGCGGAGGACATCGCCGAGACCGCCGTCGCCACCCGGCCGCCGCGCAGCCGGCAGAGCAGCGCCGACCCGGGCGTGGTGGTCCGCGGCGTCAGTGACGTCTGGATCAAGCTGGCCCGCTGCTGCACGCCCGTACCGCCGGACTCGGTGTTCGGGTTCGTCACCCGCTCCGGCGGGGTCAGCGTGCACCGGGACGACTGCGCCAACGCCGAGGACCTGCGCGCCCAGCCCGAGCGGGTGGTCGAGGTGAGCTGGAAGCTCACGTCCGCCTCCACGTTCCTGGTCGCCATCCAGGTCGAGGCGCTGGACCGGCACAAGCTGCTCGCCGACGTGACGAGGGTGCTGTCCGAGGAGCGGGTCAACATCCTCTCCGCGACTGTCACCACCACCCGCGACCGGGTGGCGGTCAGCCGGTTCAGCTTCGAGATGGCCGACCCGAAGCACCTCGGGCACCTGCTGGCCGCGGTCCGCAAGGTCGACGGCGTGTTCGACGCGTACCGGGTCACCTCCGGGGCCTGAGCCACCACGCACGCGAAAGCGCCCGCCGGCTGCGATCAGCCGGCGGGCGCTTCGTCGTCGTGCGGGTGCGGTCAGCCGCCCTCGACCGGGCTCATCGTCACCTTGGTCATGGTGATCTCCTTCTTCGGGTGACCACCGCCGGCCTGCTTGGCGAACGCGCCGTCGTCACCGGCCGCGGCGACCTGCTTCACCACGTCCATGCCACCGGTGATGGTGCCCAGCACCGTGTAGTTCGGGTCGAGCGGCGAGTCGCCGTAAACGATGAAGAACTGGCTGCCCGTGCTGCCCGGCTGGCCGGAGTTGGCCATCGCGATGACACCCTCCGGGTACGGCGGGCGCTTGTCGGTGGGGAGGTTCTCCTCGGCCAGGTTGTACGACGGGCCGCCGGTGCCGTCGGTGTCCCGCCAGCCCTTGCCGGTGGCGCTCGGGTCGCCGCACTGGAGCACCTTGATGCCCTCGGTGACGAGCCGGTGGCACTTGGTGTTGTCGAAGAAGCCCTTGCTCGCCAGGTGCGTGAAGCTGCCGGCGGTGCAGGGCACCTTGGCGCGGTCGATCTTGGCGGTGATCGGGCCCAGGTTGGTGTCGATGGTCATCGTCTGGGTGCCCTTGCCCGACTGCTGGGCCGGCGGCAGGCCGACGTCCTTGATCTGCGCCGGACGGCCCTCCTTGGGCACCTCCGTGTACGCGCACTGGACGGCCCCGGCGGCGGTGGTGGTGCCCTGCTTGTCGTCGTCGTCGCCGAGCGCGGCGACGAGCCAGACCGTGCCTGCCACGACGAGCACCAGCACCGCCGCGGCCCCGACGATCGCCTGGGTCTGCCGGCGCTTACGGGCCCGGCCGGCCCGTTCCGCCATCTCGCGCTCGAGCTTGGCCCGCGCCGCCGCGCGCTGGCGGTCTCTGGTGGACGTCACGGTCACTCCTCACCTGCTGCGTATGGGTTCGGCACGCGCACCGCCGGGTCCAGCCGACGGCCTGCGGCCTGCTCGCCTGTGTTCTCAGCCCGCGCTGGCGCTGGGCGACGGCGCGGGACTGCCGGCCGGCGCCGCACCGGGCTCGCCGACGGTGACGCTCTGGACCAGCACCTGCGTCTTCGGCTTGACCTTGGCGCCGTTGCCATTGTCCACCGTCGGCATGGCGCCGATCTTCTCCACCACGTCGAGCCCGCCGGTGACCTTGCCGACCACCGAGTAGGCCGGCTTGGCCGGGCTGGCGTCCTTGAAGAAGATCAGGAACTGGCTGCCGTTGCTGCCGGGCGGGTTGCCGATCATGGCGACGGTGCCCTTCGGGTACGTCGCCGGCTGCCCGGGCGCCGGGGAGGCCGAGGGGCTAGGCTCCGCCGCGGCCGGGACGTTCTCGTCGTAGAACGAGTAGGTCGGGCCGCCGAGGCCGGTGCCGGTCGGGTCACCGCAGCGCAGCGCGCCCTCGGCGGTGATCTCGTGGCAGGTGGTGTTGTCGAAGAACGACCGGCCGGCCAGATAGCTCAGGCTCGCCGCGCCGCACGGCGCGTCGGTCTGGTCCAGCTCGACGGTGATCGGCCCACCCTGGTTGGTGGTGATCGTCATCGGGCGCGTGCCGGAGGTGGGCAGGCCGGTGGTGGGCGGCTCGCCGACGTCCTTGAGGTTGGTGTTGACCGCGCCGTCCTGCGCGGTCCAGAGGCAGACGTCGTCGGCGGCCTTCTTCTCCGGCTCGGAGTCGAACGCGCCGAGCGCCCAGGCGGAGCCGGCCACGATCAGCACGAGCACCACCGCGGCGCCCACGCCGGCCCGGATCTGCCGGCGCCGCTTCGCGGCCGCCGCCCGCCGGGCGAGCTGCCGGTCGAGCTTGGCGCGCGCCAGTTTGCGCTGCCGGTCCCTGCTGGAAGCCACGCGCGCTCCCCTTCCTCTGCCTGATCGCCGCCGGCGCCGGGCGCCGTCCGCCGTTCCGATCGGGGTGCGCCACGCCACACGCCCGCCAGAGTGTACGGGTAGCGACTGTGAATGTGGTGTACGAGGTCCCGTCGTCTCGCCCCGGCCGGGGCGGACGGGGCCGGTGGCGGACGGAACTCGCTCGCCGCTACGACTAGGCTGCAAGCAGACGACGACCGGACGGAAAGGGGAGCGACGTGCTCGTGGCCGGCTTTCCCGCGGACGCCTTCGGCACCAACTGCTATGTGGTGGCGACCGGGCCGGGGGAGCAGTGCGTGGTGGTCGACCCCGGCATCGGGGTGCTCGACCGGCTCGACGCCGTGCTCGCCGAGCACCGCCTGCACCCGGCCGCCGTGCTGCTCACCCACGGCCACCTGGACCACACCTTCTCCGTCGCCCCGGTCTGCGGCGCGCGGGGCATCCCCGCCTACGTCCACCCGGACGACCGGGAACTGCTGGCCGACCCGAGCAAGGCGCTGTCGATGGACCTGACCCAGCTGTTCGGCGGCCGGCTGCCGTACGCCGAGCCGGACGACGTGGCCGAGCTGACCGACGGCGCGACGCTGTCGCTGGCCGGGTTGGAGATCACCGTCGACCACGCCCCCGGCCATACCGGCGGGTCGGTGCTGTTCCGGTTGCCCGGCGCCGGCTCGCCCTGGGAGGCGGAGCAGATCTGCCTCTCCGGTGACGTGCTGTTCGCCGGCTCGATCGGCCGCACCGACCTGCCGGGCGGCAGCATGCCCCGGATGCTGTCCAGCCTGCGGGAGAAGGTGCTCCCGCTGGCCGACGACACGGTCGTCCTGCCCGGCCACGGCCCCGCGACCACGATCGGCCGTGAGCGCGCCACCAACCCGTACCTCGTCGAGGTGGCGGGCACCGGCGGCGCGCGCCCGGCCGCGCCCACCCGAGGCCTCTAGACCCTCACCCGCGCCCGCGCGGGTTCTCAAGGAGTTCGTGATGAGCAAGCCCACGCCCATCTCCGGCTTCCCGGAGTGGACCCCTGCCCAGCGGATGATCGAGCAGTTCGTTCTCGATCGCATTCGCACCACGTTCGAGCTGTACGGTTTCGCGCCGCTGGAGACCCGCTCGGTCGAGCCGCTGGACCAGCTCCTGCGCAAGGGGGAGACCTCCAAGGAGGTCTACCTGCTGCGCCGGTTGCAGGCCGACGCCGACGGGCCGGCCGGTGACGACGCGCTCGGCCTGCACTTCGACCTGACCGTGCCGTTCGCCCGCTACGTGCTGGAGAACGCCGGCAAGCTGCAGTTCCCGTTCCGCCGTTACCAGATCCAGAAGGTGTGGCGCGGTGAGCGCCCGCAGGAGGGCCGCTACCGCGAGTTCCTCCAGGCCGACATCGACATCGTCGACCGGGACACGCTGCCGGCCCAGTACGAGGCCGAGATGCCGCTGGTCATCGGCGACGCGCTGCGGTCGTTGCCGATCCCGCCGGTGCGGATCCAGGTCAACAACCGCAAGATCTGCGAGGGCTTCTACCGGGGCATCGGGCTGACCGACGCGGAGGCGGCGCTGCGCGCCGTCGACAAGCTCGACAAGATCGGCCCGGCCGGGGTGACGGAGCTGCTGGCGAGCACCGCCGGGGCGAGCGAGGCGCAGGCCGAGGCCGTGCTGTCGCTGGCCGAGATCTCCGCGCCGGACGCCTCCTTCGCCGACGCGGTGCGTGGCCTCGGGGTGAGCGACCCGCTGCTGGACGAGGGCGTCGCGGAGCTGACCGCCGTGGTGGAGACCGCCGCCGCGCACGCGCCCGGCCTCTGCGTGGCCGACCTGCGCATCGCGCGGGGCCTGGACTACTACACGGGTACGGTCTACGAGACCCAGATGATCGGCTACGAGCGGTTCGGCTCGATCTGCTCCGGCGGCCGGTACGACAACCTGGCCAGCTCCGGCAACGTCAGGTTCCCCGGGGTGGGCATCTCGATCGGGGTGACCCGGATGCTCGGCCTGCTGTTCGGCGCCGAGGCGCTGTCGGTGTCCCGTTCGGTGCCGACCTGCGTGCTGGTGGCGGTCACCGCCGAGGAGGACCGGGCGGCCAGCGACGCGGTCGCGGCGGCGCTGCGTTCGCGCGGTGTGCCGACCGAGGTGTCCCCGTCGGCGGCCAAGTTCGGCAAGCAGATCCGGTACGCCGAGCGGCGCGGCATCCCGTACGTCTGGTTCCCCGGCGCGGACGGCGACGAGGTCAAGGACATCCGTTCCGGCGAGCAGGTGCCGGCCGCGGCGGGGGAGTGGACGCCGCCCCGGGCGGACCTGAAGCCGCTGGTCGGCCCGGCCGGCACTGGCGTCTGACGGCGTTTCGACCTACGGTGGCGTAAGTTACGCCACCGTAGGGAGAACGTCGTGACCGTGCTCAGCCAGACCGCTCTGCTCACCGAACTCGAGCCGGTGGTCGAGAAGAACCTCGACCGCCACCTGTCGCTGGCCAAGGAGTGGTTCCCGCACGAGTACGTGCCGTGGAGCGAGGGCCGCACCTTCGACGGCCCGCTGGGCGGCGAGGCCTGGTCGCCGGAGGACTCGACGCTGCCCGAGGTGGCGCGGACCGCGCTGATCGTCAACCTGCTCACCGAGGACAACCTGCCCTCGTACCACCACGAGATCGCCACCCTGTTCGGGCGCGACGGCGCGTGGGGCACCTGGGTGCACCGGTGGACCGCCGAGGAGGGGCGGCACGGCACGGCGATCCGCGACTACCTCACGGTGACCCGGGCGGTGGATCCGGTGGCGCTGGAGCGGGCCCGCATGGTGCACATGTCGGCCGGCTACCAGAACGTCCACGACCAGGAGATGCTGCACTCGCTGGCGTACGTGTCGTTCCAGGAGCTGGCGACCCGCATCTCGCACCGCAACACGGGCCGGGCCACCGGCGACCCGACGTGCGAGGCGCTGCTGGCCCGGGTGGCCGCGGACGAGAACCTGCACATGGTCTTCTACCGCAACCTGCTCGGCGCGGCGTTCGAGCTGGCGCCCTCGCAGGCGATGCGTGCCGTCGCGGACGTGCTCGCCAACTTCCAGATGCCGGGTGTCGGCATCGACGGCTTCGCCCGCAAGTCGGTGGCGATCGCGCTGGCCGGGATCTACGACCTGCGCCAGCACCGTGACGAGGTGGTGATGCCGGTGCTGCGCCAGTGGAACCTGTTCGACGTGACCGGCCTCAACGCCGACGGCGAGGCCGCCCGCGACCAGATCGCCGCCCACCTGGACACCCTGGAGACCCAGGCGTCCCGCTTCGAGGACCGCCGAGCCGCCCGCGTCGCCGCCACCACGGCCTGAACCCCGCCCTCTCCCGGGCGATCTTGCACTCACGGCCCCCGCATTTGCCGCGAAACCGGCGCCGCGGGGGCCGCAACTGCAAGATCGCCGAGGACGGGCGGGGCGAGGGTGATCAGGGGAGGGGGAAGATCAGGCAGGTCGAGGTGGCGTGGGCTACCAGGCGGTTGGCCGGGTCCGTGAGGCGGGCCTCGGCCAGGGCGGTACGGCGGCCGCGCTGCACCACGGTGCCCTCGCAGCGCAGCGTGCCGGTGTCGACTGTCACCGGGCGCAGGAACTTCACGTTGAGGTCCAGCGACGTGTAGCCGACGCCGGCCGGCAGCGTGGTGTGCACGGCGCACGCCGCGGCGGTGTCAAGCAGTGTGGAGAGGACGCCGCCGTGCACGGTGCCGAGCGGGTTGTAGTGGAACTCCTGCGGCAGCAGCTCGACCGCGACCCGTCCCTCCTCGGCCTCCATCCGGGACATGTCGACGAGGTGCATGATCGGCGGCGCGTCCAGCTCGCCGGCGATCATCGCCCGCATCAGCTCCAGGCCGCTGCGCCGGCCCAGGTGCGCGGCGCCGGCCGCCGGGTCGGACCAGGTGAACGTGCGGGTGCGCTCCTGCGTCTGCGTCATGGACTCAGCCTCGCAGCGCGTTGCTGAGTCTGTCAATCAGACCTAGCCTGTCGGCATGAGACCCGCGGCACTGGACTGGTCGGTGGAGAACTGCACCATCGCGCGTGCCATGGAGATCCTCGGCGAGCGGTGGACCCTCGTCGTGCTCCGCGAGGTCTTCAACGGCGTACGCCGCTTCGACGACATGCGGGTGCGCACCGGCATCCCGCGTCAGGTGCTCACCAACCGGCTCGCCATGCTCGTCGAGCGCGGTGTGCTGCGCCGGGAGCCGTACCGGGAACCGGGCAGCCGGCCGCGCCACGAGTACCGGCTCACCGGGATGGGCCTGGACCTCTGGCCGGTGCTCGTCGCGGTGCTCGGCTGGGGCGACCGCTACCTGGCCGACCCGGAGGGCTCGCCGCTGAGCGTCGCGCACCGCGACTGCGGCGCCGAGGTCCGGGTCGCGTTGCGCTGCGCCGAGGGGCACGAGATCGCCGAGGCGCGCGACGTGCTGCCCCGCCCGGGCCCGGGGGCCCGCCGCCGCGACCCCTGACCGGCTCTGACAGATGGTGTCGATGTTGTTGCTCCGGCGTTACATCGGGCGTCGGTGCGAATCCGGGCAAAGTCATGTCTTGTTTACGATCTTAAATGTGTGAATACTTTGGGCACCCGGGCGGTTTCCCCAGGTCGCCCGGGTTGTCCTCGGGCGCGCCCCCATGACAGCGCCCGTTCACCCCCATTCGGAGGTTGTTACATGCGACCCACGAGGTCCACGCTCCGCCGCGCCGCCGCAGTAGCCGTCGCCGGCACCCTGGTCACCGGCTCGCTGCTCGGCGCACCCGCGCAGGCCGCCCCCACGGCCCTCTCGCCGGACGCCGCCGCCACCCTCGTCGAGAAGCTCGGCGCCCGCGCGGCCGGCACGTACGCCGACGCCAGCGGCAAGATGGTCGTCACGGTGACCGACACCGCCACCGCCCGTCAGGTGCGCGCCGCCGGCGCCATCCCGAAGATCGTGGCGCGCGGCGCGGACAAGCTCAACGCCGCCACCAGCGAGCTGGAGCGCTCCGCGAAGATCCCCGGCACCGCCTGGTGGACCGACCCGGCCACGAACCAGGTCGTCGTCTCCGTCGACAGCACCGTCACCGGCGCCAAGCTGGAGCGGGTCAAGGCCGCCGCCGCCCGGCACAACGGCGCGATCCGCATCGAGGCCGAGGCCGGCGTGCTGAGCACCCGGATCTCCGGCGGCCAGGCGATCTACGCCGGCGGCGGTGGCCGCTGCTCGCTCGGGTTCAACGTCCGCAGCGGCTCGACCTACTACTTCCTCACCGCGGGCCACTGCACCAACATCTCGTCGAGCTGGTACAGCAACTCCGCGCAGACCAGCCTGCTCGGCACCCGGGCCGGCACCAGCTTCCCGGGCAACGACTACGGCATCGTCCGGCACAGCAACTCGGCCAACGCGGCCGGCAACGTGTCGCTGTACAACGGCAGCTTCCAGGACATCACCTCGGCGGGCAACGCGTACGTCGGCCAGTCCGTCCGTCGTTCCGGCAGCACCACCGGCCTGCGCAGCGGCAGCGTCAGCGCGCTGAACGCGACCGTGAACTACGCCGAGGGCAGCGTCTCCGGCCTCATCCGCACCAACGTCTGCGCCGAGCCGGGCGACAGCGGCGGCTCGCTGTTCGCCGGCACCGTCGCGCTCGGCCTCACCTCCGGTGGTAGCGGCAACTGCCGTACCGGTGGCACCACCTACTTCCAGCCGGTCACCGAGGCCCTCAGCCGCTACGGCGTGAGCGTCTTCTGATCCACGCACCGCTGTGAACGGGCCGCCGGGAGACCGGCGGCCCGTTCCGCGTACCCATCAGGTGCCTGCCCCGAGACGGCCCGGACCGACCGGCGGGCCGTCCGGGCGCGGCGGCTCCGCCGGCCGGGCCGTCCAGTGCCGGTGGGCCCGCCGCGCGGACAGCACCGCGGCCAGCGGCCAGAGTGTCACCGCGAGCGCGGCCACCCGCTCGGCCAGCCCGGTCCGGGAGCCGCCGGTCACCTCGGCCACCGACCAGCCGAACAACGCCAGCAACACGGCTGTCACGGCCAGCGCCACCGGCCGGCGGAACGCCCACGGCGGCCGGCCCGCCGGGGAGGCGGCCACCTCGCGCGGCACCCTGCGGGGCAGGCGCAGCGCCGTACCGGCCGGCCACAGCGACAGCGCGAGCACCGCCACGGTGGCCACCACGCCGTGCGCCGGGGAGCCACCCACCTGCGGCCGGGGGAACGCGATGAGCGCGACGGTGGACACCCCGCCGACCGCCAGCAGGAAGCGGCTGGGCAGCCCGGCGGCGTGCAGCGCGGCGGCGGTGGCGCAGTAGCAGCAGCCGAGCAGCACCAGTGCGCCGCCCATCAGCCACGGATCGGTGGCACCCTCGCCGGCCAGCTCGCTGATCGTGTCCCGTACCGGGTCGTACCCCGGGCCCTGGCGGGCGCCCGCCACCGTCCAGCCCGCCACCAGCAGCGCGGGCGCGGCGGCCGCGGTGGCCACGGCCCAGCTCGGTACGGCACGCACCCGGTCACGGTAACCGCCGGTGACGCCCTCCACCGGGGTTTGTCGCGCTCCGGGAGAGACCCGGCTCGACGGGTGCCCGGGAGCGGGCCCGCCCGCCCTGACAGAATGCGGGGGAGCAGTGAGTGGACCAGATTGAGGAGACGCCAGCCGTGATCCGTACCCACAATGCCGGAAGCCTGCGCGCCGCGGACGCCGGCTCGACGGTGACGCTCGCCGGGTGGGTGGCCCGCCGGCGCGACCACGGCGGTGTCATCTTCGTCGACCTGCGCGACGCCTCCGGCGTCGTGCAGGTGGTCTTCCGCGAGGAGGACGCGCACGCGCTGCGCAACGAGTTCTGCGTCAAGGTCACCGGCGAGGTGACCCGCCGTCCGGAGGGCAACGAGAACCCGGACCTGCCCACCGGCGAGGTCGAGGTGACCGCGTCCGAGCTGGAGGTGCTCTCCGAGGCCGCCCCGCTGCCGCTGCCGGTGGACGACCAGATCGAGGCCGGCGACGACATCCGGCTCAAGTACCGCTACCTGGACCTGCGCCGGGGCGGCCCGGCCAAGGCCATGCGGCTGCGCTCGCGGGCCAACCAGATCGCCCGCGGCGTGCTGCACGAGCGGGACTTCCTGGAGATCGAGACGCCGACGCTGACCCGCTCCACCCCGGAGGGCGCCCGCGACTTCCTGGTGCCGGTGCGGCTTCAGCCGGGTAGCTGGTACGCGCTGCCGCAGTCGCCGCAGCTGTTCAAGCAGCTACTGATGGTCGGCGGCATGGAGCGGTACTACCAGATCGCCCGCTGCTACCGCGACGAGGACTTCCGCGCCGACCGGCAGCCGGAGTTCACCCAGCTCGACATCGAGATGTCGTTCGTCACCGAGGACGACGTGATCGACCTCGGCGAGGCGATCGTGTCCGCGCTGTGGAAGGACCTCGCCGGCTACGAGATCGCCCGGCCGATCCCGCGCATCACCTGGCACGACGCCATGTCCCGGTACGGCTCGGACAAGCCGGACCTGCGCTACGGCGTGGAGCTGACCGAGCTGACCGACTACCTGCGCGGCACCGAGTTCCGGGTGTTCGCCGGCGCGATCGACGCGGGCGGCTACGTCGGCGCGGTGGTCATGCCCGGCGGCGCGTCGCAGACCCGCAAGGAGCTGGACGGCTGGCAGGACTGGGCCAAGGCGCGCGGCGCGCGCGGCCTGGCGTACGTGGTGCTGGACGCCGAGACCGGCGAGCCGCGCGGCCCGGTGGCGAAGAACCTGTCCGAGGCGCACCTGTCCGGCCTGGCCGACGCGGTCGGCGCGAAGCCCGGCGACGCGATCTTCTTCGCCGCGAGCACGAACACCCGCGAGGCGCAGGAGCTGCTCGGCGCGGCCCGGATCGAGATCGCCAAGCGGGCGAACCTGATCGACGAGAGCGCCTGGGCGTTCTGCTGGGTGGTCGACGCGCCCATGTTCGAGAAGACGGACGAGGGTGGCTGGACCGCCGTGCACCACCCGTTCACCTCGCCGAACGCCGAGTGGGTGGACCGGTTCGAGGAGGCACCGGACCGGGCGCTGGCCTACGCGTACGACATCGTCTGCAACGGCAACGAGATCGGCGGCGGCTCGATCCGTATCCACCGCGGTGACGTGCAGCAGCGGGTGTTCGACCTGCTCGGCATCACCGCCGACGAGGCGCAGGACAAGTTCGGCTTCCTGCTGGAGGCGTTCAAGTACGGCGCCCCGCCGCACGGCGGCATCGCGTTCGGCTGGGACCGGGTCTGCATGCTGCTGGCCGGCGCGGACTCGATCCGCGAGGTCATCGCGTTCCCGAAGACCCGGGGCGGCTTCGACCCGCTGACCGGCGCACCCACCCCGATCACCGGGCAGCAGCGCGCCGAGGCCGGCATCGACGCCAAGCCGAAGGCGCCGACCGGTCCGCACGCCGGCACCGCCGGCCCGGCCGCCCCGGTGGCCGACCCCACCTGATCCTCGCCTCGCCGAAAGGCCCGCGTCATGATGACGCGGGCCTTTTCGATCTTCCAGGGGGACTGATGCGTCTGCTCGTGGTGGGAGCCAGCGGCTTCCTCGGTGCCGAGGTGTGCCGGCAGGCGGTCGCCGCCGGGCACCGGGTGGCCGGCACGTACCACTCGACCGCCGTCGCGGTGCCCGGCGTCGCGCCGCACCGGCTCGACGTGACCGACCGCGCCGCCGTGCGTGAGCTGCTGACCCGGGTACGCCCCGACGCCGTCGTCGCCACCCCCTACCGGTACGACGACTGGGCGGTCACGGCGGACGGGGCGGCCCACATCGCGGTCGCCGCCGCCGAGGTGGACGCCCGGCTGGTGCACCTGTCCAGCGACGCGCTGCACGCCGGGCGTCCGAAGCCGTGCGCGGACGAGGACGTGCCCACGCCGCTGCACCCGTACGGGGCGGCGAAGGCGGCGGCGGAGACGGCGGTGCGGGCGGTGGACCCGGGCGCGGCGCTGGTGCGGACGTCGCTGATCGTGGGGGAGGGCAGCAAGCAGATCCAGCTCTGCCGGCACGCGCTGGCCGGCCGGGCCACGCTGTTCACCGACGAGTTGCGCTGCCCGGTGCACGTGGCCGACCTCGCCGCCGCCGTGCTGGAGCTGGTGCCGGGCGAGTACGCCGGGCTGCTCAACGTGGCCGGGCCGGACGCGGTGAGCCGCGCCGAGATGGGGCTGCTGGTGGCCCGGCACGACGGGGTGGACGCGGGCGGGCTGCGGACGACCACCATCGCCGCCGCCGGGCTGCACCGTCCGGGCGAGGTGGTGCTGGACTCCACCCGCGCCGCGGGGCTGCTGCGGACCCGGCTGCGCGGCATCACCGAGCTGTACGGCTAGTTGCACAGATTCTTTGCAAGCATCTTGTGCATGGAAAGTGTGCACAGATATTGTGCATCACATGCAGGAGAAGAATGAGCGCGCCGTTCGCATCGACCACCGCCAGGTCCGCGCGCTGGCCCAGCCGCTGCGCATGCGGCTGATCGGGGCGCTGCGCGTGGTGGGCCCGTCCACCGCCACCGCCCTGGCCGAGATGCTCGGCACCAACAGCGGCGCGACCAGCTACCACCTGCGCCAGCTCGCCGAGGTCGGCCTCGTGGTCGAGGACCCCGACCTCGGCACCGGCCGGCAGCGCTACTGGCGGGCCGCGCACGACGTCACCAACTGGGAATCCAGCGACTTCGACGACGACCCCGACTCGCGAGCCGCCATCGAGTGGCTGGAGGCCGACTACGTCCGCTTCTTCGCCGGCCACGCCGAACGCTGGTTCGCCCAGCGGCACCAGTGGGGACCGGCCTGGCGCGACGCGTTCGGCATGGGCGACTTCTTCATGCGCATCCCGGTCTCCCGCCTCGAAGCGATCAAGGAGGAGGTCTTCGCGCTCTTCGAGCGGCACCGCGACGAGACCGACCCCGACGACCCCGACGCCGAGACGGTCCAGCTCTACCTCGCCGCTCTCCCGATGGACGCGGCGTTCCCGCGGCCCACCCCGCCGTCCACCGAGGAGAAGCCGTGACCACGCTGTCCGTACGCCAGATCCGGATCCGCTACCTCACGCTGTACGGCCTGCGCTGGCTGCCCAGCGGCCTGCTCATGCCGGTGATGATCCTGCTGATGCAGGAGCGCGGCCTCACGCTCTCCCAGATCGGCCTGGTCGCCACCGCGCAGGGCCTCGTCGTGCTGGCGCTGGAACTGCCCACCGGCGGCTTCGCCGACGCGCTCGGCCGCAAACCGGTGCTGGTCGCCGCCTGGGTGCTCGGCCTGGGCTCGCTGGCGCTGATGGCGGTGGCCGACTCGTTCTGGATGTTCTTCCTGGTCTGGGCCTTGCAGGGCGTCTACCGGGCGCTCGACAGCGGCCCGATGGAATCCTGGTACGTCGACGCCACGCTCGCCGTCGACCCGAAGGCCGAGTACGAGCGCGGCCTCGGCTGGGCCGGCACCGTGATCGGTGTCGCGATCGGCGCGGGCGCGCTGCTCAGCGGCGGCCTGGTCGCGCTCGGCCCGATCGGCCCGGTCAGCGCGCTGGCCCTGCCGGTGATCGTCGCCGCCGTGCTCCAGGCCGTCTCCATCGTGGCGCTGCTCGCGCTGATGGCCGAGCGGCGGCCCGCATCCGGCCCGGCCGCGCTGCGCGCCTCGGTGGTCGACGCGCCCCGCATGGTCGGGCAGGCCGTCGGGCTGCTGCGCCGCAACCGGGTGCTCGCGGCCCTGGTCGCCGTCGAGCTTTTCTGGGGCTTCGGCATGGTCACCTTCGAGTCGCTGCTCCCGGTGCGCCTCGCCGAGGTGCTCGACGACCCGGACCGCGCGGCGGCACTGCTCGGCCCCGCCGGCACGGCGGCCTGGCTCGCCAACGCCGCCGGCGCCGCGCTCACCCCGTTCCTGCTGCGCCACCTCGGCGCCGCCCCGGCCGCCGCGCTGATGCGCATCCTCCAGGGCGTGACTGTGGTCGGCATGGGCCTGCTGGCCGGTCCGGTCGGAATCCTCATCGCGTACCTGGCTTGCTACGCCGTGCACGGCGCGTCGAATCCGCTGCACATGGGACTGCTGCACCGGCAGGTCGACGGTCCGTACCGGACCAGCGTGCTGTCGCTCAACTCGATGGCCGCCCAGCCGGCCGGCGCGCTCGGCGCGGTGACCCTGACCGCGCTGGCCGACGCCACGAGCGTCAGCACCGCAATGATCGTCGGCGGCGTCGTGCTCGCCGTGGCCGCGCCGCTCTACCTGCCGGCCTGGCGCGCCGCCCGCCGCGCCCCGCAGGACGTCACCGTGGAACCGGAGCCGACGGTGGGCGGCCCCGGCCACGCCGGCCCGCCCCTCGACGCGGCCCCCGCGGTAGCCGCGCCCGCTCCCGCCGGCCGCGACTGACCCGACCGCCCCCGGAGACGGACGAGATCTTGGTACGAGAGGGCCCTCACCGGGGCCGTCTCGTACCAAGATCTCGCGTGGTCGGGGGCGCCGCGTGTCAGGCGAGCTTGACGGAGGTGCGGCGTTCGGCGGCGGTGAAGCCGAGCCGGCGGTACAGCCGGATCGCGCCCACGTTGTCCGGGTAGACGCCCAGCGCCACGGCGTCGTACCTGCCGAACAGAGCGCACGTCATCGCGGCGGTCAGCGCCGCGCCCAGCCCTCGGCCGCGATGCCCCGGTGCGACCGTCAGCCCGGCCAGGAAGCCGATGTCGCCGCGGCTGCGATCGGCGCCGCAGGCGAGCAGGCGGTCACCGTCGCGGATGCCGTACCAGTCGGCGATGCCCGGCTCGCCCGGCCGGGAGGTGGTGGCCGGGAACGCCTCCTCGATCAGCGCGGCCAGCGCGGGGTGGTCGGCAGCGGTGAGGCGTACCACCCGCTCCTGCTCCGGCTGGCGCGGCGGCGGCGCGGTGGTCCAGAGGAAGTCCCACTCGATCAGCCGGGCCACCGGCAGTCGCGCGGCCACCTCGTCCGGATCGGCGTGGGACAGGTTGACCGACTGACCGGCCCGCAGCGTCCCGTCCGCCCGGTGGGCGGCGAAGACGTCGAGCGCCGGGCCGGGTGCGCCGACCGCGCCGCCGGCCGACCACTCGCCCGGAGGGAGCAGCCATCCGACCGCGCCGGCGTGCCGCCATCCGCGCGCGGCCTCGTCGCGCCGCAGCGCGTGCCGGGCGTACGGGTGGTGGCCGGCCGCGCCGAGCAGCGCGTCCCGCCCGGTCAGCGCCTCGTCGACCCTGATCATTCCGCCAGCGTACGAGCATCCCCGCTGGTACCGACGGCCGAGGCACCGCCTGTTCCACGGTGGAGATTGACGAACAGACCGATTGGGTACATCCGTCGCCGACCTGCTGGGAACCCCCACCGGAGGAACGACATGCTCGCCATTCTCGCGGCCATCGTGTTCGGTTTCGCGCTGCTGCTCGACTTCATGAACACCGACCTCGGCGCCCCCGATCTGTTCAGCACCTCGACCCTCATGCTCATCGGCTTCCTGCTGCTCTCGCTCTACCTGGCCGGCGTCGGCTCCGGCCCGCGCGGCGGCGGTGGCGGCCGGTGGTACCGGGGTCGGCGGCCGGGTCGCGGCTGACCGGAAAAGACCACCCCGGGCCGGGGCGGCGGCGCGATTCCGGCGTCGTCGGCCCGGCCCGGTACTGTCTTCGTGATGGAATCGGACGCCCTCTTCAGCCTCGGCGAGCCGGCCGGCGCACCCGCGGGCGCGGGCGGCGCCGACGGCTTCACCGACGCCCGGGCGGATTCGCCCCTGCCGGTGCGGATGCGGCCGGCGGGCATCGACGAGCTGGTCGGGCAGGAACACCTGCTCGCGCCGGGAGCGCCGCTGCGTCAGCTGGTCGAGGGCGCGGCGCCGATGTCGGTGATCCTCTGGGGTCCGCCGGGCAGCGGCAAGACCACCATCGCCCACCTCGTGGCCCGTGCCACCGACCGGCGGTTCGTGGCGATGTCCGCGCTGACCGCGGGCGTGAAGGACGTCCGCGCCGTGATCGACACCGCCCGCCGGCAACGCCGGTCCGGCGGCCCGCCGACGGTGCTGTTCATCGACGAGGTGCACCGGTTCAGCAAGACCCAGCAGGACTCGCTTCTCGCCGCGGTCGAGGACCGTACGGTCACGCTGCTGGCGGCGACCACGGAGAACCCGTACTTCTCAGTCATCTCGCCCCTGCTGTCGCGCTGCGTGCTGCTCACCCTCCAGGCCCTCGACGACGACGACGTCCGCGGCCTGCTGCGCCGCGCGGTCGCCGACGAGCGCGGACTCGGCGGCGCGCTGGTCCTGGCCGAGGAGGCGGAGGACCACCTGGTCCGGCTCGCCGGGGGCGACGTGCGCAAGGCGCTCACCGCGCTGGAGGCGGCCGCTGCCACCGCGACCGCGCTCGGCACCGGCCGGATCGACCTGGCGGTGGCCGAACAGGCGGTCGACGTGGCGGCGGTGCGATACGACCGCGACGGCGACGCCCACTACGACGTGACGAGCGCGTTCATCAAGAGCATGCGCGGCTCGGACGTGGACGCGGCACTGCACTGGCTGGCCCGGATGGTGGTGGCCGGTGAGGACGCCCGGTTCATCGCCCGCCGGTTGGTGATCTTCGCCAGTGAGGACGTCGGCATGGCCGATCCCACCGCGCTGACAGTGGCCACCGCGGCCGCCCACGCGGTCGAGTACGTGGGCCTGCCCGAGGCCCAGCTCAACCTGGCCCAGGCGGTCATCCACCTGGCCACCGCGCCGAAGTCGAACTCGGCCACCACAGCGATCGGCGCCGCCGTCGCCGACGTACGCGCGGGCCGGGGCGGTCCGGTGCCGCGCGGGCTGCGCGACGCCCACTACTCCGGCGCGCGGGGCCTCGGCCACGGCGCCGGCTACCGCTACCCGCACGACGACCACCGCGGGGTGGTCACCCAGCAGTACGCTCCGGACGACCTCGTCGGCACCGACTACTACCAGCCCAGCGGGCACGGCGCGGAGCGGGCGGTGGCCACCCGGCTGCCGCTGCTGCGCCGGATCGTACGCGGGCTGCCGGCTCCGGCGACCCGGGCGGAGGCCGGCGCCCCGGCCGCCGCGAACGGGGCCCGGGTGGGGGGCAGCGAGCAGGCCAGCGGGGCGAGTGAGGGCGGCAGCGACGCCGCCGAGGGGGGTCAGTAGTGATGGCGCGTGGTCCGGAGCGGCCGGCGGACGGCCCCGACGAGCGGCGCGACCCGCGGGGCAAGGGTCGCCGGTGGGGACGCGGCCGGGCCGAGCCCGAGCTGGACCCGACCGTCGTCGGCGAGGAACTCGGCTGGATCGACGACCTGCGCACCGCCAAGCACCAGGGCGGTGAACTCGGACCGGACGGTGACGTCCCGGCGCCGCACCCCGGCGCCGACCCGTCGTGGCCGGCCGCCGAACCGCGCCGTCCGGCCGCCGCGCCGGGGTCCGCCCCCGGCATGCCGCCCGCCGGCCGACCGGCTTCGCCGCCCACGGCACCGGGCCCGCAGCCGCCCTCGGCCGGTCAACCGGTTGCGCCGCCGCCCGCAGGCCGGTCCGGTCCGCCGCAGGCTCCCGGCCGGTCCGTGCCGCCGCCGGCAGGGCCGCAGGCTCCCGGCCGTCCCGTTGCGCCGTCGACCGCCGCGCCCCAGGCTTCCGGCCGTCCCGTGCCGCCACCGGCCGGCGCACCGCAGGCCCCAGGCCGTCCCGTGCCGCCATCGGCCGCCGCGCCGCAGGCGCCCGGCCGGCCTCACCCGAACGGGCCCGCTCCGGGCGGCCGCACCGACCCGACGATGCCGCCCGTGACCGGCCGTGCTGGACCGGCGGCGCCGCCGGCCGCGGGCCGTACCGGCGGACCCGGTAGCGACCTCCCTCCGGCCCCGGGCCGTCCGGGCCTCGACACGCCTCCGCCGCGACGGTCCGGTGCGGACATCGCCGCACCTGCCGGCCGGCCCGGCATGGACACGCCCCCGGCCGCCGGGCGTCCGGCGGGGGCGATGCCGCCGGGAGCCCGCCCGCCGGTCGAGGACGCGCCTGCCGGCCGTCCCGGCCCGGAGACGCCGCCCGGCGGCCGTCCCGGTCCACGTCCCCCGGTCATGCGCCGCCCCGACGCGCCCGGTCCCGCCGCGCCGCCGGTACGCCCCGGCGGTCCCGAGCCGGGTGCTCCGCGCCGGGCCGCCGACGGTCCCTGGCCCGGCGGCCCCGAAGCCGCCGCCCCGCGCCGCCCGGTCGACGGTCCGTGGCCCGGTGTGCCCGAGGCGCCGCGTCCGCCGGACGCGCCGTACCGCCGCCGCCCGGACGGACCCACCGGTCAGCAGCCACCGGTCACCGGCACTCGCCCGCCATCCGGCGCGCCGTCGCCCGGCCGCGTACCCGCCGACGTGGGCCGGCCGTCCACTGACGACGGTGACACCCGCGTACCGCCGGCCCCCCGCGGCCGGCACGGCGCCGGGCCCGAGGGCCCGCACCCGGCCGACCCGACGATCCCGCCGCCCGCCGGACGCCGGGCCCGGCCCGACGACACCGCCGGCATCCAGCCGGTCTCCGGCGCCGCCCGCCGAGCCCGCGCCGAGGACACCGGCGCCGTCCCGCAGGTCCCCGGTGGAGCGCGGCGGGCGCGACCCGGCGACATGCCACCCGGTACCCAGCCGGTCTCCGGTGCGGGCCGCCGGGCGCGTGCCGACGGCGTTCCGCCCGGCACCCGGCCCGTCTCCGGTGCCGGCCGCCGCGCCGCGCCGGAAGGCATCGTGCCCGGCGCGGCCGCGCGAGCAGTTCCGGACGCGGCTCCGGTCTCCGGTGGCGGGCGCCGTGCCCGGCACGACGAGCCCACCGGCGGTCACCACCCGCCCGCACCCGGCGCCGAACCCGCAGCCACGCCCGGCCGGCGGGCCGCCCCGGACCGCTCCCCGGTCGTGCCGCGCAGCGGCAACGCACCGGATGTGCCGGGCGCGCCCGTGTCCGGCAGCCCGGCGGCCGGCCCGACCCCGCCCAGCGGCCGTCGCGGCGCACCCGCCGGCCGCGGTGCCACGCCCGACACGGCCGGCGGCCGGAGCGGCGCACCCGACACGGCCGTCGGCCGTCGGCCCGCACCCGAGGTGCCCGGCGCCCGGCGGGCCGCGCCCGACGAGCCCGGTGGCCCCGGTGCCGCCGCCGAGACGCCCGGCCGACGCGCCGCCCGTGACGATGCCGGTGAGCAGCGGCCGCAACGGCCCGAACGGCCCGCCGACTGGCTGCGGCAGGCCGGTCGTTCCCCGCACACCGACCCCGCCATGCCGGTCACCCGCCGTCCGGCCGGCCCACCCGCCGAGGAGCCGCCCGGCCGTTCCGGCGGCCCCGCCGGCCGGGTCGGCGTCGCCGTGCCGCCGGTGCGTCCCGAGCCGGGTACGCCGTCCCGGCGGCAGGGGCAGCCCGGCCCCGATGTGCCGGCGCGCGCCGAACCGGCGGTCCGCCCCGACCAGCCCGGCCCGGGCATGCCCCCGGCCCGGCCTGCGCCGTCCGACCCGCCGCCTGCCCGGTCCGGCCCGGCGCGCGGCGCTGCCCGTCCCGGTGTCGCCGCCGTTCCCGGTGGCGCCCCGGCCGGGCCCGGCCCGCGCGGTGACCTCGATCGCACGGGCGGAACCCCGCTCGGTGGCCGTCCCGGTAGCGCCCCGGTCGAGCCCGGCCCGCGCGGTGACCTCGATCGCACGGGCGGGATCCCGGCTGGCGGCCGTCCCGGTGGTGCACCGGCCGGACCCGGTCCGCGCGGCGACGTGGAGCGCACGGGCGGGATTCCGGTGGGCGGCGCTCGCCCCGGGTCCGGCCCGGCCGGCCCGGCCGGACCCGGTGGCGACGGCCGTGGGGCGGCCCGCCCCGACGACATGTCCCGGCCCGGTGCCGGGCCCCGACCACCGGTGGCCCCCGGCGCCCGAGGTCCGGCGGGCGACGCCCCGGTGCCGCCCGGTGCCCCGGTGACCGCCCGCGCGGCGGCGGGCGTGGCCCGCCCGGTCGCGCCGGACGAGCGGCCCGCCGGGCGCGCGACACCACCCGGACCGGAAACCGACCGGCCCGGACCGGGCGGCCCGGCGACACCGGCGGCGGCCCGGGCGGCTGTGGTCGTACCCCCGGGGGAGCCGGCGGGGCCACGGCCGGGCGGTCCCGGACCGGCCGACAGCGGCGCGGAGGCCGGCGGCCTGCGTGGCGCGCGGTCCGAGCTGCGCCGGCAGATGCGCGAGCGCAGCCGGCTGCGGCTGGGCATCCTCGCCCTGGTCAGCCTCGTGCTGCTGGGTGCGGTGCCGCTCTACTTCGGGATGCGGACGCTCAGCCGCGACCCGGTCTTCGACACCCTCGACGAGCTCGCGGTGCCCACCTGGGCGCAGAGCAACACGGTGGACAACGTCAGCGGCAGCCGCTGGTGCCTGCAGGACTGCCGCCTGCGGGAACGGTCCGTCGAGTCGGAGCAGGGGTGGAAGGAGACCGTCGCGGTCTACGAGAAGGCGCTGGCCGGGGACGGGTGGCGGCGCTGGAAGGTCGACCGTTGCCCGGACGAGAAGGTCCCCGGTAGCTACACCTGCTGGCGCCGGGACGAACTGACGCTCGACCTGTGGGTACGCGACCGCACCTGCACGCCCCCGCCGATCGACGGAGCGCCCGCGCCGTCCACGCCCGCCGAGCCCGCAGCGGCGGCGTGCACCGGCTCGTTGGTGTCGGTGAAGGTGCGCAACGCGATCGACGACGAGCGCACCGGACCGACACCGACCACCGATCCGTCACTCACCGGTGAGGATCCCTACCCGACGCTGACCGACGACCCGCTGGGCGAGGTGACCCCCTCACCGTCGTGAGCCGACTTCCATCACGGACGGTAGGGTCTGGGGCTGGCACGCCCGTCCGTGCCCGGTGACCGGGTCGGCGTGGCGCGAAGTGGGTAGGTACGGTCGCGCGTTCCGGGGCGTCGGGTTCCGGGACACTGCTTGAGGAGGACGTGCGCGTGAACGGTAGCGAGGTCGCTTGGCTGGTTCTGGCCGGCGCGTTCCTGATGCTGGTGCTCGTGCTGGCGGTGCCGATCCTGCGGCTGCGGCACACCGTGGACGCGACGACCCGCATGATCAACGAGCTCAACGACCGCACCGCGCCGCTGCTCGGTGACGTGAACACCACGGTGAAGAACGTCAACGTGGCGCTGGAGCAGGTGCAGACCTCGCTGGACGGGGTGAACCTCCAGCTCGCCAAGGTGGACACCATGACCAGCCACGCACAGAACGTCACCGCGAACGTGGCGAACCTGGCCACCGTGGTCTCCGCCGCCGCCGCGAACCCGCTGGTCAAGGTGGCCGCGTTCGGCTACGGCGTGCGCCGGGCCGCCTCCGCCCGCCGGCACGCCGAGACCGAGCGCGAGGTGCGCGACACCATCAAGCAGCAGCGTCGCGCCGCCAAGCGCGGCAACCGCTGACCCCGACCGGCGTACGCGGGAAGGATGAGAACATGAGGCGGTTGTTCTGGCTGGGCATCGGGCTGGCCGTGGGCGTCCTGGTGGTGCGCAAGGCCACCCGGACCGCGCAGGCGTACACCCCGGCCGGCATCGCCAGCGGGCTGTCCGAGTCCGCCGGCGGTCTGGTCGAGTCGCTCCGGGCGTTCGTGGACGACGTCCGGGTCGGCATGGCCGAGCGTGAGCAGGAGATCCACGAGGCCTTCGCCCGCGGCGAGGTGTACGACGACCAGTTCGCCGAGCTGCGGGAGGACCCGCGGATCGGCGACCGAGAGATTTTCCCGGAGGACCACCAGCGATGAAGACGGCGGAGATCAAGCGGCGGTTCCTCGCCCACTTCGAGGCGAACGGGCACACCGTGGTCCCGTCCGCTCCGCTGCCCGCCATCAGCGACCCGAACCTGCTGTTCATCAACGCGGGCATGGTGCAGTTCGTGCCCTACTTCCTGGGCCAGCAGGCCCCGCCGTACGCGCGGGCGACGAGCGTGCAGAAGTGCATCCGGACGCCTGATATCGACGAGGTCGGCAAGACCAGCCGGCACGGCACGTTCTTCCAGATGAACGGCAACTTCTCCTTCGGTGACTACTTCAAGTCCGGGGCGATCCCGCTCGCCTGGGATCTGGCCACCAAGCCGGTCGAGGCGGGCGGCTTCGGGCTGGACCCGGAGCGGATCTGGGCCACCGTCTACCTGGACGACGACGAGGCGTACGACATCTGGCGCGCCACCGGCGTGCCGGCCGAGCGGATCGTGCGCCGCGGCAAGGCCGACAACTTCTGGTCGATGGGCATCCCCGGCCCGTGCGGTCCGTGCTCCGAGCTGTACTACGACCGCGGCCCGGCCTACGGCCGCGAGGGCGGCCCGGAGGTCGACGAGGACCGCTACCTGGAGTTCTGGAACCTCGTCTTCATGCAGTTCGAGCGCGGCCCGGGCACCGGCAAGGAGGACTTCCCGATCCTCGGTGACCTGCCGGCGAAGAACATCGACACCGGCATGGGCCTGGAGCGGATGGCCTCGCTGCTGCAGGGCGTGGACAACCTCTACGAGATCGACGAGGTCAAGCCGATCCTCGACAAGGCCGCCGAGCTGACCGGCAAGCGCTACGGCGTGCACTCGGGTCACGCGGCCAACGAGTCGCACCCGGACGACGTACGGCTGCGGGTCATCGCCGACCACGTGCGCACCTCGCTGATGCTCATCGGCGACGGCGTGACCCCGTCGAACGAGGGCCGGGGTTACGTGCTGCGGCGGATCATGCGCCGGGCGATCCGGGCGGTGCGGCTGCTCGGCTACGCCGACCGGGCGCTGCCGGAGCTGCTGCCGGTGGCCCGCGACTGCATGGCGCCGTCGTACCCGGAGCTGGCCGAGGACTTCGGCCGGATCTCCCAGTACGCGTACGCCGAGGAGGACGCGTTCCTGGCCACGCTGCGCGCCGGCACCACGATCCTGGACACCGCCATCGCCGAGACCAAGTCGGCCGGCAGGGCGGCGCTCTCCGGTGACAAGGCGTTCCAGCTGCACGACACGTACGGCTTCCCGATCGACCTGACCCTGGAGATCGCGGCTGAGCAGGGGCTGCAGGTCGACGCGGAGGGCTTCCGCCGGCTGATGGCCGACCAGCGCAGCCGGGCCAAGGCCGACGCGCAGGCGCGCAAGACCGGGCACACCGACGTGTCGGCGTACCGGTCGGTGCTCGACGGCGGCGGGCCGGTGGAGTTCACCGGCTACACCGAGCTGAGCCGGGAGTCGCGGGTCCGCGCGCTGCTGTCCGGCGGCGCCGCGATCTCCGCGGCGGTCGAGGGCGACACGGTCGAGCTGGTGCTCGACACCACCCCGTTCTACGCCGAGGGCGGCGGCCAGCAGCCCGACCAGGGGCTCATCACTGTGGGCGGCGGCCAGGTCGAGGTCTTCGACGTGCAGCAGCCGGTGCCCGGCCTGATCGTGCACCGGGCCAAGGTGGTGCGCGGCGAGGTTCGCTCCGGGGAGACCGGGTACGCCGAGATCGACGTGTCCCGCCGCCGGGCGATCTCTCGCTCGCACACCGCCACGCACCTGGTGCACCAGACGATGCGTAACTTCCTCGGTGAGTCGGCGACCCAGGCGGGTTCGCTCAACGCGCCGGGCCGGCTGCGGTTCGACTTCAACACCCCGACGGGTGTGGCGCCGAGCGTGCTGCACGACGTCGAGCAGCAGGTGAACGAGGTGCTGCTGGCCGACCTTGAGGTGCACGCGTTCGTTACCAGCCAGGAGGAGGCCCGCCGGATCGGGGCGATGGCCCTGTTCGGCGAGAAGTACGGCGAGCGGGTCCGGGTCGTCGAGGTCGGCGACTACGCCCGCGAGCTGTGCGGTGGCACGCACGTGGCCCGCTCCGCCCAGCTCGGCCTCGTGAAGATCCTCTCCGAGGCTTCTGTGGGTTCCGGAGTACGCCGGATCGAGGCGCTCGTCGGCATGGACGCGTTCGGCTTCCTGGCCCGCGAGCACCTGCTGGTGTCCCGGCTGGCCGAGCTGTTCCGGGTGCCCGGCGAGCAGGTGGCCGACCGGGTGGAGCAGACCGTCACCCAGCTGCGCGACGCGGAGAAGGAACTGGAGAAGCTGCGCGCCCAGCTCGTGCTCGGCGGGGCCGGTGCCCTGGCGGCGCAGGCGAAGGACGTGCGCGGCGTCGCGTACGTCGGCACCGAGGCGCCGGAGGGCGCGGCGGCGAACGACGTGCGGACCCTCGCCCAGGAGATCCGGGGCCGGATCGACGCGGCCCGCCCGGCGGTGGTCGCGGTGGCCGCCCGGGCCAACGGCAAGGCGTCGCTCGTGGTGGCCGTCAACCAGGCCGCCCGGGGGCGGAACCTGAGCGCGAAAGACCTGGTCAAGGCGGCGTTCTCCGGCCGGGGCGGCGGTAGCGACGACCTGGCCCAGGGCGGCGGCCTGCCCGCGACGGAGGCGCCGAACCTGCTGGTCACCGTCGAGCGGGCGGTCGCCGGCACGGCATGAGCGAACGCACCGAGCGGAGCGAGGGCCGTGAGGGCATGCCCGGTCGGCACGGCATGAGCGAACGCACCGAGCGGAGCGAGGGCCGTGAGGGCATGCCCGGTCGGCACGGCATGAGCGAACGCACCGAGCGGAGCGAGGGCCGTGAGGGCATGCCCGGTCGGCACGGCATGAGCGAACGCACCGAGCGGAGCGAGGGCCGTGAGGGCATGCCCAGTCGGCACGGCATGAGCGCAACGATCGACGCCAGGGCGGACCACCCGGTCCGCCCTGGCCCGTACCGGCGGGGAGGTGTCCGCTCGTGAGCGAGCTGTCCCGTGGCGTCCGGCTGGGCGTCGACGTCGGCCAGGTCCGGGTGGGGGTGGCCCGCTGTGATCCGCACGGCATCCTCGCCACGCCCCTGGTGACGCTGGCCCGTGATCTGACCGCCGAACCGGACGCGGTGCCCGGCGACATGGCCGAGCTGGTCCGGCTCGCCGCCGAGCACGAGGCGGTGGGGATCGTGGTCGGGCTGCCTGTCAACCTGGCCGGAAAGCACGGCCCGGCGGCGGCGAACGTATCAGCATATGCCAGCCGATTGGCTGATGTAATGAGGCCGATTCCGGTGACGCTGACGGACGAGAGGATGTCTACCGTCGTCGCGAGTCGTAGGCTGGCCGAACGGGGCGTCCGGGGAAAGCGCCAACGAGCGGTGGTCGACCAGGCCGCCGCGGTGGAGATTCTGCAGAGCTGGCTGGACGCACAGCGGAGGCGGACGCAATGATCGACGATCTTGATCTGGGGTTCGACGAGCCGGACAGGGGGGAGAAGGGCAGGCACCGGCGCGGCGCGGTGCGCCGACGCCAGGGCAAGTCCGGCGGCAGCCGGGGCAAGACCCTTCTCGCCCTCGCGCTCGCGCTGGTCCTGCTCGGCGGCATCGGCGGCGGTGCGTTCTACGGCTTCGACCGGGTCCAGAACTACTTCGTCACACCCGACTACGACGGCTCCGGCACCGGCGAGGTGACCGTCGAGATCAAGCAGGGCGCGTTGATCGCCGACATGGCCGACGCGCTCGTCGCGGCCGACGTGGTGAAGAGCACCAAGGCGTTCATCGAGGCCGCCGAGGAGAACTCGCGCAGCAAGAACATCCAGCCCGGCACGTACAAGCTGCGCAAGCAGATGAGCGGTGACGCGGCGGTCGTGGCGCTGCTGGACCTCAAGAACAAGATCGTCAACGGGATCACCATTCCCGAGGGTCTCACCGCGAAGACGGTCTACAAGCGGCTCTCCGAGAAGACCGACATCCCGGTCAAGGACTTCGAGGCGGCGGCGAAGGACCCGGAGGCGCTCGGCGTACCGGACTGGTGGTTCAAGCGCTCCGACGGCAAGAAGGTCAAGCCGTCGATCGAGGGCTTCTTGTTCCCCGACACCTACGAGATCCCGCCGAAGGCCACCGCCGAGACGGTGCTCAAGCTGATGGTGGACAACTTCCTCACCGTCACCGGGAACCTGAAGTTCGCCGAGAACGTGCAGGCGAACCGTGGCGGCATCAGCCCATACGAGGTGCTGGTCGTGGCGTCGCTCTCGCAGGCGGAAGCGGGCAACAAGGACGACCTCGGCAAGATCGCCCGCGTCGCCTACAACCGGGTCTACAGCGGCAACTTCCCCTGCAACTGTCTGCAGTTCGACGTGTCGGTCAACTACTACTGGGAGCTGACCGGCAAGCCGACAAAGGCGTCGAAGGACATGCGCAGAGAGGAGCTGTACGACGAGAAGAACCCGTACAGCACCCATGCCCGCCCGGGTCTGCCCCCGACTCCCATCAACAACCCGGGGAAGCAGGCCCTGGAGGGGGCGCTGAGCCCACCGGACGGCAAGTGGCTCTTCTTCGTCGCCATCGACAAGCAGGGACACTCGGCCTTCGCGACGACGAACGCCGAGCACGAGCGCAACATCGAGAAGGCCAAGGAGAACGGCGTTCTCTAGGCACGACGGCGCGATCTCGCTCAGCGCAATGCTTGCGGAGATCGACTGTGGTCACTACGCTCGGTGTCTGCATTCGACATCGAGACGCGGGGGTGCCTCATGATGCGTGGTTTGTGGTCGCGGCGAGTCGGCGTGGTGGGAACTGGCGCCGCGATGCTGTTGGGATTTGCTGCTGTGCCGGCACAGGCGGCGACGATCACCCGGAGTACGACCGGAGCGGCTGGAAGAGCCGTTTACCTGGGGAATGCCAACTGGGAGCTGTTCGCTCGCGACACGCTGTCGGACGGGCACTGTGCGCGTTGGCAGGTGCGCGCACCCGGGGGAACCTCGTGGTCGTGGCAGGGCGATTCCGTATGCACCTCGACGGAGAAGTCCGCGACGTTCGGTGTGTCGGACTACTCCTACCGGATCTGCCGAACCGGGATCGGCAACTGCTCGTCCGCGGCTACGCTACCCTGATCCGTTCATGACCTGGGGGGAGAGGCAGTGCAGTTCTCGAGCCCCCGTCGTGCCGCGGTGGTCGGCAAGCCGATCGCCCACTCGCTCTCTCCGGCGATCCACTCCGCCGGGTACGCGGCGGCCGGGCTGACCGGCTGGTCGTACACCGGGATCGAAGCCGGTGCCGACGAGCTGCCCGGCCTGGTCGCGGGCCTCGGCCCGGAGTGGGCCGGGCTGTCGGTGACCATGCCGGGCAAGGAGGCGGCGCTCGCGCTGGCCGACGAGGTCTCGCCGGTCGCCGCCGCCGTCGGTGCCGCCAACACGCTGGTACGCCGACCCGACGGCACCTGGTACGCGGACAACACCGACGTCACCGGCATGGTCGAGGTGCTCACCGGTGCCGGCTGCGTGGCCGGGGCGGTCGTCACAGTGCTCGGCGCGGGTGGCACCGCCCGGGCCGCGATCGCGGCGGCGGCCCGGATCGGGGCGGCCGAGGTGACAGTGGTGGCACGCCGGCCCGAGGCGGTCGACGAGCTGCGCCCGGTCGCGGCGGCGGCCGGGGTGCCGCTCGCCGGCGCCGAGTGGGACGGCGCACCCTCCCACGCCCGCGCCGACGTGGTGATCTCCACGGTGCCCAAGGGCGTCGCCGACGCGCTCGCGGACAACTTCGACTGGCGGCCGGAGTCGGTCTTCTTCGACGTCGTCTACGACCCGTGGCCGACGCCGCTCGCGGCGGCGGCGCTGGCCGCCGGGTGCCGAGTGGTCTCCGGGCTGGACCTGCTGCTGGCCCAGGCGTTCGGCCAGTTCGAGCAGTTCACCGGCGTCACCGCCCCACGCACCGCGATGCGCGCCGCGCTGCCGGTGTAAGGAAGGGCCCCTTCTTAACGCCTCCGGTAGAGGAAGGGTCCCCTGTTAACACCTCACCGACCGCGCGGGAGACCAGCGCGCGGAGGTGGCCTGTCCGCAGGGCGGGATGCGGCGGGCGGCGTACGCCGGTGACCACCGGGCGTGACAGACTGACCGTCGTGTTGCGCTGGCTGACTGCAGGTGAATCGCACGGACCCGCCCTCGTCGCGATGCTGGAGGGCGTACCCGCCGGCATCGAGGTGACCACCGGGGAGATCTCCGGCGAGCTGGCCCGGCGCCGGCTCGGCTACGGCCGGGGTGCCCGGATGTCGTTCGAGCAGGACGAGGTCGAGATCATCGGCGGGCTCCGGCACGGGGTGACGCTCGGCAGCCCGGTGGCGATCCGGGTCGGCAACTCCGAGTGGCCCAAGTGGCGCACCGTGATGGCCGCCGACCCGGTCGACCCGGAGGAGCTGGCGAGCCAGGCCCGCAACGCACCCCTGACCCGTCCCCGCCCGGGTCACGCCGACCTGGCCGGCATGCAGAAGTACGGCCACACCGACGCCCGGCCGATCCTGGAGCGCGCCAGCGCCCGGGAGACCGCCGCCCGGGTCGCGGTGGGCACCGTCGCCAAGGCGCTCGTCCGTCAGGCGCTCGGCGTCGAGATCGTCTCGCACGTGGTCGAGCTGGGCCCGGTGGCGGTCAAGCCGGGTCTGCGCCCCACGCCGGAGGACGCCGCGCGCATCGACGCCGACCCGCTGCGCTGCCTCGACGCCGAGGCCAGCGCCCGGATGGTCGCCGAGGTCGACGCCGCGAAGAAGGCCGCCGACACGCTCGGCGGCGTGGTCGAGGTGCTCGCGTACGGGGTGCCGCCGGGCCTGGGCAGCCACGTGCAGTGGGACCGCAAGCTCGACGCCCGCCTCGCCACCGCGCTCATGTCGATCCAGGCGATCAAGGGCGTGGAGATCGGCGACGGCTGGCAGCAGGCCCGCTCGCGTGGCTCGGAGGCGCACGACGAGATCGTGCCCACCGCCACCGGCGTGCGGCGGATCACCGACCGGGCCGGTGGCCTGGAGGGCGGCATCACCACCGGTGAGCCGCTGCGGGTGAAGGCGGCCATGAAGCCGATCTCCTCGCTGAACCGGGCCCTCGCGACGATCGACGTGACCACGGGTGAGCCGGCCACCGCGATCAACCAGCGTTCCGACGTGTGCGCGGTGCCGGCCGCGGCGGTGGTGGCCGAGGCGATGGTCGCGCTGGTGCTGGCCGAGGCGGCGGTGGAGAAGTTCGGCGGCGACTCGATCGCCGAGATGCGCCGCAACCTGACCGGTTACCTCGACGGGCTGGTCGTCAAGTGAGCACCCGGCCGGTCTGCGTGCTGGTCGGGGCGCCCGGCTCCGGCAAGACCACAGTCGGAACGGCGCTCGCCGAGGCGCTCGGGGTCGGCTTCCGGGACACCGACGCCGACATCGAGGATCTCGCCGGCAAGCCCATCCCGGAGATCTTCGTGGACGAGGGGGAGGAGCACTTCCGTACCCTCGAACGGGCCGCCGTGGCGGCGGCGCTCGCGTCACACGCGGGCGTGCTCGCGGTCGGCGGCGGCGCGGTCCTGGCCGAGGAGAACCGGGCCGCGTTGATCGGCCACACGGTGGTGCACCTGTCGGTGGAGCTGCCCGACGCGGTCAAGCGGGTCGGTCTGGGCGCCGGGCGGCCGCTGCTCGCGCTGAACCCGCGTGCCACGCTCAAGCACCTGATGGACCAGCGCCGACCGCTCTACGCCGAGGTGGCGACCGCGACGGTGGTCACCGACGGGCGTACGCCGCAGGAGCTGGCCGCGGAGATCGCCGCCCTGCTCAAGCCCTGACACTCGCCTCGCCGCGCTGTGTCCGGCTCCCTCGGTGGAACGCGGTGGGTGTCTCCGGGGCGTTGTGGCACCCGTGGTGTTCCAGTCGGCGTGCATGACGTCGGTGGGTGGAACGCCATGGGCGGGTGAGAAGGCGCGCCGGTCAGGCGTTGGCCGCGGCGGTCCCGGCCGTCCGGCGTCCGGCGCGGCCGCGCCGGGCCGGCTCGGGTCGCCAGGTGGCGAGCAGCGCGAGCGCCAGCGCGATCTCGGCCAGGTCACCCAGGTAGTACATGAGCGTGGCCCCGGCCCGCAGCTCGGCGGCGGTGGCCGGCACGTCCACGAACAGCCCGGCGTAGAGCAGTTGGGCGATGGTGGCGTGCGCCGCCACCCCGACCCCGATCACCACCAGCCGCACCGGTACGCGCGGGCGGTGCGGTCCCGGATCGGGGCCGGCGATCGACCAGGCGAACAGGCAGCCGCTGAGCAGGAAGTGCAGGTTCACCAGCGTGTGCAGGGCCGGGCTGTCCAGCGTGGCCCGGTACAGCGGGGTGAGGTAGAGCAGCCACAGCCCGCCCGCGGTGAGCAGCAGGCCGGTCACCGGGTGGCCGAGCACCCGCGCGACCGGGTGCCGCAGCAGGTGGACCAGGGCCCGGCTGGTGCGCCGGTCCAGCGTGCGCAGCAGCAGCGTGACCGGGGCGCCGAGCACCAGTGCCAGCGGCGCGAGCATGCCGATCAGCAGGTGCTGCCACATGTGCCCGACGAAGTCGCCGGTCGGCCACAGCAGCCCGGTCACCAGCAGCAGCGCGCCCAGCCCGAAGCTCGCCGTGCGAGCGTGCGGCCAGCCCGGCCCGCCCGGGTCGCGCAGTCGCAGCGCGGCGGCCAGGTACGCCCAGAACAGCGCCACCGGGACCAGCGCGGTCACCGGGAAGCCGCCGTCGGCGTGCCCGGCGTGGGCCAGGGCCACTGTCACCGGCGCTCGGGCGCGCAGAGGTCCACGGCCCGGGCCCGGCGCTGGATCACCCAGCCCACGGCGATCAGCACCACCCCGAGGGCCAGGAACCCGAGGTCCCACCAGAGCTGGTTCGGGCCGCCGCGGACGTGGTGGATACCGAGCAGGTGGTGGTCGATGACGCCTTCGACCAGGTTGAACAGGCCCCAGCCGATCAGCGCCCAGCCCCGCAGCATCGGCGAGCGCCACAGCCGGCCCCGGGAGTGTGTGACCCGGGAGTAGAGCAGGGCCAGGCCGGTCAGCACCGCCACCCAGGTGACCACGTGGAACAGGCCGTCCCAGAGCGTGTTCATCTGCAACCCGGGCACGGTGTCCACCGGGTACTCGCGCACGCCGATCCGGTCGCTGCCGGTGCTGCTGAGCATGTGGTGCCATTGGAGGACCTGGTGCAGGACGATGCCGTCGACGAAACCGCCGAGCCCGACGCCGAGGATCGTGGCGGGCAGCCGGATGCTCGTCGCGGACTCCGGGCGGGTCGCGTGTGCCGTCGTCTCGCTCATTCCGGCCGCCCTACCCGCCGTGCGGCCCGGCAAACACCCAGCCAGTGGACAACGGCCGCGCGGGTGCGGCGCGCTGGACTAGGCTGCCCGCGATGGACGAGGTGACCCGGATCCCGGTCGGCGGCGAGCGGCCGTACGACGTGCTCGTGGGACGTGACCTGCTGGACCCGCCGCCCGGGCTGCTGGCCGGCGCCGAGCGGGTGGCCTTCCTGCACGCGCCGCCACTCAAGGCGCTCGCCGACAAGCTCGCCGACGGCGTCCGCGAGGGCGGCGTGACGCCGCTGCTGATCGAGGTGCCGGACGCGGAGGCGGGCAAGCACGTCGACGTGGCGGCGGCCTGCTGGGACCGGCTCGGCGACGCCGGGTTCACCCGTACCGACGCGGTGGTCGGGGTGGGCGGCGGCGCGGTCACCGACCTGGCCGGGTTCGTCGCGGCCACCTGGCTGCGCGGCGTGCGCTGGGTGCCGGTCGCCACGTCGCTGCTCGGCATGGTCGACGCCGCCGTGGGCGGCAAGACCGGCATCAACACCGCTGCCGGCAAGAACCTGGTCGGCGCGTTCCACCCGCCGGCCGGCGTGCTGGCCGACCTGGCGACGCTGGACAGCCTGCCCCCGTCCGACCTGGCCGCCGGCATGGCCGAGGTGGTCAAGTGCGGGTTCATCGCCGACCCGGTCATCCTCGACCTGGTCGAGCGGGACCCGGCCGCCGCGCTGGACCCGGCCGGGCCGGTGCTGCGGGAACTGGTCGAGCGCGCGGTCCGCGTGAAGGCCGGCGTGGTCGCCGGGGACCTGCGCGAATCCGGGGTACGCGAGGTACTCAACTACGGGCACACCCTCGCCCACGCGATCGAGAAGGTGGAGGGCTACCGCTGGCGGCACGGTCACGCCGTGGCGGTCGGCCTGGTCTACGCGGCCACGCTGGCCCGGCTCGCCGGTCGCCTCGGCGCGGCCGACGCCGAGCGGCACCGCCGGGTGCTGACCGCGCTCGACCTGCCGACCGGCTACCGGGCCGACGCCTGGCCGGAACTGCTCGCCGCGATGCAGGTGGACAAGAAGTCCCGGGGCAGCCGGTTGCGGTTCGTGGTGCTCGACGGGCTCGCCCGCCCGGCGATCCTGGAGGCGCCGCCGGACGACCTGCTCGCCGCCGCGTACGCGGAGATCAGCTCGTGAGGGTGTACGTGCTCAACGGGCCGAACCTGGGCCGGCTCGGCACCCGCCAGGTCGACGTGTACGGGGTGACCGGCTACGCCCAGCTCGTGGCCGACTGTGAGCGGCACGGCCGGGAGCTGGGCCTGGACGTGGTGGTCCGGCAGACCGACGCCGAGCACGAGATGCTGGCCTGGCTGCACGAGGCGGCCGACGAGGCGGCGGCGGTGGTGCTGAACCCGGCCGCCTGGTCGCACTACTCGATCGCGGTGCGGGACGCCTGCGCCATGCTGCGCGGCCCGCTGGTCGAAGTGCACATCTCCAACATCCACGCCCGGGAGGAGTTCCGGCACCACTCGGTGGTCTCCGCGGTGGCCACCGGCGTGATCTGCGGCCTGGGCGTGGACGGCTACCGGCTGGCGCTGCACCACCTGGCCGCCCGGCTCGCCGCAGGAGCCTGAGCCGGTCCGTTCCGTGGCGCGAGTCCGATTCGACAGAGCGAGTAGACTTGGACGGTCTGTCCGCCAATTGATGATCAAGGCAGGAAATGGCCACCACCAACGACCTGAAGAACGGCCTGGTACTCAACCTGGACGGCGAGCTGTGGGCCGTCGTCGAGTTCCAGCACGTCAAGCCCGGTAAGGGTGGTGCCTTCGTGCGCACCACGCTGAAGAACGTGCTGTCCGGCAAGGTGGTCGACAAGACCTTCAACGCGGGCACCAAGGTCGAGACCGCGACCGTGGACAAGCGCACCATGCAGTACCTGTACGCCGACGGCGAGGACTACGTCTTCATGGATCTGGAGACGTTCGACCAGATCACCGTCCCCGGCGGCACCGTCGGCGAGGCCGCCAACTACCTCCTCCCCGAGGCCGAGGCGACTGTCGCCACCCACGAGAGCGTGCCGCTGTACATCGAGCTGCCGACCTCGGTCGTGCTCGAGGTCACCTACACCGAGCCGGGCCTGCAGGGCGACCGCTCGACCGGCGGCAACAAGCCGGCCACCGTCGAGACCGGTGCGACCGTGCAGGTGCCGCTGTTCATCACCACCGGTGAGAAGATCAAGGTCGACACCCGCGACGGCCGTTACCTCGGCCGAGCCTGATGGCCGAGGGCCCCAAGCAGCAGATGCCGGCGCGCCGCAAGGCGCGCAAGCGGGCGCTGGACGTGCTCTTCGAGGCCGACCTGCGGGACCGCCCGCCGGTCGAGGTGCTCGCCGGTTACCTGGAACGGATCGAGCAGCCGCGCCCCGACCACCTCGGCTACGCGGTCGGGCTGGTCGAGGGCGTGGCGGCGCACCTCGACCGGATCGACGAGACGATCGCCAGCTACGCCGAGGGGTGGACGCTGGAGCGCATGCCGGTGGTCGACCGCAACCTGGCCCGGATCGCCGTGTACGAGCTGCTCTACGTCGACGAGATCGACGACGCGGTGGCGATCAGTGAGGCCGTGGAGCTGGCCCGGCAGATGTCGACGGACGACTCGCCCCGCTTCCTCAACGGCATCCTCGGCCGGATCGCCGAGTACGCCACGCGCTGACGCGCCGCGACGACGAAGGGCCCGTGCCGGTCGGCACGGGCCCTTTCGTCGTACGGGGGTGTCAGGAGGCGAAGAACGCCCGCGGGTCGGCGACCAGCACGCCGTGCTCGGTCAGCCGCTCGATCAGGCCCGACGGCGAGGCGTCGTAGACGATCGCGAGGGCGCGCAGGTCGTCGGCGCGGATCGAGAGCACCCGGCCGTTGTAGTCGCCGCGCTGCTGCTGGATGGCGCGCGCGTAGCGGGCCACGTACGCGAGGTCCTCGGAGGCCTCGTCGTAGAGCCGCTCCAGGTCCAGCACGATCTTGCTGGTGGGCTCGTGACGCACCCCGCTGCCGTCGGGCAGCAGCTCCGAGACGGGAACGCGGTAGAAGTCGGCCAGCTCCGCCAGGCGGGACACGGTGACGGCGCGGTCGCCGCGCTCGTACGAGCCGACCACCACGGCCTTCCACCGCCCGTTCGACTTCTCCTCCACCCCCTGCAGGGACAGACCCTGCTGCTGGCGGATGGAGCGCAGGCGGGCGCCCAGCGACTTGGCGTATTCAGAGGGCATTCGGACACTCCCAGTGCTGTTCGGGTTCTCCGAGCTATCGCTACGGAGCGTGACGGTACGGGGATTGCGACATGTGGTCAAGTGTTGCCGTCCACCGGGTCCGGCACCCGCGTGTGGCTTGTCCCCATTTCTCCGGGCTGACCAGCAGGTCAGGACCGGCGGCGAGCGGTCCGGTGACCGCTGGTAACGTGGCGTGAAGCCCCGGTCCGGGCCCTGCGGGGACCGGCCGGAGCAGACCAGACGTCCTTTAACGACCCGTCCCGTGAGGCGGGGAAGGAGGTCCGCCGTGGCCTACCCGTCGGCTGCCCACTCGTCGCCGCCGCGACAACCCTCGGTGAAGGTGATCCTCGCCGCAGCGGACGTGTCGCGGGTGGTCGACCGCATCGCCCACCAGATCCTGGAGAAGACCCAGGGCGCCGCCGGCACCGTGCTGCTGGGCATCCCCACCCGGGGTGTGCCGCTGGCCCACCGCCTCGCCGCCCGGATCAGCACCTTCGAGGACGTCACCGTCCCGGTCGGCGTGCTCGACATCACGCTCTACCGCGACGACCTGCGCCGGCACGCCACCCGCGCGGTCGGCCCGACCGACCTGCCGAGCGGCGGGATCGACGGCAAGCGGGTGATCCTCGTCGACGACGTGCTGTTCTCCGGCCGTACCGTGCGGGCCGCGCTGGACGCGCTCAGCGACGTCGGCCGCCCGGCGTCCGTGCAGCTCGCGGTCCTGGTCGACCGCGGCCACCGCCAGCTGCCGATCCGCGCCGACTACGTCGGCAAGAACATCCCCACCGCGCTGGCCGAGAACGTCAAGGTCACCCTCGCCGAGACCGACGGCACGGACGAGGTCAAGTTGTACGGGGGTACACCCGCATGATCCGGCACCTGCTCTCCGGCGCCGACCTGGACGCCGGCACCGCCACCCTGGTCCTGGACACCGCCGCGGAGATGGCGACGGTGGCCGGGCGTGAGGTCAAGAAGCTGCCAGCGCTGCGCGGGCGCACCGTGGTCAACCTCTTCTACGAGGACTCCACCCGGACCCGGATCTCGTTCGAGGCGGCCGCCAAGCGGCTCAGCGCCGACGTGATCAACTTCTCCGCCAAGGGCTCCAGCGTGGCCAAGGGGGAGAGCCTGAAGGACACCGCGCTCACGCTCCAGGCGATGGGCGCGGACGCGGTGGTCGTCCGGCACCCCGCCTCCGGCGCGCCGCACCGGCTCGCGGAGTGGGTCGACGGGTCGGTCGTGAACGCCGGTGACGGCACCCACGAGCACCCCACCCAGGCGCTGCTCGACGCGTACACGATGCGGTCCCGGCTGGGCCGGCTCGAGGGCCTGCACGTGGCGATCGTCGGCGACGTGCTGCACTCCCGGGTGGCCCGCTCGAACGTGCTGCTGCTGTCCACGCTCGGCGCGAAGGTCACCCTGGTCGGCCCGCCCACGCTCATCCCTGTCGACATCGCCGCCGCCCTGGCGCCCGGCACCGACGTCTGTTACGACCTCGACACCGTTCTCCCAGGTGTGGACGTGGTGATGATGCTGCGGGTGCAGCGCGAGCGGATGGGCGACTCCTACTTCCCGTCGGCCCGCGAGTACGCCCGCCGCTACGGGCTCGACGGGCCGCGCATGCGCCGGCTGCCCGAGCACGCGATCGTCATGCACCCCGGACCGATGAACCGGGGCATGGAGATCACGCCCGAGGTGGCCGACTCGCCCCGCTCCACCATCGTCGAACAGGTCACCAACGGGGTCTCCGTGCGGATGGCCGTGCTCTACCTGCTGCTCGGAGGGAACAACCGGTGACCGCGTACCTCATCACAGGCGTCAGTGTGGTCGGCGGCGAGCCGACCGACCTGCTCATCCGCGACGGCGTGGTGGCCGGGACGGGCCGCGGGCTCGCCGCGGACGACGCCACAGTCATCGACGCGACCGGCCTGGTCGCGCTGCCCGGCCTGGTCGACCTGCACACCCACCTGCGCGAGCCCGGCCGGGAGGACGCCGAGACGGTCGAGTCCGGCTCCCGGGCGGCGGCGCTCGGCGGCTACACGGCGGTCTGCGCCATGGCGAACACCTCGCCGGTCGCGGACACCGCCGGCGTGGTCGAGCAGGTCTGGCGGCTCGGCCGGGAGGCCGGCCTGGTCGACGTGCAGCCGATCGGCGCGGTCACCGTCGGGCTGGCCGGCGAGCGCCTGGCCGAGCTGGGCGCGATGGCCGACTCGGCCGCCGGGGTGCGGATCTTCTCCGACGACGGGCACTGCGTGTCCGACCCGCGGCTGATGCGCCGGGCGCTGGAGTACGTCAAGGCGTTCGACGGCGTGATCGCCCAGCACGCCGAGGAGCCCCGGCTCACCGAGGGCGCGCAGATGCACGAGGGCGAGGTGTCCACCCGCCTCGGCCTGACCGGCTGGCCGGCCGTCGCCGAGGAGGCGATCATCGCCCGGGACGTGCTGCTCGCCGAGCACGTCGGCAGCCGCCTGCACGTCTGCCACGTCTCCACCGCCGGCAGCGTCGAGGTGCTGCGCCAGGCAAAGGCACGCGGGGTACGCGTCACCGCCGAGGTGACGCCGCACCACCTGCTGCTGACCGACGCCAAGGCGGAGAGTTACGACCCGGTCTTCAAGGTCAACCCGCCGCTGCGTACCGCCGCCGACATCGCCGCGCTGCGGGAGGCGCTGGCCGAGGGCGTGATCGACATCATCGCCACCGACCACGCGCCGCACGCGGTGGAGGACAAGGAGTGCGAGTGGGCGTACGCCCGGCCCGGCATGCTCGGCCTGGAGACCGCCCTGTCCATCGCGCTCGACGTGTTCGGCCCCCGCTGGGATCTGATCGCCGAGCGGATGTCCCGCACGCCGGCCCGGATCGCCGGGCTGACCGGGCACGGCCTCGACCCGGCGCCCGGCGTACCGGCCAACCTGACCCTGGTCGACCCGGCCGCCCGGCGCGTCATCGAACCGGCGGAGCTGGCCAGTCGCAGTCGCAACACCCCGTACGCCCGCATGACGCTGCCGGGTCGCATCGTGGCGACCTTCCTGCGCGGCGAGCCGACGGTCCTGGACGGAAAGGCTGTCAAGTGATCCGAGCGAGGAACGTAGCGGAGCGGAGTCCCGCAGTCCGGATCGAAGGAGACACAGTGATCCGAGCGAGGAACGCAGCGGAGCGGAGTCCCGCAGTCGCGAACGAAAGGCGGGCACAGTGAAGCGACGGCCTGCAATTCTCGTCCTCGAGGACGGGCGCACGTTCCACGGCGAGGCGTACGGCAGCGTCGGGGAGACCTTCGGCGAGGCGGTCTTCAACACCGGCATGACCGGTTACCAGGAGACGCTCACCGACCCGTCGTACCACAGGCAGGTGGTGGTGCAGACCGCGCCGCACATCGGCAACACCGGCGTCAACGGCGAGGACGACGAGTCCGACCGGATCTGGGTGGCCGGGTACGTGGTGCGCGACCCGGCCCGGATCAGCTCCAACTGGCGGGCCGGCGGCGGCCTGGAGGACCGGCTCGCCGCCGAGGGCGTCGTCGGCATCAGCGGCGTGGACACCCGGGCGCTGACCCGGCACCTGCGTGAGCGCGGCGCGATGCGGGTCGGCATCTCCAGCGTCGACGACGACCCGGCCGCCCTGCTGGAGCGGGTCCGCCGGTCGCCGCAGATGGTCGGCGCGAACCTGTCCGACGAGGTGACCACCGCCAAGCCGTACGTCGTGCAGGCGCAGGGCGAGCACCGATTCACGGTGGCCGCGGTGGACCTGGGCATCAAGCGCAACGTGCCGCGCCGGCTCGCCGCCCGCGGCGTCACCACCCACGTGCTGCCCGCCGGGTCGACGATCGAGGATCTGCTCGCCACCGGCGCGGACGCGGTCTTCTTCTCGCCCGGCCCGGGCGACCCGGCGACCGCCGACGGCCCGGTGGCGCTGGCCCGGGAGGTGCTGACCCGGCGGATCCCGCTGTTCGGCATCTGCTTCGGCAGCCAGATCCTCGGCCGGGCGCTCGGCTTCGGCACCTACAAGCTGGGGTACGGCCACCGCGGCATCAACCAGCCGGTGCTCGACCGGGCCACCGGCAAGGTCGAGGTGACAAGCCACAACCACGGCTTCGCGGTGCAGGTGCCGGGTGCCGGGGACGGCGCGGTGGTGCCGGATCAGGTGATCGAGACCGAGTTCGGCGGTGTCCAGGTGTCACACGTCTGCCTCAATGACAACGTGGTCGAGGGGCTGCGGGCCGTGGACGTGCCCGCCTTCACCGTCCAGTACCACCCGGAGGCGGCGGCCGGCCCGCACGACGCGGACTACCTCTTCGACCGTTTCGCCGAGTTGATCGAAGGCCGTGGCTTCGACCGGAAGCAGAGTGAAGGCGGAAAGAATGCCTAAGCGGACCGACCTCAAGCACGTCCTGGTGATCGGCTCCGGGCCGATCGTGATCGGACAGGCCTGCGAGTTCGACTACTCCGGCACCCAGGCCTGCCGGGTGCTGCGCAGCGAGGGGATCCGGGTCAGCCTGGTCAACTCGAACCCGGCGACGATCATGACGGACCCGGAGTTCGCCGACGCCACGTACGTCGAGCCGATCACGCGTGAGTTCGTCGAGCTGGTCATCGCCAAGGAGCGCCCCGACGCGCTGCTGCCGACGCTCGGCGGGCAGACCGCGCTGAACACCGCTGTCGCCCTGCACGAGGCGGGCGTGCTGGAGAAGTACGGCGTCGAGCTGATCGGCGCGAACATCGAGGCGATCAACCGGGGCGAGGACCGGCAGCTGTTCAAGGAGATCGTCGCGAAGGCCGGCGTACGGCTGGGCCTGGACGATCCGTCGGCGCTGGTGCCGCGGTCGCGGGTCTGCCACTCGATGGACGAGGTCCGCGAGACGGTCGCCGACCTGGGCCTGCCGGTGGTCATCCGGCCGTCGTTCACCATGGGCGGCCTCGGTTCCGGTATGGCGCACACCGACGAGGACCTGGAGCGCATCGCCGGGTCCGGCCTGGTGGCCAGCCCGGTGCACGAGGTGCTCATCGAGGAGAGCGTGCTCGGCTGGAAGGAGTACGAGCTCGAACTGATGCGCGACCGCCACGACAACGTGGTGGTGGTCTGCTCGATCGAGAACGTCGACCCGATGGGCGTGCACACCGGCGACAGCGTCACCGTCGCCCCGTCGATGACGCTCACCGACCGGGAGTACCAGCGGCTGCGTGACCTCGGCATCGCGGTGCTGCGCGAGGTCGGTGTGGACACCGGCGGCTGCAACATCCAGTTCGCGGTGAACCCGGCCGACGGCCGGATCGTCGTGATCGAGATGAACCCGCGGGTGTCGCGTTCCTCGGCGCTGGCGTCGAAGGCGACCGGCTTCCCGATCGCGAAGATCGCCGCGAAGCTCGCCATCGGCTACACGCTCGACGAGATCCCCAACGACATCACGCTGAAGACGCCCGCCGCGTTCGAGCCGACGCTCGACTACGTGGTGGTGAAGATCCCCCGGTTCGCGTTCGAGAAGTTCCCCGGCGCCGACCCGGAGCTGACCACCACGATGAAGTCGGTGGGCGAGGCGATGAGCCTGGGCCGCAACTTCACCGAGGCGCTGAACAAGGCGATGCGCTCGATGGAGACCAAGTCATCCGGTTTCTGGACCACTCCGGACCCGGAGGGCGCGACGAAGGAGAACACCCTCGCGGCGCTGCGCACGCCGCACGACGGCCGGCTCTACACGGTCGAGCGGGCGCTGCGTCTCGGCGCGTCGATCGCCGAGGTGTCCGAGGCGTCCGGCGGCATGGACCCGTGGTTCCTGGACCAGATCGCCTCGCTGGTCGAGCTGCGCGCCGAGATCGTGGACGCGCCGGTGCTCGACGCCGCCCTGCTGCGCCGCGCCAAGCGGGCCGGCCTGTCCGACCGGCAGCTCGCCGCGCTGCGTCCCGAGCTGGCCGCCGAGGACGGCGTCCGGACGCTGCGGCACCGGCTCGGCGTCCGGCCGGTCTACAAGACGGTGGACACCTGCGCGGCCGAGTTCGAGGCGACCACGCCGTACCACTACTCGACATACGACTCGGAGACCGAGGTGGCGCCCTCGGCGCGGCCGAAGGTGCTCATCCTGGGCTCCGGGCCGAACCGGATCGGTCAGGGCATCGAGTTCGACTACTCGTGTGTGCACGCCGTCCAGGCCCTCCGGGCCGTGGACTACGAGACCGTCATGGTCAACTGCAACCCGGAGACCGTCTCCACCGACTACGACACCGCCGACCGGCTCTACTTCGAGCCGCTGACGTTCGAGGACGTGCTGGAGGTCTGGCACGCCGAGGACTCCTCCGGCAAGGAGGCGGGCGGCCCCGGCGTCATCGGGGTGATCGTGCAGCTCGGCGGCCAGACCCCGCTGGGCCTGGCGCAGCGGCTCAAGAACGCCGGGGTGCCGATCGTCGGCACCTCCCCGGAGTCGATCCACCTGGCCGAGGAGCGCGGCGCGTTCGGCGCGGTGCTGGCCCGGGCCGGGCTGCGCGCGCCCGCGCACGGCATGGCCACCTCGTACGACGAGGCGAAGGCGATCGCCGACGAGATCGGGTACCCGGTGCTGGTCCGCCCCTCGTACGTGCTCGGCGGGCGCGGCATGGAGATCGTCTACGACGACGCCACGCTGCGCGACTACATCGGCCGGGCCACCGCCATCTCGCCGGACCGCCCGGTGCTGGTGGACCGGTTCCTGGACGACGCCATCGAGATCGACGTGGACGCGCTCGTGGACGCCGACGGCGACGTCTACCTGGGCGGCGTGATGGAGCACATCGAGGAGGCCGGCATCCACTCCGGCGACTCGTCCTGCGCGCTGCCGCCGATCACCCTGGCCGGCTCGCACCTGGCCCAGGTGCGGCACTACACCGAGCAGATCGCCCGCGGCATCGGGGTGCGCGGCCTGCTGAACGTCCAGTACGCGTTGCAGGGCGACATGCTCTACGTGCTGGAGGCCAACCCGCGCGCCTCCCGGACCGTACCGTTCGTCTCGAAGGCCACCGCGGTGCCGCTGGCGAAGGCGGCGGCCCGGATCGCGCTCGGCGCCACCGTCGCGCAGCTGCGCGCCGAGGGGATGCTGCCGCCCACCGGCGACGGCGGCACCATGCCGGCCGACGCGCCGATCGCGGTCAAGGAGGCGGTGCTGCCATTCAAGCGGTTCCGCACCCCGTCCGGCAAGGGCATCGACGTGCTGCTCGGCCCGGAGATGAAGTCCACCGGCGAGGTGATGGGCATCGACACCGGCTTCGGCCAGGCGTTCGCCAAGTCGCAGGCCGCCGCGTACGGGTCGCTGCCCACCGCCGGGAAGATCTTCGTCTCGGTCGCCAACCGGGACAAGCGTGGCATGATCTTCCCGATCAAGCGCCTGGCCGACCTGGGCTTCGAGATCGTGGCCACCACCGGCACGGCCGAGGTGCTGCGCCGGCACGGCATCGCCTGCGAGCAGATCCGCAAGCACTACGAGTCGGGTGAGGGCGCGGACGCGGTGTCGCTGATCCTCGGCGGGGACGTGGCGCTAGTGGTGAACACGCCGCAGGGCTCCGGGGCGAGTGCCCGTTCCGACGGGTACGAGATCCGCAGCGCGGCGGTGAGCGTGGACATCCCGTGCGTCACGACGGTGCCCGGCGCCGCCGCCGCGGTCATGGGCATCGAGGCCCGCATCCGGGGCGACCTGAAGGTCCGCCCGCTGCAGGACCTGCACGCCGCCCTGCGGGCGGGCGAGTGACACCGCGCCTGAACGCGCCGATCATGAGGTTGGCGGCGATGTGGATCTCCAAATCCGCCGCCAACTTCATGATCAACGGGGAGACCGGGGAGACCGGGGAGACCGGGGAGACCGGGGAGACCGGGGAGACCGGGGAGACCGGGCGGGCCGGGCGGGCCGGGCGGGCCGGGGRGGCCGGGGAGATCGGGTGGGGGGCCGACCGCGCCTGAACGCGCCGATCATGAGGTTGGCGGCGATGTGGATCTCCAAATCCGCCGCCAACTTCATGATCAACGGGGAGACCGGGGAGACCGGGGAGACCGGGGAGACCGGGGAGACCGGGGAGACCGGGCGGGCCGGGCGGGCCGGGCGGGCCGGGGAGATCGGGTGGGGGGCCGGGGCGTGATCTTCGAGAAGGTGGTGCGGCCCCGGTTGTTCTCGCTCGCGGGCGGGGACGCCGAGGGGGCGCACGAGTGGACGCTGGCGCGGCTGGCCGCGGTGTCCCGCCGGCCGGCGGTCCTCGCGGCGCTGCGCGCGGCGTACTTCCGGTCGGCACCGCGCACCGTGTTCGGTGTGCGCTTCCCCAACCCGGTCGGACTGGCGGCCGGGATGGACAAGAACGGACTCGCGTTGCCGGCCTGGCCGGCGCTGGGCTTCGGCTTCGTCGAGGTCGGCACCGTGACCGCGCACGCCCAGCCGGGCAACCCCCGGCCCCGGCTGTTCCGGCTGCGCGACAGCGAAGCCGTGATCAACCGGATGGGCTTCAACAACGCCGGCGCCGAGGCGCTGGCGGACCGGCTGGCCGCGTCGCCGCGCCCGCTCGGCGTGCCGCTGGGCATCTCGCTCGGCAAGTCCAAGGTGACCCCGCTGGACGAGGCGGTCGAGGACTACCTCGCGTCCTACCGGGCGCTCAAGGAACACGGCGACTACTTCGCGGTCAACGTGTCCTCACCGAACACTCCCGGGCTGCGGTCGCTTCAGGACCGGTCCCATCTGGACGCCCTGCTCGCCGCGCTGGTGGGGGAGAAGCCGGTACTGGTGAAGATCGCCCCGGACCTCACCGAGCCGGTCGTGGCCGAGCTGCTGGAGGTGTGCCTCGACCGGGGCGCGGCCGGGGTCATCGCCACGAACACCACGCTCGGCCGCGACGGGCTCGCCCCGGCCGACCGGGAGCGCGCCGCCGAGGCCGGCGGTCTGTCCGGCCGGCCGCTGACCGCCCGGGCCCGGGAGATGGTCGCGTTCGTGCACCGGGAGACCGGCGGCCGGCTACCGGTGATCGGCGTGGGCGGCATCCTGCACCCGGACGACGCGGCACGCATGTTCGACGCTGGTGCCTCCCTGCTCCAGCTCTACACCGGCTTCATCTACCGCGGCCCCGCCCTGACCCGGGCCATCACCCGAACAGCCACCCGACCCTGACCCCGCCCTCGCCCCGCCCTCGCCCCGACCCCGCGCGATCTTGCACTTCCCGCCCCGGCATACCACCGCGTTCCGGACGCGGCGAGGGCGGCAACTGCAAGATCAGCGGGGAGAGGGGGCGGGGGGAGCGGGGAGGGAGAGGGGGCGAAGGAGGAGGAGACGTGACGCCTGAGGAGATTCTGGAAGCCGACCGGCGGCACGTGTGGCACCCGTACGCCCCGATGCCGGGAGCCGGCGCGCCGTACGTGGTCGAGAGCGCGGCGGGCGTGCGGCTGCGGCTGGCGGACGGGCGGGAACTCGTCGACGGCATGTCGTCCTGGTGGGCGGCGATCCACGGCTACCGGCACCCGGCGCTTGACGCCGCGGTGACCGACCAGCTCGGCCGGATGAGCCACGTGATGTTCGGTGGGCTCACCCACGAGCCCGCGGTACGCCTGGCGCGCACGCTCGTCGAGCTGACCCCGGACGGCCTGGAACACGTCTTCCTGGCCGATTCCGGCTCGGTGAGCGTCGAGGTGGCGGTGAAGATGTGCCTGCAGTACCAGCGGGCGCGAGGGCGTCCGCAGCGCCGCCGGCTGGGCACCTGGCGGGGCGGCTACCACGGCGACACGTTCCACCCGATGAGCGTGTGCGACCCGGAGGGCGGCATGCACCACCTCTGGGGCGACGTGCTGCCCCGGCAGGTGTTCGCGCCGGTGCCGCCGCCCGGCTTCGACGCGACGCCGGACCCGGCGTACGAGGCGGCGCTGGTGGACGCGGTGGAGCGGCACGCCGACGAGCTGGCCGCGGTGATCGTGGAGCCGGTGGTCCAGGGCGCCGGCGGGATGCGGTTCCACCACCCGCACTACCTGCGCGTACTGCGCGAGGTGACCCGGCGGCACGGCATCCTGCTGGTCTTCGACGAGATCGCCACCGGCTTCGGCCGGACCGGCCGGATGTTCGCCGCCGAGCACGCCGGTGTCGCCCCGGACGTGCTCTGCGTCGGCAAGGCGCTCACCGGCGGCTACCTGACACTCGCGGCGGCGCTGTGCACGCCCGAGGTGGCGAGGGCGATCWCMGCSSMSSSGSGA
>NZ_JANCLW010000001.1:2575424-2642994 GCF_033433935.1 Micromonospora sp. BRA006-A
GCCACCGGCTTCGGCCGGACCGGCCGGATGTTCGCCGCCGAGCACGCCGGTGTCGCCCCGGACGTGCTCTGCGTCGGCAAGGCGCTCACCGGCGGCTACCTGACACTCGCGGCGGCGCTGTGCACGCCCGAGGTGGCGAGGGCGATCTCCGCCGACGGGGTGCTGGCGCACGGGCCGACGTTCATGGGCAACCCGCTCGCCTGTGCCGTCGCCAACGCCTCCCTGGACCTGCTGCGGGCCGGGGACTGGGCGGGACGCGTGGCGGGTATCGCGGAGGGCCTGCGGGCCGGTCTGGAGCCGCTGCGGGGCGCGCCCGGCGTGGCCGACGTCCGCGTGCTCGGCGCGATCGGGGTGGTGCAGCTCGACCACGAGGTGGACCTGCCCCGGGCGACAGCCGCCGCGGTGGCCGAGGGGGTGTGGCTGCGCCCGTTCCGGGATCTCGTCTACACGATGCCGCCGTACGTCTGCGACGCCGTGGACGTGGCGCGGATCGCGGCCGGAGTGGCCGCGGCGGTCAAGGCCGGCTGAGCCCGGCCGGTTACGACAGGGCGCGACGGAAGGCCCGTCGCCGGACACGCCAGGCGGCCCGTGGCCGCGGGGAGAGGGAGAGACGCGATGGAGAAGACGTTCGGCGCCCGCCTGCACCGGGCCGTGGCGGAACGAGGGCCGCTCTGCGTGGGCATCGACCCGCACCCCGGGTTGCTGACCGCCTGGGGCCTGTCCGACGACGTGGCGGGCCTGGAGCGGTTCTGCCGCACCGTGGTGGAGGCGATCGGCGACCGGGTCGCCGTGGTCAAGCCGCAGTCGGCGTTCTTCGAGCGCTTCGGCGCCCGGGGTGTCGGCGTGCTTGAGTCAACTATCCGACAGTTGCGAGATTTGGGAGCGCTCACTCTGCTTGACGTGAAGCGCGGCGACATCGGCTCGACGGTCGCCGCGTACGCGTCGGCCTATCTCGATCCATCCAGCCCTCTGTATGTCGACGCGGTCACCGCGAGCCCCTACCTGGGAGTAGGTTCGCTCGCCCCGATGTTCTCCACCGCCGCCGAGCACGGCGGCGGGGTCTTCGTCCTGGCGCTCACCTCCAACCCGGAGGGTGCCTCCGTGCAGCGCGCCGTGGGTGCCGACGGGCGCACCGTCGCGCAGACCGTGATCGACGAGATTTCCCAGCTCAACAGGGGTGCGGAACCACTCGGCAGCTTCGGTCTCGTGGTCGGGGCGACGATCGGTGAGACCGGTCACGATCTGGACTCGGTGAACGGTCCGCTGCTCGCGCCGGGGCTGGGCGCGCAGGGCGGAACGCCCGCCGGGTTGCGTACCGTGTTCGGCGCCGCGCTGCCGTCGGTGCTTCCCTCGTACTCCCGGGAGGTGCTCGGCGCGGGCCCCGACCCGGCCGACCTGCGGGCCGCCACCGAGCGGGTGCTGGCCGACTGCCGGGCCGCCCTGGGCACGGCGGACTGACTGACGGCTCGGTCACTTTGGGTTGATCATCGCGCGTCCACGTTGCCGAAATCTCCGTTGACCGCTAGTTTTCCCCGCGCTGGGAACCACGGACCCCTTTGGTTGCCAGCGACACCACGTTTCACAGATGCGGTGGGGCGCTCAGCCCGCCGTACTAGGGACCTGAGGAGAACTGGTGCCGCTCCCGTCACTGACCCCCGAGCAGCGCGCTGCCGCGCTGGAGAAGGCCGCGGAGATCCGCAAGGCCCGCGCTGAGCTGAAGGAGCAGCTCAAGCAGGGCAAGACCACCCTCGCCACCGTCCTCGAGCGGGCCGAGTCCGACGACGTCGTGGGCAAGCTGAAGGTTTCGGCCGTGCTCCAGGCGATGCCGGGCATCGGCAAGATCCGGGCCACCCAGATCATGGAGAAGCTCAAGATCGCGGACAGCCGTCGCCTGCGCGGCCTCGGCGAGCAGCAGCGCAAGGCTCTGCTCGGAGAGTTCGCCGCCAACTGAACGGCCCGCCGTGTAGAAACAAGCGGTGAGCACGGATGACGAGGCGCGCTCGGCGGCTCGGCTCACTGTCCTGTCCGGTCCCTCCGGGGCCGGCCGGAGCAGTGTCGTCGAGGCGGTCCGGGCGCGCCTTGCGTCTGTCTGGGTGCCGGTGGTCGCCACCACCCGCCCACCCCGTCCGGACGAGCGCGACGGCGTGGACCGCGTCTTCCTCGACGCGCCCGGCTTCGACCGGCTGATCGCCGCCGGGGAGCTGCTGGAGTGGTGCCGGATCGGGCCGTACCGCCGGGGGGTGCCCCGGACCGGGGTGCGGACGCGGCTCGCCGAGGGCCGGCCGGTGCTGCTGCCGCTGGACCTGGGCGGCGCCCTGGCGGTCCGGGCGGCGGCGCCCGGCGCCCGGCTGGTGCTGCTCGCGCCGCCGGCGTACCGGGCGGACCCGGACGTCGCGGCCGTCTTCGCCCACGCCGTGGCACACGACCACACCGAGCGCGCCGCGGCGGAGCTGGTAGGATTGCTCGGTTCGTCCTTCCTGGCTCCGGCCCGACCGCCCGCGGGCGGCGCACGAGACGCAGAGGTTTAATTCGTGGGATCCATCGCCACCAACCCCGAGGGCATCACCAACCCGCCGATCGACGAGCTGCTCGAGAAGACCACCTCGAAGTACGCGCTGGTCATCTTCGCCGCCAAGCGCGCCCGGCAGGTGAACGCCTACTACAGCCAGCTCGGTGAGGGCCTCCTGGAGTACGTCGGCCCGCTGGTGGAGACCACCCCGCAGGAGAAGCCGCTCTCCATCGCCATGCGCGAGATCAACGCGGGCCTGCTCACCGCCGAGCCGACCGACCAGCCGTAACCGCGCCCGCGCCGATGCCCGCCGAGATCGTCCTCGGGGTCGGCGGCGGCATCGCCGCCTACAAGGCGTGTGAGCTGCTCCGGCTCTTCACCGAGTCGGGTCACCGGGTCCGGGTGGTGCCGACCGCCTCGGCGCTCCGCTTCGTCGGGGCGCCGACCTGGGCGGCCCTGTCCGGCCGGCCGGTCTCCGACGACGTTTGGTCCGACGTGCACGAGGTGCCGCACGTGCGGCTCGGGCAGCACGCCGACCTGGTCGTGGTCGCGCCGGCCACCGCCGACCTGCTCGCCAAGGCCGCCCACGGTCTCGCCGACGACCTGCTCACCAACACGCTGCTGACCGCGCGCTGCCCGGTGCTGCTGGCCCCGGCCATGCACACCGAGATGTGGGAGCACCCGGCGACCGTGGCGAACGTGGCCACGCTGCGCTCGCGCGGCGTCCGCGTGATCGAGCCGGCAGTGGGCCGGCTCACCGGGCGGGACACCGGCAAGGGCCGGCTGCCCGACCCGGCGGAGATCTTCGCGGTGGCCCGCCGGGCCCTGGCCCGCGGCGTCGAGGCCGAGGCCGACCTGGCCGGCCGGCACCTGGTGGTCACCGCCGGCGGCACCCGGGAGCCGCTGGACCCGGTCCGGTTCCTGGGCAACCGGTCGTCCGGCAAGCAGGGGTACGCGTTCGCCCGCGCCGCCGTGGCCCGGGGCGCCCGGGTCACGCTCGTCGCGGCGAACGTGGCGCTGCCCGACCCGGCCGGGGTGGACCTGGTCCGGGTGGGCACCACCGAGGAACTGCGCGCCGCCACGCTCGCGGCGGCGGCCGACGCGGACGCCGTGGTGATGGCCGCCGCGCCTGCCGACTTCCGGCCCGCCAGCTACGCCAGCGGGAAGATCAAGAAGTCCGACGACGGCGTCGCGCCGACCATCGAGCTGGTCACCAACCCGGACATCGCCGCCGAGCTGGGGCGGCGTCGCCGTCCCGGCCAGGTGCTGGTGATCTTCGCGGCCGAGACGGACGACGCGGAGCCCAACGGCCGGGCCAAACTGGCCCGCAAGGGGGCCGACATGATCGTGGTCAACGAGGTCGGCGTGGACAAGGTCTTCGGCGCCGACACCAACGCGGCCACCGTGATCGGCGCCGACGGTGCCGTGCACCGGCTGCCCGAGCAGCCCAAGGAGGCCCTGGCCGACGCCGTCTGGGACCTCGTCTGTCCGCGGCTGCCGTCACGTTCCTGACGGTTGGTCGACCCGCGTTCATCGGGTCACGGCGGAACGACGGTGACTAAACTGCCGCCGAGCGACCTTTAAAAGTCTTCACATGCTTAGGAGTGCCGTGACACGTCTCTTCACGTCCGAATCGGTCACGGAGGGCCACCCGGACAAGATCGCCGACCAGATCAGTGACGGCATTCTCGACGCCCTGCTCGCCCAGGACCCGCACAGCCGGGTCGCGGTGGAGACGTTGATCACCACCGGTCAGGTGCACGTGGCCGGCGAGGTGACCACCAAGGCGTACGCCGACATCCCGACCATCGTCCGCGAGACCATCCTCGGCATCGGCTACGACTCGTCGAAGAAGGGCTTCGACGGCGCGTCCTGCGGCGTCAGCGTGTCCATCGGCGCACAGTCGCCGGACATCGCCCAGGGCGTCGACAACGCCTTCGAGCTGCGTACCGGCGGGTCGGAGAGCGCGCTGGACGCGCAGGGCGCCGGTGACCAGGGCATGATGTTCGGCTTCGCCTGCTCCGAGACGCCCGAGCTGATGCCGCTGCCGATCGCGCTGGCGCACCGGCTGGCCCGCCGGCTCGCCGCGGTCCGCAAGGACGGCACGATCCCGTACCTGCGGCCGGACGGCAAGACCCAGGTCACCATCGAGTACGACGGGCTGCGCCCGGTCCGGCTCGACACCGTCGTCGTGTCCAGCCAGCACGCGGCGGACATCTCGCTGGAGTCGCTGCTGACCCCGGACATCCGCGACCACGTCATCGCCCCGGAGCTGGAGGGCCTCGGCCTGCAGACCGAGGGCTACCGGCTGCTGGTCAACCCGACCGGGCGGTTCGAGATCGGCGGCCCGATGGGTGACGCCGGCCTGACCGGCCGGAAGATCATCGTCGACACGTACGGCGGGTACGCCCGGCACGGCGGCGGCGCGTTCTCCGGCAAGGACCCGTCGAAGGTCGACCGGTCGGCCGCGTACGCGATGCGCTGGGTCGCCAAGAACGTCGTGGCCGCCGGGCTGGCCGAGCGGTGCGAGGCGCAGGTGGCGTACGCGATCGGCAAGGCACACCCGGTGAGCCTGTTCATCGAGACGTTCGGCACCGAGACCGTGCCCGTCGCCTCGATCGAGAAGGCCGTGGCCGAGGTGTTCGACCTGCGTCCGGCCGCCATCATCAGGGATCTGCACCTGTTGCGCCCGATCTACCAGCAGACCGCCGCGTACGGCCACTTCGGCCGGGAGCTGCCGGAGCTGACCTGGGAGGGCACCGACCGGGCCGCCGACCTCAAGTCGGCCGCGGGAGCCTGACCACCACCACGCGCCGCGACCGGCGACCCGCACCGGGGTCGCCGGTCGCGCGCGTCTGCGTGGACGTGCCGCTGCCGCACCTCGACCGCCCGTTCGACTACCTGGTGCCGGAGGGGCTCGACGCCGACGCCCGGCCCGGGGTGCGGGTGAAGGTGCGCTTCGCCGGGCAGCTCGTCGACGGCTGGCTGCTGGAGCGCGCCGAGTCGTCCGAGCACCCGAAGCTCGCGTACCTGGAGAAGGTCGTCTCCCCGGTGCCGGTGCTGTCCCCGGAGGTGGCGCGGCTGGCCCGCGCGGTCGCCGACCGGTACGCGGGCAGCCTCGCCGACGTGCTCCGGCTGGCGGTGCCGCCCCGGCACGCCCGCGCCGAGAAGGCCGTCACCGCGGCCGCGCCCGACGGCAGCCCCACCGACGGCACCGAACCCACCGGCAGCCCCGCCGACGGCACCGCGCCCGACGGCGGACCGGCCGAGGACGCCGACGCGGGCGCCCGGCCGGGTGGCCGGGCGGAGGTGGATCCGCGCGGCTGGCGGGACTACCCGGCCGGGCCGGCCCTGCTGCGCGCGCTCACCGACGGCCGGCCCGCCCGCGCGGTCTGGTCGGCGCTGCCCGGGGAGGACTGGGCCGACAGGTACGCCGACGCGGTCGCCGCCACGGTGGCCGGCGGCCGTGGGGCGGTGGTCGTGGTGGCCGACGCCCGCGACCTGGACCGCCTCGACGCCGCCCTGACCGCGGTGCTCGGCGCGGGGCGGCACGTCCGGCTCGCCGCCGCCGACGGTCCGGCCCGCCGCTACCGGGCCTTCCTCACCGCCCGGGCGGGCGAGGTGGACGTGGTGATCGGCACCCGGGCGGCGATGTTCGCCCCGGTGCGGCGGCTCGGCCTGGTGGCGATCTGGGACGACGGCGACGACCTGCACGCCGAACCGCGCGCGCCCTACCCGCACGCCCGCGACGTGCTGCTCACCAGGGCGCAGATCGGCGACATCGCCGCACTGGTCGGCGGGTACGCGCGTACCGCCGAGGCGCAGTTGCTGGTGGAGACCGGCTGGGCGCGCGAGGTGGTGGCCGACCGGGCGGTGGTGCGCGCGCGTACCCCGGCCCTGGCCCCCACCGGCGACGACCCGCAACTGGCCCGCGACCCCGGCGCGGCCTCGGCGCGGCTGCCGAGCCTGGCCTGGACCACCGCCCGGGACGCGCTGCGTGCGGACCTGCCGGTGCTGGTGCAGGTGCCGCGCCGCGGTTACGTGCCGTCGGTGGCCTGCGCCGACTGCCGCGCCCCGGCCCGCTGCCCGCACTGCGCGGGGCCGCTCGCGCTGCCGTCGGCGCAGGGCACGCCCGCCTGCCGCTGGTGCGGCCGGGTGGCCGCCGCGTACGCCTGCCCGGAGTGCGGCGGGCGGCGGCTGCGCGCCTCGGTGACCGGTGCCCGGCGGACCGCCGAGGAACTGGGCCGGGCGTTCCCGGGCGTGCCGGTGCGGACCTCGGGGCGGGAGGAGGTGCTGGCAAGCGTGCCGGGCGGAGCCGGGCTGGTGATCGCCACCCCGGGCGCGGAGCCGGTCGCCGAGGGCGGATACGGCGCGGTGCTGCTGCTGGACTCGTGGGCGCTGCTGACCCGGGCCGACCTGCGGGCCGGCGAGGAGGCGCTGCGGCGGTGGATGGCGGCCGCCGCGCTGGCCCGGCCCGGTACGGCAGGTGGCCGGGTGGTGGTGGTCGCGGACGGCGCGCTGGCCCCGGTGCAGGCGCTGCTGCGCTGGGACTCCGCCTGGTTCGCGGCCCGGGAACTGGCCGAGCGGCGCGAGCTGGGATTCCCCCCGGCGGTCCGGATGGCGAGCGTCACCGGCGCGGCCGAGGCGGTGGCCGACCTGCTCGCCGGTGCCCGGCTGCCGGGCGACGCCGAGGTGCTCGGCCCGGTGCCGGCCGACGAGGGCCGTGAGCGGATGCTGGTCCGCGTGCCCCGGTCCCGGGCCGCCGCGATGGCCGAGGCGCTGCACGCCGCCGCCGGGCAGCGCAGCGCCCGCAAGGCCGCCGACCCGGTACGGCTCCAGGTCGATCCGCTCACGCTGTTCTGATCGGACGCGTCCGCGTGACAGTGCGCACGCGGACCCTCGCGCACGGTCGTGACCTGGGGTTTGCCGCACACCTGGTCCGGCAATCGAGTAGCGGGCGGTGATAGCATCGCCCGTCATGCCCAGCCGCGCGGTTTTCCCGCGCGGGACGCGGCGCGGCGGGTGCCAGAGCACGTCGGGCCGACACGGATTCGATGTCGTCAGTCAGCCGGTGAGCAGGGGTGGACCAGTCGTGACCGTTCGTCAGTCGATCGTCTTCAACGGTGACCTCGGCAGTGGCAAGAGCACCGTCTCGGTCGAGATCGCCAAGCGGCTCGGGCTGCGCCGGGTCAGCGTCGGCGACCTGTACCGCCAGATGGCCCAGGAGCGGCAGATGACCGCCCTCCAGCTCAACCTGCACGCCGAGCTGGACCAGGCCGTCGACGGCTACGTCGACCAGCTTCAGCGCGACATCGCCGCCTCGGGTGAGTCCCTGGTCATGGACTCCCGCCTGGCCTGGCACTTCTTCACCGACGCGCTCAAGGTGCACATGATCACCGAGCCGACCGAGGCGGCCCGGCGCGTGCTCGCCCGCCCGTCCGGCCCGGCCGAGAGCTACACGTCGCTGGAGGAGGCGCGCGCCAAGCTGCGCGAGCGCAGCGAGAGCGAGCGCGGCCGGTTCATCGTCCGGTACGGCGTCGACAAGGCCCGCCTGCGCAACTACGACCTGGTCTGCGACACCACCCGGGCCAACCCGGAGCAGGTCATCGCGCACGTCATCGACGTCTACGAGGGCCGCCTCGGCGCGGACGTGCTGCGTGCCGGCCGCCCGCTGCTGCTGCTCGACCCGAACCGGGTGTACCCCACCGAGGACGTGTCGACGCTGCGCGGCCTCTGGGACGCCGACGCCGCCGCCGAGACGGCCGGCAGCGACGGCGAGCCGGAGCCGCTGAGCATCGGCTACACCGGCGAGTACTTCTTCGTCGTCGACGGGCACCGGCGGCTCAGCGCGGCGGTGCGCGCCGGCCTGCCGATGGTCGCGGCCCGCCTGGTCGCCGAGGTGGACGAGCCGGTGGTCGGCGGGATCAGCGCCGTCGACTTCTTCACCGCGCAGGCCCGCCCGGGGCTCATCCACGACTGGGAGGACGCGCACGGCATCACGCTGCCGCTGCCGGAGCACGCGCTGCTCGGCGGCGGCCCGGTGCTCGCCGGGGAGCCGGGCGCCGGCGCCTGACCGCCGCGGACACCGCCACCTCTCCGGCGAGGGTTCACCCGATCCGGCGGGCCGGAGCATGATGAAGGCCTCCGATGCCTGGGGAGGCGGAATCGTGGATCCGACGGACGCGCTCGCGCTGCTGATGTCCCCCGAGGGTCGTCTCGACCCCTATCCGACGTACGAGCGGCTGCGCGCGCACGGCCCGGTGGTCCAGGCCGGGCCGGTCTTCTACGTGGTCACCGGCTACGCGGAGGCGGACGCGATCCTGCGCGACTCGCGCTTCGGTGTGATGGACGACGCGCTGCGCGACCAGTTCATGCCGGGCTGGCGGGAGAGCCCGGCGGTGCTGTCGATCTCCCGGTCGATGCTGCGCACCAACCCGCCCGACCACAGCCGGATGCGGCGGCTGGCCGCCGGCGCGTTCACCCCGCGCCGGATCGCCGCCATGCGCGACGTGGTGCGGGCGCAGGCCGACGAGCTGGTCGACGCGATGCTCGCCGCCGACGGGCCGGTCGACTTCATGGCCGCGTTCGCGTACCCCCTGCCGGTCGGCGTGATCTGCGCGCTGCTCGGCGTGCCGGCGGCGGACCGGCCGCTGTTCCGGCGCTGGGCCACCGACCTGACCGGCGTGCTCGAACCGGAGATCACCGCCGACGAGCTGGCGGTGGCCGACCGGGGCGCGACCGAGCTGCGGGACTACTTCACCGAGCTGGTGGCGGCCCGCCGCCGGGCCCCGGCCGACGACCTCACCACCGCGCTGGTCCAGGCGCACGACGGCGGCGACCGGCTCTCCGGCGACGAGCTGCTGGCCAACCTCATCGTGCTGCTGGTGGCCGGCTTCGAGACGACCACCAACCTGCTCGGCAACGGCCTGGTGGCGCTGCTGGAGCATCCGCGCGCCGCGGCGGCGCTGCGCGACCGGCCCGACCTCGCCCCCGCCTACGTCGACGAGCTGCTGCGCTACGACTCGCCGGTGCAGCTCACCTCGCGGATGAGCACCGCGCCGTCCCGCTACGGCGACGTCGACCTGCCGCCCGAGAGCTGGGTCATCGTGCTGCTCGGCGCGGCCAACCGTGATCCCCGCCGCTATCCCGAGCCGGCCCGCTTCGACCCGTGGCGGGCGCAGATCGCGCCGCTGTCCTTCGGCGCCGGGCCGCACTACTGCCTCGGCGCGGCGCTGGCCCGGCTGGAGGCGCAGGTGGCGTTCCCGCTGCTGCTGCGCCGGGTGCCCGGGCTGGCGGTGGCGGGCCGGCCCGAGCGGCGGGTCCGGCTCACCCTGCGTGGTCACGCCACGCTGCCGGTGGCCGTGGGGCGGGAGGCGGCCCCGGTCACCGTTCCCGGTACGCGACCCGGGGCGGCCGGGCCGACTCCGTAGACTGGACGCGCATCGTTCGACCCAGACAAGGAGCCACGCCGAGTGACCGTCCAGCCCATCCGTCTGTTCGGCGATCCGGTGCTGCGCACGCCGGCCGACCCGGTCGTCGACTTCGACGCCGAGCTGCGCAAGCTGATCGCCGACCTGACCGACACGATGCGCGAGCAGAGCGGGGCCGGCCTGGCCGCGCCGCAGCTCGGGGTGGGCCTGCGGGTGTTCACCTTCGACGTCGACGACGTCCTCGGCCACCTGGTCAACCCGGTGCTGGAGTTCCCTGACGAGGAGGAACAGGACGGCCCGGAGGGCTGCCTGTCCATCCCCGGGCTCTACTTCGACACCAAGCGCCGGCAGAACGTGATCGCCAAGGGCTTCAACGGCTACGGCGACCCGTTGCAGATCGTCGGCACCGGCCTGATGGCCCGCTGCGTGCAGCACGAGACCGACCACCTCGACGGCGTCCTCTTCGTCGACCGGCTCGACGCGGCCGGTCGCAAGGAGGCCATGAAGGCGATCCGCCAGGCCGACTGGTACGACCAGGCCGCGCCGCCCACGGTCAAGCTCAGCCCGCACGCCGCCGGCAACCCGTTCGGCCTGGGGCGGTGACCCGGATGCGCCTGGTCTTCGCCGGCACGCCGGCCGTCGCCGTACCCGCCCTGGACGCGATCGCCGCCTCCGGGCACGAGCTGCTCGCCGTGGTCACCCGCCCCGACGCCCCGGCCGGGCGGGGCCGGGGACTGGTCCGCTCGCCCGTCGGCGCGTGGGCCGACGCGCACGGCGTCGAGGTGCTCACCCCGGCCCGTCCGCGCGAGCCGGAGTTCCTCGACCGGCTGCGCGAGCTGGCGCCGGACTGCGTACCGGTGGTCGCCTACGGCGCGCTCGTGCCGCCGGTGGCGCTGGAGATCCCCCGCCACGGCTGGATCAACCTGCACTTCTCGCTGCTGCCCGCCTGGCGCGGCGCCGCGCCGGTGCAGCACGCCGTGCTGCACGGCGACGAACTGACCGGGGCCAGCGTCTTCGAGCTGGAGGAGGGGCTGGACACCGGCCCTGTCTACGGCACCGTCACCGACGAGATCCGGCCCGCCGACACCTCCGGTGACCTCCTGGAACGGCTCGCGCACTCCGGCGCCGGGCTGCTTGTCGCCGTGCTCGACGCGATCGGCGCCGGCACCGCCCGGGCCGTGCCGCAGCCGGCCGACGGCGTCTCGCTCGCCCCGAAGCTGACGGTGGAGGACGCCCGGGTCCGCTGGGGCGACCCCGCGTTCGCGGTGGACCGGCGCATCCGCGCCTGCACGCCCGCGCCCGGCCCGTGGACCATGTTCCGCGACGACCGGGTCAAGCTCGGCCCGGTCACGCCGCTGCCCGACGGCCCGGAGCTGAAGCCGGGGGAGCTGCACGTGGAGAAGTCCGGTGTGCTCGTCGGCACCGCCACCACGCCGGTGCGCCTCGGCGAGGTGCGCGCCGCCGGCAAGAAGGCCATGCCCGCCGGCGACTGGGCGCGCGGCGCCCGGGTCACCGCCGGCGAGGTGTTCGCGTGACGGGGCCGCAGCGCCCGGACCGGCCCGTCGAGGGCGAGCGTCCCGGGGGGTACGCGCGTGAGCACGGCGACCGGCCCGGCGGCGAGCGCCGGGGCGACGACAGGTTCGGTGACCGTGAGCGCGGCGCCCGGCAGCGCTCCGACCGGCCCGCCGCGGACCGGCGTGCCGGCGACCGGTTCGGCGGTGACCGTGAGCGCGGCGACCGGCGTGGCGGGGACCGGTTCGGTGGGGACCGGCGGGGCGGGCGTCCGGCCCGTCCGGCAGTCGACCTGCCCCGGCAGATCGCGTACGAGGCGATCGCGGCGGTGCACCGCGACGACGCGTACGCCAACCTGGTGCTCCCGGCGATGCTGCGCGATGCCGGGCTGACCGGCCGGGACGCCGCGTTCGCCACCGAGCTGACCTACGGCACGCTGCGGCACACCGGCACGCTCGACGCGATCGTCACCGACGCGGCCGGGCGGGACGTGCAGCGCATCGACCCGCCGGTGCGCGACGCGCTGCGGCTCGGGGCGTACCAGATCCTGCACACCCGGGTGCCCGCGCACGCCGCGGTGTCCTCCACAGTGGACCTGGTCCGGTCGGTGGGGCCGGGCGCCACCGGGTTCGCCAACGCGGTGCTGCGGGAGATCACCAGCCGGGACGCCGACGCCTGGGTGGCGAAGCTCGCCCCGGCGCAGGAGACCGACCCGATCGGGCACCTCGCGCTGGCGTACAGCCATCCGCAGTGGATCGTGCGGTCGTTCGCCGAGGCGCTCGGCGGCGACATGGGCGAGACGACCCGGCTGCTCATCGAGGACAACGAGCGCCCGCCGGTGCACCTGTGCGCCCGGCCGGGCCTGGCCGATCCGGTGGCGCTGGCCGACGAGGTGGGCGGCGCGCCCGGTGCGTTCTCGCCGTACGCGGTCTATCTGCCCGGCGGCGCGCCGGGTGACCTGCCGGCGGTGGCCGACGGCCGCGCGCACGTGCAGGACGAGGGTTCCCAGCTGGTGGCGGACGCGCTGACGGCGGCGCCGCTGGACGGCCCGGACGGCCGCTGGCTGGACCTGTGCGCCGGTCCGGGCGGCAAGTCCGGCCTGCTCGGCGCGCTCGCCGCGATTCGTGGCGCGCGGCTCACGGCGGTCGAGGTGGCCGAGCACCGGGCGCGGCTGGTCGCACAGGCCACCCGTGGACTGCCGGTGACGGTGCTGCACACCGACGGGCGCAGCGTGGGCGGCGATCCGAAGCTGCCGGAGGAGCACTTCGACAGGGTGCTCGTGGACGCGCCGTGCACCGGGCTGGGCGCGCTGCGCCGCCGTCCGGAGTCGCGGTGGCGCCGCCAGCCGTCGGACCTGCCGCCGCTGACCCGGTTGCAGCGGGAACTGCTCACCGCCGGGCTGCGGGCGGCCCGGCCGGGTGGCCTGGTCGCGTACGTGACCTGCTCGCCGCACGTGGTGGAGACGCACGTGACGGTGACCGAGGCGGCCCGGCGGTGCGGTTTCGGCGTCGACTTCGTCGACGCGCGGCCGCTGCTGCCGGCCGGGATGCCGGGCCTGGGTGACGGTCCCACGGTGCAGCTGTGGCCGCACCGCCACGGCACCGACGCCATGTTCCTGGCGGTCCTCCGCCGGGTCTGATCGACCTTCCCCTCGCAGTCGATCAAGGAGTTCGTGTCCCCGGGGCCGCCGTGCCCGGACACGAACTCCTTGATCGTCGTGGGAGAAATGGGGAGGGATGGAGCGTGTGCGGCATCCCGGTGGGGGGAGGGGGCCGGTGGGATGTGACAGCCCGTTGACTGTTCGATCGATGCATGTAACTGTTTCGACCACCGGTCCCGGCACCCCCGCCCGCCGAACCCCCACGAGGAGTCTCCATGAGACGCAGAACGCCGACCACGAGCCTCGCGCTCGCCCTCGTCGCCACCCTGACGACGGCGAGCCTGGCCGGCACCGCCTCCGCCGCGCCCGCCCCGGCCGCCGCCCCCGCCCCGGCCGTCGCCGCACTCGCCGCGCCGGACGTCTCCCTGAGCAACATCCAGGCCCACCTCACCCAGTTCAACTCCATCGCCACCAGCAACGGCGGCAACCGGCGCTCCGGCTCGGCCGGCTACACGGCGTCGGTCAACTACGTCAAGGGCAAGCTCCAGGCCGCCGGCTACACGGTCACCGAGCAGAACTGCTCCACCTGCACCTACCCGGGCAACAACCTGATCGCCGAGTGGCCGCAGGGCCCCTCGGACCAGGTCGTCATGTTCGGCGCCCACCTCGACGGCGTCTCCGCCGGCCCCGGCATCAACGACAACGCCTCCGGCTCGTCGGTGCTGCTGGAGAACGCGCTGGTGCTGGCCGCGCAGAACCCGACCATGACCAAGCGGGTCCGGTTCGCCTGGTGGAACGGCGAGGAGCAGGGCCTGCAGGGCTCCAAGCACTACGTCAACCAGCTCAGCTCCACCCAGCGCGGCTACATCAAGGGCTACTACAACTTCGACATGGTGGGCTCGCCCAACGGCGGCTACTTCATCAACCGGATCACCTCCGCCACCGCCGCGCCGCTGAAGGCGTACTGGGACTCGTTCGGCATCTCGCCGGAGGAGAACACCGAGGGCCAGGGCCGCTCCGACGACTACTCGTTCGCCAACGCCGGCATCCAGACCTCCGGCTACGCGGCGGGCGCCAGCTACACCAAGACCTCGGCGCAGGCCGGCAAGTGGGGCGGCACCGCGGGCGCGGCGTACGACGGGTGCTACCACCGCTCCTGCGACAACACCAGCAACATCAACACGACGATCCTGAACCGGGCCGCGGACGGCGTCGCGTACACGATCTGGCAGCTCGCGGTCGGCGGCGGCACGCCCTCCAACGACTTCTCCGTCTCGGTGAGCCCCACCTCCGGCAGCGTCGCCCGGGGCGGCTCCACCACCGCCACGGTCAGCACCGCCACCACCGCCGGCAGCGCGCAGACCGTGGCGCTGTCCGCCAGCGGCGCCCCGAGCGGCGTCTCGGTGAGCTTCAGCCCGTCCTCGGTCACCTCGGGCGGCTCGGCCACCATGACCGTCACCGCCTCGTCGACGGCCACCACCGGCACGTTCACGCTCACCGTGACCGGCACCGGCTCGGCCACCCGCACCGCGAGCTACACGCTCACCGTGACCGGCGGCAGCGGCGGCTGCACCGGCGGGCAGCTCATCGGCAACAGCAGCTTCGAGTCCGGCACCACGCCGTGGACGGCCAGCTCCGGCGTGATCACCAACAGCTCCAGCCAGGCGGCCCGCACCGGGTCGTACAAGGCGTGGATGAACGGGTACGGCTCCTCGCGGACCGACACGCTGTCCCAGTCGGTCACGCTGCCGTCCGGGTGCAGCAGCTACACGTTCTCGTTCTGGCTGCACATCGACTCGGCCGAGACGACCAGCTCGACCGCGTACGACAAACTCACCGTGCAGGTCGGTTCGACCACGCTGGCCACGTACTCGAACCTGAACAAGGCCACCGGCTACACCCAGCGCACCTTCAACCTGGCCGCGTACGCCGGTCAGACGGTCACGCTGAAGTGGACCGGGGTCGAGGACTCCTCGCTGCAGACCAGCTTCGTCGTGGACGACGTGACGCTGCAGGTCGGCTGAGCGGTACCGGGCGGGGTGGGCGCCGGCCCGCCCCGCCCGGTTCTCAGTTGATCGGCAGCGCCTTGGCGCCCGCGCCCTTGACCGAGCGGGTCAGCGACCGTCCGGAGACCCACAGGAAGCACTGCACGCCCCGGTCGCCGTCGCGCCACTGCTCCTCGTACGGGTGGTAGATGATGGTGCCGGCCCGGTACTGCATGTTGCCGTCGTTGGGCAGCCCGGCGTACTCGGCGATCAGGCCGCGGCAGGCCTTGTGCGCGCGCAGCGGCGTGCGGTCGAACTCCGCGTAGCTGATGTCCGGCGCCTGGTAGACGCCGACGAACTCGGCGTGGTGCTTGCTGGTGCAGGCCACCGGCCGCATCGACTGCACCTCGTCCTTGCTCAGCTTCGGGTTGAAGCAGCCGAGCGCGAGCTTCGAGCCGGGCTTCAACGCCCCCCGCAGGCTGCCGGTGCGCTGGGACACGGCACCCTCGTCCAGGTCGCCGATCTCGGCGACGTCGCAGCGGTACCAGCGCGCCCCGCCGGACCACGCGAGCGCCGACGGGAAGACCACCGCCAGGCGCAGCCGCCCGGAGCGCCAGTCCGCGCCGACGGCACGGGTGACCTCGCGGGCGCACTCGGCGTGCGCGGCACGCATCCCCGCCGATCCGGTACGCGGCGGCGCGGACCGCTCCGCCTCCGCGCCGGTCATCGTGCCCACGTGCAGCGTCTCGGTGCGGTGCGGGGTGGCGCAGTCGACCGGCTGGTAGCCGCTGAGGTAGCCGACGTCGGCGACGGTGGGATGACAGGCGCCGGACTGCGGCACGAACCCGACCGGCGCGGCGAACGCGGGCCAGTCGTCGACCAGGTCCCGGTCCACTCCGGCCGGCGCGGCGCAGCCGCCGAGCGCCAGCGCCAGCGCCGCGCCCACGGTGACCGCCACCCGCCATCGCCGCATCCCGACCGACCTCCCCCGCGCATCCGGCGCCGTCCGGTCACCCGGTACGCCTCGGCGGTGGAGCATACGGCAGCCGATCAGGTGACCGGGAGTCCCTCGGGGCCGGCGCCGCGCACCGATCGGTTCAGCTTGCGGTCGTCACTCCACAGGAAACAGCGCACGCCCCGGTCGCCCTCCTCCCACTCCCGCTGTGACGGCGGGTAGAAGATGGATCCGGCCCGGTACGGCAGTTCGGCGTTGTCCGGCACCTCGGCGAACGCGGCGATGAGCGTCATGCAGCGCCGGTGCGTGGCGGGCGCGCCCTTGGTGAACTCCGCCCAGCTCATGTCGCGTTCCTCGTACACGCCGACGAACTCCGCGCGGTGCGGTTCGGTGCACAGCACCGGGGCCATGTAGTTGAGGTTCTGGCCGATCAGCTTCGGGTCGAAGCACCTGTGCACCAGCGGGTTGTCGCCGACGAGCGCGCCGCGCAGGCTGCCGACCCGGTTGACCGGGCGGGTGTTGTCGATGCTGTCGGTCTCGGCCAGGTCGCAGCGGAACCAGCGGGCGCCGGACGTCCAGGCGGTGACGGTGGGCAGCGCGATGTTCAGCGTCAGCCGGGCGGCCCGCCAGTCCCCGCCGATCATCTCCCGGGCCCGCTGGTCGCACTCGGCGCGCGCGGTCCGCAGCGCCGGTGAGCCCGGTTCCGGGCGTACGCCCTGCGCCGCCGGCCCGCTGAACCGGCCGACGTGCACGGTCTCGGCCAGGTGGCTGCCCGCGCAGTTGACCGTCTCGTAGGTGGCGGCGGCCACCACGGTGCTCAGCCGGGGCAGGCAGGCCTCGGTCGCCGGGACGAACAGCTGCGGCACCGGCAGCGCCGCCCAGTCGTCGATCAGGTCGCCGTCGGCCCGATGCACCTGAGCGCAACCCGCGAGCACCGCAGTCGCGGCGCCAGCCAGCGCGAGCACGTGGAGCCACCGTCGCATCGTCCGCCCCTTCCGGGAGAGATGACAGCCGGTCGTCATAGGCCCGACCGGCGTCCCCCGCGCCCGGGCGTGCAGCATACGTGACCGTCCCTGTAGGAGTTTCGTCATCTTTCAATCGATCGGCCAGTCACCGGCGACTATTCGTGCCGATTTTCTCTCCGGACGGCCGGATGGTGCACCGCGGGTGACGGAAGGATCACCGCTGGTCGCTCCGGGAGCCGTGCCGCTACCTCCGGATCACCGCGTTCGTACACTGGCCCCGTGACCGTACCGCCGCCGATCGTCGCGCCCAGCATCCTGGCCGCCGATTTCGCCCGCCTCGCCGACGAGGTCCGTGCCGTGGAGCCCGCCGCCGACTGGCTGCACGTCGACGTCATGGACAACCACTTCGTACCCAACCTGACCATCGGGCTGCCGGTGGTGCAGAGCCTGCGCGCCGTCACCGGGATCCCGTTCGACGTGCACCTGATGATCGAGGATCCGCGGCGCTGGGCGCCCGGGTACGCCGACGCCGGGGCGTACAACGTCACGTTCCACGCCGAGGCGTGCGACGACCCGGTGGCGCTGGCGAAGGACCTGCGCTCGGCCGGGGCGAAGGCCGGGCTGGCGATCGACCGGGACACCCCGATCGAGCCGTACCTGGAGCTGCTGCCGAGCTTCGACACGCTCCTGATCATGACGATCAAGGCCGGCTTCGGCGGCCAGCGTTTCCTGCCGCACCTGCTGGACAAGGTGCGCGCGGCCCGGCGGCACGTCGACAGCGGGCACCTGGAGCTGCGCATCGAGGTCGACGGCGGCATCGCCGCGGACACCATCGAGCAGGCCGCCGCGGCCGGTGCCGACGCGTTCGTCGCGGGCACCGCCGTCTACGGCGCCGACGATCCCGCGGAGGCGGTACGCCGCCTGCGGGGCCTGGCGGAACGTGCGATGACCGGGGCCTGAGATGGACCCGGCCGGCGAGCGACCCGACGTGATCCTCGTCGTCGACGACGACGAGGACATCGCCCGCTTCGTCGAGTTCAACCTGCGCCTGCACGGCTTCGAGGTGCTGCACGCCGCCGACGGCCAGGAGGCGTTGGAGGTCATCGAGCGGCAGCGGCCCGACCTGGCAGTGGTCGACCTGATGATGCCGCGCATCGACGGGCTGGAACTGACCCGGCGGCTGCGCGCCGACCCGATGACGTCGGCCCTCCCGGTGATCATGCTGACCGCCAAGGGGATGACCCAGGACAAGGTCAACGGGCTCAGCGTCGGCGCGGACGACTACCTGGTCAAGCCGTTCGACACGCTGGAACTGGTGGCCCGGGTCAACTCCACGCTGCGGCGCAACAAGGAGTTCCGGGAGGTCTCGCCGCTGACCGGGCTGCCCGGCAACAGCCGGATCCGGCGGGAGATCAGCGACCGGGTCCGCAACGGCGTCGACTACGCCGTCGGCTACATCGACATCGACCGGTTCAAGAGCGTCAACGACCGGTACGGCTTCGTGCGCGGCGACGAGTTCATCTCGGCCCTGGCCCGCAGCCTGCACCGGGCGGTGGTGTCGATCGGGATGCCGCCGGCGTTCCTCGGCCACGTCGGCGGCGACGACTTCGTCATCGTCTGCGCCCCCAGCCAGGTCCGGCCGCTGACCAGCCGGGCCGTGGTCGACTTCGAGAAGGCCGCCGACGCGCTCTACGACGCCACCGACCGGGAACGCGGCTTCGTCGAGCTGAAGGACCGGCGCGGCAACATCCGCCGCGCCGCGCTGGTGACGCTCTCCATCGGCGTGTCGCTGTCCGATTCCGGCAAGCGGTTCACCGACCCGCTGGAGGCGATCGCGGTGGCCTCGGAGATGAAGACGGTGGCCAAGAGCCAGCCCGGCTCGTACGTGGCGGTGGACCGTCGGCGCGGCGTCACCTGAGGCGGTCCTGTGAGGTAGCTCGCCTCTGTGGCGCGCGCCCGGGCGGAACGTGTAAGACTTCCCGTATACCCACCACGCGCTGGCGGGGCTCGGTGAAATTCCGAACCGGCGGTGATCCACGGTCCGACCGTGGTAAGCCCGCGACCCGGACGGCTTCGGCCGGACGGTGGACCTGGTGAGAATCCGGGGCCGACGGTTGGGGTGCGGCTCGTCCGCCCCCAGAAAGTCCGGATGGGAGACAGCGCGCGGAACGGGGGAGGCCCCTGCCGGCCGCTGAGCACCCTCAGCCGCCGCGTGGGCTCCCCGGGGTCGGCGTCGCCGTCCCCGGGTTCCCGCCGCCGCGTGTCCGCGGCTTTCCCTGCCGCTGCTCCCGAACCGCCCGCGCGCGACCGGCGAGCGGGAGGACAGGCGGCCATGGCGAGCGTCTCCGTCGACGAGGCGATGCGTCGTGCCATCGAACTGGCCGCGCGCGGCCTCGGCACCACGAGCCCCAACCCGGTGGTCGGCTGCGTGCTGCTCGACACCGAGGGTGAGGTCGTCGGCGAGGGCTTCCACGCGTACGCCGGCGGCCCGCACGCGGAGATCGTCGCGCTGGCCCAGGCCGGCACGCGCGCCCGCGGCGGCACCGCGGTGGTCACCCTGGAGCCCTGCGACCACACCGGCCGCACCGGCCCCTGCAGCCACGCGCTGATCGCCGCCGGGGTGTCCCGCGTGGTGATCGCCGTGCCCGACCCCAACCCGGTCGCCTCCGGCGGCGCCGCCACGCTGCGGGCCGCCGGGGTCCAGGTCGCTCTCGGGGTACGCGCGCAGGAGGCCGAGGCCGGCAACGTCGCCTGGCTCACCTCGATGCGCCGCGGCTGGCCGTACGTGATCTGGAAGTACGCGGCCACGCTCGACGGGCGGTCCGCCGCCGCCGACGGCACCAGCATGTGGATCACCTCCGAGGCGGCCCGGATCGACGTGCACGCGCTGCGCGGCACCGTCGACGCGGTGCTCGCCGGGGTGGGCACCGTGCTCACCGACGACCCCCGCCTGACCGCCCGCAACCTGCGCGACGGCACCCTCGCCATCCGGCAGCCGCTGCGGGTGGTGGTGGACAGCTCGGCGCGTACCCCGGCCGACGCCCGGGTCCGCGACGGCGCCGCCCGCACCTGGGTGGCGACCGCCGCGGAGGTCGGCGCCGGCCCGGACGGCCGGGTCGACCTGGCGGCGCTGCTGGCGGAGCTGCACCACCGCGGCGTGCGGGCCGCGCTGCTGGAGGGCGGGCCGACGCTGGCCGGCGCGTTCCTCGCCGCCGGCCTGATCGACAAGATCGTCGGGTACGTCGCGCCGAAGCTGCTCGGCGCCGGCCCGACCGCGCTGCTCGACGCCGGCGTGAGCACCATCGCCGACGCCATCGATCTGGAGATCACCGACGTTACGCGGGTCGGTCCCGACCTGCGGATCACCGCGCTGCCCCGGAAGAGGGAGGGCTGACATGTTCACCGGCATCGTCGAGGAACTGGGCGAGATCGTCCGGAGCACCGAGACCGGCGACGACTCCGCGCTGGTCGCCATCCGCGGCCCGCTCGTCACCTCGGACGCCCGGCACGGCGACTCCATCGCCGTCAACGGCGTCTGCCTCACCGTGGTCGACGTCGACGGCGGCGTGTTCACCGCCGACGTGATGGGCGAGACGCTGCGCCGTACCGCGCTCGGCGTGCTGCGCCCCGGCGACCCGGTCAACCTGGAACGGGCCGCCGCGCTGAACAGCCGCCTCGGCGGCCACCTGGTGCAGGGCCACGTCGACGGCGTCGGCGAGATCGTCGCCCGCGAGCCGGCCGCGCAGTGGGAGACGGTCCGGTTCCGGCTGCCCGCCGGGCTGGCCCGGTACGTGGTGGAGAAGGGCTCGATCACCGTCGACGGCGTGTCCCTGACCGTCGCCGAGGCGGGCGACGACTGGTTCTCGGTCGGCCTGATCCCCACCACGCTGAAACTCACCGTGCTCGGCACGAAACGGATCGGCGACCCGGTCAACCTGGAGGTCGACGTGCTGGCCAAGTACGTCGAGCGGCTGCTCGGCGACCGCGGCGCGGGGGGTGCCCGGTGATGGGCCCGCTCGGCTGGCTGCTCGACGCCCAGGTGCACGTGGCCGGCTCGCCGGTCCTGGTCCGGGAGATCGTCGGCAACGTCTTCGGGCTCGGCTCGGCGCTGCTCGGGCTGCGCCGCGTGGTCTGGGCCTGGCCGGTCGGCATGATCGGCAACGCGCTGCTGCTCACCGTGTTCCTCGGCGGCGTCTTCGTCACCCCGCAGGCACACGACCTCTACGGCCAGGCCGGCCGGCAGGTCTTCTTCTTCGCCGTCAGCGTGTACGGCTGGTGGCGCTGGTCGCGCAACCGGCGCGCCGGTGGCGGGGACGAGCCGGCCGTGGTGCCGCGCTGGGCCACCTGGCCGGAGCGGCTCGGCCTGCTCGTCGCAGCCGTCCTCGGCACCGCCGCCGCCTACCCGGTGCTCGCCGCGCTCGGCTCGTGGGGGCCGCTGCCTGATGCCTGGATCCTGGTCGGCAGCCTGCTCGCCACGTACGGCATGGCCCGCGGCTGGGTCGAGTTCTGGCTGATCTGGATCGCCGTCGACGCGGTCGGCGTACCGCTGCTGCTGCGCGGCGGCTTCTACCCGTCGGCCGCCATGTACCTGGTCTACGGCGCGTTCTGCGCCGCCGGCCTGTACAGCTGGTGGCGCACCTCCCGGGCCGTCGCGACCGCGCCCGCCCCGATCCCGGCGACGTACTCGGAGGCCGTGGCATGAGCACGTTCGGTTCGATCGAGCAGGCGGTGGCGGACATCGCCGCCGGGCGTCCGGTGGTCGTGGTCGACGACGAGGACCGCGAGAACGAGGGCGACCTGATCTTCGCGGCCGAGCTGGCCACCCCGGAGCTGGTCGCGTTCATGGTCCGCTACACCTCCGGCTACATCTGCGTGCCGCTGACCGAGGACGAGTGCGACCGGCTGGACCTGCCGCCGATGCACCACACCAACCAGGACCGGCGCGGCACCGCGTACACGGTGACTGTGGACGCCCGGGAGGGCGTCAGCACCGGCATCTCGGCCGCCGACCGGTCGCACACCATCCGGCTGCTCGCCGACGCCGCCACCGGCCCGACCGACCTGGCCCGGCCCGGCCACGTGGTGCCGCTGCGCGCCCGCGCCGGCGGGGTACTGCGCCGCCCCGGGCACACCGAGGCGGCGGTGGACCTGACCCGGATGGCCGGGCTGCGCCCGGCCGGGGTGCTCTGCGAGCTGGTGAACGACGACGGCACCATGATGCGCCTGCCGGACCTGGAGAAGTTCTGCGCCGAGCATGGGCTGACGCTCGTCACCATCGCGGACCTGATCGCACACCGGCGGCGTACCGAGAAGCAGGTCGAGCTGGCCGCCGAGGCCCGGATGCCCACCCCGTACGGCGTGTTCAAGGCGCTCGGCTACCGCGCCGAGCACGACCCGGCCGAGCACGTCGCGCTGGTCATGGGCGACCTCGGCGACGGGCGGGACGTGCTGGTGCGGGTGCACTCCGAGTGCCTCACCGGTGACGTGTTCGGCTCGCTGCGCTGCGACTGCGGGCCGCAGCTGCAGGCCGCGCTGGCCCGGGTCGCCCAGGAGGGCCGCGGCGTGGTCCTCTACGTGCGCGGGCATGAGGGCCGGGGCATCGGCCTGCTGCACAAGCTCCAGGCGTACCAGCTCCAGGACCAGGGCCGCGACACCGTGGACGCGAACCTCGACCTGGGCCTGCCGGCCGACGCCCGCGACTACGGCACCGGCGCGCAGATCCTCTACGACCTGGGCGTCCGGTCGATGCGGCTGCTGACGAACAACCCGGCCAAGCGGGCCGGGCTGGAGGGGTACGGCCTCACCGTGACCGGCCGGGAGGGGCTGCCCGTGCGGTCCAACCCGGAGAACGTGCGCTACCTGCGCACCAAGCGGGACCGGATGGGTCACCTGCTGGACGGACTGGACGAGGTGACCGAGGCGCCGATGGGCCGCCCGGTCGCCGGTGACGAGATCGGAGCGTAGGGCGATGGCGGGTTTCGGTGAGCCGGGCGTGACCGCGGTGGACGCCGCCGGGATGACCGTCGGCGTGGTGGCCGCCCGGTGGCACGGCGACCTGACCGACCACATGACCGAGCGGGCGGTGGCCGCCGCCCAGGCGTGCGGGGCGCGGGCCGTGGTGGCCCGGGTGGCCGGTTCGGTGGAGCTGCCGGTGGTGGCCCAGGCGATGGCCCGCCGCTTCGACGTGGTGGTCGCGCTCGGCGTGGTGGTACGCGGCGCGACGGCGCACTTCGACTACGTCTGCCAGTCGGTCACCGAGGGGCTGACCCGGGTGGCGCTGGACGAGGGCAAGCCGGTGGCGCACGGCGTGCTCACGGTGGACACGATCGAGCAGGCCCGGGACCGGGCCGGGCTGCCCGGCTCGGCCGAGGACAAGGGCTGGTCGGCGACCGTCGCGGCGCTGGACGCCGCGCTGGCCGTCCGCGCCCTCGACGCCCAGTCCGCCCACCGGGTCGGCTTCGCCTGACCCACCGGGCCCGTCACCAGGAGCGGCTGGAAGAATCGCCTTCCGTGAAGACGTTCGAGGAGTTGTTCGCCGAGCTGCAGGCCAAGGCCGCCGCCGGCACCCCGGGCTCGGGCACCGTCGAGGCGCTCGCCAAGGGCGTGCACTTCATCGGCAAGAAGGTCGTCGAGGAGGCGGCCGAGTCGTGGATGGCCGCCGAGCACGAGGGCCCGGAGCGGGCCGCCGAGGAGATCTCCCAGCTGCTCTACCAGGCGCAGGTGCTGATGCTCGCCACCGGCCTGGACCTGAAGGACGTCTACCGACATCTCTGAGTGCCCGTCCGCTGATCATCCGATCGAACGAAGGAGCACTCCCATGCTGCGTGTCGCAGTACCCAACAAGGGCGCCCTGGCCGAGTCGGCCGCCGGGATGCTGCGCGAGGCGGGCTACCGCCAGCGCACCGACCCGAAGGACCTGGTCTGCCGGGACGAGGCCAACGACATCGAGTTCTTCTACCTGCGTCCCAAGGACATCGCCACCTACGTCGGCTCCGGTGACCTGGACGTCGGCATCACCGGCCGCGACCTGCTGATCGACTCCGGCGCGCCGGCCGAGGAGATCCTCGACCTCGACTTCGGGCGGGCCACCTTCCGGTTCGCCGCCCGGCCCGACGACGTCGCGTCCGTCCAGCAGCTCGGCGGGCACCGCATCGCCACCGCGTACCCCGGTCTGGTCGAGCGGCACCTGGCCGAGCTGGACGTCAAGGCCGACGTGATCCGCCTGGACGGCGCGGTGGAGAACGCCATCCGCCTCGGCGTGGCCGACGTGGTCGCCGACGTGGTGGAGACCGGCGCGACGCTGCGCCAGGCCGGCCTGGTGGTGTTCGGCGAGCCGCTGCTGCGCTCCTCGGCGGTGCTGGTCCGTCGCGCGGGCGCGCCCGGCGGCCCCCAGCAGGAGCAGTTGCAGCGCCGGCTGCACGGCGTTCTGGTCGCCCGCCGGTACGTGATGCTCGCCTACGACGTGCCGGCCGGCCTGCTCGACCGGGCCAGCTCACTGACCCCCGGCATCGAGTCGCCGACGGTCTCGCCGCTGCACCGGGAGGGCTGGGTCGCGGTGCAGGCGATGGTGCTCCGCGACGACGTGCACCGGATCATGGACGAGCTGTACGAGCTGGGCGCCCGCGCGATCCTCGTCACCAACATCCACGCCTGCCGGCTGTGAGGCCGCTGCCGCTCCCGGCCGCGCTCGCGGTGGTCGTGGCCGGCGGCGTGGCCTCGGCCGCCCAGGGCGCGGTGAACGCCGAGATGGGGGAGCGGACCGGCGCCCCGGTCCTCGGCGCCGTGGTCAACAACCTCGGCGGCTGCCTGCTGGTGCTGGCCGGGATCGTGGCGCTGCCGTCGATGCGCGCCGGGCTGGCCGGGCTGCGCCGCTCCGGGCTGCCGTGGTGGGCGTACCTCGGCGGGGTGGGCGGCGCGGTGATCGTGCTGGTCGCGCCGGTGGTGGTGCCGGTGCTCGGGGTGGCGGTGTTCACGATCGCCCAGGTGGCCGGCGGCAGCCTCGGCGGCCTGGCGGTGGACCGGGCCGGGCTGGCCGCGACCGGGCGGATGCCGCTCACTCTGCCCCGGGTCGGCGGGGCGGTGCTCGGCGTCGGCGCTGTCGCGCTCGCGCAGCTCGGCCGCCCGGTCGGTGACCTGGCGGTCGGGCTGGTGCTGCTCTGCGTCCTGGGCGGGCTGGCGGTGGCCGGGCAGTCCGCGCTCAACGGCCGGGTCGCCGCGTCGGTCGGCCCGGCCGCCGGGCTCGCCGTCAACTTCGCGGTCAGCACCGTGGTGATCGGCGCGGTCGCGGCGCTGACCGGCGCGCTTGCGAGCCAGCCCCGCTGGCCTGCCCAGTGGTGGCTCTACCTCGGCGGCGTGCTCGGCGTCGGCATCGTGCTCGCGCTGCTGGTCGGGGTACGCGCCGCCGGGGTGCTGCGGACCGGCCTGGCGCTGGTGGCCGGGCAGCTCGGCGGCGCGCTGCTGCTGGACCTGGTCCTGCCCGGCGGCCCCGGTGTCCGGCTGCCGGTACTGGCCGGCGCCCTGCTCACGCTGCTCGCCGTGGTGGTCACCAGCCTGCGCCGGCGCGGCCCGGACCGTGTGGCGGCCGAAGGCGCGCGTGAACCGGATGGCAGACTGGTCGGGTGAGCGATTCCGTGGTGACCGTGCGACCCCGCCGCGTCCGGGTCGTCTGCTGGGTGTCGGCCGTCACGCTGTTCGTCGTGTTCAGCCTCGTCGCGACGTCGCTGACCGGCGCCACCGGCAACGGCTACGGCACGTTCCAGCGCGGCGACCAGTTCGCCATGATCGGCCTGGGTTTCTTCGGCGCGCTCGGCTTCCTGCTGTTCACCCGCCCCCGGGTGATCGCCGACGCCAAGGGCGTCCGGGTGCGCAACGTGTTCAGCTCGTACGAGCTGCCGTGGGAGGTCGTCCGCGGTGTCCGGTTCGACAGGGGCGCACCGTGGGCCAGCCTGGAGCTGCACGACGACGACCTGCTGCCGATGGTCGCGTTGCAGGCCGCCGACAAGGAGAGCGCGGTCGAGGCGGTCCGCGCGCTGCGCCGCCTGCACCAGGCGCACCTGGCGGCGCTGTCCGCCGGTCAGTCGGCACCCCGCTGACCAGCGAGCCCGGTTTGGGCGGGCCTGGGCCGAGGGTGTAGTGTTGCGGAGTCGACCAGACTGCCCCCGTCCCTGACGCGCGGGCGGTCGAGAAGCGGAGCGCCCGCTCCCACCCGAGTCGCCGCCACGGTGGCCGGGTCCGGTCCCCGGTTTCGGGCACGTCCCGACGCCGGATGCGCGATCCTGTGATCGTGCCGACCGGTCGAGTGGGCCCTGGCATACGCCGGGGCCTTCTGCTTTCCGGGTCGGCTCCCACCCGGGAGCCCACGGAGTCGGCACCGTAGGAGACTCGACTCGAGGAGGCCCCATCAGCGTCGAACCACGCGTGAACGAGCAGATCCGGGCACGTGAGGTCCGACTGGTCGGCCCTGAGGGTGAGCAGGTGGGCATCGTCCCGCTGGAGCGCGCCCTGCAGCTGGCCGCGGACGTCGACCTGGACCTGGTCGAGGTTGCGCCGATGGCGCGCCCGCCGGTGTGCAAGCTCATGGACTTCGGCAAGTTCAAGTACGAGAGCGCACTCAAGGCGCGCGAAGCGCGGCGTAACCAGCAGCAGACCGTCATCAAGGAGATGAAGCTCCGGCCGAAGATCGACCCGCACGACTACGAGACCAAGAAGGGTCACGTGGTGCGGTTCCTCAAGGCCGGCGACAAGGTCAAGGTGACGATCATGTTCCGCGGTCGCGAGCAGAGCCGCCCGGAGCTGGGTTACCGGCTCCTGCGCCGGCTCGAGTCCGAGATCACGGACCTGGGATACGTCGAGGCCGCGCCGAAGCAGGACGGCCGAAACATGATCATGGTTCTCGCTCCGCACCGGGCCGTCAAGGCCTCCGCGGTCGCCGCCACGGCGTCCCGCGGTGGACCGCGCGACCGGGCGGCGGAGGAACCGGCCGCTCCGGCCGGCGAGACCCCGGCGGCCGGCGACACCGCAGCAGCCGGCGAGACCGGCACGACCGCTGAGACCAGCGGCCAGTAACAGGGGAGAAGACGTTCCAATGCCGAAGATGAAGAGCCACACGGGTATGGGCAAGCGGGTCAAGGTGACCGGCAAGGGCAAGATCGTTGCCCAGCAGGCCGGCCTTCGCCACAACCTGGAGAAGAAGCCCAGCACCCAGACCCGTCGGCTGACCGGCACCGTCGAGCTGGCCAAGGCCGACACCAAGCGCATCAAGAAGCTGCTCGGCCGCTGACGCGAGCCACCTGAACCGAAGAAGGAGTTGAGATGGCACGCGTCAAGCGGGCTGTGAACGCCCAGAAGAAGCGTCGTACCCTGCTGGAGACCGCGAGCGGCTACCGCGGTCAGCGCTCCCGGCTGTACCGCAAGGCCAAGGAGCAGGTGCTGCACTCGATGCAGTACTCCTACCGGGACCGTCGCGACCGCAAGGGCGACTTCCGGCAGCTCTGGATCCAGCGGATCAACGCCGGCGCCCGGGCCAACGGCCTGACCTACAACCGGCTGATCCAGGGCCTGCGCCTGGCCGGCATCGAGGTCGACCGGAAGATCCTGGCCGACATGGCCGTCAACGACGCCGCCTCGTTCGCGGCGATCGTCGAGCTGGCCCGCGCCGCCGTGGCGGCCGAGGGCACCGGTGGCGCCGCGGCTCAGGCCGCCTGACCCACCCCGTACGGCAGATCGAGGCGTCTCCCATGCAGTCACGTTCGCAGGGGAGGCGCCTTGACGCCGTTCCCGGACCGTTCACCCCGCGTACCCCCAGGGTCGTGGCCGCCCGGCGGCTGCAGCGCCGGCGCGACCGCGACCAGGCCGGCCGGTTCCTGGCCGAGGGACCGCAGGCGGTCCGGGAGGCGCTCGCCCGCACCGGCACCGTGGTCGAGCTGTTCGGCACCCCGGCGGCACTCGACAGGTACGCCGACCTCGCCGCCGCGGCCGCCCGGGCCGACGTGCCCGTCTCCGAGGTGACGGACGACGCCCTGGCCGCGCTGGCCGAGACCGTCGCGCCGCAGGGTCTGGTGGCGGTGTGCCGGCATCTCGACGTACCCCTGGAACAGGCGGTGGCGCGCGGGCCGCGACTGGTAGCGGTGCTCGCCGGGATCCGCGACCCGGGCAACGCCGGCACCGTGCTGCGCACCGCCGACGCGGCGGGCGCGGGCGCGGTGGTCTTCGCGGGCGAGGCGGTCGACCCCTACAACGGCAAGTGCGTGCGGGCCTCCGCCGGCAGCCTCTTCCACGTCGACGTGGTGCGCGCCGCCGACCCGCTCGCCGCCGTCGAGGCGCTGCGCGCCGCCGGCCTCACGATCCTGGCCACCACCGGGTACGGCGACAGCGACCTCGAAGACCTCGCCGACGCCGGACGGCTGGCCGCCCCCACCGCGTGGCTGTTCGGCTCGGAGGCGCACGGCCTGCCCGAGGAGCTGACCGGCGCCGCCGACGCCCGGGTCCGGGTGCCGCTGCACGGGCGCGCGGAGAGCCTGAACCTGGCTGCGGCCGCGGCCGTCTGCCTGTATTCTTCCGCCAGAGCACTGCGTGTCCCAGGGGGCACGCGAGAGACAGCAGGGGAGTCCGCCTCGTCATGAACGCGCCACGGCGTTCGTTTAGCCAGCCCGCCGGTGTCGGCGGGCGGCGGGCCTGACCCTTCCCCCTGCACGACTCCCCACCGGCGGGCTGCGGCGAAGCCGCGCGTCCGTAGACTCGCCTAGCCACCCCGCGAGGGTCGGCGCCGCCGTGAGGGAGTGCCCGTTCACCATGAGCTACCGCAACGATCCGTACGACCCGAAGCAGGTCGCCCTGCTCGACCCGGACGCCCTGGCCGGGGCCGTGGCCGACGCCGAGAAGGCGTTCGCCGGGGCCGCCGACCCGGACGCGCTCACCGCGCTGCGCCCCGCGCACCTCGGTGACCGGTCCCCGGTGTCGCTGGCGCGCCGGGAGATCGGCGCGCTGCCGCCGGCCGCGAAGGCCGACGCCGGCAAGCGGGTCAACGAGGCCCGCCGGGCCATCGAGTCCGCGTACACCGCCCGGCAGGAGATCCTGGACCGGGAACGGGCCGCGCGGGTGCTGGTCGAGGAGCGGGTCGACGTGACCCTGCCGTACGACCGCCGGCCGCGCGGTGCCCGCCACCCGCTGAGCGTGCTGATGGAGCAGATCAGCGACCTGTTCATCGGCATGGGCTACGAGGTGGCCGAGGGCCCCGAGGTCGAGCTGGAGTGGACCAACTTCGACGCGCTGAACATTCCGGCCGACCACCCGGCACGCGGCCTGATGGACACGTTCCACATCGCACCCGAGGGCTCGGGCCTTGTTCTGCGCACCCACACGTCACCGGTGCAGGCGCGCACCATGCTCACCCGCAAGCCGCCGATCTACGTGGTGGTGCCCGGCCGGGTCTACCGCACCGACGAGCTGGACGCCACCCACGCGCCGGTGTTCCACCAGGTCGAGGGCCTGGTGGTGGACAAGGGCATCACCATGGCGCACCTGCGCGGCACACTCGACCACTTCGCCCGGGCGATGTTCGGCGAGGGTGCGAAGACGCGCTGGCGGCCGCACTACTTCCCGTTCACCGAGCCGTCGGCCGAGTTCGACGTGTGGTTCCCGGAGCACCGGGACGGTCCGCAGTGGGTCGAGTGGGGCGGCTGCGGCATGGTCAACCCGCGGGTGCTGCGCGCCTGCGGCATCGACCCGGAGGTCTACTCCGGATTCGCGTTCGGCATGGGCATCGACCGGACCGTGATGGTCCGGCACGGCGTCAGTGACATGCGGGACATGGCCGAGGGCGACGTGCGGTTTACCCGCGCGTTCGGCGCCTGAGCTACGGGAACGGTGGTTTAACAGTCATGCGAGTCTCTGTCAGTTGGCTGCGGGAGTACGTGGACCTGCCGGCCGACCTGCCCACCGGCGACCTGGAGCAGGCGCTGGTCGACCTCGGCATCGAGGTCGAGTCCGTGGTGGACCTGCGCGAGTCGGTCACCGGCCCGCTGGTCGTCGGCGAGGTCCTGGAGATCGAGGAGCTGACCGGCTTCAAGAAGCCGATCCGCTTCTGCCGGGTCGACGTCGGCGCCGCGAACGGCACCGGTGAGCCGCAGGAGATCGTCTGCGGGGCGCGGAACTTCGCCGTGGGCGACAAGGTCGTGGTGATCCTCCCCGGCGGCGTGCTGCCCGGCGGGTTCGCGATCGGCGCGCGCAAGACGTACGGGCGCAACTCCCACGGCATGATCTGCTCGGCGCAGGAGCTGGGCCTCGGCGACGACCACTCGGGCATCGTCGTGCTGCCCGAGGACGTCAAGGCCCAGCCCGGCGACGACGCCCGGCCCGTCGTCGGCCTGGACGACGTCGTGGTCGAGTTGGAGATCACCCCGGACCGCGGGTACGCGCTGAGCGTGCGCGGCATCGCCCGCGAGCTGTCGCACGCGCTCGGCGTGCCGTTCCGCGACCCGGCCGACGCGCCCGCGCCCGGTGCCACCGCCGAGCCGGCGTACCCGGTGGAGGTCCGCGACACGGTCGGCTGCGACCGGTTCGCGGCGCGGATGGTGCGCGGCGTCGACCCGACGGTGGAGACGCCCGGCTGGATGCGGCAGCGGCTCACGGTGGCCGGGGTGCGCAGCATCTCGCTCGCCGTCGACATCACCAACTACCTGATGCTCGAACTCGGCCAGCCGATGCACGCCTTCGACGCGGACCGGATCGCCGGGACGCTCGTGGTGCGCCGTGCCGAGGCGGGGGAGAAGCTGACCACCCTGGACGGGGTCAGCCGCACGCTGTCCGCGGAGGACCTGGTGATCTGCGACGCCGGGCTGCCCAACGCCCTCGCAGGCGAGGACGCCGGCGTCCCGATCTCGCTCGCCGCGGTGATGGGCGGCGAGACCAGCGAGGTGCTCGCCTCCACCACGAACGTGCTGTTCGAGGCGGCGCACTGGGATCCGGCCACCGTCGGCCGTACCGCGCGGCGGCACAAGCTGTTCAGCGAGGCGGCGAAGCGGTGGGAGCGGGGCGTCGACCCGGCGCTGCCGCTGGTCGCGCTGGAGAAGGCGGTCCGGCTGCTCACCGACCTCGCCGGCGGCACAGCGGGCGAAGAGGTGCTCGACATCGACCACGTCGCGCCGCGTACGCCCGTGACGCTGCCGGTGGACCTGCCGTCGCGGCGCGTCGGCGTGACGTACTCGCCGGACCGGGTGGTGGAGCTGCTGGAGCAGGTCGGTTGCACCGTCACCCGCGGCACCGACCGGCTCGCCGAGGACCCGGGCACGGTGGGCACGGCCGCCGGCTCGGGTGCCGGTGAGGTGCTGACCGTGACGCCGCCGAGCTGGCGTCCCGACCTGACCGACCCGGCCGACCTGGTGGAGGAGGTGGTACGCCTCGACGGCTACGACCGGGTGCCGTCGGTGCTGCCCACCGCGCCGCCCGGCCGGGGCCTGACCTGGCAGCAGCAGCGCCGCCGGGCCGTCGCCCGCTCGCTCGCCGAGCGCGGCTACGTCGAGGTGCTGGCGCAGCCGTTCGTCGCGCCGGAACTGGTCGACCAGCTCGGCCTGCCCGCCGACGACCCGCGCCGCCCCGCGGTACGGCTGGCGAACCCGTTGTCGGAGGAGGAGCCGCTGCTGCGCACCACGCTGCTCGGCCCGCTGCTCGGCATCGTCAAGCGCAACGTCGGCCGGGGCCAGCGGGACGTGGCGATCTACGAGATCGGCACCGTCTTCCACCCACGCCCCGGTGCCGGCGCCCCGCCCGCGATGGGCGTGGACCGGCGGCCCACCGACGAGGAGTTCGCCGCCGCCGACGCGGTGGTGCCCGCCCAGCCCCGGCACGTCGCGGTGGCGCTCACCGGCGAGATCGAACCGGCCGGCTGGTGGGGCGCGGGCCGCACGGCCGGCTGGGCGGACGCCGTCGAGGCGGGCCGGGCGGTGCTCGACGCCGCCGGGATCCCCGCCGACCGGGTGACGGTACGGGCCGGCGAGCGGGCACCCTGGCACCCGGGCCGCTGCGCCGAACTGGTGGTGGACGGCGTGGTCGTCGGCCACGCCGGTGAGCTGCACCCGGCCGTGCTGGCCGCGCTGGAGCTGCCCCGGCGTACCAGCGCCATGGAGCTGGACCTGGACGCGCTGCCCGCCGCCCCCCTGGTCGCCGGGCCGACCATCTCCACGTTCCCGCCGGCCCTGATCGACGTGGCGCTGGTGGTGGACGACACGGTGCCGGCCGCCGAGGTAAGGGCCGCGCTGATCGAGGGCGCGGGCGCGCTGCTGGAGGACGTCCGGCTGTTCGACGTCTACACGTCCGAGCAGCTCGGCGAGGGACGCAAGTCGCTGGCGTACAAGCTGACGTTCCGCGCCCCGGACCGGACCCTCGCGGGCGAGGAGGCGGTGGCGGCGCGCGACGCGGCGGTGGCGGTCGCCGCCGAGCGCTTCGGCGCCACCCTGCGCGGCGCATGAAAGGAGGGGCCCCCTCTTAACGCCTCCGGTAGAGGAGGGGGCCCCTTTTAACAGCCGTCGACCGTACGGCTTACTCGTCGTCGGAAGGCAACTCGCCGAGACCTCGCAGGCCTGGCAGATCCCGGACCGTTATCCGCCGATAGTCCGTGTCCACGAGCCGCTCAGCGCGGAGCTCGCGCAGGGCCTTCTGAATCGATGTCTCCGCCGCACCGCAGATCGTCGCGAGCTCCGGCTGGGTCAGGCGGACGTCGATGACCACGCCTTCCGGACTCCGCCGACCGTGCGTCCGGCACAGCTCCGCGATCACCCGGGCCACGCGGATCTTCACGTGGTACGAGGTGAAGTCGATGCGGCGCCGGTTGGACCAGCGCAGCCGATCCGCCACCATCGCCGCGAGTTCGAGCGCGGATTCGGGGTGCTCCTTGAGGAATCGGGTGAACCGGTCTCTGGGAATGACGCTGTACCGCGTGGGGCCGCAGGTGGTGATCGTGGCCGAGCGGGGTTGATCGTTCAGGGCGGACATCTCACCGACCAGGTCACCACCGACGCGCAGTGAGAGCAGCGCCGACCGACCGTCGGGGAGGCTCGCCGTCACCTTGGTCAACCCCTCCTCCAAGAGCACCAGGTGCGATTCCCGGATGCCCTCGTGGATCAGGATCTGACCGGCGGGTACCTGGCGTCGGACACCGAGACCCAGGACGATCTCCCGATCTGCGGGGCGCAGCCGCCGGAGGAAGGTCCCGTACGGCCACTCGGCCTGGGGCGGTGCCCCTCGACGCATCGACAACCCCATTCTCGCCAGCCAGCGAAGACCGTCGAAGCGTAGCCGAAGCTGAGCGGAGCGCGACACGCGGCGCAACAGTGCGGCGGCCCCGACGTAGATCGCCACCACGGACAGCACTGCCGCCGGGTGCCAGCCCGCGTCGAGAAGCAACTCGCTGAGGACGTCGATCATGCGTCCAGTCCATCGCGGCTCCTCCTGCCGAATCCCGGACGAAGGCGGGAAGACCGGTTCCGGACAGGCACGGCGGATGCCGTACTTCTACGGGGTGCGGCTCGGGCGACCCGGATTCGATGTCCCTTGTGGTCCCGCCGTTCCGGCGGGTGAGTGACGAAGGGGCGACACCGGATGCACCATCCCGAGCGACGAATGTTGATCAGCGTGGACATGGAGCGGTACAGCCGCCGCAGCAACGTCCAGCAGTACGAGGCGCAGCAGGAGTTCCGGCGCCTCCTGCATGAGGCCGCCGCGCTGGTCGGACTGGACCGGACGCAGTGGCATACCCAGCAGGCCGGTGACGGGGAATTGGCGATTCTCCCGCGAGACGCCCACGAGGCGCTCATCATCGGCCGATTCGTCCCGGAGCTCAACCGACGGCTGCGTGCGTACAACGTCAGCCGGGTGCCGGCGGCGCGGATCCGGCTGCGGGTGGCCGTCCATCAGGGCCTCGTACACCTGGACGGCGCGAACGGCTTCCCGGGTTCGGCAGTCGTCCTCGTCTGCCGGCTCTGCGACTCCGCTCCGCTGAAGCGCGCTCTTGCCGCCTTCCCGGACGCTGGAGTCGCGCTCGTCGTCTCCGACGACATCTACCGGAACGTCGTCCAGGAGTACCCCGAGGAGATGCGGCCCGAGCGGTTTCGCAAGGTTCGGGTGAGCCACCCGGACAAGGGCTTCGAGGAGATCGCCTGGCTCTACGTGGTCGACGAGGACATGTCGTCGTTGCCGGTCGGTGAACCGCGAACGGTAGACCCGGCAGGCGACGTCGAGTCCGCCTCCATCGGCCGTTCGGTCGAACCGCCGCATTCCGGCGACGCCGGCATCCGGATCGGCAGCCTCCAGGTCCGCGGGCAGAGCGCTGTCGGCCCGAACGCGACGGCGATCGGATCGGTCGGCCGCGACGCGATCATCGATCGGGACGGGACCGAACGATGATCGCCCCCGCGCCCCCGCCGGAGACCGACGGTGCCCCGGTGCCGGTCCCGCCGGTCCACCCGGATGACGGCGGAGAGGCTGTACGCGCCACGATCGACGGGGTCGGCCCCGGCGCCGATCCGTCGGCTGCGGATGAGCAAGGCCTCGCGGAGGAGACGGAGGAGACGGAGGAGACGGAGGACGATCCGTCACTCGACCCGCGCGAGATCATCGGCCGGCTCTCCGCGCTGCTCGGCGCACCGGCGGGGATCGAGGTCGGGGATGTACACGTTCAGGGCCAGAACGCGACCGGGACCGGAGCCACCGCCATCGGCGCGATGCACGTCACCATGGCCGGCGTCGGGGACGGCCGGAGCTGGTCGGAGACGTTGAGTGGAGCCACAGTCCGACAGTCCGCGGACGGGTACGCGCCGGCGTCGAGCGATCAGTACCTCGACCGGCGGCTCAAGCGCCGAGGGCTGCTGTGTCTCTCCGGACCGGAAGGTACGGGCCGCTACACGGCCGCATGTCTGGCCTCCGCCAGACGGCACGGCTACGACCGGGTGGGCCTGATCCACGTGGAGAGCCTCGGAGATCTGATCCGGACCGCCGGCATCCTCCGAGCCGGGCACGGTTACGTCCTGCCCTTGGGCGACGCGGCGATCCGGGACCTGGACGGTATGACCCTGGTCGGCGCGGCAGCTCGGGCCGAGGCGGTGGGCTGCACGGTGGTGCTCGTCGGTGATTTCCAGTCGCGGGGCCGGGAGTTCACCGACCAGATCGTCGAGCATCGGCCTCCCGGCGCTGCGGATGTCTTCCGGGCCCAACTACGGCGGCATCTGCGCGGCCGGTGCGTCGGGCGATGTGGCAACGAGTGCGTCGGAGCGTGCGTCGATCGCTATGTCGAGGACGAAGCCGTCGGGCACCCGCTGATGATCGCCTACCTGCGCGGCGATCCGCGCCCGGGCGAGGTGGTCCGCTTGGTGGAGTCCATCGCCCGCAACCCCGTGAACGGCGTGGATCTGACGCAGCGGTTGGAGCGCCTGCTGCCGGGGCAGGTGCGGGAGCGGGCGGCTCGCATTCTCGACTGCTCCGACGGGCAGCATCCGTCGGAGTTCTGGGCTGCCGGCGATCGTCGTGCGTTCCGCCTGTCCTGCGCGGTACTCGCCGGCCAGCCGGTGTCGGAGGTCCACCACGCCGCACGATTGTTGACCGGGCTTGCGGCGGACGACCTGCCGCAGGCGGTCATGCCTGGCCGCGGGTCCGCGCATGACGAGTTGATGGGGCCCGAACTTCGTCAGGCGGTGCGGGTGGTCGACGACGATCGAGTGCCGGGCGGGCGACGAGTGGAGTTCATCCCGGCCAACGACGCACTTCGCTCCAGCCTCCTGGAGGTCGCCTGGCAGGACTGGTGGCACCCGGAGCGGCTTCTGCGGTGGTGGGTTGATCTCGCCCGCAGCGACGTGCCCGGCGTCCGGCAGGCCGCAGCGGGCGCCATCGGCTGGTCGGCAAGTCTCGCGGTGCGCTCCGCGTTGCTAGCCGTGGACGAGTTGGCACGGGAACGACGCGCCGGTGTGCGTCAGACGGCGGCTATCGCTCTGGTCGCGATGGCCATGCAGCCCTCGCTGCGTCATCGGCTTCGCGCCGAGTTGGACCGCTGGGCCGACAGTGGCACGGCGCACCGCCGGGACACCGTGGCTCGGGCCTACGCTCTCGGCCTCGCTCGTCTCTGGCCCGAGAGCGCGCTGCTCCACCTGCGTCAGGTGGCGGAGGCGCGGATGCAGCGCTGGCACAACTCCGTGGTCCGGGGCCTCGTGGAGGTGTACGACGCAGGGCACGCCGCGGAGGTGACGGCCACGCTGGCGGAGTGGGCCGTCTCGACCCACCCGGAGGTGCGCCTGCACGCCGGCCGGGCGCTGCGGATCCTGGCCGACCGGTGGTCACCCGTGCCGCGGGAACACTGGCCCGAACTGCTCGACCTGACACGGCGCGGCACCGTCCAACTACAGGATCTGGCCACCTGCTGGGCCGCCGCGCTCGCCATCCCGGGAACCGCGTTTCGCGCCTGGCGAACGCTCGGTTTCTGGCTCAGCCGCGCGGACGGACAGCCTGAGGTGGCGATGTACTGCGGACAGCTGCTCACGGCCGTGGTGGCCGGCCGAGAGCCCCTCCGGCGCCGCTTGGACCACCAGATTCAGCACGTCTGGCAGCCCCTGATGCCCGGCAACTCCCTACTCGACGACGTACGACGACTCACGAACGAGGAACAGAAATGACCACCCCTCCCGCAGCGCCTTCGAGCACCCCCTCCTCCGCTCCGGACCAGCCGGCACGCCGCTGGTGGCACACCGTCTTCCCGCCCGCCCCGTCGACCGTCGCTTCCCCGGTCCCGCCTGCTCCCGTCGCCGTGTCGTTTCGCCAGGAGGTTCCGCAGCCCCTCCTGGTGCCGGCGAAAGGTGACGCCTTCGACTTCCGCCTGTACGCCGTCTACGTCTGGACGGCGCACCGGATGACGTTCGAGGACCTGCGGTTCCGGGCCGAGGGCTACCTGACGTGGGCGTGCGGCATCCTCCGGGAACAAGCGGTCGATCTGGCCCGGCGGCATGAGCCGCACCGCTCCCACGAGCTGGAGCAGGCCCTGAACGCGCATCTGTCCGGCCAGCGCTGGCCCCGGCAGGGGACAGCCCCCTCCTTCACCGCCCAGGTCCGTGTCAGCCCCGACGAGCGGGTCCGCGAGCGGCTGCGGCCGTACTGGGAGGACCGGATCAAGTTGGAGTGCGACCACGAGCTGCAGAAGGTCAGGGCCCGTCAAGCCGATGACCTGACCCGACGGTGGTGCGCGGTGCTCCAGAATCTCGACGGTGACCCGGTGACGATGCATGCCGCCCGGCTGACCGGGGAGCAGTTCGCCGAGGTGTTCCGTCGGTACGTGGCAGAGCGCCGGGAGACCGTGCCGGAGTTGGTGGAACTGCTCCGGGAGGCGGTCCGGGGTCACAACGACCTGAACATGGGCCCATCGGAGTACACCCAGGCCTGGGATGCGGCACTCCGCACCTATGAGCGTCAGCACGGGCTCGTCGAACGAGGTTGATCTGGCTGGGCCGGACCTTCCTGGGCGGGATCGGAAGGGCCGGCCCAGCCGCAGCTTCATGCAGTATGCTGCATGAACTTGCACTGCTCGCCTTGCCGCTGGTAACCTCCTCTGCATAGTCATGCGGAGGTGGGTATGGACATTCGGGTTGCCGTGGCCGGGGCGAGTGGATACGCCGGGGGCGAACTGCTGCGCCTGCTCGCCGGTCACCCCGAGTTCGAGCTGATCGCCGCCACCGCGCACAGCCAGGCCGGCCAGCCCGTCACCGCCGTACACCCGCATCTCGCGGGCCTCGACCTCGTGTTCGCCGCCACCGAACCGGCGGCCCTCGCCGACGCGGACCTGGTCTTCCTGGCCCTGCCGCACGGGCAGTCCGCGGCGCTCGCCGCGGCGCTGCCCGAAACGGTCACGGTGGTCGACCTGGGCGCGGACCACCGGCTGCGCGACGCCGCCGCCTGGGGCCGCTACTACGGCGGAGAGCACGCCGGCGCCTGGACCTACGGGCTGCCCGAGCTGCCCGGGCAGCGGGCCGAGATCGCCGCCGCGACGCGTGTGGCCAGCACCGGTTGCTACGCGGTGGCGACCACGCTGGCGCTGGCGCCGCTGATCGCGGCCGGCGCGGTACGCCCCGACGACGTGGTGGTGGTCGCCGCCTCCGGCACCTCCGGCGCGGGCCGGGCCGCCAAGGCCCATCTGCTCGGCAGCGAGGTGATGGGCGATCTGACCCCCTACAAGGTGGGTGCGCACCAGCACGTGCCGGAGATCAAGCAGGCCACCGGCGCGACCGGCCTGTCCTTCACCCCGGTGCTCGCGCCGATGCCCCGGGGCATCCTGTCCACCGTCACCGCGGTGCCCACCGGCGACGCCGACCCGCGCGCGGTGCTGGCCGCCGCGTACGCCGACGCGCCGTTCGTGCACGTGCTGCCCGAGGGGGCGTGGCCGCACACCGCCGCCACCGCCGGCTCGAACTCCTGCCACCTCCAGGCGACCGTGGACGTCGACTCGGGGCGGGTGATCGTGGTCAGCGCGATCGACAACCTGGGCAAGGGCGCGGCCGGCCAGGCCGTGCAGAACGCCAACCTGATGGTGGGTCTCCCCGAGACCACCGGTCTGTCCGTGTTTGGAGTGGCCCCGTGAGCGTCACCGTCCCCCGTGGGTTCCGCGCCGCAGGTGTCGCGGCCGGACTGAAGTCCTCCGGCGCCGCCGACGTCGCCCTCGTCATAAACGACGGCCCGGACGCCGGCGTGGCCGGCGTCTTCACCGCCAACCGGGTCAAGGCCGCGCCGGTGCTGTGGAGCCAGCAGGTCGTGCACGGCGGCGTCGTGCGCGCCGTGGTGCTCAACTCCGGCGGTGCGAACGCCTGCACCGGCCCGGCCGGCTTCCAGGACACCCACGCCACCGCCGAGCACACCGCCGCCGCGATCACCGCGGCGAACGCGCGGCTCATCGTCGGCGCGGGCGAGGTCGCGGTCTGCTCGACCGGCCTGATCGGCGAGCGGCTGCCGATGGACAAACTGCTTCCCGGCGTACGCGAGGCGGTGCGCGGCCTGTCCCGCGACGGCGGCCCGGCGGCCGCCGAGGCCATCATGACCACCGACACCCGCCCCAAGACGACGGTGGCGCAGGGTACGGGCTGGACCGTCGGCGGCATGGCCAAGGGCGCGGGCATGCTCGCCCCGGCCATGGCCACCATGCTCTGCGTGCTCACCACCGACGCGGTGGCCGGGCCGGACGCCCTGGACGCCGCGCTGCGCGCCGCCACCCGGATCACGTTCGACCGGATCGACTCCGACGGCTGCATGTCCACCAACGACACGGTGCTGCTGCTCGCAAGCGGCGCCTCCGGCATCGAGCCGACCGCCGAGGAGCTGACCGCCGCGGTCACCGCCGCCTGCCACGACCTGGCCCAGCAGCTCCTGGCCGACGCCGAGGGCGCGACGAAGGAGGTCGCGATCGAGGTGGTCGGCGCGGCGAGCGAGGACGACGCGGTCGAGGTGGGCCGCACGGTGGCCCGCAACAACCTGGTGAAGACCGCGCTGTTCGGCAACGACCCGAACTGGGGCCGGATCCTCGCCGCGGTCGGCACCACGGCCGCCGTGTTCGAACCGGACGGCGTGGACGTCGCGGTCAACGGCATCTGGGTGTGCCGGGGCGGCGCCGCCGCCGAGGACCGCGCCAAGGTGGACCTCACCGGCCGCGGCGTCACGGTCCGGATCGACCTGCACGCCGGTGCCGACGCCGCCACCATCTGGACCAACGACCTGTCCCACGCGTACGTCCACGAGAACTCGGCCTATTCCACATGAACTTGAGTGCTGACCTCACTCGGGCCCAGGCCAAGGCCGCCACGCTGATCGAGGCGCTGCCCTGGCTGGCCCGTTTCTCCGGRGCCACGGTCGTGGTCAAGTACGGCGGCAACGCCATGGTCGACCCCGAACTCCAGCGGGCGTTCGCCGCCGACATGGTGTTCCTGCGCTACGCCGGCCTCAAGCCCGTAGTGGTGCACGGCGGCGGCCCGCAGATCTCCGCCATGCTCGGCCGCCCCTATTCCACATGAACTTGAGTGCTGACCTCACTCGGGCCCAGGCCAAGGCCGCCACGCTGATCGAGGCGCTGCCCTGGCTGGCCCGTTTCTCCGGTGCCGACGCCGCCACCATCTGGACCAACGACCTGTCCCACGCGTACGTCCACGAGAACTCGGCCTATTCCACATGAACTTGAGTGCTGACCTCACTCGGGCCCAGGCCAAGGCCGCCACGCTGATCGAGGCGCTGCCCTGGCTGGCCCGTTTCTCCGGCGCCACGGTCGTGGTCAAGTACGGCGGCAACGCCATGGTCGACCCCGAACTCCAGCGGGCGTTCGCCGCCGACATGGTGTTCCTGCGCTACGCCGGCCTCAAGCCCGTAGTGGTGCACGGCGGCGGCCCGCAGATCTCCGCCATGCTCGGCCGCCTGGGCATCGCCAGCGAGTTCCGGGGCGGCCTGCGGGTCACCACCCCGGAGGCGATGGACGTGGTCCGGATGGTCCTGGTCGGTCAGGTCGGCCGGGAACTGGTCGGGCTGATCAACGCGCACGGCCCGTACGCGGTCGGCCTCTCCGGCGAGGACGCCGGACTGTTCACGGCGGTGCGCCGCCAGGCGTACGTGGACGGGGAAGCGGTCGACGTGGGCCAGGTCGGCGACGTGGAGTCGGTGAACGTCTCGGCGGTCACCGACCTGATCGAGGCCGGCCGGATCCCGGTCATCTCGACAGTCGCGCCGGACGTCGACGGGGTGCTGCACAACCTCAACGCGGACACCGCCGCCGCCGCGCTGGCGGTGGCGCTGGACGCCCGCAAGCTGGTCGTGCTGACCGACGTGCCCGGCCTCTACGCCGACTGGCCGGACACGTCCAGCCTGGTCAGCGAGATCACCGCGGACGACCTGGCGAAGCTGCTGCCGTCCCTGGAGTCGGGCATGGTCCCGAAGATGGAGGCCTGCCTGCGGGCGGTGCGCGGGGGAGTACCGGCCGCGCACGTCGTCGACGGCCGGGTCGCCCACTCCACGCTGCTGGAAGTGTTCACGTCGGAGGGCTTCGGAACCATGGTGATCGACTCATGAGCACGCTGGTGCAGCGGTGGAACGCCACCATGATGGACAACTACGGCACGCCGCCGCTGGCGCTCGTCTCCGGCTCCGGCGCCGTCGTGGTCGACGAGACCGGCCGGGAGTACGTCGACCTGCTCGGCGGCATCGCCGTCAACGCGCTCGGCCACGCCCACCCGGCGGTGGTTGCCGCCGTCAGCAAGCAGGTGGCGACGCTCGGGCACGTATCGAACCTGTTCGTCGCCGAGCCGCCGGTGGCGCTGGCCGAGCTGCTGCTCGCGCTGGCCGGCCGCCCGGGCCGGGTGTTCTTCGCCAACTCCGGCGCGGAGGCCAACGAGGCCGCGTTCAAGCTGTCCCGGCTCACCGGCCGCCGGCACGTGGTCGCCACCCACGGCGGGTTCCACGGCCGGACCATGGGCGCGCTGGCGCTCACAGGGCAGCCCGCGAAGGCCGACCCGTTCCGCCCGCTGCCCGGCGACGTGACGCACGTGCCGTTCGGCGACGCCCACGCGCTGGCCGAGGCCGTCACCGACGACACGGCCATGCTGATCATCGAGCCGATCCAGGGCGAGAACGGCGTGGTCGTACCGCCGCCCGGCTACCTGGCCGCGGCCCGGCGGATCACCGCCGCGCACGGCGCGTTGCTGGTGCTGGACGAGGTGCAGACCGGGGTCGGCCGCACCGGCCACTGGTTCGCCCACCAGGCCGAGGGCGTCGAGCCGGACGTCGTCACGCTCGCCAAGGGCCTCGGCGGCGGCCTGCCGCTTGGTGCCTGCCTGGCCTTCGGCCGGGCCGCCGACCTGCTCACGCCCGGCTCGCACGGCACCACGTTCGGCGGCAACCCGATCAGCTGCGCCGCCGCGCTCGCCGTCGTCTCCACGATCGCGCACGAGGGCCTGCTCGACCACGTCAAGCGCGTCGGCGAGCGGCTGCGGCGCGGCGTCGAGGCGCTCGGTCACCCGCTGGTCCGCGAGGTGCGCGGCGCCGGGCTGCTGCTCGGCGTCGTGCTCGACCAGCCGGTGTCCGCTGCCGCCGCGGCGGCGCTGCGCGAGGCGGGTTTCCTGGTCAACCCGGTGCAGCCGGACGTGGTCCGGCTCGCCCCGCCGCTGATCCTCACCGCCGCCCAGGCCGACGCGTTCCTCGCCGCGCTGCCGGCCGCGCTGTCCGCCGCCGCGCCGGCACCTTCCACCACCGGCACCGCCGCACCGGCCGAGGCCGCCGTGCCCGGCCCCTCCGCCGGCACCGCCGCGCCCGACGCCACGACCCCGACGGAGGCTCCCGCATGATCCGCCACTTCCTGCGCGACGACGACCTCACGCCCGCCGAGCAGGCCGCCGTGCTCGACCTCGCCGCCCGGATGAAGGCCGACCGGTACGCGCACCAGCCCCTGACCGGGCCGAAGTCGGTAGCGGTGCTGTTCGACAAGCAGAGCCTGCGCACCCGGATCTCGTTCGACGTGGGCATCGCCGAGCTGGGCGGGCACCCGCTCGTGGTGGACACCCAGGTCACCCACTTCGGCCGGGGCGAGACGCTGGCCGACGCCGGCCGGGTGCTGTCCCGCTACGTCGCCGCGATCGTGCTGCGTACCCACGGCGACGACCGGATCGCCGAGGTCGCCGAGCACGCGACGGTGCCCGTCGTGAACGCGCTCACCGACACGTACCACCCCTGCCAGCTGCTGGCCGACCTGCTCACCGTGCGGGAGCGTTTCGGCGGCACCGCCGGGCGGATCGTGACGTACGTGGGCGACGCGGCGAACAACATGGCGCACTCGTACCTGCTGGCCGGGACGACCGCCGGGATGCACGTGCGGATCGCCGGCCCGGACGGGTTCCAGCCGGACCCGGAGATCGTGGCCCGCGCCGAGAAGATCGCCGCCACCACCGGCGGGTCGGTGCAGCTGTTCACCGACCCGGTCGAGGCGGTACGCGGCGCGCACGTCGTCGCCACCGACACCTGGACGTCGATGGGGCAGGAGGACGACGGGCTGGACCGGATCACCCCGTTCCTGCCGTACCAGGTCAACGCCGCGCTGCTCGGCCACGCCGACGCCGACGTGATCGTGCTGCACTGCCTGCCCGCCCACCGGGGCGAGGAGATCACCGACGAGGCGCTCGACGGCCCGCACAGCGCGGTGTTCGACCAGGCGGAGAATCGGCTGCACGCCCAGAAGGCGCTGCTGACGTTTCTCCTGGAGGAATCCGCATGACCGCTCCGCTGACCCGCGCCGCGCGGCACGCCCGCATCGTCGAGCTGATCCGCGACACCCCCATCCACTCGCAGACCGAGCTGGCCGACCTGCTCGCCGGGGACGGCATCCAGGTCACCCAGGCCACCCTGTCGCGGGACCTGAAGGAACTGGGAGCGGTGACCGCGCGGGGCGGCGACGGGCGGGGCGTCTACCTGATCCCGGAGGACGGGCACCGGCCGCTGCGCGACGCCGAGGGCGCGCCGGCCCGGCTGGTCCGGCTGCTGCGTGAACTGCTGAACGGCGTCGACTCCAGCGGCAACATCGCGGTGCTGCGCACCCCGCCGGGCGCCGCCCAGTACCTCGCCAGCGCACTGGACCGGGCCGGCCTGTCCGAGATCGTCGGCACCATCGCCGGTGACGACACCATCCTCGTCGTGGCCCGCGAGGCCGACGGCGGCGCCGCGCTGGGTGAGCGGCTCGCCGCGTGGGCCCGCCGCGACGACACAGCCGAAGGGGGCACCTCGTGACCGAGCGGGTCGTGCTCGCGTACTCCGGGGGCCTGGACACCTCGGTCGCCATCCCGTACCTGGCCGAGCGGACCGGCGCGGAGGTGATCGCGGTCGCCGTCGACGTCGGTCAGGGCGGCGAGGACATGGCAGTGATCCGGCAGCGCGCGCTCGACTGCGGCGCCGTCGACGCCGAGGTGGTCGACGCCCGCGACGAGTTCGCCGCCGACTACTGCCTGCCGGCGATCCGGGCCAACGCCCTCTACATGGACCGATACCCGCTGGTGTCCGCGCTGTCCCGGCCGCTGATCGTCAAGCACCTGGTCGCGGCGGCGCGTGCCCACGGCGGCACGATCGTGTCGCACGGCTGCACCGGCAAGGGCAACGACCAGGTCCGGATCGAGGTCGGCCTGGCCGCCCTCGCGCCGGACCTGGCTGTCGTCGCGCCGGCCCGGGACTTCGCCTGGACCCGGGACAAGGCGATCGTGTACGCCGAGGAGAAGGGGCTGCCGATCGACGTGTCGGCGGCGTCGCCGTACTCGATCGACCAGAACCTGTGGGGCCGCGCCGTGGAGACCGGCTTCCTGGAGGACATCTGGAACGCACCGGTCGAGGATCTCTACGCGTACACCGAGGACCCGGCGTCGGAACGCGACCCGGACGACCTGGTGATCACGTTCGACGGCGGCGTGCCGGTCGCGATCGACGGCGAGACGGTCACGCCCTACGAGGCGATCCGGGAGCTGAACCGGCGGGCCGGGGCGCACGGCGTGGGCCGGCTGGACATGGTCGAGGACCGGCTGGTCGGCATCAAGAGCCGCGAGGTGTACGAGGCGCCCGGCGCGCTCGCCCTGATCACCGCCCACCAGGAGCTGGAGGCGGTGACAGTCGAGCGGGATCTCGCCCGGTTCAAGCGCGGCGTCGACCAGCGCTGGGCTGAACTCGTCTACGACGGGCTCTGGTTCTCGCCGCTGAAGCGGTCGCTGGACGCGTTCATCGACGAGGCTCAGCGGCACGTCACCGGCGAGGTGCGGCTGCGCCTGCACGGCGGCCGGGCGGTCGTCACCGGCCGGCGTTCCGAGGCGAGCCTCTACGACGTCGGCCTCGCCACCTACGACACCGGCGACACGTTCGACCAGTCGCTGGCGAAGGGATTCGTACGACTGTGGGGACTACCCAGCACGATGGCCGCGCAACGGGACGCCCGGATGGGAGGGGCCTGATGGGGGGCACCACAATGGGTGGGGTGGACGACAAGAGCCTGACCGAGAACAGCGCCCCCGCCAACCGGACGAGCCTCTGGGGCGGCCGGTTCGCCGGCGGTCCCGCCGAGGCGCTCGCGCGGCTGTCAGTGAGCGTCCAGTTCGACTGGCGCCTCGCCCCGTACGACATCGCCGGTTCCCGGGCGCACGCCCGGGTCCTCGCCGGCGCCGGCCTGCTCGACCCGGACGAACTGGGCCGGATGCTGGCCGCGCTGGACGACCTGGAAGCGGCGTGCGCCTCCGGCGCCTTCCGCCCGACCGTCGACGACGAGGACGTGCACACCGCGCTGGAGCGTGGCCTGCTGGAGCGGCTGGGCAGCCTCGGCGGCAAGCTGCGCGCCGGCCGTTCCCGCAACGACCAGGTCGCCACCGACCTGCGGCTCTACCTGCGCGACCACGCCCGCGGGGTGGCGGCCCGGCTGGTCGAGCTGGCCGAGGCCCTGGTGGAGCAGGCGGAGCGGCACGTGGACACCGCCGCGCCGGGCATGACGCACCTGCAGCACGCCCAGCCGGTGACGTTCGGGCACTGGCTGCTGGCCCACGTGCAGCCGTTGCTGCGCGACCTGGAGCGGATGCGGGACTGGGACGAGCGGACCGCGATCAGCCCGCTCGGCGCTGGCGCGCTGGCCGGCTCGGGGCTGCCGCTGGACCCGGTGGCGGTCGCCAAGGAGCTGGGTTTCCGCACCTCGTTCGCCAACTCGATGGACGCGGTCGCCGACCGCGACTTCGTGGCCGAGTTCCTGTTCGTCACCGCGATGATCGGCGTGCACCTGTCCCGCCTCGGCGAGGAGGTGGTGCTCTGGACGTCGCAGGAGTTCGGCTGGGTCGAGCTGGACGACGCCTTCGCCACCGGCTCGTCGATCATGCCGCAGAAGAAGAACGCGGACATCGCCGAGCTGGCCCGGGGCAAATCCGGCCGCCTGGTCGGCGGCCTGATGAGCGTGCTCACCATGCTCAAGGGCCTGCCCATGACGTACGACCGGGACATGCAGGAGGACAAGGAGCCGGCGTTCGACGCGGTCGACACGTTGGAGCTGCTGCTACCCGCGCTGGCCGGGATGATCTCCACGATGACGGTCCGGGTGGACCGGCTGGTCGCGAGCGCCCCGTCGGGTTTCTCGCTCGCCACCGAGGTCGCCGACTGGCTGGTCCGGCGCAACGTGCCGTTCCGCGACGCGCACGAGATCACCGGCAAGCTGGTGGCGCTCTGCGCGGCCCGCGACTGCGCGCTCGACGAGGTGTCCGACGCCGACCTGGCCGCGGTCAGCGAGCACCTGGACCCGTCGGTGCGCGACGTGCTCTCGGTGCGCTCGGCGCTGGCCGCCCGCATCACGCCCGGATCCACCGGCCCCGGCCCGGTCGCCGACCAGCTCGCCGCCGCGGCGGACAAGCTGACCGGCTGGCGGGAGTGGGCCGCCGAGCGGGTCGTACCCCGCTGAGCCACCGCTGATCCGGGGTAGGCACCCGCCTGCCCCGGATCACACCGTTCAACCTGTGGGGCGCTCGCGTTTCGGGAGCTTGGCGACCACCGCGTCGTACGACCCGTCGACCGCCTCGATCAGCTCGTCGTCCGGGATGCCGCCGGAGAGCCGCAGCGTGTTCCAGCCGGACCGGCCGATGTAGGGGGAGGGGCGCGCGTCGGCCGGGAACCGGTGCAGCCACTCGTCGGCCACCTCCCGGGACGCCCCGCACTTCACCCCGAGCCGGGCCTCGCCGTCGGGGGAGCCGAGGAACGCGAAGATGCGGCTGCCCACCTTCACCACCTCGTCGCCCTCCCACGGCTGGTCGAGCCAGGCTCCCGGCTTGGCCAGGCAGTAGGCCAGCATCTCCTCGCGCGTCATCGCGTCCTCCCGTGCCGTCGTCCGGCACAGTCTCGCCCGCCGCTGTGACAGCCCGCGCCGTGCGCCGCCGGTCAGTCGCCGGTGCCGGTGCGGACGGTGAGCCGCTCGTAACGCTGCCGGGCCGCCTGGGCGCTGCCCAGCCCCAGCCCGAAGGCGATCGCCTGCCAGGTCATGCCCCGCCCGCGGGCCACCTGCAACAGGCCGGCCTCCAGCGCGTCCACCTCGGCCCGCACGTGCGGGATGAGCGTCAGCGCGGCCATCAGGTCGGCCTGGTCGACGGGCTCCTCACCCTCGTCCAGCTCGGCGCCTCCGGCGAGCGCCATCACCAGCGTGGCCGCCTCGTACGCGTCGGGCACGTCGGGGTGGGCGTAGCGCCGGCGGCGGGAGTTGGTGCCGGCGTGCCGCTCGGCGATCCGCAGCAGCGCCGCGTAGTTGCGGTGCGCCCGGGCCTGGGCAGCATCCGGAGCGGTGAACGGGTCGTTGTCCACGGTGACCATGCCGTCCATCCCACACCTAAGAATGACCTGTTGTCAACACCCCGTTGAAAGCCCTTCGTGTAAAACACCGTGCTCTCAACGTGTGGTGAAGAATCGGCGCGTCATGCCACCACAGACGCGCCGCGGGGTGTCCCGGGTTGCCCGGAACGGCCGATTCAGGCGGGCGAGTTCCGCGCGGAGACGGCCGGAGCGGGCCGGCGCCGCGGGGTGTGCCGCCGGTAGACGCTCACGCTCGGCTCGCCCGCCAGCCAGAACCGCCACGGAAGGTCGTGCGCGGCGGCGACCCCGACCCGCGGCCCAGCGACGATCCGCGCCGGGTCGACAGGGCTGGCCGGTGGCGTCAGCAGCAGCGGACCGCTGCCGTCGATCGCCGAGGTGCCGTTCGCGTCCCGCCCGAGCCCGAGCGCGGTGACCAGCCGGGCCGGCCCGCGGGCCAGCTCCCGGTCGGCGGCGCGCGGCCGGCGCTCGCGGGCGATCTCGACGCCGTCGACCACATCGCCCGCGCGCAGCAGCACCGCCGCCGCCTCGCCGTCGCGACCGCAGACGATGTTCGCGCACCAGTGCATGCCGAACACGAAGTACACGTAGACGTGCCCGGCGGGCCCGAACATGACCCTGTTGCGCGGCGTCGGCCCGCGGTGGGCGTGCGACGCCGGATCCTCGCCGGTGCCCGCGTACGCCTCGACCTCGGTGAGCCTGATGGTGACGCCGCCGGCCGACACGGTCCAGCCGAGCAGCGTCCGCGCGGTGTCGGCGATCTGCGCGGCGGGTGCGTCGAGCCAGGGGTACGTCATCGCGGCAAGGGTAGTCGGTGGGCGGCGCGTGATCCGGGCCACGCCGGGGCGGGCGGTCACCGGAATAGTTGACTCGTCAAATATGTTGTGAGGAGCGATCCCGGGCCGACCGGTCCGGACCCCACGCGAGGAGCTGGTCATGCAGTTCGGAGTCTTCACCGTCGGTGACGTCACCGTCGACCCCACGAGCGGGCGGCTGCCGTCCGAGCGTGAGCGGATCAAGGCCATGACCGCCATCGCGCTCAAGGCCGAAGAGGTCGGCCTCGACGTCTTCGCCACCGGCGAGCACCACAACCCGCCCTTCGTGCCGTCGTCGCCGACCACCATGCTCGGCTGGATCGCCGCGCGTACCGAACGGCTGCTGCTGTCGACATCGACCACGCTGATCACCACGAACGACCCGGTGAAGATCGCCGAGGACTACGCGATGCTCCAGCACCTGGCCGACGGACGGGTGGACCTGATGATGGGCCGCGGCAACACCGGCCCGGTCTACCCGTGGTTCGGGCAGGACATCCGCAACGGCATTCCGCTGGCCATCGAGAACTACGACCTGCTGCACCGGCTGTGGCGCGAGGACGTGGTCGACTGGAAGGGCCGGTTCCGGACGCCGCTGCAGTCGTTCACCTCGACCCCGCGCCCGCTCGACGGCGTACCGCCGTTCGTCTGGCACGGCTCGATCCGCAGCCCGGAGATCGCCGAGCAGGCCGCGTACTACGGTGACGGCTTCTTCGCCAACCACATCTTCTGGCCCAAGGAGCACACCCAGCGGATGGTCGGCCTCTACCGGGAGCGGTACGCGCACTACGGCCACGGCTCGCCGGACCAGGCCATCGTCGGCCTCGGCGGGCAGGTCTTCATGCGGCGCAACTCCCAGGACGCGGTACGCGAGTTCCGTCCCTACTTCGACAACGCCCCCGTCTACGGGCACGGCCCGTCGCTGGAGGAGTTCACCCGGGAGACGCCGCTGACCGTCGGCAGCCCGCAGCAGGTCATCGACCGCACGCTGGGTTTCCGCGAGTACGTCGGCGACTACCAGCGGCAGCTGTTCCTGATCGACCACGCCGGTTTGCCGCTGAAGACGGTGCTGGAGCAGCTCGACCTGCTGGGCGAGGAGGTGGTCCCGGTGCTGCGCAAGGAGTTCGACTCGCTGCGTCCCGCGCACGTTCCCGAGGCGCCCACCCACGCGAGCCTGCTCACCGCCCGCGACGCCGCCCCGGCCGCCGGGGAGCAGCGATGACCAGCCGTACCCTCGCTGTCGTCTCGGCCGGTCTCGGCCAGCCGTCGTCGACCCGCCTGCTCGCCGACCAGCTCGCCGCGGCCGCCCGCGACGAGCTGGCCGGCCGCGGCGCCACTGTGGAACTGCGCGTGGTCGAGCTACGCGAGCACGCCCACGACGTGGTGAACCACCTGCTCACCGGCTTCGCGCCGGCCGCACTCCGCCGGACGCTCGACGCGGTGGCCGCTGCCGACGGGCTGATCGCGGTGACGCCGATCTTCAACGCGTCCTACAACGGGCTGTTCAAGTCGTTCTTCGACGTGGTCGACCGGGACGCGCTCGCCGGCAAGCCGGTGCTGCTCGGGGCGACCGGCGGCACCGCCCGGCACTCGCTGGCGTTGGAGCACGCGGTCCGGCCGATGTTCACGTACCTGCGGGCGGCGACGCTGCCCACGGCGGTGTTCGCCGCGCCGGAGGACTGGGCCGGCGACGACGGCGACAGCGCGCTGCGGTCCCGGATCCGCCGGGCCGGCGCCGAGCTGGCCGAGCAGGTGGACCGCCGCCCGCCCGCGACCGGCCCGGCCGACCCGTTCGCGCTCACCACCGACTTCGCCGAGCTGCTCGCCGGCCGCGACCCGTCCTGACGCCGTCCTGACGCCGGGCGGATCGGCGCGGAGGCGCCCGCTACCGGGCGTAGCCGTCGCCAGCGAACCACACCGGAAACCGGTTATGACTGAGAGGCATAAGTATGCCTCTCAGTCATAACGCTTGCAGGACATCCCTCTGGCCGGGCGGCTCGGCGGACCGGACCGGACCCTGCCAGCCGCGCGGCGCGTCAGTCGTCGGCCGGCTCGGGCCGGTGGGCCACGAGCACCGGGCAGTGGGAATGCTGGACCAGCGCCTGGCTGACCGAGCCGAGCAGCAGCCCGGCGAAGCCGCCCCGGCCCCGGGAACCGACCACCACGAGCGACGCCTCGCCGCTGGCCTCCCGGAGCGCGGTCTCCGGCGAGGCGGCGGTCACGGCCCGCTCCGTCACCCGCAGGCCCGGGTGCGCCGCCCGGACCCGGGCCGCGGCCTCGGCCAGCAGTCCGGCCGCCTCGGCCCGCGCGGCGGTGGAGGCCTCCGCCGCGACCTCCGGCGCCACCGCGCCGCGTTCCGGCGACCGCACGTGCATCAGCACCAGCTCCGCGTCACGCCGGTCGGCCTCGTCCGCGGCCAGCTCGATCGCGTACGCGGCCGAGTCGGAACCGTCCACGCCGACCAGCACCGGACCGTCCACCGGGATCGGCTGCTCCTCCGGGCGGACGATCAGCACCGGGCAGTGCCCGTGCTGCGCGAGCTGCCCGCTGACCGAGCCGAGCAGCAGGCCGGCGAAGCCGCCCACGCCCCGGCTGCCCACCACGACCAGCTCGGCGCGGCGGGACTCCTCGACCATGGTGGCGCCGGGGCCGCCGGCGACCTGGCGTACCTGCACCCGCAGGCCCGGGTGCCGCTCGGCCAGGTCGGCGGCGACCGACTCCAGCATCTTCTCCGACTCCGCGGTGGGCGCCGGCACCCCCAGGTCGTACGGGTTGAGCGGCACGCCGTAGCCCATCGGGTGCAGGTAGCCGTGCACCAGCACCAGCGGCCGGGAACGTGCCACGGCGGTCGCGGCGGCCAGATCGGCGGCGGCCAGGCTGGACGGCGATCCGTCCACTCCCACCACGACGGGTCGGTTCATCAGGTCTGTTCCCTCCGGTCGGCTCAGGCCATTGTGGCGGTCCCGGCGGCGCCGGGACCGCCGAACCGGGGTCAGCGGTCCCGGCCCCCGCGGTGCCGGACGACGGCGAGCGGGCTGTGGCAGTGGTGCAGCACGGCGTGGCTGACCGAGCCGAGCAGCAGCGAGCCGAGGCTACCCCGTCCGTGCGCGCCGACCACGGTCAGCTGCGCCCCGACGGACTCCTCGACCAGCACCCGGGCGGGCGTGGCGGCGGAGACCAGCTTCGGCCGTACCGTGACCTCCGGGTAGCGCTCGGCCCAGCCGGCGACGGCCTCGGCCAACACCCGCTGCTCGTCGGCGCGCAGCTCCTGCGGGTACAGCCAGGCGTGCACCACGACCAGTTCGGCGCCGCGCGCCGCGGCCTCGGCGAACGCGAAACCGACCGCCTCGTCCGACAGCGCGGAGCCGTCCACGCCGACCACCACCGGGCCGTCGGCGCGGGCCTCACCCCGGGCCACGAGCACCGGGCAGTCGGCGCGGGCGGAGAGCTGCACCGCGGCGGAGCCGACGAGCAGTTCGGCGAAGCCGCCCAGTCCCCGGTGACCCAGCACGAGCAGCGCGGCGTCGCGGCTCTCCCGCAGCAGCACCGCCACCGGCCCGCCGTCGACGACCGCACCGGTCACCGCCAGCTCCGCGTCGACCTTGCGGGCCTCGTCCACCGCCTCCTCGACCAGCTTCCCGGCCTCCTGGCGCAGCTCGATGTCGGGCAGCACCGGGGCGACCATGCCCAGCGGCGTGCCGACCAGCGGCCACAGGAAGGCGTTCACCACCCGCAGCGGCCGGTGCCGCAGCACCGCCTCGCGTGCGGCCAGCCGTACCGCGTCCAGCGCGGACGGGGAGCCGTCCACGCCCACCACGACGGGGGCACCGGTTCTGTCGGTCATCACGTCCTCCTTCGGTTCCCCCTCAGCCTGCGCCGACGGCTCCCAACTGGGCAGAGTCGATCCGCCCGGCACGGCCGGGACCATCGGCCCCTACCGGCCGGGGCGGTGGCGAGGTGGAATGGAGGCCAGTGCTCCCCTCCTGTCGACCCTGGAGGCGCGATGACCCCGCTGGAGATGCTCCGCGTCCACCCCTTCCTTGCCGGGCTGCCCGACGAGTGGCTGCCCCGGCTCACCGGTTACGCCCGTCCGGTGGTCTGGCATCCCGGGCACCGGCTGTTCCGCGCCGGCCAGCCGGCCGACCGGTTCTGGCTGGTCCGCGGCGGCCAGGTGGCGCTGGACTTCCCGGTGCCGGGCCGCGGCGACGTGGGCATCGAGACGATCGGGCCGGGCGGCGTGCTCGGCTGGTCCTGGCTGTTCCCGCCGTACCGCTGGCAGTTCGGCGCGGTCGCCACCCAGCGCAGCACCGCCGTCGAACTCGACGCCGACGGGGTACGCCGGCTGATGGAGTCCGACGACACGCTCGGCCGTCAGCTCACCACCCGGTTCATGAGCGTGGTGGTGGACCGGCTCCAGGCGTCCCGGGTCCGGCTGCTCGACCTGTACGGCTACCCGACGGCCGCGGCCAGCTGAACCGGCGCGCGGTCAGGTGACGGTGAGGCCGCGAGCGGCGAACTGGCCGCGTACCCGGGCCAGCAGGCCGGCGTCCGGCGGCTCGGTGTCCGCCAGCGGGAAGGCCAGGCCCAGCTCGGCGTACTTGTGCGCGCCGAGCCGGTGGAACGGCAGCACCTCGACGCGCTGCACGGTGGCCAGCCCGGCCGCCACGTCGGCCACCCGCTCCACCTCGTCGACCGCGTCGGTCAGGCCGGGCACCAGCACGTACCGGATCCAGATCGGCGTACCCCGGTCGGCCAGCCGTCGCGCGAACCGCAGCGTCGGCGCGAGCCGGCCGGTGCCGGTGACCCGGCGGTACGTCTGCGGGTTGCCCGCCTTGACGTCGAGCAGCACCAGGTCGGTGGCGTCCAGCAGCGCGTCGTCGGCACGGACGCCGAGGAAGCCGGACGTGTCCAGCGCGGTGTGCAGGCCGAGGTCGTCGTGGCAGCGGCGCAGCAGTTCCCGGGTGAACGCCGGTTGCAGCAGCGGCTCCCCGCCGCTCACAGTGACGCCGCCGCCCGCGACCTGGATGAACCGGCGGTACCGGGTGGCGAGCGTGACCATCTCGTCCACCGTCCGTCGCCGGCCGCTGCGGCCGTACCAGGTGTCCGGGCTGTGGCAGTAGCGGCAGCGCAGCGGGCAGCCGGCCAGGAAGACCACGAACCGGGTGCCCGGCCCGTCCACCCCGACCGACGTGTCCCACGAGTGCACCGCGCCGGTGACGGCACCCGGCGCCGCCGCAGTGACCTGCGGCGGCGCGGGCGGGCGGCCGGTCACAGCGACCCGTGGAAGGTCCGCGACACCACGTCGCGCTGCTGCTCCGGCGTGAGCCGGACGAAGTTCACCGCGTACCCGGAGACCCGGACGGTGAGCTGCGGGTACCGCTCCGGGTGCGCCATCGCGTCCAGCAGCGTGGCCCGGTCCAGCACGTTGACGTTGAGGTGGAAACCGCCGGCGTCGGCGTAGCCGTCGAGCACCCCGGCCAGGTTCGCGATCCGCTCGTCGCGGGTGTGGCCCAGGCCGTCCGGCGTGACCGTGCCGGTCAGCGAGATGCCGTCGCGTGCCGCGTCGTACGGCAGCTTCGCCACCGACAGCGCCGACGCGACCAGGCCGTGCGTGTCCCGCCCGTTCATCGGGTTCGCCCCCGGCGCGAACGGCTCACCGGCGCGCCGCCCGTCCGGCGTGTTGCCGGTGTGCTTGCCGTACACCACGTTCGAGGTGATGGTGAGCACCGACATGGTCAGCTCCGCGTCGCGGTACGTGCGCTGCCGGCGCAGCTTCTCCGCGAACGTCTCGACCAGCCACACCGCGATCTCGTCGGCCCGGTCGTCGTCGTTGCCGTACGTCGGGAACTCGCCCTCGACGGCGAAGTCGACGGCCAGACCGGTGGCGTCGCGCAGCACCTTCACCCGGCCGTACCGGATGGCCGACAGGCTGTCCACGGCGACCGACAGGCCGGCGATGCCGGTGGCCATGAACCGGCGCACCGGGTGGTCGTGCAGCGCCATCTCCAGCCGCTCGTACGCGTACCTGTCGTGCTGGTGGTGGATCACGTTCAGCGCGTCCACGTACGTCTGCGCCAGCCACTCCAGCGTCCGGTCGTACGCGGCCAGCACCTCGTCGTAGTCGAGCGTCTCGCCGCCCACCGGCGCGGCCGGCGGGGCCACCTGCGTGCCGGTCAGCTCGTCCCGGCCGCCGTTGATCGCGTACAGCAGCGCCTTCGCCAGGTTCGCCCGGGCGCCGAAGAACTGCATGTCCCGGCCGACCCGCATGGCCGACACGCAGCAGGCGATGGCGGTGTCGTCGTCGTACGCCGGGCGGATCAGCTCGTCGTTCTCGTACTGGATGGCGCTGGTGTCCAGCGACACCTGGGCGCAGAACCGCTTGAACCCCTCGGGCAGACGCGGCGACCACAGCACCGTCAGGTTCGGCTCGGGCGCCGGGCCGAGGTTGTACAGCGTCTGGAGGTAGCGGAACGCGGTGCGGGTGACCAGCGGCCGGCCGTCCACGCCCATCCCGCCGAGCGACTCGGTGACCCAGGTCGGGTCGCCGGAGAACAGCTGGTCGTACTCGGGGGTGCGGAGGAAGCGGATGATCCGCAGCTTGATCACGAAGTCGTCGATCAGCTCCTGCGCGCCGCTCTCGTCCAGCCGCCCCTCGGCGATGTCCCGCCGCAGGTACGCGTCGACGAACCCGGCGGTGCGGCCGAGCGACATCGCGGCGCCGTTCTGCTCCTTCGTGGCGGCCAGGTAGGCGAAGTAGAGCCACTGGATCGCCTGCGCGCCGGTGGCGGCCGGGCGGGAGATGTCGAAGCCGTACGAGGCGGCCATCTCCCTCAGCTCACCGAGCGCGCGGATCTGCTCGGCCAGTTCCTCCCGGTCGCGGATCACGTCGTCGGTGCTGCGCCGGTCGTCCAGCGCCGCCTTGAGCACGCGGCGCTCCTCGACCAGCCGGTCCACCCCGTAAAGCGCCACCCGGCGGTAGTCGCCGATGATCCGCCCGCGCCCGTACGCGTCGGGCAGCCCGGTGATGACGTGCGAGCGCCGCGCGGCCAGCACGTCCGCCGGGTACGCGTCGAAGACCGCGTCGTTGTGGGTGCGGCGGTACCTGGTGAAGATCTCGTGCACGCGCGGGTCCGGCTCACGCCCGTACGCCCGCAGCGCCGTCTCCACCATCCGCAGCCCGCCGGCCGGCATGATCGCCCGCCGCAGCGGCGCGTCGGTCTGCAACCCGACGATCAGCTCCCGCTCCCGGTCGATGTAGCCCGGTGCGTGCGAGGTGATCGTCGACGGGGTGGCCGCGTCGACGTCGTACACGCCGCGCCGCCGCTCCTCGCCGAACATCTCCCGCAGCCGGTCCCACACGGCGAGCGTGCGCGGCGTCGGCCCGGCCAGGAACGACGCGTCCCCGGTGTACGGCTCGTGGTTGTGGCGGACGAAGTCGGCCACGTCGATCGTCTCCTGCCACGCTCCGGCGTGGAATCCGCGCCAGGGGGCCAGGGGTTCGGTGGCGGTCATGTCGGTCCCTCTCCGGGCGTCGGCGGTGGCCCGGTCCCCGCGGGTGCGGGGACCGGGGCGGGGGTCAGGGCTGGAGCACGAGCCGGGCGGCGACCCGGCCGGCGAGGACGTCGTCCACCGCGTCGTTGATGTCGTCCAGCTTGCGGGTCTCGTAGACGACCCGGGTGCGGCCGGCGGCGTGCAGCGCGAACACCTCGGCCAGGTCGGCGCGGGTGCCGACGATCGAGCCGAGCACCGTGATGCCCTTGAGCACCGTCTCGAAGACGGGCAGGGTGATCGCGTTGTCGGCGGGCAGCGACACCAGCACCAGCCGGCCGCCGCGGCGCAGTGAACGGTGCGCCTGCTCGATGACCCGAGGGCTCGCGGCGAGCACGATCGCCACGTCCACGCCGCCCAGCGCGGTGATCCGCTCGACCGGGTCGGTGGTGGCGGCGTCGACCGTGTGCGCGGCGCCCAGCGAGGTGGCCAGTTCCAGCTTCTCGGCGGTCACGTCCACCGCGATCGTCTCGGCGCCGAAGATCTGCGCGTACTGCTGGGCGAGGTGACCCAGGCCGCCGATGCCGAAGATCGCCACCCGCTCGCCCGGCCGCACCCCGGCGACCTTGACGGCCTTGTACGTGGTGACGCCCGCGCAGGTCAGCGGCGCGGCCTCGAACGGGTCCACGCCGTCGGGCACGCGTACCGCGTACCGGGCGGCGGCGACCGCGTACTCGGCGTGCGCGCCGTCGATGCTGTAGCCGGTGTTGCGCTGCGACTCGCACAGCGTCTCCCAGCCGGTCACGCAGTACGCGCAGGTGCCGCAGGCCCAGCCGAGCCAGGGCAGCGCGACGCGGTCGCCGACGGCGTGCTCGGTGACGCCGGGGCCGACCTGCTCGACCAGGCCGACGCCCTCGTGTCCGGGGACGAACGGCGGGGTGGGCTTCACCGGCCACTCGCCGCGGGCGGCGTGGATGTCGGTGTGGCAGAGTCCGCTGGCTTCGATGCGGACCAGGATCTCGCCCGGGCCGACCTCCGGCACGGGACGCTCGGTGATCTCCATCGGACGGTCGAACGCGGTGACGACACTGGCGCGCATCGGGGGCCTCCCTCTCTCGTTCTCCCCCTCAGCGTCGTCCACCCGGGAGCGTCCGGGCAGGGGCGCAGGACCGCGGTGACCCGGGACCAACGGCCCGTCCGAGGCCGGAACGGCGGTACGGCCGCCGGTGACGTACCGGCGGCCGTACCCCTGGGTTGCTCAGCGGTCGACGACCAGGCGGCGGGCCCGCAGCAGGCGCGCCCACCAGGGCCTGTGGTCCGGGCGCAGCCGAGGCGCCGGCACGCCGCGCAGGCTGACCCATCCGCCCGGCCCCATCGTGACGGTGCCGACCGACGGCGGGCGGCGCCGCGACCAGACCGCCACGGCGGCGGTGAGCGCTGCGACCGCGAACGCGCCGGTGGCGGCGGCGACCAACTGGTCGGGTTCGACCACGCGCCGGTAGCGGACCCGGCCGCCGGCCGCGACGAACACGCCGACCGGGCGGCCGTCGCGGTTCACCGGCACCAGCGCGGCGTCCCCGGGCAGTTCCAGCACCGGGCCGACCGGCCCGGCCGGGGCGGGGGCGGGCGTCGCGGCCGGCGGCGGCGCGGGCCGGGGGAGCGGCGTGACAGCCGGTCCGGTCGGGTTGAAGATGGCGGTCATGGTGCTGCCCTCCTAGCGGGAGTCGGACTTCTCGGTGCGGGCCTCGACGGCGGCCCGGCCGGCGGCCAGCCGCGCCACCGGCACCCGGTACGGCGAGCAGGAGACGTAGTCGAGCCCGGCGTCGGCGAAGAACCCGATCGAGTCCGGGTCGCCGCCGTGCTCACCGCAGACGCCGACGGTCAGGTCCGGCCGGGCCGCCCGCCCCTCGGCGACGGCGAGGCGGACCAGCCGGCCCACGCCGGTGGCGTCGATGCTCTCGAACGGCGACACCGGGAAGATCCCCCGTTCCAGGTACGTGGAGAAGAACGCGCCCTCCACGTCGTCCCGGGAGAACGCCCAGGTCATCTGCGTCAGGTCGTTGGTGCCGAAGGAGAAGAAGTGCGCCTCGGCGGCGATGTCCCCGGCGGTCAGCGCCGCCCGGGGCGTCTCGATCATGGTGCCGACCGGGATGTCCGGTGCGTCGGGCACCTCGGCCAGCACCCGCCGTGCCTCGTCCGCCACCGCGGCGAGTTCCCGCACGTCCCCGACCAGCGGCACCATGATCTCCGGGCGTGGGTCACCGCCGGCCCGGACCCGCTGCGCGGCCGCCTCGGCCAGCGCCCGCACCTGCATCGCGAACAGGCCCGGCACCACCAGTCCGAGCCGTACGCCCCGCAGCCCCAGCATCGGGTTCGTCTCGTGCATCCGGCGCACCGCCGTCAGCAGCACGCCGTCGTGGCCCGGTTCCTCGCCGCGCGCCTGCGCGCCCGCGACCCGGGCGGTCAGCTCGGCGAGCGGAGGCAGGAACTCGTGCAGCGGCGGGTCGAGCAGCCGGACGGTGACCGGCAGCCCGTCCATCGCCGTGAGCAGCCCGAGGAAGTCGGCCCGCTGCAACGGCAGCAGCTCGTCCAGCGCCGCGCCGACCTCGGCCGGGCCGTCGGCCAGGATCAGCCGCTCGACCAGTTCCCGGCGCTCGCCGAGGAACATGTGCTCGGTGCGGCACAGCCCGATCCCGGCGGCGCCCAGCTCGCGGGCCCGGCGGGCGTCGTCCGGGGTGTCCGCGTTGGCGCGGACGCCGAGCGTGCGCACCGCGTCGGCGTGGCCGAGCAGCCGGTGCACGGCGGCGACCAGCGGGTCGGCCTCCGGCCGCAGCTCACCGGTCAGGTACCGGGCCACCGGGGACGGCTGCACCGGCACCTCGCCGAGCCAGATCCGCCCGCTGGTGCCGTCGATCGAGATCAGGTCTCCGGCACGCACCACCTGCTCGCCCACCGTGAACTCGCCGCGCTCGACGTCGATGCCCAGCGCCTCGGCGCCGCACACGCAGGTCCGGCCCATGCCCCGGGCCACCACGGCGGCGTGCGAGGTCTTCCCGCCGCGCGAGGTGAGCACCCCGGCCGCGGCGATCATGCCGGGCAGGTCGTCCGGGTTGGTCTCCGGCCGGACCAGGATCACCGGCCCGTCGGCCGCCGCCGCGGCGGCCGAGTCGAACACCACCCGCCCGACCGCGGCGCCGGGCGAGGCGCCGACGCCGGCCGCGAGCGGCTCGGGCGCGCCGGCGGCGTCGAAGGCCGGGAACATGAGCTGGGCGAGCTGCGCCCCGGTGACCCGGGTGAGCGCCTCGTCGGCGGTGATCAGGCCCTCCTCGGCCAGTTGCGCGGCGATCACGAACGCCGCCGCCGCGGTGCGCTTGCCGACCCGCGTCTGCAGCATCCACAGCCGGCCGCGCTCGATGGTGAACTCGACGTCGCACAGGTCGCGGTAGTGCCGCTCCAGCGTCGCCATGATCTCCCGCAGCCGGTGGAAGCTCGCCGGGTCCAGCCGCTCCAGCTCGGTCAGCGGCACCGTGTTGCGGATGCCCGCCACCACGTCCTCGCCCTGCGCGTCGGTCAGGTAGTCGCCGTACACGCCGGGAGCGCCGGTGGCCGGGTCGCGGGTGAACGCCACACCGGTGCCGGAGTCCGGGCCGAGGTTGCCGAACACCATCGCCATCACGTTGACGGCGGTGCCCAGGTCGTCCGGGATGCGCTCCTGCCGCCGGTAGATCCGGGCCCGCTCCGAGTGCCAGGACTCGAACACCGCGCGCACGGCCAGGAACAGCTGCTCGTGCGGGGCCTGCGGGAAGTCGTGCCCGACGTGCCGGACGAAGATCTTCTTGTACGTCTCGACCAGGTCGCGCAACTGCCCGGCGCCCGGACCGTCCGGGCCGGCGGTGGCCCGCAGCGCGGCCAGCTCGTGCTCGAACTCCTCGGCCGGGATGCCGTGCACTGTCCGGCCGAACATCTGGATCAGCCGCCGGTACGAGTCCCAGGCGAACCGCTCGTCGCCGGTACGGGCGGCCAGCCCGGCCACCGTGGTGTCGTTGAGGCCGATGTCGAGGATCGTCTCCATCATCCCCGGCATCGAGTACCGACCGCCGGAACGCACCGCCAGCAGCAGCGGGTCACGCGGGTCGCCCAGCCACCGGTCCAGCCGCGCCTCCACCTCCCGCAGGTGCGCGTTGATCTCCTCGTACAGGCCGTCCGGCGGCGCGCCGGTGGCCAGGTACGCCCGGCACGCGTCGGTGGTGACGGTGAACCCGGGCGGCACCGGCAACCCGAGCCGGGTCATCTCGGCGAGGTTCGCGCCCTTGCCGCCGAGCAGGTCGGCCCGGCTGCGATCACCCTCGATGAAGTCGTAGACGTACTTCGACATGGTCCGGCCTCCTCGACTGCGTCGTTCCACCTCCTTGGTAACCGGGCCGGGCGGCGGCGCGGCAGGGCCGGACGGGACACACACCGGGCCGGAGGTCCCGAGAGTGTCGGTGGGTGCCCGTATCGTTCCGGCCGTGACCAACGAGGTGCTGCTCCGCCCGGTGCGCGACGACGACCTGCCCGCCTTCTTCGCCCACGAACAGGACCCGCAGGCGAACTGGATGGCCGCGTTCGGCCCGAAGGATCCGTCCGACCGGGCCGCGTTCGACGCGCACTGGGCACGCATCCGCGCCGACGAGCGGATCGTCAACCGCGCCGTCACCGTCGACGGCCGGTTGGTCGGGCGGGTCGCCGCGTTCCCGGTCGGCGAGCAGACCGAGGTCAGCTACTGGATCGACGCGGCGCACTGGGGGCGCGGCCACGCCACCGCCGCGCTGCGCGCGCTGCTGCGCGAGGTGCCGCACCGGCCGCTGCACGCCCGCGCCGCGAAGGACAACGCCGCCTCGCTCACGGTGCTGCGCAAGTGCGGCTTCGTCGTGGTCGGCGAGGACTCCGGGTACGCCCCGTCGCGCGGCACCGAGGTCGAGGAGTACGTGCTGGAGCTGCCCGCCGAGGGGTCTGACCAGCCAGACCGCTAGTCTCCCCGGGTGAACTGGCTGGAACTCGTCGGCTGGGCCGGCTCCGCGCTGCTGGTCTGGTCCCTGCTGCAGACCCGGATCCTGCGGCTGCGCGCGCTCAACCTCGTCGGCTGCCTCATCCTGATCGGCTACAACACCGCGGTGCAGGTCTGGCCGATGGTGGGGCTGAACGTGGTGCTCGCCGTGATCAACGTCTGGTACCTGCGCAAGCTGCTGGCCACCCGGCACGACGAGCAGACCTACCAGGTGGTCGAGGTGGGCACCGGCGACGCCTTCCTGGCGCACACGCTGCGCGTGCACGCCGCCGACATCGCCCGGTTCAACCCCGGCTTCCACTGGGATCCGGCCGCCGCCGACCGCTCGGCGTTCCTTGTCGTACGCGCCGACGAGGTGGTCGGCGTGATGCTCTCGCACGCCGAACCGGGCGGCGTGGCCCAGATCGACCTGGACTACGTGACCCCGCCGTTCCGCGACTTCACCCCGGGCGAGTTCGTCTACCGGCGCAGCCGGCTGTTCACCGACCGGGGCTTCCGCCGGGTGGTCAGCCCGCCCGGCATGATCGCCCCCTACTACCACCGGCTCGGGTTCCGCCCCGAGGGCGGCGCGTACGTGCTCGACCTGCCGGTTCCCGCCACGAGCGGGTGAACCGGGCGTCCGCCGCCCGACGCTCAGTGATCGCACAGGATTCAGGCGCGGGCCCGCGGGGCAACAGAGGGCCACGCCGACCGGATCTACCGGCCGGCGAGTCGGCCATCGGCCGACCCGGATCGGGCCGAGGGAGATAACCGGTCGTGCAGAGCTACTGGAGCCAGCTTGCCCTGGTCGGTGTGCTGGTGATCCTCAACGCGGTGTTCGCCGGCAGCGAGATGGCCCTGGTCTCCCTGCGCGACAGCCAGGTGCAGCGGCTGGAGCGCAGCAGCCGCGGCGGACGCACCCTGGCCCGTCTCGCGAAGGACCCGAACCGGTTCCTGGCCACGATCCAGATCGGCATCACACTCGCCGGGTTCCTGGCCTCCGCCGCCGCCGCGGTGTCCCTGGCCCGGCCGCTCGTCCCGCTGCTGGGCGTCTTCGGCAACGCCGCCGAGACCGTCGCCATCGTCGCCGTCACGCTGGTGCTCACGTTCGTCACGCTCGTCTTCGGTGAGCTGGCCCCGAAGCGGATCGCCATGCAGTCGGCCGAGCGGTGGGCGCTGCTGGTGGCCCGCCCGCTGGACGTGCTGTCCAGCATCACCCGGCCCGCCGTCTGGCTGCTGGGCGCCACCACCGACCTGGTGGTACGCCTGTTCGGTCTGGACCCGAAGGCCGAGCCGGACGAGATCGGCCCGGACGAACTGCGCGACATCGTGGCCGGCAACCACGGCTTCACCAAGGAACAGCGCACGATCATCGCCGGCGCGGTGGAGATCGCCGACCGGCAGTTGCGGGCGGTGCTCGTACCCCGGTTGCAGGTCTTCACGCTCGACAGCGGCACCACCGCGGAGGCCGCGCGGCTCGTCCTGGCGGCGACCGGCCACTCCCGGGCGCCGGTGGTCCGCCACGGCGGCCTGGACGAGGCGGTGGGCGTGATCCACCTGCGGGACCTGGTCGGCGTCTCCGACGACCGGCCGGTCGACGAGATTGCCCGCCCGCCGATGCTGCTGCCCGACTCGCTGCCGGTGGTCGACGCGCTGCGCCAGTTCAAGGCCGAGCGCCAGCACATCGCGCTCGTGGTCGACGAGCGCGGCGCGGTCGACGGGATCGTGACGCTGGAGGACATCCTGGAGGAGATCGTCGGCGAGATCTACGACGAGACCGACCGGGACCTGCGCGCCGTGCGCACCGAGGCCGACGGCACGCTGGTGCTGCCCGGCACGTTCCCGGTGCACGACCTGACCGACCTCGGTGTGGAGCTGCCGAACCGGCCCGCCGGCGACTACACTACTGTCGCCGGGCTGGTGCTGATCTGCCTCGGGCACATCCCGACGGTGGCGGGGGAGCAGGTCACCGTGGACGGCTGGGAGCTGTCCGTGGCCGGCGTCGACCAGCGGGCGATCACCGAGGTGCACGTGCGCCGCCACCGTCGCGGCGAGCACTCGGCGGACGACGACGCGGCGACCGGCAGCCCGGACGGCGACGCGGCCGACCCGGCCGACGCCCCCGAACTCGACGACGCCCGCCGCTGACCGCGCCGGACGGTCGCCTCACCGGCGTCCGGAGCTGCCTGGCGCGCCGCGGCCCGGCGTCCGCGGCCTGGCGTCCGCGGCCTGGCGTCCGCGGCCTGGCGTCCGCGGCCTGGCGTCCGCGGCCTGGCGTCCGCGGCCTGGCGTCCGCGGCCTGGCGTCCGCGGCCTGGCGTCCGCGGCCTGGCGTCCGCGGCCTGGCGTCCGCGGCCTGGCGTCCGCGGCCTGGCGTCCGCGGCCTGGCGTCCGCGGCCTGGCGTCCGCGGCCTGGCGTCCGCGGCCTGGCGTCCGCGGCCTGGCGTCCGCGGCCTGGCGTCCGCGGCCCGGTTCAGCGGCCTCCGGCCGGCGGGCCGAACGGGAAACCGGGCACCGGCGGAAGCAGCTGCACCGCGTCGGCGGGCAGCTGACGGGTGCTCCGCCCGACCAGCCGGGCCACCACCCGCAGCAGCCACGGCCCGGACGGGTGCAGCTCGGGGCCGATCAGCCGGCTGATCACCCGGGTCCACCAGTGGCCGGCGACGATCACGTCGGTGATCCGCAGCCGGTCCGGCGGCCACCCGCCGCGCACCACCACGTCCACCACCCGGCCCAGCCGCCGCCCGTGCAGGTCGTACGCGGTGCGGCCGAGCAGCTCACCCGCTCGCACGGCCGGACCCCGGAATGCGCTCGATCAGGTGCCGGCGCAGCCACGCCTCCACCGGTGACGGCGGCAGGTCCGCCGCCGGGCAGCGCAGCCGCACCGCGCTGTCCACGCGGGCGACCTGCGACAGCGGTACGCGCAACGGCGGCACCGGCGGGTCGTCGGTGAACCGGTCCGCCACCGCCACCAGCAGCCGCCCGACCCGCCCGCCGATCCGCTGCCCGAGCGCGCCCTGCCCGGTGAGCAGGCAGTCCACGTACGGGTAGCCCTCGTCGTCGACGGCGAACGCGATGTCGTCGACCCGCCCGACCAGCCGCCCGTCCACGTCGACGATCTGCCGGTCGAGCAGCCGCTTGGCGAGCTGAACCCTCATGGCCCCATCCCCGTCATGATCGCCAGCGGGATCGCCGCCACCGAGGCCGCGACGATGAGCAGCAGGAACACCGCGCCGAGCAGGTTCATCCACCGCCCGTTGACCCGGTCGCCGAGATACCCGCGGTCGTTGGCGACCACCAGGATCGGCAGGTACGTCAGCGGCAGCACCACAGCGCTCAGCACCAGCATGTACTCGGTGAGCCGCACCGGGTCCACAGTCGTCATCAGCATCACCACACCGAGCAGCAGACCGACGAGAAGCACGCTGTGGAACCGGGCCGCCTCCCGGGGGCGGACCCGCTTGCCCCACTGCCACCCGAAGTACTGCGCCGCCGCGTACGCCGCCGACAGTCCGGTCTCCAGCGCCGCCCCGAACGTCACTGCGAAGAACGCCAGCACCGCGGCGGCCAGGCCGGCGCCGCCGAGCGCCGTGGCCACCGGCCGCGCCACCTCGTCGAGCGTACTGAGCGACGCCTCGGACGGGTGATAGGCCACCGTCGCCACGGCGACCAGCGACAACGCCAGGAACCCGCCCACCGGGAAACCGATCAGCACGTTCGAGCGGGCCCGCGCCAGGTCCGCCGCGCCCCACCGCTCCTCCACGCCGCCGGAGGAGAAGAAGAACACTTCGTACGGGCTCACCGTCGAGGCGAACAGCGCCACGGCAACGAACCAGTACAACGGCCAGCCGTGCCCCGACGCGCTGATCTGCCACGCGCCCTGCCCGAGTTGCGGCCAGTCGGTCGGCAGCGCCACCAGCGCGACCGCGAAGACGAGCAGCGCCAGCCCGGCCAGGCCGAAGATCCGTTCCATCAGCTCGAACCGCAACCGCCACAGCACCAGCCAGACCGCCAGCGCGGCGAGCGGCACCCAGAACAGGTGGCTCAGCCGGGTCGCCAGTTGCAGCGCCAGCGCCACCCCGCCCAGCTCCGCGGCGAGCGTGACCACCGTGACCAGCCACGACGCGACCAGGTTGAGCAGCGCCACGCGCGGCCCGAGCCGCTCCCGGACCAGGTCGAACACCGCCCGTCCGCTCACCGCCGCGATCCGGCCGGCCATTTCCGCGTACGCGCAGATGCCGGCCACGCCGACCAGCAGCACCCAGGTGTGGGCCATGCCGAACAGCGCGCCGGCCTGACTGGCCGCCACCAGGTCGCCGATGTCGACGAAGCCGCCGACTGCCGACAGCACGCCGAGCGTGGCGGCGAACAGCTTCCTCACGTCGGGTCGGGAGCGGACGATCTCACCGAGGCGACGATATCGGCGTCAGTGCCCCTTTTCGGGCTGAATCGGCCAGCCCGCGGATGTCAGGCGGCGGTGAGGTTCTGCAGCCGCACCTGACCGCGCGCCACCAGCCGGCTGTCGGCGTCGGTGATCTCCACGAGCCAGAGCTGCTGGCTGCGGCCCCGGTGCACCGGCGTGCCGACAGCGGTCAGCTCACCGTCGCGCACCGCGCGCAGGAAGTCGGTCTGGTTCGACACCCCGACCACGTTGCCCTTGTCGCCCAGCCAGAGCGCGCCGCCGATGCTGGCCGCCGTCTCCACCACCGAGCAGTAGACCCCGCCGTGCTGGATCCCGTACGGCTGGTGCAGCTCCGGGCGCACCTTCCAGCGGATCACCACCCGGTCCCCGCTGACCTCGTCGAACGTGAGGCCCAGCAGGGCCACGAAGCCACCGGTCAGGTTCGGCATGTCCACCGCGGTTCCTCCTCGCGTTCGACGGCGCCGCCAGCCTAGTCGGCCGCACCTCGGCAAACCCGGTACGGGCCGGGCCCGGTGATGGGGGAGAATCGGTGACCGTGACCGACAGCAACCTCCCGCAGGGGCGGGACTCCCTGACCGACGACCTGCTGTGGCGGGGCCTGATCCAGGACTCGACCGGCCTCGACGAACTGCGCGAGCTGCTCGACGGCGGGAGCACCACCTTCTACGTGGGCTTCGACCCCACCGCGCCGAGCCTGCACATCGGCAACCTGATGCAGGTCGTCATGGCCCGCCGGCTCCAGCAGGCCGGGCACCGTCCGCTGCTGCTCGTCGGTGGCGCCACCGGGCAGATCGGCGACCCGAAGGAGAGCGCGGAGCGGACGCTGAACCCGCCCGAGGTGATCGCCGGCTGGGTCGAGCGCATCCGCGAGCAGCTCTCGCCGTTCGTCACGTACACCGGGGAGAACGCGGCGCAACTGGTCAACAACCTGGACTGGACCGGCGAGATGTCGGTGGTCGAGTTCCTCCGGGACGTCGGCAAGCACTTCCCGGTGAACAAGATGCTCGCCCGCGAGGTGGTCAAGGCGCGGCTGGAGACGGGCATCAGCTACACCGAGTTCAGCTACCAGCTCCTCCAGGCCAACGACTACTTCGAGCTGCACCGCCGGCACGGCTGCCGGCTCCAGTACGGCGGCTCCGACCAGTGGGGCAACATCACCGCCGGCGTGGACTACATCCGGCGGCGGGGCGCCGGGCCGGTGGAGGCGTTCACCACGCCGCTGGTCACCAAGGCCGACGGTACGAAGTTCGGCAAGAGCGAGACCGGCACGGTCTGGCTCGACCCGCAGATGACCAGCCCGTACGCGTTCTACCAGTTCTGGGTCAACGCCGACGACCGGGACGTCAGCCGCTACCTGCGGTACTTCAGCTTCCGCTCCCGCGAGGAGCTGGAGGAGCTGGAGAAGGCGACTTCGGAACGCCCGCAGGCACGCCTGGCCCAGCGGGCGCTCGCCGAGGAGCTGACCACGCTGGTGCACGGCGAGCGGGAGATGGCCCAGGCGGTCGCGGCGAGCCAGGCCCTGTTCGGGCGCGGCTCGCTCGACGAGCTGGCCCCGGAGACGCTGCGCGCCGCGCTGACCGAGGCCGGCCTGGTGCACCTCGACGAGCTGCCGGACGTGGCCGGCCTGCTCAAGGAGTCGGGCCTGGTGCCGAGCATGAAGGAGGCACGGAGGGTCATCGCCGAGGGCGGCGCGTACGTCAACAACACGCGCATCTCCGAGGTGGACGCCACTGTGCCGGCGGACGCCCTGCTGCACGGCCGCTACCTCGTGCTGCGCCGGGGCAAGCGCTCGTTCGCGGGCGTCGAGCTGCGTGGATAGCCGCTGTCGACTGTGTGACGCGGGACGCGCTCAGCGGATTTGACGATCACTCCGCTGGGCGCGTAACTTTCTCTCTGCCAGCGCGGAACGGACGAAACAGGGCGAAAGACCTGGAAGGCCGGAGCGCAGGACCTGAGAACCGGGTGGTGCCCCGGATTCGCCGGGAGGCGGATTTGGCGAGGCGGAACCGACCGGGTAAGGTTGTCGGCCGGTAGGGAAACGGACGAGTCAGCGGGAAACCGCGGGCGGCCGGCCTGCCGAATTCCTCGGAAACGACCGACGGAAGTCGGTTGAATCGGGGTGCCCGGTTAAAGGTGATGCACGACAAACCGGTTGACACCGGTTTGACACGGCAGAAACCACCGGGTAACGTAGTAAAAGTGCCCGGCGCGAGAGCGGCGGGTGGGTGAACGAAATGCCCCGGCTGGGGTTCCACGGTTGTGGGGCTTGTGGTTGGTGTGTGGTTGTTCTTTGAGAACTCAACAGGGTGCTTGTAAAGCCAGTGCCAATTGTTTTATACCCCGGACTGGTCAGGCCTTTTGGTTTGGCTGGTTGGGATTCCTTTGGCAACACTTTTGTTGCCAGGTTGATTGCTGTTCGACAAGTTTTTGTTGGAGAGTTTGATCCTGGCTCAGGACGAACGCTGGCGGCGTGCTTAACACATGCAAGTCGAGCGGAAAGGCCCTTCGGGGTACTCGA
>NZ_JANCLW010000001.1:2643094-2724164 GCF_033433935.1 Micromonospora sp. BRA006-A
CCGCCAGGGGCACGGCTGGTTAGCTACGTTCGGAAGGGATAACCGCTGAAAGCATCTAAGCGGGAAGCTCGCTTCAAGATGAGGTATCCCACCCACATTGTGGGGTAAGGCCCCCAGCTAGACGACTGGGTTGATAGGCCGGAAATGTAAGCCCGGTAACGGGTTCAGTTGACCGGTACTAATAGGCCGAGGACTTGACTACCAAGCTGCTACGCGTCCACTGTGCAACTCTGAACAAACGATCACCCACCAAGGGTTGGTTGACATGTTCATAGAGTTACGGCGGTCATGGCGGAGGGGAAACGCCCGGTAACATTCCGAACCCGGAAGCTAAGCCCTCCAGCGCCGATGGTACTGCACTCGGGAGGGTGTGGGAGAGTAGGACACCGCCGGACAATCTTCCAGTCGAGGGCCGCCCCAGCAGGGGCGGCCCTCGACTGCGTTAGCGTTCTCGGCGGAAACGCCATCAGGAAGGATGTACCTGTGAGCTCAGGACCCCAGGGCGGGGACCGCCCCCGTCGTTACGAGGATCGCGCCGACCGCGGCCAGGGGCGTGGTGACGCCGGCCGCGACGGCCGTCGCGATGACCGTCCCTCGTACCGGGGCGGCCGCGACGACCGCCCGGGTGGCTTCCGTGGTGGCGACCGTGACAGTGGCACCCGTGGCGGTGACCGTCGTGAGGGCGGTTTCCGTGGCGGTGACCGTCGTGAGGGCGGCTCCGGCGGCGGTGACCGTCGTGAGGGCGGTTTCCGGGGTGGCGACCGTGAGGGTGGCTTCCGGAGTGGAAGCCGTCCGGGCGGCGACCGGCGCGAAGGCGGGTTCCGGGGCGGCGACCGTGACGGCGGTTTCCGCGGTGGTGAGCGTCGCGAGGGTGGCTTCCGTGGCGGTGACCGCCGCGAGGGCGGCTTCGCCGGTGGCGACCGCCGCGAGGGCGGTTTCCGTGGTGGGGACCGTCGCGAGGGTGGCGCCCGCGAGGGCGGCTTCCGGGGCGGCGATCGTCGCGAGGGCGGTTTCCGGGGTGGCGACCGTGAGGGTGGCTTCCGCGGTGGTGAGCGTCGCGAGGGCGGGTTCCGCGGTGGCGACCGTGAGGGTGGCTTCCGCGGTGGTGAGCGTCGCGGGGGCGGGTTCCGCGGCGGTGACCGTGAGGGTGGCTTCCGCGGTGGCGACCGCCGTGAAGGCGGCACCCGTGACGGTGGCTTCCGTGGCGGTGACCGCCGTGAGGGCGGGTTCCGCGGTGGCGACCGCCGCGAGGGCGGCTTCGCCGGTGGTGACCGTCGTGAGGGTGGCTTCCGCGGTGGCGACCGTGACGGTGGTTTCCGGGGCGGTGCCCGTGAGGGAGGCTTCCGGGGCGGTGACCGCCGCGAGGGTGGTTTCCGTGGCGGTGACCGGCGTGAGGGCGGTGCCCGTGAGGGAGGCTTCCGGGGCGGTGACCGGCGTGAGGGCGGTGCCCGTGAGGGAGGCTTCCGGGGCGGTGACCGCCGTGAAGGCGGCGGTTTCCGGGGCGGTGACCGTGAGGGTGGTTTCCGCGGTGGGGATCGTCGTGAGGGTGGCTTCCGTGGTGGCGACCGTCGCGAGGGCGGCTTCGCCGGTGGTGACCGTCGTGAAGGCGGTTTCCGCGGTGGCGACCGTGAGGGTGGTTTCCGCGGTGGGGATCGTCGTGAGGGTGGCTTCCGGGGCGGCGACCGTCGTGAGGGCGGCTATCAGGGCGGCGACCGCCGGGAGGGCTACGCCGGCGGCGAGCGCCGCGACGGCGGGTTCCGCGGTGGCGACCGCGACCGTGGCTTCCGGCGTGACGACCGGCGGCCGGGTGGCTTCCGGGGCGAGCGGGACGGTGAGCGCCGCGGCTACGGTGACCGGCCGGGCGGCGACGACCGCCGTGGCACCTACGGTCCGCAGCGGGAGCGCCAGGACGAGCGCGGCGAGGGTCGTACCGGTGAGGCGCCGGAGCTGCCCGACGACGTGGTCGCGAGCGACCTCGACTCGGCCGTCCGGGCGGAGCTGCTCTCCCTCGCCAAGCCGGTCGCGGAGACGGTCGCCCGGCACCTGGTCGCGACCGGTCTGCTGATCGACGAGGATCCGGCGCTGGCGCTGGCGCACGCCATGGCGGCCCGCCGCCTCGCCTCGCGGATCGCCGCCGTGCGGGAGGCCGTCGGGCTGGCCGCGTACCACGCCGGTGAGTGGCAGACCGCCATCGCCGAGCTGCGGACGTACCACCGGATGACCGGCCTGCAGAGCCACCTGGCGGTGCTGGCCGACTGCGAGCGGGCGCTGAGCCGGCCGGAGCGGGCCATCGACCTGTTCCGCGGCGCGGACCGGGACAAGCTCGACCAGGCCGTCGCGATCGAGCTGCTGATCGTGGCCGCCGGGGCGCGCGGTGACCTCGGGCAGAAGGACGCCGCGGTGGCGATGCTCCAGGTCCGCGAGCTGACCGGCGACTCGACCGAGCCGTGGGCGGCGCGGCTGCGCTACGCGTACGCGGACGCCCTGCTGGCGGTCGACCGGCGCGAGGAGGCACGGGAGTGGTTCTCCCGGGCCGCCGATGTCGACTCCGAGGGGGAGACGGACGCCGCCGAGCGGCTGCTGGAGCTGGACGGCGTGGTCATCGAGGGCGACGACGAGCCGGAGGACGACGCGGACACGTCCGAGGCGTCGGCCGACGACGACGACGACGATGACGATGACGACGACGATGACGACCGGGACGACCGGGACGACGACGCTCGGCTGAGCGGCGACGGCGGTGACGCGGCTCGGGCCGGCTACCGGGACCGGGACGCCGGCGACCTGGCCGACGACGAGCTGACCGACACCGAGGCCGGCTCGCTCGCCGCCGACACCCCGGCCGCCGTCGGCACGACCGAGGAGCCGGCCGCCGGTACCCCGGCCGACGAGGTCACCCAGGCGCGGGCGGCCGGCGAGGGCGAGGCGGCGGACCGCCGATGACCGGGTACGCCGGTGACACCGCCTCCGGCGCGGATCGGGGAGAACCCGACCGCGCCGGGGCGGGGCGGCTCGTCGACGCGTACTCGCTCGTCGTCTTCGACCTGGACGGCGTCATCTACCTGATCGACCGGCCCATCCCCGGCGCGGTCGAGGCGGTCAGCCGGCTGCACGCCGAGGGGCGCGCGGTCGCGTACGCGACGAACAACGCCTCCCGCCGCTCCAGCGAGGTGGCCGATCTGCTCACCGGCATGGGCGTCGCGGCTGAGCCGGCGGAGGTGCTCACCTCCGCGGCGGCCACCGCCGAGCTGCTCCGCGACCGGCTGCCCGAGGGCGCGCCGGTGCTCGTGGTCGGTGCGGAGGCGCTGCGGGCCGAGCTGCGCGCGGTGGGCCTGCGGCCGGTGTCCACCGCCGACGAGGAGCCCGCCGCGGTGGCCCAGGGCTACGGCCCGCAGGTCGGCTGGTCCGACCTGGCCGAGGCGTCCCTGGCGGTGCGCGCGGGCGCGCCCTGGTACGCCACGAACACCGACCGCACGCTGCCCAGCCCGCGTGGCCCGCTGCCGGGCAACGGCTCGCTGGTCGCCGTGCTGCGGACCGCGCTCGGCCGCGACCCCGACGTGATCGTGGGTAAGCCGGAGCCGGCGCTGTTCACCACCGCCGCGCGGCGGGCCGGGACCGGGCGCACGCTCGTCGTGGGCGACCGGCTGGACACCGACATCGAGGGCGCCCGCCGGGCCGGGCTGGACAGCCTGCTGGTGCTCACCGGCGTCAGCGACGCCACCGAGCTGCTGGCCGCACCCGAGGAGCGCCGCCCCGCGTACGTCTCGTTCGACCTGGCGGGCCTGTTCGACCCGGCCGCCGTGGTGGCGGTGCCGGGCCGGGCCGCGGACGGCGGCTGGTCGGTGACGGAGGCCGGCGCGGACCTCGTGCTCGACGGCGCGGGACCGCCTCTGGCGGCCCTCGCGGCGCTCTGCGCGGTGGCCTGGTCGACGGGGTCGGGGCCGCGCGTGCGGGCGCAGTCCCCGGCGGCGGAGGAGGCCCTCGCCACGTTCGGTCTCGACGGCTGAGGGGCCGGGCCGCTCAGAGCAGCTTGCGGAGCTTCATCAGGTCGAACGGGTTCGCCTTGATCGACACCCGGCGGGAGGCCACCGCCGCCATGACGTCGAGCCGGCCGTGGACCAGCGCGACGAGGTCGTCGCTGCCGGTGCTCAGCGCGATCTTCGCCTTCGGGTCGTCGCCGTCGGCCAGGTCGACCAGCCGGCCGCCCTCCAGCCGCCCGTGGAACGCGGTGCCGAGGTCGGTGATCCGGCAGGCCAGGGTGCGGTCGAGGTCGATGCGTCCCTGCGCCTCGGCGTTGCGGTCCAGCCGCGCGGCCAGGTCGTGCAACGCCTGCCGGCACTCGTCCACGCTGGCCACATCGTCTCCTCACCACGAACCACGCCGTTTCCCGGCACCGTACCGCAATGGGGCGTCCGGGGTGCCCGGTAGCGTGGCACCTGCACATCTCGCCCCGCGGAAGGACTCAGGCATGCAGGACGCGTGGCGCGCCTACCTCGAGCTGGCCATGGGCCTGACGGAGGCGCCCCGGAAGAAGGCACAGGACGCGGTCATGCGCGTCGTCGGCCAGGGCGGCGCGACCGCCGCCCAGCTCCAGACGCTCGCCGAGGAACTGGTCGCGACCGGCCTGGCGAACCGGGAGTCGCTGACCAAGCTGGTCCGCTTCGAGGTGGACCGGGCACTGGGCGCGGTCGGCCTGGCCACCGCCGACGAGGTCGCGGAGCTGACCCGCCGGGTGCACGACCTGGAGCGGCAGCTGCGCGAGGCGCGCGGCCACCTCGGCCCGGCCGACACCCCGCCCGCCGCCGCAGCACCGGCCGGGACAGCCGCCGAGCCGTCCGAGACGGCGCCGTCCGGGGCCGGGCAGCCGAACACCGCGTCGCCCGCCGCCGAGACCCAGCCCAAGGCCCCGGCGACGATGCCGGCAAAGGCCCCCGCGACGACGCCCGCCACGGCCCCCGCGACGACGCCGACGAAGGCGGTGGCGAAGAAGGCGGTGGCGAAGAAGGCGGTGGCCAAGAAGGCGATCGCGAAGAAGCCGCCCGCCACCGTGGCCCGCACCCCCGCCGACGACTCGCCCGCCGCGCCCGCCCGGCCGGCGAAGAAGGCAACCGGGCACCGGGCGGCCGGCTCGTGACCGCGCCCCGGCCCGGCCCGCCGCCGGGTCCGCGGCCCGGACCGCCCCCGGGGGTACGGCCCGCGCCGGTCGAGGAGGTCGGCGAGGCGAGCCATCCGGCGGTGGACGCCGCGGTGCTCGGCATGGCCAACGCCGAGGCGCTGGCCCCGGCCGACCAGATCGCCCAGTACGAGGCGGCGTACGAGACGCTGCGCGAGACCCTCGCCACAATCGACCAGGCCTGAGCAGAGGCGGAGACACACCTGATGGCTCGTCGTACCCGGCTGGACGCCGAACTGGTCCGGCGCGGGCTGGCCCGCTCCCGGGAACAGGCCGCCGCGCTCGTGGAGGCCGGTCGCGTCCAGCTGCGCGGAGTGCGGGCGCGCAAGCCCGCGGCGATGGTCGACCCGGCCGACCCGCTGCTGGTCACCGGCGAGGATCCGGCCGACGAGTACGTCTCCCGGGGCGGCCACAAGCTGGCCGGCGCGCTCGCCGCGTTCGCCCCCGGCGGGCTGACCGTCACCGGCCGGCGCTGCCTGGACGCGGGCGCGTCGACAGGCGGGTTCACCGACGTGCTCCTGCGCGGCGGCGCCGCCGAGGTGGTCGCCGTGGACGTCGGCTACGGGCAGCTCGCCTGGTCGCTGCGTACCGACGAGCGGGTGCGGGTGTTCGAGCGCACGAACGTGCGTACCCTCACGCCGGAGGCGATCGGCGGCCCGGTCGACCTGACGGTGGCCGACCTGTCGTTCATCTCGCTGCGGCTGGTGCTGCCGGCGCTGGCGGCGTGCACCGGGCCCGGCGGTGACCTGGCGCTGATGGTCAAGCCGCAGTTCGAGGTCGGCAAGGAGCGCGTCGGTGCCGGCGGTGTGGTCCGCGACCCGGCGCTGCGCGCCGAGGCGGTGCTGGACGTGGCCGCGGCGGCCGCCGGGCTCGGCCTCGGCCTGGCCGACGTGGCGGCCAGCCCGCTGCCCGGGCCGAGCGGCAACGTCGAGTTCTTCGTATGGTTGCGCGGGGACGCGCCCGCCGCGGACCCGGAGCGGGTCCGCGCGGTGGTGGCCGCCGGCCCGCAGGGCGCCGCCGCGACGGCGGCCACGACCGAGGAGGTGTCCGGGTGAGCCGTACCGCGCTGCTGGTCACGCACACCGGCCGTCGACGCAGCACCGAGCACGCCCGGGCGGTTGCCGCCGACCTGATCGCCGCCGGGTTCGAGGTGCGGGTGGTGGCCGAGGAGGCCGACGACCTGGACCTGCCGGGCGTGGTGCCGGTGACCGGCCCGGAGGCCGCCGAGGGCGCCGAGATCGTGTTCGCGCTCGGCGGGGACGGCACGTTCCTGCGCGCCGCCGAGCTGGCCCGCCCGGCCAAGGTGCCGCTGCTCGGCATCAACCTGGGCAAGGTCGGCTTCCTCGCCGAGGCGGAGATCGACGACCTGGACACCGCCGTGCGTGACGTGGTCGACCGCAACTACACGGTGGACGAACGGCTCACCCTCGACGTCACCGCCGAGTTCGAGGGCGGCCCGACCATCGAGTCGTGGGCGCTCAACGAGATCAGCGTGGAGAAGGGCGAACGCGCCCAGATGCTGGAGCTGCTCGTCGACGTGGACGGCCGGCCGCTGTCCCGGTACGGCTGCGACGGCGTGATCTGCGCGACCCCGACCGGCTCGACGGCGTACGCGTTCTCCGGCGGCGGGCCGGTGGTCTGGCCCGAGGTGGAGGCGCTGCTGCTGGTGCCGATCAGCGCGCACGCGTTGTTCAGCCGTCCGCTGGTGACCGCGCCGACGTCGACGTTCGTCATCACCGTCGACCCGTTCACCACACTGGCCGTGCTGTGCTGCGACGGGCGGCGCGTCTACGACCTGCCGCCGGGCGCCCGGGTGACGGTGCGCCGGGGCACGCTGCCGGTGCGCATCGTGCGGCTGCGGGCCCGCCCGTTCACCGACCGGCTGGTGGCCAAGTTCGACCTTCCCGTCCAGGGCTGGCGGGGCAACCGTCGCTGACCAGCGGCTCAGTGGAAATCTCCGTTCGGCCCACCGGTCCCGGCCCTCGCGCGCGTTACGGTGGGCGTACGGGCCGCGAAGAGGTGAGTCCGGGCGCGGCGGTGAGGCCCGCCGCTTCCCGGATGCGGCCCGGTGTCGCGGGGCTCGGCCAGGGGGTGGCCGGGGCCGCGACGGTCGGGACGCCGGAGCGTCGTAGCCGGCCGCGGCGGGCGGACCGGCACGCCGTGTCCGGTCGGGTGTCGACCCCGGCCGGGCCGACAGGTCGCAGGGCCGCCGCCGGAGGAAGCGGCGGCACGCGAGCTGGGCGACACGGTCTCCGGCGTCCCGGCCTCCACTCCGTCGTGCGCGTGTCCACCTGGCTACGCGGTCCTGGGGCCGTCCCGCCCCGACCCCGGTCGGATCCAGCCGGGCCGGGCGGCCTGGAACGCCAGCCCGGGCCGGGTGTCCACATCGGCGGAGGCCATCAAGTCGGCCGGCCGCCACTGCACGGCACGCCGGGCTGACCTGTACCGGTGCCCGCGGCTCGCCCTGCCGGCTGGTCAACTGTCACACGGCGGGGCTACTGTCGGGTGCTGTGCTGGAAGAGCTGCGCATCACCGGACTGGGCGTCATCGAGGACACCACGCTGCCGCTGGCCGCGGGGATGAACGTCATCACCGGCGAGACCGGCGCCGGCAAGACCATGGTGGTGACCGGCCTCGGCCTGCTCTTCGGCGGCCGTGCCGACGCCGGCCGGGTGCGCGCCCAGCCGGGCCGCGCGGCGGTGGAGGGCCGGCTTCGCCTGAGCGGACGGGTGGCCGAGGCGGTGCACGCCCGCATCCTCGATGCCGGTGGCGAGCCCGACGAGGACGGCTCGCTGCTGCTCAGCCGCACCGTGACCATCGAGGGCCGCTCCCGGGCCCACCTGGGCGGGCGCGCCATGCCGGTGTCCACGCTCGGCGAGGTCGGCGAGCAGGTGCTCGCCGTGCACGGCCAGTCCGACCAGCTCCGGCTGCTGCGCCCGGCCGAGCAGCGCGCCTCACTCGACCGGTTCGCCGGGGCCGAGCACGAGAAGCTGCTCGACGCGCTGCGCGAGACGTACGCCCGGTGGCGCACCGTCGTCGACGACCTGGCCGACCGGCGGCGCAACGCCCGCGAGCGCAACCAGGAGGCCGACCTGCTGCGCCTGGGCCTGGACGAGATCACCCGGGTCGACCCGCAGCCGGGGGAGGACGACGAGCTGAAGGCCGAGGCGCAGCGGCTGGAGCACGCCGAGGGGCTGCGTACCGCCGCGCAGGTGGCGCAGCAGTGCGTGGCCGGCGGCGTCGAGGCGACCGACGAGACGCCGGACGCGACGGTGCTGCTCGGCACCGCGCGGCGCACGCTGGAGGCGCAGGCCGGCACCGACCCGGCGCTGGGTGAGCTGGCGGCCCGGCTGGAGGAGGCGGCCACGCTCGTCACCGACGTGGCCGCGGAGCTGTCGGCCTACCTGGCCGCGCTGGACGCCGACCCGGCCCGCCTGCAGACCGTGTACGAGCGGCGGGCCGCGCTGCGCGCGCTCACCCGCAAGTACGCCGACGACGTCGACGGCGTGGTGGCGTGGGCCGAGCGGGCTCGCACGCGGCTGTCCGATCTGGACACCTCCGACGAACTGCTGGACGAGCTGGACCGCGAGGCGACCCGGCTCGCCGGTGAGGTGGCCGACCTGGCCGGCCGGGTGTCGGCGTCCCGGCGGGAGGCGGCGGTGCGCTTCGCCGAGGAGGTGACAGTCGAGCTGGCCGGGCTGGCGATGCCGCACGCCCGCATCGAGGTGGCGGTGCTGCCGCGCCCGGCGGGCCGGTCCGAGCCGAGCCTGCCGGTCAACGGCGTCGAGACCGGCGTCGGCGCGGACGGCGCCGACGAGGTGGAGCTGCGGCTGCTGGCGCACCCGGGCGCGCCGGCGCTGCCGTTGCAGAAGGGCGCGTCCGGTGGCGAGCTGTCCCGGGTGATGCTCGCCATCGAGGTGGTCTTCGCCGGTTCCGGCGGCCCGCCCACGCTGGTGTTCGACGAGGTCGACGCCGGTGTCGGCGGTCAGGCCGCGGTGGAGATCGGGCGCCGGCTGGCCCGGCTGGCCCGTAGCCACCAGGTGCTCGTGGTCACGCACCTGCCGCAGGTCGCCGCGTTCGCCGACCGCCACCTGGTGGTGGCCAAGGACACCGGGGGAGCGGTCACCACGAGCGGGGTGCGCGTGGTGGAGGACACCGAGCGCGCCCGGGAACTGGCCCGGATGCTCGCCGGTTTGCCGGACTCGGATCTGGGTATCGCCCATGCCGAGGAGCTCCTGGCCGTGGCGGCCAAGGAAAGGCGTCCGTGATGCCCCGATTGTGAGCGCAAGCACACCGGCGCGGGTTCCGGTGTGCTTCCCTGGGTAGGCGGCCCTGCTCAGGCATGTCGCGACAGCAAAACCTGCCTCACATGCCAGGATGGTCACGATGCGTCTACCCACACTGCGCCGGAGCCGGAACCCGGAGCCGGGCTCCATCGTCGGCACCGCGCGCCTCGACCGGCGGACGAAACGGCTGGTCGGGCGGCTGCGACCCGGCGACATCGCGGTCATCGACCACGTCGACCTGGACCGGGTGGCGGCCGACTCGCTCGTCGCGGTGGGTGTGGCGGCGGTGCTCAACGCCAAGCCGTCGGTCTCCGGCCGCTATCCCAACCTCGGCCCGGAGGTGCTGATCTCGGCCGGCATCCCGCTGCTGGACGACCTCGGCGAGAGCGTCTTCGAGCAGGTCCGCGAGGGCGACCGGGTCCGCATCGAGGGCAACACCGTCTTCGTCGGCGACGAGCCGGTCGCGCACGGCTCGCTGCAGGACGCCGAAACCGTGGCCAAGTCGATGGCCGACGCCCGGGAGGGCCTGTCGGTGCAGTTGGAGGCGTTCGCCGCCAACACGATGGACTACCTGCGCCAGGAACGTGACCTGCTGCTCGACGGCGTCGGCGTGCCGGAGATCCAGACCCGGATCCAGGGCCGGCACTGCCTGATCGTGGTCCGCGGCTACGACTACAAGGCCGACCTGGACGTGCTGCGCCCCTACATCCGGGAGTTCAAGCCGGTGCTGATCGGCGTGGACGGCGGCGCCGACGCGCTTGTCGAGGCGGGCTACACGCCGGACATGATCATCGGGGACATGGACTCGGTCACCGACGACGTGCTGCGCTGCGGCGCCGAGGTGATCGTGCACGCCTACCCGGACGGGCGGGCACCGGGTCTGGCCCGGGTCAACGGGCTCGGCGTACCGGCGATCACCTTCCCGGCGGCGGCCACCAGCGAGGACCTGGCCATGCTGCTGGCCGACGAGAAGGGCGCCTCGCTGCTGGTGGCGGTCGGCACGCACGCCACCCTGGTGGAGTTCCTCGACAAGGGGCGCGGCGGCATGGCGTCGACGTTCCTGACCCGGCTGAAGGTCGGTGGCAAGCTGGTCGACGCCAAGGGCGTCAGCCGGCTCTACCGGCAGAGCATCTCCGGGTCGTCGCTGCTGCTGCTGGTCCTGTCGGCGGTGGCCGCGATGGCCTCCGCGGTGGCGGTCTCCACCGTCGGGAAGGCGTACCTGGGCGTGGTCTCCGAATGGTGGGACAATTTCGTGTTCCAGCTCGGCCAGCTCTTCTAGCTCCCCGACGATCAAGAGGCTGCAAGCGTGATCAACTTTCGCTACCACGTGGTGTCCCTGACCGCGGTGTTCCTGGCACTGGCGATCGGCCTGGTGGTCGGCACAGCCGCCCTCAACGGGCCGGTCGCCGACTCGCTCCGGGAGAACGTCAACGGCCTGCGCAAGGACAACTCGCTGATGCGCCAGTCGGTCAACAGCATGCAGAAGCAGCTGGAGACCGAGGAGGACTTCGCCGCCGAGATGGCCCAGCTCGTGCTGCCCGGCAAGCTGACCGGCCGCCGCGTGCTGGTGCTCACCCTGCCCAGCGGCCGCGACCAGGCCGAGGGCGTGGTGGAGATGCTCCGGACCGCCGGTGCCGACGTCACCGGCCGCATCGACGTGCAGGACAAGTTCGTCAACCCGGACAGCAACAACAACCTGCTGGAACTGGCGGTCACCGCGGCCCGGCCGAACAGCGCCCCCACCGGCAATCTGCCCGGCAACGGCCACGGCGTGGAGACCTCCAGCGCGCTGCTGGCAAACGTGCTGGTCGACCGCCCGGCCGGGAGCCCGCCGGTCAGCGACGCCGACCGGCGCGCGGTGCTGGAGCAGTACGCCACCGCCGGCTACCTCACCCCGGCGGACAAGATCTCCACCGCCGCCGAGGCGGTGGTGATGGTCACCGGCCAGCCGTACGTCGACAAGGACTCGGCGAAGAAGGACGAGTCGGTGGTGAAGATCGCCGAGCAGTTCGACAGGGCCGGCGCGCTGGTGGTCGCCGGGATGGGCTCGACCGGCGGCAACCTCGTCTCCGTGGTGCGCGGCGACCCGGTGCTGTCGCAGACCATCTCCACCGTCGACAACGCCAACACCGTGCAGGGCCAGCTGGGCACCAGCCTCGCCCTGGCACAGCAGCTCACCGAGAAGAAGACCGGCCAGTACGGCGTGGGCGACAACGCCACCTCCCGGGTGCCTACACTGCCCCGGTGACCGCTGCGGGCCGCCCGGTCCGTGCCGCGTCGCGTTCGAAGTCCGGATCGAGGAGGTTCCGTGAGACTGGGTCGGCTGCTCGCCGTGGGCGCGGGCGCGCTGGCCGCCCGCTACGTGCTGCGTCAGACGCGCACGTCGCCCGGCGGCCCGGCGCTGGAGCGCACCAACTACCGGGGCCGCACCGTGACCCTGGCCGCCGGTCCGGCCCTGGCCGCGGGCGCGGCCACCGGGGCCGCGCTCGGCGCCGGTAGCGCCCCGGCCGGCGCCGCCGCACTCGTCGCCGGGCTCGGCGCGGGCGCAGTCGGCCTCTACGACGACGTGGTCGGCGCGCGTCCCGAGCAGAAGGCCGCCAAGGGGTTCGCCGGGCATCTCGCCGCGCTGCGCGAGGGTCAGGTCACCGCCGGGATGGTCAAGGTCGCCGGGGTGGGCGTGGCCGGGCTGGGCGCCGCCGCGCTGCTCGCCGCCGACCGGCGGGTCGCCGCGCATCCGCGCCGCCGGCGGGCCGGGGCGTTCGGCCGCGGGCTCGACGTGCTGCTCGGCGCCGGCGTGGTGGCCGGCACCGCCAACCTGGTCAACCTGCTCGACCTGCGGCCCGGCCGGGCGCTGAAGTCCGGCATGCTGCTCGGCGCGCCACTGACCACCGGCCCGTACGGCGGGCTCGCCGCGGGCGCTGTCGGCGCCTCGGCCGCGCTGATCGGCGACGACCTCGGCGAGCGCGTGATGGTGGGCGACAGCGGCGCCAACGCGCTCGGCGCGCTGCTCGGGGTGAGCCTGGCCGCGCGTACCGGGCCGCTGGGCCGGGCCGGCGTGCTGGCCGTGCTCGCCGCGCTCACCGCCGCCAGCGAGAAGGTCAGCTTCACCCAGGTCATCGCGTCCACGCCGGGGCTGCGGCACCTCGACGAGCTGGGCCGGCTCCCGGACTGACGTGACGAAACCGGCTCCTCTCGCCGCCGCCGGCCGGGTCGCCGGGGCGGCCGCCCTCATCGCCGTCCTCACCGTCCTCAGCCGGCTCGCCGGCTTCGGCCGCACCGCCGTGTTCACCTGGATGCTGGGCCCCACCGACCTCGGCGGCGCCTACCTGGTGGCGAACTACGTCCCGAACTTCATCTTCGAGATCGTCGCCGGTGGGGCGCTCGCCAGTCTCGTCGTACCGCTGCTCGCAGGCGCCGTCGAGGTGGGTGACCGGCGCGCGGTGGCCGTCACCACCGGCGCGCTGCTGACCTGGACGCTGAGCCTGCTGGTTCCGTTGGCGGTGCTGCTGGCGGTGTTCGCCGACCCGCTGCCCGGCCTGATCGGAAACGGTCTCAGCGAGGCGCAGCAGGCCTCCGGGGCGCGGATGCTGCGGGTCTTCGCACCGCAGTTGCCGCTGTACGGCGTGGGCATCGTGCTGACCGGCGTGCTCCAGGCGCACCGCCGCTTCGCCTGGCCGGTGATCGCGCCGCTGCTGTCCAGCGTCACGGTCATCGCCGTCTACCTCGGGTTCACCGCCGCCGAGGGGCGGCAGGCCACGATCGGGGAGGCCGGACGCGGCGGCGAGTTGCTGCTGTCCGCCGGCACCACACTCGGCGTGGTGATGCTCTCGCTGTCGCTGCTGATCCCGGTGCGCCGGCTGCGGCTGCGGATCCGGCCCGGTTACCGGTTCCCGGCCGATGCCCGCGCCCGGGTCGGCGGTCTGGCGCTCGCCGGGGTGGTCACCGTGACCGCCCAGCAGATCGCCCTGGTGGTCGCGCTCAACCAGGTCACCTACGGCCGCACCGGCGACGTCGTCGTCTACAACCTCGCCCAGACCGTCTACTTCCTGCCCTGGGCGGTGCTGGCGGTTCCGCTGGCGGTGGCCGCGTACCCGACGCTCGTGGCGGCCCGGGCCACCGGCGACGAGCGCGCCTACCGGGAGACCCTGGCCCCGGCGGTACGCGGCGTCGTGCTGCTCAGTCTGCTCGGCGCCGCCGCGCTCGTCGGCACCGCGATCCCGGTCGGGCACTTCTTCTTCGCCGACCCGCTCGATGCGCGTACCGCGGCGGCCGGGATCGCCGGGTTCGCGCCCGGCCTGGTCGGCTACGGCCTGTTCGCGGTCCTCACCCGTGCGCTGTACGCCCGCGGCGAGACCCGCGCGGCCACCGTCGCCACCGCGCTCGGCTGGCTCAGCGTGCCCGCGCTCGCCGTGGTGTCCGCCCAGGTGGCGCCGCTGGCCGACCGGGTGCTCGCGGTGACGCTGGCGACATCGGCCGGCATGCTGCTGCTCGGCGCGCTGCTGATCGCCGCGGTCCGGCGGGCGGCAGGTGGCGAGGCGCTGGCCGGGATCGGCCGGGCCGGCACCGCCGGACTGCTCGCCGCCGTGGTCGCCTGCGCTGGCGGGGCGGCCGTCGCGGCGGGACTCGCCGGGCTCGGTGACGGCACCCCGACGACACCGTGGGCCCTCGCGCAGGGCATGCTGTCCGGGGTCGTGGTCGGTGTCCTGTTCCTCGCCGTCGCCTGGCTGACCGATGCCCGCGACCTGCGGCCGCTGCTCGCGACCGTTACCCGCCGGCTGCGCCGGCGACGCCCGGCCGGCGGGGACGACGGCCCGCCGGCGCAGCAGCACCCCGGCGAGCGGGGTGACGGAAGGGAGACCGTTTCCTCATGACGGACGCCTCGCCGGCACCGCGCTGGCCCGGGTCGGTGGCCCTGGTGCTCGCCTCCAGCACCGGCGGGGTCGGGCAGCACGTGCGCTCGATCGCCCGAGGGCTCACCGAGGCCGGCGCGTCCGTGCTGGTCTGCGGCCCGGCCGCCACCGAGGAGCAGTTCGACTTCACCGGTGCCGGAGCCCGGTTCACACCGGTGGAGATCCCGGCCAGCCCCACGCCGGGTGACGCGCGCGCGGTCACCGCGCTGCGCCGGGCGCTCGCCGGCACACCTGTCGACGTGGTGCACGCGCACGGGCTGCGCGCCGGCCTGGTCGCCGCGCTCGCCCGTCCCGCCGCGCCGCTGGTCGTCACCTGGCACAACGCCGTCCTCGCCGGTGGCCTGCGCGGTGCGGTGTCCCGGCTGGTCGAGCGCGTCGTCGCCCGGTCCGTGCGGGTCGCCCTGGGCGCCTCCGCCGACCTGGTCGACCGCGCCACCGCGCTCGGTGCCGCCGACGCCCGCCTGGCCCCGGTCGCCGCGCCGGCGCTGCCCGCGCCGCGCCGCCGCCGCACCGCGGTACGCGCCGAGTTCGGCGTCGCCGCCGACCGCCCGCTGATCCTGTCGGTGGGCCGGCTGCACCCGCAGAAGCGGTACGACGTCCTGATCGACGCCGCCGCCCGCTGGCGGACCCGCACCCCCGCCCCGCTCGTGGTGATCGCGGGCAGCGGTCCGGCGTACCTGCCGCTCGCCGCCCGGATCTCGGCCGCCCGCGCGCCGGTGACGCTGCTCGGGCACCGCACCGACGTGGCGGACCTGCTCGGCGCCGCCGACCTCGCGGTGGTGACGAGCGACTGGGAGGCCCGTCAGTTGTTCGCGCAGGAGGCGCTGCGGGCCGGCGTACCGCTCGTCGCGACCGCCGTCGGCGGTCTGCCGGACCTGGTCGGCGATGCGGCCGTGCTGGTGCCGCCGGGCGACGTGGACGCCGTCGACGCGGCGGTGCGCGACCTGCTCGACGACCCCGCCCGCCGGGCCGACCTGGGCCGGCGCAGCCTGGCCCGGGCCGCGACCTGGCCCACCGAGGCGGACACCGTGGCCGCGCTCGCCGGCCTCTACGCCGAGCTGACCCCGCAGCTCTCCACCGGGAACCGCTGATGCTGCGCAGACTGACCCCGGTGTTGCTGACGCTCGTCGTGGTGGCGCTGGGCATCACCGCGCTGTCCGCCCGCCCGGACGACGGCGCGACCCGGCCGAACGCCGACTACGTGGTGCTCGTCGGCGCGGCGGGCCTGCGGTGGGACGACGTCGACCCGGAGAACACGCCGACGCTGTGGCGGATGGCCGAGCAGGGCGCGATCGGGTCGCTCTCGGTCCGCTCCGCGCACCGCCCCACCTGCCCTGTCGACGGCTGGCTGACGCTCGGCGCGGGGAACTTCGCCGCCTGGCCCGGCACCCGCCCGAGCGGCGGCTGCCCGGCCACCGCCGTCACAGTCGAACGGCCCGACGGCATCGGCGCGAACCTGCCCGACCAGGCCAGCGCGGTCGTACACAACCAGGAGCAGCTCTCCTGGGGCGCCACGCCCGGCGCGCTGGCCGAGTCGGTGCGCTGCTCGGTTGCGGTCGGGCCGGGTGCCGCGGTGGCCGCCGCCCGCCCGTTCGGCCGGGTCGACAGGTACGCGCCCACGCTCCCCGAGGATCCGGCCGAACTGCTCGGCTCCTGCGTGCTGAGCATCGTCGACGTCGGCACCGTCGACGACGAGGACCCGGCCGTGCGGGCCGCGCAGGCGCGGCAGGCCGACGCCCGGCTGGCCCGGGTGCTCGCCGCCCGGCCGCCGCGTTCGCTGGTGCTGGTCGCCGGCGTGTCCGACACCGACTCCCCGGCGCGGCTGCACGTCGCTGTCGCCGACGGCCCCGGCTGGGAGGGCGGCTGGCTGACCTCGCCCAGCACCGCCCGGTCCGGCTACCTGCAACTGATCGACCTGGCCCCGACAGTGCTCGCCGTGCTCGACAAGCCGATGCCGGAACGGGTGTTCCTCGGCCGCCCCGCGGTGACGGTCGACGACCGGCCGGACGACCTGCGGGCCGCGATCGAGGCGCCGGCCGACGCGGACCGGGAGGCCGCCGCCCAGCGCCGCGTCGCCGGCTGGTTCTTCACGCTGCTCGCCGCCGCCCAGCTCGCCCTCGCGGTGGCGGTGCTGCCGCTGCTGCGCCGGGCCCGCCGGCTCGCCGGCCCGCACGGACCGGAACCGGTGTCCCCGCGCATCGTCGCCGTGGTGGAGCTGATGCTGATCGCCGCCGCGCTCGCCGTGCCCGCGGCGCTGCTCGCCGACGCCGTGCCCTGGTGGCGCGGCGACCACGCCGGCCTCTGGTACGCCTCGGTGACCGCGCTGCTCATCGTCGGCGGCACCGCCGCGGTCCGGTTCACTCCGGGGCACGAGCGCACCCTCGGCCCGCTCGGCGCGGTGGCCGGGCTGGCCACGCTCGTCGTCGGCGTGGACGTGCTCACCGGCTCCCGGTTGCAGCTCAACGGCGTGGTCGGCTACTCGGCGCTGGAGGGCGGCCGGTACGCCGGGCTCGGCACCGTCGGGCTGGGCGTGTTCATCGCCGGGGCGCTGCTGTGCGGCGGCTGGCTCGCCCAGCGGTTCCGCAAGGGCTGGCGGCCGATGGTGATGGTGACTGTCGGCGGGCTCGCCGTGGTGATAGTGGGCAGCCCGTACCTGGGCGCCGACTCGATCGGCGCGATCGCGCTCACCGCCGGCGTCAGCGTCGCGGCAGCGATCTGCAGCGGCGGCTGGCTCACCGTGAGCCGGCTGGCCTGGGCCACCATGGCCGCGCTGGCGGTCACCGTCGGCTTCGCCCTGGTCGACCTGGGCCGTCCGGCGGACGAGCGGGGCAGCGTGGGCCGGTTCCTGGCCGCTGTGGGCGACGGCACCGGCGGGCTCACCGTGCACCGGTCCAGCAGCTCCAACATCCAGACGCTGGTGAACAGCCCGCTCACCGTGCTGGCCCTGGCCGGGGCGGCGCTGGTCTGGCTCGCGCTGCTCCAGCCGTGGGGCGGGCTGATGCGGCTGTTCGGCATCTACCCGGCGATCCGGGCGGCGATGGCCGGTACCGGCGTGGCCGTCGGGCTGGGCGGCCTCCTTGGTGGGTCGGCACTGGACGTGGCCGGCGCGGCGGCGGCTCTCGTGGTGCCCATGGCGGCCCTGGCGGCGCTGCGGGTGCTCGACCACTCCACCGACCGTACGGTGCCCGACAGCGGCCGTCCCGGCGGCGAGACGGGCGCGGTCCCACCGGGCGGCCCGGACAGCTCCTCCCGGGGCGGTGCGGCCGGCGACGGTGCGGGTGGTGGTCGGCCGGCTGCCGACGGCCCGGCCGGTGACGGTGCCGGCGACCCGGGGGAGGCCGGGGAGCCGGTCGGGCCGGACGGACAGGACTCCGCCGGCACGCAGGCGCCGGACGGGCCGCCCGCCGCCGGCATGGCCCACGGGGCGCGGGTGCCCGCGCAGCCGACCCCGGCGTCCTCGGAGATCCCCGCCGGCTGACCCGGGCCGCCCGTGCGGCCCGCCAGGTCTGCCGCTCGCCGGTTCGGGGAGGTGGCGGGGTCGAGGCCCGGTGGAAGGCACCACAGCGGCGAGCTGGTGTCGATCAAGGGCCGGATCCGGGCCGGATCCGGCCTCACGTGCGCCGACAGCGGGTGCGACGCCGGCTCACGGTCCGGATGGTGTTACCGTGGAATCCCGTGGATCGCGTGATCACTCTGCTGATCGGCACGGCGGTTCGCACGACCGCTACGGACGACACGGGAGCAGGCCTTGGCCCCTACAGCACGGACGACCAGGCACATTTTCGTCACCGGGGGCGTCGCCTCCTCGCTGGGTAAGGGCCTCACCGCCTCCAGCCTCGGGAGTCTGCTCACCGCGCGCGGACTGCGCGTGGTGATGCAGAAGCTCGACCCGTACCTGAACGTCGACCCCGGGACGATGAACCCGTTCCAGCACGGCGAGGTCTTCGTCACCGAGGACGGCGCCGAGACCGACCTCGACGTCGGGCACTACGAGCGGTTCCTCGACCGGGACCTCTCCGGGAAGGCGAACGTCACCACCGGCCAGATCTACTCGGCGGTGATCGCCAAGGAGCGGCGCGGGGAGTACCTCGGCGACACGGTGCAGGTCATCCCGCACATCACCAACGAGATCAAGGCCCGCATCCTCGGCATGGCCGACCCGGACGCCGACGGCCAGGTGCCCGACGTGGTGATCACCGAGGTCGGCGGCACGGTCGGCGACATCGAGTCGCTGCCGTTCCTGGAGTCGATCCGGCAGATCCGCCACGACCTGGGCCGGGACAACTGCTTCTACCTGCACGTGTCGCTGGTGCCGTACCTGGCGCCGTCGGGCGAGCTGAAGACCAAGCCGACCCAGCACTCGGTGGCGCAGCTGCGCAGCATCGGCATCCAGCCCGACGCGCTGGTGCTGCGCTGCGACCGGGAGATCCCGGAGAAGGTCAAGGAGAAGCTGTCGCTGTACTGCGACGTCGACCGGGAGGCGGTCACCGCCGCGCCGGACGCGCCGAGCATCTACGACATCCCCAAGGTGCTGCACCGCGAGGGCCTCGACGCGTACGTGGTGCGCCGGCTCGGCCTGTCGTTCCGCGACGTGGACTGGACCCGCTGGGACGACCTGCTGGAGCGGGTGCACCAGCCCCGGCACACGATCACCGTCGCGCTGGTCGGCAAGTACGTCGACCTGCCCGACGCGTACCTGTCGGTCAGCGAGGCGATCCGGGCCGCCGGGTTCGGCCACCGCGCCCGGGTGCAGCTCAAGTGGGTGCCCAGCGACGACTGCGTGACCCCGGCGGGCGCCGCCGCCGCGCTGTCCGGCGTCGACGGCATCGTGATCCCCGGCGGCTTCGGCGTCCGCGGCATCGAGGGCAAGGTCGGCACCGCCCGGTACGCGCGGGAGAACGGCATCCCGCTGCTGGGCCTCTGCCTCGGCCTGCAGTGCATGACCATCGAGGTGGCCCGGCACCTGGCCAACCTCGACGGGGCGAACTCCCTGGAGTTCGACGAGGAGGCCGTGCACCCGGTCATCGCCACCATGGCCGACCAGGAGGACATCGTCGCCGGGCGCGGCGACCTGGGCGGCACCATGCGGCTCGGGGCGTACCCGGCGAAGCTGGCCGAGGGTTCGATCGTCGCCGAGGCGTACGGCAGCACCGAGGTCAGCGAGCGGCACCGGCACCGGTACGAGGTGAACAACGCCTACCGCGACCAGCTCACCAAGGCCGGCCTGACCATCTCCGGCACGTCGCCGGACGGGCGGCTGGTCGAGTTCGTCGAGCTGGACCGCAACCTGCACCCCTTCTTCGTGGCCACCCAGGCGCACCCGGAGCTCAAGAGCCGCCCCACCCGGCCGCATCCGCTGTTCGCCGCGTTCGTCGGCGCCGCCGTGGCGTACTCGCAGGCCGACCAGCTGCCGGTGGACCTGGACGGCGCGTCGAAGAAGGCCGGCCGCGGCGGTGGCGCGAAGGCCTCGGCCAGATGAGCGGCCGGTCCGCGCGAACGCGCGGGGTGGCGGCGTGAGCGGCGTCGAGCACCGGTACGAGGTGACCGGCCGCCGCCAGATCTGGTCCGGCCGGATCTTCTCCGTGGTCAGTGACGACGTCACCATGCCCGGTGGCGGCAGCGCGACCCGTGACTACGTGCGGCACGTCGGCGCGGTCGCCGTGGTGGCGCTCGACGACGCCGGTCAGGTGGTGCTGATCCGCCAGTACCGGCACCCGGTCGGCCGGCACCTGTGGGAGCTGCCCGCCGGGCTGATGGACGTCGGCGGTGAGGACCTGGCCGCCGCCGCGCTGCGGGAGCTGGCCGAGGAGGCGGACCTGACCGCCGGGCGCGTCGACGTGCTCGTCGACCTGCACAGCTCGCCCGGTTTCGCCGACGAGGTCGTGCGGGTGTTCCTGGCCCGCGACCTCGCCGACGTGCCGGCGGAGCAGCGGCACGACCGGCACGACGAGGAGGCCGACCTCCAGGTGGTCCGCGTGGACCTGGACGAGGCGGTGCGGATGGTGCTGGCCGGGGAGATCACCAACGCGTCCTGCGTGGCCGGTCTGCTCGCCGCCGCCCGCGCCCGGGACACCGGCTTCACCGAGCTGCGCCGCCCGGAGGCGCCGCTGCCGCGCTGATCCGGCACGGACGACGAAGGGGCCGCGCGGTGCGACGCACCGCGCGGCCCCTTCCGTGTGCCTGCGCTCAGTCGCGCAGCGGCCGGCCCTGCCCGTCGACGCCACCGTTGACCAGGATCAGGATGCCGTCGATGGTGCCCCAGAGCGCGCCGAAGCCACAGGTCACGACGCTCACCACGAGCTGGAGGACGCCGGTCTTGGTGTCGCCCATGTAGAACCGCCCGGCGCCGAAGAAGCCGAGCAGGATGCCGAGGATGCCCGCGACGACCTTGCTCTTGTCCGAGACGCCCTGCGGGTACTGCTGATAAGGAGTGGTCATGAGCGGACACAATAGTGATCGGTTCACGTCTTGTCGGTCTCGCGGCTCAGCCGATGGGAAGATGTCATCGAACTTTGTCCTGTCGGCGGATGGCGTCTCCACCGGGCAGTCCGAGGCATGCCTGACACACCGTCAGGACCAGCGGGCACCGGATGTCACAGTGTCGCCGTCCGTGGGCTTCCCGCGGGCCTAGACTGCCGCCGGCGGGACAGAGGACCGCGCCGGCAACGGAGCCGGCGCGGCCGCGCAGTCGGGGGTGAGCCGCCCCGGAGGAAGGTGTCTGCATCGTGAAGGTCGGAATCCCCCGCGAGGTCAAGAACCACGAGTACCGGGTGGCGATCACGCCCGCCGGCGTCAACGAGTTCACCCGCCACGGCCACGAGGTCTTCGTGGAGGCAGGCGCCGGAGTCGGCTCCAGCATCACCGACGACGAGTTCGCCGCCGCCGGCGCGAAGATCCTGGCCACCGCCGACGAGGTCTGGGACACCGCCGATCTGGTGCTCAAGGTCAAGGAGCCGATCGCCGAGGAGTACCACCGGATGCGCGAGGGGCAGGTGCTGTTCACCTACCTGCACCTGGCCGCGTCCCGCGAGTGCACCGACGCGCTGGTCGACCGGAAGGTCACCGGCATCGCGTACGAGACGGTCGAGCTGCCCGACCGCTCGCTGCCGCTGCTCGCCCCGATGTCCGAGGTGGCCGGCCGACTCGCCCCGCAGGTGGGCGCCTTCTACATGATGCGTACCGGCGGCGGGCGGGGCGTGCTGCCCGGCGGCGTCTCCGGCGTGTACGCCGCAAAGACCGTGGTCATCGGCGCGGGCGTGTCCGGCCTCAACGCCGCCGCCATCGCGCTCGGCCTGCAGTCCGAGGTGCTGCTGCTGGACAAGAACGTGGCCCGGCTGCGCCAGGCCGACGCCATCTACCGGGGCCACCTGCAGACCGTCGCCTCCAACGCGTACGAGATCGAGCGGGCCGTGCTCGACGCGGACCTGGTCATCGGCGCGGTGCTGGTGCCCGGCGCGAAGGCCCCGAAGCTCATCTCCAACGAGCTGGTCTCCCGGATGAAGCCGGGCAGTGTGCTCGTCGACATCGCCATCGACCAGGGCGGCTGCTTCGAGGACTCGCGCCCGACCACGCACGCCGACCCGGTCTACAAGGTCCACGACTCGATCTTCTACTGCGTGGCGAACATGCCGGGCGCGGTGCCGAACACCAGCACCTACGCGCTGACGAACGTCACCCTGCCGTACGCCCTCGAACTGGCGAACCAGGGCTGGCAGCAGGCGCTGCGCAACGACCCGGCGCTGGCCCTGGGCCTGAACACCCACGCCGGCAAGGTCGTCTACGGCCCGGTCGCCGAGGCGCACGGCATGGACGTGCTGCCGCTGGACGAGGTGCTGAGCTGACCGACGCCGCCGTGCGCAGGGCCGGCGCGGAACCCGCGCCGGCCCTGCGCCGTGCGGTCCGGACCTACCTGGACCACCTCACCGTCGAACGCGGGCTGTCCGCGAACACGCTCGCCTCGTACCGCCGGGATCTGGACCGCTACCTCGCCACACTTGCGGCAGCCGGGGTGGACGACCTGGCCGCCGCCGGGCCCGCGCAGGTCGAGGCCCATCTGGCCCGGTTGCGCGCGGGCGACGACGACCACCCGCCGCTCGCCGTCTCCTCCGCCGCCCGCGCGGCCAGCGCGGTCCGCGGCCTGCACCGCTTCGCGCTGCGCGAGGGACTGGCCGGCGCCGACCCCAGCCGCGACGTCCGCCCGCCCGCGCCGCCGCGCCGGCTGCCCCGCGCGCTCCCCGTCGACGCGGTCCTGCGGCTGCTGGCGGCCGCCGGCACACCCGGCGCCACCGGCGACGCCGCCGCCCGCACGCTGCGCGACCGGGCGCTGCTGGAATTCCTGTACGGCACCGGCGCGCGCATCTCCGAGGCGGTCGGCGCCGCCGTCGACGACCTCGACCTGGGCGCCGGCGCCGTGCTGCTGCGCGGCAAGGGCGGCCGGACCCGGCTGGTCCCGGTCGGCGGGTACGCGGCCGACGCGCTGCGCGCCTGGCTGGTCCGGGGCCGCCCGGCGTTGCTCGCCGCCGGGCGCGGCACCCACGCGGTGTTCGTCAACGCGCGCGGCGGCCCGCTCACCCGGCAGGGCGCCTGGGCGGTGCTGCGTACCGCCGCCGCACGTGCCGGCCTGCCGGTCGACGGTCCCGACGCGGTCTCGCCGCACACGCTGCGCCACTCGTACGCCACCCACCTGCTCGACGGCGGCGCGGACGTGCGCGTGGTGCAGGAACTCCTCGGCCACGCGTCGGTCACCACCACCCAGGTCTACACGCTGGTGACTGTGGAGCGGTTGCGCGAGGTGTACGCGACAGCGCATCCGCGCGCCCGCTGAGCGCCGACGTGGCGAGCCCCGGCTGACGGGCTGCCGACACGCCGACCCGCTACCGAACGCGCTGCTGGCCGGTGGCGTACAGTCGGCATCGGCGCGGGCCTCCAGGTGCGACGGACCGGGGGTGCGCAGCGGCGCCGCGAGGGACGTCGGACGGCTCCGACGCCGGGTGGTCGTCGGGAGGGGGCAACGAGGACATGGCAGGAAACGGTGACCGTGCCGAGACCTGGACGTCGGAGCTCCGTGAGCAGCAGGCGACGCTCGGTGCCGATCTCGGCCCCGCCGACCCGGCCGCGTACACCATGCGCAAGCCGATCCCCGAACCCATGCCGACCGACCGGCACGGCCCGGCGCGGATCATCGCGATGGCCAACCAGAAGGGCGGCGTCGGCAAGACCACGACGACCATCAACCTGGGCGCGGCCCTGGCCGAGTACGGCCGCAAGGTGCTGCTCGTCGACTTCGACCCGCAGGGCGCCCTCTCCGTCGGGCTGGGCGTCAACCCGCACAACCTGGACCTGTCGGTCTACAACCTGCTGATGCAGGACGACGTCACCGCCGAGGACGTCCTCATCAAGACCGACGTGGCCGGCCTGCACCTGCTGCCCGCGAACATCGACCTCTCCGCCGCCGAGATCCAGCTCGTCAACGAGGTCGCCCGTGAGATGGCCCTGGCGCGGGTGCTGCGGACCATCCGCAAGGAGTACGACTTCATCCTGATCGACTGCCAGCCCTCGCTGGGCCTGCTGGCGATCAACGCGCTCACCGTCGCGCACGGCGTGCTCATCCCGCTGGAGTGCGAGTTCTTCAGCCTGCGCGGTGTCGCGCTGCTGCTGGACACCATCGACAAGGTGCGCGAGCGGCTCAACTTCGACCTGGAACTCGAAGGCATCCTCGCCACCATGTACGACAGCCGGACCACCCACTGCCGCCAGGTGCTCCAGCGGGTGGTCGAGGCGTTCGGCGACAAGGTCTACCAGACCGTCATCACCAAGACGGTGAAGTTCCCCGAGTCCACGGTGGCCGGTGCGCCGATCACCACCCTCGACCCGGCCTCCTCCGGCGCGCGCAACTACCGGCAGCTCGCCCGGGAGGTCATCGCCGCCCAGGCGGACCGGTAGGGCGCACGCCGGCCGCCCGCCGCGTCGTCTACGGTTTCCCGGTGACCGCACCGCCCCTCGACCCGCCGCACGGCACCGGCGACCCCGCCGTCGCCGCGGAGCCGGCCGCCGAGGCCGACGGTGTGGTGCCCGACAGCCCGGAGACCAGTGGCTTCACCGTCCGGCTGGACAACTTCACCGGCCCGTTCGACCTGCTGCTCCAGCTGATCAGCAAGCACAAGCTGGACGTCACCGAGGTCGCGCTGCACAAGGTCACCGACGAGTTCATCGCGTACCTGCGCGCCATGGGCGACCAGTGGGACCTGGACGAGACGAGCGAGTTCCTGCTCGTCGCCGCCACCCTGCTCGACCTCAAGGCGGCCCGGCTGCTGCCCTCGGCCGAGGTCGAGGACGAGGAGGACCTGGCGCTGCTGGAGGCGCGGGACCTGCTGTTCGCGCGGCTGCTGCAGTACAAGGCGTACAAGGAGGCCGCAGCGCACATCGCCGAACTGGAGGCGGTCGGCGGCCGGCGCTACCCGAGGGCCGTCACCCTCGAACCGCGGTACGCCGAGGCGCTGCCCGACCTGGTGCTCGGCATCGGTCCCGAGCGGCTGCGCACGCTCGCGGTCAGGGCGATGAGCCCGAAGCCGGTGCCCGAGGTCTCCATCGCGCACGTGCACATGGTCCGGGTCAGCGTCCGCGAACACGCCGGCATCATCGCGGACCGGCTGCGCCGCGCCGGGATCGCCACGTTCTCGCTGCTCTGCGCCGACTGCGAGATGACGCTCGAGGTGGTGGCCCGGTTCCTGGCACTGCTGGAGCTGTACCGGCAGGGCCTTGTCGCGTTCGTGCAGGAGCAGGCGCTGGAGGAACTGACAGTCCGCTGGACCGGCCCGGCCGACGGCGAGGCCGAGCTGACGGTCGACGAGTACGCCGGCAGCCCCGAACCCACGACCACGTCCGTCCCCGCCGCCGACGCCCCGCTGAGCGATGCTGCCGCATCCGACGCCGCCGTGCCCTCCGAGGCGGCGGACGAACCCGCACCGACGCAGGAGTGAACGGATGAGCGACCAGGAACGCCGCGACTCCCTCGCCGACCAGGCCGCCGCCTGGGTGCCCCCGTGGGAGCGCCCCGCCCCGCCCAAGCCCGCCCCGGACGATTCCGACGCGCCCGCCGAGCACCCGGACCCCGACATCACGGACACCGCGTCGGAGTCCTCCGCAGATCTTGGAAGCGAAGGGCCCTCAGAGGGGCCCGTTCCTTCCGAGATCGCCACGATCGGGGCGGATCTTGGTACGGGGGCGCCCCTCGGAGGGCGGGACCGTACCAAGATCTCGGGGGAAGACGCCGGCATGACGGCGCGGGACGCGGGGCAGCAGGCGGGTGCTGACGGCGTACCCGTTAAGCGGGGACGGCGGCGAGCCGTGCCGGAACCGGTGCCCGCGCCCGTCCTGGACGACGCGGAGCTGCGCGGCGCCCTGGAGGCGATCCTGCTCGTGGTGGACCAGCCGGTCAGCGAGCTGGTCCTGGCCGAGGTCCTCGAACAGGCCCCGGAGCGGGTCGGCGCGATGCTCGACGAGATCGCCGCCGGGTACACCGCGGCCGGCCACGGGTTCGACCTGCGCCGGGCGGCGGGTGGCTGGCGTCTCTACACCCGGCCGGAATACGCGACGTACGTGGAACGGTTCGTACTGGACGGGCAGTCCGTGCGGCTGACCCAGGCCGCGCTGGAGACCCTCGCCGTGGTCGCCTACCGGCAGCCGGTGACCCGTTCCCGCATCTCGGCCATCCGGGGTGTCAACTGCGACGGGGTGCTCCGTACCCTGGTGGGTCGCGGCCTGGTCGAGGAGTGCGGCACCGAAGCGGACAGCGGCGCCTACCTCTACCGGACCACCACCATGTTCCTGGAGAAGCTGGGGCTGAACTCGGTGGACGACCTGCCGCCGCTCGCCCCGTTCCTTCCCGACGACGTAGAAGAGCTTGCCGATGCGACGCGATGACCGTGCCCCGAAGCCCGACGCCCCCGTGTACGAGGGCGCCGAGCGCCTCCAGAAGGTGCTCGCCGCCGCGGGGGTGGGTTCCCGGCGCGCCTGTGAAGACCTGATCTTCCGGCGCCGGGTCACCGTGAACGGGCGGGTGGCGCAGCTCGGCGACAAGGCCGACCCGGCTCGCGACGTGATCGTCGTCGACGGGGAGCGGCTCCAGGCCGACGTCCGCCTGGTCTACGTGGCGATGAACAAGCCGCGCGGGGTGGTCACCACCATGGCCGACGAGAAGGGGCGTACCGAGCTCGCCGATTTCATCGGCGCGCGGCTGGAGCAGCGGGTCTACCACGTCGGGCGACTGGACGCCGACAGCGAGGGCCTGCTCCTGCTCACCAACGACGGCACCCTGGCCCACAAGCTCATGCACCCGTCGTACGAGGTGCTCAAGACCTACCTCGCCGAGGTGGCCGGGCCGATTCCGCGCAACCTGGGCAAGCGGCTGACCGCCGGCATCGAGCTGGAGGACGGGCCGGTGAAGGTCGACGGGTTCAAGCTGGTCGACACGCTCGGCAAATCCGCCCAGGTGGAGCTGACCCTGCACGAGGGGCGCAAGCACATCGTCCGGCGCCTGATGGCCGAGGTGGGACACCCGGTGTCCCGTCTGATCCGTACCTCGATCGGTCCGATCAAGCTCGGCGACCTGCGTACCGGGCGGATGCGGCGGCTCACAAACGCGGAGGTCGCCGCCCTGTTCAGGGCGGTGGGTGACTGACCCGCCGATCCGGGTACGGCTCCCGGTAGGCTTCGACGCGGTCCGCGGGCCGGCACACGCCGGCCCGGCGGGACGCCCGCGCGGCGCGGGCATGATTGACGACAGAACCATCCGCTCAACGGCGCCGGACATATCAGGCGACCTGCGAGGTACGGGCTGAGGAGGACAACGGTGGAGGAAAACGTACCGGCCGGGCGATGCGTGGTCGCTGTGGACGGGCCGTCCGGTTCGGGGAAGTCCACCGTGTCGCGGCGACTGGCGACGGGTCTCGGCGCCCGCTACCTCGACACCGGCGCCATGTACCGGGCGCTGACCTGGGCGGTCCTGCGCTCCGGCGTGGAACTCACCGACGCCGAGTCGGTGGCGAAGGTCGCCGCCGAGGCCGATCTCCGCATCGGCACCGACCCCCAGGGGTACGCCGTGACAGTCGACGGCACCGACGTGTCCACCGCCATCCGCGGCGCCGAGGTGACCGGAGCCGTCTCCGCGGTGGCCGCCGTCGCCGCCGTACGCGAGCTGCTGGTGGACCGGCAGCGGCGGGTGATCGCCGACGCGGGCCGCATCGTGGTCGAAGGCCGGGACATCGGCTCGGTGGTCGCGCCGGATGCGGACCTGAAGGTGTACCTGACCGCCTCCGAGGCGGCGCGCGCGAAGCGGCGCAGCGCCGAGGACGCCGCCGACGTCGCGGCGACCGCCGTCGACCTGGCCCGCCGGGACAGGCTCGACTCGACCCGCAAGGTCAACCCGCTGCAGCAGGCCCCAGACGCGGTGGTGCTGGACACCACCGAGCTCGGCATCGATGAGGTCGTGGCCCGCTTGCGCGAGATGCTCACGGAGCGGGGCGTGGCATGAGTGACAATGATCTCGAAGGCTGGGTGGAGTTGCGCGAGCCGGAGGCCGACTCCGGTGAGCCGACCGGCCCGCAGCCCGTGGTGGCAGTGGTCGGCCGTCCCAACGTCGGCAAGTCCACGCTGGTCAACCGCATCATCGGCCGTCGGCAGGCGGTCGTGGAGGACATTCCCGGCGTGACCCGGGACCGGGTGCCCTACGACGCGCAGTGGAACGGCCGGGCGTTCACCGTCGTGGACACCGGCGGCTGGGAACCCGACGCCAAGGACCGCGCCGCGGCAATCGCCGCCCAGGCCGAGATCGCGGTGGTCACCGCCGACGTGGTGCTGTTCGTGGTGGACGCCATGGTCGGCTCGACCGACGTGGACGAGGCCGCGGTGAAGATGCTGCGCCGCAGCGCCAAGCCGGTCATCCTGGTCGCCAACAAGGCCGACAACACCACCATCGAGATGGAGGCGACCGCGCTGTGGTCGCTCGGCCTCGGTGAGCCGTTCCCGGTCTCGGCGCTGCACGGCCGCGGCTCCGGCGACCTGCTCGACGCCATCCTGGACGCGCTGCCCGAGGCGCCGAAGATCGTGGAGAACCGGCCGCGCGGCCCCCGCCGGGTCGCCCTGGTCGGCCGCCCCAACGTCGGCAAGTCCAGCCTGCTCAACCGCTTCTCCGGTGAGGAGCGCGCGGTCGTCGACTCGGTGGCCGGCACCACTGTCGACCCGGTCGACAGCCTGGTCGAGATCGGCGGCGAGACGTGGCAGCTGGTCGACACCGCCGGCCTGCGCAAGCGGGTCGGCAAGGCCAGCGGCACCGAGTACTACGCCAGCCTGCGGACCGCCTCGGCGATCGAGGCGGCCGAGGTCGCCGTGGTGCTGATCGACTCCAGCGAGGTGATCAGCGAGCAGGACCAGCGGATCCTCACCATGGTCGTCGAATCCGGCCGGGCGCTGGTCATCGCCTTCAACAAGTGGGACCTGGTCGACGGCGACCGCCGCTACTACCTGGACAAGGAGATCGACCGGGAGCTGCGCCGCATCCCCTGGGCGATCCGGCTGAACCTGTCCGCGAAGACCGGCCGCGCCGTCGACAAGCTCGCGCCCGCGCTGCGCAAGGCGCTTGCGAGCTGGGAGACGCGCATCCCGACCGCGCAGCTCAACCAGTGGCTCACCGCGCTGGTCCAGGCCACCCCGCACCCGGTACGCGGCGGACGCGCGCCACGCATCCTGTTCGCCACCCAGGCCGGGGCGGCGCCGCCGCGGTTCGTGCTGTTCACCACCGGGCCGCTGGACGCCGGCTACCAGCGCTTCGTCGAGCGCAAGCTCCGCGAGGAGTTCGGCTACGAGGGCAGCCCGATCGAGATCTCGGTACGCCCGCGCAAGAAACTCGGCCCCGGCGGCCGGGGCAAGGCCCACGGCTGACCCTTCGGGTGCCGCTGTTTTGCCGCGCCCACCCTCCTAGGACGCTCTAGGGGGTGTGGCGCGCGGCGCGGGAGGGGCCTCTGCGCACGGTGCGAAGATCCTGCGCTAAGCTGTACCGGCTGCCGCGGGGGAGACCCGGCGGGGGCATCGGGACGTGGCGCAGCTTGGTAGCGCACTTGACTGGGGGTCAAGGGGTCGTCGGTTCGAATCCGGCCGTCCCGACTGGTTGACCTGGGGAGATGAAGATCTTCTCCGGTGACGGCGGCAACATCCGGTAACGGATGATCTTTGTTGGCAGTAACGGCGATGAGCTTTTGCCGCCGGCATGCTGAACTCGGAACGCTCTGACCCGCCGCTTCGTCTGGGTTCTGGACGGGGCGGCATTGTGGTTCTTGATTCCGCGTCAAGCGCTGCGGATGCTGCTGGCTGTCGCTTCGCGCAATCCCCTCGGATCGCCGCGATGGCCGCTGCGCCCGATGCCGACGCCCTGCAGGAGATCGCGAGGTCGTGGCCGCCCAGGGAAGGCTCGCCCCGGGCATTTCACGCCACAGGCGATGGCCCATTCGCACGGCTGCACAGCGGCTGGGTGGATCGCGCGCGGGATCGATCGGTTCCCCCTTGTGGCAGAGATGCTCGTCGCCACTGGCGCACGCCGGGTTCACCGGAGGGAGCTGGCGAGGGATTCCACGCGACGGGCGCCGTTGATCGGCACCGTGGAAACGGCCGGCAGCGACGATCCGATGGTGTGGGCTCTGGAGGAGCTGCGTCGAGAGATCAGCCAGCAGCCGACGTACGGCTCGGAGTTGGTCGACGTGCTGCTGGCGGTGGGCCGTGACAAGCATGCGTGACGGTGGCCGGTACCCGGGCCTCGACGAGCAGGCCATCCTTAACTCGGCCGGCATGCGGCGCAGCCGGAGGTCGACGACCCGCAGGTGCTACCGGCTGTCGCGGGTCTGCGCATCCCGTTGACGGTGATCTTCCAGTGTCGGTCCCGGATGGCACAATGCCGCTCACTGCCCGCCGGGAGGAGATCAACATGGGCTGGCTGTCGGCCGGTGCCGATTACGAGGTGAGCCTGGAGCGCGGCCGGGTGGTCGCGCGGAACCGCCAGGGAAAGCCGCTGAAGAGTTTGCCGAAGGCGTTGCGCGATGCCGACGTGGTGGTCGGCCTGCGGCAGCTGTCGGAGTGGTTGAAGCGGCACGAGCTCTCCTGCCGGCGTGAGGTCGAGCAGTGGATGATCCGGTCTCTCCCGGTGCCCACCACGGTGATCTGCGAGGTCTGGGCAGACGACTCGTGGCGGACTCCGCTGCGTGATCTGGTCGTGGTGCCGCTCGACGACGCCGGGCGATGGGATACCGACCGGGCGGGGCTGCTACGTGACGCGGACCCCGAGAAGGGTCTCGGGGTGGTGGACCTGGATGGCGAGAGTGGCCGTCTCACCGTCGAGCAGGTTGTTCTGCCTCACCCGGTTCGGCTGCCTGAACTGGCGGATCTGCGGGAGTTCGCCGCCGACCTGGGGGTGCGGCAGGCGACGCTGCAGCTGTTCCGTGAGGTGTGGACGCGGCCGGAGTCCGACGACGAACGACGGCGGGAGGTGTCCCGGTACGCCGGCGGCCGCTACAAGGAGTTGCGCCACGTGCAGGCGAGGACGACGTCGGCGGGTTACCGCGTGCAGGGCGGCGCTGCGTCGCTGCGGGTGTGGGAGGACGGTATTCCGATCGTCGCCTCGGTGTGGATCGGCGAGGGCGATCCGCTGTACGAGACCGAGACCGGCCCACTCAACTTCACCGGTCGTGCAGGGGAGGCGGTGGCGCTGGCGGCGGTGGGACCGGTGGCGTGGTCGGAAGGAATGCGGATGGCGGCGAACCTGTACGCCGGCCGGGTTGTCGACGAGGACGGTGAGCAGGCGTGAGTGAGGCACTGTTGGAGGCGGGGGCCATCCTGCCCGGTGGTGAGGCGCAGGCGGGACGCGACGTGGTGACCGCCCGCCGTTACACCCATCCGGCGCTCAGTGGCCGGGCCGCGGTGCGTCTGGCCGGCGCCACCCTCGGGGAAGCCGAGGATCTGTCGATGGAGTTCCTCGGCTTCAGCCGCAGCGTCGAACCCACGCCGGTGGGCACGGCCCGCCGGCAGTCGCTCGGATTCCCGGCCTGGGCGCTGATCAACGATCCCGCTAACGGCCGGCACGCACTGGCGATGGTCAAGGACATGGCGCGGCTGGCCCGGACCGCCGCCTCCAAGCCGGGCAACGCCCGCGAGGGCTATCAGCAACTGGCCACTCGGCTGGGCGCAGCAGCACCGCATTTCCTGCCGACGTTCTGGGAGCAGGCCGGGCGGGCGTTCCTCGCCGCCGACAATCCGCGGATGGCTGGCGGCTGCTTCGCCGAGGCCCGTCGGGCCGAACAGATGCACGGGCTCGCAGTGGACGAGGAGCGGCTGCGGGAGGTGCATCTGGAGTTTGCCTTCGCCGGTGCGCTGACGGCGAAGATGCTGACCGAGTACTCTCGCGCGGTCGCGGCACGGCGGCCGGCGCTTGAGGCGTACGAGCTGGTGCGGACCCTTGCGATTCGTCGCGTCGCCGGCGGACTGCCGCCGTACGCGGCGATGGCAGAGGACCTGCGACGGCTGGCGAAGGCTGCCGGCGTGGACGTCGAGGAGCAGGCCGAGGCGGTGATCCGGCAGTTGCTGGCGTTCCCCGCGATGGCTCGCTCGAGCGAGCCGGTGTGGAAGGCGTACCGCACACCCCTGATGCGGCTGGCCAGGCGGGACCCGGCGGTGCGTACCCGGTTGGTGGAGATGTTCCCCGAGCCGCCGGGCTGGTCGACGGATGTCACCGACTTCTGGCTGGAGCTGTTGGAGGCAACGGGCACGCTCGATCTGCTGCGGGACGAGGCGGCGACGGTGTCCGCGGCCCGATGGCTGGAGCGGTTGATGGCGCTGCGGGAGCGGCGCAGCCGACGCCGCTGCGAGCGGCTCATCGGTGTGGTGGCGGATCTGGTGCCGCGGTTGCGGGCGGAGGACCGGCCGGTCACGTTGTGGAGCGGCTTCGCGCACCGGGCCGACCTGGACGTTCTCGACGTCTGCCTGACCGGCGGGGTGCCGGTGGCGGTGGAGACAGACAGCAGTGCGTTCAACGTGTCCGCCTGGGTTCAGGACGACGGTCCCGGCCGGCGAGACCTGCGGGCCGTGGCCGCCGACCCCGAATGTCGGGTGCTGCTGGCGCGTGGGGCGGCCGACGCGCTGTCGGGGCTGCACAGCAGGCACGGGTCGGGGCCACTGTCGGCGCAGCTGGTCACCGAGACGCTGGGAGCGGCCGGCCTGCGCGAGGTGTTGTCCGAGCTGCTCGTCGAACGGGCCGCCCGGGTGCCGGAGGGTACCTTGATCGGCTTGGACGAGGCACTGTCCCAGCTCGCGGCCGTGTGGTCGCCCGCCGGCGTGGCGCTGGCACCGGAGGCGTTCACCGCCTTGGCGCGGGTCGACGTGCCTGCGGTGCTCGCGCGGTCGTTGCGCGCCGGTCTGGTCGCTGAGCTGTCGTGGCCGGCTTATGAGCAGGTGGCCGAGGACAAACTCGGCCGACGCTACGGCGACGGTTGGCCGCAGCTGGTGGTGCAGGACAACCGGACGGCGCACGTCGTCGACGTCAACGGCCTGATCAGCGAACACATCTTCCGGTATCCGCCATCGGACAGCCCACACGCGCGCAACTCCTACTCCGACACCAGCTGTCGGCTGGTCGATGGGCAGCTCCTGGTCACCTGGTACAGCACCAGCGGCCGGCTTGTCGGCTACTGGTCCGCCGACCCGGACGTGCTGGTTGAGCCCGACCAACCGACGGACCACGCCCTGTGGGGCCGACGGTCGCTGCCGTTGCCGCTGCCCGAAGGCGCGACGACCACGGGCGGTCGGCCCTGGCACGCCGGAGACACCCGCGGCCCGGCCGGGACATATCCGGTCGCCAGTGACGGGGTCTCGTTCTGGCGCTGTGAACGGCCCACCGACCCGACGGCCGGTGAGCGGCGTTGGCGGGAGTACGACCCGGCGACGGGCGAGGGCGGTCGCTACAGCCTGCCCGCGTTCTTCGCCACCGACCTGCCGCGCGACGGGGTCCTCCTGGCTGACCTGTGTGAGTTGCGGCCGGCTCCGGCAGAGTTCGCCTCGTCGCCGCTGGGCTGGCGGGACGGGCTGGTGGGGTGGCGGGTGACCCGGCTGCCGGACGGCACGCAGGTGGGGGAGGGGGTTGACGGGCGGCGGGTGTCCTGGCACCCGACCGCGGTGCGGGCCAGCCGCAACCCGTTCCACAGTGACGCGCTGGTGGCGGGGCTCCAGCTGCCGGGCAGCGACGTGGTACTTCCGGTGACCGGGCGGCCCCATCACCGGGCCGAGTTGGAGCTGACGGTGTGGAGCGCCGACGGCCGCGAGCCGGTGGACCGTTGCAGGACATCCCGGTACCTGCCGCCGTTGGCCTGGTGGCACGCGCTGGGCGCGCGCGACGGGCAGGGCTCGGCCCGCCTGCGGCGTATCGACGCCGCCGACGCGGCCCGGCTGATGGCAATCGCCGACGCCGTCACGAAGTCCACCGAAATCAATGCGGCCGCGCTGGCCATCGTCACCGAGGTGCTGACGGAGGTGACCGACCCCGTCCTGCGTTCCGCCTTGGCGGACAAGGTGGTGCGCGCGGTACGCCTGCGCCGGCGACTGGAGGGGCTGCCACAGTTGTTGGCGACCGACCCGGTCGAGGAGAGCACCGTCGAGACCGTCGCCGACGATGTGCTGCGCACCGCCTGGTCGGGGCTGCTGCCGGCGGAGAGGTTCACCTACTACTCGGGCAGAGCGCAGACCCGGCACGATGTTCTCCGGCAGGTCACCGCGGTCGCGGACCTTCTCACGGCCGGGACGGTCGAGGACGTACCGGCAGCCACCCCGACGTGGGTGGACGCCCTCGGCGGACTCGGCGCCCTGGCCGTCCGCGCCGCCGCACTGGTGACCGGCGAGCAGGAGCGGGCCGCTTTGACGCAATTGGTGTCCACCCTGGCCGGTACCATCCTCTCCGACCCTGGGCAGGCCGTGCGGGTGCTCACCGTGACCTGGGACGAGGCACCTCCGGAGAGCCAGCGGACCGTTCAGCGCGACGGCGGCCAGGTGACGGTGCTGCTGCCGGAGCGCAGTCCCACCTGGTACGCCGGGCGGAGCAAGCAGTGGCGGCGTACGGCGGTGCAGCTGTCCCCGGACGGGCGGTTCACCCCGCCGTCGGGTGCCACCGTCGAGGCGGAGATCGTCGCGGCCGGCTGGCGCGGCGCCGATCGCATCGCGGCGTTCTGCCGACTGCTCGCCGAACAGGGCCCGGCCCGCTGGCGTGCGGAATGCGTCGATGACCTGGTGCAGCGCACCGGCATGACGCGGGCGGAGGCCGCTCTGCTGCTGGCCGGTCTTCCCGGCATCGACGAGTGGCAGGCGAACTTTCTCACCGCCGAACAGCGGCGCATCCTCGGCGTGAACACCACGCAGGCGCGCGCGGCCCGCGACGCCTTGAAGTCCCTGTCGTACGGGCAGCGGATCGCGCTGGTGGACGCGGCGATGCCGCGGGACTCGGCCGATCTGTGGCGGCGGGGCCCGGACGTCGACGGGCTGGCGACGGCCTGGCTGGCACTGCGCGGCGTCCGCGTCGTCATCGGCGAGCACCTGCTTGCCGACGCCACCCGTGTCCTGCCCACGACCCAAGCGGCCGACATCCTGCAGACGATCGCCAACCCGGCACCGGGAAGCTGGCTGACGACCGACGGCGAGAGCCGCCCCGGCGACTGGGGCCGACTGGAGACCACCGCCACCAGCGGAACCCCGTTCGACGGCAACCACCTGTACGGGTGCACGGTGGCGCTGCTGTGGCTGGCGTACGAGTTGCCGTGGGGTGACCCGATGCGCGACGCCCTGCCTCGGGCGCTGGAGCTGCTGCGGGAGCGGCTGCGCAACCCGCGGTTGCTGATCGGCGCCGGGCGACACGAGGTGGACGAGCCACCCCAGGCGGGGCCGGCGCTGGTGCCCGGACACGCCTTCCGGGACACGGTCGTGCACCATCTCGCCCCGGCCCGCCTCAACGGACCGCATGATCCCGCGGTCAGCTTCGTCTCCGGCCCGGTCGCGGACGCGCTGCGGCTGGTGCTCTCCCCGGACATCACCGCCGTGCTGGCCACCCCCGACGGCGTCGGCGGCGAACACCGCGACCCGCGGGTCAGCGCACCCGAGCTGGTCGACGCCGTCGCGGTTCACACCGGCCTCGACCGTGACCCGGCGAGTTACTACCTGCAGCTGCTGGCCCTGCCCAACCCCACCGATGTCAATGTGCGGACCTGGAACGCCTGGAAGCCCGCCACCCTCAAGCAGGCCCAGGCGGCTCTTCTCGACGCCGGTCTGGTGCTGGCGGGCAAGCGGGAACGGGCGGGCCGCGGCGTCTTCCTGCCCGGCGGCTGGCTCGCGGCGAAGGCCCCCAGCACGCCGATGGAGACCTGGAAGCAGCCGCTGTACCTGTTCCTCAACGGACTGACCCTCGTCAACCGCACCATGCCGGAGCTGTACCGCGCAGCGTGGGATCGCGTGACCGCCGGTGACAACCCCCGCTACCTCGACCTGCAGGAGAAGGCGTGAGCACCCGACAGATCGACCCGCCGGAGCACCTGTACGCCGACGAGCTGGCGTTCCTGGCCGCCGCCGACCGTGGTCCCCGCCCGCCCGGCTGGCGGCTGACCCCTCATGCCGTGGTCACGTTCATCGCCGGTTCCGCCGGCCGCCCCGTGCCGGGCCCCGACGGCCGTCAGGTCACCATCGCGCCGAAGTTCGTGGGGGAGCGGGCCCTGATCGAGCGGTGTGTGGTGACCCTGGCCGGTGAGCGGGGCCTGCTGCTCGTCGGCGAACCGGGCACTGCCAAGTCGATGCTGTCCGAGCTGCTCGCCGCGGCGATCTGCGGCACAAGTGCCTTGGCCGTGCAGGGTACGGCCGGTACCACTGAGGAACAGCTGCGCTACGGCTGGAACTACGCGCTTCTGCTGGCCAAGGGGCCGTCCCGGGAGGCGCTGGTGCCCTCACCGGTGCTCACCGCCATGACCACCGGCGCCGTCGCCCGGGTCGAGGAAATTACCCGCTGCCTGCCCGAGGTGCAGGACGCGCTGGTGTCGATCCTGTCCGACCGTCGGTTGGTCCTGCCCGAGCTTGCCGACGACCCCGTCGCCTACGGGGCCCCCGGCTTCTGCGTCATCGCCACGGCGAACCTGCGCGACCGCGGCGTGTCCGAGATGTCTGCGGCGTTGAAACGGCGGTTCAACTTCGAGGTGGTCCCGCCGATCGCCGACTTCGACGCCGAGGTCGCCCTCGTCACCCGGCAGGCCCGCGCCACCGTCGAACGGGTCGGCGCCGCGTACACGGTGGACGAGGCGGTGCTGGAGACGCTGGTGACCGCCTTCCGTGACCGGCGCACCGGCAGCACCGTCGAGGGCTGGGAGGTGGAACGCCCGTCCTCAGTCATGAGCACCGCCGAGGCGGTCGCCGTCGCCACGTCGATCGGCCTGTCCACCTCGTATCTGCCCGGCCCGGATCCGTTGTCCCTGCTCCCCGGGCACCTGCTGGGCGTGGTGCGCAAGGACGACCCGGCCGACCACGCGCGGCTGCTGGCGTACTGGGACGGCGCCCTGCGCCGACGCGCAGAGGCCGGCGGCCGGATGTGGCGGCAGCTCTGGGAACAGCGCGATGTCCTCCGCGACTGACCACATCACCGCCGGCGACCCCCGCGCCGCCGTCGCACGTCTCACCGACACCGGCCGCGTCACCCTGATCGGAGTGCGGCACCACTCGCCGGTGCTCGCCGCGGCGATCCCCGCCCTGTTGGACGCGGCCGCCCCGGACGCGGTGCTGGTCGAGTTGCCCGCCGACATGCAGCCGTGGCTGCCCTGGCTGGCGCACCCCGACACCCACGCCCCGGTCGCCCTCGCCGCCGCCGACGGCGACGAGGGCGGACCGCTGGCGTTCTACCCGTTCGCCGACTTCTCCCCCGAGCTGGCCGCGCTGCGGTGGGCGCAATGTCGAGGCGTGCCGGCCCACTGCTGCGACCTGCCGCTGACCGACCCGGCCTGGCAGGAATGTCCGGCCGTCGGCCCCCGGGCGAGCGGCTACGCCGATACCGTGCGGGCCGCCCTGACCGGGCGGACCGGCGACGACCTGTGGGACCGCTGGGTCGAAGCCGCAGCCCCCGGTTCACCGCCCGAGGCGGTACGCCGATCGGCGCTGGCGGTCGGCTGGGCGCTGCGTGCCGATGCCACCGCCGGCGGAATCGGCGCCCTCGACCAGCGGCGCGAGGCATGGATGCGACAACGCATCGCCGAAACCCCGGGCCGCCTCGCCGTCGTCGTCGGCGCTTTCCACGCCCCCGCCTTGACCACACCCGCTCAGCCATCGCCCAACACACCACCCGACGCCGAGCCGCCACGGCGCGCACCGGTCATCTCGCTGGTGCCCTACTCGTTCGACCTGCTCGACGCGCGGTCGGGCTATCCCGCCGGAATCCGCGATCCTCGCTGGCAGCAGGCTGTCCACGAGGCTCATGCCGACCCCACCGCGCTGGCCGCCCGCCTGCGCGGCTTCGCCGTCGAGATCACGCGCCACCTGCGGGACCAGGGACACCCCACGGGACCGGCGGAGGCCGCCGAAATCGCACGGCTCGCCCACGATCTGGCCCGACTGCGAAACCTGCCCACCGCCGGACGCGGTGAACTCGTCGAAGCGCTGCAGACGGTCCTCGCCCAGGGCGAGCCGGTCGGCCGCGGCCGAGCGGTCGCCGCCGCCATGCAGCACACCCTGATCGGACAGCGCCGTGGTCACCTCTGCCCGGACACACCCGTCTGCGGGCTGACCCCCGCAACCACAGCTCTCTTGCGGCAGTTGCGCCTGCCCGGCCCCGGTGAGGCGCCCCGCACCGTTCGCCTCGACCCGCTGCGTAACCCGCTCGAACAGCGACGAGAGGCCACCCTGCAGCGACTGCGGGCCTGCCAGGTGCCCTACGCCGAGCCGGTCGAGACCACCACGGCCGACACCCTCACCACCCGCTGGCGGTTGCACTGGCAGCCCGGCACCGAAGCCGCCCTCGCCGCCGCCAGCCCACACGGCGTCACCCTCGCCCAAGCCGCCGCCGGCATGCTGAACATCCGGCGCCGCCGTGAGGTTGCCAACGGCGGCCCCACCGCCGCACAGGCCATCTCCGGGCTCGCGCGCGCCGCCGCCTGCGGCCTGCCCGACGCCGTCGACGTCCGCCTCGCCGACCTGCACGCCGCGGCGACCGGCACCGCCACGCTCGCCGAACTCGCCACCGCCAGCCAACTGCTCCAGCGGCTGCAACGCGGGCACATACCCGCCACGCCGTCACCACCGACGGGCCTCGGCGAGCACCTGGCCCACCTGCACGCCGCCGCAGTCCGCGCCGTCAACGGGCTCGCCGGATCGACCGATGCGGGGGACGCCCGCGCCCTGCTCGACCTCGTTCGGCACGCCGACGACAGCGGCCACCTGCTGCGGCTCGGTGACGCCGTCAGCCACCTCGCCCGTGAGGGATCACCGCTGATGCGAGGAGCGGGCCACGCCGTCCAGATGCTGCTCGGCCTCGCCGAGCCCCATGCGTTCGGTGCTGCCCTGGCGTCCTGGGCCGAGATGCCCGCCGCCGAGTGCACCGACCGACTCCGTGGAGCACTCAGCGTTGCCGGCGCCCTGCTGGAGGCCGGCGGGGAAACGCTGGCCCCGCTGCTGGACACCGTAGACGGCTGGGACGACGAGCACTACATCCGCCGGCTGCCCGCGCTGCGCGGCGGTTTCGACGCGCTGAGCCCCGCCGATCGGGACCGCCTTCTGGACACCGTCCGTCACCGCATTGGTGACCTCGACGCGACGATGACCGTCGCACCGAGCCTGCTCGCCGACTGGCTCGCCGTCGACCAGAAGGGACGCCAGGCCCTGACCGCCCTCGGACTGCCTGCGGGCACAAGCGACAGCGCCGCCGAGTGGTCGGGTCCACCACCGCCCCCGGCAGAATCCCGCCAGGCATCCCGCCCCCAGACGCTCCCCGCCGCGCAGCGCTGGCGACTACTGCTCGGCCGCCGCCGCGACGACCTGCCACCGGGCGCCCGCCGACTCGCTACCGCGCTCGATGAGCTGTACGGGAACGGCAGGGGAGAGGGCTCTCACACCACCGCCGGACCTGGCGGCGGACGACAACCTGCTTACCCCCAGGTGCGCGACTGGGCTGGCGACCTCGAAGCGCTGTTCGGCGCGGCAGTACGCGACGAGGTGCTCGCCCGCGCCGCCGAACGCGGACGCGCTGACGCCCTCCTCACCATCGCGCCCGAGAACGTCCGACCCTCGGTGGAACTGCTGCACACCGTCCTGGCTCTGGCCGGCGGTCTGCCCGAGGCGCAGCTGCACGGACTGCGCCCACTCGTCGCCTGGCTCGTCGCCGAGCTGACCGAGCAGTTGGCCCGACAGATCAGACCGGCACTCAGCGGACTCGCCACACCACGACGCAGCCGCCGACCCACCGGGCGCCTAGACCTCGGAGCCACCGTTCATGCCAACCTGCGCACCGCGCACATCGACTCCCACGGCGCGGCCCAGATCAGCCCCGAACGGTTCGTCTTCCGCAGCCGCGGTCGACGCAGCGTCGACTGGCAGGTCATCCTCCTCGTCGACGTATCCGGGTCGATGGAACCGTCCACTATCTGGGCCGCGCTGACCGCGTCCGTCCTCGCCGGCGTGACGACCCTGCGAACCCACTTCGTCACCTTCTCCACCGACGTCGTCGACCTGACCGACCGGGTCGTCGACCCGCTCAGCCTGCTGATGGAGATCAGTGTCGGCGGCGGCACCCACATCGCCGCCGCCCTACGCTACGCCCGGCAGATCGTCACCACCCCCAGCCGCAGCCTCGTCGTGCTCGTCAGCGACTTCGAAGAGGGGCATCCCATCGGCGGACTACTGGCCGCCGTTTGGGCGCTCGCCGACGACGGCGTCACCCTGCTCGGCTGCGCCAGCCTCGACGACCGTGGCCAACCCCGCTACAGCACCGCCGTCGCCGGGCAACTCGTGGCTGCTGGGATGCCCATCGCCGCGCTGAGCCCCACCGAACTCGCCCGCTGGATCGGAGACCAGGTCCGATGAGCCTGCCGGACGTCGCACCACACGTCACCGCCGACGCCGTCGCCGCTCTGCCCACCCGGCTGCGGTCCAAGCTCGACCAGGCTCTCGAGAAGCAGCCGACCTGGACCATCGCCTCGTCCGACTCCGGCGCGACGATCGCCTTGGACGACCATGTCACAGTCACCCTCACCACACCGGTCGACGCGGCGGACCGAGCCGCCTGCAACTGCCTGCTCGCACCACGCTGCCTGCATCGGGCCGCGGTGCTCAGCGCCGCACCCGTCCTGACCACGCAGCCACACCATGCGGCCGCAGCCGGACCGGACGTGGCCACCGCCGGGGCCGTCGTGACCACCGAAGCCGACCCGCCGGATGCCGCCGCCCCGTCCACCACCGCCGAGGAGAAGGCCGCCGCCGCCCAGGTACGCGACGTCGCTGCCCAGATCCTCGAACACGGGGTGGCAGGCGCCGGCGCGGTGACCCAGGCGGACCTGCTCCGCGCCATCCACCAGGCCCGCGCCGTCGGACTGCCCCGACTGGCGACAGCCGCGACCAGAGTGGTTGAACAACTGCGCGCAGCCCGCCGGGGAATCTCCGGATTCCGGCTGGCCGACCTCACCGAGGATCTGCGCGAGGCGCTGACCGTCTGTCACCTCCTCACCGAAGGTATCGGTGACCAGCGAGCCGCCCGGGGCACCAGCCGGCGCGGCTACAGCCCGGTCGGCGACCTGCACCTGTACGGACTGTGCACCGAGCCGCTGCGCACCAGCACCGGCCACGTCGGCGCGATCAGCTACCTGACCGACGGCGATGCAGCGATCTGGAGCCTGGCGCAGGCACGCCCCGGCGCTGGCGACATAGCCCGCAACGCCGCACACTCAAGCGTCAACCTCGGCGACGTGACGCTCAGCCACCGCGAGTTGGGCCGCGCCGGAATCATCGCCGTCAACGCCCACGCATCCGTCGACCGGCGCCTCAGCCACGGCAGGACAGTGCAGGCCGTACGAACCACAGGCCGCAGCTGGCACGAGGAACCAGCCGACGCCCTCTGGCGACAACCGATCTCCGAACAGGCCGCCCGCTGGCTGAACGCCCTGGAACTCGCCCGAAACGAGCGGCCCGCCGGCCACGACCTCGCCTTTTTCGACGGCGTCCTCGCCGCCGACCAGCGAGGCCTACTCCTGCAGACGGCGCAACTGCCGGGGCCGGTCACCGTCCTGGCCCCACACGACGATCCGATGCTTCCGTACGTCGCGAACCTGCGCCTGCTCGCCGCCCACGCCACCGGCAGGCCGGTACGAATGGTCGGGCGCTTCCACGGACGCCGCCATGTCCACGGTCTCGCCGTTGCCGCGCCCTGGCTGCCGAACCGCTTCGCCGGACACATCGACCTCGGCGTCGACCAGCTACAGCGTGCCGACCTACCCGGCGCCGCAACCACGGAGCCTTCGGGCGCCGACCAACCTCAACCACCGCTGCATCTCCTCGCCCACCACCTACAACGAGTTGTCGCCGCCGGTCGCAGCGCCCTGATGCCGGACGTCGATCGGGACCTGCGAGCGCTGCTGGACGCCCAGCTGCCGACAGCCGCGTCCGTGCTGCGAGAGCTACGGCGCGCGGGCCACCGGCGTAGCCGCGACGCGTTCGGCCGCTTGAACCAGCAGGACTCCACCGCCCTGGCGGTGGCCTGGCTGACCGCTGCGGCCTACCAACACGCTGCGACTACAGCCGCAGCCGCAGGATCATGGCAGGCCACGTGGCAGCCGTCAGCCTGATGCTGCCCCTGTGCACGTCCGCTTCGACAAGCCCTGCTGCCGTAGTGCTTCAGGAGCGGGAAAAGTATGTGGCTCGACATGGTCAAAGGACTCGAAACCCCGGACTTGACTCTTGCAGCAGTCCCGGATCGTCCGGCAGTCCCGGATCGTCCGGCCGAGGTGGGTGGTGCCGGGCTCCATGGTGACGACGGCTTCCCGCCAAGTTGGCGCATCGCTCCAGCGTCCCCTCAGGACTGCACGCTCGTTCCTCTCGTCGCCGAGGGCAGCGAATTTTCGGTCGCGGACGGGCAACCGGGCATCGTCGTGCTGACCAAAGGCAGACACCCTGGCCGACCCTACGCCCGCGCTGTCGAACCGTCGTGGGACTGTTTCCTCGAGTCAGCCGGTGGGACGACAGCGATCTCGACCAAGTGCCGGACTCGCCACCCGAGTGGGCGCGCGTGGTCACCATCGGATCCGCTCCCACCGCTCGGTGAGCCCGGCCGGCGGCAGCAGATCGGTGGGGCGCCTCAAAGAATCCGGGCTGTTGTGAAGCAATGGGCGCCGAACGCCTCCGGACTTCTATCCTAGGACGCTCCAAGGGCTGTGTTTCTCGTCAACCATGGAGTCTGGATGGGGCGGCAGGGCGAATCCTTGACCGTTCGCCGTAACGGACCCGGGAACGGCGAGGGCTCGCCGCCAGGGGAGGAGTGCCCGACATCCGATGGCATGAGAACGTGACGCGTGATGTCGCTGTGTCCGGGTATGCGGATGTATCGAGCTGTTCCGGCATCACGTGACAGAATCGTTGTAAAACTGGGGGTCAAGGGGTCGTCGGTTCGAATCCGGCCGTCCCGACAAAGAAGAAGCCCTGACCAGCGGGAACACTGGTCAGGGCTTCGATTTTCTTCGATGGAGATTTGAACCGCCCCCCGAAAACCCCCCGTTTACGCGGTGCGGCAACCAAGTTCGTCATCGGTGAGCCATTTTCATCCTGCGTGGCGGTCGGCTTCGACGCGGTGCAGGACGAGGATGGCCTGCACGATCGCGGTCGCTCGGCGTGGGCAGCAGCGCAGCGGGTTGTTGTACTGCTTCGGCGAGTTGGTCGAGGGCGTCGTGTTCGGTGGTGGCGTCGGCGAGTAGCCGTAGCTGGGGCATGCCGGGGTTGGGTGGGATGATTGCGGTTGGTGGGTCGGTGCGCCGGTAGCGGGCGTGTAGGGCCTGGTGGCGGTGGTGGATGTCGCCGAGGGCGGCCATGAGGGCTCGTAGGTCCAGCTCACCCTCGATCCACCAGGTGACCGGGACGACGACCTCCAGCGGCGACATCAGGCACTTCGCCACCTGCTGCGCGAGCGGGACCGGTCCCGGGCGCTGCCGGGCCTGTCCCGCGGTCGAGCCGGTGTCCGTACGGCGGGGGGCGGTGGCGAGCCACCGGGCCAGCTCGTGCGGGGTGGGGGTGCGGTGGATCTGCGAGACGGGCACCACCACGTCGGCGGCCTCGTCGAGGGCGACGGCGACGGCGGCGGACTGCAACGACGTGCCGCCGAGGTGGAAGAAGCCGTCGCGGGCGCCGACCCGCTCGATGCCGAGCACGCTCGCGAACACCTCCGCGACGAGGCGCTCGCCCTCGGTGGCCGGCTCCACGTACGGCACGCCGAGGTCGGGGCGTTGGGCGCCGGGTGCGGGAAGGGCACTCCGGTCGATCTTGCCGGTGCCGCCGAGGGGGAAGCGGTCGAGGACGACGACGGCGGCGGGGACCATGTAGCCGGGCAGGTGGGCCGCGGCGTGATCGCGCAGGTCGCCGGTGCCCGGGGTACGGCCGTCGCGCCCGGTGACGTACGCGACGAGGCGGGCCATGCCCCGGTCCTCGCGGCGGACGACGACGGCGGCCTCCACCTCCGGGTGCTGGGCGAGGATGCTCTCGATCTCGCCCAGCTCGATGCGGATGCCGTTGACCTTCACCTGGTGGTCCATCCGGCCGAGGATCTCCAGTGCGCCGGCGCTGTTCCATCTCCCCAGGTCGCCGCTGCGGTAGGCGAGCCCGCCGCCGTACGGGTCGGTGACGAACCGCTGGGCGGTCAGTTCGGGGCGGTTGAGGTAACCGTCGGCGACGCCGAAACCGGCGATCAGGATCTCCCCGGGAACCCCGGCCGGCATGAGGTCGAGGTTCGCGTCGACGACGCGGACCTGCCGGTTCGGCATCGGCCAGCCGATCGGCACGTACGCGCCGGGCCAGCCCTTCGACGCGTCGAACCAGGTGCACGCCACGGCGATCTCGGCCGGCCCGTACGCGTTGACCACCCGCGTGCCCGCCGTCAGCCACCGCTGGGCCAGCCGCGGCGGGACGGCCTCGCCGCCGAAGATGACGCAGCGGAGGCCGGGACAGGCGGCCGGGTCGAGCGGGGCGATGTTGGTGGCCGGTCCGAACGTGTGCGTGACGCCCTGGGTGTTGACGAGGTCGGTGAGCCGGCGCGCGTCGAGCAGATCGTCGCGCGGGCACACGACGACGCGGCCCCCGCCGGTGAGCGCGGCGAAGATCTCCCCGAACGCGGCGTCGAAGACCGGTGCCGCCGAGTGCAGCATCCGGCTGCCGGGGCCGATGGCGCACTCGCCGGTCATCCACGCCAGGAAGTTCGCCAGCCTCTCGTGTGACAGCACCACGCCCTTCGGCGTGCCTGTCGAACCCGACGTGTAGATGACGAACGCCGGCGCGTCCACCGGCACCGCAGGCAGATCCGCCACCGCACCGGCCGGTACCGCGGGCCAGCCGTCGTCCAGCGCGACCACCGTGACCCCGTCGCCGGCGGGAATCCGGGGCGCTACCGCACCGACCGTCAACACCACCCGCGCGCCGTGGTCGGCCAGCAGCACCCGCATCCGCTCCGCGGGCCACGACACGTCCATCGGCGTGTACGCGGCACCCGCCCGTAGCACGCCCATCGTCGCCACCAGCGACCACAACCCGCGCTCCAACGCCACGGACACCACGTCACCGGCACGGACACCCACCGACCGCAGGTACGCCGCCAGCAGCCCGGACCGGCGATCCAGCTCCCCGTACGTCAGCACCTCGTCGCCCGCGACACCCGCCACCGCCTCCGGCGACCGCCGCGCCCAGCTCAGCACGAGCTCGTGGATCGGCTCACCCGGGATCTCCCGCACCGGGCCGCGCCCCCACGTCAGCAACCGCTCCCGTTCCGCGGCGTCCAGCAACGGCAATCGCGACAGGGCGACCTGCGGCGCCGCCGTCCCGGCGGAGACGAGCACCACTACCTGATCCACGAGTCCCCGCACGAACTGCGCGGAGAATCCCTCCACCGCGTAGTCCACCCGCAGCACGGACCCGTCCGCCGCCACGCGCACCACCATGTCGACGTCCACCACGGCCGGTCCCGTCTCCGCCACCGGACCGTCGGTCAACTCCACCGCCACCGGGTCCGGCCGGTCCGGGCCCGCCACCGGCGCCGTCCACGCCAGTCCCACCCGCGCCGCCAACTCCCCGAATCCCGGGTCGCCCGAGACGTCCACCCGCGCCACCGACCCGCCGGCCGTGGCCAGCCCGAGCACCACCTCGTCCTGGCCGGTCCAGCGGGCCAGGACCGCCACGAGCCCCGCCACCACGACGTGCCCGGCCGGTGTCACGCGCGACGGCCAGGCGGGAAGCACCCGGTGCACCGAGGCCGCCCGCGCGGGCCACACCGCCGGCCTCCGCAGGTCCCCCACGAGTTCCAGAGCAACCGCGCCGTCCGCGGCCTGGGCGCCATCGAAACCGACAGACAACAGCTCGACCTCCGATCGAAAGGGGACGACCGAAAGGCTCAGGGCCGCGACGATCGGTCAGCCGGGATGCCGTACGCCGGACGGTGGGGGGGTGACGCGAGGCGCGTCGACGGGCGGCACCGCTCGCGGGCCACCCGATCCGGTGCGCTGAGAGTGGCAACGACGAGCCGACGGGGCCCGACCATACGAAGCGCAGTGCAGTGACGTACACCCCTAGAGATCGGCACGTCGACCCCTAGCGCATCAGCCGGAGATCTCCTCCCCGGGCAGGCCTGGGACGTTTCGGCGGTGCCCGCCGGCCGCGTCGAGGCCGGGCCGGCGATGTGAGCTGGCAGGGGGCGTGGCCGCCGGAATCCGGGCCCTCGACAGCGCGGGCTGCGACAGCGCCGTCCGGTGACTCCAGCCCTTCTGAAGAACAGCTTTTCGGTCAGCCCGAGTCGATGGCCCCGCTAGGAGTATCGGCGGCCTCGGCGGCGAAAGAGCCGTCCGCGTTCGCCTGTCCGGCCCATCCCGGGGCAATGCATAGTGACTATGATCTTTCGATCATGACGCCGGTCGGTGGCTGGAAACTCAACCGCTGACCGGCGGTGTGCACCTCGCCGCCGCAACGCTGGCCATAAGCCAGCCGGCTTCCCGGCCGGTCCAGCTCACGACCGTCCGGTCGGTGCACGCGGCACGCCCGGCTCTCGCGGCCGAGCGGCCGCATCAGGACCGGGAGCCCACCCCTTCGGCCACGTTCTCCGCTGTTCGTGGCCGTGGCGCACCGGTTTCACCGCCACCCCGAGGCCCGCACCGGGCCGGCATGTCAGGAGACCAGATGCAGGTGCCCATCCAGGTACAGGTGTTCGCACACGACGGGGTGGTCCTGGCCCGACCGCCCGACCCGACGGCCACCGCCGACAGCCCCTATCTCGCCGGCGCGGGCGCCGCTCTCTACAACGGCCTGGACATGATCACGGGTCTGCACCTGACCCTTCCGCACCAGTCGGCGGCGATCTGCAGCACCGGCTCCAGCGCGGACAAGTCGCTGCGTCTGCTCAGCCGGAGTGGTCTGAAGACGCCCAGCGACCTGCGGAAGTTCCGTTCCGGCGCGCAGGCGGTGCGGTACGCGCGGGAAGCCGTCGAGCGGGGCGAGACGCTGGAGTTCCAGTTTCCTCCGCATGACCCGCTGCTGCGGGCCGCTCGCGCCCGGGTGCCCGCGGATCTGGTCGCCCGCCTCAACAACAAGACCGTGCTGGAGACGCTGGTCGCGCCGGAGTACCTGCCCCGCCGGCAGGTCGCCACCCCCGCCGAGGTGCGCCGGATCGTGGCGCGGGACCGCCGGCCGGCGGTCATCAAACCGGCCGGGGTCGAGGTGTCCAGCGGAATTGCGATCTTCACCCGTCGGTTGCGGGACCGGCGGAACCGTTCCCTGTTCAACCAGTTGGAACAGGTGAGCGAGCAGTGGATCGTCGAGGAGGAGGTGCCCTTCCAGACGATCTGGGGTATCCAGTTCGGCGTGACCGACAGCGGATCGGTGCACTACTTCGGATCGTCGGTACACCTGCCGCAGCCCACCTCGACGTGGGTCGGTTGTGTGATGGACGACGACCAGCCCCCGGAGGAGCTGGTCGAAGCGCTGACCGTGGGGGTCCGAAAGGCCAGCGCGCTCGGGTACCGGGGCTACTGCTCCTTCGACGCCGGGATCGGCCGCGACGGCGCCCTGCGGGTCATCGACCCGAACTTCCGGGTCAGCGGGGCCACCACCTCGCTGCTGCACCGCAGCTCGCTGCTGGGCCGGCATCCGTGCGCCATGACCACGTTCTTCTCACTGGCCCCCGGCGTCGACGCCGAGCCGATCCTCGCGCCGTTCATCGACCGGGGGCAGTTCGTCGTGTTCATGCACCACGATCCGGCGGAGACGGACAACGGCCCGCTGCCGGCGACCATCGTCGGCATGGTCGGGGCCGCGGACCGGTACGCCTGCGGCGTGCTGGTGGCGCAGATCCAGCGGGCCCTGGGTAGCTGACGCGCCGATCCGGGGCTCGGCTCCGGCGACTCGTCGTCCGTTCGCCGGCCCGGCCGCCCCGCGGCGCCGGCCGGCGAACGGGCACCGGGCGGTGTCGGCCTCACATGACGGCGAGTGCGGTACGCACAGCGACCTCGGGGACGTGGGTGACCAGCTCGACTCCGCCCGGTCCGTCCAGGACGAAGGACAGGCCCGAGGTTGCTTTCTTGTCCCGGCGCATCAGCGTGATCAGCTCGTCGTGGTCGACGCCGCCGGGCAGCGTGGTGTCGAGCCCGTAGCCCGCCACCACGTCGTGGTGCTCGGCCACCCGGTCGGCCGGTATCCGGCCGAGGACGCCGGCCAGCCGGCCCGCGAAGACCGTGCCGACGCCGACCGCCTCACCGTGGCGCATGCCGAAGTCGGTGGCCCGCTCCAACGCGTGCCCGAGCGTGTGGCCGTAGTTGAGGATGTGCCGCAGGCCGGAGTCCCGCTCGTCCGTGGCCACCACCCGGGCCTTCAACGCCACCGACGCGGCGATCTGCTCCGCCACCGGCCGGTCACGCAGATCACCGGCGCCGATGAAGTGCGCCCGGGCGATCTCCCCGTACCCGTTGCGCCACTCCCGCTGCGGCAGCGTCCCCAGGTGCTCGGTGTCGCAGAGCACCGCCCGGGGCTGCCAGTACACGCCCACGAGGTTCTTGCCCTCCGGCAGGTTGACGGCGGTCTTCCCACCGACGCTGGCGTCCACCTGGGCCAGCAGCGAGGTCGGCAGGTGGATCACCGGTACGCCCCGGTGGTAGAGGCCGGCGGCCAGCCCGACCACGTCCGTGGTGGTGCCGCCGCCGCAGGAGACCACCGCGTCCGTCCGGGTCAGCCCGAACTCGGCGAACGCCCGGCAGAGCTGTTCCACAGTGGTCAGGTTCTTGTCGTGCTCGCCGTCGCGGGCCGGCACCACCCGGTGCGGCACGCCCGGGTCGGGCGTCCACTCCGGTGGCCGGGCCGAGACCACCACGACCCGCTGGGCGCCGATCCGAGTCACCTCCGCCGGGAGCCGGTGGCGCACGCCGGGACCGATCAGCACCGGGTACGACCGTTCCCCGAGTGCCACCTCGACGCGGGCCGGCTCGCCGGCGGGACGGTCAGGTACCGGCGCGTGCATGTGGTTGCTGCCTCCTCTGCGGAACGTGGGCCGGCACGGTCGCGGCCGGGCTGCCCCGCACCATCGACAGGCGCAGCGCCAGCGCGGCCAGCGAGTCGACCTCCGGCCGGATGCCCCACCGATCGTGGGTGAGCTGCGCGTGGTGCGCCAGCAGGAACCCGGGAGGCGCTGTCGGGTGGTCGTGGCCCACCACGTCGGTCACCCGGTCCAGGTAGCGCTGCCACGCCACTGCCACGTCCCCGCCCAGCGGTAGGTCACCGGCCGACAGGACGATCTTCTCCGCCCCGGCGTCGGCCTGCGCGGCCAGGTCCCGCCGCTGCGCGCCGGTGAGCCGCTGGCTGCGTTCCTGCCAGTGCAGGAACAGGAACGCCAGGCGGTCGGCCGCCGGCATCAGCCCGGTCAGGTGCCGCAGGTGCGCCACGGCCAGCGGCAGCTCGCCGCCGGCCAGCCAGGGCACGTCGCCGCCGAGCAGGGTGAGGGCCAGTTCGCTGCCCGCGAACGCGAGCGGGCCGCCCCGCGCGGGGTCGCGCACGACACACCGGTCCCCGGCGAGGGACGTCCCCGGGTCGTACGCGAGCAGCCCCGCCCGTACCGCGTCGAGCGCGGCGGGGGCGGCATGGAAGCCGAGGCTCAGCCGCCCGGCGGGGGAGTCCTCCGGGTCGAAGAACCAGTCCATGCCGGGATCGGCCCGGCGGGCGGCGGCGACCAGCCCGGTCAGGACGGTGCCGACCAGCTCGGTCAGCCGCGTGCCCGGGCAGCCGCCGGCCGGTACGGCCGAACGGGCGAACAACCAGCAGCGTTCCAACGACGGCACCTCGGCTGACGGGCGGGTGGAGCACGGGATTCGACGGTCCGCGGGGGTCGCCCCATCATCGGCCCGCAGGCCCGCTCCACCACCCGATCGGCGCTCCGAACTGGGGACGACTTAGGGGGTGACAGGGGTAGGACGTCGGCAGGGTGCTCGGAAGACTTGGGCCGCTACGGCGAGCGAGGTCTACGCCGCGGATGAGGAGTCTCGCCGACGGATGGATGTGGTGACATGCTTCGGAGCGACCTGATCCAGCCGTTGTCCGATCTGATCGAGGCGCACGCCGCCAGATCGGGGAACAAGGTCGCATTCCGCGACGACCGCCGGGCGGTCGGATACGCCGACCTGGCGGCGCGGACCCGTCGGCTGGCCGGTCACCTGGCGGCGGCCGGGGTCGCCCGGGGCGACCGGGTGGCCTTCTGCCTCGGCAACCGCGTGGAGACGGTGGAGACCTGGCTGGCCGTCACGCGGGCCGCCGCGGTCGGCGTGCCGGTGAACCCGCACAGCACCGACGCGGAACTGGCCCATCTGCTGGACGACTCCGGTGCGGTGCTGGTGGTCACCGACCCGCGCCACCTCGACCAGATGCTGCGGCTGCGTACCTCCCGGCCGGCCCTGCGGATCGTGGTCACCGGGGACAGCCCGGTTCCGGACGAGGTCGTCGCCTGGCGCGACCTGGTCGACACCGAGCCGGCCGTGGGCGCCCGCGACGACCTGGGCCTCGACGAGGTGGCCTGGATGCTCTACACCTCCGGCACCACCGGCCGGCCCAAGGGTGTCCTTTCCACCCAGCGCACCTGCCTCTGGTCGGTCGCCGCCTGCTACGTGCCGATCCCCGGGCTCACCGCCGCCGACCGGGTGGTCTGGCCACTGCCGCTGTTCCACAGCCTCTCCCACATCGGGTGCGTGCTCAGCGTGACGGCGGTCGGGGCCACGGCCCGGCTCATCGACGGCTTCTCCGCCGACGACGTGCTGCGCGCGGTCGACGAGGACGAGGCCACAGTGCTCGCCGGTGTGCCGGCCATGTACCACCACCTGGTCACCGCCGCCCGGGAGACCGGCTTCCGCGCCCCGGCCCTGCGGGTCTGCCTGGTCGGCGGGGCGATCACCACCGGCGCGCTGCGGCGGGCGTTCGACGAGGTCTTCGACGCGCCGCTGCTCGACGCGTACGGCAGCACGGAGACCTGCGGCTCGATCGCCGTCACCAGGCCGGAGCAGCCCCGGGTCGAGGGCTCCTGTGGACGCGCGGTGCCCGGCGTCGAGGTGCGCCTGGTCAGCCCGCAGACGGGTCTGGACGTGCCGACCGGCGCCGAGGGGGAGGTCTGGGTCAGCGGTCCGAGCGTCATGCTCGGCTACCACGGCCTGCCGGAGGTCACCGCCGCGGCCCTGCGCGACGGCTGGTACCGCACCGGTGACCTGGCCCGCCGCGACACCGACGGCAACATCTTCGTCACCGGCCGCCACCAGGAGCTGATCATCCGGGGCGGGGAGAAGATCCACCCGGGCGAGGTGGAGGAGGCGCTGCGCGCGGTGCCCGGCGTCGCCGACGTGGCGGTGACCGGCCGGCCGCACGAGGTGCTCGGCGAGGTGCCGGTGGCGTTCGTGGTGCCCGGGCCGGAGGGCTTCGACCCCCGTGCCGGGTACGCGGCCTGCCGGGAGAGGCTCAGCTACCACAAGGTCCCCGAGGCGCTGTACGAGATCGGGCAGGTGCCCCGCACCGCGTCCGGCAAGGTCACCCGGCGGCTCCTGCTCGACGGGCCGGCCCGGCTGCGGGCGGTCAACGGCAGCCACCACGAGGCGCTCAGCCTGCTCGCCTGGCGACCGCTGGACCTGGCCGCCGTACCGCCGGTGGCGGCGCCCGTCCCGGCGGCCGCGCAGGACGCCGCCGCCCCGGCCCGCCGCTGGGCGCTCGTCGGCGCCGGGAGCGAGCCGCTGGTGGAGCCGCTGCGCGCGGCGTCGCCGGGGGAGCGGTTCCGGGCCCACCGGGATCTGGCCACCCTGCGCGAGACTCCCGACGCGCCCGACGTGACGGTGCTGCTGGCCGGGCCGGCCGACGCCGACGCGGCGGACCTCGCCGACCGGTTGCGTGGCTGGCTCGACGACGACCGCTTCGCCGGCACCCGGCTGATGCTGCTGACCGGCCCGGCCGGCGACGCGGCCAACGGCCCCGGCACGAGCGGTGCCGGCAGCGCGGGCGACGCCCCCGCGCAAGACGCCGCCGCAGGCGAGGCCACTGCGGGAGACGTCGCCGGAGGAGCCGCCACCGGGGGCGACGCCGCCGGGTGGGCCGGGCCCGATCCGGCGGCCGGCGCCGTCTGGGCGGTCGGGCGCAGCCTGCAGGCCGCGTACCCGGACCGGATCGTGCTGGTCGACCACGACGCCGCGGACCGCTCGCTCGCCCTGCTGTCCGCCGTCGTGGACGCCGGCGCCGCGCAGGTCGCCCTGCGGGCCGGGGCGGCCCGGCACGCGGCCCTCGTGCCCGCCCCGGCGACCGTGCCGGGACGGCCGGCGACCGTGGCCGACCCGGAGCGCCCCGTCCTGGTCACCGGCGCCGACGGACCGACCGGCGCCGCGCTGGCCCGGCACCTCGTCGCCGCGCACCGCGTCCGCCGGCTGCGGCTGCTGCACGCCGGCGCGACGCCCGCCCCGGCCCTGGCGGACCTGGCCGCCGAACTCGCCGCCGCCGGTGCGGAAGCCGTTCCGCTGCCCGCCGAGCGGGCCGGCGACGAGGCGTTCGCCGCCGTCTTCCTCTGCCCGTGCGACGACGACCTGGCCGACGCCGAGGCCGCAGCCCGGCTGCTCGGCCTCGCCGCGACGCTGGACGCCGCGAGCCGGCACCCGGGGGCCGCGTTCACCGTCCTCGCGCCGTCCGCCCTCCTGCTGGGCGCCGCGGGCCGGGAACGGGCCGCCTCGGCCGTCGGTGCCCTGCACGCCCTGGCCACCCGCCGCCGGGCCGCCGGTCACCCGGCCCGGCTCGTCGGCACGACCGCGCCCGCCGAGCGCGGGCCGGCGGCGACCGGACCCGCAGCGGGCACCGCGTCGGCAGCCGTCCGTGCCGACCTCGCCGCGTTCGACGTGGCTCACGACGGCGCCGACCTGGTCGTGCTCGCCCGCCCGGCGGGCCACGCCGACGCCGCGCACCCCGCCTGGCGCGGGCCCGTGGCCGGCGACGCCACGGACGACCGGGACGCCGCCGAGCTGCGCCGCCGGCTGGCCGGGCTCACCACCGCCGAGGGGGACCGGCTCGTGCTCGACCTGGTCCGCGCCGCCACCGCGCAGGTGGCCGGGCTGCCCGGCCCGGCCGCGGTCCGCCCCGGCCGCGCCTTCAAGGAACTCGGCTTCACCTCGGTCGCGGCGGTTGCGTTGCGCGACCGGCTGGCCCGAGCCACCGGGGTACGGCTCTCCGCCACGGCCGCGTTCGACCGGCCCAGCCCCCAGGCCCTCGCCCGGCACCTCGCCGCCCGGCTGCGTGGTGCCGCCGCGCAGGCCGCTCCCACGACGGACCCGGCGGTGGTGCCGTCCACCGGGGACGATCCGGTGGCCGTCGTCGCCATGGCCTGCCGGCTCCCCGGCGGCGTCGCCTCCCCCGAGGAACTGTGGGATCTGGTCGACCAGGGCCGGGAAGGGCTCACGGAGTTCCCCACGGACCGGGGCTGGGACCTGGCGAACCTGTTCTCCGACGACCCCGACCGCCCCGGCACCTCGTACGCCCGGGTGGGCGGCTTCCTCACCGGCGCCGCGGACTTCGACGCCACCCTGTTCGCGATCAGCCCGCGCGAGGCGCTCGCCATGGACCCGCAGCAGCGGCTGCTGCTGGAGACGTCCTGGGAACTGTTCGAGCGGGCCGGCATCGACCCCACCTCGCTGCGCGGCAGCGCCACGGGCGTCTTCACCGGCGTCATGCACCACGACTACGCCGCGAACCTGCGCCAGGCGCCGCCCGGCACCGAGGGCTACCTCGGCGTCGGCACCGCCGGCAGCGTCGTCTCCGGCCGGGTCGCGTACGCGCTGGGGCTGGAGGGGCCGGCTGTCACCGTCGACACCGCGTGCTCGTCGTCGCTGGTGGCGCTGCACCTGGCCGCCCAGGCGCTGCGCGCCGGGGACTGCTCGCTCGCCGTGGCCGGCGGCGTGGCGGTGATGGGCACCCCGCAGGCGTTCGTGGAGTTCAGCCGGCAGCGCGGGCTCGCCCCGGACGGCCGGTGCAAGGCGTTCGCCGACGGCGCCGACGGAACCGGCTGGTCCGAGGGCGTCGCCGTGCTGCTGCTGGAACGGCTCTCCGACGCCCGCCGGCACGGGCACCCCGTCCTCGCCGTGCTGCGCGGCTCCGCCGTCAACTCCGACGGCGCGTCCAACGGGCTGACCGCCCCCAACGGGCCCGCCCAGGAGCGGGTCATCCGCCGGGCGCTGGCCGCGGCCGGGCTCTCCACCGCCGACGTGGACGCCGTCGAGGCGCACGGCACCGGCACGTCCCTCGGTGACCCGATCGAGGCGCAGGCGCTGCTCGCCACGTACGGGGTGGGCCGCGGTGACGCCGAACCGCTGCGGCTGGGCTCGCTGAAGTCCAACCTCGGCCACACCCAGGCCGCCGCCGGGGCCGCCGGGGTGATCAAGATGGTGCTCGCGATGCGGCACGGGACACTGCCGCGCACCCTGCACGTGGACGCCCCGACGTCCGAGGTGGACTGGTCCGCCGGCGCGGTCGAGGTGCTCACCGAGGCCCGCCCGTGGCCCGACGTACACCGGCCCCGCCGGGCCGGCGTCTCGTCGTTCGGCATCAGCGGCACCAACGCCCACGTCATCGTCGAGGCCCCCGCCGATCCGCCGACCGCCGCCGGGGACGCCGCCCGCCAGTCGCCGCCCGCCACCGCGGCAGCGCGGCCGTCGACCGGCACCGCTCGGCCGCCCGTACCGTGGCTGCTCGCGGCTGCCTCCGGCGAGGCGCTGCGTGACCAGGCGGCCCACCTGCTGGCCTGGCTCGACGGGCCGGGGGCGCACGCCGACCCGGCCGACGCCGGGCACGCCCTCGCCACCACCCGCGCCGCTCTCGAACACCGGGCCGTGGTGCTGGTGGGCGACGCGGAGTCCGCCCGGACGGGGCTCGGCGCGCTGGCCCGCGGCGGACCGGACCCGGACCTGCCGGGCGTGCTGACCGGCCGGGTCGTCGACGGCCGACTCGGCCTGCTCTTCGGTGGGCAGGGCGGCCAGCGCGCCGGCATGGGCCACGAGCTGCACGCGGCGTACCCCGTCTTCGCGGCCGCCTTCGACGCGGCCTGCGCCGAACTCGACCGCTGCCTCGCCGGCCACGCCCCGCTCCCCGTCGCGGACGTCGTCCTCGCGGCCGAGGGCACCGCAGCGGCCGAACTGCTCGACGAGACCCTGTACACCCAGCCGGGCCTGTTCGCCTTCGAGGTGGCGCTCTACCGCCTCCTGGAGCACTGGGGGGTCCGCCCCGACGCGGTGCTCGGCCACTCCGTCGGCGAGCTTGCCGCCGCGCACGTGGCCGGGGTGTTCTCCCTCGCCGACGCGGCGGCGCTGGTCGCCGCCCGCGCCCGGCTGATGCAGCAGCTGCCCGCCGGGGGCGCGATGGTCGCCGTCGAGGCCGACGAGGCCGAGGTCGCCGCGCACCTGACCGACCGGGTGGGCCTCGCCGCCGTCAACGGACCCACCAGCGTCGTCCTGTCCGGCGACACCGACGCGGTGCTGGCCGTCGCGGACACCCTGCGCGCGGCCGGGCGCCGTACCAGCCGGCTGCGGGTGTCGCACGCGTTCCACTCGCCGCGCATGGACCCGATGCTCGACGAGTTCCGCGCGGTCGCGGCCGGCCTCACGTACCGCACCCCGCACCTGCCGGTGGTGTCCAACCTGACCGGCCACCCCGTCGACCCGGCCCGGCTCTGCTCGCCCGAGCACTGGGTGGCGCACGTGCGGGGCACCGTCCGCTTCCACGACGGCGTACGGGCCCTGCACGGGCAGGGCGTCACCACCTTCCTGGAGATCGGCCCGGCTGGTGTGCTCACCGCGATGGCCCGGGACTGCCTCGTCGCCGAGGCCGACGAGCTGGCCTTCGTCCCCGCCGTACGGGGCACCGCGGGCGAGGCCGAGGCGCTGCTCGCCGCCGTGGCGCGGCTGCACGTGCGGGGCGTCGCGGTGGACCGTGCCGCCCTCGCCGGCCCCGGCCCGCACCGCCGCGTCGACCTGCCCACGTACGCCTTCCAGCGCCGGCACTACTGGCTGCCCGCTCCCACCGGCGCCGGCGGTCCCGTCGGCGCCGGACTGGCCGACGCAGGGCATCCGCTGCTCGGCGGCCGGCTGGCGGTCGCCGGCACCGGGCAGGTGGTCTGGACCGGGCGGATCGCCACGGCCACCTCGCCGTGGCTGGCCGCGCCCGGCGACGGCACGGCGCCGCTGCTGCCCGCCACCGCCCTGCTGGACATGCTCACCCACCTCGGCGACCAGCTCGCCGCCCCGAGCGTGCGGCGGCTGCGCGTGCCCGAGCCGGTTCCGCTGCCCGCCGAGGCAACCCTCGAGGTGCAGATCGACGTGGGCGCGCCGGACGGGCACGGACGCCGGGTGGCGCACTGTCACGTCCGGGCCGGCGAAGAGCTGCCCTGGCGGGAGGTCGCCGAGGCCGTGCTCGCACCCGTCGACCCGGAGAGCGGCCGGGGCGCCCTCGCCCCCGTCTGGCCACCTGCCGGGGCCCGGCCGTTGGACCTGAGCGCCCCGCCGCACCGCGCGCTGGCCGGGGAGCTGGCCCGTGCCGCGTGGGTCGCCGCCGACCGGCTCTACGTCGACGTACGCCTGCCCGACGACGCCCGCGACCCGGACGCCGAGCGGTACGGCGTGCACCCGCTGGTGCTGGACGCGGCCCTGCGCCTGCTCCCGCTCGCCGGCTTCGCGTCGGTCGCCGACGCCGGGCCCACCACCCGGCTGCTGCCCACCGAGTGGGCGGGCGTGCGCCGCCACGCCGTCGGGGCGCACGCGCTGCGCGTCTGCCTGGCCCCCGCCGGGGCGGACGCGGTGACGCTGAGCGCCGTCGACGACGCGGGCGGGCCCGTGCTCGACGCCGACCGGGTGGTGCTGCGGCCGGTGGACCTGCCGTCCGCCGACCCGCCGGCGCCGGCGGCCACCCCCGCCGGGCTGTACGCCGTCGACTGGCTGCCCGCCGCGTTCCCGGCGACCCCGGCGCCCTCCTGGACGCTCGCCGACGGCACGCCGCCGGACGGGCCGCTGCCGCCGCTGCTGGTGCTGCGGGTCGGCGACGGCGAGCCGGGCCGGCCGGTGCCCGACCGGGCGCACGCCGTCGGCCTCGCCGTGCTCGACGTGCTCCAGACCTGGCTGGCCGACCCCCGCGCGGAGACCACCCGCCTGGCCCTCGCCGTGCGCGACGGCGACCCGGTGCACGCCCCCGTGGCCGGGCTGCTCCGCGTCGCCCAGGCCGAGCAGCCCGACCGTTTCCTCCTGCTCAGCCTCGACACCACCGACGACGCCGCCATCCGTTCGGCGCTGGCCGCCGCCGACGACGAACCCGAGGTGGCCGTCCGCGGCGGCCGCGCACTGCTGCCCCGCCTCCGCCCCGTCGAGCGGCCCCCGGCCGGCGCGCCGCTCGCGGCCCTGGCCGGCGGCACCGTGCTCCTCACCGGCGGCACCGGCGGGATCGGCCGGCACGTCGCCACCCACCTCGCCACCGCGCACGGCGTCACCGAACTGGTGCTGGTCAGCCGCAGCGGCCGGGCCGGCGACTGGACGACCGCGCTGACCGACGCCGGCGTCACAGTGCGGGTGGTCGCGGCCGACGTCGCCGACCGGGCGGCGCTCGCCGAGGTCATCGCCCCGCTGGCCGACCGGCTCGTCGCCGTCGTGCACGCCGCCGGGGCCACCGACGACGCCCTGCTCACCGACCTCGACCCGACCCGCTGGGCCCGGACCCTGCGCGCCAAGGTGCACGGCGCCTGGCACCTGCACGAGCTCACCGCCGGCCTCGACCTGGCCGCGTTCGTGCTCTTCTCCTCGGCCGCCGCCACCTTCGGCAGCCCCGGCCAGGGCAACTACGCGGCCGGCAACGCGTTCCTCGACGCGCTCGCCGCGCACCGCCGCGCCCAGGGCCGGCCGGCGAGCGCCCTGGCCTGGGGGCTGTGGGCCGCCGAGGACGGGATGGCCGGCCGGCTCAGCCCCGCCGACCTGGCCCGGCTCGCCCGCGGCGGCACCCGCCCCCTCGACACGGCCGCCGGGCTGGCGCTGTTCGACGCCGCCCTGCACGTGGACCGGCCGGCGCTCGTGCCGATCGGGCTCGACCTGGCCGCCGTACGGACCTCCGGCGAGGTGCCCACCCTGCTGCGGGCGCTGCTGCCCCCGCCGCCCCGCCGGGCGGTCAACGCCGCCTCCGCGCCCGCCTCCGCGAAGGGCTTCGCCGACCGGCTGGCCGAACTCGCCGAGCCCGAGCGCGCCGAACTGCTGCTGGACCTCGTACGGGCCCGGTGCGCCACAGTGGTCGGGCACACCGGCCCCGAGCAGGTCGAGCCGCGCCGCCCGTTCAAGGACCTCGGCTTCGACTCGCTGATGGCCGTCGAGCTGAGCAACCGGCTCACCGCCGTCACCGGGGTCCGGCTCGCCCCGCACGCCGTGTTCAACCACCCCACCCCCGAGTTGCTCGCCGCGCACCTGCACGCCCGGCTGCTCGGCACCGCCGCCACCGAGGTCGCCGACGCGAGCACCGTCGCCCTGGACGAGCCGGTCGCCATCGTCGCGATGGCCTGCCGCTTCCCCGGCGGGATCGGCTCCCCGGAGGAGCTGTGGCGGCTGCTCGACGCGGGCGACGACGTCATCGGCGACCTGCCCGACGACCGGGGCTGGCCGCTGGCCGACCTCCACGACCCGGTGCCCGGCACGCCCGGCCGGACCTACGTGCGCTCCGGCGGGTTCCTCACCGGCATCGCCGACTTCGACGCCGAGTTCTTCGGCATCAGCCCCCGTGAGGCCCTCGCCATGGATCCGCAGCACCGGCTGCTGCTGGAGACCTCCTGGGAGGCGCTGGAACGCGGTGGCATCGACCCGGCCACCCTGCGGGGCAGCCGCACCGGCGTCTTCGCCGGCACCCACGGGCAGGACTACGCCGACCGGGTCGCCCCCGGTGTCGTCTCCGACGACGGCGAGGTCACCGCCGACGAGGGGCACCTGCTGACCGGCACCGCCGGCAGCGTCCTCTCCGGCCGGGTCGCGTACGCGCTCGGGCTGGAGGGACCGGCTGTCACCGTCGACACCGCCTGCTCGGCGTCGCTGGTGGCGCTGCACCTGGCCGTCCAGGCGCTGCGTCAGGGCGACTGCGACCTGGCGCTGGCCGGTGGGGTGTCGGTGATGTCCACCCCGGCCGGGCTGACCGGCTTCAGCCGCCAGCGCGGTCTCGCCGCCGACGGGCGGTGCAAGGCGTTCGCCGAGGACGCCGACGGCTTCGGCATGTCCGAGGGCGTCGGGATGCTGGTGGTGGAGCGGCTCTCCGAGGCCCGCCGCCGGGGCCACCCCGTGCTGGCCGTCGTGCGCGGCTCGGCGGTCAACTCCGACGGCGCGTCGAACGGGCTGACCGCCCCGAACGGGCCGTCGCAGGAACGGGTCATCAAGGCCGCGCTGGGCGCCGCCGGGCTGAGTGCCGCCGACGTGGACGTGGTGGAGGCGCACGGCACCGGCACGTCGCTGGGCGACCCCATCGAGGCGGAGGCGATCCTCGCCACGTACGGGCAGCGCCCGGCCGGCGCCGCGCCGGTGCTGCTCGGCTCGGTCAAGTCCAACCTCGGGCACACCCAGGCCGCGGCCGGCGTCGCCGGCGTGCTCAAGATGGTCCTCGCCATGCGGCACGGGCGGCTGCCCCGCACCCTGCACGCCGAGCGCCGCAGCTCGCGGATCGACTGGGACTCGGGAGCGGTGCAGCTGCTCACCGAGGCCCGCCCGTGGCCGGCGGCGGACCGGCCGGTGCGCGCCGGAGTCTCGTCGTTCGGCATCAGCGGCACCAACGCCCACGTGATCGTCGAGTCGGTCGCCGAGGCGCCGCCGCAGGCCGCCGAATCCGAGCCGCCGCAGGAGCGCGCGCTGCCGTGGCTGCTGTCGGCGCGTACCCCGCAGGCGCTCGCCGGCCAGGCGCGGCGGCTGCGGGAGCACCTCGCCGCCCGGCCCGACCAGCGGCCCCTCGACGTGGCGTGGTCGCTGGCCACCAGCCGGGGCACCTTCGACTCCCGAGCGGTGCTGGTGGCCGCGTCCGCGCAGCGGGTCGCCGACGCCCTCGACGCGCTCGTCGAGGGCCGGCCCGACCCGGCGGTCACGCGCGGCGAGGCGCGGCCCACCGGCCGGTGCGTCTTCGTCTTCCCCGGGCAGGGCTCCCAGTGGCTCGGCATGGGGTTGGACCTGCTCGACCAGGCCCCCGTGTTCGCCGAACGCATGGCGGCCTGCGACGCGGCGCTGCGGCCGTACCTGGACTGGTCGCTGCTGGACGTGCTGCGCCAGGCGCCGGGCGCGCCCGGCCTCGACGAGGTCGACGTCGTGCAGCCCGCCCTGTTCGCGATGATGGTGTCGCTGGCCGAGCTGTGGCGCTCGTACGGCGTGCAGCCGGCCGCCGTGGTCGGCCACTCCCAGGGCGAGATCGCCGCCGCCTGCGTCGCCGGGGTGCTCTCCCTGCCCGACGCGGCCCGGGTGGTGGCACTGCGCAGCCGCGCGCTGCGGGCTCTGGCCGGGCACGGGGCGATGGCCTCCGTCGCGCTGCCGGCCGACACGGTCCGCGACCGGATCGCCCGCTTCGGTGAGCGGATCTCGGTCGCCGCCGTGAACGGGCCGGCCGCCGTCGTGGTCTCCGGCGAGCCGGAGGCGGTCGAGGAGCTGCTCGCCGAGCTGGCCGGCGAGCAGGCCCGGGTGCGGCGCATCGCCGTCGACTACGCCTCCCACTCCGCCCAGGTGGAACGCATCCGCGACGAGCTGGCCGAGGTGCTGGTCGGCATCGCCCCCGGCCCGGCCGCCGTGCCGCTGTTCTCCACCACCGACCTGCGCTGGCTCGACGGCGAGGAGATGGGGCCCGACTACTGGTACCGCAACCTGCGCCGGCCCGTCGAGCTGGAACGGGCGATCCGCGCGCTGGCCGCCGAGGGCCACGACGCGTACGTCGAGTGCAGCCCCCACCCGGTGCTCACCGTCGGCGTGGAGGAGACCCTCGCCGACCACGACGGCGATGCCGTGGTGGTCGGCTCGGTGCAACGCGACCAGGGCGGCCGGGAGCGGTTCCTGCTCTCCCTGGCCCAGCTCCACGTGTCCGGGGTCGCGGTGGACTGGCGGCCCGCACTGGCCGGCGGCCGGCGCGTCGACCTGCCCACGTACGCGTTCGCCCACCGCCGCTACTGGCCCCGGCCGTTCTCCGGCCCCGGCGACGTCGGCGCCGCCGGTCTGGACGCCGCCGGTCATCCGCTGCTCGGCGCGTCGGTCGTGCTGGCCGAGACGGCCGGCCACCTGTTCACCGGGCGGCTGTCGGCCGACGCGCAGCCGTGGCTGGCCGATCACCGGGTCACCGGCAGCGTACTGGTGCCGGGCACCGGCCTGGTGGAGTTCTGCCTGCGCGCCGGCGACGAGGTCGGCCACCCGTTCCTCGACGAGCTGGTCATCGAGGCCCCGCTGACCCTGCCCGCCGACGGCGCGACGCAGGTGCAGGTGGCGGTCGGCGCGGGCGCCGGCGACGGACGTCGCCCGGTGACCGTGCACTCCCGGCCCGCCGACGCGCCGGCGGGACAGCCGTGGACCCGGCACGCCAGCGCCACCCTCCGCGCCGACCAGCCCGCGGTGTCGCCGCAGCTCACCGCCTGGCCGCCGCCCGACACCCGGCCCGTCGACCTGACCGGCTTCTACGCCGGCCTGGAAGCCGACGGGTACGCGTACGGGCCGGCGTTCCAGGGCCTGCGCGCCGTGTGGACCAGCGGCGACGAGGTCTACGCCGAGGTCGAGCTGCCGGCGGCCCAGCGGGTCGACGCCGACCGATACGGCCTGCACCCCGCCCTGTTCGACGCCGCCCTGCACGCCGCGCACTTCGGCGGCCTCGCCGCGGCCGGGGCCGGCCGGCTCCTGCTGCCGTTCGCCTGGAACGGCGTCAGCCTGCACGCCACCGGGGCCACCGCCCTGCGGGTACGGCTGACCCGGGTCGGGCCGCACGCCATCGCGCTGACCGTCGCCGATCCGACCGGCGCCCCGGTGGCCGAGGTGGCCGCCCTGACGATGCGCCCGATCTCCACCACCGAGCTGGCCGTCACCGACGACCGGGCCACCCGCGACGCCCTGTTCCGCGTCGACTGGACGCCGCTGCCGCCCGTCGAGACGGCCACCCCGGTCGACGCCGTGGCCGTCGCCCCCGGCCTGGACGGGTTCCCGCTGCACCACGGGCTGGACGGGCTCGCCGACGCGGTGGACGCCGGACTGGCCCTGCCCGGGGCGGTGCTCGTGCCGCTCGGCGCGCACCCCGCGCAGCCCACCCCCCGCGCGGCGCGCCACGCCGCCGTGCAGGCCCTCGACCTGGTCCGGCGCTGGCTCACCGAGCCCCGCTGGGCGACGTCGCGGCTGCTGCTGGTGACCCGGGGCGCGGTGGCCGTGCACCACGCCGGCGAGGTGACCGACCCGGCCGCCGCGGCGGCGTGGGGCCTGGTGCGCTCCGCCCAGTCGGAGAACCCGGGCCAGATCGTCGTCGTCGACGTCGACGACGACGGGATCGGCCCCGACGAGGTGGCCGCCCTCCTGGCGGCGGACGAGCCGCAGGCCGCGATCCGGGTCGGCGCGGCGTACGTACCGCGGCTGGCGCGGGCCGGCTCGGCCGGCGAGCTGCCCGCACCGCCCGCCGCCGCGTGGCGGCTGGACGCGCCGGTGCGCGGCAGCCTGGAGAACCTCACCCTGGTCGCCACCGACGCCGCCGACGCCGCGCTCGGCCCCCGCGAGGTCCGGGTCCGCGTCCGCGCCGCCGGCCTCAACTTCCGCGACGTGCTCAACGCGCTCGGCCTCTACCCGGGCGACGCGGGCCCGCTCGGCGGCGAGGGCGCCGGCGAGGTCGTCGAGGTCGGCACCGAGGTGACCGACCTGCGCCCCGGCGACCGCGTCTTCGGGGTCTTCGTGGGCTGCTTCGGACCCGTCGCGGTCACCGACCGCCGCCTGCTGGCCCCGATGCCGGCCGGCTGGTCGTACATCGAGGCCGCGTCCGTGCCGGTGGTCTTCCTGACCGCGTACCACGGGCTGGTCAACCTGGCCGGGCTCACCCGGGGCGAGTCGGTGCTGGTGCACGCGGCGGCCGGCGGCGTCGGCATGGCCGCCGTGCAGCTCGCCCGCCACCTCGGGGCCGAGGTGTACGCCACCGCCAGCCCCGCCAAGTGGGACGCCCTGCGCGCGCTCGGTCTCGACGAGGAGCACCTGGCCTCGTCCCGGACCCTCGACTTCGAGTCCCGCTTCACCGACGCCACCGGCGGCCGGGGCGTTGACGTCGTGCTGGACTCGCTGGCCCGCGAGTTCGTCGACGCCTCGCTGCGGCTGCTGCCGCGCGGCGGGCGGTTCGTCGAGATGGGCAAGACCGACATCCGCGACGCCGCCCGCGTCGCCGCCGACCATCCGGGGGTGGCCTACACCGCCTTCGACCTGACCCTGCAGGAGCCCGACGAGGTGCAGCGCATGCTTGTCGTGCTGCTGGGGCTCTTCGAACGGGGGACGCTCACCCCGCTGCCCACCCAGGTGTGGGACGTCCGCCAGGCGCCGGAGGCGTTCCGGCACGTCAGCCAGGCCCGGCACGTCGGCAAGGTGGTGCTCACCATGCCCCGGGCGTGGAACCCCGACGGCACGGTGCTGCTGACCGGCGGCACCGGAACGCTGGGCCGGCTGGTCGCCCGGCGGCTGGTCGAGACGCACGGCGTACGGCGGCTGCTGCTGGTCAGCCGCCGCGGCGAGCGGGCCCCCGGCGCGACCGAGGCGCTCGACGAACTGCGGGCCCTGGGTGCCGAGGCCACGGTGGTGGCGGCCGACGTGTCCGACCGCGACGACCTCGCCGGGGTGCTGGCGGCGGTACCGGAGCGGCACCCGCTGACCGCCGTCGTGCACCTCGCCGGGGTGCTCGACGACGGGGTGATCACCGCACTCACCCCGCAGCGCGTCGACACGGTCTTCGCGCCGAAGCTCGACGCCGCGTGGCACCTGCACGAGCTCACCCGCCACCTCGACCTCGCCGGCTTCGTGCTCTTCTCCTCCGGCGCCGGAGTCTTCGGCGTCCCCGGTCAGGCCAACTACGCGGCGGCCAACGCGTTCCTCGACGCGCTCGCCCTGGCCCGCCGTGCGGAGGGGCTGCCGGGCCGGTCGTTCGCCTGGGGGCTGTGGGAGCAGGCCAGCGAGATGACCGCCAAGCTGGACCGGACCGATCCCCGGATCACCGCCCGTGACGGGCAGCTCGCCATCCCGTCCGAGCTGGGGATGGCCCTGTTCGACGCGGGCCTGCGGCTGGCCGAGCCGGTGCTGGTGCCGACGAGGATCGACGTCGCCGCGCTCGGCGAGCGGGCCGAGCGGCCCCCGGCGCTGCTGCGCGGGCTGCTGCGCCGGGAGCGGCCGACCGCGCGGGCGGCCACCCCGGCCGGCGGCGGGCGTACGCTCGCCGACCAACTGGCGGCGCTGGACGGGCCCGAGCGCCACACCCTCGTGGTCGACCTGGTACGCGAGCAGGCGGCGAGCGTGCTCGGGCACGGCAGCCGGGTGGCGGTGGCCCCGGGCCGGGCGTTCAGCCAGATCGGCTTCGACTCGCTGACCGCCGTCGAGCTGCGCAACCGGCTGACCACGGCCACCGGCCTGCGCCTGCCGGCCACGCTGATCTTCGACTACCCGGATCCGAACGAGCTGGCCACGTACCTGGTGTCCGAGCTGGCGCCGGACACCGGACCGGCGGCCCCGCCGGTCCTCGCGGACCTGGAGAACCTGGAGCGCTCGCTGACCGAGGCCACTGTGGAACCGGAGCTGCACGACCAGATCGGGTCGCGCCTGGAGGTGCTGATCGCCAAGTGGCGGACGATGCGCGCCGGCACGGGCGGCGATCCCGACCTCGATCTCGAACTGGCCAGCGACGACGACCTTTTCGACCTCATCGACTCCGAACTCGGTATCTGATGGCCGTCCGGCCGTCCGGCCGTCCCGCACGCCGCAAGCCGACCCGTGTCCGACCGACCCCCTGAGGAACCGATACCGATGCTGACGACCGACGTCCTGATCGTGGGCTACGGCCCCGTCGGTGAGATGCTCACGATCCTGCTGGCGCAGCGAGGGCTCACCGTCACTGCGGTCGAGCGGTGGGCCACCCCGTACAACTTCCCCCGCGCGGTGTCGTACGACGGGGAGGCGAGCCGTGTCCTGGCCGCCGCCGGCGTCGCCGACCGCCTCGGGCCGGTGGTGGAGTCGTCCGGCGAGTACACCTTCAAGAACGGCTTCGGCCGGACCCTGCTGCACGTCAAGGTCACCGGCGACGGTCCGATGGGCTGGCCGGACTCGGTCTCGTTCTACCAGCCGGGACTGGAGGCGCTGCTCGCCGAGCGGGGCGCGGAGCTGCCGGGTGTCACGGTGCTGCGCCCGTACCAGGTGACGGACCTGGTCGAGCACGACGACCGGGTCGAGGTGACCATCGCCGGCCCGGACGGCGAGGAGGTCCGCGCGGCCCGCTGGGTCATCGGCTGCGACGGGGCCAACAGCTTCGTGCGGGAGCACCTGGGCAGCGGCGTCACCGACCTCGGCTTCACGTACGACTGGCTGGTCTGCGACGTGGTCCCGCACGAGGCCCGCGAGTTCAAGCCGAACAACCTGCAGGTCTGCGACCCGGCGCGGCCCCGCACGGCCGTTTCGGCCGGCCCGGGGCACCGGCGGTGGGAGTTCATGCGGGTGCCGGGGGAGAGCCGCGAGGAGTTCGAGAGCGCCGAGAGTGTGTGGCGGCTGCTCGGCCTCTTCGACATCACCCCCGACAACGCCACCCTGGAGCGGTACGGCGTCTACACCACCCAGGCGTGCTCGGCCGGGCGCTGGCGTTCCGGGCGGATCCTGCTCGCCGGCGACGCGGCGCACGTGATGCCGCCGTTCATGGGGCAGGGGATGAGTTCGGGCTTCCGCGACGCCCTCAACCTCGCCTGGAAGCTCGACCTGGTGCACCGCGGCCTCGCCGACGAGGCCCTGCTGGACACCTACCAGGAGGAGCGCTGCGCGCACGTGCAGCACGCCATCCGGATGTCCATGGACTCGGGCACGGTGATCTGCGAGACCGACCGCGCCGCCGCGGCCGGCCGCGACGCCGCGATGCTCGCCGAGCTGCGCCGGCGTACCGCCCGCCCGCGCACCCGGTCCCTGCTGGAGCCTCTGTCCGGCGGGATCCTGCACAGCGGCTGCGAGGCCGCCGGCGCCCCGATGCCGCAGGGCCGCGTCGAGGTCGACGGCCGCGCCGGGCTCTTCGACGAGGTCGTCGGCACCGGCTTCGTCCTGCTCTGCGCCGAGGACCCCGACGACCTGCTCGACGCCGACGCCCGGGCCTTCCTGGACGCGCTCGGCACGCGGGTCGTCCGGATCGTTCCCGCCGGAGCGCCAGTACCCGGATCCGGCGCCGCGCCGACCGCCTTCGACCTCGACGACGTGTACCTGCCCCACCTCAAGCGGTACGACGCGGTGGCGGTGCTCGTCCGGCCCGACTTCTACGTCTTCGGCACCGCCGCCGACCCGGCCGTCGTGCCCGCGCTCGTCGAGGATCTGCGCCGGCAGATCCGGCGCGGCTGATCGGCATCCACCCACCGGAAGGAACCGACATGTTCGAGAACCTGAAGATCGCCGGCCGGGCGATCCGCACGGTCTTCACCGCCGACCCCATCACCCGGGTCCGGCGCTTCTACGAGATCCAGTCACCCGACGTGGAGTTCGCGGCCCGCCGTACCCACTACATGAACGTGGGCTACTGGTCCGACGGGGTCACCGACATCGACACGGCCGCCGACGCGCTGGCCGACAAGCTGGCCGACGCCGCCGGGCTCAAGCCGGACGACACCGTGCTCGACGTCGGCTTCGGCTACGGGGACCAGGACTTCAAGTGGCTGCGGGAGCGCCAGGTCGCCAAGGTGTACGGCCTGAACATCACCCCGCACCACGTCGAGGCGGCGCAGCGCCGGGCGCAGGAGGAGGGGCTCGCCGACCGGACCGACTTCCGGCTCGGCAGCGCCACCGAACTGCCCTTCGGGGACAACACCTTCGACCGGGTCGTCGCCCTGGAGTCCGCCTTCCACTTCTACCCGCGCAGCGCGTTCTTCGCCGAGGCGCTGCGGGTGCTGCGCCCGGGCGGCGTGCTCGCCACGGCCGACATCATCCCGGTCAGCGGCGACGTCGTCCGCGCCGCCATCCAGTCCGGCCCGCTGAGTTTCGTCAAGTTCAGCATCCCGAAGGAGAACTGGCACGACCGGGACACGTACCGGCAGCAGTTGGTCGAGGCCGGCTTCGCCAACCCGGAGGTCCGCTCGATCAAGGAGCAGACCTGGGAGGGCTGGCGGGCGTACATGGCCGAGCGGACCAACGACCCCGCGTTCCGGGCCGTCGTCAAGCCGGCCGTCCGCAAGAGCATGGCGGCCCACTGGAAGAACCAGGACCTCATGAAGCGTGAGCTGGCGCAGCTCGACTACGTGATCGCGGTCGGCCACAAGCGGTGACACCGCGTACGGACGAGGGGCCCGCCGACCGGTCGTGACGACCGGCGGACGGGCCCCTCGCCCGGTGGGATCAGACCGCCGGCGCCGCGCTCAGTGCCGTCGAGATGGCCCGCAGGATCGCCGGCTGGTGCTCGGCGAGGAAGAAGTGCCCGCCCGGGTAGACCTTCAGGTCGAACGCTGCGGTGGTGTGGTCCGACCACGCCCGGGCCTCCTCGACAGTCGTCTTCGGGTCGTCGTCACCGGTGAGGACGGTGATCGGGCAGCTCAGCGGCGTCCCCGGCCGGTAGGTGTACCGCTCGGCGGCCCGGTAGTCGTTGCGGATCGCCGGCAACGCGGCGCGCAGCATCTCCGGATCCCCGAGGACGGCGGAGTTGGTGCCGCTCAGCTTCCGGACGTCGGCCAGCAGCCCCTCGTCGTCGAGCAGGTGCACCGTCTCGTGCCGTGACTTCGACGGCGCCCGGCGCCCGGAGGCGAACAGGTGCGCGACGCTGCCGCCGTCCTGCTCGATGAGCCGGGCGAGTTCGAAGCCGAGGCTGGCCCCCATGCTGTGCCCGAAGATGGCCAGCGGCTCGTCCCGCCAGGGCCGCAGCACGGTGAACACCTCGCGCGCGAGGTCGTGGATGTCGCCGATGCACTTCTCGTGGCGCCGGTCCTGCCGCCCCGGGTACTGGATCGACAGCACCTCCACGGCGGGGGAGAGAGCGCGGGACACCGGGAAGTAGAAGCTTGCCGACCCGCCGGCGTGGGGCAGGCACACCAACCGCCTCGCGCCGCCCGGAGCGGGGTGGAAGCGTCGCACCCACAAGCCGTTGTCGGTATCTGGCGTCGTCATCCTCTGGTGGTCCTTCCGGCGGCTGCGGTTGCCGACCGGATCGGCGCGGACCCGGTCGAGGCGACGCTAGTGCGACGGGTCGGGACCGGACACCCCTAGCTGGTCGGTTGCCTGGTTAGGGGTTGTCCGCGCTCGCGCGCAACCAATAACTTCTCCCGGCAGATGGGGATCTGCGTGGCTCTCGGCCGAGCGAGCCGAACGACAGATACAGGTGTCGCCTGAGACTTCTGCGCATTCGTACCGTCGCTTACGTCGAGTCTCCGCCGTGAATCGCGATGGGCTGGGTTGATGGACACCGAAGAGAAGCTCCGGGAGTACCTGAAGAGAGTCACCGCCGACCTGCGGCGGACCCGGCAACGGCTCCGGGACGTCGAGGCCGACGCGCAGCAGCCCATCGCGATCGTCGGCATCGGCTGCCGGTTCCCCGGCGGGGTGCGCACCGCCGAGGAACTGTGGGATCTCGTCGCGTCCGGCGGTGACGCGATCGCCTCCTTCCCCACCGACCGCGGCTGGGATCTCGACGCGCTCTACGACCCGGAGCGGTCCCGGCCGGGCACCTCCTCGGTCCGTGAGGGCGGATTCGTGGCCGACGCCGCCGAGTTCGACCCTCGGCTGTTCGGGGTCTCGCCGCGGGAGGCCCTCGCCATGGACCCGCAGCAGCGGCTGCTGCTGCAGACCTCGTGGGAGGCCGTCGAGACGGCGGGGATCGACCCCACAAGCCTGAAGGGCGCCCGGGTCGGGGTCTTCGCCGGCATGACCCACAGCGGGTACGCCCACCCGCCGGAGACCCCGCCGGCGGGCGTGGAGGACTACCTCGGTCTCGGCAACGCGGGCAGCATCGCCTCGGGTCGGGTGGCGTACTCGTTCGGGTTCGAGGGTCCGGCGGTGACTGTGGACACGGCGTGTTCGTCGTCGCTTGTGGCGTTGCACCTGGCGGTGCAGGCGCTGCGGTCGGGGGAGTGCGATCTCGCGCTGGCCGGCGGCGTGACGGTGATGCCCACTCCCGCTGTGTTCGTCGACTTCACCCGGCAGGGCAACCTGTCCCCGGTGGCCCGGTGCCGGGCGTTCGCCGACGCGGCGGACGGCACGGCGCTCGCCGAGGGGGTCGGTGTGCTGCTGGTGCAGCGCTTGTCGGATGCGCGGCGTGACGGGCGTCGCGTTCTGGCGGTGGTGCGGGGTTCGGCGGTGAATCAGGACGGTGCGTCGAATGGTTTGACGGCGCCGAATGGTCCGTCGCAGCAGCGGGTGATCCGGCAGGCGCTCGCCGACGCCCGGCTGGGCGTGGGTGATGTGGATGTGGTGGAGGCGCACGGCACGGGCACGACGTTGGGTGATCCGATCGAGGCTCAGGCTTTGCTGGCGACGTACGGGCAGGGTCGGGATGTGCCGCTGTTGCTCGGCTCGGTGAAGTCGAACATCGGTCATACGCAGGCCGCTGCGGGGGTGGCCGGGATCATCAAGATGATTTTGGCGATGCGGCACGGGGTGGTGCCGGCGTCGTTGCACGTGGATGTGCCGTCGTCGCATGTGGACTGGTCGTCGGGTGCGGTGGAGTTGGTGACCGAGTCCCGTGAGTGGCCGGCCGTGGAGCGCCCTCGGCGGGCGGGTGTGTCGTCGTTCGGCATCTCGGGGACCAATGCGCACGTGGTCCTGGAGCAGCCGGAGGCCGAAGCCGATCTCGAGCCCGTCGCGGTGCCGGTGGGTGTGCCGGTGCCGTGGGTGGTGTCGGGGCGTTCGGAGAGTGCTCTGGTGGGTCAGGCGTCGAGGTTGGCGTCGTTCGTGCGGGGTCGGTCTGACCTGTCGGTGGCTGATGTGTCGTGGTCGTTGGTGAGGTCGCGGGCGGCGTTGGAGTATCGGGCGGTGGTGTGGGGCTCGGACGTGGACGAGCTGGCGGCGGGCCTTGCGGCGGTGGCTGAGGGCCGGTCTGCGGGTGTGGTGTCGGCGGGTCGTCGGGCGGTGTTGTTCACGGGTCAGGGTTCGCAGCGTGTGGGTATGGGCCGGGAGCTGTACGAGACGTTCCCGGTGTTCGCGAAGGCCTTCGACGGGGTGTGCGCGGGGTTCGATGGCCTGTTGCCGCGGGCGTTGCGGGAGGTCGTGTTCGCCGAGGCGGGTTCGGGTGAGGCCGCCCTGGTGGATCAGACGGTGTTCGCGCAGGCGGGGTTGTTCGCGGTGGAGGTGGCGTTGTGGGAGTTGTTGTCGTCGTGGGGTGTGCGGGCTGATTTCCTGGCGGGTCATTCGATCGGTGAGGTGACGGCGGCGTACGTGTCGGGGATGTTGTCGTTGGCGGATGTGTGCACGTTGGTGGCGGCGCGGGGTCGGTTGATGCAGGCGTTGCCGGCTGGTGGGGTGATGGCGGCGGTGGGTGCGTCGGAGGAGGCTGTCGCCGRGCTGMTCGGTGCGTCGGGTGCGGGTGTGGATGTGGCGGCGGTGAATGGTCCGGCGTCGGTGGTGGTGTCGGGTGCCTTCGGCGGGGTTGCGGTGGTGGTGGCGGCCTGTCGTGAGCGGGGTTGGCGGGTCAAGGAGCTGGCGGTCAGTCACGCGTTTCATTCGCGGTTGATGGAGCCGATGCTGGAGGAGTTCCGGTCGGTGGTGGCGGGGCTGGACTGGCGGGCGCCGCGGATCCCGATCGTGTCGAACGTGACCGGCGCGGTGGCGGACGCCGCAGAGATCACCGAGCCCGGCTACTGGGTGCGGCACGTGCGGCAGCCGGTACGGTTCGCCGACGCGGTGCGCACCCTCCACCAGCAGGACGTCACCCAGTTCCTGGAGGTCGGCCCCGACGCCGTACTCACCGCCATGGCGCAGGACTGCGTCGAGGCGACCGGCGAAGTCCGGTTCACCGCCACGATGCGCGCCGGGCACTCCGAGGCCGACACGCTGCGCACCGCCCTCGCCGAGCGGTACGTCACCGGCGACCACGTCGACTGGACCGGATACCTCGCCGCCCTCGACGGGTCCGGCCCCGAGCGGGCAGCCGAGGCACGCCCCCGCGCCATCGCCCTGCCCACGTACGCCTTCGACCAGCAGCGCTACTGGCTCAACGCCAGCGCGGGGGTCGAGACGGCGCCCGGGCTCGGTGTCCGCCCCGTCAACCACGCGCTGCTCGGCGCCGCCGTACGCGTCGCCGACGACGACGTACGGGTCTTCGGCACCGAACTCTCCGTACTGACACACCCGTGGCTCGCCGAACACGTCGTCTGGGACTCGGTGGTGGTGCCCGGCGCCGCCCTGGTCGAGATGGTCCTGCACGCGGGCGCGCAGGTCGGCTGCGACACCCTCGACGAGCTGACCCTCCAGGCCCCGCTGGCGCTCGCCGAGGACGGCACCCGGGCGGTGCAGGTGAAACTGGGCGCGGCGGACGAGGACGGTCGCCGGACGGTCACCATCCACTCCCGCGCCGCCGCCGACCCGGACGGCGAGTGGGACCGCCACGCGGCGGGCGTCCTCGCCCCCGCCGTACCGCAGCCCGACCGGTCCGATCCGGCGCCGTGGCCGCCCAGCGCCGCCACCGCCGTCGCGGTCGACGGGATCTACACCGAGCTGTCCCGTCTGGGCGTCGAATACGGCCCCCTCTTCCGTGGCCTGCGCGCCGTCTGGCGCACCGGCGACGAGGTGTGCGCCGAGGTGGCGGTGCCCGACGGCATCGAGGTCGCCGGCTTCGGCCTGCATCCCGCCCTGCTGGACGCTGCGCTGCACGTCGTCGGCCTGCTCGACTCCGACGCGGAGGATGCCTCCGGCGTACGCCTGCCCTTCGCCTGGACCGGCGTCACCCTCTCGGCGGTCGGCGCGACCGCGCTGCGGGTACGCGCCCGGCGCAGCGGCGGCGGCGTGGCCCTGACCCTGACCGACCCGGCCGGCGCCCCCGTCGCCCGGATCGACTCCCTGGTCTCCCGCCCCGTCACCGCCGGACAGGTGCGCGGCGGTGACTCCGCAGCCGACCCGCTGTACGCCCTCAACTGGCAGAGCGTGCGGCCGGGTACCCCGGCGACCGTCCGGGTGGTGCTCCTCGGCGACGCGCCGTCCGACCTGTCCGAGATCGCCAGGTACAAGCTCGCCGAGCTGGCGGAGGCGGTCGACTCCGGCCGGATCGACCCGGAACTGGTGCTGCTCGCCGCGTACACCGACGACGAGGACGCCCCGGTTCCCGCCGCGACGCGGAGCCGGCTCACGGCGGTGCTGGCCGCCGTCCAGGGCTGGCTCGCCGACGACCGGCTGGCGGAGCGGCGGCTGGTCGTGCTGACCCGCGGGGCCGTCGCCGCCGGCGACACCTGTCGTACGGGCGACCTGCCCGGCGCGGCGGTCTGGGGCCTGCTGCGCTCGGCCCAGGCGGAGCACCCCGACCGCTTCGTGCTCGTGGACCTCGACGAGGCGCGGCAGCCGGAGTCCTGCACTGTGGACCTGGTGGCCCGTGCGGTCGCCACCGGCGAACCCCAACTGGCGGTCCGGGACGAGCAGGTGCTGACGCCCCGGCTCGCGCCGGCCGTCCTCGACCCGGTGCCGGCCGCCGCCCTCGATCCCGACGGGACGGTCCTGGTCACCGGGGCCACCGGTGCCCTCGGCGGTCTGCTGGTCCGGCACCTGGTCAGTACGCACAAGGTGCGCCACCTGCTGCTGGTCAGCCGCCGCGGAACCGACGCCCCCGGCGCGGCGGAGCTGCTCGCCGAGCTGACCGCGCTGGGTGCGCAGGCCCGCCTGGTCGCCGCCGACGTGGCGGACCGGGACCGCCTGGCCGCGGTGCTGGCCGACGTTCCCGCCGAGCACCCGCTCACCGGCGTGGTGCACGCCGCCGGCGTCCTCGACGACACGGTGATCTCGGCGCTGACCCCCGGCCGGCTGTCAGCCGTTCTCTCCGCCAAGGCCGACGCCGCCTGGCACCTGCACGAGCTGACCCGATCGCGGCCGCTGGCGATGTTCGTCCTCTTCTCGTCGGTCGCCGGTGTCCTCGGCGGCCCCGGGCAGGGCAACTACGCCGCCGCGAACGCGTTCCTCGACGGCCTCGCCGGGCACCGGCACGCCTGCGGCCTCGCCGCCACGTCCCTGTCCTGGGGCCTCTGGGCCGCGGACAGCGGGATGACGGGCGCACTCGACGCCGCCGGGCGGCAGCGGATGAGCCGCAACGGCCTCAGCCCACTCGGCACCGGCCAGGCGCTGCGCCTCTTCGACAACGGCCTGCACGGTGGACGCCCCCACCTGGTGCCGGCGCTGCTCGACCTCGCCGCGCTGCGCCGCCAGGCCGACGCCGGCCAGCTCCCGGCGCCGCTGCGCGGCCTGGTCCGGGCCCGGCGGCGCGTCGTCGAGGGCGGCGGCGACGGCGGCCCGTCCTTCGCGCAGCGCCTCGCCGGCACGCCCGAGGCCGAACGCGGCCGGCTGGTGGAGGACCTGGTCAAGGCGCAGGTCATCGAGGTGCTCGGCTACCCGCCGGCCACCGTCGTGCCGTCCGGGCAGACGTTCACCGGCCTCGGCTTCGACTCGCTGACAGCCGTGGAGCTGCGCAACCGGCTGACCGCCCTCACCGGCATCCGGCTGCCGGCGAGCCTCATCTTCGACTGCCCCACGCCCGCCGCCCTCGCCGACTTCCTGCTGGTCGACGCCGCCCCGCCGAAGCCCGAACCGGGCCTGCTCGCCGAACTGGACCGGCTGGAGGCCGCGTTCGCCGCGACCGCGCCGGAGGAGCTGGAGCGGCTGGCCGCCGACGACGAGACGCGTACCGCCGTGGCGGTCCGCCTCCGGGCGCTGGTCACCCGGTGGAGCGACACCACCGACCGGCCCGACGACGTCGGCCAGGCCCTCGACGACGCCTCGGACGACGAGCTGTTCGACTTCATCGACCAGAAGTTCGGCCGATCCTGACCACGAGTCCGCCGCTTGCCCCTTAGCGACAGGTGATCAACCCGATGGCGAACGAAGCCAAGCTCCGCGAGTACCTCAAGCGCGTCACCGCTGACCTGCACGAGACCAGCGAGCGCCTGCGGGCCGTCGACGAGCAGAATCACGAGCCGATCGCGATCGTGGGGATGGGCTGCCGCTACCCGGGCGGGGTGCGGACTCCGGAGGCGCTGTGGCGGCTGGTCGAGTCCGGCGTCGACGCCGTCACACCCTTCCCGGCGGACCGGGGCTGGGACGTGGAGAGCCTCTACGACCCCGACCCGGACGCGCACGGCAAGTCGTACACCCGCGAGGGCGGCTTCCTGCACGACGCCGGCGAGTTCGACGGCGGCTTCTTCGGCATCTCGCCCCGCGAGGCGCTGGCCATGGACCCGCAGCAGCGCCTCCTGCTGGAGGTCGCCTGGGAGACGGTCGAGCGGGCCGGCATCGCCGCGGACTCGCTCAAGGGCAGCCGCACCGGCGTGTTCACCGGCGTCATGTACCACGACTACGTCTCCCGGCTCAACGGCGTGCCGCAGGAGGTCGAGGCGTTCGTCGGCACGGGCAACCACGGCAGCGTCGTCTCCGGCCGGATCGCGTACACGTTCGGCTTCGAGGGTCCGGCCGTCACCGTCGACACCGCCTGCTCGTCCTCACTGGTGGCGCTGCACCTCGCCGTGCAGGCCCTGCGTTCCGGCGAGTGCACCCTCGCGCTGGCCGGCGGCGTCACCGTCATGTCCAGCCCCGACACGTTCGTCGGCTTCAGCCGCCAGCGCGGCCTGTCCCCGGACGGGCGGTGCAAGTCCTTCGCGGCCACCGCCGACGGCACCGGCTGGAGCGAGGGCGCCGGGTTGCTGCTGCTGGAGCGGCTCTCCGACGCGCAGCGCAACGGCCACCGGGTGCTCGCCGTGGTGCGCGGCAGCGCGGTCAACTCCGACGGCGCCTCCAACGGCCTCACCGCGCCGCACGGCCCGTCGCAGCAACGCGTGATCCGCCAGGCCCTCGCCAACGCCCGGCTCGCCCCGGCCGACGTGGACGCCGTCGAGGCCCACGGCACCGGCACCCGCCTCGGCGACCCCATCGAGGCGCAGGCCCTGCTCGCCACGTACGGCCGGGACCGGGCCGACGACCAGCCTCTGTGGCTCGGGTCGATCAAGTCGAACCTCGGGCACACCCAGGCCGCGGCCGGCGTCGCCGGCGTCATCAAGATGGTCATGGCGATGCGTCACGGCGTCCTGCCGCGCACCCTGCACGTCGACGAGCCGTCCCCGCACGTCGACTGGTCGGCCGGCGCGGTGAGCCTGCTCCGCGAGCCGCGCCCGTGGCCGCGCGCGACGAGGCCCATGCGCGCGGGCGTCTCCTCGTTCGGTGTCAGCGGCACCAACGCCCACGTCGTCGTCGAGGCCGCCCCGCCCGCGCCGCAGCCGGCCACCGACGCCGTCACCGGTCCCGACCTGCTGCCGTGGGTCGTCTCCGCGCGCAGCGCCGCAGCGCTCGGCGCCCAGGCCGACCGGCTGCGCTCCTGGCTCGCCGAGCACCCCGACGCCGCGCCGGCCGCCGTGGGCCGGGCCCTGGCCACCGGCCGGTCCGTCCTGGAACACCGGGCGGTGCTGCTCGGCGCCGACCGGGACGAACTGCTCGCCGGGCTCGGCGCGCTGGCCGACGGGGTTCCGGCCGCGTCCGTGCGGCGCGGGGTCGCCAGTCCCACCCGCGTCGCCGTGCTCTGCACCGGCCAGGGCGCCCAGCGCGTCGGCATGGGCCAGCGGTTGTACGCCGCCTTCCCGGCCTTCGCCGACGCCTTCGACGCCGCCTGCGCGGAGCTGGACAGGCACCTCGACCGGCCGTTGCGCGGCGTGCTCGACGGCCCCGCCGACGTGCTCGACCGCACCGGGTACGCCCAGGCGGCGCTCTTCGCCGTCGAGGTCGCCGCCTACCGGCTCGTCGAGTCCTGGGGTGTCGTGCCGGACTTCGTGGCCGGGCACTCGGTCGGCGAGGTGGCCGCCGCGCACATCGCCGGCGTGCTGTCGCTGCCCGACGCCGCCCGCCTGGTGGCCGCCCGGGGCACCCTGATGCAGGCGCTGCCCACCGGTGGCGCCATGGTGTCGATCCGCGCCACCGAGGCGGAGGTCCGCGCGCACCTGGCCACCGTCGGCGGGACGCCGGGCGCCGGGCTGGCCGCCGTCAACGGCCCGGAGTCCGTCGTCGTCTCCGGCGACGAGGACGCCGTGCTGGCGGTCGCCGCACACTTCGCAGCCCTCGGCCGCAGCACCAGGCGGCTGCGGGTCAGCCATGCGTTCCACTCCGCCCGCATGGACCCGATGCTCGACGCGTTCGGCGACGTGCTCGGGCAACTGACCTTCGCCGCGCCCCGCATCCCCGTGGTCTCCACCGTGACCGGAGCGGTGCTCGACCCCGACGAGGTGTGCTCCCCGGCGTACTGGCTGCGCAACGTCCGCGACACGGTCCGCTTCGACGCCGCCGTGGCCACGCTGCGTGAGCTGGGTGTCGGCGCGTACGTCGAGGTGGGCCCGGGCGGAGTGCTCTGCGCGCTCACCCAGGAGATCGTCGGCGCGGACCAGGCGGTCTGCGCCCCCGTGCTGCGCGCCGAGCACGACGAGGCGACGACCGCCCTGGCCGCCGCGGCCACCGTGTGGGCCAGGGGCGTGCCGGTGAACTGGGCGGCCCTGTTCGCCGGCCCGCCCGTGCCGGTCGACCTGCCCACGTACGCGTTCCAGCGCGAACGCTACTGGTTGCTGCCCCTGCCGCAGCCCGCCGACGTGACCGCCGCCGGGCTGACCCCGACCGGCCACCCGCTGCTCGGCGCGGTGTTCCGCTCGGCCGACGGCGACGAGGTGACGCTCACCGGCAGGTTGTCCGTGGAGACCCAGCCCTGGCTGGCCGAGCACGCCCTGCGCGACGTCGTGCTCCTGCCCGGCACCGGGTTCGTGGAGCTGGCGATGCGGGCCGGCGCGGAGGTCGGCGCCGAACGGCTCGCCGAGCTGACCCTCCAGGCGCCGCTGGTGCTGCCCGAGACCGGCGGCGTCGACGTGCAGGTCGCCGCCGAACGCACCGGCGGCGGAGCGTGGCAGCTCACCGTCCACGCCCGTCGCGCCGGCACCGACGACATCTGGGTACGGCACGCCACCGGCCTGCTCACCGAGGAGCCGGATGAGGAGACGGGCGCGCTGGCGCAGTGGCCGCCGAGCGCCGCCACCTCCCTGGACGTGTCGGAGCTGGCCGCGCGGGCGGCACGGGCCGGGTTCGCGTACGGCCCGGCCTTCTCCGGGCTGCGTGCCGCCTGGCGCGTCGGCGCGGACGTGTACGCCGAGGTGGCGCTGCCCGATCCGGCGGCCGGCGACGCCGGTGGGTACGGGCTGCACCCGGCGTTGCTCGATGCCGCCGTGCAGGCGGTCGGGCTGGGCATCGTCGACCCCGGCGAGGCCCGGATGCCGTTCGCCTGGTCCGACGTGACGCTGTCCGCCCACGGCGCCGACACGCTGCGGGTACGGTTGACCCCCACCGGTCCGGACACGGTGTCCATGCTGGTCGCCGACGCCACCGGGGCGCCGGTCGCCCGGGTCGGCTCCCTGGTGCTGCGGCCCCTGCCGGCGGGGGAGCTCACCGCCGGCGGGTCCGCGTGGCGGCGCTCGCTGTTCCGCCTCGACTGGCTCCGGCACCCCGTCGCCGGGGGCGCCGCCGACGGCACGACCTGGGCGGTGCTCGGCGAACGTCCCGCCCCGCTGCCGTCCGGCCCGCCCGCCGCCCGGTACGCCGACCTCGACGCGCTCCGCGACGCCGGGGTACCCGACGCCGTGCTGTACCCGGTGGCCGGCGCGACCGGTCCCGGCGCCGTCCACGACCTGCTCGCCGAGGTCCTCGCCGTGCTCCAGGGCTGGCTCGCCGCCGAGCCGCACACCGGCGACTCCCGGCTGGTGGTCCTCACCGGCGGTGCCGTCGCCGTGGACGACGACGCGGAGGTCACCGACCTGGCCGGCGCCGCCGTGTGGGGCCTGCTCCGCTCCGCCCAGGCCGAGCACCCCGGCCGCTTCCTCGTCGTCGACGTCGACGACGAGGAGAACTGCGCCGCCGTCCTCGCCGGCCTGCTGTCGGCCGACGAGCCGCAGGCGGCGGTACGCGACGGGGCGCTCCGCGTGCCCCGGCTCGTCGCCGCCCCGGAACCCGACGCGCCGGCGCCGGCGCTGGACCCGGAGGGCACGGTGCTGGTCACCGGCGGCACCGGTGCCCTCGGCGCGCTGACCGCCCGCCACCTGGTCACCCGGTACGGGGCCCGGCACCTGCTGCTGACCAGCCGGCGCGGCGCCGACGCCGACGGCGCAGCCGACCTGGTCGCCGCCCTCGCCGACCTGGGGGCCACCGCGACGGTCGAGGCGTGCGACGCCGCCGACCGGGCCGCCCTCGCCGCGCTGCTGGACCGGATCGACCCGGCGCACCCGCTGACCGGCGTGGTGCACACCGCCGGCGTGCTGGCCGACCGCACCCTGACCTCGCTCACCCCCGAGACCCTCGGCGACGTGCTGCGGCCGAAGGTGGACGCCGCCGCGAACCTGCACGAGCTGACCGCCGCCAGCCGCCTCGCCCTCTTCGTCACGTACTCCTCGGCGGCGGGCGTGACGGGCAGCCCCGGCCAGGCCAACTACGCGGCGGCCAACGCCTTCCTGGACGCGCTCGCCCACCGGCGACGGGCCGCGGGCCTGCCGGCGCACTCGCTGGCCTGGGGCCCGTGGGCGGAGTCGGGCGGCGGCATGACCGCCGGCCTCGACCGCGCCGACACCGACCGGCTGGCCCGGGGCGGCGTACGGCCGCTTCCCGAGGCGGACGGCCTCGCGCTCCTCGACGCCGCCCTGCTCACCGGCCTGCCCGCGACGGTGCCGATGGCGCTGGACGGGCCGGCGCTGCGCGCCCAGGCCGAGGCGGGCACCCTGCCGTCGGTCCTGCGCGGCCTGGTCCGGGCGCCCCGGCGCCGCGCCGCGCGGTCCGGCCCGGCGGAGACCGCCGCGCTGACCGGGCGGCTCGCCGGCCTCGACCGCGAGGAGCGCGCCGCGGCCCTGCTACGGCTCGTCCTCGACCAGGTCGCGACGGTCCTGGGGTACGCCGACGCCGCCGCCGTCGAGGCCGGGCGTCCGTTCACCGAGCTCGGTTTCGACTCGCTCACCGCCGTCGAACTGCGCAACCGGCTGGGCGCGGTCACCGGCCTGCGCCTGCCCGCGACGCTGGTCTTCGACCACCCGACCCCGCTCGCCCTCGCCGACCACCTGGACGCCGAGACCGGAACGGACGCCGGCACCCGGGCGGCTCCGGTCGCCGCCGTCGCGGCGCTCGACGAGCCGATCGCGATCGTCGGCATGAGCTGCCGCTACCCCGGCGGCGTACGCAGCCCCGAGCAACTGTGGGATCTCCTCGTCTCCGGTGGCGACGGCATCACCGGCTTCCCCGCCGACCGTGGCTGGGACGTCGACGACCTGTACGACCCGTCCGGCACGCGCCGGGGCAGCAGCTACGCCCGCGAGGGCGGCTTCCTGGCCGACGCCGCCGACTTCGACGCCGACCTGTTCAAGATCTCGCCGCACGAGGCCCTCGCCATGGACCCGCAGCAGCGGCTGCTGCTGGAGACCTCGTGGGAGGCCATCGAGGACGCCCGGATCGACCCGCTTGCGCTGCGTGGCCGGCCCGTCGGCGTGTTCGCCGGCATGATGTACCACAACCACGCCGCGGGGCTGGCCGACGTCCCCGAGGCCCTCGACGGCTACCTCGGCGTCGGCACGGCCAGCAGCGTGTTGTCGGGTCGGGTGGCGTACTCGTTCGGGTTCGAGGGTCCGGCGGTGACTGTGGACACGGCGTGTTCGTCGTCGCTTGTGGCGTTGCACCTGGCGGTGCAGGCGCTGCGGTCGGGGGAGTGTGACCTGGCGCTGGCCGGCGGCGTCACCGTGATGGCGACGCCCGAGACGTTCATCGACTTCTCCCGGCAGCGTGGCATGGCCCCCGACGGCCGGTGCAAGTCGTTCTCCGACGCCGCGGACGGCACGGGCTGGTCCGAGGGCGTCGGCGTGCTGCTGGTGCAGCGGCTGTCGGACGCGCGGCGTGACGGGCGCCGGATCCTCGCGGTCGTGCGGGGCACGGCGGTGAACCAGGACGGCGCGTCGAACGGGTTGACGGCGCCGAACGGCCCCTCGCAGCAGCTGGTGATCCGCCAGGCCCTCGCGAACGCCCGGCTGGGCGTCGCCGACGTCGACGTCGTGGAGGCGCACGGCACGGGCACGACGTTGGGCGACCCCATCGAGGCCCAGGCGCTGCTCGCCACGTACGGGCAGGACCGCGACGAGCGGGACGCGCTGCTGCTGGGGTCGGTGAAGTCGAACATCGGTCATACGCAGGCCGCTGCCGGGGTGGCGGGCGTCATCAAGATGGTCTTGGCGATGCGGCATGGGGTGGTGCCGGCGTCGTTGCACGTGGACGTGCCGTCGTCGCATGTGGATTGGTCGTCGGGTGCGGTGGAGCTGGTGACGGCCTCGCGTGAGTGGCCGGGGGTGGGGCGTCCCCGGCGTGCGGGTGTGTCGTCGTTCGGCATTTCGGGGACGAACGCGCACGTGATCATCGAGCAGCCGGAGCCGGAGTCCGCTCCGGCACCGGTCGCGCCCGTCGCGCCGGTCGGGTTGCCGGTGCCGTGGGTGGTGTCGGGTCGTTCGGAGCGGGGTCTGTCGG
>NZ_JANCLW010000001.1:2724264-2739512 GCF_033433935.1 Micromonospora sp. BRA006-A
GGCGGGGGGCGGTGGCGAGCCAGCGAGCCAGCTCGTGCGGGGTGGGCGTGCGGTGGATCTGCGAGACGGGCACCACCACGTCGTTGGCCTCATCGAGGGCGACGGCGACGGCGGCGGACTGCAACGACGTGCCGCCGAGGTGGAAGAACCCGTCGAGTGCCCCGACCCGGTCCAGCCCGAGCACCGTCGCGAAGATCCCCGCGACGAGGCGTTCGGAGTCGGTGGCCGGTTCGGCGTACGGCACGTCGAGGTCGGGACGGCGCGAGCCCGGTTCTGGTAGCGCCCGCCGGTCGATCTTGCCGGTGCCGCCGGTGGGGAACCGGTCCAGGACCATGATCACGGCGGGGACCATGTAGGGCGGGAGCACCGCGGCGGCGTGTGCCCGCAGGTCCGCGGTGACGGGGACGCGGCCGTCGCGTCCGGTGACGTAGCCGACGAGCCGGGCGGTGCCCTGGTCCTCGCGACGGGTGACGACGGCGGTGCCGACGTCCGGGTGTTGTTCGAGAGTCGCCTCGATCTCACCGAGTTCGATCCGGATGCCGTTGACCTTGACCTGGTGGTCCATCCGGCCGAGGATCTCCAGCGCTCCGGCGGCGTTCCACCGGCCGAGGTCGCCGGTGCGGTAGGCGGTCCCGCCGCCGTACGGGTCGGTGACGAACCGCTGGGCGGTCAGTTCGGGACGGTTGAGGTAACCGTCGGCGACGCCGGCGCCGGTGATGAGGATCTCGCCGGGGACGCCCATGGGGACGAGGTCGAGATTGGCGTCGACGACGCGGATCTGCCGGTTGGGCATGGGGCGGCCGATGGGCACGTACGCGCCGGGCCAGCCCTTCGACGCGTCGTACCAGGTGCAGGCGACGGATGCCTCCGCGGGCCCGTACGCGTTGATCAGGCGGGCACCGGCGGCCGTCCAGCGGTGTGCCATGCGGGGCGGAATGGGTTCCCCGGCGAGGGTCACGCACGTCAGGCTGGGGCAGTCGGCGGGATCGACGGCGGCGAGGTTCGTGGGTGGGCAGAACGCGTGGGTGGCCTGCTCCTTGGCGATCAGCTCCGTCAACCGGCGGGCGTCGAGCAGATCGTCGCGGGAGCTGACGACGACGCGGGCACCGGAGGTCAGCGCGGTGTAGATCTCGCCGAGGGCCACGTCGAAGACCGGGGAACAGGAATGGAGCATCCGGCTGTCCGGCCCGACCGCGCACTCCTCCCGCATCCAGGTGACGAAGTTCGTCAGGTGCTCGTGGGTCAGCACGACACCCTTCGGTGTCCCGGTCGAGCCGGACGTGTAGATCACGAACGCCGGCCGGGAGGGTGCCACCACCGGCAGGTCGGCCGCCTCGGCCGCCGTCACGGTGGGCCGGTCGGCATCGAGGGCGACGACCCGTACGCCGTCAGGGCTGGGGACACGCGGGGCGACCTCGCCGACGGTGAGGACGACCCGGGCGCCGTGGTCGGCCAGCAGCATCCGCATCCGCTCCGCCGGCCAGGACACGTCCATCGGCGTGTACGCCGCCCCCGCCCGCAGCACCGCCAGGGTGGCGACGAGGGTCCACATGCTGCGGTCCAGCGCCAGCGACACCACGTCCCCGGGCCGTACGCCCATCGACCGTAGCCGCGCGGCCAACTCCCCCGAGCGACGGGCCAGCTCCGCGTACGTCAGCACCTCCCCGGCGGCGACGCCGGCCACCGCGTCCGGCGTGCGTCGCGCCCATTCGAGCACCAGCTCGTGCAGCGGCACACCCGGCACCGGGCGGGCCGGGCCCCGGCCCCACGCGAGCAGCCGCTCGCGCTCGGTCGCGCCCAGCAGCGGCAGCGCGCCCAGCGGCACCCCGGGTTCCCGGACCCCGGCCGACAGCAACGACACGGTCTGGTCCACCAGGCCCCGCACCCAGTCCGCCGAGAAGCCGTCGGCGGCGTAGTCCACCCGCAGCGCCGACCCGTCCCCCGCGACGGTCACCACGATGTCCACGTCCACCACGTCCGGCCCCACCTCGGCCACCGGGGCGTCCACCAGCCCGACCACCACCGGCCCCGCCGTGCCCGCGCTGCGCGCGACCGGTCCGGCCAGCGCCGTGGCCACCCGCGACGTCAGCTCGCCGAAGCCCGGTTCGTCCGCGACGTCGACCCGCAGCACGCCGCCCGACGACAGGCCGACCGCCACCTCGGCCTGGCCGGTGTACCGGGCCAGCACCCCCAGCAGACCGGCCAGCAGCACCGGGCCGGGAGAGCGCGCCCCCGCCGGGACGGGCAGGTCGACCCGCCGGTACGCGGAGGCCGCCCGGGCCGGCCACACGGCCGGCCGGCGCAGGTCCCCCATCAGGTCGAGGATCTCGAAGCCGGGCCCAGCGACATCCGTGGCCTGCGCACCGACGATTCCGACAGACATTGAGCCAGCCTCCGATCAGGGCCGGCGCCACCCAGAGGGGTGCGCCGGGAGGGACAACCACGAACTCTCGGGACAACGGGCCGCGTGCCACGCGGCGACGAGCGGTCCGGTACGCAGGGGCGGACGGTCAGCCGGCGGTGGGCGTACCCGCCGGCCCGTCTTCGAGGAAGCGCAGCATGTGGTGGTTCAGCTCCTCGGCGAAGCTGTACGGCAGGTAGTCGGTGCGGATGGTGACGCGCAGGAGAGCATGGTCGACGCGGGGCAGCACCTCGACCGTGAGCCCGTTGGGCACCTCCCGGGCGTACGGGTCGACGACCTCCTCGGCCCGGCAGCCGGGCAGCTCCAGCGGCACCACCACGTTGTCCTGGAACACGAACGTCGGCAGGCTCGCGACCACCTCGCCGGAGAGCCCGGCGGCGGGATCGTCGGCGGTCTCCGCGAAGGGAACGTCCTGGGCCCGCATGAGATCGCGGATCGTCTCGTCGACCCGCAGGACCAGCTTGTCGTCCTGCGGCCCGTCGAAGCGCACCCGCACGCAGTTGAGGTTGAGCCGGGTGGTGAACGCGGAGTCGAGGACGCGGCTGCCGCGCTTGGCCACCACCATCAGCAGGGCGATGTCGTCCTGCTGATGGATGGCGCGCAGCGCCGAGGCGAAGGCCGCCACGAAGTAGCTGGAGCGGCTGAAGCGCTGGTCGCGGGCGGCCCGGTCCCAGCGGTCGAGCACCTCGGGGGTGACGGTGACGGTGTGGCCCGCCTTCGGTCCCCAGGCGAGGGTCTGCTCCAGGGGCGCGGTGGCCGGGCCTTCGCCTTGGCGGGGCAGGTCGCGTAGTTGTTCGCGCCAGTAGGTTCGTTGGGTTTGCAGGTCGGCGGCGTTGCGGAGGCGGGTGTGTTCGTCGTAGGACTGGTGCAGTGTGGGTGCGGGGTGGGTCCAGGTGGGTTTGTGGCCGGTGTGTCGTGCGGTGTAGGCGTGGCTGAGGTCTCGTACGAGTAGTCCGTATGACCAGCCGTCGAAGGCGATGTGGTGGATGCCGATGCCGAACAGGATTCGGTTGGTGGTTTTGTTTCGGATGAGGGCGGCGCGCCAGTTGCGGCCCTGGGTGTAGTCGAGGGGTTGTTGTACTGCTTCGGCGAGTTGGTCGAGGGCGTCGTGTTCGGTGGTGGCGTCGGCGAGTAGCCGTAGCTGGGGCATGCCGGGGTTGGGTGGGATGATTGCGGTTGGTGGGTCGGTGCGCCGGTAGCGGGCGTGTAGGGCCTGGTGGCGGTGGTGGATGTCGCCGAGGGCGGCCATGAGGGCTCGTAGGTCCAGCTCACCCTCGATCCACCAGGTGGTCGGGCAGACCAGTTCGAAGGGGAGCACGACGCACTTCGCGACGGACGGGGTCAGCGGGACGGGCTTCGACGGGCCGGGACGGCCGGTGACGGACGGCGCCGGCTCGGCCCCGGGGCGGCGGGGGGCGGTGGCGAGCCAGCGAGCCAGCTCGTGCGGGGTGGGCGTGCGGTGGATCTGCGAGACGGGCACCACCACGTCGTTGGCCTCATCGAGGGCGACGGCGACGGCGGCGGACTGCAACGACGTGCCGCCGAGGTGGAAGAACCCGTCGAGTGCCCCGACCCGGTCCAGCCCGAGCACCGTCGCTCGGCGACGACGTAGGAGACGAGGAAGGCCGCGAAACCGGCGATGYSKCCGGGCGGTGGTGTGGGGCTCGTCGGTGGACGAGCTGGTTGCCGGTCTGTCGGCGGTGGCCGAGGGCGGGCCGGCGGTGTCGGGTGTGGTGTCGGCGGGTCGTCGGGCGGTGTTGTTCACGGGTCAGGGTTCGCAGCGTGCCGGGATGGGCCGGGAGCTGTATGACGCGTTCCCGGTGTTCGCGGCGTCGTTCGACGAGGTCTGCGCCCGTTTCGACGGCTTGTTGCCGCGTGCGCTGCGCGAGGTGGTGTTCGCCGAGCCGGGTACGGAGACTGCGGCTCTGCTGGATCGGACCGTGTTCGCGCAGGCGGGCCTGTTCGCAATCGAGGTGGCGTTGTGGGAGTTGCTCGCGTCGTGGGGCGTACGGGCCGACTACCTGGCGGGTCACTCCATCGGTGAGGTGACGGCGGCGTACGTGTCCGGGGTGCTGTCGTTGGCGGATGCGTGCACGTTGGTGGCGGCGCGGGGCCGGTTGATGCAGGCGTTGCCGGCTGGTGGGGTGATGGCGGCGGTGGGTGCGCCCGAGTCCGCGGTGCGGGGGATCATCGATGCTGCGGAAGCGGCGGTGGATGTGGCGGCGGTGAATGGTCCGGCGTCGGTGGTGGTGTCGGGTGCCGTCGGCGAGGTTGCGGTGGTGGTGGCGGCCTGTCGTGAGCGGGGTTGGCGGGTCAAGGAACTGTCGGTCAGTCACGCGTTTCATTCGCGGTTGATGGAGCCGATGCTGGAGGAGTTCGCGTCGGTGGTGGCGGGGCTCGACTGGCGGGTGCCGCGCGTCGCGGTGGTGTCGAACGTGACGGGTGCCGTGGCGGATCCGTTGGAGCTGGTGGATCCGGAGTACTGGGTGCGGCACGTGCGGCAGCCGGTGCGGTTCGCCGACGGTGTGGCTGCTCTGCGGGCACAGGGGGTGGACACCTTCCTGGAGGTCGGCCCGGATGCGACGTTGACGGCGATGGTGGCGGAGATCGTCGCTGATGCCGGGGTGCGACGGATTCCGGCGTCGCGGCGGGACCAGTCGGAGCTCGCTGCGGTGACGGCGGCGCTGGGGCAGTTGTGGGTGGCGGGTGTGCCGGTCGACTGGGCTGCCTACCACGGTCAGACCGGCGCCCGGCCCGGCGTGGTCGACCTGCCCACGTACGCCTTCGATCATCGACGTTACTGGATCAATGCCGCGACGCGGTCCTACCGTCCCCCCGCCGCCCGGCGTACCGCCGCCGACGAGGACTTCTGGCGGGCGATCGAGGCAGAGGACCTGACGACCCTCGCCGAGAGCCTGGCCGTCGACGCCGACGCCCCCCTCGCGGACGTGCTGCCGGCGCTGTCCACCTGGCGACGCCGCCGGGACGCCGAGGCGGCACTCGACTCCTGGCGCTACCGGGTGGCCTGGCAGCCGCTCACGGACGACGACGCCCGCGCCGAGGCGACCGACTTCCTGCTCGTCGTACCGGCCGACGCCGACGCGGCCGTGACGGACTGGGCCGCCGCCCTCGGCGCCGCCGGCGGGCGGATCGTCGAGATCGACGCCACGTGCGACCGCAAGCGCCTCGCCCACGACCTCGCCGAGGCGTCGACCGGCCGCGACGGGGACGTGCTGCCCGTCCTCTCCCTGCTGGCCCTCGACACCCGGCCGTACGCCGGGGCCGCCTCCGTGCCGACGGGCCTCGCCGGCACGGTCGCGCTCGCGCAGGCCCTCGGCGACGCCGGGATCACCGCCCGGCTCTGGATCGCCACCCGCGGCGCGGTCTCCGTCGGATCCCGCGACCGGCACGCCGACCCCGTGCAGGCCATGGCGTGGGGCTTCGGCAGCGTGCTGCGCGCCGAGCACCCGCACCGGTGGGGCGGGCTCGTCGACCTCCCCGAGCAGCCCGACCAGGGCGTCGTGCGCATGCTCCGGACGCTGATCGCCGGCACCGGCCGGGAGGACGAGATCGCCCTGCGCGGCGCCGGCGGCCACGCCCGCCGGCTCGTTCGTGCGACGTACGGCGACACCGGTGCGCGCGGTTCCTGGACGCCGCGCGGTACGGTGCTGATCACCGGCGGCACCGGGGCACTCGGGGGACACGTCGCCCGCACGCTGGCCGCCGAAGGAGCCGAACACCTCCTCCTGGTCAGCCGGCGGGGTGGCGAGGCGCCCGGCGCGACCGCCCTCGCCGAGGAACTCGCCGGGCTCGGCACCCGGGTCACCCTCGCGTCCTGCGACGTGGCCGACCGGGCCGCGCTCGCGACGCTGCTCGACTCGATCCCCGCCGAGCTTCCGCTGAGCGCGGTCGTGCACACCGCCGCGGCCCTCGACGACAACGTCGTCGACGCCGTGAGTGTCGACCAGCTGGCCACCGCCCTGCGGGCGAAGGTCGACGCCGCGCGCAACCTGGACGAGCTGACCCGGGGCAGTGACCTCTCCGCCTTCGTCCTCTTCTCCTCCCTCGCCGGCCTCATGGGCGCCGCCGGCCAGGCCACGTATGCGCCGGGCAACGCGTTCCTCGACGCCCTGGCACAGCGCCGCCGCGCCGAGGGGTTGCCTGGCACCTCGCTCGCCTGGGGCCTGTGGGCCGACGGCGGGGTGAGCGCGGGCGACTTCGAGCAGCGGCTCAGCCGTACCGGTTTCGGCGCGATGGCGCCGGAGACAGCCGTGCGCGCCTTCAGCCGGGCGCTGGACCGCGACGAGACGTACCTCGTCGTGGCCGACATCGACTGGGCCCGGGTGGCCGCCACCGGTCCTCGGCGCGCCCACCCGCTGGTCCGCGACCTGCTGGCCGAGGCTGGCGCGGCGGTGCCCGCCGACGCCCCAGTGCCGGCGGCCGACCTGCGCCTGCGCCTGTCGGGAATGCCCGGCACGGAGCAGTTGCGCGTCCTCGGTGAGCTGGTACGCGCCGAGGTCGCGGCCGTGCTCGGCCACGAGTCCGTCGAGCGGGTGGCGCCGGACCGGGCGTTCCAGGACCTCGGCTTCACCTCACTGGCGGCGGTCGAGCTGCGCAACCGGCTCGACGCGGCGACCGGCCTCGCGCTGCCGACCACGCTCGCCTTCGACTACCCGAACTCGGCGGCCCTGGCCGGCCACATCCACGCCGAGCTGCTCGGCGGGCAGGCGCTGCCCGTCCCCGCCGCCACCGGCCCCGTCGTGGGCGACGACCCGATCGTCATCGTCGGCATGGGCTGCCGTTTCCCGGCCGGAGCCGAGTCCCCGGAGGGGCTCTGGGATCTGCTGACGGCCGGTGCCGACGCGATGTCGGACTTCCCGGCCAACCGGCACTGGGACCTGGAGTATCTGGCCGGAACCGACTCCTACGTCTCGCGCGGGGCGTTCCTGGCCGACGCGGGCGGCTTCGACGCGGAGTTCTTCGGCATCTCGCCGCGGGAGGCCCTCGCCATGGACCCGCAGCAGCGGCTGCTGCTGGAGGTCTCCTGGGAGGCGTTCGAAGACGCCCGGATCGAACCCCTCGCGCTGCGCGGCAGCCGTGTCGGGGTGTTCGCCGGCACCAACGGCCAGGACTACGAGGCCGTCGTACGCCAGGCCGGGGAGGCGCTCGCCGGATTCGGCGCGACCGGCGCCTCCGCGAGCGTGTTGTCGGGCCGGGTGGCGTACTCGTTCGGGTTCGAGGGTCCGGCGGTGACTGTGGACACGGCGTGTTCGTCGTCGCTTGTGGCGTTGCACCTGGCGGTGCAGGCGCTGCGGTCCGGCGAGTGCGATCTCGCGCTGGCCGGCGGCGTCACGGTGATGGCCACCCCGGGTGCCTTCATCGAGTTCTCCCGCCAGGGCGGGCTGTCGGCGGACGGCCGCTGCAAGGCCTTCGCCGACTCGGCGGACGGCACCGCCTGGGGCGAGGGCGTCGGCGTCCTCGTCGTGCAGCGGTTGTCGGATGCGCGGCGTGAGGGGCGTCGGGTGTTGGCGGTGGTGCGGGGTTCGGCGGTGAACCAGGATGGTGCGTCGAATGGTTTGACGGCGCCGAATGGTCCGTCGCAGCAGCGGGTGATCCGGCAGGCTCTGGCGTTTGCGGGTTTGTCGGCGGCTGATGTGGATGTGGTGGAGGCGCACGGTACGGGTACGTCGTTGGGTGATCCGATCGAGGCTCAGGCGTTGTTGGCGACGTATGGGCAGGGTCGGGATGTGCCGTTGTTGCTGGGGTCGGTGAAGTCGAACATCGGTCATACGCAGGCGGCTGCCGGGGTGGCCGGGATCATCAAGATGATTTTGGCGATGCGTTATGGGGTGGTGCCGGCGTCGTTGCACGTGGATGTGCCGTCGTCGCATGTGGACTGGTCGTCGGGTGCGGTGGAGCTGGTGACGTCCTCGCGTGAGTGGCCGGGCGTGGAGCGTCCCCGGCGTGCGGGTGTGTCGTCGTTCGGGATCTCCGGCACGAACGCCCACGTGATCATCGAGCAGCCAGAGTTGGCGGCGGAGCCTGCCTCGCGGCCGGTGCAGGGGCCTGCGGCCGCGTCGGCTGCGGAGCCGGTGGCGGCGGCGGAGTCCGTCCACCCCTCGGGTGCGCAGCAGCGCGGCGAGACCGACCGGGGCGGATCGGCGGACGGGCTGCCGGATCCCGCGTCTGCCGACGCCGGTCGCCGCGAACGGGATGGAGATCAGCAGGGCGCGTCCATCGGTCTGCCGGTGCCGTGGGTGGTGTCGGGTCGTTCGGAGCGGGGCCTGTCGGGTCAGGCGGGGCGGTTGGCGTCGTTCGTGCGGTCCCGGTCCCTGTCGCCGGTGGATGTGTCGTGGTCGTTGGCGGCGACCCGGGCGGCGTTGGAGCATCGGGCGGTGGTGTGGGGCTCGTCGGTGGACGAGCTGGTTGCCGGTCTGTCGGCGGTGGCCGAGGGCGGGCCGGCGGTGTCGGGTGTGGTGTCGGCGGGTCGTCGGGCGGTGTTGTTCACGGGTCAGGGTTCGCAGCGTGTGGGTATGGGCCGGGAGTTGTACGAGACGTTTCCGGTGTTCGCGGCGTCGTTCGACGCGGTGTGCGCCCGTTTCGACGGCTTGTTGCCGCGTGCGCTGCGGGACGTGGTGTTCGCGGAGGCGGGTTCGGAAGCTGCTGCTCTGTTGGATCGGACCGTGTTCGCGCAGGCGGGGTTGTTCGCGGTTGAGGTGGCGTTGTGGGAGTTGCTCGCGTCGTGGGGTGTGCGGGTCGACTACCTGGCGGGTCATTCGATCGGTGAGGTGACGGCGGCGTACGTGTCGGGGATGTTGTCGTTGGCGGATGTGTGCACGTTGGTGGCGGCGCGGGGTCGGTTGATGCAGGCGTTGCCGGCTGGTGGGGTGATGGTGGCGGTGGGTGCGTCGGAGGAGGCTGTCGCCGGGCTGATCGGTGCGTCGGGTGCGGGTGTGGATGTGGCGGCGGTGAATGGTCCGGCGTCGGTGGTGGTGTCGGGTGCCTTCGGCGGGGTTGCGGTGGTGGTGGCGGGCTGTCGTGAGCGGGGTTGGCGGGTCAAGGAGCTGGCGGTCAGTCACGCGTTTCATTCGCGGTTGATGGAGCCGATGCTGGAGGAGTTCCGGTCGGTGGTGGCGGGGCTGGACTGGCGGGCGCCGCGGATCCCGATCGTGTCGAACGTGACCGGCGCGGTGGCGGACGCCGCAGAGATCACCGAGCCCGGCTACTGGGTGCGGCACGTGCGGCAGCCGGTGCGGTTCGCCGACGGTGTGGCTGCTCTGCGGGCACAGGGGGTGGACACCTTCCTGGAGGTGGGTCCGGATGCGACGTTGACGGCGATGGTGGCGGAGATCGTCGCTGATGCCGGGGTGCGGCGGGTTCCGGCGTCGCGGCGGGACCAGTCGGAGGTCGCTGCGGTGACGGCGGCGTTGGGGCAGTTGTGGGTGGCGGGTGTGCCGGTCGACTGGGCTGCGTACCACGGTCAGGCCGGCGCCCGGCCCGGGGTTGTCGACCTGCCCACGTACGCCTTCGACCACACCTGGTACTGGCCCGAGGCGGCGCCCGCGGCCCGCCGGGACGCGCACGGCGAAGCTCTCGACGGGCGGTTCTGGGCGGCCGTGGAGTCCGGCGACCCCGACGTGGTCGGCGGCGAGCTGGGTGTCGGCGCGGACGAACCGTTCAGCGCGGTCCTGCCGAAGCTCGCGCAGTGGCGGCGGGCCGCACAGCAGCGGTCGACGGTGGACTCCTGGCGCTACCGCGTGGTGTGGCGGCGCCAGGACGTGACCGGGAACGAGAACCTGACCGGCTCCTGGCTGGTGCTGATGGTCCCCGGCCAGGAGGACCACCCGTTGCTGGCCGGGCTGGCTGAGCGGGGCGCCGAGATGATCCCCGTGGTGCTGGACGAGCTGGACCGGGACGGGATCGCCCGTCGGCTGTCCGCCGCCTCGGCGGCCGCAGGACCGGTCGCCGGGATGATCTCGCTGATGTCGCTGGCCGGCGCCGGTGTCGTCGAGGCACTGGCGGTCGCGCAGGCGCTTGCAGTCACCGAGGTCGAGGGTCGGTTGTGGTGGTTGACCAGCGGTGCCGTCTCCGTGGGCGACTCCGAGCCTCTGACCGACCTGGACGGTGGTGCGGTGTGGGGTTTGGGTCGGGTGGTGGGTTTGGAGGTGCCGTTGCGGTGGGGTGGTTTGGTGGATTTGCCGGGTGTGTTGGGTGGTGGTGTGTGGGGTTGGTTGTGTGGGGTGTTGTTGTCGGGGGTTGAGGATCAGGTGGCGTTGCGGTCGTCGGGTGTGTTTGTGCGGCGGTTGGTGCGTGCGGGTTCTCCGGCGGGTGCGGGTGCGGGTGTTGGTGGTTTTCGGTTGTCGGGGACGGTGTTGGTGACGGGTGGTACGGGGGCGTTGGGTGCGCGGGTGGCGTTGTGGGCGCGGGGTGTGAGTACGAGTGAAGCGTGCCGGCTGGTCGGGATCAATCGCAGGACTGGTCACCGCTGGCGGTACGGCCTGATCGAAGGGCTGGACGCGATCGGGGCGCGGGTGCCGCACCTGAGGCGGGTATGGCGGTGGGGGTGGCGGGGGAGCAGTTGAGTCGGCGTGGTTTGCCGGGGATGGCTCCGGAGTTGGCGGTGGCGGCGTTGCAGCGGGCGTTGGATGGTGGTGAGGGGCAGGTGGTGGTGGCGGATGTGCGGTGGGATCGGTTTGTGCCGTCGTTCACGGCGTTGCGTCCGTCGCGTCTGTTCACCGACATCCCCGAAGCACAGGCGGCGATCGAGGCGGCGTCCCGAGCCGAGACCGGCCCCACCGATCGGACCTCCGCACTGCGCGAGCGGCTCGCGGCCCTGACGCCGCCGGAGGTCGAGGCGTCCCTCCTGGACCTCGTACGCTCCCAGGTCGCCACGGTGCTCGGCCACGCCACCGTGGAGGCGGTGCGGCCGGACCGGGCGTTCCAGCGTCTCGGCTTCGACTCGCTCACCGCAGTCGAGCTGCGCAACCGGCTGACCGCCGAAACCGGCCTCGCGTTGCCCTCCACCCTGGTCTTCGACCACCCGACGCCGGCCGCTCTGGTCGCCTTCATCCGGGAGACCGTGCTCGGAGCATCAGGCGACGCGCCGGCCGACCGCAGGGCCGCCACCGTCGACGACGACCCGATCGTGATCGTCGGCATGGGCTGCCGCCTCCCGGGTGGCGTCGCGTCCCCGGAAGAACTGTGGCAACTGCTCGCCACTGGACGCGACGGCATCTCCGAGTTCCCCCTCGACCGGGGCTGGGACAGCTTCCTCAGCAGCGGCCTGTCCGACACGTCCTTCGCCCGCAGGGGCGGCTTCGTCTACGACGCCGGCGAGTTCGACGCCGAGTTCTTCGGCATCTCGCCGCGGGAGGCCCTCGCCATGGACCCGCAGCAGCGGCTGCTGCTGGAGACCTCGTGGGAGGCCGTCGAGTCGGCGGGCATCGACCCGACCACCCTGCGGGGCGGCGCGGTCGGCGTCTTCGCCGGGGCCAGCTTCCAGGGGTACGCCAGCGGGTCGGTCGGTCGGGCCCAGGAGGTCGGCGGCCACCTGCTCACCGGCAACGCGACAAGCGTGTTGTCGGGTCGGGTGGCGTACTCGTTCGGGTTCGAGGGTCCGGCGGTGACTGTGGACACGGCGTGTTCCTCATCGCTTGTGGCGTTGCACCTGGCGGCGCAGGCGCTGCGGTCCGGCGAGTGCGACCTGGCCCTGGCCGGCGGCGTCACCGTGATGGCCTCACCGGGCACGTTCGCCGAGTTCTCGATCCAGGGCGGCCTGTCCGCCGACGGCCGCTGCAAGTCGTTCTCGGACGCCGCGGACGGCACGGGCTGGTCCGAGGGCGTCGGCGTGCTGCTGGTGCAGCGGCTGTCGGACGCGCGGCGTGACGGGCGCCGGATCCTCGCGGTCGTGCGGGGCACGGCGGTGAACCAGGATGGTGCGTCGAATGGTTTGACGGCGCCGAATGGTCCGTCGCAGCAGCGGGTGATCCGGCAGGCTCTGGCGTTTGCGGGTTTGTCGGCGGCTGATGTGGATGTGGTGGAGGCGCACGGTACGGGTACGTCGTTGGGTGATCCGATCGAGGCTCAGGCGTTGTTGGCGACGTATGGGCAGGGTCGGGATGTGCCGTTGTTGCTGGGGTCGGTGAAGTCGAACATCGGTCATACGCAGGCCGCTGCCGGGGTGGCCGGGATCATCAAGATGGTCTTGGCGATGCGGTATGGGGTGGTGCCGGCGACGCTGCATGTGGACGTGCCGTCGTCGCATGTGGATTGGTCGTCGGGTGCGGTGGAGCTGGTGACGGCCTCGCGTGAGTGGCCGGGGGTGGGGCGTCCCCGGCGTGCGGGTGTGTCGTCGTTCGGCATTTCGGGGACGAACGCGCACGTGATCATCGAGCAGCCGGAGCCGGAGTCCGCTCCGGCACCGGTCGCGCCCGTCGCGCCGGTCGGGTTGCCGGTGCCGTGGGTGGTGTCGGGTCGTTCGGAGCGGGGTCTGTCGGGTCAGGCCGGACGGTTGGCGTCGTTCGTGCGGGAACGGTCCGGCCTTGCGGTGGCGGACGTGTCGTGGTCGTTGGCGACGACCCGGGCGGCGTTGGAGCACCGGGCGGTGGTGTGGGGCTCGTCGGTGGACGAGCTGGTTGCCGGTCTGTCGGCGGTGGCCGAGGGCGGGCCGGCGGTGTCGGGTGTGGTGTCGGTGGGTCGTCGGGCGGTGTTGTTCACGGGTCAGGGTTCGCAGCGTGCCGGGATGGGCCGGGAGCTGTATGACGCGTTTCCGGTGTTCGCGGCGTCGTTCGACGAGGTGTGCGCGCGTTTCGACGGCTTGTTGCCGCGTGCGTTGCGCGAGGTGGTGTTCGCCGAGCCGGGTACGGAGACTGCGGCTCTGGTGGATCGGACCGTGTTCGCGCAGGCGGGGTTGTTCGCGGTTGAGGTGGCGTTGTGGGAGTTGTTGTCGTCGTGGGGTGTGCGGGCTGATTTCCTGGCGGGTCATTCGATCGGTGAGGTGACGGCGGCGTACGTGTCGGGGATGTTGTCGTTGGCGGATGTGTGCACGTTGGTGGCGGCGCGGGGTCGGTTGATGCAGGCGTTGCCGGCTGGTGGGGTGATGGCGGCGGTGGGCGCGTCGGAGGAGGCTGTCGCCGAGCTGCTCGGTGCGTCGGGTGCGGGTGTGGATGTGGCGGCGGTGAACGGTCCGGCGTCGGTGGTGGTGTCGGGTGCCGTCGGCGAGGTTGCGGTGGTGGTGGCGGGCTGTCGTGAGCGGGGTTGGCGGGTCAAGGAACTGGCGGTCAGTCACGCGTTTCATTCGCGGTTGATGGAGCCGATGCTGGAGGAGTTCCGGTCGGTGGTGGCGGGGCTGGACTGGCGGGCGCCGCGGATCCCGATCGTGTCGAACGTGACCGGCGCGGTGGCGGACGCCGCAGAGATCACCGAGCCCGGCTACTGGGTGCGGCACGTGCGGCAGCCGGTGCGCTTCGCCGACGGTGTGGTGGCGTTGCGGGCACAGGGGGTGGACACCTTCCTGGAAGTCGGCCCGGACGCGGTCCTCACCGCCATGGCCGCCGAGGCGGACACGGCCGACGACGTGCGGTACGTCGCCACGCTGCGCCGCAGCCAGCCCGACGTCACCACCCTCACCAGTGCCGCCGGGCAGCTCTGGGCCGCCGGCATGGCCGTCGACTGGGCGGCGTACCTCGGCCAGACCGGCACCCGGCCGCGCGCGGTGGAACTGCCCACCTACGCCTTCGACCGGCAGCGCTACTGGCTGGAGGATCCCCAGCCCGGCTCGGCTCCGGAGCGGGCCGACGCCCCGTCCGACGAGCAGTTCTGGGCGGCGGTCGAGTCCGGGGACCTCGGCGTGCTGGGCGAGGATCTCGCCGTGGGCGCGGACGAGCCGTCCACGGCGCTGCTGCCCAAGCTCGCCCGGTGGCGGCGGGCGACGCAGCAGCGGGCGGTCGTCGACTCCTGGCGGTACCGGGCGACGTGGCGTACGGCCGCCGTGCCGGACTCCGCGACGTTGGCGGGAACCTGGCTGCTGCTGATGGCGCCCGGGCAGGAGGACCACCCGGTGGCCGCGGCGCTGGCTGCCCGGGCCGACCGGGCGGTCCCGGTGCTGATCCCGGCCGGCGCCGACCGCGACCGGGTGGCGCGGCTGCTGCTGGAGGCGATGAGCTCCGACGCCCGGGACGCCCACGTGGTGTCCCTGCTGTCGCTGGCCGAGCCGCGGGAGGCGTCCCCGGTTCCGGCCGCCGCCGAGGTGTCGACGGCGCTGGCCGTGGTGCAGGCGCTGACCGACGTCGGTGGGTCGGGCCGGTTGTGGTGGCTGACGCGCGGGGCGGTGTCGGTCGGCGGCTCGGACGAGCTGGCGGATGTCGCGGGTTCTGCGGTGTGGGGTTTGGGTCGGGTGGTGGGTTTGGAGGTGCCGTTGCGGTGGGGTGGTTTGGTGGATTTGCCGGGTGTGTTGGGTGGTGGTGTGTGGGGTTGGTTGTGTGGGGTGTTGTTGTCGGGGGTTGAGGATCAGGTGGCGTTGCGGTCGTCGGGTGTGTTTGTGCGGCGGTTGGTGCGTGCGGGTTCTCCGGCGGGTGCGGGTGCGGATGCGGGTGTTGGTGGTTTTCGGTTGTCGGGGACGGTGTTGGTGACGGGTGGTACGGGGGCGTTGGGTGCGCGGGTGGCGTTGTGGGCGGTGGGTGTGGGTGCGGAGCATGTGGTGTTGGTGAGTCGGCGTGGTGGTGGTGCGCCGGGTGTGGGTGAGTTGGTGGGGCGGTTGGAGGGTTTGGGTGTGCGGGTGTCGGTGGTGGGTTGTGATGTGGCGGATCGTGGTGCGGTGGCGGGGTTG
>NZ_JANCLW010000001.1:2739612-2764729 GCF_033433935.1 Micromonospora sp. BRA006-A
GGCGGTGGGGGTGGCGGGGGAGCAGTTGAGTCGGCGTGGTTTGCCGGGGATGGCTCCGGAGTTGGCGGTGGCGGCGTTGCAGCGGGCGTTGGATGGTGGTGAGGGGCAGGTGGTGGTGGCGGATGTGCGGTGGGATCGGTTTGTGCCGTCGTTCACGGCGTTGCGTCCGTCGCGTCTGTTCACCGACATCCCCGAAGCACAGCCCGCACAGGCCGAGGAGGCGCCGAAGGGCGAGGACCGCGGCGCGGCGTCGGCGCTGCGCGAGCGGCTCGCCGCCGCCTCCGGGTCGGAGCGCGACCGCATCCTGCTCGACCTGGTCCGCGGCACCGCCGCGGCGGTGCTGGGACACGCCACGCCGAGCGGGATCAGGCCCGCCCGCGGCTTCCTCGAACTGGGCTTCGACTCGCTCACCGCAGTCGAGCTGCGCAACCGGCTGACCGCCGCGACGGGCATCGGACTGCCCGCCACCCTCGTCTTCGACCATCCCACCCCGAACGCGCTCGCCGGTCACCTGCGGGCCGAGTTGGTGCCCGAGCAGCCGGCGTTGCCGATCGTGGCCGAGATCGAACGCCTCGACAAGCTCCTCGGCGGGCTGCCGGGCGACCAGGTCGACGACGCGGTCGTCGGTCGGCTGGAGGACCTGCTGACCCGGTGGCGGGGCCGACCCGCCGCCACCGCACCGGCGTCGGCCGCCGGAGAGGAGTTGGAGTCGGCCAGCCGGGACGAGCTCTTCGACATCATCCAGCGGGAGTTCGGCAAGTCCTGAGCGGACACTGCCCGACCCCGGGCGGGACGGGCCGGGAAAAGGGACACCCGACGGCGCCGGACGCCTGACCGGCGCCGTCGGGCAGGCGCGGCTGCCTAGGGGTCCACGTATCCCGTCTAGGGGTGTGCCGGCGCGGGCCCGGCTCCGTAGGGTCGGAGCACGCCAGGCCGTCTCGCCCTGCCCACCGGCAGCCGAGCGGTACGGATGTGGGTGCGTGCGGTGCCCCGGATGGACGGGAGGTCCGCATGGCCGGATCCGGCTTGCCTCAACTGCTCGCCATCAGCGACCTGCACGTGGTGCACGCGGAGAACAAGGCCATCGTCGAGCGGCTGCGGCCGGAGCGCGACGGCGACTGGCTCGTCGTCGCCGGCGACGTCGGGGAGTTCGTCGGCGACATCGAGTGGGCGCTGGGACTCCTCAGCCGCCGCTTCGCCAAGGTCATCTGGGCCCCCGGCAACCACGAGCTGTGGACTCCCCGCGAGGACCCGATCCAGCTGCGGGGGGACGCGCGCTACCAGCACCTGGTGCAACTGTGCCGAGGGCTCGGGGTCGTCACCCCGGAGGACCCGTACCCCGTCTGGGACCCGCAGGGCGACGACCCGGTCCTGATCGCGCCGCTGTTCCTGCTCTACGACTACACCTTCCGGCCCCCGGGGACGTACACGAAGGAGCAGGCCCTGGCACGGGCCCACGAGGTCGGCGTGGTCTGCACCGACGAGATCCTGCTGCACCCGGACCCGTACCCGACGCGGGACGCCTGGTGCCGGGCGCGGCTGGCCCTGACGGAGCGGCGGCTGACCGCCGAGCGCGGCGGGCTGCCCACCGTCCTGGTCAACCACTTCCCGCTCGTGCGCGAGCCCACCCGGATCCTGCGGTACCCCGAGTTCGCCCAGTGGTGCGGTACCGAGGCCACGGCCGACTGGCACGTCCGCTTCGACGCCCGCGTCGCCGTCTACGGCCACCTGCACATCCCGCGCACCACCTGGTACGACGGGGTCCGGTTCGAAGAGGTCTCGGTCGGCTACCCGCGGGAGTGGCGCCGCCGGTCGACGCCCCCCGGCCGGCTGCGCCGCATCCTGCCGTCGGCCGCCTGAATGGCCCTCGTGGCGCTGGTCACCGCCGCTCCCGGAGCCTGCCGTGACGCCGCTCGCGGGCCGGTCGATCAGGGGTTCTCTAGGGGTTGGGCGGGTGTTGGGCGCTCAGTACCGTCCAGTCACGGTGGCGGGCGTGTGTCGGCGGGACCGTCCGGCGTGGCGGGCGCCTGAGCAGGCACGACGACCGGAATCAGGAACAGGTGTGGGGTTCGTGAGCCGAACGGCCGCGTCTGCACCCACCTGTGCACGAAGCCGGCCCGCCGGCGGTGGTGTGGTCAACGAATCGGCAGATTCCGATCGATAGCAAGCTCTGGGCGGGTGGGTCATGGCGGACGAAGACAAGCTCCTCGAACACCTGAAGTGGGTGACCTCCGAGCTCCGCCTGGCGCGTCGGCGCCTGACCGAGCTGGAGGACGAGGACGCCGAGCCGATCGCGATCGTCGGCATGGCCTGCCGCTTCCCCGGTGGCGTCGCCTCACCGGAGGACCTCTGGGACGTCGTCGCCGGCGGGGTGGACGCCACCGGCGCGTTCCCCGACGACCGGGGCTGGGACCTCGACCGGCTCTACGACCCCGACCCCGACCACCCCGGCACCACGTACAGCAACCGGGGTGGCTTCCTGCGCGACGCCGGCCTGTTCGACCCGGCCCTGTTCGGGATCTCGCCGCGCGAGGCGCTGGCCATGGACCCGCAGCAGCGCCTCCTGCTCGAGGTCACCTGGGAGGTCTTCGAGCGGGCCGGCATCGACGCCGCGTCGGTGCGGGGCAGCCGTACCGGGGTGTTCGTCGGCACCGCGGGGCAGGACTACACGTCCGTGCTGCGGCAACTGCCCGAGGGCACGGAGGGCTACGTCCTCACCGGCACCGCCGCGAGCGTCATGTCCGGCCGGCTGGCCTACTCCTTCGGACTGGAGGGGCCGGCCGTCACCATCGACACCGCCTGCTCCTCGTCGCTGGTCGCCCTGCACCTCGCCGGCCAGGCCCTGCGCGACGGTGAGTGCTCCCTCGCCGTGGCCGGCGGCGTCACCGTGCTGGCCACGCCGGGCGCCTTCGTCGAGTTCTCCCGCCAGCGAGGGCTCGCCTCCGACGGGCGGTGCAAGGCGTTCTCCGCCGACGCCGACGGGACCGGCTGGTCCGAGGGCGTCGCCATGTTGCTCGTCGAGAAGCTCTCCGACGCCCGGCGCAACGGGCACCCCGTCCTGGCGGTGATCCGGGGCAGCGCCGTCAACCAGGACGGCGCGAGCAGCGGGCTGACCGCCCCCAACGGCCCCGCGCAGCAGCGGGTGATCCGGCAGGCGCTGGAGAACGCCCGGCTCAGTCCGTCCGACGTGGACGCCGTCGAGGCGCACGGCACGGGCACCCGGCTCGGCGACCCGATCGAGGCGCAGGCGTTGCTGGCCACGTACGGGCAGGGCCGCACCGCCGACCGCCCGCTGTGGCTGGGCTCGCTGAAGTCGAACATCGGCCACCCGCAGGCCGCGGCCGGCGCCGGCGGCGTCATCAAGATGGTGATGGCGATGCGGCACGGCGTGCTGCCGCCCACCCTGCACGTGGACCGGCCCTCACCGCACGTCGACTGGTCGACCGGCGCCGTGGCCCTGCTCGACGAGGCGCGCCCGTGGGCCGGCGGCGAGCACGTCCGCAGGGCGGGCGTGTCGTCCTTCGGCATGAGCGGCACGAACGCCCACCTGATCCTGGAGCAGGCGCCGGCCCCCGACCCGGCCGGCGACCACGCCACCCCGTCCCGCCGTCCCGCCGTCGTGCCCATGCTGCTCTCCGCCGCGCAGCCGGCCGCGCTCGCCGCGCAGGCGGACCGGCTGGCCCGTCGGCTCAGCGACGACGAGGAGCCGCGCCCGCTCGATGTGGCCTGGTCGTCGGTGGTGTCCCGCGCGACGCTCGACCGGCGTGCGGTGGTGCTCGCCGAGGACCGCACAGGTCTGCTGGCGGGCCTGCGGTCCCTGGCGGCGGACGCGCCGTCGGGCACCGTGGTCGCCGGCCAGGCCGGGGACCGGGGTCCGCTGGCGGTGCTCTTCTCCGGCCAGGGCGCGCAGCGCACCGGCATGGGCCGCGAGCTGTACGCCGAGTTCCCCGTCTTCGCCGCCGCCCTCGACGAGGCGTGCGGGCATCTCGACCGGGTGCTGCCGCGCCCGCTCAAGGAGGTGCTGTTCGCGCCGGAGGGCTCCGCCGAGGCGGAGCTGCTGGACCAGACCGCGTTCACCCAGGCCGGGCTCTTCGCCGTCGAGGTGGCGCTGTTCCGCCTCGTGGAGTCGTTCGGCGTGGTGCCGGACTTCGTGGGCGGGCACTCGATCGGTGAGATCGCCGCCGCGCACGTGGCCGGGGTGCTGTCCCTCCAGGACGCCTGCCTGCTGGTGGCGGCGCGGGGCCGGCTCATGCAGTCGCTGCCCGACGGTGGCGGCATGCTCGCCGTGGCCGCCGACGAGGCAGCCGTGACGGAGTCGATCGCCGGGCTGACCGACCGGGTCGGCATCGCGGCCGTCAACGGCCCGACCTCCGTCGTGGTCTCCGGCGCCGTCGACGCCCTCGACGAGGTGGACCGCGTCTGGCGCGACCGGGGTGTGCGTACCCGCCGGTTGGCCGTCAGTCACGCGTTCCACAGCCCGCTGATGGAACCGGTGCTGGAGCGCTTCCGCGGCATCGTCGAGCGGCTGGACCTCGCCGCCCCCACGCTGCCGATCGTGTCGAACCTGACCGGTGCGCTCGCCGACGCCGACGAGATCCGCACCGCCGACTACTGGGTACGGCACGTCCGCGAGGCGGTCCGCTACGCCGACGGGCTCGCCGCGCTGCGCGACGCCGGGGTCGACACCTTCCTGGAGATCGGCCCGCAGAGCGTACTGACCGCGATGACGACCGACGTGCTGCCCGACGACGACGTGCTCGCCGTCGCAGCCCAGCGCCGGGACCGGCCCGAGGCGCAGGCGCTGCTGCACGCCCTCGCCGAGCTGCACGTGCACGGGTTGCCGGTGTCCTGGCGGGAGTGGTTCGCCGACACCGGCGCCGCCCGGGTCGACTTGCCCACGTACGCCTTCCAGCGGGAGCGGTTCTGGCCCGAGGTGCTGCCGTGGCGGGTCGGCGACGTGTCGGGCGCCGGCCTCGGCGTCGCGGGGCACCCGCTGCTCGGCGCGGCGGTGCGGCTCGCCGGCGACGACGAGGTGGTGCTGACCGGCCGGCTGTCGACGTCGACGCACCCGTGGCTGGCCGACCACGTGGTCGGCGGCAACGTGGTGGTGCCGGGCACCGCCCTGGTGGAGCTGGCGGTCCGCGCCGGCGACGAGGTGGGCGCGTCGCGGGTACGGGAGCTGACCGTGGCGGCGCCGCTGGTGCTGCCCGAGTCCGGGGCGGTACGCGTGCAGGTGCGCGTCGGCGCTGCCGACGACGCCGCCGTGCGGACGGTGTCCGTGTACTCCCAGCCCGAGGAGGACGACGACACCGACTGGGTGCGGCACGCCGACGGCCTGCTCGAACCGGTGTCGGCCGACGAGCCGGGGCTCGGCGAGTGGCCGCCGGCGGGCGCGACCGAGGTGGACCTGACCGGCTGGTATCCGGCGCTGGCCGAGCACGGCCTGTCGTACGGGCCGGTGTTCCAGGGCGTACGGCGGGCCTGGACGGCCGACGGTGGGGCGTACGCCGAGGTGGCGCTGCCGGACGGGGCGGCCGGCGAGGCGGGCGCGTTCGGGGTGCACCCGGCGCTGCTGGACGCCGCGCTGCACCCGGTGGCGCTCCTGCTCGAGTCCGAGGCCACGGGCGGGCCGCGCGTGCCGTTCGCGTTCGAGGGCGTGCAGGTGCACGCCTCGGGCGCCCGGACGCTGCGGGTGCGGCTGACCCGGGACGGCTCCGGGGTGCGGCTGGTCGCCTGCGACGGCTCGGGCGCGCCGGTGGTGTCGGTGGACTCGCTGGTGCTGCGGGAGATGACCGCGACGGCGACCCGGGGCGGTGCCGCCCGGTCGCTGTACGAGGTGACCTGGCAGGCCGAGCAGATCGAGAGCGTCGACGACCTTCCGGGGTGGGCGGTGCTGGGCCGGCCGGCACCGGACGCGCTGCCGGAGGTGCCGGTCTTCGCGGACGTGGCGACCCTGGCGGCGGACGGGGCCACGGCCCGGCGGGTGCTGCTGACGGTGCCCGCCGCCGTTCCCGGCGTCGCCGTGCCGGAGGCCGTGCGGGCGGTCACCAGCGGTGTGCTGGACGTGCTGCGGTCCTGGCTCGCCGCCGAGCCGCTGGCCGACACGAAGCTCGTGGTGGTGACCCGGGGCGCGGTGGCCAGCGGGGACGACGACCAGGTCACCGACCTCGCTGCCGCCGCCGTCTGGGGCCTGCTGCGCTCGGCGCAGTCGGAGCACCCGGGGCGGATCGTCCTCGCCGACGTCGAGGGCGAACTGACCCCCGCGACCCTCGCCGTGCTGGCCGGGGTCGCCGTCGACCCGTCGGTCTCCGGCGGCCAGCTCGCGGTGCGCGGCGAGCGCACCCTCCTGCCGAGGCTGGCGCGGCCGGTGGGCGACGAACTGACCCCGCCGCCCGGCCCGTGGCACCTCGCCCCCGTCACCGGCGGCACCCTGGACGGCATCGCGCCGGTGCCGGCCACGCCCGCGGAGCTGGGCGAGGACCAGGTGCGCGTCGCGGTGCGCGCGGCCGGCGTGAACTTCCGCGACGTGCTGATCGGCCTGGGCATGTACCCGGATCCGGCGGCCGTGATGGGCAGCGAGGGCGCGGGCGTCGTGGTCGAGGTCGGCCCCGGCGTGACCGACCTGGCGCCCGGCGACCGGGTGATGGGCATGTTCGAACTCGGGTTCAGCCCGCAGGCCGTCGCCCATCGCCGGCGCATCGCCAAGATGCCCGCCGGCTGGTCCTTCACCCAGGCGGCGTCCGTCCCCCTGGTCTTCCTGACCGCGTACTACGCGCTGCGGGACCTCGCCGGGTTGCGGGCCGGTGAGTCGGTGCTGATCCACAACGGCGCCGGTGGCGTCGGGATGGCCGCCATCCAGCTCGCCCACCACCTCGGCGCCACCGTCCACGCGACGGCGAGCCCCGGCAAGTGGGGTGTGCTGCGGGGCCTGGGCGTTGCCGGGGAGCGGATCGCGTCGTCGCGGACCACTGAGTTCGAGCAGGTCTTCGGCGCGGCCACCGGCGGTGCCGGGGTGGACGTGGTGCTCGACGCCCTCGCCGGTGAGTTCGTGGACGCGTCGCTGCGGCTGCTGCCGCGCGGTGGCCGGTTCGTGGAGATGGGCAAGGCCGACGTACGCGACCCGGAGGCGGTCGCCGCCGACCACCCGGGCGTGGCGTACCGCGCCTTCGACCTGAACGAGGCGGGCAGCACCCGCATCGGCGAGATGCTCACCGAGATCCTCGACCTCTTCGCGCGGGGCGCGCTGCGTCCGCTGCCCGTACGGGCGTGGGACGTGCGTCAGGCCCGGCAGGCGCTGCGGCACGTCAGCCAGGCCCGCCACGTCGGCAAGGTGGTGCTGCGCATCCCCGCGCCCGCCGACCCCGACGGCACCGTGCTGCTCACCGGCGCGGCCGGAACCCTGGCCGGCGTGCTCGCGCGGCACCTCGTCGCCACCGGCCAGGCCCGCCGCCTGCTGCTGGCCTCCCGCCGCGCACCCGGCCGGGACGACGCGTACGCCACCCTGGTCCGGGAACTGACCGACGCGGGCGCCGACGTCACCGCCGTGGCCGTCGACGTCAGCGACCCCGCACAGGTCACCGAGCTGGTCGCCGGGATCGACCCGGCGTACCCGCTGACGGCGGTGGTGCACACCGCCGGGGTGATCGCCGACGCGACCATCGGTTCGCTGGACGATTCCGCCCTGCGTACGGTGCTGGCGCCGAAGGTGGACGCCGGGTGGGCGTTGCACGAGGCCACGCGGCACCTGGACCTGTCGGCGTTCGTGCTGTTCTCGTCGGTGGCGGCCACCCTCGGCTCGCCGGGGCAGGGCAACTACGCGGCCGCGAACGCGTTCCTCGACGCCCTCGCGCAGCACCGCCGGCAGCAGGGGCTGCCCGCCACCAGCCTCGCCTGGGGCATGTGGGCCACCGACAGCACGATGACCGCCCACCTCGACGGCGACGACCAGCAGCGGCTGCGGCGCGCCGGGATGAGCCGGGTCTCTCCGGCCGAGGGCGCCGAACTCTTCGACGCCGCCCTGCCGGCGGCCCGACCGGTGCTCGTCGCGGCCCGCCTCCACGTCACCGGCGAGGCGAGCGGCGTACCGCCGCTGATGCGGCACCTGCTGCGCGGCGGCGGCCGGCGCCGCACCGCCACCGATCGGCCCAGTGCCGGAGCGTCGTGGCGGGAGCGGCTCGACGGCCTGTCCGAGGCGGACGCCCGGCAGGCGCTCGTCGACCTGGTCTGCGGCCAGGCCGCCACGGTGCTGGGGTACGCCTCGGCACAGGCGGTCCCCGCCGCCCGCGCCTTCAAGGACCTGGGCTTCGACTCGCTGACCTCGGTGGAACTGCGCAACCGCCTCGGTGCGGCCACCGGGCTGCGGCTGACCGCCACGCTGGCCTTCGACCATCCCACCCCGGCCCGGCTGGCCGAGCACCTGTTCGCGCAGCTCGGCCCGGCCACAGGAGCCGGCGCCACCGTCCGTACGGTCGTCACCGCCGACGCCGACGAGCCGATCGCCATCATCGGCATGGCCTGCCGCTACCCCGGCGGCGTCGCCACCCCCGAGCAGCTGTGGCAGCTCGTCACCTCCGGGGCCGACGCCATCGGCGAGTTCCCGGCGGACCGCGGCTGGGACCTCGACCGGCTGTACGGCACGGACGGCGACCAGGCCGGCGGCACCGTCACCCACCAGGGCGGCTTCCTCTACGACGCGGCCGACTTCGACGCCGGCTTCTTCAACATCAGCCCTCGTGAGGCCCTCGCCATGGACCCGCAGCAGCGGCTGCTGCTGGAGACCGCCTGGGAGAGCTTCGAGTACGCCCGCATCGACCCCGCCGCCCTCAGCGGCACCGCCACCGGTGTCTTCGTCGGCGCCGCCTCATCCGGCTACGCCACCAGCGGACGCGACGACCTGGACGGCATCGAGGGGCACCTGCTGACCGGCACGGCGGGCAGCGTCGCCTCCGGGCGGGTCGCCTACATGTTCGGCCTCGAAGGCCCGGCGGTCACCGTCGACACCGCCTGCTCCTCGTCGCTGGTGGCGCTGCACCTCGCCGCCCAGGCGCTGCGCGGCGGCGAGTGCGACATGGCCCTGGCCGGCGGGGTGGCGCTGATGGCGCAGCCCGGCATGTTCTCCGAGTTCTCCCGGCAGGGCGGCCTCGCCCCGGACGGGCGGTGCAAGGCGTTCGCCGCCGGCGCGGACGGCACCGGCTGGTCCGAGGGCGTCGGCATGCTGCTCGTGGAGCGCCTCTCCGACGCCCGGCGCAACGGGCACCGGGTGCTCGCCCTGCTGCGCGGCTCCGCCGTGAACCAGGACGGCGCGTCCAACGGGCTGACCGCGCCGAACGGCCCGTCGCAACAGCGGGTCATCCGCCAGGCCCTGGAGAACGCGCGGCTCGCCCCGGCCGACGTGGACGCGGTCGAGGCGCACGGCACCGGCACCGTCCTCGGCGACCCGATCGAGGCGCAGGCGGTGCTGGCCACCTACGGCCAGGACCGTGCCGCCGGCGAGCCGCTCTGGCTCGGCTCGATCAAGTCGAACATCGGCCACTCCCAGGCGGCCGCCGGGGTGGCCGGCGTGATCAAGATGGTGCTGGCGATGCGGCACGGCGTGCTGCCGCCGACCCTGCACGTGGACGAGCCCTCGCCCCACGTCGACTGGACTGCCGGAGCCGTCGCCCTGCTCACCGAGGCCCGGCCGTGGCCCGCCGTCGACCGGCCCCGACGGGCCGCCGTGTCGTCGTTCGGCATCAGCGGCACCAACGCGCACACCGTCATCGAGCAGGCACCCGGCGAGCCGGCCCCGGCGCCCGTGCCGGCGGGGCACGTTCCCGGCCTTGCCGGGCCCGCCGCCGTACCCCTGCCGGTCTCCGGCAGAAGCCCCCGAGCGCTCCGGGCGCAGGCTGCCCGCCTCGGCGAACGGCTCGCCGGCGACGCCGACCTCGACCCGCGGGACCTCGGCTTCTCCCTGGCCACCCAGCGGGCGCACCACCCGTACCGCGCGGTCGTCGTGGCCAACGGCCGGGACGACGCGCTCGCCCGGCTGGCCGCCCTCGCCGACGGCGACACCTCCCCGGCGGGCGTGGACGCCGCGTCGAAGGTCGTCTTCGTCTTCCCCGGCCAGGGCTCCCAGTGGACTTCGATGGCGCTGGACCTGATGGAGACCTCGCCGGTCTTCCGGCAGCGGATGGACGAGTGCGCCGAGGAGCTGTCCCGGCTGGTCGACTGGAACCTGGGGGACGTGCTGCGGCAGGCGCCCGGCGCGCCGCCCCTGGACCGGGTGGACGTGGTCCAGCCCGCGCTCTTCTCCGTCATGGTGTCCCTCGCGCAGCTCTGGCGCGCGTGCGGCGTCGAACCGGCCGCCGTCATCGGGCATTCGCAGGGGGAACTCGCCGCGGCCTGCGTCGCCGGCGCGTTGACCCTCGCCGAAGCCGCGCGGCTCGTCGTGGCGCGCAGCCACGGCCTGCTGTCGATCGCGGGTCGCGGCGGCATGGTCTCCGTGCCGCTCCCGGCCGCCGACACCGAGCGGCTCATCGCGCCGTGGCGGGGCAGCCTCTCCGTCGCCGCCCTCAACGGCGCCGCCGTGACAGTGGTCGCCGGCGACTCGGCGTCGGTCGCCGAACTGCTCGCGCACTGTGCCGAGCGCGACGTCCGCGCCCGGCAGATCGCCGTCGACTTCGCGGCGCACAGCGGCCACGTCGACCCGATCCGCGACGAGGTGATCGCCCGGTTCGGCACTGTGGACCCCCGCTCCAGCACCGTGCCCTTCCACTCCACAGTCGCCGGCGAGCCGATCGACACCGCCGGGCTCGACGCCGACTACTGGTACCGCAACCTGCGGGAGCCGGTCCGGCTCGCGCCGGTCGTGGACCAGCTGATCGAGCAGGGCTTCCGGACGTTCGTCGAGGTCAGCCCGCACCCCGTACTCAAGATCGCCGTGCAGGACGCGCTCGACCGGAAGGCCGGCGGCGGCGTGGTGGTGGGCTCGCTGCGCCGCGACGGGCACGGGCCGCGTCAGCTACTGGCCAACCTCGGCGAGCTGCACGTCGCCGGCGTGCCCGTCGACTGGTCGCGCGTCTTCGCCGGCTCCGGCGCCACCCCTGTCGACCTGCCCACGTACGCCTTCCAGCGGGACCGGTTCTGGCCGGTGCTCGACCGCTCCGCCACCGGCGACGTGTCGGGCGCGGGGCTGGGCGCGGCAGGGCACGGGCTGCTCGGCGCGGCGGTGCGCCTCGCCGGCGACGACGAGGTCGTGCTGACCGGCCGGCTGTCGGCGTCCACGCACCCGTGGCTCGCCGACCACGTGGTCGGCGGCGCCGTGGTGCTGCCGGGCACGGCCCTCGTCGAGCTCGCGGTGCGCGCCGGCGACGAGGTCGGCGCCTCCCGGGTGCGGGAACTGACCGTCGCCGCGCCGCTGGTGCTGCCGAACCCGGGCGCGATCCGCGTGCAGGTGCGCGTCGGCGCGGCCGACGGCTCCGGAACCCGGAGCGTGGCGGTGCACTCGCAGCCCGACGGCGATCCCGAGGACCCCTGGACGCGGCACGCCGACGGTCTGCTGGAGCAGGCCACCGACGAGCCGGCGTTGGGCTCCTGGCCGCCGGCCGGAGGCACCGAGGTGGACCTCGCCGGCTGGTATCCGGCGCTCGCGGAGCGCGGCCTGGCCTACGGGCCGGCGTTCCGGGGCCTGCGGCGGCTGTGGACCGCCGGCGACGAGGTGTACGCCGAGGTGACCCTGCCGGACGAGGCGGCCGGCGACGCCGACGGCTTCGCCGTGCACCCGGCGCTGCTGGACGCCGCCCTGCACCCCGTCGGGCTGCTGCTGGCCGAGCGCTCCGGCGGACCGCGCGTGCCGTTCGCGTTCGAGGGCGTGCAGGTGCACGCCTCCGGAGCCCGGACGCTGCGGGTGCGGCTGACCCGGGCGGGCTCGCGCGTGCGGCTGGTGGCCGGGGACGAGTCCGGCGTGCCCGTGGTGTCAGTCGAGTCGCTCGCCCTGCGGGAGATGACCGACGCCACCGGCGCGGAGGCCGCGGAGCGGTCGATGTTCGAGGTGACGTGGCAGGCCGAGACGGTCACCCCGGCGCGGGACGTCTCCGGCTGGGTGCTGCTCGGCGACGGACCCGCCCCGGCGGACCTCGTCACGCCGGTGTTCCCGACCGTCGGCGAGCTGACCGCGGCGGTCTCGGCCGGTACGGTCGAGGCGCCCCGCGCGCTCGTGGTCCCCGTGCCCGCCGGCACCCCGGAGGGCGACCTGCCCGACGAAGTCCGTACGGCCACCGCCCGCGTCCTGGCCGTGCTGCACTCCTGGCTGGGCAGTGAGGCGCTGGCCGACACCACGCTCGTCGTGCTGACCCGGGCGGCGGTGGCCGCCACCCCGGCGGACGCGGTGCGGAACCTGCCCGGCGCGGCGGTCTGGGGCCTGCTGCGCTCGGCCCAGTCCGAGCACCCGGGGCGGATCGTCCTCGCCGACGTCGACGGGGAACTCACCCCGGCCACCCTCGCCGTGCTGGCCACCGTGGCCCAGGATCCGTCGCCGACCGGCGGCCAGGTGGCCGTACGCGGCAACGAGGTGCGCACGCCCCGCCTGGGCCGGCCTGCCGGCCAGGCCGCCGACGACCTCGTCCCGCCGGACGGACTGTGGCGGGTCGGGGCGGTCAGCCCCGGCACCCTCGACGGAGTCGGCATGGTGCCCGCCACCTCCGCCGCCCTGGACGCGGGCCAGGTGCGCATCGCGGTGCGCGCGGCCGGCGTGAACTTCCGCGACGTGCTGATCGGCCTGGGCATGTACCCGGATCCGGCGGCCGTGATGGGCAGCGAGGGCGCGGGCGTCGTGGTCGAGGTCGGCCCCGGCGTGACCGACCTGGCGCCCGGCGACCGCGTGCTCGGCATGTTCGAGCCGGCCTTCGCCCCCGAGGTGATCGCCACCCGCGACCTCGTGGCGAAGATCCCCGCCGACTGGTCGTTCGCGCAGGCCGCCTCCGTGCCGGTGGTGTTCCTGACCGCGTACTACGCGCTGCGGGACCTGGCCGACCTGCGGGCCGGTGAGTCGGTGCTGATCCACAACGGCGCGGGCGGCGTCGGCATGGCCGCCATCCAGCTCGCCCGGCACTGGGGCGCGACGGTCCACGCCACCGCCAGCCCCGGCAAGTGGGGCGTGCTGCGGGAACTCGGGGTGGCCGAGGAGCGGATCGCGTCGTCGCGGACCACCGAGTTCGAGCAGACCTTCGGCGCGGCCACCGGCGGTGCCGGCGTCGACGTGGTGCTCGACGCCCTCGCCGGTGAGTTCGTGGACGCGTCGCTGCGGCTGCTGCCGCGCGGTGGCCGGTTCGTGGAGATGGGCAAGGCCGACGTACGCGACGCCGAAACCGTCGCCGCCGACCACCCGGGCGTAACCTACCGCGCGTTCGACCTCAACGAGGCCGGGCACCGGCGCATCGGGGAGATGCTCACCGAGCTGCTCGACCTGTTCGCGCGCGGCGCGCTGCGCCCGCTGCCGCTACGGGCGTGGGACGTGCGCCAGGCCCGGCAGGCGCTGCGCCACATCAGCCAGGCCCGGCACATCGGCAAGGTCGTCCTGCGGGTGCCCGCCCCCGCCGACCCGGACGGCACCGTGCTCGTCACCGGCGCCGGCGGCGCCCTCGCCGGCGTGTTCGCCCGGCACCTCGTCGCCACCGGCCAGGCCCGGCACCTGCTGCTGGCCTCCCGCCGTGGCCCCGAGCACTACCGGGAGCTGGTAGACGAGCTGACCCGCGCGGGCGCCCGGGTCACCGCCGGCACCGCCGACGTGACCGACCCCGTGCAGGTGACCCGGCTGCTGGAACTGGTGGACCCGGCGCACCCGCTGACCGCCGTGGTGCACACCGCCGGGGTGATCGCCGACGCGACCATCGGTTCGCTGGACGATTCCGCCCTGCGTGCGGTGCTGGCGCCGAAGGTGGACGCCGGGTGGGCGTTGCACGAGGCCACGCGGCACCTGGACCTGTCGGCGTTCGTGCTGTTCTCGTCGGTGGCGGCCACCCTCGGCTCGCCGGGGCAGGGCAACTACGCGGCCGCGAACGCGTTCCTCGACGCCCTCGCCCGGCACCGGCGTGAGCAGGGGCTGCCCGCCACCAGCCTCGCCTGGGGGCTGTGGGCGACCAGCAGCGCCATGACCGCCCACCTGGGCGGCAACGAGCACCGCAAGGCGATCCGCGCCACCAGCGCCCCGTTGACCGACCGGCAGGGCGTGGCGCTGTACGAGCTGGCGCGACAACGCGGCGCGGCGCACCTCGTCCTCATGAACCTGCCGCCGGCGTCGCGGGCGACCGGCCAGAACGTGCCCAGCCTGCTGCGGGACGTGGTCCGTGCGGGAGGCCCGGCCCGGCGCGCGGTGGGTCGCGGCCTCGCGGACACCGCCTCCGTACGCGACCGGCTGGCGACGCTCGGCCCGGCGGAGCGGCGCTCCCACCTGCTCGACCTGGTGGCCGCCGGCGTGGCGGCAGTGCTCGGGCACCGTTCGGCGGAGACCGTCGACGCCCAGCGCGCCTTCAAGGAGCTGGGCTTCGACTCGCTCACCTCGGTGGAGCTGCGCAACCGGCTCTCCGCCGCTACCGGCCTGCGGCTGCCCGCCACCGTGGCGTTCGACTACCCGACACCGGTGGTGCTCGCCGAGTTCCTGGACCGGGAGCTCGGCGGCGCGGCAGTCGTGGACCGGCCCGTGGCGGTCGGCACCGCCGCCGCCCTCGACGAACCGATCGCCATCATCGGCATGGCCTGCCGGTTCCCCGGCGACGTGCAGACCCCCGAGCAGCTCTGGGACGTGGTCACCGCCGGCACCGACGTCATCTCGCCCTTCCCCACGGACCGGGGCTGGAACCTCGACGACCTGCGCGCCGACGGCGAGGACCCGGGCGCCGTACCACGGCAGGGTGGCTTCCTCCACGACGCCGCCCAGTTCGACGCCGCCTTCTTCGGGATCTCGCCCCGCGAGGCCCTGGCGATGGACCCACAGCAGCGGCTGCTGCTGGAGACCTCCTGGGAGGCCTTCGAGCGGGCCGGGATCGACCCCCACTCGGCGCGGGGCAGCAGCACGGGCGTCTACGTCGGCCTGATCTACCACGACTACGCCTCCCAGGCCGCCGGTGGCACCGACGGACTGGACGGCCACGTCGGCAACGGCAGCGCCGGCAGCGTCGCCTCCGGCCGCATCTCGTACCTGTTCGGCCTGGAGGGCCCTGCCGTCACCGTCGACACCGCCTGCTCGTCGTCGCTGGTGGCGCTGCACCTGGCCACCCAGGCGCTGCGGCAGGACGAGTGCCGCCTCGCCCTCGCCGGCGGGGTGAGCGTCATGTCCACCCCCGGCATGCTCACCGAGTTCTCCCGGCAGCGCGGCCTGTCGCCCGACGGGCGGTGCAAGGCGTTCGGCGCCGGCGCCGACGGCACCGGTTTCGCCGAGGGCGTCGGCATGCTCCTGCTGGAGCGACTCTCCGACGCGCAGCGCAACGGTCACCGCGTGCTCGCCGTCGTGCGCGGCAGCGCCGTCAACCAGGACGGCGCCAGCAGCGGTCTGACCGCGCCGAACGGCCCCGCCCAGCAGCGGGTGATCCGGCAGGCGCTCGCCAACGCCCGGCTCGCCACCACCGATGTGGACGCCGTCGAGGCGCACGGCACCGGCACCGCCCTCGGCGACCCGATCGAGGCGCAGGCGCTGCTGGCCACGTACGGGCAGGGCCGACCGCAGGACCGTCCGCTGTGGCTGGGGTCGGTCAAGTCGAACATCGGCCACGCCCAGGCGGCGGCCGGTGTCGCCGGTGTGATCAAGATGGTGCTGGCCATGCGGCACGGCGTGCTGCCGCCGACCCTGCATGCCGAGAAGCCGTCCCCGCACATCGACTGGACGGCCGGGTCGGTCGCGCTGCTCACCGAGGCCCGGCCGTGGCCCGCCGTCGACCGGCCCCGCCGCGCGGCGGTGTCGTCGTTCGGCATCAGCGGCACCAACGCGCACACCATCGTCGAGCAGGCCCCCGAGCCCGCCCCGGCGCAGGCCGCCCCCGCCACGGGCGTCCCGGGTGACCTCGTCGCCTGCGTCCTGTCGGCCCGCGACGAGGCCGCCCTGCACGAGCAGGCGCGCCGGCTGCGGACCCTCGTCGACGGCGAGCCGGACCTGACCATCGCCGGCGTGGGCCGGGCCCTCGCCACCGCCCGCAGCGCCTTCGAGCACCGCGCCGTGCTGCTGCCCGCCGACCGCGCCGGGCTGCTCGCCGCCCTCGGTGCGCTGGCCGACGACGAGCCCTCGGCCGCCGTCGTGCGGGGGATCGCCCGCAGCGGCCGCACCGCCGTCCTCTTCTCCGGCCAGGGCGCGCAGCGCGCCGGTATGGGTCGCGGGTTGTACGGGGCGTTCCCGGTGTTCGCCGCGGCTCTGGACGAGGTGTGCGGTCACCTGGATCCGTTGTTGTCGCGTCCGTTGCGGGAGGTGCTGTTCGCGTCGGAGGGTTCTGCCGAGGCGGGGTTGCTGGATCAGACGGTGTTCACGCAGGCGGGGCTGTTCGCGGTCGAGGTGGCGTTGTTCCGGCTGGTGGAGTCGTTGGGTGTGGTGCCGGACCTGGTGGCCGGGCACTCCGTCGGTGAGATCGCGGCGGCGCACGTGGCGGGTGTGTTGTCCCTGGCTGACGGGTGTGCGTTGGTCGCGGCGCGGGGTCGGTTGATGCAGGCGTTGCCGGCCGGCGGCGGCATGCTCGCTGTCGCCGCCGACGAGGCCGCGGTGGCCGAGTCGATCGTTCCGCTCGCCGGCCGGGTCGGCGTCGCCGCCGTCAACGGCCCCACCGCCGTGGTGGTCTCCGGCGCCGCCGAGGCCCTCGACGAGGTGGAGCAGGCATGGAAGGACCGGGGTGTGCGTACGCGCCGGCTCACCGTCAGCCACGCGTTCCACAGCCCGCTCATGGAGCCGATGCTGGCCGAGTTCCGGCAGACGCTCGACGGGCTGACGTTCCACTGGCCCGTCCTGCCGATCGTGTCGAACCTGACCGGGCAGGTCGCCGACCCCGACGAGATCGGCACCCCCGACTACTGGGTTCGCCACGTACGCGAGACCGTCCGTTTCGCCGACGGGATCGCGAGCCTGCGCGAGCGCAACGTCCGTACCTTCCTCGAACTGGGCCCCGACGCGGTGCTCGCCGGCATGGTGGGCGCCTGCCTGCCGGACGACGACGCGACGGCGGTCGTGGCGACCCTGCGCCCCGGCCGACCCGAGCCGGCGTCGCTGGTCCACGCGCTTGCGGAGCTGTACGCGCACGGCACGCCGGTCACCTGGACCGCCCTCCTGCCGGCCGGAACCCGCCCGGTCGACCTGCCGACGTACCCGTTCCAGCGGCAGCGCTTCTGGCCGGCCGTGGGCCGGCTGCGCGCCGGCGACGTCAGCGGCGCCGGCCTCGGCGTGGCCGAGCACGGTCTGCTCGGCGCGGCCGTGGACCTGGCCGGCGACGACGAGATCGTGCTGACCGGCCGGATCTCCCCGACCACCCACCCTTGGCTGGCCGACCACGTCGTCTCCGGCGTGCCGCTGGTCCCGGGCACGGCCCTCGTGGAGCTTGCCGTCCGCGCCGGCGACGAGGCGGACCTGCCGCGGTTGCGGGATCTGACGGTGCTCGTGCCGCTGGTGCTCCCCGAGTCCGGCGCCGTACGGATCCAGGTGCGGGTGTCCGCGTCGGAGTCGCTGCAGCGCCCCGTCGCCGTCTACTCCCGCCCCGACGACGACCCCGAGGCGGGCTGGACCCGGCACGCGGAGGGCGTGCTGGAACCGGCCACGGCCGACGAACCGCAGCCGACCGCCTGGCCGCCCGCCGGCGCCACCGAGGTGGACCTGACCGGCTGGTACCCGGCGCTCCTTGAACACGGCCTGTCGTACGGGCCGGCGTTCCAGGGGCTGCGCCGGGTGTGGACCGGCGAGGACGACGTCTTCGCCGAGGTGGTCCTGCCGGACGACGCGGCGGCGGAGGCGGCTCGCTTCGGCGTGCACCCGGCGCTGCTGGACGCCGCCCTGCACCCGATCGGGCTGCTACCCGGCGCCGAGGAGACGGGCGGGCCGCGCGTGCCCTTCGCCTTCGAGGGCGTACAGGTGCACGCCTCCGGCGCGAGGCTGCTGCGGGTGCGGTTGACCCGCAACGGCTCCGCGGTGCGGCTGACCGCCCGCGACGAGGCGGGCGCGCCGGTGGTGTCGGTGGACTCCCTCGTCCTGCGGGAGCTGACCGGGGTGGCCGCCCCGAACGCGGCGTCGCGCTCCCTGTTCGAGGTGGCCTGGCAGGCCGAGGAGGCCGATCCGGTCGACGACGCGTCGGGCTGGGCGGTGCTGGGCGGGCCGGCCCTGCCGGGCGTCCCCGGTGGCCCCTCCGCCGAGACGATCCGGCAGCTGCGCGCCGCCATCGACGCCGGCATCGCCCCGCCGCGCCTGCTGCTCTTCACGCCGGCCGCGTCGCCCGCCGACGACGGCGACCCGGCGGAGGCCGTACGCACGGTCACCGCCGACGTGCTGGGCCTGGTGCAGGAGTGGCTGGCCGTCGACGCGCTGGCCGACTCGAAGCTCGTGGTGGTGACCCGGGGCGCGCTGGCCGTCCGCGACGGGGACCGGGTGAGCGACCTGGCCGCCGCGGCCGTGTGGGGCCTGCTGCGCTCCGCGCAGTCCGAGCACCCCGGTCGCATCGTCCTGGCCGACGTCGACGACGCGATCAACCCCGGCACGCTGGGCGTCCTGGCCCGCTTCGCCGCGGACCCGGCCGGCGGTCAGGTCGCGGTGCGTGCGGGCGGGGTGTTCGTGCCGCGTCTGGTGCGTGCGGTCGCTGCGGTGTCGGTGGAGACGCCGGTTGTGGGTGACGGTGCGGTGCTGGTGACTGGTGGTACGGGTGCGCTCGGGGCGTTGGTGGCGGAGCACCTGGTGTCGGTGCACGGCGTGCGGTCGCTGGTGCTGGTGTCGCGGCGTGGTCCGGGGGCTGCGGGTGCGGGTGAGTTGTCGGAGCGGTTGTCCGGGTTGGGTGCGTCGGTGCGGGTGGTTGCCTGTGACGTGACGGACCGGGATCAGGTCTTCGGGCTGGTGGCGGAGGTTTCCGCTGGGGGTCGGCTGGCGGGTGTGGTGCACACCGCCGGTGTCCTGGATGACGGCGTGGTCGAGCGGGTCACCGAGGAGCGTCTGGCAGGGGTGTTGGCGCCGAAGGTGTCGGCGGGTTGGTTGTTGCATGAGGCGACGGCGTCGCTGGATCTGGATCTGTTCGTGGTGTTCTCGTCGGTGGCGGGTGTGTTGGGTTCGCCGGGTCAGTCGGCGTACGCGGCGGGTAACGCGTTCCTGGACGGGTTGGCGGTCCACCGGCGGCAGCTCGGGTTGCCGGCGGTGAGTCTGGCGTGGGGGATGTGGGACACCGCCGGCATGGCCGCCTCGATCGGCGGCAACGACCGGGCCCGCACGGCACGCGCCGGACTCCGACCGATGAACGCCCGCACCGGCCTGGAACTCTTCGACGCCGCCGTGGGGGCACAGCGGGCGGCCCTGGTGCCGGCCGTGATCGACGTACCCGCGCTGCGGGCGGCAGCAGCCGGCGCGGTCGTACCGCCGATGCTGCGCAACCTGGTCGACGTGGCGACGACCCGCCGCCGCGTCGGCCAGGGCGCCCCCGGCGGCTGGGCCGACCGCCTCACCGGCCTCAGCGCAGAGGACGGCCTCGCGCAGGTCGACCAGCTGATCCGGGGCCTGGTCGCGCAGGTTCTCGGGCACGGCGGCGCCGAGGCGGTGCCGGCCGACCGGGCGTTCAAGGATCTCGGCTTCGACTCGCTGACCGCCGTCGAGCTGCGTAACCGGGTGAACGGCGCGACCGGCCTGCGCCTCACCTCGACCCTGGTGTTCGACCACCCGTCCCCGCAGGTCCTGGCGGCCCACGTGTACGCGGAACTCGCCGGCACCCGGCCCGGCACCGTCACGACGGACGAGGCGGCGACCGGCGACGCCGACGAGGCGATCGCGATCGTGGGCATGGCCTGCCGCTACCCCGGCGGGGTGGAATCCCCCGACGAGCTGTGGAAGCTGGTCAGCGCCGGTGGGGAGGGCATCGGGGAGTTCCCGGCCGACCGGGGCTGGGAACTGGAGTCGCTGTACGACCCGGACCCCGACCACGCCGGCACCTCGTACACCCGCCACGGCGGTTTCCTGTACGGCGCGGCGGAGTTCGACCCCGGTTTCTTCGGTGTCTCGCCGCGCGAGGCCCTCGCCATGGACCCGCAGCACCGGCTGCTGCTGGAGGCGTCCTGGGAGACGTTCGAGTCGGCGGGCCTGGACCCGTCGGGCCTGCGGGGCAGCCGGACCGGTGTCTTCGCGGGCGTCATCTACCACGACTACTCGACGCGCCTGATGGAGACGCCCGAGGTCGAGGGCTACATCGGCACCGGCAACTCGGGCAGCGTGCTGTCCGGCCGGGTCGCCTACACCTTCGGCCTCGAAGGCCCGGCGGTCACTGTCGACACGGCGTGCTCGTCGTCACTGGTGGCGCTGCACCTCGCGGTGCAGGCGCTGCGCAGCGGTGAGTGCGACCTCGCGCTCGCCGGTGGCGTGACGGTGATGGCCACGCCTGGCACGTTCGTGGAGTTCTCGCGGCAGCGTGGTCTGTCGGCCGACGGCCGGTGTAAGTCGTTCGCGGCGTCGGCGGACGGTACGGGTTGGTCGGAGGGCGTCGGTGTGCTGCTCGTGCAACGACTCTCGGACGCGCAGCGGGAGGGCCGGCGGATCCTGGCGGTGGTGCGGGGCAGCGCCGTGAACCAGGATGGCGCGTCGAACGGGTTGACGGCGCCGAATGGTCCGTCGCAGCAGCGGGTCATCCGCCAGGCCCTGGCGAACGCGCGTCTGTCGCCGTCCGATGTGGATGTGGTGGAGGCGCACGGCACGGGTACGACGCTGGGTGACCCGATTGAGGCGCAGGCGTTGCTGGCGACGTACGGGCAGGACCGGCAGGGGCGGGAGCCGCTGTTGTTGGGGTCGATCAAGTCGAACATCGGGCATGCGCAGGCGGCAGCCGGTGTGGCTGGTGTGATCAAGATGGTGTTGGCGATGCGCCACGGCGTCGTCCCGGCGACGCTGCACGTGGATGAGGCGTCTCCGCATGTGGACTGGTCGGCGGGGGCGGTCGCTCTGGCCGCCGAGGCGGTGCCGTGGCCGCGGGTGGGTCGGCCGCGTCGGGCGGGGGTGTCGTCGTTCGGGATCTCCGGCACGAACGCGCACGTGATCATCGAGCAGCCGCCCGCTGAGGTGGTTGAGGGGGAGGTCGTCGTCCGCGAGGTGCCGGTGGTGCCGGTGCTGCTGTCGGCGCGCTCGGAGGCGGCACTCGCCGCTCAGGCGGGCCGGTGGGCGCGGTGGCTCGCCGTCGACGGGGCCCGACGTGGCGTGGATGTGGCCTGGTCCTCCGTCACCACCCGGCCCGCGTTGGAGCACCGGGCGGTGGTGTCCGGGGCGAGCCGGGACGAGCTGCTGGCGGGTCTCGCGGCAGTGACGGCCGGCGAGCCGTCGGGGGCCGTCGTCACCGGTTCCGCCGCCGTACGCGGCCAGCTGGCGCTGCTGTTCTCGGGTCAGGGTGCGCAGCGTGCCGGGATGGGTCGGGAGTTGTACGGGGTCTTCCCGGTGTTCGCCGCCGCGCTGGACGAGGTGTGTGCGCAGCTTGATCCGTTGTTGCCGCGCCCGCTGCGGGAGGTGCTGTTCGCCGAGGCGGGCACCGCCGAGGCGGGGTTGCTGGATCAGACGGTGTTCACGCAGGCCGGGTTGTTCGCGGTCGAGGTGGCGTTGTTCCGTCTGGTGGAGTCGTTCGGGGAACTGGTGTTGATCAAGCCCTGGTGGTGTTGCCGGTCGTGTCGAACGTGACCGGTGCCCTGGCCGGTGACGAGATCTGCACGCCGGAGTATTGGGTGCGGCATGTGCGCGAGGCTGTGCGGTACGCCGACGGGATCACCGCCCTGCGGGCTGCCGGTGTGGACACGTTCCTGGAGGTCGGGCCGCGCAGCGTCCTGACCGCGATGGCCGCCGACCTGCTGCCCGACGAGGCCGTGCTGGCGGTGGCGGTGCAGCGCCGGGACCGTCCGGAGGCGCACGCGTTGCTGTACGCCCTGGCGGAGTTGCACGTGCACGGCGTGCCGGTGACCTGGACGCAGTGGTTCGCCGGGACCGGCGCACGGCGGGTCGACCTGCCCACGTACGCCTTCCAGCGGGAGCGGTACTGGCCCGAGCCGGCGAACCGGCCGCGGCAGACGGCGACCGACGGCGGTGACGCCGACTTCTGGAAGGCCGTCGAACGCGGCGACCTGAGCGCCCTCGCTGCCCAGTTCGGCGACGACGGCGCCGCCCTGGACGCCCTCACCCCGGCCCTGCCGGTCCTGTCGACCTGGCACCGGGCGCGCACGCAGCGGGCAATCCTGGACGCAGGGTCGTACCGCGTCGGATGGAAGCGCGCCGACATCACCGCCGGCCCGGCGCGCCCCGGCGCGTGGCTGCTCGTGACGGCGCAGGACGACCTGGCGGACGGCACCCGGGCGGAGGCGGTCACCAAGGCCCTCGCCGAGGTCGGCGCCGACGTGGTCCGGCTCACCGTCGACCCGGCCGGCACCGACCGGGCGGGCCTCGCCCGGCGGCTGGGCGACGCGCTGGCCGACGGTCCCGTCACCGGCGTGCTCTCCCTGCTCGGCCTCCGCGACCAGCCGCACCCCGCCCACCCGGCCGTGCCGGTCGGGACGGCCGCCACGCTGCTGCTGCTCCAGGCGCTGCACGACACCGGGGCGACGACCCGGCTGTGGTGCCTGACGCAGGGCGCGGTCAGCACCGGCGACGGGGACACCGTGCACGCTGCCGTCCAGAGCGGGCTCTGGGGCCTGGGGCTCGTGGCGGGCCTGGAACACCCCCACCTGTGGGGCGGGCTGGTGGATCTGCCCGAGCAGGCCGACGCGACGGCCTGGGACCGGCTGGCGCGGGTGGTGACCGGCGCCGGCGACGAGGACCAGCTTGCCGTACGCCCCTCCGGGGTGTTCGTCCGTCGCCTGGTCCGCTCGGCGCCCGCCGCCCCCGACACGGCGCAGCGGTGGCGGCCGTCCGGCACCGTGCTGGTCACCGGCGGCACGGGCGCGCTGGGCGCGCACGTGGCCCGCTGGGCGGCGGCCAACGGGGCGGAGCACGTCGTGCTGACCAGCCGCCGCGGCGGGGACGCCCCGGGGGCCGTGGAGCTGCGCGAGGAGCTGATCGCCCAAGGCGTACGGGCGTCGGTCGTCGCCTGCGACGTCGCCGAGCGCGACCAGGTGGCGGCGCTGCTGGCCCGCCTCGACGAGGATCCGGCGCCGCTGACGGCCGTGGTGCACGCGGCGGGCGCCGGCGAGTCCGGGCTGATCGCCGACACCGACCTGACCGCGTTCGCGGGCGTGCTCGACGGCAAGGTGGCCGGCGCGCTGCACCTGGACGCCCTGCTCGGCGACCGGCCGCTGGACGCGTTCGTGCTCTTCTCCTCCATCGCCGGGGTGTGGGGCAGCGGCGGGCAGTCCGCGTACGCCGCCGGCAACGCCTTCCTCGACGCGCTCGCCGAGCAGCGGCGCGGCCGGGGCCTGGCGGCGACGTCCGTGGCCTGGGGACCGTGGGCCGACGGCGGCATGGCCACCGGCGAAGCCCAGCAGATGCTGGCCCGGCGCGGCCTGACCGCCATGGCGCCGGCCGACGCCGTGCACGCCATGCGGTACGCCGCAGGCCTGCCCAGGGCGACGCTGACCGTGGTGGACGTCGACTGGGCGGTCTTCGCCCCGGCGTACGCCTCGGCCCGCCCCCGGCCGCTGCTCGACGACATCGCCGAGGCCCGGGAGGCGCTGCACGCCCACGCCGTGGAGCAGCAGCCCGGCGGTGCCGCCGACGCCCTGCGGGAGCACCTGCTCACCCTGCCCCGCCCCGAGCGGGTCCGGCACCTGGTCGACCTGGTCCGTACCCACGCCTCGGCCGTGCTCGGCCACGCGGGAACGGACCGGGTCAAGCCGCAGCGGGCGTTCAAGGAGCTCGGATTCGACTCGCTGACGGCGGTCGAGCTGCGCAACCGACTGACCGGCGTCACCGGCCTGTCGCTGCCCGCGACCCTCGTCTTCGACTACCCGAACCCGGCCGTGCTCGCCGAGAACCTGCTCGACGGCCTGCTGCCCGAGGCGGCGCAGGCGGACGACGGCGACCCGGCGGAGGCGGCCGTCCGGCAGACGCTCGCGGCGATCCCGCTGGCCCGCCTCCGTGAGGCCGGGCTGCTGGACCTGCTGCTCAACCTCGCCGACACCGACGGCGACGACGGTGACGAGTCCACCGACGAGAACCTGGACCTCGACGACCTCGACACCGACGCCCTCGTCAGGCTGGCGCTTGACGGAACCGATTCCTGACCGTTGTCCCGAGTACGGAGCTCATGATGTCTACGTCCGCAGACAAGGTCGTCGAGGCGCTTCGCGCGTCGCTCAAGGAGACGGGCCGCCTCCGTCAGCTCAACCAGCAGCTGACCGCCGCCGCCAGGGAGCCGATCGCGATCGTCGCGATGTCCTGCCGCTATCCGGGTGGCGTCGCCAGCCCTGAGCATCTCTGGGACCTGGTGGCCTCCGGCGGCGACGCGATCGGCGGCTTCCCGACGGACCGGGGCTGGGACCTGGACAACCTGTACGACCCGGACGCCGACCGGGCCGGCCGCTCCACCACCCGCGAGGGCGGCTTCCTCTACGACGCGGCCGACTTCGACGCGGAGTTCTTCGGCATCTCGCCGCGCGAGGCCGTGGCGATGGACCCCCAGCAGCGGCTGCTGCTGGAGACGTCGTGGGAGGCGTTCGAGCACGCCGGCGTCGCGCCCGCCTCGATGCGGGGGCAGAAGGTCGGCGTCTTCGTCGGCACCGCCGCCAACGGCTACGGCATGGGCCCGCAGAGCGAGGCCGAGGGCGCCGACGAGGGCTACCTGCTGACCGGTACGGCCACCAGCGTCGTCTCCGGGCGGATCGCGTACGCCCTCGGCCTGGAGGGCCCCGCGGTCACCGTGGACACCGCCTGCTCGTCGTCGCTGGTCGCCCTGCACCTGGCGTGCCAGGCGCTGCGGCAGGGCGACTTCGACCTGGCCCTGGCCGGCGGCGTGTGCGTCATGGCCACCCC
>NZ_JANCLW010000001.1:2764829-2779831 GCF_033433935.1 Micromonospora sp. BRA006-A
CGACGAGCAGGCGGTGTCCGCGGTCACCGTGGACACCGCCTGCTCGTCGTCGCTGGTCGCCCTGCACCTGGCGTGCCAGGCGCTGCGGCAGGGCGACTTCGACCTGGCCCTGGCCGGCGGCGTGTGCGTCATGGCCACCCCCGGCCCGTTCGTGGGCTTCTCCCGGCAGCGGGGGCTCGCCCCCGACGGCCGGTGCAAGTCGTTCGCCGCCGCCGCCGACGGCACCGGCTGGTCCGAGGGCGTCGGCATCCTGCTGGTGGAGCGGCTGTCGGACGCGCAGCGCAAGGGGCACCCGGTCCTCGCCGTGATCCGCGGCAGCGCCGTCAACCAGGACGGCGCGTCCAACGGTCTCACCGCCCCCAACGGGCCGGCCCAGCAGCGGGTCATCCGGCAGGCCCTCGCGAACGCCCGGCTGACCACGGCCGACGTGGACGCCGTCGAGGCGCACGGCACCGGCACCGTCCTCGGCGACCCGATCGAGGCGCAGGCCCTGCTGGCCACGTACGGCCAGGGCCGCCCCGCCGACCGGCCGTTGCTGCTCGGCTCGATCAAGTCGAACATCGGTCACAGTCAGTCCGCCGCAGGCGTGGCCGGTGTGATCAAGATGGTGATGGCGATGCGGCACGGGCTCGTGCCGTCCACCCTGCACGTCGACGAGCCGACGCCGAAGGTGGACTGGTCGGCCGGCGAGGTGTCGCTGGTGACCGAGGCGACGCCGTGGCCGGCGACCGACCGTCCCCGCCGGGCGGCCGTGTCGTCGTTCGGGATCTCCGGCACGAACGCGCACACCATCATCGAGGAACCGCCCGCCCCGGACGCCGCCGACCCCGCCGACACCGGGCCGGCCCCCACCGTCGCCCTGCCGGCGGTGCCCGTGCTGCTCTCCGCCCGCTCCGAGGCCGCCCTCGGCGCGCAGGCGGGCCGCTGGACCCGGTGGCTGGAGGACGACGAGGCCCTCCGCACCGTGGACGTCGGCTGGTCGTCGGTCGTGTCGCGCTCCGCGCTGGAACACCGCGCGGTGCTCACCGCCACCGACCGCGAGGAGCTGCTGGCCGGGCTGCGCGCCCTCGCCGCCGGCCAGCCGTCCGGCGCGCTGGTCGCCGGGCAGGCCGCCGACCGGGGTCCGCTCGCGGTGCTCTTCTCCGGTCAGGGCGCGCAGCGTGCCGGCATGGGCCGGGAGTTGTACGCGGAGTTCCCGGTCTTCGCCGCCGCGCTGGACGAGGTGTGCGCACAGCTCGACGCGCTGCTGCCGCGCCCGCTCAAGGAGGTGCTGTTCGCACCCGAGGGTTCCGCCGAGGCGGAGCTGCTGGACCGGACGGTGTTCACGCAGGCCGGTCTGTTCGCGGTCGAGGTGGCGTTGTTCCGCCTGGTGGAGTCGTTCGGCGTCGCCCCCGACCTGGTCGGCGGTCATTCGATCGGCGAGGTCACGGCCGCGCATGTGGCGGGGGTGTTGTCGCTGGCGGATGCGTGTGTGTTGGTGGCGGCGCGGGGCCGGTTGATGCAGGCGTTGCCGGCCGGTGGTGGGATGGTGGCCGTTGCGGCGGCTGAGGCCGATGTGCTGGCGACGCTGGACGGCTTGACCGGTGTGGGGGTCGCGGCTGTCAACGGGCCGACGTCGGTGGTGGTCTCCGGTGCGGTGGAGGCGCTCGACGAGGTCGAGCGGGTCTGGCGTGGGCGGGGTGTGCGTACGCGCCGGTTGTCGGTGAGTCATGCGTTCCACAGTCCGTTGATGGAGCCGATGCTGGATGAGTTCCGGGTGGTCCTGGACGGGTTGACGTTCGAGGCGCCGGCGTTGCCGGTCGTGTCGAACGTGACCGGTGCGCTGGCTGACGTCGACGAGATCCGTAGTCCCGACTACTGGGTGCGGCACGTGCGGGACGCTGTGCGTTTCGCCGACGGGGTCGCCGCGCTGCGCGCCGCCGGGGTGGACACGTTCCTGGAGATCGGCCCGCGCAGCGTCCTGACCGCCATGACCCGGGACGTGCTGAGCGGGCGGGAGCCGGCGGACGCCGACGACGACACCCCGGCCGTCGCCGTACCCGCCCTGCGCGCCGACCGCCCCGAGTCGCGGGCCCTGCTCGCCGCCCTGTCCGAACTGCACGTCAACGGAACACCCGTCGACTGGGCGGCCCTCTACGCCGGCACCGGAGCGACCCCGGTCGCCCTGCCCACGTACGCGTTCCAGCGGCAGCGCTACTGGCCCGAGCAGATGCCGGCCTCGGCCACCGGCCCGGTCAGCCCGGACGTGGTGGACGTCGAGTTCTGGTCGGCCGTCGAGCGCTCCGACGTGGCGGCCCTCGCCGCGCAGCTCGGCACCGACGGGGCGGGCGTCCTGGCCCCGGCCCTGCCGGTCCTGTCGTCCTGGCGCAAGGCGCGGCTGCGGGACGCCGTCGTCGACGGCTGGTCGTACCGGGTGGTGTGGAAGCGGACCACCGTCCCCGCACCGCTCACCCCGCCGGGACGCTGGCTGCTCGTGGAGCCCGCCGACGACGCCGCCACGACCGAGTGGGCCGGGGCGCTCGCGGGGGCGCTGAGCGCCGCCGGCGGCGAGGTGTCCCGGCTGGCGGTGGACCCGCTCGGCGAGCGCGACCAGGTGACGTCGCGGCTGACCGCCGCCGTGGGGGACACCCCGTTCACCGGGATCGTCTCCCTGCTGGGCCTGCTGGAGCGACCCCACCCCGGCCGGCCGGCGGTGCCGCTCGGCACGGCCGCCACGATGACGCTGGTGCAGGCCCTGCACGCCGCCGACGTCGCGGCACCACTGTGGATGCTCACGCGGGGCGCTGTCGGCACCGGCGACACCGACCCGGTGCGCAGCGTCGCCCAGGGCGGGCTGTGGGGCCTGGCCCGGGTCGCCGGGCTGGAACACCCGCAGCTCTGGGGCGGCCTGGTCGACCTGCCGGACGCGCCCGGGCGCGACGACTGGGACCACGCGGTGGGCGTCCTGACCGGGGGCGGCCACGAGGACCAGGTCGCCGTGCGGCCCACTGGCGTCTTCGTGCGGCGCCTGGTGCGCGCCACGCCGGCGGCCGTCGGCACCGTCGACCGCTGGCAGCCGTCCGGCACCGTCCTCGTCACCGGCGGCACCGGGGCGCTCGGCGCGCACGTGGCCCGCTGGGCGGCGGCCAACGGCGCCGAGCACCTCGTGCTGACCAGCCGCCGCGGCGAGCACGCCCCCGGGGCGGCCGAGCTACGCGACGAACTGACCGCGCTCGGCGCCCGGGTGAGCCTGGTCGCCGCCGACATGGCCGACCGCGCCCGCGTCGAGGCGCTGCTGCGCGACGTCGACGCCGACCCGGCGCCCCTGACCGCGGTGGTGCACGCCGCCGGGGTGGGCCAGCTGACCATGCTCGTCGACACCGACCTCGCCGGCCTGGCCGGGGTGCTCGACGGCAAGATCGCCGGCGCCGTGCACCTGGACGAGCTGCTGGGCGACCGACCGCTCGACGCGTTCGTGCTGTTCTCCTCGATCGCCGGCATCTGGGGCAGCGGCGGCCAGGCCGCGTACGCCGCCGGCAACGCCTTCCTCGACGCCCTCGCCGAGCGGCGCCGCGCCCGCGGCCTGACCGCCACCGCCGTGGCGTGGGGCCCCTGGGCCGACGGCGGCATGGCCAGCGGCGAGGGGCAGGAACTGCTGGCCCGCCGCGGCCTCAGCCCCATGTCGCCGGCCCAGGCCGTGTACGCGCTGCGCAGCGCCGTCGGCCGGGCCGGGCCGGCGGTGACCGTGGCGGACGTCGACTGGTCCCTGTTCACCCCGGCGTTCGCCGCCGCCCGCGCCCGCCCCCTGCTCCACGACATCGCCGAGGCGCGCGACGCCCTGCGCGTGGTCGACGCGGAACCGGAGGGCACCGCCGGCGGCGGGCTGCGGCAGCACCTGCTGACGCTGCCCCGCGCCGAGCAGGACCGCCACCTGACCGAGCTCGTACGCACGCACACCGCCGCCGTGCTCGGCCACTCCGGCACCGAACTGGTCAAGGCCAACCGGGCGTTCAAGGAACTCGGCTTCGACTCGCTGACCGCCGTCGAGCTGCGCAACCGGCTCGGCGCCGCCACCGGCCTCACCCTGCCCACCACCCTGGTCTTCGACTACCCGAACCCGGCCGCCCTCGCCGACCACCTGTCGGCGACGCTGCGCCTGCACGAGGTCGAGACCGTCACCGCCTGGGGCCCCGCCGGGCCGGTCGACGACGACGACCCGATCGTCATCGTCGGCATGAGCTGCCGCTACCCGGGCGGCGTGGCCGACCCGGACGACCTGTGGGAGCTGGTCGCCACCGGGCGCGACGGCATCAGCGGCTTCCCCGACGATCGCCACTGGGACATGGGCCGGCTGCTGGCCGTCGACGCCGACGGGCAACCCGTCTCACACACCCGCGAGGGCGGCTTCGTCGACGGCGCCACCACATTCGACCCGGGCTTCTTCGGCATCTCGCCGCGCGAGGCCGTCGCCATGGACCCGCAGCAGCGGCTGCTGCTGGAGGCGTCCTGGGAGGCCATGGAGCAGGCCGGCATCGACCCGGAGGAGCTGCGCGGCAGCCGTACCGGCGTCTTCGTCGGCGCCTCCCCGTCGGGCTACGGCACCACCGACACCCCGGCCGAGCTGGCCGGCTACCAGCTCACCGGCGGCGCGCACAGCGTCATCTCGGGCCGCGTGTCGTACACCTTCGGGCTGGAGGGCCCGGCGGTGACGGTCGACACCGCCTGCTCGTCCTCGCTGGTGGCGGTGCACCTGGCCGCCCAGGCGCTGCGCGGCGGCGAATGCGACATGGCCCTGGCAGGCGGCGTCACCGTCATGGTGACGCCCGGCGCCTTCGTCGAGTTCTCCCGCCAGGGCGGCCTCGCCCCGGACGGGCGCTGCAAGTCCTTCGCCGCCGACGCCGACGGCACCGGCTGGTCGGAGGGCGTCGGCGTTCTGCTCGTCCAGCGCCTCTCTGACGCCCGGCGGCAGGGCCGCCAGGTGCTCGCCGTGCTCGCCGGCAGCGCCGTCAACCAGGACGGCGCGTCCAACGGTCTCACCGCCCCCAACGGGCCGGCCCAGCAGCGGGTGATCCGGCAGGCCCTCGCGAACGCCCGGCTGACCACGGCCGACGTGGACGCCGTCGAGGCGCACGGCACCGGCACCGTCCTCGGCGACCCGATCGAGGCGCAGGCCCTGCTGGCCACGTACGGCCAGGGCCGCCCCGCCGACCGGCCGTTGCTGCTCGGCTCGATCAAGTCGAACATCGGCCACAGCCAGGCCGCCGCAGGCGTCGCCGGCATGATCAAAATGGTGCAGGCGATGCGGTACGGCCTGCTCCCACGGACCCTGCACCTCGACGAGCCGACCCCCCACGTGGACTGGTCCGCCGGCGCGGTCTCCCTGCTCACCGAGGCGCGCCCCTGGCCGGCGGTGGACCGGCCTCGCCGGGCCGCCGTGTCGTCGTTCGGCATCAGCGGTACGAACGTGCACCTGATCCTGGAGCAGCCGCCCACGCCGACCGACGCGGACGAGCCGGCCGACGGCGACGAGCCGGTCACCGGTGACGAGCCGTCCCGGGTGCCGGCGGTGCTGCCACTGCTGCTGTCGGCCCGCGACGCGGCCGGGCTGTCGGCGCAGGCCGGCCGCTGGGCGCAGTGGCTCGGCGGCACCGACGCCCCGCACCCGCTCGACGTGGCGTGGTCCTCGGTGGCGTCGCGCTCCGTACTGGAGCACAGGGCCGTCGTGTCCGGGGCGAGCCGGGACGAACTGCTGGCGGGCCTCGACGCCGTGTCGGCGGGCGAGGTCTCGGCCGGCGTGCTCACCGGCCCGGGCGGCCAGCGCGGCCAGCTCGCGCTGCTGTTCTCGGGTCAGGGTGCGCAGCGTGCCGGGATGGGTCGGGAGTTGTACGGGTTCTTCCCGGTGTTCGCCGCCGCGCTGGACGAGGTGTGTGGTCACCTGGATCCGTTGTTGCCGCGTCCGTTGCGGGAGGTGCTGTTCGCAGAGGCGGGCACCGCCGAGGCGGGGTTGCTGGATCAGACGGTGTTCACGCAGGCCGGGTTGTTCGCGGTCGAGGTGGCGCTGTTCCGCCTGGTGGAGTCGTTCGGGATCGTGCCCGACATGCTGGCCGGTCACTCGATCGGTGAGGTGACGGCTGCGCATGTGGCGGGTGTGTTGTCTCTGGCGGACGCGTGCGTCCTCGTGGCGGCGCGGGGCCGGTTGATGCAGGCGCTGCCGACCGGTGGCGGGATGCTGGCCGTGGCCGCTGATGAGGCGGCCGTGGCGGAGTCGATCGCGGGGCTGACCGACCGTGCCGGCATCGCCGCTGTCAACGGCCCCGACGCTGTGGTGGTGTCGGGTGCCGTTGACGCGTTGGACGAGGTGGAGCGGGTTTGGCGCGGTCGGGGGGTGCGGACGCGTCGGCTGGTGGTGAGTCACGCGTTCCACAGCCCGCTGATGGCGCCGATGCTCGATGAGTTCCGGGCCGTTCTCGACGGGTTGGAGTTCGCCGCGCCGTTGTTGCCGGTCGTGTCGAACGTGACCGGGGCCCTGGCCGGCGATGAGATCCGCACGCCGGAGTATTGGGTGCGGCACGTGCGGGAGGCCGTCCGGTACGCCGACGGGATCACCGCCCTGCGGGCTGCCGGTGTGGACACGTTCCTGGAGGTCGGGCCGCAGAGCGTCCTGACCGCGATGAGCGCCGACGTGCTGCCCGATGACGAGGCCGTGCTGGCGGTGGCGGTGCAGCGCCGTGACCGTCCGGAGGCGCACGCGCTGCTGCACGCCCTGGCCGAGTTGCACGTGCACGGCGTGCCGGTGACCTGGACGCAGTGGTTCGCCGGGACCGGCGCACGGCGCGTGGACCTGCCCACGTACGCCTTCCAGCGGGAGCGGTACTGGCTGCCGCCCACCGGCCAGTCCGCCGACGTCTCCGGGGCCGGCCTCGGCGTGGCGCGGCACCCGCTGCTCGGCGCGGCGGTGTCGGTCGCCGGCGAGGACATGGTGGTGCTGACCGGCCGGCTGTCGGTGTCGACGCACCCGTGGCTCGTCGACCACATCGTCTCCGGCGCCGTGGTGGTGCCGGGCACCGCGCTGGTGGACCTCGTCGTCCGGGCGGGCGACGAGGTCGGCGCGTCCCGCGTCCGCGAGCTGACAGTGCTCGCCCCGCTCGTGCTGCCCGCCACCGGCGGCGGGGTACGGGTCCAGGTCCGGGTCGGTCCCGTCGACGGGACCGGCAGCCGCTCGGTGACCGTGCACTCCCAGCCCGAGGACGACTCCGAGTCGGGCTGGACCCGGCACGCCGACGGCTTCGTCGGCGCACCCACTGCCGACGAGCCCACCCTGGGCGCCTGGCCGCCACCCGGCGCGTCCGAGGTGGACGTCACCGGCTGGTACGCGAGGGTCGCCGAGCACGGGCTCGCGTACGGGCCGGTCTTCCGAGGCCTGCGCCGGGCGTGGACCGCCGACGGCGAGGTGTTCGCCGAGGTCGCCCTCCCCGACGAGGTCACCGGTGACCCGGCGGGCTTCGGGGTGCACCCGGCGTTGCTGGACGCCGCCCTGCACCCCGTCGGCCTGCTGCCCGCCGACCAGCCGGGCGGCGGTCCCCGGGTGCCGTTCGCGTTCGAGGGTGTGCAGGTCCACGCCGTCGGCGCCCGGACGCTCCGGGTCCGCCTCACCGCCTCCGGCAACTCGGTGCGGCTGGTCGCCGCCGACGAGACGGGCGTGCCCGTGGTGTCGGTGGACTCGCTGGCACTGCGCGAGATGACCGGCCTGGCGGCCGCGCCGGACGAGGCGTACCGATCCCTGTTCGAGGTCTCCTGGCAGCCCGAGCAGATCGCCGCGCCCGACGGCGCGTACGGCTGGGCCGTGCTCGGTGACCGCCCGCTCGACGGCGCGCCGCAGCTCCCGGCGTACGCCGACGTCGCCGCGCTGACCACGGCGGCGACGGACGGCACCGCCCCGGCGGCGCTGCTGCTACCCGTCACCCCGGCGACCTCCGGGACGGACGTGCCCGACGCGGTGCGCTCCGTCACGACGGACGTCCTCGGCGCGGTGCAGACGTGGCTGGCGGCCGAGCCGCTGGCGGACTCGCGGCTGGTCGTCGTGACCCGCGGCGCCGTGGCCACCGGCGCCGACGACCGCGTCAGCGACCTGGCGGGGGCGGCGGTCTGGGGCCTGCTGCGCTCGGCCCAGTCGGAGCACCCCGGCCGGCTCGTGCTGGCCGACCTGGAACCCGGCGCCGACCTGGACGCCGACCTGCTGGCCCTGCTCGCCGCAGCCGCCGACGACCCCGCCCTCGGCGGGCAGGTCGCGGTGCGTTCGGGCACGGCGTACCTGCCGCGGCTGGTCCGCGCCACGGGCGCCGCGCGGACCCCGGCGACCCTCGACGGGGGAACCGTCCTCGTCACCGGCGGCACCGGATCGCTGGGCGCCCTGGTGTCCGAACACCTCGTCACCGCCTACGGCGTGCGTTCGCTGGTGCTGGCGTCCCGGCAGGGCCCGGCGGCCCTCGGAGCCGACGAGCTGGTGCGGCGGCTGGCCGCGCTGGGCGCGACCGCCCGCGTGGTCGCCACGGACGTGACCGACCGCGAGCGCGTCGGCGAGCTGGTCCGGTCCATCACCGCCGACGACCGCCTGGCCGGGGTGGTCCACACCGCCGGCGTCCTCGACGACGGCATCGTCAGCGGGATCACCGCCGACCGGCTGGCGGACGTGCTGGCCCCGAAGGTCACGGCGGGCTGGTGGCTGCACGAGGCGACCGCCGAGCTGGACCTCGACCTGTTCGTGCTCTTCTCCTCCGTCGCCGGGGTGCTCGGCTCTCCCGGCCAGGCCGCGTACGCGGCCGGCAACGCCTTCCTGGACGCCCTCGCCGTGCTGCGGGCGCAGCGCGGGCTGCCCGCCGTCAGCCTCGCGTGGGGCATGTGGGACACCGACGGCATGGCCGCGTCGATCAACGACACCGACCGGGCGCGGGTGACCCGGGCCGGTCTGGTCCCGATGACCGCCCCGGTCGGGCTCGGGCTGTGGGACGCCGCCCTGACCCACGGCGGCGCGGCGCTGGTGCCGGCCGTTGTCGACCTGCCCGCCATGCGGGCACGGACCGCCGCCGGCCGGGTGCCGGTGATGCTGCGGGGCCTGGTGGGACCGGCCGCGAAGCGTCGCCGCTCCGGCACCGGCACGTGGGCCGACCGGCTGGCCGGCCTCGACCCGCAGGAGGCGCGTACGCAGGTGGCCCTGCTGGTGCGCGGGATGATCGCGCAGGTGCTCGGCCACGGCGGCGCCGAGGCGGTGCCGGCGGACCGGGCGTTCCGGGAACTGGGCTTCGACTCGCTGACCGCCGTCGAGCTGCGCAACCGGATCAACAGCGCGAGCGGACTGCGACTCACGTCGACGCTCGTCTTCGACTACCCGACCCCCGCCGCACTGTCGGAGTACCTGTACGAGCAGCTGTCCGGCCAGGTCGCCGAGCAGCAGCGGGCCGTGCGGGCGACAAACGTCGACGAGCCGATCGCCATCGTGGGCATGGCCTGCCGCTACCCGGGCGGCGTGACGAACCCGCAGCAGCTGTGGGACCTGGTCGCCGCCGGCGCCGACGGCATCGGCGAGTTCCCCACCGACCGGGGCTGGAACCTCGACCGGCTCTTCCACCCCGACCCGGACAACCCCGGGACGTCGTACACCCGCCACGGTGGCTTCCTGTACGGGGCCGCCGAGTTCGACCCGGACTTCTTCGGCATCTCGCCGCGCGAGGCGATCGCCATGGACCCGCAGCAGCGGCTGCTGCTGGAGGCGTCCTGGGAGACGTTCGAGTCGGCCGGCCTCGACCCGTCGCGGCTGCGCGGCAGCCGGACCGGCGTCTTCGCCGGCCTGATGTACCACGACTACGCCTCCGGCGTGCAGGACCTGCCCGAGGGCGTGGGCGGCTACCTCGGCACCGGCACCTCCGGCAGCGTGCTGTCCGGCCGGGTCGCGTACACCTTCGGCCTCGAAGGCCCGGCGGTCACTGTCGACACGGCGTGCTCGTCGTCGCTGGTCGCGCTGCACCTCGCGGTGCAGGCACTGCGCGGCGGCGAGTGCGATCTCGCCCTGGCCGGTGGCGTGACCGTCATGGCGACGCCGGGGACGTTCATCGAGTTCTCCCGCCAGCGGGGCCTGTCGCAGGACGGTCGCTGCAAGTCGTTCGCGGCGTCGGCCGACGGCACGGGCTGGTCCGAGGGCGTCGGCGTGCTGCTCGTGCAACGACTCTCCGACGCGCAGCGGGAGGGCCGCCGGATCCTGGCGGTGGTACGGGGCAGCGCCGTGAACCAGGACGGCGCGTCGAACGGGCTGACGGCCCCCAACGGCCCGTCGCAGCAGCGGGTCATCCGGCAGGCCCTCGCGAACGCCCGGCTCACCACCGCCGACGTGGACGCCGTCGAGGCGCACGGCACCGGCACGACCCTGGGCGACCCGATCGAGGCGCAGGCGTTGCTGGCGACGTACGGGCAGGACCGGCCCGCCGACCGGCCGCTCTGGCTGGGCTCGGTCAAGTCGAACATCGGCCACACCCAGGCCGCCGCCGGGGCAGCCGGTATCATCAAGATGATCATGGCGATGCGGCACGGTGTGCTGCCGTCGACGCTGCACGTCGACGAGCCGTCCCCGCACATCGAGTGGAGCGCCGGGGCGGTCTCCCTGCTCACCGAGGCCCGCGACTGGCCCGCGGCGGGCCGGCCCCGTCGCGCCGCGATCTCGTCGTTCGGCGTCAGCGGCACCAACGCGCACGTGATCATCGAGCAGCCCCCCGCCGAAGCGGAGCCCACCCGGGGCGAGCACGCGCCGGCGCCCGCCGCCGGGTCGCTGCCGACCCCCGTGCTGCTGTCGGCCCGCTCCGAGGCCGCCGTTGCGGCGCAGGCCGACCGCTGGGCCCACTGGATCGCCGACGACGAGAAACTGCGCCCCGCCGACGTCGGCTGGTCGTCGACAGTCAGCCGGGCCGTGCTGGAGCACCGTGCGGTGGTCACCGCGACGGGCCGGGACGAACTGCTGGCCGGGCTGCGGGCGCTCGCCGCCGGTGAGCCGGCCGCCACCCTGGTCACCGGCACGGGCGCGACGCGTACGCAGCTGGCCGTGCTCTTCTCGGGTCAGGGTGCGCAGCGTGCCGGGATGGGCCGGGAGTTGTACGCCGGGTTCCCGGTGTTCGCGACCGCGCTGGACGAGGTGTGTGGTCACCTGGATCCGTTGTTGCCGCGTCCGTTGCGGGAGGTGCTGTTCGCCGAGGCGGGTAGTGCTGAGGCGGGGTTGCTGGATCAGACGGTGTTCACGCAGGCCGGGTTGTTCGCGGTCGAGGTGGCGTTGTTCCGTCTGGTGGAGTCGTTCGGGGTCGTGCCCGACGTGGTGGCTGGTCATTCGATCGGTGAGGTGACGGCTACGCATGTGGCGGGTGTGTTGTCTCTGGCGGACGCGTGCGTTCTCGTGGCCGCGCGGGGCCGGTTGATGCAGGCGTTGCCGACGGGCGGCGGGATGCTGGCCGTGGCCGCCGACGAGGCTGCGGTGGCGGAGTCTCTCGCCGGGATGACCGACCGGCTGGGTATCGCGGCCGTCAACGGGCCCACCGCCGTGGTGGTCTCCGGTGCCGTCGAGGCCCTGGACGAGGTGGAGCGGCACTGGCGGGAGCGGGGTGTACGTACACGCCGGCTCACCGTCAGCCACGCGTTCCACAGTCCGCTGATGGCACCGATGCTCGACGAGTTCCGCGCCGTCCTGGCGGGGCTGACGTTCCGAGCGCCGCTGCTGCCGGTGGTGTCGAACCTGACCGGCGCGCTCGCCGACCCGCAGGAGATCACCCGCGCCGAGTACTGGGTGCGGCACGTGCGGGAGGCCGTCCGCTACGCCGACGGCATCGCCGCCCTGCGGGCCACCGGGGTCGACACCTTCCTGGAGATCGGCCCGCAGAGCGTCCTGACCGCGATGAACGCCGACCTGCTCGCCGAGGACGCGCTCGCGGTGGCCGTCCAGCGCCGGGACCGGCCCGCCCCGCAGGCACTCCTGCACGCCCTCGCCGACCTGCACGTCCACGGCGTCCCGGTGACCTGGACGCAGTGGTTCACCGACGCCGGCGCCGCCCGGGTCGACCTGCCGACGTACGCCTTCCAGCACCAGCGGTACTGGCTCGGCGCGGGCCAGACGCGTACCGCCGACGTGTCCGGGGCGGGCCTCGGCGTGGCCGGGCACCCGCTGCTCGGCGCGGCGGTCTCCGTGGCGGGCGAGGACATGGTGGTGCTGACCGGCCGCCTCTCGACGTCGACGCACGCGTGGCTCGCCGACCACGTCGTCTCCGGCACGGTGATCGTGCCGGGTACCGCCCTCGTGGAACTGGCGGTCCGGGCGGGTGACGAGGTGGGCGCGTCGCGGGTGCGGGAGCTGACCGTGGCGGCGCCGCTGGTGCTGCCGGAGGCCGGCGCGGTGCGGGTGCAGGTGCGCGTCGGTGCGGCCGACGAGACCGGCGTCCGGGTCGTGGCGGTGCACTCGCAGTCCGAGGGTGATCCGGAGGCCGACTGGGTGCGGCATGCGGAGGGCGTGCTGGAGCCGGCGTCGGCCGGCGAGCCGAGCCTGGGGGAGTGGCCGCCGGTCGGCGCGTCCGAGGTGGACGTGGCGGGCTGGTACCCGACGCTGGCGGAGCACGGCCTGGCGTACGGGCCGGTGTTCCGGGGGCTGCGCCGGGTGTGGACGGGCGGCGACGAGGTGTTCGCCGAGGTGGCGCTGCCGGACGAGGTGGCGACGGAGGCGGCGCGCTTCGGTGTGCACCCGGCGCTGCTGGACGCCGCCCTGCACCCGATCGGGCTGCTGCCCGGCACCGAGGGGTCGGGCGGGCCGCGGGTGCCGTTCGCGTTCGAGGGTGTGCAGGTGTATGCCTCGGGTGCGCGGGTGCTGCGGGTGCGGCTGTCGCGTACGGGCTCGGCGGTGCGGCTGGTCGCGTGCGACGAGTCGGGCGCGGCCGTGGTCTCGGTCGACTCCCTCGCCCTGCGCGAGCTGACCGGCGTGACCGCGGCAGGCGCGGCGGCCCGCGCGATGTTCGAACTCACCTGGCAGGCCGAGGAGATCGCCGCCACCGGGGACCTCTCCGGGTGGGCGCTGGTCGGCTCGCCGGCAACCGCCGACCTGCCGGCGTACGGCGACGTCGAGGCGCTCGTCGCGGCGGTCGACGCCGGCCGGACGGTCGCACCGAGGGCGCTGCTGCTGCCGCTCGACGGGCCGGAGAGGGCCGTCCCCGATGCGGTACGCGCGGCGACCTCGGAGGTGCTGGCGACCGTCCGGTCCTGGCTGGCAGCCGATGCGCTGGCGGAGTCGCGGCTCGTGGTGGTGACGCGGGGTGCGGTGTCGGTGGCGGCGGACGACCGGGTGTCGGACCTGGCCGGTGCGGCGGTGTGGGGTCTGCTGCGGTCGGCGCAGTCGGAGCACCCGGGTCGCCTCGTGCTGGCGGACGTGGACGGTGACGTGGATGCCGGGCTGCTGGGTGTGCTGACCACGGTGGCCGACGAGCCGTCGACGCACGGCGGTCAGGTCGCGGTGCGTGCGGGCGCGGTGTTCGTGCCGCGTCTGGTGCGTGCGGTCGCTCCGGCGTCGGTGGAGACGCCGGTCGTGGGTGACGGTGCGGTGCTGGTGACCGGTGGTACGGGTGCGCTCGGGGCGTTGGTGGCGGAGCACCTGGTGTCGGCGCATGGTGTGCGGTCGCTGGTGCTGGTGTCGCGTCGTGGCCCGGAGGCCGCCGGTGCGGGTGAGTTGTCGGAGCGGTTGTCGGCGTTGGGTGCGTCGGTGCGGGTCGTTGCTTGTGACGTGACGGACCGGGACCAGGTGTTCGGTCTGGTGGCCGAGGTGGCCGCCGGGGGTCGGCTGGCAGGTGTGGTGCACACCGCTGGTGTGTTGGATGACGGTGTGGTGGAGGGGCTGACGGCGGAGCGGTTGGCGGGGGTGTTGGCGCCGAAGGTGTCGGCGGGTTGGTTGTTGCATGAGGCGACGGCGGGTCTGGATCTCGACTTGTTCGTGGTGTTCTCGTCGGTTGCTGGTGTGCTGGGTTCGCCGGGTCAGTCGGGGTATGCGGCGGGTAACGCGTTCCTGGACGGGTTGGCGGTGTATCGGCGGCAGCTCGGGTTGCCGGCGGTGAGTCTGGCGTGGGGGATGTGGGACACGGCAGGCATGGCCGCCTCGATCGACGAGGCGGACCGGGCGCGGTCCGCGCGGGCGGGTCTGACGCCGATGAGCGCCGAGACCGGGTTGGAGCTGTTCGACGCCGCCCTGGTGGCGGAGCAGCCGGCGTTGGTGCCGGCCGTGATCGACGTACCGGCGATGCGCGCAGCGCTCGGCGCCGGCCCGGTGCCGGCCGTGCTGCGTACCCTGATCGGGTCGACGGCGGCCCGGCGACGGGCCGCGCGGAGCGGCGACTGGGCCAACCAGCTCGCGGGCCTGGCGCCCGACGAGGCGCGCGCCCAGGTCGACGTGCTGGTACGGGGTCTGGTCGCGCAGGTGTTGGGGCACGGTGGTGCGGAAGCCGTGCCGGCGGACCGGGCGTTCCGGGAGTTGGGCTTCGACTCGCTGACGGCGGTGGACCTGCGTAACCGGTTGAACGCGGCCACCGGGCTGCGGCTGGCCTCGACGCTGGTCTTCGACTACCCGACCCCGGCCGTGCTCGCCGACCACCTGCACGAGCAGGTCTCCGGGCAGATCACCGCCCGCCAGACGGCGGTACTCACCGCCGGCACCGACGAGCCGATCGCGATCGTGGGCATGGCCTGCCGCTACCCCGGTGGCGTCGATGGTCCGGACCAGCTGTGGGCGTTGCTGGCCGGCGGCGGCGACGGGATCTCGGAGTTCCCCACCGATCGCGGCTGGGACCTGGAGAGCCTGTTCGACCCGGACCCGGAGCACAGCGGTACGTCGTACACGCGCCACGGGGGTTTCCTGTACGGGGCTGCCGAGTTCGACCCGGGCTTCTTCGGGATCTCGCCGCGTGAGGCTCTGGCGATGGATCCGCAGCAGCGGTTGCTGCTGGAGGCGTCGTGGGAGTCGT
>NZ_JANCLW010000001.1:2779931-3119769 GCF_033433935.1 Micromonospora sp. BRA006-A
GTGGGAGTCGTTCGAGTCGGCGGGGCTTGATCCGCAGCGGTTGCGGGGCAGCCGGACGGGTGTGTTCGCCGGTGTCATGTACCACGACTACGCCTCCCGCCTGATGGACCTGCCGCCGGACGCCGAGGGCTTCGTCGGAACGGGCACGTCGGGCAGCGTGCTGTCCGGTCGGGTCGCCTACACCTTCGGGCTGGAGGGGCCGGCGGTCACCGTCGACACCGCTTGTTCTTCCAGCCTCGTCGCGCTGCACCTTGCCGCGCAGGCGTTGCGGTCGGGTGAGTGCGATCTGGCGTTGGCCGGTGGTGTGACGGTGATGGCGACGCCGGGGACGTTCATCGAGTTCTCCCGTCAGCGCGGTCTGTCGCAGGATGGTCGCTGCAAGTCGTTCGCGGCGTCCGCCGACGGTACCGGCTGGTCCGAGGGCGTCGGCGTGCTGCTCGTGGAGCGGCTGTCGGACGCGCGGCGCAACGGGCACCGCGTGCTGGCGGTGGTACGTGGCACGGCCGTGAACCAGGACGGCGCGTCGAACGGGCTGACGGCGCCGAACGGTCCGTCGCAGCAGCGGGTGATCCGGCAGGCGCTGGCGAACGCGCGCCTGTCCCCGGCGGACGTGGATGCCGTGGAGGCGCACGGCACGGGCACGACGCTGGGTGACCCGATCGAGGCGCAGGCTCTGCTGGCGACGTACGGGCAGGAGCGTCCGCAGGATCGGCCGTTGCTGTTGGGGTCGGTGAAGTCGAACATCGGGCACACGCAGGCGGCTGCCGGTGTGGCCGGTGTGATCAAGATGGTCATGGCGATGCGGCATGGTCTGGTGCCGGCGACGCTGCACGTGGATGAGGCGTCTCCGCATGTGGACTGGTCGGCGGGGGCGGTCGCTCTGGCCACCGAGGCGGTGCCGTGGCCGCGGGTGGGTCGGCCGCGTCGGGCGGCGGTGTCGTCGTTCGGGATCTCCGGCACGAACGCGCACGTGATCATCGAGCAGCCGCCGGCTGAGACGATCGAGGGTGAGGTCGTCGTCCGCGACGTGCCGCCGGTGGTGCCGGTGCTGCTGTCGGCCCGCGACGCCGCCGCGCTGTCGGCGCAGGCGGCCCGGTGGGCGCGCTGGCTGACCGCCGACGAGGCCCCGCGTCCGCTGGACGTCGCCTGGTCCTCCGTCACCACCCGGCCCGCGCTGGAACACCGGGCGGTCGTCACCGCCGCCGACCGGGACGACCTGGTCGCGGCGTTGACCGCCCTTGCCGACGGCGACCCCACCGGTACGGTCGTCTCCGGCGCCACCGGCCAGCGCGGTCAGCTCGCGCTGCTGTTCTCCGGCCAGGGCGCACAGCGCGCCGGGATGGGCCGGGAGCTGTCCGCCCTGTTCCCGGTGTTCGCGACCGCGCTGGACGAGGTGTGCGGACACCTCGACCCGCTGCTGCCGCGCCCGCTGCGGGAGGTGCTGTTCGCCGAGGCGGGCACCGCCGAGGCGGGGTTGCTGGATCAGACGGTGTTCACGCAGGCCGGGTTGTTCGCGGTCGAGGTGGCGTTGTTCCGTCTGGTGGAGTCGTTCGGGGTCGTGCCCGACGTGGTGGCCGGTCATTCGATCGGTGAGGTGACGGCTGCGCATGTGGCGGGTGTGTTGTCTCTGGCGGACGCGTGCGTTCTCGTGGCCGGGCGGGGCCGGTTGATGCAGGCGTTGCCGACGGGCGGCGGGATGCTGGCCGTGGCCGCTGATGAGGCGGCCGTGGCGGAGTCGATCGCGGGGCTGACCGACCGGGTGGGGGTCGCGGCGGTCAACGGTCCGGCCGCAGTGGTGGTGTCCGGTGCCGTCGAGGCCCTGGACGAGGTGGAGCGGGTCTGGCGCGACCGGGGCGTGCGCACTCGCCGGCTGACGGTGAGTCACGCGTTCCACAGTCCGTTGATGGAGCCGATGCTCGACGAGTTCCGCACGGTCCTGGACGGGTTGACGTTCTCCGCGCCGTTGTTGCCGGTCGTGTCGAACGTGACCGGTGCCCTGGCCGGTGACGAGATCTGCACGCCGGAGTATTGGGTGCGGCATGTGCGCGAGGCTGTGCGGTACGCCGACGGGATCACCGCCCTGCGGGCTGCCGGTGTGGACACGTTCCTGGAGGTCGGGCCGCAGAGCGTGCTGACCGCGATGGCCGGCGATGTGCTGCTCGATGACGAGGCCGTGCTGGCGGTGGCGGTGCAGCGCCGTGACCGTCCGGAGGCGCACGCGCTGCTGCACGCCCTGGCGGAGCTGCACGTACACGGCGTGCCGGTGACCTGGCAGTCGTGGTTCGCCGAGACCGGCGCGCGCCGCGTCGACCTGCCCACGTACGCCTTCCAGCACCAGCGCTACTGGCCCGCCGCCGGCCGGGCGCGTACGGGCGACGTGTCCGGGGCCGGACTCGGCCGCACCGGGCACCCGCTGCTCGGCGCGACAGTCGACCTGGCCGGCGACGACGAGACGGTGCTGACCGGCCGGCTCTCCCTGACCACGCACCCGTGGCTGGCCGACCACACGGTCTCCGGGCTGACGCTCGTACCCGGCACGGCTCTGGTCGAGCTGGCCGTACGGGCCGGCGACGAGGTGGGCCTCTCCCGGCTGCGGGAGCTGACCATGGCCGCCCCGCTGGTGCTCCCCGAATCCGGCGGCGTACGCATTCAGGTGCGGGTGTCCGCGTCGGAGTCGCCGCAGCGTCCCGTCGCCGTCTACTCCCGCCCCGACGACGATCCCGAGGCGGGCTGGACCCGGCACGCGGAGGGTGTGCTGGAGGCGTCCACCGCCGACGAGCCCGGCACGATCACCTGGCCCCCCGCCCCGACGTCCGAGGTGGACCTCGCGGGGTGGTACGCGACACTGGCGGAGCACGGCCTGACGTACGGGCCGGTCTTCCAGGGACTCCAGCGCGCCTGGGTCGGCCGCGACGAACTGTTCGCCGAGGTGGCCCTGCCGGAGGCCGCCGACACGGAGAGCGCCGGATTCGGCGTGCACCCGGCGCTGCTGGACGCCGCCCTGCACCCGATCGGACTGCTGCTCGGTGGCGAGGAATCGAGCGGACCACGGGTGCCGTTCGCCTTCGAGGGCGTGCAGGTCCACGCCGCAGGCGCGGGGACGCTACGGGTGCGCCTGACCCGCGACGGCTCCGGGCTGCGGCTGGCCGCGTACGACGAGGTGGGCGCGCCGGTCGTGTCGATGGACTCCCTCGTCCTGCGAGAGCTGACCGGCGCGGCCGCGCAGGGCGTGTCCTCGCGGTCGCTGTTCGAGCTGCGGTGGCCGGCCGTGCAGGCCGCACCCGCCGGGGAGCTTTCCGGATGGGCGCTGGTGACCGGTGGCCTGGAGCTGCCGGCACCGGTAGGAATGCCCACGTACGCCGACGTGGCGACGGTCGCGGGGGAGGAGTCCGTCCCCCGGACGCTGCTGCTGCCGGTGTTCCCCGCGCCCGGCGCGACGACGCCGGAGTCGGTCCGGGCAGTGACCTCGGACGTGCTGGCGACGGTGCAGTCCTGGCTCGCGGCGGACGCCCTGGCGGACTCGCGGCTCGTGGTGGTGACCCGGGGCGCGGTGTCGATCGGCGACGGCGACCGGGTGACCGACCTGGCGAGCGCGGCGGTGTGGGGTCTGCTGCGTTCGGCGCAGTCGGAGCACCCGGGCCGCATCGTGCTCGCGGACGTCGACGGCGACCTGGACGCCGCGCTGGTTGCCCTGCTGGACGGCGTCCTGCGGGAACCGGCCGCGACCGGCGGCCAGTTGGCCGTCCGAGGGGGTGCGGTGTACTCGCCGCGCCTGGTCCGGGCCGGCGTCACGGCGGTGGAGACGCCGGTCGTGGGTGACGGTGCGGTGCTGGTGACCGGTGGTACGGGTGCGCTCGGGGCGTTGGTCGCGGAGCACCTGGTGTCGGTGCACGGCGTGCGGTCTCTCGTGCTGGTGTCGCGGCGCGGCCCGGAGGCCGCGGGTGCGGGCGAGCTGTCGGAGCGGCTGTCGGCGCTGGGTGCGTCGGTGCGGGTCGTTGCCTGCGACGTGACGGACCGGGATCAGGTGTTCGGGCTGGTGGCTGAGGTTTCCGCCGGGGGTCGGCTGGCGGGTGTGGTGCACACCGCCGGTGTCCTGGATGACGGCGTGGTCGAGCGGGTCACCGAGGAGCGTCTGGCAGGGGTGTTGGCGCCGAAGGTGTCGGCGGGTTGGTTGTTGCACGAGGCGACGGCGGGTCTTGGTCTCGACTTGTTCGTGGTGTTCTCGTCGGTGGCGGGGGTGCTGGGTTCGCCGGGTCAGTCGGCGTACGCGGCGGGCAACGCGTTCCTGGACGCCCTGGCGGTCCACCGGCGGCAGCTCGAGTTGCCGGCGGTCAGCCTGGCGTGGGGGATGTGGGACACGGACGGTATGGCCGCGTCGATCGACGAGGCGGACCGGGCGCGTTCGGCGCGGGCGGGCCTGACGCCGATGAGCGCCGAGGTCGGGCTGGAGCTGTTCGACGCCGCCCTGCGTGCCGACCGTCCGGCTCTCGTACCGGCCGTGATCGACGTTCCCGCGCTGCGGGCGGCGACCTCCGGCGGCACCGTGCCGGCCGTGCTGCGCACCCTGATCGGCGTGAGCAGCCGCCGCCAGGCGGGGCAGGGCGGTGGCGGCTGGGCCGAGCGGCTCGCCGGGCTCACCGAGGACGAGGGCCGCGCCCAGATCGACGTGCTGGTACGGGGCCTCGTTGCGCAGGTGTTGGGCCACGGTGGTGCGGAGTCGGTGCCGGCCGATCGGGCGTTCCGGGAGTTGGGCTTCGACTCGCTGACGGCGGTGGACCTGCGTAACCGGTTGAACGCGGCCACCGGGTTGCGGCTGGCCTCGACGCTGGTGTTCGACTACCCGACCCCGGCCGTCCTCGCCGACCACCTGTGGTCGGAGCTGGCCGGCGTTCGCTCGTCGGCCAACGCACCGGTCGCCGGCACGGTCGTCGGCACCGACGAGCCGATCGCGATCGTGGGCATGGCCTGCCGCTACCCGGGCGGGGTGGAATCCCCCGACGAACTGTGGGAGCTGCTGGCCGGCGGCGGCGACGGGATCTCCGAGTTCCCGGCGGACCGGGGCTGGGACCTGGAGTCGTTGTTCGACCCGGACCCAAACCGCAGCGGTACGTCGTACACGCGCCATGGTGGTTTCCTGTACGGGGCGGCGGAGTTCGACCCGGGCTTCTTCGGGATCTCGCCGCGTGAGGCTCTGGCGATGGATCCGCAGCAGCGGTTGCTGCTGGAGGCGTCGTGGGAGTCGTTCGAGTCGGCGGGGCTTGATCCGCAGCGGTTGCGGGGCAGCCGGACGGGTGTGTTCGCCGGTGTCATGTACCACGACTACGCCTCCCGGCTCATGGACCTGCCGACCGAGGTAGAGGGCTACGTCGGAACCGGCACCTCCGGCAGCGTGCTGTCCGGTCGGGTCGCCTACACCTTCGGCCTCGAAGGCCCGGCGGTCACTGTCGACACGGCGTGCTCGTCGTCGCTGGTGGCGCTGCACCTCGCCGCGCAGGCGCTGCGTTCCGGCGAGTGCGACCTGGCGTTGGCCGGTGGTGTGACGGTGATGGCGACGCCGGGGACGTTCATCGAGTTCTCCCGGCAGCGCGGCCTGTCAGCCGACGGCCGCTGCAAGTCGTTCGCGGCGTCCGCCGACGGCACCGGCTGGTCCGAGGGCGTCGGCGTGCTGCTGGTGCAGCGGCTCTCCGACGCCCGGCGCGAGGGCCGCAAGATCTACGCCGTGGTGCGGGGCACGGCCGTGAACCAGGACGGCGCGTCGAACGGGCTGACGGCGCCGAACGGTCCGTCGCAGCAGCGGGTGATCCGGCAGGCGCTGGCGTCGGCGCGGCTGTCGCCGTCCGACGTGGACGTGGTCGAGGCGCACGGCACGGGTACGACGCTGGGTGACCCGATCGAGGCGCAGGCCGTCCTGGCCACGTACGGGCAGGACCGGCAGGGGCGGGAGCCGTTGTGGCTCGGCTCGGTGAAGTCGAACATCGGGCACACGCAGGCGGCTGCCGGTGTGGCCGGTGTGATCAAGATGGTCATGGCGATGCGGCACGGTCTGGTGCCGGCGACGCTGCACGTGGACGAGCCGTCTCCGCACGTCGACTGGTCGGCGGGGGCGGTGGCCCTGGCTACGGAGGCGACCCCGTGGCCGGCGGTGGACCGGCCGCGTCGGGCGGCGGTGTCGTCGTTCGGGATCTCCGGCACGAACGCGCACGTGATCATCGAGCAGCCGCCTGCTGAGACGATCGAGGGTGAGGTCGTCGGCGACGTGCCGCCGGTCGTGCCGGTGCTGCTCTCCGCGCGCTCCGACGCGGCCCTGGCCGGCCAAGCGGGCCGGTGGGCGCGCTGGCTGACCGCCGACGAGGCCCCGCGTCCGCTGGACGTGGCCTGGTCCTCCGTCACCACCCGGCCCGCGCTGGAACAGCGTGCCGTCGCCGTGGTGGCCGACGGCAACGACCTGCTCACCGCGCTTCGGGCCCTCGATGCGGGCGAGCCCTCCGGGACCGTCGTGACCGGCTCCACCGCCGTACGCGGCCAGCTCGCGCTGCTCTTCTCGGGCCAGGGTGCGCAGCGTGCCGGGATGGGCCGGGAGTTGTACGCCGGGTTCCCGGTGTTCGCGACCGCGCTAGACGAGGTGTGTGCGCAGCTTGATCCGTTGCTGCCGCGTCCGTTGCGGGAGGTGCTGTTCGCCGAGGCGGGCACCGCCGAGGCGGGGTTGCTGGATCAGACGGTGTTCACGCAGGCCGGGTTGTTCGCGGTCGAGGTGGCGTTGTTCCGTCTGGTGGAGTCGTTCGGGGTCGTGCCCGACGTGGTGGCTGGTCATTCGATCGGTGAGGTGACGGCGGCGTACGTGGCGGGGGTGTTGTCTCTGGTCGACGCGTGCGTTCTCGTGGCCGGGCGGGGCCGGTTGATGCAGGCGTTGCCGACGGGCGGCGGGATGCTGGCCGTGGCCGCCGACGAGGCTGCGGTGGCGGAGTCTCTGGCCGGGATGACCGACCGGCTGGGTATCGCGGCCGTCAACGGGCCCACCGCCGTCGTCGTCTCCGGTGCCGTCGAGGCCCTGGACGAGGTGGAGCGGGTCTGGCGGGACCGAGGTGTGCGTACACGCCGGCTCACCGTCAGCCACGCGTTCCACAGTCCGCTGATGGAGGCGATGCTCGACGAGTTCCGCACGGTCCTGGACGGGTTGACGTTCTCCGCGCCGCTGCTGCCGGTCATGTCGAACGTGACCGGGGCCCTGGCCGGCGACGAGATCCGCACGGCCGACTACTGGGTGCGGCACGTGCGGGAGGCCGTCCGGTACGCCGACGGAATCACCGCTCTGCGGGCCGCCGGTATCGACACGTTCCTGGAAGTCGGGCCGCAGAGCGTCCTGACCGCGATGGCCGCCGACGTGCTGCCCGGCGACGACGCCGTGCTGGCCGTCGCGGTGCAGCGCCGGGACCGTCCGGAGGCGCACGCGCTGCTGCACGCCCTGGCGGAGCTGCACGTGCACGGCGTGCCGGTGACCTGGACGCAGTGGTTCGCGGACACCGGCGCGCGCCGCGTCGACCTGCCCACGTACGCCTTCCAGCACCAGCGCTACTGGCCCGAGGGCACGGCCGAGAAGCGGGCCGCCCCGGACGGCGGCGACGTCGAGTTCTGGACCGCCGTCGAACGTGGCGACCTGGCCGCCCTCGCCGCCGAACTCGGCGACGACCCCGACGCCTTGGACACGCTCGGCCCGGCCCTGCCGGTCCTCTCGCGCTGGCGTCGTCACCGGTCCCGGGACACCGCGCTGGACGGGTGGTCGTACCGGATCGGGTGGGAGCCGGTCCGGCCGAATCCGAAGACCAGGCTGTCCGGGCGGTGGCTGATCGTCACCGTCGACAGCGGCGCCGACGCGGGCGTGGCGAAGACCCTCACCCAGGCCGGCGCCCGGGTGGACACGCTCACCGTGTCGTCCACCCTCGACCGCGCCGACCTGGGCGAGCGGCTGCGCCGGATCAGCGGGGACGGCTGGGCCGGGGTGCTCTGCGTCCTGCCCCGCCAGGACCGGCCCCCGGCGCACACGCCGGCGTTGCCCGCCGGCACGGCCGCCTTGCTCACCCTCGTCCGGGCGCTCACCGACACCGGCCTGGCCGGACGGGTGTGGGCGCTCAGTCGGACCGCGATGCCCGTCACGGCCGGCGAACGGGTCGACGACGTCTGGGCGGCCCTGGCCTGGGGCCTGGGCCGGGTCGTCGCCCTCGAACAGCCGGACCGCTGGGGCGGCCTGGTCGACCTGCCCGCCCGCGCCGACCGCGGCGCCCGCGCCGGGCTCGTCGCGGTCCTCGCTGACGGCACCCTGGACCAGGTGGCCGTCCGGCGCAGCGGCATCTTCGGCCGGCGGCTGGTGCCGGCCGTGCCGCCGGTGGGTGTGGGTTGGCGGCCTGCCGGGACGGTGCTGGTGACCGGCGGTACGGGTGCGTTGGGCCGGCACGTGGCGCGCTGGTTGCTGGCGAACGGGGCCGGTGAGGTGGTGCTGGCTTCGCGGCGGGGTCCGGGGGCGCCGGGTGCGGCGGAGTTGGTGGCCGAGTCGGGTGCGGTGCGGGTGGTGGGGTGCGACGTCACCGACCGGGCCGCCGTCGAGGCTCTGGTCTCCGGGCTGCCGGAGCTGACCGCCGTCGTGCACACCGCCGGGGCGTCCGGCGGCACCACCCCGGCGCACGAGGTGACCGACGGCGAGCTGTCGGAGACCCTGGCCGGCAAGGTGCTCGGCGCCCTGCACCTCGACGCCGCCTGCCGGGGTCGCGACCTCGACGCGTTCGTGGTCTTCTCCTCGGTCGCCGGTGTCTGGGGCGGCGGCGGGCAGGCCGGCTACGCGGCCGGCAACGCCCTGCTCGACACCCTCGTCGCGGCCCGCCGGGCGAAGGGCCTGCCCGCCACCGCGCTGGCGTACGGCCCGTGGGCGGAGGACGGCATGGCCGCCGGGGAGACCGCCGACGGCCTGCGCCGCCGCGGGTTCAGCCCGCTCGCGCCCGACGCCGCCGTCGCGGCGCTCGGCCGCTGGGTGAACGCCCCCGAGGCGGCCCCGGTGATCGTGGACGTCGACTGGTCCCGGTTCGTCACGGCGTTCACCGCCGCACGGCCGAGCCACCTCTTCGACCGGGTCGCCCCCGCCGTCGCCGGGGAGCCGCAGCGGCCGGAGAGCGCCGCCGCCACCGACGGGCTGCGCAACCGGCTCGCCACGCTGCCGGCGACCGGCCAGGAGGCGCTGCTGGTCGACCTCGTCCGCGCGGAGGCGGCGGCCGTGCTCGGCCACCCCACCACCGACCAGGTGCCAGCCGGCCGGGCGTTCCGGGAGCTGGGCTTCGACTCCCTCGCCGCCGTGCAACTACGGGACCGGCTGGGCCGGGTCACCGGCCTGACCCTGCCGTCGACAGTGGTCTTCGACCACCCGTCGGCGGCGGAACTGGCCCGCTTCCTGCGTACCGAAATCGTCATCGGCGCGGACGGCGGCCCGGTCACCGGCGGCGTGGCCTCTGCCCGGCCGGCGGCCGACGAGCCGATCGCGATCGTCTCCATGGCCTGCCGCTTCCCGGGCGGCGTGTCGTCGCCGCAGGAGCTGTGGCGCCTGCTGGCCGAGGGGGTGGACGCGGTCACGCCGATGCCGACCGACCGGGGCTGGGACCTCGACGGCCTGTTCGACAGCGACCCGGAGCGGGTCGGCACCAGCTACACCCGCAGCGGCGGCTTCCTCCACGACGTCGTCGGCTTCGACGCCGCGTTCTTCGGGATCAACCCGCGCGAGGCCCTCGCCATGGACCCGCAGCAGCGGTTGCTGCTGCACACCACCTGGGAGGTCTTCGAACGCGCCGGCATCGACCCGCACCGGGTACGCGGCTCCGCCACCGGCGTCTTCATGGGCACCAACGGGCAGGACTACGCCACGCTGCTGCTGGGCGCCCGCTCGCAGGTGGAGGGCTACCAGGCGACCGGCAACGGCGCGTCGGTGGTCTCGGGCCGCCTGGCGTACTCGTTCGGGCTGCACGGCCCGGCGGTCACCGTCGACACGGCCTGCTCGTCGTCGCTGGTGGCGCTGCACCTGGCCGCGCAGGCGCTGCGCAGCGGCGAGTGCGACCTCGCCCTCGCCGGCGGCGTGACGGTGATGTCGACCCCGGGCGCCTTCCTGGAGTTCTCCCGGCAGCGCGGCCTCGCGGCCGACGGGCGGGTCAAGGCGTTCGCCGAGGCCGCCGACGGCACGGGCTGGGGCGAGGGCGTCGGCGTCCTGCTGCTCCAGCGGCTCTCCGACGCCCAGCGCGACGGCAACCGGATCCTCGCCGTCGTACGGGGCAGCGCCGTGAACCAGGACGGCGCGAGCAACGGCCTCACCGCCCCGAACGGGCCCGCCCAGCAGCGGGTCATCCGGCAGGCGCTGGACAACGCCGGCCTGACCCCCGCAGACGTGGACGTCGTCGAGGCACACGGCACCGGCACCACCCTCGGCGACCCGATCGAGGCGCAGGCGCTGCTGGCCACGTACGGCAGGGACCGAACCGCCGAGCGGCCGCTGTGGCTCGGGTCGGTGAAGTCGAACATCGGCCACACCCAGGCCGCGGCGGGCGCGGCGAGCCTGATGAAGATGGTGCTGGCCCTGCAACACGAGGTGCTGCCGAAGACCCTGCACGTCGACGCGCCGACCCCGCACGTCGACTGGTCCTCCGGCACGCTGGCGCTGCTCACCGAAGCACGGCCGTGGGCCGCCACGGACGGACCCCGCCGGGCCGGCGTCTCCTCGTTCGGCATCAGCGGCACCAACGCCCACGTGATCATCGAGGAGGCCCCGGAGCCGGTCGCCGCCGCCGAGACCGCAGCGTTCGAAGTGACCGCGGGGCACGGCGAAGCGCGACGCGACCACCGCGCCGTGACCCTGCCGTGGCCGGTCTCCGCCGCCGATCTGCCCGCCCTGCGCGAGCAGGCCGGGAGGCTGGCTGACCGCGTCGCGATCGGCGACGACCCGGCCGGCCTGGTCGCCTGGGCGCTCGCCGACGGCCGCGCCCACCTCGGCCGGCGGGCCACCGTGATCGCCGCCGACCGGGAGACCCGGCTGGCCGCGCTGCGCGCCCTGGCCGCCGGGGAGGAGCACCCAGCGGTGGTCACCGCCCGGCGACGCGCCGGCGGCCTCGCCGTCCAGTTCTCCGGCCAGGGCGCCCAGCGCCCCGGCGCCGGCCGCCAGCTGTACGACACGTTCCCCGTCTTCGCGGCGGCCCTCGACGAGGTCTGCGCGGCCCTGGACCACCAGCTGCCGCAGCCGCTGAAGCCGGTGCTGTTCGCGGCCGAAGGCAGCGCCGAGGCGGCGCTGCTCGACGAGACGGTCTTCACCCAGGCGGGGCTGTTCGCGCTGGAGGTGGCCCTGTTCCGGCTGATCGAGTCGTTCGGGGTGGTGCCCGGGCACGTCGCCGGGCACTCCATCGGCGAGATCACCGCCGCGCACGTCGCCGGCGTGCTGTCCCTCGCCGACGCCGCCACGCTGGTAGCCGCCCGGGGAAGGCTCATGCAGGCCCTGCCCGCCGGGGGCGGGATGCTCGCCGTCGCCGCCGACGAGGCGGCCGTCGTCGAGTCCCTGGCCGGGCTGGGTGACCGGGTCGGCGTCGCCGCCGTCAACGGCCCCACCGCCGTGGTGCTCGCCGGGGCCGTCGACTCCCTCGACGGGCTGGAGCGGCTCTGGGGGGAACGCGGGGTGCGCACCCGCCGGCTGCGGGTCAGCCACGCGTTCCACAGCCCGCTGATGGAGCCGATGCTGGCCGAGTTCCGGGCCGTCCTCGACGGGCTGGCGTTCGCCGCGCCGCTGCTGCCGATCGTGTCGAACCTGACCGGGCGGCTCGCCGAGCCCGACGAGATCCGTACGCCCGACTACTGGGTGCGCCACGTTCGCGAGGCCGTCCGGTACGCCGACGGGATCGCCGCGCTGCGCGACGCGGGCGTGGACACCTTCCTGGAGCTCGGACCGCAGGCGGTGCTGACGGCGATGGCCGCCGGCCTGCTGCCCGGCGACGAGGACGGCACTGCCGTGGCGGCGCTGCGCGCCGGCGCCGACGAGCCGGCCGCCCTGCTCGCCGCGCTGGCCGTCGTGGACGGCACCGGGCGGGACGTCGACTGGGCGGCGGTGCTCGCCGCGCTGGCCGGCCCCCGCCCGGATCCCCGCCTGCTGCCCGAGCTGCCGACGTACGCGTTCCGGCCGCAGCGCTACTGGCCGACCCTCGACACGTTGCCGGTACCGGCCGCCGACCCGGTCGACGACGCGTTCTGGCGGGCCGTCACCGACGGCGACCTGGGCCGCCTCGGCCTCGACCCGGACCAGCCGATGCGCGAGCTGCTGCCGGAACTGGAGTCGTGGCGGCGTCGCCAGCAGCTCGACGGCACCCTGGCCGGCTGGCGGTACCGGATCACCTGGGAACGCCGGGCGCTGACCGGCGCCGACCCGGGCACGTGGCTGGTGGTGGCCCCGCCGCACCAGGTCACCGACCGGGTGCTCGCCACCCTCACGGCCGGCGCCGCGGCGGTGCACCTGCTGACCGTCGACCCGGCCACCGCCACCCGCGACGGTCTGGCCGCCGACCTCGACCGGCTCGCCGCCGCGCACCAGCCGACGGCGCTGCTGTCCCTGCTGGCGTTGGACGAGGCGCCGCACCCGGAGCAGACCGCACTGCCGACCGGCCTGGCGGCGAACCTGCTGCTGGTGCAGGCGCACACCGGCCGCTCCGGCCCGGCCGTACCGCTGTGGCTGGCCACCACCGGCGCCGTCGCCGTCGACGGGGAAGCGGTCGCGCACCCGGCGCAGGCCACCACGTGGGGCCTCGGCCTCGTCGCCGCGCTGGAGCACCCCCGGCACGTCGGCGGAGTCGTCGACCTGCCGGCGGGCCCGGCCGAGGCGGCGTACGCGGCCCTGGTCGGGGCGCTGGTCAACGTCGACGGTGAGGACCAGCTCGCCGTCCGGGAGGCCGGCGTGCACACCCGGCGGCTGGTCCGCGACACCGGGATGCCGGCGGCGGGCGACGGCTACCGGCCGAATGGAACCGTCCTGCTCACCGGCGGGACCGGCGCCCTCGCCCGGCACACCACCGACTGGCTGGGACGCCACGGCGCCGAGGTGCTCCCACTGGCCGAGCCGGCCACGGGCAAGCTCGGCGACCTGATGGAGCAGCTCGCCGCCGAGGAACGGCCGGTGACCGCGCTCGTGCACGTCCCGGCCGAGACCGGCTCGGTGCCGCTCGCCGAGCTGACCCTCGCCGGCCTGGCCGCCGACCTGGCCGCCACCGTCGGCGACGTCCCCAGGTACGCCGACGAGCTGGCGCACCGCCCGCTCGACGCGTTCGTGCTGTGCACCTCGACCACGGGGGTGTGGGGCGCGGGCGGCCGGGCCGGCCAGTCCGCCGGCGATGCGCTGCTGCACGCGCTCGCGGCGAACCGGCGGCACGGGGGACTGGCGGCCACCGCCGTGGCGTGGGGCCCGTGGAGCGACGACCCCGAGTCGCCCGAGCAGGCGCAGCTGCGTCGGCGGGGTCTGCCGGGGCTGCCCCCGGAGCTGGCCCTCGAGGCGTTCGGTCAGGCGCTGCGGGCGGAGGCGGGGCTGATCGTCGCCGACGTGCGCTGGGACCGGTTCGTGCCGACGTTCGCGTCGATGCGGCCGTGCCCGCTGCTGACGGGGGTCCCGGAGGCGGGCGCGGCGATGCCCGCCGACGACGAGCGCCGGCCGGCGGACGACGAGGCGGCGACCGCGCTGCGGGAGCGGCTGCGGCCGCTGAGCCCCGCCGAACGCGAAGGCGTCCTCGTCGACCTCGTGGGCGGTCTGGCGGCGACCGTGCTCGGCCACGGCGGGGACGCGGGGCTGGAGCCCGACCGGGCGTTCCGCGAGGTCGGGTTCGACTCGATGACGGCCGTGGAGCTGCGCAACCGGCTCCGCGCCGCCACCGGCGTCCAACTGCCCGCCGCCGTGGTGTTCGACTACCCCACGCCGGCGGCCCTCGCCCGGCACCTGCGCGACCGGCTCGCGGAGGACGGCGCCGCCGCGGCGGCCCCGCTGCTCGCCGAGCTGGAACGGCTCGACGGTGTCTTCGCGGCCGACGCGCCGGACCGGCTGACCCGGCAGAAGCTGCTGGTGCAGCTGCAGGCGTTCGTCGCCCGGTGGGGCGACGACCGTGGTCCCGTCGAGGAGAAATCGGCCACGCACACCCTCGACGACGCCACCGATGCCGAGATCTTCGATTTCATCCACCGCGAGCTGGGTGGCCCCGGCGGCAATTTGCCGGGGATCTAGGAATGGTGTCGTACGACCGTTGTCGACGGTCGTGACACGCTGGGCCGGGCGGGTCCGCGCACCCGCCCGGCCGCACCCCGCGAGGGCGGTGCGCCACACCGCTCGCGGGGCGGGTCGGCCCAGCCTGCGCCCCCGCCACCTAGGGGCACCCGTAGGGGCACGCTAGGGGTTGTGACCGCCGTCCGGCGACAATTACCTTTCGTCCGGCGCGTAAGACCTGGTGGTGGGCTGAAACGCCATTTTGTCTGGCAATTCGTGGTCGGCTGAATGGGTTTGGATCTTCGCGGCTTGTGGCGTCCGTGGACGGTATTGGGTCGCTGTTTCTCTCCGACCCGAAGAGGTGGCGTCAATGGCGACTGAAGATACGCTCCGGGAGTACCTGAAATGGGTGACGGCGGACCTTCACCAGACCCGGAGGAAGCTCGGCGAGCTTGAGGCGGCCAACCGCGAGCCGATCGCCATCGTCGGCATGGCCTGCCGCTTCCCGGGCGGGGTGGCCTCGCCCGAGGATCTGTGGGAGCTCGTCGACTCCCGCCGCGACGCCTGCTCCGCGTTCCCCGCCGACCGCGGCTGGGACCTGGCACGGCTGTTCCACCCGGACCCCGACCACCCCGGCACGTCGTACGTGGCCGAGGGCGGCTTCGTCGACTCCGCCACCGAGTTCGACGCCGCGTTCTTCGGCATCTCGCCGCGCGAGGCGCTGGCCATGGACCCGCAGCAGCGGCTGCTGCTGGAGACGTCGTGGGAGGCGTTCGAGCACGCCGGCATCGACCCCTCGACGCTGCGCGGCCACCAGGTCGGGGTGTTCGCCAGCACCACCGGCCAGGACTACGTGGGGCTGCTCCAGCAGCCGCCGCCCGGCACCGAGGGCTACATCCTCACCGGCACCGCGGCCAGCGTCGTGTCCGGCCGGATCTCGTACGCGCTCGGCATCGAGGGCCCCGCCGTCACCGTCGACACCGCCTGCTCGTCGTCGCTGGTCGCGCTGCACCTGGCCTGCCAGGCGCTGCGGCAGGGCGAGTGCACCCTGGCACTGGCCGGTGGGGCCACCGTCATGTCCACCCCGTCCGCCTTCATCGGCTTCAGCCGCCAGCGTGGCCTGGCCATGGACGGCCGGGTCAAGTCGTTCGCGGCCGCCGCCGACGGCACCGCCTGGGGCGAGGGGGCCGGCCTTCTGCTCGTCGAGCGGCTCTCCGACGCCCGCCGCAACGGCCACCCCGTCCTCGCGGTCGTACGCGGCAGCGCGGTCAACCAGGACGGCGCGAGCAACGGCCTGACCGCCCCCAACGGCCCGTCCCAGCAGCGGGTCGTCCTCCAGGCGCTGGCCAGCGCCCGGCTCGCGCCCGAGCAGGTCGACGTGGTGGAGGCGCACGGCACCGGCACCACCCTCGGCGACCCGATCGAGGCGCAGGCGCTGCTGTCGACGTACGGGCAGGGCCGGCCGGCCGGCCGGCCGCTCTGGCTCGGCTCGGTGAAGTCGAACATCGGCCACACCCAGGCCGCCGCCGGCGTGGCCGGCGTGATCAAGATGGTGATGGCGTTGCGGCACGACACCGTGCCCGCCACCCTGCACGTCGACGAGCCGACGCCCAACGTGGACTGGACGGCCGGCGCGGTGTCGCTGGCGACCGAGCCGCAGCCGTGGCCCGCCGGGGAACAGCCCCGCCGCGCGGGCATCTCCTCCTTCGGCATGAGCGGTACCAACGCCCACGTGATCATCGAGGAGGCGCCCGCCGCCGACCCGGCCCCGGCGGACGCCCCGGACGGCCCCGCCGCCGCGACCGACCCGGTCACCGAGCCCGTCACCGCCCCGGTCGACGGTGCCGGCCTGGTGCCGGTGCTGGTCTCCGCCCGAGACGCCGCGTCCCTGACCGCGCAGGCCGCCCGCTGGGCCGACTGGCTCGACGAGCGCCCCGAGCCGCGGCTGACCGATGTCGGCTGGTCGTCGGCGAGCACCCGGGCCGGCCTCGAGCACCGCGCCGTGCTGCTCGCCGGCGACCGCGCCGAACTGACCGCCGCCCTGCGCGCGCTGGCCGCGGGCGGCGACGCCCCGGGCCTGGTCACCGGTGCGGGCCCGCGCGGCGGCAAGCTCGCGTTCCTCTTCTCCGGCCAGGGCGCGCAGCGCAGCGGCATGGGCCGCGAGCTGGCCGCCGCGTTCCCCGTCTTCGACCGGGCGCTGGCCGAGGTCTGCGCCGAGCTGGACCGGCACCTGCCCCGCCCGCTCGCCCCGGTGCTCTTCGCGCCCGAGGGCGACGAGGCGGCCGGGCTGCTCAACCAGACCCTCTACACCCAGGCCGGCCTGTTCGCCGTCGAGGTCGCGCTGTTCCGGCTCCTGGAGAGCTGGGGGGTCGTCCCGGACGTGCTGCTCGGCCACTCGATCGGCGAGCTCTCCGCCGCGCACGCGGCCGGTGTGCTGTCGCTGCCCGACGCCGCCACGCTGGTGGCCGCCAGGGGCCGGCTGATGCAGGCCCTGCCGGCCGGCGGCGCGATGCTGGCCGTCCAGCTCCCCGCCGACGCCGTCCGAGCCGCCCTGGCCGGCGTCGAGGACCGGGTCGCCGTGGCCGCCGTCAACGGGCCCACCGCCGTCGTCGTCTCCGGCGCCGCCGACGCCGTCGAGGAACTCGAACGCCGCTGGGCCGACCAGGGCGTACGTACCAGGCCGCTGCGGGTCAGCCACGCCTTCCACAGCCCGCTGATGGAACCGATGCTCGCCGAGTTCGCCGCCGTGGTGCGCCGGCTGGAGCTGCAACCGCCGGCGCTGCCGATCGTGTCGAACCTGACCGGCGCCGTCGCCGACGCCGACGAGATCCGCACCGCCGAGTACTGGGTGCGGCACGTGCGGGAGGCGGTCCGCTTCGCCGACGGCGTCGAGCAGCTGCGGGCCCTGGGCGTGCGTACGTTCCTGGAGGTCGGCCCCAGCGGGGTGCTCACCGCGCTGGCCCGCGACGTACTGGCCGACGACGAGATCGCCGCCGTGGCGCTGCTGCGCCGCGACCGCCCCGAGCCCACGTCGGCGCTCACCGCCCTCGCCGAGCTGCACGTCGGCGGGGTGGAGGTCGCCTGGACGCGGCTGTACGCGGGCGCCGAGACCGCGCGGGTGCCGCTGCCCGGGTACGCCTTCCGCCGCCAGCGCTTCTGGCCCGAGCCGCCGCCCGCCGGCCCCGACACCGCCTCCGCCGACGGCGACGGCGACGACGAGTTCTGGGCCGCCCTGGAGCAGGCGGACGTCGACACGCTGCGCGGCGAGCTGGGCGACGACGACGAGCAGGTGCGGGCGCTGCTGCCGGCCCTGCCCGTGCTGTCCTCCTGGCGCCGGTCCCGGCGGGAACGCTCCCTCGTGGACGGCTGGTCGTACCAGGTGAGCTGGCAGCCCGTGCCGGTCGGGGACGGCGACGCCCCGGCGGGCCGCTGGCTGGTCGTGCTGCCCGCCGAGGGCGCGCCGGCGTGGGCCGACGGCCTGGCCGGGCTCTTCGGCGACGCCGAGCCGCTGGTGTTGCGCGTCGGCGCCGCGGACCTGGACCGCGCGGCGCTCGCCGCCCGGCTCCGGGTGCTGACCGGCGGTCGCGCTGTCGACGGCGTGCTCGCCGTCGTCGCCGGCCAGGACCGGCTGCTGCCCGAGCACCCCGGCGTGACCCTCGCCGCCGCCGGCACCCTCGCCCTCGTCCAGGCGATGACCGACCTGGACCTGGTGGCGCCGCTGTGGTGCGTCACCAGCGGCGCGGTGGCGGCGGCCCCGGGCGACCGGGTCACGCACCCGCTGCAGACCGAGGTCTGGGGCCTCGGCCGCGCGGCGGCTGTCGAGCAACCGCACCGCTGGGGCGGCCTGGTCGACGTGCCGGCCACCGTCGACGCCGCCACCACCCGGCGGCTCGCCGCCGTGCTGGCCGGCCACGGCGGCGAGGACCAGGTGGCCGTGCGCCCCGGCGGCACCTGGGCCCGGAGGCTCACCCCGGCCCCGCCGCCGACCGACGAGAACCCGGCCGGTGACTGGTGGTCCGGCGCCGTCCTGGTCACCGGCGGCACCGGCGCCCTCGGCGGCCACGTCACCCGCTGGCTGCTCGACCGGGGCGCCGGGCGGGTGGTCCTGGCCAGCCGCCGGGGCGCCGCCGCCCCCGCCGTGGCGGACCTGCTCGACCGGTACGGCGCCGACGGGCGGGTCACCGCCGCCACCTGCGACGTCACCGACCGGCAGTCCGTGGCGGACCTGGTCGGCTCGCTGCCCGACCTGACGGCGGTCGTGCACGCCGCCGGCACCGACCAGCTCACCCCGATCACCGACACCACCCTCGACGAGTTCTCCCACGTCGTCGCGGGCAAGGTACTCGGCGCCCTGCACCTCGACGCCTGCCTCGCCGAGCGCGACCTCGCCGCGTTCGTCATGTTCTCCTCCATCTCCGGCGTGTGGGGCAGCGCCGGGCAGTGCGCGTACGGCGCCGGCAACTCCCTGCTGGACGCCCTGGCCGTCAACCGGCGCGACCGGGGCCGGCCGGCCACCGCCGTCTCCTGGACGGCCTGGGGCGGCGCGCACGGCATGGCCGCCGAGAACGTCGCCACCGAGCAGCTCAACCGGATGGGCCTGCCGCCCGTCGATCCGGAGAAGGCGCTCGTCGCCCTCGACCGGGCGCTGCGGCGGCCCACGCCCTGCGTGACCGTCGCCGACGTCGACTGGAGCCGGTTCCATCCCGCGTTCACGGTGGCCCGGCCCAGCCCGTTCCTCGGCGACCTGCCGCAGGTGCGGGCGCTCGTCGCGCAGGAGGAGGCCGCCGCGCCGGCGGACGGGGTCGCGGCACCGCTGCGCCACCTCGCGGCGCTCCCGGCGGCGGAGCAGGAGCGGGAGCTGCTGCGGCTGGTCAACGAGCAGACCGCGGCGGTGCTGGGCCACGCCACCCCCGACGAGCTGCGCGGGCGCCCGTTCAAGGACCTCGGCTTCGACTCGCTGACCGCCGTGGACTTCCGGGGGCGGCTGAACGCGGCCACCGGCCTGCGGCTGCCCACCACGCTGGTCTTCGACTACCCGACCCCTGCCGAGCTGGCCGCGCACCTGCGCGAGCTGGTCTCCGGCGCCGCCCCGGCCGACGCCCCGCAGGCCGTCGTCGTCGACGCCGACGAGCCCGTCGCGATCGTCGGCATGGCCTGCCGCTACCCCGGGGGCGTCGACGGGCCGGAGGCGTTCTGGCGGCTGGTCGCCGACGGCGTGGACGCCATCTCGCCGTTCCCCACCGACCGGGGCTGGGAGATCCCCGAGCCGGCCGAGGGGACGCACCCGCCGGCGGGCGGCTTCCTCCACGACGTGGCGGACTTCGACCCCGCGTTCTTCGAGATCTCGCCCCGCGAGGCCCTCGCCATGGACCCGCAGCAGCGGCTCACCCTGGAGACGTCCTGGGAGGCGCTGGAGCGGGCCGGGGTGGACCCGGCGTCGCTGCGGGGCACCCGTACGGGCGTCTTCGTGGGCGCCTCCACCTCCGGCTACGGCACGGGGCTGACCGAGGTACCCGAGGGCGTCGAGGGCTATCTGATGACGGGCGCCGCGCACAGCGTCATCTCCGGCCGGGTCGCGTACGCCCTCGGGCTGGAGGGCCCCGCCGTCACCGTCGACACGGCCTGCTCCTCGTCCCTGGTGGCGCTGCACCTCGCCGGGGCGGCGCTGCGGCGCGGCGAGTGCGACCTGGCGCTGGCCGGCGGCGTGGCCGTGATGGCCACCCCGACGGCGTTCCAGGAGTTCTCCCGCCAGGGCGGACTCGCCTCCGACGGGCGGTGCAAGTCCTTCGCCGCGACGGCGGACGGCACCGGCTGGTCCGAGGGCGTCGGCATGCTGCTCGTGCAGCGGCTCTCCGACGCCCGGCGGCAGGGCCGCCGCGTCCTCGCCGTGGTACGCGGCTCCGCCGTCAACTCCGACGGCGCGTCGAACGGGCTGACCGCCCCCAACGGCCCCTCCCAGCAGCGGGTGATCCGGCAGGCGCTGGCCGGCGCCGGGCTGGCGGTCACCGACGTGGACGTCGTCGAGGCGCACGGTACCGGCACCGTCCTCGGTGACCCGATCGAGGCGCAGGCGCTGCTGGCGACGTACGGGCAGGACCGGGGCGACGCCGGCCCGCTGCTGCTGGGCTCGGTCAAGTCGAACATGGGCCACGCGCAGGCCGCCGCCGGTGTGGCCGGCGTGATCAAGATGGTGCTGGCGATGCGGGAGGGCACCGTACCGGCGACGCTGCACGTGGACGAGCCGTCGCCGCACATCGACTGGTCGGCCGGCGACGTGGAGCTGGTGACCCGGTCCCGGCCGTGGCCGGCCGCCGACCGGCCCCGCCGCGCGGCGGTCTCCTCGTTCGGTATCTCCGGCACGAACGCCCACGTGGTCGTCGAGCTGCCCGCCGACGCGCCCGCCGGCGCCGAGGCGGCCGACGCACCGATGCCGCCGCCAGCCGTTGCGGCGGGGGAACGCCCCGCCGGGCTGCTCACCGCCGACGTGGTGGCCTGGCCCGTCTCGGCCCGCTCCACCTCGGCCCTGGCCGCGCAGGCGTCCCGGCTGGCCCGGCACCTGCGCGCGCACCCCGGCCTCGCCCCGGCGGCGGTCGGCTGGTCGCTCGCCGCGACCCGCTCGGCGTTCGACCGGCGCGCCGCCGTGCTCGGCGCGACCTCCGGCGAGCTGCTGGCCGGCCTGGACGCGCTCGCCGCCGACACCCCGGCCGGCAACGTCGTGACCGGCACCGTCGCCAACCACGGCGCGGGACCGGTGTTCGTCTTCCCGGGCGCCACCCCGGCGGGCGCGGTGGCCGCACTGGTGGGCCGCTGCCCGGTCTTCGACGACACCCTCGCCGAGTGCCGGCAGGCCCTCGCGCCCTGGGTCGACGTCGATCCGGCCGCCCTGCTCACCGGCGCGGACGCTGCCTGGGCCGACCGGCCGGAGCTGGCCCGGCCCGTCCGGTTCGCCGTCGGCGTGGCGCTCGCCGCCGTCTGGCGGCACGCCGGTGTCACCCCCGCCGCTGTCGTCGGCACCGGCGACGGCGAGGTCGTTGCCGCGTACGTGGCGGGCCTGCTGTCCCTGCCCGACGCCGCCCGCACGGTGGCGATGCGGGCCCGCGCCGCCGCCGGCGGCCTGGACCACGACGGCCTCCGCGCCGCCCTGGCGGGGCTCGCGCCGCAGCCCGGGACCGCCCGGCTGGCCTCCACTGTCACCGGGGACTGGGCCGACGCGGCGGGCCTCGGCGTCGACCACTGGACCGACCCGGCCACCCTGGGCACCGGCCCGGCCACCCCCGGCGCGGCCCTGGCCACCCCCGGCGCGGCCCTGGCCACCCCCGGCGCGGCCCCGGCCGTCCCCGGCGCCGGGCACGGGGGGCCGGAGCGGCTCGACGCCGCCCTGCGTGCCGCCGTCGCGGCCGGACATCTGACCTTCGTGGAGGTCTCGCCGGAGCCGGCACTGGCTGCCGGGATCGCCGCCGCGCTCGACGCCGCCGGCACCCCCGGACACGTCCTGGACACCCTCGGCGGCTCGGCCGACGCCGCCACCCGGCTGCTGACCGGCCTCGCCACCGCGCACGCCCTCGGCCTGCCGGTGGAGCACCGCCGGCTGCTGCCCGAGTCCGAACCGGTCGACCTGCCCACGTACGCCTTCGACCGGCACCGCTACTGGCTGGAGCGCACCGGCGCGCACCGCTCCGTCCTGCCCGCCGTGGGCCTCGACGTGGTGGACCACCCGCTGCTCAGCGCGGTGGCCGACCTGCCCGGCGACGAGGGCCTGCTGTTCACCGGCCGGATCACCCTCACCACCCACCCCTGGCTCGCCGACCACGCCGTGCTGGGCACGGTGCTGCTGCCCGGGACGGCCCTGGTGGAGCTCGCGTCCTGGACCGGCCGGCAGGCCGGCGCGGCGACCGTCGCCGAGCTGAACCTGGAGGCGCCCCTGGCGATCCCCACCGAGGGAGGAATCGACCTGCGGGTACGCGTCGGCCCGCCGGACGAGACCGGGCACCGGCCCGTCGCCGTTCACACCCGGCGCGACGACGACACCGCGGCCGACGGTTCCCGGCCCTGGCAGCGGCACGCCTCCGGGCAACTCGCCGGCACCGCCGACCCGGACCCCGCGCCGGCCGCCGTGTGGCCGCCGGCCGACGCCGAGCCGATCGCCCTCGACGGGCTCTACGCCCGGCTCGCCGCCCAGGGCTACCACTACGGCCCCACCTTCCGGGCGCTGCGTGCCGCCTGGCGCTCGGGCCGGGACATCCTCGCCGAGGTCGCCCTGGACGCCGACCCGTCCACCGACACCACGGCGTTCTCGGTGCACCCGGCCCTGATGGACGCGGCGCTGCACGCCATCGGCGCCAGCGCCACGGCCGACGACCCGGCCGGCGACCCCGCCGGCGGCGCGTCGGGCACCGAGGACGGCCCCGGCATCCGCCCGGGCCTGCCGTTCACCTGGTCGGGCGTCACCATCCGGCCCACCCGTGCCCGCGAGCTGCGGATCCGGCTGCGCGCCACCGACGCCGGCTCCGTGGCCCTGACCGTCACCGACACGGGCGCGACCCCGGTCGCCTCCGTCGACGGTCTGGTCCTGCGGCCCATCTCCGGCGAGCAGCTCAGCGCCGCCCGCCGCTCCGTCAGCCGGTCCCTGCACCGCCTCGACTGGCTCGCCCCCACCACCGGCCGCGCGGACACCGCCTCCCGGCCGGCCGTCCTCGGCGCCGACTGGCCCGGCGCCGACCGGCACCCGGACCTGTCGACGCTGGTCGCCGACGTACGCGCCGGTGCCGCCGCACCCGACGCGGTGGTGGTGACCTGCGCCGGAACCGCCGCCGGCGAGCCAAACCCGGCAGCCCAGGCGCACCGGGTCGCCCACCGGATGCTCGCGCTGGCCCAGCAGTGGCTCGCCGAGGAGACCCTTACCGCCGCCCGGCTGGTGGTGGTCACCCGCGGCGCGGTCCGGGTCGACCCGGACGAGCGGATCGCCGACGTGCCGGCCGCCACCGCCTGGGGCCTGCTGCGCTCCGCCCAGTCGGAGAACCCCGACCGGATCGTGCTCCTCGACGTCGACGACGACGCCCCGGCCGCCGCGCTGCTGCCGGCCGCTCTCGCCACGGGTGAACCCCAGCTCGCCGTACGTGCCGGGCAGCTCCGGGTGCCCCGGCTGACCCGGCTCGGGCCGCCCCCGGCCGACGCGCCGGGCCCCGATCTGGCCGCCGGCACCGTCCTGGTGACCGGGGCGACCGGTCTGCTCGGGCGGCTCGTCGCACGGCGGCTCGTCACCCGCCACGACGTACGGCACCTGCTGCTGGTCAGCCGCAGCGGAGCGGACGCCCCGGGCGTCGCCGCGCTGGTCGACGAGTTGGCCGGACTGGGCGCCACCGTCCGGGTGGCCGCCTGCGACGTCACCGACCGCGACGCGCTCGCCCTGCTGGTCGACCAGCTCCCCGCCGACCTGCCACTGACCGGCGTGGTGCACGCCGCCGGGGTGCTCGACGACGGTGTCCTGCCGGCGCTCACCCCGGAGCGCTTCGACACCGTGCTGCGACCCAAGGTCGACGCGGCCTGGCACCTGCACGAGCTGACCGAGAAGCTGAACCTGGCCGCGTTCGTGCTCTTCTCCTCGGCGGCCGGCCTCTTCGGCGGCCCCGGGCAGGCCAACCACGCAGCGGCGAACTGCTTCCTCGACGCCCTCGCCCAGCACCGGCACGACCGGGGACTCCCGGCGCTCTCGCTGGCCTGGGGTCCGTGGGTCAACGACACCGGCGACGGGCAGACCGGGCACGTCGACGAGGCCCGGATGAACCGGGGCGGCTTCGTGCCGCTCGGCGCCGAGGAGGGCATGGACCTGTTCAGCGAGGCCCTGCGCTTCGCCGAGCCGGTGGTCGTACCGGTCGACCTGGACCTCGCGTTGATCGGCCGGCACGGGCCGGCGGCGGTGCCGCCGGTGCTGCGGTCGCTGGTGCGGCCGGCGGCGACCGGCGCGGCCCGGGCCGCCGAGCGGAACCCGGCCGAGGCGCTGCGGGAGACCCTCGCCGCCACGGCGGAGGCCGACCGCGACCAGGTGCTCTCCGACCTGGTGCGGACCCACGCCGCCGCCGTCCTCGGCTACGCGTCGATCCGCTCGATCGACGCCGAGCGCGGCTTCGTCGAGCTGGGCTTCGACTCGCTGACCGCTGTCGAGTTCCGCAACCGGCTCAACGCGGCCACCGGCCTGCGGCTGCCCTCCACGCTGATCTACGACCGGCCGACCACGGCCGCGCTCGTCGAGTACCTGCGCGGCGCGCTGCTGGCGGAGCGCAGCACGTCCGCGCTGACGGTGCTCGGCGAGCTGAACAAGCTGGAGCACGCCATGCGCGCGGTGTCCACCGGCGACACCGACCGGGCCGCCGTCGGCGTCCGGCTGCGCGAACTGCTCTCCCTGTGGACCTACACCGAGGCCGGTGCGGACTCCGCCGCCGACGAGGACACCAGCCTCGAGTCGGCCTCCGCCGAAGAGATCTTCAGCCTGCTGGACGAAGAGTTCGGCTCGGCCTGATCCGGCATGTCGCACACCTCGAACCCCGATACGGAGTGGCCCGATGCCCACTGAGGCAGAGTTCCTCGACTACCTCCGGCGTGCCACTGCCGACCTGCGCGACGCGCGCCGGCGGGTACGCGAGGTGGAGGCCAAGGACCGCGAGCCGATGGCCGTCATCGGCATGGCGTGCCGGTTCCCGGGCGGGGTGTCCAGCCCGGCCGAGCTGTGGGACCTCGTCGACCGGGGCGGCGACGGGGTGGGCGACTTCCCGACCGACCGGGGCTGGGACCTGGAGCGGCTCTTCAACGTCGACCCGGACAACCCGGGCACGTCGACCAGCAACCAGGGCGGCTTCCTCTACGACGCGCCACAGTTCGACCCGGGCTTCTTCGGCATCAGCCCTCGCGAGGCCCTGGCGATGGACCCGCACCAGCGGCTGCTGCTGGAGACCTCCTGGGAGGCGTTCGAGCACGCCGGCATCGACCCGCAGGCGCTGCGTGGCAGCCGGACCGGCGTGTTCGCCGGGGTCATGTACCACGACTACGCGTCGCGGGTGCTGGACCTGCCCGACGGCGTCGAGGGCTACATCGGCACCGGCAACTCCGGCAGCGTGGTGTCCGGCCGGGTGGCGTACACCTTCGGGCTGGAGGGCCCGGCCGTCACCGTGGACACGGCATGCTCGTCGTCGCTGGTCGCCGTGCACCTCGCGACGCAGGCGCTGCGCCAGCGGGACTGCGACTTCGCGCTCGCCGGCGGTGTGACGGTCATGTCCACCCCGGGCACCTTCGCCGACTTCTCCCGCCAGCGGGGCCTGGCCTCCGACGGCCGGTGCAAGTCGTTCGCCGCCGCCGCCGACGGCACCGGCTGGTCCGAGGGCGTCGGCGTGCTGCTCCTGCAACGGCTCTCCGACGCCCGCCGCGACGGCCGGCGCATCCTCGCCGTCGTCCGGGGCAGCGCGGTCAACCAGGACGGCGCCAGCAGCGGACTCACCGCCCCCAACGGCCCGTCGCAGGAGCGGGTGATCCGGCAGGCCCTCGCCAACGCCCGGCTCTCGCCGGCCGACGTCGACGTGGTCGAGGCGCACGGTACCGGCACCACCCTCGGCGACCCCATCGAGGCGCAGGCGCTGCTGGCCACGTACGGGCAGGACCGGGGCGACGGCGGGCCGCTCTGGCTGGGCTCGGTCAAGTCGAACCTGGGTCACACCCAGGCCGCCGCGGGCGCCGCCGGCCTGATCAAGATGATCGAGGCGATCCGCCACCGCACCATGCCCGCCACCCTGCACGTCGACGAGCCGTCCCCGCACATCGACTGGTCCGCCGGGCAGGTCTCGCTGCTGACCGAGGCGCGCGCGTGGTCGGCCACCGACCGGCCGCGCCGGGCCGCCGTGTCGTCCTTCGGCATCAGCGGTACGAACGCGCACGTCATCCTGGAGGAGGCGCCCGGCGACGACGCCCCGTCCACCGACGAGACACCCTCCGCCGTCGACGCGCCGGTCGCGCTCCCGCTCGCCCCGGTGTTCCTCTCCGCCCGTACGCCCGAGGCGCTCGCGGGGCAGGCCGGCCGCTGGGCCGACCACCTCGCCCGCGTCGACGCCCCACGTCCGGTGGACGTCGCGGTCTCCTCGGTCAGCCGCGCGGGGCTCGAACACCGCGCGGTCGTCCTGGCCGGCGACGCGGACGACCTGCTCGCCGGGCTGCGGGCCCTCGCCGCGGGCGAGCCGACCGGCGCCGTCACCACCGGCGCGTCGGCCCCGCGTGGCCGGGTGGCCTTCCTCTTCTCCGGCCAGGGCGCGCAGCGCGCCGGTATGGGTCGCGGGTTGTACGGGGCGTTCCCGGTGTTCGCCGCCGCGCTGGACGAGGTGTGCGGTCACCTGGATCCGTTGCTGCCGCGTCCGCTCAAGGAGGTGCTGTTCGCGTCGGAGGGTTCCGCTGAGGCGGGGTTGCTGGATCAGACGGTGTTCACCCAGGCGGGGCTGTTCGCGGTCGAGGTGGCGCTGTTCCGGCTGGTCGAGTCGTTCGGTGTGGTGCCGGACCTGGTGGCCGGGCACTCCGTCGGTGAGATCGCGGCGGCGCACGTGGCGGGCGTGCTCTCCCTGGCCGACGCGTGCGCGTTGGTCGCGGCGCGGGGTCGGCTGATGCAGTCCCTGCCGGCTGGTGGCGGCATGCTCGCCGTGGCCGCCGACGAGGCCGCCGTCGCCGCGTCCCTGGCGGGGCTGCCCGGCCGGCTCGACCTGGCCGCTGTCAACGGCCCCGCCGCCGTGGTGGTCGCGGGCGACGTCGAGGCGCTCGACGAGGTACAGCGGGTGTGGTCCGAGCGGGGTGTGCAGACCCGCCGCCTGCGGGTGAGCCACGCCTTCCACAGCGCCCGGATGGACCCGATGCTGGCCGAGTTCGCGGCCGTCGCCGAGGGACTGACGTTCCGGCCGCCGACGATCCCCGTGGTGTCGAACCTGACCGGCCGCGTCGCCGACGCCGACCAGCTCTGCGACCCGGGCTACTGGGTGCGCCACGTACGCGGCACCGTTCGCTTCGCCGACGCCGTCGACTGCCTGCGCGCCGAGGAGGTCGACACCTACCTGGAGGTGGGACCGAACGGCGTCCTCACCGCCATGACGCAGAACTGCCTCGCCGAGCGCGCGGAGGACGAGCCGGCGCCCCTGCTGGCGCCGGTGTCGCGCCACGACCGGCCTGAGCCGCAGGCCCTCCTGGAGGCCCTCGCGTCGCTGCACGTGCACGGCCGCGCCGTCGGCTGGGCGGGCCTGCTCGACCGGGCCGGCGGCCGGCACGTCGACCTGCCGACGTACGCCTTCGAGCACCAGCGCTACTGGCTGGAGCCGGCGGGCCGCTGGACGGACGTCTCCGGTGCCGGCCTCGGCGCGGCCGGGCACCCGCTGCTCGGCGCGGCGGTCTCCGTGGCGGGCGAGGACATGGTGGTGCTGACCGGCCGCCTCTCGACGTCGACGCACGCGTGGCTCGCCGATCACGTCGTCTCCGGCGTGGTGATCGTGCCGGGGGCTGCCCTGGTGGAGTTGGCGGTGCGGGCGGGCGACGAGGTGGGTGCGTCGCGGGTGCGGGAGTTGACCGTGGCCGCGCCGTTGGTGCTGCCGCAGGTGGGTGCGGTGCGGGTGCAGGTACGCGTCGGCGCGGCTGACGAGGCGGGCGTGCGATCGGTGACCGTGCACTCGCAGCCCGATGAGGCCGCCGACCCGGAGTGGGTCCGGCACGCGGAGGGTGTGCTGGAGCCGGCGTCGGCCGACGAGCCGGGCGTGGGGGAGTGGCCGCCGGTCGGCGGGGTCGAGGTGGACGTGGCGGGCTGGTATCCGGTGCTTGCGGAGCGTGGCCTGGCGTACGGGCCTGTGTTCCGGGGGCTGCGGCGGGTGTGGACGTGCGGTGACGAGGTGTTCGCCGAGGTGGCGTTGCCGGACGAGGTGGCCGGTGACGTTGCGCGCTTCGGTGTGCACCCGGCGTTGCTGGACGCCGCGCTGCATCCGATCGGGTTGCTGTCCGGCTCGGAGGGTTCGGGTGGGGCGCGGGTGCCGTTCGCGTTCGAGGGTGTGCAGGTGTGGGCCTCGGGTGCGCGGGTGCTGCGGGTGCGGCTGTCGCGTGCGGGTTCGGCGGTGCGTCTGGTCGCGTGCGACGAGTCGGGCGCGGCCGTGGTGTCGGTGGACACCCTCGCCCTGCGCGAGCTGACCGGGGTGTCGGCGTCCCCGGACGCGTCGGCCCGGTCGCTGTTCGAGGTCGCCTGGCACGCCCAGGAGGTCGCCCCGGCCGGGGCCGCCTCCGGGTGGGCGCTGCTCGGCACGCCCGCCGCCGACCTGCCGGCCGTCGCTGAGCTGCCGGTGTACGCCGACGTCGAGGCGGTCGCCGTGGCGTCGGGTGTGGCGCCGCGTCTGTTGCTGGTGCCGGTGGGTGGCCTGCGCCGGGCCCTTCACGTCGAGACGGAACCTGCTTCGGTCCCCGGTGAGATGCCCGCCGCCGCCGTCGACAATGGCCCCGAGCCGGTGCGGGCGGCGACGTCGCAGGTGCTGGCGACGGTGCGGTCCTGGCTGGCGGCCGACGCGCTGGCGGAGTCGCGGTTGGTCGTGGTGACCCGGGGTGCGGTGTCGATCGGGGACGGAGACCGGGTCACCGACCTGGCCGCAGCGGCGGTCTGGGGTCTGCTGCGCTCGGCGCAGTCGGAGCATCCGGGTCGCATCGTCCTGGCGGACGTCGACGGTGACGTGGACGCCGGGCTGCTGGCTGTGCTGGGTTCCGTGGCCGACGAGCCGGTGGCGTTCGGTGGTCAGGTCGCGGTGCGTGCGGGTGAGGTGTTCGTGCCGCGCCTGGTGCGTGCGGTAGCGCCCTCGTCGGCGGACGGTGTCGTGGTGGGTGACGGCGCGGTGCTGGTGACCGGCGGTACGGGCGCGTTGGGCGCGCTGGTGGCGGAGCATCTGGTGTCGGCGTACGGGGTGCGGTCTCTCGTGCTGGTGTCGCGGCGCGGCCCGGGGGCCGCGGGTGCGGGCGAGCTGTCGGAGCGGCTGTCCGCGTTGGGTGCGTCGGTGCGGGTGGTCGCCTGTGACGTGACGGACCGGGATCAGGTGTTCGGCCTGGTGGCTGAGGTTTCCGCTGGGGGCCGGTTGGCGGGTGTGGTGCACACCGCCGGTGTCCTGGATGACGGCGTGGTCGAGCGGGTCACCGAGGAGCGTCTGGCAAGGGTGTTGGCGCCGAAGGTGTCGGCGGGTTGGTTCCTGCATGAGGCGACGGCGGGTCTTGGTCTCGACTTGTTCGTGGTGTTCTCGTCGGTTGCTGGTGTGCTGGGTTCGCCGGGTCAGTCGGCGTACGCGGCGGGCAACGCGTTCCTGGACGGGTTGGCGGTCCACCGGCGGCAGCTCGGGTTGCCTGCCGTCAGCCTCGCCTGGGGCATGTGGGACACCCCCGGCATGGGCGCGTCCCTCGACGAGGCGGACCGGGCGCGATCGACCCGGGGCGGCATCACCGCGATGAGCGCCGAGACCGGGCTGCGGCTGTTCGACGCCGCCCTGACCGCCGGCCGGCCGGCCCTGGTGCCCGCCGTGATCGACCTGGCCGCCCTCCGGGCCGCGGCCGGCGCCGGCCTGGTGCCGCCGATGCTCCGCAACCTGGTCGGTACGACCACGACCCGCCGCCAGGCGGGACAGGGCACCACCTGGGCGACCCGCATCGGCGGCCTGACCGCCGACGAGGCGCGCGCCCAGCTCGACGTGCTGGTACGCGGCCTCGTCGCGCAGGTGCTCGGACACGGCGGGGCGGAAGCCGTGCCCGCCGACCGGGCGTTCCGCGAGCTGGGCTTCGACTCGCTGACCGCCGTCGACCTGCGTAACCGCGTGAACGCGGCCACCGGCCTGCGGCTGCCCTCGACGCTCGTATTCGACTACCCGACGCCGCAGGCGCTCGCCGCCCACGTGCACACCGAACTGGCCGGCGCCGCAGGTGGCCCCGCCGCGCCGGGCGCGCGGACCACCACCCGCGCCGACGAGCCGCTCGCCATTGTCGGCATGGCCTGCCGCTACCCGGGCTGCGTCGAGACGCCCGACCAGCTGTGGGCGCTGCTGGCCGCCGGCGGGGAGGGGATCGGGGAGTTCCCCACCGACCGCGGGTGGGATCTGGAGAGCCTGTTCGACCCCGACCCCGACCACCCCGGCACGTCGTACACCCGCCACGGCGGTTTCCTGTACGACGCCGGCGCGTTCGACCCCGCCTTCTTCGGCATCTCGCCCCGCGAGGCCCTCGCCATGGACCCCCAGCAGCGGCTGCTGCTGGAGGCGTCGTGGGAGACGTTCGAGTCCGCCGGGCTGGACCCGCAGCGGCTGCGGGGCAGCCGGACCGGTGTCTTCGCCGGCGTCATGTACCACGACTACGCCTCCCAGCTGATGGAGCTTGCCGACGAGGTCGAGGGCTACGTCGGCACCGGCAACTCCGGCAGCGTCCTGTCCGGCCGGGTCGCCTACACGTTCGGCCTCGAAGGCCCGGCGGTCACCGTCGACACCGCGTGCTCGTCGTCGCTGGTGGCGCTGCACCTCGCCGCGCAGGCGCTGCGGTCGGGTGAGTGCGATCTGGCGCTGGCCGGTGGCGTGACGGTGATGGCGACGCCGGGCACGTTCATCGAGTTCTCGCGGCAGCGTGGTCTGTCGCAGGACGGCCGGTGCAGGTCGTTCGCCGCGTCTGCCGACGGGACCGGCTGGTCCGAGGGCGTCGGCGTGCTCCTCGTGCAGCGCCTCTCCGACGCCCAGCGCGAAGGCCGGCGCATCCACGCCGTCCTGCGCGGCACGGCCGTCAACCAGGATGGTGCGTCGAACGGGCTGACCGCCCCGAACGGTCCGTCGCAGCAGCGCGTGATCCACCAAGCCCTCGCGAACGCCCGCCTGACCCCGGCCGACGTGGACGCCGTCGAGGCGCACGGCACCGGCACGACGCTGGGTGATCCGATCGAGGCGCAGGCTCTGCTGGCCACGTACGGGCAGGAGCGTCCCGTCGACCGGCCGCTGCTGTTGGGGTCGGTGAAGTCGAACATCGGGCACACGCAGGCCGCCGCCGGTGTGGCCGGTGTGATCAAGATGGTCATGGCGATGCGGCACGGCCTCGTCCCGCCGACCCTGCACGTGGACGAGCCCTCCCCGCACGTCGACTGGACCGCCGGGGCGGTCGCACTCGCCACCGAGCCCACCCCCTGGCCGGCCGTGGACCGGCCGCGTCGGGCGGCGGTGTCGTCGTTCGGGATCTCCGGCACGAACGCGCACGTGATCATCGAGCAGCCGCCCGCCGAGACGGTCGGCGCGCGGCCCACCGACCGGCCGCGCGCCGACGTCGTACCCCTCGTGCTCTCCGCCGTGGACGCCCCGGCGCTGCGCGACCAGGCGGCCCGGCTGAAGGCGCACCTCGCGGCACACCCGGAGCTGGCGCCGGCCGACGTCGCGCACGCCCTGGTCACCACCCGGGCCACGTTCGACCACCGCGCCGTCGTCCTCGGCCGCGACACCGTCGACCTGACGCGGGCCCTGGAGTCGTTCCACCTCGGCGAGGCCACCGCCGCCGTCACCGGCGTCGCGGCGCGCGCCGCCGACCCGGTCCTCGTCTTCCCCGGCCACGGCGACCCGTGGCCCGCCGCGACCGTCGAGCTGCTGGACCGGGCACCGGAGTTCGCCACCGCGATCGCCGCCTGCGAGGCGGCCCTCGCCCCCCACGTGGACTGGTCGCTCGCCGCCGTGCTGCGCGGCGCGGACGGCGCTCCCACCCCGGCCGAACCCGGGGTGGCGCCGGCCGTCCGGTGGGCCGTGGCCGTCTCGCTGGGACGCTGGTGGCGCTCCCTCGGCGTACGACCCGCCGCCGTGCTCGGGCACGCTCACGGCGCGCTCGCGGCCGCCTGCGTGGCCGGCGCGCTGTCGCTGGAGGACGCGGCGAGGACGATCGCCCTCGCCAGCCCGGCGGAGGACGGCCCGGACGCGCCGGCCGGAATCACCCTCCGGGCGGCCGACGTGCCGCTGTACTCGGCGACGACAGGCGGTCCGGTCGACACCGACGGCCTCGACGCCGCCCGGTGGTACCGGGATCTGACCGCCGACGCCGACGCCGGACCGGCCGTACGCGCCCTGCTCGACGAGGGCCACCGGGTCCTCCTCGAGGCGGCCCCGGCGACCGTGCTCGCCGCCGGCATCCGCGAGAGCGCGCGGGCCGACGACGCCGTCGTGGTGGCCGCCGACGACACCGTGGCCGGCGGCTGGCAGCGCATGCTGACGGTCCTCGCCGGGCTGCACGTGCACGGCGTGCCCGTCGACTGGACGGCGATCCTGGGCGCCCCCACCGGCCCGCCGCCCCCGCTGCCCACGTACGCCTTCCAGCGCCAGCGCTACTGGCCGCAGCCGACGGCGGCGACCGCCCCCGCCCCCGTCGGCACCGACGAGGCGGACCGGCACTTCTGGGAGGCCGTGGAACGCGCCGACGCGTCTGCGCTGGCCGCCGCCATGCGCATCGACGAGGCCACGGTCAGCTCCCTCGACCCCGCGCTGCCGCTGCTCTCCTCCTGGCGCCGGCGCCGCCGCGACGAGTCCACCGTGGACTCGTGGCGCTACCGGGTGACCTGGAAGCCGCTGGCCGTCGCGCCGGAGGCCACCCTCGCCGGCACGTGGCTGCTGGTCGTGCCGGCCGCCGAAGCCGAGCACCCCCTGGTCGACGGCGTCGCCCGGACGCTGGGCGAGGGCGGGGCCGAGGTCGTCCGGATCGACGTGCCGGAGACGGGCCGGCCGGTGCTGGCCGAGCGGCTGGCGCGTACCGGCGGGCCCGTCGCCGGGGTGCTCTCCCTGCTCGGCCTGGACGACGCGCCGCACCCGGCCCACCCGGTCGTCCCGGCGGGTCTCGCCGCCACTTACGCCCTGGTCCAGGCCCTCGGCGACACCGGCGTCACCGCCCCGCTGTGGTGCGCCACCGCCGGCGCGATCTCGACCGGCCGCGCCGACCAGCTCGACCGCCCCCGCCAGGCGATGCTCTGGGGGCTCGGCCGGGTGGTCGCCTTGGAGCACCCGGACCGCTGGGGCGGACTGCTGGACCTGCCCGCCGAGCTGGACCCCCGGGACCGGGCCCGGCTCGTGGCGGTGCTGGCCGGCGTCGACGCGGAGGACCAGCTGGCGCTGCGCCCCTCCGGGGTGTTCGCCCGGCGACTGGTCCGCGCCCGCGCCGAGCGCACTCCGACGCAGGACTGGCGTCCCGCCAGCGGCGCCGTCCTGGTCACCGGCGGCCTCGGGTCCATTGGGGCCCAGGTGGCGCGCTGGCTGGCCCGCGAGGGCGTGGGTGAGCTGGTGCTGACCGGCCGCCAGGGCCCCGCCACGCCCGGCGCCGACGAGCTGGCCGACGAACTGCGCGCCGCCGGCGCCACAGTCACCGTGGCCGCCTGCGACGTCGCCGACGCGGCCGCCGTACGGGCCCTCGTCGAGCGGCTCGCCGGGCAGGGCACCCACATCGGGGCCGTGTTCCACACCGCCGGCGTCGCCCACGCCGCGCCCGTCGCGGCGACCGACGTCGCCGACCTCGCCGACGCCCTGCGGGCCAAGGTGGCCGGCGCGGTCAACCTCGACGAGGCGTGCGGCGACGAACTGTCGGCGTTCGTGCTCTTCTCCTCCGGCGCGGGCGTCTGGGGCGGCGGGCACCAGGGCGGCTACGCCGCCGCCAACGCCTTCCTCGACGCGCTCGCCGAGGACCGGCGACGGCGCGGACGGGCCGCCACCGCCGTCGCCTGGGGTGCCTGGGACGGCGGCGGCATGGTCGACGCCGAGGGCGCCGCCGACCAGATGTTCCGCTCGGGCGTCCGGGCCATGCGCCCCGACCTCGCGGTCTCCGTCCTGGCCGAGGCGCTCGACCACGGCGACACCACGCTCACCGTGGCGGACATAGCCTGGGACCGGTTCCTGCAGACCTACACGCTGGCCCGCCCCCGGCCGCTGATCGCCGACATCCCCGAGGTGGCCCGGCTGCTCGCGGCCGGGCAGCGCGACGGCGGCACGCCCGGCGCGGCGTCCCCGCTCCGCGGCCGGCTGGCCGGCCTCGCCGCACCGGAACGCCGTCGGATCCTGCTCGACCTCGTACGCGTCCACGCGGCGGCGGTGCTGCGCCTGTCCTCGCCGCAGGCGCTGGCGGCGGACCGGTCGTTCCGGGAGATCGGCTTCGACTCGCTCAGCGCCGTCGAGATGCGCAACCGCCTCGCCGAGGCGGTGGGACTGAACCTGCCGGCGACCCTGGTGTTCGACCGCCCGACGCCCGACGCCCTCGCCGAGCACCTGGCGGGCAGGCTCGCGGGCGACGACACCCCGGCGGCCGAGCCCGTGCGGGCCGCCACCGCGCTGGACGAGCCGATCGCCATCGTCTCGATGAGCTGCCGCTACCCCGGCGGCGTCGCCGGCCCCGAGGACCTGTGGCGACTCGTCGCCGAGGGACGCGACGGCATAGCGGAGTTCCCGGCCGACCGGGGCTGGGACCTGGCAGCCATCTACGACCCCGATCCCGACCGGCCCGGCACCTCGTACGTGCGCGAGGGCGGCTTCCTCACCGACGCCGCCGGCTTCGACGCCGCCCTGTTCGGCATCTCCCCGCGTGAGGCGATGGTGATGGACCCACAGCAACGGGTGCTGCTGGAGAGCGCCTGGGAGCTGTTCGAGCGGGCCGGCACCGCGCCCGCCGACATGCGGGAGACCAACACCGGTGTCTTCGTCGGCACCAACGGCCAGGACTACGCGACGCTGCTGATGGCCGCCCGGGTCGAGACCGAGGGCTACCAGGCCACCGGCAACGTCGCCGCCGTCATCAGCGGTCGGCTGGCGTACCACTTCGGGTTGCAGGGCCCCGCCGTCAGCGTCGACACCGCCTGCTCGTCGTCGCTGGTGGCGCTGCACCTGGCCTGCCAGTCCCTGCGGCAGGGCGAGTGTGACGTCGCGGTTGCCGGCGGCGTGACGGTGATGGCCACCCCCGGCCCGTTCCTCGAGTTCGCCCGGCAACGAGGGCTCGCCCTCGACGGCCGGTGCAAGTCGTTCGCCGGGGCCGCCGACGGCACCGGCTGGGGTGAGGGCGTCGGCTTGGTGATGTTGCAGCGGCTCTCCGACGCCCAGCGCGACGGCCGGCGGATCCTCGCCGTCGTGCGCGGCTCGGCGATGAACCAGGACGGCGCCAGCAACGGCCTGACCGCCCCCAACGGGCCCGCGCAGGAGCGGGTGATCAACCAGGCGCTGGCCAACGCGCGGCTGAGCGCCGCCGACGTGGACGCCGTCGACGGGCACGGCACCGGCACCCGGCTCGGCGACCCGATCGAGGCGCAGGCCCTGCTGGCCACGTACGGGCGGCAGCGCCCCGCCGACCGGCCGCTCTGGCTCGGCTCCGTGAAGTCGAACATCGGCCACACCCAGGCCGCCGCCGGCGTCTCCGGCGTGATCAAGATGGTGCTGGCCCTCCAGCACGACCTGCTGCCGCCCACCCTGCACGTGGACGAGCCGTCGCCGCACGTGGACTGGTCGTCCGGTGCCGTCGCGCTGCTGACCGAGGCGCAGCCGTGGCCGGACGTGGACCGGCCGCGCCGCGCCGGCGTGTCGTCGTTCGGGGTCAGCGGCACCAACGTGCACGTCATCCTCGAACAGGCGCCCGCCACGCCCTCGGCCGACACCGCCGCCCCCCGTCCGGCCGGCGCCGACGCGCCCACGACCAGTTCCAGCCGCGGCACGCTCGGCGCCGCCGACGGGACGCCGCTGCTGCCGTGGGTCGTGTCGGCAGACACCGCCGACAGCCTGCGGGCACAGGCGGCCCGGCTGGCCGACTGGCTGCCGGGCAGCGGAACGCCCGCGGCCGACGCGGCCCGGGCACTGGCCACCGGACGGTCCCCGCTGCGGCACCGCGCGGTGCTGCTCGCCGCCGACGCCGACGCCGCCCTCGCCGGCCTGCGGGCCCTGGCCGCCGGGCAGGACCACCCCGGGCTCACCCGGGGCGCCGCCGAGCCCGGCGGCGCGCTGGCGGCACTCTTCTCCGGCCAGGGCGCGCAGCACGCCGGGATGGGCCGACTCCTGTGGGAGACGTTCCCCGTCTTCGCGGCGACCCTCGACGAGGCGTGCCAGCACCTGGACGCGTACCTGCCGCGGCCGCTGCGCGCGGTGCTGTTCGCCGAGCCCGGCACCCCCGAGGCCGACCTGCTCGACCAGACCGTCTTCACCCAGGCCGGGCTCTTCGCCGTCGAGGTGGCGCTGTTCCGGCTGCTCGAACACTGGGGGATCCGGCCCGACTTCGTGGCCGGGCACTCCGTCGGGGAGATCAGCGCGGCCCACGTCGCCGGAGTGCTCGACCTGGCCGACGCCTGCGCGCTCGTCGGCAACCGGGGGCGCCTGATGCAGGCCCTGCCACCCGGCGGCGGGATGCTCGCCGTCGCCGCGCCCGAGGTCGACGTGCTGCGGGCCCTGTCCGGCACGCCGGGACAGCCCGCCGTCGCCGCCGTCAACGGGCCGGCCGCCGTCGTCGTCGCCGGCGCCGAGGACGTGCTGACCGAACTGGCCGCCCACTTCGCCGACCTCGGCGTACGCACCAAGCGGCTGCGGGTCAGCCACGCCTTCCACAGCCCGCTGATGGAGCCCATGCTCGCCGAGTTCGCGGCCGTCGCGGCGACCCTGTCGTACGCCCCGCCGACGGTGCCGCTGGTGTCGAACCTGACCGGCACGGTCGCCGACCCCGAGCAGCTCTGCACACCCGACTACTGGGTCCGCCACGTCCGCGAGGCGGTCCGCTTCGCCGACACCGTCACCCACCTGCACTCCCACGGGGTGACCCGGTTCCTGGAGATCGGGCCGGACACCGTGCTGACCGCCCTGACCGCCGACGCGCTGCCGGTGGACGCGCCGGTCGTCGTGACCGGCGTGCAGCGGCCCGGCCAGGACGAGGTGGCCACCCTGCTCGGCGCGGTGGCCCGGCTGCACTGCCACGGCGTGCCCGTACGCTTCCCGGCACTGCTGCCCGGCGCCGCCGCCCCGGTGGACCTGCCCACGTACGCGTTCGCCCACCAGCGGTTCTGGCCGACCCTCGACGCGGCGGCGCGCCACATCCCCGCCGCCGCGCACGACGACGTCGACTCGGCGTTCTGGCGGGCCGTGGCGTCCGGCGACGGCGACGCGCTCGCCGGCCGGCTCGGCCTCGACGCGGACCGGCCGCTGCGGGAACTGCTGCCGGACCTGGACCGGTGGCGGCGCCAGCAGCAGGAGGACACCCTCGCCGGCGGCTGGCGCTACCGGATCACCTGGCGCCCGCGGGCTCTCGTCACGGGTGCCGTCGACGGCACGTGGACCCTGGTGCACAGCGGTACGGACCAGCCGGTCGTCGACCGGCTCGCCGAACTGCTCACCGCGCGGGGCGGCACCGTGCGGCAGCTCGCCGTCGACCCGGCGACGACCGACCGGAGCACGCTCGCCGGGCAGCTCGCCGCCGCGGCGCCCACCCGGATCGTGTCGCTGCTCGCCCTCGACGAGCGGGCGCACCCCGACCGCTCGGCCGTGCCGCTGGGCCTGACCGCGAACCTGGCCCTGGTGCAGGCGGTCACGGACGCCCTGCCACCGGTGCCGCTGTGGCTGCTCACCCGGCAGGCCGTGGCCACCGGCGCCGACGACCCCGTCGCCCACCCCGCCCAGGCCACCACGTGGGGCCTCGGCCTGGTGACCGCGCTGGAACACCCCCGGCACTGGGGGGGCCTGCTGGACCTGCCCGCCACCCTGGACACCGCCGCCGCCGAGGGAGCCCTGGCGGCCCTCACCGCCGCCGGCGACGAGGACCAGCTCGCGGTGCGCGACTCCGGGACGTACCTGCGGCGGCTGGAGCGCGCGCCCCGCGCCGAGGCGCCGGCCGGCTGGCAGGCGCCGGGCACCGTCCTGGTCACCGGCGGCACCGGCGCCGTCGGCCGGTACGCCGCCGGCTGGTTCGCCCGGCACGGCGCGCGACGACTGCTGCTGGTCAGCCGGCGCGGCGCGGCGGCCCCCGGCGCGGACGAGGCGGTGGCGGAACTGGCCGCCCTCGGCGCCGAGGCGCGGGTGCTGGCCTGCGACCTGGCCGACCGGGACGCGGTCGCCGATCTGGTCCGTGGCCTGCGCGCCGACGGTGAGACCGTGCACGCCGTGGTGCACGCCGCCGGGGTGGGCCGGCTCAACCCGGTCGCCGCCGTGACCGAGGCGGAACTCGCCGACGTCGTCTCCGGCAAGATCGCCGGCGCGCGGCACCTCGACGAGTTCCTCGACCCGGAGCCGCTCGACCTGGTCGTGCACTTCTCCTCCATCGCGGCCGTCTGGGGCGTCGGCGACCACGGGGCGTACGCCGCCGGCAACGCCTTCCTGGACGCCTGGGCGCAGTCCCGGCCGGCCGGGCGGGCCCGGCACCTCTCGGTGAACTGGGGACCGTGGGCCGGCGGCGGCATGGTGACCGACGCGCACGCGGCGGCCATGAGCCGGCGCGGGGTGTCCCTGCTCGACCGGGAACCGGCGATGGCCGCCCTGCGCGCCGGCCTCGACGGCGACGACACCGCCCTCACCGTCGCCGACATCGACTGGGAACGCTTCGCGCCGGTGTTCGCCTCCGCCCGGCCCCGGCCGCTGATCAGCGAGATCGCCGAGGTGGCCGCCCAGGCCGCGGCGGCGCGCGCCGACGCCGAGGACGGCGACCAGGTCGCCGGCGAACTGCGCAAGCGGCTCGGCGAGTTGTCGCAGGCCGAACAGGCACGGCTGCTGGTCGATCTCATCCGCACCGCCGCGGGCGAGGTCATCGGCCACGACAGCCCGTACGCCGTGGAGGCCGGGCGGCCCTTCCGGGACCTCGGCTTCGACTCGCTCACCGCCGTGGAGCTGCGGGGCCGGCTGGCCCGCTCGACCGGGCTCAGCCTGCCCAGCTCGGTGGTGTTCGACCACCCGACCCCGCAGGCGCTGGCCGAGCACCTGCGGGCCGAACTGCTCGACGAAGCGTCGGTGGAGGCGCTGCCCACCCTCGCGGAGCTGGACCAGTTGGAGGGCGCCCTCGCGCTGCGCGACCCGGACGACATCGGCCGGGTGCGGATCACGATGCGCCTGCACAGCCTGCTCGAACGGCTCGGCGCCGCCGAGGAACGCCGGGAGGACACCGCCGAGGTGGCCGGCCGGCTGCGGGCGGCCAGCAACCAGGAGCTGTTCGACCTCATCGACCAGGATCTCGGGCTCTCCTGAGCTGCCCGGGATCTGTGGTGTCACGAGAAAGCGAGATGTCATGGCGGACGAAGATCGGCTGCGCGAATACCTGACGCGCGTCGTCGCCGAGCTGCAGCAGACCCGCCAACGGCTGCGCGAGGTCACCGCCGAGGAGTCCGAGCCGGTGGCGATCGTGGCGATGAGCTGCCGCTACCCGGGCGGCATCAGCTCGCCGGAGGAGCTCTGGGAGTTCGTCTCGTCCGGCGGGGACGCCATCGGCGACTTTCCCACCGACCGCGGCTGGGACCTGGACCGGCTCTACCACGCCGACCCGGACAACGCCGGCACCTCGTACACCACCGCCGGCGGGTTCCTGCGCGACGCGGGGCAGTTCGACGCCGCGCTCTTCGGCATCTCGCCGCGTGAGGCGGTCGCCATGGACCCGCAGCAGCGGCTGCTGCTGGAGGTCACCTGGGAGCTGTTCGAACGCGCCGGCATCGCCCCGCTGTCGCTGCGTGGCAGCCGCTCCGGCGTCTTCGTGGGCACCTCCGGGCAGGACTACGCCGCCGTGCTGCACCGGGCGCCCGGCGTCGAGGGGTACGTGCTGACCGGCACCGCCGCCAGTGTCGTGTCCGGTCGGCTGGCGTACACGTTCGGCCTCGAAGGCCCGTCGGTCACCGTGGACACCGCCTGCTCGTCGGCGTCGGTCGCCATCCATCTCGCCTGCCAGGCGCTGCGCCAGCGCGAGTGCGGCCTCGCCCTGGCCGGCGGCGCGACGGTGCTGGCCACCCCCGGCCCGTTCGTCGAGTTCTCCCGGCAGCGCGGCCTCGCCGCCGACGGCCGGTGCAAGTCGTTCGCCGCCTCCGCCGACGGCACCGGCTGGTCCGAGGGCGTCGGCATGCTGCTGCTGGAACGGCTCAGCGACGCCCGCCGCAACGGCCACCCCGTGCTCGGCGTCATCCGCAGCTCGGCGGTCAACTCCGACGGCGCGTCGAACGGCCTCACCGCCCCCAACGGCCCGTCCCAGCAGCGGGTCATCCGGCAGGCCCTGGCCGGCGCGAAGCTCACCCCCGACCTGGTCGACGTGGTGGAGGCGCACGGCACCGGCACCACCCTCGGCGATCCGATCGAGGCTCAGGCGCTGCTCGCCACGTACGGCCGGGAACGGGGCGACGCCGCGCCGCTGCTGCTCGGCTCGATCAAGTCCAACATCGGGCACACCCAGGCCGCCGCCGGCATCGCCGGTGTGATCAAGATGGTGCTGGCGATGCGGCACGGCGTCGTGCCGGCCACCCTGCACGTCGACGAGCCGACCCCGCACGTGGACTGGGCAGCCGGCGCGGTCACCCTCGTCACCGAGGCCACGCCGTGGCCGGCCGTGGACCGGCCGCGCCGGGCCGCCGTCTCGTCGTTCGGGATGAGCGGCACCAACACCCACCTCATCCTCGAACAGCCCGAACCGGCCGGCGTCGAGGCGGACCACCCGGTGCCGCCCGCGCCCGCGCCGGTGCTGCTCACCGGCCGCACCCGCACCGCGCTGCGCCGCCAGGCCGAGCGCTGGTCGGCCTACGTCGCCGACGACGCGCACCTGCGCCCGGCCGACGTCGCCTGGACCTCGGCGGTCTCCCGCTCGCCCCTGGAGCACCGGGCGGTCGTGCTCGCCGACGACCGCGACGGCCTGCTCGCCGCGCTGCACGCCCTCGCCGACGACCGGTCCGCCCCCGGGCTGGTCACCGGCGCCGCCGCCGAACGCGGCGGGGTCGCGTTCCTCTTCTCCGGCCAGGGCGCCCAGCGCGCCGGCGCCGGCCGGGAGCTGTACGAGGCGTACCCGGTCTTCGCGGAGGCGCTCGACGAGGTCTGCGGCCACCTCGACCACCGGCTGCCCCGGCCGCTGAAGCCGCTGCTGTTCGCCGAGCCCGGCACCGCCGAGGCCGACCTGCTCGACCAGACCGTCTTCACCCAGGCCGCGCTGTTCGCCGTCGAGGTGGCGCTGCACCGGCTGCTCGGCTCCTGGGGGCTGGCCCCCGACATGGTCGCCGGGCACTCCGTCGGCGAGCTGACCGCCGCCCACGTGGCCGGCGTGCTCAGCCTCGACGACGCGTGCGCCCTCGTCGCCGCCCGGGGGCGGCTCATGCAGGATCTGCCCACCGGCGGCGCGATGCTCGCCGTGGCCGCCGACGAGGCCCGGGTCGCCGAGTCGATCGCCACGCTGACCGGCCGGGTCGCCGTCGCCGCCGTCAACGGCCCCGACGCCGTCGTCGTCTCCGGCGACACTGCGGCCATCGACGAGCTGGCGGGACTCTGGACCGGCCGGGGGGTGAAGGTGCGGCGGCTGCGGGTCAGCCACGCCTTCCACAGCCCGCTGATGGAGCCGATGCTCGCCGAGTTCGCTGCCGTCGCCGCCCGCCTCGACCTGCGCGCCCCCACCCTGCCGGTGGTGTCCAACGTGACCGGCGAGCTGGCCGACCCGGCGCAGCTCACCGACCCCGGCTACTGGGTGCGCCACGTCCGGGAGGCGGTCCGCTTCGCCGACGGCGTACGCGCCCTGCGCGCCCACGGCGTCGGCACCTTCGTGGAGGTCGGGCCGGACGCCGTGCTCACCGCCGGCGTCCAGGAGACCCTCGCCGGGATCGAGGCCGACGCCGCCGACGCCGCCGACGCCGCCGACGTCGGCTCCGCCGTGGTGGTGCCGGTGCTGCGCCGGGACCGCCCGGACCGCCGTGCCCTGCTCGCCGCCCTCGCCCAGCTGCACGTCGCCGGCACACCGCCGCGCTGGGCGGACGTCCTCGCCGGCCGGCCCGGCCGGCTCGTCGACCTGCCCACCTACCCGTTCGAGCGGCAGCACTACTGGGTGCCGGCCGAGGCGCCCGACGACGACACCACGACGGGTGGGGCCGGCGCGCTCGACCGCCGGTTCTGGGCGGCCGTCGAACGCGCCGACCTCGACGCGCTGCGCGACACCCTCGCCGTCACCGACACCGCCGCCGCCGAGTCGCTGCGCACCCTGCTGCCCGTCCTCGCCGACTGGCGGCGGCAGCGGCAGGAACACTCGGTCCTCGACGGCTGGCGGTACCGGGAGGAATGGCAGGTGGCCCCCGAGCCCGCCCCCGCCCGGCTGGCCGGCACCTGGCTGCTGGCGCTGCCCGCCGACGACGCCGACGACCCGGCGGCGCAGGCCGTCCGGGCCGCACTGACCGGCGCCGGCGCCGACCTGCTGCCGCTGACAGTTGAGCCGGACGCCGACCGGGCCGGCCTCGCGGCGGCCCTCGCCGGCACCGAGCCCGCCGGCGTCGTGTCCCTGCTCGCCGGGGAACCCCGCACCGCCGACGGCACCGTCCTGCCCGGCCTGACCGCCACCCTCGCCCTCGTGCAGGCGCTCGGCGACGCCGGCGTGGCGGCGCCGCTGTGGCTGGTCACCCGGGGCGCGGTCGCCGCCGCGTCGTACGACCGGCTCGCCGGCCCGGCGCAGGCCGCGATCTGGGGCCTCGGCCGGGTCGTCGGCGTCGAGGCGCCGCACCGTTGGGGCGGCCTGGTCGACCTGCCGTCCGACCCCGACGACCGGGCCGCCGTCCGGCTCGCCGCGATCCTCACCGGCTCGACCGGCGAGGACCAGCTCGCCGTACGCGGCCCCGGCGTCTTCGCCCGCCGCCTCGTCCGCGCCGCCCTCGGCGACCGTCCGCCGGTGCGCCGGTTCACGCCCACCGGCACCGCCCTGGTCACCGGCGGCACCGGCGGGCTCGGCGCGCGCGCCGCCCGCTGGCTCGCCGCCGCCGGAGCCGAGCACGTCGTGCTGGTCAGCCGGCGCGGACCCGATGCCCCCGGCGCCGCCGAGTTGGAGGCCGAGCTGGCCGGCCTCGGGGCCCGGGTCACCGTCGCCGCCTGCGACATCGCCGACCGGGCCGCCCTCGCCGACCTGCTCGACCGGGTCGAGGCCGACGGCCCGCCGGTGCGTACCGTCGTGCACACCGCCGGCGTCGCGCAGGCCACCCCGCTGGCGGAGGTCACCCCCGCCGAGCTGGCCGAGGTGACAGTCGGCAAGACCGCCGGGGCCACCCACCTCGCCGACCTGCTCGCCGACCGGGAGCTGGACGCCTTCGTCGTCTACTCGTCCATCGCCGCCACCTGGGGCAGTGGCGGGCAGGCCGGGTACGCGGCCGGCAACGCCTACCTGGACGCGCTGGTGCGGCGGCGGCGCGCCGACGGCCGGGCCGGCACCGCCATCGCTTGGGGCCCCTGGTCCGACGGCGGCATGCACGCCGCCGACGCCGAGCGCAACCTGCGCCGCCGGGGCCTGCCCGCCATGGACCCGGCCGTCGCCGTGGCCGCGTTGCAGCAGGCTCTCGACCACGACGAAGTCACAGTGACGGTGGCCGACGTGGACTGGACCCGGTTCGCCCCCGCGTACGCCTCCGCGCGCCGCCGGCCGCTGCTGGAGGGCGTACCGGAGGCGCGGGCCGCCCTCGACGGCGGCGCCGCAGCCGACGACGGCGACGACGGCCCGGCGGCCACGCTGCGCCGGCGCCTCGCCGCGCTGACCCCGGCCCGCCGCGAGGAGACCGTCGCCGACCTGGTCCGCGAACTCGCCGCCGACGTGCTCGGCCACGACGGCGGGGCTGCCGCCGTGGGCGCGACCTCCGCGTTCCGCGACCTCGGCTTCGACTCGCTGACCGCCGTGGAGCTGCGCAACCGGCTCGTCGCCGCCACCGGGCAGGCGCTGCCCACCACCCTGGTCTTCGACCACCCCACCCCGGTGGTGCTGTCCCGCTTCCTGCTCGCCGGCCTCTTCGGCGCCGAGGCCGGGGCGGCTCCCGTCGCCGTCCCGGCCGCCGTGGGCGACGACGAGCCGGTGGCCATCGTCGCCATGGCCTGCCGATACCCCGGCGGCGTCGACGGCCCCGAACGGCTGTGGCACCTCGTCGCCGACGGCGTCGACGCGATCGGCGACTTCCCGACCGACCGGGGCTGGGACCTCGACCGGCTCTACGACCCCGACCCGGCCAACCCCGGCACCACGTACGCCGACAAGGGCGGCTTCCTGCACGGGGCGGGCGAGTTCGACCCCGGTTTCTTCGGGATCTCGCCGCGCGAGGCGGCGGCGATGGATCCGCAGCAGCGGTTGTTGCTGGAGGTTTCGTGGGAGGCGGTCGAGCGGGCAGGGGTTGAGCCTGGGGTTCTGCGGGGTTCGCGAACAGGGGTGTTCGTGGGCACGAATGGTCAGGACTATGGGGCCCTGCTGATGGCTGCGGGGGAACAGGCCGAAGGGTTCGGGGCCACGGGCAACGCCGCGAGTGTGGTGTCGGGTCGGGTGGCGTACGCGTTGGGGTTGGAGGGGCCGGCGGTGTCGGTGGACACGGCGTGTTCGTCGTCGCTTGTGGCGTTGCACCTGGCGGTGCAGTCGCTGCGGCGTGGCGAGTGCGATCTGGCCCTGGCCGGCGGCGTGACCGTGATGGCGACGCCCGGGCTGTTCGTGGAGTTCTCCCGGCAGCGGGGCCTGGCGGCCGACGGCCGGTGCAAGGCGTTCGCGGCGGCTGCGGACGGCACGGGCTGGGGCGAGGGTGTGGGTGTGCTGCTGGTGGAGCGGTTGTCGGACGCGCGGCGCAACGGTCACGAGGTGCTGGCGATCGTGCGGGGCAGCGCCGTCAACCAGGACGGCGCCTCGAACGGGTTGACGGCCCCGAACGGCCCGTCGCAGCAGCGGGTGATCCGCCAGGCGCTGGCGTCGGCCCGCCTCTCCGCGGCCGACGTGGACGTGGTCGAGGCGCACGGCACGGGCACGACGCTTGGTGACCCGATCGAGGCGCAGGCCCTGCTCGCCACGTACGGGCAGGAGCGCGACGAGCCGCTGCTGCTCGGCTCCGTGAAGTCGAACATCGGCCACACCCAGGCCGCCGCCGGCGTCGCCGGTGTGATCAAGATGGTGCTGGCGATGCGCGAGGGCGTGGTCCCGGCGACGCTGCACGTGGACGAGCCGTCCCCGCACATCGACTGGACCTCCGGGGCCGTCGAGCTGGCGATCGAGTCGCGGCCGTGGCCGGCCGTGGGCCGGGCGCGCCGGTCGGCGGTGTCCTCGTTCGGCATCTCCGGCACCAACGCCCACGTGATCATCGAACTGCCCGAGGATCTGCCTACCGAGAGCGCGGAAACCGAGACCGCCACCGGCCGGAGCGCGGGGCTCGTGGCTTCCGACGTCGTCGTCTGGGCGGTGTCGGGGCGGTCGAGGGGCGCCCTGGCCGGTCAGGCCGCTCGCCTGGCTCAGCACGTCCGCGCGCACGCCGACCTCGACGCGGCGGCGGTGGGCTGGTCCCTCGCCGCCACCCGGTCGACGTTCGACCAGCGGGCCGCGGTCGTCGGGGCCACCGTGGCCGAGTTGCTGGCGGGGCTCGACGCCCTGTCCGCCGGCGCGCCGGCGGGGAACCTCGTCACGGGTGCGGCCTCCGGAACCGGTGCGGTGTTCGTGTTCCCGGGTCAGGGTGCGCAGTCGGCGCGGATGGCGGCCGGTCTGGTGGGTCGTGCGCCGGTGTTCGACGCGCGGCTGGCGGATTGCCAGCGGGCCCTGGCTCCGTATCTGGATGTGGATCTGGTGTCGGTGTTGACCGGTGACGACGAGTCGTGGCTGGAGCGGGTGGAGGTCGTGCAGCCGGTGCTGTGGGCCGTCGGTATGGCGCTGGCGGCGGTGTGGCAGTACGCGGGTGTGGTTCCGGCTGCGGTGGTCGGTCACTCGCAGGGTGAGATCGGCGCGGCGTGTGTGGCGGGGATCCTGTCGCTGGGGGACGCGGCGAAGGCCGTGGCGTTGCGGTCGCGGGCGCTGACGGTCCTGCGGGGCACCGGCACGATGGCGTCGGTCGACCTGTCGGCGGAGGCGGTGGCCGAGCGGCTGCCGGCGTTCCCGGGTGTCGGGGTGGCGGCGGTCAACGGCCCGTCCACCGTCGTGGTGTCGGGTCCGCCGCAGCCGGTCGCGGATCTGGTGGAGGCGTGTCAGGCCGACGGGGTGCGGGCGCGGTTGATCCCGGTGGACTACGCGTCGCATTCGGCGGCGGTGCAGGAGGTCGCGGAGCGGTTGCGCGCCGACCTGGCCGACGTGAGCCCGCAGCCGGGGCACACTCGGCTCGTCTCGACGTTGACGGGGGACTGGGCCGACCCGTCCTCGATGGACGCCGGCTACTGGTACGACAACCTGCGGCAGACCGTCCAGTTCGAGGCCGCCGTCCGGGTGGCCGTCGAGGCGGGTCACACGACGTTCGTGGAGATCTCCCCGCATCCGGTGTTGACGATGCCGGTCACGGCGATCCTGGACGACGAGATCGGAAGAGCGTCGGCGTGTCAGGCCGACGGGGTGCGGGCGCGGTTGATCCCGGTGGACTACGCGTCGCATTCGGCGGCGGTGCAGGAGGTCGCGGAGCGGTTGCGCGCCGACCTGGCCGACGTGAGCCCGCAGCCGGGGCACACTCGGCTCGTCTCGACGTTGACGGGGGACTGGGTGGATCCGTCTTCGATGGACGCCGGCTACTGGTACGACAACCTGCGGCAGACCGTCCAGTTCGAGGCCGCCGTCCGGGTGGCCGTCGAGGCGGGTCACACGACGTTCGTGGAGATCTCCCCGCATCCGGTGCTGACGATGCCGGTCACGGCGATCCTGGACGACGCCGGCGTGACCGGGCACACGCTGGGCAGCCTGCGCCGCGGTGACGACGATCCGATGCGGCTGCTGACGAACCTCGCGACCGCCCACACGATCGGCCTGCCCGTCGACCTGACGGCCGTCCTCGCCGAGACCGACGTGGTGGCACTGCCCACGTACGCCTTCGAACGGGGACGCTACTGGCTGGACGCGCCCGCGCACCGCGTACGCGACGTCGGCTCGGCCGGCCTCCAGGACACCGGACACCCGCTGCTCAGCGCGGCCGTACCCGTCGCAGACGACCGGACGGTGGTGCTGACCGGGCGGCTGTCGGTGCGTACCCACCCGTGGCTGGCCGACCACGCCGTCGGCGGGGCGGTGATCGTCCCGGGCACCGGCGTCGTCGACATGGTGGTCCGGGCCGGCGACGAGGTCGACGCCGGCCAGGTGGGCGACCTGACGCTGATCAACCCGCTGGTGCTCCCCGCGACCGGCGCGGTGCAGGTGCAGGTGCGAGTGGGACCGCCCGCCGACACCGGCGAGCGGAGCGTCACCGTGCACTCCCGCCCCGAAGAGGACGCCGACGCCGAGTGGACCCGGCACGCCGAGGGACTCCTCCTGCCGCAGCTGCCCGCCCCGACCGCCGTACCGGGGCAGTGGCCGCCGGCCGACGCCGTCGAGGTCGACGCCGACCTGGACGCCTGGTACGTGCAGACGGCCGAGGGTGGCCTCGGCTACGGCCCCTCCTTCCGGGGGCTGCGCCGGGTGTGGCGCGGCGACGGCGAGGTCTACGCCGAGGTGGCCCTGCCCGAGGAGGCGAGCGCCGACGCGTCCCGCTTCGGGCTGCACCCGGCCCTGTTCGACGCGGCCCTCCAGGCCAGCGGGGTCACCGCCCTGCTCGGCGACGCGGCGGACACCTCGGGGGCGGGCTGGATGCCGTTCGCCTTCCGCTCGGTCGCCCTGCACGCCCACGGCGCCACCCGGCTGCGGGCGCGGCTGCGCCCGCTCGGCCCGGACACCGTCGCGGTCACGCTCGCCGACACCGCCGGCCAGCCGGTCGCCACCGTCGAGTCGCTGACGTTCCGCCCGGTCGCCGCGGGCCGGGCCGACGAGGGCGCCGCCCTGCGCCGCACGTCGGTGTTCCACCTGGACTGGACGCCGTTGACGGACACCGGGGCGGAGGCCGGGGAGGCCCGCTGGGCGCTGCTCGGCGACGACACCCTCGGCCTCGCCGGGGCGCTCGCCGCCGCCGGGCACCCGGTGCGGTCCCACGCCGACCTGGCGGCGCTGGTCGCCGAGATCGGGGAGTCCGGGGACGTACCCGATGTGGTACTGGATCTGCGCTCCGGCGCGGAGCCGGACCCGCAGCGGGCCGGTGAGGCCGCGCACGACGCGGCCCGCGACGCCCTCGCGCTGGTGCGGCAGTGGTTGGGCGAGCCCCGGCTGGAGCGGTCCCGGCTCGTGCTGCACACCCGGGGCGCCGTCGGCGCGGCCCCGGGCGAGGCCCCCTGCGACCTGGCCCGGGCGAGCCTGTGGGGGCTGGTCCGCTCGGCGCAGTCCGAGCACCCCGGCCGGTTCACGCTGCTCGACACCGACGATGCCGCCGCCTCCCTGGCGGCCGTCCCGGCGGCCGTCGCCTCCGGCGAGCCGCAGCTCGCGCTGCGCGACGGCGCGCCGCTCGTGCCCCGGCTGGCCCGGGCCCGCGACGCCGGTGTGTTGCCGCTGCCCGCCGACGAGGTGCCGTGGCGCCTCGACGTCACCGAGAAGGGCACGCTGGAGAACCTCGCCCTGCTGCCCGGTCCAGAGACGGGCGGGGAGCTGCCGGCGGGCCACGTCCTGGTCGGGATGCGCGCCTCCGGGCTGAACTTCCGCGACGTGGTGCTGGCCCTCGGCATGGTCCCCGACCAGGAGGTGCTGGGCAACGAGGGCGCCGGCGTGGTGCTCGGCGTGGGGCCGGGCGTCGTCGACCTCGCCCCCGGCGACCGGGTGATGGGCATCTTCTCCGGCTCGTTCGCCTCGGCGGCGGTCACCGACCGCCGGCTGGTCACCCGCATCCCCGACGGCTGGTCCTACACCGACGCCGCCGCCGTGCCCGTGGTCTTCCTGACCGCCTGGTACGGGCTGGTGGAGCTGGCCCGGCTGCGCGCGGGCGAGTCCGTGCTCGTGCACGCGGCGGCCGGCGGCGTGGGCATGGCCGCCGTGCAGATCGCCCGCCACCTCGGCGCGGAGGTCTACGGCACGGCCGGCCCCGGCAAGTGGCCGGCGCTGCGCGACACCGGCTTCGACGACGCGCACCTCGCCTCCTCCCGCAGCCTCGACTTCGCCGACGAGTTCGCGCACCGCACGGGCGGGCGGGGCGTCGACGTGGTGCTCAACGCCCTGCGCGGCGAGTACGTCGACGCGTCGCTGCGGCTGCTCGCCGACGGCGGCCGGTTCGTCGAGATGGGCAAGACCGACAAGCGGGATCCGCGGCGGGTCGCCGCCGACCACCCGGGCGTCAGCTACCAGGTCTTCGATCTCATCGAGGCCGGCCCGGAGAAGATCGGCGCGATGCTGGGCGAGCTGATGGCGCTTTTCGCCGCCGGTGCGCTGCGGCCCCTGCCCCGGCGCACCTGGGACGTCCGGCGCGCCCCCGAGGCGTTCCGCTTCCTCAGCCAGGCCCGGCACGTCGGCAAGCTGGCCCTGAGCATTCCGCAGGCGCCCCGGCTCGACGGCACGGTCCTGGTCTCCGGGGCGACCGGCACCCTCGGCGCGCTGCTCTGCCGGCACCTGGTCACCGCGCACGGCGCCCGGCAGCTGCTGCTGGTCAGCCGGCGCGGCCCGGACGCCGAGGGCGCCGACGAGCTGCTCGCCGACCTGAAGGCGCTCGGCGCCGACGTGTCGATCGTCGCCGCCGACCTGGCCGACCCGGACGCCGTGGCGGACGTACTGTCCATGGTGGACCGGCGGCACCCGCTGCGCGCCGTCGTGCACGCCGCCGGCGTCCTCGACGACGCCACCGTCGAGTCGCTCACCCCCGACCGCCTCGCCGCGGTGCTGCGGCCCAAGGTCGACGTGGCGTGGAACCTGCACCGGGCCACCCTCGGCCACGACCTGAGCGCGTTCGTGCTCTTCTCCGCCGCCGCGGGCGTGTTCGGCGGTCCGGGCCAGGGCAACTACGCCGCCGGCAACGCGTTCCTCGACGCCCTGGCGGAGCACCGGCGGGCCCTCGGCCTGCCGGCGGTCGCGCTGGCGTGGGGCCGCTGGGCACAGGCCAGCGGCATGACGGGCCACCTCGACTCGGCCGACATCCGCCGCCTCGACCGGGGCGGCATGGCGGCGCTCTCCGACGCCGAGGGGCTCGCCCTGTTCGACGCTCTCTGGCGCTCGGAGCGGGCGACACTCATGCCCGCCAAGATCGCCACCGGCGTGGCCGCGCCCGGGTCGCCCGTACACCCGCTGCTGACCAACCTGGTCCGCGCCGCCGGCCGCCGGGCCGCGGCCGGCGAGGCCGCCGACGGGCAGGCCTACGCCGAGACGCTGCGCGCCCTGCCCGACGACAAGCGGGTACGCGCCCTGCGTGACCTGGTGCTGGCGCACGTGGCGGTCGTCCTCGGCCACGGCGACCCGGCCGGCATCGAGCCGACCCGCGCGTTCCGGGAACTCGGCTTCGACTCGCTGACCGCCGTGGAACTGCGTAACCGGCTCGGCGCAGCCACCGGGCTGCGGCTGCCGGCGACGCTGGTCTTCGACAACCCGACGCCCGAGACGCTCGCCGTCCACCTGGCCGGGCAGTTCGCCCCGGTGAGCCCGGCCGGCGAGCCGTCGGCGGCGGGCCGGGAACTCGACCGGCTGGAGGCGGCGCTCGTCGGGCTGGACCCGGCCGACGACGAGTTCCGCCGGATCACCGACCGGCTGCACGGCCTGCTGGGCCGGCTGACCGAGCGGCAGGCGGACGCGGACGGCGACGACGACCTGGAGTCGGCCACCGCCGAGAACATCTTCGACCTGATCGACCGCGAGCTGGAGACGTCGTGACCACCAGCCGCAACGACATCGGCATGCCGAGTGAGGTAGGTCCACGGTGAGCAACGAGGACGAGAAGTACGTCGAGTACCTGAAGCGTACGACCTCGGAGCTGCGGCGTACCCGGCGTCGGCTGCGCGAGCTGGAGAGCCGGGACTCCGAGCCCATCGCCATCGTGGCGATGAGCTGCCGCTACCCCGGCGGCGTCGACAGCCCCGAGGCGCTGTGGCAGCTCGTGCACGACGGCGGCGACGGGATCGGGCCGTTCCCCGCCGACCGGGGCTGGGACCTGGAGAACCTCTTCCACCCCGATCCCGACCACCCGGGCACCAGTTACGTGCGCGAGGGCGGCTTCGTCTACTCCGCCGCCGACTTCGACGCCGACCTGTTCGGCATCTCGCCCCGCGAGGCCGTCGCCATGGACCCGCAGCAGCGGCTGCTGCTGGAGACCTCCTGGGAGGCGTTCGAGCGGGCCGGGCTGCCGCTGCCGGCCGTCCGGGGCAGCCGCACCGGCGTCTTCGTCGGGGCCTCGTCGCACGGCTACGACGGCATGATGGCGCAGGCCGAGAACGGCGAGGGCCACCTGCTCACCGGCAACGCCACCAGTGTCATCTCCGGCCGCGTCGCGTACACCCTCGGGCTGGAGGGGCCGGCGGTCACGGTCGACACCGCCTGCTCGTCCTCGCTCGTCGCCATCCACCTGGCCGCGCAGGCCCTGCGCAACGGCGACTGCGAGCTGGCCCTGGCGGGCGGCGTGACGGTGATGCCCACCCCGGCGGTCTTCGTCGGCTTCAGCCGGCAGCGCGGTCTCGCCGCCGACGGGCGGTGCAAGGCGTTCGCCGCCGGCGCGGACGGCACCTCGTGGTCCGAGGGCATCGGCATGCTGCTGCTCACCCGGCTCTCCGACGCGCAGCGGCACGGCCACCCGGTGCTCGCCGTGGTACGAGGTAGCGCGGTCAACTCCGACGGCGCGTCCAACGGGCTCAGCGCCCCGCACGGCCCCTCCCAGGTGCGGGTCATCCGCCAGGCCCTCGGCAACGCCCGGCTCACGCCCGAGCAGGTCGACGTGGTGGAGGCGCACGGCACGGGCACCCGGCTCGGCGACCCGATCGAGGCGCAGGCGCTGCTGGCCACGTACGGGCAGGACCGCGACGAGGCCGCGCCGCTGCTGCTCGGGTCGGTCAAGTCGAACATCGGGCACGCCCAGGCCGCCGCCGGCGTGGCCGGTGTGATCAAGATGGTGATGGCGATGCGGCACGGTGTCGTGCCGCCCACCCTGCACGTCGACGAGCCGTCGCCGCAGATCGACTGGACCGCCGGGGCGGTCACCCTCGCCACCGCCGTCACGCCGTGGCCGGCCGTGGACCGGCCGCGCCGGGCCGCCGTGTCGTCGTTCGGCGTGTCCGGCACCAACGCGCACACCATCATCGAGCAGGCCCCGGCTCCCGCCGAGGTCGAGGCCGAGGTCGAGCCGACCCCGCCGCAGGCCCGCACGGTGGCCCCCGTGCTGCTCTCCGCCCGCTCCGACGCCGCGCTGGCCGCGCAGGCCGGCCGCTGGGCCGCCCGGTTCGCCGCCGACGAGACCCTCCGCCCGCTCGACGTGGCCTTCTCGTCGGTCACCTCCCGCTCCACCCTGGACCGTCGTGCCGTGCTGTCCGCGACCGGCCGCGACGACCTGCTCGCGGGGCTGCGCGCGCTCGCCGCCGGGGAACCGGCCGGCACCGTCGTGCTCGGCGCCGGCGCGCCGCGCGGCCAGCTCGCGGTGCTCTTCTCCGGCCAGGGCGCGCAGCGCGTCGGTATGGGCCGCGAGCTGTACGCCGAGTTCCCCGTCTTCGCCGCCGCCCTCGACGAGGCGTGCGGGCACCTGGACAGGGCCCTGCCGCGCCCCCTGCGTGAGGTGCTCTTCGCCGCCGAGGGCTCGGCCGACGCCGACCTGCTGGACCGGACGGTGTTCACGCAGGCCGGTCTGTTCGCGGTCGAGGTGGCGTTGTTCCGCCTCGTCGAGTCCTTCGGCGTCGCCCCCGACCTGGTCGGCGGGCACTCGATCGGTGAGGTCACGGCCGCGTACGTGGCCGGGGTGCTGTCGCTGGCCGACGCGTGTGCTCTGGTGGCGGCGCGGGGCCGGTTGATGCAGGCGCTGCCCGCCGGGGGTGGGATGCTGGCCGTCGCGGCCACCGAGGCCGACGTGGCGGCGGCGTTGGACGGGCTGGCCGGCGTGGGGATCGCGGCGGTCAACGGTCCGCAGGCCGTCGTGGTCTCCGGTGCCGTCGACGCCCTCGACGAGGTGGAGCGGGTCTGGCGGGACCGGGGCGTGCGTACGCGCCGGCTGACCGTCAGCCACGCGTTCCACAGTCCGCTGATGGAGCCGATGCTCGCCCGGTTCCGCGCGGTGCTCGACAAGCTCACCTTCGCCGCGCCGTCGCTGCCGGTCGTGTCGAACCTGACCGGTGCGCTGGCCGGCGATGAGATCCGTACGCCGGAGTATTGGGTGCGGCATGTGCGCGAGGCGGTGCGGTTCGCCGATGGGGTGACGGCGCTGCGGGCGGCGGGTGTGGATACGTTCCTGGAGGTCGGGCCGCGTAGCGTGCTGACCGCGATGGTCGGCGATGTCCTGCCGGGCGGGGACGCCGTGCTGGCCGTCGCCGCGCAGCGCGCGGACCGGCCCGAGGTGCACGGGCTGCTGGGCGGGCTGGCCGAGTTGCACGTGCGCGGGGTGGCGGTCGACTGGCGGCGGTGGTTCGCCGAGACCGGCGCGCGGCGGGTGGACCTGCCCACGTACGCCTTCCAGCACCAGCGCTACTGGCCAGAGGCCGGCGGCAGCGCCGTGACGGCCGTGCCGGGTGACGCCGCCGAGGGGGACTTCTGGGCGGCCGTGGAGCGTGGCGACCTGACCGGGGTCGCCGCCCACCTGGCCGTGCAGGACGATCCCGCGGCAGTGGAGGCGCTCGCCCCGGCCGTACCGGTGCTGTCGTCGTGGCGGCGGGCCCGGCAGCGCGACGCCGTGGTGGACGGCTGGACCTACCGGGTCGAGTGGGAGCCCGTACGCCCCGCCGCCGTTCCGGCGCTGACCGGCCGCTGGCTCGTCGTCACCGCCGACAACGACGACGCCGGGGTGGCCGGCACGCTGACCGGTGCCGGCGCCCACGTCGACACCCTGACCGTCGCCCCGGGCGTCGATCGCGCCGAGCTGACCGGGCTGCTGCGCGGCCACAGCGAGCAGGGCTGGGCCGGCGTGCTCTGCGTGCTTCCCGCGACCGACCGGGCGCTGCCGGACGCCCCGGCCGTCTCCGTCGGCGCCGCGCTGCTGCTCACCCTCACCCAGGCGCTCGCCGACGCGGGCCTGCCCGGCCGGCTCTGGTGCCTCAGCCGGGGCGCCGTGCGCGCCGGGGCCGGCGAGACCCTCACCGACCCGTGGGCCGCCCTGGCCTGGGGCCTCGGGCGGGTCGTCGCCCTCGAACAGCCGGACCGCTGGGGCGGCCTGGTCGACCTGCCCGCCCGCGCCGACCGCGCCACGGCCGACGCGCTGCTCGCCGTCCTCGCCGACGCCGGGCACGACCAGGTGGCGATCCGCCCCCAGGGCGTCCTCGGCCGGCGGCTGGTGCCGGCCGTGCCGCCGGTGGGTGTGGGTTGGCGGCCTGCCGGGACGGTGCTGGTGACCGGTGGTACGGGTGCCCTGGGCCGGCACGTGGCGCGCTGGTTGCTGGCCAACGGGGCGGCCGAGGTGGTGCTGGCCTCGCGGCGGGGCCCGGCGGCGCCGGGCGCGGCCGAACTGGTGGCCGAGTCGGGCGCGGTGCGGGTGGTGGGGTGCGACGTCACCGACCGGGCCGCCGTCGAGGCTCTGGTCTCCGGGCTGCCGGAGCTGACCGCCGTCGTGCACACCGCCGGCGTGATCGACGACGGCGTCCTCGACGGGCTCGACCTGAACCGGATGCAGGCCGTCCTCGACGGCAAGGTCCGCGCCGCCCGGGTTCTGCACGAGGCCACCGCCCACCGCGACCTCGACGCGTTCGTGCTCTTCTCCTCCCTCGCCGGCGTCATCGGCAGCGCCGGGCAGGGCAACTACGCGGCGGCCAACGCCTATCTCGACGCGTTCGCGGCCTGGCGACGCGACCAGGGCCTGCCCGCCACCGCCATCGCCTGGGGCGCCTGGGCTGAGGACGGCATGGCCGCCGCCCTGACCGCCCGGCTCGCCCGGGGCGGGGTCGACGCGCTCCCCGCCGCCGAGGCCGTCACCGCACTCGGCCGACTGGTCAACACCGCCGAGCCGGCGGTCACCGTCGCCGCCGTCGACTGGGGACGCCTCGCCGCCTCCTGGGGCCGGCCCACGCCCCTGATCGCCGCCCTGCCCGGGGTGCCCGCCGTGCCCACCGGTCCCGTCCGCGCCGTGGTGGTCGGCCGGTCCCTGCCGCAGCTCGCCGACCTCGTACGCACCCAGGCCGCCGTCGTGCTCGGCTACCCGGCCGGGCGGCCGCTGCCCGAGCGCACCTTCCGTGACCTCGGCTTCGACTCGCTCACCGCCGTCGAGCTGCGCAACCGGCTGACCGCCGAGACCGGTATGACCCTGCCCGCCACGCTGGTCTTCGACCACCCCACGGTCGCCGAACTCGCGGCCCACCTGCACGGCCTCACCGCCGGGCACACCACCGGCGAGGTGGTCGCCGACGGCACCGGCCGTGACCGCGAACCGATCGCCATCGTCGCGATGAGCTGCCGCTTCCCCGGCGGGGTCACCTCGCCCGAGCAGCTCTGGGACCTGCTGGCCACCGGCACCGACGCGCTGAGCCTGATGCCCGGCGAGCGCGGCTGGAACCTCGCCGAGCTGTACCACCCCGACCCCGAGCACCTCGGTACCAGCTACGTCCGGGAGGGCGGCTTCGTCGCCGGTGCCGGCGAGTTCGACCCGGCGTTCTTCGGCATCAGCCCCCGCGAGGCCCTCGCCATGGACCCGCAGCAGCGGCTGCTGCTGGAGACCACCTGGGAGGCGTTCGAGCGGGCCCGGATCGACCCGACCGCCCTGCGCGGCAGCCGCACCGGCGTGTACGTCGGCACCAACGGCCAGGACTACGGCTCGCTGCTGATGGCCACCGGGGACGTCGACGAGAACTACCTCGCCACCGGCACCTCCGCCAGCGTCATCTCCGGCCGGCTGGCGTACACATTCGGGCTGCACGGCCCGGCCGTCACCGTCGACACGGCCTGCTCGTCGTCGCTGGTCGCGATGCACCTGGCCGCGCAGGCCCTTCAGACGGGGGAGTGCGACCTGGCCCTGGCCGGCGGCGCCACCGTGATGGCCACCCCCGGCATCTTCGTCGGCTTCTCCCGCCAGCGCGGTCTCGCCGCCGACGGCCGGTGCAAGCCGTTCGCCGGAGCCGCGGACGGCACCGGCTGGGGCGAGGGCGTCGGCCTGCTGGTGCTCCAGCGGCTCTCCGACGCCCGCCGCGACGGCAACCCGGTCCTCGCCGTGCTGCGCGGCAGCGCCGTCAACCAGGACGGCGCCTCCAACGGCCTCACCGCCCCCAACGGCCCCGCCCAGCAGCGGGTGATCCGGCAGGCCCTCGCGAACGCCGGACTCACCGCCGAGCAGGTGGACGCCATCGAGGCGCACGGCACCGGCACCACCCTCGGCGACCCGATCGAGGCGCAGGCCCTCATCGCCACGTACGGCCAGGACCGGCCCGCCGACCGGCCGTTGTGGCTCGGCTCGATCAAGTCGAACATCGGGCACACCCAGGCGGCCGCCGGTGTGGCCGGGGTGATGAAGATGGTGCTGGCGATGCGGCACGGGGTGCTGCCGCCCACGCTGCACGTGGACGAGCCCACCCCGCACGTCGACTGGACCGGCGGCAGCGTCGAGCTGCTCACCTCCGCCCGGCCGTGGGAGCCGGCCGACGGGGTACGCCGCGCCGCCGTCTCCTCGTTCGGGATCAGCGGCACCAACGTGCACACCATCCTCGAACAGGCCCCCGCCGACGAGCCGGAGCCCGGACCGGTGGCCGACGTGCCGACCGGGGAGCTGCCCTGGGTGCTCTCCGGGCGCACCGTCGACGCCCTCACCGCCCGCACCCGGGACCTGCGCGAGCACCTCGGCACAGTGGACGACGACGCACTCGCCGACGTCGCCTGGTCGCTGGCCGCCACCCGCGCCGCCCACGACCACCGGGCCGTCGTCTTCGCCGCCGACCGCGACGACCTGGCCGCGTCCCTCGACGCGCTCGCCGCCGGCCGGCCCGGCCCGCAGACCGTCACCCGCGTCCCCGGCACGCCGGGCGAGGTCGCGTTCGTCTTCCCGGGCCAGGGATCGCAGTGGGCCGGGATGGCCGCCGAGCTGCTCGACACCGCCCCCGTCTTCGCGGAGACGTTCGCCGCCTGCGCCGAGGCGCTGCGCCCGTACGTCGACTGGTCACCGACCGACGTGGTGCGCGGCGCGCCCGACGCCCCGTCGCTGGAGCGCGTCGACGTCGTGCAGCCCACCCTGTTCGCGGTCAGCGTCTCGCTCGCCGCGCTCTGGGAGTCGTACGGGGTGCGCCCCGGAGCCGTCGTCGGCCACTCCCAGGGGGAGATCGCCGCCGCATACGTCGCCGGTGGCCTCACCCTCGACGACGCGGCGGCCGTGGTCGCGCTGCGCAGCCGGATCATCGCCGGCATCGCCGGGGACGGCGGCATGGTCTCGGTCGCCACCACCGCCGACGAGGCCACCGCGACGATCGCCCGCTGGGCCGGCCGCATCGCCCTGGCCGCCGTCAACGGACCCACCTCCGTCGTGGTCTCCGGCGACGGCGTCGCCCTCGACGAGCTCGTCGCCCACTACGAGTCCCGCGAGGTGCGGGTACGCCGCGTCCCCGTGGACTACGCCTCCCACTCCGCCCACGTCGAGCAACTGCGCGAACAGCTCCTGGAACTGCTCGCCGGACTGCGGCCCCGCACCGGCGAGGTCCGGTTCCGCTCCACCGTCGAGGGGGACTGGCTCGACACCGCTGCCCTCGACGCCGACTACTGGTACCGCAACCTGCGGCAGACCGTCCGCTTCGACGAGGCGGTACGCAGCCTCGTCGCCGCCGGCTACCAGACCTTCGTCGAGGTCAGCGCCCACCCCGTGCTGACGATGGCCGCGCAGGAGAGCGTCGAGCTGGCCGCCGCCGACCCGGACGCGGTCACCGTCACCGGCAGCCTGCGCCGGGGCGAGGGCGGCCTCGGCCGCTTCCTGCGCGCCCTGGCCGAGGTCTGGGCCGGAGGTACGGCCGTGGACTGGCGGCCCGCCTTCGCCGGCCTCGCCGGGCGTCGCCTCGACCTGCCCACGTACCCGTTCCAGCGGCAGCTCTACTGGCCGCAGCCGTCCGCCGCGCCCGCCCCGGCCGCCGGCGTCGCCGGTCCGGTGCAGGACGACGAGGTCGACGCCCGGTTCTGGGCGGCCGTCGAGGCGGAGGATCTGACCGCACTCACGGCCGAACTCTCCGCCACGACCGAGCCGAGGCCCGTCCCGGAGACGGCGTTCGCCGACGTGCTGCCGGTGCTCGCCGCCTGGCGTCGCCGGCACCGCGACCAGGCCACCGTGGACTCGTGGCGGTACCGGGACAGTTGGACGCCCGTCGCCCCCGACGCCTCCGGCGAGCCGGCCGTCACCGGCACCTGGTGGCTGCTCACCGGCCCCGACGACACCGGCGCGGCCGAGGCCGACTTCTGCGCCGAGGCGTTGCGGCGCCACGGCGGCACCGTCGTACCGCTGGGGCTGGACGCCGACCGCACGGACCGCGCGGCGCTCGCCGCCCGGCTGCGCGACCTCGCCGACGGCGGCCCTCGCCCCGCCGGGATCGTGTCGCTGCTGCCGCTCGACGAGACGCCCGCCCCGGCGCACCAGTCGGTGCCGGTCGGTTTCGCCGGCACCGTCACCCTCGTGCAGGCGCTCGGCGACGCCGGCGTCCGCGCGCCCCTGTGGTGCCTCACCCGGGGCGCCGTCGCGACCGGCCCAGCCGACCCGCTGCCGCACCCGCTCCAGCAGCTCACCTGGGGCTTCGGCCGGGTCGCCGCGCTGGAGCACCCGGACCGCTGGGGCGGCCTCGTCGACCTGCCCGACGAGCTCGACGATGCGGCCGGCCGCCGGCTCGTGCGCGTCCTCGCCGGTGCCGACGGGGAGGACCAGGTCGCGCTGCGGTGGGCCGGCGCGTTCGGCCGGCGACTGCTGCACGCCCCGCTCGGCGACACGCCCGCCCCGCGCGCCTGGCGGCCCTCCGGCACCGCCCTGGTCACCGGCGGCACCGGCGCGCTCGGCGGGCACATGGCCCGCTGGCTCGCCGCCAACGGCGCCGCCCACCTGGTGCTGGTCAGCCGGCGCGGCCGGCAGGCCGAGGGCATCGCCGACCTCGAGGCCGAGCTGGTCGCACTGGGCGCCCGGGTCACCGTCGCCGCCTGCGACGCCGCCGACCGCTCGGCGCTCGCCGCCGTCCTCGCCGACCTGCCGTCCGAGCACCCGCTGACCACAGTCGTGCACACCGCAGCCGTGCTCGACGACTCGGTGATCAACTCGCTGACGCTGGACCAGGTCGACTACGCGCTCAGCGCGAAGGTCACCGCCGCACTGAACCTGCACGAGCTGACCCGCGAGCTGGACCTCGACGCGTTCATCCTGTTCTCGTCGATGGCAGGCACCGTCGGCAGCTCCGGCGTGGGCAACTACGCCCCCGGCAACGCGTTCCTCAACGCCCTCGCCGAGCACCGGCGCGCCCTCGGCCTGCCCGCCACCTCCATCGGCTGGGGCGCCTGGGGCGGCGGCGGCATGGCCGACGGCGAGTTCGGCCGGATGCTGCACCGCCACGGCGCACCCGAGATGCCCCCGCGCCTCGCCGTCGCGGCCCTGCACCAGGCCGTCGAGCACGACGAGACCTTCCTGACCATCTCGAACATCGCCTGGGACCGGTTCTTCGTCGCGTTCACCGCCACCCGGCCCGGCCCGCTGATCTCGGAGATCCCCGAGGCGCAGCGGTTGCAGGCCACCAAGGGCCTGGCCGAGACGAAGGAGACCGACGAGGCCGGCCCGGCCGGCGCGTTCACCCGGATGAGCGCCGCCGAGCGCCAGCAGGCGCTGCTCGACCTGGTCCGCGACCAGGCGGCCGCAGTCCTCAAGTACGCCGACGGCCAGGCCGTCGACCCGCACCACGCGTTCCGCGACCTCGGCTTCGACTCGGTGACCGCGGTGGAACTGCGCAACCGGCTCGCCACCGCCACCTCGCTGCGGCTGCCGGTGACCCTGGTCTTCGACTACCCGTCGCCGACCGCGCTCGCTCGGCACCTGCACGAGGAACTGGGCGGGGAGGCCGCCGTGGCCGTCGAGGCCGCCCCGGTGGCGTTCGGCGACGGCGAGCCGGTGGCCATCGTGGCCATGTCCTGCCGCTTCCCCGGCGGGGCCAACGATCCCGAGCGGTTCTGGCAGATGCTGCACGCCGGCCGCGACGCCGTGTCGGACCTCCCCGGCGATCGGGGTTGGGACGTCGAGCGCCTCTACGACCCCGACCCCTATTCCACCGGCACCTCCTACGTCCGCAGCGGCGCCTTCCTCTACGAGGCGGCGGAGTTTGATGCCGGTTTCTTCGGGATTTCCCCCCGCGAGGCGTTGGCCATGGATCCGCAGCAGCGGTTGTTGCTGGAGGTTTCGTGGGAGGCGGTCGAGCGGGCAGGGGTTGAGCCTGGGGTTCTGCGGGGTTCGCGAACAGGGGTGTTCGTGGGCACGAATGGTCAGGACTATGGGGCCCTGCTGATGGTGGCGGGGGACGAGGTGGAGGGCTTCGCGGGGACGGGCAACGCCGCGAGTGTGGTGTCGGGTCGGGTGGCGTACGCGTTGGGGTTGGAGGGGCCGGCGGTGTCGGTGGACACGGCGTGTTCGTCGTCGCTTGTGGCGTTGCACCTGGCGGTGCAGTCGCTGCGGCGTGGCGAGTGCGATCTGGCCCTGGCCGGCGGCGTGACCGTGATGGCGACGCCCGGGCTGTTCGTGGAGTTCTCCCGGCAGCGGGGCCTGGCGGCCGACGGCCGCTGCAAGGCGTTCGCGGCGGCTGCGGACGGCACGGGCTGGGGCGAGGGCGTGGGTGTGCTGCTGGTGGAGCGGTTGTCGGACGCGCGGCGCAACGGTCACGAGGTGCTGGCGATCGTGCGGGGCAGCGCCGTCAACCAGGACGGCGCCTCGAACGGGTTGACCGCCCCGAACGGCCCGTCGCAGCAGCGGGTGATCCGCCAGGCGCTGGCGTCGGCCCGCCTCACCACGGCCGACGTGGACGTGGTCGAGGCGCACGGCACGGGCACGACGCTTGGTGACCCGATCGAGGCGCAGGCCCTGCTCGCCACGTACGGGCAGGAGCGCGACGAGCCGCTGCTGCTCGGCTCCGTGAAGTCGAACATCGGCCACACCCAGGCCGCCGCCGGCGTCGCCGGTGTGATCAAGATGGTGCTGGCGATGCGCGAGGGCGTGGTCCCCGCGACGCTGCACGTGGACGAGCCGTCCCCGCACATCGACTGGACCTCCGGCGCCGTCGAGCTGGCCACGGAGTCGCGGCCGTGGCCGGCGGTGGAGCGGCCGCGCCGGGCGGCGGTGTCGTCGTTCGGCATGTCCGGCACCAACGCCCACGTGATCATCGAGCAAGCCGACGAGCCGCAGGCCGTGGCTGCCGCTCCGGCCGAGCAGGGCCCCGGGCTCGTGGCCTCCGACGTCGTGGTGTGGCCGCTGTCGGGACGGTCGAAGGGTGCCCTGACCGGCCAGGCGGCTCGCCTGGCGGAGTACGTGCGCGAGCACGGCGAGGTGGACGCGGCGGCGGTGGGCTGGTCCCTCGCCGCCACCCGGTCGACGTTCGACCAGCGGGCGGTCGTGGTCGGGTCGAGCGCGGAGGAGTTGCTGGCGGGGCTGGACGCTTTGGCGTCTGGGTCGCCGGCCGGCAACGTCGTCGCGGCGGCGGCTCTGTCGCATGGCGCGGGTGCGGTGTTCGTGTTCCCGGGTCAGGGTGCGCAGTCGGCGCGGATGGCGGCCGGTCTGGTGGGTCGTGCGCCGGTGTTCGACGCGCGGCTGGCGGAGTGTCAGCGGGCCCTGGCTCCGTACCTCGATGTGGACCTGGTGTCGGTGTTGACCGGTGACGACGAGTCGTGGCTGGCGCGGGTGGAGGTCGTGCAGCCGGTGCTGTGGGCTGTGGGTATGGCCTTGGCGGCGGTGTGGCAGTACGCCGGGGTCACCCCGGCTGCGGTGGTCGGCCATTCGCAGGGTGAGATCGGCGCGGCGTGTGTGGCGGGGATCCTGTCGCTGGAGGACGCGGCGAAGGCCGTGGCGTTGCGGTCGCGGGCGCTGACGGTGCTGCGGGGCACGGGGACGATGGCGTCGGTGGACCTGTCGGCGGAGGCGGTGGCCGAGCGGCTGCCGGCGTTCCCGGGTGTCGGGGTGGCGGCGGTCAACGGCCCGTCCACCGTCGTGGTGTCGGGTCCGCCGCAGCCGGTCGATCCTGGACGACGCCGGCGTGACCGGGCACACGCTGGGCAGCCTGCGCCGCGGTGACGACGATCCGATGCGGCTGCTGACGAACCTCGCGACCGCCCACACGATCGGCCTGCCCGTCGACCTGACGGCCGTCCTCGCCGAGACCGACGTGGTGGCACTGCCCACGTACGCCTTCGAACGCAGCCGCTTCTGGCCGACCGCGGCGACCCGGCAGGACGGTGGCGAGGAGACCCCGAGCGGCGTCGACTCCGCGTTCTGGGCGGCCGTCGAGAGCGAGGACCTGGCCGCGCTCGCGGAACTCACCGAGCAGGACGCGACGGAATCCCTGGAACGGCTGGGCGCGGCCCTGCCCGTGCTCGCCTCCTGGCGACGCCGGCAGCGCAACCGCTCCGCCCTGGACGACCTGCGCTACCGCAGCGTCTGGCAGCCGTACACCGGGACGCCCGTCAGCTTCCTCCCCGGTGCATGGTGGGTGATCGCCGACGCACGGCACCCGGAGGAGGGCGAGGCCGCCGTCGCCGAGCTGTCCCGCCGGGGCGCCGACGTCCGGCTGGTGTCGCTGCCGGAGAACCTGACCGACCGTGCCGCCCTCACCGCGCACCTGAGCGGTGTCACCCGTACCGCCGACGGCGGGCCGGCCCCGGTCGACGGGGTGCTGTCCCTGCTCGCCCTCGCCGACGGCCCGGTCGACGACACCCAGCCGGTGCCGCCGTTCCTCGCCCGGTCGCTCGCGCTGATCCAGGCGCTCGGCGACCTCGACGTCGCCGCGCCGCTGTGGTGCGTCACCCGGGGTGCCGCCGGCACCACCCGGAGCGGCACGCCCAGCCGGCCGGAGCAGTCGCTGCTCTGGGGCCTCGGCCGGGTCGTGGCCCTCGAACACCCCGAGCGGTGGGGCGGCCTGGTCGACGTACCGGCCACCCTGGACGACCACGGCTGGGACCTGCTCTGCGCCGCCCTCACCGGACTCGACGGCGAGGACCAGCTCGCGGTCGACGGCGCCACCATCCTGGTCCGCCGGCTGGTGCGGGCACCCGGCGGCGAGGCGCCCGCCGACGACGCCGGTTACCCGGGCACGACGCTGGTCACCGGCGGCACCGGTGCGCTCGGCGCGGAGGTGGCCCGCTGGCTGGCCGCCCGGGGCGCCGAGCACCTGATGCTCGTCAGCCGCCGTGGCGCGGACGCCCCCGGCGCCGCCGAACTCGTCCGCGAGCTGACCGGGGCGGGCACCCGGGTGACCGTCGCAGCCTGCGACGTGGCCGACCGGGCCGCGCTGGCCAAGCTGCTCGACGAGGTACCCGCCGACGCGCCGCTGACCAGCGTCGTGCACGCGGCCGGCGTCCTCGAGGACGGGGTGCTCGACGGGCTCACCCCCGACCGGCTCGCCACCGTCCTGCGCCCCAAGGTGCTCGGCGCCCTGCACCTGCACGAGCTGACCGTCGGGCGGGAACTGCGCGCGTTCGTGCTGTTCTCCGCGATGGCCGGCCAGCTCGGCGCCGCCGGTCAGGGCAGCTACGCCGCCGCCAACGCCTACCTCGACGCCCTCGCCGAGCAGCGGCACCGCCAGGGCCTGCCGGCCACCTCGGTCGCCTGGGGCCCCTGGACGGCCGGCGGGATGGCCGCCACCGACCAGGCCGTGGAGGAGCGCCGCCGGCGTACCGGCGTGGCCCGCCTCGACACCGCGCCCGCGCTCACGGCGCTCGCCCAGTGCGTCGCGCGGGGCGAGCCGGCGACGATGGTGACCGATATCGACTGGGCCCGCTACGTGCCCGGCTTCGTCGCCGTGCGGCCCAGCCCGCTCATCGCGGGTGTGGCCGAGGCACGGCGGGCCGTCGCCGAGCGGGCCGAGGACACCGGCGTCTCCGCGGAGTCCCTGGCCGCCCTGCTCGCCGGGCAGACCGACGCCGAACGACGCAAGACCCTGCTGGAGCTGGTACGCGGGCAGGCCGCCGCGGTGCTCGGGCACGCCTCGATGGACGCCGTCGAGCCGGACCGGGCGTTCCGCGAACTCGGCTTCGACTCGCTGACCGCCGTGGAGCTGCGTAACCGGCTCACCGCGGCGACCGGCGTGCGGCTGCCCGCCACCGTGGTCTTCGACTACCCGACCGCCGCCGGGCTGGCCGAATACGTGCGGGCCGCGATCGTCGACGGCGGCGTGGCCGGGGTCGCACCGGTCTTCGGTGAGCTGGACAGGTTGGAAGCGGCACTCTCCGGCTCGGCGCCGGACCGCAGCGCCCGAATCCGGATCACCGAACGGCTGCGGGCGCTGCTGGCCTCCCTCAACGAGGCCGACGCCCCGGCGGACGGCGACACCGTCGCCGAGAAGCTCCAGGACGCGACGCCGGACGAGGTCTTCGACTTCATCGACCGCGAGCTGGGGATGTCCTGACGTGATCGCTGCTGCGACGACGGGTCAACACAAGGAGTGCGCGGTCCATGGCTGACGAGGCGAAGCTTCTCGACTACCTCAAGCGGGTCACCGCTGACCTGCACCAGGTGCGCCAGCGCCTGCGCGAGGTGGAGGCCGGTGAACAGGAACCGGTCGCCATCGTCTCCATGAGCTGCCGCTTCCCGGGCGGGGTGCGCTCGCCCGAGGACCTGTGGGAGGTGGTCGCGTCCGGCCGGGACGTGGTCACCGACTTCCCCGAGGACCGCGGCTGGGACCTCGGGTCGCTCTACGACAGCGACCCCGAGCAGAGCGGCACGTCGTACACGCGGCAGGGCGGCTTCGTCCACGACCTGGCCGACTTCGACCCGGGCTTCTTCGCGATCTCCCCCCGCGAGGCGCTGGCGATGGACCCGCAGCAGCGCTGGCTGCTGGAGACCTCGTGGGAGGCCCTGGAGCGGGCCGGCATCGACCCGCACTCGCTGCGCGGCAGCCGCACCGGCGTCTTCGCCGGCAGCACCGGCCAGGACTACGGCACCGTGCTGATGGGTGCCGCGCAGGGCCTGGAGGGGCACCTGATGACCGGCAACGCCGGCAGCGTGGTCTCCGGCCGGATCGCCTACACCTTCGGGCTGGAGGGCCCGGCGGTCACCATCGACACCGCCTGCTCGTCCTCGCTGGTCGCCCTGCACCTGGCGGGGCAGGCGCTGCGGCAGCGGGAGTGCACCCTGGCGATCGTCGCCGGGGTCACCGCCATGTGCACCCCGGCCGCCTTCGTCGAGTTCTCCCGGCAGCGCGGCCTCGCCGCCGACGGCCGCTGCAAGGCGTTCGCCGCCGCCGCCGACGGGACCGGCTGGTCCGAGGGCGTCGGCGTCCTGGTGCTGGAGCGGCTGTCGGACGCGCAGCGCAACGGCCACCCCGTCCTCGCCGTGGTGCGGGGTAGCGCCGTCAACCAGGACGGCGCCTCCAACGGCCTGAGCGCCCCGAACGGGCCTTCGCAGCAGCGGGTGATCCAGCAGGCGCTGGCCAACGCCGGCCTCGCCACCGGCGGCGTGGACGTGGTGGAGGCGCACGGCACCGGCACCCGGCTCGGCGACCCGATCGAGGCGCAGGCGCTGCTCGCCACGTACGGGCAGGACCGGGGGGACTCGGCACCGCTGCTGCTCGGGTCGGTCAAGTCGAACATCGGGCACGCCCAGGCCGCCGCCGGTGTCGCCGGTGTGATCAAGATGGTCATGGCGATGCGGCACGGCGTCGTACCGCCCACCCTGCACGTGGACGAGCCGACGCCCGAGGTGGACTGGTCGGCCGGCGAGGTGTCGCTGGTGACCGAGGCGACGCCGTGGCCGGCGGTGGACCGGCCGCGCCGCTCGGCGGTCTCTTCGTTCGGGGTGTCCGGCACGAACGCCCACACCATCCTGGAGCAGGCCCCGGCACCGCAGCCGGCCCCGTCGGCCGCCGCCGCGCTGCTGGTCGAGCGGCCGGTCGTGCCGGTGCCGGTGTCGGCCCGGGACGCGGCCGGCCTCGCCGCGCAGGCGGGCCGCTGGGCGGCCCGGATCGCCGCCGACGAGACCCTGCGGCCCCTGGACGTGGCCTTCTCGTCGGTCACCTCCCGGTCCACCCTGGACCACCGCGCCGTGGTCCACGCCACCGGCCGCGAGGACCTGCTGGCCGGGCTGAGCGCCCTCGCCGCCGGTCAGCCGTCCGGCGCGGTCGTCGCCGGGCAGGCCGGCGGCCGGGGCTCGCTCGCGGTGCTCTTCTCCGGCCAGGGCGCGCAGCGCGCCGGCATGGGCCGGGAGTTGTACGCGGGCTTCCCGGTGTTCGCCGCCACGCTGGACGAGGTGTGCGTGTACCTGGACGCGCTGCTGCCGCGTCCGCTGCGGGAGGTGCTGTTCGCGCCGGAGGGTTCCGCCGAGGCGGCCCTGCTGGACCGGACGGTGTTCACGCAGGCGGGGTTGTTCGCCGTCGAGGTGGCGTTGTTCCGCCTCGTCGAGTCGTTCGGCATCGCGCCGGAGTTCGTGGGCGGTCACTCGATCGGTGAGGTGACGGCCGCGTACGTGGCCGGGGTGCTGTCGCTGGAGCACGCGTGTGCGCTGGTGGCGGCGCGGGGCCGGTTGATGCAGGCGCTGCCCGCCGGGGGTGGGATGCTGGCCGTCGCGGCCACCGAGGCCGACGTGGCGGCGGCGTTGGACGGGCTGGCCGGCGTGGGGATCGCGGCGGTCAACGGTCCGCAGGCCGTCGTGGTCTCCGGTGCCGTCGAGGCCCTCGACGAGGTGGAGCGGGTCTGGCGTGAGCGGGGCGTGCGTACGCGCCGGCTGACCGTCAGCCACGCGTTCCACAGTCCGCTGATGGAGCCGATGCTCGCCGAGTTCCGCGCCGTCCTCGACGGGTTGACGTTCTCCGCGCCGTCGCTGCCGGTGGTGTCGAACGTGACCGGTGCGCTGGCCGACGCCGACGAGATCTGCACGCCCGACTACTGGGTGCGCCACGTCCGCGAGGCCGTCCGCTTCGCCGACGGGGTCGCCGCGCTGCGCGCCGCTGGGGCGGACACCTTCCTGGAGGTCGGGCCGCGTAGCGTGCTGACCGCGATGGTCGGCGATGTCCTGCCGGGCGGGGACGCCGTGCTGGCCGTCGCCGCGCAGCGCGCGGACCGGCCCGAGGTGCACGGGCTGCTGGGCGGGCTGGCCGAGTTGCACGTGCGCGGGGTGGCGGTCGACTGGCGGCGGTGGTTCGCCGAGACCGGCGCGCGGCGGGTGGACCTGCCCACGTACGCCTTCCAGCACCAGCGCTACTGGCCCGAGGCGGGCGCCGGGTGGACCGGCGACGTCACCGCCGTCGGCCTGCGCCCCGCGCAACACCCCCTGCTCGGGGCCGCCGTCGGCGTCGCGCACGCCGAGGGGTTCCTGTTCACCGGCCGGCTGGCCGGCGTACCCACCCGTGGATCTGTGACCACGTCGTCTTCGACACCGTGCTGCTGCCCGGCACGGGCTTCGTCGAACTCGCCCTCCAGGCCGGCGCGCACGTCGGCGCGGACCACGTCCGCGAACTCACCCTGGAGTCGCCGTTGATCCTGCCGGAGACCGGGGGCGTCGACATCCAGCTCTGGATCGGCCCGGCCGACGAGACCGGCTGCCGGTCCGTGTCGCTGCACTCCGCTCAGGACGGCGAGCCGGCCGAGGGCGCGGGCGAGCGGACCTGGACTCGCAACGCCAGCGGCGTGCTGGCCAGCGGCCCCGCCGCCCCGAGCGGCCCCGCCGGCTGGTCCGACCTGACCACCTGGCCGCCGCCGGGCGCCACCGAGGTCGGCACCGACGACCTCTACCTGAACCTCTCCGCCCAGGGCTACGACTACGGTCCGTCCTTCATCGCCCTGCGCTCCGCGTGGCGGCGCGGCGACGACCTCTTCGCCGAGCTGGCGCTGCCCGAGGCCCCCGCCGCCGAGGCCGGCGGGTACGGCCTGCACCCGGCCCTGCTCGACGCGGCGCTGCACACCCTCGGCCTGACCACGCCGGCCGGAGAGCCTTCTGGGGCGGGCATGCCCCCGGGGTACGGCCGGCTGCCGTTCTCCTGGAACGACGTCGCCCTGCACGGCGCCGGGGCCGCGGCGGCCCGCGTCCGGGTCTCGCACACCGGCCCCGACAGCATCTCGCTGCTGCTCACCGACGTCACCGGCGCGCCCGTCATCTCCGTCGGCTCCCTGGTTCTGCGGCCGGTCTCCGCCGACCAGCTCCGCACCGCCTCCGGCGGCGGCACCGAGTCGCTCTTCCAGGTCGAGTGGGCGCCGCTCGCGCTGCCCGCCGGCCCGTCCACTGTCGACTGGGCGGTCATCGGCGACGCCGCGGCGCTCACCGACGCGGTCGCGGCCACCGGCACGGCCGTGGCGGCGTACCCCGACCTGACGGCCCTGGCCACGGCGATGGACGACGGGACGGACGCGCCCGGCGTGCTGGTCCTGCCGTTGCTCGACCCGCCCGCGTCGGCGGACGTGCCGCGCGCCGTCGCCGAGGCGACCCACCGGGTGCTCGCCGTGCTCCAGCAGTTCCTCGCCGAGGAGCGCTACGCGGCGTCCCGGCTGGTGGTGCTGACCTCGGGCGCGGTCGCCACCGACCGGGACACCGACCTGACCGACCTGGCCGGCGCCGCCGTGATCGGCCTGCTGCGCTCCGCCCAGTCGGAGAACCCCGACCGGTTCGTGCTTGTCGACGTCGACGACGTGGCCCGCTGCGCCGCCGCGCTCGTCCCGGCCGTCGCGACCGACGAACCGCAGGTCGTGATCCGCGCGGGCGTCGCCGCCGGCGCCCGGCTCACCCGGGTCCCCGCCCCGGCCGAGCCGCCGGCCGCCCCGTTCGACTCCGACGGCACCGTCCTGATCACCGGCGCCACCGGCACCCTCGGCCGGCTGATGAGCCGGCACCTGGTCAGCACGTACGGCGTCCGGCACCTCATCCTGACCAGCCGGCGCGGCCGCGCCGCCGGGGGCGTCGCGGAGCTCTGCGCCGAGCTGGAGGCGCTCGGCGTGAGCGTCACCGTCGCCGCCTGCGACGTCGCCGACCGCGCCGCCGTGGCCGAGCTGCTGGCCGGCATCCCGGCGGAGCACCCCCTCACCGCCGTCGTCCACGCCGCCGGCGTCCGCGACGACGGCGTCATCTCCTCCCTCACCCCCGAGCGGATGGACGGCGTGCTGCGGCCCAAGGTCGACGCCGCGTGGCACCTGCACGAGCTGACCGCCGACCTCGGCCTGAAGGCGTTCGTCTCGTACTCCTCGCTGGCCGCCACCGCAGGCGGCCCGGGCCAGGGCAACTACGCCGCCGCCAACGCGTTCCTCGACGGGCTGGCCCAGCACCGCAAGGCGCGCGGCCTCGCCGCGCTCACCCTCGCCTGGGGCCTCTGGGCCGACCGTAGCGGCATGACCACCGAGCTGGACGACGTCCACCTCAACCGGATCTCCCGCTCCGGCGTCGCCGCCATGGAGGCCGAGGAGGGGCTCGCGCTCTTCGACGCGGCCTGCCGCACCACCGACGCCGCGCTCGTCCCGGCCCGGCTGGACCTCGCCGCAATGAAGGTGCAGTTCGCCGGCGGGAGCATCCCGCCGCTGTACCGGGCGCTGATCCGCACGCCCGCGCGCGCCGCCGCGGCCACCACCGGCGCGTCCCTGGTGCAGCAGCTCGCCGGGCTGGGCGACGCCGAGCGGGCCGCCGCGCTGGTCGAGATCGTCCGCGGGCAGGCCGCCGCCGTGCTCGGCTACCCCGACCCGGCGGCCATCGAGCCGCGCCGGGCGTTCAGCGAGTTCGGCTTCGACTCGCTGACCGCCGTCGAGATGCGCAACCGGCTCAACAACGCCTTCGGGATGCGGCTGCCGGCCACCCTCGTCTTCGACTACCCGACCCCGCACGACCTGGCGGGCTTCCTGGGCACGGAGATCGCCGGCACCCCGGTCCCCGTGCGACCCGCGACGACCACCGTGCCGGTCGGCGACGACGAGCCCCTCGCGATCATCGGCATGGCCTGCCGGCTGCCCGGCGGCGTGTGGTCGCCCGACGACCTGTGGCGGCTGGTGGTCGACGGCGTCGACGCGATCAGCGACCTGCCGACCGACCGTGGCTGGGACCTCGACAGCCTCTACAGCCCCGACCCCGACGCCCCCGGCACCTTCTACGCCCGCGGCGGCGGCTTCCTCAGCGGCGTCGACCGGTTCGACCCCGGCTTCTTCGGCATCTCGCCCCGCGAGGCCCTGGCCATGGACCCGCAGCAGCGGCTGCTGCTGGAAACCACCTGGGAGTCCTTCGAGTCCGCCGGCATCGACCCGGCCGACGTACGGGGCAGCAGCACCGGCGTCTTCGTCGGCACCAGCGGGCAGGACTACGGCTCGCTGCTCGCGTACTCGCCGGAGGCCGCCGAGGGCTACATGCTGACCGGGATGACCAGCAGCGTCATCTCCGGCCGGGTGGCGTACACGTTCGGGCTGGAGGGGCCCGCGGTGTCGCTGGACACGGCCTGCTCCTCGTCGCTGGTGGCACTGCACTGGGCCGGCCAGGCGCTGCGGCGTGGCGAGTGCGACATGGCCCTCGCCGGTGGCGTGATGGTGATGGCCACCCCGACCGCCTTCGTCGAGTTCTCCCGGCAGCGCGGCCTGGCCGCCGACGGCCGGTGCAAGTCGTTCGCCGCGTCCGCCGACGGCACCGGCTGGTCCGAGGGCGTGGGCATGCTGCTCGTGCAGCGGCTCTCCGACGCGCGCCGGCAGGGCCGCACCGTGTACGCGGTGGTGCGCGGCTCGGCGATCAACTCCGACGGCGCCTCCAACGGGCTGACCGCCCCGAACGGCCCGTCGCAGCAGCGGGTGATCCGGCAGGCGCTGGCGTCGGCGCGGCTCTCCGCGGCCGACGTGGACGTGGTCGAGGCGCACGGCACCGGCACCACGCTCGGTGACCCGATCGAGGCGCAGGCCCTGCTGGCCACGTACGGGCGGGAGCGGCCCGCCGGCCGGCCGCTGCTGCTCGGCTCGATCAAGTCGAACATCGGCCACGCCCAGGCCGCCGCCGGGGTGGCCGGTGTGATCAAGATGGTGCAGGCCATCCGGCACGGCCTCGTCCCGGCGACGCTGCACGTGGACGAGCCGTCCCCGCACATCGACTGGACCTCCGGCGCCGTCGAGCTGGCCACGGAGTCGCGGCCGTGGCCGGCGGTGGACCGGCCGCGCCGGGCGGCGGTGTCGTCGTTCGGCATCTCCGGCACGAACGCCCACGTGATCATCGAACAGGGTGACGAGCCGGTCGACGCCGCACGCGTGGACACACGGCCCGGCCTCGTGGATTCCGGCGTCGTGGCATGGCCGCTGTCGGGGCGGTCGAGGGAAGCCCTGACCGGCCAGGCGGCCCGGCTGGCCCGGCACGTGCGCGAGCACGGCGAGGTCGATGCGGCGGCGGTGGGCTGGTCCCTCGCCGCCACCCGGTCGACGTTCGACCACCGGGCGGCAGTGGTCGGGTCGAGCACGGAGGAGTTGCTGGCGGGGCTGGACGCTCTGGCGTCGGGGTCGCCGGCCGGCAATGTGGTCGCGGCGACGTCGACGTCGCACGGTGCGGGCCCGGTGTTCGTGTTCCCGGGTCAGGGCGCGCAGTCGGCGCGGATGGCGGCGGGCCTGGTGGGTCGTACGCCGGTCTTCGACGCGCGGTTGGCGGAGTGCCAGCGGGCGTTGGCGCCGTATCTGGACGTGGACCTCGTGTCGGTGTTGACCGGTGACGACGAGTCGTGGCTGGAGCGGGTGGAGGTCGTGCAGCCGGTGCTGTGGGCCGTCGGCGTCGCCCTCGCCGCCGTGTGGCAGCACGCGGGTGTGGTTCCGGCGGCGGTGATCGGTCACTCGCAGGGTGAGATCGGCGCGGCGTGTGTGGCGGGGATCCTGTCGCTGGGGGACGCGGCGAAGGCCGTGGCGTTGCGCTCCCGGGCCCTGACCGCGCTGCGGGGCACCGGGACGATGGCGTCGGTCGACCTCCGCGCGGACGCGGTGACGGAGCGGCTGCCGGGCTTCCCCGGGGTGGGCGTCGCGGCGGTGAACGGTCCGTCGACGGTGGTGGTGTCGGGCCCGCCGCAGCCGGTCGCCGACCTGGTGGAGGCGTGTCAGGCCGACGGGGTGCGGGCGCGGTTGATCCCGGTGGACTACGCGTCGCATTCGGCGGCGGTGCAGGAGGTCGCGGAGCGGTTGCGCGCGGACCTGGCCGACATGACGCCGCGACAGGGCGACGTCCGGCTGGTGTCGACGCTGACGGGGGACTGGGTGGATCCGTCTTCGATGTCGGCGGACTACTGGTACGACAACCTGCGGCAGACCGTCCAGTTCGAGGCCGCCGTCCGGGTGGCCGTCGAGGCGGGTCACACGACGTTCGTGGAGATCTCCCCGCATCCGGTGTTGACGATGCCGGTCACGGCGATCCTGGACGACGCCGGCGTGACCGGGCACACGCTGGGCAGCCTGCGCCGCGGTGACGACGATCCGATGCGGTTGCTGACGAACCTCGCGACCGCCCACGCGATCGGCCTGCCCGTCGACCTGACGGCCGTCCTCGCCGAGACCGACCCTGTCGCCCTGCCCACGTACGCCTTCGACCACCAGCGGTACTGGGTCGAGCCGCCGGCGCACCGGGCGCAGGACGTCAGCTCCGCCGGTCTCCAGGACGCGGGGCACCCGCTGCTCAGCGCCACGCTGACGTTCCCCGACAGCGAGCGGATGGTCTTCACCGGGCGGCTGTCGGTGCGTACCCACCCGTGGCTCGGCGAGCACCGGGTGATGGACAACATCCTGCTGCCCGGCACCGCCTTCGTGGAACTCGCCACGTACGCCGGTGCGCAGGCCGGCTGCCCGACGGTGGAGGAGTTGACGCTGCTCGCCCCGCTCGTCCTGCCCGAACTCGGCGCGCTCCAGGTGCAGCTGACGGTCGGCGACCGCGACGACGACGGGCGGCGCACCGTCCAGCTCTACTCCCGGCCCTACCGGGACGGCTCCGACGAGATCCTCGCCGACGTCGCCTGGACCTGCCACGCCACCGGCCTGCTCGGCCCGCAGCCGGCCGACGCCGCGCCCGCCTTCGACCTGGGGGTGTGGCCGCCGCCCGGCGCGACGCGCGTCGAGTCCGACGACTTCTACTCCGGCATCGAGGCGACCGTCTTCGGGTACGGGCCGGCGTTCCGGGGTCTGCGTGCCGCGTGGATCCGCGACGACGAGGTCTTCGCCGAGGTCGAGCTGCCCGCCGGCCACCACGCCGAGGCCGGCCGCTTCGGCGTGCACCCGGCGCTGCTGGACGGCGCGCTGCAGGCCATGTCGATCGGCGGCTTCCTCGGCCGGATGGGCGACGGCGCCGACGCCGGCGTGCCCCGTCTGCCGTTCGCCTGGACCGGGGTCTCCCTGCTCGCCGCCGGGGCCACCGCCCTGCGCGTGCGCGTCGCCGCGGCCGGCGAGGTCGGCGTCTCCTTCCAGGTGGCCGACGCCACCGGCGCCCCGGTGCTGCACGTCGACTCGCTGATCATGCGCCGTGTCTCCGGGGACTCCCTCGGCGCGGCCCGCTCCGGCCGGCACCAGTCGCTGTTCCAGGTGGACTGGCCCGTGCTGCCGGTGCCCACCGGCCCCGTGCCGGCGGCCATCCGCTGGGTGGCGCTCGGCGACGACCTGGTGCTCAGCGCGGCCTGCGAGGCGGCCGGTGCCCGGGTGCGTACCGACGTCGGGCTCGACACCCTCGGCGACCTGCTCGCCGGGGGTGAGCCGGCGCCCGAGCTGGTGATCGTCCCGGTCGGCGACGCCGGGAACCCGTCGGACCCGGAGCTCGCCGCGCAGGCGCGCGCCACCACGCACCGTACGCTCGCCGCGTTGCGGACCTGGCTCGCCGACGACCGGTTCGCCGATTCGCGGCTGGTGCTCGTCACCCGGGACGCGGTCGCGGCGGGGGAGCGGGAGCCGGTGAACCTGCGCCAGGCCCCGGTCTGGGGCCTGCTGCGCGCCGCCCAGCTCGAACACCCGGGCCGGTGCCAGCTCGTCGACCTCGACGACGCCCCGGACAGCGCCGCCGCACTGGCCGCCGCCATCGCCTCCGGCGAGCCGCAGCTCGCCGTGCGCGACGGGCAGGTCCGCACCCCACGGCTCGGCCGGGTTCCGGCCGGTGTCGAGCCGCTGCCCGGCGGGATCGACCCGGCCGGCACCGTGCTGATCACCGGCGGCACGGGCGTGCTGGGCCGCATCCTGGCCCGCCACCTCGCCACCAGCCACGGCGTACGGCACCTGCTGCTGGCCGGGCGGCGCGGCGCGGCGGCCGAGGGGATCGGCGACCTCGTCGGCGAACTCGCCGGCACCGGTACGGAGGTGACCGTCGCGGCCTGCGACGCCGCCGACCCCGAGGCCCTGTCGGCGCTGCTGGCCGGGGTGCCGGCAGCGCACCCGCTCACCGCCGTGGTGCACGCCGCCGGCGTCCTCGACGACGGCGTGCTGGAGTCGATGACCCCCGAACGGGTGGACGCGGTCGCCGTGCCGAAGATCGACGCCGCCTGGCACCTGCACCGCCTCACAGCCGACGCGAACCTCGCGGCCTTCGTCCTGTTCTCGTCGGCGGCGGCCACGCTGGGCAGCGCCGGCCAGTCCAACTACGCGGCGTCGAACGCCTTCCTCGACGCCCTCGCGGCGCACCGCCGGGCACGCGGCCTCGCCGGCATCTCGCTCGCCTGGGGCCTGTGGTCGCAGGCCAGCGGCATGACGGGCCACCTCGGCGACGACGACGTGCGGCGGATGGCCGAGCAGGGCGCCACCGGCCTGTCCACCGAGCAGGCGCTGGATCTCTTCGACGCCGCGTGGCGGCTCGACGCGGCAACCGTCCTGCCGATGCGCCTGGACGTCGGGACGCTGCGCGGGCAGGCGGAGACCGGCACCCTCGCGCCCATGCTCCGGGCCCTGGTCCGGGTGCCGCTGCGACGCTCCATGGACGCCACCGGTGCCCGCTCCGGCGGGGTGCAGCTCGGCCGGCGGCTCGCCGGACTGGCCGCCCCGGAGCGGCTCAAGGTGGTGCTCGACGTGGTACGCGCGAACATCGCCGCCGTCCTCGGCCACGCCGGCTCGGACGCGGTCGACCCGAACCGGCTCTTCACCGACCTGGGCTTCGACTCGCTCACCGCCGTCGACCTGCGCAACCGGCTCAACAGCCTGTCCGGCCTGCGGCTGCCGGCGACGCTCGTGTTCGACTACCCGACGCCGACGGCGCTCGCCGAGAAGCTGACGAGCGAGATCGCCGCCGACGCGGCGCCCTCCACCCAGCCGCTCTTCCAGGGCATCGACACGGTGGAGAGCCTGCTCACCGCCATCCCGCTCGACCCGGCGGCCCGCGCCCGGTTCACCGCCCGGATGCAGGACCTGCTCGCCAAGGCGTCCGACCTGGCGGCCGGACCCGCCGTCGAACCGGACCGGCCAGACCTCGACTCGGCCAGCGACGACGAGATCTTCGACTTCATCAGCAAAGAGTTTGGAATCTCCTGAGATGACCAACCTTCGGACCGAGGCAGGGGCCACCCGATGAGCGACGACAAGCTGCGGTACTTCCTGAAGCGGGTGACAGCCGACCTGCACGACACCAAGCGCAAGCTGCAGACCGTCGAGGCCCGCGACCAGGAGCCGCTGGCCATCGTCTCGATGAGCTGCCGCTTCCCGGGTGGCGTGCGGTCGCCGGAGGACCTGTGGGAGCTTGTCGCCGACGGCCGGGACGCGCTCACCGAGTTCCCGGAAGACCGGGGCTGGGACCTGGAGGCGCTCTACGACCCCGACCCGAACAAGCCGGGCAAGAGCTACACCCGCATCGGCGGGTTCCTCGACGGCGCCGGTGACTTCGACCCGTCCCTGTTCGGGATCTCGCCGCGTGAGGCCCTCGCCATGGACCCGCAGCAGCGGCTGCTGCTGGAGACGTCCTGGGAGGCCGTCGAGCGGGCCGGCATCGACCCGCTGTCGCTGCGCGGCAGCTCCACCGGTGTCTTCGTCGGGCTGAGCACCTCGAACTACGGCATGGGTCTGCCGAACGTGCCCGAGGGCGTCGACATGTACATCGGCACCGGCAACACCACGAGCGTGGCGTCCGGCCGGATCTCGTTCACCCTCGGCCTCAACGGCCCGGCCGTCACCGTGGACACCGCCTGCTCCTCCTCGCTGGTGGCCCTGCACCTCGCCGTGAACGCCCTGCGCCGCGGCGAGTGCGACCTGGCCATCGCCGGTGGCGTCACCGTCATGGTCACCCCCGGCGTGTTCGTCGTCTTCTCCCGGCAGCGCGGCATGTCCGTCGACGGCCGGTGCCGGGCCTTCGCGGCCGGCGCGGACGGCACCGGCTGGGGCGAGGGCGGCGGCGTGCTCGTCGTGGAGCGGCTGGCCGACGCCGAACGCAACGGCCACCCGGTCCTCGCCGTGATCCGGGGCAGCGCCCTCAACCAGGACGGCGCCTCCAACGGGCTCACCGCCCCCAACGGCCCCTCTCAGCAGCGGGTCATCCGCCAGGCCCTCGCCAACGCCCGGCTCGGCTCCGCCGACGTCGACATGGTCGAGGCGCACGGCACCGGCACCACCCTCGGCGACCCGATCGAGGCGCAGGCGCTCATCGCCACGTACGGGCAGGACCGCCCGGCGGACCGTCCGCTGTGGCTGGGCTCGGTGAAGTCGAACATCGGCCACACCCAGAGCGCCGCCGGCGTCGCCGGGCTGGTCAAGATGGTGATGGCGCTGCGTAACGGCGTCATGCCGGAGACCCTGCACATCGACGAGCCGTCCCCGCACGTGGACTGGACGGCCGGGGCGGTCTCCCTGCTCACCGAGTCCAAGCCGTGGCCGGAACTGGACCGCCCCCGCCGCGGCGGCGTCTCCTCCTTCGGGGTCAGCGGCACCAACGCCCACGTCATCCTGGAGGAGTACCGCCCGCGCGTCGCCGAGGCGGCGACCGTCGACGGCGGGCAGGCGGACGGGAGCGGCGCCGTCGAGCCCGCGCGCCGGCCGGGCCTGGTCGCCTCGGACGTGACCCTCTGGCCGGTGTCGGCCCGGTCGAGGACCGCCCTGGGCGGGCAGGCGGCCCGGCTCGCGGACTTCCTGCGCAGGCGCGGCGAGATCGATCCGGCGGCGGTCGGCTGGTCGCTGGCCACCACCCGCTCGACGTTCGACCACCGTGCCGCCGTCGTCGGGTCGACCGCCGACGAGCTGCTGGCCGGGCTGGACGCCCTCGCCGCCGGCCAGCCGGCAGGGAACCTCGTCACCGGTACGGTCACCAGCGCCGGCGCAGGTCCCGTCTTCGTGTTCCCGGGTCAGGGGGCGCAGTCGGCGCGGATGGCGGCCGGGCTCGTCGGTCGTACGCCGGTGTTCGACGCGAAGCTGGCCGAGTGCCGGCGGGCCCTGGCGCCGTACCTCGACGTGGACCTCGTCGCGGTGTTGACCGGTGACGACGAGTCGTGGCTGGAGCAGGTCGAGGTCGTGCAGCCCGTGCTGTGGGCCGTCGGCATCGCCCTGGCGGCCGTGTGGCGCGCGGCGGGCGTCGTCCCGGACGCGGTGATCGGCCACTCCCAGGGCGAGATCGGCGCGGCCTGTGTCGCCGGGATCCTGAGCCTGGAGGACGCCGCGAAGGCAGTGGCGTTGCGGTCGCGGGCGCTGACGGTGCTGCGGGGGACCGGGACGATGGCGTCGATCGACCTGTCGGCCGACGCGGTCACCGAGCGCCTGGGGGAGTTCCCGGGCGTCGGTGTCGCGGCCGTCAACGGGCCGTCGACCGTCGTGGTGTCCGGCCCGCCGCAGCCCGTGGCCGACCTCGTGCAGGCGTGCCAGGCGCAGGGCGTCCGCGCCCGGCTGATCCCCGTGGACTACGCGTCGCACTCCGAGGCCGTGCAGCAGGTGGCCGAGCAGCTTCGCGCGGATCTGGCCGGTGTCAGTCCGCGGGCCGGTCATACCCGGCTGGTCTCCACTCTCACCGGGGACTGGGTCGACCCGGCGGTGATGACCGCTGACTACTGGTACGACAATCTGCGGCAGACTGTGCTCTTCGACGCGGCCGTGCGGACGGCTGTGGCTGCGGGGTACACCACGTTCGTCGAGATCAGTCCGCATCCGGTGCTGGCGATGCCGGTGACTGCGATTCTTGACGACGCCGGTGTGAGTGGGCACACCATCGGTAGTCTGCGTCGTGGTGACGACGACGTGACCCGGTTGCTGACCAACCTGGCCACCGCGTACACCGTCGGCCTGCCCGTCGACCTGACGACGGTGCTTCCGGCCGCGGCGACCGTCGACCTGCCCACCTACGCCTTCGACCACCACCGGTACTGGCTCGACGGCAGCGGCGGCCCCGACCTGGAGAGCCTGCTGTCGGGCATGAGCGGCGACCCGGGCGACGCGGGCTTCTGGGCCGCGGTCGAGAGCGGGGACGTCACGGCCCTCGCCGAGACCATCGCCACCGAGGAGACCCCGGCACACGAGGTGCTCGACGCGCTGCTGCCGGCGCTGCCGATGCTCACCGCCTGGCGCCGGCAGCGGCGCCGGCAGGCCGACATCGACAGTTGGCGCTACCAGGACACCTGGAAGCCCCTGACCGGCGTCGCCAACCGGGGCATGGACGGCACCTGGGTCGTGGTCATGCCGACCGGCGACATCATCGAGCCCTGGCAGGACGCCTGCGTCGAGGCGATCGCGGCGGCCGGCGCGACGCTCGTGCCGGTGGCCGTCTCCACGCCCGACGTCGACCGCGACCAGTTCGGCAAGCTGCTGCAGGAGGCGCTCGCCGCCGCACCGGGCGGTGACGCCACCGCCGACGTCGCCGGCGTGGTCTCGCTGCTCGCCTTCGACGAGCTGGCCCACCCGCTGTACCCCTCCGTGCCCGGCGGCTTCGCCGCCACCGTCGCGCTCTTCCAGGCCCTCGGCGACATCGGCCTGCACGCGCCGATGTGGAGCGTCACCTCCGGCGCCGCGTCGGTAGGCATGGCCGACCTGCTGCGCGCCCCGGCGCAGTCGCTGGTCTGGGGCTTCGGCCGGGTCGCCGCGCTGGAGCACCCGCAGCGCTGGGGTGGCCTCGTGGACCTGCCCGAGGCCGTGGAGGACCGCTGTGCCGACCTGCTCGTCGCCGCCCTCACCACCGCCGGGGACGAGGACCAGATCGCGGTACGCCCGAGTGGCCTGCTCGCCCGCCGGCTCACCCGCGTCCCGCTCGGCGACAGTCAGCCCGCCAACCCGTGGCAGCCGTACGGCACGGCGCTCGTCACCGGCGGCACCGGCGCGCTCGGTGGGCACGCCGCCCGCTGGCTGGCCCGCAGCGGTGTGGAGAACATCGTCGTCGTCAGCCGGCGGGGCATGGCCGCGCCCGGCGCGCAGCAGCTCGTCGACGACCTCACCGCGCTGGGCGCCCAGGCCACAGTGGTCGAGTGCGACGCCTCCGACCGTGACGCCCTGGCCGAGCTGATCGAGGCGATCCCCGCCGAGTACCCGCTCACCGCGGTCGTGCACGCCTCCGCGGTCCTCGACGACGCCATGATCAACGACATCCGGCCCGAGCAGATCGAACGGGTGCTGCAGGCCAAGGTCGACGTCGCGTACAACCTGCACGAGCTGACCCTCGACCACGAGCTGTCCGCTTTCGTCATGTTCTCGTCCTTCGCCGGCAGCGTGGCCAGCTCCGGCGTCGGCAACTACGCCCCGAGCAACGCGTTCCTCGACGCGCTCGCCCAGCACCGCCGGGGCCTCGGCCTCACCGCCACCTCCGTCGCCTGGGGGGCGTGGGCCGGCGGCGGCATGGCCGACGGGCCGCTCGGCGAGCTGCTGCACCGCCACGGCGTACCCGAGATGACCCCGGAGGCGGCGATCACCGCGCTGCACCAGGCCGTGGACCATGGAGAGGCGTTCCTCACCATCGCCGACATCGCCTGGGAACGGTTCTCCGTCGCGTTCACCGCCACCCGGCCCGGTCCGCTGATCAGCGACCTGCCGGACGTCCGGCGGCTCGCCGCCGCCGAGGCGATGGGCAGCGTGGAGGCCGGCGACGGCCCGGAGTCGTTGCGGGAGCGGCTCGCCGGGCTGCCCGCCGCCGAGCGGTTCGCCGTGCTGCTCGGCCTGGTCCGTGGCCAGGTCGCCGCCGTGCTCAACTACCCGTCCGCCGACTCCGTGGACGAGCATCGGGCGTTCCGGGAGCTGGGCTTCGACTCCGTCACCGCCGTCGAGCTGCGTAACCGGCTCGGCGCGGCCACCGCCGTGGCCCTCCCGGTCACCCTGGTCTTCGACTACCCGACCCCGACGACCCTGGCGGAGTACCTCTACGCCGAGGTCGCCCACGACGACGTGGTCACCCCGAACGCGCTCCTCGACGATCTGGACCGGATCGCCGAGGGCCTCGACGTGGTCGCCCGGGACGAGGCGGCCCGGGTGCGGGCCACCGTACGCCTGCAGGCGATGCTCTCCCGGCTCGGCCAGGACAGCGGTGGCGCCGACATCGGCAGGCACCTCGACGACGCCACCGACGACGAACTGTTCGCGATGGTGGACAAGGACCTCGGCATCTCCTGACCCAGCTTCAGCTCTCTCCCGTCTCTTTCGAGGAAGCGGCACTCCGATGGCCAACGAAGACAAGCTCCGCGACTACCTCAAGCGGGTCATGGCTGATCTCCACGACACCCGCCGCCGACTCAGCGAGGCCCAGTCCCAGGAACTGGAGCCGGTGGCGATCGTGGCGATGAGCTGCCGGTTGCCGGGCGGGGTGCGCAACCCCGACGACCTGTGGGAGCTGTTGCGGGACGGCCGGGACGCCGTCGCGCCCTTCCCCGACGACCGGGGCTGGGACCTGGAGCGCCTCTACCACCCCGACCCCGACCACCCGGGCACCTCGTACGCCCGGGAGGGCGGGTTCGTCGACGGGGCCGGCGACTTCGACTCCGCCTTCTTCGGCATCTCGCCGCGCGAGGCGCTGACCATGGACCCCCAGCAGCGGCTGCTGCTGGAGACCTCCTGGGAGGCGGTAGAGGCCGCCGGTATCGACCCCGCCTCGCTGCGCGGCAGCCGGACCGGGGTGTTCGTCGGCACCAACGGGCAGGACTACGGCACCCTGCTGATGATGTCGCCCGACGGCGACGAAGGGCACTCGATGACCGGGGGCGCGGCGGCCGTCGCGTCGGGCCGGGTGTCGTACGCCCTCGGGCTCGAAGGACCGGCCGTATCCATCGACACGGCCTGCTCGTCGTCGCTGGTGGCGCTGCACCTCGCCGTGCAGGCGCTGCGGGCAGGGGAGTGCGACCTGGCGCTGGCCGGCGGGGTGACCGTGATGGCCACCCCGGGCCTCTACATCGGATCCAGCCGGCAGCGCGCACTCTCCACCGACGGGCGTTGCCGGTCGTTCGCCGCCGCCGCCGACGGCGCCGGGTTCTCCGAGGGGGTCGGCTGGCTGCTGGTCGAGCGGCTGTCGGACGCCCGCCGCAACGGCCACCGCGTCCTGGCTGTGGTCCGCGGCACCGCCGTCAACCAGGACGGCGCGTCGAACGGGCTGACCGCGCCCAACGGGCCGGCCCAGCAGCGGGTCATCAGCCAGGCCCTCACCTCCGCCCGGCTCTCCACCGCCGACGTCGACGTGGTGGAGGCGCACGGCACCGGCACCAGGCTGGGCGACCCGATCGAGGCGCAGGCGCTCATCGCCACGTACGGGCAGGACCGTGACGAGGCCCCGCCACTGCTGCTCGGCTCGGTGAAGTCGAACATCGGCCATGCCCAGGCCGCCGCGGGCGTGGCCGGCGTGATCAAGCTGGTGCTCGCCATCCGGCACGGCCTCGTGCCGGCGACGCTGCACGTCGACGCGCCGTCGCCGCACGTCGACTGGACGGCCGGTGCGGTGGAACTGGTGACGGAGGCCCGCCCGTGGCCCGAGACGGGCCGGGTACGCCGGGGCGCCGTCTCCTCGTTCGGCATCTCCGGCACCAACGCTCACGTGATCATCGAGCAGTCGGCTGAGCCGGTCGAGTCGGGTGCGTGTGGGCGTGGGGCGGGGTTGGTCGCAACGGATGTGGTGGCTTGGCCGGTGTCGGCGCGGTCGGGGACGGCGTTGGCCGGTCAGGTCGTCCGGCTTGCGCGGCACGTGCGTGAGCGGGGTGGGATCGATCCGGTGGGGGTGGGCTGGTCGTTGGCGGCTACCCGGTCGGCGTTCGATCATCGCGTCGTTGTCGTCGGGTCGTCCGTCGAGGGGTTGCTTGCCGGGCTGGATGCCTTCGCCGCCGGTCAGCCGGCGGGGAACGTGGTCACGGGGGTGGCGTCGAGTCCGGGTGCGGGTCCGGTCTTCGTGTTTCCGGGTCAGGGTGCGCAGTCGGCGCGGATGGCGGCGGGGCTGGTGGGTCGTACGCCGGTGTTCGACGAGTGTCTGGCGGAGTGCCGGCGGGCGTTGGCGCCGTATCTCGATGTGGATCTCGTGTCGGTGCTCACGGGCGAGGACGAGTCGTGGCTGGACCGGGTCGAGGTGGTGCAGCCGGTGCTGTGGGCCGTCGGTGTCGCTCTGGCGGCGGTGTGGCGTGCGGCGGGTGTGGCCCCGGACGCGGTGATCGGTCACTCACAGGGTGAGATCGGTGCGGCGTGTGTGGCGGGCATTCTGAGCCTGGAGGACGCGGCGAGGACGGTGGCGTTGCGGTCGCGTGCGCTGGCGGTGCTGCGGGGTACCGGGACGATGGCGTCGGTGGACCTGTCGGCCGAGGCGGTGGCCGAGCGGCTGCCCGCGTTCCCGGGTGTCGGGGTCGCGGCGGTCAACGGCCCGTCCACCGTCGTGGTGTCGGGTCCGCCGGAGCACGTCACCGGCCTTGTGCAGGCGTGCGGGGCCGAGGGTGTTCGTGCCCGGCTGATCCCCGTGGACTACGCGTCGCATTCGCCCGCGGTGCAGGAGGTCGCCGAGCAGCTTCGGGCGGACCTGGCCGGTGTCAGTCCGCGGGCCGGTCATACCCGGCTCGTGTCCACTCTCACCGGGGACTGGGTGGATCCGGCGGTGATGACCGCTGACTACTGGTACGACAACCTGCGACGGACTGTGCTCTTCGACGCGGCCGTGCGGACGGCTGTGGCTGCCGGGCACACCACGTTCGTCGAGATCAGCCCGCATCCGGTGCTGACGATGCCGGTCACCGCGATCCTCGACGACGCCGGTGTGAGCGGGCACACCATCGGCAGTCTGCGTCGTGGTGACGACGACGCGACCCGGCTGCTGACCAACCTCGCCACCGCGTATGCCGTCGGCCTGCCCGTCGACCTGACGAGGGTGCTGCCCGCCGCGGCCACCGTCGACCTGCCCACGTACGCCTTCGACCACCACCGGTACTGGCCCGCGCCGCCGCTCTTCCTCACCGCGGCCGACGCCGCCCCGGACATCGACCGCTGGCGCTACCGGGTCACCTGGCGGGCCCTGCCCGACCTGCCGCTGACCTGGCTCGCCGGCACCTGGCTCGTGCCGGTGCCCGCGGCGCTGGGCGACGACCCGCTGGTCACCGACGTGCTGTCGGCCCTCGGCAACTTCGGCGCGGACGTCGTCCCGGTGGAGCTGGAGGTCACACACGATTCGGCGGCGCTGGCCGAGCGGCTGAGCGCCGCGCTCACCGGCCCGGACGGACCCGTCGCCGTGCTCTCGCTGCTGGGTCTGGACGAGCGGGCGCACCCGGAGCACCCGGCCACCTCGCTGGCCGTCTCGGGCACCGCCCTGCTGGTGCAGGCGCTCGGGCTGCTCGGCGTCGAGGCGCCGCTGTGGTGCGCCACCCGGGGAGCCGTCGTGGCCTGTGCCGACGACCCGGCGCCGCGCCCCGCCGCCGCCTCCGTCTGGGGCCTCGGCCGTGCCGTCGCCCTGGAACACCCCGCCCGCTGGGGCGGCCTGCTCGACCTGCCCGACGTGCTCGACGCGCAGGCCGGCGCGCTGCTCTGCGCGGCGCTCGGCGCCAGCGGTGGCGAAGACGCCTTCGGCGACGACGGCGCGGAGCAGTCCGGCCGGGGCGAGGACCAGCTCGCCGTCCGTGCCTCCGGCGTCTTCGTCCGCCGCCTCACCCGGATCACCGAACCCGAGCCGGTCGACTCCGGCGACGCGGACGACACCCGGCGGATGCGCGGCACCGTGCTGATCACCGGTGGCACCGGCGGACTGGGCGGGCATCTGGCCCGCTGGGCGGGCCGCTCCGGCGCCGCGCACGTCCTGCTGGCCAGCCGGCGCGGCCCGGACGCCCCGGGCGCCGCCGAGCTGGAGGCGGAGCTGACCGGCCTCGGCGTACGGGTCACAGTGGCCCGCTGCGACGTCGCCGACCGGGCACAGGTGGCCGACCTGCTCGCCGCCGTCCCCGCCGACGCCCCGCTGAGCACCGTGCTGCACACCGCCGCCGTCCTCGACGACGGCATCGTCGACACCGTCACCGCGCAGCGCCTGCACACCGTCGCCGCGTCGAAGTGCGTCGCCGCGCTGCACCTGGACGAGCTGACCCGCGACCTCGACCTGGACGCCTTCGTGCTCTTCTCCTCGGTGGCCGGAACCACCGGCAACGCCGGGCAGGGCGCGTACGGGGCGGCCAACGCCTTCCTCGACGCCCTCGCCGAGCGGCGCCGGGCCGAGGGACTGCCGGCCCTCTCGGTGGCCTGGGGCGCCTGGCGCGGGGCCGGCCTGCCCGCCGAGAACGAACGCGCCCAGGAGCGGCTGCGCCGGGGCGGCATGATCGGCATGGACCCGGAACTGGCCGTCGAGGCCCTCGCCCGGGCGCTGCGCCGCGACGAGCCCACCACAGTCGTCGCCGACATCGACTGGGCCCGTTTCGCCCCCGCGTTCACCCTGGTGCGGCCCAGCCCGCTGATCGGCGACCTCGCCGAGGCCCAGGAGGCGACGCAGCCGGCCGGGCAGGAGACCGCCGAGGAGGAGACGGGCGTACCATCGGCCCTCGCCCGGCGGCTCGCCGCGCTCGCGCCGGGGGAGCGCGCCGCGACACTGCTGGAGCTGGTGCGGCAGTGCGCGGCGACGGCCCTCGGCTACGGCGCCGCCGACGACATCCCGGCCACCCAGCCCTTCCGCGACCTCGGCCTGGATTCGCTGACGGCAGTCGACATGCGCAACTTCCTGGCCGCCGCCACCGACCTGCGGCTGCCCGCGACGCTCGCCTTCGACTATCCGAACCCGACGGTGCTCGCCGCGCATCTCGGCGAACTGCTCACCGGGATCGTGCCCGACGTGTCCACCCCCGCCCCGGCCGCCGCGGCCGAGGACGACGACCCGATCGCCATCGTGGCGATGAGCTGCCGCCTGCCGGGTGGGGCGGACACCCCGGAGCAGCTGTGGCAGCTCCTCGCCGCCGGCGGCGACGCCATCGGGGAGTTCCCCACCGACCGGGGCTGGGACCTGGACCGGCTCTTCGACTCCGACCCGGACAAGGAGGGCACCAGCTACGCCCGGGAGGGTGGCTTCGTCACCGGCGCCACCGACTTCGACGCCGGCTTCTTCGGCATCAGCCCCCGCGAGGCCCTCGCCATGGACCCGCAGCAGCGGCTGCTGCTGGAGGCGTCCTGGGAGGCGGTCGAGCGGGCCGGGATCGACCCGCACACGCTGCGCGGTAGCGCCACCGGCGTCTTCGTCGGCACCAACTACCAGGACTACCGCAACCTGATGTTCAGCGCCGAGGGCGCCGAGGGGCACCTGATGACCGGCAATGCCGGCAGCGTCCTGTCGGGCCGGGTGTCGTACACCCTCGGGCTGGAGGGGCCGGCCGTCTCGGTGGACACCGCCTGCTCGTCGTCGCTGGTCGCGCTGCACTGGGCCTGCCAGGCGCTGCGCCGCTCGGAGTGCTCACTCGCCCTGGTCGGCGGCGTCACCGTCATGTCCACCCCCGGGGTGTTCGTCGGCTTCAGCCGGCAGCGGGGCCTCGCCCCGGACAGCCGGGTCAAGGCGTTCGCCTCCGCCGCCGACGGCACCGGCTGGGGCGAGGGCCTCGGCTTGCTGCTCGTCGAGCGGCTCTCCGACGCCCGCCGCAACGGTCACCCGGTGCTCGCGGTCATCCGGGGCAGCGCCGTCAACCAGGACGGCGCTTCCAACGGCCTCACCGCCCCGAACGGGCCGTCGCAGCAGCGGGTGATCCGGCAGGCGCTCGCCAACGCCGGCCTCGCCCCGGCCGACGTGGACGCCGTCGAGGCGCACGGCACCGGCACGAAGCTCGGCGACCCGATCGAGGCGCAGGCCCTGCTCGCCACGTACGGCCGGGAGCGGCCCGCCGAGCAGCCGCTCTGGCTCGGCTCGATCAAGTCGAACATCGGTCACACCCAGGCCGCCGCCGGTGTCGCCGGGATCATCAAGATGGTGCTGGCGCTGCGGCACGGCTACCTGCCGCAGACCCTGCACGTGGACGAGCCGACCGACCAGGTGGACTGGAGCGTCGGTGCGGTCGAACTGCTCGGCGAGGGCCGCCCTTGGCCGGTCACCGACCACCCGCGCCGCGCCGCCGTCTCCTCGTTCGGCATCAGCGGCACCAACGCGCACACCATCCTGGAGCAGGCCCCGGAGCCGGTCGAAGCCGAGCAGCCGACTGGTGACCCGGCGCGGCTGCCGGTGGTGCCGGTGCTGCTGTCGGGCCGTTCGGGGTTCGCGCTGGCCGCCCAGGCGCAGCGCTGGTCCGAGCAGCTCACCGGGCTGGAGGCGCCACGTACGGTCGACGTCGGCTGGTCGTCGGCCGTCGCCCGGGCAGCCCTGGAACACCGGGCCGTCGTGCTGGCCACCGACCGGATCGCGCTGGGCGCCGGGCTGCGCGCCCTCGGCGCCGGCGAGGACGCGCCGCTGGTGGTCACCGGCGTGGCGGTGCCCCGGCCGAAGGTGGCGTACCTGTTCTCGGGGCAGGGCGCCCAGCGGGCCGGGATGGGTCGCGAGCTGGCCGAGGCGTTCCCCGTCTTCGCCGCCGCCCTGGACGAGGCCTGCGCCGCCCTCGACGCGCACCTGCCCCGCCCGCTCAGGCCACTGCTCTTCGCCGAGCCCGGCACGCCCGAGGCCGAGGCGCTGGACCGCACCGAATTCACCCAGCCGGCGCTGTTCGCCGTGGAGGTGGCGCTGTTCCGGCTGTTCGAGGCGTGGGGGGTCCGCCCCGACGCCGTCGCCGGGCACTCGATCGGCGAGATCGCGGCCGCCCACGCCGCCGGTGTGCTCTCCCTGGCCGACGCCGCCGAGCTGGTCGCCGCCCGGGGCCGGCTGATGCAGGCGCTGCCGGCCGGCGGGGCGATGCTCGCCGTCGCCGCCACCGAGGCCGAGGTGACCGCCACGATCGGTGAGCGGGCCGACCGGGTCTCCGTCGCCGCCGTCAACGGCCCCGCCGCGGTCGTGGTGTCCGGGGCCGGCGACGCCGTCGAGGAACTGGCCGCCCAGTGGGCCGCCCGGGGTGTCCGGGTCCGGCGCCTGGCGGTCAGCCACGCGTTCCACAGTCCGCTGATGGATCCGGTGCTCGACGACCTCGCCGCCGTCGCCGGACGGCTGCGGTACGCGGCTCCGAGCATCCCGATGGTCTCCACCGTCACCGGCGCGCCGGTCGACGCGGCGGAGATCGGCACGCCCGGTTACTGGGTGCGCCACGCCCGCGAGGCGGTACGCTTCGCCGACGCCGTCGTGGCACTGCGCGAGCGCAACGTCACCGGCTACGTCGAGATCGGCCCGGACGGGGTGCTCACCGCCCTCGCCCAGGCCGTCCTGGCCGAGGCCCCGGCCGGCGGCCGGGCCCCACTGGTGGTGCCCGCCCTGCGCCGGGACCGCGCCGAGCCGAGCACCCTGCTGCGCGCGCTCGCCGCGCTGCACACCCACGGCGTCTCCCCGGACTGGTCCGTCCTCTACGCCGGTACCGGCGCCCAGCGGGTCGAACTGCCCACCTACGCGTTCGACCGGCAGCGCTACTGGCCGGAGCCGCCGCCCTGGGGCGCCCTCGTGGCCGCCGACGAGGCCACCGAGGTCGAGCGCCGCTTCTGGGCCGCGGTCGAGGCCGAGGATCTGGAGTCGCTGGCCCGCGACCTCGACGTGCACCGCGACCAGCCGTTCGGCACCGTGCTGCCCGCCCTGTCGGCGTGGCGCCGTCGCGGCCGGGAGCAGGCCCTGGTCGACGGCACCCGCTACCGGACGGTCTGGGAGCCCATCGCGGAGACCTCGCAGGAGCAGGACCCCGGCCGGTGGCTGGTGCTGCTGCCCGCCGACCGGGCGGACGACCCCGACCTGCACTCCTGCACCTGGGCCCTGGGTGCCGAGGTGAGCATCGTGCCCGTGGACACCGCCGCCGACTCCGAGGAGCTGTGCGGCGGGTTCGCCGACGTGCTCGCCGAGGCGCTCGGCGCGGGCGACGGGCCGCTGTCGATCCTGTCCTTCCTCGGCCTGGACGACGCCCCGCACGCCGAGCACCCGGCGCTGCCGCGCGGCCTCGCCGCGACCGTGCACCTGCTCCAGCAGCTCGTCGACCTCGACGCCTCGGTCCGGCTCTGGTGCGTCACCCAGGGCGCCGTCGGCCTCGGCGACGGCGACGCCCCGGCCAACCCGCGGCAGGCGATGCTGTGGGGCCTGGGCCGGGTGGCCGCGCTGGAGCAGCCCGCCCGCTGGGCCGGGCTGGTCGACCTGCCCACTGACCTGGAGCCGTGGACGGCGATGCGTCTCGGCGGCATCCTCACCGGCGGCGGCGTGGAGGACCAGCTCGCCGTCCGCGAGTCCGGGGTGCTGGTGCGGCGGCTCGTACCGGCCACCACCACCGACGGGGAGCTCACGCCGTGGCAGCCCCGGGGCACGGTGCTGATCACCGGAGGCGCCGGTGCGCTCGGTGGGCACGTGGCCCGCTGGGTGGCCGCCGAGGGCGCGCAACGGGTGGTGCTGACCAGCCGGCGGGGGACCGGCACCCCGGGCGCCGCCGAGCTGATCTCCGAGCTGGCCGGGCTCGGCGTGGACTGCCGGGTGGTCCGCTGCGACGCCGCCGACCGCGCCGCCGTGGCCGACCTCCTGGCCGATCTCCGGCGGGAGGGGCCGCCGCTGCGCGCGGTGGTGCACGCCGCGGGGGTCAGCGAGGTGGTGCCGCTGGCCGACACCACCCTGGAGGATCTGGCGTACGTCATCGCCCCGAAGGTCTGCGGCGCCGAACACCTCGACGAGCTGCTCGGCGACGCCGAACTGGACGCGTTCGTGCTCTTCTCGTCCATCTCGGCGGTGTGGGGCAGCGGCGGACAGGGCGCGTACGCGGCCGGTAACGCCTACCTGGACGCGCTCGCCGAGCGGCGACGCGGCCGGGGCCGGGCGGCCACCTCCATCGCCTGGGGACCGTGGACCGAGTCGGGCATGTACACCGAGGGTGCGGCGGAGCAGCTGCGTCGCCGTGGCCTCCAGGTGATGCCACCCGGTGTGGCGATGGCCGGGCTGCGGCATGCCCTGGCGGTCGGCGACAGCTGCGTCACAGTCGCCGACGTCGACTGGGCCACCTTCCAGCCCCTGTTCACCTCGCTGCGGCCCAGTCCGCTGCTGGCCGACCTGCCGGCCGTACGCGGGCTGGCCGCCACCCCCGCCGAGGCGCCGGACGCGGTCGCGCCCGGCGCCCGGGACCTGCTCGCCGGGCTGCGGGCGCTGCCCGACGACGAGCGGCGGGCCGCACTGCTGGAGATGGTGCGGGTCGACGCGGCGAAGGTGCTCGGCCACCCCTCCGCCGACGCGATCGAGACCGACCGGGGCTTCCTGGACCTCGGCTTCGACTCGCTCACGGCCGTGGAACTACGCAACCTGCTCACCGCGGCGACCGGGCACGACCTGCCCACCACCGTCGTCTTCGACTACCCCACCCCGGACGGCCTGGCCGGCCACCTGTACGAGCAGCTCTTCGCGGGCGGCGAGGGGGACGACGGCGACGGCGGCGACGAGGAGTCGGTGCGCCGGGCCCTCGCCGCGATCCCGCTCGACGAGCTGCGGCAGGCGGGCCTGCTCGACCAGTTGCTCCAGCTGGCCCGTACGAGTGCCGGCACGCCGGCCGTGGCGCCCGCTGCCCCGGTCACGTCGTCCGCACCCGAGACCCAGATCCGCGAGCTCGACGTCGCCGGCCTGGTCCGGATGGCCCTGGAAGGCTCCGACTCGTGACCCGGCCGGCCCTGAGGAGCGCCCGATGACTGTTTCCCTGGACGAGGTCGTCGGCGCGCTGCGTGCGTCCCTGCTCGACAACCAGAAGCTCAAGCAGCAGAACCAGCAGCTCACCGCCGCGCTCGGCGAACCGGTAGCGATCATCGGCATGAGCTGCCGGTTCCCCGGCGGCGTCAGGTCACCCGAGCAGCTCTGGGACCTGGTGGCCGCCGGCGGCGACGCGATGTCGGCGTTCCCGGACGACCGGGGCTGGAACCTGGGCGCGCTCTACGACCCGGACCCCGACCCCGACAGCCGGGGCACGTCGTACGTGCGTGAGGGCGGGTTCCTCTACTCCGCCGGGGACTTCGACCCGGCGTTCTTCGGCATCAGCCCCCGCGAGGCACTCGCCATGGACCCGCAGCAGCGGCTGCTGCTGGAGACCGCCTGGGAGGCGTTCGAGCGGGCCGGCATCGACCCCACCCGGCTGCGCGGCGCGCCGACCGGCGTCTACGCGGCCACCAGCAGTCAGGGTGACTACGCGGCTCTGCTCACCGGGGTCACCGGCGGCGTCGAGGGCTACCTCGGCACCGGCAGCGCCGCAGCCGTGGCGAGCGGCCGGATCTCGTACGCCCTCGGACTGGAGGGGCCGGCGGTCACCGTGGACACCGCGTGCAGCTCGTCGCTGGTCGCGCTGCACCTCGCCTGCCAGGCGCTGCGGCTGGGCGAATGCACGATGGCGCTGGTCGGCGGGGTGTCGGTGATGGCCACCCCGACCGTCTTCGTGGAGTTCTCCCGGCAGCGGGGCCTGTCCACCGACGGCCGGTGCAAGTCGTTCGCCGCCGCCGCCGACGGCACCGGCTGGTCCGAGGGGGCCGGCATGCTGCTCGTCGAGCGGCTCTCCGACGCCCGCCGCAACGGCCATCCGGTCCTCGCCGTGCTGCGCGGCAGTGCCGTCAACCAGGACGGTGCGAGCAGCGGGCTGACCGCCCCGAACGGCCCGTCGCAGCGCCGCGTGATCCGGCAGGCTCTCGCGAACGCGGGGCTGAGTGCCGACCAGGTGGACGTGGTCGAGGCGCATGGCACGGGTACCACTCTGGGTGATCCGATCGAGGCGCAGGCCCTGATCGCCACGTATGGGCAGGGTCGGTCCGCGGACCGGCCGCTCTGGCTCGGCTCGATCAAGTCGAACATCGGGCACACGCAGGCGGCGGCGGGTGTGGCCGGGGTGATGAAGATGGTGCTGGCGATGCGGCACGGTGTGCTGCCGCCCACGTTGCACGTGGACGAGCCCACCCCGCACGTCGACTGGTCGGCCGGGGCGGTGTCCCTGCTGACCGGCACGCAGCCCTGGCCGGAGACCGGGCAGCCACGCCGGGCCGGGGTCTCCGCGTTCGGGATCAGCGGCACCAACGCACACGTCGTCATCGAGCAGGCCGTCGCGACGGACACCGACGACGTCGGGTCGGCCGGTACGCCCGCCCCGCCGGCACCGTGGATCGTCTCGGCCCGCTCCGCGCCGGCCCTGGCCGGGCAGGCGCGGCGGCTGCTGGCGCATCTGGCCGATCACCCCGACCTGACCGCCGCCGACGTGGCGTACTCGCTGGTCACCACCCGGGCGGCCCTGCCGTACCGGGCAGCGGTGATCGGCGGGGACCGCGACGAGCTGCGGGCCGGCCTGCACGCGGTCGCCGAGGAGCGCGACACCCCCGGCGTGGTGCGCGGCGTGGCCCGCCGGGCCGGCAAGGTCGCGTTCCTCTTCACCGGGCAGGGTGCCCAGCGCCCCGGCATGGGCGCCGAGCTGTGCCGCCGGTTCCCGGTCTTCGCCGCCGCCTTCGACGAGGTGGCCGGGGAGCTGAACCGGCACTTGAGCCGGCCGCTGCGGGAGGTGGTCTTCGCCGGGGCCGACTCGCCCGACGCGGATCTGCTGGACCGTACCGAGTTCACCCAGCCGGCGCTGTTCGCCTACGAGGTCGCCGCATACCGGCTGGTCACCGCCTGGGGGCTACGCCCGCAGTTCCTGCTCGGCCACTCGGTCGGCGAGCTGGCCGCGGCGCACGTCGCCGGGGTGCTGTCGCTGGCCGACGCGGCGACCCTGGTGGCCGCCCGGGCCCGGCTCATGCAGCAGTTGCCGCCCGGCGGGGCGATGCTGGCGGTACAGGCGTCCGAGGCGGAGGTGGTCCCGCTGCTCGACGAGCGGGTGTCCCTGGCCGCCGTGAACGGCCCCCGGTCGGTGGTGCTCTCCGGCGACGAGGAGGCCGTGCTCGCGGCCGGGCGGCGGCTGTCCGCCGAGGACCGGCGATCCCGCCGGCTGCGGGTCAGCCACGCCTTCCACTCCGCCCGGATGGACGCCATGCTGGCCGACTTCCGGATCGTCGCGGAGAAGGTCGCGTGGCACCCGCCGAACCTTCCGATCGTCTCCGACCGCACCGGCGAGCCGCTCACCGCCGCCCAGGCCACGGACCCGGGCTACTGGGTCGACCACGTCCGGGACACCGTCCGCTTCCACGCCGGCGTCGCCACCCTCGCCGCCGGCGGCGTCGGAACCTTCGTGGAACTCGGCCCCGACAGCGCGCTGACCGTGCTGGCCCGGGAGTGCCTGCCCGACATGGAACCGGCGGCCTTCGTGCCGCTCGCCCGCCGGGACCAGCCGGAGGCGAACACGCTGCTCGCCGCGCTGGCCGCGGTCGACCTGCGCGGTGCCGGGGTCGACTGGGCGGCTCCCTTCGACGGCAGCGACGCCGCGCGCGTCGAACTGCCCACCTACGCCTTCCACCGCGAGCGCTTCTGGCCGGACCCACCCACAGTGGATCTCATCCCGCCCGCCGCGACCGGAGAGGACGAGGAGTTCTGGGCGGCCGTGGCGCAGGGACGACCCGCCGAGCTGGCCGCCGCGCTCGGCCTGCCCGCCGACCGGCAGGACGCGCTCGTCGACGTGCTGCCCGCCCTCGCCTCCTACCGGGACCGGCGGCGTCGCGGATCGGAGCTGGACGGGCTGCGCTACCGCGCCGACTGGGAACGCGTCGACCTGTCCCCCGCCCGTACCACGCCGACCGGCCGATGCCTGCTGGTGGCCGGGGCCGGCACCGACGCCACCGCGGTGCTCACCGTGCTGCGCGCCGAGGGCCTGAACCCGACGCTGGTCACCGTGGGCGACGACCTGGACGCCGTGGCCCGGGCCTCGCTCGCCGACGGCACCTGGTCGGTCGTGGTCTCGCTGCTGGCGGCGGAGGACCCGGCGGCCGGCACGGGGACCGGCGCGCTCGTCGGGACGGCCGCGCTGGTGCGGGCCCTCGCCGCTGCGGGGAACGGCGCGCCGATGTGGACCGTGACCCGGGGCGCGGTGGCCGTCGACGCGCACGACGCCGCTCCCGGCGTGGCCGGGGCGTACCTCTGGGGCCTGGGCCGGGTGCTGGCGCTGGAGCAGCCGCGCCTGTGGGGCGGGCTGGTCGACCTGCCGGCGGAGCCGGACGACGTCGCGTTCGCCGCGCTCGCCCGGGTCGTCGCGTCCGGCGGCGACGAGGACCAGGTGGCGGTACGCGCCGGCGGGGTGTATGCCCGGCGGCTCCGCCGGGCCCCGGCCGGCGCCACCGATACGGACTGGCGGCCCCGCGGCGCGGTCCTGGTGCACGGGTCCGCGCAGGTGCGTACCCCGCACCTGCTGCGCTGGCTCGCCGAGCGCGGCGCGTCGCACCTCGTCCTCGTGGGGCCGGTGGCGGACGCCGACCCGCCCGGCCCGGACGTCACAGTCACCGCCGTCGACGACCTGGACGGGCTGCCCGAGGCGCTGGACCGGCTGGCCGCCACCGGCAGCGAGATCCGTACCGTCCTGCACGTCGCCGACTCCGACGGGGCCGGCGACCCGGTGGGGGTGCTGGACCCGCACGACCTGGCCGACGCCGTGGCCGCCCGTACCACCGCCGTGGAACTGCTCGGGCGGGCCTGCGCCGGCCTACCGATCGACGAGTTCGTCGTCTTCACCTCGACGGCCGCCGTCTGGGGCAGCGGGGGAGCGGCGGTCGCCGCCGCCGTGGGCGCCGGGCTGGCGGCGCTGGCCGCGGGCTGGCGTGCCGCCGGCCGCCCGGCCACCGTCGTCGCATGGGTGCCCTGGAGGGACGAGGTCACCGATGCGGCGCAGTTGCGCCGCCGGGGGGTCCGGCCGCTGCCCGCCGACGTGGCCCTGTCCGCGCTGGGGCAGGCCCTGGTCCGCGGCGACGACCAACTGGCCGTGGCCGACCTCGACTGGCCCGCGTTCGTGCCGGCCTTCACCGCCGTACGGCCCAGCGCGCTGCTGCGCGGCGTGCCCGAGGCGACGGCCGCTGCCGAGCCGGAGGCCGGTGATGCCGCGGCGACCGATCCCGCTCGCGCGCTGCGCGAGCGGCTGGCCGGCGTCCCGGCCGGCGACCGGCACCGGATCCTGCTGGACCTGGTCCGGGCGCGGGTGGCCACCGTCCTCGGGCACGCCTCACCCAACGCGGTCGAGGCCGACCGGGACTTCCTGGAACTCGGCTTCGACTCGCTGACCGCACTGGAGCTGCGCGACGCGCTGCGCCAGGAGACCGGGGCGGAGCTGTCGGCGACCCTGCTCTTCGACCACCCCACGCCTACGGCGCTGGCCGTTCACCTGCTCGGCCGGCTCCTCGGCGCGGAGGCGGCCGGGGACGGCGCGGACGATGCCGGTGGACCTGCCGGGGAGAGTGCCGGCGGCGGACTGCTCGGCGGGTTGTTCAACCAGCCGAAGGCGCGCGAGGACCCGGCCGGGTATGCCGAACTGCTGGTCAAGCTCGCCCAGTTCCGCCCCAGCTTCCGCGAGCCGGCGCAGCTCACCCGCCCGGCCGGAATCCTCCGGCTGGCCGAGGGCGGCGCCCGGGCGCAGTTGGTGTGCTGCTGCACGATGTCGTTGCTGTCCGGCGCGCACGAGTACGCCCGGCTGGCCGCCGGCTTCCGGGGCGTACGTGACGTGTGGGCCCTGCCCAACCCCGGGTTCGGCGTGGGCGAGGAGCTTCCCGCCGACCTCGACGCGCTGCTGCGGGTGCACGCCGACACGGTGCTGCGTACCGTCGGTGCCGGCCCGTTCGTGGTGGCCGGTCACTCCGGTGGTGCGATGGTGGCCAACCTGCTCGCCGGGGAGCTGGAACGCCAGGGCCGCCCGCCGGACGCGGTGGTGCTCATGGACACCTACCCGGCCGACAGCGAGGTGCTCGGCGGGTGGGTGCCGCAGCTTCTCGACGGGATGATCGACCGGGACACCGCGTACACGCCGATGGACGACTGGCGGACGACGGCGTGGGCGGGCTACCTGCCGCTGTTCCTGGACTGGCAGCCGACCGAGATGGCGGCGGCGACCCTGCTGGTGCGGGCCACCGAGCCGCTGGGGGAGTGGGGCGGCGAACCGGACGGCTGGCGGTCGCGCTGGCCCTACCCGCACGAGGCCGTCGACGCGGCCGGCGACCACTTCAGCATGGTCGCCGACCGGGGGCCGGAACTCGCCGGCACGGTCCAGCGCTGGCTGGCCGCGCGGGGCCTGTGACCGGTTCGCCCCTGGCGTGCCCCTAGCGCCCCCTATCGGCACACATACATCTATCGGACCGACGTTCCAGGACGGAGCATGACGACGTGGACGAGGCAGTGGTGGTCACGGAGCTGGTCAAGCGGTACCAGCCCAACATGCCACCGGCGGTGGACGGGCTGAGTTTCTCCGTCGCCGCCGGTGAGGTCTTCGGCCTGCTCGGGCCGAACGGTGCGGGCAAGACGACGACGATCGGGGTGCTGACCACACGGGTGCGGGCCACCTCGGGCCGAGCCCGGGTGTGCGGCGCGGACGTGATCGGCTCGCCCGCCGCCGCCCGGCAGTTGCTGGCGGTCGTACCGCAGCGGGTGAACCTGGACCGGGCGCTGACCGTCCGGCAGAACCTGCTGTTCCACGCGGCCTACCACCGGGTGCCCCGGGCGCAGCGCATCCGGCGGGCGGACGAGTTGCTGGACCAGATGGGGCTCAAGGACTTCGCGAACCACCGTACCGACTTCCTGTCGGGCGGCCTCGCCCAGCGGACGATGATCGCCCGCGCGTTGATGCACTCGCCCCGGGTGCTCTTCCTCGACGAGCCGTCGGCGGGCCTCGACCCGCAGTCCCGGCTCTTCGTGCACGACCGGATCGCCGAGCTGAAACGGGACGGCGTGACGGTGGTGGTCACCACACACGACATGGACGAGGCGGAGAAGCTCTGCGACCGGGTCGGCATCGTCGACCACGGAAAGCTGCTCACCATGGACACGCCGTCCGCGCTGACCCGTACGCTGCCGGGCAGCAGCACCCTGACCCTCGTGGTGACCCCCGGCGCCTCCGCCGAGGAGGTGCGGGCCGCGCTCGATGCGATCCCCGACGTGGAGCAGGTGGAACACTTCAAGATGACCGCCAAGGTGCCCGTCGCCGCGCCGGCGTTTCCCGGCATGCCGGCGATGCCGATGCCCGCCCCGGTCCCGGACGCGCCCGCCGACTCGGACGCCCCCCTGTCCTTCCGGGTCTACACCAGCGGTCAGCCGGCCAACGCCATCCCGATGGCGATGAAGATCCTCGCCGACCTGGGTTGCGAGGTTCGTGACCTCAACATCGGCCAGCCCAGTCTGGAAGATGTCTTCATCCACCTGACCGGAAGGGAACTTCGGTGAGCGTCACCGCCCCCGCCCCCCCGTCCGCGCCGTCACCGCCCGCGGCGCCGCCGCCGGTGCGCGCGCTGGACCAGCTCGCCACCTTCCGCGCGGTGCTCTCGCGGGACCTGTTCGTCACCGGCCGGGAGCTGGTCGGCTTCCTGCTCCAGGTCTTCATCCAGCCGCTGTTCATGCTGCTGATCTTCGGTAAGGTGCTCAGCGACCTGGGCTACGCCAGCGACGACTTCTCCAACGTGCTGCTGCCCGGCGTCATCGCGCTGAACGCCTTCCTGATCGGCCTGGAGAACACCGCGCTGCCGATGATGATGGACTTCTCCTTCACCCGGGAGATCGAGGACCGCCTCCTGGCGCCTATGGCGACCCCGCTGGTGGCGCTGGAGAAGATCGTTTTCGGGGGCATCCGTGGCCTGATCGCCGGTGTGGTGCTGATCCCGGTCGGCATGCTCATGCTCGGCGTCACCTGGCCCTGGGCGGTGGTGCTCAAGGTGGTCGGGGTGTTGGCGATCGGCGCGCTGGTCGGCGCGGCGGTCGGTCTCGCCTTCGGCACCCTGGTGCCCACGCAGCACATCCAGATCATGTTCACCGTGGTGATGACCCCGATCATGTTCACCGGTGCCACCCAGTTCCCGCTGCTCGGCCTGGACTCGCTGCGCTGGTATCAGATGATCTGTTCGCTGAACCCGCTGACCTACATCAGCGAGGCGACCCGGTCGCTCGTCGGCCCGCCGGGGGTCGAGTCGCTGCCGCTCTGGCTGTGCATGTGTGTCCTCACCGGGGTCTTCGTGGCGTTCTCGGCGATCGGCATGCGTGGCTTCATGCGTCGCGCCATGGACTGACCGCCCGAGCGGTCCGCCGAGGGCCCGAACCGCACCTGCGGTTCGGGCCCTCGCCTTCGCCCCGTGTCGCAGGGGCCGGTGGTCACCGCGCCCCTGCGACAGCCGTCAGGACGTGGCGCTCTGTGTCTCGTCGGCCAGCGTCTCGGCGTACACGACGAGCCGGGACGGCAGGTCGGTCCGGCGCTTCACGTCGAGCTTGCGGTAGACCCGGGTCAGGTGCTGCTCGACAGTGCTCACCGTGATGAAGAGCTTGCTGGAGATCTGGCGGTTGGTGTGGCCGTGTGCGGCCAGCGCGGCAACGCGCCGCTCGGCGTCGCTCAGCCCGTCGTCCGGTTCCTGGAGTTCGGCGGCGGCCGGGTACGCCGGCAGTCCACTGCCCGGCTCCCGGCGGATCAGCCGCTGAGCCAGCACCGACGCCCCGCAGTCCTGCGCGAGCTGGTAGGCGCGGCGGACGAGCAGCCGGGCGCGGGCGGAGTCTCCGGCGCGCTGTAGCGTCTGACCGGTGTCGCCGAGGGCGCGGACGAGCTCCAACCGGTCGCCGCTGGACTGGAGCAGGTTGACCGCCTCGGAGAGCAGCTTGCGCCGGTGGTCCTGGGCGGCGGTGGTGGCGAGCAGGCGCAGCGTACGGCCCCGGGTCCGGTCGTCGACCCCGTGCGGCACCCGCAGTTGCTCCTGCAGGAGCTGCATGGCCTGCGTCTTGTTGCCGACGCTGAGCTGCACCCGGGCCAGCTCCAGCCGCCACGGCACCAGTCCGGCCGCGTCGATCCCCCACGTGCGCATCAGCTCGCCGCAGCGCCGCAGGTCGGTGGTGGCGGCGTGCGGCCGGCGTACGGCCAGGTGGTGCCGGCCGCGTGCGGCCAGGTAGTGCAGGCCCAACGGGGTGCGGAACATGCCGGGCGGGGTCGGGTGGGCCAGCCACCGGTCGGCCTCGGCGAACCGGCCCGACTCCGTCGCGGACGCGATCAGGGTGGACAGCGGTCCGGCGATCGCCACTCCCCAGGCGGGGGCTGGCATGTCCTCCAGGGCCGCGCCGGCGTGGTGCTCGGCACCGGGCAGATCGCCGACGCGCAGGGCCGCCTCCGCCCGGATCGCCCGGATCACCGCCCGCCAGCCCGGCGCGTGCTGAACCACCGGCCGGTCGAGCAGCACGTCGCCCCAGACCGTGGCCCGGTCCGACCGGCCGGCCCAGAGCAGCGCCAGCAGGGGCGCGGTCAGCAGGCCGAGGGCGCCGTCGTCCGTGTGGTGGCGCTGCAGGATCTGCTCGGCGGTCTGCACCGTGTCGTTGTCGGCGGTCGGCGTCAGCGCGGTGCCGAGCACCGTGACCGCCTGCAGGAGCGGGCTGACGGTGGTCGGGGCGCTGGCCGCGCGGCTCCAGGTGGCCGGGGCCTGCCGTACGCTCGCCAGGTGGTCCGGGTGGGAGAGGGAGACCAGAAGCTGCATGATCCGCAGGCGGCCGGGCGGGGTGGCCGGAGCCTGCTCCTCGTCCGCCGAGAAGCCGCTGACGGCCTCGGCAGCCTCGTCGACGCGGCCCTGCCAGAGCAGGTACGGCACGGCGGAGAGGCTCGCATCGGTGGACCAGCCGGCGGCCCGCGCCGTCTGCACCAGCTCCGTCAGCTGCCCGTTCACCGTCAACGGGTTGAGCTGCCAGCGGGCATTCACCAGCATCTCGGTGGTGGCGGTGCGTTGCCGCTCGTCGACCGGCGCGCTGGCGAGCAGCCGCAGGCAGGCTGCCGCCACGTCGGGCCGGCCGGACGAGAGCGCCTGACCGGCGGCGTCCTGGAGCACCGGCACCCGCCAGCCGGCCACCGTCGCACCGGCGGCCACGAGGTGCTCGGCCACCACGCTCGCCTCGGCGCCGCGGTCGTGCAGCACCTCGGCGGCCCGCTGGTGCAGGCCGCGCCGCTCGTCGGCCGACATGTCAGCGAGGATCGAGTGCAGGATACGCGAGTGGCGTAGCTGGTCGGACTCCATCAGACCCGAGGTACGCAACACCCGCACCGCCGGGACCGTGGTCGCGGGCATCACGTCGAGGAGGTGGCCGAGCAGTTCGGTCGACGCGGGCCGGTCGAGCACGGCGAGCGCCTGGGCCACCCGGCGTACCCCGGGCTCGTGGCGGTAGAGGCACCCGAGCACGGCCTGGTCGAACGCGTCACCGACGGACGGAAGGTCGTGGTCGCTGCCCTCGCCACCGGCCCGTTCGTCGAGCAGTGCCCGGGTGAGCAGTGGATTGCCTCCGGTCATCCGTACGTAGTGTTCCGCGGTCCTGCGGGTGTCGGCGTCGTCGACGGCGCCCTCGACCAGCCGGGCGACGGCGTCGACGGTCAGTGGTGGCAGGCCGATCCGGGAGAAGTGCGGCTGGCTGAGCAGCTCGGCGCGGAACAGCGGGTGCGGCGGGCGCAGCGTCGACGCCTCCGCGAACACGACCATGATCCGGGCGTGGCGCAGCCGTCGGGTCACGTAGAGCAGGCAGTGCAGCGAGGCCGGGTCCGCGTGGTGCACGTCGTCGACGAGGAGGACCAGGGGCCCGTTGGCCGTCAGGTCGATCAGGGTGGTGAAGAGGCCGTGCAGCAGGGGTGCCCAGGCCTGGTCTCCATCGGAGGCCTCGCCGCCGACTTCGGGCAACGGCACCGCGGAGGTGGCGTCGCGCAGCAGCTTCTCGACGTGGGCGGCGGCCTCCGGGGCGAGTCGTGCACTGTGGAACAGCTGCCCGACGACTCCCAGGTGGAGACCGCGCTCCGCCCGCGAGCCGGTCGCGCTCATCACCTGCCCGCGGGAGCCGGCCGTCCACTCGCCGAACGACTCCAGTAGGCTGGTCTTGCCGCTGCCCACGGCACCGGTGACCAGCGCGACGTGTCCGCGCTGCTGCTCTTCGCACGCGCGGAACACGCGCCGCAGACGGGTGATCTGTTCCTCTTGCTGAACCAACACCTGCGCGTAAGCCCTCCTTGTACGCGGCGCGGGCCTGGAAACGCCGGTGCGGCCCGACACCGCCACCCCTGCCGGAGACAGCCGCCCCTCCGCCCGCGTCTCGACGGGTAGGGGTGGAGCGCGCCGGGCGGCCACGCCGGGTGGACCTGAAATCCTTCGTCGGACCGGTCTTCTCGCCGTACGGTCCGTGTGTCGAGGCGAGTCTGGCACCGGCATGATGGTGCGACAACGGGCGTGAGACCCCACCGTTTCGCACCCAAACCTGCGGCCCCCGGAAGGCATCTAGGGGTTGCGCGATTCGGGGTGAGGGGTGTTGGAGCCGATCGGCCCGGGGAAGGCGACACGCCGGTGAGCGGCAGGTGTCGGGCGTACAGCTTGATGGTGCCACACTGCGACTCCCGGCGCGCGCCTGGCGGTACCCGCAGTGGTGGTGAGCGAACTCTTCGCGACGGTCGGCGAGGGCGACGGTCGCGTGACGCCCGGCGGCTGTTCCGTGCGGAAGCCCGACCGGGATCAGCGCGGCCGAGGGCCGGACGGACGGCCGCCCGGGGGGTCCGTGCCCCGCGTCAGCGGATCCAGCACCGTCGTACCGGGGCGGTCGAACCGCAGCCGTCCGGCGAGTTCGCTGCGCGAGTTGACGTCCAGCTTCCGGTAGATGCGCGTCATTCGCTGTTCGATCGCGCTGACCGTCAGGAAGAGCTTCTCGGCGATCTCACGATTGGTGTGACCCTGGGCGGCCAGGGTGGCCATCCTGGATTCGGTGTCCGTCAGGCCCTGGACCACGACCGCCGCACCCGTCCGGCTGCCGGTGGCACCGTCTCTGGTGGACAGGTCGCTGGGCCACAACGTCGGGATGCCGCACTCCTCCGCGAGAGCCCGGGCCGACCGGGTCGCGGCGCGGGCCTGCCGTCGGTCGCCGGCCTGCTCGTAGGCGTGACCGAGATCGGCAAGGTTGTGCGCCAGTTCCATCCGGTCGCCGCACTGCCGCAGTAGCCGTACGGCGCTGCGCAGGTGCGGGATCCGTTCCTGTCCCTCCTCGGTCGCGGCCAGAACCCGCAGGGCCGCGGCCCGGTACCGGACATGGACGGGCCGCAGCCGGGCCAACTCGTCGCGCACCAGCTTGCGCGCCTGCTGACGGCGGCCCATCCGGAGCAGTGCCCGAGCCGACTCGGTGCGCCACGGCACCAGGCCCGAGAAGTCCAGCTGCCACCGCTGCATCAGCTGCCCGCAGAGCTGGAAGTCGGCCAGCGCGGCCTCGGGGCTTCCCGCGGCGAGGGCGTGCGTCCCGCGGGCGTGCAGGTAGTGCAGCCCGAGCGGGGTCTCGAAGATCGCCGGCGGCACCGGCACCTGAAGGCAGGCGGCCGCCGTGTCGAGCTGGTCCATGAAGGTCAGGGCCCGTATCCGGACGGCGAGGGGTATCCCGATCACCACCCCCCAGCCTTTCGGCGAGAGCTGCCCCAGTGCCTCGTCGGCCAGCTTGCCGGCGCGGGGGAGGTCGCCGAGCCGGCCGGCGACGGCGGCCCGCAGGGCGGTGAGCGTGGCCGAGGGGGTGGGGTGGTGCGGGGTGGCGAGGTGGCGGTCCAGCCGGTCGCACCAGTCGTCGGCCAGGTCGAGCTGGTCGGCGTAGATCATGGCGATGAGGGCGCAGATGACCCTCCACATGTGCGATTCGTCGTCCGGCCCGGTGGTCGACAGTGTCCGCTCGGCCTCCTCGACCACGCCCGCGTCACCCCGGGCCAGCACGCCGGACAGCAGGATGACTCCGCTGAGCCCGTGCTTGACCCGGGCCAGCGTGAGCGGATCCCGCGCGGCCACGGCGGGCGCGGGCCGGTCGACCATGACCCCGGGATAGAGCGTCGAGATCCAGCCGGTGATGATGAGCAGCTCGGCCACGGACTGCGGATCGGCGGGATCCGACCGCTCGCTCAGGTGCCTGACCAGGTCGACGGCCTCGTCGATCTCACCGTGCCAGAGGAGGTACTGGATGGGACCGGCGGCCTGTTGGCTGCCGAGGTGCCCGGCCCGGATGGCGGTGGCGACGCTGACCAGGTGGGGGATCGTGGCCTGCGGGTCGAGTCGCCACTCGGCGCGCGCCAGCGCGGAGCGGATCCGCGCCCGCAGACACTCGCCGACGCCACTGCGGTGCGCCCGGCGCAGGTACCGCAGGGCGGTCTCCACCTCGCCGTCGAGCAGCGCCTGCTCGCCGGCGTCCAGCAGGGTCTGCGCCATCCAGGCTTCGGCCAGCTCGCCGATGTCCACCAGGTGCGGCGCGATTCGGGCCGGGGGCGCGCCGTCGTCGTGCAGCAGGCGCGCTGCTCCCAGATGCAGCCGTACGCGTTCCTCGGCGGTCATCCCGTCGATCACGGCCTGGGTCACCGCCGGATGGCGCAACCCCTGTTCGTCGATCAGCCCCGCGCTGGTCGACTTGTCGACAGCGCCCAGCGCAGGGTGCAACCGGGCGTCGACGAGATGCGGCAGCAGGCTGCCGTGCAGCGGCTCGCCGGTCACGGCGAGCACCCGGGCGGCGTTGAGCACCAGGCGGTCGCAGCGGTACAGGCAGCTCAGCACGGCCTCCCGGAACGACTCGCCGACCGCCGGGGCGTCGGTGGACCGTGGCGCGGCTGCCTGGTCATCGGCGAGCGCATGCACCAGGAGCGGATTCCCGCCGCTGATCCGGTGGCTCTCCTCGGCGATGCTGCGGGCGAGCGGGATGTCGAGCCGCTGGGCGAGCAGCTGGAACGTCCCCTCGGCGGTGAGCAGCGGCAGGCGGATGCGGTGCAGCGTCGCCGGTTGCAGCATCTCGGCGTGCACGTCCGCCTGCCACGGCCGGGTGCGTGGCGCCTCCGTCAGGACCATCAGCACGGGTAGGCCGGGCAGCCGCCGGGCCACGTAATCGAGACAGCGCAGCGACGGCACGTCCGCGTGGTGGATGTCGTCCACCACGATGACCAGCGGCCCCCGCGAGGTCAGTTCGAGCAGGGCACGCCCGATGGCGGCGGTGAGCCGGGCGTTCTCCGCGTCCGCCGGATCGGCGTCGCTCCATGCGAGGGCGCCCGCGTCAAGCAGCCGGGCGAGGCGGGCCCGGATGTCGGGGGCGTCCGCGGCGCACGACGGCACCGCGCGGACGAGCTGCCGGACGACCTCCAGCGGTACGCTGCGCTCCGCGCGGGAGGCGCTCGCGCCGATGACCCGTGCTCCGGCGTCGCAGGCGCGCCGGGCGAAGGTCTGTGAGAGCGCGGTCTTGCCGGAGCCGACCGGGCCGGTCAGCACGGTCACCGGCCGGTCGGTCGGCGAGGTGCCGCCGCGGAGCAGGTCTGCGAGTCGGCGCTCCAGCAGGCCGAGCTGGCTTGAACGCTCGGTCAGCTCCATCACCGCCCCCTCCGGGGGAGGGCCGCGTGCCCGGTGCGGCCCGACAGCTCGACCAAATTGGAGACCGGCAATTCTTGACCCATTCCGTTGTCGGCAAGTATCGACGGGTGTCGAGCTTTGCCGGTGCGCCATCGACCGACTTGACCGGTTGGCTGCTGCGAGCCGTGTTCCCGTGTGCGTCGGCGATAATTCCCCAGCTTCCTCGGGGTCGAAACTTCCTATCGACCTCCTTGATGGTGGGAGTATGGCAGTTGGGCAATTGGGCGGCAAGCCGAGTCGTGTAAAGGATGAGCAAACATGGGTTACTTGTCTCGGGTGACCCGACCGGGGGTGGCGACGGAAAGTCGCCGGCTGGTCCCGTACCGTGACAGAGCGCTCCCATGAGCCGATGGTTCCGCTTATCCGGCCCGCCTGCTGATTGGCGAATGGGCTTTTCCGTGCTAATCCGGCGTCCGGGCGTTGCCGGTCGGTCTCGCCGAGGTGTTCGAAGCCGCCCGCGGTTGCGGCGTGCGGAGACGTCGAGCTGGGCGTCAGCGTCGTTGAACTCGGCGTTCGTGACCCCGCCCGTGCCGATCACGGCGCGGGCGGGCGTGGTGCCGGAAGCTGGTGTGGAGGTGTCGTCCGCCCCCGGGGTGGGGCTGTGGGGTCTGGTCGGGCCTCCGGCAATTGCCGGAGGCGCTCGATTGTTGCGATGTAAGGCATCGATGCCGGAACTGCGGTCGATGCCTGTCCGATCCTGCCGGCGGTCGAGGCTTGGTGTGCGTCGGCAGGCCACGATTCGGACGTTTGGGAGATTCTGCGATTATGTATGAAAAGGAATTATGCATCCGAGTGTCCTGTTGGTTGCGTAGGTCTGCGGTACCATTCGGCCTGAAGGCTGATCTCATGCGGCACGCGTCAATGCGATAAAGTCGTGACGGCGAGCTGCCGGGCATTGAGAAAGACGTTTTCCGATCGATTTTCGCTCGCTGAGGACAAATGCGGTCTCGGCATTGTTCGCCGAGCCGGAGTGAGCGCTCGGGCCGGCCGTTGTGTCCGGACGGACGGGATCCGGTCCTAGCTGGCCAGTAGGCCCGGACAGGGGGATTCGGACTCGGCGGCTAGGGGTTGTGCCCGACGATAGCCCGGCCCTAATTTCGGGGCACCCGGTCTCCACCGTCTGGATAGCCGGACATGGGGCCGTGCAGGCCCGAGACCTGAAGGGTTCTGTGGCCGTCGTGATGTCCCAGCTGCCGCCGCGACTCGTTGCGGCCCCGCGCAGGGGATAGCGGAGATGACACTGCTGCCGGTGCTGCGTGGATTCGGTGCGGATCGGGCCGACACGGTCACGGTGGCCGGAAGAGCCCTCTCCAGCGAGGCCCTGCTGGGCTGCGTCACCGCCGTCGCTGATCGGATCAGGGGCGCGACCGCGGTCGCGGTCGACGGCACACCGACGCTGGAAGCGGTGGTCGGAATGCTCGGCGCCCTCCTCGCCGGGGCGCCGCTCGTACCGCTGCCTCCCGGCGCCGACGAACGCGAACGCCGCCGTATCCTGCGGCAGTCCGGAGCGACGGTGATCCTCGGCCGTGCCCCGTCCGGGGCCGACGGCCTGTCCACGATCCCGGTCGACCTGCGAGAACACGCCTCGACGCGGCATCCCGAGCCCGCCCCGGGCAGCGACGCCGTCATCCTCTACACCGGTGGCGCATCAGGGCCGCCACGAGGGGTGCGCATCTCGCGCCGCGCCATCGCCGCCGACCTCGACCTTCTGGCCCGTGCTTGGCACTGGAGCGAGGAGGACGTGGTCGTCCAGGGCACCCCGCTGTTCCGGGCGTACGGTCTGGTCGTCGGCCTGCTCGGCGCGCTGCGGGCCGGTAGCCGTTTCGTCCACCTCGATGACGCCGGCACCGCCGGGCCGGTCGGCTCCGTGCACCTGGCGTCGCCCGACCAGTGGGCGAGGATAGCGCTGGACGGCCACCGGGCCCGGCCGCTGTCCGCGGCGCGGATCCTCGTTTCCGCGGACGGCCCGCTGGCCCGCGCCGTGGCCGAGCGGCTTCGACTGCTCACCTCGCACCGGCCGGTGCAGGCCTACGGCACCACCGAGACGCTCGTCGCGCTGACCGGGCGGGCCGGCGACCGTACGGTTCCGGGCGCTGTCGGCACCCCCCTGCCCGGCGTCGAGACGCGCGTGCTGGACCGCGAGGACCAGCCGGTGCCGGCCGACGGCCAGTCGGCGGGCGAGCTGAGCGTCTGCGGGCCGACGCTGTTCAGCGGGTACGTCGGCGGGCGGAGCCTCGCCGCCGGTCGCTGGCACGCCACCGGGGACCTGGCCAGCGTGGCCCCCGACGGCACGTACCGGATCATCGGGCGGTGCGGGCTCGACGTGGTGCACAGCCGGGGCCGGCGGATGCCCGCCGGGCAGATCGAGGAGGCGTTGCTGAGCCACCCCGGCGTGCGCGACGCCGCCGTCGTCGGCACGCCGCACCACGCGCTCGGCGAGCAGGTCACCGCCTACGTCGTCGCCGAGGGGGTGACCGCGCAGGTGCTCATCGACCACGTCGGCCGGTACCTCTCGGCGGGCCAGCGCCCCCGGCGGGTGCACTTCGTCGACGAGCTGCCGCGCAGCGCCTTCGGGCGGATCAGGAAGTCCCTGCTGATCGCCGGCGGCTGAGCCGGCCGGACAGCGGGCGGCGGTGACCCGCCCCCGCCACGGTCAGCCCTCCACCCAGCCGTGCCGCCGGGCCAGCTCCAGCATCCTCGCACGTACCGCCACGATCTGCGCTCCGGTCAGGTCCGGCACGGAGGTCACCAGCGCCTCGGTGGTCTCCGCGGAGAAGGCCCGCTCGGAGAGGACGTCGCACAGGCCCTCGTCGTCCTCCGCGCCGCCCGTGGCCTGCCCGCTGTCCCTGCTGCGCCCGCCGCCGACCGTGATGCCGGCCCGGGCGGACAGCCCGGCACCGGCCGTCGGGACGCGATCCGCACCCGGGGCGACGCCGGACACCCGCACCAGCACGGCCTTGGGGCCGCGCTCGGTCTCCACCGCGTCGTACTCGACCGGGACGCCGGGCGTCAGTGCCCACTTGTCGCCGTCGAGCATGTTCGCGTGCACGAACACGTCGTCGCTGCCGTCGTCCGGGGCGATGAACCCGTAGCCCCGCACCTCGTCGAACCGCACCACTTTGCCAGTAAGCATCGCCATTCCCGCGTCCATCCGCCCCAAATCCAGGTGCCCCGCCCGCAGGACCGGGACGGCGCCCAGAGTGGCACCCGTTCCGTGCAGGCCGGCACCCGTACCCGACCCCTATGGTGCACCTGTCGCCGAGGCCCGCCGAGGCGAGGGGTGCCGCAGCGCCTACCATCGGCCAACGTGATCGAGCAGATCCTGCCCCCCACCGTGGCGGTGTCCGAGGCCTTCACCGATCCCGCCGGCGTGACCCTGTTCCCCGAGGAGGAGGCGCTGGTGGCACGGTCGGTGGAGAAACGCCGCCGGGAGTTCACCACCGTGCGGCACTGCGCCCGGCTGGCCCTCGGCGAGCTGGGCCTCGCCCCGGCGCCGATCGTCTCCGGCGCACGTGGTGCCCCGCTCTGGCCGGACGGCGTGGTCGGCAGTATGACGCACTGCGATGGCTACCGGGCGGCGGTCGTCGGCCGTAGGGCGGCGTTCGCCAGCCTCGGGGTGGACGCCGAGCCGCACGCCCCGCTGCCCGACGGGGTGCTTGGAGCGATCGCCCTGCCGGCCGAACGGTCGCGCACCGTCACGCTGGGCGCGGTCCGCCCCGCCGTCTGCTGGGACCGCCTGTTGTTCAGCGCCAAGGAGGCGGTGTACAAGGCGTGGTTCCCGCTCACCGGCCAGTGGCTGGACTTCTCCGAGGCGGACATCGTGTTCGACCCGGCCGGCACGTTCGAGGCCCGGCTGCTGGTGCCCGGTCCGGTGTTCGGCGGGGCCGAGGTGCGGGCGTTCGCGGGCAGGTTCCTGGTCGAGCGGGGGCTGGTGGTCACCGCGATCAGCGTCCCGGCGGTCGCGTCCTAATCGTCTGCGCTGAGCCGCGTCTTCTGCACCTTGCCCAGGGCGTTGCGGGGCAGGGCGTCGACCAGGCGCACCTCGCGTGGTCGCTTGTGCGCCGAAAGGTGCCGGGCCACGAAGTCGATCAGCTCGGCCTCGCCCACCCCGTCGCCCACCACGTACGCGGTGACCTGCTGACCGAGGTCGGGGTGCGGGGTGCCCACCACGGCCGCCTCACGGACCCCCGGGTGCGTCAGCAGCGCGTCCTCCACCTCGCCGGCGCCGATCCGGTAGCCACCGCTCTTGATCAGGTCGGTCGACGCCCGGCCGACGATCCGGTGCCAGCCGTCCGGGTCGACGGTGGCGACGTCCCCGGTGCGGAACCAACCGTCCGGGGTACGGCTCGCCGCGTCGGCGTCCGGACGGTTGAGGTAGCCGTCGAACAGCGTGGGGCCGGTGACCTGGAGCTCGCCCATCGTCGCCCCGTCGGCCGGGAGCGGGGTGCCGTCGTCGCCGGCCAGCCGCGTACGGACCCCGGGCAGCGCCAGCCCGACGGTGCCGGGCCGGCGTGGGCCGTCCGTCCGGGCGCTCACAGTGATCAGGGTCTCGGTCATCCCGTACCGCTCGACGACCCGGTGACCGGTGAGGGTGGCGAGGTCGGCGAAGACCGCCGCTGGCAGCGCCGCGCTGCCCGAGACCAGCAGCCGCGCCGGACGCAGCGCCCGGGCCGCGTCCGGGTCGGCGGCGATTCGGGACCACACCGTCGGCACCCCGAAGTACATCGTGCCGTTGGCGGCGGCGTACCGGTCGGGGCGGGGGCGGCCCACGTGGTGCAGCCGGCCGCCCAGCCGCAGTGGTCCGAGCACGCCGAGCACGAGTCCGTGCACGTGGAACAGCGGCAGGCCGTGCACCAGCAGGTCGTCCGGCGTCCATGCCCAGGCGTCGGCCAGCCCGTCGAGGCAGGCGGCGATCGCGCGGCGGGAGATCACGGCGCCCTTCGGGGCGCCGGTGGTGCCGCTGGTGTAGAGGATCACCGCGGTGCGGGCCGGATCCGGCTCGGGGTGGACGGTGTCCGACCGGCGGGTCAGGTCGACGGGTACGACGGGCCGGCCGGCGTCACCGACGGTGCGTTCCGCGCCGGCCGGGGCCAGCAGCGCCGTCGCGCCCGAGTCGCGCAGGATGTGATCGCGCTCCATCGGCCCGGCGTCCGGCGGGATCGGCACGACCGCCGCCCCGGCCGTCAGCGCGCCCACCACGCCGACCACTGTCTCCAGGGTGGCGGTGGCCTCGATCGCCACCCGGTCGACGCCGCGCAGCTCGTCGGCCACCGCCGTGGCAAGGCGGCGAAGCTCCACCCAGGACGCCGCCCGGCCGTCGACCCGGATCGCGTCCGGGTGCTCGTCGGTGCCCTTCGTCAGCCAGCCCAGCAGCGGCATGGTGCGATCCTCTCAGCGGCCCGGTCCGAGCCCTGCCGGGGGCCGCGACGCAGGTAGGGTCGTGGGGTACCGCCGGATCCGGGTGGGCGAGTGCGCCGCGCCGGTGGGCCGGAAGAACGGTCCTGACCGTAGTCGGGGGTCTCCGCGGCCTGCCACCCCTACCGGCCGTGGCGGTCGTGCGGGCGGGGAGGTGACATCGGTGGTCGCGAGGGCGACGGCGGCACCCGACGGTGTCCGGGCGGTGGTGTTCGACCTCGACGGGGTGCTGGTCGACAGCCTCGCCGTGGCCAGAGAGGCGTTCGCCCTCGCCTACGCCGAGGTGGTCGGCGACGGCATGGCCCCGGTCGAGGAGTACTGCCGCCACCCGGGCCGGTACCTGCCGGAGGTGCTGGAGCTGATGGGTCTGCCAGCGGCGCTCGCCGAGCCGTTCGTGCGGCAGAGCAACCGCCTTGCACACCGGGTCAGCCCGGTCGTCGGCGCGGCGGAGCTGCTGCGCACCCTGCGTCGGCGGGGGATCGGGCTCGCCGTGGCCACCGGCCGCAGCGGCGTACGCGCCCGGGACCTGCTCGGCCGGCTCGACCTGTTGCCGCTCGTCGACCACGTGGTGGGCTCGGACGAGGTGCCCCGCCCGAAGCCCGCGCCCGACATCGTACGGCGGGCGCTGCACCTGCTCGGGGCCCGGCCGGAGGAGGCGCTGATGGTCGGCGACGCGCCCAGCGACCTGGCCAGCGCGCGGGCGTCCGGGGTGACGGCGGTGGCCGCGCTGTGGGGCGAGTCCGACGAGGAGACGCTGCGCACGGCCGGCCCGGACGTCGTTCTGACCCGGCTCGACGAGCTGCTGCCGCTCTGCCCGGCACGGCGGTGACGAGCCACACCGGACCCGTGGACGAGAAAGCCGCCCGGAGCCGCCGCCCGCCCGGACGGACGCCCGGACACCTGGCGTGACCGGGCGACACCCCTGTCGCCGGGCGGCACCCCTGTGGAGGATGGTTTCCCGCATCGACACCCCCGTTTCGTCACCTGATCAGTTGATCGGCGCATCGGTTGCGCGGATGATGTCGGGCGTCGGTCGGCCCGGGTCCGGCCCGTCGCCGCGATCAGCCGAGGGGTCGGCCTTCCCGACGGCGAACCGCACATGAAGGAGGACCACCCCAGATGCCGGTCATCGAGGTCGATCATCTGCAGAAGCGGTACGGCGAGAAGGTCGCGGTCGACGACGTTTCCTTCACCGTCGAGCAGGGCGAGATCTTCGGCGTCCTCGGCCCGAACGGCGCCGGCAAGACGACCACTGTCGAGTGCGTGCAGGGGTTGCGCCGTCCCGACGGCGGGACCGTCCGGGTGTTCGGGCTGGACCCGGTGCGCGACCGCACCGAGGTGCGCCAGCGCGTCGGCGCCCAGCTCCAGGAGAGCCAGCTGCCGGACAAGGTGCGGGTGCGGGAGGCGCTGGACCTGTACCGGTCCTTCTACCGCAACCGGGCCGACATCGACGAGCTGCTGACCGACCTCGGCCTGGCCGAGCAGCGCAACACCTACTTCCAGAAGCTCTCCGGCGGGCAGAAGCAGCGACTGTCGGTGGCCCTGGCGCTGGTGGGCAGGCCGGAGATCGCCATCCTCGACGAGCTGACCACGGGCCTCGACCCGCAGGGCCGCCGGGACACCTGGGATCTCGTCGAGCGGATTCGCGACCGCGGCGTCACCGTCGTGCTGGTCACCCACTTCATGGAGGAGGCGCAACGACTCTGTGACCGGATCGCGATCATCGACAAGGGGCGGATGGTGGCCATCGACAGCCCCGCTGGACTGCTCGCCCGGGTCGGCAGCGAGCACCGGGTGCACTTCCGCCCGGCGGAGCCGGTCGAGGACGCCCTGCTGCTCGCCGCGCCCGACGTGACCGGGGTCAGCCGCTACGGGGCGGAGGTGACGGTGACCGGCACGAAGGACGTGCTCCAGTCGGTCCTGGCAGTGCTCAACGGGCGCGGGACGACCTACACGGACTTGCGGGTCGAGCAGCCCACCCTCGACGACGCCTTCGTCGCCCTGACCGGCCGCGGCGGCCGCGCCGCCGCACAGTCCCCGACCGACGGGAGGTCGTCGTGAGCGCCCTGTCCAAGCTGATCGCCGTCGAGACGAAGCTGTTCCTCCGGGAGCCCGTGTCGTTGTTCTTCGTCTTCGCCCTGCCGATCGGCCTGATGCTCGTCTTCGGCCTGCCGCAGCGTGCCGGTACCGCCGCCGACACCGGCCAGCACGCCGAGCAGACGTTCCTGCCGTCGCTCGCGCTGGCTCTCACCATCGGCATGCTCGCGCTCTTCACCCTGCCGATGGCGCTGGGCATCTACCGGGAACGCCGGATCCTGCGCCGTCTGGCGACCACCCCGGTGCAGCCCGCGCTGCTGCTGGTCGCCCAGGTCGTGGTCAACCTCGTGATGGGCGTGCTCGGTGCGGTGGTCACCTCGATCGCCGTGCGGTTCCTGCTGGACCAGCCGGCGCCGGCCAACATGCCCGGGTTCGTGCTGGCCTTCCTCCTCGGGGTCGCGTGCCTGTTCGCCGTCGGCCTGCTGATCGCGGCGCTGGCGCCGTCGGCCAGGGCGGCACAGTCGATCGGCCCCGCGCTGTTCTTCCCGCTGCTCTTCCTGGCCGGCGCCTGGCTGCCCCGCGACCGGATGCCGGGTGCCCTGGCGGCCGTGGCCGACTACTCGCCGCTCGGCGCGACTGTCGACACCATCGGCGCTGCGTGGGCGGGGGCCGACCCCGAGCTGCCGCAGCTGATCGCCCTGGCCGTCACGGCCGCCGTCGCCGCCCTGGGGGCGACGCGGTTCTTCCGCTGGGAGTGAGCCCGCCTCCCGACCGGGCTGGTCCGGGCATCGTCGCTGCCCAGGGCCGTTTCTAGGGGTGCGCTAAGGGTGCTCACGAAATGTGATCTGCACTACGTTCGGAGCTGAACGGGTGGCCGCTCACCGGACAAGGACGTTCGACCGCGGAGCGTCCGTTCACCCGGCAACGGGTGTCGTTGGACCTGTGTGGACCGAGCCGCGTCGCCCCTGCGGCGGCTCGTGGGGTGTGCGGAATGCGACGGAGGTCGTGCCATGAAGGACGTTTCGCAAGCTGATCCGGTCGCCCGGGACGCCGCCGGCGTCATCGATGTCGTCCTGGAGGGCGGCCCGGCCGGCCTGCCGGCCGATCTGCGCAGCCGTCGGGTGTCCAGGGCCGAGAGGAAGATCAAGATCCTGTACTACGGCGGGTACGAGCACTTCGAGCGGGGCACCGCCGCCACGACGGTCGAGCCGGTGGTCTTCCGCTGGACCGGCCGGACCCGGATCGCCGAGTAGCGAAGGGACGCAGCAGTCTCATGCGGGCACAGGACAAGCGGACGGGACCGCACCTGACGGTCAGCGACACGAGCGAGGCGATCGCCTTCTACACGGACGTCTTCGACGCCGTGGCCATCCAACGGGAGTGCCTGCTCGACGGGCATGTCGTGCACGCGGAACTGGCCGTCGGCGGTCATCGCCTGATCGTGAGCGAGTGGTGGGAGGCGGGCGACCCGTCGGTGGCCGCGAACCGTGACGAGGTGTTGACCATCGAGCGGACGGACCCCGAGTCGGTGCTGCGGCGGGCGGTGGCCGCGGGCGCCCATGTCGAGCCGCCGGCTGCCCCGTCGCACCAGGTCACGTTGCGCGACCCTGCCGGCCTCTGCTGGACCGTCGTCGGCCCGCAGCGGACGGGGTAGGGCGAGTCCCGGCGTACCCGGGACAGGCCGCGGGAATCCGTGCGTACGGCGCGGGTTCCCGCGGCCTGTCCGGCGGGACGTCGCCGGAGTCCGCGCGGTGCGCGGCACCTGGGTGCTCCTCCGGTCTCCTGGTCAGCCGCGCGGCGGTCCCGCCGACAGCCCGGCTTCCGCCGTCAGGTCCTGAGTCGTACGCGGGCCGGCGGGGGCGACGATCTGCGGTGCCGGGTCGGCTGCGCGCTGCCGGTCGACGGCGAGCAGACCGTGAGGGTGGGTGCGGTGACGTCGTCGCCGCGTAGGTGGTGTGGTGTGACGGGGTTGGCGCCGGCGCCTTGCATCGGGACGAAGCCGCAGACGAGGCATTGGTGGCGACGAGGTGTACGCCGTCGTGGACGAGGGTGAGGCAGCGGGTGTGGCCTCGCATCCGCAGCGGCGTGACGAGGACGCCGTCGGGGGGCGAGCCGGTCGGTCCAGGCGGGTGGGATGTCGCTGGTCTCGACGGTGACGATGATGGCGTCGTACGGGGCGGCCGCCGCCCATCCTTCGTCCGCGTCGGCGTGCACCGCCGCAACGTGCGGGTAGCCGGCGGGGTCGAGGGCGGTGCGGGCGTGGGCGATGAGCGAGAATGGGTCGGTTCGAACTCTGCGTAATCCTGGAAGGACCCCTTCCCTTGGCCGGTGGACTCGTAGCCCTGCTGGATGACGTGGCGGTGCTGGCCCGAGCCGCTGCCGCGTCGATCGATGACATCGGGGCGGCCGCCGCGAAGGCCGGCGCCAAGGCTGCGGGCGTCGTCGTCGACGATGCTGCCGTCACGCCGCAGTACGTACGGAGCCTGGCGGCCGAGCGTGAGTTGCCGATCATCAAGCGCATCGCCCTGGGGTCGCTGCGCAACAAGTTCTTCATCATCCTGCCGGCAGTGCTGCTGCTCAGTCAGTTCGTGCCCTGGCTGCTCACTCCGATCCTCATGCTCGGCGGCGCCTACCTCTGTTACGAAGGTGCGGAGAAGGTGTGGGCCAAGATCGCCCATCACGATGCCCACGGCGCGGGCGAGGAGAAGGTGCAGGACGAGACGACACTGGTGTCCGGGGCGGTACGAACCGACCTGATCCTCTCGGCGGAGATCATGGTCATCACCCTCAACGAGGTGATCGATGAGGCGTTCTGGTCCCGCCTGGTGATCCTGGCTGCCGTCGCCGTCGTCATAACCGTTCTGGTGTACGGCGTGGTGGCCCTGATCGTGAAGATGGACGACGCCGGGCTGCGCCTGTCGCAACGTTCCGGCGCCGTCGCCACGTTCGGCCGCGGTCTGGTGAGGGCGATGCCGGTAGTCCTCACCGTGCTGACGGTAGTCGGCACCGCGGCGATGCTGTGGGTGGGCGGGCACATCCTGCTGCTCGGCACGAACGAGCTCAACCTGCACTTCCTGTACGAGGCCGTGCACCACGTGGAGGTCGCCGCCCACGACGCCACGGGTGTTCTCGGCGGGCTCGTCGGCTGGCTCGTCAACACGGTGGCCAGCGCGATCCTCGGACTGATCGTCGGAGCGCTGGTCGTGCTGGTCATGACTCTCACGCTCCACCGCCGCAGGTCCAAGCCTGCGGCTGCGACTGCGGCGGCCACGCCTCGTCCCGACGGCATCATCCCCGCGCCGCCGAACCGTGCAGCTCAGCGGCGCGACGCTCCTGCGGACCGAGCGCCGCGCGGTTGACCGCAAAATCATCGCAAACCCGACCACGGGGCCAGGCGCTCTGGTGCCGAACCGCGCTGGGTACTCCAGCCGCACATGGTGGAGTCAGAGCCTTCGCTGGTGGTGGGCCCGTCTTGGCGCGGTACTGGTGTCGTCGTCGCCATCGTGACCCAACGACTCAAAGACTGCGACCTCGGCCGCGTCCCCGCAGCCACCTGGACCAAAGCTGGAACTGACCGTGGCCGCGGTCGGGGGAGTGCCGGTCACCTTGGCCGAGGCTCCCCACAGCTCAGTCGACAGACCGAGGCGGTACCCGACCTGGAGCCGGACTGCCCCTTCCGTCCTTAGGGTGGTGGGAGCCGCCCCTGCAGCGGGCCGGCCGTCCGTCCCTCGTTCACGCCACGGGAGAGACACCATGACCTCCACGTTTGCCCGACGGTTGACGGGCGCGGTCGGCCAGGTCGCGTTGGGCGCGATGCTGCTCGTTGCCGGCATCGCCCACCTGACAGTCGCGCGCCAGGAGTTCTTGGCGCAGGTGCCCTCCTGGCTCCCGCTCGACGCCGACTTCGTCGTCGTCGCCTCCGGAGTTGTCGAGATCTGTCTCGGGCTGGCCATGCTCGCGGCTTGGAGACAGCCTGTACGCGGCCTCACCGGAGCGGTCGTAGCCGCCTTCTTCGTCGCGGTCTTCCCGGGCAACATCGCTCAGTTCACCGAAGGGCGTGACGGATTCGGCCTGGACACCGACGCGGCACGGGCGGTCCGCCTGCTCTTCCAGCCGCTGCTCGTACTCTGGGCGCTCGCCGCCACCGACGCGGTTTCCGCGCTCCGCTCACTGCGCCGTAGCCCCTGACACACGAACCGAATCCAACGGCATCCGTTGCACTCGGACGCCGGGAGTGGCTTCCGCCTGTGCTGACACCGCTGTGTCCGTCCTGGCGGGGGACTCGGTGAGTTCTGGCGGCCCTCGTCCCCCGCCAGCCCGACGAACAGCTCGTCGAGGCACTGGTGCCAACCCCGCTGCTCGTCGCGGTACCGGAGCCGGCGCCGCTGCCGGCCCTGCCCGCGCCCGTCGCCCGCTGTGGTGATGGCGTGCTGTTCGACGTGGGCCGCCCGGACGCCGCTGGCCGGGTCACCGCTCGTGGGCTGCTGCGGGCGTTGGGCCGGAGACCGGGCCTCATGCTGCACGTCGACGTCGTGACCGGCGCAATTCTGATCACCCTTGCCGCCGATGGCGCGCACGGCGCGCCGGCGATCTCATCGCCGCCGCCCGCGCCTTCTACAACCGGGCCATCGCCGACGGCTACCTCACCGCCGTGGACAGCCCTGCCCACCGAATCCGCAAACCCCGCCGGCTGCCCGACACCCGCCGTGCCCTCACCCGCACTGGCTGACCGAGCATCCGACGGCTGCCGCCTCGGCGGGCAGGGTGGTGGCGACGGTGGCGGCGACCAGTCCCACGGTGACCGCCACCGTCACCGCCTTGACCTTTCAGGGCGCGCGCATGGTGGTCCCTCCCGTGCTGACGAGGTGGTCGATGTCGGTCATCGGGCCAGCCCGATCGTGCGACCGCTCCAGCTCTTCGGGCTGGTGGCAGCGACGCCGCCGACCTGGGCGAACGGCAGCGCCGTGGTCGGTACGGCCTCCCGCTGGATCAGATACGCCGTGCCGGCCTGGGCGGGGACGGCGATCGTGGCGCCGGTCTGGCCGCTCAGCACGGTGGTCCCCGATCCGGTGACGACCGACACCCGCTGGCCGGGCCACGGGTTGCGGACGGTGACGGTGCCGGTCGCGCCCGCGTCGACGGCCACCGTGACCAGGTCGCCGCCGCGAATCTGCACGTACGCCTTGCCCCTGTGCGGGATGTGGACGGTGGCGTCGACGTCCCAGCCGCTGGGCCAGCCGGGCGCGACGCGCACGGTGCCGTCGTAGCTCTGCACCACGCCTTCGCCGACGGCGGCGGCAGTGACCCCGAGCTGCTCCAGGTAGGGGGTCTCGGGCTGCTGGTTCCAACTCGCCATGCCGCTGGGGAAGACCTGGTACTTGGCGATGTTAGCGCTTAGCGCGGTGCGCATCTCGTCACCCAGGCCCAGCCGGGCGGCGTGCAGCGCGTCGTAGCTCCAGATGCTCTCCGTGACGTAGCTGCGGTGGGCGAAGGTGCGCTTGGCCAGTTCCGACTGGTTGCCGGTGTCACCGATGAGGTTGTAGGGCCACACCGGTTCCAGCCCGAGGTTCTCCACGTTGTGCTTGGTCGCGGTGGGCTGCGCCGACAGCGCGAGCATGGTGGTGCCCGCCGCGTCCGCGGACGGGCCGAGGACCTGGGTCTGGGTGGCGTGGTCGGTCCGCGGCAGCGGACGGATCTTCGGGATCGCCGCCCGCAGTCGGGTGACCAGGTCCGCGTCGACGCCCAGGGTCTGCGCGGCGGACACCACCACGGGGAAGAGGGCCTGCATGGCGGCGACGTCGGTGATCGGGTCGTTCACCGCCCACTGGGTCTCGTGGGCGTTGGAGGTGGTGTGCAGCAGGCCGTCGGAGCCGGTCCTGGCGTGCGAGAGCAGGAACCGGGCCGCGCCACTCATCACCGGGTAGTTGGCCGACAGGAACGACCGGTCGTCGGTGGCGAGGTAGGTCTGCCAGATCCACAGACCGATCTCCGCGCCGGTGGTGACGGTCTGCGAGTTGTACGAGGGTGCGATGGTCGAGTCGCACGACTCGTTGCCGGGGAACCAGGTGCCGTTGCCGTTGAACCGCATCGTCTCCGGCACGCAGAGGCCCTGCCGCCCGGGGTAGTGCGCGCTCGTCCACGCGGCGATGGCCGACACGTTGTTCCGGTACAGGTTGAAGATCGGCACGTTCTGGGCGAAGGCGCCGGCGCTCAGGTTAGCCTGCACGAACATGCGCAGGTTCCAGAACCAGTAGCCCGCCGGGTACCAGGGCTGGTGGTCCTGGCCGAAGCTGAACAGGTTGGCCACGCCGGCCTGGGTGCCCGGGATGGAGTCGCGGTTGCTCGCGGCGATGTTGTACAGGTACAGCGTCCGCATGTTCTCGACGTACTCGCCGGACCCGTCGGCCGACGTGATCTTGATGAGCCCGACCGAGCCCCAGTAGTTGTGCCACCAGGTCAGATGGGCGGCGGCCAGGTCCGTCGAGCTCCGGGTGAGGTCGCCACCGATCAGGTTGGTAGCGGTGGTGAGGGCGTTGCCGCCGGTCCAGCGGGGCGAGGCCACGATGACCCAGTACGAGCCGTCGGCCTTGGGCTGGAAGCTCACCTGGCCGGTCCGTGAGTCCGGGGTCGACGCGGTGACGTTGCGTCCGGCCGCGCCGACCGCGGCCAGCGAGCCGAAGGTCTGCCCGGAGGTGCCCCCGCCGCAGCAGTCGCTCCACGTCTCCGACAGCGCGGCGACCGATCCGGACGCCTGCGCGGTGGGGTTGCGCGGGCTCCACAACTTCACCTGCGCGCTCTGCGTGCTGTTCGGGTCCGCGCCGGTGACGTCGACGACGAGCTGGGCGGCGTCCGCGCGCACGTACGCGGTCATCGTCATGCCGCCGCCGGACGCGCGCATCGTGCCGTCGTGGAGATCCAGCGAACCCCGGTAGTCGGCGGCGCCGGTCAGCCGGCTCAACCCGGGAATGACCACCCAGCCGGGCGACTTGCGGTCGGGCAGCGTGTCGTTGCGGTTGAGCTGGGCGGTGAACCCGTTCGCCGCCCAGGCTGCCACGCCCAGCGACCCGTTGCCGAGCGGCACGGACTCGCTGGCTTTGGTGTTGGGCCGGTTGAGCACGACGGTGGACCGGCGTACCACGTCGGGGGTGTCGACGACGAAGCGGCCGGCCTGCCACGCGGTGGTGCGGGCGGCCGGGGTGGGGTTCACGTCGCCGACGCGGACGAGTCGCCACTGCTGGTTGGTCCGGTCCGCGTCGCTGTTCTGGACCACCTTGCCGCCGTTGGCGGTGGAGCTGCCCTGCACCTCGACGGCCTTGCCGCTGTGCCGGTTGATCAACCGGGTCTGGCCGTCGCTGGAGTCGGCCAGCCGGAACTGCTGGTTGGCGGTGTTGCGGTCGGTCCACTGCACGATGTCCGTGCCGTCGGACGTCGACCAGCCGGCGTTGTCGAGGACCTTGCCGGAGTGGCGGTTGAGCAGCCGGTAGAAGCCGCCACCGGAGTCCAGGAACCGCCACTGCTGGTTGTTGCTGTCACCCCGGGTCCACTGCACCACGGCCGCGCCGTCGGTGGTGGCGTAGTTGTAGTCGTCCATCGCCTTGCCGCTGTTGCGGTTCACCAGCACGTACCATCCGTTCAGGTCGTCGGCCGCCGCCGATGCTCCGGTCGGGCCCAACCCCACCAGAAGCCCGGCCGCCACGAGCGTCGCGACCGCGCCGGCCAGCACGCGGCGCAGTCGATGCCGGGTCCGGCCCCGGTCGCCTCTACCCACCATGACGTTCCTCCTTGTCGAGTTCCGCGAGATCCGGCCGGCCGCGCCGGTGGGGCCGGCTTCGGTGACGTCGTCGTCCGGGCACGGTGTGGCCACCCGGGGATCCGGGGCGGCCACACCGTGCCGTCCGGGCCGCTCAGGCCACGGATGGGAGCGGGATCAGGCGCCGGTCGGACGCGACGCCGGACCGGTACGTCACATCGGGTTCCAGCCGTCGCTGCCGGCCAGGTACCTCTGCGGGGTGTAGTTGGCGGCCTGCGCGTCGCTGAGCTGGGGACGGTTGCCGTTGACGGTCGCGCCGGGGCCGGTGTTCCGGTATTCGAAGAAGCGGGCGTTCTGCCAGGTGGAGTCGCCCATGTTGGTCCACGGCTGGCTGGTCTTGATGGCGCTGCTGAGGGTCGACTCGCGGTAGAGCACCTGGGCGCCCTGACGCCAGGGGCGGCCCAGGTTGGTGTTGTTGCTGCCGGAGCCGGTGATGGTGGACCGGTAGAACAGGAAGCCGTAGGTCTTGGCGCTGTCGGTGCTGGCGGCGGTCATGGTGCCGCCGGACGAGCGCTTCTCGTGGATGGTGGAGGCGTTGAAGACGATCGTGCCGCCGCCGAAGATGAAGTCGGTGGAGCCCTCGATGTACGAGTTGACCACGTAGGCGCGGGTGCGGTCGTTGACCAGGAACGTGTCCTGGTCGCCGAGGAGCCGCACGTTGCGCAGCACCGCCCGGTCGGCGTTGAGGTGCAGCGCCACGGCCTGGTCACCGGTCTCGTAGGTGTTCTCGTCGTAGTCGTTGGAGATGGTCAGGTTCTCCGCGACGAAGTTCGCCCCGTCGACGAACATGCTGGCGCTGCCCGAGGTGCCGCTGGTGTGGGCGGAGTTGTTGTAGACGATCGTGGTGTTCGACGGGGACGAGCCGAGGCCCTGGAAGGTGATGTTCGGCTTGTTCGACGGCACGCGCACCACCTGCCGGTAGGTGCCGGGCTTGATGGTGATGACCCGCCGGGTGGTGTTGTTCGCGGGCACCGCGTCCACGGCCTCCTGCACCGTGCGGTAGGTGCCGCTGCCGTCCGCGGCCACCGTCGGCCTGCCGTTCGGCGGCGGGGTGGTGGTGGGCGGGTTGGTGGGGGTGCTGCCGATCGCGTTGAAGCGCCACTGCATGCGGGCGATGTCGGAGCAGGGTTCCTGGACGATGGGGTTGTTGCCGGCGGTGGAGCCGTCCTTGTTGGAGACGCAGAGGTTGTTGAAGTTGCTGCGGATGAGGAACTTGTCGCCGATCTGCCAGCAGCAACGGTCTCGGGGTCGAGGCGTCGCCACCSKGARCGTTGCTGCTGGCGGCGGGTTCGGATGAGGGCGGCGAGGTGGTTCAGGCTGCGGGTGGACAACGGAATCGCGGCAGGGTAAGACAGCACAGCGAGGCTCCCGGTTGGGGCATCTGATCTTGGTCGATTGCTGTCTTACCGGGAGCCTCGTCCTACCTGGACACCGGCCTCCCACACCGCCCGTGACCTGCGCCGTCACGATGAAAATGGCTCGGTGTGCATCGTTCTCTCCTGGCGACGATCCTTGGTTGCTCGGGTGGCTGCCGAGCCGTTCGAGGATGCCGGACACGTCTGGGGCTTGTACCGGCTTGGCGATGTAGTAGGTGCCGGTGACCTCCTCGCTGGAGTGCCCGAGTTGCGCTGCCGCGCTCTTGGTATCGATCTCCTCCTTGATGAGGGTGGCGACGGTCTTTCGGAAGGTGTGCGGGGTGACCCAGTCGAGGTCGGCTTCGGCGCGGGCCTGGCGCCACTGACGGCGGACGTTGTTGGGGGGAGAGCCAGGTGCCTCGTCGGGAAGCGAAGATCGCGTCGTGGGGGTTGTCCGCGGCAGTGAGTTTGCGGGCCATGAGCATGCCGACCGCGAACCGGGGGAGGACGACCCTCCGTTAGCCGGCGTCGCTCTTGGTCCAGGGCTGTCGGAAGAAGCCCTGGCTCTTGATGAAGACCAGCGTTCCGCAGATCGTCAGGGTTGGTCGTTCGGCGGCGAGGTCCAGGTCCTCCCGGCGGAGGGCCAGGATCTCGCCGATACGGGCGCCGGTGGCGAGCATGAGGTCGACGACGTCGGCCAGGTCGCCGCTGTGCCGAGGCCCGGGCTTACCAGGGATCGGTCGCTGCCAGTCGCGGATCGCCGTACGGACGGCTTGGAGTTGCTCGGCGGACAGGACGACGACGGTGCGGCGGGGTTTGCGGAGTCGGCCGGTGTCGCGGACCGGGTTGGTGGGATGACGCCGTGGCGTACGGCCAGAGCGAACATCTGACTGAGTACGACCTTCACGCCTTTGGCGGCTGAAGGGCGGTCCTTGGCGATGTCGCGCAGGAACCGGTCCAGGCGTCCGACGCTGGCTTCCCGGATTCGGAGGTTGCCGAGGGCTGGCAGGATCGAGGTGCGGACGCTGGTCGCGTATCGGTGGATGGTCTGTCGCGCGATGCGCTCCTCGGCGGTGATCTCTTCGACCCACAGTTCGGCGAGGGCGCTGATGCGCGTTCCGCGGGTGATCTCGTCGTCGGTGGGGGTGGCACGGTCGCGGAGTTTGACCTTCATGGCCCGTTCGGCGGCCGGGCCTGTGGTGTCGGTGGCCTCGATGTCGCGAGTGATGCCGTCGTAGTCGCGGAACCGGGCGCGTGCCCGGAATCTCTTCGGACCGAGTTTCTCGATCCGGATTTTTCCGGAGGTGCCGATGGCCAGTTCAGGTCGGGCCATGGTTCACCGCTCCGCGTCGGTGTGGTCTTCGAGCCAGCGCTCGACCTCGCTGCGCCGGTAGCGCAGGGTGTTGCCGACGCGGATGGCGCGAGGGCCCTTGCCTCGGCTGTGCCAGGCGTAGAGGGTGTTCTTGGGCTTGCCCAACCAGGCCGCGAGGTCGTCGATGGTCAGGAGCGGGTCTGGCCGCCATTCGGAGGCGGCGGGGCCGTTCATCGCCCGTCCAGGACGTCGGTCGAACCGGGCTGCCAGCGCCGCGTCGTGCGGTTGGCAGTCGGCCGGCGTGCGTCGGCACCTGGTCTGAATTCCGGGCCGGTTCGGGGTCGGGGCGGGCATGGATCATGCTTCCTTTCGTTGGCCCGGCGCTGCTGGGGCTCCAGGCGGCCCAGCGTGAGTCACCCACAGATAGCAATCCACCGCCGTCCGTCTTGAAGCATCGCAACTCGCAGGTATCGAATTTGCCGCTGGGCGAGCGCGTTCCGTCGGCCTGGCCCCCGCACCCGAGCCGCTTCCGGTCCGACACCGCCTTTGTGCAGCAGCTCCGTTCATCGGCTCAGTCAGTACCCGTGGATCGAGTTCGCAGGCCGATGACTCCCGCTCATGGCCGATGAGGGCGCAATCGGTTGTTACGGTCGGCTGGGTGGGCAGGTCGACCTTGCTCGTCGCCGCGAGCGCTGTACTGGAGCCGGTGCTGGACCGTGCGACGCCGTACCACCTGCCGCACAGCACCCAGGTCGCCGGCTACGCGGTGATCTACGGCGGCGACGACAGGTACGTGGGGAACCTCTTCCTGGGCGGCGACCCGGACGCGGCCTACGGCGCGGGCGCGGAGGGCGAGGGGCCGCCGCTGGCCGGCACCGCCGGATACGACGGGCATCCGGCGTCGTTCGCCGAGTACCTGGCCCGCCTCGCCGCCCAGCCGCCGAGCGACCAGCAGAAGTACGTCGAGGTGAGACAACCGGTGTACGTCCGCGCGAACACCTACGCCGCCGGCGCCCGGCCGTTCGAGGGTGAGCACGAGCCACTGGTGCTGGGCGCCGCGTCGGCGGCAGTCGTAGCCGAGGGCGACGCGGTCTGGCTCGTCACCGATTTGCCCGAGGCGTTCGACGAGGCCCGCATCGGTGTGGTCACCGGCCGGGACCTGGAACGGGTCCGGTGCGCCGACGCGGAGTTCGAGGAAACGGACGGCAGCCCCGCCGTCATGGACGTCGACCTCACGGGCGAACTCCGGCAGCCGGACCGGGACGGCGCCGTCGGCCCGATCGCGGGCCTCGCGTCCGGGGCACACCGTACGCGCGTGTTCTGACGACGACGGACCCGCGCGGACGGGGAGGCGGACGGTGGCGCCGGCCGGCGCCACCGTCCGCAGCGAACTCAGCCGCGTGCGGCCCAGTCACCCAGGGCCCAGTCGCGGACCTCGGGCATGTCCTCCAGGTGCTCCACCACGTACGCCTCGTGGCGGTCGAGCTGACTGCGGCACCACGCCTTGAGGTCCGCCGCACCGCGCGGCAGACGCTTGGCGTTGTTGATGGCGTCCATCACGAGGTGGTACCGCGACGCCTTGTTGCGCACCGTCATGTCGAACGGGGTGGTGGTCGTGCCCTGCTCGATGAAGCCGCGCACGCGGAACCGGTCCGCGTCCGGGCGGCCGTGGACGAGCTGGTGGATCGCGCCGGGGTAGCCGTGGAAGGAGAAGACCACGTCGACGTCGTCGGTGAACAGCTCGGTGAACAGGGTCTCGCTCATCCCGTGCGGATGGTCCTTGGGCCGGACCAGGGCCATCAGGTCGACCACGTTGACGACGCGCACCTTCAGACCGGGCAGCCGGTCGCGCAGGATCTGCGCCGCCGCGACAGTCTCCATGGTGACGACGTCGCCGGCGCAGGCGAGGACGATGTCGGGGTCGCTGGTGCCGTCGTCGGTGCCGGCCCACTCCCAGATCCCCGCGCCGCGGGCGCAGTGCTCGATCGCCTCGTCCATGGAGAGGTACTGCAACTGCGGCTGCTTGTCGATGACGATCAGGTTGATGTACGACCGCGACCGGAAGCAGTGGTCGGCCACCGACAGCAGGGTGTTGGCGTCCGGCGGCAGGTAGACCCGGGCGACGTCGCCGCGCTGGGTGAGCACCACCTGGATCAGGCCCGGGCCCTGGTGGGAGAAGCCGTTGTGGTCGTTGCGCCACGCCGTCGAGGTCAGCAGCACGTTGAGGCTCGGCACCTTCGCGCGCCACGGCAGGTGCTTGGCCTCCTGCAGCCACTTGCCGTGCTGCACCGTCTGCGAGGCGCTGACCATGGCGAACGCCTCGTAGGTGGCGAACATGCCGTGCCGGCCGGTCAGGTTGTAGCCCTCCAGCCAACCGTGGCAGTTGTGCTCGCTGAGCACCTCCATGACCCGGCCGTCGCGGCTGATCGCCACGTCCTCCGGTGTCACCCGCTCCATGAAGGCGCGGTCGGAGACGTCGAAGACGCCGCCGAGGCGGTTGCTGTTCGTCTCGTCCGGACAGAACAACCGGAACCGGTCGGCGTTGCGGGCGTAGATGTCGCGCATCATCTCGCCCAGCTTGCGCGTCGACTCGGCCCGCTGCTGCGCCGGCTGAGGCACCTCGATCGCGTAGGAACGGAAGTCCGGCAGGTCCAGATCCCGGGTGAGCAGCCCGCCGTTCGCGTGCGGGCTGGCGCTCATCCGCAGGTCGCCGTCGGGGGCCTGGTCCCGGACCAGCGCCACGGGCGCGCCGGAGGAGTCGAACAGCTCCTCCGGACGGTACGACCTGAGCCAGCGCTCCAGCAGCGCGAGGTGCTCCGGATTGTCCTTGACGCCGGACAGCGGCACCTGGTGGGAGCGCCACGTCCCGGTGACGGTGACCCCGTCGACGGTGTCCGGCCCGGTCCAGCCCTTCGGCGACCGCAGGATGATCAGCGGCCAGGTCGGACGCGTACCGTCCCAAGAGCCGTCACGGGCGGCGGTCTGGATGTCGCGGATCCTCGTCCAGGCGGTGGCCAGGGCGGCGGCGAAGCGGTGGTGCATGCCGGGCAGGTCGGAGCCCTCGACCTCGATGACGTCGTAACCGTGGCCCCGCAGCAGGTGGCGTACCTCCTCGGGGTTCTTGCGCCCCAGCACGGTGGGGCCGGAGATCTTGGCGTCGTTGAGGTGCAGGATCGGCAGGACCGCGCCGTCGCGCTCCGGGTTGAGGAAGGACACGCCCTTCCAGGAGCCCTCAAGGGGCCCGGTCTCGGCCTCGCCGTCGCCCACCACCGCGATGGCCAGCAGGTCCGGGTTGTCCATGACCGCGCCGAACGCGTGGACCAGGACGTAGCCCAGCTCACCGCCCTCGTGAATGGAACCCGGGGTGGTCACCGACACGTGCGACGGGATACCGCCCGGGCTGGAGAACTGCCGGAACAGGCGCAGCATCCCGGCCTCGTCCTGGCTGACGTCCGGGTAGATCTCGCTGTAGGTGCCCTCCAGGTAGCCGGCGGCCACCAGTGCCGGCCCGCCGTGACCCGGACCGGCCAGGTAGATGGCCTGCTGGCCGGTGTGCCGGATCAGCCGGGAGACGTGCGCGTAGATCAGCGACAGGCCGGGGCTGGTTCCCCAGTGGCCGAGCAGGCGCGGCTTGATGTGCTCGGCCGACAAGGGCTCGCGCAGCAGTGGGTTGCCCTGCAGGTAGATCTGACCGATGGTGAGGTAGTTGTTCGCCCGCCACCACGCGTCCAGACGGGCGAGTTCGGTGTCGTCGAGTTCGGCGAGCGTACGGAGTTCGGATTCGACCGCGGTCACCGTGCTTCCTTCCACTGATCTCGTCTTGTCCGGACCCAGCCTAGGCCCGGCGGCGCCCTGCCACGGGGGGCCGCAGACCGGAAGCCGAGGGACCTTCGGCCCTCGCCGGCGACCGCCGCGCACCGCCGGGCCCTCCTGAGCGAAGCGGCAGTCACCGCCGGATCAGCCGGCGGTCGCCGGTCCGTAGTACGCGGCACGCATCAGTTCCTGCATGTCGTCGAGCATCGGCATCCGCGGGTTCGCCGGCGCGCACTGGTCCTCGTACGCGTTCAGCGCCTGCTGCGGCAGCGCCGCGAGGAAGGCCCGCTCGTCCACGCCGACTGCCGCGAAGGACGGCTCGATGCCGACCTCGTCGCGCAGGCGCTCGATCGCCGTGGCCAGAGCTTCGACCGCTTCGGCGTCGGTCGCCGCGGGGAGCCCGAGGGTACGGGCGATGTCGGCGAAGCGTTGCGGCGCCCGGTAGGTCTCGTACCTGGGCCAGCCGGTGAGCTTGCTCGGCACGGTGCCGTTGTACCTGATGACGTGCGGGAGCAGGATCGCGTTGGTGCGCCCGTGTGCGACGTGGAAGGTGGCACCCAGGGTGTGCGACATGGCGTGCACGATGCCGAGGAAGGCGCTGCCGAACGCCATGCCGGCGATCGTCCCGGCGTTGTGCATCTTCTCGCGGGCCGCGGGGTCGGCGGCGCCCTGGTGGACGGCCCGGGCGAGGTTGCCGAAGATGAGCCGGACGGCGTGCAGGGCCAGCCCGTCGGTGAAGTCGTTGGCGTAGACGGACACGTACGACTCGATCGCGTGGGTGAGCGCGTCGAAGCCGCTGTCCGCGGTGACCACCGCCGGCAGGTCGGCGGCCAGGACCGGGTCGACGATCGCCACGCTCGGTGTGAGGGCGTAGTCGGCGAGCGGGTACTTCTTGCCGGACTCGGTGTCGGTGATGACCGCGAACGGGGTGACCTCGGCTCCGGTGCCGGAGGTGGTCGGGATGCAGACGAGCTGGGCCAGCGCGCCGAGGGTGGGGAACTTGAAGGCGCGTTTGCGGATGTCGAAGAACTTCTCTCGCAGATCGGCGAAGACCACCTCGGGGTGCTCGTAGCGCAGCCACATCACCTTGGCGGCGTCCATCGCCGACCCCCCGCCGAGCGCGATGATGGTGTCCGGGCGGAACGAGCGCATCGACTCGGCGCCCCGGTCGACGGTACGCACGCTGGGCTCCGGCTCGACGTCGTCGATGATCTGCAGGGCCACCTGCTCGCGGCGGCGGTGCAGCACGGACAGCACGCGGTCCACGTACCCCAGTCTGGTCATGGTGTGGTCGGTCACCACGGTGACCCGGTGCACGCCGGGCATGTCGGCGAGGTAGCGGATCGCGTTCGGCTCGAAGTAGATCTTCGGCGGAACCTTGAACCACTGCAGGTTGTTCGTCCGCCGGGCCACCCTCTTGATGTTGATGAGGTCGACCGCCGTGACGTTGTGCGACACCGAGTTGTGGCCGTAGCTTCCGCAGCCCAGCGTCAGCGACGGCAGGAAGGCGTTGTACATGTCGCCGATGCCGCCCTGGGAGGCCGGTGCGTTCCAGATGATCCGGACGGCCTTGACCCGGCGGCCGTACGCCTCGGCCAGGTCGGCGTCCCGCGTGTGGATGACGGCGCTGTGACCCAGACCGTCGAACTCGACCATCTGCTCGGCGTACCGGAAGGCCTGGTCGTGGCCGGTGGCGGGCAGCAGTGCGAGCACCGGGCAGAGCTTCTCCCGGGTCAGCGGCTCGGCCGGGCCGACCCGGTCGACCGGGACCAGGATGATCGCGGTGTTCGGGTCGACCGGGAAACCGGCGTGTTCGGCGATCCAGGTCACCGGCTGCCCGACCACGTCCGGGTTGAGCTTCCCGGAGCCGAAGAGCAGCTTCTCCAGCAGCGACTTCTCCTCCGGCGTCGCGATGTGGGCGTGCAGTCGCCGGAACTCGGCGAGGGCGGCCGGCCGGATCGCGTCGTCGATGATGACGGCCTGCTCGGAGGCGCAGATCATGCCGTTGTCGAACGCCTTGGACAGCACCACGTCGTTCACCGCGCGGGCCACGTCGGCCGACGCCTCCAGGTACGCGGGGACGTTGCCGGCGCCGACGCCGAGCGCCGGTTTGCCGGTGGAGTAGGCGGCCCGGACCATCGCGTTGCCGCCGGTCGCCAGGACCACCGAGACGGCGGGATGCCGCATCAGCTCGTTCGTCGCGTCCACCGACGGCTCGTCGATCCACTGGATGCAGTGCTCCGGCGCGCCGGCGGCGACGGCGGCGTCGCGGACCGTGCGGGCCGCCTCCGCGCTGCACCGCTGCGCCGCCGGGTGGAAGGCGAAGATCACCGGGTTGCGGGTCTTGAGGGCCAGCAGCGCCTTGAAGATGGTGGTCGAGGTCGGGTTCGTCACGGGCGTCACCGCGGCCACCACGCCCACCGGCTCGGCGATCTGGGTGATGCCCGTGATGTCGTCCTGCGCGATCACCCCGACGGTACGGATGTCGGCCATGTGGTTGGTGACGTGTTCGCAGGCGAAGATGTTCTTCACCGCCTTGTCCTCGAACACGCCACGGCCGGTCTCCTCGACCGCCAGCATCGCGAGTTCGGCGTGCCGGCCGAGCGCGGCCACCGACGCCTTCTTCACGATCTCGTCGATCTGTTCCTGGCCGTAGGAGTCGTAGCGGGCCAGCGCCGTGAGACCGTTCTCCACCAGGGTTCCGATCATGCTTCCGCCCTCCATCGGTCCGTCACCTCGAAACTAGATCGGTGGTGACCGATGCAGCTATGGCCGGTGGACCCGCGAGGACGGGACCACCGGCCCGCGCTTGGACCGCTGGATCTGCTCGTAGACGTGGGTCCGCAGTTCGGTGAACCGGGGCAGGGCCCGGGTGGTGAGCTGGTCGCGTTCCCGGGGGAGGTCGATGACGAGGTCCTCCCGCACCCGGGTCGGTGAGTTCGACAGGACGAGCACACGCTGACCCAGATACACCGACTCGTCGATGTCGTGCGTCACGAAGACGGTGGAGATCCCCCGGGTCAGGTGCAGTTCGCGGACGAGATCCTCCAGGTCGGCGCGGGTCTGCGCGTCCACAGCGGCGAACGGCTCGTCCATGATGAGCACGTCCGGCTGGTACGCGATGGCGCGCGCGATCGCCACCCGCTGCTGCATCCCGCCGGAGAGCTGCCACGGATGGCTGCGCGCCGACTGCGGCAGCCCGACCGCGTCGAGGGCGTCGGCGACCGTCCGGGCGCGTTCGGCGCGGGAGAGCTTCTTGTGGCGGAGCGGAAGCTCCACGTTGCCGCGGACCGTCAGCCACGGGTAGAGGCTGCGGCCGTACTCCTGGAAGACCACCGCCATCGCCGGGCTCGGCCCGGTCACCGGCGACCCCTCCATCTCGACGAGGCCGCTGGTGGGACGGAGCAGCCCGGCGAGGCATTTCAGGAGGGTGGTCTTCCCACAGCCTGACGGACCGACGACGCACAGCAGCTCGCCGGGATCCATGGTGAAGCTGATGTCCCCGATCGCCTCGACCTCGCCCCGGCCGGAGGCGTAGACCTTCCGCAGGTGCTCGACCCGCAGCAGAGGGCTTCCGTCAGGCACGGGTGACCTCCTTCATTCCGTGGTACCAGCGCAGGACGCGGCGTTCGACGACACCGAAGACCACGGCGAGGGCGACGCCGATGAGGCCGAGCAGCAGGATCCCGCTCCACATCTCGGCGATGAGGTAGTTCCGCTGGAAGTAGGCGATCCGGTAACCGAGGCCGGCCGACGACGCGAACATCTCCGAGATGACCATGAGGATCAGGGCCACCGAGAGCGCCTGCCGTACGCCGGTCATGATGCGCGGGCTCGCCGCCGGGAGGATCAGCCGCCACAGCCGGTCCCACCGGGAGATCCGGAACGAGGACGCGGTCTCCATCATCACGCTGTCTGTGGCCCGGACGCCTTCGATCGTGTTCAGCAGGATCGGCCAGATCGCCCCGGACACGATGACGACGACCTTCATGGTGTCGGTGATGCCGAGCAGCAGCATCGCGACCGGGATCAGTACGGGTGGCGGAATCGCGCGGAAGAACTCCAGCAGCGGTTCGAGGATCTCGCGTAGCGGGCGGAACCGGCCGATGACGACGCCGGCGGCGACGCCGAGCAGGATCGACGCGAACAGTCCGAGCAGGAGCCGGTACAGGCTGGGCAGGACGTCGTCGACGAAAGCCGGGCCGACCCAGGTCTGCCGGAACGCGTCGAGGAGCGTGCCGGGGCCGACGAGGAACCGGTTCGCCGACCGGGTGGACCAGACGGCCCAGAGCGCCACGGTCAGGACGGGAAGCCCGACCGCGAACAGGACGTTCTCGGCGACCCGGACGCCCAGGCCGCGCGGGCGGGCCCGGCCCGCGCCGACGGCGGTCATCGGGTCGCCTCGTCTGCGAGCACCGACTGGTGCCAGGCCAGCGAGCGCCGTTCGACGAAGCGGAACACGACGTTCACCAGCAGCCCGAGCATCCCGGTGACCACGACGAGGCCGTACAGGCCGACCGCGTCCCCGGCGGAGCGGGACAGTTCGATCATGCGCCCGAGGCCGGGGTTGCCGATCACCATCTCGGCGGTGACGGCCAGGATGAGCGCGACCGCCGCGCCGAGACGCAGGCCGGTCATCAGGTACGGCAGGGCGGTCGGCAGGATGAGGTACCGCAGACGTTCGGCGCGGGTGAGGCCGAAACTGCGCGCGGTGTCCCGGGCGACGGTGTCGACGTCGGCGATGCCGTAGATCACCTGCACGAACACCTGCCAGAACGCCGCGTAGACGATGATGACGAGCGCGGCGCGCATCTGCAGGCCGAACATCAGCACGGCGAGGGGGATCAGCGCGACCGACGGCACCGGCCGCAGGAACTCGACAGTCGTGTGCGTCGCGCGGCGCAGGAACGGCACCATCCCGACCACTGTCCCCAGCGCGACCGCGGCGAGCGTCGCCACCGTCAGGCCGATCGCCCACGACGTCATGGTGAGCCGGACCCGCCGCCAGAACGCCAGGTCGCGGACCTCCTGCGCCAACCGCCCGAACACGTCCGTGGCGTACGGCAGGTAGTGCGGGTCGACAAGTCCCAGGGCCGGGATCAGTTGCCAGACGACGAGGAACCCCAGCAGGCCCGCGGCGCCCAGCAGGATCTTGCGCATCGGCCGGCTACTGCTGCTGGATGAGGCGGTCGAAGTCGGGTCGCCGGTCGAGGACGCGGTACTTCTGGGCGAGCGTCGCCAGTTGTTCCAGGCCGGCCCGGTCGAGCTCCCACCCGAACGCCGGGAGCCGCACCGAGTCCGCCACCGCCTCCGGCAGTTCGAGATTGTCCTTGATGGCTTGACGCAGATCCTTCTCGTTCGCCGGATCCTTGGCCCAGGTGAGCGTCTTCTTCATCGCCGACGAGAAGTCCGCGACCAGGGCGGCGTCGGAGTCCTTCAGCTCGCTCGACGTGATCGTCGTCAGGGTGGCGAGCCCGGGGACGGTGGCCTGGTACGGGGCGACCACGAGGACGTCGCCGCGTTCGCGCAGCTGGGTGATGAACGGCTCGGTCACCCAGGCGGCGTCGATGTTGCCGGCGGCGAGCTGGGCCGCCGCGTCCGGGAAGGCGACCTCGACGAACTTGACCTTCGCCGGATCGCCGCCGTCCTTCTCGACCGCCGCCATGATCGTGACGTCGCCGGCGGCGCCCAGGCTGTTCACCGACACCTTGCGCCCGGCGAGCTGGGCGGGCCGGGTGATGCCCGACTTCGCCGACGCCACCACGGCGTTGATGTCGTCACCGTCGGCGTAGGACGACGCGTAGTTCCCGATGATCACCACGCCGAGGTTCTGCAGGTCGGCGCGGAACGGGCCGAACGGCTGACCGATGGCGAAGTCGATGTCGCCGTTGAGCAGCGCCGGGATGGCCTGTGCGCCGCCCTGCGCGGGCACGACCTCCACGTCGAGCCCCTGCTCCCGGAAGATGCCCGCCTTGATGCCGCCCCACAGCGCGGCGGTCTCGCTGATCGGCAACGCGGCCACGCGGACCTTGCGCAGGTCGCCGCTCGCCCCGGGGGACGGATCGGTGGCGTCGGAGTCCGTGCAACCGGTCAGGGCGATCGCGACGCCGGCGAGAACAGCGAGGGCGGTGACCTTCTTCATGGACGACCCCTTCCGTGCGAAGCGCTGGTGCATCCGGAGGATTGGGGGCCGGTGAGGTGAGGTGAACCATCCGACCGCGTCGATCAGCGTCATGCAGAGGTGATTGATTGTCAAGAATTCCGATAAAGCGAATCGCATTGCGAGACGAGTGCTCGGAACGCGATGGGAATACGTCTTGACGCGTGACGATTTTGTGACCAAACTGTGCGGTTGGTGGCACGGTGGCGGAGGGAGCGACGACTTGGCGATCGTGATCGTGGGCGCGGGGATCGGTGGCCTCACCACCGCTCTCAGCCTGCACCGGGCCGGCTTCCGTGAGATCACCGTCTACGAGCGGGCCGACGTGTTGCGCCCACTCGGCGTCGGGATCAATCTGCTTCCGCACGCCGTCCGGGAGCTGACCGAATTGGGCCTCGGCGACCGCGTGGAAAGGCTGGGCGCCGCCCCCGGCACGCTTGCCTACTACAACCGGCACGGTCAGCAGATCTGGAGCGAACCGCGCGGACTGGACGCCGGATATCGCTGGCCGCAGCTATCCGTGCACCGCGGCCGGTTCCAGATGGAACTGCTCGACGTGGTGCGGGAACGGCTGGGGCCCGACGCGGTGCGCACCGGGCACCGGCTCGCCGGCGTCCGCGACGGCGTCGCGCACTTCGAGACGGCGGCGGGGGAGGTGAGCGTCGCGGGCGACCTGATCGTCGGCGCGGACGGCATCCACTCCGCGTTGCGCGGGCAACACCATCCCGGCGAAGGGCCGCCGCTCTGGAACGGGCTGACGCTGTGGCGGGGCACGGCACGGGCACCCGGCTTCCTGGACGGGCGAACCATGATCATGGCGGGGGACGCGGAACAGAAGTTCGTCGCGTACCCGATCGGTGCCGGCCTGGTCAACGTCGTCGCCGAGCGGCGCGGGCCCGGTTTCGCCGGGCCCAACGCGGACTGGAACCGGACGGTCGACCCCGCGCCGGTCGTCTCCCTCTTCGCGGACTGGCGTTTCCCGTGGCTCGACGTGCCGGCACTGCTCGCCGCCGCCGACGAGATCCTCGAATACCCCATGGTGGACCGCGACCCGATCGACACCTGGACCCACGGGAACACGACGCTGCTCGGGGATGCGGCGCACCCGATGTATCCGAACGGTTCCAACGGGGCGTCGCAGGCGATCCTCGACGCGCGTACCCTCGCCTTCCACCTCGCCACCGCGCCGACGGTGCGGGCGGCGCTCGACGCCTACGAGGCGGACCGGCGGCCGGCGACCACCGCGCTCGTGCTGAGCAACAGGCGGCAGGGCCCGGAGCAGGTGATGGTGCTCGCCCACGAACGCGCGCCCGACGGGTTCGACCACGTCCACGACGTCATCCCGCCGGAGGAACTCACCGAGATCGCCACCGGCTACAAGAAGGCGGCCGGCTTCCTGCCCGCCGACCTCAACGAACGGGCCTCCCTGACGCCGACCGTCTTCTCCGGTGTCCTGCCGTGACCGGCCCGGAGACGACCGGGCTGGACTCGGCGCGACTGGCGTCGGTGATCTCGCCGCTTCGCCGTACGCTGCTCGCCGCCGCCCGCGCCGCCGAGCACCTGCCGGAGATCCCGGACGCGCAGATCGAGATCGTGCGGGCCCTGCCCCGAGGCACCGTGTCCGGTCCCGGCGAGCTGGCCGAACGACTGCGCCTGAGCCGCTCGACGGTCAGCAACCTGCTGACCACGATGGAGGGCAACGGTCTCGTCGAGCGACGCCCCCGTCCCGGCAACCACCGCCACGTCGACGTCCTCGCCACCCCGAAGGCCCTCGACCTGTTCGACCGCTTCGACCTCGCGAGCGGAGACCTGGTCGCCCGCGCCGCGGCCACCCTGTCGGCGGAGGACCGCGCGGCACTCGCCGCCGCGGTGCCCGCGCTGGAACGCCTCCGCGACGCCCTCGCGCAGACCAAGGACACCCCATGAGTACGCGCCGACGCGTCGTCCGCCGCGCCGAGCAGCCGGGTGGGGCCCGGTGAGCGGCCCGCCGGTTCCCGGTCTGGAGGCCGCGTTCGAGGTGGAGGTCCGGCTCGGCGCGCTGGAGGACCACGGGGTGACCCGCGCGGGCCACCGCCGCGTGGTGCCCGTCGTCGGCGGCCGGGTCACCGGCCTGTTCGAGGCCGGCATCCTTCCCGGCGGCGCCGACTGGCAACTGGTCCGCCCGGACGGCGCGATCGAGATCGACACCCGCTACTCGGCGCGCACCGCCGACGGCGGTCACGTCTACCTCCGCACGTTCGGCGTCCGCAGCGGCCGCCCGGAGGTCCTCGAGGCGTTGCTGCGCGGCGACGCGGTCGACCCCGCCGAGTACTACTTCCGGCTGGGCGTACGACTGGAGACGTCGGTGCCCGCGCTGGCCGTGCTGGAGCAGTGCGTCTTCGTCGCGTCGGCGATCCGTGAGGCCGACCGGGTGCGCTACACCGCCTACCGCGTCACGTAGTCGTTCCCGGGTGGCGCGTTGTGCGCGTTCGCCCTCCCCGTGCCCGGCCGCCGTGATATCCCATCTACTATGCGCCTGTAGTAGACGCTGGTGCCGGGGTGGACGCCACGCGCCGGGCCGGACGTACGGAGGGGATGGGATGGGACGCGCTCACCCGCTGCTGCGGCTGGCGCTGTTCGTCGCCGTGACGTTCGGGGTCTTCGGCATGCACACCTTCGGCCACCCGGCCGGAACCGACGCCGCCCACGCGAGCGCCGTACACGGGAGCACCGGCCACGCCGCCGACGCCGCCCGCGAGATCGCCGCGCCCGACGCCGCCCACGGAGACGACGGCCCGCCCGGGCACCGCGACGGGACGCACGTGTTCACCGTGTGCCTGGCGGTGCTGGGCGGCGCGCTCGTCCTCGGCGCCCTGTCCCTGCTGTGGCGGCCCCGCCGCGGCACCGGCACGCCGGCCGGCCCTCGGTCACGCGGGCCCCGCCCGGACCGGGGTCCACCCCGCCGGCCCATCGGGCTGCTCCTGCGAGCCGTCACGGTCCTGCGCACGTGAGCAGAGCACGGTCCGGCGTCCCGCCCGGACCCGACGACTCCGTTCCGGCACACCTCACGACAAGGACCACGTACCGATGAAACCGACCATCCTGCGCCGCGCCGCCCTCGCGGGCGTTGCCCTGTCCGCCCTGCTCACCACCGCCGCCTGCGGCGGCGCGGACGACACCGGCGGTATGACGCACGGCGCCGGCAGCAGTTCCGCGGCGGGCGCCTCGGCCTCGGCCGACGCCACAGTCAACGACGCGGACGTGATGTTCGCCCAGATGATGATCCCGCACCACCAGCAGGCGGTGACGATGGCCGACCTGGCCCCGACGCGCGCGAGCGACAGCGAACTGAAGGACCTGGCCGTGAAGATCAAGGCGGCGCAGGATCCGGAGATCACCACCATGAAGGGGTGGCTCACGGCCTGGGGTAAGCCCACGGACCTGCCCGGCGACCACAGCATGCCCGGCATGAGCGCCACGCCCGGGCACGGCATGCCGGGGATGGACGCGGGGATGCCCGGCATGATGTCCGAGCAGCAGATGAAGGACCTCGCCGCGGCCAAGGGCCCCGCGTTCGACAAGATGTTCGCCGAGATGATGATCGCCCACCACAAGGGCGCCATCGACATGGCCCGGACCGAGCAGGCCGACGGGAGCAACCCCGAGGCCAAGGCGCTGGCCGCCAAGATCGCCTCGGATCAGGCCGCCGAGGTGCAGACCCTGCAGAAGATCCTCGACCGCCTGTAGACGGCCGGGTGCGGCCGGTCCCGGCCCCGGCGTCGGGACCGGCCGCACCGCCACGACACCTGACGTACCCTGGCCGGCACGAAGGGAGAGCACGTGGCGGAACTGGGCAGACTCGAATCGGCGGTGATGGACGTCCTGTGGCGTGCCCCCGAGCCCGTGCTCGTGCGTGACGTCCTCGACGCGGTGACCACCGACCGGGTCCTGGCGTACACGACGGTGCTCACCGTGCTGGACAACCTGCACCGCAAGGGCTGGGCCGTACGCGAGAAGGACGGCAAGGCCTACCGCTACCGGGCCGCCGGCACCCGCGAGGAGATCATCGCGCGGACACTGCGCCGGGTCGTCGAGACGAGCACCCACCCCGACCTGGTGCTCCTGCACTTCGCCCGGTCCGCCTCCGACCACGAGCTGCACATCCTGCGGCAGGTCCTCGACGAGCGGGAGTCCGAGGCGTGAGCCTCGCGCTCGCCCTCGTCGCCGGCGCGGCGGTAGTCGCCTGGTGTGGGCCCGCCGCGTTGCGGCTGTGCTTCCGGCACGTCGCCGACCCCGTCGCGATGCTGCTGGGCTGGCTCGGCCTGATCGTCGCGGTGATCGGCACCTTCGTCCTCGCCACTGTGATGCTCCTCGCCCCCGGCAGCACCCGGCAGTGGGCGCTGCACGACCTCGCCCGCATCTGCTGGCACTGGGCGCAACCCAGCCGGCCGCCCGCCGTCGACGAGATCGTCGGGGCGACCGGAGCGCTGCTCCTGCTGGCCGTGCTCGCCCGGTTCACGGTGACGTGCACCCGGCGGGCGATGCGCGCCCGCCGCGCCCGCCGCGCCCACGCCGACCTGCTCGCGCTCGCCGGCCGCCCGCCGGAACGCGGCGAGGCGCCGGTGCTGTGGATCCCGCACCCGACCCCGATGGCCTACAGCCTCGGCGGGTCCGGCGGACTGACGGTCCTGGCCAGCGCCGCCGGTGACCTGCCGGCGGACCAGCTCGCCGCGGTGCTCAGCCACGAGCGGGCACACCTGCGGGAACGTCACCATCTCCTGGTGGCCGCCGTGGAAGGGCTCGCCGCCGCCGTACCGTGGCTGCCCCTGACCCGCCAGGCGCCCGCAGCAGTGCGCCTGCTCGTCGAACTGCGCGCCGACGCCGCCGCCGTCCGCGAATGCGGCCCGACCGCCGTACGCGACGCGTTGCTGACCTTCGCCGGCGCGCCGCACCCGCCGCCCGCGCTGTCGATGGCCGGCGCCGACGTGGCCATCCGGCTGCAGCGCCTCCAGGGACGCCGCCCGCATCGCCGCAACCTGCCCGCCCGCGCCCTGCTCGCCTCGACCGCCCTGGCGGCACCCCTGGGCGCCGGCGTGGTCACCGGCATCCTGTTCTGCCTGTAGACGCCGGGACCGCCACGGCGGCGCGGGCCCGGGGTCTACATGCCGGTGTTGACCAGGACGGCGGTGGCCAGCAGGACGGCGACCATCAGCACCGCCTCCGCCAGCACGGTGCGGCGCAGGCGACGCATGCCCTCCGGGGTGGGTTCGTCCAGCCGGGGCACCACCCGCCTGCTGTTGTAGAGCCCGACGACGGCCACCACCGTCACCAGCGCGACCTTGACCAGGAGTACCCGCCCCCACCCGGTGCTCACCAGGTGACCGGGCCGGTCCAGGATCGCCAGCGTCAACGCGGCACCCGCGACGCCGGTGAGCGTCACCGCCGCGGTGGCCGGGACGGAGAACCGCACCGCCATCTCGGCGGCGCCCGTCGGCACACCGAGGCGCGCACGCCCCAGCAGCAGCGCCGCCAGGAGCAGAACCCCGCCGACCCACACCGCCGCGGCGACGGTGTGCGCCACGTCCGCCGCCACGACGATCGCCCGTGGCCCGGCGGTGACGGTGTGCCCGTCGAACAGGAACGAACCGAGCAGCAGCGCCACCGTGACGCCGAGGAGCACCGGCCGGACCGCCCGCGCGCGTACCCGCTGGACCTCGTCGCCGCTCACGGCGCCGGTGGGCGGCACGACCAGGGGGCGAGGGGCGGTCGGGATCGCGGCGACCGTCACCACGGCGTGCCGGCCGACGGCGTGCCGGCCCCGGATCAGCGCCGCCTCCAGGGAACCGGCCACGAGCAGCCCGGCCGCGCCGGCGAACCGCAGACCCAGTCCGGCGGCGACCGGCGTACGGCCGAGCGCGGTCAGCGCCTGCACGCTGACCGCCGAGGCGACACCGCCCCCGCCGAACACGGCCGCCAGCGCCGCCAGTTCGAGCAGCACGCCGGCCACCACAGCCAGCCCGGCGATGCGGACCCAGACCTGGACCAGCCGGATGTCGCTGCGCGTACCCACCAGTGTGGTCAGCGCGAAGACGAGACCACCCACGCCGAGCAGGATCGCCCCGTAGGACAGCCAGCGCCCCGCCGTGCCGACGAACCGCACCGGACCCTGGTCGGCGTCGGCGGTGTGACCCACCGCGTGCCCGCCGGAGTGGGCCGGCGGCGACGCCGACGGAACGGCCGGTCCACCGTGACCGGTGTGCCCGTGCGAACCGGCCGTGGGCCGAGGGGCGGCGGTCGCGCCCGGTGGCGCGGCGGCCGGGACCACGGTGAACGTGACGTCGCCGGTCAGCGGATGGGCGTCCGGAGCGGCCACGCTCCAGCGCAGCGTGAACTTCCCGTCGGTCAACGCGGCGGAGGGGTGGACCAGCCACGTACGGCCCCCGTCGGGGGTGTGAGTGGTCACCGGAACGGCAGCACCCTCGCGGGAGAGCGTGAAGCCGGCCGCGGTGGGCGTGCCGGGGGCGCTGAACGTCAGCCGGATCTCCTCGACCGCGCCGTCCACGCGTGCGCCGTCGGCCGGTACGACCTTGAGCAGCTTGAAGTGCGCGGCGGCGGGCGACGCGAACCCGAGCACCACGAACACGGCGGGACAGCACGCCAGCCACACGAGCAGCAGCCACCGTGCCGCGCCGTGCGCCGGCGACCGATGACGCCGCGGGAGAGGCACCGCTGATCCCCTTCGTCAGGGAGACATGGACCCGGCGCCCATCGCTCCGACCTGATGCGGTCGCCATCCTAGGGGAACTACTAAGAGTTGGTAGTAGAGCGTCGGCCTGATCACCGTCGTTACCGAGCGGCGCGGGTCCGGTTTCGCCGGGCCGAACGCGGACCGGCACCCGCCACGTCGTTGTCCCCGGAGGCGGACGGAACCCCGGGCTTCAGAACTGCACTCCCGAGTAGATCCGCGGCACGATCAGCGCGTACGCGAGGACGAGCGCGGCGACGGTGACCACCGGAGTGCCGACGAGCACCACGGCCGATGCCACGCGGACCCGGGTTCGCAGCCCTCTGTGCATGCCGGGGGTCTGCGTCAGCACCACCAGCGCAGTGACCCACGTGGCGAGGCCGACCGTGGCGACGATGCCGAGCCACGACAGCAGCACCATGACGTTGGTCCCGAAGCGGTCACCCGCGTCGCTGCCGTACTGCAGCAGGTACGGCCGGTTCCGCAGCCCGACCCAGAGGTTGACGCCCGCGAACGCGGTGAGGGCGACGGACCACAGGGCGGCGAATCCGACGGCGGTGCCCCGCAGCCGGGTGCGGGTACGCTGCGCTGCCTCGTCGAGTACGGCCATGCACGGATGCTAGGCCATCGGTGGTTCACCTGATCGGCGTGCGCTCCAGGGCACGCTTGTCCGGCTTGCCGCTTGGTGCCACCGGAATCCGGTCGATCCACCGGATCGTCCGCGGGACCGACGGTTCCCCCAGCGCCTCCGCCACCAGCGCGCGCAGCCGCCCGGCATCAGGCACGTGACCGGCGGCGGGCACCACGTACGCGTGCACCGCCTCCCCGGTCGCGTCGTCGGGACGGCCGACGACGTACGCCTCGGCGACTGTGGGATCGGCGGCGAGGATCCGCTCGATGGGGCCCGCGTACACCAGGTTGGCCTGCACGATGCCGACGTCCCGGATCCGGCCCAGCAGGTGCAGGTAGCCGTCGCTGTCGAGCCGGGCCAGGTCGCGGGTGCGGACCCAGCCGTCCACGAACACCTCGGCGCTCTCGGCCGGGTCGTTCCAGTACGAGGCGGCCTGCGCCGGTGTGCGGACGAACAGTTCGCGCTCGGTGGCGGGACGGCCCTCGCCGTCCCGGATGGACAGTTCGGTCACCGGGGGAGGCCGGCCGACCGAGGCGAGTGCGACCGGGTGCGCCACCATGTCGGCGGGCGTCACCATCGTGATCATGCCGGTCTCGGTCTGGCCGTAGCCCTGGAAGACGACGGGCCCGAGCACGTCGAGCGCCTCGGCGAGCCGGCCCGGTGCGAGCGGGGAACCGGAGACCAGCAGGGCCCGCAGGCTGCTCAGGTCGGCCGGATCGGTGCGCTGGTCCCGCACGAGCTGGTACAGCTTGCCCACGGTGACCACGCTCGCGGTGGCCCGGTGCCGGGCGATCATGCCGGGGAGACCGGCCACCCGGGCCACCGAGATCACCACCGTCGCGCGCAACGGCACGACCTACCACGTGCGCACCGAGGCCCGCGGCGACACCGTCGTCCAGGCGGTGTTCGACGCCCGGTTCCAGATGTCCGACCGCCGGCACCTCCTGCTCGCGTTCAGCCTCGCGGCGGTGGCCGGGCTGCTCGCCGCCATGCTGACCGGTGTGCTCGTCAGCCGCTGGGCCGTCGCGCCCCTCGCGGAAGCGCTGACCCGGCAGCGGCGCTTCGTCGCGGACGCCAGCCACGAACTGCGAACCCCGATCGCCCAGGTGCACACCCGCGCCCAACTGCTCGCGCGCCGGGCGCGCCGTGACGGCGCCGCCAAGAACCTGGACGACCTGGAAAGGATCGTCGGCACCACCCGCAGGCTCGGCGAGATCGTCGACGACCTGCTGCTCTCGGCCCGGCTCGCCGCCGCGCCCGCCGACCGGGAACCGGATCCGCCGGTCGACCTCACCTCGCTGGTCGGCGCGACGGTCGCCGCCGAGGGCGACCGCGCGCCGCCGAGCGCCGGGTCACCCTCACCCTGGACACCCCCGGCGACCCGCTGCCGGTGCCGGGCGTCGAGTCGGCCCCTGCGCCGGGTCGTCGGCGAACTGCTCGCGAACGCGCTGGCCCACACGCCGGCGGGAGGCCGGATCGACGTGACGCTGCGGGCCGCCGGCGACGCCGCCGAGTTCGTCATCGCCGACACCGGGAAGGGCTTCGACCAGGCCGACGCCCGGCGGATCTTCGACCGGTTCCACAGGGGCGCGGGTGCCGGGGACCGCCGGTTCGGCCTGGGTCTGGCGCTGCTCCAGGAGGTCGTCACGAGCCACCACGGCACGATCGAGGCCGAGGGCCGTCCGGGGCGGGGAGCCCGATTCACCGTACGTCTTCCGATGAACCGTTCGCCGAGCGCCACGAGTAGGGCCGCGCGGATCAGGAACCTCCGGGTGTGGCAGCTCGGCGCCGGCACGTGAGAGCCGGGTCGTGGAGCGCGTCCTCCGTCCCGCCGGGCCCGCCGGCCGTCCCGCTCGCAGGACCGTTCCCCCGCTAGTCTGGGGCATGATCGAAGCCGGTAGCCGTGCGCGCACCCAGCCACCCCCACCGGCCGTCGTCTTCGAGGCGCTCACCGAGCCCGACCGTGACCCGGCGCGTCCGTGGCTGCGGCTGCTCGACGACGAGCAGCCGCCTCGGATCCTCCACGCCGAGCATCCGCGTGTGGTCGTCTGGTCGTCGCTGTGGACCGGGCGACCGGATGCGCAGGTGCGTTTCGACCTGGTGCCCGACGGCGGAGGAGGCACCCGGCTGCGCTGGACGCTGCTCGTCGCCGAGCCCCTGCCCGACCCGTCGCTCCTGGGGCACCTGCGCAAGCGCCTCAACCAGCTGATCAACGCGAACCTGCGCTACACGTTCGGTCAGTAGGTGGAACGCGGCTGTTCGATGGCAGACGGTGAGGCGCCGCCGGACCCCGGAACTCCGGCGGCCGCTAATCGGTTGGCGTGCGCGCCGGGGACTGCCTAGATTGCCGATCATGCATGAGATCGACGGGTGTGCCGGATGAGCAGCCGCCTCCGCGAGATCGCCCGGCAGACGGTAGCGATCGCCGAAGCGGGGCGATACCGCAACGACGCCGGCGAGGACATCGCGATCGACGCGGCCGTACGCGCCGCGGTCGACGGCACCCGTGAGCACCTGCCGGACGAGGTCCTCCACCTCGACGGTGCGACGCCCGGCGCCGGCGACGTGGAGGTGACGCACGAGTCGACGTTGCAGGCGGCCCGCCGGCTCGGGCCCGGGGCGGCGTGTCTGGTGTTCGCGTCGGCGAAGAACCCGGGCGGCGGGTTCCTGGGCGGCGCGAAGGCGCAGGAGGAGAGCATCGCCCGCTCGTCCGCGCTGTACCCCTGTCTGCTCGCGGCACCCGACTTCTACGCCTTCCACAGGGGGCAGCGGGATCTGCGGTACAGCGACCGGGTCGTCTACTCCCCGGGCGTGCCGGTGTTCCGCGACGACAAGGGAGACCTGCTCGACCGGGCGTACACCACGTCCTTCCTGACCGCGGCGGCGCCGAACCTGGGCGCGATCGTGCGCAACCAGCCGGAGCACGCCGCGGACGTGCCGGCGGTGCTGGCGCGGCGGGCCCGCCGCGTGCTGGAGGTCGCTGCCGCGCACGGGCATCGCACGGTGGTGCTGGGCGCGTGGGGGTGCGGGGTGTTCCGGAACGACCCGCTGACGGTGGCCGGTGCGTTCGCCGACGCGCTCCGGGTGGTCGACCGGTTCGACCTCGTGGTGTTCGCCGTGCGTGACGGGCTGCCGGGTACCCCGGTGTACCGCACGTTCGCGGAACGCTTCTCGGTAGGTTCGTCGTATGAGTGACGACACCTTCCGGTCGGTGGAGATCGAGCGCACCAGCGTGGGCAGATACGTGGCGCGCAACGCCCGTGGGGGCGAACTGTCGATGGGTACGGGGGAGGACGCGACCTTCACGCCGGTGGAACTGCTGCTGGCGGCCCTCGGCGGCTGCACCGCTGTGGACGTCGACCACGTGACCAGCCGTCGCGCCGAACCGACCCGGTTCGCCGTCACGGTGAGCGGCGACAAGATCCGCGACCCGGAGACCGGGAACCGGATGGAGAACCTCACCGTCACGTTCGCGGTGACGTTCCCGGACGGCGCGGACGGTGACCGGGCCCGCGAGATGCTGCCTCGCTCGCTGCGGCAGTCGCACGACCGGCTCTGCACCGTGTCCCGCACCGTGGAGCTGGGCACGCCCGTCTCCATCGTCGACGCGACTGCCGACCCGGGCTCGACCGGACCGCGGTAGCTGCCGGAGGCGCCCGCCGCAGGGCGATCGATGCCTCCATTACCTTGACACTCGTCTATGTTAACGAGAACATTGCCGTAACCCGGCGGTAATGCCGTTGCCATGAGCGTCACGGGCGAGGCGAGCCGCCACAGCCGGCCGGAGGCGGCCGAGCGCAGGAGGTTTCGGTGACAGGGACCGCTCGGACGAGGCGTACGGCCGGGGTCGTGGTCGCGGCGGCGGCCGTCCTCGCCGCGGGGGTGGTGGCCGGGATGCCCCCGGCGTCGGCGGCGACAGTCGACACGTCCGCGTCGTACGTCTTCGTGAACCGGCACAGCGGCAAGGCGATGGACCTGTACGACTGGTCGACGGCGGAGAACGCGCCGGTGAACCAGTGGGCGCACAACGACCTCGCCGTGCAGCAGTGGCAGTTCGTGGACGCCGGCAGCGGGTTCTACAAGGTGCGGTCCCGGCACAGCGGGAAGGTGCTGGAGTTGCCGAGCGGCGGCGACGGCACCCAGCTCGTGCAGAGCACCGACCGGTCGTCGGCCACCCAGCAGTTCCGGTTGCAGGACTCCGCGGGCGGGTTCGTGCGGTTCGTGAACCGGCAGTGGGGCAAGGTCGTCGACGTGTGGCAGTGGTCGACCGCCGACGGTGGGCGGCTGGCCGGCTACACCGACCTGGACGGCGCCAACCAGCAGTGGCAGATGATCCGGCTGGGCGGCGGCACACCCACCACACCGGCACCCACGACCCCGGCACCGACCACCCCGGCGCCCGCCTACCCGCAGCCCGGCCGGGTGACCGGGGACATCGGCGTCCACGACCCGACGGTGGTCAAACGACCCGACGGCACCTACCTCGTCGCGCACACCGGTGACGGCGTCGCGCTGAAGACCTCCGCCGACCGGATCGCCTTCCGTGACGCGGGTGCCGTCTTCCCCGGCGGCGCGCCGTGGACGACCGCGTACACCGGGGGAGCGCGCAACCTGTGGGCGCCGGACCTGTCGTACCGCAACGGGCGCTACTACCTGTACTACTCGGCGTCGGCGTTCGGTTCCAACCGCTCGGCGATCTTCCTCGCGACCAGCGCCACCGGCAACGCCGGGAGCTGGACCCACGAGGGGGTGGTCGTCGAGTCGTGGACCACCGACCAGTTCAACGCCATCGACCCGAACCTCACCGTCGACGACCAGGGCCGCTGGTGGCTCACCTTCGGCTCGTTCTGGTCCGGCATCAAGATGATCCCGATCGACCCGGCCACCGGACGCCGGCTCGGCAGCACCATGCACAGCTTGGCCGCCTACGGCCCCGGCATCGAGGCGCCCGTCCTGGTCAAGCGGGGTGCCTGGTACTACCTGTACGTCTCGTTCGACAGATGCTGCCAGGGTGCCGCCAGCACGTACCGGATCATGGTCGGTCGTTCGGCGAGCCCCACCGGGCCGTTCGTGGACCGCGCGGGCCGGGACATGCTCTCCGGCGGCGGCACGCAGATCCTGGCCTCGCACGGCGGCGTGCACGGCCCCGGCCACCAGGCGGTCCTCGCCGACACCGACGGCGACGTCCTCTTCTACCACTACTACGCCGACGACGGCGCGTCGCTGCTCGGCGTCAACCGCATCGGCTACGACGCCGCCGCCTGGCCCTACGTGTACTGATCCGGCCGGCGCCCCGACAACCGCTGCGCCGTACCCGGCGTACCCCTTCTCGGAGGTCGAACGATGCTCAACCCCGCAGTGACGTCGCCGCTCGGCGCCCGCCGGGGCCGGCGGGCCGGCCTGGCATCGGCCCTGGTGGCGGCGCTGGCCGCCGTGATCGGCGTCGCCGTCGTGGCCGCGCCGTCGGCGCAGGCGGCCACCATCGACACCAGCGCCTGGTACGTGCTGGTGAACCGCAACAGCGGCAAGGTCCTCGACGTCCGGGACACCTCGACCAGCGACGGCGCGGCGATCCAGCAGTGGTCCCGCAACGACGGCGAGTGGCAGCAGTTCCAGTTCGTCTCCTCCGGCAGCGGCTACTACCGCCTGCGGGCCCGCCACAGCGGCAAGGTGGTCGACCTGTGGGAGTGGAACGTCGCGGACGGCGCGGAGTACCGGCAGTGGCCCGATCTCAACGGCACCAACCAGCAGTTCCAGGTGCGCGACTCGGACGGCGGCTACATCCGGCTGATCAACAGGCACTCCGGCAAGGCGCTGGAGGTCTGGGAGAGGTCGACCGCCGACGGCGCCCGGGTCAGCCAGTACGCCGATCTCAACGGCACCAACCAGCAGTGGCAGATGGTCCGGGTGGGCGCCGGCGGCACACCGACGACCGCGCCGCCGTCCACCGGATGCGGCAGCGGCTCCTACCAGGCCGAGGCCGTGCTCAACGGCGGCACCTGGACGGCCCGCAACGGATCGTCGACCGTGTACTCCGGTGCGGACATGCTGTCGGCTATGCAGGCCGCGGTGAACTCGCTGCCGGCCGGCCGGACCGCCAAGCAGCGGGTGGTGGTGCGCGGCTCCGGGTCGATGAGCGCGGGGGCGCGGTTGTCGCTGCCGTCGTACACGACGCTCGCGGTCTGCGGCACGATAGACGTGACCGGCTCCGGGTCGGGTGACTACGCGCCCGTCTACTCGCGCGGGACCACCGACGTCGAGGTGCAGAACCTGACCCTCACCGGCGCGCCGCTGTACGGGATCTTCATGCGCAACGTGAACAACCTGACGCTCGGCCAGATCGACATGCGGCTGTCCGGCGGCCTGGGGATCCGGATCGACAACCACGGCGGTGACCGGGCGGTCAAGGTGCGCAACGTGCGCATCGACACCGTGTACGTGTCGGGGACCGGCGCGCACGGCGTGGAGACGTACGGCGTGGACGGCCTGACCATCGGCACCGTCACCGCGCGCAACACCGGCTACTCCGGCCTGCTGCTCAACGACACGATCAACGCCACGGTGGGCACCGTCGACGCGCAGGGCGCCGGCACCGGGACCGGGTACGCGGCGTTCCGGATGGCCAACCGCAACGGCCGGATCGGCAGCTCGTACCCGACGAACATCCGGGTCGGCACGGTGATCGCGTCCGGCGGTGGCCGGGGGATCTTCTGCGTCTCGGAGTCCGGCGGCGCGGTCATCGACCGGGTGACCATCTCGAACACCGGCAACAACTCGATCCTGGTGGAGAACTGCTACAACGTCACCATCGCCGGGGTGTCCGGCACGGTGACCGGCGGTGGTGAGGTGCGGATCGCCTCGCGGACCGAGTTCCCGATCTCCTCCGGCATCCGCTTCCAGAACCTGACGGTCACCAACACGAACATCACCCAGAACCCGTGCGGCGGCGCGAACAACACGATCAGCAACGTCACGCGCGTCAACTCGACGCTGACCTGGTGCTGACGATCCGGCTGGCCCGCCGGCCGGTGGTCGGTGGGTCAGCCGGTCAGCCGGTCAGTCGCGCGGCAGCACGCCCAGGAGGGTCGCGGTCAGGGCCAAGGTCAGAGAGTCCGCCATCTCCAGGTGCAGGCGGGCCAGGTCGGGCTCGGCCCGGTAGGCCGCCGCGAGGCTCGGCGGCGGTGTGCTGTACGCCGACAGCGCGCCGGCCAGCACCATGGTCTGGAGGCTGAACAGCGTCGCGTTCCCGCCCAGCTCGGGCAGGTGTTTGCGCACCAGGTCGGTCATGGTGGCCAGGCGGTCCAGGGAGGCGCGCTTGTAACGCGCCACCACCTCGACGGAGACGTTGTGCTCCAGGACGCTGCCCTGCGCGCCGAAGAGGTCGCACATCACCGACCGGTGGGCGAGTGAGCGGCTGACGATCCCCGCGACGGCGGTCGCCCGCTCGGCCATCGGCAGGCCCGCGTCGACGCCGTCGGCCAGCTCGTCGGCCAGATCCGTGAGCCACTCCCGTAGGTAGCGGTCCAGCAGCTCCAGCAGCACCGCCTCGCGGGACTCGAAGTAGCGCAGCACGTTCGGCTTCGCCAGGCCGACCCGGCGGCTCAGCTCGTTCAGGGTGACGGCGGCGACAGGCATCTCGTCGAGCATCGCCGACGCCACGTCGAGGATCGCCCGCCGGCGGATCTCCCGCTGCTCCTCGGTCCGGGCCCGCTGGAAAGTCACGCCCGCCAGCCTAACTTAGGTACCTCCGGTACGTTGACAACGTACCGGAGGTACCTTAATGTCTGCGGCGCAAGATACTTCCGGTACTTTAGGTGGAGGCGTGGCATGGGCGAGACGTGGACGACGGCGGACATCCCGGATCAGCGCGGGCGGGTGGCGGTGGTGACCGGGGCCAACACCGGACTGGGGTACGAGACGGCGAAGGCACTCGCCGAGCGCGGCGCCTCGGTCGTGCTCGCCGTCCGCGACGTCGGGAAGGGCGAACGGGCCGCGGCCGGCCTGACCGGCGACGTGAGCGTGCAGGAGCTGGACCTGACCTCGCTCGACTCCGTCCGCGCCGCCGCGGCGGCGCTGCGGTCCCGGTTCGACCGGATCGACCTGCTCATCAACAACGCCGGGGTGATGTACACCCCGAAGCGGACCACCCGGGACGGCTTCGAACTCCAGTTCGGCACCAACCATCTCGGCCACTTCGCGCTCACCGGGCTGCTGCTGGACCTGATGCTGCCGGTGCCCGGCTCGCGCGTGGTGACGGTCAGCAGCGTCGGCCACCGCATCCGGGCCGCGATCCACTTCGACGACCTGCACTTCGAACGCTCGTACGGCCGGGTCGCCGCCTACGGGCAGTCCAAGCTGGCCAACCTGATGTTCACGTACGAGATGCAACGCCGGCTCGCCGCGCACGGCACCACCGTCGCGGTGGCCGCGCACCCCGGCATGTCCAGCACCGAACTCGCCCGCAACACCCCGGCGGCCCTGCGGCTCCCGCTCACCTGGCTCGCGCCGCTGATCACCCAGACGCCCGCGATGGGCGCGCTGCCGACCCTGCGGGCCGCCACCGACCCCGCCGTGCTCGGCGGCCAGTACTACGGCCCCGGCGGACGGTACGAGGTGAAGGGCCACCCCCGGCTGGTCACCTCCAGCCCGCAGTCGTACGAGGTGGCCGTCCAGCAGCGGCTCTGGTCCGTCTCCGAGAACCTGACCGGGGTGCGGTTCCCGGTCCGGCCCGGGCAGCGTCCGGTTACGGCGGGGCCCTCCGGCGTGCAGTGACCCCGGCGCTCTGTTCCGCGTTCGGCAGCGCGGGACGGGCGTCTTTGTGACGCTTCGATCGTGGAGATACCCGGCGGCGACAGAGGCGTCGAGCTGCGCGTCCACGGGGTGTCCGGCGCGTCGGCGGAGACGATCGTCGACCATCCCATCGTGGCACGCGTGGCCGGCGACGGGCACGCCGGGTTCTACCGGGTCCGGGAAGGGCTCGGTACGGCCGGTGGCGCGACGGCCGGGGTGGTGGTGGAGGCGTACCGCTGGGGAACCCTGACCGCCGGGGTGGCGGTGCGTACGGCGTCGATGCTGGTGCTGCTGCCGTTCATGCTGAGCAACCTGGCGGTGTGGATGCGTTCCACGCCGGTGGACCGCTACGGCCTGCTCGGCGGGCTGTGCCGCCTGCTGGCCGGGTCGCTGACCGTGGCGTTCACGCTGGCGCTGGTCGGCGTCACCATGAACCTGACCGGCTGGCAGTGCGTCCCGTACGCCGAGTGCCGGGAGGGGAGACCGTACCTGTCGTGGCTGGTGGCGTTGCCGATCGGCCCGCGCCTGGCCGTGCTGGCACTGGTCCCGCTGCTGGCGCTGCGGGTGTTCTGGGCCGTCGGGAAGCGGTCGGCCGCCGCTTTCGAGGGCTTCGGATCGGCCCCGTCGCGCGGGCGGTTCCTGGAGTCGACCGGGAGTCTCGCCGCCCCCGGGGTCTGGCACGACGAGCGGATGACCTCGTGGCTACGCCAGATCCACGTGGGTCTCGGTGCCGGCACCGTCGGCGTCAGCCTCGTCGTCGCGGTGTCGCACGGCCAGTGGAGCGCCGTCGCCGTCGGGATGCTCGGCCTCGCCGCCGGTCTCGTGGTCCTCTGCGCCGGGCTGCTGACAGTGACCGTCCCCGCCGGGTGGGCCGGGCCGTTGCGCCGCGTGGTCTGGATCCTGGTCGCGGTGGCCACCGTGTCGAGCCTGGGGTACGCCGTGTCCCGGCGGGGGGTTCCCGTGCCGGCCGGACAGATGCCCGGCTACGAGGGCGCCGTCGCCGGTCTGGTCGCGGCGCAGGGGCTGATGCTGGTCCTGATCGCCGCGGTGACGCTCGTGCGCCGGCGCGCCCGGCCGGCCGGTTCCCGCGCGCTGCTCCGCGGGCTCGGCACACCGCTGGTCGCCGCCATGTCGGTCACCGTCGCCTCCGCCTACACGGCCACGCTCGTGTTCCGGACGGCGGACCAGCTCGACCGGGGCCGCATCCCCGACCCGATCCGGAACAACCCACCCGCCCTGGGACCGCTGGAACCCCCCGTCGGGTACTGGTGGGCGGCGCTGGCCGGGCTCGCCGCCCTGCTGGTCGTCAGCGCGGCGATCGCCGTCACCCTGCCGGTGGCGCGCCGCCGGCGGCGGGCGTACGCGCGACGCGTGGTCGAACACGACTATCCGGGCGCGCCCGCCGAGGCGACGCCGCGACTCGACGCCGTCCGCTCGACGATCGCCCGGTCCTTCGTGACCGACGAACTGGGGCCGACATTCGTGGCGTTCTTCGTGATCTCGTCGGTCGGGCTCGCCACCGTCGCGCTCGACCTGATCGGGATCGGCCCCACCCAGCTCGTCGCCCGACTCGGCCGCCGGCACGACACGCTCGCCGTGCTGACCGCGTACGTGACGGACGTCGGTATCTGGGCCATCAGTCTGCTCGTCATCGGGCTGCTGATCCTGGGCTACCGGGCGTACCGGTCGCCGGAGACCCGCCGGCTCGTCGGCGTACTGTGGGATCTGGGCACGTTCTGGCCGCGTACGGTGCACCCGTTCGCGCCACCGTGCTACGCCGCCCGCGCCGTGCCGGAGCTGGCTCGGCGGGTCACCGCGCTCGCCGCACAGGGCCCGGTGGTGATCTCCGGACACAGCCACGGCTCCGTGCTGGCCGCCGCCACCGTCCTGCAACTGCCGCCGGAGGCCCTGCCCCACGTCGCGTTGCTGACCCACGGCAGCCCGCTGCACCGCATCTACGCCCGCCTCTACCCGGCGTATCTCGGTGAGCAGGCGCTGCGCGACGTCGGCGACCGGGTCGGCTGGCGCTGGCGCAACCTGTGGCGCGACACCGATCCGATCGGCGGCCCGATCTTCGCCGACCCGGGTCTGCGGGCCCCCCTGCCCCCGGCCGCCGGCGCGGTCGACGTCCGGCTGCGGGACCCGCGCAGCGTCGTCGTGGAGACGCCGGACACCGTGCCGCCGCCTGTCGAACGCCACTGGCGCTACCACACCGAGCCGGAATACCGGGAGGCCGTGCGGGAACTCGTCGACGGAATCCGGGCCGGTGCCCCCGGCTGACGCGCCCCGCGTGCCGGCGCCGGCCACCGCGACGGCCGGCGGCCCGCCGATGAACGGTGGCGTCAGCCGTGACCGCGCACCAGGGGCAGGAACACGTCGTCCACGATCTCGACCAGCACCTCGTCGGGGACGGAGGGGACGCCGCGCATCGCGTACTCGGCGCGCAGCAGCATCATCGGTACCGTCGCCACCCGGTGACGGACTGCTGCCGCCGGCGCCTCGCCCCGGGCCGCGGCCCGTTCCAGCATCCCGATCCACGCACGGTCCATGGTGTCGGCGCCGGATCGTTCGCGCATGAGCGTGAGCAGCTCCGGATCGTCGGCCGCGGCGGCGAGCAGGCCGCGCAGGACGGCCCCGTGCGGCGACGACCACGTCTCGTTCGCCAGCCGGAGCATCTCGAGCGCGTCGCCTCGCAGCGTGCCCGTGTCCGGATTCGGCATGGCCGCGTCGGACAGGTGGCGGTACGCCGCGACGCCCAGCGCCGCCCGGTGCGGCCACCGGCGGTAGATGGCGTTCTTGTTGGTCCCGGCGCGCGCGGCCACCCGGTCCATCGTCATCCCCGCGTATCCGGACTCGCGCAGTTCCTCCGCCGCGGCCCGCAGGATCGCCTGTGCCAGTTCTTCGCCCCGTCGTCTCCTGCCCATGTCTTGCAGGGTACGCGTCGTACCTTATAGGGTACGGCGCGTACCCTAAAGGTTGGGAGTCCTCGATGCGCGTCTTCGGCATGAACTACGACACCGGCTTCGTCAGCGCCGGGTCCACCACCCATGAGCCCTTCGACGCCGACGTCGTGCGCAGCGACCTGCGTGTCATCCGCGACGAGCTGCGCTGCGACGCGGTCCGCGTCACCGGCGGCGTGCAGGACCGGCTGGAGCTGACCGCGCGGCTGGCGGCCGAGGCGGGGTTGGAGGTGTGGTACTGCCCGTTCACCAACGGCCTGGACCGCGACGGCCTCATGGCGTTCCTGCTCGACGGCGCCGAGCGGGCCGAGCGGCTGCGGCGTGACGGCGCCCCGGTCGTCTATCTCACCGGTTCCGAGATCTCCCTGTTCACCGACGGCTTCCTGCCCGGTCGTGACCTGACCGAGCGGATGGCGGTGTTCACCGATCCGATGCGGATGCGGGAGGCGGTCCCAGCAGCGCGGACCGCGGTGCGTGACTTCCTCGCGGAAGCGGTGCCCGCGGTGCGGGAGCGCTTCGGCGGCCCCGTCGGGTACGCCTCGATCCCGCTAGAGGACGTCGACTGGACGGCCTTCGACATCATCGCCAGCGACGCCGGCTACCGTGACGCGACCAACTCCGCGGTGTTCCCGCAGTCCCTGGCGGCGGCCGTGGGGCAGGGCAAGCCGTACGCGGCGACCGAGTTCGGCTGCTGCACGTACCGTGGCGCGGCCGACGTCGCGGGCGCGACGGAGCCCGTGGTCTACGACGAGCACGGCCGTGCGGCGAAGCTCACCGCGGAGCTGGAGCGCGACGAGGAGGGCCAGGCACGCTACCTCGTCGACCTGCTGCGCGACTACGAGGCCGGCGGGGCGGAGGCGGCGTTCGTGTACACGTTCGCGAACCGGCACCTGCCGACCACCGGCGACCCCGGGCACGACTACGACCTGGCGTCACGCGGGATCGTGCGCGTGCTGCCGGACGGCTCGTGGACGCCCAAGGCCGCCTTCCACGCCCTGGCCGAGTACGGCCGCCTCCGTGCGCTGAGCCGGCCCGAATTCGGTGGTGGTGATCGCGGCGGACGGGCAAGGTAGGACTGCACACCGGCGGCGGGCGCCGCCACCACGACCAGGACCGGGAGAGACCATGCGAGCAGCTACCACGCTTCGGACCCCTGCCCGTCCTACCGTGGAGCTCCGCCTTGGCCCTGTTGAACCTCGGAATCGTCGCGCATGTTGACGCCGGAAAGACCAGCCTGACCGAACGCCTGCTCTACGAGGCGGGCGCGGTGGCCGAGCCGGGCAGCGTCGACGCCGGCACGACCCGGACCGACTCGATGGAACTGGAACGCCGCCGCGGCATCACCATCCGGGCGGCCGTCACGTCGATCACCATCGGCGACCTGAGCATCAACCTGCTGGACACCCCCGGCCACCCCGACTTCATCGCGGAGGTCGAGCGCTCCCTGGCCGTCCTCGACGCCGCCGTGCTCGTGGTGTCGAGCGTGGAGGGCGTCCAGCCGCAGACAGTCGCCATCTGGCGGGCGTTGCGCCGCATCGGCGTACCGACCGTGTTCTTCTTCAACAAGGTCGACCGCGGCGGCGCCGACGTCGACCGGGTGACCGCCCAGGTACGGCAGCGGCTCGGTTCGCGGCCGGTCCTGCTAGGCACTGTCACCGGCCAGGGCACACGCGAGGCCCGGGTGCACGCCGTGGGCCTCGACGCCGAGCCGGTGGTGGCCGAGGTGGCGGAGGTCGACGACGCGGTGGCCGCGCGCTGGCTGGCCGACCGGCCGGTCCGCGTACGCGACGTCCGCCGGGCGCTGCGCCGCGCGGTGCGCCGCGCCGACCTGGTCCCGGCGGTGTGCGGCTCGGCCATCACCGGCGCCGGGGTACGCCGGCTGTGCGACGTCCTGGCCGACCTGCTGCCGTACGGCGAGGCGCGGGACGGACCGCCGGCGGGCACCGTCTTCGCCGTCGACCGCGACGGGCACGGCCGGCGTGTCTGGCTGCGGTTGTGGTCCGGGCGCCTGCGGGTACGGGACCGGGTGCGGCTCGGCGACGGCCGTCCGGAGCCGGTGACCGAGATCGCCGTCATCGAGCCCGCCGGCGTGCTGGTGCGCCGGTCGGTCTCCGCCGGGCAGATCGCGGCGGTACGCGGCGTGTCCGCCCGGATCGGCCAGCACATCGGTGACCCGCCACGGCGGCACGACTACCGGTTCCCGCCACCGACCCGGCAGGCGGTCGTCGAGCCGGTCGACCCGGCGCAGCGGTTGGCGATGTTCGCCGGCCTGGCCGAACTGGCCGACGAGGATCCGCTGGTGGACCTGCGCCTCGACGAGCAGCAGGCGGAGGCGGTGATCCGCCTGCACGGCGAGGTCCAGAAGGAGGTCCTCGCCGCCCTGATGGAGGACCGCTACGGCGTCCGGGTGCGGTTCTCCGGCACGCTCACCGCCTGCATCGAACGGGTCGCCGGCACGGGTACCGCCGAGGAGCGGGTACGGGAACGCGGCAACCCGTACCTGGCCGGGCTGGGGTTGCGCATCGAGGCCGCACCGGCCGGGCACGGCATCGGGTTCCGGCCCGGGATCGAGCCGGGCCGGCTACCCCCGGCGTTCGTCGCGGCCACCGAGGAGGGCGTACGGGCCGCGCTGCGGCAGGGCCGGCGCGGCTGGCCGGTCACCGACTGCACCGTCACCATGACGGCGTCCCGCTACTGGCCCCGGCAGAGCCGCCCGCACCAGAAGTTCGACAAGTCGATCTCGACGGTGGCGGCGGACTTCCGCAACCTCGCCCCGGTCGTGGTCGCCGCAGCGTTGCGGCAGGCCGGTACGCGGGTGTGCCAGCCGATCGAACGGTTCGACGTCAACCTGCCGCGGCACGCGGTGGAGACGGCGCTGGCGCTGCTCGGCCGGCTCGGCGCGGTAGTCCACGACACCGCCGTCGCGGGCGGCTACCTGGAGGTGAGCGGCACCCTGCCGTCCGCCCGGGTGCCGCGCGTCGTCGCCGCCCTGCCCGACCTCACCGGCGGCGAGGCGGTCCTGACCACCACCTTCGACCACTACGCGCCGGTCACCGGCGAGGAGCCGCCGGTACTGCCCCGGCGCGGGCCCGACCCGGACGACCGGGAGGCGTGGTTCCGGGCGGTACCGAGGTAGGCCGCGCCGGGCGGCGACGGCGGCGCTCCGGGGATAGGATCACCGGCGCCCGCCGCCGCCCGTCCCCGTTGGAGCCCCGCTGTCCCCGCAGCCGGCCACCCACCTCGCCCGGCGAGTCCGCCGGGTGCTGGCAGTGGTGTGCCTGCTCGTCGTGGCCGGGCTGCCGGCTGGATCCTCGGACGCCGGCGCCACCGGCTCGGGAACGCTGCGGGTGCTGCAGATGAACCTGTGCAACAGCGGCCGGGCCGGCTGCTACACCGGCCGGGCCGTCCCGCGGGCCGCCGACGTGATCGCCGCCGAGGCGCCCGACGTGGTCACGCTCAACGAGATCTGCCGCGACGACGTGGTGAGGCTGGAGCGGACGCTGCGGGCCGCCCGCGCCGGCGGCACCGTGGTGTCCGCGTTCCAGGCCGCCGGTGACCGTCCCTCCGGCGGTCCCACTCGATGCAACAACGGCGAGCCGTACGGGATCGGGCTGCTGACCCGCCTCGACGGCCGGGACGCGCGGTCGTCCGTGCACCGGGGCACCTATCCGGCGCAGGACCTCGCCGACCCGGAGGAGCGGGTGTGGCTCTGCGTCCGGGGCGACGGGCTGCACGCCTGCACCACGCACCTGGCGAACACCAGCGGCCGGGTGGCGCTGGCGCAGTGCGGGCAGTTGCTCGGCGCGGTGGTGCCGGGGACCCGGGGCGGCGCCGGGAGCGCGCCGACGGTCCTCGGCGGTGACCTCAACCTGCGCGCCGGTGGCACGCCGGACGTGCGCTCGTGCGTGCCGGTCGGCTACCGGCGGATCGACGACGGTGCCCGGCAGCAGATCATGGCGTCCGGCGGCGTGACGATCTGCTGCCGCCGCGCGGTGGACATGCGCGGGACGACTGACCATCCGGCGCTGGTGGCGACCATGATCCGCTCGTGGCCGGAGCCGCCGCCCGGACCGTACTGACCGGGACGGGGCACGACCCCGGCGCAATCGGTCCGCCCGCCCGTGCAACGTCCCGGGCGGGCGTCACCGTTCTACCTCCGTCACGAGGAGGCAGTCGATTGAAAGCCGAAGACGAACAAGCGTTCCGCGAGTTCGTGACGTCACAGATGGCGTCGCTGCGCAAGCTGGCGTACATGACCTGCGGCGACTGGCACACCGCGGAGGACGCCGTGGCGAACGCGCTGGTCAAGCTCTATCCGCGCTGGCGGAAGCTGGAACGGCCCGATCTCTACGTCAAGACCATGGTCTACCGGGCCGCGATCGACGAGACCCGGCGGCCCTGGCGGCGCGAACGGTCGGCCGGCGACGCGATGCCGGACGTCAGGGTGTGCGACACGGCGGCGGTGACCGACGAGCGGATGCGCCTGCGGGCGGCGCTCGAAGCCGTGCCCGCGCGGCAGCGGGCCGCCGTGGTGCTGCGGCACTACCTGGACCTCAGCCTGGAGGACACCGCCGCCGTCCTCGACTGCACGGTGGGCACGGCCAAGAGCCAGGTCTCCCGTGGGCTGGCGAAGCTGCGCGAGTCACTCGGCGGCGAACACCTCAATCTCACCGGCACCTCGATAGGGGAGTGGACGAATGCAGTTGCGTGAACTGGTGGACGCCGTGACCGGCGACGAGCCGCCGATGAGCCGTACCGTCGACGACATCGTCGCGGCCGGGAGGCGCGCCGAACGGCGCCGCCGGACCCGGTTCGCGACCGTCGGGGCGGGCCTCGTCGCGGTGGCGGTCGCCGGCGCTGTCACGCTGCCGACGCTCGGCGCGAAGCGCACCGCCGGGGACACCCCGGCGCTGTCCGCGGCGTCGCGTCCGGCCGGCGCCGCGTGGCCGGACGCCGCGCCGTTCACCTTCACCTTCCAGGGGTACGACGCCGGCACGCTGCACGTGCAGGACCCGATCGTCGCGTCCACCGCGTACCAGATCGCCTCCGTCTACTCCGACCGCCACACCTCCAACGACAAGCCCGTCGGCGAGGACGAGGCCGAGGCGCGTGGCGGCACGATCGAGCAGAAGAAGACGGCCGCCGACGCGAAGCCGACGCTGTGGGCCTACCTGACCGTCTACCGGCCCGGCGCTTTCGACCCGGCTGCGATCAAGGACGGGCAGAACGTCACCGTGGCCGGGCGCAAGGCGGTCCGGGCGACGCTGCCGTTCGGCCTCGACCCCCGCAACCCGCTGGATCCGGGCAACAAACTGTTCGCCTGGGAGTACGCCGACAACGCCTGGGCGGCCGTCACGTCGATCTCCGGCGACGCGGCGACGCCGAGCTTCGACGACCTGGGCGGCCTGGTCACGGGCCTGAAGCCGGCCCGGTCGAGGCCGGCTCCACTGCCGTTCACTGTGGGCTACGTGCCGCGGGGTTACGTGCCGCTGCAGATCGGCACGCACGCCATGCCCGGCCTGAGCGGCATCGCCGCCGCCCGCGGCGGTGACTACGGCGGCGCGACCTACACCCGGCCGGCCCTGCCCGCCTCGGGCCTGACCGCACCGTTCGACTCGGTCGAGGGCGCGATCAGGGACGGGTTCCACATCTTCGTCACGCCGAGCACCAGCGCGAACCAGTCACCGGAGCCCGGTGCGGCGAAGTGCTATTCGGGGGCGGCCCGCAGAGGCGGCTTCTGCAACATCTGGAGCGCCGACGGCAGTGTCGTCGTCCAGGTCAGCTCCGAGGGCGTCGGCGGCCAGCTGCCCCAGGCCGAGCTGCGGCGGATCGCCGAGGGCATCTCCGTCGCGGACGTGCGGGACGAGTCGACCTGGACGCCGGCCGCGGAGGCCCTGACGCCCTGACGGTCGATCCCGGTGACGGTGGGAGCGGACCGCCCGCTCCCACCGTCACCGCGTGCTCTACAAGAACCGCCAGCGCTGATGCGCGGCCCCGGTGTCGTCGGCGAGGACCGCCTGCGCGCCCTGGGCGCCGGAGCCGCCGCTGAGCCCGAGCACCCGGCCCCCGTTCGCGCACTGGATCCGGAACCAGCCGCCTCCGCCGTGCCGCAGCCGCCACCTGTGGTCGGCGGTGCCGTTGTCGGCCCACTGGACGATCCGGGCGCCCGCCGTTGTCGAACCACCCTCGACGCCGAGCACCTTGCCGCTGTTGCCGTTGCGCAGCCGCAGGTAGCCGCCGGTGTCCACGAGCGCGGTCCAGAGGTGGTCGGCGGTGCCTGTGTCGCCCCACTGGATGACCGGCCCGCCGTCGGCGGTGGACATGTTCTGCACGCCGAGCACCAGCCCGCTGCCGAGGTTCTGGATCCGCCGCGCGCCGTTTGGCAGGAACCGCCACTGGTTGTCCGGGCTGCCGTTGTCCGGATCCTGCACGGCGAACGCGCCCTGGGTGGTCGAACCACCGGAGATGCCGAGCAGCTTGCCGGTGTGCACGTTGCGCAGCTTGTGGCTGCCGTCGCCGACGTCGGCGACTGTCCACAGGTGGTCGGCGGTGCCGTTGTCCGCCCACTGGAGGATCCGCGCGCCGTCGGCGGTGGACATGTTCTCCACCCCCAGCACCTTGCCGCTGTTGACGTTGCGCAGCCGCAGCGCCGACCCGTCGACGACGAGCTGCCAGTCGTGGTCGGCGGTGCCGGTGTCGCCCCACTGGAGCGCGAGCCCGCCGTCGGCTGTGGACATGTTCTGGATGCCGAGCACCAGCCCGCTCGCCGCGTTGGCGAGCCGGTAGCTCGCCTCCCCGCCGCCACCGCCCGCGCCGACCCGCCAGTAGACCGTGTAGTTGTGCCCGTGGGCGTCGTGGAACGGGCCGAGGTTGACGGTGGCGCCGTCGGCCCGGGCGGTGAACGCGAGGCTGCCCGTGCCGGTACGGGTGACCGAGGCGGGATCCAGCGTGGGCAGGCCGCTCAACGTGGTGTTGCCGTAGTTGCCGGAGAGCACCACCGGCCCGTACGTGACGGCCTGCACCGCGGCGTCGTCGTTGGCGGGCACCGTGGCGACCCGCATCGGCAGCCGGACCGTGACCGTGTCGCCGGACGTCCAGGCCCGGGTCAGGACGGCGTAGCTGCCCGGCGTGGTGGCGATGCCCGCCGCGACGCCGTTGACGCTGACGCTCGCCCCGCTGGTCCACGCCGGGATCCGGATCCGCATCGTCCACGACCCGCCCACCGAGCCGGTGACGGTGAGCGTCGTGGTGTCGCCGACCGGGTATGACGTGGCCTGCGTGACGGTGATGCCGCGCTGGCTCCAGGTGAGCACCGACGGGACGAACAGGTTGACGGTCAGCGTGGTGCCGTTGTGGAAGTAGATCGCGTCCGCCAGGGTCGTGTTGGTCTCCAGTCCGGTGCCCTGGCAGCACCAGAACGAGGTGTAGTCGGTGCTCCAGGTGCCGCCGCCCCACGCCGGGCCGACGCCGCGCCGCCCGCCCGGGTTGAGCGGGGTGAAGTACGTGACGTGACCGTGCGCGTCGGCCGGGTTCTGCTGGCCGATCATGTGGTTGAGCAACGCGCGCTCGTAGAAGTCGGCGTACGCGACCCGGTCCGGGTCGAGCTGCCACAGCTCCCGGGTCAGCTTGAGCATGTTGTACGTGTTGCACGCCTCGCAGGTGTCGTTGCGCAGGTAGCCGGCGATCGCGTTCGGCGCGCGGAAGTGCTCGGCCTGGCTGTTGCCGCCGATGGCGTACGTGTGCGAGCCGACCGTGATGGCCCACGCGTTCGCGGCGATGTCCCGGTAGCGGGTGACGCCGGTGGCCTTGTACTCCCGGGCCGCGCCGATCCACTTGGGTACCTGCGTGTTGGCGTGCAGTCCGTTGAGCTGGTCGGAGTTCGCGGCGAGCGGGTTGAACACGGCGGCGTGGTCGAACCGCTGGGCGACAGTCAGCCACCGCCCGTCGCCGGTCTGCTGGTAGATGTCGGTCAGCACCGCGTTCATGCCGCCGAACTCGGTGCCGAGCATCGCCTGCATCTGGGCCGAGGTGAGCCGGCCGGTGCGCTGGTCGACCCAGCCGGCCAGCGCCAGAAGCACGTCCCGGGCCTGGGTGCTGCCGATCAGCCGCCACACGTCCAGCAGCCCGGCGAGCGTCTTGTGGATGCAGTAGTAGGGCACGTTGCCGTTGCTGAGCGTCCGGGCCTCAAGCGCGGTGAAGTCGGACTCCGGGAAGCCGGACAGATAGCCGGCGCTGAACCCGGCCGCGCCGTTGTTGGCCTGGCAGCGAGCCAGCTCGGCGACCATGGTGAGCGCCTTGTCCCGGCAGGTGGTGTCGCCGAGCACGGCCCACGCCTGCGCCCAGGCGGTCAGGAAGTGCCCCTGCATGTGGGTGCGGAACGGGAAGTTCGGCGCGTCCCAGCCGCCGTTGGCGGCGGCGCCGCCGGTGGACAGGCGGTGGTTGGCCCGGAAGTTGTAGAGCAGCCGGTTCACGTCGACGAAGCGCAGGTAGGCGACCGTCCGGTTCTGGTTGTCCTGCCAGCGGCCGGCGGTCAGCCGGACCTGGCCCGGGTCGAACGCGTACGCGGACACGCCGATGTCGGGGCGGGCGGGTGGCAGCGAGGCGTGTGCCGTACCGCCTGCGGAGACGGACCCGGCGGCGGCGCCGGCGGTGGCCGCGACGGCTGTCGCGGCGGTGGTGCGCAGGAGGAATCGGCGGTTCACCAGGGGAGCGGGCATGACGGCCTCCGTGGCGGGGGACGGTGGTGGTGGGGGCGCGCGGGGGACGCCGCGTTAGCGTTAACAATCTCCCTCAGCCTGGCGTTTGCATAGTCGTATGTCAATTGATTGGTGGCGTTAACGCGCTCAGCCGCGCGCCGCCCTCGGCACCGCTGTGGTCTCGCGTACCCGATCAGGATCAGCAGTACGGCCAGCAGCGGCAGCCCGTACGCCAGGAGGCCCAGCCGGCGACGAGGTGGCGCGGGCGAACGCCGCAGGGCGGGCCGATCGTCGTCGCGGCCCGCCCGGCTTCCCGGCGTCGCCCGCCCGGTAGCGGGTCAGCGGTTGCGGTAGTGGTTCACTGCCAGCGCCGCGCCGGACGCCAGCGCCAGCACGCCGAAGGCCGAACCGGCCCACGGGTTGTCCAGGACGTTCGACAGCGTCACGTTCGCCACCACGCCGACGACGAGCACCAGCCAGAGCAGCGGGCGCATCCGGGTGACGGGCGTCGTCGCGGCGGTGGTCTCGGCGGTGGTCTCGGCGGTACGGTCCAGGTCGTTCACGGCTGCCTCCTCGGGTGACGTCCTTGCACCTCGACGCTAGGCGCGCGGCCGGCCGGGAACGATCCCGCCAGCACGACGACCGGGGTACAGCAGGCTGTACCTTCCGCGCCCGGACCTGACGGACGGCGACAGCGGTGACCTATCGTGGCGGCCGGGGGTGGGCCGGGGATGGAGTACGTACGCGGGCGGTTCCGCGCCGCGGTGGACGCGCTGGAGCACCTCGTCGGCGGGCTGGGCACCGCTGTGCTGGCGCTCGGCCTGTTGCTCGGGACGGTCGTGGTGGCGGCGGCGTGCGTCGGCGGGGTCGGGCTGCTGCTCGTACCCGGGCTGCTCCAGGCCATGCGGTCGGTGGCCGACCGGGAACGCGCCCGGCTGTCCCGGTGGGGGCCGCCGGTCCCGGCGCCCGGCCCGGCGCCGGCCGGGGTGCGCCCGGCGCTGCGCGACCCGGTCGTCCGGCGGGAACTGCGCTGGGTGGCCGTCCACGGAACGCTCGGCTTCGGCGCCGGACTGATCGCGCTCGCGCTGCCGATCTACGCCGTGCAGGACATGACGTTCCCGCTGTGGTACCGGCTCGTGCCGCCGGACGCCGGTGCGCCGGGGATCGGCTGGTGGCGCATCGACGGGCTCGGCGACGCGCTCGCGGTCGGCGTGCTCGGCATCGGGTGGCTGGTGCTCGCGGTCGCGGCCGGGCCGGCCCTGGCGCGGATCCAGGCCCGGCCGGGCCGCCGGCTGCTGCCCCCGCCGCCCGGATTCGACCTGTCGTTGCGGGTCGCCGAACTCACCGCCACCCGGGCCGCCGCGCTCGACGCCCACGCGGTGGAACTGCGCCGGATCGAACGGTCGCTGCACGACGGCACGCAGAACCGGCTGGTCGCGGTGAACGTGCTGCTCGGAGCAGCGCGGCGGGCGGTACGCCGGGACCCGGCCCGCGCCGACGAGATCCTGGAACGCGCGCAGAACGCGGCCGAGCAGGCGCTCGGCGAGCTGCGTACGGTGGTGCGCGGCATCCTGCCGCCGGTGCTCGGCGACCGGGGCCTGGCCGGGGCGCTCGACGGACTCGCCGCGGAGTGCGCGGTGCCGTGCCGCCTGTCGGTGGACGTCGACGTGCGCTGCGCGGCGTCGGTCGAGGCCACCGCGTACTTCGTGGTGGCCGAGGCGCTCACGAACGTGGTCCGGCACAGCGGCGCGAGCGCGGTGGACGTCGCCGTACGCCGGGAGGGGGACCGGCTGCTCGTGACAGTCACCGACGACGGGCGCGGGGACGCCGACGAGACGCGCGGCTCCGGGCTGACCGGCATCCGCCGCCGGGTCGAGGCGTACGACGGGCGGATGACGCTGACGAGTCCACCGGGAGGACCGACGAGGATGCACGTGGAGCTGCCATGCGGATCGTGATCGCCGAGGACGACGCGCTGCTACGCGAAGGGCTGGCGCTGCTGCTGCGCGCCGAGGACCTGGACGTGGTGGCCACCGCCGGCACACCGGGGGAGTTCCTGGCCGCCGTGGACGAGCACCGGCCGGACGTGGCGATCGTCGACGTGCGGATGCCGCCCACCCACACCGACGAGGGGATCGTCGCCGCGGTCGAGGCGCGCCGCCGCCGGCCGGGCCTCGCGGTGCTGGTCCTGTCCGCGTACGTCGAGCAGGCGTTCGCCACCGAGCTGTTCTCGGTCGGCGCCTCCGGGCTCGGCTACCTGCTCAAGGAGCGGGTGGGCCGGGTCGAGGAGTTCCTCGCCGCGCTGCACCGCGTCGCGGACGGCGGCAGCGTGATCGACCCCGAGGTGGTCGGGCAGCTGCTCGCCCGCAACCGGCGGCCGGACACCGCGCTGGCCGAGCTGTCGCCGCGTGAGCACGAGGTGCTGGCGCTGATGGCCGAAGGGCTGGGCAACGGCGCGATCGCGGAACGGCTGTTCGTCACCGACGGCGCGGTGCACAAGCACATCCGCAGCATCTTCGCGAAGCTGAGCCTGCCGCCTGACGACCGCGCCGACCGCCGGGTCACCGCCGTGCTGCGCTACCTCGACGGCCGGCGGTAGACGCACGCACGCGCGCCGCCTCGCGGGGGAGGCGGCGCGCGTGCGGTGAACCGGGGATCAGCGGCCGGTGCCGCACAGGGCCGCGTCGACGGTGCTGGTGACCGCCTCCAGCATCTCCATGCTCGTCGGCAGCCCGGTCACCGCGACCACCGCGCTGCGCCCGTCGGTGGTGGACAGGTTGCGCGTCTCGAAGCCCTGGATGTCACCGCCGTGCCCCCAGGCGTGACCGCCGCAGGGCAGCTCGTGCCGGGCGATGCCCAGGCCGTACTCCCAGACGCCGCTGGGCTCGAAGTCGGGCGCCGGCACGGTACGCGTCAGGGCCGCCTGCTGGGCCGGCTCGAGCAGCTTGCCCGCCAGCAGCGCCTCGAAGAACGTGCGCAGGTCCGACGGCGTCGAGACGAGCTGGCCCGCGGCCCAGCCCAGCGACGGGTCCATCCGGGTCACGTCGACCCACGGCGCGCCCGGTTCCACCGCCACGTATCCGCGCGGCAGCCGGCCGGACAGCTCCTGCTCGCCGGTCTGCGGCCAGTACGTGTCGCGCAGCCGCAGCGGCTCGATGATCCGCCGGGTGATCTCCTCGCCGACCGGGCGCTGGGTGACCCGCTCGACGATCAGCCCGGCCAGGACGAAGTTGGTGTTGCTGTACTCCCACCTCTCACCCGGCGGGAAGTGCCGCGACTGGGTGAGCGCCTCGTCCAGCAGCCGGCGCGGATCGAAGTAGTCGCTGCGCCGGTCCACCAGGTCCTGCGCCTCGCTGAACACCACGTCGTCGTAGTCGGGCAGGCCGCTGGTCTGCTGCAGCAACTGGCGTACGGTGATCCGCCGCCCGTCGTTGCCGTTGGCGCGCACCAAGCCTGGCAGGTAGCGCTCGACGGTGGCGTCCAGGTCGACGCGGCCCTCGCCGACGAGCTGGAGGACGACCACGGCGGTGAACGTCTTGGTGTTGCTGCCGATCCGCACCCGGGCGTCGCGGGGGATACCGGCGCCGGTGCGCAGGTCGCCGACCCCGGCGGTGTAGTCGCGCACCCGGCCGTCGCGGCGTACGGAGGCCAGCGCCCCGGGGAAGCCGTGCTCGGCGACCAGGCCGTCCAGTCGCTGCTGGACCGCGTCGGCGGCCGGACGCCGGGCGTCGGTGGTGGCGGCGGACGCGGCGGGCACACCCAGCGCGGTGACGGTGAGCAGGGCCGCGGCGCCGACGGCGACCGGGAAGGTACGGCGGGTCATGGGAACTCCTCGACGGAGGTGAACGGGTACGTCCTCGAGCCTCGCCAGAACCGGCCCCGCGCTCCATACCGCCAGCTACCGAACCGGGATAGCGCTGGCACTACTTGATGGCGCCGGTTCCGCCGGTTAGGCTCCGCCCAGCGTCGCGTGCCGGTGGCAGACCGTGTCAGGCATGGAGGCGCCGGATCGAAGGGAGCACGACGATGACACTCGTCGTCCCTTCGCCCTCGCCACGTGGCTGAGGGCGAACAGACCAGGCTGGTGGCCTGGAGCCGGGAGATGCGCGCCGTCCACGAGCGGCTGCGCGAGGCGCTGGCGGTGACCCGGCGGGCGCTCGCCGACGGTGAGCCGGCTCGCCCGGCGACACGTGAGCTGCTGTTGTTCTGCCACGGGTTCTGCGCGGCGCTGACCGCGCATCACGAGGGCGAGGGCCACAGCCTCTTCCCGGCGATCGCCGCGCGGCATCCGGAGCTGCGCGGCACGCTGGACCGGCTGCGGCAGGACCACTCGATGATCGGATACCTGCTGACCGGGCTGAGCGCGGCGGTGGCCCGCGACGCACCGCCCGGGGAACTGGCCCGGCACCTGGAGGGCGTGGCGGCGATCATGGAGTCGCACTTCCGGTACGAGGAACGGCAGCTGCTCACCGTGCTGGAGACTCTCTCGCTGGATGCCGACCCGGGCGACGTGTTCGGGCCGTTGTGACCGCCGTCGCGGCCCGGCGGATGCGCACCGCCGGGCCGCGACAGTGGCCTGTCAGTTCAGGCCGCAGGTGGCGAACCCGTCCAGGTTCGGCCGCTGCGCGCCGACCCGGTTGAACGCGATCTCGATGCGGTCGAGCGCCGCGACGCGCTTGCTGCGCAGCGGGCCGAGGATGGCGTTGTCGATGAACGCCGGTCCGCCCTCGGGGCGTACCGCGAGCCGGGCGAGGCGGGCGTCGGCCTCGGCGATCTGCTTGTCCAGCGTGGCCAGTTCGGCCTGCACCTGGCCCGCGGCCGCGGCCGGGACGGCGGGCAGTGCCACCCGGGGACAGTTCACGGTCCGCGCCGCGCCGCCGGCGTTACCGTTCTGGCCGCCCGCGTTGCCGTTCTGACCCCCGGCATTGCCGTTGCCGTTCTGACCGTTGCCGTTCTGACCGTTGCCGTTCTGCCCGCCGGCGTTGCCGTTGCCGTTCTGGCCGGCACCGTTCTGGCCGGCACCGCCGTTGACGGCGCTCGGCACGCCCGGGGCGTTGAGCGAGCAGGCCGCCAGCGCGTCCAGGTCCGGCCGCTGCGCGCCGATCCGGTTGAAGGCGATCTCGATGCGGTCGAGCACGGCGACGCGCTTGCTGCGCAGCGGGCCGAGGATGGCGTTGTCGATGAACGCCGGGCCGCCCTCGGGGCGTACCGCCTGCCGGGCCAGCCGCTCGTTCTGCCGGGCGATCTCCTGGTCCAGGTTGGCCAGTTCCCGTTCCACCTGGGCCGACGCCGCAGCGGGGACGGCGGGCAGCTTGTCGCGTACGGTCGGGCAGTTCACGGTCTGCGCGGAAGCGGTGGTGGCCGGGCGGTTGTTCTCGCCCGCCGACGCCAGTTGCAGTCCGCCGGCGAACAACAGCGCCGCGAGGGCGCCCACCCCGCCGAGCTTCAGGACCGCGGTCTTGCGCGTACCCCTGGCCATGCACCTCTCCTCTGGTTGACCGGGAGGGCCGGCGCGGCGGGTGCCGCCCCGCCTCCACGGTGCGAAGTGACGACTGGAGGAATCGTGCTCGTGCCCGCTCCGGCATCGCGGTTCCGGCCGATGTTCCGGTCGGCAGTGGATACGGACGGCGCGGCGGGATCGTTCAGTGCGGGCCGAGGTTTGACCACATCGACGTCCGTCGTTAGGCTGCGCTGAAAGCGCTTACTGTGCGGGAGACGTGAGCGTTCGTGGCACGGACGTCCGGGTATCAAGGCCCGCCCCGACACCGACCGGGCATCGGTGCCGGCGTGGGCACGGCACCACCACCCGCAGGAGACCAGCATGATCAACCGACACCGCCGTACGGTGTTGTGGACGTCCGCCGCGGCGACTGCCGCGCTCGCCGCGTCCGGCCTGGCCGTCGGCGCGACCGCCGCGCAGGCGGCCGCCGGCTGCCGCGTCGACTACGCCGTCACCGCGCAGTGGGGCGGCGGATTCACCGCCAACGTCAACCTGACGAACCTCGGCGACCCGCTCAACGGCTGGGCCGTCACCTGGACCTTCGCCGCCGGTCAGACCGTCGCCCAAGCCTGGGGCGCCGAGATCACCGCCAGCGGCGCCTCGGTGCGGGCCGCCAACGTCAGCTACAACGGCAGCCTGGGCACCAACGCGAGCACGTCGTTCGGCTTCAACGGCACCTGGAACAACAGCAGCAACCCGGTCCCGGCCTCGTTCGCCGTCAACGGTGTCACCTGCACCGGCGGCGTCACGCCCACCACCGGTGCGCCGCCGACCAGCGCCCCGCCGCCGAGTACGCCGCCGCCCAGCAGCCCGCCCCCGAGCACCCCTCCGCCGACCACGCCGCCGCCGGCCGGTGGCGCGATCTACGCCGCGCCGAACGGCACCGCCGGGGCCGCCGGCACCCAGGCCAGCCCCACCACGATCGCCGCGGCGATCACCCGGGTCGGCGCGGGCGGCACGATCTACCTGCGCGGCGGCACGTACAACCTGTCCCAGACGGTCACCGTCGCCGCCGGCAACAACGGCACGTCGAGCGCCCGCAAGAACCTGTACGCCTACCCGGGCGAGACGCCGATCCTGAACTTCTCGGCGATGAGCGAGGACCCGGCCAACCGGGGACTGGCGCTCAACGCCTCGTACTGGCACGTGCGCGGGCTCGTGGTGGAGCGGGCCGGTGACAACGGCATCTTCGTCGGCGGCAGCAACAACATCATCGAGCGCACGGTGACCCGCTTCAACCGCGACACCGGGCTGCAACTGTCCCGGATCGCCTCCAGTACGCCCCGCGACCAGTGGCCGGCCAACAACCTGATGGTCAGCGTGGAGTCGCACGACAACGCCGACTCCGACGGCGAGGACGCCGACGGCTTCGCGGCCAAGCTCACAGTGGGCGGCGGGAACGTCTTCCGGTACGCGGTGTCGCACCACAACATCGACGACGGATGGGACCTCTACACCAAGTCCGACACCGGCGCGATCGGCACGGTGACCATCGAGGACTCGCTCGCGTACAGCAACGGCACGCTGAGCAACGGCACGCAGAACGGCAACGGCGACCGCAACGGCTTCAAGCTCGGCGGCGAGGACATCGCCGTCAACCACACCGTCCGGCGCACCATCGCGTACCGCAACGGCAAGCACGGGTTCACGTACAACCGGAACCCGGGCACGATGACGATCTCGAACAACCTGAGCATCGACAACACGGAACGCAACTTCTCGTTCGACGCCGGCACCTCGGTGTTCCGGAACAACACGTCCTGCCGCTTCGCCGGCAGTGGCTCCAACGACAAGACGGTCGGCAACGTGGACGGCTCGAACCAGTTCTGGTCCGGCAGCAACGGCTCCCGCTGCGCCACGTACTCCGGCGCCCTGGCCTGGTCCTTTGCCGGCGACGGTCGCCTGACGGTGACCCTAGGCGGCCGCCAGGTCTCGCTCTGACCCCCGCCACCCCACGCGGTTGATCATGAGGTTGGCGGCCGGATCGGAGATCGGCGACGCCGTCAACCTCATGATCGACCGGGGCAGGGGTGGGATGGGGGAGGGAGATCGGACCGAAGGACCGGCTTGACAGGATGATCGAGTCTTAGGTTAGCCTAACCTGCGTGACGAGCGGAACGATGCGGGCCGACGGCCTGCGCGGCAGTGAGCTGCGGCTGGGCTACCACGGCACGACGGTGGTGCACGACGCCGCCATCACGCTGCGGCCCGCGGCGGTGACGGCGCTGGTCGGCCCCAACGGCAGCGGCAAGTCGACGCTGCTGCGCGGACTGGCCCGCCTGCACCCGCTGGAGCACGGCGAGATCGTGCTCGCCGACGGCACACCGGCCCGGACGCTGTCCGCCCGGGACTTCGCCCGCCGGGTCACGCTGCTCGCGCAGAGCCGGCCCACCCCCAGCGGGGTGACGGTACGGGACGTGGTCGGGTACGGCCGGCACCCGTACCGGCAGCGGTGGCGCGCGAACGACCTCGACGGACCGGCCGCGATCGACCGCGCCATGCGGGTGACAGGCGTCGACGGCATGGCCGGACGGCCCGTCGACGAACTCTCCGGCGGCGAGCTGCAACGGGTCTGGCTGGCCACCTGCCTGGCCCAGGACACCGCGATCCTGCTGCTGGACGAGCCGACCACGTTCCTGGACCTGCGCTACCAGGTGGAGATCCTCGACCTGATGCGCGACCTCGCCGACACCGCCGGCGTCGCCGTCGGTGTGGTGCTGCACGACCTCAACCAGGCGGCCGCCGTCGCCGACCAGGTCGTGCTCCTGCACGAAGGCCGGGTACGCGGTACCGGCACCCCGCACGAGGTGTTCACCGAGGCGGCGCTCACCGAGGCGTACGGCATCCGCGTCGAGGTGAGCGTCGACCCGGTCACCAACCTGCTCTCCACACGTCCCGTCGGCCGGCACACGACCCGCGTCTCCGCCTGACCGACTCCTGCACACAGAAGAGAAACCCGATGCTGCGTACCCGAATGACCCTGCTCGTCGCCGCCGCGGCGAGCGCGCTGCTGATCGCCGGCTGCGGCACCACCGAGGAGCCCGCCGCCGCACCGTCCCCCTCCGACGCCGCGTCCACCGGCCCGGTCACCGTCACCGACAGCCGGGGCAAGACCATCACGCTGAAGAGCCCCGCCACCAAGGTCGTCGGCCTGGAGTGGGGCGAGGTGGAGATGCTCGTCGGCCTCGGCGTGATGCCGGTCGGCGTGGCCGACCCCAAGGGGTACGCCACCTGGGTGACCGCCGCCCCGCTCGACGCGAGCGTCAAGGACGTCGGCACCCGGGGTGAGCCGAGCGTCGACTCCATCGTCGCCCTCCAGCCGGACCTCGTGGTGATGGAGGCCGAGCGCGGCTCCGCCGTCGTCACCCAGCTGGAGAAGTACGTCCCGGTGCTGGTCACCAAGGGCAGCGACGCCTCCGACAACATCGGCCGGATGCGTACGGACCTGAAGATGATCGCCACCGCGACCGGCCGCACCGCGCAGGCGGACAAGCTGCTCGCCGACTTCGACGCCGCCATCGCCGAGGGCAAGAAGAAGATCGCCGACGCCGGCGCGGCCGGCAAGCAGTTCGCCATCGCCGACGGCTGGAAGGAAGGCAGCACCGTCTCGATCCGGATGTTCGGCCAGGGCGCGCTCGTCTCCCAGCTCGGCATCCAGCTCGGCCTCAAGAACGCCTGGACCGGCAAGACCGACGAGATGTGGGGCCTGGGCCAGACCGACGTCGAGGGCATGACCGTCCTCAAGGGCCAGGACGTGCACTTCTTCTACAACGCCTCGGACGGCACCGACGTGTTCGCCGACGGCCTCGCCGGCAACGCGATCTGGCGTTCCCTGCCGTTCGTCCAGCAGAACAAGCTGCACAAGATGCCCAACGGCATCTGGACCTTCGGCGGCACGCTGTCCGCCAAGCAGTACATCGACGAGCTGGTCAAGGTCTACACGGCTTGAGCGCGATGACCGCCCCCGCCCCGCCGGGGCCGGCCACCCGGCCGGCCCCGGTCGGGCCGCCGCCCGCCCGGCGCAGCCGGGTAGCCGGCGCGTTCGCCCTCGCCGCCGCGCTGCTCGTCGCGATCACCGCGGTGCACCTCACCCAGGGCACCTCCTCGGTGGGGGCGCTGGACCTGCTGCGGCTGCTCACCGGCGGCGACGACGAGACCGCCCGGGTGCTCGTCGCCTCCCGCCTGCCCCGGCTGCTCACCGGCCTGGCCGTCGGCGTCGCGCTCGGCTTCGCCGGCGCGGCGTTGCAGTCGACCACCCGCAACCCGCTCGCCTCGCCGGACACGCTCGCCGTCAACGCGGGCGCGCACCTGGCGATCGTCTCCACCGCCGCGTTCGGGATCGCGCTGCCCGCGCTGCCCGCGGGCGGGCTGGCGTTCTGCGGCGGACTCGCCGCCGCCTCCCTGGTCATGCTGCTCTCGGCCGGCGGCCAGGCCGCCACCACCCGGCTCATCCTCGCCGGCTCGGCCACCGCGATGGCGCTGGCCTCGCTGACCATGCTGCTCATGCTGCTGTTCGAGCAGGCCACCATCGGCCTGTTCGCCTGGGGCAACGGTTCGCTCGTGCAGGGCGACCTGGTCGCGTTCACCCAGCTCGCCCCCGTGATCGGGGTCGCCGCGCTGGTGCTCGTGGCCCTCGGGCACCGGCTGGACCTGCTCGCCCTCGGCGACGACACCGCCACCGTGCTCGGGCTCAACGTGCGCCGTACCCGGCTGACGGTCGTGCTGCTCGCCGTGCTGCTCTCCGCCGCGGCGGTCACCCTGGCCGGTCCGATCGGCTTCGTCGGCCTCGGCGCGCCGGTGATCGTCCGCCTGCTCGGCCGGTGGGTGCCCGAGGTGCACCGGCACCGCATCCTGATGCCGCTGTCCGGCATCGTCGGCGTGGTCATCGTGCTCGGCTCCGACGTGCTGCTGCGTGCCGTGCTCGGCGGGCAGGCCGGAGTCGACGTGCCGACCGGCGTGGTGACCACGCTCTTCGGCGCGGTGCTGCTGGTCTGGCTGGCCCGCCGCCACCGCGACGCCGGACCGACCCGGCAGGCGCCGGGCGGCCACGCCGCCGTCCGCTCCCGCGGATTCGTCGCCACCGTCGTCGCGGTCTGCACGGTGGTCGTCACCGCCGCGCTGGTGCTCGGCATGCTCGCCGGCGACACCTGGGTGCTGCTCGGCGACATCGTCAACTGGGTGCAGGGCCGCACCGGACCGGCGTACACCTTCGTGCTGGACGCCCGGTGGCCGCGCGTCACCGCGGCGCTGCTGGCCGGCGCCGCGCTGGCCCTGGCCGGCACCACGGTGCAGGCGGTGTGCCGCAACCCGCTCGCCGAACCGGGCATCCTCGGCATCACCGGCGGCGCCGGCATCGGCGCGGTGTCGCTGCTGACGTTCGCGCCGATGGCCGGCGTGCTCGCCCTGTCCGGCGCCGCCGGTCTCGGCGCGGTCGTCGCGTTCGCGCTGGTCTACGGCCTGGCCCGGCGGGGGGGACTGAACTCCGACCGGCTGGTGCTGATCGGGTTCGCGGTCTGGCAGGGCGGTACGGCGATCATCACGTTCATCGTGGTGTCGTCCGACCCGTGGAACACCGGCAAGGCGCTGACCTGGCTGTCCGGCTCCACCTACGGACGTACCGCGCCGCAGGTGCTGCCGGTGGCGATCGCGCTGCTGATCGCGCTGCCGGTGGTCGCCGCCGTGCGCCGCGAGCTGGACCTGCTCGCGCTCGACGACGACACGCCCCGGGTGCTCGGCGTCCGGCTGGAACGCGCCCGGCTGGTCGCGCTCGGCCTGGCGGCGCTGCTCACCGCCACCGCCGTGTCGGCGGTCGGCGTGATCGGCTTCGTCGGCCTGGTCGCGCCGCACGCGGCCCGGGCGCTCGTCGGTGGGCGGCACACCCGCGTCCTGCCGGTCGCGGTGCTGCTCGGCGCCACCCTGGTCAGCCTCGCCGACACGCTCGGCCGCAGCGTCATCGCCCCCGCCCAGGTCCCCGCCGGTCTGGTCACCGCCATGATCGGCACCCCGTACTTCGTCTGGCTGCTGTGGCGTTCCCGCGCCGCGGCAGCCGCCCGTTGACCCGTTCACCGACGCACCCCCCACCGGCCGTGAGAGGAATGACGCATGACCAGCACCCTGGCCGTCGCGCCCTGGCGAGTCTTCACCGTCGAGGTTCGCGCGCTACGCCGGCTCGGCCCGTCCTTCCTGCGGGTGACGCTGACCGGCCCGGACCTGGACCGGTTCGCAGACAACGGGTACGACCAGCGGATCAAGCTGGCCCTGCCGCCGGTCGACGGCGCGCCGGGGGAGCTGCCCGACGGGCCGGACTGGTTCCCGCGGTGGCGTGAGCTGCCGGAAGCGCTGCGCAGCCCGATCCGCACCTACACCGTCCGGGCCGTCCGGCCGGAGGCGTACGAGGTGGACGTGGACATGGCGCTGCACGGCGACGGTGGCCCGGCCACCCGGTGGGCGCGGCGGGCGCGTCTCGGCGACCGGATCGCCGTCGTCGGCCCGGACGCCGGCTGGGACGGCCCGCACGGCGGGGTCGAGTTCCAGCCGCCGGCCGGCGCGACGCTGCTGCTCGCAGGCGACGAGACCGCCGCGCCGGCGATCTGCGCGATCCTGGAGCGGCTGCCCGCCGAGGCGCGCGGGCACGCGCTCGTGGAGGTGCCGGAGACCGGCGACGAGCTGCCCTGCCGGGCCCCGGCCGGCGTCACCGTGACCTGGCTGCCCCGCGACGGCGCCCCGCACGGCAGCCGGCTCACCCCGGCCGTGACGAGCCTGGCCGGCCGGCTGGTGCCGGTACCCGTCGCGGTGGCCGCCGCGCCGCTGGCCGAGGTGGACGTGGACCGGGACATCCTCTGGGAGGTGCCGGAGCGGCCCGACGGGGCGGCGCTCTACGCCTGGCTGGCCGGGGAGGCGGCGGTGATCCGCGGCCTGCGCCGACACCTGGTCACCGAGCGGGGCATGGACCGGCGCGCGGTGGCGTTCATGGGTTACTGGCGGGCCGGTCGCGCGGAGAACTGATCGACTGTGAAGCGGGCCGGCGCATGGCGCGCCGGCCCGCTTCGTCATCGGCGCGGCGCGTACGGGGCGAGCGGGTTGACCAGCGTGCCGGCGAACTGCAACGCGGCCGACGGGTCGGACAGGTCCACCATCTGCTGGTTGTTGCGCAGCTGGAGCCGGTTGAGGCAGGACAGGGTGAACTCCGGCGCGAACAGGTCGTGCCGGCGCATCCGGTCGGCCAGGTGCGGCACCGTCGCGGCGTAGTCGGCGGCGCACTCGGCGACGGTGCGCCAGAACTCGTCCTGGTCGAGCACGCCCCGGGTGTGCAGGGCGGCGCTCAGGTGCCGCAGGAAGCAGTCGAAGACGTCGGTGAAGATGGACAGGATCTTCTCGTCCTCTGGTACGGCGGCCCGGATCCGCCGTACCCGCTCCGGCAGGTCCGCGTCCGGGTCCATCACCACGATCTCCTCGGCGATGTCCTTGAAGACGACCCGCTCGACGGCGCCGCCGTGCAGCACCAGGATGACGTTCTCGCCGTGCGGCATGAACGCCAGGTCGTAGGCGTACAGGCTGTGCAGCAGCGGCACCAGGTAGGCGTCCAGGTAGCGGCGCAGCCAGTCGGCCGGCGCCAGACCCGACTCGTCGATCAGCGCCGCGGCCAGCGACCGCCCGTCGCGGTCCAGGTGCAGCAGCGAGGCCATGGTGGCCGGCCGCCGCCCGGGTTCCAGCCCGGGGACCGGGCTCTCCCGCCACAGCGCCGCCAGCATCTTCCGGTACGGGGAGTACCTGTCGGTGGCCGCCTCGTACTGCCGGTGCCGGTAACCGATCGCGGCCCGCTCCCGGATGATCGACAGGCCGGTGCGCTTGAGCACCGGGTCGCCCTCGATCAGCCCGGCCAGCCAGTCGTTGATGGCCGGCGTCGCCTCCATGTACGCGGCGGACAGCCCGCGCATGAAGCCCATGTTCAGCACCGACAGCGCGGTCTTCACGTAGTGCTTCGCCGGGTCGCTGACGTTGAAGAAGGTCCGGATGGACTGCTGCGCGAGGTACTCGTCCGGCCCCTCGCCGAGGCAGACCAGCCGGCGCGCGGCCACCTCACCGGCGAACGTTACGGCGAGCTTGTTCCACCACTGCCACGGGTGCACCGGGACGAACAGGTAGTCGGCCGGGTCGAGGCCCAGCCCGGTGAGCGTGGCGGTGAACCCGGCCCGCGTCTGCTCGCCCAGCTCGGCCCGGACCAGCGTGTCGTAGTCCAGGTCGTCGGCGCAGGTGAACGTGGTGTGGTCGCGGTGCGCGGCGAGCCAGATCAGCCGTACCGGCGTGGCGGCCTCCGGGGCGTACGCGTGGTACTCGTGCACGCCGAAGCCGATGCGGCCGTTGTTCGCCACGAAGCAGGGGTGTCCCTCGGTCATGCCGGTCTCGATCGCCTGGAACCCGGCGACGGCCAGCTCGGCGGCACTCACCGCGGGCTTGGCCAGCTTGTACGCGGTCCCGGCGAGCGTGGAGGTGATCTCCTCCAGGTAGACCGGCAGGATCGCGTCGGTGAGGCCGAGCGCGCCGCGCAGCTCCACGCAGAGGTCCACGGCGTCGGGCGGCAGGTCAGCACCGTCGCGGCGGCGCACGATGCTGTCCGCGTCGACCTCCCAGTGGTCCAGCGCCAGCCGCCGCGCGGCGAACCGGTACTCCACGGCGCCGTCGTCGCTGCGCACGAGCCACTGCCCGGGGGCGATGGGCTCGGGGGTGATCAGGCGCTCGTGGGCGAACTCGGCGAGCGCCTTCCGCACCAGCAGCCGGTTGGCCGTCGCCCACGCCTCGGGGGTCAGGTGGTCCACGGATGCGCTGGCGTTCACGCCGGTGCCCCTTCCTCGCCTGTGGGCGCGCCGGTGGCGGCCCGGAACTGGTCCCGCGTGCAGACGCTGAGCAGCGCCTCCTTCTCGGGCTTGCGGATCGGGCCGACGACGGTGAAGCCGACTGCCGCGTTGAGTGCGTGCACCGCCGTGTTGCGCACGTCCGGCTCGACCACCACCCGGCGGGTCGCCGGGTCGGCGAACAGCCAGGCCATCACCGTGGTGATGACGGCACGGGTGAAGCCGTGCACCGGCGTGTCGGCGGGGGCGCAGAGGAAGTGCATGCCGACGTCGCCGGGCTCCGGGTCGTACAGGCCGGCCAGCTCGACGTGCGCCGGGTCGTACCGCTCGGCCAGGAACGCCGGGGCGCCGCGCCACGACCCCAGGTACGCGTCGTGGTGCGGGTGGCCGGCGATGCGACGGTACTCGGCGGCGACCGCCGCCACGTCGGCGTCCTGCATCAGCCAGAACGCCGACTTGGGATGGGTGACCCAGCGGTGCAGCAGGGCGGCGTCGGCGTCCGGGTCCAGCGGGCGCAGCGTGAACTCGCCCAGCGCGTCGTCGACGCGGATGAAGGTGGTCATGCGGGCGCTCATGCCGGGCCGGTTGGGCATGCGCTCGCGGCCCTCGCTTCGCTCGGTGCGCTCGCTCATGCCGGCGCCCCGGCGGGCGCGCCGAACTCCTGGAACGCGATCGCCTTCTCGATCGGGTAGTGCTCCCGGCCGGTCATCTCCCGGATCAGCCACGAGTTGCGGTACGGGCCCATGCCCAGGTCGGGTGAGGTGATGCTGTGCGTGTGGGTGCCGCCGTTCTGCAGGAACACGCCCCGGCCGGTGTGGTCGACGCTGTAGTTGCGGGCCACGTCGAAGCGGCCGTGCGCGTCGAAGCGCAGCCGGTCGCGTACCGGCGCGAGGAACTCCGGCACCCGGTAGTGGTAGCCGGTGGCCAGCACCAGCCCTTCGGTGTCCAGCGTGAACGCGCGGTCCTGCTCGATGTGGCGCAGCCCAAGCCGGTAGCGGCCGTCGGCGTACGCCGCCTCGATCAGCTCGGTGTTGGTGAGCAGGCGGGTGGGCACCGGCCCGGGCAGGCTCTTGGCGTACAACAGGTCGTAGATGTCGTTGATCAGGTCGGCGTTGATGCCCTTGAACAGCGGCTTCTGCGCGGCCTCCAGCGCGTAGCGGGTCGGCTCGGGCAGCGCGTGGAAGTAGTCCACGTAGTCCGGCGAGGTCATCTCCAGCGTGAGCTTGGTGTACTCCAGCGGGAAGAACCGGGGCGAGCGGGTCACCCAGGTGAGCTGGTAGCCGTACGTGTCGATGTCGCCGAGCAGGTCGTGGTAGATCTCGGCGGCGCTCTGGCCGCTGCCGACGATGGTGATGCTGTCCTTGGCCCGCAGCGCCTCCCGGTGTTCCAGGTAGCGCGAGTTGTGGATCATGTCACCGCCGAGCCCGGCGCAGGCCGGCGGCAGGTTCGGCGGGGTGCCGGTGCCGAGCACGAGATGCCGGGCCCGGTGCGTGACCGGCCCGTCCGGCGTGTCCGCGTGCACCACGTACCTGTCGTCGGTCTCGTCGTACTCGACGGCGGTGACGGCGTGCCGGAAGCGCAGGTTCGGCAGCTTGGCGGCGGCCCAGCGGCAGTAGTCGTTGTACTCGGCGCGCAGCGGGAAGAAGCTCTCCCGGATGTAGAACGGGTAGAGCCGGCCGGTCTCCTTCAGGTAGCTCAGGAACGAGTACGGCGAGGTCGGGTCCGCGAGCGTGACCAGGTCGGCGATGAACGGCGTCTGGAGCCGAGTCGATTCGAGCAGCATGCCGGGATGCCAGTCGAAGCTGTCCCGGGCCTCCAGGAACAGCCCGTCGAGGTCGTCGATCGGGGCGGTGAGGCAGGCCAGGCCGAGGTTGTAGGGGCCCAGCCCGACGGCGATGAAGTCGTGGGTCGACATGGGGTTCTCGTTCTCCTCGGCGGGGGTCAGCCGACCGGGCAGGACAGCTCGGTGGCGGTGGCGGTTCGGGCGTACCAGGCGGCGTGGTCGGCGATGAGGTCCAGCACGTGGGCGATGTCGTCCGGCGTGGTCTCGGGGTTGAGCAATGTGAGCTTCAGGTGGTGCGCGCCGTCGACCTTGGTGCCGGCGACGAGGGCGGCGCCGGAGGCGGCCAGCGCCTCGCGGGCGTGCAGGTTGGCCTCGTCGACCAGGTCGGCGGCGAGGCCGGCGGGCCGGTACCGGAAGACCACTGTGCTCAGCTGCGACGGCGCGGCCACCTCGAAGCGCGGGTCGGCGTCGAGCCGCCGCCACGCCTGCGCCGCGAGGTCGACGACCTGGTCGAACAGTGCGCCGATCGCGTCCGGCCCCATGATCCGCAGGGTCAGCCACAGCTTGCACGCGTCGAACCGGCGGGTCGTCTGGATGCTCTTGTCGACCTGGTTCGGGATGCCCTGCTCGACCGCGCGGACCGGGTTGAGGTAGTCGGCGTGCCAGGTGGCGTGGCGCAGCGTCCGGCCGTCGCGGACCAGCAGCGCGCTGGAGCTGACCGGCTGGAAGAACGACTTGTGGTAGTCGACAGTCACCGAGGCGGCGCGCTCGATACCGTCGAGCAGGTGCCGGCGGGTGGGGGAGACCAGCAGCCCGCAGCCGTACGCGGCGTCGACGTGCAGCCAGACGCCCGCGGCGGCGCAGATGTCGGCGATCTCCGGCAGCGGGTCGACGGTGCCGAAGTCGGTGGTGCCGGCGGTGGCGACGACGGCCATCACCACCTGACCGTCGCGGTGGCAGTTGTCGATCGCGCGGACCAGCTCGTCGGTGCGCATCCGCCGACCCGCGTCGGTGGGCACGGTGAGCACCGCGTCAGCGGCCAGGCCGAGCAGCTTGGCGGCCTTCTGCACGCTGAAGTGCCCGGCTGCGGAGGTGAGGATCCGCAGCCGGGACAGCACCAGCGGCCGGTCCGGCCGGCCGTCGGCGCCGCCCACCACAGTGCGGTACGCCTCCTCGCGCGCCAGCAGCAGCGCCTGGAGGTTCGACTGGGTGCCGCCGCTGGTGAAGACCCCGTCGGCGCCGGCGCCGAGCCCGATGCGCCCGGCCGTCCACTCGATCAGGCGGCGCTCCATCAGCGTCGCGCCGGCGCTCTGGTCCCAGGTGTCCAGTGAGGAGTTCACCGCGCTGAGCACCGCCTCGCCGAGCAGCGCCGGGATGACCACCGGGCAGTTCAGGTGGGCCAGGTAGCGCGGGTGGTGGAAGTAGACGGCGTCGCGCAGCCACACGTCGTGCAGCTCGTCCAGGGCGGCGTCGGTGTCGCCGAGCGGCCGGTCCAGGTCGATGGCGCCGACGAGCGGGGCCAGTTCCTCGGGCGTGACGCCGGTGAACGGGCGGTCCGCCTCGGCCACCCGGCGGGCCACCCGGTCCACGCCGCGCGCCAGCACGTCCCGGTAGCGCCCGAGCGAGTCGGCGTTGAACAGGTGGTCGCGTGCCGTGGCGGCGGCGCGGCCGGTCTCGGCGGGTGCGGCGCCGGTCGGGCTCCCGATCGAACTCATGCGACATCCCAGCGGTCGTACGGACAGGACGCGGCCAGAGCCGCGGCGATCAGGTTAGGTTAGGCTCGCCTAACTATCAAGCGCGACTCGGGATGCTTTGTCCCGGATGTGCCGCCGGTTGGCGCCCCGCCCCCGTCGCGGTAAGGTCGCCCTCGGTTAGGGGAGGTTATCCTAAGTTGACTGTCGAACGGAACCGTCGCCCGGCGCGCCGAGGCGGCGCGAGACGATGACACGCGTCGATCGCGATCAGTGGGGCGTGCCCCAACTGTGGGCCGGCGACGTCGACGCGCTGGCGCGTCTGCAGGGGCGTGTCGCCGCGCTGGACCGGGCCTGGCAGATCAGCGTCGAGCGGTGGCGCGCCGAGGGCCGCCTGGCCGCCCACGTCGGCCCGGCCGAGCTGGCGTGGGACCGGTTCGCCCGCCGCGTACGGCTGGACGACACCGCCCGGCGCTGCTACGAACGGCTGGACCCTGATACCCGGCGGTGGGTCGAGGCGTACGTCGACGGGGTCAACTCCGGACTCGCCGAGGGCGCCGCCGCCGCGCCCGAGTTCGCCGCCACCGGCACCGCGCCCGAACCGTGGCACCCCTGGTCGCCGCTCGGCGTCTTCCTCGTCCAGCACGTGCTGTTCTCCACGTTCCCGAACAAGCTCTGGCACGCGCACGTGGCCCGCACGCTCGGCCCCGAGGCGGCCGGGCTGTTCGCGGTCGAGGGACCGGCCTCGTCCGGCAGCAACGCCTGGGCCCTGCCCGCCGACCCGGCCACCGGGCGCGGCCCGCTGATCGCCGGTGACCCGCACCGGCTGCTCGAACTCCCCGGCGTCTACCAGCAGGTCCGCCTGGCCTGCCCGGAGTTCGACGTGGTCGGTCTCGCCTTCCCCGGCGTACCCGGCGTGCCGCACTTCGGCCACACCGGCCACGTGGCCTGGGCCGTCACCAACGCGATGGCCGACTACCAGGATCTCTACCGCGAACGGCTGCGCCGCGACGGCGACCGGGTGCTGGTCCGCGACGCCGACGGCTGGACGCCCGCCGCGTGCCACGTCGAGGAGATCGAGGTGCGCGGCGGCGCCCCCGAGGCGGTCGAGGTGATCGAGACGCCGCGCGGGCCGGTGATCGACCACGACCGGGTCACCGGCGAGGCGATCGCGCTGCGCTCCCCGAGCCGGGTCGAGGCCCGGCTCGGCTTCGAGGCGTTGCTGCCGCTGCTGCGCGCCCGGCGTACCGGCGACGTCGCCGACGCGCTGCGCCACTGGGTCGAGCCGGTCAACAGCGTGCTCGCCGCCGACACCGGGGGAGGCGTCCGCCGCCTGGTCGCGGGCCTGGTCCCGGTACGCGACGAACGGTGCCGCCGCGAACCCGTGCCGGCCTGGGAGACGGCCTACCGGTGGCGGGGCGACTACCTGCCGCTGGTCGACGAGGGGGTCGACGGCGTGGCGGTGTGCGCCAACGACCGGCGCGACGACGTCGCCGCGCACGGCGCCGACTTCGCCCCGCCGCACCGGGCCCGCCGGATCCGGGCGCTGCTCGCCGACGGCACCGAGCCGTCCACAGTGCACACCGACGACCGGCTCCCGGCCGGACCGCTGTACCGGCTGCTCGACCGGCTCGACCCGGGCCGGCTCGACGAACCCGCCCGCGCGCTGCTGCTGCGGCTGCGCGGATGGGACCGGGCGATGGCGGTCGGCTCGGCCGAGGCCGGCGCGTACGCGGCCTGGCGGGCGGCGCTGGCCCGGCGGTTGCGCGTACACCCGGGGTTGCGTGCCCTCGATCAGCCGTGCGGGTTCGACGAGCTGTTCGCCCCCTGGACCGACCCGGCCGCCCGGATCGGCCTGGCGCTGGACCACCTGGCCGCCGCGTTCGACCTCGCGGAGCCGGCGGCCGAGGCGCTGGCCGAGGTGGCGGCCGGCCCCGCGCCCGGTGAGTGGGGCAGCCGGCACCTGCTGCACCCGGTGCACCTCGGCGTCGCCCCCGCGGTCACCGACGCGGTCGCCGCGATGCGGCGGCGGGTGGCACTCGCCGGTGACACCGACTGCGTGCTCGCCACCTCCAGCGTGCCGGGCGTGTCCGACGCCTGCTGGCGCGGCCCGGTGGCCCGCTACGTGTGGGACCTGACCGACCGGGCGGCCAGCCGCTGGGTCGTCCCCTTCGGCGCGTCCGGGCGCCCCGGCGACACGCACTTCGCCGACCAACTGACCCACTGGGCCGCCGGGACGCTGATCCCGGTGCCCGCCGGCCCCCTGACGGGAGACGAGACGACGTGATCCACCTGGAGGGCCTCCCCGGCCTCGGCGAGCTGGCGCTGGAGCCGGTACGCCCCGACCGGGACGCCGGCCTGCTGCACGGCTGGGTGATCCGGCCCCGCAACCGGTTCTGGGGCATGGGCTCGCACACCGTCGACGAGGTACGTGAGATCTACGCGTTCGTCGACGGGCTGGACACCCACCACGCGTACCTGATCCGGCTCGACGGCGAGCCGATCGGGCTGTTCCAGACCTACCAGCCGGAGGCGGACCCGGTCGGCGAGCGTTACCCGGTGCAGCCCGGCGACGTGGGGACGCATCTGCTGCTCGACGCGCCCCGGCCGTACCCGGGTTCGCTGACCGGCGCGGTCTTCCCGGCCCTGATCCGGTTCCTGCTGCGCGACCCGGCCGCGCGCCGGGTGGTGGTCGAGCCGGACGTGCGCAACGACGCCATGCTGCGCCGCCTGCGCATCGAGGGCTTCACGTTCGGCGACGAGATCGACATGCCGGACAAGCGGGCGAGGCTGGCGTTCCTCACCCGGGAACGGTTCGAGGCGGACCACCCGGCGGCGTGACACCCGGCCCGCGTCACGGCTCGGCGGCGCGCAGCCGCCCGGCCAGGTTCCGCACCGTCTCGGCGTACGCCGGGTCGTCCTCCGACGGGAGGTGACCCTTGATCGGTGGCGGGACGCTGTCCCAGGGCGGCGCCACCAGGCTATCCGGATCCCGGAGACGACGGTCCACAGTCGCCTCCGGGCCGGTGACGCGGGCCGGCTCGTCCGCGCGGTGCGGAGAGAAGATCCATCCGCCCAGCGCGTCGGTGTCGCGCCACAGGTTGCGCCACCGCCAGCCGACCCGGCCGCCGATCCCGCGCAGCATCTCGCCGCCGACGTAGGCGGGGAACAGCCGGGCGTAGAGCCGGCGCAGCGGCGAGCTGTAGGTGAGCAGGGCGACCCGCGCGCTGACCTCCGCCGGTAGTTGCAGGACGGTGGCGGCGACGAGCACCGAGCCGTGGCTGTAGCCGGACAGCAGCACCCCGTTGCCGCTGTGCACCAGGTACGTGATGCGCCGGGCCAGCTCCGGCACGGCCCGCTCGGCGTAGCAGGGCGGGGCGAACGGGTGCGCCGCCCGGGGCCAGAACGTGGCCAGGTCGAAGAGCACGCCGACGTGGTGCCGGAACCCGGGACTGCGGTAGGCGAAGATCCCGGCGAGGATGAGGGCCAGCACCGCCGCCGAGATCGCCACCCCGCCCACCTCGATGCCGAACATGACCAGCTCCGCCGGCACGTGCGTGCGGTGCTCCAGCGTGTCGCCCGGATCGGAACGGACCAGCGCCATCGCGGTGGTCGCCGCGCCCAGTCCGGCCATGACGGCGAACAGCACCGCCAGCGGCACCAGCAGGTCGGTGAACCGGGCCCGGACGATCATCGTCCGGACCTGCCGCAGCCGGGGCGCCGCCTCGGCCGGCGGCGACGGGAAGTCCCGCGCGACGATCGCCTCGGCGGCCCGCGTCCGGCCGCGCCGGGACACCAGCGCCACCACGGCCGCGACCACCAGGGTGACCAGCAGCGCCCGGAAGAAGCCGTAGATCGCCCAGGTGTACGCGTGCGCCGGGCCCGGTATGTCGTCCGCCGGGGACACGCCCCGGTCCAGCAGGTCGGCGGTGCGCTGGACCAGCTCGGCGGAGTAGGCCACCGCGAGCCCGCCCGCCGCCGCGGCGACCACGAGCGCCCCGAGCCCGTTCGGCGGCTGGTGGCCGCGGACCCGCAGGCGGTGCCAGATCAGCACCGCGGCCAGGCCGCCGAGCAGTACCGCGTGCGTGACCAGCAGCCAGGTCAGGATCGAGCCGTAGCCGGGCAGCCCGCCGCCGGTACGCCAGCGGGCCGGGGCGAGCAGCAGGTAGCCGGCCACCACGACGGTGAGCCCGATCGCGGTGCCGCGCAGCACCCGGGCGACCCGGTCACGTCGCGGGTCGGTGGGCGCCCGGTCGACGAGCGGCGGCACGCAGACCAGGACCAGGCAGGCGAGCAGCACCGCGCCGGTGACCGCCAGCAGCACCGCCACCGTGGGCGGGACGCCCTGCGCGGCCCGGGCGGCGAGGAGACAGCCGTCGAGGGTGGCGAAGGCCGCCGCGATGTGGATCGAGCGCAACCGGCCCATCAGCGGCTCGGTGTCCCACTGGCCGATCGTGCTCAGCGGGGGCCCGGCCGATGCCCGCTCCGGCGCCCGGAACGCGGTGAACGAGCGTCCCGGCCGCCGGGAGCCCCACCAGACCAGGCTCACCGCGGCCGCCGGGACGAGCGCCAGCACCACGAGCCGCAGCCCGACCGGCCGCCCGCCCATCCAGGACAGCCACTCCCGGTCGGCGACGCAGGCCGGCACGGACAGGCACTGCCAGGCCACCAGATCCAGTGCGACCCCGGCCCCGGCGAGCACGTACAGCGCGGTCAGGCTCAACCCCAGCACCCGGCACAGCGCCCGCACCACCGCGCCGCCGACCGCGTCCCCCGGCCGCATCCACACGGCCACGTTGAGCAGCATGAAGGGCATCAGGAACAGCAGCGACAGGGTACGCAGCGCGGTGCCGGACGGCAGGTCGTTCCACTGGTACGCCTCCAGCGTCACCCCGCCCGCGCCGCGCCCGTCGGCCAGGTCCGGACGAGGACGGTAGAAGCCCGCGCTGCGGTCGCCCGCGACCTGCCGGACCAGCGGCCGGCCCAGCACCTCGGCGGCCCCGCCCGCGGAGACCCCGTGCACCCGCAGCTCCACCACCTCGCCCGGCGGGGCGTGTGCCCGCCCTGGTCCAGCCGTCATCGACCCTCCGCGACGTCCCGGCCGCCCACGCCGCCTGCACGGCCCGCCCTCGGGTGGCGCAGCGTCCTACCCGGCGGGGCCGGAGGCAAACGCCCGGCAGCGGTCCGGGTGCTGGTGGACCGGAGACCGGCCGGTGACGCGCGGCGCCGACGTGGGCCCGCACGGCCGGGCCGCCGGTCGCTGCGGTGACCGGCGGCGGACGCGGCCGGGTGGGCGCCCACCCGGCCGCGTCGGTACGCCCGAACTCAGACCTCGGTCAGCCGGACCGCGTCGGCGATGACCAGGCCGGCGGCGGAGCTCCACCGGCTGACCGCGACGCGGTTGGCGTCCCCGGCCGGCAGCGTGAACGTGCCGAGGGAGCGCCACTGCCCGCCGGTCGCCCGCTGGTCGACCACCACCGTCCGGTTGCCGGTGGTCGTGGCGACGATGTACGGCGTGGCCGCGTTGTAGCCCGCGTTCGCCGGCCACCACGCCTCGACCCGGTAGTTGCCGGTGCGGGGGACGTTGAACCTGTACCAGGCCGCGTCGCTCGCGGCGACCGGGTCCGCGTAGCGGTAGTCGGCGCCGTAGCGCTGCCCGGAGTACGTCGAGGTGCCCCAGTTGGCGCTCGCGGTGAACCGGCCCGCGGTGGCGTTGTCCACGATCGACGTCCAGCCGGTGCCACCACCGGCCATCTTGGCGGCCACGTCGGCGCGCATCGTGTTCAGGTCGATGAAGGACGGGTCGATCTTGCCGGTCGTGCTGGTCTCCCGGTGGCCGCGGGCGTAGCTGGAGTCCCGGCCGAGCCGCTTGAGCACGGCGGCGGTGGCCGCGATGCTCGCGTTGTACTGGGCGGTGGTCATCCGCTGGTCGACGCCGTTGTAGTCGATCTCCCACCCGATCATCAGGGTGTTGCCGTCCCCGGCCGGGATCGGGCCGCTGCCGCCGCTGGTGCCGGCGTGGTTGCACCGGCCGGCGGAGATCACGTGGAACACGCCGTGGTAGTCCACGAGGGCCTGGCAGAGCGGGCCGGGCAGGTCGGACCGGCCGTTGATGCAGATGTTCAGTGCCGGGTGCGGGTTGGTGGCGCTGGACGTGGCGGCGGTGTGGTGCCAGAGCACGCCGATCGGGTCGAACGAGCCGGGGCGCATCCGGTTGAGCCAGTCGCCCTCTACCACGACCTGTACGCCGGCGCCGCGCAGCACGTCCACCAGCCAGGGAATGGTGGCCATCACTGCTCCCCGAGCAGGTCGGCGAGGCACTCGGCCTTCGGCGCGGCGTGCGCCGTACCGGGACGGACGGCCACTGCGAGGGCGGCGGCCACCAGGGCGGGTACGCCGAGCAGACCTCGGCGTCGCAGACGGGGGGATCGTGACGTGGGCATGGCGCTCCTCGGGTGACGGCGCTTCACCGATCGACGGATGTGAGTGCGGGCACGCTATACCGGCACCTGCCGTTCTGTCGATACCCTTCAATGATCGTTTCTGCCGTGAAAACTTTCGCCACCGCCATCTGTCGTCATCCGTCGATGCGTGGTAGAAATCCTGCCCAAGTCTCGCCGTCGAGCGAGGAATCCTTCACGGGAGGGGCGCCGATGAGAGCGATCGCCACGGCCCTGACACTTCTCGCCGTGCTCGCGGCCACGGCTCCGGCCGCGCCTGCCGCCGCGGCCGGGACGCCTGCCGCGGCCGAGGCGCCTGCCGCCGTCGCCGCGGTCGGCCCGCAGCCGGGCACCTTCACCGGCAAGGGCTTCGACACGTGCACCGCGCCGTCGCAGGCCGCGATGGACGCCTGGCTGACCGCGTCGCCGTACCGCGCGGTCGGCGTCTACATCAGCGGCGGCAGCCGCACGTGCGCACAGCCGAACCTGACCGCGACCTGGGTCGCCGACCAGACCCGCAAGGGCTGGCGGCTCATCCCGATCGAACTGGGCTACCAGGCGCCGTGCGGCACCCGTACCCCGAAGATGTCCGCCGACCCGGCCACCGCCCGCGGGCAGGGGAGGACCGCGGCGGACAGCGCGGCCGCCGCCGCGGCGGCGCTCGGCATCGGCACGGGCAGCACGCTCTACAACGACATCGAGCAGTACCCGTCGAACGCGAGCTGCCGGGCCGCCGTGCTCTCCTTCCTCTCCGGCTGGGTCGAGCGGCTGCACACGCGCGGCTACCTCGCCGGCATGTACTCCAGCGGATCGTCCGGCATCACCGACGTCTGCGCCGCCTACGACGACACCCGGTACCTGCGCCTGGACCAGATCTGGATCGCCTGGTGGAACGGCGTCGCGGACACCGACGGGGGCACGTACTGCGCCGACGACCGCTACGCCGACCAGCAGCGCCTGCACCAGTACGCCGGGGACGTCACCGAGACGTGGGGCGGCGTGACCATGAAGATCGACCGCAACTACCTGGACGTACGGGCCGGCGCCCCGCCCGCCACGTGGAGCGTCACCGTCGACAACGCCACGTCGGGCGGGTTCAGCGCGGGCGCGGCGTGGGGCACCTCCGCGTACTCCGGGCAGCGCCACGGCGCCGACTACCGCTTCGCCACCCCGGTGGCGTCCAGCGACGTGGCCTGGTTCCGGGCGAGCCTGCCCGCGACCGGCTCCTACGAGGTGTCGGTGTGGTACCCGGCCGACCCCGGCTACAACGACCGCACCCCGTACCTCGTCGCCACCACGACCGGCAATCGGTCGGTGGCGGTCGACCAGCGCACCGGCGGCGGACGCTGGGTCTCGCTCGGCGTGTTCACGCTCCCCGCCGGGACCGGGGACAAGGTCGGGGTGAGCCGCTGGAGCGCCGGCGCCGGCTACGTGGTCGCCGACGCGGTCCGCATCACCCGGGTGTGAGGCCGCGAACCGTGAGCCGGCTCCGCCTCGGCGAGGGCCGGCTCACGGCGTGCGGTCAGCTCAGGTGCGCCAGCAGGGCGGTGGCCATGCCCTGCTCGCCCCGGGCGTTCGGGTGGAACGGCGCGGCGGAGTTCTGCGGCACCAGTCCCTCCACCCAGCGGGTGCCGCTGCTCTTGCACGCGTCCCGCCCGATCGACGGCGTGTAGACGTCGGCGTAGCTCGCCCCGCCCGCCGCCGCCGTGTCGGCCAGCATCGTGTTCAGCGCCTTCTGGACACCGCGCAGGTACGGCACGTCCTGGTAGGCGATCGGCACCACCGGCCAGCAGCCGTACCCGCTGTCGGGCAGGATCGCCGGGTAGCCGAGCACCACCACGCGCGCGTTCGGCGCGGCCTGGCGGACCGCCCGCAACACTGCTGTCACCTTGGGCGCGGTGGCAGCGATCCGGGCCCGCAACTGGTCGGTGCCGCCCGCGGTGAACCGGTCCTTGCAGGGCGAGCCGAGGGGACTGCTCACGCTCGCCTCGGCGCAGTCGCCGATGATGCCGGAGAAGCCGATGTCGTTGCCGCCGATCTGGACGGTCACCAGCGCGGTGGCCGAGGTGACGGCGCTGACCTGCGGCGGCAGCGGGATGCCCAGCGCCCCGTCGCCGCCGGACAGGATGTCCTCGGTGGTGGCCCCGGAGCAGCTCACGTCGGCGAACGACGACGAGCCGGCGGACGCGGCGACCAGGGACGGGTAGTTGCGGTTGGAACGCAGGCAGTTCAGGTCGATCTGGGTGGGCACGAGCGGGGCGGAGGTGTAGGAGTCGCCGAGCGCGACGTAGCGGCCGGCGGGCGCGGCGGCGACGGCGGGTGCGGTGACCGCGAGCAGCACGCCGGCGGTGGCCGCGGCGACCGCGGCAAGTCTGGTGGCGGTCCGCATCAGCGGCAGGCGGGGACGGATCATGGGGCCCTCCCGGAGGGGTCCTGGTGGTGGTGCTGGGATTCTGTCCGCGCCTGTGACGTGCGTCAATATCGACGAACCTCATTAAAAGGTGGTCCAGGATGTGGTCCGCCGCCGCACCGCCGAGTGTCGGTAGGTGTCGCGTACGTCACACTTTTCGGCGTCGGGGATGTCGGGTACAGGTCGATCGCCGATCGGTCGATTCGTTGCGTCACAACGGTCCCCGGCCCGTCCCGCCTGATAGGCGGCCGGATACCGGATCCGGGCACGCACGCACCGGAGTGACCTCGGCACGGCTGGTGAAGAACGTATCGAATGTCGGCGATCGTGAATTTGCAGGCGTCATTACGCTGCGGGGTGGTTGATCGCCGGAACCACGGACGACAGGTGGAAGAACCTCAGATGAGTGACAATCACCCTCCCTACGGAGGCTATCCGGACCCGAACGCCGGAGCGTGGGGCAACCAGCCCGACCCGAACGCCCCGTACGGTGCGCAGCCGGCCTCCGGCGCGCCCTACGGCTCGCAGCCGGCGTCGGGTGCGCCCTACGGTGCCCAGCCCGCGTCGGGCGCCCCCTACGGCGCCCAGCCGGGGTCGGGTGCCCCGTACGGCGCGCAGCCGGGGTCGGGTGCCCCGTACGGCGCGCAGCCCGCGGCGCCGTTCCCCGGCCAGCCGGGCTACCCCGGGCCGGCGCCGTACGCGCCCACCCCGCCCCCGAGCGGCGGCAAGAGCAAGGGCCTCATCGTCGGCCTCGCTGCCGGCGCGGTCACGCTGACGCTGCTGTGCTGCGGCGGCGGCCTCGCCTACGTCGCCTTCAACGGCGACGAGGAGGACCCGAAGCCGGTGGCGTCGGGCAGCGCCACCCCCGGGCCGGACAACAGCCCGTCCGCGACCCCCAGTGCGGGCGGGCCGGAGTCGACCGGGCCGGACGGGCCCACCAACAACGACTCGATCACCGCGCGGTACGCCAGCGAGATGTCGGCGGTCTGCGACGGCGGAGCGATCCTCAACGCCGCGCCGTACACCGCGCCGGCGGGCTCGAAGGCGTACGTCTTCTCCAACTCCCCGGACCGGCCGTCGTTCTGGTCGCAGAAGACGATCAGCTCGGCCAAGCCGTACTACGCGAAGTCGGCGGACTTCGCCACGGTGTCGGTCATCGGCTGCCTCAAGATGGTCGAGGGCAGCGAGGGCACGCCGAAGAAGTGCCAGTACAAGAACAGCGAGGACAAGGTCGTCACCGTCGACTACATCTCCTCGCGGTACACCCTGACCTTCCACGCCGCCAAGACCGGCGAGAAGGTCGGTGACGGCGGCACGGTGACCGCGCCCGCCGCCCGGTGCCCGAGCTTCATCTCCTACAACAAGGTGACGATGAAGTCGTACGCGTCCCCGGACAGCGGCACCATCGAGGCCGCGCTGGACCGCTTCCTGCGGTAACGGACGCCACGCACGTACGGAGCCGGCCGGCCGGGGCGATCCCCGGCCGGCCGGCTCCGTCATGTCGTGCCGCGCGGATCAGAAGTCGTCGTCGAACGTGACGCTGCCGGTCACCCCGACCTGGTACGCCGACACCCGGCGTTCGAAGAAGTTGGACAGCTCCTGCACGTCCTGCAACTCCATGAACGCGAACGGGTTGCCGCTGCCGTACATCGGGGCGATGCCGAGCACGGCGAGGCGCCGGTCGGCCACGTGCTGGAGGTACTCGCGCATGTCCGCCGGCGACATCCCCGGTACGCCCTGCCCGAGCAGGTCCGCGGCGAAGCTCACCTCGCACTCCACCGCCTCGGCCAGCATCTCCTTCACCTGCTTCTCCATCTCGTCGTCGAACAGGTCCGGCTCCTCGGCGCGGACGGTCTCCACCACGTCGAAGGCGAACGCCATGTGCATCGACTCGTCTCGGAACACCCAGTTGGTGCCGGAGGCCAGCCCGTTGAGCAGGCCCCGGGACCGCAGGAAGTAGACGTAGGCGAACGCGCCGTAGAAGAACAGGCCCTCGATGCACGCGGCGAAGCAGATCAGGTTGAGCAGGAACGCCCGGCGGTCCGCGCGGGTCCGCAGCTCGCGCAGCTCGAAGATCGAGTCGATCCACCGGAAGCAGAACTCGGCCTTGCGGGCGATCGACGGGATGTTCTCCACCGCGGCGAACGCGGCGAACCGCTCCTTCTCGTCCGGCACGTACGTGTCGAGCAGGTTCAGGTAGAACTGGACGTGCACCGCCTCCTCGAACAACTGCCGGGACAGGTACAGCCGGCCCTCGGGCGAGTTGACGTGCTGGTAGAGGTTGAGCACCAGGTTGTTGGCGACGATGGTGTCGCCGGTCGCGAAGAACGCCACCAGCCGCGACACCAGGTGCCGTTCGGCCGGGGACAGCGTCGCCAGGTCGGCGAGGTCCGAGTGCAGGTCCACCTCCTCGACCGTCCAGGTGTTCTTGATCGCGTCCTTGAACCGGTCGAAGAAGCGCGGGTAGCGCATCGGCCGCAGGGTCAGGTCCATGCCGGGGTCGAGCAGCATGTGCCGGGTCGGTGCGGTGGTGGTCACTGGCATGCCTCGCAGCTCTCGGGGTTCTCCAGGGAACAGGCCAGCGCCTCGTCGTCGCTCACGGCGGAGACCACGCCGGAGACCGGGGCGAGCACCGGGGCGACGGTGGCCTGCTGGATGCGGGTGGCGGGACGGGAACGCAGGTAGTACGTGGTCTTCAGCCCGGCCTTCCAGGCGTACAGGTACATCGAGGACAGCTTGCCGATGGTCGGCGCGCTCAGGAACAGGTTCAGCGACTGGGACTGGTCGACGAACGGCGCCCGCGCGGCGGCCAGGTCGATCAGCGCCCGCTGCGGCAGCTCCCAGGCGGTGCGGAACAGCTCCCGCACCGGCGCGGGCAGCTCGGCGATGTCCTGCACCGAGCCCTCGGCCCGCTTGATCCGGTCGCGGACCTGCGGCGTCCACAGCCCGCGCGCCTTCAGCTCCCGCACCAGGTACGTGTTGACCTGGAGGAACTCCCCGGACATGGTCTCGCGCTTGAACAGGTTGGACACCTGCGGCTCGACGCACTCGTAGCAACCGGCGATGGAGGCGATGGTGGCGGTCGGCGCGATCGCCACCAGCAGCGAGTTGCGCAGCCCGTGGGCGGCGATCCGCTCGCGCAGCGCCGCCCACCGTCCGGCCTGCGCCGGCTCCGCGCCCCACAGGTCCGGGTGCAGGTCACCCTTCGCGGCCCGGGTCTGCGGGTACGCCGGATGCGGCCCGAACCGCTCGGCCAGCCCGGCGGACGTCTCCAGCGCGGTCAGCAGGATCTCCTCCTGCACGCGGGTGGACAACTCCTTGGCCTGCGCCGAGTCGAACGGCAGGCGCAGCGTGAAGAACGCGTCCTGCAACCCCATCAGCCCCAGCCCGACCGGCCGCCAGCGCGGGTTCGACGCCGCCGCCTGCGCGGCCGGGTAGTAGTTGATGTCGATCACCCGGTCGAGGAACACCACGGCCGTGCGTACCGTGGCGCGCAGCCGCTCCCAGTCCACGCCGTCGGCGGTGACGTGGGCGCCGAGGTTCACCGAGCCGAGGTTGCACACCGCCGTCTCGGTGTCGTCGTTGACCTCCAGGATCTCGGTGCACAGGTTGGACAGGTGGATCACGTTGCCCGGCTCGCCGGTCTGGTTGGACAGGCGGTTCGCGGCGTCCTTGAACGTCATCCAGCCGTTGCCGGTCTGCGCGAGCGTGCGCATCATCCGCCCGTACAGATCCCGGGCCCGGACCGTGCGGATCGCGTTCTTCTCCGCCGCCCGGTACGCGGCGTCGAACGCCTCGCCGTACAGGTCGGGCAGCTCCGGGGCGTCCGACGGGTCGACGAGCGACCACTCGCCGTCGGCCTCGACCCGGCGCATGAACTCGTCCGGGATCCAGTTGGCCAGGTTGAGGTTGTGCGTACGCCGGGACTCCTCGCCGGTGTTGTCCCGCAGCTCCAGGAACTCCTCCACGTCCGGGTGCCACGGCTCCAGGTAGACGCAGGCCGCGCCCTTGCGCCGGCCGCCCTGGTTGACCGCGGCCACCCCGGCGTCGAGCGTCTTGAGGAACGGCACGATGCCGTTGGAGCGGCCGTTCGTGCCCCGGATCAGCGCGCCCCGGCCGCGCACCCGCGACCAGGAGATGCCGATGCCGCCGGAGAACTTCGACAGCTTCGCCACCTGGTGGTACCGCTCGTAGATCGAGTCCAGCTCGTCGCGCGGCGAGTCGACCAGGAAGCACGACGACATCTGGGTGTGCCGGGTGCCGGAGTTGAACAGCGTGGGGGAGCTGGGCAGGTACGCCAGGCTGGACATCAGCCGGTAGAAGCCGACCGCCTCGCCGGGGGTGCGGGACAGCCCGCAGGCCACCCGCAGCAGCCAGTACTGCGGCGTCTCCACCACCAGCCGCGACTGCGGGTGCCGCAGCAGGTAGCGGTCGGCGACCGTACGCAGTCCGAAGTACTCGAACCGCCGGTCGCCGTCCGGGTCCACGGCGTCGTCGAGCTTGCGGGCGTGCCGGGCCACGAACGCGGCCGTCTCGTCGCCGATCAGTCCCAGCCCGTGCGCGTACGCGATCGACTGGCTGAAGCTCGCCACGCCCTGACCGCGGACCTCCTTGTCCACGTACGCGGCCAGCAGCCGCGCCGCGAGCTTCGAGTACTGCGGCTCCTCGCCGATCAGCTCCGCCGCGGTCTGGATCGACAACCGGTCCAGCTCGGCGGTGGTCGCCCCGTCGTAGAGCCCGCTGATCGTCTTCGTGGCCACCCGCAGCGGGTCCACCTCGTCCAGGTCGGCGACCCAGCGCTCGACCGCCCGGACGATCTTGCCGACGTCCACCGGCTCGGTGTCGCCGTCCCGCTTGCGTACCCGCATCGCGAGCCGGCGGGGTTCGGACCCCCCGCCGGTGGACGGGGGACTCTCCTGCACGACAGTCATGACCTCTCCTCGCTGTCACCGTCTGGAGACGGCGGGAGACGCCAACGGGCACGGCGCGGCCGGCCCGGCTGCTGGCGTCGGTCGTCCCGCGCGACCTCCGGCCGCCGTACGCGGAGGCGTACGGCGCGCTGGCAGGTCTTCGGACTCGCGGGCCCGACCGGGGTCGCCGGTCGCCTACCGGCCGTCGCTTCCCAGGCCGGTGGCCCAGTGCTGTTGACGGCTGTCGTTCCCACTCACCGCTGCGGGGCAGTCCCGGATTCCCACCGGGTTCCCTCTTGCCTCGGCCCCGCCCCGGAGGGCTCGGCCGAACCAGCTGCGGCACCACCATATATGGCGGTGAGGGCTTCCACGCAACACCAGATGTCGTGTCGGCGTGTTGGAATGATCTCACCGTCCACAGTGCCTACCCCCGATTCCGGCGCGACCCGGCGGACGCGATACTCGGCGGTATGGGGAATACCGGACGCCGCTGGGCGTGGGTGGCGGTCCTGCTCGTCGGCGTCGGGCTTCACCTGCTGGTGCTGGAGACACTCGCCGGCACCGGGACCGTCACGTTCGTCCCGGCGCTGATCGTGCTCGGCGCGTGCGTCGCGCCCGCCACGTTCCTGGCCTTCGCCCAGGGACGGCCGGCCCGCCGCCCGGTCCCCGGCTCCGTCGTCGGCGTCGCCGCGCTCCTCGGCGGCGTGGTCGGTGTGGTCGCCGCCGGCTGGCTGGAGTACGGCACGCTGCACCGCCTCGGCGTCCTGCCGATGACGCTCGTCGGCCTGGCCGAGGAGACCGCCAAGCTGATCGTGCCGGCCGGCATCCTGCTGCTGTGGCGGCGGCACCCCTCCCCGGCGCAGGGCCTGGTGATCGGCGTGGCCTCCGGCGCCGGGTTCGCCGCGCTGGAGACCATGGGGTACGCGTTCGCCGCCTTCGTCGGGTCGGAGGGCAACCTCGGCGCGGTCGAGCGGACGCTGCTGGTACGCGGTCTCACCGCGCCCGCCGCGCACCTGGCCTGGACCGGGCTGACCGCCGCCGCGTTGTTCGCGTTCGCCGCCGCGCCCGGTGGCCGGAAGCTGGCGGCGTTCCTGCTCACCTTCGCCGCCGCCGTCACGCTGCACACCTGCTGGGACACGTTCGGCACCCAGCCCGCGTACGTGTTCATCGGCGCCGTGTCGCTGGGCTGGGTGCTGTTGCGCCTGCACCTGGACCGCGAGCGGCCGGCCCCGTCCGGGGCGCCGGTGGTGCCGGCATCCCGGGAGACGGCAGCGCACGCCGGCTGAGCCGGGCGGCCGGCCGTCCGGCGCCGCGCCGTCCGGTGCGTCTCAGCCGGCGGCCAGCCGGACGCCGAGCGCGACGAAGGCGACAGCGCAGAGCCGGTCGACGCGCCGCGACCAGCGGCTGTCGCCCCACCGCCTGGCGAACCGCCCGGCGCCCACGCCGAGCGCCAGGTCCACGGCGAGCTGCACCGCGACGAACAGCACCCCGAGCAGCACCAGCTGCGCCGCCACCGGGCCCGCCTCGGGCCGGACGAACTGCGGCAGGAACGCCACGCTGAACAGGATCATCTTCGGGTTGAGCAGGTTCGTCAGCAGGCCGCGCCGGAAGGCCCGCCCGGCGCCGCCGTCCGGCCGGTCCGCCGGTGCGCCGGGCCGGCCGGTGCCGCGCAGCGCCCGCAGGCCCAGCACGATGAGGTACGCCGCACCGGCCCACCGGATCGCGGTGAACAGCACCGGGGACGCGGCGATCAGCGTGGCGAGCCCGGCCACCACGGCGGCGACGTGCACCGCCTCCCCGGCGGCGACCCCGAGCGCGGCCACCGCGCCCGCCCGTGCGCCGTACCGGGTGGCGTTCGCGAGCACGAACATCATGTCCGGCCCCGGGGTGAGCATGAGCACCACGATCGCGGCCAGGTAACCCGCGAGCGTGGCCGCCGACAGTCCGAGCACCGCTCAGCCCTCCCCGGCGCCGTCGAGCAGCGCCCGGCGCAGCGCCAGCCGGTGCTCGCGCCGGATCTGCGCCTCCCGGTAGCGCCGCCGGTCGCCGTCGGTCTCGGCGTGCAGCGGCGGCACCGGCCGGGGCTGCCCGTCGTCGTCGACCGCCACCATCACCAGGTGCGCGGTCGCCACGTCCACCGGCGGCACGGCGCGGTCCCACCGGTCCGCGCTGACCTTCACCGCCACCTCCATCGAGCTGCGGCCGGCCCAGGTGATCCGGGCGTCCACGTGGACCACGTCCCCGACGCGTACCGCGCGCAGGAACGCGGTCTCGTCGATGGCGGCGGTGACGGCCGGGCCGTCGGAGTGGCGGGCGGCGACCACACCGGCGACCGAGTCGATCAGGTTGAGGATGCGTCCGCCGTGGACCGTGCCCATCAGGTTGGTGTGGTGCTGGTCCATGATCTGCGACAGGGTCAGGTGCGAGGCCGACGGTGGTCGGCCGGTGAGCGTGATGGTGTCGGGCACTGTGCGGTTCCGTCCTCGCAGAAGCGGACCGCCGACCGGCCGGGGTGTGCACGTCGAGGACACGCCGACGGCCTGCGTACGACGTGTCACCCGCCCGACCCACCCGCGAGGTCGACGGCGGCGCGCACCGGTGGTACGCGCGACGCGGGCAGGTCTTCGGACTCGCGGGCGTGACACGAGGTCGCCTACCGGCCGTCGCTTCCCAGGCCGTGGCCCAGTGCTGTTGACGGCTGTCGTTCCCACTCACCGCTGCGGGGCAGTCCCGGATTCCCACCGGGTTCCCTCTTACGACACCCGGCCGTCGCCGACCAGGTGAACCAGCGCTTCCCGCAGCGTAGCCCAGCGTCCGAGGGCGGCGGCACAGGCGTCAGGCCGGCGCCGATCCCGTCACAGCGGCCAGCGGCGCCGCGCCGAACGACACCGCGAACCGCTTGCACCAGATCGACACGCTGCGCAGACCGTCCAGGTCCACCGACGCCGGGATGTCGTACGCCTGGTCGCCGATGTTGCCCTTGAGCCGGCCCAGCTCGACCCAGCGTCCGTCGTCGAACACCTGCCAGCCGGCCCGGCCGGTCAGCACCTTCCGGTCGGTGAGCCACACCCGCAGATCGGGCCCGTCGGAGGTGTCCAGTCCGCGCAGGAGCAGCTGACGGCGGCCGTCGGCGAGGCGGACGAGCTGCGCCCGGCCGGACGTGTCGTGCTCGTGGGTGACGAAGTCCCCGGCGGCGAGCACCACGTCGGCGGGCGCCGCGCCGGTCGGCGACGAGCCGGTCGTGCCGGCCGGCGCCGGTGAGGGCTCCGCCACAGTGGGCAGCGTCTCGCGTACCTCGCGGTCGGTCACCAGCCGCCACGGCTGGAACAGGTACAGGCTCACCCCGAGACCGGTGACGGTCACCACGGCGAGCACCGACAACACCACACGTCTTCTGCCCATGCCCCGACGGTAGGCGCGGACCCGGCGGAAAGATCTTTCCGTCCGCTTACGGCTCGACCGCGGGCCGCCGCGCCGGGACGCCGATGGGTAGCGTCTGCCGCATGGGGCGCTACGTGCTCGTCGTCGACGACGACCGGACGGTGAGCGACGTCGTCCGGCGCTATCTGGAGCAGGACGGCTGCCGGGTCCGGCTGTCCTTCGACGGGCCGGCCGCGCTCGCCGCGGCCGAGGAGGAGCCGCCCGACCTGGTGGTCCTCGACCTGATGATGCCGGGCCTCGACGGCATAGAGGTGTGCCGGCGGCTGCGGCGCCGGCTGCCCGGCCTGCCCGTCGTCATGCTCACCGCGCTCGGGGACGAGGCCGACCGGGTCGCCGGGCTGGAGGTCGGCGCGGACGACTACGTGACCAAGCCGTTCTCGCCGCGCGAACTGGTGCTGCGCATCAGGTCGGTGCTCCGGCGCGCGGCCCCGCAGGACCGGGGACCGGCAGGGGTGCTGCGCGACGGCGACCTCACCGCGGACACCGGCCGGCGCGTCGCCGAGCGCGGCGGGCAGCAGCTGTCGCTGACCGTACGGGAGTTCGACCTGCTCGCGTTCCTGCTGGCGAACCCGGGACGCGCCTGGTCGCGGGCCGAGCTGCTGGACCGCGTGTGGGGCTGGCGGTTCGGCGACCAGTCCACTGTCACCGTCCACGTCCGGCGGCTGCGGGAGAAGATCGAGGACCACCCGGCGCAGCCGCGCCGCATCGTCACCGTGTGGGGCGTCGGTTACCGGTACGAACCGTCGGAGGCGTCCCGGTGAAGGAACTGATGGTCATCGGGCTCTACGCCCTGCTCGCCGGCGCTGCCGTCGGCGCGCTCGGCGTCGGCGCGCTGCGGCTGGTGCGCCACCGGTCGATCCTCGCGCACATCGCGGTGCTGCTCGCGGTCACCATCGCCTCGGTGACGGCCGGCGTCACCGCCGTCGCCCAGGCCATGTTCCTGTCCGCGCACGACCTCCAGGTGGTCCTCGTCACGGTCGCGGCGTCCGCGGCGCTCAGCCTGGCCGTCGGGGTGGCGTTCGCCCGCCGCCTCGCCCAGGCGGCGGTCTGGGCCGACCAGGCCCGGCAGCGGGAACGGCAGCTGGAGGCCGGCCGCCGCGAGCTTGTCGCATGGGTCTCCCACGATCTGCGTACGCCGCTGGCCGGGCTGCGGGCGATGGCGGAGGCGCTGGAGGACCGGGTGGTCGACGAGCCGGCGGCGGTGGCCGAGTACCACCGCCGGATCCGGGTCGAGACGGACCGGATGACGCGCCTGGTCGACGACCTGTTCGAGCTGTCCCGGATCACCGCCGGAGCGCTGCGGCCCGCGCTGTCCCCGGTGCCGCTCGGCGACGTGGTCTCCGACGCGATCGCCGCCACCGCGCCGCTGGCCGCCGACCGGCGGGTCCGGGTGCTCGCCCCGGAGACCGGCTGGCCGACCGTCCGGGCCGCCGAGGCCGAACTCGCCCGCGTCGTGACGAACCTGCTTGTCAACTCGGTGCGGTACACGCCACCGGACGGCACGGTCCGCATCGACGCCGGGCGGGACGACGCCGACGCGTGGCTCGCCGTCTCCGACACCTGCGGCGGCATCCCCGAGGCGGACCTGCCCCGGGTGTTCGACGTGGCGTTCCGGGGCACCCGGGCCCGTACCCCCGCACCGGCCGGCGCCGACGAGGCGGCGCCGGCCGGCGGCGGGCTGGGCCTGGCGATCGTGCGCGGACTGGTCGAGGCGCACGGCGGGCGGGTGCACGCGCACAACGTGACCGGCGGGTGCCGGTTCGTGGTCCGCCTGCCGGCGGTCTGACCGGGCCGGTCAGGCGGCGCCCGGGGGACCGGTCTCCACCAGGCGTCCGTCCGCCAGGCGCAGCCAGCGGCCCACGTCGATCGCGGCGAGGAACCGCTCGTCGTGGCTGACCACCAGCAACGCACCCCGGTAGGCGTGCAGCGCGCTCTCCAACTGGCCGACGCTGACCAGGTCGAGGTTGTTCGTCGGCTCGTCGAGCAGCAGGAGATGCGGGGCCGGTTCGGCGCCCAGCACGCACGCGAGCGTGGCACGCAGCCGCTCTCCGCCGGAGAGCACCCCGACCGGAAGATGCGCGCGCGGGCCGCGGAACAGGAAGCGGGCGAGCAGGTTCATCCGCTGCGCGTCCGGGGCCTGCGGCGCGAACGCGGCCAGGTTCTCCGCCACGGTACGGTCCAGATCCAGCAGGTCCAGCCGCTGCGACAGGTACGCGATCCGGCCGTCCGCGCGGGTGATCCGGCCGCTCTCCGGCTCCAGGTCGCCGTCGATCAGCCGCAGCAGCGTCGACTTGCCCGCGCCGTTGTCGCCGAGCAGGGCGATCCGCTCCGGACCACGGATCGTCAGGTCGACACCGTCGGCGGCGAACAGCGACCGCTCGCCGTGCCGGACCCGGACCCGTTCGGCGGTCAGCAGCGTACGTCCGGCCGGGACGGTGGTGGCGGGCAGCTCCACCGTGATCGTCTTCTCGTTGCGCAGCGCCCGCTCGGCCTCGTCGAGGCGCGCCCGGGCGTCGTCGACCCGCCCGGAGTGCATCTCGTTCGCCTTGCCCGCCGCCACCTGCGCGTCCCGCTTCAAGCCGCCGGCGACGATCCTCGCCAGACCCGCGTTCTTCAGGTTGCGGGAGGCGTTGCCGGCTCGCCGGGCCGCCCGTTCGCGGGCCTCCTGCAACTCCCGCTTCTCCCGCTTGAGATCCTGTTCGGCGCTGCGGACGTTCTTCTCCGCCACGTCCTGCGCGGCCCGCACAGCCGCCTCGTAGGAGGTGAAGTCGCCGCCGTGGAAGCGCATCTCACCGCGATCGAGTTCGGCGATGCGGTCCATCCGGTCCAGCAGCGCCCGGTCGTGACTGACCAGCAGAAGACAGCCGTGCCACTGTTCCAGCACGTCGTAGAGCCGGTGCCGGGCGCCCAGGTCGAGGTTGTTCGTGGGTTCGTCCAGCAGCAGCACGTCGGGCTGCTTGAGCAGTTGCGCCGCCAGGCCGAGGGAGACCACCTGCCCGCCGCTGAGCGTGCCCAGGCGTCTGCCGAAGGCGAGGTCGCCGAGGCCGAGCCGGTCGAGTTGCGCGCGGGTGCGCTCCTCGATGTCCCAGTCGGCGCCGATCGTGGTGAAGTGCCTCTCGTCGGCGTCGCCGGCCTCGATGGCGTGCAGCGCCGCGATCAGCGGGGCGATCTCCAGGACCTCGGCCACGGTGACGTCGGCGGCCAGCGGCAGGCTCTGCGGGAGGTAGCCCAGCACCCCGTCGACGGTCACCGACCCGGCGGCCGGGCGGTACTCACCGGCGATCAGCTTGAGCAGCGTGCTCTTGCCGGCGCCGTTCGGCGCGACCAGACCGGTCCGGCCGCCGCCGAGGGTGAAGGACAGGTTCTGGAAGACCGGGGTGTCATCCGGCCAGGAGAAGGTCAGGTTCGAGCAGACGACGAAGGAATCGGACATCAGGAAGACGACCTCGACGATGAGGGCGGGCGGACCTCAGCCGCCCGGCGGGGACACGGTCTCGGGGATACGACGACACGACCACGGCGTTCGCCTGCGGTCGGTCACATGTCCGGTCTCACCCGGAGATGTCGTCGTCACCCGCCATGTCTGCTCTCCCTGTGCGATCTTCGCGCTCGGACGGCCTCGCCCGGCGCGCCCGGTCCACCGTAGCACCGGCCGGTGCCCGGCGCGGGCGTGCCGGACCGGCGTCCGCGCGGAGGTCCGGCGCGCCGCGCGCCCTATGCTCCTGGCCATGTCCCAGGTGACTGCGAGCCGCTGGTTCGGACCGGCCGGATCCTCGACCGGCGACGCCCAGGTGTTCGTCTTCCCGTACGCCGGCGGCGTCGCCGCCTCCTTCGCGCCGTGGCGGGATCTGGCCGCGCCGGAACTGTCGGTGCAGGTCGCGCTGATGCCGGGCCGGGGTGCCCGGCTGCACGAGCCGCCGGTGGACGACCTCGCGGAGCTGGTGGACGCGCTGGCCACAGCCGTCGCCGAGCGGGCGTCCGGGCCGTTCCTGCTGTTCGGCCACAGCCTGGGGGCGCTCGTGGCGTTCGAGGTGACCCGGGAGCTGCGCCGCCGGGGCGCGCCCTCGCCCCTGGCGTTGCTGGTCGGCGGCGCCGAGGCGCCGGGAACCCGGCTGGTACGGCGGCGTGTCCACGACCTCGACGACGCCGGTCTGATCGACGCGCTGCGCGACTTCGGCGCCACGCCGGCCGCGCTGCTGGCCGACCGTGACCTGATGGAGCTGATCCTGCCCGGGGTACGGGCCGACTTCGCGCTGTCCGAGCGGTACGCCTACCGCCAGGGGCCGCCGCTGGAGGTGCCGGTGCACGTGCTGCTCGGCGACCGGGACGAGCACGTGGACCCGGACCGGGCCGCGGGGTGGTCGCGGGAATGCGTCACCGAGCCGCAGTGGCACGTGTTTCCCGGCGGGCATTTCTTCCTTACCGACCATCTGCCGGAAATCATCGACCTAATACGACACATCGTCGCCAGTCACACCCCTGTGGCGGAATAGGCGACAAAGAACGGGTAAGGACTCGTACCCGTACCGGACCTTCCACAATGTCCGGTATTCGACCTGGTGAACGGCCGAGAAGCGGTGTTAAAGTCTGCCATCCGTTCGCCGAAGGGACGTCGCTGACGAGGCGGCATACTGTCGCGTGCGCCGAGGTGCCCATGAGCCGGCCGTACCTTCCGTCCCTGGTCCTGCGCGATTACCTGCACACCGTGGCGACCCTCCATCCGCAACTGCGCGAGCTGCTCGACTTCGGCCGTCCCGGCGCGGACGCGGCACTCGCGGAACTGGCCGGCACGGTCAGCGAGTTCGACACCGACTCCACCGGCCGGGGCGATTCCTACCGCCGGGCCCAGCGGGACACGCTCGTCCGCTGGACCGGCATGCGGCGGCTGCTGGACCTCGCCACCCCGGACGCCGCCGCCCCGGTCACGCTCATCCTCGACGTGCTCGGCGGCGACGGCACTGTGGCCCGCGCCGCGAGCAGCCAGTCCGCCTGCTTCGAGTCCAAACTGGCGTTCATCACCGGCGACCTGTCCGGCCACATGGTCGACAAGGCGCTCGCGCACGGCCTGCCCGCCGTCCGCCAGGCCGCGCACTTCCTGTTCCTGCGCGACTCCGGCGTGGACGCGGTGCTGCTCGCGTACGGCACGCACCACATCCCGGCGGCCCGGCGGCCGCAGGCGGTCGCGGAGGCGGCCCGGGTGGTCCGCCCCGGCGGCCGGATCGTGCTGCACGACTTCGACGAGTCCAGCCCGATGGCCGGGTTCTTCGGCGAGGTGGTGCACCCGCACGCCGCCGGCGGCCACGACTACCGGCACTTCAGCCGCGCCGAGCTGACCGGCCTGTTCACCGCGGCCGGGCTGCCGGTACGCGTCGTCGACCTGTACGACCCGCTGATCGTGCGCGCCGACAGCGCCGAGTCCGCCTCCGCCGGCATGCGCGACTACGTCGGCGACATGTACGGCGTGCGCGACTACTTCGCGACGCTCACCGACGACGAGGTGTGGCAACTGCTGACCCGCCACTTCGACCACACCGGCTACCTGGCCGGGATCGGTCGCGACGACGTGCCGGCCCGTCCGCTGGTCTACCGGGCCGACGGGCAGTTCGTCGCCGAGGTGCCCCGGATGGCGATCGTCGCGGTCGCGACGAGGACGCGGTGACCGCCGTGACCGGCCCGCGCCACCTGACCGGCCCGCGCTATCTGACCGACCTGGTGCACCGGCCCACCGGCGCCGACGGCGACCGGCCCGCGATCGTCGGCCCGGACGGCGAGGTGAGCTACTCCGCGCTGTGGGAGCGGGTCGGCGCGACGGCCGAGCTGCTGCGCCGCGCCCGCGTGCGGCCGGGTGACCTGGTGGGCCTGTACCTGCACCGGTCCGCCGACTACGTGACAGCGTTGCTGGCGACGCTCGCGGTGGGCGCGGTGGCGGTGCCGGTCGACCCCGAGCTGCCGTCGGGCCGGGCCGAGCAGATGCTCGCGGCGGCCGCGCCCCGGCTCGTCCTGTACGCCGACCGCCCGCCCGCCGTCGCCGCGCCCGCGTCCACCGGGTGGCGGGACGTGCGTACCGCGCGGGCCGGGTCGACGGCCGACCTGACCGATCGCGCCGGCTGGCTGCCGCCGGGTGAGCACGCCGCGCTGGTGCTGTTCACCTCCGGCTCCACCGGCCGGCCGAAGGGCGTCGTGCTGCACCACGCCGGGCTGGTCAACCGGCTGACCTGGGGTCACGAGTGGTTCGGCTTCACCGCCGACGACCGGGTGCTGCACAAGGCGTCGATCGGGTTCGACGCGTCGGTGCACGAGATCCTCTCCCCGCTGGTCGCGGGCGGCGCCGTGGTCGTCGCCGGGCCGGGCCTGCAGTTCGACAGCCTCGGGCTGGTCCGGCTGATCCAGCGGGAGGCGGTCACCACCGCGCACTTCGTACCGACCATGTTGCGGCACGTGCTCGACGAGCCGGAGTTCGCCGGCTGCGTCACGCTGCGGCGGGTGCTGTGCGGCGGCGAGGCGCTGGACATGCGGCTGGTCCGGCGGCTGCGCGAGGTGCTGCCGTGCGGGCTGTTCAACGGGTACGGCCCGAGCGAGACGTCGATCAACGTGTCCTACTGGGACTGCGCCGAGCCGTACGCGGGCAGCATCGCCCCGATCGGCCGGATCATCGACGGCGTCACCGCCCACGTGCTCGACGACGACCTGCGCCCGGTGGCCGAGGGCGGGACCGGCGAGCTGTGGATCGGCGGGGTCGCGGTCGGGCTGGGCTACCTGAGCGACGACGAGCGGACGGCGGAGCGCTTCCGTCCCGATCCGGCGCGGCCGGGCGCGCGGCTCTACCGCACCGGCGACCTGGTCCGGGTCGCGCCGCAGGGCTTCCTGGAGTTCCGCGGCCGGGCCGACGACCAGGTCAAGATCCGCGGGGTCCGGGTGGAGCCGGGCGAGGTGGCCGCCGTACTGCGCGAGCATCCGGCCGTGCACGACGCGGTGGTGGTGACGGTCCCGGACGCCGACGACGGCCCCCGCCTGGTCGGCTACGTGGTGCCGCAGCCCCGGCAGGCCCCGGCGGTGGGCGGGCTGCCGCGGTTCCCGCTGCCGAACGGCATGGCGGTCACCGCGGCGTCGCCGGACGAGGCGGTCTTCCTCTACCGGCAGATCTTCGACCAGGCCGAGTACGCCCGCTTCGGCGTGCGCGTCGGCGACGGCGCCGTGGTCCTCGACGTCGGCGCCAACATCGGGCTGTTCTCGCTCTGGGCGTCCCGGCAGGCACGCGACGTGCGGCTCGTGGCGGTCGAACCGAACCCGGACACGCTGCCGTACCTGCGCGCCAACCTCGGCCTCTACGCCGGGTCCGCGTCGGTCGTCGAGGCCGCCGTGACCGACGCGGCCGGCACAGCCGAGCTGACCTCGTTCCCCGAGCTGAGCTACCTGTCCGGCCTCGGTGCCGACCGGGCCGGCGCCGCCTCCGACCTGGTCCGGTCGCACTACCGCCACGGCGGCGGCGACGCCGACGAGACCGAGCAGGCGGCGCTCCTGGCGGACGCCCGCCGCCGCCTCGCCCCGGTGGCGCACGTGGTGCCGACGGTGACGCTGTCGGACCTGCTGGACCGCCTCGGGCTGGACCGCGTCGACCTGTTGAAGATCAACACCGAGGGTGCCGAGCTGAGCGTGCTGCGCGGGCTGCGCCCCGAGCACTGGCCGCGGATCCGCCAGGTCTGTCTGGAGGTCGAGCGCAGCAGCGTGACCACCCCGCAGGTGCGCGAGCTGCTGTGCGCGGCCGGGTTCGAGGTGCACGACATCGGCGACTGGAACGTCGGCGCGGACGCCGACGTCAGCTACGTCTACGCCGTACGGCCGCAGGAACCGCCACCCGCGGCGACGCCGCGGGACGAGCCCGCCGACCACCTGCTGACCACCGGGCTGCTCCAGGGCTACCTGGCCTCGGCGTTGCCGCCCGCGATGCGCCCGGACCAGATCGTCCTGGTCGACCGGCTGCCCCGCCTGCCCAACGGCAAGGTCGCGCGGCTGGAGCTGCCACCGCCGCCGCCCCGGCCCGCCGGGGTCGCGGCGGAACCGGCCGGTGGCGCCCTCACCGACCGGCTGCGCGAGGCGTGGCGGGCCACGCTCGGCGTCGACGCGGTGCACGACGACGACACGTTCGTCGCGCTCGGCGGGCACTCGCTGACCGCGCTGCGGATGGCGCTGCGGGTACGGGAGATGGCCGGGCTGGAGGTGTCCCCGGCGAGCTGCCTGCGCGCCGGGTCGTTCGCCGACTGGGTCGACCGGGTCACGGAGGCGGGACGCGATGTCAGCCCGGTCCGCTGACGCGCGGCACGTCGTCGTGGTGGGCGCCGGCCGGCTGGCCCGCTCGCTGTGCCACACCCTGGCCGCGACGCCCACCCCGGTGCCGCTGCGCGTGACGGTCCTGGCCCGCGACCCGGACGCGGCGCACGCGCTCGCCCGGGCCGCGCGGGTGCGCGCCACAGTCGCCGGAACACCCGTCGCCGTCACCGCCCGGCCGTTCACCGCCGAACCCGGCGCCGACCCGCGGGAGGGGTACGCCGCCGACGCCGCCTCGATGGCCCGGCTCCGGCCCGACGTGCTGGTCTGCGCCGCGTCCGCGCAGTCGCCGTACGAGCGGGCGGCGACGCCGTCGGCCTGGACGGACCTGATCGCCGCGGCCGGCTTCGGGGTGACGCTGGCGTTGCAGGCCGAACTGGTGTCCCGGCTGGCCGCCGCGCTGGCCGGCGGCGCGCCCGGCGCGACGCTCGTCAACGGCGCGTTCCCGGACGCGGTCAACCCGCTGCTCGCCGCGTTGGACCTGCCGGTGCGCTGCGGCATCGGCAACGTGGCGACGCTCGCCGCGTGCCTGGACGCCGCGCTCGGCCGTCCCGGCCAGCGCCGTCTGGCGGTGCTCGGCCACCACGCCCACCTCGCCGCGCCCGGCCCGGGCGACGAGGACACCGCCGAGGTACGCGCCTGGCTGGACGGCCGGCCCGTCCCGGACGTCACCGGGCTGCTCGCCGGCTACCGCGCGCTGCCCCGGCCGGAGCTGAACGCGCTCGCCGGCCACGCCGGGGCCGCCCTGGTGGCGGCGCTCGCCACCGGTGACGAGGTGACGGCGAGCCTGCCCGGGCCGCTGGGACTGCCGGGCGGCTATCCGGTCCGGCTCACCGGCGGCCGGACCGAGCTGCGGCTGCCGGCCGAGCTGCCGGTGGCGCAGGCGGTCGCCTGGAACACTGCCGCCGGGCGCCGCGACGGCGTCGAGGTCGGCGGCGGCCACGTCCGCTACCCGGAGCGCGCCCGGGCGGCGCTGGCGGCGTACCGGCCGGACCTGGCCGGCGGCTGGCACGCGAGCGAGCTGCCCGAGATCGCCTGCCGGTTCACCGCCCTGCGTGACCATCTGCGAACGGTGCCGCCGGCACCGGCCCGGAGTGTGTTGGAGGAAGCCCGATGACCGTGACCACCCCGGCCACCCGCAACATGATCACCGACTACTACGACGTGATCGCGTCGGCGGTGCGCCGGTGCGGCGCGGTCCCCGGCGACGCGCCCGGCACGCCCGGCTTCGCGCCCGGCTTCGACCTGCCCGAGCTGACCCCGCAGGTACGCGAGTTCTACGCCGCCGCCACGGTCAGATGGTCCCCGCTGGGTCACTACGGCGGGCACGACCTGACGATGCTCGACCTGACCGCCAACCCGGGCACCCGGACCACGAAGACGTTCGCCTCGATGATGATCGTCGCCCGCGCGGTGGAACACATCCGGCGTACCGGTGAGCGGCTGTGCATCGTCACCCCGACCTCCGGCAACAAGGGCGTCGCGCTGCGCGACTCGGTGGCGCGCGCGTACGCGGCCGGGCTGGTGACCCCGGAGCAGCTGTCCATCGTGGTGCTGGCTCCGGCGGCGACCCGGCACAAGTTCCGCCACGACGCGCTCGCGGACGATCCCGCGACCCGTGCGGTCAACCCGCTGCTGCGGTACACCGGCGCGGACCCGGAGGGCGTGAAGGCGCTCGGCCGCGCGTTCGTCGACGAGTACGCCGCCACCGCGTACGACAAGCACGGCGTCACCCTCTGGTACACGCTCGACCTGCGCAACTACCTGGTCGCCGACGCCGCCCGGGCCGCGTTCGAGGCCGACGTGTCGCCGGCCACCGGTGCGCGCTGGCACGTGCACGCCGTGTCCAGCGCGTTCGGCCTGCTCGGCTACAACCTGGGCCGCGACGTGCTGGAGGCGGCCGGCGACGCCGACCCGGCCGACCGGCCCGGTTTCCTGCTCGTGCAGCACCTCGGCACGCCGGACATGGTGCTCAGCCTGCGCCACGGCTCGTTCGAGCGGGACCACTGCCCGGCGTACACGCTCGACGAGAGCCGGGGCGTCTGGACGCAGGACGCCGACGTGCGCTTCCCGGCCGTCACCGACGACCCGGCGGAAGTGCTCGACCCGACGTTCTACACCCACCGGCCGGTGACCTCCCCGGCCATGAACGCGCTCATCGAACGGCACGGCGGCGACGGCATCGTGGTGTCGCGGCGCGAGTGCGTCCGGCGCTACCCGGTCGCCCGGCAGTGGCTCGCCGACGCCGGTCTGACACTGCCCGAGGATCCGGCCCGGCTGCGGGAGTGGTCGATCCTGATGGCGCTGACCGGCGTCTGCAACGCCGTCGACCGGGGCCTGGTGCCGGCCGGGTACGAGATCGTGGTGCACGGCACCGGCAGCTACTGCGACGACTTCCGGATCGCCGAGGCCGACGCCGAGGTGTCCACGCTCGCCGACGTGGTCGCCGCCGTCCTGGACCAGCGGTGAGCCCGTCTCCGCAGCCGCTCGGCCTGCCGCCGCGGCTCGCCGCCCGGGCGCGCGCCGCGGGCGTCGACCCGGCCGCCGTCGTCCTCACCGCCACCGCCCTGGTGGTACGCCGGTACACCGGATCCCCCGTGGTGACGCTGCGGCACGGCGGCGACCCGGTGACGCTCGACCTGACCGCCGACGCGCCGATCCGGGAGTTGTGCCGGTCGCTGTGCCCGGCGCCGCCCGACCACCCGGCCGACGCCACCGTCGAGGTGAGCGCCGACCTGGCCGGCGTCACCGTGTCCGGGCTGCCCGCCGCGTACGCCGACGACCTCCGCGCCGACCTGGCCGACGTCCTGTCCACACTGGACCCGGACGACCCGTCGGCGGGGGTGCTGCCGTCGGCCCGCTACGAGCGGCGTCCGGCGCCGGACCTGTGGCGGCTGCACGGCGGCGACGGCACCGAGGCCGGCCGGGTATGCGGCGACACCATCCCGGCCGCGTTCGCCGCGGCGGTGCGGGCGTACCCGGAACGGCCGGCGGTGCTCGCCGACGACGCGACGGTGACCTACCGGGAACTCGGTGCGGCAGTCGCCGCGACCGCCGAAGCGCTGGCCGGGCCGGGTGACGTCACGGGGCCGGTGGCGGTGCTGTGCCGCCACGGCGTCGCCACGATCACCGGCATCCTGGCGGCGCTGGCGTCGGGGTCGCCGTATGTGCCGCTGGACCCGGCGTACCCGGCGGCCCGGCTGGCCGCGATGCTGCGCGACGCAGGCGTACGGGCGATCGTCGCGGACCCCGGCCACGAAGAGCGGGCCGCCACGCTCGCGGCCGGCGCCGGGCTGGAGCTGCCTGTCGTGTCGTTGCGCCGGGGCGAGCCCGGCATGCCGGTGCCGGCCGGGCCCGCGCGCCCGGACGACCCGGCGTACGTGCTCTACACCTCCGGGTCCACCGGGAAGCCGAAGGGCGTGGTGCAGAGCCACCGCAACGTCCTGTTCGGCGTCCGCAACCACGTGCGCAACCTCGCCGTCCGGCCGGACGACCGCACGAGCGTGCTCACCTCGTTCGGCTACGACATGGCGGTCACCGACACGTTCAGCGCGCTGCTGTCCGGCGCCGCCGCCGTCCCGGTCGACGTCCGCACGCACGGCCTCGGCCACCTCACCGGTGCGCTCGCCGACCGGGGCGTCACCGTCTACCACTCCACCCCCACCGTCTTCCGGTACGTGGTGGCGAGCCTCGGCGAGCTCGGGCGGCTGCCGTCGGTCCGCGCCGTGGTCCTCGGCGGCGAGGAGGTCACCCGGCACGATGTGACGCTGGCCCGGCGGGCGTTCGCGCCGGGCGTGGTGTTCGTCAACGGGTACGGCACCACCGAGATCAGCTTCGCCGCGCAGCACCATCTGCCGCCGGACGCCGACCCGGGGCGCGCCGTCGTGCCGATCGGGCACCCGCTGCCGGGCGTCGAGGTGGTGCTGACCGACCCGGCCGGACGTCCCGCCTGCCTCACCGGCGAGGTGGTCGTGCGCACCCCGCACGTCGCGCTCGGCTACCTGGGCCTGCCGGAGCTGACCGCGGCCCGGTTCACCGAGTACGACGGGGTGCGCGCGTACCGGACCGGGGACGTCGCGCGGCGGCTGCCCGACGGCACGCTCGTCTACCTGGGCCGCGGCGACCGGATGGTGAAGATCCGCGGCTACCGGGTGGAGCTGGGCGAGGTCGAGGCGTGCCTGGCGGCGCAGCCCGGGGTGGCCCACGCGGCGGTGGTGGCGCGGCGCGGCGCGTCCGGCGCGGGCGAGCAGGAGATCGTCGCGTACGTGGTCGCCGCCGCCGGGACGGTCGTCGAGCCGCCGGCGCTGCGGGAACGGCTGGCCGCCGTGCTGCCGGACTTCATGGTGCCCCGGGCGGTGGTGGCGGTGCCGGAGCTGCCGATCGGGCCGACCGGCAAGCTCGACCAGGCCGCCCTGCCCGACCCGGACGCCGGAGGACCGGTCACCTCCGGGCCACCGCCCGGTCCGGTCGAGCAGGCCATCGCGGCCGGCTGGTGCACGGTGCTCGGACTGCCCACAGTGGATCGGCTGACGAACTTCTTCGAGGCGGGCGGGCACTCGCTCCAGCTCGCCCTGGTGCAGGGTTACCTGGAGGAACACCTCGGCCGCCGGGTGCCGCTGGCCCGGCTGGTGGAGTTCCCGACCGTGGCGGCGCTGGCCGCGTACCTGGAGACGTCAGGGGACGCCGCGGGCGTACCGGAGGACGGCCGGCTGGCCTCGGTCGGACGCCGGATGGCCCGCCGCGCCGCCGCGCGGACCGCGGGCGGCGGGGAGGGGCGGGCGTGAGCGAGGACGACCGGATCGCGGTGGTGGGCCTGTCCTGCCGGGTGCCCGGCGCGGACGACGCACCGGCGCTGTGGCGCAACCTGCTGTCCGGGGTGCACTCGGTGCGCCGGACCCCGGCCGGCGAGGGCGTGCCGGACGGCCCGGACTGGGTGCCGGCGTTCGGCCGGCTCGACGACCTGGAGGGTTTCGACGCGGACCTGTTCGGCTATCCCGCCACCGCGGCGGCGCTGCTCGACCCGCAGCACCGGCTGTTCCTGGAGGTCGCCTGGCACGCCCTGGAGGACGCCGGGATCGACCCGGACCGCGACCCGGCCCAGATCGGCGTGTTCGCCGGATGCGCGCCCAACCGCTACCTGCACCACCACCTGCTCGGCAACCCTGCGCTGGCACCGGCGGCGGGCACGCTCGCCGAGGACTGGGACGACGCGCTGACCGGTTCCGGCTGCGACTACCTGCCGACGCGGACCGCGTTCGCGCTCGGGCTGTCCGGCCCGGCCGTGGCGGTCCAGACCGCCTGCTCGACCTCGCTCGTCGCGGTGTGCCAGGCCGGGCAGAGCCTGCTGGACTACCGCTGCGACGTGGCGATAGCGGGCGGCGCGGCGGTGGTGTCCACCCGGCAGGCCGGGTACCGGCTGCGGCCCGGTGGGCTGCTGGCCACCGACGGGGTGTGCCGCCCGTACGACGCCGCCGCCACCGGGCAGGTGTTCGGCAACGGCGCCGGGGCGGTGGTGCTCAAGCGGCTCGCCGACGCCCGCGCCGACGGCGACCACGTGTACGCCGTGCTCGCCGGTTGGGCGGTGAACAACGACGGCGCCGACCGGCCCGGCTTCACAGTGCCGGGCGTGTCCGGGCAGGCGGCGGTGCTGGCGGAGGCGCTGGCGGCGGTCGGCTGGGACGCGGCCGACGTGGGCTACCTGGAGGGGCACGGCACCGGCACGCCGGTCGGCGACGCGATCGAGGTGGACGCGCTGGCCCGGGTACGCCGGGGCGCCCGCGCACCGCTGCTGCTCGGCTCGGTGAAGGGCAACCTCGGCAACCTGGACGCCGCGGCGGGCGTGGTCTCGCTGATCAAGGCCGTGTACGCGGTCCGCACCGGGCAGGTGCCGGGTACCGCGCACTTCACCGCCGCGCACGGCGACATCGACCTGGCCGCAGCGGGTGCCGAAGTGGACGCGCAGACCCGGCCGTGGGCCGGACAGCGGCGCGCGGGTGTCAGCTCGTTCGGCCTCGGCGGCACCAACGCGCACGTACTCGTCGAACCCGCGCCCGCGCCGCACGAGCCGGACGCCGGGTCACCCGGCCCGGTGGTGCTGGGTCTGTCCGCGGGCAGCCCGGCGGCGCTGCGGGAACTGGCCCGGCGGCTGGCCGTCCGGCTGGCCGACGGCGACCTGGCGGTGGCCGACGTGGCGCACACGTTCGCGGTGGGACGGCGGCGGCTGGCGTACCGGGACGCGGTCGCGTGCGCCGACGCCGGGGAGGCGGTGGCCGGGTTGACCGCGCTCGCGGCCGGCGACCCGGTCGACGGCGACGAGACAGTCCGCGCCTGGCGCGCCGGTGCCGACCTGCCCGTGCCGCCGGGCCGGCGGGTGCCGCTGCCCGGCTACCCGTTCCGGCGGACCCGGCACTGGATCGAGGCGCGACGATGACCGTCCGCGACGATCAGCGCGACCAGCAGGTCGGTCCCGAGCTGCCCTACCCGCAGGAGTGTCTGCCCGACCTGGTCGCGGCGCACGCCCGGCGGCGTCCCGGCGCGCCGGCCGTGGTGCAGGGCGACCTGACGCTCAGCTATGCCGGCCTGGTCGGCCGGGCCGCCGCGCTGGCCGCGTCGCTGCACGCGCACGGCATCGGCGCGGACGACCTCGTCGGCGTCTGCGTGGACCGTCGCCCGGACCTGGTGGTCGCGCTGCTCGGCGTGCAGGCGGCCGGCGCCGGGTACGTCCCGCTCGACCCGGCGCTGCCGGCCGGGCGGTTGCGGGAGCTGGCCGCCGAGGCCCGCCTGCGCGTCGTCGTGGGTACGCCCGCCGCCGAGGCGCTCACCGGCCGGACCGTGCTGGACGTTCCCGCCGGCACCGCGCCCTGGCAGCCGACCCCGGCGACGCTCGCCACCACGGCGTACGCGATGTTCACGTCCGGGTCGACCGGGCAACCGAAGGGCGCGGTGATCGAACACCGGGCGCTGACCGAGAAGGTCACCTCGATCGCGGAGTTCTCCGGGTTCGACGCGGCGACCCGGTGCCTGGCGTTCGCCTCGATCGGGTTCGACGCGTCGGTGGCCGACATGCTCGCCCCGCTCGCCGCCGGGGGCACCGTCGTGCTCGCCGGTGACGCCGAGCGGGCCGACCCGGCCCGGCTCTACCGGATCTGCGCCGAGCAGGCAGTCGACGTGGTGGTGCTGCCGCCGCCGATCCTGCCGCTGCTGGACCCGGCCCGGCTTCCCGGCGTACGGCTGGTCATCACCGGCGGCGAGGCCACCGGCCCGGAACAGGTCGGCCGCTGGACCGCCGGTGGGCGCCGCTTCATCAGCGTGTACGGCCCGACCGAGGCGACGGTGCTGGTGACCTGGTTCGAGGGCAGCGGCGAGTGGACCCGGCCCATCCCGATCGGCCGGCCCGCCGCCAACCACCGCATCCACCTGGTCGACGACGAGCTGCGCGAGGTCGGCCCGGGGGAGATCGGCGAGGTGCTCGCCGGTGGTCCCGGGCTCGGCCGCGGATACCTCTTCGACGCCGCCCGTACGGCGGCACGGTTCCTCCCGGACCCGTTCTCCGGCAAGCCCGGGGAGCGGCTCTACCGCACCGGTGACCTGGCCCGGTGGCTGCCGGGCGGGAGCCTGGAGTTCCTCGGCCGGGCCGACCGGCAGGTGAAGATCCGCGGGCAGCGGATCGAGCTGGGCGAGGTCGAGGCGGTGCTGCGCCGCCACCCGGACGTCGACCTGGCCAGCGTCCAGGTCCGCGCCGGCGCCGGCGGTCAGGAACTCGTCGCGTACGTGGCGACCGGCCTGGACGCCGCCGAGCTGCGTGACTACTGCGCCCGGCTGCTGCCGCCCGCCGCCGTACCGGCCCGGATGCACACCATGCCCGCGCTGCCGATCACCATCAACGGAAAGATCGACACCGAGCGGCTGGCCGCGTTCGACGTCGCCGGACCGGCTCCCGGGCCGTCCGGCGAGCCGCCCGCCACCGACACCGAGCGCCTCGTCGCGCAGGCGTGGGCGGCGCTGCTGGACGTGCCCGCGGTCGGCCGCGACGACGACTTCTTCCACCAGGGCGGGCACTCGATCACCGCGATGCGGCTGGTCGCGGACCTGCGCGAGCGGCTGGGCCGCGACCTCGCCATCGAGGACGTGCTGGTCGGGCGGACACCACGCGGCATCGCCGCCCGCGCCGACGCCGCCGCCGGAACCGGACCGGCCGACGCCGCCGTGCGGGGACGGCCACCGGCGCTGTCCCCGGCCCAGCAGCGGCTGTGGTTCCTCGACCGCTACTTCCCGGCCGCCGCGTCGGCGTACAACGTCGCGTTCGCCGAACGGATCACCGGCCCGCTCGACGTGGCGGCGCTCGCCACGGCGCTCACCGCCGTGGCGGACCGCCAGCAGATCCTGCGCTGGCGCATCCCGGAGCGCGACGGCGTGCCGTACGCGGTCGCCGACCCGGCCGCACCGGTGCCGCTGCCGGTACGCGACCTCGCCCCGGGCACCGACCTCGCCGGCCACCTCGCGGCGAGCGCCGCCAGACCGTTCGCGCTGGGCACCGACACGCTGTGGCGGGCCGAGCTGATCCGCACCGGCGCCGACGAGCACGTGCTGGCCGTCTACGCCCACCACGCCGTGTTCGACGGCTGGTCGCAGTCGCTGTTCTACGCCGACCTCGCCGCCGCGTACCGGGCCGCGCTCGGGGACGGGCCGCCGCTGCCGCCGCTGCCCGCCACGTACGGCGACTACGTGGCCTGGCGCGCCGACCGTGCCCGGCGCCGCGCCGCCGCCGACCTCGACTGGTGGCTGGACCACCTGACCGGGGCGCCTGTGGTGCTGCGGCTCCCCGGAGGGCGGGACCGGCCGGCCGAACAGACGTACACCAGCGCGACGGTGCGTACCCGGCTGGACCGGGCCGCCACCGCCGCGCTCACCGACCTCGCCGCCGGGCTCGGCGCGACCCCGGCGGCCGCCGTACTCGCCGCGTTCGCGCTGGTGCTGGCCCGGCGTACCGGCCTGCCCGACCTGGTGGTCGGCACGCCCACGGTGGACCGGCGGGCGGCCGACTTCGAGGCGATGGTCGGCTTCTTCATCGAGATCGCGCCGCTGCGGCTGCGCCGGACGCCCGGGGCGGGCTTCGCGGCGCACGTCCGCGCCGCCTGGGAGGAGCTGCTCGCCGCGCTCGCCCACCCGGAGGCACCTGTCGAACGCATCGTCGGCGGCCTCGGGCTGGGCGGTCTGCTCGACCGCAGCCCGCTGGTGCAGGTGCTGTTCAACATGTACACGTTCGACGAGCCCCGGCTCGACCTGGCCGGCCTGTCCGCCGAGCCGGTGCCGGTGCCCGCGCCCGGCTCACCGTTCGACCTCACGCTCTACGGCATCACCCGGGACGGGCGGCTGCGCGTGGAGATCGTCTTCAACCCGGACGTCTACGGCGAGGCCCTGATCACCGACGTGCTCAGCGACGTCGAGCGGTTGCTGCGGGCCGGCGCCGCCGACCCGGAGCGGCCGGTGGCCGAGCTGCCCGCCTGGACCGCCGTCCCGGCCGGAACGGCCGACGACGTGCCCCGGGCCGCCCGGGTGAACCGGGCCGGACGCCACCCCGGGGTGCCCGCCGTCCGCCCGGCCACCGCCACCGAGCGGCGGATCGCCTCGGTCTGGTGCGACGTGCTCGGCGTACCGGAGGTGGCCGCGACGGACAGCTTCTTCGACGTCGGCGGCGGCTCGCTCGCGGTCGCGGTCGTGCAACGGCAGCTCAACCGGCTGCTCGGCACGAACCTGCGGGTCGTGGACCTGTTCCACCACCCGACCGTCCGCGCGCTCGCCGCGCACCTCGACAGCCTCGGCGCGTCATCGTCCGGCGAGGACGCCGAGGACGAGGCGGTGGAACGGGCCGCGCGCCGGGGCGCGCTGCGCCGCCAGCGGGTCCAGCGCCGCCCGGCGGTGGAGGAGGATCCGCGGTGACGTACCTGGTCCCCCTCGGCGACACCGGCTGGTCGGTGTGGCGGGACGTGCTGCTGCGCAGCGCTGGGTTCCCCGCCGACGGACTGGACCGGTTCGCCGCGCCGGACTGCGCCGACGCCGCCGACCGGCATCTGTCCGGCGAGTTGGACGAGACGGCGTTCAGCGCCGCGTACGCCACCGCCGTCCGGGCGTCGTCGGCGGCGCTGTGCGGGATCGCCGCCGACCCGCTGTTCCGCGAGGCCGTCGCCTGGCAGAACCCGGAGGCGCTGGTGGCGCTGGACGGGCTGCTCCGCGACGGCCCGGACGCACCCCGCAACGTCCGCCGCCGGGGCCGGGAGAACGTCGTCGCCGGGTACTGGCAGCGCTACGTCGCCAAGTGCGAGACCATCGGCTTCTTCGGGCCGGTGTGCTGGGGCACCGTGGCACCGGGCGCGCCCGGCGTCACCGCCGTGCCCGGCCCCGGACTGCTCCGCCGCCGCGCCGTCCACCTCGAACACTGGGCGCTCGCCGCGTACGCGGACCGGCTGGCCGCCGACCCGCAGGTCCGGCAGTGGCTGGCCCCGGTCCGGGCGCCGCACGTCCACCTGGCGGACCGGGTCGTGCACCGGCCGGCCCAGCGCCCGGAACCGGTGTCGCTGAGCGAGTCGACAGCGCTGTGCCGGTGCGACGGCACCCGCCCGGCCCGGGACGTCGTCGACGACCTGGTGCGCGACGGGCAGACCGGCGTGCGCCGCGCCGCAGAGGGGTTCCTGCTGCTCGCGCAGCTCGTCGAGCGAGGGCTGCTGCGCTGGGACTTCGACCTGCCGCAGGGCTTCACCGCACAGGACCACCTGCGGGAGCGGATCGCCGCGATCGGTGACACGGAGTGCCGCACGCGGGCGCTGGCCGGGCTGGACCGGCTGGCCGCCGCCCGCACCCGGGTCGCCGACGCCGCCGATGACCCGGCCGCGCTCACCGCCGCGCTGTCCGCGCTGGACGCCGAGTTCACCGCGCTCACCGGGTTGCCGCCGCGCCGCCGGGCCGGGCAGAACTACGCCGGGCGGGCGCTGTGCCACGAGGAGACCGCACGCGACGTGGACCTCACCGTCGGCGGCGGCCTGCTCGACTCCCTGGCCCCGGCGCTGGACCTGCCGCTGCGGGCGGCGCGCTGGCTCACCGCCGAGCTCGCCACGGCGTACGGCGACGCGCTGCGCGACCTGTACGACGACCTGCGCGGCGACGGGCCGGTCCGGCTCGGTGACCTGTGGTTCGTCGCGCAGGGGCCGCTGTTCGGGCCCGGTGACCGGCCGGTGGACCGGGTCGCGGCCGAGTTCGCCGCCCGCTGGGAAGGGGTGCTCGGACTGGCCGGACTGCCCGAGGGAACGACCCGGGTGGAGGTCGCTGCGGCCGAGCTGGCGCCCCTGGTGGCCGACCGCTTCCCGGCGACCCGCCCCGGCTGGAGCGCGGGCCGGGTGCACAGCCCCGACCTGCAACTGTTCGCCGAGTCACCCGAGGCGCTGGCCGCCGGCGAGTTCGGGGCGGTGCTCGGCGAGCTGCACGCCGCGTACGCCACGTTCAACGCCGAGCTGTTCACGCACTGCCACCCCGACCTGGACCGGCTGCGGCGCGCGTACGCGGCCGACCTGGGCCCGGGGCGGCTGCGCCCGCTCTACCCGGTCGACTTCCCCCGCGTCGGCGGGCGGCTGTCCGCGTCCCTGCACGGGCCCGACGACCACCGGCTCGCGTTCGCCGACGCGCCCGGCGCGCCGCGCGACCGGCTCGTGCCGGCGAACGCGGCGATCGTGTCCGAGGTGGACGGGGTCTTGGTGGCGACCGGCCCGGACGGCACGCGCTGGCCGCTGGTCGAGGTGTTCTCCGACCTGATCGCGGTGCACGCGGGCGATGCGTTCAAGCTGATGACCGACCGCCCGCACAGTCCCCGGGTGACAGTCGACCGGCTGGTGCTGGCGCGGGAGACCTGGCGCACCACCGTCGGGGCGACCGGCCTGGCCGACGCCGTCGACCAGGCGCGGCGCTACCTCGCGGTACGCCGCTGGCGGGCCGCGCTGAGCCTGCCGGAGCGGGTCTTCGTCCGGGTGGCCACCGAACTCAAGCCCACCTACGTGGACCTGACCAGCCCGCTCTACGCCAACCGGCTCTGCCTGCTGCTGCGCGCCGCCCGGCGGGCCGGCGGCGACGACGTGGCGGTGACCGTGTCGGAGCTGCTGCCCGCGCTCGGGCAGGCGTGGCTGCCCGACCGCGCGGGCCGCCGCTACGTCAGCGAACTGCGCCTGCACATCAGCGATTCGGCCGAGCCGGAGGTCATGGCGTGAACGAGACAGTGGAGCCGATCGCGATCGTCGGGCTCAGCCTGCGCGTGCCGGGGGCGGCGTCGGCGGAGGAGTTCTGGCGCAACCTGGTCGTCGGCGCCGAGTCGCTCACCCGGTTCACCCGCGCGGAGTTGCTGGCCCGGGGCGTCCCGGCGGAGCAGCTCGACGACCCGGCGTACGTGCCGGTGGCCGCCGTGCTCGACGGCGTGGACCGGTTCGACGCGGAGCTGTTCGGGATGAGCCCCCGCGACGCGGAGCTGACCGACCCGCAGCAGCGGCTGTTCCTGGAACACGCGCACGCCGCGCTCACCGACGCGGGCTGCGACCCGGCCCGCTACGACGGCGAGATCGGCGTGTACGCGGGCGGCAACGCCGACCTGTACCAGTGGCTCAACGTCCGGCGGAACCCGCGGGCGCTCGCGGACGCCGGTGAGCTGCGCGTGTCGCTCGGCAACAAGCCGGACTACCTGGCCAGCACCGTCGCGTTCCGGCTCGGCCTGCGCGGCCCGGCGATGACGGTGCAGACCGCCTGCTCGTCGTCGCTCGTCGCGGTGCACCTGGCCGCCGAGGCGCTGCGCAGCGGCGAGTGCGACACGGCGCTCGCCGGCGGCGTGTGCGTGGAACTGCCGCACGGCGTCGGGTACGTCGCCGACGAGGGCTACACCTCCGCCGACGGGCACTGCCGCCCGTTCGACGCGGACGCCGACGGCACCGTCTACGGCAGCGGCGTCGGGGTGGTCGTGCTCAAGCGGCTCTCCGACGCGCTCGCCGACGGCGACGACATCCGGGCGCTGGTCATCGGCAACGCGGTGAACAACGACGGGTCGGCCAAGGCGAGCTTCACCGCGCCTAGCGTCACCGGGCAGGTGGAGGTGGTCACGCAGGCGCTCGCCGTCGCCGGCGTCGCCCCGCGTTCGGTCGGGTACGTCGAGGCGCACGGCACCGGCACCGTCCTCGGCGACTCGATCGAGCTGGCGGCGCTGAGCACGGCGTACGGGCGGCGCACCGCCGAGCGGGGCTGGTGCGGCGTCGGCTCCACGAAGGCCAACATCGGTCACCTCAGCGCGGCCGGCGGCGTGATCGGCCTGATCAAGACCGTGCTGTCGATGCGGCACCGGCTCATCCCGCCCACCGTCAACCACGACCGGCCGCACCCGGACATCGACATCGAGGCGAGCCCGTTCTACGTGGTGTCCACGCTGACCAAGTGGGAGCCCGAGGACCAGCGCCCGCTGCGGGCCGGTGTCAGCTCGCTCGGCCTCGGCGGCACCAACGCGCACCTGGTGCTCCAGGAGGCGCCGCCGCGCGTACCCCCGGAGCCGGATCGCGGCGGCGGCGAGCTGCTCCAGGTGTCCGCCGCGACCCCCGACGCGCTGGCCGCCGCCTGTGCCCGGCTGGCCGAGCGGCTCACCGGCGCGCCCGATGTGGAGCTGCGCGACGTGGCGTACACGCTGCGGGAGGGCCGGCCGGCCTACCGGCACCGGGCCGCCGTCGTCGTCGTGGACCGGGCCCGGGCGGCGGCGGCGCTCACCGACCCGAAACGCCGGGCCGCCGGGGACGCCGCGACGCCGCCCCGGGTGGGCCTGCTCCTGCCCGGCCAGGGCGCGCAACACCCCGGCATGGGCGCGCACCTGGCCGCGACCGAGCCGGTGTTCGCCGCCGCCTTGGACGAGTGCGCCGCGATCCTCGGCTGGGACGCGGGCGAGATGATCTTCGACGCGGGGCCCGGCGCGGACGATCGGCTGGCCGGACCGGCGGTGGCGCAGCCCGCGCTGTTCGCCGTCGAGTACGCGCTGGCGGCGCTGTGGCGGCACTGGGGCGTCACGCCCGCCGCGATGATCGGTCACTCCGTCGGCGAACTGGTCGCCGCGACCGTGGCCGGGGTGTTCGACCTGCCGGACGCGCTGCGGCTCGCCGCCGCCCGGGGCCGCCTCGTGCAGGCCGCGCCGGAGGGCCGGATGCTCGCCGTGCAGCGCGGCACCGACGAGATCGCGCCGCTGCTGCCCGACGGTGTCGCGGTGGCGATCAGCAACGGCCCGCACACCTGCGTGGTGGGCGGCGCGCCGGAACCGGTCGCCGCCGCCGAGGCCCTCCTGCGCGAGCGCGGCATCGGCTGCACGCCGCTGCGGTCGCCGTACGCGATGCACGTGCCGCTGCTGGCGGCGGTGCGCGACGAGTTCGCGGCGCTCGTGGCGGCGGTGCCGCGCCGGGCGCCGGACCTGCCGGTGTTCTCGGCCGCGACCGCCGCGCCGTTCACCGACGAGCAGATCACCGACCCGGCGTACTGGGCCGACCAGCTCTGCCGGCCGGTGCGGTTCGGCGCCACAGTGGCCGCGCTCACCGCGACCGGCGCCGCCGACGACTGGCTGCTGCTGGAGTGCGGCCCCGGCCGGCAGCTCGCCGGTCTGGCCCGGCTCAGCCTGCCGGCGGGAGCCCGGGCGCCGCTGCGCACGCTGCCCGCGCCGGGGGAGCGGCTGACCGACAGGCAGACCGCGTACGAGGCGGCGGGCCGGCTGTGGACCGCCGGGGTGCCGGTGCGGCTGCCCGCCTCCGGCACGCCGCGCCGGGTGCCGCTGCCCGGCTACCCTTACCAGCGCGCCCGGTACTGGATCGACCCGGAACCGGTGGCCGCGCCCGCCGGACCGGCCACCGACGAGCGGTACGACGACGGCGTGGTCGAGGTGCCGGTCTGGCGCCAACTGCCCGACCTCGCACCCGCCGAGGCACCCGGGCCGCTGCTGCTGTTCGCCGCCGGTGAGCGCGGCACGGCGCTCGCGGACCGGCTGCGCGAGCGCGGCGCGGACGTCACAGTGGTCCGCCCCGGGCCGGCCTTCGCGGTCCGCCCGGACGGCTACCGGCTGCGCCCGGCCGGCGTCACCGACCACCAGCGCCTGCTCGACGAGTGCGCCGACGACGGCCGGGCCGCCCGGATCGTGCACGCGTGGGCGCTCGACGGCGACCCGGCCGGCCCGGACGCCGACGCCGTGGCGGCGGCCCAGGAACACGGGTACCTCGCACTGCTGACGCTGCTGGAGGCGCTGCCGGCCGCCGATGTGACGCTGGACGTGGTGACCGCCGGGACGGCCGACGTGACCGGCACCGACCTGCTGCGCCCGGAACACGCCACAGTCGCCGGGGTGGTGCGCTCGGCGCCGCTGGAACGACCGGGCCTGCGCTGCCACTGGGTCGACGCCGACCCGGCCGACCCGGGCGCGGACGCGCTGGCGGACGAACTGCTCGGCGCCGAGCGGGCCGAGGCGGTCGCGCTGCGGCTGGGCGGGCGCCGCTGGACACGCGGGTTCACGGCGGCGCCGGCGCGCCGGCGTACCGGGCCGGCGCTGCGCGACGGCGGGCGCTACCTGATCACCGGCGGACTGGGCCGGGTGGGAGGGGCGTTCGCCGCCGAACTGGCCCGCCGGGGCGCCCGGCTGGTGCTGGTCGGCCGGACCGCCCGGCCGGACCTGGTCGAGGCGCTGGAACGGGCCGGGGCACAGGTCCGCCACGTGCGCGCCGACGTGACGGACGCGGACGCGCTGCGGGCGGTACGCGCCGGCATCGAGGACGACCTCGGCGGACTCGACGGCATCGTGCACGCCGCGCGGCTGCCCGACACCGGGCTGTCCGCCGGGTCGCGGCCGGCCGAGGCGACCGCCGAACTGCTGCCGAAGGTCACCGGCACGCTGGCGCTGCGCGAGGTCTTCGGCGACCTGCCGCTCGACTTCGTGCTGCTCAGCTCCTCGGTCACCGCGCTCGCCGGTGGCCTGGGCCGCACCGACGACACGGCCGCCAACGCGTTCCTCGACGCGTACGCGCGCAGCCCGCACGGCTGGCGGGCCCCGGTGCTGTCGGTGGCCTGGGGCGCGTGGCGGGAGGAGGGCGTACCCGACCACGACGGACTGGCCCCGGACGCGGCGGTACGCGCGGCGTGCCGGGCCCTCGCCGAGGGACGGGCCGGCTCGGTGGCGGTCGGCGCCTACACGGTGGAGGCGGTCGCCGGGCACGAGCGGCGGCTCGCCGCGACCACGGCGGCCACCGCCTCGACGGTGACCGCCGCCGACGGCGACCTCACCGCCACCGTCGCCCGGATCTGGCGTGACGTGCTGGGCGTGGCCGAGGTCGGCCCGCACGACGACTTCTTCCGGCTCGGCGGCACCTCGCTCGTAGCAGCGCAGCTGGTGCTGCGCATCCGGCAGGCGGTGGGCGCACGGCTGTCCATGCGGGTGCTGTTCGACGCGCCCACCGTCGCGGCGATGGCCGCCCGGATCGAGTCGCTGCGCGCCGCCCCGTCCGCCTCCGCACCTGCCGAGGCGCCCATCCCGCGCCTGCGCCGGCCGGGACGGCCGGGATGACCGAGTCACGCCACGACGTCACACCGGTGGACGACGTCTACACCGTTCCCGCCTCGTACGCCCAGGAGCGGGTCTGGTTCACCGCCCAGCTCAGCCCCGGGCAGCCGCTGTTCACGATGACCGACGCGGTCACCCTGCCGGCGGGTGCCGGGCCGGAGCAGGCGCTCGCCGCGCTGCGGGCGGTCACCGACCGGCACGAGGCCCTGCGCACGACGCTGCGCCTGCACGACGGGCGGCTCTACCAGGACATCCACCCCACGGTCCCGGTGGAGCTGCCGGTCACCGACCTGTCCGCGCTGCCCGGGCCGGAGCGGGACGCCGCCCGCGCCCGGATCGTCGCCGAGTACGCAGGTCTCGACCTGCCGATGGACACGGCCCCGCTGTGGCGGGCCCGGCTGCTGCGGCTCGGCCCGGACACCTGGTGGCTGCTGTTCGCCGGGCACCACGTCATCCTCGACGGCACGTCCCTGCTCCACCTGCGCGCCGAGCTGACCGAGCTGTGCGCCGCCGCCGTCGCGGGCCGCGCCCCGGACCTGCCCGAGCTGCCGATCCAGTACGCCGACTACGCGGCCTGGGAACGCGACCGCCTCGACGGCCCCCGGTGGGACGAGCTGCGCGAATACTGGCGGGAGGCGCTGACCGGCCTGCCCGCCGTGCACGCGCTGACCACCGACCGGCCGCGCCCGGCGACGCTCACGTTCGACGGCGCCGACGTCCGCCGGACGCTGCCCGGGCCCGTGACTGCGGCGCTGCCCGAGCTGTCCCAGCAGACTGCCGCGACCCCGTTCATGGTGCAGCTCGCCGCCTACGTGGCGCTGCTGCACCGGCTGTCCGGAAGCGACGACGTGGTGGTCGGCATGCCGGTGGCCGGCCGGGACCGGGCCGAGCTGGAACCGCTGCTCGGCATGTTCATGAACATGCTGGTGCTGCGCGTCGACGTGTCGGGCGATCCACCGTTCCTGACGCTCGTGCGCCGGGTCCGCCGGGTCGTGCTCGGCGCCTGGGACCACCAGGACATGCCGTTCCAGAAGCTCGTCGAGGAGCTGGCGGTACGACGCGACCCGGGCGTGCCGCCGCTCTACCAGCTCACGTTCCACCACCTGCCTACCGGCCGGGGTGAGGCGTTCGGCGGCGCCATGGACGACCTGTCCCTGGAGATCGCCGGGGACGAGCTGCGGCTGGAGTACCGCACCGCGCTGTTCGAGCGCGCCGCGATGGAGGCGTTCGCGGACCGCTACCTGCTGCTGTTCGCCGCCGCCGTGGCGGCGCCCCGGACCCGGGTGAGCGCGCTGCCGGTCATGCCGGACGCCGAGCACGCGGCGGTCGTGACCGGCTGGAACGCCACCGCCGCCCCGGTGCGCCGGACCACGCTGGCGGAGCTGTTCGACGCCCAGGCCCGCCGCACGCCGGACGCGGTCGCTCTGGTCGACGGCGACACCCGGATGACGTACGCGCAGTTGTCCGACGCCGCCGAGCAGGTGGCGCGGCGGCTGGTCGCGCACGGCGTGGGACCGGAGTCGGTGGTCGCGATCCACGAGCCCCGCTCCCGACGCCTGATCGCCGGGCTGCTCGGCATCCACCGGGCCGGTGCGGCGTACCTGCCGCTGGACCCGGACCACCCGCCGCAGCGGCTGGCCTTCATGCTCGCCGACGCCGGCGCCGGGGTGCTGCTGGCCGACGAGGTGCCGGACGGGCTGACCGTCCCGGGCACCGTGCTGCCGCTGACCGCGCCGGACCAGTCGCCCACCGCCGGCGGCACTGCCGCCGGGCCGGGGAACGCGGCGTACGTGATCTACACGTCGGGCTCCACCGGGCGGCCGAAGGGCGTGGTCAACGAGCACGCGGCGATCGTCAACCGGCTCGACTGGATGCAGGACGCCTTCGCGCTCGGACCGGACGACGCGGTGCTGCACAAGACGCCGATCGGGTTCGACGTGTCGGTGTGGGAGGTGTTCTGGCCGCTGCTCGTGGGCGCGCGGCTGGTGCTGGCCGCGCCGGGCGGGCACCGCGACCCGGCGTACCTGCGGGAGCTGATCGAACGGGAGCGGATCACCACGGTCCACTTCGTGCCGTCGATGCTCGACGCGTTCCTGTCCGCCGCCGGCCCGGCCGACCCGGCCCGCTGCGGGTCGCTGCGGCGGATCGTGTGCAGCGGCGAGGAACTGCCCGCCGACCTGGCCCGCCGCGCCGTGACCGCGATCCCGTCCGCGGCGCTGCACAACCTGTACGGACCCACCGAGGCGGCGATCGACGTCACCGCCTGGGCGGCCACGCCCGACGCGCTGACCGGCGTGACCCGGGTGCCGATCGGCGGGCCGATCCGCAACGTCCGCACCTACGTGCTCGACGAGGCGATGCGCCCGGTCCCGGCCGGCGTGGCCGGGCAGCTGCACCTCGGCGGCGTGCAGGTGGCCCGCGGCTACCTGAACCGCCCCGGACTCACCGCCGCCTCGTTCGTCCCCGACCCGTTCGGCGAGCCCGGCGGCCGGCTGTACGCCACCGGCGATCTGGCCCGCTGGCGTACCGACGGGACGCTGGAGTTCCTCGGCCGCATCGACGACCAGGTGAAACTGCGGGGCCTGCGGATCGAGCTGGGGGAGATCGCCGCGGTGCTGCGCGAACAGCCGGGCGTCGGCTCCGCCGCCGTCGTCGTGCGCGGCGCCACGCCCGCCGAGCAGCGTCTCGTGGCGTACCTGACGGGGGAGGCCCCGGACCCGGCGGAGCTGCGGGCGGCGCTGAAGCGGCGGTTGCCCGAGTACATGGTGCCGTCGGCGTTCGTCACGCTCGACGCGCTGCCGCTGTCCGCGAACGGCAAACTCGACACCGCCGCGCTGCCCGCACCCTCGTCCGGCGTCGCCCCCGCGCAGCGCCGTCCGCCGGTGACCCCGGTCGAGCAGACGGTGGCCGCGACCTGGCGCGACGTACTCGGCGTGCCCGAGGTCGGCCTGGACGACGACTTCTTCGAGATGGGCGGTCACTCGCTGCTGGCGATCCGGATGCTGGCGCTGCTGCGCGAGGCGTACGGGCAGGTCGACGTCGGCGTGATGGACGTGTTCGCGCACCCGACGGTGCAGGGGCTGGCCGCGTTGATCGACGCCCCGGCGGACGGCGACCGGCAGCGCCCGCTGCTGTACGAGCTGACCCGGCCGGTCCCGGCGGACCAGCGGGTGCGCTCGTACGTGTGCGTGCCGTACGGCGGCGGGCTCGCCAGCATCTACCAGCCGCTCGCGGACGCGCTGCCGGCCGGGCACACGCTGTTCTCCGTGGCGGTCCCCGGTCACGACGTCGGCGTCCGCGACACCGAGCTGCCCTTCGACGAGCTGGTCGAGCGGTGCGTGGCCGAGATCCAGGAGCGGGTGGACGGCCCGCTGGTCCTGTACGGCCACTGCGTCGGCGGCGCGCTGCTGACCGGCATCGCCCGGCGGCTGCACGAGCGGGGCCGCCCGATCGAGGCGATCTACGCCGGTGGCGTGTTCCCGACCGCCCGGCCGGACAACATGCTCGGCCGGCTCGTCGACTGGGCCGACTCGCGGGGCGCGGACCGGCGGTACGAGACGTTCCTGCGCTCGATCGGCGCGGAACTGGCCGGCCTGGACCAGGCGCAGGTCGATCGGTTCGTGCACCACGTACGCCGGGAGGCAGCCGAGGCGCAGGAGCGGTTCACCGAGTGGCTGGACGGCGAACCGGTCCGGGTGCCCGCACCGGTGATCTCCGTCGTCGGCACCCACGACGTGCTCACCGAGTACTACGAGGAGCGGTACCGCGAGTGGAGCTTCCTCGGCGAGTCCACCGCGCTCGTGGTGCTGGACGAGGCCGGGCACTACTTCGTCAAGCAGCGGGCCGAGGCGCTCGCCGAGGTGCTCACCCGCACCCATCCCCGGCTCGCCGAGCCGTCCGCCGCGCCGCGACAGGGTGACGGCTGGGCACTGGCGGCCACCAGCACCGATCCGGTCACCGCCGAGACCGGCGTGCAACCGGGCGTACGCCGGTTCCTGGCGATCACCGCGAGCCAGCTCATCTCGTCGACCGGCTCGGCGCTGACCCAGTGGGCGGTGCCGGTCTGGGTCTACCTGGAGACCGGCTCGATGCTGTGGTTCGGCCTGTCCGGGGTGATCGCCTACCTGCCGGCGCTGCTGACGCTGCCGGTCGCCGGCGCGGTCGCGGACCGGTTCGACAGGCGCCGGGTGCTGCTGGCCGCGTGCGCGACGGCGGTGACAGCCGAGGCGCTGCTGGCGCTGCTGCTCTGGACCGACCGGCTGGGGCTGGCGGCCGTCTACACGCTCGTGTGCGTGCTCGGCGCGGCGTCGGTGTTCCAACGCATCACCTACCTGGCCGCGATCCCGCAGGTGGTGCCGAAGCGCTACCTGGGACACGCCAACGGCATCGCGCAGCTCGCCGTCGGGCTCAGCTCGCTCGCGGTGCCGCTGCTGGCTGCGGGCCTGCTCGCCGCGATCGGCCTGGCCGGCGTCCTGGTGATCGACATCGTCAGCTACGTGGTGGCGATCGGTGTGCTGGCCGCGGTGCGGTTCCCCGACCTGCTCGGCCGGCGCCGCAAGGAGCCGTTCCTGGCCGAGCTGATCGGCGGCGCGCGGATGGCGTGGGCCGAGCCGGGCTTCCGGGCCATGCTGGGCTTCTTCTCGCTCTACAACCTGTGCCTGGCGAGCCTGCTGCTGGTGCCGCCGATGGTGCTCGCGTTCGGCACGATGGGCCAGGTCGGCACCGTGGCGTTCGCCGAGGCGCTCGGCGCCGTCCTCGGCGGGCTCGCCATCGCGATCTGGGGCGGCCCCACCCGCCGCCGGATGCCCGCGCTGATCGCCATCGCGTTCGGCGTGGCGGTCAGCCTGGTGCTCAGCGGCGTCCGCCCGAGCCTGCTGCTGGTGGCGCTCGGCAGCTTCGGCGTGGGGCTGGGCCTGGGCCTGCACAACGGCATCTACCTGTCGATCATCCAGGTGAAGGTGCCGCAGCGGTTCCACGGCCGGGTGCTGGCGATCATCCAGACGCTGACCTGGGCGACGCTGCCGCTGGGCTTCGCCGTGCTGGTGCCACTGAGCGGGTCGCTGCTGGAACCGATGTTCGCCCCTGGCGGCGCGCTGGCCGGCAGCGTCGGCGCGCTGATCGGCACCGGCCCCGGCCGGGGACTCGGGTTCGCGTTCGTGGTGTCCGGGCTGGCCCTTGCCGTGGTGGCGCTCGGCGCCTACGGCGTCCGCCGGCTGCGCCTGTTCGACACCGAGACCCCCGACGCGCCGGCGGACGCCACCGAGTGGCTACCGCACCTGCGCCGGGTCGACGATCTGTAGCCGCAGCTCCGAGGCGTACGCCCGGCCGGCCCCGTCGGTCAGCCAGGCGTCGTCCGGGCCGGGCAGCAGCTCGGTGACGGTGAGCCCGACGCCGTCGCCGCCCTTGGCGTGCGCGCCGCGCAGCAGCGTGCACAGCAGCCGGGTGTAGACGCCGCTGGTCAGGTCCACGTAGCTGGGTTTGAGTTCGGTGTCGACCCGCACGAAGATCCGCTCGGGCAGGCCGAGCGCGAGCCGCCAGCGCCGTACCGCGAGGTAGCGTTCCCGCTCACCCTTGACCGTGTGCAGGCCGGTCTCGCCCACTGTGGTGCGCCACGTCTCGCGGACCAGCACCAGGTCGTCGACTGTGACGCGCGGCGTGCGCCCGGCGTTGCCGGCCAGCTTCCACGTGTCGAGCACCTGGTAGTCGAACAACGGCGCGAACACCTCCAGCAGCGGCCACCGCCGCCCGTCGTCGGCGTGCGCGGTCAGCGTGCCGTCGTCGTCCGGCCGCACGGTCAGGGTGGTGATCGGCACGAGGCGGTCCGGGTCGGCGCCGGGAGCGTCGACGAACCCGAGCTGGGCGTCGGCGGGCCCGTGCAGCCACTCCGCGATCCGGGCGGTGTGCCGGGGCCAGTCCACCGGCGGCAGCAGCCGGACCCGGCCGCCGGGCAGGTCGGCGCGCATCCCGTCGCGCAGCCGCTGCGGGTCCGGGTGCCCGTACGCGAAGAAGTGCGTGTCGAACGCCGCCAGGGCCACGTGCAGCTCGCCGAGCACGACTGTGAAGTCCCCGCGCAGCAGCGCCGCCTCGTCCGGGGCGCACACGTGCACGTCCGGGCTGTGGATGCGGGCGGCGGCCCAGCCGGGCGCGTCGGCGGGGAACGCGGCGGTGACCCGCTCGGTCAGCTCGGCGGCGTCGAACCGCAGCTCCCGGGCGTCGGAGTCGGCGTCGGCCAGGCCGAGCACCTTCGCCCACCGGTCCAGGAACTCGGCGGTGACGGCGGCGGCGGGCGGGTCCGCCCCGAACACCACCGCCTGCGCCAGGAACCACAGGTCGGCCACCGGTACGTCGCCGGTGGCCGACTCCGCCGCCAGGTCGCGGTACAGGGCGGCCAGCGCGTCGGCGTACGCCTGCCCGATCGCCGCGGTCAGCCACCGCGCCGACAGCAGCAGCGGTTCCAGCGGCGCGAGCCGTGCCAGCAGCGCGTCACCGAAGCGGACGTCCAGGTCGCGGACCGTCTCCAGGTGGCACAGCGTACGCCCGGCGTACACCTCGCCGGGCTGCTGCCGCGCGTCCCGGCCGGTCAGTTCCACGAACCGCCGGTCCAGCGCGGACATCGCGGCGGCCAGCGCGTCCGGGCCGCCGGCGGCGGCCACCGCGTCGCGCAGGTCGCTCACCGTCGCGAGGTCGCCGAGCACCCGCTCGCGGACCGTGTCGTCGCCGATCGCGGCGAGCTGCTCGCGCAACGCGTCCTCGGCGGTGAGGTCGACCGGCAGGTCGAAGCCGATCCGCAGCACGCCGCGCCCGGCCAGGTCGTCGAGCTGCGCGTGCACGTCAGCGGCCCGGCGGAAGCCGCTCGCCGGGTCCGCGAGCAGCGCGGCGACCAGGTCGGCAACGCGCGGCCCGCGTCGCGCCAGCGAGAGCAGCGCGGCGGTCGCCGCCGGGAGCGTCTGCGGCGGATGGTGCGGGTGCCGCAGCACACGGTCGCGTAGGCTCAGGTGCGGGGCCAGCCGGACCGGCAGCCAGTCGCGCACGCCGGGCACGCGGGCGAAGGCCTCCGCGAGCGCGTCCAGGCCCCACCGCTCCAGGAACACCTTCCGGGTACGCGTCAGCGCCGCGCCGGGACGCACCGTCGCGATCGGACCGCTGCCGCCCAGCTCGGTCCAGCAGATCGGGCCGAAGAAGCCCACCGTGTCGTTCTTCAGGCAGTACCGCTGCCAGTACTTCGCGACGACCTCCTCCCGGTGCCGCCGGCGCAGGTTGCGCGGGGCCTGCGGGCCGTCACGCCGGATCGCGTCGACGGCGAGCAGGACCGCCGGGTTCTGCCAGGTCAGCGCCGTACGGAAGGCGTCGTCGCAGGCGATGTCGTGGACCGCCTGCCCGAGGTCGGCAGCGGCGGCGTCGAACGCCGCGGCGAACTCCGCCGCGTCGCCGTCCCCGCGCAGGTGCCGGTCGGCCGCCTCCGCGAGCGCCGGAGCGGCGAACCGGTTCATCCCGCCGGCCGGAAATCCGGCCGACCGGAGCAACGCGGAACGCCATACGTGCCAAGGGGTTCCGGGCAGGGACGTGAGATGCTCTCGGGGCATGGGGGAATGGTAAGCAGCGGCGGATCTGCGGCGGGACGGTCGAGCATGAGCTTCGGGCTGGTGTCCTTCGGTGAGGCGCTCGGTGACCCGGCGTCCGTCGCCGACGTGGTGGCGCAGTACACCGACGACGTCAACCGCGTCCTCGGGTACGGCTACCGGCAGGTGCACCGCGCCGCGCCGGACGTCGGCCTGACCGACCTCGCCGAGCGGGCCGCCCGCCGCGCCCTGGACGCCGCCACGCTGCCCGCCGCGCAGGTGGACCTGCTGGTGCTCGCCGTCACCGACCTCACCGAACACCTCTACTGGGACGCCGCCGCCGACCTGGCGTACCGGCTCGGCGCGGCCGGCGCCGAAGCGGTGCTGCTCACCCAGGCGTGCACCACCGGCGTGCTCAGCCTCGACACCGTCGCCGGCAAGTTCGCCACCCACCCGGAGTACGCCACCGCGCTCGTGGTGGCCGCGAACCGGACCTGCGAGGCGTACTGGAACCGGATGGACACCCAGCCGATGGTGTTCTCCGACGGCGCGGTGGCCACAGTGGCCCGGCGCGGGCATCCCCGGCTGCGCTGGCAGGTCACCGAGGCGGCCACCGACGGCCGCTACGCCGGGTTCTACCGGCTCGACGGCGGTGGCGCGGCGGCGCCGTTCGCACCCGGCGCCGAGCCGCCCGCCGCCCGCGACGTGTGGCACGTGATGGAGTTCTTCGACTACGACCCCGAGCAGTTCGCGCAGTACGCCCGCCACCTCGACGAGCGGATGGTGCGGGTCACCGAACGCGCCTGCGAGCGGGCCGGCGTCACAGTCGCCGACCTGGCGCGGCTGATCCTGGTCGCCGACAACGAACGCGCCATGACGTCGCTCGCCGAGGCCCACAAGGTGCCGCCGGAGCGGACCAACCGGGAGCTGGCGGCCGAGTACGGGCATCTCGGCGCGGCGGATCAACTGTTCGGACTGAGCCGCCTGTTCGACGCCGGTGAGCTGCACGACGGCGACCGGGTCGCGTTGATCTCGTTGGGCCGGGGCACCCACTGGGCCTGTACGATCATCGAGGTATGAGCATGTCCAGCCGGCTGGTGCGGCTCGTCGCCGACGTGCTGGAACTGCCCGTCGACCAGGTCGACGCGCAGACCGGCCCCGCGACCACCGCCGCGTGGGTGAGCCTGCGGCACCTCCAGATCGTCGCGGCCGTCGAGGACGCGTACCGGATCTCGCTGACGCCCCGGGAAATCCGCACCGTGCGGTCGGTGGCCGACCTGCGCGCGCTGCTCGCCCAGCGGGGAGTGCCGGAGTGAGCGCCGCGCCGGCCCCGCTCGACGACGCCGACCTGCACGCGGGGCTGCTCATCCGCCGCTTCGAGGAGCACCTGCTGCGCCTGTACGCCGACGGCCACCTCGCCGGCACCACGCACACCTGCCTCGGCCAGGAGTACGTCCCGGTCGCGCTGGCCCCGCTGCTGACCGGCGACTTCGTGTTCAGCAACCACCGCGGCCACGGGCACTACCTGGCGCACTGCGGCGACCCGGAGGGCCTGATGGCGGAACTGCTCGGCCGCGAGGGCGGGGTGTGCCACGGGTACGGCGGCAGCCAGCACCTGCGCCGGGACCGGTTCCTGTCCACCGGCGTGCAGGGGGAGAGCCTGCCCGCCGCTGTCGGCGTGGGGCTGCACCTCAACCGCACCGGGCAGGACGCGATGGTGGTGGCGTACATCGGCGACGGCACCTGGGGTGAGGGCGCTGTCTACGAGGCGCTGAACATGGCCGCGCTGTGGCGGGTGCCGCTGCTGGTGGTGGTCGAGCACAACCGGATCGCCCAGTCCACCCCGACCACCGCGCAACTCGCCGGCACCATCGCCGGCCGGGTCGCCGGGTTCGGCATCACCGTCAGCGAGTCCGACTCGCTCGACCTCAACGAGGTACGCGCCGCCGCCGCGCCGCACGTCGAGCGGGTCCGCGCCACCCGGACGCCGCACGTGCTCGTGCAGCACACGGTCCGGCTCGGCCCGCACAGCAAGGGCGACGACACCCGGCCCGCCGGCGAACTCGACCGGCTGGGCCGCCTCGACTGGCTCCAGCGGTACGCCGAGGCGTACCCGGAGCGGTTCGCGGCCGCCGACGCGCGGGCCCGGCGGCGGGTCGCGGAGGTCTCGGCCGAGGTGCTGGCCCGGCCGCTCGCGGGCGGAGCGGCGGCGTGACGCGCGCCGAACGGGTCAGCCGCAACCTCAACCGGGCCCTGCACGCGCTGTTCGCCGCCGACGAGCGGGCCTGGCTGCTGGGCGAGGACGTCGCCGACCCGTACGGCGGGGCGTTCAAGGTGACCCAGGGACTCTCCACCGCCTACCCGGACCGGGTGCTGTCGACGCCGCTGAGCGAGAACGGCATCACCGGCGTCGCGGGTGGCCTGGCGCTGTGCGGCGACACGGTGATCGTCGAGATCATGTTCGGGGACTTCGCCGGTCTCGCCTTCGACCCGATCCTCAACCTGATCACCAAGTCCGTCGCCATGTACGGCGAGCGCACCCCCATGCGGGTGGTGATCCGCTGCCCGGTCGGCGGCGGGCGCGGCTACGGCGCGACGCACAGCCAGAGCCCGCAGAAGCACTTCATCGGCATCCCGCACCTCGCGCTCTACGAGCTGTCCCCGCTGCACGACGCGGCCGACGTGCTGGCCGCCGCGCTGCGCCGCGACGAGCCGGCGATGCTGTTCGAGGACAAGGTCCTCTACACCCGGCGGCGGTACGTGGACGGCCGCGTCGACGACCGCCTCGCCTTCGAGCTGCGCGGCGCGGACGGCAACTGGGCCCGCGTCCACGACCCGGACGCCACCGGCGCGCCGACGCTCGTCATCGCGCCGGGCGGGGTCGCCGACCGGGCGATAGCCGCCGCCACGCGGGCCGCCGAGCGGGGACGTCCGGTCGAGGTGCTGGTCCCGGCGCGGCTCTACCCGGTGGACGTGGACGGCCTGCGCGACCTGCTCGACGGCGCGCACGGCGTGATCGTCGCCGAGGAGAGCACCGCGGGCGGTACGTGGGGGAGTGAGGTCGCCGCCCGGCTGCACGCCGAGGCGTGGCCGCTGCTGCGCGGCCCGGTCGAGCTGGTCAGCTCCGCCGACCGGGTCATCCCGTCCGCGCCGCACCTGGAGCAGGCGGTGCTGCTCGGCACCGACGCGATCCTGGACCGGATCATGCGTCTGCCCGGCGCGGTTCCGGTGCCGCGCACCGACTCCTCGCCTGCCGGTCCGCCGCCGCCCGCTCCGACGACGGCGGCGCAGGCGGGCGTCCCGGTGGACGTACCCCGGCTCAACCCCAACGACGACAGCTACGTGCTGCTGGAATGGCTGGTCGCGGACGGCGCCACTGTCGAGGCCGGTGAGCCGGTCGCGGCGGTCGAGACGTCCAAGGCGATCGAGGAACTCGCGGCGACGCAGGCAGGCGTGCTGCGTCAGGACGTGGCCGCCGGCGCCGACTGCGCCCCGGGCACGCCCATCGGCCGGATCCTGCCCGGGCCGGCCGTGCCCGCGTCGGTGGATACGCCGGGCGCGCCCGCTGCGGCGTACCCGGAGGCGGTGGAGGCCGTGGGGACGCGGACGGCGACGCCGGGACGGCCGCTGCCACCGGCGCAGCGCCGCATCGCCGACGTGGTGTCCACCTCGCACCGGGAGATCCCGGTGGCCTTCACCGCCGTCCGCGTCGACGTGACGGCAGCGCTCGCGTACGCCCGCAGCGCCGCCGACGAGACCGGCGCCACGGTCGGCCTGACCGAGGTCGTCATCGCCGCCGTCGCCGCGCTGCACGAACGGTTCGGCGGTCTCTACGCCCGGCTCACCGGCGACGGGCTGGTGGTCGACGCGGAGGCGCCGTCGATCGGGCTCACCGTGGACGTCGGCACCGGACTGTTCCTGCCGGTGATCCGTGACGCGGCCGGACTGGACCTCGGCGACCTCGCCGACGCCGTGGTCGCGCTGCGGATGAAGGCGCTGCGCGGCCGGCTCCGCGAGGAGGACATGGCCGGCATGAACTTCCTGGTCGCGCTGAACGACACACCCGGCGTCACGGTGGCCCGGCCGATCATCCCGCCCGGCGTCACCTGCGCCCTGTCGGTGCCGGACGTGCACCGCGAGGTCGTGCTCGACGGCGACGGCGGGGTACGCGAGCGGACGGTGGCGGACCTGGGTCTGGCGTACGACCACCGGCTCGTCAACGGGGCGCAGGCCGGGGCGTACCTGGCCGCGCTCGGCGAGATCCTGCAAGGCTGACCGGCACTGCGGCCCGGCCGCCGTGCGGTCGTGGCGCGCGCCGGTTGCGACGCCGGACCGGTGAGAACCGTGCGACAACGGTGCCTCTGGCCGGGGGACGATCGAACCTGCATCATAGATGTCCATGAGTGGGCAGCAGTCCGCGGCCCGGTGGCGCACGTCGGTGACGGGCCCGCAGCGCGCCCGATGGGCCACTGTGCTCGGTCACGTCACGTCCGCGATTCCGGCCGGCACCGCCTACGTCCTCGTCGACGGCCACGAGCGCGACGCGACGGTGCTGGCCGACCGGCTGGCCGCCGCCCTGCGCGACGCGGGCCGCCCGCGCATACGACTCAGCCGGGCGATCTGCGCCGGCCCCGCCGACCTGCGGGGCGGACTCACCCACGGCTCCGTCGTCATCGCCGCCGGCCCCGCCTGGCGGGCCCAGCTGCCCGCCGGCCACTGGCACCTGACGATCCGGGTGCGCGGCGCCTCCCCGGAACGCGGGCGTCACCCCCGGAACGGCGCCGCCGACATCGTGGTCGACCTGGGCGACCCCGCGTGGCCTGTCATCCGGCACATCGGCGCCTGGTTCACCCACACCGACGCCTGGTACCGCACGGAGACGCAGGCGTTCTTCGCCGCCCGCGCCGCCACCTGGGACACCGACTCCGGCGCTGACCTCGCCGCGTACGCCGCCGCCGTCACCGAGGCCGCCATCCCCGCCGGGGCCAGCGCCCTCGACGTCGGCTGCGGAACCGGCCGCGCGCTTCCGGCGCTGCGCGACGCCGTCGGACCCGCCGGCACCGTCCTCGGCGTCGACCTGACCCCCGCCATGATCGACGTCGCGCGGCACCGCGCCCACGCCGCCGACGCCGCGCTCGCCCTGGCCGACGTCCGCCGTCTCCCCCTGCCCGGCCGCGCCGTCGACGCCGTCTTCGCCGCCGGCCTGCTCCTGCACCTGCCCGACACCGACGCCGGGCTGCGCGAACTCGCCCGTGTCACCCGCCCCGGCGGTCGGCTCGTCCTCTTCCATCCCTCCGGCCGCGCCGATCTCGCCGGTTGCGGCACGCACCCCGGCGATCCCCTCACCGAGACGTCCCTGCGCCTCGCCGCGCACCGCACCGGATGGCGCCTCACCGGCTACGACGATCCGCCGCACCGGTTCCTCGCTCTCGCCACGCGGCGGTGACCCCCGGCCGGATGAGCAATCTGGGAGAAGAGGGCTCACCCCCATGACGTCTAGCGTCGATGCGTGTACGTTCCGTGATCGCCGGCGAGGGGGATACCGCATGTCGAACGGGTTCATCGGCGCGCTCAACGGTCGTCATCACCGCGTGGCACTGTCGGGCTTCATGGTGGTAGTGCTCGCCCACTGGGCGGAGCATCTGGTTCAGGCGTACCAGATCTGGGTGCTCGGCTGGCCCCGTCCGCAGGCGCGGGGTGTCCTCGGTGAGTTCTACCCGTGGCTGGTGACGTCCGAGGTCATGCACTACGGGTACGCGCTGCTCATGCTCGTCGGTCTCTTCCTGCTGCGCCCGGGGTTCGCCGGGCAGGCGCGCACCTGGTGGACGATCGCCCTGGCCCTCCAGTTCTGGCATCACATCGAGCACCTGCTGCTGCTCATCCAGGCGCAGACCGGGCACTTCCTGTTCGGCAACCCGGTGCCCACGAGCCTGCTCCAGGTGCTCTATCCGCGCGTCGAGCTGCACCTGTTCTACAACTCCGTCGTCTTCATCCCGATGGTCGTCGCCATGTACCGGCACCTGCGGCCCTCCGCCGCCGAGGAGCAGGCCATGGTGTGCACCTGCGCCGGCCGCCGGGTCGCGCCGGCGCTGGCAGTGACGCGGGGTGGTGTGTGACCCGCGCCCGGTGGGCGTCCGCCGTCGTCGTGGGCCTCGCGGTGCTGTTCGGCTGGACCGGGGCCGCGTGGGCCGGCTCCGGCGCGGCGAGCAGCGTCCCCGCCGACGGCGCCGTCCTCACGTCGGCGCCGTCGGCGGTCGAGCTGGTCTTCACCGGGCGGCCGGTGGCCGCCGACTCGCACGTGGCCGTGCGGGACGCCGCCGGGCGGTCGCTGGCCGTCGGCGAGCCGCGGCCGAGCGGGGACCGGTCCCTGGTGCAGACGGTACGCAGCGCCGAGCGCGGCGATGTCGTCGTCGCCTACCACGTGGTGCTCGCCGACGGTAGTGAGAAGAGCGGCACGCTGTGGTTCAGCGTCGGCACCGGAGTCCGGCCGGCCGGGGTGCCGGATCAGGGCGCCGAGGCGGCCGCTCCGCTGCACGAGCACGGGATCGACCCGCTGAGTGCCGTGCTGCTCCTGATCAACGCCGTCGTGGTGTTCGTGGCGGTAGCCATGCTCGTCCTGCGGCCTCGGCGGGGCGTCGAGCCGCCGCCCGCCGCGGCTCAGCACCCGGAGATGAGCAGCCGCTGAGCCCGGCCGGGCGCGGCGGGCAGACCCCACAAAGCGTCCACTGTGGCCATTCCCGGCCCGAGCGGCACCGGCGGAAGGTTGAGCCGCCGGGCCGCCGCCACCGCGCCGGGCGTTCCGTGCGCCATGCCGGCGCCGCTCCAGATCGACCACTCCGCGACCAGCGTCACCGCCGCCGGCAGGTCGGCCGCGAGGCGTACGGCGCAGCGCCGCAGCAGCTCGTTCGCCAGCGCGTACGCGCCGAGGCTGCGGTGCGGCCGCTCGGCCGTGATCGAGCCGAAGACGAGCACCCGGCGCAGTGCATGGCGGTCCACCGCGTCCAGCGCGTGCCGCAGGCCGTCCACCTTCGCCGCCTGGACGGCGCTCAGCCCGGCCGTCGTACCGGCCGTGACCGGGCCGCCGAGCAGCAGCCCGGCGCAGTGCACGACACCGGTCAGCCGCAGGTGTCCGGTGCCCGCGAGTGCCCGGCGCAGGGCGGCGCCGTCGGTGACGTCGGCCCGGAGCACCGTCACCCCCGTGGTTCCCGCGATGCGGTCGAGGTGCCGGCGGCTCGCGGTGCCGAGCCGCTCGGGCGTGGCCGTGTCGGCCAGGATCGGGTGCAGGCCGTGCCGGCAGGCCAGGACGGCGGCGACCCGCAGGCCGAGCCCGCCGAGTCCGCCGGTGACCAGCACGGCTCCGCCGGGACCGGCGGTGCCGGCCGCCGCGGGCAGGTGAACCGGCCGCCAGTCGGTGGTGTGGAGCCGGCCGTCCCGGTCCACCCGCACCTCGCCGGCGACCGGGGAGGCGGCAGTGACCAGGCCGGTGGCGGCGCGCACCGCGGCCGGTGTGGGGCCCTCGGTCAGCTCCGTCACCACGCAGGACAGGCCGGGATGCTCGACCGCCGCGGCGCGTGCCAGGCTGCCGCCGCCCGCGCCCAGGTGCACGACCGCGAGCCGGCTGCCGCGTGCCACGGCCGCCCGGATCGCCCGCAGCAGGCGACCGTTGTCGACCCGGTGGAAGGTGCGGCCGAGCAGCACGGCGATCGCCTCCGGCGCGTCGTCGCGGCTCACCGCCCGCAGCGCCGGGGCGAGCGCGTGCCGCTCGGGGCCGACGATCGTCCACCGGAACGCCCGCGCGTCACCGGGCGGCGCGGCCTCGCGTTCCCGGGGCGTGCGGATGTCGAGCGTGGTCCTCATCGCAGGACCGCGAGCAGGGTGGGGATGGCCTCGGCCTGGAAGTCCACATCCACGTCGAAGTCGTTGATCATCCCTTCGAGGACGAGCAGCGACATCAGCGGGAAGACGAACTCCGGCGCCGCCGTGATGCCGAACCGCCGCTGCAGGTTGAACAGCTCCGCGGCGAACGGCGCGAGCCGGAACTGCCCGGCGGTGCGGCGGTGGTTGCGCACCACGAGATCCCGTACGCCGGCCTGGAACGCCTGCACGTCGCACCCCGGCGGTACGTGCTCGGCGCTGCGCAGGATGACCTCGGCGGCCTGCTGGCCGCGACCCATGGACATGGACAGGAAGAACTCGGCGAACAGCCGCCGTACGTGCGGTTCGAGCCGGACCACGAACCCCGCGTCGAGCAGCACCACCTCCTCGACCCGCAGGTAGAGGTTGCCGGGGTGCATGTCGCAGTGCACGAGCCCGTCGACGAACAGCATCCGGTACACGCCGTGCAGCACTCGCCGGACGATCTGGCGGCGCTGCTCACGGTTGAGGTCGCCGGGTTTGAACTGCCGCAGGTCCGGGATCCACTCCATCACCAGGACGCCGTCGCGGCAGAGCGCCGGCCGGGGCGCCGGGATCCGGAACGCCGCGACGTCGGCGAGGTTCTGCCGCAGCTGTAGCAGCGCCGTGGCCTCCTGCGCGAAGTCGAGCTGCCGCAGCACGGCGGTGGAGACGTGGCCCAGCATGCGGCGCATCGGCACCTTGCGCAGACCGGGCAGGCGTTCCAGCAGCCCCGCGCCGGCACTGAGCAGGTCGAGGTCGCGGCGCATCTGCGGGCCGATGCCGCCGCGCCGCACCTTGACGGCCACCGGTGTCCCGTCGTGCAGCCAGGCCCGGTAGACCGAGGCGATGCTGCCGCTGGCCACCGGCTCGCTGCCGATCCGCGCGAACGGCGTGCCGTCCGGGTAGGCCGCGTCCAGCACCGCGCGCGCCTCCCGGGTGGACATGGCCGGGACCCGGTCGTTGAGGCGGGCGAGCTTGTCGCACCACCGGCCGGGCAGCAGGTCACGACGCGTACCGAGGATCTGGCCGCCCTTGACGAACGTCGGGCCCAGCCGGGTGAGCAGTGCGGTCACCCCGGCGGGCGTGGGCGAGGCCCGCCGGGTGAGCCGCCGCCCGGCCGCGACGGCGAGGTGCCGAGCTGTGATCGCCGCCCAGGCGGCGGCGCGGCCGGACATCTGCGGGAGGGACGAGCGCGGTACGGACGTGGGCGTGTGAGCCACCATCGGAGCCCCCGATCGCTACATGTACCGACAGCTTAGGGAGGGATGGAAAGGCGTGAGAAGTGTCCAGGTTCATTTTTCTATAGCGTCGTCGATGTTGAGCCTGACGGAACCGACCGAAGGGAATGCGAGATGGCGATCGACCTATGCAACAAGTCTCCAGTGTCCGCCGACGGTGAGGTCCGGACGTGGCCGCAGGAAACCGCACTGCTCGAGGACCTCGGCACCGAACAGCGCGACGCGCTCAACTTCGCGTACCGCACCACCCTGAGCAACGTCGATCCCCGGCTGGTGGCCGGCGACCCGGCGGCGTGGGCGAGCGACTTCGGGTACGCCCTCAACCGGGTGGCGATCCGGCTCGACAACCGGACCAACGACGAGCTGCGTCACGACGCCCTGCACCACGCCGACCCGGCCATGCGCGAGCAGGCGATGTACGAGTACGCCGACCGCGACCAGGCCGACGCCTTCGAGCTCCTGGAGCAGGTCGTCCGGCACGACACCAACCGGGAGGTGCGGTGGGACGCGCTGTGGGCGATCGAGAAGCTGGGCGGTGCCCAGGCGATCTCGACGCTGCAGAAGTTCCTCGGTGACGCCGATCCGGAGATCGCCGAATGGTCCAAGCTGTTCATCAGCGAGCTGCAGAGCGGTGACCCGTCGTTCGACGGCCGGGACGCCCTCTACACGCCGGGCCGAACCTTCGACGAGACCATCTACCTGCTGATCCACTGCGACCTGTACGTGCGTCTCGACGAGTCGAACACGCACTGGGGCAAGATCTCGCTGGCCCCGCAGGGCCTCGCGCGGATCTACGGCCAGGCCCACGCCTGCCCCAACGTGCAGACCCGCGAGCGCCAGCTGGTGATCGCCAAGACGATCTCCGGCCTGCACGCCGACGGCTCGCCGCACTGCGACAACTACCTGTTCCGCGGCTTCACCGACCGCACGCGCCGTGACCGGGGCAACTTCTTCTTCGAGTCCCTGGTGCCGCGGACGTTCTTCAAGTCCGGTCGCGCCGACGACCCGAGCGAGGGCGTGCGCAAGGCGAACATCGGCTTCGCCCGGTACGGCACCTGGCACCTGGAGCCGAAGTTCCAGATCCGCGAGGAGGCCGCGATCCGCTACGTCCGCGGCCGCTTCCAGGGCTGGGGCTACGTGAACCTGGCCCGCATCGCGGGCCGCTCGATCGAGCAGGTCCTCACCCCGGGCAACGGCGTGCTGTCCACGCTGCACGACCCGGAGGTCGGCCCGATGACCAACGCCTTCATCCTCGGCACGTTCAAGGGCAAGCTGAACGACTGGGACGGCGACGGCCGCATCGACATGAACTCGCGTGACGTGTACTCCACCGTCGACGGTGAGATCGACTCCGACCAGGACGGCGTCGCGGACGAGCCCGGCCTGACCTGCTGCGACCACACCACGCTGATGCCCTGACGGGCGAGGCACCCCGCATCCGTTCCCACGATCCATGCGATGCGTCCGGGCGGCCGAGGCCGCGCCGAACTCTCAGGAGGAGAAGACCATGACAGCCCCCGCCAGCAAGCCCTCCGTGATCTACGGCCGGCCGGTTCCCACCGACGGCGTCCCGAACCGGTACGTCGGCACGGAGGTCAAGCCGTGGACGCCGCCGGTCCCCGGCATCGACAACCTCGGCATCACCTCGGTCGACACGTTCGCCGTGCCCGGCGTCGGCGAGTACACCGTGCCGTTCGAGGGCTACGTCCGGGTCGTGCGCTCGGAGCCGACCTCCGAGGACTGGGCGACCGCCGAGGTCTACACGAACCTGATCGAGATGAAGATGACCGGCAGCTGCGAGGAACTCGGCGAGATCACCGTCACGCTGAACCCCGACTGCCTGTCGACCGGCCAGATCCGTACCCCCTTCGACCCGTACGCCGGTGAGGGGCCGTCGGCGAAGGCCTGCCGGATGGCGGTCGGTGCCATCTTCGACATGCCGAAGCTCGGCCTGAAGCTGATGAACAAGGAACCGATCATCCTGACCATCGACGACGTCCGGCAGATCCCGCCGGCCGGCTCGCCCGGCAAGGGCCAGATCTACCGGATGCTGCCGCTGCACGACACCCGGTACCCGGAGAAGGACCCGGTGGCGTACGTGACCAGCCTGCGGTTCACCATGGGCGGTTACCTCGCCAAGGACGCGATGTAGCAGTGAGATGGACGCGGGCCGGACGCGACGTGGTCCGGCCCGCGCTCGCTGGCCGGGAGGAGAGACGATGGACGACCACAGGGCTGACCGGGGTCGACGGCTTCTCGGCGCGCCTCCGGTCCGGACGGCGATCACCGTGCCGGTCGGCGTGGACGAGCTGTGGGCGGCCCTGACCGACCCGGTCCGTCTCGCCGCCTGGTTCGGCACCACCCGCGGCGACTGGCACGTCCGGACGCCGTGGCGGATCGACTTCGGCGACGGTGACTTCTTCGTGGTCACGCCGGTGCGCGTCACCGACGACCGGCTCATCGAGTTCACCTGGTCGTTCCTCGGCGTCGGGCCCGAGCAGCACATCACCTGGCGGGCCGAGCCCACTCCCGGCGGCGCGCGGCTCACCGTCGAGGACGCCGACCCGGTGCGGCCGCCGGCCGAGATCGAGCAGATGCGCGCCGGCTGGACCGACTTCCTGCAACGACTCGACGGGTACCTGCGCACCGGCCGCTCGACGCGCTACGACTGGCGGTCCGACATCGACGGCTCGGTCGACCTGCCACCGGGCTGGGACGCGTTCGAACCGTCGCTGCTCTACCGGTGGCTCCCGGTGGCGAGCGACGGCTTCCGGCCCGCCTGGTTCTTCGTCGTCGACGCCGACGGGCCACGTCGTTTCCCGCTCGACGACTGGTCGGTGCGGGAGGGGACGGTGACGTTCACCGTGCATGTCACCGAGCGCGGCGCCGGTACCACCGCCGAGCTGGCCCTGCACCGGCTGGCCGACCGTCAGCGGCTGGAGTTCAGCCACCAGGGCTGGCGCCATCTCGGGCTGCCGGACAACCGCGCGCACGCGCTGCGCCGCCGGTTCGCCGCCGCCTGGACGGCCGCCGCGGACTGCGCGCGGGAGCTCGCCCGCCTGTCGGTACCGCCCGGGTAGGCGGTCACTCGCCGCCACCACATTGTCATGCAATACTCAAGTAGCATGACAGCCGGAGGGTGGACGAAGTGAACGGGGCCCGCGGGAAACGCTCGTATGACCAGCAGTGTGCCCTCGCCTACGCGTTGGATGTGGTGGGCGAGCGGTGGACCTTGCTCGTCATTCGCGAACTACTGCACGGCCCGCGCCGCTACAATCAGTTACTGGAAGCGCTACCCGGCATCGGCACCAACCTGCTCGCCGCCCGGCTCGCCGCGCTCGTCGACGCCGGCCTGCTGACGCCCACCGAACCCCGCAAGCGCACCGGTGGCTACCAGCTGACCGACCTGGGCCGCTCGCTGCACGAGCCGATCCTCGGGCTGTCCCGCTTCGGGCTCGCCTACGCCGCGGGGCACGAGCTTCCCTCCGGGTCAACGGTACGCGCGTCCTGGGCCGTCCTCGCCATCGAGGCCATGGTGGACGACGGACGCACCGGCGTGATCGACGAGAGCTACGAGTTCCGGGTCGACGACGAGGTCTTCCACGTCGACGTGCGGGCCGGTCACGCCGAGGTCGTCGCCGGGCCGGCCGACGCGCCGTCGCTGACCGTCCGCACCGACGCGCGCAGCTTCTTCAGCCTGGGCATGCGGCAGCTCGACCCGATCGAGGCACTGGTCAGCGGGCAGGTCGCGGCGGTCGGTGTGCCGGCGGCGGTCACCCGCTGCCTGCGGCTGCTCGGCATCACCCCCGACGTGGCGGTTTCCACGGACCGGCTGGCCGACGTGGGGCCCGCCCCGGTGTGACGCCGCCGGTCCGCGGACGAGAGGTGAGGGAGCGCAGATGAGCGAGACGTTCGGCGGCACACTCGTGTGCGAGCAGGTCGGGGCGTGGACCTATGTCACCGTCCCGCCCGCGATCGCCGGCCGGCTGGGCACCGCGGCGCGGATCCCGGTGACCGGCCGGATCAACGACACGCCGTACGCCGGCTCGGTGATGACCGGGCCGAACGGCAACCGGTACATCGTGGTCAACAAGACCGTACGAGCCGCCGCCGGAGTGGAGGCGGGAGACGACGTGCGCGTCACCCTGGAACCGGACACCGAGGCGCGCACCGTGGAGGTGCCAGACGACCTGACCGCCGCGCTCGGCGATCATCCCGACGCCCAGGCCTTCTTCGCGACGCTGTCCTACTCGCGGACCAAGGAGTACGTCACCTGGATCACCGGCGCCAAGCGGCCGGAGACCCGGGCCCGGCGGATCACCCAGGCCGTCGAGCTGCTCGGTGCCGGCCGGGTGCTCAAGGGCTGACGCCGGGGGATCGGCGCGCTGCGCAAGTTGCGAGAAGCGGCGAGACCCCCGGCCTTCCTACGATCGGCGTACGCGTTCCGGCCCCGGACGGCGGCACGCGACGCACCTGATCCTGACTCCCGCACACCGATCGGCGCCACACCGGCGGCGACCGGTGATCAGTGGTGCCCGTCAGCGGCCCGGTGAGCGTCCGCCGTCCTCGAGCCGGCCCAGGTCGCACCCCAGGGAGGCAGACCGTGTCCGTCGAATCGGCAGAGCTGAACGGAGCACACACCACGGAGACGTCCTGGCCGGACTTCGCCGAACTCGAACCGTCGCGGGCCCTGGACGCCTTTCCACCGCTCAACGCGATCCAGGCCCGCTCCATCGTGCAGGACCGCTGGGAACGCCTCGTCGCGGTCGTCGAGATCCCGAACCCGATCGAGCGGGTCTGGCAGGCGCTCACCACGCCGGAGGAGATCCGCTCCTGGCTGGCGCGGTGCCGGGGCTCACTGACCGCCGTCGGCAGCGACGTCCTGCTCGACTTCGAGGACGGCGAGTTCTTCCACTGCCGGCCCCTCGTGGCGGAGCCGCCGCGTGACGGCCACGCCGAGCTCAAGTACTTCTGGCGCTGGGTCGGCGTCGGACCGGCCACCCGGGTCGTCTGGGAACTGGACACCACCGGCGACGGCGGCACCCGGATCACCGCGACCGAGGAGGCCCTGAACTCACCGTCGGACTGGCGCGGCTGGAACGGCAACGGCTGGCCGGGGATCCTCGACCAGCTCGCCGGCTACCTGCGTACCGGCACGACGTGGCGCTGGCCGTGGCGGCGGATGGGTCCGTACGTGCAGATCGAGCTGGAGTCCACGCCGTACGACGCCTGGGAGCTGCTGACCAAGCCGGAGTCGCTGCGGTACTGGCTGCAGCGTCGCTTCGGCACGTTCACCGACGGCGACAAGCTCACGCTGATCATGGGAGACGCCAGCGGCGTGGTGGAGATGTCGGTGCACCGCCACGTGGAGCCCAACCAGCAGTTCCCCTCCTACCTGCCATGGCTGGAGTTCGGCCTGCGCCGGGCCTCGTGGCCGGTCGAGCTCAACGGCAAGCTCTACATCGAGCCGGCCGGCGTGGGCCGCAGCCTCTTCCAGATCTTCGTGGACAACTGGGAGAACCTCCCGGCCGAGCTGCAGCGCGAGGAGCGCGAGATCATCTGCGGCTTCTTCCGCGACTCGATGGTCCGGGCGCAGAACCTGACCTCGCCGCGGCCCTCGCCGTCGCACCAGCACGGCTGGACCTGACCCGCGTCGTCACCCTCCGAGGAAGGCAGCTGCGATGACCCTGTCCGACCAGGTCGAGACCGGGGCGCCGGACGCCCTGATCCAGCTCATGTCGCCGGCCGCCGCCGCCGACCCGTACCCGATCTACTCCTGGCTGCGCGAGACCGCGCCGGTCTACCGCAGCCGGTTCGGCGCGTACCTGGTGAGCCGGTACGCCGACGTGCAGTACGTGCTCAAGCACGCCGAGGTCTTCCCCGGCGCGCACCCGGACGCGATGGCACAGATGTTCCCGCAGGCCGTCGAGCACGAGGCGTACGACGTGCTGGTCAGCTCGCTGGTGGGCAGCAACCCGCCCAAGCACACCCGGCTGCGCAAGCTGATCGGGCACGGGTTCACCAGCCGCCGGGTGGCCGACATGCAGGCCTCCATGGAACGGTGGTCGGACCGGCTCGTCTCGGACGTGCTGGAGCGCCTGGTCGACGGGGCCACAGTCGATCTGCACACCGACGTCTCGGTGCCGATGCCGATGCACATGATGTCCGACCTGATCGGCATCCCGGAGCCGGACCGCGAGTCGCTGGCCCGCAACGTGCCCGAGATGATGAACGTCGTCGACCCGGCCGCGACACCCGACGCGGTCCGGCGGGCCGACGAGGCGTTCCGCGAGCTGGGCACCTACTTCGACGCCATGATCGCGCAGCGCCGCCGGGATCCGCGGGACGACCTGGTCTCGGCGCTGGTGCAGGTGCGTGACGCCGAGGACGGCAGCCTCGATGACGCCGAGCTGCGTACCCTGCTGTTCACCCTCTGGTCGGCCGGCTTCGAGACGACGGCGACCGCCATCGACAACGCAATGTTGCTGCTGCTGGAGGACCCCGGGCGCGGACGTTGGCTGGACACCGAGGACGGCACCCGCAGGTTCGTCGAGGAGACGCTGCGCTTCGAGTCGTCGGTGCAGGTCGCGCCCGGCCTGCGCTTCACCGGCGCGGACGTGGAACTGGGTGGGGTCGTCATTCCACAGGGCTCCCAGGTGCGGCTGCTGATCGGGTCCGCGAACCGGGATCCGGAGGCGTTCCCGGACGCGGACGTGTTCGACCCGGGCCGCACCGGTCCCATGCCGCTGAGCTTCGGCGCGGGCATCCACTACTGCCTCGGCGCGGGTCTGGCCAGATTGGAGATCGCCGTGTTGCTCCGCCGGCTGCGCGCCGCCGCTCCCGGCCTGGTTCTGGCCGCCCCGCCGGTGCGGCGGCGCACGATACCGCTCCGCGACTTCGCGTCGCTTCCGGTACGGCTCCGTCAGCTCGGCTGACACTACGCGAAACGCAAGCTCGACAACTGCGCGAAAATATAGCGGATGATAGGGTGTCGCCATGGCGGACGCGATCAGAGCGCGAGACATCAGCAAGCAGCTAGGCAAAAGTAAGGTTGTCAGCGCCTTGTCGCTGGACGCCGCGCCCGGCACTGTGGTGGGCCTGCTCGGCCCCAACGGCGCCGGCAAGACGACGACGGTGCGGATTCTGTCCACTCTGCTGCGGGCCGACTCCGGCACCGTCGAGATCTACGGCGTCGACGCGGCGAAGCAGCCGGGGCGGGTGCGTTCGATGATCGGGCTCACCGGCCAGTTCGCCGCCGTCGATCCGGTCCTCACCGGCCGGGAGAACGTCGAACTGGTGGCCCGGCTCTACCGCATCGGCCGGGCCGAGGCCCGCCGGCGCACCGGTGAGGTGCTCACCCGCTTCGGTCTGGACGAGGTCGCCGACAAGCAGGTGAAGACCTACTCGGGCGGCACCCGGCGACGGCTCGACCTCGCCACGAGCATCCTCATCCGCCCGCGCGTGCTCTTCCTCGACGAGCCCACCACCGGCCTCGACCTGGAGTCACGGCTCGGGTTGTGGACCGAGATCGAGATGCTGGTCCGTGAGGGCACCACAGTCCTGCTGACGACGCAGTATCTGGACGAGGCCGACCGGCTGGCGAAGACGATCACCGTGCTCGACAAGGGGCGGGCGGTGGCCCAGGGCACTCCGTCGGAGCTGAAGTCGCGCGTCGGCGGAGACCGTGTGGAGTTCGTCCTGGAGGATCCCGCCCGGCTCGACGACGCGGTCGCCCTGCTGCGGTCGCCCGGCACCGAAGAACCAGTCGTCGACCGGCCGCTGGCGCAGATCACCGCGCGGATGGGCGACGATCTCGTCCGGGTCGCCGACGCGCTGAACCGGCTGGCCGACCACGACATCCGGGTGGCGACCCATGTGGTCCGGCGCCCCACCCTCGACGACGTCTTCCTGGCCCTGACCGGCAGCCGCGCCGCCGCGGCCGGCGCCGCCACGTCGTCCGCTCGGAAGGGAGAGGGCAAGTGACCGTCGACGAATCGACGACCCGGCAGCGGGACACCCCCACGCCGGCGTGGGAGGCGCCGCCCGAGCGGCGGGGGCCCGGCTGGTTCGTGGGTGACGTGCTGCTGCTGGCCGGCCGCAACATCCGGCACATGCAGCGCCGCCCCGACCAGCTCATGGCGGCGATCCTGCAGCCGATGATGTTCTTCATCCTCTTCACCTATGTGTTCGGCGGCGCCATCTCGGTGCCGGGCGGCGACTACAAGCAGTTCGTGCTGCCCGGCGTCTTCGGGCAGATCGTCGTCTTCGGCGGCATCGCCGGCATGTGCGTGGGCATCGCGGAGGACCTCCGTAACGGCATGATGGACCGGTTCCGCTCGCTGCCGATGAGCGACAGCGCGGTGCTGATCGGCCGCACCCTGGCCGAGACCTTCCGCAACCTGATCGCGCTCGTGGTCACCGGCGCGGTCGGGTACGCCTTCGGGTTCCGGCTGCACGGCACGTTCCTACAGGTGCTGGCGGGGATCGGCGTGCTGCTGCTGTTCGGCTTCGCGCTCTGCTGGGTGCTGTCGATCGTGGGCGTCACCGCCTCCAGCGCCGAGGGTGCGCAGAGCACCGCGATGCCGTGGATGTTCCTGCTCGGCTTCGTCAGCTCGGCGTTCGTGCCGTCCGAGTCGATGCCCGGCTGGCTGCGGCCGTTCAGCGACAACAGCCCGGTCACGCTGACCATCAACGCGGCACGCGACTACTTCAACGGCGTCTCACCGGGCGGCGACGCCCTGGCATCGGTCCTGTGGTCGCTCGGCCTGCTGGTGGTGTTCGTGCCACTGGCGACGGCACTGTTCCGCAAGGCCACGGCGCGCACCTGACGGTGGGGGTCGACCCGGCGATCGGCAGGAGGAACCCACGACATGGAGGTCATCGGCGTCGGCTTCGGCCGTACCGGCACCGCCTCGCTGCGGGAAGCTCTCAACATTCTCGGGATGGGGCCCACGTACCACACGAAGGAGATCCTCAAGGATCCCGCCCGGCTGGCCGACTGGCAGGCGGCCGTGGACGGGGCCGACGTGGACTGGGACCAGGTGTTCGCCGGCTACCGGTCCACAGTCGACTGGCCCGGTGCGGCGTTCTGGCGCGAGCTTGTGGAGCGGTACCCGGAGGCGAAGGTCATCCTGACCGTGCGAGACCCGGTGCAATGGCACCGCTCATGCATGCGCACCATTTTCATGGCGTACCGTCAGGATCTGTTCAGCCGTCTCCTCGTCCCCGCCATGCAGTTGCCGCTGCGGGCCCTCGATCGGCGTTTCGGCGCGTTCAACGAGATCTTCGACGGCGTTTTCCGCCGCCATTTCGGGGACGGACCGATTCAGGACGAGAAATACGCCGTCGAGGTCTTCGACAAGCACGTCCGCGACGTCCAGGAATGCGTTCCGGCTGAGCGCCTCCTGGTTTATCGAGTATCGGAAGGATGGCCCACCTTGTGTAAGTTCCTCGGTGTGGGAGTGCCCATCGTCGCCTTCCCGCACGACAACGACCAGGATGCCTTCCAGCGGGACAGCCGGCTGTTCGTCACCCGCGGCCTGGCCCGCATGGTGACCGGTCCGGTGCGCCGCGCGGTCGGCCGGTTCCGCCGGGCGCAGGACGCCCCGGAGGCGGCCGGCCAGAACCGCTGAGGCCGCCGTCCCGGTCGTCCCACCGGCCGCTGCGGCAGTCCGGTCGTGTCCGGCGCTGCCGCCGCGGCCGGCCTTCGGCCTGCGTTCGTCCGGCCGACCCGTTTGCACGATCCCTGCGACCGGACCGGGAGTGTCGATGGACAAGGAACTCGAGGACTACGCGGACCGCGCCTGGCGCGGTGACGAGCCGCTGTTCGCCTACTACAAGGGTGAGCTTCGCCGGGACGGGCTCCGCCGGATCGACGACGGTGTGTGGATGTGGGCGGCGACCGGCAACGTCTACGTCTTCGAGACGGCCGACGGACTGGTGCTCTTCGACACCGGCGACCGCAACACCGCGGCCGCGCTGCACGCGGCGGTGCGGGCACGCAGCACCGCGCCGGTCGTCACCGCCGTCTACTCCCACGGCCACATCGACCACGTCCTCGGGCTGTCACCGTTCGAGACGGAGGCCGCCGAGCGCCACGACCCCGGCATCTCGGTCGTGGCGCACGCCGCCGTGCCGGAGCGCTTCGCCCGGTACCGGCTGACCGCCGGGTACAACGCGACAGTCAACCGCCGGCAGTTCCGCGCTCCGGGCATCACGTGGCCGACCGACTACCGCGAGCCCGACCGCACCTACCTCGACACGCTCACGCTGCGGCACGGCGATCTGACGATGGAGCTGCGGCACGGCCGCGGCGAGACGGACGACGCGACGATGGCCTGGCTGCCCGACCGGCGCATCCTGTGCTGCGGCGACTTCTACGCCTGGGTGGCACCCAACGCCGGCAACCCGCAGAAGGTCCGCCGCCACGTGGCCGAGTGGGTGCGGGCGCTGCGCTGGATGGCCGGCCTCGGCGCCGAGATCCTGCTGCCCGGCCACGGTCTGCCGGTGGTCGGTGCCGATCGCGTCCGCGAGACGCTGCTCGGCTCGGCGACGTTGCTGTCGACACTGCACGACGGTGTGGTGGCGATGATGAACGAGGGCTGCACGCTCGACGAGATCCTGCACGCCCCCCTGGTCACGCCGGAGGTGTCCGCCCTGCTGGCCCAGCCGTGGCTGCGCCCCACGTACGACGATCCGCAGTTCATCGTCCGCACCGTCTGGCGCACCTACGGCGGCTGGTACGACGGTGACCCGGCCACCGTGCGACCGGCGCCGCGCGCCGACCTGGCCGCCGAGGTGGCGCAGCTCGCGGGCGGGGCGTCCCGCCTGGCCGAGCGCGCCCTCGACGCGGCGGACCGCGGCCGGCTCGACCTCGCGGGTCACCTCGCCGAGTGGGCGGCGTTGAGCGCTCCCGAGGACCGTGACGTGCAGCGGGCCCGCGCCGACGTGTTCGGGCGGCTCGCCGCCGGCACGCCGGCGTTGATGGCGCAGGGCATCTACACCTGGGCACAGGCCGAGGCCCAGGCCAAGGCCGACGACGTCGACCCGTGGTCGACGATGCGCGGGGGCCGCTGGGCGCCCTGACGCCGGGAACACGGCCGGACACGACAGTGGGGGCGGTACCCGGATCCGGGTACCGCCCCCACCGTGCTGCCGTCAGTCGCCGGACTCCTCGACGATCATCACGCCGTTGCCGTCCGGGTCCTCCACAGAGAAGAACGCGCCGAACGGGGCGTCGAAGACCGGCGACGCCTCCACGCCCGCCGAGGCCAGCTCGTTGTGCAGGCCCTTGACGTCCTTGCACGCCACCGAGATGTGCTGCGCTCCGGGGCGGAGGCCGCCCACGCCCCAGGTGGCGAGAACCACTGTGGTCTCGCCTCCCGGAGTGCCCAGCTGCAGCCAGCGCAGGCCCGGCTCCGGCGGCATCTCGTCCGGGGTCATCTCGTGGTCATTGATCACCTCGAATCCGAGGCGGGCGTAGAAGTCCTTCGCCTTGTCCTGGTCGGTGACCGGGATGGTGATCAATGTGATGTGGCTGATTCCCATGGAATTTCCCATCTCACGGCATATGGGCGAACAGTGCGATCATCCTACCGAACCGATCCCCGTTTGTGCATGCCTGAGACGCGCATGTCCGGCGCGGATCTTCATGGTCGCGCCGGACGAGTGCGATGGCGAGATCAGTTCGATTTCACCATTTCCCGGCGCAGGGTGTCGGCCGCGTTTCCGGTACGCATTTCACACACCCGGACGAGCGTGTCGTAGGCGACGAGCGCCCCGCGTACCGTCTCGTTGTAGAGATCCTGCGCGGCCACGCCGAGGTCGCGCATCGGCTGCATGAACAGCAGGAAGAACGCGTTGAAGTCGTACCCGTTCAGGATCTCCTCGCCGATCGGCTCCATGCGCTGGAGCAGCTGCACCCGCACCCGCAGCTTGCGCAGGTAGGCGATGCGCGACTGGGCCATGCCGGCGAAGCCGCCCTCGCCGGCCTGGATCAGCCGGTTCTCGAAACACTCGTCGCGGCCCTTCGCCAGCGCGAGCGCGCTGTACCGCTGCAGCTCCCCGTACTCCCGGACCGCGGTGTCGATCTGCTCCACGGTCCCGTCCAGGGCCCGGAAGGTCTGCGAGTAGGTCTTCAGGACGCCCGCCATCTGCTCGGCCACGTTGGCGGCGTCGAACGAGCCGTCCGGTGACACGGCTCCGGCGGAGGCTTCGACGACGTACCGCACCGTGTCGTCGAGGCAGGCCAGCGAATCGAGGCAGTCGCGAACCGCACGCAGCGTCGCGCCGGTCGCGACCGCGTCGGACACCAGACCGGTGACGATCTCGGCGGCGTCCCCGGCGGCATAGTTGGTCGGGGGGCACTCATTGTGTAGACCCAGTACACCCACAGCTTCCTCCCTCACTGGTGATCGAGCTCTCCCTCGACCCTAGGGGCGTCGCGGGGGCCGAGACTTCTCCTGTGTTGCCCGCCGGTACGACCGGCCGGGATAGGCAAGCGGCGAGAAGCCGGGCTGCGGACGGGCGCGAAGAATGATCGCGGAGAGCGCGGCGAACCTGCGGAAAGGGTGGTGCCCGATGCCCGGCGACGCGACGACGGACGCGGTGTCGACTCCGGAGCTGGCGGAGGTGTTCGATCGGGCGGCGCCACGCTACGACCGCACCGGCGTCCGCTTCTTCGGCCCGATCGGCGCTCGCCTGGTGGCGGGGCTCGATCTGCGCCCGGGCGAGGACGTGCTCGACGTCGGCTGCGGGCAGGGCGCCTGCACCGTTCCCGCCGCCCGCGCGGTGGCGCCGGGCGGCTCGGTGATCGGGATCGACGTGGCACCGGCCATGGTGGAGGGCGCCCGCGCGGAACTCGCCGACGAGGGACTGACGAACGCGGAGGTACGCGTCGGTGACGCGGCCACGCCCGGCTTCGCCCCGGCCCGTTTCGACGCGGTCGTCGCGGGCCTGGTGATGTTCATGCTGCCCGACCCGGCGGACGCCGCGGCCCGCTACCGCCGGCTGCTGCGCCCGGGCGGCCGCTTCGCGATGACCACGTTCGGCGCGGACGACCCCGCGTTCTTCCACGTCACCGACGCCGTCGTGCCGTACGTGGACGGTGGCATGCCCGCGGTACCCGGCCGCACCGACAACCCGTTGCGCTCGAAGGAGGGGATCCACCGCCTGCTGCGCGACGCCGGCTTCGCCGGCACGCGGATCGAGGACGAGACGCTCGACCTGGAGTTCACCGACCCGCGGCAGTGGTGGGCCTGGCTGTGGCAGACGGCGGGCCGGATGGTGCTCGAGCGGGTGCCCGCGGAGCGGCTCGGTGAGGCACGGGCGGCGGCCGAGGCCCGGATGGAGGAGGTCGCCGCCGACCGCGGACGCCTGGTCGTGCACTGGAACGTCTGGTACTCGTACGCCACCGCCGGCTGACTTCGAGCCCGTCCCGAAGGGGGATCCGTCATGGCCGCAACCAGCCCGCCGACATTGCAGGGCCTGCCGCTGTTCGGCAACGCCTTCGCCTTCATGCGTGACCCGGTCGCGCTGGCCCGCGCCGGTTACGCCGAGCACGGTCCCGTGTTCGCGCTGCGGATGGGGCCGCGGCGCTCGGTCGTCGTGGCCGGCGTCTCGGAGAGCCGGCACGCGATCGCGCTGCCCGAGACGATCCTCGCCGTCCAGCCGGTCTACCAGTGGCTGAAGCCCATGTTCGGCGCGGTCATGCAGGCCGCCGACCACCCGGACTACCTGCGTCAGCGGGCCGCGCTGCTGCCCGCCTTCCACAGCCGCAACCACGCGGACTACCTGGCCGCCATCATCGGCGAGACGAGCGACTGGATGGACCGGCTCGGCCCGCGCGGCGAGTTCGACGCGCGCGCCGACCTGGAACGGCTGAGCATGGACATCGCCGTACGCCTGTTCCTGGGGTCCGGCTTCCGCGCCCGGCACGGCGACCGGTTCCGGTCGCTCTTCCTCGACATCGCGGCCGGGATGGAGTTCTTCCTGCCGGCCAACCTGCCGACGCCGCGCCTGCGCCGGCGCGACCGCGCGCGCCGGGAGATGTTCGAGCTGATGGGGCCGCACCTGCGGGCCGTCCGGGCGGACCCGGACACCGGCCGGTACGGCTTCCTGCCGCACCTGCTCGCGGGCGGCGCGGACTTCGACGACGAGACCGTCATCGGGCTCATCCTGATCCTGGTGTACGCGGCGTACGAGACGACAGCGGCTCAGCTGGCCTGGTCGCTCATCCTGCTGCTGCAGCACCCGAAGGAGCTGGCGGCGATGGAGGAGGAGATCGCCGACCTGCCCCGGCACGCCGGCGACTGGACCGTCGCGGATCTGCACCGGCAGCGACTGCTGTTCGAGGCGCTGCTGGAGTCTCAGCGGCTGCGGCCGGTCACGACGCTGCTGACCCGGCAGACCGTCACCGCGTACGAGGTCGGTGGTTTCACCGTGCGGGCCGGCTGGCAGACGCTGTTCTGCCCGCCCGTGACGCACCGCGTGCCGGAGGTGTTCCCGGACCCGGACCGGTTCGACCCCGACCGGTTCAGCAGGGACCGGGACACCGACGGCCGGGCGGCGGCCGGCCTGCTCAACCTCGGTGGCGGCCTGCACGCCTGCCTGGGCGCCCGCTTCGCCGACCTGGAGATGAAGGCGGTGCTGGCGATGCTGACCCGCTCGTACGACATGGAGCTGGGGATCGCCGAGCCGCAGCAGGCGCCCGGGCTGGGTGTGGCCCGGCCCGCGTCGTGCCCGGTGCGGTACACCGCCCGGACCTGACCTCGTGGCCGTCGGTGGACCCGGTTCCACCGACGACCACGGGCACCGGCGCGGGCGGGGGCCTCAGCGGACCTGCGCCCGCCGCGGCCCGGCCTGGGACTCGAGCATCAGCAGGGGGAACGCGAGCAGCAACGGCGGGTCCAGCAGGGCCGGCCGGCGCAGCGGGATGCCGACCGCGACGGTGGCCTGCGCCGCGACCGGCTCGTCGGGGATCTCGGCGGAGCCGACGCAGATGCCGGCCGAGGGCTCCTCGGTGAGGACCTCGCCGATGGTCACGTCGGTGCGGGCGCTGACCGCGAGCACGCTCGCCCTTCCCGTCACCGCGAGCGGCAGCGGGAACACCCCCGGCGAGAGGATCGCGGCGCAGGACGAGGGTCGTTGCTGCGGAATTCCGGACCGGAAGGTGGCGACCACGGTGAGGCCCGGGTGGCCGTCCGGGCGGGCCCCGACGTGGAGGAGCGCGAACGGCTGACGTGCGGGGGCCGGTGGGGTGGAGACCAGTTCGCGCAGGGGCACGTCCGCGACGGCCCGGCCGTACGTGCGGAAGCGGCCGGGTGACACACCGACGAGGCGGGTGAACTGGGTGGTGAAGGTGCCGAAGCTGGAGTAGCCGACCGCCATGCTGATGTCGGTCGCGCTGGCGTCACTGCCGAGGAGCCGGCGTTTCGCCTCGGCCATCCGCACGGCGGTGAGGAACCGGCCGGGCGTGACGGCGGTCAGCATCCGGAACACGCGGTGGAAGTGGAACGGGCTCATCAGCGAGGCGCGGGCGATGTCGTGCAGCCGGTGCGGCTCGTCGAGGTGGCGCCGCATCGAGGTCACCGCCTGGGTGATCGCTCCGATGTGCACGGAAGCCGCGGGCGCGGTGGTGGTCCCTGTTTCGTGGACGGCAGGCATGGGACGTCGGACCTCCTGAGGGGATTGCGGAGATCGATCAACGACGGCAGCAGCAGGGCCGGATGGACGTCGGCGGAGCGCTGTCCGACTAGATGCTATAAATTCATATAGCAGTCGGCAAGCCCATGTGAGCTATGTGTGAACAGTCCGCCACGGTAGGTGCTGCACCGGTTGGAGGGTAGCTGCGCCATTTTCGACACCGGCAATCGATTTCATCGGTTTGTTTCCCGGCAGAGCGCATTCGCCACCGAAGGCGCCGCGCCGAAACGGTCGAGCAGTTGCAGACCGATCCGGCGGATTGTCCGCAACATTCGATAGGACGTGCCGTGCTCGTCGTGCCGGGCCGTCAGGAGCGACTTGTCGACCAGGCGGTTGAGCAGCGGACGCAGATCGATCCGGACGTCCTGTTCGCAGTAGGAGCGGGCCGTCTTCTCCACCATGTCCGGGCTCACCGGTTCCGCCATCCCGCTGACCAGCGCGAGGCACTGCTGCTCGGCGAGCGTGAGCCGGTCCACTGTGCGTACCACCGCCGCGTGCAGCGAACGGTGGTGCGCGGGCGTGCCCCGGCGGCTCGCGTCCAGCAGCCGCAGCGGATCGCGGCACTGCTCGGCCAGCTCGGGCAGACCGGTGGTGCGCAGCACGCGGGCGGCCAGTTCCAGCGCGAGCGGCAGGCCGTCGAGCCGGCGGCAGATGGTGGCGACCAGGGCGCAGTTCTCCTCGTCCACCGAGAAGGACGGGCACGCCTGGGTGGCGCGCCGCGCGAACAGCGCCACGGCGGGCACGCGCAGCAGCGCCGCCGGGTCGGCCGGTGTCTCCGGCCCGGGCGGCCGGAGCGGGCCGATCGTCAGGATCGTCTCGTATGGCAGGCCGAGCAGTTCGCGTGAGGTGACCAGGACGCGTGCCTGCGGACAGGACCGCAGCAGGTCGTCGACGAGCCCGGCGCAGGGCTCCAGGACGTTCTCGGCGTTGTCCAGGAGGAGCAGGATCTGCCGGCCGGCCAGATCGTCGAACCGCCGGACCGGAGCGGCGTGACGCTGCGGGAGCATCGGGTGCAGGGTCCGCCGTACCGCGTCGGCCGCGTCCGCGGCGTCGCAGGCCGCGGCCAGGTCCACCACCGCGACGCCGTCGCGGAAGTCCCCCCTGACGGCTGCCGCCGCCGCCCGCGCGACGGCGCTCTTGCCCACCCCCGCGGGCCCGCTCAGGGTGACCAGCCGCTGCTGGACGAGCAGGTCACGCAGCTGTCGCAGCTCGGCCTCGCGGTCGATCAGCGGGTCGACCGCCGGTCCCGGCCCGAGCCAGCCGCCGGGTGGAGGGCCCGGTACCCGGCTCCCGCCGGCGGCTACCAGTTGCCGGTGCACCCGGCGCAGTTCGTGGCCGGGTTCGACGCCCAGTTCGGCCTGCAGCCTGGTGCGGATCCGGTCGTAGTGGGACAGCGCCGAGGCGCCGTGGCCGGCGCGTCGCTGGGTCTCCAGGTAGAGCGCCTGCGCGGCCTCGTTGAGGGGGTCCACCTGGGCGAGACGTTCGGCGGTGGGCAGGACCGCGACGGCGCCCTTGCTGGTCAGGCCGGCCCGGACGTACGCCATCGCCACGGTGGTCCATTTCCCCCGGAGCAGGGTGACGTCCTCGCACCCGGGCAGCAGGGACTCGAGATCGGTGGTCAGCGACGCGGGCCACTCGCCGAGTGCCCGGCGCAGCAGGCCGTACGCCTCGCCGGTGGCGCCGGAGGCCAGCAGTTGCAGCCCGTGGTCGGCGTGGCTGTGGAAACGGCTGACATCCACCGCGTCCGGTGGCAGCCGAAGCTGGTAACCGGTGCCGCTGTGCCCGATCACGTTGGTGCGGCGCCGCGCCGGGCTGTCCGGCTCCATCACCTGGCGCAGCCGGGCGATGTACGTGTGCACCAGTGACTGCGGCGTGCCGGGCGGCTGGTTCTCCCAGAGCGCCTCGATGATCTCGTCGATCGGCACCGGGGTGCCGTGGCGCAGGGCCAGCAGGGCGATGATTGCCCGTTGTTTGCGGGGCCCGAGGTCCACCTTGCGGGAATCGATTACTGCGTGGGTGGAGCCGAGGACTTTAATCTCCACAATTGCCGCACGCAACACGTTGCCCCCAGGTCGCCCGTATCGACGTCAACCAACGTCAGCGTAGTAATTACTTCGGGAAACCTGAAGTGCACAAATATTGCGCCGGAAATTGGTTTGCTATATGTATCCTGGGTTGCGTGCCGAGGACCGGGCGGCCGAAGGCCGAGTTGGTGTTGACCGACGAGGAGCGCGCCACGCTGGTGCGCTGGTCGCGGCGGGCGAAGTCCTCCCAGGCCCTGGCGCTGCGGTGCCGGATAGTCCTGGCGTGTGCCGAACCCGGGGCGACAAACGCCGCCGTGGCGGCCGACCTCGGGGTGTCGCGGCCGACGGTGGGGAAGTGGCGCAGCCGTTTCCTGCAACGGCGTCTGGAGGGTCTGGCCGACCGGGACCGGCCGGGCCGGCCGCCGTCGATCGGCGCGGACCGGGTGGAGGAGGTGCTGGTGTCCACGCTGGAGGAGGCACCCCCGGGTGCCACCCACTGGTCCCGCAGGTCGATGGCCGAGAGGACCGGGCTCTCGCGGTCGGCAGTCGGGCGGATCTGGCGCCGGTTCCACCTCAGGCCGCACCGGGATCCGCCGTTCAACCTGTCGGCCGACCCGGTGTTCATGGCGAAGGTGGTCGACGTGGCCGGGTTGTATCTGAACCCGCCGGCCGGCGTGGTCGCGCTCGTGGTGCACGAGACGGCACGGATCCCGCCGGGACCGCCGACGGCGCCCGGCCGGCCTGCCCCGGACCGCCCGCGTGCCGGTGCCGCCGGCCTGTTCGCCTCGCGCACCGTGGCCGACGGCGCCACCGCGGGCCGCCGGTACCGGGCGGCGGATCTCAAGAGGTTCCTCACCCGTGTCGACGCGTCGGTCCCCGCCGAGCTCGACGTCCACCTCATCTGGGACAACCACGGCGCGCACCACACCCCGGCCGTCACGTCCTGGCTGGACCGGCACCCCCGCTTCCGCGCGCACGTCACCCCGACCGACTCGGCCTGGATCACCCAGCTCGACCGCTGGTTCGGCTTCCTCGCCGAGCAGATGGTCCCCCGCGGCACCCCGCAGTCCGTGCAGGCCCTGGAGGCCGGCATCAGCTCGTGGGTCGCGGAGCGGGACGAGAACCCCGGCCCCTTCACCTGGACGAAGACGACCGACGAGATCATCGAATCCCTCGGTCGATTTAATCAACGGACATCTGGTGCGGGGGAGTAGCGAGATCAGCTGTGGAAACGCGATTTCGCTACTATATGTAATTCAAGTTTTCTTCAAGAACGGATCGGCAGACTGGCGCCGCACGGACACTGTGGACCGACTCCGCGGGAGCGTCATGAGAACCGACAACGCCACGCTCGACGAAACCCGCCCCCGTAGCTGGCGCCGCCTGCTGCATCAGCCCGACCACCTCGCCGACTTCACGGTCCGGGGCTTCGCGTCCGACCCGCCCGAACTGCGCGCCAGGCTGGAGGCCGCCGCGGGAACCTTCCTCGACGGCTTCAACGAGGGACTCGCCGCCCCCGCCGGCGCGCCCCCACGATTCGACGACCAGCCGGACCACCTGCGCGGCTTCGCCGTCGAAGGGCTGGCCATGCAGGCCGCACTGCTCGACGTTCTCGTCCCGGGCAGCCGCCGGCTGCCGGCCGTACTGCGCCTGCACGGCCCGGCCCACATCCACCTGATCCACGTCGGCGTGGGCTGGGCGATGGCCAAGCTGCGCTGGCCGTTCTGGGCCCGGCTGTCCGGACTGGACCCGCTGCTGCGCTGGCTCGCGCTCGACGGCTGGGGCTTCTCCGCGGGCTTCTTCGCCGACGCCGGTGGGCTGCGCCGCATCACCGCCCACCCGCGCCGGTGCTCCGAGCGCTGCGCCATCCGCTACCAGGGCGTCGGCCGAAGCCTGTGGTTCCGGGGCACCGCGGTACCCACCCGGGTGGCGGACCTCGTCGCCACGCTGCCGCAGTGGCACCAAGGCGACGCCTGGAGCGGTGTGGGCCTCGCCGCCGCGTACGCCGGCGGGGTCTCGCCGGAGGGACTCGCCACGCTGCGCGAGCGTGCCGGAGCGCACGCCGGCGACCTCGGCCAGGGTGTGGCCTTCGCCGCCGCCGCCTGGCAGCGCAGCGGCTGGACCCCGCCCGAACTCGCCACCACCGTGCACGCGCTCACCGGCACCGACCCGCGTACCGCCGCGGACTGGACCCGCGAGGCCGAGGCCGGGCTCCGCACGCCCGCCACCGGCCCGGTCGAGTACCAGACGTGGCGGCAGCGCATCCGGGCCCGCGTGCTGCTCGCGTCGCTCTGATCCGCCCGCGACCATCCGAGGGGGAACCTGTGCCGTCCGCTGTTCGTAGAACGCTCGTACCAGCCCTGGCCCTGCTGCTGTGTGTCGTGGCCGGTCTGTTCACCCGGCTGCCGTCGGTCTCCGCGTCCGACGCCGACGCCCTGAGCGCCCGCTTCGCCTTCACGCCCGCCCCGCTGAACGCCACCGGCGACACCCGCCGGCTCCGCGAGGTCCAGCCCGCACTGAACCATCTCGCCGCGTGGATCTCCGCGGTCGGCGCAGGCGTCGGCCTCGGCGACTTCGACGGCGACGGCCTGCCGAACGACCGCTGCCTGGTCGACCCCCGCGACGACTCGGTCACCGTCGCGCCGGTGCCCGGCACCGGCGAGCGGTACGCCGCCGTCACCCTCCAGCCGGCCGGTGTCGCGTACGACGCCCGCACCACAGCGCCCATGGGATGCCTCCCCGCCGACTTCAACGGCGACGGCGCACTCGACGTACTGGTGTACTTCTGGGGCCGCGTACCGCTGCTCTACCTGCGCGGGCCCGGCGGTGGCGCACCCGGCGCCGCCGGCTTCCGGGCGAGCGACGTGGTCGCTCCCGGCGAGATCTGGAACTCGACCACCGCCAACGTCCTCGACGTCGACGGCGACGGCGGACTGGACATCCTGATCGGCAACTACTTCCCGGACGGCGCCCGGGTGCTCGACCGGACCGCCGCCGACGATCCGGTGATGCGGATGCAGGACTCCATGTCCCTGGGCCGCAACGGCGGTCGCAACCGCCTCCTGATGTTCGACGGGAACACCCCCGCGGCCGGCGGCGCGCCCGTTCCCGCGTACGCCGACCGGTCCGACGCCTTCACCACCGGCCAGGCGCGGGCCTGGACCCTGGCCACCGGCGCGCAGGACCTCACCGGCGACGGCCTGCCGGAGATCTACTTCGCCAACGACTTCGGGCCCGACAACCTGCTGGTGAACGAGTCCCGTCCCGGCCGGCCCGAGTTCCGCGAGGTGAGCGGCACGCGCGACCCGCTGGCCCCGAAGTCCAAGGTGATCGGGCACGACTCGTTCAAGGGCATGGGCGTCGCCTTCGACGACCTGAACTCCGACGGCCGGCCGGACCTGCTGGTCAGCAACATCACCTCGCCGTTCGCCCTGCAGGAGAGCAACTTCGCCTTCGTCAGCACGGGCGGCCGGTTCACCTCCGGGCGCGCGCCGTACCGGGACCGCAGCGAGGAACTCGGGCTGTCCCGCAGCGGCTGGGCCTGGGACGTCAAGGCCGCCGACTTCGACGCCGACGGCCGCCGCGAGATCACCCAGGCGGTCGGCTTCCTGCACGGCGGGACCGACCGCTGGGCCGAGCTCCAGGAACTCGCGATGGCCAACGACACCTTCCTGAAGTACCCGTGGGCCTGGCCGAACTTCCGGCCCGGCGACAGCCTGTCCGGGCACGAGCGCAACCCCTTCTTCGTACGCGGGCCGAACGGCCGGTTCGTCGACGTGTCGAAGCGGCTGGGGATGACGAGCACCCAGGCCTCCCGGGCCATCGCCGTCGGCGACGTCGACCACGACGGGCGGCTCGACATGGCGGTCGCCAACCAGTGGGCCGCCTCGGAGCTGTTCCGCAACACCGGGCCGACGACGACCCACCTCGGGCTGCGGCTGGTGGTGCCCACCGCCAACGGCGCGACCCGAGCGGCGATCGGTGCCCGCGTCGAGGTGCGCCGCGCCGACGGTACGACGCTGACCGACCAGCTGTACCCCGCCAACGGACACACCGGCGTGAACGCCGACGAACTGTACTTCGGCCTCGGCGGCAGCCCGTCCGCCCAGGTCCGGATCACCTGGCGCGACGCCGCCGGACAGCACGAGACGAGCACCACGCTCGCCTCGGGCTGGCACACGGTCACGCTACGACCCGAGTCCTGATCGAGGAGAGAACCATGGCCAACAAGGACCCCCGGATCGTCGCGCTGCGCCGGTTCGCCCTGTCCATCACCGTGTTCACGCTGCTGGGGCACACGGTCCTCGGATTCGAGCAGTCGTGGCTCACGCCGATCGCCGCGCTGCTCACCGCGTACGCCCTCGAGCTTCTCCTGGAGACGCTCGAGGCCCGCGTCGAGCGCCGCCCGGTCCGCTACCGCGGCTCCGCCGTCGATCTCGTCAACTTCCTGCTGCCCGCGCACATCGGCGGACTGGCCTGCGCGATGCTGCTCTACGGCAACGAGCGGCTGTGGCCCACCCTGTTCGCCGTCACCGTCGCGATCGCGAGCAAGTACGTGGTGCGGGTGCGCTTCACCGCCGGGGGACCGGCGAAGCACGTCCTCAACCCGAGCAACTTCGGCATCGTCGTGACGCTGCTGTGCTTCACCTGGGTGGGGATCGCACCGCCGTACCAGTTCACCGCGAACATCAACGGGATCTGGGACTGGGTGGTGCCCGGCGCGATCCTGGCCGCCGGCACCATGCTCAACGCCAAGCTGACCCGGCGCGGACCGCTGGTCGCCGCCTGGGTCGCGGGCTTCGCCGCACAGGCGGTGCTGCGGTCGGTGATCTTCGACCATGCGCTGGTGGCGGCGCTCCTGCCGATGACCGGCGTGGCGTTCGTCCTGTTCACCAACTACATGATCACCGACCCCGGAACCACCCCGCACGCGCCGCGCCGGCAGGTCGTGTTCGGTCTGGCCACCGCGGCGGTGTACGGCACGCTCGTGCTCCTGCACATCGAGTTCGGGCTGTTCTTCGCGCTCACCACCGTGTGCGCCGGCCGCTGGGTGGTGATCGTGGTCGCCCGCCGGATCCGCGAGCGGCGGCAGCCGGTCACCGGACCCGGTGCGCCGGAACGCGCCTCCCAGCCCGCCGTCCCGGTCGGAGCCCAGGCATGACCGGCACGAGAGCCCCGATCGTCGTGGTGGGCATGGCCTGCCGGTACCCGGACGCCACGGACCCGGGGCAGCTCTGGCAGACGGTGCTCGGGCGCCGGCGTGCCTTCCGGCCCCTGCCGCCGGAACGGCTGCCGGTCGCCGACTACCACCGGCCCGGCCGCGACGAGGTCGACCACACGTACGTCGACCGCGCCGCCGTCCTCAGCGACTGGGTGTTCGACCGGTCCCGCTTCCACGTGCCCGGTGAGGTCTTCCGGGCGGTCGACCTGACCCACTGGCTGGCCCTGGAGGTGGCCGCGGACGCGCTCGCCGACGCCGGCTGCCCGGCGGGCGCGGGCCTGCCCGACGACCGGGTCGGCGTGCTGCTCGGCAACTCGATGACCGGCGAGTTCAGCCGTGCCAACGGGCTCCGCCTGCGCTGGCCCTACGTGCAGCGGCTGCTCGCCGAGACGCTGGCGGGGCTGGACCTGTCGGACGCCGAGCGGGAGAAGCTGCTCGCCACCGCGGAGGACCGGTTCAAGGAGCCGTTCCCGCCGCCGGGCGAGGAGACGCTCGCCGGGGCCCTGTCGAACACCATCGCCGGCCGGATCTGCAACCACTTCGACTTCCACGGCACCGGTCACACGGTCGACGCCGCCTGCGCCTCGTCGCTGATGGCGGTCGCCACGGCCGCCCGGATGCTCGCCGACGGCGATCTCGACGTGGCGCTGGCCGGTGGTGTGGACCTCAGCCTCGATCCGCTGGAACTGGTCGGCTTCGCCCGCGTGGGCGCGCTGGCCACCGGCGACATGCGGATCTACGACTCGCGGCCGACCGGGTTCCTGCCGGGGGAGGGCTGCGGGATCCTGGTCCTGTGCCGTGAGGACTTCGCCGCGGAACACGGCCTGCGGCCGTACGCGCGGCTGCACGGCTGGGGCACCTCGTCGGACGGCAACGGCGGGCTGACCCGGCCCGAGCCCGCCGGCCAGCTGCTCGCGCTGCGGCGCGCGTACGACCGGGCGGGTCTCACCCCCGAGCAGGTGTCGTTCGTGGAGGGGCACGGCACCGGCACCGCTGTCGGCGACGAGACCGAACTGTCCGCGCTGCGCGACCTGCACGCCGGCCGCCGGCTCCCGGCGGTGCTCGGCAGCGTGAAGGCGAACATCGGGCACACCAAGGCGGCGGCCGGGGTCGCCGGGATGATCAAGGCCGTACTCGCGATCCACCACCAGGTGATCCCCCCGACCACCGGCTGCGAGTCACCGCATCCCGCACTGGCCGCCGCCGGGTCGCCGCTGGTGGTGACCGACGAGCCGACGCCGTGGCCCGGCCCGGACCGGTACGCCTCCGTCAGCGCCATGGGCTTCGGCGGCATCAACGCCCACGTGGTGCTGGGCGGGATCTCGCCCACCACCCGCCGGGTCGTCACCGACGCGGAGCGCCGGGCCGCCCGTCCCCTGCCGTCCCACGAGGTGGTGGTGTGCGCGGCGGCCGACCGTGCGGCCCTGACCGCACGGCTGACCGACCTGGCCGATCTGGCCGGCCGGCTGTCCCGGGCGGAACTGGGTGATCTCGCCGCCATGATGGCCACGGAGCCGGTCGCCGCGGGTGCCGTCCGGTTCGCCGCCGTGGTACGCGACCCGGACGGCCTGGTCCGCGCCGCCCGGCGCGCCGTGACCGCGCTGGCCGGCGCGGACACCGAGCTGTTCGACCCGGAGGCCGGTGTCTTCCTCGGCGCCGGGGCGGCGCCCCGGATCGGCTACCTGTTCTCCGGACAGGGATCCCCGGTCCGTCCGGACGCGGGCGCGCTGGAGGAACTGCTCGACGGGCCGCTCGCCGGGTACGACTCGGAGGTCGAGATCGCGGCGGGCGGCGTTCCGGACACCGCAGTCGCCCAGCCCGCCATCCTGCGCGCCTCGCTCGCCGGTCTGACCTGGCTGCGCCGGCTGGGCGTGGAGGCCGAGGCGGCCGCCGGGCACAGCCTCGGCGAGATCGGCGCGCTGTGCTGGGCGGGGGCACTGGACGACAAGGAGGCCCTCGACCTGGTCCGCGTTCGCGGCCGCCTGATGAGCGACGCGCCGGGTCGCGGCGCGATGGCCGCCGTCGCCGGGCCCGCGGACCGGGTCCGCGAGCTGCTCCGCCCGGGCCCGCTCGTGGTCGCCGGGGAGAACAGCGCGGAGCAGTGCACCGTGTCCGGCCCGGCCGCGGAGGTGGCCCGGTTCGTCGCCGGCGCCCCGGCCGCCGGCCTGCGGGCCACCGCACTGCCGGTCTCGCACGCCTTCCACTCGCCGCTGATGGCCCCCGCGAGCCTCGCCCTGCGCGATCACCTCACCGGACTCGCCGGGCGGGCACCGCGACGGCCGGTCTGCTCCACGGTGACCGGCGACTGGCTCGGCACCGGCACCGACCTCGCCGACCTGCTCACCCGTCAGCTCGTCGAGCCGGTCCGCTTCCGCGACGCGCTGGCGCGCCTGGCCGCGCGAACCGACCTGCTGATCGAGGTGGGCCCCGGCGCCGTGCTGGCCGGGCTGGCCGCGGACCTGCCGGACGCCCGGGTGGTGGCTCTCGACTCGGGCGCGCCCGGCCCGCACGGCATCGCCACGGTGACCGCCGCGCTGTTCGCGACGGGCGCCGGGCCGGACGTGGGCGCGTACTACGCGCGCCGGGCGTGCCGCCGGCTCACGCCGGACTGGCGGCCGGTCTTCCTGCGCAACCCCTGCGAGGGCACGGGCGGGCCGGCACGGACGCCGCAGCCGCCTCGTCCCCGTCCCGCGCCCGTCACGCCGACGCCAGCCCCGCCGGTGGTCACCGCGGACGACACCGACCTGCTGAGCGCCGTCACCCGGCGGGTGGCGGCCATGGTCGAACTCGACGCGGCCACGCTGCGCCCGGACACCCGGCTCGTCGCCGACCTGCACCTCAGCTCGCTGCGGGTCAGCCAGCTCGCCGTGGACGCCGCCGCGGCGGTCGGCCGGTCGGCGCCCGCGGTCCCGGCCGCCCTGGCCGACGCCACCATCGACCAGCTCGCCGCGATGCTCGCCACGCTGCCCGCGGCAGGGGAGGCCGACGCCCCGCCGGCCGGCATCGCCAGTTGGGTGCGCGCCTTCACCGACCGGTTCGTCGAGTCGGCCGCCCCGACGGCCCGGCCGGGCGCCCGGCGCGGGTGGACGGTGCTCGGCACCGAGGACCACCCGCTCAGCAAGGGGGTGGCCGAGCACTTCCCGCTCGCCGACACCCCGGCCGCGCGGCTGCTGCTGCTGCCACCGGGCCTCACGGTGCCGGCGGAGCTGGTCGTGACCGCGCTGCGCGCCACCGCTGCCGACGGGCTGCCGCTCGTGGTGCTGCACCACGGCGGCGTGGGCGCCGCGGTCGGCCGCAGCATCGCCATGGAGCGGCCGGGCGCCGCGGTGATGGTCGCCGAGACCCCGGTGGACGACCGCTGCCTCAAGCTCGTCGCCGAGGCGTCCGTCGACTGGTCCGGCTACGTCGAGGCCGTCTACGACGAGGACGGTGTCCGCACCACCCGGGTCGCCGCCCCGCTCGCGCTGTCCCGCCGGGACGAGCGCATTCCGCTGACTTCCGGCGACGTGCTGCTGGTCACCGGCGGCGCGAAGGGCATCGGGCTGGAGTGCGCCGCCGAGGTGTGCCAGGCCACCGGCGCCACGGCGGTGCTCTTCGGGCGCAGCCCCGGCACGGACCCGGAGGTCCGGGCCGGCCTGGACCGGCTCACCGCGCTCGGGATCACCGCCGGGTACCACGCCGTCGACGTCAGCGACGGACCCGCCGTCACCGCCGCCGTCACCGCTGCCCAGGAGCGGTACGGACCGGTACGCGGGCTGCTGCACGCCGCCGGCCACAACACGCCCCGGCGGATCGAGGACGTGACAGTCGAGGGTCTCCGCGCGACGCTGGCACCGAAGGCCGACGGCTTCGACCACCTGGTCGCGGCCCTCGGCGACGATCTGCGCTTCGCCGTCGCCTTCGGATCCGTCATCGGCCGCACCGGGTTGACCGGCCAGTCGGAGTACGCCGTCGCCAACGAGTGGCTCGCCCGGCGCTGCGCGGAACTGACGCGGGAGCGGCCCCGCACCCGTTGGCTGACGGTGCAGTGGTCGGCCTGGTCGGGCGTCGGCATGGGGGTCCGCCTCGGCGTCCTCGACGCGCTGGTGCGCGACGGGCTCGAACCGATCAGCGTCCCGGCCGGCACCGACCTGCTGCTGCGCCTGCTGGCGGCGCCGGACACCGAGCCGTGCGTGCTGGCCGCCGGCCGGCTGCCCGCCGGACCGACACTGCGCTACCTCGACGACGACCGCACCGGCGGGCGGTTCGCCGAGCGGGTGCTGGCGCTGACGCCGGGGGTGGAGAGCGTCCTCGGTGCCACCCTGACCGCCGGCACCGACCCCTACCTGTCCGACCACGTCGTCGACGGCGTCCCGCTGCTGCCCGCCGTGCTGGGCCTGGAGGCGATGACGCAGGCCGCCACAGCGCTCACCGGGGCGCCGGGGACGCCGGTGCGCCTCACCGGCGTACGGCTCGAACGGCCGGTGACGGTGACCGACCGGCGCGACATCCGGGTCGCGGCGCTGGTCCACGACGACGGCCGGGTGGAGACCGCCCTGCGCAGCGACGACACCGGCTTCGCGGTGGACCACTTCGCGGCGGTCGTGACCACCGGCGCCGTGCCGGCACCCGATCCGGCGGTGCCGGCGCCGGCCGTGCGGCTCGGGGAGCCGGGCCTGCCGGCGGCGGGCCTCTACGGCGGCCTCTACTTCCACGGGCCCGCGTTCCGGCGGGTGCGCGGATATCACGCGCTGAGCGCGTACCGGTGCGTGTTCTCGGTCCGCGCCGAACCCGGCACCGCGTGGTTCGGCATGTACCTCGACGCGTCGCTGCGGCTCGGCGACCCGGGTGCCCGTGACGCCGTGCTGCACGGGCTGCAGGGCTGTGTCCCGGACCGGCGCGTGCTTCCGGTCTCCGTCGAGCGGATCACCGTGTGGCACCGGCCGTCCGGCGTGCTCACCGTCACCGCCCGGCAGCGCGCGGAGGCCGGTGCCGAGTTCGTCTACGACGTGCTGGTGACCGACGAGTCGGGACGTCCGGTCGAGGAGTGGACGGGGCTGGTCCTGCGGGCGGTGGCCGAGATCGGCTGGTCCGAGATGCCGGCGTTCCTCGCCGGTCCGGCAGTGGCCCGGCGGCTGCGGCACCGGCATCCCGGCATCGACGCCGCGGTGCTCCCCGCGACGCGCGGCGACGGCGGACCGACCGTCCGGTTGACCGACTGGCTCGCCGGCGCCGCGCTGGGCGAGCCCGCGGGCGCACGGCACGCCGGCGACGGGCGGGTCACGGTGCCCGGAGGCGGTGGTGTCTCGGCCAGTCACCTCGACGACCTCGTGCTCGTGACGGTGGCGCCGGGCCCGGTCGGCGTCGACTGGGAACGTGTGGACGACCGCCCGCCGCCGCTGGAGGAACGGCACCGGGCCCTCGCCGTGCGGCTCGCCGCCGAGTCCGGGGAGGACGAGGCCGTCGCGGCCGTCCGCGTGTGGACGGCGATCGAGGTGACCCGCAAGCTCGGGCTCGGGCCCTCGGCGCCGCTGGTGTTCACCGGCCGGGAGCCGTCCGGCACGCTCGGCCTGCGCAGCGGCGACCACGTGCTGAGCAGCGTGCTGCTGCGGACCGCCGGGGACGCGCGGCAGGTGGCGGTGTGCGTGGGGACGCCGGCATGAGCGCCCCGGTCTACCGCTACCGGCACCGGGTGACGTTCGACGAGACGAACCTGGTGGGGAACGTCTACTTCGCCCACTACGCCCACTGGCAGGGGCACTGCCGGGAGCACTTCCTCGCCGAGCAGGCGCCCTCCGTGCTCGCCGCCCTCTCGGACGGGCTGGCGCTGGTCACCGTGTCGATGTCGGTCGAGTTCTACGCCGAGAGCCACGCCTTCGACACGGTCGAGATCGAGATGTCGCTCGTCGAGCTCAACGGCAACCGCATCACGATGGGCTTCGACTATCGCCGGGTCCGCCCGGACGGCGCTCCCGCCGAGCTGATCGCGCGGGGCCGGCAGACGGTGGCCGTCATGGAGCGGGTCGACGGCCAGTTGCAGCCGGCACCGGTGCCCGCCGACCTGGCGGCCGCGCTCGCCGTCTACCGCCGTCCCGCGGCGGGGGTGTGGGTCCGATGACGGTCGGTGTCATCGGCTGCGGGCGGATGGGTGCCGCCGTCACCCGCGCTGCCGCCGCCGCGCGCTGCAGCGTGCTGCTCGCCGGACGGACACCCGGCGCGGCGGCCGCCGCCACCGCCGGCGTACCGGGGGCCTTCGCCGCCGACATCCGCGTCGTCCTCGAACGGGCCTCACTCGTCGTGCTCGCCGTTCCGCTCGGTCCGGCGTGCCGGGTGCTGACCGAGACCCCGGTGCCGGGCCGGGGCCGTCCGCTCCTGGACGTCACCAATCCCGCCCTCGGTGGCGAGGAGGTGCCGCCCGGCTCGTCGGGGGCCCACCTGATCGCGGCGGCGGCACCCCCCGGCTGGCACGTCGTCAAGGCGCTGAACACCGTGCCCGCGGCGATGGTCGGCGAGCCGCTCTGCGGCGGGCTGCCGGTCTCCCTGCCGCTGGCCGGCGACGACGCCGGGGCGAAGGGGGTCGCCGGTGCGCTGCTGTCCCGGCTCGGCTTCGCGCCGATCGACGTCGGCGGGCTCGAACACGCCCGGGAACTGGAGTCGCTGGCCGTGCTCCTCCAGGCCGTCAACCAGCGCCACGGCGTACACGGGCGGATCGGGCTGCACATCTGCGGTCCGGACGGCCCGGTGCGGTCGCTCCACACACCCGCGGTGCCGGGTGTGCGTCTCCCGTAACCGATCACCCATCGAGGAGGAACCATGTCCGTAGCCGACCGGGGAGCAGTCCCGGTAGTCACCGTCGACGCGACACCGCAGGGCCGCACGTCCGCGGCCCTCGGCTTCGCCGTGGCGGGCGCGGTGGCCGGGGTGCTGCTCGCCGTCGCCTGGTCGTTCACCTTCGTCGACTCGGTGATCGGCGACAACATCGCCAACTCGCTCCTGGGTCACGACGCGAAGGCGACGGCGATCGGCGGCTCCGTCGCCGGGCTCGCCTTCGCCTTCGTGTCCGGGCTCGCCGGCACGTTCACCGCCTGCAACGTCGCCGCGTTCGGGATGGTCCCGCAGGTCACCAGGGAGACGACGAGGTCCGGACTGCGCGGACTGCTCGCCCCGCTGGGCTGGCTCACCGCCGGCAGCATGGCTGTCGCGCTGACCTACGGTGCCGTGGGCGTGCTGCTCGGTGACCGCCTGCCGCAGCTGTCCACCGCGACCACGGCCGGGGGCGTACCGGTGCGGCTCGTGCAGGCGTCCGTCGTCTTCGGGCTGGCCGGCCTGGCCCTGCTCTACCTCGGCCTGGCGGCGTTGAAGCTGGTTCCGGACCCGTTCGCGGGGCGGCCGCGGGCCCGCCTGGTCGCGCTGGGCGTCATCATCGGCGCCTTCCTGATCGGCCGCCCGTTCCCGCTGTTCCACAAGCTCTTCCTCTACGCGGTGGCCGACGACAACCCGGCGTACGGCGCCGCCGTCTTCGGCCTGCAGACGCTCGGCAACATGCTGGTGATGGTCCTCGTCGTGGTGATCGCGTCGAGGCTGACCGGCGGGCGCCTGCTCACCGCCCCGAGCCGGCGCGGCACCGTGCTGTCGGGCGTCGCGCTGGTGCTCGTCGGCGTGTTCCTCATCGTCTACTGGGACGTACGCGTGCCGGCGCTCTTCGGCGTGGGCTGGTTCCCGACCGCGCCCTGGAACTGAGCCTGCCGCACCGGTGGGCAGGTGCGTGACCTGCGTTACCTCTCGCCGAGACGGGAATGTGATCACCGGGGGCGCATTTGACTCACTGTGTGAGTGCCGCACCCTCCCGCGCCCGGTCGCACGACCGGGCCGGGACGCCCCAGACGACAGATGCCGCCCCGACGCCCACCCCCGGTGACCTGATGAGCCGAGGCCAGCGGCTGAAGCTCGTGCTGGTCCTCGGCTCGCTGATCGCCGTGGGTCCGCTGACGATCGACATGTACCTGCCCGCGCTGCCCGCGATCGTCACGGACTTCGCTACCACGTCGGCGGCGGTCCAGTTGACGCTCACCGGCACGCTCGCCGGGCTCGCCGTCGGGCAGCTGCTGATCGGGCCGCTGTCGGACGCGGTCGGGCGACGCCGCCCGCTGATCGCCGGCCTCCTGCTGCACATCGTGGCGTCGGCGCTGTGCGTGATCGCCCCGAACGTCGCCGTCCTCGGCGTCCTGCGCGTCGTGCAGGGCCTCGGCGTCGCCGCGACCGCCGTGGTGGCGATGGCGGTGGTGCGTGACCTGTTCAGCGGCGCGGCGTTCGCCACCCTGCTGTCCCGGCTGCTGCTGGTGATGGGCGCGGCCCCGGTCCTCGCCCCGACGCTGGGCGGCGGCGTGCTGCGGTGGACCGACTGGCGCGGCGTGTTCGTGGTCCTGGCCGTCTTCGGGGTGCTGCTCGTCGTGCTGGCCACGATCGCGCTGCCCGAGACGCTGCCGCCCGCGCGGCGCCGGCGCGGCGGGGTCGTCGCGACCGTGCGGACGTACGGCGGGCTGCTGCGGGACCGGGTCTTCGTCGGGCTGGTCCTGGTCGCCGGGCTGGCCATGGCCGCGCTGTTCGCGTACGTCGCGGGGTCGTCGTTCGTGCTGCAGGACGGGTACGGGCTCGACGAGCAGCAGTTCGGCCTGGCGTTCGGCGCGGGCGCGATCGGCTTGATCGGCGCCACCCAGTACAACGTGCGGCTGCTGCGGCGCTACCCGTCGCAGTGGATCCTGGTGACCTCGCTGGCGGCGGGCACGGTGGCCGGGCTGGCCCTGGTGGTGTTCGCCGCGACCGGCTTCGGTGGGCTGCCCGCCCTGCTGGTGTCGCTGTGGCTGGTGCTGGCGGCGGCGGGCCTGGCCATGCCGAACGCCCCGGCGCTGGCGCTGTCCCGCCACGGGGAGGCGGCCGGTACCGCCTCGGCCCTGCTCGGCGCGGTGCAGTTCGGCGTGGGCGCGGTGGCCGCGCCGCTGGTGGGCGTACTCGGCACCGGTGCGGTGGCGATGGCGCTGGTGGTGGCCGGTGGGATGGTGGCGGCGCTGGTGGTGCTGCTGGTGGTCGTGCGGCCGTCCCAGCTCGCCGGCCTGGAGGCGGCGCCGGCGGTCGCCGTCGCGCACTGACCGGGCCGCCCGGATCGCGCCGGGTGCGCGCGGTGCCTACGCTGCTGCCATGACCGCCCCGGCCCGCATCCTGGTCGAGGGGATCCACGGCTCCGGCAAGTCGACGCTCGCCGCGCATCTGGCGCAGCGGTTCGGCCTGCCCTGGTATCCGGTCGACGACCTGCTGTGGGAGCCCGGCTGGGTCGAGGTGCCGGTGGCCGAGCAGCGTCGCCGGATCGAGGCGATCTGCCGGCGCGACAGCTGGATCCTCGACGGCGCGTACCACGGCTGGCGGGACGTGGTCCTCGGCCGCGCCGACCTGGTGATCGGCCTGGACCTTCCGCGCGGGGTCTCGTTCCGGCGGCTACTGCGGCGCACGGTGCGGCGGCTGGCCGGCGGGGAGCTGATCTGCAACGGCAACCGGGAGACGCTGCGCAGCGTGCTGTCCCGGGACTCGATCCTGGTGTGGCACCTGACCGGGTTCGGCCGGGCACGCCGGCGCCTGCGGGCCTGGGCGGCCGACCCGGCCGGACCGCCGGTGCTGCTGTTCGGCGACCAGGCCGCGCTCGACGCCTGGCTGGCCCGCGGTGCGCCGCTGCCGCCGCATGCCGGTCCGGACCGGGGCGGCCTGCGGCCGCTGACGTGACTACATCGGGAAGCGGCCCCGGCGCCACTGCCAGTGGCGACCCGCCCGGAGGTGGTCGATCACCGCGCGCTGGAGCACGGTACGGCGCGGCAGCCGGTCCAGCGGCGTGTCCAGGGTGCGGAACACGAACCGCAGCACCTCGACGTCGCCGTCCAGGCCGGGCTGCTCCTGGTAGGGCTCCAGCGTGAACCGCCGCTGGAACCGGACGATGTTGGAGTCCTCCGGCAGGTACTCGCGCAACTGCGGGTCGAGCAGCCACGAGCCGCAGGAGAACGCGGTGTAGCGCTCGCCCGGGAAGTGGCGCGGGAAGAACGCGCGGGCCCGGTCCAGCGACGCGTCGACCGCCTCCGGGGTCAGCGGTCCCGAGTCCGGGATGTGCAGGTCGATCGCCTCGGCGTCGCCGCGCTGGTGCTGGAGCCGGCCCAGCTCGTAGAGGCCGCCGCGCGCGTGCAGCGTCAGCCAGCACTGCATGACCGGCCACCCCTCGCCGTTCATCCGCCGGTCGACGGCGAGGTTGTTGCCCAGGTCGGCGAGCGTCGCCCAGGACACGTCGTCGGGGACGCCGTGATCGCGGTGGTAGGCCCGGACCACGTCGACGAGTGCGAGGTACGCGTAGACGTAGAGGTGCCGCCAGGCCAGCCCCCGCTCGCGCGGCAGCGCCGGGCCCGGCGGCAGCCAGGCGTGGCCGCCGAGGTCGGCGCGGACCAGGGCGATCGAGCGGTCGAGCAGCCAGCGCAGCTCCGGGGTCCACAGTGGTGACCCCGGTTCCGGCCAGCCCGCGAGGATCTCGGCGGCGTCGTCGGGGCGTACCGCGAGCCGGGCCAGCAGGGCTGGTGCGTCCGCCCGGCCGGGCAGCGGCGCGGAGGGCAGGTCACCGGCGAGCCGGTGTACCCGGTCGACCTCCTCGGCGGGCACGCCGAGCCGGCCGGCGACGTCATCGACATCCATGGCGGTGACGCTACCGGCCGGCGCCCGCCCCGACAGCCCCGCGCGTGCTCAGCGGCGTTGCTGGCACGGCACACAGAAGCGGGCCGAGGGCAGGATCTCCAGGCGGGCGGTCGGGATGTCCTGCCCGCACCGCTCGCAGACGCCGTACGTGCCCTCGGACATCCGCTTCAGCGCCTGGGCGGTGTCCGCGATGCCCTGCCGGGCGGTCTCGACGAGCCGGCGCAGCGTGTCCGGGTCGTGGCCGCCGTAGTCGGGCTGCCGCGTGTGCAGCGTCAGCTCGGTGAGCTGGTCGGTGTACTCGCCGAACTGCCGGTCCAGCAGTTCGCGCAGCGTGTCGGTGCGGTTGAGGGCGTGCGTCATGATCAGGCGCTCCTTTCCGGGCGGGGCGGGGTGTCGTGCGGGTGTCGCAGGGCCGAGATGGCGGCCATGCCGGCGCCGGTCAGCGCGGCGGTACGGGGTGACGCGGCGCGGTGCACCGTCGCGCCGAGCGTGGCGACCAGGCGGGCGGTCACGTCGGGCCGGGTGGCACCGTCACCTATGACGATCGGGCCACGGGCCAGCGCGTCGCGGACCACGGGCCGTAGCGTCGCGTCCTGTCGCAGCTCGCGTACCAGCCGGGCGGTGGTGTCGGCGAGCATGGCGGCGGTCGTCGCGTGGTTGAGGTCCCGAGTACCGACGTCGGCCCGGCGGGCGGCGACCACCCGGCCGTCCTTCAGCAACGCCACCTCGGTGAGCTGGGCGCCGATGTCGGCGACCAGCAGGGTGCCGGCGGCGGCGCCGGCGCCGATGGCGCCCGCCCGGACGCTGTCGAGGAACAGCAGCCGGGACGGCGCGAGCACGGCGGTGAGCACCCGGCGGGTCGCCTCCTGCTCGGCCGGCGCGGCGAGCACCGGACGGCAGGCCACGACCAGCGCGCCGACCGGGACCGGGGTGCGGTGGTCGCGCAGGATCCGCCGCAGCTCGGAGACGCAGGCCGGGCCGTCGATGATCCGGCCGCGCCGCACGACCGGGCTGCGCAGGCCGTGTCCGAGCGGCACGCTCAGCGTCCGGCCCGGTCCGAGCCAGATCCGCAGCAGGCTGCTGCCGAGGTCCACGGCGATCGGCGCCGCGTCGACGGTGACCGGCGGTCGGCTGCCGTGGGAACGGCCGATCAGCATGCCGGTACGGACCGGTGGGCGAATGGCGGTGACAGGGTGCGGCATTCCGACCTCTTTCGGATCAGGGTGCCCAACGGGCGGTGGACGTGCGGGGGAGGGGCGTGGCCGGGGCCGCGGGCGTCGGATTCACTCGACGACGCCGGCGGCCGGAGGGCTCAGACGCGCTTCTGGTCGCCGCTCGCAGATCGGGACGCGAGGAGACCGGCGAACACCGGTGGCGGAGCCATCGACGTGCGGGTCATGCTCACCACCTCCTCGCTACTCGGGTACCGCCTCGGACCTCCAGCGTCGCCGGGAACGTCACGCGCGGCACTGCGCGCCACCGGCCAACAAAGGGCGCGATGATTGCCGGTCGCCGGAACCCGGATCCGCCCATACCCCCTGGCTATGGTTGAGACATGGAGAACGCGAGCTCAGCTCGAACGTCCACCGCGTCGCCCTAGCTCCGGCCGGCTCCGGCCGGTCCCCGGCGGCCGCGTGCGAAGGAGGTCCCCGTGATCATCGAACGTACGAACCTCCCCGGCATCGGGGTCCGGCACACGCTGGTCACCGAGGAGGGCCGTCGCATCGGGGTGATCGACTATCAGGTGGGCGGCCGGCGCGACGTCGTCCACGACGACCCGGACGACCCGGACCGCATGGTCACGCTCACGCTCACCCGTGACGAGGCGTCGGCTCTGGCCAACCTGCTCGGCTTCCCGGAGCTGGTCGCCGTACCGGCCTGAGCCGCCTGTCACACCGGCGGCGGGCCCGGGCCGGCGGCGGCCCTACGCCGGCAGCGGCCGACGCGGCCAGTCCAGTGCCCGCGCGCCGAGCACGGCGGCGTGCAGCGTGAACCGGTCCCGCGCGTCGGCCGGGTCGTAACCGCTCAACGCCCGGATCCGGGCCAGCCGGTAGGTGACGGTGCGCACCGACACGTGCAGCCGGCGGGCGGCCTCGGTCGACACCTCGCCGCAGGCGAAGTACTCGGTGAGCGTGTCCAGCAGCGGCTCGGCGCCGCCACGCGCCTGGGCCAGCGGCGTCAGCACCGCCCGTACCAGGTCGACCATGGCCGGCTGGTCGCGCAGCAGCACGCGGTAGATCAGCAGGTCGTGCGCGTCGATCACGGATGCCGCGCTGTGCAGGCGGCGCGCCGTGGTGAGCGCCTCCCGGGCCTCCTCGTACGAGCGGGCGATGCCGTAGACGCCCGGGTGCGGGCGGCCCACCGCCACCTGCCACGGCCGGCCCCGCACCAGGCGGTCCAGCTCGCCGTGCATCAGCGCGCCCAGGTTGCCGGTCGCGCCGGCGCCGCGGCCCTGGTCGGCGGCCACCGGGTCCGCCGGGGCGATCACCACGAGCAGCCCTTCCTTCGTGGCCACCAGCACGTCCCGGTCGCCGAGCCGGTCGAAGATGACCCGCTCCAGCGCGCTGATCGCCGCCTCGGTGTCCGGCAGCCGTCGGCCGGGCGCGGCCAGCGCGACCTGGTGCACCCGGGCCAGGTCCAGGCCGAACGGCTCGGCCCGCTCCACCAGCCCGCCCAGGTCGGAGTCGCCGCGCAGCAGGTCGTCGACGAGCTCCCGGCGCAGCGACTCCTCCCGCCGGACCAGTTCCCGGCGGGCCACCGCGTACCCCTCGGCGAGCGTGGCCACCGCGGTGTCGACCACGTGCAGCACGGCGTCGGCGGCGGCGCGGACCGCCTCGCTGTCGTCGGACCGGTCCAGGTGCGGCAGTTGCCGCCAGACGCGCCGAGCCGCGGACAGGTAGAGACGTACCGCGCGGCCGGCGGAGATCCCCTGCTCGGCGGCGCGCCGGCCCAGCGCGCCGACCGCGTCGAGCTCGGCGCGGCGCGGTCGGCGTCCGGTCACCGCCGCGTCGGTCAGCAGCCGCAGGTAGTCGCCGAGCAGCTCCACCGGCACGCCACCGGCGTCGGCGCCCGCCGCGCGGGCCACCTCGGCCAGCCACTGCTCGTCCTCGCCGCCCACGACCGGCGCCGGACGGCGGGCGCTGTCGGTCATCGCGGTCCCCCCGGGCGGGGCCGGCACCGGACGCCGGCCCATCGCATCAGCCTAGGCGGGCCGTCCGGTGGCCGGCCGCGCGCGCCGCCTGTGTCATGCCCGCGACGACGGGTCGATCACCAGCGCCGGGCCGGTGCGCCGCCCGCCGCGGGGCCCGCGGGTCAGCAGCTCCGCCGCCCGCGCCGGGTCGTCCCCGGCGGCCACCTGATCGAGTACGCGCAGCCAGCGCTCGCCGTGCGCGTCGGTGAAGCCGGTGCCGACGACGGCGATCCGGCGGCCGGTGACCGGGCCGGGTACGGCGTGCTCGCCCGGCTCGGTGGAACCGATCGCCGGCCCGGCCGCCACCCCTGCGGGGCCGGCGCGGTCCCCGGCGGCGACCACGAGATCCGGTGACCCGCAGCGCACCGCGCGGACCGATCCGGCGCGGTCCACCTCCACGATCGTGGCGCGCAGGTGCCCCGCCGGAGCGAGGTCGCGGACCACCTTCTCGAGCGCGCCGGCCAGGTGCGGCACGGTGCGCCGCGGCCCGGCGGCGGCCCGGTGGAACGCCTGCTCGATCGCCCGGCGCCCGGCGGGGGTGTCCAGCGCGGCGCCGGTGACGGTGCCGAGCAGGACGCGCAGCCCGCCACCGTGGACCGGTACGGCGGCGCCGATCTCGCCGGCGGTGCCGCAGATCGCCAGCGCGGCGCCTCCCGGCCCGGCGGGCACGGTGAACACCGCGACGTCCCGCAGCGCGGCGGCGCGCGTCACCGTCGCGGTCCGCGTCCGGCGGCGCGCCCAGGCCAGGGCCGGCACCACGGCCAGGCCGGCCGCCGAGGCGAGCAGCGCCTGCGGATCACTGCGGTGGCCGGGGACCACCGGTACGACGACGGACAGCGCGACCAGCACGCCCGCCCACGCCGACACCAGCGCCGCGACCCGGGGCCGGGCGGAGACGCCGAGCAGACCCGGTAGCAGCACCCAGCCGACCGGCGTGCTGACCTCGGCGAGGCCCATCAGCATCGCGTTTCCGGTGGTGCCCGCCAGGGCGGCTCGCATCGGCAGCACGCCGACAACCCTATCGGGGCGGCCGCCGGACGCCGACCGGTGTACCGGGCAAAGTAAACCTCACTCCTTACCCGAAACAGAGCGGAGCCGACACGACACGTTCGCGTGATTCTCTCGACATACCGCCTCGCCGAGTCGCCGGTTAGGGTTGACGTACCGCAGGTCGATCTTGAGGAGTGTGTGTGCTGGTTCTGGTGGCGGTCCATGCGTTCGCAGCCGTGACCGCCCCCGTGCTGGTACGCCTCCTCGGTCGGCGGGCTCTCTATCTGCTGGCGACCGTCCCGGCGGCGGCGCTGATCTGGGCGGTGACCCGTACCGAACCGGTCCGTGCGGGCCGGCCCGTCGTCGAGACCGTCACCTGGGTGCCGCAGCTCGGTCTGGAACTCGCGCTGCGCATGGGCACGCTGTCCTGGCTGCTGGTGCTGCTCGTCGGTGGGGTCGGCGCCCTCGTGCTCGTCTACAGCGCGCGCTACTTCCGCTCCGACGATCCCGGCCTCGGCCGGTTCGCCGCGGTGTTCGTCGCGTTCGCCGGCGCGATGCTCGGCCTGGTCGTCTCCGACGACCTGCTGCTGCTCTACGTGTTCTGGGAACTCACCACCGTCTTCTCGTACCTGCTGATCGGCAGCGACCCGACCAAGCGGGCCAGCCGCCGCGCGGCGATGCAGGCGCTGCTGGTCACCACGCTGGGCGGCCTGGCGATGCTCGCCGGGTTCGTGATGCTCGGCCAGCACGCCGGCTCGTACCGGTGGTCGGAGATCGCCGGGAACCTGCCCGACGGCGGCTACCTCGCCGTCGCGCTGGTGCTCGTCCTGCTCGGGGTGACCAGCAAGTCGGCGATCTTCCCGTTCAGCTTCTGGCTGCCGCGGGCGATGGCCGCGCCCACGCCGGTCAGCGCGTACCTGCACGCCGCCGCGATGGTCAAAGCGGGTGTCTTCCTGGCCGCGCTGATGGGCCCGGCGGTGGGCCAGACCACCGTGTGGCGCGCCGTCCTGCTGGCCGGTGGCCTGATCACGCTGTTCCTCGGCGGCTGGACGGCGCTGCGGCAGGTCGACCTGAAGCTGCTGCTGGCGTACGGCACGGTGAGCCAGCTCGGCCTGCTCATGGTGATCCTCGGCGCGGGCACCCGGGACACCGCGCTGGCCGGCGCCGCGATGCTGCTGGCGCACGCCCTGTTCAAAGCCACACTGTTCCTCGTCGTCGGCGTCGTCGACCACGTCACCGGCACCCGCGACCTGCGGGAGCTCAGCGGGCTGGGCCGGCGCGCGCCGGTGCTGGCGGCGGTCGCCGGACTCGCGGCCGCCTCGATGGCGGGCCTGCCGCCGCTGATCGGCTTCGTGGCCAAGGAGGCCGCGCTCGAGGCGTTCCTGCACGGCGGCGCCACCGAACTGGCCGTGCTCGCCGGAGTGGTGGCCGGCTCGGCGCTGACCGTCGCGTACACCGCGCGGTTCCTCTGGGGCGCGTTCGCCGCCAAGCCCGGCGTCGCGGAGACCCGGCCGCACCGGATCGAGCCGGCGTTCATCGGCCCGGCGGCGGTGCTCGCCCTCGCCGGCCTCGCGGTCGGCGTCCTCGCCCCGGCGGTGGACCGGGTGCTGGCCCCGTACGCCGATCAGTTCCCGACCGCCGACCCCGGCTACCACCTGGCCCTCTGGCACGGCCTGACCCCGGCGCTGGGCCTGTCGGCGCTGGCGGTGACCGCCGGTCTCGGGCTGTTCCTGCTGCTGCACCGGCGCCGGCCCTACCTACCGCGGCTGCCGTTCGACGGCGCCACCGGCTACGACCGACTGGCCGGCGCGGTCGACCGCGCGGCGGTGGAGCTGACCGGCGCCACCCAGCGCGGCTCGCTGCCCTTCTACCTCGGCGTCATCCTGCTGGTGCTGGTCGTGCTGCCCGGCGGCGCGGTACTCGCCGGCGCGCCGTGGGCCCGCCGGTTCCAGCTCTGGGACACCCCGTTGCAGGCCGTCGCCGGCGCGGTCATCGTGGTCGCGGCGCTGGTGGCCGCGCGTTCCCGCCGCCGGCTGACCGCGATGATCCTGGTCGGCGTGACCGGCTACGGCACGGCGCTGATGTTCATCCTGCACGGCGCGCCCGACCTCGCGCTCACCCAGTTCCTGGTGGAGACCGTCACGATCGTGATGTTCGTGCTGGTGCTGCGCCGCCTGCCGCGCCGGTTCTCGGCCCGCCCGATCCGCGCCACCCGGCGGTTCCGGGTCGCGCTCGGCGTCGCCGTCGGCGTGGTCACCGCCGGGATGGCGTACGTGGCGGCGGGCAGCCGGACCGCCACGCCGATCTCGGTCGGCTTCCCGGACGAGGCCGTGTCCTACGGCGGCGGCAAGAACGTGGTCAACGTGACGCTCGTCGACATCCGGGCCTGGGACACGATGGGCGAGATCGCCGTGCTGGTGGTGGCCGCCACCGGTGTAGCCAGCCTGATCTTCCGCCGCTCCCGCGCGCTGGACCTGCGCAGCGGCATCCCCGGCGCCGGCCGGCAGCAGTCGTCGCGCCCGCGCTGGCTCACCAGCGGCGCGACCTCCCGGCAGCAGTCGGTGATCCTCCAGGTGGTCACCCGGCTGCTCTTCCACGCCATCCTGCTGTTCTCGATCTACCTGCTCTTCTCCGGTCACAACGCCCCCGGTGGCGGGTTCGCCGCCGGGCTGGTCGCCGGGCTGGGGCTCGCCGTGCGGTACCTGGCGGGCGGGCGTACCGAACTCAACGGCGCCGCGCCCGTGGACGCGGGCCTGGTGCTCGGCGCGGGGCTGTTCGTCGCGGTCGGCACCGGCGTGGCCGCGATGCTGCTGGGCGGCGAGTTCCTGCAGAGCGCGACGCTCGACTTCCACCTGCCGCTGCTGGGCCACGTGCACTTCGTGACGTCGGTCTTCTTCGACGTCGGCGTCTACCTCATCGTGGTCGGCCTCGTCCTGGACATCCTGCGCAGCCTGGGCGCCGAGATGGACCGCCAGGAGGAGGTCGACGAACAGGAGACCGAACCGGCCGGCGTACGGGAAGAGGAGCTGGTGTGAGCCCGAACATCCCCAACCTGGTCTACGTCGTGGTCATCGGCGTCCTGTTCGCCACCGGCGTCACCCTGCTGCTGGAACGCAGCCTCACCCGCGTCCTGATGGGGGTCATCCTGCTCGGCAACGGCGCCAACCTGCTGCTGCTCACCGGCGGCCGGGCCGGCGGCCCGCCGATCGTCGGCACCACCGCCCAGGAGGACATGTCCGACCCGCTGCCCCAGGCGATGGTGCTGACCGCGATCGTGATCACGCTCGGTATGACCGCGTTCCTGCTCGCGCTGGCCTACCGGAGCTGGCACCTCAACGGGCACGACGAGGTGCAGGACGACGTCGAGGACCGCCGGATCATGGAGCTGGCCGACCGGGACGAGGGCCCGGGCACCTCGGACTCGGACACCGTCGACGCCGCCGACGGCAGCCCCGAGGCACGGGTGCTCGTCGCCGGCGAGGCGGAGGCCGTCCGATGACCTGGCTCGTACCGCTGCCGGTGGTGATGCCGCTGCTCGGCGCCGCCCTCACCCTGCTGCTCGCCCGCCGGGCCCGCGCCCAGCGGTGGGTCAGCATCATCGTGCTCACCGCCACCGTCGCGGTGGCCGCGATGCTCCTGGTCCGCTCCTCGCTGGACGGCCCGCTCGTGGTGGAGGTGGGCGGCTGGGTGGCGCCGATGGGCATCGTGCTCGTCGCCGACCAGCTCGCCGCGCTGATGCTCGTGGTGTCCGCCTCGGTCACCCTGTGCGTGCTCGTCTACTCCATCGGGCAGGGCATGGCCGACGGCAACGAGGAGACACCGCTGTCGGTCTACCACCCGACCTACCTGGTGCTGACCGCCGGCGTGTGCAACGCCTTCCTCTCCGGCGACCTGTTCAACCTCTACGTCGGCTTCGAGATCCTCCTGGTGGCGAGCTACGTGCTGCTGACGCTCGGCAGCACCGAGACGCGGATCCGGGCCGGCACCACGTACGTCGTGGTCAGCCTGCTCTCCTCGCTGATCTTCCTGGTGGCGATCGGCCTGGTCTACTCCGCCACCGGCACGCTGAACCTGGCGCAGCTCGCCGACCGCCTGGACGCGCTGCCCGACGACATCCGCCTGGTGCTGCAGGGCATGCTGCTGCTCGCCTTCGGGATCAAGGCGGCGGTGTTCCCGCTGTCGGCGTGGTTGCCGGACAGCTACCCGACCGCGCCCGCGCCGGTCACGGCGGTCTTCGCCGGCCTGCTCACCAAGGTCGGCGTGTACGCGATCATCCGCACCGAGACGCTGCTGTTCCCCGGCGGCCGCACCGCCGACCTGCTCATGGTGATAGCGGCGCTGACCATGGTGGTGGGCATCCTCGGCGCGGTCGCGCAGTCGGACATCAAACGGCTGCTGTCGTTCACGCTGGTCAGCCACATCGGGTACATGCTGTTCGGGGTCGGCCTGACCACTCCGCTCGGCCTGTCCGCGGCGATCTTCTACGTGGTGCACCACATCACCATCCAGACCACCCTGTTCCTCGCCGCCGGCCTGGTCGAACGACGCGGTGGCAGCACCGCGCTGGACCGCCTCGGGGGCCTGGCCCGGCTGTCACCACTGCTGGCGGTGCTGTTCTTCGTGCCCGCGCTGAACCTGGCCGGCATACCACCGTTCTCCGGGTTCCTCGGCAAGCTCGGCCTGGTGCAGGCCGGTGTCGACGACGGCGGGTTCCTGGCCTGGTCGCTGGTCGCCGGGGGACTGCTCACCAGCCTGCTCACGCTCTACGCCATCGCCCGGGTGTGGAACCTCGCCTTCTGGCGGGCGCCGCACGCGGACATGCCGGAGTCCGGTGACGCCGAGCAGGCGGCCCGCACCGACGGCGCCGAGCAGCCGCACGACGGCCCCTCGCCGGCCGGAGCGGTGCTGCCCCGGCTGATGACCGTGTCCACCGCCGCCCTCGTGGTGCTCGGCCTGGCGTTGACGGTGGTGGCCGGGCCGCTGTTCGACATCAGCACCGACGCCGCCGACGACCTGTTGCGCCGTGCCCCGTACGTCGAGGCCGTGTTCCCGGAGGGACCGCCGTGACCAGTCAGCCGAAAGCGCCGCTGACCCGCCGTGACCGCTGGCGCAACCGGGCCATCGCGGTGACCGGCCTGGTCACCGTCTGGGTGCTGTTGTGGGGCACCTTCAGCTGGGCCAACGTGATCAGCGGACTCGTGGTCGCGGCAGTGCTGCTGGTGGTCTTCCCGCTTCCCCCTGTCACGTTCGCCGGCCGGATCCGGCCGGTACCGCTGCTGCGGTTCGTGATCCGCTTCCTGTACGACCTGGTGGTCGCGTCCGCCCAGGTGGCCTGGCTCGCCGTCCGGCCCGGGCACCCGCACTCGGCGATCATCGCGGTGCGCCTGCGGGTGAACACCGACCTCAACCTGACCCTCAACGCCGAGGCGCTGTCGCTGGTGCCGGGCAGTCTCATCCTGGAGGCCGACCGGAGTACCGGGACGCTCTACGTGCACGTCATCGGGATCCGGAGCCCCGACGAGGTGGAACGGTTCCGGCGCAGCGTGCTGGAGCTGGAGGCGCGCATCGTCGCCGCCGTCGGCTCGGCCGAGGAGCGCGACCGGATCCGCCACGACGAGGCCGAACCCGCCGGTTCGGTCGAACTGGAAGGAGCACCGACGTGACCGTCGTCGCCGTGATCGTCACCGCGCTGCTCGTCGCGGCCGGTGGGCTCACTCTCGTCCGCATCATCCGCGGGCCGTCCATCCTCGACCGGGCCGTCGCCACCGACGTGCTGCTCGCCGTCGCGGTCGCGGCCATCGCCACCGAGGCCGCCTACAGCCGGGACGCCACCGCGCTGCCGGTCCTCGTCGTCCTCGCCCTCGTCGGTTTCGTCGGCTCGGTGAGCGTCGCCCGGTTCGCGTCCCGGAGAAGCCCGAAGTGACCGCCGACGCGATCCTGGACATCGTCGCCAGCGTCTGCCTGATCGCCGGCGCGCTGCTCTGCCTCGCCGCGGGCATCGCGTTGGTCCGCTTCCCGGACGTGCTGTCGCGGATGCACGCGGCGGCCAAGCCGCAGGTGCTCGGGCTGCTGCTGGTGCTGCTCGGCTGCGCGCTGCGGCTGCGTACCGGGGTGGACATCACCACGCTGGTGCTGGTCGGCCTGTTCCAGCTCGCCACCGCCCCGGTCGCGGCGCACATGGTCGGGCGGACCGCGTACCCGCACGACGACATCCGGCGGGACCTGCTGATCACCGACGAGCTGGCCGACCACATCGACCGGATCCGCGCGGACCGGGCCGGTGAGCCGGAGGAGACGGCGCCGGTCCGCGCGTCCTGACACTCCGTACGAGCGCCGAGGCAGGGGAGCCCATGAGCGGCACGGTCTACGAGAACGCCCGCATCCACACCCTCGACCCGGACCGCCCGTACGCCGAGGCGATGCTGGTCCGCGGCGAGCGGATCGTCGCCGTCGGCGACCTCGCCGAGTGCCGGGACCGGGCCGGCGGCGGCGCGCGGCGGGTCGACCTCGGCGGGATGGCCGTGCTGCCCGGGCTGATCGACAGCCACATCCACGCGGCGTCCTACGTGCGCGGGCTGGACCAGGTGGACCTGCGCGGCACGCCGAGCCTCGACGAGGCGCTGACCCGGATCGCGGGACACGCCGCCACGCTGCCGCCGGACGCCTGGCTGCTCGGCGGCGGGTGGGACAGCAACAGATGGACCCGGCCGGTGCAGCCGGCCCGTACCGACCTGGACCGGGTCTGCCCGGACCGGCCGGCGGCGCTGCCGAGCATCGACGGCCACACCATCTGGGTGAACACCGCCGCGCTGGCCCGCCTCGGCATCGACGCCGCCACCCCCGACCCGCCCGGCGGGCAGATCGCGCGGGACGAGCACGGCGAGCCGACCGGCATCCTGCGCGAGGCGGCGGCCGACGCGGCGTACGCGGTGGTGCGCTCCCCGCACGCCGGTGACCTGGTGGCGCAGCTGCGTGCCCACCTGCCCCGGCTGCTCGCCGCCGGCCTGACCGGCATCCACGACCTCGACGGGCAGGACGCCCGTGCCGCCTACGAGACGTTGTACACCCGCGGCGAGCTGCCGCTGCGGGTGCACAAGACGATCCCCGCCACCGCGCTGGACGAGGCGATCGACGCCGGCTGGGCCACCGGCGACGGGGACCGCTGGCTGAGCACCGGCCCGGTGAAGATCTTCACCGACGGCGCGCTCGGCTCGCACACCTGCCTGATGACCGAGCCGTACGACGGCGAGCCCGGCAACCACGGCATCGCGGTCACCCCGGCCGAGGAGTTCGAGCGGCTGGTGGCGACCGCCGCCGGGGCCGGGATCGCGGTGGCGGCGCACGCCATCGGCGACGCGGCGAACCGGATGGTGCTGCGGGCGTACGCGCGCTGGCGCGAGTCGGCCGGTCCGGGCCCGGTAACGCGGCTGCGGCACCGGATCGAGCACACCCAGCACCTGCTGCCGGACGACGTGCCGCTACTCGCCCGCAGCGGCGTGATCGCCTCGATGCAGCCCACGCACTGCACCAGCGACATCCCGCTCACCACCCGGATGCTCGCCGGCCGGGGCCTGGCCTCGTACGCCTGGCGCAGCCTGCTCGACGCCGGGGCCACAGTGGCTTTCGGGTCGGACGCCCCGGTGGAGGACCCCGACCCGTTCTTCGGCATCCACGCCGCGGTGACCCGCCAGCAGCCCGACGGCACCCCGCCCGGCGGCGTCGACCCGCACGAGCGGCTCGACCTGGACACGGCGCTGCGCTGCTTCACCGAGGCCGGCGCGTACGCGTCCTACGAGGAGCACCTGAAGGGCCGGTTGCGCCCCGGCATGCTCGCCGACTTCATCGTGCTGCCCACCGACCCGTACCGGGTCGAACCGGCGCGGCTGCGGGACCTGACAGTGGCACTGACGGTGGTCGGTGGCGTGGTCCGCTGGCAGCGCTGACCGTGTCCCGCCCGGACGACGCTGTCCGGGCGGGACACGGCGGTCAGGCGCCCTTCACCCAGTCGAGGCTGAACCGGGCGAAGTAGATACCGCCGGTGTTGCCCACCTCGTACAGGTTGCCGACAGTGCCGTCGGCCAGGACCGCCATCGTCGAGTAACCGGCGCCGCCGGGCTTTACCAGCGCCCGTGCCGGCCAGGTCGCGCCGTCGTCTGTGGACAGCCGCACGGTGAGGTCGTTGCGTGCGGTCGGGTGCGCGTTGTTGCTGAACAGCGCCGTGCGGGTGCGTACCGGCGCGCGGTTCGCGCCGACCTCGGCCGGGCGCAGGTAGGACATCTCGTCGGCGTTGCAGAGCGGGTCGGGCAGCAGGGCGCTCGCCGTCGCCGTACCGAACGTCGCGCCACCGTCGGTGGACGTGGCGTAGAACCGGCTGCGGGTCGAGTTGTGCCGCATGTTCTGCACCACCGCGCCGGTGCCGCGCTCGATCGCCTTGCTCTCGTTGATGTTCCCGCCGGCGGATCCGCCGCGGCGCCAGGTCGCGCCGTGGTCGTCGCTGTAGATGTTCGCGGCGTGGCTGGTGCCCGCGGAGTCCCGGTAAACGATCGGCTGGATCAGGCGGCCGGTGCTGGTCTGGATGCCGTGTCCGGAGGAGAAGAACACCTGCCGCCAGGTGGGGTCCTTGACGGCCGGGTTCAGCTCGACGGGCGCGCTCCAGGTGGCGCCGTCGTCCCGGCTGGTGATGTAGCGCAGGTGCATGCTGTTCGGGTCGTCGGCGGTGTTCAGGCCGGAGCCGGCGGACCAGAAGCTGATGCCGGGCCGGGGGGAGTAGGTGAAGAAGCAGTAGACGACGCCGGTGGCGCGGTCCACGAGCAGGCTGGGGTCGCCGACGCCCTCGCTGGTGGTGGGCGGGGCGTGGATGACTCGGGGCTGCTCGAAGGTGCGCCCGCCGTCGGTGCTGCGGATCATCACGATCTGGATGTCGTTGGTGCCGCCGCCGAGGTCGTACGAGCCGTCGACGCGGGCGTCGGCCACGGCGACGACGGTGCCGTTGTTGGTGACGGCCAGGCCGGGGATGCGGACCGAGGCGACGGTGCCGTCGTACCGGCCGTTCGTGCCGTTGAGGTCGCGGATCACGGTCTGCGTGGTCAGCAGCGTGGTGGTGGCGAGCTGCGGGTTGCCGGCGGCGAGGTCGCAGGAGGTGGTGCCACGCAGCGTGGTGTCGAAGCCCGGCGCGGTGACCCGCAGCGTGTACGGGGTGCCGGCGCCGACGGTCCAGTAGTGCAGGTGGTTGCCGCCGGCGGCGACGGTGCGGGTCCACGGCGAGCCGGTGCGTCCGGGCCAGGTGACGGTGAAGTCCCGGGCCGTCGTGGTGCGGTTCTCCAGGGCGAGCTGGATGCGGCCGTTCGTGCAGTCGAAGCCGGCCAGCGCGGACATGCCGGTGCCGCAGTGGAAGATGCCGCTGGTGGTGTCGTCCAGGCCGGTCGGGGTCGTGGTGCGCAGCGTGTACGGCGTGCCGGGGGTCAGCGTCCAGTACAGCTCGGCGTTGCCGCCGGCGGCGACCGTGCGGGTCCACGGCGAGCCGCTGCGTCCGGGCCAGGTGACGGTGTAGGTCTGCGTGGTGGTGCTGCGGTTGTCGAGGTCGAGCAGCAGCCGGCCGGCGGTGCAGTCGGCGCCCACGGTGGCTGTCACACCGGCGGGGGCGGCGGCCTGGGCGGTGGTGGCGGGAAGGATGGAGAGCAGGGTGAGGGCGGCCGCCGCGAGGACGGTTGCGCGGCGCGGTATGGCGCGGCGAGGGGACACGTGGTTCCTTCCGGGACGGGGGGAGGGAGAATCGGAGCTATCCGACGTCAGATGTCCGATGTCTGGACGCTAGGCGGGTTCCCCCTCGCCCGTCAAGGATCGGTTCCGGTCGACGTCTCCCGTCCGGCCCGGGTGGCCGTCAGCGGTCCTGCCCGGGCCTCTCGCCGCGGTCTCGGCGTACGGCGGATCAGGTCTGCGCGGCGCGGGCGATGCTCGCCCGGATGGGTGCGTAGTGCTCGGCGACGGCCGAGCGCAGCGCCGCCGCGTCGGCGGCGGTGAGGGCGGCGACGATGGCTTGGTGCCGCTGAGCGGTGATGACCCGGTCCTCTGGCTCGGTCTGCAGCGTGGGCGCGACGATGGCCTGCACCTGCCAGAACGCCTCGGTGAGCTGGACCAGCAGGTCGTTGCCGAGGGGTTCCATCAGCTTCAGGTGGAACGCGCGGTCGACGTCGAGGAAGTCCTCGCCGCGGGCGGCGCGGCTGTGCATCTCGTCGGCGAGCGCGGACAGCTCCGAGCGGTGCTGCTCGTCCAGGGCGTCGATCACGGTGGCGGCCAGGCCCTGCTCCAGCGTCTGGCGGATGTCGACGACCTGTGCCAGCACGTGGTGGTCGTCCTCGCCGCTGAGCAGGCCGCGGAACGTCAGGCTCTCCACCAGGGCGTTGAGGGACATGCGGCCGACGAACGTGCCGTGGCCGTGGCGTACCTCGACGATGTCGAGCGCGGAGAGGATCTTCACGGCCTCGCGGACGCTGGAGCGGCTGGCGCCGACGGCCTCGCACAGCTCGGTCTCGGTGGGCAGGAGGTTCCCCGGCTTGAGGCGGTTGCGCAGGATGTACTCCTTGATCCTGGTGGCGACCTCCTGCCGGCGAGGGCTGGGCCGCTCGGCGCCGCGTAGCGGACTGGCGTCAATGGTCGTCATCTGCCCCTTGCCCTTCGTTCCCGAATCTGTCACTCTCACCCTACCGGCATCAGACGTCAGACGTCATACACCCTATGCTTCACATCCCCGAGCGCGAGCGGGCACGCGAGCGCATGAAGAGCCTATGGAGGCAGCTACGTGAGCACCACCGGTAAGCCGTCGAGGAGCCGGCGCGCCCTGCGCGGCCGCGTCCGCTCCCTGACCGTCGCCTCCCTCGCGGGCGGCCTCGCGGTCGCGCTGGCGGCCTGCAGTGGCGGTCCCGCCTCGACCAACGCCGTGGGCGACGGGAAGGGGGGCACGTCCATCGAGGCCACGCTGGCCTTCACGCTCTCCAGCGGTTTCGATCCCAGCAACGCCTCCTCGGCCGTGGCGACAGCGGTCAACCAGCACGTCTTCGAGGGCCTCGTCGACCTCGACCCGATCACGCGGGAACCCTACAACGCCCTGGCCAAGAGCGACCCGACCCCCGGGGCCGACGGCCGGACCTACACCGTGACGCTGCGGGACGGGGCCAAGTTCTCCGACGGCACTCCGGTCACCGCCGAGGACGTGGCCTGGTCCTTCACCCGCGTGCTCAAGCCCGCGGACCCGAAGGCGCCGCCGCTGATGCAGGGCTTCGTGTCGTTCCTGGACACCGTCACCGCCAAGGACGCGACGACCGTCGAGTTCACGCTGAAGTACCCGTTCGCGCTGTTCAGCGAGCGGATCGCGGTCATCAAGATCGTCCCCAAGGCGAAGACCGGTGACGCGGCCGCGGCCAAGGCGTTCGACACCGCCCCGATCGGCTCCGGCCCGTTCAAGGTGGACAGCGCGTCCAAGGAATCCGGCATCAAGCTGAGCAGGAACGCGAACTACAACGGCCCGCGCGCCGCCGAGGTCGAGACGATGACGTGGAACACCACCACCGAGGCGTCGGCCCGCGTGTCGGACCTGCAGGGCGGCCGGGTGCAGGCCATCGAGGCCGTGCCCTACCTGAACGTCGACTCGCTCAAGGACAAGTACACGATCGACGTGAAGCAGGCCTTCAACCAGGTCTTCCTCATGTTCAACAACGCCGCCGCGCCGTTCAGCGACAAGCGGGTGCGCCAGGCCCTGCACTACGCCATCGACAAGGAGGCGGTCATCAAGACCGCGCTCAACGGCTACGGCAGCCCGGCGACCAGCTACCTCGACGAGGGCAACAAGGCCTACCAGAAGGCCGCCACCGTCTACGACTACAACCCGGACAAGGCCAAGGCCCTGCTCCAGGAGGCCGGCGTCACCAACCTGTCGTTCCGGCTCGACACCACCGACAGCTCGGTGGTCAAGGACGTCGCCCCGCTGGTCATCGAGCAGTGGAAGAAGATCGGCGTCAACGCCACGCTGAACACCGTGCCGTCCTCGGCCATCTATGGCGACATCGTCCCCAAGGACACCTTCCGGGTGCTCATGGCCACCGGTGACCCGAGCGTCTTCGGCGTCGACACCGACCTGCTGATGCGCTGGTACTACTTCGGCGAGACCTGGCCGGGCCAGCGCTACCGCTGGAGCGACGCCGACCGCAAGGCCATGGGCGACCTGCTCGACAAGGCCGCGCAGACCTCCGACGAGACGGCCCGCAAGGCGCTGTGGAAGCAGGCCCTGGACATGGCGGCGGACCAGGTGCCGCTGTACCCGATCCTGCACACCAAGGTCGTCACCGCGTACGACCCGGCCAAGGTGGACGGCTTCTCCGGCGCCTCCACCACCGGCCTGTACTTCCTGGGCACCGGCCGGACCGGCTGAGCCCACGCTCGGGGTTCCGGCCCCGCAGACGTCCCGCCCGGCCCACGTGACCCGTGCGGCCGGGCGGGACGTCCCGGCGCCCCGCCACGAGAGAGAGAATCCATGCTGACCGTCCTGAACCTGGTCGCACGACGATTCCTGACGCTGATCCCCCTGGTGCTGGGCATCACGCTCTTCGTCTTCGTGATCATGCAGTTCTCCCCGATCGACCCGGCGTTGTCAGTCCTCGGTGACCAGGCCACGCCGGCGCAGGTCGAGGCGTTCCGTGCCGCCAACGGCCTGAACGACCCGCTGCCGCTGCGCTACCTGCACTTCCTCGGCGACCTCGTCCGCGGCGACCTCGGCATGACGTTCCCGCCGTCGGTCCCGGTCGCCGAGAAGATCGCCATGGCGCTGCCGCTGACCATCCAGCTCACCGCGCTCGGCGTCGTCGGCGCGCTCGTCATCGCGCTGGCGCTCGGCATCCCGGCCGCCCTGTACCGGGACCGCTGGCCCGACCAGGTCATCCGGATCGTCTCCATGGCCGGCATCGCCACGCCCTCGTTCTGGCTGGCCCTGCTGTTCATCCAGGAGTTCTCCGTCCGCCGGCCGATCTTCCCGACCGGCGGCTACGTCAACCCCGCCGACTCGGTCGGTCTGTGGTTGCAGTCGCTGGCCATGCCCGCGCTGGCGCTGGCCGTACCGGTCGGCTGCTCGCTGGCCCGCATCGTCCGGACGTCCATGGTCGAGGAACTCGACAAGGACTACGTCCGTACCGCGATCGGCGCCGGACTGCCGCCGCGCGTGGTGATCGGCCGCAACGTGCTGCGCAACGCGCTCGTCAACCCGCTCACCGCGCTCGGCCTGCGGATCGGCTACCTCATCGGCGGCACCGTCGTCATCGAGGCGATCTTCTCGCTACCAGGCATGGGCACCCAGATCATGAGCGCCGTCCAGCAGAACGACACCGCGCTGGCCCAGGGCACCGTGCTGACCATCGCGCTGTGCTTCGTCCTGGTGAACCTGGTCGTCGACATCCTCTACCTCTTCGCCAACCCCCGACTGCGCGGAGGCCACTGATGCGCCGGTCCCTCACCACGCGGCTGTCCCGCCCCGGCATGGCCTTCGCCCGGCTCGGTCTCGCCGCCCGGTTCGCGCTCGGCTTCGTCGCGCTCATCGTCGTGGTCGGCGTGCTCGCCCCGCTGCTGCTGCGCCACGACCCCACCCAGACCGGGCTCGGACCGGCGCTGACGGGCCCGAGCGGTGACTTCTGGTTCGGCCTGGACAAGCTCGGCCGTGACGTCTTCTCCCGGCTGGTCGCGGGCACCCGGCGCTCCCTGATCGTCGGGTTCGGCGCGGCCGGCATCGCGCTGGTGCTCGGCGCGATCCTCGGCGCGGTCGCCGGCAGCAGCCGGACCGTCGTCGACGAGATCATCATGCGCTGCCTCGACGTGGTCATGGCCTTCCCCACGATCGTGCTCTCCGCGCTGCTGATCATCTCGTTCGGCAAGAACAGCCTGCTGGTCCTCGTCATCGCGATCGGCTTCGTGTTCACCCCGTCGGTCGCGCGCATCGTCCGCGCGAACGTGCTGTCCCAGTACGGCGAGGACTACGTGGCCGCCGAGCGCATCATCGGCGCCCGGCGACCGCACATCCTCTGGCGGCACGTCCTGCGCAACTGCGCCGCCCCGATCCTCGTCTTCGTCACCGTCATGGTGGCCGACGCGATCGTCTTCGAGGCCTCGCTGTCCTTCATCGGCGGCGGCCTCGCCCCGCAGGAGGCGGCCTCCTCGTGGGGCTCGGTGATCGCGTTCGGCAAGGAGATGGTGCAGATCGGCGGCTGGTGGGCCACGTTCTTCCCCGGCCTGCTGATCCTGCTCACCGTGCTGGCGCTCAACGTGCTCTCCGAGGGCATGTCCGACGCCTGGGCCGCCCCGGCGGCGCGCCGCGCCACGTCCACCACCAGCGGTGACGCGCTGGAGCAGGCGAAGCCCGGCACCGGCGAGGTGGTCGAGCTGCCGGGTCTCGCCGAGGCGGCACGGCGGCTGCGCGAGCGCGCCCGCCCGCTGCCGCAGGGCAAACCGGTCCTTCAGGTCAGCGACCTGTCGATCGGCTTCGAGGGCCGCCACCGCGGCGTGGACATCGTCGACGGGCTCTCCTTCGACGTCCGCCCCGGCGAGGTCGTCGGCCTGGTGGGGGAGTCGGGCTCCGGCAAGTCGCTCAGCGTCCTGGCCGTGATGGGCCTGCTGCCGCAGGGCGCCCGGGTACGCGGCGAGATCCGCTTCCAGGACACGAACCTGCTGAAGCTCAACGCCAAGGGCCGCCGTGCCCTGATGGGCCGCGAGATCGCCATGGTCTACCAGGACGCGCTGTCGGCGCTGAACCCGGCGCTACGCGTCGGCGCCCAGCTCGCCCAGATGATCCGCCGCGGCGGCACCCGCTCGGCCGAGGAACTGATGCGGCTGGTCGGGCTGGACCCGCAGCGCACGCTCGCCGCGTACCCGCACGAGCTGTCCGGCGGGCAGCGGCAGCGCGTCGTGATCGCCATGGCGCTGTCCCGCGACCCGAAGCTGATCATCGCGGACGAGCCGACCACCGCGCTCGACGTCACCGTGCAGGCCCAGGTGATGAAGCTGCTGCTGGACCTGCGCGAGCGGCTCGGCTTCGCCCTCATCCTGGTCAGCCACGACCTCGCCCTGGTCAGCGACGTCTGCGACCGGGTCGTGGTGATGTACGGCGGGCAGATCGTGGAGACCGGCGTGACCGCCGACGTGATGGAGGCACCCGCCCACCACTACGCCCGCGGCCTGCTCGGTTCCGTCCTGTCCCTGGAGACCGGAGCGGAACGGCTCACCCAGATCCGCGGCGTGGTGCCGTCACCCGCCGACTTCCCGAAGGGCTGCCGGTTCTCCGACCGCTGCCCGATGGCGACCGAGATCTGCCGGGACACCGCGCCCGCCCTGGAGGGCACGGACGGCCACGGGTACGCCTGCCACCACCCCGCCGTCACCGTCAGCGAGAAGGAGCCGGCCCGATGAGCGCCACCGCCGAGCACCGGCCGATCGCCGAGCTGAGCGACGTGCACGTGGTGCACGCCTCGCGCGGCGGCGGCATGTTCAGCCGGGAGAAGGTCTACGCCCTCACCGGCGCCGACCTGGTGATCCGGGCCGGCGAGACGGTCGGCATCGTGGGCGAGTCCGGCTGCGGCAAGTCCACGCTCGCAAAGGTGCTCGTCGGCCTGCAACGGCCGACCGCCGGCACGGTGTCGTTCGCCGGCAAGGACGTGTGGTCGATGAGCGCCGCCGAACGGCGTGAGCACATCGGCGCGGGCGTCGGCATGATCTTCCAGGACCCGGCCACCTCGCTGAACCGCCGCATGCCGGTACGCGACATCCTGCGCGACCCGCTCGACGTGCACCGCCGGGGCACCCGGCAGCAGCGCGAGCAGCGGGTGACCGAGCTGATGGCCCTGGTGGGCCTGCCCCGCTCGGTCGCCGACGTGCTGCCCAGCCAGCTCTCCGGCGGCCAGCGCCAGCGGGTGTCCATCGCCCGCGCGCTGGCCCTGGAACCGGGGCTGGTCATCGCCGACGAGCCGACCAGCGCGCTCGACGTGTCGGTACGGGCCCAGATCCTCAACCTGCTGCTGGACCTCAAGGACCGGCTCGGCCTGGCGATGGTGCTGGTGTCGCACGACATCCAGACCGTCAAGCGGGTCAGCGACCGGGTCGTCACCATGTACCTGGGCCGCATCGTCGAGCAGACGCCCGCCGACCTGCTGCCCGAGGGCGGCCGGCACCCGTACACCCGGGCCTTGTTCTCGGCCACGCCGGGCCTGCTCTCCCCGATCGAGCCCATTCCGCTGGTCGGCCCGGTCCCGTCGGCCACCCGGCCGCCGAGCGGCTGCCCGTTCCGGACCCGCTGCTGGGCCGCCACCGACGGCTGCGCCGTGGACATGCCGGCGCCGCGCCCCGCCGAGGGCGAGGGCCACGAGTTCCGCTGCCACCACCCGGTGCCCGCCGGAACCGCGAACACCGAACTGGTCGCGCTCGCCACCTCGGCGACCGGCCGCACCACAACCGAGTCTGTCGAGGAGAACCTGTGACCACCCCAGCCCCGCGGTTCGCCGGAGTCGTGCCGCCGGCCGTGACCCCCCTGACCGATGAGGGCGAGGTCGACGTCCACTCGCTGGAACGGCTGGTCGAGTGGCTGCTCGACGCCGGCGTCGACGGCATCTTCGCCCTCGGCAGCTCCGGCGAGACGGTCTTCCTCACCGACCGGCAGCGGGACCTGGCCCTGGAGACCATCGTGAAGACCGCCGGCGGCGCCGTGCCGGTCATCGCCGGCTGCATCGAACCCACCACCCGCCGGGTCGTGGAGCGGGCCGAGGCGTCCACCCGGCTGGGCGCGGACGGCCTGGTCGTGACCGCGCCGTTCTACGCCATCGTCGGCCCGCACGAGATCGAGCGGCACTTCCGTGCGGTCGCCGCGGCGGTCGAGCTTCCCCTGCTGGCGTACGACATCCCGGTCTGCGTGCACAGCAAGCTCTCCGTCGACCTGCTGACCCGGCTCGCCGCCGAGGGCGTGCTCGCAGGCGTCAAGGACTCCAGCGGCGACGACGTCGCGTTCCGGCAGCTCGCGCTGGCCATCGCCGAGCACGCGCCGGAGCGCGACTTCAGCCTGCTCACCGGCCACGAGGTGGTGGTCGACGCGATGATGCTCGCAGGCGGCTCCGGCTCGGTGCCCGGACTGGGCAACGTGGACCCGGCCGGGTACGTGCGGCTGCACCGCGCCTGCGTGGCGGGTGACTGGGCCGCGGCCCGCCGCGAGCAGGACCGGCTGACCCGGCTGTTCCGCATCGTCGACGCGGCCGACCCGGCCACCTCGGCGGGCGCCACCCGGGGCGTCGGCGCGTTCAAGACCGCGCTGTCCCTGCTCGGCGTCATCGCCGGCAACGCGGTGTCGCTGCCGCTGCGGCCGCTGGACGCCGCCGAGACGGGCCGCGTGCGTACCCAGCTGGAACTGGCCGGGCTGCTCTGACCATGCCCGAGGTGAGCACGACCGCTCTGGTCGCCGCGCTCGACATCGGCGGCACCAAGACCACCGCCGCCCTGGTCACCGCCGCCGGAGAGGTCGTCGGTCGGCGTACCGCGCCGACACCCGGCCGCTCCGGCGCGGCCGCGGTGCTCGACACCGCCGCCGGCCTGGTGGAGAAGCTGCGGGCGGACGCGCCGGGCGTCGTACGGGCGCTCGGCGTCGGCAGCGCCGGAGTCATCGACAGCGGCTCCGGCCTGGTGCTGTCCGCCACCGACGTGCTGACCGGATGGACCGGCACGGACCTGCGCGGCGACCTGAGCCGGCGCCTGGGCGTGCCGGTCGCCGTGATCAACGACGTGCACGCCCACGCGCTGGGCGAGGCGCGTCACGGTGCCGCCGCCGGGTACGACACGGTGCTCTACGTCGCCGTCGGCACCGGCGTCGGGGCGTCGTTCGTCCTCGGCGACACGGTGCTCGCCGGTGCGCACAGCGCCGCCGGGCACGCCGGGCACCAGCCGTCGGCGTACGCCGGAACGCTGCCCTGCACCTGCGGCGGGCGCGGGCACCTGGAGGCGATCGCCGCCGGGCCCGCGCTGGCCGCCGAGTACGTCCAGCGTACCGGCCGGCCGGTGGCCGACCTGCGGGCCGTCGCCGCGCTCGCGGCGGACGGCGACGAGGCGGCCCGGGAGGTCGTCCGGCGCGGCGGCGCAGCCGTCGGTTGCGCCGTCGGCGGCCTGGTCAACGTGCTCGACCCGGCCGCCGTGGTGATCGGCGGCGGCGTCACCGGCCTCGGCGAGCCGTGGTGGCGGGCGCTGCGCGACGCGGTGCCCGCCGAGACGCTGCCCGCCCTGGCCGCAGTGCCGGTCCTCGCCTCCACCCTCGGCCCCGACGCGCCGCTGCTCGGCGCCGCCTCGCTCGCCTGGAAGGTCTCATGAACGCGCTCGTCGACCAGCTCCGTGACCGCCTGGTCGTCTCCTGCCAGGCGTACCCGGGTGAGCCGATGCGTGACCCGGACACCATGCGCCGGGTCGCGCTCGCCACCGCCCGGGGTGGCGCCGCCGGCATCCGCGCCCAGGGCCTGGCGGACATCGCGGCCATCCGCGCAGCGGTGGACCTGCCGCTGATCGGGCTCTGGAAGGACGGCGACGACGACGTCTTCATCACCCCGACGCTCGAGCACGCGCTCGCCGTCGCCGACGCCGGGGCGCACGTCGTCGCGCTCGACGGCACGTACCGGCCCCGGCCCGACGGCCGTACGCTCGCCGAGACGATCGCCGCCGTGCACGAGCGCACCGGCGCGCTCGTGATGGCCGACTGCTCCACGCTGGACGAGGGCATCGCCGCCGCCGCAGCGGGCGCCGACCTGGTCGGCACAACGCTCGCCGGGTACACCGCGTACACCACGAAGGGCGACGGGCCGGACCTGGACCTGGTCGCCCGGCTCGCCGCCGCGGTCGACGTCCCGGTGGTCGCCGAGGGACGCATCCACACGCCGGAGCAGGCCGCGCAGGCGCTGCGGGCGGGCGCGTGGACGGTGGTGGTCGGCACCGCCATCACCCATCCGAGCACGATCACCGGCTGGTTCGCCTCCGCCGTACGGGAGGCCGCGTCGTGCCGCTGACCGACCTCGACCTGGCCGGCTGTCTGGCGTACCGGCCGGAGCTTCACGTGCCGGCGGACCTGGACGCGTTCTGGGCGCGCACGCTCGACGGCGGCGGCGATCCGGAGGCGGCGGTCTACGAGCCGGTCGACACCGGGCTGACCCAGATCCGGACGTACGCCGCCACGATCCCCGGCTTCGGCGGCGAGCCGGTGCGCGGATGGCTGCACCTGCCGGCCGGTGCCGACGGGCCGCTGCCCTGCGTGGTCGAATACCTCGGCTACGGCCGGGGCCGCGGCCTGCCGCACGAGAAGCTGTTCTGGGCCGCGGCGGGCTTCGCGCACCTGATCATGGACAGCCGGGGCCAGGGCTGGAGTGCCGCCACCGGCGGCACGCCCGACCCGCACCCGTACCCGGCCGGCACCGTGCCCGGCTTCCTCACCCGGGGCGTCGCCGACCCGGCCGACCACTACTACCGGCGGCTCATCACCGACGCGGTCCGCTTCGCCGAGGCCGCCCGGCGGCACCCGGCCGTCGACCCGGACCGGGTGGCGGTGACCGGCTTCAGCCAGGGCGGCGGCCTCGCCCTGGCCGCCGGCGCGCTGTGCCCGGACGTCGTCGCGGTCATGCCGGACGTGCCGTTCCTGTGCGACATCCGCCGGGGCGTGCGCGTCGCCGGCCCGGACAGCCCGTACGCCGAGGTCGTCGACTACCTCGCGCTGCACCGCGACCGCGCCGACCGGGTGTTCCGCACGCTGTCCTACCTGGACGCCGCGGTGCTCGCGCCGCGCGCCACAGCGCCCGCGCTGTTCTCGATCTCGCTGCGCGACCAGGTCTGCCCGCCGTCCACCTGCTTCGCCGCCTTCCACCGCTACGGCGGCGACAAGGACGTGCGGGTGTACGAGTTCAACGACCACGAGGGCGGCGAGGCCGAGCACCAGCGCGAACAGCTCACCTGGCTGCGCGGGGTCCTGGGCGGCTAGCGGGCGCGTTCCACCACGTAGTCGGTCAGCTCCAGCAGGAACCGGCCGTCCTCGGTGTCGGCGGCGGCGCCCAGCGCCCGCTCACCCTCGCACCGGGCGGCCAGCGCGAGATCCCGGGCGCTGCGCCGCGCCGACTCCACGCAGTCGTACGCGAGCAGCCGCCCGTGCAGCCAGCGCACCTCGGCGTCGGTGCGCTCCGCCCGGGTCCGGCTCAGCAGCCGCACGAGCCGTTCGCGTTCCTCGGACGTGCACCGCCGCATGAAGTCGATCAGGATCAGCGTGCGCTTGCCCTCCCACAGGTCACCGGCGATCTCCTTGCCGTACCGGGCGTAGTCGCCGGTCAGGTTGAGCGCGTCGTCCTGGATCTGGAACGCCGCGCCCAGGTACCAGCCGTACCGGTCGAGCACGTCGACGGCGTTCTCCCGGCCGGTCGCCACGAGAACGCCGGTGCGGCACGGGTAGATGCAGGTGTACCAGGACGTCTTCTTCAAGCACATCCGGTAGTAGTCGTCCGCGTCGAGGTCGCACACGTTGTCGCGGATCCAGCCGATCTCGATCGCCTGCCCCTCCAGCGAGTGGCGCATCATCAGCTCGGTCTCGGTGAACAGCCGCCACGCGATCCCGGAGCCGAGCGCCGCCCGGTTCGCGGCCAGCCGCCGCAACGCCAGCAGGTTCGTCATGTTGCCGACGTTCAGCGCCACGCCCACGCCGTACTCGGCGTGCAGGGTCCGCCCGCCGCGCCGCTGCTCGCTCTCGTCCTGGATGTCGTCGTGGATGAGGAAGGCGTTGTGGAACAACTCCACCGTCACTGCGGCGTTGAGGCCCACCGCGTCGCCGCCGCCGAACGCCCGGCACGTCGCAAGGCACAGCGCGGCGCGCAGCCCCTTGCCCCACCGCCGGGGGTACTCCGCGACGAGGTCGTAGAGGTATCGCGGGCCGCCGTCGGGCACGTCGTCGAGCAGCGCGCCGAGGGCGAGCCCGCGATAGCGCTCCAGCATCCGTTCCACGTGCCCGCCGGCCACCCCGGCGGTCGGCGCCATCGCGCCGCTACCGGTCCGCCGGCCGCTTCGGGGCCGGCGACGCCAGCCGGTCCGCGAGCCCGTTGGCGACCTCGGGGGCCAGCCGCGCCAGATTGAGTACGGTGTCCAGCGCGTCGTGCGCGTCCGACGTGTACCGCCGGATCACCTCGCCGCGCTGGTCGTCGGCCATCTTCAGCTGCCCGACCACGGTGTCGATCAGGGCGTGCCCGTCGGTGCGGACCCGGGCGACGAGTTCGTCGAACGCCTCCGGGTCCACGCGCCGGCTCTCGGTCAGCTTCTCCTCGAGCCGCCGGGCGCCGGCCAGCCCCGCCGCGAGTTCCTCCTCCAGCACCGTGGCCGCGTGGGTCACGGTCTCCGAGGTCTCCTCGGCCACCTTCTCGAAGCGCTCGTTCGCGCGCTCACGCTTGCCCTCTGTCATGGGCGAAGTGTCACCGGACCAGGCACGACACACCAGACGAGTGTCGCCATGGTGACTGAGCGTGGCCGGGCCGGGTGGTCTTCCACTGGGTACGGGTACTCAGCGCAGTACCGTCTCGTCGCTCATGTGCGGGCGCGGCGGCGTCGACAGGATCCTTGTCATGGCCGAGACGCTGCACCGACACGCCGCTGCACGTACCGTCGACACGCCGCTGCCCGCCGAGGCCGCGCTGGCCCCCGCCGGCCGCGCGGTCGCCGCGCTGGCCCGGCTCGTCGCCCACCACCCGGCCGGCTGGCGCTGGCTGGCCCGGCGCCACCACCCGGTCCTCGACCGGCTCGCCGCCGCGAACGCGCGATCGACCTGCGTGCGCGCCGCCCGGCGGGTGCCCGCCTACCAGGCGTTCCTGCGGGCCCGTCCGGGCGGCCTGCGCCGCCGGCTGCGGGACTTCCCGGAGACCGACAAGCGCGGGTACGTCATGGCGTACGACGCCTCGGCCCGCTGCCGGGACGGGCGGATGCCGGAGCGGGGCGTGGTGGTCGACGAGTCGGCCGGCTCGTCCGGGCGGCCGTTCAACTGGCCGCGCGGCGAGCGGGAGCTGCGGGCGGTGCACCGCGACATCGCCGGGTACACCGGCCTGGCGTTCCCGATGCGCCGCCCGTTCGTCATAAACGCGTACTCGATGGGCGCCTGGGCGACCGGCACCACCACGGGCGCGGCGATGGCCCGGATCGCCACCGTGAAGAACACCGGCCCGGACCTCGGGAAGATCGTCGACACGCTGCGCGAGTTCGGGCCCGGCCACGACTACCTGGTGACCGCGTACCCGCCGTTCCTCAAGCACCTGCGGGACCGGCTCGACGCCGAGGACTTCCCCTGGACGCGGTACCGGATCTTCGCCAGTTGCGGCGGCGAGGGGATGACCGAGGCGCTGCGCGACTACCTGGAACAGCGGTTCGTGCGGGTGCGCTCGGCGTACGGGGCGTCCGACCTGACCATCGGAATCGGCGCGGAGACCCGGTTCACGGTGTGGCTGCGGCGACGGCTGCGCACCGACGCGGGGCTGCGCGCGGAACTGCTCGGCCGCGGCGAGCAGCGGCTGCCGATGGTGTTCCAGTACAACCCGTTCGCCACCTACCTGGAGACCAACGAGCGGCGGGAACTGCTCTGCACCGTCACCGGCCCGCACGTGCTCCAGCCGCGGCTGCGCTACAACGTGGGCGACGAGGCGCTGCTCGTGCCGTACCGGCGGATCGTCGAGCTGGCTCACGCCGACCCGGTACGCCGCGCCGAGTTCCGTACCGCGGTGGCCGAGGAGCGGATGACGCTGCCGCTGCTGCTGTTGTTCGGCCGCAGCGACTCCACCGTGTCCTACCTGGGCGCGAACCTCTACCCGCAGGACGTCGAGTACGGCCTCTACACCGGCAACCCGTACGCCGCCGAGATCAACAGGTTCTGCCTCACACTGCACGAGGACGCGGCGCTGGAGACCCGGCCGGTGATCCACGTCGAGCTGCGCCGCCCGCTGGACACCGCGGCCCGCGCGGCGCTCGCCGACGCGTGCCGCAACGGGGTACGCGCGCACCTGACCTCGGTGTCGCGGGACTTCGCGCAGTCCCTGGTGGAGGACCCGACCGCCGGCGACCTGCGGGTCGAGCTGCACGAACCCGACGGCGGCCCGTTCGCCGACATGCAGAAGATCAAGAACGTCTACCTGGTGAGGTGAACGATGCGTACCCGTGACTTCTCCCGAGCCCCGGCCCAGGCCCGCGCCGGCGCCATGTTCATCGGCGGCACCCGGTACGCGAACCCGCTGGTGCTGCTGCGCCTGGCCCCCGACTGGATCCGGATGGTGCGCGACATGCGCCGGATGTCCGGCTACTGCTGGCACACCGTCTACTGGCGGTTCCCGCTGACGCTCGGCACGATCGCGTTCTTCACCGACCGGGACGCGCTGCTGCGCTTCGCCCGTACGCGACACCACCGCAAGCTGATGATGTGGCTGACCGACGGCGAGCGCAACGCCACCGCCGGGTTCATCCGGCTCTACACCGCCTCCCCGGACGGCTACTCCAACGGCGCGTGGCGGGCCGAGGACGGCGCGATGGGCCACATCGAGCGGTTCACGCCGCTGGGCGCGGAGACGACCGGACCGGCGGTGCGGCGGTGACCGGCCACCGGTTCGAGCGCGTGACCGGCCGGCGCGGCCTGCGCGACTTCCTCACCCTCACCGACCGGCTGTACGCCGACGAACCCCGGTACGTGCCGACGCCCCGGCAGCAGATCCGCCGCTGGTGGCGCGACGGCGTGCCGATGTACGTGCTGCGTGACGCCGCCGGCGCCGTGGCCGGGCGGACCACGCTGCACACCGACGGCGACTTCGACGCCAAGCTCGGCCGCCGGTGCCAGCTGTTCGGGCTCACCGAGTTCACCGCGCCGGCCGCCCGTCCGCTGTTCGACGCGATCACCGCGTACGCCACACCCGGCCGGGATCTGCTGTTCGGGCCGGTGGCGCTGCTGCCCAACCAGGCCGGCGGCGTGATCACCTCCGGGTACGCCGACCGGGGTTTCGTGGACAGCGCGTGGAACCCGCCGTACTACCCGGACGCGTACGAGGAGAACGGGTTCACCGGGCGGTTCGTCTCCGACACCTGGATCTGCCCGGTGCCGCCGCCGACCGGCCCGGCTCCCGGCCTGGGCGTCCAGCCCGACGGCGCGCGTCTGGAACTGCACCGGGGGGACACCAGGCGGATCGACGAGCAGCTCGGCCTGCTGCGCGGGATGCTCAACGACTCCTTCGCCCAGCTCGGCTACTACACGCCGATCTCGGCGGCGCAGTTGCGGCGGCAGACCGACGGCCTGGCGTACCTGCTCGACGAGTCCCTGCTGCTCTACCTGACCCGCGACGACCGGCCGGTGGCGTTCGTGCTCTGCGTGCCGGACATCAGCGACTTCCTGGTCGCGGTGCGCGGCGACCTGAACCCGGTCAACCGGCTTCGGCTGCTGGCGACCCGCCGCCGGTACCGCCGGGAGGCGGTGCTGATCGTCAAGGGCGTGGTGCCGGAGTTCCAGGGGCGCGGCTACCAGCGGTTGCTCTCCGCGCACCTGCACCGCAACCTGCACGACGGCGGCTACACGGCGCTGCGCAGCACGTACGTCGGGCGGGACAACCCCGCGTCGGCGGCCCAGTACCGGCACCTCGGCGGACGCCCGCTGCACGGCTACACGTTCTACGCCAGGGAGCGGTGACCATGGACCTCGCCGCGTTCCACGCGCTGGAGCCGCTGTGCTGGCGGGCGCCGAGCGCACACAACACCCAGCCGTGGCGGCTGCGCTACGAGCGCTGGGCGATCACCGTCGGCTGGGATCCGGCCGACGCGCTGCCCGCGGGCGACCCGACCGGGCGGGACCTGCGGCTGTCGCTGGGCGCGTTCGTGGAGACCTGCCTGATCGTCGCCGCCGACGCGGGGCTGCGGCTGGACTGGGCCGCCGACCACGACGAGTCCGACCGGCGGGTGGGGCGACTGCGGCCGGCACGGCAGCCGTACCGGACGCCGTTCCGCACCGCCGACGTGTGGGACCGGCGTACCCACCGGGGCCGGTTCACCGCCGGACCGGACGCCGACGTGGTCGCCGCCGTGGACGCGGTCGCCCGCCGGGCCGGTGGCGCGGTCCGCGCGGTGCCGGCGGCCGGGCGGCTGCGCGCGCTGCTGCGCACTGCCGACCGGCAGGTGTACGCCGACCCGTCGGTGGTCGCGGAGCTGCGCCGCTGGCTGCGCCTGGACCGGTCGGGCCCGCGCTACCGGGCCGACGGGCTTAGTGACAGCTGCCTCGGGCTGGGCCGGGCCACTGCTGCCGGGCTGCGGGCGGCGCTGGCGGCGTACCCGGCGTTGCGCCCGCTGGGGCTGCCCCGGCTGCTCGCCGCCGCGGGCGGTGATCCGCTGGCGCAAGGCGGCGGGGTGCTGGCGCTCGTCGCGCCGCCCGGTCTGGACTCGGCCGGGCAGGTCGAGTTCGGACGGGTGCTGATGCGGATGTGGCTGACGCTGCACACGGCCGGGCTGGCCGCGCACCCGCTCAGTCAGCTCGTCGACGTGGCCACCACCCGGGACGCGCTCGGCGCGCTGCTGGACGTGGCGCCGGAGCGGATCGTGCACGTGGCCCGGGTGGGCCGGCCGGCCGCGCCCGCGCCCCGCTCGGCCCGCCGGGTCGAGCGGGGTGGTGGGGGAGTGCGGACGCGGACCCCCGCGGTGCGGGTGGGGTAGGACCGCCGGGGGTCATCGCGACGGCGGCGCGGTGCTGGCCCGCACCACGAGAGTGGTGCCGAGTTCGTAGCGTTCCTGGGCCGGGGAGCGGCCGTCCGCCAGGGTGAGGGCGAGCCGGGCGGACGTGGCGCCGATCTCGGTGAACGGCTGCCGCACCGTGGTCAGCGGCGGCGCGAGCCAGGCCGCCTGCTCGACGTCGTCGAAGCCGACCACGCTGAGCTCGTCCGGTATCCGCAGGCCGGCGTCCCGGGCTGCCGCGTAGACGCCCATCGCCTGCAGGTCGTCGCCGCAGACGACTGCGGTCGGCGGGTCAGGGCGGGCGAGCAGCCGAGCGCCGAGGTCACGGCCGTCCTCGAAGGTGAACACGCCCCGCTGTTCGAGGCTCTGGTCGAACGGGACGCCGGCGTAGTCCAGCGCGGCGTGGAAGCCGTCCAGGCGGGCGCGCGCGGACAGGTCCCGGACCGGTCCGGTGATCACGCCGATCCGGCGATGGCCGAGGTCGAGCAGGTGCCGGGTGGCGGCGAGCGCGCCGCTCCAGTTGTTGGACCCGACGGCGGGCGTGGGGAACAGGTCGCCGGTCGGGTCGATGGCGACCAGCGGTATTCCGTCGGCCGCGAACCGTTCGCCGTCCTCGGCGGTGACCAGGGCGAACGCCGTGATGACGGCGGTCGGCTGCCGCACCAGCAGTTGGTCCGCCCAGGGCAGCCCGGCCGACACGAGCCGGTGCACGTCGGTGAATCCGACGGTGTGGTCGTGGGCGGCGGCGACCTCCTGGACGCCGCGCAGGATCTGCATGGCGATCGAGGACAGCATCCGGTGGAAGACCACCTCGACGCAGAGGGCCGCGCCGGTGCTCTGCCGCCGCCGGTAGCCGTGGTCGCGGAGCAACGCCTCCACCCGCTGCCGGGTCTGCTCGCCCACCCCGCGCCGGCCGTTGAGGACCTTGGAGACGGTGGGTGGGGACACCCCGGCGAGTTCGGCGATCGTCGCGAGGGGCAGGTCGCCGCGCCGGGGCTTGCGCAGGTGCGGCCGCGGGCCTTCTTCGATCACGAGGGAAGTCTATGGCTGCGGCGCGAGGGCGAGTACGCGCCGCTCAGGCCGCCTGCGAAAGGTTATCGATAACATTTCGCGCTCCGGAAGAGTTCGCCGGTCGGGTCGTGGATCTCCGGATGTCTCGCGGGAACTTTCGCGAAACCTGTTCGTCACGTCTTGACGGCTGACACCTCCATCCATGAGAGTCCATATAGGCAGATGCGGCGCACGGACGGGAGCCCGGGTGCCGGTGGGTGGCGGGGCGCGTACGGGAAAGATGCCTGGGCAGCATCTTGTTAGCGCTAACACCGACCCTTCCTGCCGACACCAGACGCCGGTCCGGCCCGCGTCATCACGTCCACCCATCCACGCGCACGAGCGTGGCGGCAGAGGGGTTCCGATCCGTGGCGATCAGTCGACGAGCACTCATCAAGGCCGTGGCCGCATCCGGCGCACTCACCGCGGCGTCGGTCGCCGGCCTTCCCGGCGTGGCCTGGGCGGCGAACACCGCGTACGCGATGGCCTACTTCACCGAGACGCCGAACTTCCAGGGCGCGGACTACGGGTTGCACCTGGCGGTGAGCCGGGACGGTCTGAACTGGACACCGCTGAACCAGAACAACCCGGTGGTCACCCCGACCCAGGGACAGATGGGCCTGCGGGACCCGTTCGTCTTCCGCAAGCAGGACGGCAGGTTCGTCATCCTGGCCACCGACCTCAAGGGCACCAACTTCGGCCTGAACAGCCAGTACCTGCACGTGTGGGACTCGACCGACCTGACCGCTCTCACCGGCTACCGCCGGATCCGGATGCACACGCTGCCCAGCTCGCACACCTGGGCGCCCACGGCGTTCTGGGACGCCGGCCGCGGCCAGTACGGCATCGTCTACTCCTGCAACAGCGGCGGCGACGTGCTGATGGTCAACTACACGAGCGACTTCGTCACCGTCGGCCCGCAGCAGGTGTTCTTCAGCCCCGGCTTCGGTGTGCTCGACGGCGACGTCGTCGTCGACGGTGGCACCACGTACCTCTACTACAAGAACCTGTCCACCGGCCTGCTGCACGGCGCCCGCTCCGCGACCGGCGCGCCGAACAGCTTCACCACGTACACGAGCGGACTGCGGCAGGGCAACGCGATCGAGGCGCCACTGCTGGTCAAGAACAACGACGGCAGCGGCTGGCGGCTCTGGGGCGACTCGTTCAGCCCGGTCAACGCCGACTACTACATCTGGTCAACCTCGAACATCGGCGGCAACTCGTGGACCGCGCTCAACCAGCGCGACTACACGCCGCCGCTGAACGCCAAGCACGGCTCGATCGTCGGGATCAGCGACGCCGAGTACAACGGAATGATCTCCCGGTGGGGGACCCCGAACTGGGTCCGGCTCAAGTCGTCGAACCTGCCCGACCACGTGGTACGGCACAGCAACGGCGTCGGCCGCGTCGACGCGTACCCGTTCGATCCCTACCAGGACCAGATGTGGCGGATGGTGGCCGGCCTGGCCGACGCCACAGCCGTGTCGTTCGAGTCGGTGAACCGGCCGGGCAGCTTCCTGCGGCACCGCGACTACGCCATCCGCCTCGACCCGAACGACGGGACGGCGACGTTCCGTGCGGACGCCACCTTCCACCGCACCGCGGGGCTCGCCGACGGCTCGTGGACGTCGTTCCGGTCGCACAACTTCCCGGACCGCTACCTGCGGCATGCCAACTACCTGCTGCGGATCGACCCGCTCAGCTCGGCGTCGAGCGCGAGCGACAGGCAGGACGCCACCTTCCGCATCACGCCCTGACCGAGGAGGCCGTCATGACCAGAAGACTCCTGCGACACGGTGTCGCGCTGATCGCGAGCATGCTCTGCGCGGTCGCGCTGACGCCGGCCGTCGCCCACGCGGACAACCCCATCGTCCAGACCATCTACACGGCCGACCCGGCGGCGCTGGTGCACGACGGCCGGGTCTACCTCTACACCGGACACGACGAGGACGGCTCGACCTACTTCACCATGAAGGAGTGGCGGGTCTACTCGTCGGCCGACATGGTCAACTGGACCGACCACGGCTCGCCGATGAACCTGGCCACCTTCAGCTGGGCCGGCGCCGACGCGTGGGCCGGCCAGACCGTCTACCGCAACGGCCGCTTCTACTGGTACGTCCCGGTCAAGAACCGTGCCACCGGCCGGATGGCGATCGGCGTCGGCGTCTCCGACAGCCCGACCGGCCCGTTCCGGGACGCCATCGGCCGTCCGCTGGTGGAGAACGGTGAGATCGACCCGCACGCCTTCGTCGACGACACCGGGCAGGCGTACCTGTACTGGGGGAACCCGAACCTCTGGTACGTGCGGCTCAACGCCGACATGGTGTCGTTCTCCGGCAGCCCGACCCAGATCCCGCTGACCACCGCCGGTTTCGGCGCCCGCAGCGGGAACACCAGCCGGCCCACGCTGTACGAGGAAGGGCCCTGGGTCTACAAGCGCAACGGCACCTACTACAACGTCTTCGCGGCCGAGTGCTGCTCGGAGTTCATCGGCTACTCCACCGCCCCCGGCCCGACCGGTCCGTGGACCTACCGCGGCACGATCATGCCCCGCCAGGGCGGCAGCTTCACCAACCACGCCGCGATCATCGACTTCAACGGCGGCTCGTACTTCTTCTACCACAACGGCGCGCTGCCCGGCGGTGGCGGCTTCACCCGGTCGGTGGCGGTGGAGAAGTTCAGCTACCGCTCCGACGGCACCATCCCGACGATCAACATGACCAGCGCGGGCGCCCCGCAGGTCGGCACGCTCAACCCGTACGTGCGCCAGGAGGCGGAGACGATCGCCTGGTCCGCCGGAGTCGAGACGGAACCGTCCAGCGAGGGCGGGATGAACGTCGGCTGGATCGAGAACGGCGACTACATCAAGGTCAAGGGCGTCGCGTTCGGCGGCGGCGCCGGCTCGTTCACCGCCCGGGTGGCCTCCGCGACGGCCGGCGGCCGGATCGAGGTGCGGCTGGGCAGCCCCACCGGCGCCGTGGCCGGCACCTGCGCCGTCGGCGGCACCGGCGGCTGGCAGACGTGGAGCAGCGTCACCTGCCCGGTCAGCGGCGCCACCGGAACCCACGACGTGTTCCTGCGCTTCGCCGGCGGCAGCGGCTACCTGCTCAACGTCAACTGGTGGCAGTTCCGCTAGACCGGCCCACCCCACCACCATCCCCCGGAGGAGAACCCTGATGTCGAAGCGCAGAACGAGAGTCGGATCGGTCGCCGCGGCGATCCTGCTGGCCCTGGGCATGGGCGCCGCCATGGTCGGCGGCGCGCTGGGCGGCAGTGCCCGGGCCGCGGACATGGGCGCGGCGGCCGCGACGGCCGGCTGCGGGAAGGCCCCGACGCTGGCCAGCGGAACGCACACCATCACCAGCAGCGGCAAGAACCGCACGTTCATCCTGCGGGTGCCCGACGGCTACGACGTCAACCGCCAGTACCGGCTGGTCGTCGGCTTCCACTGGCGCGGCGGCACCGCTACCGACGTCGCCACCGGCCAGACCGTCCAGCGCGACGTGTGGTCGTACTACGGGTTGCAGCGGCTGGCGAACAACAGCACCATCTTCGTCGCGCCGCAGGGGATCAACAACGGCTGGGCCAACGCCGGCGGCGAGGACATCACCTTCGTCGACGACATCCTGCGCCGTGTCGACGCCGGCCTGTGCGTGGATACCAGCCAGCGCTTCGCGCTCGGGTTCAGCTACGGCGGCGCCATGAGCTACGCGGTCGCCTGCGCCCGGCCCACCGTCTTCCGGGCGGTGGCCGTCTACGCCGGCGGCCAGCTCAGCGGATGCAGCGGCGGCACCCAGCCGATCGCGTACTTCGCCGCGCACGGCATCCGCGACGGCGTCCTCGGGATCGCCGGCGGGCGGACGATGCGCGACCGGTTCGTCCGCAACAACGGCTGCGCCACGCAGAACCCGCCCGAGCCGAGCCAGGGCAGCCTGAGCCACCGCACCACCACGTACACGGGCTGCCGGGCGGGGTACCCCGTGGTGTGGGCGGCGTTCGACGAGGGACACATCGCCGCCCCGCAGGACGGCGCGCCGGGTGACAGCGGCTCGCGTACCTGGCTGCCGGGGGAGACATGGCAGTTCTTCACCCAGTTCCAGAGCACGACGCCGCCGCCCACCACACCCGCGCCGACCACCCCCGGCCCGACCACCCCGCCGCCGTCCGGCGTCGGCTGCAAGGTCACCGCGACGGTGAACGCCTGGAACACCGGCCTGACCGAAGACCTCACCGTCACCAACACCGGCAGCAGCGCGATCAACGGCTGGTCGCTGGTCTTCACCCTGCCGGGCGGGCAGACCATCACCTCCGGCTGGAACGCCACCTACTCGCCCGGCTCCGGTCAGGTGACCGCCCGCAACGTCTCCTACAACTCCACCATCGCGCCCGGCGCCTCGGTCAGCCTCGGCTTCCAGGCGAGCCACACCGGCAACACGGCCGCACCGGCGGCGTTCACCCTCAACGGCGTCGCCTGCGCGAGGTAACCCACCCCACCCGGTCGCGGGCGGGCCGACGCCGACCCGCCCGCGCACCGGCCGCACCACCACCCGACCCGCCCTGCGAGGAGAAGAGCATGTCCGACGTGACCCGAAGGAACATCCTCAAGGCCGGCGCGGCCGGGGCCGGTGCCGCGCTGGTGCCGGCTGCCTGGAGCGCCGCCGCACGCGCCGGGTCGGCGGCGCCACCACAGGTGCTGGCCGCGAACGACCTGGCACTCTGGTACGACGAACCGGCCGGCACCGACTGGCTGCGCGCCCTGCCGATCGGCAACGGGCGGCTCGGCGCGATGGTGTTCGGCAACGTCGACACCGAACGGCTCCAGCTCAACGAGGACACCGTCTGGGCCGGCGGCCCGTACGACTCGGCGAACACCAGGGGCGCGGCCAACCTGGCCGAGATCCGGCGTCGTGTCTTCGCCGACCAGTGGACCTCGGCCCAGGATCTGATCAACCAGACCATGATGGGCAGCCCTGGTGGTCAGCTCGCCTACCAGACCGTCGGCGACCTCCGGCTCGCCTTCGGTTCGGCGAGCGGGGCGACGCAGTACAACCGGACGCTCGACCTCACCACCGCCACCGTCACCACCACGTACGTGCTGAACGGCGTACGGCACCAGCGGGAGGTGTTCGCCAGCGCACCCGACCAGGTGATCGTGCTCCGGCTGACCGCCGACCGGGCGAACGCGATCACGTTCTCCGCCGCGTTCGACAGCCCGCAGCGGACCACTGTGTCCAGCCCGGACGGCGCGACCGTCGCCCTCGACGGCATCTCCGGCTCGATGGAGGGGGTGACCGGCTCGGTGCGGTTCCTCGCGCTGGCCCACGCCGCCGTCACCGGCGGCACGGTCAGCAGCTCCGGCGGCACGCTGCGGGTATCAGGCGCCACCAGCGTGACGGTCCTGGTCTCGATCGGGTCCAGCTACGTCGACTACCGCACCGTCAACGGCGACTACCAGGGCATCGCCCGCAACCGGCTGAACGCCGCCAAGAGCGTGGCCGTCGACCAGCTCCGTACCCGCCACCGCGCCGACTACCAGGCGCTGTTCGACCGGGTCACGATCGACCTGGGCCGTACCGCCGCCGCCGACCAGCCCACCGACGTACGGATCGCGCAGCACGCGAGCACCAACGACCCGCAGTTCGCCGCGCTGCTGTTCCAGTTCGGGCGGTACCTGCTGATCTCCTCGTCGCGGCCGGGCACCCAGCCGGCGAACCTCCAGGGCATCTGGAACGACTCGCTGACACCGTCCTGGGACTCGAAGTACACGATCAACGCGAACCTGCCGATGAACTACTGGCCGGCCGACACCACGAATCTGTCCGAGTGTCTCCTGCCGCTCTTCGACATGGTCAGGGATCTCACCGTGACCGGCGCGCGGGTCGCCCAGGCGCAGTACGGCGCCGGCGGCTGGGTCACCCACCACAACACCGACGCCTGGCGGGGCGCGTCGGTGGTGGACGGCGCGTTCTGGGGCATGTGGCAGACCGGCGGGGCGTGGCTGAGCACGCTCATCTGGGACCACTACCTGTTCACCGGCGACAGCGGCTTCCTCCAGGCCAACTACCCGGCGCTCAAGGGCGCCGCCCAGTTCTTCCTCGACACCCTGGTCGCCCACCCGACGCTCGGCTACCTGGTGACGAACCCGTCGAACTCGCCGGAGCTGGCGCACCACGCCAACGCCAGCGTCTGCGCCGGCCCGACGATGGACAACCAGATCCTGCGCGACCTGTTCGACGCGGCGGCCCGGGCCAGCGACGTGCTCGGCGTCGACACCACCTTCCGGTCCCAGGTGCGCACGGCCAAGGACCGGCTGCCGCCGAGCCGCGTCGGCTCCCGGGGCAACGTGCAGGAGTGGCTCGCCGACTGGGTGGAGACCGAGCGCACCCACAGGCACGTCTCCCACCTGTACGGGCTGCATCCCAGCAACCAGATCACCAGGCGCGGCACCCCGGCGCTGTACGAGGCCGCCCGCAGGACGCTGGAGCTGCGCGGCGACGACGGGACCGGCTGGTCCCTCGCCTGGAAGATCAATTTCTGGGCCCGGCTGGAGGACGGCGCCCGCGCCCACAAGCTGCTGCGCGACCTGGTGCGCACCGACCGGCTCGCGCCGAACATGTTCGACCTGCACCCGCCGTTCCAGATCGACGGCAACTTCGGCGCCACCTCCGGAATCGCCGAGATGCTGCTGCACAGCCACACCGGCGAGCTGCACCTGCTGCCCGCGCTTCCCAGCGCCTGGCCCGCCGGGCAGGTCGCGGGCCTGCGCGGCCGGGGCGGCTACACGGTGGCGCTGACCTGGAGCAACGGCCAGGCCGACGTGATCACCGTCCGCGCCGACCGCGACGGCACGCTGCGACTGCGGTCCCGGCTGTTCACCGGGAGCTTCACAGTCACCGACGTCACCGACGGCAGCACACCCGCCACCACCCGGCCGGAGTCCGACGTCGTCGCGCTCACCGTCCGCGCCGGGCACACCTACCGCGCGGCCCGGCCCGGCGTGACGCCGTCGCCGACCCCGACCGTCACACCCACGTCGGGTACGACGCCGAGCCCGGCGCCCACCACCAGTTCCCCGGCGCCGTCCGGCGCGCGTGCCACGTACGCGATCACCGGCTCCTGGTCGGGCGGCTTCCAGGCCGAGGTCACGGTGACCGCCGGCGCCACCGCGATTCGCGGCTGGACGGTGTCCTGGACGTTCCCCAACGGTCAGGTGATCACCCAGATCTGGAGCGGCACGCACACCCAGAACGGCGCGAACGTGACGGTGCGCAACGTCGACTACAACGGCTCGCTGCCGGCCGGCGGCTCCACCACGTTCGGCTTCATCGGCTCGTCGGGCGGCACCAACAACCCGCCGGCGAACCTCACCTGCACGACCACCTGAGCACCGGCGCACCCCGCTGCGGCCACCCGGCCGGGGCGGGGCGCGCCGCCGGTCAGGCCAGCAGCGTCTCGCGCAGCCGCGCACCCAGGTTCAGCTCGCCGACCACCCGGGGACCGGCCGGGTCGTACACGGCGATGCGGTGGTTGCGGCGCATCATCTCCCGCACGGCCGGCGGCAGCCGGGGCGGGTCGTCCATCGTCGCGAGCACCCGCGCGCCGGTGCCCATCAGCCGCTCCACAAGCGTCGCGCTGTCGGTGTCCACACGCACCCGGCCGAACTCCCAGCCGGCGGTGGTCAGGTCGAGCACCTCGAACAGGCGTGTCACGAACGGCTGCGGGTCGGTCACCCGGTCCAGCCGGTCGGCCCGCCCGCCGACCACCGCCACGGCGGCGCTGACCTGCGCGTACGGGTGCAACCCGCTGGGTAGAGCGCCGAGCGGCCAGCGCAGCGCGGGCCCGGCCTCCTTCCACAGGGGCCGGTAGTTGCGGCGGTGCACCAGCAGCCGCCGCCCGGTACGCCGGAACACCTCCTGCGCCTGGCTCAGCAGGTCGGCGTGCGCCTGGTCGGCGGCCTCGCAGACGATCCCGGCGGCCACCACGAGACCGTCGTCATCGGACAGCAGCCGGGTGATCGCGTCGGCCTGCTCCGGGAACCGGAGGCGGGCGTGCGCCCCGTAGGACCGCCGCACGTCCCGCAGCAGCTCCTGCTGACGTGCGGGGTCCAGTTCGACCCGTCCGCCACCGAGCAACCGCTGGAGCCAACCCATCGCGCCTCGCTTCCGTCGCCGTCTGCGGACCGGGCAATGCTAGTTCGTCGGCCGATGCTCGTATGGTGACGGGGTGACCGATCGATCCCTGACCCTGATGGCGGTGCACGCGCACCCCGACGACGAGGCGACGAGCACCGGCGGCGTCCTTGCGCGCTACGCGGCCGAGGGCGTCACCACAGTGCTCGTGACGTGCACCGACGGGGGGTGCGGCGACGGTCCCGGCGGGATCAAGCCGGGCGACCCCGGGCACGACCCGAAGGCCGTGGTCGAGATGCGCCGCGCCGAGCTGGCCGCGAGCTGTGAGGCGCTGAAGGTCACCCACCTGGAGACGCTCGACTACGGCGACTCCGGGATGATGGGCTGGGCGACGAACGACGCGCCCGGCGCGTTCTGGAACACGCCGGTAGCCGAGGCGGCCGACCGGCTGGTCGAGCTGATCCGGCGCTACCGCCCCGACGTGGTGGTCACCTACGACGAGAACGGCTTCTACGGCCACCCGGACCACATCCAGGCCCACCGCATCACGATGGCCGCCGTCGAGCAGACCGGCATCCCGGCCAAGGTCTACTGGACCACCGTGCCGCGCAGCGCGTTCCAGCAGTTCGGCACGATCATGCGGGAGATCGGGGTGGAGTTCCCCGAGCCGGAGGCGACCGACGAGATGCCGGCGCTGGGCCTGCCCGACGACGAGATCACCACCTGGGTCGACACCAGCGGCTACGGCGGGCAGAAGTTCGCCTCGCTCGCCGCGCACGCCAGCCAGGCGGAGAACATCTTCTTCCTGCGCCTGGGGCAGGAGCGGTTCACCGAGCTGATGGGCATGGAGACGTTCGTGCGGGTGCGCGACACCACCGGCGCCGCCACCCCCGAGGACGACCTGTTCGCCGGGTTGCGCTGACCGGTCGCCGGTCCGGCCCGGGGAGGTCATCGACTCACGTCGAGACGGTCTGCGCGGCCAGGTGCTCGAGCACGGCGCGGACGTCCCCGCCGGTCCCGGCCATGATCCGTCGTTGCCGGGTGGCGCCGGTGCCGTCCCGGCGCACCCGGTCCAGCTCGCGCCGGACCAGGTCCAGGTCGCCGTGGCGGGTCAGCGCGGGCGTGACGGTGCCGACCAGGTCGTCGACGAGGTTCCAGGCGGGCCGGGGCCGTCCGGTGCGCAGGTCGACGAGCATGCCGTCGACGCCGTCGTGGGCTGCTCGCCAGTGCGCGGCGGCGACCAGGCAGTCCCGGATGCGGGGTGCGGGTACGCCAGCGCGGACGTCGTCGATCAGGGTGGCCACGAGCGCCCGGACCAGTCCGGCGACCAGCACGGTGTCGTCCACGGTGGGGCACACGTCGCCGACCCGGACCTCCACCGTCGGGTACGACGCGGACGGGCGGGCGTACCAGTAGACCATCGCGGCGTCGAGCATGATCCCGGCGGTGATCAGGTCCGCCACGGTGGCGTCGTAGTCGGCGGCGGAGTCGAAGTGCGGCGTCGGTCCGATGCTCGGCCACCGTTCCAGCTGCATCGAGCGCCAGCTCGCGTGGCCGGTGTCCCGCCCGTCGTGCAGCGGCGAGTTCGCGGTGAGCGCCTGCACCACCGGCAGCCACTGACGCAGGTGGTTGCAGACCTGCACGGCCAGTTCCCGGTCCGGCACGCCGACGTGGACGTGGCAGCCGCAGACCGCCGGGTCGTGGGCCACCGGGCCGAACCGGCGGGACATGTCGTGGTAGCGCTGCTCGTCGGGCACCGTGCGGTGGGCCTCGCAGACCGGGGTGGCGCCGACGGCGACCAGCCGCGCCCCGGCCGCGTCGGCCGCCCGCGCGGCCGCCCGGCGCAGCGTGACCAGGTGCTCCCGCAGCTCTCCGAGATCGGGGCTCACCGGCGTCACCATCTCGACCATGCTGTGCCGGAACTCCTGCCGGCTCTGCTCGCGTGCGGTGCCGGAGAGCGCGCCGCGTACCCGGTCGGCGACCGGCATGCTCTCGCCGGTGGCCGGATCCAGCAGCAGGAACTCCTCTTCCACCCCGAGGGTCAGGACGGTGGGGATCTGCGGGGTGGTGGCGGTGGTGGTGGGCCGCGGCCTCACCGACGGCTCCACCGGCACGGAACGGTCGGCGGGTCGACGTGAGGCGGAGTCATGTCCCGACGGTACGAGGGCGAGGGCCGGCCCGAGGCCGTTTCCGCCGACCACCGCCCCCGCGGGTGGCGGCACGCAGAGCGGCAGAATGACGGGGTGACCTCACCTGGTGTCTCATACGGCGACCTCGACCTGTTTGCCGACGCTGGACGCTGGCACGACCTGCTGAGATTCGCTGCCTCAGTCGAGGCGGGGCCGGTCGACGAGCGGCGGGAGACGGCCCACGTGGTGGCGTTGGAGGCGCCGGCCGGGATCGCCGCCGCCGCAGCCGAACTGTTTCCCGACGACGACGAGGGCTCCCCGGGGCCCCTGTGGGAGGTGGTAGCCCAAAACCACACGTGGCGAGAACTGACCCCACATCTGGCCGACCCACGCACGCGGCATCTGACAGCCCACACTCGCGTGCTGCACGGCGAGGATCTCCGGGCGGACGCCGACCTCGATCCACAGCTGCTCGATGCCCCGCTGTGCCTTCTGCCGTGGGAAGCCGCCAACTGGTACAGCACCTTGGACATCCCCGAGTACGACCGGTCCGGCAGCTCGGGATGCACCATCTGGGCCTGTCCGAGCCGGTTGGCCGACCCGAAGCCGCTACCCGTGACCACCGTACGGCCGGCACCGCACGCCGCGGTGGCACTCCTCGACGGCCTGTCACCGGCTACGCAGGCGTACGCGTTCCACGGCACCGCATGGGAGGCGGCCTCGATGGTGGCCACCGACCAGGCCAGGATGCCCAGGGGCCGGCGGTGGCAGGGCCTGCGGGGCCGCGAGGGATCACAGGTTCGCTTCGCCGATGTCTACCCCAGCCTGGTGCACCTGGCCACCGGTGAAGGGCCTTACGCGCGCCGGACCGGACAGGCGCTCGGACGGACAGCTCTCTGGAAGGCACTCGCCGCCATGGCTGACGTGACCCCTTCCGCAGGTCCGGACAGCGTCAGCGCGCTTGTCGAACGCCTGCACTGCGTCGCGTGGCAGGAGCCGGACGACGAGATCTGGTACCTGCACCTGGCGATGGAAGACCCGGCACAGGGCATCGCCTGGATCCTCACCGGCAACGACTTCGACTGACCGGACAACGACCGTCAGCGCATCGGAGCGGCGGCCATGCCGGCTGTGAGCCGAGCATGACCGCCGTCCGTGAGGTCGTGCAGTGCTTCTGTTGATCCAGGTCAGCGCCGTGATCGGGCTCAGCAGTCGAAGTAGAGCGCGAACTCGTGCGGAGTGGGCCGCAGCCGGACCGGGTCGACCTCGTTGGCGTTCTTCCAGTCGATCCAGGTGGAGATCAGGTCGTCGGTGAAGACGCCGCCGTCGAGCAGGTAGTCGTGGTCGGTCTCCAGCGCCGCCAGCGCCTCGGGCAGCGAGCCGGGAACCTGCTTGACGTCGCCCCACTCCTCCGGCGGCAGGTCGTACAGGTCCTTGTCGATCGGCGCCGGCGGCTCGATCTTGTTCTTGATGCCGTCGAGACCGGCCATGAGCATGGCGGAGAACGCCAGGTACGGGTTGCTCGACGGGTCCGGCACCCGGAACTCGACGCGCTTGGCCTTCGGGTTGCTGCCGGTCACCGGGATGCGGGTGCAGGCGGAGCGGTTGCGCTGCGAGTAGACTAGGTTCACCGGCGCCTCGAAGCCCGGCACCAGACGACGGTACGAGTTGATGGTCGGGTTGGTGAAGGCGAGCAGCGAGGGCGCGTGGTGGAGCAGGCCACCGATGTACCAGCGGGCGGTGTCGGACAGCCCGGCGTAGCCGGTCTCGTCGTAGAACAGCGGCTCGCCGCCGCGCCAGAGGCTCTGGTGGGTGTGCATGCCGGAACCGTTGTCACCGAACAGCGGCTTCGGCATGAACGTCGCGGTCTTGCCGTGCGCCCACGCCTCGTTCTTGATCAGGTACTTGAACAGCTGAAGCTCGTCGGCCGAGTGCAGCAGCGTCGAGAACCTGTAGTTGATCTCGGACTGCCCACCGGTGCCCACCTCGTGGTGCGACCGCTCCACGGTGAAACCGGCGTCCACCATCCGGCGGACCATGCTGTCGCGCAGGTCGGCGTAGTGGTCCACCGGGGGCACGGGGAAGTAGCCGCCCTTGTAGGCGGTCTTGTAGCCGCGGTTGCCGCCCTCCTCGATCCGGCCGCTGTTCCAGGCGCCCTCGATCGAGTCGATGTAGTAGAACGACTGGTGCGCCGAGGTCTCGTGGCGGATCGAGTCGAAGATGTAGAACTCCGCCTCCGCGCCGAAGTACGCGGTGTCGGCGATCCCGCTCGCGGCGAGGTACGCCTCGGCCTTCTTCGCGACGTTGCGCGGGTCGCGGGAGTATGCCTCGCGGGTGAACGGGTCGTGGATGAAGAAGTTGAGCGCGAGCGTCTTCTGGGCCCGGAACGGGTCGATGAAGGCGGTGGCGACGTCCGGCAGCAGGAGCATGTCGGACTCGTGGATGGCCTGGAAGCCGCGGATCGAGGATCCGTCGAAGGCGAGGCCGTCGGTGAAGACGCTGTCGTCGAACGACTCGACCGGCAGGTTGAAGTGCTGCATCACGCCGGGCAGGTCACAGAAACGTACGTCGACGAACTTCACGTCCTCGTTGGCGAGGTATCGCAGGAGTTCCTCGGAATTGGCGAACACACGTCCTCCTGGCAGGTCCACTCCGTTAGCTGGCTACTGGCGACGCTATGGCCGGGGGGTTGCCCGGCCGTGTCTCGTCTGTTTCCGCCGTGTTACGTCGCTTGCGGAGCGTCATCCCGGCACCCTCTGAGCCGAATGTCGTATTTTTCGTCAGGGGTCGCGGCGGCGCTACCCTGGCCGCTGTGACCGATACCGCCGCCACACCAGTGCCGCCCGCCACCGACCCCGCGTTCACCCCGCCCAGCCTCGGTCGCCGCTTCGGCGCCCTGATCATCGACTGGGTGCTGTGCCTGATGGTCGCCCGGGCCTTCTCCGACCCGGTCCGCGACGGCTGGCCGCCGGTCCTGGTGCTGATCCTGGAGTACGGCTTCTTCATCGGCCTGTTCGCCCAGACCCCCGGCATGTTCCTCACCCGGCTGCGCTGCGTGTCCTGGGCCGACGGCGGCCGGATCGGGCTGCTCCGCGGACTGCTGCGCGGCTTCCTGCTGGCCCTCGTGGTGCCGGCGCTGCTGATGGACGAGCACCGGCGCGGCCTGCACGACCGGCTCGCCGGGTCGGTCGTCACCGACGCCCCGCGCCGCTGACCCGCACGACGAAGGAGCCGGCCCCGCGCGGGACCGGCTCCTTTCTCGCGTACGCCGGACGTCAGCGACCCCGGGTCTGCCGGAACGCGCCACGCGCCGGCCGCATGTTCTTCGGGATCGCGCCCTTGGGCATCTGCGGCCGCGCGGTGAGCGCCTTGAGCCGCTTGTCGAGCGCGTTGACGTCCTTCGGGGACAGGGCACGCGGCAGCCGCATCAGCGTCATCCGCAGCTTGCGGACCGGCAGCTCACCCTCGCCCTGCCCGATCACGTAGTCGTGCAGCGGAGCGGTGCCGATCACCTTCGCCAGGCGGCGCTTCTCCTGGCCGAGCAGGCCGCGCACGCGCTGCGGGTTGCCCTCGGCCAGCAGGATCACGCCCTGCCGGCCCACCACCAGGTGCACCATGTCCATCTGGGTGGTGGAGCTGACCGCCGGGGTGACCCGCCAGTCGCCGCGCATGCTCTCCATGATCTGCGCCGCCGCGCCCGGCTGCCCCTCGGCGGCGTTCATCATCGCCTTGTTCGAGCGCAGGTTGAGCACGATCAGCACGGCCAGCAGGGCGAGCAGGATGCCGATCGGCAACCAGATCCAGCCCCAGGCGATCACCGCGACCACGGTGAGCGCGAGCGGGATCAGCACCGCCGCCGCGGTCAGCGGCGCGAACCACTTGTCCTGCTTGGCGGTGAACCGGAACACCATCCCGATCTGCTTCAGCCGCTGGCCGAACGAGACCTTCTCCTGGGGCTTTGCCATACCGCAGAGTCTAGTGGTCGGCGCGCACCCCGTTGATCCGTGGCCGCCCCCTGCGCCGAGGGCTGAGTACCTTACCGCCGCGCCGTCCCGAATCGGCCCGCCGGTAAGGAGGCCGGACGGGGAGAAGATCAGGCGGCGTACCCATGCCCCGGGGGCACCTTCGCGCGGAGAGTCGATCTCGACAGGGACACACCGCACGACAGGGAGATCCGAGATGTTCGGCAACGACGCAGACCTCATCCTCAGCATCCACCGCAGCCACGCCGCCGAGCTGCAGGCCGACGCGGCCCAGGACCGGCTCGCCCGGTCGCTGCCACGCCGGCACCCGCGCGGCTGGCTCAGCCGCCGCCAGCACAACGCCCGCCCCGCCGACGCCCGCCGGTGACCGCACCGGCGGCCGTCGCCGGGTTCGTGGGCGCGGCCGATGTCGTGGGGCGTGGAGAGACCGCCGGTCCGGCCGCCACGGGGGTGGCCGGACCGGCGGCTTCGCGCGGGCCGATCGGCCCGGTCGGGGCGTCGGAGGGCCGTGGCATGCTCGACGGCGTGACCGTACGCGCCGCCAGCACCGTCCTCGTCGGCCGCCGGCCCGAGCTGGCCGCGCTCGGCGACGCGCTGGCCCGGTCCCGGACCGGCGAGCCCGCGACGGTGCTCGTCGGCGGCGAGGCGGGCGTCGGCAAGACCCGGCTGCTGGAGGAGTTCGGCACGCAGGTGGACGCCGCCGGCGCACGCCTGCTCGTCGGCCAGTGCCTGGAGCTGGGCGAGGCCGGCCTGCCGTTCGCCCCGTTCGCCGCCGCGCTGCGCGACGTGCTGCGCCACGACGGGCCGGCCGCCTTCGCCGGCTACGAGGCGGAGTTCGCCCGGCTGCTGCCCGAGCTGGCCCGGATGCCCGCCGGCGTCGCCGCGCCCGCCGGGCCGGCCCTCGCCGACACCCCGCGCGGCTACCTGTTCGACCTGGTCGCCGACCTGTTCCGGCGGATCGCCGAGGAACGCCCGCTGGTGCTGGTGATCGAGGACCTGCACTGGGCCGACCGGTCCACCCGGGATCTGATCGGCTTCCTGGTACGGGCCGCCCGCGCCACCCGTCTGCTGGTCGTCTGCACGTACCGCACCGACGAACTGCACCGCGGGCACCCGCTGCGGCCGTTCCTCGCCGAGCTGGACCGCGTCCGCGGCGTGGACCGGATCGAGCTGGGCCGCCTCGACCGCGACGGCACCGCCGCCGTACTGGCCGACCTGCTCGGCATCGACCAGATCGCCCGGACCGTCGACGAGGTGCACGAACGCACCCAGGGCAACCCGTTCTTCATCGAGGAACTGGCCGCCGCCGGTGGCCCGGTCGGCTGCGCGGCCATCCCGGAGACGCTGCGCGACCTGCTGCTGGCCCGCGTCGACCGGCTGCCCGAGCCGGCCCAGCGGGTGCTGCGGATCGCCGCCGCCGGCGGCACCCGCTTCGCCCACCAGCTCCTCGCCGAGGTGGCCGGCCTGCCCGAGGCCGAACTGGAGGACGCGCTGCGCGCCGCCGTCGCCGGGCAGCTCGTGGTGGCCGACCCGGACGGCGACTACGAGTTCCGGCACGCGCTGGTCCGCGAGGCCGTGCACGACGACCTGCTGCCCGGCGAGCACGCGCGGCTGCACGCCCGCTACGCCGCCGCGATCGAGGCCCAGCCGCACCTGGTCGCCGCCGGTCGCGCGCCGGCCGAGATCGCCCACCACTGGTACGCGGCCCACGACCACCCGCGCGCGCTCACCGCCGCCCGGGTCGCCGCCGAGGCGGCGGCCGAACGGTACGCGTACGCCGAGCAGAGCCGGCTGCTGGAGCGCGTCCTCGAACTCTGGGAGCAGGTGCCCGACGCCGCCGACCGGCTCGGCATGGACCACCTGCGGGTGCTGGAGGACACGCTCACCGCGGCGGTGACCGCCGGAGACCTCAGCCGGGCGCTCACGCTCACCCGGGCCGCGCTGGCCGAGGTCGACTCCGACGCCGAACCGCTGCGCGCCGCGCGCCTGCTCGACCACCGGGGCCGGCTGTTCGCGCTGCTCGGCAAGAGCGACGGCGCGACCGAGCTGCGCGAGGCGTACCGGCTGGCGGCGGGCGCGCCGCACGGCCCGGAACGGCTCGGTGTGCTCGCCGACATCGCGTCGCACCTGATGAAGGTCGACCCTCGGGAGGCCGCCTCGGTCGCCACCGAGGCCGCGGCCGGCGCGTCCGAGGTCGGCACCGACCTGGTGCTGCTACCGACCCGGATCGCCCTGCTGCACCGCATCGACGGCACGCCGGAGCTGGGGCTGGCCGAGCTGCGCCGGGTGGAGGCGCGAGCCCGGGCGGCAGACGACTCGTGGGCCCTGGTCAGCGCCCTGGTCTTCCTCTCCGACGTGCTCTACGAGCTGGGCCACTACGACGAGTCCGAACAGGCGGCCGCGGCCGGGGTGAGCGAGGCGCGCCGGGTCGGCATCAGCCGCTCGATCGGGGCGTACCTGCTGTCGAACCGGGCCGAGGCACTGATCGCGCTGGGCCGCTGGGGCGAGGCGGACGCCACCTGCGCCGAGGCGGCCCGGATCGACCCGCCCGGCGTGTCCGGGCTGCACTGGCTGCAACTGCGCGCCGGGCTCCACCTCGCCCGCGCCCATCCGGGCGCGGACGAGGTCGTCGGGCGGGCGCTGGCGTTCCTCGGCCGCCCGTACCTCTGGCCGAACCACCGGCTGCCGCTGCACGAGCTGCGCGTGGAGGCGGCGCTCGCCGCCGGCGACAAGCCCGAGGCGGTACGCGCGGCGCGCGCCGCACTGGCCGACGCGCACCTGGCCGACCTGCCCCGCGAGGGCTGGCCGGTGCTGAACGCGCTGGCGCGTACCGCCGCGCTGACCGGGGACGCGACGCTCGCCGCCGACGTGTCGGCGGTGGCCGCCGCGCTGCCGGCCCGGTACCCGGCCGAGCACGCCCACGCCGCCCACGTCACCGCGATCCTCGGCGGCACGGCGCCCACCGGTCCCGCCGACGCGCTCGCCGCGTGGCGGGCGGCCGTGGCGGCATGGCGGGCGGCCGGGCAGCCGTACCCGCTGGGCCGGGCGCTGCTGGGGCTGGCCGAGGCGGCCGCGGCGGCGGGCGAGCGCGACGAGGTGGCCGCCGCGGTACGGGAGACGGCCGAGCTGGCCGCCCGGCTGGGCGCCACTCCGCTGGGCGAGCAGGCGGCGACGCTCGCCCGCCGGGTCGGACTGCGTGGCACCGGGCGACCCGGGCCGGACCTGCTGACCAGCCGGGAGCAGGAGGTGCTGCGGCTGGTCGCCGAGGGGCACAGCAACAGCCGGATCGCCGAGCGCCTGTTCATCTCGCCGAAGACGGCGAGCGTGCACGTGTCCCGGATCATCGCCAAGCTCGACGTGACCAACCGGGTCGAGGCCGCCGCGCTGGCGCACCGCCTCGGCCTGCTCGACCGGCCGTCACCCGCTCCGGCCCAGCGCCGCGTCCGGTAGCGCGCCGGTCCGCGCCGCGCCGGCCGGTAACCGCGCCGGGTCCGGGTCAGCGGCGCGGCAGGTAGATCCGCCAGCCGGCCACCGTGACGACGTCGAGCGCGCCCGATTCGGCGCCGACGCGTTCGTCCAGCCGCGCGGCCAGCGGCGAGCCGGCCGGCGCCACCCACGCCGCGTCCGGATCGGCGGCCACCTCCCGCCGGTACCCGGGCAGCCGGTCGAAACCGGGGGTCAGGTCGTCGTCGACCACGGCGCAGACCACGTTCTCGCCCGTCGCGTAGGTGAGCCGGTTGCACGTCCAGTAGCCGCCGCGGACGTTCCGCACGTCGAGCGCGCCGAGCGTGTCCACGAGAGACCGGTGCCGGTCGGCCTCGGCGTGCACGGCCGGCGCCGCCCGGACCACGTCCACAGTGGCCGCCACTCCGGTGCCGAGCACCCCCGCGAGCACCGCCAGTGCCCCGACCCCCGCCATCCGGGCCCTCCTCCCGGCCGCCCGCCCGCCGGTCGCCTTGATCGACTCCACTTCGGGGAGATGGCGGTATCCGCCCTCCTCCGATACCGCCACCTCGGCGAACTGGCGTTCGGCGGGCCGGTCTGATGCCGCCACCTCGGGGAGCTGGCGCTGACCCGTCAGGCGGCGGGCGGCCAGCGGGCGGGCGGCCTGCCACAGTGGCCAGAACAGGGCCGGTACGGCGACCGCCAGGCACGACAGGTAGCGGCTGCTCTCGATCGGCGTCTGCCCGGCCGCGTTGCTCACCGCGTACGCGGCGAGGACACCCGCAGCGCCGCCGAGCAGCGCGAGCCGCACCCCAGCCGACACCCGCTCTGCCGAGCGCGGACCGCCGGGGGCGCGGCGAAGCGTGTGCCACGCGGTGAGCGCGGCGAGCACCAGCAGCACCGGGAACGCTACCGCCCACCAGAGCTGCCAGGTGGCACACCGGCCGGGGGAGCAGAAGCCCATCGCCAGCGGCGGCCCGAGCACCAGCCCGCCGTGCAGCCGGTCCGCCCAGTCGGCTGGTGCGCCCGTGCCACCCGCGGCCAGCACCGCGGCCACCGGGTTGCGGCCGTGCCGAAGGCTGTCCACGAGCATCGGCGCCGCGCCCAGCAGCAACGCGCCGGTCAGCACCACCCCGGCCCGGCCGGCCAGTTCCCGCCACCGGCGGGCCACGAGCAGCGCGCCGAGCATCAGCACGTACGGCAGGATCAGCGGGTCCACCCAGAGCAGCACCCCGGAGACCAGCCCCCAGGCCGCCCAGCGGGGCAGCCGCGCACCCGGCCCGGTCACGCAGAGCCCGACCGTGAGCAGGGCCAGCGCGGCACCGGCCGGGTTCAGCTCCGGATAGCCGCCGCCGGCGATGAGCTGGTTCTTCACCACCCGGTCCGCGCCGAGCGCCAGCACGGCGACCACCAGCAGGGCGTACCAGCGGTCGCCGCCGAGACGCCGGGTGAGCCGCCAGGACAGCAGCAGGAACAACGCGTACAGCGCCAGCGTGGGCACCCGCAGCACGAGCACCGACGGTCCGGCCAGCGCGACCAGCGGCGCGGCCAGGTACGCCTCCAGCGTGCCCATGTACGCCTGGCCGTAGAACCACACCGGGAAGCCGTCACCGCGGGCGATGTGCAGGGCAGCCAGCCCCATCGTCGCCTCGTCGCTGTTGGTGGGCGGTACGTCGGCGAACAGCAGCGCCAGCCGGTAGCCGACACCGGCGAACCCGACGAGCAGGGCGAGCAGCGTCGGCAACGGCAACCGCCGGGGCGTACGAGGGCGCGCGGCTTCGCGTGGCTCCTCGCGTACCCCGGCGGTCATGCCTGTGATCATGGCATCCGGCCGGCGGCCGGTGGCGGGTGACGCGGTGGCCGGCCGGCCTCAGCCGGCGACGGTGACCTCCCGGCGGGCGTCGAGCGCCTGCTGGTAGAGACGGCCCGCGCGGTACGACGAGCGGACCAGCGGGCCGCTCATCACGCCCGCGAAGCCGATCTCCTCGGCCTCCTCGCGCAGCTCGACGAACTCCTCCGGCTTGACCCAGCGGGTCACCGGGTGGTGCCGGGGGGAGGGGCGCAGGTACTGCGTGATGGTGATCAGCTCGCAGCCCGCCTCGTGCAGGTCACGCAGCGCCTGGGACACCTCGGCGCGCTCCTCGCCCATGCCGAGGATCAGGTTGCTCTTGGTGACCAGGCCGTCGGCCCGCGCCTGGCGGATCACGTCCAGCGAACGCTCGTAGCGGAACGCCGGGCGGATCCGCTTGAAGATGCGCGGCACCGTCTCCACGTTGTGCGCCAGCACCTCGGGCCGCGAGCCGAAGACCTCGGCGAGCTGCTCGGGGACGGCGTTGAAGTCGGGGATCAGCAGCTCGACACCGCAGCCGGACTGCAGCGCGTGGATCTGCCGGACCGTCTCGGCGTACAGCCAGGCCCCGCCGTCGGGCAGGTCGTCGCGGGCGACACCGGTGATGGTCGCGTAGCGCAGGCCCATCGCGGCGACCGACTCGGCGACGCGCCGCGGCTCGTCGGCGTCGAACTCGGCCGGCTTGCCGGTGTCGATCTGGCAGAAGTCGCAGCGCCGGGTGCACTGGTCACCACCGATGAGGAAGGTGGCCTCCCGGTCCTCCCAGCACTCGTAGATGTTGGGGCAGCCGGCCTCCTGGCACACGGTGTGCAGCCCTTCGCGCGAGACGAGCCCGCGCAACTGGGTGTACTCCGGGCCCATCTTGGCCTTGACCTTGATCCACGGCGGCTTGCGCTCGATCGGCGTCTCGGCGTTGCGCGCCTCGATCCGCAGCATCCGCCGCCCCTCCGGGGCGACAGTCGCGGTGCGCGCTGGCTGCTCAGTCGTCGGCGCGGATTGCTCGATCGTCACAAAACCGAGCGTACGCCGGTCGGTGCCGGTCGATGAACGAGGGCGACGGCCGTCACGCCGGAATGGCTGTGACACCGGACACCAGTGGCGAAAAAACCCGGTCACAGCGCGGTGCGTGCGGTGCTAGCGTGCCGGGCAGAGCTGTGACGGAGCCGAGTAACGGGCCGATCCGCCAGTCGAGAGAGCCGCCGGTTGCTGCGAGGTGGTCTGGCGCCGGTCCGCGAAGACCCTCCCGAGCTGCGGGAAGAACGGCGTTTCGCGCCCAGTAGAGCCCGCCCGGCCGGCCCCGGTGAAAAGGCGACGAACGAGGCTCCCGCCCAGGCGGGGGCGAAGGTGTGGTGGCACCGCGAGGTTCCCGCTCGCCCACACCTCCCTGGGGATCGCGTTGCGATTGGTCAAGGAGGTAGTCGTCGTGCAACGCATCCTGTCCACAGAACTCCCCGCCCATGTGGGCGCCACCGTGCGGCTCGCCGGCTGGGTCCACCGCCGCCGGCTGCTCAAGTCGGTGGCCTTCCTGATCGTCCGCGACGCCGCCGGGCTCGCCCAGGTGGTGGTCGCCGCGCCCGCCGTGCGGGAGCAGGTCGAGGCGCTCACCGAGGAGACGGTCGTCGAGGTGGTCGGCACCGTGGTCGCGAAGGCCACCGCGCCCGCCGGGGTCGAGGTCGTCGAGCCGACGGTACGTCCGCTCGGGCCACCTGCCGTCCCGCCCCCGTTCGACCTGTACCGGCCGGTGCTCGCCGCCGCCCTGCCCACCCAGCTCGACCACGCGCCGGTCGCGCTGCGGCACCCGGTCCGCTCCGCCGCGCTGCGGATCTCGGCGGCGGCCGTGTCCGGCTTCCGGGCCACGCTCGACGGGCGGGGCTTCGTCGAGGTGCACACGCCGAAGGTGGTCGCCTCGTCCACCGAGAGCGGGGCGAACGTGTTCGCGCTGGACTGGTTCGGGCGGCCCGCCTACCTGGCCCAGTCGCCGCAGTTCTACAAGCAGCTCATGGTCGGCGTCTTCGAGCGGGTGTACGAGGTGGGGCCGGTGTTCCGCGCCGAGCCGCACGACACGGTGCGCCACCTGGCCCAGTACACGTCGCTCGACGTGGAGCTGGGCTTCGTGGCCGACCACCGGGACGTGATGGCGGTGCTGCGGGAGACCCTGGCCGGGATGGTGGCGACGGTCGGCGAGCGGGCCGGTGGCGCGCTGGCGACGCTCGGCGTGACGGTGCCGGAGGTGCCGGCCGAGATCCCGGCGGTGCACTTCATCGACGCGCTGACGATCGCCGGGGCGCCGCCTGCCGAACCCGACCTGGCGCCGGCGCACGAGCGGGCGCTGGGGGAGTGGGCGCTCCGCGAGCACGGCAGCGACTTCCTCTTCGTCACCGGCTATCCGATGGTGAAACGCCCGTTCTACACCCACCCGGACCCGGCCCGGCCGGCGTACTCCAACGGTTTCGACCTGCTGTTTCGGGGCCTCGCGGTCACGTTCGGTGAGGGTGGTTTCGGGGTGGTCGAGAGACTCTCGGCGTCGGCGGATTGCGCTGAGCTGGGGTTATGCCGGACGTCCCTCGGGAGGGAGGGAAGGGTGTCTGCGCCCTTTGCTCTGCAGCCACGGACGCAGCGGTCGACCGATAGTGATCGTTGCGAATCCGGCTGCAGAGCAAAGTCGGCGGAGGTCACCTGCCGCGGACGCGGCGGTGTCACTCACCGTGACCGACGGTGAGGTAGGGCCCGGGCGGGCGGCGGTCCTGGGCGGGCGGCGATCCGGACCGGTCGGCCACCGCGCCGCCGAGCGGTCAGGCCGGGCCGAGCGGTCACGCCGGGCCGAGCAGATCCCAGGGGTTGCCGGCGATGTCGCGGAAGACCGCGACCCGGCCGTACGGCTCGGTGCGGGGCGGCCGGACGAACTCGACGCCCGCGTCGACCATCCGGCGGTACACCGCCTCGAAGTCGTCGACCTGGAGGAAGAAACCCACCCGGCCGTGGGTCTGGCCGCCCACCGCACCGGCCTGGTGCTCGCCGTCGGCGCGGGCCAGCAGCAGGCCGGTGCCGCCGCCCGGCGGGCGTACGACCACCCAGCGCTTGGGCCGGCCGTCGTTCGTCAGCGAGGGCTTGTCCTCGGCCAGCTCGAACCCGAGCACCTCGGTGAAGAACGCGATCGCGGGGTCGTACTCGGCCACGACGAGCGTGACCAGGTCGAGCCGCACCGGGCTCAGACCCGCGTCAGCGTCGGCAGGTGCCGCTCGACCACCGGCAGCACGTCGGCGACGGTGATCGGCCGGCCCAGCTCGGCGGTCAGGGAGGTGACCCCGGCGTCGCGGATGCCGCAGGGCACGATCCGGTCGAAGAAGCCCAGGTCGCAGTCGCAGTTGATGGAGAAGCCGTGCAGCGTGACGCCGCGCGCCACCCGGATGCCGATGGCGGCGACCTTGCGGGCCGGGCCCCGGTCGTCCTCCGGCACCCACACGCCGCTGCGCCCCTCGACCCGGCCGGCGGACAGCCCGAACTCGGCGCAGACGTCGATCAGGAGCTGCTCGGTGCGCCGGACGTACGCGACCACGTCGACCGGGTCGGGCAGCCGGACGATCGGGTAGCCGACGAGCTGCCCCGGACCGTGCCAGGTGATCTTCCCGCCGCGGTCCACGTCCACCACCGGGGTGCCGTCCATCGGGCGGTCCCACGGCTCGGTGCGCTTGCCGGCGGTGTAGACGCTGGGGTGCTCCAGCAGCAGCACCGTGTCGCCCTGTTCGCCGGCCACCACCGCCTCGTGCAGCCGGCGCTGCTCGTCCCAGGCGGCCTGGTAGTCGAGCAGGCCGGCGCGGACGGCGGTCAGCCCGGAAGTCGTCACGCTCACCCGTCCAGCCTAGTCCCGCCCTCCGGGAACCGGACCCGTGAGCCTCGTCGCCATCGCGCCGGGGCTGCGGTCGGTGCGGTGGCGGTGCTCAGGCCGGCACCCGCCACAGCCAGACGTCCTCCACCCGCTCGGGCGGCCCGAGCAGCGCGGTGGCGGTGCGTCGCAGCGCCTCCTCGTCGACGTCGAACTTCGCGCCGTGCACCCGGTCCGGCAGCACCACCGCCTGGACGCCCCAGTAGCGCAGGTCCGCCCGGGACTCGCGGATGCTGCCGTCGGTGATGATCGGCACCAGCCCGGTCCGGCCCGCCTGGTCCATCAGCGAGTCGAAGGTGCGCGGCACCGGGCCGATCCGGCCCCGGCCCTCCGGCCCGCCCGGCCCGAGGAAGAAGCCGGACGGGATCCGGAACTCACCCTGCCGGTGGGCGAGCGCGTACGCCTGCCAGCGTTGCCCGTCCGGGTAGACGTCGACGGTCAGCGGCAGCGGCGTCAGCACCCCGTCGGGCGGGACGTAGCGCTGCCAGGCGCCGCTGGTGATGAACGCCGGGATCGGTTCGCGGACGCTTGTCAGCAGCGGGATCGGCACCAGCGGCAGCAGCGCGGCGGCGAAGCCGAGCGCCCAGGCGAGCCCGCTCACCCGGCGCCGGGGCGGCCGGGCCCGCAATGAGTCGATCGCGTACGCCAGCAGCAGGCCGATGACCGGCGCGACCACGAGCGCCAGCCGGGACGGCAACGCCGCGTTGATCACCGGCAGGTTGTCCAGCACCCCGAACGGCAGCGTCTGGTCGAAGCGGCGGCCGTTCCACTTCACCGTCGGCCCCCACGACAGCACCGCGAAGACCACTGCTGTCACGCCGAGGGCGGCCAGCGTGGCCCGGAACGCGCGGTCCGCGCGCCGCCACAGCAGCGCGAAGCAGGCGATGGCGAGCAGGAGCAGCGGTACGCCGAAGAACGAGTTCTCCTCCGTCGGGTTGGGCGCCAGCGAGGTGCCCCATCCGGCCCAGCCGGCCAGTGACCGGCGCGGGTACGACCCGTACGCGGCGATGTCCTCGGAGTGGATCAGCGGGTCGAACCCGGTGCCGTGGAACCGTTGCGGTCCGAGGAAGTGCAGCCACAGCGGGTACGCCAGCAGCGCCCCCGCGACGAGCGCTGTCACGCCCAGCCCGGCCGCCATCCGGGGCAGCGCGGCGCGTACCTCGGACCGGCGGGCCGGGTGCAGCGCCCACACCGCGAGGAACACGCCGAGCGCCAGCGCGGTGAAGAACAGCCCTTCGGCGGCGATCGAGAACGCGGCCGCCACCAGCAGGCCGAGCACGATCCCGCCGGTGACCGCCCGGCCCGGACGGCGCAGCCGGAACACGCCCCAGATCAGCAGCGGCACCAGCCAGCCCGCGGTCCAGTTCAGGTGCGCGTTCGCGTGCGACACCATCGCCGGGCAGAAGGCGATGAACAGCGCGCCCACCCCGGCGGCCAGCCGGCTGCGGACCAGGTGCCGGCTGAGCAGCCAGTACCAGGCCACCGCCGTCGCGGCCAGGTTGAGTGTGAGGATCACCAGGAACGTCGCGGGCGGCCCGATCAGGTACGTCAGCGGCGCGAAGACCGCCGCGTACACGGTGATCGAGGTGTTCACCGCGAGGTTCACCCCGTCCGGGACGTTGATCAAGGTGGTGTACAGCGGGTTCTGCCCGTGGGTCAGCGCGTGCCCGCCGAACGCCAGCAGCCACTCGAACAGCGCCTGGTCGCTGGAGTTGACCGTGATCGCGCGGCTGTTCGGATCCCGCCACATGCCACTCGTCACCCAGAGGGCCAGGGCCAGCGCGGCGAGCGTGACCAGCAGGTCGGCGCGCCGGTCGCGGACGCGCGTCGGCGCCGGGCCGGTGGCCGTGGACGGGGAGGAGGGCACGCAGCGGACGTTACCAACCGGACCTGGGCAGACCGCCCGGACACGGAACTCGCCGCACACTTCGGTGGTCGTGAATGTGTGAGCGGCGGCCATTCCGGTGTGACGAAACGCGGCCGTAACGTCGCGGCAACTCGGAGGTGACTCAGTTCACATTCCACGATCGGGAGGTCCCCGTGCCCCGCTCCTCATCCCTCATCGCCCGCGTCGCCGGGGCGGCGGCCGGGGTCGTGCTGGCCGCCGCCACCGCGCTGGTCGCCGCCCTTCCGGCCCAGGCCGCCTCGCTGACCCAGGTCACCGGGTTCGGCTCCAACCCCGGCAACCTGGCCATGTACGCGTACCGCCCGGACGGCCTGCCCGCCGGCGCGCCCGCCGTGGTGCTGCTGCACGGCTGCGTGCAGAACGCCTCGACGTACGTCACCAACTCCGGCTGGCAGAAGTACGCCGACCAGTGGAAGTTCACGCTCATCGCGCCGCAGCAGCCCAGCGGCAACAACGCCAACTCCTGCTTCAACTGGTTCGAGACCGGTGACACCGCACGCGGCCAGGGCGAGGCGCTGTCGATCAAGCAGATGGTCGACTACGCCAAGACCACCTATGGCACCGACGGCGCCCGGGTCTACGTCAGCGGCCTCTCCGCGGGCGGCGCGATGAGCGCGGCCATGCTCGCCGCCTACCCCGACGTCTTCGCCGGCGGCTCGATCATCGCCGGCATCCCGTACCGCTGCGCCACCAGCACCGTCACCGCGTTCAGCTGCATGAACCCGGGTGTGGACAAGACCCCGGCGCAGTGGGGCGACCTGGTCCGCGGCGCGTACGCCGGGTACACCGGGAAGCGCCCGCGGGTGGCGATCTGGCACGGCACCAGCGACACCACGGTGGCGACCGCGAACGCCGCCGAGTCACGGGACCAGTGGACGAACGTGCTGGGCGTGCCGACCACACCGACCAGCACCTCCACGCTGCCGGCCGGTACGAGCCTGGAGGTCTACGGCACCGACCAGGTCCGCCTCTACCGGGTCGCCGGGATGGGCCACGGCACCCCCGTCGACCCGGGTGCGGGCACGGACCAGTGCGGCACCGCCGGGGCGTACTTCCTGGACACCATCTGTTCGACGTACCGGGACGCGGTCTTCTTCGGGCTCGGCGGTGGCGGCGCCTCGCCGAGCCCGACCCCGACGGCGACCGCGTCGCCCACCCCGACGGCCTCGCCCTCGCCGACCAGCGCGCCGGTCTGCGTCACCGCCAGCAACTACGCGCACGTGGTGGCCGGGCGAGCCTACCAGTCCGGCGGGTACGCCTACGCCCTCGGCAGCGGGCAGCGGATGGGCCTCTACAACACCTTCTACACGAGCAGGCTGAAGCAGACCGGGCCCGCGTACTGGGTGATCGGCTGCTGATCCGCCTCCGCCCCGTCGCGCCGCCCTCGCCCGCTCACTCGGTGAGGGCGGCGCGCAACGCGCCCGCCAGGTCCGGGTGCGCCCACGGGAAGCCGGCCTTGTCGAGCACGGCGGGCAGCACCCGCGCGCTGGTCAGCGCCTCCTGCGCGAAACCGCCGAGCGCCACCTTCAGTGCCACCGCCGGGATCGGCATGATCGCCGGGCGGTGCAGCTGGCGGGCCAGCTCCTTGGTGAACTCGGCGTTGGTGACCGGCGCCGGGCCGACCACGTTCACCGCGCCGGCGATGCCGTCGCGGGCCAGCAGGAACTTCGCGGCGTCGAGCCAGTCCCGCATCGAGATCCACGGCAGCCACTGCCGCCCGTTGCCCAGCTTGCCGCCGACGCCGAGCCGGAACGGCAGCAGCTGCGGCTTGAGCAGGCCGCCGTCGCGGTGCAGCGGCAGTCCGGTACGCAGGCGCACCACCCGTACGCCCGCGTCCTCGGCCGGGCGGGTCGCGGCCTCCCAGACCCGGCAGACGTCGGCGAGGAATCCCTCACCCGCAGGCGCCTCCTCGGTGACCGTCCGGTCGCCGGTGTCGCCGTACCAGCCGACGGCGGAGGAGTTCAGCAGCACCGCGGGCCGGTCGGCGGCGGGCAGGCCGGCGATCGTGATGGCGAGCGTGGTGGTGCTGTCCACCCGGCTGGTCCGGATCAGCTTCCGGTACTCGTCGTTCCAGCGTTTGTCGCCCACCCCGGCGCCGGCCAGGTTCACCACCGCGTCGGCGTCGGCGACGCACTGCGGGTCGAGCTGCGCGGCGGAGGGGTTCCACTGCCGTTCGGCGGGTGTGCGCGGTGGGCGGCGGACCAGGCGGGTGACCTGGTGGCCGTCCGCGGTGAGGCAGTCGACCAGTCGGGTGCCGAGGAAACCGGACGCGCCGGCCATGAGGATCCGCATGCTCACATCTTCGAGTACGCGGCGCGATTCGGATGCGTTGAGCGAAATCACTCACTCGTCACGCCCACTCGTCACGCGCCGATGGCCGGCCTCAGTCGGTCGGCCTGCTGACCGGATGCACGGTGATCAGACCGTCGAGCCCGAGGAAGTCGGCGGGGTTCGTGGTGTAGAGGGGAAGCGCGTTGGCGTGTGCGACGGAGGCGATCATCAGGTCCGCTACCCGGCGCCGCGTTCCCCGCCCGGCGGCGAGCACCGCCGCCGAGACCAGGCCGAAGGCCCGCGCCGCCTCGGCGTCGAACGGAAGCGGCTCGAAGGTGGCCTCGACGTGCTGCAGGACGCTCATCCGGCGGGCGCGCTCGCGCGGATCGTCGGTGTGATGTGGACCGGCCGAGAGTTCGGCAAGCGTGACCGCGCTGATGACCATCTCGTCGGGCAGTTGCGCCCCGCCGAGTCCGCCCAGATGGATGACGATGTTGGTGTCGATCAGACCGCGGACGGGGAGGTCACCAGTCACGGCTGGGCAGCTCCTGGTCGATCGTGCCGTCGAGGTCGGCCCGGAAGCGTGCCTCGTCCAACCGGGGCGCGCTGGCGAAGGCCGCGAGAACCTCGGCTCGCGGGACGAACGTGCGCCGCCGGATCGGGATCAAGCGTCCGATCGGCGTGCCGTTGCGGGTGATGGTGAAGGACTCTCCGCGCTCGACTGCGCGCATGATGGCGCCGGAGTCGTTGCGCAGCTCGCGTTGGGTGATCTCGCGATGAGCGTGCTCGGCCACACCGGCAGCCTACCGCCTGTGTGCTACGAAGTGCTACACCCCTTGGGGTGTGGCTGCCGGTGCGGTCGAGCGGGTCAGGCGTCGGCCGGGGCGGTACGCAGCTCGGCGAGCAGGCGTTCCACCTCGGCGAACGCGTCCTGCGGCAGTGGCCCGTACGCCAGCGCTCCCAGGTTCTCCTCGGCCTGCGCGACGGTGCGGCAGCCGGGAATCGGCAGCGTGTGCGGGCTGCGGGCGAGCAGCCAGCCCAGCGCGCCCTGGGCGAGCGTGCGGCCGTCGGCGGTCAGCGCCTCACGGACCAGGGCCACCCGCTGCGCCCACTCGGCGCGCGGTACGCCGCCGGTGAACCAGTCCAGCCACTCCGGTGCCACACCGCGTACGTCGTCGTCGCCCCGGGCGGTCGGCGCGTCCTGGTACTTCGCGGTGAGCAGGCCCATCGCCAGCGGCCCTCGGTTGAGGCTCGCCAGGTCGAACTCCCCGCACACCGCGAGCATGGCGGCGTTGTCCCGCAGCACCGACTGGTCGTGCTGGATCGCCGCGCAGTGCGGTCCCGCCTCGGCGAAGGCGCGCGCCGAGGCGGGGTCGTCGGTGCTCCAGCCGTACGCCCGGATCTTCCCCTCCGCGACCAGATCCTCCAGCGTGCCGACGAGATCCAGCGCCCGTGGCACCGGCAGACCGCCCAGGTGGAGCTGGAAGAGGTCGACGTGGTCGGTGCCGAGCCGGCGCAGCGAACCCTCCAGGCTGCGTCGCGCGTACTCGGGACTGGCGTCCTCGCCGAGCGCCTGGCGGGTCTCCTCGTCGGTCGGGTAGCCGAACTTGGTCGCGATGACCGCGCGGTCCCGGCGGCCCGCCAGCGCGCGCCCGAGTACCCGCTCGCTGTGCCCGGCGCCGTAGTTGCTGGAGGTGTCGAACAGCGTCGCGCCCAGGTCGAGAGCCCGGTGGACGGTACGCACCGACTCGTCGTCGTCCACCTCGCCCCAGCCGAGCGGTTGGGTGCCGTCCCAGAGCGGGCCGCCGATCGCCCAGCAGCCCATGCCGATCGCGCTGACCTCGATGCCGCTGCGGCCCAGCCGTCGTGTCGTCGTCATGCGCCAAGTGTTCACTTTCGAGTGTGCTCGAAGTCCAGCTCTTTTCCCGCCAGCCGGGGCAGGAGCGGAGCGAGCGCGTCGACGGCTCCGGCGCGTACCACGAAGCGGGTGACACCCCAGCGGCGCCGGTGCCCGGCGACCGCAGAGACGATCTCGTCGGGCGTGCCGGCCAGTACGAACGGGGTGGCCAGCACCTCCGCCGGGGTGAGCCCGGTCTCGGCGGCCGTCCCGGCGGCGGCCGCCTCGGCGTCGTCGGTGACGGCGACGTGCTGGACCAGCGCCTCCAGGACCGGCGGCGTGTCCCGGCCGGCCGCGCCGGCCGCCACGTGCGCGAGCTGCGCCTCGATCTGGTCGGCCCGCCACCGGACGGTGTGCTGGTGGCCGTCGGGCAGCGTCCGGCCCAGGCCGGCCAGGCCGACCACGTCGGCGTGCCTCCCGGCCCAGCGCAGCAGCGTCGAGTTGGAGGCGCCGACGGTCAGCGGGATCCGGTCCTGGACCGGGCGGGGCCGGTCGAGCCGTGCCGCGTACGTCGTCAGGTCCTCGGTGTCCAGTGTGACCTCGTCGCCGGCGAGCAGTGCCCGTACCGCCTCGGTCACCGCGACGCAGCGGCGGACCCGGCCGGTGACGTCCGGGCGCTCGCGCCCGACGGCCCGCCACTCGGCCGGCGTGTGGCCGGCGCCGACGCCGAACCGGGCCCGCCCGCCGGAGACCACGTCCAGGGTGGCGATGTCGGCGGCGAGCAGGATCGGCTCGCGGACCCCGGCGTTGGAGACGTACGAGCCGAGGCCCAGTGTGCTGGTCACCGCCGCCGCGGCGGCCAGCGCGACGAACGGCGAGGCGCAGGAGCCGGGGTGGTCGGCCGCGAACAGCGCGTCGAAACCGGCCGCCTCGACGATGCGGGCCAGCTCGGTCCAGCTCGCCGCGTCGGTCGGCTGGGCCTGTACGGAGAAGGTCGCCATCGCCTCAGCATCGGCGCGCGCCGGGCCGCAGGCCACCCCGCACGCGCCGATTCTGCCGACGGCCGAACGGTAAGGAAGGGCCCCTTCTTAACGCCTGGCGAGGTGAAAGGGCCCCTTCTTAACACGCGTCACACGGCGTCGAGGCGGGCCAGGTCGGCGGGGGACAGGCGCAGCGCGGCGGCGGCGACGTTCTGCGCCAGATGCGCCGGGTCGCCGGTGCCGGGGATGGCCAGCACGTTCGGGCCCCGGGCCAGCGTCCAGGCCAGCCGGACCTGAGCCGCCGTCACGCCGTGCTCCCGGGCCACCGCGAGCACCTCCGGGTGCTCCTCGCCGGTGGCGCCGGCCTCCCGGCCGCTCGTGACGAGGGAGAAGAACGGGACGAATGCGGTGCCGTGCGCCGCGCAGTCGCGGATCAGCTCGTCGTGCTGACGGCGGTAGCCCAGGCCGTACGAGTTCTGCACGCACACCACCGGGGCGATGGCGCGCGCCTCGGCGACCTGGTGCGGGCGTACGGCGGAGACGCCGAGGTGCCGGATCAGCCCGGCGTCACGCAGCTCGGCCAGCGCGCCGAAGTGCTCGGACAGCGGCTCCGGGCCGTGCACCCGCAGGTTCACCACGTCCAGGTGGTCGCGGCCGAGCTGACGCAGGTTCTCCTCCACCTGCCCGCGCATCTGGTCCGGCCGGGCCGCCGGCAGCCACTGCCCGGACGGATCCTTGCCCGGCCCGACCTTGGTCACGACGACCAGATCCTCCGGGTACGGCCACAGCGCCCGGTTGATCAGCTCGTTGGCCGAGCGCAGCGGCGAGAAGTAGAACGCGGCCGTGTCGATGTGGTTGACGCCCAGCTCGACGGCGCGGCGCAGTACGGCGACGGCCCGGTCCCGGTCGCTCGGGCTGCCGTCGGCGTTCGCGGTCAGCCGCATCGCGCCCAGGCCCATCCGGTTGACGGTCAGGTCGCCGAGCTGCCAGGTGCCGGCCGCGCCGGCGTGCACGGTGTCGATGGTCATGTGGTCCCCGTATCCCTCGTCTGCGGCCCCACGGCGGGGCCGACAGGTACCACGGGGGCGGCGGGCAGCCGGTTCACTCGCCTTCGTCGCGGTCCTCGGGCTTCTCGAGCCAGCGGGCCCGCCAGGCCGCCTCGTGCGCCTCGTGGCTGGTGCGCTCCTCGAAGACCAGCTTGCGCAGCGCCTGCCGGCCGTCGGCGAAGACGATCACCTCGGCGGCCACCATACCGACGGTGACGGCGGTCAGCATGCCCAGCGCGGCCAGCCCCGGCACCCGCTCCGCGACCGGGATGAGCACGCCCAGCAGCAGCACCGCGCCGACCCGGGTCCAGCTCAGCGTGCGCAGGGTACGCAGCTGGAACAGCATGTTGCCGCAGAGGTAGCAGATGACGCCGCCGTACAGCAGCGGCACGCCGGGACCGTGTGCCGGCTCGCTCGGCGGCACGTTCGGGTCGGCGATGCCGTGCACGATCGTCTCGGCGCCGAGCGCGAACAGGATGATGCCCGCGATCATGGGCAGGAACAGGTACGCGTACGCGTCCCGGGCCATCGCCACCCGGGGGCCGTCCTGCGCGACGTGCAGGGCGATCCGGGCGGCCGGCCCGATCATGTCGTAGTGCGCCCACCAGAGCGCGGCGGTGAAGAAGATGCCGAGCACCGCCGCGGCCACGGCCGGCCAGGTGGGCGGCTGGCCGAGCAGGTTGCTGCCGACGCCGACCGAGATCACGGACTCGCCCAGCGCGATGATCAGGATGAGGTCGTACCGCTCGGTCCAGTGTTCGGCGGACGCGACGCCCCAGCCCCACGTGCCGGCGATGATGCCGGTGCCGTACTGGAGCAGGATGACCCCGGCCCACAGCACGTCCCGGAGCACCGCCGCGGAGAACAGGTCGTCGATCCTCGGCGGCAGCAGCGCGGCGACCAGCAGCAGCGCGGTGCTGCCGACCACCTCGGGGGCGAACCGGATCAGTTGCCGGCGCTCGTTCGGGCTGTCCCGGACGGCGTGCCGGTAGAGCAGCAGGTGCACCAGCCGCAGGACGGTGTAGCTGAGCGCCGCGACCATCGGCCCGGCCTCGTTGCCGCGCGGGTCGCGGAACGCGTTCGGCAGCGACAGCGCGAACGTGAACAGCGCGGCCATGCCGACGGTCATGAGCACCGGGACGAAGCCCTCGCCGAGGCGTACCCGGGTGGCGACCACGCTGTGCACCACCCACGACCACCAGAGCACGGCGAGGACGAGCAGCGCGTGCAGCAGCGCCCCGCCGGTCACCTGGAGAGCGGTGGCCCGGGTGATGATGAAGAACGAGAAGACGAAGACCAGGTCGAAGAAGATCTCGAACCGGTCGACCCGGGCGCCCGGGGCCACCGGCACCGCCGGCCCCAGGCGTCCCCGCCACCCGTACGAGCCCACCGGCCGAGTCTGTCAGCGCGCGCCGGGGGCGCGGGCCGGTTCCGGTCAGCCCGGCCGGTGGCGCAACCCGTCCATCAGCAGGTCGAGCAGGCGTCCGGCCTGGGCGCGCTGGTCCGGTTCGCCCGCGACCAGGGAGACGCCGCTGAGGCTGGCGAGCACGTCGGCGGCGGCCACGTCGGCGCGTACGACACCCGCGGCGGCACCCGCCGCGAGCAGCGCCCCGAGCGCGGCGAGCAGCCGGTCGCGGCTCTGCGCGTACGGGTTGGCGCCGGAGGCGATCACCAGCCGCAGCGCGTCGGCCATGCCCCGCTTGGTGGCGAGGTAGTCGACGAACCGGTCCATCCACGCGCGCAGCGCCGCGTCGGCGGGCTGGGCCGCGAGCAGCGCCGGGGCGGCGTCGCAGAGCTTCTCCAGCTCGTTGCGGTACGCGGCCTCGATCAGCGCCTCCCGGCTCGGGAAGTGGCGGTAGAGCGTGCCGATGCCGACGCCGGCCTCCTTGGCGACCCGGTCCAGCGTTACCTCCGGGCCGTCCTGGGAAAACGCCTGGACCGCGGCGTCCAGCAGCCGCTGCCGGTTGCGCAGCGCGTCCGCGCGCAGCGGTCGGTCGGGCACGGGCCCTCCTCCCTCGGCCGGGTCGCCGGGCCGGAACGGTGGTGAACCGGAGCACCCTCCGGTTATGCTGGCGAAGTAACGGAGGATCCTCCGCTTCTCATCGTAGCGGGCGGACATCGGTCCGCGTCGCCGTCGACAAGGATGGACCATGACAACCCCGACACCAGTCACCACCCCGTTCTCCGCCGAGACCACAGCCCTGGAGGTGGTCCGCGACCTGGACCTCACCGGCCGGCGGGCCGTCGTCACCGGCGGTGCCTCCGGGATCGGCGTGGAGACCGCCCGCGCACTCGCCGCCGCCGGAGCGGACGTCACACTCGCCGTCCGCAACACCGAGGCCGGGCAGCGCGCCGCCGACGACATCACCGGCACCACCGGCAACGACCGGATCCTGGTCGCGCCGCTCGACCTCGCCGACCTCGCCTCGGTGGCCGCGTTCGTCCGCACCTGGGACGGGCCGCTGCACATGCTCGTGAACAACGCCGGGATCATGGCGTCGCCCGAGATGCGCACCGAGCAGGGCTGGGAGATGCAGTTCGCCACAAACCACCTCGGGCACTTCGCGCTCGCCACCGGGCTGCGCCCGGCGCTCGCCGCGGCCGACGGCGCGCGGATCGTCTCGGTCAGCTCGGCCGCGCACCTGCGCTCACCGGTGGTGTTCTCCGACATCCACTTCCGGCAGCGGCCGTACGACCCGTGGCTGGCGTACGGGCAGTCCAAGACCGCCAACGTGCTCTTCGCGGTGGAGGCGACCCGCCGCTGGGCGGACGACGGCATCTACACCAACGCGCTCATGCCCGGCGCGATCCGGACCAACCTTCAGCGCTACATCACCGAGGAGGAACTGGCCCGGATGCGCGCCCAGAGCGGCGGCGGCGCGGCCATCTTCAAGACCCCCGAGCAGGGCGCGGCGACCTCGGTGCTGGTCGCCGCCTCACCGCTGCTCGACGGCGTCGGCGGCCGGTACTTCGAGGACTGCCAGGAGGCCGGGCCGAACCAGCCGGGTACCCGCACCGGCTGGGCCGGGTACGCCCGGGATCCGGAGGCCGCCGAGCAGCTCTGGACCGTCTCCGAGGCGCACCTGCGCGGCTGACCCGCGGAAACGAGGAAGGGGGCGCGCGGCATGTCGCCGCGCGCCCCCTCGCCGTCTCGGATCTACAGACCCAGCTCGGCCTCGAAGTTGCCGCCCTCCAGCCGCTCCTTCACCGCGGTGAGGAAGCGGGCCGCGTCGGCGCCGTCGATCAGCCGGTGGTCGTACGACATGGCCAGGTAGACCATCGACCGGATCGCGACGACCTCGCCCAGCTCCGCGTCGTTGACCACGACCGGGCGCTTCACCACGGCACCCGTGCCGAGCATCGCCGACTGCGGCGACGGCACGATCGGGGTGTCGAACAGCGCGCCCCGGCTGCCGGTGTTGGTGAGCGTGAACGTCGCCCCGGCCATCTCGTCCGGGGTGATCTTGTTGGCCCGGGTGCGCTCGGCCAGGTCGGCGATCCGCTTGGCGATGCCGCCCATGTTGAGGTCACCGGCGTTGTGGATGACCGGCACGAGCAGGCCGCGCTCGGTGTCCACCGCGATGCCCAGGTGCTCCGCGGCCGGGTAGGTGATCGTGCCGCCGTCCAGGTCCATGCTGGCCTGGATGATCGGGTACGTCTGGAGCGCCTCGATCGCGGCCAGCGCGAAGAACGGCAGGAAGGACAGCTTCACGCCGTGCTTGGCCTGGAACGAGTCCTTGGCCCGGGCCCGCAGCTTGGCGACCTTGGTGACGTCGACCTCGACGACGGTGGTCAGCTGCGCCGTCTCGTGCAGCGACTGCTGCATCCGCTTGGCGATGGTGGCCCGGATCCGCGGCAGCTTCTCCGTGGTGCCCCGCTTGGCGCTCGGCTCCGGCTTGGCCGGGGCCTCGGCCTTGGCGGCCGGCGCGGCGGCGGCCGGCTCCGGCTTGGCGGCCTTCGCCTTCTCGGCCGCCTCCAGCACGTCCTGCTTGCGGATGCGGCCACCCACGCCGGTGCCCTTGATCGAACCCAGGTCCACGCCGTGCTCGGCGGCGAGCTTGCGCACCAGCGGCGTCACGTACCCGGCGGCGTCCTCGCCGTGCTCGGCCGGAACGCTCCGGCGCTGCGCGGCGGCCGGCGCGGCCGGCTGGGCTGCCCGCTCGGCCTTGGCCGGCTGCGCGGCCTGCTCCGCCTCGGCGGCCGGCTCGTTGTAGGACGCGCCCGGCGTAGGCTCCTCGACCTCGACCTCGACCTCGGGCTCCGGCTTCGGCTCGGGCTTGGGCTCGGGCTTCGCCTCGGCCTTCGGCTCCGGCTTGGGCTCGGGCTTCGGCTCGGCCTTCGCGGGCGCGGCGCCGGCCACCCCGACGATCGCCAGCACGGCGCCGACGTCGGCGGTCTCGTCCTCGGCGACCTTGATCTCCTGCAGCGTGCCGGCGACCGGCGACGGGATCTCGGTGTCGACCTTGTCGGTGGAGACCTCCAGCAGCGGCTCGTCCACCTCGACGGTCTCGCCGACCTGCTTGAGCCAGCGGGTGACCGTACCCTCGGTGACGCTCTCGCCCAGGGCCGGCATGGTCACCGGCGTGCCCTCGCCCGACGGCGCGGCGGGCTCGGCCGGCGCCTCGACGGCCGGCTGCTCGGCCTCGGCGCCCGGCTCGGCGGCGGCCTCCTCGGCCTCCTGGGCCTGCTCCGGCTCGGGGCCGGTGCCCTCGGCGGCGGCCGTCGGCTCGGTGGCCGGCTCGGCCTTCTCCGTCGGAGCCGCGCCCGCGTCCTCGCCCTCGCCGGCGATGACCGCCAGCTCGCTGCCGACCTCGGCGGTCTCGTCCTCGCCGACCACGATCCGGCTCAGCACGCCCGCCGCGGGGGACGGGATCTCGGTGTCGACCTTGTCGGTCGACACCTCGAGCAGGGGCTCGTCGACCTCGACGGTGTCACCCTCCTGCTTGAGCCAGCGCGTGACGGTGCCCTCGGTGACGCTCTCGCCGAGCCGGGGCATGGTGACCGATACCGGCATGTTCTCCAGACTCCTTCATTCCCCTGGTGGGATCATCGCCCGTCGCCGGACGCCGCGGTTGTCGTGTCAGGCGTGCGCGTGCAGCGGCTTGCCGGCCAGGGCCAGGTGCGCCTCGCCCAGAGCCTCGTTCTGCGTCGGGTGGGCGTGCACGAGCTGCGCCACCTCGGCCGGGTACGCCTCCCAGTTGTAGATGAGCTGCGCCTCGCCGATCAGCTCACCGACCCGGGCGCCGACCATGTGCACGCCGACCACCGGGCCGTCGTCCACCCGGACCAGCTTCACGTGGCCGGCGGTCTTGAGGATCTGGCTCTTGCCGTTGCCGCCCAGGTTGTAGTTGTAGGTCTTGATCTTGTCGGCGCCGTACTGCTCCTTGGCCTTCGCCTCGGTCAGGCCGACCGACGCCAGCTCCGGGTCGCAGTAGGTGACGCGCGGGATGCCGGCCTCGTCGATCACGGCCGGGTTCTTCCCGGCGATCTCCTCGGCGACGAAGATGCCCTGCTGGAAGCCGCGGTGCGCGAGCTGCAGGCCGGGCACGATGTCGCCGACCGCGTAGACGTTCGGCACGCTGGTGCGCAGCCGCTCGTCGGTCAGCACGTAGCCGCGGTCCATCTTGACGCCCTGCTCCTCGTAGCCGAGGCCGGCGGTGTTCGGGCCGCGGCCCACGGCGACCAGCAGCAGCTCGGCCTCGACCGTGTCGCCGCCCTGGATCGTCAGCTTCACGCCCTTGTCGGTCTTCTCGACCTTCTCGAACGGCTTGCCGACCTTGAAGTTGATCTTCCGCTTGCGGAACGCCCGCTCCAGCGCCTTCGACGACTCCTCGTCCTCGGCGGCGACCAGGCGGGGCAGCGCCTCGACGATGGTCACGTCCACGCCGAAGGACTTCCAGACGCTGGCGAACTCGACGCCGATCACACCGCCGCCGAGGACGATCGCCGACGACGGGACGCGGTCCAGGGTCAGGGCGTGGTCGCTGGTGATGATCCGCTCACCGTCGACGTCCAGGCCGGGCAGACTCTTCGCGTACGACCCGGAGGCCAGCACGACATTGCGGCCGGTGTAGCGCTTGCCGTCCACCTCGACGACGTTCTTGCCGACCAGCTTGCCCGCGCCGGCCACGAAGGTGATCTTCTTGCTGCTGCCCACCAGACCCTGGAGACCCTTGTACAGGCGGGAGATCACGCCGTCCTTGTACGAGTTGACCGCCTTCATGTCGATGCCGACCAGCTCGGCCTTCACACCGAACTGCTCGGACTCGCGGGTCTGGTCGGCGATCTCGGCGGCGTGCAGCAGCGCCTTGGTCGGGATGCACCCGTTGTGCAGGCAGGTCCCGCCCAGCTTGCTCTTCTCGATGAGGGCGACGGAGAGGTCCAGCTGGGCGGCACGCAGCGCCGCCGCGTAGCCGCCGCTACCACCTCCGAGGATGACGATGTCGAAGGTCGTGTCGTTCGGCTCGCTCACATCCAACTCCCAGGTCGCGTCACTGCATCGGGGGTTACGGCGGAGTAACAGGCACACCCCACCTCGGTCATCTTGTCACCACCACGGACCGAGCGCGTACCGAGGTGCCCAACGACACGTCGGTGACACGTACCCTTGGCACCGTCTTCGATGACGGCTTGGGGGAGGAGTGGATTCGGTGGGGCTGTTCCGACGACGCAAGCGGGCGGCCCCGGCGAGCCGCGACCGCGCCGCCGACCGCGCCGATCTGGACCATCTGGAGAACTTCGTCCGGACCCGTAAGGGCGTCGAGGCGTTCATCGAGCCTCGTACGACGGTCACCGAGACCACGATCATGCTGATCGCCGACGACGGCGAGTGGACCCGGCGGCGTGTCGGCGGGCCGGACGAGGCCCGCCGCTGGGCGCACCGGATCGCCATTCCGATCTACGACGTGCGGCTGATGGGCTATCCGCAGCGCATGCGCGACTACAACGAGCGCCGCAAGCGCCGCCCCGAACTGTTCTGAGCTACCTGTGCGCGGGTGTTAAAAAGGGCCCCTTCTACAACGCGAGGCGTTAAGTGAGCGTTTGAGAAGCCGGTTCAGGTGCTGGTTGCCTGGGCCGGTTTCGTGTTGCGGGCCAGGCGGGTGACCATGACGTGGATCATGGCCCAGGTGA
>NZ_JANCLW010000001.1:3119869-3363364 GCF_033433935.1 Micromonospora sp. BRA006-A
GAGCTGTCGATCCAGCGCTGCACGTCCGCGATACCCTGATGCCGGTACTCGACCGCTTGGACGAGGCACTCCAACTTGTCCGCGTCGCGGGCCACGATGGCTTCCAGGGTTTCGCCGGCCTCGTACTCGGCGACGACAGCGGTGATCACGTCGGCTACGGCGGGCGGGCAGGCGGCGACCTGGTCGGCGGTGACGGCGGTGTTGGGTGCGGCCGTGAGATAGCGCTTGGCGATGTGGGGGATGTCGGTGATCCGGGTCTCCTGGGTGTCGTGCAGGACGCACAACATCGAGACGCGACCCGGGTCGGCGCCCTCCATGGCCGCGAGCATCATGCCGATGAGCGCCGTGCGGAACGAGTGTTCGGCGATCGACTCGGGGTGCTTCACTCCGGCGAACCACCATCCGGTGCGCGCTGCGCGCTTGAGCACGCCCGCCTCGAAAATGAAGCTCATGGCTCCCGCGTGCGGATCGTCGGTCATCGGAAGCGCCCTCCCATCCGGCGAGCTTGTCGATATCGCATCACCCTCGCCGTCTCGTCAGTCGATGGGGAGACGGTAGACGAGGTCGTATCGCCCGCCCGGTAGCACGATGTCGGCCGTCTCCACCGGCGTGCCGCTGGCTGTCGCTGAGCGAAGGCTGACACGCTCCACGACCTCGTCGACCCGTACGCCGATGGTGTCCATGCGTGCGACGACGCCCTTGATCTCTCCGTCCTCGGGCCACTCGACCGGAGTGCCCTTGGTGAGGGCACGTGGCTCGTACGACACGGAGAGCTGTATCGGGTCGCCGTCGGCGAGGAAGCGGTATGACGTCCGCATCACCGGTGCGCCCGGCTCGACGCCGAGCCGGGCGGCAATCCGCTCATCGGCCCGCTCGTGTCGGCTTTCGTGCTCCCACGTGCCGTGCTGTCCGGCGTCGGCCGCATCGCGGGCGAACGGGGAAGTCGGGCCATCGGCGGAGCGAACGTCGCGGCCTCGGGCGTGACGGACCAGCCGGGTGGTGTCTCGCACGTAGACGCCGGATCCGGCGCGGCCCTCCACAACGCCCTCGCCTTTCAGGACGGCGATGGCCCACTTGGCGACTGTCCGGCTCACCTCGTACTGGCGCATCAGGCCGGACTCGGACGGCACCTTCGCTCCAGCGGGGAGTTCTCCGGACAGGATCGCGGCACGTAGGTCGGCGGCGATCGTCAGGTAGGCAGGCGGCGTTGGCATGTCGGCGGCACCTCCGGTCAGCCCGCCCAGTCGACCACAGAGCGTAGGGGAGCGGCAGGTAGGAAACGCCTCGACGTCAATGCAAGAGCACCGATCCACGTACACTGGCGGACGGGTATCCCGGCCTCACCGGCCGGTGCCGAAGTCCCAGCCCTCGTCCTGGGAGGCAGGCGAGACATGGCCAGCAAGGCTGACACGATCGGTGCCCGGATCCGCTACTGGCGGATGCGCCGTGGTGGGATGAGCCAGGCCGTTCTCGCCGGGCTCGCCGGGGTCAGCCAGTCCTACATCTCCCAGGTCGAGTCCGGCCGCAAGACGATTGACAGGCGCTCCACCCTGGTCGCTGTCGCCGCCGCGTTGCAGATCACGGTCGCGGACCTGCTCGGTCAGGGCACCGAGACGGGTGACCCGGCACGCGAGCGCGCGGCGGAGTGCGTGCCGGCGATCTGGTCGGCGCTGATCGAGATCGAGGACGGCGAGCGGCGGCCGTCGACGCGTACCCACGAAGAGTTGGCAGCGGGCATCTCCCGCAGTGAGCAGTTGCGCCACCGCTCGAACTTCCCGGCCATGGCCCAGATGTTGCCCGGCCTGCTGCTGGAGGCTGCCGCGGCGGGCGGCCCGGCGCTCGCGCAGGTGGCGTACCAGGCGTCGGCGTGCCTGCGGCACCTCGGGTACCGCCACCTGGCGTTGAATGCGGCGCGGGTGGCGGTGACGGCGGCCGAGGACGTGGAGGAGGCGGCGTGGCTGGGAGCGACCCGTTTCGCGTACGCGCAGAGCCTGCCGATCGAGTCGGCGTCCCTCGCCGCACGGGCGGCTGACCGGTCCCTCGCGGAGCTTCAGTCTGCCGCCTCCGACGAGCGGGTCCGGCAGATGGTCGGCCAGTTGCACCTGTCGGCGGCACTGGCCTCGACAGTCAGCGGCCGCCCCGACGCCGCGCGAGACCATCTGACCGAGGCCGCCCGGGAAGCGGCGACTTTGGGCGACCCGGCGGACGGCATGGGGTTCAACGGCTGCGGGTTCGGGCCCACGAACGTGACGCTGTGGGAGATGTCCATCGCGGCCGAGTCCGGCGAGCCCGGACGGGTGATCGAGCTGTCCCGCAGGGTACGACCGCAGGTGCTGGCGGCGTCGATCCGGCAGATGTCGTACTGGCTCGACCTCGGGCGGGCGCTGGCCGATTCCGGTCGCCGGGACAACGAGGCGATCGCGGCGTTCGTGCGCGCGGAGCAGGCAGCGCCGGTGCCGTTCTCCCTCAACCCGCTCGCCCAGGACGCGGTCGTCGCGATGGCGCAGCGGGCCAAGCGGCGGGCCGTGCCGAACGAACTGCGTCTGCTGGCGGGGCGCCTCGGCATCAGCCTGGCGGCATAACCAGCGGTAATTTCTCCATCACCATGCGGCCCTAGTGTCCGTTTTCGGGTGAGGAAACGCCTCACCCTGCCGGGCGCGGCGTCGCACTCCCTTGTGAAGTGATCCGTCGCGCCGGAGCGGACGGAGGTGGTGATGGGCGGGCGGAACGGTTGGCGCCGCACGGGCCAGGAAACGCAGAAGGCCGAGTGGGAAGCGGCCAAGCGGCGGATTCTCGCACTGGCCGAATCCGATCATGCGCAGACAGCGCCCGTCGAGTCGGCAACGGCACAAGCTTCGCGCCGGGACGCCGACGTCGTCGCACCCTCCAAGCCACACCTGGGACGCCTGCCGTACGAGGGCTATCTCCTCGCTGTCGCGTCGACGCTCGTACGTCGGCATCGCCCGGCCTGGTCGTGGCGGAAGTGGCGGTGGATTTGCCGCTGCGGCGTGGACCTGCCGTGCCGGAACCGCCACCGCGTACCGATCAATCGCGGTCACTGGCCGTCGCAGGAGGGCCAGTGAGCACTGCGGAACGGGCGATCCTGGCGGTGCACGTACGGGGTCTGGACGGGATGTGCGTGGGTTGCCGGCTGTGGTGGGCGCGCCTGACTCCGTACCCCTGCTGGCAGGTCGCGTGGGCGACCAGCCGGCAGGCGCGCGCGAGCGTCGCCCGCTTCCTGGGGGTGCGCGGGTGAGCACCCACGGGCCGGTGCTGCCGGTCTGGACGTGCGGCGGGTGCGGTGCGCCGTGGCCGTGCGCGACGCGGCGGCGGGAGCTTCTTGCGGAGTACGAGGGTGCGCCGGTGTCGCTGGCGGTGTACCTGGGAGCGCAGTTGGTGCGGGCGACGGCGGATCTGAGCTGGGCGCCGGCGGGGGCGTTGCACAGGCGGTTCCTGGGGTGGGTGCGGTGAGCGTGCTGCGGGCCGGGGACGAGAAGTTCCACTACAGCGACGGGTCGCACCGGTGGACGGCGCCGGATCCGGAGTACGACCAGGAGGTGTGGGAGGAGCAGGTCCGCCAGCACAAGCTGGGTCACCTGCGCAACGAGCGTCCGAGGGTACGCATTCGACGGATCGTGTGATTCCAGCCAGGTGCGAGACTGAGCGGGTGACTCACCCGCTCGCGCGCCGCGTCTACGACACCTGCCATCTCACCGGCCGGTTCCGTCTTCGATCCGGGCAGGTCAGCGACGAGTACTTCGACAAGTACCTGTTCGAGGGGAAGCCGGAGCTGCTGCGCGAGGTCGCCGAGGCGATGGTGGGCCTGCTGCCGGAGTGCGACGTGCTGGCGGGGACGGAGATGGGCGGCATTCCGCTCGCCACGGTGATGTCCCAGCTGACGGGGCTGCCGACGGTCTTCGTGCGCAAGCAGGCCAAGGAGTACGGCACCGCGAAGCTGGCCGAGGGCGGGCCGGTGAGCGGTCTGCGGGTCGTCGTGATCGAGGACGTCGTGACCACCGGAGGCGCGCTTCTGACCTCGTGCGGACAACTACGGTCGGTCGGTGCCCAGGTGGAGACGGTGGTCTGCGCCATCGACCGAGAGCAGGGCGGGCGGGAGAACCTGGCGGCCGAGGGGCTGCACCTCCGCGCCGCCCTCACCCGTCGTGATCTGGAAGCCGCACTGACGGCGTGAGCCTCTAGGGCTGCTCCGGGCTGCTGCTGACGTTGTAGGCGTTCTTGGCGGCGACCACCGCTGCCTGGATGTGCTCGGGGTCGACGCCGTGGACGTTGAGCGGCGGGTGCAGGCGCCTGACGAGTTCGGCCTCGATGACAGACGGCTCGGGGTCCTCCGCCCAGGTCAGGCGCAGGTGCTCGTGCATCCAGGCGGTCAGCCGTACCTCGTCCTCGGGGACCAGGACGACGCGGTCGGTCCAGGTGGTCCGGTAGCCCTCGGAGACGAGGAGGCCGGCCAGCGTGCGGCGCAGGGTCGAACTGCCCGAACGCCGCAGATGGTTGCGCAGGATCCGGCCCCGCAGGCTGGTCGCCCGGCCGAGGTAGAGCATCCGCCGCGACGGGTCGCTGTCGTTCGGCGGTCCGGGGAGGTCGGGGAGGACCGAGGGAGCAGCCCACCAGGCGTAGACGCCGCTGCCACGGGCGAGCCGCTTGACGGCGACATCGAGCGCGACCGGTGCACCGGAGAGCAACCGCAGGGCCTCGTCGACCCGGGCTTCGTCAGTCGGGACGTCGGCGGATCGCCGTTCGGGGAAGGTCACCGGGACCATCCTAGGCGCTCGGCGGGTCGAGATCGGGTGGGGATGCGCCCGACACCTGGATACCGGCCGGGCGATCAGCAGGCGACGTTCACGACCTGCTCGGCGGGGCGGTGCCGAGATGACCGAGCGCCCGCCCGATCTGCGGCAGAAGCGCGCACGTGACCTTGGTCAGCGCGTCCGGTCGAGCTGTCAGGCGTACGAGGGCCGGCGCGGTTCCAGCAACTCGGTGACGCGGCCACGGTCGAGGACTTCGATGAGTGCGTCGGTACCGCGTTCGACCTTGACTGCAATCTCCTCTGGGTGCAGAGGGATCAGCGCGAGCAACGCGATTCGGATGCCGCCGCCGACGTCGATCGTCCGCGCCTCGGGCGGCACCCGCAGCATCGGCGCGACGACGACTCCGGCGAACGGGGTGCCCGTAGCGTACGGCTGCGCGGGATCGCCGTTCGGCACCGAATGCCATTCGCCGATCCAGGTTCCATACTCGTGCGGCAGCCGAGCTACCTGCTTGAGGATTCGCAGCGGCCACAAGGTTTCGTCGCCGAACCCGGCTACCTCGGTCAGCGGCCAATCTGCCGGCAGACTGAGCATCAGTTCGGCGTACGGGCTGATGTCGTGGCCCTCCGGGACCGTCATCGGCAGCTCACTCATCCCTGAAGTGACCAGCGTCCGGTACGGGCGTTCCTGGGTCGGCGCCACGACATGGACATGCACACCGACCAGGTGCGAGGCGATCTCGTGGTAGACGAACTCGACGGGCCCGAAGTGCTCCTCGATGTGTCGGTCGATGGCGTCGGCGAAGGCCTGCTGCGGCCCTTGCGCCGGTACGAACCCGTCGTGCAGCGACTGATGACGGAGGACTCCTGACCCGCGCGACTCGTCCATGGCGAAGCAGCCTATGCAAGGGCCCAGCGGGGCGTGACCGGGGCACTCTCACCGGCAGGTGCGTGCACAGGGATCGAGCCCATGCATACGGTAGACGTCTACGGAGAGTGACGGAGACTCCTGCTTCTGGCGCGCCCGCTCGGCGGCATGAGCGCGCACGTGTTCAAGCGGTCCTGGCCAGGAACCATCCATGGCACGACGTTCGCCTGGCGGCGATTAGGTGGCGCGTGGGACGCTCCCGTCATGCGTATCGCCGAGCACACTGCCGCGCTGGATGAGGAAGGTGTCCGACTGGCAGAGGCGGCGGACCGGGCCGGTCTGGACGCACCCGTGCCCACCTGCCCTGGCTGGCAGGTCCGTGATCTGCTGCGCCATGTCAGCGGTGTCCATCGCTGGGCCAGGGGCCACGTGATGACGGGACGCCGTCAGCCCTACTCCACTCGGGAAGAGGCGGAGTTCTTCGCCGCAGTCGATGACGACGAACTCCTGGACTGGTTTCGGGAGGGCCACCGCGCACTCGTGGACACGCTGGCAGCGGCGGACGAGAGCGTCGAGTGTTGGACGTTCCTGCCCGCGCCCTCGCCGCTGGCGTTCTGGGCACGTCGCCAGGCTCACGAGACCGCAGTACACCGTGCCGATGCCGAGTCGGCTGTCTCCACGGTCCCCTCCTGGGACCCCGCCTTCGCCGCTGACGGCATCGACGAACTGCTCAACGGCTTCTTCGGCCGGCCCGGTGGGCGCCTGGTGGCCGATCCACCTCTCAGCATGGCCCTGGTGCCCACTGACATCGACGCCGGATGGACCTTCTTCATCGAGCCGGCCGGGCGCCGCCTGGTCGCCGGTGAGATGCCGGCCCAGCTGACCATCGTGGGATCCGCATCCGAGCTCTACCTCCTGCTGTGGAACCGGAACGGGACTGAACGCCTCGAACTACGGGGGGACGCGGCCGTCCTGGATCTCTGGCGGACCCGAGCCACGATTACCTGGAACTGACGCGGTCTCCCGGGCAAGATCATCCAAGTGTCGCCCACCGTGGCTCCCGTTCCGCATCGGCAGAGCCGTGAGCGCTGGACGCGTCGGGGGCTTCTCGGCTCGTACGCTCCGGACGTCCGCCGGTCCCTGACGTGGCGCGACGCTCCGGTGACGCCCGCATGAGCCTGGTATCGGCGTTCGTGCCGATCTGGATCCTCACCGCTGTCGGTTACGCGGCCTGCCGCTGGGGCCTGCTCGGCGAGGCGGCGGCCTCGGTGCTCGGCCGGTTCGTGTTCCAGCTCGCGATGCCGTCCGCCCTGTTCCTGGCCCTGGCCCGGATGCCGCTGTCCGGGTTCGCCGGCCGCTCGCTGCTCGCCTTCGGGGTGAGCACCGTCGCGGTGGTCGGGTTCGGGTGGGCCGGCGCGAGCCGGCTGTTCGGCCGCGATCCCGGGGAACGGCCGATCTGGGGCATGGCCGCCGGGTACGTGAACTCGGCGAACCTCGGCATCCCGATCGCGACGCAGGTTCTCGGCGACGTGTCGTTCCTGGCAGTGGTGGTGCTGCTACAGGTGCTGGTGGTGGCGCCCGTGATCCTGGTCGCCCTGGACCGGCACAGCGACCCGGCCGGGCGGGTACGGGTCCGCCGGATCGCCTCACTGCCCGTACGCAATCCGGTGATCCTGGCGTCGCTGCTCGGTGTCGCGTGCTCGGCCGCCGGCGTGCGCCTGCCGTCGGCGGCCGACGCGTCGCTGACGCTGCTGGCCGGTGCCGCGGTTCCGGCCGCCCTGGTCGCGCTCGGCGCGTCGCTGCACCCCACGGCGCCGTCGCGGGCAGAGCCGGCCGAGCCCGCCGAACTGGCCGTGATCACCGCGCTGAAGCTTGTCGCACAGCCGATCATCGCGTACGCGGCCGGACTGGCCCTGCATCTGCCCGCGCCGCAGTTGCTCGCCGTGGTGGTGTGCGCGGGCCTGCCGACGGCGCAGAACACGTTCATCTTCGCTCAGGAGTACGGCGTCGGTGAGGCGGTGGCCAACCGGGCGGTGGTGGTGACCACGACGCTGTCGCTTGCCACCCTGGCCGCCGCGGCGGCGCTGCTCGGGTAGCCCGGCTATACAGTTCTGCCATGCCCGAAGGCTGGCCGGAGCGTGGCACGGTGGTGCGGGGGACCGTCTCGGAGATCCACAACTTCGGCGTCTTCGTGCGTCTGGAGGGGGATCCGGAAGGCTCGCCCGGCACCGGGTTCATCCGGATTCCGGAGCTGACCTGGGACTACTTCCGCGACCCCGCCGACGTGGTGCGCCCTGGACAGCAGGTCACCGGCGAGGTGCTCGACTACGACGACACCCGTGGACAGGTGCAGCTCTCCCTGAAGGCGTTGCAGGAGGATCCACTGGTCGCGTTCGAGGACCGGGTCGGTGAGGTGTTGTCCGGGCCGGTCGTCAGGGTGCTGCCGTTCGGTGTCTTCGTCCTCGTCGCGCCGGGCATCGCGGGACTGCTCCACGAGTCCGTCCTGACCTGGCAGCCGGCGATGGGAGAGACGGTCTCCGTCACGATCGCCGAGGTGGACCGACCGCAGCGCCGGGTGCGGCTGGAGCTCGCGCCGACGCGTTGATCGGTCGCCCGTGGCTACCGCCCCGACTGACGCCGCCGACAACGGTCACTCTCGGATCTCCATCTCTGTCACCAGGCCGTCGCCGAGGCGGTAGACGTGCGTGACGGTGTGGTCGGCGAGCGTCGCTCCGGCCTTGTCGTGGACCACTTGATGAACGGTGACGGCGATGCGGCCGTCGGCTTCCGTGCGGAACGCGGTCGGCGTGACAGTCGGATCGAGCTGGTCCCACTGCCGGCGCCAGTAGGCACTCACCTGGTCCCGGCCGCGAATGACGCCTCCCTCCCAGCCGTTGGGCCACGAGACGTCCGGCGTCATGGCGGCCAGCAGCGTGGGGATGTCACGCCGGTTGAAGGCCGCGTAGAGGCTCGTGAGCAGGGCCTGGGGAGCGAGGCGTCTCGGCGGGTCCATCGACTCAGCATGGCCGGTGGGCACGACCTCACGAAGACCTCTTTGCGCTCAGCAGAACACGCGATCCTCGGCGGAGCCGGGACGGTAGGGAGGCGGATCGTCTGAGCCGCCCGGCTGGATTCGCGTTCCTAGACTGCCGGCTGTGCGAGTTCCTCTTGCGACAGCCGGGACGATCGTCGTGCTGGGCGTGGCGGCGGCGACGGTGGCCGGGGTGCGCTGGTCGGCGGCCGGTGAACCGGTCTCCGTCGCGGCCCCGGCGGGGGCGTCTACGGTGCTGCCCGAAGGCGCTTACGAGGCCGTCGTCGACAACCGGGCACTCGAGATCTCCGTCGACCTGAGCAACGACCGCGGTCGTCCGGAGGTCGACACCTACGCCCTGCCGCCCGCGTCCGGCTGGGAGCAGGTTCGATCGGCTGTCGCCGGGCAGCTCGACGGATGGAAGCAGGTCGGGGACTGCGCCGACACAGGTGAGCGGCGGCTGCAGTGCTCCTGGTCGGAGCCGACCCGCTGGTGGCCCCGCATGGTGCGGATCGTCCTCCTCCGGCCGGCGCCGCCGGGTGACGGCGACTCCTACGATTGGCCCGACAACGCCTTCCTGGTGGTCGGGTCGAGCCGAGGCGGCGACCTCTGACGGCGATCCGCGCCCAGTCGGGCGTTGAGCCGAACCGGCCGGCACCGCGGGCTGGACGCCGAGGCGCCTTGGTTCGGTCGATGCGCGGCACCTGCTGGCGGACGCCGACGTGGTGATTCCAGGCGACCGGGTGCTGCACCTGCGCTACCGGGTGCGCCGCTGACCGACCCGGGCGGTGCGCATCCGGTCCACCGCGATCGGTGATCCACCATCGGGCCGCGGTCAGAGCAGTGCGAGTTGGCCCGGCATCGGCTCGTCGTCGAGGCGAGCACCGAGCTGCCACAGCCGGAGCCGATCGTCCTCATGATGGCGGGTGAGCCAACGGCCCGGCTGGTACGAGGGGTGGACGGCACCGGATCCGTCATGGTGCGGGTAGCGCACCTGGGACCGGCACCGGAGGCTGAGCGCCGACAGCAGGAGATGGCCCTCGGCATCGTTCGGCAGGCTTCCGGTGTTCGGAGCGGCGAGGATCAGCTCCTCGCCCAGGAACACCGCACGGTCCGCGTGTCGGCAGCCGGCGAGGCGCGGTGGCGTGCCCGGCAGATCTTCGAAATGCCGGGCTGTGATCACGGCGTCGGAGGCGACGTCGCGGACGGACAGGAAGCCGTCGAGCGTCTGGGTCAGGTAGCGGCCGCCCGCCGGACTGAAACCGGCGAGATCGCCACCGGCCAGCGGCCGTGACACGATGCGCTCGGCGTCGAGCCTGATCAGCATGGCGCGTGATTGATAGGGATCGAGCAGCGTCAAGCCGGTCCAGACGCCGTCGGTAGCGGATATGAACCAGGCGGGCCCGGGACCGGGCAGCGGCGTGCGACGGATCTCCGCGCCGCTCACACCGTTGACGGCGACAAGTTCCTCGGTCTCGCGTAGACGGATCCAGAGGACGTGGTCGCCGTCGAGGTGGAAGTCGGCGCCGGCGCTGCCACCGAGCCGATCCCAGCTGCTGCGCCACCGAACCACGCCGTCGTGGTCGAGCACGACGATCTGATGCGCGTCTCCGGCCGCGACAAGCCGACGGGTGGCGCTGACCTGCATTCGCGGGTCGTCGAGAGGGGCCGCAAACCGCGCCACGCGACCCAGTTCGTGGTCGAAAAGGTTCACCGTGAGACGGTCCTGATCGGTGACCACCCAGCCGAGGCCGGTTGCCTGCATGACATGTCGAATGCCGGGAAGCCGCACCTGGTTGACCAAGCGGGGTTGCATCGCGGCAGCATAGAGCCACTTCGGCGAGCCCGTCGGGCCGTCTGCGCGGGACGCCGAGCTGCACACCGCAGCCGTCGGACTCGGCTCAGCGTGGCCCGAGCCCGGTGCGCCCGTCGATCAGCTCGCGCACGGCGTCCAGGTGACCGGCGTGCCGGGCGGTCTCCTCGATGACGTGCAGAACGATCCGTCGCAGGTCGGTGGTCTGCGACGCCAGCGTCTCGTCCGGATGCCGGCCTGCGGGTGTCGCCGACAACGGGGCCCCGGCGATGATCGCGTCGGAGATGTCGCACTGGTCGCGATAGAAGCCGAAGACCTGGGCCGGCGATCGAGTCGTCCGCAGCGGTGTGTTCTCGTCGGGCCAGGGTAACGGCTCTACGGACCCACGGAAGACCTCCTGGAACCAGTGGCGTTCCGCGTGCCCGAGGTGCTCCACCAGCCCGAGCGGCGACCAGCCGGAGGGCAGGACAGGCGTTCGCAGCGAGGCCAGGTCCAGATCCGCCAGGATGGCTCGGATGCTGACACGCTGATACTCGAGGAACTCACACAGCGCGGCCTTCTCCATATCGACCTTCGTCACGCCGGCAGGTTAGCGGCCGGCACCGACTCCTCGCCGCGATCATTCAGTCGATCGGCGAGCCGGCCAGCAGTCGCTCGGTCCGGTCGCGAAGGGCGTCGAGCTCAGCGGAACGGCCTCGCACCTCGATGAGGAGGTCGATGGCCGCCCGCAGATACTCCAAGGCCACGATGTCCTCGTCGACGGGAACGTCGACCTCGAATCGATCGAGGAGAACCGCGAAGTCGGCCACCACCGCCTCGGCACGGGCGGCGGCTCGGTCGGGACCGCCGTTGCGCAGTGCGCAGCGAGCCGACTCGATCATCGCTCGGCCGACGAACGCGTGACACTGACCCAGCAGACGGGTGACGATGCGCCCCACCAGATCGAGGCCACGCTCCTCGAGCCCCGGGTCGGGCTGAGCAGCGAACTGCGTGGTGACCTCACGGGCGGCCGCGGCGAGCGCGACACCGTCGACCCACTCCTGGGAACCCTCCGCGGCGCAGGGCTGCTGCCCCAGTCGAGCGATGCAGGCTTCGGCGGCGACCGACAGGGCCGTCGCTGCTTCCAGGAGGAGATGGAAGCGGATCCGATCCCCCTCCCGTGACGCGACGGCCAGCCGCGCGACCTCGAGCGCCACGGCGACGTCCTCGGTGCCGCGCGTGGGCTCGCCACGCCTGGCTCCTTCCAGGAGAGCCTGCGCCGCCGCCCGTTCCTCGGGCGACGGTCCGGGATCCCCGTCGTCGACTTTCAGTCCGAGCGCGAGCCGGTACGAGGTCCACGCCAGCGGGTCCGTGACGGGATCCGGCTGGTTCGCGGGGTTGCCGGACGCGGCACGAACCACCCCACCCCTGACACGGTCCATCGCGAGCCGCGCGTCATCGAACGGCAGCGCGAACCGCTCGGTCAGGACGGCGAGGACATCGCGACGGCGCGTCCCCTCCTTCTCGGCCGCGCGCAGATAGCGGACAAGGGTGTGTACCGATGTTCCCCGAGCGAGGTGCACCGTCAGGTCGTCCGTCCATTGCATCCGACGAGGATGCCCGCCCGCGATCTCGGACCACAAGCGGGTTGATGCGCGACGCCCGGCCGTACGCGATTGACACGGCCAGGTCTCCAGGGGCAAGGTTGCGGTCGGCCACGCGCACCGCGTGGCACTCCGCATGAAGGAATGACGCCTGTGATCCGGGTAGGCCGAGCGGCCGCCTGAGTGTCGACCGCACGACGGATGACCGTCGTGCGGCCGCGGCACGGTGGAGCGGTCCGACGTCTCCTCCGCCCGTCGCAGTTCCTCTCATGCATCGAGGTCTCACGTTGAGCATGGATGCCCGCATCCAACGATCAGTCGTCGTCAACCTGTCCCGCCGGCCCGCGCCGGTCGAGGTCGGGCCGTTCGTGATCGGGCTGGACCCGACGACGACCAGCCCGTACATCAACTACGCGACGCCGCGTCCCGGCGCCGCCGTCACCGCGGCCGACGTCGCCGCCCTCGTCGCGGCGTTCCACGCCGCCGACCGCAGACCCCGCCTGGAGTACGTCACCAGTTGTGCCCCCGGCCTGGAGGCGCTGCTGACAGCGGCGGGCTTCACCGTGGAGGCCCGGCACACCTACCTGGCCTGCGTGCCGAGCATGCCGGCCTCGCCACAGGTGCCGGACCACCTCAGCCTGTGCGAGCCGGGCACCGACTCCCAGCGCGCCGCGCTGATCAGTGTGCAGAACGAGGCGTTCGGCGGCGATCCGGTCGCCTCGGAGGCCGACGTGGCTCGCCTGCGGCGTCAGCAGGACACCGGCGGCGTGGTCGTCATGGCCGTCACCGAGGGCGGTGGCTGCGCGGGCGGCGGCGGTGCGGCTGCGCCTGTCGGCGCGGTCAGCGAGGTGGCCGGCATCGCCGTTCGTGCGCCCCACCGCCGCCGGGGACTGGCGTCCGCGATCACCGCCGACGTCACCCGGCGGCTGTTCAGCGCCGGTACGGAGGTCGCCTGGCTGGAGGCCGGCGGCGAGGACTCGTGGCGGGTCTACCAGCGCGTCGGCTACCGGCCCGCCGGTCAGCGGCTCTACATCGCGATGAACTGAGGACGGAGAGCCCGGGCCGGGTTGCGGCGACCGGACCCGGGCCACCTCGGTGTGACCTCCACGGAGGACTTCGAGGCCGACCGGGAACCTTCGATGCCGCGCTCGTCGCGGACGTTCCGGGTACACCTCGAATGCGCGCCCCGACCCGCTCACCGGCACATGACGCCGGCCGCCCGCTATCCGTCGAGGATCTGCTCCCGGAGGATGTCCGCGTGCCCGCAGTGCTGCGCGAGTTCGCGCAGGACGTGGAGGTACACCCAGCGCAGCGGAAGCGGGCCCCGCCGGTGCCCGGTGAGGATGTCGTCCAGACCCCGCGTGGAGGTCGCCCGGCGTGACGCGTCGCGGGCGTCGCGGTATGCCCGCCGGACGCCGGCGATCGTGTCGCCGTCGTCGAGGAGGAACGACTCCTCCGACCGCTCCGGGATGCCGATCTCGGCTCGCGACCGGCCCGTGACGGCCTCGTCGAACCAGACCTTCTCGACGAAGGTCGCGTGCTTCACCAGACCCAGCAGCGTGGTCCGGGAGGCCACCAGTGACCGGCGCGCCTGCTCCTCGGTCAGTCCGTCCAAGCAGCGGTCGAGCGCGTCGCGCTGCTCGTCGAGAAACGCCTCGAACTGGGCCTGCGCCGGCTGTGCGACGACCTCGGCGGAGAAGGTGGGCGGGAAGGACGGCATAGGCGAAGCATTCCAGACCGACGCCCGCCGCCCGGCGGACAACCGCCGGACCGGTGTCGCGGGTGCCCCCCGTGCGGCCGGATGAGCGCAGGGTGTCTCAGGCGGGTCGCTGACGTACCGCGACGATCTCGGCGTGGTGGGCGACCGCCCAGCCGGCCAGCGCGAGGTTCGCTGGACCGATCCCCAGATGACGGCGGGCTACTCAGCCGTCGCCGCGCAGTTGCAGGCCGGGCGGGCCGACGACCTGCTCGGCGTGGGCTTCGCCCAGCGGTCCGGTAGCCGCGCCCGATACGTGCTCTACCGTCCCGGGTTCACCAGGAGCGGTGACCGTAGCGCGCTCCCGCTCGTGGTACGTGGGCTGCTCGCGGTGGCGGCGGCGGTCGCCGCCCGGTCCGTCGTGGACGCGGTGGCGCCGATTCACCGGTTCCTGGACGCGCCGCCGACCGCGCCGGTGACCGCGGTCGGTCGGGGAGGCGACTGCCGCCCGGCTTCCCGACCCTCGACCCCCATGACGCCGAGCGGTTGATGGACCTCACGGAGAGGCTGCTGCGGTGAGACACCGCGCCGACGCTACGGCCGGAAGTAGTCGGACATCATGCCGCTGACCCACTCCGGCTGCCGGACGTTCGTGGGGACGAATTCCACCAGCACCGGCTTCAGGTCGATGACCGGTGTGCCGGACACCGCGTCGAGGCCCACCACCGTCAGCTCGCGGCCGCGAACCGACTCGATCCGGCAGCACGTCACGCCGATCCGGTTCGGCCGGCGGGGGCCACGGCCGGCGAACACGCCCATCGGCGGCAGGTCGGCCCGGCCCCGGTAGGGACGGGGTTCGCCGTGGTCGCCGCCGTCCGGGAACCGGTCGAAGACGAACACGACCTCCACGTGGGAGAACTCCTCGAGGCCCTGCAGGCACGCTTCGCCGAAGCGTTCGTCGACGACGATCGTGCTGCGGACGGCGCCCCAGTTGTCGCTGTGCTGGATGTCCGTCCGGTCGTTGCGGACGGTGCCGATCGGCGTGATCTCGAGGGCGCCCATGACCGGAGAGTAGTTCGGCGTGGCTCGTCGCGGGGCACACGAGCCGGACCACCGGCGCTAGGCTCATGATCATGGACGTTCTCCGATACGCGGCGTTCGCCGCCGACCCCTCCGGCGGCAACCCGGCCGGTGTCGTCCTGGACGCCACCGGTGCGGGCGACGCGGAGATGCAGCAGGTGGCGGCCGATGTCGGCTATTCGGAGACCGCGTTCCTCGTGCCCGCCGGCGGGCACGGGCGGTTCACTGTCCGCTACTTCAGCCCGAAGGCGGAGGTGCCGTTCTGCGGCCACGCGACGATCGCGTCGGCGGTCGCGTACGCCGAGCGGCACGGCGCCGGTGTGCTGCACCTGGACACCCGCGCCGGGCTCGTCGAGGTCGCCACGAGCGCGCGGGCCGACGGCGTCACCACCGCCACGCTCACAAGCGTCGCGCCGCGCACCGTACCCCTTGCCGCGGGCGACCTGGCGGCGCTGCTCGCCGCGTTGCGCTGGTCGCCGGACGATCTCGACGCGACACTGCCGCCGCGTGTCGCGTACGCCGGGGCCTGGCACCCGATCGTGGCCGCCGCCACCCGGCGGCGCCTGGCGGACCTGGACTACGACATGGCGGCGTTGCGCGCGCTGATGGCCGAACGTGACTGGACGACGATCGACCTGGTGCACCGCGAGTCCCCGCTGGTGTTCCACGCGCGCAACCCGTTCCCGCCCGGCGGCGTGGTCGAGGACGCGGCGACCGGCGCGGCGGCCGCCGCGTTCGGCGGCTACCTGCGGGAGCTGGGCCTGGTGCGGCCGCCCGCCACGGTCACCGTGCGGCAGGGTGAGGACATGGGCCGTCCGAGCCTGCTCACCGTCGGCATCCCCGCCGCGCCCGGCGCCGGGATCGCGGTGACCGGCACCGCCGTGCCCATCCCCGGCTGATGATGTCAGATCGGGTGCGGCTCGTTCGTAGTACGGGTGAGAGGCGGCCGGACCGGGCCGCCCGGACAAGGGAGTCATGGCATGCCGCGGTACCTGATCTCGTTCAACGACGGCGCGATGGACCACATCCCCGCCGAGGAGATCCCCCAGGTGGGCAGGGAGGCGCACGCGGTCATCCAGGAGGCCGTGAACGCTGGTGTGTTCGTGTACGGCACCGGGCTCGAACGCCAGCAGGCGACCATCGTGGGCACGGACGGGGTGGTCACCGACGGGCCGTTCCCGGAGACCAAGGAGGTCATCGGCGGGTTCGTGGTCCTCGACGTGGCCTCCCACGACGAGGCGCTGAAGTGGGCCGCCAAGATCGCCGCGTCGTGCCGATGCGCCCAGGAGGTCCGGGAGGTCATGCCCGACCCCGAGACGGAGGCGATGCTCCGCGCGGCGGGCCGATCCTGAGCGCGTCGCCCCTGTCGTGATCCAGCCTCATGCCGGGCCGGCGGCCTGAGTGATGGCGAGCGTGTGCTGATATTCGCGCCAGTGGGCCAGCTTGCCGTCCCGGGTCCGCAACACCCCGATGAACGGCACGGAGGCGGTCACCCCGGTCACCGTGTGCGTGCCGACGAGTTCGTACTCGACCACGATCACCTCGGGATCCGCCGTCTCGTGTACGACCACGCCGCGGCAGTCGTCGAACCGCACCGGGAACGACGCCCGGCCCGCTCGCGTGTACTCGAGAACGGGCTGCTTCCCCTCGGTGCGCGTGGGCTGGCCAGGCGCGGCGAAGGGCGTCTCGACCACCACGTCGTCGGCCAGCGAATCCGCGTCGAAGGTGGGCAGGCCGGCCAGCCATCTGGCGCGCATGCTCTCGAAGATCTCCTGTGGTGTCATGCCGGCCTCCGAGATAATGAGTCGCGACTCGACTCGTGGCACCGAGGATAATGAGTGGAGACTCACTTTGGTAGAGGGTTCGCCCCTGCGCGCCGACGCGCGACGCAACCGGGCACGCATCCTGGACGCCGCCGAGGCGGTCTTCGCCGAGTTCGGCGCCCGCGCCTCCACCGAGGAGGTGGCCCGCCGGGCCGGCGTTGCCATCGGCACGGTCTTCCGTCATTTCCCCACCAAGGAGGACCTGCTCGCCGCGCTCATGAAGCGACTGCTCGCGCAACTCGCCGACGAGGCGGGACGACACGACCTCTTCGGGTTCTTCAGACACACCGTGGCGCAGGCGGCCGCGAAGAAGACGGCAGTCGAACTGCTCGCCGGATCCGGGGTGGACATCCGGCTTCCAGACGCGGTAGGTCACCTGGAGGAGGCGGTGGGCAGGCTGCTGGAACAGGCCCGGGCCGCCGGAACCGTCGCCGACTCGGTACGGCTACCCGAGGTGATGGCACTGCTCACCGGCATGTGCCAGGGCGCACTGCACGGGGGCTGGGACGAGCATCTGCAAGCCAGGACGCTGGCTGTCGTCTTCGCCGGCTTCGAGCGCGGCTGACGGTCCGGCGTGGATCACGCCGCGACAAAACCGGTTGGCCGCCCCTGGCGAGCGCTGTTAGCTTGCCGGTGGCCGTGCCGGAGAACGAGGGAGGTGGTACCCGTGACCGCAGTATCGACATGGGTGCTCCCCTCGGGGGTCACGGCCGGGCGATAGGTCGTCCGGGAGCGCCGCCGCACTCCCGAAAGGCACGACCATGCGCTTCACCTCCGAACAACGCCTCGCCGACGACGTCCGCGAACGCGAGTTCACCCTCGGCGAGATCCCGGGCATCCTGTGGACGCCTGCACCCGCGCCCAAGCCTGCCCCGCTGATCCTGCTCGGCCACCCCGGCGGCCTGCGCCGGATGTATCCCCGCCTGCTGGCCCGGGCGGAGGGCTGCGTCGCACAGGGCTTCGCCGCCGCCACAGTCGAACTTCCCGGCAGCGGCGACCGGCCCGCGTCCGCCGCCGCCGAGCAGGCCCGCGCCGACCTGCGCCGAGCCCTGACGGCCGGTGAGCCGGTCACCGACGATGTGGTCGACCGGCTCGTCCTGCCGCTCGTGGAGAAGGCGGTCCCGGAGCGCCGGGCCACCCTCGACGCCCTGCTCGCGCTGCCCGGGATCGGCGGCCCGGTCGGCTACGCCGGCGGCGTGATCTCGATCGGCGTACGGCTGGCGCTTGTCGAACCCCGCATCGTGGCCGCGCTCCTGTTCGCCGGGAGCTTCGTGCCGCGCGCCATCATCGAGGAGGCACGGCAGGTCACCATCCCGCTGCATGTCCTGCTGCAGTGGGACGACGAGGGCAACGACCGGCAGATGGCACTGGACCTGTTCGACGCCTTCGGCTCGGCGGAGAAGACGCTGCACGCCAACATGGGCGGCCACACCGGCGTGCCGTGGTTCGAGGGGGAGCCCGCGAACCGGTTCTTCGCCCGGCACCTGTGGTAGCGACGCGCAAGCGCCTGACCCCGGCAGGACCCGCCGATAGGGTGGGACACATGGTGCCCGCGACCGGACTGGACCACGTCGTCATCGCCGTGTCCGACTGGCGGGCCGCAACCGACTTCTATCGCGACGTCGTCGGCGCCGAGGTGATCGGCGTCGGCGGCGACCGCGTCGCCTTCCGGATCGGCCCCGATCAGTTGAGCGTGCACGGGCCGGGTCTCGACCTCGGCGGCAACGTCGCCCGGATCCCGGTCCGCCCGGGCAACAGCGACATCTGCTTCGTCTGGGCGGGGCCGATCGAGGAGGCGGTGGCGCACCTGCGACGGCACGACGTCGAGGTGGAGACGGGACCGGTCCGGCGGATCGGCGCCGGTGGCGCCGGGACCAGCGTCTACTTCCGCGACCCGGACGGAAGCCTGCTGGAGTTCATCTCCTATCAGGAGACGCCGTAACGGCCCGTTCAGAGCGGTGAGGCGACCAGGACGGCGACGTGGTGAGTCGTGGCGAGCACCGGGCCGCCGCCGGCGTGGAAGTCGATGTCGAAATCGGCCTCGCAGTCCGCGTCACTGAGGTAGACGGCACCCCAGTGGAAGGTGCGGACCCGCCGTACCCGTCCGGTCACGCGGGTCCGCCCACCGGCGACGCCCAGGTGGGGCGCCTGATCAGGCAGAACGGGTGACCGGCCGGGTCGGCGTACACGTGGTCGCCCGGCAACCGCCGCGCGCCCAGCGCGAGCACCGCCTCGCCCGCCGCGTCCTGGTCGTCGACCATCACGTCGAGGTGCATCTGCTGCGGCACCGCCGGATCCGGCCACGTCGGCGGCACCAGCCCGGGGGCGCGCTGGAACGCCAGCCCGGACGCCGCCGTGCTCGCCGACACGACGGTGAAGTCGTCGTCCGCGTACGTGATCGGGTCGCCGAGGACCGCGCTCCAGAACTGCGCCTCGGCCATCGGATCCGGGCAGTCGACGATCAGGTGGTGGAGTCGCCCGAGTGGCAAGGGGGCACCTGGTCAGCTCAGCCGCAGATCGTGCTCGGCGAGGGCGGCCTCGATGACGCCCAGCGCCTTCGGCCCCATGCCGTGCAGCCGCGCCAGCTCCGCGCGCGGCACCCCGGCGAGCTGGCGCAGCGTGGTGTAGCCGGCGGCGTTCAGCGCCCGCGTGGCCGGTGCGCCGATCTTCGGCAGGCGATCCAGGGGCGAGGTCATCGCCAGATGCTAGACCGCCACGGGTACGGCTCGCCTGCCGTACCTCGGCGTCAGGGACGGAATGGGGGAAAGACCCGACGGGCATATCGGGGCGTTTCCGTATAGGACTCGGGCGGGACGCCGCTGAAGAATCGACGAGCGTCCAGACACCAGGAGGTGCCGTGTTCCGACGTACCATGGCCGTCGCTCTGGCCGCGCTCACCGTCCTGGCGGGACTGCCCGGCGCGGCGCGCGCCGGTCTTCCGCCGCCGCTCCTCGCCTGGGGCGAGTGCGCCGACGATCTGCCTGACGTCCCGCCGGATCCGCACGTGCGGTGCGCCCGGCTCCGGCTGCCGGTGGACTGGGCCCGGCCGAACGGCCCGACGTTCGACCTCGCCGTGGCACGCCGGTCCGCGCGCCTGCCGGAGCAGCGGGTGGGCACGCTGGTGTTCGGGCCGGGCGGCCCCGGCGACTCGGGGGTGGAACGCATCCGCCGGGGCGACCGGTTCAGCGACGAGTTGCTGGACCGGTTCGACCTGGTCAGTTTCGACCCGCGCACCGTGGCTCGCACCGCCGCGCCCGTCTGTACCGCGGATCCGGCGTTGCGCAGGCCGCCCGTCCCACTTGCCGGTCAGGCGGACTTCGACGACGCGGTGACCTACAACCGGGCCCTGTGGAGCAGGTGCCGCCCGACCAGCCCGGTGTTCGACCACGCCGACACGCTCAGCACCGTCCGCGACCTCGAGGCGTTGCGGCGTGCGCTGGGGGAGCGGCGGCTGTCCTTCCACGGCAGCTCGTACGGCACTCTGCTGGGTCAGCAGTACGCCGAGCGGTACCCCGGCCGCGTGCGGGCGGTGGTGCTGGAGGGCGTGTTCGACCACAGCCTCGACGTGCGGTCCTTCGTGCGGACCCAGGCCGCCACGTTGCAGGACTCGTTCGACGAGTTCGTCTCCTGGTGCGACAGCTCGGCGGACTGTGTGCTCCACGAACGGGACGTGCGATCGGTGTGGGCGCGGGTGCTGGCCCGCGCGGACCGTGGTGAGTACGCCCCCCGTACCGCCTTCGACGTCAGCGCCGTGGCGCTGGGCATGCTCGCCGGCCCGCGCTGGCCGCAACTCGCCGCGATCGTGCGGGACATGGACGCCGGGACGCCACCATCGGCTGTGAATCTCTCGATCTCGGTCGCGGCGTTCTGCGCGGACTGGCCGGCGCAGGTACGCGACTACGCCGAGTACGCCGGACTGGTCCGGGACGCCGCGGCGGCCGCCCCGGACGTCCGGTACGGCGCCGGTCTGCTGGCCGTGCAGACCTGCCTGGGCTGGCCGTCCCCGGTCCGTAATCCGCCGCACGAGCTGAACGTGCACACCCGCACGCCGCTGTTGCTGCTCAACTCCCGGCACGATCCCCGTACCGGCCACGCCTGGGCGGTGAACGTCGCCCGGCAACTCGGCCGGCACGGGCGTCTGGTCACCTACGAGGGCTGGGGCCACGGCACCTACCAGCGCAACGGCTGCACGACTGCCGTGGTGGACAGGTACCTCGTCGATCTCACGGTGCCCGCACCGGGCACGCGATGCCCGGCGAGCTGACTCGGCGCCGCTAGAGCTAGAGCGCCGGGTCCGACGCCCCGGCGAGCGTACGGCCGGCCGCTCGCCGGTGCGGCAGCGCCGCCAGTCCCAGCGCGACGATCAGCAGGACCGCGCCGAGCAGGAACGGCAGCGACAGCGCGGGCTGGCCGAGCCACTCCCACGGCACGTGCCAGCGGGGATGCGGCTCGCCCAGGTGGTGCGTGAGCATCATCGGTGCGCCGAGCAGGACCGGCGCGGTCCAGAACAGCATCGCGACGCCGTACAGGACCTTCACCGGGCCCTGCACCAGCGGGCGCCGTCCCTCGGTGCGGCGGCTGGCCCAGCCGAACAGCACCCAGCCGCCCAGCGTGCCCAGCGCGAAGCCGATCACCCCGGCGGGATACGCGGCGCCGGGGGTGGCGCGGCCGAGGGTGAGGTTCATCGAACCCTCGGCGTTGAGCTCGACGGCGAGGATGTGGTCGCCGCGTTCGGCGTACACGGTGATGTCGGAGGGGATGGACGCCGGGTCGCACCGCGGACTGCCGGGGACGCAGCCGTACGCGTCGGATCTGACGGGCTCGCTCCGCTTCCACCCGGCGGCGTCCAGGCGCTGCCGCAGGTTGGTGAGGCCGCCGGCCGGCGTCTGGTCGAACGACGCGGTCAGCTCGGCCAGCGCGTACTCGCCGCCGTCGCCGAGGAGCAGCTCGGACAGGAGATCCTCGGTCAGCGGGTGGCCGTAGATGAGGAACACGGCGGGCGGGTCGTCCCGGTCGATGTGGCTGACCTGCCGGTCCGGGTAGAGCTGCCCGACCACGGCGGCCAGGTCCCGGTGGTCGAGCGGGCGGGAGCCGAGCCACGCGAGCCAGGTGCCGAACGACGCGGCGAACAGACCGCAGACCACCGCGAAGACCGCAGCCCAGACCACCACGGTACGGCTCGCCGGCCGCCCCAGCCGGGTGCGCAGACCATGACGTACGAGATTCGCCGCCACCCGGGTACGCCGGTGGGCCGAGCCGACGTCCCGTACCGTCTCCAGGATCTCGGCCCCGCGCGCCCGGCGGTAGTCGCGGGGGTAGGCCAGCAGCAGCCGGCGATGCATGGGTTTCTCCCTCGGGAGCCGCGACGGTGGGGTCAGGCGGTGCGGGGCCGCAGGGTGCGCAGCCGGCTCTCGGCGGCGGAGGCGAGCTGTCGCAGCCGCTCGGTCTGGCGTGCCAGCTCGGCCCGGCCGTCGGCGCGCAGCCGGTAGTAGCGGCGTAGCCGGCCGTCGACGACCTCTTCGTGACTGAGTTCCACGAGATCCTGCGCGACGAGGCGGTCCAGGGCGGCGTAGAGGGTGCCCGGCAGCAGGTTGACGCGCCCGCCGGACAGGCCGGCGACCTCCTGGATGATCCCGTAGCCGTGGCGCGGCTCGTCGGCCAGCGCGGTCAGGATCAGGAAGGTCGCCTCACGCATCTCGCTCATCGAGGCAACATATACAGCCGATCAATATATGGTCAACGGTCGCCGAGGAGGTGCCGCTCGGTCATGAAGGCGTGCAGCGTCCCGGCGTCCTCGGCGGACATCAGCCACCGGGGGATCACCGTGGCCGGCATCCGTCCCACGTACACGATCCAGAAATCCGGCGTCTCGGTGACCCGCGTGACGCCGTCCCAGGCGATGCCGCCGGACTCCGAACCGCTGCGCATCATGATGTTGCGGTCGTCGATGTCGTAGCCGCCCTCGACGGCGTACCCGCCGGAGCGGCGCCGGGCCCGCCACCGCACCCACGGCGCGTACAGCATCGACAGCACGCCGGCCACGATCAACGCGGTCCACAGCGACGCGAACCGCGCCGACGCCTGCGAGGCGATCCAGCCGACCACCCCGATCGCGGCGAGGGCCGCGCCGATGTAGCCGAACCGGCGCAGCCGGGCGGCGGCGAGCGCGGCGGCCACGCGGGCCGGATAGGCGGGATCGGCCGGTACGGCGAAACGGATCTGCATCGGCACCGAGGACCACCCACCGGACTCGTGATTCTGGACGGCGGGAACGCTGCCCCGCCACGACGTGCGGCTCCACGGTACCGGTGGCCGGCGGGGGTGCGGTTTTCCGCACCCCCGTGGCTGTGGTGGGCCCGCTGGAGCCCTCCTCGGTGCGGTCGAGCGGACCTCGGGTCGTCGGCTACCTGGCCGCCCGGCTCCTGCCCGCGGCGCTCGGCGCGCTCACCGCCGGCCTGCTCGTGGTCGGCGTGGTGCTCGCCGCCATCGTGGCGCGCTCGTTCGTGGCGGGCACCATGACCGTGGCCGGGTTCCTGCTCCAGGTGCTGATCGGGGCCGCCCTGCTGGCGGTGAACCTCCAGGCCATGGCCAGCGTGACGGTGCTGGACCGGTGGCTGGCCCGCCGCCTGCTCGAATCCCACACGCGCGAGGCGTTGCGGCGGCGCATCAGCGAACTCGCGGTCAGCCGGGCCGGTGTCATCGCCGCCGTCGACGCCGAACGTCAGCGCATCGAGCGCGACCTGCACGACGGGCTGCAGCAGCACCTCGTCGCCCTCGGCATGCTGCTCGGGCGGGCACGCCGCAGCCGCGACCCCGACAAGGCGCGGGCCCTGCTCGCGCAGGCGCACGAGGACGCCCAGCGCGCCGTCGACGAGCTGCGGGAGGTGGCCTGGCGGGTGTACCCGTCCGCGCTCGACCACACCACCCTCGACGAGGTGCTGACCATGGTGGCGCAGCGGTCGGCTACACCCGTGAAGATCACCTACAACGTGCCGGTCCGGCCCGTCCGGCCGGTCGAGACCGTGCTGTACTTCGTTGCCTGCGAGGCGCTCACCAACGCCGCCAAACACGCTCGCGCTACGATGATCACCATCGACATCGAGGCGCGGGACACGATCGTCGAGCTGCGTGTGCACGACGACGGCATCGGCGGCGCCGACCCCGACGGCAGCGGCCTGCAAGGGCTCGCCCGCCGGGTCGCCGCGCTCGACGGCCGGTTCGACGTGCAGAGCCCACCCGGTGGACCCACCGCGATCCGGGCGGAACTGCCGTGCGCGTAGTCCTCGCCGAAGACTCGACCCTGCTCCGCGAAGGGCTGGTCCGCCTCCTCGCCGACGAGGGACACCAGGTGGTGGCCGCCGCCGCGGACGCCGACCAACTCGTCGCGGCCGTCGACGAGCACCGCCCCGACGCCGTCGTCACCGACGTCCGGATGCCGCCCACGAACACCGACGACGGGCTGCGGGCCGCGCTGGAGATCCGCCGCCGCTGGCCGCACATCGCCGTGCTCGTCCTGTCCCAGTACGTCGAGAAGCGCTACGCCGCGAAGCTCCTCGCCGACCGGTCCGAGGGCGTCGGCTACGTGCTGAAGGACCGCGTCGCCCAGATCGAGGAGTTCCTCGACGCGCTCGACCGCGTCGCCGCCGGTGCCACGGCGCTCGACCCCGAGGTCGTCCGGCAGCTCATGTCCGGCACGAGCCACAGCGATCCGCTGAATCGCCTCACCCCACGGGAACGCGACGTGTTGCACCACATGGCGCAGGGGCACACCAACGCCGCCATAGCCGGCCGCCTGCACGTGTCGCAGAGCGCTGTCGAGAAACACGTCAACACCATCTTCGACAAGCTCGACCTGTCCCACGTGACCGGCTACAGCCGACGCGTCCTGGCGATCCTGCGCTACCTCGGCTCCTGACGACTCAGATCCGGCGCAGCACCAGAGTGACGAAGCCGAGCACGCCGCGGTACCCGCGAAGCCACTGGTCCCGGTGCTCCCGCGCGGCGGCGAGCGCCCCGGCGGCGGCCGGGTGACCCGGATTGTCCAGCGCCCACTCGCTCAGCGAGCCGGTCCACGACCACTCGTAGTCGTCCCACTCGGCGGTGTCGCTGACGTGCGCGTACACCGGGGTCCAGCCGATCTGCTCGGCGGCCGCTACCAGACCGGGCAGGTCGGTGTGGTCGTCGGGCTTCGCGCCCAGCGCGGTCAGCGCCTCCGGCGTCGGCGGCACCTGCCAGAACCCCTCGCCCACCATCAGGATGCCGTCGGCGTTCACGTGCCGGCCGGCCAGTTCCAGCGTGTCGCCGAACCCGCCGAACGCGTGCGTCGACCCGACACAGAGCACCAAGTCGTAGTCGCCATCCGGCACGTACGACCGGGCGTCGCGCTCGTGCAGCGTGAGCCGGTCGGCGAGGCCGCGCACGGCGGCGGCGTCAGCGGCGCGCTCCAGCGCGTACGGGCTGAGATCCACACCGTCGGCGTGCCCGTCCGGGTGGTGCGCGAGGGCCTGCAACGCCCAGGCGGCCTCACCGCAGCCCAGGTCGAGGATGCGGGCCGCCGGCCGGCGACCGGCCCGGCGCAGCAGCCGGTTGACGTTCACGCCGGAGACCGGGGCCGCGATCGGGTGGTGCGAGTGCGCGATGCTGCTCAGGCGTTGACGGTCCATCGTCGCAGTCAACACGAGCACAACCGGATTGTCGTGCGGGTCAGGCGCGGCAGACGATCGTCGCGTCGTCGGTGGCGACGCCCTCGCGTGCCTCTGCCTCGCGCACCCGGCGGATGACCTCGGCCGGGCCGTCGCTGTCCAGCAGGCGCAGCAGCCCCGGCCAGTCGGTCAGGCCGAAAGTGTCCACGAGACGGCTCGCGCCGTTGCTGAGCAGCGCCGCACCCGTCACGTCGTCGGCCGTGCACTCGCCCGTGACGGCCTCGTCCACCACCCGGGGGTCGTCCTTGGCGACCCAGAATCCGCCAGGGCTGTTCCGCCGGGCCCGCAACTCCATGAACAGCCGCCGGTACTCGTCGCCGCCCTCGGGCACGTCCTTCAGCCGCTCCTCGAAGGACCGGGCGATCACCACCTCCCGCGGATCGTGGGCGACGACGGGACCGCCGGAGGCCCGGCCGACCAGCGCGACCGCGTCGCCGAGGACCAGGTGCTCGACGGTCCCGCCGGAGAACCGGAGCATCGCCACTGCCGCGAACGGGCTGATCGGGTGGGTGACGTCGCAGGTGTCGCGGTGCTGGTCGGTGACCCGCTCGATGCCCTCGGCCAGCACGTCGCGCAGGCTCCGATCCTCGGACAGCACGCCGAGCAGCGCGCCGCCGAGCCGAGTCGCGTACCAGGCGATGCCGTGGTGGCAGACCTCGCCCGCGCCGGAGATGCCACCGGCGCCGTCGACCAGGACCATGCCGCAGGGGACGGCGCCGGCGAAATCCTCATTCGTACGGCCGGGATGTCCCGCGTCGGTCGCCATCGTTACCCGCATCGCCCCATCATGCCGGGGCCGACCGGAACGCCGTGCCCCTCGCGGCTTGATCTGAAGCGTGGTTGAGGTTCTAGCGTCGTGCTCACCCGACCACCGCCGGAGGTAGATCACCATGACGATGCCGCACCTGTCCGACGCCGAACTCGCGGGCCAGCCGGCCGCCTACTGGACGGGCGTCGCGTACGAGTCGCTGATCGCCTTCACCCGGGCCCAGCAGGCCGCGCACGGCTTCACCCAGCCCCAGTTCTGGCTCCTGCGCAACCTGTCCACGAACGACCTTCTGCCCGGCGGTGGCGGGTTGACCGTCCCCGACCTGCGGCACGCGATGCGCTCGTACCTGCGCGCCGAGGACGACCTGGAGGCCGAGGCGGAGGTGCTGCGGGAGCGCGGCTGGCTGACCCGCGACGCGGACGGCAGGCTGCGGATCACCCAGGCGGGGGAGGACGCGCGGGTCAGGTTCAAGCAGTACGCGCCGGCGATCCGAGCCCGCATCCACGAGGGCGTCGACGACGCCGATTACGTCACCACCCTCAAGGTGCTCCGGCGGATGATCCGGAACACCGGCGGTACCGTGTAGCGCACGGGCCCGGCTCAGGACGCCCGCAGGCTCCGGATCGCCAGGCGGGCTCCCTGGTGGAGCAGCACGCCGGCACCGGTGTTCGCGACGGCCAGCCCCGCCGCGCCGAGCAGCCCGGCGCCGACGTCCATCACGCCGGTCGCGACCAGCAGGACCGGCCAGCCCAGCGCGGCGGCGACGAGCGACGACCGCCACCAGCGCCCGAGGAGAAGCCCGAACAGGATCAGCACCGGGATCATCGCGGGCGACCTCCTGCCGTCGGCTCGTTCGAGCGTACGCCCGGCTCACCCCGCCGGTCGCCGGGCGCGGGGTCGTCGCGGCTGCCGGAATCGGCCGTACGGGCGCGGCCGGACCGCCAGGATGAGGTGATGCGCGCCAGTCGGAAGATCCGCCACCGGCACGCCGACGTCGACGGCCTGGAGGTGTTCTTCCGCGAGGCCGGACGCCCCGGTGACCCGGCGGTGCTGCTGCTGCACGGCTTCCCCAGCTCGTCGCACACGTTCCGCGAGGTCATGCCCGCGCTCGCCGAGGTCGCGTACGTGCTCGCGCCCGACCTGCCGGGCTTCGGCATGTCGTCGTCGCCCACTGTCGCCGAGTACGACTACACGTTCGAGAACCTGTCGTGGACGGTCGAGCGGTTCCTCGGCCGGCTCGGCGTGGACCGCTTCTTCGTCTACCTGCACGACTTCGGCGCGCCGGTCGGCTACCACCTCGCCACCCGGGCCCCGGCACGGATCCGCGGCCTGATCGTGCAGAGCGGCAACGCGCACGCCGACGGGCTCGGCGCGCAGTGGGACACCGCGCGGGCGTACTGGGCCGACCCGGGCGAGGCCACCCGCGCCGCGCTGCCCGACTGGCTGACCTTCGCCGGCACCCGGGACCAGTACCTCGCCGGGCTGCCCGAGCACGTACGCCCGTTGCAGGCGCCCGAGGCGTGGCACCTGGACTGGGATCGGATGACCCGGCCCGGCAACGTCGAGGCGCAGTTCGCGCTGTTCACCGACTACGCCACCCACGTCGCCCGGTTCGGCGAGATCGCCGCGTACCACAGCGCCCACCAGCCGCCGGCGCTCGTGCTGTGGGGCCGGCACGACGCGTACTTCGACGTGGCCGAGGTGCTCGCGTACCACCGCGCGCTCGACCGGATGGACGCGCACCTCTACGACGGCGGCCACCTCCTGCTGGAGACCCACGCGGCCGAGTGCGCCGCGCTCATGCGCGCGTTCGTCCGGGACCACGCGTGAGACGTGGTGAGGGGGCCGTGACGTCACGGCCTGGTCGAGGGCTTCGCCTTCTGCGGGTGGAACGTCTCGTGGCGGGCCAGCATGGCGACGAACTCGCCGATCTTGCGCGTCCGGGTCTCCGCCCGTTTGACCGCGTTCAGCCGGTGGATGAGCGCGAACCTGTTGGCGCTGGTCAGGACGTCGAACATGGCCTGGGCGGCGGGCTCGGACGCGATGGCGGCGAGCAGGTCGGCCGGCACCTCGGCCTCCGACGGCGGCGCGTAGGCCGCCGCCCACCGGCCGTCCGCCTTCGCGGCCTCCACCGCGGCCCGGCCCGCCGGTGTCATCCGCCCCTGCTCCTCCAGCCGGGCCACGTGCGCGACGTTGCGCTGCGACCAGGAACTGCGGGCCCGGCGCGGGGTGAACCGGATCCAGGAGCTCTCCTGGTCGCGCTTGCGGGCCTGCCCGTCGATCCAGCCGAAGCACAACGCCTCGTCGACCGCCTGCTGCCAGGTCAGCGCGGTGACGGTGCCGCCCTTGCGGGTCAGGGCGAGCCAGACACCGGGAGACGTGTCGTGGTGGGCGGACAGCCACGCGCGCAGCGCGTCCGCGTCGGCCACGATCAGCTCGTCCAGCTCAGCGGTTCCCATGACCGGCAGGCTATGCCGGGGGTACGACGCTACTGCCGGACGCCCGGCTCAGCCGCCCGCTGATCCCCGTCGGGCGACGCGTCGGCCGCCCGCCGTATCCGCCGTCCGGCCACCAGCATCGACACGCCTGCGCCGGCGAGCCCCGCGCCGATCAGCCCGCCCACGATCCCCGCCGCCGGATCGCGCTCACGGAGCGCGTACACCACGGCCGAGGTCAGGATCGGCGTACCGAGGGCGATCGCCATCCACCCGCCGAGGACGTCCGCCCTGTCGGCGAAGGCGTTCGTGGTGATGAGGACGAGCAGCACCATGGCGGCGGCGACGCTGACGAGGAGCAGCGCCGCGAGGATCAGCGCGGGGTCACGCGGGAGCAGCCCGGCGGCCGCGGCGAGCACGTAGACGATCGCCGCCGCGATGAGGTTCGCGAGGACGTTCGTCATCACGTTCGCGGCGAACCTGCGCAGGCCGCCACGCCCGGTGTCGTTGCCGCTGATGGCGTCCCCCCGATCGCCGTCGATGCCTACCGGAGCGAGGCTAGGGCGACCGGTCGGCCCGGCACAACGCCCGGTGCCGACGGGTGTGGTCAAGGCATCCGTGAGTCGTGCGACCTCCGGGCCGTCAGCACCTCGTCCAGGTGCCGCTCGCTCCACGACCTTGCCGCCGCGACCAGCGTCAGCAGGCTGCGGCCCAGCGGCGTCAGCGCGTACTCCACACGCGGCGGGTTCTCGTCGTAGGCGGTACGCGTGACCAGCCCGTCGCGTTCCATCGCCCGCAACGTCTCGGCCAGCACCTTCGGCGTGATCGTGCGCAGCGGCACCCGCAGCTCGGTGAACCGGCGCGGCCCGTGCTCCAGGCACAGCACCACCATCGCGGTCCACTTGTCGCCGATCTGCAACGGCACCATCCGCGACGGACACGCGGGGTGGAACATGTCCGGATCGAGCGGCGTCACCGCCCGAGCGTAACCCCGGTACCGTTGCGGTAACCGGCACCCCGCGGCCTAGCGTCGCGCCATGACCAGCATCGTCGTCTTCGGCGCGGGCGGCCGGGCCGGCCGCGCGATCACCGCCGAGGCCCACCGCCGCGGCCACCGCGTCACAGGCGTCGTCCGCGACCGCGCCCGCCATCCCGGCCTTACCTCCGCGGTACGCGGCGACGTCACCGACCCGGAGGCCGTCACCTCCATCGGGTACGGGCACGACGCCGCCGTCCACGCGGTCAGCCCGGCGTCCGGGCCGGAGGCGCTCGCCGCCGGCCTCGATCCGGAGTTCTTCGTCCGGGCCGCCGACGCGCTGCTGCACGGCCTGGCCCGCGCCGGCGTGCCCCGGCTCCTGGCGATCGGCCTGTTCGCCACGCTCACCGACGCGCGCGGCCGGCCCCTCCACGACGACCCGGCCGTGCTGCCCGCAGAGTTGCGGCCGTTCGCGCTCAGCCACGCCGCCGGCCTGGACCGGCTCCGCGCGGCGGACACCACTGTCGACTGGCTGGTGCTCACCCCGCCCGCCGCGCTGGACGTGGACGGCCCCCGCACCGGCCGCTACCGCCTCGGCGGCGAGCAGGCCCCCGCGCTCGCGCACCTGTCGTACGCCGATCTGGCGGTCGCGGTGGTCGACGAGATCGAGGCGCCGCGCCACCACCGCACCCGGCTCTCGGTCTTCGGGGACGTGCCGGACTAGCCGCCCGCCGCGTTGTGCCGGGCGACCAGCGCCGGCAGCTCGTCCAGCGAACCGATGCGGAACAGGCACCGGTCGGCGACGTCCGGCATGTCGAGGATGTGGCCCCACGGTCCGCGCCGGATCAGGCACGCCGTCATGCCGGCGGCCATCGCCGGGGCGGCGTCGTTGTCCGGCCGGTCACCGACGTACAGGATCGCCGACGGGTCGCCGCCGCCCTCGCGGACCACTCGGTCGAAGAACTCCGGCGCCGGCTTCGCCACGCCCCAGGCCGCCGACGTGCCGATCACGTCCACCGGCAGGTCCAGCGCCCGCAGCGTCGCCTCGGCGTGCTCCGGCTGGTTGCCGGCCAGGCCGACGCGCAGACCCTGGTCCTTCAGGGCGGCCAGGCAGGCCCGCGCGTCCGGGTAGAGGTCGTCGGCGCCGAACGATTCCGGGTCACCGGCCGCGACCCGGCGCGCGAGTTCGGCGGTGAGGTCGAAGTCCGGCCGGAACGCCCGGAACACCTCCTGGTAGTCCAGCCCTCGGGCGATCACCGCGCCGAAGACCGCGGAGAACGTGTGCCGGGGTACGCCGAGCCAGTCCGCCCAGGTCGCGAACTCGCGGGTCTCGTCGAGGATCGTCCCGCCCACGTCGAAGAAGACCGCCCGGATCATTCGCGGATCGTACTGTCGTTGATCAGCCTGTGGGGGGCGCCCGGGTGGCGCAGACTGCCCGCATGAATGCCGCCTTCCTCCCCGAACCGCCGCAGAGCCCGGCGGCGAAAGCCGCGTACGAGGACGATCTAGCCTCCGACGGCTACGTCAACAACCTCACCCGCGTCTGGTGCTGGCGACCCGACGTGCTGATGTCGTTCCAGAACACGCGCACCGAGCTGCTGTCCGAGTCCACGCTGTCCTCACGTGAGGTGGCGGTGCTGGTCGCCGCCACGGCCGCCGCGCGGGGCGACTCGTACTGCTCGTTGGCCTGGGGCGCGCGGCTGGCCGGGATGAGCGACGAGGAGACAGCCGCCGCGGTGCTGCGCGGCGACGAGGCGGACCTGTCGGAGCGGGAGACGGCGCTCGCGGACTGGTCCCGCCGGGTCGTGACGGACCCGAACGCCACCATCGAGGCCGACACGCGACGCCTGCGCGAGGCCGGCCTGAGCGACCGGGAGATCTTCGAGGCGACCACGCTGATCGCGTTCCGGCTGGCCTTCTCCACGGTGAACGACGCGCTCGGCGCTCGGCCGGACGCGCAACTGGCGGAGAAGGCGCCACGGCTCGTCCGGGAGGCGGTCACGTTCGGCCGCCCGGTCTGAGCGAGCGGGTCCCGGCCCCGGGCCGCGCCTCGACCGGGCGGCCTCGGGGCAGCGGGCCGCCACGCGAGCGGAAGATCATCATCCGGTGACCGACACCGCCGCGTACACCTTGGCCGTTCCGCCGTTGTTCGCCGCCCTGGCCCCGGCACGCGACGTCCTGATCGCCGGCGCCGGTGGCGGCTTCGACGTGTTCGCCGGCCTGCCGCTGGCGCTGGCGCTGTGGCAGGCCGGCAAGCGGGTGCACCTGGCCAGCCTCTCCTTCTCCGAGCTGGAACTGCTCGACCGGCAGGTGTGGGTGGACGAGCACGTCGCGGCGATCCGGCCGGACACTCTCAGCCCGGACTGGTACTTCCCGGAGGCGCACCTGGCCCGCTGGCTGGCGGGCCGGGACCTGCCGTCGACCGTGTACGCCTTCCCGCCGCTGGGCGTGCAGCCGCTGCGGGAGGCGTACCGGCACCTGGTCGACCGGCTCGACCTCGACGCGATCGTGCTCGTCGACGGCGGCACCGACATCCTGTTGCGCGGCGACGAGAGCGGCCTGGGCACCCCGGTGGAGGACATCACCAGCCTGGCCGCCGTGGCCGGACTGGACGTGCCGGTCCGGCTGGTGAGCAGCCTCGGTTTCGGCATCGACGCGCACGACGGGGTCAACCACGTCGAGGTGCTGGAGAACCTGGCCGCGCTGGACCGGGAGGGCGGCTACCTCGGCGCGCTGTCCATTCCCGGCTCCAGTCGTGAGGCCGTGCTCTACCGCGAGGCGGTCGCGCAGGCCCAGGCCGCCACCCCGCACCGGCCGAGCATCGTCCAGGGGCAGATCGCCGCCGCCACCGGCGGCGCGTTCGGAGACGTACGGTTCAGCCGGCGCACCGGCCACGGCGACCTGTTCGTCAACCCCCTCATGGCGATCTACTTCTCCGTCGACCTGCCCCGGCTCGCCGCCCGCTGCCTCTACCTCGACCGGATCGAGAACACGATCGGGCGGCGTCAGGTCATCACCCGCATCGAGGCGTTCCGCGACGAGCTGCGGGCCGCCCGGGTGCCCCGGGCGTATCCGCACTGACGGCCACGGCATGTCGTACCGGTGTGGGAGGGTCCGGGCATGACGACGTTCGTGCTCATCCACGGTGGCGGGGGCAGCGCGTGGGACTGGCATCGGCTGGTTCCCGAGCTGGCCGCCCGGGGCCACGACGCGGTGGTGCCGGAGCTGCCCATCGGTGACCGGTCGGCGGGGTTCGCCGAGTTCGGCCAGGCGGTGATCGACGCCGCCGGCGACCGCGACGACCTCGTGGTGGTCGGGCACTCGTACGGCGCGTTCACCGCAGCGCTGGTCGCCGACCGGCTGCCGGTGCGCCTGCTGGTCCTGCTCACGCCGATGATCCCGCGGCCCGGCGAGAAGCCGGGGGACTGGTGGGGCAACACCGGCTACCGCGAGCCGGAAGGGCTCAGCGAGGAGCAGCAGTTCTACAACGGAGTGCCGGCCGAGATCGTCGCCGAGGCGCCCGCGCACGCCCGGGAGCAGGTCAGCGCGGAGTGGGACGAGCCGTGGCCACTGCCCGCCTGGCCGGCCGTGCCGACGGCGGTGCTGATCGGCCGCGACGACCGGTTCTTCCCCGCCGACTTCCAACGCCGGGTGGCCGCCGACCGGCTCGGCGTGGCTCCCGACGAGATCGACGGCGGCCACGCGGTGGCGCTCAGCCGTCCGGGCCCGCTCGCCGACCGGCTGACCGCCTATCTGGTGTCCTGATCCCGCCTCGCCGTGATCCGTCCGGCCCCTCCCGACGACACGCTGATCGGGAGGGGCGAGGCGCCGTGCGGATCCGCGACTGAGGGTTCACGGCGGCTGTCCGGTCTCTCCGAGGCGGTGACGGCCGGATAGCCGCCGGGGTCAGCTGCCGGTCGGCGCGGGTGAGACGGGTAGGGGCCGGCGGCGCCGACGGGCGAGCAGGCCGAGGACGAGATCGACGACGAGGAAGCCGAGCAGGGTGACGCCGAACCAGGGCAGTGCCCAGCCGAGTGCCAGGGTGACCGGTACGCAGAGCAGCAGCGCCCACCACGGGAGCCCTCGGAGGCCACCTCGGGCGGGCGGTGAGCCGAGCGGGGCGCGACGGCCGGCGCGGGTGGGGCGGCGCTGCCACCACATGCGGTAGCCCCAGACGATGACGCAGAGCAGACCGAGAGCGAGCGCGGCGAGCAGGATCTGGTTGATCGGCCCGAACAGGATTCCCATGTGGGCTTGGATGCCGAGGCTGCTGAGCTGCGCGAGCAGCGGCCAGTCGGCGAAGTCGCTGCGGGCGGTGACCGCGCCGGTGGTGGGCTCGACGGCGATTCGGTCCTTCGCGACCGGCCAGGCGTTGTCGACCTGGGCGACGGTCCAGGCCAGGCCGGACTCCGCGGCGGGGCTGATCTCCACCGGTCCCGAGAGTCCGGCGCTGCGCGCGGAGGCCAGCACGTTGTCGTAGGACGCCGGATTGTCCGCCGTGCCGGTCGCCGCGCCACCGTGCTGATGCTCACCACCGCCCGCGGGCGGGGCCACGCCGTCGACGGTGGTGGAGAGTTCCGGAGTGCCGGCGCGCAGGGTGTCCAGGCCGGTGCTGAAGTTCGCGCCGGCGTACCGGGACCAGGTCAAGCCGGTGGCGGAGAGGAACAGCAGGCCGACCGCGAGCCAGACACCGGTGCTGGCGTGCCAGCCCCGGGTACGGCGAACTCCCTTGCGGGCGGTCAGGTCCGGTACGAGCAGGTGTGTCGTCCGGGCGCGGGTGGCGCTGCGGCGGCGCCACCACAGGACCACGCCGCCGAGAACGAGGACCCACAACCAGCTGGCGGCGATCTCGGAGTAGTGCCGGCCGACCTCGCCGAGGTGCAGGTTGCGGTGCAGGTCGTCGAGCCAGGTGGTGGCCGGGGTGGAGCCGAACCAGGTGGTGAGCTGCCCGGTCACCTCGCCGGTGTACGGGTCGACGTAGACGGTGTGCTGCTTGTCGCCGAGTTCCTCGAGCGAGAACACCACCTGGGTGGTCCGGTCGCCGGTGCCGGGCGCCACGGCGGCGATGGTGCCGTCGGGGTGCGCCGCCCGTGCGGCGGTGACCTGTTGGGCGAGGGTCTTCGGCTGGTCACCGACGGCGGCCACGGTCAGCCGGTCGCCGTAGAGGGCCTGGTCCAGCTGCGGGGTGATGGTGTAAGCCAGGCCGGTCAGGGCGGCGACCAGCAGGAACGGGGCAACCAGGATGCCGGCGTAGAAGTGCAGCCGGGTCAGCAGCGCGGCGAACGGCGTCGGCTGGCGGCCCGGCCGAGCGGCCGGCGCGGCGGTGGAGGTGTCCGGCGCGGGATCGCCGGACAGTTCGGTGACGGACATCGACTACTCCGATCGAGAATATGGGCTTTTGGTTCGGGGTGGCTCGTGCCCGTCGAGCCGTGGGCTGCCCGGTTGCCGTGTCCCGATCGAGTAGTCGGTCAGGTGTGTCAGGAAGTTCCCTCGTCCGCGTAGATCTTCGGGTTGTCGTCCGGCGCGGTGCCAGGACGCCTCCGCGTGCCGACGGCAGCGAAGGGGCGCCGAGGCGGGCCGACTCGCGCCAGGTTGCCGTCAAGGATCACCCGGTGCCGGTTGGTCAGGGCTGCGACGTCCGCCGCGCCAGGTGGACCGTGACGTCCGCGGTGACCTCGATCGTGCCGGGCAGCACATCCCGGACGCGGTGGAACACCTGCTCACGTACGGGTGGCGGCAGTTCGAGATAGGCCGAGACGGTCGACAGGAGACCGACGTAGTCGTCGGCGCTGATGGTGATCCGCCGCGCGATCTCCGACTGGCGCACGTCGGTGAACCACTCGGACGCGCGCAGCTCGGTGCCGGGCCACTGCATTCCGGCCTCCGGTGGCGTCCCGTCCGGCGACGGGATCTCGTCGTCGGCGAGGAACTCGGACCGGGCCGCGGCCACCGCGTCGCGCAGCGCCGGGTCGGCGATCCGCAGCGGCCCGCCGAACGACGCGAACACGCCACCGGACGCGAGCAGCCCGGCGATCCGCTCCCATCGCCGGTCCGGGTCGGTCCAGTGCAGCGCCGCCGCCGCGTACACCAGGTCGTGGCGCTCGCCCGCGCGCAACTGCTCGAACGCGGCCTGCCGGACCCGCACCTCGGCCGGGACGTGCCGGCGCAGTTCGGCGAGCATCGCGGGATCCGGGTCGGTGGCGGTGACCGCGATGCCGCGCCGCGCGAACAGCAGGGTCGCCTTGCCGGTCCCGGCGCCGATCTCCAGTGCGGTCCGGACCGGCCGGTCCGCGTACGCCAGCACCAGGTCGGCCAGCTCCTCCGGATAGCCGGGCCGGAACCGTTCGTACGCCCGCGCTGCCGCCCCGAAGCTCAACGCACGATCCGGCATACCGGTCATCCTTGCACGCTCAGGCCGCCGGGCTACGCGCCCGGATCCCATGCCGCGATCCGGTCGAGTACGCGCCGGTCGCCCTCGATGGTGAGCGCGTCCAGCGGTATCCGGCCGTAGAAGGCCAGGACCAGGTCACCTGCGGTGGACCGGGCGGCGGTGTCGGCCGGGCCCGCATCGGCTCCGAGGGGAAGGCGGGTGACCCGTACGCCGTCGGGGGAGAGCCGCACGCACCACCACTCGCCCCTCGGTGAGGTGGTAGTCGAGGACGGCTGGCTCGTACGGCCACGGCACAGTGGTCGCGCAGCAGGTGGACAGGAAGTCCTCCACGCCGTCGAGGGCCACCTCGACCGGCAGCGGCCGCGGCGCGCCCACTGTGAGCTGGGCGTCGTAGGTGTGCACCGTGATCTCCTGGAGCTGGTGCCGGGCGACGGCGCCGCAATTCTGCGGCGACTGCGACGTGTCCCACCACGTCCAGCAGCCCCGATCGGGTCCGGCGTCGCTCAGCGCGGCCAGCAGCCGTTCGGTGGACTCGGCCAGCCAGTCGCGCAGCGCCGTACGCTCCCGGGGCACGTCCGGCCCGCCGGGCGCGGCCCGCCCGGAGGCCTCCGGTCCGGCCGCGACGGTGGCCGCCCAGGAGCGGCGTCCCTGACCGATGTGCCGGGCCAGGTCGAACAGCGTCCACCCGGGACAGGTCGGCACCGGCGCGTCGAGGTCCGGCGCGGCGGCGACCGCGTCCCGGAACGCAGCCGACCGGTCGTCGATCAGCCGCAGCCGATCGGGAAACGTCAGGGGTTCGGTCACCCCGGCTGTCTACCATCGTGCCCGGAGGCCCGACAGCGAGTTTCGGCGCGCACGTGCGCGGTGACGGCGTCGGCCACCTGCTCGGGCGGAGCGGACGCGTCGATCAGACGGGCGTCTGTCACCGACGCGAACGCGGCGAGGGCCCGGTCGACGTGGTCGTGCCGCCAGCCGCGCGCGCCGGACTCGACCTGGTCGGCGTCGATCCGGGCCCGCAACCGGTCCTCGGGGAGCGTGAGCACCACCTCGCGGACGTCGACGCCCGCGGCGCGGACGCCGCCGAGGATCTCCGCCCGGTACGCCGGGTCGAGCAGGCTCATCGGCACGATCCAGACGCCCGCGTGGTGCCGGTCCAGCCCGGTGACCGTCTGCACGACGAGGTGACGCCACAGAGGCAGATCCTGGAAGTCGCCGGTCGGCGGGGTGACGAACGCGGTGAGCATCGAGCCGAGGAACTCCGGGTCGAACAGCCGCGCATCCGGCAGCGCGTTCGTGAGCAGCCGCGCGGTGGTCGTCTTGCCGACACCGAACGCGCCGTTGAGCCAGACGATCACGCGATCATGATGCCATCACGCCGCGAAGTCGACGCCGGCGAGCGGCACGCCCCGGTACGCGGCGAGGCGCTCGGCCTCGGCGACCACCGCGTCGCGGGTGCTGCCGGTGAGCTTGCGCCACGGCTGGACCGCGACGGTGAACGACCGGCCGGACTTGCGGGGCCGCCAGGTGCCGGCCAGATCACCGTCGGCCAGCACGGCGCCGGGGCGGCCCAGCACCGGCCACAGCTCCTTGGCGCGGGCCGCGTCCGGCACCAGCGTCGCCCGGTCCTTCGCCTGGAGGAACAGGTCGAACGGGCCGAGCAGGCGGGTCGTCGTGGCGTCCGCCGACCCCAGCGCCGCCTCGTCGGCGGCGAGCAGCCACCGCGTCTCGCCGTCGACGGTCACCTCGATCGCGTCGTGCGGCCAGCGGGCCTTGACCTCCTTGACCGGGGCGTCGAGGTAGTCGGCGACGTGCTTGGGCGTGGCCGGGCCGAGCAGCCGCAGGTACGCGCGGATGAGCTCGAACCGGTCGCCGGGCGCGGCGGCCGCACGGAAGCCGCGGATGCGTTCCAGGATCGGCGGTGACGTGTCGAGCCGCAGCTCCAGCCCGGCGCGCACGGCGGCCAGCCGGAACGGCATCTCGTAGAGGTGGATCGCGTCGCACGGCCGGCAGTGCCGCAGGTAGGGCTCGGGCATCACCTCGGCCAGGCGGCCGGAGACCGCGCCCTTGACCGTGGGCTCGCGGACGATCTGCCGCATCCGCGCGGCCACCTCGTCGAGCGCGGCGACGATGCCGATGCCGGCCGCCTTCAACGGCTTCGCCGCGTCGTAGATGCGCTTGCCCGCGTCGGCGTCGGAGAACGGCTCGACCGCGGCGGCCACCGCGCCCACGTCGGTACGGCGGTAGAGGTGCGGGGCGCCGCGTACGGTCCAGAGCTGGACCAGGTCGTCGCCGGTCAGCGGGGCCACGTCGACGCCGCGCGTGGCGAGCGCCCACCGGCCGCCGTCGGGACCGGTGTCCTGTGCGCCGATGTCGAGCACGGCGGTGTCGGCGAGCGAGCCCCGCGCCCGGTCGAGCTGCTGGGCGCGGACGCGGAAGGCCAGCACCTGACGCCTGTCGGTCATCGTCACAGCCTAGGCGGGGGCACCGACACGTCCGGCGCGGAGCGCGGACCGGCGTGGCCGGGCGCCGTCAGCGGGCGGCGCGCGGTACGGAGTCCGTCCGGCGGTCGGGGCCGGAGCGCTTGAGCAGGAACACCCCGCCGCCGATGAACACGAGGCTGAGCACGATCCCGACCAGGTTGCCCTCGGCGAGTGTGCCGAAGGTGCCGAGCAGGCCGAGGATGACGGCCACGCCCCCGACCAGACGCATGACGTAACGACCGACTGCCTTGCCCCGTGAATCCACCATGGACGCCCGTCTACCCCCGCCGTCCCGCCGGCAAACGAGCAGCCCGCGTCAGCGAGCCGCGAGCAGCCGTTCGCGGACCTCGCGGCGCAGGATCTTGCCGATCTGGGAGTACGGCAGCTCGTCGACGACCACGACCCGGCGCGGCACCTTGTACCCGGCCAGCCGGGTGCGGCACGACGTCCGGATCGCCTCCGGGTCGCCGGCCACCGCCGGGTCGACCACCACCGCGGCGACGACCTCCTCACCGTCGTCGGTGGGCATGCCCACGGCGGCGGCCTCGCGTACGCCGGGGACGCGGCGCAGCGCCTCCTCCACCTCGGACGGGTAGACGTTGAAGCCGCCCGTGATGATCAGTTCCTTGATCCGGTCGACCACCGTCACGAAGCCGTCGGCGTCCATGGTGACGATGTCGCCGGTACGCATCCAGCCGCCGGGCAGCAGCACCTTGGCGGTCTCCTCGGGCCGGTGCCAGTAGCCGGTGAACACCTGCGGCCCGCGGACCAGCAGTTCACCGGCCTCACCCGGGGCGCGGTCGCGGCTCGGATCCTCGGGGTCGACGATGCGGACGTCGGTGGAGGGGAACGGCACGCCCACGGTGCCCGGCCGACGGGTCGGCGCGACCGGGTTGCCGATGGTGATCGGGGACGTCTCGGTCATCCCGTACCCCTCGACCAGCAGGCCGCCGGTCACCTGCTCCCACAGCTCCACGGTGGCCGGTGGCAGCGACATCGCGCCGGACAGCGCGTACCGGATGGAGGTGAGGTCGACGCCGCGTTCGCGCGCGGCGGTGGCCAGCTTCGCGTAGACCGGCGGTACCGCGGGCAGGAAGGTCGGTGGGCGGCGGCGGACCGCGTCGAGCACCTGGTCGGCGTCGAAGCGGGGGAACAGCACCAGCGTCGCCCCGATGCTCACGGCGAAGGTCAGGCAGAGCGTCAGCCCGTAGGCGTGGAACAGCGGCAGCACCGCGTACACCGTCTCCGCGCCGTCGCGCAGGCCCGGCACCCAGGCGCGGCCCTGCGCGGCGTTGGCGCGCAGGTTGCGGTGGGTCAGCACCGCGCCCTTCGGCTCGCCGGTGGTGCCGCCGGTGTACTGGAGCAGCGCCACGTCGCCGGCCTCGGGCGCGGGATGCCCGGCGGGCAGCGGCCCGGCGGCGGCGACCAGCTCCGACCAGGGCAGGGCGCCGGGCGCGGGGGCGGTCATGGCGGCCCGGGCGGCGCGGACCTTCGGCAGCGGCACCCGCAGCGCCCACCGCTTGAGCCGCGGCAGCGCCGCGGTCAGGTCGACCGACACCACGGTACGCACGGCGCCGCGTCCCGCCACCAGCGGCGCGACCTTGTCCCACGCGATCGCGACCGTCGCGCCGTGGTCGGTGAGCTGCCGGTCCAGCTCGTCGGCGGTGTAGAGCGGGTTGTGCTCGACGACGACCGCGCCGAGCCGCAGCACGGCGTAGAACGCGACCACGTGCTGCGGGCAGTTCGGCAGCACCAGAGCCACCCGGTCGCCCGGGCCGACGCCGAGCCGGCGCAGCGCCTCGGCGGCGCGGGCCACCTGGTCGGCCAGCTCGGCGAACGTGGTGGTGGCGCCGTAGAAGTCGAGCGCGACCCGGGGGCCGAACCGTCCGGCCGCCTCGGTGAGCAGGCCGACGAGCGAGCCGTCCGGCTCGGCGATCTCGGCGGGCACCCCGGGTGCGTAGCTACGGGTCCAGGGTCGCTGGGCGGTCGCGTCCATCGCCGTTACTCCTCGTCGCGCGGATGACGCCCCCAGCCTAACTTAACCGGGCGGTAACCTACGCTCACGTAGGTTGCCGGGTGGGTCACACCCCCCGCAGGTCAGCGGCGGCGGGTCGAATGCTGGTGCACCACCCGCCGGCCCTTCACGATCCCGAAGATGATGACCGCGGCGAGCGCGATCACGCCGATGACGACGAGCCAGCGGACCGCCTCCAGCAGCAGCCCGAGCAGGATGAGCACACCGGCGACCACGCCGACCACCCAGAGCAACGCACGCATGTCCCAGCCTCCCGTCGTACGGTGGGCCGTGCGCTTTCCCGCTGCTCGTGCGGCCATGCGCCGCCGGGGGGATCAGTGCCGGGCCACGTACACGGTGTTCGCCGCTTCCCGGCCCTGCAACGGGTTCGGGAACCGGACGACGTGCGCCACCGAGGTCGGGAACACCTCGGTCAGCGTGCGCTGGAACGCCGGGTCCGGCGGGTCGTTCGACCACAGCGCGAAGACACCCTCCGGGTGCAGCAGCGCGGCCAGGCGCCGCAGCCCGTCGACCGTGTAGAACGAGGCGTGGCTGGGGTGCAGCACCTGGCGGGGGGAGTGGTCCACGTCCAGCAGCACCGCGTGGAAGCGGCGGCCGGGCTCGTCCGGGTCGAGACCGTCGCCGGCCACAGCGGCGAAGAAGTCCGCCCGGACGAACCGGGTACGCGGATCGGTGGCCAGCCCGGCGGCGAACGGCAGCAGATCCCGCCGGTGCCAGTCGATCACGTCCTCGATCGCCTCGACCACCACCAGTGAGCGCACCCGGGGATCCTCCAGCGCGGTACGCGCGGTGTAGCCGAGGCCGAGCCCGCCGACCACCACGTCCAGCGCGTCACCGGTGAGCGGGGCCAGCCCGAGCCGGGCCAGTTCGATCTCCGCGACCGGGAAGGCGCTGGACATGAGGTACTCGTCGTCGAGCTTCACCTCGTACACCTCGGAGTCCAGTGCCGGGTCACGGCGCCGCCGCAGGCTGATCTCGCCGATCGGCGTCTCCCGCCAGGCCAGTTCCTCGAAACGCGCGCCCACCCGGTGTCCTCTCCGCTGATCCGTCCCCGGATGCTACCGGCCGGTCCCGGCCCGGCCCGGCGAAACGGCGGCGGACGGCGGTCAGCCGGCGGGGCGGGTGGCGACCACCACGGTGTCCAGCGCGTCGACGGTCCCGCCGTCGGTGGCCGGGACCGGCCGGCGGGTCGTCTCGGCCCGCTGCACGCGCAGCCCGGCCAGCCCGTCGACCACCGACTCCGGCGTGAGCAGCACGTTCGGATCCTGCGGGCCGCCGATGCCGCCGGCGAGGTTGGCCAGGTCGTGGCCCACCACCACGAGCGTGCCGCCGGGGCGCAGCGCGGACTTCGCCGCGGCGAGCACCCCGGCGAACTCCGGCGCGGGCAGGTGCAGGTAGCTGATCAGCACCAGGTCGTAACTGTTCGGCACCGGCCTGTAGGCGGTAACGTCCGCGACCCGCCAGTCGACTGTGACGCCCCGCGCGGCGGCCAGCTCCCGCCCCCGGTCGACGGCCACCGCGGAGAAGTCCACCGCGTTGACCCGCCAGCCCTGACCGGCCAGCCAGACCGCGTTGCGGCCCTCGCCGGCGGCGATGTCCAGCGCTGACCCGGGAGTCAGCCCGGTGACCGACTCGACCACGAAACGGTTGGGCTCAGCGCTCCACACCAGTCCGGGCGTGTCGGCGTACCGGCTGTCCCAGGCGCTGCTGTCCACTGTGTTCCCTCCTCCGGCGGCCCCACACCGCCATGGTGACCGTACCGGCCACGGCAAGCGCTCCCACGGCGAGTCCCCATACCGGCGGCAACTGCTGCGCGAGTACGAACACGCCCATCACCACGACGAACCAGCCGAACCCCCGGCGCAGCAGGTCGGCCGGGATCCGCCCGGCGAGCCGGCCACCGAGCAGGCTGCCGACGACGGCGGCGGCGGTGACCCCGGCGGCCAGACCCCAGTGGATCTGCACGCTGGACAGGTAGCCGGCCAGGCCGGCGAACGACTTCATCGCGATGACGACCAGCGAGGTGCCGACCGCTACCGGCATCGGCAACCCGCCCAGCAGGGCCAGAGCGGGTACGACCAGGAAGCCGCCGCCGGCGCCGACCAGGCCGGTGACCAGGCCGACGACCACACCGTCCCCGACCACCCGCAGCATCGGCAGCTCGTGCGGCACCGGGCGGCCCTCGGCGGACCGGCGGCCTCGCAGCATCGCGACCGCGGTGGCGAGCATCATCAGCGCGAACCCGGTCAGCAGGACGCCGGCCGGGACGAACTCGGCCAGCCGGCCGCCCGCGTACGCGCCGGTCATGCCGGCCACACCGAAGATGAGCCCGGTACGCCAGCGGACCCGGTTCGCCCGGGCGTGCGGCAGTACGCCGACGGCGCTGGTCACGCCGACGACCAGCAGCGAGGTGGCGATCGCCTCCTTGGCGGGCAGGTCGGCGACGTAGACCAGCAGCGGCACGGCGAGGATCGACCCGCCGCCGCCGAGCAGGCCCAGCGTCACGCCGATCAGCACCGCGCCGGCCAGCGTCAGGACGAGAGTCGTCACTTGCGGCTCCCGTCACGCAACTGCCCCACGATCGTGTCCAGGTCGCAGCTCGCGCCGCGGTTGTACGGCAGCTTGCTCAGCAGCATGCCCATGGCGCAGGTGTTGGTGAGCGCGGCGATCGTGAGGCCCGCGCCGATGAACGCGGCGACCCACTTCAGGCCGGGCACGAACACCGAACCGAGGACGGCGGCGAGCACGATCGAGCCGGCGACGAGGCGTACCTGGCGCTCCAGGTCCCAGCGCGGCCGGCCCTGGTTGACCGGGGCGTTCGTGGCCTGCCAGGCCAGCATGCCGCCGTCGAGCACCTTGACGTTGGGCAGGCCGACGGTGCCGAGCGCCTGACCGGCCTGGCCGGCCCGGACGCCGGAGCGGCAGATCAGCACCACGTCCTCGTCCAGGTGGCTGCGCAGCTCCGCGCGGTGCTCCCGGAGCAGGTCCAGCGGCACGTTGTACGCGCCGGGGATGTGCGCGGCCTCGAACTCACCGGGCGTGCGCACGTCGAGCATCCGCGGCGTACGGCCGGCGGCGATCAGTTCGCGCAGCGTCGCCGCGTCGATGGTGGTGGGGGTGGTCGTGGTCATGCTTCGGTCTCCTTCAGCGGGTGTTTTCGGGCAGGGTCGGGCGCCGGCCGGCGTAGGGACACGCCGGCCGGGCGCTCGGGGAGAGGTCAGGCGGCGGGCGCCATGCGTACGCCGGCCGTCTCGGCCCGGCCGTACGAGTCGTCGATCAGCACCACGTCACGGCCGGCGTTGGCGAGCAGGGACGCGGCGGCGGTGGCCCGGTAGCCGGAGCCGCAGTGCACCCAGACCGTCCCGGCGGGGATGTCGGCGAGCCGCTTCGGCACGTCCGGCAGCGGCACGTGCACCGCACCGTCGATGTGCCCGGCCTTCCACTCGTTCGTCATCCGCACGTCGAGGACGACCTGCGGCGCGGGCAGCCCGGCCGGGGTCTTCCCGGCCTGCGCGGCGGCGAGCGCGTCGAAATCGGCCACCGCCATCTCCCGCAGCTGCGACGGGTCGGCGGTCCACTGCTCGGGCTCGCCGGTGGCCTGGGCGGCCGGGCGGTCGATGCCGATGCGGACCAGTTCCCGCTGGGCGTCGGCGACCTGCTCCGGGGTCTGCGCCAGGAACGTGATCGGCACGCCCCAGTCGATCAGCCAGCCGAGCCACGTCGACATCGGCCCGTCCAGGCCGAGGCTGACGGTGCCGGCCAGGTGCGACGCCGCGTACGCCTTGCGGTGGCGCAGGTCGACCACCCACTCGCCGGCGGCGATACGACGGCGCAGCTCGCCGGCGTCGGCGCGGGCCACCGGGGTGAGGTCGACCGGGGCGGGACCGGCGGCGTTGGCGACGCCCATGTGGGCGTAGTACGCCGGGTAGGCGTCCAGCCCGGCCAGCGTCTCGGTGACGAACTGGTCGGCGGCCAGCCGCAGCACCGGGTTGGCCTCCTTCTCCCGGCCGATCGTCGACTCGGGGGCGTCGGCCTGGCTGGCCGAGCAGAAGCTGCCGAAGCCGTGCGTGGGCCAGACCTGCGCGCCGTCGGGCAGCAGGTCGGCCAGCTTGCGCGCCGAGGCGTACTGGTGGTGTGCCAGCTCGTGCGCGTACTGCTGGCCGAGCAGGTCGGTGCGGCCGGTGGTGCCGAACAGCAGCGAGCCGCCGGTGAACACACCGGCCGCCGTCCAGCCGCCGCCGGTGGCCTCGTCGAGCGCGTACGACAGGTGGTGGAACGTGTGGCCCGGGGTGCCGATCACCCGCAGCCGCATGGTGTCCGACACCGGCACGGTGTCGCCGTCGGCGGCCGGGGTCCGGTCGAACTCGACAGTGTCGGCGGCGGCCACCAGGTACTGCGCGCCGGTGATCCGGGCCAGCTCCAGGCCGCCGGAGACGTAGTCGTTGTGGATGTGCGTCTCGACCACGTGGGTGATCCGTACGCCCTTGGCGCCGGCCAGGTACAGGACGCGGTCGATGTCGCGCTGCGGGTCGACCACGATCGCCACCCGGCCGTCGGAGGCGAGGTAGCTGCGGTCGCCGAGCGAGGAGGTCGCGATGACGGACACGTCGAGAGTCATGCCGTTTCCTCTCATTGCCTATATACCCCGGGGGGTATGTGTGGGACAGACTGCGGCCTGGGTTCTCCAGGCAGGTGTTTACCCGCCCGCGTCGCGGTCACACGGCGCGGGCGGGGCTCAGCCGGTCGGGCGGGCGCCGTCAGGCCAGGGGGCCGTCGGGCCGGGGAGCCGTCAGGCCAGGGACAGGAAGAGCTTCTCCAACTCCTCCTCGGTCATCTCCGGCTCCTCGCCCGCCTGGCGGACGGCGTCGCAGTAGCGCATGCCGGAGGCGATGATCTTGAAGCCGGCCCGGTCGATGGCCTTGGAGACCGCGGCGAGCTGGGTCAGCGCGGCGCGGCAGTCCTCGCCGTTCTCCATCATCTCGATGACGGCGTTGAGCTGCCCCCGGGCCCGCTTGAGCCGGGTCAGCGCCTCGCCCGTCATCTCCGGTCGAAGATTCACGTCGTACCTCCTGCGCTCGAAGATACCCCAGGGGGTACTCGTGCCGCCACCCGTCAGGCGGTCTTGGCCCGGACCTCGTCCATGTCGAGGTCGCGCACGGCCCGGATCAGCTCCTCCAGCCCGGCCGTCGGCAGGGCGCCCGGCTGGGCGAACACCAGCACGCCGTCCCGGAACGCCATCAGTGTCGGGATCGACCGGATCTGGGCGGCGGCCGCGAGGGCCGGCTCGGCCTCGGTGTCGACCTTGCCGAAGGCGATGTCCGGGTGCTGCTCGCTGGACTTCTCGTAGACCGGCGCGAACGCCCGGCAGGGGCCGCACCAGGCGGCCCAGAAGTCGACAAGGACGATGCCGTCCCGGTTGACCGTCTCTGCGAAGTCGGTGGTGGTCAACGCCACGCTGGCCATCAGTACCTCCGTCGGTTCGGGTTCCGCCATGTGTAACACACCCCCCGGGGTATCCATTCCAGGTGGTGCTGCGGCCGGTGCGACTTGATCGACTCCAGGTCGGGGATGTGGTGGGGTCCGGGTGGGTGGGATGCAACCACTTCGGCGTACTGGCGGAGCGGGGGGACGACGAAGGGGCGGTGAGGGACACGCAGGGTCGCCGGGGCATCGACGGAGCGCTTATCCTGTGCGCCGACCATCCCGGCGGGAAGGGACACGATGGCGTCGCGGCAGGACCAGCTGCACTCGTACCAGTTCACCGTCCAGCGGGCGGTCGCCGCGCTCGTCATGCGGGAGACGGACCCGCCGCAGTCCCCGTTCCGCCGGCTGGCCGGAGCCGGTCTGGCCAGCGTCCTGGTCGCGGCGATCGCGCTCGGCGGCGTCGCCCTCTACGGCCTGTTCACCGGCGGCGGTGACTCGTGGCGCGAGACGGGCGCGGTGATCGTGGAGAAGGAGTCGGGCGCGCGATTCGTCTACCGCGACGACAAGCTGCACCCGGTGCTCAACTACGCCTCAGCGCTGCTGATCATCGCGGCGGAGCAGCCGAAGACGGTGCTGGTCGGCCGCCGGGCCATCGAGGGAGTGCCGCGCGGCCTGCCGCTCGGCATAGCCGACGCGCCGGACTCGCTGCCCGCGTCGAACCGGCTCGTCCGCGACGCGTGGACGCTCTGCTCAGTGGAGGGGGACGAGCCCGGGCGCGACGAGGCCCGGTCGGTGCTGCTGATCGGGCGGGAGGCCACCGGCGGCCGGGTGCTCGGCGACCAGGGCCTGCTCGCACGGCACCCGGACGGCGGCCTGCACCTGCTCTGGCACGACCGGCGCTACCTGCTGCGCGACACCGACCGGGTGCTCGCCGCGCTCGCCGCCACCCGGGAACGGGCGGTGCCGGTGGCGGCGGCGCTGCTGAACACGCTCCCCGCCGGCGCCGACCTGGCCCCACCGCCGGTGGACGACCTCGGCGAGCCGTCCGAACGGGTCACCGGCGCCACAGTGGGCGACGTCTACCTGGTGCGCAACTCCGGTGGCGGGCGGCAGTACGCGGTGGCCCAGCGCGGCGGGCTGGCAGCGATCACCGAGTTGCAGGCCGCGTTGCTGCTGGCCCGCACCGGCCAGCGGGAGCCGGAACCGATCACGCTCGGCCGGTTCGCCGCGCTGCCGAAACTGCCCGGTCTGGTGCCCGGCGGGGCGAGCGCGCCGCCCGCCGTACCGCCCCGGCTGGCCACCGCCGAGAGCGGTGCGATCTGCGCGCGCGCCGGTGACGACTCCGGCGTCCGCGAGATCCGCGTCGGCGTCACCGCGCCGGACCTCGCCGCCGCCACCCGGACACCGGGCGGGCGGGCCGGGCTCGCCGACGAGGTGGTGGTGGAGCCGGGACGCGGCGCGCTGGTGGAGGCGGTGTCCGCGCCGGGTGCCACCGGCGGCGCGGTCTGCGTGGTCACCGACCTCGGACGGCGGTACGCGCTGACCGGGACGGACGTGCCGGGGATGCTCGGCTATGCCGGGGTGCGCCCGGCGCGGCTGCCGGCGGCCCTGGTGGACCTCCTGCCGGCGGGCAGCCCGCTCGACCCGGAGGCCGCCCGCGCCGTCGCCGCGCCCGCCTGAGCCCGGTCGGCAGGAGAAGGCTCAGCCGGCGGGGCGGCGCAGCACGCTCACCGCGAAGTCGGCGTCATCGCGCCACGGCCGCAGATCCCAGGTGGCGAAGCGGTGCTCGGGGCGCAGCCCGGCGGCGACCGCGTCGGCGTCCAGGTCGGCCACCGGGTAGCCGCGGTCGGTGGCGAAGCCGACCACGACCAGGCCGTCCGGGCGCACGTGCGCGGCGACGCGGGCCAGCACGTCGCGTTCGGTCCCGGGAGCGACGAAGACCATCACGTTGCCGGCCAGCACCGCGGCGTCGAACGGCTCGGCCTCACCCTGCGCGGCCAGGTCCAGCTCGGCCAGGTCGGCGACCAGGAAGCGGGGACCGGGATGGTCGGCGCGGGCCGCCTCGACCAGCGTCGGGTCGGCGTCCACGCCCACGGCGTCGTGCCCGCGCGCGGCGAGTGCGGCGGCGACCCGGCCGGTGCCGCAGCCGGCGTCCAGGACACGGGCGCCGGGCGGTACGAGCGCGTCCAGCAGCCGCGCCTCTCCGGCCAGGTCGGCGCCCTCGGCGGCGAGCTGACGGAACCGGTCCACGTACCACTGCGAGTGGCCGGGCTTCGTGTCGGTCACCCAGCGGGTCGGCTTACCCATGAGGCCACCGTAGCTGATCTTGTGGCGGCGGGTCAGGCGAGCGCCAGGAACGTGCCGGCGGCCAGCGGCCCGCCGAGCGCGATGCCGGCCAGCACCTGCGGCCAGGTGTGGTCGCCGAGCCGTACCCGGGACCAGCCGACGGCCGCGACGAGCACCCAGCCCAGGTGTGCTGCCGGGCCGGCCAGCGGCACCAGCACGGCGACGGTGGCGGCGGCGACCGCCGCGTGGATGCTCAGCTTCCACCAGTGGTTCACCAGCGCGCAGGCCGCGCCGACCACGAAGACCACCACGATCACGGCGAACAGTCCGGCCGGCGCGCGGACCGCCGCCAGCAGCAGCAACCCGGCCGCGACCGAGGCCAGCCCGATCGACAGCGGCCGGGCCCGCTGCGTGCGGTCGCCGACGTGCCGGTCGGTGAGGCGCCCGCGGCGGACGCCGTGCACGAGTACGGCGATCGGGATGACGGCGCAGAACGTGAGCGCGATGCCGCCCCAGAGCAGGAACTGGCCCGCCGAGCGGCTGACCCGGGCGGCGGCGATCAGCGGCAGCGCCGTGACCAGGACGGTCGGGGCGAGCGCCTCGGTGAGCAGCCGGGCCGCCCGCGCGCCGCCCCGGGGCTCCCGTGATGCTCGCACCCGATCATCCTGGCACGGACGCTCAGCCCTTCTCGGCCCCGCTGGTGAGTCCCTCGGTGAGCATTCGCTCCCCGGCGAAGAACAGCACCACGATCGGCAGCGTGAGGATGACCGAGCCGGCCATCAGCACGGTCTTGGGCACCTCGACGCCGTCGGCGAGCAGCGACAGGCCCAGCGACACGGTCCACCGGTCCGGCCGGTCGACCAGGAACAGCAGCGCGAACAGGTACTCGTTCCAGGCGATCATGAAGTCGTACAGCGCGACGGCCATCACCGACGGGGCCGCGAGGGGCAGGCTGACCCGGCGGATGATGCCGAGCCGGCCGGCTCCGTCGATCGCCGCTGACTCCTCCAGGCTGACCGGGATCGTCTCGAAGTAGTTCTTCAGCATGTAGACCGACACCGGCAGCGTCTGCGAGATGTAGACAAGCACCAGGCCGGTCAGCGACCCGCGCAGCCCGGCTCGGGTGAAGACCACGAACAGCGGGATCGCGATGACGATGGACGGGAACAGGTAGACCGCCAGGAACAGCGCGCTGACCTGGCGGCGGCCGAAGAACCGCAGGCGGGACACCGCGTACGCGCCGGGGATGGCGATCACCAGGGTGAGCGCGGTGGCGGCGAGCGCCACCAGGCCGCTGTTGCGGATGAACGTGAGGAAGCCCTGGCCGCCGTCGGAGACGGACTTCAGCACCTCGGCGTACGTGGCGACGGTCAGCTCGCCGAACGGCACCCAGAGCGAGCCGGGTTCGAGTAGCAGGCGTTCGATCGGGCGTACCGACAGCACCAGCATGTACCAGAACGGCAGCAGCGTGACCACCAGGAACCCGGCGATCACCAGCCGGCGCAGCCAGCGCAGGCTGACCGTCTCGATCCGGTCCCGGTCCATCACGACTCCCGTCGCGCGCCGAAGAAGCGCAGGTAGATCGCCACGAACACGAGCAGCACCACGGCCAGGACGACGGCCTGGGCGGCGGCCGCGCCGATGTCGGTGCGGGCGGTGAGGAACTGGTAGACCCGGACGCTCACCACCTCGGTGCCGGCGGCGCCGCCGGTGAGCAGATAGACGTCGTCGAACTTGTTGAACGTCATGATGAAGCGGAGCACGCCGATCAGCGCGATCACCGGCCAGAGCTGCGGCAGCAGGATGTGCCGGAACCGCTGGGTGGGTGTGGCCCCGTCGACCCGGGCGGCCTCCTCCAGCTCACCGGGCACCGCCTGGAGCCGGGCCAGCAGGAACAGGAACGCGAACGGGAAGTAGCGCCACGCCTCGAACGCGATCACCGTCCACAGCGCGGTGGACTCCTGGGACAGGAACGGCACCGGCTGGTCCCAGCCGAGGAAGCGGCGCCCCCAGTCGTTGACGATGCCGAGCTGCGGGTCGAGCATCACCTGCCAGACGAACGTCATGGCGACCACCGGCGCCACGTACGGAAGCAGCATCGACGCGCGTACCAGGGTGCGGCCGCGGAACGGCCCGCGTACGGCGAGCGCCGCCGCCAGGCCCACGACTATCGAACCGGCGGTGCCGCCGACGCTGTAGAGCACAGTGGTCCAGAGCGTGTCGGCGAACCCGGGGGTGTGCAGCACCCGGTCGATGTTGTCCAGCGTCAGCTCGCCGAACAGGCCGGTCTTGCGCAGTGTCGCCAGGCGTACCCGCTGGAAGGCCAGCACCACCGTCCACACGATGGGTATGCCGATCACCGCGACCACGACGAGCAGGGTCGGGGCGACGAGCGCGAGCCCGGCGCGGGACTCGCGGCGGCGCAGTGTCAGCGGGCGTCGGCCGGGTCGGCGGGGCCGCTCCGGTGCGGGGGAGCGGCCGGCCTCCGGCGCGGTGGTGGTCAATTGACGCCCTTGGCTATCGCCTCGACGTCCTTGCGGGCGCGTTCGGCGGCGGCGCGCGCGTCGGACCTGCCGCCGACGACGTCGGCGAGCGCCTTGGGCACCGGCAGTTCACCGAGGATGGCACCGACGAGCTTGCCCTGGTTCTCGGTCAGGCCCCAGCGCTGGAACGTGTCGGGGCTGCGGCGCAGCGTGGCGAGCACGTCCTCGCCGTAGACCTCGGACAGCGGCTTCTTGGTGTCCACGCCGGCCGGGCTGGTGTTCCAGGCGGTCCGGAACTTCTGCTTGTCCTCGGGGGTGCCGGTGCGCACCGGGAAGCGCCCCTCGGGGGACATGCCGAACCAGCGCGGGTAGCCGTCGGAGAGCATGTACTCCACGAACGACTTCGCCGGGTCGGCGGCGCCGTCGAGCACGGCCCAGGAGCTGACCTCGCCGTACTGGGCCGGTTCGGTGCCGTTCGGGCCCTTGATCGCGGTGACGAAGCCGCTGTTCTTCGCGAGCCACGCCGGGTCGGACTGGCACTGCGGGCAGGTGGGCCGGGCGTCGGCGCGCAGCCCGGCCAGCTCGTCGAGGATGAACGGCGACCAGATCAGCATGGCCGCCTTGCCGGCGAAGTAGGTGGCCCGGGTGGTGTCGACGTCCTGGGCGCCCTTCACGGAGTTGTTCCGCATCAGGTCGCCGTAGAAGCGGAACGCCTCGACGCACTCGGGGGAGTCGAGCGTGACTTTGCCGGAGTCGTCGGTGAGCCGGCAGTCGTTCGCCAGCGCCAGATGCTCGAACGTCTGCTGGGTGAACACGTCGCCGGGGGAGGTGGCCGCGGTGATGCCGGCGACGCCGCCGGTGTTCAGCTTCGCCGCCGCGGCGGCGATCTTCTCGTACGTGTCGGGCGCCGGCAGGCCGGCGGCGGCGAACAGATCCTTGCGGTAGACGAGCAGTTGGCCCCACCCGTCGCTCGGTACGGCGAGCTGCGTGCCGCCGTCGCTGGTGAGTTCCAGCGCGCGGGGCGTGAACGTGTCCCGGCCGAGCCGGTCGATCACCGCGCCGTTGGCGTCGGCGTCGAGGAGTTCGTTCGCGGACAGCGTGCGCACCCCGGCCAGCGAGACCGAGCCGACCACGTCGGGCAGGTCGCCGGCGGCGGCGCTGGAGGCGATCAGGGACGGGAACTGGTCCTCGTTGACGGTGACCAGGTTGACCTTGACGCCGGTCTTGGCGGTGTAGCCGGCGATGATCGTCTTGGTGGCGGCGACGCGATCCGCCACGTCTTCCAGGCTCCAGACGGTGATCTGCGAGCTGTCGGATTTCTGCCCGTCGTCGCTGCATGCGGCCACGCCGGTCCCGGCCAGTGCCAGGATCAGGCTGATGGCGAGCCGCCGCGTGGAGGGTGATGACATCGGTGGCACTCCTCTCGAAAGAGTACGGCCTGCCGCTAATACCCATCGATTCATCAATCTAATCACATATGCCCATTTTTTGGGTTAGAATCGGGGTCGGCACTTTCCTCGGAGCGACGCCATGAGCAACTGGGTTGTCTCTCTGGCCGGGCCCCGGCACGTACGCCTGGAGCCCTGCCCCACGGACCGGCTCGGTCCGGGCCAGGTCCGCGTCCGCACCCGCTACTCGGGCATCTCCGCCGGCACCGAGCTGACGCTCTACCGGGGCAGCAACCCGCGCCTGCGCAAGGACTGGGACGCCGGCTCCCGCATGTTCGTGCCCCGCCAGGCCGCGCCCGCGTACCCGGTGGTGGGCTTCGGTTACGAGGAGGTCGGCGAGATCGTCGAGGTCGCGCCCGACGTGGCCGGGCGGCGGCCCGGTCAGCTCGTCTGGGGCATCTGGGGGCACCGCGCCGACGCCGTGCTCCCCGCGACGGCCGTGCATCCGCTGCCACCGGGCCTCGACCCGCTCGCCGCCGTGTTCGCCCGGCCCGGCGCCATCGCGCTGACCGCCGTGCTCGCCGGTGACCTGCACCTGGGCGACTGGGTGGGCGTGTTCGGGCAGGGCGTGATCGGGCTGCTCGGCACGCGCCTGGCCGCGCTCTCCGGCGCCCGCGTCGTCGCCGTCGACCGGATGCCGGGCCGGCTCGCGCACGCCGTGCGGCTCGGCGCGCGCCGGGTGGTCGACGCCGCCGCCGACTCGCCCGCCGCCGCGCTGCGGGCCGCCACCGACGGCCGGGGCGCCGACGTCTGCCTGGAGCTGTCCGGGGCGTACCCGGCGCTGCACGAGGCGATCCGCGCCACCGCGCACGCCGGCCGCGTCGTCGCGGCCGGCTTCTACCAGGGGTACGCCCACGGGCTGGAGCTCGGCGAGGAGTTCCACCACAACCGGATCCAGCTCGTGGCCGCCCAGGTCTCCGGGCCGGACCCGGCACCCGGCACGGCCGGCCGGTGGTCCGGGACGCGGATCGCACACACCTTCATGGATCTGGTGGCCGAGGGCAGCGTCGACCCGCTGCCGCTGGTGAGCCACGTCGTCGACGCGGGCGCGGTGGCCGACGCCCTGGCGTTGCTCGACCGCGGTGACGATGACGTCCTCCAAGTGGTGCTGAGGTTCTGATGGACATTCCGCTCTCGTGCCAGGAGCAGCTGCTTCCCGGCACCGACCTGACCCGGAAGTACGCCCTCGCCGTCTCCCTCGGCTACCAGGGCATCGAGCTGCGCGGGCGGGGCGACCTCGCCCTGGCCCGGCGGCTGCCGGAGCTGCGCCGCGCCCGCGCCGCCGGCGTGGTCATGCCGACCGTCTGCGTCGAGATGGACCACTTCATCGGCGACTTCGACCCGGGCCGCTCCCGCGACGCGGTGGACAACCTGCGGTCCCAGCTCTCGGTGATCGCCGAGCTGGGCGGCGTCGGCGCGATGACCCCTGCCGCGTGGGGCATGTTCTCCCGCCGGCTGCCCCCGTTCGACCCGCCACGCTCGGCCGACGACGACCGGCGGGTGCTCGTCGACGCCCTGGGCGAGCTGGCCGGGCACGCCCGCGCCGAGGGGGTCACCGTGTTCCTGGAGCCGCTCAACCGGTACGAGGACCACATGGTCAACCGGCTCGACCAGGCCGTCGAGCTGTGCCGCGCGGTCGGGTCACCGGCGCTGCGGGTGGCCGCCGACACGTACCACATGAACATCGAGGAGGACGATCCGCACGTCGCGCTGCGCGCCGCCGCGCCGTACCTCGGGCACGTGCAGGTCAGCGACTCCAACCGGCACCAGCCCGGCGCCGGGCACCTGGACTGGGGCGCGCTGCTGGCCACGCTCGACGCGATCGGCTACACCGGCTGGCTGGCGCTGGAGTGCCGGCTGCGCGGCGAGCCGGTCGCCGCGCTGCGCCAGGCCGCCACCGCGCTGGCCCAGGCCCGTCCCCGGCGGGCCGCCGCATGACGCTGACCACCGGGGTACGCGCCGACGCCGACCGCCATGCCCGGCTGCGCCGCCTCGCGCTGGCCACCCTGGACGCCAACTGGGAACACGACCACACCGTCCCCTCGCGCACGCTCTACCCGCACCAGTGGAGCTGGGACTCGGCGTTCATCGCGATCGGCCTGGCCCACGTCCGCCCGGACCGGGCCTGGCGGGAGCTGCGCACGCTGTTCGCCGCGCAGTGGGTCGACGGGCGGGTGCCGCACATCGTGTTCAACCCGGCCTCGCGCGCCGGGCCGTACTTCCCCGGGCCGCAGTTCTGGGACTCGGCCCGCGCCGACGGCTCGCCGGCCCGGGCCACCTCCGGGATCGTCCAGCCGCCGGTGCACGCCCCGGCCGCCTGGCTGGTGCACCGCCGCGCGCCCGGCGAGGCGTCGGTGGCCGCGCTGCGGCGGCTCTACCCGAGGCTGGTCGCGCAGCAGCGCTACCTGACCGGCCGGCGCGACGCCGGAGGCGGCGGGCTGGCGTCGATCGTGCACCCGTGGGAGTCCGGGCTGGACAACAGCCCCGCCTGGGACGCGCCGCTCGCAGGGCTCCCGGCCGACGAGGCGGTGATGCGCGCGTACCGGCGGCACGACACCGCGCACGCCGACGCGGCGCAGCGCCCCACCGACCTGGACTACGCGCGCTACGTCGCGCTGGTGGAGAGCTACCGGGCCGGCCGCTACCGGGACGAGGGACTGCTCGGGCGGCACCCGTTCCTGGTGGAGTGCCCACTGGTGAACGCCGCGCTCGGCGTCTCCGAGTACGCCCTCGCGCGCATCGCCGCGGTGATCGGCGCCGACCCGGGACCGCACCGTGACCGGGGCGCCCGGATCACCGAGGCGATCGTCACCCGCCTCTGGGATCCGATAGCCGGCACGTTCCGCCCCCGCGACGTGCGCGCGGACCGGCTCGTGCCGGCCCGGACCGTGCTCGGGCTGATGCCGCTGGCGCTGCCGGAGCTGCCCGCCGCGCAGGTGTCGGCGCTGCTGGCCGAGGCGTGCTCGCCGCGCTTCGGGCTGGCCGCCCGGATGGACCGGCCGCTGCCCACGTACGACCGCACCGCGCCGGACTTCGAGCCGCTGCGCTACTGGCGCGGCCCGAGCTGGATCAACACCGGATGGCTGCTCTGGCAGGGACTGCGTACCCACCGCCGGGCCGACCTGGCCGCCGGGCTGCGCGAGTCGCTGCTCGACCTGGTCGACCGGTCCGGCTGCCACGAGTACTTCCACCCGGACACCGGCGCCGGACTCGGCTCACCGGCGTTCAGCTGGACCGCCGCGCTGGTGCTGGACGCGCTCGCCCAGGAGTGACGGCGGTGGGCGCCGGGTACGCCGGCGCCCACCGGGCCGTCCAGGCTCAGGCGATGCCGGCCGGGGTGCCGCCGCCGATGCGCAGCGCCGACATCGGCGCGTCGTCGATCGCGTAGCCGAGCGCGTCGACCACCTCGACCACGCCGCTGACCTGCCCCGCCAGCCGGACCGCGAGCTGGGCGGTGGACCGGCGCTCCACCTGGCCGGTGAGCGTCACCACGCCCCTGCCGACTGTCACGTCCACCACGCCGTCGCGGACGCCGAGGCTGCGCCACAGCACCTCCTCGACCACGTCCCGCCGGATGCCGGCGTCCGGGCGCAGGTGCACCTTGAGCAGGTCGCCGCGGGTGACGATGCCGACCAGCCGGCCGAGGTCGTTCACCACCGGCAGCCGCTTCACGCCGCGTGCGTCCATCAACCGGGCCGCCTCCACGATCGTGGCGTCCGGCGTGATGGTGACCGGGGGAGCGGTCATCAGGTCGGCGGCCAGCGTCGCGCCGGCCTTCGCCCGCGCCTCGCGGCGGTGCCGGTCCGGCAGGATCCGCCGCTCCCGGGGCTGTCCCAGGAACTCCACCTTGTACATCAGGTCCGCCTCGGACACCACGCCCAGCACCCGGCCGGTCTCGTCCACCACCGGCGCCGCCGTGACGTGCCGTCCGGTCAGCACGTCGACGATCTCCCGGTACTCCGTGCCCTCCCGTACCGACGCCACGTCCCTGGTCATCACGTCCTGCACCTGCCACGTACGCATGGCGAACCTCCCTGTGTCCGCCTCCGACGCTAGGTGGCGGCGACGGGCCGGAGCAGGGGCGCAAAGACCAGGTCAGGGGGCCGGAGGTCCCGAATCACCCAGCTGCGACGGGCTCCGCGACCTCGTCGAGGGGCGGCTCGGCGGTCAGCAGGCCGGCCGGCACCGGCTCGACCTCCACCCGGCAGTCGTGGAACGTCGGCGCCTCGCCCAGGTCGGTGTCCCGGACGCCGGTGACCGCGTTGACGGTGGACCGCCCCGGGCTGCGCCGCGCCCAGTACGCCTTGTACGTGAACGCCAGACCGGGCCGGGCCGCCTCGTCCACCGCCACCGCGGCGAGGAACGCGCCCCTGTCGTTGTGCACGCGTACCGCGTCGCCGTCGGCGAGCCCGCGCGCCGCCGCGTCGTCCGGATGCAGGTGCACCCGGGGCGGCCCGGCGCGGCGGGTGTGCCACGGCAGCGACGCGAACGTGGAGTTCATCAGGTAGCGGTTGGCCGGGGTGAGCAGCGTCAGCGGGAACCGGCGGGCCAGCTCCGGGTCGGCCGCCTCGGCCGGTGGCGTGTACCCGGGCAGCGGGTCCACCCCGAGCGCTGCGAGCGCCGGATCGTGCAGCCGGGCCCGCCCGTCCGGGGTGGGGAAACCGCCCTCGGCGTACGGCGCGGATCCCACCGGCACGCCGGTGAGCCGGGCGTACGTGCGCTCGCGCAACTCCTCGTACGTGATCGGGGCGTCGGCCAGCAACTGCCGGGCCAGGTCCTCGTCGCTGTCGGAGAACGCCGGGTGGCCGATCCCGAGCGCGGCGGCGATCCGCCGGAAGATCTCGGTGTTCGGCAGCGCCTCGCCCGGCGCGCGGGTGACCGGCAGGTTCAGCGTCGTGTAGTGGTGCCCGTAGGACGTCTGGAGGTCCAGGTGCTCGGGCTGCATGGTGGCCGGGAGCACCACGTCGGCGTAGTCGCAGGTGTCGGTCCAGCGCTGCTCCAGCACCACGGTGAACAGGTCGGCGCGGCCGAGCCCGGTCAGCAGCCGGGCCTGGTCCGGGGCGGTCGCCGCCGGGTTGGCGTCGAACACCACGAGCGAGGTGACGGGCGGGTCGGCCTCCCCGGTGAGCACGGCGGCCAGCCGGCTCATGTTCAGCGACCGGGCCGGCGGGGCGGGCATGCCGGCCGGCCGGATCGCCGGGCCGTTGTCGACCGGGTGGTGGCCGCTGGTGGTGACGAGCGCCCCGCCTCCGGGGTACCGGAAGTCGCCGGTGACCAGCGGCAACGCGCAGATGGCCCGGATCGCCTGCCCGGCGCCGTGGTGGCGTTGCAGGCCCAGCCCGACCCGTACCGCTGTCGGCCGGGTGGTGGCGATCCGGTCGCCGAGGCGGCGGATCGTCCCGGCGGGCAGGCCGCACTCGGCGGCGGCGCGTTCCACCGGCCAGTCGTCGAGCCGGGCGCGCAGTTCCGGCCAGCCGGTGGTGTGCGCGGCCAGCCACTCCTCGTCGGCCGCCCCGGCGTCGCGAACGTGCCGCATCAGCCCGAGCGCGAGCGCCGCGTCGGTGCCGGGCAGCGGCGCGACGTGCTCGTCGCTGCGGGCCGCCGTGTCGGTACGAAGCGGGTCGATCGTCACCACGTACGCGCCGCGCTCGCGGGCCTGCTGCACGAACGGCCACAGGTGCAGGTTGGTGACGAGCGGGTTGGCGCCCCAGAGGACGATCAGGTCCGCCTCGACGATCGTCTCCGGTTCGAAGCCGACCGAGGCGCCGTAGAGCGAGCGCAGCGCCGCCCGTGCCGCCGCCGTGCAGATGGTGGTGTCCAGCCGGGACGCGCCGAGGTGGGCGAAGAGCCGGGGCCCCATGGTCCAGCCCTGGATCAGGCCCATCGTGCCGGCGAAGTAGTAGGGCAGCACCGACTCCGGGCCGTCCCGCTCGATGCTCGTCCGCAGTCCGGCGGCGACCCGGTCGACTGCCTCGTCCCAGCTCGCCGGCCGGTACGCGACCCGGCCGGCGCCCTTCGGGCCGGTGCGGACCCAGGGCGTGGTGAGCCGGTCCGGCCCGTTCACCGCGTCCAGGTAGCGGTTCACCTTGCCGCAGAGCGCGCCCCTGGTGAACGGGTGGTCGCGGTCGCCGCGCAGCGCGACGGCCCGGCCGTCCTCCACCGTGAGCTGCCAGACGCAGGTGTCCGGGCAGTCCAGCGGGCAGGCACCGGGGTGGGTGGTGACGGGGGCCATGGGCGGATGCTACCCCCGGTTCGTGGTACTGCCGCCGCTCGTCGTGGCCGGGGGCGTTTGGCCGGGGCGGGGGCGGGTACCCGCCGGGGCCGAGCGGGGTGGGCGTGGTGCCCGCCGGCGGCGAGGGGAGGGGTGGGATGCGGTTCCCCCTGTTCGTCGAGGCGGTGGCGCGGCGGGCCGAGTTGCCTACCGACGAGGCCGCGACCGTCTCCCGTGCCGTGTTGCAGACCCTGGCCGACCGGATCACCGCGGACGAGGCGACGGATCTGGCCGCGCAGCTGCCGGACGACGTGGGCGGCTATCTGGAGCCCGGTGGGACCGCCACCACGGGTGGCGCTGTCGACTTCCTGTACCGCGTGGCCGAACGCGCGGCGGTGGACCCGGCGGTCGCCGAGGTGGGCGCCGTGGCGGTGCTCGCCACGTTGCGCGACACGGTGACGGTGGGGGAGTTCCACGACCTCGTCGCGCAGCTCCCGAAGGGCTTCGACGCCATGGTGGACCCCATCCCACGGCCGCCGTACGATGTCTGAGCAGGCTCCCCGCGACCCGGGTCGAGCTGCGGCACCGAGGCCGTCTGCGGCGAAGATTCCACGGCCTGGAAGTATTTTCACCGTAAAATAACTTGTTGCCGGTCACCTACGCTGTAAATCGTCTACGCGCTAGAGGGATGATCGGACGAATTCCTCCGTCCGAGGTTCCAAGGTGCCGTCCCCTCTTCGGCTCAAGCCTCATCGCCGCTCTTCCGGGGCAGGAATCGAGCCATATTCTGCTTCCAATGTGAAGTCCTGGGGGGGATCAATGATCACATTCGTCGATTGCTGCCTGCCTGCCCTCTGTGGAGCGCGACCCGCATCCTGACATGGCAGAGACGATGATCATCAATCGTTTCGGCGCGATCACGGCGGTACACGGCGGACGTCCGGCACTTCTCGGTGAGACCCACGAGGTCACCTACACCGAGCTGGCCGGGGCGGCCGGCGGGCACGCTGCCGTGTTCGCCGCCGCGGGCCTGCGCGCCGGAGACCGGATCGCGCTGCTCACCGCGCACGGTGCACCGACCGTGGCGGCGATGCTCGGCGCCCTCGCGACCGGATGCGCGTACGTGCCGCTGGATCCGGGCTTCCCGGCCGCCCGGCTGCGCCACATGGTCGACGCCGCCGGCGTCACCGCCGTGGCCTGCGCCGCCGAGCACCGCGACCTCGCCTCCACACTGGCCGGCGAGCGGCCGGTCGTCCCGCTGGACGAGGTGCCGCCGGCGCCGCTGCACCCGGTCGCGGCCGACCCGGACGCACTCGCGTACGTGCTGTTCACCTCCGGCTCCACCGGCGTGCCCAAGGCGGTCGGGCAGACCCACCGCAACCTGGCCCACGTCGTCGACAACCAGATCGCCGCGCTCGGTGTCGGCCCGGACGACCGGCTCAGCCTGCTCGCGTCGTTCAGCTTCGACGCCGCCATCCCCGACCTCTACCCGGCACTGCTCACCGGCGCCGCCGTCGTCCCGGTCGACCTGCGCCGCCAGGGGCTCGCGTACGCCGTCGAGCAGCTCGACCGGCACCGCGCCACGGTGCTGCACTGCACGCCCACCGTCTACCGCTTCCTGCTCGACACGCTCGACGCGCGCCGGCTGCCCACGGTGCGGGCGGTGCTGCTCGGCGGCGAGCAGGCCACCTGGGCCGACGCGGCCCGCGGCCGGGACCGGTTCGCCCCCGGGTGCGTGCTGGTGAACGGCTACGGCGCGACCGAGATGACGTTCGCCGCCCGGCACGTGCAGCCGCTGTCCGAGGTGGACCCGGACGCCCGCGGGCCGCTGCCGGTCGGTGTTGCGTTCCCCGGCTACCGGCTGGACCTCGCCCCGGACACCGGCGAGATCGTGGTCCGCAGCCGCCACCTCGCCCCCGGCTACCTCAACCAGGACAGCGACCGGTTCGGCGTCGACGCCGACGGGCTGCGGTCGTACCGCACCGGTGACCTGGGCCGGCTGCTGCCCGGCGGGGAACTTGTCTGCCTCGGCCGGCTCGACCGGCAGGTCAAGGTGCGCGGCCACCGGGTCGAGCTGACCGAGATCGAAGCCGTGCTGTCCGCCCAGCCCGGCGTTGCGGGCGTCCGCGCCATCGTGCGCGACGGCGAACTGCTCGCGTACGCCCGGGCGGCCGGTACCCGCCCGGACCCGGTGGCGCTGCGCGCGGCGCTGACCGCCGCGCTGCCCGACTACGCCGTGCCCCGCGCGGTGGTGGTGGTCGACGAGTTTTCCCTCACCGTCACCGGCAAGGTCGACGAGCGGGCGCTGCCCGACCCGGTGACCGAGGTGCCGGCCGAGGAGGCACCGGCCACCGACACCGAACGCGCCGTGCACGACATCTGGTGCGCTGTGCTCGGCCGCGACGCGGTCGCCCGCACCGCCAGCTTCTTCGACGTCGGCGGGCAGTCGCTGCTGCTGGGCCAGGTGCAGCAGCGCCTCGCCGAGCGGTTCGGCGTACGCCTGCCGATGCTGCGCCTGTTCGACCACCCGACCGTCGCCGCTCAGGCGGCGCTGCTGGACGCCCCGCCCGAGGCGGTCCGCGCCCCGGTGCTGCCCGCGCCCGCCGCGCCGGTGCGCGCCGCCCGCGAGTACACCGGCGACGAGATCGCCGTGGTCGGCGTCGCCGGGCGGTTCCCCGGCGCGCCCGACGTGGCGACGTTCTGGTGGAACCTGTGTACCGGCGTCGACTCGGTGCACGACCACACCGACGAGGAGCTGGCCGCGCTCGGTGTCGGCCCCGGCCTGCGCGCCGACCCCCGGCACGTCCGCGCCGCCGGCCGGCTCGACGGGGTGACCGACTTCGACGCCGAGTTCTTCGGCTTCGCCGCCGACGAGGCGGCCCGCACCGACCCGCAGCACCGGCTGTTCCTGGAGACCGCCTGGGAGGCGCTGGAGGACGCCGGGCACGACCCGGAGCGCTTCCCCGGGCTGGTCGGCGTCTACGCCGCCACCTCGGCCAACCGCTACTTCCTGTTCCACCTCATGGACAACCCGGCGGTGGTCGGCGACGTCGACCCGGACGACTGGGAGGCCCGGCTCGTCGGCCGCCAGTTCACCGACCACCTGCCCGGTCAGGCGGCCTACCGGCTCGGTCTGACCGGCCCGGCGATGGCCGTGCAGAGCGCCTGTTCCAGCTCGCTGGTCGCGGTGTGCGTGGCCGCGCAGAGCCTCGCCGACTACCAGTGCGACCTGGCGCTGGCCGGCGGGTCCACGGTGATGTGGCCCCGGCACCGGGCCACGCCGGGCGGGCTCGCCTCGCCCGACGGCCGGTGCCGCGCCTACGACGAGGGCGCCGCCGGTTCCGGGTTCGGCTCCGGCGCGGGCGTGGTGGCGTTGCGCCGGCTCGCCGACGCGCAGGCCGACGGCGACCGCATCTACGCGATCCTGCCCGGCTGGGCGGTCACCAACGACGGCCCGGACCGGGCCGGCTTCGCGGTGCCCGGCCCGGCCGGACAGGCCGCCGCCGTCGCCGGCGCGCTCGCCACCGCCGAGGTCGCGCCCGGCGAGGTCCGCTTCGTCGAGGGCCACGGCAGCGGTACGCCACTGGGCGACGCCATCGAGGTCGCCGCGCTGCACGAGGTGTACGCGGGCGCCGCGCCCGCCGAGTCCACAGCGCTCGGCTCGGTGAAGACGAACATCGGTCACCTCGACGCCGCGGCCGGCATCGCCGGGCTGATCAAGACAGTTCTCGCCGTCCGGCACGGGGTGATCCCGCCGAACCTGCACTTCACCCGCCCGCACCCGGAGATCGACCTGGCCGCCGGACCGTTCTACGTGCCCACAAAGGCGCGGGACTGGCCGGACGACGCGCGCCGGGTCGCCGGGGTCAGCGCGTTCGGCCTGGGCGGCACCAACGCGCACGTCGTGGTGGAACAGCCGCCGCCCGCCGAACCGGCCGACCCGCCCGGCGAGGGACCGTGGCTGCTGCCGGTCTCCGCGCGTACCCCGGCGGCGCTGCGGGCCGCGCTGGCCCGCCTGCGCGGCCACCTGGCCGGGGCCGCCCCGGCGCTGTCCGACGTGGCCGCCACGCTGGCACTGGGCCGGCGGGCGTTCGCCCACCGGGCGGCCGTGGTCGCCGCCGACCTGCCGGCCGCGCTGTCCGCGCTGGACGTGCTGCTGGACACCGGCGCCCGCATCGCCGGTGACGGCGGCCCGCTGGGCGAGACGGCAGCCGACTGGGTCGCCGGGCGCGACGTCGACTGGCACGCGCTGCACCCCGAGGGCACGGTCCGGCGCACCGGACTGCCCACCTACCCGTTCCAGCGCCGCCGGCACTGGATCGACCCCGTGCAGAAAGGTCCGCGGTGAACTGGTTCGTCTCCGCCGGAAGCCGACCCGAGGCGCCGGTGCGGTTGTTCTGCCTGCCCTACGCCGGAGCGGGCGCCAGCGCGTTCCGGCGCTGGGCGGCCGAGTTCGGTACGAGCGTCGACGTGGTGCCGGTGCAACTGCCCGGCCGGGAGAACCGGATCACCGAGGACCCGCGCTTCAGCGTCGCCGAGGTGGCCGACGCCATCGCCTCCCGCGCCGACCGCCCGTACGCGATCTACGGCCACTCGATGGGCGGACGGCTCGGCTTCGACGTGGTCCGCGAGCTGCGCCGTACCGGCCGCCCGCTGCCGCTGCGCCTCTACGTCGGCGGCGCCCGCGCCCCGCACGTCGCCACGCCCGGCCCGTTCGACGGGCTGTCCCGGGCCGGCGACGACGAGCTGCTGCGCCGCCTCGGCGAGGGCGGCGGCCTCCCCGCCGAGCTGCTCGACCACCCGGAGCTGGTGGAACTGCTGCTGCCGCTGCTGCGCGCCGACTTCGGCCGGGTCGACGACTACCGCCACATCCCCGGCGAACCGCTGCCGGTGCCGATCGTCGTGTTCGCCGGCCGCACCGACCGGGCGGTCAGCCGGGAGCAGAGCGCCGCCTGGGCCGAGCACACCGCGGCCGGGTTCACCCTGCACGAGCTGGACGGCGGGCACTTCTTCCTGCACGACCGGCTGACCGAGCTGGCCGCGCTGATCCGGGCCGACCTGACCGCCGCGCCCACCGACACCCGCCCCGGCACGCCGGACGCGGGTCCGGACCCGGTGCGCGACGCCGGCCGCGGGACCGCCGGCGCCGCGCACCGGGTTCCGCTCGGCGACACCGGCTGGTCGGTGTGGCGCGACGCGGTGCTGCGGACCACCGGGTTCCCGGCCGACGGGCTGGAGCTGTTCGCCGCACCCAGGGCCGCCGCCGCGGCCGACGAGCTGCTGGCCACCGGCGCCGGTGAGGACCGGTTCGCCAAGGAGTTCGAGGAGGCGCTGCGCGCCGGCGCGCAGCGGTTCAGCGAGCTGGCCGCCGACCCGCTGCTGCGCGAGGCGGTCACCTGGCAGAACCGGGGCGCGCTGGTGGCGTTCGACGGGCTGGTGCGCGGCGGCGCCGACGCGGCCCGCAACGTGCGCCGACGCGACCGGGAACGGGCGCTGCTGAAGTACTGGCAGCGCTACTGCGGCAAGAACGAGACGGTCGGCTTCTTCGGCCCCAGCTGCTGGGTCACAGTCGATCCCGCGCAGCCGGAGGTTGCCCGGGTCAACCCCGGCGAGAGCCTGACCCGGCGGCGCTGGGTGTGGTTCGAGTCGTGGGCGCTGTCCGCGTACGCCGAACGGATCGGCGCGGACCTGGCGGTGCGCCGGTGGTGGCCGCCGATGCTGCGGGCCCACCTGGTGGTCCGGGACCGCGACGTGCTGCGGCCCGGCCGGCCGCCGCTGACGCTGACCCCGGTGGAGGCCGCGCTGCTGCGCGCGGCCGACGGCCGGCGCGCCGCCGCCGACCTGGTCGCCGACCCGGCGATCGGGCTGCGCCGCCCGGAGGACGGCTACGCGCTGCTCGACCGGCTGGTGGAGCGGGAACTGATCACCTGGGACGCGGCCCTGCCGGTGAGCCCGGACGCCGAGCGGGTGCTGGCCGACCGGATCGACGCGATCGGCGACGAGCCGGCCCGCGCCGCCGCCCGCGCCGGGTTCGACCGGCTGCGCGCCGCCCGCGACGACGTCGCCGCCGCGGCCGGTGACGCGGACCGGCTGCGGACCGCCCTGGACGCGCTCGACGCCACGTTCACCGAGCTGACCGGCGTGCCCGCGGTACGCCGGGCCGGGCAGATGTACGCCGGCCGCACGGTCTGCTACGAGGACAGCGCCCGCGACCTCGACGTGGTGTTCGGCGCGCCGCTGCTTGCCGAACTGGCCGCCCCGCTGGACGTGCTGCTGCGCGCCGCCCGCTGGCTGGCCAACGCGCTCGCCCGCGCCTACCTGGACGTGCTGCGCGGCCTGTACGAGGAACTGCGCGCCGAGTCCGGCGCCCCGGTGCCGCTCGCCGACCTGTGGTTCCTTGCCCAGGGCATGTTCTGGGGCGACGGGGAACGGCCGGTCGACGCGGTGGCGGCGGACTTCGCCGCCCGCTGGGCCGGACTGTTCGGCCTGGACACGCTGCCCGCCGGCACCACCGACGTACGGCTGCGCGCCGCCGACCTCGCCGGCCGGATCGACGCGGTGTTCCCCGGCGACGGTCCGGAGTGGTCGAACGCCGCCATCCACAGCCCCGACCTGCAGATCTGCGCCACCGACGCGGACGCGCTGCGGCGCGGCGACTACACGGTGGTGCTCGGCGAACTGCACGCCGCCTGGTCGTCGTTCGACTGCGCGGTGTTCACCCCGTCGCACCCGGACGTGGAACGGCTGCGTGACGCGCTCGCGGCGGACCTCGGGCAGCGGCGCGTCCGGCTGCTGTTCCCGGCCGACTGGCCGCGGCGGACCAGCCGCACCGCCGAGTCGCTGACCGGCCCGACCGACAGGCACCTGGCGTTCCTCGACGCGCCCGGCGCCGACCCGGCCCGCGTTCTGCCCACCGTCGACCTGGTCGTCGACGAGGTGGACGGCGAACTGGTCGCCACCGCCTCGGACGGGCAGCGCTGGCCGCTCGTCGAGATCTTCGCCGAGCCGTTCAGCGCACACGCCGTGGACGGGTTCAAGCTGGTCGCCGCCGCGCCGTACACGCCCCGGATCACCGTGGACCGGCTGGTGCTGGCCCGGCAGACGTGGCGGACCACAGTCGGCGAGAGCGGCCTGGCCGTGCCGAACGGCGAGCGGGACCGCTTCCTCGCCGTCCGGGACTGGCGGCGCCGCCTCGGCCTGCCCGAGCAGGTGTACGTCAAGTTCGGCACCGAGACCAAGCCGTGCTTCGTGGACCTGTCCGCGCCGGCGTTCGCCACCACGCTGTGCGCGATGGTGCGCGCCGCCCGGGTCGACGGCGGCGACGACGTGTCGTTCACTGTGAGCGAGATGCTGCCCGCGCCGGAGCAGGCGTGGGTGCCCGACGGGGCGGGCCGCCGCTACTTCAGCGAGCTGCGCCTGCACATCACCGACGCCGGGCGGGAGGACCACCGGTGAGCCACCTGCTGCCCCTGGGCGACACCGGCTGGTCGGTGTGGCGGGACGTGGTGCTGCGTACCGCCGGGTTCCCGGCCGCCGGGCTGGACCGGTTCGCCGCGCCGGACTGCGCTGCCGCCGCGGACGCGCTGCTCGCCGGCGACACCGGCACCGAGGTGTTCGGCAAGGCGCTGGCCGAGGCGTTCGCCGAGTCCTCCGCGGTGGCCGGTGAGCTGGCCGCCGACCCGCTGCTGCGCGAGGCGGTGACCTGGCAGAACCCGGACATGCTGATCGCGCTGGACGGGCTGCTGCGCACCGACCCGCAGGTCCGCAACGTGCGCCGCCGCAAGCGCGAGCTGAGCCTGCTGCGCTACTGGCAGCGCTACTGCGGCAAGGCCGAGACCATCGGCTTCTTCGGCCCGGTCTGCTGGGGCACGTTCGACGCCACCCGGCCCGGCGTGCACACCACGCCCGGCGACGCGCTGGTGCACCGGCGGCGGGTGTACTTCGAGGCGTGGGCGCTCATCGCGTACGCCGACCGGCTCGCCGACGACCTCGCGGTGCGGCGCTGGTGGGCGCCCGCCCTGCAACCGCACCTGACCGTCGCCGGGCGGGAACTGCGCTGGCCGCTGCACCCGCCGATCGCGCTGACCCCGGTCGAGGCGCTGGTGCTCGGCGCCTGCGACGGGCGGACGCCCGCCCTGGAGCTGGCGCACCGGCTCTGCGACGCCGGCGAGGTGCACAGCCCCGACGACGTCTACCTGCTGCTCGACCGCTGGGTCGAGCGCGGCCAGCTCAGCTGGGGCGCGAACCTGCCGATCGCGCCGGACGCCGAGCGGGTGCTCGAAGCGCGGATCGCCGCGATCGGCGACGAGCCGGTCCGCGCCGCCACGGCTGCCGAGTTCGGCCGGCTGTGCGCCGCCCGCGACGAGGTGGCCGCCGCAGCCGGCGACCCGGACCGGCTCGGTGCCGCGCTCGCCGCGCTCAACGCCGAGTTCACCGCCGTCACCGGGCGCCCGGCCACCCGGCACAGCGGGCAGATGTACGCCGCCCGCACCGTCTGCTACGAGGAGACCGCCCGCGACCTGGAGTTCCGCATCGGGTCGGCGGTGCTCGACGCGCTCGCCGAGCCCCTCGCCGTGGTGCTGCAGACCGCCCGCTGGTTCACAGGCGAGGTGGCCGCCCGCTGCGGCGAACTCTTCACCGAGCTGCACGAGGAACTGGCCGCCGACGGCCCGGTGCGGCTGGCCGACCTCTGGCTGCTGGCCCAGGGCACGCTCGTCGCCCCGGACGGCCCGATCGGCCGGGCCGGCGCCACGCTCACCGCGCGCTGGGCCGAGCTGTTCGGCCTGGCCGACCTGCCCGAGGGGCAGGCGGAGCTGCGGCTGCACGCCGCGGACCTGACCGAGCGGGCCCGGGAACTGTTCCCGGCGACGCGGCCCGGCTGGCCGTCGGCCCGGCTGCACAACCCGGACGTGCAGCTCAGCGCCGCCTCGCCGGAGGCCGTCGAGCGCGGCGACTTCCTGCTGGTGCTCGGTGAGCTGCACCCGGCCTCGGTGGCGTTCGACAGCGCGGTGCTCAGCCCGTTCCACCCCGACCCGGCCGCGCTGCGCGCCGACCTGGACGCCGACCTGGGCCCGGTCCGGCTGCGGGTGCTCTGGCCGGACAGCTTCCCGCGTCGTACCACCCGCACCACGTACGCGCTGACCGGCCCGGCGGACCGCCAGATCGGCATCGACACCGCGCACGGCGCCGACGTGGATCGCCTGGTCCCGGCCACCGCCGTGCTGGTCGAACGCACCGGCGACCAGCTCACCGCGGTCTTCCCCGACGGCGCCCGCTGGCCGCTGATGGAGGTGTTCGCCACGCTGCTCGGCTCGCTGCTGCTCGACGCGTTCAAGCTGCTCGGCGCCGCCGCGTACACGCCCCGCATCACCATCGACCGGCTGGTCGTGGCCCGGCGTACCTGGCGCACCACGGCCGGGGCGTGCGGGCTGGGCGGCCACGCCGACGAGACCGCCCGCTACCTGGCGGTACGCCGCTGGCGCGCCGAGACCGGCCTGCCCGAGCGGGTGTTCGTCAAGGTCGGCACCGAGATCAAACCCTGCTACGTGGACCTGACCGGCCCGCTGTACGCGCAGTCGCTGTGCGCGATGGTCGACGCCGCGCTGCGCACCGGCCCGGACGTGCCGGTGGTGGTCTCCGAACTGCTGCCCGCACCCACCGAGGCGTGGGTGCCCGACGCCCGGGGCCGCGGCTACGTCAGCGAACTGCGCCTCCAGATCACCGACCCGGCCGAGCACCTTGGAGCACTCCGGTGACCGACACCCTGACCGTCAGCGCCGTCCACGGCCCGGACCTGCCGTGGCCGGACTCCACCCTGGCCGACCTGATCACCGCGCAGGCGGCCCGCACCCCGGACGCGGTGGCGGTGCGCCAGTGGGACACCCGGCTCACCTACCGGCAGCTCGTCGACCGGGCCGCCGGGGTGGCCGCCGCGCTGCGCGAGCACGGCGTCGGCCGGGGCGACCGGGTCGGCGTGTGCGGCGCGCGTACCCCCGACCTGGTGGTCACCGTGGTCGGCGTGCTGCTCGCCGGCGCCGCGTACGTGCCGCTGGAGCCGGGCGGCCCCCGGGCCCGGCTGCGCGGCATCGCCCGCGACGCGGGCGTCCGGGTTGTGGCCGGCGACGCGGCGGCGGCCGAGTTCGGCGACGAGCCCGGCGTGACGGCGCTCGGCCTGCCCGGCCCGGCCCCGCTCGCGCCCTGCCCGGCCCGACCCGGCGACCCGGCGTACGTGCTGTTCACCTCCGGCTCCACCGGCCGCCCGAAGGGCGTGCTGACGACCCACCGCAACGCGGTCGAGTTCGTCACCGGGGTGAGCGCGCTGACCGGCGCCGACGCCTCGGTCCGCAGCCTCGGCATCGCCTCGCTCGGCTTCGACGCGGCCACCATGGACCTGTTCGTGCCGCTCACGCTCGGCGGCGCGGTGCAGCTGCTCGGCGCCGACGACCGGGCCGACCCGGTACGGCTGGCCCGGTTCGTCGCCGCGCACGAGGTCACCTGGGGCTTCATCACCCCGACCGTGCTGTCGCTGCTGGACCCGGCCGGGTTCCCGTCGTGGCGGGTGCTGCTCTGCGGCGGCGAGGCGGTCCCGGCCGAGCTGGTCGCCCGCTGGGCGCCGGGCCGGCGGTTCCTCAACGGCTACGGCCCCACCGAGACCACAGTGCTGGCGGTCACCTGCGACCTCACCCCGGCCGACACCGACCCGATGCCGATCGGCCGGCCGCTGCCCAACCACCGGGCGTACGTGGTCGACGCCGACCTGCGTCCGGTGCCGGCGGGCCGGACCGGCGAACTGCTGATCGGCGGGCCCGGCCTGGCCGACGGATACCTGAACCGGCCCGGCCTGACCGCCGAGCGGTTCGTGCCCGACCCGTTCGGCGAGGCCCCCGGCGAGCGGCTCTACCGCACCGGCGACCTGGTCCGGCAGGGCCCGGACGGCCGGATCGTCTACCTCGGCCGCGCCGACCGGCAGGTGAAGGTCCGCGGCCAGCGCATCGAGCTGGGCGAGATCGAGGCGGTGCTGGCCGCCTGCCCGGGCGTCGAGCGCGTCGCGGTGGAGGCGGTGCCCGGCCCGGCCGGCGCCGAGCTGGTCGCCTTCCTCACCCCGGCCGGCGCGCCGGACGACGACGAGCTGCGGGCGTACGCGGCGACGCGGCTGACCACCGCGATGCTGCCGGCCCGGACGATGCGGCTGGACGCACTGCCGGTCAGCGCCACCACCGGCAAGCTGGACCGGCCGGCGCTGCGCGAGCTGGCCGCAGTCGGCCCGGCCGCCGTGGCCGACGCGTCCGCCGACGACGACCCGGTGACGGCGGCGGTCCGGCGCGTCTGGACCCGGCTGCTCGGCGCCGCGCCCGCCCCGGACAGCGACTTCCTCGCCGCCGGCGGCAACTCCATCGCCGCGATGCGGCTGGTCGCCGCGCTGCGCGCGGAGCTGGGCCGGCAGGTGGACACGCGGGTGCTGTTCGCCGACCGCACGTTCGCCGCGCTCGTGGACCGGGTCCGCGCCGCCGACCCCGCCGCCGCCGACGGGCTCACCACCGGAAACCCGCCGACGCTGTCCCCGCCGCAGCGGCGACTGTGGTTCATGGACCAGCTCGCCCCGTCCAGCGCGCCGTACAACATCGCCGTCGCGCACCGGCTGCGCGGGCCGCTGGACGTCACCGCGCTCGGTGCCGCGCTGCGGGCCGTCGCTGAACGGCACGACGTGCTGCGCTGGCGCATCCCGTGCAACGGCGGGGTGCCGTACGCGGTCCGCGAGGAACCCACCGACGTGGCGGTGCCGGTGGTCGACCTGACCGGGGCCGCCGACCCGGACGCCGAACTGGCCGGCATGCTCGCGGCCGGCGCCGGGCACGCGTTCGACCTGGCCACCGGCCCGCCCTGGCAGGTGACCGTGTACCGGCTCGCCGCCGAGGAACACGTGCTCGCGGTGACGGTGCACCACGCGGTCTTCGACGGCTGGTCCGAGGCGCTGCTCTACGACGAGCTGGCGCTCGCGTACGCCCGCGCGCTCGGCCGGTCCGTGCCGGGCCGCCCGCCGCTGCCGGCCACGTACGCCGACTACGCGGTGTGGCGCGCCGACCGGGACCGGCGCCGGGGCGAGACGGACCTGGCCTGGTGGGCCGCGCACCTGGCCGGCGCGCCCACGGTGCTGGACCTGCCCCGCGACCGTCCCCGCCCGGCCGTGCAGACGTACGCCGGCGCGGAGGCCGCGGTGCGGCTGGACGAGACCGCCGACCGGGCCGTACGCGACCTGGCCGCCCGGCGCGGCACCACTGTCGCGGCGGTGCTGCTTGCCGCTTTCGGCGAGCTGCTGCGGCGGGTCACCGGCGGCGACGAGCACGTGCTCGGCGCGATCGTCGCGGACCGGCGGCTGGCCGCGTTCGACGAGGTGATCGGGTTCTTCATCGACACCGTGCCGGTGCGGGTCCGCTCCGGCGGCGCGAGCTTCGCCGAGCAGGTCGACCGGTCCGCCGCCGAACTGCACGAGGTCACCGCCCACCCGGGCGCACCACTGGAACGCATCGTCGAGGCGCTCGGCGTGGGCCGGGACACCTCCCGTGCCCCGCTGGTGCAGGTGCTGTTCAACGTGCTCAACTTCGTCGCGCCCCGGCTGACGCTGACCGGCCTGGCCGTCGAGCCGGTGCCGGTGCCCAAGCCCGGGTCGCCGTTCGACCTGACCGTCTACGTGGTGGAGCGCGACGGGCGGGCCGGCGTCGAGGTGGTGCACAACCCGGACCTGTTCACCGGTGAGCGGATCGAAGCGCTCCTGGCCGACCTGGCCGCACTGGTCGGCGCGCTCGCCGCCGACCCGGACGTCCCGGCCGCCGAGGTGGCGCCCGAGCTGCCCCGCCCGGCGGTACGCGTCGCGGCGCTCGGCGCGATGAGCGTCGCCACCGCCGAACCGGCCCGCGCGCCGCTGCCCGCCGGGTCGGACGCGCTCACCGCGACCGAGGAGCTGATCGCCGGGATCTGGCGGGACGTGCTCGGCCGCGACGCGGTCGGCGTGAGCGACAACTTCTTCGACATCGGCGGCCACTCGATGGCCCTGGCCGCCGTGCACGCCCGCCTCACCGAGGCCACCGGCCGCTCGATCACCATGCTCGACCTGTTCCGCCACCCGACCGTGCGGGCGCTCGCCGCCAGCCTCGACGGGGCCGCCGACCGGCCGGAACTGGCCCGCGCCGCGATGCGCGCCGCCGCCCGGCGGGGACGTGCCCGCCGTACCCCGCCACCACGCCGACCTCACCCGTGACGCGATCCCTTGTGAATGAAGGAACCCCCATGCAGAACGACATTCCGGCCGACGACGGCGTCGAGCCCATCGCCATCGTCGGGCTCGCCGCCCGCCTGCCCGGCGCGGCCGACGTCGACGAGTTCTGGCGCAACCTGGTCGACGGCGTGGAGTCGACGACCGAACTGACCCGCGAGGAGCAGCTCGCCCGCGGCGCCCAGCCGCAGGAGGTCGACGACCCGGGCTGGGTCAACCGTGCCCCGCTGGTGGACGGCTACGACGAGTTCGACGCCGGACTGTTCGGGATGACCGCCCGCGAGGCCGAGATCACCGATCCGCAGCACCGGCTGTTCCTGGAGACCTGCTACACCGCCCTGCAGAACGCCGGCTACGACCCGGGGCGCTACGACGGCGCGGTGGGCGTGTACGCCGGCACCGGCGGCAACACGTACCTGCACCGCAACGTGTACCGCAACAAGCGCGTCGGCGGGAACCCGCACGGCGCTGTCTCGCTCGCCACCGGCAACTCGCCGAACTACGTGGCCACGAACGTGTCGTACCGGCTGGACCTGCGCGGGCCCAGCATGACCGTACACACCGCCTGCTCCACCTCGCTCGTCGCGTTCCACCTGGCCTGCGAGGCGCTGCGCAACGGCGAGTGCGACATGGCCCTGGCCGGCGGCGTCAACATCGAGCTGCCGCACGTCGGCTACCTCGGCATGGACGGCTTCACCTCGCCGGACGGGCGGTGCCGGCCGTTCGACGCCGGGGCGAACGGCACGGTGTGGGGCAGCGGCGTCGGCGTGACGCTGCTCAAGCGGCTGTCCGACGCGATCGCCGACGGCGACACCATCCGCGCGGTAGTGCTCGGCAACGCCATCAACAACGACGGCGCCGGGAAGGTCGGCTTCACCGCCCCCAGCATCGACGGGCAGATGGAGGCCGTCGCCCAGGCCGTCGAGCTGGCCGGCGTCGACCCGCGCAGCATCAGCTACGTCGAGGCGCACGGCACCGGCACCGCGCTCGGCGACCCGATCGAGGTCGCCGCGCTCTCAGCGGTCTACACCAAGGACACCGACGAGCGCGGCTGGTGCGGCATCGGCTCGGTGAAGTCGAACATCGGCCACCTCAGCCAGCCCTCCGGCATCGTCAGCGTGATCAAGACGGTGCTGGCGATGGAGCACGGGCTGATCCCGCCGACCATCAACTACGAGACGCCGAACCCGGCCATCGACTTCGCCGACACCCCGTTCTACGTGGCGAACACGCTGACCAAGTGGGACACCGACGGTGGACCGCGCCGCGCCGGCGTCAGCTCCTTCGGCATCGGCGGCACCAACGCGCACGTGGTGCTGGAGGAGGCCCCGGCCGCCGGCCGGCACGAGCCGCCGGCCCGCCCGGCGCAGCTGCTCCAGGTGTCGGCGAAGACCCCGACCGCGCTGGACACCGCCGTGCGGCGGCTCGCCGGCCACCTGGAGAGCGGCAGCGACGTGGCGCTCGCCGACGTGGCGCACACGCTGCGCGTCGGCCGCCAGGTGTACGCCCACCGCGCCGCCGTGGTCGCCGGTGACCCGGCGTCCGCGGCCGCCGCGCTGCGCGAGCGGCGCAAGGGCCACCGGGGTGTCGCCGAGGGTGCCGCGCCCCGGGTGGCGTTCCTGTTCAGCGGTCAGGGCTCGCAGTACGCCGGGATGGGCGCCGAGCTGTACGCGCAGGACAGCGCCTACGCCGCCGCCGTCGACGAGTGCGCCGAGCTGCTCCGCCCCGAGCTGGGCCTGGACATCCGCGACCTGATCCTCGGCCGCGACCCGGAGGCGGCGGACAAGCTCACGCAGACCCGCTACACCCAGCCCGCCCTGTTCACCGTCGAGTACGCGCTCGCCGCCGCCTGGCGGGCCGCCGGGGTCACCCCGGCCGCGATGATCGGCCACTCCATCGGCGAGTACGTGGCCGCGACGGTGGCCGGGGTGCTCGACCTCGCCGACGCGCTGCGCGTGGTGGCCGCCCGGGGCCGGCTCATGCACTCCCTGCCCGCCGGTTCGATGCTGGCGGTCACGCTCGACGAGTCGGAGGTGACCGGCAAGCTTCCCGAGGGCCTGTCGGTGGCGACTGTCAACGGCCCCGGCACCTGCGTGGTCGCCGGTGAGACGGCGCTCGTGGAGGAGTTCGCGGCGAGCCTCGGCGGCAAGAACAAGTCGAAGGTGCTGCGCACCTCGCACGCGTTCCACTCGCCGATGATGGACCCGATCCTGGACGAGTTCACCGCGCTGATGGCCACCGTGCCGCTGCGCGCCCCGGCGGTGCCGTTCGTCTCGAACGTGACGGGCACCTGGATCACCGAGGCGCAGGCCACCGACCCGGCGTACTGGGCCGCGCATCTGCGCCGCCCGGTCCGCTTCGGCGCGTGCGTGGCGACGCTGCTCGCCGAGGGCACCTGGGCACTCGTCGAGTGCGGCCCGGGCCGGCAGTTGGCCAACCTGGCCCGGATGCAGGTCGCGAAGGCCGGTGAGGCGCAGCGCGCGCTGACCCCGCTGGGCAGCCTGCCCGGCCCGGGCGAGCAGACCGGTGACCTGGCCGCGCTGCTCGGCACGGCCGGCGCGCTGTGGTGCGCCGGGGTGCCGGTGAGCGTCCCGGCCGACCCGCACGCGCGGCGGGTGCCGCTGCCCACGTACCCGTTCGAGCGGCGCCGCTACTGGATCGACCCGGACCCGGAGCAGGAGCCGGCGGCGGCGCCGGTCGAGACCGGCCCCCGCCCGCTGCCGGAGTGGTTCGCGGTGCCGGTGTGGCGGCAGGCCGCGCCGGCCCGCACGGCCGAGCCGCTGGGCCGCTGCCTGGTGCTGGCCGACGGTCCGCGCGGCGACGCGCTCGTGGCCGCGTTGCGCGCCGCCGGCGACGATCCGGTCGAGGTACGCGCCGGCGAGGCGTTCACCGCCACCGCCAACGGTTTCCGGCTGCGCCCCGGCGTACGCGCCGACGCCGAGGAGCTGGTCGCCGCGCTCGGCGCCGACCTGCCCCGGCGGATCGTGCACGCGTTCGCGCTCGACGGCGACCCGGCCGGCACCGACACGGCGGCCGCCTGGGCGGCGCAGGAACGCGGCTTCTTCGGTGCGCTGCACCTGGTGCAGGCCCTGGCCGGCGCCGGTGTCACGGCCGACGAGGCGGGCGTCCGCCTGGACCTGGTCACCGCCGGCATCGGCGACGTCCGCGGCGACGACCTGACCCGCCCGGAGCACGCCACGCTGGCCGGCCTGGCCCGGGTGCTCCCGGCGGAGCTGCCCGGCCTGACCGTGCGTCTGCTCGACACCGACCCGGCCGCGCGTGGCGTCGCCGCCCTGGTGGCCGAGCTGCGCAGCCCCGTCGACGCCGAGCACCCGGAGGTGGCGCTGCGCGGCGACCGCCGCTGGCTGGCCGGCTACGAGCAGGTCACAGTGGACGCCGAGGACGAGCCGGGCGTGCTGCGCGAGGAGGGCCGCTACCTGATCACCGGCGGTCTCGGCGGCATCGGCGTCACCCTCGCCGAGGACTTCGCCCGCCGGGCCCGCGCCAAGCTGGTGCTGCTGGCCCGTTCCGGGCTGCCCGAGCGGGACGAGTGGGACGCGCACCTGGCGGTGCACGGCGGCGCCGACCGGGCCGGGCGGGCCATCGCGGCGATCCGCCGGATGGAGGCCGCGGGCGCCGAGGTGCTGGTGCTCGCCGCCGACGTCACCGACGCCGACGACCTGCGCCGGGTCCGCGACGAGGCGGAGCGCCGGTTCGGCGGGCTGGACGGCATCGTGCACGCCGCCGGTCTGCCCGGCGGCGGCATGGCCGAGGTGAAGGACCGCGACGAGGCGCGGCGAGTGCTGGCCCCGAAGCTGGCCGGCACCCTGGCGCTGGCCCGGGTCTTCGGCGACCTGCCTCTGGACTTCGTCGTGCTCTGCTCCTCGATCACCGCGGTGATCGGCGGGTTCGGCCAGGTCGACTACTGCGCCGCGAACAACTTCCTGGACGCGTTCGCGCGCTCCGGCACCGGGTTCCGCGCGCCGGTGGTGTCGCAGAACTGGGGCGGCTGGGCCGAGGTCGGCATGGCGGTGGAGACCGCCGCGCCTGCCGCGTTCCGGGCCGCCGGGCGGGACACCGTGACCACGGCGGTCGCCCACCCGGTGCTCACCACGATGGTGGCCGGGCCGGACGGGACGGTGCTGCACGGCCTGGTCTCGGCGGACACCCACTGGCTGCTCGACGAGCACCGGATCGGCGGGGTGCCGGTGGTGCCGGGCACCGCCCACCTGGAGTCGGTGCGCGCCGCGGTGGTCGCGGCGCTGCCCGCGCCGGGGCCGGACGCCGCTGTGGAACTGCGGGACGTGGTGTTCCTGGAGCCGTTCTCGGTGCCGGACGGCACCGTGGCCCAGTACCGGGTCGAGCTGACCCCGGCCGAGGACGGCACCGACTTCACCGTCGCGAGCCTCGCCGCCGGCCAGGCGCGCACCCACGTCCGCGGCACCGCCGGGTGGACCACCGACGCGGCCCCGCCGGCCGCCGTGCCCGCGGTGGCGGGGCGGCGGGTCGACGACGACGCCTCGTTCGGCCGGGGACGCACGAGCATGCTCACGTTCGGGCCGCGCTGGGCGGCGCTGGCCGAGCACCACCTCGCCGACGGCGAGGAGCTGGCCCGGGTGCAGGCACCCGCCGCCGCGGTCGGTGACCTGCCCTCCTGGGGCATGCACCCGGCGCTGCTGGACGTGGCCACCGCGTTCGGCCGGGGCCAGGGCTCCGGCACCTACCTGCCGCTGTCGTACGGCCGGATCGTGGTGCGCGGCGCGCTGCCGGCGACGTTCCACAGTCACCTGCGGCACCGGCCCGCCGCCACCGACGAGGTGGTCGCCGCCGACCTGTCGCTGCGCGACCCGGACGGGCGGGAGCTGGTCTCGATCAGCGACTTCGTGCTGCGCCGGGTCGACCAGGAGGCGGTCACCGGCAACCTGGCCGAGTCCCCGGCGGCGGGCGACGCGGCGGTGCCGGTCACCGAGGACATCCGCCCCGTCGACGGCGCGGAGGCGTTCCGCCGCAGCCTCGCCGCCGGTCTCGGCGCCCAGGTGGTGATCACCACCCGCACCGTCGCCGACATCCGGCGCCGCGCGGCCCGGGTCACCACCGACAGCCTCGCCGAGGAGACCGACGCGCCGGCCGGTCCGGCCGGGGTCACCGGTGGCGGCTCGGCGGCGCCCGGCACCGAGCTGGAGAAGACGATCGCCCAGGTGTGGCGCGACGGCCTCGGCGTCACCGACGTCGGCGTGGACGACGACTTCTTCGCCCTCGGCGGCAACTCGCTGGTGGCCGTGCAGCTCATCGCCGCCATGCGCAAGGCGACAGGCGTACGGCTGCCGATGCGCAGCCTCTTCGAGACCCCCACGGTGGCCGGCCTGGCCGCCCGGATCGAGGAGCTGCGCGCGGAGGCGTCCGCCGACGCACCGGCCGCCCCGGCGGCGATCCCGGCCATCCCGCGGCTGCCCCGCGGCTGACACCCCGACGCAGAACCAGGAGACACCGCACCATGAGCGAGACAACCACGACGCTGCCGGTGGTCGTCGAGAGCGACGGCCGGGCGCTGACCGACCTGATCGCGGCCCGGCGCGCCGAGCTGCGGGACACCCTCGTCACCAGCGGCGGGCTGCTGTTCCGCGGCTTCGACGTGGGCGGCGTGGACGGCTTCGACCAGGCCGTCCGCGCACTCGCCGGCGAGCCGCTGACCTACACCGAGCGCTCCTCGCCCCGGCACTCCATCAAGGGCCGGGTCTACACCTCGACCGACTACCCGCCGGACGAGGAGATCTTCCTGCACAACGAGAACTCGTACCAGGCGCGCTGGCCGCTGACGCTGTTCTTCTACTGCGTCACGCCCCCGGACAGCCAGGGCGCCACGCCGCTGGCCGACGTGCGCCGGGTGTACGAGCTGATCGACCCGGCGGTCCGCGAGGAGTTCATCCGCCGCCGCTGGATGCTGGTGCGCAACTTCCACGGCGACTTCGGCACCCGCTGGCAGGAGGTGTTCAACACCGAGAGCCGCGCCGAGGTCGAGGCGTACGCGGCGGACAACGGCATCACCGTGGAGTGGGTCGGCAAGGACGGCCTGCGTACCCGCGCGGTCCGCGACGTGGTGCACCACCGGCCCGGCTCGGACACCCCGCGCTGGTTCAACCACGCCACCTTCTTCCACCTCAGCACCCTGCCAGCCGACTACCAGGAGGGGCTGCTGGCCATGTTCGGCGCGGACGGGCTGCCGTCGAACACCTACTACGGCGACGGCGGCGAGATCCCCGCCGACGTCATGGACCACCTGCGCGCCGCCTACCGGGCCGCCACCGTCCGCTTCGACTACCAGCGCGACGACGTGCTGGTGGTGGACAACATGACCGCCGCGCACGGCCGGGAACCGTTCACCGGTCCCCGCAAGATCGCCGTGGCGATGGCCGAGCCGTACACCCCCGAGACCGCAGGAGCGAACTGACATGGCCGAACCCCGATTCCTGGTCGTCCGCAACGACGAGGAGCAGTACTCGATCTGGTCGGCCGACCGGGACCTGCCCGCCGGCTGGCACGACACCGGCTTCGCCGGCACGCGCGAGGAGTGCCTGGCCCACGTCGACGAGGTCTGGACCGACATGCGTCCCCGCTCCGTGCGCGAGGCCCTCGCATGAGTACGAGCCAGGAGTGGACCTTTCCGGCCTCGTACGCCCAGGAGCGGGTGTGGATGGCCAACCAGCTCGACGCCGGGTCGCCGGTGTTCAACGTGTCCTTCCCGTGGCTGTTCCCGGCCGACGTGGACGCCGACACGGCCGGCGACGTGGTCAACCGGGTCATCGCCCGGCACGAGGCACTGCGTACCCGCCTGCGGACCGACGACGGTGCGCTGGTGCAGGTCGTACGCGCCCACGAGCCGGCGCCGCTGCCCGTCACCGACATCACCCATCTGCCGGCCGGTGAGCAGCGGGCCGAGTTCGAGCGCATCCGCGGCGAGATGGCCCGCACGCCGATCCCGCTGGACGCGGCCCCGCTGTGGCGGGCCCGGCTGATCCGGATGGAGGAGGGGCTGGCGCTGGCGTTCGTGGTGCACCACGCCGTCTTCGACAGCCACTCGGCGGTGCTGTTCCACGCCGAGCTGGTGGCGTTCTGCGAGGCCGCGCGCACCGGCGCCGAGCCCGCCGTGCCCGAGCTGCCCATCCAGTACGCGGACTTCGCGGTCTGGCAGCGTCAGCAGCTCACCGGTGCGGAACTGGACCGGCAGCTCGCGTTCTGGACCGGTCACCTGGCCGGCGCGCCGCCGGTCACCGGCCTGCCGCTGGACCGGCCCCGCCCGGCCCAGCTCGGCTTCGCCGGTGACGAGGTGCGCTTCACGCTGCCCGACGGGCTGCTGGACCGCGTCGGCGCACTGGCCACCGGCGCGCAGGCCACGCCGTACATGGTGCTGCTCGCCGGTTTCGCGGCGCTGCTGTCGCGGATCTCCGGCGAGGCCGACGTGGTGGTCGGCGTCTCCACCGCGGGCCGGGACAACCCGGAGCTGACGCCGCTGATCGGCATGTTCGTCAACCCGGTGGCGCTGCGCTGCGACGTCTCCGGCGACCCGACGTTCGCGGCGCTGCTGGGCCGGGTCCGCAACGGCCTGATCGACGCGATGGAGCACGGGCAGACGCCGTTCCAGAAGATCGTCGAGGCGGTCGACCCGCAGCGTGACCCGTCGGTGCAGCCGATCTTCCAGACCGCGCTGAACTGGATCCCGGACTCCGGCCTCGACCCGGTGGAGCTGGGCACCACCAAGGACGACCTGGCCTTCGACATCACCACCGGCGACTGCCGCCTGGTCTACCGCACCGAGCTGTTCGACCGGGCCACGGCCGAGACGGTGGTCCGCCGCTACGTACGGCTGCTGGCCGCCGCGGTCGCCGAGCCGGAGCGTACGGTCGGCGCGCTGCCGCTGCTCACCGACACCGAGCGGGAGCAGGTGCTCGGCACCTGGAACGACACCGCCCGCGACGTGCCGGTGACCACCGTGGTCGACGAGGTGCAGCGGCAGGCCGCCGCCACCCCGGACGCGGCGGCGCTGGTCTGCGACGGTGTGACGCTCGGCTACGGCGAGCTGAACAGCGCCGCGAACCGGCTGGCCCGGCTGCTGGTGGCGCGCGGCGCCGGCCCGGAGACCCGGGTCGCGCTGGCGCTGCCCCGCTCCTGCGACCTGGTCGTGGCGATGCTGGCGGTGCTCAAGGCCGGCGCCGCGTACGTGCCGGTGGACACCGCGTACCCGGCCGGCCGGATCGCTTACCTCCTGGAGGACGCCGCGCCCGCGCTGGTGGTGACCGCGCCGGACACCGCCGCCCTGGTGCCCGGTGACGCGCTGGTGCTCGACGGCGAGATCGGCTCCGACCAGTCCGGCGACGACCTCACCGACGCCGACCGGGTCGCGCCGCTGCGTCCGGAGCACCCGGCGTACGTGCTCCACACCTCCGGCTCCACCGGCCGCCCGAAGGGCGTGGTGGTCGAGCACCGGGCGGTGACCGCGTACCTGGCCTGGGCCCGCGCCACCTACCCCGGGCTGGCCGGGGTGGCGCTGCTGCACTCGCCGGTGTCGTTCGACCTGACCGTGACCGGCCTGCTCGGCACGCTCACCGCCGGCGGCACGGTACGGCTCGCCGCGATCGACGAGCCCGCCGCCCGCGCCGGTGGCCGGCCCGCCTTCCTCAAGGTCACGCCGAGCCACCTGCCGCTGCTCGACGGCGAGCTGTCGCCGACGGCCGACCTGGTGATCGGCGGCGAGGCGCTGACCGGGGAGCAGCTCGCCGCCTGGCGGGCCGCGCACCCCGACGTGGCAGTGATCAACGAGTACGGCCCGACGGAGGCCACTGTGGGCTGCGTCGCGGCCCGGATCGCCCCGGGCGAGCCGGTCCCGGCCGGTCCGGTGCCGATCGGCACGCCCACCTGGAACACGCGGGCGCTGCTGCTCGACGCCGCGCTGCGGCCGGTGCCGCCGGGCGTGGTGGGGGAGCTGTACGTCACCGGCACCCAGCTCGCGCGCGGCTATCACGACCGGCCCGCCCTGACCGCCGAGCGCTTCCTGCCCTGCCCGTACGGCCCGCCCGGCGCCCGGATGTACGCCACCGGCGACCTGGCCCGCTGGCGTGCCGACGGGACGCTGGACTACCTGGGCCGCCGCGACGACCAGGTCAAGGTGCGCGGCATGCGCATCGAGCTGGGCGAGGTCGAGGCCGCGCTGCTGGCCCACCCGGACGTGCGCGCCGCCGCCGCGGCGGTCCGCACCGACGGCGGCGAGCCGACGCTCGTCGGCTACCTGGTGGGCCCGGCCCACGAGGACTCGGTCCGCGCCGAACTGGCCCGTGAGCTGCCCGCGCACCTGGTGCCGGCCGCCCTGGTCCGGCTGGACGCGCTGCCGCTGACGCCGAACGGCAAGCTGGACCGTGCCGCGCTGCCCGCCCCGGCGGCGGCCGAGTCGGCGCAGGACAGCTACGTCGCACCCCGCACCGACGCCGAGGAGCTGGTCGCCGAGGTGTACGCCGAGATCCTCCAGGTGGAGAAGGTCGGCGCCCACGACGACTTCTTCGCCCTCGGCGGCAACTCGCTGCGCGGCATGCGGGCGATGGCCCGGATCCGCGCCGAGGTGGACGTCGACCTGCCGATGCGGGCGCTGTTCAGCAGCCCCGTGGTGGCGGACCTGGCCGCCCAGATCGAACAGCGGATCGCCGCCGAAATCGACGGGCTCTCCGACACCGAGGTCGCCGCGCTGCTCGCGGCGGAAGAGGGAACCAACTGATGACGGACCTGAAGGATCCGGCCCGCGAGGCGGCCCGGCAGGCGCTGATCGCCCGACGGCTACGCGCCCGCCAGACCGCCCCCGCGGCCCGGATCACCCCCCGCCCGTCCGGCGCGGAGGTGCCGCTGTCCTACGCCCAGGAGCGGGTCTGGTTCATGGACCAGCTCGCCCCGGGCGAGGCGGCGTACCACATCGCGGTTCCGCTGCGGGTACGCGGACCACTCGACGTGGACGCGCTGCGCGCCGCTCTGACCGGGCTCGCGGACCGGCACGAGTCGCAGCGCACCCGCTTCCCGGCCGACGCCGACGGCCGCCCCACCGTGGTCGTCGCGGACACCGCCGACGTGCCGCTGACGGTGGTGGAGGCGCCCGACGAGGCCGCCGCGCAGGCGCTCGTCGACGCGGCGGCGGCCGAGCCGTTCGACCTGGCGAACGGGCCGCTGCTGCGGGCCCTGCTGATCCGGCTCGCCGCCGACGACCACGTGCTGTTCCTCGCCCAGCACCACATCGTCGGCGACGGCTGGTCGGTGGACGTGCTGCTGCGCGACCTGATCACGCTCTACCGGGGCGGCGAGCCGCCCGCCCTGCCGATCCAGTACGGCGACTTCGCCGTCTGGGAGGCCCAGGAGCTGGACGGCCCGCAGGCGCGGGCGCACGTCGACTACTGGAAGCAGCGGCTGGCCGGGATCACCCCGCTGGAGCTGCCGCTGGACCGGCCCCGCCCGGCCACCCAGACCTACCGGGGTGACTTCGTCGAGTTCCAGCTCGACCCGGCCGCCACCGAGGCGCTCAACGCGCTCACCCGGGACAGCGGCGGCACGCTGTTCATGACGCTGCTCGCCGCGTACCAGGTGCTGCTGGCCCGGCACGCCGGCCAGGACGACTTCGCCATCGGTGCGTCGGTGGCCGGCCGGTCCGCGCCGGAGCTGGAGAACGTCGTCGGCATGTTCATCAACATGCTGCCGCTGCGCGCCGACCTGGCCGGCGACCCGACGTTCGCCGAGCTGCTGGAGCGCACCCGCCGTACCGTGCTCGACGGTTTCGAGCACGCCGAGGTGCCGTTCGCCAAGGTGGTCCACGAACTGGGCCTGCCGCGCGACGTCAGCCGCTCCCCGGTGTTCCAGGCCATGTTCGTGCTGCAGAACTACGAGATGGGCCGGTTCACCGGCGTGTCCCGCACCGACGAGGTCACGTTCTCCTGGACCCCGATGGAGTTGCAGGCCACCCGGTTCGACTTCGAGCTGCACGCGGTGGAGACCGTCGACGGTCTCTGGGGCAAGCTGGTCTTCAACACCGACCTGTTCGACCGGGCGACTGTCGAGCGGATGGCGCAGCGGTGGACCGCGCTGCTGGACGCGGTCGTCGCCGCGCCGGACACCCCGGTGTCCCGGCTGCCGCTGCTGCCCGCCGCCGAGCGGGATCTGCTGGCCGCCTGGAACGACACCGCCGCGGACTTCCCGCGCGCGGAGACGCTGCACGGCCCGATCGAGGAGCGCGCCGCGGCCACCCCGGACGCGGTCGCGGTCACCATCGACGGGCACAGCCGCACCTACGCCGAGCTGAACGCGCAGGCCAACCGCGTCGCGCACCGGCTGCGCGCGGCGGGCGTCGGCCCGGAGACCCTGGTCGGCGTCTGCGCGGAACGGTCGGTGGAACTGGTCGCCGGCCTGCTCGGCGTGCTCAAGGCCGGCGGCGCGTACCTGCCGCTGGACCCGGAGTACCCGGCCGACCGGCTCGCGTTCATGGTCGGCGACGCGGACGCGCCTGTGGTGCTGGTCCAGTCGCACCTGCGCGACGTGCTGCCCGACACCGGCGCCACCGTGCTCGAACTGGACGACGCCACGGTCTGGGCCGACCGGCCCGACACCGATCCGGCGCCGGCCGCCGGGCCGGAGAACCTGGCGTACGTCATCTACACCTCCGGGTCCACCGGCCGCCCGAAGGGCGTGCCGAACACGCACCGGGGCATCGTCAACCGGCTCGACTGGATGCAGAAGACGTACGGCCTCGGCGCCGACGACGCGGTGCTCCAGAAGACCCCGGCGAGCTTCGACGTGTCGGTGTGGGAGTTCTTCTGGCCGCTGCGCACCGGCGCCCGCCTGGTGCTGGCCGAGCCGGGCGGCCACAAGGACGCCGGCTACCTGCGTGACCTGCTGGTGTCCGAGCGGATCACCACCGCCCACTTCGTCCCGTCGATGCTGACCGTCTTCCTCGCCGAGGACGGCGTGGAGGCGGCCACCGCGCTGCGCCGGGTGATCTGCTCCGGTGAGGAGCTGCCGCTGGCCTCGGCGGCCGACTTCACCGCCCGGCTGCCCTGGTGCGGCCTGCACAACCTGTACGGCCCGACCGAGGCGGCCATCGACGTGACCGCCTGGGCGTGCGAGCCGGACCGGCTGGCGCAGGTGACGAGTGTGCCGATCGGCGCGCCGATCGCCAACCTGCGGCTGCACGTGCTCGACCCGTCCGGCGCGCAGTGCCCGGTCGGGGTGACCGGTGAACTGCACATCGGCGGTGTCGGGCTGGCCCGCGGCTACCACCGCCGGCCGGCGCTGACCGCGGAGAAGTTCGTCCCCGACCCGTTCTCCGTCGAGCCGGGTGCCCGCCTGTACCGCACCGGTGACCTGGCCCGCTGGGTCGTCGGCCCGGACGGCGCCGGGGTGATCGAGTTCCTCGGCCGTATCGACCACCAGGTCAAGCTGCGCGGTCTGCGCATCGAGCTGGGCGAGATCGAGAGCGCGCTGCGCGAGCAGCCGGGCGTCACCGAGGCCACGGTGATCGTCCGCGAGGACAGCCCGGGCGACAAGCGGCTCACCGCGTACGTGGTCGGGGAGGCCGAGCACGCCGCGCTGAAGGCGGCGCTGAAGGACACGCTGCCCGAATACATGGTGCCGGCCGCGTTCGTCACGCTCGACGCGCTGCCGCTGACTCCGAACGGCAAGCTGGACCGCAAGGCGCTGCCAGCGCCGGTGGTCACCCGTGAGGCGTCGGTGGCGCTCGTCGAGCCGCGCGACGACACCGAGCGGGCGCTCGCCGCGATCTGGTCCGAGGTGCTGGGCGTGGACACGCTCGGCATCGACGACGACTTCTTCGACCTGGGCGGGCACTCGATGCTCGCCACCCAGGTGGTCGCGAAGATCCGCAAGGCGGAGCTGGGCGGCCGGGCGGTCGGCGTGATGGACCTCTTCCAGCAGCGCACCATCCGCGACCTCGCCGCGTTCATCTCCGGTGACGCCGCGCAGGAGGGGCCGCGCCGGCTGCTCTACGAGCTGACCAAGCCGATCCCGGCGGGCAAGCGGGTGCTGACGTACGTCTGCGTCCCGTACGGCGGCGGCAGCGCCATCGTCTACCAGCCGCTGGCCGACGCGCTGCCGGCCGGATACGGGCTGTGGTCGCTGGCGATCCCCGGCCACGACGTGGGTCTCAGCGAGGACGCGCTGCCGTTCGACGAGCTGACCAGCCGGGTCGCCGACGAGATCCTGGAGCGGGTCGAGGGGCCGATCGCCCTGTACGGCCACTGCGGCGTGGGCAGCGCCATCCTCGCCGACGTGGCCCGCAAGGTCGAGGCGGCCGGCCGTGACCTGGAGGCCGTCTACATCGGCGCCATGTTCCCGTTCGCCCGCCCGAAGGGCGTGATCGCGGCGCTCCGCGACCGCCTCGAGCGGCTCAGCAGTAACAGGCACTCCGCGAGCTGGCTCAAGTCGATGGGTGTGGACACCGACGAGCTGGACCCGGAGCAGGCCGACCGGATCATCAGCAACATGCGGGCCGACTCCCGCGCCTCGGAGGAGTACTTCACCCGACTGCTGGACCAGCAGGCGGCGAAGCTCCGGACGCCGATCATCTCGGTGGTCGGCTCCGAGGACCCGGTGACCGACTACTACCGCGAGCGGTACGCCGAGTGGCAGTTCCTCAGCGACACGCTCGGCCTCGTCGTCCTCGACCAGGCCGGGCACTTCTTCCTCAAGTACCGGGCCGAGGAACTGGCCGAGATCGTCACGCAGGTGCACCCGGCGGTGGTCGCCGGTGACGTCAGCGCGCTGACGCCGCAGGCCCGCGGTGAGGACGCCGGCTGGGTGGTGGCCGACACGCTGCGGGTGGGCGAGGACCGCAAGCCCACAAAGACGGTCAAGCCGAGCATGGGCCGGTTCATGGCCGTCACGACCGGTCAGCTCATCTCCAGCACCGGTTCCGCGCTGACCGCGTTCGCGCTGCCGATCTGGCTGTTCAACCGCACCGGCTCGGTGGCGAACCTCGGTCTGCTCTGGGCGCTCGCGCTGATCTGCGGCGTGCTCATGCTGCCGGTGGCCGGCGCGCTGGTCGACCGGGTCAGCCGACGGCGGATCATGATGACGGCGAGCTGCTTCGCCGGGTCCGTCCAGCTCGTGCTGGCGGCCCTGTTGTGGACCGACAACCTGGTGCTCTGGCACATCTACATGCTGGTGGCGCTCAGTTCGGTGGCCGGTTCGTTCCAGCGGATCGCGTTCCAGTCGGCGGTGCCGCAGCTGGTGCCCAAGCGTTACCTCGGGCACGCCATGGGCATCACCCAGCTGTCCACCGGTGTGGCCACGCTGCTCATGCCGGCGTTCGCGGCCGGCCTGCTCGCCACCATCGAGCTGAAGGGCATCCTGCTGGTCGACGTGGCCAGCTACGTGTTCGCGGTGCTCACCCTCGCTGTGGTCCGCTTCCCGGACGCGCTGGGCTGGCGGCCCCGGGAACGGCTGCTGGTGGCCATCGCCAACGGCATGCGCTACTCGTGGCGGCACCGCGGGTTCCGGCTGATGCTCGGCTACTTCGCGCTGGGCAACATCTTCCTGGCGCCCGCGCTGGTGCTCATCACGCCGCTGGTGCTGTCGTTCGGCAGTCCGACGCAGGTGGCGCAGGTGGCGCTGGCCGAGGCGGTCGGCGCGGTGCTCGGCGGCGTGCTGATGTCGCTGTGGGGCGGTCCGCGCAAGCGCCGCATGATCGGTGTGCTGATCGGCAACCTGGGCACCGCGATCGGCTGCGTGCTGATCGGCCTGGACGCGTCGGTGGCGATGATCTGCGTCGGCTTCTGCTGGCTGGCCATGTCGATGACCACCGCGCAGTCGATCTACGCGACGATCGTCCAGGTGAAGGTGCCGCAGCGCTTCCACGGCCGGGTGTTCAGCCTGAACCAGACCATCTCCTGGTCGACGCTGCCGATCGGGTTCGCGCTGCTCGCGCCGGGCGCCACCGCGCTGTTCGAGCCGATGCTCGCCCCCGGTGGGGTGCTGGCCGGTTCGGTGGGCGCGGTGATCGGCACCGGACCGGGCCGGGGCATCGGTTTCGCGTACATCTGCTTCGGCGCGGCGCTGATCCTCATCACGCTCGGCGGTTTCGCGATCCGGCTGCTGCGCCGGTTCGACCTGGAGGTGGAGGACTCCCTGCCGGACGACCTGATCGGCGCCCAGGAGCGCGAGAAGCGCCTGGCCGCCAAGGCCGAGAAGGCCGAGAAGAAGGAACTCGCCTCGGTCTGACCCGCCTCCCATCCGGTTGATCAAGGAGTTCGTGTCCGGTCCGGGCCTTCCGGCCGGCACGAACTCCTTGATCGCCGGGGCTAGCATCGGTGCGATGAGCGAGGACGTCACCGACACGCTACTGCGGGAGATGGGGCGCCTCGATCCCTGCGCCGCCGTGGTCGAGGCCGGTGAGCCGGACGTCGACGGCCTCACCGACTACAGCCCGGACGGTCACCAGGCCCGCGCCGACCTCGCCGCGCACGCCCTGCGCCGGATCGAGGCGCTTCCCGCGACGCCGCTGCACGCCCACCTCGCCGAACGGCTGCGCGCCCGGATCGCCTTCCACGACGCCGGGGAGGACCTGCGGGAACTGCACGCCGCGGCCACCGGCCCGCTCCAGCTCATCCGCCAGTGCGTCGAATCAGCGGTGCCGGGCCGCGACGCCGGGCGCGCGGCCGCCGAGGACGGCTGGGCCCACGTCGGCGCGCGCCAGGCCGCGATCCCGGCCGCACTCGACGGGTACGCCCAGAGCCTGCTGCTCGCCGCCGCGCGCGGTCACCTGCCGGCCCGGCGTCAGGTGGAGCTGGTGACGCGGCGCTGCCGCACCTGGCTCGACGACGACCTCGCCCTGGCCCAGCGGTACGGCGACGGCCCGCAGCGCGCCGCGTTGCAGGCGGCGGCCGAGGCCGCGCGGGAGGCGTACCGGAGGTTCGCCGCGACGCTCACCGCGGAGCTGGCGCCCCGGGCACACGACGACGAGGCGTTCGGCCCGTCGCGGTACGCCCTCTGGGTGCGGGCCTTCCTCGGCGCGGAACCGGACCTGCGCGAGCTGTACGCGTGGGGCTGGGACGAGTTCACCGCCATCGAGGCGGAACTGGCCGCCGAGGCGAGAACCCTGGGCGGCACCGTGCCCGAGGTGCGGGAACGGCTCGACCGTCCCGACGCGCCGGGCGTCCTGCGCAGCCGGGACGAGTTCGCCGCCTGGCTCCAGGAGCTGCTGGAGGCCACCACCGAGCGGATGCACGGCGTCCACTTCGACATCCCCGCGCCGCTACGGCGCATCGAGTCACGGGTCACCACGTCCGGCGGCACCGCCTACATCGCGCCGTCGCGGAACCTGACCCGGCCGGGCCGGGTCTCATGGCTGCTGCCCGACGGGCAGGAGCACTTCTCCACCTGGTGGGCGTACAGCACCGCGTACCACGAGGGCGTCCCCGGCCACCACCTGCACCTCGGCTCGGAGGCGTGCCGGGGCGGCCCCGGGCAGCGGCTGAACCTGCTCGGCGGGCTCTCCGGCGCCCAGGAGGGCTGGGCCCTGTACGCCGAGCGTCTCATGGACGAACTCGGACTCTACGAGCAGCCGGGCGCCCGGCTGGGACACCTGTTCATGCAGTTGCTGCGGGCGGCCCGGGTGGTGCTCGACATCGGCCTGCACCTGAAGCTGCCGATGCCCTCCGGCGGTACGCCGTGGACGCCGGACGCCGCGCTGGACCTGCTGCGCGACCGCTGCCACCAGGGCCCGTACGCGCCACTGGAACTGGCCCGCTACCTGGGCCGGCCCGGGCAGGCGCTGACCTACAAGGTGGGGGAGCGGGTGTGGCGGGACGGCCGCGCGGCGTTCCCCGGCGACCGGCGCGCGTTCCACAACCGGGCGCTGGAACTCGGCTCGCTGGGACTGGACCAGCTCACCAGCGCGCTCGCCGCCTACCCGGCCTCGCCGGCGGGCAGCTCCTCCGGGTCGGTCACCCAGGCGGAGTAGACGGGCAGCGCGTCCCACGGACCGCCGGCCGGGTCGGTGGTCACCGCGACCACCGCGTACGGGTGACCGAACCGCAGCTCCGCGACGCGGGCGACGCCCTCCGGCGGCAGCGCCGTCGCCCGGCCGAACGCGGTCACCGCGGCCGCCTCGAAGCCGTAGCGGCCGAACCGTGCCACCGCCGACTGCGCGGCGTCGAACTCCGGACCGGCCAGGCCCAGCAGTTCGCCGAGCGCCCGTGCCGCCGCGTCGAAGCCGAACCCGGGCGCGGTCAGGTCGTGCCGGCTGCGCGCCGACCAGCACGGCAGCACCGCCGTGGCGCGTTCCTCCCGGCCGTCCGCCGCGTACGTGCGGGTCGGCTCCTCCCGCAGCGCCCACAGCGGCGTCTCGCCCAGCGGCAGGTCGAACAGCGACCGGCAGCCCGGCATGGAGTCCGGGACGAGCGCGGCGGCGCTCGCCAGCTCCTGCGCGGCGGCCAGCACGTCGGCCGCCGGCACCTCGGGCGCGGCGGCAACCGACACCACGAGCATCCCCGCGCCGTCGTCGCCGGCGCGGGCCGGCACCGCGTGCACCGCCACGTCACCGGCCCGGTCGGTGGCCGCCACCCAGCAGCGGTGCCCGAACGGCGGCGTCCGCAGCACCCGGCTCAGCCGGCCGGACCAGGCGCTGCCCGCGCCCAGCTCCGTATCCGGGGCGGTGTCGAACGGGTCGGCCCACGACACCCGGGTCGCGAGCGCGCTGGCCAGGATCAGCAGGGTGTCCGGGGCGACGTCGACCGGGAAGCGGTCGATCAGCCCGCCGGTACGCTCCCGGGCCCAGGCGTCCAGCGCCGCCTGGTCGGGCAGCGGACCGCGTTCGGTGTCCTCCGGCAGGGCGGCCCGCCACGCGGCCAGCTCGGCGGCCGGGGTGCGTTCCCACAGCGCGGTGGCGGCGGCGACCATCGGGTGCGGCGCGGCGAGCAGTGCCCGGGCCTCGGCGGCGGCGTCGTCCGGGTCGGCGTCGAGCGCCTCGGCGAGCGCCGCGCGGGCGTCGCCGGTGGCGGCCGGGCCGGTCAGCGCCAGCAGCAGCCAGGCGCCCAGCGGCGAGGCGACGTGGTGGGTGTCACCGGCGGCGCGGTGCAGCCGCTCGGCGTAACGGGCCAGGGGTGCGCGCAGAGGAGTCACGGCTCCACTCTGCCCGCCGGCGCGCCCGGTGGCACGCCCCGCGTCAGGACCACAGTTCGAACGGCTCGTCGATCTCCGTCCCGGCCAGGAACGCCGGTAGCAGTTCCGGCAGCCGCCCGGGATAGCAGCGCGGCCGCCTCGCGAGCACCTCGGCCAGCGGCCACCAGCGGAACCCGAAGTAGTCCTCCACCTCGTAGTCCATCCGCAGCGCCTCGTCCACGTCCGGCCCCGGGCCGGGCAGCCGTACCGTCACGATGACCTCGTCCTGGAGGTGGCGGCGCCGGCGGTGCCGGAAGCTGGCCCGCCGCCGCCAGGTGGGAGCGCCCACCTCGTCCGGGCCGATGGCGATGCCTGTCTCCTCGCGCAGTTCCCGGACCGCCGCCTCCCGGTACGTCTCGCCCGGGTCCAGCCCGCCGCCGGGTAGCTCCCACCACACGCCGAGGTCCGGGTGGTCCGGGTCGCGGGTGTGGAACAGCAGCAGGCGGTCGGCGGCGTCGAGCACCACCAGCCGCACCGCGCTTCGCTCGAACAGCGGCAGATCGTCGGGCAACTCCACGCCCCCAGCGTAAGGAAGGGCCCCCTGTTAACGCCTCCGGTAGTAGAGGGGCCCCTTGTTAACATCGCGGAGCGGCGCGGCGCGGCCATGGCGAGCCGGCGCGGCACCGCACCCGCTCAGCCGGCGTCGACGACGCGCGCCACCTCGGCCGGCAGCGGGTACGGCCGCTCCACCGGCAGCAGCGCCGCCGCCCCGGCCTCGTCGCCGACGGTGAGCCGACCGTGCACCGACCGGGCCAGCCCGGTGACGTCGGTGAGCCCGACCACCCACTCGTCGACGTACCGGCGTACCGCGTCGCCGGTCAGCCCGACCTGCAGCGAGCGGTACGGCAGCGGCGCCAGCCGCAGCGAGCGTTCCGGGTCCCACTGCACCCGCACCGGGCTGACCCACAGGAGGTGCCGCCAGGCGTCCCGGTCCGGGTGCAGGCGCGGGTCGTAGCTGCTGAGGCAGGCGTGGCGCAGGGCCCACTCGAAACCGGCCCGGCTGATGTCGACCGCCAGCACCCGTTCCTGGCCCGGCTTGAGCGCCCAGCCGCAGCGGTACATCATCCAGCGGAACGAGGTCTTGATCCAGGTCATCCGCTCCCGCTTGAACGGCGGCACGAACCGCCCCGCGCGCAGTGCCGCCTCGGCGATCTCCGGCGGGTACGCCTGGTAGACGGTGACCGACGTGCCGGTGTACGCGGCGCGGATCTCGTGGCGGGGCACTGTCACCGGGGCATGATGGCACCGCGTACCCGCTCCGGCGACCCGATTCCGGGCCCGGCGCACCCCGACCGATAGGCTGCCCGCCGTGGCAGGTCTGTTGAGGAACGTGGCGTCGAAGCTCGGCCGGATCACCCGGGGCGTACCCGCCCCCACCCGCACCGGCGGGCCGATCCCGGCGCAGGTCGCGCGCCGCCGCCAGGTCAGCGCGTTGCAGCGCCGCGAGCTGTCGTACGCCCCGGAGCCGGACGGGCAGGCCGACCCGGGCGAGATCGTCTGGACCTGGGTGCCGTACGAGGACGACCCGCGTCAGGGCAAGGACCGCCCGGTGCTGGTGGTGGGCCGGCACAGCCGCACGCTGTTCGGGCTGATGCTGTCCAGCCAGAGCGACCGGGACGGTCAGCGGCACTGGCTGGCGCTCGGCCCGGGGGAGTGGGACCGGGACGCGCGGCCGAGCTGGGTACGCCTGGACCGCGTGCTCACCATGCGCGAGGACAGCATCCGCCGCGAGGGCGCGGTGCTGGACCGGCCCCGGTTCGACCGGGTCGGGCAGGCGCTGCGCGCCGGCTACGGCTGGCGCTGACCCACCGGACAGAGCCCGGCGACGAGCCGGGGCAGGCAAGCCGGACCCGCCCCGGCACCCCGCGACGAGCTAGCGGACGAGCCGCTCAGCACTCCGCGACGAGCTGGCGGGCCGGGCGGGACGCGCCGAGCGTCTTCGCCTCGTACATGGCCGCGTCGGCGCGGCAGAGCGCGTCGGTGAGCTGGGTGTGGCAGTGCACCGGCGCCAGCCCGACCGAGGCGGTGACCTGGATGCTGCGGGCGCCGAGGGGGATCGGCGCGGCGAGCGCCTCGCAGAGCCGCCGGGTGGCGTGCTCGATCCACCGGCGGTCCGGCGTGGGGCTGGCGAGCAGTCCGGCGAACTCGTCGCCGCCGAGCCGGGCGACCAGGTTGGGGCCGGCGAACGCGGCGAGCCGCTGCGCGACGCTGACCAGCACCTGGTCCCCGGCGGCGTGCCCGTAGCGGTCGTTGACCTGCTTGAAGTTGTCCAGGTCGAGCACGACCGCGACGAGCGGCTGGCCGGCGGGGTCGGTGAGCAGGGCGGCGGCCAGCCGGAAGAAGGCGCGGCGGTTGGGCAGCCCGGTGAGCGGGTCGTGGCTGGCGGCGTGCCGCTCGGCGGCCAGTTCGGCCTGGAGCAGCTCGATCTCGGCTTCGGCGCGCAGCGCGCGGCGGCGTAACTGCCAGGCGGAGACGAGTGCGCCAGCCGCGGAGATGCCGGAGGCGATGGTCATCGGATCCGCCAACGCGTCCTCCTCACCGCAGTCCCGAAGCCGCGCGGAGCGGCGTCCCCGGGGCCGGGCTCAGGTCACCGTACGTGAGCGAACCGGCACACCGTATTTCGAGTATCATCCTCTCCGTCCATTGCAGATGCAATAGCAGATGCACGTGCATCTCACTCCTCAGTCGACAGACGTCGCCACCCACCGCTCCTCCCCGCGGCCTCGGCTGGCTCATCCCGAAGGACGCCCATGCAGCAACCCCCGAACGGCGTGCCCGTGACCGAGTTGCCACCCATGCGCTGGCTGAAGAGCCGCCGCAGCAACCCCAGCGGCAACTGCGTCGAACTGGCCGAGCTGCCCGACGGCGGCGGCATCGCGGTCCGCAACTCGCGGCACCCGGAGGGCCCGGCGCTCATCTACACAGTGGACGAGATCGCGGCGTTCGTGCTCGGCGCGCGGGACGGCGACTTCGACCACCTGATCCCGCCGTCCCGTACACGGGACTGACTCCGTCCGTCCGGAGGAGTTCACCTCACTGTCGGTTCATGGCATGCTTACTCGTCGGTCCGGGAGGGTGCCCGGCCGGGACGGTCGGGATGCGAGGGCGGTCAGGTGGCGACGGTGCCCGTCGAGGGTGGTCCGACAAGCGGTCCGACAGTGCTGCGCATGCTGCTCGGCGGGCAGCTGCGCCGGCTGCGGGAGAGTGCCGGGGTCAGCCGGGAGACCGCCGGCTGGGAGATCCGCTCGTCGGAGTCGAAGATCAGCCGCATGGAGCTGGGCCGGGTCGGCTTCAAGGAGCGCGACGTGGCCGACCTGCTCACGCTCTACGGCGTCACCGCGCCGGAGGACCGCGACGCGCTGCTCAAGCTGGCCCGCGACGCGAACAGCCCGGGCTGGTGGCACCGCTACGGCGACGTGCTCCCCGCCTGGTTCCAGTCGTACCTGGGCCTGGAGGCGGCCGCCGCGCTGATCCGCACGTACGAGGTGCAGTTCGTGCCCGGCCTGTTGCAGACCGCCGCGTACGCCCGCCAGGTGATCCTGCTCGGCCACCGCGGCGCGTCGGCGGCGGAGCTGGACCGGCGGGTGGAGCTGCGGATGCAGCGTAAGGAACTGCTGCGGCGGCCGAACCCGCCGCAGCTGTGGGCGGTGCTCGACGAGGCGGTGCTGCGCCGCCCGATCGGCGGCGCCGCGGTGATGCGCGAGCAGATGGACGCGCTGATCGAGGCGACGTCCGGGCCGCACGTGCGGTTGCAGATCGTCCCGTTCGCCGCCGGCGGGCACGCGGCGGCCAGCGGCGCGTTCAGCATCCTGCGCTTCGGTGACGCCGACCTGCCCGACATCGTCTACATCGAGCAGCTCACCAGCGCCATCTACCTGGACAAGCGCGACGACCTCGACTTCTACGCCGAGGCGATGGAACGGTTGTGCGTGGAGGCCGCGCCGCCGGAGCGGACCCCGGAGCTGCTGGCCCGGCTGCGCGACGAGCTCTACCCGGCCTGACCGGCGCGGTGGCGGGCAGTAGCATGACCGCCAACCGGAGACAGTGGACGGTGGCACGCGAGTCGTGGAGGCGGCCTTGACCAGCGACGCACCAGGTACGGCACCCGAGTCGGGCCGGATCGACACCACGGTGGCGCATCCCGCCCGCCGGTACAACTACTGGCTCGGCGGGAAGGACAACTTCCAGGCCGATCGTGACTCCGGCGACGCGATGGCCGCGCGGTTCCCGACCATCCGGATCAGCGCGCTGGAGAACCGGCGGTTCCTGCGCCGCGCCGTGCGCCACCTGGCCGGCGAGGCGGGCATCCGGCAGTTCCTGGACATCGGCACCGGCATCCCCACCGCCGACAACACGCACGAGGTGGCGCAGGCGACCGACCCGCGCGCCCGGGTGGTCTACGTCGACAACGACCCGATCGTGCTGGCCCACGCCCGCGCGCTGCTCACCAGCTCCGCCGAGGGCGCCACCGCCTACCTCGACGCGGACCTGCGCGACCCGGAGCGCATCCTCACCCACCCCGACCTGCGCCGCACGCTGGACTTCTCCCAGCCGGTGGCGTTGATGCTGCTGGCGGTGCTGCACTTCGTGCCCGACGGCGAGAACCCGTACGCGATCGTCGGCCGCCTGCTGGAGGCCCTGCCCGCCGGCAGCTACCTGGCGGCCTCGCACGCCACCCACGACTACCTGCCGGCCGAGGTGGCCGCCGAGGCGAAGGCGGCGGCCCGCGGCGGCGGCCCGCACGGTGTGATCAACCTGCGCAGCCGGGAGGAGGTCGTGCGCTTCTTCGACGGCCTGGAGCTGGTCGAGCCGGGCATCTGCTCCGTCGCCGAGTGGCACGCCGACGGAGAGCCCGAACCGCGCCCGTCGGTGATCGACGTCAGCATGTACGGCGGGGTCGCCCGCAAGCCCTGACGCCGGGCTCCGGGCCGGGCGGTTGACGGGCACGGGGACCGGACGGGCAGACTGGAGGCATCATGTCGCCGTTCACGCCCGCCCTGCGCCTGCACGACCGGTACGTCCTGCGCGAACGCATCGGCCTCGGCGGGATGTCCGAGGTGTGGCGCGCCGACGACGAGGTCCTGCACCGGCCCGTCGCGGTCAAGGCTCTCGCCGGGCAGCTCGCCGCCGACCCGCAACTGCGCGCGGTCATCCAGCGCGAGGCCCGCGCGGCGGCGCGGCTCACCCACCCGCACGTGACCCAGGTGTACGACTACGGCGAGGCTACGCTGGACCGCGGCGTCGTCGTCCCGTACCTGGTGATGGAGCTGGTGGAGGGGCAGACGCTCGCCGACCGGCTGAACGGCGGGCCGCTGGCCTGGCCGGACGCGGTCCGCACGGCCGGGCAGGTCGCCGGGGCGCTGGCCGCGGCGCACCGGATCGGCGTGGTGCACCGCGACGTCAAGCCGGCGAACGTGATGCTCACCGAGACCGGCGCGAAGGTGCTCGACTTCGGCATCGCCGCGCCCGCCGGCCCGCACCCGGTCACCGGGCAGACCGGCGCGCTGCTGATGGGCACCCCCGCCTACTTCGCCCCGGAACGGCTCGACCCGGGCCCGGCGAACCCGGCCGGCGACGTGTACGCGCTCGGCGTGCTGCTGTACCGCAGCCTCACCGGCCGGGCGCCGCTGCCGGTGCGCAGCTGGGACGACGTGCTGGACGTGCGGCGCAACCGGCCGACCGTGCCGCCGCCGCGGGTGCCCGGCCTGCCGCCGGAGATCACCGACCTGGTCCTGGCCTGCCTGGACGTGGACCCGGAGCGGCGGCCCACCGCAGCCCGGCTCGCCGACCGGCTCGGCGCGGGCCGCCCGGTGGACCCGCCGACCGCGATCCTGCCCACAGTGGCGCCGGCCGTGCACCCGCCCACCCTGATCGAGCGGTCCCCGGCCACCGCGTCCCGCCCGGTCCCGCCGGCGCGTCCCGTCGCGCCGCCGCGCCCGGCGGTCTCGTCGAACCGGCTGCTCGGGCTGCTCGTCGCCGGTGCCCTGGTGTTGCTGCTCGCGGTGGTGGGCTCGCTGGTGTGGGGCGACGGCTCCGGCACGCCACCGGCAGCCGCGCCGACCGCCGGCCCGTCGACGCGCGCCGCCGAGCCGCCCGCCCCGGAGCCCAGCAGTGCCGCGCCGCCGTCGACGGTGCCCGAGCCGGTGACGCTGCGTCAGCTCGGCGACCGTTTCGGTGAGCTGATCGACCGGGCCGAGTCGATCGGGCTGGTCGACGGCAAGACCGCCGACGATCTGCGCAAGAAGGCCGCCGAGCTGGACCGGGGCAAGCCGAAGGACCGGGGCAAGCGGGTCGAGGATCTGCGCGAGAAGATCGACGACGCGGCCGAGGACGAGAAGATCGACCCGGTCACCGCCACCGCGCTGCGCAAGCTGCTCGACGGTTACGAGCGGCTGCGCGGCGGCGCCGACGAGGGCTGACCGTCAGCGCAGCGTGGCGGCGACCACCTCGCCGACGCCCCTGCCGGCGCGGACCACCGGTTCACCGGCCGGTGACCAGATCCCGGAACCACCCGCCGCGCGCGCGTACCCGCCGCCGGTCGACCCGGCGAAACTCGCCGTCGCCACCCACACGCCGTGCGCGGCGGCGACCCGGCGGGCGCGTTCCTCGGGCACCGCCGCGTCGTCCGCCGACTCCAGCACCCCGGCCAGGTAGGCGTCCGCGCCGAGCGCCACCGTCGCCGCCGCGTGCTCCGGCGTGCCGGTGTCCTTGCACACGGCAAGCCCCAGCCGCCAGCCGTCCACATCGAGCACCGCCGGCTCCCGGCCCGGTCGCATGTGCCGCGGCTCCGCGCCACCCAGGCACATCTTCCGGTACGCGACCCGCGCGCCCTCGGCGTCGACCGCGAGCACCCCGATGTGCGGGCCGGGCACCGGCGCCCCGGCCAGCGCCAGCGTGCCGGTCTCGGCGCAGGCCGCCCGCAGCGCCGCGAGCCTCGGGCCGGCCGGGTCCAGCGGCGCGGCGGTCAGCTCGTACCCGGTCAGGGACATCTCCGGGAAGACCACCACGCGGGCCCCGGCGGCGCGCACCGCGTCGGCGTGCCGGGCGGCGTTGCCCTCGACGTCGTGGGAGCGGGTCAGCGGCTGGGCGACGGCGATCCGCAGCGGCTTACGCATGGCGTACACGATAATGGTTTCCATGACGCGTGGTCGTCCGCGGCTTCGCCCCGTAACGTTGGTCCGATGATCGGAAACGCACAGCTGCTCGCCGTCCCCCGGGTGAGCACCGCGCGGGCCGCGGAACCGTCCGGCGACGGGGTGACCGGATGGGTCACCGGCCTGATGGAACGGCTCGGTGGGCCGGGCGCCGGCCTCGCGGTCGCCCTGGAGAACCTGTTCCCGCCGATCCCCAGCGAGGTGATCCTGCCGCTGGCCGGCTTCACCGCGAGCCAGGGCCGGATGAGCCTGGCCGGCGCGATCGTCTGGACCACGCTCGGGTCGATCGTGGGCGCGCTGGCGCTGTACTACATCGGCGCGGCCCTCGGGCGGGACCGGATGCGCGCCCTCGCCGCGCGGCTTCCGCTGATCAAGCTGGAGGATGTGGACCGCACCGAGGCGTGGTTCCTGCGCCACGGCGTCAAGGCGGTGTTCTTCGGCCGGATGATTCCGATCTTCCGCAGTCTCATCTCCATCCCGGCCGGGGTGGAACGGATGCCGGTGCCGGTGTTCCTGCTCTACACCGCGCTGGGCAGCCTGATCTGGAACACCACGTTCGTGCTCGCCGGTTACCTGCTCGGCGAGCAGTGGCACGTGGTCGAGGCGTACGCGGGCACGTTCCAGAAGCTGGTCATCGTGGCCGTGCTGGCCGGTGCCTGCTGGTTCGTGGTCAGCCGGGTCCGCCGCTCCCGCCGCACCGCCGGGGCCGCGCCGCAGGAGGCGGAGGCGCCGCCGGAGCCGCAGCCGGCCCCGCAGGGCACCGTCTACCGGGGCGGCTGGTACTCCCGGGCGGAGGACTGAGGCAGGCTCAGCACGGCGGGTAGAGCGGACGGGTGCCGGTGCCGGCGGCCCGGGCGGCCCGGTCGCTGAACCGGCAGCCGAAGTCCGGCGCCGCGACCGCGCGCCGGTCGGTGACCGCGTCACCGGCCGGGCGCTTCCCGGTACGCACCCAGCGGACCAGGTCGTCCCACGCGGCACCGGCCTCGGCCGGGCTGAACTCGCAGTGCTGCGCGGTGCGCACCGCCCGCTGCACCAGCAGCCGGGACCGGCCGTGCCGGGCCACGTCCCGGGCGTACGCCTGCTCCATGCCGAACGGCACGAACAGGTCGCCGAGCCCGTGCAGGCTCAGCACCGGCACGGTGGGCCGCCCGGCGATCCGGGGCACCTCGGTCAGGCCGGGCGAGAGCCGCTGGCGCAGGTTCTCCGGCGCGACCCGCTGCACAGTGGCGTCGAGGTTCACCGGCTGGTTCGGCGTGTACCTGGTGAACAGGTTCGTGGCGAGCTGACCGGGCCGCCGGGCGGGGGAGCCCTCCGCCTCGCCGACCGCGATGCCGAACAGGAAGTCCTTCCACACCGCGAACGCGGCGTCGGCGCCCGGCCGCGGCCCGCCGGAGCGCTCCACGGTGACCGCGCGCAGCTGCTTGCCGAGGTCGTTCGTGGTGTCCGGGCCGCCCGGCGTCAGCCCGGCCAGGCCGAGCGTGACCTGGATCCGGGGCACCGCCGAGGTGAGGTAGTCGGGCGGCGTCGGGTACGCGCGCACCCCGGCGAGCGCCTGCGCCACCAGGTTGTAGTCCAGGAAGAAGTCGAACAGCTCCTGGTCGCCGAGCACCCCGCACATCGGCAGCGCGCCGGCGTAGAAGCCCGGGTACTGCTCCAGCGACCGGCCGATGACGTGACCGCCCATCGACGCCCCGGCGATGAGCACCCGGTGCGGGCGGCGGACGGTACGGCTGAACAGGTCGGCCAGGGCGCGGGTGCCGCGTACGCCGGAGCGCACGTCGTAGCCGTTGCGGTCGTACGACGACGACGCCCACGCGTACCCCTGCGCCACCAGGCGCTGCCGCAGGTCGAAGCCGGGCGGCTCGGGCGACAGCTCGGTGCTCTGGCCGCGGTAGCCGTGCGCCCACATGACGAGGTCGCCGTTCCAGCGCGCCGGGATCTCGATGATGTACCCGGCGTTGGCGTGCACGCCCTGCCGCACGGTGGTGGCGGCCCCGCCGACGACGAGCGGCGGCAGCGGCGGGTTGACGATGGTGTAGCCGGGAAGCGGGCCGCTGCCGTCGTCGCGGCCGGTGGCGGCGGCGGGGGCCGCGCCGGTGAGGCCGAGCGTCAGCGCGAGGGCCGCGCCGACGGCGAGCAGCCGGCGGCGGACGGGTGAGGGCTGCATCGCTGCTCCCCGGGGACGGGTGCCACCCCGGGACGGGGGTGACGACGCGGGACGGATGCCTACCGGCCGGTAGCGACCTGAACCTAGGCCGGGCGTCGAGAGCTGTCAATCGCTGACCGAACGCCCGGCCGGCGTCCGTCCCGCCGCCGCTCACACCAGGCCGTGCGCCAGCATCGCCTCGGCCACCCGCCGGAACCCCTGGATGTTCGCACCGGCCACGTAGTCGCCGGGCAGGCCGAACTCCTCCGCGGTCGCCCAGCACCTGTCGTGCACGTCGCGCATGATCTCGCGCAGCCGCTGCTCCGACTCGCCGAACGTCCACGTGTCGCGGCTGGCGTTCTGCTGCATCTCCAGCCCGCTCACCGCCACGCCGCCGGCGTTCGCGGCCTTGCCCGGGGCGAACCGCACCCCGGCCCGGCCGAGGATCCGCACCGCCTCCGGCGTGGTGGGCATGTTCGCCCCCTCCACCACCGCGACGCAGCCACCGGCGACCAGCGCGGCCGCCTCCGCGCCGCCGATCTCGTTCTGCGTGGCGCACGGCAGCGCCAGGTCGCAGGGCACCTCCCACACGTTGCGGTCAGCGACCGCCACGGCGTTGCGCGCGTGCTCCGCGTACTCGGCCAGCCGGCCCCGGCGCTGCTCCTTCAGCTCGCGCAGCAACGCCAGGTCGATGCCCTTCTCGTCGACCACGTAGCCGCCGGAGTCCGAGCACGCCACCACGGTGCCACCGAGCTGGTGCACCTTCTCGATCGCGTAGATGGCCACGTTGCCGGAGCCGGACACCACCACCCGCTTGCCCTCCAGGCTGTCCCCGGCCTGGCGGAGCATCTCGTCGGCGAAGAACACCGCCCCGTACCCGGTCGCCTCCCGGCGCACCTGCGCGCCCCCGTACGCCAGGCCCTTGCCGGTGAGCACGCCCGCGTCGTACCGGTTGGTGATCCGCTTGTACTGCCCGAACAGGTAGCCGATCTCCCGGCCGCCCACCCCGATGTCGCCGGCGGGCACGTCGGTCTGCGGGCCGATGTGCCGGTACAGCTCGGTCATGAAGCTCTGGCAGAACCGCATCACCTCGCGGTCCGAGCGGCCCTTCGGGTCGAAGTCCGCGCCGCCCTTGCCGCCGCCGATGGACAGCCCGGTCAGCGCGTTCTTGAAGATCTGCTCGAACCCGAGGAACTTCACGATGCCCAGGTAGACCGACGGGTGGAAGCGCAGGCCGCCCTTGAACGGGCCGAGCGCGCTGTTGAACTCCACCCGGAACCCGCGGTTGACCCGTACCCGGCCCTGGTCGTCCTCCCACGGCACGCGGAAGATGACCTGCCGTTCCGGCTCGCAGACGCGTTCGACCACCTCGGCGTACTCCGGATGCCGGGCCAGGGCCGGACCGATGCTCTCCAGCACCTCGCGGACCGCCTGGTGAAACTCGGGCTCTCCCGGGTTCCGGGCGACCACGCCGGCGAACACCGACTCGACGGTCTCCGGCATCACGGGCACCTCCTCTCGCCTGGGACGCGGGCCCCTGGCCTGCGTCGCCCCAGGATACGAACGGTGTGCGGGGTGGGGTTCACTGGTCGGCGTGGACGCCACCATCTGGACGACCGCGCGGGACGCGCGCGCCTGGCTCGACGCCGCGAACGGCCGCGGCGACACCGAACTGACCTGTCGCATCCTCAAGATCGGCGAGGAGGCCGGCGAGGTCGCCGCGGCCTGGATCGGGCTGCTCGGGCAGAACCCGCGCAAGGGGGTGACGCACACCCGCGAGGAGGTCGCCGCCGAACTCGCCGACGTGGCGTTCACCGCGCTCGTCGCGATCGAGAGCCTCGGCCTGGACGCGCAGGCCGTGCTGGCCGCCTGCGCCGGCAAGGTGCGGGAACGGACCGGAGGGGGAATGAACCGAGACGCCGACGCGGACGTATGACCCGATGGGGACCGGCGAGAGGGGACGACCATGACCGCATCCGAGGACGACCCCGGCCTGGCCCGGCCCCGCTGGTCCGGCGGAGCCCGGCTGCTCGCGGCGGCGGCGGTGCTGGTGGTGGTGCTCGGCGCGGTGGCGGTGGCGGTGACGCTGTCCAACCCGGCCCGGCTCGGCGTGGTCTTCTCCGGCGGCGCCCCGCCGTCGCCCGCTCCCGGCGGCGGCTCCGGCGGGGCAGGCGCCGCCGAGGTGGCCGGCGCCGAGACGCTCGCCGCGCCCCGCGGCGACCGGCAGCGCGCCCAGTTCGAGCTGGTCGACGGGCTGACCCGGTTGACGCTGCGGGCCGACGACCTCGGCGACGACCTGTACCGGATCGGCGCGCCGGACGGCTCCGGCGTGACGCCCCGCCCGCAACTGGTGGGCGACCGCGTCCGGCTGCGGATCGAGGAGAACGGCCGCCCCGGCCCGGCCGCCGTCGAGGTGGTGCTCAACTCCCGGGTCACCTGGCGGCTGCGGCTGATCGGCGGCGTCAGCGAGCAGCGGCTCGACCTGGGTGAGGCCCGGCTCGCCGGGATCGACCTGGTCGGCGGCGCGTCGCGTACCCGGCTGCTGCTGCCCCGGCTCGACGGCTCGCTCACCGTCCGGATGACCGGCGGGGTCAGCGAACTGACGGTCACCGTGCCCGGCGGGCCACCGGCCCGGGTGCGGGTGGCCTCCGGCGCCGGCTCCCTGACCCTGTACGACGAGCGTCGCGGCGGGATCGCCGCCGGTGACCTGGTCAGTTCGCCGGGCTGGGACCGGGCCGCCGACCGGCTCTACCTCGACCTGGTGGGGGGCGCCAACGCGGTGAGCGTCACCGCGGAGTGAGCGTACAGTCGGGCGGTGGACCGCACTGAATCCCTGCCCGCGCAGACGCTCCCACCGGGCGTCGGCCCGACCGACCCGGGCAGCGTGCTGCTGCCGGGCCACGACGTCCCGCTCGGCCGCTACACCACTGTGCGGCGGCTGCTGCCGCAGCGGCAGCGCCGGATGGTCGGCGCCTGGTGCTTCGTCGACCACTTCGGGCCCGACGACGTGGCCGACCGGCCCGGAATGGAGGTGCCGCCGCACCCGCACACCGGCCTGCAGACCGTCACCTGGCTGCTCGACGGGGAGATCCTGCACCGCGACAGCCTCGGCAACGTCCAGCCCATCCGCCCGGGCCAGCTCAACGTGATGACCTCCGGGCGCGGCATCGCGCACTCCGAGCGCTCCCCGCTGGTGCACCCGCCGCTGATGCACGGCGTGCAGTTGTGGGTGGCGCTGCCCGACCCGGCCCGCGCCGGTGACCCGGACTTCGCCCACCACGCCGACCTGCCCCGCTTCCGCGACGGCGACCTGGACGTCACGCTGCTGGTCGGCGACCTCGGCGGGGAACGCTCGCCCGCGGTCGTGCACACCCCGCTGGTCGGCGCGCAGCTCGAGGTCCGCGGGCCGGCGCCGGCCACGCTGCCGCTGCGTCCGGACTTCGAGTACGGGCTGCTCGCCATGTCCGGCGCCGCCGAGTGCGACGGCACGGCGCTGGCCCCCGGCGCGCTGCTCTACCTGGGCCTCGGCCGGAACGCGCTGACGCTGCGCGCCGAACCGGGCACCCGGTTGCTGCTGCTCGGCGGCACCCCGTTCGAGGAGCCGCTGGTGATGTGGTGGAACTTCGTCGGCCGCTCGCACGAGGAGGTGGTGGCCGCCCGGGAGGACTGGATGGCCGGCCGCCGCTTCGGCGTGGTCGCCGACGACGCGGCACCGCCGCTGCCCGCGCCCGCGCTGCCCACCACCCGGCTCAAGGCCCGTGATCGCGGCGGCGACGTGCGCGGCTGACGGTCGTACCCGAATGCCGCGCCGTCGCCGGGGTAGTCGGCGGCATGCCGACAACCACCGCCCCGCGCGACGTCGCGGACAAGAAGCGGCTCGCCCGCCGGCTCGCCGGAGACGGCCGCGGGTTCGCCGAGTTCTTCGGGTTCCGGGTGACGAACAACCCGGCCCAGTTGTTCCAGGTGCTGTACCTGGCCGTCCTGCTGGCCCGCCGGGGCGACTTCCACCGGGCCGTCGACGCGGCCGGGGCGCTGCGCGACGCCGGCTGGGACACCGCGGCCCGGATGGCCCGCTCCCGCCACGAGGACCGGGTACGCGTGCTGCGCGCCGCCGGGCTGCGCGGTGACCTGCCCGCGATCGCCGACACCCTCGGCGACCTGTCCCGCACGGTCGTCGAGACGTACCGGGGCGACCTGCGCCGGCTGCGGACCGCCGCGCACCAGGAGCCGGGCGAGGAACGGCGGCTGCTGACCGCGCTGCCCGGAGTGGACGACGAGGTGTGCGACCTGTTCCTGCGCGAGGCGCAGGCGCTGTGGCGTGAGGCGGCGCCGGTGGCCGACCGGCGGGCGCTCGCGGCGGCCCGGCGGCTCGGGCTGGGCCGCACCGCGCGCGACCTCGCCGGACTCACCGGCAGCGGGGAGTCGGAGCAACTGTCGTGGCTGGTCGGGGCGCTGGCGCGAGTGGACCTGGAGCGGCGGTACGCGGAGGTGACCGCCTGAGCGCACGCGTGCGCCCGGACACACTTCCGCGATTCTCACCCGTTCGGCTGATGTCGCGTCGTATGATGATCGTGGCAGCGATGCCCGCCCGGTTCGGGCGAACATCTCACCGCTGCGCGGTCGCGACCCGGTTCGGGCGTGAACCGCGCAGGACAGGTGCTGCGTGGCGCCCCAGGTCGCGGTTCGTGACCCGGGGCGCTCGCCTGTCCGGGCCACGCCGACCGGCCACAGGGGAGCGCAGCCGTACCCCGGGCTTCTTCGCACGCGCAGGGGCCGGCGGCCGTGTCGCCCGCCGGCCCGCCGTCGTGCTCAGATGCCGCGCAGGTGCTGTGACACGCGTGGGTGGTCGACCCGGGCCTGCGCCGCGCGCTGCGACCGGCTCACCTCGGGCGCCGCGTCGATGCCGGCCGAGCGGGCCACCTCGGTGCCGTTGGCGTAGTCCACCGGGGGCAGCGCGCGCAGCGCCCGCAACACGTCCGGCGGCGCGCCCTCCCGTTCCGCCTCGCGGATGACGTCGTCCTTGCCGGCCGGGTAGTCCAGCGCGGACAGGTAATCAAGGACATCCGTGTAACTCGCCATGGGTCGGGCTCCTCGTGGCAGCAGTCGCGGTCATGACCGGGCGGCGGTTACCCGTCGCGCCGCCCCTCACGCCCGCGAGCGCGGAAAACCCGCCGTCGCCGCACGCGGGTGGCCGGGGCCGTTTCCGGCGCGCCGTCGCGGGTAGCCGCGGTGGGCGCACCGAAGGGGGTACCACGGATGCACTACCTGACCTTCGTGAGCCGGGTCGCCCGGCTCACCGGCACGAGCGAGGACCGGGCCGCCACACTCACCGGGGCCACGCTGGAGACGCTCTCCGAGCGGCTGACCGGCGGCGAGGTGATGGACCTCGCCGCGCAGCTGCCCAAGCCGCTCCAGGGGCTGCTGCGGCCCTATCCGCGCGACGAGGCCGCCGAACGATTCGGCGCGGCCGAGTTCGCCGCCCGGGTCGCCCGCCGGGCGGACTGCGACGAGAACACCGCCCGGGACGCCGTACGCGCGGTGTTCGTCACGCTGCGCGAGGCGATCCGGGGCGGGGAGTTCCAGGACGTCGTGGTGCAGTTCCCCCGCGACTACCGGGACATGGTCGAACCGGCCCTCGCCCCGGCCGCCACGCGCCGCTGAACCGGCGGCCGGTCAGCCGATCACGCCGGCGTCGCGCAGCGCGGCGATCCGGCCGGCGTCGATCCCGGCGCCGGCCAGCACCTCGTCGGTGTGCTCGCCCGGCGACGGCGGCGGGCGCCGGACCGACGTCGGGGTGGCCGAGAAGCGCGGCGCGGGAGCGGGCTGGGTGACGCCGTCCGGCGCCACGAAGACCTCCCGTGCCCGCAGGTGCGGGTGCTCCGGCGCCTCGGCCCAGTCGAGCACCGGCGCGACGCAGGCGTCCGTGCCGGCCAGCAGCGCCGTCCACTGGTCGCGGGTACGGGTGCGGAACAGCCGCGCCCAGGCCGCCCGCAGCGCGGGCCAGTTCGCCGGGTCGTCCCGGTCCAGCGCGTCCTCCGGCACGTCGTCGCCGTCGAGCGGGAAGCCGGTGAGCCGGACCAGCTCGGCGTAGAACTGCGGCTCCAGCGCGCCCACCGCGACGTACCGCCCGTCGGCGCACTCGTACGTGTCGTAGAACGGCGCGCCGCCGTCGAGCAGGTTCACCCCGCGCGGGTCCTGCCACAGGCCGATGCCGCGCAGCGCGTGGATCTGGGTGGCCAGCACCGACACGCCGTCCACGATGGCCGCGTCGACCACCTGGCCGGGCGCGCCGCCGCGCACCGCGTACAGCGCCGCGACCACGCCGAGCGCCAGCATCATGCCCCCGCCGCCGTAGTCGCCGAGCAGGTTCATCGGCGGCACCGGGCGTTCCCCGGCCCGGCCCACGCCGTGCAGCGCCCCGGTCAGCGCCAGGTAGTCGATGTCGTGCCCGGCGCGCTGCGCCAGCGGCCCGTCCTGCCCCCAGCCGGTCATCCGCCCGTACACCAGGCGGGGGTTGGCGGCGAGGCAGGCGTCCGGGCCGAGGCCGAGTCGTTCGGTCACGCCGGGCCGGAAGCCCTCGACCAGCGCGTCCGCGCCGGCGACCAGGTCGAGCACCAGGTCACGCCCCGCGGGCTGCTTCAGGTCGACGGCGATCGAGCGGCGGTTGCGGTTCAGCAGGTCGCCGGGGAAGGCGCCGAACCCGCGCCCGCCGGCCCGGTCGACGCGCACCACGTCGGCGCCGAGGTCGGCCAGCATCATCGCCGCGAACGGACCGGGGCCGATGCCGGCCAGCTCGATCACCCGTACGCCGGTCAGTGGTCCCTGGTTGGTCACCCGCGTCACCATAGGGGCAGGGGTGACCCGGGCGCCACGCCCTCCGCCGGCACCCAGTGGTTGACCAGGGCAATCATGCGTGTCCCGACTTGGCGTCCGGTCCGGCGGTGACCTAGCCTTGTGCAGGCGAGGGGAGTACTTCCCACGAATCATTCCGGTCAGTACGGCGAGCCGCCGAGGCGAGCCCCGGGTGATTGCCCACGAAAACGTGGGTGAAGGAGACCTCGAACATGACACGGTGTTCGAGGAGGCTCCATGCCCGAATTGTCGCCCCTGGCCGCGGCCGGGTTGTCGTCTGTCGGCACGCCCACGTTGTGGGTCGTGACGATCGTCGGTGTGCTCGTCCTGCTGGTGCTCGACTTCCTGGTCACCAGGAAGCCGCACGAGGTCTCGATCCGTGAGGCGCTCGGCTGGTCCGCCTTCTACATCGCCCTGCCGCTGGCCTTCGGCGGCTGGATCTGGTCCCGGTACGGCAGCCAGCAGGGCATCGAGTACCTCACCGGTTACCTGGTCGAGAAGTCGCTGTCGGTCGACAACCTGTTCGTCTTCATGCTGCTGCTGGCCGCGTTCGCGGTGCCCGCCGTGCTCGCCCAGCGGGTGCTGCTCTACGGCATCGCCGGCGCCCTGGTGCTGCGCGGCGTGTTCATCGCGCTCGGCGCCGCCGCGCTCCAGACGCTCGACTTCGCCTTCCTGCTGTTCGCGCTCATCCTGATCGCCACCGCGGTCAAGCTGCTGCGCGACGCCCTCTCCGGGCACGAGCAGGAGGTCGACATCAACAAGATGCGGTCGGTCCGGCTGCTCCGCAAGATCATGCCGGTGGTCGACGACTACCACGGCACCCGGATGACCATCCGGCAGGGCGGCCGGCGGGCGCTCACCCCGTTCGCGCTGGTCGTGGTCGCCGTGCTGGCCACGGACATCGTGTTCGCCGTCGACTCGGTGCCCGCCGTCTACGGCATCACCGAGGACCCGTACCTGGTCTTCGCCACCAACGCCTTCGCGCTGCTGGGCCTGCGCGCGCTCTACTTCGTGCTGCACGCCGCGCTCAGCCGCCTCGTGCACCTCAGCTACGGCCTGGCCGCCATCCTGGCGTTCATCGGCGTCAAGCTCGGCCTGCACTGGGCGCACGGCATCTGGAAGGGCGTACCGGAGATCCCCACGCTCGCCTCGCTCGGCGTGATCATCGGCGTCCTGGTGATCGTCACCATCACCAGCCTGCGGGCCACCCGCAACAGCGGAGACGGCAAGCGCACCGTCGTGCACGAGGTGCAGGGCGGAGGTTCCGCCTGACTCGGTGGGAACCCCTGCCCCGGCGGGACCGGCGGTGGTACGACTGACGGGTGGGAATCATCTCGCCCGGCTTCCAGGGCCGGCCCCGTACGTCCGCGCCCGACCTGCCGCCGGGGCAGTACCTCACCGAGGACTTCCCGGTGCTCTCCGCCGGCCCGACGCCACGCGTGCCGCTGGACACCTGGGAGTTCGTGCTGACCAGCGAGACCGGCGCGGAGTACCGCTGGTCCTGGGACGAGATGATGGGCCTGCCGCAGGACACCCCGACGGTGGACCTGCACTGCGTCACCCGCTGGTCCAAGCTCGGCACCACCTGGCAGGGCGTCTCCCTGGACACGCTGCTCGACGGCGTCGACACCGAGGCCCGGTACGCGCTCGCGCACTCGTACGGCGGGTACACCACCAACCTGCCGCTCGACGACCTGCGCGGCGGACGGGCGTGGGTGGTGCACACGTACGACGGGGGGCCGCTGCCGGCCGAGCACGGCGGACCGGCGCGGCTGCTCGTACCGCACCTGTACCTGTGGAAGTCGGCGAAGTGGGTGCACGGCATCCGGCTGCTCGCCGACGACCGGCCCGGCTTCTGGGAGACCGCCGGCTACCACGACTACGGCGACCCGTGGCGCGAGCAGCGCTACCAGGGCGACTGAGGTGACCGCGCAGGCGCAGGGCCGTCGCGTCGCGCCGCTGATGTGGCGGGTCGCCCGGCTGGTCGAGCGGCGGATCGAGACGCCCACTGCGCAGACGCTGGTGCTGGACGTGCCCGGCTGGCCCGGGCACCTGCCCGGGCAGCACGTCGACCTGCGCCTCACCGCCGAGGACGGCTACCAGGCCGCCCGGTCGTACTCGCTGGCCGGCCCCGCCGACGGCGAGCGCATCGAGGTGACGGTGCAGCGGGTGCCCGACGGTGAGGTGTCGCCGTACCTGACCGGCACCTACGCCGAGGGCGACCCGGTCGAGGTACGCGGACCGGTCGGCGGCTGGTTCGTCTGGCGTACCGAGGACACCGCGCCGGTGCTGCTCGTCGGCGGCGGATCCGGCGTGGTGCCGCTGATGGCGATGATCCGCGCGCGCCGCGCGGCGGGCAGCCGCACACCGTTCCGGCTCGTCTACTCGGTGCGCACCCCGGACGACGTCATCTACGCCGACGAGCTGCGCCGCCGCGCCCGCGACGACCAGGGCCTGGACGTCGCGTACGTCTACACCCGGTCCGCGCCCGAGGGCTGGCGCGGCGAGCCGCACCGGATCGGCCTGGCCGATGTGAACAGCCACGGCTGGCCGCCCGACCTGGAGCCGCTGTGCTACGTGTGCGGCCCCACCGGATTCGTGGAGACCGTGGCCGACCTGCTGGTGGGGCTGGGTCACCCGACCCGGCGCGTGCGGACCGAACGGTTCGGCCCGACCGGCTGAGACCCGAGGAGGGCGTATGACCGACCTGTCCTACGTGGATGGCAACATGCTCGACGGGCCGCTGCGCGAGTTGTTCGCGGTCGACCTGAGCGCCACCACCGGGCGCTGCGACACCTGCGGGACGACCGGCCCGATGGCCGGGCTACACGTCTACTCGCACGCCCCGGGCCTGGTCGGGCGCTGCCCCGCCTGCTCCGGGGTGATGGTGCGGCTGGTCCGGGCGCCGCAGCAGGCCTGGCTGGATCTGCGCGGCACCACGTACCTCCAGGTGCCCATGGCGGCCGAGCAGGGCTTCCGCGCCGCGCCCTGACGTCTGCGCCGTCACCGCGCCGCGCCTGCCGCGCCGGCGCAGCCGCCCGACGAGCTGACCCACAGTCACCGGGACGACGGCGAGCACGAGCTGACCGTTGCGCGGGTCGACTGTCGCCGCCACCCCGTACAGCCGGGCGCCGTGCCGCAGCAGCCGGGGCCGCCCGGCGGCGAGCCGAGGCGCGCGCACCGCGGCCCCGCCGCGCCCGTGACCGCCGTCCACCTCGGCGCGTACCGGATGGCGCTGCCCGCTGGCGGCGCTGGCGGCCAGGAGCCGGTCCAGCGCGAAGTCCGTGCGCAGCGTGCGGCCGGTCGGATCGCCGGCGTCCATCCGGGTGGCGCCCACGACCGGGCCGGCCAGCATCCGCACCGGCCCGGCCTCCGTGGCGAACCGGGGGTACGGGCTGCGCGTGGTCACCGTCAGCGTGTGCCCGTCGGCCCAGCTCACGTCGACGGTGTCCAGCCGCGCCAGCCAGTCGGCGCGCACGTCGGTGACGTCGGTCCACCGGGCCGGTGCGCCCGGGTAGCCCGCGTGCCAGCGGTCACCGGCGAACACCGTCGCCGGCACGCCCCGGCCGCTGTCCTGCTCGATGACCGCCAGCAGGTCGTCCACCCCGCCCGCGGTCACCGCGCCCAGGCGCAGCCGGGCCTCGATGTCGAGCCGGTCCCGCAGGCAATCGGTGACGTGCCGCCGTACCAGCCGCGCCACCGTGGCGTGCACCCGCTCCTGCGCGGCCCGGTCCAGGTGCCGGAAGTCGTCGCCGACCAGGTTCGCCAGCTCCAGCCCGGCGTGGCGGCGCAGCACCGCGTCCCGGCGCTCCCCGGCGGGGATCAGCTCTGCCACGTACGCGAACAGGCGCTCCACGCTGACCAGGCGCTGCTCCACCCGGCTGTGGTAGGTGATGTTGCGGGCGTCCAGCCGGCGCACCGCGTGGTAGTAGTCGTAGTCGGCGAGCACCGAGATCCGCCGGGCGTGGTAGCAGGCGGCGAGCGTGAACGGCTGGTCGCTGAGCACCGGCATGTCCTCCGGGAACCGCAGCCCGAGCCGGTCCACCAGGTCGCGCCGGAACAGCTTCGTGTTCGCCAGCGACCACGGCAGCGCCGAGTCGAACAGGCTCACGTCGACCGCGTTGCCGTCGGCGAACACGTCGGAGAAGACATGCCGGCCGTTGACCCCGACCACCTTGCCGAGCACCACGTCCGAGCCGTACCGGTCGGCGGCGGCGACCAGGCGCTCCAGGGCCTCCGGGCCGAGCCGGTCGTCCGAGCCGAGGAAGAACACGTACCGGCCGGTGGCCAGGTCCAGTCCCCGGTTGCAGGGCGACGCCGGGCCACCGGAGTTGGACTGGTGCACGACCCGCACCGTGCCGGGGTGCTTCGCGGCGTACCGGTCGAGCAGGCGGCCGCTGCCGTCGGTGGACCCGTCGTCCACCGCCACGATCTCCACCCGGTCCGCCCCGATGGTCTGCCGCAGCACCGAGTCGAGGCAGGACCGCAGATAGCGCAGCGTGTTGTAGACAGGCACGACGACACTCACGTCGGGGCGGCTCGTCACCGGTGGGCGGGGCGTGGTCGGTGGGCGATGCGTCGCCTCCTCGGCTGCCACGGCTGCTCCTTCACGGTCGCCCGGACGATCCGGCGCGACCCAGCGTGGTGGAGCGAGCCGTCCGGGTGACGACACCGGCGTGACGGCGAGGTGACCGGAAGGCAGCCGTTGGATACGCGCGAAAGGGCCCGGCCCCTCGTGGTGGGGGTCGGGCCCTTCCGCGTGCTCATGTTCTTGCTCTGCAGCCATCGGTGCGGCGGGTGGTCAGCTGGTGCTGTAGCCGCGGGTGGCGATCCAGTCGGCGAGGTTGTCGATGCTCATCCGGTAGGTGGCGGTGTTGGGGTCGGCGCTGTCGGCGATGGTGACGGTCTCACCGTTGTCGCGGTAGCCGATGACGCTGATGTAGTGGCCGCCTTCTGGCCGGTTCTTCTCGGCCACCGACGAACCGGCCAGGCTGGAGCTGACGCCACCGCCGAACATGCTCGACAACCCGCCGCCCTTACCGCGGTGCAGGAGGATCAGCAGGGTGAGCAGGACGCTCGTGATGACCAGCAACGTGATCATCGTGTAGGCGAACCAGATCGGCATGGCGGGGGTCAGTCCTCTCGTTGCGATCACTGCCCGGACCTGTCGGGCACTGCGGCACCGACCGGTGGACGGGCAGCGTCAAGGATAGCGAGCGATCAGCGGGTGATGTGCTCCGGGAACCGGCAGATCTGCGCGAACTCCTCCGCGTCCAGGCTGGCGCCCCCGACCAGAGCCCCGTCCACGTCCGGCTGCGCCATGATCGCGGCGACGTTCGACGCCTTGACCGACCCGCCGTACAGGATCCGGACCTGCTCGGCGGTGCCCTCGTCGTAGGTCTCGGCGATGCGCTTGCGCACCGCGCCGCAGACCTCCTGGGCGTCGTCCGGGTTCGCCGTCTTGCCGGTGCCGATCGCCCAGACCGGCTCGTACGCGACGACGACCTTGGTGACCTGCTCGGCGGTGAGCCCCTTCAGCGCGCCGTCGAGCTGGTCGCAGCAGTGCCGCACCTGACCCGACTGCTCCCGGACCTCCAGGCCCTCACCGATGCAGAGGATCGGGGTGAGCCCGTTCGCCAGCGCCGCCGACACCTTCGCGTTGACGAGCGCGTCGTCCTCGTGGTGGTACTGCCGCCGCTCCGAGTGCCCGACCACCACGTAACCGCAGCCCAGCTTGGCGAGCATCGGCCCGGCGATGTCACCGGTGTACGCGCCGGACGGGTGCGGCGACAGGTCCTGCGCGCCGTAGCCGATCAGCAGCTTGTCGCCGTCCACCGCGGTCTGCACGGTACGCAGATCCGTGAAGGGCGGCAGCACCACGCACTCGACGTCGGTGAGCTGCTTCTCGTTCAGGCTCGCGGCCAGCTTCTGCACCAGCAGGTTGGCCTCGAGGTGGTTCAGGTTCATCTTCCAGTTGCCGGCCATCAGCGGCCGGCGGGTCGTGCTCGCCATTCAGTTCTCCAGGGCCGCGATGCCGGGGAGGGTCTTGCCCTCCAGGTATTCCAGGGAGGCGCCACCACCGGTGGAGATGTGCCCGAACGAGGACTCGTCCAGGCCCAGCGCGCGCACCGCCGCGGCCGAGTCGCCGCCGCCGACCACGCTGAACGCGTCTGCCTTGGTGATCGCCTCGGCCACGCCCCGGGTGCCGTTGGCGAACGCCGCCATCTCGAACACGCCCATCGGGCCGTTCCAGAAGACGGTCTTCGCCTGCGACAGCGCGGCGGCGAAACCGGCCACCGTCTCCGGGCCGATGTCCAGGCCCAGCCGGTGGCTGGGGATGCCGTCGGCGGGCACGATGTCGTGCGCGGCGTCAGGCGCGAACGCGTCGGCCACCACCACGTCGACCGGGAGCATGATCTTGCCCGGCGCGCGCTCCATCAGGTTGCGGCAGGTCTCGACCATGTCCTTCTCCAGCAGCGACGTGCCCACCTCGTGGCCCTGGGCCTTGAGGAAGGTGAAGCACATCCCGCCGCCGATGAGCAGCCGGTCCACGGTCGGCAGCAGCGCCTCGATCACGGCGAGCTTGTCCGAGACCTTCGAGCCGCCCAGCACCACCACGTACGGCCGCTCCGGCTCGCCGGTGAGGCGGCTGAGCACCTCGACCTCGCGCAGCACCAGCCGGCCCGCGAAGTGCGGCAGCCGGGCCGGTACGTCGTGCACGCTGGCGTGCTTGCGGTGCACCGCGCCGAACGCGTCGTCCACGTAGGCGTCACCGAACGCCGCGAGCTGGTCGGCGAACGCGCCCCGCTCCGCGTCGTCCTTGCTGGTCTCGCCCTTGTTGAACCGCAGGTTCTCCAGCAGCGCGACCTGCCCGTCGGCCAGGTCGGCCACGCATGCCCGCGCCGAGTCGCCGACGGTGTCCTCGGCGAAGTGCACCGGGGCACCGAGCAGCTCACCGAGCCGCCCGGCGACCGGGCGGAGGCTGAACTGCGGGTCCGGCGCGCCCTTCGGGCGGCCCAGGTGCGAGCAGACGACCACCTTCGCGCCGGCCTGCACCAGCGCGCTCAGCGTCGGCAGGACGGCCCGGATCCGGCCGTCGTCCGTGATCTCACCGGTCTGCTTGTCGAGTGGGACGTTCAGGTCGGCGCGCACCAGCACGCGCCGACCCGACACCCCCTCGGCGAGCAGGTCGTCGAGGTTGCGGATGCTCACAGAGCTAGCCCTCCGTTCGTGACTGCGGGGCTCGTAAGCTCGCTCCTCGCACTCACAGGGACTGACCCACCAGCTTGACCAGGTCCACCAGGCGGTTCGAGTAGCCCCACTCGTTGTCGTACCAGCCGACGACCTTGACCTGGTTGCCGATCACCTTGGTCAGCGGCGCGTCGAAGATGCACGACGCCGGGTCGGTCACGATGTCGGCGGAGACGATCGGGTCCTCGTTGTAGGTGAGGATGCCCCGCAGCGGGCCCTCGGCGGCGGCCTTGAGCGCGGCGTTGACCTCGTCCACAGTGGTCTCCCGGCCGACCTCGACGGTCAGGTCGGTGGCCGAGCCGGTCGGGATCGGCACGCGCAGCGCGTAGCCGTCCAGCTTGCCCTTGAGCTCCGGCAGGACCAGGCCGATCGCCTTCGCGGCACCGGTCGAGGTCGGCACGATGTTGAGCGCGGCGGCGCGGGCCCGGCGCAGGTCCTTGTGCGGCGCGTCCTGCAGGTTCTGGTCCTGCGTGTACGCGTGGATGGTGGTCATCAGGCCCTGCTTGATGCCGAACGTGTCCTGCAGGACCTTCGCCATCGGCGCGAGGCAGTTGGTGGTGCAGGAGGCGTTCGAGATGATGTTGTGCTTGGCCGGGTCGTACTGGTCCTGGTTGACGCCCATGACCACGGTGACGTCCTCGTTCTTCGCCGGCGCGGAGATGATGACCTTCTTGGCCCCGCCGTCGAGGTGCGCCTTCGCCTTGGTGCCGTCGGTGAAGAAGCCGGTGGACTCGATGACCACGTCGGCGCCGACCTCGCCCCACGGCAGCTTCGCCGGGTCCTTCTCGGCGTACGCCTTGATGGTCTTGCCGCCCACGGTGATCTCGTCGGCGGTGGCCTTCACCTCGTGCGGGAGGCGGCCCAGGATGCTGTCGTACTTGACAAGGTGGGCGAGCGTCGCGTTGTCGGTCAGGTCGTTGACCGCCACGACCTCGATGTCAGCGCCGGACGCCAGCACTGCCCGGAAGAAGTTGCGGCCGATCCGGCCGAAGCCGTTGATGCCAACCCGGATGGTCACAGGTCCCATCTCCTCGCGTTCTGGTCCGCCGGCGCCAGACCGCTGCCGGCGGAGGTGTGTGCGCCGACCGTTGGAGCCGGCCGTCGACATGTCATCTCGGCCACCCCGCCGCGGTCACGGAGACCTGACCGCCCGAGGCGGTGAGCACGGCGAGGAGCGCCTGTTCCGGCCCCCTTGCCGTACGCAGCGACCATATCCGAGCGCGCGGCGTCGCGCTGCGGCGGGTGGTGATCCCGCTCGCGGTGCGCTGCCGCCCGAGTCCTATCAGACCACGAGCATGTCCGGCGTGACTGCCGCTTCCGTATCCGGGATGCCCAGGTCACGGGCACGCTTGTCGGCCAGCGCGAGCAGCCGGCGGATCCGGCCGGCGATGGCGTCCTTGGTCAGCGGCGGCTCGGCGAGCGCGCCCAGTTCCTCCAGCGAGGCCTGACGGTGCTCCAGGCGCAGCCGCCCGGCCGAGGTCAGGTGGTTCGGCGCGTCGTCGGCGAGGATCTCCAGCGCGCGGGTCACCCGGGCGGCGGCGGCCACCGCGGCACGGGCGGAACGGCGCAGGTTGGCGTCGTCGAAGTTGGCCAGCCGGTTCGCGGTGGCGCGCACCTCCCGGCGTACCCTCCGCTCCTCCCAGGCCAGCACGCTGGAGTGCGCCCCGATGCGGGTGAGCAGCGCGGCGATCGCGTCTCCGTCCTTGACCACCACCCGGTCCACGCCGCGCACCTCGCGGTTCTTGGCGGTGATACCGATCCGGCGGGCGGCGCCGACGAGCGCCAGCGCCGACTCCGGGCCGGGGCAGGTGATCTCCAGCGCGCTGGAACGGCCCGGCTCGGTGAGCGAGCCGTGCGCCATGAACGCGCCCCGCCACGCCGACACGGCACAGCAGACGTTCGCGGCCACCACGTGCGGCGGCAGGCCGCGCACCGGGCGGCCCCGCACGTCGAGCAGGCCGGTCTGCCGGGCGAGCGCCTCGCCGTCCTTGACCACCCGCACGATGAAGTGGCTGCCCTTGCGCAGCCCGCCGGAGGCGAGCACGTGGATCTCGCTCGGGTAGCCGTACACCTCGGCGATCTCCCGCCGCAGCCGGCGCGCGACCGCGCCGGTGTCCAGCTCCGCCTCGACCACGACGCGGCCCGACACGATGTGCAGGCCGCCGGCGAAACGCAGCAGGGCGGCCATCTCCGCCCGCCGACAGCAGGGCTTGGGCACGTCGACCCGACTCAGCTCGTCCTTGACCGCAGCCGTCATCGCCATAGTGCGCCCCCTCACGGACCGGTTCCGGCGTGTCGCCGGTGATTACGTACGTGTCTAACGATCGGCGCGCAGGACAGGCACCAGCGCGGCGCCCAGTGCGGCTGGATCATGACGGGGCGTGCCGTCCAGGACGGCGACGGGAGCGAGGACCAGCCGGGCACCAAGCGATTCTGCCGCACGTTCGACCGCCGCGGGATCACCCACCGCCGTGGAGTCGGCGAGCACCCGGTCCACCTTCAGCTCGGGCAGATAGCGCCGCAGGGTGTCCAGATGGTCGGGCAGGGAGAGCCCCGAGGTCTCCTTCTCGGCCACCAGGTTGAGCGTCACCAGCCGCCGCGCCGGACTGGACACGATCGCGTCGGCAAGCCCCGGCACGAGCAGGTGCGGCAGCACACTCGTGTACCAGCTGCCCGGCCCGAAGATCAGCCAGTCCGCGGCGCGTACCGCCGTCACCGCCTCGGCGCACGCGGCCGGCGCGGACGGGCTGAGCCGCAGCGACTCGACGGTGCCCGGCGTGACCGCGACCTGGTGCTGGCCGCGCACCGTGGACACCTCGTCCGGGTGCTCCGGGTCGGCGCCGCGGACCCGGGCCTCGATGCCGACCGGCTGGCGGGACATCGGCAGCACCCGCCCCACCGCGCCGAGCATCGCCCCGGCGTGGTCGAGCGCCGCCACCGGGTCGCCGAGCAGTTCGGTGAGCCCGTGCAGGAGCAGGTTGCCGACCGCGTGGCCGGCGAGCGAGTCGCCGATCGCGACCGGCACCGGCGCGGCGATCGTCGGCGCCGGCGGCACGGCGGCGGCGAAGCGGTGCTGGAACAACGCCGCGCTGCGCCGGGTGGCCGGGTGGTCACCGGCCAGCGCGACGAGCGCCTGCCGAAGGTCGCCCGGCGGCAGGCCGCCGCGCTCGGCGCGCAGACGGCCGCTGGAGCCGCCGTCGTCACCGACGGTGACCACCGCGGTGATGTCCAGGTCCAGCTCGGGTACGCAGTGACGCAGCGCCCGCAGCGACGCCGAGAGCCCGTGCCCACCGCCGAAGGCGACCACCCTGGTCGGGGTCACTCCCGCCCCAGGTCCCGGTGCTGGGCGTTCGCGGCGATGCCGGAGTGGCGCAGCCGGGAGGCCAGCTCCTCGGCGATGGCCACGCTGCGGTGCTTGCCGCCGGTGCAGCCGACCGCCACGGTCAGGTAGCGCTTGCCCTCCCGCTCGAACCCGGCGGTGGTGGCGTTGACCAGGTCGGCGTAGCCGGCCACGAACGCGTCGGCACCCTCCTGGCCCAGCACGTACGCGCTGACCGCCTCCTCGCGGCCGGTGTGCTCGCGCAGCTCCGGCACCCAGTACGGGTTCGGCAGGAAGCGGGCGTCCATCACGAAGTCGGCGTCCGGCGGCAGGCCGTACTTGAAACCGAACGAGATCACGGTGATCCGCAGCCGGCGGGCGTCCTCGCCGCCGAACAGCTCCTCGACCCGGCGGCGTAGCTGGTTCACGTTCAGGTGGCTGGTGTCGATGATCACGTCGGCCTGCTCGCGGGCCTCCTCCAGCAGCGTCCGCTCGACCGCGATGCCGTCGGCGAGCCGCCCGTCGCCCTGCAACGGGTGCGAGCGGCGCACGCTCTCGAACCGGCGGATCAGCACCTCGTCGTCGGCGTCGACGAAGACCACCCGGGGCTGGAAGCCGCGCTCGCGCAGCTCGCGGATCGCCCCGGCCAGGTCGGTGGAGAACGCGCGCGAGCGCACGTCCAGCACCATCGCCGTACGCCGGGCCGCGCCACCGGCCTTGAACGCCAGCTCGGCCATGTCCAGCAGCAGCGCCTGCGGCAGGTTGTCGACCACGTAGTAGCCGACGTTCTCCAGCGCCCGCGCCACAGTGCTGCGCCCGCCGCCGGACAGGCCGGTCACCACCACCAGGGAGGTGTCCGACTCGGCCGGCGCCGTCTCCCCCTCGGTCCGTCCCAGGTCACCCGCTGTACGCGCCTCGCTCACCCGCTACCCCCAGCCGTGGCGCCGCGGCCGGTCGGCCGCGCATGGTCAATCAGCGACTCTAACGGCTGCGACCCGGCCCGGGATTCCACGGGGTGACCACCGGAACATGTCGCCGCCCCCGGAACGGCTCGCCGGGCGGGCGCTGTCGGGGGACGCTCGTAGACTGCGCGGATGGTCTCCCCCACCGACGAGCGGACCACCTCCGCACCGGCCGGCTCCGCACCGACCGGCGACGCGCTCGACGTGTTGCGCCGGGTCTTCGGGTACGACGCCTTCCGCGGCTTCCAGCAGGAGGTCGTCGAACACGTGGTGGCCGGCGGCGACGCGCTGGTGCTGATGCCCACCGGTGGCGGCAAGTCGCTGTGCTACCAGATCCCCGCGCTGGTCCGCGACGGCGTGGCGGTGGTCGTCTCGCCGCTCATCGCGCTCATGCAGGACCAGGTCGACGCGCTCACAGCGGTCGGCGTCCGGGCCGGGTTCCTCAACTCGACCCAGGATCCCGCGCAGCGGCGCCGGGTCGAGGCGGCCTACCTCGCCGGTGAGCTGGACCTGCTCTATCTCGCCCCGGAAGGGCTCGCCGTGCGGTCCACGCTGGGCCTGCTGGAACGCGGCCGGATCGCGCTGTTCGCGATCGACGAGGCACACTGCGTGTCGCAGTGGGGGCACGACTTCCGCCCCGACTACCTCAACCTGTCGATGCTGCACGAGCGCTGGCCGGACGTACCGCGAATCGCGCTGACCGCCACCGCGACCCAGGCCACGCGCACCGAGATCGCCACCCGGCTGCGGCTCACCGAGGCCCGGCACTTCGTCGCAAGCTTCGACCGGCCCAACATCCAGTACCGGATCGTGCCCAAGCGGGAGCCGCGCCGCCAGTTGCTGAGCCTGCTGCGCGACGAGCACCCCGGCGACGCCGGCATCGTCTACTGCCTGTCCCGGGCCTCGGTGGAGAAGACCGCCGAGTTCCTGGTCGCCAACGGCATCCCCGCGCTGCCGTACCACGCCGGGCTGGACGCCTCGACCCGCGCCGCCAACCAGCAGCGCTTCCTGCGCGAGGACGGTCTGGTCATGGTCGCCACCATCGCGTTCGGGATGGGCATCGACAAGCCCGACGTACGCTTCGTCGCCCACCTCGACCTGCCGAAGTCGGTGGAGGGCTACTACCAGGAGACCGGCCGCGCCGGGCGCGACGGGCTGCCGTCCACGGCCTGGCTGGCGTACGGACTCCAGGACGTGGTCCAGCAGCGCAAGATGATCGAGACGTCGGAGGGCGACCTGGCGCACCGGCGCAACCTCGCCGCCCACCTGGACGCCATGCTGGCGCTCTGCGAGACGGTCCGCTGCCGCCGCTCCCAACTGCTCGAATACTTCGGCGAGACCGGCGTGGCCGACTGCGGCAACTGCGACACCTGCCTCGAACCGCCGGAGTCCTGGGACGGCACCGTCGCCGCGCAGAAGCTGCTGTCCACCGTCTTCCGGCTCGACCGCGAGCGCAACCAGCGGTTCGGCGCCGGTCACAGCATCGACATCCTGCTCGGCAAGCACACCGACAAGATCGACCAGTACGGCCACGACGCGCTGAGCACGTTCGGCATCGGCACCGAGCTGCGCGAGGCGGAGTGGCGTGGGGTGGTGCGGCAGCTCCTCGCCGAGGGGCTGCTCGCGGTCGAGGGCGACTACGGCACGCTGGCGCTGACCGAGGCCAGCGCGGACGTGCTCGGGCGCCGCCGTACCGTGACGCTGCGCAAGGAGCCGGAGCGCCCGGCGGCCGGCCGGTCCGCCAAGCCGCGGGGCGCGGCCACTGTGGTCGCCGACCTCTCCCCCGCCGCCGCGCCCGTCTTCGAGCGGCTCCGCGCGTGGCGCGCGGCCACCGCCAAGGAGCAGGGCGTCCCGGCGTACGTCATCTTCCACGACGCGACCCTGCGGCAGATCGCCGCCGAGCCGCCCGCCTCGCTGGCCGAGTTGTCCCGGGTCAACGGGGTCGGCGAGAACAAGCTCGCCAAGTACGGCGAGGCGATCCTGGCCGTACTCGCCGAGTCCTGACGGCACGCGGAAGGGCCCGGCCCCTCGTGGTGGGGGTCGGGCCCTTCCGCGTGCTCATGTTCTTGCTCTGCAGCCATCGGTGCGGCGGGTGGTCAGCTGGTGCTGTAGCCGCGGGTGGCGATCCAGTCGGCGAGGTTGTCGATGCTCATCCGGTAGGTGGCGGTGTTGGGGTCGGCGCTGTCGGCGATGGTGACGGTCTCACCGTTGTCGCGGTAGCCGATGACGCTGATGTAGTGGCCGCCTTCGAAGGAGTGGGTGGTGCCGTCGGTGTCGGTGGCGGTGCCGGCGATGTTGGCGACCACGGCCCGGCCGGCGTCGACGGTCTTGACCACGTCAGCGCGGAGGGTGTCGGTCTGCTTGTCGTCGGCCTTGGGGGTGCTGATCTCGACCGACTTGTAGGCGTCCTTGGCGCCGGTCTCCTTGTTCAGCACGGGGGTGATGTCGTTGATGCTGTTGGTGCCGGCCTCGGTGGTGCCCATCTCCTTGGCCATGGCGTGCACGTCGATGTTCTTGCCCTGCACGCTCAGGGCGTTGCGGGCGGCGGCGGGGCCGCAGAAGTAGAAGTTGGGCTGGGCCTCGTAGCGGACGTCGAGTTCCCGCTCGCCGTGGCCCTTGCGGTCGGCCACCACGCTGGTGCCGGTGGTGGGGGCGGCGTGGGCGGCGATCGCGGGGCCGGCGATACCTCCGGCGGTGGCGGCGATACCGGCAGCGGTCAGAACGGTCTTACGCAGCAGAGTGGTAGCCATGATGGTTGCCTCCCTGAAGTCGGGGGATCACGCGGCGAAGGGGGATGCCGCACGAGGGGGGAAGTCTTGGGGGTGCCCGTCGAGTGGGCTGGCGCGCGGGCGACCCGGCGGGGCCTGCTCCGCGGCTCGGGGATGTAACGACCGGCGGTCCGGGGTCATTCCCGGGGACGGCCGGGGGTGCTCGTCGCTCGAGGATGTAACGACGACCGGGCCGGGCCGATTCCCTGACCTGCCGTGGGTGCCGGGCGGGCCGGTGTGTCCGGCGCTCGTGCCTGGGCGGTCAGCCATGTACAACGCCCCGCGCCCGCCACCGATTCCATGCTGACGATGGCACCGACCACAGCCCCCGCAAGGCCCCCGCAACGAACCGGACACCGCACACCAAACCCGTCACGCCGTCACCCGGCCGGACCGCATCACCGCGCGATCTTGCATTTTGGTCCTCGGTGATCCCCCGCAAAGCCGACATCTCCCGGGCATCAAGTGCAAGATCGCGTGGGTGTCGGATGCCCCAGGGATCTTGGTACGACAGGGGCCCGCATAGGGGCCGTTTCCTACCAAGATCTACGAAGGGCTCGGGGTGGCGGCGGGGAGTGCACCCCGGGTGGGGTGGGATGGACGCGGTGGCGGAGAGTGGCGCTGTGCGATATCTGCGCAGCGACGGACGCGTCGCCATCCGCCGTCCCCGACCCGCCGACGAGGCGGAGTTCGTCGCCGCCGCCCGGCGCAGCCGCGACCTGCACCATCCGTGGCTCTCCGCGCCCGACGACGCGCAGCGGTACGCGGCGTACCTGCGCAAGATCCGGGGGCGGGACGGCGCCGGGTTCCTGCTCTGCGACCGGGCCACCGGGGACATCGCCGGATACGCGAACATCAGCGGCATCGTGCTGGGCGCGCTGCGCGGCGGTTACCTCGGATACGCGGCGTTCCGCCCGTACGCGGGTACCGGGCACGCCTCGGCCGGGGTGCGGCTGGTGATCGAGTACGCGTTCGGGCCGCTCGGTCTGCACCGGCTGGAGGCGAACATCCAGCCCGGCAACGAGCCGTCGAAGCGGCTGGCGCGCCGGCTCGGCTTCCGGCTGGAGGGGTTCTCCCCGGACTACCTGTTCATCGACGGCGCGTGGCGCGACCACGAACGCTGGGCGATCACCGCACCGGCGCCGGATCGGGCGGAACCGGCGCCGGGGCGGTGACCGGCGGCCTCAGCTGCCGGGCTTCGGGAAGGCGACCGGGCTGCGGTGCCCGTCCCGGTCCACCGCCCGTACGCCGAAGAACACGTTGTCCTTGGACAGGTCGATGGTCACCTCGGTGACGTCGCCGACCGGCAGCACCTTCTGCCACCGGTCGGCGGTGGTCTCCCGCCACACCACCTCGTACCCGGCCAGGTCCGGCTCGGGCCCGCGCTGCCACCGCAGCGTGGTGTCGTTCGTCAGGTTCGTGGTCACCACGGTGACGCCCTTGGGTGTGCCCGGCGCCTGGGCCAGTGACCACAGCGTCGCGGCGTTCACCCGCGCCACCCGGGTGATGTAGCCGAAGTCGCAGAACTCGGGCAGGTCGCCGTACTGCACGCCGTCGACGACCCGCACATCCTGGTGCTGGTGGGCGAAGTCCTCGTTCGGCTCGGTGAACCGGCCGGCCGGCCAGCCCTCGCGCAGGAACGAGATGTGGTCGCTGCCGCGCAGGTAGCGGTCCCGCCGGTAGATGACGCGTACGTCCATGCCGGTGGCGGAGTTCTCGGCCACGTCGGTGACGAACCGGGCGACCTGCCGGGACGGGGAGTCGTTCTCGCCGCCGACGGACTGCCGCACGCTCGCCTCGGCCGGGGTCTCGGCGGTCGGCACGCCCTCGGCGAACAACCGCACGGTACGCGGGTCGCGGGTGCCGTCGTCGGCGGTGCTGGAGCCGACGATGTCGTTGCTGAACATCCCTTGGATGTCGGCGCCGGCCGCCTTCAACTGCGCGGCCAGGTACGCCGACCCGTACAGTCCCTGCTCCTCGGCGGCGACGGCGGCGAGCACGATGGTGGCCTCGGTGCGGCGGGTGGACAGCACCCGGGCCAGCTCCATCACCACCGCCACGCCGGAGGCGTCGTCGTCGGCGCCCGGTGCGTCGCTGACCGCGTCCATCACGTCGGTGGCCCGGGAGTCGTAGTGGCCGGTGATGACGTACACCCGCTCGGGCGTGACGTCGCCGCGCAGGGTCGCCACCACGTTGGTGATGGTGGTGGGGACGGGGATGCGGGAGGCGGGTTGCTGCACGTACGACTGCAGTTCGACGCTCATTCGGCCGCCGGACGCGGCCGCGTACCCGGAGAGCTGGGCGTGGATCCAGTCGCGGGCGGCGCCGATGCCGCGTACCGGATCGGTCTGGCTGGACAGGGTGTGGCGGGTGCCGAACGCGGCGAGCCGGCGCACGACGGCCTCGATCCGGCGGCTGTCGATCTCGCGCAGCAGCGCGGTCAGCTCGCGGCCGGGCCGCTGCGGGCGTGCCGGACGGCCGGGGCCCGGGGGAGCGCCGGTCGCGGCGGCGGCCGGGGCGGCGGTGAGCGGGGTGGCGACGGCGGCGGCGGTGGCCGCCGCGGAGGCGGTGAGGAAGGTACGCCGGCTGGACCTCGTGGGCCGACCCCCGGCGGTCTCGTGGTTTCCCATCCCGGCATCCTCGCGCCGATCACGAGGAATGTCCATATAGCCGCCGATGGATGGACCATGGGCACGTTTGTCGCAGGTCTGCCCGGGAACGGCAGCAGGCATGACGAAACCACGGGTGGTGATCGTGGGGGCCGGGTTCGCCGGGTACCACGCGGCCAAGACGTTGCGCCGACTGGCCCGCGACCGGGCCGAGATCGTCCTGCTGAACACGACCGACTACTTCCTCTACCTGCCGCTGCTGCCCGAGGTGGCGGCCGGTGTGGTGGAGCCGACCCGGATCGCCGTGCCGCTCGCCGGCACGCTCGACGGCGTCCGTGTGGTGGTCGGCGAGGCGGACCGGGTCGACCTGCAGAACCGGTGGGTCGGCTACCGCTCGATCGAGGGCGACCACGGGCAGCTCGCGTACGACCGCCTCGTGCTCAGCGTCGGCAGCGTCAACAAGCTGCTGCCGATCCCCGGCGTGACCGAGTACGCCCACGGCTTCCGCGGCCTGCCCGAAGCGCTGTTCCTGCACGACCACGTGGTCCGGCAGGTGGAGCTGGCCGAGCTGACCGACGACCCGGCCGAGCAGCGGGCCCGCGCCACGTTCGTGGTGGTCGGCGCCGGCTACACCGGCACCGAGGTGGCCGCGCACGGGCAGCTGTTCACCGATCGGCTGATGGCCCAGCGCCCGCACCTGAAGGTCCGGCCGCGCTGGATGCTGCTGGACGTGGCGCCCCGGGTGCTGCCCGAACTGGACCGGCGGATGTCGGTCACCGCCGACCGGGTGCTGCGCAAACGCGGCGTGGACGTGCGGATGGGCACCTCGGTCGCCGAGGCCACCCCGGACGGGGTGATGCTCACCGACGGCGAGTACGTCCCGACGTGCAGCCTCATCTGGTGCGTCGGCGTACGCCCCGACCCGTTCGTGGCCGAGCTGGGGCTGCGCACCGAGAAGGGCCGGCTGGTGGTCGACGAGTTCCTCAACATCCCCGGCTACCCGGAGGTGTTCGCCTGCGGCGACGCCGCCGCCGTGCCCGACCCGACCCGCCCCGGGCAGGTGTGCGCGATGACCGCGCAGCACGCCCAGCGGCAGGGCAAGCTGGCCGCGCACAACATCGCCGCCTCGTACGGGCAGGGCGTGCGCAAGTCGTACAAGCACCACGACCTGGGCTGGGTGGTGGACCTGGGCGGCAAGGACGCGGCGGCGAACCCGCTCAAGGTGCCGCTCGCCGGGCTGCCCGCCAAGGCCGTCACCCGCGGTTACCACCTGCTCGCCATGCCCGGTAACCGGCCGCGGGTCGCGGCGGACTGGGCGCTGGACGCGACTCTGCCCCGGCCCGCCGTGCAGCTCGGGCTGGTCCCGGCGAACGCGGTGCCGCTGGAGAGCGAGTCACCGGAGCTGGCCCGCCGCCGCTGAGCCTCGACCACCCGCCGGCCGGTCCGTCACCCGCCGGCCGGCGGGTGACGGGAACCCGCCGGATCGCCGTCGGCGGGCTGCGGCAGGGCCTGCCGCCCGGCCGGCGCGAACTCGCGCAGCAGCACCTGCACGATGCCGGCGGCCGGGATCGCCAGCAGCGCCCCCACCAGCCCGGCCAGCTCGACCGACAGCAGCACGCTGACCAGCACCGTCAACGGGTTCAACCGGACTGCGCGGCCCATGATGACCGGTTGCAGCAGATGGTTCTCCACCTGCTGGTAGACCACGAAGAAGACAAGCACGACGAGGCCGGCGGTGGGGGAGTGCAGGAACGCCGCGCCGGCCGCGGCGAGCGCGCCGAGCGTGGCGCCGACGAGCGGGATCAGGTCGAACACGGCGACCGTCAGGGCGATCACCGCGGCGAACGGCACACCGAGCAGGAACAGCACGACGAACGTCAGACCGCCGCAGATCACGCTGATCAGCAGGTTGCCGCTCAGGTAGCCGGTGACGATCCGGGACGAGTCGCGCCCGATGCGCCGCAGCCGCGCCGCCGCGCCGTCGCCGGTGAGCCGCAGCGTCGCAGCCACGATCTTCGGTGCCTCCAGGACCATCAGGTACGCCAGCACCACCACGGTGACAACCGCGGCGACCGCCTGGGCCACGCTGCGGACCACCCCGACCGTCGGGTCGCCGAGCCGGGCGCCGTACCGGCGGAGCTGGCCGGGTTCGGCGTACCGGAGCAGGTGGAAGCGGTCCAGCAGCCGCCCGAGCGGCCCCTGCCCGGCCTGCGCCTCGCGTACGAGGTCCGGCGCCCGGTCGGCGAACCGGCCCACCTCGTCCACCAGCGGCACCACGATCAGCGCGGCGACGGCGGATAACAGCGCGAACGCGGCCAGGAACACCAGCAGCGTGGCGAGGGCGCGGCGGCGTACCCGGCGTTCGAGACGGTCCACGAGCGGTTTGAGGGCGACCGCGAAGAACACCGCCACCAGCCCCCACACCAGCACCCGGCGGGTGGCCCAGACCAGCGCCAGCCCGACCCCGGTGGCGAGGACCAGACCGATCACGATCAGCGTCCGGCGCGCGATGGACCGATCGTCGGCGGCGCTCATCCGGCGCGGCTACCCGCGCTGGGGGTACGAAAACCCGGCTCAGCCCAGGTCGGCGTCGGTGACCGGGTGGGCGCCCGCGGCGAACGCGTCGAGCGTCGCGCCGTGCAGCACCGTTCCGGGCACCGGGTCGGCGGCGACGCGGGTGGCGAGCCGGATCACCGGGATCCGGCCCGCCGTGGGCGTGGCGGCGAGCACCACGTTGCCGTAGCGGCGCCCGCGCAGCATCCGCCGGTCGGCGACCAGGCAGACGTCGGCGAACACCGCCCGCAGCGTCGCCACCTGCGCCCGGGTGTGCGCCAGCGGCGGCAGGTCCGTGAGGTTGATCAGGTAGAGGCCGTCCGGGCGCAGCACCCGGGCCACCTGCGCCGCGAACTCGACCGCCGCCACCTGCGGCGGCATCCGGGCGGCCCGGTACACGTCGGCCACCACCACGTCGTACGCCCCGGGCGGCTCCTCGGCGACCGCCTCCCGGGCGTCGCCGAGCGCCACCACCACCTCCGGCGGCAGCCGCGGCAGCCTCCGCCGGACCAGCTCGACCACGCCCGGATCGCGCTCGATCACCCGCTGCGCCGAGCCGGGCCGGGTGCTCGCGAGCCAGCGCGGCAGCGTGAGCGCGCCGCCGCCCAGGTGCAGGGCGGTCAGCGCCACCCCGCGCGGGGCGGCCAGGTCGATCGCGGCGGCGATCCGCCGCACGTACTCGAAGTGCAGGTACCGGGCGTCGGCCACGTCCACGTACGACTGCTCGACCCCGTCGGCCAGCAGCGTGCGCCCGGACGGGCGGGCCGGGTCCACCACGATCTCCAGGGTCTCGGTGTCGTCGTGATCCACGGCGGGACACGGTACCGCGCGGACACGGGTGGCCCCGGCCCGCGTGGGACCGGGGCCGTTCCGCCGCCGGGTCAGCCGGCCGCCATCCCGGCGCCGGCCTCGTCGACTGCCGCGTCCACCCGGTGCGCGAGGTCCACGTCCGCTGCCGTCACGCCGTCGACCTGCTGGGTCCGGACCGTCAGCACGGCGTTGTCCGGGTCCGGCCGCCCGATCTGCGGCGACCGTCCGACGTCGGACTTGAGCCGGTCCAGCCGGTCGAGCACCCGGTCCAGGTTGCCGCCGGGCAGCTCGATCGTGCGCACGAGCGAGCGCCTGTCGCTGGACCAGTAGGGCAGCGTCGCGAGCGCGTCGCGCAGCTCCGCCTCGGTCAGCGGCGCGGTGGCCGAGGACGCGCCCACCAGGCCGCCGCCGAAGTCGGTCGGCCCGAGCAGGTCACGCAACTCGTCCGGTACGCGCAGCGACTCGACCAGGTCCGCGTCGGCCTCGGCGAGCGCGGCGAGCGTCGCCTCGGCCTGATAGCGGGCCTGCTCCGGGGTGAGGCGGCTGTACCGGCCCACCTCGGCCAGGAAGCCGGGCAGGTCGCGGCGGCGTTCCAGGCCGTACACCGGCACCACGTCGTGCAGGGTCAGCGGCACCGCCTCCAGCAGCCGCTCCCGTTCCGCCTCGTCCAGCGCCCGGGCCAGGGCCAGCACGGTGCCCTCCGCCGCGACCTTGGCCGTGGTGAAGTCCACCCCGGCGCGCCGGCTCACGTCGTCGACGAGATCCCGGTAGCCCATCGAGACCCCGGGTGACGGCGTCGGGTCCGGCAGCGGGCGCTGCTGCTCCGCGACGGCGACCGGTGGCGGCGCGGGACCGCCCCGGGTGGTGTCCGGCTTGTGCCGTCCGGCCGGCGGCGGGCCGGACCGGTCGTGCTGGTCCAACGACGTGACCTGCTTGGACGCGCTCAGGCTGGCGCCGGTCTGGCTCGGCCGCAGCCCTCGTTCGCGGGCCTCGCGGGCCAGGGCCCGGCGGCGCTGGTTGTCGCCCTCCATCTGCTTGCGCATCGTCGCACCTCGTTCCTGGGTCGGTTGCGCTTGCGCCGACCGCGTTCCCGGCGCTGCCGGGAAGGTAACGGCGGACCGCCCGGCCGGACGCTTCATTCGCTGCGGGTGAGGAGTGCTCACCCCGGCGGGCGGCAGGCTCGGACGGACCGGACAACTTCCGACGCACGCGGAAGGGCAGGTCGACATGAAACGGATCGTGGAGATCGTCCCCGCCCGTCCCGGCTGGTACGCCCGTTGGCGCATCGGCCCGGACGACACCCGCTCCTACCCGGTGACCCTGTGGGCGCTGCTGGAACACCACGACGGCAGCGGACGCGAGGTGGTCGGTGTCGACTGTGTGGGGCAGTGGCCCGGCGCGGACGACGACGACATGAGTGGGGACTTCGTCCGTTATCTGTTCCAGACGCCTGATTCCGGCGCGCCGGAGGACGTCGAGCCTCCGCTCGCGGGGCAGTCGCGCGACGAGACGCGGCACCGGCAGGCCGAGCCTGCCGCCTGAGCCATCCTCCCGGCCCCCGGCCCCTGGTCCCAGGGTCGGGGGCCACCCCTGTCCGCCTGTCGCTCAGCCCGCCTGGCGGGTCTGGGCCGGGTCAGCCGGCCTCGCGGACCCCGCCGGTCAGGTCGCGCGGCGGGGTGGCGAGCAGTTCGGCCAGGCCGGTGCGGTCCAGCAGGTGCCTGATCTGCGGGTTCAGGTTGAACAGGCGGATCGCCCCGGTGCCGGCCCGGTGGATCACCACGAGCGCGCTCAGGCCGGAGGAGTCACAGAGGTCCACCCCGGCGAAGTCGAGTTCCAGCTCCTGGTGACCGTCGCGGCGCAGGTCGGCCACGGCGTCGACGAGTTCCGGCGCGGTGTCGAAGTCAAGCTCTCCGGCCAGCCGCACCCGGGCGGAACCGGCGTCGAGCCGGTCCACCTCGATGGTCAACATCTGGGAGGGCACGTTCCCATGTTCCCAGCCGGGCCCGGGCGGGAAACCCCCGGGGTCACGCGGACGCGGTCGAATCCGGCGCGGAGAGGCCCGGCGCGTCGTCGACCGGCGAGCGGTCGAGCAGACCGGTGACGCCGGTCAGGTCGAGGATGGTCTCCAGGAACCGGGGGACCGCGCGTAGCTCGATGGCGGTGCCGGCCTGCTGGCCCTCCCGCCAGGCGTGCACGATCACGGACAGGCCGGTGCTGTCCATGAACTGCAGGTCGCCGAAGTCGAACACCAGCGTCACCGGACGCGCGGCGAGCAGCCGGTCGATCTCGGCGCGTAGCGGGGCCGCCGTGGCGTACGCCAGGTCGCCGCCGACGACCACCACCGGAACGGCCGGGTCGGAACGATCCACGGAGATGCTCAGCGGGCTCGCCTCGGGCCTTCTCCGTTGAGGAACCACGTCACGCCTTTCCGCGGGGGTGCCGGTCGGGCCGGGATGACAGGATCGTAACAACAGCGGCATCACCTCGCTGGACGCGCGAGCCGGGCGCCCGCGCCGTGGGGTGGCGGTCCCGGCGTACCGGCGTAGGGTGGGCGGTGAGACGTGACCACAGGCGCCGGCTCCGGCGCCTCCGGGTGTCGACGAGGAGAGTGGGGCTCAGCTGGTGACTGCTGCCGACGTCAGGGGTGCCGACCCGGGCGACGGACGGATCTCCACGCCGAGCGCCGCACGGGCTCCGGCGTGTTCCGCCGCCGCGCCCGTGCCGCCCGCCCTGCCGCCGCTGGCCGCCGACCGCGACCTCACCGTCCCGAACTGGTCCGAGGTGGTCGAGCACTTCCGTGAGGGCCTGGTCGTGTGCGACGCCGACGGTGTCGTCCAGCACGTGAGCCCGGTCGCGGAGCGCCTGATCCCCGAGGTGACGCCCGGCGAGCTGCTGGCCGCCGCGGGTCCGGCCCCGCTGCGCGGCGACGGGCCGGCCGAGTTCACCCACCGCGGGCGGCGGCTGCGCGTACGCCCGGTCGCACTGTCCCACCGCGGGCGCTGCTGGTACGTCGACGACGTCACCGAGATCGTCAGCCGGGCCGACGCGCTGCTGGCCGAGCGGGCCCGCTCGGCGTTCCTCGCTGTGGTCGGCGAGAAGCTCGGCAACCCCCTGCACCCGGACCGGGCCGCCGCCGCGGTGGTGCGCCTGGCCGTGCCGACGGCGGCCGACGTGGCGGTCCTGGTCCTCGCCCCCCGCTCCGGCCGGGTCCGCTGGTGGCGGGCGGTACGCGCGGACGACCGGCCGCCGGTGGTGGACAGCGGGGTGCTGCCCGCCACGGCGCTGCCCGCGGCGATCGAAGCCGGTCTGGCCGGCACCGAGCCGCACGCGCTGGACTGGCTGGTCGAACAGGCCGCCGACGCGGGCTGGCTGCCCGGCCTGGACGCCTCGGGCGCCACCGCACGGGTGGTGCCGCTGCCCGGCCGGGAGGCGCCTGCCGGTGCGCTGCTGGTGGCCCGGCGCGCCGACCGCTGGTACGACGAGGCCGACGTGGACCTGGTCCGCGCGTTCGCGGCCCGGGCCGGCGCGGCGCTGACCACCGCGATGCTCTACCGCGACCAGGCCGAGGTCGCCGACACGTTGCAGGCCAGCCTGCTGCCGGTCGAGCCGGCCGCCGCGACGGGCGTGCAGTGGGGCACCGCGTACCGGCCGGCGCAGGCCGGGCTGCGCATCGGCGGTGACTTCTACGGCTCGCACCGGCTCGCCGACGGCGGCTCGGTCTTCTTCCTCGGTGACGTGTCCGGCAAGGGTGTGGAGGCGGCCGTGTTCACCGGCCAGCTCCGCCAGTGCCTGCAGGCGCTGCACCGGGTGGAGACGCAGCCGGGCCGGCTGCTGAAGCTGCTCAACGACGCGTTGCTGGAGACCACGCAGGCGCACGGGCAGGGCCGCTTCGCCACCCTGGTGCTCGGCGTGTCCCGGCCGCACCGTGACGGCGGCCTGACGCTGACCCTGGCCGGCGGCGGGCACCTGCCGCCGCTGGTGCTGCGGGAGTCCGGCGAGGTCGAGGTGGTGCCGTTGCGCGGCATGCTGATCGGCGTGGTGCCCGATCCCCGCATCGGCGAGGTGACGGTGCACCTGGCGCCGGGGGAGACCTGCCTGTTCTACAGCGACGGGGTGACCGAGGCGCGCGGCGGCCGGCGCGGCGACGAGCAGTTCGGCCCCGAGCGGCTGCTCCACGCGGTGACCGGCTGCCACCGGATGCCCGCGCCGGCGCTCGCCGAGCGGGTCGAGCAGGTGACCTGCGACTGGCTCGCGCACGGCGACCACGACGACATCGCGGTGCTGGCGCTGCGCGCCACCGGCCCGGCCGGGCGGGCGCCGCGGCACCTGCACGCGGTGCCGGACCCGGCCGTGACCGAACCGACGAGGGAGTTGTCCGCGTGACCGTGCCGACCGTCGAGGCCGACCCGGGCCACGCCTTCCCCCGCTACCTGGAGTGCCTGGCCGACGCCGACGAGTCCGCCGCCGTGGCGGTGGCCCGGGGGCTGCTGGAGGCGGGCGTACCGGCCGAGCGGGTGCTGCTGGACCTGGTCGCCCCGGCCCAGGCCGAGGTGGGTGAACGCTGGGCCCGCAACGAGTGGAGCGTCGCCCAGGAGCACGCCGCCACCCACATCAGCGAGCGGGTGGTGGCGGCGGTGGCCGCGTACGCCGATCCCCGCCCGACCCGCGGGCGGATCGTGATGGCCTGCATGGACGGCGAGTGGCACGCGCTGCCGGCCCGGCTGGTGGCCGAGGTGCTGCGGCTGCGCGGCTGGCAGGTGGTCTTCCTCGGCGCCAGCGTCCCGGCCGCGCACCTGGTGTCCTACCTGCACCGCTACGACGCGGAGGCGGTGGCGCTGGCCTGCGCGCTGCCGATGCGGCTGCCGCACGCCCACCGGATGGTGGAGGCGTGCCGCCGCTCCGACGTGCCGGTGGTGGTCGGTGGCCGGGGATTCGGCGACGACGGCCGCTGGGCCCGCGTGCTCGGCATGCCGTGGGCGCCCGACGCGCCGGCCGCGGCGGACCTGGTGGCCGACGAGCGGGCGTTGCGCGAGGCGCCGCCCGCGCGGCTGGACCACCTGGCCGACGACGAGTACGCCAGCCTGGTCAAGCGGCGCGGCGAGCTGATCGACAGCGCCCTGGCCGACCTGCGGGAGCGGGTGCCGTCGACCGCGGACTACACGCCCGCGCAGCTCGACTCCACGATCAGCGACCTCGGCTACATCGTGGACTTCCTGGCCGCCGCGCTCTACGTGGACGACGCGACGCTGTTCACCGGGTTCGTCGAGTGGCTGGTGGAGATCCTGGTCAGCCGTGGGGTGCCGGCGGGCGCGGTCGGGCTGACGCTGGAGCACTATGGACAGCATCTGCGGGACTTCCCGCGCGCGGCTGCCTTCCTCGACCGGGGCCGCGCTCTGGTGGGCGGGCTGTCGGCGGCGGGCCGCTGACGGGCGCCGGTGCGGCCGTCGCATATACTTGCACCACTGCAAGTGTTTTCCTGTGGTGGGAGCGAGGGGGGCCACTGTGACGTTCACCGTCACGTACGCCCAGCGGGACGGGGGCGGCGCCCGCCTCCGGCTGGCCGGCGAGCTCGACCTCGGCACGGCCGGAGAGCTGAACTCGGCGATCGACCGGCTGATCGCCGAGGGGCACCGCGAGCTGCTGCTCGATCTCACCGAACTGACGTTCTGCGACTCCACCGGCATCGCGGCGTTCGTCCGGGGGGACAACCTCGTCGCCGCCGACGGCGGCTGGCTGCGGCTCACCGGGGCGACCGGCCGGGTCGCCCGGGTGCTCCAGGTGACCGGGCTGGCCGAGGTGCTCCACCTCGACCGCGACACCGTCGACCCGACCGCGCCGGCCGCCTCCTGATCCGATACATTTCCCCGCCAGCAGCCGGCCGTGCGGCCGGACGCCCTCCTCACCGAGAAACAGGTAAACCCATGGGTCAGACCAGTCCCAGCCCCGTTCGCATCCTGGTGGTGGACGACGACCCGGGCGACGTCCTGATGATCGAGGAGGCGCTCGCCGAGTCCGACGTCGACAAGGTCATCGACGTGGTCGCCGACGGCCAGGAGGCGATGGAGTTCCTCCGCCGCGAGGGCCGGCACACCGAGGCGCAGCGCCCGGACGTGATCCTGCTCGACCTGAACATGCCCCGGATGGACGGGCGGCAGGTGCTCGGCGAGGTCAAGGGTGACGAGAGCCTGCGGACCATCCCGATCGTCGTGCTCACCACCTCCAACGCCGACACCGACGTGGTCAGCAGCTACACGCTGCAGGCCAACGCGTACGTGACGAAGCCGATCGACCTGGACGACTTCAACGACGTGGTACGCCGGATCGACGAGTTCTTCGGACGGGTGGTCGTGCTCCCGAAGCACCAGTAGGGGCGGGAAGTCCGGGCCCCCGCATCCTGCACATTTTGTGGGAACGGCCGCGCCCGGGAGCGTCCGGACCGCAGGATCGGCTGGTGGGGACGCACACCGGCTGCCTGGGGGGCGACGCATGAGGTTCTCGGTGGTGGAGACCGGCTATGACAGGCGTCAGGTGGACGCCTGCCTGGACGAGCTGAGCCTGCGGCTGAGGCGGCTGGCGGCGCGTGCGGAGGGCGCCGCCGGGGCCGGCCGGGAGTGGGACCAGATCCGGTCGGACGCCCTGCACCTGTGCGACTTCCTGCATCGCCGTACCGCCCCGGTCGAGGGCGGCACGTCCCGCCCGCCGGTCGCCGAACGGGAGGCCGCCGAGCTGCTGGCGCAGGCCCGCGCCGAGCTGGAGGCCGCCCGCGAGGAGGCCCGCCGGTTGCGGGAGGAGGCGTACGCCGAGGCCGTGCGGGCCCGCCGCGAGTTCGAGGCGGCCCTGCTGGCGCGCCGACGCCGGGAGTCCCGGGTCGACGAGATCCTGGCCGGCGCGCGGGGCGATCGGGTGGCGGTGGACACCCCCACCGCCGCGGCGGGCGTGCGGCCCGGTGGCACCGGGCGCAGCGCCGCGTGACCCGCGCCGGTCAGACCAGCGCCGCCACCACGGTCGTAGCGCGCCTCTCGTGCCGGGCGTACGCGTCGGGGTAGGCGGACACCTGCACCGCCTGGGCCGCGGCGGTGACGCTCATGTCCTCCCAGCCGGGTACCTCGCGCAGCGCCGCGTAGAAGGCCCGGGCCGCGTACGCGGGACGCATGAGCTGGGCGACGGTGCCCCAGCCGCTGCTGGGCCGCTGCTGGAACAGCCCGACCGAGTCGTGGTCGGAGCCGCTGCCCTGGTGCGGGTGGTCGAAGGACTCCGGCAGTACGTCGCTGGCCAGGTTGTAGAGGTCGCTCTCCTGCATGGCGGTGGCGACGGCGACGACCAGCGCCCGGCGGGGCATCTTCATCTCCCGCCCCACGTCGACGATGGCCTTGGCGTTGTCCATCTGCCGCTGGTCCAGGCCGGCGACCGGCCGGGGGCGCTTGGGCGGCACGGGCTTGCGCGGCGGCTTCCTCGTCGCCGGGGTGGCGCTGGGTGTGGGGGCGGGCGGCGGCACGGCCGCGGCGGCGGGCGGCGCGATCCGGGTGAAGTCGCGGGAGGCGCGCTGGTCGGTGGCGGCCCGGTCGGCGACGGCCTCGCGTACCTCCAGGTGCGCCGGGCCGGTCTCGCCGACGCCTGCCACGCCGATCAGGCCGAGGCAGCAGGTGACACCGGTGGCGACAGCGATCCGGCCGGGTACGGTCCGGGCCGGGCCGCGTCGCGGCGGTTCCGGGGCGCGGTGACGCCCCACTCTCCGTTCGGCTGATGCCGGGTCAATCGTTCGGCGAACCGGGCGGTTGGCGGGCAACGGCTGATGATCGGAGTCGTCGGGATGCACCCGCCGAGGCTAGAGAGCTTCCGGGCCTTTGCCATCGGGGTGATTGGTGGCATGCGCCACAATCCGCCGGATTCGCGGTCCGCATTAGGGGTGCTGGATCATGAAAACCGCTAACGCCTCGTACCCGGAAGAATGCCTATGTCGGTTTCGGCGGTGCGAAACGGACGCTCGGCCGATCCGGCGGCGGCGCACCCCCGGTTCCTCCGTTCGGCGGAGGGTGCCCTGTTCGGACGGCCTGCGCGCGGCGTCGGTCCACCGACCGGCAGGGATCGACGCCGCGCGATCGGACGGTCCGCGCCTGCGCCCTGTGGATCATGGTGAGGCCGCCGCGCGGCGGCCCGGGCGCTCGATACGATTCCCACGGTGACGGAGCGGATGGTCGACGAGCGCCCGAGCGGCCCCCGCAGCCGGCGCGGCACGCTCGTCGTCGTCTGCGCCGTGCTGCTCGCGCTGCTGCTCGCCGGACACCGGCTGGTGCCCAACGTCCACGGCCTGGGCAGCCTGGTGGACAGCGTCAACCCGCTGCTCGGGATCGCCGTACCGGTGCTCGCGCTGGCGGCGCTGCTGCGCCGCTCCCGGCCCGCGCTGCTGGCGGTCCTGCTGCCGGCCCTGATCTGGGCCGGGCTGTACGGACGCGCCTGGCTGCCCCCGGCCGCCGGCGCGGACGGCGCCACGGTCCGGGTGGTCAGCCAGAACCTGCGCGTGAGCAACCCCGACCCGGCCGCCACCGTCGGTGCGCTCACCGGCGACGCCCCGGACCTGATCGGGCTCCAGGAGGTCGCCGACGGTGGCCGGGTGGCGCCGGTGCTGGCCGAGCGCTACCCGCACCGGGCGGCCGTGTCGACAGTCGCGCTGTGGAGCCGGTGGCCGATCCGCGAGGCACACGGCGTGGACACCGGGCTGGGCTGGGACCGCGCGCTGCGGGCCGTCGTCGCCGCGCCCCGGGGTGACCTGACCGTGTACGTGGTCCACCTCGGCTCCGCGCGGGCCGGGCACACCGCCACCCGGGACCAGACCGTCGCCGCGCTGGCCGACGCCGTGCGCGCCGACCCGGCCGACCGGCTGGTGGTGCTCGGCGACCTGAACACCGCCACCACCGACCGCGTCTTCGACCCGCTGACCCGGCTGCTCGGCGACGCGCAGGCCGAGGCCGGGCAGGGATTCGGCTTCACCTGGCCGGCGGAGCTACCGGTCACCCGCCCGGACCACGTCCTCTACCGGGGACTCACGCCGACCACCGCCGGGGTGCTGCGCACCCCGGACAGCGACCACCGCGCGGTGACCGCCGGCTTCCGCTGGTGAACGCTCAGTGCCGGCCGTTCTCCGCCGGGGTCACGGTGAGCCGGTGCCGGCTCGGGTCGCCGCTGGAGAACGGCCACAACCGATCGGCGTACGCGACAAGGTCGGCCAGCTGATCCCGGGTCAGTCCCGCCGAGGAGATCTCGGCGTGCACGTCGGCCCGGTAGCGGCCGTCGTCGTCGCGGCCCAGCTTCGCCTCGGCGGTCACCTGCACGGTGTGCGCCTCGTCCGTGATCTCCCCGGCCGCCTCCACCGCCGCGTGGTGCAGGCAGGAGGCGAACGCCGCGGCCAGGAGCTGCTCCGGCGTCAGGCCGGTGCAGTGCGGCGCCAGCGGGGACGCCAGGGCGGAGGAGAGCCCGCCGTCGTCGGTGCGTACGTGACCGCCCGCCGCGGTCGCCGTGGCCGTCTCGGCCAGCCAGGAACTCGGATCCGGCATCGCGTTCCTCCCGTCACTCACCGGACCGCGTTCCCGGACCCGCAGCGGCGAAACCGTGCCCGGGTGGGCAGTAGGAGCGCTCAGCCGACCCGGCCGCTGGTCGCGGCGTCGACGACCATCGCCTCGGTGGCCTCGGCGGCGGCCCGGCTTGTCCACGGCGACACCTGCGGTTCCCGCTGCCGGGGCAGCGCCGCGGTCATCGGCACGTAGACCCGGGCGTCCACCGCCTCGGCCAGCAGCAGCGCCGCCATCGGGCTGGTCGGCCTGGCGCACGGGTCGGCGTCGAGGCAGCGCCGGCACAGCTCGGCCACCTCGCCCGGCAGACCGGGCACCTCGGGCAGGGGGCGGGGCGGCCGGCGGCGGCGCGACCCGAGCAGCTGGGTGGTGCTGCCGGCCTCGTACGGCAACTCGCCGGTCAGGCAGTAGTACAGCAGCACGCCGAGCGCGTACATGTCGGCCGCCGGGGTGGCCGGCTGCCGGTCGAGCTGCTCCGGCGCCAGGTACGCCGGGGTGCCCACCACCACGCCGTCCGGAGTGTGGTCCGGTGCGCCGGCCGGGGTGGCGATGCCGAAGTCGAGCACCTTCACCCCGCACGGGGTGAGGATCACGTTCGCGGGCTTCACGTCCCGGTGCACGATGCCGTGCGCGTGCGCGGCGGCCAGCGCGGCGCACACCTCGGCGCAGACCCGTACCGCAATCCGCCAGTCCAGCGGCCCGCCGCGCAGGTGCGCGGCGAGCGTCTCGCCCTCGGCCAGCTCCATCACGATGTACGGCACCGGCCGCCCGTCCGGCAGCGTCGCGGTGCCGAAGTCGTGCACGCTGGCGACGTTCGGGTGCACCAGCCGCGCCGCCGAGCGTGCCTCGGCCCGGATCCGGTCCACCGAACCGGCGTCGCCGTCGAGCGCGGGGGAGATGAGCTTCACCGCGACGGTCCGGTCCAGCACGCGGTCGTGCGCGCGCCACACCTCCGACATGCCGCCCAGGCCGGCTCGCTGTTCGAGCTCGTACCGCCCGCCCAGCGTCCTCATCGCCCACTCCTCGCCTCGTCCGGTGCCCTCCGGTCCCGCTACCCGGCCCCGGAGCTGTGCAAACCGCCGAGGGGCGGCGCCGCGGCGGGGTAGCTTCGCGGCGGGGGCGTCGAGGAACGGGGGACAGCGGTGGGCGCGGTGCGCGTACGGTTCGTCGGCGGACCGGCCGACGAGCTGACCCGGGAGCTGCCGGCCGGGCCGGACGGCGCGCCGCCGCCCCGGTGGGTGCTGCGTCACCCGGAGGAACCGGCTGAGGGGATCGCCGACCACCTCTACGAGCGCGACGACCACGCGTCGCCCGGTGGCTGGACGATGCGGTACGTGCACACGTTCCCGTTCGGCGCGACCGAGTGAGGCTCCGGAGCAGCCGGGCGCGTCGCGTCAGGCCGGCCGGACGCCGGTGGTGCCGAGGATGACCGAGGCGACCAGATCCGGGTCGTCGTGCATCGGCACGTGCCCGCAGCCGGGCAGGTCCAGGTGCCGCGCGGCGGGCAGCCGGGTACGCGCCAGCGCCGCCTGCCGGTAGGGCAGGATCCGGTCCCGCGTACCCCAGGCCACTGTGACCGGCACTGTCGGCGCGCCGGCGTAGGCGTACCCCCGTCCGGCGCGGGCGACGGCGCGGAACGCCCGCGCCTGGCGCAGCGCGCGGGCGTCGGCCAGCGCGTCGTCGAGGGCCATCCGGTTGGGCCGGGCCAGGATCATGCCCATCGCCAGCATCCGCAGCGCGGGCGCGGCGAACAGGCGGCGCAGCACCGGTTCGGGCAGCCGGGCCGCGTTGCGGTGCAGGGACAGCACGGTCAGCGCCCAGCGCAGCTCGCGCGCGGTGCAGAAACCGGCCGGCGACAGCGCCGTGGCCGACGAGACCGCGCCGAGCGCGGCCAGCTCCAGCGCGATCGCCCCGCCGAGGCTGTTGCCCGCCACGTGCGGACGTTCCAGCCCGAACGCGGCGAACAGCTCGACCATGGCCACGGCCAGGCCGGGCATGTCGGCGGGCAGCCCGGCGGCGGGCACCGGGGAGCGGCCGAAGCCGGGCAGGTCGACGGCTATCACGTCGTGCGCCTCGGCGAGGCGGTCCAGCACCGGCCGCCAGGCGCCGCCGTGGTGGCCGATGCCGTGCAGCAGCACCAGCGCCGGCCCGGCGCCCCGCCGCTCGTAGACGACCTCCACCGGCGCGGTCACGGCCGCCCCTGCGGCGTGCTGGCGCCGAAGCCCCGGCCCAGCGCCCGGGACTGCTCCTCGATCAGCGGGACGGTGGCCCGGGCGGTGCGGCCCACCAACCGGTCGGCCAGCGGGCTGACCAGCACCGACCGCATCGCCTGCACGCCGGCCACGGCGCGCGGCACGTACACCCGGCGGCTGCGGCGCTCGATCGCCCGGACGAACGCCTCGGCGCACTCGGCCACTGTCGTGGTGCGCCGCAGCGGCCACGGCAGCTTCGCCAGCGCCGTGGAGAAGGCCGGCAGGTCGGCGCGCGCCTCGCGGACCAGGTCGGTGTCCACCCACGACGGATGGGCGGTGCCGACCGCCACGCCCCGGTGCGCCAGCTCCAGGCGGACCGCGTTGCCGAACTGCTCGACGCCCGCCTTCGACGCGCAGTAGGCGGCCATGCCGGGCAGCGCGGCGAACGCCGCGGCCGAGGAGACGATCAGCAGGTATCCGCCCCGGTCCACGAGCGCCGGCACGGTCGCCGCCGCCGTGCGCATCACCCCGATCAGGTTGACCTCGACGGTACGCACCAGCGCCTCGACGTCGCCGACGGCGATCGTGCCGCGGTTGGCGACCCCGGCGTTCGCGACCACCGCGTCGATCCCGCCCAGCGCCGCCACGGTGCCGTCGACCGCCTCGGCCAGCGCCTGCTGGTCGGTGACGTCGGCGGCGAACCAGGCGTGCCCCGGGCCCAGCTCGGCGGCGAGCGCGGCGAGCCGGTCGGGTTCCAGCCCGACGAGGGACAACCGGGCGCCGCGGGCGGCGGCGAGGCGGGCGGTGTGCTCGCCGATGCCCCGGGCCGCCCCGGTCACCAGCACCACCTTGCCGGCCAGCCGACCGGAAAAACGACCGTCGATGGACATGCCGGGAAGTTACCACCGGGTAGCCCGGGTGCGGAAGACCTCGCCGGACCTGCCTGGATCCGCACCGTACGGCGCGCACAGCTGGTACACAGGATCGGGACAGCCCGCCGACAGCGGGTCCGCCCACGATGGGGGCATGGTCATGAACGCGCAGTCCGCGCAGGGCCGCATCGAGCTGCGCCGACCGGACGGCGAACCGGTGCGGGTGCTCGTCGTCGACGACGAGCCGACGCTCACCGATCTGCTCTCGATGGCCCTGCGGTACGAGGGCTGGCAGGTCGCCGCCGCCGGCAGCGGCATGGCGGCGGTCACCACCGCCCGCCAGTTCCGCCCGGACGCCGTGGTGCTCGACGTGATGCTGCCCGACCTGGACGGCTTCCAGGTGCTGCGCCGCCTGCGCGAGCAGTTCCCGAGCGTGCCGGTGCTGTTCCTGACCGCCCGCGACGCGGTGGAGGAACGCGTCGCCGGGCTCACCGTCGGCGGCGACGACTACGTCACCAAGCCGTTCAGCCTGGAGGAGGTGATCGCCCGGCTGCGCGCGCTGCTGCGCCGCTCCGGCTTCGCGGTCGCCGCCCGCCAGGAGGCGGTGCTCACCGTCGGCGACCTCACCCTCGACGAGGACAGCCACGAGGTACGCCGCGGCGACGACCTGATCACGCTCACCGCCACCGAGTTCGAGCTGCTGCGCTACCTCATGCGCAACCCGCGCCGGGTGCTCAGCAAGGCACAGATCCTCGACCGGGTGTGGAACTACGACTTCGGCGGCCAGGCCAACGTGGTCGAGCTGTACATCTCGTACCTGCGCAAGAAGATCGACGCGGGCCGCGCGCCCATGATCCACACATTGCGCGGGGCGGGTTATGTCCTCAAGCCCGCCGAGTGACAGCCGTGGCCGGCTGCGCCGCCGCCTGGCCGGCTGGTCGCTGCGCCGCCGGCTCGTGCTCTCCGTGGTGGCGCTGCTCGCGCTGGTCAGCCTCGGCATCGGCGGCCTGACCACAGTGGCGCTGCGGCACTTCCTGATCGACCAGATCGACAACCAGCTCACCTTCGGTGACCGGCGGCCCGCCGACTTCGAACGCTGGGCCCGCCGCGGCATCGACCCGCCGCGCCCGGATCAGCGGTCCACCCCGCCGGAATCCGACGAGGTCGCGCCGGACCCCCCGGGCGGCTTCCCGCCAGGCTCCATCGCGGTCCGGGTGCCCGCCGCCGCCGAACCCGTCGGCCGGGTCCGGTCCGAGAGCGGCGGCAGCGAGGAGGTGCCACCCGCCGACCTGACCGAGCTGGCCCGCGTACCCGTCGGCGACCGCCCGCGCACCGTCGTCGTCGGGGACCGCGGGGACTACCGTGCGATCGCGCTGCCCTCGCCGCGCGGCGACGGCGACGTGCTGGTCCTCGCGATCCCGCTGGCCCAGGTGGACGACACCGTCATGTGGATGATCGTCGCGCAGGCCGGGGTGATCGGCGCCGGCCTGGTCATCGCCGGCGCCCTCGGTCTGCTCATCGTCCGGGTCACGCTGCGCCCGCTCAACCGCGTCGCCGCCACCGCCGCCCGGGTCACCGAACTGCCGCTCGACCGCGGCGAGGTCGCCCTGTCCGTGCGGGTGCCGGCCGCCGACACCGACCCCCGCACCGAGGTCGGGCAGGTCGGCGGCGCGCTCAACCGGATGCTCGGCCACGTCGCCGCCGCGCTCGCCGCCCGGCAGGCCAGCGAGACCCGGGTACGCCAGTTCGTCGCCGACGCCAGCCACGAGCTGCGCACCCCCCTCGCGGCCATCCGCGGGTACGCCGAGGTGGCCCGCCGGGGCCGCCAGGAGGTGCCGCCCGACGTGGCGCACGCGCTGCGCCGGGTCGAGTCGGAGAGCACCCGGATGACCAGCCTCGTCGACGACCTGCTGCTGCTGGCCCGGCTGGACTCCGGCCGCCCGCTCGCCGCCGAGCCGGTCGACCTGACCGCCATGGCGGTGAACGCGGTCAGCGACGCGCACGTCGCCGGGCCCGACCACCGCTGGCAACTCGACCTGCCCGACGAGCCGCTCACCGTCACCGGCGACACCCACCGGCTGCACCAGGTGCTGGCGAACCTGCTGGCGAACGCGCGGGTGCACACCCCGGCCGGCACCACAGTCACGGTCCGGCTCGCACCAGCGCCCGACGGTGTCGAACTCCGCGTCACCGACGACGGGCCGGGCATCCCGGAGCAGTTGCAGCCGGAGGTCTTCGAGCGGTTCGCGCGCGGCGACACCTCCCGCTCCCGCGCCCAGGGCAGCACCGGCCTGGGGCTGGCCATCGTCGCCGCCGTGGTGGAGGCGCACCACGGCCGGGTCGACGTGGTCAGCCGGCCCGGCCGTACCGCGTTCACGGTCTGGCTGCCGGGATCCACAGCCGACGCATAGGCCGTTCACGGGAGCGGGCCAGCGGGCCCGCCGAGTCTTGCCGGCATGAACCGAACCGACAGCCTGCCGACCGTGCCCACGGCCGCGCCGCCCGGCACCGAGCCGGCCCCCGCGCCCGTACCCCCGCAGACCCGCACCGGCCGCGATCCGCGCTGGGCCCGGCCGGCCCTGCTCGGCCTGCTGGTCGTGACCGCGCTGCTCTACCTGTGGGGTCTGGGCGCCTCCGGCTGGGCCAACGCGTTCTACTCGGCCGCCGTGCAGGCCGGGTCGCAGAACTGGACGGCGTTCCTCTACGGCTCCTCGGACGCGGCCAACTCGATCACCGTGGACAAGACCCCCGCCTCGCTGTGGCTGATGGCGCTCTCGGTGCGGATCTTCGGCCTGAGCGGCTGGTCGATCCTCGTGCCGCAGGCACTGCTCGGCGTCGCCTCCGTCGGCGTGCTGTACGCGACCGTCCGCCGCTGGTACGGCCCGGCCGCCGGCCTGCTCGCCGGCGCGGTGCTCGCGCTCACCCCGGTGGCGACGCTGATGTTCCGGTTCAACAACCCGGACGCGCTGCTGGTGTTCCTGCTCGTCGCCGCCGCGTACGCCACGGTGCGCGCGGTGGAGACGGCGAGCACCCGGTGGATCGCGCTGACCGGAGTGCTCGTCGGCTTCGGCTTCCTCACCAAGATGCTCCAGGCGTTCCTGGTGATCCCGGTCTTCGCCGGCGTCTACCTGCTGGCCGCGCCGACCGGCCCCGGACGGCGGATCCGCCAGCTCCTGCTCGCCGGGCTCGCCGTGGTCGTCTCCGCCGGCTGGTGGGTGGCGATCGTCGAACTGGTGCCGGCGAGCGCCCGCCCGTACATCGGCGGCTCGCAGAACAACAGCATCCTGGAGCTGACGCTCGGCTACAACGGCCTGGGCCGCATCACCGGCGACGAGGTGGGCAGCGTCGGTGGCGGCGGTGGCGGCCGCCCCGGCGGGGGAGGCGGCGGACCGTTCTCCGGCCAGACCGGGCTGCTGCGGATGTTCGACACCGAGGTCGGCGGGCAGATCTCCTGGCTGCTGCCGGCCGCCCTGATCCTGCTGGTGGCGGGGCTGTGGCTGGCCGGGCGCGCGCCGCGTACCGACCGCACCCGGGCCGGTCTGCTGCTCTGGGGCGGCTGGCTGCTGGTCACCGGACTGATCTTCAGCTTCATGTCCGGGATCTTCCACGCGTACTACACGGTCGCCCTGGCCCCGGCGGTCGGCGCGCTGGCCGGCATCGGCGTCACGCTGCTCTGGCGCGCACGCTCGGCACCGGTCGCGGCAGACGCGGCAGCTCCGGTCCCCGCTGCGGCGGATGCGCCGGTCGTCGCGGGTGCCTCGGTCGTCGCGGCTCCGCGCCGGCGGCGGGCGCTCGTCGCCACGCTGGTCCTGGCCGGCACGCTGGCGGTCACCGCCTGGTGGTCCTGGCACCTGCTCGGCCGCACCCCCGACTGGCACCCCTGGCTGCGCCCCACAATCCTGGCCCTGGGCCTGACCGCTGCCGCCCTCCTGGCCACCTCGGCGGTGATCAAGGAGTTCGTGTCCGGGAACGGCGTTCGACGTGACGCGAACTCCTTGGTCAACTCGGAGACGGGGGTGAAGGCGAGGTCCGGGGCCGGGGTTGCCGGGCGGGTCGTGCGGTGGGTGGTGCCGGTGGTGTCCGTCGCCGGGATCGCGGTGGCGCTGGCCGGGCCGGCCGCGTACGCCATGCAGACCGCTGCCACCCCGCACAGCGGCTCGATCCCGAGCGCCGGGCCGGCCGGAGCGGGTGGCTTCGGCGGCCCCGGTGGACCGGGCGGGCGGATGCCGGGTGGCGGGAACGGGCAGTTCCCCGGTGGTCCGGGCGGTGGGAACGGGCAGTTCCCGGGCGGCCCGAACGGCACCGGCTCCAACGGCACCGGCTCCAACGGCACCGTCCCGGGCGGTACCGGCCAGGACGGCGGGGCGAACGCCGGCGGGTTCCCCGGATTCCCCGGTGGTGGTTCGGCCCCGGGCGCGCCCGGCGGCACCGGGCAGGACGGCGGGACCGGGCAGGACGGCGGGACCGGGCAGGACGGGCGGGGGCAGCGCGGCGGCATGGGCGGGCTGCTCGACGCCCGCGAGCCGAGCGCCGAGATGACCGCGCTGCTCACCGCCGACGCCGACGACTACACCTGGGTCGCCGCGACTGTCGGTTCGAACAACGCCTCCGGCTACCAGCTGGCGACCGGCCGGCCGGTCATGCCGATCGGCGGATTCAACGGCAGTGACCCGTCGCCGACGCTCGCCCAGTTCCAGCGGTACGTCGCCGACGGGCGGATCCACTACTTCCTCGGCGGCGGCGGGTTCCGGGCCGACGGCGGCAGCAAAGCCTCGGCCGAGATCGCCGCGTGGGTCGCCGAGACCTTCACCGCGACCACCGTCGACGGCGTGACCGTGTACGACCTGAGCAGCGGAAAGCAGGGCTGAGCGATGACTGACACGTACGCGCCCCGGGCCGCCGTGCAGGCCCGGCCCGCCGCCGGCAGCGCGGTGCTCGACGTGGTGGTCCCGGTCTACAACGAGGAGGCCGACCTCGGGCCCTGTGTCCGGCGGCTGCACGCGCACCTGACCGCGCACTTCCCGTACCCGTTCCGGATCACGGTGGCCGACAACGCCAGCGTGGACGGCACCCCGGCGGTGGCCCGGGTGCTCGCCGACGAGTTGCCCGAGGTGGGGGTGCTGCGCCTGGACGAGAAGGGCCGCGGCCGGGCGCTGCGGGCGGCGTGGTCGGCCTCGCCGGCGCCGGTGCTCGCGTACATGGACGTGGACCTGTCCACCGACCTGGCCGCGCTGCTGCCGCTTGTCGCGCCGCTCATCTCCGGGCACTCGGACCTGGCCATCGGCACCCGGCTGGCCCGCACCAGCCGGGTGGTCCGGGGCGCCAAGCGGGAGGTCATCTCGCGCGGCTACAACCTGCTGCTGCGTGGGGCGCTCGCGGCGCGTTTCTCCGACGCCCAGTGCGGGTTCAAGGCGATCCGCGCCGACGTGGCCGCCGAGCTGCTGCCGCTGGTCCGCGACACCGGCTGGTTCTTCGACACCGAGCTGCTGGTCCTGGCGCAGCGGGCCGGGCTGCGCATCCACGAGGTGCCGGTGGACTGGGTGGACGACCCGGACAGCCGGGTCGACATCGTCGCCACCGCGCTGGCCGACCTGCGCGGCATCGGGCGGCTGGGCCGGGCGCTGGTGACCGGGGCGCTGCCGCTGGCGCAGTTGCGCGCCCAGCTGGGCCGGGGGCCGTTGCCGGCACCGCCGGCGCGGGTGCCGATCGGGTTGCCGCGCCAGCTCGCCCGGTTCGCCGCGGTGGGGGTGGCGAGCACGCTCGCGTACCTGCTGTTGTTCCTGCTGGCCCGCGGCCCGCTCGGGGCGCAACCGGCGAACCTGCTGGCGCTGCTGCTCACCGCGGTGGCGAACACGGCGGCCAACCGGCGGCTCACGTTCGGCGTCAGCGGGCCTCGGCACGCGGGCCGGCACCACCTCCAGGGGCTGCTCGCGTTCGCGCTCGGCCTGGCCCTGACCAGCGGCTCCCTGGCCGCGCTACACGCCACCACCACCCCGAACCGCGCCCTGGAGCTGACCGTCCTGGTGACGGCCAACCTGGCGGCGACGGCCCTGCGCTTCCTCCTGCTCCGCCTCGCCATGCATCACCGCCCCTGACCCCGACCGTCCCGGCCCCCACCCACCCCGTCGATCATGAGGTTGGCGGTGCGACACGCCGGGTGCCGGTGCCGTCAACCTCATGATCGACGGGGACGGTGGCAGGGTTGGGGTGTGTACCGGGAGTGGAAGGTGGCGGGGGTTCCGGGCGGGGTGCTGTGGCGCAGCGTCTCCGGTGGGGGTGAGACGCGGGTGCTGCCGGACGGGTGCCTGGATCTGCTCTGGTCCAGCCGGAGCGGGCTGCTGGTCGCGGGTCCGGACCGCACCGCGCACCTGTCGCGATCCGCGCCGGGGGACCGGTGGATCGGGCTGCGCCTGCCGCCGGGAACCGGCCCGGCCGTGTTCGGGGTACCGGCCGAGGAGCTGCGGGACCGCCGGGTACCGCTGGCCGACCTGTGGGGCAGCGCCGCCGCCGAGGTGACCGAGCGGGTCGAGGCGGCGCTGGCCGCGCCGGGCGACGGGGCCGCCGCGGTGCTCGCCGGGGTCGCCCGCGACCGGCTGCGCGCGGCCGGCGGCCCCGACCCGATCGGCGCGCATGTCGCCGCCCGCCTGGCCGCCGGGGCCACCGTCGCCGCGACCGCCGCCGAGGTCGGCCTCGGTCCGCGCGCCCTGCACCGCCGCAGCCGGGCCCTGTTCGGGTACGGCCCGAAGACGCTGGCCCGCATCCTGCGGATGCGCCGCGCGCTGGACCTGGCCCGCGCCGGTGCGCCGCTCGCCGAGGTGGCGGTGCGCAGCGGGTACGCCGACCAGGCCCACCTGACCCGCGAGGTGCGGGAGCTGGCCGGGGTGCCGCCGACCCGGCTGCTCGCCCCGGCCCGGAGCCGCGCGCAGGCGAGCTGACCGGCCCGGAAGCCGCCCGCGAGCCGGCTCACGTCTACTCGGTCGTGGGCAGCGGGGCGAACAGGTCCACGCCGTTGCCGTCCGGGTCGTGCAGGACCGCGTACCGCTGCCCCCAGAACGCGTCCCACGGCGGCATCTCGCCGTGGTGCCCGGCGCCGGTCAGCTCGGCGTACCAGCGGTCCACCTCGGCCGGGTCGGCGCACCGGAAGGCCAGGCTCATCCGGTTGTTGCCGCCGGACGGGTCGAACCCGGGATGGAAACTGCGGATCACCTCGACCGTGTCCCAGGCCAGCCGTACCCCGTTCGGCAGGGTGACCTCGACGTGCCCCTCGGTCTCGGCGCCGGGCGGGATCGGCAGCCCCAGCCGCCGGTAGAAGTCGAGCGTGCGGGCCATGTCGGTGACCACGGCCCCGACCAGATCGAACTGCGGTGTCATGCGGCCACCGTAGGCGCGACCGGGCCGGCCCGTCTTGAACGGATCGGACGGGGGACGAGTGGCCGGTGTGGCCGCGCACCCGGACGCCGAGACGTTACGGTGGGGGACAAGTCCGGCGTGGAGCAATAAAGCTCGCATTCCGGGCGTGCTCCGATGACCGGCGAGGGAAGGAAAGCAGCCGTGACGCATCTGGCCTACCTGGACGCGGGATCCGGCAGTCTCATCGTGCAGGCGGTGGTCGGCGGGGTGGCCGGGGTGGCGGTGGCCGCCAAGCTCTACTGGCGCCGCCTGGTGTCCCGGTTCCGGCGCCAGCCCTCCGACCAGGGTCCGGCGGCGTGACGATCCCCGACACCGGCGCCCGCGTCGAGCCCGGCTCCTTCCGCGACCCCGGCAACCGGGTGTTCCACCGGGGCGATGAGGTGCTGCGCGGACTCGACGAGCGCTCCGCCCGGGACTGGCGGGCGCTGTCCGTCACCGACTTCTTCCGGCAGGCCACCAGCAGCGGGCAGATCGTCGGCACCGAGGAGCTGACCCCGACCCCTGTCGACGCGCCCTGGACCGCGGTGCTGCGGCACGAGCGGATCCCGTTCGTCTCGCACCCCTACGAGTGGTCGTCCGCCATGCTGCGCGACGCGGCGCTGCTGCACCTGGACGTGCTGCGCGCCGCCCTGGAAGCGGGCTTCACCACGAAGGACGGCTCGGCGTACAACGTGCAGTGGCGCGGCGCCCGGCCGGTCTTCATCGACGTGGGCTCGTTCGAGGCGCTGCGCGACGGCGAACCCTGGGCCGGCTACCGGCAGTTCTGCCAGACGCTGCTCTACCCTCTGCTCATCCAGGCCCACCTCGGGCTGGACTTCCAGCCGTTCCTGCGCGCCCGCGTCGACGGCGTCGAACCGGACCAGATGCGCCGGCTGTTCGGCGGCACCCGGCGCTGGCGGGCCGGCGTGCCCACCCACGTGCACCTGCACGGCGCCATGCAGGCCCGCAACTCCGCCGCGAGCACCACCGACGTCCGCGCCCAGTTGCGCGCCGCCGGGTTCTCCCGCGAGCTGGCGCTGGCCACGGTACGCGGGCTGACGAAGCTGGTCCGCCGCCTCGACCACCGGCCCGGCGACAGCCACTGGTCGGACTACCAGCGCACCTGCGCGTACTCGGTGCCGGACCGGCAGGCCAAGGAGGAGTTCGTCGACCGGGCGGTGGCCGCCGTCGGTGGCGGCTCGGCGCTGGACCTGGGCGCCAACGACGGCCGGTACGCCCGCGTCGCCGCCCGGCACGCCGCGCACGTCGTCGCCGTCGAGCAGGACCCGGCGGTGGTGGACACGCTCTACCGCGTGCTGCGCGACGAGGGCGAGACACGGATCCTGCCGCTGGTGATGGACCTGGCCGACCCGTCCCCGGGCGGCGGCTGGCGCGGCGTCGAGCGGGCCGCGTTCGCGGACCGGGCCCGCGCGGACACCGTCCTGGCCCTGGCCGTCGTGCACCACCTGGCGATCGGGCGCAACGTGCCGCTGCCCGAGGTGCTCGACCAGCTCACCGCGTTCACCGCGACCGGCGGCAGCCTGGTGGTGGAGTTCGTCCACCCGGACGACCCGATGGCCCGCCGTCTGCTGGCGAACAAGCCCGACGGACTGTTCCCGGACTACCGGCGCGACGCCTTCGAGGCGTTGCTCGCCCGCCGGGGCCGGATCGTCGCCCGCACCGAGCTGCCGTCCGGCACCCGCACGCTCTACCAGGTGGTGGTGGGTGGCTGAGGACACCCTCGCGCCACCCCGGGACCACGCCGCCGTCCCGGTCCGGCGGGAACGCCGGCAGTGGTGGCGTCCCGAGGCGGCGCGGCTGGCCGAGGTGGTGGCGCTGGTCGGGCTGGTGGTCACCCAGCCCCTGCTCGACGTGCTCGGCCGCAGCCCCGACTTCTTCCTGTTCCACCGCGCCTCCCGGGGCGAGGTGCTGCTCCTGGTCGCCCTGATCGCGCTCGCGCCGACGACGGTGCTCGGGCTGCTGGGCGCGCTCGCGCTGCTCGGCTCGCTGGCGGTGCCCGCCGGGCACCTCATCCGGGCCGCCGTGCACACCGCGTTCGTCGGCCTGCTGCTCGCCGCGCTGGCGGTCCAGGTCGGCCGGCACGTCACGCCGCTTCGAGGCGTACCCCTGCTCGTCGCCGCCGGTGTGGCCGGAGCCGCCGGCGCGGCCGCACACCGGCGGTGGCGGGCGCCCCGGCGGGTGCTGCGGGTCGCCGCCGCCGGACCGCTGGTGTTCGTCGGGTTGTTCCTGTTCGCGTCGCCCGCCTCGGCGGTGGTGCTGCCGCGCGGCGAGGGCGGCGCGGCCGGTGTGGCCGGCGCGGGCGCGCACCCGCCGGTGGTCATGATCGTGCTGGACGAGCTGCCGCTGGTCTCCCTGCTCGGCCCGGACGGCCGGATCGACGCCGAGCGCTACCCGAACTTCGCGGCGCTGGCCGGCGGGTCGACGTGGTACCGCAACGCCACCGGCGTCAGCGGCTGGACGCCCTACGCGCTGCCGGCGATGCTCACCGGGCGCTACCCGGAGCGGGGGGCGGCACCGCACTACTCGCAGTACCCGGACAACCTGTTCACCGCACTCGGCGGCCTCTACCGGATCAAGGCCGAGGAGAGCATCACCCGGCTCTGCCCGCCGAGCCGCTGCGAGCAGGCCACCACCCCGGAGCAGGGACTCGGCGTGCTGGTCCGGGAGAGCGGCAAGCTGATGGGCCGCATCGCCGCGCCGGTGGACAGCCGGATCGACCCGGAGGACTCCTACCGCGAGCGGACCGCCGCCGAGGCCGGGCTGGACGCCGCCGAGCCGGTGCCGGACGACCCGAAGTTCCGCTGGGACACCCTCGACGACAACCAGCCGGCCCGGTTCACCTCGTTCCTGGCCGGGCTGCGCCCCGACACCCGGCCCACGCTGTACTTCCTGCACCTGCTGATGCCCCACTCGCCGTGGGCGTACCTGCCGTCCGGGGCGCACTACGCGGCGCCGGAGGATCTGCCGAACGACGGCGCCGGCTGGGTCGACCTGGCCCGCGCCCGGCACCTGGCGCAGCTCGGCTACACCGACCGGCTGATCGGCGAGACGCTGCGGACGCTGCGCGCCACCGGCCTCTACGACAAGGCGCTGGTGGTGCTCACCGCCGACCACGGCGTCAGCTTCCGCCGGGACTGGCAGGGCCGGGGGATGGACGCCATCGACCACGCCGCGAACGAGGTGGCCTGGGTGCCGATGTTCGTCAAGGAACCCGGCCAGCGCACCGGACGGGTCGACGACCGCAACTGGGAGCACGTCGACCTGCTGCCCACGATCGCCGACGAGACGCACATGCGGGTGCCCTGGCGGATGGACGGCCGGTCGGCGAAGGCCGCGCCGCGCGAACGGGCCGACAAGCGCTTCTACGACCGCCCCGGCCAGCCGGTCACCGTCACCGGTGGCGTGCCCGCCCCGCTCCCGCCGCTTCCCGTCGACCCGCTCGTCGGCACCCGCGTCGGTGACGCGCCGGTCGGCGGGACCGCCACGGTGGCGAACCGGGACGCGTTCGACGCGGTCGACCCGGCCGGCGGCGGGCTGCCCGCGCTGGTCTGGGGCACCGTGCCGGACGGCGTACCCGACGGCACCCGGCTCGCCGTGGCGGTCAACGGCACCGTCGGCGCGGTGGTGCCCGTGGTGCCGCCGGACGCCGGTGGACGGCGGTTCGCCGCGCTGCTCGCCGACGACCGGCTGTTCGCCGCCGGAGCCAACCGGCTCGACCTCTACCGGGTCGGCGACGACGGGACGCTGCGGCGGCTCACGCTGTCGTGACGGACCTCCCGAACGTGCCCATGGCCGCGCTCCCATCCGGTTTCCGGACCGGCTGGCCGGGAAACAGGTGACGCACACCTCACCCTCAAACCATGACGAGCGGTGTTCTCCGCGCCGTGATTACGGTAGAAGCGAAGGCAATTCAACGAAGATCTTGCCGGCGAAGCGAGGAACAGATGACGGAAGTCAAGCTCGACCACCCCGGTGGGCAGCTGTCGATGCCGGTGCAGTCCGCGGTTGAGGGCCCCGCCGGGATCGGGGTGAGCAAGCTGCTCAAGGAAACCGGGATGACCACGTACGACCCCGGTTTCGTGAACACCGCGTCCTGCTCGTCCGCCATCACCTACATCGACGGTGATGCCGGCATCCTGCGGTACCGGGGTTACCCGATCGACCAGCTGGCCGAGAAGTCCTCCTTCCTGGAGGTCTCCTACCTGCTGATCTACGGCGAGCTGCCGACCCAGGCGCAGCTCACCGAGTTCAGCGAGCGGATCCGGCGGCACTCGCTGCTGCACGAGGAGATGCGCCGCTTCTTCGACGGCTTCCCCCGCGAAGCGCACCCGATGGCCGTGCTCTCCTCGGCCGTCAGCGCCATCTCGACCTTCTACCAGGACAGCCTGGACCCGTTCGACTCCGAGCACGTGGAGATGTCCACGGTGCGGCTGATGGCGAAGGTCCCCACCATCGCCTCGTACGCGTACAAGAAGTCGATCGGGCAGCCGCTGCTGTACCCGGACAACTCGCTGGGCTACGTCGAGAACTTCCTGCGGATGACGTTCGGCGTACCGGCCGAGCCGTACGAGGTCGACCCGGTCGTCGCCCGGGTGCTGGACATGCTGTTCATCCTGCACGCCGACCACGAGCAGAACTGCTCCACCTCGACCGTGCGGCTGGTCGGCTCCAGCAACGCCAACCTGTTCGCCTCGGTCTCGGCCGGCGTGAACGCGCTGTTCGGCCCGCTGCACGGCGGCGCCAACCAGGCCGTGCTGGAGATGCTCCAGAAGATCCAGGCCGACGGTGGCGACGTCCGCTCCTTCGTGCAGAAGGTGAAGGACAAGCAGGACGGCGTGAAGCTGATGGGCTTCGGGCACCGGGTCTACAAGAACTACGACCCGCGCGCCGCCATCGTGAAGAAGGCCGCCCAGGACGTGCTCGGCCGGATGGCCAAGCCGGACCCGCTGCTGGACCTCGCGGTGCAGCTCGAGGAGATCGCGCTCGCCGACGACTTCTTCGTGTCCCGGCGGCTCTACCCGAACGTGGACTTCTACACCGGCCTGATCTACAAGGCCATGGGCTTCCCGACGAAGATGTTCACGGTGCTGTTCGCGCTCGGCCGGCTGCCCGGCTGGATCGCGCAGTGGCGCGAGATGATCAACGACCCGGAGACCAAGATCGGTCGGCCGCGGCAGATCTACACCGGCGCCACCGAGCGGGACTACGTCCCCGCCGCCCAGCGCTGAGCGTGCAAGGAAGGGCCCCCTATTATCGCCTCGGGTAGAGGCGGGGCCCCCTTTTAACACGCGGACGACGAAGGCCGCCGACCCTGCTCGGGTCGGCGGCCTTCGTCGTGCTCACCGGGGTGCGGGGGCGTTAATAAGGGACCCTTCCTCTACCGGAGGCGTTAATAGGGGGCCCTTCCTTACCGCAAGCCGGCGGCGGTGAGGAGGTTGCCGTCGGGCACGTGCGGGGTCGCGTGGCCGTGTGCCATGCGGTGCTGGGCGCGGGCGGCGGTGAACGCCGGATCGCCGGCGATGGCGGCGGCGTACGCGGCGGCCGTACGGGACGCGATCGCCGCCCAGCCGTACTGCTCGTGCACCATGGTGCGGGCCCGCCGGGCGAGCGCACGCGCCCGGTCCCGGTCGGACAGCAGCGTGTGCACCGCCTCGGCGAGGCCGTCCGGGTCGTGCGGGGCGAACGTCATCCCGGTGACGCCCGGCTCGACGATCTCGGCCAGCCCGCCGGTACGGGCGACTGCCAGGGGCGCGCCGGCGGCGGCCCCCTCCAGCGCCACCATGCCGAACGGCTCGTAGATGCTCGGCACCGCGAAGCAGTCCGAGGCGGCCATGACGGCGGGCAGGTCGGTGCCGCCGAGGAACCCGGGCATGCTCACCGTGGCGCCCAGCCCGAGGCGGTGCACCTCGGCCTCCAGGTCCGCCTTGTACGGCCCGTCGCCGACGATCACCGCGCGCAGCCCGGGGTGCCGGTCGCGCAGCCGGGGCAGCCCGGCCAGCAGGTGCTGCACGCCCTTCTCGTACACCAGGCGGCCGGCGAACGTGATCAGCGGGCCGTCGGCGGCGAACCGGGCCCGGGCGGCGGCGACCGCCGACGCGGGCACCCGCCAGCGGTGCGGCTCGACGCCGTTGGGGACCACGTCGACGCGGGCGGCGTCCACGCCGAACAGCGCGCCCACCTCGTCGCGCATGTACCCGGAGCAGACGATCACGCGCCCGGACTCGCCGGCGAGCCAGTGCTCGACGCCGTGGATGGTCCGGTTCATCTCCTCGGGCAGCCAGCCCTGGTGCCGGCCCGCCTCGGTGGCGTGGATGGTGCTGACCAGCGGCACGTCCAGGTGCTCGCGCAGCGTCATCGCGGTGTGCGCGACGAGCCAGTCGTGGGCGTGGATGACGTCGTACGAGCCGGAGGAGGCGGCGCGCAGCGCGGCCCGGGTGAGGGTGTGGTTGAACGCCATCGTCCAGGCGAGCAGCGAGCCGGTGGCGAGGGGGAAGGTGACCGGGTCCTCGGCGGCGCGGACGATGCGCACGCCGTCGGCGTACTCCTCCAGGGGAGCGCCCTCGGCGTGGCGGGTGACGACTGTGACCTCGTGCCCGGCGGCGGCCAGGGCGACCGACAGCGCGTGCACGTGGCGGCCGAGCCCGCCGACGAGCACCGGCGGGTACTCCCACGACAGCATCAGGATGCGCCGGGTCCGGGGCGCGGACCCGGCCGGCGCCGGCGGGGCCGGGCGGGAGGTGAGGGTGGGCCGGTGGAGCCGGTCCGTCGCGGTGGCGGGCTGAGCGCCGACCCGCAGAGTGGTCACGTGGATCTCCGTCCATGCATGGTGAGGCACGCCGGCATCGGTGGCGGCGTCGAGCGGTGGTGAGGGGTGGCCGAACGGCCGGGCGGGCCCGCGCGCGCGTGGGCCCGGATCCAGGAAAGTCCATCCGCCGCCGGTCCGCATCTCGAAAAGGGCGATCGTGACGGATGACACCCGAACGTCTGTCCGTTCGCACGAGGGCGGATTCGGTTACGGTCCGAACGGGTGGATTGACGGCGGGTACGACTGGGCATCACCGGCGTGCGCATCGGCGGTTCCCCCTGTCCGGTGCGCTCACGATCATGGGCCGAAGGAGCGACATGCAGGTCTGGCCGGGCGAGAGCTATCCCCTCGGCGCCACGTACGACGGGATGGGCACCAACTTCGCGATCTTCTCCGAGGTGGCGGAGAAGATCGAGCTGTGCCTGTTCGACGAGTGGGACATCGGCACCGAGCGGCGGGTGGAGCTGCGCGAGGTCGACGCGTACGTCTGGCACGCCTACATCCCCGGTGTCGAGCCCGGCCAGCGTTACGGCTACCGGGTGCACGGGCCGTGGAACCCGGCCGAGGGGCTGCGCTGCAACCCGCACAAGCTGCTGCTCGACCCGTACGCGAAGGCTGTCGACGGGGAGGTCACCTGGGATCCGTCGGTCTACGACTACGAGGTCGGCGGCGACCCGGACCGGATGAACACCGCCGACTCGGCGCCGTACATGCCGAAGTCGGTGGTGGTGAACCCGTACTTCGACTGGGGCAACGACCGGCCGCCGCGCACCCCGTACCACCACTCGGTGATCTACGAGGCGCACGTGCGCGGGCTGACCATGCGCCACCCGGGCATCCCGGAGGAACTGCGCGGCACGTACGCGGCGATCGCCTCCCCGGTGATGATCGAGCACTTCAAGCGGCTCGGCGTGACGGCGGTGGAGCTGATGCCGGTGCACGAGTTCGTGCACGACCACCGCCTGGCCGACCTGGGGCTGCGCAACTACTGGGGCTACAACACGATCGGGTTCTTCGCCCCGCACCACGGCTACTCCGCGCTGGGCCGCCTGGGCCAGCAGGTGCAGGAGTTCCGGGGCATGGTCAAGGCGCTGCACGCGGCCGGCATCGAGGTCATCCTCGACGTGGTCTACAACCACACCGCCGAGGGCAATCACCTCGGTCCGTCGCTGAGCTTCAAGGGCATCGACACCCCCAGCTACTACCGGCTCTCCGAGGACGATCGGCGCTACTTCGTCGACTACACCGGCACCGGTAACAGCCTCAACGTCCGCAGCCCGCACTCACTGCAACTGATCATGGATTCGCTGCGCTACTGGGTCACCGAGATGCACGTCGACGGCTTCCGGTTCGACCTGGCGGCCACGCTCGCCCGCGAGTTCTACGAGGTGGACCGGCTGTCCACGTTCTTCGAGGTGGTGCAGCAGGATCCGGTGGTCGGCCGGGTGAAGCTCATCGCCGAGCCGTGGGACGTGGGCCCCGGCGGCTACCAGGTCGGCAACTTCCCGCCGCAGTGGACCGAGTGGAACGGCAAGTACCGCGACACCGTCCGCGACTTCTGGCGCGGCGAGCCGGCCACGCTCGCCGAGTTCGCCTCCCGCATCTCCGGCTCCGCCGACCTCTACCAGGACGACGGACGCCGCCCGTTCCACAGCATCAACTTCGTCACCTGCCACGACGGGTTCACGCTCACCGACCTGGTGTCCTACAACGACAAGCACAACGAGGCGAACGGCGAGGACAACCGGGACGGGGAGAGCCACAACCGGTCCTGGAACTGCGGCGTCGAGGGCGAGACCGACGACCCCGGCGTACGCGCGCTGCGTGCCCGGCAGCGACGCAACTTCCTGGCCACGCTGATGCTGTCCCAGGGCGTGCCGATGCTCGGCCACGGCGACGAGCTGGGCCGCACCCAGCGCGGCAACAACAACGCCTACTGCCAGGACAGCGAGATCGCCTGGGTGGACTGGGACCGGGCCGACGACGAGCTGCTGGACTTCGTCCGCCGGCTCACCGACTTCCGCAACCGGCATCAGGTGTTCCGCCGCCGCCGGTTCTTCACCGGCCTGCCGGTGGGCGGCCGGGCCGCCGGGTCCGGCCTGCCGGACCTGGCCTGGTACACCCCGGACGGCCGGGAGATGACCGGCGAGGACTGGGGCAACGACTTCGGCCGTTCGGTGGCCCTGTTCGTCAACGGCGACGGCATCGGGGAACGCGGCCAGTACGGCCAGCGCCACCGGGACGACTCGTTCCTGCTGCTGTTCAACGCGCACGACGCGCCGCTGGACTTCACGCTGCCCGGCGAGGAGTTCGGCACCCGGTGGGAGCTGGTCATCAGCACCGCGGAACCCGATCCGGAGAAGACGACGCTCGTCGAGGCGGGCGGCACGGTCTGCGTGCCGGACCGCTCGCTGCTGGTCCTGGAGAGGACGGCCTGACCGATGCCCGACACCCCCCGCTCGACGTACCGGGTCCAGGTGCGTCCCGGCTTCGACCTGGACGCCACGGCCGAGCTGGCGGGCTACCTCGCCGCGCTCGGCGTCACCCACCTCTACACCGCGCCCCTGCTCACCGCCACCCCCGGCTCCACGCACGGCTACGACGTGGTCGACCACCGCGCGGTCAACCCGCAGCTCGGCGGCGAGGCCGCCCGGGTACGGCTGGTCCGGGCGCTGCGCGCGGCCGGGCTGGGCCTGGTCGTGGACATCGTGCCCAACCACGCCGGGGTGGCCCGCCCCGAGGCCAACCCGGCCTGGTGGGACGTGCTGCGGTCCGGACGCGACTCGGCGTACGCGCGCTGGTTCGACGTCGACTGGGACCGGGGGAGGCTGCTGCTGCCGGTGCTCGCCGACACCGCGGACGCGCTCGACGACCTGAAGCTCGTCGACGGGGAGCTGCGCTACCACGAGCACCGCTTCCCGGTCGCCGACGGCACCGGCGACGGCACGCCCCGGCAGGTGCACGACCGGCAGCACTACGAGCTGGTGAACTGGCGGCGCGGCGACGCCGAGCTGACGTACCGCCGGTTCTTCGCCGTGTCCGACCTGGCCGGCCTGCGGGTGGAGGACCCGGAGGTCTTCGACGCCACCCACGCGGAGATCCTGCGCTGGGTCGGCGCCGGGGAGGTCGACGGCATCCGCGTGGACCACCCGGACGGGCTGCGCGACCCGGCCGGCTACCTGACCCGGTTGCGCGCCGCCGCGCCGGCGATCTGGCTGGTGGTGGAGAAGATCCTGGAGTACGGCGAGGACCTGCCGGACTGGCCGGTCGACGGCACCACCGGGTACGACGCGCTGGCCGCCGTGTCCGGGCTGTTCGTCGACCCGGACGCCGAACCGGAGTTCACCACGCTCGACGGCCGGCTGACCGGCCGGCACACCTCCTGGCCGGACCTGACGCACGCCACCAAGCTGGAGGCCGCCGCCCGGCTGCTCGCCGCCGAGCTGACCCGGCTGGCCGCGCTCGTGCCGGAGCTGCCCGGCGAGCAGGTCCGCGCGGCCCTGGCCGAGCTGGCCGCCTGCTTCCCGGTCTACCGAGGCTACCCGCCCTCCGGTGCCCGGCACCTGGCCGCCGCCCGCAGCGAAGCAGGCCGCCGCCGTCCCGACCTGACCGGCGTCCTCGACCAGGTCACCGCCCGGCTGCGCGACCCCGGCCACGAGCTGGCCGCCCGGTTCCCGCAGTTCACCGGCGCGGTCATGGCCAAGGGCGTGGAGGACACCGCGTACTACAGGTGGAGCCGGTTCGTCGCCCTCAACGAGGTCGGCGGCAGCCCGGCCCACTTCGGCGTACCCCCGGCCGAGCTGCACCGCTTCGCCGCCGCCCGGCAGGTGCGGTGGCCGGCGAGCATGACCGCGCTGTCCACCCACGACACCAAGCGCGGCGAGGACGTCCGCGCCCGGCTCGCGGTGCTGTCCGAGCTGCCCGGCCGCTGGGCCGAGCGGGTCGCCGACTGGATGTCCCGGGTGCCGCTGGCCGACCCCGCGCTGGCCCATCTGCTCTGGCAGACCGCCGTCGGGGCGTGGCCGCTCGAACGGGAACGACTGCACGGGTACGCCGAGAAGGCCGCCCGGGAGGCGTCGGTCACCACGAGCTGGGCCGACCCGGACCCGGCCTTCGAGCACGAGCTGCACGCCCTGGTCGACAGGATGTACGACGACCCGGAACTGCACGCCCAGATCACCGCGTTCGCCGCCGAGATCACTCCGCCCGGCTGGTCGAACGCGCTCGGGCAGAAGCTGGTGCAACTCGCCATGCCTGGCGTGCCCGACGTCTACCAGGGCACCGAGCTGTGGGAGAACTCGCTCGTCGACCCGGACAACAGGCGGCCTGTCGACTTCGCCGTACGCCGGGACATGCTGGCCCGGCTCGACGCCGGCTGGCGGCCGGCGGTGGCCGGCGACGGCGCGGCCAAGCTGCTCGTGGTGTCCCGGACGCTGCGGCTGCGCCGCGACCGCCCGGACCTGTTCGGCGGCTACCGGCCGGTGCCGGCGCGCGGCCCGGCCGCCGCGCACGCGGTGGCCTTCGACAGGGGCGGCGCGGTGGTGGTGGCGACCCGGCTGCCGCTGCGGCTGGCCCGCTCCGGCGGCTGGCGGGACACGACGGTGTCACTTCCCGTTCACGAGTGCACCGACTTGTTCACCGGGCGGGTCTACAGTGGTTCTGAGCTGCTCCTGGATGATCTGCTGAGCACCTATCCCGTCGCCCTCCTCGCACCCACCGACTCTGTGGAGGCCGCCGCATGACCGAGTTCACGGTGTGGGCGCCCGAGGCCGCGCGGGTTCGGCTGCGCCTGCCCGGCGCCGCCGACCACGCGATGCGTCAGGGGCCGGACGGCTGGTGGCGGGTCGAGGTGCCCGACGCCGGGCCGGGCACCGACTACGCGTTCCTGCTCGACGACGACGGCCAGGCCCTGCCCGACCCCCGCTCGGCCTGGCAGCCGGCCGGGGTGCACGGGCCCAGCCGGCTCTACGACCACGCCGCGTTCGCCTGGACCGACGCCGCCTGGACCGGCCGGCAACTACCCGGCAGCGTGCTGTACGAGCTGCACATCGGCACGTTCACCCACCAGGGGACGTTCGACGGGGCGATCGCCAAGCTCGACCACCTGGTCGACCTCGGCGTGGACATGGTCGAGCTGCTGCCGGTCAACGCGTTCAACGGCGAGTACAACTGGGGCTACGACGGCGTGTGCTGGTATGCCCCGCACGAGCCGTACGGCGGCCCGGACGGGCTGAAACGGTTCGTCGACGCCGCCCACGCCAAGGGCCTGGGGGTGATCCTCGACGTCGTCTACAACCATTTCGGGCCCTCCGGGGCCTACGCGCCGCGGTTCGCGCCGTACCTCACCGAGCAGAGCAACACCTGGGGCCGCACCGTCAACCTGGACGGCCCGCACTCCGACGGGGTACGCCGCTACATCGCCGACAGCGTGCTGGGCTGGCTGCGCGACTACCACGTCGACGGGCTGCGGCTGGACGCCGTGCACGCCATGCCCGACGGCCGGGCCGTGCACTGGCTGGAGGAGGTCGCCGCCGAGGTGGAGGCGCTGTCGACGCACCTCGGGCGGCCGCTGTCGCTGATCGCCGAGAGCGACCTCAACGACCCGCGCCTGATCACGCCCCGCGAGGCGGGCGGCTACGGCCTGCACGCCCAGTGGAACGACGACGCCCACCACGCGCTGCACACGCTGCTCACCGGCGAACGGCAGGGCTACTACGGCGACTTCGGCTCCCTGGAGTGCCTCACCGACGTGCTGACCGGCGGGTTCTTCCACGCCGGCACCTGGTCCAGCTTCCGGGGCCGCAGTCACGGCCGCCCGGTCGACAGGCAGCGCACCCCCGGCCACCGCTTCGTGGCGTACCTGCAGAACCACGACCAGATCGGCAACCGGGCCACCGGCGACCGGATCTCCGCCACCCTGTCACCCGGGCTGCTGCGCGTCGGCGCCACGCTGCTGATGACCGCGCCGTTCACGCCGATGCTGTTCATGGGGGAGGAGTGGGCGGCCTCCACGCCGTGGCAGTTCTTCACCAGTCACCCCGAGCCGGAACTCGCGACGGCGGTCGCCACCGGCCGCAGACGGGAGTTCGCCGACCACGGTTGGGCCACCGACGACGTACCCGACCCGCAGGATCCGCAGACGTTCCTGCGGTCCCGGCTGGACTGGGCCGAGCTGGACAAGCCGGAGCACCGCGAGACGTACGACCTCTACCGGCGGCTGATCGCGCTGCGCCGTTCCCGGGCCGACCTGTCCGACCCCCGGCTGGACCGGGTCGGCGTACGCCACGGCGACCGGTTCCTGGTGATGCGGCGCGGCGACACGCTCGTGGTGGCGAACCTGGCCGGCCGGGCACAGCGGATCAACCTGCCCGGGGTGGTACGCCGGGTGCTGCTCACCACGTCGGAGGGCGTCACGGTGATGCGCGACGGCGTCGAGCTGCCGCCGGAGTCGGCCGCGATCGTGGCGCTCTGACCGCGCGCGCCCTGCGGCCCTCGGCGTCGATCTTGGACTTGTGGCGCCTCGAAGGTCGCGCATGTCCGGGTTCGTGAACCACCACAACTTGAAGATCGGCGGGGCGGGGAGCGGTGAGTTCGCCGAGGGGGCGCGGTCCGACCTCTGACGGCCCGACTCTGGAGGTTCCATGTCCGACACGCTGACCCGCCGCGAGCTGTGGGCGCTCGCGCACGCCGAGCGCGCCGCCCTGGCCGACGATCTCGCCGGCCTCGACGCGGCGCAGTGGGCCCGGCCCTCGTTGTGCGGCCGGTGGACGGTGCAGGAGACGCTCGCGCACATGACGGCGGCGGCGAGCGTCGGCCGTGTCCGCTGGCTCGCCAGCGTGCTCGGCGCCCGGTTCGACTTCGACCTGCACAACGACCGCCGGCTGGCCGAGTACCGCGGCGCCGGCCCGGGGGAGACGCTGGACCGGTTCCGCCGCATCATCGGCAGTACCACCTCGACGTTCGGGCCGACCGAGGCGTGGCTGGGTGAGGTGGTCGTGCACGCCCAGGACATCCGGCGTCCGCTCGGCCTGACACGGACGCCGTCGGTCGAGGCCGTCACGCCGGTCGCCCGGTTCTACGCCGGGCGGGACTTCACGGTGGCCGGCCGCAGCGCGATCGAGGGCCTGCGGGTGGAGGCGACCGACGGCCCGTTCACCGCCGGCGCCGGCCCGCTGGTCAGCGGCACCACGCTCGCGTTGATGATGGCGATGGCCGGGCGGGCCGCCTACTGCGACGACCTCACCGGCCCCGGCGTGCCGGCGCTGCGGGAACGCTGCGCGCCCGCCTGACGACGCCCGGCGGCGACGAAACGGAAGTGCCGTCGTGCCGGACGCCTGCGGGCCGCGGTGCGGGTCACGACCTCGGCAGCGTCAGGATCTCCGCGCCGTCGTCGGTGATGGCGATGGTGTGCTCGCTGTGTGCGGTACGGCAGCCGGTCGCGCTGCGCAGCGTCCACCCGTCGGCGTCGGTGACCAGCGTGGCGGTGTCCGCCATGATCCACGGCTCCAGCGCCAGCAGGAGCCCGGGGCGCAGCGTGTAGCCGCGGCCGGGCCGCCCGGTGTTCGACACGTGCGGATCCTGGTGCATCGTCGACCCGACGCCGTGGCCGCCGAACTCGGTGTTGACCGTGTAACCGGCTTCGGTGAGGACCGAGCCGATGGCGTACGAGAGGTCGCCGACGCGGGCGCCGGGACGTGCCGCGGCGATCCCGGCCTGCAACGCCCGTTCGGTGGCGTCGATGAGCGCGACGCTCTCCGCGGGCCGGGTGTCGCCGACGACGAAGCTGATCGCGGAGTCGGCCACCACGCCGCCCAGCGAGACGGCGAGGTCGAGGCTCAGCAGGTCGCCGTCGGCCAGTGTGTAGTCGTGCGGCAGCCCGTGCAGCACCGCGTCGTTGACCGAGGTGCAGATGTAGTGGCCGAACGGGCCGCGCCCGAACGACGGCTCGTAGTCGACGTAGCAGGACTGCGCCCCGGCCTCGGCGATCATGCGCTGGGCCTGCCTGTCGATGTCGAGCAGGTTCGTGCCGACGGTGGTGCTGCCGCGCAACGTCTGCAGGATGTGGGCGACCAGGGCGCCGGTGTCCCACGCCCGCCGTACGTCGGTGGGGCTCAGGATCTCGATCATGCAGGCGCCTTTCTCACAGAACCAATAAGTATCCCGGCCATGTTATCCCGGTACTAGAATCCTGGCATGGTCCGGTTGCCCCTCACCCCCGCCGAGGTCGAGCGCGGGCAGCGCCTCGGTGCGCTCCTGCGCCGCGCCCGGGGTGAGCGTTCGATGCTGCTCACCGCGCTCGACGCCGGTGTCTCCCCGGAGACGCTCCGGAAGATCGAGTCCGGTCGGGTCGCCACGCCGGCGTTCCCCACCATCGCGGCCATCGCCGACGTCCTCGGCCTCTCCCTCGACGAGGTGTGGGCCGAGATCAACCGCTCCGACGCCGCGGTGCGTCTCGCGTCGTCCGAGCGGCGCCTGGCCTCGTAGCGCCGCCCTGTCGGCGAGAAGCATACCGAGTATGTATGCTCCCCCGCATGCCACCCTCGCGTCGCGCCGTCGCGCTTGTCGTTCCGGTCGCCGGTTTCCTGCTCGGCTTCCTGGACTTCGTCTGGATCAAGTGGGTGCCGTTCCCCTTCGCCGAGCTCGGCAACTCCACCGCAACCTGGGCGGTGGCCGCGTTCGCGCTGGGCTGGTGGATCCGGTCGGGCGCGGTGCGCGCCGCCGTGGCCGCCAGCGTCCTGCTGATCGTCGCGGTGCCCAGCTACTACCTGGCGGCGACCCTGCTCCAGGGCGACGACCTCGCCGTGATCTGGTCGCCCACCTCGATCCTCTGGATGGCGTTCGGCATCGTGGCGGGCGTGGTGTTCGGCGTCGCCGGCATCTGGGCGCGGACCGACGGATGGCGGCGCGTCGTGGGGACCGCCCTGCCGGTGGCCGTGTTCGTGGAGGAGGCGCTGCGGTTCGCGCTGAAGTCCGGGTCGTACCCCGGTGCGTGGTGGAACGTGGCGATCGACCTCGCACTCGCCGCGCTGCTGGTGGTGCTGATCGGCCGGTCCGCCCGGGTGCGGCTGCTGGCCGCCGCGGTGGCGCTGCCGATGGCCGCGCTCGGCGCCGTCACGTTCGCCACCGTCGCGGGCTGACCCGCCGGGTCGGCCGGCGGGCCACCGCGCGGCCGAGAGGCGGCCGGCCACCGGTCCGGCCGAGAGGCGGCGGACACCCGCCCGACCGGGATCGGCGACAATGACCCGAGAAGGGCGTGGTCCGGACGACGGGGGAGGAAACGGATGATCCGACGGCAGGTGCTCGCGGCGGCGATGCTCACGGCGACGGCTCTGGTGGCCGGCTGCACCACGGACCGGCCCGAAGCCGCGCCGCCCACCAGCGCCCCGGCCGCATCCACCGCCCCGGCCACGCCGAACAACACACCGAACCCCACGGCGAGCGCCGAGCCGGTGCCCGCGCCGGCCGAGCTGGCGGCGCTGGAACGGCGCTTCGGCGCCCGGATCGGCGTCTTCGCCCTCGACACCGGCACCGGCCGCACCGTCGCGCACCGGGCCGACGAGCGGTTCGCGTACGCCTCGACGTGCAAGGCGCTCGCGGCGGGCGCGATGCTGGCCACCACCTCCGGCGCCGACCGGGACCGGGTGGTCTGCTACCGGCGCGCGGACCTGGTGGCGCACTCCCCGGTGACCGAACGGCACGTGGAGACCGGGATGACGCTGCGGGACGTCGCCGAGGCGGCGGTGCGGTACAGCGACAACACCGCCGGCAACCTGCTGTTCGACGCGCTCGGCGGCCCGGCGGGCTTCGCGCGGGCGCTCCGGGAGGTGGGCGACTCGGTCACCCGGCCCGCCCGTACCGAGCCGGAACTCAACGCGGCCACACCCGGCGACCAGCGCGACACCAGCACGCCCCGCGCGCTGGCCGGCTCGCTGCGGGCGTACACGCTGGGGGAGACCCTGCCGCCCGCGGACCGCGGCCTGCTGCTCGGCTGGATGCGGGCCAGCACCACCGGCAGCGGGCTGGTCCGGGCCGGCGTGCCGGCCGGCTGGCAGGTGGCGGACAAGTCCGGCACCGGTGGGTACGGCACCCGCAACGACATCGCCGTGGTGTGGCCGCCGGACCGGGCGCCGATCGTGCTGGCGGTCATGTCCAGTCGCGACAGCCGCGACGCGAAGCCCGACGACGCGCTGGTCGCCCAGGCCGCGCGGGCGACGGTGACCGCGTTGCGCTGACGGGCGGCCCGGCTCAGGGAATCGGCCACTCGTGCACGGGCCGGTTGCTGTGCATCAGGTCGACGTAATGGCGGACCACCTCGCGCAGCGCCGCCGGCCGGTCCATGTGGTCGGCCGACTCCAGCCGGTGCAGCGTCTCCACCTGCCAGGTCGCGCCGTTGCGACCGGTCAGGCAGCGCTGCTCGACGATGCCGAGCAGCCGGTCCCGCTCGGCCGGGTCGAGGCCCCACCGGTCCAGACCGTGGTGGGCCATCGGCAGCAGCCGGCGCAGCACCAGCTCGGTCACCGGCAGGTAGCCGAGCCCGGGCCAGTACACCTGGGCGTCGATGCCGTGCCGGGCGCAGGCGTTGAAGTTCTCCTCGGCCGCGCTGAACGACATCTGCGACCACAGCGGGCGGTCCGACTCGGCGAGCGCCCGGACCAGGCCGAAGTAGAACGCGCCGTTCGCGACCGTGTCCAGCACCGTCGGCCCGGCCGGCAGCACCCGGTTCTCCACCCGCAGGTGCGGCCGGCCCTTGAGCACGTCATAGACCGGCCGGTTCCACCGGTAGATGGTGCCGTTGTGCAACCGCAACTCGGCCAGCTTCGGCACGCCGCCGCTGTGCAGCGTGGCCGCCGGGTTCTCCGGGTCGCACACCGGCAGCAGCGCCGGGAAGTAGCGGACGTTCTCCTCGAACAGGTCGAACACCGAGGTGATCCAGCGCTCGCCGAACCACACCCGCGGGCGTACGCCCTGGGCCTTGATCTCCTCCGCCCGGGTGTCGGTGGCCTGCTGGAACAGCGGCACCCGGGTCTCGCGCCACAGCTCCCGGCCGAAGAACAGCGGGGAGTTCGCGCCGAGCGCCACCTGGATGCCGGCGACCGCCTGGGCCGCGTTCCAGTAGTCGGCGAACTGCGCCGGGCTGACCTGGAGGTGGAACTGGGTGCTGGTGCACGCCGCCTCGGGGGTGATCGTGTCGGCGGTGGTGGCCAGCCGCTCCACCCCGCTGATCGCGATCGGCAGGTCCTCGCCGCGGGCGGCGAAGATCTGCTCGTTGAGCAGCGCGTACCGGGGGTTGGCCGACAGCGTCTCGGCGGTCAGGTGCTCCGGGCGCAGCGTCGGCAGGATGCCCACCATCACCATGTGCGCGCCGACTGTGCGGGCCTTCTCCTCGGCGGCGTTCAGGCTGGCCCGGACGTGCTCCTCGAACGCCGCGGTGCCGGTGCCGGCGAGCCGCCGCGGCTCGACGTTGATCTCCACGTTGAACTGGCCCAGCTCGGTCTGGAACGCCGGGTCGGCGATCGCCTCCAGCACGTCGGCGTTGCGCATGGCCGGGTCGAAGCCGTCGTCGACCAGGTTCAGCTCGATCTCCAGGCCGGTCATCGGCCGCTCCACGTCGAACCGGGACTCCCGCAGCATCTCGGCGAACACGTCCAGGCACCGCCGGACCTTCTCGCGATAGCGGGCCCGGTCCTCCCGGCTGAAGGTACGCACGCCGACGTCCTCGCCCATGGTCACCACCCTGTCACCGTTGGTTCTCCCCAACCTCGCACGGAGTGGCGGGTCAGGAAAGGCCCGGAGGCCCTTTTCTGTACCCCGTGGCGGCCCCGGTGATCCCCGTCGCGGGGCTGCGGGTTCCGTCCGGGCGGCCCGGCCCGGGCGGCTAGCATGGCCGCCGACGGCGAAGGGGAGTGGCGGAATGCGCGACGGGTGGATCCGGGCGTTCGTGGTGGCGGCGTTCGCCGAGGGCTGCTCGTGGGCGGCGCTGCTGGCCGGCATGGCGGTCAAGTACGGCCCGCCCGGCAACGAGATCGGCGTGAAGATCTTCGGCCCGATCCACGGCGCGCTGTTCGTGGTCTACGGCCTGCTGACGCTCGTGGTGGCCCGGCGGCACCGCTGGACGCTCGTGCAGACCGGACTGGCCCTGGCCAGCGCGGTGCCTCCGTTCGCCACAGTGCTGTTCGAGCGCTGGGCGAACCGCCGGGGCCTGCTCGACGCGCCGGCTGTCCCGCAGCGGCCGCTCACCCCCGCCGGTCGCTGACCGCGGCGACGTCCTCCGCGAGGAAGCCGGCCAGCACGTCGGTCAGCTCCCGCGGCGCCTCCTCGGCCATGTGGTGCCCGGACGGGATCGACGCGGTCCGCACGTCGTCGGCCCAGTCGCGCCAGATCGCGGCCGGGTCGCCGTAGAGGTCGACCATGTCGTCGCGCTCGGACCAGGCGAACAGCACCGGGCAGCCGATCCGGCGCCCGGCGGCCCGGTCGGCGTCGTCCGCCGCCCGGTCCGGTCCGAGCCCGGCCCGGTAGTCCTCGCACATGGCGTGCACGGTGGCCGGGTCACCGATGGCGCGCCGGTAGTCGGCGTACGCCGCCTCGCCCATCTCCTCCGGTGATCCGCCGTACCAGGCGTCCGGGTCGGCGTTTATGACCCGCTCGGCCGGCTTGGCGAGCTGACCGAGGAAGAACCAGTGCCACCAGCGGGCGGCGAACCGGGCGTCGCAGCGGGCCAGCGCCTCACCGATCGGCGCCCCGTCCAGCACGCCGAGCCGGCTCACCCGGTCCGGATGGTCCAGGGCGGTCCGCATGGCCACGTACGCGCCGCGGTCGTGCCCGATCACCGCGGCCCGGCGGTGGCCGAGCGCGTCGAGCAGCCCGACCACGTCGGCGGCCATCGCCCGCTTGGAGTAGACGGTGTGCTCCGGGTCGCTCGGCGGCTTCGACGAGCCGCCGTAACCGCGCAGGTCCGGGCAGATCACCGTGTGCCGCGCGGCCAGCCGCGGCGCCACCCGGTGCCAGGTCGCATGGGTGCGCGGGTGCCCGTGCAGCAGCACCGCCGGTGGCCCGGAGCCGCCGTGGCGTACCCGCAGGCGGACCTTGCCGACGTCGATCTCGGTGAGCGTGAATCCGGCGAACATGGCCGCAGCGGTGCCCGCCGCCGGTGACGGGGAAACCTAGGTCAGGGCCGAGCAGGCGGCCACGCCGAACAGCAGCACGGCGCCCAGCATCGCCTGCAACAGCAGCGCCGGACCCAGGTGCGACCAGAGCGTGGCGGTACGCGGGGTGAGCAGTTGCCCGGTGGTCAGGTTGACGATCCGCTCGATCCGCGGCGGCAGGTCCTCGTCGCGCTGCGCCCGCAGCGTGAGCTGGACGTGGTCGCCGGGGTGCAGCGCGCTCTGCGGCAGGTGGCCGTGCAGTTCGACCTCGACCAGCCGGCCGGTGACGTCGCGGACCCGGACCGGGGTGACCAGGAACTCCGGCCCCTTCTTCAGCTCCTTGAAGCTGCGCCGGGCCCCGCCGCCGCCACTGCTGAGCAACGCGCGCACCACCTTCAGCAGCAGCCCCACCACCCCGGCGGCGGTGAGCACCGCGACCAGCGCGGGCTGCCCGACCCGGACCTCCCGGGCGTAACCCTCCATCAACCGGACCAGACGCCCGGTGACGACGCGTTCCGTCGGGTGGACGACGCGTCGGGTGTACAACTCCGTATCCATGTTCACCACCGAGAGTCCCGTTCCGTGCACAGATGGTATCGGCCCTTCGGGTTGAACGACGTGAATGAACGGTGGTCACGCCCGGGCGGCCGGCAGGTGAACTCCGCCGGGGCGCGGGTATGCGTGCGGCCGAGCCGGAAAGGGGTCGAGCATGCAGCTGTCCTTCCTGCGCCCGCTCTACGACCGTCCCGGGCCGTGGTGCTCGGTGTACATGGACGCCTCCCGCGACACCCAGGACGCGCGAGCGCAGGTCGACCTGCGCTGGCGGGCCCTCAAGGGCGACCTGCTGGGGCAGGGCGCCGACCCGGTCACCGTCGAGGCGGTGGAGGAGGTCGTCCGCCGGCACCAGCCGATGCCCGGCGACTACGGCATCGCCGTGTTCGCCAGCCGGGGGCGCGTCGTGCTCACCGAGTACCTGTCCGCGCCGCCGCTGCGCGACCTGGCGAGCTGGTCGGCGTTGCCGCACACCATGCCGCTCGTGGCTCAGCGGGGCGAGCAGGTGGCCTGGGTGCGGGTGCTGGCCGACCGTACCGGCGCGGACGCGATGGCGGTCAGCGCCGGCGGCGTGCCCCGGCGGGCCCAGGTGCAGGGCGGGCAGAGCCGCCAGCTGCGCCGGGTGCAGCCGGGCGGCTGGTCGCAGTCCCGCTACCAGCGCGCCGCGATGGAGGCGTGGCACCAGAACGCCGGTGACGCCGCCGCAGCCACCGCCGACCTGGCCGAGCGCGTCGGCGCGGACGTCGTCGTGGTGGCCGGGGACGTCCGGGCCACCGGCATGATCGCCGCCCAGCTCCCCGCCCGCTGGCAGGACGTGCTGGTGCGCACCGACGCGGGCGCCCGCGACGTGGGCGCCGACGACACGCTGATGGACGACATCACGGTGCAGACCGTCGCGGAGGTCGCCGACCGGCGGATCGCCGCCGCGCTGGACCGCTTCGGCGTCCAGGAGGACGTCGGCGCCGGGCTCGACGCCGTGGTCTCCGCGCTGCAACGCAACCAGGTCGACACCATGCTCATCGTGGACGACCCGTCGGCCGACGGCGAGCTGTGGGTGGGCCCCGAGCCGACCGAGATCGCCACCGACCCGGGGCAGCTGGCCGGCATGTCGGTGGCCGACCCCCAGCGGGTACGGGCCGACGCGGCGCTGCTGCGCGCGCTGATCGGCACCGACGCGGACCTGACGGTGCTCGCGCCGGAGGAGGCGCCGGAGCTGACCGACGGGGTCGGCGCGGTGCTGCGCTACGTCGACGCGAGCACGCCGGGGCGGGGTAATGGCTGAGCGCATCGTCGCCGACCTGGTGGTCGAACGCCTGCGGGCCTGGCGGGTGCCGCGGGTGTTCGGCCGTCCGGGCGCGGCGATCGCCCCGCTGGTGGGCGCGCTCGACGACGCGGGCGGGGATCCGGTCTTCGTCCCCGCCCGGCACGAGGAGACCGCCTCGTACATGGCCACCGGGCACGCGAAGTTCACCGGCGGCGTCGGGGTGTGCCTGGCGACCCAGGGCCCGAGCGCGGTGCACCTGCTCAACGGCCTCTACGACGCCAAGCTCGACAGCAAGCCGGTGGTCGCGATCATCGGCGAGGACGTCACCGGCCCGCTCGGCGGCGCGCACGAGGAGATCGGGCTGAGCCGGCTCTTCGGCGACGTGTGCAACCAGTTCGTCCGCTACGGCCGCAGCCCGGAACAGGTGCCCGCGCTGCTGGACCAGGCGTTCCGTACCGCCGCGGCGACCCGCAGCCCGACCTGCGTGGTGCTGCCGCGCGCGTTGCAGGTCACCGCCGTACCGGATCTGCTGCCGCAGACGGCCGGGGTGGTCACCGCGACGCCCGGCGAGCCGCTGGCCCGGGTGCTGCCGCACGACGCCGACCTGGACGCCGCCGCCTCGCTGCTCGGCAACGGGCGGCGGGTGGCGATGCTCGTCGGCCAGGGCGCGCACGGCGCGGCCGAGGAGATCGTCGCGCTCGCCGACCGGCTCGGCGCGGGCGTCGCCACGTCGCTGCTGGGCAAGCCGGTGCTCGACGAGCGGCTGCCGTTCCACACCGGTGTGCTCGGCGAGGTCGGCACCACCGCCGCCGCGCAGCTCATGGGCTCCTGTGACACGCTGCTGATGATCGGCACCAACGATCCGTGGACCGACTGGTTCCCGATGCCGGGCCAGGTACGCACCATCCAGATCGACATCGACGGCCGGCGCATCGGCACCCGCTACCCGGTGGACGTGCCGCTGGTGGGCGACGCCGCCGAGACGCTGCGGGCGTTGCTGACCCGGGTGCCGGAGAACCCACACCGCGAGTGGCGCGGCATGGTGGAGAAGATGGTGGACCGGTGGCGCGTGGCCGCCGCCGAGCGGGCCGCCACGCCCGCCGATCCGGTCGACCCGCGGCTCGTGCTGCGTGAGCTGTCCACCCGGCTGCCCCGGCACGCCGGCGTCGCCGTCGACGTCGGCTCGGTCGTCTACTGGTACGCGCGGCACCTGGAGCTGCCGCCGGGGGTGCAGGCCCGGTTGTGCGGCACGCTCGGCTCGATGGGCTGCGCCCTGCCGTACGCGGTCGCGGCCAAGCTGGCCCGCCCGGACGAGCCGGTGCTCGCGCTGCTCGGCGACGGCGCGATGCAGCTCAACGGCCTGGCCGAGCTGATCACCGTGGCGCACCACTGGACGCGGTGGCGCGATCCGCGGCTGATCGTGCTGGTGCTGAACAACAGGGACCAGTCCGGCGTCGGCGGCGGCCGGTCACCGGGGGAGCGGGGGCCCGAGGTGCCGTACGCCGGGTGGGCCCGCCTGCTCGGGCTGCACGGCGTCCGGGTGGACCGGCCGGACCTGGTCGGACCCGCCTGGGACGAGGTGCTGGCGGCCGACCGGCCTGCCGTCCTGGAGGCGGTGGTGGACCCGGCCGTGCCGCTGGACGCGCCCGAACCGGCGCTGGCCGACCTGCGCGGCCTGGTGGCCGACGGGGACGCGGCCCGCCGGGTGCGGGAGCGGGTGATCCAGACCGAGGCCATCGCGGCCGACGAAGTCGTTTAGCGGCATCGGGGCGGGGCACTGCGACCGGGCGCAACCGTCCCGGGAGGTCACCATGTCCGTCGCCGCCGACAGCCGTTACGGCCCCGCTCCGCTGCCCGCGGCACGCGGGCCGGTCTCCGCCGCGTTGCTGGCCGCGCTGCGCGGCGCTCCCCGCGAGCTGCCGGCCGGGCTGGGCGCGCACCTGGACGCGGTGGTCGCGCCGCTGACCGACGAGGATCTCCAGCTCACCCTGTTCCTCTGCTACGAGCTGCACTACCGCGGCTGGTCCGGCGTGGACGAGGCGTGGGAGTGGGAGCCGTCCCTGCTGGCGCTGCGCGCCCGCGCCGAGCGGCCGTTCGAGGCGGCGCTGCGCGAGCTGGCCGGCCCGCCGCCCGCGGTGCTGCCGGGCGCCGTGCCCGGCGCGCTGGCCGATCTGGTGGCCGCCGCCGACGGACCGCCGCTGGCAGCCACGCTGCAACGCCGGGCCGACCTGAACCAGTTCCGCGAGTTCGTGACGCACCGCTCGATCTACCACCTGCGCGAGGCCGACCCGCACAGTTGGGCGCTGCCCCGGCTCGGCGGCCCGGCGAAGGCGGCGCTCGTGGAGATCCAGACCGACGAGTACGGCAACGGCCGGCTGCACCTGATGCACGCCGAGCTGTTCCGCACCACGATGGACCGGCTCGGCCTGGACACCGGCTACGCCGCCCACCTGGACCGGGTGCCCGCGGTGACGCTGGCGACGAACAACCTGATGTCGCTGTTCGGCCTGCACCGGCGGCTGCGCGGGGCGCTGCTGGGGCACCTGGCCGCGTACGAGATGACCTCGTCGCTGCCGAACCGCCGCTATGGCAACGGACTGCGCCGGCTCGGCTTCGATCCGGTCGCCACGCGCTTCTACGACGAGCACGTCGAGGCCGACGCCGTGCACGAGCAGATCGCCGCGTACGACATGTGCGGCGGGCTGGTCCGGGCCGAGCCGGCGCTCGCGTCCGACGTGCTGTTCGGCGCCGCCGCCGCGCTGGCGCTGGACGCCCGGTTCGCCGCGCACCTGCTCACCGCCTGGTCGGCGGGCGAGTCGTCCCTGCGCCCACCCCAGCGCACCCTCGCCGCAGCCTGACCCCCGCCCCCTCCCTCGTGATCTTGCAGTTCGGGCCCCTCGACTGCCCGGTTCGGGAGGTTTGCCGGGCACGGAAGTGCAAGATCGGCGGGGGCGGCGGCGGGGGCGGGGGTCAGGTCGAGCGGTCGCTGCGGGCCCGGAAACCGGCCACCTTGTGCGTGCCGTCGCAGAACGGCTTGATCGCGCTCTTGCCGCACCGGCACAGCGCCACCGTGCCCCGGCGCGTCTCGATCGGCGTGCCCTCGGGCGTGACCAGCGCGAAGTCGCCGCGTACCAGCAGTGGTCCGTCCCGGTACGGGGTGATGGTCGCCGCCGGGGTGCTCTCGTCGTCGGGCATGCGCCGTGCAGTGCCCGTCCCGGTCCGGCCCAAACCCGCCCGCGACGGCGGGCACGCGGCGCGACGGCGTACCTGGGTGTCGCGGGCGGTGCCGGTACCGGGCGGGCCTTGGTCCTGACCCGTGGGGAGATGCCCCGTTTAGACCCCAGAGGGACGGGAAGCCGGGCCGCGTGGTGAGCGAACGAGTCGAACGGGCCGGCGGCGCGGGCCTGCCCGCGGAGCGGGTGGTGGCGGCCGGCAGCGCCGCCCGGATCCTGGTCGCCGCGACCGCCCGGGCGCTGCGCGGCGACGACTGCGGCGACCTCGGCCACCCGGGCGCGCTGTCCCGCCTCACCGGCGCGCCCGAGCCGGTACGCCGCGCCGCCGCCGTCCGGGCCGCCGGGCGGGCGGCGCTCACCGCCGAGCAGATCGCCGCCGTGGACGCCGAGCGGATCGCCGGATGGTTCGCCGGGCAGTACCCGGACCGGCGCTTCCCCGGCGTGATCCTCGGCTCGCCGCACGGCGCCGCCGCTCACCTCGCGGCGGCGCTCGGCGTGCCCTGGCTGCCGGCCGGCTTCGAGATCACCGCCCAGTGGAGCCGGGGGGCGGTGGACCGTCCCGACGCCGCGTATGCGCACGGCGCCACGCTGGCCGCCCGGCTGCTCGAGAGCAACCCGCGCGTGCACGTCCGCCAGGTGCACTGCCCGGCCAGCCGGGGCGCGGCGGCCGGCGCGGCGGTGACGTTCGCGGTGCGCTGGCGCACCCTGCCGGAGGCGTACGCGCGCTTTCTGGCCGACCGGCTGGAACCGGCCGCGCCGGTGCTGCTGCTGCACGACGCCCGCACCTGGCCGGTCCGCGACGGCGGCGACGGGCACAGCTTCCAGGCCGGCTGCCCGGCCGGCGGCCTCGACCCGGTCGACTTCCACCCGGACGCCCGCGCGCTCGGCCAGGTGCTGCGCGCCGCCGGCGGCGAGGAGACGCGCTGGGCGGCGCCGGAGGTCACGGTGGCGGGCGCGTTCGCCGAACACGGCGTAGAGTCCGGTTTCGAGCACGACGCCCGCTGTCTCGGCGACCGGCACGGGCATCCGCTGCACCGGGCGGTCGTGCCGCAGCCGGACGCGCTGAGCGCGGTGACCGCCGACCTGTACCGCCGCTGGCTGCGGCGGGCCGGCAAGACCGGCAACCGGCTGGTGGTGGAGTGCGGCCGGCTGCTCGACCCGGCGCAGGTGCTGCGGGCCGGCCTGGTGCCCTACTGGTGCGAGAACGCCACCGCGCGCCGGGTCGCCGGCGTCGAGTGGTGGCTGGCCGGCAGCGAGCCGTTCAGCTCGGTGGACGTGCTGCCCGAGCCGCCCGGCCTGCGCTCGCCCGCGTCCGCGGGGCTGCCCCAGTGGCTGGCCGTGGCCGGCTTCGGGCGCAAGCGGCGGGCCCTGGACCGGGGCGCCGCGCGCGGCTACCCGGTCGCCTCGGTACCCACCCGACGTGCCACGGAGGTGTTGCGCAACCAGCCCTGCGACCTGCCCGCGCCACCGCCGCTGCGGATGGCCGAGGCCCTCACCGCGCTGCGTGACGCGGGCGCGCACCAGGGCCTGCTGGTCTCCTGAAACCGCCGCCGGGACCGGCCTGCCGGCCAACCTGGCGAAACTTCCTCGCGATCCTGCGGTCCGTGATTGAGTACCTACGGAGCGGGAAGACCGCTCGCCGCGAAACGGCCCACGACGCCGTGCGGCGGGCAGCCACCGCTTTCGACGTATCCGTCACGTAACCCAACTTCCTCACCCGGTGCGTGGTCCGACCACGCGCACGACCGGTTCCGACCGGGCGGGGGCTCTTCGGCGAGGGGGCGCGGATGTTCGGACAGACCACCACACCCACACCACCGACCACCGACCGGGGTCTGGAGGACCTGGACGCGGCGGCGCTCGCGTACGCGGCCCGGATCGAGGGCCTGCCACCGGAGCGGCGGCAGGAGGCGCGGGACGACCTGGTCCGGTTCGCGCTGCCGTTCGCCGGTCGGCTCGCCCGCCGCTACCGCGGGCGCGGTGAGCCGCTGGAGGACCTGGAGCAGGTGGCCCGTCTCGGCCTGGTCAACGCCGTCGACAGGTACGACCCGGAACGCGGTTCGTTCACCGCGTACGCGGCCATCACCATCGTCGGCGAGATCAAACGGCACTTCCGCGACCGCACCTGGGGCGTGCACGTGCCGCGCCGGCTGCGGGATCTGATCCTCGAGGTGGGACAGGCGACGGCGACGCTGACCAGCGAGCTGTCCCGCGCGCCCACGGTGGCCGAGCTGTCCGCCCGGCTGGAGACGCCGGAGGAGGAGATCCTCGCCGCGCTGGAGTCGGCCGCCGGCTACAGCCCGGCGTCGCTGAACGCGCCGGTGGGCGGGGAGAGCTCGGCCGAGTTCGGCGATCTGGTCGGCGAGTCCGACCACGCGCTGGAGTCCGTCGACGACCGGGTCACGGTCAGCGGCCTGCTGCACCGGCTGCCCTGGCGGGAGCGCCGCATCCTGGCGATGCGCTTCTACGGCAACCAGACCCAGGCGGAGATCGCCGCCCGGTTCGGCATCTCGCAGATGCACGTGTCCCGGCTGCTGTCGCGGGCGCTGACCTGGCTGCGGCAGGCGATGCTCGCCGACGCGCCGCCGCCCTGGCAGAACGGCGCGGCCGAAACCGAACCGGCCAAGGCGCGGATCTCGGTGAAGCAGAACGGCGACCGGGTGGTCGTCGAGGTCGGCGGCGAGGTGGACCGGGCCGGCGCGGACCAGTTGCGCCGCGCGGTGCTCCAGGCGGTCACCGGGCAGCCCCGTGAGGTGGTGGTCGACCTGGTCGGGGCCGGTGGCTTCGACGCCGGCGGGATCGCCGCGCTGATGGCCGGCCGGGAGGCCGCCGCGCGTACCGGGGTGCCGCTGCGGCTGACCCGGGTGCAGCCGGCGGTGCGCCGATCGCTGGCCGCGGCCGGACTGCCGGCCGCCGACTGACCGCACGCCACCGCGCCGGCTCCCCACCACGGGGCGCCGGCGCGAGGCGTACGACGAGAGGGCCGGCGCCCGGCGGCGCCGGCCCTCCTCCGGTGTCTCAGTTCTCCGGGGTGTCCCCGTGCCCGCGCGGGTGCCGCCACCTGTCATTGGGCTGGTCGCCGCGCTCGGCGTTGAGCGCGCTGCCCTCCGGCTCGTCGGTCTCCTCGAAGCTGGGCCGGCGCACCTCCTCCGGCTCCGGCACCTCCACCGGGCGGGCGCCGGACTGCGGCGCGGGCTGGTAGTCCACCGCCTCGCGCGCGCCGTACGCGCCGCCGGCCGACGGCGACTCCGGCACGTGCCGCTCGTGGTGCAACTCCTCGCTGAAGCTCTGCGGCGGCTTCGTGGTGCGCTGCGGCAGATCGCGGCCCAGGTCGGACACGAGCGGGCCGTACTTGAGGTCGAACGCGGGCCGCTCGGAGCGGATGCGCGGCATCCGGTCGAAGTTGCGCAGCGGTGGCGGGCAGGTGGTGGCCCACTCCAGCGAGTTGCCGAAGCCCCAGGGGTCGTCCACGGTGACCATCGCGCCGTACCGCCACGACTTCCAGACGTTCCAGATCACGAACAGCGTGGACGCGCCGAGGACGAACGAGCCGATGCTGGAGATCGTGTTCAGCGTGGTGAAGCCGTCGCCGGGCAGGTAGTCGGCGTACCGGCGGGGCATGCCCTCGTTGCCCAGCCAGTGCTGTACCAGGAAGGTGGCGTGGAAACCGATGAACATGGTCCAGAAGTGCATCTTGCCGAGCCGCTCGTCGAGCAGCCGCCCGGTCATCTTCGGGAACCAGAAGTAGAGCCCGCCGAACGCGGCGAACACGATGGTCCCGAACATCACGTAGTGGAAGTGCGCCACCACGAAGTAGGTGTCGGTGACGTGCCAGTCCACCGGCGGGCTGGCCAGCAGCACGCCGGTCAGGCCGCCGAGCAGGAACGTCACCAGGAAGCCGACGGCGAACAGCATCGGCGTCTCGAAGGTGATCTGTCCCTTCCACATGGTGCCTATCCAGTTGAAGAACTTCACCCCGGTCGGCACCGCGATCAGGAAGCTCAGGATGCTGAAGAACGGCAGCAGCACCTGGCCGGTGGCGAACATGTGGTGCGCCCACACCGTCATCGACAGCACCGTGATGGCGATGGTGGCGAGCACCAGGCCGGTGTAGCCGAAGATCGGCTTGCGGGAGAACACCGGGATGATCTCGGTGATGATGCCGAAGAACGGCAGCGCGATGATGTACACCTCGGGGTGACCGAAGAACCAGAACAGGTGCTGCCAGAGCATCGGGCCGCCGGTCGTCGAGTCGTACACGTGCGAGTGCAGCAGCCGGTCCGAGGCCAGCGCCATCAGCGCGGCCGCCAGCAGCGGGAACACGAAGATCACCAGGACGCTGGTGAGCAGCGCGTTCCAGGTGAAGATCGGCATCCGGAACATGGTCATGCCCGGTGCGCGCAGCGTCACGATCGTGGTGATCAGGTTGACCGCACCGAGGATCGTGCCCAGGCCGGACACGGCCAGGCCGACCACCCACAGGTTCCCGCCGACGCCGGGGGAGTGCTGCGAGGTGCTCAGCGGCGTGTACGCGGTCCAGCCGAAGTCAGCCGCGCCGGCCGGGGTGGCGAACCCGCCCACGACCATCAGCGCGCCCAGGAAGTAGAGCCAGTACGCGAACGCGTTCAGCCGGGGGAACGCCACGTCGGCGGCGCCGATCTGCAGCGGCACCAGGTAGTTGGCGAACCCGAAGAACAGCGGGGTGGCGAACAGCAGCAGCATCACCGTGCCGTGCATGGTGAACATCTGGTTGTACTGCTCGGGGGAGACGATCTGCATCCCCGGCCGGGCCAGCTCCGCCCGGATGATCAACGCCAGGATCCCGCCGACGATGAAGTACCCGAACGACGTGACGAGGTAGAGCAGGCCGATCTGCTTGGCGTCGGTGGTGCGCAGCAACCGCCACAGCGCGTTGCCCTTCACCGCCTCCCGTACGGGCCCGGGGAATCCCCCGAACCGGGCCGGCGCGAGGATCGCGGGCCCCCGGTCTCGTACCGGTTCCGTGACTACCCGCTTGGGCATGGCATCTCACCCCGTGTGACGACAGACAGGACGGGCGGGCGTACCCGGCCCTCTGCCCATGTAACCAGGCGAGAGCGGAGAATTCGGTCAATTAGCCGGGAGTATGGCCCAGACGACCTTGCCGGCGCCGACCGGAGTGCTGCCCCAGCGCTGGGTCAGCTCGCGGACCAGCATCAGCCCGCGGCCACCCTCGGCGCGCGGGTCGCGGCTGGTCGCCTCGTACGCGTCGGCCGGGCTGCCGTCCATCACCGCGACCCGCAGGTACGGCCGGCGCAGCGTCAGCGTCACCTGCATCGGGGTGCCGGCGTGCCGCACCACGTTGCCGACCAGCTCGCTGAGCACCAGCGACGCCGGCCCGGCCAGCTCCGGCACGTTCCACCTGCCGCACGCCTCGGTGACCAGCTCCCGGGCCCGGCGGCAGGCGCCGGCGACCGGCTCCAGCCGGGCCCGCAGCCGGGGCGACGCCGCCGCGCCGGCCAGCGCGGTCGCCTCGGCGCAGTCCCGGCGCACCGGCACGACCCGGCAGGCGGTGGTCTCGTTCAGCCAGGCCGCCGTCTCGGCGCAGGGAGCGGCGAGGACCATCGGCACCGCCGGCCAGTCGGCGGCCCGGCGGGCGGCGGCGGCGAACACGGACAGCGCCAGCGGCTCGCCGACCTCGATCTCCTCCAGGTCGACCACCAGGGCGTCCGGCTGCGCGGCGAGGCAGCTGTCGAGCACCTCGTGCACCGCGCGCATCGTGCCCAGGTCGAGCGCTCCGGCCAGCCGTACGACAGTGACCGGCGACTCGTCGCGGACCTCGCACCTGATCCGGGTCACCATCGCCGCCTCGTTTCCTTCTCGTCGGGGAGGGCCGCCCTCGTCGGGAGGGTCGCCCCGGCCGGGGCGGTCGCCGCCTCCCACAGCCGGAGGACTACGGACGTACCCGGGCCCCGGACCGGCGAAACCGGGCATCGGGGCCGCCGGGGCGCAGGTCAGCGGCGGTCCCCGCGCCGCGCCGCGAGCAGCCCCAGCGCCAGCATTGTGGCGCCCAGCAGCAGGTGCAGCCACGAATCCGCGCGGTTGACCGCGAGCGCGTTCGCCGCGTCGCGCCGGTCGACCGCCAGCCCGTAGAGCCACAGCGCCAGGTAGACCGCGCCGGCGCCGACGAGGAACGCGCGGGCCCCGGCGACGGTACGGGCCAGCACCAGCCCGGCCACGCCGAGCACCAGATGCACCAGGTTGTGCACCACCGAGACCTGGAACACACCGAACAGCCGGGCGCCGGAACCCGGGCCGGCGAAGCGCAGATCCGCGAAGTGGCTGGTGACGCCCGGCACGAAACCCAGCGCGCCGAGCAGCAGCAGGAGAACGGCGAACCCCGAGGCGATCCGGCGTACCGGCGCCCGCCCGTCGGCCGGGTTGCGCCGCGCCCGGGAGTGCGCCATCGAGTTCGTCACGCCGGCCTCCTCGCCACCGCGGGAAGCGCCGGTTTCCCGCGGCCGGCCGGGGCAAACGCCGGCCCGGCCGCGCGGGGTGGCAGGCCGGCGCGGCTCAGGCGGGCTGCAGCGGCTTCGGCACGCCCGCCCGGACCCGGTCGTACAGCTCCACGTACCGCTGTGCCATCCGAGCCGGGGTGAACCGCCGGGACGCCTCCTGCCGGCACTCGGCCGGCTCCAGCCCGGCGGCGGCGAGCACCAGGTCACCCAGCTCCCGCTCGTCGCCGGTGAGCAGGCCGGTGCGGCCGTGCTCGATCAGCTCCGGCAGGCAGCCGCGGGAGGTGGCCACCACCGGTGTGCCGAGCGACAGCGACTCGACCACCGCCGTACCGCCCGGCTCCTCCCAGCGCAGCGGGAACAGCGACGCCCGCGCCGAGGCGACCAGGTCGTCGCGGTCCCGCCCGGCCACCGTGCCGACCCAGCGCACCCGGTCGCCGTCGACGTACGGGGCCACCTGGTCGTGGAAGAAACGCACGTCCGGGTTCTGCCGGGCCTCGTCGCCGGCCGCGGCCAGATCCTCCGGCCGGTGGTACGGGCCCACCGGACCGGCCAGCACCAGCCGGAAGCCGGCCTCCTGCGCGAGCCGGGCGCCCAGGTCCTGCCCCTTGCCGGGGTTGATCCGGCCGAGGATCACCACGTGGTCACCCTTCGCCACCGGCGCGTGCCGGTCCGCGTCCACGGCGAGCGGGGTGGACAGGTGCACGTGCCCCACCGCGTGCGCGCGCAGCGCCTCCGGGGCGCGCGCCAGCTGCGACGCGGACACGCCGTTCACACGTACCCGGTCGCCGCCGTCGAGGTTGCCGTACAGCTCCGGGTGCTTGGCGAGGTCCCAGTGCAGGGTGTGCAGCACCGGCGGGGCGTCCGGGCCCATCGCGGCGAGCGTGGCCAGCCCGACCGCCTCCACGTGGTCGTGCACCAGGTCGATGTCGTCGCGGGCGTGCAGCGCCCGCACCACCCCGGACAGGTGCGCCTGGGAGACGCCGCAGACCTGGTTGTACGGCCGCTGCAAGGCGTGGAACTGGCCGTCCGGAAAGACCGCGATCCGCTCGTCCACCGGCAGCGTGCTGCTCTCCACCGAGGCCAGCACCACCCGTACGCCCAGGCGGCGCAGTTCCGGCACCAGCGTGGCGATCACGTTCTCGATGCCGCCGTAGCCCGGCGGCGGCACGGACAGCCACGGCCCGGCGTTCATCAGCACGGTGAGCGTCATGCGCTGTCCTCTCTCCGGGGTTCCCCGCTCACGCGGCCGCCACCCGGCGGCGGGGAAGGCGGTTGCGCATCTGCGCCAGCGGCGGGCGTTCCTGCACCGACACGTCGTTCACGACGATCTCGCGGTCGAGGTTGGGCAGCGTCTCCGAGCCGCCCCGGCGGAACTGGGTCAGCAGTGCGGTCGGCGCCACCCCGGGCGCCGCCCACCCGCGCCGTTGCAGCCGCGACCAGGCGGTCAGCATGATCTGCGCGGACATCCGGCCCAGCGCGGCGGTGTCCTGGTGCCGGTGCTTGCGCTCACCCAGGTCCACCTGGGCCAGCGCGTCCAGCCCGACCAGTTCCAGCAGGTCGATCAGCATGGCCGTCTCGACGCCGTACCCGGTGACGAACGGCACCCGTTCCAGCACCTCCCGGCGGCCGGCGTACTCGCCCGCGAGCGGCTGCACGAAACCGGCCAGCTCCGGCCAGAACAGGTTCAGCAGCGGCCGGGCCATCAGCTCCGTCACCCGCCCGCCACCGTCGGGCTCCACACTGGTCGCGCCGACAAGCGGCCGGTGGTAGAAGCCCTTCACGAACTCCACGCTCGGGTCCGTCAGCAGCGGCCCGAGCAGCCCGGTCACGAAGTGCGGCCGGAACTCGCGCAGGTCGGCGTCGATGAACGCGACCACGTCCCCCTCGGCGGCGGCCAGCCCGGCCCAGAGCGCGTCGCCCTTGCCGGTCAGCCGGGGCAGCCCGCGCGTCATCGCGTCCTGGCCGACCACCTCGGCGCCGGCCGCGCGCGCCACCTGCGCGGTCCGGTCGGTGGAGCGGGAGTCCACCACGATCAGCTCGTCGACGAGTGGCACGCGTTCCATCAGGTGTTCCCGGACGGTCGACACGATCGCGCCGACCGTCGCCTCCTCGTTGCGGGCCGGCAGCACCACGCTGACCCGGCTCGCGCCCTTGGCGCGGACCAGTCGTCGCGCCGGCCAGTCGGCGGCGGTGCTGGTGCGGTACGTGGCCCACGCCTCCACCACAGGTGAGACGGTCGAATCTGATTCCCGCACGGGCACCCCCCATTAGTGGTGGAATCGCGAACCATGGTTTCCCAATCCCGCATCCGCGCTAACCGGATCTTGCCTAACAACCTGATCACCAGGTGCGTACCGGGCGGTTCCGGGCAGATGAACGTTGCGTTGCGCCCCCCGGCGGCGTTTCGCGCGCTGCCGCCGGGGGGAGTGGTGACCGCAGTCTTCCAGTCGTGGCGAGAGGGTTGGTCGGATGCGTACCTGCCGGGTGGGACTAGTCGGAGCCGGTGGGGTGGCGCAACGCCACGCCCGGGTGCTCACGGGCTTCGAGGACGTGGAGCTGCTCGGTGTGACCGACGTCGCGCCGGACGCGGCGGGGGCGCTCGCCGGCACCTACGGCGGCCGGGTGTTCCGCGACGTGGACGAGCTGCTCGCAGCCGGGCCGGACGCGGTGTACGTGTGCGTGCCGCCGTTCGCCCACGGGCCGGTCGAGGAGGCGGTGGTCGCCGCCGGGGTGCCGATGTTCGTGGAGAAGCCGGTGGCGCTGGACCTGGAGACCGCCGAGCGGGTCGCGGCGCTGGTGGAGCGGCGCGGCCTGCTCACCGGCGTCGGGCACCACTGGCGTTACCTGCACGTGGTGGAGGAGGCACGGCGGCTGCTCGCCGGCCGTCCGGTACGGATGGTCAACGGCGCCTGGCTGGACAAGGTGCCGCCGGTGGCGTGGTGGGCGCGGCGGGACCGCTCCGGCGGCCCGGTGGTGGAGCAGGCCGGGCACGTGCTGGACCTGGTCCGGCTGCTGGCCGGCGAGGCGGTCGAGGTGACCGCCTACGGCGACGGCAGCCCGCCGCCGGTGGACGGCGCCGACATCGACTCGGTGACCGCCGCCACGCTGCGGTTCGGCTCCGGTGCGGTCGGCACGCTCGCCGCGTCCTGCGTGCTCGGCTGGAAGCACCGGGCCGGGGTGGAGATCCTCGCCGACGGGCTGGTGATGTGGCTGGCCGAGGACGGCCTGACCGTGCGTGACGCCGACGGCGAGCGGCACGTGCCCGCCGACCCGGACGGCGCGCGGGTGGCCGTCGACCGGGCGTTCGTCGACGCCGTGTGCGGCCTCGGCGACGACGTGCGGGTGCCGTACGCCGAGGCGCTGCGCACCCACCGGCTCGCGCTGGCGGTGGCCGAGTCGGCGCGTACCGGGCGGCCGGTGGCGCTGCCGACCGGGCCGGCGGCCCGGCTCACCGCGGCGGTCGCGGACGCGGGGGTGAGCGTCGATGCGTGACCGGGTGGTGGTGGTCGGTGGACCCGGCCGGGTGGAGCTGGCCGAACTGGACGCGCCGGAGCTGCGCGAGGGCACGTTCCGGGTGGAGACGCTCTACAGCGGCGTCTCGGCCGGCACCGAACTGAGCTTCGTCAAGGGCACCAACCCCTACCTGCACGTCACCTGGGACGCCGGGCTCGGGCTGTTCCGGCCCGGGGAGGCGAGCACGCCGTACCCGGTGACCCGGCTCGGCTACATGCAGGTCGGGCGGGTGGTGGCCAGCCGTACCCCGGCCGTCGCGGTGGGCGAGGTCGGGGCCATGACGTACGGCCACCGCAGCGGCTGGGTGGCCGACCCGCTCACCGAGCGGTTCGTGCCGCTGCCCGACGACCTGGATCCGCTGCTCGGCGTGTACGTCGCGCACATGGGCCCGATCTGCGCCAACGGGCTGCTGCACGCCGCCGCCGACCTGTGCGGCACCGACGTACGCACGCTCGGTGACGGCGTACGCGGACGCCGGGTGGCGGTGGTCGGCGGCGGTGTGGTGGCGTTGCTGACCGCGCTGTTCGCCCGCCGGCACGGCGCCGCCTCGGTGGTCGTGGTCGACCCGACGCCGGCCCGGCGGCAGGTGGCCGAGGCGCTCGGCCTGGACACGCTCGACCCGGACGCGGACGACCCGGCGGTGGTGCTCAAGACGCGGTGGAACCACGCCGCCGGGGACCGGGGCGCCGACGTGGTCTTCCAGTGCCGGGGGCAGGACTGGGCGTTGCAGCTCGCGCTGCGCCTGCTGCGCCCCCAGGGCACGGTGATCGACCTGGCGTTCTACCAGGCCGGCGCGGACGCGGTCCGGCTCGGCGAGGAGTTCCACCACAACGGGCTGTCGCTGCGCTGCGCGCAGATCGGCCGGGTGCCGCGCGGCCTGGCCCCCACCTGGGACCGGGAGCGGCTGTCGGCGGAGACGGTGGAGTTGCTGCGCCAGTACGGGGACGTGATCCGCAAGCACCTGATCTCGGCAGTGGTCCCCCTGGACGAGGCCCCCACCCTGCTGACCGACCTGGCCGACCGCCGCCGCAGCGAACTCCAGGTGGTCCTCACCCCCTGACGCGCCTCCGCCCCGAACGCGTCGATCATGAGGTTGACGGCGACGAAACGGACACGAGATGCCGTCAACCTCATGATCGACGGAAGCGGGCGGGGGAGCGGGTGGGCGGGGGAATGCGGCGCGCGGTGGGCGGGGGTCACAATCGGCTCCGGTTCGCGTACCGTTGCGGCTCATGGGTGTGTCGCAACGGTTGAAGACCAGGTTCCGCCGGTTCCTCCAGCGCCCGGGGACGACTGTCGACCTGGCGCCGCTGGAGAAGCTGCTGCCGGCGATCGAGGCGCGCGAGGCGGACCTGGAGCAGCTCTCCGACGCCGAGCTGACCGAGGCCGCCGGCCGGGCCACGGGGTACGAGGAGATCTGCGCGATCGGCCGCGAGGCGGCCCGGCGCGGGCTCGACCAGCGCCCCTACGACGTGCAGCTGCTCGGCGCGATGGCGCTGCTGTCCGGCAAGGTCGCCGAGATGGCCACCGGTGAGGGCAAGACGCTCACCGCGACGGTCGCCGCGTACGGCCACGTGCGGCTGGGCAACGGCCCGGTGCACGTGCTGACCGTCAACGACTACCTGGCCCGCCGCGACGCCGAGTGGATGACACCCGTCTACGACCTGCTCGGCCTGACCGTCGGCTGGGTCAACGAGGCGTCCACTCCCGACGAGCGGCGCGCCGCGTACGGCTGCGACGTCACCTACGTGTCGGTCAGCGAGGCCGGCTTCGACTTCCTGCGCGACCAGCTCGTCACCGACCTGGCCGACCGGGTGCAGCCGGCGCTGAAGACCGCGATCGTGGACGAGGCCGACTCGATCCTGATCGACGAGGCCCGGGTGCCGATGGTGCTGGCCGGCGCGGTCGGCGGCGAGCAGGATCCGGTGCACGCGGCCGCCGCGCTGGTGCGCGGGCTGCGCAAGGGCAAGCACTACACGATCGCCGAGGACGGCCGCAGCGTCGCCTTCACCTCGGTCGGCCTGGCCACCGTCGAGGCCAAGCTCGGCGGCATCGACCTGTACGACGAGGAGCACGTCGGGCAGCTCTCCGCGGTGAACGTGGCGCTGCACGCGCACGCACTGCTGCACCGCGACGTGGACTACATCGTCCGGGACGACTCGGTCGAGCTGATCGACGAGATGCGCGGCCGGGTCGCGCAGCGCCGCCGCTGGCCGGACGGCCTGCAGGCCGCGGTCGAGGCGAAGGAGGGCCTGGACGCCACCGCCGAGGGCGAGGTGCTGGGCACGATCACGGTGCAGGCGTACATCGCGCTCTACCCGACGGTCTGCGGCATGACCGCGACCGCGGTCCTCGTCGGCGACCAGCTCCGCGAGTTCTTCGGCCTCGAGGTCGCGGTGATCCCGCCGAACACCCCGTGCGTCCGCGAGGACGAGCCGGACCGGATCTACGCCACCCGCGCCGAGAAGGAGGAGGCGCTGGTCGACGAGATCACGCGCTGCCACGAGGCGGGGCGGCCGGTGCTGGTCGGCACGCTCGACGTCAAGGAGTCCGAGGGGCTGGCCGCCGCGCTCAACGCCGCCGGGGTGTCGTGCGTGGTGCTCAACGCCAAGAACGACGACGAGGAGGCCGGCATCATCGCGGAGGCCGGCGCCTACGGCGCGGTGACGGTCTCCACCCAGATGGCCGGCCGGGGCGTCGACATCCGGCTGGGCGGCAGCGACCAGGCCGACCGGGACCGGGTGGCGGAGCTGGGCGGCCTGTACGTGATCGGCAGCGGCCGGCACGACAGCCGCCGGGTCGACGACCAGCTCCGCGGCCGGGCCGGTCGGCAGGGCGACCCGGGCGGGTCGGTGTTCTTCGTCAGCCTGGAGGACGACCTGGTGGTCCGGCACGCCGGCGACACCGTGCCGGCCTCGCCCCGGATGAACGCCGACGGCCTGGTCACCGACCCGCAGGTCGACTACGCGGTGGAGCACGCCCAGCGGGTCGCCGAGGGCGTCAACCACGAGATCCACCGCAACACGTGGCGCTACAGCCAGGTGATCGAGCAGCAGCGCAAGGCCCTCGCCGAGCGCCGGGAGCGGCTGCTGACCAGTGACATCGCCGCGCTGATGCTGCTGGAGCGGGTGCCGGAGAAGGCCGGCGACATGGACGAGGACCTGCTCGCCGACGTGGCCCGCAAGATCGCCCTCTACCACCTGGACCGGCTCTGGGCCGACCACCTGGCCGAGCTGTCCGAGGTACGCGAGGGTGTGCACCTGCGGGCGCTGGGCCGACTGGACCCGCTCGACGAGTTCCACCGCAGCGCGGTGCCGGCGTTCAACGCGCTGGTGCCCGAGATCGAGACGCGGACCGTGGCCACGTTCGAGGAGACCGAGTTCGACGAGGGCTGGGAGCCGGACTCGTCGAAGCTGGTGCGCCCGACCGCCACCTGGACGTACCTGGTGCACGACAACCCGTTCGGCTCGGAGCTGGACCGGCTGATCGCCTCGGTGGGCCGGCGGCTCATCTCCGGGTCGCGCTGACCCGCGCCGAAGGCCCCTTCCGGTGCGCCCGGGAGGGGCCTTTTTGCGCGGTTTCGCCCGCGGTCTGCGAGGGTAGTAGGCCGGGGCCCGGCCACAGGAGGGACGGACATGGGACAGGCAACGGTGCCGGACGGCGAGACCGCGTGGACGGACGCGGGGACGGTGGAGGCCCCGGCCCGGTGAACCTCGACACGCGCCAACCCATGATCGACAACCTCGGTGTGCTGGAGACGGCCGCGCTGCTGCGTGAGCTGACCGCCGGCCTGATCGGTGCGGCCGGGTTCGACGAGGCGCTCGACCGCCTGGTCCGGATCGCCCGCGACGCCGTGCCGGGCGTGGACTGCTGCGGTTTCACCGCGCTGCGCGCCGGTGAGCCCGCCGGGGTGGCCGCCTCCGACCCGGACCGGGCCGAGCTGGACGACCTGCGGCACGGGCCGGACACGCCGGCGATGACGGCGATCCACCGCCGGGAGATGATCATCGCGGGCGGGTTGCCCGACGAGACGCGCTGGCCGGCCTGGAGCGAGCGGGCCCGCGCGCTGGGCGTGCACGGCGTGATCTCCGCCCCGGTCGACGTGGACGAGCAGGTCATCGGCGCGATCAACCTGTACGCCGAGGCGCCCGAGGCGCTCACCCCCCGCCACCAGCTCACCGCGATGCTGCTCGCCGAGCACGCCGGTCTGCTGCTGGCCGCCGCACGCGACCGCGAGCGGGCCGCCTCCCGGGCCGGCGAGATCGACGACTCGCTGCTGGCCGAGGGCGTGGTCGGGCAGGCCGTCGGTGTGATCATGACGCAGCGCGGCTGTCCCGCCCCGGAGGCGCTGCGGGTGCTGCGCAGTGCCGCGTCCTCGCTGGACATCCCGCTGCGCGAGGTGGCCGAGCGGCTCGTGCTGACCGTCTCCCGGCCCCGGGACAACTGAGCGACAGTCGTTTCACCCCGCGGCGCCTCGGGTAGCACTCTGGACTGGTGAGCTGCGCCGACCTGGGGAGGAAGCGATGCAGAGCCGACTGCGGGTGCAGGGGCATCCCATTCAACCGATGCTTGTCACGTTCCCGTTCGGCCTGTTCGTCTGTGCCGCGGTCTTCGACCTGGCCGACGTGGCCGGCGGGCCGGCGTTCCTCGGCGAGGTGGGCTACTGGACCGCCGTGGCCGCGCTCGTCGCCGCCGGGCTCGCCACCGTCGCCGGCCTGGTCGACCTGTGGGACGTCCGCGCCGGGCGGACCAGCCGGACCGTGCTGACGTTCAACCTGGTCAACGCCGTCATGGCGGGGCTGTTCCTGCTGTCCTGCCTGATCCGGGCGAACGCGCCGCAGCGGGGCGCGAACGGCGCCCTGCTCGCCGCCGAACTCGTCGCGCTGGCCGTCGGCGCGGTCGGGGTGGCCCTGGGCGCGCGGCTGATGCAGCAGTTCGACCGGGCCACCGAGCCGGGCGGCTTCGAGACGTTCGGCGACGTGCCCGCCGGGTCCACTGTCGAGATCGCCCGCCCGCGCCCGTTCTGACCCGCCTCAGCGCGGCGCGTCGCGGCCGGTAGCCGCCGGCCGGTGGGCGGCGGCGTGGTGCGCGGCCAGCACGTCGGCGCCGAAGTCACCGGCCGGGCGGCGCAGCACGGTGTGCGCGTGGTTGCCGTCGTCCGTGGTGTTGTCGTACTCGATCAGCAGGTCGTCGCCCTGCACCCGGTAGTAGTGCCGCCGGCCCGGCTCGACCGGGCCCGCCCAGGCGAAGTGCAGCTCGCCGCCGTCGAGCCGGTCTGCCTCCCGGGCCGCCAGCTCCGGTGGGAGCCGGTCCAGGTAGAGCGCGACCAGCCGGTCGAGCAGCGCCCGGCCGGTGGGCCGCAGCCGCCCCCGGGGTACGCCGAGCGGGTCGAGCCGTCCCGGCGCGGTGGCCCGGGTGGCGCTGATGATGTCGTCGGGCGCCTCGTCGGCGATGATCGCGGCGGAGCGGCCGGCCGGTCCGAGCGCGTCGAGCAGCTCGCGGGCCAGATCCTCCTCGGGGCCCAGGGGCCGGGAGACCGGGCGGCCGGCGTGCCGGACGGTGGCCGGGTTGGCGCCGAGGAAGACCGGCGCGGGGGAGATGCGGTCGTCGGCGACCGTCATGCTCACCGACAGGTGGTGTCCCTCGAACCGCCAGGCCCAGTCGTCGTCGCGGTCCGGGTCGCCGAAGACGGCCACCCAGTAGTCGCCGCTGTGCCGGCCGCGCCGCCAGTCCTCGGCCCGGTCCAGCACCTCCTCCAGCGCCATCACGGTCATGGCCTGCGCGTACGCGGCCGGGCTGAGCGCGGTGGCGAGCAGCCGGTGGGCGGCCTTGCGGGCGTCGACGTCCAGGCCGGCGAGCGCGACGCCGGGCCGGGGCCGCGGCCGGTACTCCAGCCACCGCCGGGCCGGCTCGTCGTCGAAGGCGTGCCGGGCGGCGTCGCGGGCCGGCTCGTCCAGCGCGGCCAGGAACGCCGCGGCGGCCGTGCGCATCTGCTCGGGTACGGGATCCTCCACCGTCCCTGTATACCGCCCGCCGGTCACGCGCGGCCGAGCAGCGCCAGCATGTCGGGCAGCTCGAAGAAGCGGGCGGTCTCGACCGCGGACGGGCCGCCGTGGTCCGGGTCGGCGCCGGCGTCGAGCAGCGCGCGGACCGCCGCCTCCTGGCGCCGGAACACGGCCGCGGCGAGCGCGGTCTGCCCCCTGTCGTTCACCCGGGCCGGGTCGGCGCCCCGGGCCAGCAGCGCGGCCACCGTGTCCGGGTGGGCGTGGTACGCGGCGAGGATCAGCAGCGTGTCGCCCTTGGCGTTGGTGAGGTTGACCGGCAGCCCGGCGTCCACGTTGGCCGCCAGCTCCTCGGTGGCGCCGGCCCGCGCCAGGTCGAACATCCGGTGGGCGAAGGCGATGGTCTCGTCGTCGAGTTCGTCGGCCATCCGCCCAGGCTATGGCGTCGCGGCCGGACACGCCTGGTAGCTTGCGCAGCCGGGCACGGGAGGCGCGGACATGGACGATCGGGTGTACGTGGGCAACGCGGCGGTGGACGGCGCGGCCGACGCGGGCTGGCTGCTGGGCCACTTCAAGCCGGCCGGGGACGTGCGGCACAGCACCGACGTGGAGGTGAAGTGGGGCGTGCACCCGGCGGGGGAGACCCGGTCCCGGTGGGCCACCGGCGAGCGGCGTACCGCCCTGCTGGTGCTGATCAGCGGCGCGTTCCGGATCGAGTTGCCGGATCGGACGGTGGTGCTGCGCGCCCCCGGTGACTACGTGGTGTGGGGGCGGGGCGTGGACCACTCCTGGTACGCCGAGCGGGAGTCCACGGTGCTCACCGTCCGTTGGCCGTCGGTGCCGGGTTACAAGGTGGGTCCGCCGGTCCTGCGCTGAGTCACGTCCGGCGTCCCAGCATCCGGTATTACCTACTAAACCGATAGGCTTTACCGTCTAAGCTGTGCGGGTACAACCGCTCCGCACCGAGAGGACGCATCGCCGATGACCAGCACCGTTCCCGCCGACCTGCTCGCCGCCGCCGCCCGTTGGGCCGACCCGGACGGCTGGCCGGTGCCGCTGCGGTTCGAGGCGCCCGAGCGCTGGTACGCCCGGCTGGACGCCGGCGACGCGTACGAGGTGTGGGCGCTGAGCTGGCTGCCCGGACAGGGCACCGGCCTGCACGACCACGGCGGCTCGTCCGGTGCGTTCCTGGTCGTGGCCGGCGTGCTCACCGAGGAGACGGTGAGCGGCGGGCGGCTGCGCCCGCACCGGCTCGCCGCCGGAGCCGGCCGGCGCTTCGGCGCCCGGCACGTGCACCAGGTCACCAACCACGGCGACGAGCCCGCCGTCAGCGTGCACGTGTACCGGCCGGCGCTGACCCGGATGGCCCGCTACCACCTCGTCGCCGGCCGGCTCCGGGTCGCCGAGGTGGCCCGAGCCGGGGTGGCCTGGTGAGCCGCACCCGCAACCCCGACGAACGGAAGGACGCCACGATGGCGCAGCAGACCCCCACCCGCACCGAGCGCTGTCCGGTCCCGCCGCCCGGCTCGCGGGGCATCGACGAGATCCTCGCCGCCACCCGGGCCCGCCTGCGCCGCCTCGACCCGGAGCAGGCCCACCTGGCGTGCCGGGGCGGAGCGCTGCTCGTAGACATCCGCCCGGCCGCACAACGCGCCGCGCAGGGCACGGTGCCCGGCGCGCTCGTTGTCGAACGCAACGTGCTGGAGTGGCGCTTCGACCCGCGCTGCGCGGCAAGGCTGCCGCAGGCGACCGGCTACGACATCCCGGTGATCGTGCTCTGCCAGGAGGGCTACACCTCGTCGCTGGCCGCCGCCGCGCTCCAGGACATCGGCCTGCACCGGGCCACCGACGTCGCCGGCGGCTTCGCCGCCTGGCAGATCGCCGGCCTGCCCACCCTCGGTCCCACCCCGCCGACCCGACCCTCGTCCGCCGCGCCCCCGGTCACCGCCGGCGGGGCGCTCCGTTGACCGTCCCGCCGCACCCGGCGGGGCGGGGCAACCGCCCGCACAGGAGGCTCCCATGTCCGTCGTCGCCCTCACCACCCGTCCGGCCCGCTCGGGCCGCCCCGACCGGGCCGTGCCGCCCCGGCCGCGTACCGCACCGACGCTCACCATCACGCTCGACCTGGGCGCCGGGCCGCTCACGCCGGGTCTCGCGCGCCTGGTCGACCTGCTCGACGAACTGGCCGCCTCCGGCGAGGGACTGGCCGCCTCCGGGGAAGGGCCGGCCGCCCGTACCGTGCTCGACCTGCGCCGCGCCGACGCCGCCGCCCCGGCGGCGCCCGTCCCCGGCGGCGTGCGCATCCTCACCGGCACCCGGCGGGTCCGGCACGGCGCCGCCGAGATCCCACTGACCCGCATCGAGTACGACCTGCTGCTGTTCCTCGCCGAACATCCCCGCCGCGTGTTCACCCGCCTGCAACTTCTCGCGAACGTCTGGGGCTACGAGCACGCCGTGGCGCGCACCGTCGACGTGCACGTGCGCCGCCTGCGGGCCAAGTTCGGGCCGGACACGCCCTTGGTGACCACCGTGTACGGCGTGGGCTACCGCCTCGCCGACGACGCCGCGATCGTCGTGGACCGCGACGCCTGACCCCGGCCCGGACGGCACGCGGCGCACCCCGGGATCGGGTGCGCCGCGTTCACGTTCGCCGCTGATCCGCCATTGTGAACCCCCGGGGAGACCCCCCGTACCATGCCGAATCGGTGCTCTGCTGTAATCAACGGGCCTCGCACGCAGAGCGAGCGCACGGCTGCGATGTGTTCGTCAAATGTCACATTCATGCAACGCGGCCGCCCCTTGACCCTCGCAGAGACGCCGGGAAGCATCGATGAAGCGGCGTCCCGGGCCGTGGGGAGATACCCGGACCAGCCCAAGGAGGACCATGTCGGTCAGCCCCGCCTCGTCGCGCGCCGGATGGCATACGTCCCAACCCGCGGTCCCCGGTCGCCCCCCGGGCGGCCAGCGTCGTCCCGCGAACACGGCCGCCGCGCCCATGCTCACCGTCACCCTCACCATCCCCCTGGCCTGCGAGGAGTCGCTGACCCCGGCCGCCCGCCGGCTGCTCGACGCCGCCCGCGAGATGCTCGAACGCGGCGACGCGGTGGTCAGCGCGGGCACGGTCCCTTCCGAGCGCCGGCCCGACACCGTGCCGGGCGGCCGCGCTCCGGCCCGTCCGCTCGCCCCGACCATCCCCACCCTGCACATCCTCGCGTCGTCCCGGTCGGTGCTGCGCGACGGCGAGCCACTGCCGCTGACCCGCCTGGAGTTCGACCTGCTGCTGCACCTGGTCGCCCACCCGCGCCGGGTGTTCACCCGCCTGCAACTGCTCAACGCGGTCTGGGGGTACGAGCACGCCGGCGTCCGCACCGTCGACGTGCACGTACGCCGGCTGCGCGGCAAGGTCGGCGTGGACGTCCCGCTCGTCACCACCGTCTACGGCGTCGGCTACCGGCTCGCCGACGACGCCCGCGTCACCATCGACCGCACCGGCTGACCGTCCGGGACCACCACCCGCCGATCGGCGCCGGACGGAGCCCCGACCGCCCGGACCGATCATGTGGTGACCCGCCCGCCCGCGCGGCACGATGGTCCGATGCGCGTGCGCCCGATCAGTCCCGACCGGCTCGTCACCGAGCTGGCCGAGCTTCTCGCCCGCACCGGGACGCCCGGCCGGCTGCGGGTCGCCGTGGACGGCCCGCCCGCCGCCGGCCCGGACACGCTCGCCGAGGCACTCGTCGACCCGCTGCGCGCCGCCGGCCGGCCGGTGCTGCACGTCCGCGCCGACGACTTCCTCCGTCCCGCCTCGGTACGCCTGGAGCACGGCCGCACCAACCCCGACGCGTACTACGAGGGCTGGCTCGACGAGCCCGGGCTGCGCCGCGAGGTGCTCGACCCGGCCGGCCCGGACGGCTCCGGCCGGCTGCTGCCGTCGCTGTGGGACGCCCGCGCCGACCGGGCCAGCCGCGCCGCGTACGTCGATCTGCCGCCCGGCGGCGTGGTGGTGGTCAGCGGCGCGCTGCTGCTCGGCGGCACGCTGCCGTTCGACCTCACCGTCCACCTCGTGCTCTCCCCGGCGGCGCTCGCGCGGCGCACCGACCCGGCGCTGCGCTGGACCCTGCCCGCGTTCGCCCGATACGCCGGCGAGGTCGACCCGGCGTCCTTCGCCGACGTGGTGGTCCGGGCCGACGACCCGCGCCGCCCGGCGCTCGTCGTGGCCGCCTGACCAGCGGCTACGGGCTCACCGGAAACACTCAGGAAACAGCCGGTTTGACCCGCCGAGGGCGGGGGTAATCGCCCGGCTCACAGAGCACGGGTGATCTCGTCGCCCGCGCATCCACAGTCGGACCGGGTCCGGGGCGCTGGCCGCCCCGGTCCGGTATGAGGACGTAGGAAAGGCAGGCAGCGATGCTCGTCCACGACACGACAGCCACCGGCCGCTCCCAGGCGGAGGTCGACCAGATCCGGCAGTCCCTGCGGTCGCGGTACGACGAGCTGACCGCCGAGTACGAGCACACCATGGCGCAGAGCCAGGTGCTGCGGCTGGTGGAGGTCGGCGACACCGCCGGCGACGACCAGGCCGACAGCGGCACCAAGACCGCCGAGCGGGACACCGCGCAGTCGCTGCTGCGCACCATCCTGGACCGGCGGGCTCAGTTCGAGCACGCGCTGACCCGGCTGGACGAGGGCACCTACGGCTTCTGCGAGGGCTGCACCGCCCCGATCCCGGTGGAACGGCTGGAGATCTTCCCGTCCGCGACCTCCTGTGTGGCCTGCAAGCAGACCCGGGAGCGGCGGGCGGCCTGAACGCCGTTCCGGTTGCCGGTCGGTCCTCCATCGCGGTGAACTCCCACCATGGGTGAGATCAAGGTGGGCACCGCCTCGTGGACCGACCGGACGCTGCTCGACTCCGGCTGGTACCCGGCGAGCGCCGACACCCCGGAGAAACGGCTGTCCTACTACGCCCGGCAGTTCCCGCTGGTCGAGGTGGACGCCACCTACTACTCGCCGCCGGCCGAGCGGACCGCCCGGCTGTGGGCCGAACGCACCCCGGCCGGGTTCACGTTCAACGTCAAGGCGTTCAGCCTGCTGACCGGCCACCCCACCCGCGTCTCCGCGCTCTACAAGGACCTGCGCCCGGACACCGACAAGCGCAACGTCTACCCGGACGACCTGCCCGCGCAGGCGTACGAGGAGGTGTGGACCCGGTTCCTGTCCGCCCTCGACCCGCTCGTCGAGGCCGGCAAACTGGGCGCGCTGCTGTTCCAGTTCCCGCCCTGGTTCACCATCAAGCGGGCCAACAAGCAGTACCTGCTGGAGGTGGCCCGGCGGTGCGCGCCGCTGCGCCCGGTGGTCGAGTTCCGGCACGCCTCCTGGTTCGACGGCGACAACGCCGAGGAGACGCTCGGTTTCCTGCGCGAGCACGACCTGCCGTTCGTCTGCGTGGACATGCCGCAGGGACACAGGTCGTCCGTCCCGCCGGTGCTGGCGGCCACCGCCGACCTCGCGGTGGTCCGGTTCCACGGCCACAGCGACAAGTGGACCAGCAAGGACATCCACGAGAAGTTCGGCTACGACTACTCGAAGCGGGAACTGCGCGACTGGGCGCCGAAGCTGCGCGAGCTGGCCGGCCGGGCCGAACAGACGCACGTCCTGATGAACAACTGCTACCGGGACTACGCGCAGCGCAACGCCACCACACTCGCCGGCCTGCTGGACGGCTGAGCGTCTCACCCGGTCCGGGTGAGGCCCGCTCACCCGCCGCCGCAGCAGCATGGACGGTGGGCGCCGGCTCGGGCGCCGCGACGAGGAGGTGGGTCATGACGGTACGGGTGGTGGCGGATCGGCGCCGCGGTGGCGTACTGCACGTGGTCGGCAGCTCCGAGGCGCCACGGCGGGCCGAACGGCCCGGCCGGTTCAGTCCGACCCGGTTGTGGCGGGGCCCCAGCGGTCCGCCGCGCCGCGCCGAGGACCGACGCTGGGAGACCGAAGTACGGGGGTGAGCCCGATGGCCGAACAGCTGTTGTCCGCGTTCGAGTCCTCGCTGGACAAGACGAACGTGATCCTCAAGGAGATCGAGTCCGCGTACGGCTGGCCGAAGGAACAGCGCAACCAGTCCTACGCCGCGCTGCGTACCGTCCTGCACCTGCTGCGGGACCGGCTGCCGGTGCAGGAGAGCGCCGAGTTCGCCCAGCAGCTGCCGGTGCTGGTGCGCGGGATCTACTTCGACGGCTGGCAGCCGGAGAACGTGCCGATCAAGCTCAACCGCGACGACTTCCTGTACGAGGTGCGCCAGGGCTTCCCGTACGACGTCGAGGGCGGTGCGCAGCGGGTGGTGCAGGTCGTGCTGGACACGCTGCGGCGGCACGTCACCCAGGGCGAGTGGGAGGACGTGAAGGCCACCATGCCGGGTGACCTGCGTCAGATGATTCCCTGATCCGGCACCGGACCGGCCCGTCCCGCCCCCTCGGCGGGGCGGGCCGCCGGCGTGCCGGCCAGGAACATCGCCGGCCCTACTGAAGGTTGATCTGGAAGACCTCGAACGTGGCGCCGAACCGCGCGCCGAGCCGGCTGCCGGCCGGCCGGGCCATGCCCTCCAGGAACTCCTCGGCGTCGAAACCGCCGTCGCCGAGCCCGCTCAGGTACGCCCCGTGCGCCCGCAGCGACGCCACGCCCTTGTCGAACGTGTCCGTCACGTCCACCCCGTGCCGGGCCACCGGCGACCCGGCCGCCCACACCTCGCGGACCCGCGACCACGGCTGCGTGCCGCCGGTGAGCTGCTCCGGGAAGAGCCACCGGTTGCCGGCGTCGCGGACCGCGTCCAGCGTGGCCCGGCCGCAGGCGATGTGGTCGGCCTGGTTCAGCGCGTACGCCCCGTCCCACGTCTCCCGGAAGTTGTTCGTCAGCACCACGTCCGGCCGGTGCCGGCGCACCACGGCGGCGATGGCCCGGCGCAGCGGCACGCCGTACTCCAGCAGCCCGTCGGGCAGGCCGAGGAACTCGACCTCCGACACCCCGACCACGGCGGCGGAGGCCCGCTGCTCCTCCTCGCGCACCACCCGGGCGCGTTCCGGCGTCATCCCGTCGATGCCCGCGTCGCCGCTGGTGAGCAGGCAGTACACGACCTCCTTGCCCTGCCCGGTCCAGCGCGCCACCGCGGCGGCGGCGCCGAACTCCAGGTCGTCGGGGTGTGCCACCACGGCGAGCGCCCGCTGCCAGTCCTCCGTCAGTGGGGTGAGCGGCTCCGGCTGCGTCACGTGCGTCTCCTCGCGTCGTCCTCCCGCCATCCTGGCATCCGCCCGTCCCGGCCGCTTGCCCCGCGAACCGCCCGTACGGCGGCGTCCGGGCGTCTACGGTGTGGTTAGAGAAGATCGGGCGTGGGGTACCACCCGCTGCACACGGACCCCGGCACCACGCGGGGCGGCACACCGAGGGAGCACCCATGGCATTGAACGACGACGACATCCAGAGCAGCAGCGGCGGCAGCGGCCTGGAGGGCCCGGCCGACGGCGGGGCGACCCCGGGTCAGCACGACGGTGGCGCGGACGGCGGCGCGGAGGGCCCCGCCGACGGCGGCGCGACCCCGGGTCAGCACGACGGTGGCGCGGACGGCAGCGCGGAGGGCCCCGCCGACGGCGGCGCGACCCCGGGTCAGCACGACGGTGGCGCCGACGGCAGCGCCGAAGGTCCGGCCGACGGCGGCGCGACCCCCGGTCAGCACGACGGCGGCGCCGACGGCAGCGCCTGACACATGAGCACCACGCACGTCGACCCGCCGGGTGGCCACGGCCGCCCGGCGGTTCCGTTCTCCGCGACCGAGGCGCTGGCCCGGTGCGTGGCGGTGGAGCCGGCCAAGTTCGCCGCCGACCACTGGGGGCGCAGCCCGCTGCTGTCCCGCGCCGCCGAGCTGCCGAACGCCGACGGCTTCACCGACCTGCTCAGCCCCGCCGACGCCGACGAGCTGCTCAGCCGCCGGGGTCTGCGTACCCCGTTCCTGCGGGTGGCGAAGGACGGCCGGCTCGTGCCGGCGGCGCGGTTCACCGGCGGCGGTGGCGCGGGCGCCGAGATCGGCGACCAGGTCCTCGACGAGAAGGTGCTGGCGCTGTACGCCGACGGGGCGACGCTGGTGCTGCAGGGCCTGCACCGCACCTGGCCGGCGATCGTGGACTTCGCCCGCGACCTGGGCACCGCGCTGGCCCAGCCGTTACAGGTGAACGCCTACCTGACGCCGGCCGGCAGCCAGGGCTTCGCCACCCACTACGACACGCACGACGTGTTCGTGCTCCAGGTGGACGGACGCAAGCACTGGCGGATCCACCCGCCGGTGCTTGCCGACCCGCTGGAACGCCAGCCGTGGGGCGGCCGCGCCGACGAGGTCTCCGCGACCGCCGAGGGCCGCCCCGAACTGGACGTGGTGCTGGAGCCGGGCGACGCGCTCTACCTGCCGCGCGGCTGGCTGCACAGCGCCCAGGCGCAGGAGTCCAGCTCGCTGCACCTGACAGTGGGCATCCGGGCGCTGACCCGGTACGCAGTGGTCGAGGAACTGCTCGCGCTCGCTGCCGAGGACGCGCGGCTGCGCGCGAGCCTGCCGTTCGGTCTCGACCTGGCCGACCCGGACGCGATCGAGCCGGAGCTGACCGAGACCGTCGAGGCGCTGCGCGACTGGCTGCTGCGGGCGGACCCGGCGGCGGTGGCCGGCCGGCTGCGTGCCCGGGTGTGGCCGGCCGCCCGCCCGGCGCCGATCCGGCCGCTGGCCCAGGCGCAGGCGCTGGCCCGGCTAACAGCGGACAGCGAGGTGGCGGTACGCGGCGGCCTGCGCTGGCAGCTCACCCCGGCGGGGGACGGGCGGGTCACGCTGCGCGTGCCGGACCGGACGCTCACCCTGCCCGGCACCTGCGAGGCCGCGCTGCGGGCGCTGCTCACCGGCGAGGTCACCAGGGTCGGCGACCTGCCCGGCCTGGACGACGACGCCGACCGCCTGACGCTGACCCGCCGCCTGCTCAAGGAGGCCGTCCTGACCCCCGCCTGACGGCCCGATCATGAGGTCGACCGGCGGCGCGACGGCGTGTCGCGCCGCCGACCTCATGATCGACGGCTGGGTAGCCGGCGTGGGGAGGGCGCGGTCAGCGGGTGTACGTCACCGTCAGCAGGAGCAGCGTCGTGACCAGGCCGGAGACGGCCACCACGATCATCGGGCGCGGGGTCAGCACCGCGTGGCGGCGGTCGGCCAGCAGCCGCGCCGGCGCCAGCCCGATCACCGGGCCGAGCAGCGTCACCACCAGCGCCAGCACCGGCAGGCCCACCGCCAGGTCGCCGCTGGAACCGGCCGCGAGGGCCCGCGCGCCCACCCCCAGCACGTACGCCACCAGCGCCCCGCCGATGCCGCACGCGACGAGCAGCGGGTTCACCGAACCGGGCAGCTCGCCCGGTGTTCCGGTGCGGTCCAGCAGCTCCCGGACCGCCCGCAGCAGCGGCACCGGGTCACCGGCCGCGCCGCGTACCGGGCCGGGCGGGTCACCCAGCCGCCGCGCGCTCCCGCCGAGCCGGGCCCGCAACTGCGTCCACAGGTGCGTGACCTCGCCGTCGACGCGTTCCACAAGCAGGGACGCCTCGGCCACCTCCGCCTCGGCCTGCCGCACCTGCTCGGCCGCCTCCGCGACCGCCCGGTCGGCGGCGGCCACCTGCTGGTCGTACCAGGTGTGCGCCTCGGCCCGCTGGGCGGCCAACCGGGCGGTCAGCTCGGCGAGCCGGCGGATCTGTGCGCTGTACGTCTCACTGGCAACCGGTTCGTTCATCGGGACGGACCATAAGGGATGATCACCTGTCCGGTGCGGTGCACCGCCCGGTCGAAGTAGAGACCGCGCCACGGCCGGGGATACCAGTCCGGCCCGCCGCTGCCCGGATACAGCGAGGAGCCCAGCTCACCGCCCTGCACGTCGAGCGCCACCCAGGCGCCGATCTGATCCGTGCGCGCGCCAGCGCCGCCCAGGTCGACCCGCATCCGGGCCACGCCACGCCACCACGCCAGCACGTGCGTACGCCGTTCCGGCCCGTCGTGCAGGATCCGGCGCAACTGCTCCAGCCCGGTGCGCGTACCGGCCTTGCCGGCGAGCGCCGCGGCGGCCGCGTCCACCGCGTACAGCAGCAGGAAGTGCGGGGTACGCGCCGCACCCGGCGCGCCGAGTCCGTCACCTACCTCGGCCATCAGCTCCGGCACCGTCTCCTCGTCGTACCAGGAGGCGTCGCCTTCCAGGTCCTCGTACAGGGCGCGGGCGGCCGGGTCGGCGTCCGGGTCCAGGCAGGCGATGGAGAACCGGGCGGTGCCGGGCCGGTACTGCCGGGCCAGCGACCGGGCGGCGGCGTCGAGCACCGCACACGCCTCGTCCACCCGCGTGCCGAGCACCGCCAGGTTGCGGCCCGGCGCGCGGGGCAGCCGCAGCGCCGCCGAGCGGGACTGCACGTCGATGATCTCGCCGAGCAGCGCCACCGGGCTGCGCGGCACGCCCTGCTCCGGCGCGGTGAGCGCGCGGAAGTCCGGCGCGTCGGCCAGCTTCGGGATCGCGTCGCCGTCGAACAGCCGGGCCGGCGCGGCGTCCTGCGGGCGCATCCGCCACAGCCGGTGCTGAAGCTCGCTCCACGTCTCCCAGTCGCTGGCCGACGGGATCCGGGCCACCTCGTTCCCCTCGGCCAGGCCCGACTCGGCGTTGACGACCGCGTGGTGGCGGGGCAGCGACTGCGCCGCGTCGTTGCGCTCGGCCAGGATGCGCAGCGCCTTCGGCAGCGCGATCCGCAGCGTGAACTGGGCGACCAGCGCGGGCCGCCCCCACAGCGCCTCGATGCCGCGCACGTCCTGCGAGGCGAGCACCAGGTGGATGCCCTGCGACCGGCCCCGCCGGGCCAGGTCCTCCAGCAGGTCGGCGGCCTCCCGGGCGACCACGTCCCGGCCGGCCAGCAGCGCCTGGAACTCGTCGACCACCGCCACGATGCGCGGCCAGTGCCCGTCCGGGTCCACCGCGCGCAGCTCGGCCAGCTTGGTGACCTCGTGCTTCTTCGCCGCGTCGGCGCGCCGGCGCAGCTCCTCGGCGAGGAAGCGCAGCAGCGCCAGCCCGAACTCCCGGTCGGTGTTGACGTTGATGCCGACCAGCCGCATGTGCGGCAGCCAGCTCGGGTCGCGCCGGCCCTGCGCGAACCGGGCGAAGGACACGCCCTCCTTGAAGTCCAGCAGATAGAACTCCAGCTCGGCGGGGGAGTAGCGGGCGGCGAGCGCGCCGATCCAGGCGAAGATCAGGTTCGTCTTGCCGGTGCCGGACGGGCCGCCGATCAGCGCGTGCGGCGGGTAGTCGCCGAGCGTGAGCAGCACCTGCCGCCCGTGCGGGCCCTCGCCGATCGGGGCGCTGAGGCCGTGCGCGGAGTCCTCCCGCCAGTACTCGTCCGGCGGCGGGAGCAGGTCGGTGAAGGGCGTCGGCGGCGGGCCGGCGGCCACCCGGGACGCGACGGTGCGGCAGGTCTCGGTGACCAGGGCGGGCGGCGGCGGCGCGTCCAGCGCCACCGGCAGCCCGGCCACCCGGGCGTCGTCCGGCTCCACGGTGATCCGGGTGACTGTCGGGTCGTCCGGCAGCTCGATGCCGCGGACCACGAGGTGCACGCCGCAGGCCGCGCCGGTCCGTACCACCCGGTCGAGCTGGCCGCGCTCGTGCCGGGACAGCTCGTCGCCGCCGAGCAGCACCGCCACCCGCCACGGCTCCGGGCGCCGCCCGGTCGCGGCGGCCAGCTCGCGCAGCGAGCCGTACTCACCAGCGAGCACAGTGGCGTTGATCCGGCGGATCTGCTCCACCAGGTCGTCCAGCAGCCGGCCCAGCCCGCCCGGCCCGACGAACGTGAGCAGCCCGGCCGTGCCCAGCGGCGCGAACCCGGCCAGGCCGCCGCCCAGGTGCTCCGGGTCGTACCCGTAGAGCCGCACCGCGCCGGGGTCGGCCCGTCCCACCGAGCGCAGCAGCAGCGCGGGGACCACGGCGGCCGGCCCGTCCCGGTCGCCGCCGGCCAGGTGCGCGTGCCCGGCGTCCAGGAGCGGGACCAGCGCCGGCACCGGTTCGGCGCCGTCGAGGCGTACCGTGCCGACGCGCAACGCGCCGGGCGGCTCGGACCGGCCGGCGGGCGTGGCCCGCCAGCGGTCCCAGGGCGCGGACGCCGCGCCCGGTGCCTCCCGCTGTGCCGCGGCGGCGGCCCGGCGGGCCAGGTCGGTGAGGCGGGCGGTGTGCCGGGCGTCGATCTCGGCCAGGCGCCGGTCGCGGGCGGCGCCCACCCGGGCGGGCACCGCCGCGGCGGCCTTGCGGGTACGGGCCAGCCGGTCCCGCCCGGCGGCCAGGTCGGCCTCGGCGGCGGTGAGCCGGGTACGGGTGGCGCCCAGGGCCTCGGAGAGCATCCCCCGGACCCGCGTCACCAGTTGTGCGCGGACGTCAGCCACGGGACGGCTCCCGATCGTCGGTGTCCTTGGGCAGGTCCCGGCCGAGCCGGTCGAGCAGTACGCCGGTGAGCACGCCCGCGGTGACCGCCGGGTCGGCCGCGTGCGGCTGCTCCGCGTCGTCGTCGCGGCGCGGCGGCGGCATCCGGCACACCCGGGTCAGCAGCGTGTCCAGCACCGGCCGCGGCAGGCCGGGCAGCAGGTCGCGGACCCGGGAGTCCAGCGCGCCGCGCAGCCGGGGCAGGTCGTCCGCGCGGGGCGGATGGCCGAGCAGCTCACCGGCTAGCTCGCGCAGCAGCGGCGGGGTGATCGCGGCCAGCCCCAGCCCCACGTCGGCGTGCGCCCGGCGCAACTCGCGGTGCAGCCGGTCCCGGTCGCCGGAGCGGATCCCGGCGGCCACCCGGCGCAGCAGCTCGTGGGAGTCCTCGACGCGCTCGTCCGGCTCGTCCGGCGTGCCCTCCCGGCCGCCGGTCAGCTCCGCCACCCGCACCGCCCACCAGCGCCGTACCGCCGGTTGCTCGCCCGGCTCGGCGGCCGGGCCCGGTGCCGGCGGGTCCTCGCCGCGTGGCGTGTCGTGCCGGGGCGGCCGCTCGCCGGGCGGCGCCGGCCGCGCGCCGTCCGGTGCCAGCCCGATCGCGGCCAGGTACGCGGTGAGCTGCTCCTGCGCCACGCGCAACGCGTAGCCGGCGGTCTCGGCGTGCTCGGTGGCCGAGGACAGCTCCGGCACCCCCATCGGATCGGACGACTCCTGGCGCACCCAGCGCAGCCGCTCCTGCGCCTGGCCGAGCTTCTCCAGCGCGGCGGCGAGCTGTGCCAGCGGCAGTTCCTCGACGGCGGCGCGTACCTGCGCGCCGATGTCCTCGACGATGGACACGGCCGGGCCTCAGAGCGTCGCGACGTAGATCTGAGCCTGCTCCACCGCGACGAGTGTCGCGGCCAGACACTCCTCCAACTCCTGGCCCGCCTGTGTCAGCGAGGCCTGGGCCGCCTCGACCGTCTCGTGGCCGCTGCCCTCCAGCGCGCCGGCCAGCGTCTGCTGCGCCTCGGCCAGCTTCTCGCCGGCCGCCTGCACCGCTGTCTGGCCGTCACCGATCTGCTGGAGAGCGACATCGATGGCGGCCTTCAGCTCGGCGACGCTCGCCACGGGGACCTCCTGGGGGCGGAAGAGATCTCCATTACAACCCATCCCGGCGGGTGGACGAACATCCACCCTCGCGGCGTTGCGGCCCCGGTGTCCGGTTCCGGCCCTGACGTGCGCGAAGACCCTGCCGCTGGTCCCGTCGGCGGACTCCTCGGTCCCGCTGACGGGACCGGGTGCTCTAGCGGCCCAGCCAGCGCGGGCCGCGTACCTCCGCACCCAGCGCGGTCACCCGCTCGCGCAACTCCCGGTCGGCGGTGACCACCACCCGCCGCCGACCCGGCGCGGCGGCGACCAGCTCGACCATCGTGTCGTCGCCGGAGCCGGGCGCGGAGACGACCTCCACGCCGGGCGCGGGCGCCACGTGCCGGGCCGCGCCCTCCACCACCAGCACCACCTGCACCGGCGGCGGCAGCTCCGGCGGCACGCCCGCCTCCCCGACGGACGCCAGCGCGTCGCGCAGCCGGACCGCCGCGCCGGCCCGGTCCCGCCACCAGCCGTCCGGGCGTGAGCCCACCACGTTCGCGCCGTCCACGATCAGCAGCGGTCTGCTCTCCATGCCCCCAGCCTGCCATCCGGTCGAGTTTGTCGCGCCGACCGCCGGGTAGCCACCGCCGACCGTGCCGCGCGTGCCGGGTGCCGGTCGTGCCGACTGACTGCGGAGGACGTGATGATGGGACCGGGTGACTTCGGCAACGACCCCTGGGACGAGTTCCTGGCCCGATACTTCGGCCGGGGCGAGGGGGGACGCCGGCCGGCGCACCGGGTCGACATCACGCGCCTGATGACCGCCGACGCCCGGGAGATGCTCGCCGACGCGGCCCGCCGTGCCGCCCAGAAGCACAGCAACGACCTGGACACCGACCACCTGCTCTGGGCGGCGTTGCAGCGCGAGCCGCTGCGCGACCTGGTCCGCCGGGCCGGCGCCGACCCGGACGCGCTGCTGGGCGCGCTGGGCGGGCGCGGCGAGGGCGCGCCGCGCGGCGAGGTGCCGCCGAACCTTTCGCTGACCCCGGCGGCGAAGCGGGCGCTGCTCGACGCCCACCAGTTGTCCCGCGCGATGGGCGCCAACTACATCGGTCCCGAGCACATCCTGATGGCGCTGCCGTTGAACCCCGAGTCGCCGGCCGGCCGGATGCTCGCCGCCGGCCGGATCCAGCCCGAGTCGCTGCAGGCGGCCAGCGCCGAACGGGGAGCGACGAACGTCCCGCGTCCGGACCGGGGCACCCCGACGCTCGACCAGTACGGCCAGGACCTCACCGAGCTGGCCCGGATGGATCAGATCGACCCGGTGATCGGCCGGGCCGACGAGATCGAGCAGGCGGTGGAGATCCTGTCCCGGCGGACCAAGAACAACCCGGTGCTGATCGGCGAGGCCGGTGTCGGCAAGACCGCGATCGTGGAGGGTCTCGCCGAGCGGATCTGCGACGGCGACGTGCCGCAGACGCTGATCGGCAAGCGGGTGATCCAGCTCGACCTGTCCGGCCTGGTCGCCGGCACCCGCTACCGGGGTGACTTCGAGGAGCGCCTGAAGAAGGTGATCGACGAGATCCGCGCCCACCGCGAGGAGCTGATCATCTTTCTGGACGAGATCCACACGCTGGTCGGTGCGGGCGGCGCCGGCAGCGAGGGCGGGATGGACGCCTCGAACATGCTCAAGCCGGCCCTGGCGCGCGGCGAGCTGCGGGTGATCGGCGCGACCACGCTCGACGAGTACCGGCGCAGCATCGAGAAGGACGCCGCGCTGGCCCGCCGGTTCCAGCCGGTGCTGGTGCCCGAGCCGACCGTCGACGACACCATCGCGATCCTGCGCGGCCTGCGCGACCGGTACGAGGCGCACCACCAGGTCCGGTTCACCGACGAGGCGCTGGTCGCCGCCGCCGAGCTGTCCGACCGGTACGTCACCGACCGCTTCCTGCCGGACAAGGCGATCGACCTGATCGACCAGGCCGGTGCCCGGGTGCGGCTGCGCACCCGTACCCCCGCCGAGGACGTGCGCGAGCTGGAACAGCAGCTCGACGAGACGCGCCGGGACAAGGAGCAGGCGGTCTCCGACGAGCAGTACGAGCGGGCCTCCGCGCTGCGCGACCGGCTCGCCGAGCTGGAGGACCAGGTCCGCCGCGCCCGCGGCGACGAGGGGCCCAGCCACGTGCCCGAGGTGGGGCCGACGGAGATCGCCGAGGTGGTCTCCCGGGCCACCGGCATCCCGGTCACCCAGCTCACCGAGGAGGAACGCGACCGGCTGCTGCGCCTGGAGGGCCACCTGCACGAGAAGGTGATCGGGCAGGACGACGCGGTCACCGCCGTCGCCGAGGCGGTGCGCCGCTCCCGTACCGGCCTGGCCGACCCGGACCGGCCGATGGGCAGCTTCCTGTTTCTCGGCCCGACCGGCGTCGGCAAGACCGAGCTGGCCCGGGCGCTGGCCGAGGCGCTGTTCGGCGAGGCGGACCGGATGGTCCGGGTGGACATGAGCGAGTTCCAGGAACGGCACACGGTCAGCCGGCTGGTCGGCGCCCCGCCCGGGTACGTCGGCTACGAGGAGGCCGGTCAGCTCACCGAGGCGGTCCGCCGCCGCCCGTACGCGGTGGTGCTGCTGGACGAGATCGAGAAGGCGCACCCGGACGTGTTCAACATCCTGCTCCAGGTGCTCGACGACGGCCGGCTCACCGACAGCCAGGGCCGTACCGTGAACTTCAAGAACACCGTCCTGATCATGACCAGCAACCTCGGCTCGGAGCTGATCACCGGCACCCAGCGCACCGTCGGCTTCGCCACCGGCGCCCCCGGCGAGCAGGAGAGCGACGAGCTGCGGGAGCGGCTGATGCGCCGGCTCCAGGAGAACTTCCGCCCGGAGTTCCTCAACCGCATCGACGAGGTGATCATCTTCCAGCGGCTGGAGGCCGAGCAGCTGCGCCAGATCACCGGGCTGCTGCTGGAGGAGACCCGCCGCCGGATGCACGCCCAGGACATCCAGGTCGACTTCAGCACCGCCGGTGTCGACTGGCTCGCCGAGCACGGCTACCAGCCCGAGTTCGGCGCCCGCCCGCTGCGCCGCGTGATCCAGCGCGAGGTCGACAACCGGCTGTCCCGGATGCTGCTGGAGCACGAGGTCTCACCGGGGCAGAAGGTCACCGTCGACGCCCGCGACGACCGGCTCGTCTTCGACGTCACCGCCGGTGAGCGCGGCTACACGCCGGCCGCCACGTCCCATCCCCGATGACCGGCCGGGGCCCGTCCCGGCCGGGCCGGGACGGGCCGTCACCGAAGGACCGGAGGGCGGACATGACCGAACCCGAGGAAGTCCCCGACGACACCGGGGCCGGTGAACCGATCGAGGCGGCCCCCACGGCGAACCCGGCCCGGGTCCGGGTGCCGCCGGAGGGCCTGAAGCAGCACCCACCGAACGAGGGCGAGCCGGCATCCGGGCCGCCGCCGGGAGAGGAGGCGTGATGGTACGCGAGGCGCGACTCGACCCCGAGGTCGAGGTGATCTGGGACGACTTCCACGCCGAGGTGAACGTGCCCTCCGAGACGCTGCGGCAGTGGCTGCTGACCCGCGGCTCGGGGGAGGAGGCGTTCGGCCCGGATCCGGACCTCGACCTGCCCGAGCCCGGCCGGCAGATCCTCGCCGTGCTGCGCAAGCGCAAGGTGGACCTCACGCCGGAGGACATCGAGGTGATGCGGGAGGCGATCACCCGGATCCGGGAGCTGACCGCGCAGCGGCCACGCCGGGGCAACGCCGACGACGAGTGGCGCCACGCCCTGCTCGACCTCGGCCACGACGTCCTCGTCGAACGCTGAGCCGGTACGGCGGCGCCCGGGCGGAGCACCCGCCCGGGCGCGGCCGGCTACTCCGACTCCAGGCTGGGCAGCCGCAGCCCGGCCGCGTCCGCCGCGGCCTGCCGGTCGGCCCGGGCGCGTTCCTCGCGGCTGAGCAGATTGGCGTACTCGGTCACGTCGGCCGGACCCGGCACCTCCGGCAACCGGCGCAGGAACGCCTCCACCTCGGCGGAGGCGGTGGTGTGCGCGGTGGCCGCCTGACGCAGCAGCTCCCGCTGGTCGGCGGCCGGATACAGATCAGTCATGTCGCCGGTGATACCCGGGTTCAGGCGATTCGCACCCCACCCGAGCCGTTGGGCTGCACACCGAACTCCGGGTGCGCCAGCAGCCAGCCCAGGTATTCCGGATGGTTGGCCAGCGCGTCGGTGTACGCCGCGACCGCCGCCGCCAGCACCGGCTCGGCCACGGCCGCCGCCGGCACGTCCGGATGCCAGCCCAGCAGCAGCCGCCAGCGCAGCGGTGTGCCGGCCAGCCGGCGGGTGACCAGCCCCGCCACCGGACGGAACGTGGCCTGGCACAACGCCACCGCCTCGCCCGCGTCCACCAGGTCCAGCGCGGCCCGCACGTCCGCCTCGTACACCTTCTTCGGGGTGAAGCCGGAGCGGGCGCAGGCGGCCGCGAAGCAGTCGCCGAAGCAGCCGTCGCCCGGCGCGGCCACCCACCGCTCGCGCCGCAGGCCGACCAGGTCGACCTCGGCGTGGCCGGCCAGCGGGTGGGTCTGCGGCAGCAGCACGCAGACCGGCTCGACCGCCACCTCCCGCCAGCTCAGCCCGAACCCCGCCGACGGCGTCGAGTCGCCGCACACGCCGGTCAGCGCGAAGTCGAGCCGGCCACCGGCCACCATCTGCGCCAGCTCGTCCACCGACCACGAGCCGTACGTGGTGATCTGCGCGTCCGGGCGCTCGGCGGCGAGCCGGTGCACCAGCCGGCCCAGGATCGGGCTGTTCACCCCGCCGAAGCGGTACCGGCGCAGCGGATCGCCCGCACCGGCCATCCGGGCCGCCTCGTCCCGCAGGCCCTTCATCGCCGGCAGCAGCACCCGCGCCCGGTCCAGCACCAGTTCGCCCAGCGCGGTGGGACGGGCGCCGCGGCGGTCCCGTTCGAACAACGGCCCGCCCAGCGCCCGTTCGATCCGCTGAAGCTGGGCGGTCAGCGCCGGCTGGGCCAGGCCGAGCGCCGAGGCGGCCTTGGTGACGCTCCCCGTCTCCGCGATCGCGCAGACCACACGCAGGTGTCGCAGCTCCAGATCCATACCGTGACGGTAGGACCACGAACCGATACACGGAAGGGGCGATCGGCTCACCCCTGGCGGTGGTGCTCCAGGTCGCTCAGCCGGGTACGCCGTCCGGTGACCGCGTCGCGCACCTTGTCCAGCACCCCGACGGCCGGTTCGACGATCTTGTTCCAGGGCGGGGTGGCGGGCGTGCCGGGGTGCGGCCGGGTCGGCGCCGCCTCCTCCGCGATCTCCCAGCGGTTGCCCAGCCGGATCAGCTCGGCGTCGCTCGCCACCTCGCGCAACGGCGTGACCAGCGCCGCGACGCGGCTGACGTGCCGGCGTACCCGCTCGGCCACGTCCGCGACCGCCGGGTCGTCGGCGCCGGACAGCTCCTTGAGCGCGGTCAGCAGCGCGGCGTCGGCCTCGATCTCCCGCTCGACCAGCTCCGCGGCGTCCGGCATGGCGGCGCGGGCCGCCGGGAAGAGGTACTGCTCCTCGGCGGACAGGTGGCGGGACACCGCGGCGGTCAGCACGTCGAGCACCTCGCGCCGGCCGGTGGCGTCCAGCGCCGGGTCGGTGACCCGGTCGGCCAGCCCCAGCAGCGCCCGGTGCTCGGTGTCCACGAGTTCGGCGACGCTGCGCCCACCCGGCCGGTACGCGTCGTCGGCGGCCGGCGGCAGCGGCGGCAGGGGGACGGTCATGGTGCCCTCCTCGTGACGGCCGGAGTCGATGTCCGGGCGGTCCGGCGGTACCCGGCCGGGCGTGCCGCGAAACCGCCGCCGGGCCACCGGCGGCCCGCGACCACCTCACCTGCTGGTATAAGGAAGCGATGACGAGCGACGCCGCCCCCGCCCGACCCGACGCCACCGACGAGGTCGTCGACCTCTGCCGCGACCTGCTGCGCATCGACACCACGAACACCGGCGACAACGACACCAGCGCGGGGGAGCGGCGCGCCGCCGAGTACGTCGCGGAGAAGCTCGCCGAGGCCGGCGTCGACGCCGAGATCCACGAGTCCGCGCCCGGCCGCGCCAACCTGGTCGCCCGGATCCCCGGCACCGAGCCCGGCCGCGACGCGCTGCTGGTGCACGGCCACCTCGACGTGGTGCCCGCCGACCCGGACGAGTGGTCGGTGCACCCGTTCTCCGGCGAGATCCGCGACGGCTACCTGTGGGGCCGCGGCGCGATCGACATGAAGGACTTCGACGCGATGGTGCTCGCCGTGGTCCGCGACTGGCAGCGCACCGGCGTCCGCCCCCGGCGCGACATCGTGCTCGCGTTCACCGCCGACGAGGAAGCCGGCAGCGACTACGGCGCGCACTTCCTCACCCAGCGGCACCGCGGCCTGTTCGACGGCTGCACCGAGGCGATCGGTGAGGTCGGCGGCTTCTCCTACTCGGTCGACGAGCAGCGCCGCCTCTACCTGATCGAGACCGCCGAGAAGGGCATCGACTGGCTGCGCCTGCACGCCAGGGGCCGGCCCGGCCACGGCTCGATGGTGCACGACGACAACGCGGTCACCGCGCTCGCCGAGGCGGTCGCCCGGATCGGCCGGCACCGCTTCCCGGTGGTGATGACCGACACCGTACGGGCGTTCCTGGCCGAGGTCTCCGACGTGCTCGGCATCGAGATCGACCCGGACGATCCGGAGACCGCGATCGCCAAGCTCGGCCCGATCGCCAACATCATCGGCGCGACCGTCCGCAACACCGCCAACCCGACCCGCCTGGCCGCCGGCTACAAGGACAACGTCATCCCCGGCCGGGCCACCGCCACCATCGACTGCCGCAGCCTGCCCGGGCAGAGCGAGGAACTGGAGCGGCAGCTGCGCGAGCTGGTCGGGCCGGACATCGCCATCGAGTACGTCCAGCGCCAGCCGGCCCTGGAGACCACGTTCGACGGTGACCTGGTGGCGCACATGTCGGAGGCGCTGCGTGCCGAGGATCCGGGCGCGCACCCGGTGCCGTACATGCTCTCCGGCGGCACCGACGCCAAGGCGTTCTCCCAGCTCGGCATCCGCTGCTTCGGCTTCGCGCCGCTGCGGCTGCCCGCCGACCTCAATTTCTCCGGCCTGTTCCACGGCATCGACGAGCGGGTTCCGCTGGACGGACTACAGTTCGGCGTGCGGGTTCTGGACCGCTTCCTCCGTACCTGCTGACCGCGCCCGCCGCGGCGCCGCCGGCGCGGAACCTCCCCCCATCGCGAAGGGACTGCCACACATGACCGACCAGCACGGTGAGCTGGACGCCGCCCTCGAGCGGGTGATCGACGCGGCCCGCGCCCACCTGGCCGCCGTCCGGGCCGCCCAGGGCCGGATCGACGACGACGCCGTCTGGCAGGCGTACGTCGCGTTGAACAACGCCTCGTTCGCCTACGACGAGCAGCTGCTCGACGCGTTCGGCGAGGTGACGCCCTGGGACGTGGAGTCGATCGACCCGGACGAGGCCGACGAGCGCTTCGGCGCCGTCGAGGGCGGCGAGCCCACCGACCCGCACCCGCGGGTCATCTCGGTGCGGCAGCGGCGCGACTACCGGGTGCCCAGCGTCGCCGCGCTGCTGCGCGCGGCCGAGGCGGCCCGCCGGGAGGGCACCCCGGAGGAGGACGAGCCGGCACCGGTCGAGGGGGTCGGCGAGGCGGTGCTGGAGCTGCTGCAGAGCGGCGACGGCTCGTTGTCCGCGCTCGACGTGCCGGAGCTGGAGCCGCTGGACGGTGTGGTGATGGTCAGCGAGGTCGGCACCCCCGTCGACCTGGAGTCGTTCGACGACGACGACCCGGTCGGCCCGTTCCAGCCGGCCGCCGACGACCGGCTGGTCGGCCGGCTCGACGAGCACCCGTTCATGGAACTCGACGAGGAACACGACCACGCGCACTAGGCCGTGCGCATCCCCGGGGCGGCGCCGCGTCGCGCGGCCCCGGGGACGGGCCCGTCGTCAGTACGACAGGCCCGGCTGCGACTGGTTGACCAGGCGGCGCCGCAGCACCACCTGCCGCGTGCCGTCCCGGTAGAGCCGCACCCGGGCCAGCTCCCAGCCGGAGAACTCGGCCTGGATCGCCAGCTGCGCCGCGGCGGTCAGCCGATCGACGTTCGAAGGCAACCGCAGCGGCGCGTATTCGTAGTCCATGCCCCTATGCTGCCCAGGTCGCGGGCCCTCCGCCACCCCCTGCGGGTGACCCGGATCGCCCTCGTACGGCTCAGCCGTCGCGCTCCGGGTAGCCCACCGGCACCGCCGACACGTCGTCCAGCGCCGTGACGATCTCCTCCGGCAGCGTCATCCGCTCCACCTGCAACGCGCCGAGCAGCTGCCCGACGGTCCGGGCGCCCAGGATCGGCGCGGTCACGCCCGGCCGGTCCCGCACCCAGGCCAGCGCCACCTCCAGCGGCGACACGCCGAGCCCGCCGGCCGCGATGGCGACCGCCTCCACGATGCTGGAGCAGCGCGGCTCCAGGTACGTCGCGACGAACCGCTCGAAGTGCGGCGACACCGCCCGCGAGTCGGCCGGGCGGCCGTTGCGGTACTTGCCGGTCAGCACGCCCCGGCCCAGCGGCGACCAGGGCAGCACACCCAGCCCCATCCCGGCGCAGGCGGGCAGCACCTCCCGCTCCACACCGCGCTCCAGCAGCGAGTACTCCACCTGCGCGGCGACCACCGGCGCGCGCCCCGGCCAGGCGGCCTGCCAGGCGGCGGCCCGCGCGGTCTGCCAGCCGGAGAAGTTCGACACACCCACGTAGCGGGCCTTCCCGCTGGACACCGCGTGGTCCAGCGCGGAGAGCGTCTCCTCCAGCGGGGTGTCCGGGTCGTAGCCGTGCACCTGCCACAGGTCGACGTGGTCGGTGCCGAGCCGGCGCAGCGAGGCGTCGAGCGTGCGCAGCAGGTGCCCCCGTGAGCCGTCCCGGCGGCGGCTGCCCGGCCGCAGGCCCGCCTTGGTGGCGATCAGCAGCTCGTCGCGGTCCACCAGGCTGCCCAGCAGGGAGCCGATCACCGACTCGGCGTCGCCGTCGGCGTACACGTCGGCGGTGTCGACGAGGTTGCCGCCCGCGTCGAGGTAACTCTTCAGCTGGGCGGCCGCGTCGTCGGCGTCGGTGTCCCGTCCCCAGGTCATGGTGCCGAGCGCGAGCCGCGATACCGCCAGCCCGCTTCGGCCGAGCGGTCGCTGTTGCATGCGTGAACCTTATTTCGAACCCGGCGTCACGGATATCCTCGCCGCAGTCAACTTCCCGCGCGACCTCCACCCGGTGTGACATGTTCGGGGCGAGCCGGACGTCGAGGGTGCCACGCTCATTGCGTAACCTGATGCGACCTGTGGTGCGGACGGTGGGAGGATCAGTGCGACTCGGGCTCAACCTCGGATACCAGACGGCGTGGAGCACGCCCTTCGACCACCTGGCGCTGGCCCAGGAGGCGGACCGGCTCGGCTACTCGGTGGTCTGGGCCGCGGAGGCGTACGGCTCGGACTCGCCGAGCATGCTGGCCTGGATCGCCGGTCAGACGGAGCGCATCGACGTCGGCTCGGCGGTCATGCAGATCCCGGCCCGTACCCCCGCCATGACCGCGATGACCGCCGCGACCATCGACACGCTCTCCGGCGGCCGGTTCCGGCTCGGCCTGGGCGTGTCCGGTCCGCAGGTCTCCGAGGGCTGGCACGGCGTACGGTTCGCCAAGCCGCTGGCCCGCACCCGGGAGTACGTCGACATCGTCAAGCTGGCGGTGGCCCGCAAGGAGGTCGCGTACGACGGCGAGCACTACACGCTGCCGCTGCCCGACGGTCCCGGCAAGGCGCTGCGGCTGGGCTTCCACCCGCCGCGCGAGCACATCCCGATCTACCTTGCCGCCGTCGGCCCGAAGAACCTGGAACTGGCCGGCGAGATCGCCGACGGCTGGCTGGCCGTCTTCTACTCCCCGGAGTTCGCCGAGGAGCACCTCGCCTCGGTGCGGGCCGGGCGCGCCGCGGCGGGCAAGGAAATGGCCGGCTTCGACGTGGTGCCGTCCGTGCCGGTCGTGGTCGGCGACGACATCGCCACCTGCGCCGAGCTGGTGCGCTGGTACGCCGCGCTGTACGTCGGCGGCATGGGCAGCCGCAAGCAGAACTTCTACAACCAGCTCGCCACCCGCATGGGCTACGGCGACGCGGCCCGTGAGGTCCAGGACCTCTACCTGGCCAAGCGGCAGCGCGACGCGGCCGCCGCCGTACCGATGGAGTTCATCGACCGCACCTCGCTGCTGGGCCCGAAGGAGCGCATCGCCGAGCGGATGCGGGAGTACGCCGCCGCCGGCGTGACCACCCTGTCGGTGTCGCTGTTCGTGGCCGACCGGGACAGCGGGGTGCAGACCCTGCGTACCGTCGCCGAGGCGCTGGAGCTGTCCGGAGTCGGCGAGTGACCTGGATCGAGGCCATCGTCCTGGGCCTGGTCCAGGGGCTGACCGAGTTCCTTCCGGTATCCTCGTCCGGGCACCTGCGGATCACCTCGGAGCTGTTCTTCGGCCGGGACGCGGGCGCGTCGTTCACCGCGGTGACCCAGCTCGGCACCGAGGCCGCCGTCCTGATCTACTTCGCCAAGGACATCTGGCGGATCGTCCGCACCTGGTTCGTCGGCCTTGTCGACCGCTCGGTGCGGTCCAGCCTCGACTACCGGATGGGCTGGTACGTCATCGTCGGCACCATCCCAATCGGCATCTTCGGACTGATCTTCAAGGACCAGATCCGCACCGCCGGCCGGAACCTCTGGTTGATCTCCTGCACGCTGATCATCGGCGCGATGCTGCTGGCCTTCGCCGAGTACTGGGGCCGGCAGACCCGTACGCTGGAGAACTTCCGGATGCGCGACGGCGTCATCATGGGCTTCGCCCAGGCGGCGGCGCTGGTCCCCGGCGTCTCCCGCTCGGGCGGCACCCTGACCGCGGGCCTGCTGCTGAACCTCACCCGGGAGACCGCGGCCCGCTACTCGTTCCTGCTGGCCATCCCGGCCGTGGTGATCTCCGGCGTGTTCAGCCTCCCGGACGTCTTCGAGCCGTCCGCACCGGGCACCGCCGCACCGAGCGTGGCGCAGATGGTGATCGCGACGCTCATCGCGTTCGCCGTCGGCTACGCGGCCATCGCCTGGCTGCTGCGCTACGTCGCCCACCACACGCTGTACGTCTTCGTGCTGTACCGGGTGGCGCTGGGCAGCCTGGTGATCTGCCTGCTGGCGACCGGCACGATCAGCGCGACCTGACGCCGTCTCCTGGCACGCAGAAGGCCGGCACCCCGTTGGTTCGGGGTGCCGGCCTTTCGCTGGGTCTCACCTGTTCGTCTTAGCTGTTCCAGTGCTCGGCCACCAGGTCGGCGGCCTGCTGCTCCCACTGGGCGTAGTGGTCGGGGTAGGCGGAGACCTGGACGGTCTGGGCGGCCTTGGTCAGGGGCATGTCGCGCCAGCCGTCGACCTGCTTGAGGCCCTTGAGGAAGGCGGTGGTGGAGTATTCGGGGTCGGTGATCTGCTCGACGGTGCCCCAACCACTGGAGGGGCGCTGCTGGAACAGGCCCTGCGAGTCGTGGTCGTTGCGGTCGCCGAGGTGGCCGAGGTTCTCCAGCTTCGACTCCTGCAGGGCGGTGGCGATGGAGACGACGGCGGCGCGTTCGTCCATGCCGGCCTTCTTCGTGGCGGCGATGATCGCCTTGACGTTGGCGGTCTGCTCGTCGTCGAGGTCGATGTGGGACTGGGTGCCCTGGACGCCGTGCGGGATGAGCGCGGCGCTGTCCAGCTTGCCGGCGGCCTGCGTCGTGGTGACCGCGGCGTCCCGGGCAGTGGGGGTGCTGGTGTCGTGGTTGAGGGGGCCGGCGGCGAGGCCACCGGCGACGGTCAGACCGGCGATACCGAGGATGCTCTTACGCAGAATCGTGTTCATGGTGAGGGCTCCGTTCGGGGGTCGACGCCCGCGCCGAGGGGGGTCGGTGCGGGTGCGAGCACCGTCAGGCGCTCAAGAGAAGGGTCTTGGGGGGATGCCGGCGTCCTGCTCACCCGCGGCCCGCAGCACGCCCGGGGGTGGCGTGCGGGGCCGGTTCGCGGCGCCGGAGACATCCACAACGACCGGCTGCGCGGGATCATTCCCGGGCGCTGCCACCCGCGTCCGCGTGCTGCGGGGGTGCTGCTGCGGTCGTTCACCAGGTATAACGCCCCGCCCCCGCCCACGATTCCGCCGGGCGGGTGCCACCGACCACCCCGAAACCCGACACCCGCCCGGAATTGGATCGGCCGGGTCGGGGGCGATGTCCGAGGTTGCGGCCCCGTCCTCTGCCTGGACTCACCTGGCCCCGTCGACAAGAGGTTGACAGCACCCGGTGTCCGGTTTGTCGCAGCCAACTTCGTGATCGATGCATGCTCCGGGGCGGCGTTCGCACTGCCGGATGGAGATCTTGGTACGAGAGTGCCCTTATGAGGGCCGTTGCGTACCAAGATCTCTCGTCGGCGGAACGCCGGAGCCCGTGCGCCGTGCTCGGGGGCTGCTCTCGCCCAACGCCCCGCGGTCCATCTGCCCCGCCTCTTGCCGGCGTTGGCGCACGCGCCACCGTGGGAGATCTTGGAACGAAACGGCCGCCATGCCCGGATCTTCCAAGATCTCCGGCGGAGTGCCGCGCTAGGCGAACAAGGCGAACAGGTAGCGAGGACGCGACGGTCGATCATGAAGTTGGCGGGGACGAAACGGACGTCTCGCGCCGTCAACTTCATGATCGACGGGGTGGGGGCGGGAAGGGTGGGGGGTATGGGGACGGGTTGGGGTTACCCTGATGCCATGTCGGTCAGCGCGCACGCGTACCTCGCCCGTCCCGGGCGACCCGCCGTGGTGGCGCGCACCCTGGATGAGCTCACCGGTCCCACGACCGGCATCGTCGAGCTGCCGGTACGCCTGATGTGGAGCAGCGAACGCGCGTTCGACCTGGGCGACCCGGACGAGTTGCTCTGGATGTACGAGAACGTGCTGCGCGAGACGACCCGGGTGGAGGATCTGCGCGAGCTGATCCACGCGGGCACGTTGCGCCGGTTGTGGCCGCTGCTGAACCTGCCCCGGGGCGTACGCCTGGCCTGGGAGGGCCGGCACCGGAGCCTGCGCGCCGCGTGACCCATCCGCACGACTTCTACCGGCAGGTGGCCCGGGTGGCGCTGGCCGCCGCCGGCCCGCACCGCTTCGTCCTCGGCGGCGGCGTGGCGTGGGCCGTCCACGGCCTCGTCACCCGCCCCACCGAGGACGTCGACCTGTTCGCCGACGTGGAGGGCGCCGCCGCGGCGGCGGCCGACGGGGTACGCGCGGCGCTGGAGCGCGCCGGGTACCGGGTGGCCGAGGTGGATCCGGGCGGCCTGGGCGAGGTGTTCGACGGCTTCGACCGGGATCTGCGGGACTTCGTGGTGAGCCGGGACGGCCGGCAGATCCGGCTGAGCCTGGCCCGCCTGGACCGGCACCGCAGCCCGGTGGTGATGGACCTCGGCCCGGTCATGGACGTGCGCGACCTGATCGCCAACAAGACCGCCGCGCTGGTGAACCGGCGGGAGGTACGCGACTACATCGACGTCTCCGCCGCGCTGGACCGGTACACGGTCGCGGAACTGCTGGAGCTGGCCCGGCAGGTCGATCCGGCGCTGGACGACCAGGACGTGCGCGCCGCGGGCCGCTACCTGGACGGGCTGGCCGACCGACGGTTCACCCGCTACGGCCTGGACGCGCCGCGCATCGCCGAGGTCCGCCGCCGGATGGCCGCCTGGCCCCGCTGAGCAGCGGAACCAGACGACCGGGGGCGGGACCAGGCGGCCGGCACGGGCCGGAACGGGACCGGGCGGCGGCTCACTTCGTCGGGCGGCCGCCCGTGACGCCGAGGATCTCGCCGGTGACGTAGCTGGACTCCTGCGAGGCGAAGTAGACGTACGCGGGCGCCAGCTCGGCCGGCTGACCCGGACGGCCCAGCGGCGTGTCGGTGCCGAACTGCTTCACCTTCTCCTCCGGCATGGTGGCCGGGATCAGCGGCGTCCAGATCGGGCCGGGCGCGACCGCGTTGACCCGGATGCCCCGCTCGGCGAGGTTCTGCGCGAGCGCCTTGGTGAAGTTGGCGATGGCCGCCTTGGTGGTGGCGTAGTCGAGCAGCTGCGGCGACGGGTCGAACGCCTGGATCGACGACGTGTTGATGATCGTCGAGCCCTCCTTCATGTGCGGCACCGCGAACTTGCAGAGCCAGAACATGGCGTACACGTTGGTCTTGAAGACCCGGTCGAACTGCTCGGTGGTGATGTCGAGCAGGCCGTTGTCCTGCGACATCTGGTACGCCGCGTTGTTGACCAGGATGTCGACGCCGCCGAGGTCGCGCAGCGCCTGGTCGACCAGGGCGCGGCAGTTGGCCTCCTCGCGCAGGTCACACCGGACCGCGACGCCGGTGCGCCCGGCCTGCTCGATCAGGGCGACCGTCTCCCGGGCGTCCCTCTCCTCCTCGTCGGCGAGGTACGTGATGAGGACGTCGGCGCCCTCGCGGGCGAAGGCGATCGCCACGGCCCGGCCGATGCCGGAGTCACCGCCGGTGATGATCGCGCGCTTGCCGGTGAGCCGGTCGCTGCCCCGGTACGACTCCTCGCCGTGGTCGGGCTTCGGCCCCATCTCCTGCTCGTTGCCGGGCGGCGTCTGCCGCTGCGACGGCTGGCCGTCGCGCTGTCCGTACTGCTCGGCCGGGTGCTGCTGGGTGAACTGGTCCTCGCTCATGGATGCGCCCCTACCCCGGTGACCGGCGGGAAAACAGCAGCCTGTGACCGGAAGGGAAACGATTCGGGCCGGTGTGGCGCAGGTGACATGTGGTGGTTATGGTGCGCAACGGCGCCCACGAGGCGCGTACCCCCATTGGAAAGGCACCTCATGACCTCCTCCTCCGGCGCCTCCCGGCGCCAGGTGCTGGCCGTCGCGGCCGCCGCCGCGACCGCTCCCCTGCTGGCCGGCGCGCCCGCCGAGGCGAAGCCGAAGCAGCCGAAGACCTGGGACCTGACGATCCTCGGCACGTCGGACACCCACGGCAACGTCTACAACTGGGACTATTACAAGGACGCGGAGTTCGACGACAGCAAGCACAACGACGTCGGCGTCGCGAAGCTCGCCACCCTGGTCAACCAGATCCGCGCCGAGCGCAAGGGCAGGGCCACGCTGGTCCTGGACGCCGGCGACACCATCCAGGGCACGCCGCTCGCCACGTACTACGCCAAGCAGGAGCCGATCACCAGCACCGGTGAGACGCACCCGATGGCCCGCGCCATGAACATCCTCAAGTACGACGCGGTGACGCTCGGCAACCACGAGTTCAACTACGGCCTGCCGCTGCTGGCGACCTGGATCGAGCAGCTCGGCTTCCCGGCCCTGGCCGCGAACGCGCTCAACGCGAAGACCGGCAAGCCGGCGTTCCTGCCGTACGTGATCAAGGAGGTCAAGCTCGGCGGGCACGGCGCGCCGAAGCTGCGCGTGGGCATCCTCGGCCTGACCAACCCCGGCGTGGCCATCTGGGACAAGGGCAACGTCGAGGGCCGCCTGGTCTTCGCCGACATGGTCGCCACCGCCGCGAAGTGGGTGCCGGAGATGCGCCGCCGCGGCGCCGACCTGGTCGTCATCTCCGCGCACGGCGGCGACAGCGGCACCTCCAGCTACGGCCCGGAACTGCCGAACGAGAACCCGACCGCGCTGATCGCCGAGCAGGTCCCCGGCATCGACGCGATCCTGTTCGGCCACGCGCACAACGAGGTGCCGGAGAAGTTCGTCACCAACCTGACCACCGGCGAGCGGGTCCTCACCTCGGAGCCGTCGAAGTGGGGACAGCGGCTGACCCGGATGGACTTCACGCTGACCCGGGAGAAGGGCCGCTGGACGGTCACCGCCAAGTCGGCCACCACGCTCAACACCAACACGGTGGTCGAGGACCCGGCGGTGCTCGCGGCCGTGCGCGGCCAGCACACCAAGACCGTCGAGTACGTCAACCGCGTCGTCGCCCAGTCCAGTGTGGAACTGTCGGCCGCCGAGTCGCGGTACAAGGACACCCCGATCCTGGACTTCATCAACCACGTCCAGACCGAGGTGGTCACCGAGGCGCTCGCGGGCGGCGAGTACGCTGGCCTGCCGGTGCTGTCCATCGCCGCGCCGTTCAGCCGTACCGCGGTGTTCCCGCAGGGCGACGTGCGCATCCGCGACGTGGCGGGCCTCTACGTGTACGACAACACGCTGGAGGCGGTCGTGCTGACCGGCGCCGAGGTGAAGGCGTACCTGGAGTACTCGGCGAAGTACTTCGTCACGCTGCCCGCGGGCGCGCCGGTGAACCCGGAGACGATCAGCGACCCGGCGGTGCCGGACTACAACTACGACGTGTTCTCCGGCGTCGACTACGACATCGACATCGCCAAGCCGGTCGGGCAGCGGATCACCCGCCTGGTGCTGGCCGGCACCGGCACCCCGGTCGCGGCGGACGCCCGGTTCGTGGTGGCGGTGAACAACTACCGGCGCAGCGGCGGCGGCAACTTCCCGGGCATCGTGAAGACCCAGGTCTACAACGCCCAGCAGGAGATCCGCCAGCTGCTCATCGACTGGGCGCAGGCCAAGGGCGTCATCGACCCGGCCGACTTCTTCGTACCCAACTGGAAGCTGGTGCGCGACGGCGTGCCGGTCTTCTGACCGTGAGGCGGCGGGGTCCGGGCCGTTGCCCGGGCCCCGTCAGCCGCCCGCGCGCAGGTGCCACTCCGACTCCCCGCCGACCGGGTCCGGCCGGTCCGGCGGGGTCTCGGTCTCCACGGACCCCGTCAGGTCATCCGGGCGTACCCGGGCGGGCAGTTCGCCGAAGCGGACGTGCCGCAGGAACGCGTACTCCTCGTCGGTGAACGACTCGGCCGGCTCGCTCATGACCGCATTGTGCGCTCACCCGTTCCGTCTCCGCATCAACCGCTACGGCAGGGGTATGCCGCCGCGACGACCGTGGGCGACGAGGTGGAGGAGACATGCGCGCAGTACGGATGACCGCACCCGGTGTGCTGGAGCACACGGAGGTGCCCACCCCGCAGGCCGGCCCGGGTGAAGTGCTGCTGCGCGTCGGCGCGGTCGGCGCCTGCCACTCCGACCTGCACATCCTCGACGCGCCGGCCGGGGTGTTCCCGATCCCGATGACGCTCGGGCACGAGATCGCCGGCACCGTGGACACGGTCGGCGCCGGGGTGGAGGGCTGGTCGCCCGGCGACCGGGCCGCCGTCTACGGCATCATCGGCTGCGGCCGGTGCCGGGCCTGCCTGCGGGGCGAGGAGAACCGGTGCCGGGTCACCCCGGTCGGCGGGATCGGGCTCAGCCGCGACGGCGGGCTGGCCGAGTACGTGGTGGTGCCGGCGTCCCGGCTGCTGCCGGTCGGCGACATGGACCTGACCCAGGCGGCGCCGCTGACCGACGCCGGGCTGACCCCGTACCACGCGGTGGACCTGGCGCGGCCCCGGCTGCGACCGGGCACAACCTGCGTGGTGATCGGCATCGGCGGCCTGGGGCACATGGGATTGCAGATCCTGCTCGCCACCACCGCGGTACGGATCATCGCGGTGGACACGAACACCGCCGCGCTGGACCTCGCCGCCGGCCTGGGCGCCCACCACACGGTGCAGGCCGGCCCGGACGCGGTGGACAGGATCCGCGAACTGGTCGGGCCGGCGCCGGACGGCGCGGACGTGGTGCTCGACTTCGTCGGCGCGCAGCCCACGCTGGACACCGCCCGGCAGGTGGTCGCCACCGGCGGCCAGATCCTGCTGGTGGGCCTGGCCGGCGGCACGCTGCCGGTGCGGCCGGTCGCCGACGAGCCGCCGCCGGTGCCGCTGGAGACCGGTGTGGTCGTGCCGTTCTGGGGCACCCGATCCGAACTGCACGAGGTGATCGAGCTGGCCCGCGACGGCCGGCTGCACGCCGACGTGCACACGTTCCCCCTCGCACAGGCGCCGCAGGCGTACGAGGCGCTGCGCCGGGGCGAGGTGCGGGGGCGGGCGGTCATCGTCCCCTGAGCGGTGGCAGGCGGTCGAGCAGCGCCAGCCCGGCCCGCACCGGCCGCCGGTCGAGCACCTCGGCGAAGCTCGCCCGCCCCTGGCAGAACCGGACGAACATCCGCCAGCCGGGTGGGCTCGCCAGCATCGTGTGGAACACGTCGGGCCGCCGCTCGAACACCTCCAGCAGCCGGTACCCGGCGCGCATCTCCGGCGTCAGCCGCCGGTCGACGTCCCGGGCGTACGCGTCGAGGTCACCGGCGGCCACCGCCGCACCGGCCAGCCGGCCCGAGCGCAGCGCGTAGCTGATCCCCTCACGGCTCCACGGCTCCAGCAGCCCGGCGGCGTCCCCGGCGACCAGCACCCGGCCGTGCCGCAGCGGGGAGTCCCCGGTGCGGCAGCGGGTCAGGTGACCGGAGTCGTGCTCCGGCCTCACCCCGGACAGGCCGAGCCGGTCGGTGAAGTCGCGCAGATAGGCGCGGGTGCGGTCGCCGTCGCCCCGGGCGGATATGACACCCACCGTGAGACGGTCGCCCTTGGGGAACACCCAGGCGTAGGAGCCGGGCAGCGGCCCCCAGTCGAGCAGCACCCGGCCGCGCCAGCGGTCCCGCTCGGCGGCGTCCACCGGCAGTTCCAGTTCCAGGCCGAGGTCGACCTGCCGGAAGCGCACCCCGACGTGCCGTGCCGTCACGCCGGACGAGCCGTCCGCACCGATGACGGTACGGGCCCGTACCGTCTCACCGCCGGCCAGGCGCAGGCGTACCTCGTCGGGGTCCTGCTCGATCGCGCGGACCGCGACGCCCTCGCGGACCTGCGCCCCGGCGGCGACGGCGGCGGCGCGCAGCCGGTCGTCGAACTCCTCCCGGCGGATCATGGTGACCAGCGGCGCGGGGTGCCGGCGGGTGAACGCGCGTCGCCCGTCCCGGGTGAACGTGATCCGGTCGACCCGGTCGTGGGCGGGCACCTCGACAAGGTCGCCGACCTCGGCGAGCGAGGTGCCTGTCAGGCCGCCGCCGCAGGTCTTGTAGCGGGGGTGGGTGGCCCGTTCCACCACGAGCGTGCGGACGCCGGCCCGGGCCGCGGCGTGCGCGGCGGAGAGTCCGGCGGGCCCGCCGCCGACCACGACGAGATCCATGATCACGGGTGCAGCCTAGGGCACCGCCGTGCCGCGCCGCCCGGTACGACAGTCGAACGGGTGAGCATCATCGCGGCCCGCCCGGGTAACCGCCGGTCGCCGGCCGTCCGCGGGTCGGGCGGTCCACGCCGAGGAGGGAAGCGATGCCTCAGGTCCAGCTGTCTGCGGTCGAGGAACGGGTCTACCAGGCGGTGTCCGCGCTGGAGGTGCAGGGGCACGTCCCCTACCCGGACCTGATCGCCCAGGAGACCGGGATGACCGAGGAGGAGCTGCGCGAGCCGCTGCACTCGCTCACCGAGCGGGGACTGCTGCACCGCGAGGACTCCCCGATGTCCGGCCTGGACTTCGGACCCCGGTGGTGCGCGCGCCAGATGGCGTGATCGAGTCGTTTGCCCCACCGGGCACCGGGTAGCGATCAGAGTCGGGTGATCGACGGTCAGTGGGGGGCACGATGAGCGAGGGCCGGTCGTCGTCGGCGGTGCCCGACACCGGGTACGACGACCGGCGTCGCTGGCGCGCGCTGAGCGTCGGCCTGATCGCGGCGTTCATGACGCTGCTGGACGTCAGCATCGTCAACGTCGCGGTGCCGTCGATCGACCGGGCGTTGCAGGCCACGCCGAGCGACCTGCAGTGGGTGCTGTCCGGGTACGCGCTGACGTTCGGCCTGGTGCTGGTGCCGGCCGGGCGGTTCGGCGACGCGCGCGGGCGGCGTAGCGCGTTCGTGGTCGGGGTGGGCCTGTTCACGCTGACCAGCGCGCTGGCCGGGCTGGCCCGCTCGCCGGAGTGGCTGGTCGTCGCCCGGCTCGTCCAGGGCGCCGCCGCCGGCGTGGTGAACCCGCAGGTCAGCGGCATGATCCAGGAGCTGTTCCGGGGTGCCGACCGGGGCCGGGCGTTCGGGCTGCTGGGCGCCACGATCGGCATCTCCACCGCCGTGGGTCCGCTGCTCGGCGGCCTGCTCATCCAGCTCGGCGGCGCGGAGCACGGCTGGCGGTGGGTGTTCTTCGTGAACATCCCGGTCGGGATCGTGGCGATGTTGCTCGGCTGGCGGCTGATGCCGGCCCGGGCGACGAACCCGGCCGGACGGGGCCGGCTCGACCCGCTCGGGGTGCTGCTGCTCGGCGCCGGGGTGACCGTGATCCTGCTGCCGCTGGTGCAGCGGGAGCAGTGGCGGGGCCCGGGCAAGTGGCTGCTGATCCCCGTCGGCCTGCTGCTGCTCGCCGGGTTCGCGCTCTGGGAGCACCGGTACGCCCGGCGCGCCCAGCCGCTGTTCGACCTGCGGCTGTTCACGGTGCGCTCCTACACGCTGGGTTCGCTGATCGGCCTGATCTACTTCGCCGGGTTCACCGCGATCTTCTTCATCTTCACGCTCTACCTCCAGATGGGGCTCGGCTACAGCGCGCTCGTGGCCGGTCTGGCGATCACCCCGTTCGCGCTCGGTTCGGCGCTGGCCTCCGCGCTCGGCGGCCGGGTGGTGACGCGGTACGGCCGTCCGCTCGTCGCGATCGGTCTGCTGGCGGTGGTGGCCGGGCTGATCGCGACCGACCTGGTGCTGGCCGGCGGGCCGCACGACAACGTGCCGCTGCGCACCGCGCTGCCGCTACTCGTCGCCGGGCTGGGCAGCGGTCTGGTGATCGCGCCGAACCAGACGCTGACGCTGTCCGAGGTGCCGGTACCGATGGCCGGCAGCGGCGCCGGGATGCTCCAGACCGGCCAGCGCATCGGGTCGGCCGCGGGCATCGCCGCGGTGGGCGCGCTGTTCTTCTCGACGCTGGCGCAGGACCGCGGCGACTGGGGTGCGGCGTTCCGCCACTCATTGCTGCTCGCCGCCGGGATCATCGTGCTGGCGCTCGGTGCCGCGGTGGCGGACATCGCGCTCGGTCACCGGCGGTCGGCGGGCCGCTCCTGATCGGCGCCGGGCAGCAGCACTGTGGTGAGCAGCCGCCGGGTGCGGCCGGGTCCGGGGCCGAACGCCGCGTACTCGGCGAACAGTTCGCGGAACCGGGTGACGAACTCGGCGGTCTCGGCGTCGGTGGCGTGGAACGCGTTCTGCCGGTAGCCGGCCACGTCGCGGGCCAGGTCGGGGTCGCCGCGGCCGAGGTAGCCGTCGAAGTCGGCGAGCAGGCCTGCGACGAAGGTGAGGAACGCCTGCCGGTGCCGTTGCGGGCTCATGGCCCGGGCCTCGCCCGGGTCCACCGATGCGGCTGCCTCGACAAGCCGGTAGCTGCGCTCGGTCGCGCCGCGGGCCCGCCGCTCCCCCACCGTGTGCAGCACGCCGTGGTCGGCGAGCGTGGCGACCTGCCGGTAGAGCGTGGCCGGTGGCACGTCGCTCAGCTCGGCGCGCAGGTCGGTGGTGGTGAGCGTGCGGCCGCCGAGGAACGCCTGGACGATGCGCAGCCGGACCGGGTGCATCAGCAGTTCCACGGTGTCGAGTGCCACAGCGGCTCCCCTTTTTGTTATCGCCCCCGGTAATGTTCTCACTGACGATAACAGAAGCGAGGAGTCCACCGATGGCCACCATCGACCTCACCCCCGACCGCATCGACGTCCGGCTCACCCCGGCCGAGAAGATCTGGGCCCTGCGCGGCGACCTGTCGTTCCCCCGCTCCGCCGTCAGCGGCGCCGTCGTCGTACCGGACGGCGCCCGCGCCACCCGTGGCATCCGGGCGCCCGGACTCGGCGTGCCCCGCACGCGCAACGTCGGCACCTGGCGCGGCAAGGCCGGCAAGGAGTTCGTCAGCGTCCGCGGCGGCCAGCCGGCCGTCCGCATCACCCTCACCGGCCAGGCGTACGACTCCCTGCTCATCGGCGCCGACGACGCCGACGCCCTGGCCGCGGCGGTGCTGCGGTGACAGTCGACCGCGCGTTCATCGTCGGCTCGGGCGGGCACCGGCTGTCCGGCACGCTCACCCTGCCCGACGGTGCCGGGCCGCATCCCGTGGCGCTGCTGCTGCCCGGCTCCGGGCCGATCAACCGCGACGGCGACCACCGCCGCCTGCCGCTGGGCATCCAACGGCACCTGGCCGCCGCGCTGAGCGGGGCCGGGATCGCCGTCGCCCGGTACGACAGGCGGGGCGTCGGCGAGAGCAGCGGCGAGTTCCTGCGTACCGGCTTCCACGACAACGTCGACGACGCGGCCGCCGTGGTCGCGGCGCTGCGCGACGACCCGGCCGTGGACGCCGGGCGGATGTTCCTGGTCGGGCACAGCGAGGGCGCGCTCACCGCTGTCGCGCTCGCCGCGCGCGGCGTACCGGTGGCCGGCCTGGTCCTGCTGTCCGCGCCCGGGCGCACCGGCGCCGAGGTGCTGCGCCGGCAGGCCGGGCGGCTGCTGCCCACCCTGCCCGCGCCGGTACGCCTCGTGCTCCGGCTCACCCGCACCGACCTGGCGGCGAAGGTGGCCCGCAACCACGAGAAGATCCTCGCCACCGACAAGGACGTGGCGTGGGTCGGCGGGCAGCGGCTCAACGCCCGCTGGTTCCGGGAGTTCCTGCGCTACGACCCGCGGCCGGACCTGGCCCGCGTCGACGCCCCGATCCTCGCGCTCACCGGCGACAAGGACCTCCAGACCGACCCGGCCGACCTGCCGGTCATCGCCGCGCACGCCGGCGGGCCGGTGCGGACCGGAGTGCTGCCCGACGTCACCCACGTGCTGCGCCGCCGGCCCGGGCCGCCGTCGCTGCGGGCGTACCGGGACGAGGCGAAGCAGCCGCTGGACCCGTCGGTGGTCGAGCCGGTGCTGTCGTGGCTCGCCGCGCACAGCGGCTGAGGGCACACGAAAGGCCGGCACCCGATCCGGGTACCGGCCTTTCGACGGGTCTTACTTGTTCCAGTGCTCGGCGACGATCTCGGCGGCCTGCTTCTCCCACTGCGCGTACGCGTCGGGGTAGGCGCTGACCTGCACGGTCTGCGCGGCCTCGGTCAGCGGCATGTCCTGCCAGCCGTCGACCTGCTTGAGGCCCTTGAGGAACGCCAGCGTCGAGTACTCGGGGTCGGTGATCTGCTCCGGCGTACCCCAGCCGCTGGACGGCCGCTGCTGGAACAGGCCCAGCGAGTCGTGGTCGTTGCGGTCACCCAGGTGACCCAGGTTCTCCAGCTTCGACTCCTGCAGCGCGGTGGCGATCGAGATGACCGCGGCGCGCTCGGGCAGGCCCGCCTTCTTGGTGGCCGCGATGATGGCCTTGGCGTTGGCGAGCTGCTCGTCGTTCAGGTCCACGTGCGACTGCTCGCCCTGCGGGCTGGCACTGACACCCTGGACCGCGACCAGGGTGGGCTTGGTGGTCTCCGCCGCGTGGGCGGCGACCGGACCGGCGAACACGCCACCGGTGAAGGCGAGACCGGCGATACCGAGGATGCTCTTGCGCAGGATCGTGTTCATGGTGGGCTCCGTTCGGGGGTCGACGCATCCGAGGGGATGCGTGGGCACCGTCAGGCGCTCAAGGGGATCTCGGGGGTCCGGCAGCGCGGGGCGTGCCGGGTGCATCTGCAACGACCGACGACCCGGGGTTGTTCCCGCCGGGTGGGCGCTCGGTGGCGCCCCTCCGGTCGCGCACCGGGTTACAACGCCACCCACCCGCCCCCGATTCCGCCCCCGGAGTGCCGCCCACCACAGCCGAACCGGACACCCCGCCCTCCCCGCCGGCCCTCCCCGGCGATCTTGGAGTTGTGGCGCCCAGGATGTCCGTTATCCGAGGTCTGCGAGGTGCCACAAGTCCAAAATCGACGAGAACGGCCGGCCCCTCGGAAGAGGGCCGGCCGTTCTTTACGGGTTTCGGGTCACCAGACCTGCTGGACGATGTCCGCGGCCTGCTCCTCCCACTGCGCGTACGCGTACGGGTAGGCGGACACCTGGACGGTCTGCGCGGCGGTGGTCAGCGGCAGCTCGTGCCAGCCGCCGACGTTCTTCAGCGCGTTGAAGAACGCCTTGCTGGAGTACTCCGGGTCGGTGATCTGCTCGGACGTGCCCCAACCGGACGACGGGCGCTGCTGGAACAGGCCCTCCGAGTCGTGGTCGTTGTACGCGCCGAGGTGACCCAGGTTGTAGAGCTTCGACTCCTGCAGCGAGGTCGCGACGCCGATCACGGCGCCCCGCTCCCCCACGCCGGTCTCCTTGGCCGCCTCGACGATGGCCTTGGCGTTGTCGAGCTGCGCGTCGTCGAGCGGGATGCGCGACTGCGCGCCCTCGACGCCGTGCGGCACGAGCTTCTCCTTGGCCGGCCGGTCGGCCCGGGTCGGCACCTTGTCCAGGCCGGTGGTCTGGCCGGGCTTGACCGCCTCGGTGGAGGTCTTCTTGCCGGTCGCCAGGTCGATGGCGGCCTTGGCGCCGGCGTGCGGCCCGCTGGTCACCGGCGCGGCCACGGCTACGGGGCCGACGGCCAGGCCGCCCAGGACTGCCACGCCCGCCACGCTCAGCGCGGCACGGCGGTTACGGGTGACGGCGGCGGTCTTCGCGACGGCGGTCTTCGCGATGGCGGGGAGCCATCGAGTGAAGTGCTGCTTCACGATGGTTGCCCTTTCGATCGTTACGACGCGCTCCGGGGTGAGCGCCCCTCGAGGGACTACCGCCGGGTAGGTGTTTGGGTTCCGGCGGCACGGGGGACACAACGAGTCCGCCGTGTCGGTCATTCCGGAAATGCCGGGCAGGGCCGAGGCTGCGGTCCAGGTCACCCGGGATTCCGGGCAGCAGAGTCGTGGCCACGGCAGAGCGGGACGATCAGGCCGGAACGCCGAACCGGACCAGCACGTGCCAGAGCTGCTTGAGGTGCTGCAACGTCACCGCGGCCGGTCCCCGGTCGGTCCAGCGCTGCGGCTCGCGTACCACCGAGGCGGCGGCCCGCCCGACGAGCGCCGCATGCAGCGGCTCCCCCGGGCGGGCGAACTCGGCGTGCACACGCGCGGCGAGCGGCGGGATGTCCGGGCCCCGGAACTCGGCGTCCACGGCGTCGACCGGCAGCACGAAGCCCGGGTGGTAGCGCAGCGCCAGGCCGTGCCGCGCGGCGATCCCCGCCAGGCGCCGCCCGGCGTCGGTATCACGGAACGACGGGTCGACCACCAGCGCCTCGACGTCACGGGCCAGGCTGATCTCGCCGTGCACCTGCGCCTCGATGTAGTCGTCGAGCGCCCGGCCGACCCGCCCGGACTCCCGTTCCCGGCGGCGCAGCAGCGTCCGCAACAGCATGCCCGTGTCCATGCCGGACACGCCAAGGGCGACGCCGGTACCGGCGGTGGCGGTGAGCAGCGCCGCGAACACCGGCTCGAAGACGTCGACGGTGCCGAACTCGGTGGGCTCGATGTGGCTGTCACCGAAGCTGAACGTGGCCCGGGCCAGCACCTCCGGGCGCAGCCGCAGGTGGCAGGATCCGAACCGGGGGCACGCGCCGTCGGCGTGGTCGAGCAGGTTCAGGCCACCGTACTTCGGGCGCTGCGCGGGGAGCACGCCGGGACGCTGGTACGCACCGCCGAACATCGCCTGCTCCCAGACGTCCCGATCGCCGCCCGGGTACGCGGTCAGGCCGCCGTTGGAGATGCCGGTCTCGAACTGGCTGCGGTAGACGCCCTCCTCGTCCAGCGCCTCGGCCACGGTACGGCCGTCGCGCAGCACCCGGTCGGGGTGGAAGTTGTGCGTCAGGCGGCCGTACCCGGTGACCGCGGCGACGACCTCCTCGTACCGGTAGGTGGCGCCGGAGGCGGCGAGGTGGCCGGCGATGACGGCGAGCGCGGCGGGACGGTCGCGCAGCGCGACGTCGCGGACGTGGCGCAACGCGGCGGACTGGGCGGCGGTGAGGGTGGCGACCGGCACGGGCCCGAGTATCACGTGTCGCGCCGCCGCGCGGCCACACGGTTTCCGGCCCGGGACGCGCGAGCGGGCCCGGACCGATCACTCCGGCCGGGCCCGCTCGGGCGTGTCCTCAGTGGCCCCGGGCGATCCACTCGTCCAGGTGCGGCGCCTCGGCCCCGATCGTGGTGTCGTCGCCGTGCCCGGTGTGCACCACCGTCTCCGGCGGCAGCGTGAGCAGCCGGGTACGGATCGACTCGACGATGGTGCCGAAGTCGCTGTACGACCGCCCGGTGGCGCCCGGTCCCCCGGCGAACAGGGTGTCGCCGGTGAAGACCGTGCCGAGGTCGGGGGCGTACAGGCTGCACGCGCCGGGGCTGTGACCCGGGGTGTGCAGCACCCGCAGCGTGGTGCCGCCGGCGGTGATCGTCTGCCCGTCGGTCAGCTCGCCGTCCGGTGCCGTGTCCGGGTGCACCATGTCCCACAGCACCCGGTCGGCCGGGTGCAGCAGCACCGGCGCGCCGGTGGCCCGGGCCAGTTCGGGCGCGACCCGGACGTGGTCGTCGTGGGCGTGGGTGGCGATGATCGCCACCACCCGCCGGTCACCGATCACCTCACGGATGGCGGCCACGTCGTGCGGCGCGTCGAGGACGACGCACTCGGCGTCGTCGCCGACCACCCAGACGTTGTTGTCCACGTCGAACGTCTGGCCGTCGAGCGAGAACGTGCCGGAGGTGACGGCGTGGTCGACGCGGGCGGTCACGGGAAGACCACCACCGAGCGCAGCACGTCGCCGTGGTGCATCCGGGCGAACGCCTCCTCGACCTGGTCGAGGGCGATCTCCTCGGTGACGAACGCGTCCAGGTCCAGCCGGCCCTGCCGGTACAGCTCGGTGAGCATCGGGAAGTCACGGCTGGGCAGGCAGTCGCCGTACCAGCTGGACTTGAGCGCGCCGCCGCGGCCGAAGACGTCCAGCAGCGGCAGGTCGACTGTCATCTCCGGGGTCGGCACGCCGACCAGCACGACGGTGCCGGCCAGGTCGCGGGCGTAGAACGCCTGCTTCCACGTCTCCGGACGGCCGACCGCGTCGATCACGACGTCGGCGCCGAAGCCGCCGGTGGCCGCGCGGATGGCCTCCACCGCGTCGTCCTCGGAGGCGTTGACGGTGTGGGTGGCGCCGAACTTGCGCGCCCAGTCGAGCTTGCGGGAGTCGGTGTCCACCGCGATGATCGTGGTCGCGCCGGCCAGGGCCGCGCCGGCCACCGCCGCGTCGCCGACACCGCCGCAGCCGATCACCGCGACCGAGTCGCCCCGGGTCACGTTGCCGGTGTTCATGGCCGCGCCGAGACCGGCCATCACGCCGCAGCCGAGCAGGCCGACCGCCGCCGGCCGGGCCGACGGGTCGACCTTCGTGCACTGCCCGGCGTGGACGAGCGTCTTCTCGGCGAACGCGCCGATGCCGAGCGCGGGCGTCAGCTCGGTGCCGTCGGTGAGCGTCATCTTCTGCGTCGCGTTGTGGGTGGCGAAGCAGTACCACGGGCGGCCGCGGCGGCAGGCCCGGCACTGCCCGCAGACCGCGCGCCAGTTGAGCACCACGAAGTCGCCGGGCGCCACGTCGGTGACGCCGTCGCCCACCTGCTCCACGATGCCGGCGGCCTCGTGGCCGAGCAGGAACGGGTAGTCGTCGTTGATGCCGCCCTCGCGGTAGTGCAGGTCGGTGTGGCAGACGCCGCACGACTGGATGCGGACCACCGCCTCGCCCGGCCCCGGGTCCGGCACCACGATGGTGGTGACCTCCACGGGCGCGCCCTTGCGCCGCGACACGACTCCCCGGACTTCCTGGCTCACGGTGCCTCCTTCGTTGCATGCGTCTGCACCCAGAACCTACCGCTGATCATGACGGGCGAACCAATGAAGCCCGGCGGATTGTCCTGGTCATGACCGGGTACCCGGTGTGCCGGTTCTACCAGGTGGGACAGGAGTGATCATGAGGCTGTCGCATGCTCCGCTGCGGGTCGCCATCGGCGCGTACATCTTGAACTCCGGGCTGGGCAAGCGGGGCCTGGAGGGTGAGGCCGCCGCTGGTATGCACGGCATGGCGGCCGGCGCGATGCCGCAGTTGCGGCAGATCCCGCCGGACCGGTTCGCCGTGCTGCTGTCGCGGGGCGAGGTCGCGCTCGGCGCGGCGCTGCTCGCCCCGTTCGTCCCGTCGCTGCTGGCCGGGGCAGCGCTCACCGCGTTCGGCGCGGGCCTGGTGCAGCTCTACCTCAAGACGCCGGGTATGCGCGAGGGCAGCAGCCTGCGGCCGAGCCAGGAGGGCATCGGCCTGGCCAAGGACGTGTGGCTGGTCGGCGCGGGGCTGACCCTGATGCTCGACTCGCTGGCGCGGCACCGGCCCTGAGCCGGCCGAGCCGAAACCGCGCCCGGCTGCCCGCGTACTCAGGCCGCCGCCGGGACCACGGCGGCGGCCCGCTCCCCGGCGAGCCGGCGACGGGCGGCGTTGCGGTAGCGCAGCACCTGCACCGCGCCGAGCGTCCAGAGCAGGAACTGCACGGCGAACGCCCAGCGGAACGCGGACAGCGGCGGCGCGGCCTGCCCGGCCGGGGTGGCCAGGTCGAGCACCACGCCGACGGCCAGGATCAGCGCGATCGAGGCGACGAAGCCGCCGACGTTGACGATGCCGGTGGCACTGCCGATGCGGTGCACCGGGTTGAACGTGCGGGCGTAGTCGAACCCGATCATCGAGCCGGGGCCGTTGACCGCGAGCACCACCACGAGCGCCACCAGCAGCCAGTGCGGGGCGCGGCCGGGCCAGGCCAGGACCACCGCCCACACCCCGGCGGTGGCGGCGGTGATCGCGAAGACCACCACCGAGCGGTGGAACGGGTGGCGCGAGCACAGGTGCGCGATCACCGGCCCGCACACGAGCGTCACCACTGTCATCAGGGTGAGCATCCCGGCCGCCGCGGTCGGCGAGAACCCCTGCCCCTGCACGAGGAACGGGTACCCCCACAGCAGCGCGAACACGGCGCCGGAGAACTGGGTGACGAAGTGCGTCCACAGGCCCAGCCGCGTGCCGGGCTGCGCCCAGGCGTCGGCGAGCTGCCGCCGCACGGTGGCCAGGTCGGGGGCGAGCGCGGTGGCGTGCTCGGCGTGCGGGGTGTCGCGTACCGCGATGAGGACCAGCAGCACCACCGTGGCGCCGAGCGCCGCGGCGGTCAGGAACGCCGGGGTCCAGCCCGCGCGGTGCAGCAGCAGCACCAGGGGTACGGCCCCGAGCACCGCACCGAGCTGGCCGACGGTGCCGGTGAGCTGCACCAGCAGCGGGTTGCGCCGGCCGGGGAACCAGAACGCGACGATGCGCAGCACGCTGATGAACGTCATCGCGTCACCGAGGCCGACGAGCACCCGGGCGGCGACGGCGGCCGGTACGTCGCCGGCCACGGCGAACAGGAGCTGCCCGGCCACCATGAGCGCGCCGCCGGCCAGCAGCAGCCGGCGTGAGCCGTAGCGGTCCAGCAGCACCCCGACCGGCACCTGCATGGCGGCGTAGACGGCGAGCTGGGCGACGGAGAACGTGGCGAGCGCGGCGGCGTTGATGTGGAAGCGGTCCGCCGCGTCGACCCCCGTGACGCCGAGGGAGCTGCGGTGGAACACGGCCGTCAGATAGGCGGTGACGGCCACCGCGTACACCAGGGCGGCGGGGCGGCGACCCGCGTTCACCGCAGCGTCCCGAGCATCCGCGCGGCGGTGTCGATGTGCGCGGCGACCGCGTCGTGCCACGCCTGCGGGTCGTCGCCGTCGAGCGCGGCGAGCTGGCCGGCGTGCTCGGCCAGGGCGACCTCGGCCCAGCCGGGTGAGAGCCGGAAGCTCGCCTCCCCCATGCGCAGCTGCCTGTCGCGCAGCCGGTGGTACAGCTCGGCGAGGATCTCGTTGCCGGCGGCCTCGACCACCGCCGCGTGGAACGAGCGGTCGGCGGCCATCAGGGTGGTGATGTCACCGGCAGCGTGCGCGCGGCGCATCTCGTCCAGCCGGCGGGCCAGGTCGGCGCGCAGCGCGGCCCGGCGCGGCCAGACCCGGTCGGCGGCGTGCAGTTCGACCAGTCGGCGGGCCTCGATGACGTCGGCGATCTCCCGGGCCGACACCGGCCGGATCAGCGCGCCGCGCTTCGGGTAGAGCTTGACCAGCCCTTCGGTCTCCAGCCGCAGCAGCGCCTCCCGGACCGGGGTGCGGGACACCCCCGTCGCCTCAGCGATCTCGCCCTCGCTGACGAGCTGGCCGCCCGGGTAGACCTGTTCCAGGATGGCCTGCTTGAGGTGCCGGTACGCCCGTTCGGCGGCGGACGGCGCGGTCCGGCTGGGATGCGTCATGTATCTAAGCTTGCTCCCCGGGTCGCCCGGACGGCCCGGCGCGGGCCGGGACAGTGGCGCAGGCCACCGGTCAGGCCCACAGCTCCCTCAGCAGCGCCTCCACCTCGGCGGTCCGCTCGATCTGCGGCATGTGCCCGGTGTCGCGGAACAGGTGGCTGCGCGCGTCCGGCAGCCGTGTGCGGGCGTACGCCAGGTGCGCGGCGGGCAGGACCAGGTCGCGCTCGCCCCAGACGAGCAGCGTGGGCAGGTCGAGCGCGGCCACCGCGTCGAGCAGGTCGGCGCGCCACCGCGGGCGTACGCCGCGCCAGGTGCCCAGGTCGCGGACCAGCTCCAGCATCACCCGGGCGGCGTGCGGCTGCCGGGCCACCGCGAGCGCTGTGGCGAGCCGCTCCTCGGTCACGTATGCCGGGTCGTGGAAGATCGCCCGTTCGGTGCGGCGGACGATCCCCGGGTGCGGGCGCAGCAGCAGCCGGGCCAGCGGGCGTACCGCCAGCAGCCGCAGCGCCACCGTCACCTCTCGGCCGAAGCCGGCGCTGTTGAGCAACGCCAGGCTGGCGACGCGCCGCGGTTCGTCGGCGGCCAGGCGCATCGCCACCGCCCCGCCGAGCGAGTTGCCGACCAGGTGCGCCGGGCCGGTCACCCCGGCCACGTCCAGGAAGCGGGTCACCGCGGCGGCCAGTGCTGGCAGCGTGTGCGGCCCGTCCAGCGGCGCGGAGCCGCCGTGCCCGGGCAGGTCCACCGCGAGCACCAGGTGGTCGCGCGCCAGCGCCGTGTGCAGGGCGGTGAAGTCGTCGAGGGTACGGCCGATGCCGTGCAGCAGCACCACGGGCGGCCCGTCGCCGCTGATCCGGCAGCGCACGCGCCGGCCGTCGACGACGCGCGCGCCGGCCGGCGGGAGGGCCACCGTCACGCCGTGCGTCCGGGTTCCCGCGCGGCCTCCTCGGTCCGTGGGGCCGGCACCTCGGCGACGGTGGCCACCGGGCGGGACTGGCGCATGGCCAGGGCCAGCACCCGGCCGTACCCGGCGGGTGCGAGGCGGGCGAGCAGGTCGGGCAGCTTCGCCGACCAGCCGATCAGCACCCGGCCGCGGCGTCGCCGAGCGCCGCGCAGGATCACCTCGGCGGCGACCGCCGGGTCGATGGTGAGCAGCTTCTCGAACTGCCTCCGCCCGGCCTCGTACTCGTCGAGGGCCACGCCGCTGCCGACGCGGGCGCCGGCGGCGATCCGGGTGCGGATGCCGCCCGGGTGCACCGAGGTGACGCCGACGCCGTCGTCGACCAGCTCGTGCCGCAGCGCCTCGGTGAAGCCGCGTACGGCGAACTTGCTCGCCGCGTACGCGGCCTGCCCGGCGGGGGCGATCAGCCCGAACAGGCTGGACACGTTCACCAGGTGGGCACCGGGTTCGGCCTTGAGCGCGGGCAGCAGCGCATGGGTCAGGCGGACCACCGCCCGGAAGTTGATCTCGATGACCCAGAGGAACTCCTCCACTGTGACCTGGTCGAAGCGCCCGCCCAGCGCCACCCCGGCGTTGTTGATCAGCAGCCGGATCCGGGGGTGCGCACGGTGGATCTCGGCGGCGACCCGATCGGTGGCGTCGGCGTCGGCCAGGTCGACCACGTGGGTCTCCACCCGCCGGTCCGGGTACGCGGCCCGGACCGCGGCGACGGTGGCGGCCAGGCCGTCGGCGTCCCGGTCGAGCAGCACCAGGTCGGCGCCGCGCCGGGCCAGCCCGTGGGCCAGCGCCGCGCCGATGCCGCTCGCCGCGCCGGTGAGCACCGCCGTGCCGCCGGGGAAGACGAGGTCACGCATCGGTTCCCCCCGAGGTGGTGGCCGCCGTGGCGGGTACACCGGCGCGGTCGAACCGGACGCCGTCGGTGAGCGGGCCGTGCCGCATCAGGCGGACGTCGCGGGGATAGTTCTGGTGCAGCCGCCACGGCGCCTGCGGTCCCTGCTTGGGCAGCTGGTCGACGGCGCGTAGCACGTAGCCGGACTGCAGGTCGATGATCGGCACCAGGTCGTCGGTGTCCGGGGCGAGCGGCGTGACGATCTGCCGGCCGGTGTCGTCGAGGTGGCGCAGCAGCCGGCAGACGTACGTGGCGACGAGGTCGGCCTTGAGCGTCCAGGAGGCGTTCGTGTAGCCGATGGTCATGGCGAAGTTCGGCACGCCGGAGAGCATCATGCCCTTGTAGGCCACGGTCGAGGCGAGGTCGACCTCGGCGCCGTCGACCACCAGCGTCATGCCGCCGAGCGCGAGCAGGTTGAGGCCGGTGGCGGTGACCACCACGTCGGCGGGCAGTTCCTCGCCGGAGGCGAGCCGGATGCCGTGCTCGGTGAACGTGTCGATGGTGTCGGTGACCACCGACGCGCGGCCGGCGCTCAGCGCGGCGAACAGGTCCCCGTCCGGCACCACGCAGAGCCGCTGGTCCCACGGGTTGTAGCGGGGCGAGAAGTGCCTGTCGACGTCGTACCCGGACGGGAGCCGGCCCTTCGCGGCGCGGCGCAGGAACCGCTTCACCACACCGGGGGCGCGGCGGCTGAGCTGGAAGTTCGCCACGCCGAGCGTGACGTTCTTCCACCGGGCCACCGCGTACGCGGCCTTCGGGGGCAGCCAGCGCCGCGCGGCGTCGGCGAACGGGTCGCGCGAGGGCAGCGCGATCACGTACGTGGGTGAGCGCTGGAGCATGGTGACGTGGGCGGCCCGCTCGGCCATGGCCGGGACCAGGGTGACGGCGGTGGCGCCGCTGCCGATCACCACGACCCGCTTGCCGGTGTGGTCCAGGTGCTCGGGCCAGTGCTGCGGGTGCACGAGCGTGCCGGCGTACCGCTCGACGCCGGGGAACCGCGGCGTGTAGCCGGAGTCGTAGCGGTAGTAGCCGGAGTTGGTGAACAGGAACCCGCAGGTGAGGGTGACGTCCTCGCCGGTGTCGTCGCGGTGGGCGTGCACGGTCCAGCGCGCGGTGGCGCTGTCCCACTCGGCGCGTACCGCCCGGTGGTGGAAGCGGATGTGCCGTTCCACGTCGTACTCGCGGGCGGTCTGCCGCACGTACGCCCGGATGGAGTCGCCGTCGGCGATGGCCTTCGGGTCGGTCCACGGCTTGAATGAGTAGCCGAGGGTGTACATGTCGGAGTCGGAGCGGATGCCCGGGTAGCGGAACAGGTCCCAGGTGCCGCCGATGGCACCCCGGGCCTCCAGCACCGCGTAGGTCTTGCCGGGGCATTCGCGTCCGAGGTGGACGGCGGCGCCGATGCCGGACAGGCCGGCCCCGACGATGAGGACGTCGACGTGGTCTGTGTCCATCGGTTTCTCCCGTTCGCACCGGCGGTGGACCGGACACTATCCATCGCCGTCGACCGCAGTCAACACCGTGTCGAGTCGAATCGACAGGGTGTCGAGCGGGTGTAGCATCTGCCGGCATGACGACCGCCCGTACGCCGACCGGCGCCGCGCCGACGCGCGGGCGGCGGGCCGGCCGGTCCACCGGCGACGACCGGGAGACCGCGATCCTGGCCACTGCCGAGCGATTGCTGACCGAGCGTCCCTTCGCCGACATCTCCATCGACGACCTGGCGCGCGGCGCGGGGATCTCCCGGCCCACGTTCTACTTCTACTTCCCGTCCAAGGACGCGGTGCTGCTCACGCTGCTCGACCGGGTCACCGAGGAGGCCGACGCCGCCGCCGGTGGCGTGTTCGAGCGGCTCGCCGAGGATCCGCGCGCCCACTGGCGGGAGCTGATCGCCCGGTTCCACGCCACCTTCGGCGGGCACCGCGACGTGGTGCTGGCCTGCGCCCAGGTGCGCGGCACCAACGCCGAGGTGCGGCGGCTCTGGGCCGAGGTGCTGGAACGCTGGGTCCGCGCGGTGCAGGCCGCGATCGAGGCCGAACGCGCCCGCGGCGCGGCCCCGGACGGGCTGCCCGCCCGGGACCTCGCCATCGCGCTGAACTCGATGAACGAGCGCGTCTGGTACGCCACCTTCGCCGGGGACGGCCCGGCGGTGGCCGAGCGGGACGTGGTGGACGTGCTGCTCGACGTGTGGCTGACCGCGATCTACCGGACCACCACGCCGCCGGTCACGCCGCCGCTCAGGCCGTCCGGCGGAACTCCATGATCCAGTTGGTCTCCCAGGTGCGCTCCCCGTCGGTGGAGAACGCCTGCTCCCAGCGGCAGGAGCCCGCGGTGACCGCCGACCAGAGGAACCGGCAGCGCACCGGCCGCCCCTCGTCGGTGTCGTCGGCGTGGAACTCACCGACGCCGCCGGTGAACCGGCCCACCACCGGCGGCAGCTCCAGCACGCCCCGCGCGCTGTGCATCCAGTAGATCGACCACAGCCCGGTCGCCGGGTTCAGGATGCGCACCGAGGAGCCGGAGAAGCCCCGGCTCGGGCAGCGCATCTCGTCGAAGCTGCCGGCGCCGTCGAAGAACGAGCGCGCCTCGCTGACACCGGCGAACTCGAAGTCGCCCATCAGCGGCCCACCGGCCCCTGCGCCCGGGCGTCCGCCAGGTAGCCCGCGAGGTCCGGCCGGTCCGGTGCGAGCACGTGCCGGATCCAGGCGATGCGCTCGTGTTCCAGCACGCCCAGCTCCCAGACGCAGCCGACACCGGGGCGGGTCAGGTCGACGAAGTGCGCCGGGTCGTCGTCCGGGCAGTCCAGCGCGGGCTGCCCGGCGATCGCGATGCGGCACTCGACCACGTTGTCGAAGAACCAGCTGTACGCCAGCAGGTACGCCCCGGTGTCGGCGCCCCGGTGCAGCACCACCCAGCTCGCCGGCGGGGTGGCGCCGTCCGGTGCGGGCAGCAGCGCCGGCAGGTACGCGTACGCGGCGTCGACCACCCGCGGTTCGAGGCGGCGGTCCGGCTGGTCCATGTGGTAGCGCTTGACGTGCCGGCCGGCCACCTCGACGGTCCCCGGCACTGTGAGCTCCTTGTCGTGAAAAGCCATGCGGGCACGCTAGGAGCGCTCCCCTGACAGCTAGTGTCAGTGGAATGCGGGCGAGTCGACTCCTGTCCATCCTGCTGCTCCTCCAGGCGCACGGCCGGCTCACCGCCGCCGACCTGGCCAACCGCCTCCAGGTGTCGGCGCGCACCGTCTACCGGGACGTCGAGGCGCTGCACGCCGCCGGTATCCCGCTGTACGGCGAGGCCGGGCACGACGGCGGCTACCGGCTCGTGGAGGGGTGGCGGACCCGGCTGACCGGACTCACCGCCGAGGAGGCCGACCGTCTGCTCTTCGCCGGGCTCCCCGGACCGGCGGCCGAGCTGGGCTACCAGTCGGTCGTCGCCGCCGTCCAGCTCAAGCTGCGGGCTGCGCTGCCCGCGCCGCTGGCCGACCGGGCGGCCCGGCTGGAGCAGCGGTTCCACCTGGACACGCCGGGCTGGTACTCCGACGGCGATCCGTCGCCGTACCTGGCCGAGGCCGCCGAGGCGGTGTGGCGGCAGCACCGGGTCCGGGTGCGGTACCGGGGCTGGCGGGGCGAGAAGACCCGCGTCCTCGAACCGTACGGGCTGGTGCTCAAGGGCGGGCGCTGGTATCTGGTCGCCGCCCGGCCGGACCGCGCCGGCCCGGCCACCTACCGGGTCAACCAGATCCTCGACCTGACCCCGCTGGACGAGCCGTTCGAGCGGCCCGAGTTCGACCTGCCGGCCTGGTGGCGCGCGCACGTGGTGGAGTTCCGGGCCGGTCTGCACCGCGACGAGGCACGCATCCGGCTGTCGCCGCGCGGGTTCGCCCGGCTGCGCGAGGTCGGCAGCGACGTGGTGGTGGCCGCCGCCGAGGCGAGCGCCGGCCCGCCCGACGCCACCGGCTGGGTGCACGCGGTGATCCCGATCGAGTCGCTCACCCACGCGCACGGCGACCTGCTCCGGCTCGGTGCCGACGTGGAGGTGCTCACCCCGGAGGCGCTGCGCGCCCGCCTGTCCGAGACCGCCACCGCCCTGGCCGCCCTCTACCACCCGCCCTCCGCCCTGCCTGTCCCCCGGTGATCAAGGAGTTCGTGTCCTTCGAGGAGATCGACTCGGACACGAACTCCTTGATCATCAGGGCGGGGTGAGGGTGCGGCGGGCCTCGGCCACCGTGAAGAGGGCACGGTCGAGGTCGGAGGGCGAGGTCGACGCGTAGCCGAGGACCAGGCCGGGTGGCTGCGGGCGCTGGCCGTGCCAGGACAGCGGATGGACCTTCACGCCCCGGCGCAGCGCCGCCGCCGCCAGCGCCCGGTCGTCGACGTCACCGGGCAGCGTGACCATCAGGTGCAGCCCGGCCGCCGCGCCGTGCACCACCGCCCCCGGCAGGTACGCGCCTACCGCGCGGATCATCGCGTCCCGGCGGCGTACGTGCCGGTGCCGCAGCAGCCGCAGGTGCCGTTCCAGCGCCCCGGACTCCATCAGCTCGGCCAGCACGAGCTGCGCCAGCGCCGCGTTGCCCAGGTCGGCCGCCCGCTTCGCGGCCACCACGTCGGCGTGCAGCGCGGGCGGCACCAGCAGCCACCCGATCCGCAGCGCCGGCGCGAGCAGCTTCGAGATGCTGCCGACGTAGCAGACCCGGTCCGGCGCCATGCCCCGCAGCGCCGGCACCGGCGGACGGTCGTAGCGGTGCTCGGCGTCGTAGTCGTCCTCCACCACCAGGCCGCCGTCGCGCGCCCACCGCAGCAGCCGCCGGCGCCGGTCGCCGTCGAGCACCACCCCGGTCGGGAACTGGTGCGCCGGGGTGAGCAGCACGGCGGGCGCGCCGGACCGCTCCAGCTCGTCGACGCGCAGGCCCCTGTCGTCCACCGGGACCGGCGGCGTCGCCAGCCCGGAATAGGCCAGGTGCTGCCGTACGCCGAGCGAGCCGGGGTCCTCGACCGCGACGGTGTGCGTACCCCGGTCGCTCAGCACCCGCGCGAGCAGGCCGAGCGCCTGGGACACCCCGGCCACGATCACCACCTCGGCCGGGTCGGCGCGGACGCCCCGGCTGCGGGCCAGCCAGTTCGCCACCGCCGACCGCAGCGCGGGCGCACCCGCCGGGTCGCCGTAGGCGAGCGCGGCGGGCGTCATCCGGTGCAGCACGGCCCGTTCGGCCCGCAGCCAGGCCGCGCGGGGAAAGGCCGCCAGATCGGGTACGCCGGGAGTCAGGTCCACCTCCGCGGGTACGGCGCGCAACTCGTCGAAGACGTCGAGGCCGGGCCGGCCGGCGAACACCTCCGCTGCTCGCCTGGGCCGGGGCGCCCGGGTGACCACGGCGGCCGGTGAGGCGACCACCACCGTTCCGGCCCGGCCGCGCCCGGCCACCTGCCCGTCCTCGGCCAGCCGCTGGTACGCCTCGGTCACCACTCCCCGGGAGACCCCCAGCTCGGCGGCGAGCACCCGGCTGGCCGGCAGGCGGGTGCCCACCGGTGCCCGGCCGTCGGCGATGGCCGATCGCAGCCGGGCGGCCAGCCAGTCCGCGCGGCCACCTGGGGGCGCCTCGCCGACGTCGAGCTGGAGGAAGTCCGCACCGGCCGCTTTGGACTTCTCGATGACGACAGCTTTGGCCCTGTTCATCGGACCATTATGGCCACAGGCTGGACCGTATGACAGCCGCCTTCCTGTTGACCTCACTCGTCGTCGCGATCAGTCCCGGCACCGGGGTCATGCACACGCTCGCCACCGCCGTGGCCGCCGGACGCCGGGCCGGGCTGGCCGCTGCCGCCGGTGCCACGCTCAGCCTCGTCCCGCACGTGATCGCCGCGGTGACCGGCCTGGCCGCCCTGCTGCGCGCCGGCACGCCGGCGTTCCGCGTGGTGACCTGGCTGGGTGTGGCGTACCTGCTCTGGATGGCCTGGTCGGCGCTGCGCGACCGGGGCACGCTCACCGTCGGCGGCGACCGGCCCCCGCGTCCCACGGCGGCGGTGTTCCGGGACGGGGTGCTGCTGAACCTGCTGAACCCGAAGGTGACGGTGTTCTTCGTGGCGCTGCTGCCACAGTTCGTACCGCCGGACGCGCCCGCCGCCACCGCGCGCATGCTCGCCTGCGGCCTGGTGTTCATGGCTGTCACGCTGCTGGTGTTCGCCGGGTACGCGCTCCTGGCCGGCGCACTGCGCCGCCGCGTGCTGTCCCGGCCCCGGCTGACCGCGCTGCTGCGGCACGCCTTCGCCGGCGGCTTCCTCGTCCTGGGCCTCGGCCTCGCCTTCTCCGCCTGACCCGTCCCAGCCCACCGCCCGAAAAGGAGTCTCCCTGTGCGTTTCCGGCACTCCCCCGAGATCTGGTCGGCCTTCCCGGAACTGACCTGCGGCGTCCTGCACGCCACCGGCGTCACGCCGGACGTCGACGTCACGCCACTGTCCGCGGGGCATCTCGGCGCCGCCCGGGACCGGCTCGCCGCCGGGCCCGAGGGCGGCTTCGCGGAGATCCAGGCGTGGCGCCGCGCGTTCGCCCGGATGGGCTGCCCGCCGACCCGTTACCGGTGCGCGGCCGAGTCGCTGCTGCGCCGGTTGCGGCGCGACGGCGACCTGCCCCGGCTGCACCCGCTCGTGGACCTCGGGAACGCGCTCTCGGTCCGGTACGCGGTCCCGGTCGCCGTGCTCGACCTGGCCGGGATCGACGGCGACCTGACCGTCCGCGCGGCCGACGGCACCGAGTCCTACCTGGGCCTCGGCGGGGAGTCGGAGCAGCCCGCGCCCGGCGAGGTGATCTTCGCCGACCAGGGCGGGCACGCGCACGCCCGGCGCTGGTGCCACCGGCAGAGCGGCATGTCGGCGGTACGGGCCGACACCGCCGAGGTGCTGGTCGTGGTCGAGGCGATGCACGACGGAGCGGCGCCGACCGTACGCCTGATGCTGGACGACCTGGCGGCGGCTCTGGCCGAGCTGTGGCGCGTGCCGTCACGGACGGCGCTGCTCACCGCCGACGCGCCGGAGTTGGCCGTGCCGGTCCGGAAGGGCTGACCCGCCGGCGTGCTGACGGCCGGTCGCGCGGCGTGACGCCGGGTGCGCAGGTTCCGGGCGTCCGGCAACCACGCCGGCAGATGCAGGGCTCGTCGTCAGGCGTCGGCGTCGCTGCGGTCGCGCGCCATCAGCTGATCGTCAGGCGTCGGCGTCGTCGGTGCGGTCGCGCGCCGTCAGCGCGTCGAACTCGGCCGGGGTGATCTCGCCGGTGCGCAGCCGCCGGGCGTTGGCGGCGAACCGGGCGATCGCCGCGCCGCGCGGATCCGGCTCGGTCAGCACACCGGCGTCGGCGGTCAGGGCACTCGCGGCACCCGCCACGTCGTGCGGATCGGCCGGGTCGACCGGCTCGCCGTGCAGCTCGCGCAGCGCGTCTGCGAGCCGCGCGTCGGCGGCGGCGCCGGTGCCCCACCAGCGCCGGGCCAGGTCGACGGTGCGGCCGAGCGAATCCTCGCCCACCCGTTCGGCGCCTATCTCGGCTCGCATCATGCGCAGGAAGCGGATTGTCACGGCATCGGAGTCATCGGCGATCACGCCCGTACCCTAGCGAGCGGGTCCGACGAAACCGCCGGGCGAGCCGGGGTCGTCCGGCCGGTTGAGGTCGCTGCCCGCGGGTAGTGCGCGGACATGCCCGAACGATACGAGGACTACGACCGCGTCGCGATCGTCACCGGCGCGGACTCCGGCATCGGCAAGGCGTGCGCGGTGGCGCTCGCCGAGGCCGGCTACGACATCGGCATCACCTGGTACGGCGACGCGGCGGGCGCCGGCCGTACCGCCACCGAGGTACGCGCCACCGGCCGCCGTTGCGAGACCGCCGAGCTGGACCTGACCCGGCTCCCCGAGGCGGCGGCGGTCATCGACGAGCTGGCCGACCGGCTCGGCGGCCTGGGCGTGCTCGTCAACAACGCCGGCACCGGCCTGTCCGAGCCGTTCGTGGACGTGAGATGGGCGAAGTGGCGCGAGGTGCTGGCGGTCGACCTGGACGGCCCGTTCCTGTGCTCGCAGCGGGCCGCCCGGCGGATGCGCGCGGCCGGACGTGGCGGCCGGATCATCAACATCACCAGCGTCCACGAGCACGCGCCCCGCGTCGGCTCGTCGGCGTACTGCGCGGCGAAGGGCGGGCTCGGCCTGCTCACGAAGGTGATGGCACAGGAGCTGGCGGCCGACGGGATCACCGTCAACGCCGTCGCGCCGGGCGAGATCGCCACCCCGATGACCGGTCAGGAGGACGTCGACCCGTTCACGCAGGACCGGCCCGGCGTGCCGGTGGGACGTCCCGGTGACGCCCGGGAGGTGGCGGCGGTGGTGGCGATGCTCGCCTCGCCGGCGGCGGCGTACGTGACGGGGTCGTCGTGGGCGGTGGACGGGGGGATGCTGGTGATGGGGCCGCAGGCGTCCGCGCTGCCTTCTGATTCGTGGCGTTCCGTCTAGGCGGTCAGCCGCCGGGCGCGGGCAGCGGGCGGCCCGGCCCGTCACTACGGTGCGGAGGATGCAGAGTTCCGATCCGCTGGTGGCCGGCGTCGTGCACGAGGCGCCCGGCTCGACCGTACGACTGCGCCCGGTGGCCGAGGACGACCTGGCGATGCTGCGCCGTTTCGCTGTCGAACCCGGGCTGATCGGGCTCGACTGGGCCGGCTTCCGGGACGCCGCCGCGCCGGCCCGCCGCTTCGCCGAGGACGGCTATCTCGGCGAGCAGGTGGGCGGCCTGATCGTCCAGGTCGAGCCCCCCGACGTGGCGGCCGGATTTCTCAGCTATCGCCAGGGCCAGTACGGCGGGCGGGCACCGTACTGGGAGATCGGCATCGTGCTGCTGCCCGAATGGCGCGGCCGGGGTCTCGGTTGGCGGGCCCAGGCGCTGCTCTGCGACTACCTGTTCAGCCACACCCCGGCGCAGCGCATCCAGGCCGGCACCCATCCCGAGAACGTTGCCGAGCAGCGATCGCTGGAGAAGGCCGGCTTCCAGCTGGAGGGGGTCTTGCGGGCCTGTGAGTTCCGGGCCGGCGCCTGGCGGGACGGGTGGCTCTACAGCCGGCTGCGCGACGACCCGTCACCGCTGTGACCGCTCGGCGTCCCCTGGTCAAGGTGCGGGATCGGTTCCCATGACCGCGTCGAATGGTGTCTGCTTCTCCGGGTAGTGGCAGGCGGTTTGCTGCCGGCCGTCGTTCCGCGTGGTCAGCGCCGGCTCTTCGGTGGCGCAGTGGTCGGTGGCTTTCCAGCAGCGGGTGCGGAAGCGGCAGCCCGACGGTGGGTTGAGTGGGGTGGGGACGTCGCCGGTGAGGCGGATGCGTCCGGCGGGGCCGAGGGTGGTGACGTCGGGGATCGCGGACAGCAGCGCCCGGGTGTAGGGGTGTTGCGGGCGGGTGTAGATGGTGTCGCGGTCGCCGATCTCGACGATCTTGCCGAGGTACATGACGGCGACGCGGTGGCAGAAGTGCCGCACCACGGCCAGGTCGTGGGCGATGAACACGAACGCCAGGTCCAGGTCGTGTTGCAGGCTGCGGAGCAGGTTGATGACCTGCGCCTGGATGGATACGTCCAGCGCGGAGACGGGTTCGTCGGCGACGATCAGCTTCGGCTTCAACGCCAGGGCGCGGGCGATGCCGATACGCTGGCGCTGCCCGCCGGAGAACTCGTGCGGATACCTGTTGTAGTGCTCCGGGTTCAGGCCCACGAGTTCGAGGAGTTCCTGGACGCGGTGTTTGACGCCGCCGGGTGGGGTGATCCGGTTGACCTGCAACGGCATCGCCACGATCCGCCCGACCGTGTGGCGGGGGTTCAGCGACGCGTACGGGTCCTGGAAGATGATCTGCAGGTCCTGCCGCAACCCGCGCAGCTCACCCCGTCTCGCGTGGGTGATGTCCCGCCCCGCGAACGCGATCGACCCGGCCGTGGGCTCCAGCAGGCGCACCAGCATCCGCCCGGTCGTGGTCTTCCCACACCCCGACTCCCCCACCAGCCCGAGCGTCTCCCCCGCACGCACGTCGAAGTCCAGCCCGTCCACCGCCCGCACCGCACCCGTGGCGCGCAGGCCCTGCCGGACCGGGAAGTGCTTGGTCAGCCCGCGCACGGACAGCAGCGGCTCGGTCTCGGTGCTCATCGGGCCACCCCCACCTGGGCTACCTCGTCGCGGTAGATCCGCTCCCGATCCCCCGCCGACAGATGGCAGGCCACCAGATGCCCCGCCGCCCCCGCCGCAACCAGCTCAGGCACCTCGGTGCGGGACCGGTCGCCGTTCACGCCGGCCCACCGGCACCGCGGATGGAACGCACACCCCGACGGCAGGTTGATCAGACTGGGCGGGTTACCCGGAATCGGCACCAGATCCGCGTCCGCGTCACCGTGCAACGACGGCACACTCGACAACAACCCCCACGTGTACGGATGCTGCGGCGCCCGCAACACCCGCTGCACACTCCCGTGCTCCACCGCCCGGCCCGCATACATC
>NZ_JANCLW010000001.1:3363464-3406521 GCF_033433935.1 Micromonospora sp. BRA006-A
GCGCTCAAGAGAAGGGTCTTGGGGGGATGCCGGCGTCCTGCTCACCCGCGGCCCGCAGCACGCCGGGGGTGGCGTGCGGGGCCGGTTCGCGGCGCCGGAGACATCCACAACGACCGGCTGCGCGGGATCATTCCCGGGCGCTGCCACCCGCGTTCGCGTGCTGCGGGGGTGCTGCTGCGGTCGTTCACCAGGTATAACGCCCCGGCCCCGCCCACGATTCCGCCGGGCGGGTGCCACCGACCACCCCGAAACCCGACACCCGCGTCGCCCGCCCATGTCGCGCCCGCCCGCGTCCCGCCCGCGTCCCGCCGCGTCGATCATGAACTTAGCGGCATCCTCTGTCCGGTTTGTCGCCGCCAACCTCATGATCGGCCCTGTGGGTGGGTCCGCGAGGGCGGGACTGGTGGGGCGAGCCCGGCCGGAGCGGGATGCCCGGTGTCGACCCACGCTCGGGGAGATCTTGGTACGAAAAGGCCCCCCAGAGGGGCCCAAACCTTCCAGGATCTCCACCGCCACGCACCTGAAGCCGGCGCGCGCGGCCCGGGCGTCGCCCCACGGGACGCTTTCCATTGGTCGATCATGAAGTTGGCCGGGATTGATGTCCGATTTGTCCAGGCCAACCCCATGATCGACGCCGAAGGGGGCGGAGGCGGGCCGGGAGCCGGGAGCGGCCGGGAACGGGCTGTCGTGGCGGGACGATCATCGGGGGACGTACCGCCTAGGGTGGTCTGCGTGGCGACCCTTCTGCTTCTGCGACACGGCCGGACCACCGCGAACGCCGACGGCGGCCTGGCCGGACGGCAACCGGTGGAGCTGGACGACACCGGCCGGGCGCAGGCCACGGCGGTCGGCGCGCGCCTCGCCGGGCTGCCGCTGGCGGCGGTGGTGACCAGCCCGCTCATCCGCTGCCGGCAGACCCTCGACCTGGCGCTTCCCGGCGCCGAGCCGGTGGTCGAGGACGGGCTGATCGAGTGCGGGTACGGCGACTGGGAGGGGCAGTCGCTGAAGAAGCTGGCGAAGGAGCCGCTCTGGCCGGTGGTGCAGCAGCACCCGAGCGCCGCCGCGTTCCCGCAGGGCGAGTCGATGGCGGCGATGTCCGCGCGCGCGGTCGCCGCAGTACGGGCGTGGGATGCGCGGGTCACCGCCGAGCACGGCCCGGAGGCCGTCTGGCTGGCGTGCAGCCACGGCGACGTGATCAAGGCGATCGTGGCGGATGCGCTCGGCGTACACCTTGATCTCTTCCAGCGGATCGTGGCCGACCCGGCGTCGGTGACGGCGGTCCGCTACACCCCGTTGCGGCCGTTCCTGGTCCGGCTCAACGACACCGGCGGCGATCTGTCGGCGCTGGTCCCGCCGCCGCGCAAGCGGCGCCGGCGACCGGCGCGGGCGGCCGAGTCCGACGCGGCGGTCGGCGGAGGCGCGGGTGCGGCCGGGTGAGACAGGCGTACGCGGCGCGTTCGCTCTGGGCGGATTCGGCGTCGGTGGGCTGCGCGGTGCTTCCACACGCCGGATAGGGTCGTGGGTATGACGCACCAGGTGCACGCCTTCGAGCCGCCGGAGCGGTTCGTCGCCGGTACGGTCGGCCCGCCGGGGGAGCGCACGTTCTTCCTCCAGGCGCGCGGCGGCGGCCGGCTGGTCAGCGTGTCGCTGGAGAAGGTCCAGGTGTCGTTGCTCGCCGAGAAGCTGGAGGAGCTGCTCGCTGAGGCGCAGCGCCGCTTCGGCGTGAAGCTGCCGGAGCCGGTGACCACGGTGACCGGTGACAACGAGCCGCTCGACACGCCTGTGGACGAGGAGTTCCGGGTCGGCACGCTGGGCCTGGCCTTCGACGTGGACACCGCCACGGTGGTGATCGAGGCGATCGCCGTCGGTGAGGCGGAGGTCGAGGTCGAGCTCGGCGACGCGGACGACGACGCCGACGAGGACCCGGACGAGCCGGACGACGACCTCGACCGCCTGCGGGTGCGGCTGACCCCGGAGGCGACCCGCGAGTTCATCGAACGGGCCAAGCGCGTCGTGAACGCCGGCCGGCCCCCCTGCCCGCTGTGCGGCCAGCCGCTCGACCCGGCCGGTCACCTCTGCCCCCGGCACAACGGCTATCACCGGTGACCTCGTCGGAACTGCAGCCCCGACAGGACGGCGCCGAGGCGCTGCGGCTGCTCGCCGACGGTGAGCTGACCCTGGAGGGGCGGCTCGTCGACGCCTCCAACGCGACGCTGCGCGGCGTCATCGCCCTCGGCGACGTGAGCGCGCACTGCGTCTACAAGCCGGTACGCGGGGAGCGCCCGCTCTGGGACTTCCCGGACGGCACGCTCGCCGGCCGGGAGGTGTCCGCCTACCTGGTGTCCCGGGCCACCGGCTGGGATCTGGTGCCCCCCACGGTGCTGCGCGACGGCCCGTTCGGTCCCGGCTCGTGCCAGCTCTGGATCGACGAGCCGGACGACGCCGAGCCGCTCGTCGGGTTCGTGCCGGCGCGGGAGATCCCGCCGCGCTGGTTCCCGGTGGCCGCGGCCCGCGACGACGACGGGGCGGCGTACGCGCTGGCGCACGCCGACGACCCCCGCCTGGCCCGGCTCGTCGTGCTCGACGCGATCATCAACAACGCCGACCGCAAGGGCGGGCACGTGCTCGTCGGCCCGGACGACCGGATCTACGGCGTCGACCACGGCGTGAGCTTCCACGTCGAGGAGAAGCTGCGTACGGTGCTGTGGGGCTGGGCCGGCCGCGAGCTGCCGCCGGACGCGGTGGAGATGCTCGACGGCCTGGCCGGGCAGCTGCGCGGGCCGCTCGGCGAGGAGTTGGCCGAGCACCTGACCATCGGTGAACTGGCCGCGCTGGCGGAACGGGTCGAACGGCTGGGCGACAGCGGCCGGTTCCCGCTGCCGCCGCAGGAGTGGCCGGCGATGCCCTGGCCACCCATGTGAGCTGCTGTCGCGTTGATCACCCGTAGGGCGGCACCCGAGCGTCTGACGGATCGTTAGGCTGGCGGTCATGGAGTCTTGGGCGGGACATGACGTGCCACGGCTGCCCGGCGAGGGCGTGTCGCTGAGGTTGTACGACTCGGCGCGGCAGGGCGCCCATCCCAGCCGGCCCGAGGGCGCGGCCTCGATGTACGTCTGCGGCATCACCCCGTACGACGCGACGCACCTCGGACACGCCGCCACCATGATCACGTTCGACCTCGTGCAGCGGATGTGGCGCGACGCCGGCCTGGACGTGCGGTACGTGCAGAACGTCACCGACATCGACGACCCGCTGCTGGAGCGCGCCGAGCGCGACGGCGAGGACTGGAAGGTCCTGGCCATGCGGGAGACCGCGCTGTTCCGCGAGGACATGGAGGCGCTGCGGATGATCCCGCCGGCGCACTACGTCGGCGCGGTCGAGTCGATCCCGGACATCGCCGAGAAGGTGCTGATGCTGCTCAAGGACGGTGCGGCGTACCGGCTCGACGACGGCACCGGCGATGTCTACTTCGACATCTCCGCCGCGCCCCGCTTCGGCTACGAGTCCAACCTGACCCGCGAGCAGATGATCGAGCTGTTCGCCGAGCGCGGCGGCGACCCGGAACGCGCCGGCAAGCGCGACCCGCTCGACCCGCTGCTGTGGCGCGGCGCCCGCGAGGGCGAGCCGTCCTGGCCCGGCGGCGACCTGGGCCCGGGCCGTCCCGGCTGGCACATCGAGTGCACGGTCATCGCGTTGAACCTGCTCGGCGACCGGATCGACGTGCAGGGCGGCGGCAACGACCTGATCTTCCCGCACCACGAGTGCTCCGCCGCGCACGCAGAGCGGCTGACCGGCGAGGCACCGTTCGCCGACCACTACGTGCACGCCGGCATGATCGGCCTGGACGGCGAGAAGATGTCGAAGTCCCAGGGCAACCTGGTCTTCGTGTCCCGGCTGCGGGCCGACAAGGTCGACCCGATGGCGGTCCGGCTGGCGCTGATGAGCGGGCACTACCGCAGCGACCGCTCCTGGACCGACGAACTGCTCACCGAGGCGCAGGAGCGGCTGGGCCGCTGGCGGCGGGCCGCCGCCGCGCCGGCCGGGCCGTCGGGGGCGGCGTTGCTGGCCGAGGTACGCGAGCGCCTGGCCGACGACCTGGACACGCCGGGTGCCCTGGCGGCAGCCGACCGCTGGGCCGAAGGCACCCTGACCGGCGTCACGGACGACCCGCAGGCCCCGGCGCTGTTCACCGACACGGTCGACGCCCTGCTGGGCATCGCCCTGTAGCTGTTGCGCCCTGCCGCCCTCGCACCCGTCCCTCGCTCACCCGTCCCCCGCGCCGCGCCCTCGCCTCGCGCCGCCTCGCCTCGCCTCCACGATCTTGCACTCGCGGCCCGCGTTCTCACCGTTTCGTCCGGGTTCGCGGGGTCCGAAACTGCAAGATCGCGTCGCTCGGCGGGCGGGTGGAACGTGGTGGGTGTCTCGAGGGCGGTTTGACACCCATCGTGTTCCACCCGGCACGGCCGGCCCGGGAGCTCCGCCCCGGCGTGGCCATTTGCTGGGCTGCGCCCGTTGCCCGGGCCGGGAGTTCCGCCGGGCGTGGCACTTCCGCGGGCCCGCGTGCGTGTGCGCCGGCTCTGCCGGCCCACCTCGACGATCTTGCATTTGCGGTCCCCATGGTGTCGCAAATGCCCCGTGCGTCCGGGCAGCAAGCGCAAGATCGCCGAGGCGGGCGTAGGTGCGTACGCGCGCGCGGGGCGGTCAGCCCAGGACCAGGCCGGGGTCGGGGTTCTGGTCGGGGGTGGGGGCGGGGATCTTGTACTCCTCGGTCAGCGTGGTCATCGGGCCAGGCCAGGTGGCCTGCGCGACCTCGATCGGCTTGTGCCGCTCGTCGTACGCGACGTGCAGCAGGTGCAGCACCGGCGTGTCCGGGCGGATCTGGAGGATCTCCGCCTCCTCCCGGCTGGGCTGACGCGCGCTGATCGTGTCGGTGGCGGTGACGTACCGACGGCCGGTGACCTCCTCCGCCTCCTGGTAGAGCGGCCGTCCGAACGCCTCGGCCCGCTCCAGCGACGTGCCGGCGGTGTCGGCGGGCAGGAACCACGACGCGCCGACCTCGACCGGGGAGTCGTCGGTGCGTACCAGGTGCCGCCGGCAGAGCAGCTCGGTGCCGTCGGTGACGCCGAACGCGTCGGCCACCTCGGCCGGGGCGGGGGAGTGGCCGACCGAGACGAGCTGCTGACGGTACCGGGCGGCCAGGTCGGTGTGGTAGCCGCGGAAGCCACCGTACCGGCCCCGGGACAGGCGGTTGAGGCGGCGCCGGGTGCCCCGGACGTACGTACCGGAGCCGGGTTTGGTGATCAGGATGCCCTCGACCCGCAGCTGGTCGACGGCGCGCTGCACGGTCTGCTTCGCGACGCCGAACATCTCGGCGATGGCCGGGATGGACGGCAGCCGCTCGCCCGGGCCCCAGTCGCCGCGGCGCACCTGGGCCTTGAGCTGCGCGGCGATCTGCCGGTGCGGGAACTCGGCCGCGCCCGGGTTGATCTGCATCCGGACCTCCTCAGAACAGCTAGGTTCCTAGGATGCCCTAGAGGGTGTGACGGCGCCACCCCGGACACGAAGAAGCCGGGCCCCGATCCGAGGCCCGGCTTCAGCAGATCGGGAGAACTACCAGGAACCCGCTGTCGGCCCGGCGGAACCACCGCGACGACGCAGGTACTTCTCGAACTCCTGGGCGATCTCGTCCCCGGTCAACGGGGTGATGCCGGCGTCGCCGACCCGTTCCTCCAGCTCACGCACGTACTCGCCGAGTTCGGCGTCCTGCTCGGCGGCGCTGCGCACCCGCTGCTCCCACTCGGCTGCCTCCTCGGCCAGGTCGGCCATCGGCACCGGCAGGTCGAGCACCTCCTCGACCCGGTGCAGCAGCGCGAGGGTGGCCTTCGGGCAGGGCGGGTTGTTGGCGTAGTGCGGCACGTGCACCCAGAACGACACCGCGTCGACCTCGGCCCGGGTGCACGCGTCGTGCAGCACGCCCACGATGCCGGTCGGCCCGTCGTACCGGGTGGGGGTGAGCTGGTAGCGCTTGGCCGCGTCGGCGTCCGACGCGCTGCCGCTGATCGGCAGCGGCCGGGTGTACGGCACGTCGGCCAGCAACGCGCCGAGCAGCACCACCCGCTCGACCTCCAGGCTGTGGCAGATCTCCAGCACCTGCTCGCAGAACGTCCGCCAGCGCATGCTCGGCTCGATGCCGCGGATCAGCACCACGTCGCGCTCGGTGCCCTCCGGACTGGCCACCATGAACCGCGTGGTGGGCCACTCGACGCGCCGGGTCTCACCGTCGGCCATGGTGATGGTCGGCCGGCTCACCTGGAAGTCGTAGAAGTCCTCCGGGTCCAGCTCGGTCACCTGCCGGGCCTGCCAGACCTGCTCCAGGTGTTCCACGGCGGCGGTGGAGGCGTCGGCGGCGTCGTTCCAGCCCTCGAAGGCCGCGATGGCGACCGGCGAGCGCAGTACCGGCAGCCCGTCGAACTCGGTCACGCCGTCACCTCACCCTGCTCGTCGGGCGCGGCGCCGCCCGGTCGCACTGTCGCACCCCTGTTGTCCTTCACGTCCGTCAGCCTACGTGCCCCCGCGAGGGCCGGCCCGTCGGCCGCGCCGGTCGCCGGGCCGGACCACCCGGGCGAACCGGCGGAAAGGGGTACGACGGCCCGGTGGGCAGAATGTGGGATGGCCCGGTTCGGGTGACTCTGCCGCACTCGGGCGCACTACCCTGGAGCATGTGTCTATCTCGTTGCGTGACCTGCTGGCGGATCGGATCCTGATCGCGGACGGCGCGATGGGGACGATGCTCCAGGCTGCCGACCTCACCCTCGACGACTTCGACGGCCTCGAAGGCTGCAACGAAATCCTCAACGTGACCAGGCCGGACGTGGTCCGCGGCGTGCACGACGCCTACCTAGCCGCCGGCGCGGACTGCGTGGAGACCAACACCTTCGGCGCCAACCTGCCCAACCTCGCCGAGTACGCCATCCCCGGCCGCATCCGGGAGCTGTCCGAGGCGGGCGCCCGGATCGCGCGGGAGGCGGCCGACGCGTACGCGACGCCGGAGCACCCCCGCTTCGTGCTCGGCTCGATGGGCCCGGGCACCAAGCTGCCCACACTCGGGCACGCGAGCTACGCCTCGCTGCGTGACGCGTACCAGGAGAACGCCGCCGGCCTGATCGCCGGCGGCGCGGACGCGCTGATCATCGAGACCTGCCAGGATCTGCTCCAGGTCAAGGCGGCGGTGGTCGGGTCGAAGCGGGCCCGCGCCGAGGCCGGCTGGGACGTGCCGATCATCTGCCAGGTCGCGGTGGAGACCACCGGCACCATGCTGCTTGGGAGTGAGATCGGCGCCGCGCTGACCGCGATCGAGCCGCTCGGTGTCGACCTGATCGGGCTGAACTGCTCCACCGGCCCGGCGGAGATGGGCGAGCACCTGCGTTACCTGGCGCAGCACTCGCGTATCCCAATCTCGGTGATGCCGAACGCGGGCCTGCCGGTGCTGACCGCCGACGGGGCGTACTTCCCGCTCAGCCCGGACGAGCTGGCCGACGCGCTGGAGCAGTTCGTCACCGACTACGGCGTGGCCCTGATCGGCGGCTGCTGCGGCACCACCCCGGAGCACATCCGGGTGCTGGTGGAGCGGCTGGGCGGGCGGGCGCCGGTGGCGCGGGAGCCGAAGCCGGAGGCCGGGGTCTCCTCGATCTACCACCATGTGCCGTTCGCCCAGGACGCCAGCATCCTGATGGTGGGGGAGCGGACCAACGCCAACGGTTCGAAGGCGTTCCGCGAGTCCATGCTCGCCGGTGACTGGCAGGCCTGCGTGGAGGTCGCCCGCAGCCAGGCCCGCGACGGCTCGCACCTGCTGGACCTCTGCGTCGACTACGTGGGCCGTGACGGTACGCAGGACATGCGGGAGCTGGCCGGCCGGTTCGCCACCGCCTCGACGCTGCCGATCGTGCTGGACTCCACCGAACCGGCGGTGATCGAGGCCGGGCTGGAGATGCTCGGCGGCCGGTGCGTGGTCAACTCGGTGAACTTCGAGGACGGCGACGGCCCCGACTCGCGCTACGCGCGGATCATGCCGGTGGTCCGGGAGCACGGCGCCGCCGTCGTGGCGCTGCTCATCGACGAGGAGGGCCAGGCCCGCACCCGCGAGTGGAAGGTACGCGTGGCCAGCCGGCTCATCGACGACCTGACCGGCCGGTGGGGGATGCGCCGGGAGGACATCCTCATCGACGCGCTGACGTTCCCGATCGCCACCGGGCAGGAGGAGACCCGCCGCGACGGCATCGAGACGATCGAGGCGATCCGGGAGATCGCCGCGCGCTACCCGGGCGTCAACTTCACCGCCGGCATCTCGAACGTGTCGTTCGGTCTCAACCCGGCGGCCCGGCAGGTGCTCAACTCGGTGTTCCTGCACGAGTGCGCCCAGGCCGGGCTGACCTCGGCGATCGTGCACGCCAGCAAGATCCTGCCGATGTCGCGGATCCCGGACGAGCAGCGCGAGGTGGCGCTCGACCTGGTGTACGACCGCCGTCGCGAGGGCTACGACCCGGTGCAGCGGTTCATCGAGGCCTTCGAGGGCGTGGACGCGGCGTCGGCACGCGCCACCCGGGCCGAGGAACTGGCCGCGCTGCCGCTGGACGAGCGGCTCAAGCGGCGGATCATCGACGGGGAGCGCAACGGCCTGGAGGCCGACCTGGACACCGCGATGGCGCAGGGGCGTACGCCGCTGTCCATCATCAACGACCTGCTCCTGGACGGCATGAAGGTGGTCGGCGAGCTGTTCGGCTCCGGCCAGATGCAGTTGCCGTTCGTGCTCCAGTCCGCCGAGGTGATGAAGACCGCGGTGGCCTACCTGGAGCCGCACATGGAGAAGACCGACGACGACGGCAAGGGCCGCATCGTGCTCGCCACGGTGAAGGGCGATGTGCACGACATCGGCAAGAACCTGGTCGACATCATCCTGTCCAACAACGGCTACGACGTGGTGAACATCGGCATCAAGCAGCCGATCAACGCGATCCTCGACGCCGCGGAGGAGCACCGGGCCGACGCGATCGGCATGTCCGGCCTGCTCGTCAAGAGCACAGTCATCATGAAGGAGAACCTGGCCGAGATGGCCTCCCGCGGCGTGGCCGAGCGCTGGCCGGTGCTGCTCGGCGGCGCGGCACTGACCCGCGCGTATGTGGAGGACGACCTGCGGTCGATCTACCCGGGCCAGGTGCACTACGCCCGCGACGCGTTCGAAGGGCTGTCCCTGATGGACCGTGTGATGGCGGCCAAGCGCGGCGGCGCGCCCGTGATCGACCCGGAGCGGGAGGCGGCGCTGGCGGCCCGCCGTGAGCGCCGCGAGCGGCAGCGGGCGCAGGTCCGCGAGGCGCTGCCCGAACTGGACGACGCGTCGGTCCGCTCCGACGTGGCGGTGGACGTGTCCGTGCCGAAGCCGCCGTTCTTCGGCACCCGCGTCGTCAAGGGCGTACCGCTGGCCGACTACGCGGCGCTGCTCGACGAGCGGGCCACGTTCCTGGGCCAGTGGGGGCTGCGCGGCGCACGCGGCGGCAAGGGACCGTCGTACGAGGAACTGGTCGAGACCGAGGGCCGGCCCCGGCTGCGGTACTGGCTGGACCGCCTGATCTCCGACCAGGTGCTGGAGGCGGCCGTGGTGTACGGCTACTTCCCGGCGTACTCCGAGGGCAACGACCTGGTGGTGCTGGACGAGAACGGGCACAGCGAGCGGGCCCGGTTCTCCTTCCCGCGGCAGCGGCAGGAGCGGCGGCTGTGCCTGGCCGACTTCTTCCGGCCCCAGGGCGACCAGCTCGACGTGGTGGCGTTGCAGCTGGTCACCGTCGGGCAGCCGATCAGCGAGTACACGGCGAAGATGTTCGCCGGCAACGAGTACCGCGACTACCTGGAGGTGCACGGCCTGTCCGTGCAGCTCACCGAGGCCCTCGCGGAGTACTGGCACCGGCGGATCCGGGCCGAGCTGGTGCTGCCCGGCGGCGGCACTGTGGCCGACGACGACCCGGCCGACCTGGCCGGCCTGCTGCGCACCGACTACCGGGGCTGCCGGTACGCGTTCGGCTACCCGGCCTGCCCGGACCTGGAGGACCGGGCGAAGATCGTGGAGCTGCTGGGCGCCGAGCGGATCGGGGTGCAGTTGTCCGAGGAGTTCCAGTTGGTGCCGGAGCAGGCCACCGACGCGATCGTGGTGCACCACCCGGAGGCGAACTACTTCAACGCCAAGTGACGCCGTAACCCTTCCTGAGCTGCGCAAACACTCTTCCGGCACCCGGCTAGGCCGTCGCCAGGCCGTCTCGGTCGGTTGGGCCGTGTCCGAACGCAGTGTCGATCGCCCGGCGGGTGCGGTCCTCGCTGGTCGGCAGCAGGTGGGTGTAGACGCGCAGCGTGAAGCCCGAGTCGGCGTGACCGAGGTACCGCAACAGCGCCTTAGTTTTCGCCCGCGTCGAGCAGTACCGAGGCGTACGTGTGGCGCAGGACGTACATGCCGTTCTGCCGGGTGTCCTCGACGCCTGCCGGCCAGATGCTCTTCTCCGCTGTCGACTCGTGAGGTGTGGGCCGACTGCGGACCCGAGCGCGGCGCTGACGCACGCGGGGACGGTGGCGAGGATCAGGACGACGGCGTCACCGGCGAAGCTGTGGTGGGGCGAGTTCAGCCATGTGCCGGCGTAGAAGCCGGCCAGCAGTGCAGGGCCGGCATGAACCACCTGCCGCCGTCCCGACGGCCCGACACCAAGCCGACCAACAGCCCGGCACTGCCGAGCCCGACCACCATCACGAGGAGGGCGGTGGGGGCGCGTTGTAGCGATCCGCCGGCGCCAGCCGAAAACCAACCCGAAGCCGATCCGAGCGCGATCGCCAACGCGGGTAACCATGAACGGCTGCCGAATCGCATAGCCGGACCGTAGCAACACGTGTGGCATTGCCCGTCGTGCCGCGAGGCCGGATGGATGTACCGTCCACGGCCATGAGCTATGACGTGATCTTCGTTCCTCGAGGCGGCGACCAGTCCTGGGAGGACGCTCTGGACGCGGCGGAAGGGTCCGACGGCGCGGAGCGTCCGAGCGGCGAGGTGTGGGCCCGACTGGTGGCCGCGTCCCGGCAGGTACTAGGTGAGGTCTCCGTCTTCGAGGGCGCCCACAACTACGAGCTGACCCACGAGCCGACCGGCATCCAGGTCAGCTACTACGCGGAAGAGGCCGGGATCACTGTGCCCTTCTGGTACCGGGGCGATGATGCCCGGTCGGTCGTCGCGGCGATGTACCAACTCGGCGAAGCGGTCCAGGCGGTCACGGGCCTGGCCGGGTACGACCCTCAACTGGAGCTGCCGTTGTCCGATGCTCTCGCGCAAACCGAGCTTGCCTGCGGTGTCTTCGACGAGGTCGCGGTGTCCTTCGCAAGACGCGGGATCTCCAGCCCCAGCAACGGCTGATCGGCGTCGTCCGCACCGAGGAGGTCACCACACGGAACGCCGGCCGTCGGTGACACTTGGGGCGTGCGGCGGTCTCTGGGCGACGGTTGGTCGATCGAGCTGTCCGGCTCCTGGACGCGGGAGACCACCGATGACGGTGTTACCAGGTGGCACGTGCCCGGCCGGGCGATGCGGGCCGGTCCAGGACCGTCGTGGCGGTGTGCCGACGGAGCCGACATCATCGCCTCGCTCGATGCCGAGCTGCCACCGAACCCGACAGCCAAAGTGGGGGAGGGCGGCAGAGACGGGGTGGGGCATCGCGCCGCCTGGCTCTACCACCGTGACGACGGTTTCGAGCTCTACGGCTTCACCTTCGTCGACGGCGCGTACCTGGAAACGGTCTTCGCCGGTGCGGACACGGCCGACCTCGACTGGGCCTTCCACGCCTGGCGTTCGGTGGCCCGGTCTGACGACGCGTGAGGGGACGACTCGTCCACCGTCGGCGCCCGCCGGTTACTCGTGTAGCCACTGACGAGCGCGGGGCGCCCGCCGGGATGGCGGACGCCCCGAAGGTAGGCGCGTCGGTCAGCCGATCAGCGTGACCGAGTAGTCGTACGTCGTCCCGGTCACCGAGTACGTAGCGGTCTGCCCGTTCTCGCAGTACGACACGAAGCTGCTCGGAGTGCGCTGTGCCCCGGCCACCGCGTCGACCACCGGCCGGACATCGGACCCGACGGGCAGCGCGGTGGTGGTGAGATCGATCGTCCGCGACTGGTTGATCGGGTAGGTGTCGGTGTTCGCCGTCTCCAGGCCGTTGCTCGCCTGAACGCTGAAGGACATCACGAAGGCGGCGTTGTTCACCACGGCGATGCGCTGCACGCAGGGTTCGGCCTGCGCGCTGGCCGCGGACGCCCCAGCCAGTGCCGATCCACCGGCGGCGAGCGTGCCTACGAGTGCGGCTCCGACGAGCCTGGCGCGGAAGGTCATGGTGTCACCTCTCGGTCGTACGGCGCCGGGCGCCGACTGGCGGCGCCCGGCGTATGGTCCGTATCGAAGTGCCCGAGTGTCTTGAATCGAACCCTGCAGATCGCAGGAGATTCTCCGGGACGGGCCCACAGCTTCCGGTCCGTCAGAATGAGGGATCGATTTCGATGGCGTGCGAGCGTCCCGGCGCGAGGAGTCCGATGTGGTGATTTCCGCCCTCTCCGCTGTCGTCCACGCGGTCGGAGCCGGCCCGCCACCGGTGGCGGGCTCGGATCTCGACCTCGGCGCGACCTACTCCACCTTCGTCGTCCTGTCCGGCATGTACTTCGCCCCCATTCTCATGTCCGGGTTCGGGTTTCTCTGCGCTGCGGGCATCGGGCTCAGCCGCCGGATCGGTAGGGCTGCCACGATCACGGTCGTCCTGTTCTACGCGTTGTCGCTGTTCGGCAGCGCCTTCACCTGGCCCGACCTGGAGCACCAGGGAGAACCGAGTGAGACGCTGTGGCTGATCGTGATCGGTTGCGGCGGCTTCCTGGTGTTGCCCTGGATCGTCGCGTTCGGCGGCACCAGGGTGGCCCTCCGCCGTCGCGGAGCCACGGCCGAGTAACCGGATGGTCCGCCTGACCACGGGTACACGTCGAGGGTGCAGCTACCCCCGGTCGCCCTTCCTGGGCCACGTGGCCAGCGCCGCCAGGACGGCGCACGGGAGCAGGCAGCCCAACAGGCCGCACAGCGCTACGACGGGCATCCAGAACAGACCCTCCACGGGTGGGGATGGTAGGCGTTCGATCGAAGCCGTCTCGTGGCGGGAAGCGCAGGGACAGCCGCACCTCCGGCTGGAGACAGCAGGTGTCCCGTAGCTGCGATTCGCCGCCGGAGGCGGAGCGTCAGCCGGTCCTCGCGCGCAGGCTCCGCGTCAGGGCGGGGATCATCACCGCCGCCGCGACCAGGTGCAGCCCGACCAGCGCGATCGTCGTGGCGGCGTCGCCTCCGGCGATCAACGGCGGGACCATCGACAGCGCGGTCAGCGACACCGCCGTCCACACGAACCGCCGCGCGGGACGCGCGCTGAACCGCAGCAGTGCGGCGGCGATGACGACGCCGACGAGCGAGAAGAAGCCGGTCACCACGGCGAACCCGCCCAGCGGGATGGTCTCGCCGTCGCCGTCGGGGATCTCGAAGTCCACACCGCCGGCCCGGGCGAGCGCCGCCGCGAGCGTGGTGACCACCATCGCGGCGATCGTGGCGACCAGACCGGTGACGGCGAGCCGCCGGAAGCCGTGCGTACGGCGAGAGACGACGCCGGTGTCGGTGCTGCTGATCATGTCGTTCCTCCAGGAGTCGGGGGTGAGGATCCGTACCGTCGCGGTGCGACGGCCGGGGTTGCGCAGCGCGCGTACGCCGGTGCCGCGCAGCCAGAAACCGGCGTCGCGGCCGAGGACCGGCCCGGGGGTGCCGTCGCGCAGCTCCAGCTGCACCCGGCCGCGCGTGACCACGCCGTACGCGTGATGCCACTGGGCCGCGACCACCGGAACGCGCGCGCCGCCGGGCAGCGCGAGCGTCCGCGCGGGCACTACGGCGTACGGTCGGCGGGCAGGCGCTCGGGCAGCCCGAGCCGCGGGAACCGGTCGGCGTGGAACGTGACGATCTCGGTGATCGCCCCGCCGGTGACGCGCAGGGCGTCGACGGTGAGCGGCAGGTACGCGCCGTCACTGTCCTGCCAGAGGTAGAACGCGACGGCGGGCTGCCGGTTCACGGCGGTGGGCACCGCTCGCAGACTGCCCAGGCTCTCGAAGCCGTCCGCGATCCAGTCGCTCACCACCGCGTCGCGGCCGATCTGCAGCCCCGGGGTGGGCGGCATCGAGCAGCGCACGTCGTCGCGCAGCATGGCGGCGAGCGCGCCGACGTCCTTGGCGACGGCGGCGTCGGTGAAGCGGCGTACCAGCTCGCGGGTCCGGGTGTCCGTCTCGTCGCCGGTCCAGTCCTGCCGCTGGGCGGGCAGGTGTTCCCGCATGCCGGCGCGGGCGCGCTGCAACGCGCTGTTGACCGAGTTGACCGAGTCGCCGAGCAGCTCCGCGACGTCCCTGGCGGGCCAGCCGAGCACGTCCCGCAGGATCAGCACGGCGCGCGGGCGCGGCGCCAGGTGCTGCACCGCGACCAGGTACGCCAGCTCGATCGTCTCCCGCGCCACCGCCACGGTCTCCGGCTCGTCCGCGCCGGCGGCGGGCAGCTCGTCGAGCAGCCGGTCCGGGTACGGCTGGAGCCACCGCACCTCACCGCCGGTCGCCGGCTCGGGCCGGCACTTGGCGAGGAGGTCCAGGCAGGCGTTGGTGGCGATCCGGTACAGCCAGGCCCGGAACGTCGACCGGCCCGCGAACGTCTCCCGCCGCCGCCAGGCCCGCAGGAACGTCTCCTGGACGGTGTCCTCGGCGTCCTCGAACGAGCCGAGCATCCGGTAGCAGTGCACGTGCAGCTCCCGCCGGTGCCGCTGCGCCAGCCCGGTGAACGCCGGTTCGTCGAACCCCGCCAGATCGCGTACGCCCGGCTCCGCCGGCCGCGTCTCCGCACCCATCACGTCATCCTCCCGCTTCGTCGTGTGCCGTCGTCTGTGTGACGGGTACGGGCGGGAGAACTCATCACCTGCGCTCGGCGCCGCCGTCAGCTCGCGCGCGGGGCGTACATGATGACCGCGACGCCGACCAGGCAGATGGCCGCGCCGACGAGGTCGTAGCGGTCGGGCCGGAACTTGTCGACGACAATGCCCCAGGCGAGCGACCCGGCGACGAAGACGCCGCCGTAGGCGGCGAGGATGCGGCCGAAGTTCGCGTCCGGCTGGAACGTGGCCACGAACCCGTAGGCGCCGAGCGCGATCACACCGGCGGCGATCCAGAGCAGACCGCGGTTCTCCCGCCAGCCCTGCCACACCAGCCAGGCGCCGCCGATCTCGGCGAGCGCGGCGAGCAGGAACAGCAGGATGGAACGCACGACCGTCATGCGTCAGACCGTAGCCGGGCCGTGGTCCGGACCGGTGAAGGGCAGGGGACAGTGCGGGCTTTCGGCGCAGGTGACCAGGTCGTCGCAGCCGGCCGAGACGGCGGCCCGGAGCGTGTCGCGGACGGCGGTGAGGTCCGCGAGCCGTCGCTCCACCTCGGCGAGCTTGTCGCGGGCCCGGGTCCGCAGGCCGGTGTCGTGCCGTCCGGCCGTCAGCAGGTCGGCGACCTCGGCGAGGGTGAAGCCGAGACGTTGCGCGGCCTTCACCACCCGCAGCAGGGTGACCGTCTCGGCCGGGTAGAGGCGATGCCCGCCCGGCGACCGCCGGGGCGCGGGCAGCAGCCCGCGCCGTTCGTAGTAGCGCAGCGTCTGCACGTTGACCCCGGCCGCGTCGGCGAGCCGGCCGCTGCGTAGCTCCGGCTCGCCCATCACCGGCCCCGCGCGGCCGTGGCCCGCAGGGCCAGGGCATCGAGTACGGCGACACGGGTCGCCGGAACGCGGATGTCGAGCGTCAGCGTGTCGCCGTCCGGGCGGGCGAGATCGAAGGTGAAGAAGGAGCAGCAGGCGGACTCGCGGGCGATCAGATCCCGGGCGAGCGCTTCGGCGCGGCCGTCGAGGTGCAGCCGCAGATGCCCGGCGGCCGGCCGGTCGGCGCCGCGCAGCGCGTCGTGGAACAGCCCGTCGAACTCGGCCAGCCGCAGCGGCCGTTCGGTGGTCGGCAGCGTGCAGGTGTCGGGCACCCAGGAATCGTCGGTCACCTCTCGACGGTAAGCCCGTACCGGGGTACCGGATGCAACCGCCGGTTCATCCCTTCGTGAATACAGCAGACGCTGTACAGTCACGGCATGCGGACGCTGCACCACTCCCAAGCGCTGTCCCGTTTCGGTCACGCGCTGTCCGACCCGCTGCGCGCGCGGCTGCTGCTGGCCCTGCGCGACGGGCCCGGCTACCCGGCCGAGCTGGCCGAGGCGCTCGGCACCAGCCGGCAGAACCTGTCCAACCACCTGGCCTGCCTGCGTGGCTGCGGCCTGGTCGTGGCCGTCCCGGAGGGGCGCCGCACCCGGTACGAACTGGCCGACGCCCGCCTCGCCCACGCGCTCGGCGACCTGGTCGGTGTCGTGCTCGCGGTCGACCCGGCCGCCTGCCCGGACGCTGCGGACGGATGCTGCTGATGAGCCTGCCGCTGATCCCGGCCACGCCCGCCGGCCCGGCGCCGGACCGCCGCGCGCTGCTCACCCGCCGGGTGCGCCTGCTGGTCGCCGCGACCATCACCTACAACGTCATCGAGGCGGTCGTGGCGATCAGCGCCGGCACCGTCGCGTCCTCGACCGCCCTGATCGGCTTCGGTCTGGACTCGGTGATCGAGGTGGCCTCCGCGGCGGCGGTGGCGTGGCAGTTCGCCGGTCCGGATCCGCGGGCCCGGGAACGGGTCGCGCTGCGCGTCATCGCGGTGTCGTTCTTCGCGCTCGCCGCGTACGTCTCCGTCGAGGCGGTCCGGGCGCTACTGGGCGGCGCCGAGGCCGCGCACTCACCGGTCGGGCTGGTGCTCGCCGGGCTCTCGGTGATCGTGATGCCGGTGCTGTCGGCAGCGCAGCGGCGCGCCGGGCGTGAACTGGGCTCCCGGTCGGCGGTGGCCGACTCGAAGCAGACGTTGCTGTGCACGTACCTCTCGGCGGTCCTGCTCGTCGGGCTGGCCCTCAACGGCCTGTTCGGATGGTCCTGGGCCGACCCGGTCGCGGCGCTGGTGATCGCCGTCGTCGCGGTCCGCGAGGGCCGTGACGCCTGGCGCGGCGACACCTGCTGCGCCACCTGCGGCCCGGTCGGCCCGCAGGCGTGATCACCGGCCGCTACCTGCGGCGACGTCGGGAATACGGCTGTGCTCGGCGGCCCGGCGGGCTACCGTCACCGGAGTACGGGCCGGCGTGGGTCAGGCGCGCCGCGTCCACGCCCGCGCCGTCGGAGTTGACGTGGCGGAAACGCCCGCGGACGAGCATGGGTACGACGAAAGGGGCGGACATGACCGACGAGGTGACGTCGCAGGTCCCGCCGGAGCCGGCTCCCGTGCTGACCACCACGCCCGCCGGCACGGGCCCGGTCGGGCCGCCGAGCAGCCTGGACCTGTGGGCGCGCGCCCAGGTGCTGCACCGCTGCTTCGGCGACGACGACGGCGAGCCGCACATCATGCGCGGCCTGGACTGACCGCCGCCCGGTCAGCGCACCGTCACGCCGGCCCGCGCCAGCACCTCCCACCAGGACGCGAGGTCGGGGACCGGCTCGGCGCGGGCCGTGTACTCCGCCAACCGCCGCCGCTGCTCCGCGCTCGGCGCCGGTGAGACGGTGGCGCCCACGCCGACCAGGGCGTACCGGTGGCCGCCGACGGTGAGCAGCATCGTGCCGACGATCGTTCCCCGGGCCTCGACCCGCCCGGCGGGCGCGGCGAACACCTCCGCGCCGCGCCGGTCGCAGGCGCGCAGCCGGCCCTCGTCGAGCGTCAGCAGCACCGGTACGCACCGCAGGCCGTTCCAGAGGCTGCGTCGCCAGTAGACGATTCCCGCGTACGACCGGCCCACGGCGCCGACCGTACCGTTTCCCGTGCGCCGGTGAACGATTCCCGGCGGTGGCGCGTGAGAGCCGGTGAGCATCACCGGCGGCCGCCGGGGGTACTGCTGCGGGACACGGGAACGAACAGCCGGGAGGTCATGGTGGGGGACAGGGCGGGACGTCAGGGGCGCGGGCCGATCGCCGGACTGGTGGTGGCCGCGCTGGTGGCGGCCGGCTGCATGGCCGGCGGCTACGACCAGGGCGAGCCGCAGCAGCCCGCACCCCCGCGCAGCGCGCAGCCCGAGTCGCAGACCACCCGCGCGGACGGCACGACGAGCGTGGCCGAGTTCAAGCAGGACATCCAGGACGCGGTGCGGCTGGCCGAACGCTACTGGGCGGAGCAGTTCCGCGCCTCCGGTGAGCGGTTCACCCCGATCCGACGGGTGGTGGCCTACAGCCGCGAGGGCGAGGTGGCCTGCGCCGGGCAGGGCCTGCCGCGCAACAACGCGGTCTACTGCTCGGCCGGCGACTTCATCGCCTACGACGTGAACTGGTCGGTGGCGGCGTTCCGCCAGATCGGCGACGCGTTCCTGTTCTACCTGCTCGGCCACGAGTACGCCCACGGCATGCAGGTGCGGCTGGGCATCCGCTACAACTTCACCATCCAGCAGGAACTGCAGGCCGACTGCATGGCCGGGGCGTACCTCGGTGACAGCGTGCGGTCCGGGGCGCTGGAACTGGAGGACGGTGACCTGGAGGAGTTCCGGGAAGGGCTGCTGGCGGTCGGCGACGACCCGGACCAGCCGTGGTTCGCCGAGGGCTCGCACGGCACCGCCGAGCAGCGCAGCGAGTCGTTCTTCCGGGGGTACGAGAAGTCGCTCGGCGCCTGCGGCCTCGGCTGATGCCGCGGGTCACCGGAGATCGGGGACGGTGACGGGCGCACCGGACGCGGCTGGCAGGATCGGCGGGGTACGCGTACCGAAGGAGGCCCCCGCTGAGCAGCAAGCACCCCGCCGCCGTGCTCTTCGACATGGACGGCACCCTGGTCGACAGCGAGAAACTGTGGGACGTCGCGTTGCAGGAACTGGCCGCCGTGTACGGCGGTGTCCTGTCCGAGGACGCCCGCCGCGCGATCGTCGGCACCGGGATGGCCGACGCGATGCGGATCGTGCACGACGACCTGGGCCAGCCGGGGCGGGACGTGCAGGAGAGTGCCGACTGGATCAGCGCCCGGATCCTGGAGCTGTTCCGTACCGGGCTGCAGTGGCGCCCGGGCGCGCTGGCGCTGCTGCGGGCGGTACGCGACGCCGGCATCCCCACCGCGCTGGTCACCTCCAGCGGCCGGTCCCTGGTCGAGGTGGCCCTGGACACGCTGGGCCGGGACAGTTTCGACGCGGTGGTCTGCGGCGACGAGGTGGACTCGGCGAAGCCGCACCCGGAGCCGTACCTGACCGCCGCGCGGCTGCTGGGCGTGCCGGTCGAGCGGTGCGTGGCGATCGAGGACTCACCGACCGGGGTGGCCAGCGCGCTCGCCGCCGGGGCGGCGGTGCTGGCCGTACCGGCCGAGGTGCCGCTGGCGCCCGCCGACGGCGTGCACCAGATGGAGAGCCTGCTCGGGGCGGACCTGGAGCTGCTCGCGGCCCTGCTCAACCGTTAGGAAGGGCCCCTTCTTATGCACGAGGCGTTAAGAAGGGGCCCTTCCTTTCACGTCAGTCGTGGGCGATGGCACCCAGGACGTTGATCCGCGCGGCCCGGATCGCCGGCAGTACCGCGGCGACCACACCGATGATCGCGGCCAGGATCAGGAACGTCACCATCTGACCCCACGGCAGGACCAGGTCGGTGATGCCCTCGTCCTTGAGCGCCTCGACGACCGCCGCGCCGAGACCCGTGCCGACCACCACGCCGAGCAGCGCGCCGAAGATGGAGATCACCACCGCCTCGACCGTGATCATGCGCATGGTCTGGGCGCGGCGCAGGCCGATCGCCCGCAGCAGACCCAGCTCGCGGGTCCGCTCCAGCACCGACAGCGCGAGTGTGTTGATGATGCCCAGCACCGCGATCACGATGGCCAGCGCCAGCAGGATCTGGATCATCTGGAGCAGGGAGTCCAGCTGACCGGTCTGCTGCTCGATGAACCCGGCCCGGTCGGCCACCGACACCTCGGGGCTGTCCGCCAGCAGCCGCTCGATCTGCGGCTGCACCGCGTCCACCGACGTGCCGGGGGCGAGCTGGAGGAAACCCTGGATCGGCTGCGGGATGGCGAAGTCCGCGGCGGCCTGCGGCGGCAGCGTCACCGGGTTGGTCAGCTGCGAGCTCTCGTAGATGCCGCTGACCGTGTAGGTGCGGGCGTCGCCGCGGGACAGCTGCACCGGCACCGTCGAACCGACGCTGAGGTTGCGTGCCTTCGCGGTGTCCGAGCTGACCAGCATCTGGTCCGGTGCCAGCTTGCTGATGTCACCGGCGGTGGCCTTCGCCCCGAAGATCTGCTGGAGCGCGGCCACGTTGCTCGACACGGCCACCCAGGTCCGCTCGCCGCCGACCACTGCCATGTCGCCGTACTCGCCGTCGACCATCCGCACGCCCGGGATCGCGGCGGCCTTCTCCAGCACCGCCGGGTCGAAGCTCGCCGGACGCGGCCCGGACGACGCCCCGGAGATCACCAGCTCCGCCTTGATGGTGTCCTCGGCCAGCGCGCCGATGCTGCCCTTGGCCGAGTCCAGGATCACCGTCACGCCGGTGACCAGGGCGATGCCCACCATCAGCGCGGCGGCCGTGATCGCGGTACGGCGCGGGTTGCGGCCCGAGTTGAGCCGGCCCAGCTTGCCCGGCACCGACCAGGAGAACATCGCGCCGAGCAGCGCGACCACCGGCCGGCTGATGATCGGCGTCAGCAGCGCCACGCCGATGAACGCGAACAGCACGCCGCCGAGGATGGTCGCCAGGGTGCTGTCGCCGGCGTGCCCGCCGAGACCGAGGAACAGCAGCACCGCGCCGATGCCGGTCACCACGGCGCCGCCGATCGTGACCTTCGTCAGCGGCCGGTCCGGCGTGGCGACGTCCTGCATCGCGGCGATCGGCGGGATGCGCGAGGCACGCAGCGCCGGCAGCAGCGCGGCGATCACCGTGATCAGCATGCCGACCGCGAACGCACCGATCACCGCCGAGGCCGGCACGCCCAGCCCGGCCAGGGTCAGACCCCCGGCGAGCTGACCGAACAGGTACGCCAGCAGCGCACCCACGCCGATGCCGGCGGCGAGCCCCAGCACCGAGGCGATCAGGCCGACAGCGAGCGCCTCCAGCACCACCGAGCCGATGACCTGCTTGCCGCTGGCCCCGATGGCCCGCATCAGGGCCAGCTCACGGGTGCGCTGGGCCACGATGATCGAGAACGTGTTGAGGATCAGGAACGTGCCGACCAGCAGCGCCACCGCGGCGAACCCGAGGAGGATCTTGTTGAAGAACGACAGCCCCTCCTTGAGGCCGGCCGAGGCGTCGGCGGCGAGCTGCTCGCCGGTCTTGACCTGGTAGTCGGCGCCCAGGGTGCGGGCCACCTCGTCGCGCAGCGCGTCCGGCGTGGTGCCGCCGGCGGCCTGGACGCTGACGTTGCTGAACACGTCCGGCTCGCCCAGCATCAGCTGCTGCGCCACCGGGGTGGTGAAATAGACCTCGTTGGCGCCACCGATCGAGTCCCGGCCACCGCTGTAGCCGAACACGCCGACGAGCGTGAACTCCTTCTTCGGGGCGAGCGTCAGCACGCCGACCCGGTCGCCGACCTTGACCTTGCCCGCCTCGGCCAGCGCGGCGTTGATCACGATCTCGTCGTCGGCCTGCGGCGCGCGGCCCTCGCGGATCTCCACCAGGTCGCTCTCACCGAGCCAGTTCTGGCCCAGCTGCGGCGGACCGAACGAGGTGACCACCTTGCCGTTGCTGCCGATCATGCGGGCGCCGTCGGCGGCCACCACACCCTTGGCGTCGGCGACGCCGGGCACCGCCTTGATCCGGTCGAGCACCGACGCCGGCATCGGGGTGCTCAGCGGCATGCCCTCCGCGGTGGAGACGTCGATCTTCGGTTTCGCCTCGACGCTGACGTCGACCTCGGCGTACGCGTCGGCGAAGACCGCGTCGAAGGACCGCCCGAGCGTGTCGGTGAGCACGAACGCGCCGGAGACGAACATGACACCGAGCACCACCGCCAGGCCGGACAGCAGCAGGCGCAGCTTGCGCGCCAGCAGGCTCTTGAGCGTTGCCCGCAGCATCAGTTGCCCACCTCGACCGGGGCGTCCAGCTTCTTCATCGTGTCCAGCACCGTCTCGGCGGTCGGCTCGATCAGCTCCGAGACGATCTGCCCGTCGGCGAGGAAGACCACCCGGTCGGCGTACGCGGCGGCGGTCGGGTCGTGCGTGACCATCACGATGGTCTGGCCGTGCTCGCGGACCGAGTTGCGCAGGAACTTCAGCACCTCGGCGCCGGAGCGGGAGTCCAGGTTGCCGGTCGGCTCGTCCGCGAAGATCACCTCGGGGCGGGCGACGAGCGCGCGGGCGCACGCCACGCGCTGCTGCTGGCCGCCGGAGAGCTGCGCCGGGCGGTGCCCGAGCCGCTCCCGCAGGCCGACCGTGTCGATCACCGTGTCGTACCAGGCCGGGTCGGGCTTACGCCCGGCGATCGACAGGGGCAGCAGGATGTTCTCCTGCGCGGTGAGCGTGGGCAGCAGGTTGAACTGCTGGAAGATGAAGCCGACCTTGTCCCGGCGCAGCTTCGTCAGACCCGCGTCGTTGAGACCGGTCACCGGCGTGTCGCCGATCATCACGGTGCCCTTCGTCACCGTGTCCAGACCGGCGAGGCAGTGCATCAGTGTGGACTTCCCGGAGCCCGACGGCCCCATGATCGCGGTGAACCGGCCGCGTTCGAACTCGGCCGTCACGCCCCGCAGCGCGGCGACCTGCGCCTCGCCGCTGCCGTACACCTTCCACACATCGTTCGCCCGGGCCGCGGCCTGCTCTCGGCCTACCGTCGCGGTCACGTCATCTACCTCTTCCGTATGGTCGTTCTCATGCCGCACCGCCCCCGCTGGCCGGTGCGGCGGAATCCATCCTCGGGGCCGCGAGGCCGAAAGCCCTCCGACCTGGGGTGGAATCCGCGCCGATCTTCCGGTGAGGGTCGCCCCCCATCCGGGCTCAGGGTGACCCCTGACCGGTCGGCGGCGCCGACGTTAGGGCCTCACCCGGCGTGATGGTCAACACATCGGCCCCACCGCTGGTCACGGTAGGTGAGCCGTACCACCTCAGCCGCCGGGACGGACCAGTCCCGTCTCGTACGCGAGCACGACCGCCTGGACCCGGTCGCGCAACCGTAGCTTCGTCAGCACATGGCCGACATGGGTTTTCACAGTCGTCTCGCTGACCGACAGCACCCGGGCGATCTCCGCGTTGGACAGTCCGCGCGCCATGTGGGTGAGCACCTCGCGCTCCCGGTCGGTCAGCGGGGCCAGCGCCCGCGCCGGCGCGGCAGCCGGGTCCGGCAGCACCTGGGCGAAGCGGTCCAGCAGCCGGCGCAGGACACGCGGGGACATCACCGCGCCCCCGGCGGCCACCGTGCGGATCGCGGCGACGAGATCCTCGGCCGGCACGTCCTTGGTGAGGAAGCCGCTCGCCCCGGCCCGCAGTGACCCGACGACGTGTTCGTCCTGCTCGAACGTGGTGAGCACGAGCACCCGTACCGGCAGCCGGGCCGACACGATCGCCCGGGTCGCGGCCACCCCGTCCAGGCGCGGCATCCGGACGTCCATCAGCACCACGTCGGGCAGCAGCCGCCGGGACAGGTCCACCGCCTCCGCGCCGTCGCCGGCCTCACCCACCACGTCCAGGTCGTCCTCCGCGCCGAGCACCATCCGGAATCCGGTACGCAGCAGCGGCTGGTCGTCGGCGAGCAGAACCCGCACCGGCCGGGACACGGCGTCCTCGGTCATGCGTCCCCCCTCGTCGTCCGGGCGGGTGGTCCGGCCGGGACCCGGGCACCGGCACGCGCCCGCGATCCGTCCGGGTGGAACCGGGCCGCCGCGAACCACCGTAGAGGGCGACGGCCGCCCGGCCGCCGATCAGGCCGCCCGATCCCGCGGGTTGGCCGGGCTCTGCGCGCCCGGCCAACACGGGATCGCGGGGCACCACGGTGACCCGGCGCCGCATTCGTCCGAGGGTGACCGGCATCCGATTCGCCCCGCGGTGACCTGCCACGGGACTCGCCCGGCTCGGGGAGCGCGGCGCGCCGGCTCGGCGAACCCGTCCCGGCCGGTGGTGCACGCCTCACACGCTCGATCGACTCCATTTCGCCGAGGTGGCTGCATCCCACCCCCGTCGACCCCGCCACCTCCCCGAGGTGGCGCGTCCCGCTCCCGTCGACACCGCCACCTCGGCGAAGTGGCCGCATGCGCCCAGGCGGCGGGAAGCGGGCGGTCAGGCGGGGGTGGTTTCCCAGCGGGATCGCGGGCGGCTTTGCGTGCTGGCCCTGCACGGGAGCGCCTGCCGATCCGGTGCCGCCCGGCCCGGCGTCAGCCCGGGCATCCTCCGGCGGGAACGGAGGTCACTCGTCGGCGCCGGGGGCCGCGGGGCGGGAGCGGGCGTCCACGAGCGGATCGGGCGCGGCGGCGGCCATCGGGAACGGCGGCGGCGTCCCGCCGTAGCTCGGGCACAGCGCCTGGTGGTTGCACCAGTCGCACAGGCGGCTCGGCCGGGGACGGAAGTCCTGCCGGGCGGTGGCCTGCTCGATCGCTCGCCACAGCGCCACCACGGTGCGCTCGAAGCGCACCAGCTCGTCGGCGTCCGGCGCGTAGTCGCAGACCTCGGCGTCCTTGAGGTAGAGCAGGCGCAGCACCCGCGGCACCACACCCCGGGTGCGCCACAGCACCAGGGCGTAGAACTTGAGCTGGAACAGCGCCCGTGCCTCGAACGCCTCGCGCGGCGCCCCGCCGGTCTTGTAGTCGACCACCCGCAGCGCGCCGTCCGGCGCGACGTCGAGCCGGTCGAGGTAACCCCGGATGAGCAGTTCGTCGTCCACCACCGCGGAGATCAGCGCCTCGCGCTCGGCCGGCTCCAGCCGGCGCGGATCCTCCACCGCGAAGTAGCCGTCCAGCAGCGCCGTCGCCGACCGGAGGAACTCCTGCGGCCCGACGGCGTCGCCGTCGGCGAACAGCGTGGCCAGCTCCGGCTCCTCGGTGAGCAGCCGGTCCCACTGCGGGGCGACCAGGTCGCCGGCCGACTCGGGAGTGCGCGCGGCGGCCGGCAGGTCGAACAGCCGCTCCAGCACGGCGTGCACGAGCGTGCCCCGGGCCTGCTCGACGGTCGGCCGCTCGGGCAGCCGGTCGATGCTGCGGAACCGGTAGAGCAGCGGACAGGTCTTGAAGTCGGCCGCCCGCGACGGCGACAACGAGGCCCGTACGGTGACCGGCGCCGCTGCCGCCGTCTGGTCGCCGGGACTGTCGATCATCGGTTCCGCCGTCATGCCCGGAAGGTTAGGGCACGCGTGTGACAGGGCCCCCGTCGCCGCACCGCAGCATGATCGGAACCGTGCGACCGCGGCGGCTCGCTCCCCGCGCTCACGTAGCATCGGGCCGGTGCAGCAGCGGAGCCGAGGATCCCGCCGGCCGGGCCTCAGCCTCGGCCGGGTGCTCGGGGTGCCGCTGCGCGTCGACGCCTCGATGCTGCTGCTCACGGTCGTGGTCACCGTGCTGTACGCGGCGCTGGCCCGCCGCCAGCTCGACCTCGGCCCGCTCGGCGGCTACCTGGTCGGGCTCGGGTTCGTGATCTCGCTGCTCGGCTCCGTGCTGCTGCACGAGCTGGGGCACGCGCTGACCGCTCGCCGGTACGGCATCGGTGTGCGGGGGATCACGCTGGAACTGCTCGGCGGGTACACCGAGATGGACCGCGACGCCCCCAGCCCCCGGGTCGAGCTGCTGATCTCCCTGGCCGGGCCGGCGGTCTCCGCGGTGCTCGGCGCGGGCGCGGTCGCCGCCACCCTCGCCCTGCCCGCCGGCACGCTCGGCCACCAGCTCGCCTTCCAGCTCGCGGTCAGCAACGTCGTGGTGGCGATCTTCAACAGCCTGCCCGGGCTGCCGCTGGACGGCGGCCGGGCGCTGCGCGCCGCCGTGTGGGCGCTCACCCGCGACCGGCACCGCGGAACCGAGGTGGCCGGCTGGGTGGGCCGGGCCGTCGCGCTGGGCACGCTGGCGCTGGTCGTGGTGCTCACCATGCGCCGGGCGCTGGCCCCGCTGGCCCTGCCGCTGCTGCTGCTCGTCGCGCTGACGCTGTGGCGCGGCGCCGGCCAGTCGATCCGGCTGGCCCGCATCGGCCGCCGGCTGCACCTGGTCGACCTGGCCCGGCTGGCCCGCCCGGTGCTGCCGGTGCCCGCCGGCACCCCGCTGGCCGAGGCGCAGCGCCGCCGCGACGAGGCGGGCACCCCCGACGCGGCGCTCGGCGTGGCCGACCCGGCCGGCCGTACCGTCGCCCTGGTCGACCCGGCGCGCGCCGCTCGCGTACCCCCGGAACGGAGGCCGTGGGTCGCGGTGGACGAGGTGGCCCGCGACCTGGCCGCCGTGCCGGCCCTGCCGCTCGGAGCCGACGGCGAGCGGGTGCTGGAGACGGTGCGCACCCACCCGGGCGCGCAGTACGTCGTGACGGCAGGCGAAGATGTGGTCGGCGTGCTGCACATCGCGGATCTCGCCCAGCTCCTGGAACCCGAACGGAAGACGAACACGTGACCGCAGAGATCTCCACCGTCCCGGCGTTGCCCCCGGTGCACCGTGGGCCGTTCCGGCCCGGCGACCGGGTCCAGCTGACCGACCCGAAGGGCCGGATGCACACCGTGACGCTGGAGCCCGGCAAGGAGTTCCACACCCACCGCGGGATCCTCAAGCACGACACCCTGATCGGCCTGCCCGACGGCAGCGTGGTCACCACCGCCGGCGGCGGCACCGCGTTCCTGGCGCTGCGGCCGCTGCTGTCGGACTACGTGCTGTCCATGCCGCGCGGCGCCCAGGTGATCTACCCGAAGGACTCGGCACAGATCGTCGCGATGGGCGACATCTTCCCCGGCGCCAAGGTGCTGGAGGCCGGCGCCGGATCCGGCGCGCTGTCCTGCTCGCTGCTGCGGGCCGTCGGCACCGAGGGCGAGCTGCACTCGTTCGAGGTACGCGACGACTTCGCCCAGATCGCCCGCCGCAACGTCGAGGCGTTCTTCAACGGCCCGCACCCGGCCTGGAACCTGCACGTCGGCGACGTCGCCGACTGCGCCGAGACCGGATTCGACCGGATCATCCTGGACATGCTCACCCCGTGGGAGATGCTCGACATGGTCGAGCGGGCGCTCGTGCCCGGCGGCGTGCTGATCGGCTACGTGGCCACCACCCCGCAGCTGTCCGAGCTGGTCGAGGCGCTGCGCGAGCGCGGCGGCTGGACCGAGCCGCGCGCCTGGGAGTCGCTCGTGCGCGACTGGCACGCCGAGGGGCTCGCCGTCCGCCCGGACCACCGGATGATCGCCCACACCGCGTTCCTGGTGTCCGCGCGCAAGCTCGCCCCCGGGGTCACCGCGCCGCCGCGCCGCCGCAAGCCGAGCAAGGGCGCCGAGGCGTACGCGCAGCGGCGCGACGCCCTGCGCGCCGCCGCCGCGGCCCGGGCGGCGCAGGAGCCGGAGGAGTCCTGACCCCCGCCGCGCGGGCGCGCGCGCACGGGCGGATCATGTGTGCCGGTGGGGACGACACCTGAGCGGGTGGAGACGGTGGCATGAGCGAGCGGATCGGGGCGCGCGTCGGGCGGCGCGCCCGTGCCGGTGACCGGAACCGATGGCGGCGCCGCGGCGCGCTCCGGCGGGAGGCGGCGTGAGCAACCCCGGCTACGGCAACGGCGACCTGCCCGCCGTCTTCCCGGACTGGTCGCCCTACACCGACCTGGAGTCCGCCGCCCGGGCGTACCTGCGCGACCCGGACATCGCGCTGGAGGCGCTCGACGGCGTGCTGCGCGGCGCGTCCGTGCTCGGCTTCACGCTGGAACGCTTCGTCAACGAGGTGAACGGGGTGTGGCAGGAGGTCGTCGTCTGCGACGGCAGCCGGCTGGTGCTCTGGCACGGCGAGGACGTGCCGCCGGGGGAGGGGCCGCCCGGCGCGATGACCTCCTCGCTGCGGGTGGTGCCGCTGTCCACCGTCACCGAGGTCGGCTGCCGGCGGCGGCTCATGCGCGCCGACAACGGCAGCGTCCGGGTCGACAGCATCGACGTATACCTGCTGCTCAGCTCGCTGGACGAGGCGCCGCCCAGCGACGAGGCGATCGGCGCGCCCCGGCACGACGCGCTGCGCTTCGGCAAGACGCTCGACGACGGCGGGGCCGGGCAGATCGCCCGGCTGGAGAAGTTCGCCCGGCTGGTCGCCTCGGTGGTCGGCCGGCCCCTGCTCTGAGGCGGACGCACGACGGGCCGGGGACGTGTCGTCCCCGGCCCGTCGTGTCCGTCTCCGCCTCAGTCGTCGGCCTCCGGGCCGGCCACCTCCACGCCGTCGCTGCCGCGCACCACGTGGATGCACTCGCCCGGGCACTCCTTCGCCGAGTCGATCACCTCGAGGCGCAGGTGCTCCGGCACGTCCACCCGGGCGCCCGGGGCCTGCCGCAGCTCGCCGTCCGGGCCCTTGACGTACGCCAGGCCGTCGACGTCGAACTCGAAGACCTCCGGCGCGTACTGCACGCAGAGCCCGTCACCGGTGCAGAGGTCCTGATCCACCCAGACCTGCAACTGGTCGGTCGCGACGTCGGTCACGAAGCACCCCCCATGTTCTCCCGTCCCACACTCCGACGGTACCCGAACGCCCGTACCCACCCCGCGACCAGCCCTTCGCGATCAAGCTTCGGTGACGAGCGCGTTGCTGTGGACCGAATCGGGCTCATAGCGGCTAGTGTTAGGTCAGAACGTTCAAGCCCCCCGGGGAGGTGGGACGTGGCACGCAGCGACGACGCGGACTCGCGCGCCGCACGGTGGGAAAAGGAAGCCCACGATCTCTCCACGCAGGTCGCGTTCCTGCAAGAGGAACTCGCTCTGGTGCGGCGCAAGTTGACCGAAAGCCCCCGACACGTCCGGCAGCTCGAAGAGCGGCTGGCGGCCACTCAGGCACAGTTGGCGCGGCTGACCGAGAACAACGAACGGCTCGTGAGCACCCTCAAGGAGGCTCGCGCGCAGATCGTGACGCTCAAGGAGGAGATCGACCGTCTCGCCCAGCCGCCGAGTGGCTACGGCGTCTTCCTGGCCAAGCACGACGACGGCACGGTGGACGTGTTCACCGGCGGGCGCAAGCTCCGGGTGGCCGTCTCGCCCTCGCTGGAGGTCGACGAGCTGCGCCGTGGCCAGGAGGTCCTGCTCAACGACGCGCTCAACATCGTCGACGCGTTCGGCTACGAGCGGGTCGGCGAGGTGGTGATGCTCAAGGAGATCCTGGCGGGCCCCGAGGGTGCTCCGGGTGACCGGGCGCTCGTGGTGTCGCACTCCGACGAGGAGCGCATCGTGCATCTCGCCGAGACCCTGATCGGCAGCGCGATCCGGGCCGGCGACTCGCTCATGATCGAGCCCCGCTCGGCGTACGCGTACGAGCGGATCCCGAAGAGCGAGGTCGAGGAACTGGTGCTGGAGGAGGTGCCCGACGTCAACTACGAGGACATCGGTGGCCTCCAGGCGCAGATCGAGCAGATCCGCGACGCGGTGGAACTGCCCTTCCTGCACTCCGACCTGTTCCGCGAGCACCAGCTCCGGCCGCCGAAGGGCATCCTGCTCTACGGCCCGCCCGGCTGCGGCAAGACGCTCATCGCCAAGGCGGTGGCGAACTCGCTGGCCAAGAAGATCGCCGAGCGGGAGGGCAAGGAGCGGCACACCAGCTTCTTCCTCAACATCAAGGGCCCCGAGCTGCTCAACAAGTACGTCGGCGAGACCGAGCGGCACATCCGGCTGATCTTCCAGCGGGCGCGGGAGAAGGCCGGCGAGGGCACTCCGGTGATCGTGTTCTTCGACGAGATGGACTCCGTGTTCCGCACCCGCGGCTCCGGCGTCTCCTCCGACGTGGAGAACACCATCGTCCCGCAGCTGCTCAGCGAGATCGACGGCGTCGAGGGCCTGGAGAACGTCATCGTCATCGGCGCCTCCAACCGGGAAGACATGATCGACCCGGCGATCCTGCGCCCCGGCCGGCTCGACGTGAAGATCAAGATTGAGCGGCCGGACGCCGAGGCGGCGAAGGACATCTTCTCCAAGTACATCCTCGCCGGCCTGCCGCTGCACGCCGACGACCTGGCCGAACACGGCGGCGACGCCCAGGCCACCGTCGCGGCGATGATCGACGCGGTGGTCCTGCGGATGTACTCCGAGACCGAGGAGAACCGCTTCCTCGAGGTCACCTACGCCAACGGCGACAAGGAAGTCCTCTACTTCAAGGACTTCAACTCCGGCGCGATGATCCAGAACATCGTCGACCGGGGCAAGAAGATGGCCATCAAGGAGTTTCTCACCTCCGGCCGCAAGGGTCTGCGGCTGCAGCACCTGCTCGACGCCTGCGTCGACGAGTTCCGCGAGAACGAGGATCTCCCCAACACCACGAACCCCGACGACTGGGCGCGCATCTCCGGCAAGAAGGGCGAGCGGATCGTCTACATCCGCACGCTCGTCTCCGGTGGCAAGGGCGCCGAGGCCGGACGGTCCATCGAGACCGCCAGCAACACCGGCCAGTACCTGTAGTCCGGCCCCCTCGACGAAGGCCCGTGGCGCGCACGCCACGGGCCTTCGCGCGTACCCGGGGAAGCCGCCACACCGGACCCGGCGCTGCCGCCACGCCCCCGGCGCGCGTGACGGCGACTACGCTCGACGTGACGGGGACCGGGACGGCGAGCGGAGCGGGCAGGTCGATGAGCGTTAGACGGATCATGGGCACCGAGGTCGAGTACGGCATCTCCGTGCCCGGTCAGGCCGGAGCCAACCCGATGGTCACCTCCTCCCAGGTGGTGAACGCCTACGGGGCGCGACCGGAACTCAACCGGGGCGGCCGGGCCCGCTGGGACTACGAGGAGGAGTCGCCACTGCGCGACGCCCGCGGCTTCACCTACTCCGGCGCCGCGTACGACCCGGCCGAGGCGCTCGCCGACGAGGACCTCGGGCTCGCAAACGTCATACTCACCAACGGCGCCCGCCTCTACGTCGACCACGCGCACCCGGAGTACTCCACGCCCGAGGTGACGAACCCCCTCGACGTGGTGCGGTGGGACAAGGCGGGGGAGCGGGTGATGGCCGAGGCGGCCCGCCGGGCCGCGACCATCCCGGGCACCCACCCGATCCACCTGTACAAGAACAACACCGACAACAAGGGCGCCAGCTACGGCGCGCACGAGAACTACCTGATGCGCCGGCAGACGCCGTTCGCCGACATCGTGGCGTACCTGACGCCGTTCTTCGTCACCCGGCAGATCGTCTGCGGCGCCGGGCGGGTCGGCATCGGCCAGGACGGCGGCCAGGCCGGTTTTCAGATCTCCCAGCGGGCCGACTTCTTCGAGGTCGAGGTGGGGCTGGAGACGACGCTCAAGCGGCCCATCATCAACACCCGGGACGAGCCGCACGCCGACGCCGACAAGTACCGCCGGCTGCACGTCATCATCGGCGACGCCAATCTCTCCGAGATCTCCACGTTCCTCAAGGTCGGCACCACCTCGCTGATCCTTGCCATGATCGAGGAGAAGGCGCTCGGCGCGGATCTGGGCATCGCCGACCCGGTTGCCGAGCTGCGCGCGGTCAGCCACGACCCGTCGCTCAAGCACCTGATGCGGATGCGCGACGGCCGCAAGCTCACCGCGCTGGACGTGCAGTGGGCATACCTGGAGCGGGTGACCTCCTTCGTGGACGACCGTTACGGCAAGGATGTGGACACGCAGACCGCCGACGTGCTGCGCCGCTGGGAGAGCGTGCTGGACCGGCTCGGCCGGGACGCGTTCGAGTGCGCCGACGAACTGGACTGGGTGGCCAAGCTGCGGCTGCTGGAGGGGTACCGGGAGCGGGAGAAGCTCGCCTGGGGCTCGCACAAGCTGCAACTGGTCGACCTGCAGTACTCCGACGTGCGGCCGGAGAAGGGCCTCTACCACCGCCTGGTGCAGCGCGGCTCGATGAAGACGCTGCTCACCGACGAGCAGACGCGCACCGCGATGACCGAGCCGCCGGAGGACACCCGGGCCTACTTCCGGGGCCGCTGCCTGGACCGGTACGCCTCCGAGGTGGTCGCCGCGAGCTGGGACTCGGTCATCTTCGACGTGGGCCGGGAGTCGCTGGTCCGGGTGCCGATGATGGAGCCCGAGCGGGGCACCCGCGCGCACGTCGGTGAGCTGTTCGACCGTTGTGAGAGCGCCAAGGATCTGCTGGAGACGCTCACCGGCGGGTGACCCCGATGCCGGAAGGCCCGCCGGGTGCCGGAAACGGGCACGCGACGGGCCTTTCGTCGCTCCCGCGAGGTAAGTTGATCGCAGGCGATCGTGGAGGAGGCACCACCATGGCGACGCAAGAGGGTGGGCAGACCCAGTCCGGCAAGTCCCGCGAGGAGGTCGAGGAGGTCACCGCTGAAGCCAACCCCGAGGTGGCCGAGCGGCACGCCGAGATCACCGAGGACGTGGACGACCTGCTCGACGAGATCGACTCCGTCCTGGAGGAGAACGCCGAAGAGTTCGTGAGAGGTTACGTACAAAAGGGAGGCCAGTGATCAAATCGGGTCGAAACGGACATGCCGCTTCCCCTTGATGATCACGACGGTCGACGTCGTTGCCGCGACTGCGGGGACTGGAAGCCGCTCGATGAGTTCTGTGCGAGCAGCAAGCGCCCCAGTGGCCGCGGCAGCTACTGCAAGCCCTGCTTCAATGCTCGGTCCAAGGCCAGCTACGCGAAGCGGGTGAAGCAGCGGTACGACCGCGAGGTGAAAACGCCCAGAGACGTTCCGGAGGGCCATCGCTTCTGTGCAGACTGCGGAAGTGTGAAGCCCGTGGGCGACTTCCCTCGTAACCGCTCCGACAGCACGGGCTACGCAACCTATTGCAAGCCGTGCCACAACCTTCGAACTCGTGAAACCAAGCAGCGGCTGTACGGCGGTAGCCGCGAGTACCACCTGCGTCGCCGTTACGGGGTCGGGGAGAAGGAGTTCCAGGAGCTCCTGGCCGAGCAGGGCGGCGTCTGCGCGGTCTGCCGGCGCCCCGATCCGGAACATCTGGACCACGATCATCGCACCGGATGGGTGCGCGGGATACTCTGCTTCAACTGCAACGGTGGTCTTGGTCAGTTCAAGGACAACCCCGACGTCCTGGCCAGGGCGATCACGTACCTGAGAGGAACCACGTGGCAGCGGGTTTTGATCCATCCGGGCGTCTTCCAGATGTGTTCACCAACGCGGGGACGTCCTCCTTCACAGCGTTCCTGAGCAAGGTGGCCCCCGAGATGCTGCCCGGCCGTCGGCCGCTGCCGCCCGGCATGGCCGCCGACATGGCGCCGCACGCCACCACCATCGTGGCCATCTCGGCCGCCGGCGGTGTGGTCATGGCCGGCGACCGGCGCGCCACGATGGGCAACCTGATCGCCCAGCGCGACATCGAGAAGGTGCACCCGGCCGACGCGTACTCGCTCGTCGGCATCGCGGGCACCGCCGGCATCGGCATCGAGCTGATGCGACTGTTCCAGGTGGAGCTGGAGCACTACGAGAAGATCGAGGGCGCGATGCTCTCGCTCGACGGCAAGGCCAACCGGCTGGCCTCGATGATCCGCGGCAACCTGGGCGCGGCCATGCAGGGCCTGGCCGTGATCCCGTTGTTCGCCGGCTTCGACCTGGCCGCGAGCGACCCGGCGCGGGCCGGGCGGATCTTCAGCTTCGACGTGACCGGCGGCCCGTACGAGGAGACCGGTTACGACGCCATCGGCTCCGGTTCGCTGTTCGCCAAGTCCGCGCTGAAGAAGCGGTTCCGGGCCGGCCTGTCGGTCGAGGACGCGACGCGGCTGGCGGTCGAGGCGCTCTACGACGCGGCGGACGACGACACCGCCACCGGCGGCCCCGACCTGACCCGGCGGATCTACCCGGTCGTGATGACCGCTACCGCCGAGGGCACCCACCGGCTCACCGACGCCGAGACGGCGGCGATCGCGGAGAGCGTGGTGTCCGGCCGGATGGAGAACCCCGGCGGCTGATGCCGCCCCGCACCGTCCACCGAGTCAGCAGTCCCGCAGAAGGAGAACCGCCGCCGTGGCCATGCAGTTCTACGCCTCGCCCGAGCAGATCATGCGCGACCGCTCCGAGCTGGCCCGCAAGGGCATCGCCCGGGGCCGCAGCGCGGTGGTCCTGAGCTACGCGGGCGGGGTGCTCTTCGTCGCCGAGAACCTGTCCAGCACGCTGCACAAGGTCAGCGAGATCTACGACCGGATCGGCTTCGCCGCTGTCGGCCGGTACAACGAGTTCGAGAACCTGCGTCGCGCGGGCGTGCGGATGGCCGACCTCAACGGGCTCAGCTACGACCGCCGGGACGTGACCGGCCTGGCGCTGGCGAACGCGTACGCGCAGACGCTGGGCGCGATCTTCACGGAGCAGTCGAAGCCGTTCGAGGTGGAGATCTGCGTGGCCGAGGTGGGCGCGACCGCCGAGGACGACTCCCTCTACCGGGTGACCTACGACGGCTCGGTGAACGACGAGCCGGGCCGGATGGCGATGGGTGGCCAGGCCGAGGCGATCAGCGGGGTGCTGAAGAACGAGCACCGGCCGGAGATGTCGCTGTCGGAGGCGGTCCGCGCCGCCATGAAGGCGCTGAGCAGCGTCGGCGGCGAGGGTGGTGCGGCCCGTACGATCGCCGCGAACCAGCTGGAGGTGGCGGTCCTGGACCGGCGCCGGGTGGGGCGTACGTTCCGGCGGGTGACCGGCGCCGCGCTGACCGCGCTGCTGGAGGGCGACGCCGAGGCCGACACCGCGCCGGCGCCGGGCCGGGCGAAGACGCCGACGGTGCCGACGGAGGAGGCGAAGAAGCCGACCACGTCGGCGGGTTCGGCCGATCTGGAGGGCAACGCGGAGGACAAGCCCGCCGAGTGAGATCCGCGCTCGCGGACCCCGCCACCTCGCCGAGGTGGCGGGGTCTTTCGTGTACGGAGCCCGCCACCTCCCCGATCCGGTGGGGGAGATCGCAAGCGGCGAGCGTCGGCGCTGCCCATCGGAGGCTCCGGGCGGCTAATGTCTCATCATGGAGCGGCGAATCTTCGGCCTCGAAACCGAGTACGGCGTCACCTGCACCTATCGCGGGCAACGCCGACTGTCCCCCGACGAGGTCGCGCGGTACCTGTTCCGGCGGGTGGTGTCGTGGGGCCGGTCGAGCAACGTGTTCCTCCGCAACGGCGCCCGCCTCTATCTCGACGTCGGTTCGCACCCGGAGTACGCGACTCCGGAGTGCGACTCGGTGACCGACCTGGTGGCACACGACCGGGCCGGTGAACGGATCCTGGAAGGGCTGCTCGTCGACGCGGAGAAGCGGCTGCACGACGAGGGCATCGCGGGCGAGATCTACCTGTTCAAGAACAACACCGACTCGGCCGGCAACTCGTACGGCTGCCACGAGAACTACCTGGTGTCCCGGCACGGCGAGTTCGGCCGGCTGGCCGACGTGCTCATCCCGTTCCTGGTCACCCGGCAGTTGATCTGCGGTGCGGGCAAGGTGCTGCAGACGCCGCGCGGCGCGGTCTACTGCCTGTCCCAGCGGGCCGAGCACATCTGGGAGGGCGTCTCGTCGGCGACCACCCGCAGCCGGCCGATCATCAACACCCGGGACGAGCCACACGCGGACGCGGAGCGCTACCGCCGGCTGCACGTGATCGTCGGTGACTCGAACATGAACGAGGTCACCACACTGCTGAAGGTCGGCACGGCCGACATCGTGCTGCGGATGATCGAGGCCGGCGTGGTGATGCGTGACCTGACGCTGGAGAACCCGATCCGGGCCATCCGCGAGGTGTCGCACGACATCACCGGCCGGCGCAAGGTGCGGCTGGCCTCCGGCAAGGAGGTCTCGGCGCTGGAGATCCAGCAGGAATACCTGGCCAAGGCCACGGAGTTCGTGGAGCGCCGGGGTGGCGACCAGACCGCGAAGCGGGTTGTCGACCTGTGGGGCCGGGTGCTGCGCGCGGTCGAGACCGGCGACCTGGACCCGGTGGCCCGGGAGATCGACTGGGTCACGAAGCTGAAGCTGATCGAGCGTTACCAGCGCAAGCACGATCTGCCGCTGTCGCACCCGCGGGTGGCGCAGATGGACCTGGCCTACCACGACCTGCGGCGCGGGCGTGGCCTGTACGGGCTGCTGGAGCGCCGCCGCGAGGTGGACCGGGTGGCGACCGATCCGGAGATCTTCGAGGCGAAGGAGACGCCGCCGCAGACGACCCGGGCGCGGCTGCGCGGCGAGTTCATCCGTCACGCCCAGGAGAAGCGGCGCGACTTCACGGTGGACTGGGTGCACCTGAAGCTGAACGACCAGGCGCAGCGCACGGTGCTGTGCAAGGATCCGTTCCGGGCCTACGACGAGCGGGTGGAACGGCTGATCGCCAGCATGTGATCGTGCGGGTGGCCGGTGCCCGGCACCGGCCACCCGTCCACGGGTACGCTGGCGTCGCGATGAACACTTCCGAATCCGCCGGTGGGCCCGGCCGCGAGACGTCCTCGGACCGTGACGGCACCGAGAAGCTCAACTGGATCGACCGCCGGCGGGAGAAGATCCGCGCCGAGATCGAACGCAACAGGCGCGGCGACTACACGGTGCCGACGTGGGTGCTGGCGGTGGCGCTGGCGCTGATCGTGGGCGCCTGGCTCGGGCTGATCCTCTTCCTCGGCTGAGCGCCGCGCCGGTCAGGTCAGCAGGCCTGCCGCGTACCGGCCGGCGGCGGCCGCGGCCAGGAAGTAGGCGTGGTCGGCGTCCAGGCCCCGGCCCATCGTGGACAGGCCGACCGGACTTGCCCGCAGCGCCGCGTCCAGGCCGTCGGTGGGCACGGTGACGATCCGGTGCCGGTCGGCCAGCGGCGTCAGCGCCGCGGCGACCTCAGCGGCCAGGCCGGAGTCGAGGCCGTCCGGCACGACCAGTTCCGCGGGGGCCAGCGCGACCCGGCCGTACGCGGTCAGGCTGTGGTGGGAGACGCCACGGTGCCGGGGCCGGGCGTCGGCGTCGGAGATGCGCAGCGAGCCGACCGGGCGCCCGCCCAGCGCGGCGATCGCGTTCACCGCCTCGCCGACGGCGACGCCGGAGAAGCCCCACCGGGTGCCGGTGCCGAGGTTGCCGGGCCCCTGGGCGACGATCGTCAGGTCCGCATCGAGCACGTGCCGGGCGGCGAGCAGACCGCTGTGCAGTGTGCTCGCCTCCAGGTCGCCGCCGAACGCCTGGCCCACGCTCACCGTGCCCACGAGGTGCCCGGCCAGCCCGGCCAGGGTGCGGGAGAACCAGGCCGGCAGCGCCCCGCCGTCGGTCAGCACGTATGCGACCCGGGCGTCGGGCGCGTCGGCGCGTACCCCTGCCAGGATCGCCGGCAGCGCGGAGTGCAGGTCGGCGGTGACCACCGGCATGCCGTCGACGGTGTCGGCGGCGGCGAGCCGGTCGTGGTGCGGTGAGGCCTCCTCGTCCACGCCGAGCAGGATCGGTTGCAGCGGCGTGTAACGGGCCTTGACCAGGTGCCCGGCGTCGCGGCTGTCGCCGGCCTGCGGCGGGTCCGGGGGCAGCCGGTCGGGCAGCGCCACGACCAGCGCGTAGCCGCCGGTGCCCAGGCCCATCAGCAGCGCGCCGGCGTTGAGCAGCACCCGGTCGCCGGGCTCCGGCTCGCCGACCAGGGCCGGGTAGGCCAGGGCGCGCATCCTGGTGCCGTCGGGCAGGTCGACGTCGAGTTCGACGGCGCCGGTCCACCGTCGCCGTACCATCGTGACCGTGCCGGACCGCCATCGCACCATGCGGTGCACGTTATCGGCCGCCACCGGGACGGGCGCCGGGCGGGTCAGGCGTCCGGGTCGTCGACCGGGCGGCCCGCCTCGTCCTGGGTGGTGCGGGCGGGCCGGCCGGCGGAGCGGGACCGGGTGGGGTCGAGGAAGACGTACGCGATCTCCGGGAAGTGCCCGGTGAGCCGGCGTTCGGCCTCGTCGGCGGCGGTCTCGATGTCGGCGCCGGTGGCGTCGTCGCGGAAGTCGACCTTGGCGGCGACGAGGATGTCGTCCGGGCCGAGGAACATGGTCATCAGCGTGTCGACCCGGTCCACCGTCGGCACGTCGGCCAGTTCCCGTTCGATGCGCCGGTGCAGCCGGTCGGAGACGGAGCGGCCGACCAGCAGCGAGATGTTGCTGCGGGCCAGGACGGCGGCGACCACCAGCAGCAGCACGCCGATGAGGATCGAGGCGATGCCGTCGTACAGCTCGTCGCCGGTCAGGTGCGACAGGGTGAGCCCGCCGGCGGCGATCAGCAGGCCGATCAGCGCGGCGCTGTCCTCCAGGAAGACGGCCTTGACGGTGGTGTCGGCGGTCAGGCGCAGGTAGCGGCGCGGGGTGGTGCCCCAGCGGCGCGACTCGCCGCGCACCTGCCGGACCGCCCGGGCCAGCGACACCGACTCGATCGCGAAGGAGACCGCCAGCACCACGTACGCGACGAGGTATTCGCCGCTGTGCTCGTGCACCAGGATGGTGGTGACGCCGTGCGTGATGGCGAAGCCCGCCCCGGCGACGAAGGTGAACAGCGCGGCGAGGAACGCCCAGACGTAGCTCTCCTTGCCGTACCCGAAGGGGTGCCGGGTGTCGGCGGGCCGCGCGCCGCGGCGCAGCGCCAGGTAGAGCAGCACCTCGGTGGTGGTGTCGGCGAGCGAGTGGGCGGCCTCGGAGAGCATCGCCGCGGAGCCCGAGATCAGGCCCGCGACCAGCTTTGCGACCGCGATGGCGAGGTTCGCCGCGCCGGCCACCACGACCGTGCCGACGCTCTCGGTCTTGACCTCCGGTTCCGCCATGCGATCACCCTATGACCGGTCGATGTCCGCCGCCGGACGGGAAGACACCCGCGCCGCGCCGCGCGGGTGCCCGCGCCCGACGTGCGGGCTGCTAGCGTTTGGGCCGTGTCCCGGACCCGTACCGAACGCCTGGTCAACCTGGTGATCTGCCTGCTGTCGACGCGACGCTTCCTGACCGCCGCGCAGATCGCCGCGACCGTGCCCGGCTACGAGCACGACCCGGACGACGCCAAGGACCACGAGGCGTTCCAGCGCAAGTTCGAGCGCGACAAGGCCGAGCTGCGTGAGCTGGGGGTGCCGCTGGAGACCGGCACGGCGAGCGTCTTCGACGCCGAGCCGGGTTACCGGATCGCGCCGCGCGCGTACGCGCTGCCCGACATCCCGCTCGAACCGGACGAGGCCGCCGCGGTGGGCATCGCCGCCCGGCTGTGGCAGCACGCCGGGCTGGCCGCCGCCGCGTCGTCCGGGCTGGCGAAGCTGCGCGCCGCCGGCATCGACGTCGACCCGCAGGCCACGCTGGGCCTGGAGCCGATGGTGACAGTCGACCCGGCGTTCGCGCCGCTCACCGCCGCCGCGCGGGACCGCCGCGAGGTCCGCTTCGACTACCGGGTGCCGGACCGCGACGCGCCCACCCGCCGCCGGGTGCAGCCGTGGGGCGTGGTGTGCTGGCGCGGCCGGTGGTACGTCGTCGGCCACGACCTGGACCGCGCGGCGACCCGCTGCTTCCGGCTGTCCCGGGTGGTCGGCACGGTCCGGGCGACAGGTGAGCCGGGCGCCTACGAGCCGCCCGCCGGGGTCGACCTGATCAGCCACGTGGCCCGCTGGTCCGGGCCGGTGGAGCGCACCGGCCGGGCCACCGTGCTGGCCACGCCGGGCCGCGCCGCCGGGCTGCGCCGCTGGGCGGTGGAGTGCCAGGCCGGCCCGGACGGCGACCGGCTGGTGCTGCCGTACGCCGACGCCGACTACCTGGCCGGCCAGATCGTCGGGTACGGCCCGGACGTGCGCGTGCTGGAGCCACCCGAGGTACGGGAGGCGGTCATCCAGCGCCTCAAGGAGGTCGCCGCCCGCCACGACGAGCTCGTAGTGGCCGGGGGTGCCCGGTGACCCGCCCGGCGGCCCGCGCGGGCCGTGCGTCCGCCGACCGGCTGGCCCGGCTGCTCAACCTGGTGCCCTACCTGCTGGCCCGCCCCGGCATCGAGATCGCCGAGGCGGCGCACGACCTCGGGGTGACCGAGAAGCAGCTCCGGGAGGACCTGGAACTGCTCTGGGTGTGCGGGCTGCCCGGCTACGGCCCCGGCGACCTGATCGACATGGCGTTCGACGGCGACCGGGTGACCATCACCTACGACGCCGGCATCGACCGGCCGCTGCGGCTCACCCCGGACGAGGCCCTGGCCCTGGTGGTGGCGCTGCGGATGATCGCCGAGACGCCGGGCGTGGCCAACCGGGAGGCGGTCGAGCGGGCACTCGCCAAGATCGAGAACGCCGCCGGTGACCTGGCCGGCGCGCCGGTCGAGGTCCGTCTTCCCGGCGACAGCGCCCGGGTACGCGAGCTGCGCGCCGCCGTCGAGCGCGGCCGGGCACTGCGGATCACCTACTACACGGCGGCGCGGGACGAGACCACCGAACGCACCATCGACCCGCTGCGGATGCTGATGGTCGGCGGCCGGGCGTACGTGGAGGCGTGGTGCCGCCGCGCCGAGGCGGTGCGGCTGTTCCGGGCGGACCGGATCGACGCGGTGACCGAGCTGCCGGAGCAGGCGGTCGTGCCGCCGCAGGCCCGCCCGCACGATCTCAGCGACGGGGTGTTCCGCCCGTCGGCCGACCTGCCGCTGATCACGCTGGGGATCGGCCGGGGCGAGCGGTGGATCACCGAATACTATCCGTGCGAGCGGGTCGAGGCCGACGGTGAGCAGTGGGTGGTGTCGTTGCGCGTCACCGACCTCGGGTGGGCCCGGCGGTTCGTGCTCGGGCTCGGCCCGGAGGTGACCGTGGTGGCCCCGGCCGAGCTGGCCGAGCAGGTACGCGCCCAGGCCGTGGCCGCGCTCGACGCGTACGCCACCCCGGCCGGCAGCGCCGACCCGGCGGCCGCCGGCGTCACCCGATAGGCTGACCGCCGTGGTGACGTGGATCGTGCTCGGGGTCGTGGTGTTCGCGCTGGTCGTACTGGCCCTGGCGATCCGTCCGGTGGTGAGCCGCCTGCCGGGGCTGCGCCGCTCCGCGCTGGCGTTGCAGCGCCGGGCGGGCGAGGCGGAGTCGCTGCGGTCGGCCGCCGAGCAGTTGCAGGCGCGGGCCGAGTCGCTCCAGGAGCGGGCGGCGCTCGCGCAGGAGCGGATCATGTTGATCAAGGCCAAGCGCGGCGACTGATCGACGGCTGTCGGCCCGGTGAGCGTCGTCTGCGCGTTCCCGGCCGGTTACGCGCAGGAATGCGCGGACCTGGACGGTTGACGGGACACTTCGGGTTGGTCGAAACTTCACCGATCGGGCCCGCACGAGCAGGCCCGCGGGGGTGGCAAGCCGCTGCGACACACGTACGATGGGCGACGAACCACCCCTCACCGACACAGAGCGACTGGAGCTTCCCATGGGTGCCCTCAAGCCGTGGCACATCGCCGTACTCGTGGTCGTGCTGATCCTGCTGTTCGGCGCGAAGCGGCTCCCCGACGCGGCCCGCTCGCTGGGCCGTTCGCTGCGGATCATCAAGGCCGAGACCAAGAGCCTGCACGACGACGACCGCGATCTCGCCGAGAAGGCCGACGCGCAGGCCGGCTACCAGCCGCTCCAGCCGCAGCAGCCCGTGCAGGGGCAGCCGTACGTGCAAGGCCAGCAGCAGTACGCCCAGCAGCAGCCGTACGCGCCGCAGCCGCAGCAGCCCGTGGCCCCGCCGGCCGACCCGGTGCAGCGCGTCCGCGAGAACTGATCCGAGAGGGCCTCAATCACCGTGGCCTTCGGGTTGAAGAAGCGCGGCCCGAGCAACTTCGCGCGAGCCGCCGACGGCTCGATGACGCTCATCGAGCACATCCGTGAGCTGCGTAACCGGCTGTTCCGCGCATCGCTGGCGATCCTGGTCGGCTTCGGCTTCGGCATCTGGCTGGCCACGCCGGTCCGGGTGTTGCTGTCGAAGCCCTACTGCGACCTGCCGCAGTCGATCGATCCGGAAACCGGCAAGTGCCTGTTCGTGCAGCTCGGCGTCGCCGACGTCTTCCTGCTGAACCTCAAGATCGGTCTCTGGGTCGGTCTGATCATCGCCGCGCCGGTCTGGCTCTACCAGCTCTGGGCGTTCATCGCTCCCGGCCTGCACCGGCACGAGCGGCGTTACGCGTACGTCTTCACCGCTCTGGCGGCCCCGCTGTTCGCGGCCGGCGCGGTGCTGGCGTTCTTCGTCACCACCAAGGGACTGGAGTTCCTGCTCAACGTCTCCGGCGACGACATCGCGACCAACCTCGAGGTGACCCGCTACATCTCGTTCGTCACGAACCTGATCCTGCTGTTCGGTGTGGCGTTCGAGTTCCCGCTGATCGTGCTGATGCTCAACTTCGTCGGCCTGGCCAGCGCCAAGCGGCTGCTCAGCTGGTGGCGGGTGGCGGTGTTCGTGTTCTTCGCGTTCGCCGCGGTGGTCACGCCGACACCCGACCCGTTCGGCATGACCGCGCTGGCGATCTGCCTCTGCGCGCTCTACTTCGCCGCCGTGGGGGTGGCGTTCCTCAACGACAGGCGGCGCGGTCGCGGGCGTGAGGCCTACGCCGGCATCGCCGACGACGAGGTGTCACCGCTGGATCTGTCGGACGAGCCGGTGCCCACCGGTGGCCGGATCGAGGCGTCCGAGCCGATCGGCGCACCCGAGCCGATCGTCGCCCCGAAGCCGATCGAGCGCCGCTACGACGACATGACCTGACCGACCCCGCTCACCGCCGGACGCCGTCCCCACCTCACGGGGGACGGCGTCCGTGTTCCACGGCAGCCCTGCCGAGCCCTCCGGCCCTCCACCCCACCCCACCCCATCCCACGTCGATCTTGGACTTTGTGCCCCTCCAGTGCCCGATATGAACCCTTCGCACGGGCCGAGACTGCAAGATCGCCGGGGCGGGGCGGGGC
>NZ_JANCLW010000001.1:3406621-3587634 GCF_033433935.1 Micromonospora sp. BRA006-A
GGGCGGGGGTCAGGGGAGGCGGCGGGCTGCTGTGGGGTGAGGTGGGGGGACGGAGTCGGGGTGCAGGATGGCGGCTATCGTCTCGGCGCCGTCGACCAGGCGCGGGCCGGCGCGCACGATCAGCCCGTCCGCGTCCAGCGCCCACACCTGCGCGTCCGGGAAGTGCCCGGCCACCGCGGCGGCCTGCTCGGCCGCACCGTCGAGGCGGAACCCGCACGGTGCCACCAGCACCACCTCGGGACGGGCGGCCCGCAGCGCCGCCCAGGTGGTCGGCGTGGACCGGGCGCCGCGACGGGTGGCGACCGGTTCGCCGCCGGCGACGTCTACCAGGTCGGGGATCCAGTGTCCGGCGCCGAACGGCGGGTCCACCCACTCGACCACCGCGACCCGTGGCCGGGGCCGGCCCGCCACCGCCGCGCGGACCGCCGCGAGCCGGGACCGCAGGCCGTCGACGAGGGCCTCCGCGCGGTCCGGCACCCGGGCCGCCGCGCCCACCGCCCGGATCGACTCCAGCACGTCGTCCAGGGTGTACGGGTCCAGCGACAGCACCTCGGCCCGGCACCCCAGGTGGTCCACGGCGTCGGCGACCCGGTCCGAGGGCAGCGCGCAGACGCGGCACAGGTCCTGGGTGAGGATCAGGTCCGGGTCCAGCCCGGCCAGCGCCCCGGAGTGCAGCGTGTAGAGGTCGGCACCGGCCGCCACCTGCGCCCGGACGTATGCGTCGATGTCGCCGGGACTCATGCCCCGGGTGTCCCGACCGCCGACGACCACTGTGGTGCCCGACCGGTACGCCGGGGGCACCTCGCACTCGAAGGTGACGCCGACCAGGTCGTCACCGAGGCCGAGCGCGTACACGATCTCGGTGGCGGAGGGGAGCAGGGAGACCAGCCGCATGCCGCCATCATGCCGGTCGCGCCGATCGCCCGGTGCGCGGGCACATCGGATCGCCCTCGGGCCTTGCCGGGACGCCGTACCCGCTTAGACTCTGCTGACTCCGCCGAGCCCCCCGGGCGGTGTGCCGGGGTGCGTCGGCGCCCCGTTCCGGTCAGCCCGTCTGACCTGCGCTCCGGAGAACCCGATGAAGAGCCGTACCGCCGCCGTCCTGACCGTCCTCTGCGCGGCCACCGCGCTCACCGCCTGCGGTGACGACGAGCCCGCGCCGAAGGGCCAGCAGGTGCCGGTGACCGCCACCGACACCAGTTGCGAGGTCACCACCACGCTGTTCACCCCGGGCACCGTCACCTTCACCGTGACCAACCGGGGTCAGCAGGCCACCGGGGTCTACGTCTACGGCCGGGAGGGCGACGCCTTCACCAAGGTGATCGCCGAGGTCGCGGACGTGCCGGCGGGCCGCACCGGTGACCTGCGCGCGTCGCTGCAGACCGGCACGTACGAGGTGGCCTGCAAGCCCGGCCGGCAGGGCGACGGCGTGCGTACGAAGATCACCGTGTCGGACGACGGCAACCTGGCCAGCGCCGCGGCCGAGGTGGCCTACGACCGGTCGGTGACGATCGAGCTGACCGACGACGCGATGACCGGTGTGGACGCCCTGATCGCGGAGCCGGGCGAGAAGCTCGCGTTCAAGGTGACGAACAAGACCGCCGGGGCGCGGACGCTGTACGTGCTCAACCCCGACGGCAAGCGGGTCGCCGAGATGAAGGCCGAGGCCAACGGCACCGCCGAGACGGTGGTGACGCTCGGTGCGGCGGGGGACTGGTCGCTGAAGGTCAAGGGCGACGGTGTGCCGTCGGTGAGCAAGCGGCTGGTGGTGCGCTGAGGCGGCCGGGAAACGCGTCGATCCGGCTGCATCCACCGGGGACGGTGCGGGCGAAGCATTGGTCGTGACGACAGTCACGGACCTGGTCGCTTCGACGAAAGGCTCCCCGATGAACATCGCTCGTCTCGCCGCCCGGCTGGCTGTGGGCGCCACCGCGGCGGCGGTGGCCACCACCGCCGTCGCCGTGCCCGCCCAGGCCGGCGCCAAGCAGCCGGGTACGCGGTCGCTGGCCGCCGTGCTCACCGCCGACAAGAGCGGCTTCGACCACAACTCGCGGGACTTCGACGTCCTCACCAAGGCGGTCCTCACGGTGCTGCAGGCCAAGCCGGACTCGCCGGTGAAGGTGCTCACCGACGGCACCGTCGCGCTGACCGCGTTCGTGCCGAACGACTACGCGTTCCGCGAGCTGGTCCGGGACATCACCGCCGCGAAGAAGCTGCCCGGCGAGAAGGCCGCGTTCGACGCGGTCGCCGGCCTGGGCGTGGACACCGTGGAGGACGTCCTGCTCTACCACGTCGTGCCCGGCGCGACGATCGACCGGAAGGCGGCGCTGAAGGCCGACGGCGCGGACCTGACCACCGCGCTCGGCGCCACCGTCGAGGTGGACGTGAAGCGCTGCTGGTACGGCCGCGAGGTGCGCCTGGTCGACGCCGACACCAGCGACCGCAACGCCAAGGTGGTGCGGTACGACATCAACAAGGGCAACAAGCAGATCGCCCACGCGGTGGACCGGGTGCTGCGCCCGATCGACCTCCCCTGAACCACCCCCGCCACGGCGCCCGGCACCCCCTGCCGGGCGCCGTCGGCGTGTGCCGCCCACCCGCCGTGTGACCTGGCTCTGGTGGGCGGCCTGAGCCGTGCCGTACGGTGCTCGCCGTGACCGCGCACGATCATGTCCCGCCCGGCCCCGTCGCCGTGCTCGCCAACCCGACAGCGGGCCGGGGCCGGCACCGCGGTCTGCTGCCCGGGGTCCTGGAGCGCCTCGCCGGAGCGGGCCGCCCGGTCGAGCTGCTACGTGCGCGTACCCCCGAGGAGGCGGAGGCGGCGTGCCACGCCGCGGTCGCCGGCGGCGCCGGGGCGCTCGTCGCGGTGGGCGGCGACGGCACCGTGCACCGGGCGATGCAGGCGGTCGCCGGCACCGATGTGCCGTTCGGGCCGGTCCCGGCAGGCACCGGCAACGACTTCGCGGTGGAGACCGGCTTCCCGGCCGACCCGACGGCAGCGGTCGAGGTGATCACGGCGGCGCTCTCCACCGGCCGCTCCCGGCCGGTGGACCTGGCGCGGCTGTCCCGGCCCGGCGAGGCCGACCGCTGGTTCGGCGCGGTCCTCGCGGCCGGCTTCGACGCGATCGTCAACGAACGCGCGAACCGGATGCGCTGGCCGCGCGGCCCGCGCCGGTACGACCTGGCGATCGTGGTGGAGCTGGCCCGGCTGCGGCCGCGCCGCTATCGGCTGGTCCTCGACGGGGTGGCGCAGGAGGTCGACGCGGTGCTCGTCGCGGTGGGGAACACGGCCAGCTACGGCGGCGGCATGCGGATCTGCCCGGACGCCGACCCGCACGACGGCCTGCTGGACGTGGTGGTGGGCGGCCGGTTCGACAGGCGCACGCTGATGCGGGTCAAGCCGCAGATCTACCAGGGCACCCACGTCACGCACCCGCTGGCGCGCGTCTACCGGGCGCGGACGGTCGAGCTGGCCGCCGAGGGCATCACCACGTACGCCGACGGGGAACGGTCCCTCGACCTGCCGGTGACAGTCACCGCCGCGCCGGCGGCGCTGCGGCTGCTGCGCTGACCCCCGCCGGGTCAGCCTCAGACGGCACGCCGGGAACGGCCGGCGGTGCGGGCGAGGGCGGCGGCGCGGCGGCGCGGACCGCGCCGGCGCTCGCGGCGACCACGAGCGCGATGGCGAGCACCTCGACCGGGCGCAGCGCCTGGCCGAGGACCAGCCAGCCGGCCACGGCGGCGATCGCCGGACCGAGACTCATCATCACCGCGAACGTAGCGGTCGGCAGCCGCCGCAACGCGGCCAGCTCCAGGCTGTACGGCAGCACCGAGGCGAGCAGCGCCAGCCCGGTACCGAGCCCCAGCACCACCGGGTCGGCGAGGCGGCCACCCCCGTCGGCCAGCCCGGACGGCAGCGTCAGCAGCGCCGCGACGGTCAGCGCGAGGGCCAGCCCGTCCGCACCGGGGAACCGCGCGCCGATCCGCGCCGAGCAGACGATGTACGCCGCCCACATGGCGCCCGCCGTCAGCGCCAGCGCGGCGCCGGCCGGGTCGAGCCGGTCGAACCCGCCCTGGCCGAGCAGGACCACACCGGCCAGCGCCAGCGCGGCCCAGCACCAGGCGGCCACCCGGCGCGCGGCGATCACCGACAGCGCCAGCGGGCCGAGCACCTCCAGGGTGACGGCCGGGCCGAGCGGGATCCGCTCGATCGCCTGGTAGAAGATCGAGTTCATGCCGGCCAGGGCCAGCCCGAACGCCAGCACCGCCGCCCAGTCGCGACGTCCGTACCCGCGTACCCGGGGTCGGCAGACCACGAGCATCAGCAGCGCGCCGATGGTCAGCCGCAGCGTCACCGCCCCGGCCACCCCGGTACGCGGGAACAGCAGCGCGGCCAGCGCGGAGCCGAACTGCACCGACAGCGCCCCGCCGAGGACCAGCGCGACCCCGCCGAGCCGTCCCGGCGCACGCGGCGGCAAGGGGTGGACACCGGTCATGCCCCTGACGGTATCCGGTGCGCCGCGACGGGTTCGCGCCGCTGGGGGTGTGCTCAGGCGGCCCCGGCCAGGTCGAGCACCGCGCCGAGCCCGTTCGGGCGGCCCGCGTCGGCGCAGGGCAGCACCAGCACCCCGCACCCGGCGGCCACCGCGCCCGCGTCGGCCGGGGTGTCACCCACCATTAACGTGCGCTCCGGGTCGACGCCGAGCATCCCGCAGGCCCGCAGGAAGATGCCCGGGTCCGGCTTGCAGCGCCCCACCTCGTAGGACAGCGCGTACGCGTCGACGAGCGCGTCGAGGTCCCAGGCGGCGAACAGCGGCCGCAGGTCGAAACCGATGTTGCTGACCACCGCCACCTTCACCCCGGCGGAGCGCAGCGCACCCAGCACGGGAGCGGTGTCCGGGTACGGCACCCAGCCCTCGGGCACCAGCACCCGCTCGTAGAGCGCGTCGGCGAACCCGTCGATGCCGGTGTCCACGGTCTCGGCCAGCCCGGTGTACGCGCCCCGGTGCGCGTGCGGGTAGAGATCCCGGTCGGCCCACAGCTCGGCCAGCCGGGGCGGCACCCGCGCCGGCAGCGGGCCGCCGGCGCGCCCGGCGGTGAGCAGACGGTCGGCCAGTGAGGTGGCCCGGATGCGGTCCAGTTCGGTGCCGCAGGCGGCCGCGGCGGCGAGCACCCAGGCCAGCGGCTCCTCCACCTGGGCGAGAGTGCCGTGGAAGTCGAAGAGCACCGCCTCCACGGGCCGGCGGGACGGGCCCGGGCGGACGGCGTCGTCGGCGCCGCTCGAGACGTGGGGCAGTTCGGTACGGTCCGGCACGTCGTGCACCCTACCGACCGCTCCGACCGTCCTGCCGGATGGCCTTGACCGGTACTCCTCGGCAGCACCGATTAATCTTGGTGCCATGTCGAGCCCCGCCGAGCGGTACGCCGCGGCGCGCCGCCGGGCCGCGCAGGCCTCCGCCTTCCCGGCCCTGGACGAATTCTCCCTGGATCTCGGGTTCGATCTCGACGACTTCCAGCGCGAGGCGTGCGAGGCGCTGGAGCGGGGCAGCGGCGTGCTGGTGTGCGCGCCCACCGGCGCCGGCAAGACTGTGGTGGGTGAGTTCGCGGTGCACCTGGCGCTGCGCGGCCGGCCCGGCGGCGACGCGCCCGCGACCCGGCGCAAGTGCTTCTACACCACGCCGATCAAGGCGCTGTCGAACCAGAAGTACCACGACCTGGTGGACCGCTACGGTGCCGAGCAGGTCGGCCTGCTCACCGGGGACAACGCGATAAACGGCGACGCGCCGGTGGTGGTGATGACCACCGAGGTGCTGCGCAACATGCTCTACGCCGGCTCGGCCACCCTGGAGGGCCTGGCGTACGTGGTGATGGATGAGGTCCACTACCTGGCGGACCGGTTCCGCGGCGGGGTCTGGGAAGAGGTGATCATCCACCTGCCCGAGTCGGTCACGCTCGTGTCGCTGTCGGCCACCGTCTCCAACGCCGAGGAGTTCGCGGACTGGCTGGTCACCGTGCGTGGCGAGACCGCGGTGGTGGTCTCCGAGCACCGCCCGGTGCCGCTGTGGCAGCACATGCTCGTCGGCAAGCGGATGTTCGACCTGTTCCACGACGCCGACGCGGCCCGCAAGCACGACGTGCACCCCGAGCTGCTGCGCTACACCCGGGACACGATGCGCCGGCTGGAGCTGGGCGAAGGCCGCAGCGCCGGCCCCGGCGGCGGGCGGCGCGGGCCCCGCTGGCGTGGCCCGATGCGTCCGGACATCGTCGACCGGCTCGACCGGGAGGGGCTGCTCCCGGCCATCCTGTTCATCTTCAGCCGGGCCGGCTGTGACGCCGCCGTGCAGCAGTGTCTCGCCGCCGGGCTGCGCCTGACCTCCCCGGACGAACGCGCCGAGATCCGCCGGGTGGTGGAGTCGAGGGTCACCGCCATCCCCGGCGAGGACCTGTCCGTGCTCGGCTACTGGGAGTGGCTCGACGGCCTGGAGCGTGGCCTGGCCGCCCACCACGCCGGCATGCTCCCCGCGTTCAAGGAGGTCGTCGAGGAGCTGTTCGTCCGCGGGCTGGTCAAGGCCGTCTTCGCCACCGAGACGCTCGCGCTGGGCATCAACATGCCGGCCCGCTGCGTGGTGCTGGAACGCCTGGTGAAGTTCAACGGCGAGGCCCACGTCGACCTCACCCCCGGCGAGTACACGCAGCTCACCGGCCGGGCGGGCCGCCGGGGCATCGACGTGGAGGGCCACGCGGTGGTGGTCTGGTCGCCGGAGACCGACCCCCGGCACGTGGCCGGGCTCGCCTCCACCCGCACCTACCCGCTGCGTTCCAGCTTCCGGCCCTCGTACAACATGGCCGTCAACCTGGTCGGCAGCGTCGGCGCGGCGCCGGCCCGGGAGCTGCTGGAGTCCTCGTTCGCGCAGTTCCAGGCCGACCGGTCGGTGGTCGGCCTGGCCCGGCAGGTGCAGCGCAACACCGAGACGATCGAGGCGTACGGCGCGGAGGCCGCCTGCCACCACGGCGACTTCGACGAGTACTTCGCGCTGCGGGTGGCGATCGCCGACCGGGAACGCGCCATCGCCCGGCAGGGCCAGACCCAGCGCAAGGCGGCGGCGGTCGCCTCGCTGGAGCGGCTGCGGGTCGGTGACGTGATCCGGGTGCCGTCCGGGCGGCGGGCCGGCCTGGCGGTGGTGCTGGACCCGGCCACCGGCGGGTTCGGCGAGCCCCGGCCGCTGGTGCTCACCCAGGACCGCTGGGCCGGGCGGGTCACTCCCGGTGACTTCACCACCCCGGCCGAGGTGCTCACCCGGATCCGGGTGCCGAAGCACTTCAACCACCGCTCGCCGGCGGCCCGGCGGGATCTGGCCGCTGCGGTAAGCGGCACCGGCCTGGACCGGCACGGCGGCCGGCGGGGCGGCCGGTCCCGGCAGGCGGCGGGGGAGGACCACCGGCTCAGCCAGCTGCGCGTCGAGCTGCGTGCGCACCCGTGCCACGCCTGCCCGGACCGGGAGGAGCACGCCCGCTGGGCGGAGCGGCGGCGCCGGCTGGAACGCGACACCGAGGAGCTACGCGAGCGGGTGTCCGGGCGGACCGGCTCGCTGGCCCGTACCTTCGACCGGATCGTCGCGTTGCTGACCGCGCGCGGTTACCTGGCCGCCGACGGCGAGGTCACCGACGCCGGGCGGATGCTGGCCCGGATCTGGACCGAGGCGGACCTGCTGGTGGCCGAGTGCCTGCGCCGCCGGGTGTGGGACGGCCTGTCCCCGGCCGAGCTGGCCGCCGCCGTGTCGGTGGTGGTCTTCGAGGCCCGGCGGGACGTCGACGAGCGGGCGTCGCTGCCGCGCGGCGCGGTGGCTGACGCGGTCGACGAGACGCTCAAGCTGTGGGGCGACATCGAGGCGGACGAGGCGGCACGCGGCCTGGCCGTGACCCGGGAACCGGATCTCGGCTTCGCCTGGCCGATCTACCGGTGGGCGCGCGGCGAGGCGCTGGCGAAGGTGCTTGCGAGCGGCCACCAGATCGACGGGGAGATGCCGGCGGGCGACTTCGTCCGCTGGGCGCGCCAGGTGGTCGACCTGCTCGGGCAGGTCGCCGACTCGGGTGGCGCCTCGGCCGAGCTGCGCGGCACCGCCCGGCAGGCCATCGCGGCGGTCAACCGGGGCGTGCTGGCCTACCACGCCTCCGCCTAACGGTCACTTTCGGTCACCGATTGCCGGAAATCGACGCACCGCTGCGTCACGGTGCTGCCACCGGGCGAATTGTCGGGGGGCCGATGCATGCCCTGGTCAGGGCCTGCCCGATCATTGCCCCGGGGCGCCGTGGACCGCGCTCGGCCGATGGTGAGGGAAGGGCGTCGTGGGCGAGATCAATCACTTTGAGTATGGGTGGATCACACCCGCGCTCAGCTACGCGTTGTCGGTGCTCGGCTCGGCACTCGGCCTGGTCTGCGCCGGGCGGATCCGGACCGCCACCAGCGCCGGCCAGCGTGCCTGGTGGGGCCTGCTGGCCGCGTGGGCGCTGGGCGGCACCGCCATCTGGGCCATGCACTTCATGGCGATGCTCGGCTTCGCCGTCGGCGGCACCCGGATCCGCTACGACGTGCCGCTGACGGCCGCCAGCACGGCGATCGCGGTGGCGGCGGTCGGCATCGGGCTGGCGATCGTGGGCACCGGCCGGCTCGCCGCGCCGCGGCTGCTCGCCGGCGGGTTCTTCACCGGCGCCGGGGTGGCCGCCATGCACTACACCGGCATGGCCGCGATGCGCCTGGACGGCTCGTTCGGCTACGACCCGCTGCGGGTGACGCTGTCGGTGGTCATCGCGATCGTGGCCGCCACCGTCGCGCTCTGGCTGGCGATGACCGTCCGGCGCGGGCTCGCCATCGCCGCCTCGGCGCTGGTCATGGGCATCGCGGTGAACGGCATGCACTTCACCGGCATGAGCGCGCTGTCGGTGCACCTGCACGAGAGCCGTGGCCCGGCGTCCGGCACCGAGGTGAGCGGCCTGCTGGTGCCGATCGTGCTGGCAGTGGTCTTCGGCGTGGTCGGGCTCGTCTACGCGCTGCTCGCCGCGCCGTCGGACGACGACCGGGCCGGGGCCGCGTACGTCAGCTCGCGGCTCGACGAGGCACCGTACGCGGCCGCTGCCGAGCCCGCGCCGGACCCGGTCGGCCTGCGTGCCCGCTCGACGCTGGCGCAGCCCGGCACCCAGTTCCCGACCCGCCGGAGCACCGACCGCCGCTCGTGATCAACTGATCACGATCGGTCGCCGGCCAGCGCGTCGACGAGGCGGCGGCACGAGCCGGCCAGGTTCCAGCGCTGCGCCAGCTCCAGCAGCCGGTCCGGGTCGGCGGGAGACGTCGGCAGTGCCGGGTCCAGTTCGGGCAGCGGCACGTCGGTGGCGACCCGGACCACCTTCGGCGCCACGGCCAGGTAGTCGCGGGCGGCGTCGAGCTTGGCCCGCAGCCCCGGCGCGAAACCGGAGCGCGGGTCGTCCAGCGCGGCCAGGATGCCGTCGAGCCCGCCGTAGCGGTCGATCAGCCGCGCGGCCGTCTTCTCGCCGACGCCGGCGACGCCGGGCAGCCCGTCGCTGGGGTCGCCGCGCAGCGCCGCGAAGTCGGCGTACCGGTCGGCGGGCACGCCGTAGCGGGTGCGGACCGCCGCGTCGTCGCAGTCGTCCAGCTTGGCCACGCCCCGGCCGACGTAGAGCAGCCGTACCGGGTGCGCGTCGTCGACGAGCTGGAACAGGTCGCGGTCGCCGGAGACCACCTCGACCGGGCCCGGCTGGGTCACCGCGAGCGTGCCGAGCACGTCGTCGGCCTCGTAGCCGGTGGCGCCCACGGCGGGGATGCCGAGCGCGTCCAGCACCTCGAGGATCATCGGCACCTGCGGGGACAGCGTGTCCGGCACGACCTCGCCGCCCTCGGGCGCGACCCGGTGCGCCTTGTACGACGGCAGCAGCTCCACCCGCCACGCCGGCCGCCAGTCGTGGTCCATCGCGCAGATCATCCGGTCGGGCCGGCGGGTGCGCACGAGCTGGGCGAGCATGTCGAGGAAGCCGCGCACGGCGTTGACGGGCTGGCCGTCGCCGGTCTTCGCGGCCGACTCGGGGATGCCGAAGTAGGCGCGGAAGTAGAGGCTGGGGGAGTCGATCAGGAGGATCGGCTGTCGGTGTGCCACGGCGACAAGCCTTCCACAGCCCTGTGACGCGATGGGGGAGGCGACCGCTGGACCGGAAACCGGGGCGCGCGACGGGCGTGGCATGAGCAGACTGAGGGGTGAGCTTCGTACCCGGCCTGACCCTGGCCCGCCGGTTCCACGACGAGGTGGTGGGTCCGCTGCTGGCGCGGCGGCTGCCCGGCCTGCCGTACGCCGCCGGTCTGCTCGACGGCGGCTCCGAGCTGCTCGGCCTCGACACGCCCCGCTCCACCGACCACGACTGGGGCCCGCGTACCCAGGTCTTCGTGGGCAGCGCGCACGACGTGGCGCCGGTACGGGCGGCGCTGGACGCGGAGTTGCCGGCGCGGTTCCTCGGCTGGCCGACCCGGTACGCGGGCGACCCGGCGGCGCGGCTCGGCACGGTCCACGCCGAGGGCGACCGGCACGGCGTTCCGGTGGACGAGCTGGGCGGGTGGCTGCGGGAGCGGCTCGGCGCCGACCCGCGCACCGGACTGACGACGGCGGACTGGCTGGCGACGCCGACGCAGCGGCTGGCCGAGCTGACCGGGGGAGCGGTGTTCCACGACGGGCTCGACGGCGCGCTCACCGCCGTCCGCGCCCGGCTCGCCTGGTATCCGGACGACGTGTGGCGGCACGTGCTGGCCGCCGGATGGCAGCGGGTCGCGCAGGCCGAGCACCTGGCCGGCCGGTGCGCCGAGGTCGGCGACGAACTCGGCAGCCGGGTCGTGGTCGGCGGGCTGGCCCGGGATCTGATGCGCCTCGGCCTGCTGCTGCACCGCCGCTGGCCCCCGTACGCGAAGTGGCTCGGCACGGTGTTCGCGGCGCTGCCGCGAGCGGCGCCGGTGGTGGACGGGCTCGCCGCCGCGCTCGGCCCGGGCGACTGGGCGGCCCGGCAGCCCGGCCTGGTCCGGGCGCTGGAGACGGTGGCCGGCTGGACGAACGACGCGGCGCTGGCGCCGCCGGTGGATCCGGCCGCGCGGCCGTTCCACAACCGGCCGTTCCTGGTGGTGCACGCCGGCCGGTTCGCCGAGACGCTGCGCGCCGCGATCACCGACCCGGAGCTGCGCGACCGGCCGCCGGTGGGCGCGGTGGACCAGTACGTGGACAGCGTGGACGTGCTCACCCATGCGGACCGCGCCCGCCGGGTGGCCGCGGCGGTTGTCGGCCCGCCGGGCGGAGCCTAGACTCCGATTCGAGTCGCATCGATCCGCGACTGTCTATCTCGTCTCCGAGGGTCCGGGCCGCCCGTCGCAGGCGCCTCGCCGGCGAGGACGCCGCCGCGTGCGGCGTTCCCACCACCGAGGAGAACAGCATGCTGTCCAGAATGAGCAGACTCCGGCTGCTCGGCGCGGCGCTCGCCGCCGCCGGGCTCGCCGTCGGAGCGGCGCTCGCCGTCCCCGGGCCGGCCTCGGCCGCCGCGCTGACCGAGGTGACGAACTTCGGCGCCAACCCGAGCAACCTGCGCATGTACCTCTACGTCCCGGACACGGTCGCGGCCCGTCCCGGGCTGCTCGTGGTGAACCACTACTGCACCGGCAGCGGCCCGGCCATGTACTCCGGCACCCAGTTCGCGTCGCTCGCCGACCGGTACGGCTACATCGTGGTCTACCCGTCGGTGACCCGCAGCAGCAAGTGCTTCGACGTGTCCTCGCCGCAGGCGCTGCGCCGCGACGGCGGCAGCGACCCGGTGGGCATCAAGTCGATGGTGGACTACGTGCGGCAGCGTTACCCGGTCGACTCGCAGCGGATCTTCACCACCGGCACCTCGTCCGGCGCGATGATGACGAACGTGCTGCTCGGCGACTACCCGGACGTGTTCCGGGCCGGCGCCGCGTTCGCCGGCGTGCCGTTCGGCTGCTTCGCCACCACGAACGGCTCGGAGTGGAACAGCGAGTGCGCCAACGGCCAGGTGCTGAAGACCCCGCAGCAGTGGGGTGACCTGGTGCGCAACGGGTACCCGGGCTACACCGGCCCGCGTCCGCGGATGCAGCTCTGGCACGGCACGAACGACGAGACACTGCGCTACCCGAACTTCGGTGAGGAGATCGACCAGTGGACGAACGTGAACGGGCTGAGCCAGACGCCCGCGTACACGGACAGTCCGCAGCCCGGCTACACCCGTACCCGCTACGGCGGCACCGGCGGCACCGCGACCGTCGAGGCGATCAGCATGCAGGGCGTCACGCACAACCTGCCGGTGGACGCGGCCCAGGCGATTCGCTTCTTCGGCCTGGACTCCTCCACGCCGCCGCCGACCACCGCGCCGCCGACCACGCCCCCGCCGCCGACGACTCCGCCGCCCACCACGCCCCCGCCCACCACTGCGCCGCCGACCACGCCGCCGCCGTCGGGGGCCTGCCGGGTCGGGTACGTGGTGAACGCCTGGAACAACGGCCTGACCGCCGCGGTGACCATCACCAACACGTCCACCACGGCGATCAACGGCTGGAACCTCGCGTTCACGCTGCCGGCCGGTCAGACGATCACCGGAGGCTGGAACGCGACGTACAGCCCGTCCAGCGGCACGGTGACCGCCCGCAACGTCTCCTACAACGCGTCGATCCCGCCGGGCGGCTCGGTGGACATCGGCTTCCAGGCCACCCACACCGGCAACACCGGTAGGCCCGCCTCGTTCACGCTCAACGGCAGCGCCTGCACGACCTCCTGAGCGGGGTCGTGGCGGCGTCCCGGCCGCGCCCGTCCCGACCGGGGCGGGCGCGGCCGGGCATGACCGCACCGGCGGCGGGTACCCGTGCCGGACGGACACCGGCGGGAACCGAAGGAGCGGATATGAAGGTCCGAAGCTCCCTGCGCGCGCTCAAGCGCAAGGCCGACTCGATAGTGGTCCGGCGCCGGGGCAAGCTGTTCGTCCTCAACAAGTCCGACCGGCGGCAGAAGGCCCGGCAGGGCTGAGCCCGTCGTCGCCGCGCGACCAGCTCAGGGAGTCCGAGACGCAGGGATGGGAGGCGGCGTCGTGACGGCGGCGGCCGGTACGTCGTCCACCTCGGCGCGCCCGGCCAGGCGGGCGAGCGCGGAGGCGGCCAGCGGCCGGTAGATCCGTACCGAGTCGGCGAGCGCGGAGAAGTGCGAACCCGAGTTCTCGCCGTGGTAGCGGGTGGCGATCTCCACCTGCTCGACCGGCAGGCCGGCGCGGACCAGCCGCAGCAGCACCGTCATCTCGTACTCGAAGCGGTCACCCGGGATCGTGGTGAGCCAGCCGAGCAGCGCGGCCGGGTAGGCGCGCAGGCCGGTCTGGGTGTCGCGTACGTCCCGGCCGGTCGCCAGGCGGAACGCCACCCGGGTCGCCGCGTTGCCGAACCGGCTGCGCGCCGGGACCTCACCGTCGAACGCGCGGACGCCGAGCGTCGGCGCTCCGCTGGCGCACATCCGGTCCGCCACGGCGCACACGTCGGGCACACCGTGCTGGCCGTCGGCGTCCACACAGATCACGTCGCGTCCCGGGTGGTGCGTCGAGGCGTACCGGAAGCCGGTGCGCAGCACCACGCCCTTGCCCCGGTTGACCCGGCGGCGCAGCACGGTCGCGCCCCGGGCGCGGGCCGCGTCGAGCACTTCGGCGGCGGCCGGGCCGCTGCCGTCGTCGACGACGAGTACGTCCGCCCCGGGCAGGGCGTCCCGCAGGTCGCCGACCAGCGGCGGCAGCCGGTCACCCGGTCGGTACACCGGCACGAGCACGATCACGGAACCTCCCGGGTGGACTCGCCCGCCGGTACGGCCCGCCGGGTCGATCGAGGACGCTCGTACCCCGGGCGCGTGGCGGTGAATCACCGCCGGGGCGTGAGGCGTCCGATCCGCTCGGCCGCGCGGGCCAGCGCGCGCTCGCGGCGCAGCGACGCCTCCGGGGTACGCACGCCGAGGAGGCCGATCCGGCTGAACGCCCGGGCGGCCCGCTCCCGCCGGACCGGCACCGGGTCGGGCGCGGTCACCGGCACGTCGGCCAGCGCCGGACCGGACAGGCCGAGCACGCGCGCGGCGAGCAGCCGGACGCGGGGCAGGTGCCACGGGTGGGAGACCAGCCCGAGCGGGTGCCGCGCGGTGAACTCCGCCGCGCCCAGCAGCCCGTCCTGGACGGTGTGCGCCAGGTTCTGCAGCGTGGTGCGGGAGCGGGTCTCGGCCACCGACCGGGCGTACGCGTCGAGTCCGGCCTCGCGCGCCAGCGCCCGCATCAGCTCCGCCTCCCGGTAGCCGGCGGGCGGGCCGGGCGCACCGGCCGGGCCGTGCGGCCAGCCGCCGGTGAACACCACCCGGGCGTCCGGCGCGCGGCGGAACGCCTCGGCGTGCGCGCGGACGTAGGCCACCGCGGCCTCGGTGCGCGCCACGCTCTCCGCGGTGAGCCGGTAGCCGTCGTCGCCGGCCACCACCCCACGGCCGAAGACCAGCAGCACGGTGGCGGGAGACGTCATCCCTTCACGGTACGGCGCGGATCACTCGTCGTCCGGCGGCCAGGGTGGCGTGCCGACGCCGGTGATGCGGACGCCGCCCCACGGGTCCACCTCGGCCAGCCGGGCCCGGGCGACCCGTTCGCCGATCCGGACCTCCACGTCGCGGCGGCCGGAGCGCAGCAGCCGGACCAGGCGCGGTTCCGGCTCGACCCGCCCGGCCCAGTGGTAGCGGCCGTCGACCGGCTCGAACCGTCCGCCGCCGTGCAGCCGGACCGTGGTGCCGGCGATCCGGGCCGGACCCTCCCAGGTCACCTGTCGATCCGTTCGTGCGCGCGGGTCAGCTCCGGTGGCAGGTCCGCGCCCCGGCGGACCCCCTCGATGCCGCTCCACAGCAGCGTGGTCAGGTATTCGGTGAGCGCGGCCCGGTGGATCGGCTGCCCGTGCGTGGTCCACCAGTCACCGACCGCCTGCACGAATCCGACCAGCCCGTACGCCCACGGCTCGGCCGGGCCGGCGTCGAGTCCGAGCGCGCGCAGCCGGTCGCCGATTACCCGGGCCAGCCCGGTCGCGACCTGCCGGCTGGTACCTGTGACCACCTGCTGGATGCCGGGATGCCCGGACTCGTGCACGAGGAACCGGTACAGCGACGGCTCGTACTCGACCACGCTCAGGTACGCGTCGATCGTCGCCTCGACCAGCGCCCGCTCCTCGCGTACCTGCTCCACGGCGGGGGCGATGGCGGCCACCACGCGCGCCGCGACCACCTCGCTGACCGCCAGCCAGAGCTGCGCCTTGTCGGCGAAGTAGCGGTAGAGCACCGGTTTGCTGACCCCGGCGGTGGCGGCGACCTGGTCCATGTCGACGCTCGGGCCGTGTCGCAGCAGCGCCTGCACGGCGGCCGCGATCAGTTCCTGCCGCCGCTGTTCGCGGTGGTCGGCCCAGCGGTCGCGCCGTCCGCCGGAACGGGGTGCGGCCGGCTCCGGTGGAGCGTCGGGGCCATTGACATCGGTGGTGGTCCGTCGCATGCTACCACTCGTAACAGTTACTCGAAGTTACGTCAATATGGAGGGGTCATGGAGCGGACGACGGCCGGATTCCCGCGCGAGGCGGTCGCCGATCGCCTGCTCTCCGCCTCGGTACGCACCAGCTACGACCCGACGGTCGACATCGACTGGTCGGCACCACCGGTGCCCGGCGCGTACTGGCTGCCGCCGACGCGCAGCAGCCTCTACGGCACGCCGCTGTGGGACGCCATGACCGAGGACCAGCGGGTCGAGCTGACCAAGCACGAGGTCGCCAGCGCGGCCAGCGCCGGGATCTGGTTCGAGACGATCCTCATGCAGATGCTGATCCGGCACTACTACGACGCCGACCCGACCAGCCGGCACGCCCAGTACGCGCTCACCGAGGTCGCCGACGAGTGCCGGCACTCCGTCATGTTCGGCCGGCTCATCGAGGCCACCGGCGCGCCCGTCTACCGCGCCGAGCCGTTCGACCACCTGCTCGGCCGCTGGCTCAAGTCCACAGCGACCGGCCCCCAGATGTACGCGGCCATCCTCATCGCCGAGGAGATCCTCGACTCGTTCCAGCGCGAGATCATGGCCGACGAGTCGTTGCAGCCGCTGATCCGGATGGTGTCGCGCATCCACGTGGTCGAGGAGGCCCGGCACGTGCGCTTCGCCCGCGACGAGCTGACCCGCCAGGTCGAGGCCGCCGGGCCGGTGGCGCTCGCGTACGCGCGGCTGGTGATCGGCCGGGCCGCGTACTCGATCACGCGACGCCTGGTGCACCCGCGGGCGTACGCGGCGGTCGGGATCGACCCGGCGGCCGGCCGGGCCGCGGCGCGTACGAACCCGCACTGGCGGGCCACGCTGCGCTGGTCCGCCCGGCGGATCGCCGACCACCTGACCGACCTCGGCCTGGTCGCCGGGCCGGGCCTGGTGCTGTGGCGCCGGGCCGGGCTGGTGGAGGGCTGACCGGCGGCGACCCGAAGGGGAATGGACCGCCGCCGGCCGCCCGGTCAGGAGGTGGGGAAGTCGTCGGCGGTACGGATCCGGTCGCGCATGTACGCACCGGACTCGGTGAGCACCGACGTGCCGCTGAACGAGCCGGACGCGCAGGTGCCCGGCCGGAGCGCCGCCGAGCCCTCGGGGGCGTCGGAGAACGTCCAGTTCGCGTAGCTGATCTTCAGCCGGTCGAGCAGGTCGAGCCACGCGTTGCTGCTCGCGGTGTCGACAGCACCGTCACCGGTGTAGGTGACGGTGCCGAACTCGGTGACGAACAGCGGCAACCGGCTCGCCGCCCGCTGCACCTCGTTGCGGTAGTTGTCCTTGTGCGACGCGGCGTAGAAGTGGAACGTGTACATGATGTTCTGCGCCCGCACCGGGTTGTTGACGATCTCGTCGGAGTTGGCGCCGTCGGAGACGCCGAGCGAGGACCACCCGCGGGTGCCGACGATGACCACCGCGTCCGGGTCGTTGGCCCGGATCACCGGGATGACCTGCTCGGCGTAGGTGCGGATGGTCGACCAGCTCACCCCGTTGGGCTCGTTGGTGATCTCGTAGATCACGTTCTTCTTGGCTGCGTTGCGCGCGGACACGGTGGCGAAGAACGTCTTTGCCCGGTCCAGGTTGTACATCGGGTCGCCGGGGGTCAGCGTGTGGAAGTCGATCAGCGCGTACATGCCCCGGGCCTCGGCCTTGTCCACGAGCGTGTTCACCTGGGCGGTGAAGCCGGCCGGGTTGGTCTCGTAGCCCTGCTCCTGCACGTACATGGAGACGCGCAGCAGGTCGGACCGCCATTCGTTCGCGAGCACGTCCAGTGAGGCGTCGGTGTAGCAGCCGGCGAACCACTGCAGTCCGTGCGTGCTCATGCCGCGCAGCTGGATCGGCCGCCCGTACTGGTTGCAGAGGTTGACGCCGCACACCTGGAGCTGGCCGTTGATCGCCACCGGCGTGGTGCCGGTCGGCGGCGGTGGAGTGGTGGGCGGTGGGGTGGTGGGCGGCGGAGTGGTCGGCGGTGGGGTGGTCGCGGGCGGCGGGGTGCTCGTGCCGCCGGTGCAGACCGTGCCGTTGAGCGTGAACGACGTGGGGTTCGGGTTCGACCCGGTCCACGAGCCGTTGAAGCCGATCGTGGTGCTCGCGCCGGTGCCGAGCGTGCCGTTGTAGTCCAGGCTGCGCGCGGTGACCGCCGAGCCGCTCTGCTGCCAGGTGGCCGACCAGCCCTGCACCACGCGCTGGCCGCCGTCGGGGAAGGTGAAGCCCAGCGTCCAGTTGCTCACCGGATCGCCGAGATTGCGCACCGCCACGTTCGCGGTGAAGCCGCCGGGCCAGGAGTTGGTGGTGTAGGTGACGGCGCAGCCGGTCGCCGCCATCGCGTTCGGCGAGGGCAGGACGGCCACCGCCGCCAGGGCGAGCGCGCCGACCGCGCCGCCGGCGAGCAGGTGCCGCCGGGAGGGGCGGGGAATCGAGAACATACGGGAAGGTCCCATCGCTGGATGGTGATCGGACGGTGCCCGTCGTGAACCTGCCCGGAAAGCCCGACGCGGCGGCCTGGGGGAGCGCTCCCAGGGCCGAGCGTAGAGGTGGGCGCCGATGCGTGCAACAGCCGCGGCTCAGCGGCCGCCGCGCCGCCCGCCGTAGAGCCGCAGCGCGTTGCAGACGTCGAACACACCCGGCACGTCCCAGGCCAGCTCGGCGGCGACCAGGCGGGTCTCCGGGTCGGCCACCAGGCCGGCGAGGATCACCACCCGGTTCTGCACGGTCACGGTGATCTGCTGCCGGCGGGTGGTCCAGTCGGCGCTGAGCCGCTGCGCGACGAGCGACGCGAGCCGGGTGTCCGCGTCGTCGGGCTCCGGTCCGCCGCCGGTGTACGGGAACTCGGGGTACGGCCAGGGCATCACCACGGGGAGGGCTCCTTCTGTTCGGTCAGGACCGGTCGCCGGGGTGCGGAGCCCGGCGCCGGGGCGCGGCCGTCGACGACGGTGAAGACGCCGTCGAGCCGCATGGTGTGCAGCACGGTGAGCACGAACCGCGACGGCGACAGCAGACACAGTCGCCGGCCGTCGCGCCGCGCGTCCTGGTGCGCGCGCACCAGCAGGCTGAGTCCGGCGGAGTCGATCACCTCCAGGCCGGACAGGTCGACCAGTTCCATGTCGTCGCGGTGGGAGCGCTCGGCGAGGGCGCGGCGGACCGCGGTGGCCGGGTCGACGTCGTGCGCGGCCGGGGTACCGGCGACCTGTTCCAGATCGTCCATGCCCAGGCCGTCGTCGGCGATGACCGCCCGGGCGCTGCACCGGGGGCAGTGATGCGGTCCGGACGCGAACGGGGAGCCGACCCAGTCGTGCTCGAACACGAGCGTCCACACCACCTCGGCGTCGGGCAGCGTGGCGCCGGTGCCGGTGACGCTGTCGCCGCAGGCGTCGCAGATGAGCATCATGAGGTGGTCCGCGGGAACGACGGTCACACCTCCTCCTTCCGCCGGCCGCCCGTACCGGGCGGCGTCTGCCCCTCCGCCTCCGGCCGGCCCGCGGCGACCACCGCCAGCACGACCGCCACGGCGGCGAAGCCGGTCTGCACCATCAGCGGCAGCACCGGCGATCCGTCGGTGCGGTGGTCCACCAGGCCGACCACGATCGCGCCGAGCAGCGCGGACGCCACGCCGAGCGCGAGTGTCAGCCACACCGGGACGGCCTTGCGCCCCGGCAGGACGAGGCGTCCCAGCCCGCCGACGGCCAGACCCACCACGAGCGCTCCGACGAGCGTGCTGCCGGTCACCACTCCTCCTCAGCGAGATGCGGACGCGACCCGGGCCCGGCCGCGCGCGGCCGGACGGGGCGTGTCGACGACGGGTACGGCACCGAGCCCGGAGTTCTCCAGGATGCGCCGGATCCGTGGATGTGGATTGCTCAGCGTGAGCAGGCCGCCCTGCCGCGCCAGCCGGCGGTGCACGTCCAGCAGCAGCGCGACCGCGGCGGGGTCCACATGCCGGCACCCGGCGAGGTCGACGGTCAGCTCGCGGGGCCGTAGCGCGAGGATGCGGTCCAGCACGTGGGCGACCTCGGACAGCCCGGCGAGGTCCAGCTCGTCGGTGATGTCCACGCGCACGTGCGGCACGGCGGATTCCGGCGGGGACGGCAGGCTGGCAGGCATCGGGTCGCTTCCGTGACGGGATCGGGTCAGTCCCCACTCTGCGCAGGGATCTTGGAGGTCACCGGACGGTTGTATGACGGTTCGATGACAAAAACCACGAACGGCCCACGCGATTGGGCGACCAGTGCCGGGCCGGTCATGATGCCCATATGACGGCCGTACTGGTGATCGAGGACGACGACCGCATCCGGCTCGCGCTGCAGCTCGCCCTGGAGGAGGAGGGCTACGAGGCCGACGGCGCGCCGACTGCCGAGGACGGGCTGCGCCGGCAGCGGGAGAAGCCGGCGGACTACGTGCTCGTCGACCTCATGCTGCCCGGCATGAACGGGTTCGACTGCATCCGTCAGCTACGCCGCGACGACGACGTACCGGTCGTGGTGATCAGCGCCCGCGACGACACCCACGACATCGTCGCCGCGCTGGAGGCCGGCGCCGACGACTACGTGGTGAAGCCGGTCGCGATCAAGGAGCTGTCCGCCCGGCTGCGGGCGCTGCGCCGGCGCGTCCGCACGGTGGCCGGGCCGGTGCCCGCCCAGTTCTTCGGCGACCTGGAGATCAGCGCGGAGGCCGGCGAGGTGCGGCGCTCGGGCCGGCCGGTGGCGGTCACCCGCACCGAGTTCCGGCTGCTCTGCGAGCTGGCCGAGCACGCCGGCCGGGTGCTGTCGCGCCAGCAGCTGCTCAGCCGGGTCTGGGGCTACGAGACCGGCGACGAGCGGCTCGTCGACGTGCACGTGGGCCGGCTGCGCCAGAAGATCGAAACCGACCCGGCCAACCCGCGCCACCTGGTCACCCTGCGCGGCCTCGGCTACAAGCTCCAGCGATGACCCGCCCCGGCCTGCGCGCCCGGGTCACCGCGGCGTTCGCCGTCGGCGCGTTGCTGCTGTCGGCGCTGATGGCCCTCTTCTCGTACGACCTGACCCGGCGCTCGCTGCTCGACGAGCGGGAGCGCACCGCGGTCCGGGCCGCCTACTACGACGCCGCGGTGGTCCGCTCCGGCCTGGACACCGGCACCCCGGACGTGGTGGCCGTGCTGCGCTCGCTCGACACCGGCAGCGCCCGCCGTCCGCTGCTGCACCTGCCCGACGGCTGGTACGCCCGGACCGCCGACGTGGGCGCCCGCTCGGTGCCGGTGGAGTTGCAGCGGATGGTGGCCGACGGCAAGCCTGCGGTGCAGCGGATCCGGCTCGACGGCCAGCCCGCGTTGCTGGTCGGCGTCCCGCTGCCCGGCGCGCTCGGCTACTACGAGCTGACCTCGCTGCGGGAGGTCGAGGAGACGTTCCAGGTGGTGGGCCTGGCGCTGATCGCCGTGGCGATCATGGTCGCCGGCGCGGGCGCGGCGCTCGGCTGGTACGCCACCCGGCACAGCCTGCGGCCGCTCACCGCGGTCGCCGACGCGGCGGAACGGATCGCCGCGGGCGACTTCGCCACCCGGCTCGACTCGACCACCGATCCCGACCTCACCCGCCTGTCCAGCTCGTTCAACGAGATGGTCGACAAGCTGGTGCACCGCATCGAGCGGGACCGGCGCTTCGCCGCCGACGTGAGCCACGAGCTGCGCTCGCCGTTGCAGACCCTGGCCGCCGCCGCGAGCGTGCTCAACCGCCGCCGGGAGCACCAGGACGAACGCACCGCGACGGCGGCGGGCCTGGTCGCCGACGAGGTGACCCGGTTCCAGCGCCTGGTCGACGACCTCATCCAATTGGCCCGCACCGAGCAGCCGGCCCACCGCGAGACGGTCGACGTGGTGGAGCTGGCCCGGACGGTCTGCCGGGAGCGGTCGCTGCCGGAGAGCCTCGTGACCGTCGACGGCGACGCCCCGCGCCTGTGGTGGGTCGACCGGCGCCGGTTCGCCCAGACGCTGCTGAACCTGCTGGAGAACGCCGAGCGGTACGGCGGCGGGCCGGTCACGGTACGCCTCGCCGCGCGCGACGGCGTGGGCGTGCTGGAGGTCGACGACGCCGGTCCGGGCGTGCCACCCGGCGACCGCGAGATCATCTTCGACCGGTTCGTCAGGGGGCGAGCGGCGCACGACCGGGCCGGCACCGACGGCACCGGCCTCGGGCTGGCGCTGGTGGCGCAGCACGCCGCCGCGCACGGCGGTACGGCCGCGGTGCTGGACCGCGAGCCCGGCGCCCGGTTCCGGGTCGAGCTGCCCGGAGCGCTGCGATGAGCCGCCGGCGGCTCCTGCCCGCCCTGCTCGCGGTCGCGCTGCTGGCCGGCTGCGGGGTGCCGGTGGACGACGAGCCCCGCCCGGTGCAGACGCCGCCGGGCGCGTTCCCGACCCCCACGGTGTCCTCGACCGCCGACGGGGACGGGCGGGTGGACGAGCCGTTCTGCTTCGTCCGCGACGACGGGCTGGTCGTGGTCACACGCCGGGTGGACGGGCTGCCCGGCGTGGACGCGCACCTGCAGCACCTGCTGGCCGGGCCGGACGGCGGCGAGCGCAGTCAGGGGCTGGCCACGGCGCTGCCGGGCACGGTGGCGGTGGCCGGTGCGACGCTGGCCGGCACGCTGGCGACCGTCGACGTGCGCCAGGCGGGGGAGGAGACCGGCCGCAACGACGAGGTGCTGGCCTTCGGGCAGATCGTGTGCAGCCTCACCCAACGGCCGGACGTGTACAGCGTCGCGTTCCGCCGGGACGGGCAGCCGCTGGAGGTGCCACGCGCGGACGGGAGCCTCTCCGCGCTGCCGCTCACCGCCGCCGACTACCGGCCGCTGCTACCTCGCTGACGGCCCTCATCGCTGCTTTGTCCGGTATAAACCGAAATCTCCATCGTCCGTTCGGTTGATTTGGCGGTGACCTTTGGTCTAGTGTGGCTGGCACGACCGGTGTGGGAGGCCACCCGTTCTCGGAGGACAGGAAGGGCAGCATGACCACGATGACCATGGGATCGACCGCCACCGAGGTGCACCGCGCGCCGCAGACGGGTGAGGAGACCCGCGCCAGCGAGCTGATCGCGGCGCTCGCCGCACTGCCCGCCGACCACCCGCAGCGGGCCGGCCTGCGCAACCAGGTCATCGAGGCGTGGCTGCCGCTGGCGAACCACCTGGCCGCCCGCTACAGCGGTCGCGGTGAGCCGGCCGGCGACCTGGCCCAGACCGCCGCGCTCGGCCTGATCAAGGCGGTCGACCGGTTCGACGCCTCGCGCGGTGTCGACTTCGCCGGTTTCGCCATCCCGACGATCCTCGGCGAGATCAAGCGGCACTTCCGCGACCGCACCTGGAACATCCGGGTTCCGCGTCGCCTCCAGGAGCTGCGGCTGCGCATCTCCGAGGCCAACAGCACGCTGACCCAGACGCTCAACCGGGCCCCGACCGTCGCCGACATCGCCGCCCACCTCGACGTCACCGAGGAAGAGGTGCTGGAGGGCCTGGAGGGTGCCCGCGCGTACAACGCGGTCTCGCTGTCCACCCCGATCGGCGACGGCGACAGCGCCACCGAGCTGGGCGACACGCTCGGCACCGAGGACAACGAGTACGAGCTGGCCGAGCTGCGCGCCTCGCTCGGCCCGGCGCTCGCCACGCTCGACGAGCGCGAGCAGAAGATCCTCACGCTGCGCTTCTACGGCAACCTGACCCAGAGCGAGATCGCCGCCCGGGTCGGTGTCTCCCAGATGCACGTGTCCCGGCTGCTCGCCCGCGCCCTGACCAAGCTGCGCGGCCAGCTCACCGAGGCCTGAGTCACCCGCACCGCGACCCCCGCCGGCCCGTCCGGCGGGGGTCGCGTCGTGTGTCACCAGCGCGACGGCGAGGGCGGCGGCACCACCGGCGGCCGGTCGTCGCAGGTGATGGTGTTCGGCAGCAGCCACGGCGCCAGCCAGCCGCCGTCGTTGCCGCCGAGGTCGGTCAGGCCGAACTCCGACCCGGCCGGGGTGAAGTGGAACGACCCGCAGTTGTTCACGCCGACCGCGCCCACGTTGCGGGCGTCGACGTTCGCGAAGCTCGCCCCGCCCGCCGTACGCGCGCTGACCACCGACGTGCCGGTGCCGTCGACCCGGATGTCGCGGAAGCGTACGTTGTCGATGCGGACGCTGTCCTTCACCGGCCAGTCGCTGACCAGCATGATCGCGTTGTAGGTGCTGTCCAGGTACGCGTCACCGGTCACCTGGATGTCCGCGGCGTCGATGCTGCGGTCCAGCGCGTAGAACCAGATCGCGCCGAGGCCGATGTTCCAGTTCAGGTCGTAGGTGCCGGCCCGCACCGTGGTGTTGCCGGTGATCCGCAGCCGGCCGGTGAACGGCTCCGCCCCGAACCGGGAGCCCACCTGGATCGCGCTGCCCTCGCGGACCGGGTCGGCGATCAGGTTGTGCGCGACGGTCAGGTCGGCGCCCCCGTACAGCGCGATGCCGTTGGCGAGCACCGGCGACTGCACCGTGTTGTACGCGAACGTGTTCGACGCGTTCGCCGTACCCTCCGACCACATCGCCAGCGCGTCGTCGCCGCTGTTGCGGACCACCGAGTTCGTCACCGACGAGTGCGTGACGCCGGTGTGGAGGTTCAGCCCGTCGGCGATCTGGTCCGCGATCACGGTGTTCGTGACCCGCAGGCCGGTCATCGGCCCGTCGAACCACATGCCGACCTTCGTGTGGTGCAGGTAGAGGCCGTCGATGGTGCTGTGGTTCAGCGCCCCGCCGATGGCGTTGACCTGATCGGTGTCGATCCGCTCCCGCACGTCGCCCTCGATCGCGAAGCCGGACAGGTGCACGTCGCTGCTGCCGCCGTCGGCGGCGTCGCGGCCGTAGAAGCCGACACCGGTGTGGCGGGAGCCGTCGGGCGCCGGGGTGTCCAGGGCGACCTCGCGTCCCCGCACGATCGTGTACCAGCTCCCGGCCCCGGCGATCGTCACGTCGTCGACGGCGACGTGCCGGTTGACCTGGTAGGTACCAGGCGGCAGGTAGAGCGGGCGGTCCAGCCGGCGGGCGTACGCGATCGCCCGGTCGAGTGCGTCGGCGGACTCCCGCCGGCCTGCCGGGTCGGCGCCGAAGGACAGCGCGTTCACCGCGCCGGGGACCACGCGAGGCGGCGCGACCAGGTGCGCGTCCACCAGGTCGATGACCGTCCACGCGGCGGCCGTGCCGCGCGGCGCGGTCAGCCGGACCACCTCGCCGGCCCGATGGGTACGCCCGAGCAGCATCCGCTGCTCGTCGTAGAAGTGGTGCGGCCGGAACGGCTTGCTGATCACCGGGGTCGGCGTGGTGGCCGCCGGGACGCAGGAGCACTCGGTGATCCACCAGTCCGGGTGCAGCAGGTCGGCGCCGGGGTCGTTGGTGAACGGGTACTGGTTGTAGAGCCAGGCGTACTGCGAGGTCAGCGTCATGGTGCGGGCGGGGGCGTGCCCGACGGACACCCGCAGCGGCGCGGTGATCCCGCCGCCGCCCGGCGCGTCCGGGATGCTGTAGCGCACGGTCAGCGCGTTCGTGGGCCGGGGGAGCGTGAGTTCGACGTACTGGCCGGGCAGCAGGCGTACGGCCCGGCGGCCGGACGCCTCACCGGCGAGTGTGTACGCCGACCGGTCCGGCCCGATCACGGTGCCGGTGGTCCGGCCGTGCTCCGCCTCCTGTTCGACGTAGTCCACAGTCGCACCGCGACCGGCGACGAGCGCGGGGTCGAGCCCGGCGCGGGTCACCACGGGAGCCGGTCCGCGCGGCGGGCCCGCCGTGGCGGTGCCGGGCGGTACGAGCAGGGCGGCGGCGAGCACCGCGGCGAGGATCCTCGGCACGCTCCGCGACATCGGAGCACCCACTTTCTCGGGGACGGGTGGCCTCGGCGGCGCAGGCCATCGACAAGGTTCCTCATGTTATTCCGGCTCTCTGTTTGCTTTCAAGCATCAATCTGCTCGCATCTTTCGAGCCCCCTGCTGCTGTGTCCGGCAAGACTTGACCACTCCGGCTGTTCATTTCTTGCAAGAATCCGACGTACGATTGCCGCCGTGACGAAGCGCCTGACCGAGGTGGCCCGCAAGGCGGGCGTCAGCGAGGCGACAGTGAGCCGGGTGCTCAACGGCCGAGGCGGCGTGTCCGAGGCGACCCGGACCGCCGTGCTGACCGCCCTCGACGTGCTCGGATACGAGCGCCCGACGAAACTGCGCGGCGAGCGCGCCCGCCTGGTCGGCCTGGTGCTGCCGGAGTTGCAGAACCCGATCTTCCCGGCCCTGGCCGAGGTGGTCACCGGCTCCCTCGCGCAGCGTGGCTTCACCCCGGCGCTGTGCGCCCGCACCATCGGTGGCGTGCCGGAGTCCGGATACGTGGAGATGCTGCTCGACCACCAGGTCAGCGGCGTCATCTTCGCCGGTGGCTCGTACGCCCTCGCCGACGCCTCGCACGAGCACTACCGGCGCCTCACCGACCGCGGCCTGCCGGTGGTGCTGGTGAACGCCGGCGTCGAGGAGCTGGGCTTCCCGCGGGTGTCCACGGACGACGCGGTCGCCGTCGAGCAGGCGTACGGGCACCTGCGCTCCCTCGGCCACGAGCGGATCGGCATGGTGCTCGGCCCGGCCGACCACGTGCCGTCGCGCCGCAAGCTCGATGCGATGGTCCGGGCCGCCGACTGGGGCGAGGACCGGTCCCTGGTGGAGCGGTCCAGCTTCTCCATGGAGGGCGCGCGGGTCGCGGCCACGAAGCTGATCGAGCGCGGTGCCACCGGGATCGTCTGCGCCAGCGACGTGCTGGCGCTGGGCACCATCCGGGCCGCCCGCCGGCTGGGTTGCGCCGTTCCGGCCGACGTCTCGGTGGTCGGCTTCGACGACTCGGCGTTCATGACCTGCACCGACCCGCCGCTGACCACGGTGCGGCAGCCGATCGAGACGATGGGCCAGGCCGCCGTCGACCTGCTGGTGACCCAGATCGAGGGCGCCGGCGTGCTGCACGACGAGCTGCTGTTCGAGCCCGAGCTGGTGGTACGCGGCTCCACCGCCCCCGCCCCTCGCCGCTGACCCCGGCGGCCTCCGCCCGCCCGCCCGCCCGCCTCGCCGCGTCCCGCCGCGCCTCGCCGCGTCCGTCGATCTTGGAGTAGTGCGCCCGGAATGCGGCCTACTTCCGGTATCCGAGGTGCCACAACTCCAAGATCGACGGGCAATTCGTGCAGCAGTCGAGTTCTTGCATTCTTGCGTCCGCATCTTGCTGGATTCGGTTCGCGTCGCTACAGTGACTCCACTCACACCTGACCCGGGGCGCGGTTTCCGGAGGCAGGGCGCGCACGGCTGCCGTTCCACCACCAGAGGGCAGCCGCGCGGTCACCGCACATCAATGAAGGCCATGGATACACCCGTTCCCGAAGGGATGGACAGATGTCCGTACCGCAGTATCGGAAGGTCGCGGCCGCGGCGCTCGCGGCCGGCCTCGGGCTCAGCCTTGCGGCGTGCTCCACCAAGAGCGACGACAGCAGCGACGCCGGCGGCAAGGTCACCATCACCGTCGACTGCCAGCCGGTCGGCGCGCAGAAGGAGCTGCTGAAGAACTGGAACGACGACGTCGCCGAGTTCCAGCGGCAGAACCCGGACATCGTCGTCAAGAGCGTCAGCGTCGGCGAGCAGTGCAACAACCCGCCGGACTTCACCGCCCGCCTCGCCGGCGGCACCGTCACCGACGTCTTCTACGGCTACATGACCGACCTGCAGCAGGTGCTGGACTCCGGCCAGGCGATGGACATCGGCCAGTACGCCACGAAGGACACGATCCCCACCTGGGACAGCGTCGACCCGGCGCTCAAGGACGTCTTCACCGACGGCGGCAAGCTCTACGCGGTCCCGGTGAAGAACTACTCGATGGGCCTGATCTACAACAAGGCGCTGTTCCAGCGGGCCGGGCTCGACGTGAACAACCCGCCGAAGACCTGGCCCGAGGTGCGGGCCGCGGCCAAGAAGATCTCCGCGCTCGGCGATGGCATCGCCGGGTACGCCGAGTACAGCGCCGGCAACACCGGCGGCTGGCACTTCACCTCGCTGCTCTACTCCCAGGGCGGCCAGGTGCTCAGCGCCGACGGCAAGAAGGCCGACTTCAACAACGCGATGGGCAGGCAGGTCCTGCAGAACCTCAAGGACATGCGCTACGGGGACAACAGCATGGGCGCCCGGCAGCTGCTCCAGTGGGGTGACCTGCTCACCAACGCCGGCGCCGGCAAGGTCGGCATGTTCATCGGCGCGCCGGACGCGACCCAGGCGATCGTCAGCCAGTTCCAGGGCAAGTACCAGGACTGGGCGATGGGCCCGCTGCCCGGTCAGGACGGCCCGGCCAAGGCCACGCTCGGCGGTGGCGAGGGCTACTTCTTCAAGAAGGGCCTGAGCCCCGATCAGGTGAAGGCCGGTCTGAAGTGGCTCGCCTACCAGAAGCTCACCCCCGGCAAGGGCCAGTTCGACTACGTGCGCGCCAAGCCGCAGAACTACCCGGTCGGCCTGCCCCAGCCGCTGTTGTTCGCAGGCGGCAGCGACGCGCAGAAGCAGGAACTGGAGCTGCGCAAGGCCAACGCCAACGTGGACACCACGAACTTCGCGGTCTTCGAGGCCAACCCGGTGCCGATCAAGGGGGAGCCGCGCAACGCGCAGGCGATCTACGCGGTGCTCGACGCGGCGATGTCCGGGGTGCTGACGAACCCGAACGCGAACATCGACGCGCTGCTCAAGACCGCCGAGGACAAGGTCAACCAGCTGCTGGCCGCGCAGAGCTGACCCGACCGGAGGTGGGGCCGGCGCACCGGCCCCACCTCCCCGAGCACCGCAGGAGTCGCCTTGGCGCTCACCACCGCCCCCGGTGCCACCCGCCGTCCCGGTCCCGTCGCGCCGCCGCCGTCGCGTACCACCGGACGCCGCGCCGGCCTCGGCCGCAAGGTCCGGGACAACCTCACCGGGCACGCGTTCCTCATCGGCGCTGTCGTCTGCTTCGCCGTCTTCTCCTGGTACCCGATGGTCCGCGGCGTCGTGATGAGCTTCCAGCGCACCCGCCGGGGCGAGACCACCTGGGTGGGCTGGGACAACTACAGCCGGATCATCGCCGATCCGAGCTTCTGGACCGCCTGGAAGAACACGTTCGTCTTCACCGGCCTGGCGCTCGTGCTCGGCTACCTGGTGCCGTTCTTCGTGGCGATCCTGCTCAACGAGCTGCGCCACGCCAAGGGCTACCTGCGGGTGCTCGTCTACCTGCCGGTGATGCTGCCACCGGCCTCAGCGCTGTTCCTGTTCAAGTTCTACGCGTACGACCCGAGCGAGGCGGGGCTGTTCAACGCGATCCTCACCGCGCTGGGACTGCCCACGTCGGAGTGGATGCAGTCGCCGGCGATGACGATGCCGGCCATGGTGATCGCGTCGACCTGGATGAACATGGGCGGCGCCGTGCTGATCTACCTGGCCGCGTTGCAGAACATCCCCGGCGAACTGTACGAGGCCGCCGAGATCGACGGCGCCGGGGTGTGGCGGCGCATCCGGCACGTGACGATCCCGCAGACCCGGCTGATCCTGGCGCTGCTGGCGATGCTCCAGATCGTCGCCACCATGCAGTTGTTCATCGAGCCGCTGATCCTCGCCAACGGCGCCGGTACGCAGGACTCGGCGACCTCCGTGGCGTACCTGATCTACCAGCACGGGTTCTTCCAGAACGACCTCAACGGCGCCGCCGCGCTCGGCGTGATCATGCTCGTGGTGCTGGCCGGGTTCTCCGCCGTCTACCTGCGACTGACCGCGAGACAGGACTAGGACATGGCCGCCGACAGCACCACCCGTACCCTCATATCCCACGCGCAGCTGCGACGCGGTCGCGGCCGCGTCCTCTACTGGATCGTGCTCTCCGTGGTCGTCGCCGGGTTCACGCTGGTGTTCCTCGGCCCGCTCTACTGGATGGTCACCGGCGCGCTCAAGTCCGGCCAGGAGATCGCCCAGACCCCGCCGACGCTGTTCCCGCGCGACCCGCAGCCGGGCAACTACGTCGACGCCTGGACCAACCTGGACCTGGCGAAGCTGCTGTTCAACACGTTCTACTACGCCGCCGGGGCGGTGCTGTTCCAGCTCGTCCTCGACACCGCCGCCGCGTACGCGCTGTCGAAGCTGCGCCCGGTGCTGGGCGGGCTGATCCTCGGCATGATGCTGGCGACGCTGATGATCCCGGCGATGGTGCTGATCGTCCCGCAGTACGTCACGGTGATCGACCTGCCGATCGTGCACGTCAACCTGCTCGACTCGCCGTTCGCGATCTGGCTGCCGCTGGTGGCGAACGCGTTCAACATCTTCCTGCTGAAACGGTTCTTCGACTCGATCCCGGAGGACCTGATGGCCGCCGCGGTGATGGACGGCGCCTCCCCGCTGCGCACGCTCTGGTCGATCGTCCTGCCGATGTCCCGCCCGATCCTCGGCGTGGTGGCGATCTTCGCGGTGACGGCGGTCTGGAAGGACTTCCTCTGGCCGAAGCTGGTCATGCCGTCGCCGGAGACGCGGACCGTCAGCGTCGGCATCTACGCCTTCGCCGGCGGCACCCCGATGAACGTGGTCATCGCCGCGTCGGTGATCGCCGCCATCCCCACCGTCGTGCTGTTCCTGATCTTCCAGCGCAACATCATGTCCGGCCTGACCACCGGCGGCCTCAAGGGCTGACCCCGCGCCACCGCCCGCACCCGGGCCGCGAGCCCGCCGCAGCAGAACCGACCCGCAGAAAGCAGGTGCCCGTGTCCATGGCCGACAACAGCCCGTGGTGGCGCTCCGCGGTGATCTACCAGGTCTATCCGCGCAGCTTCGCCGACGGCGACGGCGACGGGATCGGCGACGTCGCCGGCATCCGGTCCCGCCTGGATCACCTCGCCGCGCTCGGCGTCGACGCCATCTGGTTCAGCCCCTGGTACCCGTCGCCGATGGCCGACGCCGGCTACGACGTGTCCGACTACCGTGACATCGACCCGGTCTTCGGCACCCTCGCCCAGGTGGAGACGCTGATCGCGGAGGCGCACGCGCTCGGCATCCGCAGCATCGTCGACGTGGTGCCGAACCACTGCTCCGACGCGCACCCCTGGTTCCGGGCCGCGCTCGCCGGCGGCCCGGGCGCACCCGAGCGGGACCTGTTCTGGTTCCGCGCCGGCCGGGGACCGGGCGGCGACCTGCCACCCACCGACTGGACCGGCGAGTTCGGCGGCCCCACCTGGACCCGCACCACCGACCCGGACGGCACCCCCGGCGACTGGTACCTGCACCTGTTCGCCCCGCAGCAACCCGACTTCAACTGGGACCACCCCCGGGTCCGCGCCGAGTTCGAGGACATCCTGCGCTTCTGGTTCGACAGGGGCGTGGACGGCATCCGCATCGACTCGGCCGGGCTGCTGGTCAAGGACGGCACGCTGCCCGAGGTTCACCCGGACCGGCCGCACCCGTTCCGCGACCAGGACGGCGTGCACGACGTGTACCGCGCGTGGCGGCGCATCGCCGACTCGTACCCGGGTGGGCGCGCGCTGGTCGGCGAGGTGTGGCTGCCCGACCGGCAACGGTTCGCGAACTACCTGCGCCCGGACGAGCTGCACACCGCGTTCAACTTCGACTTCCTCGGCTGCGCCTGGGACGCCACCGCGCTGCGGGACAGCATCGACGGCACGCTCGCCGCGCACGCCCCGGTCGGCGCGCCGGCCACCTGGGTCCTGTCCAACCACGACGTGACCCGCCACGTCACCCGGTACGGCCGCGCCGACACCCGGTTCAGCTTCGCCGCCAAACGCGAGGGCATCCCCACCGACCTGGAACTGGGTACCCGCCGGGCCCGCGCCGCCGCGCTGCTGTCGCTCGCGCTGCCCGGCGCCGCCTACGTCTACCAGGGCGAGGAACTGGGGCTCTGGGAGGTCGAGGACATCCCGTACGAGCTGCGGCAGGACCCGATGTGGGAGCGGTCCGGGCGGGTCGACCCGGGCCGCGACGGCTGCCGGGTGCCGCTGCCCTGGCAGGGCGACACCCCGCCGTTCGGGTTCAGCCCCGACGGTGCGGCCGCCGCGCCCTGGCTGCCGCAACCGGCCGACTGGAAGGACCGCACGGTCCGCGCCCAGACCGGCGACCCGCACTCGATGCTGGAGCTGTACCGGGCCGCGCTGGCGCTGCGCCGCGCCGAACCCGCGCTCGGCGACGGCACGCTGAGCTGGCTGCCCGCGCCGGACGGCGTGCTCGCGTTCGCCCGCGAACCCGGCTTCGCCTGCCTGGTCAACCTCGGCGGCGCAGCGGTGCCGCTGCCCGCGCACGACGCGCTGCTGCTCGCCAGCGGCCCACTCGACGACGACCGGCTGCCACCGGACACCGCGGTCTGGCTGCGTACCCGATCGGCCTGACCGCGGCGCCGGCGGCCCCGTCCCGCCGCCGGCGCCGCCCGCGACACCCGGCGGCCCGTCCCGGCCGCCACCACGCCGCGCACCTGGGGAGGAGGAAGGAGAGGCAACGCCGCACGGGGGATCTGGCCACCGACGAAAGGGAGTACACCCCGCATGGCCGAGCACCGCACCGCGCACCGCCACCGCAGCACCGGCGTGGCCGCCCTCGCCGCCGCCGCGCTCGCCGCCTCGACACTCGTCGTCGTGGCGCTCACCACGACCGCCACCCCGGCGCGCGCCGCCGGACTGTCCCCGTTCGACATCACCGGACGCGGCGCCACAGTGCCGTTCCGGGAGCAGGAGGCCGAACAGGCCGCCCACACCGGCACGAAGATCGGACCCGACCGGCGCTACGGCACGCTGCCGTCCGAGGCGTCCGGCCGGGAGGCGGTCACCCTCGACGCGGTCGGCGAGTACGTCGAGTTCACGCTCACCGCCCCCGCCAACGCGGTCACGTTCCGGTACAGCCTGCCGGACAACGCCGCCGGCACCGGCCGCGACGCCACCATCGACCTGCGCGCCAACGGCACGCTGGTCAAGGCCGTCCCGGTCACCTCCCGGTACGGCTGGTACTACGGCGGCTACCCGTTCAACAACAACCCGGGCGACACCAACCCGCACCACTTCTACGACGAGACCCGCACCATGTTCGGCACCACGTACCCGGCCGGTACGAAGATCCGCCTCCAGGTCTCCTCGACCGCCCAGTCGCCCACGTTCACCATCGACCTGGCCGACTTCGAGCTGGTCGGCGCGCCGATCACCAAGCCCTCCGGCGTGCTGGACGTGGTGACCGACTTCGGCGCCGACCCGTCCGGCGCCACCGACTCGACGGCGAAGTTCCAGGCCGCGGTGGACGCCGGCAAGGCGCAGGGCCGGGCGGTGTGGATCCCGGCCGGCACGTTCACGCTCTGGGACCACGTGGTGGTCGACGGCGTGACGCTGCGCGGCGCCGGCCCCTGGTACTCGGTGCTCGGCGGCCGGCACCCCACCGACCGCAAGCGCGCCGCCGGCATCTACGGCAAGTACGTGCCCGGTGGCGGCTACTCCGGCGAGATCCGCCCGCACGAGGCCGGCGGGCCCAGCCGCAACGTCACGCTGCGGGACTTCGCCATCATCGGCGACATCCGGGAACGGGTGGACGAGGACCAGGTGAACGCCATCGGCGGCGCGATGACCAACTCGGTGGTGGACAACCTGTGGTTGCAGCACACCAAGGTCGGCGCCTGGATGGACGGGCCGATGGACGACTTCACCATCCGCAACAGCCGCATCCTCGACCAGACCGCAGACGGGGTGAACTTCCACTGGGGCGTCACCGACTCCACAGTCACCAACACGTTCGTCCGCAACACCGGTGACGACGCGCTGGCCATGTGGGCGCAGAGCGTGCCGAACGTCGGCAACTCCTTCACCCGCAACACCATCGGCGTGACGATCCTGGCCAACCACCTGGTCACGTACGGCGGGCGGGACATCACCATCGCCGACAACGTCACCGCCGACTCGGTGACAAACGGCGGCGGCATCCACGTGGCGAACCGCTATCCGGGCGTCACCGGGCCGACGGCCGTGGCCGGCACCATCACGGTGGCCCGCAACACGCTGATCCGTAACGGCAACTCCGACTACAACTGGCAGTTCGGCGTGGGCGCGATCTGGTTCTCCGCACTGAACGAACCGATCCAGGGCGCCACGATCGCCGTCACCGACACCGACATCCTGGACAGCTCGTACGCGGCGCTGCACTGGATCGAGGGGCAGACCAGCGGCATCTCGTTCGACAACGTGCGCATCGACGGCGCGGGCACGTACGCGCTCCAGGTGCAGGCGCCCAGCCAGGTCCGGTTCACAAACGTGCGGGCCACCGGCATCGCCCAGTCCAACCCGATCCACAACTGCGTCGGCAGCGGCTTCCAGATCACCCAGGGCACCGGCAACTCCGGCTGGTACACGCCCACCCCGTACTGCGGGCCGTGGCCGCAGCCGCAGTGGGGCAACGGCCCGTCCAGCCCGCCGCCCACCAGCCCGGCGCCGACCACGGCAGCGCCGACCGGCGGGAACCTGGCGCTCGGCCGGCCGGCGACCGCCACCAGCACCACCCAGACGTACGCCGCCGGCAACGCCGTCGACGGCAACGCCGCCACCTACTGGGAGAGCGCCAACAACGCGTTCCCACAGTCGCTCACCGTCGACCTCGGCGCGTCCCGCACCGTCGACCGGGTCGTGCTCAAACTCCCGGCCGGCTGGGAACGGCGCACCCAGACGCTCGCCGTGCTCGGGTCCACCGACGGTTCCTCGTACACCACGCTGGCCGCGTCGGCGGGCCGCGTGTTCGACCCGGCGGCCGGCAACAGCGTGTCGATCGCGCTGCCGTCCGGCGGCCGGCGGTTCGTCCGGGTCACCGTCACCGGCAACACCGGCTGGCCGGCGGGCCAGCTCGCCGAACTGGAGGTGTACGGCGGCGGCACCACCACACCGCCGCCCACCACGACTCCGCCACCCACCACCGCGCCGCCGGCCGGGAACCTGGCGGCGGGCCGGCCGGTCGCCGAGACCAGCCACGCCGACGTGTACGGCGCCGCGAACACCGTCGACGGCAACGCGAACACCTACTGGGAGAGCGCCGGCAACGCCTTCCCCCAGTCGGTGACCGTCGACCTGGGCAGCGCCCGGCCGGTGGCCCGGGTGGTGCTGAAGCTGCCCCCGTCGTCGGCCTGGCAGACCCGTACCCAGACCGTGTCCGTGCTCGGCTCCACCGACGGCTCGTCGTTCTCGACCCTGAAGGCGGCGGCGGGCTACACGTTCGACCCGGCGGGCGGCAACAGCGTGTCGATCGCGCTGCCCGCCGGTGACCGCCGCTTCGTGCGGCTGACCTTCACCGGCAACACCGGCTGGCCGGCCGGCCAGCTGTCCGAGTTCGAGGTGTACGCCTCCTGACCCGGCGCGGCGGGGACCATCCCCGCCGCGCCACCGCACCCCCACCCCCGAACGCCTCTCCACCTCCCCCGGGAAGAAGGTGTCCGTCCACCATGTCCAGACTCCGTACCGGAATCGTCGCGGTGCTCGCCGCGGTCGGCCTGGTCGTCACCGCGGCCCCGGCCCCACCGGCCCTGGCCGCCGGCGGCCCGAACCTCGCCGCCGGGCGCACCGCCACCGCCAGCAGCGTCAACGGCCCCTACGTCGCGGCCCACCTGACCGACGGCAACCAGGGCAGCTACTGGGAGAGCAGCGGCGCGCTGCCCCAGTGGGCCCAGGTCGACCTCGGCACCAGCCGCGCCGTCGACCAGGTCGTGCTGAAGCTCCCGGCCGCCTGGGAGGCCCGCAACCAGACGCTGTCCGTGCAGGCAAGCGCCGACGGCGGCGGCTTCACCACAGTCGTCGCCTCCGCCGCCCGCACGTTCAGCCCGGCCGCTGCCAACACCGTGACACTCGGCTTCACCGCCACCGACGCCCGCTACCTGCGGGTCGTGATCACCGCGAACACCGGCTGGGCCGCCGCGCAGCTCGCCGAGCTGGAGGTGTACGGCGCGGCCACCTCCTCGACCAACCTGGCGCTCGGCCGGACCATGACCGAGAGCGGCCACGCCGACGTGTACGGCGCGGGCAACGCCAACGACGGCAACGCGGCCACCTACTGGGAGAGCCCGAACAACGCGTTCCCGCAGTGGATCCAGGTCGACCTCGGCGCCGCCACGAGCGTCAACCGGCTGGTGCTGCGGCTGCCGTCCGGCTGGGGCGCACGCAGCCAGACGATCACCGTGCAGGGCAGCACGAACGGTTCGGCGTTCGGCACGCTCGTCGGGTCCGCGTCGTACGCGTTCGACCCGGGCGGCGGCAACACGGTGACGGTCACAGTGCCCACCGCGTCCACCCGGTACGTGCGGCTGCTGTTCACCGCCAACAGCGCCTGGCCCGCCGGGCAGCTCGCCGAGCTGGAGGTCTACGGCCCGGTCACCGGCGACACCCAGGCGCCGAGCGCGCCCGGCAACCTCGCGTTCACCGAGCCGGCCACCGACCAGGTGCGGCTGACCTGGACCGCGTCCACCGACAACGTGGGCGTCACCGGCTACGACGTGTACGCCAACGGTGTGCTGCGCACGAGCGTCGGCGGGTCCACGCTGACGTACACCGACACCCAGCCGGCCGGGACCACCGTCTCCTACTACGTGCGGGCCCGCGACGCGGCCGGCAACGTGTCGGCGAACAGCACCACGGTGACCCGGACCGGCGACACCGGGGACACCGTCGCGCCCACCGCGCCCGGCAACCTGGGCTTCACCCAGCCGGCGAGCGGGCAGATCCGGCTGACCTGGACCGCGTCCACGGACAACGTGGGCGTCACCGGCTACGAGGTGTACGCCAACGGCACGCTGCGTACCACTGTGAGCGGATCCACGCTCACGTACACCGACAGCCAGCCGGACAGCGCGACAGTCTCGTACCACGTCCGGGCCCGCGACGCCGCCGGGAACGTGTCGGCGAACAGCAACACCGCCACCCGCACCGGCAGCGGCACCGGCGGCACCAACCTGGCGGTCGGCAAGCCCGCCACCGCGTCGTCGATGGTGCACGTGTTCGCCGCCGCCAACGCTGTCGACGACGACGTCACCACGTACTGGGAGGGCGCGCCCGGCGCGTACCCGAGCACGCTCACCGTCGCGCTCGGCGCCAACGCGAGCATCAGCGCCGTCGTGGTGAAGCTCAACCCGGACCCGGCGTGGGGCGCGCGCACCCAGACGTTCCAGGTGCTCGGCCGGGAGCAGTCCGCGTCCGGGTTCACCAGCCTGGCCGGCTCCGCGACGTACTCCTTCAACCCGGCCAGCGCCAACACGGTGACCGTCCCGGTCTCCGCGACCGCCGCCGACGTGCGGCTCCAGTTCACCGCGAACTCCGGCTCCTCCAACGGGCAGGTCGCCGAACTCCAGGTCATCGGCGTCCCGGCGCCGAACCCGGACCTCACCGTCACGGCTGTCACCGCGTCGCCGTCCGCGCCGGTGGAGACCGACGCGATCACGCTGTCCGCCACCGTGCGCAACGCCGGCACCGCGGCCTCCGCCGCCACCGCCGTCACCCTCTACCTGGGTACGACGAAGGTCGGCACCGCCGCCGTCGGCGCGCTCGCCGCAGGCGCGTCGAGCACCGTCTCGGCGGCCATCGGCGTACGCGACGCGGGAAGCTACCCGCTCACCGCGAAGGTCGACGAGTCGAACGCGGTGATCGAGCAGAACGAGGCGAACAACTCCTACACCGGCCCGACCCCGCTGACTGTGAGCCCGGTCGCCAGCTCCGACCTGGTCGCCTCCGCCGTCACCTGGTCACCCGGTACGCCGAGCGCGGGCGCCGCCGTCTCCTTCGCGGTGACGCTGCGCAACCAGGGCACGATCGCGTCGGCGAGCGGCGCGCACGGTGTCACGCTGACGGTGCGCGACCAGTCCGGCGCGGTGGTCCGCACGCTCACCGGCTCGTACAGCGGCACGATCGCCGCCGGTGCCACCGCCGGACCGGTGTCGCTCGGCGCCTGGACCGCCGCCAACGGCCGGTACACGGTGCGGGTTGTGCTCGCCGACGACGCCAACGAGCTGCCGGTGAAGCGGCAGAACAACACCAGCGACCGGTCGCTGTTCGTCGGTCGCGGGGCGAACCTGCCGTACGACGCGTACGAGGCCGAGGACGGCACGACCGGCGGCGGCGCGCAGGTGATCGGCCCGAACCGCACCATCGGCGACCTCGCCGGGGAGGCGTCCGGACGCCGCGCGGTCACGCTCAACACCACCGGCGCGTACGTCGAGTGGACCACCCGCTCGGCGGCGAACGCCCTGGTCGCCCGCTTCTCCATCCCGGACGCGCCGGGCGGAGGCGGGATCGACTCGACGCTCAACGTCTACGTCAACGGCGTGCTGCACAAGCCGATGAGCCTCACCTCCAAGCACATCTGGCTCTACGGCGCGGAGGCCGGGCCGAGCGACTCGCCGAGCGCCGGAGCGCCCCGGCACCTGTACGACGAGACGAACGTGCTGCTCGACGCCACGGTTCCGGCCGGTAGCCGGATCCGGCTCCAGAAGGACCCGGCGAACACCACCACGTACGCGATCGACTTCGTCGACACCGAACTGGTGTCGCCGCGCGCCAACCCCGACCCGGCCCGCTACAAGGTGCCCACCGGGTTCAGCCACGCCGACGTGCAGAACGCGCTCGACGCGGTACGGATGGACACCACCGGCACCCTGGTCGGCGTCTACCTGCCCGCCGGCACGTACGAAACGGCGCAGAAGTTCCAGGTGTACGGCAAGGCGGTGAAGGTCGTCGGCGCCGGCATGTGGTTCACCCGGTTCCAGACGCCGCGCAACCAGCAGAACACCGACGCGGGTTTCCGGGTCGAGTCCTCGGCGAGCGGGTCCACCTTCGCCCACCTGGCGTTCTTCGGCAACTACACCAACCGGATCGACGGTCCCGGCAAGGTGTGGGGTGAACTGAAGGACGTGGACGACCTGACGCTGGACAGCGTCTGGGTGGAGCACACCGTCTGCGCGTACTGGGGGGTGAGCGTGGACGGCCTGACCATCAGGGACAGCCGCTTCCGCAACACCTTCGCCGACGCGGTGAACATGACAAACGGCAGCACGAACAACCTGGTCACCAACTCGGAGGGCCGCTCCAACGGCGACGACGCGTTCGCGCTGTTCTCCGCCACCGACCAGGGCGGCTCCGGCGGCAACCACGGCAACGTGTTCGAGAACCTGACCGCCACGCTCACCTGGCGGGCGGCGGGGCTGGCGGTGTACGGCGGCTACGACAACGTGTTCCGCAACCTGTACATCGCCGACCAGCTCACGTACTCGGGCATCACGATCAGCTCGCTGGACTTCGGCTACCCGTTCGTCGGGTTCGGCGCCAGCCCGCCCACCCGGTTCGAGAACATCTCGCTGATCCGGTCCGGCGGGCACTTCTGGGGGGCGCAGACGTTCCCGGCGATGTGGTTGTTCTCCGCGTCGAAGGAGTTCCGTGGCATCCGGGTGACCGACGTGGACATCGTCGATCCGACGTATTCGGGGATCATGTTCCAGACCAAGTACAACGGCAGCCAGCCGGAGAACCCGATCACCGACACGGTGCTGACGAACGTGTCGATCTCCGGTGCGCGGCGCAGCGGTGACGCGTTCGACGCGAAGTCCGGCTTCGGCATCTGGGTCAACGAGATGCCCGAGGCGGGCCAGGGCCCCGCGGTCGGCGCGGCCACCTTCACCAACCTCCGCCTGACCGACAACGCCCAGGACATCAAGAACACCACGACGACCTTCACCATCACCCGCAACTGACCCCCGCCCCCCCCGCCCCGCCCTCTTCCGCCCCGCGATCTTGCACCTTCGGCCTCCGTGATGCCGGATTACTCCTGCTATGAGGGGCACCAAACTGCAAGATCGCGGGTGCGGGATGGGCGGGGCGGGGCGGAGCGTTGATCTTGGAGTTGTGGCACCTGCGATGGCGGGGCGAAGCCGACAATATGTGGCACCACAAGTCCAAGATCGACGGGGTCAGTTGCCGCGGTCAGTGGGGGAGGGCGGTGGACAGGCGGCGGATCGCCTCGTCCATCTGCTCGGGTGGGGCGGCGGCGTACGTCAGGCGCAGGTGGGGGGCGGGGGGTTCGGCGGCGTACCAGGGGCGGCCGGGGAAGACGGTGACGCCCGCCGCCGCGGCCGTCGCGGTCACCGCCACGTCGTCGGTGCCGTCGGGCAGGCGTACCCACAGGTGCAGCCCACCGCGCGGGACGTCGCGCGGCGCCAGCGACGGCAGGTGCCGGTCCAGCGCGGCGAGCAGCGCCTCCCGGCGGGCCCGCAGCTGTACGTGCAGGCTGCGGCGGTGCCGGTCCCAGGCCGGCGCGGTGAGGAACTCCACTGCGGCCTGTTGCAGCGGCCCGGCGACGAACAGATCGTCGAGCAGACGGGCGGCGCGCAGCCGTGCTCCGGCCGGTCCGCGCGCGCCGATCGCGGCGATCCGCAGGCCGGGCGCCGTGGACTTGGTGAGCGAGCGCAGGTAGACGACGTGCCCGTTCGAGTCGTCGGCGGCCAGTGGAGGCGGAGCCTCGCCGTCGATGGTGAGGTCGCGGGCGTAGTCGTCCTCGACCAGGAACGCCCCGGCCTCGCGCACCGCCTCCGCCACCTCGCCACGCCGGGCGGCGGACAGGGTCGCGCCGTGCGGGTTGGCGTACAGGGGCTGGCAGTAGAACAGGCGGGCGCCGGTACGGGCGAACGCGGCGGCGAGCTGGTCGGGGCGTACCCCGTCGGTGTCGGCGGGGACGGGCACCACCCGCAGCCCGGCAGCCCGCGCGGCGGCGAGCGCACCCAGGTAGGTGGGGGACTCGACCAGGATCGTGTCGCCGGGGACGGCGAGCGCCCGCAGCGTGGAGGAGAGCGCCGCCTGCCCGCCCGGGCAGATCACCATGTCCTCGGCGCGCAGGCCGCCACCCGCCTCGCGAGCGAACCAGGCGCGCAGGTCGGCACGTCCCTCGACCGGGCCGCGCTGCCACGCCGCTGGTTGCCGGGCCGCACGGGCGAGCGCGGCACCGAGCGCGGCGGCCGGCTGGAGATCGGGGTCCAGGTAGCCGCCGGTCAGCGGGATCGCGCCTGACGGCGGTAGCGCCAGCAGCGCCTGCATCTCCTCCTCGCCGCCGCGTCGCGAGCCGAGCGCGACTGTCTGCCACGACAGATCCGCCCGCGGTGGGTCGGCGCGCCGTGCCGCCACGTACGCGCCGCGGCCGGGACGTGTCTCGACCAGCCCGTCCGCGACGAGCCGCCGGGTCGCCTCGGCGACCGTCACGGGGGAGACGTGATGGTGCGCGGTCAGCTCCCGTACCGACGGCAGCCGCGTGCCGGGGGTGGCGTCGGCCGCCAGCGCACCCAGGTGCCGGACGACACGATCGATAGCGCTACCATCATTCATGACAGCACAGAGTAGCGCTACTGCCCCGACCGCGGTAACGGTGAGACCGGGCGCCGGGATCGCCCTCGGCGCGCTGGGCGTACTGGCCTTCAGCATGTCGCTGCCGGCCACCCGCGTCGCGGTGCACACACTGGACCCCTGGTTCGTGGCGTTCGGGCGGGCCGTCGGCGCGGCGCTGCTCGCGTGGGCCTACCTGCGGCTGACCGGCGCGCCGCGCCCCACCCTGGACCAGTGGCGACGGCTGTCGATCGTCGCGCTCGGCGTCGTGGTCGGCTTCCCCCTGTTCACCTCGCTGGCGCTCACCACGCAGACGTCCGCGCACGGCGCCGTGGTCGTCACCGTGCTGCCCGCCATGACCGCCGTGTTCGCGGTGCTGCGCGCCGGCGAACGGCCACCGCCGCTGTTCTGGATCGCCGGCGCCGCCGGCCTGGCGCTGGTGCTCGCGTTCCTCGCCGCGAGCGGCTCGATGCGCGGCGCGCTGTCGGCCGCCGACCTGTTCCTGCTCGCCGCCGTGGTGCTCTGCGGACTCGGGTACGCCGAGGGCGGCCGGCTGGCCCGCGACCTCGGCGGCGCCCGGACGATCTGCTGGGCGTTGCTGCTGTCGCTCCCGGTCACCGTGCCGGTCACGGTGGTGGCCGCACTCGTCCACCCGCCGCAGGGCGGCGGCGCCGCCGCCTGGACCGGGTTCGGCTACCTCACAGTGGTGTCGATGTTCCTCGGCTTCTTCGCCTGGTACGCCGGGCTGGCCCGGGGCGGCATCGCCAAGGTGGGCCAGATCCAGCTCGTCCAGCCGGTGCTCACGCTGATCTGGTCGGCGGTGCTGCTCGGTGAGGCGGTCACGCCCGGGGCGCTGGTGGTGGCGGGTGCGGTGCTGGCCTGCGTCGTGCTCATCCAGCGCACCCGGGGCGGCGCGGTGCCGGCGCACGCCCCGGGCGGGTCGTCCTCAGCAGGCCGCGATCGTGCCGGTCACGCTGGAGACGTACGCGTGGCTGACGAAGTGTCCTGACGCGAGGCGGTTCCACTGGCTGGTGGTCCGGTACGGGCCGCTGACCGACTGGCCGGTGACCGAGCACTCGATCGGCACGTTGGCGTACGTGGCGGCCAGGCCGACGACGGGGTTGCTCGTGCTCGGACCGGAGCGGATGTTGAGCGGGCCGTTACCGATCCGGCCCCGGGTGCCGGTGCCGGTCCAGAGGTAGGCGACGTCGACCCAGGCGTTGTCGGTGAGCAGCAGACCGTCCCAGAAGGTGCCGTCGGCGAGGTCGATGCCGGCCGGGCTGCCGACCACGCGCCCGAACTGGTCCCGGCCGCCGTTGTAGCCGCTCTGGTACGCGGCCTGCGCCTCGGGCCGGCCCTGCGGCAGGTCCTTCCACGACTCGCGGACACTGCTCGGGTTCCAGTAGTCGTCTCTGGTGTTCCACGGTCCGATGTCCCAGACCGGCGCGTACTCGCAGCGGCTGCGGGTGGTGGTGCACACCCGGACGGTGTAGTCGCCGGTGTTCTTCGGCGAGAGGCCGCGGGCCGACGGCAGCGCGACGAAGTGGTCCCGCGAGACGATCACGTGCCCGTTGGCGGTGGTGCCGCCGACCAGGCCCTCGCGGGTGGCGTACACCCGGTAGGTGAGGCCCGGGGTGGCGGCCGTGACGGCGGCGATCGAGTCGGCGACGAGCCGGACCGTGCGCACGGTGGGCGCGGCGGACGGCCGTTCGGCGGTGAGCGCCACCCGGACCTAAACCCGGGTGACGGGCTGGTCGAAGACGGCCTGGCCGGAGACGGACCGCCACTCGGTCCACGCGCCCGATCGCCAGCCGCGTGCCGCCACCTCGACGGCGCCGGTGCCGGTGGTCGCGTCGACGTCGGCCCGGACCCGGTTGGCCGGCGCGGCGAGCGGGTGGGGCGCGGTGACGAGCATGCCCCCGGCCGTCTGCCGGCGCTGGGCGGCCGGTCGGCTCGCCGTGTCGGCGAGGCGTAGTCCGGCACCGGTCCAGCGGACGCCGACGTCGTCGGCGTCGACGACGGTGAGGTCGGCGGACCACGCGTTGCCGGTGGCCGCGGGTTCCGCCGGGGGTGCGGCGGGCGCCGGCGAGACGGCCAGGACGGCGGCGAGCGCGCCGGCGACCGCGGCCGGCAGGGTCCTGCGGGGATGGGACACGGCGCTCCTCGTGAGGGCAGGAAGTAGACGAACGTCGATTTCTGGGGTGACGTGCAGGCAACCACCGATCGCGCGTCCCGTCAAGAAGGCGTCCGCGGCCTCCGGCCGCCCGGAGTAGTGCAAAAAACCTGCAAACGCCAGCCCTTGCCTTCCTGGAAAGCGCTTTCATACGATTGCGTTACATCGATGTTTCATGTGCGGGCCGGGCATCGCAGATGAACCACATTCGCTGGCGGCGCGCCTGATCGCGTCGCGGCTCCTCATTATTCCCATTCGGTGACTGCCGCTGCTCGGCGGCAATTCCCGGATGCTCGAAAAAGGAATGAGGCGACATGAGAAGAACAGTCGCACTGCGACTCCACGCGGCACTGGCCACGGCGGTCGTCGGCATCGCCGTCGCCGTGGTGCTGCCGTCCCCGCAGGCGTCGGCGGCGGCCGGAAGCGCCACCGGCTACGCCACCCAGAACGGCGGCACCACCGGCGGCGCGGGCGGCCAGACGGTACGCGCCACCACCGGCACCGCCATCCACGCCGCGCTCTGCGGGCGGGCCAGCAGCAGCACCCCGATCATCATCGAGGTGACCGGGACCATCAACCACGGCAACACCAGCAAGGTCTCCGGATCGAGCTGCAACACCGCCGACGGCGTGATCGAGCTGAAGCAGATCAGCAACGTCACCATCACCGGGGTGGGCAGCGGCGCCGTCTTCGACCAGCTCGGCATCCACATCCGCGACTCCCGCAACATCATCATCCGGAACGTCACGGTGCGGAACGTCAAGAAGTCGGGCTCGCCCACCTCCAACGGCGGCGACGCGATCGGCATGGAGAGCAGTGTCCGTAACGTGTGGGTCGACCATGTCACGCTGGAGGCGTCCGGCGGGGAGTCGGAGGGCTACGACGGGCTCTTCGACATGAAGGACGACACCCAGTACGTGACGCTGTCGTACAGCATCCTGCGCAACTCCGGTCGCGGCGGCCTCATCGGATCGAGTGAGAGCGACCGCGGCAACGGCTACATCACGTTCGAGCACAACCTGTACGAGAACATCGACTCCCGGACGCCGCTGCTGCGCGGCGGCATCGCCCACATGTTCAACAACCACTACACCGGGCTGCACGAGTCGGGCATCAACTCCCGGGCCGGCGCGCGGGCCAAGGTGGACAACAACTACTTCCGCAACTCCAAGGACGTGCTCGGCACGTTCTACACCAGCGAGCGCGGCACCTGGCAGGTCAGCGGCAACATCTTCGACAACGTGACCTGGTCCTCGCCGGGCAGCGACAACTACCCGGCGGGTCCGAACGTGACCTCGACGACCACGGTCAGCGTTCCGTACTCGTACCGGCTCGACGCGGCGAGCTGCGTGCCGGACATCGTGCGGCAGACGGCGGGCGCCAACACCGGCCTGCGAGTCTCCGACGGCAACTGCACGCCGCAGTCCCCGGCACCGACCACGCCGGGGCCGACCACGCCCGCCCCCACCACGCCGCCGCCCGGGACGACCACCCCGCCGCCGTCCGGCGGTACCAACCTGAGCCTCGTCTCCGGCGCCGGGGCCGACGGGTCCAGCAAGGCCGGCGGCACCAGCTACGGCAACGTGCGCGACGGCAACCTGAGCACGTACTGGTCGCCGTCCGGGGCGACCGGCACCGTCTCGATCAAGTGGGGCTCGGCCACCACCGTGTCCCGCGTGGTCATCCGTGAGCCGTCCGGCACCTCGGGCTCGATCGGGTCGTGGCAGCTCGTCAACAACGACACCGGCGCGGTGCTCGCCTCCGGCAGCGGGGCCGGCCAGATCACCTTCGGCGCGACCTCGCTGAAGAAGATCAACTTCAAGATCAACAGCTCCGGCGGTACGCCGAGAGTCGGCGAGTTCGAGACGTACGCCAGTTAGCGGGCGCGACGAGCGGGGGCGGCCGATCCGGCCGCCCCCGCCTTGTTCGTGTCGCCGGTCAGAGGGTGAGCACGACGGTGGAGATGCTCCGCGCGCCGACGTTCACCGTCACCTGGTTGCCGTTCACGCCCACCGGCTGGCTCGCCGCGCTGGCGTTCTGCGACGTGGCCACGTACTCGGCCCGGCTCACGTTCTGCGGCGCCTGGATGATCGCGTTGTTCACGGCACTGGTCGACCTGTTGAGGATCACCAGCGTGACCTTCCCGTCGCCCTGGTACGCGGTGACCTCCAGCGGCGACGCCTTGGAGCTCTTGGTCAGGGCGACCCGCTGGTAGCCGGGCCGCACGTACTTCGCGTACTGCGAGAACGCGTACCCGCGCTTGAGCGGCGCCCCCGCCACGGTGCCGTACGCGGACTCGCCGTCACCGATGAACGAGTAGTAGCGCTTGCCGTACCACCAGACGTACGCGCTCCAGTTCGACTCCATCGACTTGTGCACGGTGCGCATGATGTCGTCGAGCGTCTCGTTCCAGGCCGCGGCGTTGGCCGGGTTGCCCCAGATGTTGGAGCCGCCGCCGTCGGCCGCGTGCAGGTTCCACTCGGTCATCCACACCGGCTTGTTGTACTGCTGCGCCAGCGTGTACGGCTTCAGCCGGCCGGACGCCTCGGTGCCGTACAGGTGACCGCCGATGTAGCCGATGTTGTTGCGGGCCGCCGCGTCGTTGAGCGTCGGGTCGGTGTACCCGTAGTTCAGGTTCACCGCCTCGGCGACCATCAGCTTGGTGTTCTGCACCTTGGCGCCCTGCTCCCGCATGAAGGTCTGGAGTTCGGTGCCGCTCCAGTCCATCGAGTCGTAGTCCGGATGCCAGTCCGGCTCGTTCTGCACGGACGTGACGTCGATCGTCACGCCCTGGTTGCGCATGTACTGGACGTAGCTGTTGAGGTGGCCGGCGTAGTCGTCGTAGTAGTCGGTGCGCAGCTTGCCACCGTTGATCCGGCTGTTGTTCGTCTTCCAGGCCGCCGGGGCGGTCCACGGCGACGCCATGATCTTCACGTTCGACCCGTACGACTTCGCCGTCCGCAGCGCGCTGACCTGGGTGCCCCACTCGCCGGACACCGGCGAGATGCCGGTACGCACGATGGACAGGCCGAGCTGGTTGGGGCCGAGCCCGACGAGCGTCTGCGTCTCGGCCGTCGACCAGGCGCCGCCCCAGATCGACACGGCGGCGCCGAACCCGTCGATGGTCTGGTAGCGGCTGGCGGTGTTGACGGTGATGTCCGCCGCCCCGGTGGGCGGCGGGCTGCTGGGTGAGGTGGTCGGCGAACTCGTCGGCGACGTGGACGGCGATGTCGGCGTCGTGCCACCGGTGCAGGTCACCCCGTTGAGCGCGAAGCTCGTCGGTGCGGGGTTGCTGCTGGTCCAGGCCCCGTTGAAGCCGAACGACGTGCTGCCGTTGGTGGGGATGGAGCCGTTGTAGTCGACGTTGCGGGCGCTGACCGCCGCGCCGCTCTGGGTCACAGTGGCGTTCCACGACTGGGTGACGGTCTGGCCGGCGGCGTAGGACCAGGTGAGCGTCCAGCCGTTGACCGGGTCACCGAGGTTGGTGACCGTGACGTTCGCGCCGAAGCCGCCCTGCCACTGCGACGACACGGCGTAGGTGACCGCGCAGCCGGCCGCCGCCGCCCCGGCCGGCAGCGCCGCGGCCACCGCGGTCGACGCCAGCAGGACGGCCCCGGCCGACAACACCGCGGTACGGGTCGTCTGGTGCCTTCTCATCGGACCTCTCTCTCCTCGATCGGCCGGATCAGCGCTGGAGGGTCAGGAGACCCGGCCGGTAGGGCAGGAGGCCGTAGTCGCCGCCGGAGTTGGGGGAGCGGCCTTGGTAGAGCAGTTGGAGGTTGCAGGGGTCGACGGTGAAGGTCTGGTCGGCGGTGGTGCGGATGAGTTCGCCGTGGCTGATGTCGTTGGTCCAGGTGGCGCCGCTGTTGGCCTTACCGGCGAAGGGGTTGGACTCGGTGGCGGCCTGCGGGGTCCAGGAGCCGTTCAGGCTGGTGGCGGTGAAGGAGCGGAAGTAGCGGCCCTGGGAGCCGATGGCTTCGACGATCATGAGGTAGCGGTTGTCCCGACACCACCGCTGCACATTATCGATCTTCACCCCCGCCGTGAGCAGGGCATCCAACGCGCTCATGACCAGACGCCGATTCGCCACGCCCCGCAGTCAAACCCGGCCCCGCGACACCTCCCAGCCCGCTGATCATGTGACACATGTATTGGGACTTCACCTGCGACAGAGGTCATGGGACTGAACAGCCCTCGCGGGGGCCGTTTCGTACCAAGATCTCCCGCAATCCCGGTGACCGGAACGCGGATCCCGCTCATCAGGACTCGCACTCGTTGCCCGAGGAGTGCTAACCGCGGGTGGAACGTCATGGGTGTCTCCGCCCTCGTTTGACACCCATGACGTTCCACCCGCTCGCGGGGCGCAGCGGACGCCAGGGGAGAGGCTGGGCGCGGCGAGGGCCCGGCCCCGGCCCTGGCGGCGCGGGTGCCGGGGCTGGCATGTGGTTACGGGTTTTCGACGACCTCCTGGCCGAGCGGCCACAGCGCCGCCGGGACCAGCTTGAAGTTCGCCACCCCGAACGGGATGCCGATGATCGTCACGCAGAGCGCGATGCCGGCGAGGATGTGCGACAGCGCCAGCCACCAGCCGGCCAGCACCACCCAGAGCACGTTCGCCAGGCCGGAGGGCAGACCGGCGCCCGGCTTGCGCACGATCGTGCGGCCGAACGGCCACAGCGAGTACGACGCCAGCCGCAGCGAGGCGACACCGAACGGGATGGTGACGACGAGGACGAAGCAGATCAGGGCGGCCACGCCGTAGCCCAGGGCCAGGACGAAGCCGCCGCCGAAGACGAGCCACAGCAGGTTCAGCAGAAAGCGGATCACCACTCCATGGTCGCCTGCCCTCGCAAACCCGCCGACGTCGATCAGTCCGCCAGCAGCGTCGCCACCGCATGAGCCGTCGCCGGGTGTGCGGCGAGCAGCACCGACGCCCCGTCACCCGGCGGCGTGCCGCCCTCGGCGAGCGGCTGCCAGTCGCCGGCGCACCCGAGCAGCGCCGCCACCGCGTCGACCGCCTCCGGATGGGCGACCAGCAGACCGTGCACCGGACCGGTTCCCGGGGACGGCGCGAGCGGGGTGGACGGGGTGGGCGCGGCCGCCCACGGTGGTGTCCAGGAGTCCAGTGCCGGCAGCGTGGCGGGGAACGTGCGTTCCGCCTCGCGGACCAGCAGTGGCACCAGCTCCGGGCCGTGCTCGCGCAGCGTGGTGATCAGCGTCGGCAGCCAGGGCAGCAGCACCGGGTCGGGCAGCCCGGCGAACGCGGCGGACATGGTCTCCACCACGAACGGCGCGAGCCCCGGCACCGGTTCGAGCGCGTGCACGAAGCCGGACAGGTACTGCGGGAACGCGGGCACCACGAGCGGATTGGCGAGCAGCTCGGCGCACTGGTCGCGCAGCCGCGCCAGGGGCAGCAGGCCGAGCTGGTGGCGGGCGGCCCAGAGCAGCGCCAGCTTGGCGGGCGACTCCGGGTGGGCCTGCGCGACCGCCAGTTCGAGCTGGGTGCGGTCGCACCCGAGCGACAGCGCGAGGCTCTCCATGCTGAACAGGAAGCCGAGCATCGCGCCGACCTGCCGTACGCCGGTGGACTCGTCCACGAACGCGGTGGGCAGCAGCGTGCAGTAGTGGGCGTACCCGGTGGTGACGAACGTCCGGCACCAGGCCGGCAGCGCCGGTCCGGTGGTGCGGTGGTGGGCGAGCAGCCGCCGGATGCGGCGCAGCACCTCCGGTGCGTCGTCCACTGTGCGTTCGGCGGCGAGCAGCTCCACCGCCCGCGCGCCGAGTTCGTCGACCAGGCGCGGGCTGTCCAGCAGCCGGATGGCGTCCTCGACGGCGGCGAGCGCGCGGGCGGCTGTCGCGTCGGGGCCGCGTACCGCCCGCCGCAGCCGTTGTTCCAGCACCTGCTCGACGGTGACGCCCTCGTAGCCCAGCTCGATCAGGGCGCGCTGGTTGCGGCCGAGCGCGAGATCCCAGCTCTCCTGTTCGGAGCGGTGGCCGAGGCGGCGCTCGCCCATGATCGGGCGGACCGCGTCGGCCGGCAGCAGGTGCCGCAGCATCCACAGCAGGTCGGAGCAGGGTGCCAGCGCCGGGTCGGCCCGGAGGTCGAGCAGCGCCCGCTGCACGGTGCGCCGTTCCAGGTCGAGGCCGAGGGGGCGCAGCCGGTCCAGGACGTCGCGGGCCAGCGGCGGCAGGGAGTCGTACCCGACCTGGCCGACGCGGTCGCCGCCGAGGAGGATCTCGCAGAGCCGGCGGATGTCGCGGCGGCCGGGCACCACGTCCTTCTCGATGCAGGTCACGGCGGCGTCGGCGAAGTCGTACGGCGTGGGCCGTGCGCGGTTGCGCATGGTGGCGAGCAGGATCGACGTCTCGAACACGGCGATCGCGTCGGCGGTGCTGGCGAGGTAGCCGTTGCGGCGGGCGAGCCGGACGATGTCGACGCACCAGCCGCGCAGTTCGGCCTCGTCCAACTCGTCGAGGACGGGCGGGGCGGCGAGGAACCCGCTGAGCCGGTCCGTGGCCGGGCCGGTCGCAGCCGACGCGGTGGCGCGGGCCCGGCGGCCCTTCTTCTCGGTACGCTGCCCGGCCAGGCGGTACGGCGTGAGCCGGGTGCGGGTGAGCGCCGCCGTCCAGTTCGCGGCAGCGATGGAAACGGTGCCCTGGGCCAGCCCGAACTGCGCCTCGATGGCCGAGTGGCTGGACGGGATGAGGCCGTAGCGCCAGCGGGTGCCGGTGCGCGGACTGATCGGGAAGTCCGGCGCGGTCGAGTCGAGGCCGAACTGTTCCACATGGCTGGCGGCGTGGAAGGCGCCGCAGACGTAGAGGCAGTCGGCCGGGTCGGCGCCGCTTTCGGCGAGGTGCTGTCGCATCCGGGTCCACATGTACCGTTCGCGGTCCTCGTCGCGTTCGTCGCGGGCGGACCGGGACGGGCGCAGCCGCCGGAACAGGCTGCCGATCAGCACCATGACCTGCCGGTAGGTGTCGTGGTCGGCGTCGGCGAGCGGCCGTTCGACGTACTGGTCCCACCATTCCGACCAGTGACGCACCTTGCCGTGGTGCAGCAGGTGGGCTTCCAGTTCGGCGAACCGGGGGCGCAGGTCGCCGATCTCCACGCCGACCGCGTCGCCGTGCAGTCCCGCGTCCTCGTCGGCGGAGTCCGGGCCCGGTGCGGGTCCGGTGTCGTCGCGGGGGGTCCACTGGAAGACGTGGTCGGTGGAGCGGTCCACGAGCACCAGCTCCACGCCGGGGGTGTCCAGCGCGTACGCGACGGCCTGGTATTCGGCGGACGCCTCGGTGATGGGGGCGACCACGCTCAGCGGGCTCCACTCGGCGGGGAAGCCGTCGAGTTCGGTGGCGAACGCCTGCACCGCCACCGGCAGGCGGCAGTTGCGCAGCTCGTCGAGCAGCGGGCGCAGATCCTCGCAGAGTTCCAGGTAGATCACCTTGGGCGGGCGGGCGCGCAGGCGGCGTGCCATGGCCAGCGCCGAGGCGGGGGAGTGGTGGCAGACGGGGAAGATCTCCAGCCGTTCGCGCAGCGCCCGGTCCACGTCGTCGACCATGCCGGAGAGGATGCCGGCGAGCGCGTCCGGGGAGCCGGCGAACGCGGCGGCGGCGTCGGTGAGCTGCTCGCGCAGCGGGCCGAACAGGCCGGTGGGTGCGGGCGCGGTCATGACAGCGACGCGATCGCCTGGCGGCCGCCGTCGAGGAAGCCCTCCCAGTCGCCGCCGTCGGCCTTGGCGCGGGGTTCGACCACGCCGTGCAGGTACTTGTTGAGGATGGCCAGGTCCTCCGGGGCGCGGCGGGCCAGCGAGCCCATCAGCGAGCCGGCGAGCGTCTGGGCGCGCAGGGTGCGGTCGCCGAAGAACTGGCTGTGCAGGATCGCGTCCTCCAGCACGCCGATCTGCTCGGCGGTGGACAGCGCCGACTCCAGCTTCTCGTCGTCGCTGGTGGCGGCGGACGCGGCGGCGCGCAGGTCGGCGAAGCTCTGCAGCAGGATGTCGAGCAGGGTGGGCGGCACGTCCAGTTCGATGTGGTGCCGGCGCAGCAGCTCCTCGGTGCGGAAGCGGACGATCTCGGCCTCGCTGCGCTTGTTGGTGACGACCGGGATGCGGATGAAGTTGAACCGCCGCTTGAGCGCGGAGGACAGGTCGTTGACGCCCCGGTCGCGGCTGTTGGCGGTGGCGATGATCGAGAAGCCGGGCTTGGCGAAGACGATGTTGTCGTGGTCCAGCTCGGGGATGGAGACGTACTTCTCGGACAGGATCGAGATGAGCGCGTCCTGGACGTCGCTGGTGGAGCGGGTCAGCTCCTCGAAGCGGCCGATCACGCCCTGCTCCATGGCGGTCATGATCGGCGAGGGGATCATCGACTCGCGGGACTGGCCCCGGGCGATGACCATGGAGACGTTCCACGAGTACTTGATGTGGTCCTCGGTGGTGCCGGCGGTGCCCTGCACGACGAGCGTGGAGTTGCGGCAGATCGCGGCGGCGAGCAGCTCGGCGAGCCAGCTCTTGCCGGTGCCCGGGTCGCCGATGAGCAGCAGGCCGCGGTCGGAGGCGAGCGTGACGATGCTGCGTTCGACGAAGCTGCGGTCGCCGAACCACTTCTGCGGGATCTCCCGGTCGAGGCCGTCGGCGCGTTCGGAGCCGAGCACGAACAGGCGGACCATGCGGGGGCTCAGCCGCCAGGAGAACGGCTTCGGCCCGGTGTCGACGGATTCCAGGTAGGCCAGCTCGTCGGCGTACTTGGCCTCGGCGGGGGCGCGGAGCATGTCGGACATCAGGGGTGCTCTCCTAGGTGAGGAAGTTCTTCAGCTCGGCGACGAGCTTGCGGATGTGGCCGGAGATGACGGGGGTGCCGAGGTCCTTGAAACGCTGCCGGAACCAGGGGTTGACGCTCTGGTGGCCGGAGCTGTTGACCGAGCCGACCGGGATGAACTTCACGCCGGAGCGGTGCACGGCCTCGATGCCGTCGAACAGCGGCTGGGACCTGTCGAACTCGTAGAAGTCGGAGATCCAGACCATGACCGTGTTCCGCGGCTCCACGATCTTGGGGCGGGCCAGGGCCATGGCGACCGGGCCGTCGTTGCCGCCGCCGAGCTTGGTGCGCAGCAGCACCTCGAACGGGTCGTGCACCCACGGGGTCAGGTCCAGCGCCCGGGTGTCGTACGCGATCAGGTGCACGTCGACCTTGGGCAGGCCGGCGAAGATCGAGGCGAGGATGGTGCAGTTGACCATCGAGTCGACCATCGAGCCGGACTGGTCGACCACCACGATCAGCCGCGACGGGGTGGTCCGCCGGGCGGTCTGCCGGTAGTAGAGCCGGTCGACGTAGAGGCGCTCGTCGTCCGGGCTCCAGTTGGTGAGGTTCTGCCAGATGGTGCGGTCCAGGTCGAGGTTGCGGAAGACCCGCTTGGGCGGCACGGACCGGTCGACGGCCCCGACGGTGGCCTGCGCGACCTGGGTACGCAGCACCTCGGAGACCTGGTCGACGTAGCGGCGGATCAGTGACTTGGCGTTCGCGAGCGCCACCCCGGACAGGTTGGACTTGTCCCGCAGGAGCTGCTCGATCAGGGACATGCTCGGGGTCAGCCGGGCGGCCAGCACCGGGTCGGCGAGCACCTCGCGCAGCCGCATCCGGGCCACCAGGTCACCCTCCAGCCCGGCGAGCGTGGCGCCCAGGCCGGCGCCCTCGCGGCGCAGCTCGCCGGGCTGCGCGCCGCACGCCTGCTCGAACCAGCCGGCGTCGGCCTGCCAGCGGGCGAGCTGCCCGGCGCTGACCTCGCCGCCGCCGGTGGCGAAGACGTTGAGCAGCAGCTTGGACGCCAGCGCCGCGCGGCGTACCTCGGTCTCGGCCGGCTGGAACGGCCCGGCGGCGGTGGTGTCGTCGCCGGGGGTGAGCAGGCCGCGCAGCTCGCCGGCCAGCGCCGGGAAGCGCTGGACGACGGTGTCGACGGAGACGGCCGGGTCCAGCAGGGCGGTGGGCAGGCCGAGGTCGTCGACGACGGCGACGCTCGCCGACTCCAGCCCGGGTTGCTCGTCGGGGCTGAACAGGCGGGCGAGCAGCCGCCAGTAGAGCACCTGGCGGCGGTTGGCGTGGGTCCGGTCGTCGGTCATCGGCGCAGCAACCGTCCCGCGCGTTCGCGCAGCACCGCCACGGCGTCGCCCGCCTTGGCCTCGGCCTTCGCCGTCTTCGGGTCGGTGACGCCGCACGCCCAGTCGCCGTTGTGCGTCTCGACGATCTGCTTCCTGACGGTGGCCCGGACCGCGAGGGGTTGCAGCAGCCAGCGGCCGTCGTCCCAGCGGAGCAGGCCCAGGCAGGCGGTGGAGGCGGCGACGAGCGCCGGGGTGAGCGGGCCGGCGGCGGGCAGCCGGCCGGTGGCCAGGTGCAGGGGCCGGCCGTCGAGGTCGAGCGCCGGGGCGCCGTCGTCGTCGCGCACGGTGTAGCCCTCGACCAGGACCGGTTCGGCGATCGCGGCGGGGTGGCGCAGCAGCGGCGCTGTCGCCGCGGCGGTGGCGCCGGCGAGCAGCACCCGGGCGGTGGCGAACGGGTCGGCCGGCTCGCCGAGGGCTGCCCGGTCCTCGGCCCAGCGCAGGTCCGCGCCGTGGGCGGTCAGGTCGGTGACGGTGACCGCCCGCCGCTGGGCCAGGGCGGTGAGCAGGACCGGGTACGCCTCCAGCAGCCGCCAGCAGGCCGGGCCGACGATGGTGGCGACCTTCGCCGCGACCACTGTGACCCGGACGAGCCGGGGCGCGCCGCCGCCTGCCGGTTCGAGCAGGGCGTGTACCTGCGCCTGGAAGGCGGTGTCGTGCTCGTGCACGTCGACGCCGAGGGGCAGCAGCCGTCCGGAGACCGGCTCGCCCGGTGCGGTCTCCCCGTAGGCGCCGTGGCTGAGCAGGACGGCGCGGGTCCACAGGTCGGCCCACCGGCGGGCGGGCACCTGTGGCAGCGACGCCACCGGCAGGGCGGCGCGCAGTTCGGCGGCGAGGCCGTCGAGGAGCACCGCGATGCGGCGCAGTGCCGGTTCGGCGAGCGCGGCTTCGACCGGCGCGGCGGCGCCGGAGAGCAGCTCGTGGTCGGTGCCGCGCCAGCCGGCGAGCGCCAGTTCGTGCAGCCATGCCCGCGCGCCGGCCAGGGCGGGCGGGGAGACGGTGGTGCCGTCCGGTGCGGCGGTCCACGACGCGCGGGACCGGCCGAGCGCGGTGTCGAGGCGGTCGAGCAGGGCGTCGTGTGCCGCGCCGAGCAGTGCGGCGCGGGCCCCGGCGAGGGCGGCCAGGTGGTCCTCGGTGAGCGCGCCGGTGCGCACCGCGCCGGCCGCCTCGGTGACGCGGGCGGCCAGCGGCGTGCCGCCGACCGCGCCGGCCAGTGCGGCCCAGGCGGCGGCGCCCGGCTCGTCGAGGCGGGCCAGGCCGGCGGTGAGGGTGTCGTCGGCGCCGTCGACGACGGCGAGCGTCTCGGCCAGCGCGGGGATCGTCACGTCGTGGAGCTGCGTGAACTGTGCGGCGAGCATCAGCGCACCGCCGCGGTGGCCGGGAACCAGTGCAGCTCCGGCACTGCTGCCGTGTCGGCCGGTACCTCGAGGTAGGCCAGATGGCGCAGGAAGCGGCTGAACACCACGGCGGCCGGGCCCGGCTCGTGCCGTGCGTCGGTGCGGGCCAGCAGGGCGGTGCCGCTGTCGACGCCGTCGCCCACGTCCACCCGCAGGTAGCGGGCGACCTGCTCGGCGCCGTACTGCAGGACCGCCTCGTCGGCCAGCGCGTGCAGGTGCTTGCAGAGCATGGTGCCGCGCAGCCCGCCGCAGGGCCGGTTGTTGTTGGTGCTGCAGTTGACCGCGTGCGTGCCGGCGGTCACCGAGGAGACGTAGACCCGTTCCACGTCGGAGCCGCTGGACACCACCCCCTGCAACCGCCCGTCGGCCAGCTCCACGAAGGGCACCTTGGCCAGCTTGCGGGCCCGCGCGGGCGGGGCCACCCGCAGCACGCTGCGCCGTCGCCACGAGGCGTCAGTCGCCTCCGTCATCTTCCCGACCTCCCCGCCGGCCGGCCGCCGCCGGGCACGCCGGGACGCCGTCGCCGGCCGTGATCCGTGCCGCTGTGACGACAAGGATCATGGACCACGGGTACGACAGGAGCGCCGTCGCGGCCGGGAATACCGTGCGGCCCGGCGGGTAGAGGGGGGCGTGATCGAGCCCGAGCCGTCGTGCCTGTGGCGCCCGGGCAGGCGGGCGGTGCGGTGACTCCCGTGGCTCCGGCGGCGCGCCGCGAGGTCCGGGAGGCGTACGAGCGGCTGCGCCGGTACTTCATCGTGGCTCTCCAGGCCGGTCTGGCCGCCGGTCTGGCCTGGTACGTGGCCGGCACGCTGCTCGAGAACCCGCAGCCGCTGTTCGCGCCGGCGGCTGCGGTGGGCACCATCGCCGCGGCGATCGGCAACCGGATCCGCCGTACCGCCGAACTGCTCGGCGGCGTGATCGTCGGCGTGCTGGTCGGCGACCTGCTCATCAAGCTGATCGGTGCCGGTCCGGTGCAGACCGGCCTGGTGGTCGCGCTGGCGATCTCGCTGGCGGTGGTGATCCGGGGCAGCGGCGCCGTGATGGTGCAGGCCGGCAGTACGGCTGTGCTGCTGGGCACCGTGGAGCCCAACGCGCCCGACCTGGCCGTGCCGCGTACCGCGAACGCGCTGGTGGGCGGCGCGGTGGCGGTGGTGGTGGTGGCGCTGCTGCTGTTGCCGCTGAACCCGGTCCGGGTGGTGCACCGCGCGGCCGGGCCCACGCTGGACCTGTTCGCCAACGAGCTGACGGCCACGGCGAACGCGCTCACCGCCCGGGACGCCGGGGAGGCAGAGGCGGCGCTGCGTCGCCTGGAGGCGGCCGAGGTCGAGCGGAAACAGACCACCGAGATCGTCGCGGCGGCCCGGGAGGTGACGTCGCTGTCACCGTGGCGGTGGCGGCGACGGGTCATCGTGGTCGGCGAGTTGCTCCAGGCATCGGGCATGACCAAGATCGAGGCGGACCGGCTGGCCGGCGTCTGCGAGCATCGCCCGGACTCCCGCCCGGACCCAAACGAACGTTAAGCTTCGGGGTGTGGGAATCGAGGAACTGTACCCCGCCGGGCGTCTCGTCGCGGCCCAGCGCGCCACCGCCGCGGCGGGCCTGGACGCGCTGCTGCTCACGCCCGGTTCCGACCTGCGCTACCTGACCGGCTACGACGCCCGCGAGGGGGAGCGGCTGACCTGCCTGGTGCTGCCCGCCGAGGGCGAGCCGACGCTGATCGTGCCGGTGCTGGAGCGGCCGGACGCCGAGGCCGCGCCCGGCACCGGGTACCGGATCGTCGACCACGCCGACGGCACCGACCCGTGGCCGCTCGTGCGCGCGGCGCTGCCCGGCCCGGTCCGCGCCGTCGGGCTGGCCGACCGGATGTGGGCGCAGCAGGTCCTCGCGCTGCGCGACGCGCTGCCCGGGGCGGCCCAGCGGCTCGCCTCCGACGTGCTGCGGGAGATGCGGATCCGCAAGTCGCCGGCCGAGGTGGCGGCGCTGGCCGAGGCGGGCGCCGCGATCGACGCGGTGCACCTGCGGATGGGGGAGTGGCTGCGCCCCGGCCGCACCGAGCGCGAGGTCGCCGCCGACCTCGCCGCCGCGATCCGGGCGGCCGGGCACGCCACCGTCGACTTCGCCATCGTCGCGGCCGGGCCGAACGGCGCGAGCCCGCACCACGGCATCTCGGACCGCCCGATCGGCGCCGGCGAGCCGGTGGTGGTCGACATCGGCGGCACCATGCCGTCGGGCTACCGCTCCGACTGCACCCGCACGTACGTCGCCGGCGGCCCCGCACCAGCCGAGTTCGTGGACTACTACGCGGTGCTGCGGGAGGCGCAGAGCGCCGCCGTGGCCGCCGTCGCGCCGGGCGTGACCGCCGAGGCCCTCGACGCGGTCGCCCGCGACGTCATCAGCGCCGCCGGTTTCGGCGACGCCTTCCTGCACCGCACCGGTCACGGCATCGGCCTCGACGGCCACGAGGAGCCGTACGTGGTGACCGGCAACCCCCGGCCGCTTCAGGCCGGCATGGCTTTCTCGGTCGAACCCGGGATCTACCTCGCCGGGCGGCACGGAGCCCGGATCGAGGACATCGTCGTCTGCACGACGGACGGCGGGCAACGGCTCAACACCACCCCCACGGAGCTCATCGCGCTATGAACGTCGACCGGATCCTGCCCACCGACGAGGCTCACGACCTGCTGGACCTCGCCACCGAACTCGCCGACCGGGAGCTGGCCCCGGCCGCCGCCGGTTTCGAGGCCCGCGCCGAGTTCCCCCGGGAGGTGCTGCGCACCCTGGGCCGGGCCGGCCTGCTCGGCCTGCCGTACGCGGAGGAGCACGGCGGCGCGGCCCAGCCGTACGAGGTGTACCTCCAGGTGCTGGAGATCCTCGCCAGCCGGTGGCTGGCAGTGGCCGAGGCGGTCAGCGTGCACACGCTGTCCTGCTACCCGCTGGCCCAGTTCGGCACCGACGAGCAGCGCGAACTGCTGCCGGACATGATCGGCGGGGAGTTGCTCGGCGCGTACTGCCTCTCCGAGCCGCAGGGTGGCTCGGACGCGGCGGCGCTGACCACGCGGGCGGTGCGCGACGGTGACGCGTACGTGGTGACCGGCACCAAGGCGTGGATCACGCACGCCCGGGTGGCCGACTTCTACAACATCTTCTGCCGCACCGGCGGCCCCGGCCCGAAGGGCATCTCCTGCCTGCTGGCCGACCGGTCCACGGCGGGCATCCACCCGCAGGCCGCCGAGCGCACCATGGGCCTGCACGCCTCGCCGATCGCGCAGATCGCCTTCGACGACGCGCGGGTGCCGGCGCAGCGGCTGATCGGCGGCGAGGGGGCCGGGTTCACCATCGCGATGTCCGCGCTGGACTCCGGCCGCCTGGGCATCGCCGCGTGCGCGGTGGGCCTGGCCCAGGGCGCGCTGGACTACGCGGTCGGCTACGCCCGGGAGCGCCGCCAGTTCGGCCGCGCGATCATCGACTTCCAGGGGCTCGGGTTCAACCTGGCCGACGCCGCCACCCAGATCTCCGCCGCGCGGGCGCTCACGCTCGCCGCCGCGCGGCTGCGCGACGCCGGCCGCCCGTACTCGATCGAGGCGGCGAAGGCGAAGCTGTTCGCCACGGACGTGGCGATGCGCGTGACCACCGACGCGGTGCAGGTGCTCGGCGGCGCCGGGTACGTCGCCGACCACCCGGTCGAGCGGTACATGCGGGAGGCCAAGGTGCTTCAGATCGTCGAGGGCACCAACCAGATCCAGCGGCTGGTCATCTCCCGCGCGCTGGCGAAGGGCTAGCCTGTCGCGGTGACCTTCCCCCGGATCACCGTGGACCCCGACGTCATGGGGGGTGCGCCCTGCGTACGGCAGTCGCGCATCCCCGTGGCCACCCTGCTGGCCATGATGGCCGAGGGCATGTCCGTCACGGACATCCTCACCGACCTGCCGTTCCTGGACGAGGAGGACATGGCGGAGGTGCTGAACTACGCGGCGGACGCGGTGCGCGACCGGACGGCGCGCTGAGCGTCACCGCGGCGGGCCGGGTGCGGCGTGGGAGCGCTTTTCCGGCTACTGTGCAGCGCGTGGAGGAGATCGACCGTGCCATCGTCGCCGCGCTGACCGGGGACGGTCGGCTGTCGTACACGGATCTGGCCGAGCGGGTGGGCCTGTCGGTGTCGGCCGTGCACCAGCGGGTCCGCCGGCTGGAGCAACGCGGGGTGATCAAGGGGTACGCCGCGCGGGTGTCGTTCGAGGCGCTGGACCTGCCGCTGACCGCGTTCGTGGCGATCCGGCCGTTCGACCCGTCGCAGCCGGACGACGCGCCGGAGCGGCTGGCGCACCTGCCCGAGATCGACTCGTGCTACTCGGTGGCGGGGGAGGACTTCTATCTCCTGCTGGTGCGGGTGGCCGGCCCGGCCGACCTGGAGCGGGTGCTCCAGGAGATCCGTACCGCCGCGAACGTCACCACACGCACGACAGTGGTGCTGTCCACGCCGTACGAGAACCGGCCGCCGAAGATCAGTGGTGAGCTGACCGGCCGGGGGCGTCCCCGCCCGTCGGCGGAGCCGGCAGGTTCCACCGCCTGAGCACCCGCCGGCCGTGCTCGTGACCGAGCACGCTGAGCGTGGCGGTGTCCAGCCGCAGCAGCGCCCCGGCCGAGGGCGGCAGCCCGATCCAGCGCGCCCCGAGCACACGAAGGCTGTGCCCGTGCCCGACGAGCGCGACGTCGCCCTGTTCGAGCAGTGGCGCGATCCGGTCCAGCACGCGGTCCAGGCGGGCGCCCACCTGCTCCGGTGACTCGCCGCCGGGGCCGCCGCCGGTCCAGATCGACCAGCCGGGCCGTTCGGCCTGGATGTCGGCGGTGGTGCGGCCCTCGTACTCGCCGTAGTTCCACTCGGCCAGGTCCGGCTCGACGGCGTCGACGGTGAGCCCGGCCAGGGCGGCGGTGCGGGTGGCGCGCTGCCGGGGGCTGGACAGCACCCGGGCGAAGCGCCGGCCGGCGAGCAGCGGGGCCAGCGCGCGGGCCTGCCGCTCGCCGTCGGGGGCCAGCTCCAGATCGGTGTACGAGGTGTGCCGGTGGGCGGCGCTCCAGGTGGTCTCGCCGTGCCGGATCAGCAGGATCTCGTTCACCGGCCCAGTCAACCACGCCGGGGCGGGCCGGGCCCGGCGACGGTTCGCGCCGGCGCGCTACCGGGCCGCCGGCGCCGGTTCGGTGTCGCGTGCCGCCGCCGGTCGGCCGGGTGCCTCTTCCCCGGGGAGAGCGCGCCCGCCGCGCAGTTGCAGGACCGCCACGGAGGCCAGCACCAGCGCGCCGCCGGCGAGCTGCGCGGGCGTCAGTGCCTCGCCGAGGGTGAGCGTGGCCAGAGCGGCGGTGACCACCGGCTCGAAGGTGGACAGGATGGCCGCGGCCGACGGACCGGTCCGCTTCAGCCCGGCGAAGAAGGCCAGCATCGCCACGACCGTGGAGATCACGGCGATGGCGGCCAGCCAGAACCATCCCCGCCACCCGAAGCTCAGGTCGACGCCGCCGGTGACCAGGGCGCGAGCGCCGAGGGTGCCGGCGGCGCCGGTCATGACCAGCGCCGACAGCGCCACGGGTGCCAGCCGGTGCACGACGGTGTCGGAGACCAGGATGTAGACCGTGTAGGTGACGGCGGCGGCGAAGGCCAGCAGCGCCCCGAGCGGATGGAAGCCCGCGCCACCGGCGCCGAGCAGGACCAGCAGCGTTCCACCCGAGGCGGCAACAAGCGCCGCCCCGCGTCGCGGGCTGAGCCGGTCCCGGCCGAGCAGGACCGCCGCCACCGTCACCAGGACCGGGTACGTGTAGAGGATCAGCGCCAGCAGGGACGCGTCCATCAGTTCGAGCGCGGAGAAGTACAGGCTCGCCTGTGTGGCGTACCCGATCGCGCCCAGCCCGAGGGCGACGGCCACCACCCGTCCACGCCTCGTCGCCGGCCGCCCACCTCCGGCGTCGCCCGGTGCCGCGCGGCGCAGGCCCGGCCGGATGAGCAGGACGAGCCCGAGCAGGACGGCGGCCAGCCCGAAACGCACAAGCAGCAGAGCCGTCGGGGAGACACCGGCGTCGTACGCGAGCTTGCCGAAGACGGCCATCGCGCCGAAGCAGGCGGCGGACAGGAGACACAGTGCGGCACCCACGCGCCAAGGATCACCGGCACCGACTGCCCAGGTCCAGCGATGAATTCCGCAAGTGAGTCATTAGGATTCCCGCATGATCGAGCTGGACCTGCGGCGGTTGCGCTTCCTGCGGGAGTTCGAGGAGCGCGGCACGATGGCCGCTGTCGCCGCGGCTCTGGGCTACAGCCCGTCGACTGTGTCGCAGCAACTGGCGCTGCTGGAGAAGGAGGTGGGCGTCCGGCTGCTGGGCCGGGCGGGCCGGGGCGTACGGCTCACCGAGGCCGGGCACGTGCTCGCCCGGCACGCCCGGGTGCTGCTGTCGGCGGCGGAGGCGGCGGAGGCCGACCTGGCCGCCCTCGACGGTGACGTCCGGGGGACCGTCCGGGCGGGCGGCCTGCAGTCGGCGGCGCGCCGCCTGCTCGTGCCGGCCGTCGCCCGGATGAGAGCCGAGCACCCGCGGGTCCGGGTGGAGATCTTCGAGCTGGAACTCGAACAGTCCCTGCCGGGCCTGCGCCTGGGCACCGTCGACCTGGTCATCGGCGACGAGTACGACAGTCAGCCCCGCCCTCGCCCGGCGGGGCTTCGTTTCACGGTCCTGCTCGAGGAGCCGTTGCGGCTGGTGCTTCCCGTCGCGCATCCCCTCGCCGGGTCCGGGGGACACGTCGCGGTCACCGACCTGCGGTCCGAGGTGTGGACCGCGTCCGCCGAGGGCACCGGGCACCACGCCATGGTGGTCGGGACGTGCCGTCGTCTCGGCGGCTACGAACCGGACCTGCGGCACCGTTCCAGCGACGCGGACGTCCAGCTGGAGCTGGTCCGGGCCGGGGCCGCGGTCGCCCTGATGCCGGCGCTGACGCTGCCCGGGGACGACCCGGCGCTGGCGGTGCGGGGCATCGCCGAGACCGACCTCCGGCGCCGCCTGGTGGCTGTCACCCGGGACACGCCACCGGCGCCCGCCCTCACCGCGTTCCTGGCGGCCGTCACGGACCGGGTCCGCGCCCTCGGCCGGTAGGCACCCCCTTCAACCTATTATCCTAGGATGCCCTACGCGATGTGCGCCGGTCAACGGCGTTTGACACGACACGCACCGGGGACGCGACAAGGGCAAGGCGCAGCCGGACGAGGGAGGGCGACATGAGCTTCACCGACAAGGCGAAGAACAAGGCCCAGGAGATGAGCGGCATGGCCAAGGAGCGGATCGGCGACGTGACCGACAACGAGCGGTTGCGGGCCGAGGGCGCCTCCGAGCAGAGCACGGCGCGGGCCCGGCAGGCCGGGGAGCACGCCAAGCAGGCCGGCCGCGACGTCAAGGACGCCTTCGACAAGTGAGTACGCGAACGGCGGGCCACCTCAGCGATGAGGTGGCCCGCCGTCGGGTGTCCGGGGTCAGTCGTCGCGGTGGGCGAGCCACCAGGCCTGGCCGGCCTCCGGCAGCGTGTCGATCGGGTCGTAGTACGCGTAGCGCTTGTTCAGCGCCTCCAGGTCGGCCGACTCGATCGAGGTGCGGTAGTTCTTGGTCCAGTACGAGATGCCGCGCTCGCGGTCGTAGTCGGTGAGCATGTGCACCCAGCGCTTGCCGACGAACGGCACGTCGCAGACGATCCGCGGGGTGGCGTAGCCGGGCAGGTAGCCCATGATGTCGTGCTGGAGCTGCTGGGCGTGCCAGACCGGGACGCGCCAGTGCTCGGCGTTGGGGATCATGTCGCACATGTAGAAGTAGTACGGCAGGATGCCCGCCTCGCCCTGGAGCGCGAAGCAGAGGTCGAGCAGGTCGGCGCTGGTGGCGTTCACGCCGCGCATGAGCACGCCCTGGTTGCGGACGTCGCGGACGCCGACGTCGAGCGCGGTCTGTGCGGCCTTGGCGACCAGCGGGGTCAGCGACTGGGCGTGGTTGACGTGGGTGTGGATGGCCAGGTTGACGCCGCGTCGGGCGGCGGTGCGGGCGACCCGTTCGAGGCCCTCGACCACGTCGGGCTGGAGCCAGTGCTGGGGCAGGCCCATGAGCGCCTTGGTGGCGAGCCGGATGTCGCGGATCGTCTCGATCTCCAGCAGGCGCATCAGGTACGACTCGAGGTTGCGCCACGGCACGTTGGCGACGTCGCCGCCGGAGACGACCACGTCACGTACGCCCGGGTGTGCCTTGAGGTAGGTGATGTGGGCGTCGTAGCGGTCGACCGGCTTGAGGGTGAGCTTGAGCTTGTCGACGGCGGGGGTGGAGTTGCCGACGAGGTCCATGCGGGTGCAGTGCCCGCAGTACTGCGGGCAGGTGGAGAGCAGCTCGGCGAGGACCTTTGTGGGGTAGCGGTGGGTGAGGCCTTCGGCGACCCACATGTCGTGTTCGTGGAGGCTGTCGCGGCTGGCGTACGGGTGGGACGGCCAGTCGGTGCGCCGGTCGGAGGCGACCGGGATCATGTAGCGGCGGATCGGGTCGGCGAGCAGCGCCTCGGTGCTCATCGGCTCAAACGGCACCATGGTGTTGAGCATCTGCGGCGGGACCAGCATGGACATGGTGGCCAGCGCCTTCTGGTCGGCCTCCAGGTCGGCGTAGAAGGTCTCGTCGACGGTGTCGCCGAGGACGGCGCGCAGCTGCTTGATGTTCTTGACGCAGTTGACCCGTTGCCACTGTGCGCTCTCCCACTGGTCGCGGGTGATGTGGCGCCAGCCGGGGAAGCGGGTCCAGTCGGGTTCGACGAGGGGCGCGCGGCGGTATTCGTAGGGCTGTCCGGCGGTCGGAACGGCGACCGGCGCGGGGCGGGGCGTCGGGATGGTCTCCACCGGTTGGGTCTGGGTCACGGCCCCTCCTCGTCAGTGTGCGGTTTGATCAACGGATGCGTAGGCTACTGGAAAATCTGCGGTGAAGAAATTAGTCTGCCGGAAGTTTTCCCGCGACGCGACCCCTGGCCGGGGGTTCGGGCGGCTGGACATAGGGGGTCGGCGTGACGTCACCGGTGGGTCTGCACCGAGTCGTGGAACCGGCGGGGGTGCTCCCGCAGGCGGCCTGGCGGCTGGACCCGGACCCGCGGATCGCGGCTAACGAGGTGCGGATCCGGGTCGAGCGGCTGAACCTGGACGCGGCGAGTTTCCGGCAACTGGCGGAGAAGCACGGCGGCGACGGGGACAAGGTCCGCGCCGAGGTGCTGGAGATCGTGTCGGCCCGGGGGAAGATGCAGAACCCCGTGACCGGTTCCGGCGGCATGCTGATCGGCACCGTCGAGGAGGCGGGCCGCCGGTCGCCGCTGGGCCTGAAGCCGGGTGACCGGGTGGCGACGCTCGTGTCGCTGACGCTGACGCCGCTGACGATCACCGACGGGCTGGCCCGCTGGGACGGGCGCAGCGAGCAGGTGCCGTGCGACGGGTACGCGATCCTGTTCGCCCGGTCGATCGCGGCGGTGCTGCCGCCCGACCTGCACCCCGAGCTGTCCCTGGCGGTGCTGGACGTGTGCGGGGCGCCGGCGTTGACGGCGCGGGTGGTGGCCGAGCAGGTGGCGCGGCGCTCGCGTGAGGGTGATCCGCGTCCGGTGTCGGTGGCGGTGATCGGCGGGGCCGGCAAGAGTGGGTCGTTGTCCCTCGCGGCGGCGCGGCGGGCGGGCGCCGCCCGTACCGTCGGGGTGGTTCCGGTGGTCGCGGAGCGGGACGCGCTGACGGCGGCCGGGCTGGCCGACGTGGTGGCGCTGGCCGACGCGCGGGATCCGGTGGCGCTGTCGACGGCGGTGACGACGGCGCTGGGTGTGCCGGCGGACGTGACTGTGGTGTGCGTGGACGTGCCGGGGTGTGAGCACGGTGCGGTGCTGGCCACGGCGGACGGCGGTACGGTGATCTTCTTCTCGATGGCGACGAGCTTCGCGGCGGCGGCGCTGGGTGCGGAGGGCCTGGCGGCGGACGTGACGATGCTGGTGGGCAACGGGTACGTGCCGGGACACGCGGCGCTGGCGCTGGATCTGTTGCGGGCCGAGCCGGGGGTGCGCGGCCTGTTCGAGGCGCGTCTGACGGCAGACTGAGACCATGACGAACCCCTCGACGCTGTATCGCGGTGGAGTGCTGCACTGTCCGGCGGACCCGAGCGCGACGGCGCTGCTGGTGCGGGACGGGCGAATCGCCTGGTTGGGTACGGACGCGGACGCGCCGCGCGCGGACCGGGTGGTGGAGCTGGGCGGTGCGCTGGTGACGCCGGCGTTCGTGGACGCGCACGTGCACGCGACCGATACCGGGTTGGCGTTGTCGGGGCTGGATCTGTCGGCGGTGCGGTCGGCGGCCGGGCTGCTGGAGGCGGTGTCGGCGTTCGCGGCGGGTCTGCCGGGTGACGCGGTGGTGCTGGGGCACGGCTGGGACGAGTCGGGCTGGGCGGATCCGGCGTTGCCTGATGCGGCGGCGCTGGACCGGGCGGCCGGTGGGCGGCGGGTGTATCTGTCGCAGGCGTCGATCCATTCGGCGCTGGTGTCGGCGGCGTTGCTGGCGGCGTGCCCGGAGGTGGTGTCGGCGGCCGGGTACGAGGTGTCGGGGTGGTTGCGGCGCGACGCGCATCATGTGGTGCGGGCGGCGGCGTTCGCGTCGGTGTCGCGGGCGCAGCGGGTGGCGGCGCAGCGGCGGGCCCTGGAGCACGCGGCGTCGCTGGGTGTCGCGGCGGTGCACGAGTGCGGTGGTCCGGACATCTCCGACGAGGAGGACTTCACCGGGCTGCTGGCGATCTCGGGGGCCGGGGTGCCGGAGGTGTACGGATACTGGGGTGAGCTGCTGGGCGCGGCGAAGGCCCGGGAGCTGGGCGCGGTGGGCGCTGGTGGTGACCTGTTCGCCGACGGGGCGCTGGGGTCGCGGACGGCGCACGTGTCGGCGGCGTACCTGGACGGTGAGGCGGGGGCGTGCGGGCACGGGTACGTGTCGGCGGAGCAGGTTCGTGATCATCTGCTGGACTGTGCGGCGCACGGGTTGCAGGGCGGGTTCCACGCGATCGGGGACGCGGCGATCGGGACGGTGCTTGCGGGTTTCGGTCTGGCGGCGCGGTCGCTGGGTGTGGACCGGTTGCGGGCGGCCCGGCACCGGGTGGAGCACGCGGAGATCATGAGTAAGGCGTTGATCGCCGGGTTCGTGGAGTACGGGATCGTCGCGTCGATGCAGCCGGCGTTCGACAGGTTGTGGGGCGGCGCGGGCCGGATGTACGAGTCGCGGCTGGGGTTGGCGCGGTCGTTGGAGTCGAATCCGATGGGTGCGATGCACGGCGTCGGGGTGGCGCTTGCGTTCGGGTCGGACTCGCCGGTGACGCCGCTCGATCCGTGGGGGTCGGTGCGGGCGGCGGCGGCGCATCACAACCCGGCGCAGCGGATGAGTGTGCGGGCGGCGTTCGCGGCGCACACGCGCGGCGGGTGGCGGGCGGTGCACCTCGACAACGAGGGTGTGCTGGCGCTGGGGGCGCCGGCGACGTTCGCGGTGTGGGACACCCCGGCGGGCGTGGAGCGGGGGCTGCCGGTGGTGCAGGCCGAGGATCCGGAGTTGCGGGGCGCGGACGATCCGACGCCGCTGCCGGTGTGCCGGGCCACGGTGTTGCGCGGTGACGTGATCTATCAGGAAGGGTCTTCGTGACAGGGAAGCTTGGGTTGGATCCGGCGCTGGTGGCGCGGGCGCGGGAGTTGGCGCGCCGGGCCGGGCAGCCGGTGGTGGATCTGGCGCGTAGTCACACCACGGTGTCGGTGGAGCGGGCGGTGCTGCGGCTGGCCGGGGTGACCGGCGCGGACCCGGACGGCATTCCGTGGGTGAACCGCCTCGTGGACGCGGTGGTCGCGGACGTGGGGCTGGGGCACGGGGTGGCGGCGCCGGTGTTCGACGCGCTGGCGCGGGAGGGCATCACGGATGTGACGTTGCTGGCGCAGAAGGCGGCGGCCGGGTCGGTGCGGTTCGCGCAGCCGTCGGGGAGGGCGGCGACGGCGGCGCGTCGCGCGTCGCGTAAGGCGGTGGCGGCGGGGGTGCGGCGCATCGACCGGCGGCGCGCGGAGCGGGACCGCCTCGTCAAGCGGTTCGGTGACCCGGAGCGGCGGCCGTGGATCTACCTGATCGTGGCGACCGGTGACATCTACGAGGACATTCCGCAGGCGCAGGCGGCGGCGCGGGCCGGCGCGGACGTGATCGCGGTGATCCGGTCGACGGGGCAGTCGCTGCTGGACTACGTGCCGGAGGGGGCGACCCGGGAGGGGTTCGCGGGCACGTACGCGACGCAGGAGAACTTCCGGTTGATGCGGGCGGCGTTGGACGAGTCGTCGCGGGAGCTGGGCCGGTACGTGCGGTTGACGAACTACGCGTCGGGTCTGTGCATGCCGGAGATGGCGACGCTGGCCGGCCTGGAGCGGCTGGACATGATGCTCAACGACTCGATGTACGGGATCCTGTTCCGCGACATCAACCCGATCCGTACGTTCGTGGATCAGCGGTTCTCGCGGCAGGTGCACGCGCGGGCGGGCATCATCATCAACACCGGTGAGGACAACTACCTGACCACCGCTGATGCGGTGGACGAGGCGCACACGGTGACGGTGTCGCAGTTGCTGAACGAGTTCTTCGCGCACGAGGCGGGGCTGGCGGACTGGCAGCTGGGGCTGGGGCACGCGTTCGAGATCAACCCGGATGTGCCGGAGTCGTTCCGGTTGGAGCTGGCGCACGCGTTGCTGGCGCGGGAGTTGTTCCCGGATGCGCCGTTGAAGTGGATGCCGCCGACGAAGCACATGACCGGTGACGTGTTCCGGGGCAACCTGCTGGACGGGTTCTTCAACCTGGTGGGCACGATGACCGGGCAGGGGATCCTGTTGGTGGGGATGATGACCGAGGCGGTGGTGACGCCGTGGTTGTCGGACCGGGACATCGCCCTGCAGAACGTGCGGTACGTGCTGGGCGCGGCGGGCGGGTTGCACGAGGATTTCGTGCCGGCGCCGGGTGGGTTCATCCAGGAGCGGGCGCACCGGGTGCTCGGTGAGGCGGTGGACCTGCTGGAGCGCATCGGGGACCAGTCGTTGCTGACGGCGATCGCCGAGGGCACGTTCGGGATCATGAAGCGGCCCGCGGACCGGGGCAAGGGCCTCGACGGGGTGGCGCGGCACGAGGCGGACTACTACAACCCGGCCACGGAGATCCTGGAGGTGGCGGCGTGAGCGAGAAGACCGTCGTGCGGCCGTACGGGGACACCACCGGTGACGGCATGGTGCAGGTGTCGTTCACGTTGCCGGTGCCGCACGACAAGCGGGCCGAGGGCGCGGCGGTGCAGCTCGCCAACAAGATGGGCATGGACCCGGCGATGCTGGTGCACGCCAAGCCGATCGGTGACGGGTTCACGTTCTTCGTGGTGTACGGGCGGGTGAATCACCTGGTGGACCTGGCGAAGGTGCAGGTGGTGGAGCGTGACTATCCGCTGCTGTCGGCCAAGGAGGTCAACGCGGTGGTGAAGCGGCGGCTGCGCCGCAAGCTGTCGGTGGTGGGCGCCTGCATCGGCACCGACGCGCACACCGTGGGCATCGACGCGATCCTCAACGTCAAGGGCATCGCCGGTGAGAAGGGCCTGGAGTACTACCGGGAGCTGAAGGTCACGAACCTGGGCGCGCAGGTGAGCGTGCCGGAGCTGGTCGAGGCGGCGCGGCGGGAACGCGCCGACGCGGTGCTGGTGTCGCAGGTGGTGACGCAGCGCGACGCGCACCTGCACAACACGCGGGAGATGTCGGCGGCGTTCCGGGAGGCGATGCCGGCCGGGCGCCGGCCGCTGCTGATCGTCGGCGGGCCCCGGTTCGACGAGACGATGACCGGCGAGCTGGGCGTGGACCGGATCTTCGGCCGTGGCACCACCCCGGGCGAGGTCGCCAGTTACCTCGTCCACGCTTTGATCACCTCCAGGAAGGCGGACGTCGCATGAGTGATCCCCGTGTCGGTCTGACAGTCATCCACCGCCGGTACGTGCCGTACTCCCACGCCCACTACGCGGGCAACCTGGTCGACGGGGCGTACGCGCTGGGGTTGTTCGGGGACGTGGCGACCGAGGTGTGCATCCGCACCGACGGTGACGAGGGGTTGTTCGCCTCGTACGCCGACGTGCAGTTCCGGGCGCCGATGAAGGCCGGTGACGTGCTGGAGGTGACGGCGACGGTGACCCGGGTGGGCACCCGCAGCCGCACCGTCGACTTCGCCGCGACTGTGGTGTGCCGGGGCCGCCCGGACAGGGGCGAGTCGGCCGCCGAGGTGCTCGACGAGCCGATCGTGGCGGTCACCGCGACCGGCACGGTGGTCGTGCCAAGTCCGGCGTGAGCCCGAGGAGCGTCGTGTGCGCCGACGTCGGGTCGACGTACACGAAGGCCGTGGTGGTGGACCTCGACGGCGGCCGGCTGGTCGCGGCGGCGTCGGCGCCCACCACGGTGGGCACTGATGTGCTGCACGGCCTGGATGCCGCGGTCGGCGCGGCCGTCGCGTCGGCCGGGGTCGCTGAGGTGCCCTGGTACGTGTGTTCGTCGGCGGGGGGTGGGCTGCGCCTGGCGGTGGTGGGTTACGAGCCGCTGGTGACCGCTCAGGCGGGCCGGCGGGTCGGTCTGTCGGCGGGCGCGAACGTGGTGCACGTCGCGGCCGGGCGGCTCGGTGGGGTGGACGTGGCGGCGTTGCGGGCGGCCCGCCCGGACGTGGTGCTGCTGGTGGGCGGCACCGACGGCGGGGACGCCGAGACGGTGACGCACAACGCGACGCGGCTGGCGAAGGCCCGGTTCCGGGTGCCGGTGGTCCTCGCGGGCAACGCCGACGTGCGCGCCGACCTGCACGCGCTGCTGGCCGGCGCGGGGGTGCCGGTGACGGTGGCCGACAACGTGCTGCCGCGCATCGGGGTGCTGGAGCCGGCGTCGGCGCGGGCGGCGATCCGGGAGGTGTTCCTGCGGCACGTCATCGGCGGCAAGAAGCTGTCCCGGGGTACGCGGTTCGCGCGGCTGGTCCGCGCGGCCACCCCCGACGCGGTGCTCACCGGCGTGGAGGTGCTGGCCGGGACGCTCGGCGGTGACCTCGCAGTGGTGGACGTGGGCGGCGCGACCACCGACGTGTACTCGGTGCTCACTCCCGACGAGCGGGACAGCGGCCCGAGTCAGGAGGTCGCCGGGACGCTGTGGCGGGCCCGCACCGTCGAGGGGGATCTGGGCATGCGGTGGAGCGCGCCGGGTGTGGTGCGCGCCGCAGTCGAGGAGCGGCTGCTCGACGCGGCCGAGGAGGCGGAGCTGACGGTCGCGGCGGCGGTACGGGCCGCCGATCCGGGGTTCCTGCCCGCCGGTGACGGCGAGCGGGCCGTGGACCGGCGTATCGCCTCGTTGGCGGCGACTGTGGCGTTGCGGCGGCACGCGCGGGGTGCGGCGACGGGGGAGCGGGCCGGGCGGGATCTGCGGGAGGTGAAGCTGCTCGTCGGCTCCGGTGGGGTGCTGCGGCACGCCGACCCGGGCGACGCGGCGGCGGTGCTCGACGCGGTGCTGACCGACCACGCGGGCGGGTGGGCGTTGCCGCGGGCGGCCCGGCCGGTCGTCGACGTGGACTACGTGCTGGCCGCCGCCGGGCTGCTCGCCGAGGAGCATCCGGGTGCGGCGGCGGCGATGCTGCGGCACCATCTCGGCGCCTGACGCACGCCGCGAACAGGGCGGAAATCGAGACGCGCCGACGCGACACGCCGTGTCGCAACACACGACAGGCCCGGGTGGGTTGACAGCGGCGGGGGTCTACGCCGTACCGTCTTTGAGTCCTACCACGGGAAGCGGCTGTTGTTCGCTTCGTCCCTTCGTCCGCTGGCCGAGCGACCGGAAGGTTGCGGCGGCCAGGTCCAGCGGGCGGGGGTCGGCGGGGCGGCGCGAACCGGCCGCGGTTACCGGTGTACGGGCAGGGTGAGAGGCACGGCCAGTAGACAACGGCCAGGCGGGGGCAGCCAGTCCACGTCGGGTCGGTCCGAAGGTCGGCGCCGATCGTCTTCGCCCCACCGGCCGGGAAGGGCCTGGGAGCATCGGGGCGCGGCTTCGGCCGCGCCCCGATTTCATCCCCCCGATGTCTCCCCGCGTCAGCGGCCCAGCCCTTGTCAGCGGCCCAGCCGCCGGTAGCGGCGCACCGCAGCCGGCGCGGCCACCGCGATGAGCGCCAGCGGCCAGGCGATCGCCAGTTCCAGTGCGTGCCGGGCCGGCCACGAGTCGCCGCTCAGGCCCGGGTTGCCGAACAGGTCCCGGGCCGCCGCCACTGTGGCCGACAGCGGATTCCAGGCGGCGATCGCGCCCAGCCAGTCCGGCATCAGCTCCGGCGCCACGAACACGTTGGACAGCGCGGTCAGCGGGAACGCCAGCGGGAACACCACCACCGCGACCGTGTCCGGGTTCGGCACGAGCAGCCCGAACAGGATGCCCACCCAGGTCATCGCGACGCGCAGCAGCAGGATCAGTGCCACCGCGGCCAGCGCCGGGCCGGTGCCGTCGCGCCACTGCCAGCCCACCAGCAGCCCGCACACCACCAGCGTGATCATCTCCAGGCAGGCCCGCACCAGGTCGGCGCCGGCGCGGCCGGACAGCAGCGCCGAACGGGCCATCGGCAGTGACCGGAACCGGTCCACCACACCCCGGCCGGTGTCCACCGCGATCGCCGACGCGGTCGCGCCGAGGCCGTAGAGCATCGTCATGACGAACACGCCCGGCAGCAGGAACTCCCGGTAGCTGCCGTCGCCCGGCACGGACATGCCGCTGCCGAACACGTAGCCGAACACCAGCACGAACATGATCGGCAGGCTGAAGTAGATGACGATCTCCTCGGGGGCGCGCACGACGTGCCGCATGTTCCGCCCGGCCATCAGCCACCCGTCGGTCAGGGCCCTCACGACGCCACCCCCACCCGCTGCGCGTCGGCGTGGCCGCCGGTGAGGCGCAGGAACGCCTCGTCCAGTGTGGGACGGCGGACCAGCACGTCGTCCACGGCGATCCCGGCGTCGTCGAGGGCCCGCAGCACGGCGGTGAGCACGGCGATCCGGTCGGCGACCGGCGCGTCCACGCGCCGCAGCTCGACGTCGGCCGTCGCGGTCGCGCCGGTGGCGCGTTCCACCACCGCCGCCGCCGCGGGCAGGTCCGCCGCGTCGCGGACCACCAGTTCCAGGCGGTCGGCGCCGATGCGGGCCTTCAGCCGCTCCGGGGTGCCCTCGGCCACGACCCGGCCGGTGTCGATGACGCACACCCGGTCGGCGAGGTGGTCGGCCTCCTGCAGATATTGGGTGGTCAGCAGGACCGTGGTGCCGTCGTCGACCAGTTCCCGCACCGCCGTCCACAGGCCGTTGCGGCTGCGCGGGTCCAGGCCGGTGGTCGGTTCGTCGAGGAACAGCACCCGCGGCGGCACCACCAGGCTGGCGGCGAGGTCCAGTCGGCGGCGCATCCCACCGGAGTAGCCGCCCGCCGACCGGTCCGCTGCCTCGGTCAGGCCGAACCGGTCCAGCAGCTCGTCGGCGCGGCGGCGGGCCCGGCGCGCGGACAGCCGCCGCAGCCGCCCGAACAGCACCAGGTTCTGCCGTCCGCTGAGCACCTCGTCGACCGCCGCGTACTGCCCGGTGAGGCTGATCGCGGCGCGGACCCGGTCCGGGTCGGAGGCGACGTCGTACCCGGCCACCCTGGCCCGGCCGGCGTCGAAACGCAGCAGCGTGGTGAGGATCCGCACCGCCGTGGTCTTGCCCGCCCCGTTCGGGCCGAGCACCCCGTACACGGTGCCGGCCGGCACGGCCAGGTCGAAGCCGTCCAGGGCGGTGGTGCGTCCGTACGTCTTCCGTATCCCGTCGGCCAGTACGGCCGTCGCGTCGTCGGTCATGGCAGTCAGCGTCACCGGCGTCGCTGACCGGGCGCGTACCGCGCGCGCACCGGGCGGCGCCGCGCCGGTCAGCGCCCGTCGACCAGCGCCAGGGCCCGCTGCCGGGGCAGGTCCGCGCCCCGGGCGTACGCGGTGGCGAACGCCGCCTCACCCAGGTGTTCCCGCAGCTCGGCGGCGGTGGGTGTGCCGGCCGGGGCGTCGGCGGCGCCGGTGCCGGCGAGCAGCGCCGCCGCCGCGCCCAGCAGGCGGGCCGCCGACTCGGGGTCGCCGGCGCGCAGCAGCGGCCCGGCCAGCCCGTCCGCGGCGGCGGCGACCACCGGCACGTCCCACACACCGGCGCCGGCGGTGAGGACCTGCCGGTAGTGGGCGCGGGCCGCAGCCGGGTCGCCGGTGGCGTCGGCGAGCTGGCCGAGCGTCACCAGCGCCGCGAGCCGCACCACATCGGCGCCGAACCAGCCCGACGGGCATTCCGCGACCGCCCGCTCGCACAACGTCCGCGCCCGCTGCGGGTCGCCGTCGCGGCGGGCGATCTCGCCGAGCCCCAGGTACGCGGCGGCGACCAGCTCCGGCGCGCCGGCCGGCCCGGCGATGCGCCGTACCCGCCGGAAGTCCTCGGCGGCGCCGGTCAGGTCACCGGCGGCGAGCCGCCCGTCGGCGCGGGTCCGCAGCAGCTCCGCCAGGTCCAGGGTGGAGCCGAGCTGCTCGGCCAGCTCCAGGGCCTCCGCCATCGGCGCGGCCGCCGACGCGACATCACCGGTGCGGTAGGCCGCCTCGGCGTGGGTGGACAGCGTCACGATCATGCCCCAGCGGTCGTCGAGGGCCCGGAAACCGGCGAGCGCGCCGTTCAGGTCGGCGTGGGCCTGGGCGTGACGGTCGTGCAGCAGGCTGACCATCGCGGTGCCCAGCAGGCCCAGCGCCCGGCTCCACGGGTCGGCGCCGAGCAGCCGGTCCCGGACGGCCTGCTCGTGCAGCGCCGCCGCGTCCTGCGGCGACGGGGGCCCGCTGGCCATGCCGGACAGGTACAGCAGGAACGGGTGCCGGGGCGGGCGGGCCAGGGTCCACAGGATCCGCGACGCGGCGTCGACCTCGCTGCGGTCGCCGCCACCGGCGAGCGTGGCGATCAGCAGGGCCAGCGCGTACTCCTCGGCCAGGCCGTCGGGCGGGCCGTCGACCCGGTCGACCAGCCGCCGGGCCAGCGCCGCGCCCTCCCCGCGCAGGCCCCGCAGCCACCAGTAGAACGCCAGCGCCGCGACCAGCCGCAGCCCGGTTCCGGTGTCCGCGTGCCGCAGCGCCGCGTGCAGGTCGTCGCGGGCGGCGTCGAGGCGGCGCAGCCACCGCTCCTGGCCGCCGCCGCGCAGCGCCGCGTCGCCGGCCAGCGCCAGATCCAGGAAGTACGCGGCGTGCGCGTCGCGCACCCGCCCGGTGTCGCCGTGCTCCGCGAGGCGGGCCGCCGCGAACTCGCGGATCGTCTCCAGCATCCGGTAGCGCCCGCCGGTGGCCTCCACCAGCGACTTGTCCACCAGGCCGGTGAGCACGTCCAGGACGTCGCCGGCGTCCGGCGCGCACACCGCCTGCACGGCGGCCAGGTCGGCGGCGCCGGCGAACACGCTCATCCGGGCGGCCAGCCGCCGCTCCGGCTCGTCGAGCAGGTCCCAGCTCCACCCGACGACCGCCTCCAGCGTGCGGTGGCGGGGCGCCGCGGTGCGGTCGCCGCGGCGCAGCAGCCGGAACCGGTCGTCCAGCCGGGCCGCGACCTGCGTCACCGGCAGGGCCCGCAGGCGCGCCGCGGCCAGTTCCAGGGCCAGCGGCAGCCCGTCGAGGGTACGGCAGATCCGCAGCACCGCCGGGGTGGTGGCGGCATCGAGGGTGAACCCGGGCGACACGTCGGCGGCCCGGTCGGTGAACAGCCGCACCGCCGGGTACGCGGCCGCGGCCTCCGGTGCGGCCGGCCCGTCCGGGGCGGGCAGCCCGCCGACCGGGCACAACGCCTCGCCGGTGAGGCCCAGCGGTTCCCGGCTGGTGGCGAGCACCCGCAGCCCCGGCGCGGCGGCGAGCAGCCGGCCGGTCAGCCGGGCCGCGTCGTCGATGACGTGCTCGCAGTTGTCCAGCACCAGCAGTAGCCGCCGGTCGGCCAGCGCCGCCACCAGCCGGCCGGTCAGGTCGGCGGGGCCGCCGGGGGTGCGCAGGGCGGCGTCGCGCAGGTCCAGCGCGGCCAGCACCGCCGTGGCGACCGGCGCGCCGGTCGCCACGGCGGCCAGCTCCACCAGGCACACCGGCCCGTCGTGGCCGGACGCGACGGCGGTGGCCAGGCGGGTCTTGCCGGCGCCGCCCGGGCCGTGCAGGGTGACCAGCCGCGCCGCGCCGAGCAGCTCGTGCACCCGCCGCAGCTCCGGTTCCCGGCCGACGAAGCTGGTGAGCGGGCTGGGCAGCCGGGCAGCCGGCGCGGCGTCGTCTCGCAGCAGCGCCGTGTGCAGGGCGGCCAGTTCCGCCGACGGGTCGGTGCCCAGTTCCTCGGCCAGCACCCGGCGGGCGTCGGCGTAGACGGCGAGCGCCTCGGCGCGGCGGCCGGCACCGTGCAGGGCCCGCATCAGCAGCCCGTGCAGCCGTTCCCGCAGCGGATGCGCCGCCACCAGGTCCCGCAGTTCGGCGATCAGCGGCGCCCCGGCCGCCGTCAGCGCCAGTTCCGCCTCCACCCGGTCCTCGACCGCGGCCAGCCGCGCCTGGCGCAGCCGGGCCGCCTCGGCGCCGGCGAACGGCGCGTCCGTCACGTCCGCGAGGGGTTCGCCGCGCCACAGGCCGAGCGCGTCGCGCAGCAGCGCCGCCGCGCCGGCCGGGTCCCCGGCGGCCAGCGCCGCCCGCCCGGCCTCGGCCAGCCCGGTGAACCGGTGCACGTCGACCCGCTGCGGATCGACCGCCAGCCGGTAGCCGGCCGGCCCGAACTCGATGGGCGCGCCCGGCAGCAGCCGGCGCAGCCGCGACACCTGCGACTGCAGGGCGTTCGCGGCCTGCTCGGGTGGCCGGTCGCCGTACACGCCGTCGACGAGACGCTGCGGCGCCACGGTGCGGCCGGCGTCGAGGAGCAGCAGCACCAGCAGCGCGCGCAGCCGCCCACCGGCGACGGGCAGCACGCTGCCGTCGGCCGCGTACGCCTGGGTCGCGCCGAGCACACCGAACCGCATGCGCCCGATTGTCGCCTGTCGCCGGTGACGCCCACACTCCCCACCCGCCGGTCACAGGTGACGCCGGCGCCATTCGGACTGCTCCCGCTCGGCGGCGACCTGCTCGTCCAACGCGGTCCGGCGCACCTGGCGACGCCACGGGTCACCCGCGCGCAGGCCGAACAGCACCAGGAAGACGCTGACCGCCGCCAGGATCGCCAGCGCGGCCGCCACCGGCAGCCGGCCCGCCCACGGCAGCCCCACCGCCAGCACGAGCACCACACCGGTGGCGACCGCCGGAATCCGGCGGGTCGCCCGCACCGCCAGCGCCAGCAGTCCCATCATGTAGATGACCACCCCGGCGAACAGCACCCGGCTGTCCAGCACGGCGGCGCGTTCCCGCCAGGGATCGCCGTGCGGGTGGGAGATGACGGTGAGGTAGCGCTTGAGGCCGAGGGCGAACAGGATGATCCCGGTGATCAGCGGCAGGTGCAGGTAGGCGTAGGCGTCGCGGGCGAACGCCGCCCGTGCCCGGACGTCGCGGGTGCGGTGCAGCCGCTGCTCCAGCGCGGGTGCCAGAGTGTCGAAGTACAGCCACCACAGGGCCGCGATGATGGTGACGCCGAGCACCGACGCCACGATCACCGGCCACGTGGCCGGCAGGCCGGCGCTCAGCTTCGGTCCCAGACCGAGCGAAATGATCGACTCGCCGAGCGCGATGAGCAGGATCAGCGCGTATCGCTCCGCCCAGTGAGCGGCGGACACGACTGTCAGCCCGGCGCTGGGGGCGAGGCCCCCGGAGGTGTACTCGATGCAGACCGCGGCCAGCCACAGCGCCAGCGGCAGCCACGTCCCCCACGGCTGCCGGGGTGACTCGGGCAGGGCCGCGGTGGCGAGGATCAACGCCACGCTGGTCAGCGGTGGGAGACCGAGGCGCAGGGCGGTCCGTCCGCGGCGGCTGCTGCGGGCCAGGAACACCAGCACCTGGGCCGCCCGGATGATGAGGTAGCAGCAGGCGAACAACACCAGACCGGGCGGACCGGACTGCCCCTGCGCCGGCTCCTCGGCGAACGCCGACGGTGTGGTCAGCGTCAGCACGAACAGGGCGGCCACCGTCACCGCGCCGACCAGCGGCATCACCCCCTGGTCGGTGCGCACGACGTTGCCCAGGGCGGCGAAGGACACCCAGCACCACCACAGCAGCAACAGCAACAGCAGTCCCGCCAGCAACGACCTGCCGCTCAGGGTTTCGGAGAGGACGTTCGTGACGTTCAGGAACGCGAACACGAACACCAGGTCGTAGAACAACTCCACCCGGGTGACGCGCGAGCCGGGCGCGGTCGGCAGGACACGGCCGCGTCCACGCTCAGCGCTCATGCTGCCGAGCATGGCAGCGGGCTCCGCGCGCCGGGGCGCAGTTGTCCGATCGGTGGCGCAGGGGCGCGGGCCGGCGACCGGTACGGGCGGGTAGCCTTCGGCCCGTGATCGTGGGGAGAAGCCGGTGACGACGCTGGAGCAGGAGCAGCCGCGCACCATCGCCGAGGGGACGCGTCCCCTGCCGCTGACGCTCGCCGTGCCGGCCGCCGTGCTGGCCGGGATGGCGCTGCTGCTGGCGTTCCCGCCGTACGGCTGGTGGCCGCTCGCGCCGGTCGGTGTGGCGTTGCTGGCCGCCGCGGTGCACCGGCGGCGGCTGCGCGCCGGCGCCGGGCTGGGCTTCCTGACCGGGGTCGCGTTGTTCGCGCCGCTGCTGGAGTGGACGAACCTGCACACCGGCTATCTGCCGTGGGCGCTGCTGTCGCTGCTGCAGGCCGCGTACCTGGCACTGCTGGGCGCCGCCACCGCCTGGGTGTCGCCGCTGGCGGACCGGCACCGGGCGGCGTGGCCGCTGCTCACCGGCGTGCTGTGGGTGGGGCAGGAGGCGCTGCGTGACCGCACCCCGTTCGGCGGGTTCCCGTGGGGCCGGCTGGCGTTCAGCCAGGACACGTCGCCACTGCTGAAACTCGCCGCGCTCGGCGGCGCCCCGCTGGTCACGTTCGCCGTCGCGGTCGCCGGTGGGCTGCTGGTGACCGCCGCGTGGCGGGACTGGCGGCGTGCCCCCGGGCAGTGGCGGCCCGTCGCCGGGCTCACCGCCGCGCTGGTGGCGCTGCTCGCCGCCGGCACGGCCGTGCCGACCGGGGTACGCGGCGCGGGCGACACCGTCACCGTCGCGATCGTGCAGGGCAACGTGCCGCGCCTCGGGCTGGACTTCAACGCGCAGCGGCAGGCGGTGCTGAACAACCACGTCGACGCGACGCTGGAGCTGGCGCGGCGGGTCGCCGAGGGCGGGCAGGACCGCCCGGACGTGGTGGTGTGGCCGGAGAACTCCAGCGACATCGACCCGCTGCGCAACCCGGGCGCGGGGGAGCGGATCTCCCAGGCCGCCGACGCGATCGGCGCGCCGATCCTGGTCGGCGCGGTGCTGGTCGGGCCCGGCCGGGGTGAGGTACGCAACGCGGGGCTGCTGTGGCGGCCGGGCACCGGCCCGGATCTGGACCAGGTGTACACGAAGCGGCATCCGGTGCCGTTCGCCGAGTACGTGCCGCTGCGCTCCATCGCCCGCAAGGTCAGCTCCCAGGTCGACCGGGTCCGGTCCGATTTCGTCCCCGGTGACCGCCCCGGCGTGCTGAGCACCGGCCCGGCCGTGCTCGGTGACGTGATCTGCTTCGAGGTCGCCTACGACGGCATCGTCCGGGACACCGTCACCGGCGGCGCGCAGCTACTGGTGGTGCAGACGAACAACGCCACGTTCGACGTGGCCGAGGCCCGCCAGCAGCTGGCGATGGTGCGGCTGCGGGCCGTGGAGCACGGCCGGGCCGCGTTGATGGCCTCCACGGTCGGGGTGTCCGGGTTCCTTTCCCCGGACGGGCGGGTAGACGGTGCGACCGGGTTCAACACCGCCGCGGTGGTGGTGCGGCAGATGGAACTCGGTAACGGGCGTACCCCGGCGACCACGGCCGGGGTGTGGCCGGAGGTGGCGCTGACGGCGCTGGCGGTCGCGGCCCTGGCCGGCGCGGCCGTGCTGCGCCGCCGCCGGGAGGTCGCTCCCGGCTGAGCCGACGAGAGGCGGTGCGACGGTGGGCGTGGCAGCCGACAGGCGGACGGTCGGCCATCCCGGGGTGGGGCGGGTCCTGGTGGTCATCCCCACCTACAACGAGGCCGACAACGTCGGGCGCATCGTCGCCCGGGTACGCGAGGCGGCGCCGGCGGTGGACGTCCTCGTCGCCGACGACAACAGCCCCGACGGCACCGGAGCGATCGCCGACACGATCGCCGACGGCGACCCGGGGGTGCACGTGCTGCACCGGGCCGGCAAGGAAGGACTCGGCGCGGCCTACCTGGCCGGGTTCGCCTGGGCGCGCTCCCGCGGCTACGACGCGGTGGTGGAGATGGACGCCGACGGCTCGCACGCCCCGGAGGACCTGCCGGCGCTGCTGCACGCCGCCCGCCACGCCGACGTGGTGATCGGCTCCCGGTGGACGCGCGGCGCGCGGGTCCTGAACTGGCCGTGGCGGCGGCTGCTGCTGTCCCGGGTCGGCAACCTGTACGCGCGGCTGGCGCTGGGCATGCCGGTCAGCGACGCCACCGGCGGCTACCGGGTGTACCGGGCCAGCGCGCTGGACGCGATCGACCTGGACTCGGTGCGGTCCCAGGGGTACGCGTTCCAGGTGGAGCTGTCGCGGCTGGCGCACCGTGCCGGGGTGCGGATCGTGGAGGTGCCGATCACGTTCGCCGAGCGGGAACACGGCGACAGCAAGATGAGCCCGCTGATCGTGGCGGAGGCGTTGTGGCGGGTCACCCGCTGGGGGGTGCGGGACCGCCTGGCGACCGCTCCCGCCCGCCCGGACGCGCTCGCGCGCTGGCCTTGAGCCGGGGCGTGTCATGCTTGAGGGGCGTGATGACCCCGGGCTGATGAGGTGAGATGCGCCGAGGACTGAAGTACGTACCACCGGCCCTGTTGCTGTTCGCGCTGCTGGAGCTGACTGTTTTCGTGCTGGTCGGCCGGGCCGTCGGGTTCGGCCCGGCGGTGCTGCTGGTGTTCGGGGCGTCCCTGCTGGGGCTGGTGCTGCTGCGCCGCGAGGGCATGCGGGCGTGGCGCGGTTTCCGCGCGGCGGCGCAGGCCGGCCGTCCGCCGGGCGCCGAGGTGACAGACGGCCTGGTGGGTCTGCTGGGTGCGCTGCTGCTGGCGCTGCCGGGCCTGGTCAGCGGCGTGGTGGGCCTGCTGTTGCTGGTGCCGCCGCTGCGCCGGCTGGCCGGTGGCGGGGTGCGCCGGGCCACCGAGCGGCGGGTGTCGTCGATGGTCGCCGGTGACCTGTTCGGGCCGCGCCGGGTGCGTGTGTACCGGGGTGCGCCGCAGCCCGCGCCGTCACCGTCGCCTGGTCCGGCGCCTTCGCCGTCGCCCCAGCCGGTCACCGACCCGGGCAAGGCCATCGAGGGCGAGATCGTCGACCGCTGACGCGCGTGAGCCCTTGATCAACACCACTTCGCCGAGGTGGTGGCATCAGCGGGCGTCTGACCCCGCCACCTCCCCGAACTGGCGACCGCCCCGGTGCCGGACAGCGAAACGCCCCCGGGATCCCCGGGGGCGTTTCCGCGCGTTACGGATGGTCAGGCGCGACCGCGGCGGGTCCGGACCTCCTGGAGCCGCTCGGCGAGGATGTCCTCCAGCTCGGCGATCGAGCGCCGCTCCAGCAGCATGTCCCAGTGGGTACGCGGCGGCTTGGCCTTCTTCTGCTCCGGCTCGGTGCCGTCGACCAGGCGGGCGACGCTGCCGTCGAACTTGCACTCCCAGGTCGTCGGGACCTCGGCGTCGACGGCGAACGGCACCTCGAACTGGTGGCCCTTGGCGCAGAGGTACTCGCGGGTCTGGCGCGGCGCGAGCTCCGTGTTGCGGTCGGACTCGTAGCTGACCGCTCCCAGCCGGCTACCGCGCAGCATGCGCTCGCCCATGATCGACTTCCCCTCGTTCGTGGTGCTGGTCTTCAGGTGTAACGACCGGTCACCGCTCACCCATTCCCCGGCCCACGGCGGCAGGGCCGTACGCGGGTCGGGAGTGTCAAGGGTAACCGGCCATGACAGCTGCCCGGCGGGGTCGTCCCCGGCCGGGCCGAATCGGTGGAGTGTTTCGCCTGTCAACGGGGATGTTACCCACCTGTTTGCGTGCCGGAGGTGACGATGAGCAGTGACGCGCCGGTCGGGGCCCGACCACCAGCCGGGAAGACCTTCTTCGGTCACCCCCGCGCGCTGTCCACGCTCTTCCTCACCGAGATGTGGGAGCGGTTCAGCTTCTACGGCATGCGGGCGATCCTCGTGCTGTACCTGACCGCCGCGGTCGCCGACGGCGGACTGGACCTCGGCGAGTCCAGCGCCAACGCCGTGTACGGCACCTACAACGCCATGGTCTACCTGATGGCGCTGCCCGGCGGCTGGGTCGCCGACCGGCTGATCGGCGCGCGGCGCAGCGTGCTGTGGGGCGGCGTGGTGATCGCCGCCGGTCACTACGTGATGGCGATCCCCACCGGGTGGAGCGTGTTCGCCGGCATGGCGCTGATCGTGCTCGGCACCGGCCTGCTCAAACCGAACATCTCCACCATGGTCGGTGACCTGTACGAGCGGGACTCGCCGCGCCGCGACGCCGGGTTCTCCATCTTCTACATGGGCATCAACCTGGGTGCGTTCATCGCGCCGCTGATCACCGGCTTCCTCGGCGAGAAGATCAACTGGCATCTGGGGTTCGGCGCCGCCGCGGTCGGCATGACCTTCGGCGTGCTCCAGTACGTGCTGGGCCGCCGCAACCTCGGCGACGCCGGCGCCCGCCCGGCGGACCCGCTGCTCGGTGCCGACCGGCGGCGCGCGCTGACCCGCGTCGGCGTGGCGAGCGTCGTGGTGCTCGCCGTCCTGCTGGTGCTGCTGGTGGCCGGCTGGTTCACCGTCGACACGGTGGTCAACCTGCTCACCGTGGTGACGGTGCTGGTGACGGTCGGCTACTTCGCACGGATCCTCACCGACCGGGAGATCAGCGGCACCGAACGCAGCCGGATGAAGGCGTACGTGTGGCTGTTCCTGTTCGCCGCCTCGTTCTGGCTCATCTACGACCAGGCCGGGTCGGTGCTGAACATCTTCGCCGCCGACCAGACCGACAGGTCGGTGGGCGGGTTCACGTTCCCGGCGTCCTGGTTGCAGTCGGTGAACCCGATCCTCATCATCATCGGCGCGCCGCTGGCCGCCGCGCTGTGGCTCAAACTCGGCCACCGGGTGTCCACGCCCACGAAGTTCGCCGTCGGCCTGGTACTCAACGGCCTGTCGTTCGTGCTGATGGCCGCCGCCGCGCAGGCCGCCGTCGGCGGCGACCTGGTCTCACCGCTGTGGCTCGTCGCGGTGTACGCGATCCAGGTCGCCGGTGAGCTGTCCCTGAGCCCGGTCGGCCTGTCCGCCACCACGAAACTCGCCCCGGTCAAGTACGCCAGCCAGATGCTGGGCCTGTGGTTCCTCGCCACCGCCGTCGGCGACGCCATCGGCGGTCAGGTGGCCCGGCTGGCCGGCACCTGGTCCCAGCCGGTGTACTTCCTGACCTTCGGGCTGGCCTCGGTGGTGCTGGGCCTGGCCGCGGTGATGTTCACCCGCCAGATCCGGCACCTGATGGCCGGCATCCACTGACCGCGCTCACCCCGCCGGGGCCGGCGGCAGCGGCAACGGCAGGCCGGGCAGCCCGTCGATGCTGGTGGCGACGTGGTCCTTGCCGGCGAAGTACGCGCTCAGCGACGCGTCGTCCTCCCGGGCGAACCGGCGTTCGTGCAGGTCACGGTCGGCGTCGTAGGTCATGAACGGCACCGCGTAGCCGCAGGTGTCGCGGACCAGCTCGGCGCGCACCACGATGATCGCCCGCAGCCCGTGTGGACCCGGGTCGATGTCCGGGAAGTGGGCCAGCAGGCCGGGCCAGCGCGGGTCGTCGCGGAACACCGGCTCACCGCGCCCGTGCACCCGCACGATGTTCGGCGGGCCGGCGAACGCGCACCACATCAGCGTGATCCGGCCGTTCTCCCGCAGGTGGGCGATGGTCTCGGCGTTGCTGCCGGCGAAGTCGAGGTACGCCACGGTGTGCTCGTCGAGCACCGCGAAGCAGCCGCGCAGCCCCTTCGGGGACAGGTTGACGGTGCCGTCACCGGACAGCGGGGCGGTGGCCACGAAGAACATCGGCTGCGCCTCGATGAAGTCCCGCAGCCGGCCGTCGATGCGCTCGTACGTCTTTCCCATGCCCCGATCCTCGCCGCCGGCAGGGTTGCGGCGCTGCCCCGTTCCCAGCCCGTGGCCGCCTCAGCCGGTACGCGTGCCGAGTCGCGCCAGCGCCGTCGCCAGATCGCTCACCTGGTCGGCGAGCTGCCCGGCCCGGCGCTGCGCGGCGTCCCGGTCGGCCTCGATCACCGCCGTCCGCGCGGCCAGGTCGGCCGCCCGGGCCTCGGCGGCGCTCGCGGCCCGCCGCGCGTCGGCCAGCTCCGCGGCCAGCGCGTCCCGTTCGGCGGTACGGGCGGCAGCCCGCTCCACCGCGGCGGCCACGTCGGCACGGGCGCGCTCGACGACAGCGGCAGCCTCGGCACGGACGGCCTCGATCGCCGCGCTCGCCTCGGCCCGGGCTCGTTCCAGCGCCGCCTCGGCGTCGGCGCGTGCCGCGTCGGCACGGTCCCGTTCGGCGAGGGCCTGCCGCGCGGCGGCCACCTGCGCGTCGGCCCGCTCGGTCGCGGTCCGGGCCGCGCGCTCCGCCTCGGTGGCCCGCCCCTGGGCGGCCTGCGCGTCGGCGCGGGACTGTTCGGCCCGGTCCAGGGCCTCGGTGGCGGAGCGGGTGGCCCGCTCGGCGTCGGCGCGGGCGGCGTCCCGCTCGGCGGTCACCTCGGCCGCCCGGCGGCGTTCGGCGTCGCGTTCGGTGCGTACCGTGCGCAGTTCGTGCCGGGCGGAGTCGCGGTCGCGTTCGGCCTGCACCCGCAGCGCCTGCGCGGCGCCCGCCTCGGCGCGGGCCGCGTCGCGGGCGTCCTCCGCCGCGGCCGCCCGCTCGGCGGCGGCGGACGCGGTGACCTGCGCCCGTTCGGCGCGGTCGGCGGCGGCGTCGCGGTCGGCGTACGCGGTGCGGGTCTGCTGCCGGTCGCGGGCCGCCGCGGCGGTCGCGTCCTCGGCCTCGCGGCGGGCCTCGTCGCGTTCGGCGTGCGCGGCGGCGACCTGCGCGGCGGTCTCCGCGCGCAGCTCGGCGAGCTGCCGCTCCACACCGGCCGGGGACAGTTCGGCGTGCAGCGCCTCGGTGAGCGTCTCCACGATCTGGTCGAGCCGGTCCACCGCCTCCCAGGTGCGCGCCACCTGCCCGGGCAGGCCGGGGGAGTTGCGGTGACGCATCCGCGAGTTGCGGGCGGCCCGCTGGCAGGCGCCGTCGTTGTCCCGGCAGTAGCGGAACGGGCGGCCCGCGCCGACGCGCTGCGGCACGTCGCGTCCGCAGTGGGCGCAGGGTCGGGTGTCGGTGGCGGGCTCGGCGTCCATCGGGGGCGAAGTCTAGTGGGCGGCGTCCGCGCGGGCCGCGCCGTCGAGGGTGTAGCGGCGTTGCAGCAGCACCGCGACCACCATCACGGCGGCTGGCAGCAGCCCGAAGCCGTAGCGCAGCGCGTCCAGCGCGGCCGGGGACTGGGTCACGGTCTGCCCGGCGGTCGAGGCCACGAACCCGCCGGCGGCGAGGCACAGCGCGTACGCGTACGGGCCGAGCGCGGCGCCGGTGGCCTCGGTCGCGGTCCACACCCCGGTGTACGTGCCGGCCCGCTCGGTGCCGCCGGCCGCGCGGATCACGTCGGGCAGCATGGAGAACGGCAGCAGCTGCATGCCGGCGAACGCCACCCCGAGCACCGCCACGGCGGCCACCAGCACCGGCAGTCCGGCGGGACGGCCGATCGCCAGCACCAGCGACCCGACGGCGAACGCGGCCTGCCCGGCGAGCAGGGCACGCTGCTTGCCGATCCGCCGCGCCACCGCCAGCCAGCCGGGGGTGACCAGCAGCGCCGGTGCGACGAACGCGGCCACCAGCACCGTGGTGAGCCCGGGACGGCCCAGCTCGTACTCGGCGTAGTAGGGCACCCCGGCGAGCACCAGGTGGGTGGTGGTGGACATGGCCAGGTACGCGCCGACCAGCCAGCGGAACTGCCGGTCCCGCAGGCTCGCCGCCAGCGCCCGCCACCCGCCCGGGCCGTGCGGCGGGGCCGTGTCGGCGGCGGTACGGCGCAGCCGGCCGATCCCGGCGACACCGACCAGCATCGCGGCGAGCATCCCGGCCGCCAGCACCACCCCCATCCGCAGGTAACCGTCGCGGGTGGCGTCGTCACCGCCGGCCAGCAGCGGCGCGAGCAGCCCGGAGACCAGGATGCCGAGCGTCAGCACCACCATCCGGAACGCCATCAGCCGGGTCCGCTCGTGGTAGCCGATCCGCAGGTCCGCCGGGGTCGCCAGGTAGGGCACCTGGTACGCGGCGAACAGCAGGTTGCCGACGACGAAGAACACCGCCACCCAGCCCGCCGCGGCGGTGCCGGTGAGGCCGCCGGGCACCGCGAACAGGGCGGCGAACGCCAGCGGCAGCGCGCATCCGGCCAGCAGCAGCCGACGACGGTGACCCCGGCGGGCCTGCTCCACGTCGCAGCGGTGCCCGATCCACGGGTGCAGCAGCACGTCGGCGATCTTCGGCAGCAGCAGCGTGAGCCCGGCCAGCCACGGCGCGACGGCCAGCACGTCGGTCAGGAAGTAGAGCAGCAGCAGCCCGGGCACGGTGACCCACACGCCCATGCCGAGCGAGCCGGTGGCGAACCCGGCGAGCGGGCCGCGCGGCAGGGTGACCGCGTCGGAGCGCTGATCCAGCCCGGTCATGGCGGTCTCCTGTCCTCGGGGCGCGCCGCCCCCAATCCAACGGATGCTGGATTGTAGGGGTAACAATGGCCGGATGACCACGCCCCGCCGCCGTCCGGGCCGGCCCCGCCGCGACGACCAGCGGCCGACCCGTGACCTGGTGCTCACCGTCGCCACCGCGTTGTTCGCCGAGCGGGGCTTCGACGCGGTGAGCGTCCGCGACGTCGCCGCCGCGGCGGGCGTGGACGCGGCCACCGTCGTGCACCACACCGGCACCAAGGCGCAGCTCTACGACGCCTGCTTCGCCCGGGTGTTCAGCGCCGAGCGGGAGGTCATCGAGGCGGCCGGGGAACGCGCCCGGGCGGCCCTGGCAGCGGGCCCGCACGACGCGCTGCGGGCGCTGCACGACCTGCTGGACGTGTTCGTCGACTTCCTGGAGGACCGGCCGGAGACGACCGCGTTGTGGCTGCGCCGCTGGCTGGAGCCGCAGCGGCACGGCGAGCTGGACCGCCGTTACGCCGCCCCGCTGTACGGGCTGGTCGAGGAGCTGCTGGTGGCGGCGTCCGGAGCCGGCGCGCTGACCGAGCCGACCCCGCACGTGACGGTGCGTTCCCTGGTCTGGGCGGTGCACGGGCACGTGGTGGCGATCGCCGCCGGGACCGGCTCGGGGGCGCGGGAGCGGCGGGAGTTCCGGGCGTTCGTGCACCGGTTCCTCGACGCGCTGTACGCCGGCGGCCCGGGAGACACCCGCCCTTGACGCCGGCCCGCGCTCCGGGGATTATCCATCGGTCGTTGGATTTAGGAGGCGGGTATGGCCACACCCAGGGTCGCTGTCGTCGGCGCCGGAGCCGCCGGGCTGGCCACGCTCAAGGCGCTCGCCGACGCCGGTGTCCCGGCCGTGGCGTTCGAGGCGGCGGACACGCTCGGCGGCCTCTGGGTGTACGGCGCACCCGGCTCGCCCGCGTACCGCACGCTGCACCTGAACACCAGTAAGGGACGCACCGAGTTCGCCGACCACCCGATGCCCGCCGACTGGCCCGACTACCCCGACCACACCCGCGTCGCCGGCTATCTCGGTGACTACGCGGACCGGTTCGGGCTGCGCGAGGCGGTACGGCTGCGGCACACCGTCGAGCGGGTCACCCGCACCGGCGACGGCTGGCGGGTACGCGCCACCGGACCGGACGGCCCGGTCGATGTCGACGTCGAGGCGGTGGTGGTCGCCAACGGGCACAACCGGGTGCCGAAGCGACCCGAGCCGTACCCGGGCGAGTGCACCGCCGAGCAGATGCACAGCCACGACTACCGCAGCCCGGAACAGCTCGCCGGGCGCCGCGTCCTCGTGGTCGGCGGCGGCAACTCCGCCATGGACATCGCCGTGGACGCCTCGTACGCCGCCGCGCGCACGCTGCTGTCGCTGCGCCGCGGCGTCTGGGTGGTGCCGAAGTACCTGCTCGGCTGCCCGTCGGACACGCTCAACGGCGCGCTGGCGCGCCGGCTGCCCTGGCGGCTGCGGCAGCGGATCAGCCAGACCATGATCACCACTGCGGTCGGGCCGCCCACCCGGTACGGGCTGCCCGCACCGGCGCACGGCTTCCTCCAGGACCACCCGACGCTGTCCGACGCGCTGCTGTCCCGGCTCACCCACGGCGACATCCAGGCCCGGCCCGGCATCACCCGCTTCGACGGCGACCGGGTCGAGTTCACCGACGGCCGCCACGACGAGGTCGACCTGGTCGTCTGGTGCACCGGCTACCGGGTCGAGATGCCGTTCCTCGACCCGGCGCTGCTCGGCGACGGCGCCGACCGGCTGCCGCTGTACCGGCACGTGTTCCACCTGGACGCCCCCGGTCTGGCGTTCGTCGGGCTCATGCAGTCCACCGGCGCGGCGTTCCCCCTGGTCGAGGCGCAGGCCCGGCTGGTGGCCGCGCGACTGGCCGGCACCTGGACGCCACCGGACCCGGCCCGGCAGGCCGCCGCCTGCCGCGACGAGCTGCGCGCCGCCACCGCCCGGTGGGGGCAGCGCCGCCCGCACATGCGCGTCGACTTCGACGTCTACCTGGCCGAACTGGGCCGCGAACTGGCCGCCGGCCGGCGCCGCGCGGGAGCGGCGCGATGAGCGCGGCAGGCCGTGAACGGCCCGGCACGAACGTGCCGGCGCGCGGCACCGGGCTGGCCGGTCGTCGGGTGCTGGTCACCGGCGCCCGAGGCACGTTCGGGCAGCACCTGGGTGCCGCCCTCACCGCCGCCGGGGCGCGCGTGGTCGGGCTGGACCTGCACGCCGACCTCGACGCCACACCGCCGGTACTCGGCGTCGACCTGACCGACCCGGCCGCGACGCCACCGGCGGTGGCCGCGGCCGTCGACCGGCTAGGCGGGCTGGATCTGCTCGTCAACAACGCCGGGGTGGGCGGACCCGCGCCCGCCGAGCTGCCGCCGGACGAGGTGGTACGCCGCCAGATCGAGGTGAACCTGCTCGCCGCCTGGCGCACCACCGCCGCCGCGATGCCGGCCCTGGAGGCGGCCCGCGGCCGGGTGATCTTCGTGGCCAGCCGGATGGCGGTGCTGCCGCTGCCCCTCGCAGCCGCGTACGGGGTCAGCAAGCGGGCGCTCGTCGCGTACGCCGACGCGCTGCGCCACGAAGTAGGCACCCACGTGGGCGTCAGCGTCGTCTACCCGAGCATGGTCGCCTCCCCGATCCACGACAGCACCGTGGCGGCCGGGCTGTCGCTGAGCGGGGTGTCCCGCCCGGAGCCGGTCGAGGGGGTCGTGGCGGCGATCCTGCGCGCCGCCACCGCCCGGCGCGCGCCACGGGACGTGGCCACCACCCGGCGCGGCCGGATCGAACTGGCGCTGGCCCGGCACGCACCCGCGCTGGCCGACCGGATGGTGCGCCGTACCGTCGCCGGACGGCTGGCCGCCGGTGACCTGGACGGTGCGGCGCTGGCCGAAGGCATGGTCCGGCGGCACCGGCAGGACCGCCGGTAGCCTGCTCGGCATGGCCGTCTCGCCCTACATCGCCCGGCTGCGCCGCCACGTCGGCCACGACCTGCTCATGCTGTACGGCGTCAGCGGCGTGGTCACCGACGACGCGGGACGGGTGCTGCTTGCCCGCCGGGGCGACAACGGCCGCTGGTCGGTCCCGGCCGGCACCGTCGACCCGGGCGAGCAGCCGGCCGACGCGCTGGTGCGGGAGGTCCACGAGGAGACCGGCGTCAAGGTGGCGATCGACCGGCTCGCCGGTGTCGCCACCCACCCGGTGGTCTATCCGAACGGCGACGCCTGCGAGTACCTGAACATCTGGTTCCGCTGCCGGGCGGTCGGCGGGGCGCCGGCGGCCGACGGTGACGAGTCGCTGGCGGTGGCCTGGTTCGCCCCGGACGCGCTGCCCGACCTGGACGACTGGGCGCGGCTGCGGATCGGCACCGCGCTCACCGACGACGCCCCGCCGTGGTACGCCGCGCCGGGGGAGAGCCATCCGGCGCTGCACCAGCCCGACAACCTCTAGCCGAACGCCACCTCGTACGGCCGGTCCTGGACCAGATCCACCGCACGGTGGCCGCCGGGCGCGTGCACGACGACGCGCTGCGCCACCGGCGTCACCAGTCGCGCCCGCACCCGGCCCGGCGCCCAGGTCAGCTCCTCGACGGTGACCCGGCCCCGGCAGGTGACGCCGCGCAGCGTTCCGGCGGGCAGGCCCGGTAGCGGCGCGGGGAGCAGCCGTAGCGTCCCCGGGCGCGACTGCACGAGCGACTCGATCAGCACCGCCGGCAGCGCGTGCGCGGCGTCGGCGTTGTACGTGGTCCGGCCCGGGTTGTGCGCGCTCATCAGCGACCGGAAGAACATGTCCGCGCCGAGGATCTTGCGCAGGTTCGCCGCGACCAGGTCGCCGTCGCGCAGCCGTGCCGCCGCCAGCGCCCGGTGCAGGCTGCCGTGCGCGGACCGGTTCTCGTCGCCGCGCAGCGTCAGCGCCCGGTGCGCGGCGGCGGCCAGCTCCGGGGTGTCGTCCCTGTCGATCTCGTGCAGCGGCCACACCGGATACAGGTGGCTGACGTGCCTGTGGTCCTCGTCGCCGGTGCTGCCCGGCCACGCCCACTCGGCGAGCGCGCCACGCCCGTCCACCAGGTAGTCCGGCGGCCGCACCCCGGCCCACCTGTCGTCGCCTGTGACCTCGGCGGCCAGCCGCAGCGCGTGCCGGGCCGCCGCGACGTCCATCGTGGCGTTGACGGCGACCGGCGCGGCCCGGCCGGTGTCGTCGTACGGGCCGGTCTCCGGCGAGTACGACGGCACCAGCGCGGGCCGCCCGCCCACCGCGGTCAGCACGTCGGCGAAGAAGTCCGCCACCTCGGCCAGCCAGCCGGCCACCTCGCCCAGCGGCTCACCGGTGACCAGGTGGTGTTCGTGCAGCGGGTGCAGCAACCAGTCCGCGCCGGCCAGCCACGCGGTGAACGGCCAGTCGGGGTGGACGTGGAACAGGTGCCCGTGCTCGCCGTCGGTGCGGCTGGGCGCGAGCAGCCCGCGTGCCCCGTACACCGCCCGGGCGTTGGCGCGCCAGTGGTCCACCTGCGCGGCGACCAGCCGGGCGTGCGCGGCTGTCACCTCCGGCAGCGCGCCCACGTTCGCGCCCGCGAGCTGGAGGTTCAGGTTCGCGTCGGTGGTGAAGTCACCGGCCCACGCCGCGTCCCACGAGCCCAGCCACAGCCCGGTCAGCCGGGGCGGCAACACCCCGCTGGCGCTGAACAGCAGGTACCGGCCGGAGTGGAACAGCCGTTCCAGCAGCGCCGGGTCCAGCCGGTCCGGCGCGGCGGCCTGCCGGGCCAGCAGCTCACCCACGGGTAGCGCCCGGTCGGCGGCGGCCACGCCGAGGTCCAGGCCGACCCGGGTGTACGGACCGCGATGGCGCGGCACGTGCCGCGCCAGCAGCGTGCCGTAGTCGGCGGCCAGCGCGGCGAGCCGTCGTTCCGACGCCCGGGTACGCCACGGCGGCGCGTCGGGCCGGTCGACGAGCGTGGTGAGCAGCGCCGGTCCGCGTAGCCGCACCCGGTCGCCGTCGACGGTCACGTCGCCGCGCAGCAGGGTCAGCCCCTCGAACCCCCACGCGCCACCGGCGTCCGGGTAGCGGGCGCGTACGCGCAGGAACACCAGCCCGTCGCGGCGGTACGCGGCGCGCTCATAGACCACGTCGGCCGGCTTGCCGGGCAGCTCACCCGTCGCCCCGACCACGCAGTCGCCCTGGTCGAGGTGCAGCACCGCGACACCGTCGGCGCGGGAGGCGAAGCAGCGCCGCCGCCCGCCCGGCCACTCGACGGTCACCTCCCCGCTGGTGAAGTCGGTGCCGCGCCGGTAGCCGCGTACCGGTCCGGGCGGCGCGTCGACGGTGAGCGCGTACCCGGGGTGGAACGACTGGGTCCACTCCAGTTCCCGGCCGCCGGTGAGCAGCCGGGCGGCCTCGGCCCGGCGTCCGGCGAGCACCAGCGCGCGGATGTGCGGCATCCGGCCGGCCAGCTCGGGCGCGCGGGCGTCCCGGGTGCCGTTCGGCAGGACGAGCCGGTGGTGGTTCACCACGATCCGTTCCGCGTGCGGCCGCCCGAGGACCATCAGTCCCAGCTCGCCGTTGCCGGTGAGGAAGGCGTCCGTCCAGTCGCCGGCCGGCGCGGTGTCGTGGATGCGATGCGCCGTCACCGGGCGGCGCTGGTGTCCCGCACCGTCAGGTGCGGTTCCAGCAACGTCACCTCCGGCACCGGCTCGCCGGTCAACCGCCGCATCAGCAACGCCACCGCCTGCCGGCCGACCTCCTCGGCGGGCACCGGTACGCAGGTGAGCCCTGATTGTTCGGCCAGCTCGTCCGGGCAGATCGCGACCACCGACACGTCGCGGGGCACCCGGCGGCCCAGCAGCGGCAGCGTGGCGAGCACCGGCCCGACCGCCGACTCGTTCTGCACCACCAGCCCGGTGACATCCGGGTGGTCGGCGAGCAGCGCCTCCAGATCGCGGCGTACCGCTGCCGGTCCCTCCTCGCAGGGACGGGTCACCGCGTCGACGCCGAGCCGCTCGGCCGCGGCGCGTACCCCGGCGCGGGTGCGGTGGGCGAACCCGGTGCCCCGGTCGTAGACCGCCGCCGGGGCGCCGAGCAGCGCGATCCGCCGGTGCCCGGCGGCAGCCAGGTGTTCCACGCACAGCTCACCGGCGCGCCGGAAGTCGAGGTCCACGCAGGCCAGCCCGGTGCTGTCGGCGGGGTGCCCGATCAGGACGCCGGGTAGCGCCAGCTCGCGCAGCAGCGGCACCCGGGAGTCCTCCAGTTCCACGTCCATCAGCAGCACGCCGTCGACGAGCGCGCTGCCGGCGATGCGGTGCAGCCCGGCCGGTCCCTCGTCGGCGGTGACCAGCAGCACGTCGTGGTCGTGGCGGCGGGCGGTGGTGACCACGGCGGTGGCGAACCGCATCACCACGGGCACCTGCATGCCGGTACGCAGCGGCAGCACCAGCGCGATCACGTTCGCCTTGCGGCTGGCCAGCGCGCGGGCCCCGGCGTGCGGGTGGTAACCGAGCGCGCGGATGCTGGCGAGCACCCGCCCGCGGGTGGTGGCGGAGATGGTGCGTTTGCCGCTGAGCACGTACGACACGGTGCTGGCGGCCACCCCGGCGTGCCGGGCCACATCGGCGATGGTGACCTGCTCACCCGGGGTGCGCCCGCTCACCGGGCCGCTCCGATGCGGGAGTCCGCCGGCTCGGCGGTGGCGTCGCCGCCGGTCACGGTCAGCGTGCCGGCGAGCCGGATGTCGCGCGCGGATCGGCCGGCGAGCACGGAGTGGACGGCGTCCTCCACCACCATCGCGGCGCGGGTCTCGTCCCACCAGGCCAGATCGGCGGTACGCAGCCGCAGCGTCACCCGGGCGGCGCAGCCCGGGTCGAGCGTGACGCGGGCGAAGTCGCGCAACTGCCGCAGCGGCTGCTTGACCCGGGAGCGCCGCTGCCGGGTGTAGAGCTGCACGACCTCGGTGCCCGGCCGACGGCCCGTGTTGGTGACCTCGACGCTCACCTCCACCTCCTCGCCGGCGCGCGCCGTGGTGGTGCTCAACCGGAGGTCAGCGTAGTCGAACGTGGCGTAGCTGAGGCCGTGCCCGAACGGGTACAGCGGCTCACCCCGGTGGTAGAGGTACGTGGCGTCGGCGCCGATGACGTCGTAGTCGAGCAGGTCGGGCAGTTCGGCGGCGTCGGCGTACCAGGTCTGGGTGAGCCGTCCGCCCGGGTCGGCGGCGCCGAGCAGCACGTCTGCCAGCCCGTTGCCGTGTTCCTGTCCACCGTGGGCGCTCCACAGCACCGCCGGCACGTGCTCCTGCGCCCAGCCCACCGCGTACGGGTAGCTGCTGGTCAGCGCCAGCACGGTACGCGGGTTCGCGGCGTGCACGGCCCGCAGCAGCTCCGCCTGGCCGGTGGGCAGCGCCAGGTCGGCGCGGTCCTCGGTCTCCCGGCCGTTGACCATCGGGTGGTTGCCGAGCACCACCACCGCCACGTCGGCGCCGGCCGCGAGCGCGGCGGCAGCGGCGGCACCGTCGACGAGCAGCGTCACGGTGAACACGGCCGGGTCGCCGGTGGCGACGCTCAGCCGTCCGTCCGGTGTGACGCCGACGTGCCGGCCGCTGGCGAGGTGGTGCAGCAGCGCGGTGCCGTCGGGCCGGTGGTGCAGGCGGAACGTCTCGCGGACCACCCAGCCGCCCGGTCCGTCACGGTCGGCCACGAGGGCTCCGGTGTCGTCGGCGCCGACGTACCGGCCGGTGTCCACGGCGCGCAGCGCCACCACGTCCTGCCCCCAGTCGACCACGTCGAACTCGGCCGCCGTGCTGCCGAGCGCCAGCAGGCCGTCGTCGAGGCGTACCGCCCGGTCACCGACGTGCAGGGTGATCCGGTCCATGCCCGAGTGGGTGGTCACCGCGGGCAGCCGCCCGAGCAGCCCGGCGTACGGGCTGATCGCATACGGCGGGGTGCCGCTGTACCAGTCGGTCAGCACGGTGTCGGCGAGCGGGCCGAGCACCGCGACCCGGGTGCCGGGACGCAGCGGCAGCAGGCCGTCGTTGCGCAGCAGCACCACCGACTGACGGGCGGCCTCCCGGGCGAGTTCCCGGTGGGCGAGGCTGTCGAGCGTGTCCGGCGGCACGTCGTCGTGCGGGTCCGGGGCCAGGTCGCCCAGCCGCGACCGCACGGACAGGATCCGCCGCACCGCCCGGTCCACGTGGGAGGGCTCGATCAGCCCGCGCGCCAGCGCCTCGGTGAGACGTTCCACTGTGGGGGCGCTGTCCTCGTCGTCCTCGGTGAAGCTGTCGATCCCGGCGCGCAGCGCGGCGGCGAAGCCTGCCACGTGGTCGGGCAGGTACTCCTGCACGCCGGCGATGTTGCCGACCGCCCCGGCGTCACCGACCACCAAGATCTCGTCGTCGGCGTAGCCGCGCAGCTCACCCTCGATGAGCGGGCTCAGGTGCGCCGGTACGCCGTCGACCAGGTTGTACGACGCCATCACCGCCACCGCCGCACCCGCCGCCAGGGGAGCGCGGAAGGCGGGCAGCTCGTACTCGTGCAGCACCCGCGGCGGCAGGTCGCTGGAGGTGGTGGCCCGGTCGGTCTCGTTGTTGTAGCCGAGGAAGTGCTTGAGCGTCGGCGCGGTCCGCAGCCGGATCGGGTGGTCGCCGCGCAACCCGAGCGCGTAAGCGGTGGCGAGCCGGCCGGTCAGCCACGGATCCTCGGACCAGCCCTCCTCGTTGCGTCCCCATCGGGGGTCGCGCAGCGGGTTGACCACCGGCGCCCACACGTTGAGGCCGACGCGGTCCGGGTCGGTCCGGTGCTTGACCCGTACCTCGTCGCCGACGGCGGCCCCGACCGCCCGGATCAGGTCCGGGTTCCAGCTCGCGGCCAGGCCGATCGCCTGCGGGAAGACGGTGGCGGTGCCGAGCCACGCGACGCCGTGCAGCGCCTCGGTGCCGGTGCGGAACGCGCGCAGGCCGAGCCGGGGCACCGGCGCCTGCCACTGGTGCAGCAGGCCGAGCTTCTCCGGCAGGGTGAGCCGGGCCAGCAGGTCGTCGAGGCGGTGGGGGACGGGGTCGGTCATGGTGGGCGCCTCCGGTCGGCGTTCGGGCCGCCACTCGTTCGTCGAAGCGCTTCGACGAACGAGCCGGTGATGCGGCGGCGCGTACGCGAAAAGGGGTGGTGGTGGGGGTCGGCGGTGTCGGCCCGGAGCGGTGGTGAAGCGCTTCGACAACCGCCGAGAAACACGCCGCTTCGCAGGTTGCCCGGTCCCGGAACGCGGCGCTACCGAGGTTGACACCTTCCGGCGGGTGCGGTCAAGGGGTCATCCGGCGGGCAGGCGTCCTGCCTCCACTGTGGCCAGTGCGGCGGTGGCCCCGCCCAGCGCGCCGGCCGCGGACCCGAGCGTGCTGGCCTCCAGTCGTACGCCGGGCGGGACGGGTGTGCGGGCGGCGAGTTCGGCGTGGGCGGCCGGCAGCAGCCACGGTGCGAGCGCCGCCAGGTGGCCGCCGACCACCACCACCTCCGGGTCGAGCAGCCCGGACAGCACCGATGCCGCCTGCCCGAGCAGCCGGCCGATCTCGGTGAGCCCGGTCCGTACCGGCTCGTTCCCGGCGCGGGCCAGGGCCTGGATCCGTTCGATCTCCGGCAGGTGGTCGGTGACCGGCCCGGCGTCCGGTAGCAGCCGGCCGATCACCGCGTCCACGCCGAGGAGCGCGGTGAGGCAGCCGCGCCGCCCGCAGTCGCAGGGCGGCCCGTCAGCGGCCAGCGGCAGGTGCCCGACGTCGCCGGCGAAGCCGCGGCCGCCGCGCAGCAGCCGGCCGCCGCTGATGAGGCCCGCGCCGATCGCGGGGCCGCCGGTGAGGTGCACCAGGTCGGTGGTGGCGGCGTACGGGCCGTGCCGCCGCTCGGCCAGCACGGCGAGGTTGGCCTCGGTGTCGACGGCGACGGGGAAACCCGGATCGCGCAGCGCGCGGCGCACCGACGCGGCAAGCGGCACGCCGCGCCAGCCGAGCGCCGGGGCGGCCGGCACGTCGCCGTCCGGGTCGACGAGCCCTGGTACGGCGACGGTCAGGCCGAGCACGGTGCGGTCGGCGCCGATGCGGGTGACGGCCCGCCGGACCAGCGCGGCGAGCGCCTTCACCGTCTCGTCGGGACCGGCGGTGGCGGCGGGGAACGCGCGCCGCCAGGTGAGCACCGGGTCGCCGCCCAGTCCGGCGGCGACCGCCACCAGTTCGTCCGCGCCGACGCGCAGGCCGAGCCCGGCGTAGCGGGAGCCGTCGAGCACCAGCATGGTGGCCGGGCGGCCCACCCGGTTCTCGGTCAGCCCGGTCTCGCGCAGCAGGCCGTGCTCGATCAGTTCGGCGACCAGGCTGGAGACGGTGGCCTTGTTCAGCCCGGTGCGCGCGGCGACGTCGGCCCGGGAGCAGGGGGCGTGGCGGCGGACGTGCCGGAGTACGGCGGCGCGGTTGGTCACCCGCACGTCGCCGAGGTCGGCCGTCGGCCGGTCGATGCTGATCACGTACTGCCCGCCTCCTGCGCCCGGCCCGAGTTCGGCTACAGCTTAAACTAAATGGGCGAGAGTCCGGCCGGCCGGGCCGGGCCGCCGAACCACGGCGCGAACGGCGTCACCGGGACCGGCTCGCCGTCGAGCACCACCCGGCGCGGCGGGTCCTCCCCGACCACGCTGACCCGCCGCACGTCCAGCGGCCCGTCCACGCGTACACGCAGCGTGTCGCCGTCGCGTACGGCGGTGATCGTGGTGTCGCCGTCGGGATCCCGCACCACGCTCACGCCGTCGACGCCGCCCCAGGCCACCAGCGTGACGTCCCGGAACGGGCCGGTCCCGACCGTCGGCGCGGGCGCCACAGTGGGGATCAGCGCGCCGTGCCGCACGTACAGCGGCAGCCGATCGAGGGGCACGCGCACCCGCAGGTGCCGGCCGCCGGGGTGCCGCTGCCCGGTGTACGCGTCGAGCCAGTCGTCGCCCGCCGGCAGGTAGACGGCGCGTTCGCCGGACGGGTCGAGCACCGGCGCCACCAGCAGGTCGGGGCCGAGGCGGTACTGGAGGTCGGCGGTCCAGGCGGCCGGGTCGTCCGGGGTGTCGACGAGCAGCGCCCGCAGCATCGGTCCGCCGGTGCGGGCGCTCGCCACCGCCGCCGACCAGAGGTACGGCAGCAGCCGGTAGCGCAGCCGCAGCGCGTCCACCGCGTGCCGTTCCGCCTCGGGCGGGAACTCCCACGGCAGCCGGCTGGTGGTGCCGTGCAGCCGTACCAGCGGGGAGAGCGCGCCGAACTGGGTCCAGCGCACGTACAGGTCCGGTTCGGGGGTGCCGTGGAAGCCGCCGGTGTCGTGGCTCCAGAACGGCACGCCGGACAGCCCGTGGGACAGGCCGCCGCGCAGCGTGCTGGCCATGCCGGGCCAGGTGGCGTTGACGTCGCCGCTCCACTGGGCGCTGTGCCGCTGCCCGCCCAGGTACGAGGAGCGCGCCCACACGGTGCGGTGCCCGGCCACCTCCTCGGTGACGTCGGCGACCGCGTCGTTGAACAGCAGCGCGTACACGTTGTGCAGTTCCACGCCGGTCATGCCGTTGTGCGCGACCGCGTCCGCAGGTACGCCCTCGGCGAAGTCGGTCTTGAACGCCGCGACGCCCTGCGCCAGCAGCGGCCGCAGCAGGCCCTGGAACCAGCGCACCGCTGCGGGATTCGTGAGGTCCACGATGGCGCATTCCGGGTAGCTGCCGTGCCAGGTGTCGGCGACGTACGTGCCGCCGTCCGGGCGGCGCAGGAAGTACCCGGCGGCCTCGGCGTCGGCGTAGAGCGGGCTGCCGGTCATCAGGTACGGGTTCATCCACAGGCACACCCGGAAGCCCTGCGCGGTGAGGTCCTTGAGCATGCCGTCCGGGTCGGGGAAGGCGTCGGCGTCCCAGCGCAGGTCCGACCAGTGCCCGGCGACCTGCCAGTAGCAGTCGAGGTGCAGCACGTCGCAGGGGATGTCCCGCTCGCGGATGCGCCGGGCCCGTTCCAGCACCCGCTGCTGGGTGTCCGGGAAGAAGCCGGACGAGATCCACGCGCCGAACGCCCACCTCGGCGGCAGGTACGGCCGCCCGGTCAGCGCGTCGAGCCGGTCGAGCACCCGCTCCGGTGTGGGTCCGGCCAGCACGTAGTAGTCGAGCAGGTCGTCCGGGACGAGGATCTGCACGCTGCTGTGCGTGCTCGCGCAGACGTCGAACTGCACCGGCAGCCCGCTGTCGACCAGGACGCCGTAGCCGCGGTCGGACAGGTAGAACGGCACGTTCTTGTGCGAACGGTCGGACTCGCCGCCGAACGCGTCGAAGTTCCACATCAGCGGTCGCTGGCCGCGCTTGTCCAGCGGCGTGAACTTCTCGCCGAAGCCGACGAACCGTTCGTCGCCTGGTGCCACGAAGCTCTCGTGCCAGGCGGCCGGCTCGCCGTCGACAGTGGAGCGGCCGAGCGGCAGCGTACGGCGCCGACCGCTGATGTCCCGCGTACCGCCGTCGGCGGCCAGCAGCAGCCGCCCGTCGGGGGTGACGAAGCGCAGCCCCCACGGGTCCAGGCGCACCTCGGCGACCACGCCGCCGGCGCCCACCCGGACGTGCCCGTCGGCCACTGTCACGGTGGCCGGGTGCGGCTGCGGGTGGACCAGCGTCAGCGCTGCTGCGGACCGGCTGCGGACGGCGAGGTCGTCGGCGAGGCGTACCCGGATGATCCCGTCCCCGGCGACCTCGACGCGCGCGACAAGCGTGCGACCGGACGCGCAGGTCGCGGTGAGCGTGACGCCGTGCGCGTCGGTCGCGGCCACAGCGGCCCGCAGCACGTCGTCGGCGCCCTCCTCGCCGGGGGCGCGGACCGGCAGGTCGGGCGGGTCGGCCACGAACGTCTCGTACGGGACCAGCGGCGGGCGGTACGGCATGGGCGTCTCCTCGCGGCGTCCACGGGCGGTCCCGCCAGTTTCTTTGGAAGCCCAACTAACTGTCAATGATCGACGGCATTGACTTTCCTTCTCACCTGTTCCTATTTTGGCCGGGATGCCAACTAAAACGCCGTGGGACGACGGCCGGCTCTGCTACGGCGGGGACTGGAACCCGGAGCAGTGGCCGCCCGACGTGTGGCGCGAGGACGTCGCCCTGATGCGCGCCGCCGGGGTCAACCTCGTCACCGTCGGCGTGTTCGCCTGGTCCCGGCTGGAACCCGAACCCGGCCGCCACACGCTCGACTGGCTCGACGACGTGCTGGACCTGCTGCACGCGGGCGGCATCCGGGCCGCGCTGGCCACCCCCACCGCGTCGCCGCCGCCGTGGTTCTCGCTGCGCCACCCGGACGCGCTGCCGGTCACCGCCGACGGCGTACGCCTGACCCACGGCAGCCGCGACACCTACTGCGCCGCCGCGCCCGCGTACCGGGAGGCCGCCCGGAGCATCGCCGAGGTGCTGGCCGCCCGGTACGCGCACCACCCGGCGCTGGCGCTGTGGCACGTGCACAACGAGTACGGCACCACCTGCCACTGCCCGCACACCGAGGCGGCGTTCCGCCGCTGGCTGGCCACCCGCTACGGCGACCTCGACGCACTCAACGACGCCTGGGTCACCAGCTTCTGGAGCCAGCACTACTCCGACTGGGCGCAGGTCGGCACGCCCCGCGCCACCCAGTACCTCGCCAACCCCGGCCAGCTGCTCGACTTCCGCCGCTTCTGGTCCGACACGCTGCTGTCCGCGTACACCGAGCAGCGGGACCTGCTGCGCGCGGCGAACCCGGCGGTGCCGGTCACCACCAACTACGTGCTCGGCGACTGGGTGCCCGTCGACCACGCCCGCTGGGCCCGCGAGGTCGACCTGGTCGCGGTCGACCACTACCCGTCCGCCACCGGCGCGGGCGCCGAGGAGCAGACCGCGTTCGCCGCCGACCTGGCCCGCGGCTGGGCCCGCCACGGCGCCGGCCGTCCGGTTCCGTGGCTGCTGATGGAGAGCGCCCCCAACCAGATCCACACCGCCGGGCGCATGCACACAAAGGAACCCGGCCGGATGACCCGGCACAGCCTCGCCCACGTCGCGCGCGGCTCCGCCGGCGTGATGTTCTTCCAGTGGCGCGCACCGGCCGGTGGGGCGGAACGCTTCCACTCCGCGGTGGTGTCGCACGCCGGGGCGGACACCCGCGTGTTCCGCGAGGCCGCCGACCTGGGCGCCGCGCTGGGCCGGCTCGCCGGGACCGCGCCGGGCCGCGTCCAGGCGGCGGTGGCCATCGCGTACGACGCGGCGAGCGGCTGGGCACTGCGGCACCCGGGGATGCCCCGCGACGCACTCGACCACCCCGGCGAGGCGGCCGCTGCGCATCGGGCCCTGTGGCACGCGGGCGTCACCGCCGACGTGGTGCCGCCCGGCGCCCCGCTCGACGGTTGCCGGCTCCTCGTGCTCCCCGCCCTCTACCTGGCCTCCGACGCCACAGTCGACTGGGTACGCCGGCACGTCCACGACGGCGGGCACCTGCTGGTGACCTGGCTCAGCGGCGTCGCCGACGAGCACGCCCGGGTACGCCTCGGCGGCTACCCGGGCGCGTACCGAGACCTGCTCGGCGTGCGGGTGGAGGAGTTCCACCCCCTCGCCGACGACGAACACGTGCCGCTGACCGGCGGCGGGACCGGCCGGATCTGGTCCGAGACGGTGCACCCGGCCGGCGCGGAGACGGTCAGCGCGTACGCCGGGGGAGCACTGGACGGGCGGCCCGCGATCACCCGGAACCGGGTCGGCGACGCGTACGCCTGGTACGTCTCCACCCGCCCCGACGACGACACCTACCGGCGACTGCTCACCGAGGCGGCAGGGCTCGCCGGCGTGACCCCGGCCTGTCCCGGCGCGCCCGAGGGTGTCGAGGCGGTACGCCGCCACGACGGCCTGCTCTACCTGCTCAACCACACCGACCGGCCGCAGCGGGTGCCGGCCGCCGGGTTCGAGCTGCTCACCGGCGCGACTGTCGACGGCGAGTGGACGGTGGCGCCGGGCGGCGTGGCGGTGGTGCGCGAGGAGACCCCGTGACGAGGCGCTGGTGGTGGAGCGGCGGCGGGCGCTGAGGCGCGTACCCCCGGGTCAGGGGGTGGCGACGGCGGCGCGGGAGCGGTCGGCGGCGATCCGCACCGCGAGCGCCGCCAGCACCGTGCCCATCACCCACCGCTGCACGCGCGCCCAGCCCGGACGACGGGTCAGGAACGCCGACACCGAACCGGCGCTCAGCACGATGAGCGCGTTCACGGTCAGCGCCACGACGATCTGGGTCAGGCCGAGCAGCAGACTCTGCACCGCCACGTGCCCGCGCGCCGGGTCGACGAACTGCGGCAGCAGCGACACGTACAGGATGGCGATCTTCGGGTTGAGCAGGTTGGTGACCAGGCCCATGGTGAACAGGCGCCGGGGCCGGTCCGGCGGCAGCGGCGCCGGGGTGAACGCCGACGCGCCACCCGGGCGCAGCGTCCGCCAGGCCAGCCACAGCAGGTACGCCGCGCCGGCCAGCTTCACCGCCGTGTACAGCGGCGGGACCAGCACGAACACGGTGGCGATGCCGGCCACCGCGGCGGCCAGGTAGACCAGGAAGCCGACGGCCACGCCGAGCAGCGACACCAGCCCGGCCCGCCGCCCCTGCGTCACCGACCGGGACACCAGGTAGACCATGTTCGGCCCGGGTGTGAGCACCAGACCGAGCGCCACCAGACCGATTCCCATGACCGCGCCGACAGTGATCACATCGCCTCCCCGTTGCCGCCTGTGAACCGGACCTTACGCCCACCCGCCGACACCCACCGCCCCGTCCCCCGCCCCTGCTCCCGCCCCGGCCCCTGCTCCGGCGATCATGAAGTTGGCGGGGACAAATCGGTCGCCGACTGCCGCTAACTTCATGATCGCCGGAGCCAGAGGCAGGGCGCGGGCGCTTTGGGGACGGCGCGGGACGGGGGCGGTGGGGATACTTGCCGCATGTCGATCGTGCTGTCCGCGACCGCGACCGCGACCGCGCCCGGTCTGCTGCTGCGCCCGTGGCGCGACGGCGACGCCGACGCGCTGATCGAGGCTTACCGCGATCCGGTGCTGCGCGCCTGGACCAGACATCCGGTGACCGGCCCGGAGCAGGCGCAGGTGTTCCTGCGCCGCAGCCACCAGGGCTGGGCCGCCGGGCACCGGTTCATGTTCGCGGTGCTGGAGGGGGAGCAGGTGGTGGCCTGCGTGGTGCTCAAGGACGTCCGCCCGGGACGTCCGTCCGCCGAGATCGGCTACTGGACGGCCGCGCCGGCACGCGGCCGGGGCGTCGCGCCACGGGCGGTGGAGGCGGTCACCGCGTGGGCGTTCGCCCGGTTCGCCGCCGCCGGCCTGACCCAGATGGAGCTGCTGCACCAGGTCGACAACCCGGCGTCGTGCCGGGTGGCGGAGAAGAGCGGGTACGTCTTCGCCGAGGTGCTGCCGGCCCGCCCGCCGTTCCCCCGGGACGGCCACCGCCACGTCCGCCGCCTGCCCTGACGCCGGCCCGGTCTCAGCGGCCGAGCAGGCGCAGCAGCAGCCGCGGCTCGCCCGGCCACGCGTCGAGCAGCACCTGCCGGGGCATCTGCCGGGCGGCGTAGCGCAACGCGAGCGCCACCACCACGATGTCGTCGAGCGGGCCGATCACCGGCAGGAACTCCGGGATCAGGTCGATCGGGCTGGCCACCCAGATTCCGGCGACCACGATCGCGACGCGGGCGCGGCGGGGCACCCGCGGGTCGCGGCGCAGCCGTCGTACCGCTGTCACGCAGTCGGGCACGAACGCGGCCAGATCACGCAGGATCCCCGCCGGCAGGCGCCGGGCCAGCAGCACCAGCACCGCCCAGCTCCCGACCAGGCAGGCCGCCGCCACCGCGAGTCCGATGAGCCAGTCGCGCACGCCGTCACCCCTCTCCATGTCCCGGGCACGCTACGCGGCGACCACGCCAAACGCGCGGGAACAGCCCGGCCCCGCGCGACGCTGACCCTTGTCGGACGGTGGCGGTTACCGTGGGTACGGGAGGTGACGGCGGTGACGACAGGCTGGGAGGCCGCAGTCGAGGCGCAGATCCGCTCGGCCCAGGAGCGTGGCGAGTTCGACAACCTGCCGGGTGCCGGCAAGCCCATCCCGGGGCGTGACATGCCCTACGACGAGGGCTGGTGGATCCGCAGCTTCATGGAGCGCGAGCAGATCCCGTCCGACCTGCTGCTGCCCACGCCGCTGCAGTTGCGCCGCCGCATCGAACAACTTCCGGCCGAGCTGCGCGACCTGCCCACCGAGGAGGCCGTCCGGTCGTACGTGGCGGACCTCAACACCGAGGTGGTGGCCTGGCTGCGTACCCCGACCGGGCCACGCGTGGTGGTCCGCCCGGTGAACGTCGAGGAGGCGGTACACCGCTGGCGCACTGATCGGGAACGCGCCGCGCCGGTCGTCACGGCACCGGCGCCGCAGCACGCCACCTCGGCCCGCCCGCGCCGTCGGTGGCGCTGGTGGCGCCGCTGAGACCGCGTCAGCGACGCGCAGCCTGCCAGGTCCACGCGGTCCGCCGCGGCCTGCCGCCGAGCGGCGCGCGACCGGTCAGCCACAGCAGCACCGGCGCCGGGTCGCCGTCCGGCGCGTCGGGGAACAACCGGCGCACCACCCGCGCGCACAGCCCGGCTGGCGGCGACCAGTCCAGGTCGAGCCCTCGGGTCAGGTCGTGTGTGTGCAGCAGGATCTCGGCCACGCCCATCGCGGCGAACCCGCCCGGATCGCACGGTCCGAAGTGCCATGCCCGGTCGTCCGGGCTCGCCGCGTCGATGGTGGCGGCGAGCATCCCGGCCGCGGCCGCCGCGACGGTGAGCACCTCGGCCGGCGCGGCGTCCGCGCGTACCCGCAGGTCGAACGGGAGATAGCCGCCGTCGGGCCGGCCGGACACCTGACCGGCGTACGCGACCAGGTCGTGCGCGATGTGCGCGGCCGTGGTCCAGCAGGACCAGTCGAGGTCGCCTGCGCGTACCGTCCAGTCCCGGTCGGCGGCGGGCCGCAGCACGGCGGTCATCGCGTCAGCGGCGGCGCGGACGTCGCCACCCTTCACCTGCGCCGTACCCGCAGTACGCAGGTGAGCATCGGCAGCGTGAACTCCCCGTGGGCGGTCTCCGGCCGGCTCGCCAGGTACGCGCGGATGCGGTCGAGCACCTCAGTGCGCTCCTGGTCCGGCATGACGAGCATCCCGGCCCGGGTGGCGAGCGTCGCCACGAGCGAGTCGGCGGTGCGGCGCTGCCCGTGCGGGAACTCCGCCTGCTCGGGCGAGCCGAACCGGGCCTCGCCGGTCCTCGGCAGGTGCATGGCCGCCGTCGCGGCGCGCCAGCTCGCGGGCGTGTCCCGGGGGCCGATGGCGGCGCTTCCGCTGCTCGCCGCGAGCCCGGCGACCCAGTCGACCCGGTCGTCCACGACGTTCCACAGCCCGGCCAGGACACCGCCGGGGGAGAGGACGCGGGCGATCTCCGGCCCGGCCACCGCCATGTCGAACCAGTGCATCGCGTTGCCGGCGACCACGGCGTCGACGGAGGCGTCCGGCAGCGGGATCGCCTCGGCGCTGCCGGACAGCGCACGTACGCCAGGCAGGGTGCGGCGGAGTTCGGCGAGCATCGCCGGGTCCGGCTCCACGGCCGTGACGTCGTCGCTCACCTCGGCCAGCGTGGCGGTGAGCTTGCCGGTGCCCGCGCCGAGGTCGAGCACCCGCGCACCGGGCGCGGGTTCGAGCGCCCAGCGCAGGGCGGCCCGCGCGTAGTCCGGGCGGTGTTCGGCGTACGCGATGGCCGCCGCACCGAACGACGTGGAGTGCCGGCGTCGTGCGTCTTCGTCCATCCGGTCACCCTAGCGACGGCCCGGACTCCTTGACGTACGACCGGTGCTTCGCGAATAATCGATCGTAGTTCGAGGGGGAGTACCCGACGTTCCACGCATCGCCGTCAGTACGGGCCCGGCCCATCCGGATCCCGGCGGTGCAGCCACCGCCACGGGTGGCCCGGGGAGACCTTCGTCCAGCAGCGCCGGAACACCTCGGGTGTGCCGGCCCGGGCGAGAGGTCTCCCTTCGTGATGTCCGTGTCCTGGTGGATCTGGGCCGTTCTCATGCTGGCGATCGCGGCGATGCTCGCCGTCGATCTGTTCCTGCACCGCGACAACCACGTCATCGGCTTCCGTGAGGCAGCGGTCTGGTCCGGCATCTGGATCGCCGCCGGCCTGCTCTTCGGCGTCGTCCTCTGGGCCTGGCAGGGCGGTGACGTGGCCGGCACCTACTACGCCGGCTACCTGATCGAGAAGGCACTGTCGATCGACAACGTCTTCGTCTTCGCGCTGATCTTCACCTACTTCGCCGTGCCCGCCGCGTTCCAGCACAAGGTGCTGTTCTGGGGTGTCATCGGCGCCCTGGCCTTCCGGCTGGTGTTCATCTTCGTCGGCGCCGAGCTGCTCGAGACCTTCTTCTGGACCGCGTACGTGTTCGGCGCGTTCCTCGTCTACACCGGCTACAAGATGGCGTTCCGCCACGGCGAGCAGACCCCGCCGGACCGCAACCCCGTCGTCCGGCTGGTCCGCCGGATCGTCCCGACCGACCCGGCCTATCACGGCGACAGGTTCTTCACCCGGGTCGACGGCAAGCGGGTGGCGACGCTGCTGTTCGTGGTCCTGATCGCGGTGGAGGCCACCGATCTGATCTTCGCCGTCGACAGCGTCGCCGCGATCCTGGCGATCACCACCAGCACGTTCATCGTCTGGACCGCCAACGCCTTCGCCATCCTGGGCCTGCGCAGCCTCTACTTCTGCCTCGCCGGGCTGCTGCGCCGCTTCGTGCACCTGCATTACGGACTGGCCGTCCTGCTCGCCTTCGCCGGCGTGAAGTTGATCCTGTCGGAGACGCCGGTCGGCAAGCTGCCCATCCCGGTCACGCTCGGCGTGATCGTGGTGACGATCGCGGCGTCGATCGTGTGGAGCCTGCGCAGCACCCGCGGCGCCGAGACGCTCGACGGCGCGGCCGACTCCTCGACGCGCTGATCCGCACCCCCGCCGCTGGAGCCCATGCGCACTACCATCTGCGCATGGGCTCCAGCGGGGCGTCCGTCGAAGCCGTCTTCTTCGGCACCACGACCGTCTACCTGTCCGACGGGACGTCCGGCATCCTCATCGACGGCTTCCTGAGCAGGCCCTCGCTGCTCCGCGTCGCGTTCGGTCGCATCGCCCCCGACCTCGCCCGGATCACCGGTGCTCTCGCGCGCGTCGGGCTGACCCGCATCGACGCGCTCTTCGTCGCCCACTCCCACTACGACCACGTCATGGACGCCCCCGAGGTCGTCAAGCTTCTCGGCGGACGGCTGTTCGGCTCCGAGTCCACTCTGAACGTGGGGCGCGGCGCGGGCCTCGGCGAGCAGTCGATGACCCGGATCGCCGACGGCGACGAGTACCGCGTCGGCGCGTTCACCGTGCGTGTCCTCGCCGGCGACCACAGTCCGGGCAACAGGTTCCCCGGCGTGATCGAGGAACCGCTCGTCCCGCCGGTCAGGGCGAGCAGGTACCGCGACGGCGGGTGCTTCTCGTTCCTCATCACCCACCCCGGCGGTTCGCTGCTGATCCACCCGAGCGCCAACTACGTGCCGCACCGGTTCGACGGGCTCGACGTCGACGTCCTCTACCTCGCGATCGGCGCCCTGGGGGTGCAGCCGCAGCAGTTCCAGAGCGACTACTGGCGGCACGTGGTGGACGCCACCCGGCCCGGCCTGATCGTGCCGATCCACTGGGACGACTTCTTCATCTCCCTGGATCGCGGGCTGCGGCCGCTGCCGAGGCTCTTCGACAGGGTCGCCGTGGCCAGGGCGTTCCTCGACCGTAGGAGCCGGGAGAGCGGCATCGCCGTACGGTTCCCGGAGCCCTTCGAGGTCGTCAGGCCGTTCGTACGCTAGGTGCTCTCGTCGCACGCGGCGCCGACCGCGACGCGCACCTCGACCTGCCGTCCGTGCGACTGAATCACCAGCGGTACGCACGCCGGGCCCGCCACCCAGGTGCCGCCGGTGTAGACCGACCATGCGGTCGACGGGCTCGCGGCCGGGCACGCCTCGACCTGCACAGTGGTCGCCGGGACGGCGCCCGGGCCCCACCCGATGCGGGCGCGTTCCTCCCAGCCGGGCGCCACCCGCACCTCCACGGCCGCGCCGACCCGTACGAGCAGGCCCCATTTGGCGAAGAGACGTGTCGGCCCTCGTCCACCGGATGACTCGTTCGGTTGCACCACAGTCGACGACACCGCCACGGCGTCGGCCACGACGCGGTATCCCTCACCCGGAGCCGGTGTCGTGGCAACCGAGTCGGCGCACCGCAGGCGCTGCCCGCCCTCGGGCAGTGGTGGCAGCGACGCGGCCCGCTCAGGTCGCTCCGCGTCGTCCTCGCTCGTGCACCCGGCCGCCGCGAGCAGCAGGCAGGTGGTCAGGGCGACGTGCCCCCATCTCCGGTTCGTGGGCCGCATGCCTCGATCCTGCCAAACGTCGCCACCGAGGCAAGCCCGCTCGGGACATAGTTAATGAATTACCGGTAACAGCAATCTGTTAATCCATGTGGTCAAATAGGACGAATCATCACCGCACCATAATGACAGTTATGTGCGCAGGCTCCGTGGGTGCTGTCGGCGTACGATCACGCCACCGCAGCCGAGGGAGCAGGGCGACGGTGTTCGACGCGACGCTGACCCGGATCAACGACGGCGTACAGATGCACCACCAGCACGGCCGGCGGAAGGACGCCCGCGACCTGTTCGCCCGGATCTGGGACGAGATCGGCCGGGAACAGGGTGATCCCCTGCACGTCTGCGTCCTCGCGCACGCGATGGCTGACGTGCAGGACGACGTACGCCAGGAGCTTGTCTGGGACCGGCGGGCGCTCGCGGCGGCCGACCTGCTCACCGACGAGCGGGTCGCGCAGGCCGGGGTGCCGATGTCGGTTGCCGGCCTGTATCCGTCGCTGCATCTCAACCTGGCGGAGTGCCACCGCAAGCTCGGCGAACTCGACCAGGCGCGGGACCACCTCCGGCGAGCCCGGGAGGGGATCGGCGCGCTCGGTGACGACGGCTACGGAGAGCTGATAAGGGACGGACTCGATCGGCTGTCGCAGGAACTGGCCGCCGGATAGGCCACCTGCGGCAGGCCGCAGGTGAATGGCTAGCCGCTGGTGCGCGTTGACGGGGTGACGGCGGCGAGGACCAGGTCGACGATCCCGTCGGCGTAGTCGTCGGTCAGTGGGCCGTTGCGCAGCAGCCAGCGGTGGTAGAGCGGGCCGAACAGCAACTCCACCACCTGGTCCAGGGGAGCGTCGGCGCGGACCTGGCCGGCCTCGCGGGCGGCTTCCAGGCGGGCGCGGACCGCGTTCAGCTGGGGACGGAGCAGCCGGTCGCGCGCCTGGCCGCCCAGATCCTCGTCGGCCAGCGTCTCGATGGTGATGGCGCGGGTGGTGGCGGACAGCCGGGGATCGGCGAACTCGGCGACGGTGGCCCGGAGCACCTGACGCAGATCGGCCCGCAGGTCACCGGTGTCGGGCAGGGCGATGACCTCCGGCATGTCGTCGGCGAGCGCGTCCAGGATGACCGCGCCCTTGCCGCGCCACCAGCGGTAGATGGTCTGCTTGCCGACCCCGGCGCGGGCGGCGATCGCCTCGACGGTCAGCGCCGGGTAGCCGGTCTCGGTCAGCAGCTCCAGCGCGGCGGCGAGGATCGCGCGGCGGGACTGCTCGTTGCGGCGGGTGGGCTGCGGGGTCACAGCGACAGCCTACTACGAGACGAGACGTATCGTCTTGACGGCCAGGTCGCGCTGTGCTCTGCTTGGCAAGCGAGACGGGACGTCTCGTCTCAGCAGAGATCAGGAGATCACGTGCCGCACATCGCCATGGTCAGCATCCCGTTCCACGGCCACGTCAACCCGAGCCTGGAGATCATCAGCACCCTCGTGCGGCGCGGCCACCGGGTCACCTACGCCAACGATCCCGCGTTCGCCGAGGTCGTCCGGGCCACCGGGGCGGAGCTGAAGCCGTACACGTCGACGCTGCCCGCCGACGGCGGCGCCGGCATCGACGACCCGATCGCGCAGCTCACACTCTTCCTCGACGATGCCGTCGCCATGCTGCCGCAGCTACGGGCCGCCTACGCCGACGACCGGCCGGACCTGTTCCTCTACGACATCGCCGGCGCGCCGGCCCGGCTGCTCGGCGAGCAGTGGGGGATCCGAGCCGTCCAGCTCTCCTCGACGTTCGTCGCCTGGGACGGCTACGAGCAGGAGATGGCGCCCGCCGTGGAGGCGATGCGTGCCGATCCGCGCGGCGCCGACTACTACCGGCGGTTCACGCAATGGCTGACCGCCGAGGGCTCGTCGGTCACCGACGGCATGGCGTTCCAGGGGCGGCCGGTGCGCAGTCTCGTCCTGCCACCGGAGGCGCTCCAGCCGAACGCCGACCGGGTGGACCGGTCGGTCTACAGCTTCGTCGGCCCGGTGCTGGGCGACCGCTCCGGCCAGGGCTCCTGGGTACGACCGGAGCGCGCCGAGAAGGTGCTGCTCGTCTCGCTCGGCTCCGCCTTCACCCGGCAGCCCGAGTTCTACCGCCGTTGCATCGCCGCGTTCGGTGACCTGCCCGGCTGGCACACCGTTCTCCAGATCGGCAAGCACGTCGAACCCGCCGAAGTCGGTCCCGTCCCGGACGGTGTCGAGGTACACCGGTGGGTGCCGCAGCTGGCCGTACTGGAGCAGGCGGACGCCTTCGTCACCCACGCCGGCATGGGCGGCAGCAGCGAGGGTCTCTACTGCGGGACGCCGATGATCGCCGTACCGCAGGCGGCCGACCAGTTCGCGAACGCCGAGCAGCTGGCATCCCTCGGCGTCGCCCGGGTCGTCGACTCGGCCACCGTCACCGCCGCGGAACTGCGCGAGACGCTGCTCGCCCTCACCGCGGACCCCGCCGTGGTGGCGCGTAGTGCCGAGCTGAAGCGGCAGGCCCGCGCCGCCGGCGGCGCCGACCGGGCCGCCGATCTGATCGAGGCCGAACTCGCCGCGGTACGGGGCGGTGCCGCGAGCGGCGGGTGAGGCGGGGTCGCGGCGGCCGGGTGCCGCCGCGACCACGCCCCGGTCAGTCCTCCGTCAGCACGGTGAAGGTGAATCCGGTGCTCGTCGGACGCTTGAGCGGGATGTCGCACTTGACTCGACGCAGCACCTCGGACCGGGTGAGCCCGAACCGGCGGGCGATGAGCCGGTCCGGGCGTACCGGCACCGGGTCGGCGAAGGTGACGTCCACCTGGACGGGCCACCGGTCCAGCGGCACCGTGGGCGCATCGAGCGTCCACGCGTCCGTCCAGTCCAGGGTGAAGCGGCAGCGCCGGGCGAACGCCGGGTCCAGCAGTGTGGCCGCCACCAGGTCGGGGTCGTTGAGCTGGTGGCCGTGCAGATCGGCGGGATCGAACGAACTGACCGCCGTCCGCTCCCGGACGGTGAGCTTGACGGTGCGGTCGCAGGACACGCACCGGACGAGCAGCCACACGTCCAGCAGCTTGCCGTTGGCGTTGACGCGGAACCGGCCCTTGGCGGCGGTGGCCGACTCGGCCCGGCAGACGGCGCAGCGCAGCGACAGCAGCGGAAGGCGGGTCCGGCGTACGACCCAGGGCAGCACGATATGCGGTTGGGATGACATGGAGAGACCTGATCTCTGAAGACCTGACGCGAGGCCGATTACGCGCGGCCTCGGACGCTGTGGCCGGGCGCGCGAGGGCAGCCCGGGGAGCCGGCGCGCAACGGCCGGCTACAGGCGTGGGGAACGTGTCAGGTTCTACAGAGCAGGAGGGGTCACGCGGAGTCGTCCTTCTTCGCTGCGACAGGAGTGCGGGCAACGTACGGGACGTCCGGAACCGCTCTCAACCCGTTTTCCGGCGCCGCTGCGATGCGGCGCCCATCACTTCACTAACTAAAAGTTTGCACTGTCTGCAAGATCGCTCGTAGTGTCGTCGCGTGACTCCGGATCAGAGCCGCCCCGGCCTGCGTGACCGCAAGAAGCGCCAGACCCGCGCCGCCCTCAGCGCCGCCGCGCTGCGCCTGGTCGCCGAACGCGGCCTCGACCAGGTGACGGTCGAGGAGATCAGCGAGGCCGCCGACGTGTCGGCCCGCACCTTCTTCAACTACTTCCCCAGCAAGGACGAGGCGCTTCTCGGCGACCAGCCGACCGACCGTGAGGTGCTTGCCGCCCGCATCGTCGACGCCCCGCCGGAGCTGTCCGCGTTCGACGCGCTGCGGCAGGCCTTCGACGACGTGGTCGAGGCCATCGAGGCAGATCGGGAGGTGTGGCTGCTGCGCCTGCGGGTGATCGCGGCGAACCCCTCGCTTCTTCCGCGTCTGATCAGCGGCAACGCCGAGACCGAGCAGGTGATCGTCGCGGCGGTGGCCGCCCGCCTGGGCGTCGACCCGTGCCACGGCCACCCGACGCTCGTCACCACGGTCGCCGGCGCGGTCTTCCGCACGGCCCTCATGCAGTGGGTCGAGCGACCCGGCACGACGACGCTGCGCGAACTGACCGCCGAGGCGTTCGCCGCCGTCGCCGCCGGCCTGCCCGACCCGTACGCCTCGGCCTGAGTCCTTCCTACCGGCCGCCGCCGTCGCGCGGCCGCTAGCCCGTGCACACGACAAGGAGTTCGATGACCACCGCCACTGTTCCGCCCGCCGAGACGGGTACGCGGATGTCCCGCCGGGAGGTTCTCCAGGCGTTGTCCGGCCTGATGGTCGGCATGTTCGTGGCGATCCTCGCCTCGACGGTGGTGGCGAACGCGCTGCCCCGGATCATCGCCGACCTCGACGGCAGCCAGACCGTCTACACCTGGATCGTCACCAGCGAGCTGCTCGCGATGACCGCGACGGTGCCGCTGTGGGGCAAGATGGCCGACCTCTACAGCAAGAAGCTGCTCATCCAGCTGTCCCTCGGCCTGTTCGTGGCCGGTTCGCTCGTCGCCGGGTTCACCCCGAACGTCGAGGTGCTGCTGCTCAGCCGGGTCATCCAGGGCATCGGCGCGGGCGGCATGACAGCCCTCGCCACGATCGTCATGGCCGCCATGATCCCGCCGCGTGAGCTGGGCCGGTACGCCGGCATCTTCGGCGCCGTGTTCGGTGTCGGCACCATCGCCGGTCCGCTGATCGGCGGCGTCCTGGTCGACACGTCCTGGCTCGGCTGGCGCTGGTGCTTCCTGATCGGTGTGCCGTTCAGCCTGCTGTCCATCGCGCTGCTGCAGAAGACGCTGCACCTGCCGGCGGTGCGCCGCAAGGTCCGCATCGACTGGCTCGGCGCTCTGCTGATCACCTCGGGCGTGTCCACGCTGCTGATCTGGTCGTCGCTGGCGGGCAACAAGTTCGACTGGGCGTCCGGCTGGACCGCGCTGCTGGTCGGCGGCGGGCTGGCGCTGCTCGCGCTCGCCGTGTTCGTCGAGTCCCGCACCGAGGAGCCGATCATCCCGCTCGGCATCTTCCGTAACCGCACCGTCAGCCTCACCACGATCGCGAGCATCCTCGTGGGCGTGGCGATGTTCGGCGGCACCGTGTTCCTGTCGCAGTACTTCCAGACCTCGCTGGGCAAATCGCCGACGGTGGCCGGTCTGATGAGCCTGCCGATGGTCCTCGGTCTGCTGGTCTCCTCGACGGTGGCGGGCCAGCTGATCACCAAGTACGGCCGCTGGAAGATGTTCCTGGTCGCCGGTGCCGCGGTGATGACGGTCGGCATGCTGCTGCTGAGCACCATCGACGCGAACACGAGCGTGCCGGTGCTGTCGGTGTACATGGCGGTGCTGGGTGTCGGCGTCGGCATGCTCCTGCAGAACCTGGTGCTGGCCGCGCAGAACGACGTACCGGCCGCCGAACTCGGCGCGGCCACCTCGGTGCTGACGTTCTTCCGCAGCATGGGCGGCGCGGTCGGGGTCAGCGCGCTCGGCGCGGTCCTGGCGAACCGGGTGACCTCGCTGACCGTCGAGCGGCTGGGTCCGATCGCGGCTGGCGGCGGATCGGCCGAGGTGCCGGACCTGTCCGCCCTGCCGGAGCCGGTGCTGCGGATCGTGCAGGACGTCTACGGCATCGCCACGTCGGAGATGTTCCTCATCGGCGCGCCGTTCGCGCTGCTCGCCCTGATCGTCGTGCTGTTCATCAAGGAGAAGCCGCTGAACACGCTCAGTGGCGACGAGCGCCGGGCCCGCGAGGAGGCGGCTGCAGCCGCCATGCACTGACCCGTCCGAACGAGCGTGGGGCCGCCCCCGGGAGCACCGGGGGCGGCCTCTTCCTCGCGTACGGTCAGCGTTCGGTGCGGTCGTTGATCTCGGTGCCGGACTCGCCGGGCATGGCGCCGATCGCCTCCTCGGCGGCCCGGCCGCCGGTGCTCTCGTCGCCCTGCGTCAGCGAGCTGCGGGGTAGCCCGGCCAGGTGGGCCGGATCCTCGATCGGCTGGGGCGGCCACTGGTCCTGCGTACCGTTCGTCACCCCGGCGCGGCGCAGCGCCTCGACCAGTTGGTCCGGCGACAGGCGGTCGACCTCCTGTATCCCGGCCCCGCGCGCAATCGCCTGCAGTGTCTTCAGGTCTTCGCTCACGAATGTCTCGGCCATGCCCGAGCCTTCCCGGCGCTCAAGACAAGGAAACCGCCTCTCGCCGACGGCCTGGCCCTACCCGCGTCGATCATGAAGTTGTACCGGACAAAACGGGCGCCGGACGCCGTCAACCTCATGATCGACGCGAAAGGAGAGGTTCGGTCAGCGGCGGGCGGGTTTGCGGGCGGGGCGAGGACGGTCCCGTTCCGGGTCGACGCCCACCTGCACGGCGAACGCCGGGTCCACGGCGAGCAGGGGGCGGGGACCGAACAGCGCCATCCCGGTGAGCAGCGTGTCGGTGTCGCGGCCCTGCCAGGCCGGGCGGCGCTCCGGGTCGAGGTCGGCGTGCTCGCGGCGCAAGCGCCGCAGCAGCCCGCGCGCGGCGGCGCCGGTCTCCGGCACCTCGGTCAGCCACCAGCCGCCGAGCGCGGTGGCCAGGCAGCACAGCAGCAGCCCGGCGACCGAGGCCGGACCGCCCGCCGAGCGCCCCTCGACCGCGCTGTCCACGAGCCGGGTCAGCCCGACCGCGGCGACCGCGAACAACGGCACCGTGCCCAGCGCGATCCGCCGCCGCTGCCCGGGGGTGAGCAGCCAGCCGTCGCGGACCAGCCGCCCGACCGTACGGCGCAGCGCCCGGCCCACCGCCGGGTCGGCGAGCACCGCCGCCCAGGTCTGCGGGCGGCGCAGCGCGCTGTGCAGGGCGCGTACCAGCGCGGGCGAACCGGCCGGGGGCGGTCCCTGCGCGTGCAGGGTGGCGAGTTCGCCGACGTCGACCCCGCTCGCGCGGCGCAGCGCGGCCACCCCGACCTGGCAGGCCAGCAGCGCCCGGTCGGTCAGGTACGCCAGCTCGACCCGGTCGGGTGTCGCACCGCGGGTACGGCGGCCGGTCAGTTCGCGTACCGCCACGGCGATCACGACTGCCACGGCGACCGCGCCGAGGTAGTCGAGGAGGAAGACCGGCCCGCTGACTCCCCAGAGCATGGCGGCAAGTATCTCAGGAGCCGTGGCGTACCTCGGTGTCCCAGATCTGTGACCACGGACGCCGCAGGCCCCGGGCGAGGAAGATCGGCTCGCCGTTCTCGTCGTTGTCGACGTCGACCCGCTGGTCGACCCGGCCTGCCTCGGTGACCTCGGTGAACCAGGCACGCAGCGGCTCCGGCCGGGACCAGCCGACGACGATCACCACGTCGGCGTCGTCGGGCGGCCGGCCGAACGTGGCCATGCTGTTGTGCCCGGAGTACGCGCGGGGCAGTCCCCGGGCCGGACCGTACCGGGCCAGCGCGCCGGCCTCGCCGTAGTTGCCGGTCAGCACCACCGCCCGGTCGCGCCCGGCCGGTGGCAGCGCGCGGTGCACGGCGGCCACCGAGTCGGTGAACTCGGGCCAGCCGATGGTCTCGCCCGCGTCGTAGTTGACAGCGACCACGAACCCGGGCAGCCGGTTGGCCGGCAGCGTGGGCAGCAGCAGCACCGCGCTGCTCGCGGCCATCAGCACGGCGGCGGTGACCAGCACCGCCTGCCGGGCCCGTGCCGCGCCCCGCCGTGCCCACGCGACGACCGGCACCACCCCGGCGGCGGTGAGCACCAGCAGCAGCGGCGCGTCGTAGTAGCCCTTGCCACCGGCCACCACCACGATCGCGACCACCACCAGCCACGCCCAGGCCAGCGACCGGTACGCCGCCCAGGACGGTCGGCGCAGCAGCGCCACCAGCCCGGCGACCCACACCGGGACCGCGAACGGGCTGATGATCAGGAACTGGAGCACCACCGCGTCGATCCGGCCGCTGTACGAGCTGTCTCCGTCGGCGATCGACGCGGCGACGTCGAGCTGCGGGAAGCCGTGCGCGGCCTGCCACGCCGCGTACGGCACGGCGAGCAGCGCGGCGATGCCCGCACCGGCGAGCACCCACCGGTCGCGCAGCAGCCGGCGCGGCCCGGCGATCAGCAGACCCGCGACCAGGCCCACGCCGAGCAGCGCGGGCAGCGGCTTGTTGAGCAGGCCGACGCCGAGCGCGAGCCCGGCGCCGAGCGCCCAGCGGGTGTCGCCGGTGCGCAGCATCCGTGCCACGCACAGCGCGGCGGCCAGCCACACCAGCAGGTCGACGCTCGTGGTGCTGAGCAGGTGGCCGCCGGCCAGCACGATGCCCGAGGCGGCGGCGAGCACCGCGGCGGCCGTCTGGGCCACGCGGCCGGCGCCGAACTGCCGGGCGATCGCGGCGACCAGGACCACCGCCGCACCGCCGATGAACGCCGACGGGGTACGCAGCACCACCAGGTTGCCCGGCGCGATCGTGTCGGCCAGCCGCGCCAGCGCCGGCACGAGGGGCCCCTGGTCGACGTAGCCCCAGTCCAGGTGCCGGCCGCACAGCAGGAAGTACAGCTCGTCGCGGTGGTAGCCGTAGCGGCCGGCCAGCGACAGCAGCACGACGGTGAGGACCGCGCCCACCACGAGAGGCGCGGCGGTACGCGGACCGGCGGGCGGCGGGCCACCGGGTGCGGCGGCCTCGCTCCGATCGATGCCGGCGACTGATTCGGCCACCCGTCCATGATGGCCCCGGCCGGTGGTCCGCCGATGTCCCGCCGCCCTCGGCCGGGTGGGCGGAAACCGGTGGCCGGACGGCCGGGGCGGCGGCTAGCGTGCGCGCCGATGCTGATTCGTGACTACACCGACGCCGACTGGGCCCAGGTCCGGCCGATCCTCGCCGACGTCGTCACCGCCGCCGACACGTTCCCGTACGACCCGCAGTGGCCGCCGGAGACGGTGCGTGAGGTGTGGGTGGAGCGCCCGCCGGGGCGTACCTCGGTCGCGGTGGACCACGACGGCGCGGTGCGCGGCACCGCGAAGATGGGCCCGAACCGGCCCGGGCCGGGGTCGCACGTCGCGACGGCGAGCTTCATGGTCGCGGCGGACGCCCGCGGCCGGGGTGTGGGCCGGGCGCTGTGCGAGGAGGCGCTGGACTGGGCCCGGCGGCGGGGTTTCGCCGCGATGCAGTTCAACGCCGTGGTGGAGACCAACACGGCGGCGGTGGAGCTGTACCGGCGGCTCGGCTTCACGGTGATCGGCACCGTGCCGGAGGCGTTCGCGCACCCGGAGCGGGGGCGGGTCGGGCTGCACGTGATGCACCGGCGGCTGTGAGCGCGGCGGCCGGAAAACGCCTCGCCGGATCCGGCGGGTTGCTGACAGGCTGCCCGCCATGACCGCTCAAGCCCTCGCCGGGGCGCTCGCCGACGAGCGCCGCCGGACCGTGTTCGCCGCGATCGTGCTCGGCGCCCGGGACGTGCCGGCCGTGGTGGCCCGTACCGGCCTGCCCGCCCGCGACGCCGCAGTGGCCGTCCGCCGTCTCACCGACGCCGGGGTGCTCGCCGACGACGGCGGCGGGCTGCGGGTCGACGCCGAACGGCTGCGCGAGTTCGCCCGGGCCGCCGCGGCGTCCCCGGCGGCGCCGGCCGCGAACCCGCGCGAGACGATCCTGCGCACGTTCCTGTGCGACGGCGCGCTGACCCGGCTGCCCGCGCAGCGGGGGCGCCGCCGGGTGCTGCTGGAGCACATCACCGAACGCACCTTCGAACCCGGACGGCGCTACCCGGAACGGGAGGTCGACGACGCGCTGCGCCGCTGGTGCGAGGGCGGCGAGGCCGACCACGTGACGCTGCGCCGCTACCTGATCGACGACATGCTGCTCACCCGCGAGCAGGGCGTCTACTGGCGGACCGGCCCGTGACCGGCTGGAGCACGCAGGTCGCGCACCCTTACGAGCCGGACGCGGCGCTGCTGCTGCGCGAGTACATGGCGGAGATGGTGCGCCGCTGGTACGGCCGCCCGGAGCGGCCCGGTGAGGTGGACGCCGCGCTGGCCGAGGACCCGAGCGACGACCTGGTCCCGCCGGCCGGGCTGCTGGTGGTGGCCCGCCGCGACGGCCGGCTCGCCGGGTGCGCCGGGCTGCGATGGCAGCCGGACTGGGCCGAGCTGACCCGGGTGTACGTGCGCCCGGAGCACCGGGGCGCCGGGGGCGGGGCGGCGCTGCTCGCCGCGATCGAGGCGTACGCGGCCGCCGGCGGAGCGGCGCGGATCCGGCTGGACACCCGCTCGGACCTGGTCGAGGCGCGGGCCCTGTACGCCCGCCACGGTTACCGGGAGATCCCCGCCTTCACCAGTGGCCCGTACGCGCAGCACTGGTTCGAGAAGACGCTTGCGGGACGAGTTGACGAGGCGGCGCCGGCGCGCTAAAACAGAACCAGGAACTTGAGTCACACAGACTCAACTTGAGACCTTGGGCCAGGAGAACCGAGGAGGCAAGAGCCATGTTGATGCGTACCGACCCGTTCCGCGAGATCGACCGGATCGCCGAGCAGTTCTTCGGCACCACCGCCCGGCCCGCCGTGATGCACCTCGACGCGTACCGCGACGGTGACCACTTCTACGCGGCGTTCGACCTGCCCGGCGTGGATCCGGACAGCATCGACTGCACCGTCGAGCGCAACGTGCTGACCGTCCGCGCCGAGCGCCGCCGTCCCACCGGCGAGAACGTCGAGCTGGTCGCCGCCGAGCGTCCGATGGGCACGTTCACCCGGCAGCTGTTCCTGGGCGACACGCTCGACACCGACCGGCTGGAGGCCGGCTACGACAACGGGGTGCTGACGCTGCGCATCCCGATCGCCGAGCGCGCCAAGCCGCGCCGGATCACGGTGAGCACGCCCGCCGAGAGCAACGGCCACCGTCAGCTCACCACCGCCTGAGCACGTCACGCCCGAAGCGGGGGAGGCCGGAGCGCCGGCCGGCCCCGCTTCGGCGTACCGGCGGTCCGCGCGCCTCGTCGCCAAACACCCCGTCGGCTGAGAACCTTTCTCACATGCTTCGCCCCGAGGTGCTGCCCCGCGCCCGTACCGCCGCCCTGCCCGCCGGCCCGGCCGACGTCACCGAGGCGTGGCTGCGCAACCGGCGGCTGTCCGAGCACACCCGCGACGCGTACCGCCGCGACGTCACCGGCTGGCTGACCTGGTGCGCCGAACACGCCGTCGACCCGCTGCGGGCCACCTTCCTCGACGTCAACACCTACGGCCGCGAACTGGAGTCCACACCCCGCGGCCGGACCGGCCGGCCGCTCACCCCGGCCACCGTCGCGCGCCGCCTGTCCGCGCTGTCGAGCTGGTACGACTTCCTGGTCAAGCTGGGCGCGGTGCCCGCCAACCCGGTGTCGGCGGCGGACCGGCCGCGCGTCGACCGGGACCACTCCGCCACCGTCGGCCTGACCCCCGACGAGGTCGACGCGCTGATCGCCGCCGCCGAGGCCGACACCGGCCCGGCCGCCGCCCGCAACCGGGCCGCCGTCGCACTGCTGGCCGACCTGGGCCTGCGGGTGGGGGAACTGGTCGCGCTGGACGTGTCCGACCTGGGCACGGAGCGCGGTCACCGCAGCGTCCGCTTCGTCGGCAAGGGCGGCAAGGTACGCCGGCGTGCGCTCACCCCCGGCACCGCGTACGCGGTCGACGCCTACCTGGCCGTGCGGGCCGCCGCGCAGGGTGTCACGGTGCCGGAGCTGACCGGTCCGCTGCTGGTCACCGCCACCGGTGGCCGGTTGGACCGGCACGCCGTGTTCCGGCTGGTACGCCGCCTCGCGCAGCGGGCCGGGATCGCCGCGTGGGCGAAGCTGTCGCCGCACTCGCTGCGCCACGCGTTCGCCACCACGGCCCGCTCCGAGGGGGTGCCGCTGGAGGACGTGCAGGACGCGATGGGGCACGCCGATCCGCGTACCACCCGCCGCTACGACCGGGACCGGCACAACCTGGACCGCGATCCGGCGTACGCGATCTGGGCGGCCCGGGCCCGCCGTCGCGGCTGAACCCGTCGCACCCGCCCCGGCCGCGATGCGGGCCGCGGTGCTCCGCGGCCCGCTGCGCCGACCGGTCAGCCCTGGGGGCGGGGGCAGAGGCAGAACGGCTGCCCGATCGGGTCGAGCAGCACGGTCCACCGCTCGCCGCCGGGCTGGAAACCGGGGCGGGTCGCGCCGGCCGCCACCAGCTCCTTCTCCGCGGCCGCCACGTCGTCGACGTAGAGGTCGAGGTGGTAACGCTTGCCGCCGCTCTCGTCGGGCCAGGCGGGCGGTGTGTAGCCGGGCACCAGGCCGAAGCCGATCGACGTGCCGTCCTTGACGATCATGGCGTACTCGGCCTCGCTGTGGGTGATCTCCCACCCCAGCGCGGTGGAGTAGAAGGCCGCGTGCGCGGCCGGGTCGGAGCTGTCGAGACTGATCATGGCGATGTCGGCATTGACTGTCATGCCGACAGTCTGCCGCCGGTGCCTGACATCTTCGGCCCGGTGCGGGCGCGCGTCGCAACCGGCTGCGCGGCGCGTTCCGGTTGCCTACCGTCGACGGTGATGGGCAGGCAGCGGGAGTGGCACCACACGGCCCGGCGTCGCCGCCCGCTACGCGCGGGCGTGCTGATCGCCGGCCTCGGCGTGGGCACCTGCCTGATCGGGGTGGCCGGCCTGGCGGCGTGGAACGCGCAGGTGGTGCTCCAGGCCGACGGGCCGGTGCGGGAGACCGCCGACGGTTTCCTCGGCGACGTCGCGTCCGGGGACACCGACGCGGCGTACGAGCGGCTGTGCGCCGAGGCCCGGGGCAAGTGGAGCAAGTCGGGCTTCGGCAGTTGGGTGCGGACGCCACCACAGGTCAGCGGATACGAGATCGTCGACGTCTCGGTGGCGACCCGGTCCGGCAAACCGACCGGGACGGTGATCGTGCGGATCAACCGGGACGGCGGCGGCAGCGAGGAGCGGGAGCTGCCGGTGGTGCCGGAGGGCGGCGGCTGGCGGGTGTGCGGGGATCCGTTCTGAGGCTCAGCCGCGCGGGCCGAGGTCGCCGGAGCGGTAGTGGCGCCGGCACAGCACCTGGTAACGCACGTCGGCGGTGTCCACGGTGTCGCCGATGACGACCTGGGCGCCTTCACGCACCACCCGGCCGTCCACCACCCGGGCGTTGAGCAGCCCTTCCCGGCCGCACCAGCAGAGCACCTCGACCTGGATGCGGGCCACCTCGTCGGCCAGCTCGAACAGCCGCTGCGCGGCCGGGAACAGGCAGGAGCGGAAGTCGGTGGCGAGGCCGAAGGCGTAGACGTCGACGTCGAACCGGTCGACCAGCTCGGCCATCTGCTCGATGTGTTCGAGGTTGTAGAACGACGCCTCGTCGCAGATCAGGTAGTCGACGCGTACCCCCTCGGCCCACGCGTCGCGGACCAGGGCGCGCAGATCGAGGTCGTCGGTGACCTCGACGGCCTCGTGGGCCAGGCCGATGCGGGTGGTGACCTGCGGGCCCAGCGAGCGGTCGATGCGGGTGGTGACCAGCCCGCGGCGGCCCTGCCGCGCGTGGTTGTGGTTCATCTGCAGCGCCATGGTGGACTTGCCGCAGTCCATCGGCCCCCAGAAGAACTTCAGCGCGGCGGCGTGCAGCGGCCGGCCGTCGACGCCGCGGGCGGCGGCGCAGCCGGCGGCCCGGTCGTCGCCGGGCCCCGGCAGGGGGCGGGCCAGGCAGGTCTGGGCGGCGTCGTCTGTCACGTCGGGGCAGCCTAGTCCATCGACACCACCCGATCAGGCCCCCGATGATCGACGGGCACGGCGGGTCAGAGCACCCGGGGCGGGGTGTTCCCGGCGGCGATGATGGCCCGGCGCATCGGCACGGCGGCCAGCAGCGCGAAGCCGACCACGAAGAAGATCAGCAGCGACACCAGGCCCACCCGGTACGACGAGGTCAGCTGGAAGACCAGGCCGAACGCCAGCGGGCCGAGCCAGCTGGTGCCCTTGTCGCTGATCTCGTAGAAGCCGTAGTACTCGCCCTCCTTGCCAGCCGGGATGAGCTGGCTGAACAGCGAGCGGCTCAGCGCCTGGCTGCCGCCGAGCACCAGGCCGATGCAACCACCGAGGATCATGAACGGTACGGGCGCCTCGGCGGGCAGCCGGAACGCGGCGATGATCACACCGGTCCAGAGCACCAGCGACAGCAGCACGGTCTTCCAGGCGCCGATGCGCTTGGCGAGCGCGCCGAGGGCGAGCGCGCCGCCGAAGGCGAGGAACTGCACCAGCAGGATGGTCACGATCAGGGTGCTCTGCTCCAGCCGCAGTTCCTCGGTGCCGTACTGGCTGGCCAGGGTGATGACGGTCTGGATGCCGTCGTTGAAGACCAGGAAGGCGAGCAGGAAGAACAGCGTCAGCGGGTACGTCTTCAGTTCCCGCAGGGTGCGCCCGAGCTGCCGGAACCCGTCGGTGAGCACGTTGCCGCCCGCCTGCAGGGCTGCGGCGGTGGGGTGCTCGCGCAGCCAGCGCAGCGGGACCAGGGTGAACGCGGCCCACCACACGCCTGCCGACACGATCGACCAGCGGGCCAGGTCCAGCGTGCGCTGGGCGTTGCCCTCCTCGCTGAGCATGGTGACCGCGACCAGGTTCAGCGCGAGCAGCAGGCCGCCGCCGAGGTAGCCGATGGCCCAGCCGCGGCTGGAGATGCCGTCGCGCTCGTCCGGGCCGCCGAGTTGCGGCAGGAACGAGTTGTAGACGACCACGGCGGCGCCGAAGGAGATGTTCGCGATCAGGAACAGCGCGCCGCCGAGCAGGTAGCGCTCGCCGGTTACGAACGCGAACGCGATGGTCGCGCCGGCGCCGGTGAACGCCGCGGCGGCGAGCAGCCGCTTCTTGTGCGCCGACCGGTCGGCGATCGCGCCGATCACCGGCAGCACGAACACGGTGAGGAAGACCGACAGCGAGATCAGGTACGGATAGAACGAGCCGGCGGCGACCTTGATGCCCAGCGGGTACACCGCGCCGTCGCAGCTGTCCGCGCCCAGCTCGCAACCGGCGGCGAGTTCGGTGACCGTGGTGAGGAACGGCCCGAGGAAGACCGTGATGACAGTGGTCTGGAACGCGGAGTTCGCCCAGTCGTAGAAGTACCAGCCGGTGCGCTCGCGGCGGGTGCTGCCCGGTCCGGCGGGGTCGGCGACGGCGGGGGTGACCGTATCGGCCATCGGGGGTCGTCCTCGGGGGCTCAGGCGGCCCAGTGGCCGCGACTGCGATAGACGTCACGGAGCACGCTGACGTGATCGGTCATGATGCCATCCACACCAAGATCAAGTAAGTGGTGCATCTGGGCGGGATCGTCGATCGTCCAGACGTGCACCTGCAACCCGATCCGGTGGCAGTACGCGAGGAACCGCCGGTCCGCCACGGGCACCCGTCCGAAGGTGACAGGCACCTGCGCGGCCACCACCGACGGGGGCAGCCGTAGCGGCCGTCCGTGCAGCGAGGCCAGCCGCAGCCGGGCCACGCCGCGCATGCCGAGGCTGGTGGCGACCTTCGGCCCGGCCAGCGCCCGCAGCCGGGCGAGCCGGGCGTCACTGAACGAGGCGAGCAGCACCCGCTCGCCGGCGCCGGCCCGGGTGACCGTGGCGACGGTGGGCGCCACGCCGCCGTCGGACTTCACGTCGATGTTGAACCGCACCTGCGGCCAGGCGCCGAGCACCTCGTCCAGGCGAGGCACCAGCGCGGCACCGCCGACGCGCACCGAGGACAGGTCGGCCCACCGCAGGTCCGCGATGCGGCCCGGTTCGCCGGTGACGCGGCGCAGCGTCGGGTCGTGGAAGACCACCGGTACGCCGTCCGCGGTGGCGTGCACGTCGGTCTCCATGTACCGGTAACCCAGGGCGACGGCACGGGCGAACGCGGCGGCGGTGTTCTCGTCGCCGTCGGCCGCGCCGCCACGGTGGGCGAACGCCAGCGGCCCGGGCGCGTCGAGGTAGCCGTGACGGGGCTGCACGCGGGCAGTATGCCCGGCCCGGGTGGCCCGCACATGGCCGGGCGGTGAAATTACCTATCGTTACCTATCTTCGCTAGGATAGGGTGCGATGAGTAATGACATGTACTCGGTGGAACAGGTTGCTGACCTGCTCGGCCTGCACGTGCGCACGGTGCGCGGCTACATCCGCTCGGGGCGGCTGCGGGCCACGCGGATCGGCAAGCAGTACCGGATCGCCCGCGCGGACCTGGACGCGCTGACCGGCCGGCCCACTGCGGCCGCTCCGGCGCCGGGGGCGGAGGTGTCCAGCGTCGTTCGCCTCGACGGCGTCGACCGGGCCGCCGCCGACCGGCTCGCCACGCTGGTGCTCGCCGGCGTGAACACCCACCACGACCCGGACCGTCCACTGCGGGTGCAGACGGTCCACGACGAGGAGCGGCACCGCATGACCATGGTGATCCTGGGCGATCTCACCGCCACCGCCGACCTGCTGCGCCTGCTCGACGGAGTGCTCGACGGCGGCAACGGCCTGCTCGGCGGCGGGGAGCGCAGCCGTGACTGACCAGATGCAGGAGCGCGCCGGGGTGCCGGTGCTGGTCTGCGACCCGGACGGCCCGCCGATCGCCACCGAGGCCGACGCGCTGGACCTGATCGGCGCGGCGTTCCTCGGCGCGACAGTGGTGGCGGTGCCGGCCGAGCGGCTCGACCCCGGCTTCTTCACGCTCGGCACGCGCTTCGCCGGTGAGGTGATGCAGAAGTTCGTCAACTACCGGCTGCGCCTGGCGATCGTCGGTGACATCTCCGCGCATCTGGAGCGCAGCGGCGCGCTGCGCGCGCTGGTGGCCGAGTCGAACCGGCACGACCAGGTGTGGTTCGTCCCCGACCTGGCCGCCCTCGACGCCCGGCTGCGCACCACCCCCTGACCCCGCCCTCACCTCGAACTCGCCCCGCTGATCTTGCACTTGCGGCCCTCGTCGAGGGCGGTTGGCCGGATTCGCCGGGGCACCAACTGCAAGATCGGCGGGGAGCAGTGGGGGCGGGGCGTGTCGGGTCAGCCGGACTGGTTGGTGGCGGCGTTGCGGGTTCCGGGGGGCGGGTAGGGCTGCTCCGCGAGCAGCCGGGCCAGGTGGGCGCTGTTGAGCGCCAGCGCGGCGGTGGTGCGGCCCGTCGTGTCGGGTTTGGGCCGGGCGTCGACGTAGTCGGTCTTGTGCAGCGCCTCCCCGACCCAGTAGGTGGCCCCGGCGGCCGGGCAGGTGAACCCCACCTCGTTGAGCGCCTGCTGCACCTCGGCGATGGTGTGGTGCGCGCCGTCCTCGTTGCCGACCACGGCCACCCCGCCGACCTTGCCGTAGGTGCGCAGGCGGCCCTGGTCGTCGGTCTCGGACAGCTCGGCGTCCAACCGTTCGAGGACCATCTTGGTCACCGACGAGGGCTGACCGAGCCAGATCGGCGTGGCGATGATCAGGATCTGGGCGGCGAGCAGCTTGGCGCGGATGGCGGGCCAGCCGTCGCCGTCGCCCTCGTCGACGGAGACCCCGAAGCGCACGTCGTGGTCGACCACCCGGACGATCTCGCCGTCGACGCCCTGCTCGGCCAGCGCGTCGAGCACCTCCTGGCCGAGCACCTGTGAACTGGACGTCGCCGGGGAGCGCTTCAGGGTGCAGTTGAGAACGAGTGCTCGAACAGCGGTCATGACCGGGTCCTCTCCGCGTACGGGATGCGAGGCTTGATACCCGCCACCGCGCCCGGGATGCGTCAGCCGGTACGGCGGCGGTGCGCGCGACTGCCGTCCACCGGGCGGCCGGGGTCGACGTGCCGGGGCCGATCGGGCTCGTCGGGGCGCAGCGGCACCAGGTCGTCGGTGATCGCGTCGATGATCCGGTCGGTGGCCTGCCGGGCCGCGCCGGGGGAGCCCGGCCGCAGGTCGTCCAGCGGCACCGGCGCGCCGAAGTGCACCCGGATGGCGGGCCGGCGGAGGATCGCCCGGGCCACCGCACCCAGCATCCCCTTGGGCGCCCGGTAGGGCAGCACCTCGTGCGAGCCCCACTGGGCGACCGGTACGACGGCGGCGCCGCTGGCGAAGGCGAGCCGGGCGGCGCCGGTCTTGCCCCGCTCGGGCCACATGCCGGGGTCGAGCCCGATGCGTCCCTCCGGGTAGACGAGCACCACCGAACCGCCGGCCACCGCGTGGGCGGCGACCTCCAGCGAGCGGTGCACCGCGGCGGTGCCCCGGTCGACGCGGATGTGCCCGGCGCGGCGCATCAGCGAGCCGATCAGCGGGGCGCGGAACAGGCCGCCGGTGGCCATGATCCGGGGCGCGACGCGCCGGACCCGGCAGGCGGCGGCGAGCACCACGGGGTCGAACGGGCTGATGTGGTTGGCGGCCAGGACCAGCGGGCCGTGGCGCAGCGCGTCCGGCACGTCGCCGGTGACCTCCAGCCGGCCGACCAGCCCGACGACGGCGCGGGCGAGCGTCTGCGCGCCCCGCCACAGCAGCGGCGCACGCCAGGGGGTGCTGTTCATCAGTGGTGGATGGTCCCACGAGCCGGGGTGACCCGGGTGCCCGGCACGGGTGATCCCGGGACCGCAGGTCCTCCGGCAAGGGTGATCAGGGTCATTGGTCCCGGGCCGGGTGGGGCCCTGCGGCCCTGCTGCTTTCGCTACGACGCCGAGTAGTATCTACTACGTCTCGTAGTATGCACAGCTGGGGGTTTTCAGGTGGACGCGTTGGACGTCGCCCGCTGGCAGTTCGGTGTCACCACCGTCTACCACTTCTTGTTCGTGCCGTTGACCATCGGCCTGTCCGTGCTGGTGGCGATCCTCCAGACCATGTGGCACCGCACCGGCAACGAGCGGTACCTCAAACTCACCAAGTTCTACGGCAAGCTCTTCCTGATCAACTTCGCGATGGGTGTGGTCACCGGCATCGTGCAGGAGTTCCAGTTCGGCATGAACTGGAGTGACTACTCCCGGTTCGTCGGTGACATCTTCGGGGCGCCGCTGGCCATCGAGGCACTGGTGGCGTTCTTCCTGGAGTCCACGTTCATCGGCCTGTGGATCTTCGGCTGGGACCGGCTGCCCAAACGCCTGCACCTGGCCGCGATCTGGGCCGCCGCGATCGGCACCAACCTGTCGGCGTACTTCATCCTCGCCGCCAACTCGTTCATGCAGAACCCGGTCGGCTTCCGGATCAACCCGGACAGCGGCCGCGCCGAGCTGACCGACTTCGTCGCCGTGCTCACCAACAAGGTCGCCCTGGTCACCTTCCCGCACACCCTGGCCGGCGCGTTCCTGGTCGCCGGGTCGCTGATGGTCACCGTCGGCCTGTGGCACGTGATGCGCAACCGCGACAGCGCCGACACCGGCGCGTACCGCTTCGCCACCAAGCTCGGCTCCTGGGTCGTCCTGATCTCGTCGGCGCTTGTCATCCTCACCGGCGACATCCAGGGCAAGATCATGACCGAGGTGCAGCCGATGAAGATGGCCGCCGCCGAGGGCCTCTACACCACCGAGAGCCCCGCCTCGTTCTCCGTGCTCACCGTCGGCAGCCTCGACGGCAGCCGCGAGCTGTTCGCCGTCAAGATCCCGTACCTGCTGTCGTTCCTCGGCACCGGCGACCCCAACGGCACCGTCCAGGGCATCAACGACCTCCAGGCCCAGTACGCCAGCCAGTACGGCCCCGGCAACTACGCCCCGATCATCCCGGTCACCTACTGGAGCTTCCGCTTCATGATCGGCTTCGGGCTGGCCGCCGCCGCGATCGCGCTGCTGGTGCTGTGGAGCCAGCGCAAGGGCCGCACCCCCACCAGCAAGTGGCTGCTGCGCGCCGGCCTGGTCATGCCCGTGCTGCCGCTGCTCGCCAACTCCTTCGGCTGGATCTTCACCGAGATGGGCCGCCAGCCGTGGATCGTCTTCGGCGAGATGCTCACCCGCGACGGCGTGTCCCGCAGCGTCTCCCTGACCGAGGTGCTCACCTCCTTCACCGCGTTCACCCTCATCTACGCCGTCCTCGCGGTGGTCGAGTTCAAACTGCTGGTCCGCTACGCCCGCGCCGGCGTACCGGACGTTACCCCTCGGTCCGACGACGACACCGACGACGCCGAGCGCCCGCTGGCGTTCGCCTACTGACACCCCGGAGCCCAACCGTGGAACTGACGACCGTCTGGTTTCTCCTCGTAGCAGTGCTCTTCACCGGCTACTTCATCCTCGAAGGCTTCGACTTCGGCGTCGGGATGCTGCTGCCGGTGCTCGGCCGCGACGACAGGCAACGCCGCGTCCTGATCAACACCATCGGCCCGGTCTGGGACGGCAACGAGGTGTGGCTGATCACCGCCGGCGGCGCCATGTTCGCCGCCTTCCCCGAGTGGTACGCCACCCTGTTCTCCGGCTTCTACCTGCCGCTGCTGCTCATCCTGCTGGCCCTGATCGCCCGCGGCGTCGCCTTCGAGTACCGCCACAAGCGGCCCGAGGCGTCCTGGAAGCGCCGCTGGGACCAGGCCATCTTCTGGGGCTCGGCGATCCCGGCCGTGCTGTGGGGCGTGGCGTTCGCCAACATCTTCCGCGGCGTGCCGCTGGACGCCGACCACGAGTACGTCGGTGGCCTGCTCGACCTGCTCAACCCGTACGCGCTGCTCGGTGGCCTGACCACGCTGGGGCTGTTCCTCACCCACGGCGCGGTGTTCCTGGCGCTCAAGACCACCGGTGACATCCGGGAGCGCGCCGGCGCCCTCGCCGTCAAGCTCGGCGTCGGCACCGCCGTCGCGGCCGTGGCGTTCCTGAGCTGGTCGCTGAGCATCCGCTCCAGCGCCGCCGCCGTCGTGCTCGCCGTCGGCGCCGCCCTCGCCCTGCTCGGCGGTCTGGCCGCGGCCAAGGTACGCCGGGAGGGCTGGGCGTTCACCGGCACCGCCGTGGCGATCGCGCTGGCCGTGGCGACGCTGTTCGCCGCGCTGTTCCCGAACGTGATGCCGTCCACCCTCGACGCGGCCGGCACGCTCACCGCCACCAACGCCGCGTCCACCCCGTACACCTTGAAGATCATGACCTGGGTGGCTGTGGTGTTCACGCCGATCGTGCTGGCGTACCAGGGTTGGACGTACTGGGTGTTCCGCCGCCGGATCGGGGTACAGAACATTCCGCAACACTGATCGACCTGTGGGCGCAGGGGCGCGGGGCCGGTGCGAGGGGGTCGCACCGGCCCCGCGGGGCGTTGAGCGGTCAGCGCGCCTCGCGCAGCTCCGCCAGCCGCGCCTCGATCTCGGCCAGCTCGGCGCGCAGCTTCTCCGCCTGCTGCTCGGCCTCGGCCCGCTCGGCGGCCAGGATCTGCTCCACCGCCTCCTGCACCCCGGGCACGTCGACAAGCGCCACCATTCGCAGCGCCTCGGCCGGCTTCACCACGTACGGCCGGGCCAGCGCCTTCGTGCCCTGCTGCGCGGCCACCGTCCACTCACCCTCGGCGTAGGCGAGCGTCACGGTCAGCCCCGGCGGGGTCTTCGGCTTCGCGGCCTTCACGGCCCGCTTCGCCGGCTTCGGCTCCGCCTGCGGCTGCTCGGTCTTCGGCTCCTCCCGCCGCGGCGCCGGCACCCGCGGGGTGTCCAGCACGAACTCCGGCTCTGGCGCGGCCGGCGGCTGCTCCGGTTCCGGCTTCGCCTCGGCGGCCGGACGCCGCCCGGCACCCTTCGGGGCGATCGCCACGTCGGCGGGGGAGAAGGGCAGCTCGTCGCGGCCGAACCGCACCACCACGAACTCCTCCGACGCCGCCGGGTCGGTCAGCTCCACCACCTGCCCGATCTGCCCGGCCATCTGCCCGGCCGCCTCGGTGAACACCACCCGGGGCTTGCGGCCCGCCGCAAGGGCCTCCCGGATTCCCTGAATCTCGTCAGTGGACAAACCCTGACCCGCCATCACGCCCTCTTCCGTACACCTGTTTGACGCAGCCTTGATACCAGCCGGCTGCGACACCGCGATGATCAGCCCCCGAGGGCCCGCAGCGCCGCGTCGGCGTGCTCGTTCATGCTCAGCTCGCTGTGCACCACCGCGAGGATCCGCCGGTCCGTGCCGATCACGAACGTCATCCGCCGGGTGCTCAGCGCGCCCAGCGGCAACCGCCGCCGCACCCCGAACGCCCGCGCGACCTCGCCGTCGACGTCGGACAGCAGCGGATAGCCGAGCCCGTGCCGGCGGGAGAACTCCGCCTGCCGCTGCACCGGATCCCGGCTGATCCCCACCCGAGACGCGCCCACCGCCGCGAACTCCGCCGCCAGGTCCCGGAAGTGGCAGCTCTCCGCCGTGCAGCCCCGCGTCATCGCCGCCGGATAGAAGAACAGCACCACCGGACCGGCGGCCAGGAACTCCGACAGCCGCCGTGGCGTGCCCGTCTCGTCCGGCAGCGTGAAATCCTCGACCAGGTCACCGACACCCACCGCGTCACTCATGACGCGAGGATATGTAGACATCGGCGATCCCGCTCCGTCGTACCCGGCGAGCGGCGGGGAGGCACCGCCGCACGACGCGAAGGACCGACAGTGAAGTACGTGATCATGATCCACTCCAACCCGGAGCCTTGGGGCCACCCCACCTCCGAATACCTCGCCGCCCACCAGGAACTGCCCGCCGACGTACGCGAACGGCTCAACGCCGACTTCGAGCAGGTGATGACCGAGCTGCACGCAAACGGTGAGCTGGTCGTCGGCGAGGCGCTCGCCGACCCCCGCACCGCCCGGCTCTACCGGTGGGCCGACGGCGCACCGCTGGCCACCGACGGCCCGTACTCCGAGGCCAAGGAACACCTCGCCGGCTTCTTCCTCATCGACGTCGAGAACCAGGCTCGCGCCGAAGCCGTCGCCGCGAAGTTCGCCGGCCCCGGGGAGACCGTCGAACTGCGGCCCTCGATGTGGCCGGGCGGGTCCGATCAGTAACGCCCCGCCCCTCGCGGACGTGTGGCGCCGGGAGGCGCCGCACGTCCGCGCCGCGCTGCTGCGCCGCTACGGGCACCCCGACGCCTGCGAGGACGCCCTGCAGGACGCGGCGGAGGCGGCCGCCGCCCGGTGGCCGCTCACCGGCGTGCCCGACGAACCCCGCGCCTGGCTCATCCGGGTCGCCTCGCGACGGCTGATCGACCGGATGCGCGCCGAGGAGGCCCGCACCCGCCGCGAACGGCTCGACGCCGCCCGGCAACCCGACGCAGGCCGCGTACCGCCCGTCGACGACACCCCCGTGGCCGGGGACGACGACACGCTGCGGCTGCTGTTCCTGTGCTGCCACCCGGCGCTGAGCCGCCCCTCCCAGGTCGCGCTGACCCTGCGCGCGGTCGCGGGACTGCGCGTGGAGCAGATCGCCGCCGCCTACCTGGTACCGGCCCGGACCATGACGCAGCGGCTGAGCCGGGCCCGCGCGACGCTACGCGAGGCGGACGCCCGGTTCACCATGCCGCCGCCGGACGCGCTGCCCGACCGGGTGGCCGCCGTCCTGGACGTGTGTCACCTGGTGTTCAGCGAGGGCTACACCCGAACCTCCGGCGACCAGCTCGTCGACGTGGAACTCGCCGAGGAGGCGATCCGGCTCACCCGCCAGGTCCACGCGGCGCTGCCCGGCCACCACGAGGTCACCGGCGCGCTGGCGCTGATGCTGCTCACCCACGCCCGATCACCGGCCCGCACCGACGCCGCCGGTGACCTCGTACCGCTGGCCGACCAGGACCGCTCCCGCTGGCGCGGCGACCTCATCGACGAGGGCGTCACGCTGCTCGGCCGGGCCCTGCCCCACGGCCCGGTGGGCCGCTACCAGCTCCAGGCGGCCATCGCCGCCGTCCACGCCGAGGCACCGGCCTTCCCGGACACCGACTGGCTGCAGATCAGCGTCCTCTACGACATGCTGAGCCGGGTCGCCCCCAGCCCGTTCGTCACGCTCAACCAGGCCGTCGCGGTGGCCATGGCACACGGCCCCGCCGTCGGGCTGGCCCTGCTCGACCCGCTGCTGGCCGACCCGGCGATGCGCGGCCACCACCGGCTGCACGCCGTCCGCGCCCACCTGCTGGAACTCCACGGCGACCCACACGCCGCCGCCGAGCACTACCGGCTGGCCGCCCGGCTCACCGGGAGCCTGCCCGAACAGCGCTACCTCAACCGGCGGCTGGCCCGCCTGACCGGCGACTCCTGATCCGTTCGGCGGCCGCCGCCGTCAGCGCCACACTGCGGCCACCTCGTCGGCCACCGCATCGGCCTGCGCGAAACCCGCCCGCGCCGACGCCGCCCGACGGGCCGGGTCCAGCACGTTGCGGCCGATCGCCGTCCGCGCCGCCCGGTCCGGCGACACCACCGCCACCCGCGCCCCCGCCTCCCGCAACGCCGCCACCTGCGCCGACAGCCGCGGCATCGGCCCCACCGCCGCGCGCGTCGGCGCCAGCACCACCACCTGCCCGCACCCGGCCGCCAGGTCCGCGTTCACCGGCGAGCGGACCCCGCCGTCGACGTAGCGCCGGCCGCCGACTGTGACCGGCGGCCACACCCCCGGCACCGCGCAACTCGCGCCGACCGCGTCCACCAGCGGCACCCCGCTGTCCGCGTCGAACACCACGAACTCACCGGAGGTCGCGTCCACGGCGGTGACCAGCAGCCGCGCCGCCGGCCACTCCGGCGACGGCAACCGCGCCGCGATCACCGCCCGCCGCGACTGCTCCGACGGGGTACGCGCCGACAACGCCATCGCGCCGATACGTGCCCGGGCCCGCGCCGAGTCCCGGCCCCGCCCACCGGCCCACGCCCAGCGCAACAGCACGCCCGTCCCGAGCCGCGCCGGCACCTCCTCGCGGGGCGGCCGCAGCTGCGCCTCGTACAGCTGCGCCGGCGGCGTACCCGACCGCACCTGCGCCCCGACCACCGACCCGGCCGACGTACCCACCACCAGATCCGCCTCGTCGAACCGCAGGCCGTGCCCGGCCAGCCCGGCCAGCAGACCCAACTCCCAGGCCACCCCGGTCACCCCGCCGCCACCCAGCACCAACGCGCGCCCCATGTGACAGTCCTCTCCACCCCGGATGGTCCCGCCCACGGTAACGTCGCCCCCACCGCACGACAGGGGAGAAGGGCATTGACCTCCGTCACCATCGTCACCGGGGGAGGACGCGGCATCGGCGCGGCCACCGCCCGCCGGCTCGCCGCCGACGGCCACGACCTGGTCATCGGCTACCGCGCCGACCACACCGCCGCCGAGGCGGTGGCCGCCGACGTGCGCGCCGCCGGCCGCCGCGCGGTCACCGTCGCCGCCGACACCACCGACCCCGAGCAGGTACGCCGCATCTTCGACGCCGCCGACCGGCTCGGCCCGCTCACCGGCCTGGTCAACAACGCCGGCGTCACCAGCCCGATCGGCCCGTTCACCGACCTGCGCGTCGACGACCTGCGCGAGGTCGTCGACGTCAACCTCATCGGGTACGTGCTGTGCGCCCAGCAGGCGGCCCGCCGGCTCACCCACGGCGGCGCCATCGTCAACGTCTCCTCCGTGGCCGCCACGCTCGGCTCACCCGGCGAGTACGTCCACTACGCCGCCGTCAAGGCCGCCACCGACACCCTCACCGTCGGGCTCGCGAAGGAACTCGCGCCGCACGGCGTCCGCGTCAACGCCGTCGCCCCCGGCATCATCCGCACCACCATCCACGCCCGCTCCGGCGCACCCGACCGCCCCGACACCGCCGCGAGCCGGATCCCGATGGGCCGCGCCGGCGAACCCGAAGAGGTCGCCGGCGCGATCGCGTACCTGCTCGGACCGGACGCCTCGTACACCACGGGTGCGGTCCTGCGCGTCGGCGGCGGTCTCTGACCCGGCGGCGGCCCGGGAATCCCCACCCCCGGGCCGCCGCGTCGCGTCTCCTACTGGGTGAACAACTTCGCCGCCGTGATGAGCGTCTGCACCACCCCGTAGCCCAGCAGCGCCGACACCACCAGCCACGACACCACCAGGCGGACCTGCTGCCCGCCTCCGCTGCGCTCGTTCACGATCCGCTCCTCTCCGTGGCCCCCTGCACCGACTCGTCCCGCCCCGACGCGGGCTCGTGGTAGCGCTGCGGCACCGGCCGCACCAGCAGGTTCGCCACCAGACCCACCGCCAGCACCCCGACCATCGTGAACAACGCCGGCCGGTACGCCGCCGCGGTCAACGTGCCCGGCTCGCCCTGCGCGTCGAGGAACGCGTTGACGATCAGCGGCCCGGCCACGCCCGCCGCCGACCACGCGGTCAGCAGCCGGCCGTGGATCGCACCCACCTCGAACGTGCCGAACATGTCCCGCAGGTACGCCGGAACGGTCGCGAACCCGCCACCGTAGAACGACAGGATCACGGCCGCCAACAGCACGAACAACGCCGTCGAGGTCTGCCCCACCAGCGCCAGCAGCAGGTACAGCACCATGCCCACACCCAGGTACACCACGTAGATCGGCTTCCGGCCGATCACGTCCGACGTGGACGACCACACGAACCGGCCCGCCATGTTGAACAGCGACAGCACTCCCACGAACCCGCCTGCGGCCGCCACCGACACCGCCGAGGTGCCGTTGTCGCGGAAGAAGTCCTGGATCATCGGGCTGGCCTGCTCCAGGATGCCGATACCCGCCGTCACGTTGCAGAACAACACCACCCACAGCAGCCAGAACGACCGCGTCCTCACCGCGTTCGCCGTCGACACGTTCGCCGTCGTCACCAGCGGCTTCTCCGCCACCCTCGCCGGGTCGAAACCGGCCGGCCGCCAGTCCGGCGCCGGCACCCGCACGTTGAACACCCCGAACATCATGACCACGAAGTAGCCGACGCCGAGCGTCACGAACAACCACACCAGCGCCGACTCCGACGCCGTGGAACCGCTGTTCGCCGGGTCGTAACCCGGGTCGAAGAACGACAGCAACTGCCGGGACAGGGGAGAGGCCACCATCGCCCCACCGCCGAACCCCATGATCGCCAGCCCGGTCGCCAGACCCGGCCGGTCCGGGAACCACTTGATCAACGTGGAGACGGGGGAGATGTACCCGATCCCCAGACCGATCCCGCCCAGCACCCCGTACCCCAGATACAGCAACCACAACTGCCCGGTCGCGATACCCAGCGCCCCCACCAGGAACCCCGCCGCCCAGAAACACGCCGAGACGAACATCGCCTTACGCGGCCCGTTCGCCTCCACCCACGTACCGGCCACCGCGGCCGACAACCCCAGCATCACGATCGCGATGCTGAAGATCACCCCGACCGCCGTCTGACCGGTGTCGAAATGCGCGATCAGGGAGTTCTTGTACACGCTCGTGGCGTAGACCTGCCCGATACACAGATGGATCGCCAGCGCCGCCGGAGGAATCAGCCAGCGGCTGTACCCCGGCGGCGCGACGGTGTGCCGACGATCGAGTGCGGAAAGCATCAGCGCTTCCTCCGTCCAGATGGCGAGAACACCCCGGTTCATGCCCCCACCGCACGCTGCGCCCAAACCCGCCACGCGCCCGGCGGTCGAAACCCTGAGCCGAACGGTCAACCCCCGCCCCGGCCCGTCATCACCCCACCACCAGCAGTCATCCCCGGCCGGAGATGCGACGATGACCAGGTGAAGATCCTGTCCATCCAGTCGTCGGTCGCCTACGGCCACGTCGGCAACTCCGCCGCCGTGTTCCCGCTGCAACGCCTCCGGCACGAGGTCTGGCCGGTCCTGACCGTGCACTTCTCCAACCACACCGGCTACGGCGCCTGGCGCGGCCCCATGCTCGCCCCCACCGACGTCGCCGACGTCATCGCCGGCATCGAGGACCGAGGCGTGCTCGGCACCGCCGACGCCGTCCTCTCCGGCTACCAGGGCGACCCCGCCGTCGGCGCCGTCATCCTCGACGCCGTCGCCCGCGTCAAGGCCGCCAACCCGGCCGCCCTCTACTGCTGCGACCCGGTCATGGGCGACGTCGGCCGCGGCATGTACGTCCGCCCCGGCATCCCCGAATACCTCCGCGACACCGTCGTCCCACGCGCCGACATCGTCACCCCCAACCAGTTCGAGCTGGAATTCCTCGCCGGCCGCACCACCGACACCATCGACGACCTGCTCGCCGCCGTCGACGCCGTCCGCGCCACCGGCCCCCGGCACGTCCTGGTCACCAGCGTCCTGCACGGCGACCTGCCCGCCGGCCACCTGGAAGTCGTCGCCGTCTCCGACGACGGCGCCTGGGCCGTCACCACCCCGCTGCTGCCGATCGCCCCCAACGGCGGCGGCGACGTCACCGCCGCCCTCTACCTCGCCCACCTCGCCACCACCGGCTCACCCCAGACCGCCCTGGAACGCACCACCAACTCGATCTACGCCGTACTCGAGGCCACCCTCGAAGCCGGCACCCGCGAACTGCAGATCGTCGCCACCCAGGACGCCATCGCCGACCCACCCACCCGCTTCACCGCCCGCCGGCTGCGCTGACCGCCGCGCGGGTGCACCTGCCGGGCGGGTGCACCCGCGCCGCGACTCGCCGCTCGAACAGGTGGACGACCCCACCGCCCACCAGGCAGGATGCGGACGTGCCACCGCACCCGGCAACCGACGACCCCGCGTTCGCCCAACGCCTGCGCGACCTCACCCGGCTACGCCGCGTCCGCGACCGCATCGACCGCGAATACGCCAAACCCCTCGACGTCGAAGCCCTCGCCCGCGGCGAACACATGTCCGCCGGCCACCTCAGCCGCCAGTTCCGCCAGACCTACGGCGAATCCCCGTACGCGTACCTCATGACCCGCCGCATCGAACGCGCCATGGCCCTGCTGCGCCGCGGCGACCTCAGCGTCACCGACGTCTGCTTCGCCGTCGGCTGCCAGTCCCTGGGCACCTTCAGCACCCGCTTCACCGAACTCGTCGGCGAACCGCCCAGCGCCTACCGCGCCCGCCACGCACCCGACACCGCCGAACCACCACCCTGCCTCACCAAACAAGCCACCCGACCGATCAGGAATCGAGAAGCCCGCACCGGCCGACCACCACTAGCGTGACCACCATGACGATCACCATTCACTACGCGTTCCTGCCCCACACCGACGCCGACGCCGCCATCGCCTTCTACCGCGACACCCTCGGCTTCGAACTCCGCAACGACGTCGGCCAGGGCGACACCATGCGCTGGCTCACCGTCGGCCCACCCGACCAGCCCGAGACCGGCATCGTCCTGCACCCGCCAGCCGTCGACCCCGGCATCAGCGACGACGAACGCCGCACCATCCTCGAACTCATCGCCAAGGGCAGCTACGGCGCACTCACCCTCGCCACCGACGACCTCGACGGCCTGTTCGACCGCCTCCAAGCAGCCGGCGCCGACGTCGTCCAGGAACCCACCGAACAGCCCTACGGCGTCCGCGACTGCGCCTTCCGCGACCCCACCGGCAACCTCATCCGCATCAACGAGCGGCGCTGACCCCACCCCATGACCGACGCGCCCCGCACCCGCGCCCAGCGCCGCCACGACACCACACACCGCCTCGACCACGACATCGACTGCTGGGTCGCCACCGCCGACCCCGACGGCACCCCGTACCTCGTGCCCCTGTCCTTCGACTGGGACGGCCACACCCTGCTCGTCGCCACCCCGGCCGACAGCCCCACCGGCCGCAACCTCGCCGGCGGCCACGCCCGCGTCGGCCTCGGCCCCACCCGCGACGTCACCATGATCGACGGCCACGTCGAAACCCTCACCATCGACGCCCTGCCCACCGACCGAGGCGACCGCTTCGCCACCCGAACCGGCTTCGACCCCCGTACCCTGACCACGCCCTACCACTGGTACCGCATCACCCCACACCGCATCCAGGCATGGCGCGAAGCCGACGAACTACCCGGCCGCACCCTGATGCGCGACGGCAACTGGCTCGACTGACACCCGCACCACCGGACGGAGACACAATGAGCAAGGCCACCACCGGCCTGCACCACGCCGACAGCCACGACGTCATCCGCGTCCACGGCGCCCGCGAGAACAACCTGCGCAACGTCGACGTGGAGATACCCAAACGCCGCCTCACCGTCTTCACCGGCGTCTCCGGCTCCGGCAAGAGCTCACTGGTCTTCGGCACCATCGCCGCCGAGTCCCAGCGCCTCATCAACGAGACCTACAGCGCCTTCGTCCAGGGCTTCATGCCCACCCTGTCCCGCCCCGAAGTCGACGTCCTCGAAGGCCTCACCACCGCCATCATCGTCGACCAGGAACGCATGGGCGCCGACCCCCGCTCCACCGTCGGCACCGCCACCGACGTCAACGCCATGCTCCGCATCCTGTTCAGCCGCCTCGGCGACCCCCACATCGGCCCACCCAACGCCTACTCCTTCAACGTCCCCTCCGTCCGCGCCGCCGGCGCCATCACCGTCGACCGCGGCCCCGGCAAGACCCAGACCAAGAAGGGCACCTTCAACCGCCTCGGCGGCATGTGCCCCCGCTGCGAGGGCCGCGGCACCGTCACCGACTTCGACCTCACCGTCCTCTACGACGAGAAGCTCTCCCTCAACGAGGGCGCCATCACCATCCCCGGCTACAGCATGGACGGCTGGTTCGGCCGCATCTTCCGCTCCAGCGGCCTGTTCGACCCCGACAAGCCCATCCGCGACTACACCAGAAGCGAACTCGACGACCTGCTCCACAAGGAACCCACGAAGATCAAGGTCGACGGCATCAACCTCACCTACACCGGCATCATCCCCACCATCACCAAGTCGATGCTCGCCAAGGACGTCGACGCCATGCAGCCCCACATCCGCGCCTTCGTCGAACGCGCCATCACGTTCACCGCCTGCCCCGACTGCGACGGCACCCGGCTCGCCCCCGAAGCCCGCTCCTCGAAGATCAACGGCATCAACATCGCCGACGCCTGCGCCATGCAGATCAGCGACCTCGCCACCTGGGTACGCGACCTGCACGAACCCTCCGTCGGCCCGCTGCTCAAGGCGCTGGGGGACACCCTCGACTCCTTCGTCGAGATCGGCCTCGGCTACCTCAGCCTCGACCGCCCCGCCGGCACCCTCTCCGGCGGCGAGGCCCAGCGCACCAAGATGATCCGCCACCTCGGCTCGTCCCTCACCGACGTCACCTACGTCTTCGACGAACCCACGATCGGCCTGCACCCGCACGACATCGCCCGCATGAACAACCTCCTGCTCCAACTGCGCGACAAGGGCAACACCGTCCTCGTCGTCGAACACAAACCCGAGACCATCGCCATCGCCGACCACGTCATCGACCTCGGCCCCGGCGCCGGCACCGCCGGCGGCACCATCTGCTACGAAGGCACACTCGCCGGCCTGCGCGCCAGCGACACCACCACCGGCCGCCACCTCGACGACCGCGCCACCCTCAAGGAGAAGCTGCGTACGCCCACCGGCGCCCTGCCGATCCGCGGCGCCCGCACCCACAACCTGCGCGACGTCGACGTCGACATCCCCCTCGGCGTCCTGGTCGTCGTCACCGGCGTCGCCGGCTCCGGCAAGAGCAGCCTCATCCACGGCTCACTGGCCAAACGTGAGGACGTCGTCAGCATCGACCAGACCGCCATCCGCGGCTCCCGCCGCAGCAACCCGGCCACCTACACCGGCCTGCTCGACCCCATCCGCAAGGCCTTCGCCAAGGCCAACGGCGTCAAACCCGCCCTGTTCAGCGCCAACTCCGAAGGCGCCTGCCCGACCTGCAACGGCGCCGGCGTCATCTACACCGACCTCGGCATGATGGCCGGCGTCGCCAGCACCTGCGAGGACTGCGAAGGCAAGCGGTTCCAGCCCGCCGTCCTCGACTACCACCTCGGCGGACGCGACATCAGCGAGGTCCTCGCCATGTCCGTGGACGAAGCCGAGACGTTCTTCAGCGACGGCGACGCCCGCACCCCGGCCGCCCACACCATCCTCGACCGGCTCGCCGACGTCGGCCTGGGCTACCTCACGCTCGGTCAACCCCTCACCACCCTGTCCGGAGGGGAGCGGCAGCGGCTCAAGCTCGCCACCCGGATGGGGGACAAGGGCGGCGTGTACGTCCTGGACGAACCCACCACCGGCCTGCACCTGGCCGACGTCGCCCAACTGCTCGGCCTGCTCGACCGGCTCGTCGACGCCGGGAAGTCCGTCATCGTGATCGAGCACCACCAGGCCGTCATGGCGCACGCCGACTGGATCATCGACCTCGGCCCGGGCGCCGGACACGACGGCGGCCGGATCGTGTACGAGGGCACCCCGGCGGATCTCGTGGCGGCCCGGTCGACGCTCACCGGCGAACACCTGGCCGACTACGTCGGCGCCTGATCGCCGTACCGGCAGCAGGGGAGAGGCGCGGGTCAACACCACCGTCGGCCTGCGCCTCTACTCTCGGCCGGTGAGCTTCAGCGCCTTCGCCCGCCGCGTCCGCGACCCGGCGCTGCCGCACCAGCGCCGGGTCTCCGCACTACGCTCGTGCGTGCAGCTGTACCGCCCAGTCGGCTTCGAGGCGACACTCAGCTTCCTCGAAGAGCTGGCCGGACCGTTCCGGCGTGACGAGGCGGCGCTGCTTCGGGCGCTGGAGCATCTCGCGGCGAGCCGCCGCCTCTGGCACGAGGATCTACAGTGCTACGCCGCCGAACGCCGCACCGCGAAGCAGCTCGGCCACCGGACACCGAGGCGCGCTGATCGAAACCCCAACCTGGGCCCGACGATCTGGTACGAAGCTGCGCAGCGAGCGGCACTGCACGCGCTGAACCACTGGCAGCGCAGCCGGCTGCTCGCGGGCGACGACCCGGGCGCGCGGGAGATCGGCAGCTCGGTGTCCGCCTGCCTCGCGAGCGGCGGGCCTTTGACCGCCGAGCAGCATGAGCGACTCGACGACGCGGTACAGCAGGTGCGGCAGCGTGTCGGCGGACGGCTCTACGAGGAGGACGCGCGGGCGTACTTCCGTGCGCGAGACCTGCTGCGCGTGGCCGCGCTCGTCAGGGACGCGGCGACGAACGAAGGCGCGAAGCCTGCCTGAGCGCCTGATCATTCGAATTCGATAATGTACATTATGTCAAGTAACGCTGAGGCGAGAGCTCCCCGAGGGCCCGCGCGAGGCAGGTGACCGCCTTTGCGGGCCTTCGGGGGCGCCGGAGTGTCACGCAGTCACCGCTGTCGTGCCGCCGGGCCGTGTGCTCAACCTGGCGAGCGTTGGCAGCGGCAGCGAGCTCGCCGCGAGCCGGCTCACGCCTCCAGACACGATGTCGCCGCCGTTGCGTCCAGGCACCGATCACCGGGCCGGCCCACCCACCGGCCGACCCGAGCATCCCCCGCCGAATCCCACCTCACTCCACCCACCGTCCGGCGATCATGAAGCTGGCGGCGACAGATCAGACAGCACTCCCGGTCAACCTCATGATCGGCGGCGCTGCCGCCAGTTCGCCGACGTGGCTGCATCGGAGCACTGGGGTTACCTCCATCTCGGCGAGATGGAGTTGATCAAGGCGTTGGTCGCCCCTGCTCCCCTGATGTGGGCTTCCTGGCTGGAACGCGAGAATCATGCATAATATCCCTTATGCATGACAAACCGGACGAAACGGTGGGGGCCCTGATTGAGGAGTTCCTGACCGCCCGGGCCACCCGTAAGCCCTCCCCCCACACCCTGGCCGCGTACCGGAGGGATCTGACCACGGTGGCCGAGCTGGTCGCCACCGACGGTGACGCCTCTCCCCTGCACGTACCCGTCAGCGCCCTCTCCCCCAGGGTGATGCGCGCGGCGTTCGCGCGGTTCGCCGCTCCCCGGGCCGCCGCGTCGGTCCATCGTGCCTGGTCGACGTGGAACAGCTTCTTCACGTTCCTGGTCGCGGAGGGTGTCGTACCGGGGAATCCGATGCCGGCGGTGGGGCGGCCCCGCACGCCTCTCCCCCGGCCCAAGCCGCTGCGGGGCGAGGACACCCCGGAGGAGTTGCTGGCGGCGGTGGCCCGGGCGGAGGGCCGGCAGCGTGACCCGTGGCCGGAGCGCGACCTGGCGGTGCTGGCGCTGGCGTTGTGCGCGGGGTTGCGGCTTTCGGAACTGCTGGCGCTGCGGGTGTCGTCGGTGGCCGGGCGCGACGGTGAGCGGCGGGTGGACGTGGCGGGTAAGGGCGGACGGCCGCGTACGGTGCCGATCGAGGACGGCGTCGACCGGGTGATTGCGGGTTACCTGGACAGCCGGCGGTACCGGTTCGGGTCGCGCAGCGTGCGGCCGGATTCGCCGTTCCTGGTGGATCGTCAGGGTGAGGCGTTGCGTCGGGGTGGGCTGCAGTACCTGGTGGAGTCGTGTTACCGGCGGGCGGGCATCGGTGACCGGGTGCCGCGGGGTGCGCGGTTGCACGCGTTGCGGCACACGTTCGCGACGCGGCTGGCGGAGGACGGGGCGAGCGCGGCGGAGATCATGCGGTTGCTGGGGCATGCGTCGTTGGCGTCGTCGCAGACGTACATCGAGGTGACGGCGGGTCAGCAACGGGCTGCGGTGGCGGCGAACCGTACCAACCGGGCGTTGTCGGGATTGGTCAAGCGATAACTGTCAGGCCGAGTTGGCCGGCGACGTACGACAGGTGGTGTGACGTCGCCCAGGCGATCCATTGGGTGGCGGTGCCGGGGCCGGCGTGGCGGGCGGCGCGCAGGGCGATCTGCTCGTCGCCCCAGGAGAAGTGACGCCCGGTGGGCGGCCAGTGGTCGGCGGATACAAGGGCCTGGCAGATGTCGTAGATGCCGGTGTTGCCGCTGTCCATGCCGTCGCCGGGCGCACGGTAGGTCCACCAGGTGTCCTGGTGGGTGTAGCGGATGTTGGGTGCTGGCCCTCGGCGTCCCGAGCCGGCGCCGGGGTGAGTGACGCCGTAGTCGGCGAACTGGATGTCATGGTCCTTGAGCCGCTGCCAGAGGTCGAAGTCCCGCCTGCGGAGCGGGATCGCGGTGCCGGCTGGCACGTGGGAGATCGTGGCGGGCATTGCTCCGGCGGCGACGACGACCGCCTTCCAGGGGTGGCGTCCGGCCCACACGAGGTGTTTGCGAACGAGGGGCTCGGCTGTCGTGAGGTGCCGGTCGGATGCCACCTCGGCGACGTCGATGACGAGGGTGCAGTTCTCGGGTCGCAGTTCGGTGGCGGATAGGACGTGGCTCAGTCGTGCGTCGGTTTCGGCGTCGTCCGGTTCGGTGTGGCCGGCGGCGAGCCGGAGAACGCCGCCGTAGGGCGCGGCGGCGTAACGGACGTCGGCCAGTTGCGCGGGGGTGTCGTTCAGGTGGGCGACGGGCAGCGCGGGGATCCCCCACGGGTGCAGGTCGTCGGCGATGTCGCGGAGTGGCCGGCGGGTGCCGGTGGTGGGCTCGGGGAGGTGGCGCACGTCGACGGCGATGGCCATGTCACGCGGGATGCTGTCCTGTGCGCGTCGGCTGAAGATGCATGCGTCGGTGATCGGACCCTGCTTGGAGGGTGGCAGGTCGAAGATCGGGAGGATGTGTGGTGCGAGTTCGTCGGGGACGTGGCTGACGGCCTGGAGTTCGGCTTGGCGTCCTTTGAGGATCGGGTGGTAGCCCGTCATTCGCATCGCCCCACACGATTTCGACGACAGTCACTTACGTCGATATTCCACGTTCTGTGCCCGATCGACAACCGTCCGTATCCGGAATGGGTCTGCCGGTGCGCTGCCGGGCTGGCAGGATCGGGCGGATGCGGGTGGGTGCGGCGCGGGCGGTGGCGCTCGGGTGGGTGCGGGAGCGGATGCGCGTCGATCCGTCGATCGAGGGCGCGTTGTTCAGTGGGTCGACTGTGGGGTTGCCGGACGACGCGGTGCTGCCAGTGTGGTCGGACGTGGACGTGTTGCTGGTGCGCCGGGAGCCCGGTGTGAAGGTGGGCAAGTTCGTGCACCGTGGGGTGCTGCTGGAGGTCAGCACGATCACGTGGGCGGAGTTGGGCGGCCCGGAGGATGTGCTGGGGTCGTGGGTGTTCGCGCCGATGTTCCGTACCGATGGGGTGATCGCGGATCCGTCGGGGCGGCTGGCGGCGGTGCGGGAGCGGGTGGCGGCGGGGTTCGCGGATCCGGTGTGGGTGCGGGCGCGGTGCGCGGGGGTGCGGCGGCGCATCGAGGCCGGCCTGCGGGCGGTCGACGCCGAATCGCCGGCCGCGGAGCAGGTGCTGGCGTGGGTGTTTCCGACGTCGTTGCTGGCGGTGTGGCCGGCGGTGGCGGGGCTGGCGGATCCGACGGTGCGGCGGCGGTATGTGCGGGCGGAGCGGGTGTTGTCGCGGTTCGGGTTCGCGGATCGGTACGGGGGCCTGCTGGACACGCTCGACGGCGGCGGTGTGGATGCGACGCGGGTGCGGGAGCATCTGGCCGGGTTGGCGGTGGTGTTCGACGAGGCGTCGCGGTCACCGCGGGAGGGGTTCGCGTTCGGGGCGGACCTTGGTGCGGCGGGGCGGCCGGTGGTGTTCGACGGTGCGGCTGAGCTGATCGAGGCGGGGCGGCATCGGGAGGCGATGTTCTGGGTGCTGGTGACGTACGCGCGGTGTCATGTGGTGTTGGGCCAGGTGGCGCCGGAGCGGGAGCGGGCGTTCGGGGCGGTGCTGGCGGATCTGGGTGTGACGTCGGCGGCGGATCGGCGGCGGCGGGCGGACGGTCTGCTGGCGGCGCTGCCGGGTTGGCAGGCGGTGGTGGATGCGGTGGCGGCGGAGGCTGTGGCAGGCTGAGAAGGAACGCGACTGGCGGCACGGGGATGGGTGAACCATCGGGGAGCTCGTCGCGGGGGTCGACCGCCTGGGCCTCCGCGGGCGAGGTGTCGTATGTCTTCTGCGCGGTTGCTGCCGGGTGCCCCGGTGGCGGAGCGGGTGTTGTCGGAGGTCGCCGCGTCGGTGGCGGAGCTGCGTGCGGCGGGGGTGACGCCGGCGCTGGCGACGGTGCTGGTGGGTGACGACGATGCGAGCGCGGGTTATATCCGGATCAAGCAACGCCAGGCGGCGGAGCTGGGTTTCGTGTCGCCGCACGTGCATCTGCCGGCGTCGGCGTCGCAGGCGGATCTGCACGCGGTGCTGGCGGAGTTCAACGCGGACAAGACGGTGCACGGGGTGCTGGTGCAGTATCCGATTCCGGGTCGTCTGGACTACGACCGGGCGTTGGCGGCGCTGGACCCGGACAAGGACGTGGACGGGGTGCATCCGGTGAACATGGGTCGGCTGGCGTTGGGGTTGCCGGGTCCGTTGCCATGTACACCGGCGGGGATCGAGGCGTTGCTGGCGTTCCACGGTGTGCCGGTGGCGGGCCGGGAGGTGGTGATCCTGGGCCGGGGTGCGACGTTGGGGCGGCCGCTTGCGATGTTGCTGGCGCAGAAGCGGCCGACGGCGAACGCGGCGGTGACTGTGGTGCACACGGGGGTGGCGGACTGGCCGCGGTACACGCGGCGGGCGGAGATCCTGATCGCGGCGGCGGGGGTGCCGGGGATCGTGCAGCCGGAGCATGTGCGTCCGGGTGCGGTGGTGGTCGGTGGCGGGGTGCGGTACGAGGGGCGGCGGTTGCTGCCGGACGTGGACGAGTCGTGCGCCGAGGTGGCGGGTGCGATCACGCCGCGTGTGGGCGGGGTGGGTCCGACGACGGTGGCGATGTTGTTCCGTAACGCGGTGGACGCGGCGCGGCGGCAGAGCGGGTTGGGCTGAGCGTCAGCCGAGGTCGACGACGAGGGGCCGGTGGTCGGAGATGGTGGCCAGCGGTGTGTGGACGGCGGTGACGGGTGGGAGCCGGTCGAGGCCGTGCCGGTCGGCGAGGATGTGGTCGAGTTGGACGCGGGGTTGCCCGGCCGGGTAGGTGGGGCGCCTTGCGAGGGGCCGCCAGCGGGTGAGCGCGGCGGCGGGTCCGGCGGGCAGGTTGAGGTCGCCGAGCAGGATCCGGGGTGCGGGCAGGGTGCGCAGGACGCGGACGACGCGGCGTAGTTGCCAGACGTTCCAGCCGGGCACGAAGGACAGGTGGGTGGCGGCGACGGTGAGGGGGCCGTGGGGGGTGTCGAGGACGGCGGCGAGCACGACGCGGGGTTCGTCGCGGAGCAGGACGAGTCCGCCGCCGGGGCCGGGTGCGTAGATGGGTGAGCGGACGGGTGCGGCGCGCAGACGGGTGACCTGCCAGGAGCGGACGGGGTGGCGGCTGATCAGGCCGATGCCGTAGAGGGGTTCGCCGTGGCCGTCGTCGTCGTGGGTGAGGGGGCGGAACTGTTCGCCGGGGGTGCCGACGACGGCGGCGGCGAAGCGGTGGTGGTCGGCGTGCAGGGCGCGGGCGGCCACGGCGGTGAGGTCGAGTCTGCCGCTGCGGGTCTGGTCGCGGTCGACTTCCTGGAGGGCGAGGACGTCGGCGTCGAGGTCGGTGACGGCGGCGGTGAGCCGGTCGGGGTCGACGAGCCCGTCGGTGAGGGATCGGCCGTGCAGCAGGTTGAAGGTGGCCAGGCGCACCTGGACACCCTACGTCGTCGTGGGAGTCTTGCCGGGTGCTGAAACTGTTGTGCTGTTCGATGCTGGTGTTCGTGGCGGTGGGGTCGGCCGGGGTGTGGTTGCGGCGTCGCCGGGGGCGGTGAGGCTGGCCACAGGGGGCCTTGTCGCTGGTGGTGGCGTGGGCAGAATGCGGCGGTGGATGCCCTGTCGTTGACGACGTTGCTGACCGCTGCCCTGCTGGCCGGGTGGGTGGACGCGGTGGTGGGTGGCGGTGGTCTGTTGTTGTTGCCGGCGTTGCTGGTGGCGGCGCCGGGTGTGCCGGTGGCGACGGCGTTGGGCACGAACAAGCTGGCGGCGATCTTCGGTACGTCGACGGCGGCGGTGACGTATGCGCGGCGGACGAAGCTGGATTGGGCGGTGGCGGGTCCGGCGGCCGGGTTGGCGGTGCTGACGGCGGGGTTGGGTGCGGCGTTGGCGGGTGCGGTGCCGGGTAGCGCGTACCGGCCGGTGGTGCTCGTGGTGCTGGTGGCGGTGGCGGTGTTCGTGCTGGCGCGGCCGTCGCTGGGTGTGGTGGCGTCGCCGCAGCGGCGGACCCCTCGGCGGGTGGTGGTGGCGGTGGCGGTGGCCGGTGTGGGCATCGCCCTGTACGACGGGTTGATCGGGCCGGGTACGGGGACGTTCCTGGTGTTGGCGTTCACGGCGATTCTGGGTTCGGATTTCGTGCACGCGTCGGCGATGGCGAAGGTGGTCAACGCGGGCACGAATCTGGGTGCGCTCGTGGTGTTCGGGTTGACCGGGCACGTGTGGTGGGCGTTGGGTGCGGCGATGGCGGTGTGCAACGTGGTGGGGGCGGCGGTGGGCGCGCGGATGGCGTTGCGGCGGGGTGCCGGGTTCGTGCGGGTGGTGCTGCTGGTGGTGGTGCTGGCGTTGGTGGCCCGGTTGGGTTATGACCAGTGGATGGCGGGCTGATCGCGGTGGCGGTGCGGGCGGAGCACGACCGGGCGGTGCTGGCGGGTCTGCTGGGCCGGGATCCGGTGTTGCACGCGTACCAGTTGGGTGATCTGGACGATTTCTTCTGGCCGTACACGTCGTGGTTCCGGCGTGGCGACCAGGTGGTGTTGCTGTATCACGGGGTGGAGTTGCCGACGTTGCTGGCGTTCGCGGCGCCGGATCGGGTGCCGGAGTTGGCGGGGTTGCTGGCGGAGGCGGCGCCGGTGTTGCCGGCGCGGATGTGGGCGCACCTGTCCCCCGGTCTGGAGGCGGCGGTGGGCCGCTGGTTCGTGGTGTCGGAGGCGGCGGCGCATCACCGGATGGCGTTGACGGATCCGGGGCGGCTGGCGGCGGTGCCGGCGGTTGGTGAGCCGTTGGGGCCGGCGGACGCGGCGGAGCTTTCCGGGTTGTACGCGGTGGCGTATCCGGGGAACTGGTTCGATCCGCGGATGCTGGACACGGGCCAGTACGTGGGGGTACGGGAGCACGGTCGGCTGGTGGCGGTGGCGGGGGTACACGTGTTCTCGCCGCGGTGGCGGGTCGCGGCGCTGGGGAATGTGACGACGCATCCGGAGGCGCGGGGTCGTGGTCTGGGTGCGGGTGTGGTGGCGGCGTTGTGCGCCCGGCTGCGCGTGTCGGTGGATCATGTGACGTTGAACGTGCGGGCGGACAACGTGGCGGCGGTGCGGTTGTACGAGCGGCTGGGGTTCTCCCGGGTGGCCGGGTTCACCGAGTGCGCGTTGACGTCAGCGGCCGCGGCTGGGTGAGTCGAACCGGCCGGCGCGGATCTCGCGCAGGGCGCGGCGGCGGGTGTCTCCGCGCAGGGTGTCGACGTAGAGGCGCCCGCGCAGGTGGTCGGTCTCGTGTTGCAGGGCGCGGGCGAGGAAGCCGCTGCCGGTGACGGTGAGCGGTTCGCCGTGCTGGTCGTAGCCGTGTGCGGTGGCGTGCAGCGCGCGGGGGGTCGGGAAGTACAGGCCGGGGATGGACAGGCAGCCCTCCTCGTCGTCCTGGAGCTCGTCGGACAGCTCCAGCGTGGGGTTGATCATGTGGCCGCGCCGGCCGTCGGCGTCGTAGACGAACACCTGGGCGTTGACGCCGATCTGGGGTGCGGCGACGCCGGCGCGGCCGGGTGCGCCGAGCAGGGTGTCCATCAGGTCGGTGACGAGGGCGCGCAGTTCGGCGTCGAAGCTGGTGACGGGTTCGCTGGGGGTGCGCAGCACGGGGTCGCCGATGATCCGGATCGGGCGCATAGTCATGCCCGGAAGGCTATCCGTTGCTTACCTCTGCGTGGGGGTCACCCGCCGGGACGGCAGGGCTCGTAGGGTGTGCGGACACCGTCGCAGGGAGGCCGCCGTATGTATCCGCCGATCGAGCCGTACGCGCAGGGGATGCTGGACGTCGGGGACGGGCAGCGCGTGTACTGGGAGACGTGCGGCAACCCGGCCGGCCGGCCGGCGCTGGTGGTGCACGGCGGGCCGGGTTCGGGTGCGGGCGCGTCGTGGCGGCGGCTGTTCGACCCGGCCGCGTACCGGATCGTGTTGTTCGACCAGCGTGGCTGTGGGCGCAGCACTCCCCCGGCGTCGGATCCGTCGACCGACCTGTCGGTGAACACCACCGGGCATCTGCTGGCCGACATGGAGGTGCTGCGCGCGCATCTGGGGATCGACAGGTGGCTGCTGTGCGGCGCCTCGTGGGGGTCGTCGCTGGCACTGGCGTACGCGCAGCGGCACCCGGATCGGGTGAGCGCGCTGGTGTTGTTCAGCGTGGTCGCCAACACCGACCGGGAGATCGTGTGGTTGACCCGGGACATGGGCCGGGTGTTCCCGCAGGAGTGGGCGCGGTTCCGTGACGGGGTGCCGGAGGCCGACCGTGACGGTGACCTGTCGGCGGCGTACGCGCGGCTGGTGAACGACCCGGACCCGGCGGTGCGGGAACGGGCGGCGCGGGACTGGTGTGACTGGGAGGACGTGCACGTGTCGCTCGCGGGCGGGTTCGCGCCGGATCCGCGGTTCGCCGATCCGGTGTTCCGGTACGGGTTCGCCCGGCTGGTGACGCACTACTTCACGAACCGGGGTTTCCAGCCGGACGGGCAGGTGCTGCGCGACGCGTACCGGCTGGCGGGCATTCCGGGGGTGCTGGTGCAGGGCCGGTTGGACGTCAGCGGCCCGCCGGACATCGCGTGGCAGCTGACCCGGGACTGGCCTGACGCGCGGCTGGAGATCGTGGAGTCCGGCGGGCACGGCGGCGGGCACGGCATCAGCGAGCGGGTCGTCGCCGCCCTCGACGAGTTCGCCGCCGCCGGCTGAGCGCGCCGCGCACGACCGCTACCGCCCAGCAGAGCCGCCGCGAAAAGGCCGGGCGCCGAGCCGTCAGCCGGCGAGCAGGGCGCGGATCGGGGCGGCCTTGGCGGCGGCCTCGGCGACCTCGGCGGCCGGGTCGCTGTCCCAGGTGATGCCTCCCCCGGCCCACAGGTGCAGCAGGTTCCCGTCGGCGGCGGCGGTGCGGATGGTGAGGCCCAGGTCGAGGCGGTCGGGGCCGACCCAGCCGAGCGCGCCCATGCTCGCGCCGCGACCGACCGGCTCCAGCGCGCCGATGTGCGCCAGGGCGGCGTGTTTGGGTGCGCCGGTGACCGAGCCGCCGGGGCAGACGGCGCGCAGCAGGTCGGCCAGGCCGAGGCCGTCGGCGGGCGCCGCCGACACCGTGGACTCCGCCTGCCACAGGTCACACCAGCGGCGTACGGCGAACAGCTCGTCGACGCGCACCGAGCCGGTGCGGGCGATGCGGGCGAGGTCGTTGCGTTCCAGGTCGACGATCATGACGTGTTCGGCGCGTTCCTTGGCCGAGGCGAGCAGGTCGCGGCGTCCGGCGGCCGTGGCCGGGCGGGTGCCCTTGATGGGGCGGGTGACCAGCCGGCCGTGTTCGACGGCGATGAGGGTCTCCGGGGAGGCGCAGCCGAGTGCCCAGCCGGGGCCGTGCAGGGTGCCGCCGTAGCGGGCACCTGGTAGCGCGGCGAGGCGGGCCAGCGCGGTGCGCGGGTCGCCGGTGTAGCCGGCGGCGGCGTGGCCGACGATGTTGACCTGGTAGACGTCGCCGCGGGCGATGGCGGCGCGGACCGCGCCGACGGCGTCGGCGTGCGCGGCCGGGGTCCAGCTGTCCCGCCAGTCGCCGAGCCGCCACGGCTCCGGGGCCGGTGGCCGGGGCGCGGCCGGGCGGCCGGTGTGGTGGTAGACGACCACGACCAGGTCGGGCAGCGCCGGCGCGGGGCTGGGCGCGCCGGGCGACACGCCGATGGCGTACGCGCCGGCGGCGGCGGACAGATACAGCGCGGCACCGCACACCGCGGCGTCCGGGTCGTGGCGGCCGGGCCGGGTGAGGTCGTCGCGGTCGATGCCGTGTGCGGCGAGGAAGCGTTGGGCCAGGTCGGCGGGGTCGCCGCCGTCGCCGATTCGCCAGTAAAGCCGAGCGGTCTCGACGATTCGGCGGCGGCATCCGGGCGGGGCGCCGGGTGCATCGACCTCCACCTGTGGGAGCGCTTCCACGACGTCCGGGCCGTTACGGGTCATCCGTTCAGCCCATTCTGGGTGAACAAGACGCATCCTTGCTCGTTGCCGCTCAGTTTTCCTTGGTACTGTGCGTCACTGGTCATGTGAACCATGACACAGTGCCCCCACAGTCCGGAGAACCCGATGTGTCAGCACCAGCCCACCTGCCCCTCCGCCGACGCGACCGACCGAGAGGCCGCCCGCGTCCTCGCCTGCTTCCCTGAGCAGGGCTGGAGCCTGCTCTGCAACGGTGTCATCGTCTTCGAGGACACCGGTGAGCTGCTCCCCGACGGGCGCACCATCGCCCCGCACCGGGGTCCGGCCCGCCACGCCCTCGTCGCCTGAGCGATCACGCAGCGTCAGTGAGCGTACGCGCCGGCCATGACCGTCCGGCGCGCCGGCCGGGGCGGCGAGAGCCCACCGCCCCGGCGTCAGCCGCTCAGTCCTCGAACGCCTCCGGCGCGGGGCACGAGCAGACCAGGTTCCGGTCGCCGTACGCGCCGTCGATGCGCCGCACCGGTGGCCAGTAGCGGCCCGCCCGGTCCACACCCGCCGGGTAGGCGCCCACCGACCGCGGGTACGGGTGCGGCCACTCGTCGGCCGACACCATCGCCGCCGTGTGTGGCGCGTTGGACAGCGGGTTGTCCCCCGCCGGCCACTCCCCCGAGCCGACCTTGTCGATCTCCGCCCGGATCGCGATCATCGCGTCGCAGAAGCGGTCCAGCTCGGCCAGATCCTCGCTCTCGGTCGGCTCCACCATCAGCGTCCCGGCCACCGGGAACGACATCGTCGGCGCGTGGAAGCCGTAGTCGATCAGCCGCTTCGCCACGTCGTCGACGCTCACACCGGTGGCCTTGGTCAACGGCCGCAGGTCCAGGATGCACTCGTGCGCGACCAGGCCCTTGTTGCCGGCGTACAGCACCGGGAAGTGCGCCCGCAGCCGCGCCGCCACATAGTTCGCGGCCAGGACGGCCACGCCGGTGGCGCGGGCCAGCCCGCCGGCGCCCATCATCCGCAGGTACGCCCACGGGATCGGCAGGATCCCCGCCGACCCGTGGTTCGCCGCCGAGATCGCCGGCCGCCCGTCGGCGCGCGCGCCGAGCGGGTCACCGGGCAGGAACGGCGCCAGGTGCGAACGCACCGCCACCGGGCCCACGCCGGGGCCGCCGCCGCCGTGCGGGATGCAGAACGTCTTGTGCAGGTTCAGGTGCGACACGTCCGCCCCGAACCGGCCCGGCTTGGCGAACCCGACCAGCGCGTTGAGGTTCGCGCCGTCGACGTACACCTGACCGCCCGCGTCGTGGACCTTCGCGCACAGCTGGGCGATGCCGGTCTCGTACACGCCGTGCGTCGACGGGTACGTCACCATGATCGCGGCGAGCGCGTCCCGGTGCTTGTCGATCTTCGCGTCGAGGTCGACCAGGTCGACGTTGCCGTCGGCGTCGCAGCCGACCACCACGACCCGCATGCCGGCCATGACGGCGGACGCGGCGTTGGTGCCGTGCGCCGACGACGGGATCAGGCACACGTCCCGGTGGGCCTCGCCGCGCTCCCGGTGGTAGCCGCGGATCGCCAGCAGCCCGGCCAGCTCACCCTGCGACCCGGCGTTCGGCTGCACGCTGACCGCGTCGTAGCCGGTGACCTCGGCCAGCCAGCCCTCCAGCTGCGCGATCAGCTCCCGGTACCCGGCGGTCTGCGCGTCCGGCGCGAACGGGTGCAGGTGCGCGAACTCCGGCCAGGTGATCGGTTCCATCTCGGTGGTGGCGTTGAGCTTCATCGTGCACGACCCCAGCGGGATCATGCCGCGGTCCAGCGCGTAGTCGAAGTCGGCCAGGCGGCGCAGGTAGCGCAGCATCGCCGTCTCCGAGTGGTGGCTGTGGAACACCGGGTGGGTGAGGAAGTCCGACGTGCGGGCCAGCCCGTCCGGCAGGGCCGTATCGGTGTCGCCGTCGAACCCGTCGACGCCGAACGCCGCCCACACCGCCTGAAGGTGCGCGGGCGTGGTGGTCTCGTCGCAGGAGATGCCGACCCGGTCGGCGTCGGCCAGACGCAGGTTCACGTTACGCTCGGCGGCGGCGGCCACCACCTCGGCGGCGCGGCCCGGCACGATCGCGGTGACGGTGTCGAAGAACGCGACGTCCGCGACCTCGACGCCGCCGGCGCGCAGCCCGGCCGCGAGCCGCGCCGCCGCCTCGTGGGTACGCCGGGCGATGGCGCGCAGCCCGTCCGGGCCGTGGTAGACGGCGTACATGCCGGCCATCACCGCGAGGAGCACCTGGGCGGTGCAGATGTTGCTTGTCGCCTTCTCCCGGCGGATGTGCTGCTCGCGGGTCTGCAACGCCAGCCGGTACGCCGGGTTCCCGTCGGCGTCGCGGGACACCCCGACCAGGCGGCCGGGCAGCATCCGCTCCAGGCCCGAGCGCACCGCCAGGTAACCGGCGTGCGGCCCGCCGAAGCCCATCGGCACGCCGAAGCGCTGGGTGGTGCCGGCGGCGATGTCGGCGCCGATCTCGCCCGGCGGGCGCAGCAGCGTCAACGCCAGCAGGTCCGCCGCGACCGTCACCAGCGCGCCCACGCCGTGCGCCGCCTCGACCAGCGCCCGATGGTCACGGACCGCCCCGGACGCGCCCGGGTACTGCAGGTGCAGACCGAAGAACTCCGCCGGCAACTCGTCGCGCTCGACGTCGATCACGCGCACCTCGATGCCGAGCGGCTCGGCCCGGCCGGCGATCACCGCGACGGTCTGCGGCAGCGCGTCGGCGTCGACCACGTACACCGGGCTCTTGCTCTTGGACGCGCGGCGGGCGAGCGTCATCGCCTCGGCCGCGGCGGTGCCCTCGTCGAGCATCGAGGCGTTCGCCGTGGCCAACCCGGTCAGGTCGGTGACCATGGTCTGGAAGTTCAGCAGCGCCTCCAGCCGGCCCTGGCTGATCTCCGGCTGGTACGGCGTGTACGCGGTGTACCAGGCGGGGTTCTCCAGCACGTTGCGGCGGATCACCGCCGGGGTGTGCGTGCCGTGGTACCCGAGGCCGATCATGGACACGGCGACGGTGTTGCGCGACGCGAGGGCGCGCAGCTCGGCGATGGCCTCCCGCTCGCCGGCCGGGGCGGGCAGGTCGAGGGTGCCGTGCCAGCGGATCACCTCGGGGATCGCCGCGTCCATCAGCTCGTCGACGGAGCCGTAACCGACGGTGTCCAGCATCCGGCGTTCGTCGTCGCGGCCGGGGCCGATGTGCCGGTCGGCGAACTGCTCTGCGGTCATGCGCTGCGCTCCTTGGTGGGGCGAGGTCGACGGGTCGGCCTCCCCCTGAGTCGCGCTGACGCGCTCCACAGCGCCTGCCCACGTGGTCCTTTTGCCTGAGAGGTTCCGGGGAGAATCTGCCCCTTCGGCGCCGTCGGGTCGACGGTCTCTCCCACGTGGGTGGTACCGGCACCCCCAACGCTACCAGCGGGCGTGTTTCCGGCTCATGTCCCGGGGGTTGATCACACCGGCGCCGGAGCCGCCGCGCACCGGTCGGCCAGCGCGCACAGGGTGGCGCCCAGCGGGGCGTCCAGGCGCAGCGCGGCGTACCCGTCGCCGCGGGTGACGCCCTGGTTGACGATCGCCACCGGGATGCCGTGGCGGGCCGCCCGCAGCACGAACCGCCGGCCCGACATCACCGTCAACGACGAGCCGAGCACCAGCAGCGCCCGGGCCCGCTCGACGAGCGCGAAACAGTCCGCGACACGCGGGGCGGGGACCGTCTCGCCGAAGAACACCACGTCCGGTTTCAACATGCCGGTGCCGCAGAGCGCGCAGTCGACGGTGCGGAACCCGGTCACCGCCTCGTCGGGCAGATCCACGTCACCGTCGGGGTTGACGCGCGCCACCCGGGCGTCGAAACCCGGATTCGCCTCGGACAGGCGCCGGTGCAGCTCGTCGCGGCCCGTGGCGTTGCCGCAGTCCAGGCACGTCACCTCGTCGAGGCGGCCGTGCAGTTCGATCACACCGGTGGCGCCGGCGGCGGTGTGCAGCCCGTCGACGTTCTGCGTGATGATCCCGCCGAGCAGCCCGGCGTTCTGCAGCCGCGCCACCGCCCGGTGCCCGTCGTTGGGCACCGCCCGGGCGATGGTCTGCCAGCCCAGGTGGCTGCGCGCCCAGTACCGACGCCGGGCCAGCGGATCACGGGTGAAATCCTGGTACGTCATCGGGGTGTGCCGGCGCGCCGCGCCGCTGGGCCCCCGGTAGTCCGGGATGCCCGACTCGGTGGACAGGCCCGCGCCGCTGAGCACCACCACGTCCCCGGCGGCCACCAGCCGCGTCAACTCCTCGAACGCCTCACTCACCCGTCCATGGTCCCTCGCCGCGCCGCTCGCTGCCCCTCCCCGCCCACCCCACTTCGTCGATCATGAGGTCGGCGGTCGTCCGGGCCGGCGTGCCGGGCCGCCAACCTCATGATCGACGAAGCCGGTCGCCCGGCGGCGGGCGGTGTACCGGGCTAGGTTGAGCCCATGCGCGTCGTCATCGCCGGAGGGCACGGAAAGATCGCCAAACTGCTGGAGCGGGAACTGGCCGGACGCGGAGACACCGCGCTCGGGCTGATCCGCAACCCCGACCACGCCGCCGCGCTACGCGCCGCCGGCGCCGAACCGGTCGTGTGCGACCTGGAACACACCGACGCCGGCACCCTCGCCGCCCACCTGGCCGGCGCCGACGCAGTCGTGTTCGCCGCCGGCGCCGGACCCGGCAGCGGCGCCGGCCGCAAGGACACCGTCGACCGCGGCGCCGCCGTGCTGCTCGCCGACGCCGCCACCCGCGCCGGAGTACGCCGCTACCTGCTGGTCTCCTCCATGGGCGTGGACGCCGCACCGGCTGAAGGCACCGACGACGTGTGGGCGGCGTACCTGCGGGCCAAGAAGGCCGCCGAGGACGACGTCACCGCGCGGGACCTCGACGTGACGGTGCTGGGGCCCGGCCGCCTCACCGACGACGAACCCGGCGGCCGGATCACCCTGGCCCGGCACGTCGAACCCGGCGCGATCAGCCGCGCCGACGTGGCCCGGGTGCTGCTCGCCCTGCTGTACGCCCCGGCCACCGCCGGGCACACCCTGGAACTCGTCGGCGGGGACACCCCCATCGCCGACGCGATCGCCGCCGTCACCGCCTGACACCCGCCGGCGCGTCCCGGCCCGCGATCACGCGCGGGCCGGGACACCGCTCAACGCTGGTGCCGCGACAACGCCGGCTGCGGCGCGGCCCCGCCGCCCTGCGGCAACTCCCGCGCGATGCGCTCCATCGTGCGTGACAACTGCTCACTGCCGTCGTCGAGGTGCCGGGCCGCCGCCTGCATGTGCGAGATCATCATCTCGCCGAAGATCCGCAACGCCTCACGCGTCGCCACCGAGTCGTCGAAGCCGCTCCCGGCCGCGCTGCGGTACTCCGTCACCGCCCGCTCGGCCTCCCGCTTCGCCTCCTCCGCCGCCGCCCGCATGTAACTCTCATACTGGGTACGGGCGTACTCGGCGACCCGGCGCGCGTAGTCGTGGGCCTGCGCGATGATCTGCTCGGCCTCCCGCTGCGCCGCCGACAACAGGTTGACCTCCTTCGCCGCCGGCGCCACCGCCGCCTCCGTGCTCGGGATCACCCCGTGCCGGTGCAGCTCCAGATGGTCGTTGAGCCGCTCGTTCTCCGCCCGCAGGTTCGCCACCTGCGCCGCCAGCAGATCCAGCTCGTCGGCCACCTGCAACCGGAACCGGTCCACATCGGTCTGGTCATAGCCGCGGCGGGTGAACGCCGCCGACCCGAACTCCCACCGACGCACCCGGTCCGAGGTCAACCGCACCTGCACCGGACCGGACACCTGCTGCGCGTCGTAACTGCTGATCGGACCCGCGCTCACCGGTTCACCTCCGACTCGTCAGCCCCCGTCATCGTCCGCCACGCCGGGCCGTACCAGTGCTTGCCGTAACCCTCGTGATGCACCTGACCCGGCTGGAACCCGGCACCGGTCAACGCCGCCACCGAATGACCCACCATCTCGTCCGAGCCGCACACGTACACGTGCCGCGACCGCCAGTCCCCGTCGGCCAGCACCCGGTCGGCGATACGCACCGACTCACCCGGCCGGGCCGGATCCGCACCGGCCACGTACGACACCCGCAGCCACGGATGCGTCGCCGCCAGCTTGTCGATCGCCTCGCTGTCGTAGAACTCCATCCGCGACCGGGCACCCACGTACAGGTCCACCCGCCGCCCCGAACCCTCCGCCGCGACCTGCTCCACCAGCGCCTTCACCGGCGCCCAGCCGGTACCACCGGCGAGCAGCAGCAGATCCGACGCCCCGGCCCGCCACAACGTCAACCGGTCCCCCACCGGCGACGCCAGGTGGATCTGGTCACCGGCCGCGCACCCGTACACCAGACGCGACGACACCACACCACCCGGCGCGGCCCGCACGTGCAACTCCACCGTGCCGTCCGGCCGCGGCGCGTTCGCCGGCGAGTAGTACCGCCACGACCGCACCGCCGGATGCGACACCCCGATCGACTGGCCGGGCGTGAACGGCAGCAGATACTGCGGGCGTACGGTCAGCACCGCCACGTCGAACGTGCGCTGCTCGTGCGTCAGCACCTCCGCCACCCACCACGGCGGCGACTTCGACTCCGCGGCCTGCGCGCCCTCGGTCATCACCTGCGCCACCAGCCCGTACGCGGCGGCCCAGTCGGCGGCCAGCTCCTCGGTCCACGCGTCGCCGCAGAAATGCCGCAACGTCGCCAGCAACGCCTCACCGACCGCCGGGTAGTGCTCGGCGCGCACCGCGAACTTCCGGTGATCCGCGCCGAGATCCCGCAGGAACCCGACCAGCCGGTCCACCTGGTCCACGTGGGACACCACATGCCCCAGCGCGGCCACCAGACGGTCCCGCTGCCCGGCCATGTTCGTGGGGAACATCTGCCGGGTCTCCGGATGTGCCAGGAACAGCGTCGAATAGAAGTAGAGCGGCACTTGGTCGCCGTGCCCGGCGACCAGGGACCAGCTCTGCTTGAGCCGTGCGACGTCCACGCTCAGGCGTCCCCCGCCGACACGACCTGCTCCCGCACCTGCCCGAGCACGACCTGCACGTCGGCGATCACGTCCGCCGGCACACCCAGCTCCACCAGCGTCGCGGTCAGGTGCTCACCGACCTTCGCGTAGTGCTCACCGGTGATGTTCAGCGGCTGGTGCGCCTCGTCCAGGCCACGGCCCGCGTACTCGTTGGGGCCGCCGAGCACCACCGCCAGCATGAGCGCCAGGTGCCGCCGCTGCTCCACCATGTCCACGTCGGCGAAGTAGCCGGCCAGATCCGGATCGGCCAGCACCTTGTCGTAGAACAGCTCCACCGCGGCCTTCACCGCGGCCGCGCCACCGATGCGCTCGTAGTGGGAGATCGGGGTGGTCTCGCTCGTCACCGTCATGCTCGGTCCTTCCACCAGGGGTCCGCGGGCAGCGCCGCGGCAGGGGTTCGCCGTCCGGCGCGGCGTCACACAGCGTTCCACCGTGACGTCGACACGCCGACGACCGGAACGGACCATAGCGCGCTCGCCGGCACAGTTCACGACCGCCCTGTGCCGATCCCGAGAACTGTCAATCACGGACAGTGAACGACGCGGCGCGAATCGGTGGACGCACCGCATCCGGCCGGACACGAGCCGTCAACATGGACGACGTACCGTCCTTTTCGGACATCCCGTGCGCACGTGCCGTGACCTGCGGCGACTCACACCCGCCCCGGTGGGCACCGTCCACCCGCCCCGGTCCGCGGGAAAGAACCACACCCCGTCACCAGAACACGAATCGCGCCACACCCTTTTCGGGCGCGGCGCGATCCCGTCAACGAGACGCGACGCAGGTCACCCGGCCCGGCGCCGCGCCCGGCGCGCCGCCAGCTCGTCACCCACCGACTCCGAGTCCGACTCCGGCTCCACCGCCGGCACGGCCGGCTCCTGCCCGCCCACCGGCTCCGCCGGCAGATGCGACAACGAACCCTGGATCTCCTTGAACGCACCACCGATCGCGATGCCGAACACGCCCTGGCCGCCCTGCAACAGATCGACCACCTCCTCCGGCGACCGGCACTCGTACACAGTCGTCCCGTCGGAGATCAACGTGATGCCCGCCAGATCGTCCACCCCACGCGACCGCAACGCCTCGATCGCCTTACGGATGTTCTGCAACGACACCCCGGCGTCCAGCAGCCGCTTCACGACCTTCAACACCACCAGGTCGCGGAACGAGTACAACCGCGACGTCCCCGAACCCGACGCGTCGCGCACACTCGGCACCACCAGCGCCGTACGCGCCCAGTAGTCGAGCTGCCGGTAACTGATCCCCACCGCCGAACACGCGGTCACACCCCGGTAGCCGACCTCGCCGTCACCGGCCGGATCGGGCCCCACACCCGCCTGCTGTTCCACACCCGGACCAGGATCCCGCGGCTCGTGCATCGGACCAACCTCCCCGCGCCCGTGGCGGTGCCGCGTCGATTCCCCGTACGCGCACCACTCGACACGGCAACCCTAACGCCGCCCCCCGCACTTCACCCGCAGGAGACACCGCGACACGCCGCGCCACCACCCGGGCGGGACACCTCAACCCGCGAAGTCCTCCGGACGCACCTGATCCAGGAACTCCCGGAACTTCTCGACCTCGTCCTCCTGCTCGTCCGGGATCACGATCCCCGCCTCGCTGAGGACCTGCTCCGCACAACGAATCGGAGCACCCACCCGCAACGCCAACGCGATGGAGTCACTCGGCCGCGCCGACACCCGGACACCGTCACCGAGCAGCAGATCCGCGTAGAACACGTTCTCCTTCAACTCGGTGATCTCCACCGCCCGCAACGGCGCCTGCAACGCCGTCAGCACATCCCGCAGAAGATCGTGCGTCAACGGCCGGGCCGGCTTGACCCCCTGCTGCTCGTAAGCGATCGCCGTCGCCTCGACCGCGCCGATCCAGATCGGCAGATAGCGGTCCCCCTCGACCTCCCGCAGCAGGACGATCGGCTGGTTGCTGGGCAACTCCACCCGAACTCCGACCACGCTCAGCTCGCGCACCGCCGCCTCCGTGTCGTCGTCACCTTGCACCGCGCCCTTCCCTGCACGGTACACGGACCAGGACACGGGAGTCCCACGCGCTACGTGCACCACGCCTCGCCGGACGGGCATACCCCGGCAAGCCTACGACACGCTCCGCGCACCAGATCTTTCCGCGCCGACAGACGACGAGGGGCCGGGCGCACACGCACCCGGCCCCTCGCACCGACTCACCGGCCCAGCGTCGACCGCAGCCCCACCCGCACCAACGCCGCGTGCAACCGCTGCGACAACGCCACCAACTCCCGCGCCGTCTCCGCCGCCCGAGCCCGCGCCGCCGGATCGCTCTGCCGCGCCAACGGCGCCACCAACTGCGCGAACAACCCGACCTCACGATCCGCCGCCGACCGGTACGCCCGCAGATGCCGAGGCTCCAGCCCGTACGCCGCCAGACCCGCCACCGCACTCGCGATGATCAACGCATCCGCGTCGTACCACCCCGGCGGATCCGACACCAGCACACCCAGCCGCTCCAACTCCGCGAGCGTCGACTCGTCCACACCACTACGAGCGATCAGACCCGCCCGGTCCAGCCGCACCTCCGACGACTCGACCGACTCCACCGGCTCCCGGCCCGGAACCTCACCACCCGGACCCACAGCCACCAGATTCGGCCGCCCCCGCCCCGGCGACGGACCAGACCCGTCCCACTGGGCCAACTGCTCCCGGATCACCCGCAACGGCAGGTACTGATCCCGCTGCGCGGTCAACACGAACCGCAACCGCGCCACATCGTCCCAGCCGTACTTCCGATAACCCGCCGGCGTCCGCTGCGGCTCCACCAGGCCCTCGGCCTCCAGGAACCGCAACTTCGAGATCGTGACGTCCGGAAACTCCGGCCGCAACTGCGCCAGCACCTCGCCGATACTCATCAGCGCAGGCGCCCGCGCCGCCCCGGACGGCGTCGAAGCCGCAGGCTCGTTCACCCCCGGCCGGCCTCCTCCTCCGGGCGCGGACCGGCGATGAACACCACCCGGAACTTGCCGATCTGCACCTCGTCACCGTTGCTCAACGTCGCCGCCTCGACCCGCTCACGATTCACGTACGTGCCGTTCAGGCTGCCCACATCCCGCACCGTGAACGTCCCACCGTCACGGTGGAACTCCGCGTGCCGCCGCGACACCGTCACGTCGTCGAGGAAGATGTCACTGTCCGGATGCCGCCCACTCGTCGTCACATCGTGGTCCAACAGGAACCGGGCACCCGCATTCGGACCCCGGCGAACCACCAGCAACGCCATACCCGGCGGCAACGAACCGGACATCCGGCTCGGCACCACATCGGTGTCCGGGCCCTCCAGCACTTCGTCGAGCGAGCCGAGATTGAGCGTCGAAGTGACGTCGAGCGGGGGGAACTCGTCGTCTGGGCGCGTCATGGGACCACCTCACGGATCTGTTCGGTCGGCGTCAGGGAATGGCGGGTCTGGCCGCCGGGCAACACCACACCCGGCGGCTGGCTCCCCGTGCCCGGGAAGGCGCATTCCGCAACGCTCAAACTATTGGTTCTCGGTCGACTGGGCGAGCCTAGCCAGCGCCGAAATGCAGGGCAACCGGACGCGCGGAACCTCGCCGCCGCCCGGAACAGCACGAACTCAGCTCTCGGTGAGCTCGCGGTACGCATCAGCGGTCAGCAGACCCTCGACCGCCGCCGGATCATCCGGAGTGATCTCCACCAACCACCCCGCACCGTACGGATCCGTGTTGATCACCTCAGGGGTGTCGGCCAACGCCTCGTTGCGCGCCGTCACCGTGCCACTCAGCGGCGCGTAGATCTCCGACACGCTCTTCGTCGACTCGATCTCGCCCAGCGACTCACCAGCCGCCACCACCGCACCGGCGTCCGGCAGCTGCACGAACACGATGTCACCCAGGGCGTCCTGCGCGAAGTGCGTGATACCGACGCGGACGACACCACCGTCACCACCGACCACCCACTCGTGCTCGGCGGTGTACCGCAGATCCTCAGGAATCACCAACTGCGTCCTTCGTCATCGGTGCACCGGAGAAACCGGCGCGGCCGCGACCGGTCACGAGACCGGCCGGGCGTGGTCCAGCTTGATCGGCGCGTGCAGCTGCGAAACCTCCACAACCTCACGATCCTCGGAGGTCACGTTACCGCCGGCCTTCCCCACCGATGCGACCACCCCGCCGGGAATGTTCAACGCCGTACGCATCGTCGCCGGATCACCGATCACCATGATCGTGAACGGACCCGTCAACCGCCGCCCGTCCACCACCAGCGCACCGTCCGGCCCGTCCACGAAATACGTCGACGCGATGATCCGCGCCGCCGTACCGTCCGCGCCCTGGATCTGCATCGCCTCCGCGCCCGCACCCCGCAGCTCCTGCACCGCATCCAGGATCCCCGCCGACGACACCGCCTCGGCCGGCCCCGAGAATCGCACCTCAAGACCCGGACCCACCGCCGGCAACGTCCCCGCCAGAATGCCCAGCTCGTCCGCCCGCCGCGTCGCCTCCTCCAGCGCCGCCTGCCGGCCCTGCTCACCCGACCGCAGCTGCCGCTGGCTCTCCTCCAGCAACTCGATCTCCTGGCGCAGCCGCCGCTCCCGCGAATCCAGATCCGACGAGATCCGCACCAGGTCCTCCTCCCGCGCCGCCGCGAGCGTCGGATCCGTCGACGTCGTCTTGAACTGCACCACCAGCGTGAAACCCAGCAACGCCAGCAACACCGCGATCATCGCGCCCGCCGACGAGAACCGCCGCGCCACCGACGACCCACCCGCCGCCGCACCCGGCTCCGGCTCGGACTCCGGCACCGCCTCCCGCTCCGCGGGCTCCACCGCCTCGTCCGGCACCGGCTCCGCCGGCGCCAACGGGCTCAACTCGTCCGGATCGGGCGCGTCCGGGCGCGGATCCGGCTCACCCGCCGGACCCGACGGCCGCGCCGGCTCCCCCGGCCGCGGCCACCCGGTACCCGTCTCCCTGTGTTCCTCGCTCATCGCCACAAACCTACGCCCGGAACAGGTGCCGGCGGATCGCCGCCACGTTTCCGAAGATGCGCACCCCGAGCACGACCACCACACCCGTGGACAACTGACCGCCCACGCCCAACTGGTCACCCAGGTACACGATCAGACCCGCCACCAGCACGTTCGAGATGAACGACACCACGAACTGCTTGTCGTCGAAGATCCGGTCCAGCTTCGCCCGCACCCCGCCGAACACCGCGTCCAACGCGGCCACCACAGCGATCGGCAGATACGGCTGCAACGCCGCCGGCACCGTGGGGTCCAGATACACCCCGAGCACCACACCGGCGAGCAACGCCAGCACCGCGATCATCGGCCACCTCCCGAAGGGCTGGAAGAACCACCCGGGCCGGACGACCCGGGACTCGGCGAACCGGCGGTACCCGAACCCGACGGGCGCGCACCCGCACTCGCGCTCGGACCCGGGGTCGCCGGAGGCTCGGCGTAGCGTAGCCGCGGCTGCGGCGCCGCCGGCAGGGTGAGGTCACCGACCCGCTTCACCCCGAACGACAGACCCGTCTTCCGCGCCACCTCACGCATCAACGCCGCCGCCCGGCTCTCGTCGAACCGGTCCCGCATCGACCGAGGCCCGATCGCCTGCACCTCGTACGGGCCCGTCACCGGCCGGTAGTCCACCAGGATCGCCTCACCCGCCGAACGGATCGTCGACGTCGCCGTCAACCGCTGGCCGTTCACCGCCACCGCCTCGGCACCCGACGCCCACAACGCGTTCGCGACCTTCTGCAGATCCGAATACAGCACCCGCGACGGACCCGCGTCCCCGGTCGTCACACCGTCCTGGTCCGCCGCCGCGTCGGCCAGCCGCACCACCACGCCGTCCCCGCGCACCCGGGCCAGGCCGGTGCCCGCCTCCAGCGTGCGCAACCGGGACGCCTGCGAACCGCTCAACGTCGCGTCCCGCTGCCGGCTGACATCCTCACGCAACTGCTCGGCGCGCTCGGTCAACCGGTCCGTCTCCGCCTCACGCCCCTTGATCTCCGCGACCAGGCCCGCCCGCGCCGTCGCGCGGCTCGGCTCCTCCGCCATCGTCTCCCGGTACGCCACCGCGAACAGGAACCCGATCAGCGCCAGCACCAGCAGGCTCACCGGCCGGCCGAGCACCTCCCGCACCCGCGACATCGAGCCCGTCGCCCGGCGCTCCGCCGCGTCCCGGTACCCCGGGTCCAGCGGATTGCGGAACAGTTCGGTCAGGAAGTCCGGCGCGTACACCCGGTTCGAGGGGTCGCGTTCGTTCTGCCCGTCCCGTGGCGGCGAGGTGGTCATGCCGGTGCCTCCGTACGCCGGGCCCGCATGGCTCGCACGAGACGGCTCGCCTGCACCACGTACATCGCGCCGGCGACCCAGTAGAGGACCAGGCCCCACCAGGCCAGCCCCCAGCCGATCGCGCCGGCCGCGGTGCCGGCGTCCGGCACGGCGTCTGCGAGCAGCAGGATCGGGAACGCCGCGAGCAGCAGGAACGTCGCGGTCTTGCCGACGTAGTGCACCGGCGGCGGGCCGTAGCCGTAGCGGCGCAGCACCCCGAGGGACACCAGCAGCAGCAGTTCCCGGGCCAGCAGCGCCCCGGTGAACTGCCAGGGCACCACCTCGCGGGCGGTGAAGGCGAGCAGCGTGGCGAGGATGTAGAGGCGGTCGGCGAGCGGGTCGAGCAGCTCACCGAGCCGGCTCACCTGGCCCAGGCGGCGGGCGATCCAGCCGTCCACCCAGTCGCTGGTGCCGCCCACGGCGAGCACCGCGATGGCGGCGACGTCGGCCCGGACCACGAGGAACAGGTAGAGGAAGATCGGCACGCCGACGAGCCGGACGAAGCTGATCAGGTTGGGCAGCGTGAGGACGCGGTCTCCCACCACCGTGGCGGTCCCGGAATCCGGTTGCTCCGCTGGAGCCGGCCGACGCGACACCGAACCCTCCCTTCGCAGCACGGTCCGGCAGCCGGATGAACGGCCGCTGGAGGGACGTGCGCGTTGCCGGCCGGTCAGACGCCGGCGCCCTCTGTGATCCCGGGCTGGGACCTCCCCGACGCGGCCCGTCCTCGTGGTGATCACGGGCCGCCCAGTTGCGCTGCCACTATATCGGGCTCGCCCTTCTCCCCCGGATGCCCGCTGCGCCGTTGCTCAGTGGTGTCACGGTGTCGGCCGTCACAACCGCTAAGGCATCCTAGGACACTAGTCGAGCGGTGGAAGGCAGGACGGACGGCGGTGCGAGAGGTCAGGCGGTGCGGGCGGTCGAGTCCGAGCCGGCCTGCGGGGCGGTGGCCGTCGCGGCCTGGCTGAACGCCACCAGCGCCAGCAGCAGCTCGTGCTGCACCCGGTGGGGCATCCGGTCGAGCACAGCCTGCACCGCCCGGTGGCGTCTCTCCTGGAGGTCGCGCAGCAGCGTGTCGGCGGCAGCGGTCGGGATCAGCCGCACCTCCCGCCGGTCGCGCGGGTCGGCCACCCGGCGCAGCAGGCCGACCGCCTCCAGGCGGTCGCAGAGCCGGCTCGCCGACGACGGGACCACGTCCAGCAGCTCGGCCAGCCGGTTCACGTTGGTGTCCGGATGCGACACGATCAGCGACAGTACCCGCAACTGGGTGGGCGAGACGCTGACGGTGTGCCGGGAGGTCGCGGAGTCGAGCACACCGATGAGCGCCTCCGCAGCCGACTCGATGGCCGCGGCAAGATTCGGAGGTCGCTCCACTCGCTGTCCCCTGCGATCGTCCCGCTCGTGTTCGCTCCGCCGGCCCGCTCACTGCCCCGTCACGTCGTCGGACCGGCTGGAGCGGCGCCAGTCCAGGCAGACGACGACCGCGTCGTCACGGAGATCCGCGTCGGCATGGTACGCATGCAGTTCGCGCATCACCGTACCAACTGCCTCGGTCGCCGGCTGCAGCCGAGTCGACCGCATCGCGCGCGCCATCGCCCGGACACCGTACGGCTCCTGCTCGTCGGGCTCCGCCGCGTACACGCCGTCGCTGACCACGAAGAGGCGATCGCCCGGCTCCAGAGTGAACTCCTGCACGTCGTAGCGCGTCTCGGCGAACATGCCCAGCGGCAGCTGCTGCTCCAGCGCGATCGGTGTGACGCGTCCCCCGCGCAGCCGCAGCAGTTGCGGCGAACCGGCGTCGACCGCGCGCATCACGCCCCGGCGGCTGTCCAGCTCGAGCAACAGCGTGGCCACGTGCCGGCTCCCCCGGTGCTGGTAGTAGATGGTGTCCGAGGCCAGCTCCGCCTGCTCGACCAGGCTCCCGCCGGAACGCCGGGCGTTGCGCATCGCGTTCACCGTCATCGCCGTGAGCATCGACGCGGCCAGCCCGCTGCCGGTGCCGTTGAGCACGGTGAGGGTGAGGCGGTCGCCGTCCACCGACCAGTCGAAGTGGTCACCGCCCACCGTGTACGCCGGTTCGAGCTGCCCGGCGAGCAGCGCGTCACCGATCCGTACGCTGCGCCCCGGCAACAGGTCCCACTGCATCTCGGCGGCCATGCTCAGCCGCTCCCGCCGCCGGGCGCGCCGGTAGCGGTCGGTCTCCCGGTCCGCCGCGCGGATCGCCACGGCCAGCTCACCGGCGGCGTCGCGGGCGGCCTCCACAGTGGCCGGGTCCGGATCGCCGGGCAGCTCCACCATCAGCACGCCGAGCCGCTCCCCCCACACCGACAACGGCAGGTAGGCGCGGCAGCGGCCCTCCTCGACGATGTCCAGCACCGGCTCCTGGCTGCTGAAACAGCGCTGCGCGACGCTGTGGGCCAGCAGCGGGCCGCCGTCGGGCACGTCCGGGTCGAGCACCGGCCAGAGTCCGCTGGCGCGGTAGTCGGCGACGAACACCTCCGCCCGCGCGGCCCCGAGCGTCTGGCGCAGCACCGCGTCCGCGGTCTCCGCCAGCTGGTCGGGTGGCGCCGTGCGCAGGGCACGCGACACCGATCCGGACGCCTCCGGCATGCTCATCCTCCGATGACGACTATTGCTACAGAGCAAACATCATACGAAGGCCCCCCGACGGCGAACGCCCCGCCTCGGCCGGGTGTGACAGGGACCGGCTCAGCGGGCCGGGCGCACCGCCAGCGCGCCGTGGAACGCGTCCGGCACCGGCTCGGGCTCACCGGCCGGCCGCCACCGCGCCACCGGCACGATGCCGTCGCCGGTCGGCTGCCAGCGGCCCAGCAGCGGCGCGAACCGCTCCGGCGCCCGCATCCGGAACGCCGGACCCATCATGGCCAACGCCTCCGGGTGCCCGGCCAGCTCCTCGGTGTCGAAGTCGATCGCCAGCCGGCTGCCCGGCGCCACCGCCTGGTACAGCTCGTCGAGCGTACGGGCCAGCGTGTCGTCGTCCAGGAACGCCGCCAGCCCGAGGAAGATCACACCCACCGGCCGTCTCCCCCAGCCCGGCACGAACCGGTGCAGCTGCGCCCGGTCGACGGACCCGATGTCGGTGGCGTCGCCGTAGCCGTACCCGGCCCGGTCGCTGCCGTCGAGCAGGCTCCGGCCCAGCCGGACCGTCTCCGGGTCCACGTCGGTGTAGAGGACCGTCGCCTCCGGTGCGACCTCGTGCACGTTGCCGCAGGTGGGCACGCCCGCGCCGAAGACCAGGAAGCCGTCGATCCCGTCGGCCGTCATGGCCCGCACGGTGCGGCCGAGGAATCCGCGCAGCGACCGGAAGATCTCCGCGCAGGGCCCGTACGCCGCCTCGAACGCGGCGGCCGCGGCGACGTCGACCGGGCGGTGGTGCCGGCCGCCGAGCCAATAGTCGATCATGCGGGCGGTGCTCGGTCCGTCCGGCTGATCCATCGACGGGGCTCCCTCCCCTGGGCGCTGCACGCCAGCGTACCCACCGGGCGACCCCGGCGGTATCGCCCCGGGCCGGCCGTCCGGGCCGCGATACTGGCCGCGGGAGCACCGGCCACGAGGAGGTACTGGTGAACTCGGCGAACGGGGCCGCGGTGGTGGTCGGGGTGGACGGCTCCGAACCGTCCACCCGGGCGGTCCGCCTGGCGGCCCGGGAGGCACGGCTGCGCAACCGCCCGCTGCGGGTCGTCCACGGGTTCATCTGGCCGCTGCTGCGCGTACCGGTCTCCGCGCCGGCCGGTTCGCCACCCGGCGCCGGGCTGCGCAACCAGGCCGAGCAACTGGTCACCGACGCGGTGGCGGTGGCCGAGGCCGAGTCGCCGGGGCTGCGCGTCACCGGCGAGATCATCGACGGGGAGGCGGCAGCGGTGCTGCTCGGCGAGTCCCCCACCGCCGCCCTGGTCGTGCTCGGCGATCGCGGCCTGGGTGGCTTCGCCGCGCTCGTGATCGGGTCGGTGGCGGTGCAGGTCGCCTCGTACGCCGACTGCCCGGTGCTGATCGCGCGCGGCATCGCCCACGACGGCGGCCCGGTCGTGGCCGGCGTGGACGGCTCGACGCTGTCGCGCGCCGCTGTCGAGTTCGCCGCCGAGACCGCGTCCGCACGCGGCGCCGCGCTGCGCGTGGTACACGCCCGCCCGCGCGGCCGGGACGACGCCGAGGAGGAGCGGGTGCTCACCGGGGCGCTCGCCGGGATCGGTGACCGCTGGCCGGACCTGCCGTTGCACACCGAGGCGGTACGCGCCAAACCGGTCGCGGCGCTGACCGCCGCGTCGGCCGAGGCCCAGCTGGTCGTGGTGGGCCGGCAGGGCCGGGGCGAGCTGGGCGGGCTGCTGCTCGGCTCGGTGAGCCAGGGGATCCTGCACCGTTCCGCCTGCCCGGTGGCTGTGGTCCGCGCCGCCGATTGAGCAGCGCCCAGCCGCCCCGGCTGAGCGGCGGTCCGGCCGGGAGGGGATCCGCCCGGCAACGGTTGGTCCCGGCCCGGGCGGGTAGACGCCTACGGTCAGCCGACAGCGATCCGCAGGAGGCAGAGATGCCAGGACCACGGCCGGGCAGCAACGCGTACGACAAGCAGCGGGCACGCCTTCGCGACCTCGTCGAGCAGTCCGGACGGGCGTCCGACAAGGAGGCGAACCAGGTCGCCAACCGGATCCTCCAGGACGACAGGGGGCAACGCGGTGTGGTCCGGGGAGAACGGACCTACGGCCCCAAGGGCAACCGGGAACCGGGTGACCCGAAGTGAGGACGGCAGCGGTTGTCGACGGCGCCATCGCGGGCGCCGTCGGCAGCGCCGTCCTCAACGCGGTCTCGTACCTCGACATGGCGCTGCGGGCCCGGCCGGCCAGCAGCACCCCCGAATCGGTCGCCGGACGGCTGGCCGACGTCACGCACGTCGACCTGGGCCCCGGTGACGAGGCGGAGAACCGCCGCTCCGGTCTGGGGCCGTTGCTCGGCTACGCCACAGGCATCACCGCGGGCACCGCGTTCGGCCTGCTCGCCGCGCGGCGGCGGATGCCGTTGCCGCTGGCCACGGTGCTGCTCGGCGGCGGGGTGATGGCCACCTCGGACGGCGGGATGACGGCGCTGGGCGTGACCGACCCGCGCACCTGGCGGCGCAGCGACTGGGTCTCCGACCTGGTCCCCCACCTGGCGTACGGGCTGTCGGCCGCAGCCACCTGGCGGCGGCTGCGGCCGGCGTCGGCTCGCGGTTAGCTCTCGTCGTCGGCCACCGGCTCACCGGCCGGGCCGTACGGCGACACCTGTCCCCTGGGGACGGGCCGCCCCGCGTCCGCGTTCGACGTGCCACGGCCTCGCGAACGGCCGCCCGCCTGGGTGGCCGTCTTGCGGCTGTCCTGGCTGGTGGCGCCGAGGTCGTTCCGGCGCAGTTCCTCCTGCTGCGGCTTGACCACGGGTCTCTCCTTCCGGTGGGGCGCACGGCCGTCGACCGCGCACCCGACAGGCGTACCCGTCGCCGCCCGGCGCATTCCGGATCGGCCGGGGGTCTGGCCGGGGCCGGGGCGGGTAACCCGGGTGGATGCCAGACGATCGCAACGTCGCACGGGCCCTGCTGGACCGGCAGTCCCGCACGTACGCGGAGGAGGCCGGCATCGCCCTCGCGGACCGGCCCGGCCCGCTCTACCAGCTGCTGGTGCTCACCACGCTGCTGAGCACCCGGATCCGGGCCTCGGTGGCGGTGGCCGCCGCCCGGGAGCTGTTCGCGGCCGGGTACCGGACCCCGCAGGCGATGGAGGCGGCGACCTGGCAGGACCGGGTCGACGCGCTGGGCCGGGGCCACTACCGGCGCTACGACGAGCGGACCGCGACCATGCTCGGCACCGGCGCCCGGCTGTGCCTGGACCGCTGGCACGGCGACCTGCGCCGGCTGCACAAGGAGGCCGGCGCCGACCGGGCCGTGCTGCGCCGGCTGCTCACCGAGTTCCCCGGCATCGGCCCCACCGGGGCGGACATCTTCCTGCGCGAGGCGCAGTCGGTGTGGCCGGACGTGCGCCCGTACGCCGACCGGCGCACGCTCGCCGGGGCGAAACGGCTGGGCCTGCCGGCGAGCCCGGGTGACCTGGTCGGGCTGGTCGGCGAGGCCGACTTCGGCCGGCTCGCGTCGGCGCTGGTGCGGGTCGCCCTGGGCGAGGAGTCGGCCGGCGAGGTGAGCCGCAGCGCCGCCACGGCCCGCTGAGGGCTACTTGGCCGGGTCGGGCTTGGTCAGGTTCCAGGCCAGCAGCGAGGCGAGCAGCGCGAGCAGCACCACGCCGCCGGAGACGCCCTCCTCGCCGCTGCCGCGGCTTCCGGTGAAGCCGAAGTAGATCACGGCCAGTCCGGCCAGCACGGTGATGAACGTACGCAGTCCTCGGTCCTTCACGCCCGCACCGTACGACCGGCGGCGCGGGCCGGGACGGGGATCGGGCGGTTGTCCCCCGTCCGGGTGTCAGTCCGGGGTGCGGCCGACGGCGGGGCCGCGCAGCCGGACCCGGCGGATCGCCCGTCCGGCCACCTCGACCACCTCGACGGTGAGGCCCGGCAGCCGCACCCGCTCCCCCGGGCCCTCGGGCAGCCGGCCCAGCCCGGCCAGCACCAGCCCGGCCATCGTGGTGTACTCCCGGGACAGCGGGAACGTCACCCGTACGCCCACGTCGGGCAGGTCGTGCAGCGGGAAGTCGCCCGGCAGCAGCAGCGCGCCGTCCGGCTCCCGCACGGCGCGGCGCACGTCCCGGTCGGTCTCGTCGTACAGCTCGCCGACGACCTCCTCGAGCAGATCCTCCATGGTGACCAGGCCGTCCACGCCGCCGTACTCGTCGACCACCAGCGCGAGCTGCTCGTGCCGCTGGCGCAGCTGCCGCATCGCGTCGGCCACCGGCAGCGTGCCGGGCAGCAGTACCGGCGGGCGGGCCCGGTCGCCGACGAGCGCGCCGCCGGCGTCCACCAGGTCGCGGATGTGCACGGTGCCGCGGACGTCGTCGAGCCCGCCGGGGCCGATCACCGGCGCCCGGGACCGGCCGGTGGCCGCGAGCCGGCGCATCGCCTCGGCCGCCGGCAGGTCGGCGGGCAGCGTGGTCACGTCGCGGCGCGCGACGAGGATCTCCCGCAGGGTACGGCCGGCGATGTCGAACGCCCCGGCGAGGATCTCCCGCTGCTGGGCGGACAGTCCCCGCTGGCTGACCAGCATCTCCCGCAGCTCCTCCTCGGTCACCTCCTCCCGGCTGGCGCGCGGGTCGCCGCCGGCGAGCCGGACCAGCAGGTCGGTGGAACGGCCGAGCAGCCACACCGCCGGCCGGGACAGCCGGGCCAGCAGGTCCAGCGGTGCGGCGCTGATCAGCGCCCACCGTTCCGCCGTCTGCATGGCCAGCCGCTTGGGCGCCAGCTCGCCCACCACGAGCGTGAGGAACGTCAGCAGCAGCGTCACCACGAACACCGCGACCGGGCGGGCGGCCCGCCGAGGAAGCCCAGCGGGCCGACCAGCGGCTCGGCGAGTGTCACCGCGGCGGCGGCCGAGGCGAGGAACCCGGCGAGCGTGATGCCGAGCTGGATGGTGGCCAGGTAGCGGTTCGGTTCGCGGGTGAGGCGGCTCAGCCGCGCCCCGGCCCCCCCGGAGCGCGCCAGCCGGCGCAGCTGCCCCTCCCGCAGGCTCACCAGGGCCATCTCGCTGCCGGACAGGGCCGCGTTGATCAGGATGAGGACCAGCACCAGCGCGATCTGCACGCCCATCAGTCGGTCTCCAGGTCGTCCAGGGAGATCGCGTGGGTCATCAGCCAGCGGGCCAGCGCGGCCATCCCGAACAGCCACAGCGGCGCCGACTCGGTGGGGCCGTTCGTGGCGTAGATGGCGAACCGCAGGTCCGGTGCCCGGTACGCCTCGATCCGCCACTTGTGGTTCTTGTCCCGCCAGACCGCGGAAGGGTCCATGGCGCCACGGTAGGTGACCGGGGCGGGCGGGCGACGCCTGTTGGCTCACCCGGGCGGGCGGACCACCTCGCGGGCGTCGTCGGGCAGCCGGCGGGTGGCGCCCCGCCGGTCCAGCAGCTCCAGCAGCGGCACCGCCACCCGGCGGGTGGTGCCGAGCGCCTGCCGGGCGGCACTGAGCGTGAACGGCTGCGGCAGCCCGGCGAGCACGCGTACCGCGTCGTCCGGGGCGCCGGGGAGCAGCACCACGTTCTCGGCGAGCTTCAGCAGCGCGCCGGCGCGTACCGCGGCGCCGATCTCGCGGGGCCCGAGCCCGAGGTCGGCCAGGTGGTGCGCCTCGGGGGCCTGGAACGGGCGGTCGCCGTACTCGGCCCGGACCCGGTCCACCGCCCGGGCCACCGGGTCCGGCAGCGTGCCCTGCGGCGCGGCGGTGACCAGGCCGTCGCGCAGCCGCAGCGGTGGGCGCAGCAGCGCCGTCACCAGGGCGCGGTCGGGCAGGTCGAGCCGGTGCCGCAGCACGTCGACGGGTACGCCCGCGGCGAGCGGATGCTCGGCGGCGTACCGGGTCACCTCCTCGGTGAGGCGGCGGCCCAGGTCTCGCCAGTGCTCCGGGTCGGCCAGCCACTGCCCGGCCACCGGCGTCGCGGCCGGCGGCACGCCCATCCGGGTCAGGTCACCGGCCCGGATCAGCAGTCGCCGGCGCAGTTCGCCGGGCAGATCCGGCCGCCCGTCCAGGCCGGCCAGCACCGCCGCGCGGGCCGCCGCCGCACCCCGGCGGCGCAGCGGCGGCGGGTCCACGTCCAGCACCGTCACCCCGCCCGCGACGTGGTGCCGGCCGGGATCGCGCAGCAGCGCCCGGTCCCCGATCAGCAGCGGCAGCGGACGGGCCAGGCGCAGCCGTACCGTGTCCGGGCCCAGCGGCCGGACCCGGGCGGGCACCGCCGCCGCGCCCACGTGCAGGGTGAGAGTGGCCGGCAGGTCGGCGGCCGGGTCGCCGGACAGCCGCACGTCGAGCAGGTCGGTACGCCCGAACCGGCCGGGTGTGAGCAGCGCGTCGCCACGCCCGACCCGGTCCCGGGGCAGGCCGCGCAGGTTCACCGCGACCCGGGCCACCGCCTCGACGGCGGGGTGCGCGACGCCGAGCGAGTGCAGGCCGCGTACCCGCACCGCCTCGCCGGTGCCGGCCAGCTCCAGTTCGTCGCCCACGCGCAGCCGGCCGCCGCCGAGCGTGCCGGTGACCACGGTGCCGCTGCCGCGTACCGTGAACGCGCGGTCCACCCAGAGCCGCACCGGCGCGTCGGCGGCCGGGTCGGGCAGCCGGGCGACCAGGCGGTCCAGGGCGGCGCGCAGCTCGGGCAGACCGGCGCCGGTGACCGCGGAGACCGGCACCGCCTCCACCTCGCCCAGCGACGTCGCGGCGATCTCCGTGCGGGCGCGCGTCGCCGCCGGCCCGGGATCGGCCAGGTCCGCGCGGGTCACCGCGAGCAGGCCGTACGACACGCCCAGCGCGTCCAGCGCGGCCAGGTGCTCGGCGGACTGCGGCATCCAGCCCTCGTCGGCGGCCACCACGATCAGCGCGGCCGGGACCGGCCCGACACCGGCGAGCATGTTCGGCACGAACCGCTCGTGCCCGGGTACGTCGACGAACGCGATGGTGCCGCCCGACGGCAGCATGGTCCAGGCGAAACCCAGGTCGATGGTCATGCCGCGGCGGCGTTCCTCCGCCCACCGGTCCGGTTCCATCCCGGTCAGCGCCCGCACCAGCGTCGACTTGCCGTGGTCGACGTGCCCGGCGGTCGCCACCACGAACATGCCGGTCAGTCCCCCACGCTCAGCACGGCCGTGCGGACCCGGTCGTCGGCGGCCTCCGGCACGGCGCGCAGGTCCAGCAGGAGCCGGCCGTGCAGCACCCGGCCGAGGATCGCCGGGTCGCCGGTGCGCAGCGGCTCGGCGTACCGCTCGGGCAGGCTCAGCGCCCACGAGTCCAGTTCCACGCCGGGCGCCCCGCCGCCGCCGACCACAGCGACACTGGGCACCACCTCGGCCTTGCAGCCGTCCTCACCGAGCCGGCCACGCAGCCGCTCCAGCCGCTCCCGCAGCCGGGCCGGGTCGGCGTGCAGCGCGTCCCGGGTGGGAGTGGACGGCGCGTACAGGGTGGCGGCGAGCGCGGCGAGGGTGAGCTTGTCGACCCGCAGCGCCCGCGCGAGGGGGTGCCGGCGCAGCCGCTGCACCAGGTCGGCGTCGCCGAGAAGCAGACCGGCCTGCGGACCACCGAGCAGCTTGTCGCCGCTGGCGGTGACCAGGTGCGCGCCCGCCCGCAGCGTGGTGGCGGCGTCCGGCTCGGCGGGCAGCAGCGGGTTCGGCGCGAGCAGCCCCGACCCGATGTCGGCCACCACCGGTACGCCGAGCGTGGCCAGCTCGGCCACCGGCACCGCCGACGTGAAGCCGGTGACCACGAAGTTCGACGGATGCACCTTCAGCACGAACCCGGTGCGCTCACCGATCGCGGCTTCGTAGTCGGCGCGCGTGGTGCGGTTGGTGGTGCCCACCTCGCGCAGCCGCGCACCGGTGCTGGCCAGCAGGTCGGGCAGGCGGAACCCGTCACCGATCTCGACCAGCTCGCCACGGCTCACCACGATCTCCCGGCCGGCGGCCAGCGCGGTCGCGGCCAGCACCAGCGCCGCCGCGCCGTTGTTCACCACGTGCACCGCCCCCGCGCCGGGCACCGCCGCGGCGAGCGCGTCCAGCGCCTCCCGGCCGCGCCGCGCCCGCCGGCCGGTCCGCAGGTCCAGCTCCACGTCGGTGTGCCCGGCGGCGGCGACCAGCGCGTCCACCGCGGACGGGGCGAGCGGGGCGCGTCCCAGGTTGGTGTGCAGCACGACGCCGGTGGCGTTGAGCACCGGGCGGGGCGTACGGCCGGGCAGGCCGGCCAGCGCCGCGTCGCGTACCTGATCGGGGGTCAGCTCGCCGCGTCGCGCGCGGGCCTGCGCGCTGACGATCGCGGCCTTGACCCGGTCGCGGCCGAGCGTCGCGGCGGCGGCGGCCAGCGCGGGATCGGCGAGCAGCGCGTCGGTGCGCGGCACCCGCCGGTGCGGGTCGACCTCACGCATCGCGCACTCCCGGGAACGGTACTTGGCGGAGACGGACGGGAATCGAACCCGCCTGGCCCGGGTCCCGGACCACACCGGTTTTGAAGACCGGGAGGGGCACCAGCCGCCTGAACGCCTCCACGCAGCAGTCAACCACAGCGGACGGGAGGCCGCCCGGGGAGGTGTCAGACCTGGTCGGCGGCCCGCCGGTCGGCGCGTTCGCGCTGCGGCACGACCGTGTACCGCGGATCGCGTGCCGAGGCGACCCCGCCGTGGAAGATGCCGAACCGGGTGCACACCGACGCGGCGATCAGCGCGCCGCCGGACAGCGCGGACAGTACCCGGCTGCGCCGGCCGACCAGCGCACCGACCACACCGGCGGCGGTCAGCGCGCGGCCCGCGCGCAGCAGCTTGCCGGGTGTGCCCCGCGTGTAGGGCTCGCTGAGCAGCCCGAGCCGGTTCTCCACCCGGTGCGAACCCCACAGCTCCATCGCCGCGCCCGCGACCGCGAGGCGCCGCGCCGGACCGGCCTGCGCGCCGGGCGCGGCCACCAGCCCGACACCTGCGCCGCTGGCCAGGGCGCTGCCCGCGAAGATGGCGGGCAGTTCCGGGTACGCCTCGTGCCACGACGGCACCGCCGTGTCCGCCAGCAGCACCCCGGTGTACGTGGCCAGCGCCGGCGCGGTGACGGCGGCGACCACACCGGCGGCGTGCCCGGCCGGGGGCAGCAGCCGGCGGCCCAGCCCCAGCACGCCACGATCGGGCAGCAGCGGGGCCGCCTCGGCGATCGCCGCGACCCCGGCGGCCGGGCCGAACACGCTGAGGATCCAGGTGCCCACCGACATCGGCGAGGTCACCTTCGCCACCCGCAGCATGTGGTGGAAGCGGGACGGCCGGCCCAGGTCGTTCACCAGGAAGTACGTGCTCGCGCCCACCGCCGCGAGCGCGGTGACCCGGCCGGCGCGGCGCAGCGCGGGACGGCCGGTGAGCTGCCCGCCCGCCGCCAGCAACGAGGAACCGGCGGCGAGACCACCGGTGAACAGGTACGCGGCGATGTCCCACCGCCACACCGGCGGCTTGAGGATGGGCCGGCCGTAGTAGGAGGTGAACTCGGCCGGCGGGACGTTGAGCTGCTCCCCGCCGCCCCTGCCGCGGCGTCGGCGTGGTTCCGCGTCGCGGGGCGGGTGCGGGGCCAGGCCGGCGTCGCGGGAGCCCTCGTCGGTGCGGCCCACACCGGGACCGGCGGCGGTGGCCCGGCTGCCGTTCTCCCGCTCGGCGGCGCCGCCGTTCTCCTGTTCGGCGGACAGGCGGTCGCGGAAGCGGCGGAACAGGTCACCGACCGGGCTGTCCGGGCTCACGACGATCCTCCGACGAACGCGGCGACGGCAGCCGCCGCCATGGCCAGGGCGGCGAACCCGGCCCGCTTCCACATCTTCGGCAGGTCCCGGGTGGTGACCACCGGGTCCGGCGGCAGCCCGTACACCTCGGGTGAGTCCAGCAGCAGGAAGAACGCGCCGTCGCCGCCGACGCCGTCGGTCGGGTCGTGGCCGTACAGGCGCGCCTCCGGCACGCCGCGCTCGTGCAGCGCGGTGACCCGCTTGGCGGCGCGTTCCCGCAGCTCGTCGAGCGGGCCGTACTGGATCGACTCGGTCGGGCACGCCTGCGCGCAGGCGGGCGTCATGCCCGCGCCGATCCGGTCGTAGCACAGCGTGCACTTCCACGCCCGGCCGTCGCCCTTGCGCTGGTCGATCACGCCGTACGGGCAGGCGGAGATGCAGTAGCCGCAGCCGTTGCAGATGTCCTCCTGTACCACCACCGTGCCGAACTCGGTGCGGAACAGCGAACCGGTCGGGCACACGTCCAGGCAGGCCGCGTGCGTGCAGTGCTTGCACACGTCGGACATCATCAGCCAGCGGAAGTCGGTGCGGCTCTCCGGGCCGGTGGCCCGCCCGGGCGGCTGGGTGCCGGGCATGCCGAGGAACTCCGGACCGGCCGCCATCCGCGCCGCCGCCTCCGGCTGTCCCGGCGGCAGGCCGGGGTTCGTACCGGTGTCGGGTGCCGTGACCGCGCCGGCCGCCGCCGACGCCGGGCTGGTCGCCGGGCCGGTCGGGTCGCCGGCGAACGGCGGCGTGCGGTGCCCGGCCGGGCGGGGCTGCTCGATGAACGCGACGTGCCGCCACGAGTTCGCGGTGAGCGCGCCGGTGTTGTCGTACGACATGCCGAGCAGGTCGAAACCCGAGTCGGGGACGCCGTTCCACTCCTTGCAGGCCACCTCGCACGCCTTACAGCCGATGCAGACGCTGGTGTCGGTGAAGAAGCCCATCCGGGGCGGCGCGGAGACCCAGCCCGCGTCCGGGGCCGGGTCCAGCGGGCCGTACAGGCTGTTGGCGTCAGGCATCCCGATCCCCGTCCTGGTGCGCGGCGGCCGACTGCTCGTCGGTGCTGCCCGCGGCGTCGTCCCCGCCTGCGGCGTCGGTGGTCACCACCGGCACCTTGCGGTCCGGTGTCATCCCGGCCCGCCGCTGGTAGTCGCCGACCAGGTCGAGCAGCGGAGGGCCGGTGGGCCGCCGCCCGGGACGGATGTCGCAGGTGCCGACCTTGCTCTCCTGGATGAGGACGTTCGGGTCCAGCGTGATGCCGAACAGGTCGTTGGCCGAGTCGCCGGTGACCAGACCCTCGGTGCCGAAGTGGTACGGCAGCCAGACCTGGTGGATGATCCGGCCGTCCACCCGCAGCGGGGTGAGCCGGTCGGTGACCAGCACCCGCGCCTCGATCACCGCGCGGCCGCTGATCAGGTGTGCCCAGCCCAGGTGCGCCAGCCCGATCTCGCCGGCCAGTTCCGGGGACACCTCGACGAACATCTCCGGTTGCAGCTCGGCCAGGCGCGGCACGGTACGGCTCATCCCACCGGCCGTGTGGTGCTCGGTGAGGCGGCTGACCGTGAACACGTACGGGAAGACCTGGCTGTGCGGCTCCGGCGGGCTCGGGTTCATCCGGTTGATCGGGTGCTCGTAGATCTTGCGGGTCGGGTTGGCCTGCTGACCGTAGAGCGGGTTGCGCATCGGCGACTCGGCGGGCTCGTAGTGCGTCGGCAGCGGGCCGTCGAGGACGCCGCTCGGCGCGTACAGCCACGCCTTGCCGTCGCCCTGCATGACGAACGGGTCGTCACCGGCGAGCGCGGCCGGGCCGGAGGCACCGTCCGGCGGCCGGTACGACGGCGGCTTCGTCTTCTCGAAGTCCGGCACGTCGTATCCGGTCCACTCGCCGGCGTGAGGATCCCACCAGACGTACTTCTTGCGCTCGCTCCACGGCCGGCCCTCGGGGTCGGCGGAGGCGCGGTTGTAGAGCGTGCGGCGGTTCGCCGGCCACGCCCAGCCCCACTCGGCGGCCACCCAGTCCTGCTCGTGGCGGGACCGGCGGCGGGCCGCCTGGTTCACCCCGTCGGCGTAGACGCCGGAGTAGATCCAGCAGCCGATCGCCGTCGAGCCGTCGTCGCGGGCCTCGCCGAAGGCGCTGAGCGGGCGGCCGGTCGCCACCTCGTACCCGTTGATCTCCCTGAGCACCGCCTCGGCGCTCGGCTCCGCGTGCGGACCGTGCGTGGGATAGTCCCAGGCCAGGTCCAGCAGCGCGCGGTCGCGGCGCTCGGTGGAGCCGGCCAGCTTGTCCCGCAGCACCCGGCCCAGGTGGTAGAAGAACCACAGCTCGGAGCGGGCGTCGCCCGGTGGGTCGACGGCCTTCTCCCGCCACTGCAGCAGCCGCTGCGTCTGGGTGAAGGTGCCCTCCTTCTCCACGTGCGAGGCCGCCGGCAGGAAGAACACCTCGGTGCGGCACTCCTCCGGCACGATCTCACCGGTGGCGACCTCCGGGCCGTTCTTCCAGAACGTGGCGCTCTCGATCATGAACAGGTCGCGGACCACGAGCCAGTCCAGGTTGGCCATGCCCAGGCGCTGGGCCCGGCCGTGCGCCGAGCCGACCGCCGGGTTCTGGCCGAGCAGGAAGTAGCCCTTCACCTTGCCGTCGATCATGTTCAGGACCTGCTGGTACGTGCCGTGGTCGCCGGTCATCCGGGGCATGTAGCCGTAGCAGAAGTCGTTCTCCGGCGTCGCCGCGTCACCCCAGTACGCCTTGAGCAGGCTCGCCGCGAAGGCCCGCGAGTCGCCCCAGAAGCCCTTCTGGCCCGGATGCCGGATGCTGTTCACCCAATCGTCGAACGTCGCGTGGTCGGCGTGGTGCGGCATCGGCAGGTAGCCGGGCAGCAGGTTGAACAGCGTCGGGATGTCTGTGGAGCCCTGGATGCTGGCGTGCCCGCGCAGCGCCAGGATGCCGCCACCCGGGCGGCCCATGTTGCCCAGCAGCGTCTGGATGATCGAGCCGGTGCGGATGTACTGCACGCCGACGCTGTGCTGCGTCCAGCCGACGGAGTAGACGAGCGCGCCGGTGCGCTCCCGGCCCGAGTTCTCCGTCCAGGCGCGCGCCAGTTCGAGGAACTTCTCCTCCGGGATGCCGCACACGCGGGCCACCATCTCCGGGGTGTAGCGGGAGAAGTGCCGCTTCAGGATCTGGTAGACGCAGCGCGGGTGCTGCAACGTCTCGTCCCGCGGGGCCTTCGCCGGCACCGGCTCGCCGTGCGACTCGTGCTCCAGCCCGGATGCCGAATCACGTTCCTTGCCGGTGCCCCGGACCTTGGCGTTGTCCTCCTGCCCTTCGTACTGCCAGCTCGCGTGGTCGTACGAGCCGGTGTCCGGGTTGTAGCCGGAGAACAGGCCGTCCAGGTCCTCGGTGTCGGCGAACCGCTCGCTGACGATGTTGGCCGCGTTCGTGTACGCCAGCACGTACTCCCGGAAGTCCAGCTCGTTCTCCAGGATGTAACGCACCACGCCGCCGAGCAGCGCGATGTCCGTACCCGCGCGGATCGGCAGGTACGTGTCGGCGAGCGCGCTGGTACGCGTGAACCGCGGGTCGACGTGGAAGACCTTCGCGCCGCGCTTCTTCGCCTCCATCACCCACTGGAAGCCCACCGGGTGGGCCTCGGCCATGTTCGAGCCCTGGATGACGATGACGTCAGCGTTGGCGAGGTCCTGCTGGAAGTCCGTGGCGCCGCCGCGACCGAAGCTGGTCCCCAGACCGGGGACGGTGGCGGAGTGTCAAATACGGGCCTGGTTCTCGATCTGGAGTGCCCCCATCGCCGTGAACAGCTTCTTGATGAGGTAGTTCTCCTCGTTGTCCAGCGTCGCGCCGCCGAGACTGGAGATGCCCAGCGTCCGGTTCAGCGGGCGGCCCTCGTCGTCGACGTCCTCCCAGGTCTCCGCGCGGGCGGCGAGGATCCGGTCGGCGATCATGTCGAGCGCGACGTCGAGGTCCAGGTCTTCCCACTCGGTCGCGTACGGCCGGCGGTAGCGCACAGTGGTCTGGCGCAGCGGGCTGGTCACCAGGCTCTTGCTGGCCGAGCCCTTCGGGCAGAGCCGGCCGCGCGAGATCGGGCTGTCCGGGTCGCCCTCGATCTGGGTGACCCTGCCGTCGGAGTGGAAGACGCGCTGCCCGCAGCCGACCGCGCAGTACGGGCAGACCGAGCGGGCCATGCCGTCGGCGGTCTCGGTGCGGGGGGTGAGCTCCGCGGAGCGGGCCGACTGGGCGGCGGCGCCGCGGCCGAGCGGGTCGGTGCCGGTGAGTTGCCGGTAGACCGGCCATCCCTGGATGAACGTCTTGAAACCCATCCGCGCACCCCCTCTCCGTCGAGAACGGCTCACCTCTGCCTGTAACCCTAGGCCAGCGGTCCGGGGCGTGCGACTCGAGCCCACAGACAGAGCCGCCCCGGCCGGATGGCCGGGGCGGCTCTGGGCGTCGGTGTGCATGTCGCCTCTCGGCGAGTGGCGCGACGCGGCTCCAGCCGAACGGTATTCCGCGAAGGCGATTTAGGTGAGGCCCGGGGACACTGGACACACCGACGCTCTGCACAACGGTACCGGGGTCACGGTTCTTCCGCTCGTTCGTCGTGACCCCGGTCACCGCCGGGTCAGTTGTTCCAGTGCTGGGCGACGAGGTCGGCGGCCTGCTGCTCCCACTGGGCGTAGTGGTCGGGGTAGGCGGAGACCTGGACGGTCTGGGCGGCCTTGGTCAGGGGCATGTCGCGCCAGCCGTCGACCTGCTTGAGGCCCTTGAGGAAGGCGGTGGTGGAGTATTCGGGGTCGGTGATCTGCTCGACGGTGCCCCAACCGGAGGAGGGGCGCTGCTGGAACAGGCCCTGCGAGTCGTGGTCGTTGCGGTCGCCGAGGTGGCCGAGGTTCTCCAGCTTCGACTCCTGCAGGGCGGTGGCGATGGAGACGACGGCGGCGCGTTCGTCCATGCCGGCCTTCTTCGTGGCGGCGATGATCGCCTTGACGTTGGCGGTCTGCTCGTCGTCGAGGTCGATGTGGGACTGGGTGCCCTGGACGCCGTGCGGGATGAGCGCGGCGCTGTCCAGCTTGCCGGCGGCCTGCGTCGTGGTGACCGCGGCGTCTCGGGCAGTGGGGGTGCTGGTGTCGTGGTTGAGGGGGCCGGCGGCGAGGCCACCGGCGACGGTCAGACCGGCGATACCGAGGATGCTCTTAC
>NZ_JANCLW010000001.1:3587734-3884184 GCF_033433935.1 Micromonospora sp. BRA006-A
CGTCGCGGTAGATCCGCTCCCGCGCCGCGACCGGCAGGTGACACGCCGCCAGGTGACCCGCCGCCCCTGCCGCAACCAGCTCAGGCACCTCGGTGCGGGACCGGTCGCCGTTCACCCCGGCCCACCGGCACCGCGGATGAAACGCACACCCCGACGGCAGGTTGATCAGACTGGGCGGGTTACCCGGAATCGGCACCAGATCCGCGTCCGCGTCACCGTGCAACGACGGCACACTCGACAACAACCCCCACGTGTACGGATGCTGCGGCGCCCGCAACACCCGCTGCACACTCCCGTGCTCCACCGCCCGGCCCGCATACATCACCAACACGTCATCAGCCACCTGCGACACCACACCCAGATCGTGGGTGATCAACACGATCGCCGACCGGAACTCCTCCTGCAAATCACTGAGCAGATCCAAAATCTGCGCCTGCACCGTCACATCCAGCGCCGTCGTCGGCTCATCCGCGATCAACAGATCCGGATCGTTCACCAACGCCATCGCGATCATCGCCCGCTGCCGCATCCCACCCGAGAACTCATGCGGATACTGCTCGAACCGCTTGGCCGGCTGCGGAATCCCCACCCGGCCCAACATGTCCACCGCCCGCGTCCGCGCCTCCCGCTTCCCGGCCCCCGGATGATGCACCCGATACGCCTCAACGATCTGCCTGCCCACCGAGTAGTAGGGATGCAACGCCGACAACGGATCCTGGAAGACCATCGCCATGTCCCGGCCCCGCAGCCGGCGCACCTCCTCCTCACGCAGGCCGACCAACTGACGACCGCCGACCGAGATCTCCCCCGAGATGGTCGTCCGCTTCGCGTTGTGCAGACCCAGGATCGCCAGCGACGTCACACTCTTACCCGAACCGGACTCCCCCACGATCCCCAGCGTGCGACCCCGCTCCACCGCGAACGACACCCCGTCCACCGCCCGCACCACGCCGTCCTCGGTGTCGAACCGCACCCGCAGATCCCTGACCCGCAGGTACGGGCCCTCGCCGCGACGCGGCGCCGGAAGCTCCACCATGTCCGTCTCCTTCTCCTCAGCCCAGCCGGACCCGTGGGTCGATCACCGCGTACAGCACGTCGACGACGATGTTGGCGACCACGATGAACACCGCCGCCAGCAGCACCGTCGCCATCACCACCGGCAGGTTGAGGAACTGCACCGCCTCCACAGTCGCCTTCCCGAGACCCTGGAGGCCGAAGATGGTCTCGGTGATGAACGTGCCGCCGAGGCTGGTGCCGATGTCCAGCCCGGCGATCGTGACGATCGGGGTGATCGCCGCCCGCAGCGCGTGCCGGGTGTGCACCGTCCGGGCGGGCAGCCCTTTCGCCCGGGCGGTACGGACGAAGTCCTCCGACAGCGTCTCCAGCATCTGGGCCCGGGACAGCCGGGCGTACAGCGCCGAGTTGAGGAAACCGAGCGTCATCCAGGGCAGCAGCAGCCCGGCCGCCCAGCGCAGCGGGCTCTCGGTCAGCGGGGTGTAGCTGGGGAACGGCAGCAGGCCGGTGGAGTAGACGAGCAGGTAGAGCAGGATCAGCCCGAAGAAGTAGACCTGCATCGACGCCCCGGCCAGGGTGACGCCGATGGCGGCGCGGTCGAACGCCGTACCCCGGCGTAGTGCCGACACCATGCCCAGCGAGACGCCGAGGCCGAGCCAGAGCACGGCGCCGCCGAGGACGATGCTGAACGTCACCGGGGCGCGCTGGGCGACGATCTCGGTGACCGGCTGGTTGTTGCGGAACGAGTAGCCCAGGCAGGGCGCCGGGCAGTCCTGCCGGAAGTCGCCCTCGCCGTAGGTCCGGCCGGCGAAGACGCCGCTGACGAAGTCGGCGTACTGCCGGGGCAGCGGCTGGTCGATGCCGAGGCGGCGCTCGACCTGGGCGATGTCCTCGGCCGTGCAGTTCTTGCCGCACATAACCTTCGCCGGGCTGCTCGGCACCGCGAAGAAGAGACCGAACGTGACAAGGCTGATGACGACCAGGGTCAGGGCGGCGACGAGCAGCCGCCGTACGACGAAACGGAGCACGGGAGCACCTCCCCCGGGGTGGGCGCGGGGACGGCCGTGGCAGCCGTCCCCGCGCGGCTGTCACTTCTTCACGTAGATGCCGTTGAGCGAGATGATCCCGAACGCGTCGCTGAGGAAGGCGTTGCCGACCTTCGAGCCGTGCAGCTCGTAGGTGGCGTCGTAGTAGCAGGGCACCACCGGGGCGTACTTGTCCATGATCATGCGGTCGAGCGCCATCCAGCCGGCGTCCTGCTCGGCGGCCGGCAGGTCGCGGACCCGGTCGATCTCCGCGCTCACAGACGGTTCATTGAGGTACGACAGGTTCTGGTTGCCCTCGGCCACGATCTCCCGTCCGTCGTAGACCGGCGGGATGACTGTCGAGCCGGTGGGCCAGTCCGAGCCCCAGCCGGTGAGGTACAGGTCGTACGGGTTGTCCTTGCGGCCGACCTCGTCGTAGTAGCTGCTGTTGTCGATCGGCTTCATCACGATGTCGAAGCCCATGTCGGTGAGGTTCTTGCGCAGCGCCTCGGCCTGCTGGGTGCGCAGCTCCAGGTTGGAGTGGGCGAGCACCAGCTTCGGCCGCTTGCCGGCGAGCAGCTCGGCGGTCTTGGCCTTGTCGCCGGTGACCGGGGCGCCGAACAGGTCGTACGGGACGAACCCGGCGGTGGTGGGTGACATGAGCGTGGTGGCCGGCGTCCCGGCGGCCTGCCCGCCGAGCACCTTGAGCAGGGCGTCCTTGTCGACCGCGTAGTTCAGCGCCCGCCGGACGCTCAGGTCGGTGACCCGCTGGGTGTTGATGCTCAGCACCCAGTTGTACTGCGTCGGACCGCGTACCACCCGGTCGGCGACGCCCGATCCGGTGGTGCGGGGCAGCACCGACGGCGGCACGTCCGACCAGCTCAGCGCCGCCTGGTCGGCCGGCCCGTCGGCGACCAGGCGCTCGGCGATCTGGGCCTGCTCCAGGCCGAACGTCATCCGGATCGCGTCCGGGTACGCGTTGCGGATCGGGTCGGTCGCCGGATCCCAGTTCGGGTTGCGTTCCAGCTCCAGCGACACGTCGCGCTGGTAGGTCTTCACCCGGTACGGCCCGGACGAGAACGGCCGCAGATCGTAGTTGGCGCGGGTGTCCTTCGCTGCGGGCACCGGCGCGCTGGTGGGCAGCGCCGCCGCGTACGGCAGGTCGCAGTGCGGCTGCGGGAAGGTGAACCGGATGGTCCGGTCGTCGGGGGTGGCGACGCCGTCGGGCACCGGCTTGCCACCGTCGTACGGTCCCTTGTAGGTGGCGTTGTACGCCCCGCCCGGGTAGAGCCACTGCTGGATGTAGTGCGGGCCCTCGTTGAGGTTCGCCGCGAACGACCGGGCGATGCCGTGGGCGACGTCCTTGCTGGACACGGGTGTGCCGTCCTCGTACTTCACGCCGTCGCGGAGGGTGAACTCCCAGACCTTGCAGTCGCCGTTGACGTCCTTGCCGGGGTTGGTGGCCAGGTCGCCGACGAGCAGCAGCTTGCCGGTGCCGTCCTCCTTGTAGCCGTTGAGCGCGCGGTAGAGCAGCCCACCGGCGACCTGCTGCACGTTGACGTAGTTGCGGGCCGGGTCGAGGTGCTCGAAGTCGGCCGGCTGCATCACGGTGAGGGTGCCGCCGCGGGTCGCCCCGGCGACGTCCTTCGCCGGGCCCTGGTTGTCGGCGGCCTCGTACGAGATCGAGCCGCTCTGGGTCTTGGTCTTCTGGTCGTCGCCGCCCCCGCCGTCGTCGGTGGTGGGGCTGCAGCCGGCGGCGGCCAGCGCCGCCGCGGCGAGGACACCTGTCAGTGTCCGGATTCGTGCGCGCACGGTGTGCTCCTTCCTGCCCGGCGGCCCCCGCCGGCCGGGCACTGATGGCCGTGGGGACTACCGGGTGGAGCGGGGGTCCAGCGAGTCGCGCAGCGCGTCGCCGAGCAGGTTGAACGCCAGGACCAGCAGGAAGACCGTCAACCCGGGGAACAGGGTGTACCAGGGGTCGCTCGCGACGTAGCCGATGCTGTTGAAGATCATGCGGCCCAGATCGGGCGTGGGTTCGGTGACACCGATGTTGACGAACGCCAGCGCCGCCTCGATGGCGATGAACTGCGGCACCATCAGCGAGACGGTGACCAGGATCGACGCCCAGATGTTCGGCAGCAGCTGCCGCAGCAGGATGTGTGCGGTGCCGGCGCCGGCGGCCCGGGCCGCCTCGACGAACTCCCGCTCGCGCAGCGAGATCACCTGCCCGCGGACCAGCCGCGCGGTGTACGTCCAGCTGAACAGGCCGAAGGTGGCGACGATCAGGGCCACCCGGAAGGCCGGCGACGGCGCCTCCCGGTCGGAGTAGAAGCGGTCCTGGAGGATCGGGATGACCGCGAGGGCGAAGATGAGGAACGGGAACGCCAGCGTGAGGTCGATCAGCCAGTTGACGACGCTGTCCAGCCAGCCTCTGGCCCACCCGGCCAGCACACCCACGGCGACACCGATGCCGGATGCCAGCAGCGCCGAGGCGAACGCGATGAACAGGGACGTCCGCAGGCCGTAGACCAGTTGCATCAGGATGTCCCGCCCGCTGCCCGGTTCGAGCCCGAGCCAATGGTCGGCGCTGATTCCACCGGCGTACCCGATCGGCATTCCGAAATCGTTGAGCCGGTCGGCGAACTTGTCGGTCGGGTCGATTCCGGTGAGCCGTTCCAGCAGTGGCGCGCCGAGCGCGACTAGGGCGGCGACGGCGAGCGTGACGGCGCTGGCGCGGGCCGTACGGTCGCGTTTGAGCCGCATCCAGGCGAGCCGTCCGGGTGACCGGCCGACGAATTCGCCGGGCTGGCCGACAGGGCCGGGAACGGCCTCGACATCGGGGCCGGGAGCGGCGGGTGGGTACGACAGTTCGCTCATGAGCAGTCCTCCCGACGGGGACGAAAACGCCCTGCCACCCGACGGTAATGCGCTATGAGGCGCCCAAAAGAATCGTTCCGGTAACGGCCGTTCCGGTTGTCGCGCATTGACAACGATCCGGCGTACGGAATGCATCGGCGCAATAACGGCGCGATTCGGTTGTCAGCCTTTCAGACAGGCGTGCCGCGAATTCGGAATGCGTTGCCGCAAGGCCTTCGGGCGGTTGTCAGCCGTTCGGGCATTCCCGTGCACCGATGTCACACCGACCGGACGGCGAGGTCGACTGGTGTAACACTTCGTGACTCTTCGCGTTCACACCGTCCACCTAGGGTTCTCGGCGGTCCGGTTCGCACGACATGCCGGGCCGTCCACCGGCCCGCACCCGGGGCCCCGACGGAAGGACCACCCATGCCCTTCGCCCGACGTACCGCCGCTGCGGCCCTGGCCGCCGCGCTCGGCGGCCTCGCCGCGCCGGCCTCGCCCGCGCAGGCCGCGCCGCGCCCCGGCCCGGAGACCCCCTCGGTGCTGCTGCTCACCGTCGACGACGGCGCCGGCCTGCGCGCCACGGTGCTGACCTGCGGGCCCACCGGCGGCCTGCACCCCGACCCGATCACCGCCTGCCGGCTCGTCGCCCGCGTCGACGGCGACCTGGACGCGCTCGACGTGGACGGCGCGCCGTGCACCTCCCAGTACGACCCGGTGACCGCGCGTGCCGTGGGCGTCTGGCAGACCCGCCCGGTCTCCTACACCCGGACGTTCACCAACGCCTGCCTGATGCAGCGCACCACCGCCTCCCTCTTCACCTTCTGACCCCGCCCCACCTTGTCGCGTTGATCATGAGGTTGGCGGCGGTTCCGGTCCGGTTCGCCACCGTCAACCTCATGATCGACGGGGTGGGTCGGGAGGTGGGCGAGTGGGGTGGGGAGAATGGGTGCCGTGTCGGGAGGAGGACGGGTGGTCGGCGGGCGGGAGTTGCGGGCGGACTGCTCGCGCTGCGCCGGGGTGTGCTGCGTCGCTCCCGCGTTCACCGCGTCGGCCGACTTCGCCATCGACAAGCCCGCCGGGCGGGCCTGCCCGAACCTGGGCGCCGACTTCCGCTGCGGCATCCACACCGAGCTGCGGCAACGCGGCTTCCCCGGCTGCACCGTCTTCGACTGCTTCGGCGCCGGTCAGCACCTCACCCGGCACACGTTCGCCGGCCGCGACTGGCGGGCCGACCCCGCCACCGCACAACGCATGTTCGACAGCTTCGCCGTGCTGCGGCCGCTGCACGAGCTGCTGTGGTACCTGACCGAGGCGGTACGCCTGACCCCGCCCGGCCCGCTGCGCGACGAGCTGACCGCCGCGCTCGACGAGACCGGCCGGCTGACCGACGGCACCCCCGACGAGCTGCTCGCCCTCGACGTCGACGCGCACCGGGACCGGGCCAACCGGCTGCTGTCCCGCGCCGCCGACCAGGCCCGCGCCGGGCGGGCCGGCCCGGACCGCCGGGGCGCGACGCTGATCGGGGTGGATCTGCGCCGTACCCCGCTGACCGGGGCGAACCTGCGCGGCGCCTGCCTGATCGGCGCCGACCTGCGGGGCGTACGCCTCGGCGCCGCCGACCTGACCGGCGCGGACCTGCGCGGGGCCGACCTGCGCGGCGCGGACCTCGGCGAGTGCCTGTTCACGCACCAGTCACAGCTCGACGCCGCCCGCGGCGACCACCGCACGGTCCTGCCGCCGGGCCTACGCCGCCCGTCCCACTGGTCCCTGACCCTGACCCCGGCAAACCCCCAGCCCCGCAGGCGCCACCCCCGCCCCCGACCTCGTCGGTGATCAAGGAGTTCGTGTCCGGTTCGGGGCCGGATCAGGACACCAACTCCTCGATCACCGCGTGATGGGTCCGGGGGCGGTTTGGTGGGGGTGAGGTGGGGAAGGCGGTGCGGACGAGTGTTGCCGACGGGAGGGGCCCCGGTGGGATATCGGGCACGCGACGGTGCGGAGCCGGTCGACCCGGCGCACGCCGAGGACGAGGCCGGGCAGGTGCCGCTGGTGCAGACGGCCGCGGACACCGACGTGCCGGCGCCCGCTCCCGGTGCGCCGAAACCGGACGAGGTGACCGAGGACGACGGATCCGGCATGGCGGGCGGCGCCTCCGGCAGCAGCTCGGGCGGTTCCTCGATGCCGACCCACCCGGACGCGGCCCGCGGGCGGGACGCCACCGGCTGAGCGGGTGCGAGCACCGGCCGGACAGCAGGCCACCCGAACGTTTGCCGTCACCCGCTGCGGGCAGGAGTGCGACATGACCAGTGAAGAATCCTTCGGCCGCGCGGCCGGCGACGAACCCGACGGCGCGACCGCGTACGAGGCGTCCCTGCGCCCGCCGGGCGAATCCCTGCACACCACCGACGACACCGGTGACGACTTCGCCGACCTGCCCGCCGAGGACCGGCGCTCGGCACGGGAGGTCAGCCGCGCCGGTTACGACGTCGAGGCGGTCTCCGGCACCGGCGACCCGTCCGAGGAGCCGGAGGAGATCGAAGAGGGCCGGCCGCTGCGCTGACGCGCGCGCGGGGTGGCGGCCGGGCCGGCGCCCCGCGCCTCGGTCATGCCCCGGTTCGCCAGCGCGTCCGCGCGCTCGTTCTCCGGGTGCCCGTTGTGGCCCTTCACCCACAGCCACGTCACGTCGTGCCGGGAGCAGGCCGCCTCCAGCGCCTGCCACAGGTCGGCGTTCTTCACCGGCTGCTTCGCGGCGGTCAGCCAGCCGTTGCGCTTCCACGCGTTCAGCCAGCCGGTGATGCCGTTGCGTACGTACGTGCTGTCGGTGTGCAGCCGTACCGTGACCGGGCGGGTCAGGCTCTCCAGCGCCCGGATCGCGGCGGTCAGCTCCATCCGGTTGTTCGTGGTCGGGGTGGCCTCGCCGCCGCACAGCTCCCGCTCGTGCCCGCCCCAGCGCAGCACCGCACCCCACCCGCCGGGCCCGGGATTGCCGCTGCACGCGCCGTCGGTCCAGATCTCCACGACCCGGCCGGTCTCCGCCTCCGCCATGCCCGGCAACCTACCGGGTACGCGAGCACGCGGGACCACCCGACCCGCCGCGCCCGGCTAGCGTGCCGGTGTGACAACTCCCCCGGACTTCGCCACGCTCTGCAACTTCCGTGACCTCGGCGGCTGGCGGACCGGCGACGGCCGCACCGTCGCCCCGGGCCGCCTCTACCGCTCCGACTCACTGGCCAAGCTCGCCGGTGCGGATCTGGAACGGTTCGCGGCGCTCGGCGTCCGCACCGTGATCGACCTGCGGTACCCGTGGGAGATCGCCGATCGCGGCCGGGCCCCGGAGAGCCTCGGCGTCACCTGGCACAACCTGAGCATCGAGCACCGGCCGTACGTGCAGGCCGACATCGATCCCGGCGTGGACCCGTGGCGCTACCTGGCCGACCGGTACGCCGAGGTGGCCGAGGACGGCGTGGCCGAGCTGCGCCGGGCGATCGAGGTGATCGCGGACGGCGAGCACCCTCTGGTGTTCCACTGCGCGTCCGGGAAGGACCGCACCGGGCTGCTCGCCGCGCTGGTGCTGTCCCTGCTCGGCGTGGACGACGACCAGATCGCGGCGGACTTCGCGCTCACCGAGCACGCCACCGACCGTCTGGTGGCCGAGTGGCGGGACCGCAACGGCGGCGCGACGCCGGGCTGGCCCGCGTACGGGCGGGCCCCGGCCGAGATCATCCGGCTGGTGCTGGCCGAGCTGCGGGCCGCACACGGTTCGGTGCACGGCTACGTGACCGGCCGGCTCGGTGTCGGCGAGGAGACGATCGACGCGCTGCGCGCCCGGCTGCTCGCCGGCGGCACGAACCCGCTGCCCACCCAGGGCACCACCGGCAGTACGCCGACGGCGGCCGCCCGGTAGAGCACCGCCGGCCGCCGCCGTCCCCACGAAAAGCAGACGACGCCGATACGGCGGTCTGGCACGCTGCGGGATCGTGGACACGCGGTGGGACGGCCTGCGGGCCGAGGTACGGGCGACTATCGACGAGCTGGTCTCCTCCGGCCGGGAGGCCGGAGTGCAGGTGGCCGCGTACCTGGACGGGGTCGCGATCGTCACCGAGCAGGCCGGGCTCGCCGACACCACCACCGGCCGGCCGATGACCGCGGGCACGCCCGTGCACGCGGTCTCCACCGGCAAGGGCCTCACCGCCACAGTGGTGCACGTGCTGGCCGAGCGGGGACGGCTCGACTACGACCTGCCGCTCGCCGCCGTGTGGCCGGAGTTCGCCCGGCACGGCAAGGACGGCATCACACTGCGGCACGTGCTCACCCACACCGCCGGCCTGCCCGCGCTGCCCGCCGACGTCACACCCGAGGACTTCACCGACTGGACGCGCATGTGTGAGCTGCTGGCCGGCGCGCGGCCGCTGTGGGCACCCGGCGAGCGGCTGGCGTACCACGCCTGGACGTGGGGCTGGCTGCTCGGCGAGGTGGTGCGGCGGGTCACCGGCGCCCCGGTGTCGCGGGTGCTCGCCGAGGAGGTGGCCGGGCCGCTCGGCGTGGACCGGGAACTGTTCCTCGGCGTACCGCAGGCGGACCTGCCCCGGCTGGCGCGGCTGGAGGACGCCGGCCTGTCCGCGCTCATGAGCTGGGCCGGGGCCAACCTGCCGCACTTCGACGCGGTCGCTCCGCCCGCCGTACGGCCGGACACCGTCATCGGCTCCCGCCCCGACGTGCTGCGCGCCGACGTGCCGTCGGTCGGCACGATGAGCGCCCGCGCGGTGGCCCGGATGTACGCGGCGCTGCTCGGCCCGGTCGACGGGGTCCGGCTGATCTCCGCCGAGCGGATGCGGGAGGTGTCCGCCCCGGCGGTCCGCGCCCAGGAGTGGGTGTTCGGGCAGGAGAGCACGTTCGGGCTCGGGTACGCGGTCGAGGACGACGGATCGTTCGGCACCGCCGGTAGCGGCGGGAGCCTCGCGTACGCGTACCCGGAACTGGGGTTGACCGTGGCGGCGGTGCGCAACCGGCTCGGCGCGGGCGACGGCGACCCGATGGAGCAACTACGGACGCTGGTGCGCGACCGCGTCACCGAGGCGACCGGCCACCGAGGCTAGCGGCGCAGGCGGGCGCGCAGCCGGCCGGCCGCGTCGCCGAGCACCGCGCCGGTCATCGGCAGCAGCGGGCTGGACCGCATCACCGCCAGATCCTCGGCCGGGCTGGTCACGCCGTCGAGGAACCGCAGCACCCGCTCCGGCGGGTTGCGGTCGAACAGCCGCTCGAAGAACTCCACGCCGCCGACGTGCCCCCGGTCCAGCGCGCGCAGCGCCACCGCGTCCATCCACAGGTGCCGGCCCGGGTACGCGGGCGCCGGCACCGGCGGGCGGCCGGCGGCGAGCGCCAGCGCCACCTGGCCGGCCTGGCGCAGCATCGCGGAGAACGTGAAGCCGGTGGACGGACGGGTCGCCCCACCCGCGGTGCCCAGCCGCACCACCCGAGGGCTCGGGCGGGACTCGAACGGGCCGTCGGTCATCGGGATCACGCCGTCCTCGACCTCCCGCACCCGCAGCGCGGTCAGGTCCAGGCCGAGCAGGTCGGCGTACCCGCGCAGCGCCGCGTCGTAGCCCGCGTCGTCGAGCAGGGCCGGGCCGAACTCGGTGTACTCGACCAGCGCGAACCGGTCGTCGACGGGCAGCACGTACCCGAAGGAGACGCCGCGCTGCGGCTGCGGCGTGCGGAAGTCCATCAGCACCGCCCGCTGCGGATCGAACGTCGGCCGGTCGGCGGCCAGCCACCAGCCCCGGAAGTGCTGCAACCAACTGGTCCGCCCCGGCCGCCTCGGCCGCCGGGGCCGCGAGTCCAGCACCCACCCGGCCCGCACCAGATCCCGCCCGTCCGGGTCGCGGACCGTGACCCGCTCACCGTCGTCGTGCAGCTCCCCCGCCGGGGCGCTGATCCGGACCGCGTCCAGCCGCCGCTCGGCCGCGGCAGCCCGGTCGTAGACCGGGGCGGAGCGGAGCATGGCGTACCGCAGGGGGTCGAGCGTGAGGACGCGGCGGCCGGCCGGCGTGACCACGTCGACCTGCGACCAGCTCGCGCTCAGCAGCGGGTCGAGGTCGTCGCCGGGCAGGCCCCAGAACGCCCAGGTGCGGTCCTGGCCGCGCTTGTGCACCGGGTCGACCACCGCGACCCGCAGCCCGGTCACGTCGTGGCGGTCCAGCGCGGCCAGGACCAGGGACGCGGCGCCGCCGCCGCCGACCAGCGCGAGGTCGACGTCGACCGGGAAGGAAGCGTGCATCCGGCCACGCTGCCACATCGGCGGAGGCGGCCACCGGCCGACCCGCTCAGGCCACCGGCGCGGGCTTCTGCGGGGCCGGCTCGGCGTAGGCGGCGGCCACCGTCGCCCGGTCGAAGACCCGCCACGTCGCGGCGATCACCGCGACCGCCACCACGAAACCCACCCAGTACGGCGCGGTGATGCCGAACCGGGCCGCCACCACGCCGCCGAGCAGCGCGCCGACACAGTTCCCGCCCGCCGCGACGAACAACGTGGTGCTGCCGACCCGGCCCATCAACGCCGGCGGGGTGAGCCGCTGCCGCAGCGAGTTCGCCACGATGTTCCACAACGCGCTGTGCGCCCCGAACGCGAACAGCGCGAACCCGACCACGGCCGCGCTGCGGGACGCGGCGAGCGCCAGGTGCAGTCCCGCCTCGATCAGAAGCCCGGTCCGCACCGTCCAGGTGGGCGTGATCGCGGCGATCAGCCGGTCCCCCACCAGCGAGCCGAGCACGCCGCCGACCGCCATGCAGGTGAACAACGCGCCGTAGCCGACCGAGCCCAGCCCCAGCCGCTCGGTGGCGAGCAGCACCAGCACCGCCACGGCGGCGGTGAGCGTGACGTTGAGCAGGCCGATCAGCACGGTCATGGTGCGCAGCAGCCGCTGCCCCCACAGCCAGCGGAACCCCTCGGCGACCTCCGCCCGCACCGAGCGCCGCTCCTCCGGCGCCGGCCCGGCACGGTACGTCCCGGCGAGCAGCCCGACCAGCACGGCGCTGAGCGCGTACGTGCCGGCGTTGAGGGCGAACGGCAGCGACGCCGCCAGCACGAACAGGAACCCGCCGAGCGGGCCGGCGATCATGTTCTGCATCACCTGGGTGCCGCCGCCCAGCCAGCCGTTGGCGCGTTCCAGCAGGGAGCGCGGCACCACCGCCGGCAGCACCGCCTGCGCGGCGGTCCGGAACACCACCTCGCCGGTGTTCACCACGAACAGCACCGCGTAGAGCAGCGCGATCCCGGCCCGGTCGGTGAGCATCGCCACCGCGAGCACGGCGAGCGCGGCGACGCGTACCCAGTCGATGAGCACCATCAGCCGCCGCCGGTCCACCCGGTCCGCGAGCACGCCGCCGGGTAGCGCGAACAGCAGCCACGGCAGCCACGACACCGCCGCCCCGGCCGACACCACCAGCGGATCGTCGGTGATCGACGCCACGTACAGCGGCGCGGCCACCGTCGCCGTCCCGCTTCCCAGCGCGGACAGCGTGCTCGCCGTCCACAGTCGGGCGAAGCGCCCGCCGAGCCGTTCCCCCGTCACGGCGAGGCAACCTACCAGCGGCGACGCGCGCCGCCGACCGGTTTATCCGGGGCGGCGGCTGTTGAGGCGGGCCGCCTGCCGGTGCAGGTGGTCACGTTCGGCCAGGCTGGACGCCCGGCGGGCAGCCTCGGCGTACAGCCGCGCCGCCGTGTCCGGGTCGCCGTCGCGTTCGTGCAGGTACGCGGCCACCGCCGTGTACCGGGGCAGCGTGTCGTCGAGCGCCGCGAGCGCCGCCAGCCCGGCCCGCGCGCCGTCCGCCTCGCCGACCGCCACCGCCCGGTTGAGCCGGGCGATCGGGCTGCCGGTCAGGCGCACCAGTTCGTCGTACCACTCGACGATCTGCACCCAGTCGGTCTCCGCCGCGGCGGGCGCGTCGGCGTGCAGCGCCGCGATCGCGGCCTGGGCCTGGAACTCACCCAGCCGGTCCCGGGACAGGGCGGTCTGGAGGATGCCCACGCCCTCGGCGATCAGCGTGGTGTCCCACCGGCTACGGTCCTGCTCGGCCAGCGGCACCAGGCTGCCGTCCGGCGCGGTCCGCCCGGCCCGGCGGGCGTGGTGCAGCAGCATGAGCGCGAGCAGCCCGGCCACCTCGGGGTGGTCGATCGCGGCGGCGAGCTGCCGGGTGAGCCGGATCGCCTCGGCCGCCAGGTCCACGTCGCCGGAGTAGCCCTCGTTGAACACCAGGTACAGCACCCGCAGCACGGTGCCGACGTCGCCGGCCCGATCGAAGCGGACGCCGGACACGGTGCGCTTGGCCCGGCTGATCCGCTGCGCCATGGTGGCCTCCGGCACCAGGTACGCCGCCGCGATCTGCCGGGTGGTGAGCCCGCCGACGGCGCGCAGCGTCAACGCGACGGCCGACGACGGGCTCAGCGACGGATGGGCGCAGAGGAAGTAGAGCCGCAGCGTGTCGTCGACCGCCGGCACCGGCCCGGGCGGCGGCTCCTCGTCCACGAGGTCCTCACGTCGGCGCCGGGCGGCGTCGGCGCGGACCACGTCCAGGAACCGCCGCCACGCCACGGTGACCAGCCAGCCGCGCGGATCGCGGGGCATGTCGTCCGGCCAGACGCGCAGCGCCTCGATCAGCGCGTCCTGCACGGCGTCCTCGGCCGCCGCGAAGTCGGCTCCGCGGCGGACGAGGACACCGAGCACGCCCGGGATGAGGCTGCGGAGCGCGACCTCGTCCATCGGACGGATCACTCGGTGATGGTCGGCGGCGCGGTCAGGAACGGGCGCAGCTCCAGCCACTCGTGGATCGGCTTGCCGCCCTGCCCCGGCGCGGCCGACAGCTCGGCGGCGAGTTCGAGGGCGCGCTCGTAGCTGTCCACGTCGATCACCATCCAGCCGGCGATGAGATCCTTCGTCTCGGCGAACGGGCCGTCGGTGACCGGCGGGCGTCCCTCGCCGTCGTAGCGGACGAACGTCCCCTCCGGGGCGAGTGCCTGGCCGTCGACGTACTCGCCGCTCTCCTGGAGCCGGGCCGCGAACTCCTGCATGTAGTGCACGTGCGCGGAGATCTCCTCCGGCGTCCACTTGTCGATCATCGGCATGTCGGACACCGGGGTCGGGCCGCCACGGTAGTGCTTCAGGAGCAGGTACTTCATCTGTGTCTCCTCGTGGAGGGTGCGACCCATTCTGGCCGCGTTCACTCCGGGGACGAAGCCGCCCTGGCGTTCTCGACATCGGCGGCGGAGGAATTCCGGGCGTCACATCGCGTAGGGCGTCCTAGGAGGCTGGTTCTGATGGTCCGGGCCGCCTGCCCCCGTCGCAGCGGTCCGGACCCGTCAGCGGATCGCCGCGCGTCAGCGGGCGGCGGTCCGGCGCAGGCCGGTGATCAGCACCGCGCCCGCGACCAGATGCAGCGCCACGAGCGTCAGCGTCGCCCCACTCCCCGCTCCCCCGCCCAGCGGCCCGAGCAGGGACACCAGCAGCACCAGGCCCGCGACAGCGGTCCAGGCCGTCCGGGCGCGGGCGGTGAGCCGCTCCAGCAGGGCCAGCAGCGCCCAGCCGGCCAGCCCGGCGAGCAACGTGCTCACCACCACTGCCACCGGCGTCACCCGCTGGTCCGTGGAGCCGCTACGCGCGATCAGCTCCACCCCCGCGACCGGTACCGCGACCACCCAGCCCAGCAGCGCGGCGGCGGGCGCCGCGAACACCGTGAGCAGGCGGTCCCGGCGGCGGTTCGGGCGGGCGGCGACGGTCGGGATCGTGGTCTCCATCGGTGACTCCTCCACATCGGGACGACTGCCGGAGACGCTAGGTCCGGCGGGCCGCCGCGCGGATCGGGCCGCGGAGCGGTTCCCGGCTCCGTCGCCGGAACGACCACCGGCCCGGATCTCCGTCCGGCGACCGATGAGAAGCGGTGGACCGGCGGCCTAGCATCCGGACATGAGGTGCGCGTCCCGGTCCCGGTTCCTGCTGCTGCTCGACGGCGGCATCGCCACCGTGAGCATCGCCGTCTGCCTGCTCGCGCTGCTGGCCTCCGACGCCGGCCCGGACACGCCCAGCGCGACCGCCGTCGCGGTCGGCCTCGCCGTGGCGCAGGCGAGCTGTCTGCTGTGGATCCGGCGCCACCCGGGGTACGCCCTCGGCGTCGCCGCGCTGGCAGGCGTCGGCTTGGAGGCGCTCTGCCCGCAGCTCGGCTGGCTCGGCCTGGTCGCGGTGCCGATGGCGTACACGGCCCGGCTGCGCCCGCCCCGGTACTCGCTCGTCGCACTCGGGCTGCTGCTGGCGCCCACGCCGTGGAAACTGGTCACCGGCGGCTGGCGGGACCTGCTGCTGGCGGTGACCGCGCTGGGCCTGAGCTGGACGCTCGGCGAACTGCAGCGGGGCCAGGCGCAACGGCGCTGCGCGTGGGAACGGCAGGTGCTGGCGGCCGAGCGGGAACGCATCTCCCGGGAACTGCACGACGTGGTGGCGCACCACGTCGCGGTCATCGCGGTGCAGGCCGCCGCCGCCGAGGACGTGTTCGACGAGCACCCGGCACAGGCCCGCGCCGCGCTCGGCGCGATCGACACGGCGGCCCGGTCGGCGCTGACCGAACTGCGGGCCATGCTGCACGCGCTCGCCGTCGACGACGGGTCCGAGCAGGGCGGGCCGCAGCCGGGTCTGGCGCAGCTCGACGCGCTCGCCGACGCGGTCCGGGCGGTCGGTCTGCCGGTGACGCTGCACCGGGAGGGCGACGGCGAGGCGCTGCCCGGCGGGGTGCAGCTGTCGGCGTACCGGATCGTGCAGGAGTCACTGACGAACGCGCTGCGCCACGGGCACGCCACCCGCGCCGACGTGGACGTCCACTACCGCGACGGCGTACTGCGGCTGGAGGTCGTCAACGACGGCCCGGCGCCCGCCCGCCGGCCCGGTACGCCAACCGGGCGCGGCATCGTCGGCATGCGGGAACGGGCCCGGCTCCTCGGCGGCACACTCGACGCCGGCCCGCTGCCGGCCGGCGGATTCCGGGTCCACGCCCGGCTTCCGGTCGGAGCGGGCCGGTGACCGTGCGGGTGGTGGTCGCCGACGACCAGGAGCTGATCCGCGCCGGGCTGCGCACCGTCCTCGACGCGCGGCCCGACCTGAGCGTGGTCGGCGAGGCCGCCGACGGCGTCGAGGCGGTCACGGTGGCGACGCGGACGAGGCCGGACGTGGTGCTGATGGACGTGCGGATGCCCCGCCGCGACGGCATCGCCGCCACCCGGGACCTGGTGGCCGCCGGCAACCCGGCCCGGGTGGTCATGCTCACCACGTTCGACCTGGACGAACACGTCTACGGCGCGCTGCGCGCCGGGGCGAGCGCGTTCCTGCTCAAGGACACCCGCCCGGCCGACCTCGCCGAGGCGGTACGCGTGGTGGCCCGCGGCGAGGCACTGCTCGCGCCCACCGTGACCCGGCGGCTGCTGGACCGGTACGCCGACCGGCTGCCCGCGCCCGCGCCCACCGCCGACGCGCTCGCCGTGCTGACCGCCCGCGAGCGGGAGGTGCTGACGCTCACCGCGCGGGCACTGTCCAATGCGGAGATCGCCGCCCGGCTGCACCTGAGCACCGCCACAGTGAAGACACACGTCTCGGCGATCCTCACCAAGCTGGGCCTGCGGGACCGGATCCAGGCGGTGGTGCTCGCGTACGACACCGGACTGGTCCGGCCGGAGCCACCGGTCCGGTAGGCGCCGAACCGGACAGCGGACCCAGACGTGCCGAACCGGGACGGCACGCCGCCCGGCCTGGCCCGGCATGTCCGCCGTCTCGTGGCGGCAGGGAGCACACCGGACGGCAACGAAGATTTCTCAATTACCCCCAGTGACCGCCGCAACCCTCCTAGTGTTGACCACACCGGTGCTCGTCACGGAGTTGGCCACCCGAACGACGTCCCACGCCTACAGCGGACGAAAAGTGAGGGAAGACGCGGATGAAGGCACAGTCATTTCTCGGATCGGCGGCGTTCGGCGTGGGCCTCGGCGCACTGCTGCTCCCGGCCGCCGCGCTGGCGGACACCAGAGTCTCACCCGCCACCACCCCGGTCGGCGGCACCGTCGTGCTGACCACGACGTGCAACCCGAACGCCGGTGACGCGATCTTCCGGGTCACCGGCCCGGACCGGGACCAGAACGTCCGGTCCACCACTGCCGCCGCAGGCGGTGGCCTGAGCGCCGAACTGTTCACCGCCGGGTTCACGCTCGGCACGTACACCGTCGCCACCACCTGCGGCGACGGCAGCGACGGCGGCAGCGCCACGTTCACCGTCACCCCGATCGGCGGCGCGCAGGCCGGTGGCGGCGGACGCGACGGCGACACCGGAGTGCTGATCGCCGGTGGCGTGCTGGCCGCCGGTGCGCTCGCCGGAGGCGCGTACGCGGTCATCCGCCGGCGCCGGGCGGACGCCGTCGCCTGACCGGCTCGCCGAGCGGTCCGCCCGCGCCGGAGCATCCGGCGCGGGCGCCGCGTCCCTGTCGGACGGAGGTGGGATGCTGTCGGAGTCGCAGCGCCGGTCGCGCCTGCACGCCGCTGTTGTGGTCACCGCCGTCACGGTGGCCGCCGCCACCGGCGCCGGCCTGGTCTCGGCCGGGCTCGGCACCACGTCGGCGTCACCACCACAGCCCGGCGTCTCCGCCGCACCGGCGACCGAACGCCCGGGTACGGCAGGCCCCGCGCTGCCCCGCGCCACGCCGGTGCGGGTCACCATCCCGCGCATCGGCGTCGACGCCGAGATCGTCCCGGTCGCCACCGACGCGGACGGCGCGCTGGAGGTGCCGCCCCTGGAACGCCCGGAGGTCACCGGCTGGTACCACCCCGGTCCCGCCCCCGGTCAGGCCGGCAACGCGGTGCTGGTCGGGCACGTCGACTCGCAACACGGCCCGGCGGTCTTCTTCGACCTCGGGCGGCTGCGCGGCGGCGACACGATCCGGGTGCTGCGCGCCGACGGGCGGACCGCGACGTTCACTGTGGACGGCGTCGGGGCGTACCCGAAGGAGCGCTTCCCCACCGCGCGGGTCTACGGCGGCGACGCGGCGGCGCGGCTGCGGTTGATCACGTGCGGCGGGCGTTTCGACCCGCGGACCGGCAGCTACCCGGACAACATCGTCGTCTTCGCCACCGCGACCCGGTGACGCTCAGTCCGCCAGGTCGGCCAGTTCCGCGTCGAGGAGTTCGGCCAGCAGCTCCACCCGGCCCGGGTCGTTGCCGGCGGTGATGTTCCGGCTGGGCATCTCGACGGTCATCAGCAGGTAGAGATACAGCCGGTACAGCCCGAGCCGCCGCCGCGCCCCGGCGTCCAGCGGGAACGGCGCCGCCGCCCGGTAGGCGCGTACCAGGGGGTCGTCCGGGTCGTCCTCGGCGCGCCGGAACAGCAGCGGCGACACGAGGTCCATCAGCGGATCGCCCCACAGGTACCGCTCGCCGTCGACCAGGCCGGTGAGCCGGGGCTTGCCGTCCGGCCCGTCCACGGCGAGCACGTTCCCGGCCCAGCCGTCGAAGTGCAGCAGCGCCGGACGGCGTACCGCGTCGAGCACCCACGCGTGCCGCGCCACCAGCTCCCGGATCCGGGTCGCGGGCACCGGCAGCGGCACCGCCCAGTCCGCGGCGTCGGCGAGCATGTCGTCCACCATGGCCGTGTACGCGTCCCGCCACGTCGCGCCGGAGGCCCGGTCGCCGTCGTAGCCGTACCGCTCGCCGGTGACGCCGTGCAGCGCGGCGAGCGCGCGGCCGAACTCGGCGCGCAGCGGCCCGACGTCCGCGCCGGCCCGGCTCAGCTCCCACAGGGTACGACCTGGTAGCCGCGCCATGAGCAGCCAGTCGCCCAGCGCGGGGTCGGCGCCGTGGTGCAGCAGCGCCGGCGTCGGCACCCCCGGTGCGCGGTCGGCCACCAGGCGCAGGTAGTGCGCCTCCGCGCCGATCATGTCGCGCTCGTAGCGCAGCAGCGGTACGTGCGGCGGCGGGCCGACCTTGAGCACCACGTCACGGTCGTCGGTGAGGCGTACCCACCAGACGGCGGCGAAGCCGCCCCCGGTCAGCGGCCCGCAGTCGGCCACCTCGGCGCCGGTCCCGAGCGAGGCGGTGAGGTAGCGGCGGACCTGCGCGGGGTCGAGGACACGCTGAGTAGGACTCACACTCATGAGGGTAAGGAAGGGCCCCCTGTTAACGCCTCCGGTAGAGGAAGGGCCCCCTGTTAACACCTTCCCGACGCTTGGGAGACTCGTGCGATGACGAGACGGGGCGAACGGACGGCGGCCTGCCCGTGCGGCACCGGCCGGCCGTACGCGGACTGCTGTGCCCCGGTCCACCGGGGCGAGGCGACGGCGGCGACCGCGGAGGCGCTGATGCGGTCCCGGTTCAGTGCGTTCGCGCTCGGCGACGCCGCGTACCTGCTGCACAGCTGGCACTCCACCACCCGCCCCGACCGCCTGGAGCTGGACGCGGGCACCCGCTGGAGCCGGCTGGAGATCGTGGGGACCGGTCAGGGCGGCCTGTTCGACAGCGCCGGTACGGTCCGGTTCCGGGCGCACTACCGCGAGGACGGCCGGGCGGGCGTGCTGGCCGAGCACAGCCGCTTCGCCCGCGAGGACGGCCGCTGGGTCTACCTGGACGCGCTGCCCGAGTGACGCGGCCCGGCGCGCCGGCTCCCACGGCACGACGATCCGGCCTACACTGAGGCTCGGCGCCGTCCCGCGCCCCACCTCCTTCCCGGTGCCCACGCCACCGGCCCGCGGAGGCAAAGGGAGCCTCGAGCCCTCGGGACGCGACACCTGACCACCGCGCGGCAGCCGCACGGCACGGTCGCCGGAAGCGTGGGTTCCCCGACCGGGTCGTGACAGGGAGCGCGCGATGACCCGTCAGAGGTCCTTCAAGTCCCGGGTACGCACCCGGATGGACAAGACCGGCGAGAGCTACACCACCGCCCGCCGGCAGTTGCTCGGCAGAGCCGCACCCGCGCCGTCCCCGACGGCGGCCCCCACCGGTGGGCGAACCCAGCAGGACCGCATCTCCGATGCGCTCCTGCGCGAGCGGACCGGGCAGGACTGGGCCGGCTGGTTCGACCGGCTCGACGCGTGGGGCGCGGTCGACCGGACCCACACCGAGATCGCCCGTTGGCTGGTCGACACCCACGGAATGCCGGGCTGGTGGGCGCAGACGGTCACGGTCGGCTACGAGCAGGCACGCGGCCTGCGCGCACCGGGCCAGCGGCGGGGCGGCGGGTTCGAAGCCGCCGGCAGCCGGACCGTCGCCGTGCCGGTGCAGACACTGTTCCAGGCGTTCGCCGACGAGGCGACCCGCCGGCGGTGGCTGCCCGGCGTCGAGGTGCGGGTGCGTACCGCCACAGCGCCGAAGACGTTCCGGGCGGACTGGGCGAACGGTCCGAGCCGGATCGTGGTCGGGCTGACCGCGGTGGGCGCGTCGAAGTCGCGGGTGGCCGTGCTGCACGAGAAGCTGGCCGACGCCGCCGAGGCGGAACGGCTCAAGGCGTACTGGCGGGACCGGTTGGGCGCGCTCAAGGCGCTGCTGGAGCGGGAGTCGGCCCGATGACCGGCGCGACCTTCGTCAACCTCCCGGTACGTGACCTCGACGCCGCGGTGGCGTTCTTCGCCGCCCTCGGGTTCGTCCCGGTGCCCCGGCCGCCTGGTGCGCCGGGCGCGCAGCTCACTTTCGGGGCCACCACGCACCTGGTCCTGCACCTCCCGGCCGCCTTCACCGCGTTCGCCGGCGTCGACGTCTGCGACACCGCGACCGCCCGGGAGGTGATCGTGGGCCTCGCCGTGGATCGCCGCGAGCAGGTGGACGCGCTGGTGGAGCGCGCGGTCGACGCGGGCGGGAGCGCGCTCGGTCCGGGTCAGGATCTCGGCTACCTGTACATGCGGGGCTTCCGGGATCCCGACGGCCACCAGTGGTCGTTCCTGCACCCGGCGGGCTGATCCGCGCAGTCGGTTCGAACCGGCCCGGCCCGCCTCTACCTCCGAGGGGCGGGCTGGGCCAGTTCGCCGATCTCCCGCGGCAGCTGGGACAGCGCGCGGTCGAACTGGGCCGGCCCGATCACCCGGTGCAGCGCCTGCAACACCGCCCGCGCGCCGCGCTCGGCGTCGGACGGGGTCGCGCCGGAGCGCTCGGCGACCCGGCGCAGGAATTCGTCGTACCCGAAGACCTCCGGATCCTCGACGCGGGCGCGGGCCAGCAGCGGACGCAGCTCGTGCGCGACGTGCGCGGACAGGTCGTCGGCCTCGCCGCCGCTGATCCGTTCGGCGAGCGTGCGCAGTGTCGCCTCGGTCAGCGCGCGGGCCGTCTCGACCGGCACGCCGGCGCGGGCGGACACCCGCGCGTAGAACTCCGGTTCGGCCATGGTCCGTCCTCCCGTCGCAACGGCAGCGTGGCTACCCGTCGTCGGCCGCGTCAAACCCGGCCGCGAGCGCCGTCGGCCCGGCTGACCCCGCCGCAGCCCGGGGCCCACGCCGCCGGTCCAGGCGACACCGTCTCAGGCCAGGGCCCGCGCCGCCGAGACGATCGCGCCGACGCCGATGCCGGCCCGGTCGAACTGCTGGGCGGGGGTGCCGGAGCCGGGCAGCCCGCGTACCGCCAGGTGGTTGACCCGGGCCGGTTCGCCCAGGTCGGCGAGCGCCTCCAGCACCGCGGACCCCAGCCCACCCTCCGGGTAGTGGTCCTCGACCACGACCAGCCGCCCGCCGGTCTCCACGACGGTCGCGGCCAGGCGCTGCCGGTCCACCGGCTTGATCGAGTACAGGTCGATCACCCGGGCGTCGATGCCCTCGCGGGTCAGCTCGTCGGCCGCGGCGAGGCAGAGGTGCACCGTGACGCCGGTGCCGAGCAGCGCCACGTCGCCGCCGGCGCGCACCATCCGGCTGCCGCCGATCGGGAACGGCTCGGCGTCGTCGTAGAGCACCGGGTACTTGCCGCGCGTCGTCCGCAGGTAGCTCACGCCCGGGTGGTCGGGCATCTGGGCGACGAGCGCCGCACAGGAGACCGCGTCGGCCGGGCACAGCACCGTGGAGCCGGGCACCGCACGCAGCGCCGCGATGTCCTCCAGCCCCATCTGGGACGGGCCGTCCGCGCCGATCTCCACCCCGGCGTGCGACCCGACGAGCGCGATGTCGGCCCGGGAGACCCCGGCCATCCGGATGAAGTCGTAGGCCCGGGACCAGAACGCGGCGAACGTCGCCGCGAACGGCCGGTAGCCGCGCACCGCCAGGCCCACCGCCGCGGCGGCGAGCTGCTGCTCGGCGATGAACATCTGGAAGAACCGATCCGGGTACGCGGCGGCGAAGCGCTCCGCCCGGGTCGAGTCGCTGACCTCTCCGTCGAGCGCGACCACGTCGGGCCGGGCGGCGCCGAGGGCGCGCAGCGCGTCACCGTACGCGTCCCGGGTGGCGACCTTCGCGCCGCGGGAGTACCGGGGCAGTTCCGGCTGTCCGTGCTCGGCCGGGGCGGTGCGCGGCGCTGCCGGTGGTTTCGGTCCGGCGACCCGGATGCGCCGGGGGCCGCCGAGCGCGCGTACGGCCCGGTCGGCCAGTTCCGGGTCGAACGGCCTGCCGTGCCAGGCCGGGTCGTTCTCCACCTCGGGTACGCCCTTGCCCTTGACCGTGCGGGCCAGCACCACTGTCGGCCCGGTGGCGTCGCGTGCCTGCCCGTACGCCTCGTCGATCGCGCCCGGGTCGTGGCCGTCGACGACGATCGCCCGGCAGCCGAACGCCTCGACGCGCCGCCGGTAGGTGTCCAGGTCCCACTCCAGTTCGGTGGGGCCGCGCTGGCCGAACCGGTTGACGTCGACGATCGTGGTGAGGTTGCGCAGCCCGTAGTGGCCGGCCTTGTCCAGCGCCTCCCACACCGAGCCCTCGGCGGTCTCGCTGTCGCCGCACAGCACCCAGACGTGGGCGGGCGACCGGTCGAGGTACTGGGCGGCGAGCGCCACCCCGACGCCGACCGGCAGGCCCTGCCCGAGCGAGCCGGTGGCGACGTCCACCCAGGGCAGCACCGGTGTGGGGTGGCCCTGCAGGCGCGACCCGGACCGCCGGTACGTCTCCAGCAGCTCCTGCTCGCTGATCGCGCCGGTGGCGCGGAACACCGCGTACAGCAGTGGGGAGGCGTGTCCCTTGGAGAAGATCAGGTGGTCGTTGCCGGGGTTGCCCGGGTAGGACCAGTCGTAGCGCAGGTGCCGGGCGACGAGTACGGCGAGCAGGTCGGCGGCGGACAGGCTGGACGTGGGGTGCCCGGAGCCGGCCATCGTGCTGCACCTGATCGCGTCCACCCGTAGCTGGGCGGCCAGGTCCGCCAGCCCGGTCAGCTCCTCGTCGCGCAGCGTGCGCTCTGCTTCCAACGTCACCGCGATCGTCTCCCGGGGTCGCCGAATTCCCGGACCAACGCTAGGCCGCGAACGCGACCATTGGTCCCTTTTCTGCCGATTCATGCTCGACCGGTGAGCAGCCAGAGCGCCACCAGCAGGTACGGCAGCACCGCGACCGCGAAGGCAGCCGGGTTGCCCACCGCACCGGCGAGCAGCCCGTACCCGGCGTAGAAGGCGACGATGGTCAGGTCGGTGGCCATTCCGGCGAGCGAGGTGACGGTGGCCCGGGCCGACCCGGTGATCCGGGCCTGGAGCCGCACGTCGGCGAGCACGGTGGCCAGTTGGAACGCGGCGAACGCCGCCGCCAGCAACACGAACCCCGCCGGGTGCCGCAGCAGCGCCCCGGCGGCGGTCGCCGCGGCCGCGAACACGAGCAGACCGGCGTACCCGCGGTGGGACAGCCGCTCGCCCAGCGGCGCGAGCAGCCCGCCCACAGTCATCCCGGCCCACACCAGCAGGAGCAGCAGCGGTACGCCCACCTCGGCCATGCCGGTGTCGGCGGCCAGCAGGCCGGTGTACTCGTCGAGCCCGCCCCAGATCGCGGTGACGGCCGCGACCAGCAGTACGGCGGCGCGGACGCGGCGGTCGGCGCGCACCTCGCGCAGGCCCAGGCGCAGGCTGTCCAGCCAGCCGGGCCCGTCGTCACCCGGCCCCTCCCCCGGCGCGGCACTCGCGCGCGGCCCGTCCGGCTCGCCACCTGGAACCGGCGCGGACGGTGGGGGGCGGTGTTCCGGGAAGCGGGCCGCGACGGCAGCCGCCAGCAGGCACGTCGCCACGCTCGCCGCACCGACCGCGAGGTAGCCGCCGAGCGCGTACACCGGCCCGGCGAGCACCCCGGAGCCGACCGCGCCGAGCACCTCGGCGGTGCGGGTCCGGCCGATCAGCCGGGCGTACCTGTCGGCCGCGCCGAGGCGTTCCAGCTCGGTGAAGACCAGCGCCTCGAGCGCCCCGGAACGCAGCGCGCCACCGGCGCCCCAGAGCAGGAAGCCGACGGCGAACGCCGGATAGGACGGCAGCAGCACCCAGAGCGCGAACCCGGCGGCGGCCAGCAGCGGCGCGAGGCAGAGCAGCAGGCGGCGCGACACCGCGTCGGCCCACACGCCGGAGGGCACCTCCAGCACGATGCCGGCGGCCGCCCAGAGCACGAACAGCGAGGAGATCTGCCCGACCGACAACCCGGTGTCGGCGAACAGCAGCACGTAGAGCGGGTAGAGCAGGACGAGGTCGGTGAGGAACGCGTACCCGTAGAGCGTCGCCGCCAGACGGCGGGTCGCTGGTACGCGGGCAGGAGCGACGAGCATGGAACCTTCCCACGGGACGTGACGGACACCGGTCGGAATGCACGGCGTCCGCGGCGGCCCGCGGCCTCGTCGCTCAGGAAGGCATCAACATCGCCAGGTCATGCCGGGATCCTATCCGCCGCGAGCCGCTCGGTGGTCCCCCGGCGGGCACGAGATCGGGGCGGGACCGTGCGGTCCCGCCCCGATTCGTCGCCGCTGTCGGGTCAGCGGCGGAACTTCTCCACGTCGGCCTGCGGGATGACCATGGTGGCCTCGCTGTCCGCGGCCTGCTCGGCGGTCGGCTGACGCGGCGTGGTCGGCTGGGTGCGGTCGGAGTCGGCGTACGCCGGGATGTGCTGCGTGGCCTCCGCGCCCGCCTGCGACGGCACCGGCTCGGTGGGGTCCGCACCCGTGGCGGCCGGGGTGGCCGGGTAGGCCGGGACCGGCTGCGTGCGGTCCGCCTCGGCGTCGCGGCTCACCGGCTGGGTCAGCTCGGAGTCCGCGTACGGGCCGGTGGCGGCCAGGCGGGCCTCGACGTCACGACGGCCGGCCTGGTACGCGCGGGCGTGCGTGGCGATGGTGCGCGACTCCTCCTCGGCCCGGGTCAGCCAGTTCTCCCAGCGGCTCTGCATCGGCCGGACCAGCCCGCCGCCGACGCCGACGACCAGGATGCCGCCCACGGTGGCGAGCACCGCGATCAGCACCGGGGTGGTGACGGTGGTGGCGACGCCGATCTGGTTGAGCGCGGCGATGACGCCGAGGCCCAGGATGAACACCGAGGCGAGGTTCGCCAGCACCCGGCCGTACGAGAGGCCGCCGAGCGCGCTGGAGATGATGTCCTTCACCGCGCGGGCGATGGCCGCGGCGACCACCACGATGACGATGGCGACGAACGCCCGGGGCAGCCACGCGATCACACCGGCGATCAGGTCGGAGATGGGGTTCGGGCCCCAGATGCCGAACGCGAGCTGCAGCGTCACCAGCAGCACGCCGTAGTAGGCCAGCTTCGCGACGATGTCGCTGGCGTCGTACTTCGAGCGGGCCAGCGCGGTCTTGATCCCGCCGCGCTCCACGGCCCGGTCGAAGTGGACCCGCTCCAGGACCTTGTCCACGAGCTTCAGCACGGCCTTGGCGATCAGCCAGCCGACGATCAGGATCGCGACGAACGCGACCGCCTTGGGCAGGAACAGCATCACCGAACGGAACGCGTCGCCCACCGCGTCCCCGAAGTTGTCTCTCATCGAAGGGCCTCCACGTACGTGGTCCATGTTTGTTCGGGTGGGGCTACCCGGACCCGCGCGCGGGGAAACGCGGGTCAGCCGCCGGGGCAGCGGTAGACGACCCGGGTGCTGGCCTGCGCCGTCGACGGTTCGACGATGTTGACGGTGGCGATCCCGGTGGTGGTCCCGGCCCCGGTGAACGTCCACTTCAGGGTGAGCGCCGCCGTGTGCTGCCCGCTGCCGACCCGCTCGGTGAGCACGGCGCCGGGTGGCGCGTCGGAGCGGAACCACTGGTACCTGATCGTCCCGCCACGCCCGTTGGTGCGCACGGTGGCCACCACGTCGACAGTCACGTCGCAGGCGGCCCCGGCCGGCCGGGGCACCGCGACGGTGACCCCCTCGACCTCCAGCGGGCGCAGCCGCTGCCACAGGTAGAGGCCGACGGTCAGCAGCAGCACCACGGTGAGGAGCGTGGACAGTACCGAGACGGCGCGACGCCAGACCGGGCGCGGCCGGATCGGCGGTGCGGTGGGCCAGGGCGGCGCGGGCGGCGGCGTCGCCGGCACGCCCGGCCCGAAGCGCAGCTCACCGCCGGGGGCCGGCACGCCGCTCGCCGCCCGCGCGTGGCCGGTCCGATCCGGGTACGCCCCGACACCCGTCGCCGCCGTCCCGGTGGGTTGGCCCTGATGCGGTACGCCGGTGGGTTGCCAGGAGGCGGTGGGCTGCCACGACGCTGTCGATTCCGCGCCGGGCCGCTGGGCCGGTTCCCCGCTCGGACGCGGGTAGACGGTGGCGTGCCCGGTCGCACTTGCCGGTGCCGGGCGCATCTGGACCGTCGCCTCGCCCGCCGGATCAACCGAAGACGACCGCAGGCTCACCGTCTGCTCGTCGGCTGGACCGTCCGGAGCCGTGCCGGGGTGGACCGTCGCCTCGCTCACCGAGCCGACCGAGGCCGGACGCAGACTCACTGTCTGCTCCCCCGCCCTGCTGTCCGGACCCGCCGGGAGGTGAACGGTCGCCTCGTCCGCGTCGTCTGCCCGGCCCGGCCTCAAGTGCATGGTCGGCTCGGCAGCCGGCGGTGCCGCCGTGGCCGAGACGGCGAGGTCTGCGGTGCGGTCGTCCCCGCTGGGGATCGCCGTCAGGTGGACCGTGGGTTCGGCGGTAGGTGGCTGGTCGGCCGCCGCCCCGGGGAGGTGGCCGGTGGGCTCCGCCCGCTCAAGGGCCAACGACACGGTCGGCTCCGCTTTCTCGGGGGCCGACTCCGCCTGCGTGACGGCGAGCGGCACCGTCGGGTCGGCGTCGGCTCGGGGGCGGACCAGGTGCACGGTGGGCTCGGCGGCGTCCGCGTCGCCGGTGATCGGCAGGGCGCGGGTGGGCAGCGCCTCGGTGGGCTCGTCGGGGCGGGTCACGCCGACCGTCCCCGGGACGGGCTGCGGTGCGGGGCAGCGGGCACTGTCGTACTCCTAGCCGGGGGTGCAGTCGTGGTAGAGCGTCACGTACACCGGTGACGTCGAGGTGGTCGTGTTGCCGGCGGCGTCGGTGGCGGTGACCCGGATGGGGATGCGGGCGCTGCGCTTGGGCGTGGACAGCGGGCCGAGCGTGCCGGTGAACAGCCCGCGCCCGGCGGCGGCCATCCGGATCGTGCCGGTGGCGCCGTCGACGGTGTAGCCCAAGGTGACGGTGAGCGCGGCCGGACCGCTGCGGTCGTCGGTGACGGTGGCGGTGACGGTGCTGCTCTTGGCGCCGTAGGGGCATCCCTTCGGGTCCAGCTCGCCCGGGTCGGCGCTGACGCCGTCCACGACCGGCGCTGTCACGTCCGGTGGCGGCGGGCTGGTGGTGCGCGACGCGCTGGGGGTGGGTGTGCCGGTGCGGGCCGGCGTCCCGGTCGGGTCGGGGGTGGCGGACGGCGCGGGAGGTGGCGGCGCGGCGGACACGGCGGACGGGCTGGGCGTCGGTGACGGGCTCGGCGTCGCGGTGCCGGTCGGGTCCGGTACGGGTACGCCGGTGGTGGCGGGAGCGGCGCTCGCCGGGCCGGTCGGTCCCGCGGCGGACGTGTCGTCGTGGGCGGCGTAGCTGTAGCCGGCGCCCCCGGCCAGGACGGCGGCGACCAGGGCGCCGGCGGCGAGCGCGGTGCGGGCGCGGCCCTTGCGGAACCGTCCGGCCCGGCCGGTGGTGGTCGTGCCGAGTTCGGTGTGCGCGACGGCGGTGGCGCCCTCGGCCCGGTCCGGGAACGGCCACAACGCGGCCAGCAGCAGTGCCCGCCGGGCCAGCTCGCGCAGCCCGCGTTCCTCCCATTCCGGGCCGTAGCCGGTGCCGGCGACCCGTTCCAGCAGGTCCAGGAACGCCTCGGCGGACGGCGGACGCTCGTCGGGGCGTTTGGCCATGCCGTGGCGCAGCAGTTCGTGCACCGGCGGGGGTGCCGCCTCGGCGGGGATCGGCGCGCTGGCGTGCTGGTCGCGCAGGGAGAGCAGGTCCGGTCCCTGGTACGGGGGCCGGCCGGTGAGGCACTCGAAGAACGTGGCGGTGGCGGCGTAGACGTCGCACGCGGGGCTTGCCGGGGCACCGGTCCACTGCTCGGGGGCCATGTAGCGGGGCGTGCCGGACACCGTGGTGTCGGAGCCCTGGCCGATCGGCATGGCGATGCCGAAGTCGGCGAGTTTGCTCAACCCGGTGCCGTCGACCAGCACGTTCTCCGGTTTGTAGTCGCGGTGCACGACACCGTGGGCGTGCGCGGCGGCCAGGCCGGCGAGTGAGCCCTTGAGGACGCAGAGTGCGGCCTCGGGTGTGGTCGGGCCGTGTTCGCGCAGCATCTGGCGCAGGGAGACGCCGTCGACCAGTTCCATCACGATGGCCGCGCCGTGCGGGCTCTCCACGTACTCGTAGAGGCGGCTGACGTGCGGGTCGTCGATCTCGCCGAGGAGCCGGGCCTCGGTGCGGAACGCGGTCCGGAAGGCCGAGTCCTCGCCCAGGTCGCGGATCAGGTACTTGATCGCGACAGGGGTGCCGGTCGGGTCGTGGGTGGCGAGCACGACGCTGCCCGACGCGCCGGCGCCGAGCCGGCGGACCGGGGTGTATCCGGACAGTTCCCAGCCGCTCATGCGACAGACTCCACGGCGTCCCACGGGCGGATGTCGGACGCCGCCTCGCTCGTCATTCTCACCGTGGCGCAGCCGCCGGCCATCGCCGCAACGGCTGCTTCCGGACGCCGGTCGGCGCCCGGTTCCCCGCGCGGCGCGGCGCGGCACGACAGGTGGTCGGTATCGGACACACCGCCACGATTACCAGACCCCGGCAACCACCGTCAGCTCGTCGATCATGAAGTTGACAGGAACAAAGAGGACAGACATCGCCGCCAACTTCATGATCGACGGAGAGGGAGCACGGCGGGTGAGAGGGCGCGGGTCAGAAGCGGCGAGGTGCGGGGATGCCTGCGGGTGGAGGGGTGCGGAGCAGCCAGAGGGGATTGCTCGCGCCGACTATCGCGCCGTCGCGGTCGCGGACCTGGGTGCGGACGTACGTGCCGGCGCCGACGCGCACGGGGAGGTCGTACCAGCCCTGCCGCAACCGCCGCCAGGGCACCTGCCCGACCCGGACCGCCGGTGTCGGGTCCGCGACACCGGCCCGGTCGACCTCACCGGTGACCGTCTCCAGCGTGGCCCCGGCGGGCAGGTCGGTGGCGCGCAGCCGCACCGTGACGGTGTCCTCGGTGAGCACGGCGAGCGCGCCCATCGCGCTGCGGCCGCCCAGTTCCAGGTCCAGCGCGCCCCGGTAGCCGGTCAGGTCGGCGAACCACGCCTGCCCGGCGCGCAGCGCCGCGACCAGGTCGTCCCGGCCGGTCGAGGCCGCCCACACCGAGGTGACGTTGCGGTCCCGGCCGGCCCGCCAGTCGGTGCCGTCGTGGTCGTCGGTGACCCCCACGGCGGTGAGCGGGATCGCGTTGCGGGCCGCCACGTCGTACGCCCAGAGGTGGTCCTCGACCGGCCGGCGTCCGATCTCGATCAGGTCTACGCCGAGCGCGTCGCGGGTGACCAGCAGGCGGGCCAGTGATTCGCGGCGTTCGGTGTCCAGCGGGTGGTTCCAGCACACCACCCCGCCGTGCGCGTGCAGGAACTCCACCATCCGCTCGGTGGCGTCGACGTCGTTGTCCCGGTACGGCGGGGACGGGAAGCGCGGCAGCGTGCCGTCGCCGCCGAACCAGTTGAGGTGCCGCACCATCGACACCTCGTACGCCCGGTGGTGGGTGACGCCGGGGTACGCGCCGTCGTAGCCGCGCAGCACCTCGGCGCGCAGCTCCTCGCCCGCCTGGCCGGCGCGGCGGGCGCGGTCGAAGACGAGCCGGTCCACCAGGTACGCGCCGCGCCCGCCACCGGCCACTGTCACGCCGAGGCGCAGTCCGCGCAGCGAGTTGTCCCCGGCGACGATGTCGGGCCAGAGCCGCCGTACGTCGGCGAGCAGGTCGAACGTGTGCCGCCGCCAGGCGCCGGGCGGGGCGGGCAGCTCGACGGTGCCGTGCCGGCCGTCGACAGTGTGCCGGACCGTGTCGACGCCACCGAGGCGGTAGCGCAGCACGAGCTGCCCGGCGGGCCGCCCGGGTCCGGCCGGGTGGTGCGACAGCGCGAGTTCCACGGTGAGCGTGGCGTCGCGGCCGGCCGCCTCGGGGCGTACGTCGAGGTGCAGTGTGGTGTCGGAGATGTTGGAGGTGTGCGTCCAGTTCCACGCCTTGCCCGCGTACCAGAGGGTGCCGGAACCGGCGGCGGTGAGGCGCAGCGCGCGGCCCGGACCGTCGGGGGCGTCCGGCGCTTCCACGAAGTCGGCGGCCGAGCTGGTCAGCCGTCCCTCGGTGGCGGGCTGCCAGGTCCAGGCCAGGCCGCCCTCGCGTTCCTCCGGGCCGTCGAAGTGGACGACCCGGCGGTGGTCGTGGGCGGCGACCCGGAAGTCGTGGTCGGTCCACCACAGCACGTCGACGCCGTTGCGGCGGGCCTGGTCGAGGTGGGCCGCGTAGCTGGCCACGCCCTCGCTGAACGAGGCGTGCAGGTGCATCGCCATGCTGACCGGCCGCCGGCCGCGCGGCGGGGGCGGCGGCCCGTCGTTCGTGGCGGCCAGCCCGATCGGCACGCCGATCCCGGCGACCGCCAGCCCGCCCGCGGCGACGAGCACGCTGCGCCGGTCCAGCCGCCCGCGACCCGCCATGCCACTCCCCCCGTCCGCCGGAGCCAGCGTACGGGCGGAACCTCAGCGCGGGGGCACCGCCACCCGGGCGGCGAGCGGACGTCCCGCCAGCCGCCGGATCGTCAGGTACGCCTCGCAGCCGAGGCAGAGCCCGAACGCGGCGTTTCCGAAGGCGGCGGCGAGCGCCGCGCCGGTGGCGGCCAGGCCGAGCGCGGGCAGCCCGGCGAACCAGCCGGCCGCGCCGGCGACGCTGAAGACCAGGCCGACGACCTGGGCGAAGCGCACCGGCGAGACCGGCTCCAGCTCCGCCGGCGGGTCCAGCCGGGGCGCCACCAGGGCGCGGAACAGCAGGCCGTACGGCCCGACGCGCGGGTTCAGGGCGGTGAGCGCGAACACGACGGCCTGGGCGAGCAGGAGCAGCCCGGAGCCGGTGACGAGGACGATCGCGAGGACGACTGTGGTGAGGACGGCGGCGAAGCGCGGTCCCCGGGGGTCGAGCAGCATGGGGCGGGTCCGTTCGTGCGGGGGGCGGTCGGTCAGGCGGGACGCGCCGCCGCACAGAGGCTCGTGGCGAGCCGGCCGTGGTCCACCACCCGGCGGCGGGTCAGCCGTACGCCGGTCAACGCGCCGCCCCGGCCGTGAGCGCGGCGATCAGGTCGTCGCGGTCGGGCACGCCGGCGGCGCGGCGCACCACGCGGCCTGCGGCGTCCACCACCAGCACCGTCGGGGTACGCCACACGTCCAGTTCCCGGGCCGCGTCGAGGTGTGCGTCCACGCCGACCTCCAGCACCACGACCCGGTCGAGGCGGGCGGCGACGTCGGCGAGCACCCGGCGGGCGGCCCGGCAGGGCGCGCAGACCGGGGCGGAGAACTGCACCAGTGTGACCTCGCCGGGGCGTACCCCGAGGGCGGTGAGGGTGGCCCGGTGCGGCGCGTCGGCGGCCGGTGGGCGCTTCCGGACGGCGCGCAGCCGCCCGTCGTGGCGGCGGCGCCACCAGCCGAACGCGGTGGCGCCCGCGAGCACCGCGACGAGCACGACGATCCCGGTCAGGCTGGGCGACTGCACCGGCCCAGGCTGCCACGGCGGGTCGCGGAAGACCATGGTCCGTCCCGGTCAGCGGACGTGACATCGCCTACTCCGGCGGTAGGAGCAACCGGCTCACCGGCCGGTGAACGTCGCTTTTGTCCTCTGGCGCGCCGCGCGAGCTTGGCAATATTCTCCACCACGCGCGCAGTCGTTGCAGTTCCTTTACATCGCCCGGCGCCGGCCGGGCCATCGAGGAGGCGAGATGCACTTCGACCACCCCGAGCTGGACCGCCGTACGCTGCTGCGGGCCGGCCTCGGCGCCGCAGCGGTCGCGGTCGTCGGCAGCGAACTCGCCCTGCCGGCCGCCGCGCACGCCGCGCCGGGCACGGACCTCGACTGGATCATCAGTTGCGACGAGTGGGCCGCCCGCCCGCCGGCCGACCCGCTGTCGGTGAGCGCGATCCCGACCAACAAGATCATCGTGCATCACATGGCGTTCCCGAACGTCACCGACTACTCCGAGGAGCACGCCAAGCAGCTCGCCCGCGACTGCCAGGACCTGCACATGGACGGCAACGGCTGGTCCGACACCGGGCAGCACTTCACGGTGAGCCGCGGCGGTCACGTCCTGGAGGGACGCCACGGCAGCCTGGACCGGCTGCGGGCCGGTGACCGGCAGATGATCGCCGCGCACTGCCCGGGCGAGAACGGGCGGGCCATCGGCATCGAGAACGAGGGCACCTACGTCACCGAGACGCCGCCGGAGGAGCTGCTCGACTCCCTCGCCCGGCTGTGCACCGCGATCTGCCGGCAGTACGGGCTGCACGCGCACGACATCTTCGGTCACTGGGACTTCCGCGCCACGCTCTGCCCGGGCGCGATGTTCTACCGGGAGTTCCCGGCGCTGCGCCGCGCGGTGTTCCAGAAGCTGGGCACGAAGCCGGGCGACGTGCCGGCCCGCCGCTGGCCCGACATCTGGCGTTTCGTCGGCGGCCCGGTGGTCCAGGTCGCGCAGTATCTGCTCACGTTCCGCGGCTACACCGTGCCGGTGAACGGCGTGTTCGACGCGGCCACCGTCGCCGCGGTCCAGGACTGGCAGGCGCGCAACGGCGTCCCGGTCGACGTCGACGCCACGCTCACGGCGCCGACCTGGGAGACCCTGGCCCCGGAGCTGGACCAGAAGTCGTCGGGCGTCCCGGTGGTGGCCGCGCAGTTCATGCTCGCCTCCAAGGGCTACGCCGAGGTCACCGCGACCGGCGAGTACGACCACGCGACCCGCACGGCGGTGAAGGACCTCCAGCGCCTGCACGGACTACCGCCCAACGGCAAGATCAGCACCACCACGTGGTGCGCGCTGGTGGGGGGTGTGGTGCGCCAGTCGTTCCACAAGCACTGACGGCGCACCGGCGGGGAGAGCGGTGGGGGTGGCAACGGCGCCACCCCCACCGCGTCGTTGCGGCCCGGATCGCGGCGAAACGTCGGCATTGACGGCTGGTGAACGACGGCTATCCCGGACGGCGGTGGTGCGCCGATCATTGCCCGCAGATAGATATGAGTCATTCTCACCTCCGGGCAGGACGCCCGGGCGCGGAGGCCGAGACGCCGTCAGCCGGGCGTACCGAACGGCCCTACTCCGCGTCCCCCGGAGGATCGCCATGCCATTACCCGCCATCCGTGCCCGCCTCGCGGCGCTCACCGCCGCCGCCCTCACCGCGAGCGTCCTGACGGTCATCGCGCCGTCACCGGCGCTCGCCGCCACCACGTTCACCCCCGACGACTACTGCCTCGGTCAGTGCGCCGACATCCTGCCGCCCGGGCAGAACGGCAACGCCACGCTCGTGGCGATCCTGGCCCACCAGGCGCTCGGCACCCGCCCCGCGCACTCCAGCGACCAGCTCGACGAGTACGCGAACCTGGTCTACAACTACGCCGGGCTGACCGACGAGCAGATCGCCCACTTCTACAACGACGCCTCGTTCGGCGTCCCCGACGCGCAGGTCGAGAGCAGGATCTCGCCGCGTTCGGACGTCACCATCGTGCGGGACAAGGCCACCGGCGTCCCGCACGTCACCGGCACCACCCGCGCCGGCACCATGTTCGGCGCCGGTTACGCCGGCGCCCAGGACCGGCTCTGGGTGATGGACCTGCTGCGGCACGTCGGCCGCGGCAACGTCAGCTCGTTCGCCGGCGGCGCCCCCGGCAACCGGGAACTGGAGCAGAGCGTCTGGGCCAACTCGCCCTACACCGAGGCGGACCTCCAGGCCCAGGTGGACGCGCTGCGCCTCAAGGGCACCCGGGGCCAGCAGCTCTACACCGACGTCGTCGACTACATCGCCGGCATCAACGCCTACATCGACAAGTCGATCGCCGACGACAACTACCCCGGCGAGTACGTGCTCACCGGCGCCGGGAAGCCGAAGCACTTCACCATGACCGACCTGATCGCCACCGCCGGTGTCATCGGCGGGCTGTTCGGCGGGGGCGGCGGCAGCGAGATGCAGTCCGCGCTGGTCCGGGTGGCCGCCCGGGCCAAGTACGGCCCGACCGAGGGCGACCGGGTCTGGACGGCGTTCCGCTCGCAGAACGACCCGGAGACCGTGCTGACGCTGCACGACGGGCAGAGCTTCCCGTACGGCGCGACGCCACCCGGTGCCACAAGCGCGGTGCTGCCCGACGCCGGCACGGTGGTCGCCGAGCCGCTCGCGTACGACGCCACCGGCGGGGCGGCCGCCCGCACCGGCACCAGCGCCGCCACCAAGGACCTGGTCGGCGGCCTGTCCAACCTGCGGGCGCACGGCATGTCCAACGCGGTGGTGGTCTCCGGCCGGCACACCACCACCGGCAACCCGGTGGCCGTGTTCGGCCCGCAGACCGGCTACTTCGCCCCGCAACTGCTCATGCTCCAGGAACTCCAGGGGCCGGGCATCAGCGCGCGCGGCGCGGCGTTCGCCGGGCTGAACCTCTACGTGCTGCTCGGCCGCGGCCAGGACTACGCGTGGAGCGCCACCTCCGCCTCGCAGGACCTGACCGACACGTACGCGGTACCGCTGTGCACCACCGACGGCAGCGCGCCGACGCTGAGCTCCAACCGCTACCTCTACCGCGGCCAGTGCGTCGCGATGGACGTGCTGGAGAAGCGCAACTCCTGGTCGCCGACGCTCGCCGACTCCACCCCGGCCGGCGCGTACACGCTGCGCGCGCTGCGCACCAAGTACGGGCTGGTGGCCTACCGAGGGCTGGTCGACGGACAGCCCACCGCGTTCACCAAGCTGCGCTCCACCTACCGGCACGAGGCCGACTCGGCGATCGGCTTCCAGGCGTACAACGACCCGGCGGCGATGGGCAGCGCGGCGGCGTTCCAGGCGTCCGCGGCCAGCGTCGGGTACGCGTTCAACTGGTTCTACGTCAACTCGACCGAGGCGGCGTACTACAACTCCGGCTCGAACCCGGTGCGCTCCTCCACCTCCGACCCGAACCTGCCGATGAAGGCCGAGCCGGCGTACGAGTGGGCCGGCTGGAACCCGGACACCAACGACGCCACGTACGCCCCGGCGTCGGCCCACCCGCAGTCGGTCAACCAGGACTACTACGTCAGCTGGAACAACAAGCAGGCGCGGGACTTCGGCGCGGCCGACGGCAACTTCAGCTACGGCGCGGTGCACCGGGGCCAACTGCTCGACGGTCCGGTGAAGGCGGCCATCGCCCAGCGCAAGGTCGGCCGCGCCGACATCGTGCGGATCACCGCCGAGGCGGCGGTGACCGACCTGCGCGGCCAGCAGGTCCTCGGCGAACTGCTGCGGGTGCTGGACAGCACGCCGGTCACCGACCCGGCGCTGGCCGCCGCGGTGACCAAGCTGCGGGCCTGGCAGCAGGCCGGGTCGCGACGGGTGGAGACGTCACCCGGCTCGAAGGTCTACCAGCACGCCGAGGCCATCCGGATCTTCGACGCCTGGTGGCCGCTGCTCACCTCGGCACAGTTCCGTCCCGGCCTCGGCCCCGACCTGTACGGCGCCCTCGTCGGCGCCCTCCAGGTCAACGAGGCGCCCTCGGGCGGCCAGAACGGCGGCCGCGACGGCACCGTGAACTGGGCGGCGCAGGGCCAGGCGCACAAGGGCTCGGCGTTCCAGTACGGCTGGTGGGGTTACGTCGACAAGGACCTGCGGGCCGTGCTCGGCGACCCGGTCGCCGGCGGGCTCGGGCGCACGTACTGCGGCAACGGCAACCTGGGCGCGTGCCGGCAGGCGCTGCTGGACACGCTCGGCCAGGCCGCCGCGGCGCCGGCGACCACCGTCTACCCGGGCGACTCCTCGTGCGGGGCGGGCGACCAGTGGTGCGCCGACTCGATCGCCCAGTCCGGGCTCGGCGGCATCACCCACCCGCTGATCGCCTGGCAGAACCGGCCCACGTACCAGCAGGTCGTCTCGTTCCCGGCGCGCCGGGGCGACGCGGTGACCAACCTGGCGCAGGGCCGTACCGCCACCGCGTCCAGCACGCAGTTCCTGACCAGCAACACCCCGGCCAAGGCGGTCGACGGCAGCCTCGGCACCCGGTGGGCCAGCAGCTACAACGACAACCAGTGGCTGCGGGTGGACCTCGGCTCGGCCCGGACGATCAGCCGGGCGGTGCTGCGGTGGGAGGCCGCCTACGCCACCGGCTACCGGATCGAGGTCTCCGGTGACGGCAACTCCTGGCAGCCGGTGTTCAGCACCACCGCCGGCAACGGGGGCGTCGACAACGTGACGTTCGCCCCGGTCAGCGCCCGCTACGTGCGGATGTACGGCGTCACCCGGGCCACCTCGTACGGCTTCTCGCTCTACGAGTTCGAGGTCTACGGACGGTGAGGCGCAGGCGACCGGCCGGCGGGTGCTCTCGCCGGCCGGTCGCCTGTGTCCGGGCAGGTCAGCCGCGCTTGTTCGAACATGTGTGCGAGGATGGCGGGGTGTCGAGCGAGGCCACCATCCTGCACGCCGACCTGGACGCGTTCTACGCCTCGGTCGAGCAGCGCGACGACCCCCGGCTGCGCGGCCGGCCGGTGATCGTCGGCGGCGGCGTGGTGCTCGCGTGCAGCTACGAGGCCAAGGCCCGGGGCGTGCGCAGCGCGATGGGCGGCCGGCAGGCGCGGCGGCTCTGCCCGGACGCCGTCGTCGTGCCGCCCCGGATGGCCGCGTACACGGCCGCCAGCCGGGCGGTGTTCGAGATCTTCCGGCACACCACCCCGCTGGTCGAAGGGCTCAGCATCGACGAGGCGTTCCTCGACGTGGGCGGGCTGCGGCGGCTCGCCGGAACGCCGGCCGCCGTCGCGGCCACGCTGCGGGAGCGGGTACGCCGCGAGGCCGGCCTGCCGATCACCGTCGGCGTGGCCCGGACGAAGTTCCTGGCGAAGGTGGCAAGCGGTGTGGCGAAGCCGGACGGGCTGCTGGTCGTCGAGCCGGACCGGGAACTGGCGTTCCTGCACCCGCTGCCGGTCGAGCGGCTGTGGGGCGTCGGCCCGGTCACCGCCGCGCGGCTGCGCGACCGCGGCATCCGTACCGTCGGGCAGGTGGCCCGGCTGGACGAGCCGGCGCTGGTGTCGCTGCTCGGCGCGGGCGCCGGCCGGCACCTGCACGCCCTGGCCCACAACCGCGACCCACGGGCGGTGCAGGTGGGCCGGCGCCGCTCCTCGATGGGCGCGCAGCACGCGCTGGGACGCGGCCCGCACTCCCCCGCCGACCTGGACGCGGTGCTGGCCGGGCTGGTCGACCGGGTCACCGGCCGGATGCGCGCCGCCCGCCGCACCGGCCGCACGGTGACGCTGCGGCTGCGTTTCGCCGACTACACCCGCGCCACCCGGTCGCACACGCTCGACGAGCCGACCGCGCAGACCGGGCCGCTGCGGACCGCCGCCCGTGACCTGCTGCGCGCCGCGCTGCCGCAGATCGCGGAACGGGGCGTCACGCTGCTCGGCGTCTCGGTGGGCAACCTCGGTGCCGGGCACACCCAGCTCACCCTGCCGTTCAGCGCCGAACCCGGCCCGGCGCTGGACGCCGCCGTCGACGCGGTGCGGGACCGCTTCGGCTCGCGGGCGCTGACCCGTGGCGTGCTGCTCGGCCGCGACCCGGGCGTCGAGATGCCCCGGCTGCCGGACTGACCGCCCGGCCTCCTCCCCGGGTAGGAGACGCGCTCCGACCCGGGGCCGCGGACGCGGCCTCCGGGCGGGCGCGACCGGCCCGGCCCGCCACCAGCATCTACAGGCATGACTACGGTACGGAACCGGGCGGCCGGATGGCACCGCCCCCTGATGCTCCTCGTGTCCGCGATGGCGGTGCTCACCGTCGTCGCCGCGGTCGGCGTCGTGGCCGACCCGCGCGTGCTCACCGGCGCGCCGATCTGGCTCAAGCCGCTGAAGTTCGCGATCTCGTTCGTCCTCTACGGCGTCACGCTGGCCTGGATGCTGTCCCTGCTGCCCCGCCGCAGCCGGGCGGCCGAGCGGGCGGCCACCGTGATCGTGGCCATGGCCGTGGTGGAGATGGTCGTCATCGTCGGCCAGGTGCTGCGCGGCACCACCAGTCACTTCAACGGCACCACCACGCTGGACGCGATGCTGTTCAGCGTCATGGGCGCGGCGATCACCGTCCTGTTCGCCGCCCAGCTCGTGCTGGCGGTCGTGCTGTCCCGCCGGTCCCTCGCCGACCGGGCCGGCGGCTACGCGGTACGGCTCGGCCTCGCCGTGTCCCTGCTCGGCATGCTCGTCGCGTTCCCGATGGTGGCGCAGCCACCGGCCGGCGCGCCCGCCGGGATCAGCGGAGCGCACAGTGTCGGTGTGCCGGACGGCGGCCCGGGGCTGCCGCTGCTCGGCTGGAGCACCACCGGCGGCGACCTGCGCGTGGGGCACTTCGTCGGCATGCACGCGTTGCAGGCGCTGCCGCTGCTGGCGATCCTGCTCGACCGGTTCCTCGGCACGCGGCTGGACGAGCTGACCCGGGCCCGGCTGGTGCTCGTCGGCGGGGCCGCGTACGCGGCACTGACGCTGCTGCTGACCGCCCAGGCGCTGCGCGGGCAGCCGCTGCTCGCGCCGGACGCGCTCACGCTCGCCGCGGCGGCCGTGCTGGTCGCGGCCACGGCGGCGGCCACCGCGCTGGTGCTGGCCCGCCGGGCCCGCCGTACCGAGGTGGTGCTGGTCGGATGAGCACCGCGCTGTTCAGCCTGACGTTCGCGCTCGCGGCGCCGTTCTGGGCGCTGATGGTCCTGGCGCCGCGCTGGTCCTGGACCGGCCGGATCGTCGGCTCGCCGCTGATCGTGGTGCCGGTGCTGCTCGTCTACGCGGCCCTGGTGCTCCCCGCGCTCGGCACCGTGCTGCCGGTGGTGACCGCGCCCACGCTCGACGGCCTGCGGGATCTGCTCGGCACCGCCGACGGCGCGGCGGCGGCCTGGGCCCACATGATCGCCTTCGACCTGTTCGTCGGCAGGTGGATCTGGCAGGACTCCCGGGACCGAGGGCTGCCGTCCCTGCTCACCGCCCCGGTGCTGCTGCTCACGGTCCTGCTCGGCCCGATCGGGCTGGCCGTCCACCTCGGACTGCGCTCCGCGTGGCGGCGGCCGGCGAACGCGGTGGCTCCGGCCGCACCGGTTGCCTAGGCTGACGCGGTGGGCTGGGTCGGTCGGCTGTTCGACGCGCGGGACACGTTCGCGCGGATCCTGCTGCTGGACCTCAGCGGCATCGGCTATCTGGTCTTCGGCGCGCACGGCGGCCCGGCCGCCACCGGTACGCAGTGGGCGCTGGCGGTCCCGGCGTTCGTGCTGGCGCTGCTGTGCCACCGCCGGCCCCTGATGAACCTGCTGGTCCAGTCGGCCCTGCTGGTCGCCGCGCTCGTCCTGGTCGACGACGTGATGATCAACCAGGTCGGAGCGAGCTGGGCGCTGCTGGAGCTGACCATGCGGGCCACCCGGCCGCGCACGATCTGGCTGGGCGCCGGGCTGCTCGCCGCCGTCGACCTGTCCGGCCAGATCGGGGAACCGGTCCGCCGGGCGCTCGCCGGCCTGTTCGGGCTGGCCGTCACCGTCGGCCTGCCGCTGCTGCTCGGGCTGGTCGTGCGGACCACCCGGGAACTCGGGCGGCAGGCCGAGGTGCGGGCCGAGGCGGAGCGGCGCCGGCGCGAGTCGGAGAGCCGGGCGGCCCGCGCCGACGAGCGCGGCGCGATCGCCCGCGAACTGCACGACGTGCTCGCGCACCACGTCGCGTCGATGGTGCTGCGGGTCGGCGTGGCCCGGCACGTGCTGCCCGACCTGGATCCCCGGGTCGGCGAGGTGTTCGACGACGTACACGCCACCGGCACGGCCGCGCTGACCGACCTGCGGCGGCTGGTGGCGGTGCTGCGCGACCCGGACGGCGTCCGCGGCGACGCCGCGCTGACCGCGATCGAGCCGTCGGCGCTGCCGGCCGCGCTCGGCGCGGCGGTCGACCGGGCCCGGCAGGCGGGCGTCGTCGTCGAGGCCGACGTCGACCCGGCCGTCGGCACCCTCGACGCGGTACGCGGCCAGGCGGTGCTGCGACTGACCCAGGAGGCGTTGACGAACGTGGCGAAACACGCCGGCGCGGCGGCCCGCGCACACCTGACCGTGTCGGTCGAGGACGGCGCGGTGCACTGGGCGGTCACCGACGACGGGCGGGGCGCCGCGCCGGCCGGGGTGCCCACCGGCGGCGGCCACGGCATCGTCGGCATGCGGGAACGGGTCGAGGTGCTCGGCGGACGGCTGGAGGCCGGCCCCACCGGGTCCGGCTGGCGGGTCCGGACCGTGCTGCCCCCGGCCGGGCCCGCCCACTCGGCGCCCCGGCCCCGCGCGGGCACGCCGGAGCCGGCGTGATCCGGGTGCTGCTGGTCGACGACCAGCACCTCATCCGGGCCGGCCTGCGGATGCTCTGCGACGCCCAGCCCGACCTCGAGGTCGTCGGTGAGGCCGGCAACGGCCGGGACGCGGTCACCCTGGCCGCCCGGCTACGACCCGACGTGGTGGTGATGGACCTGCGGATGCCCGGTGTCGACGGCATCACCGCGACCAGCCGCATCCTCGCCGACCGGCCCGCCACCCGGATCATGGTGCTCACCACGTTCGGCGACGACGACCACCTCTACCCCGCGCTGACCGCCGGCGCCTGCGGGTTCCTGCTCAAGGACGCACCCCCGGCCGACCTCCTCGACGGCGTCCGCCGCGCCGCCGCCGGCGACAGCCCGTTCAGCCCGGACGTCCTGCGCCGGCTGGTCGACCGCGCGGTGCACGCCCGCGCCGGCGCGCCCCGGCGGACGGCCGACCTGACCGCCCGCGAGCGGGACGTGCTGGACCTGGTCGCCGACGGCCTGTCGAACACAGAGATCGCCGACCGGCTGCACATCGGGGTGACCACAGTGAAGACGCACATCACCAGCCTGATGACGAAGACCGGCAGCGCCAACCGGGTACGCCTGGCGCTGTGGGCGCGCGGCGGCTGACCGGGTCATTCCTCGATCGCGCCGCCCACCGCCCGCAGGTGCGCCCGGAACGTCAGCGCCGGGTCGGCCTCCCGGGCCGCCAGGAATGCGCCGAACCCGACCTGCGCGCGCAGCGACTCCCCGGCCCGGATCCGGCCGGCCTGCCGCCGTTCGGTGTCCCGGATGGACTCGGCCAGGTCGAACAGCTCCCCGGCCCGGTCCGCGGCCACGAACAGCACGCCGTCGTCGTCGGCCAGCGCCAGATCTCCTGGGCCGACGGTGAACGGCCCGACCCGGGCGTGCGCCAGCGCGCCGTCCGGGCGCGGGTCCAGCTCCAGCGGACCGCTCGGGGTGGCGCCGAGGCTGTACACCGGCAGCCCGACCGCGACCAGGTCCGCGGTGTCCCGGTGCGCGCCCCACACCACCAGCCCGGCCAGGCCGGCGGCCCGCGCCTCCAGCACCACCAGGTCGCCGACGCAGGCCCGGTCGGTGCGCCCGCCGTCGTCGACGACGAGCACGTCCCCCTCGGCGGCCTGCTCGATCGCCTCCAGGAAGACGTCCACGCTGCCGGCGTGCCGGGCCGGGCGGACCGGGCCGGCCAGGCGCCGTCCGGGCAGCACCGGGACGACGGCGGCCGGGGCGCAGCGGACGGGGACACCGGCGCGCAGGCACGCGTCGGCGACGTGGGCGGTGCTCAACGCGGCGAAGCGCGCGGCCGGCGCGTCGTGACGGATGTCCATACGCCGACGCTAACCAGCCGGACCGGCCCGGGCAGGTGCCAGTTGACGCCCGGTGGCCTTCGGCCGGTGCCGTACGCCGGGCCGGCCCGGGACCGGCCGGCTCATCCTGGCGCGGGCCGGCGGACGCGCCTCCGACTCCCCCGCACCGGCGGCCCGGCGCACACTGCCGTTGGCGTCCTCGGGCCGGCAGCCGGTGGCTCGCAGCAGTTCGCTCTGCGCGGTCCGCAGGTCGCTGATCATCGCCTCGCCGAACGCGCGTACGCCCTGCGACCAGGCGCGCCCGGCCAGCTCGGCGCCCTGCCGGACCATCTCCCGGGTGCGTTCCAGGTCCGCACCGGACTTGCAGGCCCGCTTCAGCTCCCGTACCGCCTGGCCGAGGCGGGCCACCGCGTCGGGCAGCGCGGGCGGAACCGGCTCGTCGTACTGCAGCGCGGTGGCGGAGCGGCGGGCGATCGAGCGGGCGTACAGGACCAGGCGTTCGAGGTGCTGGGTCGCTTCGGCGTACCTGTGGAACAGGGCCCGGCGGTGCCAGCGGGCGGGTGCGATGGTGACCACCTCCTCGGCCCCGCTGAGCGCGTCGTTGAGCCGCCCGATGTCCGGTTCGATCCCACGCAGGTCCTCCAGGGCGCGCTGGGCCGCGTCGGCGTCGCGGCGGGTCAGCGCGTGGGCGACGGCGTCGAGCTGTTCGGTGAGCCGGGCGACCACCGGTTCCACCGCCCGGTCCAGCACCCGGATCGGGTTGACCGGCAGCAGCAGCGCCACCACGAACAGGCCGACCAGGCCGCCGACCAGCGCGTCGAAGATGCGGGGCAGCTCCAGGCCGGGCTGCACCGGCGCGAGCGTGGCGATCAGCACCGCCGTACCGCCGGCCTGGCCGACGAGCGCGCCACCGCGCCCGGCCACCAGCAGCGCGGTGGCGATGGCCAGCGTGACCACCAGGCCGGTCTGCCAGGATCCGCTGCCCAGCAGCGCGCGCAGCAGGTCACCGACCAGGATGCCGAGACCGACGCCGATGAGCAGCTCGAACGTGCGCCGGGCACGCTGGCCGATGGCGGTGGCGATGGTGCCGACCGCGGCGGCGGGGGCGAAGACGTGCGCGCCGGAGCCGAGCAGCTCGTCGGCGAGCAGCGCGGCGAGCGCCGCGGCCAGCCCGGCCTGCGCGGAGATCACCACGGTGACCTCCAACTGGCGCAGCCGGTTGCGGCCGGCCGCGCCACCCTCGGCGCGGGCCCGGGACAGCGCGAGACCGCCCCGCTCGACCGCCCGGTCCAGGGGCGAGCGGACGGTGTCGGCGCGGCGGTCGGCCATGACGGCGGTTACCCGCCTCCGGGCCGGTGAATCGTCCGCCGCGCTCCCGCGCGCCTTGCGCGGGTCAGCGGCGGTACGTGCGGTCGAGCAGGTCGAACAGCGCCGTCCAGTGCCGCTTCGTGGCCTGCTCGTCGTACATCGGGGTGTCCGACTGGGTGTAGCCGTGGCGGGCGCCGGCGTACACCTCGGAGCGGTACGTCACCCCGGCCGCGTCGAGCGCCTTCTCCAGCGTGGCGATCTGCTCGGCGGTCATCGACGGGTCGGCGTCGGCGTGCCCGAAGTAGAGCTCACCGGTCACCGCGCCGACGGCCAGGTGCGGGCTGTCCGGGGCGTCGGTGACCACCCGGCCGGCGTGGAACGCGGCCACCGCGGCGATCCGGTCCGGCAACGCCTCGATCGCGCGCAGCGCGTTCGTGCCGCCCATGCAGTAGCCGGTGATCACCGCCGGTCCCGGCGCGACATCCGGGCGGGCGGCGAGGAAGTCCAGGTAGGCGGCGGTGTCGCGGGCCACCGCGTCCGGCGTCAACGCGGCCATCATCGGCCCGATGCGCTCGAACAGGGCGCCCCGGCGGCTGTCGTCGGCGAGCGCGCCGAGGTCGATCAGCGGGGCACGCCCGGCGCGGTGGAACAGGTTGGGGGCGAGCACCACGTACCCGCGCTCGGCGATCGTGGCGGCCATCTCCGCGACCCGGGGCCGCAGCCCGAACGCGTCCATGAACAGCAGCACGGCCGGGAAGGGCCCGCCGGTCCCCGGCGTGGCCAGGTAGGCGTCAGCGGTTCCGTCGGGGGTGGGCACGTCCACGGTCGTCGGCTGCACTGCCAGGGCCTCCTCGCTGCGGGTTCCGCGCTGCACGCTACCCCCCGGCCCGGCGGCCGTTTGCGGAGGTCCAGCGTGGGAATCCGGCGATCCCGGCGGAGGAAGGCGGCGAGATGGACCAGGATCAGTTCATCGGCGCGGTGGCCCAGCGGTGCGGCGCGTCCGCGGAGCAGGCCACCGCGATCACCCGGGCGACCTTGACCACGCTGGCCGAGCGGATCGACGGCGGGGAGGCCCGTGACCTCGCCGACCGGCTGCCGGAGGCGCTGCGGGCGTACGCGTTCGGCCCGGCCGAGGACGCCGAACCGTTCGGGCTCGACGTGTTCGTCGAGCGGGTGAGCGGACGCGCCGACGTCGACGCCGACGCCGCCCGGGACGGGATCACCGCCGTGTTCGACGTGCTGCGCGACGCCGTCGACCCGGCCGCCTACGCGCAGGTCGTCACGCAGCTCCCGGCCGAGTACGGCGAGGTGGCCGACCAGAGCGCCCCGTTCGTGCGGCGCACGGCGTGACGGGCACGCGATGAGCGAGGACGCGCTGCGCCGGCCGCCCCCGGCCGACGCGCAGGAGCAGCGGCAGGACGAGACGCTCGTCGGGCCGCCCGACACGGTCGGCGCGGCGGTGCCCGAGGCGAGCGAGGCGGACCTGGCCGAGCAGGGTGTGCTGCGCCCGCCGAGCGACCGGGCGGGCCTCGGCGAGTCGGTGCGCGACGACCTCACCGCCGCCGACGCGGTCGAGCAGAACACGGAGATCCCGCTGCCCGACGAGGAGCACTGGGCCTGACCGGTCAATGGTCCGGGCTGTCCGCCCGGGCCATCAGCCGCAACGCGTTCGGGTCCAGGCCGATGCGGACCGGCGTCTGCCCGTACGGCTCGCCGTCGACCTCGATGCGGGCCGGCCGGTCGGTGTCCAGCCACAGCTGGCGTACCGCCAGGAACGGCTCGTCGCCGAGGGTGCGGCGGTGGCCGGCCGCCGCGTTGCGCGCCGTCTCGCGCAGCAGCCCGCGCCGGGTCGGCCCACCCACCGGGTACGCGACCAGCAGCCGGTCGTCGGCGGTGGCGTCGGCGGTGATCGGCCGGCCGGCGTGGAAGCCGCCGTTGGCCACGTACACCTGGTGGGTGGTGAACGTGTGCTCGCGGCCCTCGGCGCGGACCGTCACGGCCAGCGGCCGCTGCCGGGCCAGCAGCCCCAGCCCGGTCATCGGGTACGCGAGCCGCCCGACGACCCGCTTCAGCCCCGGCGGCGCGGCCTGCATGATGTCCGCGGACAGCCCGATCCCGACGTGGTTGGTGAACCGGGTGTCGCCGATCAGGCCCAGGTCGACGTCGATGACCTTGCCGTCGGTGAGCACCGAGATGGCGGCGTCCAGGTCCAGCGGGACACCGACCGTACGGGCGAAGTTGTTAGTGGTGCCCAGCGGCAGCAGGCCCATCGCGATGTCCCGGTGGGCGAGCAGCCGGGCCGCCGCGCCGACGGTGCCGTCACCGCCGCCGGTGACGAGCAGGTCCGGCCCCAGGCCGGCGGCCTCGGCGAGCACCCGGTCCAGTTCGCCGGGCCGGTCCACCGGGTACGCGCCGAGCAGCGCGAAACCGGCTGCGCGCAGGCGTGCGTGGACGGTGTCGTAGAGCCGCCGGCCGCGGCGGGAGTGGGCGTTGACCACCAGCGCCGCCCGCCGTCGTTCCCGGATCGCCGTCGACAGCTCCTGCTTGGTCCGCACGGTTGCGACCCTATCCGGCGGCGCCGGGTCGCCGGTCGGCCGCCGCGCGCCGGTGGACGGCATCGGTTATCGTCGCGACGGCCATGATCGTCGATCTTCGAGGGTGGATGTCCAGATGAGTCAGCCGGCCGCGCCGCAGACGACAGCGCCAGTGCCCCCGCAGCCGTACCGCCCGGCGCGGGCCCTGATCGGGCTGGCGCTGATCGTCCCGGCGGTGATCGCCTGGGTCTGGTCGTACGTCCTGCCCACGCTCTCCACCGTGACCCGCAGCTTCCAGGCCGACGGGCCGCGCCGCTCGGGTGAGTCGGCCGGTACGGCGAACTACGAGGCCGCCCTCACCTCCGGGTTCGCCGGGCAGGTCGGGTTCGCGGTGCTGCTCGCGCTGATCCCGCTGGCGGTGGCGCTGCTCGCCGCGCCGCTGCTCGCGGTCCTCGCCGACCGGGCCGGCCGGGTCACCCGCCTGGTCACCCGGGGCGTGCTGGCCCTGCCGCTCGCCGCGTACGCGCCGGTCGCCGTGCTCCTGGGCATGCGCGCCGAGGGCATCGAGGACGGCAGCCTCGTCCAGGATCTGCAGTCCCCGCGCGTGTTCCTCGCCTCGGCGACGGCGCAGGTGACCGCGGGGCTGGTCGTCGCGGTGGCCGCGACGCTGTACCTGAGCGCCCTGCGCCGGCGGGACCCCGACCACCGGCCCGCGCCCGCCATGCTGACCGTCGGCGGGCTGCTCGGCCTGGGTGTCCTCGCCGCCGCCCTGCAGACCTACGCCGCCCCGCTGATCCTGACCGGCGGCGGGCCGCGCGGCGAATCCACCGCGACGCCGGTGTTCACCGCCGTGCAGACCACTTTCCGGACGATGCGCTTCGGTGTCGGGTCCGCCACGTCGACGCTGCTGCTGGTGCTGCTCGGCCTGCTCGGGCTGGCCGCGGCCGGGCTCATCCTGGCCACCCGGCTGCGCATCGAGTTCGACGGCTGGCGGGACGGCCCGGCCGCCCGGGAGGCGGAGTCCCACTCCGGCCGCCGGCCGCTGCTCGTCGGCCTGACCGCCGCCGCGCTCGTCGTCGTCCTCGGCGTGACCGTCTGGGCGTCGCTGCCGTGGCTGCGGAACCTCTCCTCCGGCACCGGGCGGCTGCCCAACGGGGTCGAGACCTCGACCGTGTTCGCCAACACCTGGGTGCCGCCGCTGATGTCCACACTCGTCGCGGTGACGGTCGCGGCGCTGGCCGGGTTCGGGATCGGCGCGCTGCGCCCGCTGGGGCGCTACAGCGAACTGCTGCTGGTGCCGTTCGCGCCGTGGTTGTTCGTCGGCGTCGGCCCGCTGGCCGTCGCCGGTTACGAGCGCACCGAGGAACTCGGCCAGCTGGGCCTGTTCCTCGGCCTGGTGCCGCCGGTCTGGCTGTCGGTGCCCGCGCTGTTCGCGTTCACGCTGCTGTTCCGGGGCCGGCACGCCCGGGCCGGCGGTACGGGCCGGACGCTGCTGCTGCCGGCGCTGCCGATGCTGGCCGTGACCGCGCTGCCGACCTGGCTGGCGCACGCCCAGTCGCCACTGTGGGCGACACTGGTGAGCCGGGGCCCGGACAGCCTCACCGCGCCGGTGCTGGTGCAGACGGTCGCCGGCAACCGCTTCGGCGCCGGTGGCGAGCTTCCGCTGGGCCTGATCCTGCCGCTGCCGATGCTGGTGCTGTTCGTGCTGCTGTTCGCCGCGCTGATGGTCGGCTACCTGGAGCGGCTCGCCATCCGGGTGGGACGGCCCAGCGGCACCGACGAGCAGCCCGCCGGGGCGGACGAGCCGGTCCGCAAGGTCACCGCATAGGGAAACCCCCGATTACCGGCGGTGACGACGCACCTAGCGTCGGAGTCATGGCATCTGACGCGCTCACACCCGCCCGGACCGCCCGTACCCGCCGCGACGGCGGGCTCCCGCTGGGGCTGATCCTGCCCATGCTGCTGCTCGCCCTGCTCGCGCCGGCCGGGTGCGACTCCGGCGGCGGAACCGTTGACGCCGGGTCCGCCGGCACCGCGGCGGGCGAGGACGGCGGCGACCCGGACGCGGGCGCTGTGGACGATGTCCGGCCGCCGTGCCCGTTCACCGCCGCCCAGGTCTCCGAACTGGTCGACCGGAAGCTGCGCGACGAGGGCAACTGCTCGTTCGGCGACGGCATCGCCCAACTGGCGGTCACCACCGCCTCGGCGACCGCCGGCAAGGCCACCTACGACTACCAGTACGACCAGGCCGGCCAGCAGTACGAGAAGGTCGTCGACCTGGACCGGGGCGAGCGGGGCTACCTCGCGGTCAAGGACGTGCGCGGCGAGGCGGTGCTGATCGACGGCAAGGGCACGTACACGGTGACCATCAGCAGCTTCGGCGGCGGCACCGCCGGCAACGAGCAGATCCTGCGCCGCACGCTCGACGCGATCCCGGCCTGAGGGGGCAGGCATGCGAACCCGCCGACTGATCGCGCTCGCGCTGGCCGCGGCCCTGCTCACCGCGTCCGCCGGCTGCGGCGGCGACGAAACGCCGGCCGCCGGTGGCGCCGTACCCGGGGCGGGCACGCCGGTCGCGGACCCGACCGGGGAGGCGCCGGCCGAGCCGGGCGCCGAACCGGTGGACGGTGCCGCCGATGCGCCGCAGGCATGCACGCTGGTGTCGAAGGACGACGCCGAGCGTCTCGCCGGCACGCCGCTGGAGGAACCGGTGGTGGCCGGGCAGTCCTGCACCTACACCGGCCCGGTGAGCGGGCCGACCGCCCAGGTCGAGGTGTTCGTGGGCGAGGGCGCAAAGAAGTACCTCGACATCGAGCGGCAGCTCGGACACGAGATCCGGGAGCTGACCGGCACGGCCGACGAGGCCCTGCTCACCTACGAGGCGTTCTTCCTGCGCAAGGGCGAGCTGTGGGTCGCGGTGCGGCTGATGCGGCTCAACGACCCGCAGGAGAACCGGGCGCCGCTGGAACGGCTCGCTCGTACCGTCGCCGGCCGGATGTGAGGCGGCCGGTGCGCGGCCGGCGGCTGCTCACGGCCGGCTTGGTGGTGCTGCTCGTGGTGACCGGCTGCGGCGGCCCCGTACCGGGCCCGGCCGACGCGGGCGACGGCGAGCCCCGGTACGGGCGGGCCCCGGCGCCGGGCAAGGACGTCACGCTGCAACCGGACGTGGTGCTGGTCGGCGGCGGCAGCCGCACCGTGCGGTCGGTGAGCCCGGACGGGCTGATCTGGCGGCTCGACCCCGGCGCGCGCGACGCCGACCGGCTCGCGCCCGGCCGGGTCATGTTCCTCACCGGGCGCGGCGTGGGTCGGGTGCTCGACCTGGCCGAGGACGGCGGCGACCTGGTCGTCACGATCGGCCCGGTCACGCTCACCGAGGTGATCCGGGACGGCACGTTCGGCGGGGACGGCGTCATCCTCGACCGCCCTACCGTCTACGTGGCGGGTGAACCGTCGTGGACCCGGGAGGCCGCGGCGGCCGGCGGCACGCTGGGCCGGTCGCGTCCGCTCGCCGTCGCGCCCGCGCAGCCGCCACCCGCGCCGGGCGGGCAGGCCGCCGCGAGCGCCCACGGCTACCGGGTCCGGACGTTCTGCTGCGCCGGTGGCGTCGGCACGCACTTCACGTACGACGACGGGGGGCTCCGGCTGGCCGGCACCGTGACGCTGACCGTGGGCCGACCGGCCGCGTCGTTCCACCTGGCCATCGGCGCCGGCAAGGTGACCCGGGCCGAGCTGGAGATCGGCGGCGGCTTCGGTATCAAGGTGGACTTCACCGCCGGTATCGACGGCGGGCAGAACCACCGCCGGACGTTCCCGGTCCCGGTCGACATCGCGTTCCCGATCGGGCTGGTCGCCGGCCTGCCGCTGTCGTTCACGGTGAGCCAGACGCTTGAGGTGGCCACCGCGTTCGGCGCGAAAGTGGGCACGTTCCGCGGCTCCGGCGAGTACGCCCTGGCCGGCAAGCTCGGGTTCGGCTACGCGGGCGGCCAGGTGGGCTCGCGCGTGACCGAGGGCTTCGCCCGCCGGGTGAGCCTGCTCGACTCGCTCACCGGTGTGCCGGTCGGCGTGATGGGGCTCGTCGTCCGGCACGGCGTGCGGTTCACCATGGGCATCAGCGCGTTCCTGTTCACCGCCGGGATCTGGTTCGAGCTGGTCACGTCGTACGGCGCCACCATCGGGTCCGCGCTCGGCGCCCCGTACGCGCTGTGCCGGGGCGTCGGGCTCGGCGTGCGGGCGCGGTTCGGGATCGGCTACCGGATCCTGGAACCCGTCGTCCAGGTGATCAACAAGTTCCTCAGCCTGCTCAGCCCGTCCCGGGCCCCACGGATACCGCCGATCGTGGCGTCCGGCGGGCCGAGCTGGAGCGCCGACGTCTACCGCAACCAGGAGGTGATCCCGCCCGTCTCGATATGCGGACAGGTTCCGGGCTAGGCCGCGCCGACGCTGGGTTCACGGGCGCCGCTGTGCCACCATCCCGCCATGGACGCCGCACTGGTCGGCCGCGACGCGGTCGTCGAGCGGGTGTGGCGTGCCCTGACCGCCGGTACGCCGGTGCTCCTCGACGGCCCGTCCGGCATCGGCAAGACCGCGCTGTGGCGGGCGGTGGTCGCCCATGCCGGGCGGACCGGCTGGCGGGTGCTGTCCGCCGCACCCACCGAGGCCGAGACCGCGCTGCCGTACGCGGCACTCGCCGACGTGCTGCGCCCGCTCGCGGACGCGCTGGAAGGGCTGCCCGCGCCGCAGCGGGCCGCGGCCGACATGGTGCTGCTGACCGGTGAGCACGACGGCGCGGTGGACGAACGGGCCGTGGGCGCGGCCACATGCACACTGCTCGACGCGGCGGTCACCGACGCGCCACGGGTCCTGCTCGCGGTCGACGATCCGCAGTGGCTGGACCCGCCGAGCGCCCGGGCGCTGCGGTTCGCGCTGCGCCGGCTGAACCGGTGGCCCGCCGTCCTGGCCACCCACCGCACCGGGGACGGCCCGCCGGTGCCGGTGCCGCTCGGGCTGGACGACGACCCGACCGGACGGCACCCGCTGCTGCGCGCCGGCGTACCGCCGCTGGCCCCGGCGGACCTGCACCGCGTCCTGGCGGCCCGGCTCGGCGGCACGCTCAGCCGGCCGCTCACCGACCGGCTGGCCCGCGACGCCGACGGCAACCCGCTGCTCGCCATCGAACTCGCCCGGGCGGTGCTGCGGCTGCCCCGCCCGCCCGCGCACGACGAGGACCTGCCCGTACCGTCGTCGCTGCGTCTGCTGCTCGCCGAGACGCTGCGGGCGCTGCCCGGCCCGAGCCGCGACGCGGTGCGGCTGGCCGCGCTGCTGACCGTGCCGACAGTGCGCGACCTGGCGTCGGCGGGCGTGCCGGCCGGGGCGCTGGACGCGGCCGAGGACGCCGGGCTGGTCGTGGTCACGGCGAGCCGGATCGACTTCGCGCACCCCCGGTACGCGGCGGCGGTACGCGAGAGCATCCCGCCGGGAGCGCGGCGCCGGCTGCACGCGCTGCTCGCCGGCGCGGTCGCCGACCCGGACGAGCGGGCCCGGCACCTGTCCCGGTGCACCGTCGCGCCGGACGCCGCAGTGGCCGCCGACCTGGCCGCGGCGGCCGCCCGGCAGCGGATGCGCGGCGCGTCGGCGCTCGCCGCGGACTGGTACGCCCGGGCCGCCGAGCTGACCCCGCCGCCGGCTGCCGCCGACCGGAACCGGCGCCGCCTCGACGCGGTGCAGTGCCGCATCGACAGCGGCGACTACGCGGCGGCCGGGCGGGCCGCCGAGGCGGCGGCGGGCGAGCTGACCGGCGCCGAGCGGGGCGAGGCGCTGCTGTTGCGCGCGCTCGTCGCGTGGTGCGCCGACGACCTGGTCACCGCCGTCCGGGTCGCCGAGCAGGCGCTCACCGCCGCCGGGCCGGACGGGCACCTGGCCGGGCGCATCCACACCCACCTGACCATGTTCCACGACCAGCCGGAGACCGCCCGCCGGCACGCCCGGGCCGCGATCGCCCGGCTGTCCGACCGGGACGAGCACCGCCCGCTGCTCACCGCCGCGCTGTTGCTGCTGTTCTTCCACGAGGTACGCGCCGGCGGCACGGCGCCCACCGAGTTGCTGGACCGGGCCCTGTCACTGGAGGACGGCGAGCCGTCCTACCTGGCCGGTTCGGTGCCGGCCATCTGGTGGAAGTCGGTCGACGACCACGACCGGGCGCGGGCCCGGCTGCACCTGATGCTGGACCTCGCGGTGGCGCGCGGCGACGACCCGCTGCGGCACGAGGTGCTCACCCATCTCGGCGAGACGGAGCTGCTGGCGGGGCGCTTCGCCGAGGCCGGCACGCACATCGCCGCCGCCCGCGACCTGGGTGAGCAGCTGGGCACCGGGCTGGTGGGCGAGAGCTGGCTGGCCGGTGTGCTCGACGCCCACCGGGGCCGGCTGGCGCAGGCGGGTGCCGCCGCCGCCGGGCTGCGCCGCGACGACGACCTCGGCGACGCCTGGAGCCGCCGGCTGCACCACCAGCTCACCGGCCTGGTGGCGCTTGCGTCCGGGGAGTGGGCCGCCGCCGCGGCGGCGTACGGCGCGCTCGCGGCCGACCTGGACGGGTCGGGCATCGCCGAACCGTTGGGGCAGCGCTTCGAGCCGGACTGGATCGAGGCGTGCGTGGGCGCCGGTGACCTGGACACGGCGCACGCCGCGCTGGACCGGCTGGCCCGGCGCCACAGCCGGCTGCCGCGCCCGTGGACGACGCTGGGTCTGGCCCGTAGCCGGGTGCTGCTGGCCGGGGCGACCGGGACGGATCCGGGCGCGGCGCTGGACGCGCTGACGCAGGCCCGGGCCGCGGTGCCGGAGGCGGTGCTGCCGCTGGACCGGGCCCGCTGCCTGCTCGCCGCCGGGCGCGCGTACCGGCGGGTGCGGCGACGGCGGGAGGCGCGGGCGGTGCTGGACGCGGCGGTGGTCGAGTTCGACGCGCTCGGCGCGTCCGCGTTCGCCGACGGGGCGCGGGCGGAGCTGGGCCGCATCGGCGCCCGCACTCCGGCGCCGACGGCGCTCACCGCGACCGAGGAGCGGGTCGCCCGGCTCGCCGCGCGGGGGCAGACCAACCGGCTCATCGCCGACGCGCTCTACATCAGCCCGAAGACGGTGGAGGCCAACCTGGCCCGGGTCTACCGCAAACTGGGCATCGCCAGCCGCGCCGAGCTGGGCGCGGCGATGGGCCGGCCGCCCGGCGACTGAGCGGTCACGGCGCGACGAGCGCGTCCAGGTGCGCGCCGAGCAGTTCCCGGGCGCGCCCGGGCGGCATCCGGTCGGGGTGCAGCAGCGTGTGCAGCGCGAGCCCGTCGAGCAGGGCGTGCAGCCCGGCGACCACCTCGGGGTCGGCGGCCGGTTCCCCGGTGAGCAGCGTGACGGCGAACTCGACGGCGCGTCGGATGCCGTCGTCCGCCTCGGCCGTCCGGGCCCGGGCGGCCGGGTCGGTCGGGGCGCGCGCGGCGAGCAGCAGCCACACCTCGGCCTCGCGGACGCGCTGGCGGTCCAGCGGCAGCAGTTGTTCCAGGATCCGCTGGGCGATCTCGCGTGGGCTGCCGCTGCGGTCGCCGCCGGTGATCCGCTCGGCCGCCTCGGCCTGTACGTGCTCCATGGCGAACACCAGCAGCTCGGTCTGGGTGGCGAAGTAGTGCCGCAGGGCGCTCGGTGACCAGCCCGCCTCGGCCGCGATGCTGCGCACGGTGGCGGCGCCGACGCCGTCGCGGTAGACGACCCGCCACATCGCCCGCGCCAGCTCGGCACGGCGCGCGTCGTGGTCGACGATCTTGGGCACGGGCCTCCGGAACCTGGTGGACGAGCGCTGTTACGGTTATCGCACAGCGTACTAAAAAAGGAGGCCGCATGCTCGTGGCAGTGATCGTCGGATGCGAGGTGGCGTTCTGGGTGGTCCTGCTCGCCGGACTGATCGCCCGGTACCCGCTGCGACGACCCCGCCTCGGCGCCGCCCTGCTGATCGCCGTGCCGGTGGTCGATCTCGTGCTGCTGGCCGCCACGATGATCGACCTGCGCCGGGGCGCGACGGCCACGTTCGCCCACGGCCTCGCCGCCGCGTACCTGGGGTTCTCGGTGGCGTTCGGGCACAGCATGGTGCGCTGGGCCGACCAGCGGTTCGCGCACCGGTTCGCCGGCGGCCCTCCCCCGAGCCGCCCGCCCCGGTACGGGATGGCGCGGGCCCGGCACGAGTGGCGGGAGTGGGGCAAGGGCATGATCGGCTGGGCGGTCGCCTGCGCCGTGCTGCTCGCCGGCATCGCCGTGGTGGGCGACAGCGAGCGCACCGCCGAGCTGTGGGCGTGGACCGGACGGCTCAGTGTGGTGATGGCGGGCTGGCTGGTCGCGTACACCGTCTTCCCGAAGCGGGCGCCGCGCGGCGCGTGAGGGTCACCCGCCACGCCCGGTGATCCGGCCTCAGACCGGTTGATGCGCGTCGGTGACCGTCGATCGTCCAGCGGCGGCCCGCTCGCCTAGCCGATCGACGGCGATCGCGGCCAGCAGCAGCCCGGCCAGCGCCGCCAGCGCCAGCGGTGGCGGCAGTACCGTCCCGAGCGCGGCCAGCGGCAGCGCCGCACCGGCGACGGCCAGCCGGGCCGCTCCGACCGGCTGCCCGGTCAGCCGCCGGAACAGCAGCCGTCCGGCCAGGTAGACGGCCGCGCCGCCGAACAGCGCCACCGCGGCCGAGCGGTTCAGCCGGGGCCCGGCCTCCGGGTCGGCGACGTGCTCCAGCACCTGCTCGACGCCGAGCGCCAGGTAGATGACGCCGACGACGAGCAGCAGATGGGTCTGGCTGTAGGCGTCCGCGGCCATCCGGTCCCGCTGCGCCGCCGGTGCGGCGGCGAGCGCCCGGGCCGCCTCCGGGGACGTGCGGTGGAAGTAGAGCCACCAGAGGCTGACGGTCACCACGAAACCGACGAGCGCCACGGCGAGGACCGGCGGCTCGGTCACCGCCGAGGCCGCGCCCACCCCCGCGGCCACCACCGACTCCCCCAGCGAGATGATCAGCACCAGGCCGTACCGCTCGGTGAAGTGCGTCGGGCTGCGCAGCGGCCAGGCACCCCGGCGGGTGTACGCCAGCCGTTGACCGGCCACCTCGACGGCGAAGCCCAGCACCCACAACGCCGCGTGCGCGGCACCGTCCATCAGCGCGCCGAGCAGCAGCGGCACCCAGCCGACGGCGCTGACGAACGCGAAGAACCGGATCCGGGCGCGCAGTTCCGGGTCACCCGCCGCGGCCCAGTGGAACAGCGTCAGGTGCACCACGCGCAGCACCACGTAGGCCAGCACCACGATCAGCGGCCCGTCCAGCCCCGGACCCGGCGTCCACGCCTCCGGCATGGCGAGCGCGGCCAGGAACAACGCGGCCATCGCGACCAGGAACCCGCCACGCACCACCCCGACGTCGGCGGGCGTGTGGTTGCCCAACCAGGTGTACGACAGCCACGCCACCCAGAGCAGCACGAGCAGGAGCAGGCCCTTGGCCATCGCGGCCGGGGTCGGGTGCGGCTCGATCAGCGCCATGATCCGGGTGAGCGCGAAGACGAAGACCAGGTCGAAGAAGATCTCGAAGGGGGTGACCCGGCGCTCGTCCGGCCCCGGCCGGGGCGCGCGCAGCCGCCCTCGCACCCGTTCGCGCCCCACGTCCGCCGCCCTCCGCCGGTCCACCTCCTGCGCCGACGGTAGGCGGCCCCGGACGGCCGGTCGGGTGATTCCCGCGATCACGCCCGGCACGGTCTGCCGAACCGGTGCCCGCTGGGCGGGCGACGAGGCGGCGCGGCCAGGCTGTCAGGCAGGGTGGCGGCGGGCGGCTCAGCCGGCGGCAGCGTCCGGCCAGGCGGCGCGGACCAGCGCCGGCAGCACCTCGCCGGCCGGGCCGCGCAGGTTCACCGCGCAGATCGCGTCCAGCGGCGTCGGTACCGGGTTCACCTGCACCACCGGGGCTCCGAGGCGGGCCGCCACGAGCGGGATCTCGGCGGCCGGGTGCACGAGCGCCGACGTGCCCACCGTCAGCAGCAGGTCGCAGCCGGATGCCGCCTCGACCGCCGCGTCGAGCGCGGCCGACGGCAGCGCCTCGCCGAACCACACCACACCGGGACGCACCGGCGCGCCGCATCCGGCGCAGGCAGGTGGCGTGACGCGCCCGTCCGGTGGTTCCGGCATGCCGCCGGGTGCCACCGCGTCGCCGGACGCCACGCCGTCGTCGGGTGCCGCCGCGTCTCCGGGTGCCGCGTCGTCCTCCGGCGCCGTTGCGTCCTCGGGGATCGGCGCGGGCCGGGCGCAAGCCGAGCAGCGGGGCGCGAACAGGCTGCCGTGCAGGCGGACCGGGGCCGGCACGCCGCCGCGCTCGTGCAGGTCGTCGACGTTCTGCGTGATCACCACCGTCTCCGGGCGCCGGGCCGCGATCGCCGCGACCGCCCGGTGCCCCGGGTTCGGCTCGGCCCGGCGCACCCCGTGACGGCGTGCCTCGTACCAGCCCCAGACCAGGGCCGGGTCGGCCCGGAACGCGGCGAGGGTCGCCAGCTCCTGCGGGTCGTACCGCTCCCAGAGCCCGGTCTGGGCGTCCCGGAACGTCGGCACGCCGCTCTCGGCCGACATGCCGGCCCCGGTGAACACCACCGGCCGCCGGGCGGCGGCGAGCAGCCGGCCCGCCTCGGCCGGCTCCGGCCCGGTCACACGTCCACCGTCAGCCGCACGTCGACCCGGTCACCCAGCTCGATCCCCTCGGCCCGGCGCGCCGCGACCCGCAGCGGCACCACGTACCGCCCGTCCTTGGGCCACAGCGACGTCCGCCAGCCGGTCTCACCGATGCGGACCGTCACCGGGATCATGCCCCAGCCGTAGGTGACCGACGCCGAGGCGGCCTCGATCGCCGCGCTCTGCTCGTCGGGCACTGTGACGAAGTGGTACGGCGCCGGGCCGCGCCAGAACCACACCTCGCCGCTGAACGCCAGCTCCATCCGGTCAGGATAGGGGCCGGGACCGACGCGACCGCAGCAGCCGCAGCCCGGCTCGGATCCCAGTCCAGGCCGACGACCACGTTGGCGGCCAGGAAAGACACGGCGGCGAGCAGCCGGCAGGCGCCCGCGAGGCGGCTTCTCATCCGCCGAGTGCGCCGCCCGGGTGCGTCCCGGCGCACGGGGCGTGGCGGGCCGGTCCGGGGTAGGGCCAGACCTACCCGGGAACCGGGGTCCAGCCGGCTGGGAAGCACTGACCTGCCGCCGGACGAGGACACCAACCGGCGGCTGCTCGCCGTGCTGGCCTGGCTGCGGGCGGCGCGCTGACCGGGCGTTACAGGCTCATCGGCACGGGGTCGGTGGCCAGCGCTCGGAACCGCTCACGCGGGTCCGGCACGAGCCGCCGTTCGGCGAGGTCGAGCAGCCCGCCGACGCCGCTGACCGACGCGACGGGGGTGCCGTCGGCGCGGGTGAACTCCTGGCCGATCCGGAACGTCTTGCCCTCGCCCCAGTGGAACTCGCAGGTCACGTCGACCTCGTCGCCGCCGCGCAGCTCCCGCAGGTAGCGCACCGTCACCTCGAGCGCGACCGGCCCGACGCCGCCGGCGAGCAGCCGGTCCTGGCCGATGCCGGACGCGCGCAGGCACTCCCAGCGGGCGTGCTCGGCGTACTGGAGGTAGACCGCCTGGTTGAGGTGTCCCTGCGTGTCGAGTTCGTAACCGCGCACGGTGACGCGTACCCGGAACGGATCTGCCATGCCGGCAGCCTAACCAGGGGCGCAGCGGTAATCCGCGTGCGGTCCGGGCCGTGTGGTCCTAGCCTCCCGGCGTGACCCTGGAGATCGTGACACTGGCGCAGCGGCCCGGCCTGGCACCGCTGCTGGACACCGACTTCGACGGCGCCTGGCCGCCGTTCATGCTCTGGGATCCGATGGGCGCGCTCTACTACGGCGTCGCGCACGAGCTGTACCCCGAGTTCGTCTTCGCCGCCGTCGACCCGGCCGAGCCGGGACGGGCCGTCGCCCGCGGGTACGCGGTGCCGCTGCGCTGGACCGAGGACGAGCTGCCCGACGGCGGCTGGGACCGGGTGATCCAGCGGGCCACGCTCGACCGCCTCACCGGGTCCACACCCAACCTGGTGTCCGCGCTGGAGATCTGCGTGCGCCCGGACCGGCGCGGCGGCGGGGTGTCCGGGCTGATGCTCGCGGCCATGCGCGCGGCGGTGGCCCGCGCGGGCTTCGACACGCTGGTGGCGCCGGTGCGCCCGAGCGGCAAGGCCGCCGTCCCGGACGTGCCGATGACCGAGTACGCGGCCCGGCGCCGCCCCGACGGACTGCCGGCCGACCCGTGGCTGCGGGTGCACGTCCGCGCGGGCGGGGTGATCGAGCGGTTCGCGCCCCGGTCGATGACGGTGACCGGCACTCTCGCGGACTGGCGGCGCTGGACCGGGCTGCCGTTCGACACCTCCGGCCCGGTACGCGTGCCCGGCGCGCTGACGCCGGTGCTCGTCGACGCCGACCACGACCACGCCGCGTACGTCGAGCCGAACGTGTGGGTGCGGCACCGCCTCTGAGCGGGCCCGCGTGTCAGGCCGGCCAGGCGTGCCCGATCCCGTCGAGCAGCAGCACCACGCCCTCGGTGGCCGCCTCCCGGTCCCGGGAGATCTCCCGGTACTCCGGCGAGGTGGACCAGCGCTCGAAGTCCTCACGGCTGTCGAACGACAACAGCACCGCCTTCTGGTGCGGCCACTCCCCCTCGACCACGCGGGGGGCGGTGTCGGCGGCGAGCAGCTTCCCGCCGTAGCGGGCCAGCACCGGCGGGAAGGCGGCGGCATACCTGTCGTAGCGCGCCCGGTCGTGGATGGTGAGCTGTGCGAGGGCGTAGACGGTCACCGGCTCAGGCTACCGACGTCCGACGGCTGCGGCCTCGTCCGTCGGGCCGGATCCCGCGCCGCCGCGAGCCGGGCCGACTGTCCGGTGTGCTCTAGCCATTATGGCTCTGACCTGCGAATACTGGTAGCAGGACCGCGCGGCGTGGGGAAAGAGGTGGGGCACGATGATCGAGCAGGAGACCCAGCCGGAGGCCATACCCGAGCCCCGGAACGCGCCGGAGGGCGGGCCGTCCCGGCCGGCCACCCCGGTTCCCGGCGCGGTGTGGCAGGTCCGCGTACGGACCAAGCTCGACGACCTGTACCAGCAGCTCGCGGTGCTGTCCCCGCGCGATCCCGAGCGGGCCGAGGCGCTGCGCGCGCAGTTGTCCCGGGTGGAGGTGGTGCTCGGGCGCAGCGGCGTGGTCGAGTGGTTGCGCGGCGGCGACCTGGAGTACGCGTGGCAGACGATCCACTCGGTGGAGCGGGCCATGGTGGCGCTGCGCTCCGCGGACGAGCTGACCGGGCTGCTGCCCGCGTACCGCAGCGCGGCGGCACAGGTGCTGCCCGCCGACGACAAGGTGCTCACCGACCTCGACCCGTCGGCCGGCGCCCCGTCCGAGGCGCTGCTGCGCGCCCGGGTGCAGGCGTTGCTGCTGCGCTATTACTCGGCGTCCGACGAGTTCCACGAGTCGGCGCGCCGGCTGCGCAACCGGATGCTGGGACTGTCGGTGTTCGCGCTGCTGGCGGAGGTTCTCGTGGTGCTGGTGCAGTGGCTCAGTCACGACGTCCGGCTGCTGGAGGCGCCGACCGACGCCGGCGGCGTACCGGCCTGGCGGCTGCTGTTCTTCGTGCTGATCGCGGGCGCCCTCGGGGCGTTCCTCAGCGCGCTGCCGTCGATGATCACCTCCCGGTCCGGCGGGCTGCCCTACAAGCTGCCGTTCCAGCAGGGGCTGCTCAAGCTCGCCGTCGGCCCGCTGGTCGCGGTGGTCGGCATCATGCTGGTCATCGGCGGCCTGGTGGAGACCAGCGTGAGCAGCACCGCCGCGCTGCTGGGCCTGGCGATCGTGTTCGGCGCCGGGCAGCAGGCGGTCACCGCGTTCGCCGACCGGCGGGCGGCCGAACTGCTCGGCCCGGCGGCCAAGAGCTGATGCCGCGCGGGCGGCCGCCGGCCCTCGGTAGCCTGATCCCATGATCTTCATTACCGCCAAGTTCCGGGTCCGTCCGTCCGACGCCGACCGCTGGCCGCAGATCGCCGCCGACTTCACCGCCGCGACCCGGGCCGAGCCCGGCTGCCTGTGGTTCGACTGGTCCCGCAGCCTGGACGACCCGACCGAGTACGTGCTGGTCGAGGCGTTCCGGGACGACGAGGCGGGCGCGGCGCACGTGCAGTCGGAGCACTTCCGGACCGCCCAGCGCACGCTGCCGCCGCACCTGGCCGAGACGCCCCGGATCGTCAACACGACGGTGCCGCAGCAGGACTGGTCGCGCCTGGGCGAGATGGCGGTGCCGGGCGACGCCTGACCGGGTGGCCGGTCCGGCGCGGGCGGCGGTCGTGCCGCCCGCGCGGCCGGTCAGGGGATGGTCAGGCCGTACGCGGCGAGGATCTCCAGGATCGGCTGGTAGTAGCTGGTGCCGCCGCTCGTGCAGTTGCCGCTGCCGCCGGAGAGGACGCCGATGACGGTGCCGGTCGCCGCCACGTAGAGCGGGCCGCCGCTGTCGCCCGGCTCGGCGCAGATGTTCGTGCGGATGAGCCCGGTGACGCTGCCCTCGGCGTAGTTGACTGTGGCGTTCAGCCCGGTCACGGTGCCGCACCGCACGCCCGTGGTGGCGCCGCTGCGGCAGACCGCCTGCCCGACGTACGCGCTGCCGGCGGCGGTGACGGTGATCTGCCCCGGGTAGGTGTGGATCGCGCCCGGGTGGGCGACGGTGCCGGTGTAGCGGACCACGCCGTAGTCGTCGCCGGGGAAGCTGCTGCCGGTCCGGCTGCCCAGCACCGTGGTGCCGGCGCCGTCGGCGTACCAGGTGGCGGCCAGGCGGGTGCAGTGCCCGGCGGTCACGAAGTACCAGGTGGTGCCGCGGCGCACGTTCGCGCCCAGCGAGCAGCGCCCGCCGCCGCCGTAGATCGCCTGACCACCGGCGATGAGCGTGCGCAGCCGCCCGGGTTCGTGGCGCAGCACCGCGCCGGCCCGGTCGGCGGTCCGGCGTACCGCGGCCAGCTCGCTGCCGCGTACCGTGTCGTCGGCGGTGACGGTCAGCCGGCCGGTGGCCGGGTCGTTCCCCCAGGCGGTGCCGGGCGTGCGGAGCCCGGCCAGGGCGGCGGGGTCGGGCGGCGGGGCGGCGGCGCCGGCCCGGGCGACCGCCGGGGTGCCGGCGAGCAGGGCCGCGAGGACGAGTACGACGAGCGCGGGTCGGCGCATCGGCCAGGACCTCCTTCATCGTCTACGGTCGATTCGCCAAGCATCGGCCCGGTGGCGCGATCCACTCAACCGGCAGAACCGGCGGTTCCCGAAACTTCCGGAGCCGCGGCGGGCGGGACGCGCGCGCCCGCAGGCCGTTCCCGCCCGCGGATTCCGCCCGTTCAGCGGGTGCCGCGTGCCCCGATGTCGACGCATCGAGGTGATTAAGTTTTCGGAACGCTTCCGGTAGGCTCCGGGGCAGAGATTCGCTTCTATCCACTCACGATGTGCCGGGGAGTCCCTCCCCCACCGGACGCGGCCACCGGGCGGCCGCGCGGAGCCGACATCGTGGCGGGCGGTGGCCGAGGCGAGCCGATCCCATTGACAGGCTAGAGAGGCGTTCAGATGGACAAGGTGCTCGCCCGCGGCAGCGGGAGCGCGGCAGCCCGGTCACGCCCGCGGACCGCAGTGGTCGCGATGGTGGCGGGGGCCGCGGTGGTCGCCGCGACGATAGCGGCGGCGACAAGCGCCAGCGCCGGCACGACGCTCGGCGCGTCGGCGGCGGAGCAGGGCCGGTACTTCGGCACGGCGGTGGCGGTCAACAAGTTGTCCGACAGCACGTACGTCGGCATCCTGAACCGCGAGTTCAACATGGTCACCGCCGAGAACGAGATGAAGTGGGACGCCACCGAGCCGTCCCAGAACCAGTTCAACTTCAGCAGCGGCGACCGGCTCGTCGCGCACGCCCAGGCCAACGGCATGCGGGTACGCGGCCACGCGCTGGCCTGGCACCAGCAGCAGCCCGGCTGGGCGCAGAACATGTCCGGCAGCGCGCTGCGCCAGGCGATGCTCAACCACGTCACCCAGGTCGCCACCCACTACCGGGGCAAGATCTACGCCTGGGACGTGGTGAACGAGGCGTTCGACGACGGCAACAGCGGCGCCCGGCGCAACTCCAACCTGGAGCGCACCGGCAGCGACTGGATCGAGGCCGCGTTCCGTGCGGCCCGCGCCGCCGACCCCGGCGCGAAGCTCTGCTACAACGACTACAACACCGACAACTGGAGCTGGGCCAAGACCCAGGCCGTCTACAACATGGTGCGGGACTTCAAGTCCCGGGGTGTGCCGATCGACTGCGTCGGCCTCCAGTCGCACTTCAACAGCGGGTCGCCGTACCCGAGCAACTACCGCACCACGCTGCAGAACTTCGCCGCGCTCGGCGTCGACGTGCAGATCACCGAGCTGGACATCGAGGGTTCGGGCAGCAGCCAGGCCACCACGTACGGCAACGTGACCCGGGACTGCCTGGCCGTGGCGCGCTGCAACGGCATCACGGTCTGGGGCATCCGGGACACCGACTCGTGGCGGGCCAGCGGCACCCCGCTGCTGTTCGACGGCAGCGGCAACAAGAAGCAGGCGTACACCGCCGTGCTGAACGCGCTGAACGAGGGCGGCACTCCGCCGCCCACGACCGCGCCGCCGACGAGCACCCCGCCCACGTCGACGCCGCCGACCAGCACGCCGCCGACCAGCGCGCCGCCGACGACTCCCCCGCCGACCGGCGCCTGCACCGCCACGTTCACCACCAACCAGTGGCCGGGCGGCTTCGTCACAAACGTGCGGATCACCGCGGGAGCCGGCGGGCTCAACGGGTGGACCGTGTCGCTCACCGTGCCCTCGGGCTCGGCCGTCACGAACACCTGGAGCGCCCAGGCCAGCGGCACCACCGGTGCGGTGACCTTCCGCAACGTGGACTACAACCGCCAGGTCGGTGCCGGCGGCACCACCGAGTTCGGGTTCCAGGGCACCGGCACGGCGCCCTCCGGCACGCCGGCCTGCGCGGCCGGCTGACCGTCGGCGCGACCCGGCACGGTGCCACCGTGCCGGGTCGCGTCCCCGGCGGTCGCCGGCCGCCGACCGTACAGTGGGGTAGGTCCTGTTCCACCGTTTCGCCTGGAAGGACCACAGTGAACCGACGCATCAGGACCACCCTCGGCGTCGCCCTGGCCGCCGCCCTCGTCACCACCGCCGCGCCGGCCCCCGCCGCCGCTGCCCACGACCGCCGTCCCACGGTCATCGCGCTGCCGGACGGCTTCCAGCCGGAGGGCGTCGCCGCCGCCGGCCGGTACGCCTGGTTCGGCTCGCGGGCCACCGGCGAGATCTACCGCGCCGACCTCATCACCGGCGCGGGCCGGCAGGTCAGCCCCGCCACCGGCACCCCGTCACTCGGCCTGAAGGTCGACCCGCGCGGCCGGCTGTTCGTCGCCGGTGGCACCGCCGGCGACGCCCGGGTGATCGACACGCGCACCGGCGCCGTGCTCGCCCGCTACCGGTTCGCCGAGGCGCCGAGGCGCCGACGTTCGTCAACGACGTCACGCTCACCCGTGACGCCGCCTGGTTCACCGACTCGAACCGGCCGGTGCTCTACCGCCTGCCGCTGGGACGCGGCGGCAAGCTGCCGCCCGCCGGCGGCTTCACCACGCTCCCGCTGACCGGCGACTTCCAGCAGAGCGGCACCGGCGTCAACCTCAACGGCATCGTGCCCACCCCGGACGGGCGGGCGCTGATCGTCGTGCAGTCGAACACCGGCACGCTGTTCCGGGTGGACCCGGCCACCGGCGTCACCACCACCGTCGACGTGCCGGGCACCACGTTCGTCAACGGCGACGGCCTGCTGCTGCTCGGCCGCACGCTGTACGTGGTGCAGAACCGGCTCAACCAGGTCGCCGTGGTCGAGCTGAACCGCGCCGGCACCGCGGGCGCGCCGCGCGGGGTCGTCACCGACCCCGGCTTCGACGTCCCGACCACAGTCGCCGCCGCGCTCGGCCGGCTCTACCTGCCCAACGCCCGGTTCTCCACCCCGCCGACGCCGACCACCCCGTACACGGCTGTCGCTGTCGACGTGCGCTGAGCCACGCCGGCCGCCACCCGTCCGGGTGGCGGCCGGCCCGGTTCACTCCTCCATCTCCGGGCCGAGCAGCCGGATCTCCTCGATGTCGATGGCCGCCTGGAGCTGCCGCAGCACCGCGTCGTCGATCTGCCTGGTGTTGCGCAGCCGGGTGATCTCCTGCCGCTTGTGGTCGAGCACCCGCAGCCGCAGCCGGCGGGCCATCTCCCGTTCCGCCTCCGCATCCTCGCCACCCGGGTCGCGGGCGTCGGCCAGGTGCTCCTCGTAGTCGGCGCGTAGCCGGTCCACCGTGTCCTGCGTGGCGCCCACGTCGTCGGCGGCCCGGGGCAGCGCCTCCAGGGCGGCCTCGGTGGCCCGGATCCGGGCCCAGCGCACCTCGTCGTCGCGTTCCCGATCGCCGGTCAGGCCGGCCCAGCTCACGACAGCGGGAAGGGTGGTGCCCTGCACCAGCATGATCAGCACGATCACCACCACGGTCACGAAGATGATCAGATCCCGCTCGCGCACGGTGCTGCCGTCGTGCATGGTGACCGGCACGGCGAGCGCGGCGGCGAGCGAGACGGCGCCGCGGAACCCGGCCCAGCCCACCGCGGTACGCATCCGGCCGTCGAAGTGCCGCGCGCGGCTCGACTCGCGCCGGTCCACCCGTTGCAGCGCCGACACCGACAGGTGCACCCAGACCAGCCGGATAACCACCACGACCAGGGCGACGAGCGCCGCGATGCCGAGCGACGCGGCCGGCGAGTGGCTGGTGATGCTGCGCAGCGAGCGCGGCACCTGCGTGCCGAGCAGCACGAACAGGCCACCGTTGACCATGAAGGTGGACAGGTCCCAGAACGCGAACGCGGTGACCCGGGAACGGGCCCGGATCACCCGGGGCGCGGCGTACGACAGCAGCAGCCCGGACACCACCACCGCGAGCACGCCGCTGGCGTGCACCGCGTCGGCGAGCAGGAACGCGACGAACGGGGTGAGGATGCTCAGTCCGCCCTCGCGCATCGGATCGTCGACGTGTTTGCGGATCAGCACCACGACCGCGCCGACGAGCAGACCGGCGGCCACCCCGCCGGCCGACTTGCCGACGAACTCGCCGGTGAGCGTCAGCGCTCCGGGCACCGTCCCGCCCGCTACCACGCCGGCGGCCACGGCGAACAGCACGAGCGCCGTACCGTCGTTGACCAGGCTCTCCGCGCGCAGCGTGGTGAGGATGCCGCGCGGCATCCGCTTGGCCAGGCCGGCCACGGCTGCCGCGTCGGTCGGCGCCAGGACCGCGCCGAGCACCCACGCGGCGGCCGGCTGCACGCCGAGGGCCTGCGCGGTGAACGCGACGGCGGCCATCGTGACGATCACCAGCACGACGGCGAGCCCGACGATCACCGTGAGGTTGGCCCGGATCTCGCGGAGGCTGATGACCAGGCTCTCCCGGTAGAGGATCGCCGGGAGGAACAGCACCAGCACGACCTCGGGTTCGAGGATCAGGTTGTCGAACGGCGGCAGCAGGCCGATCAGCGCGCCCATGGCGATCAGCAGGACCGGCGGCGCGACGCTGTAGCGACCGCCGATCGTGGTGCCGACGAGCACGGTGGCGCCCAGCACCGTGATCAGCACGAGTGCTTCCACGCCGTACCCCCGTCACCGTCCGCCGGGAATCACGGTGCCCTACGGCGGCGGCCGGGCGGGACGGAATCGGTGATCGCTACTCGAAGCGGGACGGATCTCCGGCGCCGCGGCGCAGGATCTCCGGCTCCGGGCCGGACAGGTCGACCACGGTGGTCGGCTCCAGCCCGCAGTCCCCGGCGTCGACCACCGCGTCGACGAGGTGGTCGAGCCGTTCCTTGATCTCCCAGCCCTGGGTCATCGGCTCGTCCTCGCCGGGCAGCAGCAGCGTGCTGGTCAGGAGTGGCTCGCCGAGTTCGGCGAGCAGCGCCTGGGTCACCGTGTGCCGGGGCACGCGCGCGCCGACCACCCGCCGCCGCGGATCCTGCAACCGGCGCGGCACCTCGGCGGTGGCCGGGAGCAGGAACGTGTAGCTGCCCGGGATGACGGACTTCACCTGACGGAAGACCGCGTTGCTGAGCTTGACGAACTGGCCGAGCTGGGCGAAGTCGGCGCACATCAGCGTGAACGGGTGGCGGTCGTCGAGCCGCCGGATCTCCCGGATCCGCTCCACGCCGTCGCGGTTGCCGATCCGGCAGCCGAGCGCGTAGCAGGAGTCGGTCGGGTAGGCGATCACCCCGTCGGCGCGCAGCAGGTCCACCACCTGCCGGATCACGCGGGGCTGGGGGTTGTCCGGATGCAGGTCGTAGTACCTCGCCACGCCGGTCAGCCTATGTCCGAGCCCGGTCGGGCGCAGGTTTGGCCCGGGCGGTTTCCGGAAACAGGTGGGGGCCGTTCACGACAGGGGGACCGAATCATGTCCGAAGCCAGCACAGACCGCGTCGCCGACCGCCCCGCGGAGGTGACCGATCCGCTGCTGTGGGACCTGGCCGCCGCGGTGGCCGACGCGCACCAGCCGGACGACGAGCGCGTCTGCGCCAGCCCGAGCTGCGCCGGGGCGGCGTGGCCGTGCGCGGCCTGGAACAACGCGCAGGCGGGGCTGAGCGCCGCCCGGACGCCGCGGCAGTCCGCCGCGCCCCGGCAGTCCGCCGGCTCGCCGCAGTCCGCCTCGCGGCCGGTCGCCGGGCAGCCGGGCGACCGGCAGCCGGGCAACGGTCGGGCCGGTGCCGCCGGTGAGCCGGGCACGGCCGCGACCCGCACCGACGCGCGGAGTCTCGCCGCCACCGCCGCCTGACTCAGCGTAGGCGTACGCGTCCTCGCGCCGCCCCCGGCCGCCTCGGCCGGGGGCGGCGCTCGTGCGCGCCGTCGACGCTGGTCAGTGCGCTTCGCGAGGTGACCGTGAGCGCGGGAGAGCGCTCTCTTTGGTAACGAGACATTGACGGACCCGTAACCCGAACCTTACTGTCCCTTCTCAAGAGAGCGCTCTCACGACTGCCGGACCACCACTCCGTACCCCGCCTTCTCCTTGTGAAGGGGACCTCCATGACCCTCCTGCGGGACTTCTCCCCCGACCCCGTACCCCCGGCCCCGCCCGGCCCKYMYSMAGGTCAGCGCTCTCACGACTGCCGGACCACCACTCCGTACCCCGCCTTCTCCTTGTGAAGGGGACCTCCATGACCCTCCTGCGGGACTTCTCCCCCGACCCCGTACCCCCGGCCCCGCCCGGCCCGTCCCCGGCCCGCCGGCGCGGCCTGCGGGCGACCGCCCTCGTCGCCGCGTCGGTGCTCGCCGCCGGCCTGCTCGGCGTCGTGGTCGGCGGTGGCGGCACCGCCACCGCCGGCGCCGTCGGCGCGGGCAGCTACACCGAGACCCGGCCGCCCGGCACCCTGCTGCCGAAGGGCTGCGGCGCGATCAGCACCGAGCCGAGGACGTTCGTCACCGCCGACGCGCCGTCCGGCGCGATCCCCACGAACGACTGGTGGTCGTCGCTGATCTGGAAGCGCAACAACTGCGCCGGCAGCGAGATCCTGCACGCCCACCCGCTGGCCTTCAAGGCCGAGAACAACGGGCTCGGCCTGTCGTACACCACCACGCCGGCGATCAGCGGCACCGCGACCGGCGTGGGCGAGTTCCACTACCCGTACGGCGAGGACGTCCGCGTCGGGATGCCCGGGCTGTCCGCACCGGTGGTGAAGGCCGCCGGCTGGAGCGACTGGACGGTCACCGCCGACTGGAGCGACGGCAGCCGCACCATGCGCGCCACCATCGGCCACGGGCTGCCGTTCAGCTACTACACGGTCAGCGGCGGCACCGCGCAGCTCACCGCCACCGCGACGCCCACCGTGTGGCGCAACTCCGGCGCCACCATCGGCTTCACGGTCAACGGCCACGACTACGTCGCGTACGCCCCGGCCGGCGCGACCTGGACCGTCAACGGCGCCGGCATCAGCTCGACGCTGGCCGGCAAGGGGTACTTCTCGGTCGCGGTGCTGCCCGGCGGCGGCGACCGGGCATCCCTGGCCGACACCTACGCCCGGTACGCACACGCCCACGTCACCGGCACCCGGATGAGCTACGCCTACAACCCGTCCGCCGGCACGGTGCGCACCACGTACGCGTTCACCACCACGCCCCGCGAGGGCAGCGAGACGAAGACGGTGGTGGCGCTCTACCCGCACCAGTGGCGCAGCCTCACCGGCGCCACCCCGATCACCCCGACGTACGTCTCGGCGCGCGGCGCCATGCGGGTGCTCACCGGTGTGCCGTCGTTCACCACGTCCATGCGCTTCACCGGCGTGCTGCCCGAGGTGCCCGCCGTGGGCGACTCCAGCGGCGCGGACCTGTCCACCGTCACCGGCTACCTCAACGCCGAGCAGGGCAACCCGGAGGGCGTCAGCGGCACTGACACCTACTGGGCCGGCAAGGGGCTCGGCCGGGCCGCCCGGATCGCCGAGATCGCCGACCAACTCGGGCAGACCTCGGTCCGCGACGCGGCGCTGACCGCGATGCGGAACCGGCTGACCAACTGGCTCACCGCCGGCTCCGGCGAGACCGGCCAGTTGTTCTACTACGACCGCAACTGGGGCACGCTGATCGGCTACCCGGCCTCGTACGGCTCCGACGAGGACCTCAACGACCACCACTTCCACTACGGCTACTTCATCGCGGCCGCCGCCACGCTCGCCAAGTTCGACCCGGGCTGGGCCGACGACAGCCGCTACGGCGGCATGGTCGACCTGCTCATCCGCGACGCCAACAACTACGACCGCGCCGACAGCCGCTTCCCCTACCTGCGGGACTTCGACATCTACGCCGGGCACGACTGGGCCTCCGGGCTGGCGCCGTTCTTCGCCGGCAACAACCAGGAGTCCTCGTCGGAGGGGATGAACTTCGCCAACGCGCTGATCCAGTGGGGCCAGGCCACCGGCGACACCGCCGTCCGCGACGCCGGGGTCTACCTGTGGACCACCCAGTCCGCGGCGATCTCCGAGTACTGGTTCGACGTGTACGACCAGAACTTCCCGGCCGCGTTCGGGCACAAGACGGTCGGCATGGTGTGGGGCGACGGCGGGGCGTACGCGACCTGGTTCTCCGCGGCGCCGGAGATGATCCAGGGCATCAACATGCTGCCGATCACCGGCGGTCACCTCTACCTGGGCGACTTCCCGGAGTACGTCAAGGCCAACTACGCCGAGCTGGTCACCAACAAGGGCGGCCCGCCGACCGTGTGGCAGGACATCGTCTGGGAGTTCCTGGCCCTCGGCGACGGCGAGCAGGCGCTGCGCAACTTCCGCGCCAACAGCGGGTTCACCAGCGAGGAGGGCGAGAGCAAGGCGCACACGTTCCACTGGATCCGCAACCTGGCCGCGCTCGGCACCGTGGACACCACGGTCACGGCGAACCACCCGCTGGCGAAGGTGTTCGTCAAGAACGGCGTCCGCACCTACGTGGCCTCGAACATCACCGCCCGGCCGCTGACCGTCACGTTCTCCAACGGCACGACGCTCGCGGTGCCGGCCGGGAAGACCGCGACGTCCGGGGCGTACACGTGGAGCGGTGGCGACGCCACCGGCGGCGGCACCGTGCCGACCGGTCCCCCGCCCACCACGACGCCCACCCCGACGCCGACCACCGCGAGCCCCACGCCGACCACCGCGAGCCCCACGCCGACCACCGCGAGTCCCACGCCGACCTCCGCGAGCCCCAGCCCGACGAGTACGGGCAGCCCGCTGACGCCGGTCCGGTACCTGCGGTCCGGCGGCGGGCTGGACGGCACCGCAGGCACCGCCGGCACGGTGAACGTGGCGGCGGCGACCGGCAACTCCGACGGCACGCCGACCAACCCGCAGGTGTTCACCGCCACCGGGCTGACCGGCGCGTACACCGGCGGGGCGACCTCCTTCGACCTGGCCGTCGACGCGGGCACCGCGGTCGGCAACGGCGTCCAGATCCGGGTGTCCTACGACCTAACCGGCGACGGCAGCGTCGAGCGGGCGGAGACCTACAGGTACTTCGCCACCGACCCGATCCCGGGTGCGGAGCGGTACCGGCAGACCCAGGGCCTGCTCTCGTCCACCGGCACGCTGGGCGATCTGTCCGGCGGCACGGTACGCGTCGAGGTGTGGAACGCCATCGGTGGCGCACCCACGATCCTCGGCGTCGGCAACGCCTCGACGGTCACACTGCCGTACGGCTCCTGACCCACGATCCCGGCGCCCCGGCCCTCGTGGCCGGGGCGCCGGCGGCGGCAGCCCGGCGGGGTCAGGCGGTCACGTGGGCGCTGTCGCCCGCGGTCGCGGCGAACGACGTGCCGCTGACCATCCGGGCCGCGTCGGAGGCGAGGAACACCACCAGCGGCGCCACGTCCTCCGGTTCCACCCACGGCACGCCGAGCGGCGTCTTCGACCGCAGCGCCTGAACCGCGGCGTCCTCCACTTCGGCGAGGTCACCGGAGGCCGGCTTCCCCGCCTCGACGAGCGCCTGGACGTACCGGTCCCGGTGCCGGGTCAGCGCGGTGTCGACCAGCCCCGGGATGACCGCGTTCACCGTCACGCCGTGCGGCCCGAGTTCCAGCGCGGCGGACTTGACCAGCCCGATCAGTCCCCACTTGGACGCCGAGTACGCGGACCCGTTCGTGGTGCCGTGCTGCCCCTGGGTGGACGACGTCACCACGATCCGGCCGCCGCCGCGGCGTGCCAGCAGCGGAGCGAAGACCCGCAGCACGTTCGCGGTGCCGGTGAGGTTCACGTCGATCTGGTCGTGCCAGTGCCGGTCGGTCATCTCCAGCAGCGGCGCGAACGCCTGGATGCCGGCGTTGGCGAACAGCACGTCCACGCCGCCGTGATCCCGTTGCACCGCCTCGGCGACCGCGCGTACCGCGCCGATGTCCCGCTGGTCGGCCACGTGCGCCGACCAGCGGGCGCCGGCCGCCGTCACCCGCCGGCCGGTTTCGGCCAGGTCCTCCGGGCCGGCGGGCGGCAGGTCCAGGATCGGGCTGACCGGCCCCGCGACGTCCATCCCGGCGACGTCCGCGCCCGCTTCGGCCAGCGCCACCGCCGCGGCCCGGCCGATCCCCCGGGCGGCGCCGGTGACCACGGCGACCCGTCCCGACAACACCCCCGCCACCGCGTCACCCCTCCCGTGGACTCCCCCACTCGCACCGTAAGCCCTGCCGCCCCCGCCCCGCCCGCAATCGAGACCCCGGTACGCCCGCCCAGCTCACGGCCCCCGCTCCGCTCATCACCGGTGTCTCCCTCAGCCGGCACATCGCTTCGCCTGTAGGCGGCATCCCCTGGACGAAGCAGCCGCCCCGCCCCGACCTGGTGTCGATCACGCAACCCCACGCGCACCCAGCCACGCGAAGATCAACACCATTGCGGGGAGGTGGACGCATCCAACCCACCTGGACCCCGCCACCAACCCGAGCTGGTGTCGATCACGCGGGCAACCCGGCCCTCCGCCGGCGTCGCTACGGGGAGGTGGCCTCGGCCAGCAGCTCCAGCAGGTGCCGGTACGGCTGCCCGGTGGCCCGCGCCAGCCCGATCTCGCAGGTGCGGTTCACCGAGGCGTACCCGTCGAACGGGCGTGCCGTGACGGCGGCGGCCTCGGCCCGGGTGGCCGACGCCGTCAGCTCCGGATGCAGCAGCCCCCGGTCACCGGCGAAGCCGCAGCACTGCCAGCCCTCCGGGACCACCACCTCGTCGGCGACCGCGCGGGCCACGGTGAGCAGCGCGTCGTCCAGGCCGAGCCGGACCGACGAGCAGGTCGGGTGCAGCGCGAGCGAACCGATCCGGCGGCGCACCGTCAGCCGGGGCAGCAGCGTGCCGGCGGTGTACGCGACCGCGTCGACGACCCGGAGGTCCCCGGCGCCGTCGAGCAGCCGTTCGAAGCCCTCGGTGCAGGACGCGGCGTCGCTGACCAGCGGCAGCGCGCCGTCGCGGCTCGCGGCGCGCAGCACCGGCGGCACGCGGTCGCGCACCGCCCGGTAGCCGTCGGTGAGTCCCTTCGACGACCACGGGGTGCCGCAGCACAGGTCGCCGATGCCGTCCGGCACGAGCAGGCGTACGCCGGCCCGCTCGGCGAGCGTGAGCAGCGCGGCGGCGACGCCGGTGCCACCCTGCGCCGGGGCGAACAGCGTGCCGAGGCAGGACGGCACGAACACCGCGTCCGGGTCGTCGGCCGGGTGGGGGCGGCGCGGGGTGCCGCCCCGCGGCAGGTCCCGCTGCCACCGCGGTACCCGGTCGGCGCCGAGCACCGCGCGGGCGGCCCGGGTGGCGGCCTCGGGCAGCGCGGGCGGCAGCGCCCCGGCCAGGTCGAGCCCTCGGGCCATGCCCCGGGTGGTGGCGCCCCAGCGGCGGGCCGCCCCGCGCCAGGCGGTTCCCGCCGTCCGGCCGTGCTCCTGCGCGCGCAGCCGCTTGACCAGGTCACCGGTGTTGATCAGCACCGGGCAGGCGGTGGCGCACATGCCGTCGACCGCGCAGGTCTGCACCGCGTCGTAGTCGTACGCGTCGGTCAGTTCCCGGGCCAGCGCGGTGTCTCCGGCGGCCTGCGCGGCGGCGATCTCCCGGCGCAGCACGATGCGCTGACGGGGCGTGGTGGTGAGGTCGCGGCTGGGGCAGACCGGCTCGCAGTAGCCGCACTCGACGCAGCGGTCCACCTCATCCTCCACCGTCGGCACGGTCTTGAGGTGCCGCATGTGGATCTCCGGGTCGTCGCTGAGCAGCACGCCCGGGTTCAGCACACCGTCCGGGTCGCAGAGCGTCTTCAGCTCGCGCATCACCTCGTACAGCTCGTCGCCGAACTGGCGGCGCACGTAGGGGGCCATCACCCGGCCGGTGCCGTGCTCGGCCTTGAGCGTGCCGCCGTGGCCGAGCACCAGGTCGACCATCTCCTCGGTGAAGCCGGCGTAGCGCGCCGGGGCCTCACCGCCGTCGAACCGCTCGTTGAGCATGAAGTGCAGGTTGCCGTCCTTGGCGTGGCCGAAGATGACGCTGTCGGCGTACCGGTGCCGCTCGAACAGGTCGGCGAGCGACGCGCACGTGCCGGCGAGCGCCTCGACCGGGACGGCGATGTCCTCCAGCAGCGCTGTGGTGCCGGACGGGCGGGCGCCGGCCACCGCCGCGTACAGGCCCTTGCGGATGTGCCACAGCGCGGCGCGGGCGGCCGGCTCACCGCTGAGCCGCGCCGGGGCGCTCAGCGGCAGGCCGGCCAGCACCGGTCCGGCGTCCGCGACCCGGTCGGCGAGCGCCGCCGGGTCGGACTCCTGCCACTCGGCGAGCAACGCGGCGTGCCCGCGCACGGCCAGGCCGCGCAGCGCGGCGTCCGCCTTCGGGTCGCGCTGGGCGACGCGCAGGGCGGCGGCGTCGAGCAGCTCGACCGCCGCCGGCCCGGCGGCCACCAGCGCCGGCATGGCGGCCATCGCCGCGCCCAGGGAGTCGAAGACCAGCAGGCCGGTCGCGGCGTGCCGGTGCACGGGTACGGTCCGGAACGTCGCCGAGGCGACGAACGCGAGCGTGCCCTCGCTGCCCACCACGAGCCGGGTGAGCAGGCCGGCCGGGTCGTCGTGGTCGAGGAACGCGTTCACGCCGTACCCCATGGTGTTCTTCATGGCGTACTGGGCGCGGATGCGGCGCACCGAGTCGGGGTTGCCGCGTACCCGGTCGCGCAGCCGCAGCAGCCCGGCGTGCAGTGCCGGTTCGGCGGCGCGCAGCCGGGCGTCGGCGTCCGGTGCGCCGGTGTCCAGCACGGTGCCGCTGGGCAGCGCGAGGACCAGCGACTCCAGCGTCCGGTACGTGTTGAACTCGGTGCCGCAGGTCATGCCGCTGGAGTTGTTGGCGACCACGCCGCCGACCGTGCACGCGGACTCGCTGGCCGGGTCGGGGCCGAGCTTGCGGCCGTACGGCGCGAGGCGCGCGTTCACCTGCCGCAGCACCACCCCGGGCTGCACCCGTACCCGCCGCCCGTCGTCGAGGACCGTCAGGTCGCGGAAGTGCCGCCGCACGTCGACGAGCAGCCCGTCGGTGACCGCCTGGCCGCTGAGGCTGGTGCCGCCGGAGCGGAACGTCAGCGCGGTGCCGGTGCGGACGCCGTACGCCAGCAGCGCGGCCACCTGACCGGCGTCGGCCGGCGTGATCACCGCGCCGGGGTGCAGCAGGTAGTGCGAGGCGTCGTGGGCCATCCGCAGCCGGTCCGCGGCCCGGGTCGCCACGCCGCCGGGCACCACCGACTCCAGTCCGGCCCGCGTGGACGCGCTCAGCTTCGTCATGATCACCGCACCTCCCCCGGCTCACAGTAGTCACGCACGGCGGGGCTCACCGCACGGTGATCCGGTCCAGCACCCGCCGCTGGAACGCGCGGGCAGCCGGGCCGGACGGCGGCGTGCCGCCCCGGCGGGCTTCGATCGAGGCACGGATCAGCGCGGCGTCGGGGTCGTCGGCGGCCACCCGCAGCCCGGCGTCGACCTTGCCCAGCCAGACGCCGTCGCGCCAGCGCACCAGCGTCCGGCAGGCCCCGAGCACCGCGTCCTCCGCGCCGGGGGCCGGTGCGTCGCCGGGCGGCGTGGGCAGCGCCAGCCACCAGCGCAGCGCGTCCGCCAGCAGCGCCCGCAGCGCCTCCGGGGACGGGTCGGCGAACACGTCGGCGGCGGGCGGGCCGAGCAGGGCCCGGCCGGACTGGCGCAGGATGCTGCGGTCCAGCGCGTACCAGAACCGCCCGTCGGCGGCGGGCCGGTCGGCCGGGTCGTAGGTGGCGCGGAACGGCATGGTCGCGCCGGTGTTCAGCTCGACCTCGAAGCCCGGCTCCGGGGTGCCGGAGGCGGCCACGTCGCGGCGGTGGACGACGAGTTCCAGGCCACGTGCCGGGCAGGGCAGCGACTCGTGCCGCAGCCGGTCCACGAGCAGGCGCTTGTCCGGCTCCGGCACCGGTCCGGCGGCCACCAGCGCCACGTCCACGTCGCTGCGGCCCGGCTGGTACGCGCCCAGCCCGACCGACCCGGCGGCGTACGCGCCGACCAGGTCCTCACCGAGCACGTCCCGGGAGCGGCGGACCACTTCGGCCAGGTAGTCGCGGATGTCGTCACGCATGCCGGCATCCTGCCCCGGCCCGGGCGCGGTCAGTCCGCCGGGTCGGGACAGCACACGGTCAGCGCGCCCGGCACCACCTTCACCTTGAGCCGTTCCGCCTTGCCCCGGGCGCCGCCGTCCAGCTCGTACGTCTTCGGCGCGTCGAACCGCACCGTGATCTTGCGACCTCGGGTGATCCGCACGAACGGCGACTCCTCGGAGCGCCCGGCGGCCATCCGGCCCAGCGTGCGCGCCCAGTCCACCGCGCCGCTGGCGGTGGACACGCCGACCTCGAGGGCCCCGTCGTCCGGACGGGCGTCGTCGAAGGCCGGGATGCCGCCGGTGATGGTGCCGACGTTGCCGAACAGCACGCAGCTCGCCTCGTCGTCGAACCAGTCGGCGCCGTCGACCCGGATCCGCGTCCGTACGCACTCGCCGCGCACGTGCCGCAGCCCGGTCCAGACGTACGCGATCCGGCCGAACCGGCCCTTGAGCTGCCGGTCGGCGTCACGGATCAGGTCGCCGTCGAACCCGGCGCCCGCCATCACCGCGAAGTGCTCGCCGTTGATCCGGCCCAGGTCCAGCTCGCGCCGGCGGCCGTGCAGCGCGATGCGTACCGCCTCCGGCAGGTCTACCGGGATGCCGAGGTTCACCGCGAACAGGTTGGCCGTGCCGGCCGGCAGGATGCCCATCGGCACGCCGCTGCCGGCGAGCGCGTCGGCGCACCGCTGCACCATGCCGTCGCCGCCCCACACCAGCACCAGCTCGGCGCCGGAGTCCAGTGCCGCGCGGACCCGCTTGGGCGCCTTGCGGCTCTTCGGCACCTCGTACCAGAGCAGCCGCCCGACCCCGGCGGCGACGAGCCGGGAGCGCAGCTCGTCGAGCCCTCCCCCGAACGTCTTCTTCCGGTGGGCGACGACGGCGACCACACCGGCCGGGGGCGCGGCGGGTGCGGGGGTGGTGTCCGGGCGTTCGGCCGTGCGCGTGTCCATGGCCCGGCTGGTACCCGCCCGCAGCGGATCCCACGCCTGCGCGCGACGCGCCCGACACCCGTCGGCGGCGTACTGTGCCCGGGCCGCCACGTTCGGTACAGTGCGGGGCGTCGATCCGTGGCGCCGGGTACGGGTGCGAAAGGTGTGGAATGTCGGGACAGGCCGGGTGGGTGGCGCGCTGCACGCTGCGCCTCGGTCTGCTGCTCGGCGGCGTGGCAGTGGTCTGGGGTGCCCACGAGGCCGCCTCCGGCTCGGCCGCCCACGCCGCCGACGGCCGGCCGTCCGGCCCGCTCACCGCCACCGTCGGGGTGCTCACCGACACGCTCGGGACGGTGCTCGGCCTGCCCACGTCCGGACCCGGCGCCGCGATCCCCGCCGGGTCCGGCGGCACCGCGGCGGAGCCGGCGACGCCCGCCACGTCCGCACCTGCGGCCGACTCGGCAACACCCGCGCCTGCCTCCGACTCCGCCGCACCGGCACCCGCACCCGACGCGACCACGCCGAAGCCGGGCACACCCGCGTCCGGCACCGGCCGGCCGAAGGCGCAGCCGGCCCCCGCGACCCCGTTCACCGGCCGGGTGGTCGAGGCGGTGGTGACGCCGGTACACGACCACGTGCTCACGCCCGTCACCGACGTCCTGCGCCCGGTCACCGACCCGGTGAGGGCAGGCGTGCTCGACCCGGTGGCGGACCTGCTGTCGCCGGCCGTCGAGCCGCTGCGCCCGATCCTCGGCCCGGTCTGGCGGGGCCTGGAACCGGTGCTCGACCCGCTGGCACCGGTGCTCGACCCGCTCAGCCCGGTGACCGATCTGCTCGACCCGCCCGCCGCGCCGGACCCCGGATCGCCTCCGGCACCCGGCGAGCCCGGGCCGGTCGAGCCGGGCCCACCGGCCGAGCCCGTCCATCCGGCCGGCCCGGCCGCGACGCCCGCGCCCGCCGCCGAGCGTGCGCACGACACACCGTCCCGCCTCGGCGGTCCGGTAGTCGCCGCCCCGGCGGCGCGCACCCTGGCCGTCGTCGGCGCGCGGTGGGCCGACCCGGCACAGAGCCGGGCACCGGCGGCCCTCGGCCCGGCGGTGCACGTCACGACCACGCCCGCCGTACCGCTGCCACCGCACGGCCTCAGCCACGGCGGCGGCGCGGTGCACAGCGAGGCGGCCGACGCGGACACGAACCGCTGGCGGCTGCCGGCCCTGGCCCACCGGTACGCGCGACCGGCGGCCGATCCGCTGCCGCCGTCGCGCACGTCGCGCCCCGGCACCAGACCCGCCTGAGCGGACTCCACAGACACCACCTCCGATCCGGAGCACGGGCGTGTCCCGCCCGTCTGCCGCGTGCCGCGGCGGCGCCGTCGTCCGGCGCCCGCAACCGACCCGATCACGCCTGGACAACAGGAGTTCGTTCATGAGCACAGCCCTGCCCGTCGTCCGCGCCCGGTGGTGCGACATCGGCCGCATCGCCGACCTCGTCGCCGAGGCCCTCGCGCCCACCGCGCTGGCCGCCTGGCTCGTCCCCGACACGTCCCGCCGGCTGCCGGTCCTCGCCGCCGTGGCGCGGATCTGGACCGAACACGCGTTGCTGTTCGGCGACGCGTTCCTGCTGCCCGACGGCAGCGCCGCCACCGTGTGGTTCCACCGCTACCGTCCGATCCCCGCCCCCCACCGGTACGCCGACCGGCTCGCCGGCGTCGCCGGGCCGGACGGGGACCGGTTCCGCCGCCTCAGCGCGGAGCTGGCGGCACGCCGTCCGGCCGAGCCCCACAACCATCTGGCGCTGCTGGCCGCGCCCCGGGGCGGCGCGACGCAGGCGCTGTCCGCGGCGCAGCGCCGGATGGACACGTTGAGCCTGCCCACGTACGCGCATACGTGCGCCGGTGAGCAGGCGGAGGAGCTGCTGCGGCGGCACGGCTACGCCGAGCGGGAGACGTTCGCCGCCCCCGACGGCACGCCGGTGCGGTCGTTGTGGCGGTCGGCGCCGTTCCACGGTGGCAACGACAGGTGGCGTTCCCGCCGGGCCGCCCGCCGGGAACGCGACGGCCACGCCGCCGGATGGGCGGCGCGCTGACCGGATGAGCCCTCCGGGCCGGGGCGGCGCCCGTGCGCCCCGGCCCGGAGCACGCCACACCGTCCGGGTTCTTCGCCGGTGCCGTCGGCGCTGCTCGGTTAGCCTGCGAGCCGGGCACGACTCAGCCGACCAGTCGGAGGTAACGCGTGCGGAACAGCGGATCCACAGCGGAACCGGGCGGCGCGGCACCGGTGCGCCCGAGGCGAAAGCGGCGGCGTCTGCTTGTCGTCCTCGCGGTCTGCACGCTGCTGGCCGGCTGCGGGCTGGTCGCCGGCGGCTACTACTTCGACAGCGTGCCGACGCCCAGCGACCTGAAGCTGCCCGAGTCCACCACCGTCTACTACGCCGACGGGCGCACGCCGATGGCGAAGCTGGGCGCGCAGAACCGCACCATCGTGCCGTACGACGAGATGAACGACTCGGCGAAGCAGGCGATCGTGGCGGCCGAGGACCGTACGTTCTGGACGAACCAGGGCATCGACGTCAAGGGTGTGCTGCGGGCGGCCTGGGCCAACATCAGCGGTGGGCAGCGGCAGGGCGCGTCCACCCTCACCCAGCAGTACGCGCGCATCGCCGCGGACCTGCGCGGGGTCACCTACTCCCGCAAGCTGCGCGAGGCGGTGATCGCGTGGAAGCTCGACGACGCGTACTCCAAGGAGGAGATCCTCGGTTTCTACCTGAACACCGTGCCGTTCGGGCGGGGCGCGTACGGCATCGAGGCGGCCGCGCAGACGTACTTCGGCAAGACGGTACGCCGGGACGCGCCGGCCGCGCGGCAGCTCACGCCGGCCGAAGCGATGGTGCTCTGCGCGATGGTGAAGCAGCCGGAGGCGGACCCGGCCGACCCGGAGGGCGCGCCCGGTTACGATCCGCGCCGCAACGCGCTGGCCCGGCAGAACTCGATCGACAGGTGGAACTACATCCGCGACGGCATGGTCAAGCTCGGCTACCTGACGCCGCAGCAGGCGGAGGATCTCGCGTACCCGGACACGGTCCGGCCGATCGACAAGGACGCGGGCCGGTCCGACCTGGACCGGCCGACCGGCCTGGTGGTCAACCACGTGCTCGCCGAGCTGCGCGAGACCGAGCCGTTCCGCGGCAAGCCGGACGAGGTGATCCGCGACGGCGGCTACCGGATCGTCACCACCATCGACAAGCGGGTGCAGGACGCGGCCGAGGCGGCGGCGGACATCCGCCGCGACACCGCGCCGCAGGCGGTCCGCGGCCAGCCGCGCAACTGGCAGGCGGCGCTGGTGGCGGTGGAGCCGGGCACCGGCCGGGTGCTCGGCTACTACGGCGGCGACAAGGGCTCGGGCGCGGACTACGCGGGGTGGTACTACGACGAGAACGGCGAGACCCGCGGCTTCGGCCAGCATCCGCCGGGGTCGTCGTTCAAGGTGTACGACCTGGCCGCCGCCGTACGCGACGGGATCTCGGTGAAGCAGCGGTTCGACTCGCCGGACACCAAGGAGTTCCCCGCCTCGGGGCGCACCAGGGGCAGCGCGGCCGGGCCGATCCGCAACGCCGAGCGTGCGCCCTGCCAGCCGGACTGCGCGCTCTGGGAGGCCACCGTCGCCTCGCTGAACGTGACCTACTTCGAGCTGACCGAGAAGCTGGGCACCGACAAGGTGATCGAGATGGCCCGGCAGGCGGGCGTGGAGTCGATGTGGGAGACGGTGCGGGGCGATCCCCGGCCGCAGCGCGTCGACCTGCGCAGCGACCCGGCCGACGAGGTGGCGAAGCGGTTCTCCACCGAGGTCGGCATCGGGCAGTACGGCATCACCGTGCAGGACCACGCGAACGGCATGGCCACGTTCGCCGCCGGCGGCAAGCGCGCCGACGCGCACTTCGTCCGGTCGGTCAGCAAGGACGACGAGGACGTGTGGACCGAGCAGCTCCGTACGACGGACCTGGGCCTGGACCGGGAGGCGATCGACCAGCTCGACTGGACGCTGCGCCGCGTACGGGCCGCCGAGCTGGGCAACGGCTGGGACTCCGCCGGTAAGACCGGCACCTGGCAGGCCGGGCAGAGCACCACGCAGAACGTGCACACCTGGATGGTGGGCTGGACCGGCGCGCTCGCCTCGGCCGTCTGGCTGGGCACCACCGACGGCAAGCCGCTGCGGACCAGGGGCGGCAGCTACGAGGTGTACGGCTCGACCGGCGCCGCGCCGATCTGGCGGCAGTTCATGACCCGGGCCACCGCGGCGATGAAGCTCGACCCGGAGAAGTACCGCTTCGGTCAGCCGACGTTCCCCGGCGAGGCCCCGGAGCCGACGCGGTCCGCGCCACCGCCGCCGACCACCGCCGCGCCGACACCGCCGGAGTCGCCGAGCCCCAGCCCGTCCTCGTCGAGCCCGAGCCCGGACCCGACCGGGCGGCCGACCTCGCGGCCGACGCTGACGCCGACGCTGCCACCGCTGCCGACCGTGTCGCCGACGCGGACCCGTGGCCCGCGCTGACCCGCTCGGGCGGCGGCTCGGCCGCCGCCCGGCCGCAGGAGCGGCGGCCTCGCGTCTATGCGCGCCATTCGCACACAGCGGCAACGTCCGCAATTTGCACCGGCATCCATCCACCGTCGGCGATGTTCGCCCTGATCAGGGCCTATTGAAGATCATGGTTACCTGAATCGACGCGTGTGGCGACACGCCCGACTGCCAGTCGTTGCCCAGGTCACTTATTGCTCCGGCCTCGCGCGGCGTGTGATCGTGCACCAGCGAGCCGCCGACCCCCGGCGAATCGCGACGGTCGATCTGTCGACCCGGAGCCACGCCGGCAGCTCCGGTGACCGGCCGTCACCCTGCCTCGCACCACCGCGCCGCCCGTCCCCACCGGGCTCCGTGCGGCGCGCCTGTAGAACAGGAGCAAACCCCCGTGAAACTCTCACCTCGCCTCGCCGCGCTCACCGGCGCGGCCGCGGCCGGCCTGCTCGCCGCAGGAACCGCCGCCGCCGTGCAGGCCGCGCCACCCGGACCCGCCGCCCCGAACCCGGCGCAGGCCCGCGCGACCGCCGCCGACTCGGCCCGCGCCCTGGTCGCGAACCGCCCCGCCTACCTGCAGGCCGGCTCCGACGACGCGTTCGTCCAGAAGCCGGTCATCTCCTCCGAGGGCACCCAGTACGTGCCCTACGAGCGCACCTACAAGGGCCTCCCGGTGGTCGGCGGCGACTTCGTGCTCGCCACGGACTCGGCCGGCAACCTGAAGTACGCCTCGGTCGCCCAGCAGCGGCCCATCGGCGCCCTCGCCACCACGCCCGCGCTGACCCCGGCCGCCGCCGCGAAGACGGCGCGCGCCCAGCTCAAGGCCGTGAACGCGGTCGAGGGCACCACGCTCGTGGTCTACACGCTCGGCGCCGCACCGGCGCTGGCCTGGGAGACCACCGTTCGCGGCACCGGCGCGGACGGCCCCAGCCGGCTGACCGTCGACGTCGACGCCCGCACCGGCGCGGTCCTGCGCAAGCAGGAGCACGTCGTCCGCGGCACCGGCACCGGCGCCTGGAACGGGCCCAGTCCGCTCACGCTCAACACCACCCAGTCGGGCTCCACGTACACCATGAAGGACCCGACCGTCACCAACCTGAGCTGCCAGGACGCGGCGAACAACACCACGTTCAGCGGCTCCGACGACGTGTGGGGCAACGGCACCGCCACCAGCAAGGAGACCGGCTGCGTGGACGCGCTGTTCTCCGCGCAGACCGAGCACAAGATGCTCGCCCAGTGGCTGGGCCGCAACGGCGCCAACGGCAACGGCGGCTACTGGCCGATCCGGGTGGGCCTCAACGACCAGAACGCCTACTACGACGGCAGCCAGGTGCAGATCGGCAAGAACACCGCCGGCCAGTGGATCGGCTCGCTGGACGTGGTGGCGCACGAGATCGGCCACGGCATCGACGACAACACCCCGGGCGGCATCTCCGGCGGCGGCACGCAGGAGTTCGTGGCTGACACGTTCGGCGCGGCCACCGAGTGGTTCGCCAACGAGCCGTCCAGCTACGACGCGCCGGACTTCCTGGTCGGCGAGAAGATCAACCTGGTCGGTTCCGGCCCGATCCGCAACATGTACAACCCGTCGGCGCTCGGCGACCCGAACTGCTACTCCAGCAGCATCCCGTCGACCGAGGTGCACGCCGCGGCCGGCCCGGGCAACCACTGGTTCTACCTGCTCGCCAACGGCAGCAGCCCGACCAACGGGCAGCCGTCCAGCTCGACCTGCAACGGCAGCAGCGTGACCGGCCTGGGCATCCAGAAGGCCATGAAGATCATGTACAACGGCATGCTGCTGAAGACCTCGTCCTCGTCGTACCTCAAGTACCGCACCTGGACGTTGCAGGCGGCGAAGAACCTCTACCCGGGCAGCTGCGCGGAGTTCAACACGGTCAAGGCGGCCTGGGACGCGGTGAGCGTGCCGGCCCAGTCCGGTGACCCGACCTGCTCAGGCGGCACCCCGACGCCCACCCCGAGCACCACGACCACCCCGCCGTCGGGCGGCTGCTCCGGCAACAAGCTCGCCAACCCGGGCTTCGAGTCGGGCAACGTGAGCTGGAGCGCCTCGTCCGGCGTCATCACCACCGACAGCGGCCAGGCCGCCCACGGCGGCTCGTACAAGGCGTGGCTGGACGGGTACGGCTCGTCGCACACCGACACGCTCAGCCAGTCGGTGACGATCCCGGCCGGATGCCGGGCGACTTTGAGCTTCTGGCTGCACATCGACAGCGCGGAGTCGACCACCAGCACCGCCTACGACAAGCTCACCGTCAAGGCGGGCAGCACCACGCTGGCCACGTACTCCAACCTGAACAAGGCCACCGGCTACGTGCAGCGGTCCTTCGACATCTCGTCGCTCGCGGGCACCACGGCGACCATCTCGTTCAGCGGCGTGGAGGACAGCTCGTTGCAGACGTCCTTCGTCGTCGACGACACCGCGGTCACCCTGAGCTGACCGTGGCGTAGCGCGGCCGGTCGTCGTCCTCCCGGCGGCCGGCCGCCTCGTCGTGCCCGGCCGGCGCCGCGTGGCCGGCGCCGCGTGCGGGGCGGCGCCTCGTCGTGCCGGGTCGGGTGCGGTCGGGTCAGACCGCGCGCCCGGCCCGGGACGCGGCACCGCGGTCGCGGTGGATCCGGGCGGCCGCCTCGTGCATCGCGCGGCCGAACAGCTCGGCCTGGTCGCCCATGCTGCCGAGCCGGGCGGCGAGCGCGTCGGCGTCGGCGCGCGCCGACGCGCTGACCCGGTCGTCCAGCTCGGACAACGCGGCGTTGGCGGCGGTCACGAGGTGTCCGCAGAGGACGTCGAGAGGCTCGCCGGCCAGCTCCGGGTCGATAGTGACGGAATCGAGCCGGCCACCCTGGACGGCGACCGCGCGGACCCGGCCGCCGGCGGCAGTGCCCTCGGCGAGCAGCAGGTCGCCCGGCTCGCCGTCGGCGTGCGCCGAGGCCCGGGAGCGCATCGCGGTGAGCGCCTGCTGCGTGCGGGTCAGCAGCTCGTCGATGCTCGCGGCCGCCGAGAACGGGTCGTTGGTCATATCCGCGCTTTCTTCACGTCTTAGCCGAGCATTCGTGACCCTAGCAACCGGCTCCGACGAATCCCCGTCACCGGCCGGTCCGGGTCGCGTCCCGGCGCCGCGAGCAGGCCGGACACCGGCCACGCGGCGTGTCGCGCCCGGCCGGGCGAACCGGCCGGGCGCTCGGACGAGATCAGCGCAGGCGCAGCCGCTGACCCGGGAAGATCAGGCCCGGATCGTCGCCGACCACTGCCCGGTTGCGCTCGTGCAGGGCCCGCCAGCCGCCGTCGACGCGCTGCGCCACGGCGATCTCCGACAGCGTGTCCCCGCGCCGGACCACGTACTCTCCGGCGCCGGACGACGGCCGCGGCGCCGCGTTCGTCGTGGCGCGTTCCGGCGCGGCCTTCGTCGCGGCGGCCCGCTTCGGCGCCGCCTTCCTCGGTGCCGCCTTCGTGGTGGCCCGCTCGGACCGGCTCGCCGCGCTCGCCGAGCCGCCCTTCTTGCCGCAGACCGGCCAGGCGCCGATGCCCTGGCCGCGCAGGACCTTCTCCGCGACGGCGATCTGCTCGGACCGGCTGGCCAGGTCGGCGCGCGCGGCGTACTTCTGGCCGCCGTAGCCGTTCCAGGTGGCACGGGAGAACTGGAGCCCGCCGTAGTAGCCGTTGCCGGTGTTGATCTTCCAGTTGCCACCGGACTCGCAGCGCGCGACCGCGTCCCAGTTGACGCCCGCGCTGGCCGGAGCGGCCGGGCCGAAGAGGGTCGCGGCGCCGACGGCGGCGCCGGCCAGGACCGCTCCGAGAGCGGTACGGCGGCTTCGGGCTGAGTATTCAGTTGCCATGTGGATTCCTCCACGCCGACGAGGTGAGCTGTCGGGTTCGGGCCGAGGAGCCCGGCCGCCGGTGGCGGCTTCACCCCGAGGTGACGATGCACCGTGGAACGTGTGGTTCCCCCGCTCCCGCACGAGGTTCGGTTACCGGGGCCGGCGGCGGGATTTGGCGTTTCCGGCCCGCGGTGTCCGCGTCTGCGAACGAAACCGACGCTAGGAGCGATTTGCGACGTTCGTCCACTTCTTGTGACGCTCTTCACCCGGCCGGGCGACCGGCGGCGGCGCTACGGTGGCAGGGCCAGGCAAGATCACGGGAGGGCTTGACGGATGACCGATCACGGACACGAGCTGGCCTTCGGCGGCTTCGTCACCCCCGCCGCCGGGCAGCCCGACCAGGTGGTGGCGCTGGCCCGGCTCTGCGAGCAGGTCGGGCTGGACCTGGTCACGTTCCAGGACCATCCCTACCAGCCGGGCTTCCTGGACACCTGGACGCTGATGTCCTACGTGGCCGCCGCCACCGAACGTGTCCGCCTGGCCGGGAACGTCCTCAACCTGCCGTTGCGCCAGCCGGTGGTGCTGGCCCGCAGCGTCGCCAGCCTGGACCTGCTCACCGGCGGCCGGGTGGAGCTGGGCCTCGGCGCGGGCGCGTTCTGGGACGCGATCGAGGCGGCGGGCGGGCGGCGCCTGTCCCCCGGCGCCGCCGTCGAGGCCCTCGACGAGGCGATCCGGGTGATCCGCGAGGTCTGGGACACCGACCGTCGCGGCATGATCCGCGTCGACGGCGAGCACTACCGGGTGGTCGGCGCCAAGCGCGGTCCGGCGCCCGCGCATCCGGTGGGCATCTGGGTCGGCGCGTACAAGCCGCGCATGCTGCGCCTGGTCGGCCGCGCCGCGGACGGCTGGCTGCCGTCCCTGTCGTACCTGCCGAAGGGCCCCGACGAGCTGCCCGCCCTGAACGCGCTCGTCGACGAGGGCGCCCGGGCCGCCGGGCGCGATCCGGCCGCGATCCGCCGCATGCTCAACGTGACCGGCACGTTCGCCCGCTCGTCGGCCGGTTTCCTGGCCGGGCCGCCGGAGCAGTGGGTGGAGGAGCTGGCCGGGCTCACGCTGGAGCACGGCATCACCACGTTCATCCTCGGCAGCGACGAGCCGCGCGCGATCCAGATCTTCGGCCAGGAGGTCGCGCCCGCCGTGCGGGAACTGGTCGCCGCCGAGCGCGCCACGCCCGCCGGCGGAACCCGCACGGCCGCCGACGCGCCTGCCGCCGCCGGCGGCCCGAGCACGCTCGGCGTCACCCCCACCCCCGACCCGGGGGTACGCCTCAGCGCGCGCCGCCCCTGGGACGAGTCCACCCGCCCGAGCGCCCCGCCGCCGCCGGCCGGGCACGTCTACCCGGCCCGGGGACAGGCCGCCGGGCAACACCTGGTGGACGTGCACGACCATCTGCGCCAGGAGCTGGCCCAGGTGCGCGACCTGCTGGAACAGGTCAAGCAGGGCAGTGTCTCGCCGGGCCGGGCGCGAGCCGCGCTGAACGAGATGACCATGCGGCAGAACAACTGGACGCTCGGGGCGTACTGCGCGGCGTACTGCACCATGGTCACCCAGCACCACGGACTGGAGGACGCCTCGATCTTCCCGCACCTGCGCCGCTCCGAGGCCGGGCTGGCGGCGGTGCTGGACCGCCTGGAGGAGGAGCACGTGGTGATCCACGGGGTGGTGGAGAGCGTCGACCGGGCGCTCGTGGAGCTGGTCCGCCGGCCCGGCGACTTCACCGGCCTCCAGGGGGCGGTGGACCTGCTCACCGACACGCTGCTGTCGCACCTGTCGTACGAGGAGCACCAGATCGTCGAGCCGCTGGCCCGGCACGGATTCTTCCCCGGCCAGCTGTGAGGTAGCTGACTTATGTGTTCCTAAGTCAGGGGGGTACCGTCGACGCCATGACGGACCTCCTTGCGCAGCGTGACTCCTGGTCCACCGCCAACTGCTCGATCGCCCGGGCGCTGGAGGTGGTCGGCAACCGCACCACGCTGCTCCTGCTGCGGGAGGCGTCGTTCGGCACCCGCCGCTTCGACGACTTCGCCCGGCGGGTCGGCGTCAGCGAGCCGGTGGCCGCCGCCCGCCTCAAGCAGCTCGTCGCGGACGGGCTGCTCGACCGGCGTCCCTACCGCGAGCCCGGGCAGCGCACCCGCGACGAGTACGTGCTCACCGCCAAGGGCAGCGACCTGATCCCGGTGCTGGTCGCGCTGCGGCAGTGGGGCGACGCGTACGCCGCCGACGAGGTGGGCCCGGCGGTCCGGGTGGCCCACGACGAGTGCGGCGCTCCCGTGCACGCCCGGCTGCGCTGCGACGCCGGGCACGACGTACCGCCCGGCGAACTCGCCGTGCTGCCCGGTCCGGGCCTGCTGTCCGCCTGACCTCCCTCACCACACCTCGGAGCGACACATGAAGATCGCTGGAAGCACCGCCCTGGTCACCGGCGCCAACCGCGGCTTCGGCCGGCACCTGGCCGCCGAACTCGTCGCGCGTGGCGCGACCGTCTGGGCCGGCGCCCGCAACCCGGACGCCGTGGACCTGCCCGGCGTCACCCCGGTACGCCTGGACGTCACCGACCCCGCGTCGGTCGCCGCCGCCGCGGAGCGGGCCGGTGACGTGACGCTGCTCGTCAACAACGCGGGCGTGAGCACCGGCAGCGACCTGCTCGACGGCGACCTCGACAAGATCCGGCTGGAGCTGGAGACGCACTACCTCGGCACACTGTCGGTGGTCCGGGCGTTCGCGCCCCGGATCGCCGCGAACGGCGGCGGCACGATCCTGAACGTGCTGTCCGCGCTGTCCTGGTTCACGTTCCCCGGCGTCGGCGCGTACGGCGCGGCGAAGGCCGCCGAGTGGTCGATGACGAACGCCCTGCGCCTGGAGCTGGCCGGCCGGGGCGTCCGCGTCGCCGGCCTGCACGTGGGCTACATGGACACCGAGATGGCCGCCGCCGTACCCGGCCCGAAGGCCCACCCGGCTGACGTCGCCCGGCTCGCCGCCGACGGCATCGAGTCCGACAGCTACGAGATCCTGGCCGACGACGTGGCGCGCCGGGTCCAGGCCGCACTGTCCGGCGGGGTGGCCGCGCTCTACCCCGCCCTCCCCTGAGCCGACCGGGCTCGCCGCCCCGGCGCACCGGCTCAGCGGCCTCTTCACCAGCCAACGGCGATTACGGCCGGCCGCGCGGGCTGGACACCAGGCCGGCGCCTCACCGGCGCCAGCAGATCCAGCCCGACCCACACCCGTCCAACCAGGCAGGCCCTGCCGACGCGGGCGTGCAGAGACCACCAACCGGGAGCTCACTCACCGAGCCGGCTCCCTCCATCTGGGACTGATCTTCCCCATCCTGGGACAAGACAGCTTGATCCACCAGCTCGGCGAGGTGGCGGTATCGGGGGCATCCTGATACCGCCACCTCGGCGTAATGGAGTCGATCAAGCCGGCCGGGTCCGGCCGGCGGGGCGGGTGGGGCTAGAGGCCTCGGGCCAGGCGGTCGGCGAGGATGCGGGTGAACCGGGCCGGGTCGGCCAGCTCGCCGCCCTCGGCCAGCAGCGCCATGCCGTACAGCAGTTCGGCGGTCTCGGTCAGCGCGGCCGTGTCGCCGCCCTCGCCGTGTGCCTTGCGCAGCCCGGTGACCAGCGGGTGGGCCGGGTTCAGCTCCAGGATCCGCTTGACCGGGGGCACCTCCTGACCCATCGCCCGGTACATCTTCTCCAGCGTCGGCGTCATGTCGTGCGCGTCGCCGACCACGCAGGCCGGTGAGGTGGTCAGCCGGGTGGACAGGCGCACCTCCTTGACGCTGTCGGCGAGCGCGCCGCCGAGGAACGTGAGCAGGTCGGCGTACTCCTGCCGTTCCGCCTCGGCCTTCTCCTTCTCCTCCTCGGTCTCCAGGTCCACCTGCCCCTTGGCGACCGAGCGCAGCGTCTTGCCGTCGTACGCGCCGACGCGCTCGACCCACACCTCGTCCACCGGGTCGGTGAGGATCAGCACCTCGTAGCCCTTGGCGCGGAACGCCTCCAGGTGCGGCGAGTTCTCGATGGTGGCCCGGTTCTCGCCGGTGGCGTAGTAGATCTCGGTCTGGCCGTCCTTCATCCGCTCCACGTACGCGCGCAGCGTGGTCGGCTCGGCCGGGTCGTGGGTGCTGGCGGCGCGGACCAGCTCCAGCAGCGTCTCGGTGTTGTCCGGATCCTCCAGCAGGCCCTCCTTGACCGCCGCGCCGAACTCGGTCCAGAACGTGCGGTACGACTCGGCGGACATGTCCTTGAGCGTGGCGAGCACCTTCTTGACGAGCCGGCGGCGCACCGCGCGGATCTGCCGGTCCTGCTGGAGGATCTCCCGGGAGATGTTCAGCGACAGGTCGTGCGCGTCCACCACGCCCTTGACGAAGCGCAGGTAGTTGGGCATCAGAGCGTCGCAGTCGTCCATGATGAACACGCGCTTGACGTAGAGCTGCACACCGCGGCGGCCCTGCGGGGAGAACAGGTCGAGCGGGGCGTGCGAGGGCAGGAACAGCAGCGCCTCGTACTCGAAGGTGCCCTCGCCGCGCATGTGGATCGTCTCGAGCGGGTCGGCCCAGTCGTGCGCGACGTGCCGGTAGAACTCCTTGTACTCGGCCTCGTCGACCTCGTCCCGCGAGCGCGCCCAGAGCGCCTTCATCGAGTTGAGGGTCTGTTCCTCGCGGGTGGTGGCGCCGTCCTCGCCGGGCTTGTCGACGGTCATCCGGATCGGCCACGAGATGAAGTCGGAGTACCGCTTGACGATCTCCCGGATCGTCCACTCGGCGGTGTAGTCGTGCAGGTTGTCCTCGGTGTCGACGGGCTTGAGGTGCAGCGTGACCGAGGTGCCCTGGGGTGCGTCCTCGACCTCCTCGATCGAGTACGTGCCCTCGCCCGCGGACTCCCAGCGGGTGCCGCCGGACTGCCCGGCGCGGCGGGTCAGCAGTGTCACCCTGTCGGCCACCATGAACGTGGCGTAGAAGCCGACGCCGAACTGGCCGATCAGCTCCTGGGACGCGGCGGCGTCGGCGGACTCGCGCAGCTTGCGCAGCAGTTCGGCGGTGCCGGACTTGGCGATCGTGCCGATCAGGCCGACCACCTCGTCGCGGGTCATGCCGATGCCGTTGTCCCGCACGGTGAGCGTACGGGCGTCCTTGTCGACCTCGATCTCGATGTGCAGGTCGGACGTGTCCGCCGGCAGCTCCTTGTCGACGAGCGACTCCAGCCGCAGCTTGTCCAGCGCGTCGGACGCGTTCGAGATCAGTTCGCGCAGGAAGACGTCCTTGTTCGAGTAGATCGAGTGCACCATCAGCTGCAACAGCTGACGGGCCTCGGCCTGGAACTCCAACGTCTCGACCCGGTCGCTCACACCGACTCCCTTCCCTCTGGCGGGCCTACGGCGGAAAGGATACGAGGGGTGATCGAGGGGGCACGCACCGGCCACCCTCGAAATCCACTGGTACAACCAGTTGACGGGTTGATGTGTTCGGGGCCACACTGCTGCGCATGACCTTCGATCCCGCGCCCCGTGTCTCGGTCTCCGACCACGTCTTCGGCCGGCTGCGCGACGCGATCGTGTCCGGCCGCTACGCGCCGGACGAGACGCTGCCCGGCGAGCGGGAGCTGGCCGGGGCGTTCGCGGTGAACCGGCACGCGGTCCGGGAGGCGCTGCGGCGTCTGCAACAGCTCGGCCTGGTCCGGGTCAGCCAGGGCGGCGCGACCCGGGTGCTGGACTGGCGGGTCCACGCCGGACTGGACCTCGCGCTGTCCCTGGCCCGCTCCGGTGACGTACTCCCGGTCGAGACGCTGGTGCGCGACATGCTGGAGATGCGGGCGTGCGTCGGGATCGACGCGGCCCGGCTCTGTGCCGAGCGCGCGGACGCGGCGGTCGTCGCCGCCCTGGTCCGGGCCGCCGAGGAGTACGGCGACCTGGCCCCCGACCTGGACCTGATGAACGAGGCGAACATCGCCATCTGGCGGCTGATCGTGCGCGGCAGCGGCAACACCGCCTACCAGCTCGCCTTCAACAGCCTGGTGGCCGGCACGTTCGCGGTCGGCGACGTCCCCCCGGACGCCCGCGCGGCCGAACTGCTCGACGTGGCCGGGCACCGCCGTCTCGCCGCGTCGATCGCCTCCGGTCAGGGCGCGGCGGCGGCCCGGCACGCCCGGGAACTGCTGACCGCGCCGGTCACCACCCCCACCACCCCCACCCCCGGAAGGGAAGCGCGCGCATGATCCCCGCCGTGCTGTACGCCGTCCCGGCGTTCCTGCTCCTGATCGTCATCGAGGCGGTCTCCTACCGCTTCCTGCCCGACGACGACGAACGGGGCTACGAGCTGCGCGACACCACCACCAGCCTGTCGATGGGTCTGGGCAGCCAGATCATCGGCTTCCCGTGGAAGCTGCTCACCGTCGGTGTGTTCGCGGCGCTGTGGACCGTGGCGCCGGTGCACCTGTCCCCCGGCGACTGGTGGACCTGGGTGATCCTGTTCTTCGCCGACGACCTGGCCTACTACTGGTTCCACCGCTCGCACCACGAGGTACGCGTGCTCTGGGCCAGCCACGTCGTGCACCACTCCAGCGTCTACTACAACTTCTCGACCGCGTTGCGGCAGAGCTGGACGCCGATGACCTCGCTGCCGTTCTGGCTGGCGCTGGCGCTGCTCGGCATCCCACCGTGGATGATCTTCCTCCAGCAGTCGGTCAGCCTGCTCTACCAGTTCTTCCTGCACACCGAGCGGATCAGGGTGCTGCCCCGGCCGATCGAGTGGATCTTCAACACGCCGTCGCACCACCGGGTGCACCACGGCTCGAACACCGAGTACCTGGACCGCAACTACGGCGGCATCCTGATCATCTGGGACCGGCTGTTCGGCACGTTCGAGCCGGAGCGGGCCACCGCGCGCTACGGCCTCACCACGAACATCGCCACCTACAACCCGCTGCGGGTGGCCACCCACGAGTTCGCCGCGATCTGGTCCGACGTACGCCGGGCCGACTGCTGGCGGCACCGCCTCGGCTACCTGTTCGGCCGTCCCGGCTGGCAGCCGGCCCGATGAGGCGCCCCTGGCTGCTGCCCCTGTTCGGGCTGGTCGCGGCCGTCGAACTGGTCGGGGTCGCGCTGGACTCGACACTGCTCCAGTGGCTGGCCAAGCCGCTGCTGGCGCCGGTGCTGCTGGCGTACCTCTGGGCGCACCGGCGCCGCATCGACGCGGTGGCGGTCGGCCTGGTCGCCGCCACTGCGGGCGATGTCGCGCTGCTCGTGGAGGGCCACATCGCGTTCCTGGCCGGCATGGGCTTCTTCCTGGTCACCCAGATCGCGTTCATCACCGCCTTCGTGCGGCACCGGCGCGCGCCGGGCGTGGCGTGGGCCGGTTACCTGGTCGCCTGGGCCGGCGCGAACGCGCTGCTCTGGGGCATGCTCGGGCCGCTGCGGCTGCCGGTGCTCGGCTACAGCCTGGCGCTGTGCCTGATGGCCGCCGCCGCGACCGGGGTGTCGGCGCGGGTCGCCGCGGGCGGGGCGCTCTTCCTCGTCTCCGATCTGCTCATCGGCGTGGGCGCGGCAGGGGTGGACCTGCCCGGGCGGGGCCTGCTGGTGATGGTCACCTACTGCGCCGCGCTTCTGCTCATCACCACCGGCTGGGTGACCGCGACCCGCCCGGCGACCGGCCCGCAACCGCCGCCGGCGGGTACCCTGCTCGCGTGGCCAGGGAGAACGGGCGCAAGCTGATCGCCTCGAACAAGAAGGCGCGGCACGACTACGACATCCTCAAGACGTACGAGGCGGGCATCGTGCTGGCCGGCACCGAGGTCAAGTCGCTGCGCGAGGGGCGGGTGTCGCTTGTCGACGCGTTCGCCCAGGAGCGCGACGGCGAGATCATGCTGTACGGCCTGCACATCGCCGAGTACGGCTTCGGCACCTGGACCAACCACGCGCCCCGGCGCACCCGCAAGCTGCTGCTGCACCGGGTGGAGATCGCCCGGATCCTGGAGAAGCTGCGCGACGGCGGCATCACGCTGGTGCCGCTGTCGATGTACTTCGCCGACGGCTGGGCCAAGGTGGAGCTGGGCCTGGCCCGGGGCCGCCGGTCGTACGACAAGCGCCAGGCGCTGGCCGAGCGGGACGCGAAGAAGGAGATCGCCCGGGAGATGGGCCGCCGCCTCAAGGGCCGGACGGCGGCGCGGCGGGGCTGAGCGGGACGTTTTCTGTCCCAGGGCGGTGGCACGCTGAGGCGCATGACCGATCCGACCTGGAACCCGCTGCTCCGCGAGCAGCTCACCTGGCACTGGACCTACCAGTTGCGCGACCGCCTCGCCGGGCTCAGCGACGCCGAATACCTCTGGGAGCCGGTCCCCGGCTGCTGGAGCGTGCGGCCGCGCGGCGACGGCGGCACCCCGGCGATCGATTTCGCGATGCCGCAGCCGGACCCGCCGCCGTTCACCACCATCGCCTGGCGGCTGGCCCACGTCGTCGTCGGCGTGCTGGCCATGCGCAACGCGTCGCACTTCGGCCGCGCGCCCACCGACTACGCCTCGTTCCCCTACTCCCCGACCGCAGCCGGCGCGCTGGCCCAGCTCGACGAGGAGTACGCCGCCTGGACGGCCGGGGTCGAGGCGCTCGGCGAGGAGGGCCTGGCCCGCCCCTGCGGCCCGGCGGAGGGGCCGTTCGCCGACGTCCCGATGGCCACGCTCGTGCTGCACATCAACCGGGAGGTCATCCACCACCTGTCCGAGGTGTGCCTGCTGCGCGACCTGTACCGCCACATGCCAGAGGCAACGCGATAAATACAAGACTCCTTGTACATCGTGTCTTGTAGGTCTAGCCTGGCGGCATGACTGACGGAACCGGCAACCGGCGCGTGAGCGACCCGCGAGCCATGCGGGCGCTGGCCCACCCCACCCGGCTGCGGCTGCTCGGCGAGCTGCGCCTGCGCGGCCCGCAGACGGTCGGCATGCTGAGCGAGCGGACCGGGGAGGCGATCGGGTCGGTCAGCTACCACGTCGGCAAACTGGCCGAGCACGGCTTCGTGGCCGAGGCGCCCGAGCTGGCCCGGGACCGGCGCGAACGGTGGTGGCGGGCCGCGCACGCCACCACCGACTGGGATCCCCTCGAACTGCTCGACGACCCGGAGCGCCGGCTCGCCGGCAACATGCTGCGCCAGGCCGCCATGCAGCGCTACGTCGACCGCTACCAGGCGTACCTGGACTCGGAGGCGAGCCTCGACCCGGCGTGGGTCCGCGGCACCACCAGCAGCGACATGGTGCTGCGCCTGACGCCGGAGGAACTGGTCGAGCTGCGCGACGAGCTGTCCGCGCTGGGCCGGCGCTGGCAGGAGCGCGGTGCGCCCGGCCGGTCCGGCGCCGAGATGGTCACGCTCATCTGGCAGGCGTACCGGGGGCCGCAGTGACCCGCGACCGCCGGCCCCTGACCGGACTGCTGATCGGGCACGCCGTCTCGCTGACCGGCAACGTGCTCACGCTCATCGCTCTGCCCCTCTACGTGCTGACCGAGACCGGCTCACCGGCCGCCACCGGGCTCGCCGGGGCGTTCGCCACCGCGCCCGTGGTGCTCGGCGGCGCGTTCGGTGGCGTACTCGTCGACCGGATCGGCTACCGGCGCTCCAGCGTGCTCGCCGACGTGATCTCCGGCGTGACGATCGCCGCCGTACCCCTGTTGCACGCCACCGTCGGCCTGCCGTTCCCGGCGCTGCTGGCCCTGGTCTTCGTCAGCGGGCTGCTGGACACACCCGGGCAGACCGCGCGCACGGCGTTGCTCCCGGAGGCCGCGGCGGCAGCGGGGGTGCCGATCGAGCGGGCGGTCGGCTGGGCCGAGGCGACCTCACGCGGCGCCCGGATGATCGGCGCACCGGTGGCCGGCCTGCTCGTCGGCGTGTTCGGCGCGCTGCCGGTGCTGGCGGTGGACGCGGTGACGTTCGCGGTGTCGGCGCTGGTGGTGGCGCTGCTGGTGCCGCGTCGGCTGAGCCCGTCCGGCGAGGAGAGCGAGCCGGAGACCGGCGGCTACTGGCGGCAGTTCGCCGCCGGGCTGCGCTTCCTGGTCCGCGAGCCGCTGCTGCGCGCCATGGTCCTGCTGGTGCTGGTGACGAACCTGTTCGACGCGGCCAAGAGCCAGGTGCTGCTGCCGGTGGTCGCCGACCGGGAACTGGGCGGCCCGGCCGCGTTCGGCCTGCTGGTCGGCGTCATGGGTGGTGGCGCGCTGGCCGGCTCGCTGGTGTTCAGCGCGATCGGGCACCGGCTGCCCCGCCGGGCCACGTTCGTCACCGCGTACGTGCTGTGCGGCGCTCCACCACTGTGGGCGCTCGCCGCCGCGCCGCCGCTGCCGGTGGTGGTAGCGGTGGTCGCGGTGGCCGGGCTGGCCGCCGGCTCGCTCAACCCGCTGATGGGCGCCGTCGAGCTGGAGCGGGTGCCGCCGGCCATGCGGGCCCGGGTGTACGGCGTGATCGGCGCGGGCGCGTGGGCGGCCATGCCGGCCGGCGCGGTCGGCGCGGGATTCGCCGCGGACCGGTTCGGCCCCACGTCCACGCTCGTCGTGATGGGCGCGTGCTATCTGCTGGTGGTGCTGACACCGCTGCTCGGCGGCCCGTGGCGGGAAATGCGCCGGCCCACTGTGGTGCGGCAGCGCGAGCCGGAGCCCACATCGGAGCGCCAGCGGGAAACGCTCTCTTGACATCGGCCGGCTTCGTTCATACCTTCATCGAAGTCTATCTGTATGGTTTGTTAACCGTTGGGCGGGGCCGGCCGCCGTGACGGTGACGACCACCACCCCCGCAGGAGGCGCCCCGTGCGCACCATCCGTACCCTCGCCGCCCTGGCGGTGACGGCGGTCGGCCTCACCGCCGCCCTCGCCGCCGTCCCCAGCACCCCGGCCGCCGCCGCCCCCGGCGCGGTCACCTGGTCCGACGACTTCAACGGCCCGGCCGGCGCCGCCCCCGACGCCAGCAAGTGGCGCTACGACATCGGTGGCGGCGGCTGGGGCAACAACGAGCTGCAGTACTACACCAACAGCACCCGCAACGCCGCGCTCGACGGCAACGGCAACCTGGTCATCACCGCCCGCAAGGAGAACCCGTCCGGCTACTCGTGCTGGTACGGAAGCTGCCAGTACACCTCGGCCCGGCTGCTCACCAACGGCACGTTCGCCCAGGCGTACGGGCGGTTCGAGGCGCGCATCAAGGTGCCGCGTGGACAGGGGCTGTGGCCGGCGTTCTGGATGCTCGGCAACGACATCGGCACGAACCCGTGGCCCGGCAGCGGCGAGATCGACATCATGGAGAACGTCGGCTACGCGCCGTCCACGGTCTGGGGCACGCTGCACGGCCCCGGCTACTCCGGTGGCAGCGGCGTCGGCGCGTCCACCTCGCTGCCCGGCGGCCAGGCGCTCGCCGACGCCTTCCACACGTTCGCGGTGGACTGGGCGCCGGACTCGATCACCTGGTACCTCGACGGCGTCGCGTACTCGCGCAAGACGCCCGCCGACATCGGCGGCAACCGCTGGGTCTTCGACCACCCGTTCTTCATGATCATGAACGTGGCGGTCGGCGGCAACTGGCCCGGCTCGCCGGACGGCAGCACCACGTTCCCACAGACCATGACCATCGACTACGTCCGCGTCCAGGCCTGGGACAACGGCGGCGGGGGCACCGGCGGCCAGATCATCGGGTACGGGAACAAGTGCGTCGACGTGGCCAGCGCCAACACCGCGAACGGCACCCCGGTGCAGCTCTGGACCTGCAACGGCACCACCGCACAGCGCTGGAGCTGGAACGCCGACGGCTCGGTACGCGCACTCGGCAAGTGCCTCGACGTGGCCGCCGGATCAACCGCGAGCGGCGCCAAGGTGCAGCTCTACGACTGCAACGGCACCGGCGCGCAGAAGTGGGTGTTCAGCGCGGCCGGGGACATCGTGAATCCCCAGGCGAACAAGTGCCTGGACGCCACCGGTCCCAGCTCGGCCGACGGCACCCGGCTGCAGATCTGGGACTGCACCGGCACCGCCAACCAGAAGTGGCGGCGCTGACCGGTCCCCGACCCGGGGCGGGCGGCACCCCCGCCCGCCCCGCCCGCCCCGCCCGCCCTCGCCCTCGCCCTCGCCCTCGCGATCTTGCACTTTCGGCCCGAGCGGCGCCCCGAATGCACCATTCGCATGGGCACAGACTGCAAGATCAGCGGGGCTGCCGCGCCAGGGCTGCCTGCCCCGGGGGTCGCTCATGGCGTTGCGCCCGTCGGGGCGGTCCGGGATACCGTGAGGTCTGTTTCGCTGCCGCGAGACCAGGTCATCGATCTCCTGGAAGCGCGATCATGGATGAGTCGACCGGCGCGCCGACGCCGATGAGCGGATACGCACCCCAGCCCATTCCGACCGCACGGCTGGTCCTGGTGCCGCTGGGTGTCGAGCATGCCGAGGAGATGGCAGCAGTCCTCGCCGACCCGGCGCTGCACACCTTCATCGGCGGCGAGCCCGCCGGCCCGGCCGCGCTGCGGGCCCGCTACGAACGGCTGGTCGCCGGCTCGCCCGACCCGGCCGAGTCGTGGTGCAACTGGGTCATCCGGCTCCGGGACGGCGGCCGGCTGGCCGGCTTCGTCCAGGCCACAGTCACCGAGCCACACGAGCCGGTGGCGGACGCCGCCACGGCGGGCGCGCGGGCGGTAGGACACCGGCACCTCGACGAGGCGGCACCGGCCACCGCGGTACCGGTCGCGGAGATCGCCTGGGTGGTGGGAACCCAGTGGCAGGGGCGCGGGATCGCCACCGAGGCCGCCCGAGGGATGGCCGGCTGGCTGGGGCGGCGCGGTGTGCGTACCCTCGTGGCCCACATCCATCCCGACCACCGCGCGTCGGCGGCGGTGGCCACGGCCTGCGGCCTGGCTCCGACGGACGTGTGGCACGACGGCGAGGTCCGCTGGGCCGGACCTGCCGCCCCGCCTCCCCCGCCCGCCCGGAGTTGACCAAGGAGTTCGTGTCGGAGACGACGTCCGATCCGGGTACGAACTCCTTGATCAACGGGGAGATCTGGGGGCGGTCAGAAGGGGGCGTCCACTGACAGGCGGCGGACCTGGGTCAGGTAGGGGTCCAATTCGCCCACCTCGAAGCGGCACGTGCCGATGACGTGCCAGAACTGGCCGCCCGGGTCGCCGTCCAGCTTGTACCGGCCGTCCGGGCTGACCGCCGCCCACCCGTCCGGCAGGCCGATGAGCGTGGTCCGCAACTGGGCGTGCTCCGGGTCCGCCACGTCCCACAGCCGTACCGTGCCGTCGTCACCGGCGCTGGCGAGCAGGCTGCTGTCCGGGCTGAAGTGCACCGACCAGACGCGCCGGGTGTGCGCCGCAAGGGTGCCGTGCAGCCGGCCGGTGACCGGATCCCACAGCCGGATCACCAGGTCGTCCCCGGCGGTGGCGAGCAGGTTGCCGTCCGGGCTGAACGCGCAGGACCAGAGCCGTCCGTCGTGTTCGGTGAGCACGAGGCGCCGTTGCCCGGTGACCGCGTCCCACACCACCGCCGTGCCGTCGTTGCCGGCGCTGGCGAGCAGCGTGCCCTCGCTGTTGAAGCCGACCGAGTAGACCCGGTCGGTGTGGTGCTCGAGGGTGAGACGGCAGGTGGCGGTGGCGGCATCCCACAGCCGTACCGTCTGGTCGTCGCAGCCGGTGGCGATGGTCTCGCCGTCAGGGCTGAACGCGACGGTGCGCACGCGCCCCCGGTGCGGGGTGAGCGTGGCGAAGTGGCGGCCGGTACGGCGGTACCACAGGCGTACCGTGTCGTCGTCGTTCGCGGTGGCGAGGGCGTCGCCGTCGGGGCTGAACGCGACCGCCCAGACGTGGTCGGTGTCCACGTTGAGTTCCCGCTCGTCGGCGCCGGTGTCGGTGTTCCACAGGTGCACGCCGCCGTCGCCGCTGGGGGTGGCCACCAGCGGTTCGTCCGGGCAGAACACCACGGACAGCAGCCGGTCGGCCGGGCTGGCGAGCTGCCGCAGCAGACGGCCGGTACGCGGCTCCCAGAGCCGGATCACGCCGTCGTTGCCGCAGGCGGCCAGCACCTCGCCGTCGTCGCGGAAGGACAGCGCGGTGACCTTGCGGCCGTGCCCGCGCAGCGTGTGCTGGAGCTGCCCGCTGCGGACGTCCCACAGCCGGGTGGTGCCGTCGTTGCTGCTGGTCGCCACCTGGTTCTGGTCCGGCCGCCAGACCACCGGCCAGACCGAGCCGCGGTGCCGGGTCAGCTCGTGCCGTACCTGCCCGTCGTCGGTGTCCCAGAGCTGGATCGCACCGTCGCTGGCGGCGGTGGCGAGCAGGCTGCCGTCGCCGTTGAACCGGACGCTGTAGATCGCGCCGCGCTGCCGGCCGAGCACCCGCACCGGCCGGCCCGTCTCGGTCTCCCACAGCCGCAGCGCGCCGTGCGTGTCGCCGGTGGCCATCAGCGTGCCGTCGGGGTGGATGTCGAGGGCGTACACGTCGGCCTCGTGGCCGCGCGGCGCGCGCAGCAGCTCGCCGTCGGTGGCCCGGCGGATCCAGATGCGGCCGTGCTGCCCGACGGCGGCCAGCAGCCGGCCGTCCGGTGAGTGCACGACCCGGTAGACCACCTCGGGCTCCTGCACCTCGAACGCCAGCTTGCCGGTGGGGATGTCCCAGCCGCGGAGCGTGCCGGCGCTGTCGGCCACCACCACGCGCCGCCCGTCCGGGCTGAACGAGGTGCCCCAGATCGGCGCGGAGTGGCCGGGCCACTCGTGGCGCAGCCGGGCGCCGCGGGTGTCGTAGAGCCGCACCACGCCCGCCGCGTCGCCGACCACCAGGCGGCCGCGGCGGCCGTCGGTGAGCAGCGGCCACACCCAGCCGGTGAACACGTCCTCGATGACGTGCCGCACGTCGCCGTGGTCGGCGTCCCACAGTCGTACGGTGAGGTCGGCCGAGCCGGTGACGAGCTGGTGGGACGCGGCGTCGTAGCGGACCGCGTACACCCGGGACCGATGTCCCTGGAGCGTGCGCACCGGCAGCCCGGTGGCGGTGTCGCAGAGCAGCACACCGCCGTCGTCGCTGCCGACGGCGAGCACCGCCCCGTCGGGGCTGTACGCCACCGGCACCGGCAGCCGACCCACCTCGAAGCCGTAGCCGACGCCCACGGCGGGCGGGGCCAGGCCCGGCGCGACCGGCCGGCCCGGTGCGACGACGGCGCCGCGCAGTTCCGGGGCGCGCAGCAGCGCCGGGTCGGCGCTGACGTCGATCAGCGCGGTGCGGTGCCAGCTGCTGCCGGCCACGCGCGCGCCCCGCAGGTCGGTCCGGAACAGCCGGGCACCGGCCATCTCCGCGTCGCGCAGGTCCGCCCCGGCGAGGCGGGCCTGGTCCAGGCGGGCGCCGCGCAGCCGGGCGTGTTCCAGCCGCGCCTCGGTCAGGTTGGTGGCGATCAGCCGCGCGTCGGTCAGGTCGGCGCCGGTCAGGTCGGCGCCGGCGAGTTCGCGGTGCGACAGATCCTCGCCGCGCAGCACCGCGCCGCGCAGGTCGGCCCGGTCGGGCAGGCGCAGCCGGGCGGACAGCCGCAGCGCGTTGGCGCGCAGCGTCTCCCCCGCCGACTCGTCACCGAGCACCCGCGCGGTCCAGGCGGTGCAGCGAGCCGGGTCGGCGAGGTCGCCGAGGAACTCCACCGCGAGCGCGGACAGCGACCGCACCGCCAGCGCGGCCGGCTCCTCGCCCCTGTTGATCTGCTCGGCCACCCCCTCGGCGACCAGCCACTCCATCACCGAGGTGTGGATGAACCCGAACAGCCCGTCGTCGGTGCGGACGAGCAGGCTGCCCGCGCCGACCGCGTGCGCCGCCTGCGGGCCGGACAGCCGCGAGTCGGCCCGCCCGGCGAGCTGGCCGGTGGACTCGGCCAGCTCGGCCAGGCGCAGGTATGCCTCGCCGCTCTCCCAGAGCTGGAACGCCAGCCGGCTCACCGCCTGCCACAGCTCGGGCCGGCGCAGGCTCACCGGGGCGCCCGGAATGCCCTGCGTGCGGCGCTCCTCGAAGTCCAGCCAGGACTCCAGGATCTCCCGGTAGAGCGCGGCGGCGCTGAACGTGCCGCCCGCCCCGGCCACCGCGGCGAGCCGCCCCTCGTCCAGGTTGGCGATGAAGCCGAGCATGCGCGGGTTGCGGGAGAGCCCGAGCAGGTCCTTCACGCCGGCGAGCAGGTCCATCCGCTCGCGGGCGGCCCGCTCGTCGCCGCCGTACCGGTTGCGCAGGAACGCCTCGATCTGCCCGGGGGTGAAGTCCTCCACGGCCAGCACGCGCCGGTGCGGCAGCAGGCCGACCCGCTCGCCGAGCGCGGTCAGCACCTGCGAGTTGGTCTTGAAGTGCTGGGTACGGCTGCTCACCACGATCTTCGCGTTGCCCTCGGCGGCCTGGAGCAGCGTCTCCAGGTGGTCGGCCGCCCGGTCGTACGTCACCCGGGCCACCAGCTCGTCGAACCCGTCGAACAGCAGCACGATGCGGCCCTGGCGCAGCATGTAGCGGAACGCCTTCAGGTCGATCACCTGCTCGCCGTGATTCGCCAGGTGCGCGGCGACCAGGCCGTCCACGGAGTGCGCCTTGTCCAGCGCCCGCAGCTCCACCAGGATCGGGATCAGGTCGGGCGCGGCCGTGGGCAGCCGCCGGGCCACCTCCCGCAACGCGAACGTCTTGCCCCGGCCGAAGTCACCGAGCACCAGCACGAACCGGCCGTCCGGCGCGGAGACGGTCTCCAGCAGCTCGTCGACCACGTCGTCGCGCACGCGCTGGTCGGCGCCGACGAGGTGGCGGTAGCGCTGCGGCACGTACTGCCCGGGCGGGTAGAGCCGGTCGGCCTGCAGCCGGGCGGTCTGCGCGGCGACGTACTCGCGCAGGTCGAGCAGGCCCTGGAACTCGGTCAGGTGCAGCACGCGGACGCCCCGCCGCTGCGCCTCCTCGGCCAGCCCGCGCGGCACCCGGTCGCCGTCGTAGACCAGCTCGGAGGCGATGTCCGGGTCGGTGGCGTGCACCCGGCGGGCGAAGACGTCCACATCGGCGGCGGTGGGGGTGCCCACGTGCGCGCCGACGCGCTGCTGGCGGACCACCCCGTCGGAGCGGTAGCTGATGTACAGGTGCGGCGGGTCGGTGCCGACGCGGCGTACCACCACCCGGTCGTAGCGGGCCTCGCAGACCTCGGCGAGCCGGTCCAGCAGCCGCTGCACCGGGGCGACCGGCGCGGCGACCACCGCCACGCCCTGGGTGGCCCCCTCGACGGCGACCGGGCGGCGCGGGTCGGGCACCTGGGCCGGGCCGGACGCGCCGAAGGTGGCCTCGGCGTGCGGCCAGGACACGGCGGTGACAGTGCCGCCGTCGAGCCGGTCGTCGCGGCCGAGCACCCAGCGGGTCATCCCGTCGCCGCCGAGCCGCAGCACCTGCGCCCGGCCGTCGCGGGGCGCGGCGGCCAGCGGTACCACCGGGTCGACCCGGGCCGACGGAGCGGCGTCGGAGAGCAGCAGGTTGAGCATCGGGCCGACCAGCCGGTTGACCGAGCCGCGGTCGCGCAGCGACACCGGGTCCGGGGGCACCTCGTCGGCGTACGGGCTGCGCGCCCCCGGCGCGTGCGCCATCGCGCCCAGCCGCAGCCAGCCGGACTGCTGGTAGTGGCGCAGGCGCTGGGCGAACCAGCTGGACTGCGCCTCGCCGAGGAAGCCGTACCGGTCCTCCTCGCGGTGGGTGATGGCGATGGTGGAGTTCAGCCCGGCCACCACCACCCGCAGGTCGGGGACCGGGAACAGCGTCCAGGGCTGCTCGCTGTCGAAGATCCGGTCGTCGAGCCCCTGGTAGAGGTCGTCGAACAGGCGCGCGTAGTGCCGCCACTTCGGCCAGTACGGCGGTTGCGGGTCGACGTCGTCGGCCTCGCAGGTGGCGAAGTACGCGCGGCTGGCGGCCATCGTCACGTCACGCGGGCCGGGCACCACGACGAGGCGGTGCGGTTCCAGCCCGAGCAGCACCCGCAGGCCGGTGAGGAAGCTCAGCGCGTCGGAGAACTCGCGCGGGCTGCCCGACTCGGTGAGGTTGCCGGCGACGACGAGCAGGTCCGGCCGGGGCACGCCGTCGTTCATCAGCAGCGTGAGATCGCCCATCAGGTGTTCCTGCACCTCACCCGGGGTGACCGGCGCGCCGGGGTTGATCACGCCCCGGCCGAAGCGCGGCCCGGCGACCTGGAGCACTGTGACGGTGTCCCGGGTGGTCGGTGGCGCCACCGCGGCGGGCGGGAACGGCGGCGGGTTGATCGGGGTACGCCGGGCGCGGCGGGGCGCGGGCGCGCCGGCGGCCGGCGCGGCGAGCACGCCGTGCGGGTCGGCCGGGTGGTGCGGGAACGCCGGCTGCCGCATCGGCTTGGCGCGCCCGTCGAGCGCCTCCCGGATGCGGTCGAGCACCCGGTTGCGGGCCTGCACCGGATCGTCCACGCCGACCAGGTCCACATAGGTGATGGTTGCGAGCAGGCCGTCGATCGGGCAGTCCTCGACGCGTACGGTGACGAGCTTGTTGCCGGTGCCGTCCGGGTCGGCGCGCAGCGCGGCCTGCCACTCCAGCTTGCCGTACGTGGAGTGCAGGTAGCGCTCGGACAGCACCGCCACGACCACCTCGGCCTCGCGGACGCCGCGGTCCATGAAGTCGATGAAGTTGGTGCCGGCGACGAAGTCCCACGCCTGCAGCAGCGTGCGATAGCCGGCCGCCTCGAACTCCCACGCCAGCCACGTGGCCCAGCGTTCGTCCGCCGGCGAGTAGCTGATGAAGAAATCGATGGGGCGGTCGGACCGGGTGGGGTGCGCGCCTACAACCACATGGTCATTATGGCCACCGACGGTCAACAGATCGACACCCTCGGCAGCTCGGATCGTCCCGCGTCGGGCTCCTCCGCCCCCGCCGGCATGTGCGAGGATCATCCCTCGTGGAGACCCCCGGCGATCCGCCGAACGCCGTGCCCGACCGATCCCGCTGGGGCCGCCTGCACGTGCTGGACTGGATCGCGATCGGGCTCGCAGTGCTCGGCGTGGTGTTCGTGCTCACCGGGCTGCTGCCCCGCGCCGACGCCGAGGCGACGATGCGCCGGATCGTCCCGATCCTGATCTTCCTCGGCACGGTGGTGGTGCTGGCCGAGCTGACCGCCGTGGCCGGGGTGTTCGACGCGCTCGCGACCCGGGTGGCGGTGACCGCGCGGGGCAGTTTCCGGGCCCTGTTCTGGCTCTGCGTCGGCTTCGCCTCGGTGACCACCATCGCGCTCAACCTGGACACCACGGCGGTGCTGCTCACGCCGGTGATGATCGCGCTGGCCCGGGCGCTGAACGTGCCGCCGACGCCGCTGGCCATGACCACCGTGTGGCTGGCGAACACGGCGAGCCTGCTGCTGCCGGTGTCCAACCTGACGAACATCCTGGCCAGCGACCGGGTCGACCTGGACCCGGTGCCGTGGGCGGCCCGGATGTGGTGGCCGCAGCTGGTCGCCGTGGCGGTGACCGCGCTGCTGCTGTGGTGGTGGTACTGGCGCCCGGCGCGCGCCGGGGCCGACCCGTTCGTCCCGCCGCGGCCGTACGTGCCGCCGGACCGGGTGCTGTACCGCACCGCGCTCGCCGCCTGCCTGCTGTTCGTCGCCGGGATCCTCGCCGGGGTGGAGATCGGCATCGCCTCCGGGGTGGCCGCCGCGATCCTGGTCGCGGGCTTCGCGGTGCGGGCCCGGCACCGGCTGCGGCTCGCGCTGGTGCCATGGCGGCTGCTGGTGTTCGTGACCGGGTTGTTCCTGGTGGTGCAGACCATCGGCCGGCACGGGCTGGACACGGTGATGGGCACGCTCATCGGCACCGACCCGGGAGCGGAGGGGGCACTGCGGGCGGGTGCGGTCGGCGCGCTGTTCAGCAACGCGGTGAACAACCTGCCCGCGTACCTGGCCGGCGAGGCGGTGATCGCGGCCGACCGGCACACCCAGTTGCTGGCGCTGCTGATCGGCACGAACGTGGGTCCGCTGGCCACGCCGTGGGCGTCGCTGGCGACACTGATCTGGTACGAGCGCTGCCGGGCCGCCGGGGTCGCCGTACCGCTGGGCCGGTTCGTGGCGACCAGCGCCGCGCTCGCCGTGCTCGCCACCGCCGCCACCGTCACGGCGCTTCTTGTCGGTCCCGGCGCCTAGCATCGCGACCATGCGCAAGCCGCTGGTGTCGTACGAGATCACCGACGTGGAGCAGACACCGGCCGGCACCGTGGTGACGGCCACGATCAGCGGCGACTTGCCCGGCAGCCCGTTCGCCGGGCTGCGATTCCGGTTCGCGGAGTACGACGACACCCGCATCCGCCGGCTGCGCATCGCCCCCTGATGCGAGGCGGGAAAACCGCTACGGCCCGAACCCGGCGGCTGGCTACCGTGCCCACATGACCGCCGCGCCCACGCTGCACTTCTGCACCGACCCGGGCCAGTTCCTCGCCGACGCCGAGACCTACCTGGCCGCCGACCCGGTGGTCGGCACCGTCGTCGCCAGCGTCACGCGCCGGATGGCGGCCCGCCGCGCCGAGGGCGTCGCGCTGCCCGAGGACGTCTGGTGGCTCGTGGTGCGGGACGCCTCCGGCGCTGTGGTGGGCGTCGCGATGCGTACCGCGCCGTTCCCGCCACGACCGCCGTTCCTGCTGCCCATGCCGCGCAAGGCCGCGGTGGCGCTGGCCGAGGCGTGGCACCGGCGTGGCGAGCGGGTCCGCGCGGTGAACGGCGCGCTGCCCGCCGCGCGAGCGTGCGCCGACGAGGTCGCACGCCTCGACGGCGGGCGGGTCGCTGTGGCCCAGCACACCCGGCTGCATCTGCTCGACCACCTGACGCCGCCCGCTCCGGTGCCCGGCGCGCTGCGGGCGGCCACCACTGACGACATCGACCTGGTCGCCGCCTGGTTCGGCGCGTTCACGGCCGACGCCGACGAGCAGGCGGGCCGCCCGCGCGGCGCCGGTGCCCACGAGACTCCCGGCCGCGCCGAGATGCTGCACCGGATCCGGGACGGCCGGGTGTGGTTCTGGACCGACGAGTCGGGTGCTCCGGTGCACCTGACCGCCGCGAATCCGCCGTCGTTCGGCGTGGCCCGCGTCGGCCCCGTCTACACGCCGCCCGGGCAGCGCGGACGCGGCTGGGCGGGAAACGCGGTCGCCGAGGTCAGCCGGCGGCTCACCGCCGAGGGCGCGCGGGTGTGCCTGTTCACCGACCAGGCCAACCCGGTGTCGAACCGCCTCTACGCCCGGCTCGGGTTCCGGCCGGTGGTCGACATGGTCAATCTGGTGCTGGTCGACTGAGCCCACCCGGTCTGGCCGACCGACGCGGTTCCGGGTCAGCCGCTGAGGCCGAGCGCGGCCAGCCGGTGTGGGTCGGCGATCACGTCGACGGCGGCGATCCGGCCGCCGGTGACGGTGAACGCCATCACCGACAGCGGGCGGTCCCCGGCGCTCACCAGCACCCCCGCGGCGCCGTTGACGAGCACCGGCCGGGCGTGCGGGAACAGACGGCCGAACGTGGTCGCCTGCGCCGCCACGGTCGTCGCGCCGGTGAGCACGACCGTGTGGCGGGCGCGGGCGGTCCCGGCGTCGGAGCGCAGCACCACGTCCGGGTGCAGCACCGCGATCAGCGCGTCGAGGTCACCGTCGCGGGCGGCGGCGAGGAAGGCGTCCACCACCGCCCGCTGCCGGGTCAGGTCGGGATCGGGGGTGGGCGCCTGTCCGCGTACCCGGCGGCGGGCCCGGCTGGCGAGCTGCCGGGCCGCCGCAGGTGAGCGGTCGACGAGCGGGCCGATCTCCTCGAACGGCACGCCGAACATGTCGTGCAGCACGAACGCGAGCCGCTGCGCCGGGGTCAGCGTGTCCAGCACCACGAGCAGCGCCAGCCCCACCGAGTCGGCGAGCACCGCGGCGTGCGCCGGGTCGTCGGCGCCGGTGTCCACCACGGGGTCGGGCAGGCGTACGTCGAGGGGGTCCTCCCGGCGGGCGGCGCGGGACCGCAGCGTGTTGAGGCTGACCCGGGCGACCACAGTGGTGAGCCACGCGTCCAGGTTGTCCACGGCGGCCGGGTCGGTACGGGACAACCGCAGCCAGGTCTCCTGCACCGCGTCCTCGGCGTCGGTGAGCGACCCGAGCAGCCGGTACGCCACCGCGCGCAGCCGCTGCCGCTCCCGCTCGAACCGTTCCGCGAGCCCGCTGTCCATCACCTGAGCCTCCCCTCCCGCACACCGTCCCGACCCGCGCCGGGTCACCGATGTGACCAGACGTGACGGCTGTCACATCTGTCACGCCGGCGGGCCGGCGCGGGTCGACGTGGCAGCACAGGCGACGGAAGGCGACACGATGAACCCACAGATCCTGGTCACCGGCGGCACCGGCACGATCGGCCGGCACGTCGTACCGCTGCTGCGCGCCGCCGGGCACCCGGTGCGGGTGCTCAGCCGGCGCGGCGGGCGAGGCGGTGACGGCATCACCCACGTGACCGCCGACCTGCTCGGCGGCACCGACCTCGGCCCCGCCCTGCGCGGGGTGTCCACGGTGCTGCACCTGGCCGGCGGCGCGAAGGGCGACGACCGCGCCACCGCACACCTGGCCCGCGCCGCGCACCGGGCCGGTGTGGCGCACCTGGTGCACATCTCGGTGACCGGTGCCGACCGGGTGCCGCTGGCCTGGATCCGGTCCAAGCTCGACGCCGAACGCGCGGTGGCGGACTCCGGCGTCCCGTGGACGGTGCTGCGCGCCGCGCAGGTGCACGACCTGGTGCTGACAATGCTGACGGCGATGACCCGGCTGCCCGTGGTTCCGGTGCCGGGCGGTCTGCGGTTGCAGCCTGTCGACGCCGCCGAGGTGGCGGCCCGGCTGACCGAGTTGACGCTGGGCGCACCGGCCGGGCTGGTGCCGGATCTGGCCGGGCCGGACACGTACGGCATCGGCGAACTGCTGCCCGGCTACCTGACCGCCACCGGGAAGCGCCGGGCGCGGCTGCCGGTACGCATCCCCGGGCGGGCCGGCCGCGCGTACCGGGACGGCGCGAACCTCGCCCGGCCCGGTGCGGCGAGGGGCGTGCGGACCTGGAATGACTTCCTGGCCGAGCGGGCGCCGTCGCGGCCGGTAACCTGACGCGCCCCGTGGCGCTCAGCGGAGGGCCGCCCAGGCCGCCCCGGTGACGGTGAGGATCACCGCGCCGAGCCCGGCCAGACTCCACCCACCACGGTCGATGCGCCGGCGCACCGACTGCCGGTCCGGGCGGAAGTCGTCGAACGGGCTGGATCGGAACCAGAAGCGGGCGTACAGCACCATCACCGCTCCGAACACCAGGGCGAAGCCACCGGTCAGCGCCACGCTGCCGAGCACCCAACCGTCGGTGAGCACGCCACGGATGCCCACCCGTCCGGCGATGACGGTGCGGACGACCTGCACGATCCCGTTGACCACGCCGAGGGCCACACCGACGCGTCCGGCGACGAGCCAGATGCCGGCCTCGCGCCGGCCGCCTGCCGCGTTCTCCGCCCGCGCCATCACAGGCCCCGCGGCTCGATCGGAAAGCGACCGAGGCGAAGGCGGCTCCGATCCTGCCTGACCTCGCCCCACTGCTCGTCGTGGCTCAGCAGCGGCAGCAGTTCGCGCAGCATGTTGACGGTGGCGACCATCAGCTTCTCGTCGCGGTAGATCTGGCTCAGCAGCGGCCTGACGACGCTTCGGCGAAACGTCGCGGCGAACCACGCGACGATCACCGCGGCACCTGCCGCGACGCCCGCCCCGGTCCACCGGTCGGACGCCGACACGGCCGTCACCAGGCCGGCGAGGACCAGTACGGCCAGGACGACCACGCGCAACGCCTCGTACCACCGCAGCCGCTCTCGCGCCGCGTCCACCCGCGTCAGCAGGTGTTCCGCCCCGCGCAGCAGCCGCTCGAACTCCGGGCCGGAGAGGCCGCCGCGGTCAGGAGGCGAGCCCACAGAACTCTCCCACTGTCGTCCGGAGGCGTCGCTGCACCGCGGCGAACTTCATGTCGTCGAACATCGCCTGTTTCTCACCGACTCCCGGAATGAAGCGGTAGTCCTGCCGGCGACCGGCGACCGGAAGCACGGCCAGCCGAGGGCGGTTGCGGTGGCCGAAGGCACGGATGAGATTGACCAGCTGCCGCTGGAACTCGGAAGCCGGCTCACCGTCGGCGCCCGGCAGGTAGTAGTTCTCGACCTGGCCCAGCTGATCGGTCCAGTAGAGGTCGGCCTTGGTGACCGCCAGGATGAACCAGAGGTCCTTGGCCGCTGGATTGTCGACCCAGCAGGGCAGAAGGTTCTGGCAGAAGCGGGAGAAGTGTTCGAGTTCGACGTCCCGGTTCTGTGCCCAGAGCTGCTCGGACGGCGACGGGATCGCCTCCTCGACCTCCCGGGCGATCCGGTCCGCCCGGTCACGCCGTTCCTCCTCGGTGGGTGCCGCGTCGAGCGAGGCCAGCCACTGCTCCCAGAGCCGGGCCTCGACCTGCTGCCGAAGCTCGTCCTCACGCCGCTGCCGCCGCTCCTCGAGGACGTTGACCTCGCGGGGATCCCACGGCTCGTCGTATCCGGCCGCGGCGACGTAGATGACGCCTGTCGGGTGGTTCGGCGGCTTCAGCATGGCGTCCCACTTGTCCACCTCGCCGGAGGAGTAGTCGCCGCCCGCGGTCTGACCCGGGCTGACCACGAGCGTCACGTGAGCCTGGCGCCGGCCGGCTGCGAGCACGAGGCGGTGCGGCACGTGGTCCTCGTCCCGTCGCCGGACATAGCCGTTGTCGCCGAGCAACGCCTGGTACAGCGCGCTCTTGCCGACCCCGCGCTGACCGGCCACCAGGACCGGGATGATGTGGCCGGTGGGTCGTCGGCTGGTCTCGGCGATCGACACCCGCCCGCCACCCGGGTCACCGGCGCCGGAGTTGCCGACCGCGGCCACTGCGCGCGACCAGCGCTCCCGGACCTCCGTCCAGTAGTCGTCCGGCTCACCCATGGCGGGAGGAGGTCGGCCGGGCGGTCAGCGTCCTCTGTGGGCATACGAGTGATCCGATCGGGCGTGAGAACACGCGAGGAGCCTAGCGACGGAGGTACGACATCGAATCCTATGAACAGTCGGCGGCATCCGGCACGTACGGTCAGGCGCGCGTGACGGGATGGAACTGCTCGAACATGACCTCGTAGCCGTCCGGGTCGAGCCCGTAGAAGATCCGCGCCCAGCCCACGTCCTCCGGCTCCAGCGTCACCGGCAGCCCCTCGTCGCGCCACAGCGCGTACGTGGCGTCCAGGTCGGCGGTGGGCACGGTGAGCACGAACCCGAGCCCGGGCGGCCCGGCCTTGACCGCGCGTTCCCGGTCCGCGTCGTGGTGCCCGTGGCGGTGCAGGTCGGACAGGATCAGCCAGGTGTGGCCGAACGTCAGGTAGCGCAGGTTCGCCTGGGCGGTCTGCGGGATCTCCTTGAAGCCGAGCCGAAGGTAGAGCCGGTGGGAACGGTCCAGGTCCCGCACCCGGAGCCCGAGCTTGAGTTGTCTGGCGGCCATCCGGCCGAGGCTAGCCGACCCGGCTCACCAGCCGACCGAGCCGAGTCCGACCGGGGTGAGGCGGCGCACCTGCGGCTCGATCCACTGTGCCGCGGTGACCAGCTTGACCAGCCGGTCGATGGTCTCCGGTGGCCCGGCCACGAAGCTACGCCGGTCGGCCGGGCAGCCGTACCTGTCGTCGAACGTGCCGCCGTCGAGCGCGCGGACCGCCATACCGGCCTCGGCGGCGAGCAGCATCCCGGCGGGCAGGTCGACCGCCTCGGGGCGATAGCCGACGATGCCGTCGATGTCGCCGCGAGCCAGCATCACCCAGGACAGCAACGGCGCCCACAGTTGCAGCACCCGGCGGGCGCTGGTGTCCAGCACCACCTTCAGCGCCCGGGCGGTGCTGTCGTCCCGGCGTACCTCATGCCCCTGGGTCCAGGCCAGCACCGGCGCGGACGGTACCGGGCGCTGCGCGGCGCGCAGCGGCCGCGCGGCCGGGCCGGACGCGTGCACGAACGCGCCCCGGCCGCGCACCGCCGACCAGGTACGGCCGGCGACCGGGTCGTGCACCACGCCGAGCACCGGCGAGCCGTTGTCGCACAGGGCGATCCCGACCACGTACGCGGGCAGCCCGATCGCCACGTTGTTGGTGCCGTCGAGCGGGTCGACGAGCCACGCCCAGGCGGTGTCCGGGGCGTACTCGCCGCCCTCCTCGGCGATCACGCCGTGCTCCGGCCAGCGGGCCCGGATCCGGTCGACGATCAGCCGCTCGGCGGCCAGGTCGAGGTCGGTCACCAGGTCACCGGTGTCGTTCTTGGCCCGGGCGTGCACCTCCCCCCGGGTGCCCCGGCGCAGCAGTCGGCCCGCCGCCTGCGCGGCCTCCACCGCGAACCGGTGCGCGTCGCGCAGGTCGGGCCCGCCTCTGCTCGGCTCCACGTCCATGGCTCCTCCAGCCAGTCAGCCCCGTGCCACCAGTCGCGCGATCTCCCGCGCCATCCGCGCGGTCTCCGCCGCGTCGCAGCGGTCCCGGCGTACCCGGTGGCTGCGCCCGTCCACCGCGCCGAGGCTCAGGTCGCACGCGCCGGGAGTGGTCCGGCCGAGCGCCACTGTCACCGCCGGCTCACCGGCGTCGACCTCCGAGGTGTGGAAGCCACCGGCGCGCAGCGCGTACGAGTCGCCTGCCGAGTGCGTCTCCACCGTCGCGGTCATCGCGGTGACCAGCCGGTCGGTGGCGGCCATCTCGTCCACCTCGCCGAGGCTGTGCACCTCGTAGATCCGCCAGGCCGGGTCCGCCGGCGCGTCGTCCACCTCGATCAGCTCGTTGCGGACGGTGCCGTGCAGCACGTGGCTCAGCAGATCCCAGCTGTGCGAGTGCATGGTGGAGGTGGTCGGGCGCACCGGCGGCGGGTCGGCCGGCCAGGCGTGCACGCAGATGCCGTCCGGGCCGTCGCGTTCCACCGGCAGGCAGGTGAAGCCGAGCGGGTGCCGGACCGCGCGCAGCGGCCGCCGCCCGTCGGCGACGTCGCCGAGCACGTCCAGCACCCAGCCGCGCAGCATCTCCGGCCGGGTGCCCCGGTCGATCTCCCGTTCGAGGTCGGCGTAACTGGTCATGAGTAGGGGTTCCTCGCCTGGACGGCCTTGCCGATGATGCCGGCGACCTCGCGGTCGCCGAAGGACCGGGGCAGCGTCAGGCCGAGGGCGGTGAACAACCGCCGTACCTGCTCGACCGACGGCTCGTCGTCGAGCTTGACCTGGGCCGCCGCCTCGATCGGCACGCGCCGGCTCTGCCGGCGGCTGTAGTCCAGCTCGATGTTGAAACGGTTGTAGTAGACCTCGCCGCGGTCGATGCGCAGCGCGGGCGTCTGCGGATTCTCCTGCGTGATGACGACGCAGGAGGAGGAGAGGTCGTAGCGGAACGTGGTCATCTGCGCGGAGAGCCGCACGTCGACGGTGAGCAGGCCGGAGCGCTGCAGGTGCCAGCAGGCGGCCAGCACCGTCGCGTACGACTCCTTGCGGGTGCGGTCGACGGTCCACGGCTCGCCCGGCGCGTCCGGGTCGAGGCTGCGCCGGAACCGCGCGTACCGCTCGCAGACCTCCTCGTCGGTCGGGTCGATGATCTCGATCGCGACGGTGAGCGTGGCGTTGCGCCGCCGGGCGTGTTCCAGGCAGTCCGGCAGCGTGACAGCGCGCAGGAAGGTGCCGGTGCCGCCCTTGAAGCTCCACTGGTCGGTGTGCCGCCGCGCCTCGGCGAGTGCCTGCCCGACCTCGCTGCCGTGCAGCACGCGCACCATGGAGACGCTGTCGATGGCCTCGCGGGCCCGGTTCAGCGCGCCCTCCGGCCCGGTGATCTCCCGCATCTGCGGCACCAGGTCGGTCAGCCGGTCGCGGGTGTCCGAGATGACCTGGCGGACCTCCCGCTCGGTGGTGCGCCGGCGCAGCCGGTCACGCAGCATCGCCTGCGCGAGCAGGCCCAGGACCAGCAGGATCGCACTGTTGACGACCTCCTGGTCGACCGCGTTGGTGAGGCCCAGCACGGACACCGTGAGCGCCAGGACGAGGCCGATGAACGCGTCGAGATTGGTCACGACCCAGGCGAGCAGGCGCGTCATGACATCCCCCGGTCGACGACGGAACCTCCATGATAGCCCGCTGTCAATGTCGCCATCACACCCTGTTTCCGGCCGGTGGCGGTCCGCCCTGCCGGCGGGCCGCGCAGATCAGCGAACCGCCCAGCCCGGGCGCGGCGCGGGCCAGCCGGCGCGAGGCCACCCACCGGCCGCTCGGCAGCCGCCAGCCGACCTCGTTGGAGCGCAGCGCCACCGGTGTGAACCCGGCCCGGCGCAGCGTGCGGCGCAGCAGCGAGGCGGTGAACGGGCGGATGTGCAGCCACAGGTACGGGTGCAGCGGGTCGACCTGACGTGGCGCCCGCCCGGCGAGGAACGCCAGCCGGTCCTGCACCGGCGCGAGGTTCGGCGTGGTGAGCACCAGCAGGCCGTCCGGCGCCAGCACCCGGTGGCACTCCCGCAGCAGCGCCAGCGGGTCGTACACGTGCTCGATCAGCTCCCCGGCGAGCAGCCCGGCGAAGCTGCCCGCCCGGAACGGCAGCCCGCGGGTGGCGTCCAGGCAGACCGGCAGCGCCCGCCCGCCGGCCGCCGCGCGGGCCGTGCGAAGCGCCGTCTCGGCCGTGTCGGCGAGCACCACCGGGCCGGGCAGCGCGGCCGGGTCGAGCATGCCGCGCGGCCCGCAGCCCAGTTCCAGCACCGGCCCGCGCCGGGTCACCCCCTCGGCCATCAGCCGGGCCGCGACCGCGCGGCGCACCCGGTGGTACGGGTCGTCGACGTACCCGTCGACCTCGGCGCCGTCGTGGTAGCGGTGATGGTTGGCGTGCCTGCCGTGCGCCTGCGCGCGGTGCGACGACGTCCCGGTCGGCGGCTCGGCCATCACCCCTCCTGGAGCGGACGCCGGCCCCGTCGGCGGCGTCCGCCCCCAAGCCTCGCACCGCTTCCGCAGTCCGGGGTGCACATCCGCCGGGTACTCCGACGCGGCGGCCGGTCGTCCGGCCGCCGCGTCGATCGTCAGACGGCCGGCGCCCAGTCCAGCCGCATGCTGTCGTCGTACTCGTCGCCCGGGATCCACCACGGCTCACCGAAGCCGCTGGTGAAGACGATGATGTTGCCGCCGTCGGCGTCCGGGTTGCTGTCCGGGACGGACAGCGCGGCGCAGTAGCGTCCGTCCGGTGAGAACACCGGCGAGATGATGAACCGCGGTTCGTCGGTGAGCTTCTTCAGCCCGGTGCCGCCGATCCGCACCGACGCCAGCGACAGGTTGTGCCGTTCCTGGTCCAGGTACCACCTGTTGGTGCTGAACACGATCCGCTGGGAATCGGGCGTGAAGACCGCGTGATCGGCGAACTCGCCCGGTACGCGCTGGAGGACCAGTCGCGCCTTGCCGGTGGCCAGTTCCAGCACGCGCAACTGCCCGCCGTTGGACCGGCTGGTCCACTCCATCACGATCATCGAGCCGTCGCGGGACCAGTTGGGTCGCATCATGCTGTGCCCCTCGACGAGGACGCGCCGGCCGCCGGTGGCGACGTCGACAGCGACCAGTGTGGAGCCGTTGACCACGAGGGCGATCTCGGTGCTGTCCGGGGACCAGGTCGGCCACCCGTAGCGGTTGCCGGGAGCGTCGCTGATCAGCGTGCGGACCTGACCGGTGACGCGGTCGAGGAGCAGGAGCACGGGCTGCCCCTCGTAGTCGGGCACCGCGATGTAGCGCCCGTCGGGCGAGGCGGCCGCGTCGGCGCCCGGGGGCAGCAGCACCTGCGGGGTGGTGCGGCCCGGGTTGATCTGCAGCACGCCGGCGCTGCCGGTGACGATCCACGGCCCGTTGACGCCCGAGGCGGCCGAGGCGGGTGCGGCGGACGCCGGCCCGCCGGCCAGCCCGGTCGCGGTGGCGGCGCCGGTGAGCGCGGCGGCGCGCAGCAGCGTACGGCGGTTCAGCGTGGTCATGCCGGCACCTCCGTGGTGATCGCCCGCGCCCAGTCCAGCCGGGTGCTGTCGTCGTACTCGTCGCCGCGGATCCACCACTGCTCGCCGAAGCCACTGGTGGACACGATGATGTTGCCGCCGTCCGGGTACTCGTTCTCCGGCGGGATCGACAGCGCGGCACAGTAGCGGCCGTCCGGGGAGAACACCGGCGACAGGTAGAACCGGGGCTCGTCGGTGAGCTTCTTCAGCCCGGTCCCGTTGATCCGCACCGACGCCAGCGACTGGTTGTAGACCTCGCGGTCCAGGTGCCAGCGGTTGGTGCAGAAGACGACGCGCCCGGAGTCGGGCATGAAGACCGGCGAGATGAACATCTCGCCGGCCACCGGCGTGTAGACGGGCCGCACCGTGCCGGTCGCGAGTTCCAGCACCCGCAGTTGCCAGCCCTGCGAACGGCTGCGCCACCGTACGACGATCATCGAGCCGTCCCGGGACCAGTCCGGATCCCTCATGGAGTGCCCCTCGACCAGCACGCGGGTGGTGCCGGTGACCACGTCCACAGCGATCAGCCGGTCGTTGTCCAGGCCGGTGACGAGTGCGATCTCGGAGCCGTCCGGCGACCACGTCGGCGCGCCGTAGCGGACACCGAACGGGTCGGCGAGCAGCGTGCGCTTCTGGCCGGTGACCCGGTCGTACACGGCCACGAACGGCTCCAGCGTGCCGTCGCCCGAGCGGGCCGTGTTGACCCAGGCCACGTACCGGCCGTCCGGTGAGGACTTCGCGTGGTCTCCGTTCGGCAGCAGCTCGCGCGGCGTGGTGCGGCCCGGATCGACCTGGAGCACACCCCAGCCGACGCTGACCAGCCACGACCCGTTCACCACGTCGGCGGCGGCCGGCGCGGCGGACGCGGCGTGCGGCACGGCGGCCACCCCGGTCGCGGCGGCGAGCCCGGTCAGCGCGGCGGTACGCAGCAGGGCACGACGATTCAGTGCGGTCATTCGACAACCCCCGTGAGAGACGTGGCCCTCACCCTCCCGAGTGGATCGACGCACCGGAATCGGACGAGCGGCCGCTTCACGTTCGGCTGCTCGTCCATCACCGCCGGTGAGGCCACGGCGGCCCGGTACGCTCGCCCCGATGACCTCCGACGCGCTGCACCGCGCCCTCACCGAAGCGGGCGACCCGCCACTGCGCCCCCTCCCGGGCGTGGCGGTCGAACTGCTGGCCGCCCTCGCCGCCCCGCCGCGCCTCGGCGCGCACCTGCGGCTGGTGCACGACGTCGCCTGGCACCTGACCGCCGCGTTCGCCGACCGGTTCGCCGCGGTGCCGTTCGACAGGCAGGCGGTGCTGTTCGGTGCCGCAGTGCACGACCTCGGCAAGGTCGAGCATCCCGCCGAGCTGACCGGCCCGGGGTCGGCGCACGAGGAGGCGGGCTACCAGTTGCTGCTGCGCTTCGGCGTACCGGAGGAGCGGGCCCGCTTCGCCGTCACCCACGCCGCCTGGCACTCCCCCGGCGTGCAGCTGGAGGACCTGCTGGTCAGCCTCGCCGACAAGGTGTGGAAGGGCCGCCGGGTCACCGACCTGGAGCAGCTCGTGGTCGACCGGCTCGCCGGCATCACCGGCCAGGAGCGCTGGCAGACGTTCCTGGACCTCGACGACGTGCTCGCCGAGCTGGCCGCCGGCGCGGACCGCCGGCTGGCGTTCCAGGCCGAACATCCGGTGTACGGCTGACGCCGGACCGACGGCGGCGATGAGTCCGGCATCGGCCGCCGGTCTGCCCTGGGTCGGTGTTCTCCGATCTCCGGGAGGAAGCATGAGCACCAGCGAAGCGCGGGGCCGGGTACGGGCGTTCGTCACCGTGTCCCTGGACGGCTACGTCACCGGTCCGGACGACCACGCGGGCCAGGGGCTCGGTGTCGGCGGCGAGCGGCTGCACCACTGGGTGATGGGCGGGCCGTGGACGTACGACACGCCACGCGAGCCCGGCACCGGCATGACCGGTGAGGACCGCGCGTACTTCGACGAGTTGCTGGCGGGCGTCGGCGCCGCGCTGTGCGGCCGGGGCATGTACGACAGCGCCGGCGCCTGGGGCGGCCGCAACCCGTTCGAGGCGCCCCTGGTCGTGCTCACCCACCGCACCGCCGACCAGCCCGACCCGGACGCCGGCTTCCTCATGGTCGACGGGTTCGACGCGGCGCTGGCGGCGGCCCGGCGTACGGCCGGTGACGGCGCGGTGGTCATCGGCGGGGGTGCCGACGTCATCCGGCAGGCGCTCGCGGCCGGCGTCGTGGACGAGCTGGGCCTGTCCACCGCGCCGGTGATCCTCGGCCGCGGGAAGCGGCTGTTTGAGGGCTTCGACCGGGACGTCGACCTGGAGATCCGCGCCGTGCACCACTCGCGGTACGCCGTCCACGTCCGCTATGCCGTCAGCCGCCGCGCGAGCGACACCGATTGACTTTCGATAGATTCCGCGCGATAGTCGATGCATGCTTACGGCGCAACGCGCGGTGACACCACTCCGCGCCTTCCTGGTCCTGCTGTTCGCGATCCTGGTGCTGTTCCAGACCATGTCGCTGCCCGGGCAGTTCGCGCACATGGCGCGCGAGAACCCGGACATGGCGTACCTGCGGTGGCCCGCCACCGCGGTGACGATCTTCTGGGTGCTGTGCGTGCAGGTGGTGATCGTCTGCACCTGGCACCTGCTCACCCTGGTCAAACGCGACCGCATCTTCACCGAGGCGTCCCTGGGCTGGGTCGACGGGATCGTCTGGGCGGTCGCCGCCGCCTGGGTGGTGCTCGTCGGCGTGTTCGGCTACGTCGGCTTCAACGCCGACGACCCGGGCCTGCCGCTGCTGCTGTTCCTGCTGGTCACCGGCGTCAGTGTGCTGGGGCTGCTGATGGTCGTGCTGCGCGCGCTGCTGCGCCAGGCCACCACGCTGCGCACCGACATGGAAGCGGTGATCTGATGCCGATCGTCGTGCGCATCGACGTCGAACTGGCCAAGCGCAAGATGAGCGTCGGCGAGTTCGCCGAGCGCGTCGGGCTCACCCCGGCCAACGTCGCCGTGCTCAAGAACGGCCGCGCCAAGGCCGTCCGGTTCAGCACCCTGGAGGCCATGTGCCGGGTGCTCGACTGCCAGCCCGGCGACCTGCTCGAATGGGTCGCCGACGAGGAGGAGCGATGAGATACCTGGCCGCCGCCGTGGCCCTGCTCGCCGTCGTACTCGGCGTCACCGGCTTCGTGTACGGCGAGGCCGACGACTCCCCCGGCCTCCAGCTCCTGTCCGCGCTGCTCGTCATCGGCGCGGTCGCCATCGGCGTACGCGTCGCCCGGCGTACCCGATAGGGCCGGCGCCCCCTCGACGCCGGCCCTGTCGCTCAGCCCTTCACGCAGACGACCTGCTTGAGGTGGGCGACCACCTCGACCAGGTCGTCCTGCTGGGCCATCACCTCGGTGATGTCCTTGTACGCGCCGGGGATCTCGTCGACCACACCGGCATCCTTGCGGCACTCCACCCCGGCGGTCTGCGCGGCCAGATCCTCGGTGCTGTACGTCCGCTTCGCCTGCCCCCGCGACATCCGCCGCCCGGCGCCGTGCGACGCCGAGCAGTACGCGTCGAGGTTGCCCTTGCCGCGCACGATGTACGAGCCGGTGCCCATCGAGCCCGGGATGATGCCCAGATCCCCCTTGCCGGCCCGGATCGCGCCCTTGCGGGTCACCAGCACGTCCACCCCGTCGTAGCTCTCCTCCGCCACGTAGTTGTGGTGGCAGGAGATCGGCTCGTCGTAGCCGACGTGCGGGAACGCGTCCCGGACCACCTGGCTCAGCAGCGCGAGCATGACCGCCCGGTTACGGCGGGCATACTCCTGCGCCCACCACAGATCCCGCCGGTACGCGTCCATCTCGGGCGTGCCGGCGAGGAACACCGCGAGGTCCCGGTCCGGCAGGCCGGTGTTGTGCGGCAGGCCGCGCGCCACCGCCATGTGCCGCTCGGCCAGCTCCTTGCCGATGTTGCGGGAACCGGAGTGCAGCATCAGCCAGACCCGGCCGTCGTCCGCGCCGCCCTGCTCCAGGCAGACCTCGATGAAGTGGTTGCCGCCGCCGAGCGTCCCGAGCTGACGCTGCGCCCGCGTCTGGAGCTGGGCCACCTTCCGGTCCAGCGTGCCGAACCGCCGCCAGAAGTCGTCCCAGCCGGCCTGCTCCAGCCCTCGGATCCGGCGCGGGTCGACGGCGTCGTCACGCATCGCGAAGCCGACCGGGATCGCCGCCTCGATCGCCGACCGCAGCGGCGCGAGGTCGTCGGGCAGGTCGGCGGCGGTCAGCGAGGTCCGCACCGCGGACATGCCGCAGCCGATGTCCACGCCGACCGCGGCCGGTGACACGGCCTGCCGCATCGCGATCACCGAGCCGACGGTGGCGCCCTTACCGAAGTGCACGTCCGGCATCACGGCGACGCCCTGCACCCACGGCAGCGCGCCGATGTTGCGCAGCTGCCGGGCCGCCTGCGCCTCGATCGCGTACGGGTCGGTCCAGACCCTGACCGGTGCCCGGGTACCGGCCAGCGGGGTGAAACCCATCGTCGTCTCCTTGCTCATGTCCGTCTGACATAGGTGCCCCGGACACGGAGAACCGCCCGGCTCCGGTGTCGGGGCGGGCGGTTCGCGCGGATCGTCGCGCCGGCGCTAGACGCGCCACCACCCGGGTTGCCACTGCCGTCGCCGGCCCGTGCCCGCTTCGGGCAGCAGGGCACCGGCGCGCGGCGCGAGCCGCTCGGCGCGGGTGCGGTTCTGCTGCGACACGGCAGGCTCCCTGGTGGATCGGATCGACGTTGCCCGTTCACCGTACGGGCGCCGCGCACGAGCGGCAACGCGATATCTCTTCGGGCGCAGTGGCGACAGCGGGGGCGAGGAACGACGCACCCCGCCTCGCGACTCCGTGAGTGCCGGGCGCGCCCGGCGGCCGGCTGCTAGCCGGCGTGCGCCACCGGGTGGCGCCGCATCTCCTCCATGAACGGGTAGCGTGCGGTCAGCTCGGCGAGCGTGATGCCGGCCCGCCACGCGGCGGCGACCTGCGCGACCTGGAGCAGGTCGGTGGCGTCACCCCGGGCCTGGACGTCGCCGTCCACCCGCAGGTCGATCATGAAGTAGCGGGCCTGGGAGCCGAGGCTGACGCAGACGACGCCCCGGGGAGAGGTCATCTCGGCGCAGGTGAACCGGCTGCGCCCCTGCTCGGGCGCGGTCACCTCGCCGACGTCGAGCTGGTGCGCGGCGGCGGTCGCCACGAGCGCGGGGGCGAGACCGCCGGGCTCGACCAGATCCGGGTAGAGGCGCACACCCAGTGCGGCGGACACGTCGCTCATGCCTGACTCCCACTTCCTCGTGACAGAGACCAGCAGCGCGCAGGTTACGAGTGTGTTTCCGGCACGCACGGCCATCCTTTCCCGTACGACCGTCCCGGGGCAATAGGAACGCCCTCATCGAACCCCTCCGAGGTACGCTGCCGCCTCATGGCGCTGATCCGCTGTGACTTCTTCTCCGAGGCGCTCGGCATGGGCACGTCGATGACGGTGCTGCTGCCCGATCGCGGCGCAGCCGGGATCGGCGTGCCCGGCGCCGCCGCCGACGGTGACCCGCCGGTGCTCTACCTGTTGCACGGCCTCACCGACGACGACACGGTGTGGACCCGGCGTACCGCGATCGAGCGGTACGTGGCACCGCTGGGGCTGGCCGTGGTGATGCCGCAGGTGCAGCGGAGCTTCTACTGCGACGAGGCGCACGGCAACCGGTACTGGACGTTCCTCAGCGAGGAGCTGCCCGAGGTGTGCCGGTCGTTCTTCCGGCTGTCCGACAGGCGGGAGGACACGTTCGTCGCGGGCCTGTCGATGGGCGGCTACGGGGCCGTGAAGTGGGCGCTGCGCCACCCGGACCGGTTCGCGGCGGCGGCGAGCCTGTCCGGCGCGCTGGACGTGACGCGCCGCCGCCACCATGCGACCCGTCCGGTCGACCCGGCGGTGTGGCGCACCGTCTGGGGTGACGGCCCGGTACCCGCCGACGACGACACGGTGGGGCTGCTGGAGCGCTCCGGCGACGACCGGCCCGCACTCTACGTCGCCTGCGGCACCGAGGACTTCCTGTACGAGGACAGCCTGCGGTTCCTCGACGTGGCCCGGAAGCGCGACGTGCCGGTCACCGTCGACTTCGGTCCGGGTGACCACGACTGGGCGTACTGGGACGCGCGCATCCAGGACGTGCTGGCCTGGCTGCCGCTGCGCGCGCGCTGACCGGTGCGCGGGCGCCGAGCGGGCTCAGACGCCCACGGTGCCGTCGATCGCCTCGCGGATCAGGTCGGCGTGCCCGTTGTGGCGGGCGTACTCGTGCAGCATGTGCAGCATGACCAGGCGCAGCGAGACGTCCTCGCCCCAGCGTGCCTGGTGACCTGTCACGTCGAGCGACTCGGCCTCCCGTTCGATGCGCCGGGCGTGCTCGATCTCCCGCTGCCACGCCTCGAACGCCTCCGCCGCGTCGGCGTCGCGGGCGTCGTACGCCTGCTGGAAGTCACCGCTGTCCGACCACACCAGCGGCACGTCCTCGGCGGCGATGACCCGGCGGAACCAGGTGCGCTCCACCTCGGCCATGTGGCGGACCAGGCCGAGCAGGGACAGCGTGGACGGCGGTGACGCCTGCCGGCGCAACTGCGCATCGGTCAGCCCCTCGCACTTGAGGGCCAGCGTGGCCCGGTGGAAGTCGAGGAAGGCGCGCAGCGACTCCCGCTCGCCGGCGAGCAGCGGCGGGCCGATCCGTTCGGTCTCCATGAGCGTCGAGCCTAGCCGCGATCGATCTTGGTGGAACGACCGCGTCACCGCAGTGACGAACCGGCCACCGGGAAGTCGAACCAGGTGTCCGGGTACGGCTCGTCGACGTACCGGTAGTGCCACCACTCCAGCGGATAGTTCTCGAAGCCCTGCGCGGACATGAGCCGGCGCAGCAGATCCCTGTTGCTCCGGGCGGTGTCGCTGATCCGCGCGTCGGCGGTGTGGGCGCGCGGGTCGAAGCAGTCGAACCCGGTGCCCATGTCGATCGAGTCGTCGGCGAAGCGGCGCCCGGCGGGGTCGGTGCAGGGCACGAGCGGCTGGCCGGGCGTGTACGCGGGCTGCGGGGGCCCGGAGACCGGGACCAGGGTCAGGTCGACGGTGCTGCCCCGGCTGTGCGCGGTGGGCGCGCCGATGTAGCCGTCGGCGAACAGCCGGTCCTTGGGTACGCCGGGATAGAACTCGCCCTTCATCCGCTGCTCACCGGGCAGTTTCGCCCAGGCGACGAAGTCGTCGGCGGCGCGCTGCGGGCGGTAGCAGTCGTACACCTTGAGGCTGTGCCCACCGGCGAGCGCGGCGGTCTGCACCCGGTGCAGCGCCTGCGCCGCCGGGCGGGTGAGCAGGCAGCGCGGTTCGGCGTACCCGTCGATCGGCCGGCCGACGAAGTTGTGCGGGCCCGCGTACCGGATGTCGGTGCGGACGGTGGGGTCGACGGTGGTGAGGTCCACGATGTCCGCCGGGGCCCGCGGGCCGGTCGGGGTGGGTGACGGCGGCGCGGACGGCGACGGCGACGGCGCGGGCCGCTGGCAGGCGGCGGCGAGCAGCGCGGCCGTGACGGCCAGGACCGCCGTCGCGCGCATGCCGGTGCCCATCCGCCGTGTCTACCAGCCCGGGCGGGCCGGCATCGGCGGAACCGGTGGTCAGCCGCCCAGCACGGTACGCAGGAAGTCGACGGCGGCGGCGTCGTCGTCGATGGCGCCCGCCTCGTGGCCGTTGAACCGCCACACCGTCAGATCCTTGTCGCCCCGGTAGTCGTGGTAGGCGGCGTAGACGGTGGACGGCGGCGTGATCTCGTCCATCAGCGCGACGGAGAACCGGGCCGGCACTGTGGCGCGGCGGGCGAACGCGACGCCGTCGACGTAGCCGAGCGTGCGCAGCGCCTGCTCCTCACGGTCGCGGTGTACGGCGAGGTAGTCGCGGATCTCCCGGTACGGCGTGGCGTCGGTGATCGTGATGGCGCGCGGGATGTCGCAGAGGAACGGCACGTGCGCGACCGCCGCGCGGACCCGTGGGGCCAGCGCGGCGGTGGCGAGCGCGGCGGCGCCGCCCTGGCTGTGACCGAGTACGGCGATCCGGTCCGGGTCGACAGCGGGCAGCTCGCACGCGGCGTCCACGGCGCGGACCGCGTCGGTGAGGAAGCGCCGGTAGTAGTACCTGTTCGGATCCTCGATGCCCCGGGTGGCCATGCCCGGCGCCTGTGGCCCGGCGGCGGCGACGTCGGGTGTGTCACCCCGGCTCCACCCCGAGCCCTGACCGCGCGTGTCCATCTGGAGGTGGGCGAAGCCGGCCGCGGACCAGAGCAGGTTCTCCAGCGCGTGGCCGCGGCCGCCGCCGTACCCGACGTACTGCACGATCGTGGGCAGCGGCTCCGTCGCGCCGCGCGGCACCCGCAGCCAGGCGCGGATCGGCTGTCCGGCGAAGCCGGGGAACGTGACGTCGAAGACATCGACGCCGGTCAGCGGCGTGGGCAGCGGGGTCACGGACACCGGGTCGCCGCAGGAGCGCGCCTGTGCGAGAGTGTCAGCCCAGAAGGCGTCGAAGTCCGGAGGCTCGTGCAGGTCGCTGCGGTAGGTGCGGAGTTCGGCCTCGGTCAGGTCGGTGAACACGCCTCGGTTTTCCTCGTCGTTCGTCGGGGGTGGACGGCGAGCCGTCGGAAGATGACTGGCGCATTTCCGGAACGTTTCCGCAACTCGTGCGAACGCTAGGGCCGGTCCGGCCTGTCGTCAAGCCCTCGGCGTACGGCAAGATGTGCGTGGGGCGGGACGGTCTACCGGTCGGTTCCGGCAGCCGGCGAAGGGAACACGGGTGAGCGCGGACGACGAGCGCAGGGTGACCATCACCGCGATCGCACGGGAGGCCGGCGTCTCGGTCCCGACCGTGTCGCGCGTGCTGAACGGACGTTCCGACGTCGCACCGGACACCCGGGAGCGCGTCGAGGAGCTGCTGCGTCACCACGGTTACCGGCGCCGCGGCAGCCGCACGGTGCGCCGGGCGGACCTGGTCGACCTGGTCTTCAACGACCTGGACAGCCCGTGGGCCGTGGAGATCATCCGCGGCGTGGAGGATGTCAGCCACGCCGCCGGGGTGGGCACCGTCGTCTCGGCGATCCACCGCGAGTCCAGCTCCACCCGGCAGTGGCTGCACAACCTGCGTGCCCGCGCGTCCGACGGCGTGATCGTGGTGACCTCGCACCTGAGCCCGGCCGTGCAGGCCCAGCTGCGGCGCCTCAACGTGCCGGTGGTGGTGGTCGACCCGGCCGCCGGCGTGGCCGCCACGGACGTGCCCGCGATCGGCGCCACCAACTGGACCGGCGGCCTGGCCGCCACCGAGCACCTGCTCAAGCTCGGCCACCGCCGGATCGGTTTCGTGGCCGGCCCGCCGCACCTGCTGTGCAGCCGGGCCCGGCTGGACGGCTACCGGGCCGCGCTGGCCGCCGCCGGTGTGGCCGCCGACGACCGGCTGGTGCAGCCCGGCGACTTCTACCACGCCTCCGGGTTCACCGCCGGCGGCGCGCTGCTCGACCTGGACGACCCGCCGACGGCCATCTTCGCCGCCAGCGACCAGATGGCCTTCGGCGTGTACGAGGCGATACGCCGCCGCGGACTGCGGGTCTGCGACGACGTGAGCGTGGTCGGCTTCGACGACCTGCCCGAGGCGCGCTGGGCCTCCCCGCCGCTGACCACTGTGCGCCAGCCCCTCGTCGAGATGGGCCGGCTCGCCGCGCGGACCGTGCTGCGGCTGGCCCAGGGCGAGGAGATCGACTCGCCCCGGGTCGAACTGGCCACCGAACTGGTGGTGCGGGACAGCACCGCGGGGCCCGCCTGCCGCTGATCCGGGCCGCTCCTTTCACTCCTGTTCCGGAATTTCCGGCTCCCGCAGCGCCGACCCGGTCGCCATGGCTACCGCGGCGGCGTTGCGGCGCCGCCGGGCCAGCAGCAGCGCTCCCCCGGCCGTCAGCACCGCGCCCACCGCCACCGTCACCCCCGCGCCGGGCCGCGGCCCGGGTGCCGCCCCGCCGCCGCGCAGATCGGCGTGCCCGGCCAGCGCCGAGGCCGCCCCGCCCGCCGGTGGCGCCGAGCGGTCCAGCTCCCCCGGCTCGACGAGCCGGCCGACCCGCGCGTCGCGGGGCTGCGCGAACCCCCAGTCGAGCAGCGCCGCGCCCTGCTGCCAGCCCCGCTGGGTGGTCACCTCGGCGCCGAGCAGCGTGACCACGAGGCGCCGGCCGCCGCGCTCGGCCGCGCCGACATAGGTGTGCCGGGCCAGGTCGGTGAAGCCGGTCTTGCCGCCGAGCGCGCCCGGGTAGTGGTCCAGCAGCATGTTGTCGTTGGAGATGGCGAACCCCTTCGCCCGCTGTGCCGGCTGGGCCGGTATCTGCGCGACCCGGGTGGCGGCGTATTCGCGGAACGCCGGGTCGGCGAAGCACGCCCGCGCGATCAGCGCCAGGTCGTACGCGCTGGTGAACTGCCCCGGTCCGTCCAGCCCGGACGGGGTGACCGCGTGCGTCTGCCGGGCCCCGAGCCGGTGCGCCTCCTCGTTCATCGCCCGCACCCCGCCGGCCAGCCCGTCCGGGCCGCCGCCGAGGCGGGCGAGCGCGTTGGCCGCCTCGTTGCCGGAACGCAGCAGCAGGCCGAGCCAGATCGTCTCGATCCGGTAGTGCCCGCCCTCGACCAGCCCGACCGCCGAGCTGCCCGGTTCCACGGCCAGATCCCCCGCGGTCACCGTGACCTCCCGGTGCGGATCCAGCCGGGGCAGCATGGTGGCGGCGAGCAGCAGTTTCTGCACGCTCGCGGGCACGCCGTACTCGTGCGGGCCGCAGCCGCCGAGCACCGCGCCGCTGTCCAGGTCGGCGACCACCCAGGAGGTGGCGGTCACCGCCGGTGGCGCGGTCGACGCGGGCGGGACGACGAGGCCGGCGGTGTCGAGCGCGGCGCCGCCGACGGCCCGCGCCGCCGGATCGGGCGCGGGCGGCGGCTGCGGCGGCCGGGTCGCCGGGGCCGGCACGTTCGGGCAGGGCGGCGCGGCCGGCAGCCGGCGTACCGGAGCGCGGGCGGCGGCCGCCGCCGGTGTCACGGAGGCCGGCAGCAGCAGGACGGCGGCCAGCGCCACGAAGGATCCCCAGGTCCTCATGACCCGGACGCTAGCCACGCCGACCCGAACGGGTCACCGGCTCCGGGATTCGGGCCCTCGCGCCGGAGTCAGGCGGTAGGCTCCCCGGCCCGCTCGCGGCTCAGCGCGCGTGGAGCCCGTGCCCGGCGAGCGGGCCGACCTGCCATCCGCGGCGGCGGCACTCGGCCAGCACGCGCGGGAGCGCGGCGAGACCGGCCCGCCAGGCGCCCGGCGCGGCGGTGCGGGAGGAGTCGTGCAGCAGGATCGTGCCGCCCGTGTCCAGTCCGGCCAGGACGGTGCGCGTGACGGTGTCCGCGGTGGCGGTGGCGGTCCAGTCCCGGCCCCAGCAGCTCCACAGCACCGGCCGAAGGCGCAGCCGCCGGGCGGCCAGCAGCGCGGCGGTGGTGAGCACGCCGTACGGCGGTCGCAGGAACCGGGGCGGACTGCCGGTCACGTCGGTGACCAGGTCGTACGTGCGAGTCAGGTCGCTGACGGTGCGGGCCGGGCCGCGCAGCAGCAGGTTGTCGTGCGTCCAGCCGTGCACGGCGATCTCGTGGCCGTCGCCGGCGACCCGGCGGCCCAGCGCGGGGTGGCGCCGCAGCATCGCGCCGAGCACGAAGAACGTGGCGCGGACCCGGTGCGCCGCCAGGACGTCCAGGACGTGGCCGGTGGACTCCGGGTCCGGGCCGTCGTCGAAGGTCAGCGCGACCCGGCCGGGCGTCCCGAGCCCGTGCAGCCCGGGCAGCAGCCGTCGCCGCAGCGCGGGTAGCGCCGTCACCGCCGGTGCCGCGTGCAGCGCCGGCAACGCGAGCGCGGCGGCCCGTGCCAGGGTGGCCGCTCTCATCGCAGGCCGCCGGTGGACTGCAGCAGCGCGGCGAGCACGGCGACGGCGTCGCCGACCGGGTCCAGCAGCGGGCGGCGCGTACCGGCCGGTCCGGCCGGCGGTGCCCGGCGTGCCGCCTCGGCGACCAGGCCGGCCGGGTCGCGGGACACGTCGTCGCGGGACGGGCTCACCGGTCCGGTCCCGATCACGGCCGCGAGGACCGGCCCGAGCTGCTGCGGTGTGGCCGCCCACCGGCTCAGGCCGGCCCGGGCCAGGATCGCGGCGTTGGCGCGCCCGTGCCCGGCGATGGGGCGGTAGGTGACCACCGGCAGCCCGGCCGCCAGCGCCTCCTGGCAGGTCAGCCCGCCGGCGTTCTCCACCATGACGTCGACCGCGCGCATCAGCGCCGGCATGTCGTCGACCCAGCCCAGCACGTGCCGGCCGGCGCCGCGCAGCCGGTGACGCAGCGCCGCGTTGTGCCCGCACACCACCACCGGCCGGACGCCCGCGGCGGCGACCTCGGCCACCGTGGCCGCCACCTCGCCGGCGCCCCAGGAGCCCGCGACGACCAGCGCGAGCACCCCGTCGGCCGGGAGGCCGAACCGCTGCCGGGCCCGCCGCCGGTCCTCCGGGGCGGGCCGGGCGAAGGCGCGGGACACCAGCGGCTGCACGGCGGTGACGTCGGCCGCGCCGGCCGTGTGCGTCTCGGCGTGGCGGACCGCGCAGTACACGTCCACGCCCGGCGCGAGCCAGGTCGGGTGCACCACGAAATCGGTCACATAGGTGATCACCGGGACACGGAGCCGCCCGCGCCGCCGCAGCGGACCGAGGAGCTGGTTGGCGAACGGGTAGGTGGTGACCACGGCCCGCGTGTCGGGCGGGATGCGGCGGCGCAGGCGGCGGCGGAACGGCCGCATCAGCGCACGGATCGCGCGTACCGCGGTCCGCGAGCTGCCGGTCAGCCGGAACAGCGCGTGGTAGCCCCAGGGAAGCCGGTGCAGCACCCCCCGGTACGTCTCACGTACCGCCCGGTGCACCGGGCGGGGCAGCAGGTGCAGGAGGTTCAGCCGGTCCACCGCGAAGCCCCGCGCACGCAGCCGGTGCGCCAGCTCGTCGGCGGCCCGGTCGTGTCCGGCGCCGATGTCCGCCGAGACCACCACGATCCGGCCCGGGTGCTCCATGCCGGGCGCATACCCACGGAATCGGTGTCCACGCGAACCGCCGGGACGCCGGGTTCAGGCGCGGCGGCGTCCGCGACGGCGGGACCGGCCCCTCCGGGCGGCGAGCACCGCCGCCACCCCGCCGACGGTCAGGGCCAGCAGACCGGCGAGCGGCACGATCATCCGCCAGTCCCCGTCGCCGACCCGGCGCAGCGCGGTACCGGCCGGCCCCCGCCAGGGCGGGGATGCGGTACGGCTCGGCTCCGCGGCCGCCGCCGGCCGGGGCTCCGCCGCCTCGGCGTCCCGCTCGCCCGGCTCGACCAGCCGGCCGACCGAGGCGTCCCGGGGCTGCCGGAAGCCCCAGTCGAGCAGTTGGGCGCCCTGCTGCCAGCCGCGTACCGGGCGGGCCTCGGCGCCGAGCAGCGTCACCACGAGACGGCGTCCGCCACGCTGGGCGGCGCCGACGTAGCTGTGCCGGGCCAGCTCGGTGAAGCCGGTCTTGCCGCCGAGCGCGCCGGGATAGCGGTAGATGAGCTGGTTCTCGTTCTGGATCTGGAACCCGCCCTTCTTCAGCGCGGGCTGGGCCGGGATCTGCGTGCGCTCGGTGAGCGCGTACCGGCGGAACGCGGCGTCGGCGAAGCAGGCCCGCGCGATGAGCGCCAGGTCGTAAGCGCTGGTGAACTGGCCGGGGCCGTCCAGGCCGGACGGGGTGACCGCGTGCGTCTGGCCGGCGCCGAGCCGGCGGGCCTGCGCGTTCATCTCGGCGACGCCGGCCTGGGAGCTGCCGGCGCCGAGGCGGGCCAGCATGTTGGCGGCGTCGTTGCCGGACTGGAGCAGCAGGCCCAGCCACAGCGTCTCCACGCTGTAGCGGCCGCCGACGAGCAGGCCGACGGCCGAGCTACCCGGTTCGATGTCCAGGTCGGCGCGAGTGGCGACGGCGACCTGCCTGGGGTCCAGCCGGCTCAGCATGGTGGCGGCCAGCAGCAGCTTCTGGGTGCTGGCCGGGGTGCCGGGGACGTGTGCGCCGCAGGCGCCGAGGACAGCGCCGGTGTCCAGGTCCGCCACGAGCCAGGTGGTGGCGGTGACCGCCGGGGGTGCGGGACTGCCGGGTGGAGTGACCAGCCCGGTGCCGGCCAGCGCCTCGCCGCCCACCGCCGCCTGTTCGGGTGTCGTGGCCGGCGGTGTCGGGCGGGGCGGCCGGCTGACCTTCGGCGCGGGCAGGCGCGGGCAGGGCACGGGTGCCGCGGCCGGCGCGGCTGCGGCTACGCCGGCCGGGGCGGCCGCGGGTGTGAGCGCCGGGGCGGCGGCGGTGGCCGGGGCCGGAACGCCGGTGGTGAGCAGGGTGACGGCGGTGGCGGCGGCCAGGACCCGGGCTCTCATGAGATGGCACCCTACCGAGCCGGATGATCAGGTCTGGACGACTCACCGGTGTCGTGACGCCGTGCCGATCATGCGGTCCCGGTCGGTGACCGGCGGGGGCGTCAGCGCACGCCGCGCAGCCACCACCGCTGCCACGGCGTCTCCACCGCGCGCCTGTGGTAGCCGGACCGCACCCAGGCCACCGCCCGCGCGGGCGGCAGCCCGTCCAGCACGGCGAGGGCGGCCAGCGCGGTTCCGGTGCGGCCGATGCCGCCGTGGCAGGCCACCTCGACCCGCTCCCCCGCGTACGCGCGCCGCCACGCCTCCCGCAGCGCGTCGAGGGCGTCGGCGCGGTCGGCCGGGATCCAGAAGTCGGGCCAGCGGACCCGCCGGGACTGCCAGTCCGGCTCGGGACCGGGTGCCAGCAGCAGGGCGAAGTCGGCCGGCGACGCTGCCCCGGCGACCCGGCGGCCGCGTACGGTGGCGCCCCCGGGGAGCGTGAGCAGGCCGGCCCGGTCGGTCCACGGTGTCGCGTCCATCGGCTCATTGTGTCCCGGCGCCCGGACGCGTGAGTGCCCGCCGGACGGCGTCCGGCGGGCACTCACGATCGGGCCGGGTCGTCCCCGGCGCACCCGGATCAGCCGAGGCGACGGCGACGCCAGGCCATCGAGGCCAGCAGCAGCACCGCACCGGCGGCGGCGAGGCCCCCACCGAGCTTCAGCGGCGTGCCGATGCTGTCGCCGGTGACCGGCAGCCCGCCGTGGTGCGGCGAGCGGGTCGGCCGCGGCGGCAGGACGGTTCCGGTCGCGCTCGCGATCCGCCCGGACGTCAGACCGGTGGCGGTGAACGTGTACCGGCCCGGCCGGGTCGGCCGGTAGGTGACGGTGAACTTGCCGCTGGCGTCGGCCGTCACGGTGAACGTGGTCGGTGCGGGCTGCGGCTGGGCACGGTTCGGCGTGTAGGCGACGGGCGCCATCGCCACCGTGCTGCCGTCGCTGCGCCGCGCGGTCCCCTCGGCCGGGGCGGCCGCGGGCAGGCCCGTGATCGCCACGTCGATGCGCACCGACTCGTTCGGCGCGAAGTTCGAACCCCGCAGGGTGAACGTCTCGCCGAGCCGGATGGTGGTCGGTGAGACGGTCAGCGACGCGACCTCGGGCGGGTAGACCGGGGGCTGCGGCTGTGCCGCCCCGGCCGCGGTCGGCACGGCCGCTACGGCCAGGCCCACCGTGAGCGCCATGATGATGCGGGATAGCCGCATGATGGTTTCCCTCCTACTGTTCACAGCTTGGTGCGTTGACTACTTGGGTGGTCCATGGGGTGACGGTGGGCGTGTGCACCAGTTCGGCAGTCCCGGCGCCGGTCTGGCCGGTGAGCACCGTGACGTCGAGCGTCCGGGTCTGCCCCGGTCGGGTCTCCACGTTCGCCACCGCGACCTGGCGGCGGCCGTGGGTGCCACTGCCCATCGCGGTGTCCCGTCCGTCCAGCCGGCCGGTGAGCACGGCCCCGCCGGTGGGCGTGTGCACGGAGACGAAGGTGCGTGCGGTGTACTTGTCGCCGGCCAGGGCCAGTCCGGTGACCGACTTGCTCAGGCCCGACTTGGGGGCGGCGGAGTGCACCGTGACCCGCAGCCGCAGCTCGCGGCGCCCGTCCGGGTGGCATTCGCCGACCGTCACGGTGGCCGAGAACCTGAGGTAGTAGCCGAGCTTCGCGCCGCTGCCGTCGTTGAGGAACACGCCGACGGTCGGCACGGTGTCCTTCTCCGGGAGTTGACCGGCCAGCCGGCTGCCGGCCAGTGCGCGTTGCTCCTCAGATCGGACACTCCAGAACAATATCCGACGTTCATTGATTGAACTGGTAAAAACGGTCAAAAGCGCCCTCGGGTCTACCGTCTTGGTGAACAGCGTGTCGAAGACGCCCGACGCCGATCTGCTGAAGAACTCGTCCTGGTCCTTCGTGTCCAGATCCCGGTACGAGTCACTGAGCAGCGTCCGTACCGCGGTGGCGGCGGCCAGCGACGGCCCGTCCGGCACGTTCACCGGACCCACCACGCCGAGCAGGTACGACAGGACCACCGGGTCCACCGCCAGCACCCCGTCCACTGTGGTGCCGGTCCGGCGGCGCACCATCTCCCGGTAGAGCGCGGCGGCGGCCGGGAAGTCCGGGGTGAGGTTCACGTCCGCCGGATAGAGGCCCGGCAGCTCGCCCCAGAGCCGCTTCGCCTCCTCGTCGACCTTCAGCGGCGGGTCGAAGGACCCCAGTTCGGACGAGCTGCCCTGCTTCACCAGGCGGATCCGGCCGCCCTCGGCGCGCAGCACGGCGTACGCGCCGAACATGCCGCCGGTGGCGCGCAGCTCGGCCGGGTTCTGCGAGACCAGCAGGTAGGTGCGCGGCCCGTCCGCGCCGAGCAGCGGCGGCAGCAGCCGGGCGCCCCGGTCGGCGGCCGAGGTCAGCTCGCCGAGCTGGTCCAGCTCGGTGCGCAGCGCGACGACCGCGTCGCGTACCTGCGTCACGAGGTCGCCGGTGGGCACCTGCCGCAGCCGGTCGGCGGTGCGGCGCACGGCCTGGTCGGCGGCGGACACCTCGGCCGAGACGGCACGCAGGCGGGCCAGATCCAGCTTGCCCTGCTTCGGCACCAGCGAGGCGAGGTCGACGCGCAGCAGCGTGGGGAACGCGAGCCGGGCCAGGTCGTCCACCGCCACCGAGATCTGCCGGACCGCGGCCAGGTTGTCCCCCGCGTACGGCGTCTGCTGGCCCACCCACCACACCGGGTCGCCGGTCTCGCCGCGCGCGGCGGCGGCCTGCTCCTGCAACGCGGCGAGCGTGCGCTGGGCGCGGGTCACGTCGCCGTCGAGCACCTGGGCGCTGAGTTCCCGGGCCAGCCCGGCGGCGTTCACCAGGTGGGCGCGGGCCTGCCAGCCCCGGAACGCGACCCAGCCGCCGGCGCTGAGCAGCACCGACACGACGACCAGCCCGGTCAGCAGGATCCGGCGGACCCGGGCGCGCCGACGCCGCCGCGAGCGGCGCCGCCGGCCGGGCGTGGCACCAGGTCCGGTCACGGATTTCCCCCTACGTGTCGGTCGAATCGGACACAATTCGCGATCGAATGCTTTTTAGCACGTGAAAGAGCCTTTTCGAGGCGTTATTCGACACTCTGGTAATTCATCGGCTGTGTGCGAGGTTTGTTCGGTTCGAGGACCACGCGGCCGCCTCGTGCAGCAGCGCCTCGATCCGATCGACCCCGGCTCGCATCGACATGTCCCGCAGGTACGCGTCGCGGCCCCGTCTGCCCATGTCGAGCCGGGCGGCCGGCGGGATCGCGGCGGCCAGCCAGAAGCGGTCGGCCAGTGCCGCCCAGTCCTCCGGCGGGCAGGACAGGCCGGCGCGGGCCCGCTCCACCAGCTCCGCCGTCTCCCCCGCCGCGGAGGCGACCACCGGCGCGGCGCAGGAGAGCGCGGCCTGGAGCTTGCCGGGCACCCGGCCCCGCAGCTCCGGCAGGTCGCGCTGGGCCACGAGCTGGTAGTCGGCGGCGGCGTACAGCTGCGGCATGTCCACCGCTGACCGTCGCTCCAGGAACCTGACGTTGTCCGCGCCGAGGTCGGCGGCGAGCCCCCGCACCCGCCGCTCCTGCGGACCGGAGCCGACGAGCACCAGATCCATCCGGTCGCCGAGCGCGGCGGCCGCCCGGACCGCCGTCTCCAGATCCTGGCGCGCGCCGATCGTCCCGGCGTGCATCACCACGCAGCGGTCGTCCCGGCGGACCAGCCGCCGCACCGCCGGACCGGCCTGGGTGGGGCGGAAGATGCGCTCGTCGGTCCAGTTCGGCGCCGCGCGCACCCGGTCCGGGTCGGCCCCGGCAGCACGGACCAGATCCGCCATGGACGGTGAACCGACGGCCACCACCGCCGCCTCCCGGTGGAGGCGGCGGGAGGCCGCCTCCAGCCGCGCGGACCACCCGCCGTCCGGCGCCGCGCGACCGTCCCGCTCCGTCCACACGTCCTGCACGTGCAGGACCGTCGGCGTACGGCCGAGCAGCCGCAGCAGCCCGGTGGCGGCGAATGTGACCGCCGGGTGCCCGTAGACGTAGAGCGCGTCGACCCCGCGCAGCAGGCCCCGGCCGGCGAGCGCGGCGCTGCCGGCGAAGGACAGCCAGCTCGCGGTACGGGCACGCGCGGAGCCGTCGCCCGCGGCGTACCGGGGCACCCGGCGCACGGTCAGCCGCTCGCTGTGCGTCTGGTGCCGCCAGCGCTGCCGCCAGCCGGGATAGACGTGGCCGCCCGGGTAGTCCGGGAATCCGGTGAGCACCCGTACCTCGTGCCCCCGGGCCACCAGCTCCTCGGCCAGGCTGCCCGGGACGAACGCCGGCTCCGGCGGGAAGTGGTAGGTGAGGATGCCGACCCTCATGACCGCGCTCCCGGCGCGGCTTTCCGGACGGCCGGGCGCCGCACCGCGTACCATTCCCGCATCCCCTCTGCGTCCGGCCGCGACCGCCGGAAGAACGCCGTCGCGGCACCCTCCGTCGCGACCGTGCCGACGAGAGGGGTGCAGATGGTCGACGAGGTGCTCTTCGTCTGCCACGCGAACATGTGCCGGTCACCGATGGCGGAGTTCATCGCCCGCCGGATGCTGGCCGGCCTGCCGCTGGCGGTGGCCAGCGCGGGAACCGACGCGATCGACGGGGCGGCCATGCACCCGTACGCGGTCGAGGTGACCGCGGCCGCCGGCGCGGACCCGGCGGCCTTCCGCACCCGCCGGCTGCGTGCCGAGCACCTGACCGGTGCGGCGCTGGTACTGACCGCGACCCGCCGGCAACGCTCGGCCTGCACCTCGCTGGCGCCGGCCGCGCTGACCCGGACCTTCACGCTGCGGCAGTTCGCCCGGCTGGCCGCCGAGGCCCGCCCCGCCGAGGCCGAGGCGGACGCGGGCACGCCGTTGCGGGCGGCGGTGTCGGCCGCGGTCCGCGCCCGGGGGCGGCTGCAACCCGCCGCCCCCGGCGCGGAGGACCTGCGCGACCCGATCGGCGGTTCGCCCGCCGACTTCCGGCGCTGTGCCGAGGAGATCGAACGGTCGATCCGGCCCGTGCTCGCACTCATCGCGACAGCCGGGTGAGTTCCTGCGTCCGGTCGCCCACGGCCTTCGCGCCCCGCCGGGTGCCGGCCCGGTCGGCCGGTACGGAGGGTGCCGCGGGCGGCACGACCACCTTGTACGCCTCGTACTGGTAGGCGTCCGCCTTCGCCACCTTGGCCATGTTGAGCACGCAGCCGAGCAGGCGCACCGAGACCGAGCTGAGCGCGTGCGCCGCCGCGGCGACCTGACTGCGGGAGGTACGCCCCTGCTGGGTCACCAGCAGCGCGCCGTCGGCCTGCACGGCCACCACCACACCGTCGGTGACCGCCAGCAGCGGGGCGGTGTCGATGACCACGATGTCCGCCGAGTCCCGCAGCGCGACCAGCAGGTCCGCCATGGACTTGGAGCCGAGCAGCTCGCTCGGGTTGGGCGGGGTGGCGCCGCTGGGCAGCACCAGCAGGGACTTCTCGCCCCAGCGCTGCACCACGTCACCGACCTGGACGTCGCCGACGAGCACGTCGGTGAGGCCGACACCGCCGTCGAGCCCGAGGTAGTCGGCGACCTTGGGGCGGCGCAGGTCGGCGTCGATCAGCAGTACCCGCCAGCCCGCCTCGGCCAGCGCGATGGCGGTGTTGCAGGCCATCGTGGTCTTGCCCTCGCCCTGCAGCGCGCTGGTCACCGCGATGACCCGGGCCGGCTCGTGCACGTCCACGAAGCGCAGGTTGGTGCGCAGCTTGCGGACCGCCTCGGCCCGGGCGGAGGTGGCCGCCTCGCCGACGATCAGCGGCGCGGACCGCGCACCGGTCTCGTACGGGATCTCGCCGAGCAGCGGGCTGCCGGTCACCCGTTGCAGCCCGGCGCCGTCGCGCATCCGGACGTCGGCCACCCCGCGCAGCACTGCCAGGCCGGCGCCGAGCAGCAGGCCGAGCACGCCGCCCAGGACCAGGTTGCGGGTGGGCTGGGGCGAGACCGGGTTGGAGGTGACCCGGGGACCGCTTACCACCTCGATCTTGATGGGTGGGGCCTTGCCGTCCGGCGGCGTCTCGACCTTGCGGACCAGCTCGGTGAACTTCGTCGCGAGCGTCTCGGTGGTCTTCAGCGCCCGGGTCTGGTCGGTGTCGGTGATCGTCGCCTTGAGCAGGACCGTGCCGGTCGTGGCGGTGGTCTGGATCCGGCTGCGCACCTGGTCGGCGGTGAGGCCGAGCGGCGCGTCGGCCACCACGCTCTGCGCCAGCCGGTCGCTGGTGAGCAGGTCACCGTAGGACTTCACCCGCTGCTGGAGGAAGAGTCCGCCCTGGTAGGCGTCGGTGACCCCCTGGCTGGGCGTGGTGACGAAGAAGGTCACCGAGGCCTCGTACCGAGGCGGGGTCCGGACCGTCACCAGCGCGGCGGCGCCCAGACCGAGCATCACCGTCACCAGCACGATCCACCAGTGGCGTCGGACCAGGCGCAGGTAGCCGAGAACGTCCATCACGCTCCCCCTCGCGACACGCCGGTCTGCCGATGAAACTGCACGAAAGCCCCCTAAAAACCCCAGTCGCCGTGCCAGGATCGAATCGCCTATTCACGACGTTACGTGACTGGACGACAGTAAACGACCGAACAGGCACAGACGGTCTAATCCTTTCAATACGGATAGGACGTAGAGGGCAGCCCATGGATCGTGATGCGATCACAGCCGTTCGACCCCCCGGCCGGATCACCCACCGCGCCGCCACCCTTTCCCTGTTAACGCTGGACACGGCCGCGTGGTGCGGAGGTTTTCTCGGCGCCGCCTGGACGCGGTACGAATTCGACCTCACCGCCGCCGCGAGCGCCCGTACGCTCGGCCTGGCGCTGGCCTGCGCCGCGCTGTACGCCGCGCTCACGCTGCTGCGGTCCTGGCTCTACGGCCGGTACCCGATCGGCAGCGCCGGCGACGCGCGGGGCCTGGCCGCCACCGTCGCGCTCGTCGCGGCGGTCGGCTTCGTCGCCCTGCTGCCGTGGACGGAGCACCCGGTCCCGGCCAGCACGCCGCTGGTCGGCGGTGCGGTGGCACTCGTGGTGATGGCGACCGCCCGCGGACTCTGGCGGGGCTACGCCGACCGCCGGCCGCCGAACGCGGGACACGCCGAGCGCTGCCTGGTCTACGGGGTGGACACGGCGAGCGAACGCCTCGTCCGGGTGCTGCTGCACGACGCGGACAGCAGCTACCGGCCGGTGGGCCTGCTCGACGACGCGCCCGAGAGCCGCGGCCTGCGGCTGGAAGGGCTGCGCGTGCTCGGCGGCCGGGAGCAGATCGGCGTCGCCGTCCGGGCCACCCGGGCGAGCACCGTCATCTTCTCGATGAGCGGCTCCGACCCGCAGCTGCTGCGCGACGTCCGCACCCGCACGCTGGAGGCCGGGGCGGCGTTCAAGGTCCTGCCGCCGGTCCGCGAGGTCCTCGACCGCCCGGTGGCCGCCACCGACGTCCGCGATCTTCAGCTCACCGACCTGCTGGGCCGCGCGCACCGGGTGGCCGAGCTGAGCGTGGAGCGCGGCGGGCTGGCCGGGCGCCGGGTGCTCGTCACCGGTGCCGGCGGCTCGATCGGCTCGGAACTGTGCCGGCAGATCGCCCGCTGCGAGCCGGACGAGCTGATGATGCTCGACCGGGACGAGTCCGCGCTGCACGCGCTGCAGATGTCCCTGCACGGGCGCGCGCTGCTGGACGGGCCGGAGCTGATCCTGGCCGACATCCGCGACGCCGAGGGGATCGCCCGGGTGATCGCCGACCGGCAGCCCGACGTGGTGTTCCACGCCGCCGCGCTCAAGCACCTCACGCTGCTGCAGCGCCATCCCGGTGAGGCGATCAAGACCAACATCCTGGGTACGTTGAACGTGCTGGAGGCGTGCCGGGACGTCGCCGAGTTCGTGAACATCTCCACCGACAAGGCGGCGAACCCGGTCAGCGTCCTCGGCTACTCCAAGCGGATCACCGAGCGGCTCACCGCGTACCACGCGCAGCGCCTGAACGGCAGATACCTCAGCGTCCGGTTCGGCAACGTGCTCAGCAGCCGCGGTTCGGTGCTCACCGCGTTCCAGGCGCAGATCCGGGCCGGGGTGCCGGTGACTGTCACCCACCCCGACGTGACCCGCTACTTCATGACCGTCCAGGAGGCGGTGCACCTGGTGCTCCAGGCCGCCACGATCGGCCGCGGCGGTGAGGCGCTGGTGCTCGACATGGGTGAGCCGGTCCGGATCGCCGACGTGGCCCGCCGGCTGGCCGCCGAGGCGGACCGTCCGGTGGAGATCGTCTTCACCGGTCTGCGCCCGGGCGAGAAGCTGCACGAGCACCTGTTCGGCGCCGACGAGGTGGACACCCGGCCGCTGCACCCGCTGATCTCCCACGTCCCGGTGCCCGAGCTGGACCCGGACGAGGTGCGCGGGCTCGACCCGTACGCCGACCCGGACGAGCTGATCAAGCGGATGGCCGCGTTCTGCGACCCGGTCGGGGCCTCCCTGCCGGCTCTGCCCGGGCAGCGCTGACCCGCCGGCCGAGGGGACGCTCCGCCCGAGTGGTGAGACGGGCGTCCCATCGGCCGGCTCGGCTCGCCGCGGGTGGCGGCGCCCGTTAGGGTTGATCCCGGTGTGCCGGGAAGCCTGGTCGGCGATGGTTCCGCCGACCCCAGCTTCCGAACGGACGCCGCATGCCCCAGCACACCCCGCCCCGCTCCCGCCTGCTGTCCCGCCGCTCCTGGCCGGAGGCCCGCTTCCTGGCCGACGTGCTTCGCACCGAGACCGTCGGCGGCGGCCTGCTGCTGCTCGGCGCGGTGCTCGCCCTGGTCTGGGCCAACTCGCCGTGGCGCGCCGCGTACGCCGAACTGAGCCACTGGGTGCCGTGGCCCGGCGGTGCCGGGCTGCACCTCGACCTCGACCTGCGCACCTGGGCCGCCGACGGGCTGCTGGCGATCTTCTTCTTCGTGGTCGGCCTGGAACTCAAGCGCGAGTTCGTCGCCGGTGACCTGCGCGACCCCCGGCGGGCCGCGCTGCCGGTGGTGGCCGCGCTCGGCGGCATGATCGCGCCGGCGCTGATCTACCTGGCGGTGACGCTCAGCGCCGGCGGCGACGGCCTGCGCGGATGGGCCATCCCGACCGCCACCGACATCGCCTTCGCGCTCGCCGTGCTCGCCGTCATCAGCTCCCACCTGCCGCAGGGGCTGCGTGCCTTCCTGCTCACCCTCGCGGTGGTCGACGACCTCTTCGCGATCACCATCATCGCGGTCTTCTACACCGACGCGTTCCACCCGCTGCCGCTGCTCGGCGCACTGCTGCCGATCGCCGCGTTCGGGCTGCTCGTGCAGCGCCGGCGGACCTGGTGGTGGGCGCTGATCCCGCTGGCGATGGCCGCCTGGACGCTCGTGCACGCCTCCGGCGTGCACGCCACGGTGGCGGGCGTGCTGCTCGGTTTCACCGTGCCGGTGCTGCGCGGCCGCGACGGCGCGCCCGGCCTGGCCGAGCGGCTGGAGCACCGCTGGCGGCCGGTCTCCGCCGGCCTGGCCGTGCCGGTCTTCGCCTTCTTCGCCGCCGGGGTGACGCTGGTCGGCGTGGACGTGGGCGGCGTGCTGACCAACCCGGTGGTGATCGCGGTGGCCGCCGGGCTGGTGCTCGGCAAGGTGATCGGCGTGTTCGGGTCGACGTACCTGCTCGCCCGGTTCACCCGGGCCGAACTGGACGAGGAGATCACCTGGGCCGACCTGCTCGGGCTGGCGTTGCTGGCCGGCATCGGCTTCACCGTGTCGCTGCTCATCGGCGAACTGGCGTTCGGTGCCGGCAGCCCGGAGGAGGACGGCGTCAAGGTGGCCGTGCTGCTCGGCTCGTTGATCTCCGCCCTGCTGGCCTCGGTGGTGCTGGTCCGCCGCAACCGGGTCTACCGGCGGATCAGCGAGCGGGAGAGCCGGGACGCCGACGGTGACGGCGTACCGGACGTCTACCAGGAGGGCCCGGCCTGAACCGGGGCGACGGGCGCGACCGTCCGGTCACGCCCGCCGCCACCCTCGACGCGGTACGCCTCAGCGCCGGCGCTCGGCCGGCCGCGGCTCGCGCTTGCGTTCCGGTTCCTCGAGCGCCTCGGCGGCCGGCGCGGTGAGGTCGTCACCGGGCACTGCCACCTGCTCGGCGCGGTCCTGCTCGTCCTCGCGCCCGCCCGGCGGCGGCTCCGGCGCGGTGGCGCCCCCGGCGAAGCCGTACTCGTTGGGCTCGTCGTGCCTGCTCATGGGCGGAACCTCCCGGTCGTGCCGATTCGTCCTCCGCCGGGCGGTCACCGCCACGGCGCTCACCCGGGCTACTTACCCACCGGAGCGCCCTCCGATCATCGGGCGCCGCCGCACCACGCACGTCAGGTCAGCTCGGAGACCGCCTCGAAGATCAGCCAGAGGCCGCAGATGGCGAACAGCACGGCCGCGCCGTAGCGGATGGTCCGCTCCGGCAGGTGCCGGCCGAGCATCCGGCCCACCAGGATCGCCAGCGCGTCCGCAGCCACCATGCCGAGCGTCGAGCCGAGCCAGGTGCCGAACCAGCCGTACTTGGTGGCCAGCGTGATGGTGGCGAGCATGGTCTTGTCGCCCAGCTCGGCCAGGAAGAACGCCACACCGACGGCGATGACGGCGGACCGGCCGCCGCGCTCGGCCTTGCGCTTCTCCTCCTCGGTCAGCTTGTCGCCGCGCAGCGTCCAGGCACCGAAGCCGAGGAACGCCAGACCGGCGATGAGCGAGATCCAGTCGGTGGGCAGGGCCGCGTTCAGGCCGTACCCGATGGCGACCGAGGCCAGGTGGACGACGGCGGTGGCGATCGTGATGCCGATGAGCACCGGCACCGGCTTGAACCGCGTGGCGAACGTCAGAGCCATGAGCTGGGACTTGTCGCCCAGCTCGGCGACGAAGATGACGCCGAAGCTGACCACCAGCGCGACGAGGAAACCCTCCATGTGAACCTTCCCGATCAAGCCGGGAGGAGGAACGGGGGCGCCCTCGACCCGGCTGCGACAGCCTGAGTCGAAGGTCTCGCCCGCCCCGGAGACCGGGGCCGCGTGGCCGGATGCGGAACGCACCAGTGTGTCGACCACGACATTGAGGGCTACTCCCCTTCGCGCCGCCAGCCTAGCCGATCACCGGCCGGCCCGGTCACCGGGTGTGGCCGGAGCCACGGCGGCCTCAGTCGGCGCGGGCCAGGCTCACCCCGAACAGCCCGTCCGGGTCGGTCCAGAACGCCCGCCTGTCGAACCCGGCGGCGGTCAGCTCGGCCGCGATCCCCTCCGGCCGGAACTTCGCCGACACCTCGGTCCGCAGCTCCTCACCGGCGGCGAACACCACGTCGGTGTCGAGCACCCGCACCCGGGCCGGGTGCTCGGCGCGCAACCGCATCTCGATCCACTCCCGCTCGGGATCCCAGACCGCCACGTGCCGGAACGCGTCGACGTCGAAGTCCGCGCCCAGCTCACGGTTGATCACCCGCAGCACGTTGCGGTTGAACTCGGCGGTCACGCCCGCCGCGTCGTCGTAGGCGGGCACGATCACGCCCGGATCCTTGACCAGGTCGGTGCCGACCAGCAGCCAGTCGCCGGTCTCCAGCGCCGCGCGCATCGCGGTGAGGAACTCGGCCCGTTCCACCGGCAGCAGGTTGCCGATCGTGCCGCCGAGGAACGCCACCAGGCGCCGGCCGCCGGTGGGCAGCCGGTCCAGGTGGCGGGTGAAGTCACCGACGATCCCCCGCACCCGCAGCCCCGGGTACGCGGCGGCGATCTGCTCGGTGGACGACCGCAACGCGCTCACCGACACGTCCAGCGGCACGAACGTGCCCAGGTCGCCGTGGCGGGTGAACGCGTCGAGCAGCAGCCGGGTCTTCTCCGACGAGCCCGAACCCAGCTCGATCAGCGTCTTCGCGCCGGTCATGGTGGCCACGTCGTCGGCGTGCGCGGCCAGCACCGCCCGCTCGGCGCGGGTCGGGTAGTACTCCGGCAGGCGGGTGATCTCCTCGAACAGCTCGCTGCCCCGGGCGTCGTAGAACCACTTCGGCGGCAGCCACTTCGGTGTCGCGGCCAGCCCGACCCGTACGTCCTCCCGCAACCCACGGTCGAGGTCCTGCTGCTCCAGGTGGATCTCCAGCGGCTCCGCGCTCATCGAGTGTCCTCTCTTGCGGTGGGTACGGATCGTCAGGCGGCGGTCGTGTCCCGCACGTCGAGCCCGCCCGTGGTCGCCACCACGAGCCGGCCGTCCGGCACGGCCCGCCAGGCCGGGTCGTCGTCGAACGGTTCGGACGCCAGCAGCACCGAGTCCGGGCCGCGGCGCACCGACAGCGCGTGACCGGCCGTGCTCGCCACCACCGTCGTACCGTCGGTGAGCAGCAGGTTCAGCCGGGAGCCGGGAGCGGCGGCGGTCACCGCCGCGACGGTGTCCGCCACCGCCTCGTCCGGCGGCGCGCCGGCCCGTAGCCGGTGCCGGACCAGCGCCCACAGCAGCGCCGAGTCGGTCGGCACGTCCAGGGTGATCAGGTCGCGGACGGGCAGGCCGGCAGCGAGCGGGACCAGGGTGTCCGGCCAGCCCCGCACCACGCCGTTGTGGCTGAACAGCCACCGCCCCTCGGCGAACGGCGCCGCCGCCGTCTCGTGCAGCGGCATGCCGACGGTGGCCGAGCGGACCGCGGCCAGCACCGCCCGTACCCGGGTCACGGCGGTCAGCTCCGGCAGCGTGGTGTCGCTCCACATCGGCTGGGCCCGCCGGTAGCGGACCGGGTCGCCGTCGCCGGGGTACCAGGCGACGCCGAAACCGTCGGCGTTTATGGTGCCGCCGCCGCGCATGTCACGCGGCGCCCACGACTGGCGCAGCAGCCCGTACGGCGGGTCGAACAGCAGGCTGGACAGCAGCACGGGTGGACCGAGGTACGCGAGGTGACGGCACATCGGGCCGGTTCACTCCTCCGGGCCGGCGTCACGGGCGCAGCGGAACCCGCTGAAGATCTGCCGCCGGATCGGGTAGTCCCAGTTGCGGAACGTGCCCCGGCAGGCGGACCGGTCGGTGCCGAACGAGCCGCCCCGTAGCACCCGGTGGTCGTCGCCGAAGAAGACCTCCGAGTACTCCCGGTACGGGAACGCGGTGAAGCCCGGGTGACCCCGGAACGGCGAGGACGTCCACTCCCACACGTCGCCGACGAGCTGGTGCACGCCCAGCGGCGAGGCGCCCGCCGGGTACGCGCCCACCGGCGCCGGCCACAGGTGCCGCTGCCCCAGGTTGGCGTGCTCGCCGATCGGGTCCTCGTCGCCCCACGGGTAGCGGCGGGACCGGCCGGTCACCGGATCCCAGCGGGCCGCCTTCTCCCACTCCGCCTCGGTGGGCAGCCGCTTGCCGGCCCACGCCGCGTACGCCTGCGCCTCGTACCAGCAGACGTGCACCACCGGCTCGTCGTCGCGTACCGGCGACCAGCGGCCGAACCGGCGGTACGCCCAGCCGTCCCCGTCGCGCCGCCAGTGCATCGGCGCGCTCAGGTCCGCCTCGACGCGGTGCCGCCAGCCCGCCTCGCTCCACAAGCGCGGCTCGTCGTACCCGCCGTCGGCGATGAACGCCCGGTACTGACCGTTCGTCACCGGCGCGGCGTCGATGACGTACGCGGGCAGGTCGACGGTGTGCGCCGGGCGCTCGTTGTCCAGCGCCCACGGGTCGGTGGAGGTGCCCATGGTGAACGGCCCGGCCGGCACCCGTACCTCCCCGCCGACCCGGGCCCGGGGCTCCGGCGGGGGCGGCGCGTCCAGCACCGGGGCGCCCGCGCGCAGCTGGTGGGTGGCGAGCATGGTCTCGTCGTGCTGCTGCTCGTGCTGCACGATCATGCCGAACGCGAACCCGTCGGCGACGAGCGGACGCTCGGTGAAGCGGATGCCGTCGAGCAGGTCGAACACCTTGTCGCGGACCGTACGCACGTACGCGCGGGCCTCGGCCGGCGGCAGCAGCGGCAGCGCCGGGCGGTCCTTGCGGGGCTGCTTGAACGCGTCGTAGAGGTCGTCGATGTCGTGGCGCACCGGTTCGCGGCCGCCGACGTCGCGGACCAGCCACAGCTCCTCCTGGTTGCCGACGTGCGCCAGGTCCCAGACCAGCGGCGACATCAGCGTGGAGTGCTGCCGCACCAGGTCGTCGTCGTCCACCGCGTCGGTCAGCAGCGCGGTACGGGCCCTGGTCCGCTCCAGTTCCGCGGCGATCCGGTCACGTAGTCGCTCGGTGGTGGTCACCGGTGTCCCCTCTCCGCGGCGGCGCGGTGCCGCCGGATCGCTCGATCGGTCTCGTCGTGGATGCCCTCCGGCAGGCCGAGCCGGGGCAGGGCCGTCAGGGCCAGGTCGAACAGCGCCGCCGCGGCGCTCGCCAGGGGACGCTCGGCCAGCCCGCACCGGGCCGCCGCGCGCCACCGGCCGGCGACCGGGCCGGCCGCCGCCAGCGCGTCCCGGGTGGTGGCCGGGTCGCTGAAGAGCGCCGTGAGCACCGCCAGCGGCACCGTCCACTCCGGGCCGGGCTGGGTGTCCAGGTAGCGCAGCTCCAGGTAACCGCGTGGGCGTACCGGCGGGAACAGCGTGCTGAGGTGGTATTCCAGGTCGCCGGTGGTGGGCGGGCGGGGCAGCGCCCCGGCCAGCCAGTCGGCGAACGTGACGCCGGGCGGCGCGGTCCAGTCGGGGCCGTCGCCGCGTACGCACAGCAGCGGCGCGGCGAGCGCGTACCGGGTCCAGGCCGCCACCGGATCCTCGTCGGCGCGCTCGGGCGACCACACCGGACGGGTCCGGGCCGGGTCGATGGCCAGCCAGGTGGCTATCCGGGCGGAGGCCCAGCCGGTGCGGCGGCCCGCGTGCCGGTCGGCGGTGGCGAAGGCGGCGAGCAGCGGCGGGCCGACGGCGTGCGCGGCGGCCCAGCGCTGTGCCAGGTGCTCCGGCTCGCCCGCGTCCAGGCAGACCTGGAGCCCGGCGGTGCTGTACATCATCGCCCGTCCCGCCGGGCCGCGCCGGTCGAAGGCGCAGCGCATGGCGCGGTACCGGGGGGTCTCCACGACGGGCCGGGGAAGGCGCCACGGGTCGATGCCGCTACGGCCGAGCACCAGGCCGGCGGCGTCCAGCCGGGCCCGCAGCTCGGCGACGTCGGCCTCGGTGGCCAGGATGAGCGCGGCGACAGTCGATCGCGGCGTGGCGGAGATCTCCACCTGCCCGCCGGGCTCCACGGTCACGGCGCCGCCGCGCCGGAGCTCGTCGGCCGGGCTGGTGGGGTCGAGGGTCACCGGGCTGTGCCGCCCCAGCGCCTCGCGTAGTCGCTCGCGGTCGACCGGCCGGGCCGGGTCCGCGGCGTCGTGCACGGTCCATTCCAGTTCGACGCCGACGAGTGCGGGTGGACCGGTCTTGAAGCAGATCCGGGCGAGGTGGCCCCGGGCCGCCTCCTCGTCCCCCAGGACGACTGCGCGGTCCAGGTCCGGCGACATCACCATGGGACGGCTCCTCCTCGGCGATGGGCGACGACGTCGTCGCGACGCGCCCGGCCGGGACGGCACGGGACGCCGCCCCACCATCCTCTGTCTAGCAGACGAGATCCGCTTGCCCGGAGAGATGAATTTTTGTCCGGAATCTGATTGCGCCGCGCCGCTCAGTCATCCGTCTCCCGGCCCGGGGGCTCGGGCTCCGGCGCGTCGTCCGGGCCCCCCGGCGGCGCGCCCACGAGGTTGCGGCAGTAGCTCTCCACCTGCTCGGGGCCACCGGCGGCGGCCACCAGGCCGGCGAAGCCCGGCTTGGTGAGCGCCTTCTCCCGCTGTCGTTCCGGCTTGGCCAGGTAGGCGCGGCAGTGGCCGGCCAGGCTCGCCCCACCGGCCGGGGGCGTGGGCGGCCGGCCCTTGGCGCTCGGCGTACCGGACGGGGCCGGCGCCGGCGGGGATTCCGCGCCGGACGCGTCACCGGCCGGGGTGCTCGGCGCCGGCCGGGACGGCCCGGTGACGGCGGGGCCGGTGCCCGTCGGTCCGGCGCCGGTGGGGGCGGCCGTCGTCGCGGGCGGCGCCACCGGCTCGGGGTCGTGGTCCAGGCGCACGGCGGCGAACGCCACCCCGGCGACGGCGGTGGCGGCGAGCCCGGCCACCGCGGCGGCGACCCGCAGGCGCCGGCGCGGGCGCGGCGCGATCACCGGCGCCGCCGCGGTCCCGGCGCGGGCCGCCCGGAAGGCGGCGAGCGCCTGCTCCTCCCCGGCGGCCTCGTCCGGGCCGGCCGGTCCGGCCGCGGCGGACAGCAGCCGGGTCAGCGGGTCGGCGTCGGCGCCCGGCGGCGAGCCGGCGCGAGCGGCGTCGAGCAGCCGGTCGGATTCCGCCCGGTCGGCGGGCCCGCCGGACCGGCGAGCGTGCATGCCGTCGTCTCCCCTCACGTCAGCCCTCCGCCGGCTCGGCCTCGGGCGCGTGCGGCACCTGGCGCTCGGTCCGCGGACGCGGCGCGACGGCGTCCCGGGTGTCCTCCGGCGCGGCCTGCGCCGCCGAGCGCTCCAGCAGCGCGGCGAGCCGGCGCAGGCCGCGGTGCGCGGCGGTGCGCACCGCGCCGGCCCGCCGGCCCAGCACCCGCCCGGCGGTCTCCGCGTCCAGGCCGATGACGGCCCGCAGCATCACCGCCTCGGCCTCGGCCGGCGGCAGCGTACGGATCAGCGCGAGCGCGCTCTCGGTGGCGATGGCCTCACCGGCCCGGTCCGCGGTGTCGACGTCGGCGGCCAGGTCGTTGAGGGCCTGCACCGGCACCGGCACGGAGGGCCGCCGCCGCTGCCGGCGCAGATGGTCCATGGCCCGGTTGCGGGCGATGGTGACCACCCAGGCGCGGAACTCGCCGCCGGTGAACGACGGCAGGTCGCGGGAGATCTGGAGCCACGCCTCCGAGGCCACGTCCTCGGCGTCGGCGCCGACGAGGGCGGTCAGGTAGCGCAGCAGCGCGGGTTGCAGGCTGCGGTAGAGGAACCGGAACGCCTCCTCGTCCCCCGCCTGCGCCGCGGCGACCGCCTCGTTCAGTTCGGCCGTCACGCGCGCCGCCCCACCCGGATGACGACCCGGAGCCGGGCGTCAACGGGTGCCAGTGACCACACCGCCATCCGCACTCGGCCCCCCGGTGAGCTGAATCAGGCACCCGCACGAGGGTGCGGTGCGCCGTGGACACTGCCGCGCGGCACGGGCGTCGGCGGGACATACCGTACCGGCGTCCGGGGGCGGCCGGGAGTCGGGCCGACGCCGGGGCGGGCCGGGTGGGTCGGCAAGCCTCCGCACGGCGGAGAAACAGAGAGAAATGTCTACCTGCGTCACCGGCGTGTCGGGGTAACACCGGCGGCGGTCGCGACGCTCCGCGAATCGGACCCCCGCCGGGGCGGCAGGCCGGGAGCGCGGGGGCACGTCACTTTCTGGCCGATCGTACCGGGTCGATCACGATCAGCCGATCGGCGTCCCGGGTGCCGGACACCCGCCCGAACGGCCGGGCCGGACCGGCCGCGGATATCGCGGGAAATACTTCGGGCCTGCTGTGGGTACGGTATGGGGGTGCTGTCCTCAGACGTCGTACTCAGCGGTCGGTACCGCCTGGATGACCGTGTCGCCACCGGCGGCATGGGCGACGTCTGGCGTGCCACCGACCTTGTCCTCGGTCGCCCGGTCGCGGTGAAGGTGCTGCTTCCCGCCCTGGTGTCCGACCCCGACTTCATCGCCCGGTTCCGTTCCGAGGCCCGGATCATGGCCTCGCTGCGCCACCCCGGCGTGGTCCAGGTCTTCGACTGCGGCGAGGACGACCTGCCCGGCGGCGGCCGGGCCGACTACCTGGTGATGGAGTTCGTCGCCGGTGAGCCGCTGTCGCGGCGGATCGAAACCGCCGGGCAGCTCGAGGTCGCAGAGACCATGTCGATCGTGGCCCAGGTGGCGCAGGCGCTGCACGCGGCGCACGGCCGCGGCATCGTGCACCGGGACGTGAAGCCGAGCAACCTGCTCGTGCAGGACGACGGCACCGTGGTCCTGGTCGACTTCGGGGTGGCCCGGTCGACGAACGTCACGAGCATCACCAGCACGAACGCGGTGCCGGGAACCGCCCTCTACATGGCGCCGGAGCAGGCCGCCGGCCGGCCCGTCTCGGGCGCCACCGACGTGTACGCGCTCGGCGCCGTCGCGTACTGCTGCCTCACCGGCAGCCCGCCGTTCACCGGCGACAACCCGCTCCAGGTGGCCGTACGCCATCTCGACGACGAACCGCCGGAGCTGCCGGCGGAGATCCCGGCGTCGGTGCGGGAGCTGGTCTCCCGCGCGCTTGCCAAGGATCCGGCCGACCGTTACCCGAGCGCCGCGGCGATGGCCGACGCGGCGCGGGCCGCGCGTACCGACTCGCCGACCGCGACGGTGGCACTCCGCGGCGCGGCGGGTTCGGCGCGGTCCCGCGACGACCAGCCGGCGGTCCGCCCGGGCGCCGCGGTGGCGACGTCGCGGCGGCGGGGCCGGCGCGGCACGCTCGTCGGTGCGCTGGGCGCGGTGCTGGTGGCGATGGGTGCGCTGGGCGCGCTCGTGGCCGCCGCCAACGACACCGCCGAACCGGCCACGAAGATCGACAAGACGGCGCCCGCGGTGGTGCCGAGCGACCCGGCCGCGGAGCCGGTCGCCGACGAGCCGTCGGCCGTCGACGAGTACACCTACCGCCCGGTCGGCCCGGGCGGCCGGCCGTCGGCCACGCCCTCGGTGTCGCCGAGCACCTCGGCGACACCGTCGGCGCAGCCGAGCGTGACCGACGAGCCTGCGCCGTCGGCCGAGCCGAGCAGCACGCCGTCGAGCGCGCCGACGACGACGGCACCCACCACGCCGCCGGCGCCGGACCCGACCACCGCCGACCCGGGCAGCGGCACGGGCGGCGGCGGTGACACCGGCGGGCAGCCGGCCACCCAGCCCTGACCCACCACGAGCCGGCCCCGCCCACGGCGGAGCCGGCTCGTCCGTGTCCGGGCGGCGGTGCTCAGTCCGCGCCGAGCGACGCCACCACCGGCCGGGACAGCGCCCGGTGGGCCGGGAGGACCGAGGCGAGCGGCGCGGCCAGCCGCCGCATCTCCTCCAGCGCCGCCCGCCCGGTGTCGGCGACGTCGTGCAACTCGCGGGCGATGCGGGTGCGCTCCTCGGTGACGGCGGCGCGCGCCTCGGCCTCCCGTTCCCGTTCCCGTTCCCGTTCCAGCGTGGCGGCGCGTTCCTCCAGGCTGAGCACGTAGAGCCGGCGGGTCCGCAGGTTCAGTCCGGCCAGGAAGACCGCGCCGACGATCAGGGTGCGACCGAGGATCAGGCGGTTCACGATCCCCAGCCCAGGCCCGCCCCTGCGTCCTCCCCCGCCCGCTCCCAGGTCAGGGGGTCAGCAGGGCCTGCATGCGGCTGATCTCGGCGGACTGCTCGACGGCCACCGAGGTGGCGAACTCCTGCATCGGCTGGTCGACGCCGACCTTCAGCAGGTCGGTGGACATGACGATCGCGCCCCGGTGGTGGTCGGACATCATCTGCACGAACAGCTTGTCGAACGCCGCGCCGCGGGCGTCGGCGAGCCGCCGCATCGCGTCCGGGGACTGCATCCCGCGCATGCTGCCGTGGTCGTGCCCGGGTACGTCGGCCGGCAGGTCGCGCGTGCTGAGCCAGGCGCGCAGCAGGCCGACCTCCGGCCCCTGCGCGGCGCGGATCCGGTCGGCGACGGCGCGCACCCGCGCGTCGGCGGCGCGCTCGGGCGCGAGGGCGGCCATCTCCAGGGCCTGCTCGTGGTGCGGGATCATCATCCGGACGTACCAGACGTCGAGGCTGTTCCAGCGGGGCGTGGTGACACCCCGGACCTGTTCGGCCGGGCGGGTCGCAGCGGGCTCCCCCGGGCGTCCCGGCACCACCACCGGCGGCGCCGACCCGGCGGCGCTCGCGCTCGGCGCGGCCGGCGCGGCGGTTCCGGCCGCCTCCGGGGTACGGGTGTCCTCGCGCCCGGTCAGCGCCAGCGCGCCGACCACCACGAGGGTCACCAGTGCTGTGACGCCCACCCACACACGCGCCTGCCGGCTGGTCATACGACGCCTCCTCCGGTCAAGGTGACAGCGATCCTATCCATAGACGAAAGTTCCCATGTGTGACCCAGATCACATTGATGGCCGTCTCAAATAGGTAAGGTGTGGCGAATCATGACCCCCTTTCGAAGGGTGTTGCCGATGATCAGCATCCGCACGTCCCGAATCCGGATCGTCAGCCTGGCCGCCGCCGGCCTGCTGCTCGCCGGCGTCGTCGCCGCGCCCCCGAGCAGCGCGCAGGAGATCCCCCGCGCCCAGGCCGCGCCGGCCACCGTGGACAGCGCCGTCCCCGGTGTCGACGAGATCTCCAGCAGCCCCAACCTGCGCCAGGTGGCGAACCTGCCCAAGCAGGCGCCGTTCGACACCACTGCCGCCCTCGGCACCGACATCGCCTTCCAGGGGCGGTACGCGTTCGTCGGCAACTACGACGGGTTCGTCGTCTACGACGTCTCCCGCCCGAGCCGCCCGGCGATCGTGTCCCAGGTGCTCTGCCCCGGCTCGCAGAACGACATCTCGGTCCACGGCAACCTGCTGTTCCTGTCGACCGACTCCTCCCGCAGCGACGACTCCTGCGCCAGCACCACTCAGTCGGCGTCGGTGAAGGAGTCCTGGGAGGGCATCAAGATCTTCGACATCCGGGACAAGCGCAACCCGCGCTACATCAAGTCGGTGGAGACGGCGTGCGGCTCGCACACCCACACCCTGGTGCCCGGCAAGGACAAGCGGAACGTCTACCTGTACGTCTCCTCGTACAGCCCGCGGGCCGAGTTCCCGGACTGCCAGCCGCCGCACGACTCCATCTCCATCGTCAAGGTGCCGGTGAAGAACCCCACCACCGCCTCCGTGGTCGCCACGCCGAACCTGTTCCCGGACGGCGGCTACCCGGGCATCCCCGGTCAGTCGTCGGCCACCACCGGGTGCCACGACATCACCGCGTACCCGTCGAAGGACCTGGCCGCCGGCGCCTGCATGGGTGACGGCGTCCTGCTGGACATCAAGAACCGTGAGGCGCCCCGGGTGATCGAGCGGGTCACCGACGCGGAGAACTTCGCGTTCTGGCACTCGGCCACGTTCAACAACGCCGGCACCAAGGTCGTCTTCACCGACGAGCTGGGCGGCGGCGGCGCGGCCACCTGCAACGAGGTGGTCGGCCCGAACCGCGGCGCGGACGCCATCTACGACATCACCGGCCGCGGTGACGCCCGCAAGCTGGAGTTCCGCAGCTACTACAAGATCCCCCGGGTCAACGCCGACACGGAGAACTGCGTGGCCCACAACGGCTCGCTGATCCCGGTGCCCGGCCGCGACATCATGGTCCAGGCCTGGTACCAGGGCGGCATCTCGGTGTGGGACTTCACCGACTCGCGCAAGCCCAAGGAGATCGCCTACTGGGAGCGCGGTCCGCTGGACGCCTCGCAGCTGCGTACCGGCGGTTCCTGGTCGGCCTACTGGTACAACGGCCACATCTACTCCAGCGACATCCAGAAGGGACTGGACGTGCTGGAGCTGCGTGACCCGCGTACCTGGCTGGCGCAGTTCCTGCTGGTGCCCGAGCTGAACGTGCAGACCCAGGCCGGTTACCTGAGCTGGTGACACGCCGACCGTCGCCGGGCCCGGTGCTCCCCCTCGCGGGGACGCCGGGCCCGGTGCGGTTCCGGGACGGAGACGGAAACACGCACCAGTGACGATCGACGACCGGACGGCGGTGCCGAGCGACACCCTGATCCGGGCCCTGCACGAACGATTCGCGCCGTCCCGGGAGGCGTTGCGCCTCGTCTGGACGCACTGCCGGATCGTCTGCGACATCGCCGGACAACTGCTCGACAGCAGCGGCGTGAACGCGGACGCCGCCGTCGTGCGGGCCGGCAGCCTGCTGCACGACATCGGCGTCTACCGCCTCTACGACACGGCCGGGCGACTCGACGAGCGGAACTACGTACGGCACGGCGTGCTGGGTCACTCGCTGGCACGGGAGGCGGGGCTGCCGGAGGTGATCGCCCGGTTCTGTTCCCGTCACACCGGCGTCGGAATCACCCCGGCGGACGTGCGCCGGCAGGGCCTGCCGATCCCGGCCGCCGACTACACGGCCGGCACCGTCGAGGAACACCTCGTGATGTACGCCGACAAGTTCCACAGCAAGACCACGCCACCGGCGTTCGTCTCCGCCGCCTCCTACGCGGTCGCCGTGCGGCGCTTCGGGGCGGAGAAGGCCGATCGGTTCGCGGCACTCGTCGAGCGGTTCGGCGAGCCGGACCTGCCCACGCTCGCCGACAGGTACCAGCAGCCGATCGTCTGAGGGGCACGGTGCCACCGCGGCCCTGGTCAGTCGCTCATCGGCAGCCGGTAGTCGCGGGTGCCGCCGCCGGCCGTGACCACGCGCACCTCGCCGCTGCGCAGCCCGTACGTCACCGACCAGCGGGTGTGCGACTGGCGTACCGCGTTCAGCAGCCGCAGCGCACCGGCCGCGTCGACCACCCCGCCGGTGCGGTCCAGCTCCTTCGCCAGCACCCCGTACCGGTGGTCCTGGCGCAGTTCCCGGTCCGGCACGCCGACGGCGGGCACGTTGGTCAGCGCCTGCCACGGGCCCTGCCGCCGGTCCACGGAGAGCTTCCCGTCGACGAACTCCACCACGGCGGAGGCGCCGGTCGCGTCGGCCAGCAGGTAGTGCAGCGGCGGCCCGCCGTCGAAGTCGAGGTTGTAGCGCCGGAACACGGCGACCGCCTCGTCCACGGTGGCGGCCGAGTCGAGCACCAGGCGCAGGATGCGCACCGAGCCGACAGCCGGCAGTCCGGGCACCGGCTCGGCGCGTGCCCCGTCGTCGGCGGCCAGCCCGACCGCGAGACCCCGCTCGTTCATGCCGTCGAACGGCAGCAGCGGCGCGTCCAGCAGCCGCCGGTCCCCGGTCGGGTCGGCGGGAACACCCAGGTACGAGATGTCGACGAGGGAGATCGAGGCGTACCCGTCCGGCGGGTCGGTGCGCAGCACCAGCGCGGGATTGGGCTCCCAGTCGAAGTTGCGGGCGAACAGTGGGCGCTCCCGGTCGGCCAGCGCGGCGAACAGCGAGCAGCCGAACGGGCTCGGCGGCGTCGACCCGGCCAGCCCGGCGGTCGGGTCGTAGTCGCCGTCGTACGTCATCTCGTACATCGGCAGGTCGTCGATCTTGCGGAGGCTGGCCAGGGTCCGCTCGACCTGCCCCGGATCCTGCCGGGACGCGGTCGGTGAGCCGGCCGCGGCCGGCGGGCCGGACCGGCGGCTCTCCCCGCAGGCCGTGGCGAGCAGGAGCAGCGCGAGCCCGCCGGCGATGAGGGTCCTCCGCATGACAGCGACGCTAGAAGAGGCGTCCGCCGATGTCCATCCGGGACTCGGTCAGCTCCGCACGACAGCGAACATCCAGCAGCCGTACACCACGTTGCGGCTGTGCAGCCGGTCCACCGCCGGATCGGCGAACAGCTCCGCGATCACCGCCTCCGGATCGCCGCCGTCGTGCCGCCGTCCGCCCACGATGCGGCCCCGGCTGTCGTACGCGCGCAGCACCTGCTCCCGTCCGCGCCACCGCGACGGGTACGCCGTCACGTCGTCCGGGCCGGCGCAGCCGGCTGCGTGCGCGAACACCGGCCCCACCTCGCGGTACGGACCGGGTGGCAGCGGCGGGGCGTACCCGAACAACAGCAGCGCCTCGTCCGGCCGGGCGTCGCGCAGGCAGCAGCGCAGCGGCTCGCCGCCGGTGGCGCGCCGGTGCTCGGGCGGCTGGCCGGTGGCGTCGCGGCCGGTGCGCCGCAGCTCGGCCAGCGTCCCGGCGGTCAGCGGGCGGATTCCGAACACGGTACAGGTGGTCGTCACGGTCCCAGCCTGACGCGGCCCCGGCCACGGCGCTGGCGGTGATCGGACCTGGCGTTCGGGCACCGCGAGATTGCGGGCCGAGCGGGCACCCGCGGACCGCGTCCGGTGCCGACAATGGCCGGATGGACGTCGACGACTACCGGGCCCACTCCCCGTACAGCGATCCCCGCCACCACACGGCGCTGCTCGACGCCGTACCCGCCGGCCTGCCGACCGTCGCGGCGACCGCCCGCAACGTGATCGTCCACTACCGCGCCGGCGGCGTGGAGCTGCCGGACGTCCGCCAGGCCGAGGTGAACCTGCGCTGGATGGACCGCATCCTCGACACCGACCAGTCCCGGTTCCCGCTGCCGCTGACCGCCGAGCGCCCGGCCGCCGAGCGGGTCGCCGGCTGCTGCCGGGACCATGCGCTGTTCGTCGTCGCGGCGCTGCGTCAGCACGGCGTACCGGCCCGCAGCCGGGTCGGCTTCGCCGGCTACTTCGTGCCCGGCTGGCACCACGACCACGTGCTCGCGGAGTGGTGGAACGGCGAGCGCTGGGTCTGGTCCGATCCGGAGCTGGACCCGGGCGGCGAGCAGCCGTTCGACGGCTACGACATCGACCCGGAGGCGGGGCACTTCGAGTCGGCGGCCCGGGTGTGGCTGGCATACCGGGCGGGCCGGATCGACCCGGACACCTACGGCGTGGACCCGTCGCTGCCGATCCGCGGCGACTGGCTCGTCCACGACTACGTGCTGCTGGAACTGGCCCATCGGCACCGGGACGAGGTGCTGCTGTGGGACGAGTTCGGGGCGATGACCGAGGACCTGACCGGTGCCGACCTGACGCTTGTCGACGAGGTCGCGGCGCTGCTGGTGGCCGCCGACCGGGGCGACGCCGCCGCCGGGCGGGAGCTGGCCCGGCGGTACGCCTCGGACGCCCGGTTGCGTCCGGGGCCGACTGTGCGCTGCGCCGACCCGGTCTCCGGCGCGACCGCCGACGTGGACCTGCGGCGCTGACCCGCACGGCGACCGTGCGCCGGCAGGTCACCGAGGCCGCGCGGGCTAGCCGGGCAGTGGCGCCTCGTCACCTCGGGTGCGGCGCGGGTTGACCAGCCGCCGGACCATCGGGGCGGCGTTCCAGCGGGCCGCGCCGACCAGGTCCCGGGCGTGTTCTAGCACCGTGTAGTCGGGCCGGGCGATGCCCTCGGCGATGGCCCGGTCGAGGTCGTTGCCGCAGCGGGTGAGCACGCTGTCGAAGTCCCGGCGGACCGGTTCGAGCAGGTCGTAGCCGAAGGAACGGTGCAGCCGGGCGAACAGCGGCTTGTAGAGGCGGGCCCGTTCGTGCAGCCCGGACGAGTACGACATCGGGTTCTTCGGCCGCTGCCGTACGTACTCGGGTAGCAGGTCCGCGAAGGCCCGCCGGACGATCCACTTCTCCTGCCCGTCGCGGAGTTTCACGTCCAGCGGCAGCCGCATGGCCAGTTCGACGACGCTGAGGTCGAGGAACGGCACCCGGGCCTCCACGCCGTGCGCCATGCTGGCCCGGTCCACCCGTTGCAGCTCGGTCCGGCACAGGTTGCGGATCTTGTGCAGGAACAGCCGGCGGGACCGTTCCGGCCCGACCCGGTGGTACATCGGGTACCCGCCGAACAACTCGTCGGAGCCGTCGCCGGTGAGCACCACCCGGACGCCCAGCTCGCGCAGCCGCCGGAAGATCGGCACCGAGACGACGGCGTTGATGATGTCGCCGTACTCGGTCAGCTCGGAGATCCGGATCGCCTCGCGGACGTCGGCGAGCCGGATGTCACGCGGCCGCAGCTCGATCACCTCGTGCGGGACGCCGAGGTCGGCGGCGAGCCGCCGGGCGTACGCGACGTCCGGGCTCTCCGGGACGCCGATGGTGACCGCCACGCAGTCCGGGTGCAGTTCCCGGGCGTGCAGCAGCGCCAGCGAGCTGTCCAGGCCGCCGGAGAGCACCACGCCGACGGTGAGGTCGGTGTCCAGCCGGGCGCGCATCGCGTCGGTCAGCGCGACGCGGACCAGCAGGGCCGCCTCGTCCGGGTCGTCGATCACCGGCAGGCCGTCGCCGAGGGTGAGCAGGTCGACGTGCGGGCCCAGCCGGACCGGACGGCCGGGCTCGACCCAGCCGTGGTGCCCGGGTGCCACCTCGCCGATCGGCGCGCCGTGCCCGACCAGCGCCTTGACCTCGGAGGCGAGGTGCAGGCAGCCGGGCAGGCGGGACCAGTACAGCGGCTTGACGCCGAGCGGGTCGCGGGCCAGGTACGCCCGGCCGGTGTCGCGCTCGACGACGACGAACGCGTACTCGCCGCGCAGCCGCCGGACCGCGTTCTCGCCCCACTGGCGGAACGCGGCGAGCACCACCTCGGTGTCGCCCGCGGTCCTGAACCGGTGCCCGAGCCGGGTCAGCTCGGCGCGCAGCTCGTGGTGGTTGAAGACCTCGCCGTTGAAGCAGAGCAGGTGCCGCTCGTCCGGCGACATCCACGGCTGCACGGATCGTTCCCGGTCCACGATCTTCAGCCGCCGTACGCCGGCGAGCAGGCCGTTCTCCTGCCGGGTCTCGGTGACCTCACCGCGTGGTGCGAGCGCGGCGAGCATCCGCCGGAACGTCGCCGGGTCCGCCTCGGGGCCGATGCTCAGCGCGATGCCGCACACCGGGTCACACCCCCATCTCGGCCTCGTACGCGCGCCGGTAGCGGCGGCGGACGGCCGGGGCGAGACAGACGTGCCAGGCCTGTCCCTCGTCGACCACGTTCACCTCGCCGGCGTCCTGGCGGGCCAGCAGCAGCCCGGCCAGCGCCGGGCGGGCGCCGAAGCGGTCGTACCACTCCAGTTCGACGTCGGCGGCCCAGCCGAGGCAGTGCCCGCTGGGCACCATCGCCGCGTACCCGAGGCGGCGCAGCCGGTACTGGTGTTCGGCGCTGCGGGCCAGGCTGGTCACCCAGAGCGGCGGCGTGCCGTCCGGCGCGATCGCGGTGAACTCCCGGGCCAGGTCGTTGAGGAAGGCGATCATCTCGCGGCGGGCCCGGCGGAACAGCAGCCCGGCGGTACGCGGGGTGGCGTCCGGGCGCAGCCGCCGCCGGACGGCCCGCAGCCCGCGTCCCACCACTGTGGCGGGCTGTTCCTGGTAGCGGAACTCGAGCAGGCCGCGGCGGCGCAGCCATTCCAGGTCGACCAGTTCGGTGCTGGTGCGGACCTGGTCGTCGGTGAGGAACGTCGGGCTGTCCCGCCACCAGAGCACGTCGACGCGGGAGAGCAGGTAGATGCGGACCAGGGCAGTGAGGTCCTGCGCCGAGCTGCGCGCGTTGGGCTGGTAGCGGGCCATCTCCAGCAGCAGCGTCTCCCGGGCACCGATCAGGCCCTGCGGCGTGGCGTCGAGGACGGCGGCGATGGCCGGTTCGCGCAGCCGCTGGTCGAGCAGCACCTGGCGGGCGGTGGTGGACGGCGCGTCGGCGAGCGCGCCCACCTCGACCAGGAGTTCCGCCACCGCCGCCCGGTACGCGGACAGGTCCGGCTCGGTGCCGGCACGCCGGCCGGCGGCGGGCACCCGCCGGGCGGGAGCGGTGGACGTGACGGCGGGACCGGGCTGGCGACCGGGGCTGCGGCTGGGCACTCGCATGGTCTCCGTCCCCTCTCGGTCAGGACACGGCGTGATTGGGCCTGCACACACCGTAAAGACCGGAGAAGGCGCGATTGCTCCCATCTTCCCCGAAGTGCCCGATCAGGTGGCGGACGACGATGCCAGCGCCTGCACCTCCTCGTACCCGGGCGGCGCCGGTAGGCCCGCGTCGCACCCGGCGCCGATCGCGTCGGTCAGGTGCAGCGCCGCGCCGAGGGCGGCCCGGAACAGCAGCGAGCCGGTGCTCACCCGGGCCACGCCGAGCCGCCCGAGGGCGGCCAGCTCCGGGCCGCCGGGCCGGTACAGCACGTTCAGCGGCAACCCCGCCTCGGCGGCGAGCAGGCCGACCAGGTCGTCCGGCGCGCCCGGCACGAACAGGCAGTCGGCCCCGGCGGCCCGGAACGCCGCCGCCCGTCGCCGCGCCTCGTCCAGCGGTGCCGGCACGCCCAGCCACCAGGCGTCGGTGCGGGCGTTGACCACCATCCGCGGCACTGCGGCGCGGACCGCCGCGATCACGGCGGCGACGTGCTCCACCGGGGCCAGCCGCCCGTCCGGGCGCCCGTCCTCCAGGTTCACGCCGACCACACCGAGCGCGGCCAGCTCGCCGACGTAGCGCGCCACCTCGGCCGGGTCGTCGTGGAAGCCGTCCTCGACGTCCACTGTCAGCAGCGTCGGCAGGCGCCGCAGCCGGTACGCCAGCTCCAGCGTCTCGGCGCGGGTCGCCCGGACGGCGTCCGGCTGCCCGGCGGCCGCCGCCACGCCCAGGCTGGTCGTGCCGATCGCCTGATGGCCCCTGGCGGCGAGCGCCGCGGCGGAGGCGTGGTCCCAGGCGTTCGGCAGCAGCAGCGGGTCGCCGGGCCGGTGCAGCTCCCGGAACGCGCGGTACCTGTCGGTCATCGCCGGCTCCCCTCGATCAGCCTGCCGGAGGCGTGGCGCAGGACGTCGACCACGCCTGTCGCCAGGGCGAGCGCGTGCCGCTCCCCCGGGCAGCCGCGGGGACCGGCGCCGAAGGTCAGCACCTCGCCCGCCGGGTCGGCCCGGAACCGGTCCGGCTCCGCGAAGACGGCCGGGTCGCGGTTCGCGGCGTCGAACCGCAGCAGCAGCCGCTCCCCCGCCCGCACCACCTGGCCGCCCAGGCTCAGTGCGTCGGCGGCGACCCGGCGGGTGACCCGTACCGGCGGATCGAGGCGCAGCACCTCGGCGAGCAGCGTGGCAGTGGCGAGCCCGTCCGACGCGGCCCGTCCGTGCCGGACGGCCGCGTCGATCAGCCCGGCGGTCGCGTCGGCGGCCTGCACGAGCAGCCCGAGCCGGTTCGCCGTCACCTCGGCCGGTGCCTGCGGCGACAGGGCGAGCAGCGCCGCGACCGCCCGGTCCGCCCGCCGCTCGGCCGCCGCGTCGGCGCCCGGATGGTAGGCGGCGGCCACCGCCGCCACCTCCGTGACGGCCACCGCCGGGCATGAGCGATCGCACCGAGCGAAGCGAGGGCCGTGAGGGCATGCCCGGCCGGCACAGTCGGCCAGGCCGAGCCGTTCGGCGAGCACCAGCAGGGGTACGCGCCGAGCCGGGGTCATGTTCTCCTCACCCGGCAGGTCGAGGGCCCGCTCGGTCAGCCGTGCGGCGGCGAGGCGCAGGTCCTCCGGGTCGAGGACGTCCAGTGCCGCCACCCCGGCGGCTCGTCGCGCGGCGTGCCGGCCCGGCGGGCTGAACCGGCTCACCGAGGCGCGCAGCCACGCCACGGTCCCTTCCGGCCCGTCCGGGACGGGCGGCACCACGCAGCGGCTGTCGGTCAGAGCGGCGCGGACGTCGGCGTGCCGGGTGACCACCCAGCCCTCGTCGCCGAGCGCCGGTGGTCCGCAGGGCGGGGTGCCCGTTGGCGCAGGGATCGTCGGTAGTCGCATCGCCCGACCGTAGGGCGGGAACGGTTCGGTCCGGACCGAACGATCCGCGACGGACACCGCCGGGCCGGGTCGGACACCGCCGGGCCGGGTCAGGCGCGCGCCGGGCCGGTGTCGCGGGTGGCGGGCGCGGCCAGCAGCACCGGGTCGAGCCCGAGCGCCTCGGCCAGCGCGTCCCGCCCCGCCGGGGTGACCCGTACCGCCCGGCCGGTGCCGCGCGCGGTCCAGCCGAGGTCGAGGAAGCGCCCGCACAGCGCCGCCCCGACCGCGCCGGCCAGGTGCGGGCGCCGTTCGGTCCAGTCCAGGCAGTCGCGGACGAGCGGTCGCCGGGTGCCGCGCAGTGGTTCGACGGGTACGCCGAGACGGTCCAGCCAGCTCATGCCGGCCTCGGTCAGCGCGAGGCCGCCGGTGCGGTCGAGCACGCCACGGTCGAGCAGAGCGTCGTGCAGCAACACGCCGAGCCGCCCGGCCAGGTGGTCGTAGCAGGTGCGCGCGTACGCCAGGGCGGCGCCGGCCGACGCGGCGCGCAACGTGCGGGGCGGGGCCGCCGGTGCGGGCGCCCGCGCGGCCAGGTCCTCGACGAGCTGGGCGACGCCCGGGTCGGCGAGGCGGACGTACCGGTGGCGGCCCTGCCGCTGCTCGACCAGCAGGCCGCCGGCGACCAGCCGGGTGAGGTGGTCGCTCGCGGTGGACGCGGCGACCCCGGCGGCGCGGGCCAGCTCCCCGGCGGTCCAGGCGCGGCCGTCGAGCAGGGCCAGGCAGAAGCCGGCCCGGGTGGGGTCGGCGAGCAGCGAGGCGAACCCGGCGAGTCCGCGGCCGTCGGCACCGGTGGTCATCGGCCCATGCTGACACGTGACCGGCGCGGGCACCGCCGGGCTGGGGCTGGGTGGCGTGGGCGTCCGCGCCGGGAGCGACGGGTGAGCGCCGGCGCCGTGTCCACCGCGAAGGTGACACTCGGCCCGGGCGAGGACAGCGGGCGCAACTACCGGCAGGCCGGCCTGGTCGCGTACGTCGACGACGACCGGTTCGCCCGGCTGACCCAGGTGGCGAACTGGACCATCCGGCAGGTCGAGTACGGCTACGAGCTGCCGTTCGCCGGGCGGCGCGTGCACGGCGGCAGGGATCGCAGGTGCGGCATGTACGCGAGAGGCGCCATCTGGACCTCGCCGGACGACCCCAGGGCGCTCAGCTTGGACTGCTTCTTGGTGTTCGGGTTCTCGACCAGGTTGCGGAAGTCTTCGGTCCCGCCCAGATTGACCTGGTAGGAACTGCCCAGGGTGAGGCCGCGCTCCTCGATCAGCCGCAGCAGTGCGTGGTGCGGCACGGAGGTGCCGAACTGGCTGGCCAGGTCGTCGCCGAGCAACGGCACACGGGCTTCCTCGAAACGTGCCAGTAGGAACTCCTGCCGGCCGCCGGTTCCGACGTGGTGTTCACGAACGCGACGCCCGCCGTCAGAGCCGCCTCGGCGTATGCCCGAGCCGTGTCCGGCCGGCCGCTCGGAGCGGAGTAGAGCTGCACCTCCGCCCCTTCCAGCGCGTGCGCCACCCGTTCGACTTCCGCCGAGTCCACCAGGCCACGACGACCGCCAGTCGAATACTGCCGATCATGGGACGAAGAGTGCCCGGATCTGCCCACGCCTGGGGTTCCGGTCAACGGAACCGACAGCCACCAGCGCCGGGTGAGCCTTCTCGGTCAGCCGCCGGAACGCGGGCAGGCGGTGGTCAGCTCGCTGACGGTGCGGGTGTCGCCGTCGTAGCTGCGCGCCGCCACGAACGCCCCGGCCGGCGGGTGCGCCCCGGCGACCGCCCGGGCGCGGCGCCGGTCCGCCGCACCGAACCGCAGCGCCAGGCTCAGGTGCGGCACCCACCGGCCGGGCTGGTGCCACGAGTGCCCGCCGGACGCCTCGGCTAGTACGTCCCAGACCGCGCCGTGCAGCGCGACGAGTTGCGGGGTCGGGCGGACCAGCCACACCAGTGGCGCGCTGCCGTCGAGCACCGCCACCCGGCCCAGCCGCACCGGCAGCGGAAGCGCCGCGTCGCAGAGGTCGGCCAGGCGCTGCTCGGCGCCGGGCGGGAACTCCTCCACCGAGGCGAGCGTGAGGTGCGGCCGGTTCGTCGGGTGCGTGTTGCGGGCAAGGCTGGGCAGCCCGGCGGCGGCGAGCCGGTCCCAGGCAGCGCGAACCGCCGCTTCCAGTTCGGGAGAGCAGAGCAGTTCGACCGTCCGCACGTGATCAGGCTAGTCGCCGGCGACCGCCCGCGACGCCCCGTACGTCAGAGCCAGCCGGCCTCGCGCGCCCGCCGGACCGCCTCCGCCCGGTCGGCGGCGCCGAGCTTCTGCACGCAGGCGCTGAGATGGTTGCGGACCGTTCCGGCGGCCAGGTGGGTCCGCCGGGCGATCACCGCGACCGGCGTGCCCAGCTCGGCCAGCCGCAGCGTCTCCAGCTCGCGCGGCGTGAGCGGACACTCCGGCAGGGTGAGCGCGTCGGCCGCGAGCGCGGGATCGACGTAACGCGCCCCGGAGTGCACCCGGCGGATCACGTCGGCCAGCGCGCCGCCGGGGGCACCCTTGGCGAGGAACCCGCGTACCCCGGCGGTGAGCGCCGGGCGGAGCTGGGCGGGCCGGCCGTGTCCGGTGAGGATCACCGGGGCGCAGCCGGGCAGCGCCCGGGTCAGCTCGGCGGCGACCTCGACGCCGCCGGGCGGCGGCATCTCCAGGTCGAGCACGGCGACGTCGGGGCGGTGCGCCAGCGCGGCGTCCAGGGCGCTGCGCCCGTCGCGGGCGTGCGCGACCACCTCGATGTCCGGTTCCAGGTCGAGCAGCGCGGCCAGGGCGAGCCGGATCAGCTCCTCGTCGTCGGCCAGCAGGACCCGGATCACGGCGTCACCGGCACCGTCGCCACCAGGCTGAACACGCCGTCGGAGGCCTCGGCCCGGACCCGTCCGCCGGCCGGGGCGAGCCGGTCGGCCAGGCCGCGCAGGCCGCCGCTGAGCCGGTCCGGTCCGGCGTCGTCGCGGACGCCGTCGTTGCGTACGGTCAGCGTCACCACGCCGTCGGTCCGGGTGATCTCGATCCGGCACCAGCCGGCCCGGCTGTGCCGCAGCACGTTGGTTCCGGCCTCGCGCAGCACGGCGGCCAGGTCGGCGGCGACCGCCTCGGGCACCTCGGCGGCGGGCGGGACCACCGTCGTGCGGACGCCGCTGGAGCGCAGCACCTCCCCCACCGCGGCGGCCTGCTCGGCGAGGTCGACCGCGCGGTAGCCGTGCACCGCCGCCCGGACCCGGGTCAGCGCCGAGCCGGCCAGCCGCCGGGCCTCGGCCGCCTCCCGGGCGGCCCGGCCGGCGTCGCGCGGCGCCAGCCGCTCCGCCAGCTCCGCCTTGAGCGCGATCACCGTCAGGTCGTGGCCGAGCAGATCGTGGACGTCCCGGGCGAAGCGCAGCCGTTCCTCGGCGGCGGCGAGCCGCGCCTGGGCGGACTGCCCCTGCCGGGCCTCGACGAGCAGGTCCCAGAACCAGACCTGCACCCATGTGAGGGCGGCGATCCCGGCGCCCACCACGCCGGTGACCATCAGCGCCGTGGGCACCGGCCCGCCCGTCGCCCAGGTGACGGCGGCGGACACCGCGAGGACGCCGGCCGCCGCCACCGCCGCGACGACGGGCCGGAACAGCAGCGGCGTCATGCCGACCAGGGACGCCCCGAGCCAGGCCCAGGTGGGCCAGGTTCCGGCCGCGACCGGGCCGAGCAGCGGCAGGCTGAGCAGCGCCGCCACGGTGAGCGCGGCGTGCCGGCGGCGGCGGGCCGGTACGGGCAGCCACGGCGTGACCGCGGCGTGCAGCACCGCGATCTGGGCGACGGTGAACGCGAGCAGCCCGGCGGCGCCGAGCGCGACGCGTACCGGATCGGGTTCGCGGGCCAGGCCGACGGCGGGCAGCAGCACCGTGGTCCACACGTTCGTGGCCAGCGACAGCAGGGTGACCCGCCGGGCCCGGCGCAGCCGGTGGTCCGCCGGATCGACGCTCATGCCCGCTGATCCTAGGGCGTGCACCGGTCCGCCCACCCCTGAGAAACTTCACGGGCGGACCGTGCGATCCGCACGGTTTCCCGATGACCGACGCGCATTCTCCCGTGCGCCGGGCGGCGGCAGGGTCGGGGCATGACGGAGATGACTGTGGGCGTACCCCGGCGGTGGGCCGGGTGGGCGCGGACCCGGCACCTGGCCGGGATGGTCGTGGCGATGGTGGCCGGGATGGTGCTGCTCGGGCCGCTGTGGCAGGTGGGCGGGAGCCTGCTCGACGGCGCGGCGGTGCTGGCACGGCCGGACGTGGCCGCGCTGGTGATGGCGACCAACATGGCGGCGGGCATGGCCGCCTGGATGTGGTACCGGGGGGACGGCCGGGCCGCCACCACGGAGATGTCGGCGGCCATGTACGTGCCGTTCCTGCTGCTGCTCCCGCCCTGGTGGGCCGGGTGGGTCGGGGACGACACGCTGCTGCTCGGCGGTCACCTGCTGATGGTGCCGGCGATGCTGCTGGTGGCGCTGCGGCACCGGCACACGCCCGCCGCGCCGCCGCGCCGGCACCCGGTCGCCGCGGCCGTGGCGCGCGGGTGGCCCGCCGGGCTGGGGCTGCTCATGACGGTGGACATGTGGTTCGCGCCCAGCGTCTTCGCGCCGTGGACGCTGCTGGTCCTGCCGGCCGGCTACCTGCTGATCGGCACCTGGCGGCGGCAGTGGGGCGACCGGCGCGCGCTGGCGGCGCAGCTTGCCGGGGCGGCCGTGTGGGGCGGCCTGGCGGTCGTGGCGATGATCGCGTCCGCCGACGTCGCCGGGGTGCTCGTCGGGGTGGGCTGGCTCGTCCACGCGGCCTGGGACGGCTGGTACCACCGCACCGGCGCGGTGGTACCGCGCGGGTACGCGCTGTGGTGCGCGGTGTTCGACGTCGGAGTGGGCCTCACCACGCTGCTGGCCGTCCTGTCCCGGTGATCCGGCGGGGGCACGGGGCCACGCCGGATCACCCGGAGGGGACGGCACACAGGTGGCGCGGCGAACGTTTGACCCGGTCGCCGCGACCGCCGCGCGGCGGTGATGAAAAGCTTGTCGCATGAACGCCGCACCGACCCCGACCGACCCCGCCCTTCCCGCCGACGCCGAGGACGGCATCGCCTTCGCCGATCTCGGGCTGCGCACCGAGTTGCTGGGCGCGCTGTCCGCGCTCGGTTACGAGGAACCGACGCCGATCCAGCGGGAGGCCATCCCCCCGTTGCTGGCCGGGCAGGATCTGCTGGGCCAGGCGGCGACCGGTACGGGCAAGACCGCCGCGTTCGCGCTGCCGCTGCTGCAGCGGATGCCGGTGGGGCGGGCCGAGGGCGACCCGGTGTCGCTGGTGCTGGTGCCGACGCGGGAACTGGCCGTGCAGGTCTCCGAGGCGTTCCACCGCTACGGCAAGGACCTGGGCGCCCGGGTGCTGCCGATCTACGGCGGGCAGCCGATCGGCCGGCAGTTGCGCGCGCTCGACCACGGGGTGGACGTGGTGGTGGCGACGCCGGGCCGGCCCGGGCGCCCYMGRRSMTGCCGACGCGGGAACTGGCCGTGCAGGTCTCCGAGGCGTTCCACCGCTACGGCAAGGACCTGGGCGCCCGGGTGCTGCCGATCTACGGCGGGCAGCCGATCGGCCGGCAGTTGCGCGCGCTCGACCACGGGGTGGACGTGGTGGTGGCGACGCCGGGCCGGGCCCTGGACCACATCGCCCGGGGCACGCTGCGGCTCGGCGCGCTGAGCACGGTGGTGCTGGACGAGGCGGACGAGATGCTCGACATGGGCTTCGCCGAGGACATCGAGGCGATCCTGGAGCACGCCCCGGCCGGCCGGCAGACGGTGCTGTTCTCCGCCACCATGCCGGCCCGTATCGACGGGCTGGCCCGGCAGCACCTGACCGACCCGGTCCGCATCCGGATCGAGCGGGAACGGCCGGTCGCCGGGGAGGCGCCCCGGGTGCGGCAGAGCGCGTACATCGTGGCCCGGGCACACAAGCCGGCCGCGCTGGGCCGGGTGCTGGACGTGGAGTCGCCCACCGCGGCGATCGTGTTCTGCCGCAGCCGCGAGGAGGTGGACCGGCTCACCGAGACGATGAACGGCCGGGGATACCGGGCCGAGGCGCTGCACGGCGGGATGAGCCAGGAGCAGCGGGACCGGGTGATGGGCCGGCTGCGGGCCGGCACGGCGGACCTGCTGGTCGCCACCGACGTGGCCGCCCGGGGACTGGACGTCGAGCAGCTCACCCACGTGGTCAACTACGACGTGCCGTCGGCCCCCGAGTCGTACGTGCACCGGATCGGGCGGGTCGGCCGGGCCGGGCGGGAGGGCGTGGCGATCACGCTCGCCGAGCCGCGCGAGCACCGGATGCTCAAGACCATCGAGCGGGTCACCGGGCAGCGGATCGCCATCGACAAGATCCCCACTGTCGCGGACATGCGGACCCGGCGGCTGGAGCTGACCCAGGCCGCGCTGCGGGAGAGCCTGCTGGAGGACGACCTCGACCCGTACCGGGCGATCGTGGAGTCGCTCACCGACGAGTTCGACCTGGTCGAGGTGGCGCTGGCGGCGGTGAAGCTGGCGCACGAGGCGACGTCGCCGGGCTCGGACGACGAGGAGGAGATCCCGCAGGTTCCGGTCCGGGGCCCGCGCGAGGGCCGGCCGGAGACCGGCGGGCGGGGCGAGCGCCGGGGGCCGGGGCGTCCGCGCACCGGCGGGACCACCCAGGTCTTCATCGGGCTGGGCCGGCGGGCCGGGGTGCGGCCGCAGGACCTGGTCGGCGCGATCACCGGGGAGACCCGGATCAACGGCCGGGACATCGGCTCGATCGAGATCGCCGACCGGTTCTCCCTGGTCGAGGTGCCGCAGGCGGTCGCCGACGAGATCATCGCGGGGCTGCGCGGCACCACCATCAAGGGCCGCAAGGCGACGGTACGCCGGGACCGGGACGGCGACGGGCCGGGCGAGCGCCGCGACCGGGGGTACGAGCGGCGCGACCGCCGCTGAGCCCGGCGCGACCGGCTTTCACGGCGGCCGGCCTGGAGACCACAGCGGGCGGACAGGACGACGCCCCGGCCACCGTGCGTACGGTGACCGGGGCGTCGGCCGTCAGGCGGCGGCGAGCGCCGGCCCGTCCAGCGCCTGGGTGCCGAGTTCGGCCGGGCGCAGGGCCAGCGCGAGCACGTCCGCCACGTCGGACAGGGTGTGCACGGTCAGCGCCTCCCGCACCTGCGCCGGCAGGTCGTCCAGGTCCGGCTCGTTGCGCTTCGGGATGATCACCTCGGTGAGACCGGCCCGGTGCGCGGCGAGCAGTTTCTGCTTCACCCCGCCGATCGGCAGCACCCGGCCGGAGAGCGTCACCTCGCCGGTCATCCCGAACTCCGGCCGCACCGGACGCCCGGTCACCAGGGAGGCCAGCGCGGTCACCATGGTGATGCCGGCGCTCGGGCCGTCCTTCGGTACCGCGCCCGCCGGGACGTGCAGGTGGATCCGCCGCCCGGCCAGCGCGTTCGGGTCCAGCCCGTAGCGCCGCCCGTTCGACCGCAGGTACGACCACGCGATGTGCGCGGACTCCTTCATCACGTCGCCGAGCTGGCCGGTCAGCGTCAGCCCGGGTTCACCCTCCATCGTGGTGGCCTCGATGAACAGCACGTCACCACCGGCGCCGGTCACGGCCAGGCCGGTCGCCACGCCGGGCACGGCGGTGCGTTCGGCCGACTCCGGGGTGAACTTCGGCCGGCCCAGGTAGCGGGCCAGGTTCCCGGCGTCCACGTGCACCGGCGCGGCGTCCGTGGCGAGCGCGACGGCCACCTTGCGCAGGATCTTCGCCAGGGCCCGTTCGAGCTGCCGGACGCCGGCCTCCCGGGTGTACTCGCCCGCGATCAGCGCCAGCGCCTCGTCGGCGACGCTCACCTCCTCGCCGGTCAGCCCGGCCCGCTCCCGCTGCCGGGGCAGCAGGTGGTCCCGGGCGATGGCGACCTTCTCGTCCTCGGTGTAGCCGTCCAGCGCGACCAGCTCCATCCGGTCCAGCAGCGGGCCGGGGATCGCCTCCACCACGTTGGCGGTGGCGAGGAACAGCACGTCGGACAGGTCGAGGTCGACCTCCAGGTAGTGGTCGCGGAACGTGTGGTTCTGCGCCGGGTCGAGCACCTCCAGCAGGGCCGCCGCCGGGTCGCCGGAGTAGCCGGCGGCCAGCTTGTCGACCTCGTCGAGCAGCACGACCGGGTTCATCGAGCCGGCCTCGCGCAGCGCCCGCACGATCCGGCCGGGCAGCGCGCCGACGTAGGTGCGCCGGTGGCCGCGGATCTCCGCCTCGTCCCGGACACCGCCGAGGGAGACGCGGACGAAGTTGCGGCCCAGCGCCCGGGCGACCGACTCGCCGAGGCTGGTCTTGCCGACACCGGGCGGGCCGGCCAGGGCCAGCACCGCGCCGGAGCCGCGTCCGCCGACGACGCCGAGGTTGCGCTCCGCGCGCCGGTTGCGCACCGCGAGGTACTCCAGGATGCGGTCCTTCACGTCGGCCAGGCCGGCGTGGTCGGCGTCCAGCACGGCCCGGGCCGCGGCCAGGTCGGTGTCGTCCTGGGTACGCGTGCTCCAGGGCATCTCCAGGACGGTGTCCAGCCAGGTACGGATCCAGCCCGCCTCGGGTGAGGCGTCACTGGCCCGCTCCAGCTTGCCGACCTCACGAAGCGCCGCCTCACGGACCTTCTCCGGCAGGTCGGCGGACTCCACCCGGGAGCGGTAGTCGGCGGAGCCGTCCGGCTCGTCCTCGCCGAGTTCCTTGCGGATCGCGGCGAGCTGCTGGCGGAGCAGGAACTCCCGCTGGGACTTCTCCAGCCCTTCGCGGACGTCGCTGTTGATCTGCTCGGTGACCTCCTGCTCGGCCAGGTGTTCCTTCACCCAGCCGACGAGCAGTTCCAGCCGGGCGGTGACGTCCGGCGCGGCGAGCAGTTCGGTCTTCTGGGTCAGGCTGAGCCAGGGCGCGTAGCCGGCCGAGTCGGCCAGCTCGGACAGGTCGGTCATCCGCTCCATCGCGTCGATCACCTGCCAGGCGCCGCGCTGTTGCAGCACCGAGGTCATGAGCGCGCGGTACTCGCGGGCGAGTTCCCGGGCGCGGCCCGCCGGTGCGGGTTCGTCGAGTGTGTCCGCCTCCACCCAGAGCGCGGCGCCGGGACCGGGCACGCCGGAGCCGATGCGGGCGCGGGTGAGACCGCGGACGACCGCCGCCGGTTCGCCGCTGGGCAGCCGGCCCACCTTCTCGATCGTGGCGACCACGCCGACGGAGCCGTACTCGCCGTCGATGCGAGGCACGGCCAGGAGTTCCTTGTCGCCGGTGGCGCGGGCCGCGTCGACTGCGGCCTGCGTGGTCGGGTCGAGGGTCACCGGGATGACCATCCCGGGCAGCAGGACGGCGTCGGTCAGTGGGAGTACCGGAAGAGTTGCCATCGAACACCTGCCATCACGTTGGTTGAGCGTGTCTGGCTCAAGTAACAAAACATGTCCCTTGTTCCGGATTGTGACCCACGCCACGCCGAGCGCCCCCGTTCCGGCGCTCCGCGCCCAATGGCGGCACCGTTTACCGCGACCCGCCGAATGGAAACAGTCGGCTATTGTTGCGGGATTACCGCGCGGTAGGTCAAACTCTTAGCCACACCCCGCCCGACACAGGGAGTAATGGCGATGGCAAGGAAAGTAATCACCGTTCTGACCGACGACCTCGACGGCGGAAAGGCCGATCGGACCGTCGAGTTCAGCCTGGACGGCGTGGCGTACACGATCGACGTCTCCGACGAGAACGCGGGCGTCCTGCGCAAGGCCCTGGATCCGTACATCAGCGCTGGCAGGCGAATCGGCCGGGGAGCTGCCGAGGTCACCCGCGGCGCCCGTCGCACGACCCGGCCGAGCACCTCGGGAATGGACCGCGAGCAGAACCGCGCCATCCGGGAATGGGCCGCCAAGAACGGGTTCGAGATTTCCGAGCGCGGGCGCATCCCCGTGTCGGTGGTCGAGGCGTACAAGAACCGCTGACCGTCACCGGTTCACCGTCGGGCATCCCGGGGTCACGCTGAGAAATCGGCGTGGCCCCGATCGGCATTCTCCGCTCGGCGCTTTTCGTCCGGCGGATACCCACGGCACGAGATTTCCTCCGGGATCGCCTCCCACCGTTCCCGTACGCGGAAAGGCCGCGACCGCCCGGAGTGGTCCCCGGACGGCCGCGGCCGTCACGTCGCTCAGTTGACCCGGATGCGCACCACGTCGATGGCGGGGGTCTGGTTCGCCCGCTCCATCATCGGGATGCGGTGCGAGCCGTCACCGGCCCAGACCGCGCACTGCGCCACGCCCGACTGGGCCAGGCCCGGGATCTGGATCAGCACGTCGTCCGGCTGGTTGCCACCCCGGCCGTCCTCGGTGGCGACGAAGAACGCCGGCACGTCCTGCGGGTTCGGGGGCTGCCGGGTGCTGCCGAGCATCCGGCAGGCGGTGTGGAAGTGACCGCGTACCAGGCCCTGGCCGTTGAGCAGCGAGCTCTCCAGGTAGTAGCCGCCCTGACCGGCGGCGAGGAAGCGGTCCCGGACCAGGTTCTTGGTGGTGACCCGGAGCGTGAACGGCTGGTTGCGCCGCACCTGGTTCGGGAACTGCGTGATCAGCAGCGACGGGTTGTTCGCCGCGGCGCCCACCTCACCGAACGCGGTGCTCACGCACCGGTTGCCGTTCTGGAAACCGTCGTGGCCCTGGAGCCGGCTGCCGGAGCAGTCCTTGGCGAGCACGTTCAGGCCGTTGTTGCCGCCGTTGTTCTGGCCGCCACCGTTGTTGTTCCCGCCGCCGTTGTCACCGCCGTTGTTGTTGCCGCCGTTCTGGCCCCCGTTGTTGTTGCCGCCGTTGTTGTTCCCGCCGTTCTGACCGCCGTTCTGGCCGCCGGTGCCGGGGGTGTCGCTCACCGCGCACCGGGCGAACTGGTCCAGGCCCTGCGGGCGCTGCGCGAACCGGCCGATGGCGGTGGCGATCCGGTTGAGCGCCGCCGTCCGCTTGTCCGCGAGCGGGCCGAGGATCGCGTTGTTGATGAAGTCGCCGCCGTTGCGGCCCTCCGCCGCGAGCCGCCGGTTCGCCTCGGCGATCTGGCTCTCCAGCAGCGCCAGGGTGCGATCCACCTCGGCACGGGCCTGGCCGGGCACCTGCGGCAACCGGCCGCGGACGTCCGGGCAGGCCACCGTCGGGGTGCCGGCGCCGGCACCACCGGCGTTGGTCTGCTGGCACTCGGCCGGCGACATCTGACCGTCGCCCCAGTGGTTGCGGACCCAGCGGCCGTTCTGCCAGGTACGGGTGGTGCTGCCCTGGCCGTCCGGGGCGGTCGCCCCCGGGCTCGCGGGCACGCAGGACGCCGAGGCCGCGCGGGTGGTCGTCCGCCGGTCCTGGGCGGACGAGATCTGGGTGACGGCGACGATGCCGCCGAAGACCGCGAGCGTGCCGACAACCGCCAGCATCCGCTTGCTCCGCGCGTTACCGGATGACCGGCGCGCCCGTGTGGACCTGCGCATCGAATTGCTCTCCTTCTCGATCCGGTAGTTGACTGGTGATCCCGGCGGACCGACGAATTCGGGGTGTGAGATCACTGCGACGCTCAGTCGCGCGTCAATGGCCGACGATGCCCTTTCCGCACCGTCTCCGCGCCGTCCGGGCGCGGCGGGGAAGATCTGCGTCCATTCCCGATGAGGTACGGAGCGCCGTCGGCGAAGGTTCAACCGGAGATCGGAAAAAAATCGAGAAGTAGCCGTCCGCGCCGGCGAGGAGGGTTCAGTCGACGCAGAGGTGGTCGAAGGCGAACCCGCCGTCGAAGGAGTCCCGCCGGGCGGCGAGCGCGCGGACCTGCCGGAAAAGCTCGTCACGGTCCAGCAGGGACGGCGCGGCGCCGTCGAGGTCACGCAGCCGCTCCCCCAGCGCCACCACGGCCAGATCCTCGGCGAGCCGCCCCGCGTCGACCCCGCAGGCGAAGCCGCGCGACGTCAGCCGGACCCGCTCCAGCAGGCAGCGGCCGGGCCGCACCTCGACCCAGGCCCAGCCCTCCGCCGGCCCGTCGGTCCAGCGCACATGCAGGCCGCGCACGATCGGGTCGGCGATCCGGCCCGCCACGTACGCCTCGACCGCCTCGACCCGGGCCAGCGCGCCGAGGTCGTTCACCGGTCCACGCCGGCCGTCCGGCAGCCGGCCGATGATGTCCCGGAAGCCCACCGCGTCGCCGGCCTCCGGGTCGGTGCCGTCGGCGTAGGCCCGCGCGTCCAGCACGTACTCGGCGAACCGGCGGACCTGCTCCGCGCCGCCCAGCGCCGGCGACTCGACGCGCACCAGCGGCAGGCCGACGGCGGAGCAGACCGCGTCGGTGAGCCGTTCCTCCCGCCGGGCCGGCGACCCGTCCGGGGCGGGCGCGGTGAACCGCACCGCGAAGCGCGGCAGCCCGCTGTCGGCGGCGCAGACCACCAGGTCGAGCGACGCCCGCCCGGCGGTGCTCCACTGACTGCCGGTGACCCCCGGCGGGCGGCCCTGCACCAGGTCACCGAGCCGACGGCCGGCATGGCCGAGGTGGCCGGCCCGGACCAGGGACGGCGCGACGCCGGGCGGGACCGGCCGCAGCCAGGAGGCCGTCACACTGCCTGTGCTCGTCATCTCGCCCCGATCCCCCCTCGCCCGGTCGACGCCCGAGTGTAGGCGGTGCGGCGCAGTCGGTACGGCCGACCGGTGCGCTACCGCGCCCGTCCCTCTAGGCTCTGCCCGTGCCCAGCGGACGGACCCCGGAACAGTTCACCAAACGCAGCCTCGTCGCCGTCTCCCACGCCATCGAACGCGCCGCGCTCGCCGAGGCCGAGGACGGCCCGCTCGTCGTGCTCGCGCTGTTCCAGCGGCTGCCGTACTTCACCCGGGAGCGCGAGGTCTACCGGCGCATCGCCGGCCGCGCCGCCGTGACGGTGGTGGCGATGGTCGGCGGACCGCCGCCCGACCTGCCCGAAAGGGCGCACGGCGTGACCCTGGACGAGGCGGAGACGCTGGCCCGGGAGTGGACGGTGGTGGCGCTGAGCCCGCGTTTCGGCGCCACACTCGTCGCGCACGACCGGGCCGAGGTGGCGCCCGCGCCGACGCTGGAGGCCGGCCGGCTGTTCGAGGGACGCTGGGGTTTCCGCCGCGACGAGGCGCTGCACGAGGTGATCCGGCTGCGCGAACAGCTCGCCGAGCGGCTGCCCGCCGCGGCACGTACCGCGCTGGACGAGGCGATCGCCCGGGTGCGGGACATCCCGGCCGGGCCGGGCGAACCGCGCGCCGAGGCGGCGCTGCGGATGCTGGCCCGCCGCGGCGACCGGAACCACCAGCCGGTCGAGCCGGCCGAGACGATGCTGGACGAGTCAGGCCTGGCCCGGTGGTCCGGCGCGGACGGGGTGACCTCCTCCGGCACGCTGCCCGTGGCGCTGGTCGGCCTGCGGGTGGAGGCGCCGCCCGGCTCGCCGGAACGCTTCGGCCGACGCGGCGTCGCCCGCGAGGGGCACGCCGTGCTCACCGCGATCACCGCCGTGCTGCGGCCGGTCGACCGCGCGGTACGCGTCACCGAGAACGAGTTCCAGCTCGTCCTGCCGGGGCTCGACGAGCCGGCCGCGCTGGAGGTGGTACGCCGGTTGCACGACGGGATCGGCGCGCTGGCCCGGTCGTACCCGTTCATGGCGTACATCGTGCACGCGGCGGTCGGGGTGACCACCCGGCGGCCGCTGCCCACCGCGGACCTGCGCGCCGCCGTCGACTGGGCGGTACGCAAGGGCCTGCCGGTGGCGGGCCTGCCGCCGGAGAACGCCGACGCCGTGGCCGCGCCGGCCCACTGACCGGCCGGTCCGGTTCGAGGAGAGGGAGACGCGGTGCGGGTGGTGTCGCTGGTGCCGTCGCTGACCGAGGCGGTCGCGGCCACCCGCCCGGAGGTGCTGGTCGGCGCGACCGACTGGTGCACCCACCCGGCCGGGCTGGACGTCGCCCGGGTCGGCGGGACGAAGTACCCGGGCCTGGACCGGGTGCTCGCGCTCGAGCCGGATCTGGTGCTGCTCAACGAGGAGGAGAACCGGCTGGCCGACGCCGAGGCGCTGCGCGCGGCCGGGGTGCCGGTCCGGGTCACCTTCCCGCGTACCGTGCCGGAGGCCCTCGACCAGCTCGGTGAGCTGGTCGACGCGCTCGGCGTGCCGGCCGAGCCGCACTGGCTCCGGGAGGCCCGCCACGCCTGGGCCGCGCTGCCCGCGCCGGGACACGTCCGCACCGCCGTGGTGCCGGTGTGGCGGCGCCCGTGGGTGGTGCTGGGACGGGACACGTTCGCCGGGGACGTGCTGGCCCGGCTCGGTGTGCGCAACGGCTGGGCCGACGACGCGGAACGCTATCCCCGGCCCAGCCTGGACGAGCTGCGCGCCCGGGCGCCGGAGCTGGTGGTGCTGCCCGACGAGCCGTACCGGTTCACCGCCGAGGACGGGCCGGAGGCGTTCCCCGGCGTGCCGGCGGCACTGGTGTCCGGCCGGCACCTCACCTGGTACGGCCCGTCGCTGGCCGAGGCCCCGGCGCTGCTGGCCGCCCAGCTCGCCACCGCAGGCCCCACCTGACCGGTGAGGCCCGGGTGGGGCCCGCGGTGCTCAGGCGACAGGGGTGGCGTGCACCGGGTCCAGCTCCATCAGCGTGGTGTCGTCCACGTCGTACCCGATCGCGTTGTGCACCGCGACCACGCCCGCGACCTGCGCGGCGAGACGGCCCGCAAGCTCGACGGCGCTGCGCCGGTCCAGCCGCCCGTCCATGGTGACCTCGCCGCCGCGGACCTGGACCGTGACCAGGCCGTCGCGCACCGACAGCACCCGGCGCAGCACCTCGTGCACGACCTCCTCGCGGATCTCCGCGTCGGTACGCAGGTGCACGCGCAGCAGGTCACCGCGGGTGACGATGCCGGCGAGCCGGCCCAGGTCGTCCAGCACCGGGAGCCGCTTGACGGCCTCGTGGTCCATCAGCCGGGCGGTCGCCGCGAGCGACGCCCGCTCGTGGGTGGTGACCGCGGGCGCGGTCATCAGGTCCCGGGCGACGAGCGCGCCCGCCTTCTCCCGCGCGGTCCGGCGGCGCCGTCCCTCGAAGACCCGCCGCTCGTCCGGGTGACCGGACCGCTCCACCTTGTGCAGCAGGTCCGCCTCGGAGATCACCCCGAGCACCCGGCGGAACGAGTCCACCACCGGCACACCGCTGATCCGCTGCCGCACCAGCACGTCGACGACCTCGCGGTACGGGGTCTCCTCCGTCACCGTGGCGACGTCCCTGGTCATCACGTCGGCAACCTGCCACGTCCTCATCACGACCTCCTCGTGCCGGTTCTCCACCTGCGACGGTAGGCCGCCGGCGTACGGCCTGGTCAGGGGCGGCGGACCGGCCGTGAGGGGCCGACCGGACCGGGTGCGGACGGGACCAAGGACCCGGTCACGAGGGCACCTCTCGGCCCTGCTCCCGGACGGCGCGCGGCGGTGGAATGAATGTGCCACCGGGAAGCGCGGTGCGAGGCACAGGAAGGGACGTGGACACCATGACCGCGACAATCGAGCGGACCCCCGCCGTCGAGCGGACCCCCGCCGCCACCATCGCTCCGGCGGCGCACACCGAGACCACCCGCCAGAAGGCCACCCGGTACGTCTGGGCCGGGCTGCGGCTCGCCCTGGGCTGGGTGTTCCTCTGGGCCTTCCTCGACAAGATGTTCGGCCTCGGCCACGAGACCCCGGCGAAGAACGCCTGGATCAACGGCGGCAGCCCCACCAAGGGCTTCCTCGGACACGCCGTCGAGGGACCGTTCGCGGGCATCTACCAGAACCTGGCCGGCGCGGCCTGGGCGGACTGGCTGTTCATGGTCGGCCTGCTCGGCATCGGTGTCGCCCTGATGCTCGGCATCGGCATCCGGGTCGCCGCCGTCGCGGGCGGTCTGCTCCTGGTCCTGATGTGGACGGCGGTGCTGCCCCCGGCGAACAACCCCTTCATGGACGACCACCTCATCTACGCGGGCCTGCTGGCCGGCCTGGCCCTGGTGGGCGCCGGCAACACCCTCGGCCTCGGCCGGGCCTGGGCGAGGCTCCCCCTGGTCCAGCGTCTCCCCTGGCTGAAGTGACCAGCTCGCCCCGGGGCGGGCGTCGCCGACAGGCGACGCCCGCCTCTTTCGTGTCCCCGCCACGCCGGTGTGCGGGGACCGGCGCGTATCGGCCGGTCGCGATCCGGCAGGATCGACGGTGACCACACCGTCAGCACCGAGGAGACCCGCTCATGGACAAGCCCCAGATCGGCCCGATCGAGGGCGCGCCGCCCGCCGATCTGGTCGTCGAGGACATCACCGTCGGCGACGGCCCGGAGGCCCGCGCGGGCCAGCTGGTGAGCGTGCACTACGTGGGCGTGGCCCACTCGAACGGCCGCGAGTTCGACGCCTCGTGGAACCGGGGTGAGACGTTCGAGTTCCCGCTCGGCGGCGGCCAGGTCATCGCCGGCTGGGACCAGGGCGTCGTGGGCATGAAGGTCGGCGGCCGGCGCAAGCTCACCATCCCGCCGCACCTGGGCTACGGTGCCCGGGGCGCGGGCGGCGTCATCAAGCCGAACGAGACGCTCGTCTTCGTGGTGGACCTGCTCGGCGTGCGCTGAGCGCGGCGCCTTCCCGTCGGGCCGCCGGCTTCCGGGCCGGCGGCCCGGCGTGTGTCTCTGGCCTGCTGCGTGCCGGGGTGCAGCGTGCGCCCGGGCCGTTGGCGGTTCAGGCCGCGCAGGCCACCAGCTCGCGAGGGCGACCGGGCAGGTCCGGCAGACTCTGGGTGCTCCCGGTGCAGCGCACCGGGACCACCCGGTGCAGGCCGGTCACCCGCAGCACCCGGGCCACCACCGGGTCGGGGTCGGTGAGCACCAGCTCGCCACCGCGGGAGCGGACCCGCAGGTGGGTGGCGACCAGCGCGCGGACCCCGGCCGCGGAGAGCAACCGGACACCGGACAGGTCGACCCGCAGCACCGGCCGGGCCGGCGCCGCCCAGAGCGCGGCCCGGAACGCCGTCACGGTGGCGATGTCGATCTCGCCGACCGGTCGCAGCTCGACCACGTGGTCGTGCACGTCCATCGCCACGAAGAAGCGCTCACCGCTGTGTACCATGCGGCCAACCTACCCGCGCCCACCGACATTTCCGGGCCTCGCGGCGGGGGGTTCCGGGTAGTGTCCGGGAACCGACCCCGAGCCGTCTCAGGGTCATCCCGCAGCCGTGCCGCCACGCCGCGCGGGAAGCGGCGAAACGCCGTCCGGGACTGCCCTGCACGACGCCGCGGGGCCACAATGAGCCGATGGTCGTCCCCCGCCCGCGCGCCCCACTGCTGATCCGGCCGGTCCGCGAGCCGGCGACGGTGCCGCCGCCGCTCACCGGCCCCTGGTCGCCCGCTGACACCCGGCTCGACCGGGCTGACCTGCTGCCGCTGCCGGCCGGCGGGCACGGCCCGGAGGACGTGGTGGTCGACGGCGACGGCCGGGTGGTCAGCGGCGACGAGGACGGCCGGCTCTGGTGGTGGCCGGCCGACTCGCCGCCCGGCACGCCGCCGACGCTGCTGGCCGAGACCGGCGGGCGGCCGCTGGGCATCGAACGCGATCCGGTCGACGGCGGGCTTCTGGTCTGCGACGCCTACCGGGGGCTGCTGCGGGTCGACCCGGCCGGCCGGGTGCACGAGCTGACCGGGACCGCGCCGCCGGTGCACCTGGCCGACAACGCGGCGGTGGCGCGCGACGGCACCGTCTACTTCACCGACTCGTCCGACCGGTTCCCGCTCTCGCACTGGAAACGCGACCTGCTGGAGCACCGGCCCAACGGGCGGGTCCTCGCCTACGACAGGCGCACCGGGCGCACCGACGTGGTCGCCGACGGGCTCTACTTCCCCAACGGGCTCGCGCTCACCCCGGACGAGTCGGCGCTGATGCTCGCCGAGACCGCCACCCACCGGCTGCTCCGGGTCGACCTGCCCAGCGGGCGGGCCACTGTGCTCACCGACCTGCCCGCGTACCCGGACAACATCTCCGGCGTCGGCGACGGCACCTACTGGGTGGCGCTGCCCAGCCCGCGGCTGCGGGCGATGGAACGGCTGCTGCCGCATCCCCGGGTCCGGCAGATCGTGGCCCTGCTGCCCGGCGCGGTGCAGCCGCAGCCGCGCCGCTACGGGCTGGTCGCGCTGGTCGACGGCGACGGCCGGGTGCTGCGCACGCTGCACGGCCCGAGCGGGGCGTACCCGATGGTCACCGGCGTGCGGCAGCACGGCCGCCACCTCTGGCTGGGCAGCCTCACAGCGGCCGGGGTGGCCCGGGTCGGCCTGGACTGAGACGACGCGGGGCCGGCCCGCGCGGACGCGGGCCGGCCCCGTGGCCGTTCCTCCCCAGGTTCAGCCGCCGCTGTTGCTCCGCGAGGGGGCCGGGGCCGGTGACGACCCGCCGGCCACCGCGCCCGGGTGCGGCGTGGCGCTCTGCGTGGGCTTCAGCCCCGCCGGTACGGGCAGCGCGCTGCCCTTGGCGAACTCGTCCCAGCTGACGTTCCAGGCGGTGAAGCCGTTGCCCTGGTCCAGCTTCACCTCGGTGCCCTTGACCGTCACCAGGTCACCGACCTGCGTGAAGCCCATCAGCCAGTCCGCGGCGGTGGCCGAGACGTTCGTGCAGCCGTGCGAGGTGTTGGTGTAGCCCTGTTCTCCCTCCGACCACGGCGCGGAGTGGATGAACTCACCACCCCAGGTCAGCCGCTGGGCGTCGTCCACGTCGACCACGTAGCCGCCGTTCGGCTCGCCCCGGGTGTCGAAGGTGGTGTGCTCGTGCTTCTCCATGATCACCATGGCGCCGCTGGACGTCGGCGTGCTCTCCTTGCCGAGGCTGACCGGGATCTTCTTGACCGCCTTGCCGTCCTCGTAGGCGGTCATCTGCTTGGTCGCGTTGTCGATGTCCAGCGTCACCTCGCGGCCGACCTTGGCGCTCGCGACCCGGTCGGAGTCGCCGACCGCCTCCTTGCCGATCGGCAGCCCCTCCAGGGCGCTGCGCACGCTGATCTTCGTGCCCGGCTTCCAGCGGTCCGGCGCCCGGTACTCGGCCTGCTTGCCGTCGGCCACCCAGGACCAGGTGCCCGGCTGCGGTGGATCGGTCTTCACGAACAGCCGGCGCTGGACGTCCGCGCGGGCCTCCTTGGGAATCGGCGGGTCGAATCCGAGCACGACCGGCATCGCCGTCCCGTACGTCTGATTCGGCCGGAAATACAATTCGCTGGTGACTGCCGGTTTGGTGGATTTGGCCATCGTCGTGAACGTCGTCTTCTGCGTGGCGGTCCTGCCGGAATCGCCGGTCGCGGTCACCTCCGCGGTGTACGTCCGGGAATTGGCGAGCGGCCGGTCCGGCACCCAGCCGGAACCGTCCTCCCGCGGCTGGGCCGGCACCGCGTTGCCCTTGTCGTCGGTCAGCTTGACGGCTGTCACCCTGCCGTTGCTCACCTTCGTGCCCACCTCCGCGCTGATCGGCACGTCCCGGGTACTGTCGGCCGGCGTCACGGAGACCGACGGCGGCGCCGCCTCGGCCCGCTTCGCCACCGACTTCGGGCCGGCGGTGCACGCGCCAACCGCCAGCGGCGCGGCTGCGACGGTCATCGCGAAAAGCGTCAGTCGGCGCCTCGCAAACATATTTCGCCCCCCATTTCCGAACCCTCTCGCCCACATTCTGTAGGCGCGGGATCACGCCGTGGCTCCTTCGGCGGAATTGCTCGGAAACAGCTGCGCGAATTGTGCCGGACAGGTAATTCCCGTCCCCGGTTGCGCCCCACGCGCCCTCCGCCCGGTTCCCCACCCCCTCACCCACCGCCGGGCTCGCCCCCGGTCCGTCGATCATGAGGTTGGCGGCGGATAGCGTCCATTTTGTCCCCGTCAACCTCATGATCGACGGACGGAGGCGCGAGGCAGAGCGCGATCTTGGTACGAAACGGCCCCCATAGGGGCACTTTCGTACCAAGATCTCGACCGGTCCCACCCGTCGGAACAACGATCTCGCAAGGGCGGCGCTGGACACCGCAGGCCGGCCGAGCCCGGCTCTCGTCCGCGCCACCCGCACTGCCGCCGCGCCGCCCGCACCACTGCCGCGCGATCTTGCAGTTTCGGCCCTGGAGAAGGGTGCGAATCGGGCACACCGCGGGCCGCAAGTGCAAGATCGCGAGCGGGCGGGCGGCGGGGACGGAAGCGGCCCCGGCTCTCCGTGGGGAGGGCCGGGGCCGGGACGGCGGGGTCAGACGTTGGCTACCAGGAGGGCGGGCTGCTCGACGCAGTCCGCCACGTGGCGCAGGAAGCCGCCGGCCACGCCGCCGTCGCAGACGCGGTGGTCGAAGGTGAGGCTGATCTGGGTCACCTTGCGGACGGCGAGCTGCCCGTCCACCACCCACGGCTTGTCCACGATCCGGCCGACGCCGAGCAGCGCCGCCTCCGGGTGGTTGATGATCGGCGTGGAGCCGTCCACCCCGAACACGCCGTAGTTGTTGAGCGTGAACGTCCCGCCGGTCAGCCGCGCCGGCGGCAGCGTGCCGGCCCGGGCCGCCGCAGTGGTCTCGGCGAGCGCGGCGGCCAGCTCCCGGGTGGTGAGCCGCTGCGCGTCGCGCAGCACCGGCACGACCAGGCCCCTGTCGGTCTGCGCGGCGATGCCCAGGTGCACGCCCGCGGACTGGATGATCCGCTGGCCCTCGGTGTCGACGTGCGCGTTGAGCTGCGGGTACCTCCGCAGGCCGCTGAGGCAGATCCGGGCCAGCAGCGCCAGGATGCTCACCGGCGTGTCAGGGGTGGCCGCGTTGATCGCGGCGCGCGTCTCCAGCAGGCCGGTGGCGTCCACGTCGACCCAGATGGTCACCTCGGGGATCTCCCGCCGGCTGCGGGAGAGCTTGTCGGCGATCACCTTGCGGATGCCGGTGAGCGGGATGACCGTGTCGCCGTCGCCGGCCGGGACGAGCCCGACGTGGGCGGCATGGGCGGCCGGGGCGTCCGGCACCGCTGCGAGCCGGGTCGCCGGTGCGGGGGCGGCCACGGCGGCGTCCAGGTCGGCCCGGCGGATCACGCCGCCCGGCCCGGTGCCGCGCAGCGACGCGAGGTCGATGCCGTGCTCCTTGGCCAGCCGCCGCACGATCGGCGAGATGACCAGCGGCGCCGACCGCACGCCGGTCGGTGCCGGCTCAGCCGAGCGGTCCGCCGGGGCGGCCGTGCCGTTCAGAGCCGGCAAGCCCGCCGAATCCGGGCCCGCCGGACGCGACGAACCCGCCGGAACCGGACCCGCCGGAGCGGGAGAGCCGACCGGAGCCGGAGCGCCGGCCGCCGGACCGGACACGGGGTCCGCCGCGGCCGGCGTACCGGGCTCGGGGGCCAGCGCCAGCCGGGGCCGGCGCCGTCGGCGTCCCGTACCGCCGTGGCCGGTGCCGTACCCGATCAGGACGTTGCCCGACCCAGCCCGCTCCTCCTCACGGTAGGTGGCGTGCGGGTCGGGAGCGTCGTCGAGCGGGGCGATGGTGATGAGTGGCTGGCCGACCGGGCGTACCTCACCGGCCGCGCCGTGCAGGGCCACGACCCGTCCGGCGTACGGGCACGGCACGTCGACCACGGCCTTGGCGGTCTCCACCTCGACCACCGTCTGGTCCACGGTGACCACGTCGCCGACGGCGACCCGCCACTCGACGATCTCCGCCTCGCTCAGCCCTTCCCCGAGGTCCGGCAGAAGGAAGTCCCGGGGTCCGACCGCCGCTGTCATGCCGTGCGGGCCGGGCATGCCCTCACGGCCCTCGCTCCGCTCGGTGCGTTCGGTCATGCCGTGCTGACCGGGCATGCCCTCACGGCCCTCGCTCCGCTCGGTGCGTTCGGTCATGATGTGCCGGCCGGGCATGCCCTCACGGCCCTCGCTCCGCTCGGTGCGTTCGGTCATGCCGCCACCCACCTCGTGTCGGGCTGGTCGTCCCACTGCAGCCGGGCCACGGCGTCCAGCACCCGGTCGACCGACGGCAGGTGGGTGTGCTCCAGCATCGGCGCCGGGTACGGGATGTCCAGGCCGGACACCCGCAGCACCGGGGCGTGCAGCGCGTGGAAGCAGCGTTCCTGCACCCGGGCGGCGATCTCCGCGCCGACGCCGGCGAAGCCCTGCGCCTCCTGGATCACCACGCACCGGCCGGTACGGCGTACCGAGGCGGTGACTGTGGCGTCGTCGAACGGCACGATGCTGCGCACGTCGACGACCTCCAGGTCCCAGCCCTCCTCGCGGGCGGCCTCGGCGGCGGCCAGCGCCACCGGCACCGCCGGCCCGTACGCGATCAGCGTCGCGTCCGTGCCGGGGCGGCGTACCACGGCGCTGCCGATCGGCGCGGTACGGGCGGGCAGCTCCGCCTCGGCGCTGGTGAAGTAGAGCTTCTTGGGCTCCAGGAACACCACCGGGTCCGGGTCGTCGATGGCGGCGCGCAGCAGCGAGTACGCGTCGTCCACGGTCGCGGGCGTGACCACCTTCAGGCCGGGGGTGTGCGCGTAGTACGCCTCGGACGAGTCGCAGTGGTGCTCCACGCCGCCGATGCCACCGGCGTACGGCACCCGGATGACGATCGGCACGCTCAGCGCGCCACGGGTGCGGTTGCGCAGCTTCGCCACGTGCGAGGCGATCTGCTCGAACGCCGGGTACGCGAACGCGTCGAACTGCATCTCGACGACCGGCCGCAGCCCGGACATGGCGAGGCCGACGGCGAACCCGACGATGCCGGCCTCGGCGAGCGGGGTGTCGAAGCAGCGCTTGTCGCCGAACCGGGCCTGAAGCCCGTCGGTGATCCGGAAGACGCCGCCGAGCTGGCCGACGTCCTCGCCGAAGACGAGCACGCGGTCGTCGTCGAGCATCGCGTCGGCGAGCGCGGCGTTGAGTGCCTTCGCCATGGTCATGGTGGCCATCAGTCGTCCCCCTCCGCGTCGGCGGCCAGCTCGGCCCGGACCATCTCGCGCTGCTCGACGAGTTGCGGCGTCGGCTCGGCGTACACGTGGTCGAACAGGCTCAGCGGGTCCACTGTCGGCTGGGAGTCCATCCGGCGGCGCAGCGTCGCGGCGTACTCCTCGGCCTCCTCGGCGATCGCCGCGACGGCGGCGTCGTCGAGGACGCCCTTGGCCCGCAGGTACGCCTCGAGCCGGGCGATCGGGTCGCGGTCGCGCCACGCCTCGACCTCGTCGGCGTCGCGGTAGCGGGTCTGGTCATCGGCGTTCGTGTGCGGTTCCATCCGGTACGTGTGCGCCTCGACCAGGTAGGGGCCCTTGCCGGCGCGGGCGTGCGCGACGGCGCGCTCCAGCACCGCCAGGACGGCCACCGGGTCGTTGCCGTCTACCTGCTCGCTGGGTACGCCGTAGCCGACGCCCTTGTACGCGAGGCTGGGCGCGGCGGTCTGCCGGGACAGCGGCACGCTGATCGCGTACTTGTTGTTCTGCACCAGGTAGACGACGGGCGCCTTGAACACGGCGGCGAAGTTGATGCCCTCGTGGAAGTCGCCCTCGCTGGTGGCGCCGTCGCCGATGAACGCCAGCGCCACGGTGTCGCGCCCCTGGTACGACTCGCCGTAGGCCAGCCCGGCGGCGTGCACGCACTGGGTGGCGAGCGGCGTGCACTGCGGCGCGGTGTGCGTGGCGGCCGGGTCGTACCCGCAGTGCCAGTCGCCGCGCAGCAGCGTGAGCACCTCGACCGGGTCGAGGCCGCGCGCGGTGAGCGCCATCGACTCGCGGTACGTGGGGAACACCCAGTCGTCCTCGCGCAGCGCGAGGACGCCGCCGATCTGGCACGCCTCCTGGCCACGCGCGGACGGGTAGACGGCGAGGCGGCCCTGCTTGGTCAGCGCGGTGGCCTGCACGTCGAAGCGGCGGCCGACGACCATCCGCCGGTACATCTCGCGCAGCGTCTCGACCGGCGGCTCCGGGTAGTCGTCGCGGGCCGGCAGCGGGGTCCCGTCGGGTTCGAGCAGCCGGACCGGCTCCCGCTGCGGCATGAAGCCGGCCGACGGGTCGGGTGCGGCCGGGGTGGACTTCCGGCGGGTGCGCGGGGATGCCCTGCGGACCGCCTGGGGTGTGGTCGTCACGGCGGGGACCTCCTGGACGTGTGGTGGCCCTATGCTCCCGGTCGTGGATGATTGACTCAACATGCGGGATGAACGCGGGACGAATGGCACAGGAGGGCGGCTGAGGTGAGCCAGGAGACCGGCGCCACACCGGGCGCGGCGGGCGGAACGGGACGTTCGGCCGGGCCGCTGGACGAGGTGGATCGGCGGATCCTGCGCGAACTGGTCCGCGACGCCCGCACGTCCATCCGTACGCTCGCCGAACGGGTGCACGTCTCCCGCACCAACGCGTACGCCCGGGTGGAGCGGCTGCTGCGCGACGGCGTGCTGACCGGGTTCACCGCGCGGGTCGCGCCGGAGCCGGCCGGGCTGGGCACCTCGGCGTACATCGCGCTGACCATCGAACAGAACACCTGGCGGGAGGTCTCCGCCGAGCTGGCCCGGGTGCGCTACATCGAGCACGCGGCGCTGCTCAGCGGCGAGCACGACGTCCTCGCCCTGGTCCGGGCACCGGACAACGCGACGTTGCGGGACGTGGTGCTGGACCGGGTGCAGAGCATCGCCGGGGTGCTGTCCACACGTACCTGGCTGGTGTTCGAGGAGTTCGACGGTACGCAGAGCCCCTGGGACTGACCGGTCAGCGTTCCGGCGGCGACTCCAGCCCCTCGGCGTCGGCCCGCTCCAGCAGCGCCTCCAGCGAGTACCGCCGCCCGTCCAGCCCGGCGTGCGGGTCGCCCCGCCCGGCGAACCGCGCGGGCATGCTGAGCACGTCGAAGTCCTCCGGGCGGGCGTCGTCCAGCTCGGACCACTCCAGCGGCGCCGAGACCAGCGCCGCCGGCGTCGGCCTGATCGAGTACGCCGAGGTCATGGTGTGGTCGCGGGCCATCTGGTTGTAGTCGACGAAGACCGGCCGGTCCCGCTGGTCGCGCCACCAGGTGGTGGTGACCAGGTCGGGCAGGCGGCGCTGCATCTCCCGGCCCAGCGCGAGCACCGCCCGCCGGCACTCACCGAAGCTCCAGCGCGGCTCGATCGAGACGTAGACGTGGATGCCGCGCCCGCCGGTGGTCTTCGGGAAGCCCTCCAGGCCCAGCTCCGTCAGGAACGCGCGTACCTCGTGCGCCACCGGCACCACCCGCGCGAAGTCGACACCCGGCATCGGGTCGAGGTCGATGCGCAGCTGGTCGGGGTGTTCCACGTCGTCCTTCGACACCGGCCACGGGTGGAACCGCAGCGTGCCCAGGTTGGCCGCCCAGATCACCACGGCCAGCTCGCTCGGCGCGACCTCGTCGGCGGTACGCCCACTGGGGAACGTGATGTGCGCGGTGCGGACCCAGCCGGGCGCGCCCGCCGGGAGCCGCTTCTGGTAGAACGCGTCGCCCTTGTTGGTCTGCCGGGTGGCGACCTTCGCGCCCTCGAACACGCCGCGCGGCCAGCGTTCCAGCATCGTCGGCCGGTCCCGCAGCGCGCGCAGGATGCCGTCGCCGACGGACAGGAAGTAGCTGATCACGTCCAGCTTGGTCAGCCCGCGCTCCGGGAAGTAGGGCTTGTCGGGGCTGGAGACGCGGACCAGCCGCTCCCCCACCTGGATCTCCTGCGCCGCCGTGGTCGCCACCGTCACACCGTAGCGACCCGGACCGGCCGTGGGGACCGGCTCACCGGGACTCCGCCGTCAGCGACAGCCGGATCCAGGCGTCCACCCAGGCCCGTACCGCCGGTTCGCCCGGGTCGGCGCCGAGCGCACCGGCCAGGGCGGACACTGTCGCGCCGCAGCGGTCCAGGCCGACCGCGGCGAGCCCGGCCGCCGTCGCGTGCAGCCGTTCCGGGAACCCGGCCGGCAGGTGCCGCAGGCCGGTGTGCGCGGCCTGCGCGAGCAGCGCCGACGCCGCACCCAGCGCCGCGGCGACCGGGTCGGGCCGGGCGTCGACCGCGCCGGCCAGCCGGCCGTCGCCCACCCCGGGTGCCAGATCGGGTACGACCACAGCGTCGGCGACCACCGCCAGCGGCTCGACGACGAGCCCGTCGGCGCCCCGGCGCACCGTCCCGCTGACGTAGCGCGGCGGCCCGTGCGTGCCGTCCAGCGCGGCCGCGAGCGCGTCGAGTGCACCAGGGGCGGCGGCGTGGTGGGCGGCGGTGATCGTCGCCGTGCCGCCGTCGGCCCCGGCCACAGTGGCGTGCAAACGCTGCTCGCCGGCCACGTACCCGATGGCGCGCACCTCGCCGAGCGCGAGCACCCGCACCGACTCGGCGGCGGTGCGGGGACGCAGCAGCCGGGGTGGCCGCCCGGCCAGCTCGGCGGCGAGCGCGTCCGGGTCGCGGGTGAGCAGGCCGGGCGGGAGGCCGGACCACTCCCCCGCCCCGGGGGTGACAGTGGTGCGGGCCAGCCGGCCGGCGGCGATCCGGAGCCGGTGCGCGGCGCTGCGCACCGCCGACTCGGAGACCACGTTGCCGGTGGCGAGCGCGCCGAGCGTGGTGCCGGTGACGCGCCGCCCGGCCAGTTCGTGGCCGGTGGGCGGGCCGTCGTCGGTGACCGGGTAGGCGCGGCGCAGCACCAGCACCGAGACGGCCGCCGGATGGGCGAGCACCACGTCCACGCCCACCTCGCCGCCACTTTCGCGGACCCGGGCACCGAGGCCGGTCAGGCGTACCCGCCGCAGCGGCGTCTCCGCCGGCTCGTGGGTGCCGAGTACCCGCTCCGCCGGGGTGGCGCCGGCGTTGACGACCGCGCGCCGCCGGGCGGGCAACTCGGCGAGCAGGTCGGCGAGGGTCTCCGGCCGGTACCGGGCGCCGCGCGCGGCGTACGCCTCCAGTTGCCCGGCCACGTCCTCCACGGCGAGCAGCGGCCAGCGCAGACCGGCCGCGTCGAGGTCACGGCGGACGGCGGCGAGCCGGGCGTCCACGCCGGAACCCAGGTGCGCGGCCCCGGTCAGCAGCACGTCGGCGGCGAGCCCCACCGCCGCGTCCAGCGCCGGATGCTCCGTCACGGTGGCGGTTCCGCCGACGTGTACCTGCGCCTCGGGACGGTCCGGGTGTTCCCGGTCGGCCGCCCGGCACGCCCACACGGCGAGCGCGATCGCCTCGCCGCCGTCGCCGGCCGCGTCGCCGCGCGCGTACCCGATCCGGCGGGGCACCAGGAAGCGGACCGTGCCGGTGGGCAGCTCCACACGCGGGACCGGGTCGGCGGCGTCCGGCCGGTGGACCACGGCGGCGTAGCCGCGCCGCAGCCGCCGTCGCGCGGCCGTGAGCGCCGGGGTGCCGATCGCGGCAGCCAGTTCCTCGTCGGTGACGTCGCCCGGCGACCACCGCCACGCCTCGCTCCCGGCTGCGGTGTCCTCCCGGGCCCGCGCGGCCTCCCCGTCCCGCGGGGCCTCGCGGTCCGGGGCGGCCTCGCGGTCCGGGGCGTCGGCGTACGTGCGCTGGTACGTCAGCACGACGGCGAGCAGGTGCCGGCACACGCCGGGCGCCGGGCAGGAGCAGATCCCGGCCGCGAGGCCGCCGCCCACGGGCAGCGTCACAGTCACCCCGTCCGGGTACGCGGCACGCACCGCGCCGCCGGCGTCCTCGGTGAGCGCGGGCAGCTCGCCGGCGTCGACCTCCTTCGTGGCGCGCTTCACCAGGCCCCTGTTGCTCAGTGCGGCCAGCACGTCCGGGGTGAGCGCGATCAGGTCGTCACGGGTCATCCGGTCCCCCTACCGGCCCACGTGCTCGGCCACGAACGCGGCCAGCTCGCCCGGCGTCATCGCGCCTACTGCCGCGCCCACGTCGGCCAGCCGCTGGGCGGTGGCCCGGTCGTACGCCGGGTCGGCCTCCTCGTCCAGCGCCGCGAGGGCGAGCACGTGCGTGCCCTGCTCCACGAGCTGCTTCACCGACCGGACCAGGCGTCCGGCGTCGCCGCCCTCGTAGAAGTCCGACACCAGCGCGACGATGGCCCGGCGTGGGTTCTCCACGAGTTGCGCGCCGTACGCGACCGCGCGGGCGATGTCGGTACCGCCTCCGAGCTGCACCTTCATCAGCAGCTCCACCGGGTCGTCCACGTCGGAGGTCAGGTCGACCACGTCGGTGTCGAACGCGACCAGGTGGGTCCGTACGCCGGGTAGCCCCCACAGGCAGGCGGCGGTCACCGCGGCGTGGATCACCGAGCCGAGCATCGAGCCGGACTGGTCCACCAGCAGGATCACCTGCCAGCGGTCCAGGTGCCGGCGGGTACGGGAGAAGAAGTGCGGCTGCCGGACGTGCAGGCGGCGCTCGTCCGGCCGCCAGTGCGCCAGGTTCGCCCGGATGGTGCGGCGTACGTCGAAGTTGCGGGCCTGCCGGAACCGGCTGGGGCGTCGCGCGCGGGGCCCGGAGAACGACTGCCTGATGTCGGCGGCCAGCCGCTCGACCAGTTGCCGCACCACCGCCTCGACCAGCTTGCGGGCCAGCCGCAGCACCTGCGGATCCATCAGGTGCTTGGTGCGCAGCACCGCGCGCAGCAGCGCCGGGTTCGGCTCGACCCGGGCCAGCACCGCCGGGTCGGTGACGACCTCGTGGATGCCGTACCGCTCGACCGCGTCGCGTTCCAGCCGCTGCACCGTCTCCTTCGGGAACAGCCGCGTGATCCCGTCCAGCCAGTCCACAGTGGTCAGCGCGGACGGGCCGGACCCCCCACGCCGCACGTCGCGGCGGCCGAGTTCGGCGTCCCGGCCGTAGAGCCAGTCCAGCGCGGCGTCCCGGCCGGCCGCCTCGGCTGACAGGCCGCCCAGGCTGTCCTGCGCGGCGTCGCCGAGCACCAGCCGCCAGCGTTCCCGCATCGGGTCGGTCACGTCCGGTCCCCCTCCCACAGCCCCTCCCGGGTCAGCACCGCGTCGACCCGTTCCTCCACCGCGCGGGCGGCGGCCACCAGCAGCGGGTCGGCGTCCAGCCGCAGCAGGTCACCGGGCGGCGCGCCGCCGCCGTGCAGCGCCTGCACGTGCCGGGCCACCTCCGCCCGCTCCCGGGGCGGGAACCAGCCGAACGCCTGCCGCAGCGCGGGCAGCGCCACCAGGAAGTCGTGCGCGCCCATCGCGGCAAGCAGTTCGTCCACCACTGTGAGCAGCGCCGCGTCGCCGCTGACCACCTCCTCCCGGGCCAGCGCGAACAGCCCGGACAGCCAGTCGCCGAGCGTGTCCGGCGCGGCCACGGCCCGGACCGCGCGGGCCGCGTCCGGCACGTCCCCCAGCGACCAGGCCAGGCCCAGCGCCGCGCCGCGCAGGTCCGGCGGGGCCGCCGGGTCGGCCGCCACCCGCCCGGCCACGGCCAGCGCGCCGTGCCGGTCGAGCCCCAGCGCCGGGCCAGCGTGACGGACCGCGTCCCGGACCGCGACGAGCGCGGCGAGCCGGCCCGGGTCGGCCGGTGCGGCCGTGGCGCGCACACCCTCGACGAGCCAGAGCGCCCGGCGTACGGCGGCGGTGATCAGCGCGCCGAGCGGGGCGGTCCCGGCGCTGCCGAGCAGCCGGTCGTGCCGCCACAGGGCCAGCGCCACTGCGAGCGCCCGGCCCAGCGCCCGCAGGTCGGTGACCGAGCCGGTGGCACGGGCGATCGCGGTGAGCGTCCGGTTGGAGTGCTCGGGCAGCCCGGCCAGCGCGGTGTCGAACAGCGTCGTGGCGAGCGCGTCGACGTCCGCGCCGAGCAGCGTCACCCGCTCCTCGATCCGGGCGGTGACGGCGTCCAGGACGGTCGGCCCGTACCCGCCCGCCTCGATCACCCGGGCGAGCCGGTCCGCCGACGGCGCCGGCGACCAGCGTTCGGTGAGCAGCGCGTCCGCGCCCACCCGGGGGCCGCGTTCGCGGACGTGACCCGGTACGTCGAGCAGCCGCAGCCGGTGCAGCAGGCGGCTGCGGGCCAGGTCGTCGGCGGCTGTCAGGTCCAGTTCGGCCGCCTCGTGCGGATCGATCCGGTGCCGTGCCAGCTCGGCGTCGACGTCGTGGACGAGCGGCGGCAGCGGCGTGTCCGGGTGCAGGCGGCCGACCCGGTCGCCGCTGAGCGCGGCCACCATCTCCACCACCACCGGGTGGGCGCCGGGTGCCAGGGTGCCCCGGGTCGCCCACGGCAGCGGCTGGTCGAGCGCATCGGTGACCAGCGCGGACACCAGGGCGTCGAGCACGTCGACCCGGCCCGGGTGGGCGTGGCCGCGCAGCCGGGCCAGGCCGCCGGCCATGCTCCGGGCGGCGATCAGGTCGGCGGTGGAGACCTGCTGCCGCCGGGTGCGCAGCCGGGCCGCCACCGCCTCGGTGAGCGCCTCCGCGGCCCGGCGCGGGCCGTCCTCCCACACCCGCTGGTAGTACGCCGGTGACGGCATCCCGGACTGGTAGCCGACGAACGCGTCCAGGCGCCGGAACGAGTACGGCACGAGGTAGCTGCCCGCCACCGCGTCCGGTGCGGGAGCGGGAACCTCCGGCCAGTCGTCGTCCGCTGCGTCGTCGCCGGCGGTCAGCCGGACCAGGGCGGGACGGTGGAAGCCGCCGGTCACCACCAGCACCGGCCGGCCGGCGGCCCGGCGCCGGGCGGCGCGTACCCAGCGGGCCATGTACGCCTCCCGGGCGGTGTCGTCAGCCCCGGCCGCCGACTCGCCGCGCAGCACGTCGAAGTATGTGTCCAGGCGCTCGGCGAGCCCGTCGTCCGGACCGATCTCGAACAGGTGGTCCCACAGCGCGTCCACGTTGTCCACGGCGAGTGTGGCGCACAGCCGGCGCACAGCCTCGGCGTACCGCTGGTCGGCGTCGGCGTACCGGTTGGCGCGGTCGGACAGCGCCGGATGCCACGCGGGCAGGTCGATGAAGCGCAGCTGCGCGCCCACCTCTCGACCGGCGGTCAGCGCCACCCACTCCGGCGAGTACGCGCAGAACGGGCTCCACGAGGCGTGCCGCCGGGTGCCGTCGCGGTGCGCGGTGAACACGGCGATCGGCAGCTCGTGGTCTAGCAGCAGCTCGTCCATCCGCCCGTTCAGGTCAGCAGGCCCCTCCACCAGCACGTACGCCGGGCGCAGCCGCGCCACCGTGGCCGCGACCAGCCGGGCGCAGGCCGGGCTGTGGTGCCGGACGCCGAGGAACGTGACGCCGCCGGGCGCCTCGACGGTGCTCACCCGGGCAGCAGGTGGCGGGCGTCGTGCACCGCCCGCCACTGCGCGCCGGAACGGCGGGACACCTGCTGCTCCAGGTAGCGCCGCAGCCGGGCCAGGTCCTCCGCGTCGTCCTTCGCGGCGGTGCCGGCCAGGCAGGCGACCAGGTCGGCGGCGTCGCCGGGTTCCCCGCGCAGGAACCAGCCGCGCAGCCCGACCGCGTGCGCCACCGACACCGCCTCGGCGGTGCTCATCACCGCCGACAGCCGCTCCATCGCGTCGCCGCGTTCGGTGATCCCGGTCCGCAGCTCCCGGAACGTGGTGACCAGCACCTCCAGCAGGTCGCGCCGGGGCGGCGCGGTCACGCCGGAGCGGCGCAGCAACTCGCCCGCCTCGGCCTCCACCAGTTCCAGCTCGGTGCCGAGGTCGGGGATCGGGAAGACGGTCTCGAAGTTGAACCGCCGCTTGAGCGCGGCGCTCATCTCGTTGACGCCCCGGTCCCTGGTGTTCGCGGTGGCGATCACGTTGAAGCCCTCACGGGCGAACACCATGGCGTCGGCGCCCGGCAGCTCCGGAACGGCGAGCACGCGGTCCGACAGCGGGGAGAGCAGGCAGTCCTGAACCTCCAGCGGGCAGCGGGTGATCTCCTCGAAGCGGACCACCCGCCCCTCGGCCATGCCGCGCAGCAGCGGCGCCGCCACCAGGGCGCGCGGCGACGGGCCGTCGGCAACCAGCAGCGCGTAGTTCCACGAGTAGCGGATCTGGTCCTCGGTGGTGGCCGCGCCACCCTGGATGGTCAGCGTGGAGTCGCCGCTGACCGCGGCGGCGAGCAGCTCCGACAGCAGCGACTTGGCGGTGCCGGGTTCGCCGACCAGCATCAGGCCGCGGCTGGTCGCCAGCGCCACCAGCGCCCGGTCGATCAGCGACGGGTCGCCGACGAACTTGCGCCGGACCCCGGCGGCCGGGTCGCCGAGGATGAACCGGCGCGCGGCGCGCAGGCTCAACCGCCAGCCCGGCGGGCGCGGGTCGCTGTCGTTCGCGGCCAGCGCGGCCAGCTCGTCGGCGTACCGCACCTCGGCCGGAGGCCGCTGCGCTCGCTCGGCGGACGGGTCGAGCGCGGTCACCGGGTCACCTCCGCCAGGTCGCGCAGCACCTCGGAGAGGGTGACGTCGTCCAGGTCGCCGAGGCGGACCTTGCCGTCGCGCTGGAACCAGCCGCCGTACGGCACGTCGTTGACCCAGATCGCCTCGATCTTCTGGTCCGGGAACATGTCGACGATCCCGACCGCGATGCCGGGGTCGAGGTCGATCACCACGGCCCGGCCGCCGGGAACCTCGCGCTCCAGCCAGCTCTGGATGCCCGCGTCCTGCGGGTCGCCGCGCCGCCAGCCCCGCCGTTCCAGGCTGAGCAGCCGCCCGGCCGGGACCGTGACACCCGCGTGCCGCCGCAGCAGCGTCTCCGCGCGCTCGGCCGCGTCCAGCCGGAACACCTCCCGGCCGAGCTGCGGGAACGGCTGGAGGATCTCGTAGTCGGCGAAGACCTCCGCCCAGGCCGGCACCGCCGCACCGAGGCTCAGCGGATGCGCGATGGCCACCGTCGCGTCGTCCGGCAGCGTGTACGCCTCGTCGTCGACGTCGGCGAGCGTGCGGTCCTCGGCGACCCGGAACGCGCTGACCACCTGACCGGCGTCGTCCACAGTGGCCCAGACCAGCCGGCGGACGACGTGCCAGAGCAGCGGGTGGGACAGGAAGTAGCGGCGGAAGTCGGCAGCCGGCCAGCGCCGCCCGATCACCATCGCCGACTCGAAGCGGCGGATCTGGTCGGCGGCGAGCGTGCGTACGTCCTTCTTCAGGCCGGCGAAGCGCTTGTGCGCGGCGGGCGCCAGCGTGGCGTCGTCCCGCGCGCCGGGCTTGGGCAGGTCCTTGCGGCGGGCGCCGGCGCCGTCCACCACGTACGGCTTGAGCTGCTCGTCGAAGCCGACGGTGAACCGGCGTGGCCCGTAGTCGAGGACCAGGCTGCCGTCGGCGTCCAGCCCGAGGTCGGGCACCAGACGGTCGCCGAGCTGCTCGGGCGTCAGGCCCAGCCCGTCGGCGACCTCGGTGACCTTGCGCGCCGCCTGTTCCCGCAGGCCCCGGAACTTCACCTTCTGCGAGATGCCGTAGAGGTGCATCAGCGCCACATCGGTGCCGATCTGCGCCAGCACCTCCAGGCCGGTCACCGCCCGGGTGTGCTGGCTCTCGCCCGGCCAGGCCCGCACCAGCGGCGCGAGCCGCCGCGCGGTCGAGTCGTCGCCGAGCAGCCCCAGCGCGGTGAACGCCCAGCCGTCCTTCGACGGCGCGCCGGCGCTCTGCCAGCTCTCGAACAACGCCCAGACGAACTCCGTCAGGGAGTCCGTGTCGCACGCCGCGCGGACGACCTCCACCCCCGGGTACGGCTCGCCGGGCGCGGAGATGGCGAGCATCGTGCAGAGGTGGCGTACCGCGTCGGCGGGCAGCGCCGCCGAACGGTCCCGCAGCAGCACCTGCGGCAGCACCGCCGGGTCCAGCCACGCCGGCAGGCTCGGCATCCGGGCCGGGAGCTGGGCCAGCGGGTCGGCGTCGAGCATCGCCGTGGCGGCGGCGAGTGCCTCCTCGCCGTGCTCCCGGGCCACGTCGAGGAGCACCTCCCGGTGCTCCGCGGCGACCAGGCGCAGCGCCCGCTCGGCGGCCCGGCGGCGCGGGCCGGGCGTGCCCAGGGCCGCAGGCAGCAGCGCCCGCGCGGCGTACTCCGGGTGCCGCCGCAGCCAGGACCGGGCGACCGGGCGGACCGTCTTGAGCCGGTCGAGCCAGTCGGCCATCAGGTCGGCGACCTCACCGTCGGCGTACGGCAGCAGCACCTCGCCGACGCTCTTCGGCGCGGTGCGGGCCAGGTGCAGGGCGGCGGGCAGCGCGTCCAGCTCGTACCGGCCGGCGAGGCGGGTCATCCACCCGTCGGCGCCCCAGGACTCGTCGGGACGCCAGGCCGGCAACAGCGGCCGGGCCAGCTCCTCGGTGGCCCGGACGAAGAAGTGGATCGCCGCTGACGATCCGGCTCGCCCGGCGGCGACCTCGGCGGCAAGCACGGTCAGGTCGTCGCCCCGCCACCAGCCGGACCAGCGGGGCACGACCGCGGCCCACCGCTCCCGCTCGCCCGGCAGCCAGGCCGTGGCGGACCCGGCGGGAGGGGCCAGCCCGTCCACCACCGGCGGGGTGGACCGTGGGCGCCGGACCGACCACGGCGGGGACACCAGCACCGGCGGCAGCCGGTCCGGCCCGGCGACCGGCAGCGCGGACGCGTCGTCGCGGATCCGCTCGACCCGTTCCCGCGCCGCCGGATCCAGCGCCGGCAGCGCCGCCTCGACGGCGGCCGGATTGGCCAGCACGTGGGCACGCAGCAGGGTGGCGGCCTCCCGCGCGGCCGGGCTGCGCCCCTCGGCGGCGGCGGACAGCAGGCGCACGCCGCGCACCGGGAAGCGGCGCAGCATCTCCGTCATCGCGGGCGGGACGTACTTACGGTCCAGCCGGTCGAGCAGCGCCGCCATCGACTCGTCACCGGGCAGGGCGGCCAGCAGCGACACGAGCCGCTGCCGCGCGTCCGCGCCGACGTGTTCGTCGTCGAACCACCCGGCCAGCACCGGCGCGATCGGCGGCCCGACCGCCGCCGTGACGGTGACGATCGGCGCCTGGTCGTACATCAGCCGGTAGACCTGCAGGTGCCCGGCGAGGTTGTGGATCGCGTCCACGTCGTCGACCGCACCGAGCAGCAGTTCCGCGAGCAGCGGACCCCCCTCGCGCGCCACGTCGGCGACGTCCTGGGCCACCCACTCCCGCTCGGTCGGCAGCAGGAACGAGGTGACCACCCGCGCCGCCAGCGGCCCGGACCGGTACGGGACCAGGGCGGCGCGGGCCGCTGCGTAGTCGGCCTCGCGGGCCGCCGCGAGATGCGCGCGGACCCGGCGTAGCACCCCCTGGCGCAGGCGCCAGTGGCCGTAGTTGTGCGCCTTGTTCACCTCGGCGCGGCCCAGCGAAAGCGGAGACGCCGACCCGGTGGCCGCCACGGTGATCTGCTCGGTCGCGGCGACCGCCGCGCCGGCCGGGCCGAGATCGGCGGCCAGCAGGTCGGCGAGGGCCACCCCCTGCTGGTCGCGTGCGTGATAGCCGAGCGCCACGGCCACTGCCGCCACCAGCGCGGCACCGCCCAGCGGACCGGGCTGGCCGTCGAGGTAGCCGCGCAGCGCCGGGCCCAGCTCCGGATCGTCGGTGGCCCGTGCGGTGGCGGCGACCGGTGCGGCCACCGAGTCCAGCACCTTGCGGCCGGCGGCACGGCCCTTCGCGGCGCTCGGCAGGCCCGGGCCGGGTGTGCCGCCCCGGCGCGGGACCAGCATCCGCCGCCAGGCGGTCGGAACCTCGAACGCGTCCTCGTCCGGCAGCTCGCCGGCTTGCGATGTGGCCGACGGCGCCCCGGCCAGGACGCTACCGGCCGAACCGGCGGCGGCCGGATCGGAACCGGCCGTTTCCGGGCCGCGGCTCGACGCAGCCGGCTCGACGGCGGGCGTTCCGGTGTGCCCGGCGGACGGCGCGACCGTCGCCTCGGCGTACCCCTTGCGCAGTTTCTCCGCGATCAGCCGGTCGGCGTGCGCGGCGGCCTCGGCCGGCGAACCCAGTTCCTTGACCTGGGTGCGGCCCTGCGCGCCGATCGATCCATAGCGGACCGTCACCGTCGCGTCGCTCTGCCCGACCTCCCAGAACTTGGCCGAACCGCCGCCCACGAACTCGAATCTGCGCACACCGTCTCCTTGATCGCCCGCAGTGTGCGGGGACCATAACCGGCCCCACCGACACCCGCGACGCCGCCGGGCGCGCTACTCGCTCCGCAGTGCCGTCGCGGCGCCCCGGATCGTCATCCTCACCACGTTCGACCTGGACCAGTACGTCTACGCCGCGCTCGCCGCCGGGGCGAGCGGCTTCCTGCTCAAGGACGTGACGCCGGAACATCTGGTGGCGGCCGTACGCATGGTGCAGGACGGTGACGCGCTGCTCGCACCGGCCATCACCCGCCGGCTGGTGCGGCGCTTCGCCCGCCGCGACCCGGAGACGGCGGCCGTGCACCGCGACCTGGCCACGCTGACCCGGCGCGAGACGGAGGTCCTGCGCCTGCTGGCCGGCGGCCTGAGCAACGCCGAACTCGCGGAGGCGCTGCACCTGTCCGAGGCGACGGTGAAGACCCACGTCGCCCGCATCCTCGCCAAACTCCGCCTGCGCGACCGGGTTCAGGCGGTGGTGGTCGCCTACGAGACGGGCCTCGTGAGTCCCGGCTCGCCGGAGGGCTGACCGGTCCGGCGACGGCCGTCAGGTGATCAGCAGCGCACCGACGACGATCAGCGGCACCGAGACGAACAGGAAGATGCCGACGCCGGTGAGCACCCGCCCGCCGCCGCCGTCCTCCCGCTCGGGCGCGAGACCGAAGGTCGAACGGGCCGGCAGCATGCCGATGCGGCTCAGCGTGAGGTCGCCGGTCATGCCGATCACGGCGCCGACGATCATGAACGCCACGCCCAGCCGGTGCGTGAAGTCGCCGCCGCCGACCGCCACCCAGATGCCGACCGCCGCCGCGATCACCACGGCGGCGATCAGGAAGAGCACCAGCGCCTCCCGCAGGCCCCGCACCACCGTCGCCATGTGCGCCTCCCTCGGACCCGGGCCGTCCGTCCCGCGTCGTGGGACATTGTGCCGGGTCGATGCACCGCGGCGCAGTCCCGCGTCGGGCCGGTCCGGCACGGTTATCCCCGGTCGAGCCCGGGTACCGGGAGCCGCATGGCGGAGTTGGGATCGCTCTGGATCGTCCGGCACGGCGAGAGCACCGCGAACGTGGCGGCCACGGCGGCCGAGACGTCCGGCGCCGAGCTGATCGACCTCACCCACCGGGACGCCGACGTGCCGCTGTCGCCGACCGGCGAGGAACAGGCACGGGCGACCGCCCGCTGGCTGGCCGGGCTGCCGGAGTCGAGGCGGCCGGACGTGGCGGTGGTGTCGCCGTACCTGCGTGCGGTTCGCACGGCCGAGCTGGCGCTCGACGGCACCGGGATCCCGGCGAGCGTCGACGAGCGGCTGCGCGACCGGGAGCTGGGCGTCCTCGACGGGCTCACCGCCCACGGCGTGACCCGGCGCCACCCGGAGGAGGCGCAGCGGCGTACCCGGCTCGGCAAGTTCTACTACCGCCCGCCCGGCGGCGAGTCCTGGACCGACGTGGCGCTGCGGCTGCGGGCGCTGCTCGGCGACCTGCGCCGCGACCACGAGGGGGGCCGGGTGCTGCTGTTCGGCCACGACGCGCTGGTCTTCCTGCTGCGCTACCTGGTGGAGGGGCTCACCGAGGCGGAGCTGATGGCGCTGACCCGTGAGCACGTGATCGCCAACTGCTCGGTCACCGCCTGGCACGCCGACGACGCCGGCCGGCTCGTGCCGGAGGTGTTCAACGACGTCGCCCACCTGCACCGGCAGGGGGCGAAGCCCACCAGGGAGGACGAGGTCAATGCCGAGCCGGTCTGACGTGATCACCCCCGCGCTGCTGCGGGACTGGGCGCTGCCGGTGCCCACCGGCGGCAAGGAGGCGCGCGGCACCGTGCTGGTGGTCGGCGGCTCCCGGTTCACCCCCGGCGCGGTGCTGCTGGCCGGGGTGGCCGCGCTGCGGGCCGGCGCCGGTGTGCTCCAGCTAGCCGCGGCCGAGTCGACTGCGGCGTCGCTGAGCATCCAGGTGCCCGAGGCGCTCGTGATCGGCCTGCCGGAAACCGGCGACGGCGCGGTCCGCGGCGACCCGGGCGACCTGCTCCGCGGCCTGGTCACCGAGGCCGACGTGGTGGCGGTCGGACCCGGCCTGACGGACATCGAGGCCACCGGGGAGCTGCTGCGCCTGGTCCTGGACGCGGCCGGCCGCCAGACCGCGTTGGTGCTCGACGCGTACGCGCTCGGCGCGCTCAGCCACGCGCCGGACCTGCTGGCCGGGGCCGGCCGCAAGGCGGTGCTCACCCCCAACCTGACCGAGGCGCGGCACCTGCTGGGCCGCGACCCGGGCGACGACCTGGACGCCGAGGCGATAGAACTGGCCGGCCGGTACGACGCGGTCGTCTCGCTGTACGGGCACATCGCGACGCCGGACGGCCGGGCCTGGCGCGAGGAGAGCGGGGACGCCGGACTGGGCACCTCGGGCAGCGGCGACGTACGGGCCGGGCTGCTCGCGGGCCTGCTCTCCCGGGGCGCCGACCCGGCGCAGGCGGCCTGCTGGGCGGCGTTCGCGCACGCGGTGAGCGGGCAGCGGCTGGTCCCCCGGTACGGGCGGATCGGCTTCCTCGCCCGGGAACTGCTCGACGAGATCCCCTACACGATCGCCACCGTCTGACGATCCACGTCACCGGACTCCCCCGACGTGTAACACCCCGGGAGGCGGTGGCGCTGGTCCGGGCGAGGCCGGTACTGCGCCGAGCCTCCGCCCGGACCGCAGCCCGCCCAGGGGTGCGGTCCACCCGCACGAACCCCTGGGAGTCTGTGTGAACAACCTCCGTCGCAAGACACTCGCCGCGGCGTCGGCAGTGACGCTCGGCGCCGGGCTCGCCCTCGTCGGCGGCACGGCACCGGCCGCGGCCGTCGGACCGGAAACCTCGTACCTCGTGCTCGCCCCGCAGGGCAACGGCACCGCCAAGGCCGCCGCCCGCGTGGCGGCCGCCGACGGCACCGTGGTGGCCGCGTACGACAAGATCGGTGTGCTGGTCGTGCGCTCGTCCGCCCCGGACTTCGCCACCCGGGTGGCGGGCGCCGGCGTCGAGTCGGTCGCCTCCACCGCCGGCCTGGGCACCGCCCTGGACGAGGGCGAGACGGTCGAGGTGCCGGCCGCCGCCGTCGCCGCGGCCACCGGCGACCCGACCGCCGAGCCGCTCTACAACCTGCAGTGGGACATGCCCCAGATCCGTGTCCCGCAGGCGCACGCCGTGACCGGCGGCAGCCCGTCGGTCGTGGTGGGTGTGCTGGACAGCGGCATCTCCAGCAGCCACCCGGACCTGGCGACGCAGATCGCCAAGGACAAGAGCGCCTCCTGTGTGGGCGGCGTCCCGAACACCGCCGAGACCGCGTGGAACCCCACCACCAGCGACCACGGCACCCACGTGGCCGGCACCATCGCCGCCGCCGTGAACGGCGTCGGTGTCACCGGTGTCGCACCGGGCGTGAAGGTCGCCGCGGTCAAGGTCGTCAACGACGAGGGCTACATCTTCCCGGAGGCCGCGGTCTGCGGGTTCATGTGGGCCGCCGAGCACGGCTTCCAGCTCACCAACAACAGCTACTACATCGACCCGTGGGAGCTGAACTGCCGCAACGACGCGCGTCAGCGCCCGGTGTGGAAGGCCGTACAGCGGGCCCTGCGCTACTCGCAGTCCCAGGGCGTGCTGCACGTCGCGTCGGCAGGTAACTCGAACTACGACCTGGCCCACAAGATCACCGACACCGGCAGCCCGAACAACGGGACGCCGGAGGAGCGCGAGAACCTCACCAACGCCTGCCTCGACCTGCCGGCCGAGGCGCCGGGCGTGGTGACCGTCGCCGCCGTCGGCCCGACCGGGGAGAAGAGCTACTACTCCTCGTACGGCCAGGGCGTGATCGACGTGACCGCGCCGGGTGGCGACACCCGGTTCCGGACGCAGGGCGCCCGCTCGACGTCCGCCGACGGCATCCTGTCCACCACCTTCAACACCGCCACCCGCACCAACGGGTGGGGCTACAAGCAGGGCACCTCGATGTCCGGCCCGCACGCCACCGGCGTCGCGGCGCTGGCGCTGTCCGCGCACCCGGGCATGACCCCGGGCCAGCTGGCCTCGTTCCTGGAGCGCACGGCGGTGGCGAAGTCCTGCCCGTCGGGCGTCTACAACCCGGTGCCGCTGATCCCGGCGGGTCCGAACGCGTACGACGCGACCTGCTCCGGCGGGAACCGCAACGGGTTCTACGGCGCCGGCGTCGTGGACGCGTACAACGCGGTGAAGTAACCGGTATGCGCGTGGACCGGGCCCGGCGAGCACGCCGGGCCCGGTCTGTTTGTCCTGGTGGGGCGCCGGGTAGGGGGGCACCGTCAGCCGACCTAGGAGGTAACCGGTGTCCACCGATGCGATCGTCCTGCTCAAGGAGGACCACAAGGAGATCCGCCGCCTGTTCAAGGCCTTCCAGGAGGCCGAGGAGGGACCGGCGAGCAAGCGCGGGAAGATCGTCGGGCAGATCCTCGAAGCCCTCACGGTGCACACCTACCTGGAGAACGAGGTGATGTACCCGGAGGTCCGCAAGCTGGTGCCCGACGTCGAGGACGACGTCCTGGAGTCGTACGAGGAGCACCACGTCGCGGACGTGCTCTGCTTCGAGCTGTTCACGATGGACGCCGGCGACGAGCGGTACAACGCCAAGACGACGGTGCTGATCGAGAACGTGCTGCACCACATCGAGGAGGAGGAGCAGGAGTGGTTCCCGAAGGTCCGCGAGGCGCTCGGCCGTAACCGGCTCCAGGAGATCGGCCAGCGGATGCTCGACCTGCGCCCGAAGGCGCCGAAGACGCCGGCCGCCCCGAAGGCGCTGAAGAAGTCCCTCGATGCCGTGGTCGCCTGAGACTGAACGCCGCGACGCGAGCGGGACCGCCCCTGCCTCGGGGCGGTCCCGCTCGCGTCGCGGCGTTCAGTCGCCGGGACGGGCGGCCCAGCCCCGCAGGTCCCGGCCGGGCCGGTAGGATCGGCACGGGCCGTGACTGGCGCGTGGAGATGGAGCACCATCGGGGAGCGGCCTCGTCATGAGGACGCATGCCGAGCGCCTGGGCCTTCCGCACGTCACCTGGAGGTCGCATGTCGCGCAACGCCGAGTCCACCGCCTTCCGCAGCGCGCTGGAGGTCGTCCGCGGCGTCGAGCCGCGCGTGGCCGACGCCATCGCCGCGGAACTGGCCGACCAGCGCGAGTCGCTCAAGCTCATCGCCAGCGAGAACTACGCGTCCCCGGCGACGCTGCTGGCGATGGGCAACTGGTTCAGCGACAAGTACGCCGAGGGCACGGTCGGGCGCCGGTTCTACGCCGGCTGCCAGAACGTCGACACCGTCGAGGCGCTCGCCGCCGAGCATGCCCGGGAGCTGTTCGGCGCGTCCCACGCGTACGTGCAGCCGCACTCGGGCATCGACGCCAACCTGGTCGCGTTCTGGGCGATCCTGGCCGACCGGGTCGAGTCCCCCGCGCTGCGCAAGGCGCAGGCGCGCCAGGTCAACGACCTGACCGAGGCCGACTGGTTCGCGCTGCGCCGTGAGCTGGGCAACCAGCGGATGCTGGGCATGTCGCTTGATGCCGGTGGGCACCTCACCCACGGTTTCCGGCCGAACATCTCCGGCAAGATGTTCGACCAGCGCAGCTACGGCACCGACCCGGCCACCGGCCTGATCGACTACGACCGGGTGGCCGAGGCGGCCCGCGAGTTCAAGCCGCTGATCCTGGTCGCCGGCTACTCCGCGTACCCGCGGAAGGTCAACTTCCGGATCATGCGGGAGATCGCCGACTCGGTCGGCGCCACGTTCATGGTCGACATGGCCCACTTCGCCGGGCTGGTCGCAGGCAAGGTCTTCACCGGCGACTTCGACCCGGTGCCGCACGCCCACATCGTCACCACCACCACGCACAAGTCGCTGCGCGGCCCGCGCGGCGGCATGGTCCTCTGCGGGCCGGAGCTGGCCGACCAGGTCGACCGGGGCTGCCCGATGGTGCTCGGCGGGCCGCTGCCGCACGTGATGGCCGCCAAGGCCGTCGCGCTGGCCGAGGCGCGCCGGCCCGACTTCGCCGACTACGCCCAGCGGATCGTGGACAACGCGCAGGCGCTCGCCGACGGGCTGCTGCGCCGGGGCGCGACGCTTGTCACCGGCGGCACCGACAACCACCTGGTGCTCATCGACGTGTCCGGGTACGGCCTGACCGGCCGGCAGGCCGAGCAGGCGCTGCTGGACTCGGGCATCGTCACCAACCGCAACTCGGTGCCGCAGGACCCGAACGGCGCCTGGTACACCTCCGGCATCCGCATCGGCACGCCGGCGCTCACCACCCGGGGCCTCGGCGCCACGGAGATGGACGCCACCGCCGAGCTGATCCACACCGTGCTCAGCCAGACCACGCCCGGCACCGGCCCGGACGGCGCCCCGTCGAAGGCGAAGTACGTGCTGGACCCGGCCGTCGCCGAGTCCGTCGGCAAGCAGGCCGCCGACCTGCTCACGCCGTTCCCGCTCTACCCCGCCGTGGACCTGACCTGACCTGATATGACGGCGGCGCCCCGGGAGAACGAGTCTCCCGGGGCGCCGGTGTGAACGGGGTCAGCGCAGCGGGCGCTTCAGGTGGTAGCGGTGGACCTCGGTGCTGCCCTGCACGTTGTTCACGTCCTCGGCGGCGGAGACCAGCTCCCAGCCCTCCCGGCCGACCCGGTTGAGGTGCGCGATCGCGGTGTCGCCGTACGCGGTCACGTCGGTGCGTGACCCGTCCGGGCCGTACCACACGAACGAGACGTGGAAATTGCGACCCTGACCCTGATACCGACGAACGAGCAACGCGTACTCCCAGGCAACCATTCGTCCATTATCAACAGACGAACGGCGTCAGGAAACACGCACGGTGCCGGAACCCTGACACTCCGGCGTCACGTCGCCGTTCATGGTGTCCGTGACCAGCGCGGCGAGCCGGTCCAGTCCCCGATCGATCGACTCCGGTGTGACGGCGCTCACCGACAGCCGCAACGCGTTGACCGGGGTGCCCGCGTCGTAGAAGTGCGCCATCGGCGTCCACAGCACGCCGTACTCGCGCGCCGAACGGTGCAGCAAGGCGTCGTCGACAGCGAACGGCACGCTCACCACCACGAAGAACCCGCCCGCCGGCACGGTCCAGGAGACCGGCCCGCCGGCCGGGAAGCGCCGGGCCAGGCCGTCGGCCAGGTGGCGCAGGTTGCGGGCGTACGCGGCCCGTTCCCTGGTGTTCGCGGCCACCAGCGAGCAGTCGTGCGCCAGCAGCGCGCCACCGATCACCGCCTGGCTGATCGGCGACGTGTTCACGGTGACCATGCTCTTGATCTTCGCGAGGTGGTCGGCGAACGGGACCACGGTGCCGTCCGCCTCCCCCACCCGCTGGTCGGCGACCACATATCCGACCCGGGCGCCGGGCAGCACGGTCTTGGCGAACGAGCCGAGGTAGACCACCCTCCGGGCGGTATCAAGCGCCTTGAGCGTGGGCCGCCGCTCGGTGCCGTCGGCAGGGAACAGGCCGTACGGGTTGTCCTCGATCAGCAGCAGGTCCTCCTCGGCGGCCAGCTCCAGCAGCCGCCGCCGCTGCGGGGTGTCCATGCTCACGCCGGACGGGTTGGCGAAGTCGGGCATCACGTAGCAGCCCCGGGGCCGCAGCCCCTCCGCGCGGGCCCGGCGCACCCCGGCGCGCAGGTCGGCCAGGTCGACGCCGTCGGGTCCGCCGGCCACCGGGCGCACCGGCAGGTCGACCAGGCGGGCCGCGCCGGTGAGCCCGACGTAGGTGGGCGCCACCGCGAACAGCACATCGGCCGGGCCGGTCCGCAGCGCGCGCAGCACCAGGAACATCGCCTCCTGGCAGCCGACCGTCACCACCACCGACTCCGAGTCGGCGGTGAGCCCCTCGTCCACGGCGAGGTGCCGGGCGATCAGGTGGTGCACGATGCCCTTGGTGCGCCCGTACTGCAACAGCGTCCGGTCCACGCCGGCCCGGTCCAGCCCGACGTCCTCGGCGAGGTGGCGGCGGAAGCGGTCCAGGTACGTGTGCAGCAGCGCGGAGTCGAAGAACTCCTCGTACGGCCGCCCGGCCGCCAGCGACACCGCGTCCGGGTAGTGCTGCGCCACCTCGTTGAGGAAGTTCATCGAGTTCAGCGCCGGGTCGCCGACGCTGCCGTGCAGCGCCGAGACGGCCAGGTCGACGGGTTCCACGTCAGCCTCCGATCCGGGTGTGCAGCCGCCGGGCCGAGGCCGGTTCGGGGCAGCCGCTGAGGATGAGGGCGTCGCGCAGCTCCGCCGCGAGCAACGCCAGCGCCGCCTCGGCGCCGGCCCGGCCACCGGCGGCCAGCGCCCAGAGCAGCGGCCGGCCCAGCAGCACGCCGTCCGCGCCGAGCGCCAGCGCGCGCAGCACGTCGACGCCGCCGCGGACGCCGCTGTCCAGCAGCACCGCGCACCGCTCGTCGACCGCCTCGACCACCTCGGGCAGCACGGCCGCGCTGGCCGGGGCGGCGTCGAGTTGCCGGCCGCCGTGGTTGGAGACCACCACGGCGTCCACGCCGGCGTCCGCCGCGCGGACCGCGTCGCGCGGGTCCAGGATGCCCTTGACGAGCAACGGCACCCGGGTACGCTCCCGCAACCACTCCAGGTCCGCCCAGCTCAGCGCCGGGGCGAACACCGCGCCGGTGTGCACCGCCACCGCCGAGACGCCGGGGGTGCCCTGGTGCGCCAGGTCGTCCCGCCCGCCGGGCAGGTTCGCCGCGGTGACGTGCGGCGGCAGCGCGAACCCGTTGCGGGCGTCGCGCAGGCGCCGCCCGAGCACCGGCACGTCCACAGTCACCATCACCGCCGCGCAGCCGGCCGCCTCCGCCCGGTCGAGCAGGTCGGCCACCAGCGTCCGGTCGCGCAGCCAGTAGAGCTGGAACCACACCGTCGCGCCGGTCGCCGCGATCTCCTCGATCGGCGTGCTGGACAGCGTGCTCGCCACGTACGGCACGCCCGCCGTCCGGGCCGCCGCCGCGAGCGCCGGCTCGCCGTCGGGGTGCAGGAGCCGCTGGTACGCCATCGGCGCGACGGCCACCGGCAACGCGGCCCGGCCGCCCGGCAGCACCGCCTCGGTGGACGGGTCGTCCACCCCGGCCAGCATCCGGGGCAGCACCGCCACCCGGTCCAGCGCGGCCCGGTTCGCGGCCAGGGCGGTCTCGGTGCCGCTGCCGCCGTCGACGAAGTCCCACACGTCGGCCGGCAGGACCGCCCGGGCGAGCGCGGCGAACTCGGCCAGGCTGGCCGGCGGCACGAACCCGTCCGCCGGGTCAGCCATGGTCGGCACCGGTCGCCGCGTGCGCCGGGTCGAGCCCGAGGACGCGGCGCAGGAAGGCGGCGGCCCGCTCCTGGGCCTGCCGTCCGGCGTCGAACACGCCGGGCATGGCGAAGAACCCGTGCACCATGCCCGGGTAGTCGTCCGTCTCGGTGGGCACGCCGGACTCGCGCAGCCGCTCGGCGTACCGCAGGCCCTCGTCGCGCAGCGGATCGTGCCCGGCGGTGACCACGAACGCCGGGGGCAGGCCGGACAGGTCCTCGGCGAGCAGCGGTGACGCGAGCGGGTGGGCGGCGTCGCCGGGGTTGGTGAGGTAGTGGCCGCGGTACCAGCCGACCGAGTGCCTGTTGAACAGCATCGGATCCTCGTCGTCGCCCGGCCGGTGCCCGGGCCGCTGGTCGGTGTTCGGGTAGACGAGCAACTGGGCGGCGAGCCGGGGACCGCCGTCGGCGCGGGCCAGCAGCGTCACCGCGGCGGCCAGGTTCCCGCCCGCGCTGTCGCCGCCCACCGCCAGCCGGTCGGCGTCGACGCGGAACTCGGCGGCGTGCGCGGCGAGGTGCCGCAGCGCGGCGTGGCAGTCCTCCACCGCCGCCGGGAACGGATGCTCCGGGGCGAGCCGGTAGCCGACGGTCACGGTCTGGACGGCGGCGAGGTTGACCAGCCGCCGGCAGATCCCGTCGGCCGTGTCGACGCTGCCGAGCGTCCAGCCGCCACCGAAGAAGTAGACGAGCGTGGGCAGCGGACCGTCGCCGTCCGGCCGGTGGATCCGCACCGGCAGCGGCCCGGCCGGGCCGGGCACCGTCGTGTCGCGTACCTCGGTGACCGGCTCGACCGCGCCGGACCCGGCGCGGATCGCGGCGAGGTCGGCGGCGCGGGCCTCGGCGAGGGTCTGGGTGTAGAGCGGCACGGTGCCGGCGGCGGCGCGCGCGGCCCGCCACGCGACCACCTGCGGATCGAGTGTCATCCGGCCTCCCCGGTGGTGACGAAGAGTTTGTCGATTCCGCGCAGGAACAGGCTCCCGCTGTACGTGTAGGGCTGGGTGACGGCGAGCCGGGGGAAGCGCGCGAACAGGCGCGGCAGCGCCAGGCGGCCCTCCAGCCGGGACACCGCCGAACCGAGACAGAAGTGCAGCCCGACGCCGAATGCCAGTGACGGCGGGCCGGCGCGGTGCGGGTCGAAGCGGTCCGGGTCGGGGAACCGCGCCGGGTCACGGTTGGCGGCGGCGATCAGCAGCAGCACGTTGTCGTCGCGGCTGATCGGCACGCCGCCGAGGTCGACGCCGGCGGGCGCGGATCGGGCCAGGAAGTGCACCGGGCTCTCCATCCGCAGCACCTCCTCGACGCAGCCGCGCGCCAGCTCGTCGTCGCCGGGCAGGGCGGCGGTGACGTCCGGGTGGTCCAGCAGCAGCGGCAGGCCGTTGCTGAACATGTAGACGGTGGTGACGAAGCTGGCGTTGAACAGCACGATCAGATTGCTGATCAACTCCTCCTCGGTGAGGTCGACGCCACCCGCGTCGAGCACCTCGACCAGCCCGCTGATCAGGTCGTGGCCCGGCGTGCGGCGGCGGTGGGCGATCAGGTCCCGGTAGTAGACGCGCAGCTCCTCGGCGGCCTGGTTGGCCCGGGCCAGCCGCTCCGGCGTCTTGCCGGAGACGTCCATGTACTCGTCGATCCAGTCGACCCGCTGCCGGTACCAGGTCAGGTCGGCCGCGGGCAGGCCGATGAACTCGGCCATCACCAGCGCCGGGACCGGATACGCGAAGTCGGCCACGAAGTCCACCTCGTGCCCGTCCGCGCCCGCCTCGGCCAGGTGGTCCAGACGTTCGGCGACGATCCGCTCGATCACCGGTTCCAGCGCGCCGAGGCGACGCGGGGTGAACGTCTTGGCGAACACCGCGCGCATCCGGGTGTGGTCCGGCGGGTTGACGAACATCATCGAGGTGAGGAACGTGCGCAGGATCTCCTGCTCCTCCCAGCCCGGCGGGAAGCCCTTGTACCAGCCGGGATCGCGCAGGATCTGGTCCACCACGTCGTACCCGCCGGCGACCGCGCTCACGGTGCTGTGCTCGGCCCGGGCCGGAACGGCGTTCATCGGCCCGTGCTCGTGCAGGGCCGCGTAGAAGGGATAGGGGTTCTGCCGGCCCTGTTCGCTGTAGAGGCCGGTCAGGATCTCGCTGACGTCCACTGTCTGTTCCTCCCCAGGAAAACGGCGGCGGGGGCGGCGTCGTGTCGACCGCCGCCCCCGCCCGGTGTCACAGTCCGAGCAGCTTCAGTGGTACGGCGTTCGCCATCACCGCGGCGCCCGTGTCGTTCGGGTGGATGTGGTCACCCGAGTCGTACGCCGGCAGCAGCCGGCTCGGCTGCGCCGGATCCCGCATCACCGCGTCGAAGTCGACGATGCCGTCGAACTCGGCCCGGCCGGGCCCGCGCAGCCACGTGTTCACCGCCTGGCGGGTGGCGTCCTTCTCCGGCGTCCACACGCCCGGCCCACCGTTGCCCTCGTACGGCATGAGCGTGCCGGCGATGCTGGTCAGGCCGCGCGCCTGGACCTGCCGGTTGAGCTGGCGCAGCGCGGCGATGATCGCCTCGGGGCTGTCGCCGTTCATCCAGATGTCGTTGATGCCCAGGTGGGTGATGACGGTCCGCACCCCGGTCTGCGGGAACACGTCCTCGTTGAGCCGGGCCAGCGCGTTCGGGCCCAGCTCGTAGTAGCCGGGGAAGTTGTCCGCGCCGGGCTCGGGGCCCTCGTGGTTGAGCCGGTTGCCGGCCAGGCTGAGGTTGAGCACACCCGGCGTACGCGGCTCCGGGCGGGCGTCGATCAGCCGCTTGGCCAGCAGGTCGGACCAGCGCTGATCGGCGTTGACGGTGCTGCCGTTGCCGTCGCTGATGGAGTCACCCAGCACCACCACCGAGCCGGGCGTGGCCTTGCGTTCCACGTCGATGCCGGACAGGAACATCCAGCAGCAGTTGGGCCGGATGGTGAAGCCGGTGCCCTCGGCGGCCGAGGTGAGGTCGGTGGCGCCGATGAAGTTGGTGACCCGGGACTGGCCGTGGAACGTGACCGGCCCGGTGAGCACCGGGAAGTACAGGGTGACGACCAGGTCCTCCTGCTCGGCCACCGGAAAGGCCACCGGGTCGCTGAGCAGTTCGGCGCCCTTGTTGATGGTCGCCGAACCGGCGCCGGAGAACGTCAGCTGGCGGACGCTCGACCCGACGATGTCGGACAGGTCGTCGGGGGTGGCGGTGTTCGGCCGGGCGATCGTGGCGCGGCCGACCTGGACGGCCTGCTCGCCGTACAGGTTGGTCAGCCGCACCCGCAGGCGCGGGCCGCCCACCGAGGTCTGCACGGTCATCCGGATGCTCTGGTTGTTCAGGCCGGTGTTGGTCAGGCCCACGGTGTTCCCGCGGGTCACCGCGGCGGCCCAGGTTCCGGCCCACTCGGCGCGCCCGTGCCCGGCGCGGTCGTTCCCGGTCGGGCCGGCGCTCGCCGTGACCGCCGGGGTGGCGGCGATCAGCAGCGTGACGGCGGAAGCTATGACGTGCCATCTCTTCGGGGTCGGCATCGATCCTCCATGGTCGGCAGCCCCGGGCGTGACGCGGTCGGCGGCACCGGCCCGGGCGATGGACCGGAAACTAGCTTCCGGCTGTGACGAGCGTCAATCAACCTGATCGACATGATCAAATGCCCGCGGGACGGGACGCAGCGACGATCGGCTCTGTCCGCCGTGGACCGCGGCTGCCTAGGCTCGGGGCTGGCGGCGGTGCGGTCGCCGACCCTGGCACCTGCCGTCTTGTCCCGGCCCTGACCTGGCCGGACGCCGCTCGCGGACCATGATGGGGGCTGCCCGATGACCGACCGGCCGAACTATGTGCACGAGGCGCTGGAGCTGTTCGCCGGGTTCGGCGACCGGGAGGCGCTCGTCGGCGGCGGACGCCGCCTCACCTACCCCCAGGTCGCCGCGCAGGTGCGCGGCCTGGCCGCCGCGTTGCACCACCACGGGGTACGCCCCGGCGCCGCGGTGCTGGTGATGCTCGGCAACACGGTCGAGGGGCCGCTGCTGCAACTGGCCCTGCACCTGCTCGGCTGCCGGAGCATGTGGGTCGCCCCGGTGACCTCGCGGCGGGAGGTCGACGAGTTCGTCGCACTGTCCGCGCCGGAGGCGTTCGTCCACGACCCACGGGACGCGCAGGCGGTGGAGATCGCGGCGGGCCTGTCCGGCGTGCCGGTGCTCTGCCTCGGTCCCGGCGGCACCGGACCGGACCTGACCGCCCGGGCCGCCGGGCCGGTCGCGGAACCGCCCGCCGGGGTGCCCGCGCCGGAGTCGTTCCTGCAGACCAGCGGCACCACCGGCACGCCGAAACTGGTGCACCACCGGGAGAGCTTCTACCGGCAGGTGCTCGCGCTGGCCGCCGACTTCCGGGGCGCCGGGTTCCCGCTGCTGCGGCACCTGTCGCACTCCCCGATGTGGCTGGCCAGCGGCCAGATCACCACACTGTTCAACCTGTTCACCGGCGGCGTGCTGTTCCTGCGTGAGCAGTGGGACCCGGCCGCGTTCATCGCCACCGTGGACGCCGAGCGGCTGACCTCCACGTTCGTCACCCCGCCGATGCTCTACGAGGTGCTCGACCACCCCGACCTGCCCGGCGCCGACTTCTCCGCGATGTTCATGTTCAACGTGGGCGCCGGGCCCGCCGCGCCGGCCCGGCTGCGCCAGGCCATCGCCCGCTTCGGCCCGTGCCTGCGCATCGTGTACGGACTCAGCGAGGCGGTGGTCATCTGCGCGCTGCCGGGGCTCACCGAGGACCCGGAGCACCCGGAGCGGCTGCGGTCCTGCGGCCGCCCGTACGGCGACGTGACTGTGGAGATCCGCGACGCCGACGGCCGGGTGCTGCCGACCGGCGAGGACGGCGAGGTCTGGGTACGCACCAGGCTGAGCTTCGCCGGCTACCACGGCCGGCCGGAGCTGACCGCCGAGACGCTCGTCGACGGGTGGGTCCGCACCCGCGACATCGGGCACCTCGACGCCGACGGCTACCTCTACCTGGTCGACCGGTTACAGGACCGCATCCTCACCCGGCAGCGCAGCTGGCCGATCTACTCCCGCCCGATCGAGGACGTGCTCGCCGGCCACCCCGAAGTACGCGCCGCCGCCGTCATCGGCGTACCCGACCCGGTGGCCGGGGAACTGCCGCACGCGTACGTGGTGCCCGCGCCGGGCGCGTCGGTGACCGGCGACGAGCTGATCGCGCTCGTGGTCCGGGAACTGAGCGAGACGTGGGCGCCCGGCGCCGTCGAGTTCGTCGACGCGCTGCCGCTGAACCGGTCCGCGAAGGTGGACAAGCGCGCCCTGCGGGCCCGGTACGCGGCGGCCCACCCGGCCGGCGCCGACCCGATCGGCAGTCCGGCGTGAACCCGCGCCGGGAGTTGTACACCCTGGTCGGCGCCGACCTGCTGTCCAACCTCGGCACCCGGATCTCGGTGGTCGCCATCCCCTGGCTGGTGCTGGAGACCACCGGTAGTCCCACCAAGATGGGACTCGTCGCGGCGGCGGAGACGCTTCCGTACATGCTCTCCAGCGCGCTGGCGACCCCGTGGGCGGACCGGTTCGGGGTACGCCGTACCTCGGTGTTCGTGGACGCGGCGAGCGCGGTCGCGATGGCCGTGGTGGCGCTGGCGCCCTGGCTCGGCTTCGGCACGCTGCTGGTGCTGGTGGCGATCGCCGGCGGGCTGCGCGGCATCGGCGACCGGGTCAAGCACGTGCTGTTCAAACCGGCGGCCGAGCGGGCCGGGGTGCCGCTGATCCGGCTCACCAGCGCCTACGACGGCCTGGCCCGGGGCATGACGCTGTTCGGCGCGGTGCTCGGCGGACTGCTCATCGACTGGGTCGGGCTGACCCGCGCCATCTGGATCGACGCGGCCACGTTCGCGGTCTGCGCGCTGCTGATCGGCGTCCTGGTCCGGCCACCGGCACCGGCGCAACCGGCGCCCCGGGAGCCCTACCTGCGGGCGCTGCGCGGCGGCTTCGCGTACCTGCGCACCGACCGGACTCTGATGATCATGCTGATCGTGGTCTCGGTGTCGAACATGTTCGCCAACGCCAGCGTCGCGGTCTGGATCCCGCTCTGGGTCAACCAGGTGCTCGGCGACCCGGCCGGATTCGGTCTGCTGCTGGGCGTCTTCTCGGCCGGCGCGCTGCTGGGCAACCTGCTGTTCACGATGTTCGGCACCCGGCTGCCGGCCGGGACGACGTTCGCGCTCGGGCTGACGCTCAGCGGCGCACCCCGGCTGCTCGCGCTGGCGCTCAGCGACGACCTGGTCGTGGTGCTCGTGGTGACGTTCCTGTCCGGCATCGGCATCGCGGCGGTCAACCCGCTGCTCGGCGCGGCCCTCTACCAGCGGGTGCCGGGCGAACTCCAGACCCGGGTGCTGGGCATCTCCGGGTCGGTGGCGTTCCTCGGCCTGCCCGTCGGCGCGCTGCTCGGCGGGTGGTCGGTGGCGTTGCTCGACCTGACCCCGGCGCTGCTGGTGATGTCGGTGGTCTGCCTGGTGCTGACCGTCGGGCCGCTGCTGCTGAACCGCGCGTCCCGCCGCCCCGCCGCGGAACCCGCAACGCCCACCCCGGTCTGAGCCCGCCGGTCCGGGCCACGGTGTCGGGGGTCGGCGGTAGGGTCGGGGCCATGGCGACCTGGGACGACGTGCGGCGCATCGCGCTGGCGCTGCCGGAGACCACCGAGCGACCCACATACGACCAGGCACCCGCCTGGCGCGTCCGCGACAAGTCGTTCGTCTGGGAACGGCCGCTGCGGCGCGGCGAACTCGAGTCGCTCGGCGACACCGCGCCGGACGGCCCGATCCTCGGCGCGCGGGTGCCCGACCTGGGCGCCAAGGAGGCGCTGATCGCCGACGACCCGGCGGTCTACTTCACCACGCCGCACTTCGACGGCTACCCCGCCGTGCTGGTCCGGCTCGACCGGATCGACGTGGACGAGCTGACCGAGCTGGTCACCGAGGCGTGGTACGCACGCGCCCCGAAGCGGCTCGCCACCGCGCACCGGGCGGAGACCGCGTGACCGGCCCGGTGGAGGCGATCGTCTTCGACATGGACGGCACGCTCGTCGAGTCGCACGCGGTCGTGCCCGCGGCGTACCGGGCGGCGGTGCGGGCCGGCGGCGGTCCCTCGTACACCGACGCCGAGGTCATCGCCGGCTACTCGATCGGCTCCCCGGCGGACCTGCTGACGCACCTGCTGCGGCGGCCGGCCTCCGGCGACGACCTGGACCGCTACCACGCCGAGCTGGACGCGCTCGCCGGGCGGGTACGCGTCTACCCCGGCGTCGCGGACGCGCTCGCCGCGATCGCCACCCGGGTGCCGGTGGGCGTGTTCACCGGCGCGAGCCACCGCGCCGCCGAGATCCTGCTCGACCGGGCGGGCCTGCTCCGTCACTTCCAGGTCGTCCTCGGCGGAGACCAGGTCGACCGCCCGAAACCGGCGCCCGACGGCGTGGAGGCGGCCTGCCGGCACCTCGGCGTGCCGCCCGGCCGCGCCGCGTACGTCGGTGACTCACCACTGGACGTACGCGCCGCCCGGCACAGCGGCGCGGTGGCGGTGGCCGCCGCGTGGGGCCACCAGTACGACCCCGGCGAGCCGGCCGACCTCAGCCTGTCCCGGCCCGGGGAGCTGCTGGCCCTGCTGCCCTGAGCCTCTTTCCCGGCGTGGGACGCTCGGCTAGCCTGCCGGGCATGCCATCGACGTTGACCGAGGCGACCGACCCGTGGTGCCTGCGTCCGGGAGAGGCCGCCGACCTGCTGCGCGGGCACCCGTGGCGGCGGTTCGTGGTGCTGGGTGACAGCGTCGCGGAAGGACTGTGCGAGCCGGCCGACGGTTACCCCGACCTCCAGTGGGCCGACCGGATCGCCGCCGAGCTGCGCGCGGTCCGGCCGGAGCTGGCCTACCTGAACCTGGGCCGGCGCGGGCTGCGCGCGCACGAGGTCCGGGCCACCCAGCTGGCCGGCGCGCTGGCCTTCGAGCCGGACCTGGCCCTGGTGGTGTGCGGCGGCAACGACGCGTTCCGGTCCGCCTACGACCCGGACGCTGTCGACGCCGAGCTGACCGCCATGATCACCGCGCTACGGGAGGCGGGCGCGGACGTCATCACCGTGGGCATGTTCGACGTGTCGCACAGCCCGGCGGTGCCGGACGCGCTGCGCGCGGGCCTGGGCGAGCGGATGCGCCGGCTGTCCCGGCACACCCGGGCCGTGGCCGAGCGCCTGGGCACACTGCACGTCCACCTGACCGACCACCCGCTGGTGGCCGACCCGTCGCTGTACAGCAGCGACGGCCGCCACGGCAGCGCCCGCAGCGACGCGGTAGCCACCGCCGAAACCCTGAAGGTCCTCTCCACCCACCTCCCCCACCCCTGACCCGCCCCCTGACCCGTCCCCTGCCCTGCCCTGCCCTGCCGATCATGAAGTTGACCGCACTCCGCGTCCGTTTTGTCGCCGCCAACTTCATGATCAGCGGAATCAGAGGGCCGAGGGCCGAGGGCCGACCTGCGGGCCGGATCCACTTTGTCGACCAAGGAGTTCGGGTCGCTGACACCTCCTCGTGAGGACGCAAACTCCTTGATCAACGCTGGGAGTGAGGGGAACCGGGGATGGAGCGGGTCAGTCCGTCAGCAGGATGCCGGTCAGGAGGACACCTCTCGCCAGGTTGAGCACCTCGTCGCACCCCGGGTAGCCGACCCGCGCGAGCGCGCCGGACCCGGTGCGGTCGAACAGGTACGGGGCGAGGCTGTACGGGACGTCGGCGGTGACCGTCTCACCGGTCTCGATCTGCACGAAGTCCATCGCCACCCGGTCCGCCTCGTGGTAGCGCTGCAGGATGTTGCCGCCCTCGTCGATCGCCGCACGTACCCCGTCCGCCCACGCCACAGGTGTCATCTCCCGGCCGATCAGCACGCCGTGCCCGGCCGAGCCACCGGCCGGCTTGGCGACCAGGTCGGCCTGTTCGGCGAGCGCCCGGTCGAGCTGGTCGGCGGTGAGCGCCACGGTGTGCGGCACGTACCGGCGGATCAGCGTGCGGTCGTCCTCCGGCAGCAGCTCCAGGTCGTCCCAGAGCCAGGCGTAGTTCAGCTTGTTGCTGAGCAGCCAGGCGGCGCTGCTGACGAACATCGGCAGCGTGCCCGCGGCGAGCGCGCCGGCCACCGCGTCCAGGCCGGCGCTGGGCGTGACCCGGTTGGGCACGAACAGCCGGAACAGGGCGTCCACCGCGGCGCCGCCGACGACCAGCCGGTTCTGCGCGTCCAGGGTGGCGGTGGCGACCGGCGCGATGACCAGGTCGATGCCGAACGGGCGGGCCTGGTCGATCAGCGGGGACAGGATCCGGATGAACGTCTCCGGGTCGTCCAGTCCCGGGTAGTCGGCGTCGAAGTCCATCAGCAGCGCCACCCGGGCGCCGTCGGGCAGGCCGAGAGTGTCCCGGATGGCCACGAACCGCTGGTCCAGCAGGGACGGGGCGGGCCGGGCGCCGTCGAGCAGGTCATGGGTGCGGTACAGCTCGGCGTACCGCTGGATCACGGTGTCGGCGTCGAAGCCGCCGCCGAGGCTGCTGTCGATGTTGTACTCGACGATGCAGGGCACGCCGCCGGAGAACAGCACGTCCGGCCGGTACGCGGCGAGCAGCCCCTCGTGCAGTTCCTCCTCCGGGTCGAGCAGCCGGGTCTCGCCGTCCGGCACGTCGAGCAGCAGGCGCAGCTCGCCGGCGGTGCGGGCACGGCGCCGGCAGGCCTCCAGGATGAGCTGGGCGATGCGGTCGCAGACCTCGTTCAGCTCGCGGAACGCGTCGGCGGTGAACACCGGCGGGCGGGCCAGCCGCCACTGCTTGTTGTACGTGGCCCGGCCGTGGAAGATCTTCTCCCACGCTTCGGCGCCGGTGGTCACCATCGCGGTACGGGTGGACTCGGGCAGGTCGGTCCACGCCTGGCCCAGCGGCGGCCACGTGTAGTTCGGGTCCATCGTTCATCCGTCCTTGAGGGTCAGTTGGATGGCGGCGGTGAGCTGGTCGCGGCCGGGTTGCACGGCGCGGTCCAGGGCGGGCGCGAAGGGCAGCACCGCGCCGTCGGGGCGGGTCACGCGCCGAGGAGACGCGGCCAGCCGGACCCGCTCGACCACCGTGGCGATGATCTCCCCGGCGATGCCGCAGGAGCGGTTGCCGTCGTCGACGACGACGAGCCGCCCGGTGCGGCTCACCGACTCGACCAGCCCGTCCCAGTCGAACGGGTAGAGCGTGCGGGGGTCGAAGACCTCCACGGACGCCTGGCCGGCGAGTTCCTCGGCGACGGCGAGCGCGTCGTGCACCAGGTGCCCGACCGCCACCACCGTCACGTCGGCGCCGGGGCGGCGGACGACCCCCCGGCCCAGCGGCACCGGCGCCGGGTCGGTGACGTCGGCGCGCAGGTCCAGGGCGCCCGCCGGGGCGAAGACCACCACCGGGTCGTCGCAGCGGATCGCGGAGACCAGCAGCCCGTACGCGTCGGCCGGGGTGGCCGGTACGACTGTGGTCACGCCGACGTGGGCGAACAACGCGTACGGGTGGTCGGAGTGCTGCCCGGCCCAACCGGTGCGGGAGCCGGAGCCGGGCACCACGTAGGTGACCGGCACCGCGCACTGGCCGCCGGTCATCAGCGGGAACTTGTGCGCGTGGTTGACGATCTGCTCGAAGACCAGGAACAACAGCGACGGGATCTGGAACTCCACCACCGGGCGGGCCCCGGCCAGCGCCGCGCCGGTGGCGAAGCTGGTGAACGCCTGCTCGGACAGGGGCGTGTCGCGGACCCGTTCCGGGCCGAACTTCTTCAGCAGTCCGGTGGTGACGTTCGCGGCGGCCACCCGGATGTCCTCGCCGAGCACCACGACCGACTCGTCGCGGGCCATCTCGTCGGCGAGGGCCCGGGTGAGCGCCCTGCGGTAGGAGAGCCGGGGCATTCAGCCACCTCCGGTCCGGGCGGTGAGCCCGCTGGCGTACAGGTGGTCCAGGGCGGTCGCCGGATCGGGGTGCGGCCCGGCGAGCGCGAAGTCGACGGCGGCGTCCAGTTCGGCCTCGACGGCGGCGTCCACCTCGGCGCGTACCGCCGGGTCGAGTCGTGCTCCGGCGATGTCCACCGGATCGCGGGACCGTCCCTCGGCCACCTCCTCCGGCGGCCGGTAGTCGAGGCGTACCTGATGTTCGAAGGTGTGGTGGGCGTCGAAGCGGTAGGTGCGGGCCTCGACCAGCTCGGGGCCGCCGCCGGCGCGCATCCGCGCGACGGCGGCGGCGGTGACCTCGCGTACCGCCTCGGGGTCCTGCCCGTCGACGACGGCCGCCGGCATGCCGAAGGCGGCGGCACGCCCGGCGATGGTGCCGGCGACCGCGCCGTCGACCGGCATGGTGGTGGCGTAGCCGTTGTTCTCGCAGACGAACAGCACCGGTATCCGCCAGAGCGCGGCCAGGTTGAACGCCTCCAGGAGCATGCCCTCGTTCACCGCGCCGTCGCCGAAGAAGGTGGCGCCGACGATGCCGGCGCCGCGCCGCCGGCGTTCCCACACCGCTCCGGTGAGGATCGCGCCGGCGGCTCCGACGATGGCGTTGGCGCCGAGGACGCCGACGCCGAAGTCGGCGGCGTGCATCGACCCGCCCCGGCCCCGGTTGAGCCCGGTGACCCGGCCGCACAGTTCGGCCAGCATCCGGGCCGGGTCGGCGCCCTTCGCGAGCACGTGCCCGTGCCCGCGGTGGGTGCCGGTGACCAGGTCCTCGGCGCCCAGCGCCGCGCAGACACCGGCGGCGATCCCCTCCTGGCCGAGGTACGGGTGGATGCCGCCGACGATCTCCCCGGCGCGGACCAGCTCGATCGCGCGTTCCTCGAAGCGGCGGATCAGCCGGACCGTCCGGTAGAGCCGGAGCGGGTCGGAGCCGGTCACGCCGGACGGCCCTCCTTGACGGCGGCGAGGATGTTGTCCCAGAGCCGGGCGCGGGCGGCCAGCGCGGCGTTCACCGTGTCGGCGCACTCCTGCCACTTGGTGTCGTCGTCGCCGCACAGGTCGGCCAGCATCTGCATGGCCATCGGGGTGTGCTGCTCGCCGTCGACCTCGATGTGCCGCTCCAGGTAGTCGACAAACTTGTTCAGCCGGTTGCTGCGTTCGTTGACGGCGACGACCTGGGTGAACATCTCCGGGATGAGGTCCTCGCGGCCGAACGCGAAGGCCGCGGCCTGGCAGTGCACCGGGGTGGTCTCGATGATCCGCCAGGTGGTGCCGGCGAACGCCGCCGACGCCGCGGGGACGCCGGCGGCGCCGAGCGCCTCGGTGACCGGGGTGCCGTCGCGCAGCAGGTCGACCAGCTTGTTGACGGCTGTGGTGTCGGCGCCGGCCTCCGTCATGCCCTGCACGTACAGCTCGAAGTGGCTGATGTAGCCGTCGCCGAGTTCGTCGCTCTCCTCGACCATGACGATGTCGTTGATCAGGCGGCGGCTGCCGGTGGGGCCGGTCGGGATCCACGGCACCGTGACGCAGGTGAGCTGCCGCTGCAGCGACTTCAGCAGGGACATGAAGTCCCAGACGGCGAAGACGTGGTGCTCCATGAACGTGACGAGCGCGTCGTGGGTGTCGAGGTTGGCGTAGAGGGGGTGCTTGACCACCACGTCGCGGCGCTCGGTCACCGCCCGCTCCAGCCGCTCGATGCCCGGGTGCGTCTTACCCCAGTCGTACCGTGACATTGTCAGCCTCCCTGCTGGGCGCGGTCGCGCCAGATGACCGGGCAGTAATCGGGGTCCGCGTAGTCCGGCCGGCCCTCGTGGGTGCGGCGGACCAGCACGTCGTGGTTGTACGCGGCGAGCGTGCCGTCGGAGAGCGGATACTCCCGCCAGGCGTTGTCGCCGTCCTGCAGGTGCAGCGAGATGGCCCGGCGGGGCCGCCCGCTGACGTTCGCACCGCTGCCGTGGTAGGTGCGGCAGTGGTGGAAACTCATGTGTCCCTTGGGGATCACCATGGGGATCTTGCGGATCTGCGCGCCGTTGTACGCCGCGTTCTCGGCGAGCATCACCTCGAGCTGGTCGCGGTCCCGGTCGGCGAAGTGCCGGACCACCGTGTCGTCGGCGCCGATCTCCCGCCAGCGGTGGGAGCCGTCGACCATGGTGATGGTGCCCATCTCCTCGCCGCAGTCGTGGAACGGGATGAACGCGGTGAGCATGTTCTCCGACGACGAGGACGCCCAGTAGTGCTTGTCGAAGTGCCAGGGCACGATGTTCGACGGTTCACCGGCGATCGGCGGCTTCCAGATCAGCGTGGACTGGAAGATCCGGATCTCGGCGGCCCGGGCCAGCCGGGCGGCGACGGCACCGATCAGCGGCTTGCGCAGGATGCGGGCGATGCCGTCGTGCTCGTGGTGGACGTAGTCGTTGTGCCGCTGCACGTCACCCTTCGAGGGCTCCCAGTAGGCCAGCTTCGGCGGGCGTACCGGCAGGCGGCGGTCGCGGTCCCCGGCGTAGTAGCTGTCGGTGGCGGCGACGAGTTCGTCCACCTCGTCGTCGGTGAGCAGCTTCTTCGACAGGTACCAGCCGTGCTCGGCGTAGTGCCGGACGTCCTCGTCGGAGGGAAGCAGCGCCTCCTCCTCGGCGGTCAGCCCGGGATCGATGGTGGTCATGCCGTGCCGGCCGATCATGGCCTCACGGCCCTCGCTTCGCTCGGTGCGTTCACTCATGCCGTCACCCCTCCGGCTGCGACGCCGGGGGTCGCCCCCGCCGCGGCCAGCTCGCGTTCCTTCGCTTCGTAGAGCGCCTTGATGTTGCCGCTGCCGAAGGTCCGTGCTCCGCGCCGCTCGATGAGTTCGAGGAAGAGCGTGCGGCGCACGTGCATCGACTCGGTGAAGATCTGCAGCAACTGCCCGTCGTGGTCGGAGTCGACCAGGATGCTCAGCTCGCGCAGCCGGTCCACCGGCGCGTCCAGCCGGCCGACCCGCTGCTCCAGCCCGTCGTAGTAGGCGCCGGGCGTGCTGGCGAAGCGCACCCCGCGCCGGGCGAGCGCGCCGACGGCGGTGACGATGTCGTCGGTACGCAGACCCAGGTGCTGCACCCCGGCGCCGGCGTGCCAGCGCAGGAAGTCCTCGATCTGCCCCGGCCGGGCGCCGGTGTCCGGCTCCAGCAGCACGAACGTGACGGTCCCGGACGGGCTCTGCACCACCTTGGAGTTCATCGCCTGACCGGCGACCTCGATGTGCTCGGTGAAGATGTCGGCGAAGCCGAACACCTTCTCGTAGTGCGCGACGGTCTCGCCGAGCTGCCCCGGCGGCACGCAGATCGCCAGGTGGTCCACCTCGGCGAGCAGCGTGTCCGTGCCGTCCGGCGCGGGCACCGGCTCGATCGCGCCGGGCAGGAACACACCCGGGTCGCCGCGCCGCTCGACGAGGCGGTGCACCACGTCGCCGAAGCCGCCGACCTCGGCCACCACCACCTCGGCGTCCGCGCCGGTGAAGGTGCGCGGCGGGCTCAGCGCCGTCGCGCCCCGATCGACCAGTTCCGCGTACGCCCCGGCGGCGTCGTCCACGGCGAGCGCCACCACGGCGATGCCGTCGCCGTGCCGGTGCACGTACGTGGCCGCCGGATGCTCGGCGGACAGTCCGGTGGTCAGCAGCAGCCGGATGCCGGCCTGGGCCAGCAGCAGCGAGCGCTGCCCGTCCAGCCCGGTCTCCGGACCGCCCTGCCCGCACAGCCGGAAACCGACGGCGTTGTCGAAGTAGAAGGCCGCCTGCCGGGCGTCCCCCACGTACAGTTCGAGATGATCTATCCCGTTGATGGTCATGGGCTTCCCCTGTTCCCCCCGTGATCGCGACCCGGACGGACGCCCGGGACTGGAGTCCGGTCAGCCCGCGGCCGGGGTGGCGGCCCGGCGGGCCGGCCCGGAGAGCCGGCGCAGGAGCAGGCTGACGTTCTGGCCGCCGAACCCGAACGAGTTCGTCAGCGCGTGGCCGGCCCGGGTGGGCCGGGGCACGGCGCGGACGTGGTCCGCCTCGCACTCCGGGTCCGGGTCGTCCAGGTGGTAGGTGGGTGGCAGCAGCCCACTGTCGAGCGCCAGCGCGGTGGCGGCGGCCTCCAGCACCCCTGACGCGCCGAGCAGGTGCCCGGTGAGCGCCTTGGTGGAGCTGACCGGCACACCGCCGGTGCCGAACACCGCGGCCAGCGCGATCGTCTCGGCGACGTCACCGAGCTTGGTGCCGGTGCCGTGCGCGTTGACGTACCCGACGTCTGCGGGCTCGACCCCGCCTGCCGCCAGGGCCCGGCGCATGCACGCCGCCGCGCCGGCACCGTCCGGTCGAGGCGCGGTCGGGTGGTACGCGTCGGTGTTCGCCCCGAAACCGGCGACCTCGGCGTAGCCGCGCACGCCCCGGCCGTCGGCGTGGCCGGCGCGCTCCAGCACCAGCAGCGCCGCGCCCTCGGCCAGCACGAAACCGTTGCGCCGCTTGTCGAACGGGCGGCTCGCCTCGGTCGGTTCGTCCCAGCCCCGGGCCAGCGCCCGGGCGTTGCCGAACGTGTCGGCGAACGTGCCGAACAGCGGCGCCTCGCTCGCCCCGCACACCACCACGTCGGCCTCGCCCGCGCGGATGAGGCGTACCCCGTCGGCGACGGCCTGGGCACCCGAGGCACAGGCCGTGCCGACCGACGAGCTGTAGCCGCGGATGCCGTGCGCGATGGCGATCCGCGCCGAGGGCATGTTCGGCAGGATGCCGGTGAGCAGGTACGGGCTGACCGCCGCCCGGCCCCGGGCCGCCCGCGCCAGCACCTGGCCCTCCAGCGTGGACATGCCGCCCACACCGCCGACGATCACCGCGATCCGCTCCGGGTCGACGTCGCGCCCCACCTCGATGCCGGCGTCGGCGAGTGCCTCGGCGGCGGTGATCAGGGCGAGCAGCACCACCCGGTCGAGCACCTTCGTCTCCGGTCCGGAGGCGACGCTGCGCGGGTCGATGTCCGGCAGCACCCCGGCCACCTCCAGGCTGCCCGCCGCCGGGTGTCCCTCGGGCGGGCGGCGCAGCCCGGACCGGCCGGTGAGCAGGGCGTCGAACGTGTCCGCCACGCCACGCCCGGCCGGGGTGAACAGGCCCATGCCGGTGATGACGGCGGTCACGACGGCGCCTCGGTCAGGTAGCGCTCGCGCAGCGCCACCTTGCGGACCTTGCCGGTCACGGTGACCGGGATGTCGTCGGCGCGTACCGGGACGATCCGGCGCAGCGTGGCGGCCACGTCCGGGCCGAGCGCGGTGCGGATCCGCTCGGTGCGGTCCGCGTCCGGGTCGGCGCCGGCGGCCAGTTCCAGCAGCACGTCGGTGGTCACGGTGCCGTCGTCCGCCTTGACGATCACCACTGTGCAGTCGGTCACGTCGGGGCTGGCGGCGAGGATGCGTTCCTCGGACAGCGCGGTGAAGAACCGACTGCCGTCGCCGGCCTCGACCGAGTCGACAGCGCGGTCCAGGTGGTAGTAGCGGCCGTCGTCGTCGGCGTACACCAGGTCGCCGGTGAGGTACCAGCCGCGCAGCCGGAACCGGTACGTGGTGACCGAGTCGTTCCAGTAGCCGCGGAACAGCGACGGCGAGTCGATGCCGAGCCAGCCGACCTGCCCGGGCGGTAGCTCGTTGCCGTCGGCGTCGAGCACGGCGACCCCGGCGAACCGGTACGGGCGGCCCACGCAGCGGCCGTACCGGTCGGTGTCCGCGGTGTGGGTGATGTGGAACATCGAGTGGCCCATCTCGCTGGAGCCGAGCCCGTCGATGAACACCGACCCGGGTACCCGGGTCACCCCCTCCCGGGTCACCACGTCGCGGGAGCCGACAGCGACCAGGCGCCGTACGTGCGGCTCGTGCGAGCAGTCACCGGTGTTGAACCACAGCCGCACCGAGTCCAGGTCGTAGCCGGACAGGTCGAAGCGGGCCAGCTCGGCCCAGGTGACGGAGAAGCCGAACACGCCGTCCGGGCGCCAGCGCTGGATCGCGTCCAGCACCCGTTCGCCGCCCTGCTCGGAGAGCAGGAACATCTCCGCCCGGTTGCCGAGTGCCTGGTTGACCATGAGCACGGTGGCGGTGTGCGGGGCGGGCAGCGCGTTGAGGATGCGTGTGGTGCCCTGCGCCTGCGGCATGGACAGCAGGTGGCGGGTGGCGGCGAACAGGCTGGCGTGCGAGTGCAGAACCGCCTTCGGCACGCCTGTGGTGCCGGAGGTGTGGGTGATGACGATCGGGTCGTCCGGGTGGTGCCGGTAGTGCGCGGGCGCGGCGTCCGGGTCGCCGGTGCCGGCCTGCGCGGGTTCGCCGAGCATCGGCGCACCCAGGTCGTGCCCGGCCAGCGCCTCGGCGTGCGCGGCGTCGGCGAGCACCCCGGCGGCGCGCAGCCGGCGGATGTACTCGGCGGCGATCTCGGGGCGCAGCCTGCCGTTCATCAGCGCCGGGATGGCGCCGAGGCGGGTCAGCGCCAGGAACGACAGCACCATGTCGGCGGCCGTGCCGGCCCAGACCGCTACCGGGTCGCGCGGTTTCACCCCGCGTTCGTGCAGCCAGGCCGCCCGGGCGGCGACCATCCGGTCGAGCCGGCCCAGGGTCAGCGGGGTCTCGGCCGGGTGGCCGTCGATCTCGGTGTCGAACGTGAGCCCCGGCCCGTCCGGGTCGGCGCCGTGGGCCAGCACCCGGGCGAGCACGTTGCCCGCGCCCAGTTCCGCGTCGGCCGCGAGCGCGCCGCGCAGTCCCTTCGTCCTCATTGACGTGTTCCCTCCCCCAGCAGCACCGCGGTCGCCTCGCCCGGCGTACCGTCCGGTGCCAGTTCGATCAGGATCAGCAACGCCTGTGCGGCGTCGCCGTCGTACAGCAGCAGGTCCGCCTCGGCCTCCCCGTCGGCCCGCGGGTCGCCGGTCGGGCTCAGGCACACCACCGGCCCGTCCAGTCCCCAGCGCGCCGCGACGTGCCCGGCCACGCTGTTCGGCACCGACTGGAAGAAGAACAGCGGCCCGATCCGCCCGCCCGCGTCCACAGTGGCGCGGACGTGCGCCGCCCCGGCGGTGTCCCCACCGGCGCTGACCAGCACCACGGCCGTCCCGTTGCCCGGCGGCAGCGGCCCGTCGGGGTACCGCCGCGCGAGGCACCGCTCGGCGACCGCCACCACCAGCGGCGCGAACGGCGAGTGCACGAACCCCGCCACCCCGGCCGGCCCCGAACCCTCGTCGCCCGCCTCGGGCCACCGCGCCTCCGCGAGCACCACGACCCCGCCGTTGCGCGATCGTGCGGTTGGTGCCCCGGGCGGGGGCGTTGTGCCCGTTTCGCCGGGGCCGGAAGTGCAGGATCGCGGGAGGCCGGGGTGGGGGGTGGGCGCGGGGGCGGTCATGAGGTGCTCACCAGGAGAGCCGTGTCGGCGCCGCCGAAGGCGGCGTTGAGGGTCAGGGCGTGCGCGGTGCGCGCGGGGCGCGGGGCGTCGCGGATGACGTCCAGCGGGCACTGCGGGTCGGGGCCGAGCCAGCCGGCGGTGACCGGCAGCTTGCCGTGCCGCAGGGCCAGCACGGTGACCAGCAGTTCCAGCAGCCCGGACGCCTCCAGCGCGTGCCCGTGCACCGACTTCGTGGAGCTGACCGGCAGCCGCCCGGCGTCCTCGCCGAACACCCGGGTCAGCGCCGCCGCCTCGGAGGCGTCGCTGAACGGGGTGCCGGTGGCGTTGGCGTTGACGTAGCCGATCGCGTCCGGTGGCAGCCCGCCGCGGCGCAGCGCCGCCTCGACCGCCCGGGCCAGCCCGAGCCCGTCCGGGTGCGGCTGGCACGGGTGGTACGCGTCCCCCGCCCGGCCCCACCCGGCCACGACCGCCAGCGTCTCGGCGCCCCGCCGGGCGGCCGCGCCCGCCGACTCCAGCACCACGGCGGCCACCCCGTCGCCCAGCAGCAGGCCCTTGCGGCCGGCGCTGAACGGGCGTACCGCGCCGTCGGCGGCGAGCGCCCGGCCGGCGTCGAACAACGCGTACTGGTCCGGTTCGACCAGGTATCCGGCCGCGACCACGACCCGCTCCAGGTCACCCCGGCGGATCAGCGCCGCCGCGTCGGCGACCGCGCTGCTCGCCGACACGCAGGCGGTGGTGTAGATCCGGGTCCGCCCGCCCAGGCCGCACCGCGCGGCCAGGTGACCGGCCAGCGCCGGCACCGTCGGCTCCTCCCACCCCTGCGGTACGGGCAGCGAGTACGGCCCGCCGTGGGTGGCCAGGAACAGCGCCGACTCCGCCCGCCCGGCCCGGTCCAGCCCGGCGGCCCGGGCGGCCGTGTCGATCGCGTCGGCCAGCTCGCCGGCGAGCGTGCCGACGTCCGGCACTGTGGCCGCCACCGTCACCCGGCGGCCGGAGGTGTCGAAACGGCGCACCGGCGCGAACGCCGGGGTGCCGCTGAGCACCCCGGCCAGCAGCGCGTCCGCGCCCCTGCCGAGGGCGCTGAGCGCGTACGTGCCGGTGATCCGTACGGTCTCCCGCTCAGCCATCTGCGGGAGCGGTCAGAGAGCCACGGAACACCGCGAGCGCGTCGTCGACGGTGCGGATGCCGGCGAGATCGTCGTCGCTCAGGTCCAGCCGGCGCTCGTAGCGCTGCTCGACCATGTGCACGAGCCAGGCCAGCTCCATCGAGCCGAGCCGGTCCGGCACCTGGTCGGCGGGTTTGGCGGTCAGTTCGGCGAGCATGCTCACCAGGTCAGCTCGCCCCAGGTCGGGCTGACCGGACATCAGGACTTGTCGCTGTTCGCGGCCACCCGGTCGGCGACCATCGTGGTGAACTCGCCGACCGTCATCAGCGCCAGCTTCTCCGACTCGTCGTCGGCGAACTTGAGGCCGTAGCGGTCCTCGACGCGGACCGCCAGGTCGGCCAGGGCCAGCGACTCCAGGTCGACGCCGGAGGGGCCGAGCGTGGTGTCGTCGTCGAGCTCCTCCACGTCGTAGTTCATGTCGGCGAGCTGTTCGACGACGAAGGTGCGGACCTCGTCTCGCATGGGTTCAGACCTCTTCTCCGTGTACCGGCTGACGGTGCCCGGTCGGGACACCGTGTGCGTGGGAACCGGCGGGGTCGGGCGCGCGGGTGGCGCGTCGCCCGGCCGGTCCGGGGCGGGGATCGGGGTGTACGGGACGCCCGGCGGGCGTCCGGTGGGTGCGCGGCTCGTACAGCGGGCCGGTCACGACGCCGCGTCCCGCAGCGCCGGCACGGACCGGACCAGCTTCCCGGTGGTGGTGCGGGGCATCTGGTCGAGCAGCCGCAGGGTGCGGGGCCGCTTGAAGCCGGCCAGCCGCTCGGCGATCAGCTTGTCCAGCGTGTCCTCGGTCAGCGAACCGTCGGTCTGGACGTACGCGGTGATGCCGTCGTCCCAGACCACGACCGCGGCGACGACGCCGGGCAGCCCGGCCACAGTGGCCTCCACCTCGGTCAGGTCGACCTTCAGGCCGCCCACCGACACCTGCGAGTCCAGCCGGCCCTTGATGGTGACCAGACCGGTGTCCGGGTCGACCACGCCGGCGTCGCGGGTGTGCAGCCAGCCGTCGGCCCACCGGGTCGGGTCGGCCAGTCCGACGTACGGGTTGTCCGGGCAGCTCACCCACAGCTCGCCGTCGCGCTCCCGCACCTCGATGCCGGGGGCGGGCGCGATGGCGGGGCGGTGCCGCCCGTACAGGTCGGTGCCGATGACGCCGACCTCGGTCATCCCGTACATGTTGCCCAGCGGCACGCCGTAGCGGTCGGTGAACGCGTTCGCCACGGCGGCGGACACCAGCTCACCGCCGGTGGTCATGCGCTTGAGCTGCGGCAGCGGCCCGGCGGGCGTGGTGGAGGCGAGCAGGCCGATGTGGAACGGGACGCCGAGCACCGTGGCCGGGGTGTCCTGGGCGGCGACGGCGGCGAGGATCGCGTCGCCGCTGAGCCGTTCCGGCGGGCACAGCTCGACGCCGGCGTGCAGCCCGTAGAGCAGGCCGCCGACCAGGCCGAGCACGTGCACCATGCTGGGCAGCAGGATGATCCGCTCGCCGGGCAGCGCGACGCCGTCGATGCGGGTGTAGCGGTGCACCTCGGCGACCAGGCCGGCGGCGGTGCGGCCGATGACCTTGGACGGCCCGGTGGAGCCGGAGCTGAGCTGGATCACCGCGTGCGGGCTGCCCGCCGGGCGGTCGGAGTACGCGGTGACCCCCGCTGTGACGTCGACGAAGATCCGCAGCGCGCCGCCGCCGGAGCGGACCGGTGCGACCACCACCTGCGGGCTCAGCCGGCGCAGCGCCTGGTCGACCTCGTGGTCGGTGAGCCGGTGGTCGAGCAGCACCGCCTGGGCGCCGGTACGCCAGGTGGCGAGCAGGTGCGCCACGTACGCCAGCGAGGGCGGCAGGCGCAGCGCGGCGGCGCCTCCGGCGCGCAGCCCGGCCCCGGCGAGCCGGTCCTGCGCCTCGCCGACGAGCCGGCGCAGCGTGCCCTTGTCCACCGGTTCGGGCAGGCGCAGGCAGACGTCGGTGTCGCGGCCGGTGAACAGGATGTCGTCCACCCAGTCCACCGTCGTCGAGGCAGGATCTTCCGCCACGGGATGTGCAGTCACGACCAGCCACCGTTCCACTGAGGAACTGGGCGGATCCGCCCAGCGGGTACGTCGTTCGGGGTATGGCGGAACCCTACGACGACCCTCTTCTGCATCGCCAGATGCAAATGGCTAGATCCAAAACAGCGGCTGGGTGGATTGCTCAGGCTCGATCGGACAGGCAGGATCGGGCCACGCCGGCAAGGTAGTCCGCCGGCCGCCGGATGCTGCCCTCCAGCCTCACCCCGGTACCCGCCCACCCGCCGGGCGGACGGCGTAGTCCGCGAGCGCGGGCGCGAGGGCGTCGAAGGCGACGTGCGCGTAGCCGGTGACGGCACGCGCGATGTCGTCGTCACCCTGCCCGGCGATGGTGCGGCGCATGGTCTCCTCGAACAGCAGCCGGTGGACGCCGGCCAGCTGCGCGGCGGCGACCCGGGGCAGGACGTCGCCCTCCGGGCTCCCGGTCTCCTCGGCCAGGGCGGCGGCCAGGGCCTTCTCCCGGTCGTCGTGGAACTCGCGGAGGCGGGCCACCAGCGCCGGGCTGGCGGCGATCATCCGGGCGAACGTAGGACCGGAGAACCCGATGACCGGGTCGTGCGCGGCCACCGCAGCGAGGTAGGCGCGGCGCAGCGCCGCCAGCGCCGACTCGCCGGGCTCGCGCTCCCGGACGACGGTGGCCAACTGCCGCACGAACTCGTCGTGCATGTCCAGCGCCAGATCCTCCTTCCGAGGGAAGTAGTTGGTGACGGTCATCTTGGACACCTGCGCGGCGGCGGCCACCTCGGCGATCGTCACGTTGTCGAAGCCGCGCTCGAGGAACAGGCGGGTGGCCTGGCTCGAGATGTTCTCCCTGGTCTGGCGCTTCTTCAAGGCCCTGAGGCCGGTGCTCTGCGCGGTCATGCATCCACCATACCTGGTACCGACCGAGAATTATCCTTGACATATTCTTAGGTCGGTTCTAATTTTATGTCGTGCCGGCGAGACGCCGACACGGAAGGGAGCCTGACATGCCCGCCCACACCCGCGACATCGCCGCCGGCACGCCCCGCCGCCCGCACCTCGCTCCGGCGCGCCGGCCGCACGTCCCCGTGGTCGCCCCCCGGCGTCAGCCCCGCCGGATCCCCGGCCGCCGCTGACCCGCCACCCGTCCCGAGCCCCGCACCGTCCCGGAAGGAGCACGTTTCTTGCTCACCACCACCCACCCCGCAGCCACCGGCCTCACCACGGACGCGGTGGCCGACTACCTCCGGACGGTCGGACGCACGCCGCTGCTCACGGCCGAGCAGGAGACGTGCCTCGGCGCCCGCGTCGAGGCCGGCGGCCTGGCGCAGCGGCGCTTGGACGACGACGGCGGCGACCGGGTCGGCGCGGCCGAGCGGGACCGGCTGCGGCGGCTCGTCGCCGACGGGCGGCGCGCCCGGCACCACATGATCGAAGCCAACCTGCGGCTGGTCGTCTCAGTCGCGAAACGGTACGCGCTCGCCGGCCGGCTGCCACTGCTCGACCTGATCCAGGAGGGCACCATCGGCCTGATGAGGGCGGTCGAGAAGTTCGACCACCGGCGTGGACTGAAGTTCTCGACGTACGCGACCTGGTGGATCAAGCAGGCGATCGGCCGGGCCCTCACCGACCAGAGCCGCACGATCCGCCTGCCGGCGCACCTGGTCGAGGTGCTCAACCGGGTGAACCGGACCCGCCGCACGCTGGCGGGCGAACTCGACCGGGAGCCGACGCCCGCCGAGGTCGCCGCCCGGCTCGAGGTGCCCGTCGAAAAGGTGGAACTGCTGCTGCGGCACGACCGCGAGTCGGTCTCCCTGCACACGCCGGTCGCCGGGGCTGCCGGCACGACCGAGCTGGGCGACCTCGTCCCCGACGAGGCGCCCGACCCGGCCGGCGTCGTGGTGTCGTCCTGGCGGCGCCGCTACCTGGACGAGGTGCTCGGCACCCTGTCGGAGCGCGAGGCGGCCGTCATCTGCCAGCGGTACGGCCTCGACGACGACCGGCCGAGCACGCTCGACGAGATCGGCACGAGGATCGGGCTGACCCGGGAGCGGGTCCGCCAGATCGAGAGCCAGGCGCTGCGGAAGCTGCGCCACCCCACCCGCGCCCGGGTCCTGGCCGACCTGCACGCCTGAGCCAGCGCCAGAACCGCACACCGACCGTCCCACCAGGAGGCCGACCGATGACACCCGACCCCCGCACCGTCCACCCGCTGCCCGCCTTCGACCGCGTGGTGTTCCTCAAGCCACTGGTGACGTCACCGAAGATCGTCGTGGGTGACTACACCTACTACGACGATCCTGACGACGCGACCGGCTTCGAGCACCGCAACGTCCTGTACGCCTACGGACCGGAACGGCTGGTCATCGGGAAGTACTGCGCGATCGCCTCCGGCACCCGGTTCCTGATGGCCGGGGCGGCCCATCCCAGCATGGGCGTGTCCACGTACCCGTTCACCATGTTCGGCGGCGAGTGGGCCGAACGGACCCTCGACATCGTCACCGCCATGCCGAGCCGCGGCGACACCGTCGTCGGGAACGACGTCTGGTTCGGCTTCGGATCCGTGGTCATGGCGGGCGTGCGGATCGGCGACGGCGCCGTCATCGCAACCGGCGCGGTGGTCACCGCCGACGTGCCGCCCTACACGATCGTCGGCGGCAATCCCGCCCGGCCGATCCGGCAACGCTTCGACGACGCCGACATCGTGCGGCTCCGCCGCGCCGCCTGGTGGGACTGGCCCATCGACCTCGTCACCGCGCACGCCCGCACGATCATGGCCGGCACGCCCGCCGAGATTGCCCGGATCGCCGCCGAGCACGGCGTGGAACAGCCCGGGTGAGACCGCCGGGCGACGACGCGCACCCTCGGACGGCCGGGCCGCAGGGAACGATTCGCCGGCGCCGGCACCGGACACAGAGATGCCAGCGGACACCGGTCCGCCCCGAACGAGCGGAGGCGTCATGCGCTGGCTCTACCTGGTCCTGCTCCTCGTGCTGATCCTGGTCCTCGTCGGGTTGCGGGTGTGGCTCCCCCGGCGCGCCCTCCGGGCCGGCCGCTCCCTCCGGCAGCGCGTCGACCGACGCGACTGACCGGGCTTCGTCAGCCCTCCCCGGCCGGCGGGGGTGCGGCGCCGCGCAGCACCAGCGCGCTGTTGAACCCGTCGAAGCCGCGCGCGCCGACCAGCGCGATGCGGCTGCGCGGCGGGCGGGGCTGCCGCAGGAACGTCAGCTCGCAGCCGGGCGCCGGCTCGTCCGGGCCGGCGGAGGCGGGCAGCATCCCGCGGCGGAACGCCAGCAGCGCGGTTGCCGCGTCCAGCGCGGACCCGCCCTGGTGCGCCCGGCCGGTCAGCGGCTTCTGCGTGGTCACCGGCGGGGTCCGGTCGCCGAACACGGCACGCAGCGCCGCCGCCTCGGCCCGGTCGTACGCGGGCACGCCGAGCGCGTCCGGCCAGATCACGTCCACGTCGTGCGGGCGTACCCCGGCGCGCTCCAGCGCCAGCCGCAGCGCCCGGGCGTAGTGGGCCGGGTCGGGGCCGGTGGCCGGGTCGGTGGGCGCGGCGTCGTGGGTGGCGGCCCAGCCGGTGACCTCCCCGTAGACGCGGGCGCCCCGGGCCAGCGCGTGGCCGAGTTCCTCCACCACGAAGACCGCACCGCCCTCGGCCGGCACGTACCCGGAGGCCGCGACGTCGAACGGCCGGTACGCCCGCTCCGGGTCGGACACGTCGCTGAGCAGGCCGGAGCGGAGCTGGCAGGCCAGCGCGTACGGGCTCAGCGGGCACTCGGTCGCCCCGGCGATCACCACGGGGGTGCCCCGGCGGATGGTGCGCACCGCGTGTGCCAGGCTGTCCAGCCCGCCGGCCGACTCGGACACGGTCACCCCGGACGGCCCCTTGAACTGGTGGCGGATCGACAGCTGCCCGACGCTCGCGGCGTAGAACCAGGCGATCGACTGGTACGCCCCGACGGTGCGGCTCGGCCCGCCCCAGAGCCGTTGCAGTTCCCGCTGCCCGAACAGGTTGCCGCCCGACGAGCTGGCGAGCGTGACCGCCCACTGGTACGGGTCGGGCGACACCTCGGGCAGCGCGGCGTCGGCGAGCGCCAGCTTGGTGGCGGCGAAGCCCAGGTGTGTCCACCTGTCGGTCTGCACCCGCTGCCGGGTGTCGCTGAACCCGGCCGGGTCGAAGCCGGCCACCTCCCCGGCGACCCGGGTCGGGTAGCGCTCCGGGTCGAACAGCGTGATCGGCCCGGTGCGCCGGGTGCCGGCGAGCACGGTGTTCCAGTGCGCCTCGGCGCCGACGCCGCTGGGCGCGACCACGCCGATGCCGGTCACCACGGCCCGCGCGGTCATGTCGGCACCGCCGCCAGCCGGCGGAACACCATCGCCGACTGGAAGCCGCCGAACCCGCTGCCCACCGACAACGCCACGTCCACCGGCACCTCCCGGGCCTCGTTCGGCACGTAGTCCAGATCGCACTCCGGGTCGCGGGTGGTCCAGTTCGCCGTGGGTGGCACCACGCCGTACTCGATGGCGAGCGCGCAGGCGGCCATCTCGATCGAGCCGATGGCGCCGAGCGAATGGCCGACCATCGACTTGATCGAGCTGATCGGCACCCGGTACGCCGTCTCCCCCAGCGCCCGCTTGAACGCCGCCGTCTCGTGCCTGTCGTTCTGCCGGGTGCCGGAGCCGTGCGCGCTGACGTACGACACGGCCGTCGGGGCGAGCCGGGCCTGCCGCAACGCGTCGCTGATCGCCACCGCCATCTCCGCGCCGTCGGGGCGCAGCCCGGTCATGTGGAAGCCGTTGCTGCGGCTGGCGTACCCGGCCACCTCGCAGTAGACGTGCGCGCCCCGGCGGCGGGCGTGCTCGGCCTCCTCCAGCACCAGCACCGCGGCGCCCTCGGCGAGGACGAACCCGTGCCGGTCGGCGTCGAACGGCCGCGAGGCGTGCTCCGGGTCGTCGTTGTCCGGGCTGGTCGCGCCGATCGCGTCGAACGAGGCGACGGTGACCGGGGAGATCGGCGAGTCGGCGGCGCCGGCCAGCACCACGTCGGCCTCGCCGTCGGCGACGAGCTGGTGGGCGTACCCGATGGCGTCGATGCCGGAGGTGCAGCCGGTGGAGATCACCTGCGCCGGGCCGTGCAGGCCGTGCCGGCAGGCCACGTCGGCGGCCAGGCTGCTGGGCACCAGCGCCTGGTAGAGGTACGGCCCGCCGAGTGCGTGGTCGACCAGCCAGTGCCGGCCGGAGTCGCTGACCCGCACGTACTCCTGCTCCAGCGCCATGGTCCCGCCGACGGCGGTGCCGAGCACCACCCCGGCGCGTTCCCGCTGCGCGTCGGTGAGGGTGAGGCCGCTGTCCGCGAGCGCCTCGGCGGAGCAGGCGAGCGCGAACTGCACGTACCTGTCGGCGCGCTGCCGTTCGGCGAGCGTGATCCCGGCGGCGTCCGGGTCGAAGTCGCACTCGGCGGCGATCTGCGACCGGAACGGCGACGGGTCGAAGAAGCTGATCCGCCGCGTCGCGGTGCGCCCCTCGGTGATCATCTTCCAGAACCGGTCCCGGGTGGCGCCGCCGGGTGCGACGACGCCGATGCCGGTGACCACGGTACGGCGGCCGGTCACGACGGCTCCCGTGGCGGCGGTGCCGCGCTCTCGGTGTCGACGTGGCCGAGTTCCGGGCGCGGGGCGAGCGGTCCGAGGTGGAACACCACCTCGGCGGGCTCGTCGCCGGTGTTGCGCAGCCGGTGCCGCACGTCCTTCGGCACGTAGAGCGCCTCCCCGGCGGCCACCGGCACCGGCGTGTCGTCCAGGTCGACGGTGATCGCGCCGCGGGCGACGTAGAGGAACTCCTCGCTGTACGGGTGGTAGTGCTCGGCGATCCGCTCCCCCGGTGCGAGCGTGGCGACGCCCATGAATCCGGAGGTGCTGCCGACCGTCTTCGGGCCGAGCAGCACCCGCAGTTCCCCGCCGCGGCGGCGGTCGGCCGGTACGTCGTGGACGGAGACCCGGGCGGTGGTGGTGTCGGTCATCGCGTGCCTCCCGCGTGCGCCCGCTCGATCTTCTCCTTGATCACGGCGAGCTGGATCGCGCTGTTGGTGTTGATCCGGTCGGTCATGCCGGCGTTGTCGACCGGCGCGTCGGGCTTCATCGCGAAGTCCTGCGTCCAGGTCATCCGGGTGCCGCCGGGCGTCTCGTCGTAGCGCCAGTGGATGCGCATGTACTCGAACGGGCCGGTCTCGACGCGCCGGGCGTGCACCTCGCGGGTGGCCGGGTCGGCGGTGCGTTCGCTGACCCAGCTCCACGCCACGCCGTTCTCGTCCGGGTGCATGGTGAGCCGGAAGCGCACGGTGTCGCCGTCGCGGTGCAGGATCTCCGCGGTCGCGTACTCGGTGAACAGGTCCGGCCACCGGGCCACGTCGTTGGTGATCTCCCAGACCAGCGGCAGCGGCGCGGCGATCTCCACCGCGTTCTCGGTGTGCCCGGGCGGGTCCGCCTTGCGGGCCACCAGATCGGCGACGCCGGCGATACTGAGCTGCCCGGCCTGTTCGGGGATCTTCACCCGCCACCTGTCGGCCACCACCGCCGACAGTTCGAGCAGCGCCAGCGAATCCATGCCCAGTTCCTCCAGGCTCGCGGCGGGCGCGCCGGCGGCGGCGTCCGGGTCCAGGCCGCAGTGCGTGACCAGGATGTCGGTGATCTCGCGGGCGAGCGGGCGGTCGGGGGCGACGGTCATCGGTTCCTCCAGGTGGTCGGGCCGGCGGCGGGCACGGCGCTGACGGGGGTACGGCCGCCCGGCTCGGCTGCGCCGCGCGGGTCGGGCACGACTGCCCGCGCCGCCTCGGCCGGTGGGCCGTCCCCGGCGGGCAGGGCGTCGCCGGTCGGCGGGGTGTCGCCGGCCGGTGGGGCGAGCAGGCGTTCCACCAGGGCGGTGGTGTGCCGGGCGGCGCGGAAGGCGGGATCGCGCAGCACCCGCCGGGCGAACGGGATGGTGGTACGCACACCGGGACCGGCCACGTCGAACTCGGCCAGCGCCCGGTCGAGCCGGTCCAGCGCGGCGTCCCGGTCCGGTGCCCACACCGCCACCTTCGCCAGCAGCGAGTCGTAGTGCGGGCTGACCAGGTAGCCGACGTGCCCGTGGGTGTCGACCCGGGTGAACGGGCCCCCCGGCGGCCGGAACCGGTCCAGCCGGCCGGGTGCGGGCGCGAAGTCGCGGTCCGGGTCCTCCACGTTGACCCGGCACTCGATCGCCACGCCGTCCAGGCGTACGTCGGACTGGCGCAGCCGCAGCGGCGTGCCGTACGCCACGTGCAGCTGTTCCCGCACCAGGTCGATGCCGCTGACCATCTCGGTGACCGGGTGTTCCACCTGGATCCGGCAGTTGATCTCCAGGAAGTGGCAGCGTTCGGCCTCGTCGACCAGGAACTCCACGGTGCCGGCGCCGGTGAAGCCGACCGACAGCGCGCCGCGCAGCGCCACCTCGGCGACGGTGTCCAGGGTGGCCTGCCGCAGCGCGGGCGCGGGCGCCTCCTCGATCAGCTTCTGGTGGCGGCGCTGCACCGAGCAGTCGCGGGTGCCCAGGTGCACGCCGTTGCCGTGGCCGTCGCAGAGCACCTGCACCTCGACGTGGCGGGCGTCGGCGAGGTACCGCTCGACGTACACCCGGTCGTCGCCGAACGCGACCTGCGCGGCGGCGCGGGTGCGGGCGTACGCGCGGGGCAGCTCGGCCGCCGAGCGCACCACAGTCATGCCGCGCCCGCCCCCGCCCGCCGCGGCCTTCACGATCACCGGGTAGCCCACCTCGGCGGCCACCTCCTGCGCCTCGCCGACGGTGGGCAGCGTCCGGACGCTTCCCGGCGGCAACGGCAGCCCGGCGTTGCTCATCAGCGCGCGGGCCGTCGACTTGTCCGCGAGCGCGGCCATCACCTGCGGCGGCGGGCCGACGAAGACCAGGCCGTTCTCGGCGCAGATCTCGGCGAAGTCGGCGTCCTCGGACAGGAAGCCGTAGCCGGGGTGTACCGCCTGCGCGCCGGTCTGCCGGGCCGCCTCCACGATCGCGGCGGCGTTGAGGTAGCTGCGGCGGCTGGCCGCCGGGCCGATCCGTACCGCCTCGTCGGCGAGCCGCACCGGCAGCGAGTCGGCGTCGGCGCTGGAGTGCACCACCACCGTACGCACGCCGAGTTCCCGGCAGGCGCGCAGCACCCGCAGCGCGATCTCGCCCCGGTTGGCGATCAGCACCTTGTCGAACATCAGGAGTCCTGTCCGGTGACCGGTTCCAGGGCGATCAGCGGCTGGTCGTACTCGACGGGCTTGCCGTCGTCGACCAGCACCTCGACCACCCGTCCGGCCTGGCCGGCGGTCACCTCGTTCATCAGCTTCATGGCCTCGACGATGCCGACCACCTGGCCCGGGCGGACCATGTCGCCGACCGCGACGAACGGCATCGCGCCGGGTTCGGGGGCGCGGTAGAACGTGCCGACCACCGGTGAGCGCACGGCCGGCCGGTCGGTCGCCGGCGCCGCTCGCGCGGCGGGTTCGGCGGCCCGCGCCGGCAGCGCCTCGGCCGGGTCGGCGGTGCGCTGCGCCGGCGCCGCCGGGTCGTGCCACTCGACCTCCAGCACCGACTCGCCGCTGCGCAGCCGCACCCGGCGCACCGGCCCGGCCAGGTCCGCGACGAGCTTGCGGGCCTGCCGGCGCAGCCCGTCGAGCACCTGCTCGGACTCGGCGTCGGCCATCACGCCACCTCCGCCCGGTCACCCGGCGGCGAGGCCGGGGACGGGCCGGCGGCCGAGCGGGCCGCGCCGAAGCGGCGGAACCGCTGCCGGCGGCGGCGGACCAGCGTGGCCGGAGGGACGGTGAGCAGCGGCGCGAGGTTCGCCGCGACCGCCCGGCGCAGCAGCTCGGCCGCACCGCCCGGGTCGGCGTGCGCGGCCGGGCGCGGCTCCGGCACCAGCTCGTCGACCACGCCGAGGCGGCACAGGTCGGCGCCGGTGAGCCGCAGCGCGCGGGCCGCCTGCGGGGCGGCCGAGCTGTCCGGCCAGAGGATCGCCGCGCAGCCCTCCGGGCTGATCACCGAGTAGACGGCGTGTTCCAGCATGAGCACCCGGTCGGCGACCGCGAGCGCGAGCGCGCCGCCGCTGCCGCCCTCCCCGGTGACCACCGCCACCACCGGCGTGGGCAGCACGGTGAGCGCGAGGATGTTCTCCGCGATCGCCGCCGCCTGACCCTGCTGCTCGGCGCTCACCCCCGGGTCCGCGCCGGGCGTGTCCACGAGCGTCACCACCGGCAGCCGCAGCCGCGCCGCGAGACGCATCAGCCGCAGCGCCTTGCGGTGCCCGGCCGGGCTGGCCATGCCGAAGTTGCGGGTCACCAGTTCGGCGGTGGTGTGCCCCTTCTGGTGACCGATCACCATCACCGGGCGGCCGTCGAGGCGGGCGATGCCGCCGACGACAGCCGGGCAGTCCGCGCCGAGCCGGTCGCCGTGCAGCTCGACGAAGCCGTCGAACGCCGTCTCGAGGTAGTCCAGTGTGGTCGGGCGGCCCGGGTGCCGCGCCGTGCGTACCGTCTCCCAGGGGTCGCGGTCCGGCCGCGCGGGCGCGGTCGGCGCGGTGGCCGGCGGGCGCGGGGCGGGCGTGGTCTCCGGCGGGCGGCGGCCCGCCTCGGCGGCGGCGAGCAGCGCGGCGAGCCGGCCCCGCAAGGCGTGCCGGGGCACCACCATGTCCACCTGGCCGTGCCGCAGCAGGTACTCCGCGGTCTGGAAGCCCTCCGGCAGCTTCGCACCGGTGACCTGACGGATCACCCGGGGCCCGGCGAAGCCCAGCCGGGCGCCGCTCTCGGCCAGCACCAGGTCGGTGTTCGTGGCGAAGGAGGCGGCGACACCGCCGTACGTGGGATCGGTGACCACGCTCACCGTCAGCAGGCCCGCCTCCCGCATCCCCGCGAGCGCCTGGCTGACGGTGGCCATCTGCATCAGCGACAGCGCGCCCTCCTGCATCCGCGCCCCGCCGGACGCGGTCACCAGCACCAGCGGGATGCCGTCGGCGAGTGCCCGCTCGGCGGTCCGGGTGATCAGCTCACCGACCGCGCAGCCGAGGCTGCCGCCGAGGAAGCGGAAGTCCATCACCGCCAGCGCGACCGGGTGCCCGCCCAGCCGGGCGGTGCCGCACAGCACCGCCTCGTCCAGGCCGGTCGCCGCGCGGGCCGCGCCGAGCCGGTGCGGGTACGGCAGCTCGTCGACGAACTCGATCGGGTCGACGCGTACCGCCCGGTCCGGCAGCGGGACGAACGAGTCCGGGTCGGCCAGCTGCGCCACCCGGTCCGGCGCGTCCAGCCGTGCGTGTGAGCCGCACTCCGGGCAGACGTCCAGGTTGCGGCGCAGCCGCTTGCGGTAGAGCAGCGACGCGCATCCGTCGCACCTCGACCAGAGCTGCTCGTCGCGCGGGGCGGTCGTGGTCACTGTGGCCGCCCCGCGGTGTCGTACCGGTGGGCCGGCGCGTCGTAGCGGTAGAAGCAGTGTGCCATCGCGTCGCGCGGCGACCGCCAGGTCGGCAGGTACGGCGAGATGTACGGCCGCAGCCGCTCACTGATCCGGATGAACTCCGGATGCCCGCGGTTGTCCTCCACCGCGCCCTGCGCGGGCGTCTCCGTCTCGATCAGATGGACGTAGAGGTCGTGCAGCCGGTACAGCGAGCGGTGCCGGACCCCGACCAGGCCGGGCAGCTCGGTCGCGTCGGACTCGGCGAAGATCTCAGCCACCCGGTCCTCGGCCGTCGGCACCACCTTGGCGACGATGAGCGAACGGTCCATTCGCGCCTCCTGCACGTCCCGGTGCGCGGCGAACCGGTCGCGCCGCACGGATTGCCACACGGTCGCGCCGGCGGCGTCTACCGGGCGTCAACCGGGCCCCATCACGGCACAAACATGGTGACGCTGCGTTGACGCAAGCTGTGCACGAGCTATGGGAAGATCGCTTTCCGGTTTCCGGGTGACGACACTTCTTCGCAGATCACAGGCGTATTACCGAGCCCACTACGGACAGTCAGGTGACCGACCGGCCGTTGACTGAGAGTAACAGGCGTTGATATTCTTCGTCTCGGTCAGCCCGGCCACGGTGGAGCTTCCGGCCGTGGCGGAGGCGTTCCGACACCGGCGTCGCGGGCGGCGGTCCGGGCAACGCGAAACGGTCGGGACGAGGGTTCCGGTGCTGGGGGGTGCGCCGTGTCGGGTGGATCGAGAATGCCGACGGCGGGCGAACCCGCCCCACGGGTGTCACTGCACCTGCTGGGCGGCTTCCAGCTGCTGCACGACGACACGCCGGTGGTCGTACCCCGGGGGTTGCAGCGCGTCATCGCCCTGATCGGCCTGCGCCCGGCCGCGACCCGCAGCCACCTCGCCGGGCTGCTGTGGCCCGAGACGCCGGAGGAGCGGGCGCTGTCGTCGCTGCGGACCGCGCTGTGGCGGCTGCGGCAGGATCCGTGCTGCCCGCTGCGCACCGACGGCGACACCGTCCGCCTCGGACCGACGGTCCGCCTCGACGTGGACGACCTGGTGGAGACCGCGGCGCTGGTCCGCGAGGGCGCCGTCCCGCGCGGCGCCGCCGGCGCCGGACGTCACGACCTGCTCCCCGGCTGGTACGACGACTGGGTGCTGCTGGAACGCGAACGGCTGCGCCAGCTGCGCCTGCACATGCTGGAGGAGCTCGCCGGCAACCACCTCACCGCCGGGCGGCACGGCGAGGCGCTGGAGGCGGCGCTGGAGGCGATGGCCGCCGAACCGCTGCGGGAGACCCCGCACCGCCTGGTGGTCCGCATCCACCTGGCCGAGGGCAACGCGTTCGAGGCGGTCCACTCCTTCTACGTCTACCGCGATCTGCTGCTGCGCGAACTGCGCCTGGAACCGTCCCCGGCGATGACCGCGCTGCTCGACGACACCCTCGCGCCGATCCGCCGGGCCAGCCGCCCGGAGCCGCCACCGCGCCGCACGGACCGGACCGCCAAACCGGCGCCGCGCGCCCCCACCTCACCGTCCCCACCACCATCAATGCCCCGGGGTACGCGGTGACGGCGAGGTGACAGCGCGACCGGCACCGTGAAGCCAGCACCGCGGCGGCGAGAGGGGTCACGATGAGTCGACTGTTGGTGGTCAGCCGGATCGTGCCGGGCGCACAGGGACGGGTGGCGCAGATCTTCGCCGAGGCCGACGCCACCGAACTCCCCCACCTCACCGGCGTCCGGCACCGGTCGCTGTACTACCTGCACGACCTGTGCGTCCATCTGATGGAGACCGTCGACGTCGCCCCCGGCCTCACCGCGGAACTGCGCGACAACCCGCTCTACGAACAGGTGAACAAGCGGCTGTCCGCGCACACCTCCCCGTACCTGCCGACCTGGCACTCGCCCCGCGACGCCGTGGCCGGCTGCTTCTACAGCTGGGACTGTGCCGGCACCCCTGCGCCCGACCGGATCCACTGACCGGCCACGGGCGACGGACGGGACGCCCCGGAACCACGCACGGCACCCAGGTTCCGGGGCGTCTCCCTGCTCAGGGAGCGGCTCGGCCCGGGCTTCCGGCACACGCTCGGTCATCCTCCGGCCACCGGCCGACACCGCCGGTCCCACCGTCGTGCCCCGGCCCCGGGCTGCCTGTCGTGCGCCGCGCGCGTGTGCGAAGCTGCCCCGAGTCTTTCGCCACCGTCGTGCACGTACATAGAAGGAGGTTGGCCATGCCGTCGAGCTTCGGGCAGTGGCTGTTCGTGATACTGGCCCTGCTCATCGGATTCGGCGTCGGCTGGTTCTTCGTCGGCCGCCGCCGGTCCGGCACTCCGGCGACGCCCACGGTGGAGACCACCCCCGCGGTGACCGCCACCGTCGACGAGCCGCGCCCGGTCGCTGTGGTCGACGAGCCCCCGGCCGCAGCCACGGTGTCCGAGCAGCCCGCGCCCACCGAGACGGCGGCCGCCGAGCCGGCCGTCGCCACCGCCGCCCGCGCCGCCGACGAGTCGGAGACGTCGCCGGTCGTCGCCGAGCCGGTGTCCTCGCCGGCCGCGTCCGAGCCGGCCGCCGCCGAGCCGGTGTCGTCCCCCGCCGAGCCGGTCGCGGCGCCGGTGGCCGAGGTCGAGCCGGCCGCCGTGGACCGTCCGGTGGCCGAGCCGGTGCCGGCCTCCACGTCCGCCGGTACGGACGAGCCCGCCGGCACCCCGGCCTCCACCGATGTGGACGAGCCGGCCGCCTCTCCGGCGCTCGTCGCCGAGTCGGAGCCCTTCGCGGCGGAGCCGGAGCGCGCCCCCGTCGCCGTCCCGGCGCAGCCGACGCCCACCGACGAGCCGCAGGTGCCGGCGACGGCGTCGTCTGCTGATTCGGCCGCCGCGGAGGCGGCGCCCTCGCCGGTCGAGGCCGCCGAGCCGGTCGAGTCGTCCGAGCCCGCCAAGACGGTCGAGCCGGTCGCGGCCGCTACGACGGCCCCGACCGCAGAGACGGTGGAGACCACCGAGCCGGTCGAGGCCGTCGCCGCCGCGCCGGCCGTGGTGCCCGCGCCGCGGGCCTCGGTCGAGAACGACGTGGCTGCGGACGCGCCCGGGGACGCGGCGGACGACTTCCGGCGGATCCAGGGCATCGGGCCGAAGCTGGCCGCCGCCCTCCAGGACGCCGGGATCCGCACCTACCGGCAGCTCGCCGAGCTGGACGAGGCCGCGCTGCGGCAGACCGTGAAGGCCGCCGGCCTGCGCGCCGCACCCGGGCTGGCCACCTGGCCGCAGCAGGCCAAGGTGCTGGCGGGTGCCCCCGCCGACGCCGACCGGGTGCTGCCGGCGAGCGCCGAGTAGTCCGCATCCACATTCCGGGCCGGTGGTGACGATGGTCGCCACCGGCCCGGTGCCTTTCCCCACCCCGTCACCCCCGCCCGGGCCGGTATGCCGGAAAAGTGACCGCGGGCGGGCGGGCATGACTACGGTCGGTGAAGGGCCGGGACGGCCCGCCGCGCGTACCGCCACCCGCAGGAGCATCTCGTGCCCACCGCAGCGCCGGAGCCCGCCGGCCGGCGACCGCCGGTCCGCGATCCGGAGGCGCCGCGCCGGGTCACGCTGCTCGAACTCTTCTTCGACCTGGTCTACGTGGTCGCGCTCGCGTTGATCTCGCGCAACCTGATCAGCTCCTTGTCCTGGGAACGGGCCGCCGAGTCCCTGGTCATGCTGATGGCGCTCTGGTGGACCTGGGCGATCACCACGCTGGTCACCGACCTCTACGACCCGCAGCGCACCGAGATCAAGCTGCTGATCGTGGCGGTGATGTTCGGCGCGCTGCTGATGACCACCGCCATCCCGGAGGCGTTCGGCACCCGGGGGCTGGTGTTCGCCGGCACGTACGTGGCGATCCATCTCGGACGCGGCCTGTTCCTCATGCCCGCCGTACGGCGGCACCCGCAGAGCAACCGCCGGGCCCTGCGCATCTTCGCCTGGTTCGCCGTGTCGGCGGTGCCCTGGCTGGTCGGCGCGCTGGCCGCGCACGGCACCGCCCGGTTGTGGTTCTGGGCCGGCGCCCTGGCCATCGACTATCTGGGGTTCCGGCTGGCGTACCCGGTGCCCGGGCTGGGCGCGGTGCCCGACGCCCAGCGCAACGTGACCGCCGAGCACCTGTCCGAGCGGTACCAGCAGTTCTTCATCATCGCGCTCGGCGACGCCGTGCTGGTCGCGGGCACCGTGTTCAGCACGCACCACTCCGAGGCGGAGAACCTGGCCGCCTTCGCCACCGCGTTCGCCACCACGCTGCTGCTCTGGCGCATCTACGTGCACAAGTCCGGTGAGCTGCTGCCGCACGCCATCGCCCGGGCGGCCCAGCCGAGCCGGTTCCTCAACACCGCGCCGTACACCCATCTGCTGATGGTGGCCGGCGTGGTGACCACCGCGGCGGGCTTCGACCTGGTCCTGCTCGAACCGACCGGCCACACGCCGCCGGCCTGGCTGGCGGTGATCCTCGGCGGGCCGACGCTGTTCCTGATCGGCCGGGGCGCGTTCGAGTACGAGGTGTTCAGCCGGGTGTCGGCGTCCCGGCCCGGCGGGATACTGGCGCTGCTCACGATCGCCCCGGCCGGGTTGTTCCTCGCGCCGGTCTACGCCTTGGCCGGAGCGATGCTGGTGCTGGTCGGGGTGGCGTGCGCCGACTACCGCCGCAGCCGGGGCCGGCCGCCCGAGGAGCCGATGCCACCGCACTGAGGTAATCGGAATCGGCCGTGCCGGCACCGGTGCGCCGTTTGGCGGATCACCCGCACGGGGTACAAGGCCTCCACCTCGAATCCACCACAACCCCAGTGGAGGCAACTGATGCGCGGCACCTCGATAGTCGGCGTCCTGGTCGTCATCTGGCTCATCATCGGCGCCATCGCCGCCGGTCAGCGCGGCTACTACGGCAACGACGAAACCAACTGTGCGGAGGCGGGCACGATCCTGGTCACCATCGTGGCCGGCCCGCTGAACTACATCGGCGCCAACCCGAAGGTGGACTGCAAGCTTCCCGAGCCGTCGAAGTAGGCCACCACCCCGTACTCCCGGCCCGCGCCCGCTCGGCGAGCGCGGGCCGTTCCGTGTCCGCAGCGTGGACCGTCACCATCCCTACGGCGTCCTAGGAGGCTGGGTTTCGCCTGGTTTGCCGCCGGAACCGGTGGGAACGGCAGCGGTTCCGGCGACGACGGAACGGAGAACCGGGCATGCGCATCGGCTACAAGCTCGCCTCGGAGGCGTTCGGGCCCCAGGAACTCATCCGGCAGGCGGTCCGTGCGGAGGAGGCCGGCTTCGACTTCGTCGAGATGAGCGACCACTACCACCCCTGGCTGGAGGTGCAGGGGCACTCCTGCTTCACGTGGAGCGCGCTCGGTGCGATCGCCGCCCGCACCACCACCCTCGGCCTCGCCACCGGCGTCACCTGTCCGTCGGTCCGCTACCACCCGGCGATCGTCGCGCAGGCCGCCGCCACCATGGCGCTGATCTCCGACGGGCGGTTCACGCTCGGCGTGGGCGCCGGCGAACGGCTCAACGAACACGTCGTCGGGCAGGGGTTCCCCAGCGTCCGGGGGCGGCACGAGCGGCTGCGCGAGGCGCTGGAGATCATCCGGCTGCTCTGGCAGGGCGGCTACCGCTCGTACGGCGGCCGGCACCTGCAACTGGAGGACGCCCGCATCTGGGACCTGCCCGAGCAGCCGCCGGTGATCGCCGTGGCGGCGAGCGGCCGGGAGTCGGCAGGTCTCGCGGCCGAACTGGGCACCGGCCTGTTCGCCACCGAGCCGAAGTCGTCGATCGTCGACCAGTACCGCAACGCCGGTGGCCAGGGCCCCCGCTACGCCGAGGTGCCGATGGCCTGGGCCACCGACGAGGAGACGGCGGTCCGCGCGGCCCGGGAGACCAGCCGCTGGGCGATCACCGGCTGGAAGGTGATGAGCGAGCTGCCCAACCCGGTGAACTTCGACGCCGCCACCGCCTGGGTCGAGGACCACCACATCCGGCAGCAGTTCTCCGTCGGCCCGGACGCGGCGCCACATGTGGAGAAGGCGCGGACGTACGTCGAGGCCGGCTTCGACCACATCGTGCTGCAGAACGCCGGACCGGACCCGGACGGCTTCCTGGACTTCTGCGCCCGCGACCTGCTCGCCCGGGTCCGCGCGCTCGGCTAGTCCCGCTGCTCGGCCGGTCACTCGCGCGTCAGCCGCCGACGTGGATGCCGGGGCGGCGGGCCGGGTCCGGCTCGGACTTGCGGATGATCTCCCGCACCACCGGCGGGGTGTCGCCCCGGCCGAGGATGAGGTAGCGCAGCAGGTGCGCGATCGGGTTCCCCTCCGACCACTCGAAGTGGCAGTGCGGGCGCACCCCCGTCGCGTCCCGCAACGCCAGCAGGATCGCGGCTATCGCGTTCGGCGCGGCCGGGCTGCTCGCGCGCAGGATCCGGTAGCCACCGGACTCCACCCCGTGCACCCGCAGCACCTGGCTGAACTGGGACGGGTCGCTCACGTCGATCTCCAGGAACAGCACGTCGGCGGCGCCCGGGACCGGGTTCATCGACCGCTGCGCCCGTTCCTTGACCCGGTACTCCTTGACCGACCCGCGCTGCCGTTTGTTGGCGATCAGGTGCAGCCGCCCGTCCCGGGCCACCGACTCGTCGACGAAACGCCGGGCCGCCTCGTCGAACTCGATCCGCTCGGCGCGCAGCTCGGTGGTCCGGGTGACCCGGGAGATCAGCGACACCGCGACGATCCCGGCGATGAAGAACCCGGAGATGGTGATGCCGTCGGGCTTCGCCACCACATTCTCCACCAGCGCGTACAGCAGCACGGCGGTGAGCAGCGCGAAGCCGGCCGCGGCGGCGCGGCTGCGGGCGCGCACCGCCGCGATGGTCACCGCTATCGCGCCGGAGACCATCATCGCGAGGATGCCGGTGGCGTACGCGCCGGCCTGGGCGTTCACGTCGGCGGAGAAGGCGATCGTGATGGCGATGCTGATCGCGGTGTAGACCAGCACCACCGGGCGCACCGCCCGCCCCCACTCCGGCGCCATGCCGTACGACGGCAGGTAGCGGGGCACGATGTTGATCAGCCCGGCCATGGCGGAGGCACCGGCGAACCAGAGGATGAGCACGCTGCTGATGTCGTAGACGGTGCCGAACGCCTCGCCGAGGTGCTCGTGGGCGAGGAACGCCAGCGCCCGGCCGTTCGCCGGCCCGCCGGGGTCGAACGCCTCGGGCGGGATCAGCACGGTGGTCACGAACGTGGTGGCGATCAGGTAGACCGACATGATCAGCGCGGCGGCGGTGAGCAGGCGGCGGGTGTTGCGGATCCGGGCGTCCAGCCGCCGCTGTGCGTCCTCGCCCTCGCCGCGCACCAGCGGCATCATGCTCACCCCGGTCTCGAACCCGGACAGGCCGAGCACCAGCAGCGGGAACGCGAGCACGCTGGTGACCAGGACGTCGCCGGGCCCGCCGGCGTCGGTCAGCCGGCCGGTCCAGTCACCGAGCAGGCTCGGATCGGCGACGACCTCGGCCACCCCGGCGACCACCACCACCGCGTTCAACGCCAGGAACACCGCGACCAGCGGGATGGCGACCTGCACGGCCTCGCTGAACCCGAGCAGGAACACACCGCCGAGCACGAGCAGCAGCGCCACGGTGACCAGCACCGCCGCGGTGCCGCCGTGCGGGAACGACCCGGGCAGCACCGGGTTCTCCAGCAGGTGCACGCTGGCGTCGGCGGCGGACAGCGTGATCGTGATGATCCACGAGGTGGCGACGAAGCCGAGCAGCACCAGCACGAAGATCTTGCCGCGCCAGAACGGCAGCAGCCGCTCCAGCATCGCCACCGAACCCTGCCCGTGCGGGCTCTCCCGGGCCACCCGGCGGTACATCGGCAGCATCCCGAGCAGCGTCAGCGCCACGATCAGCAGCGTGGCCAGCGGGCTGAGCGCGCCGGCCGCCACGGCGGCGATGCCGGGCAGGTAGGACAGCGTGGAGAAGTAGTCGACGCCGGTCAGGCACATCACCTGCCACCACGGGTGGGACCGGGTCTGGTGCTCGCGGATCTCCGGGCCGACCGGCTCGACCCGGTGCGCGAACAACCACCGGTGCAGGCGGCCCGCCGGTGCCGCCGGCCGCGTCGGGGCCGCCACCCGTTCCGGCAACTCCGGCACGGTACGGCCGGCCCGCTCGGCGTGGTCGCCGTGCCGCCCGGCCCGGGCTGCCGCGGCCGCGTGCGCCTCCCGGCGCCGCTCCCGCGTACGCCGGGGCTGTTCCGGCTCCCCCGCCTGCCCCATCTGCTCCCCTTCGTCCCTATGAAGACGGTAGGGGTTGTCCCGGGCGCGGCCCGGCCGAACCGGTCAAAGATCCGGTCCTCGGGTCAGCGCGTCGCGCACCGCCGCCGGGTCGGCCACCGTCACGGTGACCGCCGGGTGCCGCAGCCAGGGGCCGGGGGCCAGCGCCGGCACCGGCTCGGCGAAGCGCAGGCAGAGCCCGCCGGCCACACTGGCGCCGAAGGTCACCCCGCCGTCGGCCGCCGACAGGTGCGGGCCGATCGCCCGCCACCAGCGGTACGGCCCGCTCACCTCGGCCCCGGTCACGTTGCCCGGTGTGGTGCGCAGCAGCCACGGGCCGAACCGGACGACGAGCGCGTCCGGGCCCCAGTCGAGCCAGGCCGTGGCGGGCCGGACGCCGAGCAGCGCCAGCGGCAGCCGGAACGCCGGGTCGAAGCGGAACGGGAAGCGGCGGACCGGGCCCGGCGGGAACGCCCCGGGGCCGGCCGGTTCGTCTGGTGGCACGGCGGCCACGTACCCGGTGCGGCGGGCCCGACACCCGCGGGCGGCGTTCCCGCGTCCCGCGCCCGGACGGCGGGACGCGGGAACCCCCGTCCCGGCTACTGCAGGAACGCCCCGAGGGGCGACAGCAGCAGCCGGCCGAGCAGCGCGGCGTTGTCGTCCAGCCGCGTCCGCTCACACTCGCGGGCGTCCGGGTCGTGCCGGCAGCGCCAGATCTTCTGCGCGTTGCGCCAGGCCACGTTCCGGGTGTACTCCACCAGTTCGCCCTGGTACCAGTCGTCGATCTCGCCGTTCACCATGTCGATCATGAGCTGCCAGTTGTCCAGGTAGCCACGGCGCAGGTCCGGGATCCGCTCGGCGAAGATCTTGTTGATCTCCAGGTAGTCGCGGTGCTGGTCACTGCCGTCGATCGGCTCGGACTCCAGGCTGTCGAACGTGGTCACCAGCGCGAACGGCAGGTCGTAGTTGATGTGCGCGTTGACGCCCGCGGCGGCCGACGGAAGCGGCCGGGCGTCCGGCCCGCGCATCCGCTTGAACAGGCACGACCACGCCTTCGGGGTGCTCGGGCTGGAGTCGGTCCAGAACCGCAGCGCCTCGAAGTAGCGGGCCGCGAACTCGACGTCCAGCCGCGCCAGGAACACCGGGTCGCAGAACCGGTCGTCGTACAGGCCGTCGAGGACGGTGCTGGTGATGACCAGGTAGAGCTTGTTGAAGTCGGCGAGCGGGCAGCTCTCCTCCAGCGGCGGCAGCCGGACCAGCAGATCCTGCAGCTTGGTCAGATGGTCCACGACCGCCGGCACGTCGGCGGGGTGGTCGGCGAGCAACCCGACGATGTCCTGGTGCACAGGACCCCAGACCGGTTCGGTCATCTCTCCTCCACCGCGCCCCCGGCGCCCCCACGACGCCACCACCCCTGTTCCGCGGGACAGCCTGCCAGGCGCCGTCCACCCGGCGGATCCGTCGAACGACGTATTGGCGACGTACGCCTACTCCGCGCCGTTGCGCAGGAAGATGGCGCTGGCCTGCACCCGCGTGCGTACCTGGAGCTTGTCGAAGATGTGCGAGACGTGGACGCCGATGGTCCGCTCGCTGATGAACAGCCGCTGGCCGATCTCCCGGTTGGTCAGCCCCTCGGCCACCGCGGCGAGCACCTCCCGCTCCCGCGCGGTGAGCGTCGCCAGCTCGTCCACCGCCGGTCCGGCGGGCGCCGCCGCCCGCTGCCGGGGCACCGGTGCGGGATCCGGCGCGGCGTCCAGGGGCACCCGGGCCCGCGAGGCGATGGTACGGATCTCCGCGGTCAGCGGCACCGCGCCGAGCGACTGGGCCATCGCGTACGCCCGGTGCAGCAGCTTGCCGGCGGTGGCCACCCGGCTGCGGCGGGCCAGCAGCGCCTCGGCCTGCCGCAACCGCGAGTACGCCGCCGGGTAGGGGTGGTTGCGCCGGTCCCACTCGAGCGCGGAACGCTCCCACAGCGCCGGGTCGCCACGGCCGTCGTCGAGCCGGCTCAGCTCGGCGTCGCAGAGCGCGAGGAACCCCTCGGCGACGTACCGCACCGGCGCGCCCGCCTTGGCGCTCTTGCCGGTCACCCGGTCGACCACCTCGCGCAGCCGGCGTACCGCGTTGGGGTCCACCTCGATCGTCCGGCCGGCCGCCGCCTCGGCCTCCGCGCGCAGCCCGTGCCAGGCCAGCGTGGCCAGCACGATCACGTCGTCGGAGCGGCTCTCGGTCAGACCCCGCTGCACCGCCTGCCGGGCCAGGTCGTGCCGGCCCTGCCACATGGCCAGGCCGGCGCGCAGGATGAGCATCGGCAGTACGTGCCGGGCTCCGCCGCCGGCCAGCACCGTCGCCACCGCCTCCAGGTCGCGGTCGGACGCCTCGACGTCGCCGTACCCGACGGAGAGCCGGCACCGGGCCAGCAGCAACTCGACCGCGTCGGCCCCGGAGGGACGGTGCCGCAGCGCGGCGGCGACCACCTTCTCCGCCTCGGCCCACTGCCCCACCCGGAACAGCCCGTTCGTCGCCACCGCCAGCAGCCGGGTCTCCCAGGTGCGGCCGAGCCCCAGCTCGGCGACCCGGTCGGCGCCCCGGCGGGCCACCACCACCCCCTCCTCGAGGATGTTCAGCGGCCCGGTGAGCAGCTCGGCCAGGTGCAGGTACGCGCAGGCCACGTCCTCCGGCCGGCCGGACCGTTCGGCGGTGTCCAGCGCCCGGCGCATCACCGCCAGCCCGGCGGCCGGATCCTCCAGGAACGCCTCGCTGAACCCGAGCGCGGCGCTGGCCATCACCACCTCGGAGGTGGTGCCGGGCACCTCGGCGGCGAGCGCGAGGGCCTCCCGGGCCTGGTCACCGGCCTCGGCGTAGCGGCCCAGGTGCAGCAGCAGCTCGGCCAGCCGGGCGGCGGCCGTGCACCGCTCCCGCGGCGTGCAGTCGGGCGAGTCCAGCACCTGCCGGTACTCCTGCTCGGCGGGGGCGGACCGGCCGGCCGCGGCCAGATAACGGGCCCGGCGGATGCGCAGCGCGCAGACCGGCGGGCCGGACGGGTCGTCGGCCAGCTCCTCCAGCAGCGTCAGGGCGCGGGCGTGCTCACCGCTGTGGTGCGCGGCCTCGGCGGCGTGGCTGAGCAGCTCGGCCCGGTCCACCTCGACCGGCTCGGGCCGTGCCCCGTCGGGCGGGACGGCGGCCGGCTCGGTGGCCAGGGTCAGCGCCGCGGACCAGTGGCGGTGCGCCTCGGCGTACCCGTGCAGCCGTTCCGCCTCGCGGGCCGCGGCCATCGCGGCGGGCAGCGCCCGGCCCGGCTCCCCGGCGTGCCGCCAGTGGTGGGCCAGCCGGGCCTGGTGCAGCTCGGCCGGTACGGCGGTGAGCGCCTCGGCGTAGCGGCGGTGCAGCGCGGCCCGCTCAGCGGGCAGCAGTTCGTGGGCCAGGACCTCGGCGACCAGCCGGTGCCGCAGCCGGTAGCCGTCGTCGGCGCCGACCAGCAGCCGGTGCGCGACCGCCTCCCGGACCGCGTCCAGCAGCTCGTCCTCGGGCAGCCGCACCACCTGGGCCAGCAGCCAGTGCTCGACCGGTTCGACGCCGACCGCCACCGCGTGCACCACCGCGTGCGCCGGCTGCGGCAGCGCGTCGACCCGGTCGAGGAACACCTCGCGCAGCGTGTCGGAGAGACCGTCGCGGCCGTCGCGCCGGTCGCGGGCCAGTTCCTCCACCACGAACGGGTTGCCCCCGCTGCGCTGCCAGAGCTGGTCGGCGGCCTCCGGCGGAAGCGGCGCACCGACCACGGCGGCGGCCAGCTCGTCGGTGGCGGACCGGTCCAGCGGCAGCAGGTCGATCACCCGTACCGAGCGCAGCCGGCGCAGCTCGGTGAGCACCCGGCGCAGCGGGTGCGCGCCGCGCAGCGACTCGGCCCGGATCGCCGCCAGCACGGAGAGCTGGAGGTCGCCGAGACCGGCCAGCAGGTAGAGCAGGAGCTGGCGGGTGCTGCGGTCGACCCACTGCAGATCGTCGAGGACGAGCACCAGCGGCCGTCCGCCGGCCACCACGTGCAGGCCCTGGGCGACGCGTTCCAGCAGCGCGCCGGCGCCGTCCGGGCCGGGGGTCTCCTCGTCGAAGACCTGCAACACACCGCGGATCGCCGAGGTGGTGCGCGCCTCGGACTGCTCGGCCTCGAGCCGGCGCAGCGCCTGCCGTACCGGGTGCAACGGCGAGGCGTCTCCGATGTCGAGGCAGGTGCCGGTGAGCACCAGCGCGCCGGTCTGCCGCAGCTGCTCGCCGACCTCGGTCAGCAGGCGGGTCTTGCCCACTCCGCTCTCTCCGGTGAGGAACACCGCGCCGGTCTGCCCGGGCCGAAGGTCGTCGTAGAGCGCCGACCGCAGCGTCGCCATGGTCCCGGTACGGCCGACGAGCGGTGCAGTGTCCACGTCGCTGGCCATGGAACGCAGCCTAGTCACAGGTTCCCGCACCGTTCTACGGCCTCCGGGCCGGACTCGTACCTCTCGCGTCGACTACACGACTAATGGTTGCGGGTGCCCGACATACGTCGTCCTACAGATCCCCCGAGAACCCGGTGGTGAAAGTCTGCGGAGGTCGTCGGGCACCGCTATCGGGGAAAGGGTGGGTGCGATGTTGATCACCACGCCCGTGGGGAGTCGGGAAGCCGTCATCGCGGCGTGCCGGCCGGTGCCCGAGGAACGACGGATCGTGACCGTCCTCTTCGTCGACATCGTCGGCTCGACCCGGCTGGTCGAGCGGCTCGACCCGGAGGACGTCCGCGCCCTGCAGCGCGCCTACTTCGGCACCGTCGCCTCGGTGCTGCGCCGCTGGCGGGGGGTGGTGGAGAAGTACGTCGGCGACGCGGTGATGGCGCTGTTCGGCGCGTCCGGTTCGGACGGTCTCGACGCGTACCGGGCGGTGCGGGCCGGGCTGGACATCCAGGCCGCGCTGGCGCGGCGGCGCCCGGCCGGCGTCCGGCTGAGCGTGCGGGTCGGCGTGGCGACCGGCGAGGTGCTGCTGGACCTGGCCGGGGTCCGCGACGGCGGCCACGGCGCGGCGAGCGGCGCGGTGATCACCACGGCGGCCCGTCTCCAGGAGCACGCGCCGCCCGGCGGGGTCGTGGTCTGCCCGGTCACCCGGGACGCGGTGGCCGGCCTGGTCGAGCAGCGTCCACTCGCCACCCTGACGCTCGCCGGCAAGACGCTTCCGCTGGACGTGTGGCGGGTGACCGGGCCCGCCGGGAGCCGGCCGGCCCGGCACCGCGTCCCGCTCGTGGGCCGCCGCCGGGAGCTGGCGAGCGCAGCCGACGAGGTGACCCGGGCGCTGCGTGAGCGGCGTCCCCGCTGGATCTCGCTGGTCGGCCCGCCGGGCAGTGGCCGCAGCCGGCTGCTGCACGAGGTGACCCGCGCCGTGTCGAGCGTGGACGGCGTGCCGGTGCGCCGGCGGGTGACGGCCTGCCCGCCGTACCCGTGCGGGGAGCTGGCGCCCCTGGCCGACCTGGTACGGCCCCGGCCGGACGCGGCGGGTGTGGACGGCCCGGGTGGCGTGCTGGCGGCGTTCCTCGCCGCGCCGGACGACGACACGCTGGCGGCCCGCGCCGTGGTCGCCTGCCGCGAGGCGCTGCTCAGCCTGGCCGCCGAGGCGCCGGTGGTGGTCGCGGTGGACGACCTGGACCGGGCCGCCCCGGCGCTGCGCCGGTTCCTGCACCAGCTCCACGTGGCGGCGGGTGAGCGGGGACTGCCGCTGGCGGTGGTCACCACCTGCGGATCCGGCTCGGCCGACCCGCTACCCGCGCCGGCGCGACGGATCCCGCTGGAACCGCTCGGCCCGCTGGACACCGGGCGGCTGCTGCGGCACCTGCTCGACCGGGCCGGGCGGCCGGCCGCGCTCGCCGCGCGGCTGGTGGCGCTCGTCGGCGGCAACCCGGCGGTCGCGACGGCGTACGCGGGCGCGGAACCGTCCGGCGTACCCGCCGCCGCGCGCCGCCTGGTGGACGCCCGGCTGGACCGGCTCGACGGTACGCACCGGGCGGCGCTGCTGGCCGCTGCCGCCTCCGGCGGTCCGGCCGGGGCCGCCGAGGTGGAGACGATGCTCGGCTGGCCCGCCGGCCGGGCCGAGCCGGTGCTGCGGGCGCTGGGCGCGGCGGGGCTGGTGTGCCCGGTCGCGGCGGGCGGCTGGGCGGTCGACGCGCTGGTGGCGCGGGTGGCCGCGCTGCGGCTGTCCCGTGCGGTACGGGCGGACTTCGCCCGCCGCCTGCGCGCCGCGAAGGACACCGCTGCCGGCCGTGTGCCGGGAGCGGAGACCGGCGTCCCGTCCCGGGGCGCCGGCGAGCGGGAGGTCTGCCCGCTCGGGGCGGGACGGTCGCGCCGGTCGGGTGGAGGGGCCCGACCGGCGCCCGTCCCGCCGGACCGGACCGATCCCCGCGACACGGTGCCCGGGCAGCCCGGCGCGCTTCGGGCGGTGCCCGGGCGGCCGGGGCAGCCGGTGCGTGCCGGACCGGCGCCCGCCGCGACACGGATCGTCCCGGGTGTCACGGCGTGGCCCGAGCAGCCGGGCGGCAGGTCGTCCGTCGTCGCGGCCTGGCCCCGGCAGCGGACCGGCGGCTCGTCGTCCGCAGACGCGGCATGGGCCGGAGAGCGGAGCGGTCCGTCGTCCGCAGTCGCGGCGTGGACCGATCCGTCACCAGTGGTCACGGGGTGGCAGGAACGGCGGACCGGTCCGCCCGGGCGGGTGGGCCGGAACCGGCGAAGAACCGAGCCCGGCGGACACGCGCTCGGGCTGGCGGCATGACGTCCGGGTCGGAGCGGGCACGGGGCCACTCCGGCCCGGACGTCACCGGACGCGCGTGTCAGCGGGCCGGCCGGCTGGTCGCGCTCGTCAGCGGCCCGGCTCGCCGGCCTGCGTGCCCGCCGGCTGGTCACGGACGATGGTGCGGCTGCGGCCCCGAAACTCGGCCACCACCTCGTCGCCGCGCCGCACCGTCACGTCGTAGATGCCGCTGCGGCCCTGCCGGACCCGTTCGGTGGCGTACGCCTCCAGCAGGTCGCCCTCGCGTACCGGGCGCAGGAAGCTGATCTCGCCGCCGGCCGCCACCGTCGCCGGGCCGTGGCTGTTGCACGCCAGCGCGAACGCGGTGTCGGCGAGCAGGAACACGAAGCCGCCGTGCCCGATCGCGTGCCCGTTGAGCATCGACGGGGTGACCCGCATCCGGGCCACCGCCGCGCCGTCACGGGCCGACACCAGCTCGATGCCCAGCCCTTTGGACGCCACGTCGGCGTCGAACATGTCGTGCGCCGCGGTGCGGCCGCCGTCACCACTCATCTCGGGACTCCCGCCGCTGGTCGACGATGCGGCGCATCTTGCCCATCGAGCGTTCCACCCCGTCCGGCTCGATGACCCGTACCGCCACCGAGACGCCGATGGTGTTCTTGACCTGCTCGACCAGCGTGGCGCCGGCCCGCTCGGCCTCGTCGGCGGCGGCGCCCGCGCGCCGCTCCACGTGCACGGTGAGCGTGTCGAGCCGGCCCCGCCGGTCGAGCACGCACTGGAAGTGCGGCGACAGGGCCGGGGTACGCAGGATCAGCTCCTCGATCTGCGTCGGGAAGACGTTCACCCCCCGCACGATCATCATGTCGTCGGTCCGCCCGGTGATCTTCTCGATCCGCCGCATCGGGCGGGCGGTACCGGGCAGCAGCCGGGTCAGGTCGCGGGTGCGGTAGCGGACCACCGGCATGGCCTCCTTGGTCAGCGAGGTCAGCACCAGCTCGCCCCGCTCCCCGTCGGGCAGCACCTCCTCGGTGACCGGATCGATGATCTCCGGGTAGAAGTGGTCCTCCCACAGGTGCAGGCCGTCCTTGGTCTCCACGCACTCGACCGCCACCCCCGGACCCATCACCTCGGACAGGCCGTAGATGTCCAGCGCGTGCATGTCGAGGCGCTGCTCCAGCTCGCGGCGCATGTCCTCGGTCCACGGCTCGGCGCCGAAGACGCCGACCCGCAGCGAGGTGGCACGCGGGTCGACGCCCTGGCGTTCCATCTCGTCCACGATGGCGAGCATGTAGCTCGGGGTCACCATGACGACCTCCGGTTCGAGGTCGCGGATCAGCATGACCTGACGCTCGGTCATGCCGCCGGAGACCGGGACGACGGTGCAGCCCAACTCCTCGGCGCCGTAGTGCGCGCCGAGCCCGCCGGTGAACAGCCCGTAGCCGTACGCGACGTGCACCCGGTCGCCGCGGCGGCCCCCGGCGGCGCGGATCGAGCGGGCCATGAGCTTCGCCCAGGTGTCGAGGTCGGCGCGGGTGTAGCCGACCACTGTGGGACGGCCGGTGGTGCCGGAGGAGGCGTGCAGCCGGGCGACCCGCTCGCGGGGCACCGCGAACATGCCGAACGGGTAGTTCTCCCGCAGCTCCGCCTTCGTGGTGAACGGGAAGCGCGCCAGGTCGGCCGGCTCACGCAGGTCGTCGGGGTGCGCGCCGAGGGCGTCGAACGCGTGCCGGTAGTGGGGCACGTCGTCGTACGCGTGCCGCAGCGAGTGCCGCAGCCGGTCCAGTTGCAGCGCGCGCAGCTCGTCGACGCCGATCCGCTCGACGGGATCCAGCTCGTCCGGACGGGGCGTGCGCTCCTCCACGGTGACCTCCTGGCACGACGGGCCCCGGACGCCGCGCGCCGGGCGCTGCGCCCACCGTACGCCCGCCACCCCCTCTCCCTTCCCCACCCCCCGCCCCCGCCCCCTCCCCCGCGATCTTGCACTTGCCGCCCCTCGGGTGTCCGCTTCGCGCGCTGTGCCGGGGCCGAAACCGCAAGATCGCCGAGAGCGGGGGGTGGGGGTGGGGTTATGCTCTCGGGTGCTGGTGGGAGGTGTCGTGTCGGATCCCCGGGTCGATCCGGATGTCGACCTGCGCGTACCGGCGGACCGGTCGGAACTGTCCGCGCACCCGGCGGCCGTGCTCGGCGTGATCGCCGCCGGTGGCGTGCTCGGCGCGCTGGCCCGGGCCGGCGCCCAGGCGGCGGTGCCGCACCAGCCCGGCGCGTTCCCGTGGGCCACGTTCGCCGTCAACGTCGTCGGGTGCCTGCTCATCGGCGTGCTGATGGCGGTGCTCGCCGTCCGCCCGGCCCACCCGCTGGCCCGCCCGTTCCTCGGGGTCGGCGTGCTCGGCGGGTTCACCACGTTCTCCGCGTACGCGGTCGACGCGCAGCGGCTGCTGACCGACGGCGCGGCCGGTACGGCGGGCGTCTACCTGGCCGCGACGGTGCTCGGCGCGCTGGCGGCGGTCGCCACCGGGGACACGGTGACCGCCCGGCTGCTGCCCGCCCGGGACGGGAGCCGACGGTGACCGCCCGGGACGGGAGGCGACGGTGACCGTTCTGCTGATCGCGCTCGGCGCCGCGATCGGCGCGCCGCTGCGCTACCTGACCGACCGGGCGGTCCAGGCCCGGCACGGCTCGCCGTTCCCCTGGGGGACGCTGACCGTCAACGTGGCCGGGTCGCTGCTGCTCGGCGGCCTGCTCGCGGCACCCGTCGACCCGGGCGTGACAGCGCTGGCCGGCACCGGCTTCTGCGGCGCGCTGACCACCTGGTCCACGCTGAGCTACGAGACGCTGCGCCTGGCCCGCACCGGGAAGCGTCGCCTCGCGTACGCGAATGCGGCGCTCAGTGTCGTAGCGGGCCTGGGCGCGGCGTTCCTGGGCTACGCCTGCGTCACCGCGCTGACCGCCTGACCGCGCCGGTCAGACGGTCAGCGGGCCCGGCGTTCCGGGTGGGCCCGGTTCCACGCGCGCATCCGCTCCGGGTAGCCGGTGCGGGCCGCCTCGTACAGCGGCACCGCGTGCTTCTGGGCGATCCGCCCGGCGACGCGGGGCGAGCCGGTACGGCGGCGGATCCACTCGCCGTCGTGCGCGATGGCGACGACTGTGGTGTCGGTGGCTGTGGTCTCCGGTTCCAGGTAGAACTCGACCCCGCGCCGGCTGGTGACGAACGCCTCCAGCTGCGCCAGGTCCTCCTTGGTCGCCTCGCGGTCGAGTTTCGTGGGCGTCGTCGGGTCGGCGGCCCGGCGGCTGAACCAGTCCATGCCCGCCTCCTCTCCTCGGCGTTCGCTCCAGTGCAGCACGCCCGCCTGGCAGGCGGCTGGGAGCGCGGTGGGAGTCGGCTGGACCTGCTCAGCCGACCTTCGCCGCCGGGGCGCCGGCCTGCGCGTCGGGCGCGGCGGGACGCTCCCGCAGCACCGGCACCAGCGCGAGCGTGGGCAGCAGGAGCAGCGGCACCACGCCGAGCGCGGACAGCACGCCGAAGTGGTCGCCGAGGAAGCCGAGCAGCGGCGGCCCGGCCAGGAAGGCGGTGTAGCCGATCACGGCGACCACGCTCACCCGGGCCGGGGCCTTGTCCTCGTCGTCGGCGGCGGCGCTCATCCCGACCGGGAAGCCGAGTGAGGCGCCGAGTCCCCACAGCGCGACGCCGGCCACGGCGAGCGGGCCGGAACCGGCCAGCACGGCGACTGCGGCGCCGGCGGACGCCGTCGCGATGGTCGCGTACAGCACCGGCACCCGCCCCCACCTGTCGATGGCGACGGTGCCGACGGTGCGGCCGAGCGTCATGCCCACCACGAACACGCCGAACACGGCGGCGCCCACGGCCTCGTCGACCCCGTACCCGTCCACGAACGCCACCGCGAGCCAGTCGTTGGCGCTGCCCTCGGTGAGCGCCATGACCAGCACGAGCAGCCCGACCAGCAGCGTGCGGGGCTCACGCCAGGCGGCCAGCAGCGCCCGCCGCCGGGCCGCCGGCTCCCCGTCGCCGGCCGCCTCGGCCGGCGCGGCGAGGAACGCCCGGGCGCCGAGCAGCGTGCCGGCCAGGACCAGCACGGACAGGACCGGCAGGTGCACCCCGACGGGTACGCCGAGCCGGGCGGCGCCGGCGCCCAGCCCGGCCCCGGCCACCGAGCCGAGACTCCAGGCGGCGTGGAACCGGGGCAGGATGGTGTAGCCGAGGCGCTTCTCCACCGCGGCGCCCTCGACGTTCATCGCCACGTCGCACATGCCGGAGCCGAAACCGAACGCGGCGAGCCCGAACCCGACGCCGACCACCGATCCGGCCAGGCCGGCGGCGAGACCGGCCCCGGTCAGGCCGAGCGTGACGAGCACCACCGACACGGCGACCGTGCGCGCGGGCCCGAGGCGCTGGGTGACCAGGCCGGCGGTCGGCATGGCCAGCAGCGAGCCAGCCGACACGCAGAGCAGCAGCAGCCCGAGCCGGCTCGGGCTGAGGTCGAGCGCCTCGCGGGCGGCCGGAACCCGGGAGAACCAGCTCGCCACCGCGAGCCCGTTGAGGGCGAAGACGACGGCGACGCCGTTGCGGGCGGTCAGCACCGCCCGGGGCGCCGGTGGCCGCTTCCCGGCCGGTGCGTCGATGGTCCTGCTCACGGTGCGGTGGTCCCTTCCCCGGTCTGGTTCCCGACGACAATCGCACACCTGAGAGCGCTACCACCACAAGCGCCGCCACCCCTTACCCCATCCCGGGCCGGAGGGGCATGATGCGGACATGGGAACGCCGACCGCACGCCCCGCCACGCTCGACGACGTGGCCCGCGACGCCGGGGTGTCCCGGGCCACCGCCTCCCGGGTGCTCGGCGGCTACGGGTTCACCTCGGCGGACGCCCGCGCCCGGGTGCACGCCGCCGCCGAGCGCCTCGGCTACGTACCGGACCTGGCGGCCCGGTCGCTGGTGCGCGGAGCAGGCGTACGCCTGGTGGTGGCGGTGGTGGGCCGCGACGACACGGTGCTGGACGACCCGTACGTGCACCGGGTGGTGGGCGCGTCGTCGCGGGTGGGCGCGCCGCACGGCATCGGGGTGGCGCTGGAGTGGCTGCCGCTGGCCGACCCGTCGGGGCTGACCCGGCTCGGCGCGGACCGGGGCGTGTGCGGGGTCATCCTGGTCAACACGACCCAGGCCGCGCTGGACGCGGTGCCGCCGAGGCTGCGCGGCCGCGTCGTCTCGATCGGTCAGGGCTCGCCGGCGGTGCCCTCGTTCGACGTCGACAACGCCGGCGGCGCGGGCGAGGTGCTGCGCCACCTGTACGCCACCGGCCGCCGCCGCATCGTCATGGTCACCGGGCCACGCTGGCTGAGCTGCGCCGAGCGCTCGGTGACCACGTACCGGGAGCTGATGCGGGAGTCGGGGTCGCCGGAGCGCCTGGTCACCGGCGACTTCACCGCCGCGCGGGGCGGCCGGGCGGCGCTGGAGGCGCTGCGCCGGTGGCCGGACGCCGACGCGGTCTACGCGGCCAGCGACGCCACCGCGTTCGGGGTGATCGCCGCGCTGCGCGGGCGCGGTGTGCGGGTGCCGCACGACGTGGCGGTGGCCGGGTTCGACGACCTGCCGTACGCCGCGATCAGCAGCCCGCCGCTGACCACCGCCACCCACCCGGTGGACCGGATCGCGGCCGCCGCGGCCACTGCCGTGCTGACGCGCGCGCCGGTCGCCCCGAGCACCGCGTTCCCGTCGACGCTTGTCGCCCGGGAGAGCGCCTGAGCGCCCGTCAGTGCCCGGCGGCGGCGAGCGCGTCGCCCGCCGCCGCCTGCCGGAGCGCCGTCGCGGCCCGGCTCGCGGTGGCTGTCATCGCTTCCCTTCCGGTCTGCGTACCTCATCCTGCGGCCCGCCGGGCCGCTCGGTGGCCGGGCACGCGGCGGTTCACGCTGCGATGGTCGCGTTCGGGCCGGTCGGCCCTGGCCGCCGCCGGGCGGACGTCCGTCAATGGGTACCGGGAGAGGGAGGGGTCCGATGGGCGGGGTCATGACGTGGATGTACCGGGGCGGCCGGCCGAACCGGCTGGCCCGGATGATGAACGCGCTGTCGGCGTGGCAGTACGGTGCCGGCCTGGCGCCGCGGCACTGGGTGACGATGGAGGTGCCGGGCCGTCGTACCGGCCGGACCGTTTCGGTGCCGATAGTGGTCGCCGACCTCGACGGCGAGCGGTACGTGGTGTCGATGCTGGGCGCGGGTGCCAACTGGGTGGCGAACGTGCGCGCCGCGGACGGCAGGGTGGTGCTGCGGCGCCGCCGCCGCGAGCCGGTGCGGCTGGTCGAGGTGCCGGTGGCGCAGCGGCCGGCGATCCTGCGGCGGCACCTGGCGCTCGCCCCCGGTGCCCGGGCGCACGTGCCGGTGGACCGGCACGCCCCGCTCGCCGAGTTCGCCCGGGTCGCCGCGGGCATCCCGGTGTTCCGGGTCGTGGCGGGCACCGGATGAGAACACTCGGACACAAAATTCCAGAATATCGAGCGCGACGGTTTCCCGGGGTCGGCCGAATGGGAGAGACGGCCGGTAAGATCGGCGACACGAAGGCGGCTGATCGCTGACTGTCGCGCCCGCGGCGGGCGCTCACACTTGCCGCATGAATACGAGACTCCGCCGCAGCCGGGCATTCGGACTCGCGGTGTGTCTCGCCCTCGTGGCGATATTGAGCGGCTGCATGCAGCTCAACCTCGGGCTGACCGTGAACGACGACGACACGGTCTCCGGTCAGCTCCTGCTCACCGCGCCGAAGTCCGTGCTCAAGCAGCGGAACCCGGACCCGGCGGTGGCGTTCGCCGAACTGCGGCCGAACATTCCCTCACTTCCGCCCGGGGCGGAGACCCGGTACGAGGACGCCACCTCGTACGGCATTCAGATCACGTACCGGAAAACGCCGCTGGCGCAATTCACGAGCGAAAGCGTGAATCTTGTCCGGGACGAGGATCTCATTCGCTTCTCGCTCCCGCTGGACCCGAAGAAATACGGCGGCAAGTTCGGGCAGCAGGATCCACGCCAGCAACAGGCGTTCATGACCTTGATGGAGTTCGAGATCTCGGTGACGTTCCCCGGCCGGGTGCTCGACACCAACGGCACCATCACCGGACGCTCGGTGAGCTGGAAGGTGGTCGCCAACCAGCCCAAGCCGGCCGAGTTGCGCGCCGTCGCCCAGGCGCCCCCGCCGCCCGCCACCAGCCCGGCGGCAGTGGTGACCGGTGACGGTTCCTTCCCCTGGCTGCCGGTCGTCGCCGGCGCGGTCGTCCTGTTGCTCGTCGTCGCCGTGGTGGTGGTGCTCCTGCTGCGGCGCCGACGCTCCCGCGGCGGCCCGGACGCGACGGCCACCACCGACCCGGGCGTCACCGCCGGCCCGGCACCTGCCGCCACCACAGGCCCGGCCGCACCGGCGCCACCCGCAGGTCCGCCCGCCTGAGACCCGCCGACCACCGACGGCGCCCGCGCCGGCGGCCCACCAGCACACCGGGCGGAATCCGGGTCCAGTGAACCCGGACGCCGCCGCACCACTCCACCCCGACCGCACCACCGCACCATCGAAAAGAGGGGGATCGCCGTGAACGATCTCTTCACCTGGGCCGCCCTGGGCAGCCTCACCGGTGCCAGCGCCGCCACCCTGCTCGCCACGAACGTCATCGGCGGGCTGATCGGACCGAGCGGCGACAAGGCGCGCAAGTGGATCGCGCTGGGCGTCGCGCTCCTGCTGTCCTACCTGACCGCCGCGTTCGCCGACGACGCCGGCCCGGAAAAGTGGATCATCGCGTTCTTCAACGGCCTGGTGATCTTCTCGGCCGCGCTCGGCGTCAACCAGCTCCCCCCTGGCAACCGGCAGGCGACGCAGGCGTCGCCGACCCAGCTCGCACAGGGGCAGGAGCCCCGCTTCGTCCGCTCCTGGGTCTGAGAGAGGTGACCCCATGATCTTCGGCATCCTCAGCGCGGCCGTCCAGGTCGTCTTCGGCGCCCTGCTCGGGCAGCTCGCCGCCGGCACCGTCGGCCTGCTCGTCGGCGCGGTCGTCGGCCTGCTCGTCGGCGCACCGTTCGGCTGGGCGTCCGCGTCCGCCGGCACGTACGGCGCCGGCCCGAAGGGGATCTTCCTCTTCGTGGTCGACCACACCTGGAGCCTGCTCAACACCTTCGCCGGGGCGCTCTACCTGGCGCTGCACCTGGTCTTCGGCCACCAGCTCGACCGGGTCGTCTCGGCCGGCAGCGGCCGGGTCAACGTCGTCGAAGGCGTCTCCCCCCGGTACGCCACCACGATCGGCACGGTCTGCGCCGGGTCCAGCCCGGGCATCCAGCGGCACGAGGACGTGCACGTGTTCCAGGCCCGGCTGCTCGGCCCGTTCTACCTGCCGCTGGTGGCGCTCAACTACGTGCTGTTCACCGTCGCGCCGGTGTGGCTGCTCTGGCACGACCACACAAACGCGCCGATCAACCGGTTCACCCGCTACTTCGAGATCGGCGTCTACCCGCACGTGTGGAACGAGGCCATCGCGTACCGCATCCAGGGGACGCCACCGCGATGACCGGCGCGATCGAGGCGGCCGTCGCGGACGTCGCGAGCTGGCTGGCCGGGGCTGCGGGGGAGCCCGTACCGGTCGGTCCGCCGCGCGACGACCCCGACGGCGGTCTCACGGTCTGGCCGCTGGAGCTGCGGCCGGCCCGGCAGACCGCGACCGGCGGCGCGACGCGCGAGCCGTACCGGTTCGTGGTCCGCCTGCTGGTCTCCGGCGGCGGGCCGGCGGCGCTGCCCGCGCTGGACCGGGTGCTCGCCGCCGCCACCACGGCGGGCCGGCCGGAGCTGGTCCTGGACGCCGGCGACCCGGCGCTGTGGCGGGCGCTCGGCGTGGTGCCCCGGCCCGCGCTGCTGCTGGACGCGCCGGCCCGGGTGGAGCGGCCGGTCCCGGTCGCGCCGCCGGTACGGCAGCCGCTGCGGCTGCGGCAGCTCGGCATGCGCACCCTGCACGGGCGGGTGGTCGGGCCGCAGGACCAGCCGCTGGCAGCCGTCCGGGTGGAGCTGGTGGGCGCCGCCCAGGCCACCGAGACCGACGCCGCCGGCCGGTTCCGGCTGGCCGGCGTGCCGCACGACCCCGACGCGCCGGACGCCCCGGTGCGGATCCGGCTCACCGGCGCGGGCCGCGTCCACACCGCCGAGCTCGACCCGGCCGGCGACGGCCTGATCGTCGTCCGCGCCCCCGACTGACGTCCGAGGAGGACCGATGCCCACCTACTTCTCCCCCGGCATCTACGTCGAGGAGGTGCCCAGCGGGGCCCGCCCGATCGGGCCGGTCGGCATGAGCACCGCCGCGTTCGTCGGGGTCGCGCCCGACCGCGGCGCCCACGTCGGCGAGGCGCTGGCGGTGAACAGCTGGACCGAGTTCCTGCGGCTGTACGCCGACGGCGAGCAGCTGGAGAGCACGCCGCTGGCCCGCGCCGTGTTCGGCTTCCTGGACAACGGCGGCACCCGCTGCTGGGTCGTCAACGTCGGCGAGGGCGGCCGGCTCACCGGCACCGGCGGGCGGCGCGGCGGCCTGGAACTGCTGGAGGCGATCGACGAGATCTCCATAGTGGCCGCGCCCGGCTACCACGACCCGGTTTCGCACGAGGCACTGATCAGCATGGCCGAGCGGCTGCGCACCATGGTCGCGATCTGCGACCCGCCGCCGGAGGTCACCGACGTCTCGCGGCTCACCCGCGTCGCCACGCCGGGCAAGCCGCCCAAGCCCGCGGCGGCCGGGTCGGCCGACAAACCCGCCGAGGGTACGCCGGGCGGCGCCGACGACGAACCGCCCGGCACCGGCGGCGACCGGCCCCGGCAGTCGGACTACGCCACCTTCTACTTCCCGTGGATCCGGGTCCGCGACCCGCTCAGCGGCGACCTCGTGCTCACCCCGCCGAGCGGGCACGTCGCCGGCATCTGGGCCCGCACCGACGCGCTGCGCGGCGTGCACAAGGCGCCGGCCAACGAGCCGGTACGCGGGGCCGTCGACCTCGCGTACCGGGTGACCCGGCCGGAGCACGACGTGCTCAACCCCAAGGGCGTCAACGTGATCCGCTTCTTCGCCGGGGAGGGCATCCGGCTGTGGGGCGCCCGTACGCTCGCCGCCGAGGCGAGCGAGTGGCGCTACCTGAACGTACGGCGGCTGTCGATCTCCATCGAGCAGGCCATCGCGGGCGGCACCCGGTGGATGGTGTTCGAGCCGAACGACTTCACGCTGTGGCGCTCGATCCGCCGCGACATCGGGGCGTTCCTCACCCGGGTGTGGCGCGACGGCGCGCTGCTCGGCCGTACGCCCGAGGAGGCGTTCTTCGTCAAGTGCGACGAGGAGACCAACCCGGCCGACGTCCGCGACGCCGGGATGGTGGTGGCCCACATCGGCATCGCTGTGGTCAAGCCCGCGGAGTTCGTGGTGTTCAAGCTGAGCCAGTGGGCCGGCGGCACCGAGACCGAGACGATCGGAGGCTGACATGCCCACCACTGCGACGCCGCAGCCGGGCGCACCCGTCGACCCGTACCGGGCGTACCACTTCAAGCTGCTGATCAACGGCATCACCAACGGGCACTTCACCGAGGTCAGCGGCTTCGAGGTGGCGATTCCGGCGCTGTCGTACCGGGAGGCGGGCAACGAGCGCATCCGGGCCGTGCCGGGTCAGGTCGAGTACGCCCCGGTCACTCTCCACTTCGGCCTGACCAGCTCGCGGGAGCTGTGGGACTGGGTGAACGCGGCGGCGAAGGGCACCGTCAACCGGCGCAACGTGTCGGTGGTGCTGCTGGACCCGGCCGGCACCGCCGAGGTGCTGCGCTGGAACATGATCAACGCGTGGCCGACGCGATGGCGGGGCGCGCACCTGAACACGCTGTCGCAGGAGATCGCCATCGAGGCGCTGACCCTGGCGTACGAGGGCCTGGAGCTGGAGGCCGGCGGTGCCGCCGCCCCGGCGACCGCGTGACCGGCTGGCCCGCGCCCTGCGGGCCACCGCCGACCGCCTCTCCGGACCGGCTTCACCGGACGCACCGTCCTCACCGGGCTTCCCGGGCTCCCCGGACTCACCGGGCTCCGAGGGTTCCCCGGGCTCGCCCCACGTCCCGGGCGCACCGGACGATGTGCGGCGACCGACCGGCCAGCCGCCGGAGCACTGGCGACGGCTGGTGGCGGCGCATGCCCCCGGCCTCCTGCGCGACCTTCCCCCGCCCCCGTCCCCCGTCGAGCACGGACCTCTCACCGACCCGTCCGTGCACGACGGTCCGGACCGGACGACGACGCGACGGAATGGAACGAGCCGGCGCGGGATGGGCCGGTGGTGGCGAGGATGGCAGGCGCGGTTCGCCGACCGCTTCGGCACAACCCGCTCCCGGACGCGCTCCCGCCACGAGGCGGATGCCGGTTCGTCGTCGAGATCTTGGTACGAAACGGCCCCCATAGGGGCCATTTCCTACCAAGATCTTCAGGGCGTCCCGATGGGCGGGACAGCGGTTCCGGGAGTTGGGAGCCGGGGGCAGGCGGGGGCCGGCGGCGGGCCGCCGGGATCGGCAGGGCCGGGCGCAGCAGCGAACCGCGCCGACGCAGGGCCGGCCCGGGCGGCATCTCCATGGACCGGTTGGGGAAGCGGATCGGACTGGCCGGGGAGCGAGCCGGCCGGTGCGGGGAGCGGAACGGGGCGGGCGGGGGCGAGAAGCGGATCGGCCGGGGCCAGGTCTTCCGCACCGGCGGCCACTGCCGGGTTCCGCACCCGTGACGACGCAGGGCTCGGCGCTGCCTCGGCGCCTGCCCTCCCGCCGGTATGCCGGTGCGGGACGGGATCGCGCGGTCCGGCGGGATCGTCTGGCGAGCGGACGACGGCAGGCGACGCGGACGCATCCGGATCCGCGGGCACGCCGGGAGAGGCACGAACGCCGGCCGCAGCGGGCGGGTCGGACACGGCCGGATCGACGAATGCAGCCGGATCGACGATCGCAGCAGGGCCGGCGTGCACAGCGGGCATCAACGGCGGCACGGACACGGCTGGATCATTCGGCGAACCGGCGTCCGGCGGAACGGACCGGCAGTCGCCCCCCACGCGGTGGCCCGGCGCCGACGCGGATCGGGCGGACGCCCTCGTCGGGCTCGCTCGGGCCGGCCGGAGCCGGGAGCGGCACCGGCCGGACGCCACCGGGACGGAACCGTCGCCCGCTCGGGAGGACGTACTCCCGCTCCTGGTCGCGGCCGCCTCACCGCACGGGCGGCAGGGACCGGCCGGACACGGCGGGACCGGGGACGGACCCGTCGGCCACCACCCGGGGCGGGCCGCCGGCTCGCCGTACCCGGACGGACACGACCCGGCCCCCGGCGGCGAGTTCCGGACGCGACAGTGGCAGCGACCCGCGCGGCCCGCGACCGACGGCCCGTGGCCGGCCCTGCCGGACGACGGCGGCCCGGCCCGGACGACGAGCCCGGCCGGCGCGGCCCGGGCGACCGGCGGCGGAGCACACGCGGACCCGTGGCCGGTGCTCCCGGCCGAACCGGCGTGGCTCCCGGCACGGACCACGCCGTGGGGTGACACGGCCCGGCTGGATCGGGAACAGGCGGGTGACTGATGGAACGCGTCGCCTTCCTCGTGGACGAGTCCGGCACCCGTGTCGACTGCCTGCTGAATCCGGAGACCGTGCAGGTGACCCGGCTGGCCGGGGTACGCCCGCGCGGCGGGCCGGACGGGCCGCTCACCGGCGCCGGGCTGGCCGACGACCCGCTCGTCTTCACCGGCGGCGGGCGTACCGAACTGGTCCTGGACCTGCTCTTCGACGTCGACTTCGTGGAGTCCCCGGCCCGGCCGGAGGACGTCCGGGCGCTGACCCGGCCGTTGTGGATGCTGGCCGAGAACTCGGCTGTCGAGCACGGCTGGCTGCGCCCGCCGCTGGTCCGCCTGGTCTGGGGCAAGACCTGGAACGTCCCCGGCGTGATCACGGCGATCGCGGAACGGTTCGACGCGTTCACCCTCACCGGTACGCCCCGGCGGTCCTGGCTGCGGTTGAAGCTGGTCCGCGTCGCGGAGGGCGCGGAGGCGGCACGCGCCGGATTCGAGGAGGAACTGGCCGCCGCGAGCACGCCCGCCGTCGCGCCCGGGTCGGCGGTGGTCGCCGCCGCGGACGGCGCGGCCGAGCCGGGCTGGTCCGGGGTGCGCTTCGACCTGCTCGCCCACGACGCGCTGGGTTCGCCGCTGCGCTGGCGGCTGCTCGCCGAGCACAACCGGATCACCGACCCGCTCACCGTGCCCGCCGGCACCGCGCTCGCCGTCCCGCCGGTCGGCGCCGCCACCGTCCCGCCGGATGCCGTCACCACAGGAGGCACGCCGTGAGCCGGGCCGCCCTGGTGAGCGTCGACGGCCGGCCGCTGGCCGACCCGGCCCGGCTGCGCGGCATCCGCGTCGCCGCCCGGCTGGACCGGCCCGCGCAGTGCGAGCTGACGCTCACCGCCGCCCCCGGGGCGGGCCCGCTCGACCCGCCGGTACGCCCCGGCGCCACAGTCGACGTCCGCCTCGACGGGCACGCGGAGGCGCTGTTCACCGGCGAGGTGACAGCAGTCGAGCGGGAGTACGCAGGTGACGGCGCCGCGCTGGCCCGGATCCGGGCGTACGACCCGCTGCACCGGCTGCGCAAACGGCAGGAGCTGCGGGTGTTCGAGTCGGTGACGGCCGCCGAGCTGGCCGGTGAGCTGTGCGCCGGGCTGGGGTTGAGCGTGACGGCCGAGGAGGACGGGCCGCGCCTGGACCGGCTGCTCCAGCACCGGCACACCGACCTGGACCTGCTCTGCGAGGTGGCCGGCCGGGCCGGGCTGCACCTGGGCGTGGACGGGGACCGGTTGCGGCTGTTCACGCTGGACGGCTACGGGGAGCCGCTGCCGTTGACGCTCGGCGAGACGGTGCACGCGTTGCGGGTCACCGAGAACCTGGACCGGGCCGGTGCGGAGTGCGCCGTCCTCGGCTGGCATCCGCAGCGCGCCGAGGCGCTGAGCCAGCGGGCGGACGAGGCGCGTAGCGGACGGCGCATCCCGCTGCGCCCGGACCCGGGCGACGTCGGCGCGGACGGTGTGCGTACCGCCGTCGACCAGCCCGGCCGCAGCGACGACGAGCTGGCCGCGCTGGCCCAGGCCGGGCTGGACACCCGGGTGGCGGCGCTGGTCACCGCCGAGGGCACCGCCGAGGGCGACCCGGCGCTGCGGCCCGGCCGGCGGATCACCCTCGCCGGCGTCCCGGAGCCGCTGGCCGGTGTGTACGTGCTCACCGAGGTGGTGCACACGGTGGACGCGGACGGGCACCTGAGCCGGTTCTCCACGGCGCCGCCCGGCCCGCCGCCGTCGGCCACGCCCCCGGCGGCCACTGTCACGCTCGGCACCGTCACCGACGTCGACGACCCGGACGGGCTGGGCCGGGTCCGGGTGCTGCTCCCGGCGTACGGCGATCTGGACGCCGGCTGGCTCGCGGTGCTGTGCCCGGGCGCGGGCCGGGGCAAGGGCATCGTGGCGCTGCCCGACCCGGACGACACCGTGCTGGTGGCGCTGCCCGGCGGTGAACCCGCCTCGGGCGTGGTGCTCGGTTCGCTGTTCGGCGCGGTCGAGCCGTACGACACGGGGATCGTCTCCGGGCGGTCGCGCCGCTGGTCGATGCGGACCGGCACCGGCCAGTCGATCGTGATCGACGACGACGGGCGCACGCTGCGGCTGGCCACCGACGCGGGCAGCTTCGTCGAGCTGCGGCCCGAGCTGACCACCGTGCACGCCGCCGGTGACCTGGTGCTCTCCGCGCCCGGCCGGGCCGTCGTGGTGCGCGGCCGCACCGTCGACTTCCTGCACGCCCCGGCGGCCGAGGACGCCGAGACCGCCGCCGCCCAGGCCCGTACGCTCGCCCGCTCCGCCGGAGGTGGCTGATGCGCTGGATCCACCGCGACTCGCTGATCACCTGCGGGCACGACGGGCGGGTGCGCAACCGCCCGTCCCAGGACTGGGTGACGGTCCAGGCCGTGCCGGTGCTGGTGCGGCCCGACCCGGAGGGACGCGACATCACCGCCTGCCCCAACTACGGCCCGACGATCAAACCGTGCCTGCACACCCTGACCGTGACTGTGGGTTACAGCACGTGGGTGCGGGTGGACCGGCAGCCGGTGGTGCTGTCGCACCTCGACGGGCTCACCGACGGCACCCCGCCGGGCACCGTGCACCACCAGGTCCGCGACGTGCGGCAGCGCTTCCTGGGGGCGGACGCATGAGGGCCTTCCGCTTCGTCGGCGCCGGCTTCGACGCCGGCCGCGCCGGTGGCCTCGCGCTCACCGCCGCCGGCGGACTCGCCATGACCGACGGCGACGAGACGGTACGCCAGGCGCTGTACCTGCTGCTGTCCACCACACCCGGGGAGCGGCTGATGCGTCCCGGGTACGGGTCGCGGCTGCACCGCCTCGTCTTCGCGCCCAACGACGACACCACCGCCGGGCTGGCGATCCACTACGTGCGCCAGGCGATCCGGCGCTGGGAGCCCCGGGTCGAGGTGCTGGACGTGGACGCCGGTGGAGACCCGGACGACCCGTGGCGCCTGGTGATCCGGCTGGACTACCGGGTCCGGGCCAGCCTCTCCCCCGGCCACCTGGTGTTCTCCGTCGACCTGCTCCCCGCCGACGACGAACCCGCCGGTACCGAACCCGGCGACACCCCCGACGAGGAGGGCACGTCATGACGCTGCCGGTGCCGCACCTGGACGACCGCGCCTTCCTCGACCTGGTCACCGAGGCGCGGGAACGCATCGCCCGGTCCTGCCCGGACTGGACGGACCTGTCCGCGCACGACCCGGGCATGGCGCTGGTGGAGGCGTTCGCCTACCTGACCGAGGTGATGATCTACCGGCTGAACCAGTTGCCGGAGAAGGCGTACGTCGCGTTCCTGAACCTGCTCGGCGTCACCCGGCACCCACCGGCGGCGGCCTGGGCGGACGTGCGCCTGACCCGTACCGGCCCGGACCGCGGCCCGGTGCGGGTGCCGGCCGGCACCCGCGTCGCGGCGGCCCGCGGCGCCGACCCCCGGCCGGTCGTCTTCGTGACCACCGAACCGGCGGCGCTGCCCGCCGGGGAGACCACGACGACGGTACGCGTGCACCACTGCGAGCCGGTCGAGGCGGAACTGCTCGGCACCGGCACCGGGCAACCCGGTCAGGTGTTCCGGGCCGCCCGCGCGCCGCTGACCCGCACCACCGAGGCGCTGGACCTGCTGCTCGGCGTGGAGGTGCCGGCGGGTTCGGTGGAGCTGGGCGCCGCCGCCCGCGAGCACGAGGGACGCACGTACGAGATCTGGCGGCCGGTGGACAGTTTCGCCGGTGTCGGGCCGCAGGCGAAGGTCTACCTGGTGGACCGGGCCTCCGGGGTGGTCACGTTCGCCCCGGCGCTGGACCTGCGCCCGGACACCGGAGCCGCCCCGGCCGTCGAGGGGGCGGCCGGGGCGACCACGGTGGCGGCGGTGCCGCCGGCCGGGCGGCAGGTGCGGCTCTGGTACCGCTGCGGCGGCGGGCCCGCCGGGAACGTGGCCGCGGGCGTGCTCACCAGCCTGCGCGACCCGCTGCCCGGGGTGACCGTGGACAACCCGGAGCCGGCCACCGGCGGGCGGGACCTGGAGTCGCTGGAGTCGGTGCTGGCGCGCGGGCCGTACGAGTTCTTCGCCCAGCAGCGCGCGGTGACCGCCCGGGACTTCGAGATCCTCGCCACCGGCTCCGGGGCGGTGGCGCGGGCGCGGGCGTTCACCAGGGCCGCCGTCTACAGCTTCGCCCGGCCCGGCGAGGTAGAGGTGGTGCTGGTGCCGTACGTGCCGGAGGCGGCCCGCCCCGGCGGACGGCTGCCGGTGGCGGTGCTGCGGGAGCACGAGGTGGAGGAGGCCCGGCGCCGCGTCGAGGCCGACCTGGAACGCCGTCGTGCCCTCGGTACGGCGGTGCGGGCGGGCTGGGCCCGGTACAAGGCGGTGTCCATCCAGGCGCGGGTGGTGGTGCGCCGCGAGGAGGACGTGGAGGCGGTGCGCCGCCGCATCCACGACCGGCTGCACCAGACGCTCAGCCCGCTGCCGACGCCGCTGAACCCGGCCGGCTGGGCGTTCGGCGAGCCGCTGCGCGCCTCCAACGTGTACCGGATGCTGGAGCACGCCGAGCCGGGTGTGCGCTACGTCGAGTCGGTGCGGTTCGTGGTCGACGAGGCGCCCGACGCGCGGGTGCGGACCGTGGCGGTGGACCAGTACCAGGCGGACACCTGGTACGCCGGCGGCGGCCCGGTGCTGTTCCGCTCCACGAACGCCGGTGCCGGCTGGGAGCCGGCGGGCCGGTTCGACGACGAGACGGTGGTGCGGGTGGTGCCCGCGCCCGCCCCGGTCCGCCCCGGCGTCGTCCCCCGCGCCGGTTCGGTGGCGGTGGTGACCACCCGCGACGCCGGTGGCTCCCGGGTCCGGCTGAGCACCGACCTGGGTGAGACGTGGACGCTGCTGACCGACCTCGACTCCGGCGTCCGCGACCTGGCCTGGATCGACCGGGACGGCACCGGCGCGTTGCTGCTGGCCACCGACACCGGCCTGTACGAGGTGCCGCTGCTGCCAGGCGCGGTGCCGTTGCAGATCCTGGTCGACCCGGCCGACGCCGACCGGGGCTTCTACGCGGTGCGCGCGTTCGTCTCCGAGCGCGGCGCACCCGGGGTGGCTGTCGCCGCGCAGGCCGGATTCGGCGTCTACCTGTCCACAGCGGCCGGGCGGCCGGGCACGTTCGCCCACGTCGGCCTCGCCAACGTGGACAACCGGGTGCTCGCCGTGCAGTACGACGGCCCGGCCACGCTGCTGTGGTGCGGCGCGGGCGAACCGGACCCGAAGAAGCCCGGCCAGGGCTGCCACCGCACCCGGCTGTTCGAGTCGGACGTGAAGTGGCAGTCGATGGCGTCCGGCTGGATCGGCGGCACCTGCCGGGATCTGGCGTTCAGCGGCCCGCTCGCGCTCGCCGCGACGCAGAGCGGCGGCGTGGTCCGGCTCGACACGCTCGCCGGGCAGCCCCAGTGGTCGCCGGTGATGGTCAACTGCGGCCTGCCACTGCGGGACCGGACCCGGTTCGTCCCGGTCGACGCCATCGCCGCCACCGCGCCCACCGGCACGTCCGGCGCCGGGCGGCTGGTGCTGGCCGGTGGTGAGCGCGGCGTGTTCCGCAGCGACGACGGCGAGGACTGGACGGCCAGCGCCAACCAGGCCACCGCCGACGTGGTCACCGTCCCCGGCACCTGGCTGCTCTGCTCCGGCGAGCACGACATCGAGGTGGTGCGGCAGGATGCGCCGAGCGGCGATTGAGCGGCTGCTGCCCGCCGCGTACCAGCGGGCCGCCGGCCCGGGCAGTGTGCTGGGCGCGCTGCTGGACGTGATGGAGGCACTGCACGCCCCGGACGAGGCGGTGCTCGCCGACGTCGACGCGCTGTTCGGGCCGTACCGGACGCCGGACGGGTTCGTGGCGTACCTGACCCGCTGGGTGGCGATGGACCACGTGGTCGCCGCGCCCCGCGCCGACGCACCGCTGCCGTTGCCGGTGGGCCGGCTGCGGGACCTGGTCGCGCACGGCGCGTTGCTGGCCCGCTGGCGCGGCACCCCGTACGGGATGCGGACCGCGCTGGAACTGGCCACCGGCGTGACCGGGTTCGTGCTGGACGAGCCGCCCGAGCGGCCGTTCCACCTGGTGGTGCGGGTGCCGCCGGCCGCCGCCGACCGGCTCGCGCTCATCACCCGCATCGTCGAGGCGGAGAAACCGGCCGCGGTCACCGTCGAGGTCGTCGCGTCCCCGGCCGACCCGGAACCCGCCGACCCGGGACCGGCGGATCCGAGCTCGCCCCCCGACTCCGGGCCGTCCGAGCCGGACGATCCCGGGCCCGCCGCCGGGGTCGCGACGGTGCGCGCGGTCGGCCGGGCGCACGTACCCGCACCCCCGCCCCACGATCCGCCCGAGGAGCCGTCATGACCACCGAATGGACAGTCGTCGCCGCCGCCGAACAGTTCACGCTTGATGCCCGCAACGCCGGTGAGCTGACGTTCACCGTGTCGAACCCGGGTACCGCGCCGGACACCGTCGTCTTCGACGTGGCGCCCGGCGAGGGCAGCCAGCGGGCCTGGTTCACGGTGGCCGAGCCGCAGCGGGTGGTACCCGGACAGGGCTCGGTGTCGTTCCTGGTCCGGCTCGCCGTGCCGCCCGGCACGCCGCCCCGGCGCTACGACATGACCGGGTTCGCGTACTCGGCCAACACCGCACCGGAGGAGAGTTCCCGATCCAGCGGCCGGGTCACGTACGACGTGCGCGCCGTCGTACCCCCGAAGCGCGCGCCGTGGCCGTGGATCGCCGCCGCCGCGGCGCTGGTGCTGGTCGTGGCCGGGGTGGTGGCCTGGCTGGTGACCCGCGGCCCGGACACCCCGGCCCCGCCACGCGCCGACGCGGTGACGGTGGAGGCGGAGACGCTGGTCGCCGGCGCCGCGGTGCAGTCCACCACCGGCGCGAAGGCGGAGGTGGTGGCGCAGGAGAACTGCTGCGACGTGGTGTGGTCCGGCGACGCGCAACTCTTCTTCCTGGGCCGGGGCGTCGGCGACCGGGTGACGGTGCAGGTGGACGTGCCCGCCGACGGCACGTGGCGGTTCTCCACCGTCCGCACCACCTCGTTCGACTACGCGAACACGATCTGGCTGGTCGACGGCCGGCAGGTCGGCGACACGTTCTTCGGGTTCAGCCCGACGGTGGTCCGCACCGACGAGGTGGACGTGGGCACGGTGGAGCTGACCCGCGGGCCGCACAAGCTGACGCTCGTGGCGGTGAGCAAGACCCAGGGCACCGACAGGTACTTCGCGGGCGTGGACGAGATCCGCTTCACGCCCGTCGTCCGGCCATGAGTACCAAGCAGAAGGTGCTGCTGGTGGCGCTGGCCGTGCTGCTGGTGGCGCTGTACGTGGTGGCGGTGGCCGGGCGCCGCGACGACAGGGGCGACCCGTCGGCCGGGCCGGGCGTGCTGGCCCGGCTGGGACGCGGGTCCGGGACGGTGGACCCGGCGACGGTGGCCGTGACGTGCCTGCCGCCGGCCGCCGAACCGGCCACCACCGCCGACGGGGTGACGCTCACCTTCGGCACGGTGTGCCGGCTGCGGGTGGCCGACCCGGGCGCGCTGCGCACGCTGGTGCTGCGCGGGACGACGCCGTTCGAGGTGACAGCCCGCGCACCCGGCGACGCGGACGTCACAGTCACCGACGAGGTCGCCCCCGACGCGGACGGCCCGGCGGTGGCGAAGGTGGCGGTGGACCGGGAGACCGAGGTGCTCCTGCGCTGTCCGGGAGGTGGCGGATGTTCGGTCACGCTGGCCCGGTCCTGACCGGGACGGAGACGCGGCATGGGTGAGTTGCGCAAGCCGTTCCTGCTGCTGGCCCTGCTCGCGGTGGCGCTGGTGGTCGGCGTGGAACTGGGCGCGGCGGCACTGACCGGCGGCGGCGACGCGAGCGGCGCGCTGCGGGACAGCGCCGGCCGGCTCGGCGTCGAGCTGGGCGACGTCGGCGCGGTGTCCGAACCGTCCGGCCGGGGCATCGGCTACCTGGCGCTGATCGACGTGGTGGCGCTCTGGACGACCGGGCTGTTCTGCCTGAGCCTGGTGCTGCCGGACCGGATGCAGGGCCGGGTGCAGGGCGTGGCCACGCTCGTCTTCTCGATCGTGCTGCTGCTGGTGTCGCTGGTCCTGCTGATCGTCGCGTTCGTCGAGCTGACGGTGATGGTCTCGCTGTTCCTGGCCCCGCCGTTCGGCACGCTGGCGTACCTCGCGGTCTGGGGGTTCTTCCCGGTCGACGACGCGGCGGTGCTGCTCGGGCTGGCGCTGCTGCTCAAACTGGTCTGGGCCGGGCTGCTGCTCGCCGCCCAGCCCCGGTTCCTACGCAACAAGGGTCTCGTCGCGCTGGCGCTGACCACGCTGCTGTGCACAGTGGTGCTGCAGTTCCTGCACGGCCTGGTGCCGGTGATCCTGGTCAGCATCCTCGACGACCTGGGCGCCGTGGTGTTCGCCGTGGTGGCGCTGATCTGGGCGCTGGTGCTGCTGATCGGGTCGATCCCGGCGATCGTGAAGGCGATCCGGACCACCGCCACCACGTCCGGCCGTACCGTCACCTGACCGCGCCGCCGGCGGCGAGCGTGGCCAGGCGTGGCAGCTGCTCGGGGTCGGTGAGTGCCGACCCGACGGCCACCACGCGCGCCCCGGCGGCGAGGAAGTCACCCGCGTTGCCGGCGTCGACGCCGCCGGTGGCCACGAAGCGGGCCTCCGGCAGCGGCCCGGCCACCGCCCGGAACCACGCCGGGCCGAGGCTGACCGCCGGGAACGCCTTGAGCCACACCAGGCCGTGGTCGAGCGCCCGCTGCGCCTCGGTCGGCGTGGCCACGCCGGGCAGGTGCGGCACGCCGAGACCGGCCGCCGCGTCGGCCACCGCCAGGTCCAGGCCGGGCGCCACGGTGAACGCCGCCCCGGCGGCCACCGCGTCGTGGACCTGCGCCGGGGTACGCACCGTGCCCGCGCCCACGATCCGGTCCCGCCGCCGCCCGGCCGTCACGGCGGCGCGCAGCGCCGGCACCGCCTCCGGGGTACGGATGGGCACCTCCACCACGTCGATGCCGAGATCCCAGGCCAGTTCCGCCAGCCGGACCGTCTCGTCGGCCGGCAGATCGCGCAGGATCACCATCACCCGCGCGTCGCCGAACAGTGCCTCGAAGTCGTGCCCGCTCATCTCCCGCTCCCTCCCCTGACCCGCGCTCGCGCATCCTCGGGCCACGCCTCGTCCGGCAGCGCCAGCGCCCGCGCGATCGTCTCCGCGTCCGGTGGCGGCGCGGTGTCGCCCGGCACGGCCAGCACCGGCGCGGCGGTCAGGTGCCCCAGCCGCAGGCAGGCTCGCAGGTCGAGGCCGCGCAGCAGCCCGGAGAGGAACCCGGCGGCGAACGCGTCCCCCGCGCCGACCGGTTCCACCACGTCCACCGGCAGCGCCGGCACGACCACCGCCGGCCCGGTACGCGGCAGCGCCGTCGCGCCGACCGGCCCGTCCTTGACCACCACCAGCTCCGGGCCCGGCAACAGCGCACGGACCGCGGCCGGATCGCCGGCCGACCAGAGCACTGCCGCCTCGTCCAGCCCGACCAGCACCACGTCGGCGCGGTCGGCCAGGTCGCGCAGGACCGGTCCGGCCCGGTCGGCGGGCCAGAGCGCCGGGCGGTGGTTCACGTCGAAGCTGACCCGCGCGCCCGGCAGCGCGCGCCCGTCCAGCGCTGACACGAGCAGGTCACGGCAGGTGCCGGAGAGCGCGGCGGTGATCCCGGACAGGTGCAGCAGCCGCGCCCCGGCCAGGCCCGGCCGCCCGAGGTCCGGCGCGCCGAGGCGGCTCGCCGCCGACCCGGCCCGGTGGTAGTGCACGCGGGTGCGGTCCGGCCCCGGATCCTTCAGGTAGAGCCCGGTCGGCGCGTCCCTGTCGACGGCGACCAGCGAGACGTCCACGCCCGCGGCGGCGACCTCGGCCACCACCCGCCGCCCGAACGGGTCGTCGCCGACCCGGCTGACCCACGCCGTGCGGTGCCCGAGCCGGGCCAGTCCAGCCGCCACGTTGGACTCGGCGCCGCCGACGCCGACAGTCAGCCGCGCGGCATGTTCGAGCCGGCCGCCGTCGTCAGGGGCGAGCACCACCATGGTCTCGCCCACGCACACCACCTCCGGCCCGCTCCCGGCGCCGCCTCCGTCCGTGACCGCGGCACCAACCGGCCCGCTCACCGGGTGGCCGCCGCGTCCAGCCGGGCCGCGATGCCGGCCGGGCCGAGGTGGCCGTCGGCGACGAGCATGCGGTGCCGGTTGTGCCGGGGCCGCCCGGCCGCGACCACCGCCGGGCTGTCGAAGGCGTACGCGACGCAGACGCCCGGGTACATGGCGGTACGCACGAACCACCTGTCACCAGGCCCCAGACCGGTGAACACCAGCGTGTACGCGCCACCTCCGGGCGCGGTGGCGGACAGCGCCAGCCAGGGCGCGGCCGACCCGTTCACCGCCTCCTCGCCTTCCGCCTCGGCGGTGCGGACGCGCGGTTCGCCGTCGGCCACGGCCCGCCAGAAGAATCCGCCGTACCCGGCGCCGCCCGGGCGGCCGTTCGTGGCCGGGCTGCCCAGGTGCACGTCGGCGCCGGTGGCCGAGGTGAGCGTGGCGGACAGGTCCAGCCACCAGGCGTCCTCGCCGGCCGGCGCGGCGGTGATCCGCCGGTGCTCGCGCAGCAGCACCCGGCCGTGCCGGTCCCGCCACTCCAGGTCGTGGTCGAGCCGGTCGGCGGCCCGCTCCCGCCAGCGGGTGTGCGCGATGACGCCGTGGTCGTCGCGCCAGGTGTAGCCGGTGCCGCGCACGTACGTCCGGCCGCCCCACAGGTTGACGCCGTCCACGTCCTGCACGGCAAGCGATGCGCCGAGGTGCCAGACGTGGTCGGCCGGCAGCGCGTCGGTCACCGGGGAGCCGGCCCGGGTCCGCACCGGATGCAGGTACGGCCGAGGGCCGTGGCGCGGGTCCAGGTCCGGCCGGACCAGGTACCGGGCCACCTCGGCACCGTCCACGACGAGCCGGGCTTCGGCATCGGTCCCGGCGGGGCGCGTGTCGGCAGCCGCGGAACGGGATTCGGCGGTCACGACGGCTCCGGCGCGGGGACCGGATGGCGGGCGTCCAGCGCGTGCAGCGCCGCGAGGGTGTACCCGCCGAGGATCGGCACCGCCACCGGCGTGACCAGCACACCCAGCACCACGGCGAGCGCGCAGACGCCGGAGGCGGCGGCCCACGCACCGGGACGCTCCGGGCAGGAACGCGCCACCCGGCGGGCTGCCACCCGCCAGCCCCGGCCGCCGGTGCGCCCGACCGCCACGGCGACGAGGCCCGCGTACCCGAGCAGGACCGCCACCACGACGGCGGTGAGCGCGAGCGCGGGCCCGCCGCCTGGCACCCGGCCGGTGGTGAGCGCGAGCAGGTCGGCGGCGAGCAGCGCGACGGCGGCCAGCGCGGCGGCGCTCACCGCCGACCCGGCGGGCAACGCGCGGCCGAACCGGCTGAGGCTGGTCCGCGCGTCGGGCCAGGCGCCGGTGACCGACCTGTCGTGCAGCGCGACGCTGGCGGTGGCGACCGCCGGGGCGAGCGTGAGCACCGGCAGCGCGGCGAGCGCCACGGCGAAGCCGAGCAGCGCCAGGTCGGTCGCCTCGCGCAGCGTGTCCCGCCAGTCGGCACGGGCCGGCGCGGTGTCGGGGTGAGCGGGTACGTCGGTGGAGCCGGACACGGCGGTCATCCCTTCAGCCCGCTGGTGTTGATGCCCTCGACGAGCATCCGCTGGAACGCCAGGAAGAACAGGAACACCGGCAGCAGCGACAGCACCGACATGGCGAACATCGGACCGACCGAGCTCTGGCTCGTCGAGTCGATGAACAGGGTCAGCGCCACCGGGACGGTGTAGTCCTCCAGGCTGGACAGGAACACCAGCTGCCGGAAGAAGTCGTTCCAGGTCCAGATGAACGAGAAGATCGCGGTGGTGACCAGCGCCGGGCGGCTCAGCGGCAGGATGACGTGCCGGAACACGCCGTACGGGGACGCGCCGTCGATGGTTGCCGCCTCGTCCAGCTCGCGCGGGATGCCGCGCATGAACTGCACCATGAGGAAGACGAAGAACGCCTCGGTGGCCAGGAACTGCGGCACCAGCAGCGGCAGGTACGGCCAGTCGCCGCCGACCAGGCCGAGGCTGCGGAACAGGATGTACTGCGGCACGATCAGCACGTGCCCGGGCAGCAGCAGCGTCCCGATCATCACGGTGAACCACAGCTTGCGCAGCCGGAACCGCAGCCGGCCCAGGGCGTACGCGGCGAGCAGGCAGGACAGCGCGTTGCCGACGACGGTGAGCCCGCTGACCAGCGCGCTGTTGAGGAAGAACCGGCCGAAGCTGATGTCGAAGTTGGTCCAGCCGTCGAGGTAGTTGCCCGGGGTGAACTCCTCCGGCAGCAGGCCGACGTTGTTGACGATCTCGGCCTGCGACTTGACCGAGGTGCCGAGCATCCAGAACAGCGGGTAGAGCACCACCGCGACGATCGCCACGAGCACGACGAGCCGCAGGACGTTCCGGCCGCTGCCGGGCCGGCGGCGGGCCACGGTGAGCGCCGTCATGAGTCCTCTCCGTCCGAGTAGTGCACCCAGAACCGGCCGGTGCTGAAGAAGACGGCGGTGATCAGGCCGATCGCCACCAGGAACACCCACGCCATCGCCGACGCGTAGCCCATCTCCAGGTCGGTGAAGCCGGAGATGTAGAGCTTCAGCGTGTACATGAGGGTGGAGTCGACAGGGCCGCCGGTGCCGTTGCTGAGCACGAACGCGGCGGTGAAGCCCTGGAAGCCGTTGATGGTCTCCAGCACCAGGTTGAAGAAGATCACCGGGGAGAGCATGGGCAGGGTGACCGCGCGGAAGCGCCGCCACGCCCCGGCGCCGTCCACGGCCGCCGCCTCGTACAGCTCGGTGGGCACCTGCTTGAGCCCGGCCAGGAAGATCACCATCGGCGCGCCGAACTGCCAGATCGCCAGCACCATCAGCGTCTCCAGCGCCCAGTCCGGGTCGCTGACCCAGGGCAGCCCCTCGACGCCGAACAGGGCGAGGAACGAGTTGAACGCGCCGTCCCGGTTGAACATGTTGACCCAGACGATGGCCAGCGCGACGCTGCCGCCGAGCAGCGACGGCAGGTAGAACAGGCTGCGGAACAGCCCGACGCCGCGCCAGGCCCGGTTGAGCAGCAGCGCGACGCCGAGCGCGGCGGCCAGTTTCAGCGGCACCGCGATCAGCGCGAACGTCAGCGTGACGCGGACGGCGTGCCAGTACGACGGGTCGGCGGTGAACATCCGCTCGTAGTTGGCCGGCCCCACCCACCGCACCTCGGACAGCGGGGTGAGGATGTCGTAGTCGGTGAAGCTCAGCCAGAGCGACAGCAGCATCGGGATCGCCGTGACACCCATCAGTCCGATGAGCCAGGGCGAGAGGAAGACGTACCCCGCCAGGCCCTCGCCGAGCCGGGCCCGGCCGGCCCGACGCCGCGCGGGGCGAGGGCCGGCCGGTCCGGTGCGCGGGGTCCGGCCGGGCGCCGTGGTGAGAGCCACGGGACCGGTCCTTTCGTGGGGTCAGGCGATCGCGGACTTGCAGGCGGCGACGAACTGCTCCGCCGCCTGGGCCGGGGTGGCGCGGCCGTACTGGGCGTTCTCGGCGGCCTTGACCAGCTCGGACTTGACCTTGCTGTGCCCCTTGATCGGAACCTGGGGCGAGGCGCCGAACTTCTGCGCCAGGTCGGACTCGACCTGGATGGACTGCTTCATGGCCGGGTCGGTGGCGGTCTCGCTGACCTTGGCCCGTAGATCCATGTTCGACGGCAGACCGCGGTCGGTGCCGAGCAGCGCCACCGCCTCCGGGTCGTTGTTCAGGAAGTTGATCACATCGACGGCGACGTCCTTGTGCTTGCTGCCCTTGAACACCGACCAGTACATCGAGGCGCGCGCCCACTGGGCGCTCGGGTCACCCGGGTACGCGACCACGCCCAGCTCGTCCTTGGTGTTCTTCTTCAGGTCCGGCATCTGGTTGACCCAGACCCAGGAGGTGGCCGACTTGCCGGTGACCACGAGCTGCTTGGTGATGTCGCTGGAGTTGCCCTCGTGGATGACGTCCGGCGTCGGGGTGGCGCCCCGGTCCCGCGCGCCCTTCCACAGCTCGAACCACTTCGTCACGTCCTCGGCGGTGAAGCCGAGCTCCTTGCCCTTGTACAGGTCCTTGCCCTGCTGGCGCAGCCACACCCAGAGCGCCTTGTAGTCGGCGCTCGGGTCCTGGGTGCCGGGCACCTTCGTCTTCTTCGCCACCTGCTCGGCCCAGGCGATGTGCTCCTCCCAGCTCATCCCGGTGGTCGGCTCGGGCAGCCCGTTCCTGGTGAGCAGCGTCTTGTTGTAGACCAGGCCCTGGGTGTTCTCCCCGGCGGCCACCCCGGCGAGCTTGCCGTCGACCACGCCGTACTCCAGCAGGCTCTTGGGGAACTTCGACACGTCGAGCTCGCCGGAGTCGCGGTAGCTGCTCAGGTCGAGCGTGGTGCTGCGGCCGGCGTACTCGGCCAGGTAGTTGTCGTCGATCTGGAACAGGTCCGGCGGGTTGCCGCCGGCGGTCAGCGTGGCGAGCTTGTCGAAGTAGCCCTGGTTGGCCTGCCAGGTCTTCTCGAACGTCACCTCGGGGTGCTTCTTGGTGTAGAGGGCCAGGGCGTCCTCGGTGAGCTTCGCCCGGGCCTCACCGCCCCACCAGAAGACGGAGAGTTTGACCGGGCCGCCGTCGCCGCCGGCGTCGTCGTCGCCACAGCCCGCCGCGCCCAGGGCGAGGGGCACGGCGAGCGCGACGGCGGCCAGGCCGCGCACGAGTCGGCGTCGGGTCAGGGGGGTACGGTGATCCCGTCCGGCGGGTGCGCCGGCGGTGGGGGACGTTGCGGGGTGCATCTGCGCTCACTCCTCGGCTGTGGGAGGCGACGACGTCACCGGCGGCCGTCCACGGGCCGCCCGGGTCCGCAGTGCTGTGCGGGCCCGGGCCACCTGCTCAGGCTCCGGTGCCGTCCCGGCCGGGCGCGGGGACGGGCCCGGTCGAGTCGCGGACGACCAGTTCGGTCTGGAGCATTACCTGTGCGGTGGTGCGACGGTCGCCGGCCGCCGCGCCCCGGCCCCGGGCGCCACGCGGCGCGTCGGAGTCGAGTTGCAGCAGCATGTCGACGGCCGTCCGGCCGGCGGCCGCAGTCGGCGTGGCCACCGTCGTCAACTTGGGGCGGGTGAGCCGGCTCAGCGCGATGTCGTCGACGCCGACGACGCTGACGTCGTGCGGCACCCGCGCCCCGATCGCGTCCAGCCCTTCGATCAGGCCGATCGCCATCAGGTCGTTGTAGGCGAGCACGGCGGTGACGCCGCTGCGGCGTACCTGTTCGGCGAGCGCGCCGCCGCCGGTCTCGGTGGGCTGGTTGGGTCCGAGGACTGTCAGTTCCGCTCCCCCGCCCCGGGCGGCGGCGGTAGCGGCGCGGCGCATCTCCCGGGCGGTCCAGGAGCCGCGCGGGCCGCCGAGCAGCGCGATCCGGCGGTGGCCGAGCCCGAGCAGGTGCTCGATCGCGGCCCGGGCGCCCTGCCCGACGTCCATCATCACGCAGGGCAGGCCGGCGACCTGGCGGTTTATCACCACCACCGGAACCTCGCGGCTGACCTGCTCGATGAGGCTGTTGCTCATCCGGGGGCTGCACAGCAGCACGCCGTCGACCTGCTTGGCCAGGGCGTGGACCAGGTCCTCCTCGGCGACCGGGTCCTCGTTGGTGTCGGCCACGAACACGTGGTAGTCGCGGTGCCGCGCCTGCCCCTCCGCCGCCTTGATCAGCGGCGGGAAGAACGGGTTGGCGATGTCGGCCACGATCAGGCCGATGTTGTGCGTACGGCCGGTGATGAGGGCCCGGGCGGCCCGGTTGGGCCGGTAGCCGAGGTCCTCCGCGCAGGCCAGCACCCGGACCCGGGTCTCCGGGTTGACCAGGTGCGGGGCCGAGAACGTCCGGGACACGGTGGAGATGTGCACACCGGAGGCGCGGGCGACGTCCCGGATGGTGGCTGGCACGGCGGGCTCCCTCGTCCGATGTGGTGGGCGTCACGGGTGCCGCCCATTAATGCAAACGGTTGCGCCCGTGTCAACGGTCCATTGTTGCGGCTCGATTGCGCCGGCGTTCCCGCCACGTGCATGAATGCCCATCAATACGGACGGATAGGGCGGGTTGGGCGGCAACCGTTGACGGCGTATCCACAGTCATGGTTTCTTCGGCTGCAAACCTTTGCAGCCGACTGGCGGGGAGGCCGACGTCATGTCACCACCGGCCCGGGAACGGGTCCGCCACGCCCTGGTGGGTGCCGGGGCACGCGCCGAGATGTTCGTCCGTGCCCTCGCGCTCGACCACGCCGACACCGCCGAGCTGGTAGCGCTCGCCGACGTCAATAACACCCGGATGGACGCCCACAACCGCTGGCTGGCCGAGCTGGGCCACCCGCCGGTGCCCACGTACGCCGCCGCCGACGTCACCGCCATGCTCGCGAAGGAGCGGGTCGACGTGGTGCTGGTGACCAGCGTCGACGCCACCCACGACGAGTACGTGACGGCGGCGCTGCGGGCCGGCTGCGACGTGGTCGTGGAGAAACCCATGACCGTCGACGCGGACCGGTGCCGCCGCATCCTCGACGCGGTCGCCGAGACCGGCCGGCGCGTCACAGTCGCGTTCAACTACCGCTACAACCCGCTGCACGAACAGTTCCGGCGGCTGCTCGCCGACGGCGCGGTCGGCGAGATCGGGTCGGTGCACTTCGAGTGGCTGCTCGACGTACGCCACGGCGCCGACTACTTCCGCCGCTGGCACCGCGACAAATCCGTCTCCGGCGGCCTGCTCGTGCACAAGTCCGGCCACCACTTCGACCTGGTCAACTGGTGGCTGGACGCCTGCCCGGTCGAGGTGCACGCGTACGGCCGGCTGTTCTTCTACGGCGCGGACGGCCGCCGGCACGGCTACGCCCGCGACTACGACCGGGCACACGGCTCCCCCGCCGCCGACGGCGACCCGTTCGCGCTGCGCCTGGCCGACCACCCGAGGCTGCGCGAGCTGTACCTCGACGCCGAGGCCGAGGACGGTTACCACCGCGACCGCAACGTCTTCGCCCCCGGCGTGACCATCGAGGACGACCTCGCGGTGCTGGCCCGCTACGACACCGGCGCCACGATGACCTACCACCTGACCGCGTACGCCCCCTGGGAGGGCTACCGGGTGATGGTCAACGGCAGCCGGGGCCGCCTCGAACTGGAGGTGACCGAGAGCGACCACGTCAGCCCGTCCGTCGCCGGAGCGCTGAAGGGCGCGGCGCTGCACGGCGACGAGGCCGCCGTCGAGCAGGGCGCGGCCCGGCTCACGCTGCGCCCGTTCTGGGCGCCGCCGCAGGAGATCCCGGTCGAGGGCTGGACCCGGCGCGGGCACGGCGGCGCTGACGCCCGGATGACCCGGGTGCTGCTCGGCGGCGAACCCGACCCGCTCGGCCGGGCCGCCACCGCCCGCGACGGCGCGCTGGCGCTGCTCACCGGCCTGGCCGCCAACCGCTCGCTGGAGACCGGCGCGCCCGTCCGGGTCGCCGACCTGCTCACCCTGCCCTGACCGAGGAGCCCTCGCTGTGCCGATCATCCCCCGCGGCGACCTGCTGCTGCCCGCCGAGCCCGGGCTGCGCGCCCTGGCCCGCGAGCTGTACGCGCTCGCCGCCGAGCAGCCGCTCATCTCCCCGCACGGGCACGTCGACCCCGGGCTGCTGGCCGAGGACCAGCCGTTCCCCGACCCGGCCCGGCTGCTCATCGTGCCCGACCACTACCTGACCCGGATGCTGCTCAGCCAGGGCGTACCCCCGGCCGACCTGGGCGTGCCGAGCGTCGACGGCAGCCCGGTGGAGACCGACGGGCGGACCATCTGGCGGCGCTTCGCCGCGCACTGGCACCTGTTCCGCGGCACCCCGTCGCGGCTCTGGCTGGAGCAGACGTTCCGGCACGTCTTCGGCGTCGACACGCCGCTGAGCCCGGCCACCGCCGACACCGTCTACGACGCGCTCGCCGCACGCCTGGCCGAACCGGGGTTCCGTCCCCGGGCGCTGTTCGAACGCTTCGGCATCGAGGTGCTCGCCACCACCGAGTCGCCGCTGGACGACCTGGGCCGGCACGCCAAGCTCGCCGCCGACGGCTGGGGCGGGCCCGGCGGCCGGGTGGTCACCACGTTCCGCCCCGACGACGTGGTGGACATGGAGTTCGGCGACTGGGCCGCGAACGTGGACCGGCTCGCCGAGGTCTCCGGCGAGGACACCGGCACGTACACCGGTTACCTGGCCGCGCTGCGGGCACGGCGGGAGGCGTTCGCCGCCGCCGGAGCCACCTCGTCCGACCACGGGCACCCGACCGCCCGTACCCTCGATCTCGGACCGGCGCAGGCCGCGGCGCTGTACGACAAGGGCCGGCGCGGCCTGGCCGACACGGGCGACGCCGAGGCGTTCCGGGCGCACATGCTGCTCGAGTTCGCCCGGATGTCGCTCGACGACGGCCTGGTCATGCAGCTGCACCCGGGCGCGGTGCGCAACCACAACCGCTGGCTGCACGCCCGGCACGGCCGCGACGTGGGCGGCGACGTGCCGCAGGCCACCGAGTACGTGCACGCCCTCGCGCCGCTGCTCGACGCGCACGGCAACGACCCACGGCTGACGGTGGTGCTCTACACGCTCGACGAGGACACGTTCACCCGGGAACTCGCCCCGCTCGCGGGTGGCTACGCGGCGCTGCGCCTCGGCGCGCCGTGGTGGTTCCTGGATTCCCCGGAGGTGCTGCGCCGGTTCCGGGAGGCGGTCACCGAGACCGCCGGCTTCTACAACACCGCCGGGTTCGTCGACGACACCCGCGCGTTCTGTTCCATCCCGGTACGCCACGACGTGGCCCGCCGGGTCGACGCCGGCTTCCTCGCCCGCCTCGTCGCCGAGCACCGCCTCGGCGAGGACGAGGCCGCCGAGACCATCGTCGACCTGGCGTACCGGCTGCCGAAGCAGGTCTTCAAGTTCGGAGGCGGGCCCGCATGACCACGATCGTCGACGTCGAGGTGCACGACGTGCGCTTCCCCACCGCCGCCAGCGGCGACGGCTCGGACGCGATAAACAGGGGCGACTACTCGGCCACGTACGTGGAGCTGACCACCGACGGCGGACCGACCGGCACCGGGTTCACGTTCACCAACGGCCGGGGCAACGAGATCACCTGCGCGGCCGTCCGCGCGCTCGCCCACCACGTGCGCGGACGCACCGTCGCCGAGATCGCCGCCGAACCCGTGGCGTTCTGGCGCTCCCTGGCCGCCGACGTGCAACTGCGCTGGCTCGGCCCGGAGAAGGGCGTGATCCACATGGCCACCGGCGCGCTCGTCAACGCGGTGTGGGACCTGCGCGCCAAGCTCGCCGGCAAGCCGATGTGGCGGTTCCTCGCCGAGGCGCCCACCGACGAACTGGTCGCGACGATCGACTTCCACCACATCACCGACGCGCTCACCCCCGACGAGGCGGCGGCCATCCTGGACAAGGGACGCGACGGCCTGGCCGACCGGCTCTCCGGGCTGGAATGCGACGGGTTCCCCTCGTACACCACGTCGGTCGGCTGGCTCGGCTACCCGGACGAGCAGGTGCGCGCGCTGACCCGCGACGCGTACGCGCAGGGGTGGCGCGCGATGAAGATGAAGGTCGGCGGGCGGATCGAGGACGACCTGCGGCGGGCCCGGATCATCCGGGCCGAGATCGGCCCGGACGCGCTGCTCATGATGGACGCCAACCAGGTGTGGGACGTGGACGAGGCGATCGCCGCGATGGGCGTGCTCGCCGAGGCCGACCCGTACTGGATCGAGGAGCCCACCCACGCCGACGACGTGCTCGGGCACGCCCGGATCGCCCGCGCGGTCACCGAGCTGACCGGCGGGCGCTGCCGGGTCGCCACCGGCGAGGTCGCCGCCAACAAGGTGATCTTCAAACAGTTGCTCCAGGCCGAGGCGATCGGCGTGATGCAGATCGACGCCTGCCGGGTCGGCGGCGTGGACGAGGTGCTCGCCGAACTGCTGCTGGCGGCGAAGTTCGGCGTGCCGGTGTGCCCGCACGCCGGCGGCGTCGGCCTGTGCGAGTACGTGCAGCACCTCGCGATCTTCGACCACCTGCGGGTCGGCACCAGCCTGGACGGTCGCATGGTCGAGTACGTCGACCACCTGCACGAGCACTTCACCGACCCGGTCCGCACCCGCGGCGGGCGCTACCTGCTGCCCACCGCGCCCGGCTACAGCTCCACCATGCGCCCGGAGTCGATCGCGCGGTTCCGCTTCCCGGACGGCCCGGCATGGCGCTGACTCCCGACCGGCTCGGCCTGGCCACGCTGCGCCACCTGCCGCCGGAGTCCCGGCCGCTGCTGCGCCCCGGCACCGTGCCGGCCGGCATCGTCCACCTCGGCGTCGGCGCGTTCCACCGCGCCCACCAGGCCGTGCACACCGAGGCGGCGGTCGGCGCGGCCGGCGGCGACTGGGGCATCATCGGCGTCGCGCCACGCAGCACCGACGTGGTCGACGCCCTCGCCGCGCAGGACTGCCTGTTCAGCGTCACCACGCTCGCCCCCGACGCCGCTGCCACCCGATTGGTCGGCGCGCTCGCCGGGGTACGGCACGCCGCGAGCGACCCGGACGCGGTGGCCGGCCTGCTCGCCGACCCGGCGATCCGGGTGGTCACGCTGACGGTGACCGAGAAGGCGTACCGGCTGGATCCGGTGACCGCCGCGCTCACAGTGGACGCGGACCTGACCGCCGACCTGACCACCGGCCGTCCCCCGCGTACCGTGCCGGGTCTGCTGGTCCGCGGGCTGCTCGCCCGCGCCGCCGCCGACGCCGGGCCGATCGCGCTGGTGAGCTGCGACAACCTGCCCGCCAACGGGCGGCGGCTGCGCGGGCTGGTCGAGCAGTGCCTCGCGCTGGCCCGGGTACCGGACGCGACAGCCGAACGGGTGCTCACGGCGGTGACCTGCCCCGGCACCATGGTGGACCGGATCGTGCCGGCCAGCACCGACGAGACCCGGGACACCGCCCGGCGGGCGCTGGGCGTGACCGACCTCGCGGCGGTCGCCGCCGAACCGTGGTCACAGTGGGTGATCGAGGACGACTTCCCGGGCGGCCGCCCGGCCTGGGAACGCTCCGGCGCGATCCTCACCGGCGACGCCGGCCCGTGGGAGCGGCTGAAACTGCGGGCACTCAACGGCGTGCACTCCGCCACCGCGTACCTGGGGGCGCTGGCCGGTGCGGAGACGGTGGCCGAGGCGCTGACGCTGCCGCACCTGGACGCGGTGCTGCGGCGGCTGCTAGCCGAGGAGATCGCGCCGAGCTTCACCCCTCCGCCCGGCGCCGACGTGGCCGACTACGGCGAGCAGGTGCTCGCCCGGTTCGGCAACCCGGCGATCCGGTACCGGACGACGCAGGTCGCCATGGACGGCTCGCAGAAGCTGCCGCAGCGGGTGCTGCAGACCGTCGCCGACCTGCGGGCCGCCGGCCGGTCGGCGCGGTGGAGCGCGCTCGTGGTGGCCGCCTGGCTGCGGTTCCTGCTCGGGTACGCCGACGACGGCCGGCCACTGCCGCTGGACGACCCGCTCGCCGACCGGCTGCGCGCCGCCCTCGCGGCCGGAGCGCACACCCCGGCCGGGGTGGTGGACGCGGTCTTCGCGCTGCGCGAGGTGTTCCCCGCCGGCCTGGCCGCCGACGAGGAGTTCCGCGCCGACGTGACCGGCTGGCTCACCGCGCTGGAACGCCACGGCGTCCGGGCCACGCTGGCGGACGCCCGGTGACCGGCGGCGGGCCGGGGACGCCCGGCGGGCGGCGACCGGGCGGGGGTCGCCGGTGAGCGCCGGCGGGTCGCCGCGGGTGGCGCTGATCGGGGCGAACGGGCACGGCCGCTGGCACCGCCGCACCATCGCCGGGCTGCACGCGGCCGGGCGGGCGCGCCTCGTCGCGCTGGTCGACGTGCGGCCGCTGGAGGCCGAACCGGACGCGCCGGTCCCACCGGAGGCGACCGTCCTCACCGACCACCGGACGATGCTCGCCGCGTGCCGCCCGGACGTGGTGGTGGTCTGCACGCCGCCGCACACCCACCTGCCGATCGCGCTCGACGTGCTCGCCGCCGGGGCTGACCTGCTGCTGGAGAAACCGCCGGTGCTCGACCTCGCCGGACACCTGACGCTCGCCGACGCCGCGGCCGCCGCCGGCCGGGCCGTGCAGGTCAACTTCCAGGCGCTCGGCTCGCCCGCGCTGACCGAACTGACCGGCGCGCTCGGGCGGCTCGGCCCGGTCACCGGCATCGCCACGCTCGCCGCCTGGCAACGTCCGGACGCCTACTACGCCCGCTCCCCCTGGGCCGGACGGCGAACCGTCGACGGCAGCCCGGCGCTGGACGGCGCGCTCGCCAACCCGCTCGCGCACGCGCTCATGCAGTGCCTCGCCGTCGCCGAATCGGTCACCGGCGCGCCCGTGCGGCCGGCCCGGATCGAGGCGGAGCGCTACCGGGTCCACCCGATCGACGTGGACGACACCACCGTGCTGCGGCTGACCCCGCACGCCGGGCCGCCGGTGCTGGCCGCGCTCACCCTCGCCGCCGAGGAACACGTCCCCGGGGAGGTGCTCGTCACCGGCGAGCGTGGACGGGCGCTGCTGGAGTACCCGACCGACCGGCTGCGGCTACCCGGCGACGACGCGCCGCGCCCGGTGCCCGGCCGCCGAGGACTGCTGGCGAACCTGCTCGACCACCGCGCGGACGGCACGCCGCTGATCGCGCCGCTGGCGCGTACCGAGCCGTTCACCGCGGTGCTGGACGCGCTGCGGGACGCACCCGTTCCGACGCTGCTCGACGGGGACCTGGTGCGCGAGGCGGGCGACGGCCCGCAGCGGGTGCGGATGGTGCGGGGCGTCGGCGCGGTGCTGCGGGCCGCCGTGGAGACCGGTGCGCTGCCGTCGGAGGCGGGCGTGCCGTGGGCGGTCAAGCCCCATGTGGTGGACCTGCCAGTGCAGTGAATGTCCCTCCAGGAGAACGGAACGAGTCATGCGTACCCGAACCGCAGTCGTCGCGGCGCTGACCGCCGCACTCGTCCTCACCACCGCCGCGCCCGCGCCGGCCGCACCCGGTGAGCCGTCCCGGGCCGCCGAGCTGATCGGCCGCCAGACCCTCGCCGCGAACGACGGCTGGGCCGCCGCGGGCACCGGCACCACCGGCGGTTCGGCCGCCGCGCCGGACCGGGTACGCGTCGTGCGTACCCGCACCGAGCTGATCGCCGCGCTGGGCGGCGACAACGCGACGAACGCCGCCGACGCCACCCCCAAGATCGTGTACGTGGCCGGGACAGTCGACGGTTTCGAAGGCCCGGACGGCACGCCGCTGGACTGTGCCGACCTGGCCGACCCGGAGTACTCGCTGCCCGCCTACCTGGCCGCGTACGACCCGGCGACCTGGGGCCGGGTCAACCCGAGCGGACCGTTGGAGGCCGCCCGGGTGCGGTCGGTGGCCGAGCAGACCCGGCAGACGCAGATCAACGTCGGCTCCAACACCACCATCGTCGGGCTGCGCGGCGCCCGGCTCACCGGCCTGACGCTGATGATCGACCGGGTGGACAACGTGATCGTGCGTAACATCGAGTTCGCCGACGCCCGGGACTGCTTCCCCGCCTGGTCCCCCACCGACGGCGACACCGGCAACTGGAACTCCCAGTACGACCAGATCTCGGTGCGGCGCAGCGAGCACGTCTGGATCGACCACAACACGTTCACCGACGGCGACAACCCGGACAGCGCGCAGCCCGTCCACTTCGGTCGCCCCTACCAGGTGCACGACGGCTCGGTGGACGTCACGCACACCGCCAGCCTGGTCACCGTGTCGTGGAACCGGTTCACCGGCCGGGACAAGGTGATGCTGATCGGCTCGTCGAACACCGTCGGCCCGGACGTGGGCCGGCTCAACGTCACCGTGCGGCACAACCTGTTCGACGGCACGCTGCAACGGCTGCCCCGGGTGCGGTTCGGCCAGGTCGACGTGCACGAGAACCACTACCGGCTCGGCGGGCCCGGCTTCGCGTACGCCCTCGGCGTCGGCGTGCGGTCCGCGCTGTACGCGGAGAACAACTTCTTCACGCTCACCGGCGACACCGCCCCCGCCGACCTGCTCTACGACTGGGGCGGCACCGCGCTCACCGAGCGGGGCAGCTGGGTCCGGCAGGGTGACCGCCTGCCCCGGCCGGTGGACCTGCGCGCCGCGTACAACGCCGCCCACGACCCGGACCTCGGCGGCGACGCCGGGTGGACGCCCACGCTGCGCGCCGCCCGGCCGCTGCCGGCCCCGCTGGTCCCGGTCGTCGTGGACGCCTTCGCCGGCGCCGGGCGGCTGCCGCTCTGACCTGCGCCCGAGCCCGCACGCGCACCACCTCGACGCCGTCGCGGTGACCGCGACCGCTCGTCCCGGGCCGGCGTCCCCTCGGGGTCGCCGGCCCGCCCCGTCGCCGTCGCTGCCGGGCCGCCGGCTGACACGCCGCCGCCGATGCGAGATGATCACGTTGACGGACATCGCCGCCGGGGGAATGAATCGGCGGCCACCGGGGACAACAGGGTGAGAATCAGGCGGTGAGAGCGCGAGTGGGCGCCCAGGCCCGGGGACGGGCACGGGACGGAGGGCCGGACGTGACGGGTGGGACATCCGGCGACGTCGGCCCGGTCCTCACCATCGACCTACCGGCCGACCCGGCCCGGCTCGCCGCCACCCGGGAACGGTTGCGCGGCTGGCTGCACGCCCAGGGCGTCAGCGACTGGGACGTCGACACCGTGCTCATCGCGACCGGCGAGGCGTGCGCCAACGCCATCGAGCACGGCTACCGCTTCGCCCCGGAGGGCATCACCACGCTGCGGGCCGAGCTGCGCGGTGACCGGCTGGAGATCGAGGTACGCGACCGCGGCGGCTGGCGCGCGGCCGACGGCGACGACAGCGGCGACCGGGGGCGCGGACGGCTGATCATGGCGCGGGTGATGGACGAGGCCACCATCGTCGGCACGCCGGAGGGCACCTGCGTACGCCTGGTCAAGCGTCTCACCGGCGACGTGAGCGGCCCGGCGGACGCCGGATCTAGCGAAGATCAGCTATAAGGGACGCATGGAGTTCCCCGCGTACCTCGCCACCATGCCGATGCACGCGATCACCGAGATCCACGGTGAGCCCGGCCTGCTGGCCCGGTTCCGGCTGGAGATCGAGGCGTTCGACGAGGCCGCCCGCGACCGGCTGACCGAGGCGCTCGACCTGGCTGCCGACCTGCACCGCGACGACCGCCGGGTACGCGAGCCGTACCTCAACCACCTGCTGCGGGTGGCGATCCGGCTGATGCACCACTACCAGGTGCGGGACATGGACGTGATCGTCGCCGGGCTGCTGCACGACGCGGTCGAGGACCACCCCGCCGAACTCGCCGGGCTCGACCCCGAGTCGGCAGCGGACGCCACGCCGGCGGCGCTCGACGCGCTGTCCGACCGGTTCGGCGCGCGGGTCGCCCGGCTGGTCGCGGCGGTCACCAACCCGGCGTACGACCCGGGGCGGGACCGCGACGAGCAGTACCGGGAGCACGTGGCGGCCAGCCTGGAACGGGAACCCTGGGCCCGCGTGATCAAGGTGTCCGACTTCACCGACAACGGCGTGGGCGTGATCCACACGGTCGGGCCGAAGGTGACCCGCGCCGCCACCAAGTACCGCCCGCTGGTGCCGGTCTTCCGCGACCTGGTCGCCCGGCCTGACACGCCGCTGTCGGCGCCGGTCAAGCAGCACATCCTCGCCCAGCTGGACCTGGCCGAGGAGCGCTTCAGCGCCATCCTCGACCAGCCCGCCTGACCCCACCCGGTCCGGCGTGTCCCGCCCAGGCCGCCGACGCGACCCGCGCCCTCACCACCCGGCTCGCACTCACCCTCACCTTCGCCACTTCCCCGAACCGGCGCCCGGCCCACCACCACCGCGAAGTGGCGACAACCTCACCCAGCGGACCCCGCCACTCCCCCGAACTGGCGACCGCCCACGCCACCACCCCGAACTGGCTGCATCCCCACCGACCGGACCTCACCACCACCCCGAACTGGCGCCCGGCCCGCCACTACGGCGAAGTGGCGGCATCCCTCCCCACCGAACCCCACCACCTCCCCGAACTGGCGATCAGCCCACCACCTCCCCGAAGTGGCGGCATCCCCACCCACCAGACCCCCGCCACCACCCCGAACTGGCACCCGGCCCGCCACTACGGCGAAGTGGCCGCATCCCCACCCACCAGACCCCGCCACCTCGCCGAGCTGGCGGCCATGCTCACCGCACGAGGTCGCCGCTTCGGGGAGGTGGCGGCGATACGGCACCCGGTCAGCCGGTTGCGGGAGGCGGGGCGCCCACCCGCCCGCCGAGCACGGCGGCCACGCGGTCACGCAGGGCGCGCAGTCGGTCCGGGTCGTCGCGCAGGACCACCCGCAGCGTCTCGTGGCCACCGGCGGCGACCGCGCCGAGCACGTCCAGCAGCGTGCCGAGCTGGGCGGGCGGCTCGTCGGCGAGCAGGTCCGCCGCGTCGGTCACGACCAGCGTCAGCGGACCGGAGTCGAGGCGGTCTGCGAGCGCGTCGGCGAGAGCGTCCCAGTTGCGGCCGTACCAGCCGGGCAGCGCCAGTGACCCGGCCAGCGTCTCGTGCAGCCCGGCGCGGGTGCGGCTGGCCCCGCCGGAGACCGGCACACCGTCCGGCTCGGGCGGCGCGCCGTCGTACACGAGCCAGGCCGGCGGCTGCGGGGACGCTGCGCCCATGATCCGTCCTTTCCCGACGGCGCCGGCCGGGGGTCGCCCCCGGCCGGCGCCGAGGCTGCTCAGAGCCGGTAGAAGTTGGCGTAGTGGTCGGGCGAGAACCAGGTCACCCCGGTGCTCTTGTTGACCACGATCCGGTACGCGTCCCGGGAGGCGTTGCAGGCGCGCGGGTACACGTCGTACTCGTGGTAGGTGGCGCCGGTGGGCAGCTGTCCCTCGTAGTTGTAGAACCGGCCGCCGGCGAAGTTGCACTGGCCGCCGCTCCACGAGTACCAGCCGCGGCTGGTCGGGAAGCTCTTCGCGGACCAGCCGGATCGCGCGGTGCGCGCGTCGGCGCAGCGGGACTGCGTGCAGGAGCCGTAGACGGCTGCCGCGGCGGGTTCGGCGAGGCGGGTGGAGACCGTGGACGGTGCGACGAGCGCGGCGGCGGCAACGGCGGTGACCAGGGCGGACGCGGCGAGGGCGCGGCGTACGCGGGTGACGGCGGCGCGGAACGGGGTCAAGGGATCCTCCTTGAACTGGACGACAGCGCATCGATCGACATTGATGGCCGATCGATGCTCAGTCTGTCGAGGATCCTGCCCGCCGTACAGTCCCGATCCAGCGACGGCGACCCGAACCGCGCGTGAACACACGGTGGCGGGTGCGGACGGACGACCCCAGTCGCCCGTCCGCACCCGCCGTGTGTGTCAGCGCGTGAACGCCTGGAACTCGGCGATCCGCACGTTCTGCGCCTGCGGGCTGGCGGTGGCGCAGTCGGTCGCCGCCCGCGGGTCGTCGTCCTGCTCACCGGCGTAGTCCGGGGCGCCCGTGCACTGGTTGGTCAGCACCTCGACGCGCAGGTGCGTGGCAGTGGTACGCGGGATGTCGAACGACCGCATGATCAGCTCGGGCGCCCGGGGACGCGGCGCGACGGCCGGGAACGCGTCCGGCCGGCTGGTGTGGACCGGCCGGAAGTCCGCCGCGTCGGCGCAGGTCACCGGCCCGGTCGCGGTGCACGCCAGGATCCGGAACTGCCGCACCGCGGAGTACCGGCTCTGGGTGCCGGCGTCGGCGTCACCTGCTACCGGCGGGCGCAGCATGGCGCTCACCTGCACCCGGCGAACCTGCTGGACGCCACCGGCCAGGTCGACGGTGACCTGCCGGCCGGCGACCGGCGCACCGAGCGCGGCCCAGTTGGTGGCCTCGTCGTCGTCGGCGATCTGCGGCAGGTTGATCCCGTCACCGGTGACCGCCGCGCCCGCGGTGGCCGAGGCCAGGTTGGGTCGCAACGTCACCGGCAGCGTCCGGTTCTGACCCGCCTTGACCGTCACCGGGCCGATCCGGGTGTGGCCGTAGCCGGGCGCCCGCACCACGAACTCGTACGTGCCGGGCACCAGGTCGACCCGGTCGGTGAGCGGGGTGGCGGCGTCGGTGTCCGCCACCGGCACGGCCCGGGCCTGGTAGCGCCCGACGAACAGCTGCGCGCCCGCCACCGGCCCGCGCTCGCCGACCGGCAGGAACCGCAGCGCGGCCTCCCGCGCGTACGGCGAGGTGAAGCCCGGCGTGGGGTCGGCGTCGGTGTGGCCGACGCTGGCCGCGGTCTCACCGAGGCCGCGCCCGGCGAACGCGTTCCACAGCAGGTCCTGGTTGGCCCCGCCGAAGCGGATCCGGTCGGCGGCGAGCATCGCGTCCCGGGCGTCGACCATGCTGACCTGGCTGACCGACATCAGCAGGAACGAGTCGAAGACCAGCTGAATCCAGCGCCGGTTACCCGGGCAGGCGGCCACGTCGCGGGCGCCGGTGGCGCACGCCTTCTGCACGGCCGGGGTGCCGCTGCCCCACCGGCGCATCATGGCAGCCCGGATGTCGGCGTTCGTGGCGCTCCACACCTCACCGGAGGCGTGCACCTGGAGGCCGACGAAGTCGTAGTCGACCGAGCTGTAGTTGAGCGGGCTGGCGCTCATGTTGTAGTTGCGGATACCCGCGTTCGGGTCCCCGGTGGTGTACTCACCGATGGTGAAGCCGCGCCGGCCGGGCGCGGCGTACCCGTGCTCGAACAGGTACTCCATGGCTAGCTGGTCGGACCAGCTCTCGCTCATGCCCTGCGGTGAGCTGACCCCGGCGCTCGGGCCGGCGATCATGCGGTTGGTGACCGCGTGGCCGTACTCGTGGGCGATCACCGACATGTCGAAGTCGCCGTCGACGCAGGGCGCGTAGAACGAACCCGCCATCGGCTGCCACAGGTACATGTTCGTGGTCGGCGCGACGCCGTCCGGCGGCGTGATCTGGTTGGCGTTGTTACGGGCCGCGAACGCGGGCGGACCGCCGCTGATGCCGCCGGCCTGGGCGTTGCCCTGCTCCGGGTCGTTACCGAGCCCGCCGCGGCCGAGGTTGTCCTGCTGCATGTTCCAGGTCTCCTCGGTGAACCCGAGGTGATAGGTCCAGTCGTGCATCCGGTTGTGCATGGCGAACAGGTTCGCCCGCGCCGCGTCGATGTCGTTCGCCTGCGGCGACGTGAACACCTCCGGGTTGCAGCGCTGCTCCTGCCACTGGTTCGTCCACGGGTAGTCGTACCGGCGGTCCGGGCGCGGCGTCGCGGTCTCGGTGCCGACGCTGAACGGGTCGTTGCTGTTCCAGTTCTGCACCGCGATCGCGTTGTTGCCCTTGGTCGTGGTGGTGGACTGGCCGGTGGCCGGGTCCACGTCCCACGCCGGGTGCCCGGGCACGCCCACCACCTCGGCGCAGCCGCGCGCCGGCACGGCGCACCACCGCTTGCGGGTGTCGGCCGAGGACCTGTCGACCCGCGGCGAGTTCGGGAAGACCTCCCACGAGGCGTGGTCGGCGTCGTGGTCGATCAGGTCCTCGCGGACCAGCACCGCGCCGTCGCGGGCGTCCACGTAGGTGGAGTAGGCGGCCGGGTCCGCGCCGGTGGTGTCCGCGCCGAGGATCACCTCCCACGCCGCGCGCGGCCCACGGTCCGCGGTGGGCACCGCGACCAACGAGGTACGCACGACCTGCGCGTCGGCACGGCCGGCGTCGGCGATGGCCGCCTTGCGGGCCTGCTCGGCGCTGATCGTCGCGGGGGCCGGCGTACCGGCGTCACGGGCCAGCGAGGAGCTGACGTGCCACACCGCTCCGTCGCGTACGCCGATGGACAGCATGCCGTCGACGGCGGCCGGCAGATCGCCGAAGCGCTGCCGGAGCAGTACCGTCGCACCCTGCCCCATCGGCGCCACCGTCAGCAGCTCCAGCGCGGCGGCACCCTCGGCGGTCAGGCCCAGCACGTCCCGGTTGGCTGCGACGTACGCGCGCGCGGCGGCGGCCGGGTCGGCGGGCAGCCCGGTGGCGAGGGGCTTGCCGGTCGACGTGAGCGTGGCGGGCGTACCGAAGTCGGTCCAGCGCACGCGGGCGCCGAGCGCGGCGGCGCGGTCGCGCTGCCGGTCGCCGGCGAGAACGCGGCCCTTGCGGTTGTCAGTGGACTTGGTGTCGTGCCGGTCGCCCGGCAGGTGGTCGGGTGGCGCCTGGGTACGGGTCTGTTCCCGGGGTGCCGCCTGGCCGCCGCCAGCGGCGGTCAGGACCAGCCCGGCTGCCATCAGCAGCGCGGTGGTCCCCGTCAACGCACGGGATGGTGTGCGCACGGTCCCTCCTGTCATCGTCGAACGGCGATGTCCGTTCCGCCATCCGACCAGGACGATCAACGCGCCGACACCAGCCGAACATCCATAAATGTTGCTGTGTCGATTTCTCGGCGACCCCCACGGCGCCCCCACCCGAGCATTTCCGGGACTGACGTCTCACCAGACGAGACACGAATAGATCTTGGTACGAAACGGCCCCCGCGAGGGCTGTTCAGTCCCATGACCTCTGTCGCAGGTGAAGTCCCAATACATGTGTCACATGATCAGCGGGCTGGGAGGTGTCGCGGGGCCGGGTTTGACTGCGGGGCGTGGCGAATCGGCGTCTGGTCATGAGCGCGTTGGATGCCCTGCTCACGGCGGGGGTGAAGATCGATAATGTGCAGCGGTGGTGTCGGGACAACGGGGTCAACCCGCGCACGTTCTACCGGCATCAGGCGCGCGTTCGGCTCGAAGGGGCGTGGCAGCCTCGGTCGAGCCGGCCTCATCGCAGTAGGCTCCCGGTTGGGGCATCTGATCTTGGTCGATTGCTGTCTTACCGGGAGCCTCGTCCTACCTGGACACCGGCCTCCCACACCGCCCGTGACCTGCGCCGTCACGATGAAAATGGCTCCGTGATCGCCGCACCGACGCGGATGACGTAGGGCGTGCTGGCGCTGGCGTAGCGCTCCAGGTCGGCCTGGTTGGTCACGGTGACCGTGGTGCCCCCGGCCCCACCGGTCGTGCCGGCCGCCCCGGCGAACCCGTCCGGCGTGTTCGCGTACGGCCCACCCGGCGGCGGCGGGGTGGTGGTGGGCGGGTTGGTGGGGGTGCTGCCGATCGCGTTGAAGCGCCACTGCATGCGGGCGACGTCGGAGCAGGGTTCCTGGACGATGGGGTTGTTGCCGGCGGTGGAGCCGTCCTTGTTGGAGACGCAGAGGTTGTTGAAGTTGCTGCGGATGAGGAACTTGTCGGCGACGCTGGAGGGGCTGAGGGTCCAGGTCTGGTTGGTGCTGGCGCCGCAGGTCCACTGCCAGAGTTGTTCGCCGGTGGTGCTGGAGTAGTTGGGCACGTCGACGCACTTGCCGCTGTTGACGTTGGTCAGGCCGTACGCGCCGTTCTGCGACACCGCCCGGAACTGCTGCGCGGACGCGGCGGCGTCGCAGGCGACCTAGGCGAGCCGCACCCCGTTGTCGGTGCCGGCGCCGGTCACCACCACGCACTTGCCGCTGGAACCGTTGGCCAGGGTGTAGGTGCCGCCGCCGACCGGGGTGGCGGCGTCGGCGGGGCCGACGAGCGCCACGATGGCGACCGGGACGGCGAGCGCCGCGGCGGCGGCCGTGGACAGGACGCCGAGCCGGCGTCCCGGAAGGGATCTCTGCATGTCTCGTTCCTCGATGTCTTCGCGGTGGGGTCGAGGGGTGCGGCGTGGGGCCGGCCCGGTCGTGGACCGCTGCCCGCCCCACGCCGTCGTGCTCACTGGCCGATGGCGGCCTGGGGCCCGGCGTAGGTCCGGACGAGGTTCGGAACCTGGTCGGCGGGGTCGAGCTTGTAGCTGTAGAAGCTCGACGGGGTGAACGCGGAGCCGCCGGTCTCCCGCTGGCCGGTGCAGCTGACGCAGATGCTGCCGGTCTGGCGGATCTCGGCGGTGTCGTCGCGGTAGTACGGGTCCTTGACCTTGTCGTAGTAGGTGTTCTCGATGACCATCTTGGTCTTGCCGCGGGAGTAGTTGCCGTAGCCGCGGACGTTCTGCATGTAGTTGTTGTAGAGGTGCGCGTACTGCACGTTGTCGGTGCTGGGGTTGCGCACGTTGGTGTCGTGGATCCAGTTGTGGTGGATGGTGATGCGTGCGGTGACGTTGGGGGTCCAGCCGATGCCGAACGCCTTGTTGCCCTCGGCGATGACGTTCCAGGACACGGTGAGGTTGGTGGTGTCCTTACGGCTGTCGATCAGGCCGTCGTTCATGCGGACGATCTGGTTGTGGTCGATCCAGATGCGGTTGGCGGTGTCCATCTGGATGCCGTCGTAGTCGAAGTCCTTGTCATCCGGATCGTCGGAGGTCATCCGGGTGTCGCGGATGGTGAGGTTGCGGATGATCACGTTGCTGGTGCCGGTGCCGAGGTAGAAGCCGCCGTTGACGATCTGGCCGCTCTTCCCGACGCCGACGATGGTCTTGTTGGACTTGACCGGGATCTCCTTGCCGTACGGGCTGACCGTGAGCCATTTTCATCCTGCGTGGCGGTCGGCTTCGACGCGGTGCAGGACGAGGATGGCCTGCACGATCGCGGTCGCTCGGCGTGGGCAGCAGCGCAGCTTGACCAGGATTTTCCAGGTCTTGAGGGTGGCGATCGCGCGTTCGCCG
>NZ_JANCLW010000001.1:3884284-4108468 GCF_033433935.1 Micromonospora sp. BRA006-A
CCCGGACCCTGCGTCAGCTCCAACATCTGCTCGACACCTACCGCGAGCACTACAACCACCGCCGCCACAGCGCCCTCACCGCCCGCGCCACCCCGCACCACGCCTGGCACACCGCCACCCGCCACGGCGGCCCCCAAGCCCTACCCATCCAAACCGACGCGACCATCCACCGATCCCGCGTCTCCACCACCGGCACCATCACCGCCGGCAGCACCCGCATCGGTGTCGGCTGCACCTGGCGCGGACACACCCTCACCGCCATCCGCGACCACCAACACATCACCGTCTACACCACCGAAGGCCACCCCATCGGCCACGCCACCATCACCAACAGCACCTACACGCGCCTCACACCCACCACTGACACACGTCCCGGGACACACCCTTGACACACCTACCGGGACATGACAGCCCCCGCGAGGGCCGCTTCGTACCAAGATCTCCACAGCGTCAGCAGCTACTGGATCGAGAAGGACGTGGCTCACCCGTGGCCGTCGAGGAAGCCGGCAACGGCCCGGCGGAAGTCGTGTGGGTTCTCGACCCACGGCAGGTGGCCGGATCCGGGCAGGCTGACCCGTTCGCAATGGGGCAGCGCCTTCTCCAGCGAGTCGACGCCCCAGCGGGGACGGATGCCCTCGGGGCCGTCGACGATCAGCACGGGGAGGTCGAGTGCTCGGCACCGCGCGGCGATGTCGGACTCCCTGAGCTCCTGCTTCACCTCGGCGTTGACGGCCCGGTTGCAGTCGTGGTTGATGCCCAGCCACGGGGTTGCCATGCCCTCGGCGTGCGTCATGGCGGCGTCAGGGTCGGCGAAGTCGGCCGACCACTGCAGGATCGCCCGTTCGCGTTCCTCGGCAGGTGTGAGGGTGCGTGCACCCAGCACCTCCCACCGGTTCAGGTGGGGCCCGAGTCGCCGCCTGAGATTCCGCTCGTAGTGCGGGTGCCAGCTTCGTTCGGGGTCGATACCGGTGCCGGAGACGTAGATCAGGTGACTGACCCGTTCCGGGTGCTCGATCGCGTACCGCAGCGCCAGGTACGCGCCCCACGAGTGGCCCAGCACCGCCGTTCGCGGTCCGGCCAGGTGTTCACGTACCGCGTCGAGATCGGCGACGAAACGGCCGACCGAGTACGGACCACGCCGCTCGGAGCGCCCGCAACCACGCTGGTCCCACCGGATGACGCGGGCGTGCCGGTCGAGCAGCCGGGCGACCGGGCCGAGGTGGTCCCACAGGCCCGGACCGCCGTGGCAGAGCACCAGCGGCGGCCCGGCGCCGACCTGGTCGGCCCACAGGCGACAACCGTCTTCGGTACGCACGTCCGCAAGTTCGGCGGCGACCGGGCGCTCACGTTCCGGGTCGTGTCAGTCGGGCCCGAGGTGACGCACATGGGCTGGATCTGGCTGACCGGCTACGTGCTCGACCGCCGGGGCAACGCGACCGCGAAGCGGGACATCTTCGTGCAGGTCGCGGGGCTGCGCCGAGCCGGCGGGCCGCCGCCGGATCAGTTGCGCGTGCCGGCGAACAGGGTCCAGGCGTCGATCTCGGTCGGCGCCAGCGGCCGCGCCGGCAGGTAGGACGCCAGGTCGCGGAAGTCCGCCACGGCGTTGTGCACGCACACCGCCAGCGAGAAGTGCAGCAGTTCCCGCGCCACCTGCGCGTCGGGCGCCGTGACGTCGCCGAGCAGCGGGCCGCGCACGTCGAGCGCGAACACCACGTGGCAGGCACTCTGGTCGGCCTTCACCACGCAGTAGTAGCGCCCGGCCTCGGCCAGCCGGTTGCGGATGTTCGCCCAGGCCATCGCCCCGGAGATGTCCGGCACGTCGGCGCCGGCCGCGCAGGCCATCCGGAACACCCAGCGGGCCGGATCGTCCGGCGACACCGCGCCGTAGACCAGCACCAGGCCGCCGCGGTGGAACACGGCGAAGCCCTGCACGTCGGGGGTGAGGTGCAGGAAGTCCGGGGTCCAGACCCGGTCGTACTGCCGCTCGGCCAGGGACCGCAGGTATGTCACGGCCTGACCGGCGGCCTGACGAGCGTCTACGCCCATGCGTTCTGGTCCTCCCCCGAGGGATCACGGAGCCTCACGCTACGAAGCGCTTCGATCACGGATCAAGGTGCACCGATCGACTCTGGATGGTCGGTCCCGTGAACGGGACCGAAACCGCTCCGAGTCCCACGGATAGGACTACGGGGCGGCTCCTCCGATCGGTCAACACCCGACGCGCGGCTGCGCGCGTACACCGGCCGCTGTTGTTAGCGTGGATCGCGGACCGCCACGGCGGTCCGGCCACCCCTCGCCCGACGGCCCGCGCGTCCCGGTGACGCCCCGGGACGCGGTGCGGCGATCCGCCATGGAGGGGGTGCGATGACCGCGGTGCCGGAGGGGCCCGAGCCGGGCGGCGGCCGGCCGAAGCCCGGCGCGCCGGTGGACACCCGGCGGCGGCGGTGGGCCGGACGGGCGCGGGCGCTGGGCGAGGCGGCGCGCGTGCGGACCCGGCGCTTCTGGGACGGCGCGCAGCCGACGCTGCGGCAGCTCTGGTGGACGGAGGAGCCGGTGACGCCGGTGACCACAGTCGACCGGCGCGTCCCGGAGCCGCTCGCGGTGCCGGCGCAGGGCCAGGTGTACGTGTTCCTGGTGCGCGCCACCTACACCTGGTCGTCGGAGACCGCCCGGCCGGAGCTGTTCGGCTGGTACGTGGACTACTTCCAGCAGCAGGCCACGCAACGCCTGCACCGGCTGGCCGTCCGGTGCGCGGCGGAGGTGCCGCCGCACCGTCCGCGCGACCTGCACGCCGCGCTGACCGCCGCGCTCGCCGACGAGGACCCGCCACCCTGGACGTACGCGCGCGGCGAGGTGACGTTCGCCTGCGAGCCGGACGTCACAGTCCATCTGGACGCGCGGGTGCGCAAGCTGCTCCAGCCGTACTGGGAGCAGCGCATCGCGCTGGAGTGCGAGCGCGACCTGGCCCGGCGCCGTGCCGAGTACGCCGAGGAACGCGACCGGCGCGAGCGGCCGACCTCGACGCGAGCCGGGAAGGACGGCGAGCCGGCCACAACGGCACCGACTGCCGACGGGACCGGGCCGGCAGGCGCGGCACGGGACGCGCGAGGGATGCCAGGCGAGGCGGGCCGGGCGCGGCGTGGATCGCGGCCGGGCGGACCGGTGGAGTCCTTCACCCCGTTGGAGCCGTTGCTCCCCCCGCCCGCGCCGCGTACGGCCCCGGGACAGCGGCCCCGCCCGGGCGAGCCGGAGCCGCCCCAGGTCTGAGCCGGGGCGTCAGCCCGGAACGGCGGCGGTGTCGGGGCGGGCCTGGCGGGCGCAGGGCTCTCCGCGCGGCCCGCCGATCCGGTAGTACCCGGGAGCGCCTCGGGTTCCGTCCCGGCGGCCGCCTCTCCTACGTTCAGCCGACCAGGGCGGCGTACCGGCCGCGCCGGTCCAGCAGCGCGTCGTGGGTGCCGGACTCGACGATCCGGCCGTGGTCGAGCACCGCGATACGGTCGGCGTCGCGGACGGTGGAGAGCCGGTGCGCGATGGTCACCACTGTGCGGCCCCGGGCCAGTTCGTCCAGCGCCCGCTGGACCGCGCGCTCGGTCTCGGTGTCCAGCGCGCTCGTCGCCTCGTCGAGCACCAGGATCCGCGGGTCGCGCAGCAGGGTCCGGGCGATCGCCAGGCGCTGCTGCTCGCCGCCGGAGAACCGGTGGCCGCGCGAGCCGACCATGGTGTCGTACCCGTCGGGCAGCGCGCTGACGAGGTCGTGGATGCGGGCGGCGCGGGCGGCGGCCTCGATCTCGGCGTCGGTGGCGTCCGGGCGCGCGTACCGGAGGTTGTCCCGCACGGTGCCGTGCAGCAGGTACGTCTCCTGGCTGACCACGCCGACGACGGCGGCCAGGTCGGCCGGGCGCAGGTCGCGCAGGTCGATCCCGTCGATGGTGATGCGGCCGGCGTCCGGGTCGTGCAACCGGCTGATCAGCGCGGCGAGTGTGCTCTTGCCGGAGCCGGTCTCCCCCACCAGGGCGAGGCTGGTGCCGGCCGGGACGTCCAGGCTGACGCCCGCGAGGGCGGCGGTGTCGCTGCCCGGGTAGCTGAAGGTGACGTCCTCGACGCGCAGGTGGCCACGGGCGGTGGCCGGGTCGAGCGGGACCGGGCGGGCCGGCTCGGCGACCTCGACGGGCAGGTCGAGGTATTCGAAGATGCGGGCGAACAGGGCGAGCGACGCGGTGAGCGTGACGCCGACGTTGAGCAGGCCCATCAGCGGCCGGAACAGGTTGCCCTGGAGCGCGGTGAACGCGACGAGCGTGCCGATGGTGAGCGTGCCTGCGGTGCCGGGCAGGCCGGCGCTCAGGTAGATCACCGCGGGGATGGCGGCGAAGACGATGCTCATGGCGGCCATCCGCCAGCGCCCGGCCAGCTCCGAGCGCAGTTCCAGGTCGACCAGGCGGGCCGAGGAGGCGGTGAACCGGTCGACCAGGGCCGGGCCGGTGCCGAGCGTCTTGGCCAGCCGTACGCCGCTGACCGACAGCCCTTCCTCGATGGTCACGGTGAGGTCGGCCAGTTCACGCTGGCGCTGGGCGGTGATCTCCCGGCGCAGCCGGGCGACCCGGCGGGTGAGCCAGAGCGCGGGCGGCAGCACGACCGCCGAGACGAGGGTGAGGCGCCAGCTCAGCGCCAGCATGGCGACGGTCGTGGCGACCACAGTGGTGAGGTTGGCGGCGATCGAGGCGGCGGTGGAGGTGACCACCGCCTGCATGCCGCCGATGTCGTTGGTGATGCGGGACTGCACCTCCCCGGTGCGGGTGCGCACGAAGAAGCCGATCGACTGCCGCTGGAGGTGGGCGAAGACGTCGGCGCGCAGCCGGTGCATGACCTCCTGGCCGACGCGGGTGGAGATCCAGGTCTGCGCGACGCCGAGCACGGCGGTCACGGCGGCGACAGCGACCATGCCCGCGACCAGCCAGGTCAGCAGCGTCAGGTCACGCTCGGGCAGGGCCCTGTCGATCACGGTACGCAGCAGGAACGGCGTGGCCATCGCGATGACCGAGGACGCCACGATGATCGCCACCACGGTGGCGAGCGGGCCGCGGTGTGCGGTGAACAGGCCGCCGATGCGGCGCAGCGACACGTCGCGGGCCTGGGCCTTCTCGGCGGGGGAAACGGTGCGGCCGTCACGGCGGCCGTCGGGGATGCGATCCAAGAGTGCTCCTCATGCAGGGGGACGATACTGAGGTTACCTCAACATGAGGGAACAACAACAAAGGCTGTTACCGTATTCCCCGTGAACGGCAGCGACGAGAGCCTGGCCGAGACGTTCTGGGCGGTGACCCGCCGGCTGCGGCACCAGACCAAACGCGCGCTGGAGCCGTGGGAGATCAGCCCCGGGCAGGCGCGGGCGCTGGGCGTGCTGATGCGTCACGGCGCGCTGCGGCCCGGCGCGCTCGCCGAGCACCTGCGCATCGCGCCGCGCTCGGCCACCGAGGTGGTCGACGGGTTGCAGGAGCGGGGCCTGGTCGAGCGACGGCCCGACCCGGGCGACAGGCGCGCCACGCTGGTCGCCCCCACCGCCGAGGGCGAGCGGGTGGGCACCGCGATCCGGCAGGCCCGGGCCACCGAGGCGGAACGGTTCTTCGGCGCGCTCGCACCGGACGACCGGGCCGAACTGACCCGCATCCTTCGCCTGCTGCGCGAGGACTGAGCACCAGGCCGGCCACCTGGACCGGCGAGGCCGGAAGCCGGCCGTCGGCGCCGAAGTCGGCCGGAAGACCGGCCGCCGGAAGCGTCAGCGCAGGCCGGCGGCGATCGCGTCGACCAGCAGCGCGCCGAGCGTACGGGCCATCACGGCGCGGGCGGCCTCGACGTCGAGCCCCATCGAGTCGCGCATCATCGACCACGCCGACCAGGTGCCGGCCACCGTGAGCGCGTCCAGCAACTGCGCGCGGCCCGGCCCGGCCTGCGCCAGTTCCGGGGCGAACACCGCCTCGATCTCCTGCCGGACCCGGGCGACCGCCGCCTCCCGGTTGCGCCGCAACTGCGGGGAGAACGGTTCCCGCAGCGCCGACGCGCGGGCCGAGGGCGCCAGCACCTCCAGCAGCCGGGCGCGCTGCTCGCAGAACGCGGCGATCCGGGCGGTCAGCGGCAACTCCGGCGGCACCGGCCGCCAGAGCGTGGCCTGCCGCTCGCCGACCCGCCGCCCGGTCGCGGCGAACAGCGTCTCCATGTCCTTGAAGTTGGTCCAGAGCGTGCGCAGCGACACCCCGGCCCGCTCGGCGATCCGTTCCCCGGTGGGCCGCAGGTCACCGGAGTCGATCAGGGCCAGGTGCGCCTCCACGATCGCGGCCCGGGTCCGCTCGGCCCGCGCCGCCCGGCCGTCCACCCGCTCCGGCGGGTCGGCCTCCACCTCGATCATGGGTACGGGATCTCCTGTTGCTCGGGTACCGGCGGCCACTCTACGTGCGTGCCGCCGGGCGACCGGCACCCGGCCGCCCGGCGGCAGCACGGCGGTCAGGACGTCGGAACGGCGTCCGCCGGCGGGTTCGTCGGCGGCTCGGTGAACTCGGTGACCGCGCCGTCGCCGTCGTCGGTGGTGTACGCGGGACCGAAGTACTCCTGCACGCCGTTGCTCACCTTGGTGAGCCGCACACCGCCGTAGCCGGCGTGCACGCCGTCGGCGTACCGGAAGGGGGTCAGGCCCGGGCCGCGGAAGCCGCCCTTGCGCACGGCCTCGACCAGCTTCTCCCGGGTGGGGTCGGGCCCGGCGGCGAGCATGGCCTGGACGAACGTGTACGCCATCGAGTAGCCGTAGATCGCGTTGCCGTCGACCGGGTTGCCCGCGTTGTACTTCTGGTGGATCTTGGTGAACTCCTGGATCCACGGGTTCGCGGTGTCGGCCACGTTCGGCAGGTAGTTGTCGGCGACCATGCCCTCGAGGATCACCTTCTTGTCGCCGAGCTGGGCCGACAGCGTGGTGTAGTCGGCGCCCACGTTGGAGACCACCCACTGCGCCTTGAAGCCCTGCCCGGCGGCCTGGCCCATGGCCAGCGCGGTGAAGCCGGGGATGGTCGCCGAGATGACCACCTGGCAGCCGGCCGCGCGCAGCGCCCCGATCGCCGGGCCGACCTGCTGGTTGGTGGTGGTGTACGTCTGCTTCGCCGCGACCGGGCCGAGGACCTGCTCGACGCCGGCCAGCGAGTCCCGCCCGAAGTCGTCGTTCTGCCCGAAGTGGCAGACCTTCGCGCCGGGGAACTCCCGCTTGACGTAGCTCGCCAGGATCTTGCCCTCGACGGTGTAGTCGGGCTGCCAGCCAAACGTGGTCGGGTACTTGTCCGGCTGGTTCCAGTTGCGGCTGCCGGAGGCGACGAACAGGTCCGGCACCTTCTGCGTCTTGACGAACTCCAGCACGTTCGTGTGCGTGGGCGTGCCGAGGCCGCCGAGCAGCGCGAAGACCTTGTCGTCGAGCACCAGCTTGCGGACCACGTTCTCGGTGTTGGCGGGGTTGTAGCCGTCGTCCATGACCTTGTAGACGATCTTGCGGCCGTGCACGCCGCCCTTGCTGTTGACGTGCTCGAAGTACGCCTTGGTGGCGGCGGAGATCTTCGAGTAGCCGGGCGCGGCCGGTCCGGTGAGCGGTTGGTGGGTGCCGATGACGACCTCGGAGTCGCTGACGCCGGGGACGTTCTCGGCGGCCTGCTTCTCATCGTCGGCGCAGGCCGGCAGCGCGGCCAGCAGGGCCAGGCCGGCGGCGGCCGCGAGAACGCGGCGGGTGGTGGGGCGCATGGTTCTCCAATCCGGTGCGACGGTGCGAACGGTGGGTGGAACCGGTGGGGTCAGCGGTCCGGCGACCGGCGGGCGGCGCGACGGCGGCGCAGCGCGGCGCGCAGCCGGGCGCCGACGGCACGCACGCCGCCCTGGAGGCCGCCCGGGGCGGCGAGCATGACGACGATGAGGATCAGGCCGAACACGGCGAGCGCGAGGTTCCCCTCCAGCCGCCGGGCCAACCCGGCGGACAGGCTGAGGTGTTCGGTGAGCAGGCCGGGCAGGTCCTGGAGCGCGACCAGCAGCACCGCTCCCCAGACCGCACCGGCCAGGCTGCCCAGCCCGCCGATCACGATCGCCATGAGCAGGAACAGCGACAGGTCCAGCGGGAACTTGCCGGGCGCGACGGTGGCGGTGAGCATCGCGTACACGCCGCCGCCGAGGCCCGCGCAGGCGGCGCTGACCACGAACGCGAGCACCTGCGTGCGGGCCACCGGGATGCCGGCGAGCCGGGCCGCGACCTCGTCGTCGCGGACCGCCCGCAGGGACCGGCCGAAGCGGCTGCGTACCAGGTTGGCCAGCAGCAGCATGGTGAGCAGCGCGGCGGCCAGCGCGATCCAGGCCAGCCAGCGTTCCGGCTGGAAGTAGGCGCCGAGCGCCGCCGGTGGCGTCTGCGCCGGGAACCGCAGCCCCTGCTCGCCGTTGAACACGCCGGTGAAGATCGTGGTGACCGCCGGGACGAGCGTCGCCACCGCGAGCGTCACGCCGGCCAGGTAGGGGCCGCGCAGCCGGGCCGCCGCCAGCCCGACGACGAGTCCGCCGAGCGCTGTCACCGCGACGGCGACGAGCAGCGACGCCGGCAGCGTCCACCAGCCGCGTACGGCCCGCTCGTCGAGGGCCTGCTGGGTCAGCGCCACGGTGTACGCGCCGGTGGCCATCAGCGCGCCGTGCCCGAGCGAGAGCTGGCCGTTGAGTCCGACCAGGACGGTGTGCCCGGCGGTGACGCAGAGGAACGCGCAGACGCGCGCCACCTGGAGGTTCTGGTACGGCGCGAGCTGGTTGGTGACCAGCACGACGAGCGTGCCGGCGAACACGGCGACGGCCAGGTGGCGCAGCAGCGTGGAGCCGCGCGCCTCGCGTCCGGCCGGCGCGCCGGGGAGCAGCCGCCGCAGCGCCGACGGTGCGGCGGGCGCGATCTCGGTGGGGGTGCTCGTCACACGTGCCTCGCTCTCGCCGCGGAGAAGAGCCCGCCGGGGCGGACCAGCAGGACGGACAGCAGCAGCACCAGGACGGCCAGCGGGGTGGTGTCCGGTCCCAGGTAGCCGGTGACGTAGGACAGGATCAGCCCGACCAGCAGGCCGCCGACCACCGCGCCGACCGGGCTGTCCAGGCCGCCGACCACGGCGGCGGTGAACGCGACCACGAAGACCAGGTCCATGGCGTGCGAGTGCAGGCCGAGTCCGGTGGGGACGACGAGCATGCCGGCGAGCGCGCCGACGCCGGCGGCGAGTGCCCAGCCCAGCGTGAGCATCCGGCCGACGCTGACGCCGAGCAGCCGGGACACCTCGGGGGCGAACGCGGCGGCCCGCATCCGCAGCCCCACCGGGGTACGGGTGAACAGCAGCGCGAGCAGCGCCACCACAGTCAGCGCCGCGCCGAGCACCCACAGGTCGTACGGGGACAGTGCGGCCACCCCGCCGATGGTGAGCGCGTCGGTGTCGAACGGCGCCGGTGCGGGCCGGTAGTCGTTACCGAAGACCATGCCGAGCACCGCCTGGATGACGAGCACCAGCCCGAGCGCGACGATCACCTGGTTGAGCGGGCCGCCGGGGCCGGCGAACCGCATCAGCACCCGCTCCACCAGCGCGCCCAGCGCCAGTCCGGACAGGATCGCGGCGGCCAGGCCCAGCCAGTACGAGCCGGTGGCGGACACGACCGCGTACCCGACGTAGGCGGTGGCCACGGCCATCGCGCCCTGGGCGAAGTTGACCACCCGGGCGGCCCGCCAGATGAGCACCAGCGCGAGCGCGAACGCCGCGTAGACCGCCCCGGCGGCGAGCCCGTCGAAGGTGAGGAACCAGAACCGCTCCATCCGCGACCCCTTCCTAGAATCCGAGGTACGCGTGCCGGAGCTGGTCGTCGTCGCGCAGCCGGGCGGCCGGCGCGGCCGTCACGACCCGCCCGAGCGACATGACGATGCCCTGGTCGGCGACGGACAGCGCGGTGCGCACGTTCTGCTCGACGAGCAGCACGGTGAGCCCTCGTTCGTCGCGCAGCCGCCGCAGCAGCGCCATGATCTGCGCGGCCACCTTGGGCGCCAGCCCGAGCGACGGCTCGTCGAGCAGCAGCAGCCGGGGCCGGGCGATCAGCGCCCGGCCGATCGCGAGCATCTGCCGTTCCCCGCCGGAGAGCTGGTGCCCGGCGTGGTCACGGCGGCGGGCCAGGGCGGGGAACAGCTCGTACACCTCGTCCTGCGCGCGCCGGGCGTCGGCCCGGTCGCGCCGCCACAGCCCGCCCAGGCGCAGGTTCTCCGCCACCGTCAGCTCGGTGACCACGCCGCGCCCCTCGGGCACGTGCGCCAGGCCGCGCCGGACCAGGTGTTCCACCCGGACGCCGCGCAGGTCCTCGCCCGCGTACCGGACGCGGCCGCCGGTGGGCCGCAGCAGACCCGAGAGGGTACGCAGCAGCGTGGTCTTGCCCGCGCCGTTGGCGCCGAGCACGGCGGTGACGGTGCCGGCCGGGACGGTGAACGCGACGTCGCGCAGCACCGGCACGGGTCCGTAGCAGCAACTGAGCGCCTCCACCTCCAGCACGGCGGTCACGACGCGCTCCCGGTCGGCTCGGCGGGCACGTCGGCGCCCAGGTACGCCTCGGTGACCCGGGGGTCGTCGCGGATGCGTTCCGGCGGCCCGGCCGCGATCACCTTGCCGAAGTCGAGCACCACCAGTTCCTCGCAGACCGACATGACCAGGTCCATGTGGTGCTCGACGAGCAGCACGGCGCAGCCGTCGTCGCGTCCGGGCAGCGCGCGGACCAGGTCGGCCAGCTCGGTCACGTCGTCGGCGCCGAGACCACCGGCCGGTTCGTCGAGCAGCAGCAGCCGGGGCCGGGCGATCAGCGCGCGGGCCAGCGCGACCCGCTTGCGCACCGGGTACGGCAGGGTGGCGGGCGCCGCGTCGGCGTACTTCTCGATGCCCAGCTCGGTGAGCAGGTCCAGCGCCCGGGCGCGCAGCCGCCGTTCGTCGTCATCGCTGCGGGGCAGGCCGAACAGCGCGGCGGCGAAGCCGGCGCGGGCGGTGTGGCTGGCACCGGCGACCACGTTCTCCAGCACGGACAGCCCGGCGAACAGACCGACGCCCTGGAGCGTGCGGGCGATGCCGAGCCGGGTGAGGGCGTGCGGGCGGGGCCGGAACGGCCGGTCGTCCAGGGTGAGCGAACCCTCGGTCGGCCGGACGAAGCCGCAGACCACGTTGAACAGGGTGGTCTTGCCGGCGCCGTTGGGGCCGATCACGCCGACGATCCGGCCGGGCGGCACCCGCAGCGAGACGTCGTCGAGGGCGACCAGGCCGCCGAAGCGTACGCCGACGTGGTGCAGCGCCAGGCCCGGTTCGACGGTGGCTGTGGCCGGTGGGCTCATCGTCACCTCGTGCCGGTCGACGGAGCGCGGAAAAACTAATTACACCGGGAGTGTACTTTTCTCTGCCGCCGCGTCAATGCCCAGGCGATCACCGCTCACTTCTGGGGGTTACCGGCCTCCTACATGCACGGTCGGTGCGATCATCCCGGCATGCGGTCGCGGGCTCGGCGCAGGAACGTCTGCTCCGCCGCGTTGCCGGTGCCGGCGATCGCCGCGTCGTACGCCTGTCGCGCCTGCTTCGGACGGTCCAGCCGGCGCAGCAGGTCGGCCCGGATCGCGTGCCATACGTGGTAACCGGCCAGGTCCAGACGCTCCACTTCAGCCAGTCCCGCCGCCGGTCCGCGTACCTCGGCGAGCGCGACCGCCCGGTTCAGCGCCACCACCGGTCCCGGGGCGACGGCCGCGAGCTGGTCGTAGAGCGCGAGGATCTGTCTCCAGTCGGTGGCGGCGGCGGTGGGCGCGTCCGCGTGCACCGCGCCGATCGCGGCCTGGATCTGGTACGGGCCGGGCCGGTCCCGGCGCAGGCACCGGCGGACCAGTTCCTGGCCCTCGGCGATCAGCTCCCGGTCCCACCGCCCGCGGTCCTGCCCGGACAGCGACACCGGCACGCCGTCCGGGCCGGTCCGGGCGTCCCGGCGCGCCTCGGTGAGCAGCATCAGCGCGAGCAGGCCGAGCGCCTCCGGCTCGTCCGGCATCAACGTCACCAGCAGCCGGCCCAGCCGGATCGCCTCGGCGCCCAGCTCGGCGCGGCCCAGCCGCTTCCCCGCGCTCGCCGTGTGCCCCTCGTTGAAGATCAGGTACACCACGGCGAGCACGCCGCGCAGCCGGTCCGGCAGGTCCGCGTCGCGCGGCACCCGGTACGGGATACCGGCGTCGCGGATCTTCGCCTTGGCCCGGACCAGGCGCTGCGACATGGTGGGCTCCGGCACCAGGAAGGCCCGCGCGATCTCGGCGGTGCTCAGGCCACCGAGCAGGCGAAGCGTCAGCGCCACCCGGGCGGGAGCGGCGAGCGCCGGGTGGCAGCAGGTGAAGATCAGGCGCAGGCGGTCGTCGGGCACGGGCCCCTCCTCGGTGGGCGGGTCGGCGGCGTGCAGCAGGGCGGCCTCGGCGTGCCGGGCCGCCCGGGTCGCCTCGCGCCGCAGCCTGTCGATCGCGCGGTTGCGGGCGGTGGTGATGATCCAGCCGGCCGGGCTGGCCGGTGGCCCGTCGGCGGCCCACCGCGACGCGGCGACGGTGAACGCCTCCTGGACCGCCTCCTCGGCGAGGTCGATGTCGCCGAGGAGACGGACCAGGACGGCTACCGCGCGGCCGTACTCGGCCCGGAAGACCCGTTCGACGTCGGTCATCCCTCGCCCTGGAACGGGCGGACCTCGATCGGCAGCGTGGTCGCGAGGGCGTAGCGGCGGCCCCAGTCCAGCGCGGCGTCCAGGTCGGCCGCCCGGATGATGGTGACGCCGCCCAGGTACTCCTTGCCCTCGGCGAACGGCCCGTCGGTGACCAGCACCTCGTCGCCGGCCGGGCGCAGCACGGTGGCGGTCTGCGGGTCGTGCAGGCCGTTGCCGAACACCCAGCACCCCGCCTCCCGCAAATCCCGGCCGATGGCCTCGACCTCGCGCATCACCCCGGCCAGGAACTCCGGGTCCGGACGGCCCTCGCCGGCCGGCTGGTACATGCTGATCAGGTACTGCTTCATCGGTGTCTCCTCACCGCCGGGGACGGCCCGCGCCGCCCTCTCACCCTCCACACGAACGACTGATGCCGGTTTCGACACGCCGGGCCGGGTGAATCCGGCCGGGAGCCGGGTACGCCGTCGCGTGCGCCGTCACCGGGTCGTCGTCGTGGGAGCCGGGTTCTCCGGTCTGGCCTGCGCGCTCGCGCTGGACGCGGCGGGCGCCGAGGTGCGGGTGCTGGAGGCCCGGGACCGGGTGGGCGGCCGGACGCTGAGCCGCCCGCTACCAGGCGGCGGCTGGCTGGACCTCGGCGCGCAGTGGATCGGCCCGACCCAGGACCGGATGTACGCGCTCGTCGCCGCGTACGGAATGACGACCTTCTCCTCCCCCGCGCACGGCGCGGCGGCGCTGCTGCTCGGCGGACGCCCGGCCACCGGCGAGCCGCCGGGGCTGTCCGCGCTGCTGGGCAGGCTCGACGAGATGGCGGGCGCACTCGACCCGGCCGCGCCGTGGCGGGCCGCCGAGGCGGCACGGTGGGACCGGATCACGTTCGGCGGCTGGCTCGACGCGAGCGCTGCCGACCCGGTCACCGCCGGGTACGCGGGCCGGATGCTCGCCGGTGGGCTGCTGGCCGCCTCGCCGGACGAGGTCTCGCTGCTGCACATGCTGTTCTACCTGCGCAGCGGCGGCGGCACCGGGCCGCTGCTGCGCATGGCCGGTGGCGCGCAGCAGGACCGAATGGCGGGCGGTCCGGCCGCGCTGGCCGAGCGGATGGCCGCCGCGCTGCCACCGGGAAGCCTGTGCCTGCGCGCCCCGGTGGACGGCGTCGCGCAGGACGGCGACGGTGTGCGGGTGCGCTCCGTCGGCGAGACGTACCACGGCGACGCGGTGGTGGTCGCGCTGGCGCCGACACTGGCCGGGCGCATCCGGTACGACCCGCCGCTGCCGCCGCTGCGCGACGGGCTGACCCAGCGGATGCCGATGGGTGTGGCGCTCAAGGTGCACGCGCTCTATCCGGAGCCGTTCTGGCGGGCCGACGGCCGCTCCGGGGTGTCCAGCACCGACACCGGGCCGCTCACCGAGACGGTGGACAACTCGCTGCCGGACGCGCCGGGCGGGGTGCTCACCGCGTTCAGCTACGGCGCACAGGCCCGGGCGCTGCGCCGGCTTGCGCAGGACGCGCGCCGGGACGCGCTGTGCGACGCGATCGCCGCGATCTTCGGCCCGGCCGCCGCGCGCCCCGACGACCTCGTCGAGTACGACTGGTCGGCGGACGAGTGGACGCGCGGCTGCTTCTGCGGCGTCCTGCCACCCGGCGCGTGGTGCGCGTACGGCCCGGAACTGCGCACGTCAGTGGGCCGGGTGCACTGGGCCGGCACCGAGACCGCGACCCGGTGGAGCGGCTATCTGGAGGGCGCGGTGACCGCCGGCGAGCGCGCCGCCGCCGAGGCGCTCGCCCAGCTCGGCTGAGCACCCGATTCAGCGAGATTCTTCGATGCAATCTATTGAAAGGTTTCTCCGTCCTGTGCCCTAATGACGACAGTTCCTTTCGTCATACTCCCGCCGCCGGAGCGCGGCAACCCCCAGGGAGGACAGATGCACAGTTCGATCCGATCGGCGCTGCGCGCGGCCGGAGCCGCGCTGCTCGCCACCGTCACCGTCGCCGCCGCGACCCTGTCCGCGGCGGCACCCGCCTCCGCCGCCCCGGCCGGACTACCCGGCATGGACGTGTCCAGCTACCAGGGCAACGTGAACTGGTCCGGGGCGTGGGCGAACGGCGCCCGGTTCGCGTACGTCAAGGCGACCGAGGGCACGTACTACACCAACCCGTACTTCGCCCAGCAGTACAACGGCTCGTACAACGTCGGGATGATCCGCGGCTCGTACCACTTCGCCCGCCCCGACACCACGAGCGGCGCCACACAGGCCAACTACTTCGTCGACCACGGCGGCGGCTGGTCGAAGGACGGGCGGACGCTGCCCGGCGCGCTGGACATCGAGTACAACCCGTACGGCGCGACCTGCTACGGCCTGAGCCAGGCGTCGATGCGCAACTGGATCGCCTCGTTCGTCAACCAGTACCACGCCCGCACCGGCCGGTGGGCCACCATCTACACCACCACCGACTGGTGGAGCACCTGCACCGGCAACACGTCGCAGTTCGCCGCCAACAACCCACTGTGGATCGCCCGCTACGCCGGCAGCGTCGGCACGCTGCCCGCGGGCTGGGGCACGTACTCGTTCTGGCAGTGGTCCTCCTCCGGGGTCTTCCCGGGTGACCAGAACGTCTGGAACGGCTCACTCGACCGGCTGCGCGTCCTGGCCTGCAACGGACCCTGCTGACCCCGGCCCGGCGTGGCGGGCGGTGCCGGTCCCGCCACGCCCAGGCCGCCCCCTTCCCGAGGAGGCTGCGATGTCCACCCCTGTCACCCGGCGGACCGTGCTGCGCGGCGCGGTCCTGCTCGGCGCCGCCGCCGGCGTCGGCGCGCTGACCCAGATCGGCTCCGGCCCCGGCGCGCGGGCCGCCGCCACCCGGGTCGACCAGCCGACCATCGCCAACTGCGCGACCTGGGGCGCCCGCCCGCCCTCGTCGCCGGTGAGCGTGGTGGCCAGCCGGCCCAACAAGATCATCGTCCACCACACGGCGTTCCCGAACACCACCGACTACAGCCTCGCCCAGGCGTACCGCAACTCCCGCGACATCCAGGATCTGCACATGGACGGCAACGGCTGGCTCGACTCCGGGCAGCACTTCACAAACAGCCGGGGCGGCTACCTGACCGAGGGCCGGCACGGCAGCCTCTACGCGCTGCTGCACGGGCAGACCATGGTGCAGGGCGCGCACTGCGTCGGGCAGAACAGCCAGGCCATCGGCATCGAGAACGACGGCATCTACCTGGACGTGCAGCCACCGCAGGCGCTCTGGAACAGCCTCGTCACGTTCTGCGCCTTCACCTGCCAGCAGTACGGCATCGCGCCCACCGAGATCTACGGGCACAAGGACTTCAACGACACGCAGTGCCCGGGCCTGCTGCACGACCGCCTGCCGGAGCTGCGCCGTACCGTCGCCGCCCGTCTCGGCGGCTGACCCACGGGGGTACGCGGGGCGCCCGGGTGCGACGGGCGCCCCGCGACGCGTCAGTCCTCGCTTATATAAGGCGCTCGTGATAAAAAGGGGTCGTGCACGCCTTCGACGTTCTCGGCGACCCGGTCCGGCGCCGGATCCTGGAGCTGCTCGCCGACGGCGAGCAGCCCGCCGGCGCGCTCGGCGAGACCGTGCGGCGCGAGTTCGGCATCAGCCAGCCCGCCGTCTCCCAGCACCTCAAGGTGCTGCGCGAGCACGGCTTCACCACGGTGCGCGCCGAGGGCACCCGCCGCCTCTACGCCGTGGATCCCGGCCCGCTGCGCGAGATCGACGCGTGGTTGGACGGGTTCCGCCGCTTCTGGACGCCGCCACTGGCGGCGCTCGCCACCGAGCTGGCCCGGGGCCGCCGCGAACGACGACTGCGCGCAGACGACACCGACGACGAGAGGACCGACCCATGATCGACGTGACCGGACAGATCAGCGCCGTCGAGCGCCGCATCGGCGACCGTACGCTGCCCGCCGGGCAGGCGCGGGTGCTCACCATCGCCCAGACGTACGGCGCGCCCGTCGCCGACGTCTTCGACGCCTGCACCAACCCGGAACGGATACCCCGCTGGTTCCTGCCGGTCTCCGGCGACCTGAGTCTCGGTGGCCGCTACCAGCTGGAGGGCAACGCGGGCGGCACCGTCGAGCGCTGCGACCCGCCGCACGGGTTCGCCGCGACCTGGGAGTTCGGCGGCGAGGTGAGCTGGATCGAGGTGCGGCTGCACGAGGCCGGCCCCGGTCGCACCCGTTTCGAGCTGGAACACGTCGCGCACGTCGACGACCAGCGGTGGACCGAGTACGGTCCGGGCGCCGTCGGCATCGGCTGGGATCTGGCGCTGGTCGGCCTGGCCTCCCACTTCGCCGCCGACGGTACGGGCGTCGATCCGGCCACCGCAGCCGACTGGATGGCCTCACCCGAGGGCCTGCGCTTCGTCACCGAGTCCAGCAGAAGCTGGACGACGGCAAGCATCGAGGCCGGCACTCCCACCGAGCAGGCCCACACGGCAGGCGACCGGGTAACCGCGTTCTACACAGGCGCCCCCACTCCCTGACCCCCCGCCCCGCCCCCCGCCCCCCTCTCCCCGTCGATCTTGCACTTTGCGCCCGCAGAATGTCCGATAGGCGCGTTATGAGGGGCACCAAAGCGCAAGATCGACTATGAGGGCGGCCCAGGTCTTGGAGATCTTGGTAGGAAATGGCCCTCATAGGGGCACTTTCGTACCAAGATCTCTCAGGATCTCGTGATGCGGGACGGCCTTCTCTGCAGTCAAGATGCGCGGCCGGCTCGGGCAGGCGAATGTGGCTCGACGTCGCGAGGCGCGCGTGGTCGGAACGTCGACGTGAGCGGACGAGCCGAGGCAGCGGGCGGGGAGGGCGGGGCCGGACGGAGATGTCCGTGGTGGACGGTGACGTCGGTGTGCCGTCCCCGGGGCGAAATGCGGCGGTGGGATGTCGGTGGGGTGGGGCAGACTGCGGGGCATGCCGATCCGCTCCGTCACCGACCTGACCACTGCGCTCGACGCGGGTCAGACGGTCAAGTACCTGCACTTCTGGGGGCACCGGCCACGGCGTGACGGCAGCATCGGCGCGAGTTGCCTGAGCCAGTGGTGGCCGTCGGCGTTCACCGTGGACGGCCGGGAGTTCGCCACCGCCGAGCACTGGATGATGTGGCACAAGGCCACCCTGTTCGGCGACCACGCGATCGCCGAGCGGGTGCTGGCCGCCGGGCATCCGCACCGGGCCAAGGCGCTCGGCCGGCAGGTCCGCGACTTCGACGAGGCGACCTGGGTGGCCCGCCGCTACGAGATCGTGGTGGCCGGCAGCGTCGCCAAGTTCTCGCAGGACGAGGCGTTACGGCGATTCCTGCTCGGCACCGGCGACCGGGTGCTGGTGGAGGCCAGTCCGACCGACCGGGTCTGGGGCATCGGCCTGACCGCCGACGACCCGCGTGCCGCCGACCCGGCGACCTGGCGGGGCGGCAACCTGCTCGGGTTCGCCCTGATGGAGGCGCGCGCCACGCTCGCCGGCCGAGGGGGTGACGCCTGACCTCGGGCGGCAGGTGCGGGTAACGTGCTGCGGCGTGACCGCGTACTCGCACTGCTCGTTCTGCGGCGCGGCCTACCCGGCGGACGCCGGTTGGCCACGCGTCTGTTCCTCCTGCGGGGAGACGGTGTGGCGTAATCCGCTGCCGGTGGCGGTGGCGGTGCTGCCGGTCCGCACGCCGGAAGGACTCGGCGTGGTGGTGGTACGCCGCGACATCGAACCGGCCCGGGGGCAGCTCGCGCTGCCGGGCGGCTTCATCGAGTACGGCGAGGAGTGGTCCGAGGCGCTCGTCCGTGAGCTGCGCGAGGAGACCGGGCTGCGGGCCGAGGCCGGCGAGGCGCGGCTGTTCGCGGTGCACGGCGCCCCGGCCGGCGGCACCATGATGGTCTTCGGGGTGCTGCCCGAGCGGCCGGTCGGCGACCTGCCGCCGTCGGCGCCGACCGAGGAGGCCACCGAGTGGCTGGTGCTCACCGATCCGGTCGAGCTGGCCTTCTCCACCCACAGCCGGGTGCTCGCCGACTTCCTCGCCGGGCAACGCCCGCTCTGACCTAGGCGACCCGGGCAACGCCCGCTCTGACCGAGGCGACCCGGGCAGCGCCCGGCCCTGACCGAGGCGACCCGCCAGCGCCGGACGCCCCGGCCGGCTCAGCCGGCAACGGCCGCGGCGCGGTCAGCCGCCCGCCGGGACCGGCTGGGGTGAGAACGGCACGGCGGCCGGTGCCTCGACGGCCGGTTCCCCCGCCGGGTGCCGCCACAGCCCGCGCCGCCGCAGGATCGGCAGCACGCCCTCACCGAACCAGTAAGCCTCCTCCAGGTGCGGGTGGCCGGAGAGGATGAACTCGTCCAGGCCGAGCGCGTGGTACTCGGCGATCCGGTCGGCGACCTCGGTGTGGCTGCCGACGAGCGCGGTGCCCGCGCCGCCGCGTACCAGCCCGAACCCGGCCCACAGGTTCGGCGAGACCTCCAGCCCGTCGCGGGAGCCGCCGTGCAGGTCGAGCATCCGCCGCTGCCCCTCGGACTCGCTGCGCCGCAGCCCTTCCTGCACGGCGCGCACGTCGGCCTCGGGGATGCCGTCGAGCAGCTTGCGGGCCTGGGCCCACGCCTCCTCGGCGGTGTCGCGGCTGATCACGTGCAGCCGGATGCCGTACCGCAGCTCGCGACCGGCATCGGCGGCGAGCCCGCGGATCCAGTCCAGCTTGCCGGCCACCTGCGCGGGCGGCTCGCCCCAGGTCAGATACACGTCGCTGTGCCGGACCGCCACCGGCCCGGCCGCACCGGAGGATCCGCCGAAGTAGACGGGCGGCACCGGGTCGGGCACCCGGCTGAGCCGGGCGCCCTCGACCCGCACGTGGGCGCCGTCGTGGCCGACCGTCTCGCCGCGCCACAGCGCCCGCACCACGTGCAGGAACTCGCCGGTACGCGCGTAGCGGGCGTCCTTGTCCAGGAAGTCGCCGTACGCGCGCTGCTCGGCGGACTCGCCGCCGGTGACCACGTTGAGCAGCAGGCGCCCGCCGGACAGGCGCTGGAAGGTGGAGGCCATCTGCGCGGCGAGGGTGGGTGAGAGCAGGCCGGGCCGGAACGCGACGAGGAACTTCAGCCGCTCGGTGACCTCGGTGAGCATGGCGGTGGTCAGCCAGGCGTCCTCGCACCAGGCGCCGGTGGGGGTGAGCGCCCCGGCGAAGCCGAGCTGCTCGGCGGTACGGGCGATCTGCCCCAGGTACGCGACGCTCGCGGGCCGCGCGCCACCGGCGGTGCCGACCGGTACGCCGTGTCCGCCGCCCACGATGTCCCGGCTGTCGCCGTAGGTCGGCAGGAACCAGTGGAAGGTGAGCGACATGGTGTACCTCCGGTGCGGGATGGGGCGGGTCGCCTCCTGAGTGGTGGGACGACCACACCGACACACTACCCATAAAACCTATCGGGTTGGTAGGTTGCTGTCGCCCGCCGACGGCCGGGCCCATCCCTGACCGAGGAGTCGCCATGCGTACCCCCAGATCCCGCCGCCGGCCGCTGGCCGCGCTGCTCACCACCCTCGCGCTGCTCGCCGCGACGGCGCTGACGGCCTGCGGCGGCGAGGCGGCCGACGCCAGCGGCGGCGGCGACGGCCCGCTGCGCATCGGCTACCAGCGCTTCGGCGGGCTCAGCCTGGTCAAGGCGCGCGGCGACGCGAAGAACGTCACCTGGTCGCTGTTCGAGAGCGGGCCGGCGCTGACCGAGGCGCTCAAGGCCGGCTCGATCGACATCGGCCAGGTCGGCGAGGCGCCGCCGGTCTTCGCCGCCGCCGGGAAGATCCCCTTCTCCGTGGTCGGTACCTCCCAGCCGATCCCGCAGGGCGAGGCGGTGCTGGTCAAGGCGGACAGCCCGTACCGGGGATTCGCCGACCTGCGCGGCAGGACGGTCGCGCTGAACAAGGGCTCCAACGTGCACTGGCTGCTGGTCAAGCTGCTGGAGGCGAACAAGATGACGCTCGCCGACATCAAGGTGAAGTACCTCAAGCCCGCCGAGGGGCGGCCCGCGTTCGACAACGGGCAGGTCGACGCGTGGATCATCTGGGACCCGTACTTCGCGCTGGCCGAGCAGCCCGGCGTACGGGTACTCGCCGACGCCACCGGCCTGGCCGGTAACCGCGAGTATGTGCTGGCCGCCCCGGACGCGGTGAAGAACCGCACCGCTGACGTACGGGCGTTCCTGGACACGTACCGGCAGACCACCGACTGGGGCATCGCCCACCCGTCCGAGCGGGCCGCCGTCCTCGCACCGGAGCTGAAGATCCCGCTCGACGTGACCACCCGGGCGCTGGCCCGCAGCGCCAAGCCGCTCGCCCCGGTCACCCCGGAGATCGGCGCGGAGTTGCAGGCCATCGCGGACAGCTTCGTGGAGCTCAAGCTGGTGCCCGGACCGGTCGACATCGCCGGCCGGGTGGACGGCCGGTTCAACGAGGCGTTCCAGTGAGCGGTCCGGCGCTGGCCGAGGCGACCGCGCCTGCCGTACCCGATCGGGTGAGGCCGCGGCGGTCGCGGGCCCGCGCGTCGCGGCGGTGGCGGCGCGCGGCGAGCCCGGTCGTGCTGGTGCTCGCCTGGGAGGCCGCCGCGCGCACCGGGCTGCTCGCCGCGGAGAAGTTGCCCGCGCCCAGCGCGGTGCTCGCGACCGGGTGGCGGCTGGCGCGCGACGGGACGCTCGGCGTGCACCTGCTCGACTCGCTCACCCGCGCCGCGCTCGGCCTGCTCATCGGCGGCGGCCTGGCGCTGGTGCTCGGCGCGGCGGCCGGGCTGCTGCGCCTCGGCGACGACCTGGTCGACCCGCCGGTGCAGATGGCCCGGATGCTGCCGCACCTGGGCCTGGTGCCGCTGCTGATCATCTGGGTCGGCATCGGCGAGTCGCTGAAGGTCACGCTGGTCGCGCTCGGCGCGTTCTTCCCGATCTACTTCAACACGTACGCCGGCATCCGCGACATCGACGAGCGGCTGGTGGAGGCGGCGCGTACCTGCGGTCTCGGCGCGGCGGCCCGCCTGCGGCACGTGGTGCTGCCCGGCGCGCTGCCGGCGCTGTTCCTCGGGCTGCGGCTGGCCATCGGCGCGGCCTGGCTCAGCCTGGTCGTCGGCGAGCAGGTGAACGCGCAGACCGGCGTCGGCTTCCTGATGATGGAGGCGCGCGAGTTCAGCCAGACCGACGTGGTGGTGCTCGGCCTGCTCGTCTACGCGCTGCTGGGGCTGGCCTCCGACCTGCTCATCCGGTACGCGGAGAGGAGGACGCTGGCGTGGCGACGCGGACTGCGCGCGACCTGACCGGGCCGGTGCTCACCGCACGCGCGGTGACCCGGGCGTTCGGCCCGGCGGTGGTGCTGGCCGGTGTCGACCTGACCATCGCCGCCGGGGAGACGGTGGCGCTGCTCGGCGGCAGCGGCTCCGGCAAGAGCACGCTGCTGCGCGTGCTGGCCGGGCTCGACGGCGACGCGGGCGGCGAGCACGCGGTGCACGGCACCGCCGCGGTGGTGTTCCAGGAGCACCGGCTGCTGCCGTGGAAGCGGGTGGCGGACAACGTGGCGCTCGGCCTGACCGGGCCGGACGTGGGCGACCGGGTCGGCCGCGCGCTGGCCGAGGTGGGGCTCGCCGACCGGGGCCGGGCCTGGCCGGCCGAACTGTCCGGCGGGCAGGCGCAGCGGGTAGCGGTGGCCCGCGCGCTGGTCCGCGAACCGGACCTGCTGCTGCTGGACGAGCCGTTCGGCGCGCTGGACGCGCTGACCCGGCTGCGCATGCAGGGGCTGCTGCGGCGGCTGCGCGCCCAGCACGGCTTCGCCGCGCTGCTCGTCACCCACGACGTGGAGGAGGCGCTGCTGCTGGCCGACCGCGTCCTCCTGCTCGACGACGGCGTGATCGCCGAGGAGGTGCCGGTACGCCTCGGCCCGTCCCCGAGCCCCGACGACCCGGCCCTCGGCGCGCTGCGCCGCCACCTGCTCGACCGACTCGGCGTACCCGCCGGCTGACGGCCGGGCCGCCGCCCACCTGCGAGGGATCGATGAAAAGTCCTACTGATTGAATAGGAAAGGCAGCGTCGCCTACCCCGGAGGTCAGCAGTGAGTCAGTCCCCGTCCCCCGCCGAAGCCGTCCACGACGCCGACCGGAGCCGGCAGTGGCTCGCCGGGCAGGCACACGGTCCGGGCGTCGACCGCGACCGGCTGCTGGAGGTGGGCGCGGCGATGGCCGCGGTGACCGCCGCCGCCGCGGAGCGCGAGCCGGTCGCGGTGGCGTCCGCGCCGGTCGGCGTCGACCCCGGCGCGCCGATCGTCAAGCCGCTGCCGGCGGACCTGCTGCGCCCGCTGGACACCAACGCCGAGATGCGCTGGCCGTCGATGGCCGGCCAGGGGTACGTGGTCCCGATCGACCGCTTCTTCGTCCGCAACCACACCGTCACCCCGCACCTGGACGCGGCCACCTGGCGGCTGCGCCTGTTCGGCGACGGCCTGCGCGGCGCGCCGACCCGGGACGACGCGGTCGAGTTCGACCTCGACGAGCTGCGCCGGCTGCCCGCCGAGGAGCACGCGGCGCTGCTGGAGTGCGCCGGCAACGGGCGGCGCTACTTCGCCGAGCAGCAGGACGAGCCGACCCCGGGCGTGGCGTGGGGGCTGGGCAGCGTCGGCGTGGCCCGGTGGCGGGGCGTGCCGCTCGGCACGGTGCTGCGCCTGGCCGGACTGCGTGACGAGGCGGTCGACGTGATGCCCGAGGGCCTCGACCCGGACTACGTCAGCGGCGGCGTCAACCTCGGCCGGGTACGCCGACCCATGCCGGTAGCGAAGGCGCTCGACGACGTGCTGCTGGCGTACGAGATGAACGGCGAGCCGCTACCCCCCGACCACGGCTTCCCGGTGCGCGTCGTGGTGCCCGGCTGGGTCGGCGTCTCCTCGATCAAGTGGGTCGGGGCGATCGAGGTCTCCACCACTCCCCTGTTCTCGCCGTGGAACACGCAGTTCTACCGCATGTTCGGCCCCGGTCACCCGGCCGACGGCACCGTGCTCACCGCCCAGCCGGTCCGCAGCGCGTTCGAGCTGTCCTGGGACGCCCGGGTGCCGGTCGGCGAGGAGACGATGCTCACCGGCCGTTCCTGGTCCGGCAACGGCCCGATCACCCACGTCGAGGTGGACACCGGCGACGGATGGCGCCCCGCCGACCTGGTCGCCGCCGACCGGGGCGGCGCCTGGCAGCGCTGGACCGTCCGGTGGCGCCCCCCGGCCGCGGGCCGGCACGTGCTGCGTGCCCGCGCCACCGACTGCACCGGCGCCGTCCAGCCCGACCGGGCCGCGCCGAACGACCTCGCGTACCTGTTCGACGCCGTGGTGGCCCACCCGGTGACCGCCTGCTGACCGCCGCTCAGGTGGTGCTGAGGTAGGGCGGCGGCACGGTGTCGGTGAGCCACACCCCGTTCGCCGAGCGGTAGAACAGGTACCCGGCCTCGGCCATCGCCGCCGCGTCCACGGTCAGCACCACCACCGCGCCGCCCCGGCGCGCACCGACGCGCCGGGCCGTCGCCACATCAGCCGACAGGTGTACGTGGTGCCGCCCGCCCCGGCGCAGCCCCTGCGCCCGGATCGCGTCCAGCACGGCCTCGCCGGTGCCGTGGAACAGCCGGGACGGCGGCGCGGCCGGGGTGAGGCCGAGGTCGACCGGCACGGAGTGCCCCTGGTTGGCGCGGATCCGGTCGGCCCCGTCCGGACCGGCCTCCACCGCGAAGCGCTGCTTGTCGTTGCCCGCTACCACGGCGTCCAGTTGGGCTCGGCTGATCCTCAGCCCGGCGAGCACGTCGGCCACAGGCACCCAGCCGGCCCGGTCGAGTCGCAGCCCGTACGCGTCGGGCCGGTGCCGCAACGCCAGCGACAGCCGCTTGCTCACCCGAACAAGATCGCGATGTTCCACAGGCCCAGTGTGATTCCGCAGCCGTCCCCTGTCGACGCAGTTCCCCTGCCCGCCCTCCCCTTCGCCTCGCCTCGCCTCGCCCCGCCCCGCCCCGCCCCGTCGATCTTGCGGTTTCGGACCCTCGGATGTCCGGTTCGCGCTCTTCGCCGGGGCAGGAAGCCCATGATCGACGAGCCGGGGAGCCGAGGGTCGGGACGGAGGCGGGACGGACGGAAGGGCGGGTGAGCGGGCGGGACCGGGCGGGCGGGAAACACGTGGGTCAGGCGGCGGCCCGCTCGGGGAGAGGGCGGCGGCGGTGGGACGGGTCGGTCAGCGTGGGCGGGGACCAGGCGCCGTCGGGCTGGTAGAGGTTCGTGCCCGGCGGGACGATCTCGTCGATCCGGTCCAGCACCGCGTCGTCGAGCGTCAGCTCCGCCCCGGCCAGCAGCGCGTCCAACTGGTCCATGGTGCGCGGCCCGACGATGGTCGAGGTGACCGCCGGGTGCGCGGCGGTGAACGCCACGGCGAGCTGCGGCAGCGTGCAACCCACCTCGCCGGCGAGCGCGACCAGGTCCTCCACGGCGGCGTACTTGGCGGTGTTGCCCGGCAGCGCCGGGTCGAACCGGGCCGGGGTGAGCGCCGGGCGGCCCGCGCCGAGGTCGACGGGCCGGCCCTGCCGGTACCGGCCGGACAGGAACCCGGAGGCCAGTGGGCTCCACACCAGCACACCCATCCGGTAGCGGCGGCAGACCGGCAGCACCGACGTCTCGATGCCGCGCGCCAGGATCGAGTACGGCGGCTGCTCGGTGCGGAACCGGGCGAGCGCCCGCCGCTCGGCGACGTGGTGCGCCTCCACGATCTCCTCGGCCGGGAAGGTCGAGCAGCCGAACGCGCGGATCTTCCCGGCCCGGACCAGGTCGGTGAGCGCGCCGAGCGTCTCCTCGACGTCGGTGGTGTGGTCGGGACGGTGTACCTGGTAGAGGTCGATCCAGTCGGTGCCCAGCCGGCGCAGGCTGTCCTCGACCGCCCGGACGATCCAGCGTCGCGAGTTGCCGCCCCGGTTGGGCCCCTCCCCCATCGGGAAGTGGACCTTCGTGGCGAGCACCACGTCGTCGCGGCGGCCGCGCAGGGCCTTGCCGACGATCTCCTCCGACTCGCCGGCCGAGTACATGTCGGCGGTGTCCACGAAGTTGATCCCCTGATCGAGTGCCCTGTGGACGGTCCGGGCGCAGTCGTCGTGGTCGGGGTTGCCGACCGCGCCGAACATCATGGTGCCGAGGCAGTGGACGCTGACCTCGATGCCGGTGCCGCCGAGGACGCGATAGCGCATGTGAACTCCCTGGATTGCCGCGCCGGCCGGGTGGCGCGCGGTCCGGTCACGGTAGGAGTTCGAGTGCGCTGGAGGTCAACCGTCGGCGGATTCCGCGCTGCCGGCGAGATAGCCGGCCGCCTGCAACTCGAACAGCTCGCGGTAGAGCCCACCCTGCGCCATCAGCGTGTCGTGGTCGCCTGACTGCACGAGCCGGCCGTGGTCCATCACGAAGATCCGGTCGGCGTGCCGGACGTTCGCGAGCCGGTGGGTGATCAGCACGACGGCCCGGTCCGGGTGTCGCCGCAGGTGCTGGAAGAGGGCGTGCTCGGCACGCGCGTCCAGCGCTGCGGACGGCTCGTCGCAGATCAGCAGCCGGGCGTCGCGGTAGAGGCCGCGTGCGGCCACCAGCCGCTGCCACTGCCCGCCGGACAGGTCCTGGCCGTCCTTGAACTGCCGGTCCAGCAGAGTGTCGTACCCGAACGGCAGCTCGCTGATCATGTCGTGGGCGGCGGCGTCGCGGGCGGCGGTCTCCACGCTGGGTCCCTGCGCGCCGGCGCGGTCGTGGCGGCCGACGCGGATGTTCTGCCGGGCGGTGAACGGGAACCTCCACCAGTCCTGGCTCATCACCGCGACCTGGGCGGCGGTCTGGCGTGGGTCCAACTCGGCGGCGTCCACGCCGTCCCAGCGGATCGTGCCGCCGGTGGGTCGGTACAGGCCGGCGATCAGCTTGGCGAGCGTGGTCTTGCCGGAGCCGTTCTCCCCCACCAGCGCGATCACCTCACCGCGCCGGAACGTGAGGCTGACCTCGTCGACCGCCGCGCTGTCGGTGTCCGGGTAGCGCAGGCTGACCCGGTCGACGTCGATGCGCGTGAACCCGTCGACAGGCAGGTGCCCGCCGGCCGGGATCCGCCGGGTCGCCCGGTCGAGGAAGTCGCGGTAGTCCTGGTAGTAGAGCGCGTCCTCGTAGAGCGAGTTGGTGGCGAAGATGGCGGTGCGCAGGCTCGTACGCGCGGACTGGAGCGCGAGCAGCGCGGTGGCCGCGGCCGCGAGTGCCACCACGCCCCCGACGAGCAACGCGCCCAGCACCACGTAGAGCCCGAACGTGGCGACGCCGGTGATGGACAGGCCGATCGCCCGGGTGACCGTCTGCGCGCGGGCCAGGCGCAGTTCGGCGCGGGTCTCCAGGCGCGTCATGAGGTGGTACTCGGAGAGCAGGAAGTCGCGCATCTGGTACGCGCGGATCTCGGCCGCCGTGTGCCGGTTGGCCATCAGGTCGCCCAGCATCCACTTGCGTCGCCGCCGGGTGATCCGGGCGAGCCAGTCGACGTGCTGGCGGCGGGCCATCCGTACCGCCGTCACCGCCTCCGGCGCCGCGGCCACGATCAGGCAGGGCAGCAGAAGCGGGTGGATGATCGTCACGGCGGTTGCCGTGGCGATCACGCCGACCACGCCGGTGACCAGGTTGACCGTGTCGTTGACCAGGGAGCCCGCCTCGACCAGTCCGCGGTCGCGGGCGCGGTCCATCTCCTCGGCGAAGCCGGCGTCGTCGAAGGCCGCCAGCTCCACCGCTGAGGTCGTCTCGAACAGCCGCCGCTCCACTGTGAAGTTGATCTGCGGTACGAGCCGGGCCTGCGCCCATCCGGCGGCGATGGTCAGCGCGCCGCGCCCGGCGACGGCGGCCGCCGCCAGCGTCAGGGCGGGCAGCGCCGCCCGGATGCGGTCCGGTGTCGGGCCGGCCGCGAACAGCTGGTGGAGCACTCCGGTGGTGGCGAGCAGGCCCAGCGTGGTGAGCACGCCGGCGGCGACGTTGAGGCCCAGCGACGCGGCGGTGTCCCGGCGGCTGGTCGCCCAGGCGAGGCTGATCGCCTCGCGGATCAACGCGGGCAGCCGGCGTGCCACCGACCAGAATCCGGTGTGGGCCAGCTCGGTGGCCCGGTGCATCCAGTGCGGATCGACGAGCTCGGGCAGGGTCGTCTCCCCGGCCGGCTCCTCCGGGTCGGACGGCGGACGTGGGTGGATCACCCCGGCCATGGCACCCCCCCTCGACGCGTTCGGGCAGCAACGCTGGATACTACGTTCAGCTATCGGAGGATGTCATTCAGTAGTCGGCGTGTCGTACAGGTGTCCCAACGGCGTGTCCCGCGGCGGTGACCGGAATGACCCGCCCGCACGGTGGTCGCCGCCGGGTCGCGTCGCGCGCGACCGGTCCGGGTGGCAGGCTTGTGGGGTTCGCCGGCGTGCGCCGGCCGACCGCCCGTCGTGAAGGAGAAGATCGACCCGATGGCTGTGGACGTCACCACCACCGACGAATGGCAGGCGCTGCGCAAGCACGCCGAGGCGATGCGCGCCACGCACCTGCGCGACCTGTTCGCCGCCGACGGGCAGCGGGGTGAGCGGCTCACCGGTGAGGTCGCCGACCTGCACGTGGACTACAGCAAGAACCTCGTCACCGACGAGACGATCGCACTGCTCGGCGCACTCGCCGAGCGGGTCGGCCTGACCGGCCGGATCGCGGCGATGTTCGCCGGGCGGCACATCAACGTCACCGAGGACCGGGCGGTGCTGCACACCGCGCTGCGCCTGCCGGCGGACGCGTCGCTCACCGTGGACGGCCAGGACGTGGTCGCCGACGTGCACGCCGTGCTGGACCGCATGTCGACGTTCGCGCAGCGGGTGCGCTCCGGCTCGTGGCGGGGCCACACCGGCGAGCGGATCACCACCGTCGTGAACATCGGCATCGGCGGGTCGGACCTCGGGCCGGTGATGGCGTACGAGGCGCTGAAGGCGTACCGGGACGCGGGCATCAGCTGCCGGTTCGTGTCGAACATCGACCCGACCGACATCCACGACAAGACCGCCGACCTGGACCCGGCGAGCACGCTGTTCGTCGTGGTCTCCAAGACGTTCTCCACCCAGGAGACGCTCGCCAACGCCGACCAGGCGCGGCGCTGGCTGCTCGCCGGGCTGGACGCGGACGACGACGCGGTGGCCCGGCACTTCGTCGCGGTCAGCACCAACGAGCAGCGGGTCCGGGACTTCGGCATCGACCCGGAGAACATGTTCGGCTTCTGGGACTGGGTGGGCGGGCGCTACTCGCTGCCGTCCGCGGTCGGCCTGTCGGTGATGCTGGCGATCGGGCCGGACCGGTTCCGCGAGATGCTGGCCGGCTACCACGCGGTCGACGAGCACTTCCGGTCCGCGCCGGTGGAGCGCAACGTGCCGGCGCTGCTCGGCCTGCTCAACGTCTGGTACACCGACTTCCTCGGCGCGGAGACCCACGCGGTGCTGCCCTACTCGCAGTACCTGCACCGGTTCCCCGCCTACCTCCAGCAGCTCACCATGGAGAGCAACGGCAAGTCGGTACGCGTCGACGGATCGCCGGTGACGTACCCGACCGGGGAGATCTTCTGGGGCGAGCCGGGCACCAACGGGCAGCACGCGTTCTACCAGCTCATCCACCAGGGCACCCGGCTGATCCCGGCGGACTTCATCGCGTTCAGCCGGCCCAACCACGACCTGGGCGACATGCACGACCTGTTCATGTCGAACTTCTTCGCCCAGACCGCCGCGCTGGCGTTCGGGCGGACCCGGGAGCAGGTGGAGGCCGAGGGCACCGCGCCCGAGGTGGTGGCACACCGGGTGATGGCGGGCAACCACCCGACCACCTCGATCCTGGCGCCGAAGCTCACGCCGGCGACGCTGGGTCAGCTGATCGCGCTCTACGAGCACATCACGTTCACCGAGGCCGCGATCTGGGACATCAACGCCTTCGACCAGTGGGGTGTGGAGCTGGGCAAGGTGATGGCCAACCAGCTCGCGCCGAAGCTCACCGGGCCGGACCCGGACCTGGCCGACGTGGACACGTCGACCGCCGAGCTGATCCGCCGCTACCGGGCCGAGCGCGGCCGGAGCTGACCGCACCCCGTGGCGTCCCGCGTAGACCGGGCGGGACGCCACGGGTCAGCGGCGCAGCAGGTCGGCGTGGGCGGCGCGCAGCCGGGTCAGCGCCGCGTCGCCGGCCGGCGCGCGGCGGTCGAGTTCGGCCCACGCCTCGGCGAGCGCGTCGGCCAGCGCCCGCAGCTCGGCGGCGTGCCGCCGGCTGGACTGCCGGTGCAGCTCCTCCAGGCGACGGGCCCAGCCGGCGCTGATCGCGGCGACGCGTTCGGCGTCCGCGCGCGCCTGGGCGCCGGTGCGGGCGGCGGACGCGGGCACGATCGCGGCGACCGGCCGGGGATCGCCGTCGCGGGTGACGACTGTGACGGTGTCGGTCAGCTCGGCCAGGGAGACGAGCTGGGTGAGCCGGGTGCGGACCTCGCGCAGCGGCAGGGCGCGCGGCTGGGGGGATTGGTCGGCCAGTGCGGGGACAGCCATGGACAGATGTTCACGTCCGGGTACGACAATTTCGGCGGTCAGGCGGTCCACTCCGGCGCCAGCACGGACCAGACCTCCAGATCGGCGCGGCCGTCGGGCGTCGGTGCGGCACCGCGCATGACGCCGTCGCGGCTCATGCCGAGCCGTCGCGCGACGGCGACGCTGCGGTCGTTGCCGGTTTTCGTGACCCACTCGACGCGGTGGATGCCGCGCTCCCGCACCGCCCAGTCGATGACGAAGCGGGCGGCGCGGGTGACCAGGCCCTGCCCCTCGGCGCCGGGTTCCAGCCAGCAGCCGGCCTCGCACACCCCGCGTTCGGTGCTCAGCGACACGAACAGCACGCCGCCGACGAGCGTGCCGCGCTGCCAGATGCCCCAGATGCCGCCGTCGTCGCGGGCCCACCGGTCGGCGTACGCCTGGAGGACCTTGCGCGCCGACTCGGCGTCGGTGGCGACGAAGGACGCGCCCACCCAGGGCGAGATGTGGTCGCGGCAGCGGTCGAGGTTGGCCAGGAACTCGTCGGCGTGCCAGGGCGACAGTGGCCGCAGCTCGGCGTCATCGGTGAGGGCGTGGGCGAACATCAGGGGAAGCTAGCAGGACCGTCGCGCTTTTGTCGGTCGGTCCCTCTACGGTCTGCGCCGTGAACGCCGTCCAGACGTACCGATATCTTCAGCCGTCCGCGCTGCGCGCCGCCGGTCTCGATCTGCAGACCTGCGGCGGCCCGGCGGCCAACCCGCGCTTCTTCGCCGGGTTCCTCACCGCCCCGGCCGCGTCGGCGGCCGGGCTGCTCGCCGTCGCCGAGGTGGCTCGCACCCGCTACCACCAGCCGGTCAACCCGGCCAGCCTGGACCCGGTGGTCACCGGCAGCCGCGGTCGTCTGCGGTTCGAGTCGTTCTCCGGCTGCTGCGGGGTGTACGCGCGGATGGACGTGCTGCCGGCCGGGCTGGACGGCGAGATCAGCGGCCACGGCACCACGAACGTGGACGTGAACCCGCCGCTGCGGGAGGCGCTGGCCCGGGTGGGCGGCATCGAGCCGCTGCACGTGGCGGTCGGCCCGGACGACCTGACCGTCTCCACCATGGACGGCTCGGTGGTCGAGCGGAAGGTGCCGCTGCCCGGCCGCTGGCTGCGCGGCTTCGCCGAGGTGCACGTGCTCACCGCCGGCTTCGAGCCGCGCGCCGAGATCGCGGCGGCGGAGGCGGCGGCGTTCCTGCGCCGGCTGCCCGCCGCGACCGACCGCAGTGTGCTGTGGGCGGTGCCCGCCGGGCGTACGCTGCGGCTGACCTCCCGCCCGGTGCCGGGCGCTGTCTGCCTGGCCGGCGCGGGCCGGCTCGCGGCGCTGCGCGGCGTGCTGCGGCACGCGCGCACCCTGCGGGTGTACGGCCCGGCGGCGCGCGCCGGGTCGCCGGCCGTGCCGAGCACGTGGGAGCTGGACACCGGGGCGTTGCGGCTGTCGCTGACGCTGTCCCCCGAGCCGTACCGGGGGTTGTCCGGTGAGGGCGCCGCCCTGGCGGCGCTCGCCGGTGACGACGTGGTGGACGACGCGGAGCTGGTCGGCGCGCTGCTCAACTGGGATCCGACCGTCGACGTCGCCGCGCTGGCCGACGCCGCCGCGCTGCCCGACGAGCGGGTGCGTGCCGCGCTCGCCCAGCTGGGCACCGCCGGGCGGGTCGGGTACGACGTGGCGGACGGGGCGTACTTCCACCGGGTGATGCCCTACGACGCGGGCCGCGCGGAGCGGGACAACCCGCGGCTGGTCGGCGCGCGTGCGCTCGTCGAGCGCGGCGCCGTCGAGCGCGACGGCGAGAACGCGACGGTACGCACCGACGCCGAGACCTACCGGGTACGCCGGCACCCGGACGGCGCGTACTCCTGTTCCTGCCGCTGGTGGGCGCGGCACCGCGGGCAGCGGGGGCCGTGCCGGCACGCGCTGGCCGTGTCGATGGTCGCGGCGCCGGTGGGGGCGCTGTCGTGACCGGCTTCGTCGAGGCGGTGGTGCGCGGCAGGATGTCGCAGGTCCGGTCGGCCCTGGCCGGGTTGGACGAGCCGGCCCGGCGGGCACTCGGCGACGAGCTGGTCGCCGACGTGCGCCGCAGGCGGGACGCCTGGTGGTGGCAGGGCGAGGCGGCGACGCTGGCGGTCGCAGCGGTGGGGACGTTGAGCACCCCGACGAAGGTGGCCGCGCTGCTCGGCCGCCGCTCGGTCTGGCTGAACGGCGTCGACGCGGCGCCGGCGGTCGACGTCGCCCGGGAACGCGGGGTGACCTGGCTGGCCGACGTGGCGTACAAGCTGGCCGACCGGCTCCCCCGGGACCGGATGGTCGCGGGCTGGCGGTTCGTCGCCGGCCTCCTGACGGCCGAGAAGGCTCCGCCGCCGACCGGGGACGACTTCGTGCGAGGCTGGGCCGCGGCGCAGGGCTGGCCGGACCCGCGCGGGACGCGACCGCCGACCGTGGACCGGCTGCGCGCGGACCCGTTCCTCGACGCGCTGTTGCCGCGCCTGTTCGAGGTGGACGGGGTGGGCACCGAGCTGGCCCGCGGCGACGGTACGGGCACGGAGGCGGTGCCCCGGGCACTGGTGGCGCTGGCCGCGGAGGGCCGGCTCGACCGGGCGGTCCTGCTCAACGGCGTCCTGGGCCGGCTGTTGCGCGGCGACCGGCCGGGCGCGCTGCGCCCGTTCCTGGTCCTGCACGACCTGCTGGCGCCGACCCCGGACGAGGTGGCCGTGCGGTCGAGCGCCTACCTGCGGCTGCTCGCCGACGGGCCGGGGCCGGTGGCCCGCGCCGCCCAGCGGACGCTGCGGCAGGCCGGTGGCGTCGCCGAGCCGGAGGCGCTGTGGGAGGCCGCCCGGACGGTGCTGGCCCGGCCGGAGAAGGCGCTGGTCCGGGCGCAGGTGTCCTGGCTCGACCGGCTGGCCCGGCAGCACCCGGACCGGGCCCCGGAGATCGGTGCGGTGCTCGCCGTGGCGGCCGGCCATCCGGACGCCGGCCTGCGTGAGCGCGCGCTGACGCTGGCGCAGCGCCACGGTCACCGGCCGGTGGCCGTCGCCTCAGTGGCCGAGGCCCGCGACGACCTGCCGCGGCCGCTGCCGGCAGCGGCCGCGCCGCCGCCGATCCAGGACGTGGACGAACTGGTGGAGGAGGTCGCGGCGTCGCTCGGCCGACGCTGGCCCGCGCTGACGGCGGAACGCGTCATGGACGGGCTGGTCCGGCTCGGCACCGCCGACCGCGAACGGCTCGCGGCGGCGCTCCTGCCTGTGGTGCGCCGCGAGCGGGTCGGCGCGTACGACCATCCCTGGTCGGTGTTCAACATCTCGGTCCAGATGCACGGGCTCCTGCTGGCCGTCTGCGGCGCGGCCGAGGCGGCGACCCGGCGCGACCAGTGGAGCACGCTGCTGGCCGAGTCCCGCCCGCGCGCGCCGCTCCCGTTCCGGGGTGGTCCGCCGGTTCCGGCCACCCGCCGGCCCGCGCCCGTCCAGCTCGCCTGCACCCGGCTGGCCGAGATCGGGCAGCGGCTGGACGGACGCAACGATCCGGGCCTGCTGTCCGCGCCGACCTCGGTCACCGGGGCGATCGAGCCGGTGGCGCTCTACGAACGGCTGGCGGCGCTGGGTGACCGTCCGGTGTGGCGCTGGGATCTCGCGCAGGCTCTGCTGCGCCTGCCGGCCGGCGTCGACGGGCCGCTGGCCGAACGCGCCGCGGCGCTGCGCACGCCGGCCGGTGACGAGCTGGCCCGCTGGCTGCGCGGCGACGCCGTGCCGGCCCCCGCGCAGCAGGTGGTGACGGTGGGCCGGCGGGCGCGGTCGGCCGGGTACGACTGGGGCTACGACCAGCTGCCCGAGGGCCGGACGCTCGTCGCGCTCACCCCGCCGGACGGCGTCGAGGACCGGCTCGGCCTGCTCACCCTGACGCCCACGCCGATCGGCCGGTGGACCGACGGCTGGGGTGACGTCTGGCCGGCCGTCCTGCCCGGCCACCGGGGCGTGGTCGCCGCCCACCTGCTGCCCGAGGTGGCCGGCGCGGCGCAGGAGGACACCCTCGGGCACGCCGCGGCCCTGCCGGTGCTGGCCGAGTGCACGGGCGCGGGCGGACCGGCCCTCGATCTGGCGCTGGCCTACGGGTTGTGCGCTCGCCACGAGGCGGACCGGGTGGCCGCGCTCGACGCGGTGCTGATCCTGGCCGCCGGCGGTGACCTGGACGCGCCGGCGACCGGCGGGCACCTCGGCGCGCTGGCGGCCGGCGGGCAGGTGACGCTGACCCGGGCGGTCACGCCGCTACGCGACGCGGTGGCGGCGGGCGCCCCGCTGAGCGTGTGGCTGCTGCTCGCCGCGGCGTTGCCGCCGCTGCTGGCCGCGCCGACGCCGCCCCGGGGCACGCCCGACCTGCTGGCGCTGGCGGCGGAGACGGCGGCCGCGACGGGCGTGCGGATCGAGGTACCGGGGCTGGCCGACGTGGTGGCCCGGGGCGGCGGCAGCCGGCTTGTCGCCGAGGCGCGCCGGCTCACCGCCGCCCTGGCGGGGTGAACCTGGCCGCCGGCCGGACCCGCGCGGCGGTCGTCCCGGCCCCGCGGTGGGTGCCGCGCGTGAGGGTGGTCATAACCGCTGGACGACCGCCGCGGCGGTGCTGCTAGCCTTCTGGGCAGGTCATGAGCGCCAGCGCGAAGCCCCGGCTCGCTGGCCGGCAACCCTCCTCCGCGGTGGGGTGCCCCGGGTGAAGACCAGGCACCGGCAGCCGCCGGTGCAAGCGTGGCCTGGCACCCAGGTCAGCAACAGACCAGGGAGACCGATGTCCGCACCACCCTCCACCCCGTCCGGCGACGTCGCCGCGTACCCGGCCCGCTTCACGCTGGTCAAGCGCCGCCACGTCGACCTGATGCGGGTGTGCAGCGACGCCTGTCGCCTCGCGCGCTGAGCGAGCGCCACCCCTCCTTTCCCCGTTCCACCCTTCTCCGGCCCGGCCGTCCGTCCGGCGGGCCGGCGCCGACGCGCACCCCGCGCGTCCATCCACTCTGGAGAGACATCGTGCGTTTCCGTACCGTCCTGACCCGTGCCGCCGCCGCCGGCGCGGCCGCCCTGCTCGCCGTCACCGCGCTCACCGCCTGCGGCAACGACGACACCGCCGCGGCCGACAACCCGTACGGCCTGCTCCAGCCCGGCGTGATCCGCGCCGGCACGCTCACCGACGCCCCGCCGAACGTCTTCCTCTCCGACGGGAAGTTCACCGGCTTCGACAACGAGCTGCTGCGTGCCGTGGCCGACAAGATCGGCCTGAAGGTGGAGTTCGTCGGCACCGACTTCTCCGGCCTTCTCGCCCAGGTCAACAGCGGCAAGTTCGACGTGGGCAGCTCCTCGATCACGATCACCGAGGCGCGGAAGAAGACGGTCGACTTCGGCAACGGCTACGACTTCGGCTACTTCGGCCTGGACGTGCCGGCCGGCTCCTCGATCACCGGCTTCGACCAGCTCGCCGGCAAGCGGGTGGTGGTGGTCCAGGGCACCGTGCAGGACGACTACGCCACCAAGCAGAACCTCGACCCGGTGCGGGTGCCGGACTACAACAGCGCGATCAACCAGCTCAAGGCCGGTACCGCTGACGCGTGGATCGCCCCGGCCGAGATCGGCGACAAGTCCGCCGCCGACAGCAACGGCAAGATCAAGGTCGCGGCGAAGCAGCTCAGCCCCACCCCGACGGCGTACGCGGTGGCGAAGGGCGACGACAAGCTGCGCGAGGCGCTGAACAAGGGCCTCGACGAGGTCATCGCCGACGGCACGTGGAGCCGCCTGCAGGCCGAGTACTACCCGGGGCGGCCGATCCCGGCCGGCTTCAAGCCTGGCAGCGGGTCGGTGGCGGTGCCGTCGCCGTCAGCGGCTTCCTGAACCGGTAACCGAGTACGAGCGGGGCGGACGGAGCGGACATGGATCCACTGAGCACGCTGTGGGAGACGTTCTTCGACTGGGACTCGATGCGCGAGGCGCTGCCCGAGATGCTCACCGTCGGGCTGCCCAACACGCTCACCCTGGCGGTCTCCGCCGCCCTGCTCGGCTCGGTGCTGGGCATGCTGCTGGCCGTCGCCGGCATCTCGCGTACCCGATGGTTGCGGTGGCCGGCGCGGGTCTACACCGACGTGTTCCGCGGCCTGCCGGCCGCGGCGACCATCCTGCTCATCGGCGTGGGCCTGGCGCCGCTCGGCATGCAGGTGTGGGGCCCGAACCCCTATCCGCTGGGCGTGCTGGCGCTGTCCCTGATCGCCGCCGCCTACCTCGGTGAGATCTTCCGGGCGGGCATCCTGAGCGTCGAGGCCGCCCAGTTGGAGGGCGCGCGGGCGCTCGGCTTCTCCTGGGGCGAGGCGATGCGCCTGGTGATCATCCCGCAGGGTGTACGCCGGGTGCTGCCCGCGTGGGTCAACCAGCTCATCGCGCTGATCAAGGACTCCAGCCTGGTCTACTTCCTCGGCCTGCTGGCCAGCCAGCGGGAGCTGTTCCGGATCGGGCAGGACTACGCGGCCAACACCGGCAACCAGTCCGCGCTGCTGCTGGCCGGGTTGTTCTACCTGGTGCTGACCGTGCCGCTGACCCACGCGGTGAACTGGCTGGACCGGCGCCTGCGGCAGGGCCGCCCGGCCGCGCCGCCCGAGCCCGAGCCCGACGCCGAGCCGGCGGATCTCACTCCGTCCGGAAAGAACCCGCGATGACCACCACGACCTCGGTCAGCCTGGCCGTCCGCGACGTGCACCTGGCCTTCGGCGCGCACCGGGTGCTGCGCGGCGCGGACCTCGACGTGGCCCGGGGCCGGGCGGCCTGCGTGATCGGCCCGTCCGGCTCCGGCAAGTCGACGCTGCTGCGCACCATCAACCGGCTGATCGAGCCGGACCGGGGCGACGTGCTGCTGGACGGGCGCAGCGTGCTGCGCGACGACCCGGACGCGCTGCGCCAGCGCGTCGGCATGGTGTTCCAGCAGTTCAACCTGTTCCCGCACCTGAGCGTGCTGCGCAACATCACGCTGGCGCTGCGCAAGCTGAAGAAGCTCGGCGAGGACGAGGCGGTGGCGCTGGCCCGCGCCCAGCTCGACCTGGTCGGCCTGGCCGGCAAGGCGGACGCGCGGCCCGCGCAGCTCTCCGGCGGCCAGCAGCAGCGCGTCGCCATCGCGCGGGCGCTCGCGCTGCGTCCGCAGGTGATGCTGTTCGACGAGGCGACGAGCGCGCTGGATCCGGAACTGGTGAAGGGCGTGCTCGCGGTGATGGCGGACCTGGCCGCCGCCGGGATGACGATGGTCGTGGTCACCCACGAGATGGGGTTCGCGCGCAGCGTCGCCGACACTGTGGCGTTCATGGACGCGGGCGTGGTGCTGGAGGCCGGGCCACCGGAGGCGGTGTTCGAGGCGCCGGAGCACCCGCGGCTGCGACGCTTCCTGTCCCAGGTGCTCTGAGCAGGCCGGTCAGCCCTTCACCGCGCCGATCAGCACGCCCTTGACGAAGTGCCGCTGGATGAACGGATAGACAGCGACGATCGGCGCGACGGTCAGCACCACCACCGCCATCTTGACCGCCTCGGTCGGCGGCATGGTCACCCCGCTGCTGCCGCCCGAGGTGTGCGGGGCCTGCCCGGCCAGCAGGTAGCTCTGGAGCACCCGCTGGATCGGATACATGTCGTTGCGGTCGATGAACAGCAGCGCGTCGAACCAGACGTTCCAGTAGCTGACCGCGTAGAACAGGCCGACCACGGCGATCACCGCGCGGGACAGCGGCAGCACGATGCGGGCGAGCGTCCGGAAGTCGCTCGCGCCGTCGATGCGGGCGCTGTCCAGCAGTTCCGACGGGATGCCCTGGAAGAACCCGCGCACCACGACCAGGTTGAACACGCTGATCGCCGGCGGCAGGACCAGCGCCCAGATGGTGTCCTTCAGCCCCAGCCCGGTGACCACCAGGTAGCGCGGCACCAGCGGCGGATAGACCAGGAACGGGATCAGGAAGTACGCCAGCAGCCAGCGGTGGCCCAGCGAGCCCGGCCGGGACAGCCCGTACGCGGCGAGCACGGTGACCGTGAGCGCGATGGCGGTGCCGAAGACGGTGACCAGCGTGCTGATCCACAGCGCCCGGGTGACCGCGCCGCCGGCGAAGATCGTCTCGTACGCGGACGTGTCGATCCCCCGGGGCACGACCACCAGGCCGCCGGCCCGCGCGATGGTCTCCCGGGAGGAGAGGCTGGTCACCAGGATCACCCAGAGCGGGAACAGCACGCCCGCCACCAGCACGGTGAGCATGACGGCCTTGAGCCCTTGGCCGACCGGGGTGGGCGGTTCCTGCCACACCGGCCGGCGGGATCGGGTGCCGGACGCCCGGCGGATCAGCGTGGTCATGACTTCGAGTAGATCCCTCGTTCGCCGAGCATGTGCGCCACGCGGTTCGCGGCCAGGATCAGCACCAGCCCGATGACGGCCTTGAACAGTCCGGCCGCCGCGCCGTAGCCGTAGTTCCCGGTGGCGATGGAGAAGTGGTAGACGAAGGTGTCGAGCACCTCGGCGGCCTGCCGGCCGACGGCGTCGCGTTGCAGCAGGAACTGCTCGAAGCCGACCGAGAGCGCGTCGCCCAGGCGCAGGATGAGCAGGAGCACGATCACCGGGCGCAGGCCGGGCAGCGTGATGTGCCACAGCCGCCGCCACCGGCCGGCGCCGTCCGCTGCGGCGGCCTCGTAGAGGTTCTGGTCGATGGTGGACAGCGCGGCGAGGAAGACGATGGTGCCCCAGCCGACGTCCTTCCACACCGCCTCGACGGTGACCAGGACGATGAACGTGTCCGGGTTGGTCATCACGTTCCACGGTTGCATCCCGGCCTCGCGCATGCTTTGGGCGAGCAGCCCGGCGCCGCCGAGCATCGCGACGAAGAACGTCACCACCAGCACCCAGCTGAAGAAGTGCGGCAGGTAGACGATCGTCTGGATCAGGCCGCGCAACCGGCTGGACAGCAGGTTGTGCAGCGCGATCGCCAGCAGGATCGGCAGCGGGAAGAAGAAGACGAGCTGGAACGCGGTGATCGCCAGCGTGTTGCGGAACGCGTCCCAGAACGCCGGGTCGTCGAACAGCAACTGGAACTGCCCGAAGCCGATCCAGTCGCTGTGCAGGAACGCCTGCCACGGGTTGTCGCCCAGGTAGGGGTTGTAGTCCTGGAACGCGATCACGTTGCCGGCGATCGGCAGGTAGCTGAAGATCAGCAGGATGAGGAAGCCGGGCACCACCATCGCGAGCAGTTGCCAGTCCCGGCGCAGCCGGGTGCGCAGCGGCACCCGGCGGCGGGACGGGCGGCGTCGGGGCGGGCGGCCCGGTGGGGCCGGCGCGTCCGGCCGGGCCCGTTCGGGCCCGGCCAGGACGGCCGGCTCGTTCACCGGCCCTCCTTGGGCAGCGAGTCGGCGAGCAGTCTGCGGGCCTCCTCGCCGCCGTTCGCCTTCCACTCCGCGACGATGGCGTCCACGTCGCTCAGCGGCCGGCGGCCGCGCAGCACGTCGGTGAACTTGTCCTCGGTGGGCACCTGGTTGGCCTTGTAGGCCGCGGGCATCTCCAGCTTCACCCCGGCCCAGGGGTTGGGCTCCATGTGCTTGACCATCTCGTTGGAGTACGCGAGCACGTCCGGCACGAAGCGCGGGGTGTCCGGGAACGGCCCGATGGTGGGGTTGCGGCCGCTGATGAAGAAGTACTGGTTGGCGATCTCCTTGAACGCCAGGTCGGTCTTGACGGGACCGTTCGGCGACGGGGTGTGGTGTTTGCCCGCCACGCCGAAGTCGCGTAGCTGGGCCTCCTGGCTGCCCAGCGGCGCGGAGCACCAGTTGATGATCCGCAGCAGTTCCTGGACCCGGTCCTTGCCGAGGCCCTTCTTGACGAACGTGTAGGAGATGGGCTCGTCGTCGCCCCAGACCAGCGGGTCGCCCCCGGTGGCGGAGAAGACCGGCACCGGCTGGATGTTCAGCTTGGGGTTGGTCTTCTGGTGCTCGGCCTGGGCGCCCTGCCAGAAGCCGACACCGTCCTGGAGGAACACGATCGCGCCGTTCTTGGCGAACAGCTGCTTGGCGTCCGCGCCCTTGCTGGCCACGACGTCCGGGTGGACCAGGCCGTCCGCGTAGATCTTGGCCATGACCTCCAGCGCGCGGCGGAACTCCGGGGTCTCGTACTTGAACTCGGGTGTGCCGTCCGGCTTGACCCGCCACCCGCCCTTGTGGCCCGGCACCTTGTGGAACATCTGGATCATGGCGAAGACGTCGTTGAACGCCCACACCTTGCGCGCCGGGTCGGTGACCTGCTTGGCCGCGGCGAGCAGGTCGTCCAGGTTCGACGGCACGCCCAGGCCGCGCGCGTCGAGCACGTCCTTGCGGGTGAACAGCGCCCACGGGAACGGGCCGTCCGTGGGGTTGGGCACGGACATGATCCGCTCGTTCCACACCGCACGCCGCCAGGCCCCGGTGGGGAAGCTCGCCAGCATCGGGTACGCGGCGGCGGCGTCGCCCCTGAGGTGGTCGGTCAGGTCCTCGAAGAGCACCTTGATCGCCTCGGCGAAGCGCGGGATCTTCTCCACCTCCCACCCCGGCACGCACAGCAGGTCCGGTACGTCCCGCGCGCCGAGCATCGCGTTGAGCTTGTCGGCGTACGTGTTGCCGTCCTGGATGGTGAAGTTGACGGGCACGCCCAGCTCGGCGTTCACGGCCTGGAGGTAGGCGCTCTGCGCGGCTCCGGGCGGCGCCGGGCCCCACGCGGGGGTCATGGCGGTGACCTGCTTGCCGCTGGTGCCGGGCTTGTCGGTGATGGCGTCGACGAGGTTCGCCGGGTAGCTGGTGTAGCCGTCGGGCACCGGGCGCGTACCCGTGATGTCGGGTTTGATGCCGCCGGGCAGGTCCTTGCGGGTGGGCAGCAGGCCGGAGACGGCGTCGAGGTTCTGGGCGGCGCCGGAGCCGGCCGGCTTCTCCGAGCAGCCGGCGAGCAGCGGGCCGGTGGCGGTGGCGGCCACGCCGAGGCCGACCAGGCCGAGGAAGCGGCGGCGGGAGGAGCCCGGGTCGGGGTGGTGCGCGGTCATCGGTCCCCCTTCGGGAAGGGAAGCGCAGTGGATTAGTTCGTATGGATGGTCAACAAACTAATCACGACCGTGAGCTTGCACAAGGGCGGACCGCATCGACACGACGGTCAGGCCGGGCAGCGGTCGGACAGCGCGTACCGGGTGAGGACCACGTCGCCGATCTGGCGCACCTCGACCACCCGGGCCCGGCGCCCCGGGTGCCACGGGAAGCGGCCGTCCCCGACGAAGCGCGGCGCGCGCCCGTCCCCCACGAAGAACGGCGCCACGACCAGGTGCAACTCGTCGGCCAGGCCGGCGGTGAGGAACTGGCGGTGCACCGTCCCGCCGCCCTCCACCATCAGGCGCGTGACCCCGCGCCCGGCCAGGTCGGCCACCACCGCCTCCGCGGTGGCCGGATCACCCGCGTCGACCACCGTGGACACCGCGCCCACCTGCTCGCGGGCCTTGTCCACCACGCCGCTCGGGCAGTACACCAGCTTGAGCCCGTCGCCCGCGGTGAAGAACCGGGCCCGCGGGTCGAGGTCGCCGCTGCCGGTGACGGTCACCTTCACCGGCGACGGCGGCAACCCGCGCGCCGCCCGCTCGGCGCGCCGGTGCTCGCTGCGCACCAGCAGGCGGGGGTCGTCGCGGCGCACGGTGGCCGCACCGACCAGGATCGCGTCGCACCCGGCCCGTGTCGCGTCCACGCGGTCCAGGTCGTCGTCGTTCGACAGCAGCAGCCGCTCGGTGCTCGCGTCGTCGATGTAGCCGTCGATCGACATCGCGCAGCTGAGCAGCACGTACGGCCGGGTGGTCACGGCACGAACGGCAGGTCGAGGGCGTGATCGGCGCGGGTCACCTTGGCCGCCAGGTAGCCGGCGTTGGCCGGCGACAGGTGCACACCGGTGGACACCCGGTCGGCCACCGTCACGCCCAGCCGTTCGAGCTGGGCCGCCTTGTCCGGGTTGTTGCTGAGCAGGGACACCCGGTCCACGCCCAGCGCGGTGAGCATCTGCGCGGCCACCGTGTAGTCGCGCTCGTCCGCGCCGCGCCCGAGCGCCAGGTTCGCCTCGTACGTGTCGAGGCCGCCGTCCTGGAGGGCGTACGCGTCGAGCTTGGCGTACAGGCCGATGCCGCGCCCCTCCTGCCGCAGGTAGAGCAGGTAGCCGCCGGCCTGGGCGATCCGCTCGACCGCCTCGCGCAACTGCGGGCCGCAGTCGCAGCGCTGGCTGCCGAACACGTCCCCGGTGAGGCACTCGCTGTGCGGGCGGACCAGCGGCGGATCGGCGTCGGCGTGCTCACCGAGACCGAACGCCAGGTGCTCACGGCCGTCGACGAGACCGTGGAAGGTGTGCACGCGGGCCGTGGTCACGTAGCCGTCGGGGAACCGGAGCGGAACCGTCACGCGGGTCCGGACCGTCGCGGTGGGCAGCGTTTCGTCCATGGTTCTCCTGTCGTCCGGTCGCCGGGCGGACCCGGCGACGCACACCTCGCTCCCCCACCGTAGGCGGGATCACCGACAGTTGCCGGGCTCGCGCCGAGGCAGCCGCCGTGCGAGCAGCACCGCAGCGCCGGGGAGGCTGGCCACCAGGACCAGCGCGCCGTACACCGTGCCGGTCGCCACACCCTGCGCGGCGGTCAGCCCGGCCGAGGCGAACGCCCAGGCAGCCACCCCCTCGCGCGGCCCGAAACCACCCACGTTCAGCGGCACCGCCATGGCCAGCAGGGCCAGCAGCGTCAGCGGCAGCAGGTGCGACAGCGGCGCGTCCGCGCCGGCCGTGCGGGCGGCCACCACGAACGTGGCCAGGTGACCGGCGAACACCACGGTCGAGGCGACCACCACGCCGGCCCAGGTCCGGCGGCCCAGCACCCCGGAGCGGACGTCGGCGACAGCGGTCCGGGCGGCCCGGGCGAGGCGGGACGCCCCGGAGCGGGGCACCGCGCGGGCGGCGAGCACCAGCGCCAGCGCGACCACGGCGAGCACCGCCGCGAGGGCGGGCAGGTACCGGCGTACCGGCGACGGGAACGCGGCGAGCAGCGCCACCGCGATGACCACCTGCACCACCTGCCCGGCGGTGCGCTCCCACACCACCGCCCGCACGCCCCGGGCCACGTCCCCGGCGTCGCGGCCGTGCCGTACCGCCCGGTGCACGTCGCCGAGCACGCCGCCGGGCAGTGTGGAGTTGAGGAAGACCGCCCGGTAGCAGTGCGCCACCGCGGCGCGCATCGGCAGCCGTACGCCCAGCCCACCGGCGACCAGCGACCAGCGCCAGGCGCAGCAGACGGTGGTGATCACGCCGATGCCGAGCGCGGCGGCCAGCGCGGGCGCGTCGATCAGCCGCAGCCCGGCCAGGAACGGGCCGGTGCCCACCGAGGCGACGAGCGCGGCGAGCACCACGAGCCCGAGCAGCGGGCGGATCCAGGCCCGGCCGGTCCGGGCCCGGCGCGGCGGCGCGGGCGTGACAGCCGGTACGGGTCCGGCGACGGCGACGGCGACGGCGACGTGTGACAAACGGTCCTCCCTCGTTCCCACCGGTTGTCACGTGCCGGCAGCCGGTTCGGTTCAGCCGGTGAGCAGGTCCGCGTGGTGCAGCACCACGTCGAGCCGTCCGGCGGCGGCCTCGGCGAGCCGCCACTCCTGATACGTCGCGGCGGGCCCGGACAGATGCGGTCGTTCCTCGACGGCCGCGTCGACCCAGCCGGTGAGCCACTCGGCGGCCAGTTCCGCCTGCTCCGGGCCGAGCCGCCACGGGGTCGGCCGCACGAGCGTCTCGACGCCGTGGCGGCGGAACGCGGCCACGGTGACGTCCACGGCGTCCGGCCCGAGCAGCGCCCGGCCGTCGACGGTACGACGCTGGTGGGCGTTGAACGCGGCGGTCAGCTCAGCGTCCAGCGGGTCCGGCGGGGTGAACTCGGCCCGTCCGGTCACGGTGAGCGCGAACAGCGTCAGGTGGCCGGCGCAGGCCGCCGCCATCCGCTCGACCTCCTCGGCCGTGAGCATGTCCAGCAGCGCCGACGCGGTGATCAGGTGGGCGTCGGCCAGGTCGGCGGCGGTCAGCCGGGTCACGTCGGAGCCGCGCGTGGTCACGGTGACCTCGGCGCCGTCGGCGGCGGTGAGCCGCCCGGCCCGGGCCAGCGCCAGCAGGTCCGCGTCGCGTTCGTGCAGCACCCAGCGTTGCGGGCCGGGCAGCCGGGGCGCGAGCCAGCGGGCCATCGAGCCGGTGCCGCTGCCCAGGTCGTGCACGACGAGCGGCCGGCCGGTGGGCAGCCGGTCGCGGACCGCGTCGGCCAGCTCGGTGCTGCGGGCCGCCGCGTCGGCGGGCTCGCGCAGTCGCAGCCAGTCCGCGAAGCCGGACGGGAGTGAGGTGGTCATGCCGCGGTCGCCTCCTTCAGTGCCGTCGCCAGCCGGTCCACGGTGACCGGCCAGCCGGTGAGGGTGTGCCGCCGCTGCCGGGCGGCGCGGCGCAGCCGGTCCCGCAGGCCCGGGTCGGTGAGCCAGCGGCGCAGCGCCGCGGCGGTCGCGCCCGGGTCGCCCGGCGGCACCAGCAGGCCGGGCCGGTCGCCGCCGGGGGCGTGCCCGAGCGTGTCCGGCAGGCCGCCGGTGTCGCTCGCCAGCACGGGTACGCCCCGGGCCAGCGCCTCGGTGACCACCATCCCGTACGTCTCCCGCCGCGACGGCTGAACCAGCAGATCGGCCGCCGCGTACGTGGCGGCCAGGCCGGGTCCGGTGCGCGGACCGGTGAGCCGGACCCGGCCGGCGAGGCCGGTGGCGGTGAGCCGCCCGCGCAGCCGGTCGGCGAACGCGCGGTCCCGGTCCGGTGGACCGACCCAGTCGCAGGTCCAGTCGAGGTCCGCCACCTCGCTGAGCGCGGCGGCGAGCACGTCGTGGCCCTTCACCGGGGTGACCGCGGCGACGCAGAGCAGCCGTCCCCCGCCGGGCGTGCCGTCGGCGACGGGCGCCGGGTCGACGCCGGGCGGCGCGACGGTCACCCGTTCGGGGCGCAGCCGGTAGCGGTCGAGCAGCCGGTCGCGGGTCCACGCGCTGGTGGCGACCACTGCGGTGGCCGCCGCCAGTGACCGCGCCTCCGTCTCGCCCTCGATCGGCAGGTGCACCAGGATCACCAGCCGCAGCCGCGCGGCGTGCGGGGCGAGCACGTCCGGCACGGTCGAGGCGACCAGGCCGTCGAGCAGCACCGGCACGCCGTCGGGCAGCCCGCCGAGCAGTCCGGCAAGGTCGGCTCGCTCCCCCGGCCCCGGGTGCGGCCAGCCGCCGGGTACCTGGTGTTCGCGTACCGTCCAGCCGCGCGCGGCCAGGCCGCGGCAGACCCGGCGGTCGTAGGCGTTGCCGCCGCTGGGGTCCGCCGGGTCGTCGATGTCGCCCGGCAGCACCACGTGGACGACTGTCATCCGGTCAGAGCGACCGCTCGTAGCTCGCCCACGCGATGTGCGACTCGTGCAGGGTGACGGTGATCCCGGCCAGGCCCTGCGCGCCCTCCCCCAGCCGGCCGGCCCCCACCGCGTCGGCGAGCCGGTCGGCGATCGTCCGCGCGAGCACCTCGGTGGTGGTGTTCACCCCGGCGAAGGCGGGCTCATCGTCGAGGTTGCGGTAGTTCAGCTCGGCGAGCACGGCCTTGAGCTGCTCGGTGGCCAGCCCGATGTCGACAACGATCCCGTCGTCGTCCAGGTCGGCGCGGCGGAACGTGGCGTCGACGACGAACGTCGCCCCGTGCAGCCGCTGCGCCGGGCCGAAGACCTCGCCGCGGAAGCTGTGGGCGACCATCATGTGGTCCCGGACGGTCACGCTGAACACGATCACTCCTCGCCGTAGGTGATGAGATGACACAGCGCCGGCAGCTCGCCCGAGGCGAGCCGGTCCAGCACGTCGGGCAGGTCGTCGAAGCGGGACCGGCCGGTGAGCAGCGCGTCGAACACCGGGTCGGCCAGCAGCTCCAGGGCGAGCGCGAGCCGGTCGGCGTAGCTGCGGTCGGCCCGCCGGGGCGAGACGGTGCCGACCTGGCTGCTGCGGATACCCAGCCGCCGGGAGTGGAACGCGCCGCCCAGCGCCAGCGTGACCGGCCGGTCGCCGTACCAGCTCAGCTCCAGCACGGTGCCCTCGGGGCGCAGCAGCTCCAGGCCGCGTTGCAGCCCGTCGGCGGTGGCGCTGGCGTGCACCACCAGGTCGCGCTCGCCGGTGGCGTCGGCGGGCGTGGCGAAGCCCGCGCCGAGCGCGGCGGCCACAGCGGCGCGGGCCGGGTCGGCGTCGACGAGTTCGACGCGTACGCCGGGGAAGCGGGTCAGCAGCGCGGTCACCGCGCAGCCGACCATCCCGCCGCCGATCACCGTGACGCGGTCGCCGACCAGCGGGGCGGCGTCCCAGAGCGCGTTGACAGCCGTCTCCACGGTGCCGGCCAGCACGGCGCGTTCGGCAGGCACGCCGTCCGGCACGACGGTCACGGCGCCGGCCGGGACCACGTACGCGCTCTGGTGCGGGTAGAGGCAGAAGACGGTACGGCCGAGCAGCCGCTCGTCGCCCGCCTCGACCGTGCCGACGCTGAGGTAGCCGTACTTGACCGGTGCCGGGAAGTCGCCCTCCTGGAACGGCGCCCGCATGGCGGCGTGCTGGTCGGCCGGGACGCGGCCGGTGAACACCAGCGTCTCGGTGCCGCGGCTGACGCCGGAGAAGCGGGTCCGGACCAGCACCTCACCGGGGCCGGGGGCGGCGAGCCGGACCGGCCGGATCTCGCCCTCGCCGGGGGCGCGGAGCCAGAACGCGTGGGCGTCGACCGTCACGAACTCTCCTCTTCCCCGCATTCCGACCGAGTTGTCGATCATAGACACGGAAGCGGGGCGTCCGCGGTTCGAACCGCCCGCGACCCGATGCTCAGGCGGCGCGCCGGCGCTGCTCCGTACGCCAGGTCTCCGGCTCGGCCCGGTCGGCGTGGCGGTCCCCGGCCAGTTCCATCGCGCGGTGAGCAGCGGTCAGCGCGTCACACGGCGCGACCCGACCGTCACACAGCAGGCTCTCGCACCGGCCGGCCTCGTCGGGCCGGTGGGCGACTGCAACGTCGTACGCGGCCCGCCAGAGCAACGGGTCGGTGACTCCCCGTGGCAGGTCGGCGTCCAGACTGGACCTGTTGCGGATCGTGTCGGGCACCGTGTCCCCCTTTGCGTCGTCGCTACCGTCCCAGTGACCGGTTGAGCGCAGATCAAACCTCTCACCTGCGTACACGTCGCGACCAGCGGTGTTTGTCACGCCGGATAGGCGCGCGTCTCGGCTGCCTTGACCGCCGCCCAGACCGCGCGGCCGGGGATCAGTCCGAGATGGGCCGCGGCGGCGGGCGTGACGTCGGCGGCGACCTCGACCGGCCCGGCCAGTTGCACGCGCAGATTGTCGCCGTGGCGTTGCACGCCGGTGACGGTGGCGGCCCACACGTTGCGCGGGCTGCCCTCCGGCCGGGACGGGTGCAGCGCGACGGCAGCCGGCGGGTACGCGACGAACGCCTCACCGTGGACGGTGTCGGCGGTGGTGAGCGTCAGTTCACCGACGGTGACGGTGTGTCCGTCGGCGCGGCCGCGGTGCAGGTTGAGGCCGACCAGCCGGGCCACGTAGTCGGTGCGCGGCCGGGCCGTGACGGTTGCCGCGTCGCCGTCCTGCACCACCCGGCCGTGCTCCACGATGACCAGTCGGTCGGCGAGCACCAGGGCGTCGAGGGGGTCGTGGGTGACGAGCAGCGTGGCGCCGGGGTGCGCGCCGAGGTGGCGCTGGAGTTCGGCGCGGGTGTCCAGCCGGGTCCGGGCGTCGAGCGCGGCGAGCGGCTCGTCGAGCAGCAGCAGCGCCGGGTCGACGGCGAGCGCGCGGGCCAGCGCGACCCGCTGCGCCTGGCCGCCGGAGAGCTGCCGGGGCCGGCGCCGGGCCTGGTCGCCGAGGCCGACCCGGTCCAGCCACTCCTGGGCCCGGGTGCGGGCGGCGCGCTTGCCGACGCCCCGGCGGCGCGGCCCGAACGCCACGTTGTCCAGCGCGCTGAGGTGGGGGAACAGCAGGTAGTCCTGGAACACCACGCCGACCGGCCGTCGTTCCGGCGGTGTCCACACCCGGCGGTCCGGCCGGTCCAGGTCGGCGCCGTCGAGCGTGAGGTGACCGGCGCTGAGCGGATGCAGCCCGGCGAGCACCCGCAGCGCTGTGGTCTTGCCGGCGCCGTTGGGGCCGAGCAGCGCCACCACCTCACCGGCGGCGATGCGCAGCCGCACGTCGAGGGTGAACCCGTCCCGCTCGGCGACGAGATGCGCGTCCAGCACACTCATGTCGTCCCGACCCATTTGTCGCGCAGCGCGGCGAGGATGACCACGGAGACGGTGAGCAGGATCAGGCTCAGCACGATCGCGGCCTGCAGGTCGGTCTCCAGCGCCAGGTAGACCGCCAGCGGCATGGTCTGGGTGCGGCCCGGATAGTTGCCGGCGAAGGTGATGGTGGCGCCGAACTCACCGAGCGCGCGGGCCCAGCAGAGCACCGCCCCGGCCGCCACGCCCGGGGCGACGAGCGGCAGCGTGACCCGGGTGAAGGTGGTGAACCGTCCGGCGCCGAGCGTGGCGGCGGCCTCCTCGTACCGGGGGTCGGCGCCGCGCAGCGCCCCCTCGACGGCGATGACCAGGAACGGCATGGCCACGAACGCCTCGGCCAGCACCACCCCGGCGGTGGTGAACGGCAGCGTCACGCCGAACGTCTCGTCCAGCCACGACCCGATCAGGCCGCGCCGGCCGAAGACCAGCAGCAGCGCCACGCCGCCGACCACCGGCGGCAGCACCAGCGGCACCGTGACCAGCGCCCGGACCAGCCGCCGCCCGGGGAACTCCACCCGCGCCAAGAGCCAGGCCAGGGGTACGCCGAGCGCCACGCAGAGCAGCGTGGCGACGGTGGCGGTCTCCAGCGACAGCCGCAGCGCGGTGAGCACACCCGGCTCGGCCAGCCGCTGGGGCAGCGTGGTCCAGGGTGCCCGGAGCAGCAGGCCGGCGAGCGGCAGGACGAGGAAGGTCAGGCCGAGCCCGGCGGGCACGAGCAGGGCGATCGGCACCCGCTGGCGGCGTACGGTGCGGCTCATGCGCCGGGCGGCGCCTGGAACCCGGCGGCGGTGAGCACGGCGAGCCCGGCGTCCGAGCGGACGAAGTCGACGAAGGCGCGGGCGCCGGCCGGGTTGCCGGCGGCGCGCAGCACCACGATCGGGTAGTCGTTCACCGCGCGCGCCGACTCGGGGAACTCGACCGCGTCGAGCCCGGGTGCGGCGCGGACGTCGGTGCGGTAGACCAGCGCGGCGTCGACCTCGCCGAGACGCAGCTTGGCCAGCGCGCCCTTGACGTCCTGTTCCAGCGTGGCGGGGGTGAGCCGCACACCGGCGGCGTCCAGCGCGGTACGTGCGGCGGCACCGCAGGGCACCTGCTCAGCGCAGAGCGCCACCTTGACGCCGGGGCGGGCGAGGTCGGCCAGGCCGCCGACCCGGGCCGGGTTGCCTCGGGGTACGGCGACGACGATCTGGTTGCGCACCAGCACTGCCGGTTCACCCGCCGCGTCACCGGCGTCGGTGACCGTCTTCATGGTGGCCGGGGAGGCGGCGGCGAACACGTCGGCGGGCGCGCCCTGGGTGATCTGGGTGGCGAGCCCGGAGCTGCCGCCGAAGTTGAACGTGACGGTGCTGCCGGGGTGGGCGGCCTCGTACTCCTTGCCGAGTGTGGTGAACGACTCGGTGAGCGAGGCGGCGGCGAACACGGTCACCGGACCGGCGCCGTCGGGACCGGCCGGTTCGCCGGCGCCACCGCAGCCGGTCAGGCCGAGCGCCGCCACCAGCGCGGCGGCGAGCGCGGCGCGGATCCGCCGTACGGTCACGGGCTGGTCCTTCCCCTGGGGGTGGCGGGGGCGCGCTCGACCACGACGGTGGTCGACTTGATCACCGCGACGGCGACGGAGCCGACCTGGAGGTCGAGGTCGTCGACGGCCTCCCGGCTCATCAGCGACACCACCCGGAACGGGCCGGCCTGGATGTCCACCTGGGCCATCACGGTGTCCTTGACGACGGCGGTGACGATGCCGCGCAGCCGGTTGCGGGCCGAGGACAGCTCGGGATGGCCGGGCGCGCGGACGAACGCTGCCACGTCGGCGCCGTCGAGCACCCGGTGGCCGTGCTCGTCGCGGGTCGCAGGCAGCTTGCCGGCGTCGATCCAGCGGCGGACCGTGTCCGCGCTGACCCCGAGCAGTTCGGCTGCCTCGCCGATCCGGAACACCGTCACGCGCTCACCCTAGCGGCCCGCAGGTGCGAGCCGGAAGGGGCATTGCCGCTCGCAGCCGCGAGCCGCCAGGCGGCTTGGGAACCGGAACTGCGGTTCAGTCGCCCGGGGTGATCCGGACCCGCCGCAGCAGCTGGGCGTTGAGCGCCACCACGATCGTCGAGGCGGACATCAGCACCGCGCCCAGCGCCGGGCTGAGCGCGATCCCCGCCCAGGCGAGGACACCGGCGGCGAGCGGGATCGCCACCACGTTGTAGCCGGCCGCCCAGGCCAGGTTCTGCCGCATCTTCCGGTACGACGCCCGGGACAGCCGGATCACTCCGCCGACGCCACGCGGGTCCGAGCCGGCGAGCACCACCCCAGCGGACTCGATCGCCACGTCGGTGCCGGCGCCGATGGCCAGCCCGACGTCGGCGCGGGCGAGCGCCGGTGCGTCGTTCACGCCGTCGCCGACCATCGCCACCGTCAGTCCCCGGCCGCGCAGCTCGGCCACCGCCTTGTCCTTGTCGGCCGGGAGCACCTCCGCGAAGACCTCGTCGACGCCGGGCCGGAACCCGAGGTCGGCGGCGACCGCCTCGGCGACCGGGCGCGCGTCGCCGGTGATCATCACGATCTTGCGTACGCCGAGCTCGCGCAGCTCGGCCACGGCGGCCCGCGCCTCCGGGCGGACCTGGTCCTCCAGCCCGAACGCGGCGGTCACCTCCGGCGGACCACCCTCGGGCAGGCGGACCAGGTGCAGCACCGCGGCGCCCCGGCCCGACCACTCCTGCGCGGCCCGGGCCAGGTCGTCCGGCACCGCGGCGTCGAGTTCGCGCAGCAGGGCCGGCCCGCCGACCGCCCAGTCCACGCCGTCCACGGTGGCGCGCACGCCCCGGCCGGTCAGCGCCCGGAAGCCGCGTGCGGCCGGGCGCGCACCACGGGCGTCGGCGGCGGTCACGAGCGCCCGGGCCAGCGGGTGCTCGCTGTCGGCCTCCACCGCGCCGGCCAGGGCCAGGGCGGCCGTCTCGTCCGTCCCGCCGGTGGTGGCCACCCCGGTCACCGTGTGCCGGCCGGTGGTGAGGGTGCCGGTCTTGTCGAACAGGACGGTGTCGACGGTCCGCATCCGCTCCAGCGCGAGCCGGTCCTTGACCAGGATGCCGGCGCGGGCCGACAGCGCGGTGGACAGCGCCACCACCAGCGGGATGGCCAGGCCGAGCGCGTGCGGGCAGGCGATCACCAGCACGGTCACGGTGCGTACCACCGCCTGGTCGGGATCGCCGAGCAGTGCCCAGACCGCGAACGTCGCCAGGCCGGCGAACGCCGCCAGGTAGAACAGCAGCGCGGCGAACCGGTCGGCGAGCACCTGCGCGCGCCCGCCGGAGGCCTGCGCCTCGGCGACGAGCCGCCCGATGCCGGCCAGCGCGGTGTCCGCGCCGACCGCCTCGACGCGTACCCGGAGGGTGGAGTCGGTGGCGACGGTGCCGGCGACCACCCGGTCCCCGGCGGCGCGGGCGACCGGCCGCGACTCTCCGGTGATCATCGACTCGTCCAGTTCGGCGGCGCCCTCGACGATCCGCCCGTCGGCCGGCACCCGCCCGCCGGGGCGCACCAGCACCAGGTCGTCCACCCGCAGCTCACCGACCGGCACCGGATGCGGCTGCCCGGCGTCGTCCAGGCGCTCGGCGTCGTCGGGCAGCAGCGCGGCGAGGGCGCCGAGCGCGCCGCGTGCCTGCCCGACCGCCCGCATCTCCTGCCAGTGGCCGAGCAGCATGATGGTGACCAGCGCGGCCAGCTCCCACCAGAAGTCCAGGTCGAACAGGCCGAGGCTGGTGGCGGCCGAGGCGAGGTACGCGACGACGATCGCCATCGAGATCAGCAGCATCATCCCGGGGGCACGTTCGCGCAGCTCACGCAGCCCGCCGGTGAGGAACGGCCAGCCGCCGTACGCGAACACCACGGTGCCGAGCACCGGGCCGGCCCAGCGCACACCCGGGAAGTCCAGCGAGTAGCCGAACCAGTCCATCACCATGTGGCTGGTGGCGACGATCGGCACGGTCAGCGCCAGGCTCAGCCAGAACCGGCGGCGGAACTGCTCCGGGTCGTGCCCGGCGTGCGCGCCGTGACCGCCGCCGTGGTCGTCGTAGTGGCCGGTGTCGTGACCGGATCCGTGCTCCATGACCCCACAATACCCCCTGGGGGTACCCGTCCGCATCGACTCGGTGACGTGGCGCGGGCGACAGCGGAGGTCATTACCTGTCGTAGACGGTCACCGGGATGCCGCGGTCGGACAACGCGCGCCGGATCAACGGCTCGATCCGCTGCCACGAGCCACCGGCCAGCCCGCAGCCGATGCGTGGCATGTGCACCGACGCGCCCAACTCCTCGGCGTGCTCGGCCACGGCCGTCAGGCAACGCTCCACCGCGTCGTACCGGATCGGCGGCCCGGCGCTGCCCCGGCGCATCCCGCGCTGGCCGACCATGTTGGCCACCCACAGGTCCGGCGCGACCCGGACCAGCCGGACGGCGCCCAGCCCGAAGTCGTTGCCGGCCCGGTGCCGGTGCCACTCCCGGTAGTCGCATTCCGGCTCCGGCCACCGCCGCGAGACGGCGAGGACGAAGCCCTTCCCCCAGCCGCCCAGATCGTTGCAGACGTGCGCGACGATCTTGGGGCCCTTCGCCTGTGGGCTCGTCGCGTCGCCGCGCACGATCCGGAACTCCGACATGCCCGGCATGCTGCCGCAGGGGTACGACGTTCAGCGCTGCGGGCGGGCGCCGACGCTCGGCCGGTCGGCCGGGGTCCGGCCCTGCCAGGGCCACCGGCCGTCCAGCTCCACCTCGAGGGAGAAGCTGAGGAACGTGCGGACCAGCACGATCAGCGCCAGCACGCCGACGCTGGTGAACGTGGGCGACACCGCCACCGTACGGATGATGTCGCCGCCGACCAGGAACTCCAGGCCGAGCAGGATGGCCCGGCCGACCCCCTGCCGGTACGCCCGGTAGTGCGCGACCACCTGGCGGGTCCGGGCGCAGCGCACCGCGAACACCGCCGTGGCGACCGCGACGCCGACCGCGATGACGAGCACCCCGGCCAGGTCCAGCAACGCTCCGACGTGCTGGACGATCTCCTTCGTCGACACCCGGCACCCCCGCACCAGCCTGGCGTACGGCCGGTCGCGGGGGCGGCGTTTCCGCGCTCCCGGTCGACGGGAGCGCGGAGGCGTGCTCAGTCCTGGGCCTGCCAGCGGTAGAAGACGGTGGCCACCGAGTCCTGCGGGCCCTGCCACGTCTCCGGCCGGTACGGCTCGATGTACGGGCCCAGGTCCTGCATCACCTTGCCGAAGGCGGGCTTGTCGCCGTGCTGGTCCCGGGTCGCCTCGGCCGCGGACGTCTCCTGTTCGAGCAGGTGCACGTAGACGTCGTCGATCGAGTAGAGCCAGCGCCCGGTGACGCCGAGGTCGGTCGGGAGCGACCCGGCGTCGGACTCGGCGAAGACCCGTGCGACGTCGGGTTCGGCACCGGGCTTGATCCGCCCGACGATCACGGTGAGCGTGGTGTCGGCGGGTGGCTCCCCCTCGGGCGCCCAGTGGTAGAACTCCTTCGCCACCGAGTCCGAGGGGTTCTTCCAGTAGCGCGGGTACGGGGTGACGTACGGGCCGATCTCCTCGGCGATCTTCTGGAAGGCGGGCAGGCCCCGGGTCTGCCCGGAGATCCGCGGGTCCTGCTCCCGCTCGATCACGTGGATGTAGAGGTCGTGGTGCGACAGCAGGTAACGGCCGATGACGCCCAGGTCCTGCGGCCGGGTGGCCTGGTCGTAGTGGCCGAACACGCCGCCGACGATCTGCTCGCTGCCGGGGACCATGTGACAGACGATCACGTTGCGGAAGACCATGACTGCTCCTTGATGATTGCGACGGGGGCGGCGGCGCGAGGCGGCGGCGCCGTCAGGCGGTGAAGGTGACGGGCAGTTCCAGCAGGCCGCGGAACGGCGAGGCGGCGGGGAGCCGGCGCACCTCGGCGAGCGGCACGCCGAGACGCAGTCCGGGCAGCCGGCGCAGCAGCGCGCCGAGCGCGAGTTCGGCCTCCATCCGGGCCAGTGAGACGCCCAGGCAGTAGTGGACGCCGTGCCCGAACCCGAGGTGCGGGCCCCGGACCCGGCGCAGGTCCAGCCGGTCCGGGTCGGCGAAGTGCGCCGGGTCGTGGTTGGCCGCGTTGATCGCCACCCCGACGATCGCGCCGCGCGGGATGCGGACGCCCTGGTAGTCGACGTCCTCGGTGGCGATACGCGGGCTGGCCACGGGCAGCGGCCCGTCGAAGCGCAGCAGTTCCTCGATCGCGGCGGGCAGCAGGCGGGGCGAGTCGCGCAGCAGTTCCATCTGCTCGGGGTGGGTGAGCAGGGCCAGCACGGCGTTGCCGAGGAAGTCGGCGGTGGTCTGGTGCCCGGCGAACAGCAGCAGGAACGTGGTGGTGACCAGTTCCGCCTCGGACAGCGTCCCGTCCCGGTCGACGGCCTTGATGAGCGCGCCGATGATGTCGTCGGCCGGGTCGTCGCGTTTGGCGCGGACCAGCCCGGCCAGGTAGTGGTGCAGCCGGAGCTGGGCCTCCTGCACCGCGGCGCGTTCCTGCGCCGGCGGCCGGCTGGTGGAGCCGGAGGTGCGGATCACCTGGGTCCAGTCGAGCACCCGGTCGTGGTCGGCCGGCGGCACGCCGAGCAGCTCGCAGATGACAGTCATCGGCAGCGGGATGGCGAACTCGTGCATCAGGTCCGCCTCGCCGTGCGGCGCCATCTTGTCGATGAGCTGTTCGACGGTCGACGCGATCCGGGGGCGCAGCGCCTCGATCCGCCGCGGCGCGAACGCCTGCGACACCACCCGGCGCAGCCGGGTGTGCTCCGGCGGGTCGGAGTTGAGCATGTTGCGGTTCAGGCCCTCGGAGTTCGGGCCGAAGATCTTCAGGTAGTGCTGCCCCGGGCCGTACAGATCCTTGGACAGGCGCGGGTCGGTCAGCGCGGTGCGGGCGTCGTCGAATCGGGTGATCAGCCAGGAGTCGAAGCGCGGCGAGCCGACCGGGCAGACCGGCCGCTCCGCGCGCAGCCGCGCCAGCGCGGGGTACGGATCGGCCGCGAACCCGTCGGTGTAGAGCTCGCTCGCCGGCATCACGTCGTCGGTCATCGCCCCTCCCCCGGCTCGCCGGCCACGCTGTGCAGCACCTGGTAGGTGTGCCGGTCGGCGGACTCACGCAGCTCACGGATGATGCTCAGCAGCCGGTCCCGGTGCGTGCTGCGGCCGAACGCGTCGAGCCGCTCGCGGTCCGCCCAGTCGCTGATGATCAGGTAACTGCGCGGGTCGTCGGCGTCACGGACCAGGTCCTGGTGCAGGCAGCCGTCCAGCGTGCGGATCTGTTCGGCGGCGGTGAGCCACTCCGCCTCGAAGCGCTCCTCGCAGCCTTCCCGGGTCCGCATCGACAGCACGGTCCGGACCCGGCTCACCGGACGCTCCCGAAGACCAGGTGCAGGTGCTTGCGCAGCGCGTCCGGATCGACCGGCGCGCCCCGGAACCCGATGTGCCCGTCCGGGCGGATCAGGTACAGGCCGGTGCCGGCCAGGCCGTACGCGCCGCGGAAGCGGCGCTCGGCGTCGCGCACCACCGGCGGGTCGAGCAGTCGCGGTTCGTCGGCGTCCGGGTCCAGCAGCAGGTACGCCTCGAGTTCGCCGCCGGTGAGCCGGCGCGCGTCGGCGCACAGGCCGGTCAGCGCGGCCAGTTCCCCCGCGCCGGCTGTGCGGTCGGCGTAGAGCAGCAGCGTGTGCCGGGTGCCCCGGGTGAGGTCGCGCAGCCGCAGCGGGTGCCCGACGCCGCGCCGGCGCAGCCCGTCGACGTCGGGCGCGATGTCGCCGGGGCGGGGCGCGTCACCGAGCGCGGCCGGGTCGGCGACGGTCTCCCCGACCAGCGGGCTGCCGGCGTAGCTGAGCAGCATCGACATCTCCTGGAGGAACTGCCGTTCCAGGTCGGCGCGGTCCACCTCCTCGGTGCCGGCCATCCGGACCGCGCGGCCGACGATCTCCTCGCCCTCCGGGCGCCGCTCGGTCTCGTAGCTGTCCAGCAGGCCGGGCGCGGCGAGCCCGCGTACCGCCAGGGCCAGCTTCCACGCCAGGTTCCAGGTGTCCTGGATGCCGGTGTTCATGCCCTGCCCGCCGGCGGGCGGGTGCAGGTGGGCGGCGTCCCCGGCGACGAACACGCGGCCGTCGCGGTAGCGGTCGACGATGCCGTGGCTGATCCGGAACACCGAGGACCAGCGCAGGTTGCTCGCCCGGGTGCCTGGTGGCGCGAGGCGGTCCAGCGCGGCCTGCACGTCGTCGATGGTCGGCTCGTCGAGTTCCTCGCTGAAGCCGGGCGGGGCGTCGCGCCCGCCGGTCTGGGCGAAGAAGCGGGGCGGCGCGAGGGTGGCGATGCGGTAGCGGTGCGCGCCACGCAGCGGTACGCAGACCAGCATCCCGTCCATCTGCCCGTCGGTCATGTGCAGGAACCGCAGCAGGTGCCCGTCCGGCATGTCCCAGTCGACGTCGACGTCCACCAGCATGAACAGCTGCGGGAACCGGCCCAGTCCGCCGGTGAAGGTGAGCCCGAGCCGCTCCCGTACCCGGCTGTGCGCGCCGTCGGCGCCGACCAGGTACGCCGCGCGTACCGTCTCGGTGCCGCCGTCGGCGGTGCGGACGGTGGCGGTCACGCCGTCGGCGTCCTGGGTGAAGTCGACGAGTTCGGCGCCGCGCTGCGGACGCACCCCGAGCGTGGCCAGCCGGTCGGTGAGGATCCGCTCGGTCTCGTACTGGGGCAGGCCGAGGTGGGCGTACGGCAGGCCGGGCAGTTCCCAGCTCATCCGGTGGGTCTGCTCGCCGTTGACGAAGACCATGTTGCCGGTGAGCCAGATGCCGGCGTCCATGGCGTCCCGGACGACGCCCTGTTCCTCCCAGATCTCCATGGTGCGGCAGTGCACGCCGATCGCCTTGTCGGCGTGGCCGGGCGGGGTGACCTGTTTGTCGATCACCAGGCAGTCGATGCCCCGCCGGGCCAGTTCGACGGCGGCGGTCAGCCCGGTGGGCCCCGCCCCGACGACGAGTACGTCTGTTGTCCTGTGCACGTCGGCCTCCCAGCCCGTGGTGGGGTGTCGGCGATCGTCCGCGTCGGGCACGACGTGGAACAGCCGGCGCCGGATGTCGAGAAGGAACGGTGCGATCGGTCCGGCCTGCGCCGAGGCGTGGGCCGGGTCGCCGATCCAGGCGAGGAACGGCGCGGCGCCGTCCCACTCGGCGAAGATGTGGTGGATGTCCGAGCCGGGTTCGCGCAGTAACTGCTCGCGGCGGTAGCCGGGTATCGCGGCCATCCGCCGGACCACCTCGGGGTAGCCGCTGTGGAACTCGGCGAGCCGGTCGCGCGGCACGGTGAGCTCGACGTCCACGTAGACCGGACCCGTCCCGTCCCCGGTCTCGCGCATCAGCGGGTAGCCGGGGTCGCCGTCCGGCTCGGTCAGCGGCCGGAGCAGGTCGGCCAGGCGGGCCGCCACCGGCCCCCGCCGGTACGCGCGCAGCGCCGCGTCGTCGGCCCACTCGGTGACGACGACGAAGCCGCGCGGGTCGAGGGCGTCGCGCAGCAGCTCGTGCCGCAGGTTGCCGGGAAGTGCGCCGAGCTGCCCGGCGACCGTCTCGAAGGCCGGCCCGACCGCGGGCTCGCAGCCGGGGCGCGCGCGCAGCCGGAGCATCGTCCTGATCATGCAGCCCCCTCGAACGGTGCCGTCGTCGTGCCGCGACCCTGCCGCAGCGCGCGTCACCGCCTCGTCACCGTCGGCCCGCCGGACGTCCGGCGCCGGTGACGCCACCGGGACGGCGCAGGCTTATTGCAAAACCCTGGCAACAAGTCTCGACAGGGTCGCGTATCGGTAACTATCGTGAGCGGCATGACTCCTTACGACTTGGATGTGCGGGCCTGGCAGGAGAGCTGGGACCGGCAGCAGGAGGCGTACCTGCCCGACCGGGAGCACCGCTTCGCCGCGATGCTCGACGCCGTCGAGGCGGTCGCCGGCGACCGGCCGCCACGCGTCCTCGACCTCGCGGGCGGCACCGGATCGATCAGCCTGCGGACACTGGCCCGCCGGCCCGACGCCGAGGTGACGGTGCTCGACCTCGACCCGGTGCTGCTCACCCTCGCCGAGGCGGCGCTGGCCGGGCGGGCCGCTGTGGTGACCGCCGACCTCAACCGGTCCGACTGGGCCGCCGCGCTGCCGCACCGCGACTACGACGCCGTGCTCACCGCGACCGCCCTGCACTGGCTCGACGGCCCGCGCCTCGCGCGGCTGTACGGCGAGATCCGCGACGTGCTGCGCCCCGGCGGCGTGTTCGTCAACGCCGACCACATGCCCGACGAGGCGCTGCCGACGCTGACCGACCGGCTGCACACGCGGGCGGGCAAACTGCGGGCGGCCCGGCACCGCGCGGGCGCGGCGCTGTCCTGGTCGGACTGGTGGGAGCGGGCAGCCGACGATCCGGTGCTCGGGCCGCTGGTGGAGAAGCGGCGGCAGATCTACCCGACCGGGCACAGCCCGGAGTGGAACCCGCCCGCGGCCTGGCACCTGGACGCGCTGCGCGCGGCGGGCTTCACCGAGGCCGGCGTGCTGTGGCGCGGCGGCGCGGACGCCGCGGTGGCCGCACTGCGCTGAGCCGGCGCCGCCCGGCCGGGCGGCGGCCGACGCCACGCGGGCCCCGAGGTCGGCGCACGGTCAGGACAGCAGGCGGGCCAGTTCGGTACGCGAGCGCACGCCCAGCCGGTGGAAGACGTTGCGCAGGTGGTGGTCGACGGTCCGGGTGGACAGGCACATCCGGGTGGCGATCTCCCGGTTGGTCGCCCCTTCCGCGACCAGCCGGGCGATGTGCAGCTGCTGCCCGGTCAGCAACTGCTCCGGGCCGTGCCGCACCGGCCCGACCGACTCCCCCGCCGCGCGCAGTTCCTCCCCCGCACGGTCGGCCCACACGGTGGCGCCGAGCAGCGTGAACGCCTCCCGGGCCCGGTGCAGGTGCGCCCGGGCGTCCCGGGGCCGGCGCCGGCGGCGCAGCTCGCGGCCGAACAGCAGCTCGGTGCGGGCGCGCTCGAACCGGTCGGTGTCGGCCGGGTGCAGCCGCAGCGCCGCGTGGAACTCCCGTTCGGCCTCCGGGCCGCCGCGCGGCGCGAGCAGCGCCCGGCAGCGCGCTGCGAGCGCCCGCCGCGACGGGCTCGCCGTGCTGCTGGCCCAGTGGTCGAACACGGCGAGCGCGGCGGCCGGCCGCCCGCCGTCGTGGGCGGCGGCCTCGACGAGGTACGGGGTGGCCATCACCTGGACGAGCACCTGCCCCCGGCCGGTGCCGGTGCGGGCCAGCGCGGACAGCCGGGCCACCGCGTCGGCGTACCGGCCGTCGATCAGGTCCAGCACGCCGAGCGCCCACCGGGCGTACGCGTCGGGCCGGCTGCCCGGTGCGGCCCCGTCGCCGATCTCGGCGATCCGGGCCAGCGCGGCGTCCCGGTCGGCGCGGACCGCGGCCAGCACGGCGAGGATGCCGAGGTGCACCTGGGCGCAGACGTGCTGACCGGTGGCGCGGGCGGCGCGCACGCCCTCGCGGGCGGTCTGGGCCGCGGCCTCGTGCCGGCCCAGCCAGTACTCGGCGACCGCCCGCAGTTCCAGCGCCCGGGGCAGCAGGGACAGCTCGCCGCGCGAGCGGGCCACCTCGACCGCCCGGCCGGCGAGCCGGTGCGCGGGACCGTCCACGGCGACGAGCAGGGCGGCCGCGGCGGCGCAGACGAGCGCGCCGGGGGTGAGCGCGGGACCGGTCAACCGGCCGCCGAGGACGACGACGCGGCGCAGCGCCGGCCCACCACGGGCGTGGTCGCCGCGCAGCGTCGCGCCGACGCCGGTGGCGAACGTGGCCGGCAGGTCGAGGTCGGGCGGGTCGCCGGGCCGCCGCAGCGCCTCGGCCCGGCGGGCCACCTCGGCGTACCGGTACTGGTCGCCGGTGACGCAGATGGCCTCGCCGGCCCGGACCAGCGCCAGCAGCGCGGCCCGCCGGTCGGCCGGCGCGACCGCGTCGGCGGCGGCCAGCAGCGTGGCGACCGCGGCGGCGGGCGCGTCGCAGCGCAGTTGCATCTCGCCGCGGAGCAGGTCGGCCCGGCCACCGGCAGGCGGCCCGGCGGTCACCCCTCGTAGCAGCCCCCGGGCCCGGTCCGGGTCGCCGGCGGTCCAGGCGCACCGCGCCGCCGCGATGGTCAGCTCGGCCGCGCGCCCCGGGTCGGGGCTCAGCTCGGCGGCCCGGCGCAGCACGACCGCGGCGGCGGCGCGGTCCGGCACCTCGTCGACCGCCGCGGTCAGCTCGGCGGCGAGCACGTCGGCCGGGCAGTCGGCGGCGGTGGCGTGACGCAGCGCCCGGCCCAGCGTGCCCTCGGCGAGCGTGCCGGCCAGCAGCAGGTGCGCCGCGCGCAGGTCGGCGAGCGGCGCGACGGCGGTGATCATCGTGCGGGCGAGCGGGTGCGGGAACGTCACCCCGCCGGGCCCGGTACGCAGCAGCCCGGCCGCTTCGGCGGGGGCGAGCGCCTCGACGGTGAGCCCGGCCGCCCACGCGGCGCGGACCAGCGTGGCCGGGTCGTCGCCGGGGTCGAGCGCGGCGAGCAGCACCATCCGCCGGGTCGGGACGGGCAGCCGGTCCAGGCGGGCCCGGTACGCGGCGGCGAGCGAGCCGTCCACCGGCGGCGTGCCGGGCAGCGGCGCCTCGCCCCGCCACTGGGCCGGGGTGAGCGTGCCGGCCAGGTCGGCCAGCGCCGCCGGGCTGCCCCGGCTGAGCGCGGCCAGCGCCGTGGCCACCGCCACGGGCGGCCGCTCCCGCAGGCCGGCGAGCATCGCGTGGCACTCGTGGGCGTCCAGCGGGCGCAGCCGGTGGGCCGGTACGCCGTCGACGGTGGCCGGTGCGGTGGCGGTCAGCAGCATCGCCACCGGCAGCCGGCGCAGCCGGCGCGCCACCACCGCCAGGGTCCAGGCGCTCTGCGGATCGCCGGTGTCGAGGTCGTCCACCGTGCACAGCAACGGCCGGTCCGCCGCGACGGCGGCGAGCAGGGACCGCACCGCGGCGGCCAGGGCCAGGCGCTGCTCGGCCGGGCACCCGTCGCCGCCGAGCGCGCGTCGCAACAGCCGGCGTTGCCGCACCGGGAGTGCGGTGTCCGCGTCCAGCACCGGGTCGAGCAGGCGGTGCAGCCCGGCGTAGGGCAGTGTCGCCTCGTCGGCCAGGCCGGCGCCGGCGAGCACCGCGCGCTCCCCCGCCCACCTGCGGGCGTACGCCAGCAGGGCGCTGCGCCCGGAGCCCGGCGGCCCGTGGAACAGCAGCGCACCGCCGTCGTCGCGGTCGAGGAGCCGGCGGATCGCGTCGCACTCGTCGTCCCGGCCCCACAGGTCTATATGCACTGTCGATGCAGAAACCATTCATGCAGTGTCACAGATGGGCAACCCGCCGGAAAAGAGGCGGACGCGCTCCCGGGGTGACCGCCGTGGCGGCCACCCCGGGAGCGGAGGGGATCAGGAGCTGGGGCAGGTGTTGCGGTACTCCTGGATCGCCGACCCGGTCGGGCCCGGGCAGAGGAACTGCTCGTAGCGGGTGTCGTCGTCGACGAACCGCTTCAGCCAGGCCACCGTCTGCTTCGCCGTCGGCGTGTTCGTCGTCTGCGGGAAGAAGTGGCTCGCGTTGTTCAGCTCGAGGTACGCCTTCTCCGACGACGACGGGATGCTGTTGTAGAACGGGATCGAGTGGGTCGCCACCGGCGCCACGCTGTCGCTCTCGCCGCCGATGATGAGCGTCGGCACCCGTACCTCGGACCAGGTCTTGTCCAGGTTCCACGGAGCGAGCGGGACGGCGGCCTGCAACGACGGCCGGGCCGCCGCCGCCTCCAGGCTGCCGCCACCGCCCATCGAGTGCCCGGCCACGGCGAGCCGGGACGAGTCGATCCGGCCCCGCACCGAGCTGCGCTGGGTCAGGTAGTCCAGCGCGGCCAGGAGCTGGCGGCCCCGGCTGTCCGGCTGGTCCAGCCGGGTGATGGTCTCGATGCCGATGACCACGAAGCCGTGCGAGGCGATCCGGGGACCGAGCCAGCTCAGGCTGGACCAGGAGGCGGTGTAGCCCGGCGAGATGGCGACCGCGCCGAAGGTGCCCTCGGCGGTGCTGGTCGGGTAGTAGATGACGCCGCCGCCGAAGCCGGTCACGCTCAGCGAGGAGACGTTTATCGACGAGGTGGCGAACGGGCCGCGGCTGGCCTCCAGGATGGCGTTCGTGGGCGCCGGGCCGCGCTCGTAAGGGCTTGCCGCGCTCGCCGCCGCCGGGACGGCGAGGGCGCCGCCGGTGGCGAGCAGCGCGGCCACGGCGAGGCGGGCGAGGGCACGGACGGGGGTACGGGAACGGGTGGTGGTGGGCACGTCGGTCACTCCTTGCGCCGGAATTACATCGACATGCGTCAGCATCGATGCCCTGCCGCCGGTGCGCATCGGTGAAATCACCGGTCCCCCGGCAGTGACCCGGCCGTGACATGCACGGCGGACGATTGCCCCATGCACCCGAGGCGACGGCACCTGACCCGGCGGCACCTGCTCGGCGCGACGGCGGCGGCCGGCGTCACCGGCCTGGCCACCGGCTGCGAGCCGGACCGCCCGGCGGGCGGGACCGCGGCGCCGGACGACGCGCCCGCCCTGGATCCGGCCAGTTGGGACAGCGTCCGCGCCCAGTTCGCGCTCGACCACTCCCGGGCACACCTGGCCACGTTCGTCTTCGCCCCGCACCCGGCACCGGTACGGGCCGCCGTGGCGGTCCACCGCGCCGGCCTCGACCGGGACGCCTCGGGCTACCTGGGGCTCCACGAGGAACGGCTGGACCGCGCGGTGCTGGACGCGGCGGCCGGGCACCTCGGCACCCGGCCGGAGCAGATAGCGCTCACCGACTCCACCACCATGGGCCTCGGCCTGGTCTACAGCGCGATCCGGCTGCGAGCGGGCGAGGAGGTGCTGACCACCGAGCACGACTTCTACGCCACGCACGAGTCGCTGCGGTTGCGCGCCGAACGCGACGGGGTGACCGTGCGCCGGGCCCGCCTCTACCGGGACGCCGCCACGGCCACGGAGGACGAGATGGTCGCCGGGCTGACCGCGGCGCTCACGCCCCGCACCCGGGTGGTGGCGCTGACCTGGGTGCACTCCAGCACCGGCGTGAAACTGCCGGTACGCCGGCTGGCCGAGGCGGTCCGCGAGCGCAGCCCCGAGGCGTTGCTCTGCCTCGACGCGGTGCACGGCTTCGGTGCCGACGCCTCCACACCCGAGCAGCTCGGCTGCGACGTGCTCGTCTCCGGCTGCCACAAGTGGCTGCTCGGGCCGCGCGGCACCGGCCTGGTCTGGGCCGCCGAGCGGGCGTGGGCCCGGATGACGCCGGTGGTCCCGACCTTCGACGGGCGGGCCATCGGGCGTTGGATGGCCGGCGGGACCGGCGGGGCGCCCGTGCCGCCGGGCCAGGCGCACACGCCCGGCGGATACCACAGCTTCGAGCACCGGTGGGCGCTCGCCGACGCGTTCACGTTCCACCGGCGCATCGGCCCGGCCCGGGTCGCCGAACGCACCCGGGAGCTGGCCGGCCGCCTCAAGGAGGGGCTGGCCGGGATCCGGGGCGTCCGGCTGGTCACGCCGCGCGCCGCCGACCTGTCCGCCGGGGTGGTCTGCTGCGAGGTGCCGGGCGTGCCGCCGGACCGGGCGGTGGACCGGCTGCGGTCGGCCGGGGTGGTCGCAAGCAGCACCCCCTACCGGCCGTCCTACCTGCGCTTCGGCGCGACGATCGCCAACGGCGAGCAGGACGTGGAGGCGGCGCTGCGGGCGGTCCGCACCCTGGTGTGAGCCGTTCCGGCTGTCACTCGGTGAACTCGCAGAAGGACAGCACCCTGTCGAACCGCCGGGCGGCGAGGTCGTCGTGGCGGATCAGGAACCGCGCGTTGACGTACTCCTCGTCCGGCACGCCGAACTGGGCCAGCGGCACCCATTCGCGCATCACCCGCTGCTGTTCCTCGTACCGGGCCTCCATCCGCTCCGCGCGGGGCAGGGACCACAGCTGCTGAACCCGCTCCGGGTCCATCATGATCGCCTCGGGCGGATCCTGCGCCGAGAGGGTGTAGCCGCCGACGAAGACGTCGTCCGGCAGGTGCCAGTTCCGCTCCGGCCAGAGCTGCTCGACCAGCGCGCTCATCTCCTTGCGGTGCGGCATGTCGCGCAGGAGCTGGATCTGGGTGTCGCACAGCCACTCCTCCGAGCGGTCGAGCCAGTCCGGCAGCTCCGCCTGGAGCCCCGCGTACATCTCGTGCTCGGGGGCGAGGAACGGCTCCATCTCGGTGTCGGCGGGCACGACGTACTCACCGTCGGCCGTCTCGGCGCCGGCCGGGACGTACACGACCCGCGCGAACTCCTGCTCGGGCTCGATGCCGCAGGCGTCCAGTGCGCTCTCCTGGTCGAGGAAGAACAGCAGCGTGCCGTCGGCCGGCAGGGCGAGGCCGGGAACCCGGGGCAGCGCCGCGCAGTCGAGCCGGAGCAGGAACGGCAACGGGAAGCCCTCCGAGCACGTGGGCCACGGCATGCCCACCGGCAGCCGCGGCCGCCCGCCCCGCCGCCCGACGTGCACACCCTCCTCGCGCTGCCAGGCGTGGATCGGGAACCGGATCAGCTCCGCGAAGCGGGCCACCTCGTCCTCGGGCACGCCCTGCTCGATCGCCGCCCGCCGGAATTGATCTCTCTCGTCCATGATCGTGGAGGGTAGCCCCACCGTCCGACATGGAGCGCGGGCCGGGATCAGATCCCGGTACGCGGCCGCACCGCCGGCGACCAGGTGACGTCGTAGCGCTCGGCGGCCACCGCCTCGGCGAACGCGGTCGCCGCCGCCGGTGAGCCGGCGATGCGCCAGTCCTTCTCCTTGTCCACCTCGAACCAGATCAGCCCGATCAGGCCCGGATAGCGGGGCAGGGCGCGGAACGTGTCCCGGATCCACCGCGCCTTGTGCCCGGCGGCGTCGGCGGCGCCGGTCTCGGTGACCACGAGCGGCTTGCCGGTGACCTTGCGGATCTCCGCGATCGTCGGGCCGAAGATCTGGTCGAACGACCAGTACGTCTTGGTGAACGCGCCGCTGCCGTAGTAGCCGGTGACGCCCACCCAGTCGACGTACTCGTCGCCCGGGTAGAGCCCGGTGAGCCCGGCGGTCGTCTTGTCCCAGCGGGCGTTCGGGCTCCACACCCAGGTGACGTTCGTGGCGCCGGCCTCGGCGAAGACGTCGTGGACGTGCCGCCAGGCCCGGACGTAGTCGCCGGGGCGGTTGCCGTTGGCCCGCTCGCACCAGGGGTACCAGTCGCCGTTCATCTCGTGCGCGAAGCGGATCGCGACCGGGTAGCCCAGCGACCGCACGCCGTCGGCCCAGGAGCGCAGGTACGCGTCGAAGTCGCCGCGCGCGATGCGGGACAGCCGGTAGTCCGGCTGGGTGGCGCGCAGCCGGTCGATCTGCCTGTCGGTCAGCTCGGTACGGCGGGCCGCCTTGTCGACCGTGTGGTCCCACGGCTCCCAGCCGAGCATCGGCATCATGCCCCGCTCGGCGATCCGGTCGAACAGGCTCCGGTCGAACGCGGCCGACGCCCAGTCCGCGCCGAAGAGCATCACCTGCGGCGCGCGCCCGGCCGCCTCGGCGAACCTGTCGACCGGCGCGAAGTCGTACGGTCCCTTGTCGGTCATCACGCCGAAGAACGCCTGCCCGGCCGGCGGGAACGGGCCGCCGCGCGGGCTCGGCGCGACCGCCGCCGGCACATCGGTGCTCGCCTGCGGCGTCGCCGGGGCGGGCTGTCGCGCCGCGACGTCGGTGGCCGGGTCGCGCCACGCGCCCGGCGCCACCACGAAGGCGTACGCGAGCAGCAGCAACCCGGCCAGCGCCAGGCCCATCCGGGGCAGCGTCGGCCTCAGCACGGCACACCGCCCTCGGTCACGGTCCGGGGCACCACCTGCGGTTCCCGCGCCGCTTCGGCGGCCCGGTCCCGGCGGGCCCGCAGACTCTCCACCCAGGAGATCAGCGGTGGCGCGAGCCCGGTCAGCAGCGTCAGCACCGGCCAGACCCGCAGCAGCGGGTAGTCGTGATCCAGCGCGAAGCTCGCCGCGAGCAGCCCGGCGGCGGCGAGCGCCCAGCACAGGTGCAGCCGGAACGTACGCGCCGACTCGACGGTGCGCAGCGCGCCCTTGGCGGTGACCACGAAGCCGAGCTTGCGGCGCAGCAGCGCGCCCGCCGCGGCGGCCACGTACACCGGTCCGGCGAACAGGGCGAGCGCCATGCCGGCCATGCCCACCTCCTCCCGCTCGTGCGGGGCGATGTTGAAGCGGCGCAACCACAGCCAGAGCAGGAACCAGGTGCCGACGGTGGAGCCCCACAGCGTCGCCCAGACCTGCGGGTCGAGCCGGCCCGCGTCGACACCGGTCAGCAGGTAGAGCGCGGTGGCGGCGTTACCCAGCAGCAGGCTCACCGCCACGCTCGGGTAGTAGAACTGGAGCAGGCGGTACTGCCAGCGGCGGCGGGACGGCAGCTCGCGCGGCGTACGCAGCTCGCAGCGGAGCAGGATCTCGCAGATCCCGGCCGCCCAGCGCTTCTGCTGGTTGAAGTAGTCCGCCCAGGAGGTCGGTCCCTCGCCGAGCGCCACCACGTCCGGGGTGTAGACGCCCTTCCACCGGTTGCCGGTGGCCGGGTTGACGGCGGCGTGCACGCGGATGCTGGTGAGGTGGTCCTCGATGATCGAGTCCTGGTAGCCGCCGATGGTCCGCCAGGCCGCCGGGCGGTAGAGGTGCCCGGTGCCGGTCAGCAGCGGCGCGTCCAGTCCGTTGCCGCCGCGGGCGATCAGCCCGTTGTAGAGGTACTGCTGCACCGAGGCGCCGTGGGCGACGAAGTTCTGGTGCATGTTGCCGTACACCTGGGGGGTCACCACGAACGCGACGTCCGGGTCGCGGAAGTAGCCGAGCGTGCGTTCCAGGAAGTTCGGCAGCGGCACGTGGTCCGGGTCGACGTTCGCGACCACGTCGTAGCGGTGCTCGTGCTCGGCCCGCCAGGCGTTGTGGTTGCCGGACTTGGTCCGGGCCCGGAACTCGCCGCCGGGCCGGTTGTACTCGGGCCGGCCCTTGCGGGTGAAGTGGCGGACGCCCAGCCGCGCGGCCATCGCCCGGACCGCCGGGTCGTCGCCCTCGTCGAGGATCCACACGTCGACGTGCCCGCAGTAGACGATCTCCCGCAGCCGGCGCAGTGTCCGCTCGGCGACCTCGATCGGCTCCTTGCTCGGCACGATCGTGGTGAGCAGGGCGACCCGCAGGCCGACCGGCGGGTCGACGGGCACCGGATCCCGGGCGTGGTAGGCGAAGACCCAGACCACCACGTTCTGGGCCAGGCGGATCAGCTCGACGCCGACGACGACGCAGAACGCGAGCCGGGCGGCGACGGTCTGCCAGCCGCCGAGCCCGACGACGCCGGGCCCGGGCACGTGCTGGGGCAGCAGCAGCCAGCCGACGAAGACCAGGCCGGCGGCGCTGTTGACGAGCACCAGCAGGGTCAGGACCAGCCGCGCGGCGACCGAGGCGGTGGGGCGGAACTCGACCGCCGCGTCGGGGCGGCGGGGCGGTCGCAGCGGGCCGGTGGTGGCGCCGCACCGCGCGTACGCGAGGCGGGCGCGGACGTTGCGCTGCCGGCGGTCCGGATCGGCCGGCGTCCCGGGCGGGACGGGTGCGATCGGGCGGGCGCCCGGCGGCCCGGCCGTCGTGGCGCGGGACGGGCGTGTATCGGCGGCGACTGCCACGTTTCCCCCATGGTCTGCAGGCTCAGGAGCCGACCGAATGCTAAGCCGACAATCAACCGCAAAAAGGGTGAATCAGGCAGACATCGCCCGTTCGTCGACGGGTCAGACGGTCAGCCGGGAAGCTGGGCCGCCACGGCGGGCAGCGCGACGAGAGCCAGCACGGCGACGGCCCCGGCGGCACGCGCGCGGGACAGGGCGACCCCGCCGAGCACCGCCCAGGCGGGCACCGTGAACAGCAGGTTCACCGCCGACCAGACCGGCACGGCCTGCGCCAGCGCCAGCATTCCGAGCGCCGGCACCAGCGCCCAGGCGGTGCAGATCGCGGCGGCGTACCGCAGCGGGAGGCTGAACAGGGCCAGCCCGGCCAGCACGCCGCCGAGCGCGGCGACGCCGAACAGGTCGCCGGGCGTGGCCGCCAGCACGGCGGCGCCGGGTCGCACGCCGGACGCCAGATGACCGCCGTCGCGCAGGCCGGCGGCGAGCAGCGCGGCGACCGGGAGCAGCCCGAGGAGCACCGCGGCCAGCCACCTGACCGCGACGCGGCGACGGAACGCCAGCACGGTCCAGCCGTGGCCGGCGAGCAGCAGCAACGCCACCGGCTGGCACAGGCCCAGCAGCAGCACCGCGCCCGCGTAGGGCACGAGCCGCCGCGGGGCCGGCCGGTCCAGCGCGGGCACCAGCAGCCAGGTGGCGAGCACGGCGGCGAACACCGCCAGGGCGTACGGCTGCGCCTCCTGCGCGTACCGGATCGAGGTCGGCAGTACCGCCAAGATCGCCCCGGCCGCCAGGCCGGCGGCGGGCGTGGCGATCCGGGCGGCGAGCGCGCCGACGAGCGCCGCGGCCCCGATCATGGCCAGCAGCGACGGTACGCGCAGCGCGAGGTCCGCCGCGCCGAACAGCGCCGCCCAGCCGCGCAGGAGCAGGTGGTACGGCCCGAGCGCGACCTCGTCGCCGGTCAGCGCGGCGCCGATCCCCGGCCACGGCGACGTGACCGCGCGCCGGGTCGCGAGTTCTCCGGCGCTCGGCGCCGAGGCGGCGATCCGGGCGGCGCCGAGCGCGCCCATCACTGCTGCCGGCAGCAGCCACGCCGCGATCCGCCAGCGCCGCGCGGCGGTCGCGGCGCGGGCGGTGGCCCGGCGCGGCCGGTCCTCACCCCACGGGTCCTCGACCGCGGCGTCCCCGAGCCGGGGCAGGACCATGGTGTCCGCGTCCATCATCGTGACTCACGCATCCCTGTGGGTGCCGGCGACCGGGATCCAGCCGGGGCTGGATGACATCCTGGAGCCTACTGAGCCAAAAACGACATAACACCAATATGAGATGAAAGGGTCCGCCGGCCGCCCCGTGGACGACCGGCGGACCCGGCTCAGCGAAGGTCGGTGGTCGTCCAGCGGGGCGAGGCGGCGGTGATCTCGACGGTGTCGCCGGTCAGCGTCGTCCGCGCCTGGACGTCGCGCCGGGCGCTCGTGCCCACCCAGACGTCGACCTCTCCGGGCTCCACCACGCGCCTGAGCGTGCGGTCGGTGAAGGCCAGCCGCGTGTTCGGCACGGTCAGCTCGACGGTCACCGAGGCGCCCGGCTCCAGGCGCACCCGCCGGTAGCCGAGCAGCTGCGCCACCGGCCGGGTCACCGAGGCGACCAGGTCACGGCCGTAGAGCTGCACCACGTCGTCACCGGCGACCGGGCCGGTGTTCGTCACGCGCACCGACACCCGCAGCGCCTCGCCGGTCGGCACCTCGGCCGGCACGGTCAGGTCGGTGTACGCGAACGTGGTGTAGGACAGCCCGTGCCCGAACGGCGCCACCGGCGTCGCCGGCAGGTTGGTGCCGTTCATGCCCGCCCCCAGCTCCGGGTGCAGGTACGAGTACGGCTGCGCGCCGGCCGAGCCGGGCAGGCTGACCGGCAGCCGGCCGGACGGGTTGACCCGCCCGGAGAGCACACCCGCGATCGCCCCCGCGCCCTCCTCGCCCGGGAAGAACGTCTGCACCACCGCCGCGCACCGGGACAGCGCCCAGCCGAGCGCGTACGGGCGGCCGGTGAGCAGCACGAGGACCACGGGGGTGCCGGTGTCCAGCACCGCCTCGACGAGCTGGCGCTGCACGCCGGGCAGCTCCAGGTCGTCCCGGTCGCAGCCCTCACCGACGGTGCCGCGGCCGAACAGGCTGGCGTGGTCGCCGACGACGAGGACCGCCACGTCGGCGGCGGACGCGGCGGCGACCGCCTCGTCGAACCCGGAGCGGTCCGCCGAGTCCACCTCGCAGCCGGCCGCGAACGTGACCTCGTCGGCGCCGAACTCGGCGCGTACCGCCTCCAGGACGGTCGGCACCTCGAAGCCGGTCTCCACGCCCGGGTGGTGCGCCAGCACGTGGTTGAGGAACGAGTAGCAGCCGAACAGCGCGCCCTGCCGATCGGCGTTCGGGCCGACGACCGCCACCCGGCGGCCCGCCGGCAGCGGCAGCACGCCCTCGTTGGCGACCAGGACCACCGACTCCTCGGCGAGCCGGCGTGCGATCGACCGGTGCTCCGGCGAGTCGAGGTCGATCGCGCCCGGCGGCTCGTCGTCGAACGTGGCGTCGAGCAGCCCGAGTTCCTGCTTCTGGCGCAGGACGCGCAGCACCGCCCGGTCGACGAGCGCCTCGTCGACCCGGCCGGCCCGCACCGACTCGGTCAGGGTCAGGAAGGCGTCGCCGGTCGGCAGCTCGATGTCGAGGCCCGCGCTCAGCGCCTGCACCGCCGCGTCCGCGTTGTCGGCGGCGACGTGGTGCAGCAGGTTGAGGAAGGCGACACCGTAGTAGTCGGCCACCACCGTCCCGTCGAAGCCCCACCGGTCCCGCAGCAGGCCGGTGAGCATGGTCGGGTCGGCGGCCACCGGCACGCCGTCGATCTCCGCGTACGAGTGCATGACGCTGCGCGCGTCGCCGTCGCGGATCGCCATCTCGAACGGCGGCAGCAGCACGTCGGCGAGTTCCCGGGGACCGGCGTGCACCGGGCCGAAGTTGCGCCCGGCCCGCGAGCCGGAGTAGCCGGCGAAGTGCTTCAGCGTCGCGAGCACGCCCTGCGACTGGAGTCCCCGCACGTACGAGGTGCCGATGGTGCCGACGAGGTACGGGTCCTCGGCGATGCACTCGTCGACCCGGCCCCAGCGCGGATCCCGGATCACGTCCAGCACCGGGGCCAGTCCCTGGTGGATGCCGAGCGCGCGCATCGAGGCGCCGATCGCCGCCGCCATCTCGGTGACCAGGTCGGGATCGAACGCGGCACCCCAGGCCAGCGGCGTCGGGAAGGTGGCCGCCTTCCACGCCGACAGGCCGGTCAGGCACTCCTCGTGCACGATGGCCGGGATGCCCAGCCGGGTGCCGGTCACCAGGTCCCGCTGGAACTTCCACAGCCATGCCGCGCGGGCCGCGGCGTCGACCGGGCGGGTGCCGTAGGCGCGGGTGAGGTGACCCAGGCCGTGCCGGGAGAAGTCGTCGAGCCGGCCGGTGTCGGCGAACTCGCCCTGCAGGGGCGCGACCGCCTCACCGTCCTCCTTCTCCCAGAACCCGACGAGCTGCGCGACCTTCTCCTCGATCGTCATGCGAGCGAGGAGTTCCCGCACGCGCGTCTCGGCGTCGGGCCCGTCCGGCCGGTCGTGGTCCGAGCCTGCCTGAGCCGGTACCGGCCCGTCCACCACCGCGTGGACCTCTGTCATGGTGTGCCTTTCCACTGGTTGTGCTGGTGCCGCTGCCGCTCAGCCCTTGACCGCGCCCTGGAGGCCGCCCACGATCTGCTTCTCCGCCAGGGTGAAGAACAGCAGCGCCGGCAACATCGCCAGCGACGTGAAGGCGAGGACGCCCGCGGTGTCGGTGGTGTACTGGCTGGAGAAGTTCTGCACGCCCAGCGGCAGGGTGTGCAAGCTGACGTCCCCGAGGACGAGCAGCGGCAGGAGGAACGCGTTCCAGCTCGCCACGAACGCGAGGATGCCGACGGTGACGACCGCGGGCCGCGACAGCGGCAGCACGATCCGCCAGAGGAAGCCGAGCCGGCCGGCGCCGTCGATGGCGGCCGCGTCCTCCAGCTCCCGCGGGATGGCCGACAGGAACGGCCGCAGGATGACGATCGTCAGCGGCAACGAGAAGGCCACCTGCGGAAGGATCACCGCGTAGTAGGAGTTGATCAGGTTCAGGTCGCGCAGCATGAGGTACAGCGGCAGGATCGCCGCGCCGGCCGGGAACAGCAGGCCGAGGGTGAAGAAGGTGTAGAGCCCTTCGCGGCCCCGGAACGTGTAGCGGGCGAGCACGAACGCGGCGGCCATGCCGAGCACCACCACGCCGAGCGTGGTGCCGAGGGCGACCACCGCGCTGTTGAACGCCTGCCTCCAGAAGTCGCTCTGCGTCAGCACCCGGTAGTAGTTGTCCCAGACCCACGGGTCCGGCAGGCCGGCCGGGTCGTCCACGATCTGCGGCGTGGTCCGGAAACCGCCGACGACGACGTACACCACGGGTGCGATCGACACGGCCGCGACCGCGAGCGCGATCGCGTACGTCAGCGGCGAGCTCCACTGCACCGGCCGGCGCCCGGCCGAGGGGGCGGATACGGAGTTCACGGCCACTGTCACTTCCCCTTCCGGGTGATGGCGCCCTCGATGTCCCGGCGGAGCAGGAAACGCTGGAACAGCAGCGCCGCGACGAACGAGATGGCGAACAGGATCACGGCGACCGCGTTGCCGTAGCCCCAGAGCCGGGCGAAGAAGCCGTTGTCCACCATGTACGTCGCCATGGTGGCCGAGGCGCCGAGCGAGCGCACCGCCGGCACCGAGGTCACCCAGACCATGTCGAAGACCTGCAGCGAGCCGATCATCGACAGGAACATCCAGATCCGGATGGTGGGGCCGAGCAGCGGCAGCGTGACGTGGCGCTGGATCTGCCACCAGCTCGCGCCGTCGATCTCCGCGGCCTCGTTCAGCTCCTGCGGCACGTTCGACAGGCCGGCGAGCAGCAGGATGATGGCGAAGCCGACGTACTTCCAGGTGAGGACGAACAGCAGCGTCCAGATCACCACGTCCAGGTCGGCCAGCCACGCCTGCACCAGGCCGCCCAGCCCGATCGACTGCAGCAGCGCGTCGAGCGTGCCGTTCTCGGTCAGGATCAGCTTCCACATGATGCCGACGGTGACCTCGGCCAGCACGTACGGCACGAACACCAGCAGGCGGAACGCCGAGCGCCCGCGGAAGCGGCGGTTGAGCAGGAGGGCGATGCCCAGCGCGACCGGGCCCTGGATCAGCAGCGACCCGAACACGATGATCGCGTTGTTGCGCAGCGCGTCGAGGAAGATCGGGTCCTGGAAGGCGAGCGTGTAGTTGCGGAAGCCGACGTACTCGGTGGGCGGGCCGACGCCGCGCCAGCGGAACAGGCTGTAGTAGAACGCGAAGCCCATCGGCACCAGCACGAACATCACGTAGATGACGATCGCGGGCGTGGTCAGGCCGATGATCTCGTACCACTTGCGACGGGTCTCGGCGCGGCGGGAGGCGGCCCGTGCGCCGGGCCGGAGGCCCGCCGGCGGCGCTTGCGCGCCGACGGCGGGCGTACGGGTCTGCGATGCGGACGTCACTTGCTTGCGGCCGCCTTCATGGCCGAGACGACCTTCTCAGGTGTCCCGTTGCCGGCGAAGATCGCGACGATCGCGTCGTTCATCGCGGTGCCGACGGTGCTGCCGAAGGCCGTGTCCAGCCAGAGCTGCACGTAGGTGGCCGAGGAGGTGGCCTCCAGGATGGACTTCAGCGCCGGGTCGGTGACGCCGTCGGCAGCGCCCTTGGCGACGGGCAGGCCGGTGCCGGTGGCGGCGTAACCCTTCTGCACCTCGGGGCTGACGATGTACTTGAGGAACTCGACGCACTCGGCCGGGGCGTTCTTGGCGCAGGCGAAGCCGTCGCCGCCACCGAGGGCCGCCTTCGGGTCACCGGCGGAGCCGGAGATCGCCGGCACCGGGAACCAGCCGAGGAACTTGCCCAGGGCCGCCTTGTCCGTGGCGACGGTGTCCAGCGTGCCGCGGTTCCAGTCGCCCATCAGCTCCATCGCGGCCTTGCCGTTGGCGAGCAGGCCGTTGGCGCTGGTCGGGTCGTTCTGACCCGGCGTGGCGATGAAGTTGTTCTGGAACGGCTTGGTGTCGATGAAGGTCTTCAGGTCCTGGCCCGCCTTGACGAAGCACGGGTCGTCGAAGGTCCGGTCCTTGGAGGCCTTCTTCAGCGTGTCGACCGAGCAGGCACGCAACGCGAAGTTGTACCACCAGTGGGCGGCCGGCCACTTGTCACCGGCGCCGAGGGCGATCGGGACGACGTTGATGGCCTTGAGCTTGGCGACCGCGGTGTTGAGTTCGTCGAAGGTGGTCGGCGGCGCCGTGATGCCCGCCTTCGCGAACATGTCCTTGTTGTACCAGATGCCCTCGATGCCCATCCGGAACGGCAGGCCGTACTGCTTGCCCTCCACCTGCCAGATCTCGGCGGCGCTGCCGATGTCGGCCACCTCGCCCTTCACCTGGTCGGTGATGTCCTTGAGGTAGTCGGCCTCGACCTGCTCGCGCATCTCGCCGCCGCCCCACGCCTGGAAGATGTCCGGCGGGTCGTTGCTCAGCAGCGCGGCGGGGAGCCGGGTGCGCTGGAGCTGGTTCGTCTCGATCGCCTCGATCTCGATCTTGACGGTCGGGTGGGCCGCGGAGAAGTCCTTGGCGACCTTCTCCCAGTACGTCTTGCCGGGCCCGTCCTGCGACGCGTTGTGCCACCAGGTCAACGTCACCGGGTTCTTGTACAACTCGCTCTCGGCGGCCTTCTCCTCGTCGCCACCACCACTGCACGCGGAGGCCAGCAGAGCGCTTGTCACAAACAGTGCCAGGACGGCGCCAGCACGGCGCTTCATCACCATAGATGTCTCCTCGACCACTCAGTCGGGTTACCTGCCGGGGAGTTTTACAGGGCCGTAACGTGAAGTCAATCGGTATCGATAACGTTTTCGACATCGTCTTCGATCCCCCTGGGAGAGCCCTCTATCATCGTCGGCGTGGTGTTCCAGGAGCGCGTCAAGATGTCGGACGTGGCACGTACGGCCGGCGTCTCGGTGGCAACTGTATCCAAGGTCGTCAATGGCCGGTACGGCGTCGCGCAGGCCACCGTCGAGCGCGTCCAGCAGGTGATCCACGAGCTCGGGTACGAGGCCAGCCTGGGCGCGCAGAGCCTGCGCAGCCACCGCACGAACGTGCTGGGCATCCTGGTCGCCGAGTTCGAGCCGTTCTCCACCGAGCTGCTCAAGGGCGCGTCGCGCGAGGTCGCCGGCAGCGGCTACCAACTGCTCGCCTACTCCAGCGGTGACGGCGAGGGCGCGGCCATAGGGTGGGAGCGGCGCTCCCTGGCGCGGCTGTCCGGCACGCTCATCGACGGTGCGGTGATCGTGACGCCGACCGTGGTCGAGACCAAGCACGGCTTCCACGTGGTGGCCGTCGACCCGCACACCGGCCCGTCCGGCCTGCCCACCGTCGACTCCGACAACTTCGCCGGCGCGGTGCTGGCCACCAACCACCTGCTGTCGCTCGGGCACCGGCGGATCGCGCACATCAGCGGCCGGCCCGACCTGGAGTCGGCCCGCCTGCGCGAGGCCGGGTTCCGCAAGGCGATGGCCGACGCGGGCGTGCCGGTGGACGAGCGGCTCGTGCGGGTGGGCGGCTTCCGCACCGAGACCGCCGCCAGCACTGCGGCCGAACTGCTCGCGCTCGCCGACCGGCCGACCGCGATCTTCGCCGGCAACGACCTCTCGGCCATCTCCACCGTGGATGTGGCCCGCGGCCTCGGCCTGCGCGTACCGGAGGATCTGTCGGTCATCGGCTTCGACAACATCCCCGAGTCGGCGCTCGTCGACCCGCCCCTCACCACGATCCGGCAGCCGCTGCAACGCATGGGCGCCGAGTCGCTGCGCCTGCTGATCGACCTCATCGCCGGCGTCGAGCGGGACACCCACATCCAGCTCCCCACCGAGCTGGTCGTCCGGGCCTCCTGCCACCCGCTGCGCTGAGGCGCCGGCTCACCCTCCCCGCCCAGGTGATTGACGGACGGCTATCGGCGTCCGTAATGTTTCGGGCTACTTCCGGAAGGTTGATCGGAAGTTTCGGAAGCCGCTTCATCAGTCCATCCTGGCGCCCGCCGAACCGTTCCACGGCGCGGCGTCTCCGGCACCGCCACCGCCGGCCCCCGGGCCGCGCGCACCCTCCCGAAAGGAACGACCATGAAGCTGAGACGATGGCTCGCCGCCGGCGCCGTCGCCGTCGCGACCGCCACCGCCCTCAACGTCGTCCCCGCGACGGCCGGACGCCCGTACGACCCGGCCGCGCAGAGCCTTCGCGAGCTGGCCAAGCGCCACGGCCTGTATGTGGGCACCGCCGTGGACATGGCCGCCCTCAACGACGCCTCCGAGCCGCGCTACCGCGAGCTGGCCGCGTCCGAGTTCTCCACAGTCACCGCCGAGAACGTGATGAAGTGGGAGAGCCTCGAACCCACCCGGGGCACCTACAACTGGGGCCCGGCCGACGAGCTGGTCGAGTTCGCCCGCAAGAACAACCAGCGGGTCCGGGGCCACGTGCTGGTCTGGCACAACCAGTTGCCCGCGTGGCTGACCAGCGGCGTCGCGGACGGCTCGATCAGCAAGGCCGAGCTGCGCCAGATCCTGCGCGACCACATCACCGCCGTGGTCACCCACTTCAAGGGCAAGATCTGGCAGTGGGACGTGGTGAACGAGGCGGTCAGCGACCCCTGGGACACCCCGTCCACCCTGCACTACAAGGGGTTCTGGGCGCAGAACCTCGGGCCCGGCTACATCGCCGACGCGTTCCGCTGGGCCCGCGCCGCCGACCCGAAGGCGCTGCTGTTCTACAACGACTACAACATCGAGGCGTTCGGCTCCGGCAACCCGGCCGACGACAAGACGCAGTTCGTCTACGACATGGCCCGTGACCTGAGGGCCAAGGGCGTGCCGATCGACGGCGTGGGCGCACAGGGCCACCTGGGCACCCAGTACGGCAACTTCAGCACGCTCCAGGTGGCCGCGGCGCTGCGCAAGTTCGCCGGGCTCGGGCTGGCCACGGCCCTCACCGAGGTGGACGTGCGCAGCCAGATCACCGAGGGGGTGGAGGCCGGCGACTCCGCGGAGATCAACCCGCGCCTGCAGGCGTCCGCGGCGAACTTCAGCGTGCTGATGCAGGCCTGCCTGGCCGAGCGGCACTGCCTGTCGTTCACCCTCTGGGGCTTCACCGACAAGCACTCCTGGGTGCCCGGCGCGTTCTCCGACCCGCCGGAGGGCCTGGCCACCGTGTACGACGAGAACTACCAGCCGAAGCGCGCGTACCACGAACTGAAGGCCGACCTGATCTTCTCCGGTCCGCCCTACGTGCTGCCGCGCATCCCGCAGCACCCGCGCCGCTAGACGACGGGCGCACCACGGCGGGGCCGGTCCGATGACCGGCCCCGCCGCCTGTGCCCGGCCGGTCCGCGCTCACGCCGCCCGGCGCCGGCCCAGTTCCGACTCCAGCCGGCCGATGAGCGTCTTGCGGGCCTTGCCGCCGCGTTCCCGGCGCAGCGCCGCGTCGAGCTGGCGGGTGTCCAGGTCACGGACCAGCTTGACCGCCTCGGTCACCGGCAGCTCGTTGATCTGCTCGGCGGCGGTGGCGTCCCGGCGGGCCCGCTTCGCCGGGCCGGTGTTCGGCACGTACTGCCGGCCGGAACGCGACGCGCGGCGCTTGCGGGTGTCGGTGGCCCGCCGTTCGGGCTCCGACAGCTCCTCCCACGCCTGTTTAGGCAGGTAACGGCGCGTTTCGCCGCCGTTGCGGGCGCGCGTGTCACCGCTGCGGGTCTGCCACTTCTCGCCGCCCCAGCGTTGCAGCGAGCGCTGCCGTGCGTCCTTCGGGCCCTCGAATCCCCCGCCGGCCTTCTTGTACTCGTTCGTCAGCAGCTGCGACTTGCGGGCCGACCACTGCCCCGGCCGTCCGCCCTTGTCGGAGGCCCGGATCTCGGCCTTGAGGCGCTCGCGCAGTTCCGGCTCGGTGTACTTCGCCATGACGAGGCGTTACCCGGACCGGCAGCGGCCATGCCGGTCAGCCGGACGCCGGCCGGTAGACCAGATCCATCGTGTCGGTGCGGCCGGACCAGTCCAGCCGCAGCCGCCAGCACCCGGCGGCCGGCAGGTCGACGATGGACGGCCCGGGTCCGCCCGCCACCTCCCGGACGACAGGGGTGTCCGTCCCGTCCCGCGTCGCGGTGATCACCAGAGGCGTCCGCGGCGCCGGCTCGGACCGGCCGGGGCGCGCCACCCAGAGGATCTTGTTGTTCGCGCCGTCGCCGCGCGCGTGCACCAGCGGGTACGCGAACAGGATCGCCACGATGTCGCCCCCGGTGCCGAAGACGTGCCGCACCCGGGTGTCGCCGGTGAAGCCGGCGTCCGCCCAGTCCGGCAGCCGGCCGGTCTCCAGCCGCTCGGCGCAGGCCGCCGGCACGGCCGGTCCGGTGGCGGCCGGCCCCGAGGTCGCCGGCGCGCCGGCCGGGACCGTGGCCGGGCCGGAGCACCCGGCCAGCAGCAGGACCGGCATCAGCAGGACTCTTCTCGGAACGGACATCCGGCCTCCCCCGTCGACGACTCTCGTCACCAGGACACCGGCCGGCGCCCCGAGGTTCCCGCCGCACTCACTCGAGCGAGGACGCGACGTCCAGCGCCTGCTCACGGGTGAGGTCTCCCTCCAGCCGGTAGCTCACCCCGGCCCGCTCCCAGATCAGCGTGGCGGCGGACAACCGCGCGGTGGCGACCCGTTCCGTCCCCGAGCGGTCCACGTACGCCAGCGCGTGCGGGCCGCCGACCCAGATCGCGAATTCGCCGCCCACGTGGGTGAGCGTCACGTCCGCCCCGAGGGACCGCTTGTGGAACACGATGTCGAGCGAGCCGTCGAAGGCGTCCAGCCGGACGGTCCCGCCCCGGTAGAGCAGGCTGGCGACCCGGTGGGCGCCGGTGCCGTCCGGATCGGCGACCAGCACCCGTTCCGGCGCGCCGAGCCGGGCCGGCACCCGGATCGGGAAGCGCACCTGCCGCTGCGCCTCGGCCAGGGCGACCTCGTGCTGCGCGGGCAGCGGCGACGGCGTACCCGTCGGCGGCGTGGCGGGCGCGGTGTCCACGACGACCCCGGAGAACCGCAGCAGCCCGGTCACCGCGTCGGCGAGCGCGGCCCGCCCCGGCGGCAGCGCCGCCACGAGCAGCGCGGCGAGCGCGGCGGCCAGCACGTACCGCCACCGGCGGCGCGGCGCAGGCGCGTCGAGCCGGGCCCGGACCCGGGCGGTCAGGTCCGGCGTCCGCGCCGGCTCCAGCCAGCCGGTCAGCTCCCGCAGCTCCCGTTCCAGGTCATCCACGGTGCGCCACCTCCCGGTCCAGCAGGGCCCGCAGCTTCGCCAGCGCCCGGTGGGTCCGGGACTTCACGGTGCCCCGGGCCACCCCCAGCACCGTCACCGTCTCGTCCTCGCCGAGGTCGAGCAGGTAGCGGCAGACGATCACCTCGCGGTCGCGGGCGGGCAGCCGGCGCAGCGCCCCGACCAGCGCGGCCCGGCGCTCGGCCGCCAGCACCGCGTCGAGTCCGTCCTCGGCGGTGACCGCCGCGACCGGGTCCGCCGCCGCCGCGCGCAGCGTCAGCCCGTCGCGCCGGGTCCGGGTCCGGTGCAGGTTCCGGGTCTCGTTGGCGACGATCGCGAGCAGCCAGGACCGGAACGACGCCTCGGCCCGGTAGCGGGACAGTTTCCGGTACGCCTTCACGAACGCCTCCTGGACCACGTCCTCGGCGTCCGGACCGGCGCCGAGCAGCACCGCCGTCCGGTACGCGGACGCGGTGTGCCGGGCGACCAGGGCGTCGTACGCCTCCCGGTCGCCGGCGCGTACGCGGGTGACGAGGTCGTCGTCGTCCAGGGCAGCCTCCGCCGTCGGTCCGCTTCCATGACACCGCCCGGGGCGGCCGGGTTCCATCAGGCGTTTGACCGGGTGCCGGGGCGGAAAGAGTGGCGGGATGAGCTGGGCGAGAAGAGCCGTACCCGCAGCCGTCGCCGCCGTCGCCGCGCTGGCCGCGCGGGATCTGCTGCAACGAGACCACGCGCTGCGCCGCAACTTCCCCGTGCTGGGCCGCGCCCGGTACCTGATCGAGTCGATCGGCCCGGAGCTGCGGCAGTACATCGTGGCCGGCAACGACGAGGAGCGGCCCTTCACCCGCGACCAGCGGCGCTGGGTGTACGCCTCGGCCAAGCAGGAGAACAACTACTTCGGGTTCGGCACCGACAACGACATCGAGCACACCTCCGGCTATCCGATCATCAAGCACCGCACGTTCGGTCGGGCGGTGCCACCGTCGGCGCCGACCGCCGGGCACGACGTGACGCTGCCCTGCGCCAAGGTGCTCGGCGCGGCGCGTGGCCGGGCGCGGGCGTTCCGCCCGGAGTCGGTGGTGAACATCTCCGGGATGAGTTTCGGCTCGCTGTCCGCCAACGCGGTGGAGGCGCTCAACCGGGGCGCCGCGCTGGCCGGTTGTCTGCAGAACACCGGCGAGGGCGGGCTGTCGCCGTACCACCGCAACGGCGGTGAGCTGGTCTTCCAGCTCGGCACCGCGTACTTCGGCTGCCGCGACGAGCAGGGCCGGTTCAGCCTGGAGCGGCTCAAGGACCTGGTGGCGTCGGCACCGGTACGCGCGCTGGAGATCAAGCTCAGTCAGGGCGCCAAGCCGAGCCTGGGCGGCCTGCTGCCGGCGGCGAAGGTCTCCGCCGAGATCGCCGCCACCCGGGGCATTCCGGCCGGTCAGGACTGCGTCAGCCCGTCCCGGCACGCCGAGTTCTCCGACTGCGACAGCCTGCTCGACTGGGTGGAGCTGCTCGCCGCCGAGACCGGCCTGCCGGTCGGCATCAAGTCCGCCGTCGGCGACCTGGGGTTCTGGGAGGAGCTGGCCACGCTGATGCGCGACACCGGGCGCGGCGTGGACTTCGTGACCGTCGACGGGGGCGAGGGCGGCACCGGCGCCGCGCCGCTGATCTTCAGCGACTCGGTCTCGCTGCCGTTCCAGCAGGGCTTCTCCCGGGTCTACCGCACCTTCGCCGAACGCGACCTGCACGAGAAGGTGGTGTTCGTCGGCGCCGGCAAGCTCGGCCTGCCGGACAACGCGGTGGTGGCGTTCGCGCTCGGCGCCGACATGGTCAACGTCGGGCGGGAGGCGATGCTGGCGATCGGCTGCATCCAGGCGCAGAAGTGCCACACCGACACCTGCCCGACCGGGGTCGCCACGCAGAACGCGTGGCTGGCCCGAGGTCTGGACCCGGCACGCAAGTCGGTACGGGCCGCGAACTACATCCGTACGCTACGCCGCGACCTGGTCAAGGTGGCCGAGGCGTGCGGTGTCGAGCACCCCGGGCTGATCGGCACCGACGCGGTGGAGATCCTCGACGGCCGGACCTCGTCGATCCCGCTGGACCGGGCGTTCGGCTACCGGCCGGAGTGGGGGATGCCGTCGGCAGCGGACCGGGCGGAGATCGTGCGGCTGATGACTGCCGAGGCGCCGCAGGGTGGCAGCGCGCCGCCCTCCCCCACCGCCGTCGGCTAGTCCGGGCTGCGGAAACCCGGTCGGCCGCCGCGCCGCCGCGGCGTACAGTCCGCCGCATGGCTGTGGACACGAGGCCGGCGGTGCGCGCCGGCCGAATACGGCTGCTCCCGCTGGGCGTGGTCTTCCTGACCGTCGGTCTGTCCACCGCCGTGGTGCTGCCGTTCCTGTCGCTGTTCCTCGACCGCGAGGTCCACGCCAGTCCGTTACGGGTGACCGTGTTCCTGGTCGTCGCCCCGCTGTCCGGGGTCGTCGCCTCCGCGCTGATCGGCCGGCTGTCGGACCGCCTGCCGATCCGGCGCGCGCTTCTCGTCGGCGCCGCGCTGGCCGGTGTGGTGGGCGCGGGGACGACCGCGTACGTCCGCGACTACTGGATCCTGCTGGGGCTGACCGCGACAGCCACCGCGCTGGCGAACTCGCTGTTCCCGCAGTCGTTCGCGTACACCCGGGCGCTGTTCGACAGGGACGATCCGACGCGGGCCGCGTTCGGCGTCAGCCTCATGCGTACCGTGTTCTCGCTGGCCTGGGTGGCCGGGCCGGCGCTGGCCGCGGTGCTGCTCGAGGCCGGCGGCTTCCGCCTGGTCTACGGCATGGCCGCCGTCATGTACGCGCTGGCCGCGCTGGTGGCCGCGTTCCGGCTGGAGGAGCTGCCGCTGCCGGCGCGGCGGGTCGCGGGCGATCCGGACGGCGCGGCGCCCGGCCCGCCCGGCGCGTCCCGGTTGCGGCTGGCGTCGACGGCGCTCGCGTTCGTCCTGCTCCAGTGCCCGCTGACGCTCGCCGTGCAGGCGCTGCCGCTGTTCATCGACGCCGAACTGGACGACGACCCCTCCCGCGCCGGGCTGGTGCTGGGCCTGTGCGCGGCGCTGGAGATCCCGCTGATGCTCGGGCTGGGCGCGCTGACCGCGCGGGTCCGGCTGCGGCCGCTGATCCTGGTCGGCGGCGCCTGCGGGGTCGCCTACTACGCGACCGCAGCGACGGCGCCGGGCGTGGCGGTCCTGTTGCTCGCGCAGCCGGTGAACGCGCTGTTCATCGCCGCGGTGTCCGGCGTCGGCATCGCCTACGTGCAGGACCTGCTGCCGGGCGAGCCGGGCCGGGCCACCACGCTGTTCACCAACACGTTCCCGATCGGCGCCATGCTCGCCGGGCCGCTGCTCGGGCTCTCCGCGCAGGTCGGCTACCGGTGGGCGTACGGCATGAGCACCGCGCTGTGCGCGGCCGGGCTGCTGGTGCTGCTGCTGACCCGGCCGCGCGCGCGGTCCGCACCGGTGCCCGTGGGCGGGTGACCCACGGGCACCGGGATCAGCTCGGGGCGGGCGGCCGGCCGGCGGTGGCCGCGATCAGCAGGGACAACTCCCGGACGAGGTCGTCCATGCTCTGCCCGCTGCTCGCCCGCACCAAGCCGAGAGCCAGGTCGGCGAGCAGGTAGAACCCGAGGGTCCGGGCCTGCTCGCCGGGGAACGCGGCGAGCAGATCCTCGGCGCCGGCGAGGTCACCCCGGTGCTTGGCCGCGATCACCCCGGCGGCGCGCTGCACCAGTTCCGCCGCCTCGGGGGTGGGCCCGCTCACCGGATCAGATCTTCGGCGTCGCGGCGCGGGCGGCGTCGAAGCGTGCGATCACGTCCGACCAGTTCACCAGGTTCCACAGGCGGTCCACGTAGTCCGGGCGCACGTTGCGGTACTGCAGGTAGTAGGCGTGCTCCCAGGCGTCGAAGACCAGCAGCGGCGTGGTGCCCTGGCCGACGTTGCCGTGGTGGTCGTAGACCTGCTCGACGATCAGCCGCTGCCCCAGCGGCTCCCAGGCGAGCACGCCCCACCCGGAGCCCTGCACGCTCTTCGTGGCCGCCGACAGCTGGCCGGCGAACGCGTCGAACGAGCCGAAGTGCTCGTCGATCGCCGCGGCCAGCTCGCCGTCCGGACGGTCACCGCCGTCCGGCGACAGGTTCCCCCAGAAGATCGTGTGCAGCACGTGCCCGGACAGGTTGAACGCGAACGTCTTCTCCAGCCCGACCAGCCGGCCGAAGTCACCCCTCTCACGCGCCTCCGCGAGCTGCTCCAGACCGTCGTTGGCGCCCTTGACGTACGCCGCGTGGTGCTTGCTGTGGTGCAGTTCCAGGATCTCGCCGGACATGGCGGGCTCCAGGGCGCCGTAGTCGTAGGGCATGTCGGGCAGGGTGTAGAGCGCCATCGATCCTCCACTTTGTTGCCATAGCATTGCTGTTGCCAACATAGTGCAACAAGAGGATGGTGGCACTCCCATCCCGCCGCGCGGTCAGCGGCGCCGCACCAGCACCACGTGGTCGATCAGCTCGCCGGTCCGGCCGTCCGGCCCGGTGGCGGTACGGCGTGCCGCGCCCAGCCGCTCGGTGTCCCAGCCGCCCGGGTCGAGGTTCATCGCGACCAGGATCTCCTCCGGTTCGGCGAACCGGTGGTGGCCGGCGTCAGGCCCGGCCCAGGGCGGCGGCGCGCCATGCTCGACGACGAGCAGCCGGCCGCCGGGCGCGACCGCCTCGGCCGCCGGGGGCAGCACCGTCTCCCGGGGCAGGACCAGAGGCGACTGGAAGAACTGCGCGGACACCAGGTCGTACCGGCCGGGCGGGAAGCCCTGGGTGAGGTCGTGCCGGACGGTGGTGATCCGCTCCGCCACCCCGGCCCGTTCGGCCTCCACGGCGAGGCGGTCCAGCGCGACGGACGAGATGTCCACGGCGGTGACCCGCCAGCCCTGCGACGCCAGCCACACCGCGTCGCCGCCCTCACCGCTGCCCAGGTCGAGCACGGTGCCCGGGGGCAGGGTGCCGGCCACCTCGGCCAGGACCGGGTTGACCCGGCCGCTCCAGATCCGGTCCCGCTGGCCGTACCGCTCGTCCCAGAACCGGGCCGGGTCGGTGTCCGCCGCCGGGTGCTCGTGGTGGTGCCCCGTCATGTCCGCCTCCTCGCCGCCGGGCGTCTCCCGCCCGGGCACCGCCATCGTGCGCCGCACCTCACCGGACAGCAAGGAACCTTGCCGTTCCGGCAAACGAACACAACCGGACGAGCAGGGGGGTGGCGGACGGCCGACCGTCGCGCTACCGTCGAGCCGATACCCCAGGGGGTATAGCCGATCCGGAAGGAGAACGCCCATGCGCGAGGTCGACCTGACCACGTTCGCCACCGCCCACGCCGGCGGGGCGACGGTCATCGACGTCCGGGAGACCGCCGAGTACCTCGGCGGCCACGTCCCCGGTGCCCGTTGTGTGCCACTGGGTCATCTGCCCGCCCAGATGACGCAGGTGCCCCGCACCGGCCCCGTCTACGTGATCTGCGAGGCCGGCGGACGCAGCCGGGTCGGCGCCGAGCTGCTCGAACGCGCCGGCATCACCGCCCTGTCGGTGACCGGCGGCACCTCGGCCTGGGTGCGCTCGGGCCGCCCGGTCACCGCGGGCAGCCGGCCGTGACCGGCCTTCCGGAGACGGCTGCCGCTCCACGCACCGGCTTCCTCCGCCGCCTGCTCGGCCCCCGCGTCGCCCGGGTCACCCCGGCGGAGGCGGCGGCGCTGTCCGGCGCGGGCGCGCTGCTGCTCGACGTCCGGGAACCCGCCGAGTGGCGGGCCGGGCACGCCCCCGGCGCCCGGCACATCCCGCTCGGCCAGCTCGCGGACCGGCTGTCCGAGGTGCCGGCGGACCGGCCCGTGGTGACCGTCTGCCGGTCCGGCGCGCGGTCACGGCGGGCGGCCAAGCTGCTCGCCGCGGCGGGCTACGAGGTACACGACCTGACCGGCGGCATGCGGGCGTGGACGAACGCCGGGCTGGCGGTACGAGCCAAGGGCGGCAGGCCGGGCCACGTGGCCTGAGCAGACCCTCATCACCAGGAGAAGGAGCACGGCCGATGTTGTTCACCCAGTACTACCTCGACTGCCTGTCCCAGGCCTCGTACCTGATCGCCGACGACCGCACCGGCCGCGCCGTGCTCGTCGACCCGCGCCGGGACATCGACGAGTACCTCACCGACGCGAAGGCGCACGGCCTGACGGTCGAGGGCGTCGTCAACACCCACTTCCACGCCGACTTCCTCGCCGGGCACCTCGAGGTGGCCGCCGCGACCGGCGCGTGGATCGGCTACGGAAGCCGGGCCGAGACCGAGTACCCGAGCCGCAAGCTCAGCGACGGCGAACGGATCAGCCTCGGCGACGTGACCCTGGAGATCATGGAGACCCCGGGCCACACGCCGGAGTCGATCAGCATCCTGGTCTACGAGCGCGCCGACGACCCGGTCCCGTACGGCGTGCTGACCGGCGACGCGCTGTTCATCGGCGACGTGGGCCGCCCCGATCTGCTCGCCTCGTTCGGCGTGACCGCCGAGGAACTCGGCCGCATGCTCTACGACAGCGTGCAGCACAGGCTGATGGGCCTGCCCGACGAGGTGCGCGTCTTCCCCGCCCACGGCGCCGGCTCGGCCTGCGGCAAGAACCTGTCCACCGAACGGCAGTCCACCATCGGCGAGCAGCGCCGCACCAACTACGCCTGCGCCCCGATGAGCGAGGAGCGCTTCCTCGCCCTGGTCACCGGCGGGCAGCCGGCCGCGCCCGGCTACTTCGCCTTCGACGCGGTGCTCAACCGCAAGGCGCGCGAGCTGTTCGACCACGCCCGGCCGGCCCGCCCGCTCACCCCGGCCGAGTTCCTGGCCGCCCGGGCCGACGGCGCCGTCGTGGTCGACGCCCGCGACCCGCAGGAGTACGCGACCGGGCACCTGCGCGGCGCGCTCAACGTCCCGGCCGACGGCCGGTTCGCCGAGACCGCCGGCAGTGTCGTCGCGCCCGACCGGCCGGTGCTGGTGGTGGCCCCGCAGGACCGGGAGGAGGAGATCGTCGTCCGTCTCGCCCGGATCGGCTTCGACCGGGTGATCGGCTACCTGCGCGAGCCCGAGGGCGCCTTCCTGGAGATGGTCGCCGAGATGACCCGGGCCAGCCGGGTCACCGCCACCGAGCTGCGCGCGGCCCTCGACGGTCCGGACGCGCCGGTGGTGCTCGACGTCCGCAACGCCGGTGAGCGCGAGCAGGGTGCCGTCCAGGGCTCCCTGCACATCCCCCTCGCCGAGCTGACGCGGCGCCTCGACGAGGTGCCGGGGGACCGGCCGGTCGTCGTGCACTGCGCCGGCGGCTACCGCTCCTCCGTCGCCGCCAGCCTGCTGCGCAACGCCGGGCACGCCGACGTGTCCGACCTGCTCGGCGGGTACGGCGCCTGGCAGGGCCTGCACGCCGCGGCGTGAACCACCGGGCCGGGCGGGGGCCCCCTCCCCCGCCCGGCCCGGGTCGTCCCGCGCGGTCAGGATTAGCACTCCCCTCGCATGGGCAGACATTTGTCATCGGACACGCGAACGAGGGAGCTGACGGCATGGCGAAGGGCGACATCGACACCTACCAGCAGGACGGGCAGTGGAAGAACCGCCCGGAGGGCAACGAGCGCGCGAGCAGCCGCCACGACACCAAGGCGGAGGCCGAGGCGGCCGGCCGGGAGTTGGCGGCCGAGCGCGGCGCCGAGCACGTGATCAAGAAGCAGGATGGCACGATCGGCGAGAAGAACACGTACCCCCGCGAGCGCGACCCCCGGGACATCCCGGGCTGAGCCCGCACCGCAGGCACGTCACGGCGCCGGACCCCGCACGGGTCCGGCGCCGTATCGCGTACCCGCTGGTAGTGAGTGGCTGGCTAAAAACTTTTGTTCGGTTCCTACAACGGTCCCCGCTCAGGGTTCGGCCGTTACGACATGGCGCCGCCCGCGCCCAGCCGGAAAGGTGAGGCGAGCCGGGGGCATCGCCGCGCCCGGCGCGCAGGAGTGGGTCAACCGAAGGGGACGGTCACGTGTTCACCCGTGTCGCCATCGTCAACCGTGGTGAGGCCGCGATGCGGCTCATCCACGCGGTCCGGGAACTGGCCGCGGAGACCGGCAGCCGGATCGAGACCGTCGCGCTGTACACCGACGTCGACCGTACCGCCACCTTCGTCCGCGAGGCGGACGTCGCCTACGACCTGGGCCCCGCGTCCGCCCGCCCGTACCTCGACCTGAAGACCCTGGAGCGCGCGCTGGTCGAGACCGGCGCGGACGCCGCATGGGTGGGCTGGGGTTTCGTGGCCGAGGATCCGGCGTTCGCCGAGCTGTGCGAGAAGATCGGCGTGACGTTCGTCGGGCCGAGCCCGGACGCCATGCGCAAGCTCGGCGACAAGATCGGCGCGAAGCTGATCGCCGAGGAGGTCGGCGTGCCGGTCGCGCCGTGGAGCCGCGGCGCGGTGGAGAGCCTGGACGACGCACTGCGTGCGGCGGCCTCGATCGGCTACCCGCTGATGCTCAAGGCCACGGCCGGTGGCGGCGGGCGCGGCATCCGGGTGATCCGCAGCGACGCCGAGCTGGCCGACGCCTACGAGCGCACCAGCCAGGAGGCGGCGCGGGCGTTCGGCAGCGGCGTGGTGTTCCTGGAGCGCCTCGTCACCGGCGCCCGGCACGTCGAGGTCCAGGTGATCGCCGACGGTCAGGGCACCGCGTGGGCGCTCGGCGTCCGGGACTGCTCGGTGCAGCGGCGCAACCAGAAGGTGATCGAGGAGTCCGCGTCGCCGGTGCTGAGCCCCGAGCAGACCGCGGAGCTGAAGACGTCGGCGGAGCGTCTGGCGGTCGCGGTCGGCTACCGGGGCGCGGCCACCGTCGAGTTCCTCTACCACCCGGGCGACCGGCTGTTCGCGTTCCTGGAGGTCAACACGCGCCTGCAGGTCGAGCACCCGATCACCGAGTCCACCACCGGGTTCGACCTGGTCAAGGCGCAGCTGCACGTGGCCGGTGGCGGGCGGCTGAACGGTGAGCCGCCGGTCGAGCGCGGGCACGCGATCGAGGCGCGGCTCAACGCCGAGGACCCGGACCGCGACTTCGCGCCCTCCCCCGGCCGGATCACACGGCTGGACCTGCCCGCCGGGCCGGGTATCCGGGTCGACACCGGGGTGAGCGAGGGCGACACCATCCCGGCCGACTTCGACTCCATGATCGCGAAGATCATCGCGTACGGCCGGGACCGGGACGAGGCGCTGGGCCGCCTGCGCCGGGCGATGGCGAACACCACTGTGGTCATCGCCGGCGGCGCCACGAACAAGAGCTTCGTGCTCGACCTGCTCGACCAGCCCGAGGTGATCGACGCCAGCGCGGACACCGGCTGGATCGACCGGGTACGCGGCGAGGGTCGCCTGGTCGCGCACCGGCACTCCGCCGTGGCGCTGGCCGCCGCCGCGATCGAGGCGTACGAGGAGGACGAGACCGCCGAGCGGCAGCGGCTGCTGTCCACCGCGGCCGGCGGACGCCCGCAGGTGCAGCACCGCAGCGGCCGGCCGCTGGACCTGAAGCTGCGCGGTGTGACCTACCGGATGCGGGTGGCCCGGGTCGGCGCGCACCGGTTCCGGGTCGGTGTCGAGGCCGGTGGCGACGTGCGCACCGCCGACGTCGAGCTGGACCGCTTCGACCGGCACACCGGCCAGATCGCCGTCAACGGCGCCCGGTTCCGTCTGCTCACCGACACCCACGGCCCGGTCCACCTGGTCGAGGTGGACGGCGTGACGCACCGGATCAGCCGCGACGAGGGCGGCGTGCTGCGCTCCCCCATGCCGGCGCTGGTGGTCGCCACGCCGCTTCAGGTCGGCGCGGAGGTCGAGGCCGGCGCACCGGTGCTGGTGCTGGAGGCGATGAAGATGGAGACGGTGCTTCGGGCGCCGTTCCGGGCCCGCCTCAAGGAGTCGTCTGTGGCGGTCGGCACCCAGGTCGAGGCCGGTGCGCCGCTGCTGCGCCTGGAGCCGATCGCGGAGGAGGGCACCGAGGCGGCCGCCGGCCCGGCCGGACCGGCGGTCGAGCTGGACCTGCCCACGGCGCCCGCCGACGTGCCGGCGCGGTCCCGGGCCGAACGCGGCCAGGAGGACCTGTGCGCGCTGCTTCTCGGCTACGACGTGGACCCGCACGACGAGCGGCGGGTGCTCGACGACTACCTGGACGCGCGCCGGGCGGCCGCCGAGGCCGGGCACCGGCCGCTGGCCGAGGAACTGGAACTGGTGAACGTCTTCGCCGACCTGGCCGAGCTGAGCCGTAACCGGCCCGGCGGCGACGACGGGCCGGGCGGGCACGTGCACAGCGCCCGCGAGTACTTCCACACCTACCTGCAGAGCCTCGACGTCGAGCGGGCCGGTTCGCCGGACTCGTTCCGGGCCCGCCTGGCCAAGGCGCTCGCCCACTACGGCGTCACCGAGCTGGACCGCTCCCCCGAACTGGAGGCCGCGGTCTTCCGGATCTTCCTGGCCCAGCAGCGGGCCGCCGCCGACGCCACGGTGATCGCCGCGCTGCTGCGTTCCTGGCTGCGCGAGCCGCCGCCGGACGAGGCGCTGCGCGAGCCGGCCGGCCTCGCGCTGGAGCGGCTCGTCGCGGCCACCCAGGTCCGCTTCCCGGTGGTCGCCGACCTGGCCCGGGGCGTGGTGTTCGCCTGGTTCGCCCAGCCGCTGCTGCGCCGCAACCGGGCCCGGGTCTACGCCCAGGTCCGCACCCACCTGCGGCACCTCGACGCGCAGCCGGACGCGCCGGACCGCGCCGAGCGGATCGCCGAGATGGTGCGCAGCACCGAGCCGCTGGTCCGGCTGCTGGGCCAGCGCCTGGTCCGCAACGACGTGGACAACGCGGCCATGCTGGAGGTGCTGACCCGCCGCTACTACGGCAACAAGGCGCTCACCGAGGTCAGCACCCGCACCGCCGGCGGCTGCACGTTCGTGGTGGCCGGGCGCAACAGGTCGAGCGTGGTCTCGGCCGCCGTCCGGTTCGACGCGCTCGGCGACGCGCTGCGCGGCCTGGCCGAGGTGGCCCGGGACTGCGAGGCCGTCGACGCGGACGTCTACCTGGCCTGGGAGAACCAGCCGGAGGACCTGGACGCCACCGCCACCGCCCTGCTGGAGGTGGTGAACGCGCACCCGCTGCCGCAGCAGGTGCGCCGCCTCACCACCACTGTCGCCGGGCGCGCCGGCGCGGTGATGCACCACCACGTCACGTTCCGTCCGGCGCAGGGCGGCGGGATGGCCGAGGAGCGCCTGATCCGGGGCCTGCACCCGTACATCGCGCAGCGGATGCAGCTGGAACGGCTGCGCGAGTTCGACCTGACCCGGCTGCCGTCGCTGGACGAGGAGGTGTACCTGTTCCAGGCGGTCGCCCGGCAGAACCCGTCCGACCAGCGGCTGGTGGCGTTCGCGCAGGTGCGTGACCTGACCGGGCTGCGGGAGCAGGACGGCCGCCTGGTGGCGCTGCCGACCACCGAGGACACGGTGGCGGCCTGCATCGACTCGATCCGCCGGGCGCAGTCGCGGCGGCCGTCGAAGTCACGGTTCCCGACCAACCGGATCGTCGTCTACGTGTGGCCGCCGAGCGAGCTGACCCGCGAGGAGATGGAGCTGATCGCCGGCCGGGTACGCCCGACCACAGTGGGCGCCGAGCTGGAGGAGATCCTGTTCATCGCCCGGCAGCGCGACCGGCGTACCGGCGAGCTGACGAAGGTCGGCGTGCGGATCACGTTCGACGTGACAGGGCACGCGCAGCTGACGGTGGGCGAGCCGCCGGCCGAGCCGGTCGAGCCGCTCGACGACTACCGGCTGAAGGTGCTGCGCGCGGCCGGGCGCAACACGGTCTACCCGTACGAGCTGACCGGCCTGCTGGGCGACTTCGTCGAGCACGACCTGGACGCGCACCACCGGCTCGTGCCGGTGGACCGGCCGAAGGGCCGCAACACGGCGGCGATCGTGGCCGGCGTGGTCACCACGCCGACCCCGCGGCACCCGCAGGGCGTGACCCGGGTGGTGCTGCTCGGCGACCCGACCAAGTCGCTCGGCGCGCTGTCCGAGCCGGAGTGCCGGCGGGTGATCGCCGCGCTGGACCTGGCGCAGCAGATGGGCGTGCCGCTGGAGTGGTACGCGTTGTCCGCCGGCGCCCGGATCTCGATGACCTCCGGCACCGAGAACATGGACTGGGTGGCCGCGGCGCTCAAGCGCATCGTGGAGTTCACCCAGGACGGTGGTGAGATCAACATCGTGGTGGCGGGCATCAATGTCGGCGCGCAGCCGTACTGGAACGCCGAGGCGACGATGCTCATGCACACCAAGGGTGTTCTGGTCATGACGCCGGAATCGGCGATGGTGCTCACCGGCAAGCAGTCGCTCGACTTCTCCGGCGGCGTATCCGCCGAGGACAACTTCGGCATCGGCGGCTACGACCGGGTGATGGGCCCGAACGGCCAGGCGCAGTACTGGGCGCCGGACCTGCCGGCCGCGCGGGACGTGCTGATGGCGCACTACGACCACACGTACGTCGCGCCGGGCGAGCACGCCCCGCGCCGGGCGGTCACGATGGACCCGGTGGACCGGGACATCTGCGGCTACCCGCACGCGGTGGCCGGCAGCGACTTCGCCACGGTGGGCGAGATCTTCTCCGCCACCGCGAACCCGGACCGTAAGAAGCCGTTCGACATCCGTACCGTGATGCGGGCCCTCGCGGACCAGGACCACCCGGTGCTGGAGCGGTGGGCCGGCATGGCCGACGCGGAGACCGCTGTGGTGCAGGACGTGCATCTCGGCGGCATCCCGGTGTGCCTGCTGGGCATCGAGTCCCGGTCGGTGCCCCGGCACGGCTTCCCGCCCACCGACGGCCCGGACACGTACACCGCCGGCACGCTGTTCCCGCGCTCGTCGAAGAAGGCCGCGCGGGCGATCAACGCGGCCAGCGGCAACCGGCCGCTTGTCGTGCTCGCCAACCTGTCCGGCTTCGACGGCTCGCCCGAGTCGATGCGCAAGCTGCAACTGGAGTACGGCGCGGAGATCGGCCGGGCGATCGTCAACTTCCGCGGCCCGATCGTGTTCTGCGTGATCTCGCGCTACCACGGCGGTGCGTTCGTGGTCTTCTCCAAGGCGCTCAACCCGGACATGACGGTGCTGGCGATCGAGGGGTCGTTCGCCTCGGTGCTCGGTGGCGCGCCCGCCGCCGCCGTGGTGTTCGCCGGCGAGGTCGCCGCCCGCACGGCCGCCGACGCGCGGGTACGCGACCTGGAGGCGAAGGTCGCCGCCGCGGCCGGCACCGAGCGGGCGACCCTCACGGCCGAGCTGGACGAGCTGCGCGCGTCGGTGCGGGCGGAGAAGCTGGGCGAGGTGGCCGCCGAGTTCGACCGGGTGCACAGCATCCAGCGCGCGGTCGAGGTCGGTTCGGTCGACGCGGTGGTTCGCGCCGCCGAGCTGCGGCCCCGCGTCATCGAGGCGATCGAGGCGCGTCTGCGCTGACACGTCGCACCGCCGGACGGCGGGCGGGCCTTCGGGTCCGCCCGCCGTTTCGCGTGCGCCGGTAGTTGACGGGCCGTCCGTCGCATGGTGTGCTCAATCGGTAATGGAAACCGTATTCGTTAGCGATGACGGAGGACCCATGTCGCTCACCGTTCCGCCCGCCCTGCTGCACGCCGCCGAGACCGGTCCCGTGAACGAGGAGGAGTTCGTCGCCTGCGTCCGCGACTCCCTGCCGTACGCGTGGGAGACGGTCAGCCGGGTGGCCGCCGACCTGGCCGCGTCCGACGCCGAGTTCGCCGACAACGTGGTGCCGCCGCCGGGCGACGCCGAGCGCGGGCAACTGCTGCGCGCGATGGCCAGCGACGCGATCCGCGCCGGTCTGGAACGGCACTTCGGGGTGACGCTGGCGTTCCAGAACTGCCACCGGGTGGCAGCCTTCCGCCCCGGCGCGGCCGGCTCCGAGGCGTACCGCCGGTTCACCTCCAGCCGGGGCCAGCTGCTCAACCAGTCCCCCACGCTGCGCAACTGCTGACCGGGACGCGCGGGCGGGCGGGCCACCGCCCGCCCGCGGCACCGCTCAGCCGGCGCAGCGGTCGCAGGTGCCGAAGATCTCCAGGGTGTGCCCGACGTCGGTGAAGCCGTGCTGCGCGGCGACCTGGTCGGCCCACCGCTCCACGGCCGGGCCGGCCACCTCCACGGCCCGGCCGCAGCGGCGGCAGACCAGGTGGTGGTGATGGCGGCTCTGGCTGCACCGCCGGTAGAGGTGCTCGCCGCCGGGTAGCCGCGCCGAGTCGATCTCGCCGTTGTCGACGAGCATCTGCAGCGTCCGGTACACCGTGGTGAGGCCGACCTTCGCCTGCCGCTGGACGAGCATCTGGTGCAGCTGCTGCGCGCTGTGGAAGCCGTCCAGCTCCCGCAGCAGCGCCAGCACCTCGGCGCGCTGGCGGGTGTTGCGGGTCGCCCCGGTCGTCACCTGGGTCACCGTCGCCTCCCTCGTCCGGGCGCCCGCCCGGCACCCTCGGCCGGCCGCGGCCGCACCCGGCGCGCCACGTGACACCCGGAACCATTATGCCTTCCGGCCACACCACCGATGCCCGGTCGGCGCCGGTCCACCGGACCGGGTGTGACGTGATCGACCACGCCGGCCGGAACTATCCGGCATCCCGCGCCGACAAACGGTACGAACACCGGATCTTCGAGGGGACGACGTCATGCCCAGCACCACCAGCCGCCGCTTCCTGCGCCAGGCGGCCCTGATCGGCACCGCCGTGCTCGCCGCGTCGGTCACCGCCTGCGGGTCCTCGGACACGCCGTCCCCCGCCACGTCGCCCTCCGCTTCGGCCTCGGCCTCGGCTCCGGCGAGCGCGGCGGCGGGCGTGCTCACCGTCCGCGACCCCTGGGTGAAGGCCGCCGACAAGGGCATGACCGCCGCGTTCGCCACGCTCGCCAACGACGGCGACACCGACGTCACGATCACCAAGGCGGCCACCGAGGTCTCTCCCATGGAACTGCACGAGATGACCATGAAGGACGGGAAGATGGTCATGCAGGCCAAGGAGGGCGGCATCGTGATCAAGGCACGCTCCAGCACGACGCTGGAGCCCGGCGGCGACCACCTGATGCTGATGAACCTCGCCGAGCCGGTCAAGGCCGGCGACGAACTGACCTTCACGCTCACCTTCGCCGACGGCCGGACCCAGACGTTCACCGCGGTGGCGAAGCCGTTCACCGGCGCCCAGGAGTCCTACGCACCCGGTCACGGTGAGACCCCGATGCCGGAGATGAGCATGAGCCCGGCGTCATGAGCGACAGTCCCGCCACGGCCCGCCGGGTCAGCCGGCGTGGCCTGCTCACCGGCGGCGCGGTGGCCGCCGGGGGCGCGCTGGCCGGCGCCGGCGCCCTCACCGCCGTCCGTTCCGGCAGCCCGGGGGTACGCCCCGGCAACGCCGTCCCGGTGGCCCAGGTGGGCGACGCGGTCGAGCCGTTCCACGGCGTCCGGCAGTCCGGGGTCACCACCGACCCGCAGGCACACGCGGCGTTCGTCGCGTTCACGCTGCGCCCCGGCACCGACCGGGCGGCGCTCGGGCGGATGCTGCGGCTGCTCTCCGACGACGCGGCCCGGCTCACCCAGGGCCGCCCGGCGCTGGCCGACACCGAACCGGAACTGAGCGTCCTGCCGGCCCGGCTGACAGTCACGTTCGGCTTCGGTCCCGGGCTCTACGCCGCCGCCGGGCTCGACGACCGGCGGCCCGCCTCGGTGGCCGAGCTGCCCGCGTTCGGCATCGACCGGCTGCAACCCCGCTGGTCCGGCGGGGATCTGCTGCTGCAGATCTGCGCCGACGACCCGCTCACCGTCGCCCACGCCCAGCGGGTTCTGGTCAAGGACAACCGACCGTTCGCCGTCGTCCGCTGGGTGCAGCAGGGCTTCCGCCGGGCCGCCGGCGCCGAGCCGGGGCGTACCCAGCGCAACCTGTTCGGGCAACTGGACGGCACCGCCAACCCGAAGCCCGGCACGCCGGCGGACACCGCGGTGTGGGTGACCGACGGACCGGACTGGCTGCGGGACTCGACCACGCTCGTCGTACGGCGGATCAGCATGAACCTGGAGACCTGGGACCTGCTGGGCCGCGCCGACCGGGAACTCGCCGTCGGGCGGCGCCTCGACACCGGCGCGCCGCTGACCGGCCGGGCCGAACACGACGAGCCGGACTTCGCCGCGCTCGGCCCGGACGGGCTCACCGTCATCCCCGACTTCTCGCACCTGACCCGCGCCCACGTCACCGACGACCGGCAGAGGATCCTGCGCCGGCCGTACAACTACGACGGCGTGCCGACGCCCGAGGGCGACGCGGACAGCGGGCTCGTCTTCGCCTCGTACCAGGCCGACATCGCCGGTCAGTTCCTGCCCATCCAACGCCGGCTCGCCGAGCGCGACCTGCTCAACGAGTGGACCACCCCGATCGGCTCCGCCGTGTTCGCCGTACCGCCCGGCTGCCCCGAGGGCGGCTGGATCGGCCGGCAACTGCTCGGCTGACCACCACAGGAAGGCGCGCCATGCGTACCCGTTCCGTCACCGTGCTGCTCGCCGCGGCCCTCACCGCCCTGCTGCTGGCCCCGGCAACGCCCGCGGCGGCGCACAACTCGCTCCAGGAGGCCACGCCGGCGCGCGACGCCCGGCTCACCGCCGCGCCGACGCAGGTCACGCTGCGGTTCATGCAGGGACTGAACCCCTCCTTCACCACGATCACGGTCAGCGACACCGGTCAGCGCAAGGTTCCCACCTCCGCACCGGCGGTGAACGGTGCCACCGGCACCGTGACGATCGACGAGCCGCTGGGCAACGGCACCTACACGGTCGCGTACCGGGTGGTGTCCCGCGACGGCCACCCGGTCCAGGGGTCGTACCGCTTCACCGTGGCCGACCCGGCCGCGCCCGCACCGTCGGCTGCCGCGTCGTCGGCTGCCCCGTCATCAGCGGCTCCCGCGTCGGCGGCGGCGTCCGCGGCGGCCGGCGCGGACGCCGCGAGCGAGCCGGACGCCTCGGGCGCGCGGTCCGGCGACGACGGCCCGCCGGTCGCGCTGCTTGCGGGTGGGGCGGTCGCCGGGCTGCTCGTGGTCGCCGGAATCGTGTTGCTGCTCGCGCGCCGGGCACGCGCTCACCGCACGGACCACTGACGACCGGGCCGCACGGCGGGGCCGGCCACGGGTGAGCGGGCCGTGCCCGTCTCAGCGGGCGGGCGGCGGGCCGACGCTGCGGCGCGGCACCAGCGTCGGCGCGATCGTCTGCCGCAGCGGCCCGACGGTCTGCGACTCGATCTGCGCCAGGAGCAGGTCCAGGCTCGCCGCGGCGACAGCGCCGAAGTCCGGCCGGACGGTGGTCAGCGGCGGGATGAAGTACGCCGCCTCGGGCACGTCGTCGAACCCGACCACGCTGATGTCGTCGGGGACGCGGCGGCCGTGCTCGTGCAGCGCCCGCAGCACGCCCAGCGCGAGGTGGTCGTTGGCGGTGAAGACGGCGGTGACCTCCGGCATCCGGGCCAGCATCTGCCCGCACCGGTAGCCCGCCGCCGCCGACCAGTCGGCGTGGACCAGCGGCGGGATCTCGGCGCCGGCCTGCCGCAGCGCCTCGCGCCATCCCTCGATCCGGCCGGCGCTGTCGAACCAGTCCGACGGCCCGGACACGTGCCACACCGTGCGGTGCCCGGCGGCCAGGAGGTGCTCGGTGGCGGCCCGGGCGCCGGCGACCTGGTCGACAGTCACCAGCGGGATCGGCCGACGCGGGTCGCCGTCGACGGTCACCAGCGGCACGTCCTGGGGCAGCCGTTCCAGCGCCTCCCCGGCGGACTCGACCGGCGCGATCACCACGATGCCGGCGACCCGGTGCGCCAGGTGCCGTTCCACGGCGGCCGAGATGGAGCGGTGGTCGAGGTCGCGGACGCTACCGACGCTCACCGCGAAGCCGGCCTCGGCGGCGGTCTGCTCCAGCGCCGCGAGCAGCGACGCCGGGCCGTAGAGCGTGGTGTTCTGCGCGACCACGCCGATCACCTGGGACCGGCCGGTCACCAGCGCGCGGGCCGCGCGGTTGGGCCGGTAGCCGAGTTCGGTGATGGCGGCCTGCACCCGCAACCGGGTCTGCTCACGCACGTTGGGATGCCCGTTGAGAACCCGGGAGACCGTCTGGTGCGACACCCCGGCGAGGCGGGCCACGTCCGTCATCGCAGGACCGCGCACGGCCACCTCACTTTCGCCACTGCCCGCGGCCACACCCGGTCGATCTCGACCGGACCGTCCCGGGTGGCGACAGTCTACGCCAGCGTTCCCATCGGTATCGGCACCGTCGATCGCCCGTTCCCGCCGTGGCGCGGCGATATCGGGGAATCGACGGGCGACTCATTCCCTTCCGTTACGCAGTGGCACGAACAGGCAGCTCGGAGCGGGTGGAATTGCGCCCGGGGTGCGGCATTTCCGGCGATTGCCGGAGCCGCACCCCGGGTTATCGAAGATGTGTCAACGACCGCGAATGGTGACCGTTGTCACGGTGTCGTCAGCGAGAACTGCCGCACCGTCACCGCGCCGCCGAGGGATTGGGTGGCGTAGTTGAAGAAGCCGAACCGGTAGCCCATGAAGAACTGCCACGCGTTGTTGAGCGTCAGCGCGTTACCGAGCGACACGAAGTTCACCCCGTCGGTGCTGTAGGAGAACCGCGCCTGCCGCCCCGAGCCGGGCCGGATGTCGGCGTTCGCCCGCAGCCAGATCCGCCCGCCGGACACCGCCGCACCGGCGATCTCCGTACCGGTGCTCGTGGTGTTCCAGTTCGAGCCCATGGTCAGGCCGTTCGTCATCACCACGCGGGTCGCGCCGTTGTCCCGCCGTACGCCGATCCAGGCCGAGCTGTCCCGCAGCATCGCCAGGCCGGCCCGGTCACCGTCGCGCATGGTCGAGTAGTCCAGCTCGATCGTGCCGGTCGAGGTCGGCCCCTGGATGCGGTGGGTGAGCGTGTTGCGGGCCCGGTACAGGTCGTTCGTGACGGTGGCGGTCTGCAACCGCAGGCCGTTGTTCACCGACCACCTGCTGTTGTCCGGGTTGTGGTTCCACTCGTACTGCGGGCCGAGCGTGGTGCCGGAGAACGTGTCGGTGCCGGTGAGCGGCTTGACCGGGCGGGTCGGCAGCGGGTTGGGGTAGCTCGCGCCCCAGGCGCCGTTGACGGTCTGCACCTGCGGCCAGCCGTCGGAGGTCCAGGTGATCGGCGCCAGCGTCGGCATCCGGCCGCCCGGGTACGCGTCGGTGAACGCCATGTAGTACCAGGCGCCGGTCTGCGTCTGCACCAGCCCGCCCTGGTGCGGCACGCCGCCACCGGAGATCGGGCCGGGCAGGTTGAGCAGCACCTGCCGCTGCTCGTACGGGCCGAACGGGCCGTTCGTGGACTTCAGCACGTACTGGCCGTTGGCCGGGCGGGTCAGCCAGATGTAGTACGCGCCGTTGCGCTTGTAGAAGCGCGCGCCCTCCAGCGTGCCGATGCTCGACGGCGTCTGGTAGACCTGCTGGGCCCGGACCTGACTGCGCCCGTCGGCGGAGAGCTGGGCCACGCTGATCGTGCCGTTGCCGTACGCGACGTACATGGTGTCGTTGTCGTCGATCAGCAGGCCGGCGTCGTAGTAGCAGTTGGGGATGGTGGTCAGACGGCTCCACGCACCGTCCACGGCCGCGGCGGTGTAGATGTGGGTCTGCGCGAAGTCGATGCACCCGGCCCAGTAGAACGTGCGGTTGCTCGGCCGGTAGTTCAGCGTCGACGCCCAGATGCCGTCCACGTACGCCTGCTCGCCGGCGCTCAGGTCGTACTTGGTGCCGAACTCCAGCCGCGGCACCGAGTGCCCGGCGAACTCCCAGTTCACCAGATCCCAGGAGCGCAGCACCGGCGCGCCCGGCGAGTAGTGCATGGTGGAGGCGGACATGTAGTAGACGTCGCCGACCCGGATGATGTCGACGTCGGCGAAGTCCTGCCAGACGGCCGGGTTGGTGAAGCTGCCGCCCGGGTTGCCGGGGTTGTCGCCGACGCGGACGAGCTGCCACTGCTGGTTCGCGCCGTTCCAGTCGTCGTACTGGACGATGTTGCCGCCGTCGGTGGTGGAGGCGTTCTGCACCTCCATCACCTTGTTCGAGTTCCGGTTGATCAGCCGGACGTACCCGCCGTCGGAGTCGGCCAGCCGGAACTGCTGGTTGGTGCCGCCGTGGTCGGTCCACTGGACCACCGCCGCGCCGTTGGCGGTGGACGCGCCGGTCACGTCCAGCACCTTGCCGGAGTGCCGGGACCGCAGCCGGTAGTAGCCGCCGCCGGAGTCCACGAACTGCCACTGCTGCCAGGCACCGTCGTTGCGCGTCCACTGGGTGATCCGCGCCCCGTCGTTCGTCGCCTGGTTGTACAGGTCCAGCGCCTTGCCGCTGTTGCGGTTCACCAGCACGTAGTACGCGCTGGTGTCCACGGTGGCCGCGGAGACGGGCGCGGGCACGGCGCCCACCACCACGCCGCCGACAAGCAGCGCCACCACCCCGGCCAGCAGCCGGGACAGGCGTCCACGTCCACGGGACAGTCGAGCCGTCACCATGATCCTCCTTCGTCGACCTTGTGCCCGGGCACGGCGGCACGCGCCGACGACGTCGGCGTTATCGCTAACAGCGATGCCCACCCAGGCGGGAGCCGGATCCCTGGCAACTGCGGCGCAGATCGCGCCCGGAACGGCCCGCGAGCGGTGCCGGTGACCCTATCCATCGACTGTGAGCGATAACATGTCGTTCGTCAAGCCGTAACGCGGGGCACCGCCGCGCGGGCCGGCACGATCGGCCGGCGAGGGCTCAGAAGCCCCGGGCGAGCCGGTAGTACGCCTGGTTCCAGCGCAGCTCGTCGGCGAAGCGGTGCGGACGGGTCTCGGCGTCGATGACCACCAGCTCGGTCCGGGCCATCGCGGCCAGGTCGCGCAGCTCCTCCACGCCGACGGCCTGGGACAGCACGGTGTGGTGCGGCGCGCCCGCGGTGATCCACGCCTCCGCCGAGCCGGCCAGGTCGGGCTGCGGACGCCACACCGCGCGCGCCACCGGCAGGCGGCGCAGCGGGTGCGGCGGCGGCACCACGTCCACCGCGTTGGCGACCAGCCGGAACCGCTCCCCCATGTCCGCCATGCCCAGCACGACAGCCGGGCCGGGCGCGGCGTCGAAGACCAGCCGGACCGGGTCCTCCCGCCCGCCGATGCTCAGCGGGTGCACCTCCGCGCTCGGCACGTCGGCGGCGATACTCGGGCACACCTCCAGCATGTGCGCGCCGAGGATCAGCTCCTGGCCGAACGTCAGGTCGTAGGTGTAGTCCTCCATGAACGAGGTGCCGCCCGGCACGCCCACGGCCATCGCCTTGAGCGTGTGCACCAGCACCGAGGTCTTCCAGTCCCCCTCACCGCCGAAGCCGTAGCCGTCGGCCATCAGGCGCTGCACCGCGATCCCGGGAAGCTGGCGCAGCCCGCCGAGGTCCTCGAAGTTCGTGGTGAACGCCCGGAATCCGCCGGCCTCCAGGAACGCGCGCAGGCCCAGCTCCTGACGTGCCGCGTACCGCAGCGAGTCGTGCCGGTCCCCGCCGGGCCGCAGCTCCGGCGCCACCCGGAAGGTGTCGTCGTACTCCTTGACCAGGTCGTCCACCTGCGCGTCCGCCACCTGGTCGACGGCCGCGACCAGGTCGTTGACGCCGTAGGTGTTCACCGAGACGCCGAAGCGCAGCTCCGCCTCGACCTTGTCGCCCTCGGTGACCGCGACGTCGCGCATGTTGTCGCCGAAGCGGGCCAGCCGCAGCGTCCGCACCGCCGACCAGCCGATCGCGGCGCGGGCCCAGGCCGCGACCCGCCCGACGACGCGCGGGTCGGTGACGTGCCCGGCGACGGTCTTGCGGGCCACCCCGAGCCGGGTCTGGATGAACCCGAACTCCCGGTCGCCGTGCGCGGCCTGGTTGAGGTTCATGAAGTCCATGTCGATCTCGTCCCACGGCAGCGCCACGTTGGCCTGCGTGTGCAGGTGCAGCAGCGGCGTGCGCAGCGCGTCCAGCCCGGAGATCCACATCTTGGCCGGTGAGAACGTGTGCATCCAGGCGATCACCCCGACTGCGCCCTGCGTGGCCGCGTCCCGGCAGGCGGCGAGGATGTCCGCGCTGGAGGTGAGGACCGGCTTCCAGACCACGCGTACGGGGATGTCCGGCGACTCGTCCAGGCGCGCGGCGATCAGCCGGGACTGCTCGGCGACCTGCCGCAGGGTGTCCTCGCCGTAGAGGCCCTGGCTGCCGGTGAGGAACCAGACCTCGGGCTGGGGGTGAGTTGCCATGTTGTTGCCTTCCGCGCTAGGAACCGTCACTTGAACCGGATGCCGATGAGGCGCTGGAGGAGGATGAACGCGAACAGCAGGCCGCCGATCACGATCTTCGTCCACCAGGAGTTGAGGCTGCCGTCGAACGTGATCAGCGTCTGGATCACGCCCAGCACCAGCACGCCGAGCACGGTGCCGAAGACGTATCCGGAGCCACCGGTGAGCACGGTGCCGCCGATCACCACGGCGGCGATCACGTCCAGCTCCATCCCGACGGCGATCAGCGGCGCGCCGGACAGCGTGTAGAACGACAGCAGGATGCCGCCGATCGCCGAGCAGAGCCCGCTGATCGTGTAGACGGCGATCCGGGTCCGCGCCACCGGCAGGCCCATCAGCAGCGCCGACTGCGCGTTGCCGCCGACCGCGTACACGTTGCGGCCGAACCGGGTGTACGCCAGCACGTACGCCGCGATCAGCACCACCGCGAACGCGATCAGCACGCTGATCGACACGAAGTTGCCGGCCGGGTCGCCGATGCGCTGCTGCGACATCGAGGTCCAGAAACCGTCGGTGATGGAGATGGAGGCGTCGCTGATGAACGTGCACATGCCCCGGGCGAAGAACATCCCGGCGAGTGTCACGATGAACGGCTGGATCTCGAAGAAGTGGATCGCGCAGCCCATCAGGAAACCGAGCGTCGGGCCGATCAGCAGCGCGATCACCAGCACCAGGGCGGCGGGCAGGCCGTCACGCAGCAGCGCGGCCGACACCATCGCGGTCATCGCCACCACCGAGCCGACGGACAGGTCGATGCCGCCGGTGAGGATCACGAACGTCATGCCCACCGCGACGACGAGCAGGAAGCCGTTGTCGATGAAGACGTTGAAGACGACCTGGACGTTGGAGAAGGCGCGGTACTGGGACACGCCGATGCCGTACATGACCAGCAGCAGGGCGAGCGTGGCCAGCACCGGGACGTGCCGCCGGGGCAGGCTGGGCCGCCAGGACCGGCCGGTGGTCAACGACGTGCTGCTCATGCCGGCACCTGCTCCTTCTCCCGCTGCGGTGCCGCCGGGCCGGGTTCGGCCCCGCGCCGTCGCCGGCGCAGCCGGGCCCGGAACGCCGGGGCCTGCACGAGGCAGACGGCGATGACGACGACCGCCTTGAACAGCAGCGACGTCTGCGGCGAGATGTTCATCGCGTACACGGTGGTGGTCAGGGTCTGGATGATCAGCGCGCCGAGCACGGTGCCCCCGAGGGAGAACCGGCCACCGGCCAGCGACGTGCCGCCGATGACGACGGCCAGAATCGCGTCCAGCTCGATCCACAGGCCGGCGGCGTTGCCGTCGGCGCTGGAGACGTTCGCGGTGACCATGAAACCGGCGAGCGCGGCACAGGCGGCGCTGATCACGTAGACGAGGAAGACGATGCGCCGCGACCGGATGCCGGCGAGCCGGCTGGCCTCGGCGTTACCGCCGACCGACTCGACGATCAGGCCGAGCGCGGTACGGCGGGTGAATGCGGCCACGAGCAGCGCGGCGGCGAGCGCGATCAGGATGGCCAGCGGCAGCGTCAGGAAGTGCCCGAGCCCGATCGCCCGGTACGGCCCGGAGTTGATCGTGATGATCTGGCCCTCGGTGACGAGCTGGGCGATGCCCCGCCCGGCCACCATGAGGATCAGCGTGGCGATGATCGGCTGGATGCCGATGACCGCGACGAGTATCCCGTTCCAGGCGCCGAGCACGAGCGCGGCGCCGAAGGCCAGTGCGAGCGCGGTGGCCACCGTGGCCGGGCTGTTCTGGTCGGCCGCCCCGCTGATGTGCAGGCAGGCGATCGCGCCGCTGATCGCGCAGAGCGAGCCGACCGACAGGTCGATGCCGCCGGTGGCGATGACGAGCGTCATCCCGAGCGCGACCAGGATCAGCGGCGCGCTCAGCCGGAGGATGTCGATCGGCGTGCCGTACAGGTGGCCGTTCTTGACCTCGACGGCGAGGAAGCCGGGACGGTAGACGGTGTTCGCGGCGATCATGACCACGAGCACGAGCGCCGGCCAGAACAGGCGGTGGCCGGTCAGCGGGCGGAGGCGGTCGGCGACGGCGGTCATGGGGTCACCTCCTCCCGGGACGTTCCACTGGCGATGGTGCGCATGACGCGGTCGGCGTCGAGCGTGTCGTCGTTGTCGAGCTGGGCGACCATCTCCCGGTCGCGCATCACCGCGACCCGGTGGCTCAGGCGCAGCACCTCCTCCAGCTCGGCGGAGATGAACAGCACCGCCATGCCGCCGTCGGAGAGCTGCACCACCAGCTTCTGGATCTCGGCCTTGGCGCCGACGTCGATGCCGCGGGTCGGCTCGTCCAGGATCAGCAGGCGCGGCTCGGTGATCAGCCAGCGGGCCAGCAGCACCTTCTGCTGGTTGCCGCCGGAGAGGTTGCGCACCGGCAGCTCCGGGTTGGCCGGGCGGATGCTCAGCGCCTCGACGTACCGGCGGACCAGCTCGTCCTGGCGGCGGCGCGGGATCGGGCGCAGCCAGCCGCGCGCGGCCTGCATCGCCAGGATCATGTTCTCCCGGACGGTGAGTTCCGGGACGATGCCCTCGGCCCGGCGGTTCTCCGAGCAGAACCCGACGCCCTGGCCGATGGCCTGGATCGGGTTGCGGACCGGCGCCCGGCCACCGTCGAGCCGGACCTGGCCGTGGTCGGCCCGGTCCGCGCCGAAGATCAGCCGCGCCACCTCGGTCCGGCCGGAGCCGAGCAGGCCGGCCAGGCCGACCACCTCACCGGCGTGGATGCGCAGGCTGAACGGGGCGACCGCGCCGCGCCGGCCCAGCTCGGTGGCGTCCACGAGCGGGGCCGCACCGCCGGCGTCCACGAGCGGGGCCGCACCGCCGGCGTCGACAGAGGCGCGCTTCTGCTGCTCGTCGAGCCGCTCCAGCACGTCCAGCTCCTGCCCGATCATCTTCTCGACCAGGCTGAACTGCGGCAGTTCCTCGGTGCGGTACTCCCCCACGAGCCGGCCGTTGCGCAGCACCGTGATCCGGTCGGCGATGCCGTAGACCTGGTCGAGGAAGTGGGTGACGAACAGGATCGCGATCCCCTCGTCGCGCAGTTGCCGCATGATCCGGAACAGCTGCGCGACCTCGCCGGCGTCCAGGCTGGACGTCGGCTCGTCCAGGATCAGCACCCGGGCCCGCACGTCGATCGCCCGGGCGATGGCGACCATCTGCTGCACCGCGAGCGAGTACGAGCCGAGCGGCGCGGAGACGTCGAGGTCGAGGTCGAGCCGGGCCAGCAGGTCGCGGGCACGGCGGCGCATCTCGCCCCAGCGCACCGCGCCGAACCGGCGGGGCTCCCGGCCGATGAAGACGTTCTCCGCCACCGACAGGTTGGTGCAGAGGTTGACCTCCTGGTACACGGTGCTGACACCGGCCGCGGCGGCCTGCATCGGACCGGAGAACGAGACCTGGTCGCCGTCGAGCGTGACGACGCCCGCGTCGGTCCCGTAGACGCCGGTCAACACCTTGATCAGGGTGGACTTGCCGGCGCCGTTCTCGCCCATCAGGGCGTGGACCTCGCCCGGGAACAGCCGGAAGTCGACGTCGTGCAGCGCGCGGACCCCGGGGAAGGTCTTGCTGATGCCGGTCATGGTCAGGACCGGACGGTTACCCGTCATCCCATCGGACCTCTTCTTCGACGGTGGTGGTACGGGGGCCGCCGTCGGTTGCGACGGCGACCCCCGGGTGACTCAGTACTTGCGGTTGGGCAGTGCCTCCTTGGCCTGCTCCTGGGTGAACGTGGTCTCCTCGGTCTCGATCCGGGCGGGCACCTCCTCGCCGGCCTTGACCTTCTTGACCAGGTCCATCAGCTGCGGGCCGAGCAGCGGGCTGCACTCGGCGATGAAGTTGAACTTGCCGTCCGCGAGGGCCTGCATGCCGTCCTTCACCGCGTCGACGGTGATGATGGTGATGTCCTTGCCGGGCGTCTTGCCGGCCGCGGTGATCGCCTCGAGCGCGCCGAGGCCCATGTCGTCGTTGTGCGCGAAGAGCACGTCGATCTTCGGGTTGGCCTTGAGGAACTGCTCCATCACCTGCTTGCCGCCGGCGCGGGTGAAGTCACCGGTCTGCGAGGCGACGATCTTCAGGTTGGGGTTGGCGGCGATCGCCTCGGCGAAGCCCTTCTTCCGGTCGTTGGCCGGCGCCGAGCCGGTCGTGCCCTGCAGCTCCACGATGTTGACCGGGCCGGACGCCGACTTCTTCTGCTCCACCAGCCACTCGCCGGCGAGGCGGCCCTCCTTGACGAAGTCCGAGCCGAGGAACGTCTTGTAGAGCGACTTGTCGGCCGAGTCGACGGCGCGGTCGGTCAGGATCACGGGGATCTTGGCGTCCTTGGCCTCCTTGAGCACGGTGTCCCAGCCGGACTCCACCACCGGCGAGAAGGCGATCACGTCGACCTTCTGCTGGATGAAGTTGCGGATCGCCTTGATCTGGTTCTCCTGCTTCTGCTGGGCGTCGTCGAACTTCAGCTCGATGCCCGCCTCGGCCGCCGCCTCCTTGATCGAGGTGGTGTTTGCGGTACGCCAGCCACTCTCGGCGCCCACCTGGGAGAAGCCCAGGACGATCTTGTCGTTGCCGTCGCCGGAACCGCCGCCGGTGTCGCTGTTGCCGCACGCGGCCATGCTGGCGGCGAGCAGCACGCCGGCGAACGCCGCGATGACCGTGCGTGCCGTGCTCCTGCTTCTCATCGATTCTCCTCCGGGGTTGGATGTTCCGGGCACACGGCCGGCGGGGAGCCGGAGCGGCCCGGGTGTGGTGGTGGGGGGTGCGCGGCGCGGTCCGCGGTCAGTGCGCCGGCGGGCGTTGGCCGTACACGTTCTGGTAGCGGTCGTAGAGCGAGTCGATGTCGGCCGGCGCGATCGGCACCGGCCGGCCGAGCGCGCGGGCCAGGTGGGCGGTGCGGGCCACGTCCTCGCACATCACCGCCGCCTTGACCGCCGCCCGGGCGTCGCGGCCGATGGTGAACACGCCGTGGTTGCGCATGAGCACCGCGGGTGAGCGGTGCCCGGACAGCGTGCTGACGATGCCCTTGCCGATGTCGTCGCCGCCGATCAGCGCGAACGGCCCGATCGGGATCTCCCCGCCGAACTCGTCGGCCTGCGCGGTCAGCCAGCACGGGATCGCCTCGCCGCGGGCCGCCCAGGCGGTGGCGTAGCCGCTGTGCGTGTGCACGACGCCGCCGACCTCGGGCATCGCGCGGTAGACGTAGGCGTGCGCGGCGGTGTCGCTGGACGGGGCGCCGTCGCCGTCGACCACCGCGCCGTTGAGGTCGCAGACCACCATGGCCGCCGCGGTCAGGTCGTCGTAGTCGACGCCGCTGGGCTTGATGACCATCAGATCCTGACCGGGTACGCGGGCCGACACGTTGCCGGCGGTCCAGGCCACCAGGTCGTAGCGGGTCAGTTCGCGGTGCAGGCGCGCCACCGTCTCGCGCAGCGCGTCGACCTGGCTGTTCATCCGACCACCTCCAGGGTCGCGGCGGCGCGGTCCGCGGCGGCGTCGGCCGCCGCGTTGCGGATCGCCCGCAGGCGGAGCATGACGTCGTTCGCGCCACGGCCGAAGTGGTCGTGCAACGCGCGGTACTCGGCGTACAGGGCGTCGTAGGCCCGCACGTTCTCCGGTACGGGCCGGTAGACGGCCTCGTCGATGCGCCCCATCGCGGCGGACGCCTCGTGGATCGTCGGGTACGCCCCGGCGGCGACAGCCGCGTGGATGGCCGAGCCGAGCGCCGGGCCCTGGGCGGAGCCGATGATGCTCAGCGGCCGGTCGGTGACGTCGGCGTAGATCTGCATGAGCAGCCGGTTGGAGGTGAGCCCGCCGGCCACCACCAGGTCGTCGACCGGCACACCGGCCTGCGCGAACGCCTCGACGATCATCCGCGTGCCGTACGCGGTGGCCTCCAGCAGCGCGCGGTAGACGTCCGGCGGCCGGGTGGCGAGCGTCAGCCCGACGATCATCCCGCTCAGGTCGTGGTTGACCAGCAGGGACCGGTTGCCGTTCCACCAGTCCAGCGCCACCAGCCCGTGCGCGCCGACCGGCTGGGCGGCGGCGGCCTCGGTGAGCCGCTCGTGCGAGTCGAACCCGGCCGGGGCGGCGTGACGGACGAACCAGCCGAAGATGTCCCCCACCCCGCTCTGCCCGGCCTCGAAGCCCCAGGCGCCGGGGCTGATGCCGCCGTCGACCACGCCGCACATACCCGGTACCTCGGCCGGGTGGGTGCCGTTGAGGACGTGGCAGGTGGAGGTGCCCATGATGGCGACCAGCCGGCCGGGCCGCAGCGCCTGGGCCGACGCGGCGGTGACGTGGGCGTCGACGTTGCCGGCCGCGACCGCGATGCCCTCGGGCAGTCCGGTCCAGGCGGCGGCGCGGGCGCTGAGCGTGCCGGCCCGCGCGCCCAGCGGCAGCAGCGGACCGTCCAGCTTGGTCACGAAGTCGGCGAAGCCGGGGTCGAGCGCGGCCAGGTAGTCCGGCGACGGGTAGCTGCCGTCCTGCCGGATGCCCTTGTAGCCGGCGGTGCAGACGTTGCGGGTCTCGGCGCCGCAGAGCTGCCACACGATCCAGTCGGCGGCCTCGATGAAACGCTCGGCCCGCCGGTAGACCTCCGGATCCTCCTCCAGGATCTGCAGGCCCTTGGCGAACTGCCACTCCGCGGAGATCTTGCCGCCGTAGCGGCCGAGCCACGGCTCGCCGCGTTCTTCCGCCAGCGCGTTGATCCGGTCGGCGTGCGGCTGCGCGGCGTGGTGCTTCCAGAGCTTCACCCAGGCGTGCGGACGGTCACGCAGTTGCGGGATCTCGCACAGCGGTGTGCCGTCGGCGAGCGTCGGGAGCACGGTGCAGGCGGTGAAGTCGGTACCGATGCCCACCACCCGGGACGGGTCCACGCCGGCTTCGGCGAGCGCGGCCGGCACCGCGTGGCGCAGCACGTCGCGGTAGTCGTCCGGATCCTGGAGGGCCCAGTCCGGGGGCAGCGCCGGGCCGCCGTCGGGAAGCGCGGTCTCGATGACCCCGCGCCGGTACTCGTGCACCGCCGTACCGAGTTCGGCGCCGTCCCGGACGCGGACCACGAGCGCCCGCCCGGACAGCGTGCCGAAATCGACACCGATCACGTACCGGTCGGACGCGTCCACTTCGCTCATTTGCACCTCCGCCGTGTCACGGAGTTAGTGTTAGCGCTCACATATACATCCGTCAAGACACCTCCGGGCAACAGCTGCGTAACGAGGAACCACCCTCGCCGGACCACCGCGGCCGGGCGGCACGGACCGGCGGAGCCGTGCCCGGAGGAGATCCACACGGACGCGGTCCCGGTCCGGCCGCCGAGTCCCGGCGAGCGTCTTGTTAGCGACAACAATCGATGCCTCGGTGGATCCTCGGGCGGCCGTGATCGGCGCTGCGGGCTCCGGCCTGCGGGGAGGGTCTCCCGAGGTCGCACAGCGCCCCTCAGCGGCACTTTTCCCGGCCCCGACACCCGCGCGAACGGTCGCCGACAGAGGGCTGGCGGATCACCTTGCTATTTACAGGGTTTGATGTCAGCGATAACATTCTCGCCATCCCTGCTTCGTGGCGCCGCCGTCCGGGAAACCCCGGCGCCGCAGCCGGGCGGCGACGCGGACGGCGACCCCGTCGACCGCCGGACCCCACCACCCACGAGCGCCCGCCGGTGACCGGCCGGCCCCTCTCCACTGCCGTGCCGCGTACGTCCCCGCGCACCCCGGGCGACGCCGCGCGACCGGCGGGCCGCTCCCAACCGGACGCCGGCACGGCCGGCGCCCGGCGACCGAGGAGGATCAGTGCGCAGATGGACCCGACGGACGCTCGCCGTCCTGGGCGTCGCGGCGGTGGCGCTCGCCGCGACAGTCACCGACCAGGCCCTGGCCCCGCGTCCCGCCCGGGCGCTGGACAACGGCGTCGCCCGTACCCCGCCGATGGGGTGGAACACCTGGAACACCTTCGGCTGCAACATCAACGAGACCCTCATCCGCCAGACCGCCGACGCGATGGTCAGCAACGGCCTGCGCGACCTCGGCTACAAGTACGTCGTCGTGGACGACTGCTGGTTCGACCCGAACCGGGACGCGCAGGGCAACCTCCAGGCGCACCCGCAGCGGTTCCCCAGCGGGATGAAGTCGCTCGGTGACTACCTGCACGCCCGGGGCCTGCTGTTCGGCATCTACCAGGTACCGCTGGACAAGACCTGCGCCCAGGTCGGCGGCGCGTTCCCCGGCGCCACCGGCAGCCTCAACCACGAGTACCAGGACGCGCGGCAGTTCGCCGCCTGGGGCGTGGACTACCTCAAGTACGACTGGTGCTCGTCCACCGGCACCATCAACGACCAGGTGGCGCGGTTCGGCATCATGCGCGACGCGCTGGCCTCCACCGGCCGGCCGATCGTCTACAGCATCAACCCCAACAGCTACCACGCCAAGACCGGGCCGCAGCGCAACTGGAGCGACGTGGCGAACCTCTGGCGGACCACGGAGGACATCACCAACGCCTGGAACACCGGCCAGACGAACGGCTACCCGATGGGCATCCAGAACATCGTCGACGTCACGGTGCCGCTGGCCGGGTACGCCGCGCCCGGCGGGTTCAACGACCCGGACATGCTCGAGGTCGGCCGAGGTGGCATGAACGACACGGAGATGCGCAGCCACTTCGCGCTCTGGGCGGTCCTGGCCGCGCCGCTGATGATGGGCAACGACGTACGGTCGGCGAACGCGGCCACGCTGGCGATCCTGCGCAACGCGAACCTGGTCGCGATCAACCAGGACACGCTCGGACGTCAGGCGGCCCAGGTCTCCTTCGACGGCACCCGGCGGGTGCTGGCCAAGCCGCTGGCAAACGGCGACGTGGCGGTCGCCCTGTTCAACCAGGGCGGCTCGACCACCACCGTCTCCACCACGGCTGCGGCGGTGGGCAAGAGCGGCAGCTCGTTCACGCTGCGCGACGCGTGGACCGACGCCACCTCCACCAGCACCGGCACGATCTCCGCCAGCGTGCCCGCGCACGGCACCGTGGTCTACCGGGTCAGCGGAGGCGGCACCACCACCCCGCCGCCGGTCCCGACCACGTTCCGGCTGCGCAGCGAGTCGTCCGGCCGGTGCCTCGACGTGGACAACGCCGGCACCGCGAACGGCACCGGGACGCTGGTCTGGGATTGCCACAACAACGCCAACCAGCAGTTCACCGCCAACGGCCAGGCGTTGCAGGTGCTGGGCAAGTGCCTGGACGTGCCGACGAACGCGACGGCCGGCACCCGGGTGCAGATCTGGGACTGCAACGGCGGCACCAACCAGCAGTGGACCGTCAACGGCAACGGCACGGTGAGCAACGGGCGCTTCCCGTCGCTGTGCCTGGACGTCGACAACGCGGGCACCGCCAACGGCACCCGGGTGATCGTCTGGACCTGCCACGGCAACGCCAACCAACGGTGGAGCCGGGCGTGAGCGGCTACGGCCGGTGAACGGCGGCCGGCCGGACGAAGGGGCGAGCGTCCGGCCGGCCGTCACCGGGCGCCGGCCGCCCGGCGCTTGTTCCAGATGTCGAACGCCACCGCGACGAGCAGTACCAGGCCCTTGACCACCGACTGGACGGACTGGTCGACGCCCATGAGCTGCATCCCGTTGCTCATCACCGCCATGATCAGGCCACCCACCATGGCGCCGACCACGGTGCCGACGCCACCGGTGACCGCCGCGCCGCCGATGAACGCCGCCGCGATCGCGTCCAGCTCGAACATGTTGCCCGCCGCCGGCTGGGCCCCGTTGGAGCGGGACGAGTAGATGACGCCCGCCACGGCGGACAGGAAGCCCATGTTGACGAAGATCCAGAAGTTGACCCGCTTCACCCGTACGCCGGACAGCATCGCCGCGGGCAGGTTGCCGCCGATGGCGTACACCTGGCGGCCGAACACCGTGCGGCGGGTGAGCAGGCCGTAGACGAGCACGAGCACGGCGAGCACGATCAGCACGATCGGCAGGCCCCGGGCGTGGGCGAGCTGCCAGGCGAACCACATGACCACGGCGCCGACCACCACGATCCGCAGGACGAACAGCGGGAACGACTCCACCGGCTGCTCGTGGCGCACCCGGGCGATCCGGGTGCGGAACACGCTCACCGCGTACCCGACCACGGCGAAGGCGCCGATGAACAGCGTGAACGCGTCGTAGCCCTGGCCGCCCAGCAGGCCGTTGAGGAAGCCGGCCGCGACCCGCTGGTACTCCTCCGGGAACGGCGACAGCGAGATGTTGTCCAGCACGCGCAGCGTCAGACCGCGGAACAGCAGCATGCCGGCCAGGGTGACGATGAACGCCGGGATGCCCGCATACGCGACCCAGAGCCCGTGCCACGCGCCGACCGCGACACCCACCGCGAGTGCGGCCAGGACGCCGGCCCACCAGGGCATGCCCTCGCGGATGACCAGCACCGCCGAGACCGCTCCGGTGAGCGCCACCACCGATCCCACGGACAGGTCGATGTGCCCGCCGATGATCACGATGACCATGCCGATGGCGAGCACCAGGATGTAGGAGTACTGGAGGACGATGTTCGTCAGGTTGCCGGGGCTCAGCGAGACGCCGTCGGTGAGGACGGCGAACAGCGCGACGATCACCACCAGGGCGATGTAGATGCCGCTCTGCCGCAGGTTGCCCAGGATCAGCGCACGCGGGTCGCTGGTGCCGGTGTGCAGGCTCGCCGCCGCGCCGGTGTCCGGCGTGGCGACCTTCGTGGCGGGGGGAGGCTTCGTGCTGGTCATCGGACGAGATCCCTGTCCTTGGTCATGAGTTCCATCAGGTTCTCCTGGGTGGCCTCGGCCACCGGCGTCTCCCCGATGATCCGGCCGGCCGCCAGGGTGTAGATGCGGTCGCACATGCCGAGCAGCTCGGGCAGTTCGGAGGAGATGAGCACGACGGCCTTGCCGTCCGCCACCAGCCGGTTGACGATCGTGTAGATCTCGAACTTCGCGCCCACGTCGATGCCCCGGGTCGGCTCGTCGAGGATCAGCACGTCCGGGTCGGTGAACAGCCACTTCGCCAGCACGACCTTCTGCTGGTTGCCGCCGGAGAGCTTGCCCACCGACATCACCGTCGGCGCCTTGATGTTCATGTCGCGCCGGCCCCGCTCGGCGACCTGGATCTCGCGATTGCCGTCGATCCAGCCCCGCCGGGCCAGCCTGTCGAGCGCGGCGGCCGAGACGTTGCCGCGGACGTCGTCGATGAGGTTGAGGCCGTAGTGCTTGCGGTCCTCGGTGGCGTACGCGATGCCGTTGGCGATGGCCTCGGCGACGGTGCGCGCCCGTACCTCACGGCCCCTGACGAACAGCCGGCCCCTGATGTCCCGGCCGTACGCCCGGCCGAACACGCTCATCGCCAGCTCGGTGCGCCCGGCGCCCATCAGGCCGGCGATGCCCACGACCTCACCCGCGCGCACGTGCAGCGACGCCCGGTCGACGACCAGGCGGTCCTGGGTCGGGTGGCGCACCGACCAGTCCTCGATCCGCAGCACCTCGTCGCCGGGCGTCACGCTGCGGGCCGGGTAGAAGGCGGCCAGGTCGCGCCCGACCATGCCGCGGATGATCCGGTCCTGGGTGACGGCGCCGTCGGACATGTCCAGCGTCTCGACGGTACGGCCGTCGCGGATGACTGTGGTCGAGTCGGCGACGGCGGTGATCTCGCCGAGCTTGTGCGAGATCATGATGCAGGTGATGCCCTGGTCTCGCAGCCGGCGCATCAGGTCCAGCAGGTGCGCCGAGTCGACGTCGTTGAGTGCCGCCGTGGGCTCGTCGAGGATCAGCAGCCGTACCTTCTTGGACAGCGCCTTGGCGATCTCCACGAGCTGCTGCTTGCCGACGCCGAGCTGGATGACCGGGGTGACCGGGTTCTCGTGCAGCCCGACCGACCGCAGCAGCGCCGCGGCCTCCGCGTTGGTCCGGTGCCAGTCGATGAGCCCGCCGCGGCCGCGGCGCTCGTTGCCGAGGAAGATGTTCTCGGCGATCGACAGGTAGGGCACCAGGGCGAGTTCCTGGTGGATGATGACGATGCCGCGGGCCTCGCTGTCCTGGATCCCCCGGAACCCGACCGGCTCGCCGTCGAAGACGATCTGGCCGTCGTAGCTGCCCGCCGGGTAGACCCCGGACAGCACCTTCATCAGGGTGGACTTTCCGGCGCCGTTCTCACCGCAGATCGCGTGGATCTCGCCGCGCCGTACGGCGAGCGAGACGTCCTGGAGCGCGGCCACGCCCGGGAAGGTCTTCGTGATGCCCCGCATCTCGAGGATGTGATCGCTCATGGGTATCCGTCCTGCTCGTGGTCGAGGTGTCCGGAGCGGACGGGCCCGGTGGCGCGGCGGCCGCCGGGCCCGTCGCCGCGCTGGTCATCCGGCGCGTCCGGCGGCGACCTCCTGCTCGGTCAGGTAGCCGGAGTCGATCAGGACGGACTTGATGTCCTCCTTGTAGACGGTCTGCACCGGCAGCAGGAACGCGGGCACGACCTTGACGCCGTTGTTGTACGCCTTGGTCTCGTTGGCCTTCGGCTCCTCCTTGCGCAGGAACGCCTCGGCGGCGACGACCGCCTGCTCGGCCAGCAGCCGGGTGTCCTTGAACACGGTCGAGCTCTGCACGCCGTCGTTGATCAGCTTCACCGAGGCGACCTCGGCGTCCTGGCCGGTCACCACCGGCATCTTCTTGGCGCCGCCGCGGTAGCCGGCGTTCTGCAGCGCGGTGATGATGCCGCGGGACAGGCCGTCGAACGGCGACAGCACGCCGTCGACCTTGCTGCCGTCGTTGTAGCTGGAGGTGAGCAGGTCCTCCATCCGCTTCTGCGCGGTCTCCTGCTGCCAGCGCAGGATGGCGGCCTGCTCGATCTTGGTCTGCCCCGACTTGACCTTCAGCGTCCCGGCGTCGAAGTACGGCTTGAGGGTGTCCATCGCGCCGTTGAAGAAGAACCCGGCGTTGTTGTCGTCCAGCGAGCCGGCGAACAGCTCCACGTTGAACGGGCCCGTGGCGGTGCCCTTGGCGCCGTCCTTGGTGAGCAGGCCGAGGCCGACCAGGAGCGCGTTGGCCTGCGCCACGCCGACCTTGTAGTTGTCGAAGCTGACGTAGAAGCTCACGTTCGGGCTGTTGCGGATGAGCCGGTCGTAGGAGATGACCGGGATCTTCGCGGCCGCGGCGGCCTGGAGCTGGCCGCTGAGCGCGGTGCCGTCGATCGGGGCGATGACCAGCACGTCCGCGCCCTGCGTGATCATCTGGTCGATCTGCTGCGACTGGGTCGGGATGTCGTCCCCGGCGTACTGCAGGTCGACCTTGTAGCCCTTGGCCTGGAGCTTCTCCTTCACCGAGTTGCCGTCGGCGATCCACCGTTCCGAGGTCTGCGTCGGCATCGAGACGCCGATCGTCAGGTCGCCGGGCTTGGCCGAGCTGGTGTCTCCGCCGCCTCCCGCGCCCTCGCCGCTGCAGGCGGCCAGGCTGATCGCGAGCGCGGCACCGCTGAGTGCGGCCAGAAGTCGTCTGCGCACGAGCGTCCTCCCTGTCGTGGCGGTCCCTGTGACACAGGTAACCCTCACGGGGAGTGTTAACGCTCACAAGTTGCCCCGTCAACCAATCGCGCGAAATGCGCATGTCTCTTTCTCGTAACAGAGACGGCGCTCCAGGTCGGACGCGACGGCGTGGCGGAGCACCGCGGGGGCGGCGCGCGCCGCCCCCGCGGTGGCCCGGATCAGGTCGCGGAGCAGGTGGGCGTCATGCCCGATCCGCTCCCGTTGCCCTGGAAACCGAACTCGGTGCTCTGACCGGCGCCGAGCTGGCCGTTGTAGCTCACGTTCGCGAACCGCACCGTGCCGTTGTTCCCGCTGGCGGTCGCGCTCCAGGTGTTGGTGATGCTCGCGCCGCCCGGCAACGTCATGGTGACAGTCCATCCCCGGGTGCCCGACGAACCCGCCGTCACCTTCACCGTCGCCACGAACCCACCGGTCCAGGAGTTCAGCGACACCGAGGCCGAACATCCACCCTGGCCCGGCGGCGGGGTGGTCGGGTTGTTCGGCGGCGGCGTCGTGGTCGGCGGCGGGTTGTTGCCGCCGGCGTTCAGCGCGTCGAGCACCGCGTTGTACGCCGCCTTCTTGTTGCCCGCGCAGTCGAACAGCAGCGCGTTGTCCGAGCCGCGCCACGAGTCGCAGTCCCGCACGCCCCACACGGTGATGCCGGTGCAACGCGACACCGCCAGGCAGGCCCGGGTGACGGCGGCGTAGACGTTCGCCTGGTTGCCGCCGGTCATCACGTCCAGCTCGGTGATCTGCACCTCGACGCCCAGGTCGGCGAAGCGCTGGAGGTTGGCCTGGTAGTCGCCGGGGATCGTGGTGCCCAGGTGCGACTGGAAGCCGACGCAGTCGATCGGCACGCCGCGCGACTTGAAGTCGCGGACCATGTTGTAGATGCCGGTCGACTTCGCGTTGATGCCGTCGGTGTTGTAGTCGTTGTAGCAGAGCTTCGCGCCCGGGTCCGCCGCGCGGGCCGCCCGGAACGCCGCCTCGATCCAGTCGTTGCCGGTGCGCTGGAGGTTCGAGTCGCGGCGCCCGCCGCTGCCGCCGTCGGCGAACGCCTCGTTCACCACGTCCCAGGCGTAGATCTGCCCCCGGAAGTGGGTGGCGACCTGGGTGACGTGGTTGATCGCGGCGTTGCGCAGCGCGCTGCCGGACAGGCCCTGCGCCCACGACGGCTGCTGCGCGTGCCAGAGCAGCGTGTGCCCGCGTACCGACATGCCGTTCGCACGGGCGTGGCTGACCAGCCGGTCGCCGCCGGTGTAGCTGAACCGCCCCTGCTGCGGCTCGGTGGCGTCCCACTTCATCTCGTTCTCGGCCACCACGGAGTTGAACTCGCGGTTCAGCACCGTGGCGTACGTGTTGTCGGACAGCTTGCCGGTGGCGACCGCCGCGCCGAAGTAGCGGCCCTTCTCGGCCGCCGCCGCGCGCAGCGTGGTGCCGGCGCTCGCGGCCGGCGCCAGGGCCACCGCCATGCCGGCGGCGAGCGCACCGGCCAGGAGGCCGGTGGTCAGCAAGGCTCTCTTTCGTCTCATGCGGATTCCTCTTCCGGGGGGTTACGCGATGGTGGTGGTGCGAGTCCCCGACCCCGCGTCCGGCGACGGTGTCGGGGTACGCCCAGCGCGGCTCGCCCGGTGAGCCTTGCGGCGCTCATGCCCTGCCATCGACTGTGAGCGATAACATCCCCCGGCGTCAACCCCTGCCGCCTAGGGATAGACGTCCTCGTGCGCCTTGCGGTAGTCGACGATCTCGTCCAGCCGGCCGGCCGCCGCGTGCGTCACCCAGGCCGGGTTGCCCAGCAGCGCGCGGCCCAGCGCGACCAGGTCGAACTCCCCGTCCGCCAGCCGCGCGGCCAGTCCCGCCACCGACTCCGGGCCGTCCGGGCGCAGGAAGTCCCGCCGCAGCCCGACCGAGCCGACGGTGATCGACGGCAGGCCGGTGAGACGCTTGGCCCAGCCGGCCAGGTTCAGCGTCGAGCCGGGGAACGCCGGCTGCCAGAAGCGGCGCTGCGAGGCGTGCAGCACGTCCGCGCCGGCCTCGGCGAACGCGCCGAGGATCCGCGCCAGCTCGGCCGGGGTCTCGGCGATCCGCGCGTCGAACGCCCGCTCCTTGAACTGGGAGAACCGCACGATCACCGGGAGATGCGCCGGAACCTGCGCGCGGACCGCGCGGACCACGGCCGCCGGGAACGCCGCCCGCCGCTGCGGCGAGCCGCCGAACGCGTCGGTGCGGCGGTTCGTGTACGGCCACAGGAACTCGTCCAGCAGGTAGCCGTGCGCGGCGTGGATCTCGATCGCGTCGAACCCGGCCCGGACCGCGACCCCTGCCGCGTCCCCGTACGCCGCGAGTAGGGTGTCCACGTCGGCGGCGGTCATCGCGTACGGCGCGGGACGGCCCGGCTCGCGTACCCCCGAGGGGGTCCACGCCGGACGGCCGTCCACCGGCTCGCGGAGGCTGCCCAGGTGCCACAGCTGCGCGGCGATCCGGCCGCCGGCGGCGTGCACGGCCTCGACCACGCCCCGCCAGCCCGCCTCGGCCGCGCCGGCGGTCATCCGCGGCACGGTGTCCTCGTGGCCGGCGCTGGGATGGTCGACCAGCACGCCCTCGCTGACGATCAGGCCGACGCCCGACGCGGCGCGGCGCCGGTAGTACTCGGCCATCTCGGGCGTCGGCACGCCGCCCGGCGCGCGGCTACGGGTCATCGGCGCCATCACGAAGCGGGACGGCAACGACAGGCCGGCGACGGTGACCGGCTCCAGCAGCGGCGTCACCGGCGATGCGGTGTCCAGGATCGCGTTCATGACCCGACGCTAGGAGTTGACACCGGTGTCAAGGGCAAGCGCTCAGGCGGCCGGATCCCGGGTGTCCTCGGTCACCGTCATGTCGGACACCACGTCGTCGAGCACCGCGACGGCGTGCGCGAGCCGTGCCATCTCGGCGGTCATCCGGGCCCGCTCCTCGCGCAGCCGGTCGGTGAGCCACGAGGTGCGGATCTCCGGATCGGTCACGCAGGGCAGCAGCTCGGCCATCCGGCGGCTGCTCAGTCCGGCGTCGAACAACCGCTGGATGAGCCGGACCCGGTCCACCGCCGACTCGGCGAAGACCCGCTGCCCGCTCGGCGTCCGCAGGGCGGCGAGCAGGCCCTGCTGCTCGTAGTACCGGATGGACCGGGCGCTCACCCCGGTACGCGCCGACAGCTCCCCGATCCGCATCGCGCCTCCCCGCTCGCCGGACCTCCATCATCGAGCATGCCGCGCCGGTCAGGACAGCAGCTCGACGTACCCGTCGGTGCCGTGCACGCGGATCCGCCCGCGGTCGGGGATCAGCCGGGTCGCGTCCGGCACCGCCACCACCGCGGGCAGGCCGTACTCGCGGGCGATCACCGCGCCGTGCGTCATCAGGCCGCCCACCTCGGTCACCAGGCCCGCGGCTGCGACGAACAGCGGCGTCCAGCTCGGGTCGGTGTGCGCGGTGACGAGGATGTCGCCCGGCTCCAGGTCGGCGCCGGCCAGGTCCGCCACGACCCGCGCCCGTCCCTCGACGACGCCGGCTGAGACCGCCAGCCCGGCCAGGGCGCCCGGCGGTACGTCGTCCCGCCGGTACGAGCCGTTGAGGGCCTCGCCGTCGGAGGTGAGCACCCGGGGCGGGATGAGCGCCTGGTGCGACCGGAACTCCTCCCGGCGCCTGCGGATCAGCCCGGCGTCCACCCGCCCGGTGGCCGCGACCTCCCGGAACTCGTCGAACGTCAGGTAGAAGACGTCCTCGGCGGCGGCGAGCACACCGGCGCGGGCGAGCCGGCCGGCCTCCGCCATGAGCGCCTGCTTGTAGACGGCGTAGCGGCTCACGATGTCGTACTTCGGGTACTCCCGGTAGCCGGCGAACGTTCGTACCCGATCGATCATCGCCTGCGTCTCGGCGGCCTTGCGCTCGCCGTCGGGCAGGGCGCGCAGGCGGTCCAGCACCTCCCGGGCCTTCGCCTCGGCCCACTCCCGGCCCTGCGCGAAGCGGCGCGCGGCGGCACCCGGCGCGAAGGTGCGGACGTTGTCCAGGATCAGCGGCACCAGCGTGGCCGGGCGCTCGCTCCACCGTGGCCGGGTGATGTCGATCTCGCCGACGCAGCGCATGCCGTACCGGTCCAGGTAGCCCTCGACGGCCGCGCGCACCGGCGCGCCGCCGGGCAGCTTCGGCAGCTCGTCCAGGAACCCGTCGTCGGCGGCGTCCCGCAGGAACGCCACCGCCTCGGGGTACGCGCGGACCACGTCGGCCACGTCGAGCAGCGCCAGGCCCATCTCGGCGGTGACGTTGCCGGGCGCGGACAGCGTGAGCGTGTCGGCGGCGTCGCGTTCGCCGAGCCACTCCCCCAGCTTGTCGTTGAGCCACCAGGTGGCGTGCATCCCCGCCATGATCACCTGGGCGCTCAGCGGATCGGTGAGCACCCGCTTGTGCTCGGCGAACGCCTCGACCAGGAAGTCGAACAGCTCGGGTCCGGAGCGGCCGCGGACGCCGCGGCGCAGGGCGGCGAGAGACTCCCGGCTGCGTTCGACGAGCGTGGTGACGATCGCCGGGTCCGTGTCGATCGGGGGTGGCGGCCCACCCGCGGGCGGACCGGCCGGGGCCGGGTCCGGCGCGGCCGGTACGACGTCGCGGGCGAGGACCGTCTCCAGCGCGTCCCGGGTGAGCGGGTCGGCCCGGCCGATCATGCCCAGGAACGCGGCGCGGCCCGACACCGTGGACAGGTGCGGCGTCGCGTCGACGAACAGCCGGCCGCCCGCCTCGTGCATCGGCGCCATGGCGGTCAGCCGCCACATCGACAGGCCCAGCGGCCTCATCGCGTCGGTCATCATCTGCTGGTGGCCGACCGACAGATAGACGTGGAACCGCCCGTCGGCCGCGGCCGCCGGCACCGGGAACAGCGTGGTGATCGGCCGGCTCTGGAGGATGTGGACGTCGTCCCCGGTCACTGCCCACTCGACGTCCTGCGGGCAGCCGAAGTACGCCTCGATCCGCCGGCCCAGCGCGGCGAGGCGTACCGCCTGCGCGTCGGTCAGCGCGGGCTGGGCCTGCCGCGCCGGGTCGACCGGTGTCTCCCGGGTGCCGCCGCCGGGCACCGCGTGCACCGCCCGCGCCTTCGCGCCGATCGTCCGGCCGGCCACCGCGCCGTCGCGCACCGTGAAGACGTCCGGGTTCACCAGGCCGGAGACCAGGGCCTCACCGAGACCGAAGCCGGCCTCCACCGACACCACCGTCCGGTCGCCGGTGACCGGGTCGGCGGTGAACATGACCCCCGCCGCGTCCGGGACGACCATCCGCTGCACCACCACCGCCATCTCCACGGCCCGGTCGTCGATGCCGTGGCGCCGCCGGTAGGTCACCGCACGGTCGGTGAACAGGGAGGCCCAGCAGCGGCTGACGTGCCGCAGCACCTCGGCCGTGCCGACCACGTTCAGGTAGGTGTCCTGCTGGCCCGCGAACGAGGCGTCCGGCAGATCCTCCGCCGTCGCGCTCGACCGCACGGCGTACGCGACGTCCGCGCCGAGCCCGGTCAGCGCGGCGGTGACCGCTGCCGCGACCTCGCCCGGCAGCGCGACCCGCTCGACCGCGCGACGGACCTCGGCGGCGGCCGCGCGGATCGCCGCCGGGTCGTCCGCGTCCACGCGGGCGAGCCGGTCCAGCGGACCGGCCAGCGCCGGCGTCCGCGCCACGGCCAGCCGGAAGGCGTCGGTGGTGACGCAGAGACCCGGAGGTACGCGCACCCCGTCGATCCGCGTCAGCGCCCCCAGGTGCGCGCCCTTGCCGCCGACCGCGGCGATCCGCGTCTCGTCCACCTCGTGCAGTTGCCACACGTACCGTCCGGTCATGCCGTGCCCCCGTTTTCGCAGCTCGACCCGCATCGGCCGCTGATTCTGCGGCATAACCGGGGCCTTGCGGCAAGACCCGGGGTGCGATATACGTTGATAGTGGCGAGGAGAGGTGTCTCCTTGCCTTTCGTTTGTCCGCACCACCGCCCCCTGCCCTGACCCGCTGCCGTCACGTGAGTCAGATCTCCCCGCCCCGGGTGGAGTGCCGAGGGCGCGACGGGGCAAGAAGCGACCACGAGGCCGTGACGCGGCCCGGACGAGCGGGACCGGACGGGGTGGGGGAGACTCGGGCGATGAGCGGCGCTGACACCGACCCGCGTACGCGTGCCGACGTCTTCGCCGTGGACGCGGAGATCGGGCCGGACCTGGCGCGCATCGACTGGCCGGCGCACCCCCTGGGCCCGCCGGACACCTGGCCGCAGAGCCTGCGGACCGCGGTGCGGATCCTGCTGTCCTCCCGGTTCCCGATGTGGATGGCCTGGGGCCCGCAGCTCAGCTTCTTCTGCAACGCCGCCTACCGGCGGGACACGCTCGGCCGCAAGTACCCGTGGGCGCTGGGGCTACCGGCGAACGAGGTGTGGGCGGAGATCTGGGACGACATCGGCCCGCGCGTCGACACCGTGCTGCGCACCGGCGAGGCGACCTGGGACGAGGGCCTGCTGCTGTTCCTCGAGCGCGCCGGCTACCGGGAGGAGACCTACCACACGTTCTCCTACAGCCCGTTGCGCGACGACGACGGCGGCCTGGTCGGGATGCTCTGCGTGGTCAGCGAGGACACCGAGCGGGTCATCGGCGAGCGGCGGATGGCCACGCTGCGCGACCTCGGCTCGGACCCGAGCGTCATCCGCACCGAACAGGAGACGCTCGCGTTCGTCAGCCGCCAGCTGGCCCGCAACCCGCAGGACCTGCCGTTCACGCTCGCCTACCTGTACGACGACGACGGCGGGGCCCGGCTGGTGGAGGCGACCGGCCTGCCGGACGGGCACCCGGCGGCCCCGGCCACGCTGTCGCTCGGCGACCCGGCCGCGCCGTGGCCGGCCGGAGCCCTCACCGAGGGCGAGTCGGTGCGGGTCGCGCTCGACGGCCCGGCCTTCGCGGACCTGCCGGCGGGTGTCTGGCCCGCCGCGCCGGCCGAGGCGCTGCTGGTGCCGCTGCGGCAGCAGGGCGGTGCGCCGTACGGGTTCCTGGTCGCCGGGCTGAACCGCTACCGGGCGCTGGACGACGGGTACCGCGGCTTCGTGGAGCTGACCGCCGGGCATCTGGCCACCGGCATCGCCAGTGCCCGCAGCTACCAGGCGCAGCAGCGGCGGGCCGAGGAGCTCGCCGAGCTGGACCGCGCGAAGACCGCGTTCTTCTCCAACATCAGCCACGAGTTCCGCACCCCGCTCACCCTGATCATGGGTCCGCTGGACGAGCTGCGCGGCCGGTTGCCGGACGCCGACGAGCAGGTCCGGGCCGAGCTGGACGTCATCCGCCGCAACGGCCTGCGCCTGGGCAAGCTGGTGAACAGCCTGCTCGACTTCTCCCGCATCGAGGCCGGGCGGATGCAGGCCCGCTACGAGCCGGTGGACCTGGCCGCGGTGACCGCCGACCTCGCGAGCGTCTTCCGGTCGGCCATCGAACGGGCCGGCCTGTCCTTCGAGGTCGACTGCCCGCCCCTGCCCGAGCCGGTGCACCTGGACCTCGGAATGTGGGAGAAGGTGGTGCTGAACCTGCTCAGCAACGCGCTGAAGTTCACCTTCGACGGCGCCATCCGGGTGGAGCTGCGCGGCGAGGGCGACACGGCGGTGCTGCGGATCTCCGACACCGGCATCGGCGTACCCCCCGACGAGATGCCGCGCCTGTTCGAGCGGTTCCACCGCATCGAGAACGCCCGCTCCCGCTCCGACGAGGGCAGCGGCATCGGCCTGGCCCTGGTCCGGGAGCTGGTCACGCTGCACGGCGGCGACATCGACGCGATCAGCACCGTGGGCCGGGGCACCACCTTCACGATCCGGCTGCCGTTCGGCACCGGCCACCTGCCGGCCGACGCGCTCGCCCCGGCGGGCACCGGCCGGACGCCGGCGTCGGCCGAGCCGTTCGTGCAGGAGGCGCTGCGCTGGCTGCCGGCCGAACCGGGCACCGCCGCCGGCGGGGACGACCCGGCCGGCGGACCGGTCCAGCCGCTGCCCGGTGGGGCGCCGGCCCGCGTCCTGGTGGCCGACGACAACGCCGACATGCGGGAGTACCTCACCCGGCTGCTGCGTTCGGCCGGGCACGAGGTGCACGCGGTCGCCGACGGGCAGGCCGCGCTGGACGCGGCCCGCGCGCACACCCCCGACCTGGTGGTCAGCGACGTGATGATGCCCCGGCTCGACGGCCTGCAACTGGTCGCCGCGCTGCGCGCCGACCAGCGGACGGCCGGCACCCCGGTGCTGCTGCTGTCCGCCCGCGCCGGGCAGGAGGCCTCGATCGAGGGGCTGGAAGCAGGCGCCGACGACTACCTGGTCAAGCCGTTCCCGGCCGCCGAGCTGCTGGCCCGGGTCCGGGCGAACGTGGAGCTGGCGCGGCTGCGCAACCACCACGCCCGCTGGCGTACGGCGCTCGTCGACTCGTTGCAGGAGGCGTTCTTCGTCTGCGACCAGGACGGCGCGGTGGTCGAGATCAACGCGGCGTTCACCGGCATCCTCGGCTACGGGACCGAGGACCTGCCCTACCCCGCGGTGCACCCGTGGTGGCCGGACCGGGAGGCCGAGCCCGAGGCGCACCGCCAGGTGGCGGAGGCGTTCTCGAGACTCGTGGGGCAGACCCGGGGGACGTACACCGTGCCGGTGACCCACCGCGACGGGCACCGGATCTGGATCTCGGCCGCGTTCAACCGGGTCGACGACCCGGACACCGGCCGCCGGGTGATCGTCGGCACGTTCCGCGACGTCACCGCCGAGCACTACGCGGTGCAGCGGGAGACCGCCCTGGCCGGGCTCAGCATGCGGCTGTCGCAGGCCGACGACCTCACCGACGCGCTGCACGGAGTGCTGGACGAGCTGCGCAAGCTGTGGCGGGCCGCCGGCGTGCTCACCGCCGTCTTCGGCGGCCTGCCCGCCCCCGAGGTGACCGCCACCGACCCGGCGGCACGGTGGGACACGCTGCCGCCGGAGCGCCGGCAGGCGCTGCTCGCGCTGCGGGACACCCCGCTGCTGACCCCGGTGGCGACGCGTACGCACGGCGCAGGCATCGCCGTCGAGCACCCGCACGGCACCATGACGCTCTGGATCGACCTGGGTGAGAAACGGCCCTTCACCGAGCAGGATCAGACGCTGCTGGCGCTGCTGGCCGGCCACATCGCTCAAGGGCTGCACCGGGTGCACCAGATCGACCAGCAGCGGGAGACCGCGCTGGCCCTGCAACGGGCGATCCTCGGCCCGGCGCAGCTCCCCGCCGGTTTCGCGGTGCGGTACTCCCCCGCCGCGATGCCGCTCAAGGTCGGCGGCGACTGGTACGACACCGTCGAACTGCCGGACGGGCGGATCGGCATCGTGGTCGGCGACTGCGTGGGACACGGGCTGCGGGCCGCGACGGTGATGGGTCAGCTGCGCAGCGCCTGCCGCGCGCTGCTGTTGCAGGATCCGAGCCCGGCCCGGACGCTCGTGGCGCTGGACCGGTTCGCCGCGCTGCTGCCGGGGGCGTCCTGCGCCACCGTCTTCTGTGGCGTGCTCGACCCGGTCACCGGCCTGATGCGCTACTCCAGCGCCGGTCACCCGCCGGCCATCGTGGTCCGCGCCGACGGCACTCCCGAACTGCTGCAGCACGGCCGGTCCCGGCCGCTGGCCGTACGCCCCGGGCAGGAACGTCCGGAGGCGGAGGCGACGGTGCCGCCGCGCGCCACCCTGATGCTCTACACCGACGGTCTGGTGGAACGCCGCCGTCAGCCGATCACCGCCGGCATCGCCCGCGCCACCGACGCCATCCAGCAGGGCCACCACGCGCCGGTCGAGGTGCTGGCGACCGACATCATGGACCGGCTCACCCCGGACGGGGGCTACCACGACGACGTGGCCCTGCTGCTCTACCGCCACCCCGGGCCGCTGGAACTGGAGTTCCCCGCCGAGTCGACGCGCCTGGCCGAGGTCCGCAGTGTGCTGCGGGGATGGCTGGACCGCTGCGGGCTGGCCCCGGCCCACGCGTACAACATCCTGGTGGCGGCCGGGGAGGCGTGCGCCAACGCGATCGAGCACGGGCACCGCGACGATCCGGGCGGCCGGATCCGGCTGCGCGCCGCCGCCACCGCCGGCGCGCTGCGCCTGAGCGTCACCGACAGCGGCAACTGGCGCGACCGGGACCAGCCTCCCGACCCGCACCGCGGCCGGGGACTCGTGCTCATGCGCGCGCTGATGGACAGCATCAGCGTCACCCCGGGGGCCACCGGCACCACCGTCGACATGCAGGCGAGGATCACGCCATGAGCACGTCCCTGACTCTGACCACGAGCGACAGCCCGGACGGCGTCCGCGTGCTGGCAGCCGTCGGTGAGATCGACATGAGCAACGCGTCCACCTTCGCCGACGGGCTGGCCGACGCCGTACGCCCCGACGGCGAGCCCCTGGTAGTGGACCTCACGAAGGTGGAGTACCTGGACAGCGCCGGGCTGGCCGCGCTGTTCCCGCACGCCGACCGGATCACGCTGATCGCCGGCCCGCTGCTGGAGCCGCTGCTGACCATCTCCGGGCTGGCCGACCTCACCACGGTCCGCAGCGCCTGACGCCGCAGCGCCAGACGGCTTAGCGGCGTCAGGCGCTGTCGCGGGTCGGGCGCCGTCGGCCCTGTCGCCTGGCCAGGCGCTGCCGCGGGGTCAGGCGCCGTTGCGCACGATCACCAGCGGCGAGTGGGCGTGGTGCAGCACCGCGTGGCTGACCGAGCCGAGCAGCAGCCCGCCCAGCGCGCCCCGGCCGTGCGCGCCGACCACCACGAGCTGGGCGTCCTTCGACTCCTCCACCAGCACCCGGGCCGGGGCGCCGCGCAGCGACCGCTGCCGTACCGGCACGTCGGGGTAACGCTCGGCCCAGCCGGCGATCGACTCGGCGAGGACACGCCGGGACTCCTCGGCGAGCGCCTCCGGGTCGTACACCAGCGGCAGGATGTCGCCGGGGCCGATCGGGGTGGGGTACAGCCAGGCGTGCACCACGATCAGCGACGCGTCCCGGCGAGCGGCCTCCTCGTACGCGTACCCGACCGCCGCGGTGGACAGCTCGGAGCCGTCCACGCCGACCACGACCGGGCCGTCGGCGCGCGCCTCCCCACGCGTCACCAGCACCGGGCAGTGCGCGCGGGCCGACACCTGGAGCGTGACCGAGCCGATCAGCAGGCCGGCGAACCCGCCGAGGCCGCGGTGGCCGAGCACGATCAGCGCCGCCTCACGGGACTCGGCGACCAGCACCGCCGCCGGCGCGCCGTCGACCACCACGCCGGTGACAGGTACGTCCGGCGCGACCTTGCCGGCCTCGGCGACCGCCTCGGCGACGACCCGTTCGGCCTGGTTGCGCAGGCCGGCGCCGGCGGGCGCGCCCGGCGCCGGGGTGAGCGGCGCGCGGGTCAGCGGCCAGATGAAGGCGTGCACCACATGCAGCGGCCGGTTCCGGTCGGCGGCCTCGCGGGCGGCCACCCGGACCGCGTCCAGCGAGGCGGCGGAGCCGTCCACGCCCACCACGACGGGGGCCTGCGAGTGGATCGTCATGTCGTCCTCCTTCACTCGTCCCCAGCCTGCCGGTCAGGCGGCCGGCCCGGCAGGGCCGACGGCCCCGGCGTGAGGGCCGTTGGTCCCGCGGAAGCGGCGGGTCAGCCGCAGCACCAGCCCGGGCAGTACGCCGATCGCGGCGCAGGCGAGCAGGTCGAGCGCGCTGAGCGGGGACGTGCCGAGCAGCTCGCGCAGCGGCGGCAGCAGCACGCCCGCCACCTGCAGCACAGCGGAGACGGTTACCGCCACCGGCAGCGCGAGGTTTCGCTCGCGCGAGCCCGGGGTACGGATCGCGCGGACCGCCAGCGCCACGCCGAGCTGGGCCAGGCCGAGCACCACGAACACGACCGACTGCCACGGCCGGTCGGCCGCCGCGGCCCACACCCCGGCGCCCAGCGTCGCCGCGGCGATCAGCCCGCCGGTGACCAGCACGTCCCGGCCCAGGCCGGCACCGAGCACCGACTCCTGCGGGGAGCGGGGCGGCCGGCGCAGCGTGCCCGGCTCGGCCGGCTCCGCTCCGAGCGCCACTCCGGGGACGCCGTGGGTGAGCAGGTTGATCCAGAGGATCTGCGCCGGCAGCAGCGGCACCGGCAGGCCGAACAGCGGGCCGAGCAGCATCACCGCGATCTCGGCCACGCCACCGGCGAGCGCGTAGCGCAGGAAGCGGCGGATGTTGTCGTAGATCCGGCGGCCCTCGCCGATGGCGGTCGCCACGGTGGTCAGGTCGTCGTCGACGAGCACCAGGTCGGAGGCCTGCCGGGCCACCTCGGTGCCGCCGCCCATCGCCACGCCGATGTCCGCCCGGCGCAGCGCCGGGGCGTCGTTGACGCCGTCGCCGGTCATCGCCACCACGTGCCCCCGGTTCTGGAGGCCGGCGATGATGTCGAGCTTCTGTTCCGGCTGGGTCCGCGCGTACACCCGGGTCTCGGGGTGGGCGCCGCCCGGGTCGCCGTCGTCGCCGTTGGCGAGCGGGTCGCCGTCGCGCCAGAGCCCGAGCCGTCCGCCGATCGCGGCGGCGGTCGCCGGGTGGTCGCCGGTGATGAGGACCAGCCGGATCCCGGCCTCCTCGAAGCCGGCGGCGATGCCGGGTGCCGCGGCGCGCAGCGGATCGCCGACCGCGACCAGGCCCAGCGGGCGCAGGCCGGTCGGCCGGGCCGGGTCGGGCAGGGTGTCGACCACCGCGGACGCCACCGCCAGCACGCGCAGCCCTTCGGTGGCGAGCCGGTGCGCGGCGTCGGTCAGCTCGGCCAGTTCCGCGGCGTCGGCGTCCACCAGCGGCGCGGCCAGCAGGTTCTCCGGCGCACCCTTGCAGACCACCAGGTAGCGCCCGTCACAGCGGCGGTGCACTGTGGTCATCCGGCGCAGATCCTGGTCGAACGGGGCCTCCGCGACGCGGGGCCAGGCGTCCCGGGTGGTGTCCGGGTCCAGGCCGCAGCGGGCGCCGAACGTGACGAGCGCGGCCTCCAGTGGGTCACCGATCGCCGTCCACTCGGGCCGCTCGTCGGTCGGCGGCGTCACAGTGGCGTCGTTGCAGAGCAGCCCGGCGCGGGCGAGGGCACGCAGTTCGTCGGGGGCGCTCACCGGCTCGCCCCGGTGGTGCACCTCGCCGTCGGGCGCGTAGCCGGTGCCGGTGACCGCGTAGCGGTCGCGGCCGGGGACGACCGCGTACTGCACCGCCATCCGGCCCTCGGTGAGCGTGCCGGTCTTGTCGGAGGCGATCACGGTGACCGAGCCGAGGGTCTCCACCGCGTGCAGCCGGCGGGGGATGGCGCGGCTACCGGCCATCCGGCGCGCGCCCAGGGCGAGCGCCAGCGTGACGACGGCGGGCAGCGACTCCGGTACGGCCGCCACCACGAGGCTGACGGCGGTGACGGCCATCTGCGTGACCGGCCGCCCGTCGAGCACGCCGATGGCGAAGACCAGCCCGGAGAGCACCACGGCGGTCAGGCCGAGCACGCGGCCGAGCGAGGACAGGCGTCGTTGCAGCGGGGTGGGCGCCGGCCGGGTCGCCGCGACAAGGGCGCTGATCCGGCCCAGCGCGCTCGCCGCGCCGGTGCGCGCCACGGTTCCGGTGGCGCGGCCGGTGGTGACCACGGTGCCGGCGCTGGCCTCCTCCCCCGCGACCCGGGCCACCGGCACCGACTCGCCGGTCAGCGCCGACTCGTCCAGGCTGAGGCGTACCGCGTCGGTGAGGTCCAGGTCTGCGGGTACCACGTCGCCGGCCTCCAGCCGGACCAGGTCGCCGCGGACCAGGTCGGCGGCGGGCAGCACGAGGTCACGGCCGTCGCGGACCACACGCGCGGTCGGTGCGGCGAGCCGGTCCAGCGCGGCGACGGCCCGGTCGGCGCGTACCTCCTGCACCACGCCGATCGCCGTGTTGATCAGGACGACCAGCACGATCACCGCGGTGTCCGGGTAGTCACGCAGCAGCGTGGTCACCACGGCGGCGGCCAGCAGCAGCGCCACCAGCGGATCGGTGAGCTGGCGGAACACCCGGCCGGCCAGCCCGCGCTTGCGCGGGGCGGCAACGGTGTTCGGCCCGTCGGCGTGCAGCCGGGCGGCCGCCTCGGCCGAGCCGAGCCCGGTCGCGGGGGCCGGAGAGATCTCGGTGGGCGTCGTCGCTGTCGCCGGCCCGCCGTTGATCACCACATCGTCCTCCATGTCGTCGCCGCCCGCGCCGGGCAATCCCAGCATGCCGCGGGGGCGGGCACGGATCGCAGGGCCGAGGGCCTGTCGGATCCGGGACCAACGGCCCCCTCGTCACGGGACAGCGCGGCGCCCGGCGCGCCGGTAACGTCCGCTCGGTGAACCGGACACGCGCCGCCACCGGACCGACACCTCCGTCTCGTCACCGGTGGCTCCGGTCGACGCTCGCAGTGCTCCTCCTCGCATCGGCCGGGTGCGGGAGGGGGTTCGGGGAGGAGAGTGGCGACGCGCTGGCGCGCGACACCGCGGCGGCGGAGGCGAAGCAGCTCAACACGGAGCTGGGGCACCGCAACCGGGCGCGGGACGCCGGGTCGATCGCAGCGGCCGAGATCGTCCAGGAGCCGACGGACGCCGCGTCCGGCGGCGGGGCGACAGTCCGGCGGGAGGCGCTGGCCTGGTCCGGGCGCACGGCCGGGAACGAGCGGGCCACCGTCGACGTGCGGTTCGTGGTGACGGTGCCGGAGCAGCCGCCGGTGTCGATCGGCGGCGCGAGCAACAGCGCCGGTGAGGCCGCGCGCTGCTACCGCTACGAGTTCGAGCTCTACCGCTACACGACGTACCACGAGATCGACTGTCCGAGCGGCCCCGCTCCCTCGCCGCCCACCGCCGCGCCGGTGCCGAGGGTGCCCGAGGACGGGCGGCAGCGGCTCACCGCCGTGCTGCGCACCGCCACCCCGGAGACGCTGGCGGGCGCGGTGCGGGCGGCCTTCCCGCAGGACTGGATCACCGTCGACACGACGGTGCACGAGGGCGCGCTGGTCGCCGCCGTCGGCGTACCGGCCGAACGGGACTGCCTGCTGCTCGTCCGTACGCCGGCCGGGAAGATCGAATCCCCCGGGTACGACCGGATCTGGCTGGAGCCGGGCGAGACCGGCTGCCGGACCGCGCTCTACGTGGCACCGCCGCGCTGACGTACCGGTTTGCCGCGTGGCCGCCGGGGCACCTGACGGTCATGACGGATCCGGAGCAGTTCCAGCGGCAGCAGGAGGGCGCGCTCGAGCGCGGGCAGGTGTTCCAGGACGCCGAGGGGCGGCGTACCCGGGATCCGGGCGCCGGGGCGGAGAACGCGGAGAGCGAAGCCGACCGCAACGCCGAGCGTCTGGCGCGCGGCGAGGTGGGCCCGGGCGTCCCGGAGGACTGACGCGCCGAGGCGGTGTCAATGTAGCGTTGACAGGTGACCCTGGACCACCTGTCCGAGATCGCCGCGGCCCGGGTCCGGCTGGACGACCGCGAGCTGGACCTGATCGACCGGGCCCGGCACGACGGTGCCACCTGGGCCGAGATCGCGCGGGCGCTGGGCCTGGGCAGCCGGCAGGCCGCCGAGCAGCGTCGGCAACGCCTCGTCGCGGCCCGGCGGGCCCGCCTGTCCCGGCTCGATCCGGCCGGCGCCCCCGACCTGCCCGTGCTGCGGGCGGCGGTCACCGACCTGCACCGCTGGATCGAGGCGGACCGCGCGTGGGACGGCCGCTTCCCCCGCGCGGCGTTGACGCGCCGCACCTGCGCGCTCGCCCTGGACGCCGGTGCCGGGCCGCTGCACACGCTGGCCGCGCACCTCGCCGACGACCTGGCCGGGGCCGGGCGGCGGCTGCCCGCTCCGGCACGCGACGCCGCCCGGCGCATCGCCGCCGCACTGTCAACGTCCCATTGACGCGCGCCCGAGGCATTGCCCGGGCACGACTCAACTCCGGAGGATGTGAGTCCACCAGACTCAATCTCTCGGGGGACCCATGCGCCGCAACGCCGTCCTGTTCGTGACCGTCTCCCTGCTGTCCGGCCTCGGCGGCAGCGCCATGGCCCTGGTCTGCGGCATCTGGATCCTGGACCTGACCGGTTCGACCGGGCTCGCCGCGCTGGCCGGGCTCTGCGTCTACGCCCCGACGCTGGCCGGCCCGTGGCTCGGCGGCCTGCTCGACCGGGTGCCCCGGCGTCCGCTGGTGATCGGCGTCAACCTCGCGCTCGCCGCCGCGCTGCTGAGCCTGCTGGCGGTACGGGGGCCCGGCGAGGCGTGGCTGATCTACGCCGTCTCGCTCGCCTACGGGATCGGCTACGTGCTCGTCGACGCCGGCGAGACCGCGCTGCTGCCCGCCGCTCTTCCCCCGGCCCGGCTGGCCGACGTCAACGGCTGGCGGTCGAGCGCGCAGGAGGGTGTGAAGCTGGTGGCGCCGCTGGCCGGGGCGGGCCTGTACGCGTGGCGGGGCGGGCACGTCGTCGCGGTGCTCGCCGCCGTCGTACCGGTGCTCGTGGCCGCCCTGTACGGCGCGTTGCGCCTGACGCGGACCGTCCCCGCTCCCCCGGCCACACGCCCGGCGAGGGTGCGGGACGGGCTCGCCGCGCTGCCGGCCCGGCGGGCGGTACGCGTACCCGTGGCGCTCGCGGCGGTGTCCATCGCGATGTCCGGCTTCACCACCGCGGCGCTGTACGACGTGGTGGTGACGGACCTGGCGCTGCCGTCGACGTTCCTCGGTGTGCTGGCGAGCGCGCAGGGCGGCGGGTCACTGCTCGCCGGGCTCGTCGTCGGCCGGCTCGTCCGTCGCCACGGCGAGATCACCGTCGGTGCCGCGGGCGCGGTCCTGTTCGCCGCCGGCTGTCTGGGGCGCTGCCTGCCCTGGTGGCCGGGCACTGTGGCCGCCTCGGTCGTCGTCGGTGTGGGTCTGCCGTGGACGCTCGTCGCGGCGGTCACCGCCGTGCAGACGTACACGCCGCAGGCGATGCTCGGGCGGGTCGCCGGGACCGCGAACACCGCGATGTTCGGCCCGATCACGCTGGCCATCCCGCTCGGGTCGGCGGCGGTCGCGGCCGGCGGCCGGCCGCCGCTGGTGCTCGCCGCGGTGGCGTGCCTGGCCGCGGCAGTGGCGGCGGCCGTCCGGCCGCGTCGTCAACCGGCGGCCGGCGGGCCGGACAGGTGGCGGATCAGCTCCGGCCGGGAACGCAGCCGCAGCTTCCGGTAGACGTTGCCGAGGTGGTACTCGACGGTCTTCGGTGACAGGAAGACCCGGGCCGCGATCTCCCGGTTCGTCAGGCCCTCCGCCACGTGCAGGGCGATCAGGCGTTCCTGGCCGGTCAGCCGGTCGACGGTCCGGTCGCCGGGTTCGGGCGGCCGCCGGCCGGTGGCGTCGATCTCGGTGCGGCACCGCCGCGCCCAGCCCTGCGCGCCAAGCGCCTCGAACAACCGCAGCGCGGCGTGCAACTGGACCCGCGCGTCCCGGCGGCGCCGTGCCCGGCGCAGCCGCTGCCCGTAGCTGAGCAGCGTCCGGGCCCGTTCCAGCGGGACGACGGCGGGATCGCACCGGGCCAGCGCCGCCGCGAAGACCTCGTCCAGGTCCGGTTCGCCGGCGAGCAGGCCCTCGACGCGCGCGGCGGCGGCCCGGGCGGCGGCACCACCCGTACCGGCCAGGTCGCGCAGCCGCCGCGCCGACCGCTGCGGGTCGGACAGGTGCGCGTACGACTCGGCCAGCTCGGCCGCGACGGGCAGCCACCCCGGTTCCGCGATGCCGCCGTCGCGCTGGGCCCGGCGGACCCGTTCAAGCTCGGTCACGGCGTCGTGCCAGCGCGCTCCCACCACCGCCGCGACCCCGGCGGCGTAACGGAGCCGGACCTCGATCTCCCGGAACTCGCCCGGCAGGAGCCGGCGGGCGTCCTCGACGTGCGCGAGCGCCTCCGGCTCGTCGCCGAGCAGCGCCTCCACCAGGGCCAGCGCGCCCAGCGCCTCCGCCCGCAGCACCGGAAGCGCCACCTGCTCGGCGATCCGGACCGCCTCGGCGGCGGCCTGGTACGCCGCGTGCAGCCGCCCGGTGCGCCACTCCAGCCCGGCGAGCCGGGGCAGGGCGTACGCCAGCAGGAACACGTCGTCGGTGGCGCGGGCCCGGTCGATCTCCGGTTCCAGCAGCGCCCGCGCGGTGTCGTGGTCCCCGATCCAGCAGAACACCTCGGCCAGCTCCGCCGCCGATCCGTCGGCGTGGCCGGCGCAGGCGGCAACCAGGGTACGGGCCGACGTGACCCCATCGGGCAGCCCGGCCAGCACCTGCGCCGCGGCCAGCCGGATCGGCCCCTTCGGCCAGGTCGCGCCGGCGTCCGCGGCGGACAGCTCGGCCACCCGCGCGCACAGCGGCACCATGCCGGTGACGTCCAGCCGTGCCCAGAACTGGTTGACGCGGGCGCTCATCAGCCGGGCCGCGCCGAGCGGATCCGCTTGCGCGTACGCCTGCGCGTCGGCCAGGTACGCCTCGGCGGCCGCCGTGTCACCGTGCTGCTGCGCCAGGTGGGCGAGCAACGGCTTGACCCGGCAGCGCAGGTCGGCGCGCCGGGTCAGCCCGATCGCCTCCTCCCCCAGCGTGATCGCGTGCCGGCTCGCGCCGGCGTTGGCCCAGGCGCGGGACGCGGCGGCGAGCCGGGACGCGCGTACGTCCGGGTCGGGGGTGAGACGGGCGGAGCGCTCGTACGCGCGGGCCTCGGCCACCACGCCGCCCCGCCGTTGCGCCCGCTCGGCGGAGCCGGCCAGCAACGCGGCGACGCCTTCGTCGGGCACCGTGGTGGCGGCCGCGAGATGCCAGGCCCGGCGGTCGGCGGTGTCGTCGCCGGTGAGCGCGGCAGCCACCGCCAGGTGGGCGGCCCGCCGCCGGCCGGGGCCGGCGACCGAGTGCACAGCGGCGCGGGTCAGCGGGTGGCGGAACGTCACCTCGCGGTCGGTCACCCGGATCAGCCCGGCGTCGACCGCCGGGTCCAGCACGCCCAGGCGCAGCCCGTCCGCCGCCAGGATCCGCTCCAGCAGCGCCGGGGTGGTGGCCTCGGTGACCGCGCAGGCGACGAGAGCACGCCAGGTGTCGTCGGGCAGCCCGCGGGCGTGCGCCAGGACGGTCATCTCGATGCGGTCGACGAGCACGAGAGGCTCCCGCAGCGGCAGCCACCCGTTGCGGTGCTCCTCGGACAGCGTCGCCGGCAGTTCGGTCAGCGCGAGCGGGTTGCCGGCGGTGGCCGCCGCCAGGTCGGCGGCGACCCGGCGGTCCAGCCCGGCGCGCATGGCGAGCCGGATCGCGTCGTCCCGCGCCAGACCGGTCAGCGGCAGCTCCGGCAGGCCGGGCGCGGGGAACGCGGGGGCGTCGCGGGCCGCGAAGACGACGGCGACCCGGTCCGCGAGCAGCCGCCGGGCGGTGAACAGCAACGCCTCCGCCGAGGCCGGGTCGATCCAGTGCGCGTCGTCGACCAGGCAGAGCACCGGCGTGTCCTCGGCCGCCGTCGTGAGCAGGCTCAGCGTCGCCACGTACGCGGCGAGCCGGTTGACCGGACCGGAACCGCCGCCGATGGCGAAGACGGTACGCAGCGCGTCGGCCTGCTGAGCGGGCAGATCGCCGAGGCGGTGCAGCAGCGGGCGCGCCAGTTGGTGCAGCGCGGAGAACGGCAGCTCCGCCTCGAACGGGGCGCCGGTGGCGCGCAGCACCCGCATTCCGGTGGACCGGGCGGCACAGTGCTCCAGCAGCGCCGTCTTGCCCACCCCCGCCGCGCCGCGCAGCACCACGGCGCCGCCGTGACCGTCGACCGCGTCGGCCAGCAGCGCACCGAGCCGCGAGCACTCGTCGGCGCGCCCGAGCAGGGCGTGCTCACCGGTGTCCGTGGCCGTGCCGACGGCACCGGCCGGCGCCGGACCGCTGCCCATGACCGCACGCTAGCCGCCGGCACGGTCCGGGCGGACGGGCGCGACGCGAACCCGACAGGGGGCCCGCGCGGCCTCGTCGACTAGGAGGAACCCGGATCCGGGGGCCGTCACGGATCCCTAGCGTCGTCTCCAGTCGTCCGGCCGGTGACCACCGGCGGAACCGGGACGGCGACACGACTCCGAGGGGAGACACCATGATCGGGAAGAGAGCGGCCGGGGTGCTGGCGGCGGGACTGCTCGCCACCGGGTTCGGGGTGGCGTCCGGCCCGCCGGCGCAGGCCGCGACCGGCCACTACGCCATCGTCAACTACGGCAGCGGCAAGTGCCTGGAGGTGGACCGGGCCGGCGCCCCGTCGTCGCTCGGCGGCCGGGTCGTGCAGCGCACCTGCGACGGCCAGGCCGTGCAGCGCTGGTCGCCGGTGGGCCGGGACACCTACACGTTCGTCAACCAGTTCAGCGGCATGTGCCTGGACGTCCGCAACGGGGTGAACGCCGACGGCACCCCGTTGCAGCAGTGGGCCTGCACCGGCACGTCGAGCATGAAGTGGACGGTCGACCCGAACTCGTTCGCCGGGGTGCACCAGATCAAGTCGCAGATCGGTGGCCGGTGCATGGACGTGCGGAGTGGATCGGACGCCGACGGCGCGGCCGTCCAGATCTACCGCTGCACCGGGTTCGGCAACCCGGCCCAGGTCTGGTCGTTCTCGGCCGTCTGACCGGCGCGGATGCGGCCCGTCCCCAGGGGTGAGGGGGACGGGCCGCACGATCGTCAGCGCCAGGTGTCGCTGACGGCCCGGGTGCCACCGGCCGGCGTGGTGAGCGTCCGGTTAGCGCCGGACTCCCAGATCACCGTGCCGTCCGGGTTCTTCTTGACGTACTTGTACTCGACAGCGGTGTTCGCGGGCAGGTCGACGGTGGCCCGCCAGACCGGGTAGGCGGCCGGCGAGAGCGCGACGGCGGCGGCCGGGTTCCAGCCGCCGAGCGCCGGGATGTTGCCGACCACGAACACGTTCTGCCCGTAGACGGTGGTCGCGGTGGCGGAGAACGTGGTGGCCACGGTCGTGCTGACGGTGTCGCCGCGGAACGTCTCGGTCACCGCGTACGTGCCGCCGGCCGGGGTGGTGAACGTCCGGTTCGCGCCGGACTCCCAGGTGACGGCGCCGGCGGCGGTCAGCTTGACGAACTTGTACTCCACCGCGGTGGACCGGGGCAGGCTGACGGTGGCGCGGTAGGCGCCGCCGCCCTGCGCGGCGAGCTTGACGCCGTTCGCGGGCGTCCACGAGCCCAGCTCGGGGATGCTGCCGACGACGTATACGTCCTGCCCGGCGGCCAGGTTCGCGGCGACGGTGAACGTGGTGGCGATCCGGTCACCCGGGCTGACGGTGGGCGACGCGGTCGGGGAGGCCGACGGGGACGCGGTCGGGGAGGCCGACGGGGACGGGCTCGCGCCCGGCCGGGCGTTCACGTGGATCGCGACCGCGTCGTTGGCCGGGAGGGTCACTGTGGCCCGGCCGCCGGACACGGTCACCGTGGAGCCGGTGCAGCCGCTGCCGGTGGCGACGCCGGAGATGACGTCGCAGTACCGGCCGTCGGCGAGCCCGGTGACGAAGGTGGCGGTGGTGGCCGAGCCGGAGTCGTTGATGCCGATCCACGCCCGGTCGCCCCGGTGGAAGCCGATCACGTTGCTGTTCACCGTGGTGAAGTCCGAGACGGTCTTCACCGGGCGGGCCGCGTTGGCCCAGCCGACCATGCCCTTGACGCCGGTGGTGCGGCTCAGGCAGTTCCAGGCGGCGCCGCAGACGGTGTCGGTGACCCGGCCGGTGCCGTCGTGCGGTGGGGACTGGTTGCGGTTGGACCAGGTGAAGCTGTCGTAGACCGACGGCTTGCCGTGCGGGTAGGCCAGCGCGAAGTAGTTCGCCAGCACGTAGTCGGTGCCGTTCTTGTACGACAGCACCACGCCGTCGCGCTCCAGGTCGTGGTTGGTGACCATGGAGAAGACGTTGGCGCCGGGCGCGTCGAGGTTCCAGTTCGGCACGTTCGCCAGCGCCGAGATCGAACCCTGGAACGCCGAGCGGATGCCCTTGGCGTACGCGAAGTCGAGCACGTCGCCGTTGCCGATGTACGCGCGGGCCTGCAACGCCGGGTTGCTCGCCCCGTCGAAGATCTCCTGCGCGACGTACGGGCGGCGGCCCTCGACGACGGTGTTGTTCAGCTTGCCGAGGATCGCCGCGAAGTCGTCCTTGCGGATGTGCTTGACCGCGTCGACCCGGAAGCCGTCGACGCCGAGCCCGATCAGGTCGTTCAGGTAGCCGGCGATCTTGTTGCGGACCGCTTCCTTCTCGGTGTAGAGGTCGGACAGCGACAGCAGCTCGCAGCTGGTCACCTGGGCCTCGTTGTTCCAGTCGCTGATCGTACCGCCGGTCGGGCAGTTGTCGCCGGGGCGGTGGAAGTCACCGTCGCCGTACGGCACGGCCGGGTAGTTGTAGCCGGAGAACTCGGTGCCGGCGTAGCCGCGCGTACCGGCCGGGTTGTTGGTGCCGGCCATGTGGTTGACCACCGCGTCGACGTAGACGCGCACACCGGCGTTGTGGCACGCGGTGACCATCGCCGCGAACTGCTGGCGGTTGCCGAACCGGCTGTCCAGCTTGTACGACACCGGCTGGTACACCTCGTACCAGGGGTACGCGCCGTCGGCGCTGGCGGGCAGCTTCACCGACTCCTGCGGCGGCGCCACCTGCACCGCGCCGTATCCGGCCGGTCCGAGGTGGTCGGTGCAGGCGGCGGCGACCGAGGTCCAGTTCCATTCCCAGAGGTTGGCGGTCACCTCGCTGTCGTTGAGGACGACGGCGGCGCGGGCGGGGGTGGGGACGGTGGTGGCGGCGGCGACGGCGACCGTGCCGCCGGCCGCGACGAGCGCGGCGGCGAGCAGCAGGCGACCGGCGCGGCCACGGGGGTGTGGCCTGGCGGAGTGCATGGCTGGGGGACCTCTTCCGTGGGTTCGAAAGGGTGAGCGGGGGTGGGGCGGCCGTCCCGGGTAGCGAACACCATGCGCCATCCATGAAAGTCTTTGCAATAGCTTGCGGCAAAGTTTTCGAAACCAGCAGGCAACACGAGTGGGCTCAGATTCGTGACCACCAGCGGCGATCCAGGCTGGACCGAGCGGGTCGGCGCTCGACCGAGATCCCGATGCTCGGGACGGAGCGAACCGCTACGCGGGACGACCGCAAGTTCCGAGCAGATTTTCCAACGTTTGCGGGCGGGCGGGTGCGTGCCGCTGATCCCCCGACACCCGCCGGACACGGACGAGCCCCGGCCCGTCGCGGCGCGACGGGCCGGGGCTCGCTCAGATGTGGCGGATCAGGCCAGGTCGAAGCGGTCCAGCTCCATGACCTTCGTCCAGGCGGCGACGAAGTCGCGGACGAACTTCTCCCGCGCGTCGTCGCTGGCGTAGACCTCGGCGAGCGCCCGCAGCTGCGAGTTGGAGCCGAAGATGAGGTCGACCGCGGTGGCGGTCCACTTCACCTGGTCGGTCGCCAGGTCCCGGATCTCGTAGACGTGCTCCTCGGACTCCGCCGCCTTCCACCGGGTGCCCGGGGAGAGCAGGTTGACGAAGAAGTCGTTGGTGAGCACGCCGGGCCGGTCGGTGAGCACGCCGTGCGCGGCACCGCCGACGTTGTTGCCGAGCGCGCGCAGGCCGCCGACCAGGACGGTCATCTCCGGCGCGGTCAGGTTCAGCATGTACGCGCGGTCGACGAGCAGCACCTCCGGCTGGGTCTTCTCGCCCGGCCGCAGGTAGTTGCGGAACCCGTCGGCACGCGGCTCCATCACCCGGAACGACTCGACGTCGGTCTGCTCCTGGGTGGCGTCGGTACGACCCGGGTGGAACGGCACCGTGACCTCGACGCCGGCGTCACGCGCCGCCTGCTCGACAGCGGCCGAGCCGGCCAGCACGATCAGGTCGGCGAGCGAGATCTGGGCGCCACCGGCGGCGTTGAACTCCTGCTGGATGCCCTCCAGGGTGGAAAGCACGGTGGCGAGCTGCTCGGGCTGGTTGACCTCCCAGTTGCGCTGCGGCTCCAGCCGGATCCGCGCGCCGTTGGCGCCACCGCGCTTGTCGGTGGAGCGGTAGCTCGCGGCCGAGGCCCAGGCGGTGGAGACCAGCTGGGCGGTGGTGAGGCCGGACTCCAGCACCTTCGCCTTGAGCGCGGCGACGTCGGCGTCGTTCACCAACTCGTGCGCGGCGGCCGGCACCGGATCCTGCCAGAGCTGGGCCTCGGGCACCCACGGGCCGAGGAAGCGGCTGACCGGGCCCATGTCCCGGTGCAGCAGCTTGTACCAGGCCTTGGCGAACGCCAGCGCGAACTCGTCCGGGTTCTCCAGGAAGCGGCGGGAGATCTTCTCGTACGCCGGGTCCACGCGCAGCGACAGGTCGGTCGTCAGCATGGTCGGCTTGTGCTTCTTCGACGGGTCGTGGGCGTCCGGGATGATCGCCTCGGCGTCCTTGGCGACCCACTGCTTGGCGCCGCCGGGGCTGGTGGTCAGCTCCCACTCGTAGCCGAAGAGGATCTCGAAGAACCGGTTGCTCCACTGGGTCGGCTTGTCGGTCCAGGTGACCTCGAGGCCGCTGGTGATCGTGTCTCCGCCCTTGCCCTCGCCGTAGGTGCTCAGCCAGCCCAGGCCCTGCGCCTCCAGCGGCGCGGCCTCCGGCTCGGGGCCGACGTGCGCGTCGGCGGGGCCCGCGCCGTGGGTCTTGCCGAACGTGTGGCCGCCGGCGATCAGCGCGACGGTCTCCTCGTCGTTCATCGCCATCCGGCGGAACGTCTCACGGATGAAGTGCGCCGCCGCGAGCGGGTCGGCGTTGCCGCGCGGGCCCTCCGGGTTGACGTAGATCAGACCCATCTCGGTAGCGCCGACGCCGGCCACCATCTCCTTCTCGGAGGCGTAGCGCTCGTCGCCCAGCCAGGTGTCCTCGGGGCCCCAGAAGATCTCCTCCGGCTCCCAGACGTCCTCCCGGCCGAAACCGAAGCCGAAGGTCTTGAAGCCCATCGACTCCAGCGCCACGTTGCCGGCGAGCACCAGCAGGTCGGCCCAGGAGATCTTCTGGCCGTACTTCTGCTTGACCGGCCAGAGCAGCCGGCGGGCCTTGTCCAGGTTGGCGTTGTCCGGCCAGCTGTTCAGCGGGGCGAACCGCTGCCCGCCGTCGCCGGCGCCACCGCGGCCGTCCTCGATGCGGTAGGTGCCCGCGGCGTGCCAGCTCATCCGGATCATCAGGCCGCCGTAGTGGCCGAAGTCGGCCGGCCACCAGTCCTGCGAGGTGGTGAGCACCTCGGTGATGTCCCGCTTGAGCGCCTCGACGTCGAGCTTCGCGAACTCCTTGGCGTAGCTGAACTCCGGGCCCAGCGGGTTGCCCTTGGACGAGTGGGCGTGCAGCACCGACAGGTCGAGCTGGTTGGGCCACCAGTCGCGGTTGCTGCGCGGACGACCGCCGGTCTTCGGGGTCGGCGAGTCGATCGCCGGGTTCTCGCTCTCGCTGCCGTGCGCGGTCACCGAGTCGTGCGCGACCGGGCAGCCGGCCGCCTCCTTGGCGTCCACGCCCTGCGGGCTGACGGGCCGGTTGTCCTGGGTGTCGCTCATCTGCTTCCTTCCGAACTGGCGGATCACTGGGCGGTGGTGCCGGCCGCGCAGCCGGGGCAGGTGCCCCAGTAGACGACCTCCGCCTCGTCCACCACGAAGCCGTGGTCGTCCGAGGCGGTGAGACAGGGGGCGCGGCCGACGGCGCACTCGACGTCGGCGATGGCGCCGCAGGAACGGCACACGACGTGGTGGTGGTTGTCTCCCACCCGTGACTCGTAGCGGGCCGTGGCGCCGGCCGGCTGGATGCGCCGGATCAGCCCGGCGTCGGTGAGTGCCCGGAGCACGTCGTAGACCGCCTGGTGGGACACGGTGGGCTGCTCGGCGCGGACCAGGGCGATCACCGTGTCGGTGTCGACGTGCGGGTGGTCGCGCAGCGCGGACAGCACCGCCACGCGGGGCCGGGTCACCCGCAACGAGACCGCCCGGAGCTGCGTCTCGAAGTCGGCCGTCATGCGACGACCTTAGTCCGGTCTTTTGGAATCAATCAAGTTTTTGCCCAGGTGTGTCGGCCGTCACATCATCGCCCTCCGGGCACACGAAACGGGGGTGCCGCGCCAGGCGCGGCACCCCCTCCCCGGAAAAGGGCTCAGGCGGCGGAACAGGTCGCCGTCGGGGTGTTGCTGTTGCCGTTCTTGTAGAGCGTGATGCCGAAGTTGTTGCCGTTGCCGTTCGGCCGCGCGGTGAGCGTGCCGCTGGTGCCGCTGATCGACGCGTTCCAGCTGTTCTGCAGGCTCTGCCCGCCCTGGGTCTGGATGCTGACCACCCAGTTGCTGGTGCCGCTGACCGAGAAGGTCACGTTGAACCGGTCGCCCCACTCCTCGGCGCGGCTGACGCTGACCGTGCAGCCACCGTTGTTCGGCGGCGGGGTGGTCGGGTTGCCACCGCCGGTCCCGCCGATCGTGATGTTGGAGTTTCCGCTGCTCTGATAGCCCTCGGTGGCCAGGATCTGGTAGTCGTGTGAACCGAGGTTCATGCCGTAGCGCGACCAGGCGTCGAAGTGGTTGCCGGAGGTGATGGTGCCGCCCACGCGCTTCGACTGGCGGACGCTCCAGTACTGGTAGAACGTCCGGGTGCCCTCGATCGAGGGGGCGTTGACCCGCTGCGTGCGGTAGATGTCGTACGTGCCGCCGTCGGAGGACACCGAACCCATGTAGCCGCTGCCCGGCGGGCGCCAGCTGCCCCAGCTGTCCACGATGTAGTACTCGACGAGCGGGTTGCGCGTCCAGCCGTAGAGCGTCAGGTACGCGTTGCCGGACGGGTTGAAGCTGCCGGAGTAGCTGACCGTGCGGCGGCCGCCCGGGTTCCAGCCCTTGCCGGCGACGAAGTTGTTGATGTTGCTCCACTGGGTGCTGTACTGACCACCGTTACCCATGGTCATGGAGACGTTGCCACTGTCCTTCCAGAAGGAATAGAAGTAGCCGTTGTTGGTGCCGGTGGAGTTCGACGTGACGGTGGTGTCGGCGTAGGCCGGACCTGACGCGACGGCCGTCGCCCCAGCGGCGATCAGCGCCACGGCACAGGCGCCGCCGAGGGCCATCCTGAGGCGTCCGCGCCTGCGGATGCCCGTACGGACGGGGGCGTCTTTCATGGACGGGTTTCCTCCCTGTGACGGCTGGCGGGCGGCCAGCTTCCGGTGGCGCGAGCCGCGGGTGCTCGCCCGCCCGCGGACGGCGGGACCGGGGCGGCAGCCGCGCCACGGTGGTGGTCGGACATCGACGTCAATCGAGATACGCCGATGGCCACAGTATTGGAGCCCCGGTTCATCCTGTCAACAAGTTCCGGAAATGTTGTGGTAACCCGGGCCGGGGTTCTGAGCGGGCGTTACGGCCGCCGGAAAGGGTCTCCGATCAGCGTCGACGGACCGGAGAAAGGCGATCGATGGCCACCGGAAGAGACAGCATCCCGAAAGTTTTCGGTCCCGTTCCGGATCAGCACCGCCCTCGCCGCTCGGCCCACGCGAGCGGACCGGGCCGGGCGCCACCGTCCACATTTGACGGCTCGCCGGACGCTCGGTTCAATGACGGCCGGACCGGATCGGACCCGATTCCGGCCGGGTGAACCGAGGACGCCGCGCACCGGCAGGGCGTCCGTCATCACCGGAGGGACCGCCCTGTGACACCCGATGCCCCCGGCGCGCGCCCGCGGCCGCGCCGGATCCCGCGCGGCGTCGTCGCCGCCGGCGCCGCCGGACTGGCGGCGCTGAGCCTGGCGGTCGCCGCCCTCAGCGGGAGCGTCGCCACCGCGCGCGACGACGAGCCGGTCGGCCGGGCCGTCTCCGCCGAGCACCTGGCCGCCATCCGGACCGCTGCCCGCTCCTGCCCCGCGCTGACCCCGGCGCGGCTGGCCGGGCAGTTGATGGCCGAGTCGGGTCTGGACACGCGGGCCGAGCGGACCGCGTCCGGCGGCCAGGGCCTGGCCGGGCTGGACGACGAGCGGTGGCGGACCTGGGCGCCGTGGCCGGACGCGCAGCGCACCGACGGTGCCGCCAACATCCTCGCGCTCGCCCACCACATGTGCGACCTGGCCGGGCAGGTGCGCGCGGCTGCCGTCCCGGGCGACCCGTGGCGGTTGTCGCTCGCCGCGTTCCACACCGGGTTCGAGGAGGTACGCGCCGCCGAGGGGGTGCCCTCGGCGGCGGTCCCGTACGTCGACGAGGCCGGCCGGTACGCCGCCTACTACGGGCGGCAGGACGGCTTCGCCGAGCCCGGCCCGGCCGGCGGCGAGGGCGAGCGCCGGCAGCCCAAGGCGGTCCCCGCCGCGTACGTCCGCCTCGTGGTCCGGGCCGGCTCGGTGTGCCCGCAGGTGCCGCCGGCCGCCGTCGCCGCGCAGCTGATGGCCTCCTCCGGTTTCGACCCGAACCTGCTCGGCGACGGTGGCCGCAAGGGCATCGCCCAGTTCCGGCCCGAGCTGTGGCGTGCGTACGGCCCGTCCGGCGCCTCGCCGTGGGATCCGCAGGCAGCGGTGCCGGCGGCCGGCGCCACGCTCTGCGCGCTGCGGCGGGAACTGGCCGCGCTCGACGGCGACCCGGACCTGCTGGCGCTGGCGGCGTACCGCGACGGGACCGACGCCGTGCGCCACACCGGCGGGAACTTCGACACCGGGACGCAGGCGTTCCTGCGCACGGTCCGGGAGTTCACCGACTTCTACGCCCTCGACGGCCGGCTGCGGGGCGCCCCGGCGACTTCCGGCACGCCGTCGCCCGGCACGCGGACGCCGAAGCCGCCGGCCTCGTCGGCCGCGCGCCCGTCCACGTCGGCGCCGGAAGCGGGCACGTCGAAGGAGCCGGCGAAGCCGGCCGCGCCGGTCCGCCCGGCCGGCGCGAAGCAACTCGTCGGCAAGGAGACCGGCCTGTGTGCCGGCGGCGGCAGCGGGGACGGCGTACGCGTCGTGCTGCGGGCCTGCCGGGAGGAGCGTTCCCAGTGGTGGACGTTCGCGTCCGACGGCAGCGTCCGGGTCGAGGGCGGCCTCTGCCTGGACGTGGCGTGGGGCGAGAAGCGCGATGGCGTGCCGGTGCAGACGGCGTGGTGCAGCGGCAACCCGGCGCAGAAGTGGGAGTGGATCGAGAGCCAGGGCCGGCGGTCGCTGTTCAACCGGGCGACCGACCGCTGCCTGGACGTCGACGGGCACGCCGCGGGCGCACCGCTGAACGCCTGGACCTGCGTGTTCAACGTGAAGCAGACCTGGTCGCTGCGCTAGCGGAGCGACCAGGCCCGCCGGCCGAGCCGGGTCAGGGGGTCGAGCCGATGACCAGCCCGAACGCCCCGCAGCAGGCCAGACCGACCACCGGCAGCAGGACCAGCATGACGCTGTAGTTGGACCACAGGCCGAACCGGGTGACGTCGGTGCCGTAGCCGTCGTACACCCGGTTGCGCCACCCGCCGAAGCGGAACGCGAGGTGGTGCGCGGCCCCCGGCTGCACCGCGAGCGTCGTGGTGACGAGCGGGACGCCCATGAAGTCGGTGTACCGGACGTCGTGCGCGCCGGCCGGCACCGCGACGTGCCAGGTCCCCTCGCCGGGGATGGCGACCACCTGGCGGTTGATCTTGAAGCGGCTGGTCACCGGCACCGGGATCAGGTACGGCCCGCGGTTCACCGAGACGACGAGCACCCCGCAGCCGGGCGGCGGGGTGATCGGGTGCGGGTAGGCGATCAGCGGGCTGACGCCGCCGGGCATCGGCGGGTACGGCTGCGAGGGGAGGTAGGACACGGCTGGATTCTGGCACGGCCGCGCCAGCCGTCGATCCCCCGCCGGTCAGCCGGCTCCGGTCGCCCCGGCGTCGGCGAGCAGCCGCTGTCGCATGAGGAACTTGCGGACCTTTCCGGTCGGCCCGGTGACCACGTCGTCGTCGGGGACCGTCACCACCCGGCGCAGCGTCGCGGCCACCGACGGCCCCAGCGCGGCCCGGACCCGGTCGGTACGGTCGTGCGCCGGATCGGCGTCGGCGGCGAGCAGGAGCAGCACGTCGGTGACGGCAGTGCCGTCCTCCCCCGTCGCCGCGAGGACGGTGCAGTCGCGGACGTCCGGGCAGTGCCGGAGGATGCGCTCCTCGGACAGCGCGGTGTACAGCCAGGTGCCACCGCCGAGGTCGACCGCGTCGCTGGCCCGGTCGACGTGGTGGTAGTCGCCGGCCGCGTCGCGGTACATCAGGTCGCCGGTCAGGTAGTAGCCGCCCAGCCGGGTGCGGTACGTGGTGACCGAGTCGTTCCAGTAGCCGAGCGCCAGGGTCGGCGACTTGAGGCCGACGTGCCCCACCTGCCCCGGCGGGACCTCCTCGCCGGTGTCCACGTCGAGCAGCGCGATCTCGGCGAACGGGTACGGCCTGCCGACGCAGCGGTCGTAGCGGTCGCTGCCGAGCCGGTGGGTGATCCGGAACGCGCCGTGCCCCATCTCGGTGGAGCCGAGCATGTCGACGAACTTGGAGCCGGGGACGTCGACCATGCCGTCGCGGGTGTACGCGGGGTGGCTGCCGACGGCGACGAGCCGGCGTACGTGCGCCTCGTGCGCGCAGTCACCGGTGTTGAACCAGTTGCGCACCGAGCTGAGGTCGCGGGTGGTGAGGTCGACCCGGGCCAGCTCGGACCAGGTCACCGCGAAGCCGAACACGCCGGTGGGGCGCCACCGTTCGATCGCGGAAAGGATCGTCTCCGCGCTGCGCGCGAACGGGCCGCCCTGCGCGGACAGGCAGAGCAGCTGGTAGCCGTTGCAGAGTGCCTGGTTGAGCGTGATGATGCCGGCGGCGTGCGCGGCCGGCAGCGCGGACATCTCACGAACCTCGCCGTACGGCCGGGACTCGGTGAGCCGGACCGCGCGGATCGCGGCGAACAGGCCGTGGTGCGAGTGGACGATCGCGGCGGGCACCCGGGTGGTGCCCGAGGAGTGGGTGATGACCACCGGTTCCTCGGGGTGGTGCCGGTGGTGCGGCGGCGCCTGAGCCGGGTCGCCGGTGCCGGTCTGCGCCGCGTCGCCGAGGATCGGCGCGCCGAGGTCGTGCTCGGCCAGGGCGGCGTGGTCGGCGTCGACCACCACCCCGGCCCCGCGCAGCCGCCTGACGAACTCGGCGGCCAGCGGGACCGGCATGTTGCCGTTCATCAGCGCCGGGATCGCGCCGAGCCAGGTCAGCGCCAGGAAGTTGAGGAACACGTCTGGTGCGGAGGTCACGTACACCGCGATCGGGTCGGCCCGGTGGACGCCGCGCTCCCGGAACCACGCCGCCCGCGCCGCGACCCTCTCGGTCAGGGTGGCGAGCGACAGCGGCGTCCAGGCGGGGATGCCGTCGACGTCGGCGTCGAACGTCACGCGGGGCATGTCCATGTCGGCGCCGTGCTCGGCCAGCCGGAGCAGCACGTTACCCGCGCCCAGCTCCATGTCGGCCGCCAGCGTCGCCCGGAAGTTGTCGGCACCCAACGAGTGGCCTCCTCAGCTGACACGCGTCGCGGCCGCGCCCCGTACACCGGCCGCCGAGCGGGGACACGATCAGGCTAGAGCGCCCGCCACGCTGAGACAATGGTCGATGCACGGACGGTCAGGAGACCTCGCGGTTGAACAGGTGCGACGACCAGAACAGACTGGCGGCGGCCAGCCCGGACATGATGAGCGCGCCCTGCCACACCACGGTCTGGGTGATCTGGCCGGCGAACAGCGCACGCATGCCGTCGGTGGCCCAGGCGAACGGGTTCCACACCGCGACCCGCTGGATCCACATCGGCGCCAGCACGAGCGGAATGAGCACGCCGGCGAGCAGCGACACCGGCTGGCCGACGGTGTTCACCAGCACGCCGAGGCTGTTCTCGTTGCGCACCAGCAGCGCGATGTCGTACGAGATCGAGGTGCTGAGCAGCACCATCACCGACAGCAGCGCGTACGACACCAGCAGGTTCGCCAGGTGCACCCGCAGGCCGAACGGCAGCGCCACCAGCGTGACCACCACCGCCTGCACCACGTTGAGGCACACGTGCATCAGCGCCCGGCCCAGCAGCAGGCCGGTCCGGCTCACCGGCGTCACCCGGCACCTGTCGATGATGCCCGCGCGCAGCGCGCTGAGCAGCCCGTACCCGGCGAACAGGCCGCCGAACAGGCCCATCGCCACGAACAGGCCGGGCACGTAGATGCGGTACGCGTCGGCGTACGACGAGGCGCCCCGGTCGACCATCACCACCTTGAGGAACGGCGCGAACAGGATCAGGTAGGTGATCGGCTGAGCCAGGCTGAACGCGACCATCACCGGGTTGCGCACCATCAGGCCGGCCTCCTGCTGGAAGATCAGCCAGGTGTCGCGGACGAGTTTCACGCCGTACTCCTCTCGGCGGCCGGTCACTCGGCGAGCGACCGGCCGGTCTTGGCCAGGAACACGTCGTCGAGGCTGGGCCGGCGGGCCTCGATCGCGCCGGGCTCGATGCCCCTGTCGTAGAGCGCCCGCATGATCTGCGGGATCGCGGTGGCGGCGCTGTCCACGTAGAGCCGCAACGTGCCGTCGACCGGCTCGGCCGCGTGCACGTACGGCGCCTCGGCCAGCAGCTTCGTCGCGGCCGGCAGGTCACCGCCGGCCTCGTCCGCGACGTCGGCGGTGGCGAAGTCGATGGCGACCACGTCGCCGGAGATCTCGCGTTTGAGCGCCGACGGGGTGCCCTCGGCCACGATCCGCCCGGCGTCGATGATCGAGACCCGGTCGCAGAGGCTGTCGGCCTCGTCCAGGTAGTGCGTGGTGAGGAAGATGGTCATGCCCTCCTCGCGCAGCCGCCGTACCTCCTGCCACATCCGGACCCGGCTGGGCGGGTCGAGCCCGGCGGTGGGCTCGTCCAGGAACATGACCTGCGGCGAGTGGATGACGCCGAGCGCGACGTCGAGGCGGCGGCGCTGCCCGCCCGAGTACGTCTTGATCTTGCGGTCGGCGAAGTCGCCGAGCTGGAACGCGCGGATCGCGCCGACGGCCAGGTCGTGCGCCACCGACTTGGACAGCCCGTGCATGCGGGCCTGGAGCACCAGATCCCGGCGGGCGGTGGAGTCGTCGTAGGTGCCGCTGGCCTGTGCCACGAAGCCGATCCGCCGCCGGACCTGCGCGGGCGCGCGCAGCAGGTCGACACCGGCGATGGTGGCCGCTCCCCCGCTGGGCCGGATCAGCGTGGCGAGCATCCGCAGCGTGGTGGACTTCCCGGCGCCGTTCGGGCCGAGGAACCCGACGATCTCGCCGCGCCGGACCGCGAAGTCGACGCCGCGTACCGCGTCGACAGTGGTGGCGCCGCGCCCGCGTCCGACCCGGAAGGACTTGCGTAGGCCGGTGGCCTCGATCATCGAGCCTCCTCGTGCGGCACGACGCCGGCGCGGGTGCGTCAGGTCAGGCTAGTTCCGCGCCGACCGTTGGACAACGGTCGATGCGTCAGGCGTCAGGAGCCGTCCGTGCCAACGCGGCGAGGTGCGCCGCCGCCGCGCGGGCGCCGCCGGCCGCCGCGAACGACTCACCGACCCGGCGCGCCCCGGCCCGGTACGCCGGCTCGTCGAGCACCGCGCTCAGCGCGGCGGTCAGCTCCGCCGGGGTCGCCGAGCCGAAGGAGACCGCCAGACCGGCTCCGGCCCGGCACACCTGGCTCGCCACCGCCGGGTGGTCGTGCCGGATCGGCGCGACCACCACCGGCACGCCGTGGGCCAGCGCCTCGGAGACGGTGCCCAGCCCGCCGTGGGACACCAGCGCGTCCAGTCGCGGCATCAGCTCCAGCACCGGCACCCGCGGCGCGACCAGCACGTGCGGCGGCGGGTCGGGCACCAGGCCGGGCCCGGCCGTGAGGATCACCTGGACCCGGCCGGCGAGCGGCGCGGTCGCCGCCGTCATCCGCCGGAAGAAGTCGGCGGCGAGATGCTCGGCCATCGTGCCGACGGTGACCAGCACGTGCCGGCGGCCGGGATCCCACGCCTCCCAGGCGAACGCGGGCGCGTTCGGCCGCCGTCCCAGTGCCGGCCCGGTGAGCACACAGCCCGGCGGCAGCGGCGCCGGACCGGTCAGCGCCGTCGTGGTCAGCCCGATCACGAGGTACGGCGAGAAGCGCAGGTCGATCGTCTCGTCCACGGGTACGTCGGTCATCGCCCACACCCGCTGGACCTGGGCGCGTACCCAGCCGGTGAACTCGGGCATCTCCCCGGTGGGCGGCGTCAGCTCCAGCATGCCGACGCAGAACGTCGCCCACGGCAGCCCGCGGCGGTGCGCGGCGAGCGCGCCGGCCAGCGCGTACTGGTCGGCCACCACCACGTCCGGCTCGTACCGCTCGACCGCCGCGTCGGCGGCGTCGCGGATGAACCGGTTGGCGGGCAGCACGTGCCCCTCCCAGAGGCTGCGCACCGAGGCCGCCCCGGACGCGCCGTCGGGCCGGTAGTAGCGCTTGCCGGTCGGGAACAGCACGGCGTCCGGACCGACCAGCGGGCGCAGGTCGCTGCGCGGCCCGACCCAGGCCACCTCGTGCCCGGCCGCCTCCAGTTGCTGGGCGATGGCGACCGGGGCGTGCAGATGGGACTCCACCGGCAGCACGACGAACAGGAAGCGGGCCACGTCGATATGATCGCACGCGCGTTGACATCCACCGGCGTCACTGATCTGATCCGTGTCGTGACGGTACGCGTATGACGGCGATCGACGCCGTCTCGGTGTTCCTGCCGCAGCGCCGGGTGCCGGTCGAGAGCCTGGCCGCGCCGCTGGGCCTGACCGACATGCAGGTCCGCCTGTTCGGCCGCTTCCACGGCCTGACCGAGGTCCGCCGCGACCCCGGGCTGTCCCTGACCGACCTGCTGCTGCGCGCGGCGGACGGCCTCACCGCGCTGCCCGCGCTGCGGCGGCGGGTGCGGTTCGTGGTGTACGGGCGGGCCTTCCCGGTGGTCACCCCCTATCCGGTCAACCCGCTGCACGAGGTGTGCCGCACGCTCGGGCTGAGCCACGCGCTCGCGTTCACGCTCACCCAGCAGTCCTGCGCGAGCGCGCTCGCAGCGATCGACGTGGCCGGGCGGCTGCTCGCGTCCGAACCGGACACGCCGGACGGCCCGCCGCTCGCGCTGGTGCTCACCGGGGAGAAGGCGTTCACCCGCGACGCCCAGTTCATCCCGGAGACGTCGGTGTTCAGCGAGGGCTCGTCGGCCTGCCTGCTCAGCGCCGGTGGCGGCCGGGACCGGCTGCTCGCGTACGCATGCCACCAGCGGGGCGAGTTCGACGTGGCCGGCGGCGAGTCCCCGGCGCGGTTCCAGCGGGCGTACCGGCCGGCGCTGGCCGAGGTGATCGGCCGCGCGCTGGACCGGGCCGGGACGGCGCTGTCCGAGTTGCGGCTGGTGCTGCCGCACAACGTGAACCTGATGACCTGGAAGCGGCTGTGCCGGCTGATCGGGCTGCCGCTGGACCGGGTGCTGCTGGACAACGTGACCGAGACCGGCCACGTGTTCTGCGCCGACGCGTTCGTCAACTACCGCACCGCCCGGCAACGCGACCTGCTCCGGCCGGGTGACCGCTACCTGGTCGCGGCGGTCGGCGCCGGGGACGGCGCGACGTTCGCCGCCATGGTGTTCGAGCACTGACCGGCGTACGGGAGGGCGGCATGGACGACGGGCTGCGCCTGCTGCGGGCCGCACGCCGCACGGTCACCGGCCCGGCCGCGCTGCTCGCCGATCCCGTGCTGCGCGAGCGCAGCGCCGGCTACCTGACGGACCTGACCCGGCCGTACGGGCTGCGCGTGCCGGACGGGCTGTTCGACGCGCCGTCGGCGGCGCTGGGCCAGTCGTACGGGGAGATAGCCGCCGAACTGATCCCGGCGGTCGTGCCGCCGGACGAGCCGGTGGACCTGCTGGTGCTGGCGTTCGCCGTGCACGACATGCTGCCCGGACGGGCCACCGCGGCGTACCTCAGTCACGTGTGCCCGGGCACGCCGATGTCGTTCGCGCTCTGCGACCAGGGTTCGGCGGCGACGTTCACCGGGCTGCGGATCGCCCGCGACTACGGGTGCCGCCGCGCCCTGCTGGTCACCGTCGAGCAGGCGGTCCTGCCGTACGACGCGGCGGTGCCCGTACCGGCGCGCCACCGGGCCGTGGCCATGCTCTACGGCACCGCGGCCGGCGACAGCGCCCGGACCGGCGGGTCGCGGGTGACAGGGCTGCGCCAGCACGCCGACGTCGGCCCCGGCGACGTCGCGGCGCTCGCGGCGGGCGAGGTGCGCGAGCTGACGGCCGGGCGTACCGATGTCGCGGTCGTGCTCGGCGCCGATCTCGCGGCCGCGTGGCCCGGTCCCGGCGGCGGCGCGGTGACCACCGGTCCGGAGCGGCAGCCGTCCACCGGGGTCTGGTGGGCGCTGCTGGACCGTCTCGCCGGCGACGCGGCGCGGTCCCGGCCGGTGGTGGTGGCCGACTACGAGCCCGGCCTGGGCTACCTGAGCGTGGCCGCGCTGGCGCCGGCGGGCCGGTCAGAGCCAGTCGGCGAGCGCGGCGCGGACGAACGCGCACAGCCGCTCGTTCGCCTCCGGAGCGCCGACGGTGATCCGGACTCCGGCGCCCGGTAGCGCCATCACCAGGATGCCCGCCTCCCGGGCCCGCTCGGCGAACGGCACGGCCCGCTCCCCCAGCGGCAGCCACACGAAGTTGGCCTCGCTGGGCGCGACGGTGAGGCCGAGGCCGCGCAGCGCGCCGATCAGGCGGGTACGCGCCGCCACCAGGTCGGTGCACCGCCGGGTCAGCTCGGCGCCCACCTCCGGTGTCAGGCTCGCCACCGCGGCCGCCTGGGCGAGCGCGGAGGGGAAGAACACCGCTCCGGTGAGCGCGGCGGCCCGGGTGAGCCGGGGCGGCACCACGGCGTACCCGACGCGCAGCGCGGCGAGGCCGTACGCCTTGGAGAACGTGCGCAGCACGCAGACGTTGCCATACGCGCGGTACAGGTCCATCCCGTCCGGTGAGCGCGGGTCGGTGACGAACTCGCGGTACGCCTCGTCAACGATCACCGGCACGTCGGCCGGGACGCGGTCCAGGAACGCCTCGACGTCGTCGCGGCGCAGCGCCGTACCGGTCGGGTTGTTGGGGTTGCACAGCAGCACGCACCGGGTCCGGTCGGTGACCGCGTCGGCCATCGCCGGCAGATCGTGGTCGTACCCGTCCATCGGGACCGGCACCGCGCGAGCGCCGGCGTTGCCGATGATCAGCGGGTAGCCCTCGAACGACAGGGCCGGGTGGACGACGTCCGGGCGCGGCCCGAGGGACTGCACGAGGTGCTGGCACAGTCCGGCCGAGCCGGGGCCGACGAGGATCGCCTCGGGGCCGACGCCGAGCCGCGCCGACAGCGCCGCCACCAGCGCCGACGACGTGCGGTCCGGATAGCGCTGGAGCGTCGCGGCGGCCTCGGCGACCACCCGCCGGATCCCCGGCAGCGGCGGGTAGGGCGTCTCGTTCATGGACAGGTCGGCCGGGGGTTGCGTCCCGACGGCGGTGGCAGGCGTCATCATCGTTCACTCTCCGACGGGACCGGTGGGGACGGGGTGTGCGCGTGCCGGTCGGCCAGCAACCCCAGTTGGTAGAGCCGGTCGACGGCGGACAGCGGCCGCACGTGGGTGCCGGAGAGGTTGCCGGCGGTGAGCCCGAGCAGCCGGGGGTTGGCGGCGGTGCGGCGCATCATCCGCGCGCCGAGCAGCTTCGGCAGCCCGGACACGGCGGTGATCATGCGGGAGGCGTTGTGGCTGACGGTGGCGACGTGGTCCAGCCGGGGCCGCCGGGCCGCCTCGAAGGCCCGCAGCGCCCGGTCCACGGCGGCCGGTTCCGGTGTGCCGCCCTCGGCGGCCAGGCAGGCGGCGAGCGTCTCGGCGTCACCGAGGGAGCTGTTGACGCCCTGCGCGGCCATCGGGTGCACCGCGTGGGCGGCCTCCCCGGCGAGCGCGAGCCCCGGTACGCCCAGTCGCGCGCTGCGCAGCCGGTACACCGCGAGCAGTTGGCGCCGGTGCAGGCTCGCGCGCAGGGCCTGGCCCAGCGGGCGGATCGCCGGGACGTCGGCGAGCAGCCGTCCGCACCACGCCTCCAGGTCCACGCGACCCCGGAACTCGCCCGGTGTGACCTGCGCGTAGAGGCGGCACCGCCCGCCCGGCAGCGGGTAGACCAGGCAGAGTCCGCGGGCGGTGCGGTAGGCGGACACCTCGTCGGCCACCTCGGCGCCGTTCACGTCAAAGGCGACCAGGCCGTGCGGGTACTCCCGGCGTTCCACGCCGATCCCGGCCGCGCGGCGCAGCGGCGAGGACATCCCGTCGGCCGCGACCACCAGCGGCGCCGCGACGTCCCGCTCGGTGCCGTCCGCGACGACCCGGACGCCGTCGATCCGCCCGCCGCTGTCACGCCGGACGCCTGTCACCCGCACGCCCCACCGGACCTCCACCGTGGCGGGGAGCCGGCCGGCCAGCACCGCGCGCAGGTCGCCGTAGTCCGCGCAGAGGATCTGCCGGTACGCCCCGGGCAGGCCGGCGTAGTCCAGGCAGAGCAACGGCTCGCCGGACGCGTCGCGGATGGCCAGCCGCCCGACCGGGCGCGCGCCGGTGGCCCGCAGGGCGTCCAGCGCGCCCCAGGAGTCGAGGATGCGGACCGTCTCGGGCTGGAGGATCTCGCCCTTGGCGATCGACGTGGGAGCGCGCTGCCGGTCGAGCACGAGCACCCGCAGGCCGAGCGCGCCGAGCGCGTGGGCGCAGGCCAGCCCGCCGGCGCCGGCACCGGCCACCACCACGTCGGCGGTCATCGGGCCACCGCGCCCGGTGCGGCGCCGGATCGCGCGGCGGCGGCCCGGCGGTACTCGCCGAGCGTCCGCAGCGCGAGTGCCTGGGTGATCACCGCGTTCGGGTAGCGCATGTGGTGGCGGATGTAGTTGCAGACCCGGGCGGCGGGCCAGGCACCGTCCGGTCCGGCGGCGGCCACCAGCCAGGCGACGCCCCGGTCCACCGCCCCGGCGGCGTCCGGGTCGCCGGTGGCGAGCAGGCCCTGCACCGCCCAGGACGTCTCCTCGGCGGTGCCGCCGGTGCCGTCGCCCGGGCCCCACGAGCCGTCGGGCAGCTGGGTGCCGCGCAGCCACCGGGCCGCGCGGCGTACCACCTCGTGCCGGGCGTGCCCGACCCGGGACAGCGCGGCGACCACCACCGCGGTGCCGGAGGTGTGGTCGCGGTACCAGAGGTTCTCGAACGTGCCGTCGGGTGCGGCGCGGGCCAGCAGCCAGGCCGCGGCGCGGGCGATCGCCGGGTGGTCGTCCGGGTGCCCGGCGTCGTGCAGCGCGAGGATCGCCTGGCTGGTGATCGCCGGGCAGGGGCCGTCGTTGGCGAGCCGGGTGTCGCGGACCCACAGGCTCCACGAGCCGCGGCTGTCCTGGCGGCCGGCGAGCCACGCCAGGCCCTGGCGCAGCACCGGGTCGGCGCCGGCGCCGGGGAGTCCGGCGAGCGCGGCGAGGATCTCGGCGGACTCCAGCGTGACCGGCCAGCCCCGGGCGTTGGAGTAGCTCCACCCGCCCGGCGGCACGTCCAGCACCTCGAACGCCTCCGTCTTGCGGGCGGCGTGCAGGAACTCCCGGGTGGCGTGCAGCCGGGGGTCGTCGGCGTAGCCGGCCGCGATCAGTCCGGTCGCCGCGTACCCGGTGCGGGTGAGGTCCAGGTTGGTGACCGCGTCCCAGGACCCGTCGGGGCGGACCGCGCGGCGCAGCCAGCCGACGACGGCGCGGGCGATGTCGGGTGCCTCGCCGCTGCGGGCCAGGCCGAGCAGGACGAGCGCGGCCGGCCACGGGTCCTCGCTGAGCGCGCCGGTGCGGCCCTCGTGGTCGTGGATGGACCGCAGCAGCCGGACCGCCGCCGGACGGGCCCGGCGCAGCGTGGCCCGGCGCAGCCGGCCGGTGGGCAGCATGTCTGCCTGCATCAGGGCGAGCCCGACGAACGGCGCGGTACGGAACGACAGGCGCTGCCGGCGTACCCGGTCGAACAGGACGATCTCCAGCGGCAGCCGGCGCAGCGGGCCGGCCTCGGCTGTCATCCCGGCCATGGTGAGCAGTTGCCGGCACAGCAACGAGATCGCCGGATCGGTGATCGTGTCGACGCCGCCGAGCGCGGCCAGCCGGGCGCGGCCCGCCGCAATCGCGTCGGCGCTGTCCGCCGGTGCGCTCAGCGCCAGCGCGGCGACCGCCACGGCGGTGGGTACGACTGCGGTGCCGGCGCCCACGACGCCACCCCAGCCGCCGTCGTCGTGCTGTGCGCGGCGCAGCCAGGCGGTCCCGGCGTCGACCAGGTCGGCGCAGCCGGACGGGTCGGCGGCGTGCAGCGCGGCGACCGCGCCCGCGGTGCCGAGCACCGAGGCGGGTGGGTCGTCGCCGAAGGCGCCGTCGGGGCGGCGGCGGCGGAACAGCGCCTCGGCGCCGTCGGTGAGGGCCTTCCCGACGGCCTCGGCGGTCACAGCGGTCATGGCGCGTCCTCCAGCGGCAGTCGACTGCGGGTGGCGAGGGTCAGGCCCGCCACCGGCGGGCCGAGTTCGTGCCGGACGCGCATGCCGCGCTGCGCCAGCCAGGTCAGCAGCACCATCGGCAGCGCGAGCGCGAGCTGCACGGCGACGCCGAGGCCGAGGCCGACCGCTGCCGAGGCCAGGACGACCCGCTCGACGACGAGGACCGAGTGGGCGCGCAGCGCCACCCGGACGGGCATCCCGTCGCGGCGCGCCACCAGCGGGGCCAGCGCGACGACGCCGGTGGCCAGGACGACGAGCACAGTCGCCAGGTACGCCATCCGCGTGCCTGTGCCGGCCAGCAGCCCGGCGGTCACCGCGGCGCAGATCGTGACGGCGTAGAGCGCCACCACGGTCCGTACGGCCACCGGCACGCCGCGCCCCACCGGCAGCGTGCGGTAGCCGCCGGCGCGGTCGCCGTCGATGTCGCGCAGCGCGCCGACCAGGTTGGACATCGCGTCGTGCGACCAGAACGCGACGACGAGCGCGAGCAGCACCGGTACCGCCCAGGCGCGGTCCGGCGCGATCCCGGCGGCGAGCGCGCCGTAGCCGAGCGCGACCGCGCCGAGCGCGCCCCGGACCAGGTTGCCGGCGATCCCCCGGGCCTTGAACCACCTGCTGTACGCGACGATGCCGCACCCGGCCAGCAGCGCCGCCAGCGTGGTGCCCCATCCGTCCAGCACGGCGAGGACGCCGAGCGCGGCGAAGCAGGCGCTGCCGCACCACAGCGCCGTGCCCGCGCGCAGCCGGCTGGACGGGATGGGCCGGTGCGGTTTGCTGCCGGCGTCGAGGTCCCGGTCGAAGTAGTCGCCGAGGTAGTGGCCGCCCAGCCAGCCGGCGGTGGGCGCGGCCCAGGCCGACAGCAGCAGCCACGGGTCGTGGCGGCCACCGGCCACTGCGGCTCCGGCCAGGCCGACCAGTCCGACGTACCAGAGGGTGTAGGGCCGCCAGGTCTCCACGTGGGCCCGCAGTGCTCGCACGGCGCCGGCCGTGCTCACGCCATCTCGCTCGTCATCCAGGCCGCGATGCCGGTGAGCACGTCCGCGCTCGCGGACGGGTTGAGCACTGCGAGTTCGGCGCGGGCCCGCTCGGCGTGCTCCACCATCCGCCGCCGGGCACCGGCGACCGCACCCACGTCGTCGAGCAGGGCGGTGACCCACTCGACATCGCCGGGACCGGCGCCGCGGCGGTGCAGCACCGCCAGCAGCTCCACCCGTGCGGCGTCGCCGATCGCGTCGTACGCCAGCAGCAACGGCAGCGTGGGGCGGCCGTTGTTGAGGTCGCTCGTCGCGGGTTTGCCGGTCTGCTCCGGGGTGGACAGGTAGGACAGCAGGTCGTCGCGGATCTGGAACGCGGTGCCGAGGTGCTCGCCGTAGCGGGCCAGCGCGGCGGACACCAGCGGGTCGGCGCCGCCGAGCAGCGCGCCGATGTGGCACACGGCGCGGAACAGCGAGCCGGTCTTGAGCCGGATCATCTCCGGGTACCAGCGGGCGCCCGCGTCCAGGTCGCCGACGAGCCGCTCCTCCAGCGCCTGGCCCCGGCACAGGTCCTGGCCGGCCTCGGCGAGCGCGGTGACGGCGGCGACGACCGAGGCCGCGGGGGCCGCCCGACTGCCCTCCACGATCGCCTGGAAGGCGTGGAAGATGAGGTGGTCGCCGGCCACGATGGCGCCGGGGATGCCGTACGCGACAGGGACCGCCGGGCGGCCGCGGCGCAGCGTGTCGGCGTCGATGATGTCGTCGTGCACGAGCGTCGCGACGTGCAGGTACTCGGTGCCGAGCGCGGCGGCGAGGACGTCCCGTGGCGATCCGCCCACCGCCTCGGCGGCGTGCAGCGTCATCATCGGGCGGAGCATCTTTCCCGCCGGCAGCAGCGCGTAGCGGACGATCGCGTCGAGCCGGTCGGGCGTCTCCGGCCACCGCCGGCCGAGTTCGGCGCGCAGCAGCCGCCCCGATTCGCTACGGGCCAGGTCGTCGATGAAGGGCGGATATCGCGTGGAGCCAGCAACCGTCATGACGCGTCGACCCTTTCGCCAGGGATCGGCTAGTCGCCACGCGAGACGTTACCGGTAGGCCCTCCCCGGAACAACCATTGATAAATACGCATGGACATGGGTGGCCACAAATGTCGCGACAGCATTCTTCAGCACATTGACCGAAGCACCGAGAAATCCACCGTTTGGCTCACGGCCGCCATCTCGATGCATATACGTCAATGTTCGGGCGCACGGGACGGCACCGGACAGGTGCGACCACCGCGCCCGGGTCAGGCGCCGGCGGCGAACTCCATGAGCGTCAGCCCGTCGGTGCCGTGGTAGGTGCGCCGGGGCGCCAGACCCGCGGCGGCGGCCAGCGCGGCGAACTCCGGCACCCCGCGCTCCCGGCCGCCGACGAGCACCAGCATCCGCAGGTCGTACGGCGACAGGTGCGGCACGTGCGGCATCGTCGGCAGCACCTCGATGACGAGCACCCGGCCGGTGGTCCCGGCCGCCTCGGCGCAGCGCCGCAGGATCGCGGTGGCGTGGGCGTCGCTCCAGTCGGTGAGCGCGCGGGAGACCACGTACACGTCGGCGCCGGGCGGCAGCGGGGCGAAGAAGTCCCCGACCACGGTCTCGGCCCGGCCGGCCAGCCCGCACGCGGCGAACGTCGCGGCGGCGGTGGCCACCGGCTCGTCGCGGTCGACGAGCGTGCCGCGCAGGTGCGGATGGGCGCCCAGCACCTCCCGCAGCAGCCCGCCCGCGCCCCCGGCCACGTCGACCACGTGGCCGGCCTCGTGCCAGGGGTAGAGCGCGGCGACCTCCGGCGCGGTGAACCGCTGCTGGCTGAGCATCAGCGCGTCGAAGTAGGCCCGGTGGTCCGGGTGGGCGTCGAGGTCGGCCCAGAAGTCGCGCCCGTGCACCTCCCGGTAGCCGGGCCGGCCGGTGCGGATCGCGTGCGGCAGGCCCGTCCAGGCCAGGTCCATCCGCGCGCCGAGGCCGGCGAGGTCCAGGTAGGCGCCATGGCCGCCGCCGTCGCGGTCGCAGAGCAGCTCGCCGACGTCGGTCAGGCCGAAGACGTCCGGCGACACCTCGACGAACACGCCCCGGTGCACGAGGTAGCGCAGCAGGCGGCCCAGCGCGGCGGCGTCCGCGCCGCAGGCCTCGGCCAGCTCACCCAGACCGGTGACGCCCGCGGCGATCCGGTCGGGCACGCGCAGCGTCACCGCCGTACGGACCGCGAACGGGGTGGCCAGGTCGGTGAGCCGGTCGAGCCGTTCCCCCGCGTCACCCTCGATCGGGACATCGATCGACACCGGCGCCTCCTCCCGCGTCGCGGGCCGGCACCGCCGCCCCCGCCGGTGCGCATGCTTCCAGGCGCACAGCGGGTGAGTCAACGACGACGGCTGGTGAGGACATTCATGGACGTGGAACAATTCGCGGACCAGCCGAGGCGCGCAGACCGGAGGGATCATCGATGACCACATCCATCGCGGCCGAGGTCCGGCTCGTCTCCGGCGCGCTGGGCGCCGAGGTCCACGGCGTCGACCTGAACACGCTCACCGACGAGGGCTTCGCGCTGATCCACGACCTGCTGCTCAAGCACCAGGTGGTCTTCCTCGCCGGCCAGACCGGGCTGACGCCGCAGGCGCACGTCGCGTTCGGCCGCCGCTTCGGCGAGGTGGAGCTGCACCCGTACCTGCCCCGGCTGGACGGGCACCCGGAGATCGTCGTCATCGACTCCGCCGACGGCGGCAAGGTCGACGTCTGGCACACCGACATGACGTTCCACCAGAGCCCGCCGATCGCCTCGATCCTGCACCTGATCCAGTTGCCCGAGGTCGGCGGCGACACCATGTGGACCAACCAGTGCCGGGTCTACGAGGCGCTCTCCGCGCCGATGCGGGATCTGCTCGACGGGCTGACCGCCATCCACGTCATCCGGATCGGCACCGAGTTCACCAGCCGGGCCGAACACCCCGTGGTCCGGGTGCATCCGGAGACCGGGCGCCGCTCGCTGTACGTCAACCGGCTGTTCACCTCGCACATCCCGCAGCTGACCCGCAACGAGAGCGACGCACTGCTGGAACACCTGTTCACCTTCTCCGAGAGTCCCCAGTTCACCTGCCGCTACCGGTGGCGGACCGGGGACGTCGCGGTGTGGGACAACCGGGTCACCCAGCACTACGCCGTGAACGACTACGACGGGCTGCGGCGCGGGCAGCGGATCACCGTGCTCGGCGACCACCCGACCGGCGACGAGCCCCGGTGGGAGCACTACGTCCCGGCGCCCGGCGAGCGCTACTGGCCGGGCCGGGTCAACGCGGTGGAGAGCTACTGACCGCCGGTCACCAGGTGACCGGGAAGGAGGCGATGCCGCCGTTCATCCGGTCGTGCCGCCACGGGATCTCCGCCAGCGGCACCGCCGGCGAAAGCGCCGGCATCCGGGTCAGCAGCGCCCCGAGCGACAGCTCCACCTGCATCCGGCCCAGCGCCGTGCCGAGGCAGAAGTGCGGCCCGAAGCCGAAGGTCAGGTGCGGTACGCCGGGCCGGCGGTCGATGTCGAAGACGTTCGGCTCGGGGAAGAACCGGGGGTCGCGGTTGCCGGCCCACGGGATCGCCATCACGCAGTCGCCGGCCCGCATCGCGACCCCGCCGAGGACCAGGTCCTCGCGGACCACCTGCACCCGGAACATGGCGCTCACCGACGTGTAGCGCAGGATCTCGTCGGTGGCCGCGGCGAGCTTGCCCGGCGCGGCGCGCAGCTTCGCCAGCTGCTCCGGGTGCTGGAACAACGCGCGCAGGCCCGCGCTCGTCGAGTTGATCTCCAACCCGCCCAGCAGCACGCCCATGGCCAGCTCGACCAGTTCGGCGTCGACCAGTTCGTGCGCGCCGCCGCCGCGGACCCACGCCGAGAGCAGGTCGTCGCCGGGCTCGGCGCGCTTGCGCACGAGCTGCCCGGCCAGGTAGTCCCGCAGCTCGGCCTGCGCGGTCGCGGCGGCGGCCGAGCCGTACGCGGTGACCGAGTTCAGCCCCTCGATCCAGGCGTAGAACCGGGGCCGGTCGGCGGCCGGGACGCCGAGCACGTCGCACACCACGAGCACCGGCAGCGGCGCCACCAGTCCGGCCACCACGTCGGCCGGGCGCGGACCGGCGAGCATGGCGTCGACCAGCTCGTCCACCAGCCGCTGCACCCGGGGCCGGAACGTCCCGATGCGCCGGGCGGTGAACGCGCGGCCGGCCACCCGCCGCACCACGGCGTGCGCCGGACCGTCCATGTTCAGCTCGCGGGGTCCGCCGCCGTCCGGTGTCGCCGTCGCGCCCAGCGGCAGCCGGGAGAAGCGGGGGTCGGCCAGGACGGTGCAGCAGTCCTCGTAGCCGAGCACGAGCCAGGCCGCCCGTCCGTCGGGCAGCCGCACCCGGCTGACCGGCTCGGCGACGACCATCTCCAGCAGCTCGGCGGGAAGGTCACCGGTGAACGGTTCGAACGGATAGGAACGCAGCCCGGAATTGACTGTCACCGGGCCACCGGGCGGCTGATCGCGGTCCACCTCGGGCATCGGCTAAGAGTCCAGCATCGGTTAGTCCGGCGTCAATATCCGCCGTGTGCGTTCGCGGCCTTCCGCGTACCGGCGTCGATCCCCTAGCATCGGTTCTCCAGGGCTGCCGTTTCGCCGCGCGGATTGGTGGGATTTGACTGCGCCGCTGCGATTTCTGATGTCGACGTGGGGCTGGCGGTCGCATTTCTACAGCCTGGTCCCGCTCGGCTGGGCGTTGCAGGCCGCCGGTCACGAGGTACGGGTGGCGAGTCACCCGTCGATGGCCGCCACGATCAGCGCGGCCGGGCTGGCGGCCGTACCGCTGGGCGCGGACGTCGACTTCGCCGAGGCGTTCGCCGGCCGGATCGGCGCGGTGGCCCCGCTCGCCGGTTCCGCGCCGGCCGGCGCCGTCGAGCCGGCGATCACCGCCGACGGCGGGGTGGTCCGGTTCGCCGACGCCGTCCTCGGCGACCTGGTCGCCTTCGGCCGGTCCTGGCGGCCGGACCTGGTCCTCTGGGAGCCGTTCAACCTGGCCGCGCCGGTGGCCGCCGCCGCGCTGGGCGTGCCGGGCGTGCTGAACCTGTGGGGGCCGGACTCCTCGACCACGCTGCGCCTGGACCCGGACGAGGTGGTCGGGCCGCTGGCCGCCCGGTTCGGGTTGCGCGCCGCCGACGTGCCGCTGGACGGCGTCCTGACGCTCGATCCGGTGCCGCCGCCGATGCAGGTGCCGATGCGGCGTCCCGGCCGTCCGGTGCGGTTCGTGCCGTACAACGGCCCGGCTGTGGTGCCGGACTGGCTGCGCCGCCCGGCGGAGCTGCCCCGGGTGTGCGTCACGGCGGGCACCATGATGGCCGGCGCCGGGCTGCACGACCGGCTCGACCTGGGCGGGGTGATCCGCGCGGTGGCCGGGCTCGACGTGGAGGTCGTCGTGGTGGTCGAACCGCGCCAGCACGAGGGGCTGGGCCCGCTGCCGGCCCGGGTCCGCCTGGTCGACGGGCCGCTGGCGGTACGCCTGGTGCTGCCCACCTGCGCCGCGCTCGTGCAGCAGGGCGGGGCCGGCACCACCATGACCGCGCTCGCGTACGGCGTGCCACAGCTCGTCCTGCCCCAGGTCAGCGACCAGCACTTCAACGCCGGACGGCTGGCGGTCACCGGCGCCGGCACGTGGCTGGCGGGCGAGCAGGCCACCGCCGACGCGGTCCGGGACCTCGTCGGCGACCTGGTCGGCGACGGCCCCCGGCGGCGGGCCGCGGCGCTGATGCGTGACCGGGTCCATGCCATGCCCTCCCCCGCCGACCTGGTGCCGACGCTCGCCGCCCTGGCCCGGGGCGGCCCGATCTGAGGAGTCGCAGATGACGCAGGACCCGCCGGCCATCCCCTACCCGCTCGCGCCGGCTCCGACGATCTACCACCCGTCGCCGGACTACACCCGGATGCGTGAGTCGTGCCCGGTGGCCCGGGTCGAGCTGCCCGACGGGGCGTGCGCGTACCTGGCCACCCGGCACGCCGACGTGCGCCGGGTCTTCACCGACCAGCGGTTCAGCCGGGCCGCCGCGGCCGGCCCGAACCGCCCGACCCGGGAACTCGGCTCGCTCGCCGAGGACTCGCTGATCGGGATGGACCCGCCGCGGCACACCACCATGCGCCGGGCCGTCTCGCACGCGTTCACCGTCCGCCGGGTGGAGGAGCTGCGCCCGCGGGTGGCGGCGCTCGTCGACCGCATGATCGACGACCTGGAGGCGGCCGGTCCGCCGGCCGACCTGATCACGCACGTCTCCGGTCCCCTGCCGATCTCCGTGATCAGCACGCTGTTCGGCATCCCGGAACGGGACCGCGAGCGGGTACGCCGGTGGTCGGACGCGCTCGTCGGCGACTGGGACGCCGACCCGGACGCGCCGCGGGCGGCGCTGGAGGCGTTCCGCGAGCTGATCGACCTGCGGCGGCGCGAGCCCGGCGACGACCTGATGAGCGCGCTCATCGCGGTCTGGGACGACCACGACGACCTGACCGAACGGGAGCTGGTGTCGGTCACCGCCGGGATCTTCGTGGGCGGGCACGAGACCACCACCAACCAGCTCAACCTGTTCCTGCTGGTGCTGGCCCGCCATCCCGAGCATCTGGCCGGGCTGCGCGGCGACGATCCGGTGGCAGTGGCCCGGGCGGTCGAGGAGCTGTCCCGCTTCATCCAGCTCGGCGACAACGGGGTGCTGCTGCCCCGGGTCACGACCGAGGAGGTGGAGCTGGGCGGCGTACGCCTGCCGGCCGGCGCCGCGGTGCTGCCGGCGATCGCGTCGGCCAACCGGGACGCCACGGTGTTCCCGGGCGCGGACACGCTCGACCTGACCCGCGTGCACAATCCGCACCTGGCGTTCGGCGCCGGACCGCACCACTGCCTGGGCGCGGCGCTGGCCCGGATGGAGTTGCAGGAGGCCCTGGGCGCGCTGCTGCGGCGGCTACCAGGGCTGCGGCTCGCCGTCGACGAGGCGGAGCTGCGGTTCCGGCCGGGGCTGGTGGTACGCAGCCTGGAGTCGCTGCCGGTGACCTGGGACGCGTGACCGGAGGGTGGCCGGTCAGCCGCCCGCCGACCCGGGGACGACCCGGGTCGGCGCGGCGGGGTCGAGCGCCGCCTCCACCGCCACCTCCTCCACGCCGCGCAGCAGCCGTTCCGCCTGCTCCTCGGTGAAGCAGCCGAAGTCGAAGATGACCTGGAGGTGGACCGTCTCCGGCTGGTCCTCGACGGTGATGAAGACCTGCTCGGGCAGGTGGTCCAGCGGGCCGTCCCAGACCAGGAACGTCTCGTCGGCCCGGCGGCGGATCCGCTCGGCGTTCACCGGGTCGTCGTGCAGCCCGCCGTCGGCCGCCTGCCGGGTGGTCACCCGCCGGTCGTTGATCCGGCAGCTGATCCGGGCCGGGTACCCGCGTTCGGCGTCCAGCCGGTCCGAGACCTCGGCGAGCTGCGCCGGGTCGTAGTAGGCGTACTTCCCGGCGGAGACCGCGGCCCGGCGGGCGCGCGCCACCACCTCGTCCACAGTGGTGCCGGCGGTGTCCACGCGGAGCACGCCGTTCTGGCTGAGCGGGGCGATGGCCTCGGCGAAGCCCGGCCGGAACCGGTTGCCGACGATGAGCTTGGCGGTGAGCGGGCTGACGCCGGTGGCCCGGCCGATCGCGATCGCGATGACCGCGAGCAGCACGCGCGAGGTGTCCGTGCGGGTCCGCGCCGCGATGGCCCGCACCGCCAGGTACGCCGCGGGCGAGCTGAACCGGCCGTGCCAGTACCGGTGGCCCCGGCGCCCGCCGGCCGCCGGCTCACCGAACGTCAGCGGCGGGACGTCCCGCAGATGTTCGGCCCAGTGGCGTACGGCCCGGTCGCTGAGCCGGCGCAGCGGCGGCGTCTCCTCCCGCCGGCCCAGGTCGAGGATCTGCACGGTACGCGGGTCGGCGACCCGGCGGACCGGCCGGCCGGCCAGGCCGAGATCGGCCAGGATGAGGGACGTGGCGGTGCCGTCCACCACGAGGTGGTCGATCGTCAGCACCCGGTGCACCAGCGCCCCGCGGTGCCGGATCACCGCCATCCGCACCGACCAGTCCCGGTAGAGGTCGTAGTGGCTGAGCAGGCGGGCGTGGCCCAGGTCGTAGGCGAACGCGGCCACGTCGGCCGGGTCCGCGTCGTCGGGTACGTCCACCACGTCCAGGACCGTCTCGCCGCCCGCCGACACGACCTGGCACGGGCCGCCGCCGTCGCCCGCGCCGAGCCGCATCCGCAGCGCCGGGTGCCGGGCCATCAGCGCGGCGAACTCGGCCGCCACCTGCTCGATCGTGACACCCGCCGGCATCGGGTGGGCGCCGCTGACGTTGTGCGTCCAGCCGGTCTCCCGCATGTCCTGCATGATGGCCTTCTGCCCCCAGGTCAGGGGCGCGGTGCCGGCGCCCGGCCCGGCGAACGCCACGGGAACCTCAGCCTGGACCGTCTGCGCGAACACCCGCTCATCAGAGCAACGCGCATCGGTGTGTGTCAACGTGACGGCGCACGGTTACGCTGCCGTCCATGCGGGACGCCGTCCGGGTCTGGATCGTCCCGGTGGCGGTGCCGGCGGACGAGCTGGCCCGGTACCGGGCGGTGCTCGACGCGGACGAGCGGGACCGGGCCACGCGGCTCGGCACCGGGGCGCTGCGGGACCGGTTCACCGTGGCGCACGGCGCGCTGCGCGTCCTGGCCGGGCGGGCCACCGGCGCGCCACCGGCGGCGCTGACCTGGCGCCGGGGCCGGTACGGCAAACCGGCGCTGACCGGCCTGTGGCGCGGCCTGCACACGAGCCTGTCCTACTCCGGCGACCTGGTGGCGGTCGCGCTCAGCGAGGGCCGCCCGGTCGGGGTGGACATCCAGCACGTCGCGCCGGGCGGTGACCCGGTGTCGGCGTCCGCGCGCTTCTTCGACCCGCGGGAGGCCCGGCACGTCGCCGCCGGACCGGACCCGGCCGGCCGGGCGCTGCGGTTCACCCGGCTGTGGGCGCGCAAGGAGGCGGCGGTCAAGGCGGCCGGGGGCCGGCTGTGGCCCAACCTCGCCGTGCCGGTGCACCGGGTCGACGTGGTCGAGTGCGTCGACCCGGCCGGCCCGCACCGGCTCGCTGACCTGCCCGCACCCGCCGGGCACGCGGTGGCGGTCGCGCTCGCCGGCGACCGGCCGTACGCCGTCGAGTGCCACACCACCCTCGGTCACGATCGGTGACGATCGCCGTACCCGTTGACACCTGCCGATGCCCCCTGCTCTGATGACTCCATGCCGACGCGCATGATCGACTCGCGGGACGCCCGGTGCTAGAACACGACGCGCCGGCCGATGCGCCGCCCCGTGCCCAGGTCGTCGACCGCCTGACCGTCCTGCTGACCCGCATGCTCCGGCCGGACGCGCCGGTCACCGAGCAGACCCAGCTGATGGACGACCTCGGCCTCAGCTCCTCGCTCGGCCTGGAGCTGCTGCTGTCGCTGGAGGACGAGCTGGAGATCCAGATCGACGTCGAGGAACTCGACGAGGATCGGATGGCCACGCTCGGCGACCTGGCCGACTACATCACCGCCAACTCCACCCCGCGCTGAGCAGGCCGAGACGTGAACCGGCCCGGCCTGAGCGTGGTGGTGCCCGCGCACGAGAACGGCTCCGCGCTCGACGCGACGCTGCGGTCGCTGACCCGGCAGACGCTGCCGCCCGGCGACTTCGAGGTGATCGTCGGCGACGACGGCTCGGCCGTGGCGCTGGGCCCGGTGGTGGACGCCTACCGGGACCGCCTGCGGATCGACTACGTCCGCAGCGAGCGGAACCGGGGCCGCAGCGCCAACCGCAACGCGGCGGCGGCCCGGGCCCGCGCGGACACGCTGATGTTCCTGGACGCCGACACGGTGGCCCATCCCGGGCTGCTGGAGCGGCACCGCGACTTCCACGCCGGTCGCGCCGGGCGGCCCGGGGTGCTGCTCGGCCAGCGGTACGACCTGGACTGGGCCGGCGCGGACGCGCTGCGCCGGGGCGATCCGGTCGCACCGGCGATGCTCGACGCCGAACGCGGCGACCCGCGGCTGGAGGACATCGCCCTCCCGCAGCGGACGGACGACTTCCCGAGCGCGCCCTGGGTGCTGGGCCTGACCCACAACGCGTCGGTGGACCACGAGTCGTTCCGGCGGGTCGGCGGGTTCGACGAGGCGATGGTCAAGTGGGGCTTCGAGGATCTCGACTTCTTCTACCGGGTGTTCCACCTGCACGGCGCGCCGCCGGAGCTGTTCCGGCTGGACGTCGACGCGCTCTCGTACCACCTGCCGCACTTCCGCAAGACGTCGAACGGGCTCGCCTCGATGGACAACATGAAGTACCTGCTGCGCAAGCACCTGCGCTACGACGTCGAGGTGCTGTACGGGCTCAACACGTTCGGCCGGCACCTGGGCCGGATCCGGCTCTACGGCCAGGCCATCGAGGCGTACCGGGCCGGTGGGCTGGGCCGGCCCGACGTGCTGCCCGCGTCGCTGCGCGAGGAGCTGGCGGCGAGCGCGGCGCTGGTCGTCGGCAACGGCGTGTCCACGCTGGATCTGGGCGCCGGGTCGCACACGTTCGACCACGACGCGCCGGTCGGCGAGACGAACTCCCACCTGCTCGGCACCGTGCTCCAGCAGTTCAAGGCCGGCGCGCTGGACCTGATCGTCAACGTCGACATGTGGCGGTGCCTGCTCCCCGAGGATCTGCCCGCGTTCCTCACCCGGGGGCTGCTCAAGGCCGACCGGATCGAGCTGGTCGCCACCCGTACCGGACCGGACCAGCGCGCTCTGCTGCCGGTGCCGCTGGTCGCCGACCTCGACTACGTGGCCGACATGCTGCGCCCGCACTTCACCGTCGCCGTCGCCGCGTCCGGCGCCGCCACGGTGATCACGCTCCGCTGAGATCCCGGCCGGCCGCTCAGCCGGGCCGGCCGCTCAGCCGGGCCGGCCGCTCAGCCGGGGCGGGCCAGGACGAGGCTGACGTTGTGGCCGCCGAAGCCGAACGAGTTGGACAGCACCGCGTCCACCGCCGCCACCCGCGCCTTCTCGCGGATGTGGTCGACCTCGCCCGCCCGCTCCGGGTCGTCCAGGTTGTACGTGGGCGGCAGCAGGCCGCGGCGCAGCGCCTCGACCGCGATCGCCGCCTCGATCACGCCGGAGACGCCGAGCATGTGCCCGGTCACGCCCTTCGTCGAACTCAGCGGCGGCGGGGCGGCGCCGTAGACCTCGGCGAGCGCGGCCAGCTCGGCGGCGTCCCCGGCCCGGGTGCTGGTGCCGTGCGCGTTGACGTACCCGATGTCGCCGGGCACCAGCCCGGCGTCGCGGACGGCCATCCGCATGCAGCGGGCCGCGCCGGCGCCGTCGGGGCGCGGCGTGGTCGGGTGGTGGGCGTCGTTCGTGGCGCCCCAGCCGAGCACGTCGGCGTGCCGGTGGGCGCCCCGCGCGGCGGCGTGCGCGGCGCGTTCCAGCACGAACACCCCGGCGCCCTCGCCGAGGACGAGCCCGTTGCGGCGCCTGTCGAAGGGGCGGCTCGCGGCCGCCGGGTCGGCCCAGCCGCGGGCCAGCGCGCGGGCGTTGCCGAACGCGTCCGCGAACGTCGGGAACAGCGGTGCCTCGGCGCATCCGGCGAGCACCACGTCCGCCTCGCCGGCGCGCAGGATGCGCAGCGCCTCGCCGATCGACTGCGCCCCGGCCGCGCACGCCGTGCCGATCGACGACGTGTAGCCGTGGATGCCGAACTTGATCGCGATGCGGGCCGCGCCCATGTTCGGCAGCGTCCCGGGCAGCATGTACGGGCTGACCCCGAACCGGCCCCGCCCGGCACGGGCGAGCACCTGTTCCTCCAGCGTGGACAGACCGCCGACGCCGGAGACGACGACCGCCACCCGGTACGGATCGACGTCCCGGCCGATCCGCAGTCCGGCGTCGGCGAGCGCGTCCTCGGCGGCGCGCAGCACCATCACGATCGACCGGTCCACGACGCGGGACTCCGGGCCGGGCAGCACGCTCGCCGGGTCGATCGCCGGGGCGAACGCGGCGACGTCGACGACGCCGTGCAGCGGATGGCCGGCCGGGGGCCGGGTCAGCCCGGACCGGCCGTCGCAGACCGCGTCGAACACCTCGGCGGCGGTCGCGCCGACCGGGCTGACCAGTCCGATCCCGGTGACGGTGACCGGTTCGCGCACGCTCACCGGGCCCGCTGCGCCGGCGTGGGCGCCGGGACGCCGCGCGGCCGGGTGCCGTGCCCCGACATCGGTCAGTGCGCCGAGGCCGGTGCGATGCGCGCCGCCACCGTCCGGCTGAACTCGCCGACGGTCATCATGGCGAGGTCCTCCGCCTCGTCGTCGTCGAAGGCGACCCCGAACCGGTCCTCCACGCGTACGGCCAGCTCGGCCAGGCCGAGGGAGTCCACGTCGAGCCCGGCGGGGCCGAAGACGGTGTCGTCGTCGACGTCGGAGACGTCGTACTTCATCTCGGTGAGTGCGGCGAGGAGGAACGCGCGGATCTCGTCGGTCATGTCCGGTGTTTCCCTTCCACGGTGTCCTGGCGGCGCGCTCGACCTGCTCGACGGAACGTGTGAGGCGCGGAGCGACACTCCGCGTAGCATCGACCTTACTCGATCGGGTTGGTTTGGCAAGGTGCCCGGTCGTTCAGCCGTACCGGAAGCCGGTCGTACCCGCGCAGCATCAACGCCCGGCGCGGGCCGGGCTCGGCGGTCAGCGCCGGGAAGCGGTCCAGCAGCCGGGGCAGCACCAGCCGTCCCTCGGCGCGGGCCAGCGTCGCCCCGAAGCAGTAGTGCGGCCCGGCGCTGAAGGCCAGGTGCCGGTTGTCGGCGCGGGACGGGTCGAAGCGGTCCGGGTCGGGGAAGCGGCGGGGGTCCCGGTTCGCCGCGCCGGTCAGCACCACCACGGTCCGGCCGGCCGCCACCGGCAGACCGGCGACCTCGGTGTCCACGGCGGCGTAGCGGACCGCGAAGTGCACCGGCGGCTCGTACCGCAGGATCTCCTCGACGTACGACGCGGCCAGCGACGGCTCGGCGCGCAGCGCGGCCCGGGCGTCCGGCCGCTCGGTGAGCAGCACCAGCCCGTTGCCGAGCAGGTTCGCGGTGGTCCGGAACCCGGCGTTGTACATGATGATGAGGTTGGCCAGCAGCTCGTCGGAGGTCAGCCGGCCGGGCTCGTCGTCCAGGCCGCGCAGCAGCGCCGAGACGAAGTCGTCGCGCGGCGCCGCCCGGCGCGCGGCGACCAGGCCCGTGAAGTACGCGGTCAGCTCCGCCGCCGCCACGTTCGCGGCCCGGACCTCGCGCATGGACCGGCGGCCGATCTCCAGCACCGCGTCGAACGCGCGGACCCGGGACGGGAACCACTCCCGGTCCGCCTCCGGCACGCCCAGCAGCTCACCGATGACGTCACTGGGCAGCCGGAGCGCGAAGCGCGCCATGAAGTCGACCGGCCGGCCGTCCGCGCCCTCGGCGGCGAGCCCGTCGAGCAGGTCGTCGGCGATGCGCCCGATGGCCGGTTCCAGCGCGGCGACCCGGCGCGGGGTGAGCGCCTGGGAGAACAGGTGCCGGACCCGGAGGTGGTCGCCCTCGGCGGCGTTGAGCATCGACGACTGGAGGATCCGGATCACCTGGTGCTCGCGCCAGCGCACGCCGGCCCGGTCCAGGTACTCGGCGCCGAGCACCCGGAAGACCGGGTCGCGCAGCACCCGGTTGACCGCGTCGTATCCGTGCACGACGAGCGCGTGCGGATCGGCGGGCCGCAGCGCGACCGCCTCCCCCGCCTCGTGCAGCCGGGCGTAGAACGGGTACGGGTCACGCCGTACCTCGTCACCGAGCAGCTCGTCGAGGGAGATGGTCACGCGCATGGCCGCTCCTCGCGAATGCCGGCGAGCATGTCGGCGGTGGTGTGCGCCCGGATGCCCGGCGGCACCGGCTCGGCGAACCGCGCGACGACCGCCCGGACGTGGGTCTCGGCGGCCTCGGCCAGGCCGTCGTACACGGCCGCGAACAGGTCCCGGGCGGCCCGGCGCGGCCATCCCGCGGGGAGCAGTTCCAGCGGCAGCCGCGGGTCGAGCGTGGGGAACCGCCGGTACGTGTCCATCACCTCGGTCCGCGCCCGCACGGCCGCGGCGCCGTCGACGGAGCCGAGCCGCGACACCATCGGGGTCCACCGGCGCAGGAACGCCTCGTACTGCCCGCTGATCGCGTCGACGTCCCAGGCGTCCACGGGCGCGCGCTGACCGATCGCGTCCAGCGCGTCCTGCCGTCCCCGGAACACCGTGACCGCGCCGAGGGCGAGCGGGGCGAGCCGGGCCCGCGCGGGCGCGGTCAGCTCGTACGGCGAGATCCACAGTCCGTCGTAGAGCGGCGCGAAGCCGAGCCAGCGCAACTGGCCGCGCAGCGCCCGGCGTTGCGCCCCGTGGTCCTGCGGCAGCGAGAAGGCGACGACGGTCCAGCATCCGTCCCACGTCTGCACGTCGGTCGTGGAGGCGATGATCCAGTTCCCGCCGGCGGACAGGTACTCGGCGGCGGAGCGGCTGAGCCGGTAGAAGCTGTTGCGGCCCTGCCGGCTGCCCTCCAGCACCCCGCGGCGGGCCAGCCGGCTGATCGCGGTACGCGCCCCGGCGCTCGTCACCCCGGTCTCGCCGAGCAGGGCGACGATCGCCGCGGACGGCAGGTCGGCGCGGGTACGCAGCGTGTAGTCGGCGAGCAGCGTCACCGCGACGTTCTGCGGCGAGGTGCCGGCCTGCCGCCGGGGCAGCCGGGCGGCCGGCCCCTCGTCCGGGTAGATCTCCTCGATGTCGAACGGGTTTGCCACGCGCGCTCCGGGCTGGGCTCAGGGACGGTGCACCGACTGTAGACGAACGCCGCCGCATCTCATCGGGGCACATCGATTGACACTTCAGCGTCCGGCGGGAACACTATGTGCCACACGACGGAGCCGGGCCGGGCGAGACACGTCAATGGGCGAGACGCGACACCGCGGCGGTCCGGGCCGCCGGCGCGGCGCGCGCCCGCCCGTCACCGCCCGCACAGGGCGATCGAAGGAGATTCCGTGAGAATCAGAGCCAAGATGGTGGTGGCCCTGGCCGCGTCGCTGGTGGCGGCCGGCCTGGTACTCCCCGCCGTCCAACCCGCGTACGCGGCGTCGCTGACCGAGGTGACCAGCTTCGGCGACAACCCCGGCCGGATGCGCATGCACGTCTACGTCCCGGATGCCCGCCCGGCCCGGCCCGCCACCGTGGTGGCCATGCACGGCTGCGGCGGCTCCGGCCCCGGTTTCTACTCCGGCAGCGAGTTCGCCGGGCTGGCCGACCGGTACGGCTTCATCGTCATCTACCCCAGCGCGACCCAGCAGGCCGGCTTCGGCAACTGCTTCGACACCTGGTCCGACGCGGCCAAGCGGCGCGGCGGCGGCAGCGACCCGGTGTCGCTCATCTCGATGGTCCGCTACGTCCAGCAGCAGTACGGCGCCGACCCGGACCGGGTCTACGCCACCGGCAGCTCGTCCGGCGGCATGATGACCAACCACATGCTGGCGCTCTACCCGGACGTCTTCAAGGCCGGCGCGGCGTTCATGGGCGTGCCGTTCAACTGCTTCGCCGGCGCCGCCGACTATCCCCCCGGTTCCAGCCAGTGCACCGGCGGGAACATGAACCGCACCCCGCAGCAGTGGGGTGACGCGGTCCGCCAGGCGTACCCCGGCTACACCGGGCCCCGGCCCCGCGTGCAGTTGTGGCACGGCACCAACGACACGCTGGTGCCGTACTCGCTGCTCCAGGAGACGATCGAGCAGTGGACGAACGTGTTCGGCCTCAGCCAGACGCCCACGTCCACCGACACCCCGCAGTCCGGCTGGAACCGGCGGCGCTACGCCGACGGGACCGGCACCGTGCAGGTCGAGGCGTACAGCATCCAGGGCGCCGGGCACAGCCTGCCGTCGGCCGGCATGGCCGCGGCCGCGGTGGCGTTCTTCGGCCTGACCACCACGCCGGGCCCGACCACGCCCCCGCCGGGCCCGACCACGCCCCCGCCGGGCCCGACCACACCTCCGCCGGGCCCGACCACGCCCCCACCCGGCACCGGCGCCTGCTCGGTGAGCATCGAGCTGAACGCCTGGAACAACGGACTGACCGAGAACATCACCATCAGCAACACCGGCCCGACCGCGGTGAACGGCTGGTCGCTGACGTTCACGCTGCCCGGCGGCCAGACCATCACCTCGGGCTGGAACGCCTCCTACTCCCCCGCCTCGGGTCAGGTGACCGCGCGCAACCTCTCGTACAACGGGGTCATCCCGGCTCGCGGCTCGACCACCATCGGCTTCCAGGCCATGCACACCGGCAACACCGCCCGGCCCGGCTCGTTCAGCCTCAACGGCGCACCCTGCACGTTGACCTGACCGGCACCCGCACTCCGGCGTTCCTTCCCACGGCGCCGGGGACGGCCCCGCGACCCGCACGGTCGCGGGGCCTTTCACGCGTACGCCACGCCCACCTCGGGCGAAACGTTGAACCAGTCGGTTCAGTGTCGTACGGTGAACCTCGTGGTTCAGCAAGAGACGCTCGACCGGGTGTTCGCCAGCCTGGCCGACCCGACCCGGCGCGACATCCTGATCCGGCTGGGCGCGGGCCCGGCCACCATCAGCGAGCTCACCGAGCCCACCGGGATGACCCTCACCGGCATGCGCAAGCACGTCCGCGCGCTGGAGGACGCGGGCCTCGTGGTGACGCGCAAGGTCGGCCGGTCCCGGCAGTGCCGGCTCAGCGAGGCGCCGCTGGACTCGGCGATGGCCTGGATCGCCTTCTACCGACGGCTCTGGGCCCGTCGCCTCGACGGCCTCGACGCCTACCTCACACTCACCACGGAGGACCGCGACCATGACGCTCGACATGCGAGTGACACGACACCTTCCGGGCACCCCTGACGAGGCGTTCGACGCCTACACCGACGCCGGCAAACAGAAGATCTGGTTCGGCATCCTCGACGAGGAGCCCGGCATCGTGGAGATCGACGTCGACCTGCGGGTCGGCGGGAGGCAGACCGCGGTCTGGGGCCCCTCCCCCGACATGCTGTTCCGCGAGACGCAGACGTTCCTGGAGATCGACCGCCCGCACCGGCTGGTCACCGAGTCGACGGGCACCGGCCCGGACGGCACGACCATGACCACGCGCATCGAGGTCACCTTCGAGGCGCGCGACGGCGGCACGCTGATGACTGTGGTGCAGAGCGGCTTCCCCACCCCGCAGCTGCGCGACTTCTTCGTCGGCGAGGTCTGGACCGGGGCGTTCGCCCGCATCGAGGCGTACCTGACCCGGGAGCACGCCGAGGAGACCTCCCGTGGCTGACCTGCCCCGCACCGCCGTCGTCGCGCTCGCCACCGCCGTCGCGGTGGTCGTCAACCTGATCGTGTACGCGATCGGCCGGGCGGCCGGCGGCAGCTTCCTATTCACCGCCGACGGCCGGCGGGTCGAGGTCGACGCGGTGACCGTCGCGGGTTTCAGCGCGCTGCCGCTGGCGCTCGGCCTCACCGCCGTCGCCGTGCTGGCGTCCCGGTTCGCCTGGGTCGTCCGGGCGGCGCTGATCGTCGGCCCGGCACTCGCGGTGCTCACGGTCGCCACCATGACGCTGCCCGCCGACCTGGACGCCACCAGCACGATCACGCTGGCGGCGTGCCACCTCACGCTCGCGCCGATCATCGTCGTCGCGGTGACCGCCCTCGGCCGGCGCGCACGCCGCGCCACCGCGGGCCCGGTGGCCGGGTAGACAACCACCACCACCATCTTGCCGACACCGCGTTGCTAACATGGCGACATGGTGTCGACAAGTTTGGGAGGTGGCGGCTGATGTTCCTGGCCATTCGCGAGCTGGGGTTCGCGCGGCTGCGGTTCGCCCTGATGGGGGCCGTGATCGCGCTGATCTCGGTGCTGATGGTGATGCTGTCCGGCCTGTCCGTCGGGCTGGTCCGTGACGGCGTCTCCGGCCTGCAGAACCTGCCGGTCACCTCGTTCGCCTTCGCCCACGGCGTGCAGCACGACTCGGCGTTCTCGCGCAGCGTGGTGGACGCCTCGGCGGTGGACACCTGGCGCGACCAGCCGGGCGTGGCCGAGGCGACCCCGTTCGGCAACACGCTCATCAACGGGCGTACCGACGGTGGCACCGAGGTCGACCTGGCGCTGTTCGGCGTCGAGACCGGCTCGTTCCTGTCGCCCGCCGTCAGCGAGGGCGACCGGCTCGGCCCGGCGGACGGGATCGTGGTGAGCCCCACCGCGATCGACGCGGGCCTGCGCGTCGGCGACACCGTGACGGTGGACCGGCTGGGCACGCGGCTGCGCGTCGTCGGCGTCACCGAGCAGCAGGACACGTTCGGCCACGTCGACGTGGCGTACGTGCCGCTGGCGACGTGGCAGGCGGTCAAGTCCGGCACCCCGGCCGGTACGCAGGTGCCGGCCCAGGCGGCGCAGGAGATCACCGCCGTCGCGGTCCGCGCGGCCGACGGCGCCTCGGTCGACCTGGCCGCCGGTGACAAGGCGGCGGGCACGGAGAGCCTGACGCTCGACGAGTCGTACGGCGCCTCGCCCGGCTACACCGCCGAGACCACCACGCTCCAGCTGATCCAGGGCTTCCTCTACGCGATCTCGGCGCTCGTGGCCGGCGCGTTCTTCGCGGTCTGGGCGATCCAGCGCAAGCAGGAGGTCGCCGTGCTACGGGCACTGGGCGCCTCGACCCGCTGGGTGCTGCGCGACGCGCTCACCCAGGCACTGATCCTGCTCGCAGTCGCCATCGCCGTCGGCATGGGGATCGGCCTCGGCCTCGGCGCGCTGATCTCCGGCGGCAACGTCCCGTTCGCGCTGCACGCGCAGAGCATCGCCGCCGCCGCGGCCGGCCTGCTCGTGCTCGGCCTGGTCGGCGCGGCAGCCGCCGTCGTCCGCCTCACCTCCATCGACCCGGCGACCGCCCTGGGAGGCAACCGATGAGCACCCGGCCCACAGCGTCCGCCTCGACGACGGGCACCGCCCCGGCCGGCCTCGGCCTGTTCATGCGCGGCGTCCACCTGCGCCACGGCGACGGCGCGGAGACCGTGCACGCGCTCGACGACGTGGACCTGACCGTCGCGCCCGGTGAGCTGGCCGCGATCGTCGGGCCGTCCGGCGCGGGCAAGTCCAGCCTGCTCGCCGTGGCCGGCGGGCTGGCCCGCCCCGACGAGGGCACCGTCACCGTGGCCGGGCACGACATGACCGTGTCCAGCCGCCGGGCGCGCACCGAGCTGCGCCGCCGGCACGTGGGGTTCGTGTTCCAGTCGGGCAACCTGCTGCCCGCGCTGACCGCCGCCGACCAGCTGCGCCTGCCGCTGCGGCTGGGCGGGCGACGGGAGCGGACCGGTCGTGACCCGCTGGAGATGCTCGCGCACGTCGGCCTGGCCGGTAAGGCCGACCGGCGGCCGCACCAGCTCTCCGGCGGCGAGCGCCAGCGCGTCGGCATCGCCCGGGCGCTGATGACCGAGCCGTCGGTGCTGCTGGTGGACGAGCCGACGGCGGCGCTGGACCGGGCCCGCAGCCACGACATCGTGCAGCTGCTCGCCCAGGAGGCGCGGGAGCGCTCGGTGGCCGTCGTGATGGTCACTCACGATCACGACGTGCTGCAATACTGTGACACCATCTACGAGATGATCGACGGCAAGCTCGCCACGAGCAGCTGACCGCGACGAGCAGGGAGCGACGCGGACCGGACGCGGCGGCGGGAGACACGGGGAGGTCGCGGTGCCGAAGATCCAAGCCTCGACCGTCGCGGAACACCGGGCCGCGCAGCGGGCGGCGTTGCTCGACGCCGCCCGCGCCCTGCTCTCCGAGCATCCGGAGCAGATCCCCAGCCTGGCCGACGTGGCCCGGCACGCCGGGCTGGCCCGGTCCAGCGCGTACTCGTACTTCAAGTCCCGCACCGACATGTTCGACGTGCTGGTCGCCGACACGTTCCCCCGGTGGTCGGCCTTCGTCGAGAAGCGGATGGCCGAGGCCCGCACGCCGGGGGCGAGGATCCTGGCGTACGTCGAGGCCAACCTGCAACTGGTTGCCCGGGGCGACCACGCGCTGGCCCGGGCACTGGCGTCGGCGGGCAACAGCGAGGTGCTGGCGACCTCCAGCCGGCTGCTGCACGACAGCCTCGAGGCGCCGTTGCGCGCCGCGCTCACCGAACACGGGGCGAGCGACCCGGACCGGATGGCGGAGCTCGTCCAGTCGGTCGTCTATGCCCTGAGCCGCATGATCGAGAACGGTCTCGGCCTTCCGGCCGCCACCGGCCTCGCCCGCGAGCTGCTCACGCCGTACCTGCGTCCGGACGCCGGCTGACCGCGCCCCTCCGGGACGGCCGGCGACCGCGCCGCCACCACATCCGCTGAGAGACGACGGCCCGGGTCGTCGCGACGGCCGCACCCACCGGTGCGCGCCGGGCGACGGCCCGGGCCGTCGCGTGTCCGGAGCCGCCGGGAGGCGTGCCGGCGTTCCCGGCGGAGGGCCGCCGACGCCGGCGGGGTGCGGCAGTCCGAACGATCGGCACGGGCCGCCGACCGGTGAGCGGCGGCCGGCACTGCCGTCCGATCAGGAGGAACCGAACGATCGACCGCCGCATCGACGGTCATCATCGGTCGGCGTTCCGCCTAGTGGAACAGCAGCTCAGAGGCGGTGCGGCGAACTAAGTTACTGATCAGTAGCCCGTTGACGGCATGTGAACCCGGCCCTACCGTTCCACTCAATCGAACGGCGTACGGTTCATCCGAACGCTCTCGGCCTCGCCGAGTGCGGCCCGAAACAGGAAGTCCGAGGCATGCCTGACGACAAGCTTCTCGCTCTTCTCTCCCCCACCCGGCTCGGGCGTCTCACACTGCGGAACCGGGTCTTCGTCCCCGGCCACACCACCAACTTCGGACTGAACAATGTGCCCACCCGCCGCCACGTCGCCTACCACGCGGAGCGGGCGCGCGGCGGCGCCGGCCTGATCATCACCGAGGCGATCCGCGTGCACCCCACCAGCGCGGGCCGCAGCATCAGCCTCGGCAGCTTCGACGACTCGTCGATCCCGGCGTACGCGGCGGTGACCGAGGCCGTGCACGAGCACGGGGCCCGCATGTTCGCCCAGATCATGCACGCCGGACGGCAGGCCAACGGCGACGCGACGCGTACCGCCGCCTGGTCCTCGTCGCCGGTGCCGTGGGCGGCCGGCTCGCACGTGCCGCACGCGATGGGACGCCGGGACATCGCCGTCGTCGTCGAGGCGTTCGCCGCCGCCGCGCGGCGCATGCGCGAGGCCGGCTTCGACGGCCTGGAGGTGCACGCAGGCCACGGCCACCTGCTCCAGCAGTTCCTCTCACCGCACACCAACACCCGCGACGACGCGTACGGTGGCAGCCTCGACAACCGGATGCGCCTGACCCGCGAGGTGCTGGCCGCGGTTCTCGCCGCCGCACCCGAGCTGCCCGTCGGGCTGCGGGTCAGCGCCGACGAGTTCCTGCCCGGCGGCCTCGACCCGGCCGCGGTGCTGGAGATCGTCGGGAGGCTGCGCGCCGAGTTCCCGCTCGCCTACGTGCACGTCAGCCACTCCGCCTACCACGGCAGCTACTCGCTCGCGACGCAGATGGCGGACATGAGCTTCGGCCACGCCCCGTTCCGGCACCACGCGGCGCTGTTCAAGCAGGAGTTCCCGGACCTGCCGGTGCTCGCGGTGTGCCGGCTGGACAGCCTGCCGGAGGCGGCCGAACTCGTCGCCGCCGGCGAGGCCGACCTGGTCGGCCTGGCCCGCCCGCACATCGCCGACCCGCACCTGGTCCGCAAGGCCGAACAGGGCCGCCAGCACGAGGTACGCGCCTGCCTGGCCTGCAACCAGGGCTGCATCGGCCGGCTGGAGACCAGCCTGCCCATCTCCTGCGTGGTGAACCCGGAGGTCGGCGCCGAACGGGAGTGGGCCGACGCCTGGCCGGAGCTGCCCGGACCGTCCGGCGCGCGGGACGTCCTGGTCGTCGGCGGCGGGCCGGCCGGCCTGGAGGCGGCGCTCTCCGCGCACCGGGCCGGGCACCGGGTGACAGTTGTCGAGGCGCGCGACCGGCTCGGCGGACAGGTCGAGGTCGCCGCGCGCGTACCCGGCCGGGAGCGGCTCGGTCTGCTCACCCGTGACCTGGCCCGCGACGTGGCGGCCGCCGGCATCCCGGTCCGGCTCGGCCACCGCGCCGGCGTCGAGGACGTGCTGTCCGGCGGCTACCAGGACGTCGTCCTCGCCACCGGCTCCCGGCCCGTCCGCCGCGACCTGCCCGGCGGTCCGCCGGTGATCGACGTCTGGCAGGCCGTCGACCACCTGGCCGACCCCGGCTACCGGCCGGCCGGCACCGTCGTCGTGCTCGACGACGAGGGCACCTGGTCGGCGGCGTCGGTCGCGGAGGCGTTCGCCCGGCGGGGCGCCCGCGTCCACCTCGTCTCCCCCACCGCCACGGTGAGCGCCAAGATCACCACGTACTCGCGGCTGGCGCTGCTCAAACGCTTCGCGGACCTGGGGATCGCGGTCCACCCGATGCGGACCGCCCGCGCGGCGGGCACCACGGCGGTGGCGCTCGGCGGCCCGCTCGCCGGCGGCGACACGCTCGTCGAAGGCGTCACCACTGTCGTCGACGGCGGCTCGGCGCAGGCCGCTGACGAGTTGTACCGGCAGCTCGACGCGCTGCCCGACGGCCCGCGCATCCACGTCGTCGGCGACGCGAACGCCCCCCGCACCGCCTTCGAGGCCGTCTACGAGGGACGCATGGCCGGCGCGTTCCTCGGCGCCTTCGACACCGCGTCCGCCGAACGCGTGCGGTACGCCCACTGACCCGTCCACCCCGGTCGCGGTGCACCGCGGACCGGACCTCCCCCACCTGCAGAGGAGACAAGCATGCTGGACATCGAGGAGCGCCTCACCCTGGATGAGCGTTCCGCCGTGGACTTCGTCCTCGGCCTGCGCAAGCGCTGGGCGGACACCGTCTATCCGGCGCTGCGCGAGGAGTACGGCGCCAGCGGCGCGTCGGCCACGACGATCGCCGACGCGAGCCAGGTGCTGCGCGGTCTCCCGCTCTACCCGTGGTTCAGCCACCTCGAGCGGGTGCAGCAGAAGATGCTCTGGAAGGTCGCCGGCGACGCGGTGCTCAGCCGCCGCGAGGAGCTGACCGGCCAGCTCACCGCGCTGCCCGAGCAGCCGAAGGGCTCGCTGGCGCTGAACCCCGACCTGGAACTGCCCGACTGGTACACCGACTACGACATCCACATCCAGCCCGGCAGCTTCTTCTCCGACGACATGTCGGCCTACGTGTACGAGTTCGGCGCGCGCATCGTCATGCTGCGCGACAACGACGGCTACAAGTTCCACACGCTGTTCGCCCAGACCGCGCTGCCCGAGTTGCCCGCGGCGACCCGGATCGTCGACATCGGGTGCGGCTTCGGCAAGAGCACCCGCCCGCTGCCGGCCAAGTACCCGACCGCGCAGGTGATCGGCGTGGACCTGGCCGCCCCCGGTCTGCGCCTGGCGCACGCCGAGGCCGAGGCGACCGGAGTCGCGATCGACTACCGGCAGGCCGACGGCCGGGCCACCGGCATCGAGTCGGACAGCTGCGACGTGGTCACCGGCACGATGGTGCTGCACGAGATGCCGGCCGCCGCGATCCGGGAGACCATCCTGGAGGCCGCGCGCCTGCTCAAGCCGGGCGGCTCGCTGCGCTTCCTGGAGTTCATGCTCACCGGCGACCCGCTGCGCGACGCCACCGTCTACGAGCACGCCGAGCGCAACAACGAGCCGTTCTTCCACGACCTGTTCGGCTCCGACCTGATCGAGGTCTGCACCGAGGCCGGTCTGACCGACGTGTCGTGGACCCCGTTCGACGAGCGCCGCAACGGCGTCCAGCCGCAGGGCTGGGGCGACCGTCCCGAGTGGCACTTCCCCTGGGCCGTACTGGCCGCGACCAAGCCGGAGGCGTGATGAGCACCGAGTTCGACTACTTCGGGGATCCCAAGGTCGGCAAGCTGCTCGACCTGGTGCTGCAGCTCTCCACCGAGCTGCACGTGACCCGCCAGCGGGTACGCGTCGTCGAGGCGCTGCTGACCCGCTCCGGCGCGCTCACCGCGGGCGCCGTCGACGGGTTCGTCTCCACCGAGGAGGAGCAGCAGATCCTCGACCGGGAGCGGGACGAGCTGCTGGCCCGCCTCATGCGCATCCTGACCGAGCACGGCCCCGCGGAGCACCCGCTGCGGGACCAGTGGGAGGCGGCGCTGAGCGAGAAGACCGGCTGATGGGCACACCGGACGCGCCCGGTCTGATCGACGGCTACCTGCAGCTGTGCGAGGACCGCGAACTCGACGAAGCGGGGCGCCTTCTCGCGGAGCGGGCGCGGTTGGTCTTCCCGGGCGGCCGGGAGTACTCGTCGCTGCGGGAGATGGCGGCCGCGTCGACCGGAACCTACCGGTGGGTGCGCAAGCACCGGGACCGCTACCTGGTGGGTGAGGCCGACGGGCGGGTCACGGTGACCTCGCTCGGGCGGCTGTACGGGGAATGGCTCGACGGCACTCCGTTCGAGGACATCCGCTACGCGGACGTCTTCGTGCTCGACGGCGGACTGATCGTCGAGCAGCACGTCTACAACGATCTGGCACTCGTCGCGCAGCAGCGCGACAGCTGATTCCCCCGCCTCCGCCGCTCCGGCGGCGGAGGCGGTCTCCCCCGACTCATGACGAGGTGTGTGCATATGAAACGAAAGTGGGCTCTGCTCCCGGCGGCGCTGGCCGCCACGCTGGTCCTGGCCGCCTGCGGCGGCGGCTCCGACGACGAGGCCGGCGGCGAGGGCAAGGAGGCGAAGCTGACCATGGCCATCGCCTCCGCCGTGATCGGCCCGAAGGAGGAGGTGGCCGTCTACGCGGTCGCCAAGGAACTCGGCTACTTCGCCGAGGAGAAGCTGACCGTCGAGACGATCAACGCCGACGGCTCGGTCGCCGCCCTCCAGGCCGTCGCGTCCGGCAGCGGCGACATCACCCCCGCCGATGCCGGCTCGGCGCTCGGCGCGGCGGAGAAGAACGTGCCGATCAAGGCCATCGGCGGCCTGGTGCAGAACTGGCCGTGGGTGATGGCGGTGAAGCCGGACTCCCCGATCACCGGCGGCGCTGACCTGCGCGGCAAGAAGATCGGCGTGATCAGCCTGGCCTCCGGCTCGGCCCCGTACGCCCGCGCCTACGTCAAGGCCGCCGGCCTGGACCCGGCCAAGGACGTCGAGCTGCTGCCGGTGGGCGTCGGCGCGCAGGCCGCCGCCGCGCTCAACGACGGCAAGGTCGACATGCTGGCGCTCTACACCCAGGCGTACGCGGTCATCGAGAACGCCGGCACCGAGCTGAAGTACCTGACCAACCCGGACGTGTTCTCCGGCATCCGGTCGCTGACCTTCAGCGTCGGCGCCCGTGACTTCGACGCCAAGAAGGACTCGTACGAGCGGTTCCTGCGCGCGGCGTACAAGGCGATGCTCTTCTCGGCCAAGAACCCCGAGGCCGCTATGAAGATCGGCTACAAGGTCTTCCCGCAGATCCTCGCCGGCAAGTCCGCCGACGAGCGCCTCAAGGCGGACACCGAGAGCCTGACCGCCTGGCTGAAGACGGCCACCCCGGCCAGCGGCGACCCGGAGCAGTTCGGCGACTGGGGCGCGATCAGCGACGAGGAGTGGGCGAAGACCCAGGCGTACACCAAGGAGGCCGGGCAGATCACCGGCGAGGTCGACCTCAAGAAGCTGTGGGACCCGAGCCTGCTCTCCGGCGCGAACGACTTCGACAAGGCCGCGGTGCTGAGCAAGGCCGCGAACTACACCGCCTAGGCAGCGGACAGCGGAAGGGATTTCGATGGCCATCAAGGCGACGGCCCGCCGGGCGCAGACGCAGGCTCCGGCATCGGTGTCGGAAGACTCCTGGATCGAGATCGACGGGCTGGACAAGGAGTACCGGCCCCGGAAGTCGGCACCGACCCAGGCGTTGAGCGACATCAACCTGACGGTACGTCGCGGCGAGTTCATCTCGGTCGTGGGACCGTCCGGGTGCGGCAAGACCACTTTGCTGAAGATCCTCGCCGGGCTCAGCCCGAAGACCGGCGGCGCGGTACGGATCGCCGGGCGGGACGTGACGAAGCCCCTTCCCGAGGTCGGGATGGTGTTCCAGGCACCGACGCTGCTGCCGTGGCGCACCATCTTCGACAACGTGATGGTGCCGGCGGAGATCCAGCGACTGGATCCCCGCCGGCACCGGGAACGCGCCCAGCAGTTGCTCGAGATGGTCGGTCTCAACGGCTTCGAGCAGAAGTACCCGCACGAGCTCAGCGGCGGCATGCAGCAGCGGGCCGGCATCTGCCGGGCGCTGGTGCACGACCCGGCGGTACTGCTGATGGACGAGCCGTTCGGCGCGCTCGACGCGATGACCCGCGAGTACATGAACGTGGAGCTGCTGCGCATCTGGCAGGAGAGCAACCAGACGATCGTGCTGGTCACGCACTCCATCCCGGAGGCGGTCTTCCTCTCCGACCGGGTGGTCGTGCTCAGCCCCCGGCCGGGCCGGATCGCGGAGGTCATGGACATCGACCTGGAGCGGCCGCGTGACCTCGGCGTCATGTCGTCCGACCGGGCCGGGGTCTACGTGGAGCGGATCCGCCGACACTTCAACGCCGCCGGCGTTATCGACTGACGAGGGACAGCCATGGCAACAAGCAACCTGGTCCGCGAGCCGGCCCAGCCACCGGCGCCGTCCGCCCGGCCCGCCAAGCCCGCCCGGCGCAAGTTCGACCTCCGCGAGAAGCCCCAGCTCTGGCTGGTCCCGACGGTCTTCGTCGTGGTCGTGCTGGCCTGGGAGTACGGCGTCCAGCTCATCGGCGTCGACGAGTACGTCCTGCCGCTGCCGTCGAGCGTGGTCGAGTCGCTGTGGCAGCAGCTCGGCGACGACCAGTTCTGGGGTCACTTCTGGGTGACCACCCAGGAGGCGCTGCTCGGGTTCGTGATCGGTGTCGGGGCCGCGCTGCTCCTCGGCACGTTCATCTCCCAGATCAAGATCGTCGAAGCCACCCTGATGCCGTACATCGTGGCCTTCCAGACCGTGCCGAAGGTCGCCCTGGCCCCGCTGTTCGTGGTCTGGTTCGGTTTCGGCCTGACCAGCAAGGTGGTCATGGCCGCGGTGATCTCGTTCTTCCCGATGCTCGTCAACGTCATCGAGGGTCTGCGGGCGGCCGACGCCGACAAGATCCAGATGCTGACGGTGTTCGGCGCGAGCAAGACCCAGATCTTCCGGATGGTCCGGCTGCCCAGCGCGCTGCCGTTCATCTTCGCCGGCCTGGACATCGGCATCGTCTTCGCCATCCTCGGCGCGGTCGTCGGCGAGTTCATCGGCGCCAAGGAGGGCCTGGGCTACCTGCTGCTGCAGACCAACTACAACTTCGACATCGCCGGCATGTTCGCCGTCCTGGTGGTGCTGTCGGTGATGGGTCTGGTGGCGCACTTCGTGATCCGGCTGCTGCAGAAGCGGCTGGCCTTCTGGGCCGAGGACACGAAGGTGATCGGCGCGTGACGACAGCTGACGGGACCGTCGTGACGCGTGCGGAGCACCGGCCGGGCGTGGTTCACGCCCGCCCGGCCGGTGGCCGGACGGGAGAGGCAGGACAGAGGACATGAACACCGATCCGAACCGGTTCGACGGGCGGGTGGCACTGGTGACCGGGGCGGCCCGCGGCATCGGCGCCCGGATCGCCGCGACCCTCGCCGAGCGCGGCGCGACGGTGGCGCAGGCCGACCTGCTCGACGACTGGGCGGAGGCCGAGCTGACCGGCGGTGCGCACACCCGGCACCGGCTCGACGTCCGGTCGGCCGCCTCCTGCGCCGATCTGGTGGCCGAGGTCGTGGACTCCCACGGCCGCCTGGACCTGCTCGTCAACAACGCCGGGATCGTCCGGCGCGGACCGGCGGCGACGATGTCGGAGGAGGACTTCACCACCGTCCTGGACGTCAACCTGACCGGCACGTTCCGGATGTGCCAGGCCGCGTACCCGGCGCTGCGGCAGACCTGCGGCGCGGTGGTGAACATCGGCTCCACGAACGGGCACGTCGCCGTACTGAACACGCTCGGATACTGCGTCAGCAAGGCCGGCGTGATGCACATGGCACGCGTGCTGGCGCTCGAGTGGGCGCCGGACCGGATCCGGGTCAACGCCGTCGGACCCACGATCGTGCCCACCGACATGACCGCCGACGTCCGCGGCGACGACGCGTACCTGGCCGACAAGATGGCCTCCATCCCGCTGGGCCGGATGGCGCTGCCGCAGGACGTCGCCAACGCGGTCGCCTACCTGCTCAGTGACGCCGCCGCCATGACCACCGGGCAGACGATCTTCGTCGACGGCGGCGTCACCATCCACTGACTTCCCCCTCTCCGACCCCTTCTGTGAGGACCACCATGCCCAAACCGGATACCGCGGCCGCGCTGGCGGCCGTCGACGCCCACTTCGACGAGTTCGTCGAGGAGCTCCAGCAGCTGTGCCGCATCCGCAGCCGCCGCCAGGAGCCGGAGCAGATGGAGGCCACCGCCGAGTTCATCGCCGGGTCGGTCCGCCGCTGGGGCGGCGAAGCCGAGATCATCCCGTGGGAGCAGTCGTACCCGTACGTGCTGGCCGAGGTGCCGGGCGAGGGAGACAAGGCGCTGCTGCACTTCACCCACTACGACGTGGAGGTCGAGCCGGCCGGTGACGACGCCGACTGGATCAGCCCGCCGTACGCGGCGGAGATCCACGACGGCCGGCTGTACGCCCGGGGCGTGGCCGACGACAAGGGCGTCGTCATGTCCCGCATCCACGCGGCGGCGGCCTGGAAGCTGGCCGGGCTGACCCCGCCGGTGACCAACCGGATCATCTTCGAGGGCAAGAAGTGGCTGCACAGCCCGGGCCTGGGCTCGTTCGTGCAGGCGCACGCCGACCGGCTCGCCAGCGACGCCGCGCTGTGGGAGAACTCCTGGCTCGACGGCGAGGACCGGCTGCTGCTCAAGCTCGCCGAGAAGGGCGTGCTCTACCTGCGCCTCACCGCGCAGACCCTGCCACGCGACCTGACCAGCCAGAACACCGCGCTGCTGCCGGCCGCAACGGCCCGGCTGGCGGCCGCCCTGGCGCAGTTGCAGCGGCCCGACGGCACCGTGACGATCCCCGGTTTCGCCGACGACGCCCGGCCGCCGACGGACGAGGAGCGGGCGCTGCTGGAGAAGGTGGCGTTCGACGGGGACTTCCTGCGCAAGCGGGCCCAGGTCGACCGGTTCACCGGTGACCTGGACGACCAGGGCGCCGCGGTCGCCATCCGTACCGTGCCGACGCTCACCGTCGCCGGTTTCGCCGGCGGCGACATGCGCGACGACGTGACGCTCGGCATCCCGTCGACCGCCTCGGCGAAGCTGGAGATCCGGCTGGTGCCGGGCCAGGACCCGGACCGGGTGCTCGGCTGCGTCCGCGACCACCTGGCGGCGACCGGCTTCGGTGACCTGCGCATCGAGGTGATGGCGACCAGCCGGCCCAACCTCACCGACCACCGCGACCCGTTCGTCGCGCTGGTCGCCGACGCGGCCCGCCGGGTGTACGGGACCGAGCCGGTGATCGAGCCGTACACGCAGTGGATCGGCAACCAGGGCGTGATCGCCGACCTGCCGATCGTCGGTGTCGGCGTGTCCCGCGCCGACTCCGGTGTGGACGGCCCGAACGAGAACATCCGGCTGGACGACTACAAGGCCGGTATCAAGCACGTCATCGAGGTCATGGCGGCGCTGGCGGTGGCCGAGTGACCCGGGCCCGCGGCGTGGCCCGCCGCGCCTACGTCGACGTGCCGTGGGGTCAGGTGCACTACCGGCACGGCGGCGACGCCGACGCCCCGGTGCTGCTGATCCTGCACCAGTCCCCGCTCTCCTCGGCCACCTACGACGCGGTGATCGAGCCGCTGGCCCGCCGCGGCCTGCGGGTGATCGCCCCGGACACGCCGGGGTTCGGCATGTCCGACGCGCCGCCGCGCCCGTGGTCGATCCCGGAGTACGCGGCCGGGGTGTGGCAGTTCGCCGACGCCCTCGGGCTGTCCCGGGTGCACCTGCTCGGGCAGCACACCGGCGCGATCGTCGGCGCCCAGGCGCTGATGTCGGCACCGGAGCGGGTGCACCGGCTGATCCTGCAGGGCATCCCGCTCTACGACGAGCGGGAGCGGGCGGAGAAGAAGCGGTCGTACGCGCCCGGCTACGTGCCGGCCCGCGACGGCGGGCACCTCAAGGTGATCTGGGACCGGGTGTACGGCCTGTACCCGCGCCTGACCCCGGAGGAGGCCGACCGCCAGGTCACCGAGTACCTGCTGACCGGTCCGGACTACGCCACCGCGTACCGGGCGGTGTTCGACCACCACGTCGACACCGCCGCGCTGGACGCGCTGCCCATCGTGCTGCTGCACGGCGCCGACGACCTGCTGGACCGGATGACGCCGCAGGTGCGGGCCGCGCTGCCCGGCGCCGAGCTGGTCACCATCCCCGGCGGCACCGACTTCGTGGCCGACGAGCAGCCGGAGGCGTTCGCCGACGCGGTCGCCGCGCTGGTACACGCCGACCTCGGGCGGGAGGTGGCGGCATGAGCGCCGGCACCCCGGCCGCCGAGGCGAAGGTCGTACCGGCGAACACTGTCTACACCGCCACCGTCGAGGTCTCCGGCGGCCGCGGCGGCAGCGCCCGGTCGCTGACCGGTTCGCTGCGGGTCGACCTGACCCGTCCCGCCCAGCGGGGTCCGGACGCGCCCGGCACCGACCCGGAGGAGCTGTTCGCGGCCGGCTACGCGGCCTGCTTCGACAGCGCGCTCGCCGTCGCCGCCCGGCAGGCCGGCGTCAAGCCCGGCCCGACGACGGTGACCGCCTCGGTCTCCCTCGGGCAGACCGAGGACGGCCGGTACGCGATCGCCGTGGTGCTGGACGTGTCCGCGCCGCAGTGCCCGCAGGCCGACCTGGAGCGCGCGGTGGAGCTGGCCGACCGGATGTGTCCCTACTCGAACGCCCTGCGGGGCAACACCGCGGTGGCGATCCGGGCCGATGGCCACCGCTGACCTGACCCAGCCCGCAGCGGTCCGCCACCCGGCGGATCCGCAGCGGCCCGCCGGCCCGATGGCCCTGGCCGTCGGGCTCGGCGCGGTCTACCTGATCTGGGGCTCGACCTACCTGGGCAACCGGGTGGCCCTGGACAGCATCCCGCCGCTGGTCGCCACCTCGGCCCGGTTCCTGGCCGCCGCGCTGCTGCTGTTCGCGGTGGCGGCGCTGCGCCGGGGACCGGCCGGGCTGCTGCTGCCCCGGCGGCAGTGGGGCGGGGTGGGCGCCAGCGGGCTGCTGATGGTCGGTGCGGGCAGCGCGCTGCTCGCCCTGGGCCAGCAGTACGTGCCGACCGGGCTGACGTCGCTGGTGGTGGCCGGCATGCCGCTGTGGGTGCTGGTGTTGCGGCTGGCGGTCGGTCCGCGGCCGTCGGCGCTCGCGGCGGTGGGCGTACTGGGCGGGGTGGCCGGGCTGGCGCTGCTGTTCTCGGTACCGACGAAGGGATGGCACCTCGGCGGGATGCTGCTGCTGGTGGTCTCCACGATGGTCTGGGCGCTGGGCTCGACGCTGTCGCAGCGGCTGCACATGCCGGCCGACCACCTGGTCGGCACTGGCTGGCAGATGCTCGTCGGCGGTGTCGCGGTGGCGGTGGCGAGCATGGTCAGCGGTGAGCTGGGACGGTTCGACCCGGCCGGCGTGACCGGCCGGTCCTGGCTGGCGTGGACCTACCTGATGCTGGTGTGCACGGTGGTCGGCTTCAGCGTCTACACCTGGTTGCTGCGCAACGCGCCGATCCAGCTCGCGTCCACCTACGCGTACGTCAACCCGGTGGTGGCGGTCCTGCTCGGCATGATGGTGCTGGATGAATCGTTGTCCGGACGACAGGTGCTCGCCGGTGCCGTGGTGCTCGCCTCGGTGGCGCTCGTCATCGCGCGGGAGCGACCCCGGCAGGCCGACGGCCTCCCGCCCGGGAAGACCCCCGTCGCGCCCGCCTGACGCCCGGCGATCCCACGCACGTACGTCGACAGTGGAGGAAGAGAGATGATCACGACAGCGGTCGTCGAGAGCACCGCCGGCCGGACCCGGTCCGGTCTGGGACGCGCCCTCGACATCGTCAACATCATCGCCGAACGGGCACCGGAGACCCTCGGCGTGTCGACGATCGCGCGGGAACTGGGTCTGCCGAAGGCGGTCGCCCACCGCATCCTCAAGGAGCTGGTGGCCGACAACTTCCTCACCTTCAACGAGGAGACCAAGCGGTACCGCCTGGGCACCGGCGCGCTGGCGGTGGGCCTGGCCGCGCTGCGTGCCCTGGACGTGCCGGACATCGCGCGCCGGTACCTGGTCCGGCTGGTCCGCGACAGCGGCGAGACCGCCACGCTGTCGGTGCGGCAGGGCTGGTCGCGCGTCTACATCGACCAGGTGCTCTCGCCGCACGAGGTCCGGATGTCGGTGTCCCTGGGCACCAGCCACGCGCTGCACTCCGGGTCGTCGTCGAAGGCGATCCTGGCGGCCCTGCCGGACGCCGAGGTCGACGACTACCTCGGTCACCACCCGCTGGACGCGGTCACCCCGGCCACCATCACCTCCACCGCGAAGCTGCGGGCCGACCTGGCCCGGGTCCGGCGTCAGGGGTACGCGGTGAGCATGGGCGAACGGCAGAACGGCGCGGGGAGCGTGGCCGCGGCGGTGCGCTACGCGACCGGGCAGGTGTTCGGCTCGATCTCGCTGTGCGGGCCGCAGAACCGGTTCACCCCGGAGGTGTGCGCCGCGCACGGTGCGCTGGTCGCCGCGGCGGCGGCGGAGATCTCCGCCGAGCTGGGTTTCCGGCCACCGGCGCAGCGTGTCGCCGGGCGGACGGGTCAGGAACAGAACTGGGGAGGTGGAACAGGTGAGTGACGGACCGCTGACGGGCCTGCGGGTGCTTGACGTCTCGACGATCCTCGCCGGGCCGCTGTGCTGTCAGATCCTCGGCGACTACGGCGCCGACGTGATCAAGATCGAGCACCCGACCATGGGTGACAGCATGCGCGGCCACGGCAAGGCCAAGGACGGCCATCCCCTGTGGTGGAAGGAGATCTCCCGCAACAAGCGGCTGGTCGGGCTGAACCTGTCCGCGCCGGAGGGCGCGGCGCTGCTGCTGCGGCTGGCCGAGCGGGCCGACGTGCTGGTGGAGAACTTCCGGCCGGGCACGCTGGAGCGCTGGGGCGTCGGCCCGGAGGAGATGCACCGGGTCAACCCCGGTCTGGTGATCGCCCGGATCACCGGCTTCGGGCAGACCGGCCCGTACGCCTCCCGCGCCGGGTTCGGCACGCTGGCCGAGGCGATGAGCGGGTTCGCCCACCTGACCGGTACGGCCGACGGCCCGCCGACGCTGCCCGCGTTCGGGCTGGCCGACAGCATCTGCGGCATCGCCACTTCGTCTGCGGTGATGATGGCGCTGTGGCACCGGGAGCGCTCCGGCGGCCGGGGCCAGGTCGTCGACATGAGCCTGCTGGAGCCGATCATGACCGCTGTCGGTCCCGGCCCCACCGTCTACGACCAGCTCGGCGTGGTGGAGCAGCGGCAGGGCAACCGCTCGACGAACAACGCGCCGCGCAACACGTACCAGACCAGGGACGGGTCGTGGGTGGCGATCTCCACCAGCGCCCAGGCCATCGCCGAGCGGGTGCTGCGGCTGGTGGGCCACCCCGAGGTGATCGACGAGCCGTGGTTCCGGACCGGCGTCGGGCGGGTGGCGCACGCGGACCTGCTCGACGAGTACGTGGGCTCGTGGATCGCCGAGCGGACCCGCGACGAGGTGGCCGCGGCGTTCGCCGAGGCCGGTGCCGCTGTCGCCCCGGTCTACAGCGCCAAGGACATCGTCGAGGATCCGCACGTCCGGGCCACCGAGATGATCACCACGGTCGACGATCCCGACCTCGGCCCGATGCGGATGCACAACGTCATGTGGCGGATGTCGGAGACGCCGGGCCGGATCCGGTTCACCGGACGCTCCCCCGGCGCCGACACCGACGCCCTGCTCGTCGAGGAACTCGGCTGCGACCCGGCCGAGATCGCCGACCTGAAAGCCCGTGGCGTCGTCGCCTGACGACGCCGACAGCCGAAACGCGAGGAACCCCGTGGGCACCACTGCCAGAACCGCCGACCGCCTGCTCGACGCCGTGCAGGCCGGTGTCACGATCTACGACCTGGGCCGGCGGCTGACCGTCGGCATGCCGCAGTCGCCGAACCACCCGGCGTTCGGGCTCACCCTGCCCCGCCGCCACGGCGACATGGTGCGCGCCGACGGCGGCTCCGCCGCCAACGACCTGCTGGTGATGGGCACGCACGTCGGCACGCACGTCGACGCGCTCGCGCACGTCTCCCAGGACGGCCGGCTGCACGGCGGCGCCGACGCCGCCGACGCGCAGGTCGGCGGCCGGTTCGACGAGCTGGGCGTGCACACCGTCGCGCCGATGGTCCGCCGGGGCGTACTGCTGGACGTGCCCGCCGCGCTGGGCGTCCAGGCCTGCGAGCCCGGTTACGAGATCACCCCCGCCGACCTGGACGCCGCGGAGTCCCGGCAGGGCACGCCGGTGGGCGCCGGTGACGTCGTGCTCATCCGCAGCGGGTGGGGCCGGCTGTTCGACCACGAGGACCGCAACCAGTACATCGGCAAGGACTCCGGCGTGCCGGGGGTCGGCGCGGACGGCGCGACCTGGCTGGCGCAGCGGGGCGTGCACGCGGCGGGCGCGGACACCATCGCCTTCGAGTGCCTGCCGCCGGGCAAGGGTCACAGCACGCTGCCGGCGCACCGGATCCTGCTGGTGGAGCACGGCGTCTACCTGATCGAGACGATGGCGCTGGAGGAACTGGCCCGCGACGGGGTGCACGAGTTCACCTTCGTCATGGCGCCGCTGCCGCTGTACGGCGCCACCGGCTCCCCGGTGCGCCCGCTGGCGGTGACCGGCCGTGGCTGAACCGACGCTGGGCCGCCACCTGGCCACCTTCGCCGCCGACACCGCCGCCGAGACGCTGCCCGACGAGGTGGTCGCCAGCGTCCGGGCCCGCGTCCTGGACGTGCTCGGGCTCTGCGTGGCGGCCCGGCCGCTGCCGACCAGCCAGGCCGCCCTCGCCTACGTCGCCGAGCAGGGCGGACGCGGCCAGGCCACTGTCGTCGGCCTGGACGAGAAGGCGCCGGCCGCGCTGGCCGCGTTCGCCAACGGCGTGCTGGCGCACTCGCTCGACTACGACGACACGCACCTGCCGTCGGTGCTGCACCCCAGCGCGTCGGTGGTCCCGGCCGCGCTGGCCGCCGCCGAGGCGTCCGGGGCGTCCGGGCGGGAGACGGTCGCGGCCATCGCCGTCGGCCTGGAGGTGTGCGTCCGGCTCGGCATGGCCGGTTACGACCCGGCCGCCGGCAACTCCGTCTTCTTCGAGCACGGGCAGCACGCCACCTCCATCTGCGGCACGCTCGGCGGCGCGGTGGCGGCGGCCCGGCTGCTGAAGCTGGACGCCGACGGCGCGCTCGACGCGCTCGGCGTGTCCGCCTCGATGGCCGCCGGTCTGATCGAGTCCAACCGCAACGGCGGCACCGTCAAGCGGATCCACTGCGGCTGGGCGGCGCACGCAGCGGTGAGCGCCGCGCAGCTCGCCCGGCACGGCGTGACCGGCCCGCCGACGGTGCTGGAGGGACGCTTCGGCTTCTTCCAGGCGTTCCTGCGCGGCGAGTTCGACGGCGACGAGATCGTCCGCGGGCTCGGCACCGACTGGGCGGTACCGGGCATCTTCTTCAAGCCGTACCCGGCGAACCACTTCACCCACGCCGCCATCGACGCGGCGATCGCGCTGCGCGAGCGCGGGCTGCCGCTGGACGAGATCGAGTCGATCACGCTCGGCGTGCCGACGCCGACGGTGCGCACCATCGGCCAGCCCATCGAGCGCAAGCGGGCGCCGCAGACCGGCTACGAGGCGCAGTTCAGCGGCCCGTACGCGGTGGTCGCCGGCCTGATCGGCGGCGGCGGTCTCGGCGTGGACCTCGCCGACTTCACCGACGCCCTGGCACACGAGCCGCAGCGGCGGGAGCTGATGGCGCGGGTCGACGTGGTGGGCGACGAGCGGTGCGACGCGATCTTCCCGCACCAGTTCCCGGCCGTGCTGCGGGTGGTCACCCGCGACGGACGGGAGTGGGTGCAGGAGGTGCTCGCCAACCGGGGCGGGCCGCAGCGTCCGCTCAGCGACGCCGAACTGGCGGTCAAGTTCCGCACCAACGCCGCCGCCCTGCCGGAGGCGACCGCCGACCGCATCACCGAGGAGGTCCACCGGCTGGACCGGGCCCCCGACGTCCACGGCCTGATGGGCCTGATCAACCGCCGCTGAACCGAGCACGAGGAGCAACACCATGAGCACCTACGACCTGCTGCTGACGAACGTCCGCGTGGTCCGGCACGACCGGCCCGAACCCGAGCTGATGGACATCGGCGTCACCGACGGGCGGATCAGCCGCGTCGCTCCGCAGATCGACCCGGCGGAGGCCGCCCAGGTCGTCGACGGCGGCGGCCGGCTCGCCTTCCCCGGCGTGGTGGACGCGCACCAGCACTGGGGCATCTACAACCCGCTGAGCGAGGACGCCGTCTCGGAGAGCCGCGCCTCGGTGCAGGGCGGCGTCACCACGGCGCTGAACTACATGCGCACCGGTCAGTACTACCTCAACCGGGGCGGCCGGTACGCCGACTTCTTCCCCGAGGTGCTGTCCGCGACCGAGGGCCGCTCCTACATCGACTACGGCTTCCACCTGGCGCCGATGTCGCGGGAGCACATCGGCGAGGTGCCGTCGCTGGTCGAGGAGCACGGCGTCACCTCGTTCAAGATCTTCATGTTCTACGGCAGCCACGGCCTGCACGGCCGGTCCGCCGACCAGAACTCGTTCCTCATGATCCCGGAGGGCGAGCGGTACGACTACGCCCACTTCGAGTTCGTGATGCGGGGCGTCCAGGCGGCCCGGGAGCGTTTCCCCGAGCTGGCCGACGAGATCTCGCTGTCGCTGCACTGCGAGACCGCCGAGATCATGAGCGCGTACACCAAGCAGGTCGAGCAGGACGGCACGCTGCGCGGGCTGGAGGCGTACCACGCGTCGCGGCCGCCGCACTCCGAGGGACTGGCCGTGTCGATCGCGTCGTACCTGGCGCACGAGGCCGGGCTGCCGAAGATCAACCTGCTGCACCTGACCTCGGAGAAGGCCGTCGACGCGGCGCTGCGGATGGCGCGGGCGTTCCCGCACATCGACTTCCGCCGTGAGGTGACCATCGGTCACCTGGTCGCCGACATCGACACCGCGCACGGCCTGGGCGGCAAGGTCAACCCGCCGCTGCGCCCGCGCGCCGACGTCGAGGCGCTCTGGGGGTACGTCCTGGACGGCAAGATCGACTGGGTGGTCAGCGACCACGCCTGCTGCAAGGACGAGGTCAAGTTCGGTGAGCCGCGCGACGACATCTTCGTCGCCAAGTCCGGCTTCGGCGGCGCCGAGTACCTGCTGCCCGGCCTGGTCACCGAGGGCAGCCGGCGCGGCCTGTCGTACCAGCGGGTGGCGGAGCTGACCTCGTGGAACCCGGCGCAGCGCTTCGGCCTGCGCAACAAGGGCGCGCTGGTGCAGGGGTACGACGCCGACATCTGCCTGGTCGACCCGGACTCGACCTGGACGGTGCGCGCGGAGGACTCCGAGTCGACGCAGGAGTACACGCCGTTCGAGGGCTTCGAGCTGACCGCCCGGGTCACCGACACCTTCGTCCGCGGGCAGCACGTGCTCGTCGACGGCAAGGTCACCGGCGAGCCGGCCGGCCGCTACCTCGCCCGCCCGCAGCGGTAGGGGGAACGACCGATGGCGGTGGCGCGCAGTTACCTCTACGTGCCGGGCGACCGGGCGGACCTGCTGGACAAGGCGGCCGGGCGGGGCGCGGACGCGCTCGTGCTCGACCTGGAGGACGCGGTCACGCCGGCCCGCAAGGCGCACGCCCGGGAGACGGTCGCCGGGCACCTGGGCGCCGCCGCGCCGTCCGGCCCCGAGCTGTGGGTGCGGATCAACAGCGACCAGGTCGAGGCGGACGTCGAGGTGCTCTCCCCGGCGGCGGCCGGGGTCTGGGTGCCGAAGGCCGAGCCGGAGCTGCTCGCCGAGGTCGACGCCGCGCTGACCCGGGCGCAGCGGCGGCTCGGCCCGGACGCCCCGGCGTTCCGAATGGTGGCGCTGATCGAGACCGCCCGGGGCGTGCTCACCGCGCCGCGGGTGGCCGCCGCGCCGCGGGTTCTGCGGCTCGGCCTCGGCGAGGCGGACCTCGCCGGTGAGCTGGGACTTCAGCCGGGGCCGGACCGGGCGGAGTTCGCCCCGATCCGCTCCCAGGTCGTGGTCGCGTCGGCCGCGGCCGGCATCACCCCGCCGGTGGGACCGGTGGAGACGACCCTGCGCGACCCGGAGCGGCTGGAGCGGACCACCCGGGCGCTGCTGCGGCAGGGCTTCCGGGCCCGCAGCGCCATTCACCCCGGGCAGATCGCGACGATCAACGAGGTGTTCACCCCCACCGAGGCCGAGGTGGCCTCGGCCCGCGCCGTGCTGGACGCGCTGGAGCGGGCCGAACGCGGCGGCTCCGGGGTGGCCACCGACGCCGGCGGGCGGCTGCTGGACCGGGCGGTGGTACGGGCCGCCGCCGAGGTGGTACGCCGCGCCGAGGCGTCCGCCGGGTGACACGTGACGCCGGGCCGGGGACCGTCGACGGGTGCGACGTGTCCCGGCCCGGCGTGGGTCAGGGCGTGCCGAGGGTGGCGCGGGCGGCCAGGATGTGCGCCCGCATCACCGATCCGGCCCAGGCACGGTCGCGCGCCTCGAACGCGTCGATCAGCTCCCGGTGGTGCGACATGCTGCGCGCCATCGCCGCCTCGTCGTACCGGCGGAACGTGCGGTTCACCAGCGGCGTCTGCACCACCGCCCCGAGCAGCGCGCTCAACCGGCGGTTCCGCCCCGCGCCCAGGATGATCTCGTGGAACTGCGCGTTGCAGACCGCGATCCGGTCCGCCCGGTCCCGCCGCTGACCGGCCGCGTAGCCCTCCATCTCGGCGCACAGCTCGCGCAGCCGGGCGATCTCCTCCGGGGTGATCCGGGCCGCGGCCAGCTCGGCGCCGTACCCCTCCAGCAGGGCACGCAGCTCGAAGATCTCCTCCAGGTCCTGCTCCCGCCAGGCCGGGACGGTGGCGCCCCGGTTGGCCTCCCAGTCCACCAGGCCCTCGGCGTGCAGCCGGCGCAGCGCCTCCCGTACCGGGGTGCGGCTCACCCCCACCGCGGCGGCGAGATCCTCCTCGGAGAGCTTCTTCCCCGGCTCGTACGCCCCACCGAGGATGCGCGTCTTGATCGACTCGTACGCCGACTGCGTGGCCCGGCCCATGCGTCCCCCCTCTGTTCACCGATGGTGAACCTACATCGACGCGGTGGAACCGCCGTTGACGGCGTACTCCGAGCCGGTCACCTGCCGGGCCCGGTCCCCGGCGAGGAACAGCACCACCTCGGCGACGTCCTCCGGCTCGTTCATCCGGCCCAGCGGCAGCCGGCGCAGCTCGTGCACCACGTGGTCGGCGGCGGCGGAGACGTCGATGCCGAGCCGGAGCGCGACCGACTCCAGGTAGGCGTCCATGGTCGGGGTCCGGGTCGGGCCGGGCGGCGGCTGGGTGTTCACCGGCTTCCACTGGCCGGTGCTCGCCGGCCAGTGCGCGTACGCGCTGCCCGGCGAACCGTTCAGCCAGGTCTTCGAGGCCGGCGCCAGCGCGCACCGGCCCGGCGACGACGTGCCGACCAGCACCACCGACTACCCGGCGTACGCGGGCGGGTTCGGCTGGCTGGGCGGCACCGCCGACGTGCTGCTGGCGATGGGCCACCGGTTCGACCGGGTGGTGCTCGACGCCGGCAACGTGGACCTGCGCGGCCGGATCAACTCGTCGTACCTGGGCCCCCGGGAGCGGCCCACGGTGCGGCTGCCAGGTGGCGGGGGGTGCCGCCGACGTCGCGGCGGCGGCACGGGAACTGGTGCTGCTGCACGGAGCCCGGGATCCGCGCCGGATCGTGCGCGCGGTCGAGCACGTGACCGCCGCGCCCGCCCCGGACGCGATGGTGCGGCTGCACACCCGGTGGGGCGTGGTCCGGCTCGGCGCGGCTCCGCGGCTGGAGGAGGTCGCCACGGACGGCGAGGTGCTGCGCGCCCACCTGACCGCGCTCGGCGTACCCGTCGACGGCGCGGCACCCCGGCCGCCGGTCACCGCAGCCGAACGCGCCGCGGCCGTCGGCGTGCTGCGGCGGGCCGCCGTACGCGGCTACTCAGTGGCGAAGGGAACGGACAGAGGATGACTGACGACGATCTCGGTGAGCTGCGCCGGCAGGTACGGAAGCTGGTCGGCGAGTGGCGCGACGGCGACCGGTTCCGGCCGGTGTGCGACGCGTGGCTGCGCTCGTACGACACGGAGTTCAGCCGCGCGCTGGCCGGCCGGGGCTGGATCGGCCTGACCTGGCCGCGCGAGTACGGCGGGCAGGCCCGCTCGAACCGGGCCCGGCTGGTGGTCACCGAGGAACTGCTGCGCGCCGGGGCGCCGGTGGCCGCGCACTGGATCGCGGACCGGCAGATCGGCCCGGCCGTCCTGCGGTACGGCTCCCCCGCGCTGCGCGAACGGTACCTGCCGGCGATCGCCGCCGGGACGGTGACGTTCTGCCTCGGCATGAGCGAGACCGAGTCCGGCAGCGACCTCGCCTCGGTGCGCACCACGGCCCGCCCGGACGGCGACGGATGGCGGCTCACCGGCGGCAAGATCTGGACCAGCCACGCCCACCGGTCCACGCACGCCTACGTGCTGTGCCGCACCGGCACCGGCGACGACCGGCACGAGGGCCTGACCGAGCTGATCGTGGACATGTCCGCTCCCGGCGTGACCGTCCGGCCGATCGTCGACCTGCGCGGCGAGCACCACTTCAACGAGGTCCTCTTCGACGACGTGCACGTGCCCGGCGACCACGTGCTGGGCACCGCCGGCAACGGCTGGACGCAGGTCACCGAGCAGTTGTCCTTCGAACGCGGCGGGATGGAGCGGGTGCTCAGCACGTACCCGCTTCTGGCCGCCACCGTCGACGCGTGCGCCGGACGGCGGGACGCGGACGCCGCGCTGGGCGAGGCGCTGGCCCGGCTGGCCGGGCTGCGCGGCCTGGCCTGGCGGATCGCCGGTGAGCTGGACGCCGGGCAGGCCCCGGTGCACGCGGCGGCGGTGCTGAAGGACCTGGGCACCGAGTTCGAGGCCGACGTCGACGAGATCGCCCGTACCGTGCTCGACGCCGAGCCCGACCCCGACGGCGACGGACCGGCCGGGTTGCTCGCCCAGGGGCTGCTGGCCGCGCCGGGCTTCTCGATCCGCGGCGGCACCACCGAGGTGCTGCGCACCATCATCGCCAAGGGTGCCGCCCGCGCGCCCCGGCACGGCGGCGACGAGCTGCGGGAACTGGCCGACGACGTGCTCGGCGGGCACGGCGGCGACCCGGACGGCCTGCCCGCGCTCTGGTCCACGGTGCACGGGCTCGGCTGGACCGGCGTGTCGGTGCCGGAGGGCTCGGGCGGCTCGGGCGGCACGCTCACCGACCTGGCCGCGCTCGTACGCGGGCTGGGCCGCCACGGCGTCTCCCTGCCGCTGGCCGAGACCGTGCTGGCCGCCCGGCAGCTCGCCGCCGCCGGTCGCGCCCTGCCCGGCGGAGTCGCCACCGTGGTCGCCGGCGGCGGGCTCGCGGTGGCCGGCGGGCGGCTGCGCGGCACGGCCGCCCGCGTGCCGTGGGCCGCCGCCGCGCGGACACTGCTGGTGTACGCGGGCGACGACGCGTTCGTGGTGCCCGCCGACCACCCCGGCGTCCGGGTCGTGCCCGGCCGCAACCTGGCCGCCGAGCCGCGCGACGACGTGACGCTCGACGTCCCGGTCACCGGCGACATGCGGCTGACCGGCGCCGCGCCCGCCGCGGCGGTACGCGCCGAGGCGGCGGTGCTGACCGCCGCCGCGCTCACCGGCGCGCTCGATGCCGCCGTGGAGCACACCCGGCAGCACGTGACGACGCGGGAGCAGTTCGGCCGGCCGCTGCTGGCGTTCCAGGCGGTCGGGCAGACGCTGGCCCGGATGACGGCGCACACGCTGCTGGCCGGCACCGCGCTGGACGCCGCGCTGGCCGGCCCGGACCCGCTGCGGGTCGCCGCCGCGCGGGTGCTCACCGGGCGGGCCGCGACGCTGGTGGCGCGCGGCGCGCACCAACTGCACGGGGCGATGGGCGTGACCCGCGAGCACCCGCTGCACCTGTCCACCCGCAGGCTCTGGTCCTGGCGGGACGAGAACGGCACCCAGCAGTTCTGGGCCGCCACGCTCGGCGCGGCGCTGGTGCCGCGCGGCAGCGCCGGCGTCTGGTCCTGGCTGACCGAGCAGGAGGATGAGTCATGAGCAAAGTGGAACTGCACAACACCGAGGGGTGCTGGACGCTCACGCTGAACGACCCGGACCGGCGCAACGCCATCGACGCGGAGATGCGCGACGCGCTCGGCGACGCGATCGCCGAGGTGGCCGCCGACCGGCACGCCCGTACGCTCGTGGTCACCGGCGCGGGTACGGCGTTCTGCGCCGGCGCCGACCTGCCCGCCATGTTCGGCGAACCAGGCCGCGGCGTCGCGGAGATCCGCGCCGACCTGCACCGCGTCTACGACAGCTTCCTGCGGGTACGGGCGCTGCCGATCCCGACGATCGCCGCCGTGCAGGGACCGGCGGTGGGCGCCGGGCTGAACCTGGCGCTGGCGTGCGACACCCGGATCGTCGGGCCGAAGGCGAAGCTGATCGCCTCGTTCACGAAGCTCGGCCTGCACCCCGGCGGGGGCTGCACCTGGTTCCTCACCCGGGCGCTCGGCCCGGAACGCGCCCTGCGGCTGCTGCTCGACGGCGGGAGCGTGGACGGCCCCGAGGCGGTACGCGTCGGGCTCGCCGCGACGCTCGCCGACGACCCGCTGGCGGCCGCGCACGAGCGGGCCGAACGGTGGGCGGCGCTGGACCCGGCGCTGGCCCGCGACATCAAGACGTCGGTACGCACCGCGGAGACGGCCGGCTTCCCGGCCTCCCTGGAGTTCGAGTCGTGGGCGCAGGCGTCCTCGGCGACCGGGCCGGCGATCCAGGAGGCGGTGGCCGCGTTCCGCAGGTGACCGGTCGGGTACGCCCCGGGCCGGCGCGCCCGCCCGTGTCCCCGCCGCGGCTGTAGCCGTTCTCGAGCCGGCCCGCCTAGCGTCGGCTCGACCAGCCGCGCCGGTCGCGGCGGGCACAGGGACAGGGGGGCCGGCTGTGCGGATCCGACAAGCGGCGGAGGCGGCTGCCGGGCCACAGGCCCCGGTCGCGGTCGTCGACCGGCCCGGCACGGGCGGCGGACGGCACGTACACGTCGAGGTCGTCGGTGCGTGAGCGGATGACCCGGCGAGGGCTGTTCGGCCTGACCGCGGCGGCCAGCGGCGCCGGCCTCGCCCGGTGGGACGCCCCGGCGGACGCCGTCCCGTTCGGCCCGGTCACGGTGCCGCCCGGTGACCCGCGGTACGAGGAGCTGACCACCCGGGCCTACAACGGCCGGTACACGGGCCGGCCGGCTCGGGTGCGGCTGGTCGGCACACCCGAGCAGGTGGCCGACGCGGTCGGTGAGGCGGTTCGCGACGGGCTGCGGATCGGCGTCCGCAGCGGCGGGCACGGCTTCGCCGACGTGCCGGACCATCCGGACGTGCGGGTGCTGATCGACGTGTCGCAGATGAACGCGATCGGCTACGACCCCGGGCGGAAGGCGTTCGTGGTGGAGTCCGGCGCGACGCTCGGGCAGGTGTACCGGACGCTGTTCCTGGGCTGGGGCGTGACCCTGCCCGGTGGCACGTGCCCCGACGTGGGGATCGGCGGGCACGTCGCCGGTGGCGGCTACGGCGCGCTCTCCCACCGGTACGGCGCGATCGTCGACCACCTGGAGGCGGTCGAGGTGGTGGTGGTCGGTGCGTCCGGCCGCCCCCGCACCGTGATCGCGTCACGTGATCCCGGCGACCCGAACCACGACCTCTGGTGGGCGCACACCGGTGGCGGCGGCGGCACCTTCGGCGTGGTCACCCGCTACTGGTTCCGCTCGCCGGGGACGCGGGGCGCGCCGGCCACGCTGCTGCCGAAACCGCCGGCCTCGCTGCGCCAGGCGATGGTGGCGTGGCGGTGGGACGACGTCGACGAGGTGGGATTCGCCCGGCTGCTGACCAACTACACCGACTGGCACGCGGCGCGGCCCGACGCCGACCTGCACGCCGGTCTCAGCCTCCTGCACCGCGCGACCGGCGAGATCCGGCTGGACGTGCAGACCTCCGGTGACGACCCGCGCGCCGTGGCGTTCGTGGACGACTACGTGGCGGCGATCGGCGCCGGGGTCGGCGCGGAACCGGCGGTGCAGGCGTTCACCTGGCCGTGGCTGCGCGCCACCACGTCGTCCTATCCGGGCCTGAGCCGCTACCGGATGAAGTCGAAGTCGGCGATGCTGCGGCGGCCGTGGACCGAGGGTCAGATCGCCACGATCCACCGCTTCCTGCAGCGCGGGGGCCCGGAGTTCTACGGCGCCGGGGCGTACCTGAGCAAGTTCGGCGGGCGGATCGGGCGGGTGCCGGCCGACGCGACCGCGATGCCGCACCGGGACGCGCGGCTGAGTTCGTTCTTCGAGACGGCGTGGCTCGACGAGGCCGAGGACGCGACGCAGCTGGCCTGGGTACGCGACCTCTACCGCGAGGTGCACGCCGACAGCGGCGGGGCGCCGGTGCCCGGCGAGGCGTACAGCGGGGCGTTCGCGAACTACCTCGACACCGATCTGGCCGACGAGGCGCTCAACACGTCCGGCACGCCGTGGCACGAGTTCTACTACCGGGACAACTACCCCCGCCTGCAGCGGGTGAAGGCGCGCTGGGATCCGCGGGACGTGTTCCGGCACCGGATGTCGGTCCGGCCGGCCTGACCGGCCGGGCGCCGCTCTCGCCGGGTTGGGGGCCGACGGCGAGAGCGGCTGCTCCCGAGGGCCTCAGCGGCCCTTCCGCCGGTGGTACGCGGCCATCGTCAGCGGACCGAAGACCAGGACCAGGCCCACCGAGATGCCCACCACCCAGGCGATCTGTTCGACCGTGGCGTCGCCGTGCATGAGCCCGCGGGCGGCGGTGGCCGCGAAGCTCATCGGGTTGGCGTCGGCGATGATCTGCATCCACCGCGGCATGGTCTCGGTCGGCACGAAGATGTTGCTGGTGAAGACCAGCGGGAAGACCACGATCATGCTGGTCGAGGCGACCGTCTCGGGCGCCTTGGCCACCACGCCGAGGGTGGTGAAGATCCAGCTCACCCCGAACGCGAACAGGATCAGCACGAGCACCGCGAAGATCGTCCCGGTCAGGCTGCCCCGGAATCCGAGCAGCACGCCGAGCGTGATGGTCAGGGTGAGCGCGACCACGTAGCGGAACATGTCGGCGAGCAGGCTGCCGACGATGGTGGCCGGCTGCCAGAACGGCAGCGTGCGGAACCGGTCGAAGATGCCCTTGGTGATGTCCGTGTTCAGGGCCGTTCCGGTGTAGACGGACATCATGACCACGGTCTGCACCAGGATGCCGGGCAGGAACAGCTGGAGGTAGTCGCTCGTCGACCCGCCGATCGCCCCGCCGAAGAGGTGGGTGAAGACCAGCAGGAAGATGAACGGGAACAGGATCATGTCGACGAGCTGGGCCGGGTGGTGCCGGAAGGTGGCCAGCGCCCGCCAGAGGTGGGTCAGCGACGCGGCCAGCGGCCCCGGTCGCGGTGGCCGCGGGTACGCGGTCAACGACCGCCGCAGCACGTCCTCCAGGACCGCGGACGGCTGCTCGGCGGGAACGCCGGCGGGGGTCTCGGTGGTGACGCTCATGCGACGTTCTCCTTCTGCGGCGTCTCGGCGGCGGGCGTGTGGTCCGCGTCGACCTTGTGCCCGGTCAACGCCAGGAACACCTCGTCCAGGCTGGGCTGGCCGAGCGAGAACTCGCTGACCCGCAGGCCCGAACGGTTGAGGCGGATCAGGGCCTCGGCGGCGGCGTCCGGGTCGTCGACCCGGGCGGTGAACGCCGCCGGGTCGGCCGCGTACTCCACTGTGGTGCCGAGCACCGCGCCCAGCATCTCTCCGGCACGGGGCCGGTCCTCCGGGCTGACCAGGCGAACGTGCACCGCACCACTGCCGACCGACGCCTTCAGCTCGCCCGGCGTGCCCTCCGCGATGATCTTCCCGCGGTCGATCACGGCGATGCGCTGGGCCAGTTCGTCGGCCTCCTCCAGGTACTGCGTGGTGAGCAGCACCGTGGTGCCGACCGACACCAGCGCGCGTACCGCGTCCCAGACCTGGAGGCGACCCTGCGGGTCCAGCCCGGCGGTCGGCTCGTCGAGGAACAGCAGCTTGGGCGCCACCACGATGCTCGCGGCGATGTCCAGCCGCCGCCGCATGCCACCGGAGTAGCCCTTCACCAGGCGGTCCGCCGCATAGGCGATGCCGAACGCCTCCAGCAGTTCGCCGGCCCGGCGACGGGACTCGGACCAGGAGTGCCCGAGCAACCGGGCCACCAGGACCAGGTTCTCCTCCCCGGTGAGGCCCTCGTCGACCGAGGCGAACTGACCGGTGAGGCTCACCAGGCGGCGCACCGCCTCACCCTCGGTCGCCACGTCGTGTCCGAACACCCGGGCCGTGCCGCCGTCCGGCTTGAGCAGCGTGGCGAGCGTGCGGATCGTGGTCGTCTTGCCCGCGCCGTTGGGGCCGAGGAAGCCATAGATCATGCCTTTCGGCACGTTCAGATGGACCCCGTCCAATGCGCGAACCGTCCCGAAGACCTTGACCAGGCCCTCGATCTCGATCGCAGAATCCGACTGTGCTTCCAATTCCCTCTCCCCTGGGCACGATGATGGTTGCCACGAATCCGGGCAGGATTGACCGCCAAGGCCAATGGCCGATTCGGTCGAGCTCACCGTACACCAGGGACAGAGGAGAACGCACATGGAAAATATTGCTATTCCAGGCTTGACAAGTCGCCGAATATGCTGTCAAGCCCTTGATGAAACCGCAGGTCAAGGGCGAGGCTACATTCGCCTTGACATCGCCGTAGACAGCTCGATCCGACCGGGCATCAATTGCGTCCCCATTGACGCGACGCCATGTCGTCCACGAATCAGCGGAAGTCGTCCACATGGTCACGCGCCCACTGCGCAAACGTGCGACCTGGCCTTCCGACGACCTCGGCGTAGTCACCGCTGACCGCCGGCGGCTCTTTCTCCCATTCCACGAAATAGCCCAGGATGTGATCGGCGATGATCTCCGGCCACCCCTCGCGCAGCATGTTCTCCCGCGCCTGCTCCGGGCTCAGCTCCTCGATGCGGATCGGCCGCCCCAGCGCCGCGCCGATCGCCTCGATCTGCGCGCGCTGCGTGACCTGCTCCGGTGCCGTCAGCTCATAGGTCCTGCCGACGTGCCGGTCCTCGACCAGCGCCCGGACCACCACGTCGGCGATGTCCGCCTCGTGGATCGGCACCGCCGGTACGTCCAGGTACGCGCTGCGCACCACACTCTCCGCCCGGATCGACGGGCCCCACACGTCGATCTTGGTGGTGGCGAACTCGCCCGGCCGGACGAAGGTGAACTCCAGTCCGGAGTCACGCACCGCGCCCTCGACCGTGTGATAGGGCCGCCCGGACGAGGAGAGCACCACGATCCGCCGCACGCCTGCCTCACGCGCGATCGCCACCACCTCCTCCGGCCGGTCGAGCACCCCGTCGCCGTTGATCGAGATGAGGTACATCCGCTCGACACCGGCGAACAGCGCCGGCAGCGTCTCCATCCGGCCCAGGTCGCCGGCGACCACCTCGGCGCCGTCCGGCAGCCCGGCGGTCCGCGGGTTACGGCTGGAGGCCCGTACCTTGTGCCCCTCCGCCAGCAGTCCGGCCACCGCCCGGCGTCCCACACTGCCGGTCGCGCCGGTCACCAGAATCGTCATCGCGTCCTCCTCGGTCGGTGCTCCATGGCCACGGCGATCCTGCGGCGCACCGGTCGAGTCCGGCTCGAAGCACGCGCGACGGTCCACCGGTCCTCCACGGCTTCTCGAGCCGCGACGAACACGATCGGGACCAGTCGACGAAAGAGGGACGCCCGTGGAACACCTGTTGGCGCTCGCGGCCGGCAGCGAGCAGGAGAGCCGGGCCGTGCTGACCGAGGACGACGCCGCTCTGCTGCTCACCGAGATCGCCGGCCGGGCCACGCTGTTCGACGGGCCGCCCGAGCCGGTGACGGTCCAGATCGACCTCGGCACAGCCGGCAAGCAGCTCGGCTACCTGGTCACCGTCGGGCCCGGCGGGAGCACTGTGGAGCCGGGCTGGTCGGCGGACGCGCCCGCGCGGATCCGGCAGGATCTCGCCGAACTCCTGCACGCCGTGTACGGGCGCCCCGGTGGTGGTCACGCCACCCGGGAGATCGAGCTGATGCCCGCCCCGCCGCCGGAGGAGGTCGACCCTGCGGCGGTGTTCCGGCGCCGCCGCGCCGCCGCCCTGGCGGTGCACCAGCTGGTCAAGGCGTCCTCGGCGGAACCCGCCGACCTGGACACCCTGGCCCTGCGGTTCGGCTCGGACAAGTGGGGCGACCACTGGTACACGCCGCACTACCAGCGCCACTTCGCGCCGTACCGGGAGGACCGGATCAGGCTGCTGGAGATCGGCGTGGGCGGGTACGACGCCCCGGACCAGGGCGGCGAGTCGCTGCGGATGTGGAAGCACTACTTCCGCCGCGGACTCGTGCACGGCCTGGACATCTTCGACAAGTCCCGGATCGACGAGCCGCGACTGCGGACCCACGTCGGTTCGCAGGCCGACCCCGTCTTCCTGGCCGGGCTCGCCGCGCGGATCGGGCCGCTGGACGTGGTGATCGACGACGGAAGCCACCTCAGCGCCGACGTGATCAGCTCGTTCCGCACCCTGTTCCCCCTGGTCCGCCCCGGCGGCCTGTACGTCATCGAGGATCTGCAGACGTCGTACTGGACCGGTTGGAACGGCGGTCACCCGGAGTCCGGGCACCCGGACACCTCGCTCGGTTTCCTGCGGACCCTGGTCGACGCCCTGCACCACCAGGAACGCCTCGACGTCCCGGCGGCCGAACTGGATCGCTGGGTCGGTGCGCTGCACGTCTACCACAACATCGCCTTCATCGAGAAGCGCCTCAACGCAGAGCAGGGGTCGCCGGCCTGGATCCCACGCGACCTCGACCCGTCGGTGTGGATGTACCCCCAGCCGGAGGAGGAGAAGTGACGATCCTGGTGACCGGAGCGACCGGAAGCGTCGGCCGACACGTCGTCGGCGAGCTGCTGGACCGGGGCGAACGGGTGCGGGCGCTGACCCGCACCCCGGAGACCGCCGGCCTGCCGGAGAAGGCGGAGGTGGTACGCGGCGACCTGCTGCGCCCCGAGACGCTGGAGCCGGCGCTCGCCGGGGTGACCCGGCTGTATCTGTTCCCGGTGCCGGACACCGCCGAGCAGTGCGTGGACCTGGCCGTACAGGCCGGGGTCGAGCGCGTCGTGGTGCTCTCCTCCGACGCGGTGAACACCCGCTACGAGGTGGCGGGGGACAGCATCGACGACCACGAGAAGGTGGAGAGCGCGGTGGAGCGCTCCGGCCTGGCCTGGACCTTCCTGCGACCGGTCGCGTTCGCCGGCAACACGCTGTTCTGGTCGCACTCGATCCGCGCCGAGAGCGTGGTGCGGGCCGCGTACCCGCAGGCGGCGCAGGCGTTGGTGCACGAGGCCGACATCGCCGAGGTGGCGACGGCGGCGCTGCTCAGCGACGCCCACGACGGCAAGGGCTACACGCTCACCGGCCCCGAGGCGGTGACCCAGGTGGCGCAGGTCCGGGCGATCGCGGACGCGATCGGCCGGGAGGTCCGCTTCGAGGAGATGACCCCGGAGGCGAAACGGGCCGAGATGCTCCAGTACCTCCCCGCCGACTCGGTCGACATGATCCTCGGCTACTTCGCCATCGCCGAGCGGCATCCCGACCCGGTCACCGACGCGATCGAACGGGTCACCGGCCATCCGGCCCGCAGCTTCGCCGACTGGGCCGTCGACCACGCGGACGCGTTCCGCTAGGAGGACAGATGTACGGAGCCGACCTCGCCGAGGTCTTCGAACTCATCCACCAGGGCCGGGGTAAGGACTACCTGGCCGAGGCCGCGGACGTCGCCGAGCGGATCCGTGCGCGCACGCCGGGCGCGGACTCGCTGCTGGACGTCGCCTGCGGTACCGGATCCCACCTGCGGGCGTTCGCAACGCTCTTCGGTCACGTGGAGGGCCTGGAGATCTCCGAGCCGTTCGCGCGACGGGCCGAGAAGGCGGTCCCGGGGGCGACCATCCACGTCGGTGACATGCGGGACTTCGACCTGGGCCGCCGGTTCGACGCCATCACCATCATGTTCGGCTCGATCGGCTATCTGCGATCGGCCGAGGAGCTGACCGCCACGCTGCGGGTGTTCCGGCGGCACCTCGTGCCGGGCGGCACGCTGGCCGTCGACCCCTGGTGGTTCCCCGAGACCTACCTGGACGGATACGTGTCCGGCTCGCTGATCGAGGTCGACGGCCGGACCATCGCCCGGGTGTCGCACTCGTGCCTGGAGGGCGACGCCTCGCGGATGGACGTGCACTACGTCGTCGCCGGCCCGGAGGGCGCCCGGCACTTCGTGGAGAACCACCTGATCCGGCTGTTCAGCCGGGAGCGGTACCTCGCCGCGTTCGCCGAGGCCGGCTACCCGGACACCACGTACATCGAAGGGCTCAACTCCGGCCGAGGCCTGTTCGTCGCCACCCGCGACCGCGACCCCGGCGGAGCGGACGAGGGAGGACCATCGTGACGGACGAGACGACCGACGTACTCGTCGTGGGCGCCGGCCTGGCCGGCCTCTCGGCGACGACGTTCCTGGCCCGGCGCGGTGTCCGGGTGCGTCTGGTGGAGCGGCACCCGGGCACGTCCCTGCACCCGAAGGCGGCGGGCCAGAACCCGCGCACCATGGAGCTGCTCCGGATGGGGGGTGTGGCCGACGAGGTCGCCCGGGCCGGCGACATCCGGGGCGCCACCGGCGACTTCACCATCCGCATCGTCGAGACCGTGGGCGGCCCGGTGTTGCACTCGTTCGCCGAGAGCGTCGCCGACATGGTCGCCGCGACCGCACCGTGCACCGCCGAGGGCTGGGGCTTCGCCTCGCAGGACGCGGTCGAGCCGATCCTGCTGGAGGCGGCCCGCAAGTTCGGCGCCGTCGTGGAGTACGGCACCGAGATGGTCGGCTTCCACCAGGACGGGCAGGGGGTGGAGGCGGTGCTGCGCCGGGCCGACGGCGCCACCGACCGGGTCCGCGCCCGCTATCTGGTCGCCGCGGACGGGCCGGAGAGCGCGGTACGGGAGCGGCTGGGCATCCCGCGCACCGGTTACGGCACACTGTCCCACTTCGTCGGGATGATCTTCGAGGCGGACCTGTCAGACGTGCTGCCGCCCGGCTCGACCGGCTGGTACTACATCCAGAACCCCGCGTTCACCGGCAACTTCGGGCCGACCGACAAGCCGAACCGGCACACGTTCTTCGTCGAGTACGCGCCCGACCGCGGCGAGTCGCCCGACGACTTCACGCCGCAGCGCTGCGTCGAGCTGATCCGGACGGCCGTGGACCGGCCGGGGCTGGAGCCGGCGCTGCTCGACGTCCAGCGCTGGGGCATGGCCGCCCTGGTGGCCGAGCGGTGGCGCGAGGGCCGGGTGTTCCTGGCCGGGGACGCCGCGAAGGTGACTCCCCCGACCGGCGGCCTCGGTGGCAACACCGCCGTCGGCGACGGGTACGACATCGCGTGGAAGCTCGCGGCGGTGCTCGACGGCACGGCCGGCGACGGACTGCTCGACTCGTACGAGGCGGAGCGCCGGGCCGTGGCGCACCTGGTCGTCGACGAGTCGTACGCCGTCTACGTCCAGCGCATGGCGCCCCACCTGGCCGGCACCGCCCCGGCCGGGGTCGGCTACAACGAGGTGATCCTCGGATTCCGCTGCCTGTCCGGCGCGGTGCTCCCCGAGCCGGACGACGACGGCGCGCGGGTCGAGGATCCACTGCGGCCGAGCGGGCGGGCCGGCTTCCGGGCGCCCCACGTGTGGATCACCCGGTCCGGCGCGCGGGCCTCGATCCTCGAACTGTTCGGTGACGGGTGGGTGCTGATCGCCGGGGACGAGGCGTGGCGGGGCACCGGCGAGCCGGTGACCGTGCACGTGGTCGGCGCTGATCTGCTCGACCCCGAGGGCGAGCTGCGCGACCGCTACGGCATCGGTGCCGCCGGCGCGGCGCTGGTCCGCCCGGACGGCATCCTGGCCTGGCGCACCTCGGCGCCGTACGACCCGGCCACGCTCGGCGGCGTGCTGGACCGGCTGCTGTCCCGCTGACCCCCGCGACACGTGAGCCCCGACCCGGCCGGGTCGGGGCTCACACGTGCCGGGCGCCTATCGCGTCCGGTGCCTGGTGGTGAGGCGCTCCAGCTCCGGCACGACCTCGACCGGGCTCGGCGTCTCCGCCATGGTCCGGCTCAGCGCACCAGCGCTCTCGGCGAACGACGGCTCGTCCAGGATCCGCACGAGATCCGCGCGCAGCCGGGCCGGGCTCAACTCGAACGACGGCAGGAACCGGCCGGCGCCGCACGCCTCCAGCCGCTGGGCCCGGTAGATCGCGTCCCACATCCAGCCCATCGCGACCTGCGGCACCCCGTACGCCGCGGCGGTCGCCCAGGTGCCGGCGCCGCCGTGGTGCACGATCGCCGCGCAGCTGGGCATCAACGCGTGCAGCGGCACCCGGTCGACCACCCGGGTGTTCGCCGGCACCGCCGGCACGTCCGCGAGTTCCTCCTCGCTGAGCAGCGCCACCGCCTCGATGTCCAGATCCTCGATGGCCGCGAACAGGTCAGCCACCCGGACGGCGTTCGGGAACGACGTCTGCCGGATCGTCTCGCCGAGGGTGAAGCAGACACGCGGCCGCTCCGGATCGGCGCGCAGCCAGTCCGGAACCACGGCCGGCGTGGGACCGTTGTACGCGACGTAACGCATCGGCACGGTGGGCAGGCCCAGCTCCAGGCGTACGCCCGGCGGCATCTGGTCGATCGTCCAGTGCCCGGTGACGATCTCCTCGTCGAACCGGCAGCCGTGCCGGTCGAGCACCAGCGACAGCCACTCGGCCAGCGAGTCGTCCCGCTGCTCCTCCGGCAGCTCGGCCAGGCGGCCGAGCATCGCCGCGCGGACGCCGTAGAACGTGTCCGGGAAGGACAGGATGCGGGCGCTGGCCGCGCCGCTGGCCCTGGCGGCGACCGCGCCAGCGAAGGTGAACAGCTCCCAGATCACCAGGTCCGGCTGCCAGTGCCGGGCGTACGCGACCAGCTCGTCGACCATCGAGTCGTTGTTGATCTGGGCGTAGTACGTGGCGGTCAGCAGCGAGTTCGAGGCGATCATGAACTCGGCGTCGAGGTGTTCCGGCCGGTGCTCCAGGAAGTCCGGAGCCGAGTGGTGGGCGTACATCCCGGCGCCGACGTGCCGGGCCACCTGCTCCATCTTGTGGTCGTCACCGACCGGCACGGCGGTCAGCCCGGCCCGCACGATGCTCTCGGTGAGCGCCGGCTGGCTGGCCACCCGTACCTCGTGCCCGGCCGCGCGCAGCGCCCAGGCCAGTGGCACGGCACCGTTGAAGTGCGCGTCCATCGCGAAGGACGTCAGGAGAATCCGCATCGCCGCCGCCTCAGGATCCGGTCACCGGGAACCGGAGCACACCGCGGACCACTGGCGAGCGCAGCCTGCGCACCACCCGTTCCCGGTAGGTGATCCCGGTTCCGGACTCGGCGAGCGACCGCACCGCGGCCTCCGCCTGCACCCGGGCCAGCGGCAGCACCAGACCGGCGTAGCCCCCCTCGGCCGGATCGAGGACCGGGCCGGGCTCGCGGGACAGGTCGAACCGGTCCGGCTCGGTGAAGACGCCCGGATCCCGGTTGGCCGCGCCGATGGCCACCACCACCTGGCCGTCCGCCGGTACGGCGGTCCCGGCGTACTCGACCTCCTCCTCCGCGATGCGGTTCTCCAGCCGTATCGGCGGCGAGTAGCGCATCGTCTCGGCGACCGCCGCGGCGGCCAGCTCCGGCTCGGCGCAGACCCGCTGCCACTGCTCGGGGTGGTCGAGCAACGCCTCCACCGTGTTCGCGGTGAGGGTGGTCGCCACCTCGACGCCGGCCACCGCCAGGAGCACCGCCACGGCGAACACGTCCGCGTCCGGCGCGTCCGGCCGCAGCGGGCCGAACGTGTCCGGCCCGGCGAGCAGGTCACGCAGCTCGCGGACCGCGGCGAGCACGGCGCGCGCGTCCGGGTACCGCGGCGGGCACAGACCGGCGTCGAGCGCGACACCGGCGTCGCGCACGAGCGCCGCGAACCGCTCCCGCTGTTGCGCCGGCACGGCCAGCAGGTCCGCCACCAGGTCCGTGACCGCCGGCCGGACCACGTCGTCGACCAGGTCGAACTCGGCCGGCAGGCCGGCCCGGCGGCCGGCGACCAGATCCGCCGCCGCCTTGCGGTGCTCCTCCACGCCCGGCGCGCCGAGCACCGGCGCGAACAGCCGTCCCCAGCGGTCGTAGTCGGCGCGGCCGGCGTTGAGGAACGCGTCGTCCAGCGGCAGGACGTGGCACAGCTTCGGGTTGTCCCAGACGTCCTGGAACAGGTGTTCCTGCGCGGCCGGGCCGCCGCGGTGCCGCGGCTGCAACCGCGCGTCGGCGAGGATCCGCCGGGCCGTCTCGTGCTGCCCCGTGACCAGCGCGCCGGCCTCGCTGCGGTGCAGTGCGCCCTGCTCCCGCAACCGGGCGTCGACGGACACCGGATCCTGCGCCTCGGCGCGCAGCAGCAGGGCGTACGGGTCGCCCCGGGTGCCGTAGATGAACTGGAAGCCCCGGATGGTGAGCAGGTGCCGGCCCAGGTCGCCGGCGCTGACCTGCGCGGTGGGCGCCTCCGGCCGGGCCACCTCGGGCCGCAGGTGCGCCAGGACGGCGTCGGCCAGCGGCCGGTGCACGGCGCTCGGCAGCGCGTGCCCCATGCCCTTGATCTCCACGAGCCGGGCGCGCGGGATCAGGTCGGCCAGGTGCCGCCCGTGCGGCGGAGGCGCGGCCGGGTCGTTCGGCGCCTGGATCACCAGGGTCGGCACGTCGAGACCGCGCAGCTCGGCGCCGCGGCTGCGGGGCGGCAGGCCGACCAGGTAGTGGGCGATCGGCTCCTCCCACGTCCCGGCGTGCTCCATGGCACGCTCCTCCCAGGTGCGGTACTCGGCCTCGTCGAACGGCACGCCGTCGCCGTTGAGCAGCCGCCACTTGCCGACCTGTTTGGCCAGCATGCTCTCCCGATCGGTGGCGGGCTGCTGCACGTGGGCGAGCATGTCGAGGAAGCGCTGGGTGGGCACGGGCAGGCCGTCGACTGTCGACTCGCCCCGGAACGCGGCCTCGATCCCGGCGTCGAAGTCGACGTCGAGGGCGCCGCCCAGCATCAGCGTGAGGCTGCGCACCCGGTCCGGGTGGTTCAGCGCCATCACCTGGGCCAGCGAAGCGCCCATGGACAGGCCGAGGACGTGCGCCGCCTCGACGTCCCAGGCGTCGAGCACGACGACCGCGTCCGCGGCCAGGTCGTCATAGGTGTACGGGTGCTCGCCGTAGTCGCGCCGCGTCGACCGCCCGGTGTCGCGGTGGTCGTACCGGATGACGTGCAGGCCGCCGGCCGCCAGCGTCTCGACGAACTCGTCCGGCCAGCCGTACGCGGACAGGTTGCCGCCCATGATCAGCAGAAGGGCCGGGTCGGCGGGGTCACCGAAGTCCTGGCTCCAGATCCGCACGTCACCGGCGGTTGCCACTCGTTCTGTCATCAGGTTGCTCCATCGGGGGCGAGAGTGAGCAGGGACAGGTCGAACGGGACGGACGGGGACGCCACCTTGCGCGCCGACTCGACCACCAGCCCGGCCGAGGCGGCGAAGGTGGACCACTCGTCCCGGGTACGCAGACGGCCGCCGAGAAACACCAGCATCCGCAGGTCGAGCAGGGTGAACTGCTCGTTGGAGGCGTCCTCGGGCAGGTCGTCCCGCTCCAGCACGAGGATCCGGCCGCCCGGCTCGAGCGCCTCGGTGCACCGCAGCAGGATCCGGCGGGCGTCCTCGTCGGACCAGTTGAGCAGCACGAAGGACAGCGCGATCACGTCCGCGCCGGTGGGTAGCGGCTGGAAGAAGTCACCGGCCACCGCGTCCAGCCGACCGGCGAGACCGGCCGCCTCGAAGTTCGCCCGGGCCCGGGCCGCCGGCAGCGGCAGTTCGACGAGGGTGCCGGTGACGTGCGGCGCGGTCCGGGCGATCGCGGCGAGGAAGCCGCCGACTCCGCCGCCCACGTCCATCACGTGCTTCACGCCGCTCCAGTCGTACGCGGCGGCCGGCTCGTCGTAGACGACGTCCTGGTCACAGGCCATCAGCTCGTCGAACGACTCGGCCAGCTCCGGCTGGGCGGTCAGGTCGTCGTAGAACGACCGGCCGTACACCGTCTCGTAGCTGGGCCGGCCGGTGCGGACCGCGTCGAGCAGGCGGAAGAACGCCAGGTCGGCCCGGGAGACGGCGTTGGTGAGGTCGAACCAGGCCCGCTGCTGGGCCGGGTGGTCCTCGGCCAGCAGGCGGCCGACGGCGGTCGGTTCGATCGTGCCGTCCGGCGCCTCGGTGAACACGCCCACCGCGACGAGGTGCCGGATGATCCGCAGCAACGCGTTGGGGTCGGCGCCGGCCGCCCGGGCGAGCGCCGCCGGGGTGCGTGCCCCGGCGGCGATGTGGTCGACGAGCCGAAGCGTGGCGGCCACCCGGACCGCCATCGGGGTGTGCAGGCCGCCCAGCCGCAGCAACGTGTCCAGCTCGTTCATGGACGGCCGGGCGGTGGCCGCGGGCACGGCCGTGTCAACGTCGGGCATGAGCCCAGCTCCTCCGGATCTCGGTGGGGGAAGGACGCGGGCCGCCGGTCACGGGCGCCATCCGTCGCCGGCCGGCCACGGCTCGGCGAGCTGCCGGTAGGTGCCGATGTAGTCCGGCCAGTCCCGGTGGTCCCGGATCTTGCCGTCGACGATCCGGATCAGGTGGATCTGCTCGCCGGAGAACCTGCGGCCGGTCGCCGGCATGCTGACCAGGTCGCCGATCTGCCGCCCGTACAGCACCAGGCGGGCGCGGACCCAGTTGCGGTTCTCCTCGTAGCCGATCTCCTCCAGGTACGCCTCCTCGGAGAAGGTCATCTTCAGCCACTTGACGGCCAGCACGAACGCCTCGGGGCCGAGCAGGTCGTTGAAGTGCTCCATGGCGCCCGGGTTGAGGTACTCGGGGTGGATGAATTCCGCCGCGTCGTCGGTCTTTCCGGTGTTGTACGCGTTCACCATTCGCTTGACGACTTCGATCTGTGCGCTCACAGTTACTCCCAACGGGCAGCCGATGAATTGAGTAATCAAATTATCGAGCGTCCGGAGCGCAGCGGCAAGGCGCTTCCGGGCGGCTCGGGCAATTCCATAGCCAAATTGCAGCGCCGCTCGAACGACCCTTTAGTGAGCCTCCAGACCGGCGCGGTTGGCTGCGCGGGGACAGGGCTGCACAACCAGGAGGATCAGTGGACGACACCGCGTACAAGACGACAGTCGCCGCCGCGTTCGACCGGGCGGCGGCGAGCTACGACCGGCTCGGCGTCGAGTTCTTCACACCGATGGGCGCGCGGCTCGTCGAACGCGCCGATCCCCGGCCTGGCCAGCGCGTTCTCGACGTCGGATGCGGCCGCGGCGCGAGCCTGTTCCCGGCCGCCGAGCGGGTCGGCGCCCAGGGCCGGGTGGTCGGCATCGACATCGCGCCGGCGATGGTCGGGCACACCCGCGCCGAGGCCGCCCGGGCCGGGCTGCGGCACGTCGAGGTACGCGAGATGGACGGCGAGCACCCGGATTTCCCGGATGCCTCCTTCGACCTGGTCCTGGGCAGCTACAGCGTCATTTTCATCCCGGACGCGCCGCAGGCCATGGCGCGCTATTCACGACTGCTGCCCAGCGGCGGGAAAATGGCATTCACGAGCCCGGTCTTCACCACCGACACATTTCCTTTCCTGCCGCCGATGTTCACTCCGCTCATCGACCGGGAATTGTTGCGCCGGCTGCCGGAGCAGTGGCAGCCGGACGCGCTGCGCCGCCGGTTCAACAGCTGGCTGCAGGACCCGGAGGATCTCCGCTCGACGATGCACGCCGCCGGTTTCCGCACCACCGAGGTGGTCGACGAGCCGGTACGCCTGGTCGCGGAGAGCGGCGCCGCGTGGGTCGACTGGTCGCACACCCAGGGCATGAGGCTGCTCTGGCAGCATCTTCCGCCGGCCGAGGCCGCCGCCCTGCGCGACCGGCTGATCCCCGCGCTGGACGCGCTGCGCGACGGCGACGGCCCGGTCCGGATGGACGTCCCGGTCCGCTACGTGATCGCGGAACGCTGACCCAGCGCCGTCCGGGCCGCCGCCACGGCACGCCGGTCCGCCTCCGCGCCCGCGGGGCGGGCCGGCAGCAGCGACACCACCCGGGCGCGACCGGCCCGGACCGCCGGATGGCGACGGGCGATCTGCGCGAGCGTCTGCCCCGGGCCGGTCTCCACCACCACCCGCGCGCCGTCACCCAGCAGCCGGTCCAGCGCCGGCCAGAACCGGACCGGCTCCACCGGGTGGCCCGCCCAGTAGGCGGGATCGGTGGCCGCCGCGCCGAGCGGCTCGCCCGTGTATCCGGAGTAGAGCGGCACGCGGGGCGGCGCCACCGGCAGCCCGGCGACCACCTCCTCGGCGCCGGCGTTCGCGGCGGCCAACGCCGGCGAGTGGAACGGCGTCCGCGACGGCACCGGATGACACCTCAGACCGGCGGCGCGCAGTGCCGCCGCCACCTCGCCGAGAGCCGGCTGCGGACCGGCCAGCACCACCTGGCGCGGCGCGTTGTACGCACCGACCACCACGTCACCGATGAGGAACGGGTGTACCCGCTCGGGCGCGGCGGCCACCGCCAGCATGCCCCCGGCCGGGGCGTCCCGTGCCCGCCGTACCCGGTCCCGTACCAGCCGCACCGCATCCGGTAGCCGGAAGACGCCGGCGAGCACGGCTCCCACCAGTTCGCCCAGGCTGTGCCCGAGCAACGCGCCGGGCCGCACGCCCCAGCTCAGCACCAGCCGAGCCAGGGCGTAGTCGACCGCGAACAGCAGCGGCTGGGCCCGGGCGACGTCGTCGATCGGCGTACGCGGCACGGCGGTGAGCCAGTCGTGGCGCAGGCACGGCTCGGCGAAGAGTTCGAGCACCTCGTCCATCGCCGCGGCGAAGACCGGCTCGGCCGGGTAGAGACCGGCAGCCATCCGTTCGTGCTGTGCTCCCTGGCCGGGGAGCAGGAAGGCGGTCCCGGGACTCATCCGGACGCCAGGCGCGCGTTGACGAAGCGCACCATCTCGTCCGGGGTCCGCAGCTCGGCCACCCCCTCCTCCGGCAGCGTCACCCCGTAGTCGTGCGACAGGCGGCTGGTCACCTCGAGTACGGCGAGGGAGTCGTATCCCAGGTCCGCGAAGTCCGCGCCACCGACATCGTCGGCGAAGGTGACCGACTCGTCCTCACCGGCGCACTCCCGCATCACCCGCATCAGCTCCGGCACCGTCAACTCAGCCATGTCCCTGCCTCTCTCTCCTGGTCGTTAGCGCCGGACCACCATGGCGCTGTTGAAGCCGCCGGCGCCGCGCGCCAGCACGAGCGCCGCCCGGCCCCGCACCGGCCGGGGCGCGCCGGTCACCAGGTCCAGCGCGTAGTGGTCCGGAACGTCGATCGCCGGCGCGGTCGGGGGCACCTGCCCCTCCCGCAGCGCGATGAGGGCCGTGACCACGTCCAGCGGCGCGGCTCCGGCGGCGAGCCGGCCGGTGCGGGCCTTGGGCGCGGTGACCGGCACCCCGCGCGGGCCGAAGACCTCCTCGATCGCCCGTGCCTCGGCGGCGTCCTCGTCCGGCGTACCGGCGCCGTCGGCCATCACCATCGCCACCTCGTCCGGCCGGACCCCCGCGTCGGCCAGTGCAGTGTCCATCGCGCGGCGCAGGTTGGACGGGCGGCCGGTGCCGGGGGCGGGGTCGAACGAGGCGCCGTAGCCGGCGATCTCGCCGTACCGGGGCGCGCCGCGACCGGCCGCGTCCGTCGCGGACTCCAGCACCAGCAGCGCGCCGCCCTCGCCGGGTACATAGCCGCCGGCCGCCCGGTCGAACGGCAGGTAGGCCCGGTCCGGCCGGTTCCCGGTGGCGAGGCGGCCGGACGCCAGGTGTGCGGCCAGCCCGTACGGGCACAGCGACGAGTCCACCGCGCCGGTCAGCACCGCGCGGCTGCCCTTGCGGATCTTGCGACGGGCGTGCGCGATCGCGTCGAGCCCGCCCGCGTCGTCGGTGACGAACACACCGACCGGTCCGCGCATGTCGTGCCGGATCGCCAGCTGGCCGGTGTTGACCGCGTAGAACCAGGCGAACGACATGTAGGTGCTGACGAACCGGCGTCCCCGTCCCCACAGCTTCTCCAGCTCCCGCTGGCCGAACTCGAAGCCGCCGGCCGAGCCGGCCGTCACCACGCCGAGGTCGAGCGAGGACAGCGCCGTGGTGTCCAGGCCGGCGTCGTCGAGCGCCCACCGGGCCGCGGCGAGACTGTACCGGGTCATCACGTCGGTCTGCGGCAGCAGCCGTCCGGGCACGTGCGCGGCGGGGTCGAACCCGGGCACCTCCCCGGCCAGCCGGCCGGGATAGCCGTCCGCCTCGAACCGGGTGATCTCGTCGATGCCGTTGTCCCCGGCCAGCGCCGACCGCCAGTGCGCGTCCCGTCCGAGCCCGTGCGGCGACAGCACGCCGACGCCGGTCACCACCACGGCCGTCATGCGGCCCCGCCCGGCACCCGGCGCAGCACCATCGCGCTCTGGAACCCGCCGAACCCGCTGCCCACCGTCAGCACCGTGCGGACCGGCTGCTGCCGGGCCACCAGCGGGACGTAGTCCAGGTCCAGCTCCGGGTCGGGGTCGTGCAGGTTCGCCGTCGGGGGCACGAACCCGTGCTCGATCGCCAGCGCGCTCGCCACCACCTCGATCGACCCGATCGCGCCGAGCGAGTGCCCGATCATCGACTTGATCGAGCTGATCGGCGTGGCGTACGCGTGGGGGCCCAGGCTGTGCTTGAACGCCGCGGTCTCGTGGATGTCGTTCTGCCGCGTCGCCGTGCCGTGCGCGCTGACGTAGTCGACCTCCCGGGGTGCGGTGCGCCCCTCGTCGAGGGCGGCGGTGACGGCCGCCGCGAGTTCCCGGCCGTCCGGCCGCAGCCCCGTCATGTGGTAGGCGTTGCTGCGCGAGGCGAAACCCGTGATCTCGGCGTAGATGTGCGCCCGCCGGCGCATCGCCGACTCCATCTCCTCGACAACGAGCGTCGCCGCGCCCTCCCCCAGCACGAAACCGTTGCGGGTGCGGTCGAACGGACGGGAGGCGTGCTCCGGGTCGTCGTTGCGCGGGGAGGTGGCCCGGATCGCGTCGAAACAGGCGACGGTGATGGGAGTGATGGGCGCCTCGGTGCCGCCGGTGACCATCGCGTCGACGGTGCCCTCCCGGATCAGCTCGCAGGCGTACCCGATGGCGTCCAGGCCCGAGGTGCACCCGGCCGAGACGGTCGTGGCCGGGCCCTCCGCCCCGGCGACCCGGCACGTCTCGGCTGCGAGCGAGCTGGGCACGAAGTAGTCGTAGAGGTACGGGCTGGCACGTCGGTGGTCCACCAGCCACCTGCGGCCGGCGTCGCTCATCGCCACGTACTGCTGTTCCAGCTTCTCGGTACAGCCGACCGCGCTGCCCATGCTGACCCCGACGCGGTGGGCGTTGCTCTCGGTGATCTCCAGTCCGCTGTCGGCCAGCGCCTCACGGGTGGCCACCACGGCGAACTGCGCCGCCCGGTCCAGCCGGTGCGCGTCCGCCTGGCTCAGGCCCTCCTGGCGCGGGTCGAAGTCGCACTCGGCGGCGATCCGGGACCGGTAGCCGGCGGCGTCGAACAGCGAGATGGCGCGGGTCGCGGTGCGCCCGGCGAGCAGTTGCTCGCGGAACGCCTTGACGCCGGTCGACCCGGGTGCCACCACGCCCATGCCGGTGATCACGACACGCCGGGTCACGGCGTCACCGTGCGGCTCTGGCGGCACGTGTACAGGTTCGGCTCGCCGGTGCTCAGCGCGCGCAACGCGGCCTGGTGCGGCGTGAACTCCGGCCGGGACACGGCCCGCCGGAACGACACCGCGTCCCGCCAGTGGGCGACGTTGACGTAGCTGCCGGGATCCTCGGTGTGGCGCAGCAGCGTGTGGCCGAGAAAACCGGGCTGCTCGCCGAAGTACGCGCTGGTCTCGGCGAAGGTCTTCTCGAACTCCTCCGGTGTGCCGTGCACGGTGAACCTGTTGACGAAAACCACCGGACCGTCCATGTCAATCTCCTCGCGCAAACGCTTGACCATCACGGTCGAATCTGCTCTGAGGCTGTCGGACCGATCTCGCAACCCACTCAACAAACGGCTGACCCGCCGGCTGTCGAGCACGTCTCGAGCCGCCACTGACACCGTCGGAATCCCCACAGCGAGGAGAGGGGTTCGCGAAGTGACGGGAAACGACGATCGGATCGCCCTGGTCACGGGCGCCACCAGCGGCATCGGACTGGCGATCACGGAGCTGCTCGCACGGCAGGGCATGCGCGTGTTCGTCTGCGCCCGGGACGCCGCACGGGTGTCGCTGACGGTCAAGCGGCTGCGGGAGGAGTCCCTGGAGGTCGACGGACAGGCCGCGGACGTGACCGAGCCGGACCAGGTCCGGGCGTTCGTGGCCGCCGCGGTCGACCGGTTCGGGCCGGTGGACGTGCTGGTCAACAACGCCGGACGCAGCGGTGGCGGGGTCACCGCGCGCATCACCGACGAACTCTGGGCGGACGTGCTGGCGACGAACCTCACGAGCGTCTTCCGGATGACCCGGGAGGTGCTGACCGAGGGCGGCATGCTGGCGCGCGGCAGCGGCCGGGTGATCAACGTGGCGTCGACGGCCGGCAAGCAGGGCGTGGTGTACGGCGCACCGTACAGCGCGTCCAAGCACGGCGTGGTCGGCTTCACCAAGGCGCTCGGGCTGGAGCTGGCCAAGACCGGGATCACCGTGAACGCGGTCTGCCCCGGCTACGTGGAGACCCCGATGGCCGAACGGATCCGCCAGGGATACGCCGACTTCTGGGAGACCACGACGGACGCGGTCCGGGAGCGCTTCGAGGCGAAGATCCCGCTCGGCCGGTACAGCACGCCGGCCGAGGTGGCCGGCCTGGTGGGTTACCTCGTGTCGCCGGCTGCGGCGCCGGTGACCGCGCAGGCGATAAACGTCTGCGGCGGCCTGGGCAACTTCTGAAGGGGGACCGATGGCACATCACATGGAGCACCGGATCACCGTGGCCGCGCCGCCGCACGCCGTCTTCGACCTGGTCGCCGACGTCCGGCGCTGGCCGCACGTCTTCCCGCCCACTGTGCACGCCGAGCAGGTCGAACGCCTGGCCGACGGCGAGCGGATCCGCATCTGGGCCACCGCGAACGGGCAGCCCAAGACGTGGCTGTCCCGCCGCCGGGTCGACCGGGAGGGCCTGCGGATCGCGTTCCGGCAGGAGGTGTCGCAGGCGCCGGTGGCCGCGATGGGCGGCGAGTGGATCCTCACCCCGGCCGGCGGCGGCTCCACCGAGGTGCGTCTGCTGCACGACTTCGACGCCGTCGGTGACGATCCGGACGCCGTGGACTGGATCCGCCGCGCGGTGGACGGCAACAGCGACGCCGAACTGGCGGCGCTGCGAGCGGCCGCCGAGCGCGACGACGCCGAGGATCTGTACTCGTTCGACGACACGGTGACCGTGCGGGGCGACCAGGCCGACGTCTACGGGTTCCTCAACGAGGCGGACCGGTGGCCGCAGCGCCTGCCGCACGTCGCCAGGGTCGACCTCCGGGAGGAGACGCCCGGCCTGCAACTGCTCGACATGGACACCCGTACCGCGGACGGGCACACGCACCGGACCACATCGGTCCGGGTCTGTGTCCCCGACGAGCTCATCGTCTACAAGCAGTTGCGCACCCCGCCGCTGCTGTCGCTGCACACCGGCCGGTGGTCGCTGCGCGAGGCGGGCGGGGCGCTCATGGTCACCTCCACCCACACCGTGGTGATCCGTCCCGAGGCGGTGCCGGAGCTGCTCGGCGCGGACGCCACGATGGCGCAGGCCCGGCAGCGGGTACGGCAGGCGCTCGGCGGCAACAGCCGTGCGACGCTGCAGCGCGCGAAGGAGTACGCCGAGGCACGGTTCGCCCGGGCGCGCTGACCGGGCGGGCGGCCCCGGCCCGGGGCCGCCCGCCCGGATACGCGACGCGGCGTCGCGGGTCAGGTGACCGAGAGGGCGCCGTCCACTGTGAGCACCGTGCCGTTGAGGTACGCGGCGTCCGGCTGGGCGAGCCGGTGGATCCAGTCCGCGACCTCCTCCGGCCGGCCCACCCGGCCCACCGGAACCCGGACCGCGATGTGCTGGAGGAAGCCCTCGTACTCGGCCGCGGACATGCCGGCGCGCACACCGACGCCGGTGTTCACCACGCCCGGAGCGATGCCCACCACCCGGATGGCCCGCGACGCCAGCTCCACCGCCCAGGAGCGGGTGAGCGAGTCCAGCGCCGCCTTGGTCGCGGCGTACACCGCGTTCTGCGGTGCCGCGCGCAGCCCGAGAGCCATCGCCGAACCGACGTTCACGATCGTCCCACCGGACTCGGTCAGGGCGGTGAGGGCGCACTGGGTCAGCAGGACGGGCGCCAGCACGTTCGTCTCGAACTGGACCCGGACCGCCTCCGGATCGAGGTCGGACAGCGCGCCGAAGACGCCCACCGCCGCGTTGTTGATCAGGACGTCCACCGCCCCGAACTCGAGCAGGGCCCGGTCCACCACGATCTTCCCGGCGTCCGGACCGGTGATGTCGGCCACGAGAGTGGTGATGTTCGGATACCCCGTCGCCGTCTCCGCCAGCGGCTCCGGCGACCGGCCCACCACGAGGACCCGGGCACCCCGGTCGGCGAAGGTCCGCGCGGCCGCCCGGCCTATTCCGCTGCCACCTCCGGTGATGATCACCGCTTGTGATGTCGTCATGGCCTGAACGTAAGGTCGCCGACTCAAGGCAGGCTCTACGGACGGTCGTCCCGGGTGACCCGCCGTTCCCGGACCTTCAACACGCCGTTCTCCCTGACCAGCACGTCCTCGCAGACGCACATCAGGTGCAGGCGCGGCTGCTCGTCCCGCCGCGTCGCGATGATCTGGGTGTAGCTGCGGACCGTGAGGGCACCGTCGCTCCGGACGGTCACCGCCGGCATCAGCACACAGTGCCGGTGCACCTCGCCCTTGCCGGCGAGTTCCGCCGCGGAGCGCCGGACCCCGGCGGTCAGTGCCGCCCGGCCACGGACCGGCTCGGGCAGCGACGGGGGCAGGAACGTCCCGTCCTCGGTGAACGTCTCCGCCCATCCGGCCGCGTCACCCGCGTCCAGCAGCTGCATGTGGTGGGCGTAGAAGCTCTGCACCTCGGCGTAGAGGGTGGCGTCGATGCCGGCTGCGGTCGTCACGTCGTTCTCCTTCGTCCGGTCGGGCCCCCAGCCTCACCCGGATGCTTCGACGGATCGTCCAGGCCCGCTCGAGCACGGGTGGCCAGGATCGGGTCGGGGAAGGGAGGCCCAGCATGTACGGAGCCGAGCTGGCCGACGTGTACGAGGCCGTCTATCGCAGCCGCGGCAAGGACTGGAACGCGGAGGCACTGTTCATCGCCGAGCTGATCCGGGACCGGTTCCCGGCGGCGGACTCGCTGCTCGACGTCGCCTGCGGCACCGGGGCCCATCTGGCCGGCTTCGCGAAGCTCTTCGGCCGGACCGAGGGCCTGGAGTACGCCGAGGCGATGCGTGCGGTCGCCGAGCGCCGGCTGCCCGGGGTGCCGCTGCACGCCGGCGACATGCGCGACTTCCGGCTGCCCGCCCGGTTCGACGCGGTGACCTGCATGTTCACCGCGATCTCGTACGCCGGCACGCTGGCGGGGATGCGCGCGACGGTCCGCTGCATGGCCGCGCACCTGGTGCCCGGCGGGGTGCTGGTGATCGAACCCTGGTGGTTCCCGGAGAAGTTCATCGACGGCTACGTCTCCGGCGAGGTGGTGCGCGACGGTGACCGGACTATCGCGCGGGTCTCCCGGTCCACGAACGAGTCCGGCGTGACCCGGCTGGAGGTCCGCTACGTCGTCGCCTCGGCGGCCGGCATCACCCAGTTCACCGAAGTCGACCGGCTCGCCTTGTTCACGCTCGACGAGTACCTGTGCGCCATCGAGGACGCCGGCTGCGCCGCCGAGTTCCGGCCGCCGGACCCGTCCGGCCGGGACGCCATCGTCCCGGCCGGACGGGGGCTGTTCGTCGGCGTCAAGAGGGCCTGACGGCCGGACGGTGTCGCCGGTGCTCGGCGGTGAGCCGTTCGAGCAGCGGCACCACCTCGACCGGGCTGGGCGTGGCGACCGCCTCACGACGC
>NZ_JANCLW010000001.1:4108568-4328629 GCF_033433935.1 Micromonospora sp. BRA006-A
TGTTCACGCTCGACGAGTACCTGTGCGCCATCGAGGACGCCGGCTGCGCCGCCGAGTTCCGGCCGCCGGACGGGGGCTGTTCGTCGGCGTCAAGAGGGCCTGACGGCCGGACGGTGTCGCCGGTGCTCGGCGGTGAGCCGTTCGAGCAGCGGCACCACCTCGACCGGGCTGGGCGTGGCGACCGCCTCACGACGCAGCCGGGCGGCGTTCTCGGCGTACGACGGCTGCTCCAGCAGCGCGACCACGCTCTCCCGGACCGCGCTCGCGGTGACCTCGGTGAGGCAGATGCCGGCCCCCTGCTCGGCGAGCCGGCGCGCCTTGTCCGCCGAGTCCCAGATCTTCGAGGGGACGACAAGCTGGGGCACCCCGCGTGCCAGCGCGGTCGACATGGTCCCCGAGCCCCCGTGACTGATCAGCGCGGAGCAGGTCGGCAACAGCGCGTTGAGCGGTACGAAGTCGACCGCCCGCACGTTCGCCGGCAGTGTCGGCATCGACGCCAGCTGCCGGGTGTCGAGCGTCGCGACCACCTCCACGTCGAGATCGGCGAGCGCCTCCAGCAGGTCGCGGATGGACACCTCGTCCCCACCCTGCACCTCGCGGTGCGACAGCCCCAGCGACAGGCACACCCGGCGGCGCTTGGGCCGTTCCCGCAGCCACTCCGGGACACGCGACGGCCCGTTGTAGGGGACGTAGCGCATCGGCACGTACGGCCGCCGGGACGGGAACCGCATCCAGGCCGGGGTCGGGTCGACGGTCCACTGACCGAGCACCATCTCCTCGGCGAAGCCGCCCGTGATCCCGTACCGGTCGAGCAGGCGGTCCAGCCACTCCCCCAGCGGGTCGTCGCGCCGCTCCCGCGGCAGCCGGCCGAGGTGCTCGGTGAACAGCTCCCGCATCCGCGCGACGTGATCCAGGCCGAACAGCAGCCGGCAGTGCGCCGCCCCGACGGCACGCGCGGCCACCGGCCCGGCGAACGTCATGGTGTCCCAGACCACGAGGTCGGGCCGCCAATCCCGGGCGAACCGCACCAGGTCGTCGACCATCGGGTCGGGGCACTGGTTCTGGAACACCACCGCGGTCATCGCCGTGAACGTGCCGAGCAGGTAGTCCGGGGTGAGCAGCTCGGCGCGGGTCTCGGTGAGGTCCAGGCCGCCGCCGTCGTCCTCGGCCTCCGGCGGCTCCTCCCCGGCGAGGCCCTCCTCGGTCTGCCGCATCCCCTCCTCGAGGTTGAGCGCCGGCCCCACCGGCACCGCGGTGAGGCCGGTGTGGGTGATGTCGTCGGCGAGGTCGGGCTGGCTGGCGATCCGGACCTCGTGGCCGGCGGTGTGCAGCGCCCAGGCCAGCGGCACCTGGGAGTACATGTGCACCTTGGCGGCGAACGTGGTGAACAGGACTCTCATCGGGACGACCTCCGGTACTCGCCGGCGAGTTCCTCCAGCACGGGCACGATGTGGTTGGGGCTGGGCGTACCGGCGATCTCCCGGCGCAGCCGGTCCGCCTCGGCCGCGAAGGACGGCTCGCCGAGCAGGCGGCTCAGGGCGGCCGGCAGTTCACCGCCGGAGAGCCGGTCGATGTCCCGGACGTACAGCCCCGCGCCGCGGGCCTCCAGGCGGCGCGCCGTGTTGATCGAGTCCCAGACCATGTGCGGGACGATGAGCTGCGGCACGCCGTGACGCATCGCCGTGGTCAGCGTGCCGGAGCCGCCGTGGTGCACGACCGCGTCGCAGGTCGGCAGCAGCACGTCCAGCGGCACGAAGTCGACGATCCGCACGTTGTCCGGCACCGCGGACAGCGCGCGGGTCTGCGCGGCGTTCAGCGTGGCGACCACCTCGACGTCGAGATCGGCGAGCGCGGCCAGCAGATCGCCGATGGCGGCCCGGTCGCCGCCGCGCTCGTCGCGGTGCGACAGACCCAGCGTGACGCAGACCCGCTTCGGCCGGCTCCGCTCGTGCAGCCAGCCCGGCGCCACCGCGCGGCCGTTGTACGGCACGTACCGCACCGGAACGGTGTGCAGGCCGAGCGGGAATCGCAGCGACGGCGGGAACTGGTCGATGGTGAAGTCCCCGACGACCATGTCCTCGGCGAAGCCGTCGCAGCCGTAGCGCTCCAGGCTGAAGCCCAGCCACTCGGCCATCGGATCGTCGCGCAGCGCCGGCGGCCGCCGGGCCAGGTGACCGGTGAACGCGGCCCGCATGTTGCCGACGATGTCCAGGCCGTACAGCAGCCGGGCGTGCGCGGCGCCGCTCGCCCGGGCCGCCACCGCGCCCGCGAAGGTCATGGTGTCCCACACCACCAGGTCCGGCTGCCAGTCGCGGGCCAGCGCGACCAGGTCGTCCATCATCGACTCCGGGCACTCGTTCTGGAACACCATCGAGGTCATGGCGGTGAAGACCTTGAGCGTGTGGTCCCAGGTCAGCTCGGCCGGATCCTCCTCGCTCATGTCGAGACCCACCTCGGCCTCGTCCTGCGTGCGGTTGGCGTCGTCGCCGACGTTGTCGTTGACCACCTCGATCTGTTCCTCGAGGTTGAGCGGGGCGCCCACCGGCACGGCGGTCAGCCCGGTGGTGGTGATCAGGTCGCAGAGGTCCGGCTGGCTGGCCAGGTAGACCTCGTGGCCGGCGTTGTGCAGCGCCCACGCCAGCGGCACCTGGGCGAACATGTGGGTCTTGGCGGCGAACGTGGTGAACAGGACACGCATCATCGGCTCCCGCGGTGTTCCTCGGTCAGGTTCTCCAGGGCCCCGACGAGGGCGTTCGGGGTGGGCATGCCGCGCAACTCGGTACGCAGCCGGGCCGCGCCGGCGGCGAACGACGGCTCGCTCAGCAGGCGCTCGACGTGGTCACGCAGGTCTCCTGCCGTGACCCGGCCCGGGTCGCGGAGGTAGAGGCCGGCGCCCGCCGCCTCGACGGCGCGTGCCTTGGCCATGCTGTCCCACATCAGGTTCGGCACGATGAGCTGCGGCACGCCGTGCGCCAGCGCGGTCGCGTAGGTGCCGGATCCACTGTGGTGCACCACCGCCGCACAACTGGGCAGCAGGGCGTTCAGCGGCACGAAGTCGACCACCCGGACGTTCGGGGGCAGCGGCGTCTCGGGATCGAGCTGGTGCTCGTCGAGCGTCGCCACCACCTCGACGTCCAGTCCGGCGAGCGCGGTCAGCAGCTCCACCGGCGAGGTCTGATCGCCGAGGGCGGTCTCCCGGAACGAGGCGCCGAGCGTCAGGCAGATCCGGGGCCGTTTCGGCGGTTCCCGCAGCCATTCCGGGATCACCGCCGGACCGTTGTAGGGCACGTAACGCATCGGCACGTAGTGGGCGTCGACGTCCAGGCGCAGCGAGGCCGGCAGCGGATCGATTGTCCAGTGGCCGAGCACCATGTCCTCGGTGAAGTCGCCGGCGCCGTACCGGCTGAGGGTCCAGCCCAGCCACTCGCCCAGCGGGTCGTCGCGCAGCTCGGGCGGCTGCTGCTCGCCGAGCCGGTTGAAGGTGGCCCGCATCCGGCCGACCAGGTCGGGGCCGAACAGGATCCGGGCGTGCGCGGCGCCGCAGGCCCGGGCCACGACCGGGCCGGCGAACGTGAGCGGATCCCAGAGCACCAGGTCGGGCCGCCAGTGCCGGCCGAACGCGACCAGGTCGTCGAGCATCGCGCGCTGCGCGTGTTCCTGGAACGTCACGGCGGTCATCGCGCTGAAGACGTGCAGCACGTACTCCCGCGTGAGCCGCTCCGGCCGGTCCTCCGACATGTCCAGCCCGACGTCGGCGGGCGTCATCCGGCCGGACATCACGTCACCGAGGATGCCGTCGAGCTCGCGCATCCCGCCCTCCAGGTCGAACACCTCGCCCACGGGCGCCGCGGTGAGGCCCGCCCCGACGATGTCGGCGGTGAGGTCCGGCTGGCTGGCGACGCACACCTCGTGGCCGGCGGTGTGCAGCGCCCAGGCCAGCGGAACCTGCGTGTAGAGGTGCGCCTTGGCGGCGAACGTGGTGAACAGGACTCTCATCGGTACCGCCCCCGGTTCTCCTCGGTGAGCCGTTCCAGCACGGGAACGAGGTCGTTCGGCGCGGGCTGGGCGAGCATCTCGTCGCGCAGCCGCCCGGCGGCCGTCCGGAACGACGGCTCGGTCAGCAGCCGCGCCACGCGCTCGCGCAGCGCCGCCCCGGTCAGTTCGGCCATCGGCATGGTCAGCCCGGTGCCGAGCCGTTCCAGCCCGGCGCCCATCACCTCGGTGTCCATGCCGAAGCCGAGGATGACCTGCGGGATGCCGTGCAGCTCGGCGTTGGCCTTGGTGCCGATCCCGCCGTGGTGCACCACCACGGCACAGGTCGGGAGCAGGTCGTTGAGCGGCACGAAGTCGATCAGGCGGGCGTTGGCGGGCACGTCGGTCACGGTGGCGCGCTGCGCGTCGGTGACCGTGGCCACCACCTCGACGTCCAGGTCGGCGAGCGCGGCCAGCAGATCGGTGAGCACCTCGCCGCGGAGGAAGTCGGCGACCCACTCGGAGACGCCGAAGGTGAGGCAGACCCGGGGCCGGGCGGGCGGCTCACGCAGCCAGCCGGGCACGACCGCGGGTCCGTTGTGCGCCACGTACCGGACGCCGACGGTGCGGTGTCCCGGGTGCAGCCGGACGCTCGGCGCGGTGGAGTCGATCGTCCACTGGCCGGTCAGCAGATCCTCGGTGAAGTCGCCGTCGGCGCCGAGCCGATCCAGGCTCCACGCCAGCCACTCCGCGGCCGGGTCCTCCCGGTGTGCCGGGTGCTGCTCGTCGCGCAGCCGGCGGAACTCGCGGCGTACCCGCATGGTCACGTCGGGCCCGGCGACGAAGCGGGCGTGCGCGGCGCCGGCCGCCCGGGCCACGACGCCTCCGCCGATCGTGTACGTCTCCCAGACGACCAGGTCCGGACGCCAGTGCCGGGCGAAGGCGGTGAGCTGGTCCAGCATCCCGTCGTTGTTCATCACCGCGTCGTGCGACGGCACCATGACGTGCTGGAGGGCGAGCAGGTTCGGCCACGTCCACCGGGCCGGGTCGGCGCCGGCGAAGTCGAAGTCGCGGACGAAGACGAAGCCCTCCTCGTGGAACTCGCGGAGCAGGGCGAGGTCGCACGGGTCGGTGACGCTCCACTCCGGCGCCTCGATCGGTACGGCGGTCAGGCCGGTACGGGTGATGTCGTCGGTCAGAGCGGGCTCGCTGGCGATCCGGACCTCGTGCCCGGCGGCGCGCAACGCCCAGGCCAGCGGCACCAACGGGTAGAAGTGCGTACGGTGGGCCAGCGTGGTGAACAGGACCCTCACGCGACCTCCTCCCGGCTGACCAGGCGGGCGGGCAGGCTCAGCAGCCGCCGGGTCACCGGCGCCCGGTAGGCGCGCACCGCGTTCCCGGTCCGCTCCGCCCGGGCGAACCGGCCGGTCAGTGCGGTGAGCGCGGCCACGGAGACGGCGCGGGCCATCGGCAGCAGACGCGCGAACGGGGCTCCCGGCACGGGGGCGACAGCCCCGGAGTGCGGCCGGAACTCCTCCGGCCGCTCGTACCGGTCCGGATCCCGGCCGGCGCCGGCCAGCAGCAGGACGACCTGCTCCCCGGCCCGGACGGTCTGGCCGGCGAGTTCCAGGTCCGCGCCGGCGACCAGCGGATACGCGTCCACAGGTGGATCGAGGCGCAGCGTCTCGGCGACGACGTGCGCGGCATGCCCGGGGCATTCGCCGAACCGGTCCCACTCAGCGGGGTGCTCCAGCACCCGGTTCAGGGCGTTGCCGAGCAGCGTCGACGAGAGGGTCGCCCCGAGGGTGGCGACGAGCAGCCGGCCCGGATCGTCCAGCCGCCGGTCCAGCTCGGCGGCGGCGTCCAGCATCGCGGTGGTGGCGGCGAGCGTCTGCGCGCAGAGCACCGCGTCGGCGAGCGGGCCGGTGGCCTCGGCCGGGGGACGCAGTTCCGCCTCGGGCACCGCGAGCACGTCCGAGAGCAGCGCGGCCGGCAGGCGTGCCGCGAGCGCGGGCACGAGGTCCACCTCGGCGGGCAGCTCGGCCACCACCGCCGCCGCGACGGAGGCGGCGAGCTCCGCCGAGTCGACACCGGAGGGTGGCTCCGCGTGCAGCAGGGCCGCGGGCAGCGGCACGGGACGCTGCGGCGCGTACGGTCGTCCGGCGTGGGGCGGCTCGAGCAGCGGATGGGCAAGCGCCGCGACGGCGACGTCGTGCCGCGCGGACACCCAGCCACCGCCGCGAGCCGCGACGACGGCCCCCGAGCGCCGTATCCGGTCGACCGCCCCGGTCACGTCACCGAATCCCCGTAATGCCTCGGCGCACGGCGCGCCGGAGGTCGCGTACAACCATTGGACTCCGTGCACGATCTGCAGTCGGCGCCCGATCTCGGCCCTTTTCCGGACCGTTTCCACCGCTTCTCGGAAATGAGTCACGAAAAAACGCTAGCAATCTCCGGAATAATTCCCTTAGAGGATCACTGAAGTGCCGGAGATCAATAGGACCGGGCGTTGCCCAGCCCCGAGGTCCGAATGATGTCACCGAGCGGACGACCTGCGGAAAGGTGGTCGTCACCCATGTCATCAGCATTGAGCACCGCCTGGTGCAGACGCTGGATCTGCGGCCCCGGCTCCAGGCCCAATTCGTTCACCAGGTCGCTGCGCAGCCGGTGGAAGACCTCCAGCGCCTGAGCCCGTCGTCCACTGAGGTAGAGCGCCCGCATGTACTGGGCGTGCATGCCCTCGTGCAGGGGGTTCTCCACCGTCAGCGCGGCCAGTTCGGTGAGCACCTCGCGGTACATGCCCAGCCGCAGTTCGGCGTCCACGAGGTACTCCAGCACCACCAGCCGGGACTCCTCGAACTGCCGCCGCTTGGACTCCAGCACCGGCCCGGCCGGCACGTCCACCAGGGCCGGGCCACGCCAGAGCCGCAGCGCGTCGGTCATCCGCCGGACACCGGACCTGTCGTCTCCCGCGCTCAGCGCCTCGCGCCCCTCCTTGACCAGGTCGTGATAGCGATGGACGTCGAGCTGGCCGGCGTCGGCCTGCAGGAGGTAGCCGCCTGCCTTGGTGACCAGGACGCTGCGGGAGACCTGCCCGGAGGGCATGCCGGTTGCCGCGGCGAAGAGCTTGCGCAGGTTCAGGATGTAGGTCTGCAGGGTGGTGAGCCCGCTCACCGGCGGCTGATGGTCCCACAACTCGCGGATCAGCGAGGAGACCGGCACCACCTGCCCGGAGTAGACCAGCAACATGGCGAGGACCCGCCGCAATTTCGGTGCAGTCGGCGCGTGATTCAAGCCGCCATTAACACAGAATGACAGCGAACCGAGAACACCGAATTCGACGACATGCTTGACCACTTGCTGAACCCCCCACAGTCCAGTTGGGAAACATACATCGGTCCCGATCGACCCTACCAGTTGAACACAGACCGCGACAGGGTATTCACCGCTGCGCAACCAGTCCTGTCAATTGGACCCCCGAGACGCTGCGGAAACGCCCCGGAACCTGAGATATCGCTGTGCATTCACGACCTGCCGAACTCCGCGTGTTAATGTCGCAGTACATAGGTAGCCGTAGATGTGGTAATGACCTCGGAGGCGCTGTCGACGACCACCGCGCGGGTGGTCGCGACCCGGCTTCCCCGCACGCGCCGCACGCCGGTCAGCCGTACCACGACGCGCAGCAGGTCACCGGCCACGATCGGCCGGTGGTGACGGAAGTCCTGACCCGCGTGCACCACGTGGTCCGGATCCACGGCGGGCGCCAGCCCGCCCAGCACCAACAGGTCCGCCGGCAGCGTGAGCACGGCGGCGAAGCTCGGCGGTGCCACGAGATCGGGGAACCCCCGCCGGCGTGCCGCCGTGAGATCGTGGCAGACCGGATCCCGCTCACCGAGGGCCGCGGCGAACACGCGCACCTGCTCCCGGCCCACCAGGTACGGCCCGTCGACCGGGAACCGCCGATGCGTCCCGGTGCCGCCGTCGGTATCCGGACCGCTCATGGCAGCAGGACCACCTGGGCGGCGTAGGTCAGACCGGCACCGAAGCCGACGAGCAGCGCCGGTTCGCCGGAACGGGCCGCGCCGGCATCGCGCAGGCCGTGCAGGGCGAGCGGGATGGACGCCGCCGAGGTGTTGCCCGCGGTGACCAGGTCGCGCGCCACCGCCACGGAGTCCGGCAGCTCGAGCCGCTGCACCATGAGGTCGATGATCCGTGTGTTCGCCTGGTGCGGGACGAAGGCGGCCAGATTCTCCGGTCGGACGCCGGCCAGATCCAGTGCCCGCTGCGCCGCCGGTGCGACCTCGTCGACCGCCCAGCGGAAGATCCGCCGGCCGTCCATCCGCATGACGGGCGGGAGACCACTCGGATCGGCCCGGAAGTCCGCCCACGAACCGGTCATCCGCAGCGCCGCGGCCATGTCACCGTGCGCGCCACGCACCACCGGGCCCAGGCCCGGACGGTCGGACGGCCCGACCATCACGGCCCCCGCCCCGTCGGCGAAGAGGAACGCGATCGACCGGTCCGCCGGATCCACGATGTCGGTCATCCGCTCCACCGCGACCACCAGGACGTGCTCCGCACTCCCCGCACGGACCATGTCCCCGGCCACCGCGAGCGCGTGGCAGAACCCCGCGCACGCCCCCGACAGGTCGAACGCGCCCGCCGCCACGGCGCCCACCCGGTGCGCGACCGTCGCCGCCAGCGGCGGGGTCTGCACGAGGTTGGACATGCTGGCCAGCACCACCGCACCGATGCGCTCCGGCGCGACGCCCGCCTCGGTCAGCGCGGCGCCGGCAGCCGCCTCCGCCATCGCCGGCAGCGTCTCGTCCGGTGCCGCGAAGCGCCGGCTCCGGATACCGGATCGGCTCTCGATCCACTCCTCGGTGGAGTCGATGCGCGTGCAGATCTCCGCGTTCGACACCACCCGGCGCGGCCGGTATGCGCCGACCGCCGAAAGCCTGGCGTGTCGCATGCTCGGCGTCCGCAGTGGTGAGATCACTTGGACACGGTCACATAACGGCCTCAAGGAGTAGTCGAGGAACCGTCCGAGTGTCGCCAGACCCGGCTTCGACCGTCGCTCGAGCCAACCCCACCAGCCTCGGAGCATGCGCCAATTCACCATCGAGGACCTGCGGGCGATCATCGAGGAGTGCCTCGGGGGCGAGGACACCGCCGCCGTCACCGAGGCGACGCTGCACGACCGTTTCGACGATCTCGGTTTCGACTCGCTGGCCCTCTACGAGATCGTCACGCGCATCCAGGACGGCCTGCACGTCACCATCCCGGACGAGGCGGTCGACCGGCTGCGGACCCCGGCGGAGGTCCTGGAGTACGTGAACGGCCGGCTGGCCGGCGTCTGAGAAGGGACACCACCACGACATGACCACCTACGTCTGGGACTACCTCGCGGAGTACGAGAGGGAGCGCGACGATCTCCTGGCCGCCGTCGACTCGGTGTTCCGGTCCGGCCAGCTGGTGCTCGGGCAGAGCGTGCGCGGGTTCGAGGAGGAGTTCGCCGCGTACCACGGTGTCGCGCACTGCACGGGCGTCGACAACGGCACCAACGCGGTCAAGCTCGGCCTTCAGGCGCTCGGCGTCGGGCCCGGCGACGAGGTCATCACGGTGTCCAACACCGCGGCGCCGACAGTGGTGGCGATCGACGGCGCCGGCGCGACGCCGGTGTTCGTCGACATCGATCCCGTCACGTACCTGATGGACACCGAACAGGTGGCCGCGGCCGTCACCGAGCGGACCCGCTGCCTGCTTCCGGTCCACCTCTACGGCCAGTGCGTGGACATGGCGCCCCTGCGGCGGCTGGCGAGCCGGCACGGCCTGGCCGTACTGGAGGACTGCGCGCAGGCACACGGCGCCCGCTACCACGGCCGGCTGGCCGGCACCATGGGCGACGCCGCCGCCTTCTCCTTCTACCCCACCAAGGTGCTCGGCGCGTACGGCGACGGGGGCGCGGTGGTCACCGACGACGAGTCGGTACAGCGCGCACTGCGCCGGTTGCGTTACTACGGCATGGAGGAGCGGTACTACGTCGTCCAGACGCCGGGGCACAACTCGCGGCTCGACGAGGTGCAGGCCGAGATCCTGCGGCGCAAGCTGCGGCGCCTGGACGACTACGTCGCCGGCCGGCGGGCCGTGGCGGACCGGTACGCCGAGGGCCTGGCCGACAGCGGCCTGGTGCTGCCGACCACCGCTCCCGGCAACGACCACGTCTACTACGTGTACGTGGTCCGGCATCCGGCGCGGGACACGATCCTGGCGGAGCTGCGCAAGCACGACGTCCACCTCAACATCAGCTATCCGTGGCCGGTGCACACCATGACCGGCTTCGCGCATCTCGGCCGGCCCGAGGGCAGCCTGCCGCACACCGAGGCGGCGGCCCGGGAGATCTTCTCGCTGCCGATGTACCCCTCGCTCCCGGCCGACGTGCAGGACCGCGTCATGGAGCTGATCCGCAAGACTATCGCCCAGCTCTGACCCCCGTACCCCTGCGACCTCCGGCGCCCGACGGCGCCGGAGGTCGCAGTCGTCAGGCCGAGGTCAGGCTGTGCAGGCAGGCCACCAGGCTGCGTGCCTGGACGTTGAGGTAGTGGCTGTGCCGCAGCAGGTCGACCAGTTGGTGCAGGGTCATCCAGCGGAAGTCCGGCAGGTCTCCGGCGGCGTCCACGTCGGTCTCGACCACCAGATACCGGTTGCGGGCGCGGTGGAACCGGCCGCCCTCCTCGGACAGTTCGGTGTCGAACCGGATCCGGTCGGACCGCGCGGCCAGCACGTCGTCGAGGAACCGGGGACGCCGGTCCGGCGGCAGCGGGTCGAAGTTCTGCGGGATGCACTGCACCGTCGGTGCGAGCTCGACGGCGTCCACGAAGCCGGGTTCGGCGCGGGCGTTGACGAGGACGTGCAGCACCCCGTCGAACACCCGGGCCAGGAAAGCCACCACACCCACGCCGTGCGGCTCGATGGCGGGCTGGCGCCAGTGGGCGACCTCCCGGCCGGCGGCCACCACGTCCAGCCCGATCACGTCGAAGTAGAGCCCGTTGACGTGCGAGATCCGCCCGTCCACGCGCTGCCAGGACCGCACCTGCCGCAACGGGATCCGCCGGGTCCAGACGTCCCGGCCGGTACGGCTCTCGGTGATCCAGCTGAGGATCTCACCCGTGGTGTGCAGGCTCCCCTTCTCGGGACGGCACGAGCGCAGCAGCGCCGACCGGAAGTCGTCGCGCGGGCCGGTCTGCCGGTCCGCCAGCCCGGGGGCGGCGAACGGCAGGCAGGAGAGCACCGTACGGGCGTCCATGGTCACCATGTTGTCCACCCGGAAGGACCGGTGGATCTCCCCCAGCGTCATCCAGCGGAACCCGTCCAGCACCGGCACGTCGCCGGTCACCTCGACGACCATGTTGCGGTTGCGCTTGTGCTGGAACCACGATCCCTGCTCGGACTGCCGGACGTCGGCGATCACCCGGTGCCCGCCGCTGCGCTGGAAGTACTCCAGGTACGGCACCGCCTTGCCGCCGTGCACCCGGGTGTAGTTGCTGCGGGTCGCCTGGACCGTCGGCGCGAGCTGGAGCCCGTTGCAGTTGCCGGGCTCCGCCTTCGCCTGGATTAGGAAGCGCAGCACCCCGTCGATCTCCTTCGCGAGGATGCCGAGGATGCCCACCTCCGGCTGATTGATGATCGGCTGGCTCCACCGGGTCACCGGCCCGTCCGGCATGTGCACGTCCAGGCCCTCGACCGTGAAGAACTTGCCGCTGTCGTGCCGCAGGTCGCCGGTCGCCGGGTCGGTGTGCCAGCCGGTCATCTCCTCCAGCGGGATGCGCCGCGCCCTGGTGAAGGACCGCTCGCCCAGCTCGGCCAGCCACTGCCGGAGCCGGGCGGCCTCCCCCGGATCCCCGGCGGGCGTCAGCGACGAGTCGGCGATCCGGGCCGGCATCAGTTCGTCGCGGTACGGCAGCAGGCGGTGCTCGGTCACGTGGACTCCGATCCCCACATAGCGCTCAACGATGCGGCCAGGCCGATGCGCGGCCGCCACTTGATCAGCTGTTCGGCCCGCCGGATGCCGGCCAGCGTCCAGTCGCCGCCCTTGCTGTCGACCGGCTGCGCGACCAGGCGGACCCGGGCCGACGGGATGCCGGCCGCGGCGACCGCCATCCGCACCAGCTCGCGCATGGGCACCGCCTCGCCCCGTCCGATGTTGACCACCTGACCGGTCACCGCCGCGTCGGTGGTCGCCGCGCGCCGGATCGCGTCCGCCGCGTCGCGCACGTCCAGATAGTCCCGGTGGGCGGAGGCGACGGTCAGTTCCAGCACGTCGTCACCGGCGGCAGCGGCCCGGAGCCGGCGCAGCAGGAAGCCCGGGAAGCTCGGCTCGGCCGGGTACGGACCGCACAGGTTCACCGCCCGCAGCACCACGCCGTCGATCTCGCCGCGCGCGGTGGCGTCGAGCACCGATCGCGAGCCGGCGAGCTTCGTGCGCGCGTACTCGGTCACCGGGGCCGGCGGGACCGACTCGTCGATCACCGCGCCGTCGGGCACCGGGCCGTACTCGTGGATCGTGCCGAGGTGCACCAGCCGCGGCCCGCGGCCCGCGGCCGCGACCGCGCGCACCAGCCGGCCGGTCAGGCCGATGTGGTCGTGCCGCATCGCCTCCGGCGTACTCCCCCAGCCCCCGGTCACGTTGACGACGACGTCGCACCGCTCCTCGTCGAGTACGCGGGCGAGCCGCTCCGGGGGCACGGACGCCAGGTCCAGGGACCGGAACCGGTACGCCGCCAGGTGCGACGCCGGCCGGCGGGAGACCGCGACGACCGGGTGGCCCGCGTGGGCGAACGCCGCGCACACCTGCCGGCCCACGCAGCCGCTCGCACCCATGACCGCGACCCGGCTCACGCTTCCCACACCGCCTTCTCCGCCCGCCGGCAGGTCTCGTAGTCCGGCAGCAGGCCGGCGCGGCGCGCCTGCTCCAACGTCATGGCGGCGCGGTCGCGCTCGGACTGCACCGGCTCGATGTCGGTGGGCACGGGCAGGCCGAGCGCCGGATCGAGCGCCGCGATCGACTGCTCGTACTCCGGCACGTACGGGTTGGTGAGCAGGTAGGACATGACGGTCTCGTCCTCGAGGGCGACGAACGCGTGCCCCACCCCGACCGGCAGGTAGAGCGCGCGGAAGTCCTCCTGGTCCAGCAGGACCGCGTCCCACTGGCCGTAGGTGGGCGAGCCCACCCGGATGTCGACCACGATGTCCATCGAGCGGCCGCGCGGGCAGTAGACGTACTTGGCCGTGCCGGGCGGTGTGGTGGTGAAGTGCACCCCGCGCACCACGCCACGCCGCGACCGGCTGTGGTTGGTCTGCGCCACCGGCAGCGCCGGATGCCCGGTCACGGAGCGGAAGCCCTGCTGCTGGAAGGGCGACACGAACAGACCGCGATCGTCCGGGAACACGTCCGGGACGAACTCGTAGGCGCCGGATACCGACAACTCGCGTACCTGCATGTCGAAGTCTCCTCGTCAGTCCTCGAGCGCGGTGCGGCTCAGGAAGTCGACGCCGTCGGCGTACGTGAAGGGGTGCATGAAGGAGCCGGCGCGGGCGTCCCGGGCCAGCCGGGCCAGCGGGTGACCGGCCACGAACGACGCTCCTCCGACAAGCGTCATGCAGTCGCCGACGATCTCCGGGGCGAGCCGGTTGACCACGAGCTTCGCGCGCTGGAACGAGGTCATGAGCCGCCGGCCCCGCACGGCCGGCTCCCCGGCGGGCGGCGCGTCGGCCTCCGCCAGGGCCAGGGCCGTGGTCGCCCGCATCGCCTGCAGCTTCGCGTCGACCTCGACGATCAGGGTGCGGGCGCCGGCCTGCCCGGAACCCCGCTGCCGGACCGTCGCCACGGCCAGGTCCCGGGCCGCGCCGGCGATACCGAGGTAGATGCCGAGCATGGTGATCGAGCTGACCGTCTGACCGGCAAGCGCGGCGTCGTCCCGGTCGCCGACCGGGCCGCGGAAGAAGACGTCGCGCTCCGGCACCACGCAGTCCTGCATCACGATGTCCACGCTGCCCGAGGCGCGCATGCCGAGCCCGTCCCAGTCGTCGCACACGGACAGCCCCGGGGTGTTCCGGTCGAGGACCACAGCGACCTGCTCCGGCTGCGCCCCCGGCACCTTGGTGCGGGCCGAGATGACGAAGGTGGTCGCGATCGGCGCCATGGTCGCCAGCATCTTGCGGCCGTTGAGCACCCACTCGCCCGGCTCGCCCGGGGTCAGCCGGCTGACCACCCGGTGCGCCACCGCGTCCTTGACCGTGGTGCAGACCACCGCCTCACCGGAGCCCATCGCCCGCAGCATCCGCTCGGCCAGAGCGGCGGCCGCCGGGGCGCCGTGCTGCCATTCGTACGTCAGGGTCAGGGCCCGGCTGAGCTGCATGTGCAGCGCCAGCGCGGCGGAGCCGTCGGCCGCGCCGACCCGCCGCAGCGTCAGTGCCACGTCGTGCAGGCTGGTGACGCCGAGCCCGCCCAGCTCGCGCGGCACCGTCGCCCCGAGCACCCCGTCCTTGCGCAGGTTCTCGAACGCCTCCGCCGGGAACGTACCGGCCCGGTCGTGCGCGGCCGCGCCGGCGCTGATCTGCGGCAGATGCGCGGAGATCAGTCGGAGCAGCTCGGCGCCCGGGGCGGTCACCGGCTGGTCGAGGTCCCCGGCCCAGGGCCGGCTTGCGGTCTCCATCACCATCGCGCACTCCGTCGTCGCAGGTTCGCCGATCTCCCTGCGATGGTCGGCGCTCGGAATCCAGCCCCACTCGAAATCCGCTACCGGGCGGCGACGAGTGAAGCTCCAATGCTTTTCGAGCCGGCACGCCGACCATCGTGGCGGTACGGGCAAACGGAGGTGATCGTGCGGCTCATCGATCTGTCGTCACCGGTGGACGCGTCGGGGTTCGAACCGGATCCGGTCCGGCACGAGGTGCTCGACCCGCGCGCGGGCGCACTGCACATGAGCGCGGAGATGCGGACCCACCTGGGCATCGACTTCGACCCGGACGAACTGCCCGACGGCGAGTTCCTCTCGCTGGACACGCTGACGCTGACCACACACACCGGCACGCACGTGGACGCGCCGTCGCACTACGGCTCGCGGGCCGGCTACGGCGACGGCACCCCCCGGCACATCGACCAGATGCCGCTGGACTGGTTCGTCCGGCCCGGTGTCGTGCTCGATCTGACGGGGCACGGCACCGGCACGGCGGGCGTCGACGACCTCCGGCGCGAGTTCGAGCGGATCGGACACACGCCGCAGCCGTACGACATCGTGCTGCTGCACACCGGCGCCGACCGCCGGGCCGGCACCCGTGAGTACTTCACCGAGTTCACCGGCCTGGACGGCCCGGCGGTGCATCTGCTGCTGGACCTCGGCGTCCGGGTGATCGGCACGGACGCGTTCAGCCTGGACGCGCCGTTCGGCGACATCATCACCCGGTACCGCCGCACCGGCGACCGGTCCGTCCTCTGGCCCGCCCACTTCGCCGGCCGGGACCGCGAGTACTGCCAGATCGAGCGGCTGGCGAATCTGGACGCGCTGCCGGGGCCGACCGGCTTCCAGGTGGTGTGCCTCCCCGTCAAGATCGCCCGCGCCGGCGCGGGGTGGGCCCGTGCGGTAGCCGTCGTCGGCGACTGACCGCGAGCAAGGAATCGACCCCCGAGCGAGGAGAGAGCAACATGTGTCGCATCTGCGGGAGCACCGTCGGCGAGTTCTTCGACTTCGGGCGGCAGCCACTGTCCGACACCTTCCCGGAACCCGACCGGGTGGACGACGAGTTCTTCTTCCGGCTCGCGGTGGGCATCTGCGAGAGCTGCGCGATGGTCCAGCTGCTGGAGGAGGTGCCCCGGGACCGGATGTTCCACGACGGCTACCCGTACCACTCCTCCGGCTCGGCCCGGATGCGCGAGCACTTCGCCGGCACCGCCCGGCGCTTCCTGCGCGAGGAGCTCACCGCCGACGACCCGTTCATCGTGGAGATCGGCAGCAACGACGGCGTCATGCTGCGCACGATCCGCGACGCGGGGGTACGGCACCTGGGCGTGGAACCCTCGGGTGGCGTGGCGGACCTGTCCCGGGCCGAGGGGATCCGGGTGGTCACCACGTTCTTCGAGGAGGAGTCGGCGCGCCGGATCCGCGCCGAGGACGGCCCGGCCGACGTGATCTTCGCGGCGAACACCATCTGCCACATCCCGTACCTCGACTCGATCTTCCGCGGGGTGGACGCGCTGCTGGCGCCCGGCGGCGTCTTCGTGTTCGAGGACCCGTACCTGGGTGACATCCTCGAACTGAACACGTTCGACCAGATCTACGACGAGCACTTCTACCTGTTCTCGGTGAACTCGGTGCGGGCGGCCGCCCGCCGGTTCGGCTTCGATCTGGTGGACGTGCAGCGGCTCTCCGTGCACGGCGGCGAGGTCCGCTACACCATCGCCCGGCCCGGCACCCGCCCGGTGACCGCAGCGGTGGAGGCCATGATCGCCGAGGAACGCGAACGCGGAATGCTGGATCACACCACCTTCGAGCAGTTCGGCGCCAACGTGAAGCGGATCTGCGGCGACCTGGTCGAACTGCTGCGGCGCCTGCGCGCGGAGGGCAAGCGGGTGGTCGGCTACGGCGCCACCGCGAAGAGCGCCACAGTGACCAACTACTGCGGTATCGGACCGGACCTGGTCGAGGTGGTCTACGACACCACTCCGGCCAAGCACGGACGGGTCATGCCGGGTTCGCACATCCCGGTACGTCCGGCGAGCGGCCTCACCGAGACCCGGCCGGACTACGCGATCCTCTTCGCGTGGAACCACGAGGAGGAGATCAAGCAGAAGGAGAAGGCGTTCCACGACGCCGGCGGACGGTGGATCACCTACGTGCCGGACGTCCGGATCTCCTGAGCCGGGTTCAGACCTGCGCCCACATGGCGCGAAGTGACTCGCGCGCGGTGTAGCGGGGCCGCCATCCGGTCAGCCGCTGCGCCGCGCGTGTGTCCACCCGGATCCATCCGCCGCCGTGGCTCGGCACGTCCTGCTCGGTGATCCGGACACGGGACGCGGGGACGCCCGCCTCCGCGATCAGGCCGTCGACCAGTTCGCGCAGCGGGTGGGCGTGCCCGCTGCCGACGTTGAGCACCTGTCCCTCGACCGGCGCGGACGCCGTGGCCAGCACGGCGCCGGCCACGTCTCTGACGTCGACGAAGTCACGGTGCGCGTCGGCCACTGTCAGCTCCACCACGCTCCGGTCCCGCGACGCGGTGCGCAGCCGCCGCAGGACCGCGGCGAAGAACGTCTCCTCCGGCGGGTACGGACCGAACATGTTGGCGCAGCGCAGCACGACGCCGCCGGCCGCCAGCACCGCCATCGAGCAGGCCACCTTCACCATCGCGTACGGGGTGCCCGGGTCGACCGGCTGCCGCTCGTCGAGATCCACACCGGCCGGCGCCGGTCCGTACTCGTGCACCGTGCCGAGGTGGATCAGCCGGGGCGGCTCGTCCATCAGGGAGCGGGCCTCGGCCAGGCGCTGCGCCACGCCCAGGTGCGATCGCAGCATCTCCGCTCGTGTCGGCCCCCACCGGCCGGCCGCGTTGACCACCACCCGTACGTCGTGGGACCGCAGGAACCGGGCCAGCTCGACGGCGTCGTCCGCGGCGACGTCGCGGGCGGCGAACGGGTACGGCCCCACCCGGGCCGCGTGGCCGCGCGCCACCGCGAGAACCTCCTGGCCCGCCTCGGCGAACCGCGCGCAGATCTGCCGTCCCACCGACCCGGTCGCACCGATCACCGCGATACGCGACATGCCGACTCCTTCGCCGATTCCCCGGCGGCGCCCCGCCGCGGGAACGACCGTAACGAGCCGGACGAACGCCGACAACCGCTGCCTAACGCTTCTCGACCGGGCTTGGATCAGGGCCCTAATCGCGCTCTATAGCGTTCGCCGCGTATCGACTACTGGAGGATTGCAGATGCGGATCGAGCCATTGGGCCTGGCGGGTGCGTACCTCGTTCGGCCCCGGATTTTCCCGGACCGCCGCGGCCTCTTTCTCGAAATCTTCAACCAACCCGACTTCGCCGACGCCGTCGGCCATCCGTTCGAGATGGCCCAGGTCAATTGTTCGTCGTCGCGGCGCGGCACGGTCCGGGGGCTGCACGGCGTGGCCATCCCGCCGGGCCAGGCCCGGTACGCCACATGCGTGCGCGGCGCGATCGTCGACATCGTGGTGGACACCCGGATCGGCTCACCCACGTTCGGCGAGCACGTGCCGGTACGCCTGGACGACGAGGAGCGGCAGGCGTTGTACCTGGCGGAGGGCCTGGTGCACGGCTTCGCCCCGCTCACCGACGAGGCGACGGTGGTCTATCTGTGCTCCAGCACCTACGACCCGGCGGCGTCCTTCCAGATCGACCCGTTCGATCCGGCCCTGGGCCTGCCCTGGCCGCAGCACGGCGAGCCGATCCTGTCCGAGCAGGACCGGTCCGCGCCGAGCCTGGCCCAGGCAGCCGAACAGGGGCTTCTCCCCACCTGGGCGGACTGTCAGGCGCTCGGCGCGCAGCGCCTGAGCCGGGCCGGCCGGGCGACGGAGGTGCTGCGATGATCCCGCTGTTCCGGGTGCCCATGTCGGTCCAGGCGCCGGGTGCGGTCGCCGAGGTGGTGGCCAGCGGGCAGGTCGGTCAGGGTGCCCGGGTGGCCCGGTTCGAGGCCGAGCTGGCGGCGCGCATCGGCAACCCCCGGGTGGCGACCGTGAGCAGCGCGACCGCCGGGCTGCACCTGGCGCTGCGGCTGGCCACCGACGGCGAGCCGGGCGGTGAGGTGCTCTCCACCCCGATGACCATGGAGGCCACCAACTGGACGATCCTGGCCAACGGGTTGGACATCCGCTGGGTGGACGTGGACCCGGCCACACTCAACGTGGACCTGGACGACCTGGCCGGCAAGATCACCCGAAACACCCGAGTGATCATGGTGGTGCACTTCGCCGGCTACCCGGTGGACCTGGACCGGTTGCGCGCCGTCCTGGACCGGGCCGAGGCCGAGCACGGCGTACGCCCGGTGGTGATCGAGGACTGTGCACACGCCTGGGGCGCGACCTACCGGGGTGTGCCGCTGGGCAACCAGGGCAACGTGTCGGTCTTCAGTTTCCAGGCGGTCAAGCACCTCACCTGCGGTGACGGCGGCCTGATCACGCTCGCCGACGACGAGTCGCACCGCCGGGCCACGCTGCTGCGCTGGTTCGGCATCGACCGCTCGGTGGACCGGCTGCGTACGCCGCCGGACGTGACCGAGTGGGGCTACAAGTTCCACATGACCGACATCAACGCCGCCATCGGCCTGGCCAACCTCGCCTACTCCGACGAGGTGGTGGCGCGGCACCGGGCCAACGCCGCGTACTACGACAGCCGGCTGGCCGGGGTCGCGGGCGTCGAGCTGACCGAACGGCGCGACGACCGGGAGAGCTCGTTCTGGATCTATCCGCTGAAGGTGGCGGACCGAGCCGGTTTCGTCAGGCGGATGACCGAGGCCGGGATCACCGTGAGTCAGGTGCACGCGCGCAACGACGCGCACACGTGCGTCCGCAAGTACGCCGCGCCGCTGCCGGGCGTCGACGACGTCGACCGGCGGCTGGTCTGCGTTCCGGTCGGCTGGTGGGTCGGCGACGAGGACCGGGAGAAGATCGCCGACACGATCCGGGCGGGGTGGTGACGTGAAGGGCATCATCCTGGCCGGCGGCGCCGGCAGCCGGCTGCATCCGGCCACCCTCGCGGTGTCCAAGCAACTCCTGCCGGTCGGCGACAAGCCGATGATCTACTACCCGCTGTCGGTGCTCATGCTCGCCGGCATCCGGGACATCCTGATCATCTCCACGCCGGTGGACCTGCCGGCGTTCCGCCGCCTGCTCGGCGACGGCGGCCATCTGGGCCTGCGGATCGGCTATGCGGCCCAGCCCCAGCCGAACGGGCTCGCCGAGGCCTTCGTGATCGGCGCCGACCACGTCGGCGACGACGACGCCGCCCTGGTGCTGGGGGACAACATCTTCCACGGCCCGAACTTCACCGAACTGCTGCACCGGCAGACCGCGGACCTGCGCGGCTGCGTGCTGTTCGGCTACCGGGTCCACGACCCGCAGCGGTACGGCGTCGGCGAGGTCGACGCGGCCGGACGCCTGGTCTCGATCGAGGAGAAGCCGGCGAGGCCCCGGTCCAACCGCGCGATCACCGGCCTCTACTTCTACGACAACGCGGTCGTCGACATCGCGAAGAACCTCCGCCCGTCCGCCCGTGGCGAGCTGGAGATCACCGACGTGAACCGGGAGTACATCCGGCGCGGCGCGGCGCGGCTCGTCGATCTGGGCCGCGGGTTCGCCTGGCTCGACACCGGCACGCCGGAGGCGTTGCTCTCGGCCGGGCAGTACGTGCACACGCTCGAGGAGCGGCAGGGCATCCGGATCGCCTGCGTGGAGGAGGTGGCCCTGCGCATGGGCTACATCGACGCCGCGGCCTGCCGTGAGCTGGGTGCCCGGCTGGCCAGCTCCGGCTACGGCCGGTACGTCATGTCCATCGCGGACGAGGCACCGGCCACGCCCGTCCACATTTGACAAAATGCCATTCTTGCTGTCAAGGATTTCGCGACGGGAATCGCGCCCGAATTGCATTTCACGGTTGCCGGGTCCGAAGAATCCGGGTTAGAGTCGGGCACCTCCACCGACGCCAAGCCGATAGGGGATCTTCCGCCGTGGTTTCGCACCCGGGCATCACTGTGCCCGAAAACAGGAGCACGACGCTGCCGAGCCGGCTCATCGTCCGCGGGGCACGGGTACACAATCTGCGCGACGTGAACGTGGATCTGCCGCACCGGCAACTGGTCGTCTTCACCGGGGTATCGGGATCCGGTAAATCGTCACTCGCGTTCGACACCATTTATGCGGAGGCGCAGCGCCGCCAGATGCAATCGATGTCGACATATGCCAGGCAGTTCCTCGACACGATGGACAAGCCCGACGTCGACCGTATCGAAGGGCTGTGCAACGCGGTCGCGGTGGACCAGCGCACATCGGCGTCCCGCAGCCCTCGTTCCACGGTGGGCACGGTCACCGAGGTCTACGACCTGGTCCGGGTGGTGTACGCGCAGGCGGGCCGGCCGCACTGCACGGTCTGCGACGCGCCGCTGCCGCCGACCGGCGAGGGCTGGGCGTGCCCGGACCGGCACGACACCGAGATCCCCGAGATGGCCAGCCGGGCGTTCTCGTTCAACCTCCCCTTCGGGCAGTGTCCCGACTGCGGCGGTCTGGGCAGCCGGCTGGAGGTGCAGGACGACCTGGTCGTGCCGGACGAGGGCCGCTCGCTGGCCAACGGCGCCCTGGCGCCCTGGCGGGCACCGGCCAACCGGACCGCCGAGGCCAAACTCACCAAGCCGGTCCGGGCCGACGCCGAACGGCGGCTGCTGGCCGAGTATCTCGACCGGCGCGGCCACAGCATGGACGTGCCCTGGCGCACCCTGCCGGCGGAGCTGCGCGAGACGCTGCTCCGGGCCGAGCGCATCGAGGTGGGCGGCAGCGTGCTGGTCGGCGTCGTGCCCTGGATCCATCAGCGTTACGAGCGCACCCGGATCGAGGGCGGCAGCCTCGTCCTGCAGGCGTTCATGCGCGACGTGACCTGCGGCGGCTGCGGCGGCGGCCGGCTGGTACCCCGCCAGCTCGCGGTCCGGCTGAACGGCGTGACCATCGCCGAGCTGACCGCCATGCCGATCACCGCGCTGCGGACCTTCTTCGACGGCCTCACCGTCGACGAACGGGACCGGCGGGTGATCGCGCAGGCCGTCGACGAGATCAAGGACCGGCTGCGCTCCCTCACCGAGGTGGGGCTGGGTTACCTGACGTTGAACCGGCCGGCCCGCACGCTCTCCGGCGGCGAGGCACAGCGCATCCGGCTCGCCAGCCAGTTCGGCAGCCGGCTGTTCGGACTGCTGTACGTCCTCGACGAGCCGACCGCCGGGCTGCACCCGAAGGACACCGCCGAGCTCATCACCACCCTGCGCGAGCTGCGCGACCAGGGCAACACGCTGATCGTGGTAGAGCACGACCACGACACGATCGCCGCCGCGGACCACGTGATCGAGATGGGTCCGGGCGCGGGCGAGACCGGCGGCGGGCTGATCTTCGCCGGATCGGTGGACGAGATGTTCGCCGACCCGTCCTCGCTGACCGGCGGGTACGTCAGCGGGCGGCGCGGCATCCCGGTGCCCGGCCGCCGGCGTACCGGCCGGCCGGGCCACGAGGTCGTCGTCCGTAACGCCCGGGGCAACAACCTGACCGGTATCGACGTGACCTTCCCGCTCGGCTGCTTCGTGGCGGTCTGCGGGGTGTCCGGCTCGGGCAAGTCCACACTGGTCGACCAGACGCTGTACCGGGCCGCCGAGCGCGCGCTGGGCGGCTCGGCGCCGGAGCCGCTCCCCCACGACGGCGTGGACGGGCTGTCCCGCGTCGACCGGGTCATCCGGGTCGACCAGTCACCGATCGGACGGTCCGGCCGGTCCACCCCGGCCACGTACACCGGCATCTTCGACGCCATCCGCAAGGCGTTCGCGGCGACCGAGGAGGCGCGGCGACGCGACTTCAAGCCCGGCCGGTTCTCGTTCAACTCGGCCGGCGGACGCTGCGAGGCGTGCGGTGGCGACGGCACCGTCCAGATCGAGATGACGTTCCTGCCGGACGTGTTCCTGCCGTGCGCGGTGTGTGACGGCCGGCGGTACAACGAGGAGACCCTCCAGGTGCACTACCGCGGCCGCACCATCGCCGAGGTGCTGGAGATGCCGATCGACGAGGCGGCGGAGTTCTTCGTCGGCGAGCCGGCGATCACCGGACCATTGCGGGTGCTGCGCGACATCGGCCTGGGCTACGTCCGGATCGGGCAGCCGGCGAACACGCTCTCCGGCGGCGAGGCGCAACGCATCAAGCTCGCCGCCGAGCTGCACCGGCGGCCCGGCCGGCACACGCTGTACCTGCTCGACGAGCCGACCGTCGGGCTGCACACCAGCGACATCGAGCGGCTCATGGGCGTGCTGCACGACCTGGTGGCGAAGGGTCACACGGTGGTGACCGTGACCCACAACCTGGACGTGGCGAAGGTCGCCGACTGGGTCGTCGACCTCGGGCCGGAGGGCGGCGACGCGGGCGGGCGGTTCCTGGCCGCCGGCACCCCCGAGCAGATCGCCGCCACGGACTCGCACACCGGCTACTACCTGCGCCGCGTCCTGGCGGGCTGAGCCGTCGGTCGGGGCCGCCGGCACGGCGGCCCCGACCGACGCGCGATCAGCGGAAGTCGTCGGCGTGGTCCCGCGCCCACTCGGCGAACGTGCGGGCCGGGCGCCCGGTCACCGTCGAGACGTCGGTGCGGGCCTCCGGCGGGGTGACGGTCCACTGCCGCTGGTACGCCTGGATGTACTCGACCAGGTCGTCCGGCCAGCCGATGCCGAGCAGGTCCTCCTTCTCCTGCTCCGGCGTGATGACCTCGATCGTCACCGGCTTGCCGACGGCCTCGGCGATCGCCTCCACCTGTTCGCGATGCGTGGTCGTCTGCTCGGCCGTCGGCCGGTAGACCTTGCCGGAGTGGCCGTCCTCACGCAACGCGGTGGCCGCCACCGCGCCGATGTCGGTCTCGTGGATCGGCACGCCCTTCGCCTCCGGGAAGGCCAACCGCACCGTGCCCGACCGGATCGCCGCCGACCAGGTGTCGCGCTTGTTCAACGCGAACTCACCCGGGCGCACGTGTGTCCACTCCAGACCGGAGTCCTCGACGGCCTTCTCGACCACCCGGTGGTAGCCGTCGTCGGGGTTGTCGGTGACCGCCTCGCTGGAGAGCACCACGATCCGCCGGACACCCTTCCGGCGCGCCAGGTCGACGACCGCCGCCGCCGTCTCGGGCTCCGGGAACAGGTGCATCGCGGTGATGCCGTCGAGAGCCTTCTCCAGCGTCTCCGGCCGCAGGAGGTCACCCTGGACCACCTCCACCTCGGGTGGCAGATCGGCGGCGGCGGGGTTGCGGCTCACCGCGCGGACCGGCACGCCGGCCGCGCACAGATGCCGGACCACCTCCCGCCCGACGTTTCCCGTGGCACCGGTGACCAGAAACTTCATGAGCCCTCCGCAGATTCGGGTCTTTCTCGTCGATCCCTGGCAGGAACCACGATTCAACCGGACGCGACGGACGGAGGGAAGGCCCGCCGCGAAGGCTCCAGGCGGAGCCGAGCCAGCCTCTAGGCCACCCGGTGAGGCTGAGACGCAGGTCGATCGAGATGGGAGGACAGATGGCTGCCACCGTCGCGCCGGACCATCTCGCCTATCGCGGGATGCTCGGCAGTTTCCCCACCGGAGTGGTGGTGGTGACCGGTCACGGGCGGGTGGCGCCGCCGGCGGGGCTCTCGATCAGCTCGTTCACGTCGGTCTCGCTGGATCCCCCGCTCGTCTCCTTCTGCGTGGCGCACACCAGCACCACCTGGCCGCGGCTGCGGGCCGCGTCGTGCTGGTGCGTCAACGTGCTGGGGGCGGGGCAGCACGAGCTGTGCCGCCGGTTCGCGACGGCCGGGGTGGACCGGTTCAAGGACTGTTCCTGGCACCCGTCGCCGGGCGGCGCGCCCGTCCTGGACGGCGCGGTCGCCTGGTTGGAGTGCACGCCCTACGCCGAGCACCGGGCCGGCGACCACGTCATCGTGGTGGCTCGGGTGCGCGAGTTCGGCCACCGCCGGGACGGCAGCCCGCTCGTGCTGCTGCATGGTGAGCCGGGGCGGTTCCGGGCCGCGGACTCCGGTCCGGACGGGGGGACGCGATGACGACCCGGCTGCTGGTCACCGGCGGCGCCGGCTTCATCGGCTCGCACTACGTGCGGACGCTGCTCGGCCCGGACGGACCGGGCGACGTCACGGTCACCGTGCTGGACCGGCTGACGTACGCGGGCAACCTGGCCAACCTGTCGCCGGTCCGCGACCTGCCGGAGTTCCGCTTCGTCCACGGCGACGTCTGCGACCCGGAGCTGGTGTCGACGCTGGTCCGCGAGCACGACGAGATCGTCCACCTCGCCGCGGAGTCGCACGTGGACCGTTCCATCGAGGGCGGCGCCGAGTTCGTCCGCACCAACGTGCTCGGCACCCAGAACCTCGTCGAGGCGGCCTGCGACGCCGGCCTGCGCACCTTCGTCCAGGTGTCCACCGACGAGGTGTACGGCACCGTCGACGAGGGCTCGTGGACCGAGGAGAGCCCGCTGGCGCCACGGTCGCCGTACTCGGCGTCGAAGGCCGCCGCCGACCTGATCGCGCTGGCCTACCACCGGACCCACGGCCTGGACGTCCGGGTGACCCGGTGCACGAACAACTACGGCCCGTACCACTATCCGGAGAAGCTGATCCCGCTGTTCGTGACGAACCTGCTGGAGGGCCGGCCGGTACCCCTCTACGGCGACGGCATGCACGTGCGCGAATGGGTGCACGTCGACGACCACGTCCGGGGTGTCGAACTGGTCCGGCGGCACGGCCGCGCGGGCGAGGTCTACCACATCGGCGGCACGGCGGAGCTGCCGAACCGCGAGCTGACCCGGATGCTGCTGGAAGCGTGCGGCGTGAGCGGGGACCACCACGTGGTCTCCGTCCCGGACCGCAAGGGCCACGACCGCCGGTACTCCCTGGACTGGTCGAAGATCCGCGACGAGCTCGGCTACACGCCGCGGGTGCCACTGCGCCGCGGCCTGGCGGAGACCGTGCGCTGGTATCGGGACCACCGCGAATGGTGGGAACCGCTGAAGCAGAGCACCGCAGTCCCTGAGGGAGGACCGTATGGCAAGCCGCCTGTTCACCTCCGAGTCGGTCACGGAGGGCCATCCGGACAAGATCGCTGACCAGATCAGCGACGGTGTCCTCGACGCACTGCTGCGCCAGGATCCGCACAGCCGCGTCGCGGTGGAGACGCTCGTCACGACCGGCCAGGTGTGCGTCGCGGGCGAGGTCACCACGAAGGCGTACGCGGACATTCCGGCGATCGTGCGGGAGACCATCCTGCGGATCGGCTACGACTCGTCGCAGAAGGGCTTCGACGGCGCATCCTGCGGCGTCAGCGTGTCGATCGGCGCCCAGTCGCCGGACATCGCCCGGGGCGTGGACCAGGCGCTGGAACTGCGTGACGGCGACTCGGCACACCTGCTGGACGCGCAGGGCGCCGGTGACCAGGGCATGATGTTCGGCTTCGCCTGCTCCGAGACGCCCGAGCTGATGCCGCTGCCGATCGCCCTGGCGCACCGGCTGGCCCGGCGGCTCTCGACCGCCCGCCGCGACTGCGTCATCCCCTACCTGCGTCCCGACGGCAAGACCCAGGTCACCGTCGAGTACGACGGCCGGCGTCCGGTCCGCCTGGACACGGTGGTCGTGTCGTCGCAACACGCCTCCGACATCTCGCTCGACTCCCTGCTCACTCCCGACGTCCGGGAGCACGTCGTGGCCCCGGAGCTGGAGGGCCTCGGCCTGGACACCGAGGGCTACCGGCTGCTGGTCAACCCGACCGGGCGGTTCGAGATCGGCGGCCCGATGGGTGACGCCGGCCTGACCGGCCGGAAGATCATCGTCGACACGTACGGCGGGTACGCCCGGCACGGCGGCGGCGCGTTCTCCGGCAAGGATCCGTCGAAGGTCGACCGGTCGGCCGCGTACGCGATGCGCTGGGTCGCCAAGAACGTCGTGGCCGCCGGGCTGGCCGAGCGGTGCGAGGTCCAGGTGGCGTACGCGATCGGCAAGGCGCACCCGGTGAGCCTGTCGGTGGAGACGTTCGGCACCGAGAACGTGGACGCGCGGCGGATCGAGCGGGCCGTACGGGAGGTGTTCGACCTGCGTCCCGCGGCGATCATCCGCGATCTGGACCTGTTGCGGCCGATCTACCAGCAGACCGCCGCGTACGGCCACTTCGGCCGGGAGCTGCCGGAGCTGACCTGGGAGAGCACCGACCGTGCCCAGGACCTGAAGAACGCGGCCGCATGAGCGCCCACGTCGTGGTCACCGGCTCGATCGCCACCGACCACCTGATGCGGTTCGCGGGCCGGTTCGCCGACCAGCTCGTCACGGACCGGCTGCACACCGTCTCCCTGTCGTTCCTGGTGGACCGGCTCACCGTCCGGCGCGGCGGGGTGGCGGCGAACATCGCGTACGGCATGGCCCGGCTCGGCCTGCGCCCGACGCTTGTCGGCGCGGTGGGTCCGGACTTCGCCGAGTACCGGGCCTGGCTGGAGGGCCACGGCGTCGACTGCGACGCCGTGCGGGAGAGCCGGACCGCGTACACCGCCCGGTTCATCTGTACCACCGACGACGACATGTGCCAGATCGCGTCGTTCTATCCGGGCGCGATGGCCGAGGCCGCCGACATCGACCTCGCCGCCGTGGTGCGGCCGGGCGAGACCGGGCTGGTGGCGATCGGCCCCGACGACCCGACGGCCATGGTCCGGCACGCCGAGGCCTGCCGCCGGCTCGGTGTGCCGTTCGCCGCCGATCCGTCCCAGCAGCTCGCCGTGATGTCCGGCGAGCAGATCGCCGCGTTCGTCACCGGTGCCCGCTACCTGCTCACCAACGAGTACGAGCACGGCCTGATGCTGGACAAGCTCGGCGTCTCGGACGGTGAGCTGAGCACGATGGTGGACATGGTGCTCACCACGCACGGGCCGGCGGGCGTGCGGATCCGTGCCGACGGCCGGTCGGAGACGGTGCCCGCGGTGCCTGTCGCACGGGTCGTCGACCCGACCGGCGCCGGTGACGCCTTCCGTGCCGGCTTCCTCGCCGGCGTGACCCGCGGACTGCCGCCCCGCGTCGCGGCCGCGGTGGGGTGCCAGGTCGCCGCGTACGCCATCGCGGCCACCGGCACACAGGAGTACGACCTCACCGCCGACCGTCTCGTCACCGATCTACGGGACCGGTACGACCCCGACGTCGCCCGGGCCACCCGCGACGCGCTCACCGGCTCCGACCCGCGACGGCGGATCGGAGCCCGGTGACGCGCGGAGGTCGCCACCGGCGGCGTCGCCCCGCCGTCGTGGTCAGACCGTGGCGGGCTGGGCCTCGGTGGCCAGGGCGAGCGCGCCGAGCAGCGCGGCGTCCTGCGCGAAGTCCGACAGCACGATCTCCGGCGGGTACGGCAGCGTGCGGGTGAGCCGTTCGGTCAGCAGCTCCCGGACCAGGTCGTTGCCGGCGACGCTGCCGACCAGCACGATCCGCTGCGGGTCGAGCAGCAGGCAGCAGGTGACCAGCTGGCGGGCCAGCTCGTCGACGCGCAGGCGGAGCTGCTCGCGTACCGGGCCGGGCTGCTCCGCCGCCGCGCACAGGCCGGCCGCCCGGCCGTCCACGCCGAGGCGCTGCGCCAGCTCGTCCAGGGCCCGGCCGGAGAACGTCGCCTCCAGCATCGGTTCCAGCCGGGGCGGCCAGCTGAGGTCGGTGAGTCCGTAGGCGATCTCGCCGGCCGCGCCGTGGCGGCCCGGCAGCACCTCGCCGTTCACCGTCACCGCCGCGGCCACCCCGGTGCCGAGCCCGACGACGAGTCCCGGATCGGCGTCGCGCAGCGCACCGAGCCGCAGCTCGGCGTGGGCCGCCGCCTTCAGGTCGTTCGTCACCCGCACGTGCGCCAGGTTCAGGTGGGCGCGGACCGCCTCGGCCAGCCGCAACTGCTCCCAGCCGGGCACGTTCGGCGCCAGTTCGATGCCGTCGTCGTGGACGACGCCGGGCGAGGCGATGCCCGCCGCGACGATCGTGCCGCCGGTCTGCTCGGCGAGTTCGCACGCCCGGTCCAGCGCCCGGGAGAGGGCCTGCTGCGCGCCCTGCTCGGCGATCGTGGGCAGGCGCTCGGAGACGAGCAGCCGGCCGTCGGTGTCGCCCACGCCGATGGCCATCTTGGTGCCGCCGAAGTCGATGCCGAGCAGGCGCGGATTTGCCGGTCGTTCCATGGTGATGTCAGATCGCCCTTCGGGCCGTCGGTCCAGATCACGTGGTCGCCGCGACACGACGTCCGCGACCACGGCCAGCTGCGTCTGCCGCCCCGTCACGGGCCTACCCTCGCCGCGACCGCCTCGGCGAGAGCCGCGTCGGCACGGGTCAGCCGCTCGCGCAACGCCTGCGCCCGCTCCTGCACCGCGTCGAGCATTGTAGACAGTCGTCCGACCTGGTCCCGGACGGCCGCCTCGCCGGGGCCGTCGGCCTGGGCGCGGCGCAGCACGAGTTCGGGGCGGACCGCGGCGGCCAGCAGATCCCGTACCGCGGCGTCGTCGAGCGCCAGGCCGAGCTCGGCCGCGGTGGACCGAACCAGCTCCTCGGTCCAGGTCGCCGGCGCGCCGCCGCGCACCAGCCGGCCGAGCAGCGAGTGGGCGCCCCGGAACGGCACCCCGTGGCGGGCCAGCGCGTCGGCCGCCGCGGTGGTGGTGGCGCCGGCGGCGACGATCTCCTCGCCGGACGGCGGGCGCTGCGGATCCAGCTTCTCGATCAGGCCGCCGAGCAGCGAGAAGAACCGGTACGCCCGGTCGTCGCCCTCCCAGAGCCGGGACTGCACGTCGGTGGTGGCGTTGTTCGAGTCCTCCCACCAGGCGGCCCCGACGTTGTTGAGCACGCTCGCCGCGTCCGCGGCGGCCGCGCCGGCCATCGAGACGAGGTGTTCCAGCACCACCGGGTTGCGCTTCTGCGGCATGATGCTGCTGCCCTGGGTGAACTCGCCGGGCGTGACCACCCAGCCCCAGCTCAGCCAGTCCATCAGGGTGCGGGCGAGCCGGGCGCCGGTGGCGAGCGCCTGCGCGTTGAGCGTGGCGACCCGGACCAGGTGGTCGGCACCGGCCACCGCCTCGTACGAGTTGACGATGAGCTGGTCGAAGCCGAGCAGGTCGGCCAGCCGGCGGGGCGAGATGTCCAGGTCGGTGCCCGCGAAGGCGCAGGAGCCCAGCGGCGAGCGGTTCATCTCGTCCAGCAGACCGGCGTACGCGGCGGCCTCGCCGGCGAGCGCCTCGGCGTAGCCGGCGAAGACGTGTCCGATGCTGGTCGGCTGGGCCGGTCGGCGGTGCGTGTAGCCGGTGATCACCACGTCGGCGTGCCGGTCCGCGCGGTCCAGCACGGTGCGGCCGGTCGCCAGCAGGGCGTCGAGCACCTGGAGCAGCTGGTCGCGCAGCACCATCCGGAAGACGCCGGCGTCGAGGTCGTTGCGGCTGCGCGCGAGCTGCACGCTCAACTGCGACACCTCGATGCCGGCCGCGGCGGCGAGGCGCTTCTCCAGCGTGTAGTAGACGTCCTCGACGCTTCCGTCGTACTCCAGTTCCTCGGGCCGGTCCGCGGCGAGGGCGACCAGGCCGCGCAGCATCGTCGCGGCGGCCTCGTCGGAGATCAGCCCCTGCTCGGCGAGCATCACGACGTGGGCCTTGCTGGCCGTGACCATCGCCGGGTAGAGGTTGGCGACGTGGTGGTCGAACACGACGCGCAGGTGGTGCTGTTGGTAGACGGTCAGTGACGGGCTCATGGAGGCCTCCCGAGGTGGTGCGTGGTCCTGGGGCGTGACTGTCATCCGGTCGGCTGGTCGGGCCGGTCGGCGCCGGGCGGCCCCGGCAGCGGCGCGGCGAGCCACGCCCCGACCAGCTCGCGCAGGCGGGTGCCGGCGGTGGCGCGGATCCGGCCGCCGGCCTCCTCACCTGCCAGCGAGACGTGGCCCGACCAGCCCTGCCAGGGGTCGGGGCGCGACTCCACCAGCACGTACGGGTACGGGGTGGGCAGTTTCGGCTTGGGCGGCAGGTCCGGCGCCGCGTCCAGGCGTACCGCGGCCGGGTCGAAGCCGAGCACCGCGGAACTCTCGTACGCGCCGCCGTGTCCCCGGGCCGGCAGCTCACCGAACATCTCGGTGGTCTCGTCCGGGCCGACGAGCTGGAACCAGTTGACCAGCATCATGCTGGCCCGGTGCCGGCCGGACACCCACTCCATCGCCGCGCGGACGGTGGACATGTTGGAGTCGTGCCCGTTGACCACGAGCACCCGGGTGAAGCCCGCCTCGACGATGCCGGCGAGCACGTCGGCGAGGTAGCCGACGGCGATCTCCGGCCGCAGCGCCACGGTGCCCGGCCACTGCCGGGTCTGGCCCGGGCAGGCGGCGTACGGCGTGGCCGGGAACAGCACCGCCCGGGCGGACCCGGTGGCCAGTTCCCCGGCGAAGCCCTCGGCCAGGATCAGGTCGGTTCCGATCGGCAGGTGCGGACCGTGCCACTCGACCGCGCCGACCGGCAGCACCGCCAGGTCGGCCGCCTCGGTCACGGCGGCGAACGCGTGCCCGGGTACCCGGGTGACCGGGAGCAGCCCTCCCCCGGTCCGCCACCGCTCGATCAGTTCGTCCACTGCTCGGCCCTCCGGGTCGCGGTGCGGCTGCTCTCCAGCCGCCCGGAGAACCACATCACCACGAAGATGAGCAGCACCTGGAGCATGCCGTACGCGGCCGCGGTGCCCAGCTCGAAGCTGTACATGCGGTTGTTGATGGCGACCGAGATCGGCACCGTCGACGAGGTGTAGATGAGAACCGAGGCGACGAACTCGCCGACGCCGTGCACGAACGCCAGCAGCGCGCCGGCGAGCACACCGGGCAGCATCAGCCGCACGGTGATGGTGTAGAAGGCGCGCAGCCAGGAGGCACCGAGGTTACGGGCGGCGTCCTCCAGCGACGGGTCGATCAGCGCCAGCGTCGCGGAGCTGGACCGGAACACGATCGGCAGGAACCGTACGAAGTAGGCGAGCGGCAGGATCCAGAACGTGCCGACCAGCACCTGCCCGAAGCTGAACGCGTTGCCGGTGCTGAACGCCGAGATCAGGTTGATCGCGACGACCGTGCCGGGAAGCGCCCAGGCGATCATCACGGCCACGTCGAGCAGGCCGCGTCCGACGAACGTGAGCCGCCGCACCGCGTACGCGATGAGCACGCCGATCACCACGCAGCCCACGACCGCGAGCAGGCTCATCTGCACCGAGTTGAGGATCGGCTGGAACGCCTTGGGGTCGGTGAAGATGGTCACGAAGTTCTCGAACGTGTACGTCGGCGGCAGCACCTCGGTGGTCCAGGACCGGTCCTCGGAGAACGCGACGAGCGCGATCGCGCCGACCGGGGCGAGCAGCACCAGGGTGGCCAGCACCGAGGCGAGCGGCGCGAGCCAGCGGCCGATCGGGTTGGTGATCTCCCGCCGGACCGCCGAGACGCCCTTGGACTGCGACTGGTAGTTGCGCCGCCCCTCGTACCAGCGCATGCCGAGCAGGAAGATGATCGAGACGATGCCGAGCACGGAGGCGTACGCCGAGGCCATCGGCAGGTCGCCGTTGGTGCGGTTGATGTAGATCTGCATCGTCATGGTCTGGCTGACGTTGAACAGCAGTGGCGCGGTGTAGGACGCCAGTGACGTCATGAAGACCAGCAGCGACGCCGAGATGAGCGCCGGGGTGAGCATCGGCAGCAGGACGGTGCGCCACACCCGTACCCGGCCCGCGCCGAGGTTGTACGCCGCCTCCTCGACCGAGGGGTCCATCCCGGCCAGCGCCGCGGAGGCGGCCAGGTAGAAGAACGGGTACATGGTGAACGTGTGCACCACGAGCACGCCGGCGATGCCGTCGAAGGCCAGGATCGGCTTGTCGGTGCCGAGCAGCGCCTGGAGGCCGCGCGGCACGATGCCGATGTTGCTGTAGAGCAGCTGGAAGGACACGGCGCCGATCAGCGGCGGCAGGGCCGCCGGCACCAGGATGAACGCCTCGATGAGCCGCCGGCCGCGGAAGTGGAACCGCTTGAGCAGGAACGCCATCGCCACGCCGACGACGCCGCAGAGCAGCACGCTCGCGGCCGAGATGAACAGCGAGGTGAACAGCGACTCACGGGCCACCCCGGAGGAGGAGAGGAACTGGAGGTAGTTGTCGGTGCCGTTGGCGCTGACGCTCTCCCGGAAGGTGGCGAACATCGGCTGGACGACGAAGCCCCACAGCACCAGGACCAGCGGCAGCACCAGCAGGTAGGGGAACCATCGGGAGTTCGCCCCGCCGGCCAGGCGCCGGCCGAGGGCCGCCGCCCAGCCGGGGGCGGTCGGGGTCGCAGCGGTCACGGCTTGACCACCCAGAGCCGCTCGGGTGTGAGCCGCAGGCCCACGACGTCGCCGAGCCGGATGCCGGCGGGCGCGTCGACAAGGGCGGCCATCACCTCGTCGCCGTCGACGTCGACGGTGACGTGGGTGGCCATGCCGGTGAACTCGACGTGGCTGACCCGGCCGCGCATGGCCGCGGTGTCGTCGTCGCCGCCGAGCGCGATGTGCTCGGGTCGGGCGGAGACCAGTGCGGTGTCGCCCTCGGTGAGCCCGTGTCCGGCGGGTGCGCCGACCTCGATGACGGCGCCGCCGGGCAGGCGTACGTGGACGCGCTGCTCCGCCGCGCCGGTCACCGGCAGGCTCAGCACGTTGCTGCGTCCGATGAACCGGGCCACGAACGCGTTCGCGGGCTGGTAGTAGACCTCGTGCGGGGTGCCGACCTGCTGGACCCGCCCGGACTCCATCACGGCGATCCGGTCCGACATCGCCATCGCCTCGGCCTGGTCGTGCGTGACGTAGATCGAGGTGGTGCCGCTCTCCCGCTGGATGCGCCGGATCTCGGCGCGGGTCTCCTCGCGCAGCTTCGCGTCGAGGTTCGACAGTGGCTCGTCGAGCAGCATGGTGCGGGGACGGATCACCAGGGCCCGCGCCAGCGCGACGCGCTGCTGCTGGCCGCCGGAGAGCGCGTCGATGCGCCGGTCGCCGTACCCGGCGAGGTGCACCTGTTCGAGCGCCTCGGTGACCCGGCGGGCCTGCTCGGTGCGGGAGACCCGGCGGACCTTGAGCCCGTACGCGACGTTCTGCGCCACCGTCATGTGCGGGAACAGGGCGTAGTTCTGGAACACCATGCCGGTGTCCCGCTTGTTCGGCGTCCAGTGGGTGACGTCGTCGTCGCCGAAGTGGATGTGACCGGAGGTCGGGAAGTAGAAGCCGGCCACCATGCGCAGCGTCGTCGTCTTGCCACAACCGCTCGGCCCGAGCAGCGTGAAGAACTCGCCGGCTGCGATGGTGACGGTGACGTCATCGACCGCCGCGGAGTCGCTCGACTTGGCGAAGCGCTTACTGACCGCCGTCAGTCGGACATCGATCATTTCGTGGGTCCTTCCAGGACGAAGCCGGGCCGTGCCGGAGCACGGCCCGGTTCCGAGCGTCTTAGCCCTTGCCCTTGATCTGGGCGTTCCAGTGGGTGATCCAGGCGGTCTCGTTCTTGCCGATCACGTTCCAGTCGACGTCCATCGGCTTGAGGTCGAGCTTGGTCAGCCACTCGGGCTTCTCGGCGATGTCGACGGCGGGGATCTGGAAGTAGTCCTTGGCCAGGCTGGCCCGCAGCGAGTCGTCGAACAGGAACTCGAGGAACTTCTTCGCGCCCTCGCTGTTGCCGCCCTTGACCGCGGCCACGCCGTCGACGAGCACCGGCGCGCCGGAGGCCGGCATCACGTAGCCGAACGGCATCTTCTCGTTGGCCTGCAGCAGGATGTCCTGGAGGTTCCAGGCGCTGACCACGCCCTGCTCACGCGACATCTTCAGGTAGAGGTCGCTGGGGTTGGCGGCGTACTCGACGGTGTTGGCGTCGAGCTTGCGCAGCCAGTCGTAGCCGGGCTGCGGGTTGGACCCGTCCGGGGTGTAGCGCTGGATCATCGAGGCGTAGATCGAGCGCATGGTGCCGGAGGCGGCCACGTCCCGGATGATGATCTTGTCTTTCCACTTCGGGTCGACCAGGTCGTCCCAGTCCTTCGGCGCGGTCTCCGGGGTCAGCGCCTTGTTGTTGTACATGATGACCTCGGGCAGCAGGATCTCGCCGAACCAGCGGCCCTCGGCGTCCTTGTACCGCGCGTCGATCTTCGAGGCGAACGACGGCTGCCAGGACTCCAGCAGGCCCTCGGACGCGCCGGCGGCGAGGCCCTGCTGGGTGCCGCCCCACCAGACCGACGCCTGCGGGTTGGCCTTCTCGGCGCGGACCCGCTCGAGCACCTCCTGGGCGCCCATGTTGAGCACCTCGACCTTGCCCTTGTACTCGGGGTTCTTGGCCGTGAACTGCTCGACGACGTAGTCGGTGACCGACTTGTCGCGGGCGCTGTAGATGACGACCTTCTCGGCCGGCGCGGAGCCGGAGGAGCCGGTGTCCTTGTCGTCGTCGCTGCTGCCGCACGCGCTCACGGCCAGCAGCGCGCTGAACGCGACGGCCAGGGCCACACGACGTTTCATTGGTACCTCCATTGTGCGGGGGAACTATCGGAAGCGGGGAAGGAAGATCAGCGCGTCGCGCCGTACCGGGGCGCGACGCATCGCGCCGCGACCTGTCGTCAGTGGTGCGGACGCGGGTCGCCGCGACGGCGTTCGGTGAGGTGGGTGGTGGGCCGGGGTGGTGGGTGCGGGGTCGGGGTCGGGGGGTCGTCGGGGTTCGGTCAGGGAAGCGAGGGGCGGGGCACCGCTGCCGAGAGCGCGTAGCTGATCGCTCCGTGCAGCACTGCCTGGTCGCCGAGGGTGGCCCGGCGCACCTCGGTGGGAGCCGGGGTCCGGGCGGAGACGAGGGTCTGGAGCTGGTCGAGGGCCGCGTCGTCGAGTTCCGCCGCGGCGCCGCTGAGCAGCACCAGGCCCGGATCGACGACGCAGGCGCAGGAGAGGATGAGCCCGGCCCAGGCGCCGAGGACCTCGTCGAGGTACTCGCGGGCGGGCGCCGAGGTCGCGGCGAGCCCGCTCAGCTCCCGTACCGGTGACTCGGGCCGGCGGCCCGGGTTGAGCGCGACGACCCGCTCCGCGATGGCGTTTACCGACCACCGGGCCTCGAACTCGCCGACGCCGCTGTAGCGGCGCTCGGTCGCGCCGCCCAGCGGCAGGAAGCCGACCTCGCCCGCGGCTCCGCTGGCGCCGCGGCGGACCTTGCCGTCGAGCACGAGGCCGGCGCCGATGCCGTCGGCCACGTGGATCAGCAGCAGGTTCGCCACGTCCGCGCCGGCGCCGGCCACGCACTCGCCGGCGGCCATGAGGTTCACGTCGTTGTCGACGACCACGGGTACGCCGAGCCGCCGTTGCACGGATTCGCCGATCGGCCACGCCTCGACCAGCCCGACCGACGGCGCGAGGCGTACCGCGCCGTTGCTGGACACGCCGGGCACCGCGATGGCGACGCCGCGGAGCGAGGGCAGGTTGTCGCCGACCAGGTCGAGGACGAACTCGCAGACGGTCTCCACCACGTTCGCGCCGAGCCGCGCGACGCGGTGCGCGATGACCGCGCCCTCGCTGTCGGCGATCTCGCAGCTGATCCGTGGTGGCTCCAGCGACACCGCCGCGACGAGCTCGGCGCGGGGGTTGAACTCGAGCATCTCCCGGGGCCGGCCGGTGGTGGGCGCGCCGGGCCCGCGTTCGATGAGGTAGCCCTCGGCGACGAGTTCCCGCACGAGCGCGGTCACCGTGGCCGCCGAGAGGCCGGTCATCTCGGCCAGATCGACTCGGGACAGCCGCCGGGCCTGCCGGGCGGCCAAGATCACCGAGAGACGCTTGATCTCACGGGACCGCTCACGGCTGACCGGGCTGGTCGGGGCTTTGTCAGACACACTTTCTTCCTAGTGAGAAAAAATTCTGCCGTCAAGTAACGAGATGATCTCGGTCCGCCGACCAGGGAAAGTTCGGCGGCCGACAAGCGGGGCGGGCCGGGGCCAGCCCGACATGACAGGCAAAAACGAGCCCCGTGGTCCACATTGGGGCCCCAAACCCGGACATAGTCTGTCCACAGGTCACCGCCGGCCTCCCAGTGGCCACCCTGAGCAGGGACGATTGTTTATTCGGATAAGGAAGAAAGTCGTCCGGGGCTATTGACGACGCCTCCGCAAGATCCCTAGGTTACGGCCCGAAGGCCTTCCGGTGGACCGACGTCGCCACCGTGCGTACCGCTCACGCCGTGACGGTGCGCGAGCACCACCATCCCGTTGTCGAGCACCACGACCCCCGAGGACCTCACGGTCCTCTGTGGACAGCTGTCTGCAACACGGCCCGGCACGAGCCACCGTGTCAGCCGGCCCGTGCCGGGCCGACCGTCCCCAGCCGCAGCACTCTCGCTTCGAGACGAAGAGGTATGCCCATGAGATGGCGCACCAGCGCGGCGATCGCCATGTGCGGTCTGCTGTCGTTGGGCCTGGCCACTCCGGCCCAGGCCAACCCCCAGCAAGCATCACCGAAGCCCCAGGCCAAGAAGTCCGACAAGCCGGTCGACCTGGACATCATGTTCATCGGCGCCCACCCGGACGACGAGGCCGGCCAGCTCGGCACGCTCGGATACTGGAACGAGTATCACGGCATGAAGGCCGGCGTCATCACCACCACCCGCGGCGAGGGCGGCGGCAACGCCACCGGTCTCGAGGAGGGCCCGGAGCTCGGCATCCTGCGGGAGGCCGAGGAGCGCAAGGCCGTCGGCTGGGCCGGCGTCGAGCACATCTACAACCTGGACGCGCTGGACTTCTGGTACACCGCCAGCGCTCCCCTGACCGAGGAGGTCTGGGGCCACCAGGAGACGCTGTCCCGGATCGTGCGGGTTCTGCGGACCACCAAGCCCGAGGTCATCCTCACGATGAACCCGTCGGCGACGCAGGGCAACCACGGCAACCACCAGAAGGCGGCCATGCTGGCCGTGGAGGCCTTCTACGCGGCTGCCGACCCGAAGGCGTTCCCGGAGCAGATCAAGAAGGAGGGCCTCAAGCCCTGGCGGGTCTCCCGCATCTTCCAGACCGGCGGCAGCGGCACCACCGGCACCAACGGCCCCGCCTGCGAGACCACGTTCACGCCGGCCGAGGCCAGCAACGTCGTCTTCGGCACCTGGCAGGGCTACGAGTCGGCGCGCCACGACGGCAACCGGTGGAACACGGTCCAGACCTGGGCCCGCCGGGAGTACGTGTCGCAGGGCTGGGGCAACAGCTCCTTCCCGTCGACCGACCCGAACGCGATCGGCTGCAACCGGCTGACGCTGATCGACACCCGCACGCCGTACCCGGACCCGAACGTGGGCGCCGGCACCGGTGCGCTCCAGGGCGCCACCCTGCGCGCTCCGGGCGGCCTGCCGCTGGGCACCGAGGTCCACGTGCGTCCGCGCACCTGGGAGGCCGTCGGCGGCCAGCCCATCAAGGTGGACACCGTCCTGTACGCCGAGAAGGCCGTTCCGGGGGCCAAGGTCACCCTGAGCGTGCCGGCCGGCTGGACGGTCAGCGGCAACGGCAACGTCGGTACGCTGACCCCGGGCAAGGAGGTCGTGAAGACCTTCACCGTCACCCCGCCCGCGCAGGTCGAGGTGGGCACCCGCTTCAAGATCGACGCCACGCTGACCAGCAAGAAGGACGGCAGCGGCACCAGCAGCGCCCGGGTCCAGGGCACCGCTCCGGTGCGCGGCACCCTGGAGCCGCTGGAGGAGATCGCCGACTTCCGCGCGTGGACCGTGCGGAACAAGACCCAGCAGCTCGACGCGCTCATCGAGTCCCTGCTGAACATCCCCAGCGGCGGCACCCGCAGCGTCAAGGTCAACCTGACCAACCACGGCACCCGCGTCGAGTCCGGCGCGGTCAAGCTGAACGTCCCCGCCGGCTTCTCGGTGGCCGAGCAGCAGGTGCCGTACAGCGGGCTCCGGCCGGGCGCCAGCACCTCGGTGACGTTCACCGTCACCAACACCGACACGTCGCTGCCGACGGCCAACCGCGCCCCGGACAACGGCGCCTACCCGGTGCAGATCGAGACCAGCTACACCGGTGGCAGCGCCAGCGAGCCGGGTGCGTTCAACCTGGTCCCGGTCACCACGATCCCGAAGGCCGCCACCGCGCCGACGGTGGACGGTCACGGTCACGACCACGAGTACACCGGCGAGGTCATCGACATCTCCACCCGCTGGGAGGGCACCGCCGCCCCGGCGTCGGACATCTCCGGCACCGCCCAGCTCACCCACACCGACGACGCCCTGTACGCCATCTTCACCATCACCGACGACGTGCTCGGCACCGTCCTGCCGCCGGAGGACTGCAAGCGTCCGCGGCGTAACGACAACATCGAGTTCGGCATCGACCCGCGCGGCAACTCGGCGAACACCTCCACGGTGTTCAACATGGCGCTCTTCCCGGCCACGAACGACCCGGCCAACGGGAACCCGCCGTGCTTCGCCCGGGAGCGGGACAACCACCAGGGCGGCCCGGAGACCGCGCCGGGTGTGGAGATCGCCTCCGTGGTGACCAGCAGCCCGTACACGGGGTACCGGATCGAGGTCAAGATCCCGTTCAGCGTGCTGCCGGACGCCGTCGACCCGAACCGGATGGGCCTGAACATCCTGGTCAACGACTCGGACACGCAGGACCTGACCGCGCAGACCCGGGTCGGCTGGTCGACCTGGAGCGGCGTACGGGCCGACCCGTGGCGCTGGGGCAACGCGACGCTGCCGGACCTGGCGGCGAAGCCGTCGGCGCCGAAGGCTCCGATCATGCCCGACACGGCGGCGCAGAGCGTGGACTCGCCGCAGACCCTCCTGCAGTCCGTCTCGGACGGGGTGGCGCCGGGTGGTTACGCCAAGCTGGCGAACGACACGGTGAAGATCAAGAAGGTCACCCGCACCGCGAGCAAGGTGTCCGTGCAGCTTCAGGTGAAGAAGGCGGGCACCGCCCGCGCCTTCCTCTGGGACGGCGCCCGGGTCGTGGCGGAGACCACCGCCGCTCTGCGCAAGGACGGCACCCTCGTCCTGCCGCTGAGCGGGGCGCTCCCGGCCGGCACCTCGCTGCTCGTCTCGTACGAGCACGGCGGCGCCACCACCGCCCTGGCCAAGAAGATCTGCTGAGCGGACGATGATCGCGTCGACCTGACGCACGCGATGGGCCGGGCCGGCCGGCCCGGCCCATCGCGCCGTCCGCGTAGCCCGAGGTCAGCCCCGCTCAGCGAACCGGCGCCGGGCCGGTCGCGACCGGTGACACCGCTGCCGGTTCGCGCCACCAGCGGCGCGACGCCAGCGCGGCCAGTCCGGCGCCGGCGGTGTTGAGCAGGACGTCGTCCACCGAGGACACCCGGTCCAGCCGCAGGGCGTACTGCGCGATCTCGACCAGGACCGAGCAGCCGGCCGCGAGCACCAGGATCCGCGGCACCGACGCCAGCGCCGCGAACCGCAGCGGGGCGAGGAACCCGACCGCCGCGAACACCAGCAGGTTGCCGACGATCTGGACCGTCACGGTCAGCGGCTCGCTCGCGAGGACGGTGAGCAGATCCCGCAGCGGCACCAGGCTCACCCGGCCGGGGACCACACCGGCGCCCTCCCCCGGCAGCATGATCATCCAGACCCACGGCACGGTCCCGTAGACGATGCCCACCTCGGCCAGCGACCGCCGCCACGCCGGGCCGCCACCGCCACGCCGGCGCGCCAGCGCCCACACCGCCAGCGCGGCCGCCGGCGACGCGGCCACCGTGAGCAGCACGACCCCGTTGATCGTGCCGAACCAGCCGTGCCAACCCTCGATCACGCCGTCCCCACCTCCGTCCGGCCGACGGCCGGCCCGAGGCCATCCTGCCTCCCGGCGGGCCGCCGGCCACCGGCGCCCGTGTGGTTACGGCGACTCCTGCATGTTCATCGCCCGGATTCCGCTGCTCAGCGTCGCGGTCACCGCCGAGACCGCGACGAGCCCGGCGAAGACCAGCATGGTCACGGCCACCGGGAACCGGGCCAGCAGCAGCCCGGCCAGTCCCGGGGCGAGGGCGGCGGCCGAGGTGGCGGCCAGGAAGATGACGCTGACCACCCGGCCCTGCAACCGGTCCGGCGTGATCGCCGCCTGGTAGCCGAAGAGGACCGCGTTGGCGGTCGGCGCGAGGAACACCGCCGCCGCCAGCGGCACCGCGGCGAGCACGCTCGACGGCACCAGGGCGCTCGCCGCCATCAGGGCGGTGGTGGCCCAGCACAGCACGATCACCAGGGTCGGCAGCCGCAGCCAGCGCTGGACCGCCGGCGCGGCCAGCGCGCCGAGGAACCCGCCCATGCCGAAGATCGTGCTGGCCAGGCCGACCACCACCGAGGCGGTGCCGGCCCGCTCCAGGGCCACGACGATCGTGAAGATCATGCCGGTGAAGGCCATGTTCAGCGGCGCCGCGATCACCAGCAGCGCGCGCAGGAAAGGGTTGGCCAGCACGAACCGGATGCCCTCGGCCATCGCGGCGCCGCCGGACTGCGGCGCCTGCTCGGTGCGGGGCTGCTCCATCGGCCGGCGGATGAGCAGCACCGCCAGCAGCGAGAGCAGATAGGAAACGGCGTTGCCGACGAACGGCAGGGACCGGCCGAGCCCGTAGAGCAGGCCACCCAGCGGCGGCCCGGCGAGCTGGGTTCCGTAGGAGCGGGCCTCGTTGCGCGCGACGGCGGTGGTGAGCTGCTCGGCGGGCACCAGGTTGCGGACCGCTGCGTGTTCCGCGGTGCCGAAGACCGCGTTGGCGGCGGCGCCCACCACGGTGACCACGATGATCATCGGCAGGCCGGCCACCCCGGCGAGCACCGCGCCGGCCAGCCCCAGGTACGCGACCAGCCGGACCACGTCGCAGACCACGAGCAGCGTACGGCGGGAGAACCGGTCGGCCACGACGCCGGCCGGCAGCCGGCAGGCCAGCGTGGTGAGCAGCCCCAGGCTGCCGACCAGACCGGCCTGCGCGGCCGAGCCGGTGAGGAAGAGCACCAGCAGCGGCATCGCCAGGTTCGACATCGCCGCGCCCAGGTCGGACAGGCACTGGCTGATCCAGAGCAGGTTGAAGTCGCGGTTGCGCCAGAGGCTGACCGGGCGGTCCGGCCCGGTCACCGGCGGATCGGTGAGGGTCGGCATCTTGTCCTCGTCGGTCGCGGTCAGGGTCGGTTCGGCGGCGGCGGTCATGCCGGCCACCACGAGCCGGAGGCGGGACGCAGGTCGTCGAACCACTCGGCCGCCGGGTCGTGCCGGGCGAAGAACTGCCGGCCGACGTGGGCCGCGTCGCGGGCCTGGAGCATACGCAGGCTGAACATCTCGGTCCCGCCGACGCGCACGACGCCGTCCACGAGCACCTTGCCCGGGGCGGCCGACATGACCGGCCCCCGGGCGGTCCGCGCCAGGCCGGACACCGACCGGACGGCGTCGGTGTAGATCTGCCAGGCGCGGGTGAGCGGCAGGCTGAAGTAGCTGCGGGCGCCGGTGTCGCGTTCCACGAACATGTAGTACGGGATCACGCCCAGTTCCACCAGGCGCTGCCACATCGTGGCCCAGTCCTCCGCCCGGTCGTTGACGTGCGCGATCAGCGGCGCCTGTGCCCGGATCACCGCGCCGGTGGCCCGGATCCGGGCGATGGCCCGGCGGACCTCGTCGGTGGCCAGTTCCCGGGGGTGGGAGAAGTGGGCCATCACCGCGACGTGCCGGCCGGCGGCGGTGATCCGCTCGAAGAGGCGCAGCAGGTCGTCGGCGTCCGGGTCGGTGGTGAACCGGGCCGGCCAGTACGACAGCGCCTTGGTGCCGAAGCGCAGCGTGCGGATGTGGTCGAGGGCCGGGTCCAGCAGGGGCGACACCCAGCGCTCCAGCACCGCCGCGCTCATGATCATCGGATCGCCGCCGGTGAACAGGACGTCGGTGACGCCCCGGCTGTCCTCCAGGTACGCGACCACGTCGCCGACGTCCGAGGCGGCCTGCCGGATCTCGGCGTTGCCGACGAACTGCGCCCAGCGGAAGCAGTAGCCGCAGTAGGAGTGACAGGTCTGCCCCTGGGACGGGAAGACCAGCACCGTCTCGGCGTACTTGTGCTGCAGGCCGAGCAGCCGGCGTCCCCGGTGCGCCGGCACGTTCGCCTCGAGCTGGGCGCCCGGGTTCGGGTTGAGCCGGGCGTGGGCGTCGCGGGCCGCCTTGCGGATCACACCCGGCTCGGCGGCGGACAGGTGCAGCGCCGACAGGTGGTCGAAGATCTCCGGCGGCAGCATGTCCCGGTGCGGGAACGTGAGCCGGAAGATGGGGTCGTCCGGGACGGCGGACCAGTCGATGAGCTCGTCCACGACGTACTGATTGACCTTGAACGGCAGCACCGAGGAGACGACCCGCAGGTCGTGCAGGTATTCCTCGGGCATGCCACGCGCGCCGGCGAGCCGCGCCAGACGTTCGTGGGAGTAGACCTTCATCACCGTCGCCTCGTTGTCAGCGGGATGGGACAGGGGTGGCCGCCGGCCGGCGGCCGGGCCGGGGCGGATCCGTGCGGACCCGCCCCGGCCGGTGGGCGGTTCAGCCCTGCGCGCCGGCCATCCGCTCGCGCAGGCTCTTCGGACGCATGTCGGTCCACACCTCGTCGATGTGGGCGAGGCAGTCCGCGCGGTTGCCCTCGAAGCCGGTGGCGATCCAGCCCGCCGGCAGCTCGCGGTCGGCGAACCAGATCGAGTACTGCTCCTCGTGGTTCATCACGACGCGGTAGGTGCGGTCATCGTCGTCGACGGCCATCGCCGTTCTCCTTCTCGTTCGGTTCCTCGGTTGGGACGGATCCCGGCCGGGCGGCCGGGGGGTGTGCGGCGCGGGCCCGGGTGGCCCGCGGGTGTCAGAGCCGGACCGGCAGCGCGGCGAGGCTGCGGTTGAGCAGCGACGGCTGCCACCGCACCTCGGTGCCGGCGAGCGCCAGGCCGGGCGCCGCGGCCAGCAGGTCGGTCAGCGCGGCGCCGGCGACCAGCCGGGCCAGCGGGGCGCCCAGGCAGAAGTGCCCGCCCTGCCCGAAACCCAGGTGCGGGTTCGGGTGCCGGCGCAGGTCCAGCTCGTCCGGGCGGTCGAAGCGGGCCGGATCCCGGTTCGCCCCGGCGGTGACCACGTAGAGCCGCTGGCCGGCGCGCAGCCGCCGCCCGGCCAGCTCGACGTCGTCCTTGACGTGCCGGATGGACATCTTGGACGGCCCGTCGAAGCGCAGCAGTTCCTCCACCGCCACCGCGGCCAGCTCCGGTTCGGCCCGCAGCAGGGCGAGCTGGCCGGGGTGGCGCAGCAGGTTCCAGGTGCCGACCGCGATCAGGTTGCTGGTGGTCTCGCCACCGGCGAACGCCACGTGGGTGAGCATGGCGACGAACTCGTCCTCGCTCACCGACTCGCCCACCAGGCCGTTGGCGAGCGCCGCGCTGATCAGGTCCTCGCGGGGCGCGGCCCGCCGGGCCCGCACCAGCACCCGCAGATAGTCGAACAGGTCCAGCAGCGCCTGCTGCGAGCGCTCGTGCTCCTCCGGCGACTGCACCGAGCCGAGGGCCAGGTCGCCCACCTCGATCGCCCAGCGCTGGAACATCGCGGTGTCCTCGGCCGGTACGCCCATCCAGGCCGCGGCGACGGTCGCCGGGAGCGGGCGGGCGAAGTCGGTCACCAGGTCGATGGTGCCCTCGCCGCCGCCGGCCCGGGCGGCCAGCCGGCTCACCGCCTCCTGCACCATCGGGCGGTTGCGCCGCACCTGCCGGGCCCCGAACGCGCCGCGGAAGACGCTGCGCAGCCGGCGATGCTCGGGCGGGTCCACGAAGACCATCCAGCCCGCCATGATGGAGAACGCCCGGGCCGCCTCGGGGCTGAGCAGCTCCAGCGGCGTCTGGGCCAGCATCGGGCTGATCCGGTCCGCGGAGATCTCCGGCATCGTGTAGCAGGCCGCCGCGGGCTCGTACCCGGTGACCAGCCAGGCCCGGTGCACCGGGCTCCAGTGCACCGGTTCGGCGGCCCGCAGCGCGGCCAGGTACGGGTACGGGTCGGCGACGAGGTCGTCGTCCAGCAGGTAACGGTCGGTCAGGATCGCGGTGCTCATGCCGTACGCTCCAGCAGCTCGGCGGCGAGGGCGGCGACGGCCGCCACGCCCGGTTCGGTGACCATGCTCCGGTGGGTGCCGGGCAGGTGGTGGACGGTGAGCGCGTCCGGGAACATCTCCCGGCAGCGCCGCTCGTAGGCGGACCCGTTCTCCCCGGCGACCACCGAGGGACGGCCCGGTCCGGCGGTGGCCGCCTCGGCGGTGACCAGCAGGTGCGCCGGCCCGCGGTAGGGCTGCGGGCGGTAGCCGGCGGCGGCGCGCAGCAGCGCCGTCCACATCGCCACCGGCCAGTCGGCGCCCAGCTCCGCCTCGGACTCGTCGACGCCGGCCGCCAGCAGCGTGGCCACCAGCTCACGCTCCTGGCTGAGCCGGGCCGGGGTGCCCGGTGTCAGCTCCCGGATCGCCGCGCGCATGGCGACCGCCCGGTCGAGCAGGTCCAGCGCCTCGGTGACGGCGAACATGCCGGTCTCGTCCGGCACCGCCGGTTCGAGCAGCAGCAGGACGTCCACCCGCTCGCCGGCGGCGGTCAGCCGGATCGCCATCTCCTGGGCGATGTTGGCGCCCATCGACCAGCCGAGCAGCGCGTACGGGCCGTGCGGCTGGTGCGCGCGCAGCTCACGCAGGTAGTCGTCGGCCAGGCCGGTCATCGTGTCGGCGTCGACGCCGCCGTCGATGCCCCGGGCCTGGAGGCCGCGCACCGGCCGGCCGGCGGGCAGCGCCTGCGCCAGCGGCAGGTACCAGGCGACGCTGCCGCCGCTGGGGTGCACGCACCACAGCGGACGCAGGCCGGGGTCACCGTCGCGCAGGGTCACCACCACGCCGCCCTCGTGCCGTACCGCCGCTCCTTCCGGGCCGCGGTCGCGGGCGGCGATCGCGGTGGCCAGCGCCGCGACGGTCGGGTGCTCGACCAGGTCCGCCACCCCGACCGGCAGGCCCAGGTCGCAGGCGCGGGCGGCGAGCCGCACGATGGCCAGCGAATGCCCGCCGAGGTCGAAGAAGTCGTCGTGCACGCCGACCCGGTCCAGCCGCAGCGTCTCCGCCCACAGCTTCGCCAGCGTCGCCTCGACCTCGGTGCGCGGCTCCACGTACGGGCGTTGCGGCACCGCCGTCGGCTCCGGCAGCGCGGCCCGGTCGAGCTTGCCGTTGGCGGTCACCGGCAGCGCGTCCAGCGCGACGAACGCGGACGGCACCAGGTAGGCCGGCAGCCGCTCACGCAGCCAGCGGCGCAGCACGTCGGCGTCGGGCAGGTCCAGCCCGGCGACGGGCACCAGGTACGCGACGAGCCGGGCGTCGCCGGGCTCGTCGGCGCGGGCGGCCACCGCCGCCACCGCCACGTCGGGGCGCGCGGACAGCGCCGCCTCGATCTCGCCGAGCTCGATGCGCCGGCCCCGGATCTTGACCTGTCCGTCGACCCGCCCGCCGAAGTCCAGCGTGCCGTCGGCCCGCAGGCGTCCCCGGTCGCCGGTGCGGTAGAGGCGCCGCCCGCCACCGGCCGGGTCCGGCACGAACCGGCCGGCGGTCAGCGCCGGCTGCCCGAGGTAGCCGCGCGCCAGCGCGTCGCCGCCCAGGTAGATCTCGCCGGCCACGCCGACCGGCACCGGGCGCAGCGCGTCGTCGAGCACCAGCACCGTGGTCCGGGCCAGCGGCCGGCCGATCGGCACGCTGACCGCGTCCGCCGGCAGGTCACGGACCTGGTGCGCGGTGACGATGAAGATCGTCTCGACCGGGCCGTACCCGTTCACCAGGCGCAGGTGCGGCCAGCGCGCGGCCAGATCCCGGCAGTGCGGCGCGGACGCCGCCTCCCCGCCGAAGACGATCTGCCGCAGCTCCCCCAGCTCCGCCGGCACCTGCTCCACCGCCAGGTTGAACAGGGTGGTGGTGAGGAACGCGGTGGTCACGCCGTGCCGGCGGATCGCGGCCACGATGCCGTCCGGGGTGAGCGGTTGCGCCGGATAGAGCGCACAGGTGCCGCCGTGCAGCAGCGGGCCGAAGATCTCGAACAGCGCCGCGTCCCAGTTGACGCTGCTCAGGTGCAGCACCGTCTCGTCCGGGCCGAGGTGGGCGAAGTCCTGCCCCAGCAACGAGTCCACGATCGCCCGGTGGGTCACCGCGATGCCCTTGGGCCGTCCGGTGGAACCGGAGGTGTAGAGCACGCAGGCCACGTTGTCGGCGTCCGGCCCCGGTGCCGGCGGCCCGGCCGGCTCGCCGGCGAACGTCTCCTCGGCCAGCGTGACCACCGTGGCGGCCCCGGCCGGCACCTGGTGCCGCCAGGCCGGCTGCGCCAGCACCAGGTCCACCCCGGCGTCCGCCGCGAGCAGCTCCAGGCGGGCACGCGGGTCGCGCGGGTCCAGCGGCAGGTACGCCGCGCCGGACTTGAGGATGCCGAGCATGCCGACGATCAGATCCACCGACCGTACCGCGCAGAGCCCGACGATCCGCTCCGGACCGGCGCCGTGCCGCCGCAGGTGGTGCGCGACGCGGTTGGCCCGCGCGTCCAGCTCGGCGTAGCTCAGCGTCGTCCCGTCGAGGGCCAGCGCGACCCGCTCCGGCCCGGCGGCGACCCGGGCGGCCAGCACGTCGACCACGCTGCGCGGGTCCGCCGCGGCGGCCGCCGCCGGGGTCCGGGTCGCGTCGCCTGCGGCCGGTACGCCCGGCGCCGCCTGCGGGTCGGCGACCATCGCGGCCAGCAGCGCGCAGTACGCGTCGGCGAGCCGCTCCACCTCCCCCGGCGACATCCGCCCGGCGTCGGCCTCGACGGACACGCCCTGCGGGCCGGTGGTGACCATCAGCCCGAAGTTGGTCCGGGCGATCTCCTCGATCTCCTGCTTGTGCTCGCTGCCCAGCGCGTGGAAGTGCACGTAGTTGAAGGCGGTGTCGACGAGCACCTCACCGGCCCACCGGCCACGCTGCACCTCGGCGAGCGGGAACCGGCGGTGCGGCAGCAGATCCCGTTCGGCGGCGAACACGTCCCGGAGCAGCCCGAGCCAGGTCGTCGCGGACGACCGGACGCCGAAGGGCACCACGTTGAGGAACAGGCCGCGCATGCCCTCCGCGCCGGCCCGCTCGGGCCGCCCGTTCGTGGCGAAGCCGGTCGAGTACGCCTCGCCGTCGGCGAGCTGGCCCATCAGGTGGTAGTAGGCGGTGAACAGGACCGTCTTGCGGGGCACCCCGGCGCGGGCGGCCAGCGCGTCGATGCCGTCGCGCAGGTGCGCGTAGTCGCGTACCACCTCGCACGTCGACTTGTCGGCGGGTGCCGCGCCGACCGAGCGGGGTACCCGTACCGGCGGGAACCGCTCCACCATGTCGTCCCAGAACGCCCGGGCCGCCGGGTCGTCCACCGCGGCGCGTTCCAGCGCCACGTACTCGGCGAACCGCGGCACCGGACCGGCCGCCGGCTCCGGGCCCACACCGGTGACCGCGCGGCGGTGCCGGTCGACCAGCTCGGCGATGAGCGAGGTCAGGCTCCAGCCGTCCAGGACGGCGTGGCAGTCGGTGATGGTGAGCCGGTACTCGGCGTCGTTCAGCACGTGCACGTGCAGCCGGATCAGCGGCGGCTCGGCCAGTTCGAACCAGCGCACCGACTCGGCGTGCAGGTACTCCCGGACCCGCCGGGCCTGCTCCGCCCCGGTCAGGCCGCGCAGGTCGTCCACCCCGACCGGCAACGCGGCCCGCTCGTGCACCAGTTGCAGCGGCTCCTCGTAGGAGCTCCAGTCGAAGCCGGTGCGCAGGATCTCGTACCGGTCGGCCACCGCGTCCGCCGCGGCCTGCATGGCGGCGGCGTCGAACCCGGCCGGCTCCTGCACCCGGAAGCTGGTCACGTTGTGGTACGCGCCCTTGCCGGCGTCGGCGAGCAGCTCGTAGAGCATGCCCTGCTGCATCCGGGTCAGCGGGTACGCGTCGGTCAGGCCGGCGGGCAGCCGGTCCCGGTCGGCCGGCGCGACCATCGCGAACGGCTCCACCGGCCCGGCCGTGGCGGAGTCGCCGCCGGCGGCGGCGTCGACGGCCCGGGCCAGCTCGCCGAGCGCCTGGTGGGCGAACACGTCGCGCAGCGCCACGGTGAGACCGCGCCGCTCGGCGAGCCCCACCACCCGCAGCGCGAGGATCGAGTCCCCGCCGAGGTCGAAGAAGCGGTCGGTGACGCCGATGCGGTCCACGCCGAGGGCGGCGCACCACACCTCGGCCAGCGCCCGCTCGGTGGGGGTGGCCGGCGGGACGTGCTCGCGGGTGGCGTCCAGCGCCGGGCCGTCGGCGTCGGGTAGCGCCCGCCGGTCCACCTTGCCGTTCGCGGTCAGCGGCAGCGCCGGCAGCACGGTGAACGTGGCGGGCACCATCGCCTCGGGCAGCCGGTCGCGCAGCCAGCGCCGCAGTTCCTCACCGGTCAGCCCGGCGCCGACCACCAGGTACGCGTGCAGCCGGTGCTCGCCGCTGCGGGCGCCCCGGGCCACCACGGCGGCCTGCGCGACGGCGGAATGACGCAGCAGCGCGGCCTCGACCTCGCCCAGCTCGATCCGGTGCCCCCGGATCTTCACCTGGTCGTCGGCGCGTCCCCGGTACTCCAGTTCGCCGCCGGGCAGGTGGCGGGCCCGGTCGCCGGTGCGGTAGAGCCGCGCCCCCGGGACGGTGGAGAACGGGTCCGGCACGAACCGCTCCGCGGTCAGCCCCGGCCGGCCCAGGTAGCCGCGGGCCAGTCCGGCGCCGCCGACGTACATCTCGCCGGTGGCCCCGATCGGAACCGGCCGCAGGTGCCGGTCCAGCACGTGCACGGTCAGGTCGCCGAGCGCCCGCCCGATCGGGGAGACGGCGTCGCCGGTCAGGTCCGCGGCGGTGACCAGGCGGTGGGTGACGTGCACTGTGGTCTCGGTGATGCCGTACATGTTCACCAGCCGCACCCCGGCGCCCGGGCCGTCCAGCCAGCCGTCCAGTTCGGGCAGGTCGAGCTTCTCGCCGCCCAGCACCACGTGCCGCACGCCGAGGCCGGCCAGCGGCCGGTCGCCGAGCGCCGCGCGCAGGTTGCGGAACGCGCCCGGGGTCTGGCTGAGCATGGTCACGCGTTCCCGCGCCAGCAGGCCGGCGAAGCGCTCCGGGTCGCGGGCGGTGTCCCGGTCGACGAGCACGACGGTGCCGCCCCGGGTCAGCGCGCCCCACAGCTCCCAGACGGAGAAGTCGAAGGCGTACGAGTGGAACAGGCTCCACACCCCGCCCGGCGGCAGGTCCAGCGCGTCCACGCAGGAGTCGAGGAGGCGGACCACCTGCCGGTGCGCGACACCCACGCCCTTGGGCCGGCCGGTGGAGCCGGAGGTGTAGATGACGTACGCGAGGTGGTCGGCGTCGGTGACCGGCTCCGGATCCGTCGTCGGCTCACCGTCGAGCGTGTCCAGGCGCAGCACCCCGGCCGGCGCCACCGGCACCCGGTCGGCGAGTTCCGGTGAGACCACGGCCAGCCGTACGCCCGCGTCGGCGACCACGTACGCGAGCCGGTCCCGCGGGTGCTCCGGGTCCAGCGGCACGTACGTCCCGCCGGCCTTGAGGATGCCGAGGATGCCGACGGCCAGGTCGGCGTCGCGGCGCACGCAGAGCGCCACAGTCGTCTCCGGCCCGACGCCGGCCGCGCGCAGCCGGTGCGCGAGCTGGTTCGCCCGCGCGTTCAGGCCGGCGTAGTCGACCCGCTGCTTCCCCGCCACCACCGCGACCCGGTGCGGGTCGGCGGCCACGTGGCGGGCGAACCGCTCGTGCAGCAGGTCCGTCGAGGGGTACTCGCGGACCGGGGCGGTCCAGCCGGCGATCCGGCGGCGCTCGTCGGCGGGCAGCAGGTCCAGCTCGGCCAGCGGGGTGTCCGGGTGGGCGACCGCCTGTTCCAGCAGCCGCAGGTACTGCCCCGCCCAGCGCCGCGTGGTCTCCGGGCGCCACAGGTCCGCCCGGTGGAAGAAGGCGGCGGCCAGCCCGCCGGGGCGGCGCGCGGTCTGCAGCATGAGGTCGAACTTGACCGCGTCGAGGTCCAGGTCGAACCGCGCGCCGGTGACCGCGCCGAGGCGTACCGGGCGGTCGTCGGCGTCGTCGTCGAGGCTGAACATGGCCTGGAACAGGGGTGTGCGGTCGAGGCTGCGGTCCGCGCCGACCCGGTCGACGACCCGCTCGAACGGCGTCTCCTGGTGGTCGTACGCGCCGAGGGCGTCGGCGCGGACCCGGTCGAGCAGGTCGCCGAAGGACGGGTTCCCGGCCAGGTCGGCTCGCAGCACGAGCGTGTTCACGAAGAAACCGACTACCTGTTCGACCTCCGGCCGGGTCCGGCCGGCGACCGGGGTGCCGACACCGAAGTCGACCTGCCCGCAGAGCCGGGACAGCAGCACCTCGAACGCCGCCAGCAGGACCATGTACAGGGTGGCGCCGCGCTCCTTGGCGAGCTGCTCCAGCGCGGTCACCAGCTCCGGCCCGACGGTGAAGTCGCAGGTGGCCCCGGCGGTGGAGCGTCCGGCCGGGCGGTCGCCGTCGGTGGGCAGCGCCAGCGGCGGCAGCCCGGCCAGCCGGTCGGCCCAGTACGCGAGATCCCGCTCCACCCGCTGCTCGGTGGCGGTGCGGCGCTGCCAGGCCGCGTAGTCGGCGTACCGCACCGGCGGCTCGGGCGACGGGTCGCCGGTGTAGAACGCCTCCAGGTCGCGGACCAGCACGCCCATCGACCAGCCGTCGGCGACGATGTGGTGCAGGGTCAGCAGCACCACGTGGTCGGTGGGCGTGAGCCGCCACCCGGTGACCCGGAACAGCGGGCCGGTCTCCAGGTCGAACGGCTCCCCCGCCGCCGCCCGGGCCGCGACGGCGACCTCGGTGGCGTCGGTGGCGACCCGCCAGTCGACGCCCGCCCAGCCGTCCAGGATGTCCTGGCGGACCACGCCGTCGACGACGGTGAACCGGGTGCGCAGCGACTCGTGCCGCCGGACCAGAGCCGCGAACGCCGCGTCGAGCCGCTCCCGGTCCAGCGGCCCGGTGAGCCGCCACGCGACCGGGATGGTGTACGCCGCGCCGGCGCCGTCGAGCCGGTCGAGGAAGACCAGGCGTTCCTGTCCGAAGGAGACCGGCAGGTCACGGGTGCCGCTGCCCCGGGTGATCCCGGCCGGGGCGGTCGCGGGGGCCGCTCCGGCGAGCCGCCGGCGGAGCAGCTCGTGCTGGGCGGGGGTGAGGGCGGTCATCGGGTCTCCTCCAGTTTCCGGGCGAGCCGGGCGATGGTGCGGGCTTCGAAGAAGGCGCGCAGGGTCAACGGGGCGGCCAGCCGGTCGCGCAGCCGGGAGATGACGCGCAGGGCGGTGAGCGAGTGGCCGCCGAGGGCGAAGAAGTCGTCCTCGACGCCGACGTCGGGCCGGTCCAGCAGCTCGGCCCAGATCTCGGCGATGACCCGCTCGGTGTCGGTGCGCGGGGCCACCCGGTCCACGGCGGGCCGCCCGGCCCGGATCTCCGGCAGCGCCGCCCGGTCGACCTTGCCGTTTCCGAGCAGCGGCAGGGCGTCGAGGACCAGCAGCTCGGCCGGGATCATCGCGTACGGCAGGCGGTCCTCCAGGTGGCGGCGCAGGTCCGCCTCGGTGACGCCGGCGCCCGGGATCCGCTGGGCGTAGCCGGCGAGCCGCCAGCCGTCCGGTCCGTCCGCGCGGGCCACCACGGCCGCCGCGCCGACCCCGGGGTGAGCGGCCAGGGCGGCCTCCACCTCGGCCGGTTCGACCCGGACGCCGCGTACCTTGACCTGCCGGTCCAGCCGGCCCCGGAACTCCAGCGTCCCGTCCGTCAGCAGGCGGGCCGCGTCGCCGGTGCGGTACATCCGCGCGCCGGGCGGTCCCGCCGGGTCCGGCAGGTACGCCGCCGCGGTGAGGCCGGGCCGGTTGCGGTAGCCGCGGCTGACCCCGGTGCCGCCGATGTGCACCTCGCCGAAGACGCCCACCGGCACGGGGCGCAGCGCCTCGTCGAGCACCCGCACGTACGTGCCGGGCATCGGCACGCCGATGCTGACCGACTCGTGGGGCGTCCCCGGGTCGAGGTCGGCGACAGTGGTGGTGACGGTGGCCTCGGTGGGGCCGTACTGGTTGACGACCCGGCGCAGCGCGGGCAGCGCGGTGTGCACCTTGGCGAGCAGCTCCGGGGTGCACGGCTCGCCGCTGAGCACCAGCAGCCGCAGCGCGGGCAGCGTCGCCGCGGCGACGTCACCGGCGTCGAGGAGCTGGTGCAGCAGCGACGGGACCATGCTCAGCAGCGCGGTCGGCGCGGGCCGGCCGGGCAGGTCGGTGGCGATCGTGGACAGGTCGGAGCGTTCGGCGATCAGGACCGTCGCGCCGACCGTGAGCGGGCCGACGCAGTCGCGCAGGAACGCGTCGAAGGCGGGCGAGGCCCGTTGCAGGACGACGTCGCCGGCGCCCAGCCGGTAGTGGGCCAGGACGGTGTCGAGGTACGCGGTGACCGCGCCGTGCTCGGCCAGCACGCCCTTGGGTCGTCCGGTGGATCCGGAGGTGTAGACCAGGTAGGCGAGCCGGGCGGGGTCGGCGGCGACGGCGGGCGGGTCGGCCGGCAGGACGTCGGTCCGGCTCCGGGCCAGCGTCTCCGGGTCGAGCACCAGCCGTACCCCGGCGTCGTCGGCGAGCTGCGCCAGGCGGCGCGGCGGCAGGTCCGGGTCGAGTCCGACGAACGCCGCCCCGGCCTTCCAGACGCCGAGTACGGCGACCACCGTGTCGACGCCGCGGGGCAGCCGCAGGCCGACCCGGTCCTCCGGGCCGACGCCCCGCATGCGCAGATGGTGGGCCAGCTGGCCGGCGCGCCGGTCCAGCTCCGCGTAGGTCAGCTCGCCGCCGGGGCCGACCAGCGCGGTGGCGTCCGGGGTGGCGCGTACCTGGTCGGCGATGCGGTCGGTCAGCGACCGGAACGGCGCGGCCGGCCGGGTCACCGCGGCCGGCGCGACCGGGTCGGCCAGCGGCAGGTCGCAGATCCCGGCCGCCGGTTCGGCGGCCACGGCCCGCAGCACCCGCTGGTACGCCCCGGCCATCCGCCGGATCGTGTCGGCGTCGAAGATGTCCGTGGTGTAGTCCAGCGAGCCGGTCAGCCCGTCCGGGCCGCGCACCAGCTCCAGGGTCAGGTCGAGCTTCGCCGCGCCCCGGTCGACCGGGTGGGCGGCGCCGTCGGCGGATCCGAGCCGCAGCGTGTCCAGCGTCCAGTCGTTGTAGCTGAACAGCGCCTGGAACAGCGGCGAACGGCTCAGGTCCCGGTCCGGGCTCAGCTCCTCGACCAGCCGCCCGAACGGCAGTTCCTGGTGCTCGTACGCGGCGAGTGCGTCGTCGCGGACCCGGCCGAGCAGTTCGGTGAAGGTGGGGCGGCCGGTCAGGTCCGCCCGCAGCACGAGCGTGTTGAGGAAGAACCCGACCACGTCGCGGACCTCGGGCCGGTCCCGCCCCGCCACCGGCGTGCCGACAGCGAAGTCGTTCTGGCCGCTCCAGCGGCCCAGCAGCACCTGGTAGGCGGCGAGCAGCGTCATGAACAGCGTCGCGCCGTGCGCGGCGCCGAGCCGTTCCAGCGCGGCCACGGTGTCCGGCTCGACGTGGAAGCCGACGCTCGCGCCGGCGCCGTCGCGCACCGCCGGCCGGGGCCGGTCGGTGGGCAGCTCCAGCGTCGGCAGGCCGGCCAGCCGCTGCCGCCAGTGGGCCAGTTCCCCGCGCAGCCGGTCCCCGGCGAGCCGCTGCCGCTGCCAGGCGGCGAAGTCGGCGTAGCGGACCGGCGGCCGGGGCACGGCGGCCCCGTCGTACCCGGCCTCCAGCTCCCGCACCAGCACCGCCGCCGACCAGCCGTCGGAGACGGCGTGGTGCATGGCGAGCAGCAGCAGGTGGACGTCACCGGCACGCCACAGCACGGCCCGGAACAGCGGCCCGGTGGTCAGCGCGAACGGCCGCCGGGCCTCCCGGGCCAGCGCGTCCGCCGCCTCGGCCTCGGTGGCGGCGACGCGCCGGTCCAGGCCGTCCCAGCCGGGCAGCACGTCCTGGCGGACCACGCCGTCGGCGAGCGTGAACCGGGTACGCAGCGACTCGTGCCGGTCGACGAGCACGTCGAGCGCGGCGGCCAGCCGGTCGGCGTCCAGCGGTCCGGTCAGCCGCCAGGCCAGCGGGATCGTGTACGCCGGGCCGGCGCCCTCCAGCCGGTCGAGGAAGACCAGCCGTTCCTGCCCGAAGGAGACGGGCAGCCCGGTGGTTCCGGTGCCCCTGCCGATCGGGGTGACGACCGGCTCGGCGTCGTCGAGCAGGCGGGCCAGCCCGGCGATGCTGCGGGCGGTGAACAGGTCCCGGAAGGTGAGTTCCCGGCCGGTGCGGGCGGCGACCGCGCCGACCACCTTGATCGCCAGCAGCGAGTGCCCGCCGAGGGCGAAGAAGTCGTCGTCCATGCCCGGGTCGGCGACGCCGAGCACCTCGGTGAAGATCTCCGCGAGGTGCCGTTCCAGTTCCGTGGCCGGCTCGCGGCGGCCCGCGCCGGCGGCGTACGACGGCTCGGGCAGGGCGGCCCGGTCGACCTTGCCGTTGCGGGTCAGCGGCAGCTCGTCGAGGACCACCACGGCGGCCGGCACCAGGTACGCCGGCAGCGTCCGTCCGAGGTGGGCCCGCAGGTCGCCCAGTTCCGCCGGGTCGGCGGCGACGTACGCGACCAGGCTGAGCACGCCGGCCCGGTCGGGGCGGGCGAGCACCACCGCGTCCCGGACCGCCGGGTGACGGCGGACCGCCGTCTCGATCTCGCCGGGCTCGACCCGGAACCCGCGGACCTTCACCTGGCCGTCGGCCCGGCCGACGAACTCCAGCACCCCGTCGGCGGTCCAGCGCACCAGGTCACCGGTGCGGTAGACCCGGCCACCGGGCGCTCCGAAGGGGTCCGGCAGGAACCGCTCGGCGGTGCGGGCGGGCGCGCCGACGTACCCGCGGGCCAGCCCGGCGCCGCCGAGCAGCAGCTCACCGACCACCCCGACCGGGACGGGCCGCAGCGCCGGGTCCACCACGTACGCGGTGGTGTGGTGCATCGGCCGGCCGATCGGGACGCTGCCCGCGCCGGCCGGCGCGGTGACCGGGTGCCAGGTGCCGAAGGTGGTGGACTCGGCCGGGCCGTACATGTGCAGCAGCCGGCCGGGGCCGCCGTGGGCGAGCAGGCCGTCCACGGCGGCCGGGTCGGCGGCCTCCCCGCCGAACAGCACGTGCCGCAGGCCGCCCAGGACGTCCGGGCGTTCCCGGGCGACCTGGTGGAACAACGCGGTGGTGAGGAACAGCGTGGTGACCCGGTGCCGCGCCAGGTGCGCGGCCAGGGCGGCGGCGGACAGCGCCACGTCGGGCGGGGTGACCACGAGCGTCGCCCCGGCGACCAGGGTGGCCCACACCTCGAAGGTGGCCGCGTCGAAGACCGGGTTGGCGGCGAAGGCGACCCGGTCGTCCGGCCCGAGGGTCAGGTACCCGCCGTCGTGGACGGTGCGGACCAGACCGCGGTGGGTGATCCCGATGCCCTTGGGGCGGCCGGTGGAGCCGGAGGTGTAGACGACGTAGCCGAGCTGCTCCGGGTCGACCGGGATCGCCGGGTCGGTCGCCGGCCGCCGGTCCACCTCGGCGGCGTCGCGGACCAGGTCCACGACGCGGCAGTCCAGGCCCGCGCCGTCGTGGTGCCCGTCGGCGGTGACCAGCACCGTGGCGCCGGTGTCGGCGATCATGTGCCGGCTCCGGTCGGCCGGCTGGTCGGCGTCCAGCGGCAGGTAGGCGCCGCCGGTCCGGAGCACGGCGAGCTGCGCGCGGACCAGGCCGGCGCCGCGGGGAAGGCTGACCGCCACCACGGTCTCCGGGCCCACGCCGAGGGCGATCAGGTGGTGGGCCAGCCGGTTCGCCTGCCGGTCCAGTTCGGCGTACGTCCACACGACCGGGCCGTCGACCACCGCGGGACGGTCGCCGCCGGTGGCGACCCGGTCGGCGACGAGGTGGTGCAGCGGCCGGGCGGGCAGCTCCGGTGTGGCGGCGGTGCCCGCCGCGCGCAGCGCGTCCCACTCGGCCGGGTCGACGGCCGGCCAGTCGCCGAGCCGGGTGCCGGGGTCGTCGGCCAGCGCGTCGAGCAGCCGGGCGTACGCGCCGGCGAGCCGGTCCACGGTGGCCGGGGTGAACAGGTCGGTGGCGTACTCGAACAGGCCGGTCAGGGTGCCGTCGGGCGCCTGGTCGACGAAGAGGGTGAGGTCGAACTTGGCGGTGCGCCAGCCCAGCGGCAGCTCGGTCACGGTCCGCCCGGGCAGCCGCAGCGCGGTCACCGCGGTGTCCCGCAGCGCGAACATGGTCTGGTAGACCGGGGTGCGGCTGAGATCCCGCTCGGGCCGCAGCTGCGCGACCACCTGCTCGAACGGCACGTCCTGGTGGTCGTAGGCGCCCAGGGTGGCCGCGCGGACCCGCCCGACCAGCTCGGCCAGGGTGGGGTCGCCGGTCAGGTCGGCGCGGACCGCGAGCGTGTTGACGAAGAAGCCGACGACGTTCTCCAGCTCGCCGCGGGTCCGGCCGGCGACCGGGGTGCCGACGGCGAAGTCGTGCTGGCCGCTCCACCGTCCGAGCAGCGCCTGGAACGCGGCCAGCAGGACCGTGTGCACAGTGGTCCGCTGCTCCCGGGCCAGCGCGGCGAGCCGGGGCAGCGCGTCGTGCGGCAACGCGAAACGGTGGGTGGCGCCGTCCGCGCCGAGCACCGCCGGGCGGGGCCGGTCGGTGGGCAGTTCCAGCGCGGGTACGCCGTCGAGCGTGTCGCGCCACCAGTCCAGTTCGGCGGCGACGCGGTCCGGGCTGAGGTCGGCGCGCTGCCAGCGGGCGAAGTCGGCGTAGCGCACCGGCGGCGCGGGCGGCGTCGCGCCGGCGTACGACTCGGCCAGCTCGCGCGCGACGACGCCGAGCGACCAGCCGTCGGCGACCAGGTGGTGCAGCACGAGCAGCAGCACGTCGTGCCCGGGCAGGCGGACCAGCGTGGCGCGCCACAGCGGCCCGGCCGCCAGGTCGAACGGCTCGCGGATCAGCGCGGCGGCCGCCTCGTCGGTCCAGGCGGCGGCGTCGAGCCGGGTCAGCGCGACGGTGGGCTCCGGGTCCACCACCGGGGTGTCGCCGGTGAAGCGGGTACGCAGCGCGTCGTGCCGGGCGGCGAGCCGGTGCAGGGCCCGGCGCAGCGTGTCCTCGTCGAGGTGCCCGTCGACCCGCCAGGCGACCGGGATGACGTAGCTGGGGCTGTCCGGGTGGATGCGGTGCAGGAACAGCAGCCGCTCCTGGCCGAACGACGCCACGGCCGGGGCGTCGTCGCCGCCGGCGACCAGTGCCGGCGCAGGGTCGGTGGCGGGCGCGTCCGCGACGGTCTCGGCCAGGCCGGACACGGTCAGTCCTTCGAACAGGTCGCGCAGCGACACCTCCACGCCCAGTTCCTCGCGCAGGCGGGCGATCAGCCGTACGGCCAGCAGGGAGTGCCCGCCGAGGGCGAAGAACGTGTCGTCGACGCCGACCCGGGCGACGCCGAAGACGTCGGTCCAGACCTTGGCGAGGCGTTCCTGGACCGGGTTCTCCGGGGCCCGGTACGCCACGGCCATCTCCGGGCGGTCCGGGGCGGGCAGCGCCTTGCGGTCCAGCTTGCCGCTCGGGGTCAGCGGCAGCTCGGCCAGCGGCACGAACGTCGACGGCACCATGTAGCCGGGCAGCCGTCCGGCCAGCCGGTCCCGCAGCTCGCCGACGTCGAGACGGTCCCCGACGACGTAGGCGACGAGACGCTTCTCGGCGGCCTCGCCGGTGGCCACCACCACCGAGGCGCGTACGCCGGGCTGGTCGTCGAGCACCGCCTGGATCTCGCCCAGCTCGACCCGGTTGCCGGCGAGCTTGACCTGCTCGTCGACCCGGCCGAGGTAGTCGACCACGCCGGGGCGGTGCCAGCCGGCCAGGTCGCCGCTGCGGTACATCCGCCCGCCCGGCTCGCCGTACGGGTCGGGCAGGAACCGCTCGGCGGTCAGGCCCGGCCGGCCGACGTAGCCGCGTGCGAGCTGTACACCGGCGAGGTACAGCTCTCCGGGGTCGTCACCGGTCACGGGACGCAGCTCGGAGTCGAGGACGTGCAGCTGGGTGTTGTCGACGGCAGCGCCGATCGGCACGCTCGCCCCGGTCCACTCCGGCCGGCAGGCCCAGGCGCTGACCTCGATGGATGCCTCGGTCGGACCGTACAGGTTGTGCAGCTCGACGTCGGGAAGGACGCGCAGCACCCGGTTCTGCAGGTCGGTGGGGAGTGCCTCGCCGCTGGCGAGGATGCGGCGCAGGCTGTGGCATCCGGCGACGCCGGGTTCGCCGGCGAACAGCGCCAGCATGGTCGGGATGAAGTGCACGCTGGTGATCTCCCGGCTGCGGATGATCTCCACCAGGTACCGGGTGTCCCGGTGCCCGCCGGGCCGGGCGAGGATCAGCCGCGCGCCGACGGTCAGGGGCCAGAACAGCTCGTGCACGGACACGTCGAAGGCGTACGGGGTCTTCTGGAGCACCCGCTCGTCGGAGGTCATGCCGTACTCGTGCTGGCCCCAGCGCAGCCGGTTGACCACGCCCCGGTGCTCGACGACGACGCCCTTGGGCCGCCCGGTCGAGCCGGAGGTGTACATGACGTAGCAGGCGTTGCGCTCGTCGACGGCGACGTCGCACGGCTCGGCGGACTCGTCGGCCGTGTCGGCGACAGTCAGTTCCGGCAGGCCGGGCAGGCCCAGGTCGACGTCCATGCCGGGGCCGCGGACCACTGCCACCGCGCCGGCCTGACCGGCCATGTAGGTCAGCCGGTCGGTGGGCAGTTCCAGGTCCAGCGGCAGGTACGCCGCGCCGCTCTTGAGGACGCCGAGCAGGACGACCAGCAGGTCCAGGGACCGCTGGGCGCCGACGGCGACGACCGTCTCGGGCCCGGCGCCGCGGCGGCGCAGGGCGTGGGCGAGCCGGTTCGCCCGCCGGTCCAGCTCGCGGTAGGTCAGCTCCGCGCCCTCGAACTCCAGGGCCACCGCGTCCGGGGTACGCCGGACCTGCGCCTCGACCAAGCCGTGGATGGTGCTCATGCCTGCTGCTCCTTCAGTGCCTGCTCGACGTCCTCGTCGCTCATCGCGGCGATCTCGGCCATCAACCGGTCCTCGACTGCCACCGCGAGTCGCGCCACGGTGGGCTGTTCGAAGAGGGTGCGGACGGCCACCTCGCAGCCGAAGACCGCGCGCAGCCGGATGGCGACCCGGGTGGCGAGCAGGGAGTGGCCGCCCAGGTGGAAGAAGTCGTCGTGGATGCCGATCCGGTCGACGCGCAGCACCTGCCGCCAGACGTCCGCGATCGCCTCCTCGGTGGGCGTACGCGGCGGTTCGGTGCCGGCGCCGGGCGCGGCCCGGTAGCCGGCCGGGTCGGGGAGCCGGTCCCGGTCGACCTTGCCGCCGACGGTGCGCGGCAGCTCGTCGAGGACGATCACCACCGCCGGCACCATGAACCCGGGCAGCCGCTCGCTCAGCCGGTCGCGCAGGTCGTCGACTGAGACCGCGTCGCCGGCCAGGTAGGCGACGAGGCGGTCCTGCCAGGCGATGACGACCGCGTCGCGTACGCCCGGGTGTTCCCGCAGACGGGCCTCGACCTCGCCCACCTCGACCCGGAACCCACGCACCTTCACCTGGCCGTCGGCCCGGCCCCGGAACTCCAACTGCCCGTCCGCCCGCCACCGCACCAGGTCCCCGGTGCGATACAACCGGCCACCCGGCTCACCACCGAGCGGGTCCGGCACGAACCGCTCCGCCGTCGCACCCGGCCGGCCCAGATAACCCCGCGCCAACTGCGTACCACCGACGAACAGCTCACCCACCGCACCCACCGGCACCTCGGCCAGCGAGCCGTCCAGCACGTACAACGCCCGGTCCCCCACCGCCCGGCCGATCGGCACCGCGCCGTCCACTGCGGACGGCACGTCGTAGACGGTGGCGCTGATCGTGGTCTCGGTCGGGCCGTACGTGTTGACCACCGCGACGTCCGGGTGGTGCCGCCGCCACCAGGCCAGGTCGGCCGGGCGTACCTCGTCCCCGCCGAGCACCAGCAGGCGCAGCGCGGCCGGGCTCCAGGTGGGTGCGGAGGTGCCGTCGGCGGTGACCTCGGCGATCAGCTCGGTGAGGTAGCCGGGGACGACCTCCATCACCGTCACCCGGTGGCGTTCCACGTCGGCGACGAGCTGGGCCGGGGCGACCAGGCCGTGCTCGGGCAGCACCAGCGCCGCCCCGCAGCTCAGTGCGGGGAAGATCTGCTCGACGGAGGCGTCGAAGGCCAGGGCGGCGAACTGGAGCACCCGGTCGGCCGGGCCGAGCCCGAAGCGGCGTCGCATCCGGGACACGTGCGCGGCCATCGCCGCCCGCGACACCCCGACGCCCTTGGGCCGGCCGGTCGAGCCCGACGTGTAGATCACATACGCCAGCTGGCCGCCGTCCACCGGCACACCCGGGTCGTCGTCCCGGCCACCATCGGGCAAGTCGCCGTCCAGCACCACGCTCACGCCGAGGTCGGAGGTCAGCAGTTCCCGCCGCTGCGCCGGCCAGGACGGGTCGATCGGCACATACGCGCCACCCGCCTTCAGCACACCCAGCACCGCCACCAACATGTCCACCCCACGCGGCAACCGCACACCCACAAGCGACTCCGGACCCACACCACGACCCCGCAACCACCACGCCACCCGATTGGCCCGCGCGTTCAACTCCCCGTACGACACCACCCCACCAGCAGCAACCACCGCCACCGCACCCACACCACGCCGCACCCGCTCCTCGAACCCCACCACCGGATCCACCACCCGGCCCACCACCTCCGGCGCACCGAAACGCCGCAACACACCCCGCTCCCCCGACGGCAACCCCAACCCACCGACCCGCACACCCGGATCAGCCACCACCGCCACCAACAACTCCCGACACCGACCCACCAACCGACCGATCGACACCGCATCGAACAGATCCGTCCGGTACTGCACGAAGCCGCCGGCCGCGCCGGGGTCGGTGGTGAAGGTGACCATCAGGTCGAACTTGGTGACGTCGAACGGGATCTCGGCGGGACGCAGCCGGGCGGCGCCGAGCCGGGGCGCGGCGATCGAGCGCACCTCCAGGTCGAACATGGCCTGGAACAGCGGGGACCGGCCGGCCTCCCGGTCGGGGCGCAGCTCCTCCACCACCCGCTCGAAGGGGAGTTCCTGGTACTGGTAGGCGTCCAGCGCCCGGTCCCGGACCCGGCCGAGCAGCTCGGTGAACGTCGGGTCGCCGCTCAGGTCGGCGCGCATCACCACTGTGTTGACGAAGAAGCCGATGACGTTCTCCACCTCGGGCCGGGTACGTCCGGCCACCGGCACCCCGACGCCGAAGTCGTCCTGCCCGGTCCAGCGGGCCAGCACCGCCTGGAAGGCGGCCAGCAGCGTCATGTAGAGCGTGGCGCCGTGCGCACGGCCGATCCGTTCCAGCGCGGCCACCAGTTCGGGATCCAGGGTGAACTCGTGGGTCGCGCCGGCCCAGGACGGGCGGGCCGGCCGGGGCCGGTCGGTGGGCAGTTCCAGCGCGGGCAGGCCGGCCAGCCGCTCGCGCCAGTGGGCCAGTTCGGTGTCGAGGCGCTCGCCGGTGAGTTCCCGGCGCTGCCAGCCGGCGTAGTCGGCGTACTGCACCGGCAGTTCCGGCAGCGACTCCCCGGCGTAGGCGGCGCCCAGTTCGCGTACCAGCACGCCCATCGACCAGCCGTCGGAGACGATGTGGTGCATGGCCAGCACGAGCAGGTGGTCCTCCGGCCCGAGCTGCCAGACCAGGGCCCGGAACAACGGGCCGGACGCCAGGTCGAACGGGCGGTGCAGCTCCCGCTCGGCCTGCGTCACCGCCTCGGTGTACGGGTCGGCGGCGGATCGGGTGTCGTACCAGTCGGCGGTCACGTCGCCGATGGCGGCGACCCGCTGCACCGGCTGTGTGTCGACCACCGGGAAGGTGGTCCGCAGCGACTCGTGCCGGTCGACGAGCTGCCGCAGCGCCCGGTCGAGCCGGTCCCGGTGCAGCGGTCCGTCCACCCGCCATGCCAGCGCCGCCATGTAGTCGGGCGCGTCGGGCTCCAGCCGGTGCAGGAACCACATCCGCTCCTGCGCGAACGAGAGCGGGAAGTCGCCGCTGCGCCGCAGCCGGGTGATCGCAGGCGCGGCCCCGGCGGTGGACGCGGGCAGCGCGGCGGCGAACTCGGCGATGGTCGGGTGGGCGAAGAAGGTCCGCACGTCGACGGGACGGTCGAGCGCCTTCACCAGGCGGGCCACCGCGAGGGTGGCGAGCAGGGAGTGGCCGCCCAGGTCGAAGAAGTCGTCGTGGATGCCGATCCGGTCGACCCGCAGCACCTGCCGCCAGACGTCCGCGATCGCCTCCTCGGTCGGGTTACGCGGGCCCTCGAAGCCCACGCTCACGTCCGGACGGTGGCCCTCCGGGTCCGGCAGCCGGTCCCGGTCGACCTTGCCGCCGACGGTGCGCGGCAGCTCGTCGAGGACGATCACCACCGCCGGCACCATGAACTCGGGCAGCCGCTCGCCCAGCCGCCGCCGTACCTCGTCGGCGGTCACGCCGTGCGAGGCCAGGTAGGCGACGAGGCGGTCCTGCCAGGCGATGACGACCGCGTCGCGTACGCCCGGGTGTTCCCGCAGACGGGCCTCGACCTCGCCCACCTCGACCCGGAACCCACGCACCTTCACCTGGCCGTCGGCCCGGCCCCGGAACTCCAACTGCCCGTCCGCCCGCCACCGCACCAGATCCCCGGTCCGGTACAGCCGGCCACCCGGCTCACCACCGAACGGGTCCGGCACGAACCGCTCCGCCGTCGCACCCGGCCGGCCCAGATAACCCCGCGCCAACTGCGTGCCACCGACGAACAACTCGCCCACCGCACCCACCGGCACCTCGGCCAGCGAACCGTCCAGCACGTACAACGCCCGGTCCCCCACCGCCCGGCCGATCGGCGGCGCACCGGTGAGGCCCAGCGGAAGGTCGGCGACCGTCGTGGTGACTGTGGTCTCGGTCGGGCCGTACGCGTTGAGCACTGCCACGTCGGGGCACCGGGACGCGAAGCGGTCCACGTCGCCGGGGCGGACACGGTCTCCGCCGAGCACCATCAGCCGCAGGTCGCGCGGCACCTCGCCGTCCCGTTCGGTCAGCTCGGCGACCAGCTCGCCGAAGTACGCCGGCGGCAGGTTGGCAAGCGTCACGCCGTGCCGGGCCAGCAGCGGCAGCAGGGTGGCCGGGGCGACCAGGCCGTGCTCCGGCAGCACCAGCGCCGCGCCGCAGCTCAGTGCGGGGAAGATCTGGTCGATCGAGGCGTCGAAGGCCAGTGCGGCGAACTGGAGCACCCGGTCGGCCGGGCCGAGCCCGAAGCGGCGTCGCATCCGGGACACGTGCGCGGCCATCGCCGCCCGCGACACCCCGACGCCCTTGGGCCGGCCGGTCGACCCCGACGTGTAGATGACGTACGCCAACTGCCCGTCCGCGACCGGCACACCGGGGTCGTCGTCCCGGCCACCGTCCGGCAGCTCGCCGTCGAGCAGGAGTTCGAGCCCGGCGTCCGCGCGGACGACGTCGACACGTGCGGCCGGCCAGGACGGGTCGATCGGCACATACGCCCCACCCGCCTTCAACACACCCAGCACCGCCACCAACATGTCCACCCCACGCGGCAACCGCACACCCACAAGCGACTCCGGACCCACACCACGACCCCGCAACCACCACGCCACCCGATTAGCCCGCGCGTTCAACTCCCCGTACGACACCACCCCACCAGCAGCAACCACCGCCACCGCACCCACACCACGCCGCACCCGCTCCTCGAACCCCACCACCGGATCCACCACCCGGCCCACCACCTCCGGCGCACCGAAACGCCGCAACACACCCCGCTCCCCCGACGGCAACCCCAACCCACCGACCCGCACACCCGGATCAGCCACCACCGCCACCAACAACTCCCGACACCGACCCACCAACCGACCGATCGACACCGCATCGAACAGATCCGTCCGGTAGACCAGCGTCATGGCGAGTTCGTCGCCGCGCGGCTGGGCGAACAGCGACACCGCGAACAGCGCCTTGGGGCGGTCGGTCTCGAAGTCGGTGAAGCGCAGCGGTCCGGCCGAGGGGCCGTCGCCCGGCACGTTCTGCATCGCGAACCAGGCGTCGATCAGCGAGTCGGTGTCCGGCCGCTCGGGCCGCAACTCGCGGACCACCCGCTCGTACGGGACCTCCTGGTGGTCGAGCGCGTCGAGGGCGTCGTCGCGGACCCGGCCGAGCAGCTCGGCGAACGTCGGGTCGCCGCTCAGGTCGGCGCGCGTGACCACCGTGTTGACGAACAGGCCGATGAGGTTCTCCACCTCGGGCCGGTCCCGGCCGGCCACCGGGGAGCCGATGCCGAAGTCGTCCTGCCCGCTCCACCGGCCCAGCAGCACCTGGAACGCGGCCAGCAGCGTCATGTAGAGCGTGGCGCCGTGTTCCCGGCCGACGCGGTGCAGGCCGGCCACCAGTTCCGGGCCGAGGACGAACTCGGTGGTCGCCGCCGCGTGCGAGGGTCGCTCCGGGGCGGGCCGGTCGGTGGGCAGGGTCAGCGCGGGCAGGCCGGCGAGCCGGTCACGCCAGTAGTCCAGGTCGGCGCGGAGCCGGTCGCCGTCGAGCTCGCGGCGCTGCCGCTCGGCGTAGTCGACGTACCGGACGGGCAGGTCGGGCAGGGGCTCGCCGGCGTACGCGGCGGCCAGCTCGCGGGCCAGCAGGCCGACCGACCAGCCGTCGGAGGCGATGTGGTGCGTCGCCGCCAGGACCACGTGCTCGGTGTCGGTGAGCGTCCAGACGACGACCCGCAGCAGCGGTCCGGTCGCCAGGTCGAACGGCCGCTCCGCCTCGGCTTCGGCCGCCCGGGCCACCTCGGCGGCCGAGGTGGCGGCGCGCCAGTCGACGGGGGTGCCGGCCGACGGTGGCAGGACGACGCGGGGCATGCCGTCGCGTTCCACGAAACGGGCGCGCAGCGCGTCGTGCCGGTCGACCACCGTGTCCACCGCCGTCTGGAACCGTTCCCGGTCGAGCCGGCCGTGTACCCGCCACATCGGAGTGGTGACGTACGCGGTGTCGCGACCACCGGCCAACCGGTCGAGGAACCACATGCGGTGCTGGGAGAACGACGGAGAGTAATCAACCTGGACACAGTTCTCTAGCTGGCGCAATTCGAATTCTCCTCGACTGGAAACCGGCAGGCGACAAGCGATTACCGACGCAGGCGATTGCGTCGGCGCGCAATTCGGTCAGACATCCCGAAGCGCCATGCCCATTCATTCACCCACCGGGCGAAATGCATGGCAAGGCGGAAAACGGTCGCATGCACGACCCATTCCACCGCTCGCGTTGATCAGGTGTAGGGCCTGGCTGGACGCCACCCCCCCGTAGCCGTATGTCGGATTTGATCCCGCTACGACCACAAACGAGAGATCACAGAATCACTCCCAAGCGACCTTTACGATCCTTAAGTTCGTCTCCGGACGCAGATCCCCCGACACCTCCGGACGGACTCATTCTGCAACGCCGTCCGACGCTCTCGCAAACCCCATCCTGTCGGGAAGCCGATGATCGATGGACGACAACTCGACGTGGATCTTTTGGAACGGACGTCCATTCAGGGACGCCTTTTCCCGCATCGCCGCAGATGGCGGCGGGGGCGAGCGCCCGGGCGTCGTGGCCTCCCCGGAGCACCGCCGCGCCGGGCAACCCGGCGAAAAAATTCTTCGCGTACGGTTGCCCGGACGGCGGTGGTGGACATGAACGGCGGACGGGCACGCGCCCGTCGTACCACGCGCACCTCCCCCGGACGGTGTACCCGGCCGACCGGCCGGACGACCGCGCCGGCGGTGCCGGACCGGCCACTGTGGCCGCAGTGTGACGCTCGCTACACGGCCTCGGCACCGGCCGCCGGCGGCGTGGCCATCCGATGGTTGCGGCCGGGCACCCGGAAGTGGTGGAACGTGACAGTGGCGCTGACGTCCAGCGCGTGCACCCAGTGCCACCAGCCGACCGGCACCAGCAGCATCTGCCCCGGTTCGAGCACCGTCTCCAGCACCGTCGCCTCGGCGTACCGGGGATGCCGGTCGAGGTCCGGTCGCGCCGCGTCCACCGCGCTGAACGTCCCGCCGCGGGGATAGACCAGATGCCGCTGGTACGACGGCACCAGCCGGACGTGCTTGCGCCCGAGCACCTGGCAGAGCAGCACGGTGCTGTTGTCCACGTGCAACGGCGTCACGGTGCCGGCCGGCCCCAGCAGCAGGTGCCCGCCACCGGACGGGTCGACGAGGTGCGCCGGCGGCCGCACGTCGGCGGCGAGCGCCCGCAGCGCGCCGTTCCAGTTCTCGTTGCGCGGCACCATGTAGTAGTCGTTCGTCCGCGCGCCGGAGTCCAGCAACGCCACGTAGTCCGCGAACGGCATGGTGGTGCGGTGCCTGTCGTACTGCCAGGCGTGATCGGGGTTCGCCTCGCGGCCGGTCATCACCTCGACGACCGCGTCCGGGCACCTGCTGGCCATCCGGGCCGGTGTCCAGTCCCGCGCGGGCCAGTCCTCCATCAGGCCGTCGAGCACGACCGGCCGGTTGCCGTAGTAGTAGCGGGCGAAGAACTCCTCGGCGCCGGGATCGGACCGGCGTTCCAGGACGCGGCCCCCGTCGTCCTCGCGCAGCACGCGGTAGGTGTCCAGTACCGACTCCATCCAGTCGTAGCGCAGCGCGAGCCGCCGGCACACGGCGAAGTACGGGTGGCCGGCGAGCGCCGCCAGCTCCGCGTCGACGGCGTCGGCGTCCGCGCCGGCGGCGACGGCCGCCGCGCGGGCCTGCCCGGCGGCGACGCCCATCGCCAGGTTCTCGGCGAGCCACTCCCGCCAGGCGGGGAGCAGGCCCGGCGCGGCGGCCACCGTCACCGGGTGACCTCGACGGGCGGAGCGGCCGGCGCGGCCGGGCGGAGCGACAGCACCACGGCGTCGCCGCGGACGTCGGCGGGCGGCGGCGTGAGCCGGGGCGCGCGGGTGTACTCCGAGCAGTTGACGTAGGAGTTCTTGACGTGGGCCGGGATGTGGTCCGGCGTGGTGTCGGTCATGCCCGGCAGTCAACCGGCGCGGCGTCCCGGCCCGCCAGGGACGCCGATCCCGTCCGGCCCGGGACGCCGTCGCCGCACCGCACGGCCGATCCCGCCGTCCCGGCCGGACCGGGACATCCGCCCCTGGCCGCCGGGACGCCGCCGCCCGCAGGGTGACGGCGGCGGGCCGCGCCGGCGCGGGAACGGTACGGCGGGCCCGCGTACCGCCCGGCCCGCCACCCGGCTCACGCCGTTCAGGTGGTCCCCCGACGCCTCCCGGCCTGACACAGTGGACCCGACATGCGTGACGACCTCCTCACTCCGCGTCGAACGGCCTGGGCCGTCCTCACCGCCACCGGCGTGCTCACGCTCGGCGCGGTCGCCGGCTGGGCGGTGGCGACTCCCCCGTTCACCGCCGGTCAGCTCTACTCGCTCGTCGACCTGCTCGACGGCGTCGTCTACGGCGCGGCCGCCTGGCTGATCCTGAGCCGCCGGCGCAGCGGCAGCCGGCTTCCGGGGTGGATCGCCGGCGCGGCGGCGCTCGGCGGCGCGCTCGCCGCGTGCTGCGCGCAGTGGCAGCTCGCCGTCGGCGGGCCGCCGCTGCTGACCGCCCTGCACCAGTGGGCCTGGGTGCCCGGCCTCTACTCGCTCGTCGTGGTCATGCCCTGGCTGCTGCCGGAGCGGCCGCCCGGACGGCTCGACCGGATCGCGGTCGCGGCCGGCCTGGGGTACGTGGCGCTGACGGTGGCCGTCCTCGCCACCGCGCCGCCACCGGTGGGGGTGGTGCCGCTGACACCGGAACTACGCGACGCCCGCGCCGCGCTGCTGCGACAGTTGTCCCCCGTCCTGCCGTACGCGCTGGTCGGGCTCGGCGCGCTCGCCGCCGCCGGGGTCGCGTGGCGGTGGCGGCGCGGGGAGCCCGCGCGGCGCAACGGCCTCGGCTGGGTGACCGCGGGCAGCGCGTTACTCACCCTGGCCTTCCTGGCCACGCTCCTGCCGCCGGCGGTGGTGCCGCCGGCCGCGCCCGCGCTGCTGATGCTCGCCTCCCAGGCGTTCTTCCCCGCCGCGGTTGCGGTGGTGGTGCTGCGCCAGCAGTTGTGGGGCCTGCGGCTGGCCGTCCGGCGAACCCTGGTCTGGTACCTGATGACCGCGACGGTGATCGCCGCCTACTGCGCGGCGGTCGCCGTGTCCGACCGGCTGCTGCCGCACGCCGCGCCGCTGCCGCAACTGCTGGTCACCGGCGTGATCGCGGCGGCCTTCCAGCCGGTCCGCGCGCTCGTGCAGCGACGGGTGGACAGGCTCGTGCACGGCGAGCCGCCCGAACTCCTGCTGCACCGGGTGGTGCGCAGCGGCGGCAGCACGACCGACATCGGCGCGGCGGTCGCCACCGCGCTGCGGCTGGCCGACGTACGGATCACCGAGGACGGGCCGCAGCCGCCGCCGCACGAGGGCGGTCCGCCGGTCACCGTGCCGCTGACCCGCGGCGACCGGCTGGTCGGCCACCTGCACGCCTGGCCCCGGCCCGGCGAGCTGCTGGACGACCGGGCCGGGGAGGCGCTCGCCGTCCTCGCCCCGGTGGTCGCCGCGATGGTGGACCTCGCCGGCACGAACCGGGACCTGGCCCGGTCGCGGCAACGGCTGGCGGAGGTACGCGACGAGGAGCGCCGCTCGCTGCGCCGGGATCTGCACGACGGCCTCGGACCGGCGCTCAGCGGCATCGGGCTGGGCCTGGCCGCCACCCGCAACCTGCTGCGCCGCGACCCGGACCGGGCCGAGGAGCTGCTGGACCGGCTGACCGAGGAGCTGACCGCACGGGCGGCGGAGGTACGGGAGCTGGCGCACGGGCTGCTGCCGCCGGTGCTGGCCGACGGCGGCCTGCGTCCCGCCCTGGACCTGCTGCGCACCCAGTACGCGCGGGCCGGGCTGCGGATCGTGATGCGCGCCCCCGCCACGCTGGACCCGCTGCCGGAGCCGGTCGCCACCGCCGCGTACGGCGTCACCGCCGAGGCGGTGCGCAACGTGCACCGGCACGCCGGGGTGGACACCTGCACGGTGTCGCTGGACCGGCGACCGGACCTGCTCCGGGTCACCGTCACCGACGCGGGCCGGGGCGTGGCCGCCGGGCCGGTCCGCCCCGGCGTGGGCCTGCACGCCATGCGGGAGCGGGCGCAGGCGGTCGGCGCGACGCTGACCGTCGGGCCGGCGCCCTCCCGTGGCACCACCGTCTGCCTGACCGTCCCCCTGGAGTGCCGGTGACCGATCACCCGATCCGCGTCGTCGTGGTGGACGACCACCCGGTCTTCCGGCTCGGCATGAGCGCGCTGCTGGACACCCTCGACGGCATCGAGTGCGTCGGCGAGGCCGCCGACGCGTCCGAGGCCCGGGTGCTTGTCGACAGCACCAGGCCGGACGTGGTGCTGATGGACCTCCATCTCGGGCCGGGGTCCGGGATCGAGGCCACCCGGGCGTTGAGCCGTGACCACCCGGAGGTCCGGGTGCTGGTGGTGACCATGCTCAACGACGACGCCTCACTCGTCGCCGCGGTACGCGCCGGAGCGCGTGGATACGTGCTCAAGGGGGCCTCGGCCGCGGACGTGGAGCGCGGCATCCGGGGTGTGGCCGGCGGCGACCTGGTCCTCGGCGGCCCGCTCGCCGACCGCGCCGCCGCTCTGCTGGGCGCCCGCGCCGACGGCCCGTTCCCGGAACTGACCGACCGGGAACGCGAGGTGCTCGGCCTGCTCGCCCGGGGCCTGTCGAACCCGCTCATCGCGCACCGGCTCGGGCTGAGCGCCAAGACCGTACGGAACAACGTCTCCGCCATTCTGGTCAAACTCCGTCTCGGCAGCCGCGCCGAGGCGATAGCCCGGGCGCGCGACCACGGAATGGGTAATCCGAACGCCGCCGAACTGCCGCCGTCCCCGGCCCGCTGAGCGGCACTGCCGATTCCGATTCCGGCGCCCGGGATCGATTCCGACACGGCCGGCGGAGACGATTCCCGCCCGCTGTTCCGGGTGACGGCCCCGGCACCGGCCGGTCGGCGTCATGGCTGCTCACCGGCGCTGCGCCGGCCGCCCCGCCGCGCCGGGAGCGGGCGGAGAAAGACGCCTCCCCGCGTGCAAAGAAAGCCTTCCCTAACCAAGGTGAGGCTCATCTTCGCTGGACCGGGACTCGGCGCGGAAACGGCGGCTTACGGCCGCCAGCCCCGCATTCCGTTGTTAAGGTGAGCGTGATCCTCAGTGGCGGCGGACGGGTTTGAGGACCGGGCCGCCCGGCAAATACCAGACGGCATTCGAGCACCACGAGGCCGGCCGTTCGTGTCCGCCGGCCCGCATGACTTGGAGGCACCATGAAGACCCTGTTGCAGTCTCCGCCGGTACGTGAATGCGCCGCCACCGCGTGCAGCTTCAACGACAACGGCTGTCACGCTCCCGCGATCACCGTGGCGGCGTCCGCCGACGCGGCCTCCTGCGCGACGTTCGTCGAGTCCTCGCTCAGCGGCGGGATCGCCGAGGTCACCGGCGCGGTGGGCGCCTGCGCGCGGGCCGAGTGCGTGTACAACACCAACCTCGCCTGCACCGCCGAGTCGATCACGGTCGGCCCGGGTGCCACGGTCAGCGACTGCCTGACCTACCAGCCCGCCTGACGAACCGGACACCACGCCCGTACGGGTCACGACGGTCACCGTCGTGACCCGTACGGCATGTGCGGCACCCGACCCGCCGTTGCACAGGTAAGCCTTACCTACTACCGTCTGACCTGGGCCGACTTCACCCCTTCCCGGCCGAGGAGACAGACATGGCGTTGCACCCCGCCGGGCGCCCGGCCCCGTCGGCCGGCGTCGCCCCGGTCACCGCCCGGCCGTCGGCGCTCCCCTCCACGCCCCGCGACGCCGTCTCCGCCCGGTGCGTGCTGAGCGCCGCCTCCTCGGTGCGGCTGACGCTCGGCGACACCACCGCCGACCTCCTCTCCGCCCACGCCGTCCTCCCCGACGGCACGATCGTGCTCGCGGTCGACGCGATGAGCCGCACCGGCGGCCTGCTGGTGGCCGCGCGCGGCCACAGCGGTGCGGTACGTCTCGACGTGACCCACCTCGCCCCGGTCGCCGTACGCTCGCGGGTGCGCGCCCGGCTGCGGATCGTCGGTACCGCCCGCCGCTTCGACCCGGCCGCACTCGACGCCTGCGACCCGGCCACCGTGATGTCGCTGCTCGACCTGCCGCCGGTGGCGCTGTGGGCGATCGCGCCGGACGAGATCGTCCTCGACCGGGCCGCCGGGCCCGTCGCGGTGGACCCCGGCACGTACCGGGCCGCCCGCCCGGACCCGATCGCCGTCGACGAGGCCGCCCACCTCGCGCACCTGGCCCGCTGCCACAGCGATCTCCTGGAGCGGCTCGGCACGCTCGTCGACGGGGGCGCCGGCGCGACGCGGATCGTCCCGGTCGCGCTCGACGCCGAGGGCATCGTGCTGCGCGCGGAGCGGCCGGACGGTCACGCCGACACCCGGTTGTCCTTCGCTCACCCGGTCACCGCCGGCGCCGGCCTCGCCGAGGCGCTGCGGACGCTCGTCGCCTAGGGCGTGTCCTGCCGATCTTGTAGTGGTTGATCGTTGACGATGTGTCGGTGGTGCGTCGTGGTGAACTGACCGATGAGGCGTGGGCGGTGATCGCGCCGCTGCTACCGGAGCCGGGCGGTGCTCGTGGGCGGTGGCGGGATCACCGTCAGGTGATCAACGGGATTTTGTGGAAGCTGCGCACGGGTGCGCCGTGGCGTGACCTGCCCGAACGTTTCGGACCGTGGAAGACCTGCCACGAGCGCCTGCGTCGGTGGAGCGCCGACGGGACATGGGGTCGGATCCTCTCGGCGGCGCAGATCGCCACCCTCAAGACCTGGAAAATCCTGGTCAAGCTGCGCTGCTGCCCACGCCGAGCGACCGCGATCGTGCAGGCCATCCTCGTCCTGCACCGCGTCGAAGCCGACCGCCACGCAGGATGAAAATGGCTCAATCTGCTCGACCTGGCTGTCTACAAGATCAGCGTGTCCCGGGTGCTTGGTGACTACGGCACCGCTGTCGACTACGCTCGGCAGGTCGACCCGGCCCGGATCGTCATGCCGGAGCGCCGAGCTCGCTACTGGGAAGACACAGCGCTGGCACTACACGGCCGCGGGCGCCCACAGGCGACATTCCAGGCGCTGCTTGCTGCCGAGCGAGACACCCCGCAGGAGGTTCGCTACCGGCCATGGGCGCAGCAACTCACAACCGAACTACTCAACCGCGACAGCCGCAACCTGCTAGGGCGTGTCCTGCCGATCTTGTAGTGGTTGATCGTTGACGATGTGTCGGTGGTGCGTCGTGGTGAACTGACCGATGAGGCGTGGGCGGTGATCGCGCCGCTGCTACCGGAGCCGGGCGGTGCTCGTGGGCGGTGGCGGGATCACCGTCAGGTGATCAACGGGATTTTGTGGAAGCTGCGCACGGGTGCGCCGTGGCGTGACCTGCCCGAACGTTTCGGACCGTGGAAGACCTGCCACGAGCGCCTGCGTCGGTGGAGCGCCGACGGGACATGGGGTCGGATCCTCTCGGCGGCGCAGGTGTACGACGACGGCACACCGGTGCAGTGGACGATCAGCATCGACTCGTCGATCGTGCGGGCGCATCAGCATGCCGCTGGCGCCCGCAAAAAAGGGGCTCCCCGACAAGTGCGGCGACGCCTGGTACGCAAGATGGCGAGGCCATCGGCCGATCACGCGGAGGACTGAGCACGAAAATCCACCTCGCTGTCGACGGACGCGGCCGGCCGTTGTCGATCCTGCTCACCCCGGGCCAGGCCGGCGACAACCCCCAGCTTCTCGCCCTGCTCGATGCGATCCGCGTCAACGAGCCCGGACCGGGCCGGCCCCGCAAGCGCCCTGACGTGCTGATCGCGGACAAGGGCTACGCCCATGACTCCACCCGTCGAGCCCTGCGCCAACGCGGGATCCGGCACGTCATCCCCGAACGCGCCGACCAGATCGCCCGCCGCGCCGCCAAGGGCAGTACCGGCGGGCGACCACCCGCCTTCGACAAGGCGATCTACCGCAAACGCAACGTCGTAGAACGCTGCTTCAACCGACTCAAGCAATGGCGTGACCTGGCCACCCGCTACGCCAAACGCGCATCCCTCTACCGAGCCAGTCTGATCCTCATCGCCGCTGTCATCTGGCTTCCATGATCGACAGGACAGGCCCTAGCCCGTGGTGACGCCGGCCCGGGCCGCCGCCTCCCGAGACACCTTGTCTTGATGCCTGTCTAAGCAGAGACTTGCGCGCTGATTAGATGGGTGTCAACCTAGAGACATGCCGAAGCAACAGGCGCCGATCCCCCTCGTCGACCTCAGCGCCGACGGGCCGTGCTGCCCCTCGCTGGCGCAGCGCCGGGTCCCCGCCGAGACGGCGGCGGTGCTCGCGCCCGCGTTCAAGGCCCTCGGCGATCCGGTACGGCTGCAGCTGATGTCGATGATCGCCTCCGCCGAGGGCGGCGAGGTGTGCGTGTGCGACCTGACGCCGGCGTTCGACCTGACCGGGCCGACGATCTCCCACCATCTCAGGACGCTGCGGGAGGCGGGCCTGGTGGACGCCGAGCGGCGGGGCACCTGGGTCTACTACCGCGCGCGGCCGCAGATCCTGCGCCAGCTCGCCGGCCTGCTGTCGATCGAGCCGGCCGCCGCGGCGCAGCGGTAGGCCGCACGCCACACCCCCACGGGAAGGCGGTCCGATCACCGCCGAGCCCCGTTGCCGCCACACCGACACCCCACTGGAGCGTCCATGAGCACCGCCACCAGAGCCGACCATGCCCCGCCGGTGGTGGCACGCCTGTCGCGCCTCGACCGGTTCCTGCCGGTCTGGATCGGCCTGGCCATGGTCGCCGGTCTGCTGCTCGGCCGGATCGTCCCCGGCCTGGACGACGCTCTCGGCGCCGTCGAGGTCGGTGGCATCTCCCTGCCCATCGCCCTCGGCCTGCTGATCATGATGTATCCGGTCCTGGCCAAGGTCCGCTACGACCGCCTCGACACCGTCACCGGTGACCGGCGCCTCCTGGTCTCGTCGCTGATCCTCAACTGGGTCGTCGGTCCCGCCGTCATGTTCGCCCTGGCCTGGGTGTTCCTGGCCGACCAGCCGGAGTACCGCACCGGGCTGATCATCGTCGGCCTGGCCCGCTGCATCGCGATGGTCATCATCTGGAACGACCTGGCCTGCGGCGACCGGGAGGCGGCGGCGGTCCTCGTCGCCGTCAACTCGGTGTTCCAGGTCGTCGCCTTCGGCCTGCTCGGCTGGTTCTACCTGTCGGTGCTGCCGGGCTGGCTGGGTCTGGACGGCGCGGCGCTGGAGGTCTCCGGCTGGGACATCGCCGGTAACGTACTCGTCTTCCTCGGCATCCCCCTGCTCGCCGGCTACCTCTCCCGCCGCCTCGGCGAGCGCACCAGGGGCCGCGACTGGTACGAGCGGCGGTTCCTGCCCAGGGTCGGGCCCGTCGCCCTGTACGGACTGCTGTTCACCATCGTCGTGCTGTTCGCCCTGCAGGGCGAGGCCATCACCGACCGGCCGGCCGACGTGGCCCGCATCGCCCTGCCGCTGCTGGCCTACTTCGCCCTCATGTGGGCCGGCTCCTACCTGCTCGGCCGGGCCATCGGCCTGAACTACGAACGCACCACCACCCTGGCGTTCACCGCGGCGGGCAACAACTTCGAACTGGCCATCGCGGTCGCGATCGGCACCTTCGGGATCGCCTCCGGCCAGGCTCTCGCCGGCGTCGTCGGCCCGCTGATCGAGGTTCCGGTCCTCGTCGGCCTGGTCTACGTGTCGCTGTGGGCCCGCGCCCGCCTGTTCCCCGCGCCGGGAACCCGGCCGTGAGACGCCCCGACCGCGCTGCGGCACGCCGCGCGGCGACCACCCGGATCAGGGAGACCCGATGAGCGACAAGCCCAGTGTCCTGTTCGTCTGCGTGCACAACGCCGGCCGTTCCCAGATGGCCGCCGGGTGGCTGCGCCACCTCGCCGGCGACACCGTCGAGGTGCGTTCCGCCGGCAGCGCGCCCGCCGGCCAGGTCAACCCGGCCGCCGTCGAGGCCATGCGGGAGGTCGGCATCGACATCACCGGCCAGACCCCCAGGCTCCTGGAGTACGAGACGGCGGAGTCCTCGGACGTCATCGTCACCATGGGCTGCGGTGACGCCTGCCCCGTCTTCCCGGGCAAGCGGTACGAGGACTGGAAGCTCGACGACCCCGCGGGCAAGGGCGTCGACGCGGTACGCCCCATCCGGGACGAGATCCGCACCCGGGTGGAACGGCTGCTCGCCGAACTGCACCCCACCGCCTGACATCCGCCCTCTCGGTCGCCCGCCGGAGTGGCAACCGACGATGGTCCGGTCCTGATTGCACCGGCGGGCGGCCGCCGCAGGTGCAACGATGCAAGCGTGGGAACTGCGAAGACTGCCACCCCTGCCATCTCGCCGCTCACCGGCGAGCCGATCAAGCGTGCCGACGCCGAACGCCTCGCGGGCGTCCTGAAGGCGTTGGCCGACCCGGCCCGGCTGCGCCTGCTCAGCCTGATCCAGTCCGCGCCGGAGGGCGAGGCGTCCGTCAGCGACCTCACCGCGCCGCTCGGTCTCTCCCAGCCGACCGTCAGCCATCACCTCCGGATCCTCACCGAGGCCGGTCTGATCGAGCGGGAGAAGCGGGGTGTGTGGGCGTACTACCGTCTGGTGCCGTCCGCGATCTCGGCGATCGCCGAGTTGCTGACGCCGCCTCGTAAACGGCCGACGAAGAAGGTCCGCTGAGCAGTCCCCCCTTGAGGTGCGCGGCCCGAGCCGGTAGAAACGGCGGGGCCGACAGGAGGTCAGTCATGGCCGACACCGACGGGTTGTTGTCCGCGACGCCGCGTACGACGCTGCGCCGGATGAAGGAGAAGGGGCACCGCGACCGCGCCGCCCTGTTCGACGTGCTCCGGGCCGCCTCCGTCTGCCATCTCGGCGTGCTCGTCGACGGCGGTCCGATGGTGGTACCGACCGTCTACGGCTTCGACGACAGGCACCTCTACCTGCACGGCTCGGTGGCCAGCCGGAGCCTCACCACCGACGCCGAGGTCTGCGTGACGGTCACCGTGGTCGACGGGCTGGTCCTGGCGCGCTCGGTGTTCGAGCACGGGATCAACTACCGCAGCGCGATGGTCTACGGCCGGCCCCGGTGGGTGACCGACGCCGAGGAGAAGGTGTACGGCCTGCGGCTGCTGACCGAGCACGTCGCCCCCGGCCAGTGGGACCACGCCCGCCGGCCGAACCGGCGGGAACTGGCGGCCACCGCGCTGCTGGCGCTTCCGCTGGCGGAGGCGTCGGTCAAGACGCGCAGCGGACCGCCGGACGACGGCGACAGCCCGGACGCCGCCCTCGGGCTCTGGGCCGGCGAGCTGCCGCTTGTCGCGCGCTGGGAGCAGCCGGTGACCGACCCGGCGCTGCCGCCGGCGACGCCGGTGCCGGCGCACGTCGCGGCGCGTGCCGGCACCCGCGCCGACCAGGGCTGACGGGCGGCCCTCCGTCCCTACCGGAGCTGGCGGGCCACCTCCGCCAGCGGCAGCCGGGGCTGGACGGCCGCGCGGGCGGCCACCACGGCGAGCGCCCGGGGCACACCGGCGCAGTGCGCGATGATCTCCCGTACCGCCGCGCGCTCGGCGGTGAGGCGACGCTCGCCGAGGCGGGCCGCCAGCAGGTCCCACGCCTCGCCGGCGGCCAGTTCGTCGACCACGACCGGGCACGCGGCCTCGCCGACGACCAGGCCGGTGAGGCGGTTCCGGCTGGTCACGACCACCATGCAGCCGGGTACGCCGGGCAGCAGCGGCCGCACCTGGTCGTCGTCGCGGGCGTCGTCGAGCACGATGAGCATCCGGCGTCCGGCGAGCGCGCTGCGGTAGAGCCCGGTGCGCGCCGCCGGTCCGCACGGGATCCCGCCGGGTACGTCGAGCGCCTCGATCAGGCCGCCGAGCGCCTCGGCCGGCGCCACCGCAGGCCGTACCGGGTCGCTGCCGCCGAGCTGGACGTGCAGTACCCCGTCGGCGAACCGGGCCGCCGACCGGTGCGCCCAGCGCAGCGCCAGCGCCGTCTTGCCGATCCCGGACCGGCCGGACAGGACGCACACCACCACGCTCGACATCCGCCGCGGCCCGCCGTCGAGCAGCCGGTCGAGTTGCCGCAGTTGTGCCGACCGGCCGGTGAAGCCGGGGATCTCCAGCGGCAGCTGCATGGGACGGATCCGGGCCGCGACCGCCGGGTGGGCGGGCAGGCCGAGGACCTCGCGGAGCAGCCGGACGGTCGCGGGCCGCGGACGGGTCACCCGCGACGACTCCAGGTTGCGGATGCTCCGGACGCTCAGTCCGGTGCGGGCGGCCAACTCCTCCTGTGTCAGGTTGGCCATTCGCCGTGCGGTAGCGATCTCATGACCCAACGTATCCATGTAGCCGATCACAGCGTCGTCTCCGTACCGGTTCTGGTGGATTCATGACGGTGGACCACCGAAGCCGCGGCCGCTGAGCGGGCAGTCAGCAGCGACATTGCCGGTGATCTGCCGGTGAAGCTCCTGTTGGCCAGACGAGGTTAAGTCCACAGTGGGTCCGACGCTATCGACCGGAGTCGAATCGACAGTCGACGAGACGGTCCTTCCCGGCATCGGTGCAGCGTCGCAGAAGCAGCACTTCCGGTCACTCTCCGCAAACCTCAGATCCGTCCGGCGCGGGCCCGGAGGGCAGCGCCGACCAGGAGGACGAACATGCGAAGGTACGTCAGCGACACCGCCGAACTCACCGACGAGTACGGCATCCGGATCGGCCGCTGGACGCAGTACCGCGATCTCGGCCCGTTGCCGTTCGACGCCATGTGGTGCGTGATCCCGCCCGGTGGCAGCAGCAGCGAGGACGTCCACCCGGAGGTCGAGTTCGCCGTGGTGACCCGCGGCACGGCCATCTACGAGGCGGGCGGCGAGAAGGTCGAGGTGCCGACCGGCGGCGTGATCCTGCTCGAACCCGAGCAGAGCCACGTCATCCACAACCCCTCGCCGGAGCAGCCGCTCACCATCCTCAGCATCTACTGGATGCCCCGGCCCGGCGAGGCGGCGCAGCCCGGCGACTCGGCGCAGCCCGTTGCGGACGCCGGGGCCGGCCGTGACTGAGGCCGCCTCCTCCGGCGCGGTGCTGGTGGTGACGCCGCCACCGACGCCGAACGGGCCGCTGCACCTCGGGCACCTCAGCGGCCCGTACGTCGCCGGGGACATCGCGGCCCGCGCGCTGCGCGCCGCCGGCCGGCGGGTGGTGACCCAGTGCGGGCTGGACGCGCACCAGAACTACGTGCTCGCCCGGGCGGAGGCGCGGGGCGAGACGCCCGCGGACACCGTCGCCCGCTACGGCTCGTCGATCCACGCCGCGCTGCGCGCCGCGCGCATCCGGTACGACGTGATGGCCGACCCGCTTGCCGACGCCGGCTACCGCCGGGCGGTGGCGCGCCTGCTCACCGACCTGGTGGAGGCGAAGGTGGTGGAGGTCGCCCCGGTGTCGCTTCGCGCGTGCGCGGCCTGCCGCCGGACCCTGCACCACGTCCGGGTCGCCGGGCGCTGCCCGGCCTGCGGCGCCGGCGCGAACGGCGGCACCTGCGAGGGCTGCGGCGGGTTCTGCACCGCCGCGAACCTGGCCGCCGCGCGCTCGACCTGCTGCGACGCGGCACCCGAACCGGTCACGCACACGGTCCCGGTGCTGCGGCTCGACGAGCACCGACAGCGGCTGGCCGAGTTCTGGTCCCGGGCGGTGCTGCCGCCCCGCCTGCGGCGTCTCGTCGCCTCGTACCTCGACGGCGGGCTGCCGGAGGTGCCGCTGGCGTACCCGACGGACTGGGGCGTCGAGTGGGACGACGGCCTGCGCATCGACGTCTGGGCGGAGATGGCCCTGGCCAACCTGGTGCTGCCCGCCCGCCACCTGCGGCCGGACGCGGACACGCTGGCCGGGTACCTGGACGCGTGGCGGGACGTGGACGAGCAGTGGATCTTCCTCGGGGTCGACAACGCGTTCTACTACGCGCTGCTCATCCCGGCCCTGCACCTGGCCGCCGGGCTGCCCGACCGGCCGACCGGGCTGGTGGTGAACGAGTTCTACCGGCTCACCGGCGCCAAGTTCTCCACCAGCCGCGAGCACGCAATCTGGGCGCACGAGTTCCTGGCCACCGAGGATCCGGCGGTGGTCCGGGCGTTCCTGAGCTGGGACCGGCCGGACAGCTACGAGTCGGACTTCCGGCCGGAGGCGTACGAGGCGTTCGCCGCCCGGTACGCCGCGACAGTGGCCGGCACCACCGCCGGCCTGGACGGCGTGCTCGCCGACACCGAACTGACGCGCGGCGAGCAGGCGCTGCGGCCGGAACACTTCGACCCGGCCACCGCGGTCCGGGCGGCGCTGGCCGCGTACCCCGGTGCGCCGGAGCGGGCGGCCCGCCTGCTCGGCGTCGTCGGCGGCGCGGAACCGGCGGGTTCGGATGGGTGAGCCGTGCGTGCTCGTCGTCGGCGCGGGCATCAGCGGCGTCCTGCTCGCGCGGCGGCTGCGGGACGCGGGCGCCGACGCGGTCCTGATCGGCCCGCACGACGGCGGTCCGGACGGGCGGCCCGCCGACGCGACTGCCGCGTCCGGCGGGCTGGTGCGGGCCTTCGAGCCCGATCCGGCCGCCCGGTCCCTCGCCGCCGCGAGCCTCGCCGAACTGCTGGCCGATCCGTCCCTCGCGACAGCGGCCGGGTGGCGGCGGACCGGCTCGCTCTACCTGCTCGACGCCGGGGCGACGGCCGGCGTGGACGGCGCCGAGGTGCTCACCCGGGACGAGGTCACCGACCGGTTCGGTTTCGCCGGACTCCCGGACGGCACGGTGGGGATCTGGGAGGACCGGGCCGGCTACCTGGACCCGGACCGGCTGCGCCGGGCCGTCCTGCGTGGCCTCGGCCGGACCGAGACCACACCGGTGGCCCGCCTCGACGACCGCGTGGTCGAGCTGCGCGACGGCCGCCGGCTCACCGGCGACCTCGTCGTCGTGGCCGCCGGGGCCTGGACCCCGCGCCTGCTGCGCGCCGCCGGGCTGCCGGCCTCGCTGCGCACCAAGCACATCCAGTACGCCCACCACGTCACCGGCCGCGCCGAGCTGCCGTGCTTCGTGGACGAGACCAGCGGCCTCTACGGCCGGCCGGCCGGTCCCGGGCGGGTGCTGCTCGGACTGCCCAGCGACAGGTGGGACGTCGACCCGCCGTCCCCCGAGCCGGACGCCGCGCTGGTGGCACGGGTCCTGACCGTGGCGGCTCGGCGGCTGCCCGGCCTGGACCCGCGACCGGCCGGACCGCCGGTGAGCGCCGCCGACTGCTACAGCGAGCCCGCCGGCCTGGCCCTGCGCCACGTGTCCGGCGCGGTGCACACCTTCACCGGCGGCAGCGGCGGCGCCGCCAAGACCGTCCTGGCCGCCAGCCGGCTCGCCGCCACCGCCCTGCTGAACACCCGAACCGCGATCCCTGTCCCCCACGGCCAGACAGAGGAAGACTGATGACGCAGACCTTTCACACAGTGGGAATCGGCGCCGGGCCGGCGAACCTGAGCCTCGCGGCGATGTACGACACCCTCGCGCCGCACGACATCGCGCTGTTCGAGGCCCGCGACCGGCCGGGCTGGCACGACGGGATGCTGCACAGCGGCGTCCGCATGCAGACCGGCTGGGTCAAGGACCTGGTCTCGCTCTACGACCCGACCCACCCGCTGTCGTTCCTCAACTACCTGGTCACCACCGGCCGGGTATACGCCCTGCTGGGCGCCGGGTTCGACACCATCCCCCGGATCGAGTACCAGCAGTACCTGGTGTGGGCGGCGGGCCGGCTGCCGCGCATCACGTACGGCACCCGCGTGGACCGGGTCGAGTTCGACGGCGCGCTGGTCAGCCGCAGCGGCGGTACGGCCCTCGCCCGCTCCCGGCACCTGGTGCTCGGCAGCGGAACCGTCCCCTTCGTACCGGAGTTCCTGGACGCCCTCGACCCGCGCCACCTGTTCGTCGCCGACGAGCTGCACCGGCGCCTCGCCTCGGTGCCGGACGAGCCGGACCTGCCGTGGATCGTGATCGGCAGCGGCCAGACCAGCGCGGAGTGCGTCGCGGCGCTGCTCGCCCGCGGGTGCCGCGACATCAGGTGGATCGGGCGGCGGTCGTGGTTCGCCCCGCTGGAGGACTCCCCGTCGGCGAACGACCTGTACCGGCCCGCCTACCAGGAGGCGTTCCTCACCCTGTCCCGGGACGTGCGGGAACGCCTCGTCTCCGGTCAGATCCTGACCAGCGACGGCATCTCCCCGGGCACGTTGCGCGGCGTCTACCAGCACAACTACGAGGAGCGGCTGCGCACCGGCCGGTTCCCGGTGACGATCATGCCGAGCCGTACCGTCACCGGCGCCCGGCAGCTCGACGGGGAGGTCGAGCTGGAGTGCCTGACGGCCGGCAGCGGCGAGGAGCGGCACCGGGCGGTGAACCTCGTCGTCGCGGCGGGACGCCGGCAGGCGCCACTGCCCTTCGACCCCGAGCTGACCGCGCTGATCGACCTGGACGAGCGCGGCGAGCCGGTCATCGAGTCGGACTACTCGATCCGCTGGAAGCACGCCGACGACCACAAGATCTTCGTGCTGAACCGGGGGCGTTACGTCCAGGGGCTCGTCGACTCCAACCTGAGCATCCTGCCGATCCGCAGCGCGATGATCCTCAACTCGATCGCCGGCCGCACGGTCTGCCGGTTCCGCGACGACTACCTGAGCACCCGATGGGCGTGAGCGCGATGACGTCGTTCGACTACGACGACCGGATCTTCGTCTCCGTCGACCACGCCGGTGACGCCGATCCGCTGCGGGGCCACTACCACCAGCGCGGCGACCTGGTCTGGGCGGAGATCTCCGGCGGTCCGGTACGGCACGGCCGGCTCGCCGGCACCTGCGACGCGCAGGGCGTGGTGCGTTTCGCGTACGTGGAGGTGCTCACCGACGGCAGCATCGTGGTCGGCGAGTGCGAGTCGCGGCCCGAGCGGCTGCCGGACGGCCGGATCCGGCTGCGCGAGCAGTGGCGCCGGCACGGGCCGCGCCGCGACAGCGGCGTCTCCGTCATCGAGGAGGCCGCACCGGCCCGGGCAGAGGCGAGGGGCAAGCAGCATGTCTGACATCCAGATCGTCGGCTTCGTCGCGGCGAGCCTGCTCATCATCATCGTGCCGGGCGTCGACTTCGCCCTGGTCACCCGGCAGACCGTGCGGTACGGGCGGCGGGCCGGATTCGTGGTGCTGGCCGGGCTGTTCGCCGCCGCGCTGGTGCACGCCTCGCTCGCCACCGCCGGCCTGTCCGCCCTGCTGGTGTCCTCGCCGGCGCTCTACACGGTGCTGCGGGTCGCCGGTGCGCTGTACCTGCTCTACCTGGGCGGCACCATTCTCTGGGCCACCCGGCCCCGCCGGACCGCCCCGGTGGCGCAGCCGGTCCCGGTCGGCGCGGGCGGGGCCGGCACAGAGGCCGCCGCGCCGGTCCGGGACATCCCGGCCGCCGACGAGCCGCACGTGGCCCGGCGCTCGTTCGTCATGGGCGTCACCAGCCAGCTGCTGAACGTCAAGGTGGTCGTCTTCTACGTCTCGTTCGTGCCGCAGTTCGTCAAGCCCGGCGACGGCGCGGCGGCCCGCACGGGGGTGCTGGCCGCCACGTTCATCGGCCTCGCCGTGCTCTGGTGGGCCTGCTACATCCTGCTCATCGACCGGTTGCAGCCGTGGCTGACCCGGCCGTCGGTGCTGCTGGTGATCGAACGGCTGACCGGGCTGATCCTGATCGTCCTGGCGGTACGGATCGCGCTGAGCCACTGACCCGCATCACGGCGCCCGCCGGCCCGGCCGTCCAGCCGGTCCGGCGGGCGCTCGTGCTGTCAGGCGTTGCGCGGGCGGTGGGCGACGGTGAGGACGTGGGTGGTCGGCCAGTCCAGCGGCCGGCCGTCCAGGTCGGTCAGGGACGCGACGGGCGCGATCCGGTTCTCGATCACCCAGTCGTTGCGGACCGGCGCCGACGCGGGGCCGATCTCGAAACCGGCCTCGGTGAGCAGTTCCGACCAGTCGGCGAAGCTCAGGCCGCAGAACTGCTCCTTCGTCTCCGACAGCCAGTTGTCGGTGTAGTCCTTGCGGGTCAGGTAGTCCATCGCCGCGCCCAGGCCGAGACGGACCGCGCCGTCGGCCAGCGGCTCGTACGCGAAGCCGAACGCGAAGTCCACGGCGAACTGGTCGAGCCGGGCCCGCGTCGACAGTCCGGAGACGTACCGCCGGACCTCGGCCGAGGACAGGTCGGCGAGATCCCGGCGCGGTGAGGCGGGATTGTCCCCGTCGTCGCCGGTCAGCCGCAGGATCACCGGCCGGTCGGGCTCGTCCGGCCCGCACACGTCGCTGTTGATCCAGACGCCGCCGGGCACCGTGTGGTCGTGGATGCGGCGGGCGAACTGGAGCAGCGACTCCCGCTGCCGCCCGTACGACCAGATCTCGTGGGTCAGCGCGAAGGTGAGCGTGGTGTCGACCGAGCGGTCCTTGAACACCGCGCCGCCGAGGACGTTGCGGTGGAAGAAGTAGACGTTGGCGTTGCGGAACACGCCCTGCGCCTTCTTGTGCAGGCACTCCTGATAGAGGTGGCGGGCCACCTCCACGCCGATCAGGTCGCTCTCCCGCAGCGCGGACTCCCGGTCGGCCAGTTCCAGGACGGCACCCGCGCCGCAGCCGATGTCCACGATGCGGCCGGGCTGCACGTACCGGCGCACCGAGTCCCACTTGCGGTGCGCGGCCGAGGCGAACGCCTCCACGTAGGTGCGGTAGTCGCGGGTGACGGTGAGGCCGCCCTCGTCGCCGACCAGCGGGTCGTTCACCACCGACCGGATCGCCTCGACCAGGCGGTAGCGCTCGAACACGTCGATCGTCGCCGGATGGGTGAGCGTCCGCCAGCTCTCGTCGCCGACGGCCAGGCGCAGCAGCACGTCCCACGGCCGTTCCGGCGTCTCGGGCAGGTCCGGGTCGGCCTCGACCTGCGCGATCGCGAAGCCGAGCCGCTCGTACAGCTTCGCGACCTCCGGCGTGGAGCAGGCCACCACCGTGTCGGCGGGGGTGAGTTCGAGCCCGGTGGCCACCGCGATGCTCTTGAGCGTGACCTCGGCGAACGCGTCGGTGTACGCGGTGTCGAAGATCGGCACGGCCAGCGAGCGCAACCCGGTCAGCACGCTGAACCGCTCGATCGCGGCCTCCCGCCTGTGGTACGCGACGGGGTTGCGCCTGGTGTTCTCGTGGTTGGCCGACGTCACCGCCCAGACCACTGTGGCCTCGTCGCCGGCGAGCCGGCTCAGGTAGTCGGCCTGGAACCGGGTCAGCAGGTGGTGCCGCCCCGGGAAGAGCACGAAGCGGGTCGGCAGGTCGGTCATGGTCACCTCGCCTGGGCTGTGGAGCGGTCGGTGATCATACCGGGACGCGCCAGGAACGCCAGAGATGGCCGTACCGGCCGTCGGCGGCGAGCAGTTCCTCGTGCGTGCCCTGCTCCACGATCCGGCCGTGGTCGAGCACGACGATCCGGTCCGCGCTCACCGCCTGGCTGAGCCGGTGCGCCACGATCAGCGTGGTCCGTCCCTGCGTGGCCGCGAGGGCCGCCCGGTCCAGGTCACGGGCCCCGGCGCTGCCCGCCTCGGCGGTCGCCTCGTCGAGCACGGCGACGGCGGGCGCGGTGAGCACCAGCCGGGCCAGGGCGACCTGCTGGGCCTGCGCGGCGGTGAGCCGGTGGCCGCCCTCGCCCACCGGCGTCGCCAGCCCGTCCGGCAGGGCACGCAGCCAGGTGGTGGCGCCGACCCGCTCCAGCGCGTCGAGCAGCTCGGCGTCGGTCGCCTCCGGGGCGGCCAGGCGCAGGTCCTCGGCCAGCGGGCCGGCGAAGACGTGCACCTCCTGGCTGACCAGTGCCACGTCCCGCCGGGAGGTGGCCTCGCCCGTCCCGGTCAGCGGCGCGCCGTCGAGGCGTACCGATCCGTCGGTGGGCGCGATGATCCCGGCGGCGATGCCGGCGAGCGTGCTCTTGCCGGCGCCGCTGGCGCCGACCAGCGCGACCCGCTCCCCCGGTGCCAGGCGCAGCTCGACGTCGGCGAGCACCGGCGGCCCGTCGTCGTAGTGGTGCCGGCGCACCGTGACGTCCAGCGCGGCCGGGCCGCGCGGGCCGGCGGGCGGGGTGGCCGGGCCGGAGGCGGTGGCCGGGCCGGTGCCGGGCAGGTTCGCCACGCCGACCAGCCGGGCGAGGCTCGCGCCGGCCTGCAGCACCGAGTCGGACTCCATCAGCAGCAGGCCGATCGGGTTGAACAGCCGGTGGAAGTAGAGCGCGGCGGTGGTGGCCGCGCCGACGGTGACCAGGTCGTCGCGGACCAGGAGGAAGCCGGCGACGAGCACGGCGGCCAGGCCGAGGAACTCCGACCTGTTGATCCGCAGCCCGAAGCGGGTGTGCAGGTTGAAGATCTCCAGCGACAGGTCGCGGGCCAGGCCGGACCGCTCGGCGATCGCCGCCACGTGGGCGTCCTCGGTCCGGTACGCGCGCACCGTCGCCGCGCCGCGCAGCGCACCGGCCATCGCCTGCGTCCGCTCACCGGTGGCGACCCGCTCGCGGGCGTAGTACGGCATCGAGCGCCGCAGGTACCAGCGCAGCGCCAGCGCGTACGCGGGCGCTGCGACCAGCCCGGCGAGGCCGAGCCGCCAGTCCAGCGCGACCAGCCCGAACACGGTGAGCACGACGGACAGCAGCGCGCCGACGAACGCCGGGCCGCTCACCGCGATCACGTTCGTCACCACCGCCACGTCGTCGCCGACGCGGGCCAGCAGGTCGCCGGTGCCGGCCCGTTCCAGCGTCGCGGACGGCAGGTGCAGCGCCCGGTCGAGGACGCGCTCGCGCAGCCGGGCCAGCACCGTCTCGCCGAGCCGGGACGCCAGCGCGGCGCCGAGCGCGGTGAGCAGGCCGGTGAGCACGGCAGCGGCGGCGATGACCGCCACCCGGCCGGCGATCCGGGAGGGCGGGGCGTCGGCGATGACGTCGTCCACCAGACGGCCGAGCACCCAGGGTGCGACCAGTCCACCGGTGGCGGCGGCGACGAGCACGGTCGCCGCGGCGGCGCTGAGGCCGGGCCGGTCGCGGAACCGGGCGACGAGCGTGGTCCAGGTCTGGCGGGCGGACGCGACAGGCAGCAACGTCCGGCCGGGGGTACGCGGTTCGGCGGTCACCGCAGCGTCTCCTCGCGGTAGCGGGGGTCCTCGGCGAGCAGGCGCTCATGTGGTCCCTCGGCGGCCACCCGGCCGTCGGCGATCACCACCACCCGGTCGGTGATGCGCAGCAGGGCCGGGCTGCTGGTGATCAGCAGCGTGCCCCGGGGCGCCGCCCGGCGCGCTTCGGCCAGCCCGTCGGCGAGCTGCGCCTCGGTGGCCGCGTCGACGGCGGTGGTGGGGTCGTGCAGCACCAGCACGGGCGGGTCGGCGTGCAGCGCCCGGGCCAGCCCGAGCCGCTGGCGCTGTCCACCGGAGAGGTTCGCGCCCCGCTCGACGAGCCGGTGGTCCAGGCCGCCGGGGTGCGCGTCCACCACGTCCTGGGCGGCGGCCGCCCGGACGGCGGCGTGCAGCCGCGCCTGATCGGTACGGGCGCCGGCGGCGAGGTTCGCCGCCACTGTGCCCTCGAACAGCGTCACGTCGTGCGGCTCGACGAGCACGGTGCCCCGCAGCGCGTCGACGTGCAGGTCGTCGGCGGGCACGCCGTCGACCTGCACCGTGCCCCGGCGCGCGTCCGGCGGCACCCGCCCGGACAGCAGCGCCACCAGCGCCTCGGCGTCGGCCGGGTCGTACGCGAGCACACCGACCACCTCGCCGGGGCCGACGCGCAGGTTCACCCCGTCCAGTCCGGCGTGCCCGACGTCGTCGAGGGCGAGCCGGGGCCCGTCCGGGTGGGCCGGGGCGGGCGTGTCGCCGGGCCGGGTGAGCGGCTCGACGCCGAGCACGCGCGCCACCCGGGCGGCGGAGGCGCGGGCCATCGCGAACAGTTGCACGCAGTAGCCCATGGTCTGCACCGGCTCGGCGACGAACTGCGCGAGGCCGACCACTGTGACCAGCTCGCCGATGGTGAGCCGGCCGCGCAGGGCGAGCCAGCCCGCGACACCGGCGACCGCGGCGAGGAACAGGCCGTTGGCGGCGGTGGTGAGCCCGAGGTGCAGTCCCTTGGTGTTGGCGGCGCGCAGCGTCACGGCGAGCGCGTTGCGGCTGGCGGCGGCGTACCGGCCGGCGGCGTGGTGCTGGGCGCCGATGCCGCGCAGCACGCGCAGGCCGGAGACGAGGTCGACGGCGAGCGCCGTGGTCTCCGCGAGGGCCTCCTGCTGGGAGCTGCTGCGCCGGGACAGCAGCGGCGCCATCCGTTGCAGCACCAGCACGAGCACCGGTACGCCGACGAGCACGCCGAGCCCGAGCGGGATGTCGATGACCAGCAGCGCGGTCGCCGCGACGGTCAGCGCGGTCACCGCGGCGACACCGAACCCGGCGACCCGCACCACGTAGGCGGCGAGTTCGGCGTCGGAGGCGGCGACCGAGAGCAGTTCGCCGTCGCGCAGGCCGGACCGGTGCCCGCGCGGGTCGAGCGCGCGCTCGGCGATCTTCACCCGGAGCAGGTGCGCCTCCCGTTCGACGGCGGCGAACGCCTGGCGGGCGCCGTTGCGGTAGGCGAACGCGAGCACGGCGAACAGGGCGGCGAGGCCGGCGACCGAGTACGCGAGCGCCCAGGGGTCGCCGGTCACCACGGCGCGGTCGATGATGACGCCGATCGCCACCGGCACGAGCGCCTCGGCGACCTGGTGCAGGCCGAGCAGCGTCACGCCGATCAGCACCGGCCGTCGCTGGCGGCGCAACGCCTGACGCAGCACGTACCGGGCCGTGACGGCGCCGCCGGCGGGTTGCGGGGACACGAGGGGAGGCCTCCAGTGCTCGAAGTGAGGACAGCCTAACCTCAGCACGCGCGGTGACCGAGGCGGGTGGCACGGCTCACCACGGCCTCCGCCAGCGGGGCACGGTGACCGCCGGTAATGTTGATCAGGCCGAGAGTGCACCCATATGTCCGCTGCCCCGAGGAGCGACCATGCTCGATCACGCGTCCGGCCGCATCGACATCGCCCGCCTTCAGGAGACGCTCGACGGACCGTGGGCCGAGGTCCGCCGGGCTCACCGCGACCATCTCGACGAACGGTTCCTGCCGGTCTACGGCGAGACCGGCGACCAGGCGCGCGAGCGGATCACCCGGCTGCTCGGCGAACTCCCGGTCGAGCTGGGCATCGCCGCGGGCTTCCCGGCCGAGTACGGCGGCCGGTCCGACGTGGGCGCCTCGATCGTCGCCACCGAGATGCTGGCGCAGGTCGACCTGTCACTCATGGTGAAGGCCGGCGTGCAGTGGGGCCTGTTCGGCGGCGCGGTCGCCGCGCTCGGCACCAAGCGGCACCACGACGCCTACCTGCGGGACATCGTCTCCGGCCGGATCTTCGGCTGCTTCGCGATGACCGAGACCGGCCACGGCTCGGACGTGCAGCAACTGCGCACCACCTGCGTGTACGACCCGCAGACGCAGACCTTCGACCTGCACACGCCGCACGAGGCGGCCCGCAAGGACTACATCGGCAACGCGGCGCGGGACGGGCGGATGGCCGTGGTCTTCGCCCAGCTCATCAGCGACGGGCGCCGCCACGGGGTGCACGCGTGGCTGGTGCCGATCCGCGACGAGCACGGCAACCCGATGCCCGGCGTGACCATCGGCGACGCCGGACCCAAGGCCGGCCTGCTCGGCGTGGACAACGGGCGGCTCAGCTTCGACCACGTACGGGTGCCGCGGGACATGCTGCTGGACCGGTACGCGCAGGTGGCCGAGGACGGGACGTACTCCAGCCCGATCGAGAACGACTCCCGCCGGTTCTTCACCATGCTCGGCACGCTGGTGCGGGGACGGGTCAGCGTGGGCGGCGCCGCCTCGGCGGCCACCAAGGCGGCACTGGCCATCGCGGTGCGCTACGGCGACATCCGCCGCCAGTTCAGCGACGCCGAGGGTGACCGCGAGGTGCTGCTCAACGACTACCTGGCCCACCAGCGCAAGCTGCTGCCCGCGCTGGCCACCACGTACGCGCTGCACTTCGCCCAGACCGAGCTGGTCGCCGCGCTCGACGAGATCCAGGGTGGCGACGGGCCGGTCGACGAGCACCGGCAGCGGGAGCTGGAGTCCCGGGCCGCCGGGCTCAAGGCGGCGCAGACCTGGCATGCCACGCGCACCATCCAGATGTGCCGGGAGGCGTGTGGCGGGGCCGGCTACCTGTCGGAGAACCGGCTGCCCAGCCTCAAGGCCGACACCGACGTGTTCACCACGTTCGAGGGCGACAACACGGTCCTGCTCCAACTGGTCGCCAAGGGCATGCTGACCGGCTACCGGGACGAGTTCGGCTCCCTGGACGGCTGGGGGCGCGCCTCGTTCGTGGCCGAGCAGGTACGCGAGATGGTGCTGGAACGCACCGCCGCGCGGGCGCTCATCGCGCGGCTCGTCGGCGCGGTGCCGGGCCGGGACGACGAGGTCGCCGTCACCGACCGGGGCTGGCAGCTCAAGGTGTTCGAGGACCGCGAGGAGCACCTGCTCGACAGCGCGGTACGCCGTCTGCGCGGTGGCGCCTCCACCAAGAAGGACCGTCCGTTCGACATCTTCAACGACGTGCAGGACCACGTCCTCGCCGTCGCCGCCGCGCACGTCGACCGGGTGACCCTGGAGGCGTTCGTCGCCGGCATCGACGCGACCGCCGACCCGGCGGTCAAGGAGCTGCTGTCCCGGGTCTGCGACCTGTACGCGCTGAGCGTCATCGAGGCGAACAAGGGCTGGCTGCTGGAGCACGGCCGGCTCACCCCGGCCCGGTCGAAGGCGATCACCGGCGTGGTGAACGGGCTGCTCAAGGAGCTGCGCCCGTACATGCGCACGCTGGTGGACGGCTTCGCCATCCCGGATGCGTGGCTGCACGCCGCGATCCTGCGCGAGGAGCCGGCACGGCAGGAGACGATGGCCGCCCACGACGCCACGGGCGACCCGCAGGCGGTCGCCGCGTAGCCGGCCGGCGCCACGGCCCCGGCCGCGGACCGGTAGCCGATCCGGCGGCAGACATCGACCGACGTGCATTGACACATTTCGTTACGGCGGTGATAGTAACTGCAAAGCTCCCGCCGGTCCCTCCGCTGGGACGCATCGCGGCGGCGCCACACCGACGTGGCCGGCACACCGCCACCACCACCGTCCAGGGAGCGCCGTCGACGACGTCCCCTGGAGGACGCATGAGAAGACGAACGAAGATCTACGCGGGACTGGCCGCCGCCCTCGTCCCGCTCGCCTCCGTGGTCGTGGCGCTCGGCGCCACACCCGCCGGCGCCGTGATCGGCGGCTCGGGGCCCTACCCCGCCGACTACGAGACCTCGTCGAGCCTGCCCAGCCACACCATCTTCCGGCCCCAGACGCTCCCGTCCGAGCGCCTTCCCGTCCTGGTGTGGGGCAACGGCGCGTGCTCGGCCAACGGCCTGTCGCAGGGCACCTTCCTGCGCGAGATCGCCTCCCACGGTTTCCTCGCCATCGCCAACGGCGCGCCGAACGGCTCCGGCTCCACGAACGCCCAGATGCTCACCCAGTCCATCGACTGGGCGGTGGCGGAGAACTCCCGGTCGGGGAGCAAGTACTACAACCGGATCGACACCACGAAGATCGCCGTGGCCGGGTTCTCCTGCGGCGGCCTGGAGGCGTACGCGGTCTCGAACGATCCGCGCGTCACCACCACCGGCATCTTCAGCAGCGGCCTGCTCAACGACGCCGACGACTACCAGCTGCGGCGACTCACCAAGCCGATCGCGTACTTCGTCGGCGGGCCGAGCGACATCGCCTACCCGAACGCGATGGACGACTGGGGCAAGCTGCCGGCCGGGCTGCCCGCCTTCATGGGCAACCTGGACGTCGGGCACGGCGGCACGTACGACCAGCCCAACGGCGGCGAGTTCGGCCGGGTCGCGGTGCTCTATCTCAAGTGGCGCCTGAAGGGCGACGTCAGCGCCGGCGCCACCTTCGTCGGCCCCGACTGCGGTCTGTGCCGCACCCAGTGGAGCGTCCAGCAGAAGAACCTGACGCTCGACGGCCCGCCGCCCACCACTCCCCCGCCCACGACCCCGCCGCCGCCCACCACGCCGCCGCCGGGCGGGGCCTCCTGCACCGCCGTCTACGCCGTCCAGGACCAGTGGAACGGCGGCTTCGTCGCAGGCGTGACGGTGACCGCGGGGAGCACCGCGCTGACCGGCTGGCGCGTCACGCTCACGCTGCCCGGCGGCGCCGCGATCAGCTCACTGTGGAACGGCGTGCCCAGCGGCACCAGCGGCACCGTCACCGTGGCGAACCAGAGCTACAACGGACGGCTCGGCGCGGGGCAGAGCACCACCTTCGGATTCCAGGGCACCGGGACCGGCGGGGGCGCCACCGCCACCTGCACCGGTAGCTGAACCATCTCGGCGGGGCCGGCGCCGGACGCCGGCCCCGCCGAGTGAGTATCGTCTCGCCGGGACGCCCGGCCCCTGCCCGGTCCGTCGTGGACGGTCCGGACCGGCCTCGGAGAGACTGCCTGCTCGCGCGACCGGCGGCGGCCGGAGACGAACGGTACGTGCACCGGAAAGCCCTGCGCCGTAAGCTTTTCGGCCATCCACATGAAGTTGACATGGTAGATGGTTGGGCTAGGGTTCCGCCGAACGGTTGTCACCGAGGCAGGTATCCGGTCACCACGAGGACGGCATGACGGCACAGTGCAGTGGCTTCGACATCCGCTTGCTGGGCAGTCTCCGGATCACGTTCGCCGGGCGGGAACTGCCGCTGCGCTCGGCCCAGCGCCGGGCCGTCTTCAGCGCGCTGGCGCTCACCCCGGAACGGGGCCTGTCCCGGGACGAGCTGATCTCCGCCGTCTGGGGTGACCATCCGCCGGCCAGCGCGACCGGCAACCTCTACACGTACGTCTCCGCCCTGCGCCGCATGCTCGAACCGGACCGCGACAGGTGGTCCTCCGGCCGGGTGCTCACCTCCGAGGGCGGCAGCTACCGGCTGCACGTCGACGCCGACGCCGTCGACGTCCACCGCTTCGAGCGGTTGCGCGAACGCAGCCGCGCACCCCGCGCCGCGGGGGACACGACGGGCGAACTGGCAGCGCTGGACGCCGCGCTGGCGCAGTGGCGGGGCGACGAGGCGCTCGTCGGCGTACCGGGACCGCGGGCGGCCGGCCACCGGATCCGGCTCGGCGAGCTGTACCTGACCACTGTGGAGCGCCAGGCCGAACTGATGCTGGGCCTCGGACGCGGCGCCGAGGTCGTCGACCGGCTGCTCACGCTCGTCGACCGCCACCCGGCCCGGGAGAGCCTGTACGCGGTGGCGATGCGGGCGCTGGCCGCGCAGGGCCGTACCGCCGAGGCGCTCGCGCTCTACGCCACGCTACGCGACCGGCTGGTCGAGGAGGCGGGCACCGAACCCGCCGCGGCCGTCCGGCAGATCCACGACCAGCTGTCCGGCGCCACCGCGGCCCCGGTACGCGGCCCGGGACCGGTCCCGGCCCGGCACCCCGGCTTCCGGGGCCGTTCCGCCGCGCTGGCCCGGCTGCGCGCGGCGGTCACCGGCCTCGCCGGCGGACGCGGCGGCAGCATGTGGATCAGCGGCGAGGCGGGCATCGGCAAGTCAGCGCTGCTGGCCGAGGGGCTCAGCGGCGCGGCGCCGCTCGGCGTCCAGGTCGGCTGGGCCGTCGGCGACGAACTGGCGTACCGGATGCCGTTGAGCATCGTGCTGGAGTGCCTGTCCCTGGGCAACGACGCGGACGGCCTGCCCGCCTCGCTGCACGCCTGCACCGGTGGGGCGCCACCGACCATGACCGTCATCGACACGGTCCAGCGGTTCGTGGTCGCGCGGTGCGCCGAACGGCCGCTGCTGCTGGTCCTGGACGACCTCCAGTGGGCCGACGACATGTCGCTGCTGGTCTGGCACGCGCTGCACAAGCTCACCACCCGGCTGCCGCTGCTGCTCGTCTCCGCCGCCCGCCCGGTCCCGGCCGGATACGAGGTACGGCTCCTGCGCCGGGTGCTGCCCCGCGACGGCACCACGGTCGTCGACCTCGGCCCGCTCGACGACGACACCGCGACCGGCCTGGTCCGCGCCTGGTCCCGTCCACCCGGCCCGGACCCCGGCACCGTGCGCTCGTTCGTCGCGGCGGCCGCCGGGAACCCGTACTACCTGCGGCATCTCGTCCTCGCCGACCGCGACGGCCGGACCGCCGACACACCCGGACCGGAACTGACCGACGCGGTCTCCCGGCACCTGCAACCACTCGCCGACGACACCCGCCAGTTGCTGCGGGCGATCGCGTTCCTCGGCAACAACTACCTGGTGGCCGACCTGGCCGCGGTCACCGGCAAGTCGGCGCCGGAACTCGTACCCGCGGTGGAGGAGGCGCTGGCCGCCGGAATCCTCGTCGAGGACGGACGCCGCTTGCGGTTCCGGCATCCGGTCATCCGCCGCGTCCTGCGCGGCGCGATCCCCACCGCGCTGCGGGTGCTGATGCACAGGCAGTTCGCCCAGCGGCTCGCCGAGGCCGGCGGCGACCTCGGCCGGGTCGCGGGCCAGCTGCTGGCCGGGCCGGTGCCGGTCGACGCCTGGGTACAGGAGTGGCTGACCGCGCACGCCGCGCAGCTGGGCGCCGCCGCACCCGCGCCCGCGATCGCGGTGCTGCGCCACGCCGTCGCCTCGCCCGGCCTGTCCGCGTCGTCCCGCGAGCTGCTCACCGCGGAACTGGCCCGGGTGCTGCACCGCTGCGGCCTGCCCGCCGGCCCCGAGGCGACCTGGGTGTCGGCGCACACCGGGGACGCCGCCACGCGCGCCGAGATGTACCGGATCGCCGGCCCGGACGGGCCCTCGGCGAACGTCGGCCCGGCGGTCGTCGGGCAGCGGTGAGGAGACTGCGCATCACCGTTCTGGGCCCGGTACGCGCCTGGAACGGCGAGGTCGAGATCGACCTCGGACCGGCCCGGCGGCGGGCCCTGTTCGCGATGCTGGCCGCGAACGCCAACCGCCCGGTCACCCGCGCCGAACTGATCCGGGCGTTGTGGGGCGAGTCGGCGCCGAGCGCCGCGGCGGGCAACATCTACACCTACGTCTCCGGTCTGCGGCGCGCCCTGGGCCCGGCCGGTGGGCTGCTGCGTTCCGGGCGGGCCGGATACACGCTGCGCCTCGAACCGGGCGCGCTGGACGCCGACCGGTTCGAGACGCTGTGCGAGGCGGCCGGGGCGCAGGCCGGCGCCGGGCGGCCCGGACCGGCGGTCGCCCTGCTCGACGAGGCGCTCGCGCTCTGGCGGGGTGAGGCGTACGCGAACGTCACCGGACTCTTCGCCGACCTCGACCGGCACCGCCTGGCCGAACTGCGGATCGCCGCGGCGGAGCGGCGGGCCCGGCTGGTCCTGGCCGGCGGCGGCGACGACACGCTGATCGCCGACCTGACCGCACTGGTCCGCGACCATCCCCTGCACGAGCCGTTCCACGAGCTGCTGATGCGCGCGCTGCACCGGGCCGGCCGGGGCACCGAGGCGCTGGACGTCTTCCACGCGGCGCGCCGGGTGCTCGCGGACGAACTCGGCGTCGAGCCCGGCCCGGCGCTGCGCGAGCTACAGGGCCGCATCCTCGCCGAGCCGGCACCGCCCGTACCGGTGGCACCGGCGGCGGTGGCGGCGGTGGCGGCGCCGGCCGTACCGCGACGGGGACGCCTGGTCGGACGCGACGCCGAACTGGCGCTGCTGCGCGACCTGCTGGACGCGGTGGGCGAGGGCCGCAGCGCGATCGTGTGGATCGAGGGCGAGCCGGGCATCGGCAAGTCCGCGCTGCTCGACGCGGCGCTGCACGAGGCGCGGGCCCGGGGCCACCGGGTCGCGCGCGGCAGCGCCGAGGAACTCAGCAGCCGCATCCCGCTGCACGTGATGCGGCGGGCGCTGCGCCTGGAGGACGCGCCGCACGACGAACCGGCCTCCGCCGTCGACCGGGTGCTCGACCACGTCCGCGGGCTCACCGCGACGGGCCCGCTGGTGCTGGCCGTCGACCACCTCCAGTGGGCCGACGACGTGAGCCTGCTGGCCTGGGAGCGGCTGGCCGCGCTGACCCGGTGGCTGCCGCTGCTGCTCGTCGCGACCGCACGGCCCGAGCCGGGCCGCCGCGACCTGGCCCGGGTACGGCGGGGCGTGAGCACCCGCGACGGGCACCTGATCCGGCTCACCCCCCTGCCCCCGTCGGACATCGAGCAGATCTTCGGCCGGACGGTGGGCGTGCCGCCCGGCGCCACGCTGCGGTCGCTGGCGCCGCTGGCCGCCGGCAATCCGCTGTACGCCCGGGAACTGGTCAGCGGCCTCGTCGCCGAGGACGGGGTACGCGTCGTCGACGGGCTCGCCGAGGTCGACGCGCGGGCCGACGAGATGCCGCGCGCGCTGCTGGACACCGTGCGGGCCAGCCTCGACCACCTCTCCCCCGGTGCCCGGGAGTCGTTGCGTTACGCCGCCCTGCTCGGCGACGAGTTCGCCGTCGCCGAGGTCGCGGCGGTCACCGGTCGGTCGCCGTTCGACCTGATGGCCGAGCTGGAGGAGGCGGTCGCCGCCGACGTCCTCGTGGACGCGGGCAGCGAACTGGCGTTCCGGCAACCGGTGCTGCGGCGGGCGCTCGCCGGCAGCATCCCCGCCGCGCTGCGGCCGACGCTGCACCGGCATGCGGCACAGGCGCTCGCGGACGACGGCGGCGCCGTCACCCGGGTCGCCGACCACCTGCTCGCCGGGCCGCCCGAGGTGGACGAGTGGCTGGTGGACTGGCTGGTCACGAACGGCGCCGAGCTGTCCCGGCGCGCCCCGGAGGCGGCCCGCGAGCTGGTACGCCGGGCCCTGGCGGGTCGCCGGCTGCCGCCGCCGCAGCGGGCTGCGCTCGCCGCCCTGCGCGACGGTCTCGACCGGTAGCGCCTCAGCGCAGCCCCGGTACGCCCACGAACCGGCGGGCGGCGGCCGCCGGGACCGGCGTACCCGGGCCGGTGCGGCGCGCCAGGTGCTGGCGCAGGGCGGCCAGGGCGAGGGCGTCGAAGCGTACCCGCCCATCCACCGGCGGCTCCTCCACCGCCAGTTCCCGCACCAGCAGCCGGGCGGGGGCGCCGGCCTCCGGCTCCTGCACCTGGAGCACCGTGAACGCCGTACCGGGGAGGAACAGGACCCGGGCCGGCACGCCGTCGGCGGTCTCGAACGCCGCAGTGCGCCGCGCGGTGGCCGACCAGATCAGCACCTCGACCGTGCCCGGCAGGCCGGCGGGCGGCTCGGCGAGCGCGTTTGTGAACCCCCAGTCGGTGAGCACCCGGCGCTGCGCGATCCGCCGCAGGTCCGCGGCGGTCAGCTCGGCGCCGGCGTACGCGACGCCCCGGTGCACCGGCAACCGGCGTACGCCCGCCGACACGCACCTGGCGAACGGCACGTGACCGCCGGGCTCGGCGGACCGCAGCGCCTGGTCGAGGCCGTCGCCGGCAGCCGAGAGGTAGAGGCGGACGGCTGTCGCGTACTCCACCGCGTCGGCGCCGCCCGCGAGCGCCGGATGCGCGGCGAGCACGTCCGCCACGCCGGCGGCGACGTCGGCGATCTCCCGGCGGAACGCCCGCCGGAACCAGGTCCGCTCCTCGTCCAGGTCGGGGCCGGGGCGTACGCCCCGCGCGTCGTCGCCGGGGGTGCGCTGGAAGCGGACGGGCGCCGGCGCGGGACGGTGCACCGGCAGCGTCATCGTCGGGCTGGTCGCCCAGCCCGCACCGCCGCCGGCCACCGGCCCGGCCACGTCCCGCGCCGCCGCATCCGGCGCCCTCGCGTCCGGCGCCCTCGCGTCCGGCCCGATGCCGTCGCGGCCGGCGACGCCCGGCCCGGCCACGTGAAGCCCGGAGCCGTCCGGCAGGGTCGTGTCCGGCGGGACGGCGGGACCGGCGGCTGCGGGAACGGCCGCGGCCACCGCTTCGGCCGACGGCGCGGGCGGGCCCGCCACGGCGACGGGCACCGGCTCCGGGACGGGTGCCGGCACCGACGGCGCGGGAGGCAGTCCGGCGGCGTGACCCGTCGTGTGCCGGTACGTCCCGGCCTCGATCCCCCGGGCCGAGAGCCCCGGGCGACCCGGCGCCACGAGCGAGGACGGCTGCACCGCCGCCCGCTGGCGGGTCGCCGGGTCCAGCCGCGCCGCCAGGTCACCGGCCAGTTCCCGGTGGCGGTCCGCCACGGCCGGCGCCGGGTCGTCCACGACGAGCCGGACGCGGTCCGGGTCCATCGGCACGGCGCGGATCCGGTCGGCGTGCCGGGGTGGCTCCGGGCCGCGCAGCCAGAGGCCGGACGGGATCACCTCGACCACCGCGTCGTGGGCGTACTGGTAGACGCGCGGGCCGACCGGCTCGCCGAGTTCCGGCGGCTCTCGGTGACGCAGGATGCGCGGCGTCACCGCCTTCGCCCCCAGCGTCTCCCGGGGGCGGTAGGCCAGTTCCTCGGCGAAGACCTGCCAGCCGGGCCGCCCGTCGGCGTCGACGGTGAACAGGGCGGGGCCGTCCGGACGGCCGGTGGGCACGCCGGTGAAGACCCGCACCGGGCAGCGCAGCAGGTCGGCCAGCGCCTGCCCGAACGGCTCACCGTCGGGCAGCGCGACCGGGCCGTACTGGACGAAGCGGGCGTGCTCGCGCCCCTCCGGCGCCAGGCCACGCCAGAACCGGGCGATGTCGTCCAGGCGCAGCGGCGCCGTCCCGGGGCAGCCCACCAGGACCGGCATGGCGTCCGGCAGGCACGGCATCGTCGAGGTGAGGTGGCTTCCGTGTACGGCGACGGCGGCCTCGTCGCGGCTCTCCCGGAGCCAGACGCCGCCGGGCAGCGGCTCGGCGGCGCAGGTCGAACTGATCGTCAGGTGGTCGACTGCGGCGCCGTCCCAGGCCGGTACGGGATAGCGCTTCGACTGCCAGACCGGCGTGTGGCCGCGCCGGTAGCAGACCCAGCCGCCGAGATCCGTCGCGTGCACGAACAGCAGTCCCGCCGCGCCCGGGATCATCCGTCCGAACGGGGCGATCACCGGCCGGCCCAGCCGGTCGGCGAGCCACTGGCCGGCGAGCGCCCCGGTCTCCGGGCGGGCGCCGCAGACCACGAGCCGGATGCCCCGGCGCAGGCGCTGCCGGCGCAGCTCGGTCGCGACCGTGTCCCAGATGTCGAACGGCAGCTCGTGTTGCAGGTCCAGGATCACGATGTCGTTGTCGGGATCCCGGTCCACCGACAGCGCGACCGTACGGGCCTCCGTGCTGATCCGCTCGCTGGCGTGCAGCACCAGGGCGTTGCCGACGGTGTGGCGCGTGATCACCTCAGATCATGCCGGAGCGCAGGGCGTAGGCCACCGCGTGCGAGCGGTTGCGCAGCTTCAGCCGGTGGTTGAGGCCGTAGATGACGTTCTTCACCGTGCGTTCGGAGTAGCGCAGTTCGTCGGCGATCTCGTTGGTGTCGAAGCCCTCGGCCATCAGCCGCAGCACGTCGATCTCGCGCGCGGTCAGGCCGGAGGCGTTGAGCCCGTTGGGGTTGAGCACGTCGCGCTGGAGCCGTTCGATGTGCTTGAGCAGCTCGCCCACCAGGTTCGGGGGCAGCACGCCGCCGCCGGAGGCGGCCGCCCGGACGCTGTGCACGAGGCGTTCGGCGGTGACCGCCGCCCGTGGCAGGACCGCTACGACCCGGCACTCCACGGCGGTCAGCAGTTCCTGTTCGCTGACCTCGGTGGTGATCAGGACGACCGGGGCGCCGATCTCGGTCGCCGCGAGGCGCAGCATCGCGATCACGTCGGTGGTGAGCCGCTCCGCGGCGACGACGAGGACCTGCGCCCGCGTCCGGTCCGCGCTGTCCAGCAGCGTGATGTCGGAGCGCGACCGGAGGTGGGCGGTCAGACCGGTGTGGGTCAGCGGGTCGGGCGCGTGCACAAAGACGGCAACTTGCTCCACAGCCATCTCCATCACTGTCAGTAGGGGCTGACAGTCTCATGGAGAGTCCTTCAGGAAATCTCCACACTTCCTTTCCGGAGGGCGCCGAGCCGTGAAGATCTACCCATAACTACTGGTCAGACTTTTTTCAGTCAGTGAAGATTGATTTCGACGGGGCCCATCTTCTCCGTCGCGAGCTTCCCGGCGTTCGCGGCAGCGGCCTGGATCGCCTCCATGATCGCCGTCTGCAACGACGCTGCGTCACGCTGCTCGTACACCCTCGGGTCGACCCGGACGGCCTGGACCTTGCCGAGGCCGCTGGCCATGACCACGACCGTGGCGTCCTGGGAGCGGCCGGTGACGATCGCCCGCTCCAGCTCCGCCTGCGCGTTGCGCATCTGGTCCTCCAGGCGCTGCGCATTCTCCATGAACTCCTGGAACGAGGGGGGAACGGGCTTGGACTCGGGCTGCATGCCGGGCCTTTCTGTGGGTGACGGTCGGGTGGTCAGCCGACGGCGGCCAGGCCGCCGAGCCGCTCGCCGGCCGCCGGGCCGGGCGCGGCCAGGTCGGCGAGCGCGAGGGTACGGGAGCCGGTGCGCCGGGTCAGCGCGAGCGAGAACTGGTGGGCGGCGTGGACGGTGCGCTCGGGCAGCCGGCCGGCCAGCTGCGTCAGCGCGGCCCGGACGTCGTCGGGCACCTCGTGGCCCCGGCGCACCAGGTGCCGCAACACGATCGAGGCCAGCTCGTCGGTGCTGAACTCCGGCACCGACCACTGCTGGCCGAACACCTCGTTCGCCGCCGGCACCGCGGCCCGCAAGCTCGCCAGGGCCGCCTCCTCGCCGGTCAGCACCACCACCGGATCACCGAGCCGGGAGCGCATCCGGCCCACGAGCGCCTCGGCGATCTCCGGCGCGACGCCGGAGCCGTCGTCGACGTAGTCGAGCTGGAGCACGCCACCGGCCGCGTCGTCGAGGACCGCGTCCACCAGGCTGCCGGCCTGGCCGGGCCACTGCGGTGCCAGCTCCCGGCTCGTGCTCACCCGCACCAGCTGGCCGACCGGCACCAGGCCCAGCTCCGACAGGCATGCGGCGTACAGCCGGGCGTACTCGCTGCGGCCGCTGCCGGCCCGGCCACCGAGCAGCACGTTGCCGGTGCGGCCGGGGCCGCGCCGGCGGTTGCGTCCCTCGCAGAGCTGCAGCAGCGTCTGCCCGGCCGCCTCCTTGACCCGCTGCCCGCCGACCAGGCCGCAGATCCGCTTCCAGCTGCGGGACGCGTTTATGGCGCCGGTCGGGTCGGTCGCCGCGTCGGGCTGCTCGCCCTGCTCGACCGGCAGGTCCTCCAGCAGCGCCAGCTCGGGTTCGACGTCGGCGGCGGTGAGCCGGTTGAGTTCGTTGTCCTTCGTGGGCGGCGTGGTCGCCAGGCGAGACGCCTGGTTGTTGATCAGCGCCTCGAACAGCTTGCGGGCCACCCGGCCGTTGCCGAACGTGGCGTTCTTCGGCACCCGGGTGAAGTACGCGGTGAGCGCCTCCACCGCGTCGTCGGTCAGCTCGTAGTAGTGCTTGCTGACCAGGTTCGAGGTGATGGTGACCAGTTCCTCGACGGAGTAGTTCGGGAACTCGATGGTGCGGGTGAACCGCGACGCCATACCGGGGTTGGAGGCGAGGAACTGCTCCATCAGCTCGGAGTAGCCCGCGACGATCACCACCAGCTCGTCGCGGTGGTCCTCCATCATCTTCATCAGCGCGTCGATGGCCTCCTGGCCGAAGTCCGGCCCGGAGCCGCCCGAGCCGCTGGACAGCGTGTACGCCTCGTCGATGAAGAGCACGCCGCCGAGCGCCTTGGTGACCAGCTCGGTCGTCTTGATCGCGGTGGAGCCGATGTACTGGCCCACCAGGTCGGCCCGCGCCGCCTCCACCATGTGGCCCTTGGACAGGATGCCCAGCTCCTTGAGCACCGAGCCGTACAGGCGGGCCACTGTGGTCTTACCGGTGCCGGGCGGGCCGGCGAAGACCAGGTGCCGGCTCATCGGCGGCATCGGCAGCCCCATCTGGAGCCGGACCTGCGACATCTTGATCAGGTTGATCAGCGCGGTGACCTCCTGCTTCACCCCGCGCAGGCCGATCAGCCCGTTCAGCTCGCGAAGCGGCTCGCTCAGCTCGTCCGCGCCGTCCTCCGCCGTACCCCCGTCGCCGGCGACCGGGACCGGCGCGGCGGCCGGCGGGCCGGCGGGGGTGGCCTGCGGGCGGCCCACCGTCAGCGCCTCGGTGGTCACTGTGACGCCGGGCGCGCGGCGGATGTCCTCGGTGCCGCTGTCGCGCACCACGCACCGCGTGAGCGCCACCGGCTCCACGGTGTCCACGCCGATGCCGGCCGCGCCGCTGCCGAGCACCTCCCCGTCGCTCACCGACCCCCGGGAGCCCGCCTCGAAGACGATCCCGTCGGCCCGGGCGTCCCGCACCCGGGTCTGCGTCACGGTCGCCGATCCGATGACCCGCAGGCCGTCACGGGCCGCGCCGACGACCTCGCTGTCCCCGAGCTGGAGGGCGCCCTCGGCCAGCGCGCCGGAACCGCGCAGCAGGGCCGCGCGCAGCGTCAGGTCGGCGCCGGCGCCCACCCGGACGCAGACCGCGCCGGTGCCGGTGAGGCGGGCCTCGTGGACGACGCCGCGCGCCGGGCCGGTCAGCGTGAGCGCCGTCGCCTCGCCCGCGTCCACCACCAGGTCGGTGCCCTCCAGCGAGGCACCGTCCTGGACCAGCACCCCGCCGCCGGTGGTGATCTCGGCGCGTAGCCGCTGGAGCACGACAGCCGACTCACCGGCGAGCACGGCGACGTTGTCGCGCGTACCCCGCACGGTCAGCCCGAGGAACCGGGGCGCGCCGCCGTTGACGGCGATGCCCACCGGCGCGTCCTCGACGGTGCAGTCGGTGAAGGTCGGCCGGCCGCCCCCGAGCACCTGCACCGCGGTGTGCCCGGCGCCGCCGAACGTGCAGTTCCGGAACTCCGGCGACGCGCCCTCGGCGATGTGCGCCGACTGCACCGCGGCGCCGGTGAACGTCGAGTCGCTGATCTGCACGTCCGCCTCGCCCCGGACGAAGACGTCGACGTTGCCGCTGCCGGTGACGGACAGGCCGCGGATGCGGGCCCGGGCCCGCTGCTCGACCACGAGGGCGGGCTTGCCGGCGCCGGTGATCTCGCACTGCTCGACGGTGAGCCGGGCGTCGCCGCCGACGCACACGCTGTTCGCGCCGGCCGTCCGCAGGCGGCACCGGCGCAACGTCAGCGCGCTCTGCTCGCCCGCCACCACGCTGCTCGTGGCGACGTCGTGGACGTCGGTGTCCTCGATCGTGCTCGACCCGGCCGACATCACCACCACGCCCGCGCCGGCCGAGCTGGTCACGTCGCAGCCGCGCAGCGCGACGGTGCCCTGCATCCGGGCCAGCAGCGTCACCCAGGAGGCGCCGCTGACCCGGCAGTCGTCGAGCGCCACCTCGCCCGCGTACACGTCGACCGCCGCCAGCGTCGTGTCGGCGCTGCTGAGCGTGATGCCGCGCAGCTGGGCGCCCTCACCGCGGACGACCAGGACGCTGCCCTCCTCCACGTGCACCTCGACGGTGCCGGGCTGGGCCGCGCTGATCGTCACCCGGTCACCGACCACGAGCTTCTCGACGTACCGGCCGGGATGGACGTCGATGGTGGCGCCGGGCTCGGCCCGGGACAGCGCGGAGCCGATCGTCGGATAGGACCCCGGCTTCCGGTCGCCCACCACAAGAACCTGCCGACTCACCGCGTCATCCCTTCCGGTCCAGCCCGGGCAGCACCCGCAGGCGCCCACGGGCCGCCGCGCCGATGCGTACCCGGGGCTCGGCCGTGGCCCAGCGGTCCACGCTGCGCCGCAGCGACGTGATCGCCAGTTCGTCCAGCGACACCCGGTTGGAGTCGACCCGGCCGGTGTCGTCGATCTCGTTGGCGCCGATCTCCCGCAGCATGACCGCGCCGCGCTCGCCCGCCGAGGGCCGGCGCAGGTCCAGCACCTTGAAGTTCGTGCCGGGCAGGAACAGCACCCGGTCCTCGACGTGCTCGTCCCCCTCCGGTTCCAGCAGGCTGGTCCGGCGGGCGGTCATCGACCAGATCAGCACGTCGGTGTCGCCGTCCTCGGACGCGCACGGCTGGGTCAGCGCGTTGACGAAACTCCAGTCGGTGACCAGCCGCCGGTCCTGGTAGAGCGCCCACTCCCCGTCGGTCGGCGACAGCCGGTAGACGGTGGTGCCCCGGAACGACGGCATCCGGGAGACCCCGGCGACCACGCACCGCGCGAACGGCACGTGCGGTCCCTTACGACCGGAGCGCAGACCGGCGTCGACGCCCGGTCCCCGGCCGGTCAGGTAGAGCCGCAACGCGACCGTGTCGGCGAGCACGTCCTCCGTGGACACGCCGGAACCCTGCATGCCCGGGTGCTCGGACATGATCCGGGACACCGAGCTGGCCATCACGTCGAACTCGCGGCTGAGCGTGCGGCGCAGCCAGGCACGCTCGTCGGCGAGCCCCTTCCTCTCCGAGAGCAGGGCACCGGCGCCGGCCGAGGGCACCGGCTGCACGCGCGCCTCGACGGCCACCTCCGACGGTTCGGCGGTCTCCGACGGTCCGGTGTTCCCCGAAGACGGCTCGGAGGCGTCCGACGGCTCGGCGGGTGCGGCGGGTTCGGCGGTCCGCGCGGCCTCGACGGTCCGCGCGGGCGCGGTCACCGGCGACGGACCGGCTCCGGCGGGCGGGCCGGACGGCAGGTCGACCCCGACGACCGGCATCGACGGCGGGGCCGCGACCGGCGCCGCCGGCCCGGCCGCCACCGGCGGGGCCGCGAGCGCATGGCCGAACCCGGCGGGCATGGTCGGCGGTGCCGGCTCGCCGAAGCCCGCCGGCATGGTGGGGGGCGCGGGGTACGCGTCCCGCCCGGTGTCCTCGACGGATGCCGCCGAGGGCCCGTTCCCGGAGTCGGCGGCGACCACCGGCTCACCGGTGGCGACCGGCGGCGTCGGCGCGGACACCACCGGCGGCGCTGCCGGCAGTGGCACCGCGGGTGGAGGCGGCAGCTCGGACACGACCGGCACCGTGGGCGGCTCGGGGAGCTCGGACGCGGTCGGCGCGGTGGGCGGCGCCGGCAGCGTCGCCACGACCGGCGGCGGGGGCAGCTCGGCGACGACCGGAGGCGGTGCCGGGAGCGGCACCGCGGGCGGATCCGGGAGCGCCGACACGAACGGTATCGCGGGCGGCTCCGGCAGTTCCGGGATGACCGGCGCGACGCCCGGCGGCGGTGCGGGCGCGGCCGGAAGCGGCACCGCCGGAGGTGCGGCCGGCTGCTCCCGGTCGGCGGGGACGGCCGGGACCGGGGCGGGAACGGCGACCACCACGTTGTCCGCCGCGGGCGGGGCGACAGGCGCGGGCGGGGCGGCCTCCACGTACGCGTGCACCGGCGCGGTCGTGCCCACCGCCCGCGTCTCGGCTTCCAGGTCGATGACCACCTCGGCCCGGCTGGCCGGTTTCGCGCCGGGCACCAGCACCGACGCCGGCATCAGCGCGCGGCTCGTACCCGCCATGCCGTCGACGCGTGCGGCCAGGTCGAGCGCCAGCTCCCGCATCCGGTGGGCGGTGGAGTGGACGGTGTCGTCGAATACCAACGTGCCACTGCCCGCGTCGAGCATCGCGGACCGGACCTGCTCGGCGTTCCTCGGCTCGACTGTGGAACGTACCCAGAGACCGGTCTGCACCACCTCGACCACGGCGCCGGGTGCGAACCAGTAGACCCGGGGCGCGACCTCCTCGGCGCCGGGCAGCGGCGGGCGGTGGCTGAGCACGGCGGGCCGGCGGGCCCGCGAGTTGGGGTGCGCCCGGGGCGTGTAGGACAGTTCGAGCGCGTACGGTGCCCAGCCGAACGCGCCGTCCGGCAGCACGGTGCGGATCTCGTACCGGTGGGGGCTGCCGATCGGTACGCCGGTGTAGCAGGTGACGTCGGTGTTCAGCAGGTCGGCGAGCGCCTGGCCGAACGCCTCGCCCTCGGGCATGCGGACCTCGCCGAACTGCACGAAGCGCACCCGCTGCCGGTTCTCCTCGTCGAGTCCGCGCCAGAAGCGCACCACGTCGTCGAGCGACAGCGGCGGCGTGCCGGGGCAGCCCAGCAGCACGGTCATGGTCTCGGCCTGGCAGGGCACGTACGCGGTGAGCCGTTGCCGTTGCGGGTCGACCACCTGCGGGTCGCGGTTGCTGTGGATCCAGACCCCGGCGGGGATCGGCTCGATCTCGGCGGTGGCGCTGGACGGCCGGGTGTCGACCGCGGCCCGGTCCCATCGCGGCGTCGGGTAGCGCTTGGCGTCCCAGGCGGGCGGACGGCCGGGCCGGAACCGCACCCAGCCGCTGCCCGGGGCGGAGTGGACGAACAGCGTCCCGGCGGAGCCGCGTACCAGGTCGCCGTCCGGGGCGATGACGGTGCGGTTGAGGCGTTCGGAGAGCCACTGACCGGCCATCGCGGCGGAGTTGCCGGGCCGGCCGCAGGCGATGAGCCGGATGCCCCGGCGGCGGCGCGGCAGCACCCCGGCCATCGACTCCCACGCGCTGATCGGCATGCCGTCGCCGAGGTCGAGCACGACCACGTCGTTCTCCGCGTCCTCGATCATGGACAGCGCCAGCGACTGGGCCTCCGGGCTGATGGCGTCGTCGGCGTGCACCACCAGGGCGTTGCCGACGGTGTGCTGGACGACGCCCTCGGGGCGGTCCTTGCCGCCGCCGAACAGTTCCCGGAACCGGGTTGCCATGATCGACCTACCCCACTTCTGCGGCCGCGAGGGCCCTCATGCTCAGCGCCGGGCCCTGCGGCACCAGCGCGAGCAGTTCTCTCGGGAAGGGAACGTTCACGACCCGGTCGAGTCTGAGCGCCCGTACCGCGTCCTGGTCGCCGATCGGGTACGCCTTTCCGTCGTCCGCGATGTACGTGGGCAGGGGTTGCGCCGCACCGGAGCCGACCGGAGCCGGGAGTGCCGCCATGCCGCTGCCGGGCGCGGTGAGCACCGTCGCGCGGCCGTCGGGGCGGACACCGGAGCGGGCCAGCGGGGCGAGTACGGCGGTGCTGTCGAACCGCGTCCCGTCGACCGCGCTCTGGCGCAGGCACAGCGCGTACGGGCCGGGTTCCTGCGGGGTGAGGCCGGTCAGGTCGGGCAGGCGGGTGAGCAACGACCGGTCGGCCGACATCCGGGCCGCGGCGAGGTCGGCGGCGCTCAGCTCCACCGGCTCCTCCCCCGAGGTGGCGGTGGCGAGCAGGAACTCGGTCCGGCTCAGCGGCGCGAGGCCGTCGCGGCGCAGCACCAGCAACTGTTCCGCGCCGGTGTCGGGCCGCTGCCGGAACAGCGTGCCGATCGGGTACGTCCGGTCGCCGACCCGCCCGGAGCGGCCCGCGCCGGGGATCGTGGCCGGGGCCAGGTCCGGCCCGTCGGGCAGGAAGTCGAGCCAGTCCTGCGGGGCGGGCACCTTGCGGGTGGTGGTGGCGCCGAGCGCGACGAGCACCGCCGGGTCGGCGACCCGGTGCCTGCGGCCGGCGGTCACCAGGTAGGTGGGTCCGTCGGCGGCGCGGACGACGGCGAAGCGGTCGGCCGGCAGCGCGACGGCCTCGGCGCGCGGGTCGAGGTTGAGGCCGAGCCGGTCGCCGGGTTCGTCGGTGACCGAGCCGGGCAGGCAGGCCAGCCAGGGGCCGGCGACCATCTGCCCGGTGGCGACCGACTGCGGTGCGCCGTCGATGCCGATCGACGGTCCACGCGGCACGTCCTTGATCGACTCCTTGGAGATGAGCTTCACGGTGGCGCCGCTGCCCTGGATCAGCATGGCCGAGGTCAGGTTCGGCGTCGGGCGCAGCACGCCGTCGAGGTAGACGTACCGGTTGCCGCTCTCCTTCTCCACCAGGATCACGCCGCTGCGGGTGTACGCCTTGCTGCCGCCCGGGACGATCCATCCGTAGACGGCGAAACCGGCCACGACCAGGACGCTGATGAGCACGCCGAAGGCCAGGCCGGTGACGGCACGCTGGCCGGGAATCTCCGCCGTGGACGGGTCGCCCTGCACGAGGGCGGAACTCAGCCGGCCCATCATGAACTGGTGGGCGTGGACGTGGTCGCGCTGGGTCTGCACGGCCGGCTACCCGAAGAGTCCGCGGGCCCAGGCGTAGAGCCCCAGCACCTGGGCGAGCACCGGCAGCACGGCCAGGCCGGTGGCGACGTCCAGCCCGCCGGCGGTGTACTCCCAGAACGGCAGCATGCGTCGCGGCCACGGCCGCAGCGCGGCCATCACCAGCGGCACCAGGAGGGCGACGAGCCCGCCGAGCAGGACGTACCGGCCGGTCGGGGCGAGCTTGTCGGAGAACATCAGGGCCACCATGAGGTAGCCGACGGTACCGGCCGCGACCAGGGCGATCCGCTGCCAGAACCCGAAGAAGGTACGCGAGCGCAACAGGATTGCACTCGATGTCACCAGCACGAGCGTCCACCCGGACCAGCCCGGCGCCCGCATGGTGTGGTGCATCAGCACCGGCAGGACCAGCGCGGACGCGGTCATGCAGGCGGTCAGGTACGTGTCCGCCTCGTCGGCGCGCGACTTGACCAGGTCGGAGTCCTCCGGCTCGATGTCGTACGACATGTCGGCGCCGGTCTTCGGTAGCTGCGGTCCGCGCAGCCGGGCGAGCTTCACCGCCGCCCGGGGTGCGATCACGATCAGCACCAGGATCACCGACACCGCCACCGCGGACACCTGCGGCGCGGTGAGCGCGAAGCCGTCACCGGCCAGCAGGACGAGCGCCACCATCGCGGCGGTCAGCGCGACGATCAGCAGCGGGGCGAACGGCATGACCGGTGTGACGGTCCGCTGCGCGATCAGCAGGAACGCGGCCACCCCGACGACCGCGACGGCGGCGGCCAGCCCGGCGGTGGCGGTCCAGGCCACGCCGTCCGGGTCACCGTCGACGGCGCTGGACGCGGCCACCGCCGCGAAGAACGCCGCGCCGCCGCCGAACAGCAGCGGGAACGCGCCGTCGGTCTGCTGGCGGGCGCTGACGATCGCCGCGGTGAACAGCCCGGCCGCGAGCACCGCGCCGGCGACCACCTGGGGCAGCACCGGGCCCCGGTCCACGAGCACGGCGGCGATCAGGCCCATCGCCACCAGGGAGAGCACCAGGAACAGCACCCGGCGGTACTCCGGCTGCCACCTGTCGGCCCGCCTGTTGACCACTGTGGCGACGCCCTCGGCCAGGTCGTCGAAGTCGAGTTCGGGCAGCGGATCCTGCGCCGGGCGCAGGTGCAGTTCCTCGCCCTCCAGCCAGTCCAGGCTCTCCGGCGTGCCGGACAGCTCGAACGGCGCCTGGCCGAGGCGTTGCAGCACCCACGACTCGTCGGGCACCTCACCGTCGGGCACCCGGGCCAGGTCGGTGGTGTGCCGCACCAGCAGCGGCATCAGGTTCGCCACCGGCATCCGGGCCGGTACGGCCAGATCGGCCCGGCGCGCCGGGCCGATCACCGTGATCCGGCACAGTTGGTCGTTCAGCGCTGCGGTCACCAGCGAGCCTCTCTCATCGGGCCGTGTCCGACACGAAACCGGTCTGCATCAGGCGTACGCCGCGCCGGGTGACGAGCTGGGCGCGTCCGGGCGGCAGTTGGCGGGGCTTCGCCTCGCCGAGGAACTTGCCCTCCTCCTTGGGGTAGGAGAAGAGCGTCGCGGGCGTGCCCAGCTCCCACATCCGCCGGATCACCGGGTCCATCAGGGCCCGCATCGCGCCGGAGGTGCTGCGCGCGACGATCACGTGCAGGCCGATGTAGGCGCCCTGGGCCAGCAACGGCAGGAGCGGGTCGAGCGTCGAGCCCATCCCGGTGCTCTTCGTCATCAGGTCGTAGTCGTCGACGATGACGAACAGCTCCGGGCCCTCCCACCAGTCGCGCTTGCGCATCCGCTCGGACGAGACGTCGGCCCCGGGCATCCGCCGGTTCATCGACACCGACGCCTGGCCGGCCAGCTCGTGCATCTTGTCGCCGGTGAACGCGAAGCCCACCTGGTACGCGGCGCTGATCGCGGTGTCCAGGTCGCGGCGCGAGTCGCCGAGCACGACCTTCGCCCGCTCCGGCGGGTAGTGCTGCTGGATGGACCGCAGGACGAGCCGGAGCATGTTGGTCTTGCCGGTCTCGCTGTCACCGAGGACCAGCATGTGCGGGGTGGCCATGAAGTCGTGCCAGACCGGGGCGAGACGCTGCTCGTCCTGACCGATGACGAACTTGAAGTCGGACTCGGGCGGCGGCAGCGTCTCGGCCATCAGGTGCGCCGGGAGCATCCGTACCGGCGGGGCGGCCGGGCCGGGCCAGAACGTGCCGATCTCCTCGACCACCGACTTGGTCGCCTCGGCCAGGTCGCCCACCTCGGAGCTGCCGTCCATCCGGGGCAGCGCGGCCAGGAAGTGCAGCGCGCCGCCGGTGAGGCCGCGGCCGACCTGGTTGGGCACGGTGGCCGCCTTGCGGGAGCCGTGCTCGGACTCCATCGCGTCGCCGAGCCGCAGCTCCAGCTTGGTGCCGAGCAGATCCCGCATCCAGGTACGCAGCTCCGACCAGCGGGTCGCGGTGACGATCACGTGCACGCCGAAGGACAGGCCGCGCGAGGCGAGTTCCTGGAACTTCTGCTCCAGCTCCTGGAAGTCCTGCTTCATCGTGTACCAGCCGTCGATGACCAGGAAGACGTGCCCGAAGCCGTCCTCGATCACCCCCTCGGCGACCTTGGCCAGGTAGGTGGACATGGAGTCGAGGCCGTGCCGCGCGAACTCGGCCTCGCGCCTCTCCATGACCTGGAGGACCTCCTCGACCGTCCGGACGACGCGGTCGCGTTCCATCCGGGTGGCGATCGAGCCGACGTGCGGCAGGCCGGCGATCGAGGCGAGGCCGCCGCCGAAGTCGAGGCCGTAGAACTGCACCTCGCGCGGCGTGTTCGCCAGCGACAGCGCCAGGATCAGGCTGCGCAGCAGCGTCGACTTGCCGCTCTGCGGGGCGCCCGCGATGCCGACGTGGCCGTCGGCGCCGTTCAGGTCGACCACCAGCAGTTCGCGCAGCTGCTCGGCGGGCCGGTCCACCACACCCACCGGCACCCGCAGGCCACCCTGGACGGCCGGATCGTCGATGGTCATGCCGCGGACCGGGTCGGGCAGCACGCTCGGCATGAGCGAGTCCAGGCTGGGCGCGCTGGACAGCGGCGGCAGCCAGACCTGGCGGGCCGGCGGACCCGAGCCGGCGAGCCGGTCCAGCAGCACCTCGACCAGGCTGGGCCCGTTCGCGTCGGCGGCGGGCTCCTCGACCTGCTCGGCCGGGCGTTCCGGCCCGGGGTCGTGGCGCACCGCGACCTGCCGGGTGGTGAACGGCACCACGTCCGCGGTGGGCTCGTCCCCGGCGTCCGCGACGCCGTCGCGGCGTCCACTTCCGGTGTACGCGCCGGAGACGTACGCCGCTTTGAAGCGCACCAGGTTGGTGGTGTCCACCTTCAGGTAGCCGTTGCCGGGCTCGGGCGGCAGCTCGTACGCCGCGCCCACGCCGATCACCGACCGTGACTCCATCGAGGAGAACGTGCGCAGCGCCAGCCGGTACGACAGGTGTCCCTCGACCCGGTTGATCCGGCCCTCGTCCAGCCGCTGCGAGGCGAGCAGCAGGTGCACGCCGAGCGACCGGCCGAGCCGGCCGATGGACACGAACAGGTCCATGAACTCGCTCTTGCTGGACAGCAGCTCGCTGAACTCGTCCACGATGATCAGCAGCACCGGGAACGGCACGAGCTGGGCGCCGTTGCCACGCGCCTTCTCGTAGTCGAACAGCGAGGCGTAGCCGCTGGCCCGCAGCATCTCCTGCCGCCGGGTCATCTCGCCGTTGAGCGCGTCCTGCATCCGGTCGACGAGCGGCAGCTCGTCGGCCAGGTTGGTGATCACCGCCGAGGTGTGCGGCAGCTTGTCCATGCCGAGGAAGGTGGCACCGCCCTTGAAGTCGACGAGCACCAGGTTGAGGATCTCCGAGCTGTGCGTCGCGGCCAGGCCGCAGACGAGGGTACGCAGCAGCTCCGACTTGCCCGAGCCGGTGGCGCCGATGAGCAGGCCGTGCGGGCCCATGCCGCCCTGCGCGGACTCCTTCAGGTCCAGCTCGATGACCTCGCCCTCCTCGGTGACGCCGATCGGCACCATGAGGCGGTTGCGCTGCGGCGTCCGGGTCCGCCACAGGGCCTGCACGTCGAAGGTCATCGCGTCGCGGATGCCTAGTAGCGTGGTCAGCTCGAAGCTGGTGTCCAGCGGCTCGTCGGAGACCTCGAGGGTGCCGCTGGTCCGCTTCGGCGCGATGATGCGGGCGAGCGCCTCGCACTGGGTCCGGTCCAGGCCGTCCCGCTTGGCCGAACCGGTCGTGGCACCGGCCGGGAACTCCACGACGTCGTCGGTGACCGTCAGCCGCAGCACCTTCGGGCCGCCGGGCATCGCGCCGGTCAGGTCGAGCAGCACCACGTTGCGGATGCCCGCGCCGAGCAGACGGGAGCTGTCCGGCAGGTCCACCAGGTGCGCGACGATCACCAGGAACGGCTCGCTGGTGGTCGGCTTGACGGCCCGGTCGTGGTCGCCCCGGTCGGTGATCTCCGGGCCGAGCATGTCCATCAGCGCGTCGTGGCTGCCGGCGAACATCCGCACCGGCCCGGCCGCGTCGTACGCGGTGGGGTGGGCGTTGTGCGGCAGCCACTTGACCCATTCCCACGGGCCCCGGTGCACCTCGGCGGCGAGCACCGCGATCCGCAGTTCGTCCGGGGCGTGGAAGGTGGCGAGCTGCGCGACCATGGCGCGGGCCAGGTCGATCGCCGGGTCGATCGCGCCCTCGAACTCGACGCTGGTGAAGCTCGGCAGGCCGACGGAGGTGGGGATGCCGGACACCGTCCGGTACGCCTCGGAGAACCGGCGCAGCGAGATCGACGACAGCGGTTCGAGGTCCTCGATCGGCTTGGTGGACGGCGGGTTGAACGTCAGCATCGCGGTCTGCCGGCCGAGACCGATACGCACCCGGCCGAAGTCGTCGTGGCTGGGCCGGCGCTCCCACAGCCGGCTGCCCATCGCGATCGACCACAGCCAGCCCGGCTGCGGGTTGTTCCACAGCACGTGCCGGCGCTGCTGGTCGGCCGCCTCACGGGCCTGCTTGCGCAACTGCCCGATGTAGCGGAGGAAGTCGCGCCGCTCGCCGCGCATCTTGCGCTTGCGCTCGGCGGCCGCGCGGCCGATCTGCATGACGCCCATGAGCAGCATGCCGCCGGCCATCGCGCCGCCCATCACGTACATGATCGGGGTGCGGTTGTAGAGGCCGAACATGGCGAGCATCGCGCCCATGCCGAGGCCCATCGGCACGACCATCGCGAACGAGCGGAAGTCGAGCGGGGCCTCCTCCGCCATCAGCGGCGGCTCCTGGAGCTCGATCGAGCCTTCCGGTGCCTCGGGGCCCGGCGCGCGGGGCGGGCGCTTGACGGTGACCGTACTCATCCGAGCGTCCCCGCGTCGGCGCCGTCGCCGCCCCAGACGGTGCGCTCCTGGCGCAGCAGCTTCACCGCGTAGCGGTCGTTGCGGTAGCGCTCGGCCACCTTGACGTCGTCGTCCTCCTCGGCCTGGCGCTTCTTCTCCTTCTTCGCCCGCTCCTCCTCGTCCCTGCGGCGTCGCTCCTGCTCGGCCCAGAACGCCTCGGCTCGGGCGGCAGCCGCCTTCTCCTCGTCGGCGAGCGACGCCGTGAACTCGGCGTCGCTGACGCCGGGCTCACCGCACCGGGGCATCTTCTCCAGGTCGGCGCTGAAGAAGTCGAGCGTGCCGTCGGACGGCCGGGGCGCCTTCACGGGCGCGACCCGCCGCCACACGGCGCGCGGGGGCTGCGGTGTCTCCGACATGGTCACCCTTCCCTGCCGTCGTCCGCTGACGGGCCGGTCAGCCAGTCGGCGTCGCTGAGGTCGTCCCAGCCCGCCGTGTCGTCCGGGTCGTCGTCCGGACGGACCACCGGCACGTGGTCGTCGGCCGCCGGCCGGGCGCGGTCACCGCCCCAGACGGCGTCGTCCTCGCGCAGGCCCGCGGCGGGTTCCCGGCCGGTGCCGGGCTCGCGCTCGTCGTCGCGACCGGAGCGCGCCCGGACCGTACCGGCCCGCGCCGGGTCGTCGGGGTCCGCGCCGGACGCCGCGCGGCCGGACGCCTGGGGACCGCCGACTCCGGCGACGGCGGCGGCGCCGGCCAGGCCGAGCGCGCCGGGGACCGCGACCGCCACCTCACCGTCGGCCACGACCGCTGTCCTCCGCTGCGTCCCCTCCGGACTGCCACCGCCCGGCGAAGGCGGTTGGTTCGGCTGCGCAGGCGAGTTCGGCTGCCCGGACGGGTTCGGCGCGGCCGTCTGGGCGGGTGGGCCCGCCGCCGGACCGGGCGCGGCGGGCAGGCCCGGCTGGCCGACGATCACCGGAGCCGCCACGACCCCGCCGACCACCGGCGGCACGACGGCCGCGGGCGGCTCCACGGCCGGGGACAGGTCGACCACCGTCGGCACCTCCACCGCCGTCGGCGGCACGACCACTTCCGGTACGGGCACACCCGGCGTACCGCCGGTGCCGGACACGGGTGCCGCCGCAACGTCAGGCGCGGCGGGTTCCTCGGCGGCGGCCTCCGGCACGCCCGGATCCGGGCCGGCAGGCGGACCGTCCGGCTGCGGGCCGGGCACGTCGACGACCGGCGCGGAGCCGTCCAGGCCCGGGCCGCTGGCCGCGGTGCCGTCGCCCGGCGCGCAGTCCTCCGGCCGGGCCGAGGTCCAGCCGGTCTCGTCCGGACGGATCAGATCGGATGCATCCGGTGCGGTACGTGGTGTGGTGCCGGCGGGCGCGTGGTTGCCCGGCGGGCCGGCCATCGGCGGCAGCACACCGCCGACCGGTGCCGTCACGTCGGTGCTCGGGACCGTCACACCGGTGCTCGGCGGCACGGCGGGGACCGGCTCCACCAGTCCGGCGCCGCCGGTGCCCGCTCCCGCAGGCGCCTGCGGCGTACCGGCGTCGGGGGTCGACGGACGCCAGTCGTCGGGGTCCGCCTCGATCAGCCCGGAGGCGTCCGGCGCGTCCGGCACACCGGCGGGCGCGCCCGCACCGGCGCCCGGCGCTCCCGGCGCGCCCGGCATCATCGGCATCGCGGCGCCGGCCGGCGCCCCTACCGGCGAGTCGACGCCGACGCCCGGAGCCACGGGCGCGGCGGGGATGTGCGGGCCGTCGACGCCGAGCCCGTCGCCACCGGCCGGCGCGCCGCCCGACCCGTCCGGCCAGCCCGCGTCCACACCCACCGGCCCCCAGGTCTCGGGGTCGCCGCTGACGAGTCCCCGGGCGTCGGGGGACTCGGCCCCGGCGGGGTTCGTCGCGCCGCCGGCGGGCCCCGGCATGCCGGGCATGGGCGGCATACCGGTGCCCAGCCCGGCGCCGCCGGACGAGACGCCGGCCGGCGCGCCGGGAACCTGTACGCCGTCGAACCCGGGTGACCGCCAGTCCGCCTCGTCGCCCTCCACCAGGCCCTTGGCATCCGGCGCCTCGGGGACGCCGGAGCCGCCGCCGGCACCGGCACCGGGAGCGCCCGCGCCGGGCATGCCCGGCATCATCGGTGACTGGAAGCCACCCCCACCGGGCACGGCGCCCCCGGGAGCCGCCGGGATGTCCACGCCGTTGACGGCTCCGGGGGCGAAGTCGTCGCTGTTGCCGAGCAGCCCGTTCGCGTCCGGTTTCTCCGGCAGCCCGGGGCTGCCGCCCGCGCCGGGACCGGCGCCGCCGGGTGGGCCGAAGCCCGGGATGCTCGGCGCGGTGAATCCGCCGCCTGGTCTGCCGATGCCTGTTCCCGTTCCCGTGCCCGCCCCCGGCTTCGGGCCGCCCACCTCGCCCGGTCCGGAGAACGACGGCGGCTTGACCGATCCGGCGCCGCCCGCGCCGCCGCCGAGGTTGGCCGAGCCCGGCGGCTTGATGCCCGGCGGTACGACGCCGGAGCCGAGCCCGCCCGGCAGGCCGACCCCACCCGGTGCGCCGACGCCGGGGAAGCCGACGCCTCCCGGCCCGTTGATGCCCGGCGCGTCGAAGCCGGGCAGCCCGCTGCCACCGCCCCCGCCGGGCGTGGGACCACCGATCTCGCCGGGGCCCGAGAACGCCGGCGGGGTGATGGCGCCCGGTCCCTGGCCGGAACCCGGACCACCGGTGCCGGCCAGGTTCGGCGGCGTGATCGAGGGCACGGTGATGTTCGGCGGCGTGGTGAACACCGGCGTGGTGATGCCGCCGATGGGTGGCGTGGTGAACCCCGGCGGGGTGAGCGTGGGCGGGGTCGTGAGGTTCGGCGTCGTGAGGTTCGGCGACGAGATCGGCGGGCCGGTCGGCACGTTGATGCTGGGCGTCGGCATGGTGATCCCGGACGTCCCCGCCTTGTCCGTGGTGATCTTGTATTGCTCGGCGACCGTGTGGACGACCTCGGCCATCTGCTGGGCCATCGGCTTCTCGTACTCGGTGCCGCTGATCGGCACCGGGCCGTCGCCGCCGCCGACGCCGTTCTGCGAGGCGATCGTCGCCCAGGCGCCGTCCAGGTAGGCCATCGTCTGCTGGGCCCACGAGAGGTGGTTGGCGGCGTCGTAGAGCTGCGACGGCAGCGACGTGACGTTCGTCGAGGAGTTGATGCTGTTGGACGTGGTGGTGGAATCCGGGACCGCGCCGCCGGCGAGGTGCTCGGCCTGCTTGCCGAGCAGGTCGGCGTAGAAGTTCATCTTGTCGCGGAACCCGTTCGCCGCCGGCCCCTTCCACGCCTTGTCGTCGCCGACCATCGAGGTGACAGCGGTGCGGATGGTCTGCTCGAGCCAGATCAGCAGGTCCTGCGTCGCCTGGAAGGCCCGGGCCGCCTCGACCACCGACTCCACGTTGACGCGGCTGGCCGCGTACTTCAGCCCTTCCTCGCTGAACACGGCGGCGCCGCCGTTCACCGCGGCCTTGAGCTTGCGCCAGCCTCGGGTCTCGGTCGCCCAGGTCTGGTAGTCGTACAGGTCGCCGACGGGGATCACCTTCGGAGGGAAGGTTCCTTCCGGCTCCGCCGGGTCGTTCCACCCGTCGAGCTTGCTGTCACCGAGACCGTTTCCCATGCCCCGTCCGCCCGCGTCAGTTGCCGTCGGTCTTGATGATCTTCTGACCGTAGGTGCTCAGGTTGTCCAGGCCCTTGAAGGAGTCACCCATGATCTCGCCGAGCTTGTCGGTGGTCAGGGCGTTCAGCTCTTCGAGGTTGTCGTACTCCACTGCCATCTTCAGCAGGGCGGTCTGCACCGCGAGGAGGGCGGTGTTCATGTTGACGAGCATGTCCTTCATGTCGCCCTTGACGCCGCCGTCCTGAGCCGTCGCCCCGACGACCGCCTGCCGCAGCACCTCGGCCCGGGCGAAGGCGCCGGGACGCGGGTCGATCGCGCCCACCTGGTCGGCAGTGGTGAGCAGGATGTTCCCGGCACCGGTGACCTTGCCCAGCACCTCCTCGGCGAACCACTTCAGCGCGGCGGTGTTGACCGCCACGCCGCCGGTCGAGGCGGTGTCACCCTTGAACGTCGGGTTGATCGCCGGCGGCTTGAAGCCCGAGTCGGTCGGGGTCTTCTCCTCGTCGATCCAGTCGGGTTTGTCGGTGAACGCGGGCGGCTTCACGTTCGACGGGTCGGTGATGTTGTCCTTGTACGTCTTGACGAGGTTCTTCCAGCCCTCGGTGTCGAGGATGTTCTTGTCGTACCAGTCGCGGGCCTCGATCCACTCCGGATGCTCGGCGCGGACCTCGTCCTTCCACCGCTCGTAGTCCACCCCGGTGCGGTTGTTCTGGTGCTTGTTGTAGAAGGCCATCCACGAGTCGTACGCCGCCTGGGTGGTGCCCTCCGGCTTCCCGATGGCGGCGTCGCCCATGCCGTAGGCGTTCATCGCGCTGATGGCTTTGTCGTTGGGGTATCCCCAGTCAATGCGGGCCAAGGAGCTCACTCCACTCGGGTGTCGACGGCGGAACGTTGGCACAGACCCCAGCGGCCCGGGTCGTCTGGCGCACCGGGCCGGGGACGGACGACGCCGGCCGCCACGCCGCGTCCGCGGCGGCCGTCCGGCGGGTCAGCCGCCGCGGACGTCGTTCCAGATCATGGCGTGACGCTGCTCGGTGGTGCCGTAGTTGTCCGAGATCTGCAGCAGCGTCTGCCGGGCCTGCTCCAGGTAGCCGACCATCGAGTCGGCCGCCTGGTTCCAGGCCGCCTTCGAGACCCGGTACTGCTGCTGGGCGGCACCGGTCCACTGGGCCAGGCTGGCCTCGACCGTGCGCTCCATCTCTTCCAGCGACGACTGGATCTGGCCGTTGATGCGGTGCATGTCCGTCAGCACGGCGTCTGCCTGCACGAAGTCGAAGGTGTAGTTGGACACGTCAGTCCTCTCGGGAGATCGGGGGTCGGGGGATGCGGCTCAGATGCCCGGCAGGGCAGCGCCGAAGGAGTTGGCCACGCTCGACGCCTCGTCCTCGGCCGTCTGGTAGCCCTTGGTGGTCACGCCCATGACCTCGAGCATGTTCAGCAGCTCGTTGATCACCCGCTGGAACGCGTTCTCCCAGTTGTCCATGGCCTGGTTGAAGCCCTGCGACGCCTGGCCGGTCCAGGAGGAGATCAGGACGGCCATCTGCCCGTTCACGGCGCGCAGCTGGCCGGTGAAGGCGGTGGCCTTGTCGGAGAACTCCTGGGCAGCCCGCTGCATACCCTCTTCGGTGGTGCTGACGGTCGGCATCGTCACGGCCGGACTCCTCGTGTCAGGGAAAGGTGGCAGGGAAGAGTGTTGATCCGCGGCGGTGCCCGGCGGCAACCCGGTCGCGCCACCATGTCCGAACGTCACCCAACATTGCACGGCAGCGCCCCCGCAACCGCCGCCACCGGCCGACAGCCCGGGAAGAGTGGTTGCACTTTCATGCACTGATCACCGGCCGGAGTTCCGGCGCGACGATCGTGGCGGCTTCACTTGACGGCGACGTCGAGGGAGTGGTCCGTCGTGAACTACAGCGAGCGCATCGAAGGCCTGTTCCAGGAGTACGAGCGGCAGCGCACCAGCCTCGCCGAGATGCAGGCCAGGATGAGCGCGCTCTCGGCCACCGCGACGTCACCGCGCCGCGAGGTGAGCGTCACCGTCGGCCAGAACGGTGTGCTGACCGACATCCAGTTCCCCTCCGGCGCCCACAAGCGGCTCACCACCGCCGACCTGACCCGGCTCATCCTGGACACCTACGCCGACGCCAAGGAACAGGTCATGAACCAGGCGGCCGACGTGCTGGCGCCGATGCTGCCGGACGGTCTGGACGCCCACAAGCTGGTCCGGGGCCAGGCCGGCGCGGACGCGTTCCTGCCGAAGGAACCCCGCATGGTGACGAGCGTGCGGGAACTCCTGACCCGGGGGCCCGAATGATCAGCAACAATCCCGGCGGGCGGCTGTGGGTCGACCCGGACGGTGTGGAAGGGCTCGGCAAGGCGTACGAGTCGCACGTCCAGCTCTACGAGTCCTACCTCTCTCAGCTGACCGCCCTGCGCTCCCGGTACGCGAACGCCTGGGGCGACGACGACATGGGCGAGCAGTTCTCGACGAAGTTCCTGCAGGGCCTGGACAACCTCGAAGCGATCATCGGCGGCGTCAAGGGCACCCTGCACTACACCGCCCAGGGTCTCAAGGAGAGCGGCCGGGCGTACCGCGAGGCGGACGAGGCCGCCCTGGACGTCAGCCGGAGGATGGCGAAGGACTTCGACGGCCTGGACGGCCCGGCGTACGCGAGGCGGGCGGCGGCCGGCCCGGTGCTGGAGCCCACCGCGGAGGGTGAGGCACAGCGGCCCCATCTGCTGTCCCGCCGGCTGGCGGCCGGTGAGCCGGTCGCCGAGCGGGCCAGGCTCCTCCCGCAGCAGCAGGGCACGCCGATGCTGCCGCTGGAGCCCGCCGAGCCGCTGACCCCGCTCACCGCCGCCCACCCGGCGATCTCGTCCTACTTCATGGGGCCGGAGTACGCCACCGCGCACGTCGGCCGCCGGCCGCTGCCCGAGGGGTACCGGCTGATCGCGCTCAACCCGTTCGAGGACGGCAGCACCCGGGTGGACGCGAACCTCTACGACTCGATCACCCCGCTGACCGGCGCCCCCGTCACCACGCCCGACGGCACGGCGATCGACCCCGGACAGGGCCGGTTCTTCGTCGTCAAGGAGAACCCGGCCGTGGACCCGACAGTGCCCGGCTACCAGCCGCTGTACCTGAGCTACGCGCCGGACGGCACGCCCACCCCGATCATCCCCGGCGCCTGAGCCACCCACCCGCGCCCGGTAGGCCATGCCCGACTTCCACATCCCCAACGACCCGCAGTGGCAGTGGGCGTACGACCTGATCCTCGTCGCCGTCGGCGAGGAGTACCCGAAGGCCGACCCCGCCGCCCTGCGGGCCATGGGCGACGAGCTGTACGCGCTCAGCAGCACCATCCTCAACGGGATGGGCGCCACCGCCAACCTCGGCTACGGGCTGGCCGGAAGCCTGTCCGGCCCGGCGATGGACGCGTTCCAGCAGTACCAGGTCGGGATCACCAAGAACGTGCCGGCCGGCGGCAACATCGCGCTGGCGCTGGGCGGCTCGGCCTACAACTTCGCGCTGGACTCGGAGAACACCCAGTACAACATCGTCATCGCGGCGTTCACCCAGGTCGTGGAGATCGCCATCGCGTTGGCCTCCGGCTTCGGCGCGGCAGCGGTGCCCGCCCTTATCAAGATCGGTCAGGAGATCGTCGGGGCGCTGATCAGCCTGTTCCGTCAGCGGCTGCGGAACATGCTGATGCGGCTGGCCTGGGAGGCGTTCCAGGAGGGCCTGGAGGAACTCTGGCAGAGCGCCGCCGCCCAGGTCACGCAGATCATCGAGGGCAACCGCAAGTCCCTCGACTACAAGGATCTGGCGATGGCGTTCGCCGGTGGCGCCTTCATCGGTGCGGGCGTCAGCGGCGTGCAGATGATCGGCGGCAAGTTCTTCCCGAAGATCAACAACAGCGTCCTGTCACGGGAGGGCCTGTCGGCGCTCGCCGAGACGCTGTTCGAGGGCCTGTTCACCATGATGGTCGGCGGCGGCGGCTTCAACCCGTGGGCCACCATGAGCTCGTCGATGATCGGCGGGATGGCCCACCACTACGCCACGGTGGTCGGCCAGAGCTACGGCCCGGGCGCCGGTGCCGGTGCGCCACCGCCGACGATCGAGACGAAGAACCTCACGACCACCGCCCCCACGCCGCCGCCCACCTCCGTGGACGGACCACCCGTCCCGCCACCCGTCGGCTCGTCCGCCGGCCCGGGAAGTCAGGGCGGCGGCCCGGGTCCGCAGCCCTCGGGCGGCCCGGCCGCCGGAGGCGGTGCCGGGGATCAGGGCCCGGCGCATCAGGGCTCCGGTGACCAGGGTCCGGGCAACCCGGGCACCGGCCAAGGCAGCGCCGGAAACACCGCACCAGGCAGCCAGCCTCCCGGGGGCGAGACGGCGGGCGGTCAGACCCCGGGTGCTCAAACCTCGGGCGGTCAGACCGCAGGCGGCCAAACTGCGGGTGGGCAGACCTCGGGCGGTCAGACTCCGGGCGGTCAGACTCCCGGCGGTCAAACCCCGGATGGTCAGGCCGCCGGTGGTCAGGTCCGCGACGGGTCACAAGCGGGCGTACCGAACGGCAGCGCGGGCCCCACCGGCGCAGACGGTCAGACCCCGAGCGGGCCCGCCACGGCCGGTCCGGGCGTCGGCGCCGACCCGCGTGGGGTCGGCGGGGTCGCCACGGAGCCGGGCCCGGCCGCAGGCGGCGAGGCCACGACCCCGCGCGCCGACACCACGGCTACGCCGGGCGGCAACCCGGCGAGCGCCGGCACCGGTACGCCAGCGACCGGCATCCCGGCAGCGGGCGCCGGCGTCGCCGCGACCTACGGTGGCGGACTTCCCGGTTTCGACACTCCGACATCGAGCGGTGAGACGGCAGATGCCGACGCCACGGCACCCGCGACCTCGCCCGCCACCACTGCCGGCCCGGCGGCCGTCCCGTCCGGCCCCGCACCGTCCACCGCCACGCCGAGCGCAGGCACACCGAGCGCAGCCACACCGACAACCACCACGCCGGGCACCGCACCGAGCACCGGCACGTCGACCACGAGCACACCGACCACCGGTACGCCGACGTCGGGTTCGACCACCGGCGGTCAGGCGTCCGCTCCCCCACGCGACGTCGCCGGGGCCGCACCACCGCCACCACTGGCGCCCGTCGACGGCGTCGCGGTCGACGGTCCGGCCGTGGTCGCCTCCCCGGCCACCGATCCGGTTGCCGGCACGCCCTCCACAACGGAGCAGGCGGTCGCGGTACCGGGCCCGGCTACCGACACCACAGCGGGCGACGTGCGCTCGGACGCCTCGGTGGACACCGCCGGCCGCGACACGGTGGCGGACCACGCCACGGACACGAGCGCCGTCGGCACCGCACCGACGCCGGACGGACCGACGGCAGCGCGGGACGACATCGCCGAGCCCTCGCCGGACGGTTCGCGAAGCGTGCAGGCGCCGCCGCTCGCCGTCGCGGACCCTTCCGCGCCCACCCGGTCCGAGCCGAGCCCGCAGTTCCGGCAGGCCAAGGCGGGCGCGGAACCGAAGCGGCTGCGCACCGAGCGGTACGTGCCCTGGACGGACACCGTCGTCCCCGGCACGCACCTGCTGCGCGGCGAGATCACGACCATCGACTTCACCACCCGGGAGTTCAGCGCCGACGGCAGGGACTACCGGTCGTTCGACGTACACCTGGATCTGGTCTCGAAGAACGACCAGATGTCCCCCCGGGAGTTGCGGGACTTCGCGGCGGCGGTGCAGCGCACCGTCGACGACATGGTCAACGGCCGGTACACGCTGCCCGACGGCCGGCTGCTGCACATCGACCTGGTCGTCGACACGCCGCCGTGGCGCGACGGCATGACCCGCGACTGGCAGGCGGATCCACGCCGCAACCCGCCGGTCGAGGTGACCTCGGAGACCGGGGTGAGCACCGACCAGCACCTGTGGAACACCGGGGACCGTCTGTCGGTGATGGTGCACGAGGTGATGCACTACCTCGGGGCCAAGGAGGGTCACCAGGCCCCCGAGCACCTGTTCACCACAGTCGACCGTCCCGGGGTGATGGGCCTCGAGGTCGGCACGCTGCCGACGTCGTCGCAGCAGGCGGCCACCTCGACCGGGCCGACGGACTATCTCACCGCGCAGGATCTGGCGACGATCCACGACGCCGCGCTGACCGCCGGCCCGGTACGCGACCTGCCGGCGCCGCAGACGGCGCACGACCAGACGCCGGACCCGCGTCCGAACCCGCAGATCCCGTCCCGTGCCCCGGCCCCGCCACCACCGCCACCACCGCCCGGAATGACGGGCATGCCGCCACCGCCACCACCGCCGGGCATGCCGCCACCGCCGTCGGCCGGTCCCACGGCCCAGGCCGTCGACCTGACCCCGACGGACCTCTCACCCGCCACGCTGCGGCACCGCGACCCGAGGCCCTCGCCCACCCCCGTCGGCCAGAGGCTGAACGAGAAGTACGGCGTCGTGCACATCGTGGACCAGGGGTCGCCCGGTCTGGGCCACCAGGCCGCGACGGTCGCGATGCTCGACGGGCTGGCCGCCACCGGCTACCGGGGCACGGTCGTGTTGACCTATCCCGGCAACAAGACGCCCTACTACGCCGAGCAGCTCGGCCGGCAGGAGGAGTTCGGGACACCGGCGGGCTCGTACGACCTGTTCCACCGGGAGTGGACCGGCCACCGCGGCGGGATGGACGTCGTCATGCGACCGCAGCGGCCGCCCGGCACGAATGAGCAAGCGTGGAAGACGAGGGACTGGCCCGGCGCGCCGACGACCAGGGCGTGGGAGGTGGGCCGGCAGGAGGAGATCCGCGAGAAGACGATCCGCGCGCAGGGCAACACCCAGAGCCTGCGCATGGACGAGCTCGCCACCAGCCCGCTCCCCGAGGGCGACGTGCTGACCGTGCTGCCGGCCGTCGACGTACCGAAGAACGACGACGGCTCGGAGTGGACCGCGGAGCAGAAGCAGGAGTGGTTCCAGCAGGCGTGGGCCGGTCCGCTGCGCGACGCCGCCGGCGGCCGGGACCACGACGTCGTCACGCTCCAGCCGTTCCTGTGGGACCAGTTCCCCCGGCAGGTCCGCAGCACCACCGGGACGGTCAAGGCGGAACTCGACGAGACCTCGACCGGGGTACCGGCCTACCGCCGCCCGCCGCCCGCCGATCCGCCGCCCGCCCGGGACGTCATCACCGCCACCGGCATTCCCGGGGCCGACGACCTCGCGACAGTGGTCGACGACGACGCCACCGACGTGGTGCTCGTCTACTACGGCGACACGCCCGACACGCCTCCGCACCAGAAGGTCGTCGACCGGCTGGCCGCCGCAGCCCGGCCCGGCCGGACGACCGTCGTCCTGGTCCTCGGCAACGACAAGCGAGACCTCGCCACGAGCAATGCCGGCGTCCACGTCGCCGCGCTGCCCCACGTCACACCTGAACAGATGGCCGGGCTCCGGAACCGCGCCACGCTCGTGGTCACCGAGGGCGCGAACACCTGGCAGGAGGCGCTCACGGCGGGCAAGCCCACGCTCTCGGTGACCGGGACGGCGGGTGACACCCGGCCGTGGGATCACGAGCCCGCGTCGGTCCGGAACGACTCCGCCCGGGGCGGCCACGACCTGCTCGTGAACGCGTCGGAGTACCTGCGCAACGGCGGCGATCCCGCCACGGTGCGGGACTTCGTCCAGGACGACGACGGCGGTGTCCGCACGTACTTCGACGGGTGGCGGGACGCGCTCGGCCAGACCGGCTCCGACCAGGTCGACCAGGCCCTCGCCACGGTCACCGGCCTGCCGCTGGACCCGGACGCCCGCCCGCGCACCGACGCCGCGCCGGCCGCTCCCCCGGCCGACGACACCCTGCGCGTCCCGGGAGTCCTGCCGGACCGGTTCCCCACGCCCAAGACCCGCGACGAGATCGCCCAGGCGCGCGCCGAGCAGCACGACACCGCGCCACGGCGGATCGCGAACACCAGCGCGTACGACGTCATCGACCGTGGGCTCCATCCCGACACCCGCGTGCCCGACGTGGTCGCGCGCTCGTACGAGCAGGCCGGCCTGACCGTTCCGGCGGGCGACCGGCCCCGCCTGCGCCTCGACGCGGTGGACAACCGCATCGCGTACGACCATCGGGTGCTGGACCTCGGCGACCGCAACGTGCAGGACTTCACGGTCAAGGTCTTCCTGGACGCCCGGGACGACACGGCGGCGGATGCCCGGCCGGACGTGGAGACCCGGGTACGCGACGCGGTCGACGCGATCTACAACCGGGGCTTCCGGATCGGTGCCGATCAGCTCAACGTCACAGTGGAGTTCGTGACCCGGCCGAGCGAGGCGCACGCCGTCGTGGCGCTGCACGGCACCCCGGCACCGACCACCCAGACCACCTGGTCGACGCACTCCTCCGACCTCGACCTCGCGCACGAGATCGGGCACTTCCTCGGGCTGCGCGACGAGTACTCGGTGGCGGACCGCGCCCTGGACGGCACCTTCGTCAAGGGCGACGACTCGCTGATGGCGACCACCACGCGGCAGCCCGGCAACGATCCACGGCTGCTGGCGCGCAACGTCCACCGGATCGCCGGTCAGCAACGCGACGTGCTCTCGCCCGACCGTGGCGGGCTGCCGCCCCGGGCGGCGCCGGTCCGCTTCCAGCCGGTACGGGTGCCCGGCGGCCGCAACGCGCGGTTCGACGAGCTGACCCGGCACACCCGCCACATCGGTCCGGGCAACTACCGGCAGGAGACGGCCGACCTCAAGGACGGCGGCGCGCCCATCGGGTTCGTCGTCAACTCGATGCTGCCCGCCGACGACGTCGACCAGATCCCCGAGGTGGTCCGCGCGATCACCGAGGGACTCGCCCCGGGCACCACAGTCGCGTTCGTCTTCGGCGTCAACACCACCGCCGAGGTGCCCGACCTCGCCTTCCGGGACGCGGTCGCCCGGGCCGCCCGGCTCGCCGAGAGCCTCGACGTGCCGGTGGCGGTCAACGGCTACGCGGTCGGGACGAAGAACGACAAGTTCCCGTACGGCCGCACCCGCAACCAGGTTCTCCGTGACCCCGACACGGTGGCGGCGATCCAGGGCCTCGCGCAGGGCGGCCCGGACGGCGAGGCCCGGCGCTACCCGTACGTGTCGATCCAGGACTTCGACAGGGGTGCCCGGACGACGGCCGACGGCACCCACGTGTTCGACCGCATCGACCGCCGGACCCGTTTCGACCCGGAGTCGGCCGGACCGCAGGACGAGCCACCGGCCCGCCCGTTGATGATCTCCGGGGGCTACCGTGTCGGCGACACCGAGGAGCTGATCCGGCGTACCCGGGAGCGGCTGGAACGACGCGCACGCGACCACCAGGCGAGGATCGCCGCTCTCCCCGCGGGCAGCGAACGCACGACCGAGCAGCAGAAGCTGGCCGCCGTGCGCAACGGCCTCGCCAAGCTCGACACGCAATCCGGTCGGGACGCCTTCGTCCGGGACTTCACCACCGCCGTGGACGAGGACATGCGGTCCCGGGACCGGCAGGCCACCGTCCACCCGATGCTGCCGTACTCGCCGGAGCCGAACCTGTTCGTCGACGGCCTGCTCACCCTGGGGCGGCCCGAGGTCCGGTTCGGTGAGGCGGGCGCGGAGTTCCTCCTGCTGGCCGAGAGCCTGCACCAGGCGTACGGCGAGGAGCTGGCCGTCGCCCACGGCGCGGCGACGCCGGCCGGCCTGCCGGCGGACGTCCTCACCGTCGACGTCCAGGTCGACTCGCAGAACAACAGGCATCCCGACCGCGACCTGGCCTTCATGACGGACTTCGTGGGCGCCGCCACGCCCACCGACCTGTCCCGGCTCGCGGCCGACTTCGCCGTCGGCAACTTCCTGCCGCAGTCGCACGCCGTGCCGACGAACGTCAACCGGCAGCTGTTCTACACCGAGGGCACCGGCTTCAAGGAGTACCGGGCCGAACTGCGCAAGCCCGCAGTCGCCGCCCCGAAGCCGTTCGCCGCGCCCACCGACCTGGTGCCCGGCCCGTCGTGGACGTGGCAGGAGACGCTCACGCCGCAGCAACTGCGGCAGCTCGGCGCCCAACCACACAACAGGTACGTCACCGCCGTCTCGCTGCCGGCGCCGGGCACCACCACGGCGCCGGACGTCCCGCCCGCGGTCGACCCCGACCTGGACCCGGCGCGGCCGGCCCGGACCGTCGGCCTGCCGGACAGCCAGCGCCTCGTCGCCGCGCACCTCGTCGCGACGTCGAACGACGCCGGAACCATCCAGCAGGAGTTCGCCGCCGCCACCGCCATCGCCGACCGTGGCGGGCTCGGCCGGCAACCGGGCTCCCTCTACGACGCGATCGCCGGCGGCCTGCCCGGGAGCGACGCGGACGCCCTGCGGACGAGCACCCTGCACGCCGGCCGGGACACGATGAGTCTCGACGTCGCCGCGGAGATGCGGCAGCGCAACCCGTACGACAACGGCCACTTCGTCCGGGCCGTACTCGCCCCCGACCCCGGGGAGCAACGCCGCCGGACGCCGATCGACGACGCCGAACGGCAGCGCATCGCCCACGCGCACGACGTGGTCGAGTTCGCCGCCGCCCGCGGCACCCAGGTCCACCTCGTCGTGTACGACGACCCGGCCGGGACGCCGCGCGACTACCCGGTGACCGGCGCCCGGCCGCGGGGCCGGCTGGCACTGGTCCGCACGATCGACCCGGCGGGCCACGTCACCTACGCGCCCCACGTGCCGGCGTCGACGACCTCGACGAGCGACACCGACGACGACTCCGACGGCGGCAGCGACTCCGGCGGCTTCGACCTGTTCGGCGACGACGACGGCGACGACGGCCCCGGCACGCCCGACGATCCGGCGAGCCCGCCGACCGACAGCCCGGCCACCTCGTCGGCCACCGAGACCACCACGGCACTGCCGTCGCCCGACGCGGTACGCCGGGGCCTGCCGTCGTACCTGCGGGACAGCCGCACCCTCGGCCTCGCCGAACAGCTGCGCGCCACCGAGAACGCGGCGCTCGGCGCGGCGCTGCGGACCCTCGACCCCGGCCTGTCCGACGACGTGGTCGCCACCGTGGAGGCGGACAGCCGCGACGACGTGGACCAGTTCCTCGGCGAGGGCCGCCCGTACCCGGTGACGATCGGCGGGCGCCCGGCGGAGCTGCGGGTAACCGCCGTCCTCGACTGGGACGCGCTCACAGTGGACCGGGCCCACGACGACCCGCGCAAGGTCACCGCGAAGAATCGGGAGAACCTCACCCACAAGCTGCGCCACAACCGGGACCGGCGGGTCGAGCCGAAGGTGACAGTCACCGCGATGCCCGGTGTCGTCGTCGGCGTCGGCGGCTCGCTGCCGGCCGCGCCGGTCACCGAGCACTCCGCCGACCACAAGGACACCTACACGTCCACCACCACGGTCAAGGTCACCGGGCTGACCGAGGTGACGGTGCCGATCCGGTTCGTCGCCAGGCTCGTGCGGCCCGGCCGTCCCGCCGTCGACCCGGTCGAGACGTCGGGCACCGTCGCTCTCGCCGTACACACGGGGTTGCGGACGGCGGACGCGACAGCGCCGGCCGCCGCGGACCGTGCGCTCGGCGCACCGCTGCCGGACCGGTTCGGGGTGGAGAGCGTCCGGAGCCGGCCGGCCGATCCGGGCGCCACGTTCTTCGACCAGGTGGAGGCGATCCTCGCCGAGGACGGCATGGCCGACCTCGTGCGGATCGGCGCGCCCGGCCGCCCGGTGATGCAGAAGCTGCTCAGCGACGCGGCGTTCTCCGGCAGCCTGCCGGCGATGGTGGTCACCGACCCGGCGAACGTCCACGACGGCTGGGTGCGGTCGGGTTCGCTGCCGCGCGCCGCGCGCAGCGGCTGGCGGCGGTTCCTCCCGGGCCGCGCCCGGCAGGTCGAGGTCCGCCTCGTCGCCCGGCGCGTCGAGGAGGTGGAGCGGGTCGACGGGCTCACGCACGTCGGCACGTCCGCGCTCGCCGCCGAGAGCACGAGTGCCGCCGCCACCAAGCGGCCGTTCGGTCTGTGGGGTCTCGCCGGCGCGGGTGTGGACACCGCGCCGCTGAGCCTGATCGTCGGGCCACGGATCGGCGGCGGCCGGGAGCGTGGCGCCACCCGGACGGTCGCCGAGCGGACCGGCGGCAGACAGACGGTGACCGGCACCGCGCCGGGCGTCCGCTACCGGGTCGAGTACGGCGTCCAGGTGCGCGTCCTGGGCCGCGCGCCGCGGATGCTGTCCGGTTCCGTCGACGCGCTCCAGTGGACCACCGGCGACCGGCTGCCCGGCACCGCCCTCGACCCCGACGGACGGGAGTGGCGCGGACGGCACGGCACCGCCCGGACCCACTTCGCACCGGCGCGCATCGAGCGGGGCGAGTCGTTCGGCGGCGCGTACCTGACCCGGGTCGGCGACCGGGGCCTGTACGAGACGGTCGCCGAGGCGGTGCGGTCGGTGCCCGGCCACGACCGGTTCCGCCTGGCCACCCGCGACGAGATGCTGCGGCACTTCGGCGACGCGCAACTCGCCGACGGGCTGACCCCCGAGCTCCAGGCGGCACTGAGCCGGGCCACGGACCTGCGCACGCAGCTCTCCCCCGACCAGTTGCGCCACCTGGCGGACCGGATCGTCGGCCCAGGGCTGAAGATCCCGCTGATCCGCACCGGCACGTTCCACGACCACGTCACGGTGGTGACCGTCCAGGGCAGCCTCCGCGACGTGTCCGACGGCGACCTGCTCGGCCACGACAAGGTCGGCACCGCCGACAAGCGGACCGCCAGGTCCACGGTGACCAGCGCCCGCGACGACAGCCGGTCGGCCGAGCTGAGCCTGGAGCCCCGTGTCCTGGGCCCGCTCGGCCAGGCCGCGTCGACGCTGCTCGGCGGGCCGCGCGCCGCTTTCACCTGGGGCACCACCGACGAGAGCGCCGTCACCGGCGGGCAGTCCACCGAGAGCGACCACGGACCGGCGCTCGACGACGACGGCAAACCGGCTGAGGTACGGCTGCGCGAGTTCGCCGCCACCCTCGACCTCACCGTGAGCACCCGGTCCACCGTCCAGGTCAACCAGGCGGGACGGCAGCTGTCGTTCGGGGCGTACGGCCGGGGTGTGCCCGCCGTCGTCGCCGCGTCCGAGACGCGGCCCCGGACGGACCGCCTCGACGTGCGCATGCTCGTGCCGGAGGCGCGCGTCTCCCGGCAGCGCCCGGACGCCGAGCCCAGCCCGGTCCCCCGCGACGTGGAGACCATGGCGTACCCGCCGCCGCTGAGCCGGATGACCGGCGGGCCGCACGACCTCGACGGACGCCGGGTGGAGTCGTTCGTCGGCGCCGACCGGTTGCAGGAGGCGGTGGTCGAGACGCTGCGCGAGGCCGCCCGGGACGACATCTACGCGGCCGAGGACGGCCTGATCTCCACGGTGATCGCCGACGAGCTGTCACCGGAGCGCCTCACCGGTGACGCCGAGCTGTTCAGCCGCCCGCTGGCGCTGAGCAACCTGTGGCACGGCCGGCGGGCCGCCGACGCCCGCGCCGACGTGCGGGTACGGCTGCGCCCGACCAACCCGGCGGTGCTCGACGGCGCCGAGTTCGCCCGCGTCAAGCGGACCTTCGCCAGCGGCACCGCCCGCAAGACCACTCACGCACGCGCGGTCGAGCTGAGCGTCTCCGCCACCGGCGTCGCATCGGTCAGCGGGCCGGTCGCCGACCACGGCGGCAGCACCGGCCGGCCCGGCGGCGCGGTCATCCTGTCCGTCACGCCCTGGCGGCGGGCGTGGGGCCGGATCAGCGAGCGCAGCGCCTCCGGGGTCTCCAAGCTGCGCCTCGGCGGTGGCCGGGCCGAACGTGAGCTGCTGGTACGGGTGGACGTCGAGGCCGAGGTGGTCGCCGAGGCCCGCCACGACAGCAACCTGCGTCCGCTGGGCCGCTGGCCCGGCACACCGGCCCGGCGGGCCGGCCGGCGGCTCACCCTGCCCGGCGCGGTCGTCATGCGGATGACCCCGGCGGAGCTGAAGCGACTCCAGGACCGCGACCGCGTCCGCCGGCACGGCACCGCCGACGTGCGGCTGCACCTGCGGCACGCCGAGAACGCCGAGACGCTCCGCGCCGGCCAGCGCGAACAGGTCGCCCGGCTCAGGCGCGAACAGGCCACGGAACTGGCGAACCTGCTGCGGCGGCAGCACGCCCACCCGGACGCCGGCCCCGCCCAGCGGCAGGAACGCGAGGAGCTGGCCGCGAAGCACGAAGCGGACACGGCCGCGCTGCTGGCGAAGCAGGATCAGGAGCGCGCCGAGCAGGCCGAGCACCAGCAGCGGGAACGCGACCTCGTACGCGAGGCGCAGCAGCGGCGGAACGAGGACGCGGACGGCCCCGGCACACCGGCCCACGCGGCACAACCGGAGTTCCGGCCCGGACCGGCACGGTCCCTCGGCATCGGCGGCGTCACCACCCACCTCGACCTCACCGACCGCATCCCGCACCTGCGGCGTGCCCTGGCCCGCGAGTCGAGCGAGGAACTCGCCCAGGCGATCCTGCCGCCCACCCGGGACCGCGGCCCGGACGACCCGATCCGAGGGCTCGGCAGCACCGGTTTCCTCGGCGCCGCCCACCTGCACCTGGCCGACGCCCTCAACGGCGGCCGGAGCGAGACGGTACGGCTGGAGCGGCGGTTCCGGGGCGCCACGTACCACGTCACGCTCACCGCCGAGCCCACGGGAGAGCCGGGCTTCACCGGCATCGACCTGGTCGACGAGCTGTCCGTCACCGACCGCGCTGTGGTCGGCGAGGCGCAGACCCGCACCACCTCGCAGACGGCGGCGCAGGTCACGCTGACCGGGCGGGCGCAGGGCACCGAGACCGACCGGGTCCAGGGCGACGCCACCCGCACCACCGGGCACGGCCCGGCCTCCGGCACCGTCGCCGCCGGCCTCACCGGCACCGCCGCCCTCGGCAACCGGGCCACCAAGGCGATCGAGCGCACCGCCCGCACGTACGAGCAGTCGCTGACCGTCTCCGGCCCGGTGGCCACGTACCGCGGGCCGGTCCGACTCACCGTCACCGTCACCGGCAGAGGGCTGCCCGAGGGCGGCGTGTCGGTCCACGCGGTCCACGACGTCACCACGTACTCGGCGACCGAGGGCCGGGAACTGGCCACATCCGGCCCGGTCACACCGGTTCCCGCCGGGCAGACCACCGACGAGGGCCGGCGGCGATGGCGTGAGGAGGCCGGGTTCGACCGGCTGCCCGAGCCGGGCCGGTTCGCCGTCGAGGACGTCCTCGTCGACCTGTCCGACCTGCACGACGCGGCCCGGCAGGCGCTCGTCGCCTCCGGCGCCGCACCCGGCCGGGACGTCGACGCGGCCCTGCGCGACACCCTGACGGTGAGCCGGGTCAAGGCGCTGCCGGCGATGCTGAACGGCGCGTACCCGCTGCCGATGCCGGCCGGGCTGGGCCGCGACCTGTTCCTCGACGCCCGCCTGGTGGCCCGCCCGAAGCTCCTGCGCGCGGACGCCACGGTGAAGATCGGCGGCTCGGCGAAACGCGCCGCGGACACCGAGTACGAGCAGACCGCCGGCCGCTCGTTCGCGCTGAAGACGGCCGGGCCGCTCGTCGTCGGCGGCGTCGGCCACCCGGGCGGCGCGAGCACTGTGGGCGAGCGGCAGGAGTTCGCCGCCGTCAACGCGGCCACGCTGGTCGAGCAGCAGCTCTACCGGACCGACCCGGGCGCCCAGGTGAAGGACGAGGGCAAGGTATCGGCCGGCACCACCGGCAAGCCGGCCCGGCGCACCGACCCGGACGACAAGCTCACCGCGGCGGTCGAGTACGACGTCGAGTTCCGTTTCGTCGCGCGGTCCCGCGACGCGGCCGGCAGGCACCGGGCCGGCACGGAGGTCCGGGTGCCCGGCGGCTTCGTGGTCCGGCTGGACGAGGCGGCGGCCCGGGACGTCACCGGCCGGGACCTTCCCCCGGGGCTGCGCACGTCGGCGCTCGCCGTCGCCGGCGCGGCGAAGAAGCTGTCCGCCGCGGCGGCCCGCCTGGACGGGCTGACGTCCCGGACCGACGCGGACCCGGACGCCGTCGCCGCCGCCGAGCGGGCCCTGACGGACGCCGAGAACACCTGGTGGGACGCCTACCGTGCGCACGAGGCCGAGGTGGCCCCGCCACCACCGGCACCCGCCCCGCCGGTGGACGTGCCCGCCGCCGAGGTGGCGACGCCCACCGCACAGGCGCCCGTGGTCGGCGACCCGGTCGACGTCACCACCGGCCGGGTCCTCTACACCGAGGTCGACGCCCGGCTGCCGGGCCTCACCCTGGAACGGACCCACCGCTCCGACTACCGGTGGGGCCGCTGCTTCGGCCCCACCTGGGCCTCCACGCTGGACCAGCGCGTCGTCACCGACGACACGTACGCGCGGTTCCTGGCCGCCGACGGCTCGATCCACACGTACCCCATGCCGGCCGAGGGCGACGAGGCGCTGCCGGTCGCCGGACCGGGCGGGCCGCTGCGCCGGCTGGCCGGCGGCGGCTGGCTGCTCACCGAGCCGGGCCGCTCGCTGCTGTTCGCGCCCGCCGACGCGCACGGCGACTCCTGGCTCACCGACGTGGTCACTGACCGCACCGGGTGGCGGATCGAACGCTCCGCCGACGGCACGCCCGACCTGCTGGTCTCCGCGTCCGGCCTCGTCGTGGTGCCGCACCTGGCCGGCGGCCTGGTGATCGGCGCGCACGTCCGCGCCGACGACGGCACCGTCCACCTTCCCTCCTTCGGCTACGACGAGCGGCGACACCTGGTCGAGGTGCGTAACTCCTCCGGACACGGGACGCGGCTGCGCTACGACGACGCGGGCCGGCTCGTGCGCTGGCAGGACCGCAACGGCGAGTGGTTCGGCTACGACTACGACGAGGCGGGCCGCTGCGTCCGGGCCGGCGGCGGCGGTGACGTCCTGCGCTACTCCCTGCGCTACGACGACGGCGTCACGCACGTGACGAACTCGCTGGGCCGGGTGACCCGGTACGAGTTCGACGAGCGCCACCTGGTCACCGCGATCGTCGACCCGCTGGGCGCCACGGTCCGGCAGGAGTGGGACGCGGCGCACCGGCTGCTGTCGCGCACCGACCCGCTCGGTCGCGTCACCCGGTTCGACCACGACGCGCGCACGCTCACGCTCCCGGACGGCTCGACCCACCCGGTCCCGCCGCGCCCGCCCGCACACGCGGACGACATCGAGTTCGACGCGCTCGGACGGGTCCGGGCGACCCGGGCGCCGGACGGCGCGGTCACGACGTACGGCTGGACCGCCGAGGGGGATCTCGCGTGGCGGGTCCGCCCGGACGGCTCCACGCAACGGTGGTTCTACGACGGTGAAGGGAATCTGGTGGACGTCATCGACGCATCAGGAAGGGCGGTGAGCTTCGAGTACGGCCCCTTCGATCTGCCCACGGCACGGGTGGATCAGGCGGGGAACCGCACCGAGTTCACGTACGACACGGAACTACGGCTCGTCGGGGTGACGAATCCGGCGGGCCGGACGTGGCGCTACGAGTACGACGCGGCCGGCCGCCTGTGCGGGCAGACCGACTTCGACGGCCGTACCCAGCGCTACGAGCACGACGAGGCGGGCCGGCTGATCGCGCACACCGACGCCGCCGGCACCGTCACCCGCTACCGCTGGGACGCGCGGGGCCGGGTCGTCGAACGCCGGGCGGGCGACGCCGTCACCCGCGTCGAGTACGACGCCGACGGCCACGTGGCAGCCGTACTCAGCCCGGACGCGCAGGTGCGGTTCACCCGTGACGCCGAGGGCCGGGTGCTGTCCGAGACGATCAACGGCCGGACGGTGCGCACCTCGTACACCGCCTCCGGCGCGGTCGAGGCGCGCACCACGCCGTCGGGCCGGTCGAGCCGGTGGGCGTTCGACGCCGCCGGCCGCCCGGAGAGCCTGACCGCCGGGGAGCACCTGCTCGGCTTCACCCACGACGACGCCGGCCGGGAGATCGGCCGGACCGTCGGCGGCCTGGTCGCGCTGCGGCAGACCTTCGACGCGGCCGGGCGGCTCATCGGGCAGCACATCGCCGACGCCGCCGAGCGCCGCTACACCTACGACGCCGCCGACCGGGTCACCGCGATCGCCGACTCACTCGCCGGTGACCAGTCCTTCGCCGCCGACGACACCGGCCGCATCCGGGCCGTCGACGGCGACGTCCCGCAGCGGTACGACTACGACGAGGCCGGCAGCCTGGTCGGCGCCGGTGGCGGGCGCTGGGAGTTCACCGGCACCATGCTCGTGCGCTCCGACGACGCGACGTTCTCCTACGACGCGAAGGGCCGCCTCACCGGCCGGGTCGACGACGCGGGCGCGTGGCGCTTCGAGTGGGACGCCGAGGACCGGATGGTCCTGGCCGTCACGCCCGGCGGTGACCGCTGGCGTTACCGCTACGACGGCTTCGGCCGGCGCATCGCCAAGCAGCGCCTCGGCGACGGCGACCGGGTGCTGGAGGAGGTGTCCTTCGCCTGGTCCGGTGACCTGATGCTGGAGCAGACGCACCGCGACGCCGCCGGCGCCACCACCACGACCACGTGGGACTACCGCCCGGACGCGCCGGTGCCGGTGGCGCAGACCGACGACGGCACGCTCCGGGCGGTGATCACCGACAGCATCGGCACCCCGACCCACCTGGTCGAGCCGGGCGGCGGGCTGCGCTGGTGGTCGCGGGGTGACCTGTGGGGGCGTGGCGCGGACCGCACGGCGACGCCGCTGGCCTTCCCCGGCCAGTACGTCGACGCCGAGACCGGCCTGCACTACAACCGGTTCCGCTACTACGACCCGGCCACCGGCCGGTACGTCAGCCCGGATCCGCTGGGCCTGTCCGGCGGGCCGAACCCGACCGCGTACGTGAGCGACCCGCTGACCGTGGCCGACCCGCTGGGCCTGACCAGTTGCACGCCGGCTCCGACCACGCCGCACCCGCTGGCCGCGGTGGAGCCGGCGCTCGCCGCGCCGTCCGACCAGACGCCCAGCAGCCTGCCTGCGAACGCGGCACCGCCGCCGCCGAGCGCGCTCTACGGCATGCCGACCTGGGTACGGGAGGCCAGGCGCAACCCCGACGGCACCGTCACCTACGAGTACGTGGAGCGCGACACCCCGTCGCCGCCGCCGCTGAGCACACCGGTCGGGCAGGTCACCGCGCAGGCCCAGGCCTGGTTCGACACTGTCGGTTTCGCCTCGCAGGCGACGCTGGCCGACACGTCCTCGACGGCGTACCAGAGCTACCAGAGCATCCGTTCCGACCTGTACGCGAGCACCGGGCACCGCCCGCGTACCGGGCCGCGCAGCAACCGGGACGGTCACTTCAACGAGCCGATGGTCGGCAACCGCCCGTACAACAACGCGGACGGGACCGGCCTCGGCGACCGGATCGGCGCGGAGGCAGACGGCGGTCGCCGGACGGCCGGCCAGATCGCGAACTACCTCCGCGGGTTCACGGCGCTGGACTCCATCACCAGCGCCGCCGGCCGGGAGTTCGCCACCGTGGTCACCTTCGCGGAGCAGGCCCGTGGCTACGCCCAGGAGCGTCACGAGGCGGCGAACGCGCTCCAGGAGATCCACTCACTGGCGAGGAGCGAACGCGCACGGCACTACTGGGGGAACGTCGGTCACTGGTACGGCCCCGCCCGTCGTGGCTATGCCAGCGAGGAGGACTACGTTCCGCCGTCGCAGCGGCCCCGGCCCGATGAGCTGATCACCGGTACACGCAGGCCGCAGCGGACCACGACGCACGCGTTCGCGGTCGACGGCGAGCCGAGCGGCAGCCGCGACCGCAGCGACCGGTCGCGCAGCCCGCGGGACCGGAGCCGTCCCAGTGGCAGCAGCCACCGGCGGGGCCGTCGCCAGGAGTACGGCTTCCAGGGGCAGCAGACCGGCCCGGTCAGCATCGGCACCGCCTCCGCCGCGACGCAGGCGGACACCACGACGCCGCTGGCCGAGCAGCTGGCAGCGGCGCAGGGCGACCCGCAGGCACAGAACCGGATCCTCGACACCTTCCGGGACGCGCTGTCCCGGGACGTCCCGTTGAGCAACGGGTCGACGTTGCAGATCATGGCGGCGAACTCGCACGGGGGCACGGCCAACACGGCAGCCGACCTGGACACGCTCAACGACGTGGACCGGCGGCACCTGCGGCAGATCCACCAGTCCCGCGACGCCGGCAACCAGAACGACTGCATCACGCTCACGATGGCGGTCGACAGCTACAAGCAGTCCGGGCTGATCACCCAGATCCCGTCGCAGACGCAGCCGAGGGAGCTGAGCGACCTCCAGAAGCAGTACCCGGGGCGCACCACCGAGGAGGTCGGCACCCTTCAGGGGCTGGTGGACGCGCTCGGCGCCATGCCGAACGGCACCAACGGCATCGTCGGCTTCCGCACGGGCGGTCCCGGCACCGTCGGCCATGTGGTGAACGTGTCGAAGGACGCGCGGGGCCGGGTGACGTTCGAGGACTCGCAGGTGCCCGGTCTGGCGACGCTGCCGCAGATCGGACCGGACGGTTCCGTCGTCCTGATTCGGACCAGCGACCCGGTGCCCGGCCCGTCCAGCGACGTCGACATGGCCTCGGTCCGCGACAGCGACTCCGACGTGGACATGGCCTCCGTCCGCGACGCCGACTCCGACGTCGACATGGCCTCCGTCCGCGACGGTGACAGCGACGTCGACATGGCGGACTTCTCGCCGACCACGGAGACGTTCGCCGGTGTGGCGCCGGAGGCGGTGGCGAAGACCACCGCGGAGACGCCGACCGTGGGTGACCCGATCGATGTCACCACCGGCCGGATGATCCTCACCCACACCGACGCGGTCGTGCCGGGGCTCACGCTGGAGCGGACGTACCGCTCCGACTACCGGTGGGGCCGGTCGTTCGGCCGGGCCTGGGCCTCCACGCTGGACCAGCGGATCATCGTCGACGGCGAGCAGGTCCGGTACCTGGCCGCCGACGGTTCGCTGCTCACGTATCCGCTTCCCGCCGAGGGCGAGGTGGCGCAGCCGGAGACCGGCCGGACGCTGCCGTTGCGCCGGCTGGTGGGCGGCGGGTGGCTGCTGTCCGATCCGACGTCCGGCCGCAGCCTGCTGTTCGCCGCGGCGTCGGACACCGAGTCGCTGCTCACCGACGTCACCGACGGCGGCGTCAGCTGGACGATCCAGCGCGACCGCCGGGGTACGCCGACGCAGCTGCTGTCGTCCACCGGCGCCACCATCGCGTTCACCTCGTCCGCCGGGCTGGTCACGATGGTCTCCCTGCCGAACGCGGCCGGTGACCTGATGGCGGCGTCGCAGTTCGGCTACGACGCCGACCTCAACCTGATCGAGGTGACGAACTCCTCGGGCGACCCCGAGCGCTTCACGTACGCCGACGGGCGGCTGGTGCGCTGGGAGGACCGCAACGGCGAGTGGTACACGTACACCTACGACGAGGCCGGCCGGTGCGTGGCCACCGACGGCAAGGGCGGCTACCTGCGCTACCGGTTCGACTACCGGCCGGGCCGCACGGTGGTGACCGACTCGCTCGGCGCGGTGCGCGTCTACGACCTCAACGACCGCTTCCAGGTGGTCGCGGAGACCGACGCGCTCGGCGCTACCACGCGCAACGTCTGGGACGAGGCGTACCGCCTGCGGTCCACGACCGACCCGCTGGGCCGCAGCACCACCAGCGAGTACGACGCGCTCGGGCGGCTGGTCGCGGTCGTCCGGCCGGACGGCAGCCGGTCCGTCACCACGTACGACGAACTCGGTCGCGCGGTGTCCTGGACCGACTTCGACGGCAGCACCCGCAACCGCCAGTTCGGCCCGGACGGCCTGCTGATCGCCGAGGTGGACGCCTCCGGTGAGGTGGTCCGGTACGAGCAGCCGGCCGCCGACGGGCGGGGCACGACCACCCACGTCGGCCCGACCGCCGTCGTGCACAACACGGCCCGGCAGATCACCGCGGTGAGCACCGGTCAGGGCGAGACGGAGTACACCTACGACGCGCTCGGCCGCCTGTTCAGCATCCAGGACGACACCGGTCTCACCGAGTTCGGCTGGACGCTGGAGGGTGACCTGGCCTGGCGGGAGAACCCGGACGGCTCGGTCGAGGAGTTCCGCTACGACGGCGAGGGCAACCTGGTCGAGTGGGTCGACGCCACCGGCCGCCGGACGATCCGTGAGTACGGCGCGTTCGACCTGGTGACGGCCGAGATCGACGACGAGGGCAACCGCACCGAGTACGCGTACGACACCGAGCTGCGGCTGGTCCGTGTCACCGATCCGGCGGGCGCGACGTGGACCTACACGTACGACCCGAACGGCCGGATGGTGTCCGAGACCGACTTCGACGGCCGCACCCAGCGGTACGTCTACGACGCCGCCGGGCAGCTCGTCGAGCACACCGACGCGGCCGGCGAGGTCACGCACTACACGTACGACCTGCTCGGCCGGGTGGTGGAACGGCGCACCGGCGAGTCGGTGACGCGCTTCCCGTACGACGCGGCGGTGTCCACCTCGTCCGGCGGTTCCCTGCCGGAACCGCGCCCCGCTCCGGTCCCCCGGCGGTGAGCCGCCGCCCGCCCCGGCCGTCACGGCGGCCGGGGCGGGCATCCGTCCGACCACCATCGACAGAGAAGGACAACCCGATGAACGCCGACGACGCCCGCAACCGGGCGCAGGCCGCGCTGCGCGGGCTGGAGAACCCGGGGCAGCCGCTGACGCTGCTCGCCCCGGACACCCCGGCCGAGTACGAGTGGTGCTGGGTCTACCCGTTCAACACGGTCCGGGCCATCGAGACCGGCAGCATCATGGACGCGCTCGCGGTGGGCCCGCTGGTCGTGCCGAAGAACGGCGCCGAGCCGTGGGTGGCGCCGTCCGGCCCGCCGCTGGAGCGCTGGCTCAACGAGTACGCCGCACGGGAGGGGCTGCCGGCGGTGCCGGTCCCGGCCGCACCGGACCCGTTCGCCTGAGCCCGGACGGGCGGCCCGCCGTGAACCCTCGCGGCGGGCCGCCGCCACCTGGAGGAACCATGACCGACAGCGCCGAGCCGCTCGACGTGCTGCTGCGCCGGATGATGCGCGGTGACGCCACGATCGAGCAGGTGCAGTCCGCGCTGCGCGGCGCCCGGCTCGACCTCGCCATGAACGTCGACGGCCGTCCGCTCGTCGTCCGCTCCTTCGACGACGAGCCGTGCGTGACGGTGGCGACCACGGCCGAGGGGCGCGCGCGTACCTTCGCCCCCGAGTGGCGCCGGGTCGAGGCGGTCGAGCTGGCCGAACTGCTGCCGGACGGCATCGACGTCCTGGTCGACCCGGACGGCCCCGAGCCGGTACGGCTGGCCGCCGCGCTCGTCTGGCACACGCTCCGGTACGCGGACGAGGACACGGGCGGATGAGCGACGACGAGTTCGTGTTCCTGCTCGACCCGGAGTGGCCGGCGGGTGACGACGCGCCGCCGTTCGAGGCGGTCCTCGGGGTGTGGCAGGTCGGCGACGACGGCGAGGTGGGCGAGTTCCGGCGCAACCCGGACTACCGCCGGCACTTCCCGGACTCCCCCGGCGACCCGCTCGACGCCCTGCTGCGCCTGGTCGCGGCCGGTACGGCGCAGCCGGCGCACCTGCGGGCGGTGCTGCACGCGTCCACCCTGCACCTGGCGGTGAACGGCGACGGGCGGCCGCTCGTCGTCCACGCCCCCGACGACGAGAGGTGCGTGGTGGTGGCGACCGGCGAACCCCACCGGGAACCGGTGCCGGCGCCCGGGTGGCGGCTGCTGGACCTGGCGGATCTGGCCGCCCTTGCCGGTGACCGTGTCGTGCTCGTCAACCCCGGCGGCCCGGCGCCCGCCCGGCTGGCCGCCGCGTTCCTGCGCGAGACGGCGGCGATGCGGTGAGCACGGGCCTGCTGCACCTGCTCTGCCTGCGCGCCGCGGGCCGGATCCCGGACGACGACCTCGCCGGCCTGCGTACCCTGCTCGCCCGCGGCGACCACGGCCCCGGCGCGGCCGGGCTGCTCGGCGCGTTCCCGCAGTCCGCGGCGGAGATCACGGCGCTCGCCGCGCTGCTGCCCCCGCATACGCCGCTGCCCGGACCGGCGGCGGACGAGGACGTGGACACCGATCCGGTGGCCCTGTTCGTCCCGTTCCCGCCGGCCGACCTGCCGCTGTACGCGACGGACGGGCCACCGGTGGTGGACGAGACCGCCGGCGGCACCGTGGACGACCTCGACCGGGCGCTGCTCGACGTGCTGGACCCGGCGCGCACCGCCGGGGTGTGGCGCTGCTGGCGGATCACTCGGGAGCCGAACGGCACCGTCGACGCCGTGCGGGTCTACCTGGTCGAGGCCACGGTGCCCGACGACGAGCTGCCCGCCGTCGCCGACCGGGGGCAGCGGGCGCTCGCCGACGCCGGGCACGCCGCACCGGTCGAGGTGTACCGGCCCGACCTGCCGCTGCCCGCGTACCAGTGGACGGCCCGGTCCCGGTCCGCGCTGATCTGGGCCCCGCAGCCGCCCGGCGAGGTACGCCTGGCCGCCGGCTGGGACGCCCGGCTGCCGGTCGACGACGACGAGGTCGCCGCGTTCGTCACCCACCTGCGGTCGGCGCCCGCCCTGACCGCGCACCTGCGCACCGACGGCGCCTGGGTCTGGCCGGCCGACGTGGCCGACCGGCTGCTCGACGAGGGCCCGCTGGCCGACGAGGGTCTGCTGTGGCACCTGCGGCGGTGCCGGGCCGACCCACCGGAACCGGCCGGCGCGGTCGCCGTCCACCGGGCACTCGCCGCCCTGGTACGCGCGGGCGCGCTCTGACCGGATGCACGAACGGCCCGGGTCGCGGTGTTTCTCGGGCACGAGCCCTCGCGCGGCCCGGCGCTCCCGGCTGCCGCCGTGGTCGAATGCGCCCGCCGACGAGGACGCGAGGAGGCCGGGAATGACGGAGCAGGACGAGCTGCACACCGCGCTGCTGCACCTCGGTGGCCGGGTGCCGGACGCCATGCTCGCCGAGGCGCGGCTCCGGCTCGCCGACACCGGCACGGTGTCCCTCCCCGAGCCGCCCGGACCTGTCGACCTGCCGTTCACGTTCGCGTCCGCCGTACCGAATCCGCGTGTCTTCGGTGGGCGGGTGCCGCCGCTGGCCGATCTCACCGGCCGCGACGGCCTGATGGACGACACCGACCGGGTCGCGGTCGCGGCGGCCCGGCAGCAGCCCGGCGCGGTGGCGCTGTGGCGTGGATGGCGGATCGCGCCGGAGTGGGCCGCCGCGGTGATCCCGCCCGCGCCGGTCTACGTGCTGGAGACCGCCGGGCCGCAGGCCGCGACGGCGGCGACAGTGATGCGGGCGCTGGCCGCGGCCGGGATCTCGGCGCCGCTGGTCGAGGTGTACCGCCCCGGCGACAAGCTCCCGCCGTACGCGTCCGCGGCCCGCCGGTCCGGCGCGCTGCTCTGGGCCGGCCGGGACACCGGACCGCTGCGGATCGCCCGCGTCTTCGACGAGGTGGACGACGACGGCGCGCGCTTCGCGCCGGACCGGGAGCGGCTGTCCGGCACCGACCTCGAACGGGCGGCGGCGTACCTGGACGCGGGCACGCCGGTGCTCGCCACCACCGCGCGCGGGCACGACGTGGTGGAGCCCGCACGCGGCCGGGTCGTGCCGATGACCTACCGCACCGACGGGCGCTGGCTCTGGCCCGAGTCCGTCGCCTACTACCTCCAGGCGTACGGGCTGGCGCCCGAGCCGGACCTGCTGGCCCACATCCGGTCGCGCGGCGACCTGCTGCCGGCCACCGACCCCGCCGACGAGCACCGCGCGCTGGCGCTGCTGTTCCAGTCGTACGCCCTCGTCCCGGCGGAGGTGGACGCGTGACGATCTTCGTGGCGATCGCGTCGTACCGGGACCGGGAACTGGTGCCGACGGTGCTGGACTGCCTGGCCAAGGCGGCGCAACCGGAGGACGTCCGCATCACGGTGTGCTGGCAGCACCTCGGCGACGAGGACATCTCCGCCATCCGGGACCTGCCGCAGGTGGACGTGCGGGAGTACGACGCCCGGGACAGCCGCGGCGCCTGCTGGGCCCGGGACAAGACGTTCCAGCGGTACCGCGGCGAGGACTGGCTGTTGCAGGTGGACAGCCACACCCGGTTCGCGCCGGACTGGGACGTACGGATGATCCGGATGGCGCGCGAGACCGGAGCGGCGAAGCCGGTCCTGACCGCGTACCCGCCGAGCTACGAGCCCGATCAGGAGTTCACCGGCGCGGGCGCGCCCACCGAGATCGTCGTCAACGACTGGACGAACGTCGGCGTACCGGTCTTCGGCCAGCGTCTGATCGAGGGTGCCGCGCCCGGCGTACCGCCCAAGCCGGCGCTGTTCCTGGCCGCCGGGTTCCTCTTCGCACCCGGGTCGTTCGTCACCGAGGTTCCATACGACCCGGGCATCTACTTCCACGGCGAGGAGATCACCCTGGCCCTGCGCGCCTTCACGTGGGGCTACGACCTGTTCCACCCCACCGAGGTGCTGATCTGGCACTACTACATCCGGCAGGACAGGCCGCGGCACTGGAGCGACCACGTCGAGTCCGACTGGGCCCGCTACGAGGAGCTGAGCCGCCGCCGGGTGCTCTACATGCTGCACACCCCGCCGGTGGACCGACTCGGCATCGGGCCGGTACGCACCCTGGAGCAGTTCGTGGCGCACACCGGCTGCAACTTCACCCGGCGCACGTGGACCGACATGCTGGCCCAGGAACTGGTGGTGCTCTGAGCGGCCGGTCTGGTCAGGTGCCCCGCGCCGGTTCCCCGGCGCCGCTCGACCAGCGGGTCTCGGCGATGGCGGTGGCGAGCCGCGCCAGCTCCGGATGCTGCCGCGCGTACGACGTCACGTGCTCGGCCAGGTCGTACTGGGACTGCCACCGGACCTTCCCGGCCCGCACCAGCGCCCGGTCCAGCGCGAGCGGATCGCCGCGCAGGTGACGCCGGACGTCCACCAGGACACCGGTGAGCGACTGTTCCTGCTCGTCGGTGCCGGGCAGCGCCGTCACCATCGCGGGCAGCGCGGCGACCGTCTCGTCGTCCATGCCCGGCACCAGGCCGATGAGCGCCTTCTCGCGCGCCTCCGGCCGGGTCTCCGCCAGGTACGCCATCCCCGCCTCGTCGGCGGCCAGGTGCCGCAGCGCGGGGTCGCGGCTCAGCTCCGCCACCGCCGCCGTCACGGCCGGCCCGGTGTCGCCCGGATCGGTGTCCTCGGAGGTCGTGCCAGCAGGTACGGCGCCGGCGGTCGACCCGGTGTCGCCGGGCCCGGTGTCCTCGGCAGCGGCGACGGCCGGCCGGGCGGATGCCGGGGCGGCGTAGGCCCGGCCGGGGCCGGCCTGCTCGGCGAGCGCCGCCCCGGAAGATCCGGCACCGTCGCCCGCTCCCGCCCGGCGGCGGGCGCGCAGGCCCAGCAGGACGGCGGCGAGCGCCGCCAGCCCGGCGAGCGCCGGCAACGCGGCCCGACGGCCGATACCGGCCGTGGAGCCCGATGTCTGCTCGGCCGCCTGCGCCCGGGGCGTCTCCTCGGGCAGCACGGCGGTGACGGAGGCGGTCAGGTCGATCTCCGGCGCGACGCCGCCGATGGTCTTCGCCGTCCTCAGCACCCGGTTGCGGACCTGCGCCGGGTCGAGGTCCGGGTACGCCGACCGGATCAGCGCCACCTGCCCCGCCACGTACGCGACGGCGTGGTGCGTGCCGGTGCCGGTCACCGGCCGGGTGCCGGTGATGCCGAGGCTTGTCACGTCGACGCCCGGCGCCACCACGTCCACGCCGCCGGACCGGTAGCTGTCTGCCGTACCCCCGTCCGGCCCGATCCCGCCCACGCGTAGCACCGCGTCGCGCAGCGGTACGTCCGGATCCGCCGGGTCCTGCTCGCCGGCGGCGCCCACCACGACCACCACTCCCGCGTCGACCGCCTCGTTGACGGCGGTCACCACCTCGGCCTGCCCGAGGTCCACCTGCGGCCCGAGCGCGATGACGGAGGCGCCGGAGCCGACCGCCGCCCGGACGCCCGCCGCGCTGGCCGCGGCCGAGGCGCCGGCAGTCCTGCCCGCCACCCGGACCGGCATGACCGCCGCGTCGGGCGCGACGCCGGCCACCGCCGACCCCTTCACCGGCTGCGCCACGATCAGCCCGGCCATCGCCGTACCGGTGCCCAGACAGTCGGTGTCACCGCGGGCGCCACCGGTCGCCCGGTCGACGCCCGTCGTCACCCGGCCGGCGAGCGCGGCCAGACCGCCGGCGACGCCGGAGTCGACGACTGCCACGAGCTGGTCCCGGCCCCGGCTGTGCGCCCACGCCTGGTCGGCGGCCACGCGCGGACCGGCCCACGACGAGGTGGCGCGCGACGTCGCGACGGTGCGGCACCCCTTCGGCGGGCGGGCAGCCGCGTCACCGTCGGCGGTGCGCTGCCCGTCGTCCGGCGTGGACCTACCCGGCGCCGGTCTCGCAACCGGCGGCACGCCCTGGCGGACCTCGCTGCCGTACGCGTCCCACGGCAGCACGAGCACCCAGCCGGCCCGGAGCCGGGCGCCGTCGGTGAGGGTGCCGCCGTCCGGCTGGATCCGCCCGCTGTTGAGCGCGAACAGTTCGGCCGCTCGTGCGCCGTCCCCCAGGAACCGCTCCGCGATCTCGGTGAGGTTCTCCGGCTCGCCCCGGTGGGTCGCCACGACCGTGTAGTACTTGACGGGGTCACCGTCGGGGCGGGCCGCCGACGCCGGGAGCGGCGTCAGCGCGAGCACCGCCGACGCGACGACGGCGGCGAGCGCGGCCCCGATGACAGCCGGTGCGGTACGCGTCATCGGCGGCCACCCCGGGTGCCGGTCCCGGACGTCGCGTGGTGCCGCGGACGCCGGGCGTCCGAACCATCCGTCATCGATCCACTCTTGAACCCGGTCGAGAAGACTGTCCATACCAGACGGGCAGGCTAGCATCGCGGATCCCCGATGCACGAAGCGCCGCCGGACGATCCGGACACGGCCGCGGCGGCACGCCCGCGCATCCCCGATGAGATGCCGACGTCCCCGGACGACGAGGCTCGGCGGTGTGCCGGCCGTCGCGGCCCGCACACCCTCTAGAGCGTCCTAGGACATTGGGTGCACGGCGGGCGCGGATCCCGCCGAGCCGAGCGCGTCACGGACAGGGGCCGCCCGCGCAGACGTCGATCACCTTGCCGGTGAGCAGGAACACCGCCTTCTGCCGCTGGGCGCCGGGCTGGGCGCGCGGGAACTCGTGCGAGTCCTCGCCGTACTCCGGTCCGGCGGGTGCCAGGTTGGTCGGCGGCGGCGCGTACGTGGCGCCGCTGTTCCACACCACCATCGCCGACCCGGCGTACGGGTACCTGCGGATCGGCGCGATGCCCCAGAACGGCCGCACGTCCGGTGACCAGCCGCCGGCGAGCGCCGGGGTGTGCAGGCGGGCGCCGATGGTGCGCGCCTGCACCTCCGCCGCGACGGTCGACACCTGGTGGTCGCCGAACGCCACGTGCATCAGCACCCGGTGCGCCGGGGTACCCGGCAGCGGCCGGCCGGTCATGTGCTGGGCGTACCCGTTGGCCTCGGACCGGTCCCACAGCATCTGCAGCAGGCCGAAGACGAGCTGCTGGTCGATCCGGTCCGGGTAGTAGCCGTCCATGACGGTCTGGAACGGGGCGAAGTCGACGCTGCGTTGCAGCAGCGTGGAGTAGTTCATCGCGGGCACGCCGAGCACCGAGCGGGTCCAGTCCTGGGCGATGGCGGTGAGCGCGCCGCCGTTGATGCCGCCCTGGCTGTTGCCGTCGTAGTGCAGCCCGCCGGCCACGTCGATCAGCGGCCGCCCGGCGGCGTCGCGGAACGCCGGGTGGGCGGCGAACCCGTTGCGGTGGATCATCGTCCGGCCCAGGAACAGGAAGTTCAGGAAGCTCTGCTGGAGCCGGTCGGCCACCGCGGGGAAGGCGCTGAGGTCGGTGAAGGCACCCGCGACGTACGGGACGTCGGCGGCGGCCATGCCGATCCAGCTCGTCGCGCAGAAGGTGAAGTCGTACGTCTGCGACATGGTCCTGACGTTGCCGGCGTTGATCTCGGTCGGCCGGCCGAGCAGGCCGTGGCCGTAGAGCGAGAGGTGCGCGGGTCTCGCGGCGGACGCGCTGCGCGGGATGTTGCAGACGAAGTCGGCCGCCACCGTCGTGCCGGACGGTGTGGGCAGCGCGTTCGGCGTCGGCGGGGTGCCGTCGCCGCCGGTCGGCCCGTAGTGCAGCCGGGAGCCCGGTCCGCCGTCGCCGGTCAGGTAGGACGGTACGGCGACGGTGCCGGTGACCTGCCGGGCGATCAGCGGGTCCTGCTCGGGCGTGTAGTCGGTGACCTGGGTGACGGTGAAGGAGGGCGCGCGGCGGCCGAGCGCGGCGAACGCGCCGTCCCGGACCGCCAGCATCCGCCCGGTCAGCCCCTGCCGGCTGGCGACTGTGAAGTCCCAGGCGAGGTAGAGGCTGTGCCGCTTGACGCCGGCCCGGGTCAGGTCGGCGAGGATCCGCTTCATCTGCGGCGCGCGGGGGTCACGCCGGTCCAGGCCGGCACCGGTGACGTAGGCGCGGAACGCCGTCGGCGCCGGGATGAGCACGCCGTCGCCGTCGCGCATGCCGCGCAGGCCGACGACGTACCTCGTGCCCTCGGTCAGCGCCACCGCCGGCCGGATGATCAACGCCTGCCGGTCCGGGTTGCCGGCTGCGTGCGCGTCCAGTTCTGCCCAGTACGGCGTACGCCGCCCGGTGCGGGCGTCGAGCAGCACGATCGGCGCGTCCGGCGCGAGCGAGCGCGCGACGTCGGTGACCGGCGCGATCCGGGTCCGCGCGGCGTCCAGGCCGGGTACGCGCGCCAAAATCGGCGAGCCGGGGCTGAACCCGTCCTGCCGGTTCCACTCCGCCGGGTCGATCGGCACGCCGAGCACGTTGGCGGGCATCGCGGAGGCCGCGAACCGGACCCGCTTGCCCGTCGGCGTGCTGCGGTCCGGCACGGTGAAGTAGTCGTTGGGGAACGGCAGCAGGCAGGCCGCCGGGTCGATCGGGTCGCAGGAGCGCTGCCCGGCCGGCGCGGGAGGTGCGGACGGCGCCGCGGCGGCGCCGGAGCCGAACAGCACGGCAGACGCGGTCACCAGCGCGGACACGGCGAGACGGAGCCGTCGGGGTGTACGCACGCGCGTCTCCTTCGACATCGGACGGTGGTGTTCTTCCTACGCTCGTGAACGGATCTCGGCAAGGCCCCCGGCATCGGCCGGGTCACGAAGCATTCCGTGGTGTGACGGGCGCGGCCTCCCGCCGTCCGCCTCGTGCCGGCGGCGGACGGCGGGAAGGGCACCGGGCTAGCCGACGACCACGACGCGGCCCTGGTTCAGCGGTTGCAGGTGCGCCGGGTCGAGATCGTCCGGTGCGCCCCGTCCGCTGTCGTAGACGACGCGCTCTCCGTCGATCTCCCAGATCCGGATCCGGAACCGGTCCACGTCACGTCCGTCCGGGGCGTCGGAGACCGTGAGCTGGTACGCGTACCCCGGCCGGCCGTTCACCGTGCCCTCGCCGCCGTACCGGCCCACCGATCCGGCGACGGTCAGGCGCTCGTGTGTCGTACCGGCGAACGTGAACTCGCGTCCCGGCAGCCGGAAGGTGGTCGCGCCGAACGGCGTGGGTGAACCCTTCACCAGGCCCGCGACGAAGGCGAACTCCCCCGGCCCGGTGGCGGCCACGTCGGCGCTGAGCGCGCCGGCCGGTGAGACGATCGCGCCGGCGCCGGCGACCGTCACGTCCGACGGGTCGTAGACCACGATCCGTACCGTCTGCTGCCCGGTTCCGCCGTCGTCGCCGGTCACGGTGAGGCGCGCGACGTGCACGCCGGGCCGCAGATCGCCGGTGGCGACGCAGCCGCCCTCGTTGCGGTCCTCACTGACCACGCCGGGCGTGGCCGGGGCCGGGCCCTCGCCGTCCCAGTCGACGGCGCACCTGTGGGTGTCCGGCACGCCCGGGTCGGTGAACGTGGCCCGCACGGTGACCGGACCGGCCACCCGCAGCTCCTCGTCGAGCGCGATCGGGCTCACCTGGACCGGCCGGTTCGCCACGGTGACGGTCACCGTGTCGGTGGTGCTGCCGTGGCGGGCGTCGGTGGCGGTCAGTTCCAGCCGGTACGTGCCGGCCCGGTCGGCGCGGAACGACGGCGTGCGGGCCGGGCCCTCCAGCCGCAGGCCGCCGCCGAGCCCGCCACCGTCCGGCTGGGCGAGCACCGTCCAGGACAGGGTGACCGGGTCGCCGTCCGGGTCCGTGGTCCGGGTCGCGTCGAGGGTGACGGTGTCGCCCTCGACGGCGGCCCGGTCCGGTCCGGCGTCGGCGGTGGGCGGGCCACCGGCCGGCAGGACCCGGCCCACGGTCACCTCGGTGCGCGCGGTGGCCCGCAGGCCGTCGGCGTCGGTGGCGGTGACGGTGACGACGTGCCGTCCCTCGCTGAGCTGCCCCGGGGTACGGGTGGCGCCGGTGCCGAGGTCGCCGTCGCGGTCGGAGGTCCAGCGCACCGCCGGCCCGTCCAGGTCACCCTGCTCCGGGTCGGTGACGGATGCGGCGAGCGTGACCGTCTGCCCGGTGGCGAAGAACGTGCCGTCCATCGGAGCGGTGATCCGTACCGCCGGGTTCTTGCCGGCGACGGTGAGCGGGCCGCTCGTCGCGTCGGCGGTGTTCACCCCGTCGGTGACCCGCACCCGCAGCCGGCCGGTGGCCGCGCCGCCGGTGCCCGCGAGCTGCGCGGCGTCCACCGTGTACGACGTCCCGGTGAGCCAGGAGGCCAGCACCCGCCATCGGTCGCCGCCGTCCGCGCTGTACAGGACGCTCGCGGTGACCGGGCCGCCGTCGGTGTCGCCGGCGTTCCAGCCCACCGTGACCGGCCCGGTGGTCGGTACCGAGGCGGGTGGCGCCTCGCCCGCCAGCGCCACGACGGGCGGGTTCGCCGACACCGCGAGGGTGGCGAGGTTCCGCCCGGCGCGGGTGTCCACGAGCGCCACCCGGCGGGTGCCGGGTACGAAGTCGACGACCTCGTGGAAGGGACGTGTCGCGGCGTGCTCGGTGGCCGCCCCCGGGGTGAACGGGTGCTCGGCGAGCGTCGCCCCGGCGGCGTCGAGCTGCCGCAGCGCGTACGGGCCGGGCGTGGTGGCCGGGCGCTCGGTGGTGCGGGTCAGACGCTGCCCGGTGAGGGTGCCGTCACCGTCGCCGACGGCGCCGGACAGTGCCAGCAGGTCACCCGTCGCGCCCTGCTGGACGGGCGGGTTCTGGACGCGGTCGCGCCACAGCCGCCACAGGTCGTCGGAGATCCACTTGTTCCGGCAGTAGCTCATCATGTCGGCGACCGGCGGGCTGGTGTCCGGCGCCCAGACGACCCGGCGCGGAGCCCCGACCGAGTAGTCGCCGATGTCGTAGCCGGCGAAGTGGGGATTCGCCGGGTCCGGCCCGCCGATGGTGCCGCGCGGGTACGGGTAGGTTCGCCGCCCGGTCTCGTCGTCGGGGTCGTCAGTACACTCGACGTGCTGCGCGCCGAGCAGGTGCCCCAGTTCGTGCAGGATGATCGTGGGATCGTGCGACCCGCCGACCGCCACCCATCCGGGGATGGCGTCGGCCCGGCCGCCCATCTGTCTCCGGTTCACCATGACCAGGTGGTAGACGCCGGGTTCCCGCGTCCCCGCCGTCGCGGTCAGATAGTTGTTCAGCACCGAGAGCGTGTCCGAGGCGTCGCGGTAGTAACTGTCGTCGCCGATCCATGGGAACGCCTCGTCGGTGCGGTAGTCGGCGCGGGTGACCTCCAGCCGGCTCGTCGGCAGCGTCCGCCGCAGCAGCGACTCGGCCCGGTCCAGGTCGGACTCGGGAGGCAGCACGGTCTGCCCGTCGCGCTGGTAACCGAGCCGGATCAGCTTGACGCGTACCGGTTCGGACGCCTGGAAGCGCACCGTGCGCTCGGCCACGTTGTCCAGGTAGTCGGGTTCGGTGACGCGGCGGTCCGGGTTGATCTCGACCCGCAGCCTGACCTCTCCCTCGCTCGTCCACGTGGTGGGCAGCTCGAACAGGAACCCCCCGCTCAGCTGTCCGCGTCGCACCGTCCGGTCGGGCACCAGCAGGCGGCCCGGGTTCGCCGGGGCGAGCGGCGGGCCCAGCGACGTACCGTCGGCCCGGAACCCGTGCAGGGCGGCCGTCACCGCGGGCGTCGCCGCGTCGGTGCCGACGTACGCCCGCACGACGGTGCGGCGGTCGGCGACCAGGTCGACGGAGTTGCCCAGGTCCTGGATGACCTGGGTGGCCTCCACCCCGTGCACCGTCAGGTTCGGCCCGGGTGCGGTGCAGGTGTTCAGGTAGACGCGCAGGGTGTTGTCGACCTCGTCCAGGACGGCCACGTCGAGGGACTGGTTGTTGTCGAACCGGCCCACTGCCGCCTGCACCGGCCGGCTGCCCGCCGCCAGAACGGCCGGGGTGCCGAACGTGCCGTCACCGTTGCCGGGGAAGACGTAGACCGCCCGGCTGGCGTAGCCGACCACCACCAGGTCCGGACGGCCGTCCCGGTTGACGTCGGCGACGTCCACGTCGTGCGGGCCCTCGCGTCCCGGGGTCAGCGGCCCCAGGTCCAGCGACGGCAGTTCCCGGGGCGCCGGCGGGAAGCCGCCGGACGGCGGGTCGCGGAAGTCGCTCCACAACCGGATCCGGTCCTCGCCGAGGATCGCCACGGCCGCGTCGAGCCGGCCGTCGAGGTCGAAGTCGGCGATCGCCGGCTGCAACGCCTCGCCCAGCCCTTCGAGCCGGGGCGCGGGGCTGTTCATACCGTCACGGATCACCGAGACCGTGCCCTGCCCGTAGCTGCTGAGCAGCACGTCGGGCACGCCGTTACCGGTCAGGTCGCCGGCGGCGAGGAAGTCGGGCCGGACGTACGACGGCTGGTCGCCGAGGAGGAACCGCTGGTCGAAGGTGCCGTTGAGGTTGCGGAACACCAGCACCCGGTCGTCGTCCGGATCGGACTGGATCCGGGGGTCGACGGCGGCGAGATCGGGCCGCAGATCGCGGTCGAAGTCGGCCACCGCGACGTCCGCCACGCTACGACCGTCCAGCAGGAGCCCGCCCGGCCCGAACGTCGGGTCGGTACCGGCGTTGCCGTACCACATGCTCACCCCGTCGGTGGTGGCGGCGGCGAAGTCCGGTTCGGCGTCCCGGTTGAAGTAGCCGACAGTGATGCGGCGCGGCGTGCCCGAAACGGGATAGACCTCGGGCCGGCCGCCGGGCGTCGTCGACGTGCGGAACGTCCCGTCGCCGACGGCGATGAGCTGGTGCACGTCGCCGTCACCGCTCGCCGAGGCGACGAGCAGGTCGTCGAAGCCGTTCTGGTTGGTGTCGACCGCCTCGACGTCACGGGGCCCGGCGACACCGGCGACCGCCGGCATGGCCGTGAACCCGAACGTCTCGCAGCCGGCGGCGAGGCCCGCTCCCGGCGGGCCGGCGACCCGGACCGGTGCCGCGGCGCCGGGCACCGTCGCCCCGGGCCCGAGCAGGACCACCGCCAGAGCGGCCGCCGTCGCGGCGGCCCACCGGCCTGATCTTCGTGAACGCATCACTGCCACCTTTCCGCGCGCACGACCGTCCGGCGTGAGGCCGGACGGCGACGCACGATCGTCGTAGGAGAGGGGGAGGTCTCGATCGGGTCGACCGGGAGACGGCCGGCCCGGGCCGGGTGCCGCACACGGGGCACCGCCGGTCCGGTACGAGTCTCGTCCCCCGGGGACGCCCGGCTACAGGGTCGGCGGTCCAGGGCGGCGCTACGGCGTGCCGGATCTTTCTGCCCGCGCGCAAGACAACCCCCTGCCCGTCCGGCCACATCGGGCGGTCGAGTCGGGAAGACGATTGCGCGCGGCGGTGGACGCCGAGCCGGCTCGGCACCGCCGGCCGGCGAGGCGGTCACGACGGTGGGGGCCCTGCCGGGGCCGCCGCGAGTCCCGAGGTGTCCGCCCTGGTCCGGTCTCCGTCCGGCGGTACGCCGAGGGCGGCCGACAGGTCCCGTACGGCCTGCTCGACGCCGCCGGCCGTGACCAGGGCGAACACGAAACGGTCCGGCCGCAGCACCACCAGGTCGGCGCCGTGCCGCCGCAGCCACCCGCCGAGCACCCCGTCGGCGTCCACCACGTCGACCAGGTCGGGCCGGCCGGTCGCCGGTGGGCCGGCGGGCGGAGCCGGCAGGTCGGCGAGCGGCGTGCCGGACGGGTGGACCGCGACGAACCGCGCCGGCAGCCCCGGTCGCCACGCGCCGAGCGGGTCGGCCACGCCGGCGCGGCCGAGCACGGCGAAACCGTCGCCGAGCACCTCGTCGAGCAGGCGCTCCCCGGGCGCGCCCGGAACGAGGACCGGCGGCTGGGGGAACATCGTCCCGACCACGCCGTCGCGCCGTCCGCCGGCCATCAGGCCCCGCCGGTACGCGGGCACCGGCTTGAACTCGAACCGTTCCACGAACCGCCGTACCCGGGGGATCGTCTGGACCGCCCGCAGCGCGGCGTCGCGCACCCCGGCGGTGACCCGGTTGCGGGCCAGGAAGACGCGTCCCAGCCGGACGCTCGTCTGCGCCATCTCCACGGTGTGCGGACGGCGCTCGGTCTCGTACGTGTCGAGCACGGCGGCGCCGGCGGCGCCGGACAGCACCAGCGACAGCTTCCACGACAGGTTCGCCGCGTCGCGCAGGCCGCTGCACAGGCCCTGGCCCATGAACGGGGGCATCTGGTGGGCGGCGTCGCCGAGCAGGAACACCCGTCCCTCCCGCCATCGCTGCGCGACGAGGTGGTGGAAGGTGTAGACCACCGCGCGGGTGACGGCGAACCGGTCCGGGTCGACGTACGGCGAGACGAGCGCGGCGATGGTCTCCGGCCGCCGCATCTCGTCCTCGGTCTCGCCCGGGCGCAGCATGAACTCCATCCGGTAGCTGCCGGCCGCGCCGGGGGACACGAAGGCCGGGCGCCGCCAGTCGCAGACGAACGTGGTGTCCGGCACGCGTACCGCGTCGGGCGGCACGTCGCCGGAGACGGCCAGCCACGGCTCGGCGTAGCTCGCTCCGGACAGCGGGATCCGGACGGCGGCGCGGGTGGCGCTGCGGGCGCCGTCGCAGCCGAGCACGTACCGGGCGCGGACCGCCCGCCGCTGCCCGGTGACCACGTCGGACAGCAGCACCGTCACGCCGTCCTCGTCCTGGGTCAGGCCGACCAGTTCGGTACCGAGTGCGAGCCGGACGTGCGGGAAGCGGTCCAGCCCGGCGCGCAGCGTGTGTTCCAGTCGCGGCTGGTCGAAGAAGCGCAGCGGCGCATGCCCGTACCCGAAGTCCGTCTCGGACAGCCTCATCCGGGCGAACACCCGGCCCGCGCCGTTGCCGTACTCGACGAGCGGCGGCGCGATCGTCTCGTCGCGTATCTCGTCGAGCAGGCCCGCCTGCTGGTAGATGCGCAACGCCTCGTCGTCGCAGGAGAAGGCCCGCGGCTGGCCGTGCGGCGCGGCGCTGCGCTCCACGACCAGCGTGGTGACGCCGCGGGCGCCGAGCAGGTTGGCGGTGAGCGCGCCCACCGGCCCGCAGCCGATGACGGCGACCTCGACCTCCTGGACCTCCTGGTGAGCCGGCGGCTGAACTGATTCCATCCTGGTGCCCCTTCGGAACGTGGTCCCGGACGGCTCACCGCCGCCCGGCACCGGTCAGGGCACCAGTCCGGTGTGGAAGGGATGTGGAGACGGCGTGGAGGCGGGCCTCCACGCCGGTCAGAACGCGGCGAACCGGGGCAGCAGCAGCCCGGCGCCCTGGTCGGCGGCGATCCGCGCGCCGAGGTCCCACTCCGCGCGGTCGCGCCGGGCCGCGCCGCGGATCCGGTGCAGCTCCGCGACGAAGACGCGCTCGCCGACCCGGTCCGCCACCGCCAGCGCCTCCCGGGCCAGCGTCGCCGCGGTCTCCGGACGACCGGCGGTCAGGTACGCCTCGGCCATCGCGCACAGCGTGATGGTCCGGGTGGACCGCAGCCCGGGCCGGTAGAACTCGTCGGCGGCGGCGCGCATCGCGTCGAGCCGGCCGTGGTCGCCGCCGCGCGCCGCGGCCCACTCCAGGAAGTACGCCCCGGTAGCGGTCATGTGCGGCAGACCGGTGTCCCGCCCGATGTCCCGGCACCGCCGGCCCGCCGCGTCGGCCGCTGCCACGTCGTGTTCCTGCATCGCCAGCCAGGCCGCGTAGAGCGCCGCGTTGGCGCGGCCGTACGGGTCGTCGAGTTCCTCGGCGAGGGCCTCCGCGGCGGCGATGTCCGCCCACGCGCCGGCCGGGTCGCCGCGCATCGAGCGTACGAGCGCCCGGAAGTTGTGGCAGGCCAGCACCGGGCGCCGGCCCACCTCGCGGCGCAGCAGCGTCCGGTCGACGGTACGCAGCCGCTCGATCCCGGCGGTGAGCCGCCGCTCGCCGTCGGCCTGCCGGCCGGTGAAGTAGCCGACCGCGCCCAGCAGGTACTCCCCGGCGACGGCGATCAGCCCGCTGCCGTCGTCGGGCGCCCGCACGAGCCGCCCGGCGAGGTCGGCGCAGATCGCGAACTCGGCCCGGTTGGCGGCCAGCTCACCGAGCGCCCAGAGCGCGTGGCGGATGTCCGCGTCCGGCCCGACGAGCGTCAGCAGCTCGCGGGCCCGGGCGCAGACCCGGTCGACCGCGTCGCTGCCGACGCCCACTGTCATCTGGAGCAGGGACGCGCGGTGCAACTGGACGGTCAGCTCGGTGTGCGCCGCGTCCGGCGACGCCCGTGCGGCGGGGGCGAGCCGGAGCGCGGCACGTTCCAGGTGGCCCAGGGCGTCCTCGTAGGCGACCCGGCGGGTGGCGTCGTCGGCGGCGCGCAGCGACCACCGCAGGTGGTCCTCGCCGTGGCCCAGCCCGATCGCCTCGCCGTAGTGGTGGGCCAGTTCCGCCGGTGCGGTGCCCGCGGTCCGCGCGTACGCGGCGGCCAGCCGGGCGTGCAGCGCGGCCCGGCGCGGCGGGACCAGCTCGGCGTAGGTGACCTCGGCGATCAGCGGATGGCGGAACGCGAGCGCGCCCGGCCCGGTCTCGACCACCAGCGCGGCCGGGTAGGCCGGTGCGAGGTCCTCGGCGACCGCCTCGGCCGTGCCGTCCAGCGCCACCGCCAGCACCGCCAGGTCCAGGTCGTGTCCGGCGACGCTGAGCAGGTCGAGGCAGCGCCGGGTGGCAGCGGGCAGCCCGGCCAGCCGCAGCCGTACCGTGTCGCGGATGCTCGGCGGCAGCTCCGCGTCGGCACCCGCGTCGGCCCGGGACCGCAGCAGCTCGGTGAGGAAGAACGGGTTCCCGCCGGTCCGGGTCACGAGCCGGGTCACCTGCGGCTCCGGCGGCGCCACGCCGGTGCGGTCCCGGACCAGGTCGGCGACCGCCGCGGCGTCCAGCCCGGCGAGCCGGACCTGACCGAAGCCGCGCCCGCGCGCCAGCTCGGCCACCGTCGCCACCAGGGCCGGATCGTCGTCGTACGGCCGCAGCGTGGCGACCACCAGCGCCCGGGACACGGGCAGGGCGGTGGCGAGGAACCGCAGCAACAGCAGCGAATCCGGGTCGGCGGCGTGCAGGTCGTCGAGGACGACGAGCAGCCCGCGCTCCCGGGCCGCCGCGTGCACCAGGTCCGCCACCGCCTCGTACACCTGGAACCGTGCCGTGGGGTCCAGTCCGCGACCGTCGCCCGGTCCGCTCGGCGCGCCCGCGGCGAACCCGTCCAGCCGGCTCGCCGAACCGGCGGCGCGGGTGTGCGGCAGCGCCAGCAGCGCGCGTACCACCTGACTCCACAGCCAGAACGGCGGCGCCTGCCCGACGTCCGGACAGCGACCCCAGACCACCGGGACGCCGTTCGCGGCGGCGCGGGCGCCGAGCGCCGCGGCGAGGCTGGTCTTGCCGATGCCGGCCTCCCCCACCAGCGTCAGCACCCGCCCGCCCTGCCCGCTCGCCGCGTCCAGCGCCTCCCGCAGGCGGTCCAGCTCCGCGTCCCGCCCCACGAGCGGGCCGCCGTCGCGCTCCGGCGAGGCCGGGCGTCCGGCCGCCGCCGGGCCGCTCCGGTCCTGCGGTACGGCCTGCTCCAGGATCAGCCGGTGCGCCGCCCGGATCTGCTCCCCCGGGTCGATCCCGTACTCGCCGGCCAGGATCCGGCGGCCCTCGTCGAAGACGGCGAGCGCCTCGGTCTGCCGCCCCGACCGGTACAGCGTCAGCATCAACTGCGCCCGGGCGCCCTCGCGCAGCGGATGCGCCGACACGAACCGGCGCAGCTCCGGCAGCAGGGTCGCGTGCCGTCCCGCGGCGACGGCCGCTGTCAGCCGCCCCTCCTCGGCGCTGACCCGCAGCTCGGCCAGCCGGGCCGCCTCCGGGCGCACCGCGCCCAGGTCGGCCACGCCCGCCAGCGGCTCACCGCGCCACAACGCCAGCGCCTCGGTGTACGTCCGCTCGGCGGACTCCGGCCGCCCGCCCGCGAGCGCGTCCGCCGCCCGGTCGACCAGGGCCCCGAACCGGGCCGCGTCCACCGCGTCGGCGTCCACCCGCAGCTCGTACCCCCGGGGGTGGCTGCGCAGGACGCGCGCCGGCTCGCGGTGGGACCGTTGCGGTTCCACGGCCCGGCGCAGTCCGGCGACGTACGTGCGCAGCGTCGTCTGGGCGCTGGCCGGCGGTCGTCCGTCCCAGAGCGCGTCGACCAGCCAGTCGGCGGCGACGAACCGGTTCGGGCGCAGCAGGAACAGGGCCAGCAGTGCCTGCTGCTTCGGGCCGCCGAGGGGCACCACGCGGCCGTTACGGACGACCTCCGGCGGACCCAGCACCCGGAACTGCACCGTCACCTCGACGACGACCGTCTCGTCCGGCGCCGGGTCAGGCCGCCGCCATCTCACGCAACTTCAGCACCGAGCGCCAGTTGCGGGTCGTGCCGACCATACCCGTCTTCTTCTCCACGAAGGCGTTGCCGAGCTTGCTGCGCCCGTACCCGTCGGGCACGTGCACGAACACGTCCCGGCCGACGAGCGTCAGCGTCCCGGTCTCGCCGGGCGGGGACGCGAGCGCCGCCTGCTTGTCCGCGCCGGGGTCGCTGCTGAGCATCGTCACCAGCAGCTTCGTCAGATCGGTCTGCCCGTCGACGTACGGGTTCGCGGCGATCATCGCGTCCAGCTCGGCCAGGCTGCGCAGGAGCACCGGCACGTCCCGGCCCCACCGCCGCGTGATGCCCCGGCCGATCTCGGCCAGGATCGCGGCCTCGTCGGTCTCCGGGCAGCCGAACACCACGTTGCCGCTCTGGATGTAGGTCGCCACCTGGTCGAAGCCGCAGGAGACGAAGACCTCCTTCAGCTCCGCCATCGCCATGGAACTGGCGCCACCGATGTTCACCGCGCGCAGCAGAGCGACGTATCTCGCCATGACTCGGGATGGTAACCGACCGTGGCGTCACCGTGGTACGTCAGTGACCTCGACGCACCGGCCGGCAGTCGCCTGCGTACGCTGTCCGGGCAGGCCGACGGCGCGAGCCGGCCGCCTCCGCGCCGGTCCCCGGCACCGACATCGAGGTGGGAGATGCCGCAGCTCAACCCCGTCACGACGCAGCGCGTCGAGGCCGCCGTCGTCGCCGTCCTCGCCGTCGTCGTGACCGTCGCGGCCGGGTACCCGTGGTGGTCGCTGCTCGCCCTCTTCCTCGTCTTCGACCTGTCCATGCTCGGCTACCTGCGCGGGCCGCGCGCCGGTGCCGTCTGCTACAACCTGGCGCACTCGTACACGCTGCCGGCGGCGCTCGGCGCGGTGGCCGTGGCGGCGGCCGCGTCCGGCGACCGGATCGACTGGCTCGGCGTCCTGGCCGTCGCATGGGCGTTCCACATCGCCGTCGACCGCGCCCTGGGATACGGCCTCAAGACGGGCGAGGGGTTCGAGCACACCCACCTCGGCCTGATCGGGAAGGCCCGCCGCGCCCGGACCACCACCGACGGACGCTGACCGCCCCGGTCACTGGCGCGGCGGCGCGCAGTTCGCGCTCGTCAGCCGCACCGAGTACTCGCGGTCGTCGGACGTGATCCCGGACGGCACGCCGTCGAAGTGGGTCTCCACCTTCTCCCAGCCCCGGCGCTGCTCGTAGTGCAGGTGCGGAGCCCCGGAGTTCCCGGTGCTGCCGACCCGTCCGAGCTGGTCGCCCCGGGCCACCCGCTGACCGGCCTGCACGGACGGCGGTTCGAGCAGGTGCAGGTACTGCGTCTCCCACTTCCCCCCGTGGTCGATCTTGACCCAGTAGCCGCCGCCGCGCCCGCGCGGCCCGTCCGGATCCTGTGGGGTACGGCCACCCAGCGAGCCGTTGATCCCCGCGACGGTGACGGTGCCGTCGGCGGAGGCGAGCACCGGCCTCCCCCACGCCTCCCCCGAGGTCGGGAAGAAGTCGACGTCGTAGTCGTCGTGCCCCGGATAGGTGGACAGCCGCCACGTCTCGCCGCACGCCACCGGGAGCTGGAAGTCCGGTCGTGGGCCGGGCGGCCGCACCAGCGGCACCACGACCGCCGCGACGGCGGCGAGCGCCCCGAGGACGCCGACGATCAGCAGGACGCGCGGAAGGCGGGAGCCGCGAGGGCGCTCGGTGGTCATCGTTTCGAGCATGACAGGCGGTGTCCGGTGGCAGACACGGGTCTGCCGATCAGCGACGCACTGGCTAGTCTCATGGCGCTCGCCACGACTAGGAACGGCGGAACGGCGTGACGGACCATCAGCAGGTGCCGGTGTGGACCCTGGCGACGGAGCCCGGGAAGATCTCGCGGGCGGCGGAGCTTCCCGTGGACCACAAGGGCATGTCACCGGAACGGCTCGCCGGGCTGCGGCAGGCGCTCGCCGCGTTCCTCGACACGCCGCTCGTCACGGTGGAGGCGTACCCGCTTCCGCCGGCGACGGACATCCGAGGCGGACGGCTCCTCGACGCCGCGTCGCCGCTCGCGATGGAGCTCCGACGACTGCTGAAGACGCCGAACGCCGGGTCCGCGGCGACGGCCGCCGCAGGGTCGACGGAGACGCTGTACCGCATGGTGGTGCCGAGGTCGGTGGCCTCGCAGCTCGGTGACGGTCTCGTCCGGTCCATGCCGTCCAAGGCCGTCGCGGGTGGCATCCACGGCGACATCCTCGGCAAGACGGGCATCGTGCAGAAGGCCACCTTCGTGCCGGTGGCGGCCGACGCGTCCCGGCCAGGCGTCACGGGAGCGGTGAGCGGCACCGCGAAGGCGGCGACCACCGCCGGTATCGTCACCGCCGCGGCATCGTTCATCCTGCTCGCCGTGGCGACTGCCGCGAGCGTCTACGCCGAAGAGCAGCGTCGTAAGGCCATGGAGAGGGTCACCGAGCTTCTCGAGGAGCTGACCGCCGAGAACCTCGACGCGGAACGCGACCGCCTCCACGGCGCGACGGCAGCCGTCGAACGGGCGACGGCCCTCCTCCTCGACAAGGGTGAGGCAGGACATTCCCTCGGCCTCGACGCGGCCGTCCACACCGTCGACACCGCCATCGCCGCAGCCCGACGCAGGGCGGGCGCATGGCGGGCGAAGGTCGCGGCGTTCTCCTCCGACGGGGTGGAGGTCGCCGACCTCATCAAGGCCTTCCCCGGGATCGACAAGCCCGACGGCGCCTTCCGCGTCGAGCTCCGGCTGGCTTCACTGGCCATCGCGACGAAGCGACGGATCGCGGTGCTGCAAGCCGTCGAGCACGCCCAGAAGTCGCCCGAGCTCAGTTTCCGCCGCTTCACCGCGATGTTGCAGGACGAGCAGCGGAGCGTGGACGAACTCCAGGACGAACTGCACGCGCTCCTCGGTGCCCTCGCGGACCTGCGGCTGCGGGCACCCACCAAGAGCTTCACCGATCGCCTGTTGACCCAGGGCGAGGTGAACAACCTGCTCGAATGGCCGGGCCGCCTGCGTCAGATCGCGGCCGAGGAGACCGTGTCCGTGTCGGATCTGCCCGATGTCGAGATCGGCCTCGTCGAGAAGGAGGACGGGAAGGTTCTGGTGCTGCCCACCCGGGCGTTGCCACGAGACCGGGTCGCTTAGGGCGCGCGGACGCTGACCCCAGGCCCTATCCCCTCAGCCATCGCGCGACGAGTCGGTGGTCCGCGTCGGTGAGGCCGCGGCGTGCATCGACGCGGTGCAGGAGCGCCGGTGCGCCGTGGTTCCCTGCCACCCACCTCCGGTCGGCGTCGGTGATCTCGTCGTCCAGCCAGACGAACCGGCGTCCGGCGGCCCACTCGACGAGCCGCCGCGTCTTCCAGTGCAGCCGACCGCCGTCGTCCTCGTCATCCGGCCAGTCGACGACCGGCAGCGGAGGCAGGCCGAGCCGCGGCGCGAGCACCTCGTTGGCGTCGTGCATCCAGGTCGTGGCCCACACGAGGTCGCACGGCAACGCGGCGAGCCGGCGGCCGTGCCCGGCGTCCAGACAAGCCAGCAGCGGGTTGACCCCGTCCTCCGGCGGCCCGGCGGAGCCGCCGAAGGGCAGGAGCGTCCCGTCGACGTCGAGGAACAGCAGCGGACGATCAGTCATCGCCCGCCGTGCCGGAGGGTTAACGGATCCTGGCGTCCATCCGGGCCTCAGCCCAGCTCGATGACGGGCCGGGTCAGGATCTCGTCGGCGTACCCGTCGTCGGAGGCGGCCCACCGGCCGAAATCCTCGTCGCGGTACGCGGTCGCGAGGGTGAGCCAGCCCAGGAAGAAGCCGCTGCCGCCGCAGGTGGCACCGCCGCCGTCACCACCGCACACGACGGTGCGCTCGGTCGTCGCCTCATGCCGGTAGGGATCCTGCCCGATCGCCAGACCCCAGAGGTTGTCCTGCCGGTGCGGGCCGGTCCTGTGGTCGTACGGGTAGCCGTCGCCGGGGCAGTCGTCGCCCCAGCGGAACAGCGTCGCCGCGCCGGCACCGCACGCCCACTCCCACTCGTCCGGAGTGGTCGTGCGCAGGCCGAGATCGGCCAGCCCGGCCATCGCGTCGTCGTACGACACCTCGCGGATCGCCCGGGCGCGCACCACCTGCCCGGTCGTCCGGTCGAACTCCACGGTCAGCCCGTCACCCGACCGGAAGGTGCGCACCCCGCCGAACCGGCCCCCGGCCGACGCGACCAGCTCCCGCACGCGAGGGTCGTCCGGCGCCAGCGGAACCTCGCACGGGTCGAAGGCGTCCACCGCGACCAGCATCGCCGGCATGTCGACGTCACGGACGGGCGACGTCATCGAGTCGACGAACTCGGTCAGCGACGGGAGGCCGAACTCGGCGGCGCTGTCGGCGTAGTCGGCGGCCTGGTGCGCGGCGGGACTGAACCGGGCCGCGTCGTAGCCGAGCGCCGGGCGGCCGCCGGGGACGAGCGCGAACCGCATCCCGCCGCGGTCGAACAGCGCCCTACGGTGCGACCGGCCCGCGTACGCCCTGTCCTGCACACCGGCCACTGTCAGCTCGTGCCGGCCGGCGATGTCCCGGGCCAGGCGGCCGGCGGCGCTGTCGGAGAGGTCGTTCCACTGCGCGGACGTGAGATCGGCGTACGACACCGCGAAAGGATAGCCACGGGCTCTGACAACACCGGATCGACGCCGAGCTGTCCGGCTGCGCGGGCAGCGCGCGACCGGTCGGCGAAGCGGTCAGGCGTCGTCGACGGCAGTGGTGAGCGCGAGTTCGCGGCCGGCCTCGATGTCGGCGAGCAACGTCGCCACGCGGGCCCTGGCCAGGTCGTAGGAGTCGGAGCCGAGCACCTGGTGCAGCAGGGCCGTGCCGCCCACTGCCACCTCGATGACGGCGGCCGCGGCCTTGACCGGGTCGCCGAGCTGGGTGCCGGGCATGGCCAGGTGCGCCTCGGTCATCTCCGGCCGCGCGTCGATCTCAGGCCGGCGCGGCGTCCGCGGTCCGCGGGATTCCGGCCGGCCGGTCGCGGCAGAAGTCCCGGAACGTCCGGGGCGGCCGGCCGGTCACGTCCGCGACGGTCGTCGTGACCCGGTCCTCCGAGCCCGCGGCGACGGCCGTGTCCAGGGCCGCGAGGAAGCGGGCGTAGTCGGGCGCGAGGCCGTGAGCCTCGTGGTACGCGGTGAGCGCGTCCTCGTCGACCGCGCGGTGCCGGACCGGGTGGCCGAGGAGGTCGGTGAGCGTGGCGGCGACGTCGGCGTAGCTCAGCCGCTCGGGGCCGGTGATGACGTGCTCGGTGTCGTGGGGCGCCGGGTCGGTGAGGGCACGCACCGCCACCTCGGCGATGTCGGCCGGATCGACGAAGCCCACGCGGGCGTCGCCGGTGGCGCTGACGATCTCGCCACGCTCCCGGGCGCTCGCGGCGTGCGGATGGTCGCCGACGAAGTTCTCCATGAACCAGGACGGTCGCAGCACCGCCCACTCGGGGATCATCTCGCCGAGCTGGGCCTGCACCTCGCCCAGTCCCGGGGTGCCGGCCTCGATCGCCGACGAGCTGAGCAGGACGGCCCGCCGTACCCGGGCGCGCCGGGCCAGGTCCAGGAACGGCAGCATGGTCGGCGCCGGGTCGGCGTCGCCGAGGGGCGCGATCAGGTAGAGCCCTGTCACACCGTCCAGCGCCGTGTCGTGCGTGCTGCGGTCGTACCAATCGAAGCGGACGCCCTCGGCGGACGCCCGGCGGCTGGCGACGCGGGCCCGGCGGCCGGCGGCGGCGAGTCTCGCGGCGACGAGCCGGCCCGTCGTTCCCGTGCCTCCGACGACGAGGATCATGCCCGCACCCCCTCGCCGAACAGTTCCCGCACGGCCAGCGGGTTCCAGTAGTCGCGGTAGCGCACGATGCGCCCGGCCCTGATGGTGAGGACGGCGATGTAGCGCAGGCGGTACGGCTCGCCGGTGGCGACGACGACGCCGGTGGCGGTGAACTCGGCGACGATCACCTCCGGGTCGGCGGTCTGGCGCACGGTGACGTCGGCGATCTCGCGGATGTCCAGGGTCCGCGGGTAGTCGATGAGGTAGTCGTGCAGTTCGGCGCGGCCGGCCACCCGGCTGGGCCGCCCGGCCGGCGCGAACGGGAACTCCATGACGGCGTCGTCGGCGAACAGGGCGATGAAGCCCGGCATGTCCTTGGCGAGCAGACGATCGAGGGCCTGGTGGAACACATCGGTGGCGGTACTCGGCACTGCTGTTCCTTCCGGTCGGCGGGCCGCCCGCGGTGATCTACGATAAGCGGACAGCCGGTCCGCTTCACCATAGCGGACTGGTGGTCCGTTTGCGAGAGGGGGCAGGAGTGCGGGCTGACGCGGCGCGGAATCGGGAGGCGGTGCTCGCCGCGGCCGATCGGCTGTTCGAGGCGGCGACCGACCCCGACCGGATCTCCATGGACGACGTCGCCGCCGCCGCCGGTGTGGGCAAGGGCACGCTGTTCCGCCACTTCGGTGACCGGCTGGGCCTCGTCCGCGCCCTCTACGCCGCACGCGGCGAACAGCTCCAGGCGTCACTCACGGCGAGCCCGCCCGGCGACTCGCCGACGGACCGCGCCCTGCACCTGCTGCGGGAACTGGTCCGGTTCAAGCGGGCCAACCGGGTTCTCACGCTGGCCCTGGAGAACGCGGGCAGCGGAAGCCCCTATCGCAACGAGTCGTACGAGGAGTGGCACGCGACGCTGACCGCCGTCGTGTCCGAGGCCCGGGGCCCCGAGTCGGCGGAGTTCCTCGCCCACGCCCTGCTGGCCGCGGTGCGCAGCGATCTCGTGGAGCATCTCCGTGACTGGCCCGACGAGCGCTGGGATGCCGGGCTCACCGCGTTGACCCGTTCGGTGCTGGCCGCCGGGCGGTAGCCGCGGCGCGTGCGCCGTCCAGGTCCGGCCGTCGAAATGCCCGGCGTACGACTCGCCGAGGCGCCGGAAGCCCACCGTCCAGACGTCCCGGGCCTCGCCGCGTCCACCTTGTACAGCAGATACGCCATGGTGGCCCTCTTCCCCGATCGGTGGCCGGACCTCAGCATCGCGTTCCGCGACGCTGGGCGTGTGCCCGAGCGCGGTCCCGTAAGTGAGTGGTATGGGACGGCTCCTCCGGGGGGAGTCGACTGCGGGCGCGACGGCGCCGCCCGTGGTCAGGCAGCGCGGCGGGCGCGGCGACGGGCCCGGAGGAAGACGGCGTCGTGCCGCTCGTCACCCCACCAGGCCCACGGAACGCCGGTCGCGTACCGGCCGATCGATGCGAACACCGGCGCGGCCTCCGCGTCGCGACCGGTGCGCACCAGCCCGTACGCCAGGAAGTTCGCGTCGTCGAGCCAGGCGGCGTGCCGGGTCGCCGGCTGGTGGAACCACCGGGAGAGGGCGTTGTCGAGATCCGCCTGCATGACCGGATCCTGTCGCCACCGCTCGCCGATCTCGTCGGCGGTACCGCCGTGGGGTTCGCGATCCTGCTCCCACAGCGCCCACTCCGCGGCGGCCCGAACCGGCAGCACGAGCAGTGGTGAGCCGGTCGGCGCCGTGGCGGCGACCGAGCGGGCGAAGCCGAACATCGCCTCGTGCGAGCCGCTCCACTTCCGGCAGTGGTAGGTCAGCCGGAGCACGTGGCCCAGATGGTGCCACGGATCCCGCTTGGTCAGCTCACGCCACGTCTCCTCGACGTCCTCCAGTGGCGCACTCGTGTCGATCATGAGGTCGAGGCGGTGCGCCCACGGCGTCGGGTCGTCCGGTGCGAGCCGCATCGCGACATCGTTCACCTGCCGGGCCAGGTCCAGCAGACGGCTGAACTCGACCCACTGCTCCCGGCGTACGTTGGAGGCCCAGTCGCCGCCGCGCACCTCCCACGCCCGCGCCATCAGGGAACGGGCCCGGACGAGCTGGGCGTCCGGATCGGCGGGCGCGCGCGACGCCCAGCGGTCGGTCCACGCGTCCGTGGTGTCGACCCGGCCGGTCGTACGGTCGATCCGCGAACCCAGCCCACGAGCTGTCGATTCGGCGAGCACACGGACGTACCGGGCCCGGCGGTCGTAGTCGTTCCGGGTGGCGATCAGAGCCTTCCGGGCCGGTCCGATGTCGGAGCCGTACCGCGCCTGCGTGCACGCCTCGCGCAGCACGGCGTCGTCCTGCGCCGGGTTGGGGTCGATCTGGCGGGTGAGAATCCGCCACACGGTCGAGATCATGATCAGGGATGGTAGATGTCAGCGAGCAGGGGTGGGGGCCGCAGCGTCGCCGTTCTGCCGCGAGCTAACCCGCTTGTCGCGGTGCGGGGCGCCGGAGAGGATCGGTGGATGGATCTCCGTGCTGCGGAACGGCGGCTCCAAGCCGCTCAGCGGGCCGCCGATGTCGATTCCCTCGACGCGCTTCTGCACCCCCGGGTCGTGGGTGCCGGACCGGACGGCATGGTCTTCACCAAGGAGGACGATCTGGAGAGCTACCGCTCGGGGGCCCTGCGGATCACCGGTCTGGTGGAGGAGTCGCTCGACGTCCAGGACGACGGTGAGACCGGGGTGACCCGCACGGTCGCTGCGGTGGATGCGGTTCAGGGCGGGGCCGTCGTGTCCGCACGGTTGCGTTACACCAGGCTGTGGGTGCGTGACGACGGCAACTGGCGGGTGCTGGCCGCCACCTTCGTCCCGGTCCAGTGAGCACTCGGACCCACTCAGGCTCCGGCGTGCACCAGTGCGGTCGCCGCTCCGATCAGGAGGGTCACGCCGGTGCCGGCACCGACGACGGCGCTGGGGGTGAGGTCGTACCGTCGGGCGACGGCAACGCTGACGACCGCGACCAGGGTGACGAGCGCGGCCCAGATCGCGAGGGCCGGATACCCCAGCAGTGGCGCCAGGGGGAAGAAGTGCAGGCCGACGATCAGGGCGATCCAGGCCGGAACCAGGGACGCGCGGCCGGTCCGCCGGAGCCAGATCGCGCCGGCGGCGCAGAGGACCACCTCGATCAGGACGATCACCCCGAAGACCGGCCCCGTCCTGTCGTCCACGGAGCTGCCCTCGTCCCAGGTGCGCACCGTGACGACGCCGCCGGCGATCGCTGCGGCCAGGGACGACACCGAGCCGACGCCGAGCCACGGACGCCACGCCTTGGGCGGCGCCTCCTGCGCCCAGCCGAACCAGGCCATCCCGAAGACTCCGAAGATCGCGGCGTTGGCCGCGGCGTTGGCCGCGAATTCAGCATCCATCGGCGCAGTCTAGGGGCGGACGACAGTCGCTCCGGACGGTGCCCGCGCGGGCGTCACGACGCCGGCTCCGGGACGCCGGCCGGGTCCGGGCGCTGCGCTGGGCGCATCCGGTGAGCCGTCAGCCGGCCGCCGTCCCGGCGGTACGGATCACCGTGTCGAGCCAGCGCAGCTGCCGCCGGACGTGGACGGCCTCCCCGCCCTCGTGGCCGTTGAACGGGTACGTGTGCATCTCCCGTAGCGGCGCGGTCGACCCGGCTGCGGCGTACTGGTTGTAGGCGGCGAAGCCGGTGCTGGGTGGGCAGACCTCGTCCCGCAGGCCGATCCCGAAGTGCGCCGGGGCGGTGGCCCGCCGGGCGAAGGTGACGCCGTCGACGTACGACAGCGTGTGCCGGACCGGTTCCTCGGCCTCGCGGTGCACCGCCAGGTAGCTGGCGATCTCGCCGTACGGGGACGCCTCGGTCAGTTCGATGGCGCGCTGGATGTCGCACAGGAACGGGGCGGTGACCAGGAGCGCGGCGAGGCCGTCCACGAGGCCCGCAGCCGCGAGTGCGAGGCCACCACCCTGGCTGTTGCCCACCGCGGCGACCCGGGCCGGGTCCACCCCGGGCAGGACGCGGAGGGCGTCGATCGCGCGTGCCGCGTCGGTGATCAGGCGGCGGTAGTGGTAGTCGTCCGGCGACAGGATCCCCCGCGTGGCGGGGCCGGGCCCGCCGGGCGCGTCGTGCGGGTCCGGGGTGTCGCCGCGGCTGTACAGGCCGGCCTGACCCCGGTTGTCCACCAGCAGGTGGGCGTAACCGGCGACCGGCCAGGTGAGCCGCTCCCCCGGCAGGCCCCGGCCGCGTCCGTAGCCGGGGTACTCCACCACAGCCGGCAGCGGCGCCGGTACGCCCGCGGGCCGGGTGTACCAGGCCCGTACCGGCTCGCCGGCGTACCCGGCGAACGTCACGTCCCACACGTCGACCAGCCGCAGGTCGGTGGGTTCGGGACGGACGTCGACGAGCACCGGGGTGGCCGCGGCGGCGGTGAGGGTGGCCCGCCAGAACCGGTCGAAGTCGGCGGGCTCGACAACGGCCGGTACGTAGCGGCGGAGCCGCTCGAGGGAGATATCAATCGACGCTCTTGACACGCTGATAACGATACCCATAAATTTCCGAAAGGCTTACGACGTATTACCGGAAAGTTCCAGCCGACGGTCAGGCGGGAGGACGAGTTTGGCAGCCACGATCCCGCGCAGTCGCCGTACGCCCTGGCGGCGGGCCCTGCGCCGGGACTGGCAGCTCTACTCGCTCGCCGTCCTGCCGCTGCTGTTCTTCCTGACGTTCCGCTACCTGCCGATGCTCGGCAACGTGATCGCGTTCCGGCGCTTCCAGCCGGGCGGCAGCATCTTCGGCGAGTACTGGACCGGGCTGCGGTACTTCCGGCTGTTCTTCACCGACCCGACCTTCTGGAGCGTGTTCACCAACACGCTCGTGCTGGGCGCGCTGACCCTGCTGTTCTGCTTCCCGCTGCCGATCGTGCTGGCGCTGCTGCTCAACGAGGTGCGCAACCGCGCGCTCAAGCGGTTCGTCCAGTCGGTGTCCTACCTGCCGCACTTCCTGTCGATCGTGATCGTGGCCGCCATGGTCCTCCAGTTGCTGTCGGTGGACGGCACGGTGAACCAGATGGTGCGCGCCGTGGGCGGCGAGCCGGTCCCGTTCATGCAGCAGGCCGGATGGTTCCGGACGATCTACGTCTCCTCCGAGGTCTGGCAGACCGTCGGCTGGGGCACCATCCTCTACCTCGCCGCGCTCACCACAGTCGACGGCGACCTGTACGAGGCGGCCCGCATCGACGGCGCCAACCGGTGGCGGCAGACCTGGCACGTCACGCTGCCGGGGATCCGGCCCACGATGGTCACCCTGCTGATCCTCAACATCGGCACCTTCATGGCCGTCGGCTTCGAGAAGATCCTGCTGCTGTACAACCCGCTCACCTACCCGACGGCGGACGTGATCTCGACCTACCTGTACCGGGTGGGCATCGTCTCCGGGAACCTCAGCTACGCCGCCGCGATCGGCCTGTTCGAGTCCGTGATCGGGCTGACGCTGGTGCTGTCGGCGAACGCGATCTCCCGGCGCACGGTGGGGACGAGCCTGTGGTGAGCACGCGCGCCCGTACCCGGGCATCGGCGGTCCGCCCGCGTGGCCCCCGGCCGACAGCGGGCTACCGGGTCTTCCAGGTCGTCAACGCCGTCGTGCTGACCGGCGTCGTGGTGGTGACCCTGTATCCGTTCCTCACCATCGTGGCCCGCTCGCTCAGCGACAACGCGTACATCGTCGCGGGCGAGGTGAACCTGGTGCCGCGGGGCTTCAACCTCACCGCGTACCGCGTGGTGACATCGGACCCGACGTTCTGGATCAGCTACCGCAACACCGTCTTCTACACGGTGGTCGCCACGCTCATCTCCGTCGTACTGACCACCTGCTACGCGTACGTGCTGTCGAAGCGGCACCTGCGGGGCCGGACCGCGCTGGTCGGGATCGCCGTGTTCACCATGTTCTTCACCGGCGGCCTGATCCCCAACTACGTCCTGGTCACGAGCCTCGGGCTGAAGAACACCGTGTGGGCGATCGCCCTACCCAACGCCATAAACGTGTTCAACCTGCTGGTGATGAAGGCGTTCTTCGAGAGCCTGCCGGTCGAACTGGAGGAGGCCGCCGCCGTCGACGGGCTGAACACGTACGGCACGCTGCTGCGGATCGTCCTGCCGCTGTCGAAGGCGATGGTCGCCACGATGGTGCTGTTCTACGCCGTCTCGTTCTGGAACTCCTGGTTCGCCGCGTTCCTCTACATGGACCGCCAGGACCTGCTCCCGGTGACCGTCTACCTGCGCAACCTGATCGCGGGCGCGACAGACGCCACGCAGACCGGCGGCGGCCTCGGCAGCGCCGGCGACGTCGTCCAGTCCGCCGCCACCATCCAGTCCGTGACCATCGTGCTGACGATCCTGCCGATCCTCGCGGTCTATCCCTTCATCCAGCGCTATTTCGTCTCCGGGATCATGCTCGGCGCCGTGAAGGGATAGCCGCCCACCGCACCGCCCCCACCACCGGAAGGAAGAATCCATGGCCCAGCTGTCCCGGCGCCAGGTACTGCTCGCCAGCGGCGCGGCCGCCGTCGTCGCCCTGGCGGGTTGCGGCGACGACACCCCGGACAAGAAGGACCTCGACCGCAACCGTACGGGCGCGATGGAGAAGTACGGCATCGGTGACCAGTTCAAGGCCACCGAGCCGGTCACGTTCTCGATCCTCTACAACAACCACCCGAACTACCCGCTCAAGCCCGAGTGGCTGTTCTGGACCGAGCTGGCCCGGCGGACGAACGTCAAGCTGGACCCGGTCGCCGTGCCGCTGAGCGACTACGAGCAGAAGCGCAGCGTGCTGGTCGGCTCCGGCGACGCCCCGATGATCATCCCGAAGACCTACCACCCGCAGGAGAACTCGTACGTCTCGTCCGGCGCCATCCTGCCGGTCAGCGACTACCTCGACCTGATGCCGCACTTCAAGGACAAGATCGAGCGGTGGGGACTCCAGCCGGAGATGGACACGCTGCGGCAGGAGGACGGCAAGTTCTACCTGCTGCCCGGACTGCACGAGAAGCCCTGGCAGGACTACACCCTCGCGGTCCGCACCGACGTGCTGGAGCAGTTGAAGATCCCGTCCCCGACCACCTGGGACGAGGTGTACGCCATGCTCAAGGCGATGAAGGCGGCCCACCCGGACGTCATCCCGTTCTCCGACCGGTTCGGCAAGCCGAACCCCGCCGGCAACCTGCTGAACATGCTGGCCCTCGCGCACGGCCTGCCCGGCGCCGGCTGGAACTACCAGCCGACGGCTTGGGACTCCGGGGCCGGGAAGTACGTCTTCACCGGCGCCTCGGACGGTTACCGGCAGGTGGTGGAGTACCTCCACAAGCTGGTCGCCGAAGGGTTGCTCGACCCGGAGACGTTCACCCAGACCGACGACCAGGCCCGGCAGAAGCTGGCCAGCGGAAAGTCCTTCGTGATCAGCACGAACGCGCAGACCCTGGTGAACGACTACCGCCCGGACATCGCGAAGATCAACCCGAACGCCCGGCTCGGCAAGATCCTCTTCCCGGTCGGACCGGCCGGCCCGGTCAACGCGGCGAGCCGGCTGGAGAACGGCGTGATGATCTCCAGCAAGGCCCGCGACGGCAAGAACTTCGTGGCCATGATGCAGTTCGTCGACTGGCTCTGGTACTCCGACGCCGGCCAGGAGTTCGCCAAGTGGGGCGTCGAGGGAACCACGTACACCACTGACGCCTCGGGCAAGCGCAGCCTCGCCCCGGACGTCAACGTCATCGGGCTCAACCCCAAGGGCAGCAAGCATCTGCAGAAGGACTTCGGCTTCTACAACGGCGTCTTCGCCTACGGCGGCAAGCTCGACCTGGTGCAGTCGTTCTTCTCGCCCGAGGAACTGGAGTTCCAGAAGGAGATGAACGCCCGCAAGGCCGCGCCCTGGGTGACTCCGCCACCCGCACCGCTCAGTGATGAGGAGCGCGAGCAGACGACGCTGTGGGCGACCGCGCTGAAGGACCACGTCACCCAGAACACGCTGAAGTTCGCCCTCGGCCAGCGGCCGCTGAGCGAGTGGGACGCCTACGTCTCGGAGCTGAGGGGCAAGAACGCGCAGGCCTACATCGACCTGGTGAACAAGGCGTACGACCGGTACCGCAAGAACCACGGATGACGCGGCTCCTCGTCCCCGACCGGCCTGCCGGCCGGCTGACCGACGCCTGGCGTACCTGCGTGGGCACCGGCCGGTTCGACCTGGCCCTGCGACGCGACTATCAGGACTCGCTGGCGCTGGTGCAGCGGGACATCGGCTTCCGGCACATCCGCGGGCACGGGCTGCTCAGCGACGGCGTCGGCGTGCACCGCCCCTACACGTACCAGGGCGAGCGCCGGGTTCGGCACGCCTTCACCTACGTCGACCAGGTCGTCGACGCGTACCTCACGATGGGCATCCGGCCCTTCGTGGAGCTGGGGTTCATGCCCTCGGCGCTCGCCTCCGGCGACCAGACGGTCTTCTGGTGGCGGGGCAACGTGACGCCTCCCCGGTCGTACACCGAATGGGGTGACCTGGTCCGCGCCACGGTGGCCCACCTGGTCGACAGGTACGGCCTCGACGAGGTACGCGGCTGGCCCGTCGAGGTGTGGAACGAACCCAACCTGACGGCGTTCTGGGCGCGCGCCGACCAGGACGCCTACCACCGCCTGTACGAGGTGTCGGCGCACGCCGTCAAGGACGTCGACGCGGCGCTCCAGGTCGGCGGCCCGGCCCTCTCCCCCGGCGCCGACGAGTGGCTGAAGCCGTTCGCCGAGTTCGTCACCGACCGCGACGTGCCTGTCGACTTCGTCAGCCGGCACGCCTACACCTCCGGACCGGCCCGGCACCTGCCGTTCGGCACCCGGCAGACTTTGGCCCCGGCCGCGGACCTGCTGGAGCAGTTCGCCGCGCCTCGCCGGCATCTGGCCGGCACCGCGCTGGCCGGCCTCCCGGTGCACATCACCGAATTCAACTCCTCCTACCGGCCGGACAACCCGATCCACGACACGGCCTTCCACGCCGCCTACCTCGCCCCGGTGCTGGCCGGCGGCGGGGACCTGGTCGACTCCTTCTCCTACTGGACCTTCAGCGACGTGTTCGAGGAGGAGGGGGTGCCGACCGCGCCGCTGCACGGCGGCTTCGGCCTGCTCACCCACCGGCAGATCAAGAAACCCACCTACCACCTGTACGCGTTCATGGCCCGGCTCGGCGACGAGGTGCTCGCACGCGGACCGGACCACCTCGTCACCCGGCACCCCGACGGCCGGGTCGCGGTGCTGGCCTGGGCCCCCGTCGACGTCACCGGCCGGGAACCGGCACCCGATCGGCACACCCTGTCGTTGTCCGTTCCGATCGGGCCGCCGGGCACCGGGTCGGCGTTTCTGCTCCGCTCGTCGGTGAGCGAGGACGCCGGCAACGCCTTCGCGGCCTGGCGGGAGATGGGCAGCCCGCACTCACCACGGCCCCGGCAACTCGACGCGTTGCGGGAAGCAGCCGAGCCGGCCCGTACCCATCGCGCCCTGCCGGTCGCGGCCGGGCGGGCCGACCTCGACCTCGTCCTCGCCCGGCACGAGGTGACGCTCGCCGAACTGACGCCGGTCGTGGACGAGACCCCGCCGTGGTGGGACGACAGGTTGCTCGACCCGCCCGGGGACCGGCGGTGACCGGCGCGGCCGGCGGGCTGCGGGAGTTCGGCGACGGCCCGTTGTCGCGGGCCGCCGCGAGGGTCCACACCCTGCTCGTGGTCGAACTGCTGCTCCTGGTGAGCGTGCTGCCCGGCCTGGCCGTGCTCGTGCTGCTCGACCGCGACAGCAGCAATCTCCCGCTGGTCGCCGCCGCCGCGCTGCCGCTCGGTCCGGCCGTCTCGGCCGCGCTGCACACGTTGCGGCACCAACGCCCCGACCTGACCGATCTCCGTCCCGCCGCCGCGTTCGGCCGGGCGTACCGGGCCAACCTGCCGGGCGTGCTGCGCGTCTGGGCGCCGACGCTGCTGTGGCTCGCCGTCATCGCTGTCAACCTGGCGAACCTGCCCGCCGCCGCCGTCCCCGGCTGGTGGGCGGTGCCGCTCGTCGTGGTCGGGGCGGGGGTGATCCTGGTCGGGGTCAACGCGCTGGTGATCGTCTCGTTGTTCACCTTCCGCACCCGCGACGTGCTCCGGCTCGCCGTCTACTACGTGGCGCGCAAGCCCGGCGTCACGGTCGGCAACGTCGCGCTGCTGGCCGCCGCCGCCTGCGTCACCGCGGTGTTCTCCGAGGCGGTACTCGCCCTGCTCGCCGCGCTCCTGGTGCTGGCACTGCTGCGGATCGGCGACCCCATGATCGACGAGATCCGGGCGGAGTTCACCGCATGAGCGTTCCGGTCACCGGCCGGGCGTCCGCGGACGCCGGCGAGTCGGCCTGGCACGCCGCCTGGCTCCCACCAGCGGCGTTCCGCGAACTCGGCTCGCGCGGGGTGCTGGTGCACGGCGACGGCCTCCTGGTCGACACCGTCCTCGACGAGGTGCGCCGGGCCTGCGCCCGGTACGGCGGACGGCTGTGGCACGGTCCGCCGTGGCCTGTCGACGCCGACCTGGTGCTGGCCCTGCGCGGGGCCGGCCCGGTGCCGAACCCGGCGGCGGAGACGGCCCGGCTCGGCGCGACACCGGCGGTGAACGGCACCGGCGACGGCTCCCTCGGCGACGAGGGGTACCTGCTGACGCGGGTGGACGGCGTGACCGTGGTCCTGGCCGACGCGCCGGCCGGCCTGATGTACGGGATGTTCCACGTGGTCCGGCTCGGCGCGGCGGCCTTCGACGACGACCTGCCGACGCGGCGGCACCGACCGGCACTGGACCGGCGGATGCTCGACCACTGGGACAACGTGGTCGTACACCCGGTGTCGGGCCAGGTCGAGCGGGGCTACGCCGGCGGCTCCCTGTTCTGGTGCGACGGCGCCGCCCGGCACGAGCCCGCCCGGCTCCGCGACTACGCCCGCCTGCTCGCCGCCTGCGGCGTCAACGCGATCTGCGTGAACAACGTCAACGTGCACGACACCGAGGCGCGGCTGCTGACCGACCGGCTCGGCGACGTCGCGGAGATCGCCGAGGTGCTCCGCCCGTACGGCATCCGGGTGCATCTGGCGGTGACCTTCGCCGCCCCGGTGGTCCTCGGCGGCCTGCCCACCGCCGATCCGCTGGACGAGCGGGTACGGGCCTGGTGGGCCGCCGCCACCCGGCGGGTGTACCAGCGGATCCCCGACTTCGGCGGCTACCTGGTGAAGGCCGACTCCGAGGGCCGGCCCGGCCCGTTCGCGTACGGGCGCGACCACGCCGACGGCGCGAACCTGCTCGCCGAGGCGCTCGCCCCGCACGGAGGCGTGGTGCGCTGGCGGGCGTTCGTCTACGACCACCACCAGGACTGGCGGGACCGGTCGACGGACCGGGCGCGGGCCGCCTACGACCATTTCGCGCCGCTGGACGGACGGTTCGCCGACAACGTGATCCTCCAGGTGAAGTTCGGCCCGATCGACTTCCAGCCACGCGAACCGGTGTCCCCGGTGCTCGCCGCGATGCCTGCGACGCGGCTGGCGGTGGAGGTGCAGGCGACGCAGGAGTACACCGGCCAGCAGCGGCACGTCTGCTACCTCGCGCCCTGGTGGAGCGAGGTGCTGCGGTTCCGGCCGTGGGGCGAGGCCGGCGGCACGATCGCCGACGTGGCGGCCGGGCGGGCGGGCACCGGGGGCGGCCTGGTGGCGGTGTCCAACGTGGGCGACGACAGGTTCTGGACCGGGCACCCGCTGGCGCAGGCGAACCTGTACGCCTTCGGCCGGCTCGCCTGGGATCCGCTGCTGGATCCCGGCGCGATCCTCGACGAGTGGATCGACCTGACGTGGCTGCCGGTCACCTCCGGCGATCCGGAAGCGGTGCGGCGGACGATGCACGCGATCATGGACGATTCCTGGCGCACCTACGAGCGCTACACCGCCCCGCTCGGCGTCGGGTTCATGGTGCGGCCCGGTCACCACTACGGCCCGGACGTGGACGGCTACGAGTACACCCCGTGGGGCACGTACCACTTCGCCGACCGTGACGGCGTCGGGGTGGACCGGACCCGGGCGACCGGGACCGGGTTCACCGGCCAGTACCCGCCGCCGTGGTCGGAGGTGTACGAGTCACGCGAGCGCTGCCCGGACGAACTGTTGTTGTTCTTCCATCACGTCCCGTACCGGCACGTGCTGCACAGTGGCCGTACCGTGATCCAGCACATCTACGACACGCACTTCGCCGGGGTCGAGGAGGTCGCGGCGATGCGGGAACGGTGGCGGCTCGTCGCCGGGGCGGTCGACCCCGCCGTCCACGACCGGGTCGCCGAGCGCCTCGACGAACAGTTCCGCAGCGCCGTCGAGTGGCGGGACCAGATCAACACCTACTTCTTCCGCAAGTCCGGGGTGCCGGACGCGCACGGTCGCCGCATCCACTGAACCGGCGCGCTCACCATGGGTGCACGGTGCCGTCCGTCAGCCGGTTCACCGGCAGGTAGGCCGGCGCGTACGGGTAGCGGGCCGCCGCCTGTTCGTCGATGTCCACCCCGAGCCCCGGAGTCTCGGCCGGATGCAGGTAGCCGCCCTCGTAGTGGTAGCCGTGCGGGAACACCTCGTCGGTCGCCTCGGTGTGCCGCATGTACTCCTGCAGGCCGAAGTTGGGGATGGCGAGGTCCAGGTGCAGCGCGGCGGCCATGCAGACCGGGGACAGGTCGGTGGCTCCGTGCGAGCCGCTGCGGACGTGGTGCAGCGCGGCGAGGTCGAAGATGCGTCGCAGGTGGGTGATCCCGCCGGCGTGGACCACAGTGGTGCGCACGTAGTCGATGAGCTGTTCCCGGATGAGCTGGGCGGCGTCCCAGATGCTGCTGAAGACCTCGCCGACGGCGATCGGCGTGGTGGTGTGCTGCCGGATGAGCCGGAAACCCTCCTGCAGGTCCGCCGGGACGGGATCCTCCATCCAGGTCAGCACGTACGGCTCCAGGCTCCTACCGAGCCGCGCCGCCTCGATCGGGGTGAGCCGGTGGTGCACGTCGTGCAGCAGCCGAAGGGTGGGTCCGAACTCCTCGCGGACGCGGGCGAACACGCCCGGCACGTGCGCCAGGTAGGCCTCCGTCGACCAGGTCGTCTCGGTCGGCAGCGCGGCGTCGGCGGGCTCGTAGAACATCTTGTCGGCGCTGACGCCGTAGGTCCGGGGCAGGCCGGGCACACCGCACTGCACCCGCACCGCGCGGTAGCCGAGGTCGACGAAGCGGGCGACCTCGGTCAGCACGTCGTCGACGGACTCGCCGTTCGCGTGCCCGTACACGGTCACGCCGTCGCGGGACCGGCCGCCGAGCAACTGGTAGACCGGCAGGCCGGCGACCTTGCCCTTGATGTCCCACAGCGCGGTGTCCACGGCGGCGACGGCGCTCATCGTGACCGGCCCGCGCCGCCAGTACGACCCCTGGTAGAGGTACTGCCAGGTGTCCTCGATCCGGGCCGGGTCGCGCCCGATCAGCAGCGGCACGACGTGGTCACGCAGGTAGGATGCGACTGCGAGTTCGCGGCCGTTGAGGGTGGCGTCGCCGACGCCGGTGACGCCGGCGTCGGTGACGACCTTCAGGGTCACGAAGTTGCGGCCGGGGCAGGTCACGATCACCCGGGCGTCGACGATCCTCATCCGGTCTCCCCTGCGGTCGGCGCGCCGGTCACCACAGGATTATCCATCATCGTCGATCTGTTGGGTGCCCCGGTGCCGGCAGTCAGGCCGGTTCGGGCACGCCCCCGGGCTCCCCGTCGTCGGGCATCGGCTCGACCGGCGCCTCGGGCAGCTCACCAGGCGTGTCCGGGAGGAGTTCGCCCGGGTCGTCCGGCACGTCCTCGCGGGGGTCGATCGGCGGGTACACCTCGGGATCGAGGTCGGGGTTGGTCATCAGCTCAGTATCCGACGCCTGAGCCGGGGCCGCCCGCCGAGCACGCCGGCCCTTTGCCGCCCCCTGTCACGGGCTCCCACCGTCGCCGGCCCACGGCGCGGACGGGTGGTCCGCCGGCTTGCGCCACCACAGCCACACCCCTGCCAGCAGGCACGCCGCGCCCCCGATCGCGACCGCCGACTCGGCCGGTTCGGAGAGGTCGTCGAGAAACGGGAAGGTGTAGGTGGCCGCCATCGCTGAGCTCCGGCGCGACCGAGAGGCCCGCAAACGGCTTCAGACAGGCGGCCGAGGCAACTCCCAGACTCGCTCGAACTCCCCAGCCACCTGCGGCCACACCAACGCGAGGCCGTCCGCGACCGAGCGAATCTCCGCGGCCTGCGGCCCGCAGATGACGAACTCGTGCGGAATCAGCCGGCCCGACTGGTCCTGACGCCCCAGCGGATCCGCGATGCGCAACGCCACCCTGTCCCCGACGGCGTGGCAGATCTCCGGTGCGTCGCCAGCACCCGCGAAAGCGGCTTCGTACTCCGGAAGAGGGTCCGGGAACCCGCCGGTGAGCAGGAAACGGAAGCCCCACACTCGGCCGCGGGTGGCCCAAATGAGGCTCATCGCACACTCCGGAGCAGGATCTGGTTCTCCTCGCCCTTCTCCAGGTCTATCCGGAAACCGGTCAGTGTGGCCGAGAGGAACTCCTTCTTGGACAGCGCCTCGGCATTGACGGTCCTCAGCTTGTCCCCCGCCAGTTTCGCCGCGTTGCTGACGAGGTCCGGACCGACGATATTCATCAGCAGACCGAGCGGGCCGGGCAGTTTGGTCTTGGCCAGCAACGCGAGTGCCAGATCGTCGGCACGACCGAGAAGGCCCTCGAACAGGCGTGCCGGAAGCTGTGTCAACTCGTGCCACCGGTGATGACGCTCGAACGGCAGGACGGCTGCCAGCGGCAAGATCAGATCTAACCCGACGCGCTCGGCCACCGTGATCCTGCCCGGCTCGAACTTCGCCGACGAGAGCAGCACGAAATCCTCGCCCACCGACAGCGCCTCGCGGCCCTCCACCAGCCCGGCGATCGCCTCGCGCAACTGCTCGAGCTCGTCGCATGCCTTGGCCACGAGCAGATCACGGAACCTGTACACGTCCATGCCCGGAAGGAGGTCGGCCTTCGACAGCGCCATCACCCAGATCCGGGGGAACTGGGCAAGCGGCTTGCCGTCCTCGATCAGCTCGTCCCGTAGCGACAGCATGCCATTTCGGAGATTGCTGAACAGAGACTTGAGGTACCGGTCCTCCTCGCCCGCGTTGTCGAGCAGCTTCTGGCCGTCCACCAGCAGCAGGGCGACGTCCGAGCTCAGTAGGGACCGGAAGGTGTCGGCGCGGCGCTGAGCCTCCTCCGGACTCTGCACGGACTGCTCGAACCACTCCCCCGGATAGTCGTGCCATACCACCCGCAGCACGTCGAACGGCCGGGACTTCGCCGCCGCGGGATCTGATCCGTCCTTCATCTGCACTTTGAAGGCGTACGACGTGGCGGCGAAGCGTGTGGTGAGCGGCAGCGTTCCCTCGTCCTTCATGCCGAGGTAGTTCTTGTGCAGCCGGTTACCCTGGCCGATGTCTTCCGCCAGGACGTGGAAGAGGCTTCTCTTCAGATATTGCGGCTCCTGCGTGCCACCGTAGAACGACGAGAGCAGGACGGTCTTTCCGCTACCGCTCTCCCCGAACACGGCGATGTGCTGCTCGAACGCCCTCGGTTGCATGTGAGAACCTTACGCGAAACGGCGATCATCGCGATGACCGACGCCAACCCATTGGGCGCATCAGATCTCGGCTTGACCGGGTGCGCCTGGTGGTCGCGAAGTCCGCGGTGCGCTATCTCCCTCCGTCGCCGACGAGGAGGACTGCGGGATGCCAGGCACGGCCGCGTCATCCCCATCCGCCCTGCGCGCGGACGGGTCGGACGCCGCGGCGAAGGTGACCGGCGCGCCGAACGCGGCCCGCCGGACGGCGCGGCGCAGCGCGGCGAGGACGGCCGGACCGGCGAGGACGATCGCCACGGCGGTGGTGATCGCGCGGCCGGTGTCCCAGCCGAAGGTGGAGGTGACAGCGGTGAACAGGGCGAGGCGGTGCAGGTTCTCCAGGACGGGGGCGCCGGCGACGTAGGACAGCTGGGTGTCCGCGCCGACGCTGAACGGCCAGAACCACAGGTTCATCAGCAGGCCGTAGCCGTAGGCGGCGAGCACCCCGTACCCGGCCAGGACGGCGACCTCGGCGCGGCCGCGCAGCCGGGCCGGCAGCAGGCCGGCGCCGAGACCGATCCAGGAGGCGCAGAGCATCTGGAACGGCAGCCACGGCCCGACGCCTGCGGTGAGCAGGGCGGAGGCGAACAGCGACGTGGCGCCGAGCAGGAACCCGAACCCGGGCCCGAAGACCCGGCCGGCGAGGACGAGCAGGAAGAACACGGTCTCGATGCCCGCGGTCCCCGCGCCCAGGGGGCGCAGGGCGGCGTTGACGGCGGCGAGTACGCCGAGCATGGCCAGGGCTTTGCTGTCGATGCCGCCGGAGGTGAGTTCGGCGAGGACGAGTGCCACGAGTACCGGCAGCATGACGATGAAGACCAGCGGCGCCTCGCCGGTATGGGCGGTGGTATCCGGGTGGGCGGGGACGAAGAACGGCCAGGTGAAGGTGGCCAGCGCGGCGGCCGAGGCGAGGGTCAGCACCACAGCGGTACGCGGGGCGACCCGCAGCACGCTCACGCCGGTGCCCTGGTGGAGGTGAGCGCGACGGCGACCTGTTCCACTGTCAGCCAGGGTGCCGGGGCGAGAACCTTGGCCACCTGCGGCGCGAACGCCGGTGAGGCGAGCATGACCTCTGCGGTGGTGCCGTCGGCGACGATCTCCCCCTCGGCCATCACGATCACGCGGTCGGCGAGGGTGGCGACGAGTTCGACGTCGTGGGTGGCGACCACCACGGCTCGGCCGCTGCCGGCCAGCATCCGGACGACGGCGGTGAACTGCCGCTTGGCGTGGTAATCCAGGCCGCGGGTCGGCTCGTCGAGCAGGACCACCGGCGGAGCGGCGGTGAGCTGCACGGCGAGCGCGAGGGCGAGCCGCTGTCCCTCGGACAGGTCCCGGGGGTGGCGGTCACCGGGGACTCCGGGGACGAGCTGGTCCACCAGCGCCCGGCAGGTGCCGGCCGGGACACCGGTCTGCCGGTCGGCCTGGGCGCACTCCTCGTCGACGGTCTCCAGGTAGAGCAGGTCGCCGGAGTTCTGCGGGACGAGGCCGACGTGCCGGCGGGCCTGACCGGCAGGCAGGGCCTTCGGGTCGACGATGCCCTCCGGTCCGGTCACGGCGACGGTGCCGCCGTGGCGGGGGCCGCTGCCCTGCACCGCCCAGAGCAGGCTGGACTTGCCGGATCCGTTGCGGCCCATCAACGCGACGACCCGACCGGCGCGCAGATCGAGGTCGACGCCGGCCACCGCGACGGTCCCCGGATACCGTACGACGATCTTCCGCGCGGTCAGCGTGGGACCGGTGTCCGCGCCCGCCGGGACCGGCGGCGGCGCCACGCCGGCGAGCCGGTGCCGCAGGTCGGACGCCCGTCGGCGGGCGTCACGGACCGACAGCGGCAGCGGTGTCCAGCCGGCGAGGCGCCCCAGCTCGATCAGGGGTGGCGCGATGTCGATGTGGGTCAGCGCGGTCGCCGGTGTCCCGTCGTGGACGTGCCCGTCGCCGGGCAGGTACAGCAGCCGGTCGGCGTACTGCAGGACGCGTTCCAGCCGGTGCTCGGCCAGGACCACCGTCACTCCGAGGTCGTGCACCAGCCGGGTGACGGTGGCGAGCACGTCCTCCGCGGCGGTGGGGTCCAGCGCGGAGGTGGGTTCGTCGAGCACCAGCACCCGGGGGTGCGCGGTGAGCACCGCGCCGATGGCCACCCGCTGTTGCTGCCCGCCGGACAGCGTCCGCAGAGGCCGGTCGCGCAGGTCGGCGATGCCGAGCAGGTCCAGCGTCTCCTCCACCCGCTTGCGCATCACCGCGGGTGGCAGGGCGAGCTGCTCCATCCCGTACGCCAGTTCCTCCTCGACGGTGTCGGTGACGAAGCCGGCCAGCGGATCCTGGCCGACCACGCCGACGACGTCGGCGAGGTCGCGCGGCGGGTGCGTGCGGGTGTCCCTGCCGTCGACGGTGACGGCGCCGTGCAGGGTGCCGCCGGTGAAGTGCGGGACGAGACCGTTGATGGCCCGCAGCAGCGTCGACTTTCCGGCACCGGTACGGCCCGCGACCAGGCAGAGTTCGCCCTCCTCGACGCGGAGCGTCACGTCCCGCAGCGGCGGTGGGCCGCCCTCGGAGTAATGGACGGTGACCCGGTCGAAAATGATCATGGACGGTCTCCCGGTGTCGTCGCCGTCGCGGCGCGCTCTCCGTCTGCCGGTACGTCCGTGACGCGGATCGGCCGGCCCACCGCCGGTGGGCGTCCGGCACGTGCCGTCGGCGGTGGTGGCGGCGCCAGCCAGGCGGGTGCCGCCGCGACGCCGACGGCGAGAACCGTCAGCGGGGTCAGCTGGGGCCAGGTGAGCGGGCTGACCGGCGGGTAGAGCAGTTCCGGGTCCACCGAGCCGGCGAGCACGGTCAGCGCCGCGGCGGCCACCCCGCAGCCGGCCACGAGCAGTTCGGCCGGGCGCCAGCGGTCCGGTCGGTACCGGCTGCGGCGGACCCGGCGGCCGGCGAGCAGCATGCCGACCACGGCGGCGGTCAGTCCGGCCAGGAGCATCGGCAGCCCCAGGTAGCCGGGTGCGGCGGTGTCGAGCAGCCCGTAGGTGCCGGCGCAGACGCCGACCAGCCCGCCGAGCACGAGCGCCCCGGTGACGGTTCGCTGCCCGGCGGGCACCGACGCGGTGCGGCCGTAACCACGGGAGTCCATCGCCGCCGCGAGGGCCAGGGACCGGTCCAAGGCGTCGGCCAACACCGGCAGGGCGATCCCGCGCAGCGCCCGCGTCCCCCGGCCGGACGCGCCGCGCAGCCGCCGGGCCCGGCGGACCCGCAGCACGCTCTCCACCAGCTGCGGGGCGACCGACAACGCGACCACGATGGCGGTGCCGACCGAGTACAGCGCTCCGGGTACGGCCTTGAGCAGCCGTTTCGGGTTGGCCAGGGCGTTCGCCGCGCCGAGGCAGATCAGCATCGTCGCCAGTCGCAGCCCGTCGTAGAAGCCACCGAGGATCTGCTCGACGGCGACCGGTCCGAACAGGCGGATGCCGGCCGCCCACTCGGGCAGCGGGATCTCCGGCAGCCGGACCAGGATGTGCTCGCCCTGGCCGCCGCCGAACACGATCCGGAACACCACACGCATGGTGACGATCACCGCGCCGAGCCAGACGTACATGCGGAACGCCAACGCCCACGGCGCGTCGCCTCGGCGGCGCACCACCACCAGACCGGCGACGGCGACGAGCAGGGCCAGGGGCAGCGGATTCGTGGTGTGGCTGGCCGCGGTGGCCAGGCCGAGCGCCCACAGCCACCATGCGCCCGGGTGCAGCCCCCGGGGCAGCCACCACACCGGCCACCGGCCCGGCAGCCGGCCGGCGTCAGCCGTCCGCGACCCGGTCACCGTGGCGTCAGTCATCCGGGTCGGCGGTACGCCGTCGTCGGGCCGCGACCAGCGCGCCGGTGGCGAGCACGGCGAGCAGCAGCACCCCGGCGATCGTGCCCAGCGGCAGGCCGTCGTCGTCACGGGACGCGGCGGCATCCGTCACCACCGGCTCGTCGGAGGAGCCCTGCGGTGCGGTGCCGGTGGCGGCACCCGGCGTCGCCGTCAGGGTCGGCGTACCGGCCGTCGGTGACGTGCCGGCGGAGGCCGGCGGGCCGGCGGAGGCCGGTGGTCCGGAGGTGCCGGCCGGCCGGGTGGGCTCGCCGGGCCGGCCACCGGCGACCGGCGGCGGCACGACGGTTCCGCCCGCCGGTGGTGGCGCCGCCGGCCCGCCGCCGGTGGGCGGCGGCGGAGAGGGCGGCGGCGGTGGCGGCGGCGAGGCGGGGCGTTTCGGCGCGACGCCGGGACGAGGCGCGTCATTCGCGTCGCGGTTGAGGGAGAACGACCAGCCCTCGAAGCTGCCCGCCGCCGGTTTGCGGTTGAGCACACCCTTGTCGCTGTACGTCCAGCTGCCGCCGTTCGGCGCGTGCCAGTACGACCAGTAGGCGCTCGCAGGTGGGGTGTCGACGCACTTCTCCGTCGCGGCCGACGGCTTGCCGTCGATCCGGCAGATGAACCCCTCGCCCCAGCGCAGGGTTCCGGTGATCGGGAAGCCCGCGTTCTTGAGCGCCGCGAGGCCGGTGGCCTGGGCACCCGGCGCGCAGCGCACCACCGTTCCGCCGCCGAGTTCGTGGAAGTCCACCACGACGGTCACTCCGGAGGCGTCCGGGCAGTAGCCGGCCGACCCGGCGGCCACCGCAGGACTGCCCGGTCCGATCGTGGTGAAGGCGGTGACCAGGGCGACGGCCAGCGCGCCGCGGGCGGCGCGGAGATTCATCCCGCCCGCCGTCGGCCGAGCACGAGCAGTGTCACTCCACCACCGATCAGCAGCAGCGCGATCAGCAGGTAGCTGCCGATCGCCGCGCCGGTCGTCGGCAGGCCGCCCAGCCCTGATGCGGCCGGGGTCGTGCGCGGCGGAGCGGCGGTGGTCGGCGCCGCGGTCGTGGGCGCGGATGTCGCCGGAGGGCTGGTCACGCTCGGCGTCGGCCCGGCGGTGCCGGTCGGCGGAGGCGACGTGGTGCGCGTGGGAGACGCGGTGGGCGTGGACGGCGCGGTGGGCGAGGCCGTACCGGTCGGGGTGGGCTGCGACGTGGGCGGCGGGTCGAGGCCGATCCGGCCCAGCGGGACCTGGGCCAGCCCGAGCAGGGCCTGCGCGGTCGCCCGGCGCCACTGGTCCCGGTCGGTGTCGGTGATACCGACCGCGGCGGCGGCCGTGAACCCGTCGGTGTTGTAGGCGATCGCGCCGGCGTCGGCGGAAGCCGCCCCGCCGTTGCCCGCGGTGAGCTGCAGCGCGGTCAGGGCCTTCGCCGCGCGGGCGGCCTCGTCGTCGCGGCCGGCGGCGGCGAGGGCCTGCGCGGCCAGGCCGGTGCTGTTGGAGTTCGCGCCGGTGGTCGGTCCGGAGCCGCCGAAGGAGCCGTCGGCGTGCTGCTGGGTGACCAGCCAGTCGGCGCCCTTGCGGGCGGCGTCGCCGGCGCCGGTGGCGCCGTCCTCGGCGGCGGCCAGCAACGCCTGCACGGCCATCGCTGTCGAGTCGACGTCGAGGGTGGCGCCGGGCTGGTCGTCGCAGGACGGCGACGGCCCGTCGGCGGCGTCCGGGTAGAGCCGGAAGCCTCCTGCCGCGCACTGCTGCCGGATCAGGAAATCCACAGTGTCCTGCGGCAGGTCACCGCTGCGGGCCAGGCCGAGCACGGCGAAGGACTGGTCGAAGGCGTTGCTGGCGTCCGGCCCGCTGTCGGCGGTGGTACGGCTGGTGATCCGCCCCCGCTGGTGCCCGGCGTCGGCCGTGGCGATCAGCGACAGCGTTTCCGCCCGCAGGTCGTAGCCGCCGAAGTCGGTGGGGTCCGCGTCGGCGGCGGCCGCGGCGTAGAGCAGCTTGGCGGTGGCCCCGCCGTCGGTGAAGCCCTCGATGCCCCAGTCGTCGTAGCTGTTGTAGGACCGTACGTGTCTGGCGAGCTGCGCGGCCGCCGCCTGCCGGGTCGGCGCGTCGACACCGGTGGCGGACAGCGCGACCAGGCCGTCGATGGTCAGCCCCCAGTCCTCGGGGGCGAACGGGCCGGGCAGCGAACCGTCGGTGAACTCGCCGGCCAGCCAGGACGCGGCGTCGCGGGCGGCGGTGACGTGGGCCGGGGCGGGTGCCGCGACAACGGCCGGCGGGGCGCCGGTGATCGCGGCGAGAGCCGTCACCGTGGCCATACCGAGACCGGTGGTGAGACGCCGGGACAGGGACATCAGGGGTGCCTTTCGCAGAGCGGTCGGTGAAACCTCCGGAAAGCACCCCGAGAGACGGACACCCCGCTCCGCGTGCTGCGGTGGGCGGGGTGGTCGGACCTCGGCGGCCCGGACTTCACCCTGTAGACCTCGACAGTGGAAGCCGCTCGTCCCGGGCGGGGCATTCCGGCTCGCGAAAGGGGACTCTCGCTCACGGTTGCGGGTCAGCGCCGGCTTCGAACCGGCTTCCCCCCGCACGGGACGTATGCAGTTGTGTGCCCGGCGAACCGGGTGCCGCCACCGTACCGCTAGGGCGCGCGACGACGCCAGAGCAGTTGCCGGCACCCGGTGCGCCGCTGGTCACACCGTTCGCAGCGGACGGTTCAGGGAGCGGCGATGCTCGGCGGGGCGCCGGCGCCGAAGGACCAGCCCTCGACGCTGCCCGGCGCGGGGTTGTAGCCGGTCGCCCCAGACGTACTGTAGGACCAGGCACCGCCGCTGGACGCATGCCAGTACGACCAGTACGCCGTGGCCGGCGGGGTGTTGACGCACGGCTCGGTCGCGGCGGTGGGCTTGCCGTTGATCCGGCAGACGAAGGCCAGGCCCCAACGGGCGGTGCCGGTGACGGTGAAGCCGGCGGCCTGGAGCGCGGCCAGGCCGGTGGCCGGATCGCCCGGCGCACACGCGACCTGGACGCCACCGCCGAGCGCGGCGAAGTCGACGACCACAGTGACTCCCGAGGTGCCGGCGCAGGCGGCGGCGTGCGCCGCCCGGGGCGCGGGTTCGACTGCGGTCAGCGCGACGCCGGCCACGACGGCGGCCAGCAGGCCGGCCAGCCAGGTGCGGGCGGTGGAACGGTGACGGAACACGGGTCCTCCTGTGATCGGGTGAGCGGCGAAGGGGTTCACGGGCAGGCGAGCGCCGGTGCGCCGGGGTCGGCGCCGGCGGCGGACAGACGGGCGTACCCGATCCCGGTGAGACCGAGGACGGCCTGGGCGGTGGCCCGGGGCGCGGTGGCCGGGTCGAACCCGCCACCGTCGAAGTCGACAGCGCCCCGGTCGGCGGGCGTCCCGGCGCAGCCGACCTGGAGTCCGGCGAGGAATGCCCGGGCCCGCGCCCAGGCCGGCAGCCGGTGACCGTCGCGCAGGGCCTGCGCGGCGAGACCGGTGCTGTTGGCGTTCGGTGTGCCGGCCGCGTTGGTGAAGCCGCCGTCGGCACGCTGAACGGACACCAGCCAGCGCAGCCCGGCGGCGGCGTCGGCCGGACGGTCCGCGGCGCGCAGGGCCTGCGTCGCGAGAGCGGTGGCGTCCACGTCGGACGTGCAGGCCGGTTGCGCGGGCAGCAGCGGGTAGCCGCCGTCCGGGCACCGGGTGCCGGCCAGCCAGGCGGCCGCCGCCGGTGGCGCCCCGGCCGCGGTACGGTCCAGCGCCAGCAACGCGAACGACTGGCTGAACGCGTTGCTGTAGTCGCCGTACGCGGACCGGTCGCTGAACCGGCCGGCCGGCGTCTGGAGCGAACGCAGCCGGGCGATCAGGTCCACCCCGCCGACGTCGGCCGGGTCGCCGCCGCGCACCTGCACGGCGAGGGCGAGCTTGGCGGTCGCGCCCGCGTACGCCTCGGAGACACCGTCGCCGAGGTAGCCGTCGCGGATGTCGGGCCGGGTGACCCAGGCCAGCGCGTCGGCGCCGTGGTCGTCGGCCACGCCGCCGGCGGCGAAGGCGAACACGGCGTCGAGGGTCAGCCCCTGGTCGGGGTAGGCGACCCCGTCGAAGACCGCCTCGAAGCGTTCGCCGTCGACGAGTTGCCGGGCGAGCCAGCCGCCGGCGGCCTCCGGGCGGGTGAGGGCGGCGCGCTCGGGGGCGGCGACGGCGGGTGTGGTGAGGGTGAGGGCGGCGAGTACGCCGCAGAGGAGCGCGAGCAGGCGGTGCCGGCTTCGGCGGACGACCATCGGAAGCGCCTTTCCGGCCCGGCGGTCGTCGAAAGCCCGGACGACCGAGGCAACGCCGCGTCGACCGGGACTCCGACCCGTGGGCCACGACGGGTGGGGAGCGGATACACGCGTACGACGGGTATTCGGGCTCGCCGCCGCAGAGTCTCTCTGGGCGGCCTACCGTTGCGGGCCAGCGCCGGATTTCGACCGGTCTTCCCCCGCACGTACACGCAGTGGTTGAGTTGTCGCGACAGTCTGCTGTGGCCGGAGCGCCGATGTCAATGCGCCAGGGCCCGGCCACGTGCCGTGACGGCCGGCGGAGTCGCCGTTTCACATCCCGGCGCCGAGACGTCGTCCCGGCGCGTCCGGGTAGGCGCGCCGGCGAAGGACGCCCGGTGGAGACCGGGCGTCCTTCGCCGTGGGGTCACTGTCAGCAGGGCCGGCAGTCGGTCATCGGCGGAACGGCCCGGTGACGCAGTAGGTGATGCCGCCGGACGACGAGCCGGTCGTGCCGCGTTGCGACGAGAAGTACAGCCGGTCCCCCGCCGGGGTGAACGCCGGGCCGGTGATCTCCGAACCGCTCTGTCCGGTGATCCGCAGGAAGACGGAGATCTTGTCGTCCGGCGTGATCATGCAGATCTCCATGTTCCCGCCGTCCTCGGCGACGTACAGGTCACCTGCCGTGGATCCGGTGATGTTGTCGACCCCGGTGAGCGGAGGGGCGCCCGGACCGACCAGGTTGTCGTCGTAGGCGAGCTCGTACGTGCCGGCGGCCAGGTTGACCTGCCAGACGCGGTTGTCGCCCTTCGTGGTGAACCAGACGGTGTCATCCGCGTAGTGACAGCCCTCGCCGCCGTTGAACGTCTTCGCGCCGGACACCTGCTGCCGGGTCGGGGTGGGCGAGCCGTCCGGATCGGGCACCGTGGCCCAGGTGAACGTGCCGGAGGTCGCCGTACCGGCGCGGAAGACCTGGAGGGTTCCGGCGGAGAGGTCGCCCCAGGTGGCCGGCACGAACCGGTAGAACTTGCCGTCGGTCTCGTCCTCGGTCAGGTAGACGACCCGGCGGACCGGGTCGGCCGCGGCCGCCTCGTGCTTGAACCGGCCCAGCGCGGGACGCGCCACGGCGGTCCCGCCGAGGGGGTACGTCTCGAAGACCCGGCCCAGGGACACCTCCTCGCAGGAGAGCCAGGTGTTCCACGGTGTCTTCCCGCCGGCGCAGTTGTTGTTGGTGCCGGAGAGTATCCGCGACGCCCCGATCACGGCGCCGCTGGAGTCGAAGACGAGGCGCGAGGCACCGCCGCCCGCCCCGGCCGACACCTCCGAGTTCGACACGTAGATCCACCCGGTGCCGTTCGGGAACACGGCGCCACCGTCCGGAGCGTCGTGCCAGGTGTACGACGTCCCCGGCACCGTCCGACGGGACCGCGCGACGACCGAGCTGGTGAAGCCGGCCGGCAACTGGATGCCGTTGGCGTCGGCGGGCTGGAGCCCACCGTAGGGCCCCGCCGCGTTCTGCGCCGGGGCGCCGTACGCCGCCGACCACGCGGTGAACGGCAGCGCGACAGCGCCCGCACCGACGACCGTGGCCCGCAGCATTGCTCGACGATCCATGGAACCTCCTCGGTAGGTTCCCCAGATCCGACCGGGCGGAGCTTACGCACATCGATCTGCTGGATGAACGTCGATGGACGCCTCGGTGCGAGGCCGGTCAGCCCTTGCGCCACTTCTGGTTGGCCGTGCCCCCGCAGTCCCAGAGCTGGAGCCTCGCGCCGTCGCCGCCGTTCCAGTCCTTGATGTCGACGCACTTGCCGGCCTGGAGGTTGACCAGGTCTCCGGCCGCGTTCAGGGTGAACTGCTGGGCGCCGGTGCCGTTGCAGGTGTAGAGCTGCACCGCCGCCCCGTTCGCGGTGGACCCGGCGTCGACGTCCATGCACTTGTTGTTCTGGCTCTTGAGCGCCGTGCCGCTGAACGTCCACCTCTGCGCGTTGGTGTTGTTGCAGTTCCACATCTGCAACGGCGCGCGGTCGACGAAGTTGGAGCTCGGCACGTCGATGCACTTGTTGTTCCAGTTGCTGACCACTGGCACCCCGGTGGCCGGGGTGCCGCCGCCACCGCCGGTGAACGGGCTGAGGATCAGTCCGGCCGAACGGGGATCACCGTCGTGCACCAGCGACTCGAATCCGCCGACGTCGTCGAAGGCGAACGCGTACGCCCGGCCGTCGGTCATGTTGGCGTGGATCAGGCGGGCGTACTGGTTGGTGGGGTTGCTGCGGTAGAAGTCGGCGGCGTTCGTACTGGGCTGGGTGTCGATGGTGCCGAGCGTGCCGCGGTTGAGGGCGGCGCAGAGCGTACGCGAGATCGGGCCGACCACCTGGTCGTTCGGCGCGGGCAGGTCGCCGTCGCAGCCCCATACGCTGGCCGAGGAGGGCCGGTTGAAGGAGGCGACGACCTGGCCGCTGCCGTTGGTGAAGGTCATGGTGTTGCCCGAGGTGCGGCCGTAGTACCGGATGGCGGGCTGGTCGGCGAAGGGCGTCACGGTCAGGGTCTTGGTGGTGTACGCGTTCCACGCGGAGGCGATGTACGAGTCCAGGTAGGTGGTGCTGAGCAGGCCGGCCCCGGCCGCCTTGCCCGGAGCCAGGACGCGCAGCACGGTCCCGTCGGAGCGGGTGTGGACGGTGCCGGCCCAGCCCGGCTGCGCCCGGATCCCGTCGATGACCGCGTTGCGTCCGTTGGCCACCACGTCGCCGGTGCGCTTGGTGACTCCGGTGGCGCCGGTCACGGTGACCGCGTGCGGGATCGCGAACATGTCGACCTGGGAGCTGTTGAGCCACAGCCCGGAGTCGTTGTAGGTGAACTCGCTCCAGTCGAAGAGGATGTCGCGGTTCGCGTCACCGGCAGCCCAGGGCGCGGGCTGCACCAGTCCGTCCGGGGTGAGGAAGAACTTCAGCTTCTGCCCGAGGGAGAAGTAGGCCCGGCCGGAGAAGCCTCGGGGGAACTGGATCGTGGTGCTGCCGCCGTTGCCGGGGCCCGGTATGGAGACGTCCGGCGCGGGCGACGGCGGGATCTGCCCGCCGGTCCACGGCACGAAGGCGCCGCCGGAGGTGACGTAGCCGAGCCGGCCGGAGGACAGCTGGACGCCGATGACGTAGAGGTAGACCGGGTCGCTGCGGCCGGTGGTGTTGGTGACGGTGACCGGCAGCAACGCCGGTCCGACCGCCTGGGCGGGCGTGGCGACGACGGCGCCGGTGAGCCCGGCGAGCAGGGCGGACGCGGCGGCGAGCAGCCTTCTTCGGAGACGCATGGCGACACCTCGCGGGAGAGAGGGGGACGGGAGAGCGCTCTCTCAGCAGGGTCCAATTGTTAATATTGTTTTGTCAATAGGTGTTTGCCTATGGATCAGGGCCACGGCGAAGGTCACCGGTCGATTAAGATCCACTCCGGCACAGTCGACTGTGGATTGGGTATTTCATGAGACGCATGCTTTCGGCGCTGACCGCGCTGGTGACCGTCGCGGCGGGCCTGACTGTCGGCGCCCCCGCCGCCCAGGCGGCCGGCTCCTGCTCGGGGACCATCACCTACAGCCAGGTGCAGTCGTCGGGGCTCGGTGAACTGGTGATCTACTACAACAGCAGCAACGGGGGCACCAACAGCGCCTGCTTCTACCACCGCGGCGCGGCGTACGGGAAGTCGGCGCCGACCTTCGTGCAGATCTACCGCTGCGCGGAGCGTTCGAACGAGGGCGCGCACTGCACCCGCTCCGGAAGCCCGGACACCGACTCCGGTGACTTCAGCTATCACGCCGGCCCGGTCGCCGTCACCGGCACGGCGAACTACTGCGTCGAGGCGGTCGGCTACATCGGATGGGCCGGTCAGCGCCACCAGATCTACAGCCGCCGCCAGGGCTGCTGAATCCGCTACCCCTCGACCGGGCCGGCGCACGATGAGCGCCGGCTCCCCGGCCGGGCCGGGTCAGACGGCCAGCGCCCGGCGGCACCTGGCGAGTTCCGCCCGCAGATCCCGCCGTAGAGCCCGGTCCAGGCCGGGCTGGGCGAGCGCCTGGGCGAAGTCGCGGGCCGCCTCGTCCCACCGGCCCAGCCGGGCCAGGGCCGTACCCCGGTTGTAGCGCGGCACCGGTGCCTCCGACAGTGCCACCGCCCGGTCCAGGTCGTCGAGCGCGGCGGCCACGTCGCCGCGCTCGAACCGGGCGGCGGCCCGGTTCGTCCACGCCTCCACCAGCTCGGGATCCCCGCTCAGGGCCCGGGTGAGCAGTTCGTCGGCCTCGGCGGGCCGGCCGCGCTCGGCGAGGACCAGGCCCAGGGTGCACAGCAGCGCGGGATCCTGCGGAGCGCCGGCCAGCCCGGCCCGCGCGCCCGCCTCGGCGGCGTCCAGCGCGCCGCGCTCCACGTGCAGGTTGACCAGGGCGATCCGGGCGTCGAGGTGCCCCGGTTCGATGGCGAGCACCCGCTCCAGGTCGGCGCGCGCCCACTCGGGTCGGCCCCGTTCCTGCTGGAGCACGGCCCGGTTGTAGTACGCCTCGGGCAAGTGCGGTCCCAGCCGGATGGCGGCGTCGTAGTCCCGGATCGCGGCTCGGGTCCGGCCCGCCGCCCGGTGGAGGGCGGCGCGGTCCACGTAGTACTCGCAGTTGCCGGGGTCGTGGGCGATCACGGTGTCCAGGTCGGCCAGCGCCCGGGCCGGATCGCCCAGCGCGAGGTGCACCTGCGCCCGGTTGTGGCGCAGCCGGGCCAGATCCTGCGGGCGTTCGCCGGGGCCGAGCGCGGCGGTCAGCCGGGCCAGCCCGTCGTCGACGAGCCGCAGCGCCCGGTCGGGCCGGCCGGCCCGGCTGTCCAGCAGCGCCAGGCCCTGCTCGTAGAAGACCGTCGACAACAGCCGCTGCCGCGGGTCGGCCAGCTCGGCGGCGAGGTACAGCGCCCGCTCCAGCCAGTGCCGGGCCAGCGCCGGGTCCTGGTCGGCCGCCGGCAGGTGCCGGGCGTGCAGCATGGCGGTGGCGTACGCCGCCGACATCGTGATCTTCGGGTCGTCGGTGACGGCCCGCGCCTCGTCGTAGAGGTCGAGCGCCTCGGCGGCCCGGTTCAGGGCCGCCAGGGCGGTGGCCAGGCCGGTGGTGAACGCCCACCAATGCCGCAGGTCGCCGTCGGGGGTGACCGCCGCCCGCCCGCGCCGGGCGACCCGGGCCGCGTGGTGGTAGTAGCCGCGGGCCAGGCTGTCGCCCAGGTCCCGCCGCAGCGCCTGCGGGGTGCGCTCGTGGGGCGCCGGGTCGGGGGCGCCGTCGTCGCGCAGGTCGAGGCGCACCGGTGCCGGACCGAGCCGGCGGGCCAGCGCGTCCAGCAGTTCGGCTGTCGTCTCGTCGGCGCCGGCGACGTGGTCGAACCGGACGGTGACGGGCCGCCGGAGCGTGCCGGCCCACTCCGCCACCAGCTCCGCTGCGCCGTAGGCCAGGCAGGCGGTACGGCGGGCCGGGTGGAAGCGGATCGGCTCCTCCTCGGCGGCGGGCCGGGCCGCCGGATCGAGCCGGGGGGCGATCGCGTGCAGTTCGACCGCGTGCCGGGCGGCCAGGCGGGGCCGGTCGGCGGCGACGCGGGCGAGGAAGGCCGAGACCCCGGCGTACGGTCCGTGGTCGCGGTGGCAGTCGTAGCGCTCCGCCCCGTCCGTCACCGCAGGGCCCAGCGCCGCAGGGGCGGGCGCCCGGGAGCGCCCGCCGGGCCGGCAGTTACCAGCACCACTCGATCCACAGCCGGCGTGCGCCGGACACCAGACGGAGTGCAGTCGTGCGACGGATGGTCATCGTCCTCATAGGAACCTCCGATGTGATGCACCTCAGGGCTGGCCCAGAGCGTAATGCCGGTCGATGGGAATAAGAAGGCTTCTCGCGATTCGCGGCGGCACCGGCTACTCGCTGCCGAGCCGGCGTACGACGGTCAGCGCGACAGCATCCGGCGGACCCGGCTGCCCACCGCCTGCTTGACCTGGTCGCGCAGTGGCTGCGCGCGGCGTGCCTTGAGCTTCTGCTGCAGCGTCTGGTTCTCGTCCCGCAGCCACTGCATGCGCGCCAGCAGTTCCTCGGTGGTGCTGGCGGAGGCCGGCCGGACCGCCGGCGGGTAGACGGTTCGGCGGACCTGCTCGTCGAAGCGGGTGGCGCTGTCCCCGTCGGCGAACGAGAGGCCGAGGTCGTGTTCGGCGAGGAACGCGGTGATCCGCGCGAAGCGCTCCTTGTGCCCCTCGTTCAGGGCCGTGTAGTCGGCTTCCTCGTAGAGCTGGGCGGCGTCGACGTCGGCCGGCACGTCGCGCATCAACCGGTGCGGGATGTCGAAGTAGCGGGCCAGTTCCAGGGTGCGTGAGTCGTGTGCGAGGAGATACCCGGGAGTGCCGGAGATCAGCGCCGTGATGGTGCCGTGGATCCGGGTGCCGAAGGCGAAGTCGAATCCGGCGAGATACTCCATCCAGGGCCACGGGTCCATGAACATCCGCACCTTGTCCTCGGCGAAGAGCGGATGTGAGGTGTGGATCGGCATGTCGTCGGTCTTGCCGCGCAACGTCGGTGCGTCGCCGTAGAGCAGGGTGCCGAGGGTGTACAGGCCCTGCGCGATGTAGCGCAGGTTCGGGTAGCGCTGGTGGTGGTGCCGGACGATCGGGGCCAACGCGCGGACGTATGGCGAGATGACGAACGCGAGCCGGTCCTCGGTGTCCAGGGTCGCCTTCGCCTTCTCGACCCGGAGACTGTCGCCGTGCAGGAACATCGACGGGCAGCCGATCTGCTCGACGGCGGAGAAGCCCAGCGTCCGCAGGTAGTTCTCGCTGATCTCGCCGCGTACGCCGATGCTGTGCGACCGGTCCAGCACCGCCCGGCAGAACGCCGTCACCGGCTCGTCGATCGGGCGCAGGGACTCCAGGCCGCCGTCCACGTCGGTCTGCGCCCCGACCCCGAGCACCACCACCGGGATCTTGAGCCGCTCGATCAGCCGGGTCATCGACGTCAACCGGTTCACGTAGTCGTGGCGGAACGCGTTCGCCAGCGGGATCACGAAGACGTCGTACTTCTCGTTGATCTCGTCGGCATCGCGCGGGTCCGCCCGGAACCGCGACGGGGTGATCTCCGCCGTCGAGGTGGCCAGCAGCTTGTGCGCGGCGTGGCTGAAGACCAGGTTGCCGCTGTTCTTGCCGATCCAGTCCCGCTCGTAGGTCTCCTCGGCGGTGACGACGTCGAACGGGCCCTTGCGGGCTCGCAGCAGGATCCGCTGGTGCATCCGGGGTGTCCACCCTTCGTCCCGGACGCCGCGGCGCCCGGCGAGGCCGAAGCGGCGCGTCCGGCCGGGCACGGCCCCGTTCCGTGCAGGAACAGAGATCCTACGCCCTGACACAGAGAGGTGCCGTCAGCCCCACCCTGCCCGGGCCGGGTCAGGCGGCGTGAACCGCTGTGGTGTCCGCGGCGGGCCGGCCGTAGCGGCGAGGCAGCCGGGCCTCGGCGCGGAGGTTGCGATTGGCGAGGTTCAGGTCGCCGCCGTAGTGCGCCAGAACCCGTGGGTTCATGACCCGGTACCACAGCGGCGGGACGAGGGCGAGCAACACCATCGAGGCGTAGCCTCCGGGCAGTCGCGGCGAGACGTCGAAGCTGCGCAGCGTCTGGTAGCGGCGCAGCGGGTTGGCGTGGTGGTCGCTGTGACGTTGCAGCTGGAAGAGGAACACGTTGGTGACGACGCGGTCACTGTTCCAGCTGTGCCGCGGGTCGACCTTCTCGAAGCGGCCGGTGGCGGTACGCCGGCGGCACAATCCGTAGTGCTCGAGGTAGTTGACCGCTTCCAGCAGCGAGAAGCCGACGATCGCCTGCAGGAGCAGGAAAGGCACGAGCCGCCACCCGAACACGGCGATCAGCAGGGCGAAGAGCACGACGGTCATGAGCCCGGCGTTGAGCAGGTGGTTACGCAGCGTCCACGGACTCCTGTGCCGCAGCCGGAAGCGGCCGATCTCCAGCCGCCACGCCGAGACGAGGCTGCCCCAGACCGTACGTGGCCAGAACGCGTAGAAGCTCTCCCCCAGCCTGGCGCTGGCCGGGTCCTCCGGTGTGGCCACACGGACATGGTGTCCACGGTTGTGCTCGACGTAGAAGTGGCCGTACCCGGTGGGCGCGAGCGCGATCTTCGACAACCACCGCTCGACCGTCTCGCGCTTGTGGCCGAGCTCGTGCGCGGTGTTGATGGCCAATCCGTTGACGATCCCGATGGTGGCGACCAGGCCGGCGGCGCCGGCGACACCGAGACCGCCACGCGTCCACACCCATGCGCCGAGCAGCAGGGCGGCGTACTGCACCGGCAGGAACAGGAACGTGATCCAGCGGTAGTAACGGACCTCCTGCAACCGCCGGGCGATGTCGTCGGGCGGGTTCTCTCCGTCGTCACCGAGCAGCACGTCGATGATCGGGATGAGTCCGAAGACCACCGCCGGGGTGAGCCACCAGGCAGCGGGGCCCGCGCCGACCCGCCACGACGCGTACGCCAGAAACGGCAGCACCGGCACGAGGAGAGCCAGTGGCCACAGGTGCTTCTTGCCGTCACGCCAACCGACGGCGACTGCTGGAGCATCGATCGAGGTCTGCATGTGCCGCCTCCGGGGTGTCGAGTGCTGCGTCGACTGTCACACGGATAGCCATGCTTGACAATATCTAGCATCGCGTCAATTCCGTGGACACGGAAGTGGCGTGTGTCCAGTCGCTAGACTCGGCGCACCATGGCCGCCCCTCCGCCCTATCGCCACACCGCCCGCCGGCACCTGCGTGACGCGGTCATCACGGCCGGCCGCGACCTGGCGATCGACAGCGGCTGGGACGCGGTACGAATGGCCGACGTGGCGGCCCGCGTGGGCGTGAGCAGGCAGACGCTCTACAACGAGTTCACCAACAAGGCCGGACTGGGCGAAGCCATCGCCCACCGCGAGATCGACCGGTTCATGGACGGCGTGCGGGAGGCGTTGTCCGCCCACGGCAGCGACGTGCGAGCCGCGATCCATGCCGCGGTCACGTTCGTGCTGACGCAGGCCGGCACCGACCCGCTGGTCAAAGCCGTCCTCAACAGCGCCCGAGGCACCGACGCCCTGCTCCCCTACCTGACCACCCGCGCCGACCTGGCCCTGGCCGCCGCCGTCACGGTGCTGAGGGAGTGGGCGGGCACGCACCTGCCCCGGGTGCCGCCCGATGACGTCACCGTCGGCGCCGAATCCCTCGCGCGACTGGTCGTCAGCCACATCGTGCTGCCGACCGCGCCGGTCGACAACACCGCCGGCACCCTCGCCGACCTGGCGCACCGCTTCCTGGACCCGCCGCGCGCGTGAACGAGCCCATCAGCTGGGATACGGGCGTCGGCCGGGTGCGTACAGCGGCGGACGACCGGACGTGCCCGAGGGCCTCCCCGGCCGAGTCCGGCCGCCACGGCGGGGCGGGGCGGCCGGCGGTCGCCACCCCGCCCCGACGCGACTCGCCCCCTTCAGGTCACCGGGCCCGCCGGTCGATCGGCGCCGAAGTACTCGGGCCGGCTCACCCAGGCCTCACTGACGAACATGACGCCGGGCCGGTGGGCCAGGATGTCGCGCAGGCCGACGACGACCGGCTCGGCCCGCTCGAGCGGCAGCACGGCGATCACCATGACGAGTCCGGCCCGGTCGTTGAAGAGCAGCCGGCCCTCGTGGGTGCCGTGGTGGCCGAAGCCGGAGACCCCGCTGAGGCTGGTCCAACCGCTCACGCCGGAGGCGTGCAGCAGCGTCCGGACGGCGTCGACGTCGTCGGCGCGGGTCACGACCTCCACCTTGACCATGCGCGTCAGTCCGAGCTCGTTCATACGCTGTACTCCTTCTCTGGGTCGGGGGCCGGGAGCGGCGCGGTGCGCCGGGATCCGCCCGGGTCAGTCCATTCGCCGGTACGGGGGTCGATGACGGTCAGGGACATCCAGCCGCCGTCGATCAGCTGGCGCAGGGCCGGGTTGCGGCCGAGCACGGTGTCGACGAGGTGGTGCGGGGCGTGGACCACGGCTGCCAGCCGCAGCGGGTCGTGCGCCGGCCGTGTCCCGTCGTCGACGGACTGCAGCGGCAGCCCGACACGCAGGTCGCCACCGGATCCGGAGAGGACGCCGAGCGCGTCGCCGAGGACGGTGTGCACGGTCTTGGTGCCGGCCCCGAGGCGGTGCGGATCCACAGTGGAGAAGTAGTACTGGAGGTTGATCCAGGACGCCACGACGAGCGGGCCCGTCATGATCGTCTCCAGCGCGACCGCGTCCGGATCCGCGGTCCAGTCGTAGGAGTGCAGGAACGTGCGGCAGCCGAGATCGCGCCCGGCGGTCAGTTCGCGCGGCGCGGCGATGAACGCGGCATTGCCGGCCAGCGCCCACTCCGGCCGCACCTGGGCCCAGTCCGAGGCGCGGCCGGGCAGGTGGCGGGAGCCCGGCCGGCCGGGCAGCCGGGTGGCCCGTTCCGCGCGCAGACCCGCTCCCGCCTCGGCGAGCCGGCGCGTCAGGTCGTCGACGTGCGGGCGCAGCCGGACGGGGACGGTGTCGACATCGAACAGGCGCACCTCGTCGGTGACGGTGTCGTGCTCGCCGGCCAGGACGTGGGTGTCGGCGGGCAGTTGGATCCCCCGGTCGACCAGCGCCTCGCGGATCTCGGGCCGGTTGAGCAGCGCGGCGACCAGCCGGGCGCTGACCCCACCCCGGTTGCCGCCGCAGGCGCCGCAGTCGAGCGCGGCGGCGTAGGGGTTGTTGGTGCTGGTGGCCCCGTGCCCGCAGAGCAGCACCAGCGGGGCGAAGCCGGTCGTCAGCCCGACGGTGCGCAGCGTCGCCTCCGCGTAGTAGACCTGCTCGTCGAGGGTCAGGGCGGCGGCGAGGTCGGCCACCGTCGGCGCGGTGTCGTCGGCGGGTGGCGCGAACCGGCCCGGCGCCACGGCGCGCACCGCCAGGGCGGCGGTGGCGAGCACGCCGGCGACCTCCACGAAGGCGAACGCGCCGACCGGGTCGGTCTTGGCCGAGGCGAACGCCCGGCGCCACGCCTGCCGGGCCCGCCGGCGGCGTACCCGCGTGGCGTCGGCGGTCTCCCCGACGGTGGCCACCGGTCGCATGAGCACCGGGCAGCGGTCCCGGCCCCGTGCGGCATCGGCCGCCACGGTGCGCACGGGTAGGCCGAAGAAGCCGGCGAAGCCGTAGGTGTCCACCGGCCCGGCCGCCTCCAGGTGCCGGCGCAGGCCCTCGCTGCGCACGTCGATGCAGAACACCGCCTGGGCGAGCGGGGTGACGCGGGCGGCGCGGCGTGGGCGCGGCCGCGCGGCGTGGTCCAGCCGATTCCGCAGCCGACGCCGGTATGCGTGCTCCGCGGCGGCGAGCCACACCTCGGCCTGCCGCGCCGGGGACAGCTCGGCCACCACGTCGCGCACCACCGCCACCGTCGCCTCGGGCAGCAGCGCCAGGGCCGGCGCGTCGACGCCGAGCGCCGCGACCAGCCGGGCGAGAGCCGCCGGCTCGTCCGTCCCCGGCGCGCCGGCGGCCGGTACGGCCCCCGCCGTCCCGTCGGTGGGCGTCGACACGGCGGTCGGCGTCGCGGCGGTGGGGGTCGTCGCGGCGGTCACCGCTTGGAGCGTCGGCGGGACGCCGAGGTGGCGGTGGGTGGCGGTGCCGGCCAGCGCCAGCTCGTAGCTGAGCCGGACCGCGAGCAGGTCCAGCGGGGTGAGGTCCGGTCGCTCACCGGGACGCGTCTGGGACCAGCGGGCGTAGCCGGCCCAGCCCGGCAACCGGAGCAGGGACCGGGTGAGATACGCCGGCCAGGCCGCCGGCGCCACGCCGAGGGCGCGCAACAGCAGGGCGACTGCCCGCTCGGGCTCGGCGGGCAGCGCGGCGACGAGTGCCCGCAGGCCGCTGACGCCCGCGCGGTCGACGCCGGCCACCCGCCGCCAGCGCGCCCAGCAGCTCTCGTCGGCCGGGCCGGGAACCGGCCAGCGGGCGGCCGGACGGCCGCAGTGCGCCGCGCACCAGCCGGCCACCAGTTCGTCGACGTCGGCGCCGATCCGGGTACCCAGGGCCCGGTCGAGCAACTCGGCCAGGGTGAGCGGGTCCGGGTCGGCCTCGACGGCGGGCCGGGTCACCGCGAGCCGGCGCCGCGCCACGGCGAGCAGGTCGGGTGGCGGGGGCGGCCCGTCGTGCACCGGGTGGACCAGTGCAGCGACCTGGAGGTCCGCGGCCGTGATCGACCGTCCGCCGAGCGTGACCGGCGCCGAGGCCGCCGGGGGGAGCACCGCGGTCAGGTCGGCCGGCTCGATCTCGCCGTCACGCAGCCGCCGCCGGTACTCGTCGACCGGCAGGTGGGTCCGCGCGCCGCCGAGCGCCCGCAGCTCGGCAGTGGCCCGCGCGAACGGCACCCGCTCCCGGCCGGCGAGCGGGTTGACCGCCACGAACGTGTCCAGCGGCCAGACCGCGGCGACGTGGTCACCGGCAGCGGCCAGCGCGGCGACGACCCGGGCGGCGTCCGACCGGTCGGACGCGTCGCGGCGGCGTACGGCGGTCACGGCCCAGGCGGCCGGCTCCCCCGCCGCCACGCCGGCGGACCGGCGCCACCACGCGCCGGCGCCGTCACGCCAGGCCCACCACCACAGCGCGGCGCCGTGCCGGCGCACCAGGAACGCGCCGGCGACGGCCACCAGGGTCAGCGTGACCGCCGCGACGCCCACCCCGGCGTCCGTCACCGAGGCCGGCAGCCCCAGCCACCGGGCGACGGCCCGACCGGCGACCAGGTAGCCGCCGGCCAGCGCGCCCGCCGCGAGGGTGATCGCGACGGCGGTCCGCGCCGGCACCTCGCGGTCCGCGAGCGCCGACCGCACCGCGGTCAGCGCGGCCGCACCGGCCAGGACGGCGCTGAGCAGGCCGCTCGGGTTGGCGCCGAGCGACAGCTCGGTGAGCGCCACGGCGGCGAGCACCGCCGCGCCGGCCAGCGCCACGGTCCGGGTCCGGGGCGGGCCGACCGGGCGGGGCGCGGCCGCGGTCCGCGCCTGGGCCTGGAGCGCGCCGCCGGCGGACAGGAACGCGTACGCCTTGTAGACCGCGTGCCCGACCAGGTGCACGGCGGCCAGGCCGAACGCGCCGAGCCCGCACTGGGCGAGCATGAAGCCCATCTGCGCGACGGTGGACCGGGCGAGGGTGCCCTTGACGTCGGTGCGCACCGCGGCGAACACCGTCCCGGACACCGCGGTCACGAGGCCGGTCAGCACCATCGCCGGCATCACGCCGGGTGCGGCGACCACCACCGGCGCCAGTGTGATCATCAGGAAGCCGGCGACGTTGACCATGCCCGCGTGCAGGAAGGCGGAGACCGGGGTCGGGGCGTCCAGGGTGTACGGCAGCCAGCGGTGCGCCGGCACCTGGGCCGATCGCACCGCGCCGGCCACCAGCAGCAGCCCGCCGGCGGCGGCCAGGAGCCAGCCGGGCCGGTCGCCGGCGGCTTCCCGGACCGCGTCCAGGTCGGCGTCGCCCACCGGCGCGACCAGCAGCGCCAGGCCGGCGACCAGGGCCACGTCGCCGACGAGGAACACCGCCCGGGTACGGCGCACCGCCGCCCGTACCCGGGGCTGCTCCCGGTAGTGGCCGATGAGCCCGATGAGCAGGTGCCCGGCCGCGATCCAGCCGACGGCCAGTTGCACGAGGCTGGGCGCGGTGGTCATCACCAGGGTCGCCGTGGTGGCCGCCGCGATCCGGGCCTGCAGGGCGCGGGCGCCCGGCTCGCCGTCGAGATAGCGGCGCGCGTAGCCGGCGACGACGGCGGCCAGCCCGCAGACGAGGAGCGCGAACAGCGCGGTGAACCGATCGAGCCGGATCCCCACGGAGAACGCCGGCCCGGGTGGGTCGAGCCGGAGCAGGAGCGCCGGGACCACCGGGTCGTACGCGACCCGGGCCAGCAGCGCGGCGGCCGCGGCGGCGGTGAGAGCGAGCAGCGCCCCCACCACCCGGGCGGCTCGACGGGGATCGGGTACCGCCAGCGCGCACAGCGCCGCCGATGCGGGCCCGGCCAGGACTCCCAGAACCAGTGCGACGGACATCGTCACCTCCTCAGACATGCGCACTGTATTACACGATTCGTAATTCGTGTATCGTGAGACGCACGACAGTGGCTCGGCACGAGGAGGAGCGATGGACGCGACCGGATCCCCGTCGCAGGTATGGCAGACCAGCCCGAGCTTCGCCCTCGCCCGGCTACGCGCCGGGCACCACCGGTTCCGGGCCGGCGGCCTTCCCGTCCCGTCGGCCGGCGCGGCACCGGTGGCCGCAGTCCTGTCGTGCGCCGACCCGCAGCCCGAGGCCGTGACCGTGTTCGGCGGCGTCGACGTCTACGCGGTCCGCACCGCCGGCCTGCAGGTCGGCCCGGCCGTGCTGGGCAGTCTGGAGTACGCGGTCGCGCGCCTCGGCGCACCCCTGCTGGTCGTGCTGGGCCACGCCTCCTGCTCCCTGGCGGGCGGCAGCGGGCCGGACCGGGTACGCGCCACGCTCACCGCCCTGCGCCGCCGGTCCCCCCTGCTCGACCAGGCCGTCCGCTCCGGCCGCTGCGGCATCCACGGCATGATCTGGCACGACGCGGACCGCCTCCTCAACGAGGTGCGGCCCGTGCTGCCACCGCCGGCCCGGCGGGCCTGCCGCCTGCGGCCACCGAACAACGCGTCGATGCGGTCGCACTGAGTGGGCGACGCCTCATCAGGGGTTGCACACCGGGCACGCACCGGGGTCCGCGGCGCCGCCCACGGGCCGGCGCGAGCGGTACGCGCACCTGCCGCATCCCGACACGTCCACCCCCACAGCGCTCAGCCCGGCCCTGGTCAATGCCACCGACATCCGGCCCGGACCGCACCCCAGGTCGAGTGTGGGACCGGCACAGCGGGCCACCACCGTCGCCTCCGCGGCTGTGGCCTGCCGATGCCACCGCTCCACCGGCAGGCGGCGGCTGGGCCCGTCCGCAGGCACAAGCCAGTGCACGTCTCCGGCGGGGTCGCGTAGCGCGGAGGCGAATCCGTCCCCGTTCACGCGCGTACCACCATGTCGCGACGCACGGCCTCGACCTGGCGGGCGAAGCGGCTGTCCGGGACCGCCGCCGCCACGGCGTGCGCGTCGGACCAGTCGTCCACGTCCCGCAGCACGGGCAGCGGCACGGGGCGTAACCCGCGCCCGGTCAGCGCGGACCATGTGGATCGGCCCGTGACCGGCGTCGACATCGGCACCGCGCGTAGCATCACGGCCTGCCGGGGGTCGCGTAGCCCGAGCGCCCACCAGCCGCCGTCGTGGGCGATGCCGAGCGCCGCGTCGGCATCTTCGAGCCGGCGCACGGCGGCGGCCAGCGACGCCGGGGTCAGTTGCGGGGTGTCCATCCCGATCTGCAGCACCCAGCGGCCGGGGAACGTCTCGGCGACGTCGAGGTGGGCGTGCGCGAGCCGGTCGGCGAGGTCCGTGCCGCGCTGCGGCAGGACCGGCCAACCGGCGAGGGCGGCGGTCAGCTCCACGCCGTCCACGGCTTCCGCGAGATGTCCGGCCAACGCCAGAACCGGCGTCACCCCCGGTGTCCCCCGGACGGTGTCCACTGTGTCGAGCAGCGCGGCAGCGGCCAGCCGGGCGGCCTGGACGGGGGTCACCGGCGGGCACAGCCGGGTCTTCACCAGGCCGGGCACGGGCGCCTTGGCCATCACCAGTACGACGGTCACCGGGACTTCCGGACGGTACGCAGGACGGCGGCGAAGTCTCGGGTGGCCCGCAGGGTGCCCCGTACCGAGCCGGAGACCTTGGAACGGGTGCCGGCAGCGCGCGGTGCGTAGGTGACGTCCACCTCGTGGATGCGCCAGCCCGCCGCGGCGGCTCGGATCAACAGCTCCAGCGGATAGCCGAAGGCCCGGTCGGTGACCCCGAGGGCGAGCAGCGCCTCCCGGCGGGCCACCCGGATCGGGCTGAGGTCGCGCAGCGGCATGCCCCGGTGCCGCAGCAGCGCGGCGACCAGCGCCGTGCCCGCTCGGGCGTGCCAGGGCCACGCCCCGGCACCGACCGGCCGGCGACGGCCGACGGCCAGATCAGCGACCCCGTCGGCGACGAGGGCGACCAGAGCGGGTAACTCCCGGGGAGCGAAGGAGCCGTCGGCGTCCAGCACGCAGACCAGTTCCGTGTCGGCGGCCTCGATCCCGGTGTGCACGGCCGCTCCGTACCCCCGCCGTGGTTCGTGCACCACCCGCGCCCCGTGCCGGGCGGCCACCTCGGGTGAGCCGTCGCGCGACCCGTTGTCGACGACGATCGCCCGGTACCCGGGCGGCAGCGCGGTCAGCACGGCGGGCAGGGCAGCGGCCTCGTCCAGGCACGGCAGCACCACGTCGATCTGTGTCGGCATACCGCCGACGCTAGGGCCGTCCGACGGCGGTGCGCGCTCGATTCAACCTTACGGAACACTTACCGTGCCGACACTTCTTACCGTCCGGTGACGTACCGGCGAAGCGGCTGACAGCGGAGGAACCGAGCCGTACCGTCCGGTCGACATGAGACCCGGTGCCACCGTTTCCCGCTCGTCCGTCCACCACCGCATCCCGGATCGACACCGGGGGGACCTGCTGGTGCTGGGCGTCGAGGCGACGCTGCTGGTCACCGCCGTGGCGGTGGGCGCGATGCTCAACCGCGCCGGGGTGGGCCTGCACGCCGACGCCGCGCCGCTCTACGCCACCTGGAGACCGCACCTGGGCTGGGGCACACCGGCCGCGTTGGCGATCGCCGTCGCGGTGGTCGGCCCCGGAACGCAGTGGGCCCGCACCGCCCGGTGGGGCCCTCTGCTGTCCGTCGGCTACCTGGCGGCGGTCGGCTGGACGCTCGCCCTGGCGCTGGTGGACGGCTGGTCGGAAGGGTTGACGACACGGCTCACCCCGCAGGCGGAGTATCTGCACGAGGTACCCCGGGTCACCGACGTCGGGCGGATGCTGGCCGGTTTCGCGGACCGCATCCTGGACTTCCAGCCGGACTCGTGGTCCACCCACACGGCCGGCCATCCACCAGGTGCCCTGCTGGTGTTCGTCGCACTCGACCGGGTCGGCCTGGGCGGTGGCACGGCCGCGGCGACGGCCTGCGTCCTGGTCGGGGCGAGCGTCGTGGTGTCCGTGCCGATCGCCCTGCGGGCACTGGGCGCCGGAGGGGCCGCCCGCGCGTCGTTGCCGTTCCTGGTGCTGCTGCCCGGAGCGGTCTGGGTGGGTGCCTCCGCCGACGGTCTCTTCACCGGGGTGGTGGCCGCCGGCCTCGCGCTGCTGGCCGTGCGGGGAACCGCGACCGCGTTGGCGGGCGGCCTGCTGCTCGGCTTCGCGCTGTACCTGTCCTACGGCTTCGTCCTCGTCGCGCCTCTGGCTCTCGTCGTGCTCGCGCTGCGTCCAGGCGGCCGGGTTGCGGCGCTGCTCGCCGGTGCGACCGGGGTGGCCACTGTGGCGACGGTGTTCACCGTCGCGGGTTTCCACTGGTGGCAGGGGTACGACCGGGTGGTCGAGCGCTACTACCAGGGTTGGGCGGCCGACCGTCCGTACGCCTACTGGGTCTGGGCGAACCTGGCGGCGCTGCTGCTGTCTGCCGGGCCGGTCGTCGGACCGGCACTGCGCCGCACTCTGCACGCGGCCCGCCGGGCCTGGCGAGGGTGGGACGGTTCCCCGGCACCGGCCGCGTCGCCACCGGGGACCGGCGGACCAGGACCGGACCGTGACCCGCTGACCCGCGTCGCGGTGCGGAACCGGCGGCTCGGCGCGCTCGCGCGACGGGCCGGGACACTGGGGCCCACCGTTCTGCTACCGGCCGCCGCGGTGCTGGCGGTGCTGGCGGCCGACCTGTCGGGCATGAGCAAGGCTGAGGTCGAGCGGATCTGGCTACCGTTCACGGTCTGGCTGCTCGTCGCCGTGGCGCACCTACCCGCCGCGACGCACCGCTGGTGGCTGGCCGGGCAGGCGCTCACCGCCCTCGCCGTCAATCATCTCGTGTTCACCGTCTCGTGAGCCGGCCCCGGCGCCGACGGCTGGTGGGGCGGGCCGTTCAGACCGACACGGCGGCGCGTTCCCGCAGCGGATCCGTGGCGAAGGCGGCCACCCCGTCGGCGAAGCTGACCCGTGCGGTGTATCCGAGCAGGTCGCGTGCGCGGCGGGGATCGGCGACCACGTGCCGCCCGTCGGCCGGCCGGGCACCGCCGACGACCACCGGCGCCGGACCGTCCATCGCCGCCGCCAGGGCGGTGGCGAGATCGCCGACTGTGTGCGGGTGGCCGGAGCAGACGTTCACCGGTACCAGGCCGTCCGGAGCCGGAGCGGTCAGTGCCAGCACGTTGGCGCGCGCCACGTCGGAGACGTGCACGAAGTCGCGCTGCTGCAAGCCGTCCTCGTAGAGGCGCGGCGGCCGGCCGTGGGCCAGCGCCGACCGGAAGATCGACGCGACTCCGGCGTACGGCGTGTCGCGGGGCATCCGGGGGCCGTACACGTTGTGGTAGCGCAGTGCCCAGACCCCCGCCCCGGTCTGCCTGCTCCACGCGGCGGCCAGGTTCTCCTGGGCCAGTTTGCTGGCCGCGTAGGTGCTGCGCGGTTCGAGCGGGGCGTCCTCCGGCACGAGCGCGCTGGCGAGTGCGCCGGCGCAGACCGGGCAGGTGGGGTCGTACCGGCCGACGGCGACATCGGCGGCGCGGCGTGGGGCCGGCCGGACGACGCCGTGACGGGCGCACGTGTATCGCCCTTCGCCGTAGACGACCATGGAACTCGCCAGCACCAGGCGAGACACGCCGGCCCGGTGCATCGCTGCCAGCAGCACCGCCGTGCCGTAGTCGTTGTGGCTGACGTAGTCGGGCGCATCCGAGGGGTCCAGCCCGTGCCCGACCATCGCCGCCTGGTGACACACGGCGTCGACGCCCGCCAGCAGATCGTCGAGCAGGTGCGCATCGCGGATGTCGCCGACGACCGGTTCATGGCGGCGGAACCACTCGGGCGGCTCGCTCCCGTGCGCCTGGGGCAACAGCGCGTCCAGGCACACCACCTGATGGCCTTGCGCGACGAGCAGGTCCGCGACCTGCGATCCGATGAACCCGGCGGCGCCGGTGACGAGTACCCGCATTGCGTCACGCTAGGTCAGCGGAGAAGCCGCCGGGGCTCGTTCGGCTCCGACGTCAGCACTTCGTAAGGGGACGGCCGGTAAGCCTTCGGTAATGCGGCAAAGCCCGCCCGAGGGCGCCGTTGCCGGTTAGCGTCCTGCACGAAGCCCGTCGCGTCCGGTCCGACGGCCTCGCCGACTGGAGGAACCGTGCCAGCCGACCCGCCGTCCGACGAACCACCTGCCGCCTACCCGGCGCGGCTCTGGCGTACGTTGGACCGGCATCGCCCGCCCGGAGCCGACGCCGCCGCCGACGCGTGGCGCAGTCCGGTGCGTGGTCCCTGGCTGACGTCCGTGTTCGGCGTCGTCCTGCTCGCCACGCTTCCGTTGGTGATCATCACCGGTCTCCTGGACTGGATCGCGTACGGCCCCCGGCTCGGCCAGGCATTTCCCAGCGACGTGGGCTGGCTGCACCCTCCCGTCTTCGACTGGCCGACCCGTCCCGCCTGGCTGTTCCGGCTCACCCAGGGACTGCACGTGACGCTCGGCATCGTGCTGGTACCGGTGGTCGTGGCGAAACTCTGGTCAGTGGTACCCAAGCTGTTCGACTGGCCGCCGGCCCGGTCCGTGGCGCAGGTGCTCGAACGGCTCTCCCTGCTGCTCCTGGTGGGCGGAATCCTCTTCGAGACGGCCACCGGCCTGCTCAACATCCAGTACGCCTACCTGTTCGGATTCGACTTCTACACCGCGCACTGGTACGGCGCCTGGATCTTCACCGCCGCCCTCGTCGCGCACGTGCTGATCAAGCTTCCTCGTACGATCTCCGCGCTGCGCGGCCCGCGCTTCATGCGTACGCCGGCGGAGGAGACCGTGCCGGAGCCGCCGGATCCGGACGGGCTGGTGGCCCGCCGGCCCGGCCCGGCGACGATGAGCCGGCGTGGCGTCCTCGCCCTGACCGGGGGCGGCGCGTTGCTGCTGGCTGCGCTGGCCGTCGGGCAGGGCCTGGACGGGGTGCTGCGCCGGACCGCGCTGCTGCTACCGCGGGGCCGGCAGCACGACGACGGACCCAACGGGTTCCCGGTCAACCGGACCGCCGCCGCGGCCGGTGTCCGACCCGACGACACCGGTGCTCAGTGGCGGCTGACGGTGCGCGCCGGCAGCCGCACGGTGGAGGTGGACCGCGACGGCCTGCTCGCGATGACGCAGCACACCGCGGACCTGCCGATCGCCTGCGTGGAGGGCTGGTCGACGACGCAGACCTGGACGGGGGTGCGGCTACGGGACCTCGCGGCGCTGGTCGGCGCACCCGGCAGCGCCGTGGCGCGGGTCGAGTCGCTGGAACGGGGCGGCCTGTTCCGTCAGGCCCGGCTACAGGTCAACCAGGTCCGCCACCCCGACTCGCTGCTCGCCCTGAGAGTCAACGGCGTGGACCTCTCGGCCGACCACGGCTACCCCGCCCGCATCATCGTGCCGGCACTGCCGGGCGTGCACTGCACGAAGTGGGTCCGCGACATCACCTTCGAGGACCAGCCCGATGACTGAGTTCCGGCGTGGCTACGGCGCCGCACCCTGGCACCTGCTGCTCCTGCTGGGCTGCTTCGCGGTGACCGGCTGGATAGCTCTGCGGCTGGCCGGAGAACCGGCCGCCGGCCGGATGCTGCTCTGGTTCGTCGGCGCGGTCATCGCCCACGACCTGCTCCTGTTCCCCTTCTACGCGCTGGTCGACCGGGCGCTGCGCGCCGCGGTGGGCGGCCCCGGGCGCCGATCGGCGCTGAATCACGTGCGGGTGCCCGCGCTCGCCTCCGGACTGCTCCTGCTCGTCTATCTTCCCGGCATCCTCGGGCTCGGCGGCGACACGTACACGGCGGCGACCGGCCTGACCCCGCAGCCTCTGCTGGCCCGCTGGCTGCTGGCCAGCGCAGCGATCTTCGCGGTCAGCGCGGCGCTCTACGCGCTGCGGCACCGTCGTGGCACGCTGCGTCCGCAGCGACGCCGGACTCCAGGACGAGCAGCCCGTCGACCACCGGCGGAGACGTGAGAACCAGGTGATCCTGCCCTCGCCGCCTGCGGCGCCGCGCCGCGGGTGTCGGCCGCTCGGCGTGGTCAGAGGCCGGCGGCGGCGTCGTACCGGCGCCGCAGGTCGGCCATCTCCGACGGGGGCAGCGCCTCCCTGAGTGCCAGGGCCTCGTACTTGTCGGGGAACATCTCCCGTAGCCGGTCGACGAACCTGACGTCGGCGGTCGCCTCGACCACCTTGATGCCGGGAGGCTGGGTGGTCATGTCCATGATCACCGGGCCGACGAGTTTCACCGCCCCGTCCCAGTGGCGCTTCTGTTCGGCGACGCCGCAGAGGTGGAAGCCGTAGACCGTCCGGACGTCGGCCAGGGTGGCGGCCCCGGTGGGCTCGTGGCCGTAGACATGGACTCCGCAGACGACCGCCGGCGCGGCCTGCTCTCCGGCCGGCACCTGCGGGGCGGTGTGCCCGGCGTGCTGGTGATGTGCCGGGTCCGCCTGCTCGAGGGTCGTACGCATCCGGGCCAGGATCTGCCGGCGGAGATCTGCCGGGTCCGTCCGCGGGGTGGTCGCGGTGACCACGGCGGCCACACCGATCGACGCGGCCAGCAGGCACACCTCGATCCACACGACGCGGCTCCGGTACCAGCCGCCGACGCCTACCCGGGAAATCATGATCGTCTTCACCTCATCGCGGTTCCTGATGGTGGCGGAGGGCGCCGGCGGTGGGGTGGCGCGTGCCGCGCCACCCCACCGCAGATGCTGTTACCGAGCGGTGCAGGTGAGGGTGGGTGTGGAGTTGGTGCCGTTCCAGGAGGCGTTGAAGCCGAAGCTGGTGGTGGCGTTGGCGCTCAGGGAACCGTTGTAGCCGACGTTCGACGCGGTGACCGACGAACCGCTCGAGGTGACCGTCGCGTTCCAGGCGTTGGTGATGCTCTGGCCGTTGGGCCAGGTCCATGCCACCGTCCATCCGGAGATGGCGGCGTTGCCGGCCCGGACGGTGACCTCGGCGCCGAATCCACCGGACCACTCGCTGGTCTTGCGGTAGGTGGCGGTGCAGGCACCGTTTCCGGCCGGCGGCGGCGTGGTGGGCGGCGGGGTGGTCGGCGGCGGAGTGGTCGGCGGCGGGGTCGTCGGCGGCGGGTTGCCGCCGCCGCCGAAGATCACGTCACTGCAGAGGTAGTACGGCTGGTCGAGGTGGGACGCCTGCCAGATGGTGTAGACGACGTGCCGCCCGGTGCGGTTGCCCGCGTTCACCTGCGCCTCGTAGAGCCCGGTGGTCGGGTAGCTGCCGGTGCGGAGCACCAGTTCGAGGCTGTTCCAGGTGAGGGGCTGGGTGGTCGGGTCGAACCCCTGCTTCGTGATGTAGATCAACATGTAGTCGGCGCCGTGCTTGGCGCCGTCGGTCAGCGTGAGGGTGAAGTTGTTCGGCATCGGCTTCGCGGTCCACGCGCCGACCGCGTCGAGCGAGGCGTACAGGCCACCCTGGGTGCGACCGCCGCTGCACAGCTGTCCGTCCGGCACGGCGGCCTGGTGGTTGCCGCCGACGTTCTCGCGGTACAGGCCGTTCCAGTTCCACATCGTGTTCGGGTTGGCCTGCCACGCCTGCCAGCACATCGGGTCGGTCTGGGCCATAGTGGGGTTGAGGTGGTCGGAACCCCAGCGCTCCCAGCATCCGTAGTTGCGTGTCGGCGGGTTGGTGACCGATCCGTGCGCCGAGGCCGGACCGGCCTGGTTGACGACGACCATCGTGAACGAGGCGAGGAGAACTGCGACCGCGCCCAGTCCCAGACGGCGTGCTGTCCGAGAGATTCTCATGATGCTCCAGTGGATGCGCCGGCGCCCAGTGGCCCTCGCTGGGTGCCCACCCCGGAGAAGGTGACGCCGATCGATTCAAGCCGTCCCAGGGGTGGACGGCACTGCTGCCCAGCAGCGCATGGCGACTCCCGGCAACGATGTTAGTAAAGACGACCGTCAATGTAAATCGATACCGGCGTATCGGGTCAGACCGCGAGGGCCGCGCGTACCTCACGCTCCGCCGAGACTCCCCCGTCGCCGTGCGAGGTGACCCGGCCGGATTCGAGGACGCGCGAAACGGCGCAGGAAGCCCATGTCGTGCTCGATCACCACCACCGTGCGGTCCCGGCTGACCGTCTCCAGCCGGGCACCAGTGGCGTCGCGCTCCTCGTGGCTCATCCCGGCGACCGGCTCGTCGAGCAGCAGCAGCCGCGCGTCCTGCACCAGCAGCATGCCGATCTCCAGCCACTGCTTCTGGCCGTGCGCGAGCGTGCCGGCGAGCTGGTCGGCCCGGCCGGTCAGCCCGATGGTCTCCAGCGCGGCGGCCACCTCGTCGGGGATCCCCCACCGGCGCCGGGCCAGGGTGGCCCAGCTCCGGCGGGCGCCCGCGGCGATGTCGAGGTTATGCACGACCGACAGCTCCTCGAAGATCGTCGTCGTCTGGAACGTCCGGCCGACGCCGAGCCGGCTGATCCGGTGCACCGGGCGGCCCAGCAGCTCCTGGTCGCCTAAGCGCACCGAGCCGGTGGCCCGCACCAAGTCAGACGACGGTCACGACGGCTTTCCCGAGGGCGCGGCCCTCTCCGACGTGAGCCAACGCCTCCGGCACCTCATCGAGGGTGAAGGAGCGGTCGATGTGGATGGTGAGGTCACCAGTGGCGCAGAGGTCGGCCACCGGTTCGAAATGCGTCGGCCCTTCCTTGACGGCGAGCACACCCAGGCGGCGGTGGGTGAGCCGGCCGGCCGCGGCACCGATCGTCAGTACGCGGAGCAGCGCCGGGACCGAGCCCCCGACGCACCGGTAACGGCCGCCGGGGGCCAGCGCCCTGCGGTAGTCGAACACCGACCGGTGCGCGACCAGGTCGAGGATGAGGTCGTACGGGCCGCTGCGGGTGAAGTCCTGGCTGCGGTAGTCGATCACCTCGTCCGCGCCGACCGACCGCATGAAGTCGAGCTTGCCGGCGTTGTCGACGCCGGTCACCTCGGCGCCGAACTGCTTGGCGATCTGAATGGCGAATGAGCCCGATCCTCCGCCGGCACCGTTGACCAGGATCCGTTTCCCGGCTGCCGCGCCTCGGATCCCTTGCCATGCGATGGCTCCCGCCTGCGGAATCGCTGAGGCCTGGGCGTAGGTCAGGGCGGCGGGCTTGTGGGCCAGAACCGACTCGGGAGTGATCGCGTACTCGGCGAAGCCGCCCTTGAGCATGAGGTTGTCCCCGTACACCTCGTCACCGGGCCGGAACCGGGTGACGGCCGGGCCTACCGCATCGACCCGGCCTGCGATGTCCGAGCCGAGCGTCCGGCGTGCCGGTGAGCGCAGCCCACCGATGCGCGAATACAGCGGCGAGCCGCGCAGGGTCTCCCAATCGCTCAGGTTGACCGAGGTCGCTGCGATCTTGACGAGCACCTGCCGGCCCGCAGGAGACGGCTTGGAGACGTCCTCGATCCGTAACACATCCGGCGACCCGTACCGGTCGTAAACGACGGCTCTCATCCACGCACCCCCAGCCCTTCACCAAGGCGCTCCTGCCGCAGTACGGCCAAGGCCGGCAGGCAACGGCTTCTTGGTAGCACACCGAGACAGGCCCGATCTGCTGCCATGAGTCTCCGGTCGCGCACATGGCATCCACCTGGCATCGACTTGGTCGTCGCTCCCTGCCCCGCCTGAGCCGGCAGGGGAGGTGGAAGGCGGCGCAGGGTCGCGCCTGGTGCGCCTCGTGGTCTGGCGTCAGGTTCTGACTGACGCCCCGCTATGTTCTTCGACGCGATGCGCCGAGGTGATGCCGGCGGTGGCTAGCCAGGCTGACGGCCACGACGCAGAGGCCGGCGATGACTGCCGCGGCGAGGATGTCGCCCGGGTAGTGCACGCCGACCCAGACGCGGGCGACCCCGACGGCGATCACCTCGACTGCCGACAGCGCGACGAGGACCAGCAGTTGGGTCGCCCCAGCCGACGGGTGTGCCGCCGCCGGGCAGCACGCCCACGAAGGCACCGGGGAGGGTGACCAGCCCCACCGTGCGGGTCTGGTCCAGCGCGGGCACCAGCGACTGCCCCGCACTGGGCCGGCAGATCTCCAGCGCCGCGTCCCGCGAGGCGCGAGAATCGTCACGTCATCGGGGCGACTCCGTGGTGCTGAGCGACGTCGGTGCCGTCCCGCTCTGGGTCGTGCTGCGGCTCGCGGTCGCTGCTGCCGGAACCGCGGTAACCGACCCCGGGGACCGGGCCGGCCTGGAGCATCACACCTGGGCCTGGGTGAGGTCGCGGCTGGCGGTGGCTCGAACGGCCCGGGGCCAGGTCCATGCGGCGCGCAGGATGAAGGCCAGGAGCAGCAGCTCGAGTGTGATGGAGAAGCCGTAGAAGTAGAGGTAGGCCCAGGACTCGCCGTCCGCGTTGTACACCGTGACGGGGATGTAGAGCGTTGCCACGACGAGGTTGGTGGCGCGGTTGACGCGGGCCGGAAGTGTCGTGGAGAGCACGATCATGAGGATCGGGATGGCCATGAGCGTGAGCGCGAGGGCCACGAAGGTTGGGCCGGTGTCGAACTCGTGAACGGCGCCGCCCAGGATGTCGTTGATGAAGCCGGGCTTGTACAGGGCGAGGTAGTCGACGTAGATGTAGAGGAACATGAAGCCGGCCCAAGCTGCGGCGAGCTTCGCCTGGACCGGGATGTGCGCTTCCCGGAGCCCACCGGCTGGTGTGTCGGTTCTGGTCATCACGTCTCCTGTTTGCTGGCGTCAGCCGGGTCGGCTCACTCGACGTCTCCACCATGGCCAGCGTCGGCGGGCGCCACATCCGCTTGCGGGCTCGGGCTGTCCTGGCCCCAGGCGCGGGACACTCGCCGTACTTTCGGCTGATCCGCCCGAGGGGCGACCCCCTTACGTTCTCCGGAAAGGGGGAAGGATGCTTGCTGGGATCTGGGCTGAGCCTCGCCCCACACGTCAGCCGGTGCGGGTGTGGCGGGACTGGGCGCTGTCCTCGGCTCTTGTCGTGATCTCGGTCGTCGAGATGCTGCTGCGCGACGACCGGGCATGGGCGCCGCTGCTGGTCGGTGTCAGCGTCGTGGTCGCGGCGTGCCTGCTGTATCGACGCACGCGACCGCTGGCCGCGGTAACCGTTGCCTTCGGAACCGTTCTCGCCTTCGACATCGCGAGGATCGCGGTCGTCGACGCCACCGGCCTGCTGGGCATCGCAGGGCTGCTCGTACTGCCCTACGCCCTGCTGCGCTGGGGAGCGGGTCGCGAGGCTGCCCTCGGGCTCGGCATCATCCTCGTCTGGCTACCCGTCACCCTCGTCGCGGCGCCGACCTCACCCGCGGAGAAGGTCGCCGGTTACGGCTTCTTCCTGTGCTCGGCCGCGCTCGGAGCGGCAGTGCGCTACCGCACCAGAAGCCACGACCGCGACGTCGAGCAGGTCCGGCTCCACCAGCGCAACGAACTCGCCCGCGAGTTGCACGACACGGTCGGCCATCACGTCTCGGCCATCGCCGTCCAGGCACAGGCAGGTCGCGCGCTGGCCGCCGCAGATCCGGAGCGCGCGCTGGCCACCCTGGTCACCATCGAGGAAGAGGCGTCCCGGACGCTCAGGGAGATGCGAGCCCTCGTGGGGGTGCTGCGCGACGGTACGGACGCCGATCTCGCCCCTCGGCGAGGGGTGGTGGACATCGAACGACTCGCTCGCGCCGGCGGTGAGGTGCTGGGCGTCCGCGTGCAGGTCTCCGGTGACGCCGAGGCCGTTGAGCCGGCAGTCGGCACCGCCCTCTACCTGATCGCCGCCGAGGCGGTCACCAACGCGACCCGCCACGCCTGCGGCGCCACCGGAGTCACCGTCGACGTCACCGCATCCCACGGCCAGGTGCACCTGCGGGTGCACGATGACGGCGCGGCGACCACGACCGGTTCCCCGCACGCCGGCTACGGGCTGCGCGGCATGGCCGAGCGGGCGAGCCTGCTCGGCGGCACCTTTCGGGCCGGACCTGCCCCGGGCGGCGGCTGGAGCGTCGACGCCTCGCTGCCTCGGGCCGCGCTGACGTCATGACCATTCGCGTGCTGGTCGCTGACGACCAGGACATCGTCAGAGCAGGGCTCTGCATGATCCTGAACGCCCAACCGGGCATCGCCGTCGTCGGCGACGCCGCCGACGGCCGCCGGGCGATCTCCATGGCCCGTTCGCTGCGTCCCGATGTGTGCCTGCTGGACATCCGCATGCCCGAGGTCGACGGGATCGAAGCCACCCGTCGGCTCGCCGGGGCCGACGTCGCCGATCCTCTGGCCGTCGTCGTCATCACCACCTTCGACCTCGACGAGTACGTCTACGGCGCGCTCAAGGCAGGCGCCCGAGGCTTCCTCCTCAAGGACGCGGGCGCCGAGATGCTCACCCAGGCCGTCCATGCCGCCGCCCGCGGCGACGCCCTGATCGCACCGAACATAACCGCGAGGCTCCTGTCCTCCTTCGTGGACAGCCGCTCGCGCTCGGCGCCACCTGAACCTGTCGAGCCGCTGACCGCGCGCGAGGAACAGGTCCTGCTGGCTGCCGCTCGCGGGCGGACCAACAGCGAGATCGGCGATGAGCTTTCCATCAGCCTCAGCACCGTCAAGACCCACATCGCCGCCCTGATGCGCAAGCTCAACGCCCGCAACCGCGTCGAGATCGTGATGTGGGCCTACGAGACACGTCGCGTCGGCACCTGATCGGCACCCGCAGGCTCGAGTTGCGGAGACCGACGCTGACCACTTCGGTCTTCTCGCGGAGGTCTCCGGTCGGATCAGCCGTCAGCGCTGCGCCGTCATGCAAGCGCTGGCGATCGGACGGGGCCGTCGTTCACTGCCCGAGCGGGCGGTAGCGGAGGCGTACGACGCCGTTTCGGAACCGGCGCTCATCGAGGAGTTCGAGGTCGATGCGCATGCCGGTCGGCAGGCCCGGCTTACCCCCGCCGACGACCACGGGCCAAACGAACAGCTGGCACTCGTCGACCAGCCCGGCCTCAAGAGCCTGCGCCGCGAGGTGGGCACCTCCAACGGTGAGATCGCTGCCGGCCGTGGCCTTCAGTTCGTGTACTTCGGCGGGGTCGAAGCGGCGTTCGAGTCGGGTGTCGGCGGTCGACACCGCGGCGAGGGTCGTGGAGTACACGACCTTTCTCGCCGCCTGCCAGACGCCTGCGAAGTCGGCCATGAGGTCGGACTGCGCGGCCAGAGCGGCGTCGGTCTCCCAGACGGCCATCGCCTCGTACAGTCGCCGCCCGTAGAGGAACGTGCCCACGGACCGCAGCAGATCGGTGTAGACGACGAATACCTCGTCGTCCATCGGCAACCAGGCGAACGCGCCGCGTTCGTCCTCCATGTAGCCGTCAAGCGACACGTTGTTCACATAGATCAGCCTTGCCATGCCTCTACCTCTCGATGATCAACCGCAACAGCCCGGACACTCAAGGTCGCGGCGGCAATGGGCAGACGAGATCGAACATGCGGCAGACCTTGACGCACGGGCGCATCACCCATCACCTCCTGTGACCGCGACAGCACCCTCGCAGGCTGCCCCTCACCCTGACTACGAACACCCCTGCCCGAATCCGACACCTCGGGTCGACACCAACCCGGACGAGTTCAGCCGCGCTCTCATGGCCGCGACCCGGGCGCCGGTCCACCTCCATCGATCACTCACCGGGGCGGTGGACCGGGCCGCGATCTTCGCCCGGGCCCTGGCGCCGGACGAGGTCGCGGACTGGCAGTCCCGGGCGTTCGGCTGACGCCTGCGCCGTGAACGCGGGGTGGGTGCCGAGAGGCGCCCACCCCGTGCCGGCGCAGGCGGGCCCGGTGACCTCTACGCTCGGCGGGCCGGGTCGCAGCACGGCCGCGACGCCACCTGCCGGCGGCGGACGAGAGAGGGTTACCGAAGCGTGAAGAGGCTGGTCGAAGCGGCCCAGGCCGGTGACCGGGCGGCGCTCGCCGAGTTGACGACGAGGTCGCTGCCGTCGGTCTACCACCTGGTCCGTGGCGCCCTGGGCGACCACGCCGAGGTGGACGACGTCGCGCAGGAATGCATGATCCGCATGATCCGGGGCCTGCCGGAGCTGCGTGATCCCGACCGCTTCCGCTCCTGGCTGGCCACCATCGCCTACCGGCAGGTCAGCGACCACCTGCGGCGGCAGCCACCGGTCGAGCCGCTCGCCGAGCCGGACGCGCTTCCGCACACCGGCGGTGACGTGGCCGACCGCACCGTGGTCGCGGTCGCGCTCAGCGGGCAGCGCCGGGAGCTGGTCGAGGCGGCCCGCTGGCTGACGCCCGACGACCAGCGGCTGCTGGCGCTCTGGTGGCAGGAGGCGCTCGGCGACCTGAGCCGCGCGGATCTGGCCGAGGCGCTCGGGATCGGTGAGCCGCACCTGGCGGTGCGGCTGCAACGCATGCGCGACCAGTTGGCGACCAGCCGGACGATCGAGGCCGCGCTGCGCCGGCGCGCGGCCTGCCCGGAGCTGGCGGCGCTGGCGCGGACCTGGCACGGCGAGCGCTCGTCGGTGTGGCGCAAGAGGTTCGGCCGGCACGTCCGGAACTGCGTCCGGTGCGGCGCCCACCGGGCCGGGCTGGTCCCGCCGGAGCGGCTGCTCCATGGCCTGGCCGTGGCGCCGGTGCCGGCAGCCCTGGTCGCGGCGGTCCGGGCCGCGGCCGAGGCCGGACCGGCGGCGCCCGCGCCCGGACCGGCGTACACACTCACCTCGCACAAGCTGGCCGTCGCCGGGGCCGCGGCGACGGCGCTGGCGCTGGGGGCGATCTCGTACGCGGTGTACGTGACGCCCGACCGCAGCCCGGTCCCCGCCGTGGCCGCTCCGGTCGCCTCGCCACCGGCCGCCGCCCCGCCGTCCCGGTCCCCGGGCGGCCCGTCCTCGACCCCGACGGCCGGCTCGGCCACACCCCGGCCCGCGTCGGTGATCGGCGTGACCGTCGCGGACATCTTCGTCGCGCCGGACGGGGACGACGACGCCGACGGCAGCCGGCAGCGGCCGTTCGCGACGCTGAACCGGGCGGTCGCGGTGGTCCGGCCCGGCCAGACCATCGCCCTGCGCGGCGGCGTGCACCGGCTCACCCGGCCGGTGGAGATCGACACCGACGGCACCCGCGCGCGGCGGATCGTGCTGAGCGGCTACCGCGGTGAGCGCGCGGTCCTGGACGCCGCCGGGGTAGCGCCGGACAAGTACGCGGTGACCCAGCGCACCGCCTTCTGGACCGTCCAGGACCTGGAGGTACGCGGGTCCCGCAGCCACGCGTGGACGTGCAGCTCCTGCCGGTTCACCACGTTCCGGCGGTTGTCCGTGCACGACAACTACCGCTCGGGCCTGACGCTGCGGGATCCGGGGACGACCGGCAACCAGGTGCTCGACAGCGACTTCTACCGCAACTACGAGCCGGGTGCCGGTGGTGGCGCCGGCATCGGTCTGGGCGTCAAGTTCGGCGACGGCGGCGGCAACGTGGTCCGGGGCAACCGGGCCTTCCACAACGCCGACGACGGCTTCGACTTCGGCGCCTTCCGGAGCCCGGTCACCATCGAGGACAACTGGTCCTACGGCAACGGCCAGAACCGGTGGAACGCCACCGGCTGGAACAGCAACGGCTTTGGCTTCTCCCTGGGCGGCGGCGAGACCACGCCGTCGGCGGCGCACCGGGTACGGAACAACGCCGCCTGGGGCAACCGCGGCGACGGGTTCGGCGCGGAGGGGAACACCGGCGAGATGTCGTTGGCCGGCAACACCGCTTACCACAACGGTGGCGACGGGTTCGACCTCAGTGGTGGCCGGGGCACGGCGCGCGCCAATCTCTCGGTGGGCAATGGGGGACGACCGGCGGTGCTCGGCCCGGACGTCTCCGCCGACGGCAATTCCTGGGATCGCGGCGAGTGGCGCGACTCGTCCTTGCGATCGGTCGATCCGGCGGTGGCGGAAGGGCGACGGGCGGCCGACGGCACCCTTCCCCGAACCCCGTACCTGGGCACCGAGGACGGTGTCGGCGCCGATCTGGCGGGCTGACCGCGCACCCGAAGCCTTTCGGATGCGGTACGCGGTATCGTCTGGTTCCATTGTCGACCACCTCGGGTAGTCGCGTCATGCCGCGAAAAGGCGTGCGACGCATTCGGGTAAAGCAGATAACACGAATCTGCGAGATTTTTCGGCAGGTGCCGTACGGGCAGCTCAGGACACCCCCGGAGCAGGCTTCTATCCGTTGACGCGCACGACTCCGTGGCTTAACCGAACTGACATATGGTGCCGGTTGTCGAACTGTGCTTAGCTGTTCAGGCACGCGCCGGAGCCGGCAGCGTCGCCCCTCCGCAAGGAAGGGCTCAGGACAGGACTGAAACCTGACCGCCATTCGCACGGGCAGCGAATGGCATCGCTCGGAGTCAATGTCCTTCCGTCACGCACACCATTGCCCCGCACTCGCGGGAATGACGTCCCGACCGGGTCTCACCGGGCGGCGCCCGCTGCCGCCCGGTGACGGCCTCATCTCAGTTCGCGTCCATTGAAGAGGAAAAGAATGTCCAGAAGAAGATTCTCCGGGCGACGACTCGTCATCGCCTCGTCGGCCATCGCCGCGGCGCTGGCGGTACCCGCGGCGATCGTCGCCCTGGTGGGCCCGGCCGGCGCGGCCGTGACGCCGACCAACGGCGGAACGTACACCCTGGCCAACGGCTCCAGCGGCAAGTGCGTCGACGTGACCGGCGCCGGCACCGACAACGGCGTCCGGCTGATCCAGGTGCAGTGCGGCAGCACCACCCCGTCGCAGCAGTTCCGGGCGGTGTCGCAGAACGGCGCGTACGGCCTGACCAACGTCAACAGCGGCAAGTGCGTCGACGTGCCCAACTACTCCAGCACCACCGGCGAACAACTCTGGCAGTGGACCTGCGGCGCCAGCACCAACCAGACCTGGACCCTCAGCCCCTCCAGCGTCGCCGACAAGTTCCTCATCCGCAGCAACTTCAACAACCTCTGCGTCTCCAACAAGGACGGCTCCACCGCCGGCAACAACCCCATCGTCCAGGAACCCTGCTCCGACGTCGCCCGCATGCAGTGGCGCTTCAACGCGATCGGCAGCACCCCCACCAACCCGCCCACCACCACCCCGCCGCCGCCGGGTGG
>NZ_JANCLW010000001.1:4328729-4360855 GCF_033433935.1 Micromonospora sp. BRA006-A
GCGGCCATCGCGTCCTCTCTTCCTTCTCTGACTTGGTCGTCTTGAAGGATCGACGCGATGGCCGTCTCTCATCTACGCAACACGCCCATCACGGGCAAGTCGTACACCACTCCCGTGGACGCAACCCGGTGAGCACTTCGGCTGCGGTGACCACTTCGCCAACCTGCACCCAATCTGCACCCACCTGCAAGGCCAGGCCATCCAGCAGCTCCTTACCGCCGCGACCTGCGCACACTCTCCCGCCAGGCAACATAGAGCTATGTCGAACATTAGCTAGAAACGCCGAGCACTTCGCGGGAAGCAGGACGCCGCACCGACTCTGACCTGCGGAAACGAGAAGCCGCAGGCAGGGGTGGGTGCAGTTGCGCACCGTTGGGTGCCGTTCGGTGCGGTTGAGGGCCGTTCAGTGCACCCTGTTGCTCCCAACCTGCTCCCCCAATCCCGGGCCCGTGACCGGGTTGCTGCAGCCAGGCTGGAACGGCGTCCTACAGGTCGTTCGTCAGACATCGTGGCCGCTTGCCCGAGCGGCCTTGGCTGGCGTCGGCGCCGGTTAGCCGCGCCCCGCGTACCGCTCAGACCACCGCCGGCTGGGCTTCGGTCGCCACCCTGCCGACCAGCACGATCCGCTGCGGGTCGAGCAGGAGGCAGCACGTGACGAGCCAACGGGCCAGTTCGTCGACGCGCTGGCGAAACTGCTCGCCGGGCGTCCAGATCGCCTCGGTCGTGACCAGCGAGCCGTACACCGGCAACCGGATCGAGGTCAAGATCCCGTTCAGCGTGCTGCCCGACAACATCTACTCCGGAGGACGGGGGCGCGCCGGTCAGAGCGTCGCAAGCACCCCCGCCAGAACGACCAGGCAGCACCCGATCTCGATCATCCCGACCTGCACAGGGCGCAGTCGGCGTGCCGGCAGCAGCGCGGCCCGGAGCAGGAGCAGCAGGAAGACCGGACCGAGCAGCACATCCAGCAGCCAGACCACGGCGGCCAGGCCGAGCGCGTGGTATCCGATGGAGAGACGGAGGAAGCGACTGTCACCGCGTTGCCGGATCATCGTCTTGACATAGAGGACAGTGCCGAACAAGTAGAGCAGGAGCACTGCGAAGGCCGGGGTGACCCGGGTGACGGACACACCGGCGATGGTCGCCGCGACGAAGACCAGCAGGCAGCTCTGCCCCACCGAGGCCAAGTCGTTGAGCAGTGCCCGTTCCCGGCGATGCCAGGCGTATCCGGCGTTGACCGCCAGCAGCGCGGCGTAGCCCGGGGCGTACCAGAGGACAGCGGGCCGGGCGAGCGCTACAGTCGCCGCGAGCGGCGCCGCCAGCAGGCCGTACACCAGCAGCTGGGGGGTGAAGCGGCTCGGCCGACGGCTCTTGATCGCCTGGAAAGCGTAATACGACAGCAGGTAGCCGGTCAGCCAGGCGCCGAGCAGCGGCAGGTGCGGCCAGCGCGGGCCGGCCAAGGCCACCCCCACGGTGTACGGCAGCAGGAGCATCGCCCACGCGCCGTGCTGGGGTGGGACGAACTGGCGCACGCGGCGGCGGCGCGTTACCGGGCGGTCGGCTACGACAGCGGTGTTCATGGTGGTCACCGGACCTCGAACAGGCCACGGGCGCCGCGCTCGGCGTCGACCATGGCGTGGCTGACGAACGGGTAGTGCCCGGCTGCGGGGAAGACCGTCTCCACGAAGCCGCCGCCGGCCGGGGTGAGGGACAGCACCTGGGCTCCGCCGGGGTCGGTCGGCCGGTTCTCCCAGTGCCCCTCCCGGTAGACGGTGTCGAACTGGGCGCCGACGATGTGGAACGAGCTGTCTCGGTTGGGGCCGGCGTCGAGCAGCCAGACCCGGACCCGTTCACCGGCCCGGGCGGGCAGCGGACGGTGCGCGTACTGGGCGGGGTAGCCGTTGAAGACGACGGCGTCGGGGCGCTCCGCCTGCATCGCGGCCAGGTCGCCGGGCTCGCCGTCCGGGCCGAGGTAGAACTCGGACTGGACGAGCACGTACTCGCGATCGACGCGGGGCAGGTCGGGCGGGTCGACGATGACCGCACCGTACATCCCGTTGCCGATGTGGTGCAGCATCGGCATGGTCGAGCAGTGGTACATCCAGATGCCGGCACGGGTCGCGGTGAACCGGTAGGTCAGCCGCTGCCCGGGGTCGATCGGGCGCATCACCTCGTCCGGGGCGACGGCACCGGCGTGGAAGTCGATGCCGTGGTCCAGGGTGCCGTCGTTGACCAGGGTGATCTCGAAGGTGTCGCCGACCCGGCCGCGCAACACCGGGCCGGGCACGGTTCCGTCGAAGGTCCACAGCCGCTGCCGTACCCCGGGCGCGACCTCCCGGACGACTTCCCGGACGTGCAGCTCACGCCGGTGCAGCCGGCCGGGCGGCACGGGCGGAGCGGTGGCGTCCCGGGCGACGAAGGCCGCGCCAGGGTCGGCCATGGCATCGAGGCGCGGCCTCGCCCCCTCCGTCGCCGCGGCCGTCCCTGTCGGAGCGGCCACCGTGGCCCCCGTCGGGACGATCCGCAGTGTCATGCCGGCCTGCCGGTGGGCGGGCAGGGAGCACCAGCCCTCCACCGTCGCCCCGATCACGCCGGCGTCCAGCCGGGCGTCGCCGCCCCGCGTCAGCAGCGGTGTCCTCGCCCCGGAGGCCAGGACGAGGTCGTGGCGGCGGTTGTCCCGGTTGGTCAGCTCGATGACCAGTCGATCACCCCGGGGCACGTCGATCCGGTCGGGGTGGAAACGCATGCCGTCGGCGACCACGGTGACCGTGGTGGTGTGCCCGGTCGGGGTGACGGCGGTGGCGGCGGCGGGGACGGGTACGTCACCGGAGACGCGTTGGGCGGCGACCCCGACGAGGACGGCGACGAGGACGAGGGCGAGACCCGCGGCTGCTCCGCCGAGCGGGCGGGGCAAGGGGGCGTCGGTGCGCGCGGACACGGGTTACCTCCGGGCGGTGAGCAGGACCCGCACGGCCGGCACGAGGAACTGCACCAGCGCGGCGAGGACCAGCAGTGAGGTGGTGAGGCGGACGAACAGCGGGGTGGGCAGGACGAGGACCAGCAGGGCGGCGTTGGTCATCGCGACGCGCTGCGGGCCGCGCCGCTCCAGCAGGGCGGCGCGGCGGCGCACCGGCGCGGGTCCGCCGCCGAGCACCACGGGCAGCAGGTGGGTCAGGGCTCCGACGAGGACCTGGGCGACGAAGCCGACCAGCAGCGGGAGCAGCACCGCACCGAAGCGGTCGGCCGCGCCGGCCGGGTCCGCAGCGGGCAGCAGCGTCGCGGCGTCCACGGCGAGAGCGACCATCAGCCAGCCGCCGGCCGCGGCGAGCGACCAGGACGCGAACGCGTACGGGGGGCGGGTGCGCGCGACGGCCAGCGCGGGGCGCAGGGCGATCAGCGCGCCGAGGGCGAACAGGCTCAGCCCGGCCGCGGCGACCAGCCGCCACCAGGCGAGCAGGCCGACGCCCAGCAGGACCAGTCCGGTCGTCGCCACCGGCAGCGCGACGGTGGCGGCGCGGACCGCACCGTCGGCCATCCGGGTACGCAGCACGGTGGGCCAGAGTGTCAGCAGCGTCCCGAGGACGGTCAGCGTCACCCAACCGAGCAGGTTCACGTGGGCGTGGAACAGCAGCAGCCGGGGGCGCAGCGGGTCGTCGATCACCAGCATCCCGGCGCCGACCGGCACGCCGGCGAGCAGGGCCACGGTCGCCGCCAGGTAGTAGCGCACCGTGACGGAGAACCGGGCCGGCAGGGCGCGGCGCAGCCGGCGGGTGAGCGCGACGAGGTGGGCGGTCACCGCGACGAAGACCAGCGTAGCGCCCGCCACGCCCAGCCAGGGGCGGTCGGCCGTGCCGCCGGTCAGGACCGCCAGCACGCCCACGTTGAGCGCGGCCAGCCGGGCCGCCTCGGCGCGGCGGCGGTCCGGGGCGGGGGCACGCAGCACGGCGGCGGCGAAGTGGGCGCTCCACACCACGACGGCGTTGCTGACCGCACCGAGCAGCAGCAGGTGGATGGCCGTCCAGCGCCACGCCGGGAGGAACGGATGGACGAAGGCGAGCACGACCAGCCCGGCCAGGTAGGCCAACGGCAGCGCAGCGACCCGACGGTGCCAACCGGCCCGCCCAAGGCCCGCCGCCACGGCCGGAGCGGTCACCGGGCCGAGGGCCGGGGCGGCGGGACCGGCCGACGCGACTGCCGAGACGGTCGGCCCGGCCCCCGGGCCCGAGGACGCGGTCGGGGCGGAGTCGCCGCGGGTGCCGGCCATCACCGCACCGCCGGCACGACCGGCGGGACGACCGCCGTCCGGGTCCGCCGCCGGGCGGCGCGGACCAACGCGGCCACCACTCCGCCGACGAAACCGAGCACCGCCAGGACGTTGCCGACGCCGCCCCAGCGCCACCCGGCCGGCACGCCGAGCACGTCGCCGACCAGGACCCGGATCGTCAGGGTGGTGTGCAGCAGGGCGAGCGGGGCGTACAGCCACGGTCCGTAGGGCAGTGGGCGGCGAAGCACCGCCGGCAGGATCACCGGAGCGTGCGCGAAGATCATCGACATGGTGAAGCCCAGGAAGACCAGGTGCAGGGCGGCGTCGTAACGGGAGCCGCCGGTGACCGGCCCGGCGCCGGCCCACAGCAGGCCGGCCAGCGCCAGCCAGGCGTACCCGGTGAGCAGGCCGACCGCGACGTAGCGGGGCAGGCCGACGGCGCGCACCGTGCGGCGGGCGACGTCGCAGACCACCAGCCAGGCCACCGTCGCGAGCAGGCCGACCCCGAAGAGGTACGCCCCGACGGCCGGCCAGAGCGCGGTGGCGGTGGCGCCGGCGGTCAGCATGCCGAGGGCGGCGAGGAACCAGCCGACGCCGTGCCGGGGCAGCGTGAGGTGAGCGAGTTCCAGACGCTCCCCGGCGATGGTGGCCACCACGAAGGTGGCCAGCCAGGGCACGATCTCCGGCACGCTGAGGCCGGCGAGCCAGAGGAGGGTGGCGGCGTACCAGCTCAGCGCGCCGGTGACCTGGGCCAGCAGCGCCGGGCCGGGCTGCCGCCACCACAGTCGCTGGTAGATCAGCAGCAGCAGCACCGAGGCGAGCACGAGCAGCAGCCGGCCGGGCAGGCTCGGCCCGGTCAGCACCAGCAGCACCGCCCCGGCGCCGGAGCAGGCGGGCGCGAGCAGGGCCCACCGGGTGCCGAGGGCCACCGCGCGTTCCAGCGCCACCAGGGTGCCGACGAAGCCCAGCACCATCAGCGGGCCGTGCACCTGCTCCAGCGGGACGTGAGGCGCGGGCACCGGCAGTCCGAGCAGCAGCAGGGCGGCGTAGAGACCGCTCACCAGGGCGAAGCCGCCCGCCGCGAGGACGGGGAGCCGCCACTGTACGGCGAGCGGCCGTGGGTTCATGCCGGCTCTTCGGTGATATTCGGCAGGGCCAGCCGCACCACGCAGGCGTCGGGTGCGCCGAAGGGTTCGAGCACGGCGCCGGCCGGTGAGGCACCGGCGTGTTCGAGCGTGCCGCGGACCACGCCGACGTGCAGGGCGCAGATCGCGTCGGGGTTGCGGTTGACCAGCTCCAGGAAGGGACAGGTGTGCAGGTGGATCTCGGTCGCCCCGTCGGCCGTCCGGTGTCGGCGGGGACTGAAGCCCAGCCCGCGCAGGACGTCGAGCAGCGTATCGATCGGCTCCCTGCCGGGCGGGGTGGCGGCGGCGAGATGGCGTCCCCAGTCCTGGCCGGCGCGGGTGGCCTCCGCCCGGACGTCTCCGTGGCCCCGCCGCGACAGGTGGTCGAGCAGTGCGGCGGCGAGTGCCCGGTACGGCGCGGGGGCCGGGGCCTCCGCGACGGCCACCCGGTAGCGCCACGCCGGCCGTCCGGGCTGGCCCCCACTGGCCCGCGCCTTGACCAGCAGTCCTGCGTCGACCAGGCGGTCGAGGTGGGCGCGGGCGGTGGACAGGTGCAGGCCCGTTCGCTCCCCCACCTCGGCGATCGTCATGCCGGCACCGGCGGCGCGCACGAGCTCCAGAATCGAGGCCCGGCTGGCGGTGCCGAGAGCCCGGTGGCGCTGCGGGTCGATGGTCTCGCCGACCGGCCCTGTTCTCGGGGTTTCCACGTTAGATAACGTTACAACGTCGTTCAACCGCAAAACCCTGGAGGGTTCCATGTCCGCCTCACGCTCCCCGGCCGACCGCGAGGCCGCGCAGGCCGTCGTCCGGCACCACGCCCAGCTCGCCGCCGACCTCGACCGGCACGTCGGAAACCTGCTGACCGCGGCCGACCAGGGTGACGCCGCCGGGGCGCTCCGGCACCGTGACGAACTGCTCCGATGGCTCCGCGACGAACTGCTGCCGCACGCGCACGCCGAGGAGGATTCCCTCTACGCCGCCGCCGGTGAGCGGGCCGAGGGTGCGCTGCTGGTCCGGGGCATGCTCGACGAGCACCAGGCGATCACCGGCCTGGTCGCCGAGCTGGAGACCGGCAACCGGCCGGTACGCCTCGCCGGCACCGCGCGCGCCCTCGCCGCGCTCTTCGCCGTCCACCTGGCCAAGGAGAACGACCTGGTCGTCCCGCTGCTGGTGGACGCGGCCGACGTCTCGCTGGCGAAGTTGCTGGAGGGGATGCACGATCTGCTCGGCTCCTCGGAAAGCTCGAATGGCGGCGGTTGCGGCGGGGGTGGCTGCGGCTGCGGTGGTGACCGGGCACCGGCCGACGCGCCGGCCCCGACCCTCACCATCGATCCCCGGCTGGACGTCCGGCAGCTCCCGCACGACCAGCGCCACGCGCGGGTGCTGGCGGCGCTGGAGGCGCTGCCGGCCGGTGGAGCGCTGGTGCTGGTCGCCCCGCACGCACCCCGCCCGCTGCTGGCCGAGGTCGCAGCCCGCTACGGCGACGGCATGACCAGCGAGTGGCTGCAGGACGGGCCGGACGTGTGGCAGATCCGGCTCTCCCGCCGGCCGGTGACGGTCTGAGCAGTCTGTCGGTGCCAGGGCGGTGGGGATCAGGGCCCGCCGTCCCGGCGTACCGGGCCGTCCGGCCCTGCTGACGGAGGTTGCCGGTGCGCACGATGGAGTCGCCCACCCTCGTGGTCAGGAGACGAAGTGTGCAACTACTGCGGCTGTCGGGAGTTCCCGCTGATCGGCCGGCTCTCGGCCGAGCACGAGGCGATCGCGAACGCGGCCGGCCGGCTGCGCGGCGCGGTGCGGGCCTCCGGCCCGGACGCCCTGGTGGCGCTGGACGCGCTGCTGGCGCTGCTGATGCCGCACACCTCCACTGAGGAGGACGGCCTCTTCGTGGAGCTGCGGGCCGAGGGCAGCCTGGCCGGGGCGGTGGCGAAGCTCTGCGCGGAGCACGACGACATCCACGGCGTGCTCGGCGGCGTCGACCGGGCCGACCCGGACTGGCCCGCAGTGCTGGCCGCCCTGGACCGGCTCCACCGGCACATCGACAACGAGGAGCACGGTCTCTTCCCGGCCGCGGTGATCGCGCTGCCGATCCCGGCCTGGGACCGGATCACCCCGGCGGAGGCAGCGGCCAGGTGAGGCGGCCCGGATGTCGGCCGCTGCCGACGCCGCCCCGCGGCCACCGGCGGTGCGCCTCGGTGGTCTTGACCGGCACGGTCTCGCCGAGGTCGTAGAGAGCGTCGAGCACGTCCTCGGTCTGCCCGCGTCGCGGCCGCCCAGCGCGGCCCCACCCGGCCGGCACCAGGAAGAGCACGCTCCACAGTGGCCCCCGGTCCCGAACCTGCCCGGCGATCTCCGGCAGGGTGACACCGAGACGGCCGGGCCCCGCTCCGTGCCCCGCTCCGTGCCCCGCCGGTGACCGCCCGACCGGGCCCGAAGTCCCGCCACGGACCCGCAGGTACAAAGCCGATGATCTCGGGACCTTCGGCCCGGTTTCCCGAGGTTGTACGTCGGCACCATGGCCAGGACGCCCTCGCTCGGGGTTGCACTCCGGCGCATCTGTCGAGAACGTGGGGCAGTAAGGCCATCTATCGAAGGAATGAGGCGTATGTCGCGAGCCACCGATAGTGCGGGGCGGGCGCTGCTGGCCGTGGGCGGCCTCGTACGCCGGGCCGAGGTCTCCGCCGACGGCCGGACATTGCACCAGATCGGCGGCCGGGAGGCGGACGCCTTCTACCGGGACCGCTGGTCCTACGACAAGGTGGTGCGCTCCACGCACGGGGTGAACTGCACCGGCTCGTGCTCCTGGAAGGTGTACGTCAAGGACGGCATCATCACCTGGGAGCAGCAGCAGACCGACTACCCGAGCGTCGGACCGGACCGGCCGGAGTACGAGCCTCGGGGCTGCCCCCGGGGTGCCGCCTTCTCCTGGTACACCTACTCCCCCACCCGGGTGCGCTACCCGTACGCGCGGGGCGTGCTGGTGGAGATGTACCGGGAGGCCAGGGGCCGCCTCGGTGATCCGGTTGCCGCGTGGGCGGACATCCAGGCCGACCCGGAACGACGCCGCCGCTACCAGAAGGCCCGCGGCAAGGGCGGCCTGGTGCGGATCACCTGGGACGAGGCGCAGGAGATGGTCGCCGCCGCGCACGTGCACGCGATCGCCGAGTACGGCCCGGACCGGGTCGCCGGCTTCTCCCCCATCCCGGCCATGTCGATGGTGTCGCACGCCGTCGGCGCCCGGTTCCTGTCCCTGCTCGGCGGCTCGATGCTGTCGTTCTACGACTGGTACGCCGACCTGCCGGTGGCCTCCCCGCAGGTCTTCGGCGACCAGACCGACGTGCCCGAGTCCGGGGACTGGTGGGACGCCTCCTACTTCGTCATGTGGGGCTCCAACGTCCCGGTGACCCGCACGCCGGACGCACACTGGATGGCCGAGGCGCGCTACCGGGGGCAGAAGGTCGTGGTGGTCAGCCCCGACTTCGCCGACAACGTCAAGTTCGCCGACGAGTGGATGCCCGCCCAGCCGGGCACCGACGGCGCCCTGGCGATGGCGATGGGGCACGTCATCCTCAAGGAGTTCTTCGTCGACCGGCGCACCCCACGCTTCGTCGACTACGTCCGCAGGTTCACCGACCTGCCGTTCCTGGTCACCCTGGAGCCGGGTGCCGACGGGGCGTACCGGCCGGGCAAGTTCCTCACCGCCGACGACCTGGGCGAGACGGACAAGGAGGCGGCCTTCCGGACGGTGCTCTGGGACTCGGCCACCGACGCTCCCGCCGTGCCGCGGGGCAGCCTCGGCCACCGTTGGGGCGAGCAGCAGGGCCAGTGGAACCTGGACCTGGGCGACCTGGAGCCGGCGCTGACCTGCCTCGGGGCGGGCGACGCGGTGGAGGTGGAGCTGCCTCGGTTCGACACCGACACCCCGCAGGCGCTGCGCCGGGGCGTGCCGACCCGCACGGTGCGGGGCCAGTTGGTGACCAGCGTCTTCGACCTGGTGCTGGCCCAGTACGGGGTGGGCCGCGACGGCCTGCCGGGCCAGTGGCCGACCGGGTACGACGACGTCGAGGCGCCGTACACGCCGGCATGGCAGGAGCCGGTCACCGGGGTGCCGGCGGCGCAGGTGGCCCGGGTCGCGCGGGAGTTCGCCGACAACGCGGACCGCTCCGGCGGACGGTCGATGATCCTGCTCGGCGCCGGCACGAACCACTGGTTCCACTCCGACGCCACCTACCGGGCGATCCTGGCGCTGGTCACCCTCACCGGCTGCCAGGGGGTCAACGGCGGCGGCTGGGCGCACTACGTGGGGCAGGAGAAGTGCCGCCCGACGACCGGCTGGGCGCAGCTCGCGTTCGGCCTGGACTGGGTCCGCCCGCCCCGGCAGATGATCGGCACCGCCTTCTGGTACGTGCACACCGACCAGTGGCGCTACGACACCTACTCCGCCGACGTGGTCTCCTCCCCCACCGGCACCGGCGCGTTCGCCGGCAAGCACACCATGGACCTGCTGGCCCAGTCGGCCCGCTCGGGGTGGATGCCGTCGATGCCCACCTTCGACCGCAGCCCGCTCGACCTGGCCGACGAGGCCCTCGCCGCCCGGCCGGACGACCCGGCGGGCTGGGTGGCCGAGCGGCTCGGCGAGGGCGACGTGAAGTTCGCCTGCACCGACCCGGACGCGCCGGAGAACTGGCCACGGGTGCTGACCGTCTGGCGGGCCAACCTGCTCGGCTCGTCGGCCAAGGGCAACGAGTACTTCCTGCGGCACCTGCTCGGCACCGACGCGAACCTGCGCGCCGAGGAGGCGCCGGAGGAGTTGCGGCCCAAGGACGTGACCTGGCGGGAGGAGGCCCCGGAGGGCAAGCTCGACCTGCTGCTGAGCCTGGACTTCCGGATGACCTCCACGACGCTCTTCTCCGACATCGTGCTGCCCGCCGCCACCTGGTACGAGAAGCACGACCTGAGCAGTACCGACATGCACCCGTTCGTGCACGCCTTCACCCCGGCGATCAACCCGCCGTGGCAGACCCGGACCGACTTCGACGCCTTCCACGGCATCGCGAAGGCGTTCTCCACGCTCGCCGGGCCGCGGCTGGGCGTACGCAACGACCTGGTCGCGGCGCCGCTGCTGCACGACACCCCGGACGCGATGGCGACCCCGCACGGCCGGGTCCGCGACTGGGCGGCGACCAGGGAGACCCCGGTGCCGGGCCGGACCATGCCGAAACTGGTGGTGGTCGAGAGGGACTACGGCGCGATCGCCGACAAGATGGCCGCGCTCGGGCCGCTGATGGACACCCTCGGCACCACCGGCAAGGGCTTCTCGGTCGACGTGCGGCCGGAGGTCGAGTATCTGCGCCACAAGAACGGTGAGGTGCGCGGCGGCGCCGCGGACGGGCGGCCGTCGCTGGCGAAGGACACGCACGCCTGCGAGGCGATCCTGGCGCTGTCGGGCACCACCAACGGGCGGGTCGCCACCGCGGGCTTCCGGGACGTGGAGAAGCGCACCGGGGTACGCCTGGCGGACCTGGCGGCCGAGCACGAGGGCAAGCAGATCACCTTCGCCGACACCCAGTCCCGCCCGGTGCCGGTGATCAGCAGCCCGGAGTGGTCGGGCAGCGAGCACGGCGGCCGGCGCTACTCCCCGTTCACCATCAACACCGAGCGGCTCAAGCCCTGGCACACGCTCACCGGCCGGCAGCACTTCTTCCTCGACCACGACTGGATGCACGAGGCCGGCGAGGCGCTGCCGATCTTCCGGCCGCCGTTGGACATGCACAAGCTCTTCGGCGAACCGAGACTCGGCCGCAACGGGGAGCTGGAGATCACCGTCCGTTACCTCACCCCGCACTCGAAGTGGTCCATCCACTCCGAGTACCAGGACAACCTGATCATGCTCACGCTGTCCCGGGGCGGGCCGACGATGTGGATGAGCGAGGCCGACGCGGCGAAGATCGGCGTCCGGGACAACGAGTGGATCGAGGCGGTCAACCGCAACGGCGTGGTGGTCTGCCGGGCCGTGGTGACGCACAAGATGCCCGAGGGCACGGTCTACATGTACCACGCCCAGGAACGGGTGATCGACGTGCCCAAGTCGGAGACCAACGGCCGGCGCGGCGGCATCCACAACTCGCTGACCCGGCTGCTGGTCAAGCCCACCCACCTCATCGGCGGGTACGCGCAGCTGTCCTTCGCGTTCAACTACCTCGGCCCGACCGGCAACCAACGCGACGAGGTCACCGTGATCCGCCGCCGCTCCCAGGAGGTGCAGTACTGATGCGGGTCATGGCACAGATGGCGATGGTGATGAACCTCGACAAGTGCATCGGCTGCCACACCTGCTCGGTCACCTGCAAGCAGGCGTGGACCAACCGCTCCGGCGTCGAGTACGTCTGGTTCAACAACGTGGAGACCCGCCCCGGGCAGGGCTACCCGCGCACCTACGAGAACCAGGAGCGCTGGCAGGGCGGCTGGGTGCGGACCCGCTCCGGCAAGCTCAAGCCACGCTCCGGTGGCCGGGTGAAGAAGATGTTCAGCATCTTCGCCAACCCGAAGCTGCCGTCCATGCAGGACTACTACGAGCCGTGGACGTACGACTACGAGCACCTGATCAACGCGCCGGCCGGCGAGGACACCCCGGTGGCCCGGCCGAAGTCGCTGCTCACCGGCCAGGATACGAAGATCACCTGGAGCGCCAACTGGGACGACTCGCTCGCCGGCGGCAACGAGATCGCCGCCGGTGACCCGGTGCTGGCGAAGGTCTCCGGCCAGGTGAAGCAGGAGTTCGAGAAGACCTTCATGTTCTTCCTGCCGCGCATCTGCGAGCACTGCCTCAACCCGTCCTGCGCGGCCTCCTGCCCGTCGGGGGCGATCTACAAGCGGGCCGAGGACGGCATCGTGCTGGTCGACCAGGACCGCTGCCGGGGCTGGCGGATGTGCGTGACCGGCTGCCCCTACAAGAAGGTCTACTTCAACCACCGCACCGGCAAGGCCGAGAAGTGCACCTTCTGCTTCCCGCGCGTCGAGATCGGCCAGCCCACCATCTGCTCCGAGACCTGCGTGGGGCGGCTGCGCTACCTCGGGCTGATGCTCTACGACGCCGACCGCGTCGCCGAGGCCGCCGCCATCGCCGACGAACACGACCTGTACGACGCGCAGCGGTCGGTCTTCCTCGACCCGCACGACCCGGCCGTGGTCGCCGCCGCCCGCGAGGCCGGCATCCCGGACGACTGGATCGATGCCGCGCAGCGCTCGCCGATCTGGGACCTGATCATGCGCTACGAGGTGGCGCTGCCGCTGCACCCGGAGTACCGGACCATGCCGATGGTCTGGTACATCCCGCCGCTGTCGCCGGTGGCCGACGTGCTGCGCGAGACTGGCCACGACGCGGAGGAGGCCGGCAACCTCTTCGGGGCCATCGACGCGCTGCGGATCCCGGTGGAGTACCTCGCCGAGCTCTTCACCGCCGGCGACCCGGAGCCGGTGCGCGGGGTGCTGAACCGGCTCGCCGCGATGCGCGCCTACCAGCGCCGGATCAACCTGGGCGAGGAGCGCGACGAGTCCATCGCCGCCGCGGTCGGCATGACCGGCGCGGAGATGGACGAGATGTACCGGCTGCTCGCCATCGCCAAGTACGAGCAGCGGTACGTCATCCCCGCCGCGCACGCCGAGGACGCACACCGGCTGGAGAAGATCGCCACCGAGTGCAGCCTCGATTACGAGGGCGGCCCCGGGATGGGCGGCGGCGGCCCGTACGGCCAGGGGCCCTTCGGGGAGTCCTCCGGCACGCCGGTGCCGGTCCAGGTGGAGACCTTCCACATGCTGCGCGACCGGCAGACCGCGGAGGGCTTCACCGACCCGGGCGACGAACCCCGCCGGGTCAACCTGCTCAACTGGGACGGCAAGGGCAGCCCGAAGGGCCTCTTCCCGCCCCGCAGCCGCGAATCCGCACCCGTCGACGGAGGTACCCCGTGAGCCGGCCGACCTGGCGGGCGGTGGCCGCCCGCGCGGCGTCCCTGCTGCTGCGCTATCCCGAAGAGGAGGTCCTCGCAGCGCTGCCCACCGTGCGGGCCGCGCTCGACGGCCTGCCGGCCGAGGTCGCCCGGCCGCTGCGCGAGGTGGTCGCCCACCGGGAAGCCGCCGCGCCGGTCGACCTGCGGACCGCCTACGTGGAGGTGTTCGACTTCCGGCGCCGCTGCTGCCTGCACCTGACGTACTACACCTGCGGCGACACCCGTCGCCGGGGTGAGGCGCTGGTCGACTTCGCCGCCGCGTACAAGGCGGCCGGACTGACCGTCGTCGACGGCGAGCTGCCCGACTTCCTGCCCGCCGTCCTCGACCTGGCCGCCGCCGACGACGAGGGGTGGCGGCTGCTGCGGGAGAACCGCGTCGGCCTCGACCTGCTGGTCGAGGCGCTGGGGCGGGAGAAGTCGATATACCGGCAGGCCGTCGCCGCCGTCCGGGAGATGCTGCCGCCCGCCCAGCCCGGGGACATCGCCGCCGCCGCCCGGCTGGCCCGCACCGGGCCGCCGGTGGAGCAGGTCGGACTCGAACCATTCGGACTGGTCGACACGACTGGAGGACGCCGATGAACATCCTGCTGTGGGTGGTGTACCCGTACCTGTCGATCGCGATCCTCGTCGGCGGCCTGATCTGGCGCCACCGCTACGACAAGTTCGGCTGGACGACCCGATCCTCCCAGCTCTACGAGAGCAGCATCCTGCGGTGGGGCAGCCCACTGTTCCACTTCGGAGTGCTGATGGTCCTGATCGGACACATCGGTGGCCTGGTGGTCCCGAAGTCCTGGACCGAGGCGGTCGGCGTCACCGAGCACACCTACCACCTCATGGCCGTGTTCATCGGCACGGTGGCCGGCTTCTGCACCCTGATCGGGCTGGGCATCCTGATCGCCCGCCGCCGGTTGACCGGGCCGGTCTTCGCCGCCACCACCCGCAACGACAAGGCGATGTACGTGGTGCTGGCGGGGGTGATCGTGCTGGGCCTCTGGGCCACGGTGCGGGCCAACGTCGCCGGCCCCGGCTACGACTACCGGGAGACCATCTCCCCGTGGTTCCGGTCGCTGTTCTACCTCCGCCCGGACCCCGAGATCATGGCCGACGTCCCGGTGGGCTTCCAGATCCACATCCTGGCCGCCTTCGCGCTCTTCGCGTTCTGGCCGTTCACCCGCCTCGTCCATGCGTTCAGCGCCCCGGTCGGCTACGCCACCCGACCCTACGTCGTCTATCGCAGCCGCGACGACCGGCCCGGACTGCGGCCGACCCGCCCCGGATGGGAAGGGCCGCCCCGGCTGCCCACCCCGCGCGGCGGTCGGACCCGCTCGCGCCGGTGACCACCGCCGCCTCGACCGCCCGGAGACCGCCACCGGCTGCCTCCGGCGAACGGGCAGCCCGACGTCCCGGCAGGGAGGAACCACCGGTGACCATCGCACCGCACCACACCGACAGTCACCATTCGTCCCGACCCGCGACGGAGTGGGCCGCGGCGCGGGCGCTGGCCCACCGGCTCCCCGCTCCCCTGCCCGCGGAGTCGGTACCGCTGGCCTCCGCCGCCGGCCGGACCCTCGCGGCGCCACTGGTCGCGGCGGTCCCGCTGCCCGGGTTCGACAACTCCGCGATGGACGGATACGCGGTGCGCGGTCCGGGCCCGTGGCGGGTGGTCGGCCGGATCCTGGCCGGTCGCACCCACGCCGTCGCGCCCCTGGTCGAGGGGACCGCCGTAGAGGTGGCCACCGGCGCTCCCGTCCCGGCCCGGGCGGACCGGGTCGTGCCCTACGAGATCGCCGACCGGATCGGTGACGTCCTGCGGGCGGTGCCGGGCGACCGTCGGCACATCCGGAGCGCGGGCGAGTACGCCGCCCGCGGTCAGGAACTGGTGCCGACGGGTTCGCCGGTCACGCCGGCGGTGCTGGGGCTGGCCGCGAGCGTCGGCCTCGACCACCTCACCGTCCGGGCCCGACCCCGGGCCCGCCTGGTGATCAGCGGCGACGAGGTGATCCACGCCGGCCGTCCCCCGTGGGGCAGGGTCCGGGACGCGATCGGCCCGATGCTGACCCCGCTGCTGTCCGCCTGGGGAGCGGACCTCCTGGGTCCTCGGATGGTCGGCGACCAGCCCGACTGGTTCGCCGAGGCGATCGCGGACAGCACGCGAGAAGCAGACGTGACGGTCGTCTGCGGGGCGTCCTCCGTCGGCCCGGCGGACGGGCTGCACGCGTCGCTGCGGCACCTCGGGGCCGTGGCGCACGTGGACGGGGTGCGGTGCCGGCCCGGGCACCCACAGGTCCTGGCCCAGGCCGGGGCCCAGTGGATCGTCGGCCTGCCGGGCAACCCGTACGCGGCGCTGGTCGCCGCGCTCACCCTGATCGACCCGCTGCTCACCGGGCTGGCCGGACGGCCGCCGGCCGATCTGGACACCGCCGTCCTCACCGATCCGTTGCGCCTCTACGAGCGGAACACCCGGATCGTGCCGGTCCGGCGCGGCGCGCGGGGCCTGCGGCTGGTCGACGGGGCGCACCCGGGATACCTGGGCGCGGCGGCGGACGCCGACGCGCTGGCCGTGGTGCCGCCCGGTTGGCGTCCCGGCACCCCGGTCGGTCTGCTCACCCTGCCGTGACGGGTGGGACGTCCTCCTGGGCCGGGTCTTCCGGCCCTGCCGGGGTGGGTTGGCTCACGCGAGGCTCGTACCGGTGAAGAGGACCGCCGCATTCCCCTTTGACGCCGCGACAGCAGCACGACGATCCCGACGGAGTTGAACGATGACCAGCATCCGTGACCGGCAAGCCGGGTCCACCGCCCCGGTCGGGCGTCCCGAGGCCACCTCCGGCGCCGCCCTCCAGCTAGCCATGGCCACCCTCGGCTTCCTGGTGAACTTCTGGGCATGGGCCCTGCTCGGTCCGCTGGGCCCCGGCATCAAGGAACGGCTGGGGCTCGGCTTCGCCGCGCAGTCCCTGCTCGTCGCGGTGCCGGTGATCGTGGGCTCGCTGGGCCGCATCCCGGTCGGCGCGCTCACCGACCGGTACGGGGCCCGGGTAGTCTTCCCGCTGGTCACCGTCGCCACCATCGTACCGGTGCTGACCCTCACCACGGTCTCCTCCTACCCGGCGCTGATCGTGACCGGCTTCTTCCTCGGCATCGGCGGCACCGCCTTCGCCGTCGGCGTCCCGCTGGTGTCCGGCTGGTATCCGCCGGCCCGGCGCGGCTTCGCCATCGGCGTGTTCGGTGTCGGCATGGGTGGCACCGCGATCGCCAACTTCACCACCGTCCGGCTGGCCGACGCCTACGGGGAGCGGGCCCCGTTCCTGCTGGTCGCGGCGATCCTGGCGGCGTACGCGGTGCTGTCGTTCCTGCTGCTGCGCGACGCGCCGGGCCCGGCCCGGCCCACCGGGTCGGCCTGGCAGCGGCTCGCCCGCGTCGCCCGGCTGACCGTCACCTGGCAGCTGTGCTTCCTGTACGCGGTCGGGTTCGGCGGGTTCGTGGCCTTCAGCGTGTACCTGCCGGCGTACCTGCGCACCGCCTACGGCCTCAGTGCCGCGGACGGTGCACTGCGGACCGCCGGGTTCGTCGTGCTCGCCGTGCTGGCCCGCCCGGCGGGCGGCTGGCTCTCCGACCGGCTACACCCGGTGCCGGTGCTGGTGTGGTGCTTCGCCGGGGTGGCCGGGTTCGCCGTCGTGCAGGCCTTCCAGCCGGCCCTGATGCCGGTCGCCACGGTCGCGCTGCTCGGCATGGCGGTGCTGCTCGGCGCAGCCAGCGGCGCGGTGTTCGCCTTGGTCGGCAAGGTCGCCCCCGCCGACCAGGTGGGCGCGGTCACCGGGCTGGTCGGGGCCGCCGGCGGGCTCGGCGGGTTCGTGCCGCCGCTGATCATGGGCTGGGTGTACGGGTCGCAGGGCTCCTACGCCATCGGGCTGATGCTGCTCTCCGACGTGGCGCTGGCCGCCGCGGTGTTCACCGCGGTAAAGATGGGAGGCCTGGCCCGCCCCGCCGGTTGACGGTCTCGGTGCGGGCTGACCGGTGCCGGGTCTGGCCACTGACCGCTTCGTCAGGGCCGGGTTCGTCGAATGAACGGTGTGACCCGGGTCGTCGACGACGTGGCCATGGCCCACACCGGCATCATGGCTGGAGCCCGCAACCCGTACGTCTTCCGCGGCCTCATCTACTGCGCCGCCTGCGACCGTCGCCTGCAGGGCCAGTACAACCTCGGCGACGCCTACTACCGCTGCCGCTTCCCGCAGGAGTACGCCCTCGCCAACCAGATCCCCCATCCCCGCAACGCACATCGGCGGACAACCCTTGCGTAACGGCTTCCAATGGGCCGACCTGACCAGCTGATCCCGATCGCCCTCACCACGCCGACGCTGTCGGTCGATGCACTGGAGCGTGCGGTCGCGGGCATCGGCTCCGCCGCGGCCCGCGCCGTCAGCCGGACGGAGACGGCGTGGCGGCCTCCGAAGCAGGGCGAGTTCCCGGCCATTTCGTCCGGGAACTGGCCGGTCTGCGCGGACGAGCCCGAGGGCGAGGTCGGCCAGCAGGTCCCGCCTGCGACGGCCTCCTGGTCATGTCTGCTGGGCCGGGCGCGGGGTACGACCAGAGCCGGCCCGCCTCGGTTCAGGCCGCCACAGCCAGGAGCGAAACTGAGCCGTTCCCACTCCCGGCCCCGCGGGCACGGCAAGCCCGAGGGGGACGCCAGCAGGCTGCGACCCACCGGCCGCCGCCCGGTAGATGTCGAGACGATACCCACTGGGTAGGCTCCGAGATCGGCGCGGTGGTTGACAGTGACACTGAGGGACAGGGCCGCCGTCAGCAGGGATGAAGGGCGGGCCCCCGGGGGGGCGGCCTTGTTCTCAGGGTTGGCTCGACGGGACCGGAGCGGATGCAACTGTGAAAGGCAACCAGCGGACTGGCGATGCGAGCGCTGCCGCATCCACGCTGGACCTGAACCCGCTTCAGAGTCGGCAGAGCCTACGCGAGGACGTAGCGCACGCCCTGCGCGCGGCTATCGTGGCTGGCAGCTTGAGGCCGGATTCGACCTACTCCGTCCCGATGCTTGCCGGACGCTTCGGCGTCTCGCCCACGCCGGTTCGCGAAGCGATCCTCGACCTGGCCAAGGAGGGCTTGGTCTCGATCGTCAAGAACAAGGGGTTCCGCGTCAAGGCCCTCAGTGAGCGGGATCTGGACGAAATCACTCAGATTCGGGAGCTTCTCGAGATTCCGGTGGTGGCCGACCAGACAGGCAGACTGTCGGAACCGCAGGTGCGGGAACTGCGGAGGTTGGCGGACAACATCGTTTCTGCTGCCGGACGTGGGGACCTGGTGGCGTACATCGAATCGGACAACGCCTTCCACCTGACACTGTTGCGTGCCGCCGGGAATCAACGGCTGGTCGAGACGGTTGCCGACCTGCGCAATCACACCCGTTTGTACGGCCTCGACGCGCTGGTGGAGAGTGGAGGGCTGGTCGACTCCGCGAACGAGCATCTCGAGTTGATCGAGCTCATCGCCGGGGGTGACCGTGAGGCCGTGGTCGGCCTGATGCGGCACCACTTGCGGCACGTCCGAGGCATCTGGGCGGCCCGTCGTGAAGACTAGGACCAACGTGCTCTGTTAGCACGTCCGACATGCCACGCTGCCGCCCCCGACCGCCAGCATGGCACCTCGGGCCACACCTACTGTGCTCGCCGGCAGCAGCCGGCCCGCCATCGCATGCGGTCACGCCCTCCGCACGTCATCGACTGACCTCGAACGTGCCAGGGGCGGGCCGATTGCACCTCTTGACGGGGCGGGCGCAGCCACTATGGTGCTGTGTAACATATTACCGATGGAGGCCGCATGGAAATGGCGCCGTGGCGTGGGGTTCTTGTAGCGACCGCTCTACCGTTCCACGCCGACCAGGGCATCGATTTCGATGCTTACGCTGCACATGTCGGGTGGCTCGCTGACAACGGCTGCCATGGCGTTGTCCCCAATGGTTCCCTCGGTGAATACCAGGCGCTCAGCAGCGAGGAACGGGCTTCGGTGGTGCGAACGGCGGTGCAAGCCGCCCCTGATGGGTTCGCCGTCGTACCAGGCGTCTCGGCCTACGGTGCCGACGAGGCACGGCGCTGGACCGAGCAGGCTGCGGAGGAAGGCTGCCCGGCCGTCATGTTGCTGCCACCGACGACGTACCGCGCTGACGAGGCAGCAGTGCTGGCCCACTACCGCGAGGTGGCGAAGGCAGGTCTACCGATCGTCGCCTACAACAATCCGATGGACACGAGGGTGGACCTGACACCCGACCTGCTGCGGCGTCTACACGACGAAGGTTTGATCGTCGCGGTCAAGGAGTTCAGCGGCGACGCCCGCCGGGCGTACCAGATCGCCGAGACGGCGCCTGGTCTCGACATCCTCGCCGGCGCGGACGACGTCGCGCTCGAATTCCTGATCGCGGGCGCGGTGGGGTGGATTGGCGGTTACCAGAACGCCATTCCGGCGAGCTGCGTTCGTCTTTACGAGGCCGCGACGGCGGGTGATCTCAGGACGGCCGTCCTCCTCTACCGGGCACTGCATCCGCTGCTCCGTTGGGATTCGCGCACTGAGTTCGTTCAGGCGATCAAGCTTTCCATGGATGTCGCCGGTCGTCCCGGTGGCTTCGCGCGCCAGCCGCGCCAGCCACTGGCCCCCGCCGACGCCGAGGTCATCCGTGCCACGACCGAACGGCTGCTCGCGGCAGGGCACCGCTGATGCGCAGCAGCCGCGTCATTCACGTCGTCGACTCCCACACGGAGGGAATGCCCACCCGGGTGGTGACCGGAGGCGCGCCGCTCCTGCCGGGCGACACCATGGCGCAACGTCGGGAGTACCTGACGAACCACCGCGATGACCTGCGCACGTTTCTGATGTACGAGCCGCGCGGGCACTCCGCCATGTCAGGTGCGATCCTCCAGCCGCCCACCCGCCCGGACGCCGATGTCGGTGTGGTCTTCATCGAGGTGTCGGGGTGCCTGCCGATGTGCGGACACGGTGCGATCGGTGTGGCCACCGTACTGGCGGAGACCGGGATGGTGCCGGTCACCGAGCCGGTGACCACGATCCGCCTCGATACGCCGGCCGGACTGGTGGTGGCGTCTGCCAAGATCGAGCAGGGCCGCGCCACCGCTGTCACCATCCAGAACGTTCCTTCCTTCCTGGTGGAACAGGACGCCCTGGTCGAGATTCCCGGCTACGGCCACGTCCGTTACGACCTCGCGTTCGGCGGCAACTTCTATGCGATCGTCGACCTGCCGGAGCTGGGCCTGCGACTGGATCGCACGGACAAACAACGGCTGCTGGAGGTGGGTCTCAGTGTCATGAGAGGCGTGAACGACACCGCTCGGCCTGTGCACCCCGAGCAGCCGCACATCTCCGGATGCCACCACGTCTACCTGGCTGCGGAAGGGGCGACCGCCCGGTTGTCACGCCACGCCATGGCCATCCATCCCGGCTGGTTCGACCGATCCCCTTGTGGAACCGGCACGTCGGCGAGGATGGCACAGCTGCACGCCCGCGGGTTGCTCCCCCTCGGACAGGAATTCGTCAACGAATCCATAATCGGCAGCCGGTTTTCCGGTCGGCTGGTCGATACGACCACCGTCGCCGGTCGGCCCGCGGTGGTGCCGACAGTCACCGGGCGGGCGTGGCTTACCGGTACCGCCCAGTTCTTCCTCGACCCCGAGGACCCTTTCCCGGCGGGATTCATGTTGAGTCTCATTCAGAGCCGTTCTCCTCAGAAGCCGGACGATGTCGTCGCGGAGCATGCCCCGGTCACTCCTGCTGGTGTGCGGAAGCTCGCCGATTCGGTCCGTGTCGCGCAGGACGCCTGGCGTCGTCGGGAGCCGTCCGGCCGCGCCGCGGCCCTGAGCGGGGCGGCGGACCGGCTGCGGGCTCGGGCCGGCGAAGCGGCTGCCCTGATCGTCCGTGAGGTGGGCAAGCCGGTCGTGGAGGCGAACGCCGAGGTCAGCCGGGCCGCTGCGATCCTCGACTACTACGCCCAGTCCTGCTTCGCGGCGATCGGCGACCTGCTGGCGCCGACGCTGCCGGCGAATCAGCCGGGACTGCTGTTCACCGAACGCCGGCCGCGGGGCGTGGCTGGTCTGATCACGCCGTGGAACTTTCCACTGGCCATCCCCCTGTGGAAGGCTGCACCGGCCCTCGCCACTGGTAACGGAGTGCTGCTCAAGCCGTCACCCGAGGCGCTGGCTTGCGGCGAGTTGGTGGCGGGCCTGTTCGACGGGCTGCTGCCCGACGATCTGCTCCATGTGGTGCCGGGAGGTGCGGACACCGGACAGGCCGTCGTCGAAGCGGCTGACGTCGTGTCCTTCACCGGCTCCGCGACGGTCGGCAGGGGTGTCGCCGCCGCCGCCGTTCGCGCCGGGCTGCCGGTTCAGGCGGAGATGGGCGGACAGAACGCCGCGGTCGTGCTGCCGGACGCCGACCCTGCCACCACTGCCACGATGCTGGCAGGTGCCGCCATGGGATATGCGGGCCAGAAGTGCACCGCGACCCGGCGAATCATCGTGGTGGGCGATGCCACCGCGCTCACCGAAGCCCTGGTGGCCGCGGTGGCGGGGCTACGCGTCGGCGACCCGGCCGATGCCGGCGTCGCAGTCGGTCCCGTCATCACCGACGCCGCGCGCCGCCGGGTTCTCGACGGCGTCGCGGCAGCCCGCGCGGCAGGAGGCCGGGTTCTCACTCGTCTCGCGTCCCCGGCTGACGGCCTCTATGTGGCGCCGGTGCTGCTCGATTCGGTCGACCCCGGCCATCCGGTCGCGTGCGAGGAGACGTTCGGCCCGCTGGCCAGCATCTTCACCGTGCCGAACCTGGCCGCCGCGGCCGCTCTGGTCAACCACGTTCGGTACGGGCTGGTGACGTCCGTCCACGGCCGCGACATCGGCCGGTTGTTCGAGGTGGTCCGGGCCATCGACACCGGTCTCATCCGGGTCAACACGCCCACCACCGGAGTCGATTTCCATGCGCCGTTCGGCGGTGAGAAGGCGTCCAGCCAGGGCCCTCGAGAACAGGGCACAGCCGCACTGGACTTCTACACCTCGTTACGCACCATCACCCTCTGCACTCCCCCACCCAGCCCCGCCGAGGAGGCCGCATGAAACGGGTCGACCTGCACACCGGTAGTCACGATCTGCCGGTCAGCCCCGCGCTGGAGGAGTTCATGCTCTCCGGGTGGGCGGACAGCGAGCGGCACGTCACACAGGTCGACGAGGTCGCCGGCTGGGCGGCGGCACGCCGGAGACAGCTGCACGGCCGTTTCTCCGGGGAACGGCTCGTCGTCCCGGCCGGAAGCTTCAAGAGGCGTTCGAACGACCAGCACTATCGGTTCCGCCCGCATTCTGCCTATGTCTGGCTGACCGGCGACCAGTCCTCAGACGGGGTCCTGGTCATCGAGCCGGACGGTGAGGAGGTGCTCTTTCTTCGCCCTCGATCCGACCGGAGCACGCCCGAGTTCTTCCGTGACCGGATGTATGGGGAACTGTGGGCCGGACGCCGGCCCACCTTGGGAGAGAGCCGTCGGCGGCTGGCCGTGACGACCCGTCATCTGGCCGAGCTGGAGTCGGTCCTGTCCGGACGGGGCGTTCCGACCCGCGTGCTGCGTGGAGTCGACGTGCACGTGGATGGCCTGACGGCCGACGCCGCGGGACCGGGCGACCTGGAATTCGCCGCGGTACTGGATGAGATGCGGCTGGTCAAGGACGACTGGGAGATCGGCCAGCTGGAAGAGGCGGTAGCCATCACCACCCGCGGTTTCGAGGACATGGTGCGTGCCTTGCCGATGGCGAAGCGTACGTCCGAGCGTTACCTGGAGGGGGTGTTCTGGCAGCGGGCCCGCCTGGAGGGCAACGACGTCGGATACCACTCGATCGTGGCCGCCGGTGCGCACGCCGCCACCTTGCACTGGATCGACAACGACGGCGCGGTCCGCGACGGGGACCTGCTGCTGCTCGACGCCGGCGCCGAGACGAGGTCGCTCTACACGGCAGACATCACTCGTGTTCTACCGGTGTCCGGCCGGTTCGGTCCGCTGCAACGCGATCTCTACGAGTTGTGCCTGAAGGCGAACGACGCAGCTCTGGACTGCCTCAAGCCGGGCGCCGACTGGCGTGCGTTCCATCGGGCGGCGATGACCGTGCTGACGTACGGCCTCGCCGACCTGGGCGTGCTGCCCGTGCCGCCGGAACGCGCCTTGACCGAGAAGTCCGGGCTCTACCGGCGGTGGACGCTGTGCGGGTCAGGCCACATGCTCGGTCTGGACGTCCACGACTGCGCGGCTGCCCGCGCTGACAGCTACCTGCACGGACGGCTGGCCGCCGGCCAGGTGCTCACTGTCGAGCCCGGCCTCTACTTCCAGCCTGACGACGAGTTGGTTCCGGCTGAGCTGCGCGGAATCGGGATTCGGATCGAGGAGGACGTCCTCGTCACCGACAACGGCTGTCGAGTCCTCTCCTCCGGGCTACCTCGACGCCCCGACGAGATCGAGGCGTGGATGCACCGGGTGGCGTCGTGATCGACGCCGGCGCGGACGTGGTGGTGATAGGCGCCGGGATGACCGGTGCCGCCTGCGCCTACTACGCCGCACGGGCCGGCCTGACGGTGACAGTGGTGGACCGGGCCGGCGTCGCGTCCGGCACCACCGGGGCCGGCGAAGGCAACATCCTCCTGTCCGACAAATCACCCGGCCCGGAACTCAGCCTGGCGCTTCATTCCGTCGCCCTGTGGCGCGAACTGGGCGAGACCATGGGCGATGCGCAGATCGAACTGGAACGTAAGGGCGGACTGGTGGTGGCCTCGGCGTCAGAGCACGACACACTGTCGGCGTTCGCGGACCGTCAGCGTGCTGCGGGCGTCGAGGCGCACGCCGTCGCCTCGCACGAGTTGCCCGGCTACGAGCCGCACCTGTCCCCCCATCTCGTCGGTGCGGTGCACTATCCCCAGGACATGCAGGTCCAGCCAATGCTCGCCGCCGCGCACCTGCTCCGTGCGGCCCGGGCAACGGTACTGACCGGCACCTGCGTCGTCGGCCTGCTCCGGGACGGCACCGGGGGGATCCGAGCTGTGCGGACTGATCATGGCCTGCTGTCAACGACCAGGGTGGTGAACGCCGCCGGCGTATGGGCTGGCAGAGTCGCCGCGTTGGCGGGCGTCGAGCTGCCGATCCTGCCTCGACGTGGCTTCGTCCTGGTCACCCAGCCGCTGCCAGAGCTCGTGCGGCACAAGGTCTACGCCGCCGGTTACGTTGCGAACGTCGAGCGCAGCACCGCTGGGCTGGAGATCTCCCCGGTGGTGGAGGGGACTCGCGCCGGCACGATCCTGATCGGGTCCAGCCGGGAGCATGTCGGCTTCGACCCGGCGATGTCTCTGCCGGCACTGCGAGGGCTCGCAGCGGCTGCGATACGTCTGTTCCCGATCCTGGCCGGCGTCTCCGCGATCCGCGCCTACCGGGGTTTCCGGCCGTACAGTCCGGACCACCTGCCGATCATCGGCGCGGACAAGAACGTGCCAGGGCTCTACCATGCCACCGGCCACGAGGGCGCCGGTATCGGCCTCGCCCCGGCGACCGGGCACGCCATCGCCGCACTGCTGACCGACCGCCGGCCGCACGTGGATCTGCGACCGTTCGCACCGGAGCGTCACCATGTTCACCTTTGACGGCCGCCCGATCCCTCACGACGGGCGGCAGAGCGTCGCCGCGGCCCTTCTGGCCGCCGGGATCCGATCCTGGCGGAGCACACGCGTCGAAGGGCGCCCCCGGGGGGTCTTCTGCGGCATCGGCGTGTGCTTCGACTGTCTCGTCACGGTCAACGGTGTGCCGTCGCAGCGGGCCTGTCTGGTGGTCGCCCGCAGCGGTGACGTGATCGAACCTCAGGACGAGCGGCGGGAGGGAACATGAGCACGTACGACCTGGTGGTGATCGGTGCAGGACCGGCCGGTCTGGGCGCGGCGGTCACGGCGGCCGATGCCGGCTGCCGGGTGGCCGTCCTGGATGCCGGGCCGCGTCCCGGCGGACAGTACTGGCGGCACCGACCCGGTGCGGACGCCCACGGCCACACGGACTGGGCGGTGTTCGCCGGTCTGCGCGCACGGTTCGACCAGCTCGATCACCATCCGGACGCGGCAGTGTGGTTCGTCGAGTCTCGCCCCGACGACGTCGGTCCGCAGTTCGCCGTCCACACGCACTCCACGGTCGTGTACGGCCGGCGACTCGTCATCGCCACCGGAGCGCATGACCGGGTTGTCCCTTTCCCAGGTTGGGATCTGCCGGGGGTGGTCACCGCCGGTGGAGCTCAGGCCCTGCTGAAGGGTCAAGGGGTGGTGTTCGCGCGCCGCGTCGTCGTCGGGGGTACCGGACCGTTTCTGTTGCCGGTCGCGACCGGCTTGGCCGACGCCGGCGCCACGGTGGTCGGCGTGTACGAGGCGAACGACCCTGTCCGGTATGCACGGCACGTCGGTGCGGTTCTCGGCGCAGCGAGCAAGTTGACCGAGGCAGGCCGGTACGGGTGGCGGATGCTGCGTCGCCGGGTGCCGTATCGGCGGCGTACGGCTGTGGTGGCCGCGCACGGCGACGATCAGCTCGCCGGGGTGACGGTGGCGGCGATCAGCCCGCAGGGCTCGGTGGTGCCCGGCAGCGAGAGACACGTCGGCTGCGACGGTCTCGCCGTCGGCTTCGGTTTCACCCCGCAGGTGGAGGTGGCTGTCGCCCTGGGATGCGAGACATTCATGGACCGCGACGGCAGTCTCGTGGTGAGGATCGGGCCTGATCAAGCGACCTCGGTACCGGGCGTGTACGCAGCGGGCGAGGTGACCGGCGTCGGCGGGGCGAAGCTGGCGCTCGTGGAGGGGCACCTCGCCGGGGACGCGGTCGCCCGGTCTCTCGGTCGTGCGAGGTCACTGCGTGCGGGTGAGCGCAGTAGGCTGCTGCGGATCCGGCGTAGGCTGCGTCGTTTCGCCGCCGCTCTGCATGCGGTTCATCCCGTGCCGCCCTTCTGGCCCGACCTGTGTGACGACCAGACACTCGTCTGCCGGTGCGAGGAGGTGTCGGCAGGCGCTGTTCGGCAGGCGGTGCGTGAACTGTCCGCGGGCGATGCCCGGGGCACGAAGCTGTTGACCCGCGCCGGCATGGGCTGGTGCCAGGGGCGAACATGTGGTTACGCCACAGCATGCCTCACCGCCCGAGAATCGGCCCGGCCGGTGAGTTCAGTGGATCTTCAGGGACATGCGTCTCGTACGCTGATGCAGCCGATCATGCTTGCCGACCTCGCCGGCGACGACTGATCTCGCGCACGACGAATCACGGCCGGCGCGGAGGTGCCCTCAGCATTCGATGACGTTGACGGCAAGCCCGCCCCGCGCGGTCTCCTTGTACTTGACCTTCATGTCCGCGCCGGTCTCCCGCATGGTCTTGATGACCTTGTCCAGCGACACGTGGTGCACCCCGTCGCCCCGCAACGCCAGCCGGGCCGCGGTGATCGCCTTGATGCTCGCCACCGCGTTGCGCTCGATGCACGGGATCTGCACCAGGCCACCCACCGGATCGCAGGTCAGCCCCAAGTTGTGCTCCATGCCGATCTCGGCGGCGTTCTCCACCTGCTCCGGCGTACCGCCGAGCGCCTCGGCCAGCCCGGCCGCCGCCATCGAGCACGCCGAACCCACCTCGCCCTGACAGCCCACCTCGGCCCCGGAGATCGACGCATTCTCCTTGAACAACACACCGATCGCGCCCGCCGCCAGCAGGAACCGGACCACGCCCTCCTCGGAGGCACCCGGCACGAACCGGGTGTAGTAGTGCAGCACCGCCGGAATGATCCCCCCGGACCCCGCGCCGGCCGCCGTGTGGCCGCCGGCCGACGCCGAGCCGATCGCCCTCGACCTCACCGTGCACCTGGTCCGCAAACTCCCCGGACAACACACCTTCGTCGTGCTGCCCCGCCGCTGGGTCGTCGAACGCACCTTCGCCTGGATCAGCAAGAAACGCCGCTGCGTCCGCGACTACGAACACCTACCCGCCAGCCACGCCGCCTTCGTCACCTGGGCCATGATCCACGTCATGGTCACCCGCCTGGCCCGCAACACGAAACCGGCCCAGGCAACCAGCACCTGAACCGGCTTCTCAAACGCTCACTAAGGAGCCGCCGATGAGTCCACTTGGCAGCCTCATATGCATCGGCTTGCTCACCCTCGCAGCATCGCTGGCCCTGCTCTGGGTCTGTATCCGCGTGTCTGAGAGCATCCAGCGATTGCGGCACGATCTGACCAGGAAGCGACCCCGCCGGTTACGAGATCATCCGTTGCTTCAGGCTCCGCTGGAGGCGGATCGCAGAGAAGAGACTCTGTGGCGGCCTGAGGTCTACGACTAACGGTCAAGCTCGGGTTGGCGCCCGCGCGTCACGACGTGCGGGCGAAGCAGCGGTCCTGCGCAACGGGATGCCCCGCAAGTGAGTGGGCAGAAACCGCTGGTTCGGCAATGGGCGACCACGCTACGGTTCGCGGGTGAGCACCCCGCTCCGCGCGACGAGGCAATCGTTCGCGGGTCGCGATCTTCGGCATCGCACCCTGGATGGGCACTCGTTCAAGTTGTGTGACTTCCGTGGCGCCGACCTTCGGGGCGCGTCTCTTCGCGGTGTCAGCTTTGCCGGCTGCGATCTGCGGGGCGCCGACCTGCGTGACACCGACCTGTTCTACGCGCGGTTCGGCTACGTCAGGACGCACGATCCGGCGTACGGACGCACGGACGTCACCGGGGCACGGTGGGACGGAGCCGACCTTCGAGGCGTCACCGCCGAGCGCGTCATTGGGTGGCCGCACGATCTCTAGATCCCGGGGTTACGTCCAGTTGATGTTGGGCCACCGAGCTGTCATCGCGTTCACCCGCCTAACCGCGCTACCCCAGCTAGCTGGCTCTGTTGCTGGACCATGCGCATCGTTGGGTGGCGTTTGACGGCCTAGAACGGATTGAGTAAGGGCTCAGCAATCTCGTGCTGGCTTGGCCGTGACGCCAGCGCGTGGAAGCCATACGCCATGGCCGTCACTACAACTCGCGCCATCCTCCTGCCCGGCCAGGGTCGCCCGTCCGGACGAACTCCTCGACGACCTGCCAGGCGCGTTCGAGGTCGAGAATGCAGTCCGCGGCGAACTCGACCAGGTCGTCCAGCACCAGTACCTGCGCATTCATGCTCGCAGGTTCGTCGGCGGCCAGCAGGGATATGGCGTCCTCGCCTGTCATCCGATGGACAACCGCCGCGGACTCCGTGAACCCGAGCGTGAGCACAGGGAAAACGTCGCCGGCCCGCACTTCGACGTACCCGCGCCCCTGGGTACGCAGTGCATCGAACCGCTCGATGAGGCCAGCGATGCCCGACCGCTCCACCGCTGCGAACGTCCCTGTCGTCGGAGACGTAGCACTCCACGAAATGTTCACCCGGCAACCCCCTCGACGATTGACCCGCGCCCGTAGCTATTTCTCGTAGGGGTCCCAGTGGGCGGCGTAGCGCAGCAGCGAGCGTGCCAGGTCGGGATGGGTCGCCGCCCAGCGATTGTCGAACAGGATCCACTGGTCGAACCCGAAGAAGCCGTCGATGTATCGGGCGACCTGCGCGATGTGCGCATCCAGCCGTATCAGCGATTCGGTGGGACGCTCCATGTGCAGCAGGTCGGTTATCTCCTGATGAACGGCTTCATGCGCGGGCGCTCGGTCGAGACTGGCAGGTGATGGGGCGTAACCGGGCAGCTGGGCGTAGCGCTTCAACGCCCGGCCCATATCGTGTTCCCCGGGAGCGACAAGCGCCCGTAGCAGCCGGACGTCGTGTGGCCATCGGCGGCTGTCGGGGCCATCGACGGCCAGGTGGGTGGCGAGGTCCGGCAGGCTCACGCCAGGAAACTGGATGGCACCGTTCAGATCCAGGTTCCGGTATAGGTCAGGCGACTGCCAGCACAGGCGGACCGAGAAGGTGCAGTCCGTGCCGGGCGGGGCGAGCCGGACGGTACGGACGGGAACGGTGTGGCGGAAGACGGTATCCGACCCACCCGCGCCGGTGGGCAGCGGCCACGTGTCGTGCAGGAGGAACGCGAGCCGGTCAGGTGAGGCAGACGCCGCGTCGTCATCGATGAAGTAGTACGCGAGATCCACCTCGTCGTCATCGGTACGCACCCTCAGGGCGTGCTCACCGAGCCGAATGAAGTCGCCCTTGTCGTCGCCCTCCACCCACAGGTACTCGGTCAGCAGCTGCCGCAGCTCGTTCACCGACTCCGGCGGCGGCAGGTTACGCTCCCGGGCCGCCTCAAAGATCGACTCCAAGCCGTACACGTCGCCGCCCAGCTCGCTGTCGATCCACTCCTTCGCGTCGTCGTGCTTCCAGCCGCGCCGAAACCAGTCGAGCACGGTCGCATCAGGCAGGGTGACAACGCGCTTACCGAGAGGAGAGCCCTCTCGCCAACGGCACACGAAGTACATGCGCTGACCCTAGGCAGCGGATCCGACAGGATCTTCCCGACCGCACCGAACGGCCGCTCCGGAACCACCACGCGATGACGCACGCTGTGGCGTCGCTCAGCCGGAGGCCGAAGCACCTTGCTGGTACTCCGCCCACAGCTCCTGCGCCTCCCGCGCCATCACCCGCGCACGGTGCGCCTCCTTCTTGCTGAAGCTTGGCGTGCCCCCAGGCCATCGCGCCTGCCGCGATCCGCGACCGGACAGTTTCTCGAGCCGTGCCGCCTGATCCTCCAGCGCATACGACAAGACCTTGAGATTGGCGGCCCGGCTGCCGGCGACGGCCTCGCGAGCGACCGCGATCGCTTCCTCGCCGAGCGCCAGCGCCTCGACCGTGCGGCCTGCGTCGTCCAGCCACACCGCCTGCCGCCGCATCATCTCCGCGTGTCGCGACAGGATTGCAGGCCGGTTGACGGCCGCGACCTCCCGTTGCAGTGCGAGGGCTTCCTCGCCGACGGCCAAGGCCTCATCGAGCCGGCCGGACTTGGCCAGCCCGTTAGCCAGGTTCGACAGCGACAGCGCCAGGTCCCGCAGGTGTCCCGCCCGGTTGTCAGCAACGAGTTCCCGACGCAACTGCACTGCCTCTGTCGTAAGGGCGAGGCTGGCCTGTCGATCCTCGGTGACAGCTCCCTGGTTGCCCACCGCCTCGGCCAGCCTCGACAGGTATACCGCCCGGTCGACAGCGGCCAGTCCGCGATACAGCTTCACCGCCTCACCGGTCGCGGCCGCAGCCTCCGCCTGCCGGTCCATGTCGCTGAGCCGCCCGCCGTACGTGTCCAGACACGAGGCAAGCAGCGGCTGATGCACCTCGGGCTGGGCTGCGACAAGTTGACGGCTCAGCTCGACCGCCTCCGCGGCCGCCGCCAAAGCCTCCGCCGCCCGTCGTACTCCCGCCACATAAACCGCCTGGTTCTTCAGAGCAGTCGCCAGGTAGGCCAGACGCCGCGGCTGGCTGCCCGTCATCGACTCACGGAAATGTGTGACCGTCTCGGCGCCGACGTCGACCGCTTCCTCCCACCGCCCCGCCTCGAACAGCCGGTTCGCGTGCAGACTCAAGACCCTGCCCAGGGCGTCGTGCATCTGCGAGCCGACCGGTTGATCCACAGCAAGCCCGCGCAGCAACTGCAGGGCACGGTCGCTGACCTGCAGCGCCTCGGCGTGCTGGCCGGTCACCGCCAACGCCATCGCGTAGGCCTCAAGCAGCCGCGACAGCAGCACGTCAGGACATACGTCCATCAACGCCAACGCCTCACGGCCGGCAGCCAGCGCCTCCGGCGCCCGACCACAACTCATAAGTCGCCTGGCGAGCGCGTCCAGGGCCCCCGCGAGCTGCTCCTCGTGACGGCGGTCGACGGCGTAAAGCTCCCGGGCCAGCCGGACCGCCTCCTCCGCACGCACCAGCGCCTCCGCCGGCCGGCCAGCGTCCGACAAGTAGTAGGACAGGTTGGTGCATGCCAAGACGAGAGTGGGCAGAACCGTGCCACGGTCCCGCGCTGTCAAGCCAGACAACATCTCCACAGCCCGGCGGCCCGTCTCGACCGCATCGTCGAAACGACCAGCGCGCGACAGCTCCACCGCCTCATCGACCACCGCCCCGACCTGGCGCAGCGAAGCGTCAACCCGCGTCCCCCGCCGCAGCCATCTACGCCAACCCGTCGACTTCACTAGGGCGAATATAGGCCCGAATGATCAGCCCGTCGGCCCCCGTATGCCGAGCCGCATTCACTTCGGGCATGCCGAAGAGGTCACCGCCCAGGAAGCCCTGGTCAGATGACTGCCGGTGGGATTCGAGTCTCAGCTGCCGGAATCTCCACCTGCTCCTCCGCGACGGATCTAGAGCCGCACGTCGATGCGGGATGGTCCGGCGACTGGCGTCAGCGGGCCCTGGACGACGAGCCGGCAGTAGGGCAAGAAGGGAGCAGCCAGCGCTGACCACTTCGGTCTTCTCTGGGAGGTCACACCGAACCACTCACCCGCATCACCGCTGGTCAGAGGCCTCGGCGCGGCACGGCGCCGGGTGTGAGCGGTGACGTCCGCGCTGGTGGTGTAAGAGACGGCCATCGCGTGATCCGGTCTGATGTTATGCGGCGATCGGGGCGGGGTCGGTCTGGTCGTTGTCGTGTTGGTCTGGCTGAACGGTGATCAGGCGGGCTTTGGCGAGAAGTTCCAGGCCCATGTAGCGGCGTCCTTCGGTCCACTCGTCGGTCTGCTCGGCCAGGACCGCGCCG
>NZ_JANCLW010000001.1:4360955-4366913 GCF_033433935.1 Micromonospora sp. BRA006-A
TGCGGCGGATAKCSGCGGGGCGAAGCGGACTGCGCATCGACGATCGGGTACAACGACATCAGAAGGCCCTCGGCACGGAAACGGTTGGCTCGACACCACCGGACCTACCGAGGGCCTTCCCTCACCTCCAACACGACACGCCGCCCAACCCCACCACTTCTCAAACGCTCACTTAGAACTCCTAACTTTGGGTGCGTTGGAGTTGGCGCCAGCAGATGAGGGCGCAGGCGAGGCTGAGGAAGGCTTCGTGGATGTCGTCGCGGATTTCCCAGCGGATGCGTAGGCGGCGGAACCAGTGCAGCCAGGCGATGGTGCGTTCGACGACCCAGCGTCGGGTGCCGAGGCCGGAGCCGTGTGGTGTGCCGCGTCGGGCGATGACGGGGGTGACGCCGCGGGCGCGGATCTGGTGGCGGTGGCTGTCGTAGTCGTAGCCCCGATCGGCATACAGCCGGTCGGGGCGCCGCCGTGGCGGGCCCGGCCGCCCGCCGATCGGGGGGATGGCGTCGAGCAGAGCGGTGGTCTGGGTGGAGTCGTGTCTGTTCCCGCCGGTCAGTGTGACCGCGAGGGGGATGCCGCCGGCGTCGGTGATGACGTGGTGTTTCGAGCCAGGCTTGCGGCGGTCGACCGGGCTCGGACCAGTTTTGGGCCGCCCTTGAGCGCCCGGATGTGCGAGCCGTCGATCACCGCCCTCGACAGGTCCAACTGACCCGCGCCCCGCAGCCGGGCCAACAGCACCTCATGCAGCCGCTGCCACACCCCCGCCTGATTCCAATCGCGCAGCCGGCGCCAGCAGGTCATCCCGGAGCCGAACCCCAACTCCTGGGGCAGGTACTCCCACGGAATCGCGGTGTAGAGCACGAACAAGATCCCGCACAACACCTTGCGGTCATCCAGCGGCTTACGGCCCGGATACCGGCTGCGACGAGGTGGGCGGGGTGGCAGCAACGGCGCGATCTCGGCCCACAACTCATCCGAGACCATCCACGGCGGCTGCTCACCCCTCCTCACGTCCAGACGAAACGACCCTCACATCCGATCGGTTACGCCCAACATCATTGAGCCATTTTCATCGTGACGGCGCAGGTCACGGGCGGTGTGGGAGGCCGGTGTCCAGGTAGGACGAGGCTCCCGGTAAGACAGCAATCGACCAAGATCAGATGCCCCAACCGGGAGCCTCGCTGTGCTGTCTTACCCTGCCGCGATTCCGTTGTCCACCCGCAGCCTGAACCACCTCGCCGCCCTCATCCGAACCCGCCGCCAGCAGCAACGGTCTCGGTGGCGACGCCTCGACCCCGGCCGGCAAGCCCTGCTCGCCCTGGCCCACCTGCGCAACGGCGACACCTACACCCGCCCGGCCGCCGGATTCGACATCGGCGTCACGACCGCCTGGCGTTATGTCCGCGAGGCCATCGACCTGCTCGTCGGCGATCTCGTCGAGCGTGCGCTTCACCCCGGACCGGGTCGGGTACTCCAACCGACTCAAGCAATGGCGTGACCTGGCCACCCGCTACGCCAAACGCGCATCCCTCTACCGAGCCAGTCTGATCCTCATCGCCGCTGTCATCTGGCTTCCATGATCGACAGGACAGGCCCTAGGTGTACGTGAGTTCGCCAGCCGAATCGGGTTGGTCTAGCCCTCTGCTTCCTATCGCGGCTGCTACTCCTGAGTTTCCCCTGCTTTGTTGGAGCGGTGGTTACCTGCTGCCGGCTGGTGCAGGGGTGGTGATAGGTGGTTCGGCTGGTTCGGTCTGGTGGTTGTGCCAGGCGGCCTCGTACTCGTTCGGGCTGAGGTAGCCCAGTTCCTTCTGGATGCGGCGGGTGTTGTACCAACCGTCGATGTAGGCGAAGATCGCGTTCTCGGCCTCGTCGCGGGTCCGCCACGAGGTGCGGTAGACGAGTTCGATCTTCAACGTTGACCAGAAGTTCTCCATGAGCGCGTTGTCGGAGCTGTCGCCGACGGAACCCATCGAGGGCAGGATCCCGTTGTCCTGCAAGCGTTCCGCGAAGCGGAAAGACGTGTAGTTCGATCCCCTGTCCGAGTGGTGGATCAATTGGCCGTCGCGGACGTCGCGCGACCAGATGCCGTATTCGAGGGCGGCGAGGATCAAGTCGGTGTCGCAGCGGTCAGACGTCTTCCAGCCGACGATCCGGCGGGAGAACGCATCGCGGACTGCGGCGAGCCAGAACGCGCCCTCGCCGCAGGGATGCGAGTGGCGTCGGCGACCCACAGGCGGTTCGGGCCGGTCGCGGTGAACTGTCGGTTGACCAGATCCGGTGCCGGCGTGTGCCGGGGATCCTGTCGGGTGGAGCCGCCGCGCCAGCCTCGACGCAGGAACGCCCCCTGCCAGCCCTGCTGCGCCATCAACCGCTCCACCCGCTTGCGGCCCACGCGGATGCCGTCACGGCGTAGCTGCCGGTGGACCCGGTCCGCGCCGTAGGTGCGCCCGGACGTCTCCCAGATCTCGTAGATGTTGGAGATCAGCCCCAGGTCGACCACGTCCCGATCACAGGGCTGCTCGGCCTGCTTGACCCACGCGTAGTAGGTCGAGGCGCCGATGTTCAGGACCCGTAGCAGGAGCGCGACCGCGAACTGGTCACGATGTTCACCGATGAACCTCATGACCGTCGCCGGGTCGGGTCGAGCTCCGCCGCGAAATACGCGCTCGCAGCCTTCCGGATCTCGTTCGCCCGCCGCAGCTCGCTAACTTCCCTGCGCAGCCGGCGGTTCTCCTCGACCATCTCGCTGCTCGACCGATCGTGACGCTCACCCTCATCCGCCTCGGCCTGCCGGATCCAGTTCCTGAGCGCCTCGTGATGCATACCAAGCTGCTCGGCCAGACGCCGGATCACCGGCTTCGGGTCCGACTCGCGGTACAGGCGCACAGCGCGCTGACGAAGCTCATCGGGGTACTTCTTCGGTGCTGCCACGGACGACTTCCTCCCCCACGGCCATCAGACCGTGGTCAAGAAGCTCCACGAAAGCGGGGGTGGCTCAGCGCTTGGGGCGGAGGATTTCTCAGGCCGTGCTGGAATCGGGAGGCAGGCTTGCGGTGCGGCCGTAGAAGCGGTGGATCTGCCCAACGACGCGCTCGAAGTCGTCCAGGCCGATGGGCTTGGTGACGTAGGCGCTAGCGTGCGCTGTGTAGCTGGCCAGCACGTCGGCGTCGACCACGGAAGTGGTGAACACGACGACCGGAATCGTCTTGAGCCACTGGTCGGCCTTGATCGCGGCGAGGACCTCCTGGCCGTTCATGCGGGGCATGTTCAGGTCGAGCAGGATCAACTCCGGGCGCGGAGCGTCGGCGTACTGGCCTTGACGGCGCACGAACGCCATGGCCTCTACCCCGTCGGGAACGTGGTGCAACTCAGCGGCCAGGGCGTGAGTGGCGAAGGTGTCCTCGATGAGAGCGACGTCGGCAGGATCGTCCTCGACCAGCAGCACCCGCAGCGGACCCAGTCGACCGCGGGCGGTTTCTCGGGCAACGTTCACAGCGGAAGAGTACTTCCCAGGCCTGACGCAGGTCACGAGGGCGATTCCGCAAGCGTTCGGAAGATCACTTCCAGTCAGTTCGGAGCCCTATGCCCCAAGGTGTAGGGCTGGGCGAATGAGCGAGGGAAAGCTGGTGGACCTGCGCCCGGCGCGGTGGCCGTCCTCCTTCGAAGGGCTTCGGCGGGCCGTTGCGGGGTGTCAGCGCCGTCAGCGGGGCCGGTCAAAAGGATCGCCAGGTGCGGGAAAGTGAGATCAGGCGCTCCTCAGCCCGCGAGCGCTCCTCGGCTACGCCCAATAGCCGCGTCCGTGGGCGATCGGCGAAGTCGGCCGCCGACACGTCCTCGAGGCGGGTGGCGCCAATCAGGTCGGCCTCGGCGGTGGTGATGAGCCCGGCGGCGACCGTGCGGGCGAGCACGACGTCGGGGTGTCCGCCGTCCGACGGCGGCACCGGCGGCTCCACGGGCGTACGCGGCTCACCGGCGCGCAGCGGCGTCCGAGCGGCGGGTGAGCGTAGTCTGAGTAGCCGCTGCGCCACCTTGGGCCCCCGCGTGGTTGAGCGCAATGCGGTCATCACCTCGGCCTGCACGTCCCCGGAGAAGCCGCGCAGCCGGTAAGCCGCTGGTGCAGTCCCGGGCAGGAGCACCCCGACCGCTCCGACTACCCAGGCGGACCGCCACCTCGGGCACTGTCGGTGAGCTGCCGCCACCCGGTCACTCACGGCGTAGCCGCAGGAAAGATGCATCAGGATCGCGGTCAACTCTGACAGCGCGATCCGCCGACGCGGCGGACCACCGCCGAGCGCCGGCCCGTCGACCGGCAGCGGCTCCGGGACGGTGGTCAGCAGCCGTAACGAGTTCGCGGAGACGTCGAAGGGTCGCTCGCCGTAGACCAGATGCGGCGAGGCCAGACCGGAGGCGGGCAGCGTGAAACGCAGGTGTGGCTGACCCGCCGTGCCACAGTGCGCTTTCGGTACTGACGAGCAGGTGCAGGTTGGCGGTGTTCGGCCAATGACGGCGCCCGTAGTCGAGTCAGTCGAGCAGTGCGTGGTGGGTCAGCTCGTCGAGCGGGCGGTCGTGACCGGCGATGGTGATGCGCCGGCCAGGCAGGTCGACGTCGTCGAGGTGCATCGCGCGGATCTGGCCGGGGCGCGCCGCGTGGACCGCGGCCAGTACGAGGAAGAGCCGGGCCTGCGGGGTTGTCGCGGCTGTAACGGCCTGGTTCAGCTCGTCGGGACGCAGGGGCTGCCAGATCGCGTCATCGACGCGTGGCCCTCTGACCCGGGCGGTCGGATTACGAAAGATCAGGTTGCTGTGCTTGGCCCAGCCGAAAAGCGACCGCAGGGCGTGGTCGCGGTCTGGCGTGGGTTGCCGTGCAGCCTGTCCAGATACGTGCTGACGTCGCGGCGGGTGACCTCCCGCAGGTGCTCGCGATGCCACGCCCAGTCGGTCAGCGCGGGCACGGTAGCGGCAACATAGCCGCGAACGGTCTCGACGCGCCGGGCGCGGACGTGTGGTCCGCCATCGCGCAGGACCGGGCCCACCGCAGCACATCGCGCCGAATGGGCGGGGCGAGGGTGGGCGAGTTTGGCGTGCAGCCATGGTTCGAGGGCGGCCGGTCGGTCATCGTCAACGACGGCCAAGGTGGCGAGGATCTCGATGACGCAGTCGAGGTTGGTGCAGCGGCGCACGACGATGACCGCGAAGCCGCTGACCCGGATCAGATCGCCTTCCTGGTAGTCGGCGAGCAGCATTACCAGTACCCGTTGCATTCCCCGGCGTGTGACCGGGGTCCAGCCACGGGCTTCCGCGTTGGTGTGGGCCAGGTGCAGTACCCAGGCCAGCCAGGGGTTGTCCGGCGCGGGGCCGTGCCGCAGATCGATTGCGGCGTAGCGGTAGCTGCGCACTTCGGCGTCGAGCAGCGGCGGCTGGATCCATCCAGTGACCGGCCGGGCGGCCGGCGGTGGTGGTGGTTTGAGAGGCCGGCCCTTGGCTCCGTAGGGTCGCGGCGCAGCCCGGGGCCTGGCCGTCCGCCGGTCCATGTCGGCGAAGAACAACTGGTGGTGCCGGAGGTCGCGCAGGTGCGACGAGCTGGGCGGGGTTGTTCGGCTCCTGACGGCTCGGGAGCGGATGGCCGTCGCCGGGCCGGCAAGGATGGTCAGGCTGTGACGGCGCCTTGTTGGCGGGAGCCCCTATCGGGACACGTCGCGCCGGTCCGGCGGCAGCAAGCCCCCCCCCGGTTACCTTTTTGATCGTCCCCAGCCGGGGCCCCTCGGTCGCCCGGCCCGGTATGACTTCCTGCCCCTGTCGTACGGATGATCCGGGGGGTGTTGTCGCCGGGTCGGGTGGCGTCGGTGGACCGCTGATAGGGACACGGCCACCCGTGTGGGGGTAGGTCTCTTCGTAACGTGGCTGCCGGCAGTCCGACGCCTGGACCAGCGGCCGAGGRCYSGGTTGCGCCAGGTGCCTCGG
>NZ_JANCLW010000001.1:4367013-4493797 GCF_033433935.1 Micromonospora sp. BRA006-A
CCGGTACGGCTGGTACTACGGCGGCTACCCGTTCAACAACCCACCTGGACCCACCCCGCACCCACACTGCACCAGTCCTACGACGAACACACCCGCCTCCGCAACGCCGCCGACCTGCAAACCCAACGAACCTACTGGCGCGAACAACTACGCGACCTACCCCGCCAAGGCGAAGGCCGGCCGCAGGAGATCCTGGAACAGACCCCGACCTGGGGCCCCAAGACCGGGCACATCGTCGCCGTCTCGCCCGAGCTGGTGCGGCGCTGGGACCGGGCCGCCGTCGAACACCGCTTCAGCCGGTCCACCTACTTCGCCGCCGCCTACGCCTCGGCGCTGCGCGCCATCCACGGGCAGGACGACATCGCCCTGCTGATGATCGTCGCCCAGCGCGGCAGCCGCGTCCTCGACTCCGCGTTCACGAGCAGGATCAGCAGCAACTGTCTCCGGGTCCGGTTCGGCGGCCCGGAGAAGGATCTGATGCGCGCCCTCCAGCAGACCGCGGACGAGCTGATGGCCGCCCAGGACGTCTCCTTCCTGGAGATGGTCACCGACGACCCGGTCCTCGACCTGCCCCGCGAGGTGATCAACAGCCTGCCCTCGTTCGCCTACCAGGACAACCTCGTCCTCCCGCTGGACCTGCCCGGCTGCCGGACCGAGGAGGTCGTCGAGCCGTACGCCCGGGAGTGGTCCGGTGCCTGCGTCGCCGAGGTGCTGCCCGGCGACGAGAGTGTCCTCCTGCGGGTCACCATCCGTACCGACCTGGTCCCGGCCCCCGCCGCCGAGATCCTGGCCACCGGCATGCTGCGCTTCCTGGAAGCCGGCCCCGAGGTGGTCAGCGACACGCGCTGACCACCGCTCGGCGGCAGCACGCCGGGCTGCTCGCGCGAGCAGCCCGGCGCGCTCCGGTCCGGGTCAGTGGACGAGGGCCGCCGGGCAGTGCGCCAGCAACTCCGCCGGGGCGTGCACGACCAGGTCGGGACCGGCCGCGAGCAGCGCCGCGATGTCCCCGCCGTGCCACGTCGTGGCGACGGCCGTCGCCCCGGCGTCCCGGCCGCTGAGCAGGTCGATCACCGCGTCGCCCACCATCATGGCCTCGTGCGGCGGCACGTCGAGGTTGCCCAGTGCCTGGAGCACGATGTCCGGGGCAGGCTTGGGACGGGCCACCTCGTCGGAGCCGATGACCTGGCCGAAGAGGCCCAGCACGCCGAGTTGGTCGAGCAGGGAGCGGGCCCTCGGGCCGGCCTTGCCGGTGGCGATCCCCATTCGGATGCCACGCGAGTGCAGGGTCTCCAGGGTCTCCCGGACGCCGGGGAAGAGCGGCACGAGGTGGGCCATCCGGTAACTCTCGCGGACGAACGGCTCCTCCATCTCCAGGGGCAGCCCCATCAGGCGCATGATGTCCGGGAAGTACCGGCCCATGTGCCGGTTGTACTCCTCGAACGGTGCCGGCCCGTCGCCCACCACCTCGGCGTACGCGATGCTGAACGCCTCACGCATGACTGCCGAACTGTCGACGATGACGCCGTCGAGGTCGAACACGACCGCGCGGATCGGGCCGCGCGCCGGCGACGGCGGGGTAACCTCGACTGTGGACGATGGACGGCTCATGGCTGCTCCCGGAAGGGGTTGGGGCCGGCGGTGGTTCTCACCCGGCGCGATGGCCCACCAGTGCGTGCTGGCGCTCCGGCCGGGTGGGCCGGGCGCACTGGTAGATCCGTTCGATGATGTCGATGGTCCGGCGGGCCTCGACGACGGCCGCGCCCCGGGCAGCCGGGTCGGCGAGCAGCCCGGGCAGGGCGTCGAGCTGGTGGTCGTACTCCGCGCCGATCGGCTCCCCGGGCAGCGGCAGCCGCACGGTCCGGCCGTCGCGGGTACGCGTCAGCACCGGCGTGGGCTCTCGGTTGGGACTGAAGCCGAAGGTGCAGCGCAGCGTCGCCGACCCGGCGGCGCCGTGCACGGTGACGGTGGTGCGGTCCAGCGACTCGTGCGAGGCCCAGCAGGCGTGCAGGGCGACGGAGGCGCCGGTGTCGGTGAGCAGGAACCCCCGGGCGGTGTCCTCGACGTCGCCGGGAACGTGGCCTGCGGTGTCGGCCCCGCCGCGCCAGGCGGCATGGGCGGCGCTGTCGTTGACGAAGTCGTCCGAGACGCTGCCGATCGCGTGAGTGACCCGGGCCGGGCCGAGCAGCGGCAGCACCGTGTCGAGCAGGTGCCAGCCGAGGTCCACCAGCGCGCCCCCGCCGGACTGGTCGCGGCGGGTGAACCAGCCGCCCGCGTCGGGCACCCCTCGGGCGCGAACCCAGGCCACATCGACGTGCCGGATCGGGCCCAGCCCGCCGGCCACGTCGGCCAGCGCCCGGATGTCGGCCCGGTAACGGGCGGCGCTGCCGGCCAGCAGCACCGCGCCGCCGTCGCGCTCCGCGTCGGCCAGGATGCCCGCCTCGGCGGAGGTCAGGCAGACCGGCTTCTCCAGGAACACCGGTACGCCCCGGCGCAGCAGCCGGACGGCGACGACCGCGTGCAGGTGGTTCGGTACGGCGACCACCGCCAGGTCGACCGTTCCGGCGGGCAGGTCCTCGACGTCGGCGTACGCGGACGCGACGGCGTGGGTGTCGTGGGCCTGATCGCGCACCACGGGCTGCGGGTCGACCACGGCGACCACCTCGAAGCCGGGGTGTGCGGCGAGCCGGGGCAGCCAGATCTCCCGCCCGGCCCAGCCGAGGCCGACCACCGCGACCCGCACCGGCCGGCCGGCCGCGGCCGGGGGCCGGGCCGTCATCCGGCGAGGACGTCGGCGAGCACGGCGGCGATCTCGTGCATCTGCTGCTCCGTGCCGAGCAGGGTGCGGTGGTGCAGCCAGACGCAGTCGGAGTGGATCTGCTCGGTGTTGGGGCAGCGGGCCGCGATCACCTCTGCCGACTCGTCGGGCGCGGCGGACATCCAGAAGCCCTCGCACCGGTAGATCGCCCGGAACGCCACGAACGCCGGGACGCCCCGGGCGATGAGCGCGTCCACCACGGCACGGCGGCGCTCGATGCCGATCCCGGGGATACGGAACATCGCCATGTAGTGCGGGTTGCGGTCGGTGCGGGGGTCGGTCGCCTGCGGGACGACGCCCGGGATCTCGGCGAGCAGGCTCGACAGCAGCGGCCAGCGCTGCTCGCGCAGCGCGATCTGCTCGTCGAGGCGGGTCAGCTGGGCGCGTAGCACAGCGGCGGTGAACTCGCTCATCCGGTAGTTCGAGCCGGTGGTGCTGTGCAGGTACTCGCGGTCGGTGCGGGGCCGGCCGCAGCTGTGCACGAGGAATGCCCGCTCGCGCAGTTCCTCGTCGGGGAAGACGACCGCTCCGCCCTCGCCGGCGGTCATGAGCTTGCCGTTCTGGAAGCTGAAGGCGGCCACCGAGCCGAGCGCACCGGCCCGCCGGCCGCGCCACTGCGCACCGTGGGCGTGTGCCGCGTCCTGCAGCAGTGCCACCCCGGCGTCGGCGGCGAGCTTGTCGAGCGCGTCCATGTCGGCGAACTGCCCGGCCATGTGCACCGGCATGATCACCTTGGTACGCGGGGTCATCGCGGCCTCGACGGCGGCGGGGTCGACGCAGTACGTGTCCAGGTCGACGTCGACCGGCACGGCGACCGCGCCGAGACGCTGCGCGGCCAGCGAGGACGAGATGAACGTGAACGCCGGGACGATCACCTCCGTACCGGGGCCGACGCCGAGCACCTCCAGCGCGACTTCCAGCGCGTGGGTGCCGTTGGTGACGGCAAGCGCGTGGGGGCTGCCGTGGTAGTCACCGAACTCCCGCTCGAAGGAGTCGACCTCACTGCCGCCCATCCGCCACCACTGACCCTGTTCGAGGGCGCGGATCAGTCCGGTTCGCTCTTCGTCGCCGTACTGCGGCCACTCGGGGAACTCGGACACCGTCGAGGGCTGACCACTCATGACTTCCCACTTCCCAACTCGGGCAGACCAGGGGCTTGGGCGGACCATCGGGCGGGACGACCCGAGACCGCCGGTGCGCGGTCCGGGCGCAGCGGCGCACCGGATGGCCGCGCGGTGCGTGACGCCTCCGTCTGGAGCCGGCGGCGTCGCTTCAGCAGGGAGGACGGTAACCGACGCGGATACGCGGTCACCGCCCCTAACAGCCCCTAGCCACCCCTTAGTCCGCCCGCACGTCGGGCGCCGCCGGTTCGCCGGGAGCCGTCGGCGTAGTAAGACTGCGGTGACCAGTCATCAGGCTCTGCGGGACCAGGGCCGGGCCCCACGAGGTGAAGCGTGTCGGACGTACTGCTGCTGAACGGCCCGAACCTGGGCATTCTCGGCCGGCGGGAACCGGAGATCTACGGCACCGACACCCTCGAGGACATCGAACGTGCCGTCGGCGAGGAGGTCGCCGCCCGGGGCTGGGGTGTGGTCGCCGAGCAGCACGACTGCGAGGGTGCGCTGATCCGTACGATCCAGAACAGCTACGACACGGTGGGCGCGATCGTCAACCCGGGTGCCCTGATGATCGCGGGCTGGAGCCTGCGCGACGCGCTGGCCAACTACCCCCGGCCCTTCGTCGAGGTGCATCTGTCCAACGTGTGGGCGCGGGAGAGCTTCCGGCACGACTCGGTGATCGCCCCGCTGGCCAGCGGGGTGATCGTCGGGCTCGGAGCGCTGGGCTACCGGCTGGCCGCGCGCGCCCTCACCGCGACCGTCCGATGACGACCGGGCACCCCGCCGTCCGGTGCCGTGGGCGCCGGCGTGCCGGCGGTACGGTCGTCCGCACGTCCCGACTCTTCCCGAAGGACCTCACGTGGAGATTCCCGTCCTCGTCCTGACCCTCGTCCTCGCGGCCGTGTTCGTGGGCACCGCCGTGCCGAAGCTCACCGGGCAGGCACAGATGCGCGAGCGGATGGACCACCTCGGCGTCTCGCCGGGGCTGACCCGCGTGCTGGGGGTGCTGGAACTCGCCGCGGTCGCCGGGCTGCTGCTCGGCCTGCTCTGGCCGCCCCTCGGCATCGCGGCGGCGATCGGTCTCGCCCTGCAGATGACGGGCGCGGTCGTCTACCACGCCCGGGCGAAGGACCCGGCCGCGACGATCCTGACGCCGGTGATCTTTGCCGTGGCCGCCCTGGCGCTCGTCTACCTGCACGTGCGGCTGGGCTGAGGCCGGCCGTGTCCGGTCCGCAGCGCCACGGCGGCGTCCTCGGCATCGACGTCGGCGGCACCAAGGTCGCGTTGCACGCGGAGGCACCCGGGCGGCCGGCGTACGACCGGACCTTCCGCTGGCCCCGTGGGGCCGCCGACCCGGCCGACGACCTGACGGTGCTGGCCGTCGAGGTGGACCGGCTGCTCGACCGGTGGGGACCGGTGGACGCGGTCGGGGTGGCCATGCCGGCGACCACTGACACCGGGGGCACCGTCACCACCTGGCCTGGGCGCCCCGGTTGGGCGGGCCTCGACCTCACCGGCGCGCTGCGCCGCCTCTTTCCCGACGCGGCGACCGCCGTCGCCGACGACGGTGATCTCGCCGCCCTGGCCGAGGCGCGCTGCGCCGGCGCGGACGACGTGGTCTACCTGGGCGTCGGCACCGGGATCGGCGGCGGCGTCGTGCTGGCCGGCCGGCCGGTGCCGGGCCGGTCCTCCGCCGAGATCGGCCACATGGTCGTCGCCCTCGACGGTGAGCGCTGCGACTGCGGCCGGCACGGCTGCCTCCAGTCCGTCGCGTCCGGCCCCGCCACCCTGCGCCGCGCCGCCGCCCGCCGGGGCGGCGAGGTGGGCTTCGATGACCTACGGGCCGGACTCGACGGGCGCGAGCCCTGGGCGGTGGCGGCGGTCGAGGAGAGCTGCCGGGCGCTGGCGGCGGCGGTGGTGAGCCTCGGCGAGATCCTCGATCCGGCGCTGGCAATCGTGGGCGGCGGGTTCGCCGCCGGACTGCCCGGCTTCGTGCCGCTCGTCGCGCAACGGGCACGCCGCGCCGGCCGGCCCGGGCGCCCGGCGCCACCGGTGCAGCCCGCCGCCCTCGGCGGGCTGTCGTCCCTGCACGGCGCGGTGGAGCTGGCTCGTGACCTGACCGGCACGCCGGCTCCCGCGCGCCCCGTCCCCATCGCGTAGAGGAGAGCAGCATGGTCAGGATCGGTGTCATCGTCGGCAGCACGCGACCCGGCCGCAAGGCCGACGCCGTGGCCCGCTGGGTGCGCGACGTCGCCGCCAAGCGGGGCGACGCCACTGTCGAGCTGGTCGACATCGCCGACTACGCCCTGCCACACTTCGACGAGGTGCTGCCGCCGTCGATGGCGCCGTCGCGACGCCCGGCCGTGCGCCGCTGGGCGACGACCGTGGCCGGGTTCGACGGCTTCGTCTTCGTCACGCCGGAGTACAACCACTCCATCCCGGGCGCGCTGAAGGATTCCCTCGACTTCCTCTACCAGGAGTGGCAGCACGCCGCCGCCGGCCTCGTCAGCTACGGCGTGCACGGCGGCACCCGGGCGGCGGAGCACCTGCGGCTGGTGCTCGGGCAGCTCGGCGTCGCCGACGTCCGCTCCCAGGTCGCGCTCTCGCTGACGACCGACTTCGTCAACTTCCGCGACTTCCGGCCGGCCGCGCACCACGAGCAGGCCCTCGGCACCATGCTCGACGAGGTGGTCGCCTGGGCCGGCACACTGCGGACGCTGCGCCGGGCCTGACGCCGCTGCGGCTGCGCGGGCCGGCGACCGGGCTCGGGCACCGGCGTCGACCCGCCCGGCCCCGGCACGGCACGGCACGGCGGGAAACGAGCCCGCATCGGCCACGGCGGAGGACGAAGGGACACCCTGGAGCGACGCCCGCCGTCGTAGGCCGGGCCGACCCCGCGTAGTGCGGCGACCGCCACCGCGAGACCACCGGCGGTGGTGGCCTCCACCCATGATCGGCTGTCCTCTGTCACCGCTGCGGCATGGCACGATGGCCGTGTCCTGCGCCGCCGGTGGCCGGGCACGACACTGATGGAGTCGGGATGTCAGAACCGGCCGGCACGCCGGTGCCAGGATTGGCGAAGCTGTGGACGTACGACCCGGTCACCGCCGGCCGGTATCGGCTGCTCGGCCGGCTGGGCGCGGGTGGGCAGGGGGTCGTCTACCTCGGTGAGGACGACGCTGGTGACCGCGTCGCGGTCAAGATGGTCAACGTCGATCTGACTGATGCACGGGCGCGGTCGCAGTTCGTGAAGGAGATCGCCGCCGCGCGCCGGGTCGCTCCGTTCTGCACCGCGCAGGTGCTCTTCGCCGAGGTCGACGGCGAGCGTCCCTACGTGGTCAGTGAGTTCATCGAAGGCCCGACCCTGCACCGGCACGTCCGCGAACACGGCCCGGTGACCGGCAACGCCCTGCACCGGCTCGCGGTCGGCACTGTCACCGCGCTCGCCGCGATCCACAGTGCCGGCGTGGTGCACTGCGATCTGAAGCCGGACAACGTGGTGCTGGGCAAGGACGGCCCCAGGGTGATCGACTTCGGCATCGCTCGCGCGCTGGGCGTGACCGAGACGGCGTCCAGCCGGGTCATGGGGACCACCGCGTACATGGCACCCGAGCGGTTCCGCAACGACGCGGTCGGTCCGCCCTGCGACGTCTTCGCCTGGGCGGCCACGATCGCGTTCGCTGCCGGTGGCCGGCCACCCTTCGGCAATGATTCGCTCTTCGCCGTGATGCACCGGGTGCTGCACGATCCGCCCGACCTGCCGGCGTTGCCTCCCGTGCTGGACGAGCTGATCCGGGAGTGCCTGGCGAAGGATCCGGCGGATCGGCCGGGTGCCGAGCAGGTGCTGGTGCGGCTGCTGCGGCAGGACGCCACGGCCACCGTGCCGCTACGTCGGGAGAGCCTGCTCGAGGTCGGCAACGAGACCGCGGGCACACCGACGCCGAACCATCCCCTTCCCCGGATCACGCCGACGGCACCGCAGCCGCGCCCGACGCAGCCACAGCCACAGCCGACGGTGCCGACCCAGGCCCGGCCGACGCAGCCGGCACACCCACAGATGACGACCCAGCCGGCGTACCTGCCGGCGACGGAGCCCGGCGTCGGCAACGGGTCCGGCGGCGCGTTGCGGCGACTGCGTCGTGAGGCCCTCGACGCTTGGGGCATCTCGACAGCGCTCTTCCTCGGCTCGGCCGGCGCCGCCGCCGGCTACGTCGCGTCGAGCGCGATCGGCCCGGCCGCCGCAGCCGGGGCGGTCGCCTTCGTCGTGGTCTACCTGGTCCGGCTGCTGGTCGCTACGGCGGTCGGGGGACGGTCCGACCGCCCGTGACGCCGCGGCAGGGGTCCGGGCCGCCGGCTGGCGCCGGATCGATAGGTTGACGGCCATCAGCCCCCGCCGAGGAGGACGCCCCGATGACCCCATCCGTTACCCGCACGCGGCAGTGGTTGCCCTACACCGCCGCCGTCACCGCCGGGCTGGTGGCCATCGCCGGGGCCTTCGTGTTCGTCCAGCAGCGCGATGCGGGCAGCGAGGTGCCCCGCACCGACTGCGCCACCACCCTCCAGGTCAACTCGTCGACGGAGAAGGCGGCGCTGCTGGTCGACCTGGCCGAGCGCTACAACCGCAGCAGCCGGTCGATCGACGGCGGTGGCTGCGCCCAGGTGCACGTCAGCGCGCTCAACTCGGGCCAGGCCACCGAGGCGCTGGCCACCGGCTGGACCCGCACCGGCCTGCCGCAACCACAGGTCTGGCTGCCGACGTCGAGCCTGTGGACCGGCCAGCTCCGGCTGCTCGACCAAGCCGCCGGGCGAGCACCGCAGACCCCGGACCGCTACCCGTCGATCGCCAACAGCCCACTGGTGATCGCGATGCCGCAGCCCAAGGCCGAACTGATACGCCGGCGCGGGCCGCTGGGCTGGGGCGAGATCCTGGGCCTGTCCGGGCGGGACGGGTGGGCGGGCTTCGGCAAGCCGGAGTGGGGCCGCTTCACCTTCGGCAAGGACAACCCCAACCTGTCCACCTCCGGGCTGGCGGCGACCATCGCCACCTACTACGCGGCGGTGCAACGGTCCAGCGACCTGACCCGGTCCGACCTTGCCGACCCCGCGGTCACCCAGTTCGTCCGCCGGATCGAGGCCAATGTGTCGCACTACAGCGACGATTCGGTGGACCTGCTGCGCAGCCTCGCCGAGGCGGACCTGGCGGGCGGCGCGGGCAGTACGGACGACATGAGCGCCATCGTCCTCCAGGAGGAACTCGTAGACCTCTACAACACGGGTGCGCTGAGCCCTCGGCAGGACGGGCAGGAGCGGGGCCGCAGGCCGAACGTCCCGCTGGTCGCCGTCCACCCCGAGGAGGGCACGTTCAACCTGGACCACCCGTTCGTGGTGCTGCCCTCCGCCGACGAGCGGCAGCGGGCGGCGGCGACCGACTTCCTGGCCTTCCTGACCGAGGACGCCCAGCAGGAGAGCTTCGCCCGCCTCGGCTTCCGGGACCACGAGCGCCGAGCCTCGGCGGAGCTGCTCGCCAACGTCGGCGCCGAGCCCACCGGCGGGCTGAGCTACTTCGAGCCCCCGGACCCGCAGGTGGTCGGCGCGATGCTGGACGGCTGGCGGACGCTCCGCAAGAAGGCCAACATCCTGATAGCCCTGGACACGTCCGGGTCCATGCAGGCGATGGTCGGCACCCGCACCCGCTTCCAGGTCGCCTCAGCAGCGGCGGGCAAGGGCCTCGCGCTGCTCAACACCGAGGACCGGGTGGGTCTCTGGTCGTTCTCCTCGGAGACCCCGAAGCGGCCGAAGAGCCCCTACCGAGAGGAGATCCCTCTCGGCGAGTTCGACCAGAAGCGGATCAACAGCAAGATCGCCGGCCTGCACGTCGACGGCGGCACCGCGCTCTACGCGACGGTCCGGGCCGCACACCGAGAGCTGCTCGACCGGTACGACCCACAGCGGATCAACGCGATCGTCGTGCTGACCGACGGCAAGAACGAGTACCGGCAGGACAACGACCTGGCCCGCCTGCTCACCGAGGTCGCCCTGGACCCGCGGCGTCCGGTGAAGGTGTTCTGCATCGCCTTCGACCGGGAGTCGGACTTCGCCACCCTGGACCGGATCGCCAAGGCATCATCGGGCAAGGCCTTCGACGCGACCGATCCCGCCAAGATCGACGAAGCGTTCGTGAAGCTGGTCAGCAGCTTCTGACGCCGTCGCGCCCCGCTCGCCACGAGCCCGCGGCGCGACCGACGGTCTCCGCAGCCGCGGCGGTAAGCAGCGCCGGTCGGAGTAGGGAGCACCCCGACACCGGACCGGTCCGCCGACGCCCTGACCTCGGCGTACAACGGGTGCCGGGCCTGGTGCCGGGAGTCGGGGCGTGCCCGGCCGCCGCGAGAGGCACCGGTCGCCTGGGGCGTGGCCGGGCCCCGCCCGGTCGTGAGCCAGCGGGGCGGGGCTGCCCGCTCAGGCTCCCGGTGCGACGACCAACCGCTCCGCGGCGACCTGCGCCGCGTCGGTGCGTACGACGCCGGCGAACTCGCGGGCGCGGGCGGCCACCTCCGGCCGCAGCGCGGCGCCCAGAGCCTCGGTCAGCGACTCGACGGTCGGCACGGAGCCGGGGTGTGCGGTGCCGATGCCGAGCGCGGACACCCGGCGCGCGAAGTAGTGCTGGTCGTACACCTGCGGTACGACGACCTGCGGCGTCCCGGCCCGCGCGGCCGTGGTCGTGGTGCCCGCGCCGCCATGGTGGACAACCACGGCCACCTCCCGGAACAGGTCCTGCTGGTTCACTTCGCCGACCACCAGGCAGTCGGGTGACCGGTCGACCGGCGAGAGCGGTGCCCAGCCCCGGGAGACGACCAGCCGGCAACCGACCGCGCGCACGGCCCGCACGGCCGTCTCCAGCAGACCCGGGGGTGCGGCGACGCTGCCGAATCCGACGTAGACGCACGGCCCGCCGGCGTCCAGGAAGGCCGTCAGCTCGGCGGGCAGGGCCCGCTTGTCGGGCAGGAGCCAGGCGCCCGGTTGGTAGACGGCCGGATCGGCGACGTCCGGCCAGGGTGCCAGGGTCGGGTCGGTGGCCAGCCACGGCCGGTCGGTGTGGATGTGGTCGCTGACGTCGTCGACCGTGCCCAACCCCACCGCCGACCGCAGCGCGTTGAGGGGCGCGGCGAAGGTGTCGTTGACGTGCCGCAGGTTGGCGGCCCACAGGTCGCTGTTGTCGGCCGACGCGGGCGCCGGGACCTCCCCGAGCACCGGCAGCGGCAGCGGGGGGTGGTGGGGTGAGGGAAGGGCCGCCGGGCAGAGCGCCGCGAAGACGTACGGGATGCCGCGCTTCTCCGCCACGGTGCGGGCGGCGATCTGGAGGCCCGTCGACGCGACGAGGACGTCACAGTCCCGGGCCGCGGCCGACAGCACCTCGAACTGGATGCCGATGGAGGACTCGGCGAGCTTGCGTACCTGCGCGGGCGAGGGTCTTGGCACGGCGGCCCGCGACCTGGGCGCCGCCGACCTGCGCCAGGGCGGGCCGACGGGCACGAAGGGAATCCTGAAGCTGGCCACCCAGCGGGCGAAGTCGGGCGGGGCGCAGAGGCGGACCTGATGGCCGAGGGCCGTCAACCGCGACGCGAGCGCCACCAGTGGTTGGACATCGCCGCGCGACCCGAGAGTCGACAGCAGTACGCGCATGATACTCGCCTTTCCGTCTGTTGCGCCGGATCCGGGCGTGGTTGGGCCAGGCCCGACAGCGTTGTCGGGCCTGGCCGCACCGTCGATCTGCTATCCCCGCGTCGTGGAGCGCCCCGGTACCAGGGCAGCGGGTCGCGCCCTGGCGGCGGTCTGAGCGGGTACCCGGCGCGCGGTGCCGGGCGCGGGTCGGAGGGGCCGCAGGATCAGTACGTGGCCGAGCCCCTCGACCGCGCGCAGCTCGGCCGTGCAGGCCGCGGCCTGCGCCTGGCGCAGGTAGTCCAGCGTCTGCGGGTCGGCGGCGCACATCCCCGGCGTCGAGTCGGCGGTGGCGACCAGGTGGACCTCGCCGGCCAGCAGCAGCGAGGCCGAGATGAACTGGCAGAGTTCCGGCCACAGCAGGTACCGCCAGAAGTCCACGCTGATCACCGCGTCCAGGCTGCCCGGCGGCATGGGCGGGGCGACGCCGAGCAGGTGGAAGTTGGTCCGCCCGATGGGTGCGGCGTAGTCGAAGGTCAACGCCGAGGTGGGCAACCCGGAATCGGCGCGGCCGGTGCCGATCCAGAGCGTGCGGTGCCCCCGCACCTGGCCGGCGAGGCGCGCGGCGGCGGGCCCGATGGCGCAGGCCGACCGCTCGACGCACTCGTCGATGAGCGCGCGATAGTGCAGGATGCGCCGGATCGCCTCGTACCCCATGACGGCGGTGAGGAACTCCCACTCCAGGCACGGATAGAGCCGGGCCGCCTGCTGGAAGTTGGCCTTCATCTCCATCCAGTTGCGGGTGATGTTCTTGTGGTGCGGCAGGTGGACGACCCGGGCGTCGTCGTCGTAGCCGAAGTTGACGCCGTCGGGGAGGCTGCGGTCGACGCGGTAGAACAACTCGACGTCCTCCACGCCGTAGCTCAGACCGAACGCCTCGCGGTAACCACCGACCCGCGCGAAGTGCGCGCTGGACAGCGAGATGTTGTGCGTGTAGGCGATGACCCAGCCGGCCCGGAGCCACTCGCCCCCGTCGTCGGGAAGCCCCGTGGCGAACCGCAGGTCGCCGCCGTGCGGGAAGGCGCGTGCGACCGCGTGCGGCTCCCCGGCCAGCACTGCCGGCAGGTCAGCGAGGCCGATCTCGTCCCGCCGGCCGATCAGCACCGCCGCGTTGCCGGGCACGCTGTGCCAGGCCAGGTGCCGCTCCAGCAGGTCGGGCACCGCCCACGAGTCGGCGTCGAGGAAGACCAGCAGAGGTGCACAGGCACGGCGCGCCCCCTCGTTGCGGGCGACGGAGCGGCCCTTGCGCTCGGCGAGTTCCAGCACGTGCAGGCGAAGACCGGCGCCCTCGGCGAGCGCCTCGGCGTACCCGTCGGACGAGCCACCGTCCCGGACCACGATCACCTCGAAGCGTTCCGGCGGCAGCGTCTGCCGGGTCAGCGCCCGGAGAGTCAGCGCGAGGCACTGCGGATCCTGGTAGGTCGGCATCACCACGCTCAGCGCCGGAGGGTTGGTGGGCAGCGACATGGCGATCCTCTCCGTCAGACGATCTTGCCGTCGGGGGCGGCGACATCGTCAGACGATAACGCTCCGCGACGGCATCATCACGCATCAATAGGGGTCTATAGGGGTGCACTGTCCCACCACGACAGTCGCCGCCTGACCGGAACCTACCCACGCGCAGGAGCAGCAGCCGCGACAGGAAGCAGAGGGTTGGATCAACCCGATTCGGCTGGCGCACTCAGGTACGCCGGGCAGGTTGCGGCTGTCGCGGCTGAGGAGTTCGGTGGTGAGTTGCTGCGCCCATGGCCGGCAGCGAACCTGCTGCGGGGCGTCTCGCTCGGCAGCAAGCAGCGCCTGGAATGTCGCCTGCGGACGTGTAGTGCCAGCGCTGCGTCTTCCCAGTAGCGGGCTCGGCGCTCCGGCATGACGATCCGGGCTGGGTCGACCTGCCGTGCGTAGCGCTGCGTGCAGTGCCACCGCGTCACCATCCGGTCGTGACATCTCGACGTACGGCGCCCGCACCTCGACGCCCCCGCCGGAGCCTGCCCCGCGGGTGCGAAGTACCGCGTCAGCGGCTCGTGCGTCGCAAGGCCGGTCCGCTGGCGGAGAGGAAGTCCTCCAGCGTCCTCGGCGCCGCGCCGGTGACGCGGGCGACGGTATCGGTCACCACCGCGAACCCGCCGGCGCGTACGCGCTCGAACGTCAGCCTGTTGAGGTCTCGTTCGAAGCCCTCGGTCCCGGCCACGGCCTCGTCAACGGTCAGGTCCCGGTGGACCACCGGGTGTCCCGCCGCGTCGGAGAGCAACTCCGCGGTACGCGGCAACGACAGGCTCACCGGACCGGAGAGCTCGTACGTCCGTCCGGCGTGTCCGTCCTCGATCAGTGCCCGCCCGGCGACCGCGGCGATGTCGCGGGCGTCGATCCAGGCCATCTCGGCGCCACCGCTGGGGAACGGCAACTCCCCCGAGTCGGCGATCTGGTGCCGGTAGAAGCGTGGGTCGGTGAAGACCTGCATGAACCAGCCCGGCCGCAGGATCGTCCAAGGGCGGCCACTACCGCGTACCGCGCGCTCGACGCTCGGCGCCCAGCCGGCCGGGTAGTCGGAGCCCGGGTGACCGCCGTCCTTGTCGGACAGCAGGACCACCCGCGTCGAGGGCGAGGTCTGCGCCACGAGCGCCCCGACGAGTTCGGGTGCGTCCGGGCGGTCCGGTCGGACCACGTACACGGCGTCGACGCCGTCGGTCGCCGTCGCCCACCCGGCGGGCTCGTCCCAGGAGAAGGCGACGGGGTGGACGCCGTCGATGCCGACGGTGGACGGATCACCACTGCCGCCGAGCACCTCGACGCCCTGCCGTGCCGCGAGCGACTCCGCCAGCGGAAGCCCCGTCTTGCCTCGGACCCCGGTCACCAGCACCCGGGTCACGTCGTTTCCGGTCGATTTCCGCTGCATCGTGAGCTCCTCTGGTTCGCTACCCGGGTGACACTGCGGACGGCCTCGACCGGTCGAGCGCCGGTCACAACCAGTCGTGTTCGCGGGCGTAACGCGCTGCTTCGTGGCGGGTCCGGGTCTGGGTCTTACGCATGGCGTTGGACAGGTAGTTGCGCACGGTGCCCGGCGCGAGGTGGAGCCGGGTGGCGATGTCGGCCACCGAGTAGCCCTCGCCGGTGACCCGCAGCACGTCGATCTCACGGTCGGTCAGCGGGCAGTCCTCGGTGACCGCGAGCGCTGACACATCCGGGTCGATCCAGCGTTTACCCGCGTGCAGGGTGGCGATGACCGAGGTGATGTGGGCCGGTTCGGCGGACTTGCTGACGAAGCCCTGGATGCCGAGGCGTAACGCCTTGCGCAGCACGCCGGGGCGGGCGTGCCGGGTCAGCATGAGGATCACCTGCTCCGGCCGCGCGCGACGGATCTCGGCGACCGCCTCGAGCCCGTCCATGCCCGGCATCTCCAGGTCGATGACAAGCACGTCGGGCCGTTGCCTCAGAGTGGCCTCGACGGCCGTCCGCCCGTCCTCGGCCTCGGCGAGGACGGTGATCTCGCCCTCCATCGGCAGCAGCGCGGCCAGGGCGGTGCGCAGCAGGACCTCGTCGTCGGCGAGCACGATGGTGGTCATCGGCTGTCCCCCTCCGATGCTGCCGGGGACGCATCGAGGAGAACCGGCGGGAAGACCGCGGCTGTCAGGAACCGCCCGTCGGCCAGTTCGACGGTCAGCTCGCCTCCGTCGTCCGCCACCCGTTGCCGCAGCGCGGAGAGCCCTCTGAGCTTCGGCGGGGAGTCGGCGTTCACCCCGTCGTTCACGATGGTGATGCCCGACTCGGCGAGGGTGATCTGCACCCGGGTGGCCTGCGCGTGCCGCAGGATGTTCGTGGTCGTCTCGCGCAGCACCTGCCCGAGCAGTTCGCTGACGCGGGCGTCGACCTCGGCCTCCCGGGTCACCCGGACGCGGATACCCGCCGCCTCGAACAGGTTCTTCGCGTTCTCGATCTCCGCGGTGAGGTTGAGCCGCCGTTGGCCGTTGGCGAGTTCCTTGGTCTGCGTGATGGTGTCGCTGACCAGCGCGTACGTCTCCCGCAGTTCCTTCTCCGCCCGATCGGTGTCCCGGAGCAGCAGCTTCTGGGCCAGCGCGATCTTCAGCTTGACCACGTGCAGGGTGTGGCCCTGGATGTCGTGCAGGTCGCTGGCGAACCGGACGCGTTCCCGGACCACGGCGAGTTCGGCCTCGCGCTCCCGGGTCTGTTCGAGTTCGCGGATGAGGTCGTAGAACCGCTCCCCCAGCACCGTGAGGAACGTCACCACCACGGTGAGGCCCGTCGGGACGAGGACGTAGGCGACCAGGACGCCCACGGTGTCGTCGCGCTGCACCAGCAGCCGCGCCGCCCCGACGGCGGCGACGTAGGCGAACAGCGCGGCCATCGCCCGGGACCGATGCCGCCCGACCTGGCGCATGGCGAGCGAGCCGACGGCGCAGATGCCCCAGTACGCGTTGGGACTGCCGGTCACCAGCACTCCCAGTGGCCACACCGCTCCGGCGACGACCACGCAGGGCAGGGCGAACCGGGCCAGGTCGTTGGCCGCCCACCGTTCGAAGGCCACCAGGGCCGCCACCGCCCCCGGCGCCAGGACGAGGACGTGCCACCAGGCACGCGCGTCCATGTAGAGCAGAATCACGGCGGCGAAGACCACCGGCGGCAGTGAGGTGACGAGGTTGAGCCGGCGCAGCCTTCTCTGCGTCGAGGCGGTGAAGCGCGGCGCCGGTGCGGTCACCCTCCCAGTATCCGGCGACCGCCGGCCTCGACCAGTGACATCACGTCACATCCGGTCGTGACACCACGCCACTGACCGTCCGGCCGGCTCCGCGCTGTCATAGGTGCATGTCCACCACACCCGTGATCGACGTCGACCGTCTGAACCTGACCTACGGTGACTTCCACGCCGTCAAGGACCTGTCCTTCCAGGTGCGCCCCGGTGAGCTCTACGCGCTCCTGGGCACCAACGGAGCCGGCAAGACCTCGACCCTGGAGGTCGTCGAGGGCCACCGGAGGCAGACCTCCGGCACCGTACGCGTCTTCGGGCACCGCCCCGGTGATCGGCGAGCGGTCCGGCCCCGGATGGGCGTCATGCTCCAGGAGAGCGGCTTCTCCCCGGACCTCACGGTTCGTGAGTCCGTCGGCCTGATCGGTCGGCTCAGCGGACGCACCGACGACGTCGACCGGGTACTCGACCTGGTCGACCTCACCGACCGGGCCGGCCGACGGGTGGCACAGCTGTCCGGCGGGGAGAAGCGGCGGCTGGACTTCGCCACCGCCGCCTACGGCACCCCGGAGCTGATCGTCCTGGACGAGCCGACCACCGGCCTGGACATCTCCTCCCGCGACGCCGTCTGGACGACTGTGGACCGGCTACGCGAGAACGGCGCCACCATCGTGCTCACCACGCACTACCTGGAGGAGGCACAGCAGCGCGCCGACCGCATCGGGCTCATGCACCAGGGCACCCTGCACCGCGAGGGCAGCGTCTCCGAGCTGACCCGAAGCCTGCCGGCCGTCATCAACTTCTCGCTGCCGGCGGCGGTGCCGACGCTGCCGCTGCCGGCCGCGGTCGACGGCGCCGGGAAGGTCCGGGTCGAGACCTTCGCCCTGCAGAAGGATCTGCACGTCCTGCTCCGGTGGGCCCAGGACCACGCCGTCGAGCTGCAGGGACTGGAGGCCGGGCCGACCCGCCTCGACGACGTCTTCCGCGCACTCAACAACTGACCCTCCGGCCCGACAGGAGCACCACCGTGTTGTCCATCGCCGCCAGCGAACTGATCCAGATCCTCCGCAACCGGCTGGTACTGGTCACCAGCCTCATCATCCCGTTCGCCGTCTCCGTCCTCTTCGTCCGCCGGCACGAGACGTTCGCCGCCATCGGCAGCCTCGGCTACATCGCGGCGATCGTCCTGTTCACCGTCGCCGCTTTCGGGCTCTACGCCACCGCCGTCACCACTCTGGCCTCCCGGCGCCAGAACCTGTTCCTCAAACGACTGCGCTCCACCGCGGTCGCCGACTCCACCATCCTGGCCGGCCTGCTGCTGCCGCCCACCACGATCGCGGTAGTGCAGGTGGCCGCGATCCTGACCGCGCTGGCCGTCGTCGCCGGCGGGCCGGCCAACGCCGCCCTGGTCGTGCTCGCGGTCCTCGCGACCCTGGCGATGATGATCGGCCTGGCCCTGGCCACCGCAGGCCTGACCAATTCCCCCGAACACGCCCAGGTCACCACCCTGCCCGTTACCCTCGGCGTGATCGCCGTGGCGACCTGGGTGGGCATCAGCGGCACCGCGGACCTCGCCTGGCTCAAACGGCTGCTGCCCGGCGGCGCAGCCACCGAACTGACCAGGAACGCCTGGAACGGCGGCGTCGCCGTGGCCGACTCCCTGCTCCTGCTCGCGCCCACCCTGGGCTGGGTCGCCGTCGCCGTCGTCCTCGCCACCCGACTCTTCCGCTGGGAGCCCCGCCGATGACCACCGCCCCCTCGGAGCGCCCGGACCCTCCGACCCTGGTGGAGGACCTCCTCCTGCTGCTGTTCCAGCCCGCGTCCGGGACCGTCGCGGGTGAGAACACGCTCTTCTACGTCCTCGGCGGCGCCGTCCTCGCCGACCTCACCCTCGGCGACCATCTGACCACGGCGCCCCGGAGCCGGATCAGCGTGGTCGGTAGTCCACCGAAGGACGGTCTCCTCCGTCCGGCGTGGGACTACCTCGCGGAGAAACCGAGGGGAGTGCAGACGGTTCTCGCGGCGATCGGCCCCACCCTGCGCGAGCCGGTGTTGCAGCGGCTCATCGCGCGAGGCGACATCGACCGGCAGCCGCACAAGGTGCTCGGCCTGTTCCGGTCCACGGCCCTGCGGGAAGGACGGACCGAACGCCGGGCGCGGCTCCTCGCCGACGTCCGGCAGGCGCTCGTCGACGGTGTGCAGCCGACGGCCCGGGTCGCCGCGCTCGCGGCCCTGCTCTCGGCGAGCGGAACCCTCCCGCAGTTCCACCGCGAGATCCCCTGGACCTCGTCGGTGATCACGCGGGCGAAGGAACTCAAACGCGGCGACTGGGGCGCCGACGCGACGGCGCAGGCCGTGACCCGCACCGTGACGGCCACTGTCGTCAACAGCGTCATCGTGGCCATCACCGTGCTTCCGCGAAGCTAGTTACGAGAGAGAGACCCAGATGACCGTGGAACTCATGCACCCGGACGGACTGCTCAGGCAGACCGACTACTCGCCGGTCGCCGTCGCGACCGGATCCCGGCTGGTTCTGCTGGCCGGGCAGGCCGGCGTAACCCCGGACTTCAAGCCCGCCGCACCGGATCTGGCCGGTCAGACCCACGCCGCGTTGCGCAACATCATCGTCGGTGTCAGAGGCGCGGGCGGGGACACCGGTGACCTTGCCCGACTGACCTTCTATGTCGTGGACTGGGCCCCGGAGAAGTGGGACGAGTTGCTCGCCGGCATCGCGCGGGCGCAACAGGACGAGGGTCTGCCCGCGCCGGCTCCGCCCATCACCGTCATCGGCGTGCAGGCTCTCTTCACGCCCGAGTTCGTCGTGGAGATCGAAGCGACAGCGGTCCTCGGCTGAGTGCCGCGTCCTCGTCAGGTGGTCCGGCTCGCGACGGACAGGGGCCGGACCACCCGGGTAGCTCCACGGAATGGTGTGGAAGAACCCCGCTGACCTGCTACGTCTGCTCGTCGTTGCGCTGCTCGTCTACCCGGCCCTGGTGGTGATCCTGCGGGTGCCCGGAAAGCGGACGCTGTCCAAGCTCAACGCTTTCAACGTCCCAGCCCGGGCCGACCGGGGCACCTCGCGACGGTTCACCGGGTGTGCGCTCAGTACACCCAGACCCGGGTCTTCTTCGGCAGCACGTCCTGCGCCCACAGCCAGTCCATCGCCGGCAGCGTCACCCGCACGCAACCGTGCGACGCCGGATACGGCGGGACGCTGGTGTATCCGTGGATCGCGATCCCCTGCTCCTGGAAGTACTTCGGCCGGTACAGGCGGCCGAGCGGGCCGTCGCGCCAGCCGTCGACCTGCCAGTCGATGGTCCACCTGCCGCGTGGGGTGTCCGCCAGGTAGGTCTCCCCCTGGTGGGTGTAACGCTCGAACGTGCCGGTCGAGGTGTTGAAGATCCGGCTAACCTCGCCGTCGTCGACGATCATCAGCAGTTGGCGGTCCAGGTCCACCTCGGCGAGGTGGCCGTCGGTGCTGCGGGCGTCCGGGCGTTTGCCGTCGTCGAGCGCGGCTCGGGTCTTCGCGCCGACGATCCCGTCGGGACGCAGGCCGGCGGCCTTCTGGAGCGCGTACACCGCCTGCTCGGTGAGCAGGCCGAAGGTGCCGTCGGTCTCGCCGACCCAGTATCCGAGCCGGTCCAGCCGCTCCTGCAGCGCCCGGACCCGGTCGCCGGTGTCACCGCGCCGCATGGCGTCCTGTACGTCGGCGTCGGTGGTGCTCGACGGCGACGGGGTCGCCGAGGGCGCCGCCGTGGCCGGCGCGGCGGTGGAGCCCTCGCCGGTCGCCGGAGCCGTCGGCGTTCCCGGTGGCGAGGCCGAGGGCACCGTGTGACTCGGGCCGGACGAGGTCGGCTCCGGTTCCCCGCCGTCGCCGCAGCCGGCCGCGAGCACCAGCAGGGCGGCGCAGGTGACGGATGCCGTGATGTGTCGGCTCTTCATGATCAGCGCGCCGGGGCCCCGGCCCACCTCCTTCGTGCGTCCGGTCGAGGTCTGCCTCCAGGTAAACAGACCCGTCGGCAGGCATGCAAAAGGCACGTACCGGGGACTACGGCGGGATGAGCCGCGCTCCGCGTACCCTCCGGTCCCGCCTGGCGGCGGCGTGGTCGGGATTCTGGCTGGTGCCGGCGGCGTTCGCCGCCGGGGCCGTAGTGCTGGCCCTCGGCCTGTCGGTGGCCGAGCTGCGACTGGGCCTGCCGACCGGCGGGTTCCTGCCCAGCAGCGTGGCGGGCGCCCGGTCGCTGCTGTCGTCGATCATCACCGCGATGATCTCGTTCACCGCACTGGTCTTCTCCATCACCGTGGTGGCCGTGCAGCTCGCCAGCAGCCAGTACTCCCCCCGCGTGCTGCGGACCTTCCTGCAGGACCGGATCACCCAGGTCGCACTGGGCACCTTCCTGGCGACCGCGCTGTTCGCCATGGTGGTGCTGGCGGCGCTGCCGGCCGGCGCCGACGCCCGGCTGCCCGACCTCTCGCTCGCCGTGACGATGACGCTCGTGCTCGCCAGCAGCGGGCTGTTCGTCTACTACCTGCACCACGTCACCACGGTCATGCGGGTCTCGCACATCATCGCGGCGGTCGGCGCCCAGTGCCGCCGGGTGATCGAGGAACAGTATCCGGCCGGCCCGGCTGCCAGGCCCGTCACGCCGCTGCCACCGCCGGTGCAGGTGATCGCCGCGGCCCAGCCCGGCATGGTCGAGCACGTCGAACTCGACCGGCTCGCCGCGCTGGCCCGCGAACACGACTGCACGCTGTCGGTCCTGCCCGCGCCGGGCGACTTCGTGGTCGCCGGGCAACCGTTGATCGCGGTCCACCCGCTGGCCGGCGGTCCCTTCCCGACGACCGTGCCGGAGGCGCGGGCGTGTGTCGCGGTGAACCTCGGCGTCGAACGGACCCTCGGCCAGGACGTCGGGTTCGGGTTCCGGCAGCTGACCGACATCGCCGAGCGGGCCCTGTCACCCGGGATCAACGACACCACCACCGCGGTCCGCAGCGTCCAGGAGATGCACGACCTGCTGCGCCGCCTGGCCGGCCGGCCCGGTCACCGAATGCTCGTCGACGATCCCGACGGCACCCCACGCGTACGGGCGCGGACGCAGGACTTCGACGGCTTCCTCGCGGTCGCGGTCGACGACGTCCGGCGGGCCGGACGCGACCAGCCGCGGATCACCCGACTCCTGGACGACGTACTGGCGGACCTGCGTGCCGTGGCGTTGCCGGAACATCTGCCCGGCATCGCCCGCAGGACCGTGCACCGGGAGGCATGAGCCGCCGGTCACCGCCATCCTCGCCCGGATCGGGCGTGGTGCTCGCCATCGTCGGCGTCGTCCTGGGCATCGTGGGACGCTCCAGCAGCAGGTCGACGACCTGCGTGACCGGCTCGACAGCTAGCCGGCGGTCAGTCCCACACGGTCACGTCCTCGGCTATGAGCGCGCGCCCGCCCTCGAAGTCGCGATACGCATCGGAGGGCCCGAGCTCGTAGCGGCCGGACAGGTCGCGGTACGAGAAGTCGACGACGGTGCCGACCACGGTCACCAGCTGCGGAGGTTCCGCGGTGGTCTTGGCGGCGGACAGCACCAGCAGCGTCCCGTCGGTGAAGTCGACGTCGCGCACCACGAAGGCGGTGCCGGTGACGATGCGGTCGACAGTGGCGGTAACAGAGAGTGAAAAAAGGTGGTCAAGCATGCTTGACCACCTTTACGTCCAACGTCGCACGGATGCTACGCGGGAGTGTCCGAGGGGGGACTTGAACCCCCACGCCCTATACGGGCACTAGCACCTCAAGCTAGCGCGTCTGCCATTCCGCCACCCGGACCTGCACGTGCCAGCCTACCCGGTCGACCAATGTGAGCTACTCACCGCATCGGTCGGCCTGGCGGGCCGCACGGGGCATTACTGTACACGGCCCAGAACGATCATGCACATCAGCTCCCACGAGGCACGTTTGCGCAGGTCAGCGGCCACATAGATCGGGTGGGTAGCGCGCAACAGGCGATTCCGGGCAGCATTGCTCCCGTGTCCCACCCCTCCCCGTTGATCGCCACTCAACACCAGGCCCTCGCGCTACGCGCCGCGGGTGATCTGACAAGCGCCCGCCGCCTGCTCCATGACGCGATCGTCGCGGCCCGCCCGGCGTACGGCGAGGACCACCAGGACATCCTGGCCACCGGGCACCTGCTGGCTCGGCTGCACCGCGAGGCCGACGACCCGGCCGCCGCCCGGCGCGTACTCGAAGAGGCCTATGCGGCCGGCGAGCGCCGCCGCGGCGAGGCCGACCCGCTGATGCTCGCGCTCAGCTTCGACCTCGCCGGGGTGTCCGAGGAGCTGGGCAACCGGCACGAGGCCCGCCGCAACTACAGCCGCGTGGCGACCGCCGGGTCCGCCGTGCTCGGTCCGGACCACCCCGCGGTACGCGCAGCCCGCCAGTACCTCGGCGGCTCCGCCGCCGCTCCCGCGGGCCATGGCCCCTCCCCCGGCGGCTCCGCCGCCGCTGCCGGTCCGCACCCCGCTCCACTCCTGCCCGGCTACCCGAATCCGGGCCGCCCCGGGCACCCCCATCCGTCAGTGCCCGGACATGTCGATCCGGCATCGCCGGGGAACCTCGGCCCGGTCCGGCCCGGCCAACCCGGTCCCGCCTCCGCCGGGTACCCCGGGCACGGACTGTCCGAGCCCACCGTCTCGCTGCGGCCTGTCCCACCGCCGCACCCGCACGCCCCGGCACCGCCCCGGCCCGTCGCCCCGGGTGCGCCCGCAGCGAATCCGCCGGTACCCGGCTCACAGTGGGCTCCCCACCCGGGCCCGGCACCGCACGCGCCCCACTCCGGGCAGCCACCTCAGTCCGCGCCGATCACTCCGCCGCCCCCGGTGGCGCCTGCCTCGCCGCACCAGCCTCCCGGCGCCGGACCGAGCGGACCCGCGAGTCCGTGGGCGCCGCCCTCGCCGGCTGCCTCGGAGGCGACGACCCGGTTCGCGCCGATCACGGAGGAGGCCACCTCCCGGTTCCCGGTAGTGCCCGTCGAACCCACCGCACCAGCGACACCGCCGTCTGCCGGGGCCGCCTCGCAGACTCCCGGCGTCCGCCCGATGCCCCCGGCCCACGGTGTCACCCCGGTTCCGCCGGCTCAGGGCGTGACCGCGGTTCCACCGGCTCCAGGTGCCACCCCGCTTCCGCCGGGAACCTACGGTCGACCGGCCGTCGCTCCCGGCGTGACGCCGGTGCCGCCCCGCGTCGCGGCTGGCGGACCCCCGCACCCGGCGACCTCCGGCACGTCCGTGCCCTCGCCGCCCCCCGGAGCCCCGACGGCGACGCCGGGAGCACCGCGAACGCCGGGAACGCCGGGAACGCCGGGAACGCCGACGACGGCACCCACGGCCGGCGCGCCGGTGCCCGCGAGGCCGGCGGTGCCTCCGATGCCGGGCCCGGCGTCCTCGGCCGCCGGAGCGCATGTCGCGCCCGTCTCAGCGCCGTCCGCCCCCGCACGTCCGGTCCCGCCGCCGCCGAGCGTGGCCGGCACGCCTCCAGTCCCGCCACCGCAGGTGCCGGGCACCGCCGGGAGACCGCTACCGTCCCCGCAGACACCCGGCACTGCCGGCACCCCGCCGCAGACACCCGGCACTGTCGGCGTCCCGCCGCACACGCCGGGCAAGGCGAGTAGGCCGCTGCCGCCCTCACAGATGCCCGGGACAGTCGGCGCGTCCCCGCTACCGCCTCCGCCGGTCATCCCGCCCCCGCCCGCGACGCCGGTCGTCGAGACGCCGCCCTCCACCGGAGGCATCCCGCCGGCGTCACGGATGCCGGCGGCGGGAGTCCTACCACCACCGCCTCCTCCGGCCGTCCTCCCGCCGGCGCGCGTCCCGTCGCCGGAGCGCGATGTCCTGCCACCGCCGCCGGCCGCTCCGGTCGTCCCGCCGGTCACCGCACCGGGGTCGACCCCGGCCACCCCGCCACCGGCCACCACTGCGGGCTCGACGGTGCTCCCAACGCCGGCTTCCCGGCCGGTGGCGGAATCCGCAGCGGCCACTGCCACCCCAGCGGCACCCACCTCGGCCCCCATGATGCCCGGATCGGCGCCGACCCAGCGGGCGACGCCGACGACCGAGGCCGTCCCTGCTCCACCACCACGCCCCGATACGAACCGGGCGGCGGATACGGACCGGGCCGCCGATACGGACCCGGCCGATACCGAAACGGGCGGGCCCAGCGCCCCTACCGTGCCGCCCGTCCCCGGTGGACCGGGCTGGGACAAGCCGACGATCCAGGTGCAGCAGATCGGCCCGCTGCTGGAAGAGGAGGCGGAACGCACCGCCGCAAAGGCAGCGCGCGACGCTTCGGCGAAGTCCGCAGCGACCACCACCGCCGGCGAACCCCCGGTCAGCGCACCACCGGCCAGCGCACCTCCGGCCAGCGAATCCCCTGCCGACAGGCCCTCGGCCGGCCCGTCCCCGGCCGGCTCATCGGGGATGATCGCGCCCGCAGCGAGCGCACCGCCGGTGAGCACGTCCCCGGTCAGCGGACCGCCGGCGAGCACGTCGGGTACGAGTGGAGGCGGCTCGGGTGGTGCACCGGCCACCGACGCCACCGCAAGTGTGAAGCAGCCGGGCACCACGTCGGCAGGTGCGTCGGGCACCCTCGGCACGCCCGGCGCCGGTGCGCCTCCGGCAGGCGGAACACCGCTGCCCGCCGCACCCCACATCAGCCCACCGCCCACCAGCCCCGCTCCCGTCTACCCAGCACCCGTCAGCGCACCGCCGGTCAGCGCACCGCCCGTCGGATCGCCCTCGACGTCGCCGGTCGGCACGCCGCCCACGCACCCGGTCGGTGGCCCTCCCGGACAGCCGGTCAGCGGACCGGCCGGCTACCCGGTCAGCGGGGTTCCGGTAAGCGGTTACCCGCCACCGGTCAGCGCACCGCCCGGCCCCGGCTACCCACCGCCGATCAGCGCGCCGCCCGCCGGACACCCACCGGTGAGCGCGCCCCCCGGCACCTATCCACCGCCGGTCAGCGGACCACCCGCGGCACCGGTCAGCGCGGCACCCGTCAGCGGTTCCTCCGTACCGCCGTGGGGCATGGTCGCGCCGCCGTGGAGCAGCGCCGCCCCGTCCCAGCCGGTCGACCGGCCCAGCCGGCCCGAGCCGGACGAGGACGAGCCGGCGCCCGTCGACGCGGCAGGCGAACCGGAGCAGGACGCGCCGGAGCCGAACCGGCAGATGACGATCTATGAGGATCTGCTGGACTTCCCCGAGTCCACGCGACCGGAGCCGCCGGCCCAGCCGGAGCAGAGCGCCTGGCCGGCGACCCCGCCGATGTTCCACCAGCCGCCGCCGGTCCAGCCGCAGGACGCGTACCCGATGGAGCCGGAGCGGCCGGGCCGCAACCGGACGGTGCTGGCCCTTGTGGTCGGGGGTGCGGTGCTCGCGGTGGTGGCGGCGGTCGGCGCCGGCGTGGTGTTGCTGAACCGGGAGGCGGCGCCGCCGCCGGCTCCCGTGCCCGCGTCCGGCGCCGCATCGCCGAAGGTGGCCGGGCCGCCGCCGGGGGACCTGAAGCTGCGCGACGACACGACCACAGTGACGGTGACCTGGACCGATCCGACGAACGGCGGGGTGCCGTTCGTGGTGGCGGGTGGCCGGGCCGGGCAGAAGCTCGGGGTGTTGGCGACTGTGGACGCCGGGCAGACCCGCTACACGGTGAACGGGCTGAGCGCGAAGCTGGACTACTGCTTCACGGTGCTGGCGGTCTACTCGACCGATTCGTACGCCACCTCGGGGCAGGTCTGCACGGACCGGGAGGGCGGCCCCACGCCGAACTGAGCGTCCACGGACGACACGCTCGGTGTCCACAGGAGGACGGTGCGGGTTTCACCGACTCCGGGCGGCACCTATGATGGCTCCCGGCTCTGGGGAGGGTCGGCCGTGCTCGGCGTCTCTCCCCCACCGACACGGGGAGGCAGCCGGCAGTGACCACCATCGAGGACGTCACGGGCACCGGGCCGGAGCAGGCTCGTCCACGGTCGCGGATGCGGGGCGGGCTGGTCACCATCGGCACGGTGGCCGCGCTGCTGGCCGCGATGGGCCTGACGGTGCTCGGGCTGGGCGCGGCCGACAACGCGGTGGCGAGCATCGACGCGTCGTCCTGGTTGTGGAGCACCACCCGCAGCGAGCTGGCCCGGGTCAACGGCGTCACCGCGCGGGTGGACACCCGGATGGAGGTGCCGGGTGGGCGGCGGCACCAGATGCAGGTGGCGCAGACCGACCGGCTGCTGATCCTGCGCGACCTCAACACCGGGCAGGTCAGCTCGCTGGACCTGGCGACGTTGCAGATCACCGCGACCACGCCGACCGCGCCGGGGTTCGGGGTGAGCGTGGCGCTGCACGAGGACGCGGCGTTCGTGGTGGACGCGGTACAGGGCATCGTCCGGCAGCTCGACCCGCGGGCGCTGACGCCGGTGGGTGAGCCGGTGCGCTACCCGCCGGGCATCACCGGTGGCACGTTCGACGGCGCCGGCAAGCTGTGGGTCGCGGTGCCGAGCGAGGGCACCGTCTCGGCGGTGACCGCCGCCGAGCTGCCGGAGACGCCGGGTGACGCGCCGTCCGCGGGGCTCAGCCCGAAGCGGGTCGAGACGTACGACGTGGCCGAGCCGGCGCACGAGCTGGTCGTGTCCACGCTGGACGAGGGTGTCGCGGTGCTGGACCGGACCTCGGCGTCGCTGGTCACAGTGGTCGGCGGGCAGACGCAGCGGGCGGAGCTGAGCATGAGCGCGCCGGGGAACCTGCCGACGCGTACCAGCGGGCCGCAGGTGCCGGTCACGGTCCCCGGTGACCGGTCGGTGCACGTGGTGCGGGACAGCCGCGAGGTGAAGCGGTTCACGGTGCCCGGCACCGGCGCCCGGCTGAGCCCGGCGGTGGCGTGGGCGGGCCGGTTCTACTGCGCCGACGAGACCACCGGCACGGTGTACGCCTTCGACGGCGAGGGGCAGCTCGTGCAGACCGTCAAGGGCTCCGGCCGGCCCGGCCCGGTCGAGCTGGAGGTACGCGAGAACCACCTGTTCATCAACCCGCCGGACTCGTCCACCGCACAGGTGGTCGACGACCGCAACCAGGTGCGTGAGGTCGACAAGTACGCGAACGACGTGCTGGGCGGCGACCCGCCGCCGGTGGCTCCGCCGCCGCCCCCGCCGAAGAAGCCGAAGGTGTCCAAGCCGGGTGCGCCGAAGTCGGTCACCGCCGCCGTCGGTGACGCCTCGGCGCGGGTGAGCTGGCAGGCCGCCGCGTCGAACGGCGCCGAGATCACCCGGTACGTGGTGGAGGGCGCCGGTCAGACCCACCAGGTCGGCGCGAACCAGCGCGCCCTGGAGATCACCGGTCTGACAAACGGTGAGACGTACACGTTCTCGGTGCACGCGGTGAACGCCAAGGGTGAGGGGCCGGCGCGGCGCAGCAACCCGGTGGTGCCGACCGCGGAGGTGCCGGACCCGCCTGCGTCGGTGACCGCCGAGGCGCGGCCGGACGGCACGGTGCGGGTGAGCTGGCCCGAGGCCGACGGTCAGGGCAACACGATCGCGAGGTACGCGGTGACGGCGACCTCGGCGGGTGCGAGTGCCCCGGCCGGTGAGTCGGCGAAGACGGAGCTGGTGGTGCCGGCCGGGCAACTGGAGTACGGCACCCAGTACGCGTTCACGGTGACCGCGGTGAGCGAGAAGGGCGCCGGGTCGAAGGCGTCGCCGGTGAGCAACACGGTGGTGCCGTTCACCGTGCCGAAGGCGCCGACGGAGCTGCGCGCCTCGACTGTCGCCGACCAGCCGGGCACGATCGCGGTGCAGTGGTCCCCGGCGGTGGACAACGGCCGGCCGGTGACGAAGTACGTGGTGGAGGCGGCTGGGAAGTCGGTCGAGGTGACCGACGTGCAGGCTACCGTGGGCGGCCTGGGCAACGGGCAGAACGTGACGGTGAAGGTCAAGGCGGTCAACGAGGCCGGGCCGGGACCGGAGGCGAGCACCACCGCGCGGACGGTCGCCGAGCCCCGGATCACGGTGACCGGCTCGTCGGCGGACGCCACGTCGGTGACTGTGACGTTCACTGTGGACGCGGGCGGCGGACGGGCCACGTGCACGGCGGCGACCGGCGGGAAGACGGCGAGCGGAAGCTGTTCCAGCCTGCGGGTGACCGGGCTGACGCCGGGTACCGCGTACACGGTGACGCTGACCGCGTCCAACGCCGCCGGCAAGGGCACCGCTTCGCGCGCGCAGACCACCGACCCGGTGTACGGCGTCGCCACCTGCAAGAACGGTCCGGACGGCGACCAGCGGACGTACTGCGATCGGGAGATCCCCGGCGAGCGCAACGGCAACGAGATCTTCGAGGTGCCGAGGCAGGACAACGACCGGCAGGCGGGCTGGGTGCGCGACGGCACGCGGCTACGCACGTACTGCAAGGTGAAGGGCGAGGACGTGGACGCCTGGATCTACAACAACAACAAGCAGAGCACCTGGTGGGTCCAGGTGGACTACAAGGGCAAGACGTACATCCCGTGGGCCTGGCTCAACCTGGAGGGCGGCGACGACCTCGGCGTCCTGCCCACCTGCTGACCGCACCCGAGAGGCGCATCCGTGAACACGCACGAACCGCTGAGCCAGCCGGAGGTGCAGGGCTTCGCCGCCCTGGCCGCCCGGCTGGCCGACAACGTCAACGCGGTCGTGCTGGGCAAGCCGCAGGTGGTGCGGCTGGCGCTGACCGCCCTGTTCGCGCAGGGGCACGTGCTGCTGGAGGACGTACCGGGCGTCGGCAAGACGACGCTGGCGCGGGCGATCGCGGCGACGGTGAAGGGGCAGTGGCGGCGCATCCAGTTCACGCCGGACCTGCTCCCCTCCGACGTGTCAGGGGTGACCATCTTCAACCAGGCCAGCCGGGGCTTCGAGTTCCACCCGGGGCCGGTGTTCGCCAACATCGTCATCGCCGACGAGATCAACCGGGCGTCGCCGAAGACCCAGTCGGCGCTGCTGGAGGTGATGGAGGAGCGGACCGTCACCGTGGACGGCGTACGGCATCCGGTGCCGCAGCCGTTCCTGGTGGTGGCGACGCAGAACCCGGTGGAGATGGACGGCACGTACCGGCTCCCAGAGGCCCAGCTCGACCGGTTCCTGGTGAAGCTGTCGGTCGGCTACCCGGACGAGGCGGTCGAGGTGGAGGTGCTGCGCGGCGCCACGGTCCGCTCCCCCGACTCGCTGACCGCCGTCACCGACACCGCCACCGTGGGCGAGATGGTGAAGATGGCCCGGCGGGTGCACATCGCCGAGCCGCTCTACGCGTACGCGGTGCGGCTCGCAGCGGCGACGCGTACGCATCCGCAGGTGCGGGTCGGGGTGAGCCCGCGTGGGGTGATCGCGCTGACCCGGGCGGCGTGCGCGTACGCGCTCATCGACGGCCGGGGCTGGATCATGCCGGAGGACCTGAAGGCGCTCGTCGAGCCGGTGTTCGCGCACCGGCTGCTGCTCACCCCTGATGCGCAGGTGCGGGGTGTCACGCCCGCCGAGGTGCTGCGCCAGGCGGTCGCGTCGGTGCCGGTGCCGCTGCCGTCGGGCCAGGCCACGCCGGTGCACGGCTGAGCGTGGGGATCACCGCCCGTGGCATCGGGCTGCTCGTCGCCGCCCTGGTGCTGCTCGGCGTGGGGTTCCGGTACGCGTACCCGGAACTTGCGGTGCTCGGCGCGGCGGCGGCGGTGGCGGTCGGCTACGCGGTGGTGAACGCGGCCTGGCGGCCCCGGCTGAGCGTGGCGCGGCGGGCCGACCCGGACCGGGTGGCCCGGGGTGAGCTGGCGGCGATGGAGCTGACGGTGCGCAACACCGGCCGGTTGCGGGCGGCGAACCTGGTGGCCGAGGACCGCTGCGCGGGCGCGTTGGTGCCGGTGCCGCTGCTGCGGTTGCGTCCGGGCCGGGACACTGTGGTGCGGTACGACGTGCCGACGCACCGGCGTGGGGTGGTGCCGGTGGGGCCGCTGCGGGTGGTGCGCCGGGATCCGCTGGGGCTGGTGGCGTTGGCGCGCGGCTACGGCGGCACGGTGCCGGTGTGGGTGCATCCGCGCATCCACCCGCTCTCCGCGGTGCCCACCGGTGCCGGGCGCAGCCTGGACGGGCGTACCGACAGCGTGCCGCACGGGTCGATCACGTTCGACTCGTTGCGGGAGTACGTGGTGGGTGACGAGTTGCGCCGCGTGCACTGGCGCACGAGCGCCCGGGTGGGTGAGCTGATGGTGCGGGAGAACGTGGACACCAGCCTGCCGCGCCTGGTGGTGGTGCTGGACAACCGGGCGTCGGCGTATCCGGGCCGGGTGGGCGGTGTCGCGGAGTCGTTCGAGTCGGCGTGCGAGGCGGCGGCGTCGGTGGTGGCAGCCGCGGTGCGGGAGGACCTGCCGGTGCACCTGCTGCTCGTCGTACCGGCCGAGGTGGAGCCGGCGGGCGCGGCCGGGCCGCTGGACTGGCTCGCCGCGGTGGAGCTGGCGGATGCCGGGCCGGACGTGCTGCCCGCCGCGACCGGGCGGCTGCGCCGGGACCGGCTCGGCGACACGCTCGTCTTCCTGACCGGGCCGGGTGGCCGCGACGAGCTGGGGCACGTCGGCGCGCTGCGCGGCGCGTACCCGTCGGTGGTGGTCGGGATGTTCGGCGCGGACGGGCCGACGGCGGCCGGCGCGGCGGGCCTCACGGTCCTGGACGCCGCGGACGGCGCGGCGTTCGCCGCCGAGTGGGACGGGGTCCGCCGGTGGTGACGCAGGCGGCGGAGCGGGCAGTCCGGGTGTTGCGGGCCGTGCCGGTGCCGGCTTCGCTGATCGTGCTGGTCGCGCTGTCCGGCGTGGTGCTGGGCCGAATGTACGCGGACCCGTTGCTCACCCGGCTCATGGCCGGTGCGGCCGTCGGCTCGGTGCTGGTCAGCGTGGCCGCGCGGCGGCTGCCGTCCTGGCTGGTGGCGCCGCTGTCGGTGGCCGCGCTGACCGGGTGGACGCTGCTGTCGCTGCGGCTGGCCGCCGCGCACGCGGCGCTGCCGGGCGGGCTCGGCGAGGTGGCCGCCGACGCGGCCCGCAACGCGATTCCCCGGCTGCTCACCGCGATGATCCCGGTCGAGCCGGCCCCGGACACGGTGCTGGTCCCGGTGGTCGCGGCGTGGCTGGCCGGGCTGACCGCCGCCGAGGTGGCGCTGCGCGCCGGGCGGGTGCTGCTGGGCTACCTGCCGCCCGCGCTGCTCTACGCCGGCGCGCTCTACGTGGTCGGGCCGAACGCGGATCCGGCGATCGGCCCGACGGTGCTGTTCGCCGCGGTCGCGGCGGCCGGCCTGGCGACGCCCGGGCGCCGCGACGGCCCGGCGCCCGATCCGGTCGCCGGTCTGACCCCAGCGGTACGCGCGGCGGTACGGCTGCGCCTGGTGGCGGCGAGCGCGGCCGGGCTCGCCGTGGTGGTGGCGCTGGCGGCGCTGCTCGCCCCGGTGGTGGCCGCCCAGGTCGACGAGCGGCCCGTCGACCCGCGCCGCTACGTGGAGCCGCCCCGGGTGGAGTCGCTGGACGAGAACCCGCTGATCCGGATCTCCGGGTGGGCGCTGAACCCGGACCAGCGGCTGCTCGACGTGCGCACCACGGGGGGCGCGGCCGGGGACGGGTCGCCGCGGATCCGGCTGGCGGTGCTCAGCGACTACGACGGGGTGACCTGGCGGGTCGGTGCCACGTACCGCAACGCGGGGCGGATCCTGCCCGCCGCCGAGCCGGCCCCGGACGCGGCCACCGACGAGGTGCGCCAGGAGATCACCGTCGGCGACCTGACCGGGCGGCTGCTGCCGGCGGTGCCCACGCCGCGCGAGGTGACCGGCGCGCGGGTGGCGTACGACCCGGCGACCGGGACGCTGATCCGCCCGGAAGGGCTCGCGCCGGGGCTGCGGTACGAGGTGTCGTCGGTGCGGGAGCGCCCGGATGCGAACCTGCTGCCCACGGCGAACGTGCCCGCCGGGGACGAGGTGGCCCGGGTGCTGCGGGTGGCCGACGGTGCACCGGAGCCGGTGCGCCGGCTCGCCACGCAGCTCGCCGAGTCGAACGGCGCCCCGTACGCGCGCGCCGACGCGATCGCCACGTTCCTGGCCGAGCACTACCGGGTGACGGCTGACGCGCCCAGCGGGCACGCGTACCCGAACCTGGCGTTCTTCCTGTTCGGGCCGCGTAACGGCGGAGGGCAGCGGGGCACCTCGGAGCAGTTCGCCGCCGCGTTCGCGGTGCTCGGCCGCCTCGCCGGCCTGCCGACCCGGGTGGTGGTCGGTTTCGAGCCGAAGGGCGACGGTCCGGTGCGGGCGGCCGACGCGTACGCCTGGCCGGAGGTGCTGTTCGACGGCGTCGGCTGGGTGCCGTTCGACCCGATGCCGCGTCCTGATGAGGAGCCCCGCCCGGTGGAGGAGGACTTCCGGCCGCAGCCGGAGGATCCGCCGCCGTCGGAGGTGCCGGCGCCCACCGAGGAGCCGAGCGCGACGCCCCCGGCCGCCGCGCCCGCACCCGGCCGGGAGCAGGGCGGGCTCGGGACGCCGGTGCTGGTCGGTGGCGGCGTCGGCGGGCTGGCGTTGCTGGTCGGCGCGGTGCTGGCCGCCCTTTACGCCGCGCGCCGCCGGCTGACCCGCTCCCGTCTGGACGCCGCCGACCCGGGCGAGCGGGTCGCGGGCGCATGGCGGGAGCTGACCGACGCGCTGCGGCTGGCCGGGCATCCGGCCGGGCCGGACCTGGCGGCGGCGGAGGTGGCCGAGCGGGCCCGCCGGACGCTCGCCGAGGCCCGCGCGGCGCGGTCCGGAGCGGGCGCGGCCGGACCCACGGACCGGACCGGGGACGGCGCGGCCGGGCTCACGGACCGGACCGGGGACGGCGCGGGGGCCGGCGGACCGGATGAGGCGGTGGTCGACGAGCTGGCCGCCCTGCTCAACCAGGCGGGCTTCGCGCCGGGCAGTGTCACGCCGGAACAGGCGGAGCGGGCCGCGCGGCTGAGTCAGGGCTTCGGCGACGCGTTGCGCGCGGCCCGCTCCCGGTGGGGCCGGCTGCTGTGGACGGTCCACCCGGGGCCGCTGCGGTGGCGCCGCTGACCGGACCGGCCGGGCCTCGTCGCCGGTCCGCTGCCGGCCAGGTTCGGAGGACGCTGCCGGACGCGCCGCGCTCAGCGGTCGGCGGCGCGCAGCTTCCGGACGAGCTTGCGCAGCCCGGCCTGCCAGCCGTCCGGGTCCTCGGCGCGGCGGCGGGCGTAGTCGGCCACCTCCGGGTGCGGCAGGATCAGGAACCGCTCCTCGGCCAGACCGGCGACCACAGCGTCGGCGACCTGGTCCGGCGTGAGGATCGTCCCGGAGGCGGCGATCACCCGGGCGCCCAGGTGCCCCTCGGCGAGGCCGTCGGCGAGCATCGGGGTGTCCACGCCCTGCGGGCACAGCGCGCTGACCCGGATGCCGGCGTCCCGGTAGGTGATCGCCAGCCACTCGGCGAGACCCACCGCGGCGTGCTTGGTGGCGGTGTACGGGGCGTCGCCGACCGCCGTGAGCACACCCGCGGCCGAGCAGGTGAGCAGCAGGTGCCCCTGGCCCCGGCGGAGCATTCCCGGCAGCGCCGCGCGGGCGCTGTGCAGGTGCCCGAGCACGTTCACCCGCCAGGCCCGGTCCCAGTCCGCGTCGGGTGCGTCGATGCCGCCGCCGGTGGCCACGCCGGCGTTGGCGCAGAACAGGTCGATCCGGCCGTGGCGGTGCTCGGTCTCCTCGACGAGCGCGCGTACCGCCGCCTCGTCGGTGACGTCGAGCCCGACGCCGCTCGCGACCGGGCCGATCGCCCCGGCTGCGGTACGGGCCGCGTCAGCGGCCAGGTCGGCCAGAACGATCGCGGCGGCGCCCTCGGCGGCGAACCGGCGGCCCAGCGCCGCCCCGATCCCGCCGGCCCCGCCGGTGATCACCACCACCCGGTCGGTCAGGTTCATCTCAGGCCGCCTTTCCGGGGGCGAGCCGGGGCAGCAGGTCCATCCAGGCCGCCGCGCCGCCCTCGGTGATCTCCGGCGTGGGCAGCACCGCGATGACCGGCACGTCGACGCCGTTGTCGGCGTACCGGCGGACGGCCGCCACGCACTGCTCGGGCGAGCCGTGCAGCACCAGCGCGTCGACCACCTCGTCCGGTACGGCGGCGGAGGCGCCCCCCCGGTCCCCCGCGGCCCACGCCTCCCACATCGGGCCGAGCGAGTCCTGGCGGCCCAGCCACCTGTGGAAGGCGGCGTACGCGGGCACCGTCAGGTAGCCGGTGATCATGCGGCGGCCCAGCGCGCGGGCGTAGGCGGTGTCGTCGGTGGGGCAGACGAAGATGCGGGCGGCCACGTCGAAGCCGGGCCGGCGCTCGCCCACCTCGGCCAGCGCGGTCGGCACGTCGTCGGCGGCCAGCCAGTTGAGGATCACCCCGTCGGCCTCGGCGGCGGCCAGGCGCAGCATGCCGGGGCGCAGCGCGGCCAGCAGGACCGGCGGCGGCACGCTGGGCGGGCGCTCCAGGGTGAACCGTCGTACGGCGAACGTGTCGAACGCGCCGTCGACTGTCTCGCCGCGCAACGCGGCCCGCAGGAAGCGGAGCACGTCCCGGGTCCGCTTGAACGGCTCGTCGAATCCGATCGCGTTCCAGTCCCGCACCAGCACCGGCGACGAGGCGCCGACGCCGAGCGCGAACCGGCCCGGCGCGGCCTCGGCCAGCGCGGCGGCGCTCATCGCGAGCAGTCCCGGCCCTCTGGTGAACACCGGCGTGATCGCGGTGCCCAGCCGCAGCCGCGGCGACCAGGCGGCGGCCAGGGCCAGCGGGGTGAACGCGTCGGCGCCGGCCACCTCCGACGACCACACGTCGGTGAACCCGGCGTCGTCCAGGGCCGCGTAGACCGCGGCGTGGTCGGCGAGCGGGATACCGCCCAGCGGCACGGTCATGCCCCATCGGTTCGTCACCCGTCGATGGTGCCCGTCCGGCACCGCCCGGAGCAAGATCCAGGCGGATATGGGTGATCCGCGCGGGAGCGCCGGGAAAGAGTGTTACGACTGCCGCATGAGTCGGACCGGGGACGGGGCCCGGCGGTGAGGACCGCCGAGCCGACCGCGCTGCGCTCGTCCGGTGGCGGGCCCGACCGGGCCACGTTCCTGGAGCTCTTCTTCGACCTGGTGTACGTGTTCGCGCTGACCCGGATCTCGGCGCGCGCCTTCGAGGACCTGGTGCTGGAGGGCGGGCAGACCGGCTGGTCGGCGGTGACCGGCGGCGGCAAGACACTGCTGTTGCTGCTCGCACTCTGGGCCGTCTGGCAGGGCACGGCGTGGACGACAAGCCGCTACGACCCGCACCATCTGTGGTTGCAGGTCATCGTGATCACCGCGCTGATCTCGGCGATGGTGATGGGGGTGGCGATCCCGCGCGCGTTCAGCCACGGCGGCCTCGTGTTCGCCGCCGCGTACGTGGTGGCCCAGGTGAGCCGACCGGCGATCCTCGTGCTGGTGCTGCACAAGCAGCAGTACCGGCGGCTCAAGCTGCGCATGCTGATCACGTTCTGCGCGACGGGTGTGCTCTGGCTGACCGGCGCGCTGCTGCCGGTCAACGCCCGGGTGGTGCTCTGGAGCGCGGCGCTGCTGCTGGAGTACCTCGCCGCCCGCTTCGGCTGGCCGCTGCCCGGCCTGGGCCGCTCCACGGTGTCCCGGTGGGACATCCACGGCGAGCACCTGGCCGAGCGCTACCAGCAGATCTTCCTGGTCGCGCTCGGCGAGACGATCCTGCTCGCCGGCCTGTCGTTCACCCGCTCCCCCACCAGCCCCGGCATGGTCACCGCGTTCGCCGTCGCGCTGGCCACCTCGGTGCTGCTGTGGCGGATCTACGTGCAGCGGGCCGGGCAGATCCTGGGCGAGGCGGTGACCCGGGCCGCGCACCCGGCCACCATCGGCCGGTCCGCCGCCGACACCCACCTGGTCATGGTGATCGGGGTGGTCGCCACCGCGATCGGCTACGAGCTGGTCATCGAGCATCCGGCCGGGCACAACGAGTTGCCCTGGCTGGCTGTGGTCCTCGGCGGGCCGGCCCTGTTCCTGGCCGGCCGGGCCCGCTTCGAGTACGAGGTGTTCGGCCGCGTCTCCCCGTCGAGGCTGGTGGGGATCGCCGCGCTGCTGCTGCCCGTACCGCTGCTGGTGCGCCTCGCGCCGCTGGTCGCGGCGATCCTGGCCGCGGTGGTCCTGGCGGCGGTGGCGGTGGCCGACGCGCGCCGCGCCTGGGGCCGCCCGCCGGAGGAGGCGGCGACGCCGTTCTGACCGGCGACGCCGGTGCCGGACGCCGCACCCGGCTACGATCCGCGCGTGACCTTCTCGCTCGTCGCCCGCTCCGCCGACGGGCGCCTGTACGGCGTGGTCGTGGCCAGCCGGTTCCTCGCCGCCGGGGCGCTGGTGCCGGCGGCCGAGGCGCTGGTGGGCGCGGTCGCCACCCAGGCGCACGCGAACCTCGCCTACCGGGCGCAGGCGCTCGCGCTGCTGCGTACCGGCGTCACCGCCGGCGACGCGGTGGCCGGGCTGGTCGCCGCCGATCCCGGCCGCGACGACAGGCAGCTCGCGGTGGTCGGCGCGACCGGCGACGGGGCCACCTGGACCGGGCCGCGCTGCCACCCGTGGGCCGGCGGGCAGGCCGGCGACGGCTGGGCGGCGCAGGGCAACATCCTGACCGGCCCGCAGGTGATCGACGCGCTGCGCGACGCCTGGCTGGCGGGCGACGAGTTGCCGTTCCCGCAACGGCTGCTGGCCGCGCTCACCGCCGGTGACGCGGCCGGCGGTGACCGGCGCGGCCGGCAGAGCGCCGCGATACTCGTGGTGCAGCGCCACGGCGGCTACGCCGGCACCGGCGACGAGCTGGTGGACCTGCGCGTGGACGACCACGCCGACCCGGTCGCCGAGCTGCGCCGCCTGCTCGGCATCCACCACATGCTGTTCGGCCGCCCCGACCCGGCCACGCTGCGGGATCTCGCCGGCCCGCTCGCGGCCGAGGTGGCCGAGTTGCTCGCCGCCACCGGCCACCCGGTCGGTCCGGCCGGCCTGGACGACGCGCTGGCGGCCTGGACCGGCCTGGAGAACCTGGAGGAACGCTTCGTGCCCGGCCGGATCGACCCGATCGTGCTGGAGCACCTGCGGCGGTGCGCCGGGCGCTGAGGTCAGCCGCCGAAGGCCAGCCGGCCGATACCGGCCCGCGTCAGTTCGGCGTGCTCGTCGCCGGTCAGCGGCAGCCGCCCGGTGGCCTTGCGCAGCACGGTGAACGCGTCCCAGCCCAGTCCGGCCGGCACCGGCACGCCGCCGGTGAGCACGCCGGCCACCACGTCCGCCGCGGCCGGGGTCAGCCACGGCGGCCGGTCCAGCGCGTCGGCCAGGTCCAGGCCGTGCACCGCGACCTCCACCACGCGGGTACGGAGGAACTCCGGCAGCGCCATCGCGTCACCGTGGCGGGTGCGTACGACCCGGCCGGGCGGCGCGGCGGCGACCGCCTCGTCGGTGGCACGCCAGGCCCGGGCGAACTCGTCGGCCACCTCGGCCGCGCCCGGGTGCTCCCGCGCCGCCCGCCGGGCCGAGTCGATGCGGTCCCGGTCGACCGGCGGGCTGAACTTGGCCGCGCCGAAGTAGGCGGCGGCGTCGACCTCGGCGCGGGGCGGCGCGGGTTCGGCGAGCATCAGAGCCAGGCGACCGGCTCCGGTGCTCACGTGGGCGACCAGGTCGCGTACCCGCCAGGGCGGGCACGGGGTGGGCCGGTCCAGCGCCGCGTCGTCCAGGTCGCGCAGCAGACGCTCCAGCCGCTCGGACTCGGCCCGGAACGCCTCCCGTACGGCCCGCACCGGCGTCAGCCCTTCCAGCGGGGCACCAGCCGGTGCACCACGACCAGCACCAGTGCCGCCACCACCGCCATCGTGCCGGCGATGCCGGCCGCGCTGCCCGCGTACCCGATGAACAGCGGACGGCGGCCGAGGCTCTCGACGGGGATGGTGGAGCGGTCCACCAGCCAGGACAGCGCCACCGCGGAGGCCAGCAGGGCCACCACGCCGATGCCGCCGAGCACGGCGCCGGCCACCCGGTGCGCGTCGCCCGGCTCGACCACCGCCTGCTCCCGCTGGAAGAACAGCAGCACCAGTCCGGCGGCGGCGGCCCAGGCGCCGACCACCAGGTACGCGGCGACCGCGTCGCTGGGCCGGTGCCAGCCGGCGGAGAGCGTGGCGACGCCGGCGGCGGCGGCGTACCCGGCGCCGAGGAACGCCCCGGCGACCCGCAGCTTGCGCGGCAGCACCAGGATCAGCGCGATCGCGACCGAGGCGGCCACCGTGGTGTGCCCGCTGGGCAGGCTGTTTCCGGCGGCGGCCCGTTCCGGGTCGATGCCGAAGTCGGGCCGGAGCAGGTAGTGCTTGAGCAGCTGGGTGGTCACGTTCGCGCCGGCGATGAGCAGCGTCGCGGTGACGGCGAGCGCCTTGCGCCCCCGGATCAGCGCGATGAAGCCGATCACCGCGGTCGCGGCCAGCAGCGACACCACCGACATGGCGTTGAGGAGTGTGTTCACCGGATCGTCGATGCGGTCCTGGCCGATCCGGTTGCCGGTGAGCGCCACCGTGTCCAGCCACTGACCCAGGTCGGTGTGTACGGCGAAGCGCCACACCAGCCCGAACGCGGCTGTCTGGATCAGGGCCAGTACGACCAACCAGACTGCCGTCCAACCCCTCGCCGTCTCCCGCACCCGGACAACTTAACGGTAGGCACGCTCCGGCGCGCGGCGGAGCGCCAGCGGCGGCGGCGTACGGTGAGGCGGGCGATCTCGAGGAGGTGGCGCGTGACCGGCAGGCCACAGCGGCAACCGGACGGCGGGCCGCGGCCGGAGTCGCTGGCCGACCTGCTCGGCGGCCGGCGCGGGGCGGTGGACGCGACGCTTCCACCACTGGCGTTCGGGCTCGGCTGGGTGCTCGGCGGTCTCGGCGGCGGCGTGCTCGCGGCGGTGCTGACCGGCACGGCGGTGGCCGGCTGGCGGTGGCGGCGCGGCGACCGTCCCCGCTCGGTGCTGGTCGGTCTGCTCGCGGTCTGCGTGGCGGCGCTCATCGCGTTGCGCACCGGCCGGGCCGCCGACTTCTTCCTGCTCCAGATCGCCGCCAACACGGCCAGCGCGCTGGCCTGGGCGGTGAGCATCGTGGTGCGGTGGCCGCTGCTGGGTGTGGTGGTCGGCACGGCGCTGGGCCAGCGGACCCGGTGGCGGCGCGACCCGGCGCTGCTGCGGGCGTACGGCCGGGCCAGCTGGGTGTGGACGGCCACCTACGTGCTGCGGGTCGCGGTGTTCGTGCCCCTGTGGTTGTACGGGCACGTGGTCGCGCTCACCGTGGCGCGGGCGGCGCTGACCTGGCCGCTGATCGCGGCGGCGCTGGCGGCTAGCTGGGTGGTGATCCGGCGCTCGCTGCCGGCCGGGCATCCGGGGCTGCGGCACCCCGTGGATCCGGCGGGCACCGACGGTGTGGCGGCGCGCACAGAGTAATGGAGAGGCCGCCACGGGGGGAGCGGCCTCTCCGTCAAATACGTTACTCCGTCCACGGCCCGGATGTGATCCCGTGGACCGCTGATTTTTCCGTGCCTTTTCGCGCCATGGGTCGTCGCCGGGCGGAGTGGTGGGCCGGCCGGTCCGCTGCGTCGGCCGGACGGCCGGCCCACCCGGCCTGACCGTGGGCGTCAGGCCGTTCGCCGACCCGGCCGCTCCGTTCCCCCATCGGCCGGGTCGGCCTCCTCCGCGGGCGGGTTCGCACCCGCCCGCGGAGGAGGGGTCACCTCACCCTTGCGGGAAGTAGGTGCCGTAGTCGGCGTACGCCATGGCGATGTCCGCCTGCGCCCAGAACCGGTGGTAGTTGAAGACCGGCTCGGGACCGCCGTCCAGGTACGCCTGCACCTTCGGCCAGTCCGGGTCGTTCTTGTAGAACGAGCGGATGTCCAGGAAGCTCTTGCCCGGGGCGATCGCGTCGCCGTTGGGCATCTTCCCGGTCCAGCCGTTGGGGACGTAGAGACCCTGGCCGTCGGCGGCGTTGTAGACGTCGTCGAAGCGCTTGTAGTCGCCGCGCTTCTCCGGCGTCGAGACGCCCTTGCTGTCGGCGGACGCCGAGAGCGCGTCCAGCAGGCCCTTGGCGGTGTTCTTCGCCGCGGTGTTGCCGGACTTGGCCGCGTACGCGATGAGCGTGCGGGCGTAGGCGCCGGCGACGCCGACGTCCTGACCCTTGACCGTCACCTCGACGTGCAGGTTGGTGTTCGGCTGCGGGCTGCTCGGGTTCCAGTTCGCCGGCTGGCCGGTCCACTTCATGTCCGACGGGATCGACCAGTTGGTGCCGACAGTGGTGTTGGCGATCGCCCACGGCACCCACTTGTCCAGCAGCGCCTTGGCCTTCGCGTTGCCGGTCTCCAGGTACAGCTCGGCGATGCGCTGCATCGACCAGGCCTGCATGCCGAACCACTGGTTCGACGGCGGGTCGTTGTAGACCGGGTCGACGTCGTAGTACATGCCGTAGAAGGTGGCGGTGCCGGCCGGCGGCTGGGCGTAGCTGCCGTCCCAGCTGTTGGTGGCACCACCGGCGATGCCGCCCTCGGCGGACTGGAGCCAGGTGTAGAACTCCAGCTGCCGGTCGAGGCTCTTCTGCCAGTCGGAGACCGCGGTCGGCGACTTCGGCTTCAGCTCCGCGACGTTGGTCATGGCCCAGGCCGCGAACGGGTTCTGGTAGCCGAAGTGGCTGTGGCTGGAGCCGATCCGCCACGACCAGTTCTGCGAGGCGTCGTACGCGCCACCCCAGGCGTAGTACCAGGAGAGCAGGTAGTGCGCCGAGTCACGGCCGCTGCCGGCCGGGCAGGTGGACGCCCCGACGCAGTTGCCGATCTTCTTGAAGTACTTGTCGAACAACGCGTAGCGCAGGTAGTCGCCCATCTTGGCGGCCTTCGCCACGGTGGCCGCCACGTCGGCCTGCTTGCCCTGCGCCTTGGCCCAGGTCAGCGCCCAGTAGGCGGCCTGGACGGCACGCGCGTCGGCGTCCGGCGCGTTTGTGTACTTCCACTGCTTGGCCGGGGCGCTGGACTCCTTGACGAACAGGTCCAGGTAGCCGTTCGGGCCGCCGTGCTTGAACGTGTCGCAGGACGGCTGCGGCACGGTCTCCCACACCGACTCCTGGGTGCCCCGCTGGAAGGTGTTGATGTACGCGGGCCGGGTGGTGCCGTCGCCGCAGCGGCCGAAGCCGTAGGTGTTGTCCACGTCGAGCAGCCAGTGCATGCCGTAGATGTCACCGGTGCCGTAGGTGGACTGCAGCTCCGAGCGCAGCGGGTCCTGGCCGACCGGGACGCTGGCCTCCAGCGCCGACGGGTACTGGCTGGGCAGGTTGTGCTCGGCGGCGTACTGCGGGGTGCCGGGCGAGCCGGCGGTGGCCTGGTCGGCGTGCGACGGGATGATGTACTTCTCCATCACCGTCCAGGCGTTGTTGAACGGGGCCCAGTTCTGGGTGACCCGGCCGTACTGCGCCTCCAGCCAGAGCCAGAAGCTGAACGCCTCCGAGGTGGTCTCGTGGCCGTGGTCGGGCGCCTCGACGATCAGCGTCTCGATCGAGTGGTACGGCACGCCCTCGGGGCTGAAGTATCCCGAGTTCTTGATCTTGCCGTACTGGTCGAGGAACTTCTTGATGTAGGCGTTGTCGCCGCCCGGGGTGTCGTTGTCCGCCTCGGTGGCCACGACGGAGATCGGGGCGTAGCCGGTGGCCGACGCGGTGATCGTCGCGGTGCCGCCGACCGTGTCGGAGTCCTCCGCGGCGGAGACCGTGGCGGTGACGCCGGTGCTCCAGTTGCTCGAGGTGAGCGTCAGCGTGGACGGCGAGACCGTGATGTCGCTGTCACCGGTGACGGCGAGGGTCACCGGCACGTTGGCCGTGGGCGCCGCGCTGAGCGTGTACCGGACCGTGGCGCTGCCACCCTCGGCCACGGTGACCGCCGACGGGCTGGCGACCAGCTTCGGGCCACTCGCCGCGGTGACGGTGAACGACTTCTCCGAGACGGCGCTGCCGCCCGCGTTGTCGTACGCCTTGGCCTGCACGGTGTAGCTGCCGGCCGGCAGGTCGAGCAGGTCGTAACCGTACGGCGCGGTGGTGTCGGTGTTGACGAGCAGGCCGTTGCGGTAGAACTCGACCTTGCTGATGGTGCCGTCGCTGTCGCTCGCGGTCGCGGTCAGCGGAACGTCGGCCGGCGCCTCGAACGGGCCGGACGGCACGCTCAGGGAGACCGTCGGCGGCTGGTTGGTCTGCGCGCCGTTGCACGCGACCCCGTTGAGGGTGAACGCGGTGGGCTTCGGGTTGCTGCCGCTGTAGCTGCCGTTGAAGCCGATGCTGGTGGACGCGCCGGTGGGCAGGCTGCCGTTCCACGACTCGTTCGTCGCGGTGACCTCGCTGCCGGACTGGCTCCACTTGGCCGACCAGCCCTGGGTCACGCGCTGGCTGCTGTTCGGGAAGGCGAACTTCAGCGACCAGTTGTTCAGCGCGTCGCCCAGGTTCTTGATGGTGACGGTGGCGGTGAACCCGTTGTTCCAGTCGCTCGTCGCATAGGTCACGTCGCAGGCGGGCGCGGCCTGGGCGGCGCCCGCGGGCAGGGCCACCCCGCCTATGACGAGGGCGGCGGCGGCGACCATCGCCGTACGGCGACGTCTGGCCAGAAGTCTCATGTGGGCGGTGTCTCCTCGGACCGGGCCGGGACCGTGGGCCCCGGCAGGGCGCCTCCACGCGTCGACGGGGCGTACGCGGGGGGACGGAGGCGTCCGGAAAGGTGGTCGTCCCGGCCGTGCCGGGGATGGGGGCGCCGCACCGGTTCGTCACCGGGTGCCCTCGGCGGCCCGCGCTCGCGTTCACTGGCTCCGCGTGGCGTGACGAGAGTGTGACATGGAAGCGCTCCCACCACAACGGCCAGCGCAGATACGCGCTTCCATGTTTCGATCTCGTTTAGGGGCTTTTCCAAACCCGTGACGGGCGTTACAGTCGCAGCATCGCCGATGGGAGCGCTTCCATCGACGGTGATACAAGTACTGGATCGCCGGGTGCACCCGTGCCCGGCGCGTCGGCCCAGAGGCCGACGGCGGACCAGCCCGGACGCCGCCGCCGGCCGCCACCCGCCAGACGGAGGGAGGTGGAACCAGAGCCACTCGCGTGGCCCGGCTCCCGCGCGACGCGCACGACGGACGCCAATTCCACTTCGTGCGTGTGTGCACCATCGGTGGGGACGGGGGTTGCCCTCCCCCGTCCCCACACTAAACCCCCGTTGTCGACGGCAAAAGAGGCCGACGGGACAGGCGTGACACGCCACCCGGACGGCCTTTCTCGCTATCCACCCCACCCCTCGCCGCTCACGCCGCCGCGAGCGACGTTCCCGAGCGACGCCCCCGCCCACCCACTTTCCGGCCGCCCGCCGGCCGCGCCGCACCTCGCCGCGTCCGCCGGATCGGGGCCGGCCGCTCCCCGGCTATGACGGGAGCGCTCCCGGCCCAGGGCGGCCCGTCACTCCGAGGAGAAACCTCATGTCGTTACTCACCCGACGGCGCCTGCTCCGCCGCGCCGCCCTGTCCGCGACCGCGGCCGGCGCGGCCCGGACCGGGCTCGCCGGCGCCACCGCGGCGGGCATCGCCGCGTCGACAGTCGCGCTCGGCGGCTGCGACAGCCCGCCCGAGCGCACCACCGACCCGGAGCCGGACCGCGGGCTGCGCTTCCCCGACGGCTTCGCCTGGGGTGCGGCGACCTCGGCGTACCAGATCGAGGGGGCCACCAAGGAGGACGGGCGGGGTGAGTCCGTCTGGGACACCTTCAGCCACACGCCGGGCCGGATCCGCAACGGCGACACCGGCGACGTCGCGGCCGACCACTACCACCGGTACGCGCAGGATCTGGACCTGATGCGCGACCTGGGACTGCGCAGCTACCGGTTCTCCATCTCCTGGCCGCGCATCCAGGCCGACGGTTCCGGCCGTCCCAACCAGCGCGGCCTCGACTTCTACCGCCGGCTGGTGGACGGGCTGCACGAGCGCGACATCGCGCCGATGGCCACACTGTTCCACTGGGACCTCCCCCAGGCGCTGCAGGACGCCGGCGGCTGGGAGAACCGGGACACCGCCGAGCGCTTCGCCGAGTACGCCGACGTGGTGTTCCGCGCCCTCGGCGACCGGGTGCCGGTCTGGCTGACCGTCAACGAGCCGAAGACGGTGGTGCAGAACGGCTACATCTGGGGCCACCACGCGCCGGGCATCCGCGACGAGGACGCGGCGTACCTGGTCGCCCACCACCTCCAGCTCGCCCACGGCCTCGCCGTGCAGGCGCTGCGCGCCTCCGGTCTCACCGGCCGGATCGGCCCGGCGCTCAACCTGCACCCCTGCTACCCGGCCGACGACTCCGCCGAGTCGGCCGCCGCGACCCGGCTCCACGACGGCTACGAGAACCGCCTCTACCTCGACTCGATCTTCAAGGGGGCGTACCCGCAGGACGTCCTGGACGACCTCGGCCCGGACAGCCGGATGGTCCGCGGCGTCCGCGACGGCGACCTGAAGATCATCTCCAGCCCGGTCGACCTGCTCGCCGTGCAGTACTACACGCCGCTCTACGTCACCGGCGCCCGCGACACGGTCCGCAAGTGGCCCACCTCCGAGGCGGAGTGGCAGCAGATCTACCCGGAGGGCATGTACGACATCCTGACCCGGGTCACCCGCGACTACGGCCGGGTGCCGATCACCATCACCGAGAACGGCCTGCCCTGCCCCGACGTGCCCGGCCCGGACGGCACCGTCGACGACGCCGGGCGGGTCGCCTTCCTGCGCGACCACTTCGCCGCCGCCCACCGGGCCGTCGGCGACGGGGTGCCGCTGGAGAGCTACCACGTCTGGTCGCTGCTGGACAACTTCGAGTGGGCCGAGGGGTACGAGCAGCGCTGGGGCCTGGTCTACGTGGACTACGCGAGCCAGCGGCGGGTGCTCAAGCGCAGCGCCCACTGGTACCGCGACGTGATCCGCCGCAACGGCCTGTGACCGGCGCGCGTCCGGCCGGCGGTGTGCCGGCCGGACGCACGCGCCGGCTCGATCAGCCCGGTAGCGCCGGCTGCGGATCAGCGCGGCAGCGCCTGCTGGAGTTCGGCGCGCAGCGCCGGGGTGAGCATCTCGCCCGCCTGCTTGGCCAGCCGCGCCATCTCGTAGCCGACCACGCCGATGTCCGCGTCCGCCCCGGCCAGCGTGGCCAGGATCGAGCCGTCCCGGATCTGCATCACCAGGAAGTAGCCGCGCCCCATCTCGACCACCGTCTGCTTGACGACGTCACCGTCGAACATCTGGGCCGCACCGGCGGTGATGCTCATCAGGCCGGAGGTCACCGCGGCGAGCTTGTCCGCGTGGTCGCGCGGCAGGTGCGCCGAGATCGCCACCAGGAGCCCGTCGGAGGACACCACCACCGCGTGCGCCACCCCGGGAACGCGCTCCGCGAACGCGTTCACCAGCCAGCTCAGGTCGCGTGCCTCCTGGCTCAACGTCGTCACTGTCGTCGTCCTCCTTCATCGCGCGGCAGGTACATCTCGGTGGTCTCCTCGGCCTCGGCCCGCCGTACCCCGCTGTAGAGGCGCGACAGCATGCCGCCGACCGCCTCCGGGTCCGGCTCGTGCCGCACCACCTGACGGTCGGCCGGGGCGGCCGAGGTGAGCTGGGCCATCGGCACGCGTACCGGCAGGCCCCGCTCGTTCGTCCCTCCGGTCACCGGCGTCGCCGCCGGCGCCGGTGTCACACCCAGCGTGGACGAGGCCGGGCCCTGCCGGCTGAACCACCCGCCGCCCGCCGCGCCGGCGTCCGGGGTCAGCACGTCCTCGGCCCGTCCCGGGCGGGGACGCGGCCCGGGCACCGGCGCGGCGGCCGGCGGCGGGGTGGCGGCCCCGGCGTCCGGGCCGTCGCCCAGCGGCCGGCCGGTCAGCGGGGACACCGGCAGCGCGGCGGGCCGGCCCGGCGCCGGACGCCAGCCGGCCACCGGCAGTTCGGCGGTGGCCGCGGCGAGCGCGCCGGACGCGGCGACCGGGCCGGTGAGCATCTGCGGCTCCGGCCCGCGCACGAGCCGGCCCGGCGCCGGCCGGTCCGCCTCCGGCGCGGGCGCCTCGGCCAGCAGCTCGACCGGAATCCGCACCCGCGCCACCAGGCCCTCCCGGCCGGCGCTCAACCGCACCCGGACGCCGTGCCGGGCGCTGAGGTGGCTCACCACGAACAGGCCCATCCGTTCCGAGGCCGACACGTCGGCGGCCGGTGGCTCGGCGAGCACCGCGTTCGCCTCGGCCAGCGCCGACGGGCTCATGCCCAGCCCTTCGTCGACGATCTGCACGAGCGCGCCCCGGCCGTCCGGCTCGACCACCACCCGCACCGCGGTGTCCGGGCGGGAGAAGGCGGTGGCGTTCTCGAGCAGCTCCGCGAACAGGTGCACCAGGTCGCCGACCGCGTGCCCGACGACGTGCAGATCGGTCCGGTTCTCGTGGCGTACCCGCTGGTACTGCTCGATCTCCGCGCTGGCGGCCAGCAGCACCGCGCCCAGGCCCACCGGACGGTTCCACCGCCGGGTCGACTCGGTGCCGGCGAGCACCAGCAGGCTCTCGTCGTTACGGCGCATACGGGCGGCGAGGTGGTCGAGCTTGAACAGGTTCTCCAGCTGGTCCGGGTCGCTCTCCTCGCGTTCGAGGTCGTCGAGCAGCTCCAGCTGCCGCTCGACGAGGACCTGGCTGCGCCGGGCCAGGTTGACGAACATGGCGTTGACGTTGCGCCGCATCATCGCCTGCTCGACGGCGACGTCGACGGCGCTGCGGTGCACCGCCACGAACGCCTCCGCCAGCTCGCCGATCTCGTCCTGCGAGTCGACCACCGCGGGCGGTACGTCGATCGTGCCGATCGGCCGGTCCACGGTGCGCAGCCGTTGCAGTGTCAGCGGCAGGTCCACCTGCGCGATCCGCAGCGCCTGGCCGCGCAGCTGCCGCATGCCGCGGGCCACCGACCGGCCGACCAGCAGCGAGATCAGCACCGCGGACAGGAGCACCGTGGCGATCGCGCCGGCCACCAGCAGCGTGTCGCGCAGCTGGCGGGCGCTGGCGTCGTCGGCCTGGCGTACCGCGTCGGCGACGATGTCGCTCTCCAACTGGCGGAACAGCTCCTGCCGCTGCTCGCTGGCCGCCCACCACTGGGTCGCGTCGAGCAGGGCCGGCTTCGCGTCGCCGCCGCCGGGCAGCGTGCGCTCCTCCATCCGGATGGCCGCGACGAACGCCGGGTCGACCGAGGTGCGGTCGTAGCGGCGGATCTGGTCGGCGGTCGCCGCGACCCGGAACGCGCCCAGCGCGGTGAGCTGCTGGGCCCGCAGGTCGCTGAGCGTCACCTGGTCGTCGGCCTCGTACCGGCCGGCCCGGGCGGCGGCGTAGAGCTCCGCGCGGATGCGTGAGGACAGCTCCTTGACCCGGGAGATCTGCACGTACCGCAGCACCGCCTCGGTCAGCTCCTGCCGGCCGCCGCCGGGCGTCGGCTCGGCCAGCAGGTTCAGCAGCGCCGCGACGGACCTGTGGTAGTTGCTCAGCACGGTGTCGCTGGACAGCACGGCCGGCGCCACCGCCGCCCGGATGTTCACCACCTGGTCGTACGCCTCCAGCGCCTCGGAGTAGGAGACCCGCCAGGCGGCGTCGGCGTCGGCCAGCGGCGCGGCCGCGTCCCGCAGCTCGGCCACCGCGCGGTCGGTGGCCTCCTGAAGGGGCCGGAGCGCGGCCACGGCGGCGTCCCGGTCGGCGCCGGTGCCGGCGCGGCGCAACGCGGCCAGTTCACCGGCGGTGCGGTCCCGCTCGTGCTGGAGCCGGTCCACCGCGGTGGAGATCTGCCGGCCGATCCCGACCTGCTCGGCGAAGGCGCTCAGCGTGGTGGTCTGCCCGACCAGGCCCCGGGTCTGGATGCCGGCCAGGACCAGGAACGCCAGCGAGGGGATCACCAGCACCGTGGCGAGCTTGGTGCCCATCCGCCAGTCCCGCAGCCGGAACCCGGAGCGCCGCCGGTGCGGCTGAGGGGCCGCGCCGCGAACCGGGTCGGGACCTGCGCCCACGGTTGCCTCCTCGTCCCGCCCCACCACGTCGGGGAGCGGAGTCCATCCAATCAGGCCGTCGGTCCGTGTCAACGGCCGCCCGGACGGTGTGACCAGGACGGTCAGCGCCTCGGGTGGACGGTCACGCGTGCGAGGCGGCCTCGTCCGTCCGGCCGACCCCGGCGATCTCGTCCGCCTCCGCGACCCGGCCCAGCGCGATGAGCGCGGCGCCGGTCGCGCCGATCTCCGGGTTGCGTTGCCAGCAGACCCGGCGGGGCGCGAGCACGTCGAGGAACGCCCCGCGCCACCACGGCGAGGCGGTCAGCGCCCCACCGCCGAGGACCACCTCCATCGGCTCGCCGATACCGGCCTCCAGCAGCGTCAGGTCGTCGGCGACCAGCCGGCACAGGCCGCTCATCAGCCCGGCGAGGATGTCGACCGCTGTGGTGCCGAAGCTCAGCCCGTGCAGCTCCCCCGAGCCCGCCGGGGCGGTGCCCGGTGGCCGGTCGCCGCCGAAGCGGGGATTGGCGCGCACCGAGCCGGCGGAACGGTCGAGCGCCATCTCCAGCTCCCGGCCCTCCGGCAGCCGCAGCTCGCGCGCCGCCCAGGCGAACAGGTTGCCGCCACTGGAGTACGCCGCGCCGGTGACCACGTGGTCGTGGTCGACCCGGTACCGCCAGAGCTGATCCGGTAGTGGCGGCGGCGCCGCGCCGGCGGGCAACGCCTGGATCATGCGGACCGCCGCCGAGGTGCCGACCGTCACCGCCGCGCGGGTCGGGTCGACGCAGCCCGAGCCGACGTTCGCGGCCGCGCCGTCGCCGACCGGCGGCGCCCACCGCGCGCCGGCCAGCTGCGGCCAGCGCCGCGCGTACGCCGCGTTCAGCCGGCCGTGCCAGCCGTCCGGGGCCAGCGGCGGCAATCGGTCCGGGCGGACGCCGGCCAGCTCGCACGCCTCCGGATCCCAGTCCAGGCGCCGCAGGTCGAGCAGCCCGGTGCCGGAGGCCAGCGAGATGGACATCGGCGCCTCGTCGAGCAGCGTGCCGAGCGCGTACTCGGCGAGCCCGGTGAAGCGGGCGGCCCCGCCGGCGCGCTCGCGCAGCCAGGGCAGCCGCACCGACCAGTAGCAGCGGTGCCACCACGTGCCGGTACGCCTGTGGAAGTCCGCCGGATCGGCCGGCCCGGCCACCCCGGCGAGCGGCTCCGGCCGGGTGTCCAGCCAGGTCAGCACCGGCCCCGACGGTGTGCCGTCGGGCGCCACCGGCAGCACCGAGTGCCACTGCGCGGAGGTGGCAACCAGGCCGATGTCGGACAGATGTCCGCCGGCGGCCAGCTCGTCCAGGCACTCCACCAGGCACGCCAGGTAGGCCGGGCCGTCGAGCGTCCCGCTGCCGTCGTCCCCGGTGACCAGGTGCACCCGGCGCCGGGCCAGCGCGCCGGGGCGCGGTGCGGCGTCCGCGTCGAGCACCAGGGCGCGCACCGAGGAGGTGCCCAGATCCAGAGCGAGAATGTCCATCGCCGGTCAACCTACCCGCCGTGACCGGCGGCCACGCCAAGATCCGTACCCGGTGCCGCGCGATCGGGTTCCACGGCTCCCGCCGATCGCGTACAGTGACCGTCATGCCCGCGCACCTGTCCTGCTGGTGGCCCGCCGACCCGGCGGCCCATCCCCGCGCGTAGCTTTCCCACGCGGCCGCCCGACGAGGCGGCCGCCGGTCTCTCCCGGCATCCCGGGTCGCCTTCACCGGCGGCCACCGGCCCACCGAGGAGACCCGATGACCCGCCCGTCCGACCCGCTCGCCGCCGTCGCCGCCGGCCGCGACCCCGGCCCGTTCGCGCTCGTCCGCCGCGAGGGCGCCGACCACGTCGACCTGTTCACCGGCCCGGTACGCACCGCCGGCCTGCTCGCCGACCTGCCGCTGCCCGAGCACGGCGCGGGTCCGCACACGCTGGCCCTGGTGCCGTACCGGCAGGTCACCGAACGCGGATTCGAGTGCGTCGACGACGGGCTGCCGCTGGAGTTCCTCACGGTCGAGGAGCACCGGCGGATACCGCTGGCCGACCTGCTCGACGACCTGCCCGACGCCGAGGTACGCACCCGCGACGCCGGCTTCGACATCGCCGACGACGAGTACGCGGCGATCGTGGAACGGGTGCTGACAGACGAGATCGGCCGCGGCGAGGGCGCGAACTTCGTCATCCACCGCACCATGCGCGCCACCGTGCAGGGCGACCCGCTGGCGGCGGCCCTGGCCGCGCTGCGCCGGCTGCTGCTGCGCGAGCGGGGCGCGTACTGGACGTTCCTGGTGCACACCGGCACCCGGATCCTGGTCGGCGCCAGCCCCGAGCGGCACGTCAGCGTCGCCGACGGGCTGGTCGAGATGAACCCGATCAGCGGCACGTTCCGGCACCGGGGCGGGAACGTCGACCGGGCTGAGCTGCTGCGCTTCCTGCACGACGAGAAGGAGGTGGAGGAGCTGTACATGGTGCTCGACGAGGAGCTGAAGATGATGGCGGTGGTCGCCGAGCGCGGCGGCCAGGTGGTCGGGCCGTACCTGAAGGAGATGGCGCACCTGACGCACACCGAGTACCTGTTGGCCGGCCGCTGCTCCCGGGACGTGCGCGACGTGCTGCGGGAGACCATGTTCGCGCCGACGGTCACCGGCAGCCCGATGGAGAACGCCTGCCGGGTCATCGCCCGGCACGAGCGCGCCGGGCGGCGCTACTACGCCGGGGTGCTCGCGCTGCTGGGCCGCGACGAGCAGGGCCGGCAGACGCTGGACGCGCCGATCCTGATCCGTACCGCCGAGATCTCGCCCACCGGCGCGCTGCGCGTGCCGGTCGGCGCCACGCTGGTCCGGCACTCCACCACCGCCGGGGAGGTGGCCGAGACGCACGCCAAGGCCGCCGGGGTACTGGCCGCGCTCGGCCTCGGCCCGGACGCGCCGCGCTCGGCGACCGAACCGGCCGTCCGGTACGCCGACGACCCCGAGGTACGCGCCGCGCTGGCCGCCCGCAACGCCCCGCTGGCCCGGTTCTGGCTGGAGCAGCGGGAACCGGGGGCGCTCGCGCTGCGCGGGCTGGCCGGGCGCCGGGCGCTGATCGTCGACGGCGAGGACACGTTCACCGGCATGCTCGCCCACCAGCTCGGCGCGCTGGGCCTGGCGGTGACCCGGCGGGACTGGCCGGACCCGGGGCCGCTGGACGGCTACGACCTGGTGGTGGTCGGCCCCGGCCCGGGTGACCCGCGGGACGCGACCGCGCCGAAGATGGTGGCGCTGCGGGCGCTGCTGACCGAGCTGCTCGCGTCCGGCCGGCCGACGCTCGCGGTGTGCCTGGGCCACCAGCTGCTCGCCGGGTTGCTGGGCCTGCCGCTGCACCGCCGGGACGCGCCGTACCAGGGGTTGCCGCGGGACGTGCCGGTGTTCGGGATTACGCGGCGGGTCGGGTTCTACGCCAGCTTCACCGCCCGCGCCGACGCCGACCGGATCGCCGGACCGTACGGCCCGGTGGAGGTGTCCCGGGATCCGGCCGACGGCGCGGTGCACGCGCTGCGCGGCGCGGGCTTCGCCGGGGTGCAGTTCCACCCGGAGTCGGTGCTGAGCCAGGACGGTACGAGGGTCCTGGCGGACCTGCTCGGGCATCTGCTCGACCGGCCGGCGCTGAGCGCGCATGGAGCGGCCGATCGCGGGTAGGGCTCTGGCGACCGGTGGTCCGGACGGGTTCGAGAGCCCCCGTCCGGCCACCGGTCGCCAGTCGGGTCAGCCGGCCATGCCCCGCTTCAGCGCGGCGCCCATGAGCACGGCCCGCTTGGCGGTCAGCGCGGTGGCGGCCAGTGCCACGTGATCCGGGGCGACCTCGCCGTTGTTGCTGGTGTGCGAGGCGCCGTACGGGTTGCCGGCGACGAACTGGCTCGGGTCGGTGTAGCCGGGGGTCACCACGATGCCGCCCCAGTGGTAGAAGACCGTGTACAGCGACAGCAGCGTCGCCTCCTGGCCGCCGTGCGACGTGGCGGTCGAGGTGAACCCGCTGTAGACCTTGTCGGCGAGCGCCCCGGCCGCCCAGAGTGGACCGGTGGTGTCGATGAACTGCTTGAGCTGGGCGGCGATCATGCCGTACCGGGTCGGTGAACCCATGATGATCACGTCGGCCCAGGACAGGTCGTCCGGCTGCGCCTCCATCACGTCCTGGGTCTCCAGCCGGTGCGCCTGCCAGCCGGAGTTGGAGCGGATCGCCTCGTCGGGCGCCAGCTCACGTACCTTGCGCAGACGCACCTCGGCGCCGGCCTCCCCCGCCGCCTCGACCGCCGCCTGCGCCATCTGGTAGGTGATGCCGGTCGCGCTGTAGTAGATCACCGCGACCTTGACCTGGCCATCCATCAGACGTTCCCTCCTCGTTTCGGGTCAGCTCCGGCGACTACCCGTTACTTGTCCCGTCAAACTCCGGGCGTGGCATGCTCTCCGGGTGGAGATCCGCACCGCCACGCCCGTCGACTGGCCGCTCATCTGGCCGTTCCTCCGCGAGATCGTCGCGGCCGGCGAGACGTACACCTGGCCCCGCGACGTCACGGAGGAGCAGGCCCGCCGGCTCTGGATGCCGCCGGCGCCGGCGCGGACGGTGGTCGCGGTGGCGCCGGACGGCGCGGTGCTCGGCTCGGCCAAGCTGGCGCCGAACCAGGGCGGTCCCGGCGACCACGTGGCGAACGCCTCGTTCATGGTGGCCCCGGCCGCCGCCGGGCGCGGCGTCGGCCGGGCGCTGGCGGCGTACGTGCTCGACGCGGCCCGGGCCGACGGCTACCGGGCCATGCAGTTCAACGCCGTGGTGGCGACGAACACCCGGGCCGTCGAGCTGTGGCGGTCGCTGGGCTTCGAGGTGATCGGCCGGGTGCCGGAGGGCTTCCGGCACCCCACCCGGGGGTACGTCGATCTGCTGGTCATGCACCGGCGCCTGGATTGAGCGTGGCTCAAGATTTGCGCAAGTTCCGCCGGCAATCGCTGTCCCGGTCCAGCTCACACGGGATGCTGATCGGACCGGCGCCGGCCGCAGCGGCCGCCCCCGCGCCGGGAACCTGAACGGGGGATCGCGCTGATGTCGGCAGCGCCGCCGGCGCAGCGCGATCAGGGGCCGCGCTGTCGTACCCCGGGCCTACGCTGACGCCCGTGACCGTACGCCTCAACCGCGCCGAGGCGCTCGCGCTGCGCATGACCGGCCTGCTGTTGCGCCCGCACCCCGCCGCCCGCCCGCGGGGCGTCGCCGACGTGGTCGAGTGGTTCGGCGCCATGCAGGCGCAGGACGCGGCGAGCGGGCTGTGGTCGCTCGGCGTACGCCTTCCCGGCGCCACCCAGGACGACGTCCGCGCGGCGCTGGAACGGCGCGAGGCGCTGCGCACCTGGCCGATGCGCGGCACCGTGCACCTGGTCCCGGCGCGCGACGCGCGGTGGATGCTGGAGCTGACCGGGGTGCGGACGCTGGCCGGCATCGCCGGGCGGTGGCGGCAGCTCGGGCTGTCCGTCGCCGACGGCGAGCGGGCCGGTGAGGTGCTGGGTGCGGCGCTGGCCGGGGGTGGCCGGCTCTCCCGCGCCGAGTGCGTGGCGGCGCTGCGCGCCGCCGGGCTGGCCACCGACGGTCAGCGTGGCTACCACCTGCTCTTGTTCACCAGCCTGCGCGGCGTCACCTGCGTCGCGCCGCACGTCGGCACCGAGCAGACGTTCGCGCTGCTCGACGAGTGGGCGCCCGACCCGCACCGCCCGGAGCGCGACGAGGCGCTGGCGATGCTGGCGCACCGCTACGTGCGCGGCCACGGCCCGGTGAGCCGGCACGAGCTGGCCCGGTGGACCGGCCTGACCGTCACCGACGCGACCCGGGCGATCACGCTGGCCGGTGACCTGCTCGCCCCGGTCGAGGTCGACGGCGAGCCCGCGGTGGTCGACGCCGCGCTGCTCGACGCGCCCCGCGCGCCGGTCGACGACCTGCACACGCTGCCCGGCTTCGACGAATACCTGCTCGGCTTCAAGGACCGCTCGCTGATGCTGGACCCGGCGCACGCCGCCGCTGTGGTCCCCGGCAACAACGGGGTGTTCCGGTCGACTGTGGTGCGGGGCGGGCGCGTGGCCGGCACCTGGACGCGGACGATCGGCGCGAAGGCGGTCACGGTGACGGTGCAGCAGCTCGTGCCGTTCGACGCCACGCTGCGCGCCCGGGTCGACGCCGCCGTGACCGCGTACGCCCGCTTCCTGGGCTTGGAGCTGCGCCACTCCTGGTGACGGCGCGGGTCCGGCCGTTGCCCTCCGGCGGGCATGCCGAGGGCCGGCGGCGCACATGCCACCGGCCCTCGGGCGCGTCCGGGATCAGTCGGCGAGCGCCCCGGCCGACCGGCCCTCGTGCAGCGTCAGGTTGCGTCCGCTGCCCGGGTCGAACAGGTGGATCTTCTCCAGGTTGAACCACACCCGGCGGGACTCGCCCTCGCGTACCGGCGACTCCGCCGACAGCCGGGTGACCAGGTTCGACCCGCCGCCGGCGAAGTCCGCCGCACCCGTGTCGGCGGCCAGCTCCTCCAGCTCGGCGGCGGTGGCCCGCTCCCCCTCGACGGTGAAGTAGACGTACTTGTCCGAGCCCATCGACTCGACGATGTCGACAGGCGCCTCGAACTCCATGCCCCGGCGGCGGGTCTCGTCGTCGATCAGAGCCGCGTCCTCGAAGTGCTCCGGGCGGATGCCGAGGATCAGCTCCTTGGGCGCGTCACCGGCCTCCAGCTCGCGGCGGATCCGGTCGCCGACCGGCACGTCACCGAGCGCGGTCCGCAGCCGGCCGTCCTCCACGACGGCGTGCACGAAGTTCATCGAGGGCGAGCCGATGAACCCGGCGACGAACAGGTTGCGCGGGTGGTCGTACAGCTCCTGCGGCGGCCCGACCTGCTGCACCGCCCCGCCCCGCATGATGACCACCCGGTCGCCGAGCGTCATCGCCTCGGTCTGGTCGTGGGTGACGTAGACGGTGGTGGTGCCGAGCTGCTTCTGCAGCCGCGACACCACGGTGCGCATCTGCACCCGCAGCTTGGCGTCCAGGTTCGACAGCGGCTCGTCCATCAGGAACGCCTTGGGCTGGCGGACGATCGCCCGGCCCATCGCCACCCGCTGCCGCTGGCCGCCGGACAGGTTGGCCGGCTTGCGGTCCAGCAGCGCGGTCAGCTCCAGCACCTTCGCCGCCTCGTCGACCTTCTGGTTGATGGTCTCCTTGTCCACCTTCGCCAGCCGCAGCGGGAACGCCATGTTCTCCCGCACCGTCATGTTCGGGTAGAGCGCGTACGACTGGAAGACCATCGCGATGTCGCGGTCCCGGGGCGCCTTGTCGTTGACCCGCTCGCCGCCGATGCGCAGCTCACCGGAGCTGATGTCCTCCAGCCCGGCGATCATGTTGAGCGTGGTGGACTTCCCGCAGCCGGACGGGCCGACCAGGATGACGAACTCGCCGTCGGCGATCTCCAGGTCGACGTCCTGTACGGCGGTGGTCCCGTCCGGGAACCGCTTGCTCACCTTGTCCAGCACGATGTCGGCCATTGCTACCACCTATCCCTTGACTGCGCCGGAGGTCAGACCGGAGACGATGCGGCGCTGGAAGAAGAGCACGAACAGGATGATCGGCACGGTGATCACCACGGCGGCGGCGCAGATCGCCCCGGTGGGGTCCTCGAACTGCGACTCGCCGGTGAAGAACTGCAGCGCCACCGGGACCGTGCGGGACCGCTCGGTCGAGGTGAGCGTGATCGCGAACAGGAAGTCGTTCCAGCAGAAGATGAAGACCAGGATGGCCGTGGTGAACACGCCGGGCGCGGCCAGCGGCGCGATCACCCGCCGGAACGCCTGTCCCTGGGTGGCGCCGTCCATCTTCGCCGCCTTCTCCAGGTCCCACGGGATCTGCTTGAAGAACGCCGACAGCGTGTAGATCGCCAGCGGCAACGCGAACGTGATGTACGGCAGGATCAGTCCGGGCCAGGTGTCGAACAGCCCGAGCTGCCGCTCGATCTCGAACAGCGGCGACACCAGCGACACCTGCGGGAACATCGCGATCAGCAGCGAGACGCCGACCAGCAGCTTCTTGCCCGGGAAGTCGAGCCGGGAGATCGCGTACGCGGCCATCGTCCCGAGCACCACGGCGATCGCGGTGGCGATCAGCGCGATGCCGATGGAGTTGACCAGGGCCCGGACGAACTGGTCGGTGTCGAAGATGGTCCGGTAGTTGTCCAGCGTCCACTCGCGCGGCCAGAACTTGCCGTCGGTGAGCGTGGCCGGGGTCTTGAACGACAGCGAGGCGATCCAGAGCACGGGGACCAGCGCGAAGATGACGACCACGACGTCCAGCAGGCCCCAGCGCACCTTCGCCCGCGTGGTGGTTTCCACTGCCATGTCAGCGCCTCTCCCCATCGTCGCTGCCCGGGGCAGCGGTGCCGAACAGCTTCACGAACACGAAGGCGATGATCGCCACGGTGATGAAGATCAGCACCGACATCGTGGAGCCGATGCCGAGGTTCAGGCCCCGGATCAGGTTGTTGTAGGCGAGCATCGACACCGACGACGTCTCGTTGCCGCCGTTGGTGAGCACGAAGATGTTGTCGAAGACCCGGAACGCGTCGAGCGTGCGGAACAGCAGCGCGACCAGGATGGCCGGCTTCATCACCGGCAGCATCACCTTGGTGAACCGCTGCCACGCCGTCGCGCCGTCGGTGGAGGCCGCCTTGAGCAGGTCCTCCGGCACCAGCGCCAGCCCGGCCATGAGCAGCAGCGCCATGAACGGGGTGGTCTTCCAGATCTCCGCCAGCATGATGATCGCCAGCGAGCTGGCCCGCTCGGTCAGCGGGGCGCTGCCGTCGAACAGGTTCGCCAGGTAGCCGGTGCCGGGCGTCCAGGCGTACCGCCAGGAGAACGCTGCGACCACCGTGACGATGCCGTACGGGATCAGCGCGGCGGTGCGGACGATGCCGCGGCCGACGAGCGTCCGGTGCATGATCAGCGCCAGGCCCATGCCGAGCACCAGCTCGACCGCGACGGTGACCACGGTGATCAGCGCGGTCACCCCGAACGCGGTCCACCAGAAGTCGTTCGTCAGCACGGTGACGTAGTTCTCCAGCCCGACGAACTGCCGCTCGTCGGGGAAGCGCAGGTCGAAGCGCTGCAGTGACAGCCAGACCGAGTACAGGATCGGGTACGCGGTGACCAGCACCATGACCAGCGCGGCGGGCGCGCACAGCAGCAGGCCGAGGCGCCGCTCGGCACGCTTGTTGTCACTCAGCGGGGCGCGGGAGCCGCGCCGGGACCGCTGCTCCGGTACGGCGGCGCGCCGTCCGCCGGGCTGCTCGGCCTCGGCCTCGGCGGCGGCCTGCGCGCCGGCCGGGGTGGCGTTCACGCTCATGGCAGAACTCCCTTGGACTCCAGCGCGTCGGAGATCGCCTTGCGCAGCTCGTCGGCGGTCTGCTCGGGCCGGATCGCCGACGGCGGCGACAGGATCGCCGACATGACGGTGGAGATGCTCTGGTAGGCAGGGGTCAGCGGCCGCACCGCCGGCTCCTTCAGCTCCTCCAGGATGGTCTCCTTCATCGGGTACGCCTCGGTCATCTCCGGGTCGTCGTAGACGGCCTCGATGGTGGGCGGCACGCCGTCGTTGACGGCGGAGAACTTCTGGTTCTCGGCGTTACGCAGGCAGCGGGCCGCCTCGAACGACTCCTCCGGGTGCTTCGAGTAGGTGCTGACCGCCAGGTTGACCCCGCCGATGGTGACCTTGCTGGGGGTGCCCGGGTCGATGCCCGGCACCCGGGCCCACTTCACGTTCTTCGCCAGGTCGGGGTTGGCCTCCTGGAGCGCCGGATAGACGAACGGCCAGTTCACCTGGAACGCGCCCTTGCCGGACTGGAACTCCAGCCGCACCGGATCCTCCAGCGCGTTGCTGAACGACGGCGAGGTCACGCCCGACGTGGCGAACCTCTGGAGCTGGTCGAGCGCGCGGACCGCGCCGGCGTCCATCTCCGCCTTCTTGCCGTCGTCACTGAGGATCTTGCCGCCGGCGCTCTCGGCGAGCGTGTTGTAGAGCACCACCAGGCCCTCGTACTGGGCGCCCATGGTGAGCACCTGGTACGGCTTGCCCTGCTCCTTGAGCTGCTGGGCGGCCGAGATCATCTCGTCCCAGGTCTCCGGCGGCTGCGACACCAGGTCGGACCGGTACCAGAGCAGCTGCACGTTGGTGTTCTTGGGCGCGGCGTAGAGCTTGTCCTCGTACCGGGCGGTGTCCAGCGGGCCGGCCAGCGTGCCCTGCTCGACCTCGGCCTTGTCCTGGCCGGTCCACTCCCGGATCCACTTGGCGCTGGCGAACTCCTGGGTCCATGTGACGTCCAGGCCGAGCACGTCCATCCCGGTGTCCTGTGCGGCGAGCCGCCGTACCATCTGCACCCGCTGCTCGTCGGCCTCGCGCGGCAGTACCCGGTAGTCGATCCGGTACCGCCCCTGTGCCTGCGTGTTGCAGGTGTCGACGACCTTCTGCAGGTTCTGCTCCGGCGGGTAGTACAGGTTGATCGTGGGGACGCCGCCGTCGCCGCCGGATCCGCAGGCGGCCAGCGGGGCCACCAACGCCAGCGCGGCGGCTGCCGCCGCCGCGCGTCCGGCCGGCCGCCGTGCGGCCGTGTCGGGGACTGTCGTCATCACCCTCCCCCTCTCTTCGGCGAAGAACCGGGGGGTGACCCGTGCCCCGGTGCACGGCAATACGACCGGGGCATCGGCCCGATCGCCCGACGCCCCGGGCGTGTCGTGCGGCTGAACGTGCCCGACCTGCGACGGAGCGAAACATCACGGACATGTGACGGCGACGGCACGAACCGGGCCGGGGAGATCGACACGTCGTCCCACGTAGTGAAACGGCGAGGCTACCCAGCGTCAGCGGTCTGCACTAGCGTGGGGCTGGCTCCGTAGCCGGCGCGTCGCCGTCGACGCCGATGCGCCTCCGGCCGTCCCCCATCGCCCGCCCGATCGGTTGGTTCTGACGGGAAGTGCCGTGCGCGCGTTCCCCGGTTGGGCAGGATTCCCCCGAGGAGGTGCCGTCGTGCAGGACACCCGCGCTCTCGCCCTGACGTTCGAGGTGAGCGGCCTGCCCCCGGTCAAGACCGAGGCCCTGTCCATCTTCGCCGCCGGGCACCGGCAGGCGACGAGGGTCCGCACCCTGCTCCAGGCCGCCTGCACGGCGGCCCAGCGCACCGGGTGGACCCCGCTGACCGGTCCGGTCGAGGTGGACCTGACCCTGCGCTGTCCGCCCGGGCACCGCACCTCCGACGCCAGCACGCTGCTGGGCGGCGTGTGCGCGGTGCTCCAGGACAAGAAGAGGGTCTCCTCCATCGGCCTCGCCCACCTCGGGGTGCTGGTCGACGTCGCGCTCTGGTCCGACGACCGGCAGATCCGCCGGCTGTCGTACGTCGAGGAGCCGGCGGAAGAGTTCTCGTATCTGGTCCGGGTGTCGGCCGTACCGACGATGGTTTGACCGACGTCCGCGGTGGGGTACCGCGGACGCCGACGAAGGGAGTGCCGATGTCGGAGCCACATGTCACGCTCGACCCGAGCGGGCTCGATCCGGTGCAGCAGAAGCTGCGCGGCCCGCTGGAGGATCAGCTGACGTCGGCCCTGCAGGCGGCCGCCGACCGGGTCCGCGCCGGCTACGCCGGCGAGCCGGTGGAGGACGTCTGCCGTCGGTTGCTCGACGAGACCCGCTCCGGCCTGCACCCGGACATCGCGGCCGGCTTCCAGCCGGACATGGACGAGTTCTGCCGGGTGGCGGTGGCGATCGTGCGGGGCGAGCTGACCTGAGCCCGCGCCGGCACGGAGATTGAGTACGCGTACCGATGGCGGGTCCGCCCGGGGCGGCGAGAATACTCCCCGTGCGAACCCGAATCATGATCGTTCTTGCCGTGCTCGGACTGACCGGGCTGATGGCGACCACCGGTTGTTCCCTGCGGCAGAGCATCTGCGGCAGCGACGAGTACCCGGTGATCGCGGTCGGCCCGCAGGGCGGCAGTTCCTGCGTGCCGGACGGCGAGGAGCCGTCCCCGCCGTACGTGCGCTACCCGGAGGGCAAGGTGCCGAAGTACGTCGACGACGAGTGGGACGTCTACTGGCGCACCCACGGCATCGACGAGAACAACAGGGTCATCGACCGCTGACGCGGTCCCGCGTCAGCTCCGCCGGACGTCGACCGAGACGACGTGGGTGCCGTCCGGGCGGTCGGCCTCCCCCAGCCGCACCGGGAGCCGGCCGCCGTCGGGCGGCCGCAGGCCGAGCCCGAAGCTGAGGTGTCCCTCGTAGTCACCGGCCACCGCCCATCCGCGCAGCGTCGGGAAGCGGATCGCCGCCGGTGGCAGGTCCGCCGTCCCGCCGCCGCGGGCGTCGTGCGCCTGGGCCGGGTCGAACCGCACCGACAGGTACGCGGTACCGGGCAGCGTGACCGGCGCCCCGCGCCCCTCGGTCACCACCTGCGGCACGTAGGCGACCTCGTAGGACGGTGTGGGTCCGCGGAAGGCGAACGTGATCCGGCTGAACCCCTCCACCGGGTGGTCGCCGACGCCGATCGCCACCAGGACGGGTAGCGGTTCCCCGGGCGGCGGGGCGACCGGCACCCGTACCCGATGGGCCACCCGGACCGGGCCGGCGGGCACCGCCCAGCCCCAGGTGGCGTGCCAGGATCCGGCGGCCGGCTCGGCCGCGGTAGGCACCGGCGGGGTGGGCGTGGCCTCCGGCGTCCCGGTGGCGGCCGGAGCGGACGCCGCCGCGACCGTCGGGGTGGGCGCCGGGGACGCGCCGTCGTGGCCGGTCGCCGTGCAGGCCGCCGCGAGCAGCACGACCAGGCCGGCGAGCAGCGGTACGCGCTGAGGAGTCATGACTCAGTGTCGCTCCGTGACCGGCTCACGCACCAGAGGCGTCCCACCCGGAATCCGCCAAGCGGTGAAGGGTGCCGGACGGGTCAGGACCGGGTCCGCAACTCCCCGGTCCTGACCCCGGCCGTCCGGTTCGGTAGCGGTCTGCGCCACGGGAACCCGGCAGGCGTGGCACGACGCCTTCCGCCGGGCTCCGCGCGGCGAGCCGGTATGCCCGCACTCAGCTCCACGGTGCTCTCACCACCGGACTCCGGTGCGCCCCCGTCTCACCCCGACGAGACGTGGACGCCGGCTCAGGTTAGGCGCGTCCGCGCAGGCCGGACAAGCGATCACCGGCGACCGCGCCTGTGATTGATGTCTATGCCGAATTGCGGCATGTCGGCGTAACGGGGTCAGCCGGTTTCGCGCTGTTCGACTTCGAGACGCGGACTGCGCCCGGCCTGCCGCGCCGGCACGGTCCGCGCCGCGACGGCACCGGCGACGAGCGCCAGCGCGGCCACGTGCAGCGCCCGTACGCCCGCCGGGGCGGGGACGCCGGCGGCCGGCAGCGCGGGCATCAGCAGGGCGCCGAGGCCGGTGACCGCCAGCGCGACCCGCCAGAACACGTTCGGGTTCGCCTCCGGCGCGGATTCGGGTACGCCGCCCGCCCGCAGGGCGCGGCGGGCCTCGTGCACGGCCAGGACGACCACCAGCAGACCGCCGCCGAGGCCGGCGACGACATCCGCGAAATGGAACCAGTAGACGCCGGTCAGCGCGCGGAAGTCGGCGACGCCGAGCAGCCGGGGCAGTCGCTCGCTGTGACTGAGCCGGTCCCACGCCACGTGACTGAACGCGCCGATCAGCGCCGAGCAGACGGTCACCTGCCAGGGGTGACGCACCCGGGCCAGCGTCACGTACCAGGGCCAGCCGAACAACCGCTGCCCGGGCAGGTGCACCGCGATTCCGGCGACCACGCGGCGCACCACCCAGGCGTACACGAGGGCGACCGGCAGGCACCACCAGAGCAGTCCGCCGAGCGTGTGCGTCCGCAGGTTCAGGGCCAGCGGCGTGCCGGTGACCAGGTACCCGACGTCCGGCGCCACCGCGCCGGTGCACAGCGCCACCCCGTCGAACCAGCCCGGCCGCCACTGTTTCAGCGGCAGCACCGGCGCCAGGTGCGACGGGAAGGTCAGCGGCACGTCCCGGACGTTACCGGCCCGCTCAGAAGTGATGGACCAGGTCGGGGAACGCGGCCAGCCGGATCACCCGCTGGTCGGACGGGTCCAGCTCGTCGTGCTCCAGGACCCAGGTGTTCTCGTTCGGGATGAAGACCGCGTTCATCCCGGCGGCCCGGGCGGGCAGGATGTCCGAGCGCGGCGAGTTGCCGATCATCCAGGCGGCCGCCGGGTCGAAGGCGTGCTCGCGGGCCAGCCAGCGGTAGGTGTCGGCGTCCTTCTCCGGGACGATGTGCGCGGCCCGGAAGTGGTGCAGCAGCCCGCAGGCGTCCAGCTTGCGCTGCTGCTCCTCGCGCTCGCCCTTGGTCAGCAGCAGCAGCTCGTGCCGGCCGGCCAGGTCGTCGAGCGTCTCGGCCACGCCCGGCATCAGCTCCACCTGGTGCCCGACCAGCGCCGCGGCGAGCTGCTCGATCTCGGCGCGCTCCCGCGCGGTGGCCGGCCGCTCGCGCAGCTTCTCCAGGCACTCGCCGAGACTGCGCAGGAAGACCTTGCTGCCGTAGCCGTGCGCGACGGCGTTGGCGCGCTCGATGTCGTCGAGCACCGCGCGGATCCGGGCCCGGTCCAGCGTGGGGTGGTCCAGCCAGGTGAGGAAGTCGTCGATGACGCGCTCGAACAGGACGTTGTTCTCCCAGAGCGTGTCGTCGGCGTCGAAGACCAGCACGGCGGCGTCCCGGCGCGACGGCATCGTGTCCCCCTCCCCCTCGCGGACCTCGCACACCGTACTGCCCGGTCGCCGGACGGGCCACGCGGATTATCCGGTCGGCGGCCCGTTACCGGCGGCTACCCGACTGCGGAATCCCTGGTCCGACGGCATGCTTCGGCCATGACGATCTCACCCGATCATCCACCTGGACGACGGCGCCGGCGGCGCGCCGCCGTCGCGGTGGCCGCGACGCTCGCCGTCGCGGGCGCGGCGCTGCCGGGATCCCCGGCACTTGCCGTCAACGCCTCACACACCACAGTGGTCGGCACCGACCCCGTCGACTGGACGCCGCACGCGCTGGACGGCACCGTCCACCGCATCCTCCAGATCGGCAACCGCGTGTACGTCGCCGGCACGTTCACCAAGGTGCGCAACGCCGGCCAGTCGGCCCAGCTGGCGATGCCCCGGCTGGTGGCGCTGGACGCGACCACCGGCCGGATCGACACCACGTTCCGGCCTCAGGTCAACGGCGCGGTCAAGGCGCTCGCCGCCGCGCCGGACGGTCGCTCGCTCTACATCGGCGGCGCGTTCACCACTGTCAACGGCACGGCGGCGTCCCGGCTGGCCCGGATCGACGCGGCCACCGGCGCCCGGGTCGCCGGTTTCACCACGCCGGCGCTGAACAACCAGGTGAACGACATGCGCCTGGCCGGCAACCGGCTGATCGTCGGCGGCGCGTTCCAGACCGTCGGCGGGGTGACCCGGCGTGCCCTCGCGGCGGTGAACGCCACCACCGGGGCGGCCGACGCGTCGGTCAACCTGAACCTGGCCGGCCCGCGCACGACCACCTCCGGTGCCACCGCGCCGGTGAAGGTCGAGGCGCTGGACGTCTCCGCCGACGGCCGACGGCTGGTGTTCGTGGGCGGCTTCAGCAGCGTCGCGGGCGTGGCGCGGCACCAGATCGCCGTCGCCGACCTGAGCGCGGCCGGTGCAACGCTCTCCGGCTGGGCCACCGACCGCTACCAGCCGCAGTGCGCGCGGACGATGCCGGTCTACATGCGCGGCGTCGACATCTCGCCGGACGGCACCTGGTTCGCGGCGGTCACCACCGGCGGCCCGTTCCCGGGCACGCTCTGCGACACCGCGGCGCGGTTCGAGTTCGGTACGGCCACCGGCGGCAAGCAGCCGACCTGGGCCAACTACACCGGCGGCGACACGCTGCTGTCGGTGGCGGTGACCGGCGCGGCGGTCTACGTCGGCGGGCACCAGCGCTGGCTGGACAACCCGCAGGGCCGCAACTCGGCCGGTCCGGGCGCGGTGTCCCGGCCGGGCATCGGGGCGATCCACCCGACCACGGGTAAGGCGCTGCCGTGGAACCCGACGAAGGACCGGGGCGTCGGCACCCAGGAGCTGTACGCCACCGACCGCGGTCTGTGGGTCGGCAGCGACACGGTGACGGTGGCCGGCGAGTACCACGCCCGGCTGGCGTTCCTGCCGCTGCCGTGAGCGCGCGGGGCGCGGCGGTACTCCCGCCGCGCCCCCGCATGCGGGTCAGCGGCGCAGGGTGAGGATCAGGTCGGCGACCAGCGCGGTCCACCCCGTCTGGTGCCAGGCGCCCAGGCCGGCGCCGTTGTCGCCGTGGAAGTACTCCGGGAAGCAGATCAGGTCGCGCCAGTCCGGGTGGGTCTGGAACAGCTGCGCGGCCCCGTAGATCGGCCGCCGCCCCCAGCCGTCGCGGGTGAACAGCGAGATCAGCCGCGCGGACAGGTCGTCGGCGATCTCGTCGAGCGTGCGCTTCACCCCGGACCGGGTCGGGTACTCGACCTGCAGGTCGTCGCCGAAGAACGCGGCGTAGTCGCGCAGCGCGCTGATCAGCAGGAAGTTCGTCGGCATCCAGATCGGGCCGCGCCAGTTGGAGTTGCCGCCGAACAGGCCGCTGGTCGACTCGGCCGGCTCGTAGCCGACGCTGAACTCCTGCCCGCCGAGCGTGACGGTGAACGGCTTGTCCAGGTGGGCCCGGGACAGCGTGCGCAGCCCGTACTCGGAGAGGAACTCGTCGGTGTCGAGCATCCGGGCCAGCAGCCGTACCACCTGGTCCGGGGCGACCATCGACAGCAGTCGCTGCTGGCGGCCGTCCGGCCCGATCCGGCGGGCGCCGATCACCTCCGCGTACTCCGGGCGGTTGGTGAGGAACCAGCGCAGCCGCGCGCCCAGCTCGGGCAGACGGCGCATGGTCCGGGCGGTCAGCCGGGTGACGGCTGCGAGCGGCAGCAGCCCGACCACCGAGCGCACCTTCAGCGGCACCTTCGTCCCGTCGGCCAAGCGCAGCACGTCGTAGAAGAACGCGTCCTCCGCGTCCCACAGCCCCTGGTGGTACGCGGCGGCGGCGATGTACGCGAAGTGCTCGAAGAACTTGGTGGCGGTGTCCACGTACGCGCGGTCGTGCTCGGCCAGCACGATCGCCATGTCGAGCAGGTTGAGCGCGTACATGGCCATCCAGCCGGTGCCGTCGGACTGCTCCAGCACCCCGGCGACCGGCAGCGCGGCCGAGCGGTCGAACGGGCCGACGTTGTCCAGCCCGAGGAAGCCGCCCTCGAAGACGTTGTTGCCGCCGGTGTCCTTGCGGTTGACCCACCAGGTGAAGTTGAGCAGCAGCTTGTGCATCACCCGGGCGAGGAACTCGTGGTCGCGGGAGCCGTCGATCTCGAAGACCTTCAGCGCCGCCCAGGCGTGCACCGGCGGGTTCACGTCCCCGAACGCCCACTCGTACGCCGGGATCTGCCCGTTGGGGTGCAGGTACCACTCGCGCAGCAGCAGCAGGATCTGCTCCTTGGCGAAGCCCGGGTCGACCCGGGCGATGGTGACGCAGTGGAAGGCCAGGTCCCAGGCGGCGTACCAGGGGTACTCCCACGGGTCCGGCATGGAGATCACGTCGAAGCTGTTCATGTGCCACCAGGCGCTGTTGCGCCCGTGCCGCCGGCCGGCCGGCGGCGGCGCGGAGCCGGGGTCGCCGGCCAGCCAGCGTTCGACGTCGAAGTGGTAGAACTGCTTGCCCCACATCAGCCCGGCGATGGCCTGGCGGGCCACCAGTGCCTCGTCGGCGGTGGTGGCGGCCGGGATGACGGTGTCGAAGAACCGGTTCGCCTCGGCCCGGCGCGCCCAGAGCACGGTGTCGAACCCGTCGCCCAGGTCGGCCGCAGCGGGCGGCGAGGCGGCCGGCGGCGGCGCGGTACGGGTCAGCCGCAGCCGGATCTGCCGCTGCTCACCGGCCGGCACGTCGAGCACGTAGTGCAGCGCGCCCTTGGTGCCGGTGCGGTCCGGGTTGACGGTGGCGGCGCCGGCCACGACGTGGTCGTTGATGCCGTCCTTCGGGTACGCCGACCGCCCGGGCAGCCCCCAGAGCCGCTCGGCGTTCGTCTCGTTGTCGCACAGCAGCGGCACCGGGTCGCCGTCGCCGGACAGCAGGATCTGGCCGAGCACCCAGTGGTCACCGACGAGGCGGGCGCCGCCCCGATCCCCGGCCTCCTCGCCGGTCAGCTTCGGCATCCGGTCGGTGCCGGGCAGGCCCCACGCCCAGGTGTTGCGGAACCACAGGGTGGGCAGCACGTGCAGCGTCGCGTCCTCCTCGCCCCGGTTCGCCACGGTGACCAGCACGCACATGTCGGTCGGCGACGCCTTGGCGTAGTCGACTGTCACCGCCCAGTACCTGTCGTCGTCGAAGATGCCGGTGTCGACCAGCTCGTACTCGGTGTCGTCCCGGCCGCGCAGCGCGTTCACCGCGACCAGCTCGTCGTACGGGAACGTGGCCTGCGGGTAGTGGTAGCGCCAGCGCATGAAGGAGTGCGTCGGGGTGCTGTCGAGGTACCACCAGTACTCCTTGACGTCCTCCCCGTGGTTGCCGCCGTCGCCGCCGAGGCCGAACATCCGCTCCTTGAGGATCGGGTCGCGCCCGTTCCACAGCGCGAGGGCGAAGCAGAACGTCTGCCGGTCGTCGCAGACGCCCGCCATGCCGTCCTCGTTCCACCGGTACGCTCGGGACCGCGCGTGGTCGTGGGGGAAGTAGTCCCACGCCGTGCCGTGTTCGCTGTAGTCCTCCCGGACGGTCCCCCACGCCCGCTCGGACAGATAGGGGCCCCATGCGCGCCAGTCCTGCTCCCCGGCGTCGGCCTGGGCGAGCCGGTGCCGCTCGGGGTCGGGGGACGCGGAGGTCGACCGGTCGGTGATCACTGGCACATCTTCGACGCCACCGGGGTACTTCTCCACAGCGGCCATTGTCGCCGTGGCATGTCACACCTCGCTGCCGGTGGAGGAAAGTTGATCGACATCCGTTTCGGGCCGCGGGTCTGCGGCGAACTGTCCGCCGCCGCCGCGCGGGAATGGCTGGTCACGGACGGGCGCGGCGGGTACGCCATGGGCACCGTCGCCGGGCTGCGTACCCGCCGGTACCACGGGCTGCTCGTGGTGGCCGATGACACGCCGGCGTCCCGCAAGGTGGGACTCGTGAGCCTCGACCCGGCGGTGACGCTGCCGTCGGGGCGGCAGGTCCGCCTCGGCGCGCACGAGTGGTCCTCGGGCGTGGTCGACCCGCGCGGCTTCGAGCTGCTGGAGCACTTCGACCTGGCCGACGGGGTGCCGCGCTGGCGGTGGCGCGTCGGCGACGTGGTGATCGAACGGGAGATCGCCATGACGTACGGCCGCTCCTGCGTGGCGGTGGTGCACCGGTTGATCTCCGGTGGCCCGGTTCGGCTGGACCTGGCGGCGGCCTGCACCTGGCGCGACGCGCACGGCGAGCGGCGCGCCGACGGCCCGGCGCCCCGGCTGGAACCGGCGGCCGGCGGCGCGGTGGTCGACGGCGCGTACCGCCTGGCCGGGCCGGACTGGACGCCTGCGGGGCAGTGGTGGCACGGGGTGCGCCACCGGACCGAGGCCGAGCGCGGTCTGCACCCGGACGAGGACCTCTGGTACGCGGGCCGGTTCACCGGCGCGCTCGACGAGCCGGGCGCGACGGTGTCGGTGCTGGCCTGGGCGGACGACCTGGCCGAGGAGCCGCCACCGGCGACCGCCGTGGTCGAGGCGGCCCGCCGGCGTAGCCGCGCGGTGGTGGCGGCGGCGAAACCCGGCGACGCGGTCGAGGCGACGCTCGCGCTCGCCGCCGACGCGTTCGTGGTACACACCGCCACCGGCCCGGACGTGGTCGCCGGCTACCCCTGGTTCGGGGCCTGGTCACGGGACACGATGATCTCCTACGAGGGCCTGTTCCTGTGCACGAACCGCGCCGACGAGGGCCGCGACCTGCTGCGGGCGTACGCGGCCACGCTGAGCGAGGGCATGCTGGCGAACACCGCCGACACCGGCCGGGTCGAGTACAACACCGTCGACGCGACCCTGTGGTTCCTGCACGCGGTGCACCGGCACGTCACCGTCACCGGCGACACCGACCTGGGCGACGAGCTGCTGCCCGCGCTGCACGGCGTGGTCGAGGCGCACGTCGCGGGCACCCGGTACGGCATCGGCGTGGACCCGGCCGACGGGCTGCTGGCGCAGGGCGGCCCGCCGGACGTGGCGCTCACCTGGATGGACGCCCGGGTGTACGGGGTGCCGGTGACCCCGCGTACCGGCAAGCCGGTCGAGGTGAACGCGTTGTGGATCAACGGGCTGGCCGGGCTCGCCGAGCTGACCGAGCTGGCCGGACGCGACGCCGCCGCGCTGCACGCGCTGCACCACCGGGCCACCGCCGCGTTCCGGGAGCGCTTCCCCGCCCCGGCCGGCTGGCTGCACGACGTGGTGGACGCGCCGGCGCCCGCGTACCCGCTGGGCGGGGCCGCGCACCACGACGACGACCTGCTGCGCCCCAACCAGCTGCTCGCCTGGTCGCTGCCGCACGCGCCGCTGGAGCCGGACGAGGCCGCGCTGCGCCGGATCACCGAGGCGCTGTTCACCCCGCTCGGCCCACGCAGCCTCGCCCCGGACTCCCCCGGCTGGACCGGCCGGCACCGGGGCGGACCCGCCGAGCGGGACTCCGCCTACCACCAGGGCACCGTCTGGCCGTGGCTGACCGGGCCGCTGCTGGACGCGTACCGCCGGGCCGGGCTGCCCACCGACGACCTGCTGGTGGGCCTGGTGGGCCACCTCGCCGAGGACGGACTGGGGTCGGTGAGCGAGACCGCCGACGGCGCGGCGCCGCACGCGGCCACCGGCTGCCCGTTCCAGGCGTGGTCGGTGGCCGAGCTGCTGCGCGCGCGGCGGATGCGCCGGTAACGCGTTACAGACCGGCAACCGGCGCGTCGCCGCCGGTTATCGACCCCTCGGCAGGATGGGTGCCGACCCCACCGGACACCGCGGCGACGCCGCCGCCGGGGTGGGGACGCCACAACTCAAAGGGGGCCGCGTGTCAGCTGACGCCGAAGTGATCGACATCCAGCCCGCCCGGCGCCTGCGGGTGCTGCTGCTCTCCTGGGAGTACCCGCCGGTGCTCGTCGGTGGCCTCGGCCGCCACGTCCACGCGCTGTCAGTGGCGCTCGCGGCCGCCGGGCACGAGGTCACGGTCGTCACCCGCCACGCCGAGGGCGCTCCCCTGGAGGAGTACGCCGAGGGCGTGCGCGTCGTCCGGGCCGCCGAGGATCCGGTCCGGTTCCCGCTCGCCACCGGCTCGCTGCTGGCCTGGACGATGGCGTTCAACCACACGCTCACCCGGGCCGCGCTGCGCGCCGCCTCGTCCGGCACCTACGACGTCATCCACGCCCACGACTGGCTGGTCGCGCACACGGCCGTCACGCTGGCCGAGCACCTGGACGTGCCGCTGGTGACCACGATCCACGCCACCGAGGCGGGCCGGCACCAGGGCTGGCTGCCGGAGGAGATGAACCGCACCATCCACGGCGTCGAGCACTGGCTGAGCAACGCCTCCGGCCGGGTGATCGCCTGCTCCGGGTACATGCGCGACCAGGTGGCGCGGCTGTTCGCCGTACCGGCCGGGCGCATCGACGTGGTCGCCAACGGCGTCGACGACCGGGCCTGGCGGGCGCGGCCGCACGCGGTCGCCTCCGCCCGGGCACGCTTCGCCGCGGGCGGGCCGCTCGTCGGGTACGCCGGCCGCCTGGTCTACGAGAAGGGCGTGCAGCACCTGGTGCACGCCGTGCCGCACCTGGCGAAGCGGCACCCCGGCCTGCGGGTGGTGATCGCCGGGGACGGGCCGTACCGGGACGAGCTGGTCGACCAGGCGCGGCGGCTGCACCTCGGGGACACGGTCCGGTTCGCGGGTTTCATGGACGCCACCCAGCTTCCCGCGGTGCTCGCCGCCACCGACGCCACGGTGATCCCCAGCCTCTACGAGCCGTTCGGCATGATCGCGCTGGAGGCGGCGGCGGCCGGCGCGCCGCTCGCTGTGGCGCGTACCGGCGGCCTGGCCGAGATCGTCGAGCCCGGGGTGACAGGTGTGACGTTCCCGCACGGCGACCCGGACGCGCTGGCCGGCGCCGTCGACCGGCTGCTCGGCGACGAGGTGTTCGCCCGGCGGGTGGCGCGTGAGGCGCGCACCATGGTCAGCCGGCGCTACACCTGGTCGGCGATCGCCGCCCGGACCGCCGCCGCCTACGCCACCGCCCGCCGCGACCACGACGCGTTCCAGGCCCGCCGGGCCACCGCCCTGCTGGCCGGCGACCGGTCGCCGATCGCCGTCCCGGAGGGGAACCTGCTCGCCGGCGCGGCAAGTTAGCGCTGACATGCGATAGGTACCGTCCGATCCGTTGGCTATTGTGGACCACTGACCAGCGGTGAGGAGTGCGGTGCGGGAGGTAGTGATCGCGGGGCGGTACCGCCTGCTCGAACTGGTCGGCCGCGGCGGGATGGGCCAGGTCTGGCGGGCGCGCGACGAGGAGCTGCAGCGCGAGGTCGCGGTGAAGCAGGTCGTGCCGCCGAACTGGCTCGCCGAGAACGAGCAGGACGAGCTGCGCGCCCGTACGCTGCGCGAGGCACGTACGGCCGCGCGGCTCAACCACCCCAACGTGGTGCGGGTCTACGACGTGGTCCGGGTCCAGGGCGAGCCCTGGCTGATCATGGAGTACGTCCCGTCGCGCTCGCTTCAGGAGATCATCGAGACCGACGGGCCGCTGCCGCCCGGCCGGGCCGCCGAGATCGGCCTGTCGGTGCTCGCCGCGCTGCGCGCCGCGCACGACGCCGGGGTGCTGCACCGGGACGTGAAGCCCGCGAACGTGCTCCTGGCCCGGGACGGGCGGGTGCTGCTCACCGACTTCGGGCTGGCCGTGTTCCAGGGCGGCGACGGCGCGATGACCCGGCCCGGCCTGGTCCTCGGCTCCCCCCAGTACGTGGCTCCGGAGCGGGCCGCCGAGGGCGTGTCGAGCGTCGAGGCGGACATGTGGTCGCTCGGCGCCACGCTGCACGCCGCGGTGGAGGGCCGCTCCCCGTACGCCCGCAGCACCGCGATGGCCACGCTCGCCGCGCTCGCCACCCGGCCGCCCGACCCGGCCCCGCACGCCGGCCCGCTGACGCCGGTGCTGACCGGGCTGCTGCGGCGCGATCCGCGTACCCGGCTGGGGCACCGCGAGACGGCCCGCCTGCTCGGCGTCGCCGCGGTGTCGGAGGCCGACGCGGAGGCCGCCGGATCGGGGAGCCGCGCCACCGCCCCGCCGGCCGAGCGGCCCGCCGGCGGACGCGAGGCCGACGCGGCGGGTGACGAGCCGGGAACACCGGGGAACCCGGTGGCCCCGGGCGGCATCTACCCGGACCTGATGCCACCGGCCGCCGCCGCCCGCGCGTGGAGCCGGGCGGCGAAGCGCAGCGAGTGGGCCCCGCCCGCCGAGGGCGACCGCGCGCCACCGAGCGGCGAGGCGGCCGACGCCGCCGGTCCGGCCGCCCGCGCGGACACCGGCGCTCCGGCGTCCCCGGCCGGCCGCTCGGGCGCGCTCGGGCACACGGACGCCGGCGGTTCCTCGTCGCCGATCGGCCGCGCGGAGGGGAACCTCCGTGGGGACGCGGGCGGCGGCTCGGGCGCGGTCGGCGGCTCGGGAGCCGTCGGAGGCGCGGGCGGCGGCGCGGGCGCGGTCGGCCCGGGCACCGGTCCGCAGGCGGCCGGAGGCCCGAGGACGGTCGGCCCGGGCACCGGTCCGCAGGCGGCCGGAGGCCCGAGGACGGTCGGCGGCCCGCCCGCCGCCGGTGGACCGGCCGGGGACGGCGGTTCGGGCGCGATCGGCCGCGCGGCCGCTGTGGGCCGGGCGGCACCACCGACCAGCGCCCGGCCCGGTGAACCGGAACGCGGCCACGCGGCCGAGCCGGAGCCGGCCGCGACCGCCGAGCCGTCCCGGGGCGGATCCGCCCGCCCGGCCCCGATCAGCCTCGGCCCCACAGTCCTCACCAGCTTCGTCGACCCGGGCAGCCCGGGCGGCCCCGAGTCGGCGCCCCGCGCCGACGCCCTCAGCCCGGTGCACATCGTCGGCCCCGGCGCCGCGCCGGTCGCCAAGCCTCCACCGGTCGCCCACAGCGGGCCCGTCGACAGCGGCGCGGTACACCCGGCCCCGCCCCGGCCCGCCGGCGTCCCCCGCCCCGCCGATCCACCGCTCACCTCCGACGACGGGAACCCGCTGCACCGCTGGGGACTCATGCTGGGCGCCGTGCTGCTGGCGGTGGCGACCGGGGTGGGCACCGCGCTGGCGATCACCGGTGGCCGCGACGACGCGCCGCAGGCGGGCAGCTCCACCGAGGCCGTCGCCCGCCCCTGGGACCGTCCGCCCGGGCCGGGCGTGCCGCCTCCGCCGTTCCCCTGCGTCCGCCCCGACGTGGCCGGCACGCCGGTCCGCAAGGGACCGCCACCTGACGACCCGCCGGTGACCGTTCCGGCCGGCTGGGTCTGGCCCGCCGACACCGGCGGCTTCCGGATCGCCCTGCCCGCCGGCTGGCTGCAACTGCGCTCCGGTGACACCACCTGCTTCCAGGATCCGGGGACGCGGCGCATCCTGGGCGTCGAGCCGTACCCGGGAGGTGATCCGGTGGGCCGGCTGAAGTCGTCCGAGCGGGACCTGACCTCGGCCGGCCGGCTGCCGCACTACCAGAAGGTCCGGCTGGAGTCCGACGGCCCGGGCGCGGCGTGGGAGTGCCGCTGGACCGCGCCGTACGGGGAACGGATGCGTGCGTTGCGCGTCCTGCCCGGCGAGCGGGCCGGCTGGACGCTCGGCTGGACCACCTCCGACGCCGACTGGTCCGCCGCCTCCAAGCAGTTCGCCGTCATCCGCGCGAGCCTCGGCACGGTCCGGCCCACCCGTACCGCGGGCTGATGCGGCGCGGCGGACACCACTTCCCCAGTGGACCGTCCGGCTGATGCTCCGCTGTCGCACGGGCTGACTACAGTGGCGTAGTTTTTGTGGATCAAGACCTTCGGGAAGGGCGAGCCGAGATGATGGGACCGTCCCACGCGCTCTCGGGCGCGGCGGTGTGGCTGACCGGCTCCTGGGCCATGGCCCAGTTCGCGGACTACCACCAGACACCGCTGGCCCTGGCGGTGGGCACCGCGGTCTGCGCCGGCGGGGCGCTCTTCCCCGACCTGGACCTGTCCGGGAAGGTCACCCGCAACCAGGGTGGCGCCACCGTGGCCCGCACCTTCGGCGTGGTCAGCCTCTTCGTCGCCGAGGTGATGGAGAAGATCTCGCTCGGCGTCTACTACGCCACCAAGCTCAGCAAGGACCCGCGCCGCAACAACGGGCACCGCACGCTGACCCACACCATCCCGTTCACCGTGCTCGTCGGCTGGGGCACCACCGCGCTGTGCGCCCACTACGGCAAGTGGGCGGTGGTCGGCATCCTCTTCTTCATGATCGGCCTGGCGCTGCGCGGGCTGTTCGACGAGTGGGCCGAGCGTGCCGGCTGGGTGGTGGTCACGCTGGTGTCCGCCGCCGCGGCCTGGTTCACGTTCGCCAACCTGCCCGGGGACCGGGGCTATCCGATGATCGGGCTCGCGGTCGGGGTGGGCTGTTTCGTGCACATCCTCGGCGACATGATCACCCGGGCGGGGGTGCCGATCCTGTGGCCCATCCCGATCAAACGCCGGATGTGGACGATGATCGGCCTGCCCAACAAGATCGCTCTGCGGACCGGCAGCAAGGCCGAGACCGTGGTGCTGCGCACCGCGATGACGATCCTGTCCGTCCTGGCCGCGGTGGGGCTGGTCGCCCCGTCGGTGCTGCAGCGCTTCGACATCCAGGTGTAGGTCAGCGCGCCTCGGCGCGTACCGGGCGGGTGGTGGCCGCCCGGGCCCGGATCAGCCGGGCGGTCCAGCCCACGCCGCGGGCGGTGAGCGCGTAGGCCGCCGTCGGCGGGAGGGCCAGCAGCGCCGCGATCCCGGCCACCAGCGGCACCCGGGCGCCGGGCACGTCCGTGGCGACCGCCGTCGCGGCGGCGTACCCGGCGGCCAGCCCGACCGCGACGAGCCCGGCGTACGCGAGCGCCGGACCGGCACGCCGCCGTCCCGCCGCCGCACCGAGCGCGACGGCCGGCGCGAACAGCAGCGGCAGCGCCGCCACACCGAGCAGCGCCGCGATCAGCACCAGCAGCGGCCCGGCCAGCGGGCCGCCCGGGTCGGCGCCGGTGACCAGCGCGTACGCCAGCAGGCCGAGGTAGCCGGCGACCGCCTCCGCGACGACGACGAGCCACGCCGCGACTGCTCCGGCGAGATGACGAGCGACAGTGGTGCCCACGTTGTCCCCTCCCCCGTGCGGACGGCGCCACGACCGTCCTGTGGGCACGGTAGCGCCCGGGGTGGCGGCGGGTAGAGGCCGCACCCGGCATCACGCTGGGTAGGGAAGCAGGCGTCGTCGATCGTCCGTGCGGACGATCGACGACACGCTAATGCGCATTAGCGCCGAGGTCTGCCTACTGTCGCGCGCCCGGTCGGCCCTTGTCAAGATTCCCGCCCGAACAACCGCCGGACGGCGGCGGGCGCGGTTGCTAATCCGCATTACATCAGGGAGTTCATCGAACGGAAATCTTCCGGCCACCCCTTGACAGGACGCCGGGAGAGCAGAGAGGCTCCATCCCGACCCGATCGCTAATACGCATTACCGGAAGTGGAAGGACCGACGTGACCCCTCCCCCCAGGCGTGTCACCCAGCGTGACATCGCGCGCATGGCCGGCGTCAGCCAGGCGACCGTGTCGCTGGTGCTCAACAACCGCACCGACGCCGACGTCCGGATCGCGCCGGAGACACGGGACCGGGTCTTGCAGGTCATCGCCGAGACGGGATACGCCGCCGACCCGGCCGCCCGCCGCCTCGCCTCCGGGTTCAACCGGATCATCGGCGTCTTCACCTATGAGCCGGCCTTCCCCAGCGGCAGCCGGGACTTCTTCCACCCGTTCCTGCTCGGCATCGAGGAGTACGCCGAACGGGTCGGCTGCGACCTGCTGCTGTTCACCAGCGCCCCGGTGGTGGACGGCCGGCGGCGCATCTTCCACCAGGACAACCGGCTACGGCTGGCCGACGGCTGCATCCTGCTCGGCCGGGAGATCGACGGCGCGGAGCTGCTCCGGCTCAACCGTGACGGGTTCCCCTACGTCGCCGTCGGACGCCGCGACGACGCCGGCGGCCCGGTGCCCTACGTCGGCGCCGACTACGCCAGCGCCGTCCACCGGCTGGCCGAGCGGGCGGTGGAGCTGGGACACCGGCGCCTGACGTACGTGGGCATGGGCACCTCGGCCGAGTCGTCGCACGACCGGCGCAGCGGTTTCCACGCCGGCGCGACCGGCGCGGACAGCGCCCGCCAGATCACCGCGACCGCGGAGACCGCCGATGCCACAGTCGACGGCCTGCGGGCCGACGGCAGCACCGTCGCCTTCGTGGAGGACTTCGCCACCGCCGTGGCGCTGGAGGCGGCCGCCCGCCGCAAGGGGCTGACGGTGCCCGGTGACCTGTCCGTCGTGACGCTCGGCGACCCGACCGTCCCGGTGCCCACCGACATCACGTTCACCGGGTTCCGCATCCCGCGCGAGGAGATGGGCCGCCAGGCCGTCGAGGTGCTGACCGGCGTCATCGACGGCAGCGCCGGCGGCCTCCAGCAACGGCTCCTGCCCTGCGAACTCGTCGAGGGCGACACCCTCGGCGTCCCTGGATCGGCGGCCGACCGGCGCTGACACGCCCGGCCGCGCAACTGGAAGGAAGCAAGTGGTACTAATGCGTGCGGACGTCCTCGTCGTCGGGGGCGGACTGGGCGGTGTCGCCGCGGCGCTGGCCGCGGCCCGTGCCGGCCGGTCCGTCATCCTGACCGAGGAGTTCGACTGGCTCGGCGGGCAGCTCACCAGCCAGGCGGTCCCGCCGGACGAGCACTCCTGGATCGAGCAGTTCGGCGCCACCGCGAGCTACCGGGAGTTGCGCCACGGCATCCGCGACTACTACCGCCGCCACTACCCGCTGACCGAGCGGTCCCGGGCGTGGACCGACCTGAACCCGGGCGCCGGCTGGGTGAGCCGGCTCTGCCACGAGCCCCGGGTGGCGGTCGCCGTCCTGGAGCAGATGCTCGCGCCGTACCGCGGGTCCGGGCGGCTGACGGTGCTGCAGCCGTACCGGCCGGTCGCGGCCGAGACCGACGGCGACCGGGTCACCGGCGTCACGCTCGTCCACCGGGACCGCGACGAGCGGATCGAGGTGGAGGCGCCGTACGTCCTGGACGCCACCGAGACCGGTGAGCTGCTGCCGCTGACCGGCACCGAGTACGTGACCGGGTTCGAGTCGCAGGCGCAGACCGGTGAGCCGAGCGCGCCCGCCGAGGCGCAGCCGCTGAACATGCAGGCGGTGTCCGTCTGCTTCGCGCTGGACCACGTCGACGGCGACCACACCATCGACCGGCCCGCCGGTTACGACTTCTGGCGCGACTACAAGCCGGACTTCTGGGGCGACCGGCTGCTGTCCTGGCGGTCGCCGCACCCGCGCACGCTGGAGATCGTGGAGCGCAGCTTCACGCCGAACCCGGACGACGACCCGCTGGGCGTCAACGCCGACCAGCGGCTCAACCCGGGCGACGGCAACCTGTGGACGTTCCGGCGCATCGCGGCACGGCGCAACTTCGTCGACGGCGCGTACGGCAGCGACATCACGCTCGTCAACTGGCCGATGATCGACTACTTCGAGGGCCCGGTCATCGACGTGCCGAACGCGTCCTGGCACCTGTCCCAGGCGCGCGAGCTGTCGTACTCCGTCCTGTACTGGCTGCAGACCGAGGCGCCCCGCGCCGACGGCGGCACCGGCTACCCGGGGCTGCGGCTGCGCGGCGACGTGACCGGCAGCCCCGACGGGCTGGCGCAGGCGCCCTACATCCGGGAGTCGCGCCGCATCCGCGCCGAGTACACGGTGGTCGAGCAGGACCTCTCCCTGGCGGTACGCGGCGAGCACGGCGCGGTGAGCTACCCCGACTCGATCGGCGTCGGCATGTACCGCATCGACCTGCACCCGTCGACCGGCGGCGACAACTACATCGACGTCGGCTCCTGCCCGTTCGAGATCCCGCTCGGCGCGCTCATCCCGCAGCGGATGGAGAACCTGCTGCCGGCCGGCAAGAACATCGGTACCACGCACATCACCAACGGCAGCTACCGACTGCACCCGGTCGAGTGGAACGTCGGTGAGGTCGCCGGCCTGCTGGCCGACTTCTGCCTTGCGCGGGGCGAGTCCCCGCGCGCGGTCCGCGGCACCCCCCGCCTGCTGGCCGAATTCACGGACCGCATCTCGGCCGCCGGCGTGGAATGCCGCTGGCCGCAGATCGCGGGCTACTGAACCCCCGGTGAGGAGAAGAAAGTGAGATACGGAAGACTGTCCGGCCTGGTCGCGGCGACCATGACCGGTGTGCTCGCCCTGACCGCCTGCGGCGGTGGCGGCGACGCCAAGGACGACGGTCCGGCGAGCCTGCGGATGACCGTCTGGTCGGCGAACGAGGCGCACCTCAAGCTGTTCAACGAGATCGCCGACGAGTACCGCAAGAACAACCCGGACGTCGCGGAGATCAAGTTCGACCCGCTGCCGTTCGAGAACTACACCACGACGCTTACCACGCAGATCGCCGGCGGCAACGCGCCGGACCTCGCGTGGATCTTCGAGAACTCGGCGCCGGACTTCGTCGCCTCCGGCGCGCTGAGCCCGCTCGACGACACGTTGAAGAAGGCCGACGGTTACCAGTACGACGACCTGTCCCCCGCCACCCTGAAGCTCTGGCGCAACGACGGGAAGCTCTTCGCGTACCCGTTCTCGACCTCGCCGTTCGGCGTGTTCGTCAACAACGACATGCTGAAGAAGGCCGGGCAGAAGACCCCGGCCGAGCTGATCGCGGCCGGGCAGTGGAACTGGGACACCGCGCTCGCCGCGGCGGGCGCCACCGCCGCGAAGTCGGGCAAGGCCGGGCTCGTGGTCCGCGACTTCGACTACAAGGGCTGGGACAACCTGGCCACGTTCTGGACCGGCTGGGGCGCCCAGGCGTGGAGCGAGGACGGCCGCAGCTGCGGGTTCGACAGCCCGGAGATGGTCGAGGCGATGACCACGTTGCACAAGGCGATCTTCACCGGCAAGGCGCTGCCCGGTCCGGGCACGACCGCCGACTTCTTCGCCGGTGACGCCGCCATGACCGTCACCCAGATCTCCCGCGCCTCCCTGCTGAAGGAGAACGGCTTCGACTGGGACCTGGTCCCGCTGCCGGCCGGCCCGAAGGGCCCGTACGCGGTGGTCGGCCAGGCCGGCATCGGCGTGATGAAGAAGAGCCCGCACGCCGAGCAGGCCGCCGACTTCCTGGCCTTCTTCACCAACCCCGCCAACTCGGCGAAGCTGGCCCAGTTCTTCCCGCCGCCGCGGCAGTCCCAGCTGACCGCCGAGACGCTCGCGAAGACGAATCCGAAGCTCAAGCCGGAGCAGCTGCAGAAGGTCGTCATCGACGGCATCACCAACGGCACTGTCAAGCCCAGCCACTCCGGGCAGGCCGAGCTGAGCCAGCAGGTGCGCGCCGCGCTCGACCCGCTGTGGAAGGCGGACGCGGACGTCAAGGGCGTACTCGACGGCGTCTGCTCCAAGATCCAGCCGCTGCTGGCGAAGTAGGGCCGAGGATCATGAACCAGACGGACACCAGGGTGGGCCCGGCCGCAGCCGGGCCCACCCCGGGCCGGGCCCGGCCGTTCTGGACCACCCGCCGCCGGGACCAGCTCACCGGATACCTGTTCATCACCCCGCAGCTGCTCGGCAGCGTGGTCTTCGTGATCCTGCCGCTGGTCCTCGTGGTCTGGTACAGCCTGCACGAGTGGAACGTGCTGGCCGGCAGCTTCGACTACATCGGCACCGACAACTACGCCGCGCTGGCCGACGACCCCAACCTGGGCCCGGTGCTGCGGTCGACCGGCCTGTTCTCGGTCGGCCTGGTCGTGTTCAACCTCGGCCTGGCGTTGCTGCTGGCCGTCCTGCTCAACCAGAGGCTGCGCGGGACCATCGTGTTCCGCACCCTGTTCTTCTCCCCCGTGGTGGTCTCGCTGGTCGCCTGGACCATCGTGTGGGGCTTCCTGTTGCAGGACAACGGCGGCATCAACGGCCTGCTCGACACGATCGGCGTCGACGGCCCCAACTGGCTGCGCGGCGAGGGCACGGCGATGCTGTCGGTGATCGTCGTGCAGGTGTTCAAGAACGTCGGCCTGAACATGGTGCTGTTCCTGGCCGCCCTCCAGGGCGTGCCGGCCGATCTGTACGAGGCCGCCGAGGTGGACGGCGCGAGCCGGATGCGCCAGTTCTGGCGGATCACCGTGCCGCTGATCAGCCCGACGATCATGCTCACGTCGATCATCACGGTGGTCGGCTCGCTGCAGGTCTTCGCGCAGATCGCCGTGCTCACCCAGGGTGGGCCCGGCACCTCGACCACGGTGCTCGTCTACTACCTCTACCAGCAGGCCTTCCAGTTCCATCACTTCGGCTACGGCGCGACGCTGTCGATCCTGCTGTTCGTCATCGTGCTCGCGCTGACAGTGCTGCAGTGGCAGATGCGCAAGAGGTGGGTCTTCCATGAATCGTGACCTGTCCCGGCGGACCAAGCTGGTGCTCTACGGGGTGCTGATGGTCCTGGCCGTCCCGTTCGTGTTCCCCACCTGGTGGATGGTCACCTCGTCGCTGAAGCCGGTGGCGGACATCTTCTCCTTCCCGCCGCAGCTGCTGCCGACCGATCCGCGGCTGGACGCGTACCGGCGGGTGTTCGAGCTGCAACCGTTCGGGCAGCAGTACCTGAACAGCCTCTACATCGCGCTGCTGGTCACCGTCGGCACGCTGGCCGTGGCGTCGCTGGCCGGATACGCGTTCGCGCGGATCCGGTTCCGGGGGCAGAACGTGCTGTTCCTGGTCGTCCTCGCGGGCCTGCTCATCCCGAGCGAGGTGACGATCGTGCCGCTGTTCCAGATGTTCTTCAAGCTCGACCTGATCGACACCCACTGGCCGCTGATCCTGGTGCCGATCTTCGGCGCGCCGAGCGTGCTGGCGACGTTCATCATGCGGCAGTTCTTCATCAGCCTCCCCGGTGAGCTGGAGGAGGCGGCGCGGGTCGACGGGCTGGGACGCTTCGCCACGTTCTGGAAGATCGCGCTGCCGCTGTCCCGGCCCGCGCTCGGCGCGGTGGCCATCTTCACGTTCCTGCACAGCTGGAACCTGTATCTGGAACCGATCGTGTTCCTCTCCTCGCCGGACAAGTTCACCCTGCCGCAGGCGCTCACCCAGTTCGTCGACGCGTACGGCGGTCCGATGTGGGACGTCCAGCTCGCGGCGGCGTCGATGACCGCGCTGCCGGTGCTGGCGGTGTTCGTCATCGCGCAGAAGCAGTTCGTCGAGGGCCTCGCGCACACCGGTCTGAAGGGATGACCGATCCGGTCGTCGGGATCGACATCGGCGGCACCAAGACCGCCGCCGCCCTGGTCGGTCCGGACGCGCGGGTGCTCGGCCGCCGCGAGGTGCCCACCCCCGCGCGCGGCGGCCCGGCCGCGGTGCTCGACGCCGCCGCCGGCCTGGCCGCGGACCTGCTCGCTACCGCCGGCCCCGGGCCGGTCGGGGTGGGCACCGCGGGCACCGTCGACCCGGCGACCGGCGCCATCCGGTACGCCACCGACAGCCTGCCCGGATGGGCCGGCACCCCGGTCGCCGACGAGCTGGCCGCGCGGCTGGGCCGGCCGGTGCGCGTCACCAACGACGTCGCCGCGGCGGCGCTCGGCGAGTGCTGGGCCGGCGCCGGCCGGGGCCGGGGGCACGTGCTGCTGGCCGCCGTCGGCACCGGGCTGGGCGGCGCGATCGTCAACGACGGGCGGGTCGAGGGCGGCGCCCGGGGCGCGGCCGGCCAGCTCGGGCACCTGCCGGTCCCGGGCGTGCACCGGCTGCGCTGCGGCTGCGGCCGGTACGGGCACCTGGAGGCGATCGCCTCCGGCACCGGCCTGGCCGCCGCGTACGCGCTCACCGGCGGTGACCCGGTCACCGGCCGGGAGGTGGCGCGGCGCGCGGCGGCCGGTGACGCGACCGCCCGTCAGGTCGTCGACCGGGCCGGCGCCGCGCTCGGCGCGGCCCTGGCCGGGCTGGTCGCCCTGCTCGACCCGGACGCGGTGGTGGTGGCCGGCGGCGCCGCCGCCACAGTGCTTCCCGCCGCGACGGCCGCCTACCGGGCGGAGCTACCCGGCGGCTGGGCGCACGTGCCGCTGCTTCCCGCGGCGCTGGGCGCCGACGCGGTGGTGGTCGGCGCCGCCCGGCTCGCCACCGCACCGATCCACCACGACGGAGGAACAAGCACGTGAGTGTCCTGGACGAACTCGCAGGCGGTCTGGTCGTGTCCTGCCAGCCCCTGCCCGACGACCCGGACGACCCGATGCGCGACCCGTACGTCCAGGCCCGCGTGGCCGCCGCCGTGGTCCGCGGCGGCGCGGTGGCGGTCCGGGTCAACGGCCCCGACGACGTGCGGGCGGTACGCGCCGCCGTCGACGTGCCGGTGATCGGGTTGTACAAGCACGGCACGCAGGGCGTGTTCATCACCCCGACCGCCGGGCACGCCCTGGAGGCGGCGCGGGCCGGATCGCACGTCGTGGCGGTGGACGCCACCGACCGTCCCCGGCCCGACGGCCGGACCTTCGCCGACACCGTCCGCGCGGTGCACGAGCAGACCGGCGCGCTGGTCCTGGCCGACGTCGCCACGGTGGCCGAGGGCGTAGCCGCCGTCGAGGCCGGCGCGGACGCGGTCGCCACCACGCTGTCCGGCTACACGCCGGCCGGCCCACCGATCGACGGGCCCGACCTCGGGCTCGTGGCGCGACTCGCCGCGCTGCTGCCCGTACCGGTGATCGCCGAAGGGCGCTACCGGACCACGGACCAGATCAGCCGGGCCTTCGAGGCGGGCGCCCACGCGGTGGTGATGGGCAACGCCGTCACCTCACCGCTGTGGATCACCCGCCGGCTGGTTCCGGCCACCCCCCGGGCGGCGAGCGCGCCGGAGAAAAGGGAGCATCGATGAAGAGAAGAACCCTTCTTGCGGCCACCGGCGCGGCCGGCCTGGCCACCGTCGCCCTCGGCGGCCCCGCCTTCGCCCGGCCCGCCGGCCGGCGACCGAGCGTGGCGCTGGTGCCGCTGGACGACCGGCCGGTGAACACGTACTGCGCCGAGATGACCGGTGCGAGCGCCGACGCCGAGGTGCTGCTGCCGCCGCGGAACCTGCTGGGCCGTTTCTTCACCCCCGGTGACGGCGCCGGCATCGCCCGCTGGCTCGACGGCACCGCCCGCGTCGACGGATACGTGATCTCGGTGAGCATGCTGGCGTACGGGGGCCTGATCGCCTCGCGTACCGCCGCACCGGCCCTGGCCGACGCGTTGCGCAACCTGGAGGCGATCCGGCGGCTGCGCGCACGCTGGTCCGACGCGGTGATCGAGGTGCACGACACGATCCAGCGGCTCGCGATCACCAGCACCGGCACCGACCTGGACAACTACCGTGACCTGCTGGTCCAGTGGGCCAAGCTGTACGACCAGGTGGTCAACCTGGGCCAGGAGTCGCTGCGCGGCCAGCTCGACGCCGTGCGGGCGCGCATCCCGGACGCCGTGGTCGAGGACTACCTGGCCGCGCGGGCACGCAACCACCAGGTCAACCGGCTGATGGTGGAGTGGGTCGCGGACGGGACGATCAGCCACCTGGTGCTCTCCGAGGACGACACCGCGCCGGTCGGCCTGGCCCGCGCCGAGCGGGTCGAGCTGGAGGCGCTGGTGGCGCGGCTCGGCGTCGGCGACCGGGTGGAGATCTTCCCCGGCGCCGACGAGGTCAACGCGCTGCTCGTCGCGCGGGTCGTCGCCGCCGGTGCCGCACCCACCTACCGGGTGGAGTACGCCGGGGTGTCCGGCGAGGGCTGGACCGCCGCGCTGGAGGGCATCCCGTTCGCGGAGAACATCCGCCGGCACGTCACCTCGGTGGGCGGCCGGGTGGTGACCGGCGACGCGGACATCGTCCTCGCGGTGAACACCCCCTCGGCGGCGGCCGGGCAGCGGGCCGCCGACCTGGACGCGTTCGTCGGCCGCATCGGTGAGCTGCTGGCCGCCGGCACCCCGGTGATCGTGGTGGACCCGCTGATCGTCAACAAGGGCGACCACGACCTGGTGTCCCGGATGGAGGCCCGCCTGGACCTGCCGGCGCTGCTGTCGTACTCGGGGTGGAACACCGGCGGCAACGCGCTCGGGCTGGCGCTCGCGCACGGCACCGCGCGGTGGGCGTACCTGCGGTCGTCCGGCAGCGGCTTCGGCGTGCCGGAGCTACGCGGGCCGGCCCAGGCGCACGCCGAGTACCTGCTCTACCGGTTCGTCAAGGACGACCCCTGGAAGAACGTGGTGCAGGTCGAGGCGTACGCGCACGCCCGTGCGCAGGGCTGGGATCCGCTGGCGCTGACCGCCGAGCAGAAGCGCTACTTCGACGGCTGGGTGCGCGACCGGCTGGTACCGCTGACCGAGCGGTACTTCGCCGACCACTTCGCCGGGCACGAGCTGGTGCTCGGGGTACGCGGACGCAAGACGTTCACCGCAACGCTGGACCGGGTCACCGCGGTGCGGGTCGAGCTGCCGTGGGACCGGCTGTTCGAGGTCACGCTGGAGCCGAGCCTCCGGCTGCGCTGACCGGACGACGCGGGTGCGGTCCCCGGGGCCGCACCCGCGTCACCGGGCCGTCAGCAGGCAGAACTCGGTGCCGTCCGGGTCGGCCAGCACCACGTCGCCGGCGGTGTGCCGGCCCGTACCGGCCCGGGTCGCGCCGAGCGCCAGCAGCCGGTCGACCTCCGCGTCCCGGTCGCCGTCCGCGACCAGATCCAGGTGTACGCGGTCCCGCCCGCCGGCGTCCATCAGCGGCGGGCCGCTCCAGGTGACCTTCGCGCCCCCGCGCGGCGACTGGATCGCTGTCTCCTCGTCCTGGTCCCAGACCAGCGGCCAGCCCAGAGCCTCGCTCCAGAACAGGCCTGCCGCCCGGGTGCCGTCGCAGTTGACAGCGCCGACCGGGCCGCAGCCGGCGAGGAAGGTGTTGCCCGCCTCGATGACGCAGAACTCGTTGCCCTCCGGGTCGGCGAGCACCACCTGGTCGTCGTCCGGCCCCTGGCCGATGTCGATGTGCCGCCCGCCCAGCGTCAGCGCCCGGCCGACGGTGTCCCGCTGGGCCTGCGGTGACGCGCTGGTCAGGTCGAAGTGGATCCGGTTCTGCACCGTCTTCGGCGCATCACCGGGCAGGAACCGGATGCGGAAGTCGCTGTGGGCGTCGCCGCCCAGCGCCACGCCCTCACGCGGGTCGTCGAGGATCTCCCGGCCGAGCACTCCGGACCAGAACCGCGCGAGCCGCAGCGGGTCGCCCGCGTCGAGGCTGACCGCGTAGAGGTGAACCGCCATCCGCCCGTCTCCGATCGCCCGCTGCCGACTGGCCGCAGCGTAGGCCGGACCGGTCCGGTCGCGCACCCGGATATCCGGCGGGCTACTTCGCGGGCAGGGTGCGCGCGAAGCGGACGCCCCGGTCGACCCAGCGGGCCAGGTCGGCGTCGCGCTCGCAGGCATCCGGCGGCACGGTGACCCAGCCGCGCATCTCCCGGCCCCGCATGACAGTCGCGTCGGCGCCGGGCTCGGCCAGGGCACGCTCGGCCTCGGCCGGGTCGACCCGGACCATCAGGCCGCCCGCGCCGCGCACCACCACCGCCATGTTGCCGCACAGCATCATCGCCAGGCCGCCGAACATGCGCCGCTCGGTGATGCCGGGCTCGTGCCCGAGGGCTTCCCGTACCCGGTTCGCCAAGTCCTCGTCGTAGGCCATGACGGCATCGTGGCATCCGGGTCCGACAGCGGGGCGCGGGTCAGGCGCCGACGCGCTGTTCGGGGATGGACAGGCCGTAGAGCGCCATCAGCTCCGGGCTGTCGATCCGGCTGCCGTCGGCCACCGAGTCGCACGCGATGTCGACGATCTGGTCCTTGTGCGCCAGTAGGTACGGCCGCGCCCCGACGTCGGCGCTGGCCAGCGTGGCGATGCCGGACCAGTGCCGGCGGCCGAACAGCATCGGGTAGCCGCGCAGCCCGTCGTAGGTGGCGCAGACCAGCACGTCCGGGTACGGCAGCGCGGCGACCCGGCGGACCGCCGCCGCGGTGAGCCCGGGCATGTCCACCGGCACCACGACGACGGCCTCGATGTCGTCGTCGGTGAGCGCGGCGAGCCCGGCCCGGATCGAGGAGCCCACCCCGGTGCCCCACGCGCGGTTGACCACCACAGTGGCGCCGGTCAGGTCGGTGGTCTGCCGCACCTGCTCGGCCGCCGCGCCCAGGACGACCACGACCTGTGCGCAGCCCGCCTCGGCCATCGTGTCGATCATCTGGCTGACCAGCGGCTTCTCGCCCTGGTGCAGCAGCGCTTCGGGTCCGCCGATGCGGCGGCCGCCACCGGCGGCGATGATCATTGCAGCGATGCGGTTCAGCGGTGCCCCCTCGATCAGGGGACGGACCGGGCACAGCCGCCCGGTCCGTCCCGTCGTACGCACACCGGGCCCAACGAGCGCGGCCGGGAGCGGGTAGCGGGGCAAAACGGAAAATTGCGTGACTATGCCGCGTCCGCGTAGCAGTCCACTGAGGACAGGTCGAGCGGGAACCGGACCGGGGTGTCGCCGAACAGCAGCCGGGTGGCCCGCGCACCGGCGGCGGTGACCGCGTCGGCGACCGCCGCCGCCTGTCCGGCCGGGCAGTGCACCATCACCTCGTCGTGCTGGAAGAAGACCAGCTCCGCCTCCGAGCCGGCCAGCTCGGTGCGCAGCGTCGCCAGCAGCGTGGAGGCCCACTCGGCGGCGGTGGCCTGGATGACGAAGTTGCGGGTGAAGCGCCCCCGCGACCGCGCCGCCCGGGCCGACGGGCTGTGCGGATCGGCCCCACCGTCCGGCATCGGCTCCTCCCCCTCGGCGAACCCCGCCGACCCGGGCGGGCAGGTACGCCCCAGCCAGGATCGGACCAGCCCGCCCGCCTCACCGGTGCGCGCCGCCGCCTCGACGTGGCCGAACGCGGTCGGATAGTTCTTCCGCAGCACCGCCAGCGCCGGCACCGCCGCGCCGCCGGTCTGCCCGTACATCGCCCCGAGCAGGGCCACCTTGGCCTTCGCCCGGTCACCGGCGAACGCGTCCCGGGCCAGCGCGGCGTACAGGTCACCGGCACCACCCGCCGCAGCCAGCCGCTCGTCGCCGGACACCGCCGCGAGCACACGCGGTTCGAGCTGGCCCGCGTCGGCGACCACGAACGTCCAGCCCGGGTCCGCCACCACCGCCCGCCGGATCACCTTCGGGATCTGCAACGCCCCGCCGCCCCGGGTCGCCCAGCGGCCGGACACCACGCCGCCTGGCACGTACTCCGGGTGGAACCGGCCGCCGGACACCCAGGCGTCGCGCCAGGCCCAGCCGTGCGCCGTCCAGATCCGGTACAGCTCCTTGTATTCGAGCACCAGCGGCGCCGCCGGGTGCTCCACCCCGCGCAGCACCCAGGCGCGCGTGTTCGGCAGGTCCACGCCCGCACGGGCGAACGCCCGCAACAGCTCCGCGGGCGAGTCGGCGTGCACCTGGCGTACGCCGAACGCGTCAGCGATCCGGGCCTGCAACTCGGCCAGCCGGCGCGGCGGCCCGCCGACCGGGGACGGCTCGCCGAGCAGGTCGGCCAGGATCGCGTCGTGCACGTCGGCGCGCCACGGCAGGCCGGCCGCGCCCATCTCGGCCGCCACCAGCGCGCCCGCCGACTCGGCTGCCACCAGCAGCCGGAACCGGCCGGGGTGGGTGGTCGCGGCGATCCGGGCGAGCTGGTCGGCGTACACCCGGGTCAACGCCGTGATGCCCGGACCGGGCGGGCCCGACGGCGGCTCGAAGAGCGCGGCCTGGGCGTGGCCCGGCGGCTCCGGCGGACGGGGCGCCGGGTCCGGCGGGACCGGCGCGCCGGTGACCCGGGCCCAGGCGGCCGGCAGCGCGCGCGGCTCACCCCACCGGCCCGCGTGCCCGAGCAGCAGCGCCTCGGTCAGCTCGACGTCGTGGCAGCGGTCCAGGCGCACCCCGGCGCGCAGCAGCGCCGGGTAGACGCCCGTCCAGGCGGCCCAGATCCAGCGGGGGTGCCCGGCGGCCTCGCGGGCGGCCACGGCGGCGGCCAGGTCGGTGACCTCCTCGGCCGGGCCGGACGGGGTGCCGTCGGCGTGCAGCGGTTGCAGCACGCCGCCGCCCCGCTCGTCCGCCACCACCGCCACCAGCACGGACGCATTCTGCCCCCTCCCCCTGACACGCTCCGGGGTGCAAGGAAGGGCCCCCTCTTAACGCCTGCGGTAGAGGAAGGGCCCCTTGTTAACGCGGCGTTAACAAGGGGCCCTTCCTTGCACCCCGGAGGGTTACTTGCCGACGCCGGCGGTCAGGCCGGACTGCACCTGGCGCTGGAAGACGATGTACACGATCAGCACCGGCAGCATCGCCATGGTCACCCCGGCGAAGAGGCCGGACCAGTCGGACTTGTAGCCCTGGTTGACCGACAGCTCGATCAGCCCTTGGGCGATCACCTGGTTCTTCGGCTCGCCGGACACCGACTGCATGAGCAGCGTCGGCAGGTACCACTGGTTCCACTGGCCGAGCACGTTGAAGATGCCGATGCTGATCAGGCCGGGCTTGGCCATCGGCAGCATCACGCTGAAGAACGTGCGGGTGTGCGAGGCCCCGTCGACCTGGGCCGCCTCGGCGATCGAGTCGGGCAGCGTCCGGAAGAACGAGTGCATGAAGAAGATCGTGAACGACAGTGACCAGGCCACGTAGACCAGGATCAGCATGAGGTGCTTGTTCGGGCCGAGCAGCGGGAGGCTCACCCCGGTGTTGTAGACGCCCTTGAACAGCGGCACCGCGGCCAGGTAGATCGGCAGCGTCAGCCCGGACAGGAACATCCAGTAGATCAGCCGGTTGCCGCGGAACTCGTAGCGCGCCAGGGCGTACGCGGCCATCGAGCCCAGCAGCATCGTCAGCGTCACGCTGAACACGAGCACGAGCAGCGTGTTCAGGAAGAAGCTGTCGATCCCGGCGGTCCAGGCGCGGGCGAAGTTGTCCCACTGCAGGGCGTCGGGGATCAGCGACAGCGGCTCGCGGATCACCTCGGAGTCGGTCTTGAGCGCCGACATCACCACCCACAGCAGCGGGTAGACCACCATGATCGCCCAGACCGCGAGGAACAGGTGTGAGAAGCCGTTGAAGATCCGGCCGCCGAAGCCGTTGCCGACGTTCCGCCGGTCCGCGGGCGGCCGGTCCGGCGGTGCCGTGTCGGACCGGGCCGGGCCGGAGGTGTGGGTCACAGTGCTCATCGTCCAGACCTCCTCAGTACTCGATCCGCTCACGGCGGGTGATCCTCAGCTGGAGCGCGGCCAGCAGGATGGTGAAGATGGCCAGCGCGACGGCGATGGCGCAGGCGTAACCGAACTGGCCCTTCTGGAAGGCGTTGAACTGGATCACCGAGGCGAAGATCTCGCTGGCGTGGTTCGGCCCGCCCTGGCTCGGCGTCATGACGAACACCAGCGCGTACATGTCCAGCGCGATGAAGCCCAGATAGACCCAGGCGACCGAGATGCTGTCCCGCAGCAGCGGCAGCGTCACCCGGAAGAACGTGTGGAACCGGCCCGCGCCGTCGAGGATCGCGGCCTCGTAGATGTCCTTCGGGATCGACTGCATCGCGGCGGAGAACAGCACCATGTAGAAGCCGGCGCCGCTCCACACCGCGATGAACAGCAGCCACCAGAGCACCGCCGGCACGCCGAGGAACGGCTCCGGGTCGGCGGTGAAGGCGATCGGGTTGTCCGCGTCGACCAGCCCGATCTTGATGAGCAGGCCGTTGATCAGGCCCTGCCCGTCGGTGCGGTAGATCTGCTGCCACATGACGGCGATGACCACCAGTGACAGCACCTGCGGGAAGAAGAAGATGACCTTGTAGATCCCGGAGCCGAAGACTCCGCGGATGCCGGCCCTGTCCTCGCGTCCGCCCACGTTGAGCAGGAACGCGAGGAACAGGGCCAGCGCGATCGTGAACAGCGGCACGGTGACCAGGAAGAACACGTTGTGCCAGAACGCCTTCCGGATCAGCTCGTCGGAGAACAGCCGGACGTAGTTGTCCAGCCCGACGAAGCGCTGGGAATCGGAGTACCCGCCCCAGTCGGTCAGCGAGTATCCCGCCGCCTGGGCGAACGGCCACACCACGTAGAACAGGTACAGCGCGACGGGCAGGGCCAGGAAGCCCGTGACGAAACGCGCGACTCCGTGCCGCATTGGACTCACTTCCTCGCGGTGATCAGGCGGTGCGGGTCTGCTTCTTGATCGACGAGTCCTTGGCGACCTTGTCGGCGGCCGCCTGCATCTTGTCGACGAACTGCTGCGCGGTCAGGCGGCCGGCCATCAGCTCCTCGGAGAGGTTCTGGCTCTCCTTGTCCAGGTCGGCGTAGAAGTCCGGGAACTTCACCGAGATCAGGTCCGAGCTGCCGTTCTTCATCAGCGAGTTCGCCGAGGCCAGCGCGGTGTCCTGGACGTTGTCGCCGGAGCCCTTGGTGGAGGCCAGCGACTTGGTCAGCTCGGCGAACTTCGCCGAGCCGGCCTTGGAGAGGATGGCCCGCAGGAACTCCTTCGCGGCCTCCTTGTTCGGCGCCTTGCTCGGCACCACGAAGCCCTCGCCGGAGGAGGCGAAGACGTCCTTGGCGGCCTTGTCCCCGCTCTTGCTCCAGTAGTCGGAGATGGTCATCTCGAAGCCCGGCGGGATGGTCGCGGCCATCTCGTTCTTCAGCCAGGTGCCGACCTGGATGAAGGCCGCCTTGCCGTCCAGGAACGCCTGCTGCGACTGGGTGTGGTCGAGCTTGCCCGGCAGCAGCAGCTTGTCCTTGACCAGCTTCTCCCACGGCTCCAGCGCCGCGACGATGCCGTCGGCCTTCCAGGCGCCGTCCTTCAGGTTGTCGATGTCGACGACTGCCTGCTTGCCGACGGCCTTCCAGATGCTGGCGAACAGCGCCCAGCGCGGGTAGTAGCCGTGCACCGCGTCGTGCACGTACGGCGCCATGCCCTTGGCCCTGATCTTCGGCGCGAGCGCGAAGAACTCGTCCCAGGTGGTCGGCGCCGTCCAGCCTTCCTTCTTGAACAGGGCGGCGTTGTACCAGTTGCCCCACACCGTGTACGCCACGTTGACGACGTAGAACTTGCCGTTCTGCGTACCGTCGGCGACCGTGCCCGGCAGCAGGCTGTCGGCGACAGTCCCCTCGCTGTCCCAGGCCGGCGCGGTGAGCAGGTCGTCCAGCGGCTCGATCGCGCCTTCGTTGATCAGCGTGCTGCGGTCCATCATGTCGGCGCCCGAGTTCATCACGAGGTCGCTCGGCTGCGTCGCCATCTTGGGCTGCTCTTCGGTCTTGATCTTCTGGGTGGAAGACATGTTGACCGTGATGTTCGGGTGCTTGGCGTTGAAGATGACCTTGTCTTCCTTGGCCCACTGGTCGCCCAGGCCACCGTTGAAGACGACCACCTTGACCGCGCTGCCGTCCTTGACGCCGAACGGGTTGTCCTTGCTCTTGGCCGCGCCGCCGCCGTCGGACTTGCTCGGCTCGCTGCCGGCGCACGCGCTCAGCAGACCCGCCGCCGGTACGGCCAGCAGACCGGCCGCCGCGGCGCGCCGCAGCAGGGTCCGACGGCTGACGTCGCCGAACTTCTCGGGGGAAACCGACATCTTGTCTCTCCTTGTGGGTCGGGTCAGGCGGTCCGCCGGAGGCGCCCGGCGTACCGCGACTCGAGGGCGAGGTTGTGCTCGTCCCCACCGGGGACGTTGGCGGAGAGGTAGACAGGGGGTACCTCTCCGGCCTGGTGGAACCGTCGTACGACCTCCGCGGTCAGCAGCTGCGCCAGCAGCGCCGCGGTGACCGAGGAGACCGCACAGACCGCGCCGCCGCCCTCGAGCGGCAGCAGTGCGTCGCCGTACGGCGCGCCGTTGTCCAGCACGACGTCGGCGAGGTCGGCGAGCCGGTGCCCGGAGGGGTGCCGAGGAGCTACCCGGGCGGTGTGCTCGACCGAGGTGACAGCGATCAACGGGTGGCCGCCGCGCTTGACGAGCGTCGCCAGCTCGACCACCGAGCCGTTGATGCCGGACTGCGAGGCGACCACGAACACGTCCCCCGGCTGCGGCGCCGCCAGGGCGTAGAGCTGGTGCGCCACGGCCGGGTCGCGTTCCAGCTTCGGGTCGGAGAGCACGTCGCGGTGCGCGTCGCCGTGCAGCACGAGGTCGTGCAGGGAGAGCCGGTTGGCGGGGACCAGGCCGCCGGCCCGGGCGACCAGTTCGGCGGCGAACGCCTCCGAGTGGCCGGCGCCGAACGCCTGGAGGACGCCGCCGGCGCGCAGCCCGGAGGCGATCAGGTCGGCTGCCCGGTCCACCGCCACGGCCTGGCTGTCCACCAGCCGGTCGAGCACCGGGCGGACCGCGTCGGCGTACCTCTGGGCACTGATCATGAGAGGGCCCCCTTCGCGGCCTTGTGCCCGTCGACGGCCTGGGCGGTACGCCGGAAGGCCGCGTGGGCGCGGTCGTGGGTGCGCTGCGCCACCGCGATGTAGAGCAGGTCGAGCACGACGAGCTGCGGGTGCCGGGCGGAGAGCGCGTCCGGCCGGAACGTGGTGGCCTGGCTGGCGGTGACCAGCACGATGTCGGCCAGCTCGGCCAGCGGCGAGCGGGGGAAGCCGGTGAGCGCGACGGTGGTGGCACCGCGGCTGCCGGCCTCGGCGAGCAGCTCGATCGTCTCCCGGGTCTGCCCGGTGTGCGAGATGCCGAGTGCGACGTCCCCGGCGCCGAGCAGCGCGGCGCTGGCGAGTCCCCCGTGCACGTCGCTCCAGGCCCACGCGGCGACGCCGATGCGGTGCAGGCTGAACTGCATCTCCTCGCCGACGAGCGCGCTGCCGCTGGCCCCGAAGATGTTCACCCGGCTGGCCCCGGCGATGGCGACCGCCGCGCGTTCCACCTCGGCCAGGTCGAGCAGCGCGGCGGTGTCGTGCATGGCCCGCGTGTCGGCGGCCATGATCTGGTCGAGCACCCGGGACAGCGGGTCGCCGGGCTGGATCTCCCGTCCGATGTCGACGGTCCAGCCGGCCGAGCGGGCCCGGCCGGTCTCGGCGGCGATGCCGAGCCGCAGGTCCGCGTACCCCTCGAAGCCCATCGCCCGGCAGAACCGGGTGATGGTCGCCGGTGACGTGCCGCTGCGCTCGGCCAGTTCGACGATGGTGGCGCGGGCGGCCGCCTCCGGGTCACTGAGCACGTGCTCGGCGACCCGGCGCAGCGCCCCGGTCAGCTCCCCCGTGCCGGCCCGGACCCGGGCCAGCACCCCGTCGGTGCCCAGCCGGTCGGCCGGACCGGCGTCGACCACCGCGGTCGCCGCGGAAGTCTCCACCTCGTGCTCGGCCATCGGCGGGCGCCTTTCGGAAAAGAATGTTAACTGTTAGTGGTAAAAGTTCTTACTGAAGGGCCCTCCGTGTCAAGGGCGTGGGTGAAGTTTTCAAACTGTTACCTGCCGCACCGGCGCGATCTTGCGCCCGGAGACGCGGCCGACCAGCATGGGAGCCATGTCGGACACCGTCGTGGTCGGCCTCGACGTCGGGGGCACCTCCACCCGCGCCACAGCGCTGAGCCTCGACGGCATCCGCCTGGGCGCCGGCCGCGCCGGCGGCGGCAACCCCACCAGCCACGGCGCCGACCGGGCCGCCGCCGAGCTGCTCGCCGCCCTGCGCGCGGCGCTCGCCGGCATCGACCCCCATCGGGTACGCGCCGGCGCCATCGGCCTCGCGGGGGCCGGCCGCCTCCTGGCCGACCCGCACGGCCGGGACGCGTTCGACCGCGCGTGGGCCGAGGCGGGGCTACGGTGCCCGTACGCCGTGCACGGCGACGCGCTGGTCGCCTACGCCTCCGGCACCGCCACCCCGGACGGCACCGTGCTCGTCGCCGGCACCGGCGCCATCGCCGCCCAGGTACGCGACCTGCGGCTGGACCGCACCGCCGACGGCCACGGCTGGCTGCTCGGCGACGCGGGCTCCGGATTCTGGCTCGGCCGCGAGGCGGTCCGCCGGCTGCTGACCGACCTGGACCGCGCGGAGACCCCCGGTGAGCTGGGACGCCGGGTGCTGACGGAGCTGACCGGCACGCCCGCTGTGGACGCTCAGCCGCGCGTGACGGCCGGCGCCGTGGTGCAGGCCGTGACCCGGCGGCCGCCTGTGGAACTGGCCCGGCTCGCGCCGCTCGTGGTGTCGTCGGCACGGGACGGGGAACCGGCAGCCGCCGCGCTGATCGCCGAGGCCGCGGCGCTGCTGGCGGAGAGCGTCTCCCGCATCCGCCCGCCGGGCGCGGCCGATCCGGTGGTGCTCGGCGGCGGGCTGCTCACCGGCGACACCCCGCTGGCCGGCGCGGTACGCGCGGAACTGGCCGGCCGGTGGCCGGACGCGCCGCTGCACAGCGCCGGGGACGGTGCGGCCGCCGCGGCCTGGCTCGCCGCCCGCGACCTGCCCGAGGTGACCGACCCGGCGGCACTGCACACCCGCCTGGTGCCCCCACCCGCCTGACCCGCCCGCCCCACCGCGCTGGCCGCCGCACCGCCCTGGCCTGCGCTGTGCCGCGCTGCCGCCCTGCCGCGCTGCGCTGTGCCGCCCCTGCGGCGGGGCGCCGTTGGGTGGAACGCCATGGGTGTCAAAACGCCGGTTTGACACCCATGACGTTCCACTCACGGCTTCCGGCAGTTCTCGGCGTGAGCCGGGCGCTCCGGCTGATCAGTATCGGTCTTGCGAGTTCGACTGGGCCTGGTGCCAGCCCTGCGGAGCGGGCTGACCCGGGTGGGCCTGCGGCGTGGGGCCGTACTGCGTGGGCTGACCCGGGTGACCCTGGGGCGCGCCGCCCTGCGGTGCGGGCTGATTCGGGTGCCAGCCCTGCGGGGCGGGCTGGCCCGGGTGACCCTGCGGCGCGGCGCCGTACGGTGCGGGCTGACCCGGGGCGGGCGGGAACGCCTGGCCCGGCTGGCCGTGCCCCGCCCCCGGGTACATGCCGGGCTGCTGCTGGCCGCCCGGGTACTGCGGCGCGCCCGCGAACTGCTGCCCGCCCGGGTACTGCTGACCACCCGGGAACGACGGCCCGCCCTGGTACTGCTGCCCACCCGCGAACTGCTGCGCCGCGGCCTGCTCGCGGGCCTCCTTGCGCGCCTTGACCGCGCGCACGATCAACAGGATCGGCAGCACGAAGACGTAGAAGAAGATCCGGTAGCTGTCGCCGTCGAAGAGGAACAGCAGGTAGAAGCCGTACCCGAAGAAGGCCAGGCCGATCACCACGTTGAGGATCCGGGAGCCGGTCCCCTGTTCCTTGACGACCGCGCCGACGACGACCATCGCGATGCCGCCGAGCATCAGCAACAGTGTGTAGAGGAGGAAGAACATGAGATTCCTGTCGATAGATGAGCGTGCCGGCTCACCCTAGGTCAGCTCGATCTTCTCCACTGCCCCGTTGCCTGTGGCAACCACCTCACTTGAGCTGCCCGGCGGTCAGTCCGGACTGGACCTGGCGCTGGAACGCCACGTACACCACGAGCACCGGCAGCACCGCGATGGTCAGGCCGGCGAACAACTGGGCGTAGTCACCGGCGTATCCTTGGCTGACCGCGAGCGAACTCAGTCCCTGGGCGAGCATCCGGTCCTGCCCGTCGCCGGGCAGCAGCACCTGGGGCAGCAGGAACTGGTTCCAGTGGCTGAGGAAGTTGAAGATTCCGACACTGATCAATCCCGGTCGCGCCATCGGCAGCATCACCCGGAAGAACAGCCGGAAGTGCCCGCATCCGTCGATCAGCGCTGCCTCCGCCACCGACGTCGGCAGCGTCCGGAAGAACGCGGTCAGGAAGAACACGGTGAACGGCAGCGAGTACGCGGTGTAGACCAGGATCAGGCCGGGCCAGGTGCCGAGCATGCCGACGCTGCGGACCACGAAGAACAGCGGCACCAGCGCCAGGAAGACCGGGAACATCATGCCGCCGACGAACAGGTAGTAGACGACCTGCCGGCCGCGGAACTCGTAGCGCGCGAAGACGTACGCGGCGGTGGCGCCGAGCAGCATGGTCAGGCTCAGCGAGCCGGCCACCACGACCAGGCTGTTGAAGAAGAAGCGGCCGATGTGGGCGGTGGTCCAGGCGCGCGTCCAGTTGTCGAAGCGCAGCGCCTCGGGCAGCCCCCACGGCTCGGCGACGATCTCGCCGTTGGTCTTGAGCGAGCTGAGCACCATCCACGCCAGCGGCAGCACGGTCATGGCGCCCCAGAGCAGCAGGAAGCCGTGCGAGAAGACGTTCGCGACGCCCAGCTCGCGGCGCGGCGGCCGGTCGGCGGGGGTGGCCGCACGGGTCGCGTCGGCGGCCGGGGCGCCGGTGTCCACGGTGGTCACGAGTACTCGATCCGATCACGCCGGGCGGTGCGCAGCGCCAGCACCGCCACCGAGAGGGTCAGGAAGAACATCGCCACGCCGATCGCCGAGGCGTACCCGAACTTGTTCTCGCTGCCGAACGACGTGTCGTACATCCGCAGCCCGATCACGTCGGAGGAGAAGTTCGGCCCGCCGTTCGTCATGAGCTGGACCAGGATGAAGCCGTCCAGCGCGGCGATGGCGAGGTAGATCCAGGCCACCTGGATGGTGTCCCAGAGCAGCGGAATGGTGATCTTCCGCAGCATCGTGGTGCGGGACGCGCCGTCGAGCAGCACCGCCTCGTAGATGTCACGCGGGATGGCCTGCATGGCGGCGCCGAAGAGCACCACGTAGAAGCCGACGTTGCTCCACACCATCACCGCCAGCACGCACCAGAACGCGAAGCGCGGGTCGCCGAGCCAGGCCGGGGTGGCCAGCCCGACGGCGCGCAGGGCGCCGTTGAGCAGGCCACTCGTCGGACTGTAGATCTCCTTCCAGAGCAGCGCGATGATCACCACCGAGAGCACCTGGGGGAAGAAGTAGACGAGCCGGTAGACCGAGGTGCCGCGCACCCCGGTCACACCGGCCCGGCCCTTGCGGCCGCCCATGGTGAGCATGCTGGCGAAGAACAGGCCCAGCCCGATCGTCACCACCGGCACCACGGCGAGCAGGATCGCGTTGTTCTTCAACGCGTTCCACACGTACCCGTCGTGCAGCAGCGTGCGGAAGTTCGCCATGCCGACCGGGTCGGCCTGCGCGGAGTAGCCCATCCAGTCGGTGGTGGAGATCTGAAAGGCCTGGAGGTACGGCGACAGCACGAAGATGCCGTACAACGCCAGTGGTGGCAGGAGGAACGTGAGGATCAGGGGGAGGCGGCCCTGTCGCATCACGCGGACCGCTTGTACTTCTTGACCGAGCTGTCCTGAGCGATCGAGTCGGCGCCCTTCTGGCACTGGTCGAGGAACTCGGCCGGGGAGATCCGGCCGCTGAAGAACTCGCCGCAGGCCGCGTCGACCAGGTTGCGCTCCAGCTTGCGGTAGTAGTTGTTGTAGACCCAGTTGAAGCCCTTGGACCCGGACGCGTCGAGCGCCTTGACCACGGTGCTGAGCCCGTACGGCAGCTCGATGCCCTCGGTCGCGCCGGCGACGACGGGCAGGCTGGCGACCTTCTTGGTGAAGTCCTGCGCGCCCTTGCGGGACAGCATGGTGCGGAAGTACTCCAAGCCGCCCGCGACGTTGCGCGCCTTGGCCGGCACCATGAACGGCTCGCCCGCGGTGCCGCGGATCGCCTCGTACGGCAGCTTGTCGCCGCTGCCCAGGCTCGGCGTCGGCGCGACCGTCATGTTGAACCCGGCCGGCGTGACGTCCTTCTGCTCGCTCTCCAGCCAGGAGCCGCAGGAGATGAACGCGGCCTTGCCCTGGCACCAGGCGGTCTGCGACTGCTTGTGGTCCAGGCCCGGGGAGCCGTCGAGGATGAACTTGTCCTTGACGATCTGGTGCCAGGCGTCGGCGGCGGTCTTCATCGCGTCCGACTTCCAGGCGTTGGGCTCCAGGTTGTCGATCGCCAGCGCCACGGACGGGCCGCCGAGCTTGATCGCGGTGGAGATCAGCGGCCAGCTCATGTAGCGGGGGTGCACACCGGCGTACGTCCAGGGGGCGATGCCCGCGGCCTTGATCCGGCGGCAGAGCGCGATGTGGTCGTCCCAGGTCTTGGCGTCCTCCCAGCCGCGGTCGGCGAACAGCTTCGTGGAGTGCCAGATGCCGTACACCGTGTAGGTGTAGTTGAGCACCAGGAACCGGCCGTCGTAGGAGCCGACCTCGACGGTGCCGGGCAGCAGCGTGTCCTTGACCGTCTTGCCGGGCGTGTCGAGGCTCGGCGCGGCGAGCAGCTCCCCCAGGTCGGCGAGCGCGTTCTGGGAGACCAGGCCGTTGAAGTCGATCTGGCCGGCGCCGGAGTTGTTCACCACGTCGGGCGGGCTGCCGTCGACGAAGCGGGGCTGGAGCGTCTTGCTGATCTCCGCGGTGGCGGAGTGCTTGATCTCCGCCTTCGGGTAGCGCTCCTTGTACATGGCCTCGTGGGCCTTTGCGTAGTCCTCCCCGAACCCGCCGTTGAAGATCACCACCTCCAGCGGGGCGTCCTCGGCCACGCCGAGCGGGTTCTGCTCGCTCTTGGTGCCCTTGTACGCGCTCTTGTCGCCCTCGTCGCCCCCACCCGACGTGGCGCAGCCGGCGAGCAGCCCGGCGGCGGGGGTGGCCAGCAGACCGGCGGCGGCGCTGCGCCGTAGGATCTCACGCCTGTTCATCGCATCTCCTCGGTCCGGGTACGCGCGGTGAGCACCCTGTCGCTTGTCTTCACAAGACGCATTTCCAATGAAGAATTTCTACGACAGTGCGACGGGGACCACAAGACCTCTCGACCGATCCGTTATCCGTACCGGTCGGGCCCGGCTGGCCTAGCCTGAGCCCATGCGCCGCCTGCGGCAGCTCGCGCAACGCACGCCGCCGGGGCGGGAGCGCTACATCGACCTGCTCCGGGCGCTGGCCATCACCATGGTCGTGCTCGGCCACTGGGGTGTCACGGTCATCGGGTACGACAACGGCCGCCCCGCCGGTCACTCCGCGCTGGGGGATCTGCGCTGGGCCTGGCCGCTGACCTGGGTGGCCCAGGTGATGCCGGTGTTCTTCCTGGTCGGCGGCTACGCCAACGCCGCCTCGCTGGCCGCCCGCCGGCGCCGGGGCGGGTCGGCGGCCGGATGGCTGGTCGACCGCAGCGCCCGGCTGGTCCGCCCGACCACCGTGTTGCTGCTGGTCCTGGCCGCCGGCGCGGGGATCGCCACGCTGCGCGGCGCCGACCCGGCGCAGGTGCGCACCGTGGTCTGGTTCGCCACCATCCCGCTGTGGTTCCTGGTCGCCTACGTCGCGGTGGTGGCGCTGACCCCGCCGATGTACGCGCTGCACCGCCGGTTCGGGCTCGCCGTGCCGACGGCGCTCGTGGTGCTCGTCGCACTCGGCGACCTCGGCCGGCTCCTCGGCCCGGCCGCGCTCGCCGACGGCAACTACCTGTTCGGCTGGCTGGCCGTCCACCAGGTCGGGTTCGCCTGGTACGACACCGCCCGGGCGGACACCCACCCCGCCGACGCGACCGGCGCCGGGGAGAGCGCCGGCCCTGCGGCCGATGCCGACGCGACCCGCGCCCGGACCCGGGGCCTGCTCCGCCGTCGGCTGCCGCTGTCCCGCCGGGCCGGCGTGCTCCTGCTCGGCGGCGGCCTGGCCGCGCTGGTGCTGCTCACGGTCGCCGGGCCGTACCCGGTGGCGATGCTCCACGTGCCGGGCGAGCGGCTGGACAACGCGGCGCCGCCGAGCGTGGCGCTGATGGCCGCGGCCGTCGCCCAGCTCGGCCTGATCCTGCTGCTGCGGCGCCCGGCCGGGCGCCGGCTGCGCCGGTCCGGCCCCTGGCAGGCGGTGCTCGCCGTGAACGCCGTGGTGCTCACGCTGTTCCTCTGGCACCTGACCGCCGCGGTGCTGCTCGTCGGCCTGCTGGACGCGCTCGGCGTGCTGCCCACTCCCCCGGTTGGCTCGGCGGCGTGGTGGGCGTGGCGCGTACCGTGGCTGCTTGCGCTGGCCGCGGTGCTGGCCGTGCTGGTCGCCGTCTTCGGTCCGGTCGAGGCCCGCACCCGCCGCCCCGCCGCGACCGGGCCGGCCGGGGCGGGTGGCCGGCGGCTGCGCGCCGGTCTGGCCGTCGCCGGGTACGCGGGCGTGCTGGTCGGCCTGCTGTTGAACAGCCTCGCGCCCAAGGCGGCCCCGGAGCCGCTGGGCCTGCCCGCCCCGGCGCTGGTGGCGTACCTGGCCGGGGCGGGTCTGCTGCGGCTGCTCAGGTCCGGACCGGCGGGACGGCGCCGGCCGGGGTGACGGTCACGCCTCGATCGAGGCGCGGATCGCGTCGACCATGATCGCCAGGCCCTCCCGGGCCTCGTCCTCGGTCAGCGTCAGCGGCGGGCCCATCCGGATCACGTTGCCGTAGAGGCCGCCCTTGCCCACCAGCAGGCCGCCGGCCCGGCACGCCTCGAAGACGCGGGTGGTCAGCGCCGCGTCCGGCTCCACGGTGCCCGGGTGGACGAACTCGACGGCGAGCATCAGGCCCTTGCCGCGTACCTCGGCGACCTGGTCCAGCCCGGCGACGGCCGCGCGCAGGCCGTCGCCCAGGATCGCGCCGACCCGGGCGGCGTTGCCCTGGAGGTCGTGGTCGAGCAGGTAGTCGAGCACCGCGTTGCCGGCGGCGGTGGAGACCGGGTTCCCGCCGAACGTGGAGAAGCTGATCGCCGGCACCGACTCCAGCACCTCGGCCCGGCCGACCACCCCGGCGAGCGCGAACCCGTTGCCGATGCCCTTGGCGAAGGTGAGCAGGTCCGGCGTCACGCCGTGCGCCTGGTAGCCCCAGAAGTGCTCTCCGGTACGGCCCCACCCGGTCTGCACCTCGTCGCTGATCAGCAGGATGCCGTGCTCGTCGAGCACCTTCTTCCAGGCCGCGAACAGCCCGTCCGGGCCGTGCACGAAGCCGCCGACGCCCTGGACCGGTTCGGCGATCAGGCAGGCCACGTCGCCGGCGGTCTGGGTGGCGAGCACCTCGCGCAGATCCTCGACCGCCGCGTCGACCCGGTCGGCGGCGTCGAGCCGGGCCAGCAGCCCGCGCAGCCGTTCCCCGGAGTGCAGCCAGGCCACCTGCAACGGGTTGAGCGCGCTGGCCGACCAGCCGCGGTTGCCGGTGACGCCCATCGTCGCGTACGACCGGCCGTGGTAGCTGTTGCGCACCGCGAGGATCTGGTGCGAGCGCCGGTGGTTGGTGGCGACGAGCAGCGCTGCCTCGTTCGCCTCGGTGCCGGAGTTGGTGAAGAAGACGCGGGCGTCCGGTATGCCGGAGAGCCGGGCGATCTTCTCGGCCAGTTCGACCTGCCGGCGGATCAGGTAGAGCGTCGAGGTGTGCACGAGCCCGGTCCGCAGCTGCCGTTCGACCGCCTCCCGGATCTCCGGGATGTCGTGGCCGACCATCGTGGTCAGCACGCCGCCGAAGAAGTCCAGATAGGTCCGGCCGGCCGCGTCGGTGACCCGGCGCCCGGAGCCGGCGACGAGTTCGAGCGGTTCGGCGTAGTAGAGCGGCATCCAGGACGGGAGCACTGCCCGGTGCCGGGCCAGCAGGTCGTCGGAGGTCATCGGCGCACCCTTCAGCGGAGGTGGATCCCCGCACGCTCCCACCACGACCGGGGCCGGGACAACCGGCACTGTTCGAGTCGGCCCGGCGGTAGCATCCGCCGGGTGCGGACGGATCAGGTGACGTTGCCGGGCGGCGCGGCGGGGACGACGCGGGCCCAGCTCCTCGCCGGGGTCCGGTCCTGGGTGGAGTCGGCGCCGGTGCGGCAGCTCGTGGCGCACTTCGGCGGCGACTGGCCCGACGGCGACCTGGCGGCCGTGCTGGCCGGGCTGGACGCGTTCTCCGCCCGCCGCTGGGACTTCCGGCAGGGACGGGAACGCCCGGACGCCCGCGAACCGGCGTTCGACCCGGCCACCGCCGGACTGGTGCTGAGCACCGCCGCCACGCTGGGCCTGGTCCGCGCCGCCGCGCCGGCCCGATCCGGGTACGCGCACCTGCTGGTGCTCGGCGGCCTGGCGCACGCCTGCCTGCGGCGCACCGCGTACGCGGCGACGCTGGCCCGGACGGCGGCCGAGGTGACCGGCGAGGTGGCGGTGCTCGGCAGCTTCCGGCCGCTGTCGGCCGCCGAGTCCCGCACGCTCGACGCCGCCGGCCTGTCCGGCTGCGCCACCGAGGTGGACGTCCTCGACGCCGGGGTACGGCTGGCCTTCGGGGTGGACGCGCCGGACGACGAGCACGGCGAGCCGGCCGGTCATCCGCACCGGGCCTGGTCCTCGCGCACCTACCGGCCGGCCGGGCTGCCCCCGGTACGGGTGCTCGCCGCGCCGTCCAGCGAACCGGACCGCCGTCGAGCGCACACCGCCGACACGCAGCGGTTCTGGGCCGAGCACGTGCGGCTGCGCGCGGACGACCCGGTGCTGATGGTGACCGCCCCGATCTATGTACCGTTCCAGCACTGCGACGCGCTGCGGACGCTCGCCGTGCCGTACCGGTGCGGCATCGAGACGGTCGGTGTGGACCCGGCCGCGCGCGCCGCGGTCGCCGTACCGGAGCCGACCCTGACGCCGGGCCGCTACCTCCAGGAGATCCGGTCGGCGCTGCGGTCGATGCGCGCGCTGCACGCGACGCTGACGGCGGGCTGAACCGGCGTCCGGGCCGGTGCCCGGCGAACCGCCGCGCACCGGCCCGAGAGCCGGGTGTCAGTTGACGTAGACCGCCGGGCTGCCGGTCTTGCTGGTGTCCTTCACCGGCGAGTACGAGGCGGTGAAGTACGCGGTGCCGAAGCACAGCGACGGGCCGGAGAACTTGGTCAGAACCTGGTTGGTGAAGCTGATCGAGTTGGTGGCGTTGGACGCCGTACCGGTCAGCGTGTTCGTGCTGGTGCGGTAGACGCAGGTGATCGCGCCGAGCAGCGAGTTGAGCACGACCGTGCTCTGGATCGGCGCCGCGGCCGTGCCGGAGATGGTGACCACGCCCGCACTGGTCACCGACGTGGTGTAGGGCAGGTTGTTGACGGTGACGCTCTGCACGCCGGTGGTGCCGAAGACGTTCGTCGTGCAGCTGGTGAACGACTGCGCGGTGAGGCTCTCGGTCGCGGTGCCGGGTGCGGTCGGGTTGGTCAGCACCCTGGCGCTGAAGCTGGACGCGGCGCACTTGACGCCGGTGCTGCCGCTGGTCGAGGAGTAGAACGTGGCGTTGGTGCCGCTGCGCAGGCTGGCCTGGATGACGTCGCCCACCGACACGGCGGTGCCGGCGGCGGTCGGGTAGGTCAGCACGGCGCTGGCGAGCGAGGTGGTGGGTGCGGCGGTGGCGGGGGCGGCGCCGACCAGACCGGTCAGCAGCGCCAGGGCGGCGAGGCCCGCGCCGATGCGTCCGTACCTGGGCATGGTTGTTCCTTCCGGCGGTGGGACAGAAAACGGTGCCGGCGGCGTCCGGGGTGGACGGAGCCGGTGGGCGCGGCGGCCGGGACCGGGCCGTCGCGGGTGGTGGTGCGCCGTTGCGGCCTCAGCGGGCCGGGCGGCGTGGCGCAGTGCGGCGTCGCCGCGTCACCTGGCTCTCTCCGGCCTTGGGGGGACGGGTCCGCGCGGCGATAATGGCAGCCATCCGGCCCTCCTTCGACGCGTTCGGGTGACCGATCGGGAGAGATCACCAGCGGTGACGAGGCGTGAACTGAGCGTGTCGAAAGTTATAAACCCCGGAGGGTCGTAAAGTCAACGCATCAAGAAAGGTCGATGAGTGACAGTCCCGAGCCCGCCGTCGCCGGCGCCCGTGCCCCTGCCGGGCGCCCGCCACGGCCGTGACCCGGACCGCGCCATCAAGCGCGGCCCGCGCCGCGTGCCGGCCGAGGAGGTCGCGGCGACCCAGCGCGACCGCCTCTTCGACGGACTGGTCCGGGAGGTCGCCAGCCGGGGGTACGACAACGCCCGGGTCAGCGACATCTGCCACGCCGCCGGGGTCACCCGGCCCGCGTTCTATGCGCTGTTCAGCGGCAAGCAGGACGCGTTCCTGGCCGCGTACCGGCACGGCATCGCGGTGGTGTCGCACCTGATGGAGGACGCCTACCGCGACGCCGGCCCGGACTGGCCGCAGGCCGCCCGGGCGGCGCTGCGCACCCTGCTCGACGTGCTCGCGAGCGTGCCCGCCTTCGCCCGGATGGCGCTGGTCGAGGTGGATGCCGCAGGTCCGGACGCCCGCCGGGAGCGCGACGCGCTGCTGAGCAGCTTCCGCCGGTTCTTCGCCGGCACCGGGCCGGATCCGGCCGGTGTGGACCGGGACGCGCTGCTGTCCGTAGTGGTCGGCGGCATCCACGCCACCATCCGCGAGCGGGTGGCGCAGGGGCGGGCCGAGGAACTGCCACTTCTGCTGCCGGCCCTCACGTACGCGGCGACCGCGCCGTTCCTCGGCCCACGCGAGGCGGGCCGCGTGGCGCGGGCGGCGGGGACGGACGACGGCCCGGCCACCACCGCGCCCTGCGCACCCGGCCAGCCCTGACCGGTCGGAAACCGCAGCGGTTTTTCACTTTGGCCGCTTTTGGCAAATGCCGCCCAACGATCTGCTACAGGCAGTTGACCGCCCCTTTACTCAGCGGTAACTTCGGCCTGCGCCCCTCGGCGCGCACATCCTGCGAAGCCAATTCACATCGTCGCAGATGAATTGATCTCGAAAGGGGCCGGCATGTCGGAGCAGATCGATCAGGTCGAGACCGATCAACCGCGGAGCGGCGTACGCTGGCGCCGGTTCGCCGTCACGTTCGGCGCCGTGGCGGCCGGCGCGGCCGGCATGGTGGTGCTGACCGCACAGGGTGTGCTCGGCGCGCAGTTCGCCATCTCGGGCATGCCGTTCACGGTCACCGCCGACAAACTGGAGGGCACCGGGTTCGAGCAGTTCGCCACGCTCGACCAGATGATCCCGGACAGCCCCAACCAGGGCGACACCGGCGGCCAGGTGCTCGTGATCGTCTCGGCGATCGACAAGGCCGAGCTGACCAATCTCTGCCAGAGCATCAATCTGGGCGGGACCAACCTGCGGATCACCGCCGGCAATTCCGGGAAGCCCGTCTCCGCCCGCACGCTCGTGGTCGACGGCGACGAGATCGCCGGTAACGCCTCCTTCAAGAACATCGACGTCGGGCAGGACGCCAGCACCGTCGACAAGGTTCCCGGGGTCAAGGGCAACCCGGGCGTGTTCGCCCAGCAGGCCGACACCGTGACCATCACCAACCTGCGGCAGAACAACTACGCCACCACCGCCGCCGTCTTCACGCTGCCCAACCTGCGCATGGGCTTCAGCTCCGAAGGGTGCTGAGGTGAGCGCGGGACAGCACTCGGCGCCTGCCGCCGGCGTCCGGACACGCTGGCGGCGCTGGCGCCGGGCGCGGCCGTTCACCGCCGGGCTGCTCATCGCGCTCGGCGGCGCGGAGATGCTCGTGACGCTGCGCGCGCCGCTCGGGGTGCTGCTGCACGTCGGGCCACAGGGGCTGGCCGCCTACCTGGTCCCCCTGGTCCTGGTGATCTGCGGCGTACTGCTGATCACCACGCCGCAGCAACGCGTCTTCTACGCGGTGCTCTCCCTCGTGCTCGGGCTGGTCTCCTGGCTCACCTCGAACCTGGGCGGGTTCCTGATCGGCATGCTGCTGGCGCTCGTCGGCGGTGCGCTCGCGTTCGCCTGGACGCCGGTCAAGCGGCGGGCTCCCCGCGCCGGCCCGGCCGCGACACGCGCCGAGGCGACACCCGCCGACGCGACGTCCGCCGAGACGACGTCCGCCGACACGACGCTCGCTGGTGCGACGTCCGCCGGCACGGCGCCCGGGCCGCGCGAGCCGATGGACGGCTCGGCGCCCACCGAGTCGCTCGACGCGCTCCTGTCGGCCGAGCCGGGGCCGCCGCGGCACACGCGGGCGGAGCGCGGCTGACTCAGCGGGCGGTGTCCGCGACCGCCTGCGCGAACACCTCGGAGCGGTGCTCGAAGTTGCGGAACCGGCCGTAGCTCGGCGCGGCCGGGGACAGCAGCACCACCCCACCGGCCGGGGTCAGCTTGCGGGACAGCCCGACGGCGGCGACCAGGTCGTCGGCCAGCTCGGTACGCACCGACGGCAGTCCGGACAGCGCCTCCACGATGCGGGGGCCGCTGTCCGGCACGCCGATCACGGTGATCTCCCGGCCGGCCAGGTGCGCGCGCAACGGGCTGTAGTCCAGCCCCCGGTCGGCGCCGCCGACGATCACGGTCAGCGGCCGTCCCTCGTACGCGTCGATCGCGTGCATGGCCGCGTACGGGCTGGTGGCGAGCGTGTCGTCGACGAACGTGAGCCCGGACGGGTCGGCGATCTCGGTGAGCCGGTGCGCCAGGCCCTGGAACTCGGCGACCGCCACGGCGAGGCTGTCCTTGCGCGCCACCACGTCGACGCCGAGCGCGTCCAGCACGGCGAGCGCGACGCAGAGGTTGCCCTCGTTGTGCCGCCCGACCAGCGGCAGCACGGCGCGCGGGAACAGCGGCGTGTCCCGCAGGTGGAACCACGGCGTGCCGTCCGGCCCGGTGGCGACGTGCGTCGTGTCCGGCGAGCCGGCCCGTACCGCGGCCCGGTCGCCCAGCTCCGCCGCCAGCCGCGGGTCGGCGCCGTTGACCACGACGGCGTGCGGGCCGTGCGCGATCAGGTTCAGCTTGTCCCGGTAGTACTCCCGCTCGCCGCCGTGCGCGTCCAGGTGCTCCGGGAACAGCGCGGTCACCACCGCCACGCGCGGCGAGTCGGTCAGGTCGGAGCACTGGTAGCTGGACAGCTCCAGCACGTACAGCTCCGCCTCGGGCAGGTCCAGCAGCGGCACCCCGATGTTGCCGCCGAACACGTTCGGCCGGTCCATCGCGGTGAGCAGGTGACTGATCAGGCTGGACGTGGTGCTCTTGCCCTTGCTGCCGGTCACCCCGACGGTCCGGTCCGCGTGGTCGGCCATCCACAGCGCGCTGCCCTGCGTGACCGGCACGGACCGGCGGCGCAGCTCCACCATCCACGGGTGGGTGTTCGGCACACCCGGGGAGCGGACCACCACGTCGGCGTCCGCCAGGCGCTCGAAGCCCTCCTCGCCGGTGACGAGCGGCGCGGCGGCGGCCAGCGGACCGTCCCAGGGCAGGGTGAGGAAGTTGGCGCTGTCGTCGACGACGACCAGGCCGGCCGGCCCGTGCGCGGCGATCGCGGTCACCGCGGCCCGGCCCTCGCGGCCGGCGCCCCAGACGGCGACATGACGTCCGCGCAGATCAGACAGGCGCACGGGCTCTCCTCGGACTCGGTCGACGGCGGGCAGGGTCCGGCCCAGCCGGACACGGACGGACGAACCAGGGCCTAGTATGGCGTGTGCCCAACGAGCAGCTGCGGCGGATGGACGCCTTCACCTTCCCGTCCTACTCGATCGACTTCGCCACCGGCGAGGTCCTGTTCGACTACGCCCTGACCGGTCCCGACGGCGAGCAGCGGTTCACCGAGGTGATCACGCTTCCGCTGCCGGCCGAGCCGGTCTCCGACGCCACGGCTGCCACCCTGTCCCGGGTGCTGGAGCTGCTGCACGTGGTCGCCGGAGTCAGCTACTACAAGGCCGCCGCGCCGCCCCGGCTGGTGCTGCCCGCGCCGCTGGGCGCCGCCGCCGTCGAGCTGGTCACCGCCGTCTACACCAAGGGCCTCGCCGAGTACGCGTACCGCAACGAGCTGCCGCACGTGCTGGAACTGCGTCCCGAGGTGCCGTCCGGCACCGTGGACCCGGCCGTGCCGGTGGACAACTCCGACCGCCGTCCGCTGTCGGCGGTGGGCGGCGGCAAGGACTCGATCGTCACGCTGGAGGCGCTGCGCCGCGCCGGCCTCGACCCGGTGCCGTTCTCGGTCAACCCGAACCACGTGATCGTGTCGGTGAACGAGGCGTCGGACCTGGTGCCGCTGGCCGCCCGGCGGCGGCTCGACCCGGTGCTGTTCGAGCTGAACGCCGCAGGCGCGCGTAACGGGCACATCCCGGTCACCGCGATCAACTCGCTGATCGCCGTGGCCACCGCCGTCCTGCACGGGCTCGGCCCGGTGGTGATGTCGAACGAGCGCTCCGCGTCCGACCCGAACCTGATCTGGAACGGCCACGAGATCAACCACCAGTGGTCGAAGGGCGTCGAGGCCGAAGGGCTGCTGCGCGCGGCGCTGGCCGAGCACGCGGGGCTCACCGAGCCGTACTTCTCGCTGCTGCGCTCCCTGTCCGAGCTGCACATCGCCCGGCTGTTCGCCGAGATCGACCGGTACGACGCGGTGGTGACCAGCTGCAACGCCGCGTTCAAGCTGCGCGACGCGAGCGAGCGCTGGTGCCGCGACTGCCCGAAGTGCCGGTTCGTGTTCCTGGCCATGGCGCCGTTCATGCCCCGCGAGCGGCTGACCGGCATCTTCGGCGGTGACCTGCTGGCCGACGAGTCCCAGATCCCCGGCTACCGGGAGTTGCTCGGCATCGACGGGCACAAGCCGTTCGAGTGCGTGGGCGAGGTGGAGGAGTCGGTGGTCGCGCTGAGCCTGCTCGCCCAGCAGGACCAGTGGCGCGACGCCCCTGTGGTGCGCGCCCTGGTCGCGGCGCTGCCCGACACCGCCTGGCAGGCGGCGGCCACCTCCGACGTGTTCACCCCCGGCGGCGACAACTACGTCCCCGCCCTCTACGCCAAGACCCTGACCGCCCTGACCTGAGTTGACCTGACCCCTCCCCCCACCAGCCCGCCCCCTCCCCTCCCCGCCCTCGCCGCGTCGATCATGAGGTTGGCGGCACGAATTCGGGCAAAACCCCGGCCCAACCTCATGATCAACACTCCCGCCTGATCGATCTTGGAGTTGTGGCACCGCGCAAACCTCACATGAGGAGCATTACGGGCGCCACAACTCCAAGATCGGCGAGGAGCGGCCCGAGCGGGCGGCGATCATGAGGTTGGACCGGCGGTTCGTTCGGGATCGGCACCGTCAACTCATGATCGACGCGGGCGAGCCCGTGGGGCGGGGCTCGGGGTCAGGGGGTGCGGATGGCGTCGAGGGCCAGCAGGGCCACGTGCAGGGACAGGCACCTGTCGACCGAGTCGAGGTCGGCGTCGAGGATGCGGCCGATACGGGCCAGCCGCTCGTAGAACGCCGGCCGGGACAGGTGCGCCGCGGCGGCGCCGGCCGACTTGTTCCGTCCCTGCTCCAGGTACGCCCGCAGCGTGCCGAGCAACTGCTCCCGCGGGTGGTGGGCGTCGTAGGCGAGCAGCGGCCCGAGCTCCCGCTCGACGAACGTCTGCAACCGGGGCTCGTCACGCAGCAGGTGCAGCAGCCCGGCCAGCCCCACGTGCGGCAGCCGGTAGCAGGGCAGATCCCGAGGATCCCGCCGGGCCGCCTCGGCGACCTGCCGCGCCTCGATCAGTGACCGGCGTGCCTCGCGCAGGCTGCTCACACCGGACCCGGCCGCCACCACGATCGCGGCCCGGGGCGGCGCGTCGACCGGCCGCGCGCTCCCCGACGCCACGGCCCGTCCGCCGGGACGGTCAGGCGACTCCGGCGGGCGGGACGCCGGAGGGCGGGCGGGGACGGCGTCGAGGCGTACCCGGCGCAACGCCGCGGCGAACGCGGACAGTGCCTTCTCCTCGGCGGCCGGGTCGGGGAGCGCCAGCAGCGCGCCCACGGCCTGGTCGTCGAGCGGGCTGGTCAGCGCGGTGAGCTTGGCGTCCCGGACGGCCTGGCTGACCGCCTCGGCGAGGTCGCGCAGCCGGGCCGGGCCGGCTTCCGGGTCCTCGGCGTCGGTGTCGCGGCGCGCGCCCCGGCGGGCGGCCGGCTCGTCGTCGGGGGCGCCCGTGTCTCCGGCCGGCTCGTCGGCGCGGTGGCGGACCACGACGCCGACCAGGTGGCGACGGTCCAGGACGACGCCGAGCGCCTTGGCGCGCAGCGCCACCTCGTCCACCGGGCGGGTGTGGTCGATCAGGGCGGTCAGCAGCGTGCGGTGGATCTGCCGTTCCAGGCCCTCGGCGTCGCGGCGGATCAGCCGGCCCAGCGCCAGCGTGGAGGCGGCCCGTTCGATCAGGATGGTCAGCCGGGTCGGCGGGGTGGACTCGGTGGCCGGCCAGCGCAGCAGCAGCCGTCCCCAGTCCTGTCCCCGGGCGCCGACAGTGGTGACGAGCCAGCCGCTGTCCGGGTCGTACGCGGTGCGCCCGGGCGGGCGGATCTGCCGGGAGTGCCGTTCCCAGCCGTCCAGCAGCAGTTGAGCGTTCTCCCCCGCCGGGTCGTACGCGAGCACCTGCCGGGACAGGTTCTCCAGCACCATCGGGCAGCCCGCCAGCTCGGCGGCCTGCCGCAGCACCTCGGCCGGTTCGGCGCCCTCCACCGACAGGTCGGTGAACCGCTGGTGGATCTCCTCGGTGGCGCGCAGCTCGGTGAGCTGGGCGTCCACGATCAGCGCGTGCACCGCCTCGGTGATGCGGACGAACGGGGTGCCCCGGCGCAGCTCGATCAGGGGCAGGCCGCGTCGTTCGGCGGCGGCGGCCATCACGCGTGGGACTCCGCTGACGTAGCGGCGGCCCAGTTCGACCACCAGCCCGGAGACGCCGACGTCGGCCAGGGCGCCGATGAACTCGCGGAGGCCGGCGTCGTCGCCGGGAAGGCCGATCCCGGTGGTGAGGACCAGTTCCCCGCCGCCGAGCAGGGTGGCGATGTCGGGCACCTCGGCGATGTGCACCCAGCGCACCGACCGGTCCAGCCCGGCGTTCCCCGCGACCAGGCGCGGCGCGCCGTGGCGCACGGGCACCAGGTCCAGCACCTCACGCACGGTAGGGAACACGGGCGACACGCTACCCTGCGTCACCACCGTTGCCGAAAGCCACACCGCCCGCCGGCCCGCGGAGAAGGCGGGGACCGGCGGGCGGGCAGACGGAACGAGCCACGGCGATCAGTCGACGCCGAACTCCATCGCGGCCCGGTCGAGCGCCTCGTCCTCGGCGGTGGGCACGCCCCGGGAGGCGATGGCCTCCGCGCCGCCCTGCGGCATGGCGCCGATCAGCCCGGTCGAGGCCGCCTGGGCGGCGCCGACGATCCGCTGCGGGGTGCCGCCGCCGACCATGCCGACGGAGGCGTACTGCTCCAGCTTGGCCCGGGAGTCGGCGATGTCGAGGTTGCGCATGGTGAGCTGGCCGATCCGGTCGGCCGGGCCGAACGCCGAGTCCTGGGTGCGCTCCATCGACAGCTTGTCCGGGTGGTAGCTGAACGCCGGGCCGGTGGTGTCCAGGATCGAGTAGTCCTCGCCCCGGCGCAGCCGCAGCGTGACCTCGCCGGTGACCGCCGTGCCGACCCAGCGCTGCAGCGACTCGCGCAGCATCAGCGCCTGCGGGTCCAGCCAGCGGCCCTCGTACATGAGGCGGCCGAGGCGGCGGCCCTCGTTGTGGTAGTTCGCGAGCGTGTCCTCGTTGTGGATCGCGTTGACGAGCCGCTCGTACGCGGCGTGCAGCAGCGCCATGCCGGGGGCCTCGTAGATGCCGCGGCTCTTGGCCTCGATGATCCGGTTCTCGATCTGGTCGGACATGCCCAGGCCGTGCCGGCCGCCGATGGCGTTGGCCTCCAGCACCAGGTCGACGGCGCTGCCGAACTCCTTGCCGTTGATCGTCACCGGGCGGCCCTGGTCGAAGCCGATGGTGACGTCCTCGGCCGGGATCTCCACGGACGGATCCCAGAACTTCACGCCCATGATCGGCTCGACCGTCTCGATGCCGGTGTCCAGGTGTTCGAGCGTCTTGGCCTCGTGGGTGGCGCCCCAGATGTTGGCGTCGGTGGAGTACGCCTTCTCGGTGCTGTCCCGATAGGGCAGGCCGCGCTCCAGCAGCCACTCCGACATCTCGGTGCGGCCGCCCAGCTCGGTGACGAAGTCGGTGTCCAGCCACGGCTTGTAGATCCGCAGTTGCGGGTTCGCCAGCAGGCCGTACCGGTAGAACCGCTCGATGTCGTTGCCCTTGAACGTCGAGCCGTCGCCCCAGATCTGCACGTCGTCGGCGATCATCGCGCGGACCAGCAGCGTGCCGGTCACGGCCCGGCCCAGCGGCGTGGTGTTGAAGTAGGCCCGCCCGCCGGAGCGGATGTGGAAGGCGCCGCAGGTCAGCGCCGCCAGCCCTTCCTCGACCAGGGCGGCGCGGCAGTCGACGAGGCGGGCGACCTCGGCGCCGTAGCTGAGCGCGCGGCCGGGCACCGAGGCGATGTCGGGCTCGTCGTACTGGCCGATGTCAGCGGTGTAGGCGCAGGGGACGGCGCCCTTGTCGCGCATCCACGCGACGGCTACCGAGGTGTCGAGGCCGCCGGAGAAGGCGATGCCGACACGTTCGCCGATGGGCAGGGAGGTGAGAACCTTGGACACAAGGAAGATTATGCACGGCGTCGCATGGTCATGCAAGCCAGTCCTCAGAGCGGGTCGTCACGCCCCAGCTCCCAGAACGCCACCGCCGCGGCGGCGGCCACGTTCAGCGAGTCCACGCCGCGCCGCATCGGGATCACCACCCGCACGTCGCTGGCCGCCTGCGCCGCCGCGGTCAGCCCCGGCCCCTCCGCCCCGAGCAGCAACGCCGCCCGCTCGCGCTGCGCCGGGGTCAGCCGCTGCATCGGTACGGCATCCGGCGCCGGCGTCATCGCGAGCACCGTGAACCCGGCCGCCCGGACCTGGTCCAGCCCGTCGGGCCAGCTGTCGAGCTTGGCGTACGGCACCGCGAACACCTCGCCCATGCTGACCCGTACGCTGCGCCGGTACAGCGGGTCGGCGCAGGTCGGGGACAGCAGCACCGCGTCGACACCGAGCGCGGCGGCACCCCGGAAGATCGCGCCCAGGTTCGTGTGGTTGTTGACGTCCTCCAGGATCACCACCCGCCGGGCGGCGGCGAGCACGTCGCCGGCCGAGCGCAGCGGCCTGCGGTGGAACGACGCGAGCACGCCCCGGTGCACGTGGAAGCCGGTGGCCCGCTGGAGCACGTCCGGCGTGGCCGCGTACACCGGCGCGTCACCGGTGTCCAGGTCGGCGAGCTGGTCCACCCGCTTGGCGTCGACCAGGTACGACCGGGCCGGGTAGCCGGCCCGCAGCGCCCGCCGCAGCACCAGCTCCCCCTCGGCGATGAACAGCCCGTGCGGCGGTTCCCAGCGGGTACGCAGCTCCACGTCGGTGAGCGCGCGGTAGTCGGCGATCCGGTCGTCGTCGGGGTCGGTGATCTCGTGGACGGGCACCAGGCGATTCTGCCCGGCACCCGGCTGCGGTTCCGGCGCGGGCCGGGTTTCCGTCGTCCCGGGCGGGGAAGCAAGCCGGGAGGCCGACGGTGACGGAGGGACCACGATGGGCGCGGAGCACGACGGCAACCTCCCCCGCGACGCCACCGTCGCCGACTACCTGGTGGCCCGGCTCGCCGAGTGGGGCGTGCACCGCTACTACGGCTACCCGGGCGACGGGATCAACGGCATGACCTCGGCGCTGCAACGCGCCGAGGCACGGGCCCGGTTCATCCAGGTCCGGCACGAGGAGACAGCCGGTTTCGCGGCCGGCGCGCACGTCAAGTACGGCGGCGGCCCGCTCGGCTGCGTGGTGGTGACCAGCGGCCCGGGCGCGATCCACGCCCTCAACGGCCTCTACGACGCGAAGCTCGACCACCAGCCGGTGGTGGCGCTGCTCGGGCACACCGCGCTGCCCGCCGAGGGCGGCGGCTACTACCAGGAGGTGGACCTGCTCGCGCTCTACAAGGACGTGGCCTCGGCCTTCCTGGCCCAGCTCGACGACCCGTCGCAGGCCCGGCACCTGGTCGACCGGGCCTGCCGCACGGCGCTGGCCCGGCGTACCGTGACCGCCCTGGTCCTGCCCTCCGACGTGCAGGACCTGCCGGCGGTGCCCGACCCGCCGCACGCCCACGGCTACTACCACACCAGCGCGGTGCCGAGCAGCGAGCCGGCGGTGCCGCCGGAGGCCGACGTGCGCCGCGCCGCCGAGGTGCTGCGCGGCGGCGAGCGGGTGGCGATGCTGGTCGGGCAGGGCGCGCTGGGCGCCGAGGACGAGGTACGCCGGATCGCCGACCGCCTCGGCGCCGGGGTCGCCACCGCGCTGCTCGGCTTCACCGCCGTCGACCACCGGCAGCCCTGGGTGACCGGCGCGATCGGCCTGCTCGGCAGCCGCCCGAGCTGGCAGCTCATGCGCGAGTGCGACAGGCTGCTGATCGTCGGCAGCCAGATGCCGTACTCGGAGTTCTACCCCCGGCAGGGCCAGGCCCGGGCGGTGCAGATCGACATCGACGGCAGCCGGATGGGGTTGCGCTACCCGACCGAGGTGAACCTGACCGGCGACGCCGGGCCGACGCTGCGCGCCCTGCTCACGGAGCTGGGCCCGGGGCCGGGCCCGACCGCCTGGCGGGCCACCCTCGCCGACGCCACCGGCAAGTGGCGGGCCTCGCAACGTGAGGTCGCCGCGCAGGCGGCCGACCCGGTCAACCCGCAGTCGCTGTTCACCGCGCTCGACGACGCGCTGCCAGACGACGCCATGCTCGCCGTCGACTGCGGCACCGCCACCGCCTGGTACGCCCGCCACGTGCGCGTCCGCCCCGGCATGCTGGCCAGCCTCTCCGGCACGCTGCTGTCCATGGGCGGCGGCATGCCGTACGCGCTTGCGGCGAAGTTCGCCCACCCGGACCGCCCGGTGATCGCGCTGCTCGGCGACGGCGCGATGCAGATGAACGGCGTCAACGAGCTGATCACGGTGGCGAGGTACTGGCGGGAGTGGGCCGACCCCCGCTTCGTGGTGCTGGTACTCAACAACCGGGAGCTGGCGTTCGTCAGCTGGGAGCAGCGCTCCGGCGAGGGCACGCCGATGTTCCCGGACAGCCAGGATCTGCCGGACGTCGCGTACCACAGTTGGGCCGAGGTGCTGGGCCTCGGCGGTGAGCTGGTCGACTCCCCCGACCGGGTGGACGGCCTGTGGCAGCGGGTGCTCGACGCGGACCGCCCGGTGGTGGTCAACGCCGTGGTGGACCCGGCCGAGCTGATGCTGCCGCCGCACTTCACCGCCGAGCAGGCCCGCAAGACCGCCGCCGCGGTGCTGCGCGGGGACAGCGACCGGGCCGGCATCGTGCGGCGCGGCGTACCGGCCGCGCTCGCCACGTACCGGCCCCGCCGCCGGGGCCGCTGAGGCGTCAGGCCCGCGCGTAGCGCAGCAGCACCGACCGCCCGTCGAACCGGCGCGTCTCGACCAGCCGCAGGCTCTGCCGGGCCAGGCCGGGCAGCACCTGCCGTCCGCCGCCGAGCACCACCGGGTGCACGATCACCTCGTAGGTGTCGACGAGCCCGAGCGCGGCCAGCGCCGTCGCCGCCCCGGTGCCGCCGGTGACCAGCAGGTCGCCGGGGAACCGCTCGCGGACCTCGGCGAACTCCTTCGCCAGGTCGCCGCCGCCGACCACCACGGCGCCGTGGGAGGCCTCGGCGAGCGTGCGGGAGACCACGACCTTCGGGGTACGCCGCCAGATCGGCGCGAACGCCAGGTCGTGCGGGTGGTCGGAGATCGACTCGACCTGCGGCCAGTAGGAGGACATCATCTCCCACACCCGCCGCCCGTAGACGAACGCGTCGGCCCGCTCGGCCAGCCCGATCGAGTACGCCGACAGCTCCTCCCCCATCTCCGGCCAGTCGAACTCGCCGTTCGGGCCCTCGATGAAGCCGTCGACCGACGTGTGCACCCCGTAGATGACCTTGCCCATGATGTGTTCCTCCGCGTTGCGGCGCGTCCCGGCCGGGGCGCGCTCACCGGTGGGTCGGAGCCGCCGGAGCGGATCCGACACGTCGCGCGCATCGTTGTCCGGGTGCGTTAGCGTCCGGGGCTGTGGGCCGCCCGGTGATGATCGCGTTGGTCGGCGTCGACGGCTCCGGCAAGACCACCCAGGCCAGGGCGCTCGCGGCGCGGCTGCGCGAGCGGGGTGTCCGGGCCCGGTACTTCGAGAACGCCGGTGGGCGGCCGCTGTGGAACCGGCTGGCGCGGGCGCTCGGCCGGCCGGACGGGGTGGCGTTGTTCGGCCGTACCGTCTATCCGGTCCTGGAGGCGACGGTGCGCGCGGCGGCGATGGCCCGGACCGTGGCGGTGGTCCGCCTGACCGGACGGGTGGCGGTGCTGGACCGGTGGACCTGGTGCCAGGACGTGATCATGGCGGCCCGGGGCGACCGGGGACGGCGCGTGGTGCGCGCCGCGTACGCGGTCTTCCCGCGCCCGGCGGTGGTGTGTTTCCTGGCCACCTCGCCCGAGGTGGCGCGGCGGCGGGTGGCCGCGCGGGGCATCGACGCCGAGGAGCTGGCGCACCTGTGCGCGCTGGACGGCGCGTACCGGGCGCTGCCGGAGTTCGGCTCGTTCGTCACGCTCGACGGCGACGGCACCCCGGACGAGGTGGCCGCCGCCCTCGACGCCGTCGTGGACGCGGTTGCGGGTCCGGCGCCGCGGCGCGGTGTTAAGAAGGGGCCCTTCCTCTACCGGAGGCGTTAAGAAGGGGCCCTTCCTTACCCGCGGCCGCGCAGCCAGCGCAGCACGTCGGAGGGCAGCTCGCTCTCCTGGCGCTGCTCGCGGCGGTCCGGCTCGGTCCGCCGGGGCGGCTGCGGGCGCTGCGGGTCGCCGACCAGCGCCCGGCTCGGCGCGGTGAAGCCGGCCACCGGCTTGCCGGTGAGCGCCGTCTTGATGGTCCGGGCCACCGCGTCGATCACCTTCGCCTGCACGGCGGAGCCGGCCAGGTCGTTGACGTCGTCCGGGTTGGCGGCGATGCCGGCGACCGCGACCTGCGGGGTGTAGCCGACGAACGTCTCGGTGGCGTTGCGCTCCGAGCTGCCGGTCTTGCCGGCCACCGGGCGGCCGACGATCCGGTCGACGGCGGTGGCGGTGCCGCCGTTGCACTGGTCGAACGCGGACTGCTGGCCGACCGGGCAGCGGGCCACGTCGGTGGCGGCGCGGGCCACGTCCGGTTCGAGTACCCGCTTGCAGGACGGCTGCGCCACGTCGACGGCGTCACCGTCGGGCGCGGTCACCGAGACCACCGGCAGCGGCGTGCAGTACGTGCCCTCGGCGGCCACCGTGGCGTACGCGTTCGCCAGGTCGAGCGGGGTGGTGGCGGCGACGCCGAGCGTGAACGCGCCCCAGTTGGCGGCGTTGTCGCGGGCGAACGCGGCGTCGGAGTCGGCCCGGAAGGTGATGCCGAGACGCTGGGCCATCTCCACCACCTTGTCCTCGCCGACCTGCTCGGCCAGCCAGACGAAGTACGTGTTGACGGAGCGGCCGAAGCCGTCCCACATCATCCGGTAGCCGTCCATCCACTGCGGGTTGGCGTTGGCCGGGCACCACGTGCCGTCGCAGTTGCCCTCGTCGTCCGAGGCGTACCGGGTGGGCAGCCGGCTGGGGGCGTCGAAGCCGGTGGCCAGCGGCTTGCCGGCCTCCAGCGCGGCCAGCATGGTGAACATCTTGAACGTCGAGCCGGCCTGGTAGCCGTCGACGCTGGCGCCGCCGGAGATCAGCGGGTTGACCGTGTTCGGGTGGTTGGCCTGCCCGTCCGGGTTGGCGTCGAGGCTGTAGTGCCGGTTCACCGCCATGGCGAGCACCCGTCCGGTGCCGGGTTCGACCGCCGCGATCGGCAGCGCACGCTTGTTGCCGTACCCGTAGACCTTGGTGGCCTGCTCCTGCGCGGTCTGCTGGATCTTCGGGTCGAGCGTGGTGACGACCCGGTAGCCGCCGCGGCGCAGCGCCTGCTCCCGCTCCTCGGGGGTGCTGCCGAAGGCCGGCTGGGTGAGCCACCAGCGGCGCAGGTAGTCGCAGAAGAAGCCCCAGTCGTCGTGCCCCTGGGCGGTGGCGGTGCAGCCGTTGGGCTGGGCGGTCGGGCGCAGCGTCAGCGGCTCGGCCTTCGCGGCGGCGGCCTGCTGCGCGGTGATCGCGCCGGTCTCGGCCATCGCGTCGAGCACGTACCCGCGCCGGGTCAGCGCCTGGTCCTTGTCGCCGTCGATCGGGTTGTACGCGTCGGGAGACTGGACCAGGCCGGCGAGCAGCGCCGCCTCGCCCAGCGTCAGGTCGCCCGGGGCCTTGCCGAAGTAGCGCTGGCTCGCGGCGGCGATGCCGTACGCGCCGGAACCGAAGTAGGCGATGTTGAGGTAACGGTTGAGGATCTCGTCCTTGGACAGGGACTGTTCCAGCGCGTTCGCGTACCGGATCTCCTGGAGCTTGCGCCCGACGGTCTGCTCGGTGGCCGCCTGCCGCTCCTCCGGGGTGCGGTTCGGGTCGGTCTTGAGCACGTTGCGGACGTACTGCATGGTCAGCGTGGAGCCGCCCTGCTCGGTGCCGCCGCCCTTGACGTTCGCCACCAGTGCGCGGGCGATGCCGCGCAGGTCAGCGCCGCCGTGCGAGTAGAACCGCCGGTCCTCGGCCGCGATGATCGCCTGCCGCATCACCGGGGCGATCTCGGCCAGCGGCACGTCGGTGCGGTTCACGTCGTAGAACGTGGTGATCAGCGTGGTGCCGTCGTTGGCGTAGAGGTAGGAGCGCTGCGGCTGCACCGGGGTGCGCAGCGCGTCGGGCAGCTCCGCGTACGCGCCGAGCGTGGCCCGGGCGGCGAACCCGCCGAGCAGGCCGCCGGGAAGCGCGGCGAGCGCGAGGACGAGCCCGGCGAGCAGGCCGGCCAGCAGCACGGTGAACAGCCGCGACAGCGGCGACCTGGGAGACGGCATGGACGCAAGGATTGCCACGAAAGCCGCCTACCGGCCACCTCGCCAGGCAACTGTCAGTTACCTCACGGCAACCGTTCAGCTCCGAAACGGTCAGCCCGCCCCGAGTGGGCCCTTCGGTGACGCGGGCGGCATCGGTGCGGCGGCGACGCTCGCCGCCGCGGCGTCCCGGGCGATGGTCTCGGGGACCAGCCGGCCACTGCGGTAGCCGATGCCGATGCCGGCGACCAGCACGAAGATCGCGCCGAACGTCTGCAGCGAGCCGATCAGCGCGCCGCCCAGGCCGAGCAGCGGGGCGGCGATCATCAGCATCGTCCCGTCGCCGTAGGAGAACATCCCGGACCGGGCGACCGACCAGCCGGTGAGGAACCAGCCCACGCTGTAGAGGGTGGCGCCGAACAGCACGATGCCCCGCGCGGTCACGCCGAACACCGGCGTCTGCTCGGCCAGCCCGGCGAACGGCAGCATCAGCACCATTCCGCCGATGCTCGCGAGCAGCCCGGCCAGCGCGACGCGGCGGCAGCGGGTGGCGGCGAGCAGACCGGTGAGCGCGAGCAGGGCGAGCAGCCCCAGCCACACCGCTGCGACCCAGCCGACCAGGTAGAGCGGCCGTCCGTCGGCCGGGTACGGGTCGTTGCCCACGCCGCCGTCGCTGGCCATCGCCACCAGGCCGTAGAGGACGGCGTACGCCGGGAGCAGCCAGACCGCCGCGCGGGCGAACCGGCGGATCGACCAGGCCCAGGTCGCGTCGGTGGCCGGCGCTCCCGGGCCGGGTTCGGAGACGAACGGGAGAACCCCGAAACCCCCTCCGGTACGCCGGGAGCCGATCGGCCCGGCGGGGTCGTGCGCGCCGGGGACCGGGGTACGGGAGAACAGCCGGTTCGCCGGGTCCTTCATGCCTCACCTCGTTCGCGCCGCGGGTGGCCCGGGACGCGCAACGGCGCTCCGGCCCTGCTCACCACCCGTCCTGGAACCGATGGTGGCAGTCGCCGGAGCGCCGCATGAGGGATTCTCGGATTTGCCGGTCAGCCCCGTTCGCGCTGGTCCGCCGGGTCGTTCACCAGGCTGGCCGGGGAAACCGGCTCCGGCGCGGGCAGACCCTTCGGGTTGCTCCCGCCGGTGGCCTGCGCCTCCGCCACGCGTACCTCGTCGTGGATCTCCTGGGCCGCGACGGCCGCGGCCTGGGCGGCCTCGGCGGCCTCCCGCTCGACCTCGCCGGCGCTCTTGGCGGCCTCCGGCGACGGCACGTCGCCGGCCATGTTCGCCAGCCCGCCCAGCGCGCCGCCCATGCCCTCCAGGGCCTTGGTCAGCTCGGTCGGGACGATCCAGACCTTGTTGGCGGTGCCGTTGGCGATCTGCGGCAGCGCCTGGAGGTACTGGTACGCCAGCACCTTCTGGCTCGGGTTGGCGGTGTGGATCGCGTCGAAGACGGTACGGATCGCCTTCGCCTGGCCCTCCGCCTGGAGGATCCGGGCCTGCCGGTCACCGTCGGCGCGCAGCACCGCGGCCTGCTTCTCACCCTCGGCGGTGAGGATCTGCGACTGCTTGTGCCCCTCGGCGTTAAGGATCGCGGCACGGCGGTCCCGCTCGGCGCGCATCTGCTTCTCCATCGAGTCGCGGATGCTCGGCGGCGGCTCGATCGCCTTGATCTCGACCCGGGTCACCTTGATGCCCCAGCGGCCGGTGGTCTCGTCCAGCACGCCGGACAGGTGCCTGTTGATCTCCTCGCGGCTGGTCAGCGCGCGCTCCAGGTCGAGCGAGCCGATCACGTTACGCAGCGTGGTGACGGTGAGCTGCTCGATGGCCTGGAGGAAGTTGGAGATCTCGTAGGTGGCGCGAACCGAGTCGACCACCTTGAAGTAGAGGACCGTGTCGATCGAGACGACCAGGTTGTCGGAGGTGATCACCGGCTGGGGCGGGAAGCTGACCACCTGCTCGCGCATGTCGACCTTGGTGCGCACCGCGTCGACGAACGGCACCAGCAGGTTGAGGCCGGGGTTCAGCGTGCGCTTGTACCGGCCGAGTCGCTCCACCACGTCCTGACGCTGCTGCGGCACGATCCGTACCGCCTTGAACAACGTCACCACGCCGATCAACGCCACCGCGATCATCAGGATCGCCAGAAACTCCATACCGTTCACCTTTTCGCTTCGGGCAGCTCGCCCGGGGTGGAAATGTCGTCCTGCCATACCAGGGCGGTAGCGCCCCGGACCTTTATGACCTGCACCCGCTCACCCTCGGCGTACGTGCGCGTCGCGTCGTACGAGCGGGCCGTCCACAGCTCACCATCGATCTTGACCATGCCCCGGTCGGCGTCGACCGGCTCCAGGACCACAGCGGTGGCCCCTTCCAACGCCTCGACCCCGAACGGCTGCTCACCGGTCTCCAGCGCCGGCCGGGCGTGCCGCCGGACCACCGGACGGACCACCGCCACCGACAGCGCCGACACCACCGCGAAGACCACCGCCTGGAGCGCCACCGGCGCACCGAGCGCCGCGGCGCCGGCGGCGGCGAACGCCCCGACCCCGAACATGATCAGGAAGAGCGTCGTCGTGAAGATCTCGGCGACCGCTAGTACCACACCCAGAACGATCCAGAACACGGCGTCCACGAGAACAATCGTGACACGTCAACGCACGTGTCATCGAACTGTCATGATCGCTAGGCTCGGCACGGCGTACCGCGCCGCCGGCCGACGAGGAGGACGACATGCCCCTGCTGCCCGAGACCGCGCGTCAGGTGGACCTGCTGGTCGCCCGGGCCCAGGCCGAGGGGCGTGGTCCCTCGCTCGCCCTCGGCGTGGTCCGCGACGGCCGGCCGGCACACCTGGCGGTCGCCGGTGAGACGCCCCGCCCGGACGGCGACCTGCAGTACCGGGTCGGCTCGATCACCAAGACCATGACCGCGGTGCTGGTGATGCAACAGCGCGACGCCGGGCGGCTGGCGCTGGACGACCCGCTCGACGCCCACCTCCCCGGCACCCCGGTCGGCGCGGTGACGGTGCGCCAGCTGCTCGGCCACGCCGGCGGCCTGCAACGCGAGCCGGACGGCGACTGGTGGGAACGCGCCGAGGGCATGGACCTGGACACGCTGCTCGCAGGGCTGACGCCGGACAAGATCGCCTATCCGCCGCACTTCGTCTACCACTACTCGAACCTGGCGTACGGGCTGCTCGGCGCCGTGCTGGAACGGATCACCGGCACGCCGTGGGCGGAGCTGCTGACCGAGCGGCTGCTGGTGCCGCTGGGCATGCGCCGCACCACGTACCACCCGGCCGAGCCGTACGCCCACGGCTACGTCGTCCACCCCTGGCACGAGACGCTGCGGGAGGAGCCGCGTACCGACACCGGGGCGATGGCTCCGGCCGGGCAGCTCTGGTCGACCGTCGAGGACCTGGGCCGCTGGGCGGCGTTCCTGGCCGACCCGGACCCGGCGCTGCTCTCCCCCGCCACGCTCACCGAGATGTGCGCCCCCGTCGTCATCAACGACCTGGACTCGTGGAGCGGCGGGCACGGCCTCGGCATCGAGCTCTACCGGGTCGGCGACCGGGTGTACGTCGGGCACGGCGGCTCCATGCCCGGGTACGTCGCCGGCCTGGCCGTGCACCGGCCCACACGCACCGCCGTGGTCAACTTCGCCAACGCGTACGGGCTGCGCGGCCACCACATCGGCGCGCTCGGCCGCGAGGCGCTCACGCTGGTGCTGGACGCCGAACCGGCCGCGCCCGCCCCCTGGCGCCCGGCCGGCCCGCCCGCCGCCGACGTGGCCGCGCTGACCGGCCGCTGGTGGTGGATGGGCGGCGAGTACGAGTTCCGCGTCGACGCCGCCGGCGACCTGGTCGGCGGTCAGGTGGGCCGGCCGCTGCTCCGCTTCACCCCGGAGGGCCCGGACCGGTGGCGGGGCCGCTCCGGCTCTCAGGACGGCGAGATCCTGACGGTGATCCGCGACGCCTCCGGCACCCCGACAGCCCTGGACATAGCCACCTTCGTCCTGACCCGAACCCCCGACGAACTCCCCTGACCCCCGCCCTCCGCCCTCCGCCCCGCCGATCTTGCACTTGCGGCCCCCATTTCGCCCCGCTATGCCCGATCCGTGGGACCACAACCCCATGATCGACGCACACCCGCACCACTCCGCCCGGTGATCAAGGAGTTTGTGTCGGCGTTGATCTCCGATACGCCCGCAAACTCCTTGATCACCCTGGCGAGGGGTGCCAGGGGCGCGAGGACGGGAGACGGAAGGGAGACCGAGGCGGGGACAGGAGGTCCGGGGGCGGGCGGAGTCGGTGCACGGCAGGGCCGGGGGCGACCGTGACCGGCGCAGGGATCAAGCCTGACCGCCCGGAGCCGGGCACGGTCGCCCCCGGCCCTCAACCGCAACCACTACAGAGGCCCAACCGGTCAGACCGGCTCGGTGACGAAATCGATCAGGCGCTCCATCGCGTTGATCAGCGGCGTCTCCACGTCGGCGAAACTGTCCACCCGGGACAGGATGTGCCGCCACATGTCGGCCGGCTCACCCACACCGAGCGCCGCGCAGACGCCCTCCTTCCAGGGCTGCCCGGGAGGGACCACGGGCCACGCGGCGATGCCGAGCGCCGCCGGGCGTACCGCCTGCCACACGTCGACGTACGGGTGCCCGGTCACCAGCACGTGCGGCGAGTTCACCCGGGCCACGATCCGGCTCTCCTTCGAGCCGGGTACGAGGTGGTCGACGAGCACGCCGAGCCGGCGACCCGGGCCGGGCGCGAACGCGCGTACCTCGTCGGCGAGCGCGTCGATGCCGTCCAGCGGTTCCACCACCACGCCCTCGATGCGCAGGTCGTCGCCCCAGATCCGCTCGACCAGCGCGGCGTCGTGCACGCCCTCGACCCAGATCCGGCTGGCCTTGGCGACCTGCGCCCGTACGCCGTCCACAGCGATCGACCCGGACGCGGTACGCCGGCGCGCGGCGGGCACCGGCGCGCGGGTCGGGCGTCGCAGCGTGACCGGCCTGCCGTCGAGCAGGAACGCGGCGGGCAGCAGCGGGAAGTTGCGCCGCCGCCCGTGCCGGTCCTCCAGCACGACAGCGCCGGAGTCGAAGCCGACCACGGCGCCGCAGAACCCGGAGTCGGCGTCCTCGACCACCAGGTCGGGTTCGGCGTCGACCTCGGGGGTGACCTTCCGTCGTCGCCAGTCACCGGCCAGCACGTCCCCGTCGTATCGCCCCGCCATGCCGCTGACGCTAACCAGCGCCCCGGCGTGTCGCTCGCCGACGCGCCGACCTGGCCGTCATCCGTCGGCACGAAACGGTGCGAAGGGGGTAGTTGGGGCCAGGTCGCGCCGCCGGAGCGGCAGCCGAGACAGCAGCGGCGCGGAGCACGTACCCTTTCCGCATGTCCTCCCCCGCAACGGGCGCGGCCACGCTGGCTCCGCGCCGGTCGAGCCGGTTCGTCGCCTGGGTGCGTGCCTGGCGAGCCGGTCTGGTGCCCTTCGACGAGGTGGCCGACGCCGTCGCCGGCGACGAGGAGCACCTCGTCGCCGACGCCCCCGGCACCTGGACCGACGTGTCGCTGCGGGAGGCGCTGCCCAGCCTCGCCAAGCACTCACCCGACGACATCCGCCTGGTGCTGCCCGCGCCCGGTGACCCGCGCGGCCTGCCCGGCCCGGGCGCGTTCGCCGGGGCGGCGCTGGTGGCCGGCGAGGCCGTGGTGGCGAGCGGGATGGGGCTGGTGCCCGAGGTCCGTACCCACACCTCCGGCTCGGGGATGACCTGGGAGACGGTGCTCTGGCGGGTGCATCCGCTGCCGGCGGACGCGCCGAAGGCGTCCCTCACCACGCCCGGTGCGGCGGAGGCCGAGGCCGAACTCGCCGCCGTGCTGGCCGAGACCACCGCCACGCTGACCCGGCTGGACGTCGCGCAGTGGCGGCCCGAACTCGCCGGGGCGCTCGCCGCGCTGCGCCGGCCGGACGGCGCCACCGACCTGCCGCCCGGCTTCGACCCCCGCGCCCGCCGCCTGTTCGCCCGCGCCGCCGTACTGGATCGGGTGCTCGCGCTGGCCGGGGAGAGCGCGCCCGGCGGCGCGGTCAACACCTACGAAGCGCAGCAGCGGGACGCGGCCCTGCGGCCGCTGACCACCGCGTGCCGGCAGGCCCTGGTGGCCGCCTGCAACGCGCCGCTGCGGCTGTAGCGCCGCAGACCCCGGCTCAGACCTCGTCGATCAGGTCGGCCACCGAGTCGACGATCCGCGACGGACGGTACGGGTACCGCTCGGCCTCGGTCCGGCTGCTGATGCCGGTGAGCACCAGGATCGTCTCCAGTCCGGCCTCCAGGCCGCACAGGATGTCGGTGTCCATCCGGTCGCCGATCATCGCGGTCGACTCGGAGTGCGCGTCGATGGTGTTCAGCGCCGAGCGCATCATCATCGGGTTGGGCTTGCCGACGAAGTACGGGTCGACACCTGTCGCCTTCGAGATCATCGCCGCCACCGAGCCGGCCGCCGGCAGCGCGCCCTCCATCGACGGGCCGGTGGCGTCCGGGTTGGTGCAGATGAACCGGGCGCCGTCGTTGATCAGCCGGATCGCCTTGGTTATCGCCTCGAAGCTGTAGGTGCGCGTCTCCCCCAGCACCACGTAGTCCGGGGCGAAGTCGCTGAGCACGTACCCCACCGCGTGCAGCGCCGTGGTCAGGCCGGCCTCACCGATGACGTACGCGGTGCCGCCCGGCCGCTGGTCGGCCAGGAACTGGGCGGTGGCCAGCGCGGACGACCAGATCGCCTCCTCCGGCACGTCCAGGCCCATCCGGGCCAGCCGGGCCTGGAGGTCGCGCGGGGTGTAGATGGAGTTGTTCGTCAGCACCAGGAACGGTTTGCCGGAGGCACGCAGTTTCTTGACGAACTCCGGGGCTCCGGGCACCGGCTGCCCCTCGTGCACCAGCACGCCGTCCATGTCGGTGAGCCAGCTCTGCACCGGCTTGCGGTCAAGCATCGTGTCGTCCCCAGGGGTGTCGTCGGGTCGGGCTCAGGGCCGGCGGGCCGGGGGTACGCAGCACAGCGCCGGGCAGGTGTCCCAGGCCGGCAGCTCGCCGAGCCGGTGGCGCAGCCGCTCCCCTTCCGGTGCGGTGCGCTCCAGCACCAGCTCGCGGACCATCGCCACGAACCGCGGGTCGACCCCCGGGGTGCCGGCCCGGACGAAGTCCAGGCCGAGCTGCTTGGCCGTCTCCAGCGCCTCGGTGTCCAGGTCCCACACCACCTCGAGGTGGTCGGAGACGAAACCGATCGGGCTGACCACCACGCTCGTCACACCCTGCTCGGGCAGCGTCGCCAGGTGGTCGTTGACGTCCGGCTCCAGCCACGGCACCTGCGGCGGCCCGGACCGGCTCTGCCAGACCAGGTCGTACTCCAGGTCGGGCGCGGCCGCGGCGTGCACCAGCCGGGCGACCTCCTCGAGCTGCGCGGTGTAGCGGCCGCCGTGCGGGCCGGCGGTGGCCGCCGCGGACATCGGGACGGAGTGCGCGGTGAAGACCAGCCGGGTGCTGTCCCGCTTCGCCGGGTCGAGCTGGGCCAGCGCGGCGCAGACCGCGTCGGCGTGCGGCTCGATGAAGCCGGGGTGGTCCCAGAACTGACGCAGCTTCTCGATCAGCGGGGCGTCCGGGCCGACGGCGGCGCGGGCCGAGGCGATGTCCTCCTGGTACTGCCGGCAGGAGGAGTAGCCGCCGTACGCGCTCGTGACGAACGCCAGCGCCCGGGTGATCCCGTCGTCGCGCATCCGCGCCACCGTGTCGGCGAGCATCGGATCCCAGTTGCGGTTGCCCCAGTAGACCGGCAGGTCGACGCCGTTGGCGGCGAAGTCCTCGCGGATCGCCGCGAGCAGGTCACGGCACTGCTGGTTGATCGGGGACACCCCGCCGAAGTGCAGGTAGTGCTCGGCGACCTCGGCCAGCCGCTCGGGCGGCACCCCCCGCCCCCGGGTCACGTTCTGCAGGAACGGGAGAACGTCCTCGGGCCGCTCCGGGCCGCCGAAGGAGACCAGCACCAACGCGTCGTACGCCATGGGGCCATTCTTCCTCGCCCGCCGTCACGGCGTGGCGACGCCCCCTGGTCGGTGTGGTGACCACCCGGGCCGCGCCGTGTTAATAAGGGCCCCTTCCGCTGCACGAGGCGGCGGTTTCAAGGGGTCGTTGCAACACGTTGGCTAGTCGGTGACGGCTAGGAGCTTAGCGAGGCGCTCGGCTGGGGTGTCCCAGCCGAGCGTTTTGCGTGGGCGGCCGTTGAGTTCGGCGGCGACGGTGGC
>NZ_JANCLW010000001.1:4493897-4851431 GCF_033433935.1 Micromonospora sp. BRA006-A
CTCTTCCGATCTCAGCGGGAGGTACTCCCTGCTGCCCGGCCTTCATCTGACTCGTGCGGCCGTACCGCCAGCGGTGACCAGTCCTGCGATTGATCCCGACCAGCCGGCACGCTTCACTCGTACTCACACCCCGCGCCACAAGATCCAAATATGCCTGACGCTCCGCCCGAAGCTTCTTCGGTCCCTGCGGCCGGCGATCCCCACGGATCTCGAACACTGCAACCCCTGATCAGGTCAGGCGTTGCAACGATCCCTAGAACCCAAGGGCGTTAAGAAGGGGCCCTTCCTTACATCTCAGGCGCCGATGGCGTGGTAGCCCCCGTCGACGTGGACGATCTCGCCGGTGGTGGCCGGGAACCAGTCGGACAGCAGCGCCAGGCAGGCCCGCGCGGCGGGCTCCTGGTCGGTGAGGCTCCAGCCCAGCGGGGCCCGCTCGGTCCAGGCGTCCTCGAACTGGTCGAAGCCGGGGATGGACTTGGCGGCGATGGTGCGCAGCGGGCCGGCCGCGACCAGGTTGCTGCGGATGCCCTGCTTGCCCAGGTGCAGCGCCAGGTAGCGGGAGGCGGACTCCAGCCCGGCCTTCGCCACGCCCATCCAGTCGTAGACCGGCCACGCCTTGGTGGCGTCGAACGTGAGGCCCACCACGGCGCCGCCTGCGGACATCAGCGGCAGCGCGGCCATCGCGAGGGACTTGTACGAGTAGGTGGAGACCTGGAGCGCGGTCGCCACGTCCGCCCAGGGGGCGTCGAGGAAGCCGCCGCCGAGGCAGCTCTGCGGGGCGAACCCGATCGAGTGCACCACGCCGTCGAGGCCGTCGACGTGCTCGCGCACCTTGTCGGCGAGCCCGGCCAGGTGCTCCTCGTTCGTGACGTCCAGCTCGATCACGGGCGCCGGCTCGGGCAGCCGCTTGGCGATCCGCTCCACCAGGGAGAGCCGGCCGTAGCCGGTGAGCACGACCTGGGCGCCGTTCTCCTGGGCGAGCTTCGCCACCGAGAAGGCGATCGACGCGTCGGTGATGACGCCTGTGACAAGCAGCCGCTTACCGGCGAGAAGTCCGGACATTGCGTGTCTCCTCCGTGCTCTGCTCAGTGACCCATGCCGAGGCCGCCGTCGACCGGGATGACGGCGCCGGTGACGTATCCGGCCGCGTCCGAGGCGAGCCAGGTGACGACACCGGCGACCTCGTCCGGGGTGGCCATCCGCCCGGCCGGGATCGACTTGCGGATCTCCGCCTTGCGCTCCTCGGGCAGGCCGGCGGTCATGTCGGTGTCGATGAAGCCGGGCGCCACCACGTTCGCGGTGATGTTGCGGGCGCCCAGCTCGCGGGTGATCGAGCGGGCCACGCCGACCAGGCCGGCCTTGCTGGCCGCGTAGTTGACCTGGCCCGCGCCGCCGGAGAGACCGACCACCGAGGAGATGAAGATCATCCGTCCCCAGCGGCCGCGGAGCATCTTCGTCGAGGCCCGCTTGGCGACCCGGAACGAGCCGGTCAGGTTGGTGTCGAGGACGCGGGCGAACTGCTCCTCGGACATCCGCATGATCAGCGTGTCGTCGGTGATGCCGGCGTTGGCGACGAGCACCTCCACCGGGCCGAGCTCGGCCTCGATCGTGGTGAACGCCGCGTCGACCGACTCGGCGTCGGTCACGTCACACCGCACGCCGAACAGGCCGTCGGGAGCCTCGCCGCTCCGGTACGTCACCGCCACCCGGTCGCCCTGCTTGGCGAACGCCTGCGCGATGGCCAGGCCGATCCCCCGGTTCCCGCCGGTCACCAGCACGGTTCGGGCCACGGATCCCCCTCTGCTCCAGTGATCTCTCGGTCGGTCGGAGCCTAGGGGTTACCGACAGGTAAGCGCTAACCCGCGCAGGTCACACGGCCCACCCCGGCCGCCGCCGGCAGGCGTCCGCGGAGGGCGTCGGCGGAGGGCGTCGGCCGCGCGCGCGACACCCCCACCCCCGGTGTACGATGATCGCGTCTGCGGGCCGGTCTGCGCCCGCGCCGGGCCCCGCCGACCACAGGAGGTGATCGCTGTGCGAGATAGCGATCCTCCCAGTCGTGGCCGGGCCCATCGTCAGCCCCGCTGAGCCACGGCTCGGTCGACGCGGCTGACCCGCTTCCCGCCCTCCGCACCGCATCCGCCTCCCGGCAAGCACGCCGGGGTGTGGCCTGCCGCGCGGCGGAGCACCCGGTCACGACTTCGTGCGCGTACGCCCCGACCCCCCACGGCCCGCACCGGGCCGACCGTCGCCACGGAGCACACCCATGAGCCGTTACGTCGCCCCGCTGGGCTTCACCCTCGCCGCCGTCTGGGTGGCCGTCCTGTTCGTGCTGGCCGGCGGCGGTCACTGACCACCGCCGGCCGGTTCCGGCTCACACCAGCCGGGACGTCCAGAGCAGACTCAGCGCGCCCGCGCACAGCGCCAGCAGCAGCGCGATCCCCGCGTACCACTGGGTGATCTCGCGCGGCTCGGTCCGGTAGCCGATCGAGCTGCCCATGTCCTGGTAGACCTGCTTCAGTTCGCTGGCCGACGCGGCCTCGTAGAAGAAGCCCTGCGTGGTCTCCGCGAGCTGGGACAGCGCGGTGCGGTCCACCGGCACCCGCTGGAGCTGCCCGCCGATGTCGACCTGCCCCGAGTCGGTGCCGAACGCGATGGTGGACACCGGCACGTTCGCCGCCTGCGCCGCCGCGGCGGCCTCCTCCACCGAGCGGCCCGACGTGCGGTAGCCGTCGGACAGCAGCACGATCCGGGCCGGCGGGATACCGGCGGCCCCGTCGGCCGGCACCGAGCGGATCGCCTCCAGGCAGGTGAAGACCGCCTCGCCGGTGGCTGTCGCCTCGGCCAGCACCAGCCCGTCGATGGCGGCGGTGACGGCGGCCCGGTCCTTCGTCGGCGGCACCAGCACGTTCGCCGACTTGGCGAACGAGACGAGCCCCAGGTTGTAGCTCTCCGGCAGCTCGCCGACGAACTGCTTCGCCGCCTCCTGCGCCGCCTCCAAGCGGTTCGGCGACACGTCGTCGGCCTGCATCGACAACGACACGTCGATGGCGAGCATCACGGTGGCCCGCTCCAGCGGCTCGCGGGTGTCGATCGCCGGGCGGGCCAGCCCGGTCGCCAGCACCAGCAGGCAGAGCAGGAACGCGGTGGCCGCGACGTGCCGCCGCCAGCCCAGTCCCTTGGGCGCGACGGTACGCAGCAGGTCGACGTTGGTGAACCGCAGCGCGTACTGCCGGCGGTGCAGTTGCCGCCAGACGTACGCGGCGGCGAGGGCGAGCACCGGCAGCACGGCGAGCAGCCACCACGGTTGCAGAAAACGGATCATCGAGTCGTCCCTCGGGTGCGGGCGTGCCGCTGCGCGGCGACGAAACGCACCATGTCCAGCAGCCAGTCTCGGTCGGTACGCAGACGCAGGTGGGCCGCGCCCGCGGCGCGCAGCTCGGCGGCGATCGCCCCGCGCTGGGCGGCCGCCGCCTCGGCGTACCGGCGGCGCAGGCCCGGGTCGGCGGTCTGCACCTCGTGCAGTTCCCCGCTCTCCGGGTCGACCACCGGCAGCACCCCCACGTCGGGCAGTTCCAGTTCCCGCGGATCGACCACCTCGACGGCCAGCACGTCGTGGCGGACCCGCAGCTTACGCAGCGGCCGGCCCCACTGCTGCGGCGGCGCGAGGAAGTCGGAGATCACCACCGCGACGCCGCGCCGCCGGGGCGGCCGGTTGAGCATGTCGACGAGCGCGCCGAGGTCGCTGCGGCCGGGCCGGATCTCGGCGCCCGCCACCGCCCGCAGCAGCCCCTGGGCCTCCTTGCGGCCTCCGCGGGCGGGCAGCCGCAGCATCGTCCCCGGCCCCCCGGCCCCGCCGGTGCCGACGACGGCGCCGATCCGGTTGCCGCCCCGGACGGTGAGGTGGGCCAGCGCGGCGACCGCGGCGACCGCCACGTCCCGCTTGAGCCACCGCCCGGTGCCGAAGTCCAGGCTGGCCGACATGTCGACGGCCAGCCACGTCTCCAGTTCGCGGTCGGCCACCGTACGCCGGACGTGCGGCATGGTGGTGCGGGCGGTGACGGGCCAGTCCATCCGGCGCACGTCGTCGCCGGGCCGGTACTCCCGGGACTCCCCCGCCTCGCTGCCCGGTCCGGGCAGTAGCCCGGCGTAGTCGCCCTGGAGCAGCCCGTCCAGCTTGCGGGTGACCATGAGCTGGAGCCGGGCCAGCACGGCCCCCGAGCGGTCGCCGGCGGCGCTCAGCGGGGTGGGCGAGGTCACGGCCGCTGCCCGGGCCATCCGTTGTGCGGGACGGCCGGTGGCGGCGGTGTGGCCTGCTGGCGGGGCGCGACGGCGGGTAGCGGGATGGTCGACATCACCCGGTGCACGATGTGGTCGGCCGGTACGTCGTCGGCGAGCGCGTCGTAGCTGAGCACCAGCCGGTGGCGCAGGATGTCCGGCGCGATGTCCTGCACGTCCTGCGGCAGCGCGTAGTCCCGGCCGCGCAGCAGCGCCAGCGCGCGGGTGGCCCGGACCAGGCCGAGCGAGGCGCGCGGGCTGGCGCCGTACTGGATGAGCTGGGCCACGTCGGGCATGCCGTGCTCGGCCGGCGCCCGGGTGGCGAGCACCAGCCGGACCGCGTAGTCGACGAGCGCGTTGTGCACGAACACCTGGTCGGCCTTGTGCTGGAGGGCGACCAGGTCCGGGGTGTCGAACACCCGGGCCGGCTCGGGCGGTGCGACGCCCATCCGGTAGACGATCTCGCGCTCCTCGGCGTCCGTCGGGTACCCCACGACGATCTTCATGAGGAACCGGTCCCGCTGCGCCTCCGGCAGCGGGTAGACGCCCTCCTGCTCGATCGGGTTCTGGGTGGCCATGACCAGGAACGGGTCCGGCACCCGGTGGCTCTCGCCGCCGATGGAGACCTGCCGCTCGCTCATCACCTCCAGCAGCGCCGACTGCACCTTGGCGGGCGCGCGGTTGATCTCGTCGGCGAGCAGGAAGTTGACGAAGACCGGGCCCAGCTCGACGTCGAACTTCTCGCTGGACTGCCGGTAGATCCGGGTGCCCATGATGTCGGCGGGCACCAGGTCGGGGGTGAACTGGACCCGGGCGAACGAGCCGCCGACGACCCGGGCCAGGGTCTCCACGGCGAGCGTCTTGGCCACGCCCGGCACGCCCTCCAGCAGGCAGTGCCCCCGGGCCAGCAGCGCGACGAACATCCGCTCGACCATCCGGTCCTGGCCGACGATCACCCGCTTGGTCTCGAACAGCGCCCGCTCCAGCAGCGTGGCGTCCTGTGCCGGGGTGGTGCCCGCCGGGGGCGGCGCGTCCGGCGCCGCCTCGGTCGGGTTCGGCACGTCGGGTGTGGTCGGCTGGGCCACCGGTCCTCCACAGCAGGGTCGTCGTCGTGGCGTGGTGCGTATCAAGACTGTCATGCCTCGCTGAGAGCCGAGGGTGGGAGAGGCACGATTTTCGCCGCGCCGTCCCACCACACCGTCCCGCCGCGCGGAAAACGCTGAACACGGGTGGACAACAAGGGGTCCGCAGTGTGTACGATTCACCCCGTCGCCGGGCGGCTCCCCCCGTGGCCGCCCGGCGCTAAAACTCCCCGCGTGCGGCCTCTAGACTCGCCCCGGTGACGACTCCCACCACCCCGGACGAGACGCTGACCTGCTCGGCGCGGGGGTGTCGCGCACCCGCCGCCTTCCAGCTCCGCTGGCACAATCCCCGCCTGCACGCGCCGGACCGGCGCAAGACCTGGCTGGCCTGCCCGGAGCACCGCGGCTCCCTCGGTGACTTCCTCGAGGCACGCGGCTTCCTCCGCGAGGTGGTCCCGCTTCCCTGATCGCCTACGCTCGAAGCGTGAGCGAGCAGATGACCCGAGCCCGTACCGGCGGCGCGCACGGCAGGTCCTCCCGGTGAGCGGTGACGGCCCCGCCGGCCTCCCGCCCGCCTCGCGCAGCGCGCTGGAGCCCTGGCCGGACACGGTCCGCTGGCAGCCGATCTCCCGCGACCTGATCTGGGTGGAGCTGATCCGGCTCGGCATCGGGCTGGCCGTGGCGCTCGTGGTGCTCGGCGCGGCCTGGGCGCTGTCCGGGCACTGGCTGCTCGGCGCCGCCGTCGGCGTGGCCCTGCTGATGGGCGTCTGGCGGTCCGTCACCATCGTGCGCGCGGTCCGCGCGTGGGGGTACGCCGAGCGCGACGACGATCTGCTCGTGCGCCACGGCCTGCTGGTGCGGCGGCTGTCCATCGTGCCGTACTCGCGGATGCAGTTCGTCGATGTGAGCGCCGGTCCGCTGGAGCGCGCGTTCGACCTCGCCACCGTGCAATTGCATACGGCCGCCGCCGCGAGTGACGCGCGCGTGCCCGGCCTGCGCCCGGCCGAGGCGTCCCGGCTGCGCGACCGGCTGACCGCGCTGGGCGAGGACCGGGCGGAGGGCCTGTGAGCGAACGGAGCGACTCCGGCGCCCCGCCGCCCCACGACGACCGGCCCGAGCCGACGCCCGGCCCGCCCGCGCCGGCCGACGCGGCGCAGCCGCCGGCTCCGGGGCAGCAGCCCGCGCCGGGACTGGCGCCCGGGCCCGCTCAGTCGTCTGATCAGGGGCCGCCCGCCGCGCCGGGGCAGCCGGCCAACGGGTATCCGTGGCCGCCGGCGCCGGGTTACACCCCGCCCGCCGCGCCGCCCGTCCCCGGACCGTCCGGATACGGCCCACCGGAGCCGGGCTACGGGATGCCGCCCACCTACGGACCCCCGACCGGGTACGGGCCGCCGCCCGGACCCGACGCGGCGCCCGGGCCGTGGCCCGCGCCGCTGCCGCCGTACCCGGGACCGTGGGGTCCGGCGGCCGGACCGCCCGGCGGCGAGGAGCCTCGGCAGCGGCTGCATCCGCTCAGCCCGGCGCTGCACGGCGCGAAGTCGCTGGTCGTGGTGATCGCCGGGCTCTCCTGGTCGACGCTGTCGCGGGTCGGGTTCGGCTGGTTCGCGGTGCTGGTCACCGTCTTCGTGCTCGGCGCCACCGTGCTGTCGGTGGTGAGCTGGTGGAACACCGGCTACCACCTGGTGGGCCGCGAGCTGCGGGTCTACGAGGGCCTGCTGTGGCGGCGTACCCGGGCCATCCCACTGGAGCGGTTGCAGGCGGTGGAGGTGGTCCGGCCGCTGCTGGCCCAGCTCACCGGCCTGGCCGAGCTGCGGCTGGAGGTGGTCGGCGGGGGCAAGACCGAGGCGCCGCTCGCCTACCTCAGCGTGGCCGAGGCGACCGCGCTGCGGCAGCGCCTGCTCGCGGTCGCCGGTCGCTCCGCCCCGGCACCGGTTCCGGCGGCCGAGCCCGGCGCGCCGGTCGCGCCGGTGCCGGAGGGACGCCGGCTGCACGCCGTCCGTAACCAGGATCTGCTGGTCAGCCAGCTGCTCACGCCGCAGGCGTTCCTGCTGCCCCTGGGCCTGGTGTTCGTCGGCGCCCAGTTCCTCTCCGAGGGCTCGTGGTCGTTCATCGCGGTGGCGAGCACCCTCACCGCGATGGCCGGTGTGGTGCTGCAACCGATCCGCCGGGTGCTCGACGACTGGAGCTTCCGGCTCGACCGGGACGACGGCACGCTGCGCGTGCACAACGGGCTGCTGGAGACGCGGATGCAGACCGTGCCGCTGCACCGGGTGCAGACGGTACGGGCGACCTGGCCGCTGCTCTGGCGGATGAAGGGGTGGCTGCGGCTGCGGCTGGAGGTGGCCGGCTACTCGGCCGGTGAGCCGGACGACCGCAACCGCCCGGACCGGCTCCTGCCGGTCGGCGACGCGGGCACCGGCGCGATGGTCGTGGCGGAGGTGCTGCCCGGCGTACGGCTGGACGCGCTGCCCGCCACGCCGCCCCCGTCGCGGGCCCGGTGGCTGCGACCGCTGAGCCGCAAGGTGGTCGGCGCCGGTCTCGACGAGCGGGTCTTCGTGGCCCGCTCCGGGTTGCTGACCCGCCGGTTGACGCTGGTGCCGTACGCCCGGATCCAGAGCGTGCGGGTCACGCGGGGCCCGGTGCAGCGGCTGTTACGGCTGGCCACCGTGCACGCGGACACCGCCGGTGGGGCCGGGGCGGCGGCCGTCGACCGGGATCTGGCCGACGCGTGGGAGCTGGCCGCGGAGCTGACCGAGCGGTCGCGCGCCGCCCGCCGTACCGACGGCGGCCGCTGACCCCGGCGGCCGCGACGCCACGGCGGCGGCGCGGCGAACCACGGCGGCGCGGCGACGACCCGGCCGCCCGTGACGGCCGGTGGCGCGGAGCCTACCGGCGCTCGGCGGGCACCGCGTCCACGTCGTCGGCGACGCGGTCCGGGGTGTCGGCGGCGGTGTCGCCGTCGGCGGACGGCTCGCCTGCGGCGACGGCGGTCTCACCGGCCCGCCGGGCCTGCCGCGCCGCCCACCAGCGCTCGGCCAGGCCGACCACCAGGAACGTCATGCCCACGTACGCCCAGCCGACCAGCACGTCGATCAGGTAGTGCTCGCCGCTGTACATCAGCGTGAACGTCATGGCCAGCGGATACGCCAGCATCAGCGGCCACCACCGCTTACGCACCGACCGCATGAAGAACAGCACCACGAACAGCGCGAACGCGGTGTGCAACGACGGCATCGCGGCCACCGGGTTGGAGGCGATCTGCCCGGCGTTGAGCAGGTTGCCCGCGCCGTGCATGCCGATCTCCTTCCACCCCCGGGTGGAGATCCGCGCGACCTCGGTGAGCAGGCCGTTCTGCGCCGCCCACCACGGCGGCGCGGCCGGGTAGGCGAAGTAGGTGACCAGGCCGGCCGCGCACAGGAAGCCCCAGCGGGACATGTACGCGATCCAGCGCCGCCGGTTGCGCATCCACAGCACCGCGGCGGCGGCGAACGTCGCCACGAAGTGCGAGAAGTAGATCCAGCTCACCAGCACGTCCCACCAGCGCACCTCGGACGCGTCGTACAGGCGCTCCTGGAGCCAGATCGTCGGCACCTCGCCGCCGGTGAGCCACCCGGTGAGGAAGCGGTCGGCGACGATCAGCTCCATCGCGTGCGGGGTGGCACCGTTGTCGGCGAACCCACGGGACAGGTTGTACGCGGCGAGCAGCAGCACCACCGGGATCCAGTCCCGGGCGAACCGCAGGTGGCTGCGCCACGGACGGGCCGAGTTCCACGCGATCGTGCCGGCCCAGATCCACAGGAACGCGTACGCCGGGTCGGTGGGCAGGCCGATGGCGAGCCAGGCGACGACGAAGGCGACGCCCCAGATGGTCATCGCGATCACACGGCGGCGCCCACCGTCGGGCGACTCGGTGGTCGCGTCGGGGGCGGGGGTCGGAGATTGTGTCAGCTCGGCCATCGCGGACAAGGTTAACGGCGGGCGACCGGCGGGCATGCGGGCGGGCGGTGACGACCGGACCGGTGGCGCCTCGGACGCCGGACGGCCGCGGGCCGGCTGCACTAGGCTCGGCCGCATGCAGGAGCAGCCGGAGTCGCCCTTCACGCCGGGCCTGACCGCCCGGGTCGAGCTGACAGTGACCGACGCCGACACCGCGCAGGCGGTCGGCTCGGGTGACGTGCCGGTGCTCGGCACACCCCGGGTGCTGGCGCTGGCCGAGGCGGCGACGGTGGCCGCCGCCGCGACCCGGATGCCGTCCGGGTCGACGACTGTCGGCGTCCGGGTGGAGCTGGAGCACCGCGCGGCCACGCCGGTCGGCCGCACCGTGGCCGCCCACGCCGAGCTGGTGAAGGTCGACGGGAAGCGGCTCGTCTTCGACGTGACGGTCACCGACGGGCCCACCGTGGCGGCGCAGGGCCGGGTCGAGCGGATGCTGGTCGACCGGCAGCGCTTCGTCGAGCGGGCCGTGCGCCGGTCATGACCGCCGGGTTCTCCGAGGTCGCCGCCGGGGTGCACGTGCTGCGCGAGCCGACGCTCGCGGTCAACGTGGTGCTGGTGGTCGGTGACGGCGCGGCGCTGCTCGTGGACACGCTCTCCACCGCCGGGCAGGCCCGGGAGCTGGCGGAGGCGGCGCGGGCGGTGACGCCGTACCCGTGGACGATCGTGAACACGCACCACCACTTCGACCACTGTTTCGGCAACGCCACGCTGGCCGGGCCGGACACCGCGATCTACGCGCAGGCCCAGGCCGCGGCGGCGCTGCGGGACCGGTCCGACGTGGTGCGCCGGGCCGCGTACGAGGAGATGCGTGCCGGGCATCCGGCGCTGGCCGAGGAGCTGGCGCACACCGAGCTGCGGGCGCCGACGCACGAGGTGCACGAGGAGACGGTGCTCGACGTCGGCGGCCGGCGGGTGGTGCTGCGCCATCCCGGGCACGGGCACACCGACGCCGACCTGGTGGTGCACGTGCCCGACGCGGACGTGCTGGTCGCGGGCGATCTGGTGGAGCAGAGCGGACCGCCGGCGTTCGAGGAGTCGTACCCCCTGAAGTGGCCGGACGCGTTGGCCGACCTGCTGCGGATGACCACGCCCACGACGGTGGTGGTGCCCGGCCACGGCGAGCCGGTCGGCGCGGACTTCGTCCGCGAGCAGCACGCGCAGCTCGCGCGGCAGGCATGGCTGATCCGCGCCGGGCACACCGGCAGCGCCCCGCCGGAGCGGGTGGCGGCCGAGTCGCCGTTCGGCGCGCGGCCGGGCCTGATCGCCGCCCGCCGCGGCTACGCGGAGCTGGACGGCACGGCCTGACCGGCGGCCGGGTTCAGCCGGCGTCGGCCAGGATCTCCCGGAGGCGGTTGCGGCACTCGGTGACGAACGCCGGGAACGTGTGCCAGTAGTAGGAGACGCCGCTGGCCGCCACGCCGAGCGCCCAGGCGCGGGCCCGCGCCCAGGTCACGTCGTCCACGCCGAGCGCCTCCCGGTAGGCGTGCCGGGCCCGCGGCGGAAGATCCCAGATCGGCGCGTGCTCGGCGTCGGGGTGCCCGACGGTCAGGCCGCCGAAGTCGATGACCGCCCGCAGCCGGCCGTCGTGCACCAGCAGGTTGGTGGGCTTGAGGTCACCGTGCAGCCAGACGTGCGGCCCGGCGGGTTCGGGCAGGGTGAGGGCGTCGCGCCAGAGCCGGACCAGGGTGTCGACGTCCGTCTCGTCGCCGATCAGGGTCCGGCAGTCGTCGAGCGCCGCGGAGATCCAGGTGTCGCAGGGGCGGAGGCTGCCGCCGCGGTAGCCGCTGAGCGGGCCCGCGCGGGTCGCGCCGAGCAGGTCGGTCGCGTGCAGGCGCCGGACGAACACGGCCAGGTCGGCGCCGAGGGCGGCCCAGTCCTCGACCGTGCCGGACCGGACCTCGTCGCCCGGTATCCACCGCTGCACCGACCACGGCAGCGGGAACGGGTCGGCCGGGACGCCGGCGTACACCGGTTCCGGCACCCGGTACGGCAGCAGCGGCGCGAGCCGGGGCAGCCACCGCTGTTCCTTGCGCAGGGCGCCGGCCTTCTCGGCGGTGCGCGGCAGGCGGACGAGCAGGTCCGCGCCGAGCCGGTACATCGTGTTGTCGGTCCCGGCGCCGGCCGGGGTCAGCGGCAGCGCGGCCCACTCGGGGCGCTGTGCGGTCAGCAGCGCCCGGACGACCTGCTCGTCCACGGGTATCTCGTCCTGGTGCAGGGCCATCCGGTGATCATGCGGGGCGTGGCGGTGCCGCGGCCACCGGGTTTCCGGGGGCCGGCTCGGGGCGGGCGTGTCCCCGCAGGGCGCCGAGCAGCGCGTCGAGGTGCGGGGCGGCGGCCAGGATCGCCGCCCGTGCCGGCGGCTCCAGCTCGGCCAGCGCCTCGTCGAGCAGCGCGGCGCGGTTGGTCTCGTAGTCGGCCATCCGGGCCCGGGCGGCCCCGGTCACCCGCAGCCGCAGCACGCGGCGGTCGCCGGGGTCGCGGTCACGGGCCAGCAGCCCGGCGTCGGTGAGGTCGCGAACCAGTGTGCTCACCGTGTTGGGCGCGGTGCAGAGACGCCGGGCCACCTCCTTGCCGCTGATCCCGGGCGTCTCCCGGACCAGCAGCAGCAACTCCACCTGCGCCTCGGGCAGCGGGTCGCGTCCGACACGTGCCCCGGTCCGGCGGCGCAGGAGGCGGTGCAGCTCCCCCACGACCGCGCCGACGCGCGCGACCTGCTCGTTCGTCGCCACGGAGTCACCCGCCTCACATCGCAATAGTTCTGACTACAGATGTAAGGTACCCGGACGCACCGGATCCAGGGGGTACCCACTCGTGAGCAACGCCGCGCCGACCGCCGCGCGCCCGGCCGCCGGCCGCACCACCACGTCCACCGGCGGCGTGACGCTGCTGGTGCTGCTCGGCACGCTCACCGCGATCGGCCCGCTGTCGCTGGACATGTACCTGCCGGCGTTCCCGGCCATGACCCGCGACCTCGGCGCCGACCAGGCCGGCATCCAGCTCTCGCTGACCACCTGCCTGATCGGTCTCGCCCTGGGTCAGCTCGTCACCGGTCCGCTCAGCGACCGCTGGGGGCGCCGCCGACCGGTGCTGGTCGGCGTGGTCGCGTACACCGTGCTGGCGCTGGCGTGCGCCGCGGCGCCGAACGCCCCGCTACTCGCAGCCGCGCGGTTCGCCCAGGGCGTCGCCGGCGGCATGGGCGTGGTGGTCGCCCGCGCGGTGGTCCGCGACCTCTACTCGGGACGGGACGCCGCGAAGTACTTCTCCCGGCTCACCCTGGTCTTCGGGGTGGCGCCGGTGGCGGCGCCGGGCGTGGGCAGCCTGGTGCTGCGGTTCGGCTCGTGGCGGGCGGTCTTCGTGGCGCTCGCCGTCATCGGGGCGGTGCTCGCCGTCGCCGTCGCGCTGCGCCTGCCGGAGACGCTGCCGGCCGAGCGCCGCAGCACCGGTGGCCTGGGGGCCACCGTCCGGACCATGCGGTCGCTGCTCGCCGACCGGGTCTACCTCGGGTACGCGCTGACACAGGGCTTCGCGTTCGCCGGGCTGTTCGCGTACATCTCCGGGTCGTCGTTCGTGTTCCAGGACGTCTTCGGCGTCTCCGCGGCCGTGTTCAGCGTGATCTTCGGCGTCAACGCGCTCGCCCTGGTGGCCGTCGGGCAGGCGAACGCCCGGCTGCTCGACCGGTTCACGCCGCGCCGGCTGCTGGTCACCACGCTGGTGGTGGGCCTGGTCACCGCGATCGGCGTGCTGAGCGGCGCGCTGGCCGGCAGCCTGGCCGTGACGGCGGTGGCGCTGTTCGCCTTCGTCGGCTCGCTCGGCATGGTGATGCCGAACAGCACCGCGCTGGCGCTGGACGCGCACGCCCGGCACGCCGGCACCGCTGCCGCGCTGATGGGCGGCATCCAGTCGGTGGTGGGCGCGCTCGCCGCGCCGCTTGTCGGGCTCGGCGGCGAGGGCAGCGCGTTGCCGATGGCGGTGGTACTGGCCGGCGCCGCGTTCCTGTCGCTGACCGCCGTCGTGACGCTGGCCCGTCCGCGCGCCTGACGCCGAACTCCGCGCGTGGCGTCGGCCTCCGCGCGTGGGGCGGGTGTTAAGAAGGGGCCCCTCCTCTACCGGAGGCGTTAAGTGAGCGTTTGAGAAGCCGGTTCAGGTGCTGGTTGCCTGGGCCGGTTTCGTGTTGCGGGCCAGGCGGGTGACCATGACGTGGATCATGGCCCAGGTGACGAAGGCGGCGTGGCTGGCGGGTAGGTGTTCGTAGTCGCGGACGCAGCGGCGTTTCTTGCTGATCCAGGCGAAGGTGCGTTCGACGGCGCGATCAACGCCCATTGCGCATCGGTCAGATCACCGGGATACCGCCGCCGCGCCGCCCGTTCCCGCTCCCGCCGAACCCGCTGCGGCGGATAACGGCGGGGCGAAGCGGACTGCGCATCGACGATCGGGTACAACGACATCAGAAGGCCCTCGGCACGGAAACGGTTGGCTCGACACCACCGGACCTACCGAGGGCCTTCCCTCACCTCCAACACGACACGCCGCCCAACCCCACCACTTCTCAAACGCTCACTAAGAAGGGGCCCTTCCTTTCACGCGAAGCGGGCTTCGACAGCGGTGCGGGTGGGCATGGCTGTGGCGCCGCCCGGTGACTCGCACACCACCGCCGCCACCCGCAGCGCGAACGCGACCCGCTCCCGCCACCCGGCCGGGTCGGCCGGCTCACCGGCGACCAGCAGGTCGGCCACCAGCGCGCCCATCACCGAGTCGCCCGCGCCGGTGGCGTCCACCGCGTCCACCTTCGGCGCGGGCACGCGTACCACGTCGTCGCCGGCGGCGACCAGGGCGCCGTCCGCGCCGAGCGTGACCACGACGGTGCTCGCGCCCAGTTCCCGCAGGTACGCGGCGACGCCCTCGACCGGCTCGTCCGGGTAGAGCAGCCGCGCGTCGGCGCTGCTGAGCTTCACCAGGTGCGCGGCGGCCGCGAACTCGGCGACCACCGCCCGCAGCCCGTCCAGCGCGCCCGGCGTGGTGAGCAGGCGGGGCCGCACGTTCGGGTCGAACACCCGCAGCGCGCCCGCTATCGACCAGGCGCGCCGGGCGGCGGCCAGCACCGGCGGGTCGAGCAGCACGATCGAGCCGCAGTAGAGCACGTCCGCGCCCTCGACCAGCGCCACGTCCAGGTCGTCCGGGCCGAGCAGCGCGTACGAGCGGGGTTCGCCGTAGAAGCGGAAGTCCGGCTCCGCGCCGGCGAACGTCGCCACGGCGAGCGCTGTGGGCGCCGGCACCGTGACAGTCCCGCTCACGTCCACACCCGCGTCGGTGAGGAACGCGCGGATCCGCCCGGCCAGCGCGTCGTCGCCGAGCGATCCGACGAACCGCGCGTCCCCGCCGAGCCGGGCGATCGCCACCGCCACGTTGAGCGGGCCGCCGCCGATCGCCTGCCGGTAGACGGCTTCTCCGTCGTGCTCGGCGTCGAGCAGGTCCACCAGCGCCTCGCCGAGCACCACCGCGTACCCCATCCTGGCTCCCCTCGTCGTCCTCCCCCGATCCTGGCGCATGGCGGGGTCGCGGCGCGCCGCGACCCGGACATCGAGCAGCACCTATTGCGGGCGGCGTCCGGACGTGGTGGGATGGCGATGCCGGGTAACGACGCGGGGGGCTGCCGCGTCACCGGCCGCCGGGTCGAGCCGACGCGAGGGCATCCACGGTCCGTGGCAACGGACCGCAGGCGGTGCGCGCCCGCCGACGGCCCCGGCCGCACGCCGACCGGGCGCGGGCACCGCGATCGTCGCATCCGCTCGTCGCAGCGGGGCGGGCCGAACCGGGCCACGCTCCGCGAGTCAGGAGATCCCCGTGCACCGATCCCGTACGGCCGCGTTGCTCACCGCGGCCGCCACCCTGGCCCTGGGCGCGTTCGCCCTGGCCACCAACTCCGGACCGGCGGCCGCACACGGCGCGGCCATGACGCCGGGCGCCCGCACCTACCTGTGCTGGAAGGACGGCCTCACCGGAACCGGTGAGATCCGGCCGAACAACCCCGCCTGCTCGTCGGCGGTGGCCACGAGCGGGGCGAACTCGCTGTACAACTGGTTCAGCGTGCTGCGCTCCGACGCCGGCGGGCGGACCGTCGGGTTCATCCCCGACGGCAAGCTGTGCAGCGGCGGTAACCCCGGCTTCAGCGGGTACGACGCGGCGCGCAACGACTGGCCGATCACCCACCTGACGGCGGGCCGGTCGATGGAGTTCCGGTACAGCAACTGGGCCCACCACCCGGGCACGTTCTACTTCTACGTGACCAAGGACAGCTGGAGCCCGAACCGGCCGCTGGCCTGGAGCGACCTGGAGGAGCAGCCGTTCCTGCAGGTCACCAACCCGCCGCAGCGCGGCGCGGTCGGCACCAACGACGGTCACTACTACTTCACCGGTAACCTGCCGTCGAACAAGAGCGGCCGGCACATCATCTACTCGCGCTGGGTCCGCTCGGACAGCCAGGAGAACTTCTTCGGCTGCTCCGACGTGACGTTCGACGGGGGCAACGGCGAGGTGACCGGGATCGGCTCGGGCGGCAGCCCCGGCCCGACGACCCCGGCGCCGACCACGCCCGCCCCGACGACGCCCGCGCCGACCACCCCGGCCCCGACCACGCCCGCGCCGACGACGAGCCCGACCATGCCGTCCGGCACCTGCATGGCGGTGTACAAGGTGGTCAGCGCCTGGAACGGCGGCTTCCAGGGCGAAGTGATGATCATGAACCACAGCACCCGGACGTACTCCGGGTGGACGGCCAACTGGACCTGGCCCAGCGGTCAGACCATCAACCAGGTGTGGAACGGCACGTTGAGCGGCAGCGGGGCGTCGGTGAGCGTCTCCAACGCCGCCTACAACGGCAGCGTCCCGCCGGAGGGCACCACGACGTTCGGCTTCACCGCGAACTTCTCCGGCACCAACTCCCTGCCGACGGTCACCTGCACCGGCAGGTGATCCCGTAGCGGGAAGGGCCCCCGGGGGCGTACCCCGGGGGCCCTGTCATGTCTGGCGGGTCAGCGGACCATGCTGCCGACGACCGGCTTGGTGAGCAGCGCGGACTGGTTGCGCTGGATGCCCGGGTCGAGCGTCTTGGCCACGAAGATGGCGTGCCAGATGCAGAAGATCAGCACGGTCCACACCTTGCGGGAGTGGTCGGCCTCCTCCCGCTTGTGCTCGTCGAGCAGGCGCATCGCGTACGACAGGTCGATCAGGTCGCCCGCGCCCGAGGTGGACAGCACGTGCCGCGCCCACTCGTACATCTCGCCGCGCAGCCAGACCCGGGTCGGGGTCGGGAAGCCCAGCTTCTTGCGGTTGACGATGGCCGGCGGCACGACGCCCTGGAGCGCCTGGCGCATCGCGTACTTGGTGGCCTCGGAGCGGGGCGGCAGCTTCAGGTCGACCGGGATGCCGGCGGCGACGTTGAACACCTCCCGGTCCAGGAACGGCACCCGCACCTCCAGCGAGTGCGCCATCGAGATCCGGTCGGCCTTGACCAGGATGTCGCCGCGCAGCCAGGTGTAGAGGTCGACGTACTGCATCTTGGTGACGTCGTCCAGCTCGGTGCACTCGGCGTAGATCGGCGCGGTCACGTCGGTGTAGCGCACCGAGGGGTCGTAGCGGCGCAGCAGGTGCTGCTTCTCCTCCTCGGTGAACATCCGGGCGTTGCCGTAGTAGCGCTCCTCGATCGGGGTGGTGCCGCGCTCCAGGAAGCTCTTGCCCTTGACGCCCTGCGGGATCGCCTTGGACACCGCGCGCAGGCCCTTCTGCACGCCGTCGGGCAGGCTGTTGACCGCGTTGAGCGACAACGGCTCCCGGTAGATGGTGTAGCCGCCGAAGAACTCGTCCGCGCCCTCACCGGAGAGCACCACTGTGACGTGCTCGGCGGCCTTCTTCGCCACGAAGTAGAGCGGCACCAGGGCCGGGTCGGCGACCGGGTCGTCCAGGTGCCAGACGATCTTCGGCAGCGCGTCGATCATGTCCTGCGGCCCGATCTTGGTCGGGATCGTGGTCACGTCGAGGTGCCGGGCCGAGTCCTGGGCCACGTCGATCTCGGAGTAGCCGGGCACGTCGTAGCCGACCGTGAAGGTGAGGATGTTCGGGTTGAACTCGCGGGCCAGCGCCACCACGGCTGTGGAGTCGATGCCGCTGGACAGGAACGAGCCGACCGGCACGTCCGAGCGCATGTGCATCCGTACGCTCTCGCGCAGCGTCTCCCGGATGTCGTGGTAGAGCCGCTGCTCGTCGGAGACCGGGGCCGGCCGGAACACCGGGCGGTACCAGCGGCGCACCTCGATCCGGCCACCAGGGGTCCAGGTCAGGTACTCCCCCGAGCCGATCCGGCTGATCCCCTTGTGCAGGGTGCCCGGCTCGGGCACGTACTGCAGCGTCAGGTAGTGGCTCAGGTTCGCGGTGTCGATACCAGCGTCGCCCTGGTACGCCGAGTGCGCGAACGGCAGCAGCGCCTTCTTCTCCGAGGCGAGGTAGAGGCCGTCCTGTGTCTCCAGGTAGTGCAGCGGCTTGATGCCGAAGTAGTCCCGCGCGCCGAAGGCCCGCCGCTCCTGCCGGTCCCAGATCACGAACGCGAACATGCCGCGCAGCTTGGTGAGCACCTGCTCACCCCAGTAGTGGTAGCCGGCGACGATCACCTCGCCGTCGCCGTTCGTGGCGAACTGGGCGCCGTAGTCGCGGATCAGCTCCTCGCGCAGCTCGATGTAGTTGTAGATCTCGCCGTTGAAGGTGAGCAGGTACCGCCCGCCCGCGTACGGCAGGGGCTCGTGGCTCAGCGCCACGTCGATGATCGCCAGGCGCTTGTGCGCGAACACGCCGTCCGCGTACCGGCCGGAGGCGTCGCCGACCACCTCGACCCCGGTCTCGTCCGGGCCGCGGTGGTGCAGGCACTCCAGTGCGCCGGCGATGTTGTCGCGGTGGGCGGCGGCGTCGCCGCGCGCGCTGAAGAAGGCCAGGAGTCCGCACATGGCCGCCATCTTTCCACGCGCCGGAAGCCACCGTCGCGGCACCGCAGGCACCTCCCGCTGTCGTGCGCGCGGTACCGTCGGGACCAGCGACGAGGCTCAGGGAGGGGCGGATCATGGCCGAGGAGCGGACCGGGCAGGGCAAGGCGGCGGACGGCACGGAGTCGCACGACCCGGATTTCCCGGAGGCGTTCCTGTCGTTCATGCGGCAGGGCTGGCGGGACACCGAACTGCCGGTCACACCGCGCGCCGAGGTGCCCAACCACGCCAAGCGCCGGGCCGCGCTGGCCGAGGCCTTCCCGGGCGAGACGCTGGTCATCCCCACCGGCAACGAGAAGGTACGCGCCAACGACATCGACCACCGGTTCCGGCCGGGCAGCGACTTCGCGTACCTGACCGGCGACCTGGAGCCGGACAGCGTCCTCGTGCTGCGGCCGGGCGGCGAGGCCACGCTGTTCATGCGGCCCCGGTCGTCCCGGGCGACCGACGAGTTCTTCCGCAGCCGCCACGGCGAGCTGTGGGTGGGCCGCCGGCCGACGCTGCGGGAGAAGTCGACCGAGCTGGGGCTGCCGACGGCCGACCTGAGCGAGCTGGACGCCGCGCTGGCCGAGCTGGCGCCGGGGCGTACCCGTGTGCTTCGCGGTTTCGACGCCCGCGTGGACGCGGCCGTGCGTCCCTACGACGGCGCGCGCGCCGAGGGGCAGCCCGGCCGCGACCGGGAGCTGGCGATCGCGATCTCCGAGCTGAAGCTGGTCAAGGACGAGTGGGAGATCGCGCAGCTCCAGGAGGCGTGCGACGCCACGGTACGCGGCTTCGAGGACGTGGCGCGGGCGCTGCCGGCCGACCGCGGGGTCTCCGAGCGGCTGCTGGAGGGCGTCTTCGCGCTGCGCGCCCGGCACGACGGCAACGACGTCGGCTACGGCTCGATCGTCGGGGCCGGCGAGCACGCCACGATCCTGCACTGGGTGCACAACCACGGCGCCACCCGTCCGGGTGAGCTGCTGCTGATGGACATGGGCGTGGAGAACCGCAACCTCTACACCGCCGACGTGACCCGGGTGTTCCCGGTCGACGGCCGGTTCACGCCGCTTCAGCGTCAGGTCTACGACGCGGTGTACGCCGCGCAGCAGGCCGGCATCGAGATGTGCCGGCCCGGCGTGGCGTTCCGGGACGTGCACCTGGCCTCGATGCGGGTGCTGGCCGAGGCGCTGAAGGATCTCGGGCTGCTGCCGGTGAGTGTGGACGAGGCGATGGACCCGGCCTCCACCGTCTACCGGCGGTGGACGCTGCACGGCACCAGCCACATGCTCGGCATCGACGTGCACGACTGCGCCAACGCGCGCAAGGAGACCTACCGCGAGGGGCCGCTCGGCGAGGGGTACGTGCTCACCGTCGAGCCGGGGCTCTACTTCCAGCCGGAGGACGAGCTGGTCCCGGAGGAGCTGCGGGGCGTCGGCGTGCGGATCGAGGACGACATCCTGGTCACCGCCGACGGCCCGGTGAACCTGTCGGCCGGGCTGCCGCGCGCCTCCGCCGAGGTGGAGACCTGGCTGGCCGAGCAGCGTGAGGCGGGCCCCCGCCTGCCCGGCTGATCGCCGCGGGCCGCGATCTCCGGCGGGCCCCACCACCGCGCCTCTCCAGGCAGGTGGTGGGGCCCGCCGCCGTCTGGGCCGTTCCGGTTCGCTCACGTGGTTGGTCACCGACCGCCGATCGTGGGAGGAATGCGGGCTTTTTTCGGATACGTCTTCCTCGCGAGGATCCTTCTCATACGGTGCTGATCAGAGGCTACAACCGGTTTGTAGCTGGTCGCCCGGCCTGGGGCGGTGCGACCCGTTTGGGAAGAACCGAAAGGGCTCTCATGTCGAACGACGTAACGACACCCGACGGCGGCGCTCCGATGACGCCCCCGCCGCGGACGAGCAGGCGGCGGGCGCTCTGGGTCGCCACCGGCGTGGCCGGGCTGACCGGCGTCGTCGGTCTGGCGGCGCTCGGCGGTCTCGCCGCCCGCGACGACAAGTCCGGCACCGAACCGGTGGCGGAGAACCACGCCGCAGCGCCGCAGAACGCCAGTGACGACTCCCGCGCCGACGGCGGGAAGGGCGGCGAGAAGGGCGAGGACGGGTACGGCAAGGACGGCAAGGACCGTGGCCAGGAAGGCCGCGACCGCGGCGAGTGGGGCAAGGACGGCAAGGACGACCACGGCAAGACCCGCGAGGTCCCCTGCGACGACGACGCCCTGGTCGACGCACTCGAACTGGCCAACCGCGACCACGGCGGCACCCTGAAGCTCGCCGAGAACTGCACCTACGAACTCGGCGTCAAGGACCGCAAGTTCGGCTCCGCCCTGCCCGAGATCAAGCAGGACGTCACCATCAAGGGCAACAACTCCACCATCAAGCGCGACGCCGAAGACACCTTCCGCATCTTCCGCGTCGTCGACGGCGGCGACCTCACCCTCAAGGACCTCACCGTCTCCGGCGGCAACGCCAACGAGTTCAAGTACCCCGGCGGCGGTGGCCCGGCGCCGACGGCGCTCGTCCCGGACGGCGAGGACGACGACAAGCGGTTCGAGGGTGACGGCGGCGCGCTCCTGGTCGAGCGTGGCGGCAGCGCGCACCTGGACAACGTGAAGCTGGTCGACAACAACGCCGAAGGCGACGGCGGCGCCATCGCCAACTACGGCCGCACCTGGCTCAAGGAGAGCAAGGTCGTCGACAACCACGCCCAGGGCGACGGCGGCGGCGTCTACAACGAGGGCATCCTCAAGGTCGAGGAGACCCACGTCGACGACAACACCGCAGGCGGCAACGGCGGCGGCATCGCCAACGGCGGCGGTGAGCACCACGGCGGGCCGGTCGACCTGGCCTCGGCCGCGAAGCCCGGCAAGGGCGACAAGGGCGAGCACGGCAAGCACCACGCGGGCACCGTCGAGATCATCGGGGCGTACGAGGGCAAGGACGCCTCGCTGAGCACGCTGAGCCACAACCGGGCCGGTCACAACGGTGGCGGTCTGTTCAGCAGCGGCGGCACCGTCACGGTCTCCTTCACCGCGATCGGCGGCAACGTCGCCTGCGAGAACGGTGGCGGCGTCTACGCCGAGAACACCGACCTGCTCCTGGAGAAGGTCCACGTGGCGGGCAACCACGCCGACGGCGACGGCGGCGGCGTGGTGACGACCGGTGGCCGGGACTGGGCCGGCAACGGTGCCGAGAAGGACGGCCTCGCGGGGAGCGCCACGATCGCCGACAGCGCCGTCGTGGACAACACGGCCGGCCGCTTCGGCGGCGGCATCTACAACGGCGAGTGGCTCATCAAGATCGAGGACGGCTTCCTCGCCCGCGACCACGACAAGGACGACAACGCCACCCTCACCATCCGCGACACCGACATCAAGGGCAACACCGCCCTCAACGGCGGCGGCATCTTCAACAACAAGGCGAAGATCACCCTGACCAAGACCCACGTCACCAAGAACACCGCCACCGACTCCAGCAAGCTCCACCGGGTCGCCGGCGGCGTCCTCAACAACGAAGGACGCGTCAAGCTCGACGACAAGTCCCTCATCAGCAACAACGACCCCACCAACTGCGCCAACACCGTCGAGGACTGCTTCAACTGATCGAACCACCACATAACCGGGGAGCCCTCCTCGCGCCGTGGACGGCGCGCGGGGGGCTCCCACCCCGGAGCGGCCCGGCTGGCCGCGGTGTCCCCCGCCGGGACGTCCGGGCCGCGCTGCGCCCGCCCATCCCACCCGCACCCTTATGCGGGTTTTTTTCGTATATGACCACGAGGCGAAGAAGGTTCTCATACGGTCATCTTCAGCAGCTACAACCGATTTGTAGCGAAGGCCGCCTCGCCAGGGCGAAGCGACCTTGTCAGGTACAAGGAGAGGGCAGAGAGCTCCGATGTCCAACTACCTTCGCAATAACGATGACGCCACCAGCAAGACCATCTCCCCGCTCCGGCGTCGCCGGATGTGGCTCGCCACCGGCGTTGTGGGCCTGACCGGAGCGGTCAGCCTCGCCGGCGTGGCCTACGCGACCACCGGGGCCACCGGCCCGCACCGGCTCGCCGACGTCAAGTGGTCGACCACGCAGCAGCTCAGCGACGACGACCACGGCGACAAGGGCGCCGAGGGCGACTACGGCCGCGACGGCTACGACAAGGACGGGTACGGCAAGGACGGCAAGGACCGTAGCCAGGAAGGCCGCGACCGTGGCGAGTGGGGCCCGGACAAGGGCGAGTGGGACAAGGACGGCAAGGACGACCACGGCAAGACCCGCGAGGTCCCCTGCAAGGACGACGCCCTGATCGACGCCCTCGAACTGGCCAACCGCGACCACGGCGGCACCATCAAGCTCGCCGAGAACTGCACCTACGAACTCGGCGTCAAGGACCGCAAGTTCGGCTCCGCCCTGCCCGAGATCAAGCAGGACGTCACCATCAAGGGCAACAACTCCACCATCAAGCGCGACGCCGAAGACACCTTCCGCATCTTCCGCGTCGTCGACGGCGGCGACCTCACCCTCAAGGACCTCACCGTCTCCGGCGGCAACGCCAACGAGTTCAAGTACCCCGGCGGCGGGGCCCCCGGCGGCGGCCAGCCGCCGGCCGCCGCCCCGGCTGCCGCTCCGGCCGCTCCGGCGGTCGCGGCTCCGGCCGCCGCCCCGGCTGTCGCGGCCCCGGCCGCGGCGACCACGGCGGCCGCTGTCACGCCCGTCGCGGACGGCATGAACGGCGGTAAGGACGACGACAAGCGGGTCGAGGGCGACGGCGGCGCGCTGCTCGTCGAGCGCGGCGGCAGCGCCCACCTGCACAACGTCAAGCTCGTCGACAACAACGCCGAGGGCGACGGCGGCGCCATCGCCAACTACGGCCGCACCTGGCTCAAGGAGAGCAAGGTCGTCGACAACCACGCCCAGGGCGACGGCGGCGGCGTCTACAACGAGGGCATCCTCAAGGTCGAGGAGACCCACGTCGACGACAACACCGCAGGCGGCAACGGCGGCGGCATCGCCAACGGCAGCGGCCTGTCCGGCGGGCACGGCCCGGCGGCCTCCGCCGCGCCGAAGGGCTACGACCCGAAGGGCAAGCACCACGAGGCCGGGATCGTCGAGATCTTCGGTTCCGACCACGGCAAGGACGGCGTCAAGTCCAGCCTGTCGGACAACCGCGCCGGCAAGAACGGCGGCGGTCTGTTCAGCAGCGGCGGCACCGTCACGGTCTCCTTCACCGCGATCACGGGCAACACCGCCTGCGAGAACGGTGGCGGCGTCTACGCCGAGAACACCGACCTGCTCCTGGAGAAGGTGCACGTCGCCAAGAACCACGCCGACGGCGACGGCGGTGGTGTGGTGGTCACCGGCGGCAAGCACTGGGGCTACCCGGAGAACAAGGAGCACGCCAGCGCCACGATCGCCGACAGCAAGATCGTCGACAACACCGCCAACCGCTTCGGCGGCGGCATCTACAACGGCGAGTGGCTCATCAAGATCGAGGACGGCTTCCTCGCCCGCGACCACGACAAGGACGACAACGCCACCCTCACCATCCGCGACACCGACATCAAGGGCAACACCGCCCTCAACGGCGGCGGCATCTTCAACAACAAGGCGAAGATCACCCTGACCAAGACCCACGTCACCAAGAACACCGCCACCGACTCCAGCAAGCTCCACCGGGTCGCCGGCGGCGTCCTCAACAACGAAGGACGCGTCAAGCTCGACGACAAGTCCCTCATCAGCAACAACGACCCCACCAACTGCGCCAACACCGTCGAGGACTGCTTCAACTGACCTGACGGCCCGGGGTACGCGACCGGCCCCCTGCCACGTGACGTGGCAGGGGGCCGGTCGGCCGTGCGGGTCAGCTCTGGACGAACACCGCCACGCTGCGCGCGGGCACGGTGAACGTGCCGGCGGCCCGGTCGAACGACGCGGTACGCAGCGCCGGGTCGACCGAGTTCCGCAGCACCGGGTGCAGTGCCACGTTCGCGCCGCGCAGCCCCGTGACCGTCTGCTTCGCCGTCTCCGGCGTGGCGTTGAAGACGACAGTCACCGACTTCCACGTCCCGTCCAGCCCTCGGGCGTCGAGGGTCATGGTGAGCACGCCCGGGGTCTCCTTCGTCCCGGACAGCGGGAACGCCACCCGCTTCTGCACCTGCTCGGCGGTGTCGAGCCCGAACACCGGCGAGGACCGGCGCACGCGCAGCAGCTCCGCGTACCGGGCGTCGGCCAGGTCGATCGCCGCGCAGTCCGGCACCAGCGACGAATCGGCCAGCAGCGGCTTCGCGTACGACCACTTGTCCTTGTTGTCGGCCTCCGGCGGCAGGCCGGCGCCGAACCCGTTGCCCTGGGCGCAGTCCCACCGGATCTGGTTGAACCAGTCACCGGAGTTGTACGAGTTGCGGTCCAGCGACTTCGAGCGCAGCCGCTCCGAGCCGGTGGTCACGAACCCGGCGCCCTGCCCGAGCGCGGTGGTCGCCAGCGCGAGCACCTGCATCCGGGCCCGGTCCTGCGCCGAGGTCCCCTGCGGCAGCTTGTACGCCAGCGCGTCGTACAGGATCTCGTTGTCGTGCGCGTCGACGTAGGTGACCGCCTCGCCCGGCGCGGCGGTGTACCCGGCCGGGGCGCCGTTGTAGTCGACCTGCGCCCCGGTGACCCGCTTGCCGGTGGAGTCGGTGAACCGGTAGCCACGCAGGTTCCCGGTCAGCCCCACCTTGATCAGGTCGTGCTGGTGCAGCAGCCGGGCCCGCTGCTCGGCGGCCGAACCGTTGATCTCGTCGCCGTTGGGGTCGGTGTAGAGGCCGGAGGCGAAGCCCTGCACGCGCGGGTTGGCGTCGAACGGGCCGCCGCCGCGCACCGCGTCGCGGAGCCGGTCGTTGAACGTGCCGACGCCGGTGCCGGCCATGTTGGCCTGGGTGGCCTGCGTGAACCGGGCGTCGTCGGCGACCTCGCCGAAGTTCCAGCCCTCGCCGTACAGCAGGATCTTGCGGCCGTCCACGCCGTCGCGGGCGAGCGTGAGCTTGTTCAGCGCGGCCCGTACGGCGAGGATGTTCGCCTTCGGGTGGTGGCCCATCAGGTCGAACCGGAAACCGTCGACCTTGTACGCCTTGGCCCAGGTCACCAGCGAGTCCACCACGAGCTTGCCCATCATGGCGTGCTCCGGCGCCGTGTTGGCGCAGCAGGTGGAGTTGGCGACGGTCCCGTCCTCCAGGAGCCGGTGGTAGTAGCCCGGCACCACCTGGTCGAGCACCGACTTCGGGTCGGCGCCGGCGGCCGAGGTGTGGTTGTAGACCACGTCCATGACCACCCGCAGGCCGGCCTTGTTCACTCCGGCGACCATCTGGCGGAACTCGGTGGTGCGCTTCGCGCCGTTCGGGTCGGTGGCGTACCCGCCCTCGGGCACCGTGTAGTGCAGCGGGTCGTACCCCCAGTTGTAGCCGTCGGTGCCGGCGACCGCCGCGACGCACTTCTGCTGCTCGTCGGAGTCCGGCGGCAGCGCGGCCAGGTCGCAGTTCGGCCGGGCCTGGTCGGCCCGCTTCTCCGGGATGGTCGCGAAGTCGAAGGCCGGCAGCAGGTGCAGGTGGTTGACCCCGGCGTCGCCGAGCTTGCGCAGGTGCTTCATGCCGGCGCTGTCGGGGTCGGTGAACGCCAGGTAGGTGCCCCGCCGGTCGGCGGGAACCGTGGTGTCGGCGATGGAGAAGTCCCGTACCGACAGCTCGGAGATCTGGACCTTCGACGCCGGCGGCGCGGCCGGCTTGCGCAGGTTCGCCCAGCCGGCCGGCGCGAGCGCCGGGTCGGCCAGGTCGACGATCTGGCTGTGCGTGGAGTCCGCCGCGAGCGCCACCGAGTACGGGTCGGTCACCGACGCGGTGACCATCTTCTGCGTGGCCGGCTGCCACGCCTGCACCCGGTAGCGGTAGTAGCGGCCGTTCCACGCCTTCGTGCCGCGGACCGACCAGACGCCGGTGCGGTCGTCGCGGCGCATCGCCACGCTGGTCGGCTGGGCGGTGGGCGAGTCGAACAGCTCCAGCGACACGGTCCGCGCGGTCGGCGCCCACACCGCCAGGGTGGGGACCCGGCCGGCGAACGTCGGGCCGAGCTTCGCGCCGGTCGCCGCCGCGTAGACGTCGTCGAGCACGCCGGGAATCTGCACGCCGGTGGCGGCGAGCAGCGCGCCCTCGGCGTCCCGCTCGGTCACCACGATCTGGCCGCGCAGCGCCGCCGGCACCCTGGCCAGGTCGGCGCGGTCCAGCGAGAAGGCGCGCGAGGCCCAGAGATGGGGGTACGCCTGCCGTTGCGCCTCGGTCAGCCCGTTGCGCTGGGCCCGCAGTCCGATGGTGGTGTACGTGCCGGTCAGCTCACCGTCGGCGAGGCCGATCCCACCGGCCGGGGCGACGGCGAGCGCGTACCGCCTGCCGTCGGTCGGCCCGGTCGCCCAGGCCACCGTGGACCTGTCGATCCACTGCGCCTTCTGCTTGGTCAGGTCGAGATCCTTTGCGGCGCCGGACGTGGTGGCCGGCAGCAGCCGTCCCTTCACGCCGGCGAGCAGCCACACCTCGCGCCCGGCACCGGCGAAGTCGAGCCGCTGGTCCTCGGGCTGATCCTTCTCGTCGCCTCGGTGGATGATGTAGCTCAGCCCGGTCGCCCCGGCGGCGAGGGGCACCCGGAACACCGCGCCGTACGCATCGATCTTCTCCGGCTTGAGCGGGGCGGCCCAGTCGGTCGGGTTGGCCGCGCCGTCCCACAGGTGCAGGCCCCAGCCGTCGTAGTTCCCGTCGGCCTTGCGCCAGTGGATCAGCGCGGTGTCCTGGGCGACGGGCGGGTCGGGTTCGCCGGTGGCGGCCTGCCGCGTCGGGTAGACCGCCGGGTCGCCCTGTTTGACCCAGATCTCGCCGGTCGCAGTCACGTCGATGGTGCGGTCGTTCGCCACGTCCTTGTTGCCGTCGCCGTCGATGACGAGGAATCCGACGGTCTTCGCACCGGGCTTGAGCTTGACCCAGGCGAACCGGCCGTACGAGTCCTCACCGGCGAACGGCTGCCCGGCGGGCCACTGCGTCACGTACGCCGGGTCGATGTCGCCCCAGGCGTAGAGCCGCCAGTCGTCGTACCCGCCGGCCGGGCGCTGGTAGTGCACGATCGCCCAGTCCCGCGACGCGCCCTGGGCGGGGGTGCCGACGGTGCCGGTGGCGCGGTCGGCGGCGGTGCGGCCCTTGCCGTCGCGGACCACGGCCTTGTACTCCACGCGGGTGCCGCCGGGCAGGCCGGTCAGGTCGTGGTGCACGGTGTACGGCGCGCGGTTCGCGGTGCCGAGCAGCGTCCACTTGCCGCCCGTGACCCGGGCGGCGAACGTGACGGTCGCGAGCGGGTCGCCGGTCACCTGGGCGGTGACGGCGGCCTTGCCGGGGACCGGCGCGTCGCCCGGCTCGGTGATCGTGATCGTCGGGGCCCCGGCCTGCGGGATCGCCCGATCGGCCTTGAGCACCAGCGCCGACATGGCCGGCACGGTGACGCTCAGCTTGCCGTCCGCGCCGGCCGTCGCGCCCGCGGCGCCGCCGTACACGCCGGTGAAGCGGGCGCCGGCCGACCAGGTGTCCACCGTGACAGTCTGCGGCGTCGCGGCGTTGTTCACCGCCGCCACGTACTCGATCCGGTCGGCGGGCAGGACGCGGGAGAACGCGAAGACGCCCGGCCCGTCGGCCGCGTACCGGGTCACCTGCACGCCGTCGCGCAGCGCCGGGTGTGCCGTCCGCAGCTCGCCCAGCTCGGCGATGGTCCGGTAGAGCGGGTGGCGGGTGTCGTACTGGTCGGCGGCGTGGGTGCGGGTGGTGCCGATCAGGTCGTCGTCGAGGTAGTCGGCGGTCCGCGAGGCGAACATGTCCTGCCGGGCGTCCTTGTCGCCGCCCGGTCCGGTGAAGCCCTGCTCGTCGCCGGAGTAGACGACCGGCTGACCACGGGTGAGGAACATGAGCTGGTGGGCGAGCCGGCTGCGGTTCAGCTGGGTGGTGTCGTCACCGCCGGCGGCGGCGACGAACGAGCCGATCCGGCCCATGTCGTGGTTGCCCAGGAACGTGGTGAGCCGGTTGGCGTTCGTGTCCCGCGCGGAGTACAGGTCGTCCTTGGCGTACACGTCGGCGAGCGACTTGGCCGAGCCGTCGGCGGCGGCGTACCCGCGTGCCGCCTCCTGGAACGAGAAGTCGAGCGTGGCGGGCAGTCCGCCCTGCCGCACGTAGGTGGACTGGATCTCCTGCTCGGCGCTGTAGACCTCGCCGAACATGAAGAAGTCCTTCTTGCCGGCCTTCGCGGCGGCGGCGTCGATGCCGCGCGCGAACTGCGGCCAGAAGTCGAGGTTGGCGTGCTTGACCGTGTCGAGGCGGAACCCGTCCACGCCGGCCTTGCCGATCCACTGGGCGTAGATGTCGGTCATGCCGCGCACCACCTCGGGACGCTCGGTCCACAGGTCGTCGAGGCCGAAGAAGTCGCCGTACTCGCTGTTCTCCCCGGCGAAGGTGGAGTCACCGCGGTTGTGGTACATGGTCGGGTCGTTCAGCCAGGCCGGTACCTTGACCTTCGCGTCGGCCGGGGTGGCGAACACCGGGGTGTACGGGAACGACTTCCCGTTCACCGCCGGGAACCTGCGGGTGCCGTCGGCGTAGTTGCGGTCCTCGAAGGGACGCCCCTGCGCGTCGCGGTAGGGCGCGGTCTTCTTGTCCACGTAGCCGTACTTGTCCTCGGCGTACCGGATGACGTCGGCGGTGTGGTTGACGATGATGTCGAGGTAGACCTTGATGCCCCGGCGGTGGGCCAGGTCGACCAGCTTCTTCAGCTCGGCGTTGGTGCCGAAGTGCGGGTCGACCTGGGTGAAGTCGGTGATCCAGTAGCCGTGGTAGCCGGCCGAGACGTCCGCGCCGGTGCCCTGCACGGGGCGGTTCTTGAAGATCGGCGCGAGCCAGATGGCGGTGGTGCCGAGCCCCTGGATGTAGTCCATCCGGTCGATCAGGCCCTTGAGGTCGCCGCCGTGGTAGAAGCCCTTGTCGGCCGGGTCGAGACCGGTGGTGAGCCGGCCGCCGGCGAGGCCGCCGGTGTCGTTGCGCTTGTCGCCGTTGGCGAACCGGTCCGGCAGGACGAAGTAGAACTGCTCGGCCTTCGCGGTGCCGGTACCGGCCTTGAGCAGCGCGTCGGCGGACGGCTCGCGGTTCCACTGCGGAGCGTTGCCGGCGGCCAGGACGTCGGGGGTGGCGGCCGGGCCGGTGGCGTCGGCGCCGAGCTGGTGGAGGGCCACCGGCACGCCGACGAGAGTGAGTACGAGGGAGGTGACCAGGGCGAGCAGCGCCTTGGGGGATATCGGCGGCGGTTTCATCGACGGCCTTTCTCTGGTCGCTGATTCGCCCGCACGCTAGCCCTTGCCGAAACATTCTGCAATACCTTGCAAACCATGCCGCAACAAAGCAGACACCTTGCAAGAGGAGACGTCCATCCCGGCCCCGGTCCGGGGCGCCGGATCTACCGCTCGCCGCAGGGCGAGCGATCGACGGTGCAGCTCACCGGCCGGGTACCGGCCCGCTCGATGTGGAACCGCACCGGCACTGACTGCCCGGGAGCCAGGTCGAATCCGCTGCGATAGGTGAACACGCCGTCGTCGAAGCCGAACACGCCCTGCTCGGCGCCCTCGACCCAGGCGGTGACCAGCCGGCCACCGGGGAACGTCGCGCGGACCGTCCAGCCGTGCGGCGTACGCGCCGTGTTGACGAGCAGCACCTCGCCGATGAAGCCGCCGTCGAAGGAGCTCACCACGCTGTACCGGCCGGTCACCGACGACGGCGGCGGGGGCGGCGGAGGCGTGGGCAGCACCGGCCGGGCCACGCCCCGGGGGCTGGAGGTCGGCGCGGCCGGCGTCGGCCGGGCCGGCACCACGGTGGACCGGGGCGACAGGCCCGGCACCACCGCAGCGGTGGCGGAGACCGGCGACGGGCCGGTGGCGCTGACCGCCGTGGGGGTCAACGGCATGCCCGGCAGCGACATCAGCGGATCCGGCGGACCGGCCGCCGGGAACGTGCTGCGGCCGCGCACCGAACCGAGCGCCACCACCAGCAGGACCACCATGACGACCACGCCGGCGGCGACGAGGATCCAGGGGGACGAGGTCATGGCGGCTCCGGGCTGCGGGCCGGGGCGGCGCGTGCGGGACATGGTCCTCCTGTCGGGGGTCCGGGCCAGCGTAGTCACACGGACCGGGTCGCGGCGAGCGCCGGAGATCAGGGCCTGCCGCCCGGCATGGACACCTGATACCTTGCACGCCGATCAATGACCACAATGGCTCGTCGAGCCGGTAGGACGGTTGGCCAGTGACTGAGTGGCAGGGCAACATCAGGCGGGCGTCCACGGCGGACGCCGCCGTCGTGACCGCGATCCTCGCCGAGGCGTTCATGCGGGATCCGGTGAGCGGCTGGGTCTTCCCGGCCGACGACCACCGCGCCCAGGTCCATCCCGCCTTCTTCGGGCCCTTCGTCGCGTTGGCGCTGCGCACCGGTGAGGTGTACGTCGCCGGTGACGGGATGGGCGTCACGCTCTGGCTGCCCACCGGCGAGGGGCACGACGCCGAGGACGGCGGCGAGTTCGACGGGATGGAGACCGCGATCGGCGCGGAGGCCATGAAGCGGTTCGGCACGCTCGACGAGATGATGAGCGCCCGGCACCCCGCAGAGCCGCACTGGTACCTGCCCTTCATCGGGGTGCACCCCGACCATCACGGCAAGGGCGTCGGGTCGGCGCTGCTGCGTGACAAGCTGGCCGAGCTGGATCAGGCCGGTACCGCCGCGTACCTGGAGGCCAGTTCGCCGCGCAACGCCGCACTCTACGAGCGGCTCGGATTCCGGCGCCGTCCGGTCACGCTGGACCTGCCGGAGGGCCCCAGCCTCTACCCGATGTGGCGCGACCCGTCCTGACCCGTACCGTCCCGCCCCGGCTCGGCCCGGGGCGGGACGTCATCGCCGTACCGTCGTGGTGGTGACGTCGAGCGCGCCCACGACGGCGGCGAGCAGCCCTTCGAGCTGAGCCGGCAGGAACCGGCGGCAGTCGCGCATCCGCGTGGCCACCTGCGGGTCGAAGATGTGCGCGGCCAGGCCGACCGCCTCGGCGAGGGTCGCCAGCAGCAGCGTGCCCGGGTCCAGCTCGGCCGGGGACGAGTGCATCAGCATCGCGGTCAGCCGCACCCGGGGCGAGGCCGCCTGGTTCGGGTCGATGGCCGGCCAGCGCACCGTACGGCCGATCAGTTTGCCCTGCTCACGACGGAGCACGCCGGCGGTGACCAACCGGGTGCCCACCCGCTCGTTGATGTTGAGCTGGGTCCGCAGGTAGCGGATCCACAACCGGGCCGGATGCGCCCCCTCGCGACGCAGGATCTCGGTGATCAGCAGGTCGGTGAGCGGCTCCTGCCACAGCCGCGGATCGACGGCGGCGATCCCCCCTCCGTCGAGGGCGATCCGGCCCTCGAACATCAGCTCGGCGAGCGCGGCGCCGGCCAGCCCGCACTCCAGCCGGTCGACCGCGACGTGTGGCTTGCCGGTGAACTCGTCGTGTCCGATAAGGAACAGCGCATCCGCAAGCCGGTAAGTGGCCTGCGCCCCGGGGTAGGTCATGGTCCATCCTCGAACGGTGGCCGTGATCGTCGACACGGGACGGTACGGCATGACCACGCACAGCTCAATTCCGGCCGTTCAGGCGCACCCCAATCGATATCGAAGCGGGGTTGTCACGATACGTGATCACCAATACCCTGCTTCAGGTTGTTCCGAAGTAGACACATCAATCCCCTCACCCCTCCCCTGGAGAAGCCTTGTCCTCCGATCCGTTCTTCTCCGACGGTGGGCTGCGCCGCGGTCGTCTCGGCACCGCTCACCTCGTCTTCTTCACCGTCGCCGCGTCCGCCCCGCTGACCGTTCTCGGCGGTGGTGTCACCACCATGTACGCGGTCAGCGGCAACATCGGCGCCGCGCTCGGATACGTGCTCCTCGCCGCCGTGCTCGCCGTCTTCGCCACCGGCTACGCCGCGATGAGCCGGTACGTCGCCAACGCCGGCGCGTTCTACGCGTACATCGCCAACGGCCTCGGCCGGGCCGGCGGGGTGGCCGGCTCGGCTGTCGCGCTCGCGGCGTACAACGCGATCCAGATCGGTCTGTACGGCCTGCTCGGTCAGATCCTTCACGAGTTCATGGACGCCAAGACCGGCATCAGTCTCGACTGGTGGGTCTGGGCGCTGCTGGCCTGGGTGTTCATCGGCGCGCTCGGCGTGCTGCGCATCGACCTCAACGCCACGGTCCTCGCCGTGCTGCTCATCCTCGAGTGCGTGGCCGTGCTGATCTTCGACCTGGTCGCCTTCGCCAACCCCGACGGCGGCACCGTCACCACCGCCGGCATCAGCCCGGGCCACCTGTTCGGCGCCGGCTTCGGCGCGGTGCTCGCGTTCACCATCGCCTCCTTCACCGGCTTCGAGAGCGGCGCCATCTACAGCGAGGAGGTCAAGGACCCGCGGCGTACGGTGGCCCGGGCCACCTACATCGCCGTCGCGTTCACCGGTCTGTTCTATGCCTTCTCCGCCTGGGCGCTCACAGTGCTCACCGGTCCGGAGAACGCCCCGGCGGCCAGTGCCGAGGCGGGTCCGGGGATCATCTTCGGCGCGCTCGACCAGTACACCGGCGCCGTCGTCGCGGACATCGCCAACGTCCTGTTCATCACCAGCGTGCTCGCCGCCCTGCTGTCGTTCCACAACGGCGTGGCGCGCTACCTGTTCGCGCTGGGCCGGGAGCGGGTTCTGCCGGGCTTCCTCGGTGCCACCTCCAGCCGCAGCGGCGCGCCCGTCGCGGGCTCGCTCGTGCAGAGCGTCCTCGCAGTGGTGGTGTTCCTGGCGTTCGCGATGACCGGCCGTGACCCGGTCATCGACCTGTTCACCTGGCTGTCCGGCGCCGCGGCGGTCGGCGTCGTGCTGCTGATGACGCTCACCTCGGCCTCCGTGGTGGGCTTCTTCCGGGGCCGCCCCGGCCCGGAGAGCGCGTGGCAGCGGGCCATCGCCCCGGCGCTCGGCACGGTCCTGCTCACCGCCGTGCTGCTGGTACTGCTGTTCAACTTCGACGCGCTGCTCGCCCCCGACACCGCGAGCTACCTGAAGTGGCTGCTGCCGGCGATCCCGGTGGCGGCGGGCGTGGTCGGCCTGATCTGGGGCGCGATCCTGCGCACCAGCCGGCCGGACACGTACCGCCGGATCGGCCAGGTCACCGAGGAGGGCCTGCACGAGCCCGGCCTGCACCCGGCCCCCGAGGCCGACCGCTGGGCCGGCGCCCACCACCGCTGACGTCAGTCGGTGCGGCGGCCGGCCACGCGGGCCGGCCGCCGCACCACCACGATCAGGCGGTACGGATGACGGTGCAGATCACCGGGCCGTCCTCGGTGGTGCGCAGCAGATAGCGGTAGCGCTCGCCGGGCACCGCGCCGCCCTGGCTGTCCAGGAACTCCCAGCGCACCGCCACCTCGGTGAGCAGCGCCGAGATCTGCTGCACGTCCTCGATCTGCGCGTTCGCCGCGACGAGTTCCCGCTCCTGGTAGTCCGGGGCGGCGCCGACGAAGCTGAGCGCCACCGCAGCGGGCGAGGTGAACGAGAAGCTGTAGGTGTCGGCGACCACCAGCCCGGGCAGGGCGTAGCAGCCGGCGATGGCCGGCACGTCGGCGGTGGTCAGCGCCACGCCGTACCGGTCGAAGAAGTCGGTGAGCGTGTCGAGGTCGGTGGAAGCCGTCACGACGCTCCTCATTACCGGCACGCCCCGGCGGCAAACCTTCCTCAGCGCGGCGGGATCCGCACCTCGATCTCGGCACCGAGGTGCGCGCCGCCGCGCAGCGCCAGGTCGTCGCCGCTCCAGAACCGCCCCGGGTCGTACCAGTTGGGCCGTCGCCCCTCGGGTAGCAGACCCATCGCCTCGTAGGTCACCGCGACCACCTCGGCGCAGTACGCCGTCTCCAGCGCCGCGGCGTTCTCCCTGCTGGAGTCGCCGATCCCGCTGGTGTCGCCGGTCTCGCCCCGGTCGCCGGTCTCGCCGGCCCTGCCCCGGCTGCCGGTCTCGCCCCTGTCGATGATCCTGCTCAGGATGCCGATCTGGTTCCTGTCGCCGGTCCTGCCCAGGAGGCCACCGAGGCTCAGGCGGCGCGCGTGCGGCAGCCGGCCCCGGGCCCACCGCCAGGCGAGCTGCGCGGTGGACGGGAACGGCGTGCCGTCCAGGCGAGCCACGGTACGCAGCACCGCCTCCTCCATCGCGGTGTCCGCCGGCGGTTCGAGCTGGCGCAGCCAGCCCCGCTGGCCGTACCGGTTGGCCCAGACGCAGACCGCGTCCCGCAGGTCGTGCAACTGCACGCCGCGCTGGTGGGTGCCGGTCCACATGTCCGGCAGCGAACGCCCCAGCTCGGCATGCCACATCAGCGGCGGCATGTCGTCGAGCACCACGGCCATGCCGACGTGGTTCACCGGGCTGTTCGTGGTGAGCTGGATGGCCCGGTCGGGCACGCTGCGTCCGCGGAACACCCACAGGTCGCCGGTGCGGGTCAGCTCCACGGCCTCGTCCAGGCTGATGCTCATGGAGGACTACCCTATGCGGATGCGGCAACGGATGCGGTGGTGGAAGGTACTCGGTCTCGCGGGTCTCGCCGGCGTCGCGGCGACCGGAGTGGTGGTGGCGCGGGCCGAGCGGCGGCGCCGGGCGTACACCCCGGAGGAGATCCGGGACCGGCTGCGCGAGCGGCACGCGAAGGCCTCCTCGTCCTGACCGGACAGTCGGGGGCGGCGGATTCTCCTACCATCGCAACGATGGGAACCGTTTTCTGGGAGAGCCCGTTCGTCCTCGATCCCCCGCCGGCAGCCGTGGAGCGGCACGGCGACGTCGACCTGCACGTGCCCACCGGCGACGGCCGGCACCCGGCGGTCGTCGTCGTGCACGGCGTGCCGGGGCCGCCCGAAGCTCCCGACGCGCGGGACTGGCCGCTCTACCAGGGCTACGGCGCGCTGCTCGCCGAGGCGGGTGTGCTGGCCGCGATCCCCCGGCTCACCGTGGCGAGCCCGGACGACCTGTACACGGTCGCCGCCCGGGTGACCGCCACCGCCGAACTGCTCCGCGCCGACCCGAGAGTCGACGCCGACCGGCTCGGCCTGTGGTTCTTCTCCGGTGCCGGCCTGCTGCTCGGCGACTGGCTCCGCGAACCGCCCGCTTGGCTGCGCGGCCTGGCCGCGACCTATCCGCTGCTGGCGCCGCTGCCCGGCTGGCCCCCGGTGGATCCACGCTTCCGCCCGATGGACGCCCTCGACCTGCCGGCGGATCAGGACGCCGCCGCTCCGTCGGGCACGACCTCCCCCGGCGGCGCGAACGTCGACGCCGTGCACGTGGAGGACGCGGCGGGGCCGACGCTCGTGCTGACCCGGGCGGGGCGGGAACGGCCCGAGGTCGCCCCCACCATCGAGGCGTTCACGGTGGTCGCGCGGCGGCGGGGCATCCCGCTGTGCGTGGTGGACGTGCCGAACGGGCAGCACGGATTCGACGCGCTGGACCACACCGAGGAGTCCCGGACCGCGGTCCGAACCGCCCGCGACACCCTGATCACCCTGCTCACCGCCCCCTGACCGCCGGCAGTGCCCGCCCCACCGGCACCCGCCCGCCCCGTCGGCACCCCGCCCGCCCCACCGGCACCCCGCCCGCCCCGTCGATCATGAAGTTGACGGCGTTTCCTGTCTGATTTGTCGCCGCCAACTTCATGATCGACGCTGCGGAGTGGCCGGGTCGGGTCCGGCCGGGCATCGCGCCCACCCGGTCCGCCGTGCCCCACCCTGCTCGCCGACCCGCCCACCCGCAGCGCTGATCAAGGAGTTTGTGTCACTGCGAGGGCCGCTGCAGGGCACGAACTCCTTGATCAGCGGGCAAGGACGGGCGGCACAAGGGTGAGGCGAGGGCCGGGCGAGGGCGGACGGCGCGAGGGGGACGGCCGGGCGGGAGGGTGAGTGGAGCGCGCCCCGCTGAGGGCGGGGGTCAGCGGTCGGCGGCGGGGACCGGGGTGGGCTGGTCGGAAGGCTCGGACACGTGCAGGCGCTTGGCTCGGCGGCGCAGCCACGCAGTGCTCACCACGCCGGCCAGCACCGCCAGCACCAGCCCGGCCCAGGAGATGTCCTTGAGCCAGTGCTCGGCGGCCTGCCCCACGTAGAACAACAGGTAGGTGGTGCCGAACGCCCACACCAGCCCGCCGGCGGCGTTCGCGACCAGGAACCGGCGGTACGGCACGCGCAGCGCCCCGGCGAGCGGGCCGGCGAGGATGCGCAGCAGCGCCACGAACCGTCCGAAGAACACGGCCCAGACGCCGTGCCGGGCGAAGCTCAGCTCGGCGCGGGCCAGGTGTGCCGGGCCGAGGTGTTTCGGGAAGCGCCGGCCGAGCCGTTCCAGCAACGGACGTCCGCCGCGTCGGCCCACGGCGTACCCGATGGAGTCGCCGAGGATGGCGCCGGTGGCCGCGGCGGCGGCCACCCACTCGGGCCCGACGACGCCGGTGGCGGCAAGCAGGGCGGCGCTGACCAGCACGATCTCGCCGGGCAGCGGGATGCCCATGCTCTCCACGCCGATCACCACGCCCACGAGCAGGCAGATGAGGCCCGGCGGGAGCGCGGCGAGCCAGTGCTGTACGTCGACCACCAGCCGACCCTACCCGCGCCCGGTCACACCGCGGGGGCCAGGAACTCCAGCCGGTTGCCGTGCGGGTCGTACGTGTGGAACCGTCGCATGCCGGGAATCTCGTCGTCGCCCCAGGTCACCGTGTACCCGGCGGCGTCCAGGCGCGCGGCCAGCTCGTCCAGGTCGGTGCGCAGCAGCGCGGGGTGCGCCTTGCGGGCCGGGCGGAAGTCGTCCTCGACGCCCAGGTGCAGTTCGGCGTCGTACCCGGTGAACCAGCAGCCACCGCGGGCGGCGAGGGCCGGGGGTTTGGGCTTCTCGGTGAGGCCGAGCAGACCGGCGTAGAAGGAGCGGGACGCGTCCTCGGAGCCGCGCGGGCAGGCGAGCAGGACGTGATGGATCATGGGGCACCTCCTCGTCCCGCAGCATGGCACGAGGTTGCATGAATAGCAAGACGGACGTACGGTTTTGTAGAGACCGACGCAGGTAAGTGTCGCCTAAGCACGGCGGCGTACCGGTCGGTGCGACAAACTGCTCAGGACTACTCACGGTCGCTGGTGTGAAGGAGTACGACGTGGCGAGCCTCGACACCTTCGGTGCGAAGACCCAGCTACGCGTCGGAGACGCGAGCTACGAGATTTTCAGGATCGACAAGGTGGAGGGCCACGAGCGGCTGCCCTACAGCTTGAAGATCCTGCTGGAGAACCTGCTGCGGACCGAGGACGGCGCGAACATCACCGCCGACCACATCCAGCAGCTCGGCGCGTGGGACGCCACCGCCGACCCGAGCGTGGAGATTCAGTTCACCCCGGCCCGGGTGCTGATGCAGGACTTCACCGGCGTGCCCTGCGTGGTCGACCTGGCCACCATGCGCGAGGCGGTCCGTGACCTGGGCGGCGACGCCACCAAGGTCAACCCCCTCGCTCCGGCCGAGCTGGTCATCGACCACTCGGTCATCGCCGACCTGTTCGGCCGCGAGGACGCCTTCGAGCGCAACGTCGAGCTGGAGTACGAGCGCAACAAGGAGCGCTACCAGTTCCTGCGCTGGGGCCAGACGGCGTTCAACGAGTTCAAGGTCGTCCCGCCGGGCACCGGCATCGTGCACCAGGTCAACATCGAGTACCTGGCTCGCACGATCATGGAGCGCAACGGCCAGGCGTACCCGGACACGGTCGTCGGCACCGACTCGCACACCACCATGGTCAACGGCCTGGGCGTGCTGGGCTGGGGCGTCGGCGGCATCGAGGCCGAGGCCGCGATGCTCGGCCAGCCGGTCAGCATGCTGATCCCCCGCGTGGTCGGCTTCAAGCTCTCCGGTGAGATGCCGGCCGGCACCACCGCCACCGACCTGGTGCTGACCATCACCGAGATGCTGCGCAAGCACGGCGTGGTCGGCAAGTTCGTCGAGTTCTACGGCCCCGGCGTGAGCGCCGTGCCGCTGGCCAACCGCGCCACCATCGGCAACATGTCGCCGGAGTACGGCTCGACCGTGGCGATCTTCCCGATCGACGCCGAGACCGTCCGCTACCTGGAGCTGACCGGCCGCGACGCGTCCCAGGTGGCGCTGGTCGAGGCGTACGCCAAGGAGCAGGGCCTCTGGCACGACCCGGAGCGCGAGCCGGAGTACTCCGAGCGCCTGGAGCTGGACCTGGGCACCATCGAGCCGTCGCTGGCCGGTCCGAAGCGCCCGCAGGACCGGGTGCCGCTGGGCAGCGCCAAGACGCTGTTCCGCGCCGCGCTCAGCGACTACGTGGCAGCCGACGAGACCGGCGGCGACCCGGGCCGCAAGCCGGGCGTGCCGCAGCAGGAGAAGCCGTTCGGCGCCGACGGCCCGGCCGACGAGGCGTCGGCCGAGTCGTTCCCGGCCAGCGACTCCCCCGCCAACGGCGTCAACGACCCGGCGGACGCGCCGCGCGACCTGGAGACCGCCGCGGTGGGCGCGGGCGGCCGGGCGAGCAATCCGGTACGCGTGACCAGCGCCGACGGCGTCGAGTACGAGCTGGACCACGGCGCCGTGGTGATCGCCGCGATCACCTCCTGCACCAACACCTCGAACCCGCAGGTGATGATCGGCGCCGCGCTGCTGGCCCGCAACGCGGTGGAGAAGGGCCTGGCCCGCAAGCCGTGGGTGAAGACCACCCTGGCGCCGGGCTCGAAGGTCGTCATGGACTACTACGACCGTGCCGGCCTCACGCCGTACCTGGAGAAGCTCGGCTTCAACCTGGTCGGCTACGGCTGCACCACCTGCATCGGCAACTCCGGCCCGCTGCCGGAGGAGGTCTCCGCCGCCGTCAACGACGGTGACCTGGCGGTCGTGTCGGTGCTGTCCGGCAACCGCAACTTCGAGGGCCGGATCAACCCGGACGTCAAGATGAACTACCTGGCGTCCCCGCCGCTGGTGGTCGCGTACGCGCTCGCCGGCACCATGGACATCGACCTGGCGAACGAGCCGATCGGCGAGGACGCCCAGGGCAACCCGGTGTTCCTGCGGGAGATCTGGCCGAACAGCGCCGAGATCCAGGACGTCATCGCCTCGGCGATCGGCGCGACCGGCTTCAGCGCCGCGTACGCCGACGTGTTCGCCGGTGACGAGCGCTGGCAGTCGCTGCCGACCCCGACCGGCGACACGTTCTCCTGGGACGGCGAGTCGACCTACGTGCGCAAGCCCCCGTACTTCGAGGGCATGCAGCAGGAGCCGGCCCCGGTCCAGGACATCGCCGACGCGCGGGTGCTGGCGAAGCTGGGCGACTCGGTGACCACCGACCACATCTCCCCGGCCGGTTCGATCAAGGCGGACTCCCCCGCCGGCAAGTACCTGGCCGAGCACGGCGTGGCCCGCCACGAGTTCAACTCGTACGGCTCCCGCCGGGGCAACCACGAGGTGATGATCCGGGGCACGTTCGCCAACATCCGGCTGCGGAATCAGTTGCGGCTCCCGGGCGCCGGTTCCGATGCGGGAGCTGCGCTCCCTGAAGGCGGTTTCACGGTCAACCACCTGACCGGCGAGCAGACCTCGATCTACGACGCCTCGATGGCGTACCAGGAGGCGGGTGTCCCGCTGGTCATCCTGGCCGGCAAGGAGTACGGCTCGGGCTCGTCGCGTGACTGGGCGGCCAAGGGCACCATGCTGCTGGGCGTGAAGGCGGTCATCGCCGAGTCGTACGAGCGGATCCACCGCTCGAACCTGATCGGCATGGGCGTGCTGCCGCTGCAGTTCCCGGGCGGCGAGACCGCCGAGTCGCTGGGCCTGACCGGCACGGAGACGTTCTCGATCAGCGGCGTCACCGCGCTGAACGACGGCGAGACCCCGCGCACGGTGAAGGTCACCACCGACACCGGTGTGGAGTTCGACGCCGTGGTCCGCATCGACACCCCGGGTGAGGCGGACTACTACCGGCACGGCGGCATCCTGCAGTACGTGCTGCGCCGCATGATCGCCAGCTGAGTTCTTCATGTAAGGAAGGGCCCCTTCTTAACAGACGTCTGTTAAGAAGGGGCCCTTCCTTACATCTCAGCGGAGGCGGAGCGCGACGGCGCGTGCCTCGGAGTCGGTGAGCGGCAGGAACCACAGGAAGCGCCGCACGATCGCGATCGGGTCCGGGCCGTCGGGGCGGCCGCGCAGGTCGCGGATGGCCTGCCGGGTGAGCCGGGAGAACTCCGGGATCATCGTGGCGCGGCGGGCCGCGTCGGTGGGCGCGGCCCGCAGGGTCGGGCACGGCCAGGGCTCGCCGCAGCGGTCGCAGCGCCAGGCCGGACCGCACGCGCGGTGGCCGGTCAGCGGCAGCACCACCCGGGGGTACGCCGATGTGGGTGTCGGTTCGGTCATGCCTCCACCGTGCCGAGGGTGCCCGAACAATCACACAGCGTTGTGTAATCTCCTTCGGACGGTTCTTTTGCTCCGGGGAGGAATGGGCATGAACCATGCCTTCGTCACCGCGCTGGCCGGCGCCGGCCACACCGCCGAGAGCCTGGCGGAGCGGCTCGGCCTGCACCCGAAGACGGTGGCCCGGTGGGCGAACCCCGGGCACATCCCGCAGAGCCGGCACCGCGCTACTGTGGCGAACCTGCTGGGCCAGCCGATCGAGGCGCTCTGGCCCGACGCGGTCCGCCGCCGCGAGCCCGTCTGGTTCCGCCCGTGGGTGGACATCGAACGCGAGGCGGTCGCGCTACGCACGTTCGAGCTGGCGTGGGTGCCGGGTCTGTTGCAGACCGAGGCGTACGCCCGGGCCACGTTCATCGGCCAGCCGCTGACCGCCGACGAAGTCACCGACCTGGTCACCGCCCGGCTGGACCGGCAGGGCATCCTCACCCGGCCGCGCGGACCGCTGTACGTCGTGGTGCTCGACGAGCAGGTGCTGCGCCGCGCCGCCGCCGGCGACCGGGCGCTGATGGCCGCGCAGGTGACCCACCTGCTCGCCTGCGCCGAGCTGCCGAACGTGCAGCTCCACGTGGTGCCGGCCGACACGCCGACCTATCCCGGGCTGGACGGGCCGTTCGTCATCGCGGAGCTGCGCGACGGCAACCGGGTGGCGCATGTGGACAGCCAGGCCCGCGCGCAGATCATCGAGCAGCCCTCGGAGATTGCTACCCTGGAGCGTCGGTGGGAACGCATCCGGGGCGAGGCGCTGCCCCGCGCGCGGACCCTGGAACTGCTGAGGGAAGTGGCGGCGGCATGGACCTGAGCGGCGCCCGGTGGCGCAAGAGCACCCGCAGCGGCGGCAACGGCGGCAACTGCGTCGAGGTCGCCGGCAACCTGCCCGGTGTGGTCGGCGTCCGCGACTCGAAGGACCCGGCCGGGCCGGTGCTCACCTTCACCCCGGCCGCGTGGACCCGGTTCGTGACGTCGACCCGCCGCTGAGCCCGGTCAGGCCAGGCGCGCGGCGTACACGTGCACCGGATTCCCCGATTCGGACGTCGTCGCACGCTCGAAGCTCAGCCCGATCCGCTCCGCGACCCGATGTGAGGGCGTGTTGTCCGGGTGGATGATCGCGACGAGACGGTCGACGCCCAGCCGGTCGCGCGCGTGGTCGCGACACGCGGCCGCCGCCTCCGTGGCGAATCCGCGACCCTGCATCCCGGTCCGCAGGTGGTAACCGACTTCGACCTCCATCACCCCGTCCACCGGCTGCGGAGTGAGACCGCAGTCGCCGACGAACTCGCCTGTCGCCCGTGACCTGAGCACCCACAGTCCGAAGCCGTGGCCGCGGTAGAGGCCCTCGTTCCAGCGGATCCAGTCCAGTGCCTCCGCCCGGATCTTCGGTCGCCGGTAGTAGCGCATCACAATCGGGTCGCCGAGAAGGGCGGCCATGTCGTCGAGGTCGTCGACGGTCATCTCGGCGAAGGTCAGTCGTCCGGTGGCGGGCGGCGGATCAGCAGTCATCGTGGCCCGGCCCCTTCGTCACGGCTTCGAGGCTACCGAGGCCGAGCGCCGCTCACGGACCGGCGGCAACGAACGACCGCTGAAGCCGGCATCCCACTCATCGCGAAATTGCAATTCGGTGATGCCCCTCGCCCCCCGATCGCACATCCGACACCGCAAACAATCGACGTCCATGATTCGTTGACACGCTCCGAAGCCCGTCGATACGTTGCCGATATCGCGATGCACAACGGGGGCGCTCCAGTTTCGATCCGGGAATCGAACACTGGGAAGGATTTCATGAAGACGACGATCAGACTTCTGGCCCTGCCGGCCCTGATCTTGCCGGCGATCCTCGCCGGCACTCCGGCACTGGCCGGCACCGGCGCAGGCACGGCCGCTCCGGCTGCTGTCACGTCGATCGAGCGCAAGGCGGGGTCGTCCTCGCAGGCCAGGGCCTACTGGACGGCCGAGCGCATGGCGGCGGCCACTCCCGCCGACGAGGTGGAGAAGGCCGCCGGCCCGGTCACCCAGAGCCCCACCGCGGAGCGGGTGCGGCGCTTCGCGGAGGCGGTGGCACCGAAGGACGGCAGCGGCTTCGGCACCCAACTGAACGAGTCGATCACGGTGGGGAAGATCTTCTACACCAGTTCCACCGACGGTCTCGGCCACTACTGCTCGGCGAGCGTGGTGAACAGCCCGGCGCGCAACATGGTCTTCACCGCCGCGCACTGCGTACACGACGGGCCGGGCCGGGACTGGCACACCGCGAACTGGATGTTCGTGCCGTCGTACCGCAACGGCGCGCAGCCGTACGGCACCTGGGACTGGTCCACGCTCGCGGTGCCCAGCGGCTGGATCAGCACCCGTGAGCGGCAGTACGACGTGGCCGTCGCGCTCGTCTACGGCAGCCGGTCGATCGTGGACGCGGTCGGCGCCAACGGGCTGCTCACCGGCGGTGGCCGGGCATACCACTACGACATCTTCGGCTACCCGAGCAACAAGGACAGCGGCGAGATCCAGTGGGTCTGCTCGGGCACGTCGAGGGACGCGGGCAGCAACCGGATCGAGATGAACTGCGGCTTCGGGGGCGGTTCGAGCGGCGGCCCGTGGTACTACAGCTACGACAACACCACCAGGCGTGGTGACGTGCACGGGGTGATGAGCTACTCGAGCGGCTCGAACACGAACGGCTCGCCGTACTTCTCCGCCGCGGTGGTGGGGACGCTCTACAACACGTACGCGAACGACACCTGGTGAACGACGGTCCGCCTGGTGTGCCACCCGGCGCACCAGGCGGGCCGGCACCAGGCGGACCGGCACCCGGCCCGGAGGAGGCGACATGTCACATCGTGTGCTGCTCGGCGCGGCCGCCGTCGCGGCACTCGCCGTCGCCGCGGCCGTCGTGGTCCTCGCGGCGCGCGAGGGCGACGCGGGGCGACCGGCGCCGCCCGGCCCGGTGGTCGCGACGCACAATCCGAGCCCCGGCGCCACCGACCCGTCCGAATACTGGACGAGGGAACGAATGCGGGACGCCATCGGCGACTGAATCACCGAGTTGCATTCGCCGGACTGCGTGAGCCGGACTGCGTGAGCCGGATTGCGTGAGCCGGATTCGAACGCCGGCGCACCGGTGCGCCGAATTCCCTCCCGCTCACGATCTCCGGCCGAGCCCGGCCGCAATTCCCATTTCAGCGAACATGCGTGCCGGCGAGCCGTTCACGGACCGGTGTCGGAGTAGACCTCGACGTCGTAGAGCAGTTGCACGTTGCGGCGCCCGTTGGTGATGCCGACGAAGACCGGGTCACCGGCCGGGGTGCGGCCCTGGCGCCACACCTGTTCCCGGGCCGCTTCCCGCGACTCGTGATGGACGCCGCCCTCGCGATGCAGGTGCAGGACTCGGCGGGCCGTGGCCGGGTCGCTGTCGAGGTGGACTCGCAGCAGAGGCATGGCGTGCCCTCCTTGCCCACTGTCGAGGCCGGACTTTCGTCTGTTCAATGAGCTTACCGTTGTTAAGCTGCCTGTCCAGCGAACTAGAGTGGCTCCATGACCGCGACAGATCCCGGTGCGCCGACGACACCGGTGTGGCTGCGGGCAGGGCCGCCGCGGGCGCGGCGCAAGCCGCCACTGACCCTCGAACGCATCGTGGAACTCGCGGTGACGGTGCTGGACGAGCACGGCGTCGAGGGCCTGACGATGCGCCTGCTCGCCCAGCGGCTCGACGTGACCGCCACCGCCCTGTACTGGCACGTGAAGACGAAGGACGACGTCCTCGACCTGGCCGTCGACCGTGTCTTCGGCGACGTGCCGGTTCCGGATGCCGGCGACGACTGGATGGAGGACATCCGCGTCCTGGTCCGGGCCTGGCGCGGCGTCATGCTGCGCCATCCCTGGGCACCGGAGCTGGTCGGACGTCCGATGCTCGGGCCCAACGTCCTGGCCCGTACCGAGTTCCTGCAGTCGGCGCTCGTGCGGGGTGGCTGTCACGGACTTCGGCTCGCGGTGGCCACGCGACTGCTCGCCAACTACGTCATCGGCGCCTCGCTCACGGAAGCCACGTGGCACCGGAGCGCGGACCCGGACGCGAGAGCCGCAGCCCGCGACCACATCGCCGCGAACGCCGACGCCTATCCGACCCTCGACGCCTCCGGCCATCTCGACGACACCCGATGGGACGACGACCTGCTGTTCGACGAGGGCCTCGACGGCATCCTCCGGACGGCGGCACGGACAGGCACGCCGGAATGACCACGGGCGCCGGTCAGCCGGTGGCGCTCTCCAGTACGGCCTTGAGCCGGGCCAGGTCCGCCTCCACGAGCGCGGTGTCCCGGTCGAAGTCCGCGTCGCTCATGCCGGGCATCCGCCGCAGGCTGAACACCACCTCGGTGGCGTCGCCGTCGGCGATGGCGCGCAACGGCACGTACACCGTCTCGCCCGACGGCGTCCGCACCTCGTGGTCGAGCACGCCGTACTCGTTGGCAGGGGCGAACGTGAGCCGCGCCCGCCCTTCGGGTGTGTCCACGAACCAGTGGCCGTCGACGGACACGACCGAACCGCCGAGGCCCGGCGCCCAGCGGGTCAGGTTCGCCGGGTCGGCGGCGAAGGCGTAGACCTCCGCCACCGGACGATCGATGTGGACGCTGAGGTGCCGGGTGTCAGTGGCCATACGCCGATGATCACACGGCTGTCGGACGCCTGCGTTACGCTGCCGCCGATTTCCACAGACACCCCCCGGGGAGACGACCACATGGGCATGGTGTTCACCGCACGCCGGCTGTCCGGCGCGGAACTGGCGACGGTGCTGGCCGATCCGGACACGGTCGGCACGCTGTTCCAGGGCGGTCCGGACGAACTCGACCTCGACAAGGCGTGGCACGGGCTGCACTACCTGCTGACCGGCACCACGTACGAGATCCGGGGCGACGCCGGGCCGGCGATCGTCGGCGGCGACCCGATCGGGCCGGATCTCGGCATGGGCCCGGCCCGGCTGCTCATGCCGGACGCGGTCCGCACCGTGGCCGCCGGGCTCGACGCGGTGGACGACGCGACGCTGCGGGCCCGCTTCGACCCGGAGGCCATGTCGGAGGCCGAGATCTACCCGCACATCTGGGACGACGGCGACGACGAGTTCGACGGCTACCTGCTGCCGTACTTCACCGCGCTGCGCGACTTCTACCGCGACGCGGCGGCGAGCGGCGACGCCGTGCTGCTCGCCGTCACCTGAGCCGCCGCGAATCGGCGCGCGGGCACCCGAGCGGTCGCGAGCCGGTGCGCGGGCACCTGAGCCGCCGAAACCGGCGCGCGGCGCCGGGGCGGGCGCCGGTAGCGTGCCGGCGTGGGACTCGACGCGTTCGTGTACTGCCGGTGCTGGCAGGACGGCCTCGCCACGCCGTGCCCGGTCGGGCCGGTCGGCTACGACGAGGACGGCTGGCTCGCGCTGGTGCAGGCCGGCGAGTACGACGGGGCCGCCGACAACGCCTTCTACGCCTGGATGACCGGGGACGCCTGCCCGCACCGGCACATGGAGCTGGTCAGCGAGCGCGTGTCCAACTGGGCCGGCGTACGCCTGTTCCAGCAGGCGTTGCGCGCGGCCGGCGAGCACCGTTTCCCGATGCTCGTCGCCGCGCTGCCGGACGCCAACGGCGGCTCGCTGCCCGCCGACCGGGCAGCGGTCGTGCTCGCCGAGTTGGACGCGTTCGCAGGCATCGACCGGATCACCGACGAGGTGGAGCTGATCGACGAGGCGACCGGCGCGGTCGTGATGCAGTACGTCGAGGCCTACCGCGGGTTGTTCATGTTCGGCCCGGGCTTCCAGGCGGGCGTCGACCCGGACGGCTTCTTCGTCCTCGACCGGGCCGACCCGCCGGTGACGCTGTTCCGGGCCGTCCGGTTCGGGCAGCGGCCGCTGCCCGGCGACCGGGTGGAGTTCACCGCCGGCGGGACGCGGACGGTGGTGGCGATGCGGCCGGTGGGCGAGCACGGTGAGCCGCCGCCCGAACGGCTCGCGGTGCGGACCCGGAGCCGGTCGGGCGGCGACTTCGCCTACATCGTGGAGCCGCTGCGCCGGCTGTGTACGGCGTCGGTGGCGACCGGCAATCCGGTCATGTGGTGCTGACGGGCGGCGCTCACCACGGGATCGTGCCCGCGTCCTCGACGTAGCCGCCGGTCGGCCCGTCGTCGGGCAGCGTCGCCAGCCGGATCGCTATCGCCGCGCCCTGCTGCGGCGTCCGCACGCCCCGGAAGCCGTTCAGGTCGGTCGCGGTGAAGCCCGGGCAGCCGGCGTTCACCAGGATGCCCGTGCCGGCGAGCGCCCGCGCGTACTGGATGGTCACCGCGTTGAGCATGCTCTTCGACGGCGCGTACGCCACCGACAGCGGGCCGGTCTGGTCCTCGCCGGTGGAGGCGCTCTGCCGGGTCAGCGAGCCGACGCCGCTGGACATGTTGACGATCCGCGGTGAGGCCGAGCGGCGCAGCAGCGGCAGCATCGCCTCGGTCACCCGGACCACCCCGATCACGTTCACCTCGACGGCGGCACGGATGGTCGCGACGTCCACGTCACCCGGGTGCTGGGGCACGCCACCTGTGACGCCGGCGTTGTTGACGAGCACGTCCAGGCCGCCGGCCTCCGTCTCCAGCAGCCGGGCGGCGGCGGTCACGCTCGCGTCGTCGGTCACGTCCAGCGGTACGCCGAACGCGTCCACGCCGCCCGCGCGCAGCTTCGCCACCGCCTCGGCGAGCCGCTGCCCGTCCCGGGCACCGACGCCCACCCGCCAGCCGAGCGCGCCCAGGCCGGCCGCGATCTCGTACCCGATTCCCTTGTTCGCGCCGGTCACCAGCGCGATCGTCCGTTCGCTCATGGGCTCGATCCTGTCCGCGCGGCGGGCGGGCCTCCAACACCACCTCGGTAGCGGCCGATACCCGACGGGTATCGATCCGGCGGTACGGTGGCGGGATGGAGACGCGGGAGCTTCGCTACTTCGTCGCGGTCGCCGAGGAACTGCACTTCGGCCGCGCCGCGCGCCGCCTCGGCATCGCCCAGCCGCCGCTGTCGCGGGCGATCCGCCAGCTCGAACGGCGCCTCGGCGTGACGCTGCTGGAACGGGACAGCCGCCGCGTCGCGCTCACCGCGGCCGGGTCGGTGCTGCGCCGCGAGGGCCGGGCCGCCCTGGACGCGGTCCACGCCGCGGAGCGCCGTACCCGCCGTGCCGGTGAGGTCGCGAACGGCGGCGCCGGGCTCGTGCTGGCGACGAAGGCGGGTGCGTCGAGCGAGCTGCTGCCGAAACTGCTCGACGCGTACGCCGCCGAGCCGGACGCGGTCCGGGTGGAGGTGCTGCTGTCCGGCATCGGCGAGCAGGAGCGGCTGCTGCGCGACGGGCGGGCCGACGTGGCGCTGCTGCACCTGCCGTTCGACTCGACCACCGGGCTGGACACCGAGGAGCTGGTCACCGAGCAGCAGGTGGCGGTCCTGCCGGCCGGGCATCCGCTGGCCCGGCGGCCGCACCTGCGGATGGCCGAGGTGGAGACGCTGTCCGGCCTGCCGATGCCGCGCTGGCCCCGGGCCGACGGGTCGTACCCGGACGGTCCGGGCCCCGAGGTCCGGGACCACGCCCAGTTGTTACAGCTCATCGCGCTCGGCCGTACCGTGGTGGTGCTGCCGGAGTCGGTCCGGTCGCTGCTGCTCGCCGACCTGGCCGTCGTGCCGGTGCCGGACGCCCCGGCGGTGACCACCGTGATCGCGTGGCCGCCGCACAGCCGGTCCCGGCCCCTCGCCGCCCTGATCCGGACCGCCACCCGCCTGTGACGCCGGCCGCTACGCGGGCAGCTCCTTGCGCATCTGCTGGGTGACCACCCGGTAGCCGGACGTCTCGTACAGCTTGCGTGCCGTCTCGTTGGCGCCGAAGACGTTCAGCTCCAGCGCCCGGGCGCCGTGCTCCCGGGCCGCCCGCTCCCCGGCCGCGAGCAGCGCCCGCCCGAGGCCCCGGCCCCGGTGCCCGGCGTCCACCTCGATGTCGTAGAGGAACGCGCAGTCGGCGAGACCGCGCGGGTGGGTCAGGCCGATCCACAGCCAGCCGACGGGTGAACCGTCGGCCAGCTCGCCGACCAGGAACAGCATGCCGGGCGTGGCCATGCCCTGCGGCAGGAAGCCTGCGGTGGCCTCCCGGGCCCGGCCGAGCGCCTCCTCGGGCGTCCAGTTGCCGGCCGTGACGTGCTCCCGCGCGTACCCGGCGGCCAGCTCGTCCTGCCATCTGCCGAACTCGTCCGGGTTCATCGCCCGGACCGTCACCTCGGTCATCGCCACTCCCCCGTCGATGTTGTGTCCGCTCAGTCCTCGGCGGCGCGGCGGCGCGCCTCCCGCAGCTTCATGGCGTGCTCCAGCAGCGTGATCAGCACCTCCTTGGCCGACTCCCGCTTGCGCGCGTCGCACAGCACCACCGGTACGCCCGGGTCCAGGTCGAGCGCGGCCTGCACCTCGTCCAAGCGGAACGTCTTGGCGCCCTCGAAGCAGTTCACCGCCACCACGAAGGGCGTACCGCGCCCCTCGAAGTAGTCGATCGACGGGAAGCAGTCGGCCAGCCGGCGGGTGTCGGCGAGCACCACCGCGCCGAGCGCGCCGAGAGCCAGCTCGTCCCAGACGAACCAGAACCGGTCCTGCCCGGGCGTGCCGAACAGGTAGAGCACCAGGTCGTCGCTGATGGTGATGCGGCCGAAGTCCATCGCCACGGTGGTGGTCGACTTCTCCTCGATGCCGGACAGGTCGTCGATGCCGATCCCGGTCTCGGTCAGCACCTCCTCGGTGCGCAGCGGCCGGGTCTCGCTGACCGCGCCGACCATCGTGGTCTTGCCGACGCCGAACCCGCCCGCGATCAGGATCTTGATCGCGGTGGGCAGCGGCGCGGCGCCCGCCGGCCGCTCAGAGCGCCCGTAGTCCATTGATTACCGCCTCGAAAACGTGCTCGTCGGGAAGGCCGGCGGTGGTCGCGCGCGGCTCGCGTACCTGTACCAGGCTGCGGGCGGCCAGGTCTCCGAGGAGGACCCGGACCGTACCCACCGGCAGGTCGAGATGCGCGGCGATCTCGGCCACGGAGAGGATCCGCTGGCAGAGGCCGACGATCGCCACGTGCTCCGGGCCCAGCCCGGACTCCGACCCGACATCGGTGCGGGTCGAGGTGACCAGCGAGATCAGGTCGAACGTGCCGGTGACCGGGCGGGCCCGGCCTCCGGTCACCGCGTACGGGCGCACCACCGGGCCGGCGTGGTCGTCCACCCACTCCTGCTCCGCGGAGTCCCCCCGGCCGGTCATCGTGCCGCGTTCTCGCCGAGGGGCTGTTCCCGGGTCGGTGACGCGACGAACCGGCCGACCCGGGTGACGAGCATGGCCATCTCGTACGCGATCAGGCCGACGTCCGCGTCCTCCGAGGCCAGCACCGCCAGGCAGGCGTTGCGCCCGGCCGCGGTGACGAACAGGAAGGAGGACTGCATCTCGATGATGGTCTGCTGTACCTGTCCGCCACCGAACCGCTTGCCCGCGCCGCGTGCCAGGCTTTGGATGCCCGCCGCCATCGCCGCCAGGTGCTCGCCGTCGTCCCGGCTCAATCCGCGGGACGAGGCCATCAACAGTCCGTCGGTGGAGAGCGCCACGGCGTGCTCCGCCTGCTTGACCCGGCCGACCAGGTCATCCAGCAGCCACGTCAGATCCGCGCTCGAAGCCGTCTTCTGCGCCACTCGTCGTCCTCATCTTCCCGGCTGGTGTGCCGTCAGCTTCCGGTTTCCGTCGCGTCGACGTCCCGGTCAGGTAACCTGCTCGTCCGCGTCGGCCGGCCCGCCGCCGGCCCCCTGCGCTCCGCCGAGCAGGCGCGCGGCATCGGTACGGCCGCGTCGGGTGCCGCTCTGGTAGGAGCTCATCATCCGGCGCACCTGCTCCGGTGCACGCGCCGTGTCGTCGTCGGCGTCGTCATCCGCCGCGCTCTGGTCGTGCCGCAGCTCCGGCACGAGGCTGGCCTGACGCACCCGGACCGGCAGTCCCGCGTCGGTGACCGGCGCCGTCTCCGCCTCGGTCTCCGGCTCCGTCGCCGGCGACGCCTCCGCCGCGTCCGTCGTGCCGGCCGGCCGCCGCTCCACCACTGCCAGCTCCGTGGTCGGCCCCGCCACCGCGGGCTGCCGCTTGCGGGTACGCGCCGGCAGCCCGGACGGGGTCAGCCGGGGCGCCTGCGTCACCGGCTCCGGCACGTGCGGGGCGGGCTCGGCCGGCTGGTCCGGCTCGGCGGTGTCGTCCGGGCCGGACGGGGGCGCTGGTCCGTCGCTGTCGGCGGCCGGCGTGCTCCGCACCGGGTCCGGCGCGGGTGCCGCGGGCAGGGCCGTCCCGGGTGCGGGCAGGGCGTCGGCCTCGTCGGCGCCGTCGGCGGTGATCAGTTCACGCGGGATGAGCACCACGGCAGTGGTCCCGCCGTACGCGGACTCCTTGAGCTGCACCTTGACGCCGTGGCGCTCGGTGAGCCGGCTGACCACGAACAGGCCGAGCCGGGCGGCGTCGGCGAGGTTCAGCTCGGACCGGTCCACGATGCGCGCGTTGGCGGCGGCCAGCTCGTCGGCGCTCATGCCGAGGCCGCGGTCCTCGATCTCGATGGCGAAGCCGTTCGCCACCAGCTGACCGCGTACCTCCACAGTGGTCTGCGGCGGGGAGAACGAGAGCCCGTTCTCGATCAGCTCGGCCAGCAGGTGGATCACGTCACCGACGGCGCGGCCGGTGAGCGACACCTCGCCGAGCGGGCGCACGGTGACCCGGGTGTAGTCCTCGACCTCGGCGACCGCGCCGCGCACCACGTCGACCATGGGGACGTTGCGCCGCCAGGCCCGGCCCGGCGTCGAGCCGGAGAGCACGATCAGGTTCTCCGCGTTGCGCCGCATCCGGGTGGCCAGGTGGTCGACCCGGAACAGGTCCTCCAATTCCTCGGCGTCGTGCTCGCGCCGTTCCATCGCGTCCAGCAGCGTGAGCTGCCGGTGCACGAGCGCCTGAGTGCGCCGGGCCAGGCTCAGGAACACGTCGCGGACGCTGCGGCGCAGCTCGGCCTGCTCGACGGCGGTGCGGACGGCGGTCTCCTGCACGACGTTGAACGCCTTGCCCACCTGACCGATCTCGTCGTCGCCGAACTGCAGGGGTGGCGCCTCGCGGGCGACGTCCACCTCCTCACCGCGGCCCAGCCGGTCCACCACGCTCGGCAGGCGTTCGTGGGCCAGCTTGAAGGCGGCTTCGCGGAGCCGTTCGAGCTGGCGGACGAGCGCCCGGGCCGTGGTGATCGAGACGACCACGGAGGCGATGACGGCGATCAGGCCGAGACCGGCGGCGAGCACCAGCCGTACGATGACGCCCACCGCGACCGGCGTGGCCCGGGACACGATGTCCTCACCGCCGGCGAGGATGACCTCGCGCAGGTCGGCCATCGCCTTCTCGGCGGCGGCCTGCCACGCCGCGGCGGTCACCGGGGGGCGCACCTCGGCGCCCTTGGCCGCGAGCACCTGGTCCTGGAGCGTGCGGAGCTGCTGGAACGCCTCGCCCTCGACCATCCGCTCGAAGCGGGCACGGTCGCCGGGGGCGAGTTCGCGGGCGGTGCGGTCGGCGAGGAACCACTGCGCGCCGACCAGGCGGGCGAACGCGGTCTGCTCGCCGACGGTGATCCGGTTGGCCGCGATCGCACCGGTGAGCAGCGCGTCCTGTTGGGACAGCAGTTCCCGGGACCGGTTGAGGTCGATCAGCGCGGCGGTGTCCTTGGCGATCTCGTCGTCGTCGAGGCCGCCGAGGGCGTCGAAGACCGCGAAGATCCCGTCGACCGCCTCGTCGTACGCGATGAGCGTGGTGGTCCGGTCGATCGTCTTGCGGCTGACGTCGGCACGGATCTGGCCGAGCTGGTCCAGTTCGGTCTTCAGCTCGTCGAGCCGCTGCATCAGCTCCTCGCTGGCCGGGATCTCGGTGCGCCAGTCCCGCACCGAGCGCCACAGCGCGCCGGCGGTCTCGTCGGTACGCGCGCGCTGGGCCTCCAGCTCCCGCAGCCGGCTCGGGTCGGACTCACCGAGGTAGCGCAGCGACAGCCGGCGCTCGGCCTGCAACTCCTGCAGCAGTGGATCGCTCGGCTCGAAGACGCGCGCGTTGAGCGTCTGCACGCCGAGCAGGTTGAATCCGTCCCGTACGGTCACCCACGCGGCGAACGCCCAGAGCGCGGTCAGCGACGCCAGCAGCGCGATGATCTTCGTACGGAGATTCGTACTGCGGGAACCCATCACACCGTCCTGGCCCGGTCTTCGGTCGGTTCGGAATCCGATCGACTCCGGCGCACGCTAGCAGCCGTCGTGAACCTCATTCAAGCGATCCTGATCATGGTAGGTGCGGCCCCGGTCCGGGCCGCGCCGGCACGGCCGGAGGCCGCCAGCACCGCGGCGCGCACGATCCGCGTCGGGCGGTAGAGATCCTTGTCGTGCCATAGTGCCGGTTCACCGTCGCATCCGTCCAGCTCGGACAGTCGGCGACGCCCCCGCGCCAGCGCCGACGTGATCCGGGGGTCACCGGGCCGGCCCGCGTCGGCCAGGGCGAGCACCCCGTACGCGGTCTCCTCGGCGGTGCCGTCCCACCGTCCCCAGGAGCCGTCCGGGCGTTGTGTGTCCAGCAGCCAGGCCACCCCGCGCTCGACGGCGGTACGCGCCGCACCGTCCGGCGCGTGGTCGGCCAGCGCCAGCAGCACCGCGTACGTGGCGTAGTACGGCGAGGCGTGCCAGCGGTCCTCCCACCGCCCGTCCGGCTCCTGCCGTTCCAGCAGCCACTCGGTGACCCGGCGCCGGGCGCCGGTGACGCCGGGTGCGCTCGGATGCTCGCCGAGGGCGTCCAGCACGTGCGCGTTGGTGGTCAGCGAGGCGCCGTCCTCCCCCGGCCAGGTGCAGAAGTGCCGTCCGGTGTCGAACCCGTCCAGCGGCGCGACGCCGGGTGCGCGGCCGAGCCGGGCCAGCGCGTAGAGCGTGACCGCCGTGGTGTCGGCGTCGGCGGGCAGGCCGGGCGCGGTGGCCGCGCCGGACGGTCCGACCGCGGCGCGCAGCTCGGTCAGCACCGGCTCGGGCGCGCCGACCGGCACGCCGGCCCGGACCAGGACGGCGAGCACCCAGGCCCGCTCGAAGACGGTGATCGGGCTCGCGCAGGGCACCGGGCCGGGCCGGGCCACAGCGTTCAGGTAGTCCAGCGCGGGACCGCGTTCCGGACCGCCCAGCCAGGCGGCGGTGGCGGCGGGTGAGGCGCCGACCGCGCCGCTGGCCGACGGACGCACCCCGGGCGCCCGGTACGCCAGTTCGCCCGCCACCTCCAGCGCGTGCGCCAGCTTCTCCGGCACCGGCCGTCCGGTGGCGAGCAGTCCGCGTACCCGGGTCAGGCGGGCCGGGTCGAGACCGGCCGGCAGCGGCAGGCGGGGCCGGCCGGCCCACTCGGCCAGCCCGGGTGGCGGCCCGGCCGGGCCGTCGAGGTGCCGGTCCACGGCGGTCAGCAGCGCCGGCACGATCAGGTCGGTGGCCGGCAGGTCCGGCGGGGTGCCGTCGCGCAGCGCGCCGGTCAGGTACGTCAGGCCCCGGCACGCGGCGTCGGCGGGCGCGGCGGACGGCCCGTCGCGGTGCAGCACGGCCAGCAGGGCCTCGACCGCGCTCAGCGTCGGGACCAGCGCGTACCCGCCGGGGCCACCCCACCCGCCGTCCGGGCGCTGCCGGTCCAGCAGCCAGGCCACGCGCCGGTCGTGGCCGTCGAGCCAGGGCGCGAGCGCGACCAGCCGTCCGGTCTCGTAGACCGACTGTGACGTCTGCCCCTCCGGTTCGCCGCCGAGCGCCGTGATCAGGTCGTGCGTGGTCCCGGACCGGGTGGCGGGCACCGATCCGGCGGTGAGCGTCACCGCACGCCCCAGAAGTCGGTGTTCCGGTAGAAGCCGGTGGTGAAGCCGAGCTGCCGGGACAGGAAGCCGGCTTCCCGCGGCACCTCGCCGGCCAGCTTCGCCAGCAGGACGCGGCAGTGGTCGACCTGCTCGGCGAAGCGCCGCTCGACCTCGGCCGGATCGTCCACCAGCAGCAGTGCGTTGAGGTCACCGGACTCGGCGTCGCGGCGGTGGGTGCCGAGGTCGTTCACCAGGCGCAGGGCCCGCTGGACCTCGTCGCCGACCTCGATCAGCCGGGCCAGCGTGACGGCGTCGGACACCGATCCGGTGTGGATCCAGTGCGCCACGTTCACCACAGTGGCGGCGAGGTTGTCGGCGTTGGCGAGGTACTCGGCGAGCGTGGGACGGCCGGTGTGCCGCCAGTCCCACTCGCGGGCCATCGCGTCGAGCGTGCGAGCCATCGTGTCCCGCCAGAGACCGCGCAGCGCCGGATAGGCGGGCGCGGCGGCGACGTCGTCGCGCAGCTCGGCGAGGAACCGGCCCAGCGGGTCGGTGGACTCGCCGCCGTCGAGCACGTCCAGGCAGACGGCGGTGATCCGGTCGACCTCGGCCCGGCTGGTGGCCTGGTGGTCGACCAGCCAGTCGACTGCGAAGCCCCAGAGCACCGCGCGGTTCGTCACCGCCAGCTCGGCGGCGGTGTGCCAGGGGGCGCTGAACGCCATCGCCTGCGCGATGCTGCTGAACAGCGTCGCGTCGAACGGGTCGCCGGGGAACAGCTCGGGGTGCGCGGCGGCGGCCCTGCGCAGGCCGCGCTGGCCCTGCGCGGCGAGCGCGCAGACCCGGCCCTGCTCCGCGGCGACCGTGAGCGGATCGGGTGTCGGCCCGTCGGTCATGCCGGCTCCGTCCGCCCGGCGGCGACGAGCGTCAGCTCGACGCGTTCGCGCGGCCGCAGCGCCGCGGCCAGCCGCAGTCCGGGTACGCCGGGGCGGTGCAGCCGGAAGCGGTAGCGGCTGAGCATGGTGGCGAGGATGAGCTGGGCCTCCAGGTAGAACAGGTACATGCCGAGGCACTGGTGCGGCCCGCCGCCGAACGGGAAGTGGGCATACCGGTGGCGGGTGCGGACGCGCTCGGGGCGGAACCGTTCCGGGTCGAACTCGTCCGGGCGGTCCCAGAACTGCCGCATCCGCTGGGTGATCAGCGGGCTGACCGCCATCGTGGCGCCGGGCTCGATCGGCACGCCGTCGATGACGTCCCCGGCGACCGCGCGGCGCGGGATGATCCACCCGATCGGGTAGAGCCGCAGCAGCTCGTCCAGCACCATCCGGGTGTACGTGAGCCGGCTCAGGTGCTCGCGGCGTACCGGCTCGCCGCCGACCACCTCGTCGATCTCGGCGTAGAGCCGCCCGGCCACCTCCGGGTGCTGGTCCAGGTGCGGCCAGGCCCAGGTCAGCACGTTGATGGTGGTCTCCGTGGTGGCGGCGAACATCGCCACGGTGTCGTTGCGGACCTGCCGCTCGTCGAGCTGCCGCCCGTCGTCGGTGCGGGCCTGCCAGAGCGTCGAGATGACGTCGTCGCCCTGGTCGGCGGACTCCCGCGTCTCGCGGACGATCGGCACCAGCACGTCGTCGACGATGCGGACGGCGCGGGCGAACGTGCGGTCGCCGGGCATCGGCAGGGACAGCGGCGCGAACGGCACGACGATCCGGGGGATGACGGCGGTGGCGATCCGGTCCTGCGCCTCGATCACGCGCATCGCGTCCGGCACCGAGATCCGGTCGGCGAAGAGCACCTTCATGATCGCCCGGCTGACGATGCGCGCCTGCTCCACGCCGATGTCGACCGGCTGCCCGGCGCGGGCCGGCTCGTCCAGTTCATCCACCGCGTCGCGGATGGCGTCGGCCATCCCGTCGACCAGCGCCTCGACCCGCTTGGCGGTGAACATCGGCTGGAGCATCCGGCGGCTGGCCGACCAGATCTGCCCCTCGCCGAGGATGCCCTCGCCGAACAGCCGCTTGACCGGGCGCCAGAACAGCCCGTCACCTGCTCGTTCGTAGTTGTCCGCCCGGTCACGCAGGACGTGCTGCACGTGCGTGGGGTGGGTGACCAGGTAGGGGCGGAACGAGCCGAGGTTGAGCCGGACCAGTTCGCCTTCGGTACGGTTACCGATGTCGATGAGTGCTCGGGCGGGGTCGCGGAGCACCGCCGGCAGGATCTGCCGCAGCGGCACGGTTCGGGGTCGGCCGGTGGGCCTCGGTCCGTCCGTCGGTTCGGGCACCTGAACGCTCCCTCGGTTGACTCAGGGTCGCGACTCCGTATCGACCCGTGACGTTGCTCGCGAGCATGCCATCCTGAGCCGCAGACCAAAAGGCAGGTCGGAGGATATTTCACGTAACAACAATCTCTTTGTCGAGAATGGAGCCCGTGGGATATGCGTCACTGGCGTACACAGTGGCCGTTGCGGAGAGCGAGCAACGCTCACCTCCGGCGGACGGCGGCAGAACGCGGGCGCGGACCCGTCCGCTGTGCCAAGCTTCGGGCATGGACGACAAGACCATCCTGAGCCGGATCTCGGAACTCGTCGACGAGGAGCACCGGCTGCGCGCCGACGCGCAGCAGCACGAAGCCGGCACCGACGACGAGGCGCGGCAGCGGCTGCGCGCGCTGGAGGAGTCCCTGGACCAGTGCTGGGATCTGCTGCGCCGCCGCCGGGCGGCCCGCCAGGCACACGGCGACCCGGACGCCCAGGGCGAGCGCCCGGTGCCCGAGGTCGAGCGCTACCTCCAGTGACCCGGACCGGCGTCCCGGGCGGTCTCCCGCCCGGGACGCCGGCCGGTCAGCGGACGCCCGCCTCCCGCAGCAGCGCCTCGGTCAGCGCCACCGGGTCGGTCACCGTCGCGGGCATCCCGCGGGCGGTGAACCAGGCGGCCACCACCCGCACGTCGCGGGCCAGGAAGTCGGCCCCCTGCGGGTTCGCCACCACGTCGACCACCTGGGGCAGGTCGATCATCACCAGCCGGCCCGCGTGCACCAGCAGGTTGTACGGCGACAGGTCGCCGTGTGCGTACCCGGCCCGGGCGAGCACCGTCAGCGCCTCCACGAGCTGGTCCCACAGGTCGCGCAGCTCGTCGTCGCCGGGCCGGACCTGGGCCAGCCGCGGCGCGGCCTCCCCCGCCTCGGCGTCGCCGACGAACTCCAGCATCAGCTCGGTGCCGAGCAGCTGCACCGGGTAGGGCACGGCGATCCGCCCGGAGGCGGCCCCGATCTCCCAGAGCTGGGACAACGCGGCGAACTCGGCCGCCGCCCACTGCCCGGCGATCATCTGGCGGCCGAACGCGGTGCGGCCGGTCATCGCCCGCATCTCACGCGACCGGCGGACCCGGCGGCCCTCCAGGTAACCGGCGTCGCGGTGGAACAGCCGGTGCTGGGCGTCGCGGTAGCGCTTGACCGCCAGCAGGCAGGCGCGGTCGGTACCCGGCACGGCGCGGCGGACCAGGTGGACGTCCGCCTCCTTGCCGGTCTTGAGCACCCCGAGCTCGGTGTCCCGGGCGGCCAGTTCGGTGACCAGCCACTCCGGGTGCGGCTCGGGGCCGTGGACGGCCTGGTCCCAGGAGGACCAGGCGTCCTCCGCCTCGGGCTCGGCGTCCGGGTCGGTGAGGGTCGGCGGGGTACGCCGCCCCCGCTTCAGGAAGTCGGGTTCGTCGTCGTCGAAGCGGCTCTTGCCGCGGCCACGGCGCTGCGGCGCCGGGATGTCGTGATCGCGCACGGGTGGATCTGTCCTTCGATCGAGGCTGGTGGAGGCAGGTGGTACGACCCTGCGAAAACGGCCATGACCGACCCCCTCTCCTCGACCGGGCACACCCGGCTGCGCACTCGCGCGGCACCATGCTCGTTCCCCGCCCGCGTCGGGTCAACGGATTTTCCGCGCGGGGCGCCGCTGTGCCGCCGCGCCGCCTGCGGGCCCGCGCCGCCCGCCGGCCCGCGCCGCCGTCAGCCGGCCAGGACGGCCGCGACGGCGGCGATCAGCCCGTCCTCGATCCGGGTGGGCGCGAACCTCGGATCGGACCAGCGGCGTCCCCGGTGCAGCCAGACGCTGGGCAGGCCCACCGCCGTCGCGCCGCCGATGTCCGCCTCCGGGCTGTCGCCCACCACCCACGCGCCGCGCAGCGGCATCCGGGCCCGCTGGGCGGCGAGCGCGAAGATCCTCGGGTTCGGTTTGCTGACGCCCGCCTCCTCGGAGATCACCCAGTCGGCGACGTACCGGTCCAGGCCGGTCTTGCGGATCTTGGCGTCCTGTTGACGGGACGCGCCGTTGGTGACCACCACCGGCACCCAGCCGGCGTCGGCGGCGATCCGCAGCGCGCACGCCACCAGCGGGTCCAGCCGCATGTGGGCCACCACGCCGTCGTGCAGCTCGTCGACCAGGTCGATCGAGGGGATGCGCAGCGCGTACCGGTCGCGGATCGCATCCGCCACGTCCCACCTGTTGGTCAGTCCGTCCGCGTCCACGGACACCAACCAGTCGAGGTCGGCCGGCGGCGCGCCGATGCCGTCCAGGAAGCGTTCTCCCCAGGCGCGGAACGGCCCGTCGCGGTCCAGCAGGGTGTTGTCCAGATCAAGCAGGAGCAACGGCACCTGGGCACCCTACGGGACGGGCCGGAGCACCGACAGGGCCGAGGGCCCCGCCACGGCGATCAGGCCACGAGGACGGCGCGAGCCGCCCCGGCGTCGAGCGGGCGGTCCCGCAGCATGGTGTGCGCCGCGCGGGTGGCGGCCAGCGCGGCCGGATCCAGCGTGGCCACCAGCACGTCCTCGCCGGTGTCGGCGCCCCGGGCCAGCGGCCGGCCCTCCGGGTCGTACACCGCCGCGCCGCCGTTGAAGCGCCACGGATCGGCGCCGCCGACGGCGTTGGCGAACACCACGTACATGGTGTTGTCCAGCGCCCGGGCCGCGTAGTAGAGGTCGCGGCGGTGTGCCGAGCCGGCCAGGTAGCCGCTCGGGCAGAGGTAGCCGTGCGCGCCGTCGCGGGCGGCGGCCCGCGCGTGCTCCGGGAAGCAGCCGTCGTAGCAGACGCCCAGACCCAGCCGCCACGTGTCGACCTCGAGCGTGGCGCCCCGGCGGCCGGCGTCGAACAGCTCCCGCTCGCCGCTCCAGAGCTGCTGCTTGTCGTACGCGGCGGTGACCATGCCGGCCGGGTCCACGACGAGCGAGGAGATGGTGCGCCGCCGGTCGGGGTGGCGGACGGCGGCGCCGATCACCACGGCTGCGCCCGCGTCGGCGGCGGCGGAACGCAGCGGCTCCAGCCGGGCGTCGCTCACCCGGCCGTCGGCGTCGGCTGCCACGTCCGTGCCCTCCGGATCGGCGCCGAGCGTCGGCGGGTGGTACGCCGGCAGGAACAGCTCGGGCAGCACCACGACGCGGGCTCCCTCGGCCCGGCCGACGAGGCCGCCGGCGGCGCGGGCGTTGCCGGCGACGTCGCCGGGGACGGGCTGGGCCTGGACGGCGGCGACGGTGAGCGGGCGCGCGGGAAGGGCGGTCACCCGCCGATCGTAACCACCAGGCGGGGCCAGATGATCAAGCGTCGGCGCATCTCAAGCCGTACGTACGGTTTGCATCGGCCGGTTCCACCTGCGACGATCCGTTCGTGCCCAGAGTAAGTCAGGACCAGCTCGACGCGCGCCGACAGGAGATCCTCGCGGCGGCGCGGGCGTGTTTCGCCCGGCACGGATACGAGGGCGCCACCGTACGGCGGCTGGAGGAGGCCACCGGCCTGTCCCGGGGCGCGATCTTCCACCACTTCCGGGACAAGGACTCCCTGTTCCTCGCCGTCGCCGAGGACGACGCCGCCGCGATGGTGGAGACGGTGGCTCGCAACGGCCTCGTGCAGGTCATGCGCGACCTGCTGGCCCGGGCCGTCTCGCCGGACACCACCGGCTGGCTCGGCAGCCAGCTGGAGGTCTCCCGCCGGCTGCGCACCGACCCCACCTTCGCCAAGCGCTGGGCGGAACGGTCCGAGGCCATCGCCGCGGCGACCCGGGAGCGCCTGCTGCGCCAGCGCGAAGCAGGCGTCCTCCGCGACGACGTGCCGATCGACGTGCTCGCCCAGTTCCTGGAGCTGGCCTACGACGGGCTGGTGCTGCACCTGGCGATGGGCCGCCCGGCCGGCGACCTGGCCCGGGTGCTCGACCTGGTCGAGGAAGCCGTCCGCCGGCACTGAACCGGCACCGGTCTCGGTCCGGTAACTACGCCCCTCCAGGAGATCGACTCTGGCGCGCCTGCTCCACAATGAGCCGCGACCCCTCCTCGCGACAGGAGCAGACGATGACCCCCACCGACACCTGGGGCATCCCCGGCCCCGTATTCCTGCGCTGGTACCTCCTGCTCGCCGTCGTCCTGGTCATCGGTGCGATCGTGTACCGGTGGCGCATGCTGGCGGGCACGCCGGTGGCCGTCCACGGCGGACTGGGGCCGCAGCAGGTCGCCTACCTCAACGGTGGCGACCAGCTCGCCGTCTGGGCCGCGCTCGGCGGGCTGCGCCACTGCGGCGCGGTCGGCGTCCGGCCGGACCGGCGGCTCACCACCGGCGGTCCGCTGCCGGCCGGGGCAACCCCGCTGGACCAGGCAGTACACCACGCGGCGAGCCGCGGCCTGCGAACCCGGGACCTGGCCGCCGACGAGTGGGTGCGGCGCGCGCTCGACGAGCTGCGCGACGGCCTGGTACGCCGGGGCCTGGCCCTGGACCAGGAGCGACGCCGGACGCTGCGGCGCGGCGCGCTGCTGATCGGAGCCCTGCTGGCGATCGGCGTCGTGCGCGCATTCTCCGGGCTCCTCAACGACCGGCCCACCGGCTGGCTGCTGCTCAGCCTGTTCCCGCTCGGCCTCGCGTTCGTGCTGCTCAACCGCGTGCCCTGGCGTACCCGGGCGGCCACCGCCGCGCTGAACGACATGCGCCGCCGGCACGCCTGGCTGCGGCCGGACGCCGGGCCCGCGTACTCCACGTACGGCGCGACGGACGTGGCGCTGGGCGTGGCGCTGTTCGGCACCGCCACGCTCTGGACCATGGACCCGGGCTTCGCGGAGCAGGCCGAGATCCAGCGGCAGGCGCTGGGCAACACGGGCGGCGCGAGCACCGGCACCTCCTGCGGCGGCGGGGCGACCGCCGGTGGCACCTCCTCGTGCGGCGGCGGCAGCTCGTGCGGCGGGGGTGGTGGCTGCGGCGGGGGCGGCGGGTGCGGCGGATGAGCGGCCCGTCCGGCGTCGGCATCGGCTGGCGCCCCGAGATCGCCGGCTTCGTCGCCGGGCTGCCGGGACTGCGCTTCGTCGAGGTGGTCGCGGAGGCGATCGCACCGGCCGGGCCGCTCCCCGACGGGCTCACCGAACTACGCGGACGCGGCGTCGACGTCGTACCCCACGGGGTGCGGCTGTCCCTCGGCGGCGCGGAACCGGTCGACCCGGCCCGGGTGGCGCACCTGGCCGGGGTGGCCGCGGCCCTGGACGCGCCGCTGGTGAGCGAGCACATCGCGTTCGTGCGGGCCGGCGGCCTGGAGGCCGGTCACCTGCTGCCGCTGCCGCGCAGCCGCGAGGCGGTCGCGGCGGTGGTGGCGAACGTCCGGCGGACGCAGGCGGAGCTGCCGGTGCCGCTGGCCCTGGAGCCGATCGCGGCGCTGTTCGACTGGCCGGACGACGAGCTGGACGAGGCGGACTTCCTCACCGAGATCCTCGACGCCACCGACGCGCTGCTGCTGCTCGACATCGCGAACGTGCACGCCAACGCCCGCAACCGGGGCGGCGACCCGGCCGCGCTGCTGGACCGGCTGCCGCTGGAACGCATCGCCTACGTGCACGTCGCGGGCGGCGCCGAGCACGGCGGCTTCTACCACGACACGCACACCGATCCGGTGCCCGACGCCGTGCTGGACCTGGTCCGCGAGCTGTGCACCAGGCGCCGGCCGCCCGCGCTGCTGCTGGAACGCGACGGGCACTACCCGCCCGCCGCCGAGCTGCGCGGCGAGCTGGACGCGCTGGCCGCCGCGTCCGGCCACCCGGTGGTCACGTGAGCGGCGACCTGGCCGCCCGGCAGGCCGAACTGGTCGCGGCGCTCGTGGCCGGTGGACCGCTGCCGCCCGGCTTCGCCCCGGCCCCGGTCGAGGCGGCCCGCCGGGCACTGCTGCGCAAACGGGCCGGGGACGTGGCCCGGCACTGGCCGCTGCTCGCCGCCGGCCTCGGACCGGACTGGCCGGCCGCGTTCACCACGTGGGCCGACGGCCGGCCCACGAACGGGTCGCTGCGCGACGGCTGGGATCTCGCCCGCGACCTGCGCGACCGGGACGCGCTGCCGCCGCTGGGCGCGGACGAGCTGGCCGCGCGGGAGGCCGCGAGCCGCTACGACGGCCGGCGCCCGCCCCGGCCACGCCGGCTGCCGGCCCTCGCCCGGACCGGCGGCGCCATCGCGGTTCAGGTCGCCGGCCGGGTACGCCTGGTGCGGCCCGCCCCGCGCTGACAGGCACCCGCCGGTACGGCAGGATCGGTGCATGGATCTCGGACTCGCCGACCGGGTGTACGTGCTCACCGGCGCCTCCGGCGGCCTCGGCTTCGCCACCGCCGAACACCTCGTCGCCGACGGTGCCCGGGTGGTCGTCTCCGCGCGTACCCCGGAACGGGTGGCCGCCGCGATCGAGGCGCTCGGTGACCCGCAGCGGGCGATCGGGCTGACCGCCGACCTCGCCGACCCCGCCACCCCGGAGCGGCTCGTCGCCGCCGCCCGCGAACACTTCGGCCGCCTCGACGGCGCGCTGATCTCGGTCGGCGGCCCACCGCCCGGCACCGCCGCCACCGTCAGCGACGAGCAGTGGCGCGAGTCGTTCGAGACGGTCTTCCTGGGCAGCGTCCGGCTCGCCCGCACGGTGGCCGGGGCACTCACCGACGGCGGCGCGATCGGGCTGGTGCTGTCCACCTCGGTACGCGGACCGCTGCCCGGCCTCGGCATCTCCAACGGGCTGCGGCCGGGCCTGGCCGGCGTCGCGAAGGACATGGCCGACGAGTTCGGCCCGCGCGGCGTCCGCGTCGTCAGCCTGCTGCCGGGACGGATCATGACCGACCGCAACCGGGAGCTGCTTGCCGGTTCCGGCGACCCCGAGCGGGCCCGCGCGCAGGCCGAGGCGGCGATCCCGCTCGGACGCATCGGCGACCCGGCGGAGTTCGGCAGGGTGGCCGCGTTCCTGCTCTCCCCCGCCGCCGGGTACGTCACCGGGATCACCGTCCCGGTCGACGGCGGCGCGCTGCGCGGGCTGTGACGGTGGCCTGGCTTCCCGCGCCGGCACCGGTGCTTCCCGCGGCGGCGGCTCCGCTGAGCCGGGTGCGGGTGGCCGCGCCTGCGGCGGGACGGTCACCCGGGACGGTGGGCCGGTGAGCGATCGACGGCGGCCGGGGGGTGGGCGGCCCGAGGCCGCGCCCGGATCGGGCACGCCCGCGCGCCGCCATCCCCGGCCCAGCCGCGAGCAGCTCGCCGCGGCGGCCGACCGGCTGCTGCCCGACGTGATCGCGCCCGGCCTGGACGTGCTGTTCGTCGGCATCAACCCGGGCCTGTGGTCGGCGGCCACCGGCTGGCACTTCGCCCGCCCGGGCAACCGGTTCTGGCCCGCCCTGCACCGGGGCGGCTTCACGCCGCGCCTCCTGCACCCCAGCGAACAGGACACGCTTCCGGCGCTGGGCCTCGGCATCACCAACATGGTGGCCCGGGCCAGCGCCCGCGCCGACGAGCTGACCGCCGATGAACTGGTCGACGGCGCCGCCATGCTCACCGCGAAGGTCGAGCACTACCGGCCGCACTGGGTGGCCGTGGTCGGGGTGACCGCGTACCGGATCGGGTTCGCCCGGCCGAAGGCCGGTTTCGGGCCGCAGCCGGAGACGCTCGCGGCGGCCCGGCTCTGGGTGCTGCCCAACCCGAGCGGCCTGAACGCCCACTTCACGCCGGAGACGCTCGGCGCCGCGTTCGCCGAGCTGCGCGCCGCGGTCGCCGCAGGTTAGGGCTTCGGTCGTCCGGTGCCGGCGGGCCGTCGGTGGCCCGGCCGGCCGGGCCGCTAGTTGGCGGCGGCCGGGGGCATGGCCTCGTGGGCGACGTAGGTGCCCATCGGCACCGTGGTCACCACGGGCTCGGGCTGGTCGGCCTCGGCGTGGGGCGCGGGCGAATCGGTGACCGCGAACTGGGTGCGGTACAGCTCGGCGTACAGGCCGCCGACCGCCACCAGCTCGTCGTGCCGGCCGCGCTCCACGATCCGGCCCTCGTCGAGCACGAGGATCTGGTCGGCGTCGCGCACTGTGGAGAGCCGGTGCGCGATGACCAGCGCGGTACGCCCGGTCAGCGCCACCGACAACGCCCGCTGCACCGCCGCCTCGCTCTCCGAGTCCAGGTGGGCGGTGGCCTCGTCGAGGATCACGATCGACGGGGCCTTGAGCAGCAGCCGCGCGATGGCGATGCGCTGCTTCTCGCCGCCGGAGAAGCGGTAGCCGCGCTCGCCCACAGTCGTGTCGAGCCCGTCCGGCAGTGCCCGGACCAGGTCAGCAACCTGCGCGCCGGCCAGCGCCGCCCAGATCTCGTCGTCGGTGGCGTCGGGCTTGGCGTAGCGCAGGTTCTCCCGGATCGTCTCGTGGAACAGGTGCGAGTCCTGGGTGACCACGCCGATCTCGTCGCGCAGGGAGGCGAGCGTCGCGTCCCGTACGTCGACGCCGCCGACCAGCACCTGGCCGTCGCTGACGTCGTAGATCCGGGAGATCAGCATGGACAGCGTCGACTTGCCGGCGCCGGAGGGGCCGACCAGGGCCACCATCTGACCCGGCTCGACGGCGAACGACACGCCCCGCAGCACCGGCTCGTTCACCGTGCGGTCGAGGGTCGAGACCTCCTCCAGGGACGCCAGCGACACCTCGGCGGCGCTCGGGTAGCGGAAGCGCACGTCGCGGAACTCGACCCGGCCGTTGCCACGCGGCACCGGCACCGCGTCGGGCTTCTCGGCGATGGACGGGCGCAGGTCGAGCACCTCGAAGACCCGGTCGAAGGAGACGAGCGCGCTCATCACGTCGACCCGGACGTTGGACAGCGCGGTCAGCGGGCCGTAGAGGCGGGTCAGAAGCAGCGCCAGCTTGACGACGGTGCCGGCGCTGACCGCACCGGTGACCGCCAGCCAGCCGCCGACGCCGTACGTCAGCGCCTGGGCCAGCGACGCGACGAGCAGCATCGCGACGAAGAACGTCCGCGAGTACATCGCGGACTGGATGCCGATGTCGCGTACCCGCTCGGCCCGGCGGGCGAACCGATCGGCCTCCACCTCCGGCGCGCCGAACAGCTTGACCAGGAGCGCGCCCGCCACGCCGAAGCGCTCGGTCATCGTGGCGTTCATCTTGGCGTCGAGGTTGTACGACTCGCGGGTGATCTCGGCCAGGCGCCGGCCGACCCGGCGGGCCGGGATGATGAAGATCGGCAGCAGCACCAGCGCCAGCACGGTGATCTGCCAGGACAGCACGAGCATCGCCCCGGCGGTGAGCACGAGCTGGATGACGTTGCTGACCACGCCGGACAGCGTCGAGGTGAACGCCCGCTGGGCGCCGAGCACGTCGTTGTTGAGCCGGCTGACCAGGGCGCCGGTCTGGGTACGGGTGAAGAACTGCAGCGGCATCCGCTGGACGTGGTCGTACACCCTCGTGCGCAGGTCGAGGATGATGCCCTCGCCGATGCGGGCCGAATACCACCGCTGGACCAGGGAGAACAGCGCGTCGGCCACGGCGAGCGCGGCGATGATCAGGGCGAGCCGGACCACCGTCGAGCGGGCGTCCGCGCCGCCGCCGGCGATCGCGTCGATGACGTCGCCGGCGAGCAGCGGCGTGGCCACGCCGATCACCGCGGCGATGATCACGGTGATCAGGAAGACGACGATGTCGCGCCGGTAGGGCTGGGCGAACGCGACGATCCGCCGGGCGGTGCCGCGCTTGAGCTCGTGGGCGGAGACCTCGTCGCGGTTACGCAGCGACCGGAGCATGCTCCAGCCGCCCATGCCGCCGCCGGCCATCGGGTGGGACACTCGTCACCTCCGGGTCGTCGGGGCAGCATGAACCGTCGGAGTCCATTCTCCCGACGCCTGTGACAACCTCGCGAGTAACCCAGATCTTCCCGAACGGTCCTTACGAAATCGCCGTACCGGCTATTCGCCCCGCCCGGCCAGGTCCCGGATCCGCCGGGTCTGCGCCTCCCGCTCGGCGCGCTGCTGCTCGGCGTGCGAACGGTCGGCCGCGCCCGCGAGCAGCACCTTGATCTCGATGATCGCGTCCCGGTTGTTGGCGAGCAGCCCGGCGGAGAGATCACGCACGGCGCCGTCCAGCTCGTCGTTCGGCACCACGAGCGTGGCCAGGCCGATCCGGTCCGCCTCGGCGGCGTCCATCCGCCGGCCGGTGGCGCAGATCTCCAGCGCCCGGGAGTAGCCGACCAGCTCGACCAGGCGGCGCGTACCGGCCAGGTCGGGAACCAGGCCGAGGGTCACCTCGGCCATCGAGAGCTTCGCGTCGGCGGCGAGCACCCGCATGTCGCAGGCCAGCGCGAGCTGGAAGCCGGCGCCGATGGCGTGGCCCTGCACGGCGGCGATGGACACCACGTCCGGCCGGTGCAGCCAGGTGAACCCGCCCTGGTACTCGGCGATCCGGTCGGCGCACTCCGCCTCCGGCATCGCGGCCAGCTCGGCGAAGGAGCCCGGCCCGGTCGCACCGGCGACCGCCAGATCCAGGCCCGCGGAGAAGGCGCGCCCCTCTCCGCGTACGACGACGACGCGCACGTCGCCGGGCAGATCCCGGGAGAAGTCGCTCATGGCGCGCCACATCGCCGGGGTCTGGGCGTTGAGTACGTCGGGCCGGCACAACGTCACCGTCGCTACCGGCCCGTCGCAGTCGAAGCGCACTCCGGTCGTCTCGGCGGTCACCGGACGCCCCGGAACGCGCTGATGGACGACGCTGGGGGGCGGGTCACGCCTTCTTCCGGCGCCGGGCGCCGCCGCGCTGCCGCAGCTGCACCCCGGACTCGGTGAGCACCCGGTGGATGAACCCGTAGGAACGGCCGGTCGAGGCCGCCAGAGCACGGATGCTCTCTCCGCCGGTGTACCGCTTTACCAGGTCTTTGGCGAGCGTCTGACGCTCGGCCCCGACGATCCGGCGACCCTTCTCAGTGCTGGTGGCTGTGCCGGTGGCTGCCATGCTGATTCCTCACGTCCCAGACTGTGCGGTTCGGATACGGTCCCACCTATTAGACCGCCTCGGACGATCATGCGCCAGATATCAACTATTCGCCAACCGACACGCTACGCAATGTCAGCTTCCCGATAGAGTGATCCTTCCGGCCGGCTGATCCGTACCGCCCGCCGGCGAGCCTGCCCGCCCCACTTCGGCGAAGTGGCGGCATCCTCCCGCATGATCGACACCACTTCTCCGAAGTGGCTGCATCACCGTGCTCCGGACACCTCCACTTCGGCGAACTGGTGTGGATCATGCGATGGCCGGTGCGGCGGGCCGTATCGTGCGCGGGGTGTTTGACGTGATCACGGCCGCGGCGGGTGCCGCCGGTGTCTTCGCCGCCACCAATCTCGACGACATCGTCGTGCTCATGGTGCTGTTCGTGACCCTCCGGCACACCGGACGCCCCCGGCCCTGGCAGATCGTCGCCGGGCAGTACGCGGGCATCGGCGCGCTCGTCGCGGTCGCGGTGCTGGCCGCCGCCGGGCTGCTCGTGGTGCCGGACCCGTGGCCCGGCCTGCTCGGCCTGCTGCCGATCGCGCTCGGCATACGCGCGCTGATGTCTCGTGGCGACGACGACGAGCCGCCGGCGGTGGTCGGCAGCCTGCTCGGCGTCGCCGGGGTGACCGTGGCGAACGGAGCCGACAACATCGCCGTCTACGTGCCGGTGTTCCGCTCCCTCGACCCGGCCACCGGCCTGGTCTGGCTACTGGCGTTCGCGCTACTGGTGGCCGTGTGGTGCGCGGTCGCCGCCGCGCTCGCCGGGCACCCCCGGGTGGTGGCCCTGGTCGGCCGCGCCGGCCACTGGCTGGTGCCGATGATCTTCATAGTCATCGGCGCGACCATCCTGCTCACCTCCGGCGTCCTCCCCCACCTGGCCACCCTCCGGACCTGACCGACCCGCCCCGACCCACCCCGTCGATCATGAAGTTGGCGGCGATCTGGATCTCCAGAAGTGCCGTCAACTTCATGATCAACGGGGATGGCGCGGGGGAAGGCGCGGGCGAAGGGCGAGGGCCGGGTTCAGGCGAGCTCCACCAGCTCCAGCAGGTCGTCGGACCAGGCGTCCTCGTCGCCGTCGGGCAGCAGGATGGCGCGGTCCGGCTTGAGCGCGGTGACCGCGCCCGGGTCGTGCGTGACCAGCACGATCGCTCCCGGGTAGCGGGCGATCGCGTCGAGCACCTGCTCGCGGCTGACCGGGTCGAGGTTGTTCGTCGGCTCGTCCAGCAGCAGCACGTTGGCGCCGGAGCAGACCAGCGTGGCCAGCGCCAGCCGGGTCTTCTCGCCGCCGGAGAGCACACCGGCCGGCTTGTCCACGTCCTCGCCGGAGAAAAGGAACGCGCCGAGGATCTTGCGCAGGTCGGTGTCGGTCTGGTCGGACGCGGCGCTGCGCATGTGCTCCAGGATCGTCCGGTCCACGTCGAGCGTCTCGTGCTCCTGCGCGTAGTAGCCGAGCCGCAGCCCGTGCCCGGGGCGCACCTCGCCGGTGTCCGGCTCCAGCAGCCCGCCGAGCATCCGCAGCAGCGTGGTCTTGCCGGCACCGTTGAGGCCCAGGATGGCCACCCGGGAACCCCGGTCCACCGCCACGTTCACGTCGGTGAAGATCTCCAGCGACCCGTACGACTTGGACAGGCCGGTCGCGGTCAGCGGCGTCTTGCCGCACGGCGCGGGGCTCGGGAACCGTACCTTCGCGACCTTGTCCGCGACACGGACCTCGTCGAGGCCGGAGAGCAGGCGCTCGGCGCGGCGGGCCATGTTCTGCGCGGCGACGGTCTTGGTGGCCTTGGCCCGCATCTTGTCCGCCTGCGCCATCAGCGCGCCGGCCTTCTTCTCGGCGTTCGCCCGCTCCCGGCGGCGGCGCCGCTCGTCGGTCTCGCGCGCCTCCAGGTACGCCTTCCAGCCCAGGTTGTACGTGTCGACCACGGACCGGGTGGCGTCCAGGAACCAGACCTTGTTGACCACCGCCTCCAGCAGCGAGGCGTCGTGGGAGATCACGATCAGGCCGCCCTTGTGATTGGCGAGGAAGCCGCGCAGCCAGGTGATCGAGTCGGCGTCGAGGTGGTTCGTGGGCTCGTCGAGCAGCAGGATGCCGCCGCCGTTCTCGCCGGCGTCGCGGAACAGGATCCGGGCCAGCTCGATGCGGCGGCGCTGACCGCCGGAGAGCGTGCCGATGGTCTGCGCCAGGGCCCGGTCGGGCAGGCCGAGGTTGGCGCAGATCCGGGCCGCCTCGGCCTCGGCCGCGTAGCCGCCGAGCGAGGCGAACTGGTCCTCCAGCGCGCCGTAGCGGCGGACCAGCCGCTCGTCGTCGGCGCCCTCGGCGAGCTTGTTCTCCAACTCCTTCATCTGCGCCATGAGCACGTCCAGCCCGCGGGCGGAGAGCACCCGGTCCCGGCCGGTGACGTCCAGGTCACCGGTACGCGGGTCCTGCGGCAGGTAGCCGATGGCGCTGCGCCGATCGATCTGGCCGCCGTACGGCTGCCCCTCCCCGGCGAGCACCTTGAGCGTGGTGGTCTTGCCGGCGCCGTTGCGGCCGACCAGGCCGATCCGGTCGCCCGGCTGCACCCGCAGGGTGGTGTCGGACAGCAGGATCCGGGAACCGGCACGCAGTTCCAGGCCGGTGGCAGTGATCATCTCGGAGTACTCGCTCTCGGGTCCGGAAGGGCTGACTCAGGGCACGCGAAAGCGCCGGCGGGTGGTGATTTCCCGTCGGCGCGGGGCCGTTCAGCCTTCGCAGCGCAGCACGGGGGCAAGTGTACCGGGCCCCGCGGGCCTTCTCCGCCGGATTACCGTGCAAGATCATCGGGTACGGAGACCGCCGTCCGGACCCGGTCCGGTACCGCAACCATCACATACGGACACATCGGTGATCGGGGTCAACATGGAGCTGAACGAGAACGCGCGGGTCGACACCAGCCAGGTGGACGACCGGCGAGGGTCCGGCGGAGGCGGCGGGATGGGCATTCCGATCCCGATCGGCGGCGGCCGGGGCGGGATCGTGGGCATCATCATCGCCGTACTGGTCGCCCTGGTGGGCGGCGGGTTCGGCCTCAACGCCGCCACGAACGGCGGCGGCGACGAGCAGGGCGACAACACCTCGCTGGAGCAGAAGTGCTCGGCGCAGGACGCGCTGAAGCAGCTCGACTGCCGCAACGCGCTCTACGTCAACTCGATCCAGGCGTACTGGCGTACCGCCATGCCGGAGGCGTTCGGCGAGCAGTACCGGCCGTCGAAGACGGTGTTCTTCAGCCAGAACGTGAGCACCGCCTGCGGCGCCGCCGACTCGGGCGTGGGCCCGTTCTACTGCCCGGCCGACGACCTGGTCTACATCGACCTCAGCTTCTACAAGCTTCTCGCCGACCAGCTCGGCGCCGAGGGCGAGTTCGCCCAGCCGTACGTGCTGGCCCACGAGTACGGCCACCACGTGCAGGACCTGCTCGGCACCGAGGCGCAGATGCGCCGCCAGCAGCAGCGCGACCCGCAGAGCGCGAACGCGCTCTCAGTGAAGCTGGAGCTGCAGGCCGACTGCTACGCCGGGGCGTGGGCGAAGAACGCCACCGGCACGGCCGACGACAAGGGCCAGAAGATCTTCACCAGCATCACCGAGCAGGACATCTCGCAGGCCATCGACACCGCCGAGAAGATCGGCGACGACGCGATCCAGCAGCGGTCCGGCCGGCCGGTGAACCCGGACGAGTTCACCCACGGCAGCTCGGAGCAGCGCAAGCAGTGGTTCACCAAGGGCTTCACCACCGGTGACCCGAAGTCCTGCGACACCTTCGGTTCCGGGGCCTGATCCGCTCCGTGCATCGGCCCGCACCGCCGACCTGGTCGGCGGTGCGGGCCGATGTCGTTTCCGGGGACGGTCAGGCCGGCAGGGTCACCTGGCCCGGCGTGGACCGGTTGACTGTGGTGCCGTCGCCCAGCTGACCACCGCTGTTGTCACCCCAGCACCACAGGCCGCCGTCGGTACGGATGCCGCAGCCGTGGTCGGTGACCGCGAGGCCGCCGGTCCAGGTGGTGGCCGTACCGGCCTGGGCGGGCGCGGACCGGTGGGTGGTGCTGCCGTCGCCCACCTGGCCGGCCGAGTTCTTGCCCCAGCACCACAGGGTGCCGTCGGTACGCGACGCGCAGGACGTGTCGCTGCTGGCGGCGATCCGGCTCCACGTGGTGACGGTGCCGATCTGCACCGGCGCGGTCCGGTAGGTGCCGCTCACGCCGAGCTGCCCGTACCCGTTCTCCCCCCAGCACCACAGCGCGCCGGAGCGGACTCCGCAGGTGTGCACGTAGCCGGCCGCGACGCCGGTCCACCCGGTCGCGGTGCCGACCTGCGCGGGCGTGGTCTGGGGCGCCAGGTTGCCCAGCCCGAGCTGGCCGTCCGAGCTGGACCCCCAGCACCAGAGCGTGCCGCCGGTCCGGATACCGCAGGTGTGCCCGTAGCCGGTCGAGACGCTCACCCAGTCGGTGGCCGTGCCGACCTGCAACGGGGTGTTCGCGACGTACGGCGAGGCGCCGACGCCCAGCTGGGTGGTCCGGTTGAAGCCCCAGCACCAGAGCGTGCCGTCGGTGCGGATCGCGCAGGTGTGCTGGGGGCCGGCGTCGACCCGGGCCCAGGTGGTCGCGGTGCCGACCTGCACCGGGGTGCTGCGGCTGGTGGTGCTCCCGTCGCCGAGCTGGCCCCGGAAGTTCGAGCCCCAGCACCACAGCGTCCCGTCGGTGCGGACCGCGCAGGTGTGCCCGGTGCCGGCGTCGGCGTTCGTCCAGGTGGCGGTGCCGACCCGGGCCGGGGCGCCGCGGTTCGTGGTGGTCCCGTCGCCGAGCTGGCCGCCGTAGTTCGAGCCCCAGCACCACAGTCCCCCGTCGGTGCTGATCGCGCACGTGTGCGCGCCGCCCGCGGTGACGCTGGTGACTGTGGGCGCGGCGAGCGCGGCGCGCTGCATCGGGCTCGCGTTCGCCGTACCGGCCGTCAGCGCGGCGGTGAGCACGAGGCTTCCGACGCTCATCGCCGCCGCCGCGACGAGGAGCCTCGTCGCACGGCGCCACCGGGCCCGCAGCCGGCCGTCCTGATATCCGCTCATGAAGGTGTTCTCTCCCAACGATGTCGGCACGTGATGGCGGAGGCGAAGCTGCCCTGCGGGTCGCCCGGAGACCCGGCTTCGTGACACCGACGATAGGCATCGAGTCGATTCGATGCACCTTCGAGAAGCGGGATTGAGTCGTCTTGAGGTGATCTTTCCTGTTCAGCGGACCAGGATGTGGACCGCCCGGGCGGCGGCGACTGCGGCCACCAGCACCGCGTGCCGGGGTTCCGGCACGTCGAGCAGGCGCGGCGCGCGCAGCGCCGCGAGCGGGGCCAGCCGCCGGTCGGCCAGGACCGTGTCCACCGCGCGCCGGTCGCCGCCGCACACCAGCGCCGCCAGCGTGCCCGCCTCCGGCAACAGCAGACGTACGGCCAGCTCGGCCGCGTCGCCCAGGGCTGCCTTCGCCTGGTTGTCGCGCCGCCTGGCGAACCGCTGCTGGGACCAGCCGCCCGCCGCGGTACGCCCCTGCACGTACCGGGTGTCCACCTTGGAGACCACCAGGTCGGTGCCGTCGGCGACGCCGACCGCGACAGCGCCCTTGCGGGCCAGCAGCAGGCCGAGCCGGCGGGCCGCCGTGGCCGAGGCGACGAATCCGGGTACGTCCGCCGACGCGCTCGCCCCGGGTGGGCTGTGCAGCTCGGCGGTGGCACCGTCCGGGGCGGTGAGCAGGAGCCCGTACTCCTGGACGGTCGTCACCGACGGGCCGTGCCGGCCGGTGAAGCCCTCGACCCAGCGGGCGACGCGGCCGGGGTCGACCTCGACCCACCGGCCACCCCCGGCGGCGGGTCGGCTGCTCATGGCCCGACGGTACGCCATCAACGGGCCGGGGAACGCAACGCGGGAGGACGACTGACCGGCGTACGACGAACGCGGCGGGGGCCGGCGGGACGACCGCCGGCCCCCGCCGTCGTCGTGTCAGCGGTGAACCGGTCCGCATTCGGCCCGATACGTTGCCGTGTCCACGTCGGTCACACGCCGAGCACCGTGGCGACAGCGAGAGCGGCGATGATGACGCTGGACAGCAGCGCGGTGACCCGCCGCCCGCGGGGACCGGTGAGGGCCCGGCCGATCAGCGAACCGCCTCCGGCGATCAGCACCTGCCAGCTCGCCGAGGCGAGGAACACGCCGAGGGTGAACGCGGCAGCGGCCGGCGCGCCGGAGTCGAGCACGTCACCTCGGCCGAGGACGAGCGCCACGAAGTAGACCACAGTGGCCGGGTTGAGCAGGGTCAGCGCGAGAACAGCGCCGAACGCCCGCACCGGCGTGTCCAGGCCACCCCGCGCGCCCGGCTCCTGCGTCGGGCCCGACTGGTGCGTGGTGGCCGACGGGCCCGGCGGGTGCGTCGTGGCCGGCGGGCGTAGCGCGCGCCGGGCGGTGAGGCCGGCGAGGGCCAGCAGCACCCCTGCGGCGACCAGCCGCAGCGGACCCGCGAACGGCGCGAGCCCGCTCGCCACCGCGGCCCCGCCGAGCGCCGCCACGGCAGCGTAGAGCCCGTCGGCGGTGGCCACGCCGAGCGCCGCAGCCGCACCGACCCGGAACGAGGTACGCGCGCTGAGTCCGAGAATGAGGATCGCGATCGCGCCGACCGGAATGGCGACGCCGTAGCCGGCGATCAGGCCGGCGAGGAACGCCCCGGTCACGACGACGGGTGATGGGTCGAGGCGGCCGAGGGCAGGGTGCGCTGTCGACGCGCGGCGGTGGCCGCACGGACAGGAGCCTGCTTCGGGTACGCCTCGATCACCCGCTCATCCTGCGCCCCGCTCCCTCACCCCGCGACCGCTTTTCCCGCGCCCGGGCTGGACGGTCAGCCACCTTGATCGACACCAGTACGCCGATGTGGCGGCATCAGAGCCGCTCCGACCACACCACATCGTCGTACTGGTGTCGATCATGCGACAAGGCGGACGATTTCCCACGATGAGGGAGGCTGATCCCGGCATGAGGGAGACGGGCTAGGGAAACAGGCCCTCATGAGGGCCGCATCGCCGGCGAGGGCGGCAGACGCCACGGGCGCGGCACCCCTTCGCAGGGGTGCCGCGCCCGTGGCGGTGACCGGGAGGACGGTCAGACGTTGAAGCCGAGCGAGCGGAGCTGGTCGCGCCCCTCGTCGGTGATCTTGTCGGGGCCCCACGGCGGCAGCCAGACCCAGTTGATCCGGATGTCGTTGACCAGGCCACCGCCCGGCCCGGTGGTCAGCGCCTGCCGCGCCTGATCCTCGATGACGTCGGTCAGCGGGCAGGCCGCCGAGGTCAGCGTCATGTCCAGGGTGGCGACGTTCTCGTCGTCGACGTGGACGCCGTACACCAGGCCGAGGTCGACCACGTTGATGCCCAGCTCGGGGTCGACGACATCCTTCATCGCCTCCTCGATGTCACCGATCGCGGCCTTGCCGCCGGCCGGGGCCGCCGCACCCGCGGCCGCACCGTCAGCGACAGCCCCGTTGACGGCCGCGCCGTCCGTCGCCACCGCGCCGGCCTCGGGAGTCATGCTCTCCTCGCTCATGCCTTCACCTCCGGGCTCACGCCCACCCCGGCGCGTGCCGCGGCGTCCTTGAACGCCATCCACGACAACAGCGCGCACTTCACCCGGGCCGGGTAGCGCGCGACACCCGCGAACGCCACCCCGTCTCCGAGCACGTCCTCGTCCGGCGTGACCTGGCCCCGCCCGGACATCAACTCCACGAACGCCTCGTGCACCACGGCGGCGTCGCTCGCGGCCTTGCCGCGCAGCAGCTCGTGCAGGATGCTCGCCGACGCCTGACTGATCGAGCAGCCCATCCCGTCGTACGAGATGTCGGTGAACACGCTGCCGTCGGTCGCCACCCGCACGGTGATCTCGTCGCCGCAGGTCGGGTTGACGTGGTGCGCCTCGCCGACCCGGACGGCCGGGTCCGTCGCGTCCCGCAGGCCACGGCCGTGCGGGCGCTTGTAGTGGTCCAGGATGATCTCCTGATAAAGAGAATCAAGTTGCATCAGGCTGAACTCCTGTCGACTCGCGGACTCCTGCGTCGCCGCTCACGCAAACACCTTCCGCACCCGCTCCAGACCCGCCACCAGAGCGTCGATCTCCGCGGTGGTGGTGTAGAGGTAGAACGACGCCCGCGTCATGGCCGGCACCCCGAAGCGGGTGCACACCGGCTTGGCGCAGTGGTGGCCCACCCGCACCTGCACGCCGAGCGAGTCGAGCACCTGCCCGACGTCGTGCGGGTGCACGTCACCGAGCGCGAACGAGATCGTCCCGCCCCGGCCCACCGGCACCGTCGGGCCGAAGACCCGCAGGTCCGGCACGGTGGCGAGGGCGTCGAGCGCGTACGCCGTCAGCTCCTTCTCGTGCCACTGGATCGCCGGCATGCCGATCGCGGTGAGGTAGTCCACCGCGGCGCCGAGCGCCACCGCCTCGGCGATCGGCGGGGTGCCCGCCTCGAACCGGGCCGGCGGCGCGGCGAACGTCGAGCCCGCCATCGTCACCGTCTCGATCATCGAGCCGCCACCCATCACCGGGGGCATCGCGGCGAGCAGCTCGCCCCGGCCCCAGAGCACGCCGATGCCGGTCGGGCCGCACATCTTGTGCCCGGTGAAGACGATGAAGTCGGCGTCGTAGTCGACCACGTCCATCGGCAGGTGCGGCACCGACTGCGAGCAGTCGAGCAGCAGCAGCGCACCGGCCTCGCGGACCCGCGCGGTGATCCGCGCGGTGGCGTTGACGGTGCCGAGGATGTTCGACATGTGCACCAGCGAGACGATCTTCGTCCGCTCGGTGACCAGGTCGTCCAGGCCGGACTCGTCGAGCCGGCCCTGGTCGGTGACCGGGAACCAGCGCAGCGTCGCGCCGGTACGCTCCGCCAGCAGCTGCCACGGGACGATGTTCGAGTGGTGCTCCATCTCGGAGATCACGATCTCGTCGCCGGGGCCCAGCCGGAAGCGGGGGTCGCCGTCCGCGCGCAGCGAGGCGTTGGAGAACGCGTACGCCACGAGGTTGATCGCCTCGGTGGAGTTCTTGGTGAACACCACCTCGTCCACGCTCGGAGCGTTGATGAACGCGGCGATCTTCGCCCGCGCGCCCTCGTACGCCTCGGTCGCCTCGGTGCCCAGCGTGTGCACCGAGCGCGACACGTTGGCGTTGTGCAGCGCGTAGTGCTCGGCGAGCACGTCGAGCACCTGCCGCGGCTTGTGCGAGGTGTTGGCGCTGTCGAGGTAGACCAGCGGGTGACCGTTGACCTCCCGGTCGAGGATCGGGAAGTCGGCCCGCACCTTCGCCACGTCGAAGCGGGGCACGTCGTCGTACTGCGGCATGCCCGCCGGGATGGCCATCGAGGTCATGTCGAGTCTCAGGCCCGCGCCGCGCCGGCCCCGGCGACGTACCGCTCGTAGCCCTCTTCCTCGAGCTTGTCGGCCAGCTCCCGGCCGCCCTGCTCGACGATCCGGCCGGCCACGAAGACGTGCACGAAGTCCGGCTTGATGTAGCGCAGGATGCGCGTGTAGTGGGTGATCAGCAGCAGGCCGGTGTCACCGGTGTCGCGCACCCGGTTCACGCCCTCGCTGACCACGCGCAACGCGTCCACGTCCAGGCCGGAGTCGGTCTCGTCGAGGATCGCCATCTTCGGCTTGAGCAGCTCCAGCTGCACGATCTCGTGCCGCTTCTTCTCGCCGCCGGAGAAGCCCTCGTTGACGTTGCGCTGGGCGAACGCCGGGTCCATCTGGAGCTTCTCCATGGCGCCGCGCAGCTCGCCGGCCCAGGTGCGCAGCTTCGGCGCCTCGCCGTCGATGGCGGTCTTGGCGGTACGCAGGAAGTTGGCCACCGACACGCCGGGGACCTCGACCGGGTACTGCATGGCCAGGAAGAGGCCGGCGCGGGCCCGCTCGTCGACGGACATGGACAGCACGTCCTCGCCGTCGAGGGTCACCTCGCCGCCGGTGATCTCGTACTTCGGGTGACCGGCGATCGAGTACGCCAGCGTGGACTTGCCGGAGCCGTTCGGGCCCATGATGGCGTGCGTCTCGCCGGAGCGCACGGTCAGGTCGACACCGTGCAGGATCGGCTTGAGCTCACCCTCGGGCAGCTTGACCGACACCTTCAGGTCGCGGATCTCCAGGGTGCTCATCAGCGGGTCACTCCATTGCTCGGCAGCGGACGGCCGTCGCCGTCCACGGAAAGGTAGATGTCGCCGTCGCGGACTTCGACGGGATAGACGGGTACGGGTTCGGTCGCGGGCAGCCCGGTGGGCTCACCGGTACGCAGGTCGAAACGGGATCCGTGCAGCCAGCATTCCAGCGTGCAGCCCTCGACCTCGCCCTCGGACAGCGCCACGGCGGCGTGCGAGCACTCGTCGTGCACCGCGTAGAACACGTCGTCCTCGCCGTGCACGATCGCGACCTGCACGCCGTCCACGTCGGCGCTGATCGCGGTGCCCTTCGGCACGTCCTCGGTGGAGCAGATCTTGAGCATCAGGCGCCGGCCTTCGCCAGCCGGGCCTCGATGGCGTCACCGAGGCGCTCGCGCAGGTCCTCGACCGGGATCTTGTTGATCAGCTCGGCGAAGAAGCCGCGCACCACCAGGCGCCGCGCCTCGGCCTCCGGGATGCCCCGGGCCATCAGGTAGAACAGCTGCTCGTCGTCGAACCGGCCGGTCGCGCTGGCGTGCCCGGCGCCGGCGATCTCGCCGGTCTCGATCTCCAGATTGGGTACGGAGTCGGCCCGCGCGCCGTCGGTGAGCAGCAGGTTCCGGTTGATCTCGTACGTGTCGGTGCCGGTGGCCTCGGCACGGATCAGCACGTCGCCGACCCAGACCGTGTGCGCGTCGTCGCCCTGCAGCGCGCCCCGGTAGCCGACGTTGCTGCGGCAGTCCGGCACGGTGTGGTCGACCAGCTGCCGGTGCTCCAGGTGCTGGCCGGAGTCGGCGAAGTAGACGCCGTACAGCTCGGCCTCGCCGCCGCGCTGGGTGTACTCCACCGACGTGTACTGCCGGACCAGGTCGCCGCCGAGGCTGACCTGCACGTGCAGGATGCGCGCGTCGCGGCCCAGCCGCACCTTGAGGTGCTGCGCCTGCACCGCGTCGTCGGCCCAGTCGGCGACCGTGACCAGGGTCAGCTTCGCCCCGTCGCCCACAGTCACCTCGACGTTGTCGGCGAGCGTGGCCGAGCCGACGTGCTCGATCACCACTGTGGCCTCGGCGAACCGGTCCACCTCGACGAACGTGTGCCCGAAGGCGAGCGCCTCGGCGTTCTCGCCGACCACCCGCAGGCGCACCGGCTGCTCCACCACCGCGTCGCGGTCGACGCGCACCAGCAGCGCGCCGTCGGCCCCGCCGTACGCGAGCGCGCTGACCCGGTCGAACGGGGTGAGCACGCTGCCCACCCGGGGGTCGTCCCGGCCGATCCGGTCGACGGTGACGCCCTCGGGCAGGTCACCGTACTCGTGCCGGACCGTGCCGGTCGCGCCCTGCGCCGACCCGGTCAGGCCGCGCAGGCGCTTGAGCGGGGTGAAGCGCCACTCCTCCTCCAGGCCGGTGAGGGCCGGGAAGTCGGCGACGTCGTACGAGCGGAGCGCCTGCGACTTGGTCGTGGGCGGCGCGGAAGCCTGGGTAGTCATCTCTTCCTTGGTGTTCTGCGACGAGGTGTCAGGTGAGGCGGAGGGCGGCCGGCGTCAGCCGACGGCGCCTTCCATCTGCAGCTCGATCAGGCGGTTGAGCTCCAGCGCGTACTCCATCGGGAGCTCCTTGGCGATCGGCTCGATGAAGCCGCGCACGATCATCGCCATCGCCTCGTCCTCGCTCAGGCCCCGGCTCATCAGGTAGAAGAGCTGGTCCTCGCTGACCTTGGAGACGGTCGCCTCGTGCCCCATCGACACGTCGTCCTCGCGGATGTCGACGTACGGGTAGGTGTCGGAGCGGGAGATCGTATCCACCAGGAGCGCGTCGCACTTGACCGTGCTCTTGCTGCTGGTCGAACCCTCCAGCACCTGCACCAGACCGCGGTACGAGGTGCGGCCGCCGCCCCGGGCGATCGACTTCGACACGATGGTCGAGGAGGTGTGCGGCGCGGCGTGCACCATCTTGGCGCCGGCGTCCTGGTGCTGGCCCTCGCCGGCCATCGCCACCGAGAGCACCTCGCCCTTGGCGTGCTCGCCGGTCATGTAGACCGCCGGGTACTTCATGGTGACCTTGGAGCCGATGTTGCCGTCGACCCACTCCATGGTCGCGCCCTCGTGGCACACGGCGCGCTTGGTGACCAGGTTGTAGACGTTGTTCGACCAGTTCTGGATGGTCGTGTAACGGCACCGGGCGTTCTTCTTGACGATGATCTCCACGACGGCGCTGTGCAGCGAGTCGGAGGAGTAGATGGGCGCGGTGCAGCCCTCGACGTAGTGCACGTACGCGCCCTCGTCGACGATGATCAGCGTCCGCTCGAACTGGCCCATGTTCTCCGTGTTGATCCGGAAGTAGGCCTGCAACGGGATGTCCACGTGCACGCCCTTCGGCACGTAGATGAACGAGCCACCGGACCAGACGGAGGTGTTCAGCGCGGCGAACTTGTTGTCGCCGACCGGGATCACCGTGCCGAAGTACTCTTTGAACAGGTCCTCGTGCTCCTTGAGCGCGGTGTCGGTGTCCAGGAAGACGACGCCCTGCTCCTCCAGGTCCTCGCGGATCTGGTGGTAGACCACCTCGGACTCGTACTGCGCCGCGACACCGGCGACCAGGCGCTGCTTCTCCGCCTCCGGGATGCCGAGCTTGTCGTAGGTGTTCTTGATGTCCTCGGGCAGGTCCTCCCAGGAGGTGGCCTGCTTCTCGGTGGACCGCACGAAGTACTTGATGTTGTCGAAGTCGATCCCGGTGAGGTCGGCGCCCCAGTTCGGCATCGGCTTGCGGCCGAACAGCCGCAGGCCCTTGAGCCGCAGGTCGAGCATCCAGGCCGGCTCGTTCTTCTTGGCCGAGATGTCCCGCACCACCGCCTCGCTGAGGCCGCGCTGGGCGGACGCCCCGGCGACGTCGGGGTCGGCCCAGCCGTACTCGTAACGGCCGAGGGCCGCGAGCTGCTCCTCCTGGGTCAGGGGCTGGACGATCTGCTCGGTCATCTATCTGTCCTCACAGTGGTGACGGTGGAACCGGACTGGGCGGGAATGTGCGTGGTGCACACGCCGTCGCCGTGCGCGATGGTGGCCAGGCGCTGTACGTGAGTGCCGACCAGACGGGAGATCACTTCGGTCTCGGCCTCGCACAGCTGAGGGAACTCGGCGGCCACGTGCGCCACCGGGCAGTGGTGCTGGCAGAGCTGGCCGCCGGAGGCGATCGTGGACGCGTTGGCAGCGTAACCCTCGGCGGTCAGCGCGCCGGCGAGCGCCTCCGCCCGCGCGAGCGGGGCGTCTCCGGCGTCCTCCATGGCCGCCCGGCAGCGGGCCTCCAGCGCGGAGACCTGCTCGGCCGCGAACGCCGCGACCGCCTCGGTGCCGCCGGTGCGGGCGATCCACCGCAGCGCGGCGGTGGCCATGTTGTCGTAGTGGTGGGTGCCGCAGCGGCCGCGGCCCGCCTCGGTGAGCGCGAAGACCTTGGCCGGGCGGCCACGTCCGCGGCTGCCGCGGACGGTCTGCTCGCGGGCGATCACGTCACCGTCGGCGAGCATCGCGTCGAGGTGGCGGCGGATCGCGGCCGGGCTCAGGCCGAGCGCCGAACCGAGCTGCGCGGCGGTGGTGGGACCACGCTCCAGCAGTAGCTGGGTGACCCGGTCGCGGGTCGACAGGTCGGCCGGAGCGGCCTCCCGCTCGCCGGGCCGTACGCCGCGACGTGCGCGCGAACCACCGGCGACCCGACCGGTCACCGGCGTTCGGGAGAGCGCCGCCGCGTTTTTCACAACGGCAACGTTACGTAATTCGCTGGGGGCCCGCAAACCCGGGGTCCGGTGATTCCGACCACCGGGGTGCCGGAGTCACCCGATCGGGATCAACTACGGTGCGTAGGATTCGCTTCGTGAAGCGATCCGTCCGGTTTCCGGTCTCCGCCACGCTGCTGCGCCGCCTCGCGCTCGCCTCGATCATCGCGAACGTCGCGATCGTGGTCACCGGCGGGGCCGTCCGGCTCACCGCCTCCGGCCTCGGCTGCCCCACCTGGCCCCGGTGCACCGAGGACTCCTACACCACCACGCCCGAGATGGGCGTGTACGGGGTGATCGAGTTCGGCAACCGGCTGCTCACCTTCGCGGTCGGGATCATCGCGCTCGCCGTGGTGCTGGCCGTCCTGGCGCACCGCCCCCGCCGCCGCGGGACGCTGCCGCTGGCCGTGGGCGTGCTGTTCGGCATCCCGGCCCAGGCGATCATCGGTGGCATCACCGTGCTCACCAACCTCAACCCGTGGGTGGTCGGGCTGCACTTCCTCGCCTCGATGGCGGTGATCGCGGTCGCGTACGCGCTCTGGCGGCGCATCAAGGATCCGGACGGGCCGGTGTCCCCGACCGTGCCGGCGCCGCTGCGTACGCTCGCCTGGATCACCACGGCGGTGAGCGCGTCGGTGCTGGTGATCGGCACCTGGGTGACCGGCAGCGGACCGCACGCCGGCGACCACGGCGCGGCCCGCAACGGCCTGGACCCGGCGGCGATCTCCCAGGTCCACGCCGACAGCGTCTTCCTGCTGATCGGCCTGTCGGTGGCGCTGTACTTCGCGTTCCGGGCGGTCGGCGCGGCGCGGGCGGCCCGGGCCGCCGCGGTGCTGATCGCGGTCGAGCTGGGGCAGGGCGTGATCGGCTTCGTCCAGTACTTCACCCACCTGCCCGCCGTGCTGGTCGGCGCGCACATGCTCGGCTCCTGCCTGGTGCTGCTGGCCACCCTCGGCGTGCTCTGGGCCACCCGGGAGCGGCTGCCGGCCACCCCGGAGGCACCGGCCGCTCCCGCCGCGCAACGGGTGGGCGCCGCCGCCTGAGCGCGGGCGTTACCGCGCGGCGGGAGCGGGAAAGCGGCACGGGCCACCGACCGCCGCCCGAGGGGAGCTCCCCGTGTCGCGCAAGAGCCTCTCCACCACCACCCCGCAACGGCTGACCCCGGTCGCCGGCGCGCCGCTGTGGTGCGACGCCCGCGAGCACGGCCTCACCGGCGACGGGGTCACCAACGACCAGCCCGCCCTGGCGGCGCTGGTGGACCGCCTCGGCGCCGGGTACGACGCCGACGGCCGGGCCCGGGTGATCTACTGCCCGCCCGGCCTGTACTCGATCCGCGACGCCGGCACCGTCTGGCGCAGCGGCGTCTCGCTGATCGGCGCCGGACCGGCAGCTACCCGCTTCCTGCTCAGCAACGAGGGCAACCGCAGCGCACCGGTCCCGCTCGCCTTCTGGACCACCGTGCAGCACGGCGCGGACCGGGACCGGCACATCGCCGACTGCTCGTTCGCCGACTTCGAGATCGACGGCTCCGGCGTGGCCCAGACGTCCTACGACTACCTGGCCAAGGGGCTGGGCCTGCAATACGTGGTGCGCGGCGTGTTCCGCAACCTCTACATCCACCACACCGGGGCGACCGGCCTGGGCTGTGACTTCCTCCAGGACAGCCTGATCGACGGCGTGGTCGTGGTGGGATGCGGCCGGCTGGACAACGGCGACCAGATGGGCGGCGCGGGGATCGGCGTCGGCATCGGCGGCTGGGGCGACGTGGAGCGCCTCACCATCGCCAACTGCACCACCATCGGCAACGGCACCAACGGCATCTTCCTGGAGCTGCAGAAGGACTACTGGACCCCGCCGCGCGGCATCCGGATCGTCGGCTGCCACAGCCAGGCCAACCGGTTCGGCATCTCCGACTGGGGAGCGGACGGGCTGATCGTCTCCGCCTGCACCATGACCAACAACCTGGAGGCCGGCTTCGACGTGTCGGGCAACGGCACCGCCGGGGTCGCCGGGCGCGGCGGCCTGGTCACCGGCTGCGTGATCGACTACAACGTCGGCGACGGCATCAGCATGGGCAACACCCCCGGCCCGTACGCGGTGCAGGCCAACCGGATCAGCCGCAACGGCGGCTTCGGCTACCACGAGCACGACCTGGGCCACGGCTACCGGGGCGCGGCGGCCGACGTGGTGATCCAGGACAACGACATCCGGGAGAACGCGCTGGACGGCATCCGGATCGACCGGCCGATGCTCGACACGTCGATCGTCGGGAATCGGATCCGGGACAACGGCCGCCGCTCCGCCCCGGCCTGCTCCGGCTCCGGCGAGGCGGTGCGGTACGGCCCGCGCGAGGTCGCCGACGGCAACGCCGACTGGCCGGCCGGCGGGCACCGGGGCAAGGTGGTCCGGGTCGGCTCGCGGGACGCGGTGGTGTCCGACAACAGCGCCACCGGGCTCTCCCTGGCCGAGGTACGCCCGGACGGTTCCACCGGCTGGAACGCGGACACACCGGGGCCCGGCACGGCGTACGAGCTGCCCGACTCGCCACCGGCGTGCGGCGGCATCACGATCGCCGCGCCGTTCGACTCGGCCACCGTGCGCGGCAACCGGATCTGGCACCGGGACGCCGACACCCAGGCGTACGGCATCTGGGTCACCGAGGCGGGCAGCTGCGTCTCCTGCGCGTTCGAGGACAACGACCTGGCCGGCACCGAGGCCGCGCTGCGGCTGGACACGCCGCCGATCGGTGGTCGCTGGGCACGTAACCACAGCGACCGCGACTGAGCGCGCTGCCGCCGCCTCCGGGCGGTCAGGCGGACGCCTCGGCGGCGAACGCCAGCGCGACGAGCGTCCCGTTGCTGACGGCATGGGCGAGGATCGGCACCCAGAGGTTGCGGTGGCGGTGCAGCAGCCAGGCGAACAGCAGCCCGGCGAAGAGCGCGCTGACGGTGTTGAAGACCCGGGGCAGGTGTACGACGGCGAAGAAGGCCGCCGACAGCACCACGGCGGCCACGGCGGGCAGCCGCGCGGCCAGCCCCTGGTAGAAGACACCCCGGTAGAGGATCTCCTCGTAGAGCGGGGAGACGACGGCGCCGAAGGCGAACGCGAAGGCGAACTGCGCGAGCAGGCTTCCGGCGGGGTAGCCGCCCTCACCACCGCCGCCCTCGACGAGCGCCGCGGGCAGCGCCACCACGAGCACGAGGGTGAGCGCGGCCTTGGCCAGGCCCCAGCCCACCGCGGCGCCCACCTGGCGGCCCGCCGGGCGGACGAGCCGCAGCGGCCGGGCGATCTCGCCGAAGCGGTGGCGCACCACCGCGAGGCCGACAGCGAGCTGGGTGCCGTTGATCAGGGCCCAGGCGATGGTGGACGCCGCCGTCTCCGGCATGCCCAGCCGCGCCGGTCCCCGGGCCAGGAAGTCCGCCACCGCCGAGTTGGCCAGGCCGACGCCGACGGCGAGCACGAGCGCCATGTCGAGGTAGCTGAACCGGCGGGTGTCGCGTGCGGTGTCGGTGAGGGGTGCGGTCATGCCGGGCAACGTTAGGCGGCCGACCTATATCGGTCAAATGACCGACCATCTATGATCACCTCGTGCCCAAGGTTGTGGACCACGAGGAGCGGCGACGTCATCTCGGCGCGGCGGCCTGCGTCGTACTGGCGCGGGCGGGGTCGGCCGGGATGACGGTGCGGGCCGTCGCCGCCGAGGCCGGCATGCCGCTGGCGACCGCGCAGCACTACCTGCCGGCTCGGGAACTGATGGTCCGGGCGGCAATGGACCACCTGGCCGGACGCGTGGTGGCGCGGGCCCGGACGATCCCCGCCGACCCGGTCACGCCGGAGGTGATCCGGCAGGCGGTGCGCCAACTCGTCCCGCTGGACGCCGAACGCGCCTTCGAGGCCCGCGTCTGGCTGGTCCTCACCGCCGAGGCGCTCGTCGACGAGCAGGTCGCGGCGATCCTGGCGGAGAGCGAGGCGCAGATGCGGGCCAACGTGGAGCGGCTGCTCACGCTCGGCCGGGCCGCGGGTGGCATCGCCGGGCACGTGGACGCGCGGGCCGAGGCCGCCGCGCTGGCGACGCTGCTGGACGGCCTCACGGTACGGATCCTGACCACCGGCCTGGATCCCGCGAACGCACGCGCGGAGATCGACGCCCACCTGGCCCGGCTCACGGCGGCCGTCGCCTGAACCGGCCGGCATCCGCGACCCGGCTCGGCCGGGCCCCGAAGGTCAGCGGCGGCGGGCCAGGTGGGTGAGCACCGCGTCGGCGAGCCGGTCCGGGGCGCCGTCGGCGTACCCGACGAACAGACTCGGCTCGGTCAGCTCCAGCTCGACCAGCACGGGCTCGCCGTCCGGGCCGGGGATCAGGTCGACGCGGGCGTAGAGCAGGCGGTCCTGGCCGCCGGGCACCACCGCCAGCACCTTCTCGGCCACCGCGCGCTGCTCCGCCGTGGCGACGCGGGCGTCGATCCGCTCCTCCTTGTAGAGCGCGGCCTCGCCCAGGTCCGGCCCGGTCAGCATCGGACCCTTGCGGATCGCGTGGCTGAACGCCAGGCCGCCGGGCCCGGCCAGGAACAGCAGCGCGGTCTCCCCGGCGGTGTCCACCGCGCCGAGGTACGGCTGGACCATCGTGACCCGCCCGGCGTCGGAGAGCCGCCGCACGTGGGCCGGCGCCAGCTCGCGGTGCTCCCTGTCGGTCAGGTCGTAGCGGCCGGTGTCCTGGCTGCCCGCGCTGACCGCCGGCTTGATCACGTACTCGCCCCCGGACGGCGGCGTCCACGCCTGCCCCGGCTCGACCCACTCGGTCGGGACGGTGGGCACTCCGGCGGCGGACAGCTCGGACAGGTAGCGCTTGTCGGTGTTCCAGGCGACCACGTCGGCCGGGTTGACCAGGGCCGGCACGGTACGCGCCCAGGCCACGAACTCGTCCCGGCGCAGGGCGTAGTCCCACGGGGAGCGGAGCACGACCAGGTCGTACCCGGACCAGTCGACTGCGGGGTCGTCCCAGACGGCGATCTCGGCGGAGACGCCGCGGGCGGCGAGCGGGCCGAGCGCGAGCCGGTCGTCCGGGTCGAGGTCGGGCAGCTCGGCGCAGGTGACGAAAGCGACCCGGGGTCTCCCCCGGGCCGACTGGTGGTGGTTGGTCATTCGGTATATGTCAACGGGCCATCGTGCGCCGGGCCATCGACCGCCACAGGTCGTTGCTCGGACGCATCTGGTCCATCAGTTCACGCTCCCAGGCGTTCTCGACGTCGACCCCGGCCTTGGCGCAGGCCTGCCGCGCGACGTCCGTGCCGTCGGCGAACTGGTCCGCCCATACCCCGTCGGAACCCACGAGGACGATCCGTGCGCCGCGCTTGCCGACGTACTCGATGACCGCCTTCGCGCCGCCGTGTCCGGCGGCGAACGACTTGATGCCCGCGACCAGGCCGTTGGGGGCCTGCTCGGCGGTCTTGTCAGCCGTCAGCGTCGTATCGGAACCATCTGCCATGACGCGAAGCCTAAGCAGAGTTCCACCCGGATGTGCGAGAACCATGAACTGAATGTGATGCCAATTACCCATCGGTTTAAGAAGAACCACAGGTAATTCGCCCGTACATGTCGCTTATTTCGGGGCGAAGCGGACGGGCGGGATCGTCACAATCTGTCCGGGTTGAACACGTCCGGGGAAGCCCGAAAAAAATTTCTGATGAACCGCCGGACGGGCGGGTCAGAGCAGCGCGTCGAGCGCGACGGCCGCGAAGAGGATCGTGAGGTACGTGGTGGACCAGTGGAACAGCCGCATCGGCTTGACCGCCTCGCCGCGCGTCGCGCGCCGGCACAGCTTGTGCGCCTCGACAAGGAAGATCGCGCCGACCACGAGCGCGGTGACGCCGTAGATCGGGCTCATCCCGAGCGGCCACACCGCCAGCGAGGAGAGCACCGTCAGCCAGGAGAAGCCGATGATCTCCGCGTTCACCCGCCGGACCGAGGCCACCACCGGCAGCATCGGCACCCCGGCGCGGGCGTAGTCGGCCTTGTACTTGATGGCCAGCGCGTAGAAGTGCGGCATCTGCCAGAAGAAGACGACAGCGAACAGGCCCCAAGCGGCCGGTGCCAGCGTGCCGGTGACAGCGGCCCAGCCGATCAGCACCGGCGCGGCGCCGCAGATGCCGCCCCAGAACGTGTTGGCGGCGGTGGTCCGCTTCAGCCACAGCGTGTAGACGAGGTCGTAGTAGGCGATCGCGGCGAGCGTCAGCACCGTCGCCAGCCAGTTCGTCGCCGCCGCCATCAACGCCACCGAGACGGCCGCCAGCACCAGGCCGAAGACCAGCGCGCTGCGCGGCGACACGGTGTGCGCGGGCAGCGGACGGCGCTTGGTGCGCCGCATCAGCTGGTCGATGTCGCGGTCGATGTAGCAGTTGATGACGCTCGCCGCGCCGGCCGCGAGCGACCCGCCGACCAGCACCACGGCGACCAGCCACAGCGACGGCATCCCGCCGTGGGCCAGCATCATCGCCGGCACGGTGGTGACCAGAAGCAGCTCGACGATCCGCGGCTTGGTCAGCGTCACGTACGCCGCCACCACGGCGCGTACGTCCCGCCGGCCGCTCGCCGGCGCCTCCGCCACCGCGCCCACCGGCGACTGCCCGGCAGGGTTGCTGACGGGGCGCTCGGTGATCATGCTCACGGATTGCCACCTTCCGGCATCGGCGGGGGAGGTCGTTCGGCCCGGACCGCTGCGGGTCCACACACCGCCCCACACACTACGCGGCGTCGTTTTCGCTGCCCCGTGGACCCGGCAACGGTGCGAGCCGTCACACCTGGGGTTGAACGACCGGACGTCCGCGATCCGTACAGAACAGCATGCTGAGATCCCCGGGCGGACGTTTAGCACCGCTCGATAGGGTCATCAGTGAGGGTTCCGCCCATCTGCCGAGGAGCACAACCATCGTGGCTGCCAACCGACCCGAGCTTCCCGCTCTCAACTGGTCCGACCTCGACCGCAGGGCCGTCGACACGGTCCGCGTGCTGGCCATGGACGCCGTGGAGAAATCCGGCAACGGCCACCCGGGGACGGCGATGAGCCTCGCCCCGGTGGCGTACCTGCTCTTCAACCGGGTCATGCGGCACAACCCCGCCGACCCGAACTGGGCCGGACGCGACCGGTTCGTGCTGTCGGCCGGGCACTCCAGCCTGACGCTCTACATCCAGCTCTTCCTCTCCGGCTACCCGCTGGCGCTGGACGACCTCAAGGCGCTGCGCCAGTGGGGCTCGCTCACCCCGGGCCACCCGGAGCACGGCCACACCCCGGGCGTGGAGACCACCACCGGTCCGCTCGGCCAGGGCCTCGGCAACGCGGTCGGCATGGCGATGGCGGCCCGCCGCGAGCGCGGCCTGTTCGACCCCGAGCCGGACCGCGCAGACTCGCCGTTCCGGCACGACATCTGGTGCATCGCCTCCGACGGTGACATCGAGGAGGGCATCACCCACGAGGCCAGCGCGCTCGCCGGTCACCAGCAGCTCGGCAACCTCTGCGTGATCTACGACGACAACGAGATCTCGATCGAGGACGACACCCGTATCGCCAAGAGCGAGGACGTGGCGGCCCGCTACGAGGCGTACGGCTGGCACGTGCAGACCGTCGACTGGCGTCGCGGCGACGCCGACCAGGGCGACTACCACGAGGACGTGGAGGCGCTGCACCAGGCGCTGCTGGCCGCCAAGGCGGAGACCGGCCGGCCGTCGTTCATCGCGCTGCGCACCATCATCGGCTGGCCCGCGCCGAACAAGAAGAACACCGGCAAGATCCACGGCTCGGCGCTCGGCGCGGACGAGGTCAAGGCCACCAAGGAGATCCTCGGCTTCGACCCGCAGCGCACCTTCGAGGTCGACGAGGAGGTGCTCAAGCACGCCCGTCAGGTGCTGGAGCGCGGCGCGCAGGAGCAGGCCGAGTGGACCACCGGTTTCGACGCCTGGGCGCAGGCCAACCCGGAGCGCAAGGCGCTGTGGGACCGGATGGCCACCCGTACGCTGCCGACCGGCTGGACCGACGCGCTGCCGACCTTCCCGGCGGACGCCAAGGGCGTCGCCACCCGGGCCGCGTCCGGCAAGATCCTGGAGGCGCTGGCGCCGGTGCTGCCGGAGCTGTGGGGCGGCTCGGCCGACCTGGCCGAGAGCAACAACACCACGATGAAGGGCGAGCCGTCGTTCGTCCCGGCCGCGCACGCCACCAAGGACTTCCCGGGCGACGAGTACGGCCGCACGCTGCACTTCGGCATCCGCGAGCACGCCATGGGCGCGATCCTCAACGGCATCGCCCTGCACGGCGGCACCCGCCCGTACGGCGGCACGTTCCTGGTGTTCAGCGACTACATGCGCCCGGCGGTGCGGCTGGCCGCGCTGATGAAGCTGCCGGTGACGTACGTCTGGACGCACGACTCGATCGGCCTCGGCGAGGACGGCCCGACGCACCAGCCGATCGAGCACCTGACCGCGCTGCGGGCCATCCCCGGCCTGGACGTGGTCCGCCCGGCCGACGCCAACGAGACGGTCTGGGCGTGGCGGCAGGCGCTGGAGCACACCGACCGGCCGACCGCGCTGGCGCTCAGCCGCCAGGCGCTGCCGACGTTCGACCGTACCGACCTGGCCGGCGCCGAGGGCGTCGCCAAGGGCGGGTACGTGCTGGCCGAGGCGTCGAACGGCAAGCCGCAGGTGATCCTCGTCGGCACCGGCTCGGAGGTGCAGCTCTGCCTCACCGCGCGGGAGCGGCTGGAGGCCGACGGCACCCCCACCCGGGTCGTCTCCATGCCCTGCCAGGAGTGGTTCTTCGCCCAGGACGAGGCGTACCGGGAGTCGGTGCTGCCGCGCGGGGTAAAGGCACGGGTGAGCGTGGAGGCGGGCATCGCGATGTCGTGGCGCGGGATCGTCGGCGACAGCGGCGAGTGCGTGAGCATCGAGCACTACGGCGCCAGCGCGCCGCACACCGTGCTCTTCGAGCAGTTCGGGTTCACCCCCGACCGGATCGTGGCCGCCGCGCACGCGGCGCTGACCCGGGTGGGCGACATCACCGGTTTCACGACCGGCAACTGAGGGGAGCGTGGACGGCATGACGGACAGGCTGAAGGAGCTCCAGGGCGCCGGTGTGGCGATCTGGCTCGACGATCTCTCCCGGGTACGGCTGACCTCCGGCGGGCTGGACAAGCTGCGCCGGGAGAGCCACGTAGCCGGGGTGACCACCAACCCGACGATCTTCGCCAAGGCGCTGAGCGACGCCGACGAGTACGACTGGCAGCTTCGTGACCTCGCCGTACGCGGCGTGGACGTCGAGGAGGCGGTCCGCATGCTCACCACGTACGACGTGCGGTGGGCCTGCGACGTGATGCGCCCGTCGTACGACGTCAGCGGCGGCGTGGACGGCCGGGTGTCGATCGAGGTGGACCCGCGCTCGGCCCACGACGCGGCGAAGACCGTCGCCGAGGCCAAGGCGTTGTGGTGGCTGGTCGACCGGCCGAACCTGTTCATCAAGATCCCGGCCACCGAGGAGGGCCTGCCCGCGATCACCGCGACCCTGGCCGAGGGGATCAGCGTCAACGTCACGCTGATCTTCGGCCTGGACCGGTACTCGCAGGTGATGGACGCCTTCCTGGCCGGCCTGGAGCAGGCGAAGGCCAACGGGCACGACCTGTCGAAGATCGGCTCGGTCGCCTCGTTCTTCGTCTCCCGGGTCGACACCGAGGTGGACAAGCGGCTGGAGAAGATCGGGTCGGACCAGGCCAAGGCGCTGCGCGGCAAGGCCGCGGTCGCCAACGCCCGGCTGGCGTACGAGCGCTACGGCGAGGTGTTCTCCTCGGCGCGCTGGCAGAAGCTGGCCGACGCGGGCGCCCACCCGCAGCGTCCGCTGTGGGCCTCCACCTCGACGAAGAACCCGGACTACCGGGACGTCATCTACGTCGAGGAGCTGATCGCGCCCGGCACCGTCAACACCATGCCGGAGCCGGTCATCCACGCCTACGCCGAGCACGGCGAGACGAAGCCGGACACCGTCACCGTCGCGTACGACGACGCCCGCCAGGTCTTCGACGACCTGCTGGCGGTGGGCGTGGACCTGTCCGACGTGATCGCCACGCTGGAGCGCGAGGGCGTGGAGAAGTTCGAGGCGAGCTGGGTGGAGCTGCTGGAGGGGGTCAAGAAGTCCCTCGCCGAGGCGGCCAAGGGCTCGGGCAGCCCGCACCGGGCCGCCGGGAAGAACGCGCAGGCGGCGCAGCAGGCCGGCGGCAACGCGTGACCGACGGCGTCCGACGCGTCCCGGGGCCGCGCCCCGGGACGCGTCGCGCCGTACCGTGGACCGGGTGAGGTGGTCTGCCTTGAGCGAGCCGAGGTGTCGCGGTGAGTGACCTGCTGGCCGGGCGGGCGGACATGGCCGCCGGTCTGGCCGTGCGCGGAGCCGACGCCCTCGGTGCGTCCACCCGCGCCACGCTCGTCTCCCACGACGTCCCGGCCCGGCTCGCCGCCGCCGACCCGGCCCTCTGGGGGCCCGCCGCCGAGTCGGCGGCCCTCGACGGGCTGGGCTGGCTGCACGCCCACCGGCGCAGCCGGGATCTGCTCCCCCAGCTCGCCGAGCTGGCCGCCGAGCTGGGCGACCTCGACCACGTGGTGCTGGCCGGCGCCCCCGACGACACGCTCGCCGCGGAGGTGCTGGCCGAGTGCCTGGGCCGGCCGCTGACAGTGCTCGACACCGCCGACCCGGGACCGGTCCGGGCCGCGCTCGCCGACCGCCCGGCGCGTACCCTCCTGGTGCTCGCCGCCCGGCGCGGCCTCGACCCGGCCACCGACGCCCACCTGCGGGTCTTCCGGCAGGCGTGGGCGGACGAGGGCCCCGACGCCGCCCGGCACGTCGTGGTGGTCACCGAACCCGGCTCCGACCTCGCGGCGCGCGCCGACGAGCTGGGCGCGATGGTCATCCCGGCCGAGTCCGGCGTGGCCGGGCCATGGGCCGCGCTCACCGCGTCCGGTCTGGTCCCGGCGGCGCTGGCCGGCGCGCCGGTGGCCGAGGTGCTGGACGAGGCGGAGGCGCTCACCGGCGCGCTGGACCGGGACCGGGACAACCCGGCCCTGGCGCTCGGCGCGGCCCTGGGCGCGGCGCCCGGCGCCGGCCGGGACACGATCGCGCTGGTCCCGGACGGCACCGGCCTCGGCGGCCTGGGCCGCTGGGCCGGCCCGCTGCTCGCCCGGGCCACCGGTGGACGGCTGCTGCCGGTGGTCGCGGAGTCCCCCGACTCCCCCGGCGCCACCGGGCCGGGCGTGCTCACCGTCGGTCTCGGCGGCGCCCTCGGCCCCGGCGTCGGGCCGGGCGTGGCCGCCGACGTGGCCGTCAACGGCCCGCTCGGCGCGCACCTGCTCACCTGGGCCTACGCGGCCGCCACCGCCGCGGTGACGCTGCGGGCCGACCCGTTCGCGGCGCCCGCCGCCGTGGCGGCCGACGACGCGCCGGACGGCGGGCCGCCGTCGTCGGTCGAGGGCGCGATCGAGGTGTACGCCCCGAGCGGCGCACCGGCCGACCTGACCGGCGCGCTGCGCTGGCTGCTCGACGGGCTGGACGAACGGGAGCACCTCGTGGTGACCGCGTACCTCGACCGGCACGGCGACGCGGCGGTCGCCGGGCTTCGCCCACTGCTGGCGCGCGCCACCGGACGGCCGGTCACCTTCGGCTGGGGACCGCGCCGGGCCGAACACACCGACCCGCACGGCCGGCACCTCCAGATCACCGGTGCGGTCACCGATGATCTGAAGGTGCCCGGTCGTCCGTACACCTTCGCGCAGCTCCAGGCGGCCCAGGCCGCCGGCGACCGGCGGGCCTTGACCGGCCGGGAGCGACCGGTGCTGCGCCTGCACCTGACCGAGCGGGCGGCGGGTGCCGCCCAGCTCCTGGAAACGGCCGGACGGACACGCACGTGACGATCAATGACCTGGAATCAGCGGACCGAGACGCAGGAGGAGGTGGCCCGGTGAACCCGCTGCGCGATCCGCAGGACCGGCGGCTGCCCCGGATCCCCGAGCCGTGTGCCCTGGTGATCTTCGGGGTGACCGGCGACCTGGCCCGCAAGAAGCTGCTGCCGGCGGTCTACGACCTGGCCAACCGAGGGCTCCTGCCGCCCGGCTTCGTGGTCCTGGGCTTCGCCCGCCGGGACTGGGGCGACGGCGACTTCGAGTCGGTGGCGCACGACGCGGCCAAGAAGCACGCCCGCACCCCGTGGCGGGAGGAGGTGTGGGCCCGCCTCGCCGGCAACATCAAGTTCGTCGGCGGCTCGTTCGACGACGACGCGGCGTTCGACCACCTCGCCGCCACACTCGACGAGCTGCGCGACTCGCACGGCATCGCCGGCAACGCGGCCTTCTACTTCTCCATCCCCCCGGCGGCCTTCCCGGTGGTGCTCAAGCAGCTCGCCCGCACCGGCATGGCGGACAACGCCAAGTCCGGCGGCTGGCGGCGCGTGGTGGTCGAGAAGCCGTTCGGCAACGACCTGCCGTCGGCGAAGGCGCTCAACGATCTGGTCGACGACGTCTTCACCAGCAAGGACGTGTTCCGGATCGACCACTACCTGGGCAAGGAGACGGTCCAGAACATCCTGGCGCTGCGCTTCGCGAACAACCTGTTCGAGCCGCTGTGGAACTCCAAGTACGTCGACTCGGTGCAGATCACCATGGCCGAGGACGTCGGCATCGGCACCCGCGCGGCGTTCTACGACTCCGTCGGCACCGCCCGCGACGTGCTCCAGAACCACCTGCTCCAACTGCTCGCCCTGGTCGCGATGGAGGAGCCGACGAGCTTCGACGCCGACGAGATCCGGGCCGAGAAGCTCAAGGTGCTCAAGGCGATCACCGTGCCGCGGGACGTCACCGAGGACACCGTGCGCGGCCAGTACCTGCCCGGCTGGGTGGGCGGCGAGCGGGCCAAGGGCTACCTGGAGGAGGAGGGCGTCCCGGAGGGCTCCACCACCGAGACGTACGTGGCGGTGAAGCTGGGCATCCAGAACCGCCGCTGGGCCGGGGTGCCGTTCTACATCCGGGCCGGCAAGCGGCTGCCCCGGCGGGTCACCGAGGTGGCCATCATGTTCAAGAAGGCGCCGCACCTGCCGTTCAACGCCGCCGACATGGAGTCCCTCGGCCCCAACCAGCTCGTCATCCGGGTGCAGCCGGACGAGGGCGTGGTGCTGAAGTTCGGCTCCAAGGTGCCGGGTACCACGATGGAGGTCCGCGACATCGCGATGGACTTCCAGTACGGCGAGGCGTTCACCGAGTCCAGCCCCGAGGCGTACGAGCGGCTGGTGCTGGACGTGCTGATCGGCGACCGGACGCTGTTCCCGGACGCCGCCGAGGTGGAGCAGAGCTGGCAGGTCGTCGACCCGCTGGAGCACGCCTGGGAGGGCACGACCCCCGAGCCGTACCGGGCCGGTGAGTGGGGGCCCCGGGCCGCCGACGAGATGCTGGCCCGCGAGGGCCGGGCTTGGAGAAGAGCATGATCGGGCTGTGGGACACCACCGGCAACGAGGTGGTCAAGGCGCTGGCCGCGGAACGGCGCAGCGCGGGCGGGGTGGCCAGTGGCATGGCGCTCACGCTGATCGTGGTGGTGGACGAGAAGCGGGTACGCGAGGCCGAGGCGGCGGCCACCATCGCCGCCGCGGCGCACCCGTGCCGGCTGCTCGTGGTGGTCCGCTCCGACGTCGAGCGGGACCGCAACCGGCTGGACGCGGAGATCGTCGTGGGCGGCCGGCTCGGGCCGTGCGAGGCGGTGGTGACCCGGATGTACGGGCGGCTCGCGCTGCACGCCGAATCCGTGGTGATGCCGCTGCTGGTGCCGGACGTACCGGTGGTGACGTGGTGGCACGGCGAGCCGCCGGAAGAGATCGCCACCGACTTCCTCGGTGTGGTCGCGGACCGGCGGATCACCGACTCGGCGCAGGCCGCCGACCCGATCGCCGCGCTGCGGCAGCGGGCGCACGACTACGCGCCGGGCGACACCGACCTGGCGTGGACCCGGATCACGCCGTGGCGCACGCTCGTGGCGGGCGCGTTCGACACCACCCAGGCCCGGGTCACCGAGGCGAGCGTGGTGGCGCCCCCGTCGGACCCGACGGCGGCGCTGATGCGCGGCTGGCTCAACGCCCGGCTCGGCATCGACCCGATCCTGACCGCCACCGAGGAGTTCCCGCGGATGCGTCAGGTGCAGCTGCGCTGCGCCAACGGCGACGAGCTGACGCTCACCCGGGACGACAGCATCGCGGTGTTCCGGCGTACCGGGCAGGAGGACCGCACGCTGCCGCTGGTGCGCCGGCCGCTCGGTGACGAGCTGGCCGAGGAGCTGCGCCGCCTCGACGCCGACCAGGTGTACGCGGAGGCGCTCGGCGCTGCGGCCGGGATCACCGGCCTCGACCAGCGTCCGGCCCAGCGGGTGCACGTGTGGAAGGATCCGGCGACCGCCCAGCGGGCCGAGGCCGGCGTGACCGCGCACGCGGGCGCGACCGCGAACGAGTGACCGCCCGGACCGGGTGGTCGGAGGCACAGGTGACCGCCGGTGGGCGGTCGGAACACGAGGGCTCGACGGATGACTGAGGCGAGTGTCGCCGTACACGCGGACCCCGACCTGCTGGCGCAGGCGGTGGCGGCCCGGTTGGTGGTGAAGCTGCTCGACGCGCAGGCCGAGCGCGGCCAGGCGTCGGTGGTGCTGACCGGCGGGCGGATCGCCGCGGCGGTGTACCGGGCAATCGGGCAGCTACCCGCCCGGGACGCCGTCGACTGGGCCCGGGTCGACGTGTGGTGGGGCGACGAGCGGTTCCTGCCCGCCGGTGACCCGGAGCGCAACGAGACGCAGGCCCGGGCGGCGCTGCTGGACACGGTGCCGCTGGACCCGGCCCGGGTGCACCCGATGCCGGCCTCCGACGGCCCCGCCGGCGACGACCCGGAGGCGGCTGCCGCCGGCTATGCGCGGGAGCTGGCCGCCGCCGCCCGGCCCGGGAACGCGATCGTGCCGCACTTCGACGTGCTGATGCTCGGTGTCGGCGAGGACGGGCACGTGGCGTCGGTGTTCCCGGAGCACCCGGTGCACCACGACAACCGGCCGGTCAGCGCCGTGCGGGGCAGCCCGAAGCCGCCGCCGGTGCGGACCACGCTGACGCTGCCGACGATCAACACGGCCGAGGAGGTCTGGCTGATCGCCGCCGGGGCGGACAAGGCCGGGGCGGTGGGGATGGCGCTGGCCGGGGCCGGGCCGGTGCAGCTTCCTGCCGCAGGGGTGCGGGGCGTCTCCCGTACCCTCTGGCTGCTCGACCGGGCCGCGGCGGCCAACGTGCCGCCCCGCCTGCGCAGCCTCCGCTGAGCATGTAAGGAAGGGCCCCTTCTTAACGTCTCCGGTAGAGAAGGGGCCCCTCCTTAACACCTCGGGTCAGGCCCGGCCGCGGCGACGCCGCAGCGCGTCGAGGGCCTCGGCGAGCAGCGCCTCCCCCTCCTCCGGCGTGCGCCGCTCCTGCACGTACGCCAGGTGGGTCTTGTAGGGCTCGGCGCGCTGGCGGCCCGGCGGGTCGCCCGGGTCGGGGCCGGCCGGCTCGCCGCAGCGCGGGCACTCCCACGCGGCGGGCGTCTCGGCCTCGGCGGCGATCAGGAACTCGACCCGGTGCCCGTGGCGGCACCAGTAGACGACCGGGCGGCGCGGTGCGGGCTCCACCCGCTGGTCGAACCGCTCGGGGGCGGACCCGATCCGGGTGCCGCGGATGACGTTGTTGCTGGGCACGGTTGCTCGCTCCCTGTCGTCGGAGGGGACCGCCGCCGGAGGGGGCAGGCGACGGGCGACGTGCGGAGAAACAAAACTGCGCGCGGTCCGTGACGGACCGCGCGCAGATTGTACGCTTCTCAGCGCCGACTCAGGTGCCGCTGGCCATCTGCAGCCGCAGCCAGAGTCCGAGCCCGACGATGCACGCGAACCAGACGATTCCCACCAGAACGGTGTAGCGGTCGAGGTTCTTCTCGGCCACCGACGAACCGGCCAGGCTGGAGCTGACGCCACCGCCGAACATGCTCGACAACCCGCCGCCCTTACCGCGGTGCAGGAGGATCAGYMGGCGTACCTCACCACGCTGGTGCCGGTGGTGGGGGCGGCGTGGGCGGCGATCGCGGGGCCGGCGATACCTCCGGCGGTGGCGGCGATACCGGCAGCGGTCAGAACGGTCTTACGCAGCAGAGTGGTAGCCATGATGGTTGCCTCCCTGAAGTCGGGGGATCACGCGGCGAAGGGGGATGCCGCACGAGGGGGGAAGTCTTGGGGGTGCCCGTCGATAGGGCTGGCGCGCGGGCGACCCTGGGGGGCCTGCTCCGCGGCTCGGGGATGTAACGACGACCGGCCCGGGGTGATTCCCGCCGGTGGTGACTCCGTCCGGGGGCGACGGCCCGAGGGCGTTGCCTGGTGGCTCGGCCTCGGGGGATGTAACGACCCAGCGGGCCGGGCTCATTCCCGGGGACGCCCGGGGGTGCCCGTCGCTCGGGGATGTAACGACGACCGGCCCGGGCCGATTCCCTGACCTGGCGATCCGCTCCCGGGTGCCGGGCGGGCCGGTGTCCGGCGCTCGACCCGGTTCCTCGGCGGTCAGCCATGTACAACGCCCCGCGCCCGCCACCGATTCCACGCTGACGATGGCACCGACCACAGCCAGGCCCCCGCCCATCGCAACGAACCGGACATTGTTTACCAAAACCACCCAGCCGGGCGGAGGGGATCCGCGAGATCCCGGCTCCAGCAACAAGATCCACCCCTGCCGCGCGCGATCTTGCACTTTGGTGCCGGACATGCCTCGTGAAACGGGCATCCCACGGGCCAAAGTGCAAGATCGCGCGCGGGCCGGGGCCGGGGCGGGGGCGGGGGGCGGGGACGACGGGTCACCCGCCCTCGCGTGGCGGCACAACCCCCACCAAACCACCGCGGAAACCTCCCAGGAGGCGGGATGACGCTTCCGCCCATCGGGACCAGCGCCGTCGGTGGAACGTCATGGGTGTCAAATGCGGGCGGAGACACCCATGGTGTTCCACTCGGGCGTTGCCGGCGGGCCGGACAACGGGCGCGAGCAGGAACGGGCAGGAGCGGGGAACGGGTCAGGGGCGGGGGGCGGCTTCGGTGGTGGTGGTGGTGGAGCCGTCCAGCGCGGCCAGGATCGCCTCGGCCGTACGCCTGCCCACCCCGGGCACCTCGGTGATCTCCTCCACCGTGGCGGACGACAGCCGCTTCAGCGAGCCGAAGTGCCGCAGCAGCGCCTTGCGGCGTACGTCGCCGAGGCCGGGGACGTTGTCCAGCGCGGATTCGGTCATCCGCTTGGAGCGCCGCTGCCTGTGGAACGTGATGGCGAAGCGGTGCGCCTCGTCGCGGACCCGCTGCAGCAGGTAGAGCGCCTCGGAGGTGCGCGGCAGGATCACCGGGAACTCGTCGTCGGGCAGCCAGACCTCCTCCAGCCGCTTGGCCAGCCCGCACAGCGCCACGTCGTCGATGCCCAGCTCGGCGAGCGCCTTCGCGGCGGCGGCGACCTGGGGCGGACCGCCGTCGACCACCACGAGCTGCGGCGGGTACGCGAACTTGCGCGGCCGCCCGGTGGTCGGGTCGATGCCGGGCCGGTCGGGGTCGGAGGCGGTCTCCTCGCCCAGCTCACCGGTCTCGGCGCGGGCGTCGAGGTAGCGGGCGAAGCGCCGCCGCAGCACCTCGGACATGGCCGACAGGTCGTCGGTGGCGCCGCGCACGATGAACCGGCGGTATTCGCTCTTGCGCGGCAGCCCGTCCTCGAACACGACCATGCTGGCGACCACGTCGGTGCCCTGGATCTGGGACACGTCGAAGCATTCGATGCGCAGCGGTGAGGTGTTCATGGCGAGCGCGTCGGCGATCTCGTCGAGCGCCTGGCTGCGGGTGGTCAGGTCACCGGCCCGCTTGAGCTTGTGCCGGGCCAGCGCGTCCTTGGCGTTGCGCTCGACGGTCTCCAGCAGCGACCGCTTGTCGCCGCGCTGCGGCACCCGCAGCGACACCCGGCTGCCCCGGCGGGCGGTGAGCCAGTCGGCGAGCGCGTCGGCGTCGCCCGGCAGCTCGGGGACGAGCAGTTCGCGGGGCACGTCGGCCTCGCCCTGCTCGCCGCCGTACACCTGGGTGCAGAAGTGGTGCACGAGGTCGCCGGTGGTCAGCTCCTCGGTCTTCTCCACCACCCAGCCGCGCTGGCCGCGCACCCGGCCGCCGCGCACGTGGAAGACCTGCACGGCGGCTTCGAGCGGGTCGTCGGCGAACGCGACCACGTCGGCGTCGGTGCCGTCGCCGAGCACCACTGTCTGCTTCTCCATCGCCCGGCGCAGCGCCGCGACGTCGTCACGCAGCCGGGCGGCCCGCTCGAACTCCAGGTGCTCGCTGGCGTCGAGCATCTCCTTCTCCAGCCGCCGGACCATGGTGTCGGTGCGGCCGGCCATGAAGTCGCAGAATCCGTCGACGATCTCCCGGTGCTGTTCGGCGGTGACGCTGCCGACGCACGGCGCGGAGCACTTGCCGATGTAGCCCAGCAGGCAGGGCCGGCCGACCTGCCCGGCCCGCTTGAACACCCCGGACGAGCAGGTCCGCGCCGGGAAGACCCGCAGCAGCAGGTCGAGCGTCTCGCGGATCGCCCATGCGTGCGAGTACGGCCCGAAGTAGCGCACGCCCTTGCGCTTCACCCCGCGCATCACCTGCAACCGGGGGTATTCCTCGTCGAGGGTGACCGCGAGATAGGGGTACGACTTGTCGTCGCGGTAGCGGACGTTGAACCGGGGGTCGTACTGCTTGATCCAGGTGTATTCCTGCTGGAGCGCCTCGACCTCGGTGGCGACGGTGATCCAGTCGACCGACTCGGCGGTGAACACCATCTGCCGGGTGCGCTGGTGCAGGCCGACCGGGTCGGCGAAGTAGGAGTTGAGCCGGCTGCGCAGGTTGCGCGCCTTGCCGACGTAGATCACCCGGCCGGTGCCGTCGCGAAAGCGGTAGACCCCTGGCGACTCCGGGATGGTGCCGGGCGCGGGACGGTAGGTCGAGGGGTCAGCCACGGCGTCAAGCCTAGTCCGCACCCCTGACACACGACCGTCACCGCGCCCCCGCCGACGACCGGCCGGCGGGGGCGCGGAACGGGTCAGGCCAGCGTGATCTGGTCGCCGTCGACCTTGATCTCCTTCGCCGCGAGCGGCTTGGTGGCCGGGCCGCCCTTCACTGAGCCGTCGACGATCGAGAACCGGCTGTTGTGGCAGGTGCAGTTGATCGTGCCGCCGTCGACGTTCGACACCGGGCAGCGCTGGTGCGTGCAGATCGGGTCGAACGCCTTGAACTGGCCGGCCTCGGGCTGGGTGATCACCACGCCCTGGCTGGCGAAGACGGCGCCACCGCCCACCGGGATGTCCGAGGTGCGCGCCAGCGCGCTGCCGCCGTCCCGGTCGCCGCCGCCGGCGTCGCCGGTCGCGGTGGCGCCGGGCGGGCCGCCGCTGGTCGGTGCGAGGCCCGGGGACGCGTCGTCGTCGCTGCCGCAGCCCGCGAGCACCACGGCCGCGCCGATCGCTCCGGCTCCGGTGAGCAGGGTACGGCGGCTCTGGGTGACCGGTCGGGTCAGCGCCTGATCATCACTCATATCCGGCCTTTCTCTCGGCTTACTGCGGAAACACGCACCAGCGTGGGGCACGGTTCATACTGGCGCGTCACAGACCGGGCACCGACGGCCCGGCCTGCGAAAACGCGTACCGGATGGGTCAGCGCGCCCCGGCGGGGACCTTGCGGGTCCGCGACTTGGCGCTGCCGTTGGCCTTGGCCGCCCGGGTGGTGGCCGCCTTGGCGCCCTTGGCCTCGCCGTCGAGCTTGAGGATCGGCCGCAGGAACTGCCCGGTGTGGCTCTCCGGCACCTCGGCGACCTCCTCCGGCGTGCCGGTGGCGAGCACGGTGCCGCCCCGGTGGCCGCCCTCGGGGCCCATGTCGATGAGCCAGTCGGCCGTCTTGATCACGTCGAGGTTGTGCTCGATGGTGATGACCGTGTTGCCCTTGTCGACCAGGCCCTCCAGCACCATCAGCAGCTTGCGGATGTCCTCGAAGTGCAGGCCGGTGGTGGGCTCGTCGAGCACGTAGACGGTGCGGCCGGTGGAGCGCTTCTGGAGTTCGGAGGCGAGCTTGACGCGCTGCGCCTCACCGCCGGACAGCGTCGGAGCGGGCTGGCCGAGGCGGACGTAGCCGAGGCCGACGTCGACGAGCGTCCTGAGGTGCCGGTGGATGGCCGGGATGGCGGAGAAGAACTCGGCCGCCTCCTCGATCGGCATGTCCAGCACCTCGGCGACCGTCTTGCCCTTGTAGTGCACCTCGAGCGTCTCGCGGTTGTAGCGCGCGCCCTTGCACACCTCGCAGGGGACGTAGACGTCCGGCAGGAAGTTCATCTCGATCTTGATCGTGCCGTCACCGGAGCACGCCTCGCAGCGCCCGCCCTTGACGTTGAACGAGAACCGGCCCGGGCCGTACCCGCGCACCTTGGCCTCGGTGGTCTCGGCGAAGAGCTTGCGGATGTGGTCCCAGACACCGGTGTACGTGGCGGGGTTGGAGCGCGGCGTCCGCCCGATCGGCGACTGGTCCACGCCGACGACCTTGTCCACGTTCTCCAGGCCGGTGATCCGCGTGTGCCGGCCGGGCACCAGCCGGGCGCCGTTGATCTGGTTGGCGAGCACGGTGTAGAGGATGTCGTTCACCAGCGTCGACTTGCCCGAGCCGCTGACGCCGGTGACCGCGATGAGCTGGCCGAGCGGGAAGCTCACGGTGAGGTTGCGCAGGTTGTGCTCGCGCGCGCCGTGCACCACCAGTTCGCGCCCCGGCGTCTGCGGCCGGCGGGCGGCCGGCGTCGGGATGGACTTCCGCCCGGCCAGGTACGCCCCGGTGACCGACTCGGTGTTGTCCAGCAGCGCCGGCACCGACCCGCTGTGCACGATCTTGCCGCCGTGCTCGCCCGCGCCCGGGCCGATGTCGACGATCCAGTCCGCCACCCGGATGGTGTCCTCGTCGTGCTCGACCACGATCAGCGTGTTGCCCAGGCCGCGCAGCCGCAGCAGCGTCTCGATGAGCCGGTGGTTGTCGCGCTGGTGCAGGCCGATCGACGGCTCGTCGAGCACGTAGAGCACGCCGACCAGGCCGGAGCCGATCTGGGTGGCCAGCCGGATGCGCTGGGCCTCACCGCCGGAGAGCGTGCCGGCCGGGCGGTCCAGCGAGAGGTAGTCCAGACCGACGTCGAGCAGGAACTTCAGCCGGGCGTTGATCTCCTTGAGGACCCGCTCGGCGATCATCTTCTGCCGGTCGGTCAGCTCGATGCCGGCGAGCAGGTCGGCCGCCTCGCCGACGGAGAGGTTGCAGACCTCGGCGATGCTCTTGCCCGCCAGGGTGACCGCGAGCACCTCCGGCTTGAGCCGGGTGCCGCCGCAGGCCGCGCAGGGCACGTCCCGCATGTAGCCCTCGTACTTGTCCCGGGACCACTCCGACTCGGTGTCGGTGTGCCGGCGCTCGATCCACTGCACCACGCCCTCGAAGCCGGTGTAGTAGGAACGCTCGCGGCCGTACTTGTTGCGGTAGCGCACGTGCACCTGGTCGTCGGAGCCGTGCAGGATCGTCTTCTGCGCCCGCGACGGCAGCGCCCGCCACGGGGTGTCGATGTCGAAGTGCTCGGCCTCGCCGAGCGCCTCCAGCAGCCGCAGGAAGTATTCGAGGTTGTGCCCGGTGGCCCAGGGCTGGATCGCGCCCTCGCGCAGCGTGCGCTCCGGGTCGGGGATGACCAGCTCCGGGTCCACCTCCTTCTTGGTGCCCAGGCCGGTGCACTCCGGGCAGGCGCCGTACGGGGCGTTGAAGGAGAAGACCCGGGGTTCCAGATCCTCGATGGCGAGCGGGTGGTCGTTCGGGCAGGCCAGGTGCTCGGAGTAGCGGCGCTCCCGGGCCGGGTCGTCCTCCGCCAGGTCGACGAAGTCGAGCAGCACCAGGCCACCGGAGAGACCGAGCGCGGCCTCGACCGAGTCGGTCAGCCGCTGCTTGGCGCTCGGCTTGACGCTGAGCCGGTCGATCACCACCTCGATGGTGTGCTTCTCCTGCTTCTTGAGCTTCGGCGGCTCGGTGAGCGGGTGCACCACGCCGTCGACCCGGGCCCGGGCGTAGCCCTTGGCCTGGAGTTCGGCGAACAGGTCGACGTACTCGCCCTTGCGGCCGCGCACCACCGGCGCGAGCACCATGAACCGGGTGCCCTCGGCCATGGCCAGGACCCGGTCGACGATCTGCTGCGGGCTCTGCTTGGAGATCCGCTCGCCGCAGATCGGGCAGTGCGGCTCGCCGATGCGGGCGAACAGCAGGCGGAGGTAGTCGTAGACCTCGGTGATGGTGCCGACGGTGGAACGCGGGTTTCGCGAGGTGGACTTCTGGTCGATGGAGACGGCGGGACTGAGGCCCTCGATGAAGTCGACGTCGGGCTTGTCCATCTGGCCCAGGAACTGCCGGGCGTACGACGACAGCGACTCGACGTAGCGGCGCTGCCCCTCGGCGAAGATGGTGTCGAACGCCAGGCTCGACTTGCCCGAACCGGAGAGCCCGGTGAAGACGATCAGGGCGTCCCGGGGCAGGTCGAGACTGACGTCACGCAGGTTGTGCTCGCGCGCGCCACGGATGATCAGTCGGTCGGCCACGGTGCGTGTGCTCCCGGAAGAAGAATATGAGGCGGATCTGTGCACCAGACGCCGGGTCTGGGTGGTTTTCACAGGTTGTCGGGGGCGCAGAGAAGACGCCCCGGCAACTCTAGCCCCGACGTATGACAACTTCCGTCGCGCGAACATTCCCCCAGCTCAGGCCGGTCGGGCGCGAACCACGCAGGTCCACCCGACCGGCCCGGGCCGGCTCAGAATGCCCCTGGTGCGGGCGGGGTCGCCGGACGTCCGGTACGTCGCCGCCCGGCCCGCCATCCGCCCCGCCGTTCGGCCGCCAGCCGGGCCGCGCGGCGACCGCCCTCGTGCTCGATCTCCCGCTGCAGCCGCCGCCAGCTCTCCCAGCGGCGCACCGGCAGCTCGCCGTCGTCCAGCGCGGCCCGCACCGCGCAGCCCGGCTCGGCGTCGTGGGCGCAGTCGGCGTACCGGCAGCTGGCGGCCAGCGCGGTGATGTCGGCGAACGCCCGGTCCAGCCCGGCCGCGCCGTCGAGCAGGCCGACCGCCCGTACGCCGGGGGTGTCCAGCACCGCTCCCCCACCCGGCAGCGGCACCAGCGACCGCCAGGTGGTGGTGTGCCGGCCCTTGCCGTCGACCCGGCGGATCGCCTGGGTACGCATCACGTCCGCGCCGGCCAGCGCGTTGACCAGGCTCGACTTGCCGGCCCCGGAGGGGCCGAGCAGGCCGAGCGTGCGGCCCGGGGCGACGTGCCGGCGCAGCGGCGCCAGCCCGGTGCCCCGCTCGGCGCTGACCGGCAGCACCGGCACCCCCGGCGCGAGGTCGGCCAGTTGCCGGGCCACCGCCGCCGGATCGGCGGCCAGGTCGGCCTTGGTGAGCACGACGAGCGGCTCCGCCCCGGATTCGTGCACCAGGGAGAGCAGCCGTTCGATCCGCGCGGCGTCCGGTTCCGGGTGCACCGGCTCGACCACCGCGGCGGCGTCGAGGTTGGCGGCCAGCACCTGGCCGCTGGAGTCCTTGCCGGCGGTGCGCCGCACCAGCGCGGTACGCCGCGGCAGCACCGTCTCCACCGTGACCGGGCCGTCCGGCCAGGTGGACAGCAGCACCCAGTCACCCGCGCAGGGCAGCGCCGTCAGATCGCGGGCGGCGGCGGACAGCACGCCGCCACCGAGGCTGGCCCGCACCGGCCCCTGCGGGCACAGCACGGTGCAGACGCCCCGGTCCACCCGGGCGACCCGCCCGTGACGGTGGCCGGCGCGCCGGTCGAGATGGGCCGCCCAGCCGGCGTCCCAGCCGAGGGCGGTCAGATCGAGAGTCATGGTGTCCTCATCGGTGTCGAGGGGAGATACGGCGGAACACACGCGCTGCGACCGGCATGCACACCACCTCCCCTCCGACTCCCGGTGCCGCGTTCGCGACGACGTGGACCCCGGCGCGTGCGGCGCCGGTCCGATGTCGTCGGCCCCGACGGTAGGTGCCGCGCCGACGCGCCGAAAGCGATTTCCCCCCGGGCACGGCCCGGTCCGGCCCGCTAGGGTCGGACGGGTGAGAACGCGATGACCGCCGACCCCCTGCTGCTGACCGGCCCGCTGGCCGAGGCGAACGACCGGCTGCTGCGTACCGTGTCCGGCCTGACCGCCGCGGACGTCGCGGCGCCCTCACTGCTGCCGGGCTGGACCCGCGCGCACGTGCTCACCCACCTGGCCCGCAACGCCGACGGGTTCGTCAACCTGCTCACCTCGGCGCGCACCGGCGAGGAGATCCCGATGTACGCCTCGGCGCAGGCCCGCGCCGACGACATCGACGCCGGCGCCGACCGCGGCCCGGCCGACCTGCTGGACGACGTACGCCGCAGCGGCCAGCGCTTCGACGCGGCGGTCGCGGCGATGCCCGTCGACGCCTGGGGCGCCACGGTGCAGACCCGGCGCGGCCCGTGGCCGGCGGCGATGCTGGTCTGGGGGCGGCTGCGCGAGGTCGAGGTGCACCACGTCGACCTGGCGGCCGGTTACCGGCCCGCGGACTGGCCGGAGGCGTTCGCCCAGCGGCTGCTGCACGAGGTGGTGACCGGGCTGGCCGGCAACCCGGCGGCACCGGCCATGGTGCTGCGTTTCGACGGCGCGGCGTCCGAACTCGTCGTGGGTGACCCGGAGGGGGCGCCCACGGTCACCGGCCCCGCGCCGGAACTCGCCGCCTGGCTGACCGGCCGGGGCGCGGGCGAGCTGCTCACCGTCGAACCCGACGGCCCCCTGCCGAACCCACCGGAATGGATCTGAACATCGTCATGACCTACACCGGAGACGTCACGCCTGGCGGTCCGCCGGCCGTGCGCGAGCTCGACCGGCTCACCGTCACCAAGCTGTCGGTGGGCCCGATGGACAACAACGCCTATCTGCTGCGCTGCAACGCCACCGGCGAGCAGGTGCTGATCGACGCCGCGAACGAGGCGCCGCGCCTGCTGGAGCTGGTCGGTGACGGCGGGCTGGCCGCCGTGGTGACCACCCACCAGCACATGGACCACTGGGTCGCGCTGGAGGAGGTGGTGGCAAAGACCGGGGCACGGGCGCTGGTGCACGCCGACGACGCCGAGGGCCTGCCGATCGAGGCCGAGCGGCTCGCCGACGGCGACACGGTGCCGGTCGGCGACTGTACGCTGGAGGTCATCCACCTGCGCGGGCACACGCCGGGCTCGATCGCGCTGCTCTACCGCGACCCGGCCGGCACCCCGCACCTCTTCACCGGTGACTCGCTCTTCCCGGGTGGCGTGGGCAACACGGACCAGGACCCGGAGCGTTTCGGCCGGCTCATCGACGACGTCGAGGCCAAGCTCTTCGACCGGCTGCCGGACGACACCTGGTTCTATCCGGGCCACGGCAAGGACAGCGCCATCGGCGCCGAGCGGCCCGCGGTGCCGCAGTGGCGCGCCCGCGGCTGGTGAGCACGCCCGGTCCGGCCTCCCCCGTGACGGCCGGGCCGGGCGCGGTCAGCCGGTGACCGCCCGCAGCCGCCGCCGGGTGGCGAGCAGCACCGGGCCGGCCAGCAGCAGCCCGACCGCCATGGTCAGCACCGTGGGGTTGAGCGCCGCGGGCAGCAGGCCGGTCAGTGCCCGCGCGGCGAGCCCCAGCGCCACGTAGAGGCCGGCCCACGCGGTGGCCCCGGCCGCCGCGCAGACCAGGAACCGCCGGTACGACATCCGCAGCCCGCCCGCGGCCAGCGGCAGCAACGCGTTGAACACCGGCAGGAACGGCGCCACCAGCACGATCCGTCCGCCGCCGCGGTGCAGCAGCGTCTCGGCGGCGGCCCAGCGGGACTCGCCGATCCAGCCGCCCACCCGGCTGTCCCGCAGCCGCCCGCCCCAGCGCCGGCCGGCGAAGAAGCTCAGCGACCAGCCGGCCAGGCAGCCGGCGACCACCGCCGCGACGGTGAGCGCCCCTCCGGCCGGGCGACCCGCGCCGACCGCCGCGAGGACCGCGGCGTCGCCGGGCACCAGCACCCCGATCAGGGGTACGGCGTCGGCGATCATGACCACGCCGAGCAGCCCCATCAGCAGGGTGGTGGGCAGCTCACCGGCGGCGGCCACGAGTTCGTTCATGAGCTGCACGCTATGCGGCGGCGGCACGCCGGCACATCGGGCATGATCCCCCAGTGGTCCCCGACACCCGACCGGGGAGACCCCTAGGGTCAGCGGGGGCGCAGCACCTGCACCCGGCGTACCGGGGAGTCGACGGAGGGTTCCGTGGTCGGCACCGGATAGCTGGCCACCAGTTCCAGCCCGTCCGGCGGCAGGTGGCCCCGGTCCGGGTCGCCGACCAGCACCTGTACCCCGTGTGCGGCACACCGCCGCAGGTAGGGCAGGACCCGGGCGGCCAGCCCCGCGTCGTAGAGCGCGTCCCCGGCCACCAGCAGGTCGGCGCCCGCCACCCCGTCGAGCAGGTCGGCGCCGTCGGCCGTCACCCGGACCCGGTTGGCTCGCGCGTTGACGGTGACCGCGGCCACCGCGTACGGGTCGATGTCGTTCGCGACCACCTCGTCGGCCCCGGCGAGCGCGGCGGCGATGGCGACCAGTCCCGATCCGGCGCCCAGGTCGAGCACCCGCCGCCCGGCGGCCAGCTCCGGGTGGTCCAGCAGGTGCCGGGCGAGCGCCTGCCCACCGGCCCACACCGACGCCCAGTACGGCGGCGGCAGCGGCCGCCCGGCGGCGGCCTCCATCCGGGCCCACCACAGGATGGCGTCCTCGGCCAGGTGCAGGCGCACCTCCGGCACGAACGGCGTACCGACCAGGCGCAGGCGGTCCGGGCCCGCGCCGGGCGCCGCGATCTCCTGCTCCAGGTCGGCCAGAGCCGTCTGCCTGCTCATCGGGGCAAGCATGCCGCGCCCCGCCCGACGGCGGGGTCTTTTTCCGGTCCCGCACGTATTCACGGGCGCGCCGCGCGCTTCCGGCAGCGGATTCCGGTCCGGACGGTTACTGTCGGGGTGGTACAGGGCGATCACCGGCCGCGGAGCCGATGCTCGCCCGCATTGAACAGGGAGAGACGCATGGCAACCGGCACGGTCAAGTGGTTCAACTCGGAAAAGGGCTTCGGCTTCATCGAGCAGGACGGCGGAGGCCCGGACGTGTTCGTCCACTACTCGGCCATCCAGAGCAGTGGCTACCGCGAGCTGAACGAGGGTCAGAAGGTCGAGTTCGAGGTGACCCAGGGGCAGAAGGGCCCGCAGGCGGACAACGTTCGTCCGATGTAACGCGTGCCGGTGGCGGCGGTCGGGGTCCGACCGCCGCCGCAGTGCATCCTCAGGACGGCGCGGCCGGCAGGTCGCGCCGTTTCCGTAGTGGCCCGGCCAGCAGGATCAGCGGGGTCAGCGCCAGCCAGGCGGTCATCGCCCGGATCGCGCCGCCCGGCCCCCAGACCGCGCCCAGCGCCCCGGCGAGCACGGCGGCCAGCGGAATGGTGCCGTAGTTGAGCAGGTGCATGCTCACCGTCACCCGGCCGAGCAGCCGGTGCGGCGTGTACGTCTGCCGGAAGCTGCCCTTCACCACGTTGCCGACGGCGACGCCGAGGCTCACCAGCACGCCGCCGAGCACCAGCCAGCCGGTGCGTGCGCCGGGTCCGGCGAGCGGGATCAGCAGCGCGGGCGGGCCGGTCAGGGTGCCGGCGACCAGCAGCGTACGGGCGCTGCCGAGCCGGCGGGACAGGCGCGCGGCGAGCGCGGCGCCGATCACACCACCGAGGCTGGCGAGTCCGATCAGGAGGCCGACGAGGCCCGCCGGCAGGTCGGCCGAGCGGACCAGGAACACCACGAGCACCGCCTGGTAGCCGGTGAGCCCGATGTTGCTCGCCGCCCCGAAGACCGTCAGGACCCGCAGGTACGGGTCGCGGACGACGAACCGCAGCCCGGCGGCGACCTCGCGGCGCAGCGACGTAGACCCGGCCGGACGGTGCGGGCGGGGTTCGTCAGCGCGGATTCGGCGCAGGCACAGTGCGGACAGCAGGAAGCTGAACGCGTCCAGCGCCACCGCTGTCACCGCGCCGACCAGCTGGGCGACCAGACCGGCCAGCCCCGGCCCGACCAGGTAGCTCGCCGTCTGGGTGGCGTGCAGCCGCGCGTTGGCCTCGGGCACCTGCTCCGGACGCAGCAGCGTGGGCAGGTAGACCTGGTCGGCGGTCTCGAAGAAGACCCGGGCCAGGCCGGCGCCGAGCGCCACGATCAGCAGGTGCCCGACGGTGAGCAGTCCGGCCAGGGCGGCCACCGGCACGCTCGCGAACAGCGCCGCGGCGGCGAGGTCGGCGGCGATCATCACGGGTCGCCGGCGGACCCGGTCGACCCACGCCCCGACCGGCAGACCGGCGAGCAGCCACGGCAGCCAGGCCGCGGCGGTGAGCACCGCCACCTGGAACGTGGTCGCGTCAAGCACCGCTACCGCGACCAGCGGCAGCGCCACGGCGGTCATGTTGCTGCCCACGGCGCTGACCGTGTGACCGGTCCAGAGGAGCCGGAAGTCCCGGTGCCGGAACAGCCGCCCGGGCGGCGCCTCGACCGGCCCGGACGTGCGCGCGGGAGCGGTCACGGCCGGCCCGGCACGCCGTGGGCGAACACGAAGACCGGCTCGCGGCGCTGCCCGTCCCCGGGCACCGGCCGGTCGGCCCACCGGGCGAACAGCGCGATCACCTCGCGGCTGAGTTCGGCCAGCTCGTCGGGGGTCAGGTGCAGCCACTTGTCGGTGCTGAACGGCCCCTCCCCCCACGCGGCGTGCGCGTCGTCGGGTGCCGAGTGCCAGGCGCGGACCAGTTCGGCGTGCCGCTCCAGGTTGAGCGAGCTGGCGGCGTCGGCCACCACCCGGGCCGCCGGGTCGTCGTCGAAGTCGCTGTTGGACCAGCGCACCCCGCGGTCGCGCAGCCGCCACCAGCGTTCCCGGCGGTCGCGGGCCAGTTCGGGCGCCTCGACCAGCAGGTCGGCGGCGGCGAGCACCTTGAGGTGGTGGCTGACGTTCGCGGGCGCCTGGCCGGTGTGCTCGGCGAGCATGCCGACGGTGCACGGGCCGTACACCTTGAGCACGTCCATGAGCCGGCGGCGCAGGGGGTGGGCGAGTGCGGCGAGCACCCGCGAGTCGGTGACCTGCCGGACGGAGGGCTGTTCCATGCGGCGAGTCTGACATTCGCAAGAGCTGTTGCGCAACACCTCTTGCGAATTGGGAGGAACCGCGGCGCCGCGACGGGACCGTCGCGGCGCCGGGCGGTCAGGCGGTCAGACGGCGGGACAGTTCGTCGGCCACGTCCCGGGCGATCTGCGGCGGGATGGCCTCGGCGATCTTCTCCGGCGGCAACCCGGCCAGCACCCCGGAGACGATCTGTTCCTCGTCGGTGAAGTCCTTCCCGGACAGCTCGTTCACCTGTGCCACCAGTGCCGGCCAGGCGCGCAGCATCGCCAGCATCTGCTGCAACGGCGAGTTCGCCATGGGCGGGTTGACCAGCCCCGTGGTGTTGACCGGCGAGATGAGCCAGTTGCGCAGGTTCTGCAGGTCGGCCAGGACGTCGCCGACGGTTCGGTTCTCGGCGCCGGTGTCGCGGATGAGCTTGTCGGTCTGTTCCATGTCGTCCTCCGGTTTCGCGGTGGCGATCATCCCGATCGCGGTCAGGTAGCGGCGGAACAGCGGGGTCTGGTCCCGGCCCGCCTTCGTGGAGTCGCGGAAGAAGCTGAAGTGGGTGTGGAACAGGTGGCTGCTGTCGCCGCCGGTACGCCGTCCCAGCCGGTCCCAGCGGCGTACGGTCCGTCCGTCCGGGGAGTAGATGATCTCCCGGATGTCCCGGGTGTCCGCGGCGTTCGCCACGCACTGCGCCACCATCCAGGTGGAGAACGTCCGCAGGTTGTGCGTGCCACCACCGGAGCGGACGGAGAACGTGCCGACGTCCAGCGCCGACGCGTACAGCGTGAGCCCGGACCGGTCCCGGTTGGACTCCACCACCGAGTAGTCGTTCGTGACGACCCGGTCGGAGCCGCAGTGGTAGCCGCCGCGGTGGTTGACGTCGCCGACGATGCCGACCTCCGCCGGCTCCAGGTCGTCGGCGCGTACGGCGTTCTTGTCGACGTTGAGGTAGGTGAGTAAGAGATTCCGGACGGCCAGCAGGTTCGCCGGGGCCGACGTCATGGCAGATCCCCTTCCGATCGATGACCGGCGAGGGCACGACAATCACACCGCGTGATGACGTGCGATCCGCGGACGCGCCCCGCCGGATAACTGCACGGCACCGGGCACTTGCTCCGAGCTTAACCACGGTTAGGCAGAAATGCCCAGCTCAGGAGCGGTTTTTTGAACTATCAGCCCGCTGTGGACGGTGTCGGCACGAGCGGCAGCACCAGTGCCGAGGGATGCTCGCGATCGTGGAAGATCTCCCGCCATCCAGCACGGAGGGTCACAGCGGTGCCGAGCGGCTCACCGGTGCCGGGGTTGCGCGCGTAGCGCGGGTGGGCGCCGCCGGAGACCTGCACGCGCAGCCGGTGCCCGGGCGCGAAGCGGTACGCGGTGGGCCAGAGCGTGACCGGTACGGTGACCACTCCGGACGGATCGCGCGGGAACCGGCCGGGCTCGACGCGGACCAGGCCGTCGCAGACGTTCCACGAGCGCCCGCGCCGGTCCACGTCGCACAGACGCACGAACACGTCCAGGTACGACAGTTCGCTGCGCAGGTGGATCTCGGCGGCCACCGGACCGGCCACCTCGACCGGGTCGCGCAGCGGCTCGCTGGTGTACGTGAGCACGTCCGGGCGCGCCTCGACCGGCCGGTTGTCCACCGCGCCGGCCCGCTGGGCCACCAGCAGCGGGCCACCGAGCGACGGGGTGGGGTCGGCCGGGTCGTACCAGATCCGGTCCGGTGCGCCGTGCTCCTGCGGCTGCGGGGCCAGCCCGCCGGCGGATCGCAGATGCCATCGCGCGGGTGTGGCCGGTGGCGGCCAGTCCGGCAGGTCGCGCCAGCCGCCGCCGACGCCGCCGACGTGCACCCGCACCGGCGCGCGGTCCGGCCCGGGCCGCCCGGCCAGGTGGGTGTCGAGCCAGGCCAGGCCCTCCCGCAGCGACGCCAGGAGCAGCCCCGGGCTGCCGTGCGTCCACGGGCCGACGACCAGGCGGGTCCGCGTCCCGGCGGCCCGCAGGCGGGCGTAGTCGTCGAGCTGGGCCGGCAGGAAGATGTCCTGCCAGCCGCTGACCATCGCCACCGGGGCCCGGACCTCGGTGATCCGGTCGCCGAAGACCCGGGTACGCCAGTAGTCGGCGCCGGGGGTGTGGTGGCGCAGCCACTCCTGGAAGAACGGCACCGTCACGCCGGTGGCGACCCGGTCGGCCTCGGCCAGCGGCAGGTGCGCCAGGGCCCGGGCGAGGCGGGGCTGGCCGCGCTTGAGTTCCCACTGCCGGGCCAGCCAGGGCACGGTCTGCGCCTGGAGCAGCTCGGCCCAGGTGAGCACCGTGTCGAGGGCGAACGACTCTCCCGCGTACGTCGAGTCGCGGGTGCCCGACGCGGTCACCACGGCGACCATCGCGCGCAGCTCGTCGCCCGCCTCGGCAGCCAGCGCCCACTGCACGAAGCCCTGGTAGCTGGCGCCGAACATGCCGAACGCGCCGGTCCACCACCGCTGGCGGCGCAGCCAGTCGAGCGTGTCGAGACCGTCGTCGCGCTCGTGCACCAGCGGCGCGAACTCGCCGCCGGAGCCGAACGTGCCGCGGCACGACTGGATCACCACGTGGAAGCCCCGCTCGGCGATCAGGCGGCCCAGCAGCCGGACCGGTCCGCCCCGCCCGTACGGGGTGCGGATCAGCACGCACGGCGCGGCGGGCAGGCCGGGCGCGTAGTGGTCGGTGCGCAGCGTCACTCCGTCGCGTACCCGGACCGGGATGTCCCGGGTGACGGCGACCCGCCCGGTGCGTGCGGCGGGCAGTCGCAGCGCCGCGGTGGCCGCCCGGGTGACGAGCCACACGATCAGGCGTCTCCGGAGCCGGCGCCACGGCGCGGCGCGGCGCGGATCTCGTCCCGGTGGGTACGCATGGAGTGCACCATCTCGGCCATGAACCGGTGCACCACGGCCAGCTCCTCGTCGCTGAAGCGGTCCATCACCTCGTCGGTACGGCGGCCGAGCGGCCCGAAGAAGCTCTGCGCCAGCGTGGCGCCCCGGTCGGCGTAGTGCAGGAGGATCTTGCGGCGGTCGGCGGTGTCCCGGTCTCGCCGGATGTGGCCACCGCGCTCCAGCCGGTCGACGAGCGCGGTCACCGAGCCGGAGGAGAGGTTGAGCGCCTCGCCGAGCCGGCCGGGGGTGATCGGGTCGCCCACCAGCTCGGCCTCCATGACCGCGATCAGGGCGTACAGGTCGGTGGCGTTGAGCCCGTGCAGCCCGGCGAACGCGTGCCCGATGTGCTGCGCGTCGACCGAGTAACGGCGCAGGTCGTTTGTGATGTCGGCGACCATGCGACCGCGTGGGTCGTCGCGTCGCCGGTACATCCTGTGCGCCGCCACCGCTTGCCGCCACCCCCTGTCGAACAGTTCCGGTTGCAGCATAGAACCACCCCGGATAATCTCGCTCATCAAGATACTCGTTCAAAGAGAATCCCCCGCGACCAATATGTGAGGGCATCAGATGTCTCTGTTCACCCGCGTCGTCCGGGGCCGGCTGGCCGCCTGGCTCACGCTGGCCGCCGCACTCGTCGTCGGCGTGGTCGCCTTCGGGCTTCCGAAGCCGGACAATCCGGCGCCCGTCTCCGACACCGGCCTGTCCGTGGAGTGGCAGTCGACGCAGGTCGAGCGGCTCCAGGAGCAGTTGCCCTCCAAGGACGCCCAGACCGCCCTGGTGGTGGTCAGCCGCGCCGACCAGGCCCCGCTGAGCGGGGCCGACCGCAGCGTGCTCGACGGCCTCGGCGGCGAGTTGAACTCGCTCGCCGTAGGCGGGCGGGTCTCCCCCGCCCAGGTCTCCCCCGACGGCACTGTGGCGCTGGTAGCGGTGCCGCTGTCCACCGAGGGCGGCCCGTCGGCGGTGGTCGACGAGGTGGAGAAGCTCCGCGAGGCGGTCGGTGACCTGCCCGGCGAGCTGACCGTCGAGGTCACCGGCGGCCCGGCGTTCACCGCCGACCTGGGCAAGGTGTTCCAGGGCGCGGACACCACGCTGCTTCTGGTCACCGCCGCCGTGGTGGCGGTGCTGCTGCTCGTCACCTACCGCAGCCCGTTCCTGTGGCTGGTGCCGCTGCTGGTGGTGGGCGCCACCGAGCAGATCACGCTGCGCGTGGTGGAGTCCCTCGTCCCCGCCTTCGGCATCTACCTGCCCAGCGGGCAGGTCACCGGCATCGCCAGCGTGCTGGTCTTCGGCGCCGCCACCAACTACGCGCTGCTGCTCATCGCCCGCTACCGGGAGGAGCTGCGCCGCGAGGAGGACCGGTTCGCCGCCATGCGCTCGGCGCTGCGCCGCACCGCCGAGCCGATCCTGGCCAGCGGCAGCACCGTCGTCCTCGGCGTGCTCACGCTGCTGCTGTCCGAGCAGGAGACCAACCGGGCGCTCGCCATCGCCTGCGCCACCGGTGTGATCCTCGCCATGCTCTCCGCCCTGTTCGTGCTCCCCGCCGCCCTGCTGCTGTTCGGCCGGGGCCTGTTCTGGCCGTTCGTCCCCCGCGTCGGCAGCGCTGCCCGCGAAGGCCGGATCTGGGGCCGCCTCGGCGAGCTGGTGGTCCGCCGGCCGCTGCCGGTCGCCGCGCTCGCCGTCCTGCTGCTCGCCGGCCTCGCCCTCGGCGGCCTGGGCATCCGTACCGGGCTGTCCGAGACCGAGCAGTTCAGCGAGAAGCCCGAGGCCGTCGCCGGAGCCGAGACGCTCGCCCGGGCGTTCCCGGCCGGCAGCACCCAGCCGGTCGCGGTGCTCACCAACCCGCAGGCCGCGCAGGCGGTCCTGGCTGCGGCGAGCGGCGTCGACGGGGTCGCCTCGGCCCGCCCCGGCGCCGCCGGGGACCGGGTCGCCCAGATCGACGTGGTGCTCACCGCCGAGCCGGGCAGTGCCGCCTCCGACCGGGCCGTGGTGGCGCTGCGCGACGCCGTGGCCGCCGTACCGGACTCCGCCCCGCCCGCCGTGGACGGCGCGGACGCCCCCGACGGCGCCCTGGTCGGTGGTTCGGTCGCCGCGACGTACGACTCGAACGAGGCGAACACCAAGGACCTCAAGCTGATCCTGCCGCTGATCCTGCTGCTGGTCGGCGCGGTGCTGGTGCTGCTGCTGCGCGGGCTCCTGGCGCCGCTGCTGCTGGTGCTGACAGTCATCGCCTCGTTCTTCGCCAGCCTCGGCGCGGCCTGGCTGCTCTTCGACCACGTGCTGGACTTCCCGGCGCTGGACAGCGGGGTGCTGCTGCTCGCGTTCGTCTTCCTGGTGGCGCTCGGCGTCGACTACAACATCTTCCTGGTCACCCGGGCTCGGGAGGACGCCCGGCGCACCGGCACCCGCGACGGGATGCTGTCGGCGCTGCGGGTCACCGGCGGCGTGATCACCAGCGCCGGCATCCTGCTGGCCGCGGTGTTCGCGGTGCTCGGCGTGCTGCCGCTGATCACGCTCACCCAGATCGGCATCATCGTCTGCATCGGTGTGCTGCTGGACACGCTGCTGGTCCGGACGGTGCTGGTGCCGTCGCTGGCGTTCCTGCTCGGCGACAGGTTCTGGTGGCCCGGCCGGATCACCCGGGACGCCGACGCGCCCGCCACGGCGCCGGCCGAGCCGGTCGCCGCGCGGGACTGACCGGACGGGCGGGGGCCGGCGCGTACGCCGGCCCCCGCCCCTTCGTCCGGTCGATCAGAAGCTCAGGCACTCGCACTCGGTCATCAGCGCCCGCACGTTGCGCACGTACTGCGGGTTCGGGATGGTCAGCGGCTGATCCTCCCGAGCCACCGCGCCGTGCCCGTAGTTGTAGGCCGCGATCACGGCGTTGAGCAGGCAGGAGTTCAGCTCACTCGTGCACAGTGAGGCGTCGAGCCGGTAGTCGGACTCGAAGTACATGTCGCCGATGTACTTGGTCAGCCAGGCCAGGTAGGTGCCGCCCAGGTAGGCGTTGTCCCGGTAGGCGTCGATGTCGTACGACTGGCCGAAACGCTGGTTCATCCACTCCGCCGTGGCGGGCATGACCTGCATCAGCCCGACCCCGCCGTCACAGGCGATGATGTTGGACTGCCACCCGCTCTCCTGCCAGGCGGTGGCCTTCAGCAGCGCCGACGGGATGCGGATGTCCGGCGCCGACGTCGGCCAGTACGTCCGCGCCGCGGCGTCGGTGAGCGCCGCCTTCACCTGGCTCTGACTGGCCTTGGTGCCCCGGTAGCTCGGCTTGCAGCCGTCGTCCACCGGCTTCGGCGGCGCCGGTGGCACCTGGGTCTCGGTCGGCGGCTTCGGCCGGGCCAGCGGCGCCGTGGTCGTGCGGGACGGCTTGACCCGCGGCTTCGGTTTCGCCGACGCGCTCGGGCTGGGCCGGCCGCCCATCGCCGCGACCGCCGGCGGCTCCTCGCTCGGCGCGTCGGCCGGCGCCTCCTACGGCTGGTCCGCCGGGGCCGCCGTGGGCAGGTCCGCAGCGACCTCCCGGACCGGCCGCTCCTCCTCGCCGCACGCCGTGAGCGTGGCCGCCGCGACCAGTGCCACCACCGTCACGGCCCACCGGCCGAGTCCTCGCCGCATCGGACCTCCCCGTAGTCCCCCGTCGGCGCACCCTAGCAAGGATCGACAGGTCCGGGGGGTACCCGGAACGCGGACCGGCGGGCCCGGGGCCGGGGCGGCGACTCCTCCGCCACCGCGTCGGCCGGCCCCTCGTCCGGCGCCGCGCCGGCGGACCCCTCCTCCCGGTCCGCGCCGCCCGGTCGCTCGTCCCGGTCGGCCAGGCGGTCCCGGGTCGCCCACGCCACCACGAACACGGTGGTCCAGGCGACGCCCAGCAGGACCGCCGTGACGGTGCCGCTCGCCGTGCTGAAGCCCAGGTAGAGCCGCGCGCCGGTGACAGTGACAACGCCCGCCGACGCGATCGTCCAGACCGCCTCGCCCACCGGCCAGCGGGCGCCGCGCGACAGCAGCCAGGCGAGCGTGCCGAAACTCGCGGTCACCACCGCGTTCTGCGTCGGGAACAGGTCACCGGGGCGGTCCGGGCCGCCCGGGCCGGTCAGGTCCGCGACGACGACGAGCAACACCAGCGGCACGGCGGCGCCGACGGTGCCCAGCACCCCGAGCGGGTCCGCCCGCCAGGCCCGGCCGCGCCGGGCCACCACGGCGGCCACCACCGCCACCGCGGCGATCAGCACCCAGCCGCGCAGCACCGACACCGCCGGCAGCGCCGTGTCGACCACCCCGGGGGTACGCCGGGCGGCGAACCAGTCGGCGACCAGCCCGTCGAGGACGTACAGCCCGCTCTGCGCGACCACCGCCTCCAGCAGGACCGCCACGGCCAGCCCGGCGACGAACAGCAGCGCCAGCCCCAGCGCCAGGTTGAACAGCAGCGTCCAGGCCGGGCCGACCCGCATGGCGACCAGGAAGAACAGCACCCCGTACCGGGCCCGCAGCCAGCGCAGCGGCGGCAACGCGGCGGCCCGTGCCGCCAGCGCGCGTACCGGGTCCGGGTTGCGGCCCAGCCAGCGGCCGGCCAGCACCACGGCGAGCAGGCACAGCAGCAGGGCCAGCACCGCGCCGGTGGCCCGGCCGAGCAGCTTCGACACCCGCTCGTACGACTCACCGGCGAGGTAGCCGGCCAGCACCGAGGCGCCGACCCAGCTCGCCACCCCGGCCAGGTTCCACGGCGCGAACCGCCGGTACGGCATCCCCGCCGACCCGGCCAGCCGGGGTGCCAGCGTGCGGGCGAACGCGATCCAGCGGGCGGCGAGCACACCCCGGCCACCGAGGCGCTCCAGCAGCGAGTCGGCCCGCCGCCACCGGTGCGCGCCGATCCGGGCACCCACCCCGGAGGCACGCAGACGGGTGCCGTAGCGGCGGCCGGCCCGCCACGCGAGTGTGTCTCCGATCACGGCGGCGGCGGTCATCGCCACCAGCACGGGCGCGAGGCGCAGCGTCCCCGCGTACGCTAGGAAGCCGACCAGAAGCAGGGTCGCCTCGCCGGGCATCAGCAGTCCGACGATCACCGCGGTCTCCGCCGCGACGATCGCCGCGGCGGCCACGTAGATCAGCAGGGGCGGCAGCTCCTGCAGCCAGCTCAGCAGGTCAGGCATCGGGCACCCCGCACGGGTGTCAGCATGCCAGTCGCTGGAACGGTCGGCACAGCACTTTCGACGCAGATCCGGGTTGTCTCGGGGTGACCCCGAGGCGTGCCCCGGCAACCGCAGACAGGAGTATGGAGGGTATGCAGCTACGCACCGACCTCCGCAACGTCGCCATCATCGCCCACGTCGACCACGGCAAGACGACCCTGGTCGACGCCATGTTGCGGCAGGCCGGCGCCTACGGCGCCCGTGGTGAGACCACCGAGCGGGTCATGGACTCGATGGACCTCGAGCGCGAGAAGGGCATCACCATCCTCGCCAAGAACACCGGCGTGCGGTACATGCCGGCGGACGGCTCGGAGCCCGTCACCATCAACATCATCGACACCCCCGGTCACGCCGACTTCGGCGGCGAGGTCGAGCGCGGCCTGACCATGGTCGACGGTGTGGTGCTGCTCGTCGACGCCAGCGAGGGCCCCCTGCCGCAGACCCGGTTCGTGCTCCGCAAGGCGCTGCGCGCCCGGCTACCGATCATCCTGGTGATCAACAAGGTGGACCGTCCGGACGCCCGGATCAAGGAGGTCGTGGACGACACGTACGAGCTGTTCCTCGACCTGGACGCCGACGAGGAGCAGATCGACTTCCCGATCGTCTACGCCTGCGCCCGCGACGGCATCGCCTCGCTGACCCAGCCCGCCGACGGCGCCGTCCCGGACGACAGCAGCAACCTGGAGCCGCTGTTCCGCACGCTGCTCGACACCATCCCCGCGCCCGCGTACGACGAGGACGCGCCGCTGCAGGCCCACGTCACCAACCTCGACGCCTCGCCGTTCCTGGGCCGGCTCGCGCTGTGCCGGGTCCGGCAGGGCACCATCAGCAAGGGCCAGACCGTGGCCTGGTGCCGCACCGACGGCAGCACCCAGCGGGTACGCATCTCCGAGCTGCTGATGACCGAGGGCCTGGAGCGCAAGCCGGCCGACTCCGCCGGGCCGGGCGACATCATCGCCGTCGCCGGCATTCCGGAGATCATGATCGGTGAGACGCTCGCCGACGCCGAGAACCCGGTGCCGCTGCCGCTGATCACCGTGGACGAGCCGGCCATCTCGATGACCATCGGCACCAACACCTCGCCGCTCGTCGGCCGGGTCAAGGGCGCCAAGGTCACCGCCCGGATGGTCAAGGACCGCCTCGACAAGGAGCTGATCGGCAACGTCTCGCTGCGGGTGCTGCCCACCGAGCGGCCGGACGCCTGGGAGGTGCAGGGCCGTGGCGAGCTGGCCCTGGCGATCCTGGTCGAGCAGATGCGCCGCGAGTCCTACGAGCTGACCGTCGGCAAGCCGCAGGTCGTCACCAAGGAGATCGACGGCAAGACCTGCGAGCCGGTCGAGCGGCTGACCATCGACGCCCCGGAGGAGTACCTCGGCGCCATCACCCAGCTGCTGGCCACCCGTAAGGGCCGGATGGAGCAGCTGGTCAACCACGGCACCGGCTGGATCCGGATGGAGTGGCTGGTCCCGGCGCGCGGCCTGATCGGCTTCCGGACCGAGTTCCTCACCGAGACCCGCGGCACCGGCATCCTGCACCACGTGTTCGAGTCGTACGAGCCGTGGTTCGGCGAGCTGCGCACCCGCAACAACGGGTCGCTGGTCGCCGACCGCGCCGGTTCGGTCACCGCGTTCGCGATGACCAACCTCCAGGAGCGCGGCCAGCTCTTCGTCGAGCCGGGCACCGAGGTGTACGAGGGCATGATCGTCGGCGAGAACTCCCGCTCCGACGACATGGACGTCAACATCACCAAGGAGAAGAAGCTCACCAACATGCGCTCGTCGACCGCCGACGAGACCGAGAAGCTGATTCCGCCGCGCAAGCTGTCCCTGGAGCAGGCCCTGGAGTTCTGCCGCGAGGACGAGTGCGTCGAGGTCACCCCGGCCGCGGTGCGCATCCGCAAGGTGGTGCTCGACCAGCAGCAGCGTGGCCGGGCCGCCGCCCGCCGCAAGCACGCCGGCTGACCCACAAGCTCACCAGCCCCACCCGGAGCCCGGCCCGCCCCTCGGCGGACCGGGCTCCCCCCTTCCCTTCCCCTCCCCACCGCCCTCCCCGCCCCCCCCACTGGACGATCATGAGGTTGGCGGCAGTTCTGGAGATCAAATCCGCCGCCAACTTCATGATCGACGGGGTGGGCGGGAGATCTTGGTCCGAAATGGCCCCTATGGGGGCACTTTTCTTCCAAGATCTCTGCTCGTCTCGTTGTGCGAACGCGGGATCCCGGTCCTCGGGATCAGGCGACGAGGGCGGCCGGCCCGGGCAGGGCGGGAGCGAGGTGAAGGGCGGGGGTGGGTCGCCGGGTTACTGGGAGGGCTGGGCGGCAGCGGAACCTGCCCGCCGACGGACGAGCGCGGCGACGGGCGCGAGGCTGCGCAACAGATGCGAGACGGCGAGACGCGCGACGAGCCCACACCGCGCGACCGGGCACGGGACGGCGTCACAGGCCACACCGCGTGACCGGGCGCGGGACGGCGTCACAGGCCCACACCGTGCCATGGACGCGAGACGCACCACGGGGCCATTACCGCGCCTCGGACGCGAGGTGAAGTCCCGGCAGGGTGGGGTCAGCGGGGTTTGGTGGCCGCCAGGGCCAGGACGTCGGGGATCGGGCCGGAGCCGGACTCGACCACCCGGGTCAGCCGCAGACCGGCGGCCGCCACGGCGTCCAGCAGGCCGGCTAGCGGCAGGTGCCACGCACCGACCCGCGCCCGCACCCCGGTCGCGTTCCACGAGCGGACCGTGCGCTCCCGCGAGGCGTACCCGCCGTCGATCACGATCCGCTCCGGCTCGGACCGGTCGGCGAAGGCGCCCACGAAACACGGGTGCACCCCGACGTGTACCAGCCGGCCGCCGGGCGCCAGCACCCGCGCCGCCTCGGCGACCGCCGCCGGATAGTCCGGCATGTCGGTGTGCGCGAGCACGCAGGCCACCGCCGGTACGGCGCCGGTGGACAGCGGCAACGCCGTCGCGTCGGCCCGGGCCACCGGCAGCCGGGCGCGGGCGTGGCGGAGCTGCCCGCCGGACAGGTCCACTCCCACCGGTGTCCATCCGAGACGCTTCAGCTCGGCCGCGTGCGCCCCGGTGCCGCAGCACAGGTCCACGCAGCGGCCCGGGCCGTCGCCCAGCAGATCGGCCAGCACCGACCGGACCCGGTCCATGTAGACCGACGATGTCTCGCTGGCGTACTCCTCGTACCAGTCGGCGATGCCGTCGTACAACGGGGTCGTCATCTCCGCACGCTAGCCCGCACCCGCGCCCGCCGCTGCCCCGCGTACGCCACGAAGATCCGCTACGGTGCGGTCATGACCTGGGAGGACCTCGACGCACACCTGGACCGGGTGCCCGGCACCGTCTCCGCGTACGTGGGCCGCCCCGGCGCGCGGCCGGCGTGGACGCGGCGGGCCGACGCCACCCACTACGCGGCGAGCACCATGAAACTCGCCGTGCTGGTGGCGCTGTTCCGCGCCGCCGAGGCCGGCCGGCTGGACCTGGACGCGCCGGTGCCGGTGCGCAACTCGTTCGGCTCCGCGCTGCCCGGCGCGCCCCGGTTCGCCAACGACCGCGACTACGACAACGACGAGGCGGTCTGGGACCGCGTCGGCGGTGAGGCGCCGCTGCGCTGGCTCGCCGAACGGATGATCATCCGGTCCAGCAACCTCGCCACGAACATCTGCATCGGCGAGGTGGGACTGCCCGCCGTGGCGCAGGCGTGGGCGCTCGCCGGTGCGCGGCACAGCGTCACCGGCCGCGGCATCGAGGACTTCGCCGCCCGCGACTCCGGCATCGACAACCTGGTCACCGCCGCCGACCTGGCCGGCCTGCTCGGTGAGCTGGCGCTCGGCGCGACCCGGCCCGGCCCGCTCGCCTCGCCGGCCGGCTGCGCCGCCATGCTCGACGTGCTCGTCGCGCAGGAACACCGCGAGGACCTGGCCGCCGGGCTGCCCGACGGCACCCGGATCGCGCACAAGAACGGCTGGGTACGCGGCGTACGCCACGGCGCGGGCGTGGTGTTCCCGGACGACGCGCCGCCGTACACGATCGTCGTCTGCACCACCACCGAGCTGGCCGACGGCGGCGCGGACGGCGTCGAGGACGACGCGTGCCGGCTGATCGCGCACGTCTCCGAGCGGGTCTGGGCCGCGCGGCACGACCTGGCCGGCTGACCCGGCTACTCCAGCAGCCGCTCGCGCAGCGCGGCGCGGTGCGCGTCGGTCACCCCCAGGCCGTCGCGCAGGTACGCGTCGAACGAGCCGTGCGCGCGGCGCACCTCGTCGTAGGCGGCGTCCAGGTATTCCGGGCGCACCTCCAGCAGCGGCCGGGCCACCGCCGGGTCCAGGTCCGGCCGGCGCTGGATCATCGCGGACAGCAGCACCTCGCGCAGGCTCTCGGTCAGCTCGTTGTGCACCAGGTAGTCGGCGCGGATCGCCTCCTCCTCCACGCCCAGCGCGGTCAGCAGCACCACCGACAGCCAGCCGGTGCGATCCTTGCCGGCCGAGCAGTGGAACAGCAGCGGCAGGTTCGCGCCCTCGGCGGCGAGCCGCACCGCCGCGCCGAACCCGGCCCGCGCCGACTCCCCGGTGACGAACCAGCGGTAGATCGCCGTCATCGCCCCCGGCATGCCCTCGCGGGCCAGCGCCGCGTACGCGTCCAGGTCGTGGCCCTGCAACACCGCCGAGACGTACGTGAACACCGGGTGCGCCGCGTCGTAGACCGGCAGGTGCACGGTGCGGGGCTCCCCGACCAGCCGGTCCGGCGGGGCCACCGCCTGCTCGTGGACGTCACGCAGGTCCACCACGCAGGCCGGGCCGAGCTTGCCCAGCACCGGCAGGTCCTCGTCAATGAGCCGGCCCAGCGCGGGTGTCCGGATGAGCCGCCCCGCCCGTACCCGCCGCCCATCGCTCGTCGGCATTCCACCCAGGTCACGCGCGTTCGGCGCGCCCACCAGCTCCCATTCCCGCCCGGCCATCGGCCCTCCCCTGCTCGCCGCCAGTTGGCTATAGGGTGCCCCACATGACGATCGCCGCGGTACGCACCCACCGTCTGTCGGCCCCCTTACACACCCCGTTCGTCACCGCGCTGCGCCGTACCACCACCGTGGACACGCTGCTCGTGGAGGTGGTCGACGGCGACGGCCGGTCCGGTTTCGGGGAGGCGCCGCAGGTCTGGCAGGTCACCGGCGCGTCGGTGGCGGGTGCCGAGGCGTGCGTACGCGAACTGCTCGCGCCGCTGCTGATCGGCCGCGACGCCGACGACCTCCAGGCGGCAGGCACGCTGGTGCGCCGTGCCGTGGTAGGGAACGAGTCGGCGAAGGCGGCGGTCGACGTGGCGCTGCACGACCTGGCCGCGCGGCGGCTCGGCGTACCCCTGGTGCGTCTGCTCGGCGGCACGGCGCTGCGCGTGCCGACCGACGTCACGCTGGCCGCCGGTGACGCGGTGGACCTGGCCGCGACGGCGGCGCGGCGCGGCGCCGAGGGGTTCAGCGTGCTCAAGCTCAAGGTCGGCACCGACGCCCGCGGCGACCTGGACCGGGTCCGCGCGGTGCGGGCCGCGGTCGGCCCGGACGTGCGGATCCGGCTGGACGCCAACCAGGGCTGGACGCCCCGGGAGGCGGTGCGGGTGATCCGGGCGATCGAGGACGCGGGGCTCGACGTGGAGCTGGTCGAGCAGCCGGTGCACCGCCGCGACCTGGACGGGCTGGCCTGGGTCAGCGACCGGGTGGACCTGCCGATCCTGGCCGACGAGTCCGTCTTCGACGTGCGCGATCTGGTCGAGGTGATCCGGCGGCGCGCCGCCGACATGGTCAACGTGAAGCTGGCCAAGTGCGGCGGTCTGCAACCGGCCCGCACGCTGCTCGACCTGGCCGCCGCGCACGGCATGGGCACCATCGTCGGTTCGATGATGGAGGGCCCGGTGGGGGTCGGCGCCGCGGCCAGCCTGGTCGCCGCGTCCGGCACCACCGCCGTGTCGGACCTCGACGCCGCCTGGTGGCTGGCCTGGTCGCCGGTCACCGGGGGCATCCGGTACGAGGGCGCGAGCGTGCTGCTGCCGGACGCTCCGGGCCTGGGGATCACCGGCCTGCGTGAAGCTAAAATTCAGACAGGTGGTTGAGCAACGTCAGAATTTTTCATATGGTCGCCCGGACGACCACCGGAGAGAGGGGTACGCGTGGCACCTCAGCCCGGCCGCCGGGCCGTCGTACGGGTACCGGTGGCGACCCTGTGGACCGCTCCCGAGGCGGTACGTCCGATCGACTGCCCCGCCCTCGCCGGCTCGCCCGACGTCGCCGCCTGGATCGCCGGCATGGACCGCGACCAGCTCGTCGGCGACTGCGTCCTGACCCAGCTGCTGCTCGGCGAGCCGGTGCGCGTCACCGAGTCCCGGCCGGACGGCTGGGTGCGGGTGGTGGCGCTGGGCCAGCCCGCGGCGAAGCTCGACGCCGACGGCTACCCGGGCTGGCTGCGGGCCGCCCACCTGGCCGACGTCTCCGACGCCGCTCCGGCCGGTACCGCTCCGGCCGACATCGCTCCGGCTGGCATCGCGCCGGCCGACACCGGTCCCTCCGGTGCCGGTGCGACCGGAAGCGGTCGGGCCGCCTCCGGACCGGCCGCTTCCGGTCCGGCTGTTCCCGGGCCGACCGCCTCCGGTCCGACGGCCTCCGGTCCGAGGGCCTCCGGTCCGACCGCTTCCGGGACGGCGGCCGACGGTCCGCTGACCGTCGACGTCGCGCACACCGCGTTGCGCACCGAGCCGGACGGCGACGCGGCGCTCACCGGCGTGGTCCTCGGCACCCGGCTCACCCCGGCCGGGCCGGCGGTGGACGGCAGGCGTCCGGTCCGCGTACCCGGACGGCCCGACCCGCTCTGGGCCCCGGAGGACGACCTGGTGCCGCTGCCCGCCGAGCGTCCCGAGGCCGAGCAGGTGCTCGCGGTCGCCGAACGGCTGCGTGACCTGGTCTACGTCTGGGGCGGCATGTCCACCGACGGCATCGACTGCTCCGGGCTGGTGCACCTGGCCTGGCGGCGGTACGGGATCACACTCCCCCGCGACGCAGACGACCAGGCGGCGGCGACCTCGCGGGTGCCGCTGGACGCCGAACGCCCCGGCGACCTCTACTTCTTCGCCCGGCCCGGCCGGCGCATCCACCACGTCGGGATCGTGTCGGCCGAGCCGCGCGGCGGCCGGCGCCGGATGCTGCACGCCTGCTACCTGACCCGGCGCGTGGTCGAGGAGGAGCTGCCGGCCGACCGGACCGCCACCCTCGTCGGCGCCCACCGCGTCTGAGCGCCGTCTCGTCCGGGGCGCCCCCGGTAGGGGAGCGCCCCGGACGGGACGGACGGGTCAGCGGCGGGCCTGGGCCAGTTCCCGGCGCCGGTCCCGCGACGACTTCGCCAGGCTGGCGGCGGTGGCCACACCAAGGGTGCCGAGGATGACCGTCAGCGAGAGCCAGATCGGGATGTGCGGGGCCCACGCCACGTGCTCGCCGCCGTTGATGAACGGCAGGTTGTTCTCGGCCAGCGCCTCCAGCACGAGCTTCACGCCGATGAAGCCGAGCACCACGGCGAGGCCGTAGCTGAGGTAGATGAGCCGGTCCAGCAGGCCGCCGAGCAGGAAGTAGAGCTGCCGCAGCCCCATCAGCGCGAACACGTTCGCGGTGAAGACCAGGTACGGCTCCTGGGTGATGCCGAAGATCGCCGGGATCGAGTCCAGCGCGAAGATCAGGTCGGTGGTGCCGATCGCGATCATCACGATCAGCATCGGGGTGAACAGGCGCCGCCCGTGCTCGTGGGTGGTCATCCGTGCCCCGTCGTAGTCACGGGACAGCGGCAGCGCCTTGCGGCTCCACCGGATCAGCAGGTTCTCGCTGAACTCGTCCTCGTCCGGCTCGCCCTGCCGGGCCAGGTTCACCGCGGTGTAGATGAGGAACGCGCCGAAGATGTAGAACACCCAGGAGAACTGGGAGATCAGCGCCGCGCCGGCGGCGATGAAGCCACCCCGCATGATCAGCGCCAGAATGATGCCGACGAGCAGCACCTTCTGCTGGTACTGCCGGGGCACCCCGAACCGGGCCATGATGATCACGAAGACGAAGAGGTTGTCCACCGAGAGGCTGTACTCGGTGAGCCAGCCGGTGTAGAACTCGCCTGCGACGCGACCACCGGCGGTGAGCCAGAGCACCACGCCGAAGATCAGCGCCAGGCCGACGTAGAAGCCCACCCACAGGCTGGACTCCCGGACGCTCGGCTCGTGCGGCCGCCGGCCGATGATGAACAGGTCGGCGAGCAGGACCGCGATCATCGCGATCAGCGTTACCGCCCACACCAATGCGGACACGTTCAAATCCATCCTCCGGCAGACACGCTGCGTCGGGCACACCGTACGCCGGGTGCGGTGCCGGGGTGCGTCGACGCTGACAGGGGTGACTGTCGGAGGTCTCTTCCGCCGGAGCCCGGGTGCCGGGTTCCGACCGGCGGAGCCGGGTCGGGCCACCGGGGGTGCCGGCGCTCTTCCGTGCTGACGACTCCGTCGCGGGGGAATACTCCCCTCCTCGGCCGCCATTGTTCACCATCGCACCCGGGTGGCGCATCTCCGGGCCGTCCGTCGATCTCTCGACGTGCTGCGGCTCACGTCGCGCAGGGCATCCTAGGAGGCTAGTCATCCGCCGGCGAGGCGCGCCGGGACGTCACCCGGGACGCACCGGCGGCGGGCCGGCATGGCAGGCTGCCAGCATGGTTCTTGAGGTCGCGCTGATCGATGTCACGCCCGGACACGAGGACGAGTTCGCCGCCGCCTACGCGCAGGCGCGGCCGATCCTCGCCGGCGCCGAAGGCTGCCGCTCCGTGCGGATGACCCGGGGCGTCGAGTCGCCCACCCGGTTCGTGCTACTCGTCGAGTGGGACTCGGTGGAGGCGCACGACGTGAACTTCCGCCAGACCGAGCGGTTCGCGCAGTGGCGGGGACTGATCGGCCCGCACTTCGCCGGTCCGCCGCTGGTCGAGCACTTCATCGACGTGCCGGCCTGAACTGTCGTACCCCTGCCGTAGCCTGCGCGCTGCGCGGCCACCGGTCCCGACGGGCATCGGGGGCGCCGGGCCCGGTGGTCGCGCCGCACCGGCGGCGGGCCGTGCGGCTCACTCCAGCTCGTGCGGATCGCGCGGCCGGGGCACCGGCGCCGCGCCGAGCCGCCGGGCCACCATCTCGGCGGAGGCGTCCGCCGGCAGCGCCGCCGCCAGGAGCCGCTCGATGACGCGCTCGTAATGAGCCACGTCCGCCTCGGCGACCAGCCGCAGGTCGGTGGTGAGCGTCTCCACCAGCACGGTGCGCGGGTCGTCCGGGTCGGGGTAGGCGTAGTACGAGAACGGCGCCAGCGGATGCGGTCCGTCGCCGCTCGACGCCGCTGACCGCAGCACCCGGACGGTGACGCGGGGCCGTTCGGCGAGCGCGAGCAGGTGCCGCATCTGGTCGCGCCACACGTCGGCGGGCAGGCCGTCCGGGTCGCAGACACGCTCGTCGACGAGAGCCGTGTAGTGCGGCGGGTCCGGCCGGATCAGCAGTTCCTGGCGTGCGACACGGGCGCGCACGTCGGCCTCCACGTCCACCTCGCCGGTCAGCGCCGCACCGGCCGACACGCGCAGGCGGGCGTACGCCGGGGTCTGGAGCAGGCCGGGTACGAGCACGCACTGGTACTCCACGATGCGTTCCGCGCCCGCCTCCAGCTCGGCGTACGCCCGCTGGCGCTCCCCCATCTCGCCGAGCGCCTTGGACCAGCCCCGGCCGGTGGCCGCGTCGCGGGCGATGACGATCAGCTCGTCGCGCTGCGGCGGCGGCACCGCGTAGACGTCGAGCAGGTCGAGCACGTCGGCCAGGTCGGGCCGGCTCTGCCCCAGCTCGATGCGGGACAGCTTCGACGTGGACGCCCAGCCCAGCCGGGCGCAGACCTGTTCGAGCGTGAGCGACTCGCGACGACGCAGCCGGCGCAGCTCCACACCGAGCCTCGCCCTCCGGACCACAGGACTTGCTGACAACGGCATGCACGCCTCCCGGGAGGGAGCGTACGCATCACCGTCACGCTCGGCAATACCTCGCCCACACAGCGCTACCGTCCGGGCGGCGCGCTCAGGGGCGGTACGTGCCGAACGACCAGACCAGCCCGGCCAGGTCGCGGGCGGCGTAGTCGCGGGAGCCGTAGTCGGTGTCGAACGGCGCCCGGACGATCTCCGCCCCGGCCGACCGGGCGCGCTCGTGGTGCGCGTCGACGTCGTCGAGCGCCACGTAGACGCGGTAGTCGTCGTCGGCGGGCCGGGACCGCGGCACCGGCCCCGGGCCGAGCATCACCAGGTCGTCGCCGTACGCCAGCTCGGCGTGGCCGATCGTGCCGTCGGGGAGTTCGTGGGCCTCGCGCACGGTGAAGCCGAACGCGGAACAGAGGAAGTCGGCAGCGGCTCGCACGTCGGGATACCGCAGGACCGGATAGATGCTTCGCATGACGGTCAGTCTGCCGCCGGGGCGGTCAGGCCGGATTGGACGAATGCGATCCGGGCCCGGTCAGCGCGGCCGGGGTGGCGCCAGCGAACTCGCGGAACTCCCGGATCAGGTGCGACTGGTCGTAGTAGCCCCACCGGGCGGCCCGCTGCGCCCACCCGGCGTCGTCCGGCACGGCGGCGTCCGCGGTGAGCAGCGTGCGGCCCAGGCTCGCGTACGCCCGCTCGAAGCGCAGCAGGCGGGCGACCGTCTTCGGCGGCAGGCCGAACTCCCGCCGGAACCGGACCGACAGGTGACGCCGGGACCAGCCCAGCTCGTCGGCGAGCATGGCCACGCCGACCGCTCCCCCGCTGCCGTCCAGACGCCGCCAGGCCGCCAGCAGGTGCGGGTCCGGCGGCGCTGTCGCCGCCAGCCGCGCGGCCAGGGCGGCGTCGAGCCGGGCGAAGCGTGCCGGCCAGCCCGGCTCGCCGGCCAGCTCGTCGCGCAGCCGGGCCAGCCAGCCCGCCACCGCGTCGAGCGGCACCACCCGGTTGGCCACCTCGGCCAGCGGCAGCCCGAGCAGGCGGCGGGCCGCCGGGGCGGTCAGCAGCACCTGCACCCCGGTGCCGGTCCCGGCCGTCCGGGTGGCGCACCAGCCGTCGAACGGGCCGGCCAGGAAGGCGTTGGTGGCGGAACCGCTCTCACCGGGGGCACGCGGGTCGGTCACGCCGAGCGGGTCGCCCCAGCCGAGGATCAGCACCACGAAGGCGCCCGCCACCTCCCGGCGTACCAACGGGACGGGCGCGTCCTCGCGGTAGCCGAGGTAGCTGTCCACCCACCGGCGCAGCCGCGGGTCGGGGCGCCCGACGACGGCCTCGGTCAGCATCGCGCCGCCCCGGCCGTCGCGCCGGTCACCGGACCCCTGCGGCGTCCATCCCGCGCAGCTCCTTCTTGAGGTCGGCGACCTCGTCGCGGATCCGCGCGGCCAGCTCGAACTGCAGCTCCCGCGCGGCGGCGAGCATCTGGTCGTTGAGTTCCTGGATGAGGTTGGCCAGGTCGGCCCGGGCCATCCCCTCCCGCGACGGGGTGGCAGCGGCGCCCCGGCGGCTGCGGGTCTCCTTGACCGGCGCCTTGCCCCGGGACAGCTGCCGAACGGCACCGCCGACGTTGCTGTTCTCGGTGTCCTCCGCCTCGCGGTAGATGTCGTCGAGGATGTCGTGGATCTTCTTGCGCAGAGGCTCCGGTTTGATGCCGTTGGCCTCGTTGTGCGCGATCTGCTTGGCCCGGCGCCGGTTGGTCTCGTCGATCGCGTCCGCCATCGACGGCGTGATCTTGTCGGCGTACATGTGGACCTGACCGGAGACGTTACGGGCCGCGCGGCCGATGGTCTGGATCAGCGACCGGCCGCTGCGCAGGAAGCCCTCCTTGTCGGCGTCGAGGATCGCCACCAGCGACACCTCGGGCAGGTCGAGACCCTCCCGGAGCAGGTTGATGCCGACGAGCACGTCGTAGTCGCCCTTGCGCAGCTCGCGCAGCAGCTCGACGCGGCGCAACGTGTCGACCTCGGAGTGCAGGTAGCGCACCCGGATGCCGTTCTCCAGCAGGTAGTCGGAGAGGTCCTCGGCCATCTTCTTGGTGAGCGTGGTGACGAGCACCCGCTCGTCCCGCTCGGTCCGCAGCTTGATCTCGTGCATGAGGTCGTCGATCTGCCCCTTCGTCGGCTTGACCACCACCTCGGGGTCGATCAGGCCGGTGGGCCGGATCACCTGCTCGACGAACTCGCCCTGCGCCTGCTCCAGCTCCCACGGGCCGGGGGTGGCGGAGAGGAAGACCATCTGGCCCACGCGCTCCAGGAACTCGTCGAAGCGCAGCGGCCGGTTGTCGGCGGCGCTGGGGAGCCGGAAGCCGTGGTCGATGAGCATCCGCTTACGGGAGGCGTCGCCCTCGTACATGCCACCGATCTGCGGGATCGTCACGTGCGACTCGTCGACCACGGTGAGGAAGTCGTCGGGGAAGTAGTCGAGCAGGCAGTGCGGCGGGCTGCCCGGCAGCCGGCCGTCGATGTGCATGGAGTAGTTCTCGATGCCGGAGCAGAAGCCCACCTGGCGCATCATCTCGATGTCGTAGGTGGTGCGCATGCGCAGCCGCTGGGCCTCCAGCAGCTTGCCCTGCCGCTCCAGCTCGGCCAGCCGCTCACCCAGCTCGGCCTCGATGTCGCGGATCGCCCGTTCCATCCGCTCCGGACCGGCGGCGTAGTGCGTGGCCGGGAAGATCATCAGGCTGTCGACCTCGCGGACCACGTCACCGGTCAGCGGGTTGAGGTAGTAGAGCTTCTCGATCTCGTCACCGAACAGCTCGATCCGGACCGCCAGCTCCTCGTACGCCGGGATGATCTCCAGCGTGTCGCCGCGGACCCGGAAGGTGCCGCGCTGGAAGGCCATGTCGTTGCGCGTGTACTGAATGTCGACCAGCCGGCGCAGCAGCTGGTCGCGGTCCAGCTCCTGGCCGACCTTGACGCGCACGGCCCGGTCGAGGTATTCCTCCGGCGTGCCCAGGCCGTAGATCGCCGAGACGGTGGCGACGACGATGACGTCCCGCCGGGTGAGCAGCGACATGGTGGCCGAGTGCCGCAGCCGCTCGACCTCCTCGTTGATCGAGGAGTCCTTCTCGATGTAGGTGTCGGTCTGCGGGATGTACGCCTCGGGCTGGTAGTAGTCGTAGTAGGAGACGAAGTATTCGACCGCGTTCTGCGGCAGCAGCTCACCGAACTCCTTCGCGAGCTGGGCCGCCAGGGTCTTGTTGGGGGCGAGCACCAGGGTCGGCCGCTGGAGCCGCTCGACCAGCCACGCCGTGGTGGCGCTCTTGCCCGTGCCGGTCGCGCCGAGCAGCACCGTGTTGCGGTCGCCGCGCCGCACGCGACGCTCAAGCTCGTCGATGGCAGCCGGTTGGTCACCGGCCGGCTGGAACTCACTGACGACCTGGAAGCGGCCGTCGAGCCGGGGAATGTCGAGCGCCATGACACCAACCGTACGCCCGGGGTCCGACACTTCCGGCCACGACCACGGACCGTCCCTGATCGGCTTCGATATTCCCATTGTGTGGCTCATCTCACCGGTCTACCCTCGTACCGTAGGCCGCTCGCGGCGGCCGACCGGGCCGGTGATCGCCCCCTCGCGGGGCCGGTCGCCCCCGGCGCCAGGGCCGCAGCACCCGGGACGACCGGCGTGCGCGCCGACGGTGGTCGCGCGCAGCGCTGACCGGCCGCCGCGAGCGCCCCTGCTCGTCACCGAAACCCCGCTCTCGCGTTCTCCACTCGTGGGGACCTCTCCCGAGCGCCGGCCGCGACGCGAGCCCGACACCGGCACGCCCCCGCCCGCCGACGAGCCGGGCCGCCAGCGCGGCGTGAGCCGCCCCCATCGGCTCTCCGCGCGGGGCGACGGCGACCAGGCCGTACCCCGGGAACCGGGTCGCGGCCACCGGCGCGGCCGCACCAGCACACCGACCCGGCCCGCCACCGTGGCCGGCCGGCGCCGACGGGCCGGCCTGTTCGACGGCCGCCGTCCCCCGCTCACCACCCGGCCGGACGGCGACCCGGAACTGGACGGCGCCGACGACCCGCCGGACGGTCCGGACCGGCGGCGGATCGCGCTCGCCGCGCTCGTGGCGGCAGCCGCGATCTCCGCCGCGGCGCTCGTGGCCGCCCTGCCGTCCTGGGTGCCCGGCCGCACCGACGACGCCCCGGCGACACGTGCCCTGACCGCCTCCGAGGCGGACCGGGTGGCCGCGCTGCGGGTCACCAACCTGCGCGACGTACGCGCCGGTGTCCGGGTCACCGTCGGCGCCGACGGCGCCCGTACCGAACTGGTCGGCTGGGTCGACTGGGCCCTTCCCCTGGTCTACCTGGACGTCGGCGGCCCGGGCGCGGGCGACGACCGGGGCCTGGTGCAGGCCACCGCGTCCGCGCTGCTGGTGCGGCCCGACCCGGGTGCGCTCCCCACCCCGGCCCGGCCGCCGCTGGTGCCGCCGGCGGACCGGTGGCGGATGCGGTCCCCGGCCGGCGGGCACGGCCTGGGCGCGGTACGCGACCTGCTGATCGGGCTCGGCGCCGACCGGGTCGATCCGCCCGCCACGGACGGCCGGTGGCTACGCGGCGACCAGGTGGGCGGCGTCCCGGTGGACGTGCTCCAGGCGCCTCTCGCACCGCCCGGCGACCCGTTGCCGACGCTGTGGGTGGACGCGGACGCCCGGCTGCACCGGCTCACCGGCCGGCTGGCCGACGGCACGCCCGTCACCGTGGACCTGACCCGCGCCGACCGGCCCACGCTGCACCCGGTGGACCTGCTCGGCGGCCGGCCCGGGCAGCCCCGGGCGCCCACCGACGACGAGGTCGCCCGGCTGGCCGCGCTGCCCGCCCGGCTCCGGGCACTCGGCGGCGCGACGGTGACGGTGGCCGCGCCGCTCGGCCCGTCGGCGAACCTGCGGGCCACCGGCAGCATCAACTGGACGAGCCCGTCGGCGTACCTCGCGGTGATCGAGGAGGGCAGCGGCCGGCGCACCCTGCGGTGGGCCCGGCCCGGACGGGTGGCCGAGGTGCAGCGGTCCCCCGACGGGCCCGCGACGCCACCGACACCGGTGCCGGTCGCGCTGCTCGCCGCCCCCACGCGGCCGCCCGGCGACGACCTGGACCGGCTGCTCGACGCGGCGCTGCGGGCGGCCCGGCACGCGCCCGGCGCCACCGCCGTCCGGATCCGGGAGGACCGGCTGGACGACCGGGCCGTCGACGTGTTCGAGCTGCCGGGCGGCCGCCGCCTGTGGCTGGACCGGGGTGGTCTGCCACACCGGATGGAACTGCGGGCCGGGCCGGGCGTGTGGATCCGGCTCGACCTCACGCCCGCTCGTGCGGCGGGCAGCGGCGGATCGGCGGCCCCGGCGGCGCGCTGAGCCCGGCCCGATCCCTACCGCCCGGTCAGGGCCGCCAGCCGGTCTGCGCGGCCCACTCCTCGGCGCGCAGATGCTCCTCGTCGAACCAGGGATCGGTCACCGTGCCCCACGTGACGTGCTCCGGCGCGGCCGCCGCCAGGTCCCTCTTCACCTGGAGGTAGTCGGCCCGCCGTGCCGGGTCGGCGCGCAGGTGGTCGCGCATCAGCAGCGCGTACCGCCAGCCGGGCGAACCGGCCTCCCGCAGGTGCAGCCGCACCGGACGCGCCGGGTCCGCGCCGCCGTGCAGCCGCTTGGGCCAGCGCACCGGCTCCGGCTGCCGCGGGGCGTCCCACCACTCGCCCGGCAGCCGCGGGAAACCCGCCTCGGCCAGCCGCTGCGCGAGCGGCCCGTCCGCCTCGGCCAGGGAGGACACCGTCACCTGGATGTCGATCACGTCCGGCGCGGCGAGCCCCGGCACGGCGGTGGAGCCGACGTGGTCGACCCGGACGTCACCGCCTGCCGCGTGGCGGATCCGGGCGGCCAGCCGGGCGTACTGCTCGGGCCAGGTCGGGTCCGGCCCGGCGAGCGCCGCCGGGTCGGGCGGAACGGCGCGGCGTTCGCGGACGTTGCGCTCGTAGGGCAGCAGGCGGTCCCGCCAGAGCGCGTCCACGGCGGAGTGCAGGTCGGTGAGCGTGCCGTCGTTCGGGAGCAGCACGTCGGCGACCGCACGGCGGGTCGCGTCGTCGGCCTGCGCGGCGATGCGCCGCTGCGCCTCCGCCGGGGCCATCCCCCGGTCGCGGGTCAGCCGGGCCATCCGGGTCGGCACGGCCGTCTGCACCACGACCACCAGGTGGTACGTGGGCGCGAGCCCCACCTCGGCCAGCAGAGGTACGTCGTTGACGACGATCGCGTCGGCGGGGGCGGCGGCGACCAGCTCGGCGCTGCGCGCGCGTACCCGGGGGTGGGTGATCCCTTCGAGCGTGCGGCGGGCCGCCTCGTCGCCGAAGACCAGCGCGCCGAGGGCGGCCCGGTCCAGCGACCCGTCGGCGTCCAGGACCCGGTCGGAGAAGGCGGCGACCACCTCGGCCAGCCCGTCGGTACCGGGCGCGACGATCTCCCGTGCGATGCGGTCCGAGTCGACGGTCACCGCGCCGAGCGTGGCGAGCCGGCTCGCCACCGCGCTCTTGCCCGATCCGATTCCGCCGGTCAGCCCCACCTTCAGCACCCGGACAGTCAACCGGATCCGGCGTCCGCATGCCAAACCCGCCGGCGTACGACGCGGGCCCCGCCCCCGGCGCTCCGCTGGTGCGGAACGCGGGGACGGGGCCCGTCGTCAGAGGCAGTCGCCGGTCCGTCCGGTGGGACGGACAGGCGTCAGCGTCCGGTCACTTGCCGCCGGCGAGCTTCTCCCGCAGCGCGGCGAGAGCCTCGTCGGTCGCGAGCGTGCCGGCCGGCTCCTCGGCCTGACGGCTCGGGGCCGAGGTCGAGGTGGTGGTGCCGGTGGTGGCCGGAGCCGGGTTGGCGGCGGCCTCGGCGTCGGCGGCGCGGGAGGTCTGCACCTGCTTGGTGTGGGCCTCCCAGCGCTGACGCGCCTCGGCGTACTGCTGCTCCCAGGTCTCGCGCTGCTTGTCGTAGCCCTCGAGCCACTCGCCCGTCTCCGGGTCGAAGCCCTCCGGGTAGATGTAGTTGCCCTGGTCGTCGTACGTCGCGGCCATGCCGTAGAGGGTCGGGTCGAAGTGCTCCTCGCCCTCGACGAAGCCCTCGTTGGCCTGCTTGAGCGACAGCGAGATCCGGCGGCGCTCCAGGTCGATGTCGATGACCTTGACCATGACCTCGGAGCCGACCTGCACGACCTGCTCCGGGATCTCCACGTGGCGCTCGGCCAGCTCGGAGATGTGGACCAGGCCCTCGATGCCGTCGTCCACGCGGACGAACGCACCGAACGGCACCAGCTTGGTGACCTTACCCGGCACGATCTGCTGGATCGCGTGGGTGCGGGCGAACTGACGCCACGGGTCCTCCTGCGTCGCCTTCAGCGACAGCGAGACCCGCTCGCGGTCCAGGTCGACGTCCAGGACCTCGACCTCGACCTCCTGGCCCACCTCGACGACCTCGGACGGGTGGTCGATGTGCTTCCAGGACAGCTCGGAGACGTGCACGAGGCCGTCCACGCCGCCCAGGTCGACGAACGCGCCGAAGTTGACGATCGAGGAGACGACGCCCTTGCGGACCTGCCCCTTCTGGAGCTTGTTGAGGAACTCGGTGCGCACCTCGGACTGCGTCTGCTCCAGCCAGGCACGGCGGGACAGGACCACGTTGTTACGGTTCTTGTCCAGCTCGATGATCTTGGCTTCGAGCTCGCGGCCGACGTACGGCTGCAGGTCACGCACACGCCGCATCTCGACGAGCGACGCGGGCAGGAAGCCGCGCAGGCCGATGTCGAGGATGAGACCACCCTTGACGACCTCGATGACCGAACCGCGGACGACGCCGTCCTCGTCCTTGATCTTCTCGATCGTGCCCCAGGCCCGCTCGTACTGCGCCCGCTTCTTGGAGAGGATCAGCCGACCCTCCTTGTCCTCCTTCTGGAGGACGAGGGCCTCGATGTGGTCACCCACCGAAACGACCTCGGCCGGGTCCACGTCGTGCTTGATCGACAACTCCCGAGAGGGGATGACACCCTCGGTCTTGTAGCCGATGTCGAGCAGGACCTCGTCCCGATCGACCTTGACGACGGTGCCTTCGACAATGTCGCCGTCGTTGAAGTACTTGATGGTCTCGTCGATCGCGGCGAGGAAAGCTTCCTCAGAGCCGAGGTCGTCGTGGGTGACCTTGTTGGCGCTCGAGGTGGCCTCGATGCTGCTCGTCATGTGGGCGGTTGCTCCGGTCGGATGGGTTGTCACAGCGGGCATGGGTGTCGCGGTGACTCTTCCGCGCCAGCGGATCCGTCGCCGGGCACACCGAACGATCGACGCGAGAAGATCATTAGTGGCTCCGGTGACCGCGCACCTGCTCCCTGCCGAGGCACACGATCCGCGAGCGCATCGTCTAGCCTACCCGCTGCATTACCACAGCGTGCAAGCCCTCCCGGGTCCGTGCGAACTCATCCGCTGCGAAAGCGGAGATTTGCCGCGGTAAGGTGCCACAGCTGTCTCGTCCGTCACATCCGCCCCAGCCACCACCCCACCGCACCGGGTCCGGTCCGCCGGACCTAGCGTGAACCCGTGGACGACGACAGGGTGACCCGCCGACGGGTCGACGCCGGGGAGATCCGCCGCGCGAACCGCGGATGGTGGGACACCGACGCCGACGCGTACCAGGCCGAGCACGGCGCGTTCCTCGGCGACGCCGACTTCGTCTGGTGCCCGGAGGGGCTGCGCGAGGCCGACGCCCGGCTGCTCGGCGACGTGACCGGGCGGCGGATCCTCGAACTCGGCGCCGGGGCGGCCGCCGCCGCCCGCTGGCTCGCCGCCCAGGACGCCCGGCCGGTCGCACTGGACCTGTCCGCCGGCATGTTGCGGCACGCCGCCGAGGCCGCCGGGCGCACCGGGGTACGCGTGCCGCTGGTGCAGGCCGACGCGCTCGCCCTGCCGTTCGCCGACGCCGCGTTCGACACCGTCTGCACCGCGTTCGGCGCGATCCCGTTCGTGGACGACTCGGCGGCGGCGATGCGCGAGGTGGCCCGGGTGCTGCGGCCCGGCGGCCGGTGGGTCTTCTCGGTCACCCACCCGATGCGCTGGATCTTCCTGGACGACCCGGGCGAGGGCGGGCTGACCGCCGTGCACTCGTACTTCGACCGCTCCCCGTACGTCGAGCAGGACGAGCACGGGGTGGCCACGTACGTCGAGCAGCACCGCACCCTGGGCGACCGGATCCGGGAACTGGTCGGCGCCGGGTTCCGCCTGCTGGACCTGGTGGAGCCGGAGTGGCCGGCCGGGCACGAGGGGATCTGGGGCCAGTGGAGCCCGCTGCGCGGACGGCTGTTCCCCGGCACCGCGATCTTCGTCGCCGAGAAACCCGCCGGCTGACACCGGACGTGCTCCCCGGGAGTCCGCCGATCGCGGAGATCCGGCCCTGACGACGCCGTTACTCGGTATCCACTCCGGGTAACCGGGCGGCATGGCCGAGAAGGAGTTCCGCACCGGCGACCACGTCTCCTGGGCCAGCCACAGCGGCCGCGCGTACGGCGTCGTCAAGGAGAAGCTGACCGAGCGCACCCACGTACGCGGGCACGCGGTGAACGCCTCTCCGGAGCAGCCGCAGTACCGGATCACCAACGACGACTCGGGCCGCGACGTCGCCCACCGCCCGGAGGTGCTGCGCCATGAGTCGCGCTGACGATCCGCAGCAGACGTACCGGGAGTTCACCGACGCGGTGAACATGAAGCCGGGCGAGCTGACCCGCTGGCTGGAGACCGAGGAGTCCAAGCACGTCGGCTGGCGCAAGAAGGGCACCAAGGGCGGCGAGTCGGTCGGGCACGACTCCGGCCGGCGCATCGTCGACCTGCTGCGCCGCAAGCGCGCCGACCTCACCGCCGCCGACTACAAGCACATGCGCAAGGTGATCGGGTACGTCCACCGCCACCTGGCCCAGCGCCCGTCCGGTGACGTGCGGGACACCAGGTGGCGCTGGTCGCTGATGAACTGGGGGCACGACCCGCTCAAGGGCTGAGCCACCCGGTCCGTTCGCCGCGCGTTGGTACCGTGCCGGCGATGACGACAGACGTCTCGACCGCCGGCCGTCATCCCCGCGCCGGACGGGTCGTCCTCCTGGTGGGCCTCGGCCTGATCGCCGTCGCGGCCCTCCTGCTGGTGCTGACCGGGAACACCGGCATCAGGTACAGCGCCGACCACGACGGCACCGTACCGATGTGGAGCCGATGGATCCCGGCGCTGGCCGGGATCGCGCTGATCCGCCTGATCCCGCCCGCGCCCGACCCGACATGGCCGGACCCGGTCGCGCCGTACCGCGAGGCGGCGCCGCTGCTGCTGGCCGGGATCGCGTTCGCCGCCGTCATGCCACTGCTGGGCGGCGAACCCGCGTACACCGTGGTGAAGCTGGCGCTGCTGCTCGGCGTACCCCTCGTGGTGTTCCTGGCCGCGCGCCGCCGGCCGCCACGGTGGCGACCGGGGCCGGCCCCGGCGGACGCCGCCCACCGGTGGGGTCCGGCGCTGCCGCTGGCAGTGTGGCTGGTGCTCAGCTACGCGACGCCGCTGGCCGTGCCCGCGAGCGACTGGGGGCGGACGGTCACGCCGGTCGAGCTGGCCGCCACGCTGCTGGTGGCCTTCGCGGTGAACGCGCTGCTGGAGGAGGTCTTCTACCGGCGGTGGCTGCAGACCCGGTGGGAGTCCCTGCTGGGGCGCTGGCCGGCGATCGTGCTCGCGTCGCTGGTGTGGGCGGCCTGGCACGTGGCCATCCAGGGCAGCGGCCGACCGGCCGTCGACCTGGCGTCGGTGATCGTGAACCAGGGGGTCGCCGGGCTGTTCCTCGGCTACCTGTGGTCCCGGTACCGCCGCATGTGGCCGCTGCTCGTGGTGCACGGCGCGGTCAACGCGATGCCCGTCCTGCTCGGCCTCTGACTTGACCCTGCCGCCGGCGGCACTGTCGGACGATGCCGGCATGGAACGCCGCACGCCACGCGTCGCCGTGGTCACCGGTGCGGGCACCGGCATCGGCCGGGCCACCGCACATGCCTTCGCCACCGCCGGGTACGCCGTCGTCGCGGTCGGACGGCGCGCCGCGCCGCTGTCGGACACCGCCGCCGGCCGGCCGGACATCACCCCGCTGACCGCCGACGTCACCGCGCCCGACGGTCCCGGCCGGATCGTCGGCGCCGCGCTCGACCGGTACGGCCGCCTGGACGTCCTGGTCAACAACGCCGGAGTGGCCGGCGGCGGACCGCTGGCGGACCTGGACGAGGACGCCGCCCGGCGGCAACTGGAGACGAACCTCCTCGCACCCGTTCGGCTGGCGCACGCCGCCGTCGAGGCGCTCGCCGCGACACGCGGCGTGCTGGTCAACGTCACCACGTCCGTCGGCCTGCGCGCCTGGCCGGGCAGTTCGGTGTACGCGGCCGGCAAGGCCGCGCTGGACTCGCTGACCCGCAGCTGGGCGGTGGAACTCGCGCCGCGCGGCGTCCGGGTGGTGGCCGTGGCGCCCGGCGCGATCGACACCCCGATCGGCGTGCACAGTGGCCTGTCCCCCGAACGGCGGGCGGCGGTGCGGGACTGGCAACTCGCGCACACCCCGGCGGGCCGGATCGGCCGCCCGGAGGACGTAGCCTGGGCGATCCGGCGGCTCTGCGAGCCGGAGGCGGGCTTCGTCACCGGTGTGGTGCTGCCGGTGGACGGGGGCGCGGTGGTCGCGTGAGAGGACGGTGACGGCGGTGCGGATCGGCGCGGTGGCGAAGGCGACGGGCTGCACGCCACGTGCCCTGCGGCACTACGAGGAACACGGTCTCATCGCCTCGGCCCGGGCGGCGAACGGCTACCGCGAGTACGACGACGCGGTGGTCACCCGGGTCCGCAACATCCGTCACCTGCTCGACGCCGGGCTGACGCTCGACGACGTGCGGGTCTTCCTGCCCTGCCTGGACGGGGACGTGGCGTCCGCGCCGCCGTCTCCGGCCGGGCTGCGGGTCGGCCGGGAGCGGCTGGCCGTGCTGGACGCCCGGATCGCCGCCCAGGTGGCCGTCCGCGACCGCCTGGCCGCCGCCCTCCAGGCCGCCTCACCTCCGCCTCTCACCCGGTGATCAAGGAGGTTGTATCCCCGAACAGGCTCGGGCGTGCCACAAACTCCTTGATCACCGCCGCGTGGGTGGGGTCAGTGGTCGGCGCTGTTCCAGTCGTGGCCTTCGCCCACCGACACCTCCAGCGGCACCGACAGCGGGTACGCCTCACCCATCTGCTTGCGCACCAGCGCCTCCAGCGTCTCGCGCTCGCCCGGGGCGACCTCGAAGACCAGCTCGTCGTGCACCTGCAGCAGCATCCGGGAGCGCAGCCCGGCGTCGCGCAGCGCGCTGTCGACGTGCAGCATCGCGACCTTGATGATGTCGGCCGCCGAACCCTGGATCGGGGCGTTCAGTGCCATCCGCTCGGCCATCTCCCGGCGCTGCCGGTTGTCGCTGACCAGGTCGGGCAGGTAGCGGCGGCGGCCCAGGATGGTGGAGGTGTAGCCGTCCTGGCGGGCCCGGGCCACCACCTCCTGGAGGTAGTCACGGACGCCGCCGAACCCGGCGAAGTAGTTCTCCATCAGCCCGCGCGCCTCCTCGGCGCTGATGCCGAGCTGCTGGGACAGGCCGAACGCGCTGAGCCCGTACGCCAGGCCGTAGTTCATCGCCTTGATCTTGCGGCGCTGATCGGCGGTCACGTCGCCGACCTCGACGGTGAAGACCGAGGACGCGGTGGCGGCGTGGAAGTCGTGCCCGGAGTTGAACGCCTCGATCAGCGCGTCGTCCGACGACAGGTGCGCCATGATCCGCATCTCGATCTGGCTGTAGTCGGCGGTGAGCAGGCACTCGTAGCCCTCGCCGACCACGAACGCGCGACGGATCCGCCGCCCCTCCTCGGTGCGGATCGGGATGTTCTGCAGGTTCGGCTCGGTGGAGGACAGCCGCCCGGTCGCCGCCACCGTCTGGTTGAACGTGGTGTGGATCCGGCCGTCGTCGGACACCGACTTGAGCAGCCCGTCGACAGTCGACTTGAGCTTCGCCACGTCGCGGTGGCGCAGCAGGTGGTGTAGCAGCGGGTGCTCGGTCTGCGCGAACAGCCACTGGAGCGCGTCGGCGTCGGTGGTGTAGCCGGTCTTGATCCGCTTTGTCTTGGGCAGGCCCAGCTCGGTGAAGAGGATCTCCTGCAGCTGCTTCGGCGACCCGAGGTTGAACTCGCGGCCGACCACCTCGTACGCGCCCTGCGCGGCGGCCTTCACCTCGGCGGCGAAGTGCGCCTCCAGCTCGGAGAGGTAGTCGGTGTCGGCGGCGATGCCGGTGCGCTCCATGGTGGCGAGCACCCGCATCAGCGGCAGCTCCACGCCGGCCATCAGCCGGGCCGACTGCTCGCCGTCGCGGGACAGCTCGGCGTCGATCGCGTCGGCCAGGTCGAGGGTGGCGCGGGCCTGGAGCATGAGGTTCTGCTCGGCCACACCCTCGTCGCCGAGCCCGTCGAGGGTGAGCTGACCGGTCTCCGGCGCATCGACGCGCAGCTCCCGGTGCAGGTAGCGCAGCGCCAGGTCGGTCAGGTCGTACGAGCGTTGGTCGGGGCGGGCCAGGTAGGCGGCGATCTGCGTGTCGCGGGCGATGCCGTGCAGCTCCCAGCCGTGCGCGGCGAACGCCAGCACCGCCGGCTTGCTGTCGTGCAGCACCTTCGGGCGCTCCGCGTCGGCCAGCCACCCGGCCAGCGCGGCCTCGTCGCCGGCGTCCAGCCGGCTCGGGTCGAACCAGGCGCCCGCCCCGTCGGCGGTGGCCAGCGCCATCGCGGTCACGGTGGCGGTGTGCCGGCGGTTGGGGCCGGTGTCGAGCGTCACCGCCAGGCCGACCGGTGCGCCCGCCGGGGCGTGCGTGTCGAGCCAGCCCGCGAGCGCACCCGGCGCGGTGAGTACCTCGCCGGCGAGGTCGAAGCCCGCCTCGGCCTCCGGCTCGACGGCTTCCAGGTATTGGTAGAGGCGGTCGCGCAGGATGCGGAACTGGAGCGTGTCGAAGACCTGGTGCACGGCTTCGCGGTCCCAGCCCTGCCAGCGGGCGTCCTCGGGACGGACCGGCAGCTCCAGGTCGGAGACCAGGCAGTTGATCTCGTAGTTGCGGATCACGTCGGCGAGCCGCTCACGCAGGCTGTCGCCGGCCTTGCCCTTGATCTCGTCGGCGCGGGCCACCACGCCCTCGACACCGCCGTACAGGTTGATCCACTTGGCCGCGGTCTTCGGGCCGACGCCGGGCACGCCCGGCAGGTTGTCGCTGGTCTCGCCCACCAGCGCGGCCAGGTCGCGGTAGCGGTCAGGGGTGACGCCGTACTTCGCCTCGACCGCGGCCGGGTCCATCCGGGCCAGGTCGGAGACGCCCTTGCGCGGGTAGAGCACCGTCACCCGCTCCCCGACGAGCTGGAACGCGTCCCGGTCGCCGGTGGTGATGAGCACGTCCATGCCCTGGTCGCGGGCCTGGCAGGCGAGCGTGGCGATGACGTCGTCGGCCTCGTAGCCCTCCTTCTCGACCACCGGCACGCGCAGCGCGGCGAGAACCTCCTTGACCAGGCTGACCTGGCCCTTGAAGTCGGTGGGGGTCTCGCTGCGGCCGGCCTTGTACTCGGAGTACTTCTCCGTGCGGAAGGAGCGGCGGGAGACGTCGAACGCGACGACGATGTGCGTCGGCTGCTCGTCGCGCAGCACGTTGATCAGCATCGAGGTGAAGCCGTAGACGGCGTTCGTCGGCTGCCCCGTGGTGGTGGAGAAGTTCTCCACAGGCAGGGCGAAGAACGCCCGGTATGCCAGGGAATGTCCGTCGACGAGGAGCAGGCGCGGCGTCGTAGCTGTCACGGCTGCGACTCTAGTCCGTACGCCCGACAACTCCGGCCTCCGGTGCGGCGCGCGCCGCACCGGAGGCCGAGGTCAGAGAACCTTGGCCAGGAACGCCTTGGTCCGCTCGTGCTGCGGCGCCGAGATCACCTCGCGCGGGTCACCCTGCTCGACCACGACGCCGCCGTCCATGAACACGAGGTGGTCGCCCACCTCGCGGGCGAAGCCGATCTCGTGGGTCACCACGATCATCGTCATGCCGTCGCGGGCCAGGTCCTTCATCGTGTCCAGCACCTCGCCCACCAGCTCCGGGTCGAGCGCGCTGGTCGGCTCGTCGAACAGCATCAGCTTCGGCCGCATCGCCAGCGCCCGGGCGATCGCCACCCGCTGCTGCTGGCCGCCGGAGAGCTGACCGGGGTACGCGCCGAGCTTGTCACCCAGGCCCACCCGGTCCAGCAGCTGCGCGGCGTGCTCCCGGACCTGCGCCTTCTTCGCCTGGCGCAGCAGCACCGGCGCCTCCATGACGTTCTGCAGCACCGTCATGTGCGGGAACAGGTTGAACCGCTGGAACACCATGCCGATGGCGCGGCGCTGCGCGGCGACCTCCTTGTCCCGCATCTCGTACAGCTTGCCGCCGCGCTCCCGGTAGCCGATCAGGTCGCCGTCCACCCAGATCCGGCCGGCGTCGATCTTCTCCAGGTGGTTGATGCAACGCAGGAACGTCGACTTGCCGGAGCCGGAGGGCCCGAGGAGGCAGCACACCTCGCCGGAGCGGACCTCCAGGTCGATGCCCTTGAGCACCTCCAGCGGCCCGAACGACTTGTGCACCTGCTCGGCCCGCACCATCAGTCCGGACTCCGCGGTCGGCGAGGTGGCCTGCGCGGGTACGGTCAGCTCGGTCATGGTGCCCCCGTCCCCGCGTTGCCGCCGCCACCGGTTTCGGCGGCCAGCGTCCGCAGCTTCAGCCGGGCCCGTCCGGTCACGCCGTAGCCCTTGCCGAAGTGGCGTTCCAGGTAGTACTGCCCGACGAGCAGGATGCTGGTCAGGAACAGGTACCACAGGCAGGCCGCGACGTACATCGGGAAGATCTGGAACGTCCGTTTGCCGACCGCGTCGAGCTGGAAGAACAGCTCCACGCTCACCGGCACGTAGAGCAACAGGGACGTGTCCTTGAGCATGGCGATCGTCTCGTTGCCGGTCGGCGGGATGATCACCCGCATCGCCTGCGGCAGCACCACCCGGCGCAGCAACTGGGAACGGCTCAGACCGAGCGCCTGGGCGGCCTCGGTCTGGCCGGGGTCGACCGACTGGATGCCGGCCCGGACGATCTCCGCCATGTACGCGGCCTCGGAGAGCGCGAGGCCGAGCAGACCGGCCATGAAGCCGGTCAGGATGTCGCGGGAGGAGAACCCGAACAGCCGCAGCTGCAGGTTGTCGATGCCGAACAGCTGGCCGATCTGGGTGTCGAACGGCACCCCGAACTCGACCCGGCTCCACAGGATGCCGATGTTGCCGAAGACGGCCAGCAGCACCAGCCGGGGCACGGCCCGGAAGAACCAGGTGTAGAGCCAGGCCACGCCGCGCAGGATCGGGTTGTCCGACAGCCGCATCACCGCGATCACCACACCGAGCGTGACGCCGATCAGCATCGCGCTGACCGTCATCAGCACGGTGCCGCGCAGCAGACCCTCGATGATCGGCGGCCGGAACATCTTGTCGACCATGAAGGACCAGTTGAAGGCCTCATTGGTCACCAGCAGGTGGACGAACATCGCCGCCAGGACGGAGAGCACCGCCACCGCGACCCATCGTCCGGGGTGCCGCACGGGCACGGCCTTGATCGGTTCCGGCCGTGCCCGCGCGGTTGTCGCTTCCTCGGTGGTCATGTCGTCACGGGTTGATCGCGGGGTCCGTGATCGCGCCGTCTCCCACCTTCCACTTGTCCAGCACCTGCTTGTAGGAGCCGTCGGCGATCACGGCCTTGGTGGCGTCACGCACCGCCTCGGCCAGCTGCGTCTGCTCCTTGGCCAGCACGTAGCCGTACGGCGCCGCCTCGTACTGCTTGTCCAGCAGTTCCAGGGCGTCGTTGGACTGCGTCACCGCGTACACGCCGACCGGGTAGTCGGCCAGCATCGCGTCGTCCTTGCCGGACACGACGGCGGCGGTGGCGGCGTCCTGGCCCGGGAACTGGTCGACGGTGATCGCCGGCTTGCCGGCGTCGGTGCACGCCTTGGAGCGCTTCTGGATGTCCTCGACCTGGACCGTGTCCTTCTGCACAGCGATCTTCTTGCCGCAGGCGTTGTCCAGCGCGACCCCGGCCGGGTTGCCCTTCTTGGTCACCCACTGGGTGCCGACCTGGAAGTAGCTGACCATGTTGGCCTGGGCCTTGCGGTCGTCGTTGATGGTGAACGACGAGACGCCGGCCTCGTACTTGCCCGAGTTGACGCCGTTGATGATGTCGCCGAAGGGCGCCGAGACGAATTCCGCCTTGAGGCCCAGTTTGGCCGCCACCGCGGTGAACAGTTCGACGTCGAAGCCGATCACGGTCTTACCGTCGTTGTCCAGGAACTCCGCCGGGGCGTAGGTGGAGTCGGTGCCCACCACGATCTTGCCGTCCGACTTGATCGCGTCCGGGACCTTCGCGGCCAGCGCGGCGTCGACCGACGACGAGACGCTGGGGCCGTCACCGGGCTGCGTGGTGCTCTCCTCCTCGCCGCACGCGGCGAGGGAGAGCAGCAGGACGGCCGCACCGGCGACGCCGAGCGCCGCCCGCCGTCCGGGGTTGGGGTGGAACATGGCTGTACTCCTTATTGCGAGGGGTCGGTCGGTCAGGCCACGCCGAGGTAGGCCTCTTTGACCGAGGGGTCGTGCAGCAGGTCCGCGCCGGTGCCGCTCTTGACGATCCGGCCGGTCTCCAGCACGTACGCCCGGTGGGCGCGCGCCAGCGCCTGCTGGGCGTTCTGCTCCACCAGCAGGATGGTGGTGCCCTGCTGGTTGATCTCCGTGATGATCGTGAAGATCTGCTGGATCAGCATCGGCGCGAGACCCATCGACGGCTCGTCGAGCAGCAGCAGCTTCGGCCGGCTCATCAGCGCCCGGCCGACCGCGAGCATCTGCTGCTCACCGCCGGAGAGCGTGCCGCCGGCCTGCTTGCGCCGCTCGGCCAGCCGCGGGAACAGGTCCAGCACCCGGGCCAGGTCCTGCGCGATGCCGGCCTTGTCGCGCCGGGTGTACGCGCCCATGTCGAGGTTCTCCAGCACCGTCATGCCGGGGAAGATGCCCCGGCCCTCGGGCGCCTGGCACAGCCCGCGCCGCACCCGCAGGTCGGCCCGGAGCTTGGTGATGTCCTCACCGGCGAACTTGATCGTGCCGGAGGCGACCGGCCGGATGCCGGAGATCGCCCGCATGGTGGTGGACTTGCCGGCGCCGTTCGCGCCGATCAGCGCGACGATCTCCCCCTCGTCCACGGTCAGGCTGATGCCGTGCAGCGCCTGGATCCGCCCGTAGAGCAGGCTCACGTCCTCGATCTCAAGCAGCATCGTCCGGCACCCCCAGGTACGCCGCGACCACCTTCGGGTTGTCCCGCACCTCGGCGGGCAGCCCTTCGGCGATCTTCTTTCCGAACTCCAGGACCACGATCCGGTCGGTCACGCCCATCACCAGGCGCATGTCGTGCTCGATCAGCAGCACCGTCACGCCCTGGTCCCGGATCTGCCGGATGAGCTGGAGCAGCTCCTCCTTCTCCGCCGGGTTGAAGCCGGCGGCCGGCTCGTCCAGGCAGAGCAGCTTCGGGTCGGTGGCCAGCGCGCGGGCGATCTCCAACCGCCGCTGCTCGCCGTAGGACAGGTTGCGGGCGAACTCGTGCATCCGGTTGCTGATGCCGACGAACTCCAGCAGGCGCTCGGCCTTCTCCCGGCCCTCGCGCTCCTCCTTCCAGTGCCGCGGCAGGCGCAGCAGGGCGGAGATCACGCTGGTCTTGTGGTGCGCGTCCGCGCCGACCTGGACGTTCTCCAGCGCGGTCATCTCCGGGAAGAGACGGATGTTCTGGAAGGTACGGGCCATGCCCATCCGGGTGATCTGGTGGCGCTTCTTGCCACTGATCTTCTGGCCCAGGAACCGGATCTGCCCCTCGGTGGGCTGGTAGATGCCGGTCATCGCGTTGAAGCAGGTGGTCTTGCCGGCGCCGTTCGGGCCGATGAGGCCGAGGATCTCACCCTTGTAGAGGGTGAAGTCCACGTCGTTGAGGGCCACCACACCGCCGAAGCGCAGCGTGACGTGGTCGACCTCCAGCAACGGCTCCCGCTTGTCGACCGTCTCGACGGCGGGGGCCGCCGCCTGGGCCGGAACGGCCGGGGTCTGCTCGGTGTCACTCACCGACGATCACCTCCTTGCGGCGGTCCTTGAACTCCGCCGCTCGTCGCCGGTTCGGGATCAGGCCCTGCGGGCGGAAGATCATCATCACCACGAGCACCAGACCGAAGAAGAGGAACCGGTACTCGTACAGCTCCACGCCGAACAGCTCGATGCCACGGAACCGCTCGATCATGTACGCCACCAGGCCACCGCCGACGATCGCGCCGACGATGTTGCCCGAGCCGCCGAAGATGACGGCGGCCAGGATGATGATCGAGTTGAGCAGCTCGAAGTTCTGCGAGTTGACGAAGTTCTGCTTGCCGGCGAACAGCGCACCGGCCAGGCCGGCGATGGCCGCGCCGGAGGCGAACGCCCACAGCTTGAACTTGAACGTCGGCACACCCATCAGCTGGGCGGCGTCCTCGTCCTCGCGGATCGAGATCCAGGCCCGGCCGACCCGGCTGTGGGTCAGGTTCCGCACCCCGATCACCACCAGGATGATCAGCGTGAGCACCAGCCAGTAGTACGGGCGGGCGTCGAGCACGCCGAACCACGGCCGGCCGTCGGCGTACTCGCCGGGCGGGTGCGGGATCTGGTTGAAGCCGCGCTGTCCCTTGAGGAACTCGGAGCTGACCGCTGCGATCCGGATCATCTCGGCGAAGCCGAGCGTCACGAGCGCCAGGTAGTCGCCGCGCAGGCGCAGCGTCGGCGTGCCAAGCATGACGCCGGAGACCATGGTCAGGCCGATCGCGATCGGCACCACCGCCAGCCACGGCCACAGCGTCTTGAGGTCGCTGCTCGGCGAGGTCAGCACCGCTACCGTGTACGCGCCGACGGCGAAGAAGCCGAAGTAGCCGAGGTCGAGCAGGCCGGCGAAGCCGACCACGATGTTGAGCCCGACCGCCAGCAGCACGTAGATCGAGACCGTGAACATCACCTGGGTGAAGTTCGCTCCCGGGGTCGGGATCGGCCCGAGGTACTGGTAGAACTCCTTGTTCGGCAGCGCGTAGAAGAACGCGATGACCGCGACCAGCAGCACCCAGCGCACCCAGCGCGGCGCGTGGTGCCAGCGCTCCGAGATCGCGTGCCGGCCCTGCCGCAGCTTGTCCGCCGCCGTCTCCCGCCGCTCCGGCGGGTCGATGGTGGTCGTCATGCGCGTGCCCTCCCCAGTGATTCGCCGAGCAGACCGGTCGGCCGGAACATCAGCAGCACGACCAGCACCGCGAACGCGGCGAAGTCCTTCCACTGACTGCCGAACAGGCCCGCGGCGTAGTTCTCCACGACGCCGAGCAGCAACCCGCCGACGAGCGCGCCGCGCAGGTTGCCGATACCGCCGAGCACCGCCGCGGTGAACGCCTTGAGGCCCAGCAGGAAGCCGACGCTGTAGGTGAGCGTCTGGATCCGCACGTCGTACAGCAGGCCCGCGACGCCGGCCATGGTGCCACCGGCGATGAAGACCATCAGGATGATGCGGTCCTTGTTGACGCCCATCAGCGCCGCCGTGTTGGCGTCCTGGGCCACCGCCCGGATGCCGCGGCCGGTACGGCTGCGGTTGATGAACTGGTCCAGCGCGAACATCATCACCAGCGCGGAACCGATCGTGAGCAGCTGCACCGCGTCGATCGGCACCCCGGCGATGTGGAACAGCGGCTCCGAGCTGACCAGGATCGGCGCACCCTCCGGCCGCCGCCGGGTGTAGACGCCGAACGCCTCCGAGATGGCGATCGAGGCACCGATGGCGGTGATGAGGAACGCCAGCGGCGGCGCGTTGCGCTTGCGCAGCGGCCGGTACGCGACCCGTTCGATCACCGTCGCGGTGCCCGCCGAGGCGATCGCCGCCACGATCATCGCCACCAGCAGGTAGAACAGGATCGAGCCGATGCCGCTGACCTGCGAGTTCTGGTCGAGTCCGAAGCCGTTCCAGGTCCAGATCGCGGCGAACGCGCCGGCGATGAAGACCTCGGAGTGGGCGAAGTTGATGAGTCTGAGCACGCCGTACACGAGCGTGTAGCCGAGCGCGACCAGGGCGTAGATGGCGCCCTGCGTCAAGCCGGTCGTGGTGAGTTCCCCGAAGTTGGAGAACAATCCGTCGAAGTCCAAGGGAGGGACGCTCCGTCGCTCAAGAGAAAAAGAGGGTGCGGCCGGGAGCCAGCTCCCGGCCGCACCCGCGATCACTACTCAATCGCCAGTCCAGCGATCGAACGATCAGGACTTGGGGATCTCCTGGTCCGGGACGACCTTGCCGCCCTGCACCTTGAACGCCCAGACCTTGACCTGCGCCGGGTCGAGCTCGCCGCCCTCGACGAACTTGTAGCTGGCGGCAACGCCCTCGCCGCTGTAGCCCTTCACGAACTCCAGCAGGTCGGCACGGGTGCTCTTGCCGGCCTTGATGCCCGCCAGCAGGATGTTCGCCGCGTCGTAGGCGGTGTCGCTGTAGGTGCCCGGGTCGGTGCCGTTGAGCGCCTTGAAGTCGGCGGCGAAGGTGCCGCGGGCCTCGGTGGACGGAGCGCAGGGGCAGGTGAGGATGGTGCCCTCGGCAGCGGCCGCACCGGCGGAGGTGATGTACGCGCCGTCGTTCACGCCGTCACCGGCGACCAGCGGAGCGGTGACCCCGGCAGCGGTGAGCTGCTTACGGATCAGGCCGGCCTCCTGGTAGTAGCCGCCGTAGAAGACCGCCTTGACGTTGGCGGCCTTGACCTTGGTGACCACACCGGAGAACTCGGTCTGCTTGCCCTCGCCCTGGACCTTGTCGCTGCCCACGACCGAGGCGCCGAGAACCTTCTTGACCTCGTCGGCCAGGCCGGCGCCGTACGCGGACTGGTCGTCGATGACGTAGACCCGGTCGGCCTTCATCACGTTCTTGATGTAGTTACCGGCGGCGGGGCCCTGGCTCAGGTCGTTGCCGACCGCGCGGAAGAAGGTCTTCCAACCCTGCTCGGCGAGGCTGGGACGGGTCGCGGAGGGGGTGATGGTGACCAGGCCGGCCTCGTTGAACAGCGGGCCGGCGGCCTCGGACTCGCCCGAGTAGGCCGGACCCACGACACCCAGGATCTTGGTGTCGTCGATCGCCTTCTGGGCCAGACCCGGCGCCTGGTCCGGGCTGCCCTGCGAGTCGAGCTCGGCGAGCTCCACCTTGCAGTCGGCGTTCTCCTTGTTGTACTTGTCGACGGCCAGCTTGACGCCGTTCTTCTCGTTGATGCCCAGCGCGGCCGAGCTACCGGTCAGCGCGCCGAAGAAAGCGATCTTGCTCCCGCAGGCGCTGCCCCCGGACGCCTCATCGTCGCTGCCGCTGGAACAAGCGGTACCACCGGCGACGAGCGCCAGCATGGCGACCCCGCCGATCACGCGTGCGAGCTTCTGCCTCAAGGCCCGAACCCTCCTCCGTCCATGATCCGAACCACCCGCCGCTGATTGGCCCTTGCGGGGTGGACGAACCAAGACCGTCGTCGCCGGTCTGGGGCGGGACGTTATCCCACCGTGAGCGGTGGCGTAAGACCTGGAAAGCGGGGTTGACCGAACCGTTACACGCCGTGGCGGATTCAAGCCCATCGGCGTAAGAACCGAAGGCAGGCAAAGGCTTTCGCCGACTATTCCTCGGTAACGAGCCATGCCCTCCCCACCCGCTACCGATCGACGGTTGGCAACGCCCCCCACCAGGCACGGGACGTTTTCCCGTCATCGGCGACCACGAGCAGCCGGTCGTCGCGGACCGCCACCGCCAGCGCCGCGTCGCCCCCGTCCGGCACCGGCACCGGCGTGATCACCGGAAGCCACGACGCGCCGCCGTCACGCGACATCCAGAGCCGTCGCTGACCCCCGTCCCCGGTCACCGCGACGAGCCGCCCACCGGACGCCGCGAGCGCGTCCACCGACGACACCCCGGGACCCGCCGAGCCGAACCCGCCGACCCGCCGCCACCCCTGCGCCGCATCCGCCGGACCGGCGGACGGCGAGCCGCACCCGTCGCACCCGCGCCACACCCCGAAGCGGTCACCCACCGGACCGACTGCCACCGGGCCGCCGTCGGGCGACACCACCCGCTCGGCCGACCCGGCGGCGCCCGAAGGCACCGGCAGGACCATCCGCCGCCACACCCGGCCGTCGGCCGAGAACCACGCGAGCGGCGTCCGGGCCGTCCCGCCGGGCGGCAGCAACGACCCCACCACCAGCCAGCCCGACCCCACCGCCGTCACGTCGTACGCCGCCGTCCGGCCCCGGCCGTCGCCGGCCAGCTCCGCGACGCCCTCGTGCAGGACGAACCCCTCGGCGTCCGGCGACGACCACACCGCCGCGCCGTCCGCGCGCGCCCCCGCCACCAGCCAGCCGCCCGGCCCGGCCGCCAGCCGCGACGCGCTCACCGCACGCGGGCCGCCGAACAGCTCGAACGCCGCCGGCACCTCCCGCAACGGCCCACCCGGACCCCACACCCACGTTCCGGTACGCGGATTGCCGTGCACGCCACCGGTCTTCGCGCCGAGCGCGGCCATCCCGTCGTCGCGGCACGCCACCGCGTAGAGCACGTGCTGACGGCCGTAGAACGTCTGCGCGCGCACCGGGATCGGCGACCAGGTCACGCCGTCCGATGAGGACCACGCCGCCGGGCGGGTCTCCCCCGCCGGATCGACCAGCCCGCCCACCACGTACCACCGGCCGGCGCACCGCGCGGCGTCGCGCAGCACCGGGCGTCCGGTGGCGCCGGCGGGAACGGCCAGCTCGACGGGCTGCCACTGCGGGCGCACCGGCGCGGGCTCGGGCAGCGGTCGCGGCGTGGCGTGACAGGCCGCCAGGAGCAGCGCGGCGGCAGCGGCGACTAGGGCCGGCCGGACACGCGCGGAAGACATGCATCCGATCCTATCGATCGGATGCATCCCGGGCAGGTCAGGGCGTGGGCTGCTCCACCTCGCCGCCGGCGGTCTCGGCGAGGATCCGCTCGGCGACCTCCTTCATGGTCATCCGGTGGTCCATCGCGGTGCGCTGGATCCACTTGAACGCCTGCGGCTCGGTCATCCCGTACGTCGTCATCAGCGCACCCTTGGCGCGCTCGACGGTCTTGCGGATCTCCAGCCGGTCGGTGAGACCGGCGACCTCCGACTCCAGCGCGGCGATCTCGGAGTAGCGGGACAGCGCGATCTCCACCGCCGGCACCAGGTCGCTCTTCTGGAACGGCTTGACCAGGTACGCCATCGCGCCGGCCGCCCGCGCCCGCTCCACCAGGTCACGCTGGCTGAACGCGGTCAGAATGATCACCGGGGCGATGCGCGCGCCGGCGATCCGCTCGGCGGCGGCCAGCCCATCCATGATCGGCATCTTGATGTCGAGGATGACCAGATCCGGCTTGAGCTCCTCGGCGAGCTTGACGGCGGTCTCGCCGTCACCGGCCTCGCCGACCACGTCGTAGCCCTCTTCGACAAGCATCTCGGCCAGGTCCAGCCGGATGAGCGCCTCGTCCTCGGCGATCAGAACGCGCTTGCGCTCGGTGTCCGCCTGCATCTCGCCCACGAGCCACTCCCACCGGTTCGAGCCCGACACCCGCCCTGCCGGGTGTCGCCGCCCTCAGCCTAGCGGGTAAGCTGTCGAGGCCGAATCACGGAACGCCCTCGTAGCCCAACTGGCAGCAGGCAATGGATTCAAACTCCATACAGTGTGGGTTCGAATCCCACCGAGGGCACCAGAATGTCATACAGGCGTTCGAACATGGGGCTGTGCATCCACCCGAATTGCGCGCCCGGGCGCGACGTCTCTACCTCGACGGCGCGACCGTCGCTGAGGCGGCGCGGGCCGTGGGGCTCTCCTATCCGACGGTCCGCCACTGGTGCAAGGATCGGCCGACGCCGAAGCAGCAGGGCACCGCACTGCGGTGCTTCCGCTGTCGTGACGACATGCGCGTGCCGACAGACCCCGCGGCCTACGCCTATCTCCTCGGCCTCTACCTCGGCGACGGGCACCTCGTGACCAAGGCCCGGGTGCCGGTGCTCCGGATCGCCTGCAGCGACTGCTGGCCGGGCCTGATCGAGGCGTGCGACGACGCCATGCGGGCGGTGCTGGCCGAGAAGGTGCAGCGGGTCCAGAAACCGGGCTGCGTCAGCGTGCAGAGTTACGGGAAGCACTGGCCGTGCCTACTACCGCAGCACGGGCCCGGCAAGAAGCACGAGCGCCCGATCGTCCTGGCCGACTGGCAGCGACCCATCGTCGAGGCCCAGGCGGGCGACTTCCTGCGCGGCCTGTTCCACTCCGACGGCTGCCGTTTCGCCAATCGGGTGGTCGTGCGCGGCAAGCGTTACGTCTATCCGCGCTACATGTTCGCCAACGAGTCCGCGGACATCATGGGCCTCTGTCAGCAGGCGCTCGACCGGCTCGGCATCGCCTGGCGGATGAACCGCCGCAACTCCCTGTCGGTGGCCCGCCGGGAGGCGGTCGCCGCCCTCGACCGGCACGTGGGCCCGAAGTCGTGACCTGGCGACGGCGCGCGGGACAGCGGCCGGGCGGCGTCAGATCCGCGACAGTGCCCGAGCGAGGTCCGCCCGCAGATCCTCCGGGTCCTCCAGGCCGACCGAGACGCGCAGCAGCCCGCCGCAGGGCTTGGCGTCGCCCTCGACCGGCCGGTGGGTGAGCGAGGCCGGGTGCTGGATCAGCGTGTCGACACCGCCGAGCGACACGGCGTGCGTGATCAGTTCGCAGGCGCCGGCGACCTCGGCCGCGGCGGGCGCGCCGCCGCGTACCTCGAAGGCGAGCAGGCTGCCGGTGCCGGACATCTGGCGGCCGACCAGCCCGGCCGGGTCGTGCAGCGACGGGTGGTGGACGCGCTCGACGGCGGGGTGCCCGGCGAGCCAGGCAGCGAGCTTCTCCGCGCCGGCCTGCTGGGCGCGGACGCGCAGCGGGAGGGTCTGGATGCCGCGGTGCAGCAGGTACGCGCCGAGCGGGTGCAGGATGGCGCCGGTGACCGCGCGGACCTGGCGCAGCCGGGCGGCCCACTCGGGTCCGCAGGCGACGACGCCGGCGAGGACGTCGCCGTGGCCGCCGATGCTCTTGGTGGCGCTGTGCAGCACGAGCGCGGCGCCGTGGCGGGCGGGCTGCTGGAGCACCGGGGTGGCGACGGTGTTGTCGACGAGCAGCGGGACGTCACCGGCGGCGTCGGCGAGCGCGGCGATGTCCACCAGGTCGAGGCTGGGGTTCGCCGGCGTCTCGACCACGACCAGCGCGGTGTCGGGGCGGATCGCGCCGGCCACGTCGGCGGTGGTGGCCCAGGTGACCTCCGTGCCGAGCAGGCCGGTGGCGAGGACGTGGTCGGTGCCGCCGTAGAGGGGACGGACGGCGACGACGTGCCGCTTGCCGTCGCGGGTGGCGGCGAGCAGGGTGGCGGTGAGCGCGGCCATTCCGCTGGCGAAGGCGACGGCTTCGGCGGTGCCTTCGAGCTGGGCGAGCGCGGTCTCGAACCGGGCCACTGTGGGGTTCCAGAGGCGCTGGTAGACGGCGCTGCCGCCGGCCGGGAGGGTGCCGCCGGTGGCGAGCGTCTCGTAGTCGTCACCGCCGCCGGCGACCGAGGGCAGCGGGTTGGTGGTGGACAGGTCGATCGGCGGGACGTGGACGCCGAGCCCGGCGAGGTCGGCGCGCCCGGCGTGTACGGCTGCGGTGTCCACGGAAGTCATGCCGGAACTGTCGAACATGACAACGGCCAGAGGCAATAGCAGCGAACAAGATTCTGGCGATCACGCTTTCGCCCGACGCTGATTCGGTGAAGGATGGTCACATGCCTGCCGCACCGAATGATGTACGGCCGTTCGCCGGCCTGGACGACGTTGACCGCGCGATCCTCACCGAGCTGGCCGTGGACGGCCGGCTGCCGAACAACGCACTGGCCGAGCGGGTGGGGGTGGCGCCGTCGACGTGCCTGACGCGTACCCGGGCGCTGCGGGAGTGCGGGGCGATCCGCGGGTTCCACGCCGAGGTGGACCCGGCGGCGGTGGGTCTGCCGTTGCAGGCGCTGGTGTCGGTGCGGTTGACGGCGCACGAGCGGGCCGCCGTGGACGCGTTCCGGGCCCGGTCGGTGCGGCTGCCGGGGGTGGTGTCGGTGTTCCACGTGGCGGGGGCGGAGGACTACGTGCTGCACGTGCGGGCCGCCTCCGGTGACGCGCTGCGGGACTTCGTCCTCGACCATCTCGCAGTCGATCCGGTGGTGCAGCACACCCAGACCAGCCTGATCTTCGAGCAGGCCCGGGGTATGGGGTAGCGCACCCGGCGGAACAATTCCGGCACGTGGCCTGTTGCACCACGCTGTGATCGACGTACCCATGTCTGTTCTTGATCTTGCCCCGGTGGCGGCGACCGGCAGTGCCGGTGAGGCGCTGCGGTACACCACGGAGCTGGCCCGCCGCACCGAGGAGCTGGGCTACCGCCGGTTCTGGGTGGCCGAGCACCACAACATGCCCGCGATCGCGAGTTCGGCGCCGGCGGTGCTGCTCGCGCACCTGGCGGCGAACACCAGCACGATCCGGCTCGGTTCGGGCGGGGTGATGCTGCCCAACCACGCGCCGCTGGTGGTGGCCGAGCAGTTCGGCACCCTGGAGGCGCTGCACCCGGGCCGGATCGACCTGGGCATCGGCCGGGCGCCGGGCACCGACCAGGTGACCGCGCTGGCGTTGCGCCGCACCATGGAGGGCCTGTCCGCGGAGCACTTCCCGCGTGAGCTGGCCGACCTGATGAACTACTTCTCCGGAGCCGAGCCGGGCCCGATCACCGCGACGCCGGGCCGCGGCCAGTCGCCGCAGGTGTGGCTGCTCGGGTCGAGCGGGTTCAGCGCGCAGCTCGCAGGTCTGCTCGGGCTGCCGTTCTCGTTCGCGCACCACTTCAGCTCGCAGAACACGATCCCGGCGTTGCAGCTCTACCGGCAGAACTTCCGGCCGTCGCAGTGGCTGGACCGGCCGTACGCGATGGTGGCCGTCAACGCGGTCTGCGCGGAGACCGACGAGCGGGCCGAGTGGCTGGCCGGGCCGGCCGGGCTGTCGTTCCTGAAGCTGCGGTCGGGGCGGCCGGAGCCGCTGGTCACGCCGGAGGAGGCGGCGGCGTACCCGTACTCGGAGTTCGAGCGGGAGTTCGTCGCCCAGCGCCGCGACGGCCAGGCGACCGGCTCACCGGAGACGGTGGCCCGGCAGCTCGGTGAGCTGCTGGAGCGCACCGGCGCGGACGAGCTGATGCTCACCACGATGGTGTACGACGTGGCGGACCGGGTCCGCTCGTTCGAGCTGATCGCCGAGAAGGTGGCGGGCGGGCTGCGCCGGGAGGGCTGAAACACGCTCTTCATAGCCACGTCACCGCAGCGTCGCGCAGGACGCATAACTTTGTCCCCGGTGGTGGTACGGCATTCCCGGTCGGGACGGGTCGGGAATGCTGCGGTGTGGTGCACCGGGTCGCCGGCGGAGCGGATTCCGCGGCCGGCGACCCGGTGCCTGCCGTTTCAGCGCAGGTAGATGTTCGGCGCGGGCGGGGTGCTCATGCCGTCGCCCAGGTGGAAGCCCGGGTGCGGCGGCTGGTTGTAGGCGGTGTTCTGCCAGGCCACCGCCACCCGGTACTGCGGGTCGTGCATCAGCGTCGGCAGGCGCAGGCCGGTGGTCACCGGCGTGCTGTAGATCCGGAGCGCGGTGCTGTCGGAGGTGCGCCAGACGACCTCCTCCCGCCAGTCGCCGAGCAGGTCCGCCGAGAGCGCCGGGGTGGACTTGGTGCCGTTGTTCGAGGCGACGCCGCTGCCGGTGAGCAGCCGGGTCTCGCCGCCGGTGCCGTACTTGTCGATCTTCGTGGCGTCGAGCAGTTCCCGGACCGGGTCGCCATCCCACCAGATCAGGAAGTTCGCCGACGACGGCTTGCGCCCGACGTTCTGGCCCCGGGTGTTGAGCAGCCCGTCGACGGCCGACGACCAGGACTCGGCACCCGGGCTGCCCGCCCAGACGTCGCCGGAGACGCCGCGGCCGTTGTCGCCGCTCGGCGCGGTCTGCCAGATGATCTGCCCGGTGCGCGCGTCGGCCATCCAGGAGCTGGGCTTGCTGCCGTCCTCGTCGACCTTGAACACCTCCAGGCCGGAGCGGGACGGGTCGAGGTCGCCGACGTGCAGCGCGTCGCCGTGGCCGTTGCCGGTGGAGTACAGCAGCCGGCCGTTGTCGTCGATCGTGGCGGCGCCGTACACAATCTCCTGGCGGCCGTCGTTGTCCACGTCGGCCACCGAGAGCTGGTGGTTGCCCTGGCCGGCGGCGGCACCGTTGCCGGAGGCGTTCGAGTCGAACGTCCAGCGCTTGCGCAGCGTGCCGTCGCGGAAGTCCCACGCCGCGACGACGGCCCGGGTGTAGTAGCCGCGCGCCATGATCAGCGAGGGGCGCTGCCCGTCCAGGTACGCGGTGCCGGCGAGGAACCGGTCGACCCGGTTGCCGTACGAGTCGCCCCAGGAGGAGACGGTGCCGCGCGGCGGGTCGTAGTCGACAGTGGAGAGCGCGGCGCCGGTGCGGCCGTCGAACATGGTCAGGTACTCCGGGCCGGCGAGTACGTAGCCGCTGGAGTTGCGATGGTCGGCCGAGCCGTTGCCGATCACCTGGCCGGTACCGGAGCGGGTGCCGTCGGCGGTCTTCATGGCCACCTCGGCGTCCCCGTCGCCGTCGTAGTCGTACACCTGGAACTGGGTGTAGTGGGCGCCGGCGCGGATGTTGCGGCCGAGGTCGACGCGCCACAGCCGGGTGCCGGTGAGCGTGTACGCGTCGACGTAGACGTTGCCGGTGTAGCCGGACTGCGAGTTGTCCTTGGCGTTCGACGGGTCCCACTTGAGCACGAACTCGTAGCGGCCGTCGCCGTCGAGGTCACCGACGCTCGCGTCGTTCGCCGCGTAGGTGTAGCCCTCCCCGGACGGGGTGGTGCCGCCGGGCGGCGGCTGGATCGGCACGTCCAGGTAACCGTTCGCGAACTGGAGCGCCGGGGCGGACGTCGCCTGCTCGGCGCCGTTCACCACGGCCCGCACGGTGTACGCCGATCCGGCCGCCGCGCCGCTGTCCAGGTACGTGGTGGCGCCGGTGATCGGACTGCCGTTGACCTTGGTGCCGCCCCGGTACAGGTTGAACGAAACCCCGGTGGTCTCGGTGCCGAGCAGCCGCCAGGAGACCAGGTTCCCGCTGCCGGAGCGGACGCTGATCAGCCCTCGGTCGAGATCCTCCATCTGCTTCGCCCCGGCCGGCGGGGTCGTCGGCGGCGGTGTGGTGGTCGGTGGCGGTGTGGTGGGCGGGGGCGTGCTCGGTGGTGGCGTCGACGGGGGCGCGCTGGTGGACGGCGCGCCGGTGCAGGCGGTGCCGTTGAGCGTGAACGCGGCCGGGACCGGGTTCGACGCGTTGTTCCACGAGCCGTTGAAGCCGAAGTTCGCGGTGCCGCCGGTGCCGATGGCCGCGTTGTAGCCGGCGTCGCGGGCGCTCACCTGCGCGCCGGACTGGCTGACCGTCGCGTTCCACGCCTGGACGACCTGCTGGCCGGCGGCGAAGCTCCAGCCGAGGATCCAGCCGTTGACCGGGTCGCCGAGGTTCGTCACTGTCACGTCGGCACCGAAGCCGCCGCTCCACTGGTTGGTGATCCGGTAGTCGACCCGGCAGGCGGCGGCCGCCGCCGCGGCGGTCATCGTGGTGAGCGCGCCGGCCGACAGGGTGACCGCCGAAGCCGCGGCGAGCAGCGCGATCCGGCGGCGTGGGGTGATGAGGTGCACGGGGAATGCCTTTCGCGGAGGTCAGGCACGGGGCGAGCGCCGGCCTGCCCGGACCGGCGAATTCGTGCCTGACGCGACGAGCGACGTCAACACATCGACGTCTATGATTCGGCTCCGCGCTCCGTCAGCCTAGGTCACCGCTGGACACGCCCACAAGCGCCGGGCTCACCGCGCACCTCGCACGCACCTTCCACCCCCGTCCCGGCGCAGTGGCGGCCGGCGCGGCGGCGGTCAGCGATCGGCACGTCGACGGCACGGCGGGGGCGGGCCGGCGTCACGGCGGGTCCGGCGCCACTTCGGCGCCGGCGGGGTCGGCGGCACATCGACGGCGGGCACGGCCCGACGGCGGGCACGGCCCGACGGCGGGCACGGCCGGACGACGGGCACGGCCGGACGACGGGCACGGCCGGACGACGGGCACGGCCGGATCGACGGCACAGTCGCGGGCGGCGACACGGCAGAGGGGCGGCGGGCGGGGAGAAGGGACAACCGATATGCCTCTCGGTAATATTTATGACCGAGAGGCATATCGGTTGGAATGCTTGTGTCGTCCAAGGGGCGACACGCCGAGGAACGCCCCTGGCGGTTGCGGGGGCGTGCCCCGGGGAGAGCTGAGGGCTCAGCCTTCGACGGCGGCGGCGAGCTTCCGCGACTCCGACGGCTCGGCGGACTCCCCCGACGCCGCAGGCTCCGCCGGCTCGGCGGACTCACCCGGCTTGGCGAACTCCCCCGGCTCCCCCGGCACCCCCGACTCCGCCGGCCCCCCCGACTCCGCCGGCGCCGCCGCGGCGGCCTCTCCCGCCGGAGCAGGGCCGTCGGCGAGGGCCGCCTCGACGGTGGCGCGGGCCCGGCGGGTACGGCGCAGGGCGCGCACCGCCAGCCCGACGGCGACCAGCCAGGCGGCGCCGAGCAGCACGTACACCACGACCGGCACCGAGCCGCCCACGCCGCCGGCGCTCAGCAGCGTGCGGGCGTTCGTCAGCACGATCACGCCGCCGATCACGGCGCCGAGCAGCTGGGCGGGGACGATGCGGACCAGCCAGGCCGCGATCGGCGCGGCGATCAGGCCGCCGACCAGAAGGGCGGCCACTGTGGGCAGCAGGAAGCCCTCGGAGCCCAGGCCGATGAGGAAGCCGATGCTGGCCGCGCCGGCCACCACGAACTCGGAGGTGTCCACCGAGCCGATGACCTTGCGGGGTTCCATCCGGCCGGAGACGAGCAGGGCGGGGGTGGCGACCGGGCCCCAGCCACCGCCGCCGGTGGCGTCGACGAAGCCGGCGACCAGGCCGAGCGGGGCGAGGAAGCGGCTACGGAGCCGGCCGGCGGCGCGGTTGGCGCGCAACGGCCGAGAGAACCGCACCAGCAGGTACGCGCCGAGCGTGAACAGGATGGCGGCCATCCACGGCGCCGCCGCCTCGGTGGAGATGGAGCTGAGGAACGTCGCCCCGGCGAACGCGCCGATCGCGCCGGGGAGCGCGATGCGGCCGACCACCTTCCAGTCGACGTTGCCGAAACGCCAGTGCGAGACGCCTGCGGCGAGCGTGGTCCCGATCTCGGCCAGGTGCACCGAGGCGGACGCCGCGGCCGGCGCCACGCCGGCGAACAGGAGAAGCGTGGAGGAGGTCAGCCCGTACGCCATGCCCAGCGCGCCGTCGACGAGTTGCGCGGCGAGCCCGACGAGGGCGAGGACCAGCAGCTTGCGCACGAGCGCCCCCTGACTTTTCGGTATCTCCTATCGACTTGGTCGACAATGCGGCACGAGGGCGCCCCGGGTCAAGTCCCCCATCCGGTTGATAGGAGACGCCGGACGGTGTGGTCAGCTCCAGGCGCGCGGGTCGGCGGCCAGTTCGTTGACCCGACCGGGCAGCGCGCCGGCGGCCACGTCGCCGATGGTGACCAGCTCCAGGATCTCCCGTTCGCTGGCCCGCAGCGCGATCCAGACGTCCTGCAACGCGCGCGCCGCGCCCTGGTAGCCGAGCTGTTCCGGGCGCTGCCCGCGCACGTGCGCGAGTGGACCGTCGATGACGCGGATCACCTCGGCCAGGGAGATCTCCCCGGCGGGCCGGGCCAGCCAGTAGCCGCCCTCGGGGCCACGCTGGGCATGCACGATGCCGCCCCGGCGCAGTTGCAGCAGGATGCTCTCGAGGAACTTCGGCGGGATGTCCTGCGCGCGGGCGATCTGCTCGGCGGTCACCGGGCGGCTCCGTCCGGTGCTTCCCCCGTCCGCGACCGAGGCCAGCTCAGCGGTCGCGCGGAGGGCATAGTCGACCCGGGCGGAGAGACGCATACGGCCAGGTTAGTCCGCTGCGGTGCGGACCTGCCGCCCGACCCGCGCCCGGACGATCACCGGCCGGACGGTCAGTCGCCGACCCGGCGCAGCAGCCCCTCCTGGACGGCGCTGGCGATGTGCCGGCCGTCGGTGGTGAACATCCGGCCCGTGGCCAGGCCGCGGGCGCCCGACGCCGACGGGCTCCAGCAGTCGTACAGGAACCACTCGTCGGCGCGGAACGACCTGTGGAACCACAGCGCGTGGTCGAGGCTCGCGCCGACCACACCGCCCGGGCCCCACACCTCGCCGTGCACCGACAGCACCGAGTCCAGCAGCGTCAGGTCGGAGGCGTACGTGAGGGCGCACGCGTGCAGCAGCGGATCGTCCGGCAGCTTGCCGTCCAGGCGCATCCACACCCGCTGGTGCGGTTCGGCCGGGCGGTCGCCGGGGCGGACCCAGCCGGGCTCGCCGACGTAGCGCACGTCGATCGGGCGCGGGATCATCCCCCAGATACCCAGGCGCTCCGGGTAGCGGGACAGCCGGTCGGCCATGGTCGGCACGTCGTCCGGGCCGGGTACGTCCGGCGGGAGCGGGGCATGGTGGTCCAGCCCCTCCTCCTGGCGCTGGAACGACGCCGACATGAAGAAGATCGGCTTGTCGTGCTGCAACGCCACCGAGCGGCGTACCGAGAAGGAGCGGCCGTCACGGACGTTCTCCACCTGGTACTCGATCGGCTCGGCCGGGTCGCCGGGGCGCACGAAGTAGCCGTGCAGGGAGTGCACGGCCCGCTCCGCGTCGACGGTGCGGCCGGCCGCGACCAGGGCCTGGCCGGCGACCTGCCCGCCGTAGACCCGCTGCGGGCCCACCGGCGGGCTCATCCCCCGGAAGGTCATCTCTCCGGTACGGGCGAGGTCGAGCACCTCCAGCAGCTGGTCGACCGCCGCCTGCCCGGTGGCCACACCACTCATTGAAGAGCTCGCGCCGAAGCCGCGTCGACCAGCGAACCGAGCTGGTGCACGCGCAGCGTGTTGGTGGAGCCGGGGGTGCCGGGCGGGCTGCCCGCCACGATCACCACGTAGTCGCCCGGGTTGGCCCGGTTGAGGCCGAGCAGCGCCTGGTCGACCTGGCGGAACATGTCGTCGGTGTGCTGGACGAACGGCATCAGGAACGTCTCGACGCCCCAGGAGAGCGCGAGCTGGTTGCGCACCTCCGGCACCGGCGTGAACGCCAGCAGCGGCAGGTCGCAGTGCAGCCGGGCCAGCCGCTTGACGGTGTCACCGGTCTGCGAGAACGCGACCATGGCCTTGGCGCCGATGGCCCGGGCGATCGACGAGGCGGCGACGGTGAGCGCGCCGCCGTGCGTACGCGGATCGTGCTGCAACCGGGGGACGGCGATCGAGCCGGCCTCGGTGGTGGTGATGATCTTCGCCATGGTGCTGACGGTGAGCACCGGGTACTTGCCGACGCTGGTCTCGCCGGAGAGCATCACCGCGTCCGCGCCGTCGAGCACCGCGTTCGCCACGTCGGAGGCCTCGGCGCGGGTCGGGCGGGAGTTCTCGATCATCGAGTCGAGCATCTGGGTGGCCACGATGACCGGCTTGGCGTTCTCCCGGCAGAGCTGCACGGCGCGCTTCTGCACCAGCGGCACCTGGTCCAGCGGCAGTTCGACGCCGAGGTCGCCGCGGGCGACCATGACCCCGTCGAAGGAGAGCACGATCGCCTCGAGGTGGTCGACCGCCTCCGGCTTCTCGACCTTGGCCAGGACCGGGCGGCGCACGCCCTCCTCGTCCATGATCGAGTGGACGAGCTTGATGTCCTCCGGCGAGCGGACGAAGGAGAGCGCGACCAGGTCGACGCCGAGGCCGAGGGCGAAGCGCAGGTCCTCGGCGTCCTTGTCGGACAGGGCCGGGACGCTCACCGCGACGTTCGGCAGCGAGACGCCCTTGTTGTTGGAGACCGGGCCACCCTCGGTGACCAGGCACCGGATGTCGTTGCCGGTGACGTCGCTGACCTCGACGGCGACCCGGCCGTCGTCGATCAGCAGCCGGTCGCCCGGCTTCACCTCCTGCGGCAGCTTGCGGTAGGTGCAGGAGACCCGCTCCTTGGTGCCCTCCACCTCGTCGCCGGTGATCACCACCGAGTCGCCGGTGCGCCACTCGTGCGGGCCGTCGGCGAACCGGCCGAGGCGGATCTTGGGGCCCTGGAGGTCGGCGAGCACGGCGACCGGCCGGCCGGCCGCCTCGGCCGCCTCGCGGACCAGCCGGTAGACCGATTCGTGGTCGGCGTGACTGCCGTGGCTGAAGTTGAGCCTCGCCACGTTCATGCCCGCCTCTACGAGGCCGCGGATACGCTCCGGGGACGCGGTTGCGGGGCCGAGAGTGCAGACGATCTTCGCGCGGCGTGTCACGCCCATCAGGCTAGTCTCTCCTCCGGATCGGCCTCCCGGCCGACCCCTTGCGGACTGCGGAACATTTGTCCAACGACGCGCGTCAACCGCGTGGGCGGGCGGTAGGCGTACCGCACCGGAACGTCGTGTGGCGGGCATCAGCGACCGCGCGGTGAGAAATCGTACCGCTCCCCGTCACGGGCCGGCCGGGGGCACTGTGAGGCCGCCGCGCCCGGCCGTCCGGCCGTGGGCGGGCACTGGGGTACGCGGAAGCGATCGGTGCCGTCGGAGGGGCGGGCGTCGCGCCTCAGCTCTCCGTCTTGACCAGCGGGAACTCCAGTGAGCCGGCCGGGCAGAGGAAGGTGAGCACCTCGACCCGGTAGAGCCCGGCCTGCACCGCCGGGTCGGCCTCCATGACGCTGCGGACGTCGTCCACCGAACCGGTCCGGGCCAGGCCGAAACCGATCGGCGGGTCGGGTTCCCGGGCCGGGCCGTCGACCGACCCGTCCACGAGCACGATGCCGCGCCGTTGCAGCGCCCGCATGTGCTGGAGGTGCTCGGCCTGCAACCGCTGCACGGTCTCGTCCGGCAGGGCCCGTCCCGAGGGCCCCGGGTAGAGCACGATGCACTCGTACGTGTCGAGCGCGAAGTCGAGCCGTGGCGTCGCGGCCATGCGCACCTCCTGACCACCGTCCCGCCCAGCCTCCCACGGCGGCCGGGTGCGCCGGGGCCGCTCGCCGCAACTGCCAGTGCTTCGCCGCCACGATTCGGGGAATGTCCAGGGGTCGGGGCGCAGCACCGCCCCGCGAGGTACGAACGAGCACAGGAGGACCGCGAATGGCCACCAGCACCCAGCCCGCCAAGGCGTCGGGCAGCTACCGGATCGGTGGCGACCTGCCGGTCGACCGCCTCGGCTACGGGGCGATGCAGCTCACCGGCCCCGGCGTGTGGGGCGACCCGAAGGATCCGGCCGAGGCGGTACGGGTGCTGCGCCGCGCGTACGAGCTGGGCGTCACGTTCATCGACACCGCCGACTCGTACGGGCCGTTCGTCAGCGAGCTGCTGATCCGCGAGGCGCTGCACCCGTACGCCGACGACCTGGTCATCGCGACGAAGGCCGGCCTGACCCGCTCCGGCCCGGACGACTGGCGGCCGGTGGGCCGCCCGGAGTATCTGCGCCAGCAGTGCGAGCTGAGCCTGCGCCACCTGGGCCTGGACTGCATCCCGCTCTACCAGCTGCACCGCATCGACGCGAAGGTGCCGCTGGCCGACCAGCTCGGCGAGCTGGCGCTGCTGCGCCAGGAGGGCAAGATCCGGCACATCGGGCTGTCCCAGGTCAGCGTCGAGGAGATCGAGGCGGCCCGGGCGATCGCGCCGATCGTGTCCGTGCAGAACCTCTACAACCTGGCCGACCGCAGCGCGGAGGACGTGCTGGAGCACTGCGAGCGCCACGACCTGGCGTTCATCCCGTGGTTCCCGATCGCCACCGGCAACCTGGCCCGGCCCGGCGGACCGCTGGACGCGATCTCGACAGCGCACGGCGCCAGTCCGGCGCAGCTCGCGCTGGCCTGGCTGCTGCGCCGGTCGCCGGTGATGCTGCCGATCCCGGGTACGTCGTCGGTGGCGCATCTGGAGGAGAACGTGGCGGCGGCCGGGGTGAAGCTGACCGACGACGAGTTCGAGGCGCTGGCGAAGGCCGCCTGAGCCGGCCGCCGCACCTCCGCCGACCGGCCCCTTTCGCGGAAAGTGACCGGACAACTACTGTCAGAGGGATTCTCATGAGTGGGGGTCCCCTGTGGAGCAATTCGACTACGTGATCGTGGGGGCCGGCGCGGCGGGATGCGTGCTGGCCAACCGGCTCACCGAGGATCCGGGGACGCGGGTGCTGCTGCTGGAGGCGGGCGGCTGGGACCGCAGCCCGTACGTGCGGGTGCCCAAGGCGTTCTCCCGGCTGATGGACGACGAGCGCACCGCCTGGCACTACCCGGCCACCACCGGGCCGGGCCGCCAGGAGATCTGGCAGCGCGGACGGATGATCGGCGGCTCGACGTCGGTGAACGGCATGATCTGGAGCCGCGGCGCGGCCCGCGACTGGGACGCCCTCGAACCGCTGGGCTGGGGCTGGTCGGTCATGGGCCGGGTGTTCCCGCGGCTGGAGGACCACCCGCTCGGGCCCGCGCCGCACCGGGGCACCGGCGGCCCGGTGCGGCTGTCCATCGCCACCGGCACCGACCCGCTCGCCGAGGAGATGGTGGCGACCGGCGCCGAGCTGGGCTGGCGCCACGCCGACGACCTGGACGCCCACGACGACGAGCGGATCGGCTACCCGACCGCCACGATCCGCGCCGGACGCCGGGTCAGCGCCGCGGACGCGTTCCTGCACCCGGTGCGGCGCCGGCCCAACCTGACCGTCGAGGTCGGCGCCGTCGTCCTGCGGGTGCTCGTCGAGGGCGGCCGGGCCACCGGTGTACGGGTGGTGCGCGGCGGCGGGGAGACCACGTACCGGGCGGCCGGTGAGGTGATCCTCGCCGCGGGCGCCCTGGCCACCCCGCACCTGTTGCAGGTCTCCGGCATCGGCCCGGCGGACGCGCTGCGCGCCGCAGGGGTGCCGGTGCTGCTCGACCGGCCTCGGGTCGGCGCCGGGCTGCGCGAGCACCGGTCGATGGTGCTCCAGTACCGCCTCGCCGAACGCGGCGGCCACAACATGACCATCGGCAGCCCGCTCGGGCAGGCCCGGGCCATGCTGCGCTGGCTGCTCACCGGGGGCGGCCCGCTCGCCCTGCCGGTGCTGGACGTGGCGGCCCACCTCAAGTCCCGCCCCGATCTGGACCGCCCGGACGCGCACCTGCTGATGGCGCCGTTCTCGGCCGCACCGCCGCGGCCCGGCAAGGCCCTGGAGCTGGAACGGGAGCCGGGCGTGATGTGCCTGGGCACGGTGACCCGCCCGGACAGCGAGGGCAGCCTGACGATCACCGACGCGGACCCGCGTACGCCGCCGGCCGTCGTGGCGAACTACCTCGCCACCGAGCACGACCGGCGGGTGGCGGTGGACCTGTTCCGCCGGATGCGGGAGTTCTTCGGCACCGGCCCGATCGCGAAGCGCATCCGGGCCGAGACGGTGCCCGGGACGGCGACCACCACCGACGCGGAGATCGTCGAGGCGGCGGTGGCGCGCGGCTACTGCGGCTACCACGCCATCGGCACCTGCGCGATGGGCACCGGCGACGACCACGTGGTGGATCCGCGGTTGCGGGTACGCGGCGTGGACGGGCTGCGGGTGGCCGACGCGTCGGTGCTTCCGGTGATGGTGGCGGGCTGGACCAGCGCCCCGGTGACCGCGCTGGCCTGGCGGGCCGCCGACGTGATCAGGGGACGGGACGCGGACTGAACGTGCCGGACCCGGCCGGACGTGCCCGGGACCGCGCGGCGGCGGGCCCGGGCACGTGGCTCAGACCGCGAAGCAGTTCGGCCGGACCGCGGCGCCGGAGAGCACCTGGCGTACCGCCGTGTAGGTGGTGCCGTCCAGCACCAGCCCGAGGTGGCCGACGACCCGCAGCGGGCACCACGCCTGCACCAGGATGTTCGTCGCGCCGTCGGCGAGCACGGCGTTGTCGACCGGCCGGACCAGTTCGTCCTGCCAGGTGCGCACCGTCGCCCACCGGACCGGGCCGGGGGTGTCGTCCCCGGCGTTGAGGTCGGCGAGGAAGCTCGACCCGATGGTCATCTGCTGGCAGGCGATCACTCCGGCGCAACTGCCCAGCCCCAGGAAGGCGACCAGGTTGGCGACGTAGGTGCCGTACTGCGGGCTGCCCAGGCTGACGTACTGGTCGACGGTTGCGGCGCCGCCGAGGTACTTGACGTACCAGCGGCTGACCAGGCCGCCCTCGGAGTGGCCGACCAGGTCGACGCGGGCCGCGCCGGTGCCGGCGCGCACCCGGTCCACGTAGGACGACAACGCCCGGGCGGACTCGCGGATGTCGCCGAGACCGAGGTTCGGCAACTGGAAGATCGAGACCCGGTAGCCGTCGGCGCGCAGCCGGGCGGCGATCGGCTCGTACGCGATGGAGATTCCACTGAGGCCGCCGACCACGATCACCGGGTCGGCGGCCGCGGCGGCGGCCCGTTGCGCGGCGGTGGCGACGGTGGCCGTGTTCGAAGGGGCGGCGGGTTCGGCGGTGGCGGCCTGGGCGGCGGCCGGGACGAGCAGGACGGTGGCGGCGGTGGTGGCGGCCAGGATCGTTCGGAGCAGCATGGGCTGCACCTCCGGGGGGAGGCACCCGGGCGTACCCGGGGGGACGGGTGGGATCCGATCGATCGTGGACACGATGATGCGTGTCCGATTTCACACACGTCAATGAAAAGTTACGCGGCAGTAACTCTTGTCGCGCCCAGCGCGCAAACCGGCATGCCGGACCGGGCTCAGTTGCCCAGCGCCTGGACCTTCGCGATGGTCTCCTGCACGTGCTGCCGGGCCGGCTCCCCGCCCTGCGCGGCCTGCGCCAGCGCCTGCCGGTAGGAGTCGATGGCGCCGATCAGCGGCCCCGCAGTCGCCCCCTCCAGCGCGCCCGCCACCAGCGCCCGCGCCTCGGCCGCGTCCTGCGCGGCAGCGGCGGTGCGTGCCTTGGCCTCGTCCAGCTTCTGTGCCGCCGCCGCCAGCCTGGCGATGATCTCCGCCGCGCTCACACGCCCCTCCCCCCGCTCACCGACCCCGCGAGCCTACCGCCCCGTCCCGCCCCACCGCCTTCGCGATCTTGCACTTTCCGCCCGCCCGAAGGCCACATATGCCGCACCCTCGGGGCCGCAACTCCATGATCGACGGAGCGGGGCGGGGGTGAGGGCGCGGGTGGGCGGGCAGGGTCAGCGGAGGAGGCGGAACAGGAGGAGGTATAGGCAGAAGAAGGACGGGGAGACCAGCGCGCAGATCACGAAGCCGAGCGGCACGTACCGCCCGGCCGGCGGCGCCTCGCCCTCCACCACCGGGCGGCCCCAGCGGGCGAGCACGACCTGACCGGCCACGAAGGACATCAACGGCACGCCCGCGCAGGACAGCGCCGCCACCAGGTCCAGCCCGGTCACCGGCAGCGACGAACCCACTATCGCGATCAGCATCAGCAGCGAACCGACGAGCGCACAGCCCGCGTACACCACCACCGCCCGCGCCGGCGCCGACCAGGTGGGCAGCAGCACCGGCGTGCGGGCCAGCGCGTCGGCCTGCTGCCCGAACACGTCGGCCTCCTCGGCCAGCCGCCCCGCCGCCGCCAGCTCCGACGCCGGGTCGCCGGCCCGCGGCGCCGGAACACCCCCCGAGGGGTACGCCCCGACGTCCGGCCGCCCCGGCGCGTCGGCTGCGCCGCCGGTCACCCCGTCCCCCGGTCCGGGCGCGGGACCGGGCGCTCCCCCACCGGCCACCATCGCCGGTGCCGTCACCTCCGCCGGGACCGACGTCATCGGCACGCCGATCGCCTGCCCGAGCCGGTCCAGGTGCTGCCCCTGGGCGGCGAGCCGCTGCCCGAGCGTGTCGACGGCGGACTGGAGGCCACGGCGGCGCTCCGCCTCGGCCGCGATCTCCCGCTCCCCGCCGCGCTGCCGGGTGGACAGCTCCCGCAGCAGCGCCGCGTACTCGTCGAATCCGCTCATGATGGATCTCCCCCGGTGGCGAACGGCACGATCAGCGCGGTGCGGTGCTCGTGCCGGTCCACCAGCAGGGCGCGCCCCTCGCGCGGGACGTACGCCAGGTCGTGCACGCCGAGGTGCAGGCCCAGGTCGGCGGCGGGGACGTTCAGCGCGACCAGGCCGGTCACGTCGTCGCGGTGCCCGCTGCCGCCGAGGTCGTCGGTGAGGCGGCGCAGCCCGCGCCACCAGCCGAGCACGTGCACCCCGCGCGCGGGGCCCTGGCGCAGCACGGCGCGCAGGTCGTCGTACCCGGAGCGGAACGTCGCCGGGTCGGAGGCGGCCAGCGTCGTCGCGGCGGCGTCCATCCCGAACACCACCAGGTAGGTGCGCCCGGTCGCCGGGGCGTCGCCGGTCGCGGCCTCGGCGAACTGGGCGCGCAGCGCTCCGGCGTCGAGACGCCGGACCGGGTGCCCGGCGGCGGCGAGCGTCATGGCCAGGTCGTCGGCGGCGTCCGTGGTGCCCGGCGCCAGCGGCGCGAACAGGAACCGTGCGGTGCCGGGGGCGTGCTGGCGGGCCAGGGACAGGGTGGCCGACCGGAGCAGGTCCGCGCCGGCTGCCGAGGTGCCGACCACCGCGAGGTGCCGGCCCGGGCTGGCGTCGAGCGCGAACCCGGCCGGGCTGCCGGGGACGTCGACCACGCGGCCGACGAGCGCGTACGGCGGGTCGGTGCCCGGGGTCAGCGCCGCCCAGGCGGGGTCGTCGGTGAGCCGGGGCGTCTCGTGTCCCCGGAAGACGGCAGGCGGGCGCGCCCCGGCCGGGCGGGACGCGTGCAGCTCGTGGCGCAGCGCGGCGAGGTCGGCCGAGGCGGCGTGCGCGTCGGGGAACCGCACCTCGGCGTCCGAGCCGGGCGCGCCCGCGCCGGTGTTCACCACTGCCGTGCCGACGGTGAGCCCGCGTGCGGCGTCGTTGCGCGGGTCCAGCACGGCGTCGCCGCCTGGTAGCGCGATCCGCAGCGGGAACTGCCCGAAGATCGCCTCGGCCCGGCCGTAGAGCGCCTCGACGCCGGTGGTGCTCTGGCTCGCCAGCACCAGGTGCAGGCCGTACGAGCGGCCCTTGCGGGCCAGTTCCTCGATCAGGTCGACGGCCTGCCGGGCCAGCGCGTCGTTGCCGGCGAACAGCACGTGGAACTCGTCGACGACGGTGACGATCCGGGGCGGCCGGGCGTTGGGCGGCAGGTCCGCCAGGCGGCTGACGCCGTGCCGCTTCAGCAGGTCGGCGCGGCGGCCCAGCTCGGCGCGCAGCTCGCGCAGCACCGCCACGCCGTACTCGCGGTCGGACTCGATGCCGACCGCGTCGGCGTGCGGCAGCCAGGACGGGTCACGGTCGGTGGGCACGAACTCGGTGAAGCTGACGCCCTCCTTGAAGTCGAGCAGCATCAGCCGCAGCTCGGCCGGGGAGTAGCGGGCGGCCAGCCCGTAGAGCACGTCGAGCAACAGGACCGTCTTGCCGGCGCCGGTCCGCCCGCCGATCAGCCAGTGCGGGGTGGCGTCGTCGAACGCCACGCTCAGCGGACGGCGTCCGGCCCGGCCGAGCACGGTACGCAGCCCGGAGGCGGCGGACCCGGCCCAGCGCTGTGCCGGGAGCAGGTCGGTGAACGTGACGCCGTCCTGGCCGGCGGCCTCGGCGTACCGGCGGGCCAGCGCGGTGACGGTGGCGTGCGACGGGTCGCCGTCGAGCACCACCGGCGCGGCCAGTCCGCTGCCGTCGGTGCTGAACGGGCGCCCGGGCGGGTCGCCGACGAGCGTGTACCGCTCGGTGACGCGCAGCTGGGTGGTGGCGCCCAGCGGCGGCGCGGCGGACGGCCCGGCCGGTGGGTGGCCGGCCAGCAGCACGCAGACCGCAGCGGCCGGGCCGGCGTGGGTGAGCGCGGCGAGCCGGGCCAGCTCCCGGGGCGGCGGCGCGGACGCGGCGACCACCACCAGCAGTTCGCGGTCCTCCGGCGCGGATCGCTGGGCGGTACGGGCGTGCCGCTCGGCCAGGTCGAGCAGGGCCGTCGTCTCCGCCTCGGTGGTCGCCGTCGCGGCGAGCACCCCGGCGTCGTGCAGCGGGCGCAGCGGCAGGAACGCCGCACCGAAGGCGGCCTGGTCGATGCCGGCGACCCGGATCGCGCCGGCCGGAGCGGCGGTCAGCAGCCGTACCACCACCGCCCGCAACAGCTCGCCGACGCGCGGGTCGCGGGCGTCCTGATCGAGCGCCAGGTGCGCGCCCGCGCCCACCGGCACGAGCACCGGGAACGCGCCGTCGACAGTGGTCGCGGCGCCGAGGCGTACCGGAACGGGGTGGGTCGCGACGCGGGCCGTGCCGGGCACCGCGGCGGCCAGCTCACCGCCGAGGCGGGCCAGCCGCGCGACCAGCTCGGGGCTGCCCACGGGCGCCGGGCCCGCGGCGCCCAGCAGCCGCCGGGCCGCCTCCCAGTGCCGCACCGCCCGCCGATGCCGATCGACCGCCTGCCGGTACGCCGCCGCGAGTCTGCCCACCGTCCGCCCTCCGACGTTTGCGATCGAAGGGAACCCTAACGGACGCGCGCCGCACCGGCACCTGGTGCTCCGCACCGGGGATTCGTCCACTGTTCACCCGGCTACGGACGGGCGCGCCGCCCGCCGTTCCCCCGGCCCCGCTTGCCTTCCGTCAGGCAATCGTGCGCACAGGAAGGCGACGACGTGACCACCTCACCTCTCCCCCGGCGGTCCCTGCTGCGCGGCGGCGTGGCCGGCGGCCTCGGCATCATGGTGGCCGGCAGCCTGGAGGCGATCGCCGGTCCGGCGGCGGCCCGGCCCGCGTGCCGCCCCGCCGTCGGCTACGGCGACCTGGTGCCGGACCCGGCCGGCCTGCTGGCGCTGCCGCCCGGCTTCTCGTACACGGTCGTCGCGAAGGCAGGCGCGACGCTGCTGGAGTCCGGGCAGCCCACCCCGAGCGACGCGGACGGCACCGGCTGCTTCCGCGGCCCGCACGGCTCGGTGCTGGTCAACAACCACGAGATCGGCGGCGACGAGCCGTACCCGGTGCCGGCGCTACCCGGCCTCACCTACGACCCGGGCGCCCGCGGCGGCACCACCACCATCGAGGTGGACCGGCACGGGCGGCGGCTGCGCGAGTACGTCAGCGTGGCCGGCACGCACAACAACTGCGCCGGTGGCATCACCCCGTGGGGCACGTGGCTGACCTGCGAGGAGACCGAGCAGCGGGCCGGCGGGCGGTATCTGAAGGACCACGGGTACGTCTTCGAGGTCGACCCGCACGACAGGTCCGCCAACACCGATCCGGTGCCGCTGACGTTCCTCGGGCGGTACTCGCACGAGGCCGTCGCGGTCGACCCGTACACCCACTCGATCTACCTGACCGAGGACGCGAGCGGGCCCAACGGCCTGTACTTCCGGTGGACGCCGCCGCCCGGCTTCCGGGCCGGCAAGGGCGCGCTGCGGGCGCTCGCCCAGCGGCCCGACGGCGGCACCGCCGGCAGCCTCGCCGCGATGCGCTGCCTGCGCGGCGACACGCACGTGGCCGACCTGTCCGAGGCCACCACGCCCGGCACCCGCTACCGGGTTGAGTGGATCGAGGTACCCGACCGCGACGCCCGCACCGTGTCCGTACGCAAGCAGTTCACCGACGCCGAGGTGACCCGCAGCCGCAAGCTGGAGGGCGCCTGGTGGGGCGACGGCGGCGCGTACTTCGTGGCCAGCTACGCCCGCCACGACGACGGCAGCGCCAACGAGCACGACGGTCAGGTGTGGTTCTACGACCCGCGCCGGCAGACCGTGACGCTGAAGACCATCTTCGGGGTGAACACCGACCCGGAGGCCGACACCGGCAACTACGACGGGCCGGACAACATCACCGTGTCGCCGTACGGCGGGGTGATCCTGGCCGAGGACGGCGAGGGCGTGTCGCACCTGGTCGGCGTCACCGAGCAGGGCAAGGCGTACCCGCTGGCGCGCAACGAGCTGAACGACAGCGAGTTCACCGGGCCCACGTTCAGCGCGGACGGGCGGACGCTGTTCGCCAACATCCAGTCACCGGGGTACGTGTTCGCGATCACCGGACCGTGGGGGCGGCCGGGCAACGGGCACCGCTGAGGAAGCGCCGGCCGGCGGTTCCCCTGGGGGCGGGAACCGTCGGCCGACCCGCCTCACCTCGGCGATCTTGCACTTGCGGCCCCGAAGGATGGGTGCATAAGCCGCAGTTCGCCGGCCGAAAGTGCAAGATCGGCGCGCTGCACCGCGCCGACGATATCCGCGCGGACGCTCTCGGCGATCGCGGAGCGTGGCGGGGTCAGCCGCGCCTCGTCATCCCCTTCCCACGGAGATCTTGGAAGCTGACGGCCCCCGGGAGGGCCGTCAGCTTCCAAGATCTCGCAGCGTCCGCGACTACGGCGACTCGGGACGCTCAGCGACGAACACCCCGAGGCCGTGTACGCCCTCTACCCATCCCTGCGTCTGAAGCACGAGGATGGCCTGGCGGACCACTGTCGTTGAGACGCCATGCTCCGCCTTGAGCTGCGCTGTGGACGGCAACTTGTCTCCGGGCGAGAGTTCTCCTGACTGAATCTGAGTGCGGAGCTGGTCCGCGAGCTGTTCCCACTTCGGTTTGACGGGCATATGGACTCCCAGGTCTGCCCCGCCATTCGATCACGCACAACTAGTCGTGACAAGCAACGTGTTGTCGTGCTTGCTATGCGTGACTAGTTGTGTAAAGCTCCAGCTGACCGGCTCCCAGGTCTGCAAACCGGAGTTGGTCCGTTCCCACCGCGCAAAGTGCTCGGTCGACCAATCCCCCGGTCGGCCGGGCGTGCGCACCTGTCATCCGCACGTCGTACCCGGCGGGAGGCCCGATGGGCGAGCGCACCGACAACCTCAACCCCGGCGAGCCCTTCGCCTCGGCGCAGGACCATGCCTGCCCGGAGGTGGCATGCACGCGCCTGACCAAGGCCGCCGTCATCCGTTCCGACGCTCCCCGGTGAAGGCCGGTCCCATCCTGGCGGGCGACCTCCTCCACCTCGACCGCGCAGCGAGCGTGCAATTCTGCCGCCCGATCACGGTGCGATTCATCCGGGAGATCACCGACCGCCAGACGTTCGACGGCTGGGCGTGGATCGAGGCGTACGAGTTGAACGCCGGGGGCGACGCGATCGCCAGGCGAAAACTGTTCGTCCAGCCGGCCGGGCTGCGCTGGCTCAACCCGGCCGTCGCCGACTGCGGCCACACGGCGAGACGACCACGGATACCGGCGTGAGCACCGGCGCACGCCCGCATCTGCCCATGCGCCCGCTCTGGATCTGCAAACGCTGCGCCTATCCGTGGCCGTGCGCGGAGGCTCGACTCGACCTGCTCGCCGAGTACGCGAACGATCGTGTCGCCCTGTCGATCTACCTGTGTGGGCAGCTCTATGACGCAGCCCACGAGCTACATCGACTCAACCCGTACGAGGCTCCCAGCCCACAAGCGTTGTTCGCTCGATTCGTCGGCTGGGCACGGCCGTGCCCGCCACTTCCTCCCGGACAGCGCAGCCCTTGATGCGTCACGTCAACAGACGGCCGGGCGACAAGACGTATCAATTCATGCCCGCCGGCGGGCGCAGGCCGTCCAGCGCGATGGCCAGGACGCGGTCGCGCTGGGCCGGGTCCGGGAACTGGTACGCGGCCAGCCCGCTGATCAGCCGGATCACGTCGTCGAAGCCGGCGTCCGTCCGGGCCGCCCCGGCCTGCTGCGCGCGGCGCAGCAACGGCTCGCCGGTCGCGTAGATCTCGGTGCGGCAGCTGCGGAACACCTCGGAGTCGTGCACCAGTTCCTCGGCCAGCGCCCGCTTGGTGGCGACGTAGGCGACGAACCGGTGCAGCCAGCCGACCAGGGCGTCCCACGGCGGCTCGTCGGCCAGGTCGGCGGCGGAGGCACTGAGTGCCCGCACCTCCTCGACGTAGACCGCCTCGAACAGCTCCCGCCGCTGCGGGAAGTTGCGGTAGAGCGTGCCGATGCCCACGCCCGCCCGGCGGGCGATCTCCTCGAGCGACGCACCCGCGCCGCGCTCGCCGAAGACCTCGCGGGCGGCGGCGATCAGCGCGTCGTAGTTGCGGCGGGCGTCGGCTCGCTTGGGGCGGCGCGCGAAGACCTCGCCGGACACGTCGACGTCAGCCATGACGCGCGTCACCCCTTCCGCCTTGCAACCGGAGGCACCCCTCCGCTAGGTTAATGGAGGCACGCCTCCGGTTGCTGACCGGAGCCACCCCTCCGGATAGCTTACTCCGGACTTCCGGCCGCCCTCCGGCCACGCGATCCTCGCGCCACGACACGGACCCGGGAGGTCCCACCATGCCCGCCGACCGCTGAGCGCCCGCACGCCCCGGCCGCCACCACCGCACGACTGCGCGAGCGGCCACCAGTCTCGTACCGACAACGGGGAGTTCTCCCACATGATCCACTCATCAGGGCGCGGCTCGCGCCGGCTCACCTTCCTCGTGCTGGCCGCCGGCACCGGATTCTTCGCGATGCTCCAGTCGCTGATCACGCCGGTGCTGCCCACCATCCAGCACGACCTGCACACCTCGCCCAACACGGTGACCTGGGTGCTCACCGCGTACCTGCTCTCCGCGTCCGTCTTCACGCCGATCATCGGCCGCATCGGCGACATGGTCGGCAAGGAGAAGACGCTCGTCTTCTCGCTCGCCGCGCTGGCGCTGGGCTGCCTGCTGGCAGCCGTCGCCCCCAGCATCGGCGTGCTGATCGCCGCCCGGGTGGTACAGGGCGTCGGCGGTGCCGTGTTCCCGCTGTCGTTCGGCATCATCCGCGACGAGTTCCCGGCCGCCCGGGTCAGCTCGGCCGTGGCCTCGATCTCCGCCGTCGTCGCCGTCGGCGGCGGGCTGGGCGTGGTGCTGGCCGGGCCGATCGTGGCCACCCTGGGCTACCGGTGGCTGTTCTGGATCCCGCTGGTGGTGGTCGGCCTGACCGCGCTCGCCGCGCACCGGTTCGTGCCACGCTCGCCGGTACGCACCCCGGGCCGGATCAACTGGCTCAGCGCCGTACTCCTGTCCGGCTGGCTGGTGGCGCTGCTGCTGCCGGTCAGCAAGGGCGCCGCGTGGGGCTGGGGTTCCGGCCGGGTGGTCGGGCTGCTGACGCTGGCCGCGGTGCTGGCGGCCGCCTGGCTGGCGACCGAGGCCCGCGCCGCGAACCCGCTGATCGACCTGCGGATGATGCGCCTGCCCGCGGTCTGGACCACGAACCTCGTCGGGTTGCTCTACGGCGCCTCGATGTTCGCCGTGTACGCGTTCCTGCCGCAGTTCGCGCAGATCCCGACCAGCGCCGGCTACGGCTTCGGCGCCAGCGTCACCCAGGCCGGGCTGCTGATGCTGCCGATGCTCGTCGGCATGTTCGTGGCCGGCCTGCTGGCCGGACGGTTGCAGTCCCGGTTCAGCGCCAAGGCGCAGCTGAGCATCGGCGCGGTGTTCAACGTGGCGGCCGCCGCCATGCTGACCGTCGCGCACGACACCCGCTGGCAGGTCGGTATCGCCGGTGGCCTGGTCGGCCTCGGCATCGGGCTGGCGTTCGCCTCGATGGCGAACCTGATCGTGGCGAACGTGCCGGCCGGGCAGACCGGCGCGGCGACCGGCATGAACGCCAACATCCGTACCATCGGCGGCGCGATCGGCGCGGCGCTCGCCAGCGCCGTGATCACCGCGAACCCGCAGCCGAGCGGGCTGCCCCGGGAGGCCGGTTTCACGGCGGGCTTCCTGCTGCTCACCGGCATCTCGGTGGCTGCGGCGCTGGCCGCGCTCGCCGTACCCTCCGGCCGCCGCCGGTGGCCCCGGCGGCGGATCGGGCCGGCGGTGCCGGACCTGGCGCCGGCGCCGGCCGCGGAGCTGGTCCCGGCCCGCTGAGCTGAGCCCTCTCGTTCCGTGGATCTTGGTACGCCCACGCCCCGCGCGGGGCGTGGGCGTACCAAGATCTCGCCTAGCGTGGGGCGACGCGGCAGCCGGGGTCGGGGCCGGTGTCGGCCACGCCGCAGTGGAACACCTCGACCGGGGCGGCGTCCACGTCGGGCACCTTCGGCACGGTGAGCAGCGCCAGCCGCTTCGCGACCGGTTCACCGGAGTCCGGGGCGTACCGGATGAGGCCGCTGACCCCCGGGTAGCCGCCGGCGGCGTTCTGCCGCAGCACCTCGGCGTGCACCCCGACCGGGTTGACCGAGCGGGGCTCCCAGCGGCGGCCGGTGTCGGCGTGGCGCAGCCGGGCGGCGAGGCTCTCCAGCGCGCGTACCGTCATCATGGTGGCGTCGTAGGCCAGGCTGACCCGCTCGCCGACCGGCGGACCGGTCCCGGCGCGGCATCGGGGCGGGTCGAGCAGGCCGTCCGCGCCGATCCAGGTGAGGAAACTGCCCCGGGCGTCGTCGCGCCCGGCCTGCGCGGTCCGCAGCGACGCACACGTGGCCAGCGCGGCCTTCGACACGTACGTGACCGGCAGGTTGCCCGGCGCGCTGGCGCGCAGCCCCGGGTTGGCCATGTAGCGGTTCACCGAGTCGTCGGCGACCAGGTGCCGGGGCGGGTTCGCGCCGCACTCCTTGAGTGCGCGCATGAACCCGTCGAACTCCGACCAGCGGCCGGCGAAGAAGAGCATCCCCGGGTAGCCGCACTCCTGGGTGAGCCGCCGCCCGCTGCGCCACTCGTCGAGCCGGGTGATCCGGTCGCCGAAGCGTTCCCGCAGGCCGTCGACGAGGGTGGCGACGTACAGGTCGTCGGCGAGCGAGCTGCCCTCGCCGGTGGTCCAGTAGACGTGCGCCTCACCCACCCGCAGCACCTGCCGGGCGTACGCCTCGACCATCCGGGCCTGGTCGCGGTTCGGCGCGGACATGGCCAGGTAGAGGCTGGAGTTGGCGTCCATCCGGTCGGCGGACAGCGTGGGGGCGAGCACCGGCAGGCCGACCCGGTTGAGTTCGCGCAGCGCCGCCGCCGTGCTGGTGCGGCTGTCCACCAGCCCGACCACGCCGAGCACTGTGGGGTCGTCGCGGGCCAGCCCTTCCAGCATCCGTACCGCGTCGCCGGCGTGCCGCATCTGCCGGCCGGCGTTCGCCACCACGATGTGCAGCAGCGCCGCGTCGTCCGCCGCCGCCGACTCCTGGAGCAGGGCGTACTGGGCGGTGGCCATGCCCTCCAGTTCCTCCCGCTCGGAGACGTAGGACTCCTCGTCCGCGCGGGTCCGGTTGCCGGTGAGGCTGCCCAGGTAGACGAGCGTCAGGTAGGGGCGGCGGTGCTCGCTGCGCCGCCACACCTCCTCGGCGGCCCGGTTCTGGGCGAAGATGCGCCGCTGCACGGCGCGCAGCCGGTCCTGCCCGGGTTCGCTGTTGAAGACCTGCCCGGCGGTGTCGCTGTAGCCGACGCACTCCCCTCCGACGAGCCGGACGGTGACCCGGTCGGTGGGCCAGGGGCGGCAGTCCGGCGCCCACCGCCCGTGCGCCCACACGCCCAGCCCGGCGACGAGCGCCAGGGCCACCGCGGCGGGCAGGAACCGCCGCGCCCACCAGGGCGGGTCGGGTGCGACAAGGGCTGGCGGGACGCCTCCCACCGGGGCGTCGACGTCCCGGTCGTCCGCCTCCAGCAGCATCAGCCAGGCGCCGGGACGGCGCAGCCGGCGGTTCTCCGGCAGCGCCTCGACCCACTCCTCGTACGCCTCCTCGGCCTCGGCCAGCGGCCGGGCCGCGGCCGGTTCCGGCGGCGGGTCCGCGGCGACCGCGACGACGAGCAGCGGGTCGTTGCGGCCGGTCTCGTTGCGGACCTCGTCGACGAGCCGGACCAGCGTGTGCCCGACGTTGTCCGGCCGCGCGCCGTCGAGCACCAGCACCGGATAGGCGGTGCGGCGCCAGTCCCCGGGCCGCCAGAACCGCCGCCGGTACGCCAGGCGCAGGTCCTCCAGGAACGCGTGCAGCAGCAGCTTCTCCACCTGGGCCGGGTGTTCGCCGTCGCGCCAGCCGGCGGTGAGCCGCTCGGCGAAGCCGAGGAACGTCACCGACTGCCGGGGCGCCAGGTACTGCTGGCGCATGAACCAGCGGTACTGCCGTCCGACGAGCGGCACCCGGCCGGAGACGGCGATCCGGAACACGACGCCGGGTACGGCCCGCCACAGCAGCCAGAGCAGCAGGTGCAGCGCGGCGCCGAGGCCGGAGTCGCCGCCGACCTGGGGGTCCTCTCCGGCACGCCGTCCCCGCCAGTCCCGTAGCCGGCGTACCAGCGCGGCCCGGCCGCTGTCGGCGGCGTCCAGGTCCACGGCGAGCGTCTGGTGCATCAGCCAGTCGGCCAGCGGGTAGTGCCGGAACCGCAGCCGGGGCGCGCCGAACGCCTCCACGGAGAGTTGCCGGTGCAGCTCGCGCAGCACGGACGCGACGTCGTCGCCGGCGGGCCGGCCGGTCAGGTCCAGCACGGCGTGCGGTACCCGCCGCCCGGCCCGGCGCGCCGCGAAGCGCCGTAGCAGGGCCGCGACCGCGCCGTCCCCGGCGGGCCGGACCAGCCAGAGCAGCGGGAGCCGGCGGTCGCCGCGGCGTGGACGCCGCAGCAGCCGGGCCAGCAGGGTGAGCAGCTCCGGGCCGCCGGCCGGGAGCTGCTCACGGACCGGACGCGGCCGGGTCACCGGTTCACGCATGGTCACCTCCGGGTCGCACGGGGTGTCGCACCATTGTCGACGTTCGATGCAACCCGGCACGGCGGGGCCCCGCTCGACGGACGGGTGTCGAGCGGGGCCCTCTCCTCATATGGGGCACTTCCTCACATGGGATCAGCCGATCGCGGCGGTCAGCGCGGCCAGGTAGCCGTAGCGGTAGCCGTTCGCGTTCGGGTGGTACGCCTCGATGACGCCGCTGACGTCACGGATCCACGGGTCGGCGGCGCACACGCCGTGCCCGGCGAAGAACGGCCGCGCGTCGACGAAGGTGCCTCCGGCCGCGGCGGCCCGGCCGGAGATGACGCCGTTGAGCGTGTCGGCAGCCTGGTTGAGGATGGTGCGCTTGTAGCTGCTCATGGCGAGCAGTCCACAGGAGCCGGTCTCGAACAGCCGCGGGTAGCCGAGCACCACCAGCCGGGCGTTCGGGGCCCGGTTGCGGATCGCGGTGTACGTGGCGTCGAGCCGGGCGGGCAGCGTGGCGGTGGCGAACGCCTTCGACTCGTTCACCGCGCTCTCGCAGCTGGACGTGCTGCCGAAGCGGCAACTGGTCATCACGTCGGCGAAGCCGGCGTCGTTGCCGCCGATGGTGATGGTGACCAGCGTGGTGCTGCTGCTGAGCTGGCCGACCTGGTTGTTCAGCACGTCGGCGGTGACCGCGCCGCCGCAGGCCGGGAACCTGAAGCTGGTGACCGAATGGGCGGCGGCCCAGAGCGGGGCGTACGACTTCTGGCTGCGCAGGCAGGTGGACAGGTCGTACGGGCCGGCGCCGACCCCGGAGGAGTAGGAGTCGCCGAGGGCGACGTAGTTGACGGTGGCCGCCCGGGCGGCGCCGGGCAGGAGCACGGCGCCGAGTACGGCCGCCAGGAGGGCGGCGAACACGGTACGGACGCGACGGGGCATGGCAGAGCCTCCACGGGGCAGGGGTGGTGGAGCCCGTTGACCGCGCGCGTGGCCGAGGGATCGGTGCTGTTACTGGTCGGTAATGCTATCGAAACATTCGTCGAAATTGAATAGCTCCGATCGGCCGGACAGGACAGATACGTTCACATGTGTCGATTAGCTTGACGGTGACGACACCCGACGGAGGGAGTCCCACCGTGCGACGCGCACTCACGGCGGCCATCGCCGCCCTGACCCTCACCACGGCCGGCACCACAGTGACCGGTTCCCCCGGCCAGGCCGCCCCCACCGGATGGGGCCGGCCGCAACCCGCGGCGGCCACCCCGACGCCGGGCAGCCCCGGGCTGGGCGACAGCTACTTCCCCGACTACGGCAACGGCGGCTACGACGTCGGCCACTACGACATACGGCTGCGCTACGAGCCCGCCACCGACCGGCTCAGCGGCACCACCACGATCCTCGCCACCGCCACGAAGGACCTGTCCCGGTTCAACCTGGACTTCGCCCTCGACGTCGAGTCCGTGCGGGTGAACGGGTGGGCCGCCGGGTTCGCCCGGGCCGGCGACCACGAGCTGGTGATCACCCCGGCCCGGCCGCTGACGAAGGGCCAGCAGCTCACCGTCGTGGTGAGGTACGCGGGCGTGCCGTCGCAGACCACCGTCTACGGCTACACCGCGTGGACCCGTACCGCCGACGGGGCGCTCGCCGTCAACGAGCCCGAGTCGGCCTGGTGGTGGTACCCGAGCAACGACCACCCGAAGGACAAGGCCACCTGGGACGTCTCCGTGTCGGTGCCGACCGGCGTCGAGGTGATCAGCAACGGCGTGCAGCCGCGCGACCCGCTGCCCGAGGCCGGCAACCGCACCCGGTGGAGCTGGCGCAGCGTCAAGCCCGGCGCCACGTACCAGGCGTTCCTCGCGATCGGGCAGTACGACATCGTCACCGAAGTCGCGCCGAACGGGCAGCCGGTGGTGAACGCGTACAGCACCACGCTCGGCGAGCGCCTGCCGGCCGCGCGGGCCAGCATCGAACGCACCGCCGAGATCGTCGAATGGGAGAGCGGGCTGTTCGGCCCGTACCCGTTCGAGGCGCAGGGCGGCGTGGCCGGGCCCGTCGACGGCATCGGCTTCGCCCTCGAGACGCAGACCCGCCCGGTGTACGGGCCGGGCTTCTGGCGGCGCGGCGCCAACACGTACGTGGTGGTGCACGAGAACGCCCACCAGTGGTTCGGCGACTCGGTGTCGGTGGCGGACTGGCGGCACATCTGGCTCAACGAGGGCTTCGCCTCGTACGCCGAGTGGCTCTGGTCGGAGGAGCAGGGCGAGGGCACCGCGCAGGAGCTGTTCGACTTCACCTACGACAGCTACCCGGCCGACTCCGAGTTCTGGCAGGTGCGCCCCGGCGCCCCGGGCCCGAGCGGCATCTTCGACGCCGCCGTCTACGACCGGGGTGCGATGGCGCTGCACCAGATCCGGCTCGCCGTGGGCGACGCCGCGTTCTTCCGCATCCTGCGCACCTGGACCGCCAAGCGGCAGTACGGCACCGGCACCGTCGCGCAGTTCCAGGCGCTCGCCGAGCGGATCTCCGGACGGGACCTCGACGCGGTGTTCACCACCTGGCTGTTCACCCCCGGCCGGCCCGGCGTGGCCACTGCCGCGCGGACGACAGCCGCACCGGCGCAGCCGGCCTCGTGGGCGAAGATCCGGGCCGCGCACGACCTGCTCGGCCGCTGACCTCCGCCGCGCGGCGGCGGGTGTTAAGAAGGGCCCCCTCCTCTACCCGAGGCGTTAAGAGGGGGCCCTTCCTTTCACCTGGCGGCGAGCGGCTGGCGGGCCGGATCGACGGGGGCGGGCAGCTCGCCCACGCCGCCCAGGTACGCGTGGATCGCCGCCGCGGCGGCGCGTCCCTCGGCGATCGCCCAGACGATCAGCGAGGCGCCCCGGTGCATGTCACCGGCGACGAAGACACCGTCGGCGGCCTGCCAGTCGGGGCCGGAGTCGATCGCGCCCCGGCGGTTGCGGGTCACCCCGAACTGGGCCAGCAGCGGCTGTTCCTCGGTGCCCTCGAAGCCGATGGCGAGCAGCACCAGGTCGGCCGGGATCTCCCGCTCGGAGCCGGGCAGCGGGGTGACGATGCGGCGACCGTCCACCTTCTCCACTGTCACCTCGGCGATCCGGACCGCGCGGACCCGGCCGGTGCCGTCGTCCACGAACTCCTGCACCGCGACGGCGAACACCCGCTCGCCGCCCTCCTCGTGCGCCGGGTAGTTACGCAGCACCCACGGCCAGGTCGGCCACGGATCCCGGGCCGCGTCCCGCTCCGTCGGCGGCTCCGGGTAGAGGTCGAGCTGGTGGACGCCGGCCGCGCCCTGCCGGTGCGCCACACCGAGGCAGTCGGCGGCGGTGTCGCCACCCCCGATGATCACCACGTGCTTGCCGGCGGCGTCGATCGGCGTACCGTCGGGCAGCGTGGCGAGCGCGGGCCGCCCGTCCCCGGCGGCGGCCACCACCCGGTTCGCGGCGACCAGGTGCGCCATCGCCTGGTGCACGCCGCGCAGCGCCCGGCCGGGCGTCTCCGGGGTGTCCCGGCCCTGCAACGCGCCGCAAGCAAGCAGCACCGCGTCGTGCTCGGCGCGCAACTGCTCGGCGGTCACGTCGACGCCGACCTCGACGCCGGTCCGGAACCGCACACCCTCGGCGGTGAGCTGGGCCAGCCGCTTGTCGATGTGCTGCTTCTCCAGCTTGAAGTCGGGGATGCCGTAGCGGAGCAGGCCGCCGATCGCGTCGTCGCGCTCGTACACGGTGACCGTGTGGCCGGCGCGGGCGAGCTGCTGCGCGGCGGCCAGCCCGGCCGGGCCGGAGCCGACCACCGCCACCGACCGCCCGGTCGGGGCGGACGCGGGCCGGGGCCGCAGGCCGTCGCGGGCCACGGCGGCCTCGGCGATCTCCACCTCGACCTGCTTGATGGTGACCGGCTGCTGGCCGCCGAGGCCGAGCACGCAGGCCGCCTCGCACGGCGCCGGGCAGAGCCGGCCGGTGAACTCGGGGAAGTTGTTGGTGGCGTGCAGCGACTCCACGGCGGCGTCCCAGGTGCCGGTGCGGACCAGGTCGTTCCAGTCCGGGATGCGGTTGCCCAGCGGGCAGCCGTCGTGGCAGAACGGGATGCCGCAGTCCATGCACCGGGTGGCCTGCTCGCGGATCAGCTCCTCACCGGCCGGCGGGTAGACCTCCCGCCAGTCGGAGATGCGCACCGGCACCGGACGGCGGGCCGGCAGCCGCCGGTCGTAGCGCAGGAAACCGTTCGGGTCAGGCACGAGCCACCTCCTGGGCGACCGCCCGGGGCGCGGGCGGTACCGGCGCGGCCGACGGCACGCTGAGCGCGCTCATCACCGCGTCGTCGACGTCTCGGCCGGCGGCTTCGGCGGCCCGCATGATCTCCATGACCCGGCGGTAGTCGCGGGGCACCACTGCGGTGAACTCCTCCACCGCCTGCGGCCAGCGCTTGAGCAGGTCCTCGGCGACGGCCGAGTCCGTCTCGGCGAAGTGCCGCTGGACCAGCTCGTGCAGCCGGTCGCGTTCCTCGTCGCGCAGCGGCGACAGGTCGACCAGCTCGGCGTTCACCAGCCGCTGGTCGAGCCGGTGCACGAACGCGGTGCCACCGGACATGCCGGCGGCGAAGTTGCGCCCGGTCGGCCCGAGCACCACGACGGTGCCGCCGGTCATGTACTCGCAGCCGTGGTCGCCGAGGCCCTCGACCACCGCGACCGCGCCGGAGTTGCGCACCGCGAACCGCTCCCCCACCCGGCCGCGCAGGTAGACCTCGCCGCCGGTGGCGCCGTACAGGATGGTGTTGCCGGCGATGATCTGGTCCTCGGCGCGGCGGCCCGGCGTGGCGTCCACGCCGACGAACGGCGCGTCGGCGTCCGGCCGGACCACGATCCGGCCGCCGGACAGTCCCTTGCCGACGTAGTCGTTGGCGTCGCCGTACAGGCGCAGCGTGACCCCGCGCGGCAGGAACGCGCCGAACGACTGGCCGGCGGTGCCGCGCAGCCGGAACTCGATCGTGTCGTCGGGCAGCCCGTCGCCGCCGAAGCGGCGGGTCACCTCGCCGCCGAGCATCGCGCCGACGCTGCGGTGCTCGTTGCGGACCTCGACCTCGACCCGGACCGGGGTACCGTCGCGCAGCGCCGGCCCGGCCAGCTCGATGAGCCGGTTGTCCAGCGCCGCGTCGAGGCCGTGGTCCTGGGCGCGTACGCCCCGGCGGGCCGCGCCCTCGGGCAGCTCCGGCAGGTGCAGCACGCGGCTCAGGTCGAGCCCGTGGCCCTTCCAGTGGTCGATCGCGCCGGCCACGTCGAGCAGCTCGGTGTGGCCGATCGCCTCGTCGATGCTGCGGAAGCCCAGCTCGGCCAGGTAGCCGCGGACCTCCTCGGCGAGGAAGAGGAAGAAGTTCTCCACGAACTCCGGCTTGCCGGTGAAGCGCTCGCGCAGCACCGGGTTCTGGGTGGCGATGCCGACCGGACAGGTGTCGAGGTGGCACACCCGCATCATCACGCAGCCCTCGACGATCAGCGGCGCGGTGGCGAAGCCGAACTCCTCGGCGCCGAGCAGCGCCGCGATCAGCACGTCCCGGCCGGTCTTGAGCTGGCCGTCGACCTGCACCGTCACCCGGTCGCGCAGCTTGTTGAGCAGCAGCGTCTGCTGCGCCTCGGCCAGGCCCAGCTCCCACGGGGTGCCGGCGTGCTTGAGCGAGTTGAGCGGGGACGCGCCGGTGCCGCCGTCGTGCCCGGAGATCAGGATGACGTCGGCCTTGAGCTTGGCCACGCCCGCCGCGACGGTACCCACGCCCACCTCGCTGACCAGCTTGACGTGCACCCGGGCGGCCGGGTTGACGCACTTCAGGTCGTGGACGAGCTGGGCGAGGTCCTCGATGGAGTAGATGTCGTGGTGCGGCGGCGGGGAGATCAGGCCGACGCCGGGGGTGGCGTGCCGGGTGCGGGCGATCCACGGCCAGACCTTGTTGCCGGGTAGCTGCCCGCCCTCGCCGGGCTTCGCGCCCTGCGCCATCTTGATCTGGAGGTCGTCGGCGTTGACGAGGTATTCGCTTGTCACGCCGAACCGGCCGCTGGCGATCTGCTTGACCGCGGAGCGCCGCGCCGGGTCGTGCAGCCGCTCGACGTCCTCGCCGCCCTCACCGGTGTTGGACTTGCCGCCGAGCCGGTTCATCGCGATGGCGAGCGTCTCGTGCGCCTCCGCCGAGATCGACCCGTACGACATGGCGCCGGTGGCGAAGCGCTTGACGATCTCGGCGGCCGGCTCGACCTCGTCCAGCGGCACCGCCGGGCGCACGCCGGTGCGCAGCGTGAACAGCCCGCGCAGCGAGCCCGCCTGCGCGGCCAGCTCGTCGACCTTCGCGGTGTACTGCCGGAACACGTCGTACTGGCGGCTGCGGGTGGCGTGCTGGAGCAGGAAGACCGTCTCCGGGTTGAACAGGTGCAGCTCGCCCTCGCGGCGCCACTGGTACTCGCCGCCGACCTCCAGCCGGTCGGTGGCCTGCGCGCCCGGTGCCGGCCAGGCCCGCGCGTGCCGGGCCGCCACCTCGGCGTGGATCTCGTTCAGGCCGATGCCGCCGATGGTGCTCGGCGTGCCGCGGAAGTACCTGTGGACCAGGCGGGTGTCCAGGCCGACCGCCTCGAACACCTGCGCGCCGCAGTACGACGACACGGTCGAGATGCCCATCTTGGACATGATCTTCAGGACGCCCTTGCCGAGCGCCTTGACGTAGTTGCGGACCGCCTTCACCCGGTCGACGCCCGCCAGCACGCCGGTGGAGATCATGTCCTCCACCGACTCGAAGGCCAGGTACGGGTTGACCGCCGCCGCGCCGTACCCGATCAGCACGGCCGCGTGGTGCACCTCGCGGCAGTCGCCGGACTCGACGATCAGCGCCACCTGGGTGCGGGTCTGCTCGCGGACCAGGTGCTGGTGCACCGCGGCGGTGAGCAGCAGCGACGGGATCGGGGCCAGGTCGGCGTTGGAGTCCCGGTCGGAGAGCACCAGGATGCGGACGCCGTCCTCGATCGCCTCGGAGACGTGCCGGCAGATCTCGGTCAGCCGCGCCTTGATGCCGGCGCCGCCGTCGCGCAGGCGGTAGAGCCCGGAGACCCGGACCGCCTTGAAGCCGGGCAGGTCGCCGTCCTCGTCGATGGACAGGATCTTGGCCAGCTCGTCGTTGTCGATCACCGGGTACGGCAGCACGATCTGCCGGCAGCTCGCCGGGCCCGGGTCGAGCAGGTTGCCCTCCGGCCCGATGGTGGACGCCAGGCTGGTCACCAGCTCCTCCCGGATGGCGTCCAGCGGCGGGTTGGTGACCTGCGCGAAGAGCTGATGGAAGTAGTCGTAGAGCAGCCGCGGCCGGGTGGACAGCGGGGCGATCGGCGTGTCCGTGCCCATCGAGCCGATCGGCTCGGCGCCGCTGCGGGCCATCGGGCCGAGCAGGATCTTCAGCTCCTCCTCGGTGTAGCCGAACGTCTGCTGGCGGCGACGTACCGAGTCGTGGGTGTAGACGGTGTGCTCGCGCGGCGGCAGGTCGTCCAGCTCGATCAGGCCGGCGTGCAGCCACTCCTGGTACGGCTGCTCGGCGGCCAGCTCGGTCTTGATCTCGTCGTCGGAGACGATCCGGCCGTTGACGGTGTCGACGAGGAACATCTTGCCCGGCTGGAGGCGGCCCTTGGCGACCACGGTGGCCGGGTCCAGGTCGAGCACGCCCGCCTCGCTGCCGAGCACCACCAGGCCGTCGGCGGTGTGCCACCAGCGGCCCGGCCGCAGGCCGTTGCGGTCCAGCACCGCGCCGACGATCTCGCCGTCGGTGAACGCGACCGACGCCGGGCCGTCCCACGGCTCCATCAGGCTGGCGTGGAAGCGGTAGAACGCGCGCTTGTCGGCGCGCATGTCCGGGTCGTTCTCCCACGCCTCGGGGATCATCATGAGCACCGCGTGCGGCAGGCTCCGCCCGGCCAGGTGCAGCAGTTCGAGCACCTCGTCGAAGTTGGCCGAGTCGGACGCCGCCGGCGTGCACACCGGGAAGACCCGGCGGATGTTGCCCGGGATGCTCGGGCTCCGGAGCAGCGCCTCGCGGGCCTGCATCCAGTTCCGGTTGCCGCGGATCGTGTTGATCTCGCCGTTGTGCGCGATGAACCGGTACGGGTGCGCCAGCGGCCAGGACGGGAACGTGTTCGTGGAGAAGCGCGAGTGCACCAGCGCGATGGCGCTGACCACCCGCTCGTCGGTCAGCTCCGGATAGAACGCCGGGAGCTGGTCCGGGGTGAGCATGCCCTTCCACACCATGGTGCGGCCGGACAGCGACGGGAAGTACGCCGGCACGCCCCGCTCGGCGGTCTCCCGCTCGACCTGCTTGCGCAGGCAGAACGCCACCCGGTCCAGGTCGAGCCCGGTCAGCGGGGAGCCGGCCGGTCCGGCCGGCGAGTCGGTCAGCCGGTGCGCGGCCACGAACAACTGCCGGACCCGGGGCATCGCCGCGAGCGCGGTCTCCCCCAGGCCGGACGGGTCGGTCGGCACCTCGCGCCAGCCGAGCACGTCGGCGCCCTCGACCAGCGCGTACTTGTCCACCACCTGGCGGGCACGGGCCTCGGCCGCGTCGTCGTCGGGCAGGAACACCAGGCCGGTGGCGTACTGACCGGCCGGGGGCAGCGGGACGTCGACGGTGGCGCGCAGGAACGCGTCCGGCACCTGGATCATGATGCCGGCGCCGTCCCCGGTGTTGTGCTCCGCGCCCCGGGCGCCCCGGTGGTCCAGCCGGCACAGCGCTCCGAGGCCGTTCGCGACGACCTGGTGCGAGCGCCGCCCGTGCAGGTCGGCCACGAAGGCCACGCCGCAGGCGTCGTGCTCGTACGCGGGGTCGTAGAGCCCGGTCGTCCGCGGGGCCGACTGCGGGCTGTGAGGGTACGGAAAGGCCACCGGGCCTCCTGTCGTCACTCAGGATGGATCATGATGGGGACGACGTCGGCCCTCTGCGGTTTATTGAGTCTACGTTAGGGCTTCCGGCACAAGGCCAGTTCAGATTGATCACACTTCCAGATGCTGGGACGTGTAGTCTCGCGCGGTGGATCTCGCGCGCGCTGACGTACTCGCCCGGTTGGAGCGGTTCTACGACGCGGTGCCCCGCGACGGGGCCCGGACCGAGGATCACGGTGCCCTGGTGCTGTTCGTCCGCGACGGTGCCGGATGGCCGTTCTACGCCCGCCCCCGGCTCGACGCCACCGACGCGCCCACGCTCGCCGACGTGACGGCGGTCCGCGCCCGGCAGCGCGAACTGGGCCTGCCCGAGGCGTTCGAGTGGGTGCACGAACACCAGCCCGACCTGCTGGCGGTGGCCCGCTCGGCCGGGCTCAGCGTGCTGGAGGCGCCGCTGATGCTGCTGGAGCCGGAGCGCCTGCCCGATCCGGGGACGTTCAGCGACGTACCGGTGCGGGTGCTGGACCCCGGCGACCCCGGCTTCGCGGCGGACATCGCGCTGCGCCGGGCGGTCGCGGCGGTCGGCTTCGCCAACGGCGGCACCGCGCGCGGCGACGCCGGACCGGCCGAGCGGGACGCCGGCCTCGCCCAGCTGGACGTGGCGGCGCTGGAGGAGGAGGCGACCCGGGTCGCCGACGGGCGGCGCATCTCGGTGCTCGCCGAGACACCCGACGAGGGCGCGCTCGCCAGCGGGATGGCGATGCGGGTCGGCGACGTGGCGGAGATCGCCGGGGTGGCCACGCTGCCGTCCGCGCGGCAGCGCGGGCTGGGCGCGGCGGTGACCGCCACGCTCGCGCGGCAACTACGCGCCGCCGGCACCGACCTGATCTTCCTGAGCGCCGGCAGCGAGGACATCGCCCGCGTCTACCTGCGGGTCGGGTTCCGCCGGATCGGCACCGCCTGCATCGCCGAGCCCGCCGCCGTCATCTGAGCATCGGCGTGGTCCACCCGCCGCGCGGGACCGCCGCCGAGTGCGGCGGGACGGTCAGGACGGCGGCTGCCAGGCGGCGGCCGCCGCGGCGGCGGTGTTGCGCAGTCGCGGGCTGATCGTGCCCAGCGCCGCGTCCCGGGCGCGCAGCGCCAACCGGCCCCGGGCCTGCAGGACCGCCGACATCCGCCGGGTCTGCCGGACCATCGTGGCCGCGCGGGGGCGGCGCAACCTGTCGTACGCGGTCACCGCATCCGGCAGCCGCGACTCCCGCAGCAGCCCGGCCAGCGTCGCCGCGTCCTCGAACGCCAGGCAGGCGCCCTGCCCGAGGTGCGGCGGCATCGCGTGCGCGGCGTCGCCGAGCAGCACCACGCCGCCCGGGCCGGCCGGGAAGCCGTACGACTTCGGCAGCGGGCGCAGCTCGCGGATCTCCTGCTGGACCACGTCCTCCGGGTCGGTCGCCTCCAGCAGCGTGCCGATCGGCGCGGGCCAGCCCGCGAACCAGCGCTTGAGCAGCGCCAGCTGGATCTCCGGCGGCTCCGGCCGGGGCGCGCCGGCGGCGGTGGCGACCCAGTAGACGCCGCCCCGGCGGGAGGCACCCGCGGTGCCCCGCTCGCCGAGCGAGGCGGCCAGGAAGCGGTAGCCGGCGCCGAGCGTCTCGCCGTGCACCGGCTGGTCGTCGGGCAGCTGCGGGGCCCGGTACCAGGGGATCACGGCCCGCCAGGCGGCACAGCCGGAGCTGACCACTGCGGTCTCCGGTGCCAGGTGCCGGCGGATCTCGCTGTCGGTGCCGTCGGCGGCCACCACGAGGTCCGCCTCGTAGGTGTGCCGGCCGTCGCCCACCGCCGGGCGCTCGCCGGAGGCCGCGCGCACCGTCCGCACTGTCACGCCGGTACGTAGTTCGACCCGGTCACCGAGGCCGGCGATGAGCGCGTCGTGCAGGTCCTCCCGGTGCACCACCACCGGCATCCGCTCGGCCGGCGTGGACCGGGCCTGCACCAGCCAGTGCCCGTCCGGGCGGCGCACACCGCCGTCGGGCAGCGGGGTGGCGATCGCGTCCAGCCCGTCGCCCAGCCCGAGGGCGCGCAACGCGCGTACCCCGTTGGGCCAGAGCACCACGGCGGTCGCCTCCGGGCGGACCCGGTCGGCGCGTTCCAGCAGCGTGACCTGCCAGCCCGACCGGGCCAGCACACCGGCCGCCGCCATTCCGCCGAGGCCGGCGCCGACCACCACCGCGCTGCGCATGACTCCCCCGCTCAGCTGTCCCGGTCCGCCGGGCGCCCGCCGTCGGCCCGGCCGGCGTTCGTCCGCTCGGCGTCCGCCCGTTCCGGGTCCGTGCCGGCGTCGGGGGCGTCGCCGTCCGTCCGCTCGGCCGTCGCGGCGTCGTCGTCCGTGCGGCCCGTCGCGGCGTCGTCGTCGACGGGCTCGGCCCGTGCCGCTTCGTCGTCCGCCGCCGGCTCCGGGGGCAGCTCGCCGGTCTTCCGGTACGCCTCGAACTGTTCCTCGGTCACCACCCGGTAGCCCTCGGGCGCGGCCGGCCGTGCGGCGGCCTCCCGGGCGGACAGGTCGACCTGGGACACGTCACCGGCCGGGCCGGCCACGGGGGCCGGCTCGCCCACCGGCACCAGGTATTCGCGCGGGCCCCGGACCCGGATGAAGTAGGCGAGCGCGCCGAGGAAGACCAGCGCGGCGGTCCAGACGTTGAGGCGTACGCCGAGGATCAGGTTCGCCTCGTCGGTACGCATCAGCTCGATCCAGAACCGGCCCGCCGTGTAGCCCATCACGTAGAGCGCGAACGCCCGGCCGCGGCCGAGCCGCAGCTTGCGGTCGAGGAACAGCACCAGCGCGGCGACGCCGACGTTCCAGAGCGCCTCGTAGAGGAACGTCGGGTGGTAGAGCCCGGGCTGGAGCACCGGGTTGCCGGCGTCGTCGCGCAGCGCGTGACCCGGGTTGTCCGGATCCATGACGTGCACTTCCAGGCCCCACGGCAGCGTGGTCCGCCCGCCGTACAGCTCGTTGTTGAACCAGTTGCCCAGCCGGCCGACGGCCTGCGCCAGGGGCAGGCCCGGCGCCAGCGCGTCGGCGACGACCGTGAGCGGGATGCCGAGCTGCCGCGCGGCGAGCCACGCGCCGACCGCGCCACCGGCCACCGCGCCCCAGATGCCGAGGCCACCCTCCCAGATGTAGAGCGCCTTGATCGGCTCGCCGCCGGCGCCGAAGTATTTCTCCGGCGAGGTGATCACGTGGTAGATCCGCGCGCCGATGATGCCCGCCGGCACGGCCCACACGGCGATGTCGAGCACCGCGCCCGGCGCCACACCGCGGCGGCGCAGCCGGTACTCGGTGACCACGCAGGCCACCACGATGCCGAGGATGATGCAGAGCGCGTACGCCCGGATCGGAACCGGACCGAGCTGCCAGACGGCGGTGCTGGGGCTGGGCATGGCCGCCAGTGGGGTCATCGGGGCGATGGTCACGGGTGCACACGGTACCGGTGCGGACTGTGTGTGCGGCACCCCGGGCCGCCTGCCGCACGGGTCGGATGACTTCTGGTTTGCACGGTCGTAGGCTGTTTGTCCATGAGCCCGCTCACCTGGGCGGTCGCCGCCGTCGTCACCGACGCATCCGGCCGGCTGCTGCTCTGCCGCCGGTCCGAGGGGGCCCGGCGCTGGGGCCTGCCGGGCGGGCGGCTGCGTCACGACGAGAGCCCGGCGGACGCCGTCGTCCGGGCGGTCCGCGCCGAGACCGGCTGGGCGGTGGCGCCGGCCGACCTGGTCGGCCTCTACCGGGTCACCGACCCCCAGGTGCCCGCGCCGCCGGCCGGGCGCTGCGGCGGGCGGCCGGACGTGCTGGTGCACGTGTTCCGCGCCGGACCGGCCGACGCCGGACCGGCGGGCGAACCGGCGACCGGGTGCCTGCCTCGGTGGTGGCCGCCGTAAGAGCTGCCCGACGTGCTGACCCCCACGACGCGCGCGGCGATCGCGGACGCGCTCGCCGGCCGCGCCGGCGTGCTGCGGCACACGACCACCGCCGACGCGCTCACGCCACCCGGCGACGGACAGCCCGGCGACGGGCAGCCCGCCCCGCCCGGCCAGCGCGCCTCCGAGCAGGCCGACAGCAGTAGCCGCTGACCGCCCTCCCGCTCGCTCGCTCGATCGACACCAGTTCGGCGAGGTGGCGGTGTCCCGGCGTCCTGGACCACGCCAGCTCGGCGAAATGGAGTCGATCAAGCGGGTGGTGCGGACAGCAGCCGCTGACCACCCTCCCACTCACGCGGGACACCTTGAAGATCTTGGTACGTTTCGGCCCCTATGAGGGCCGTTTCGTACCAAGATCTCGGGCGGCCGGGTCGCGCTCGCGCATGATCGACACCAGATCGGCGAAGTGGCGGTGTCCCGGCGTCCTGGACCACGCCAGCCCGGCGAAATGGAGTCGATCAAGCGGGTGGCGACGGAGCGGACCCCGGGCGTCAGCGAGCGGGGTTGCGGACTCCCTCGGCCAGTTCGGCGCTGAGCGTGCGCAGGGCGGTCAGGCCGGCGGCCTGGTCCGGGGCGTCCAGCACGCAGCGGACCAGCGCGCTGCCCACGATCACCGCGTCGGCGTACCCGGCGACGGTGGCGGCCTGCGCGCCGGTGCCCACGCCCAGCCCGACGCCGACCGGGATGTCGGTGACCTCGCGCAGCCGGGAGACCAGGATCGGCGCCGCCTCGGAGGTCTGCGCCCGGGCGCCGGTGACGCCCATGATCGCGGTGGCGTAGACGAAGCCGCGGCAGTGCTCGACAGTCATCCGCAGCCGCGCGTCGGTCGACGACGGCGAGACCAGGAACGTGCGGTCCAGGCCGTGCGCGTCGGAGGCGGCCAGCCACTCGGCGGCCTCGTCCGGGATCAGGTCCGGCGTGATCAGGCCGGTGCCGCCGGCGGCGGCCATGTCGCGCGCGAACGCGTCCACGCCGTACTGCTCGATCGGGTTCCAGTAGGTCATGGTGACCACGCTCGCCCCGGTCGCGGCGACCGCCTCGACCACGCGCAGCGCGTCCGCGACGCGGACCCCGCCGGCGAGCGCGATGTCGCTCGCCTTCTGGATGACCGGCCCGTCCATCACCGGGTCGGAGTACGGGATCTCCACCTCGATGACGTCCACGCCCGCCTCGACCATGGCCGTCATGGCGGCGATGCTGCCCTCGACGGTCGGGAAGCCCGCCGGCATGCAGCCGACCAGCACCGCCCGCCCGTCCGCCCGTGCCTTGTCGAAGGCGACCCCGATGCGGCTCACGCTGTCACTCCTTGTCGAGGATGCCGAAGTACGCGCCGGCGGTGTGCACGTCCTTGTCGCCCCGCCCGGACAGGTTGACCACGATCACCGGCTCCCGGCCCAGCTCCTCGGCGAGCCGGGGGGCGATGGCGCGGGCGCCGGCGAGCGCGTGCGCGCTCTCGATCGCCGGGATGATCCCCTCGGTGCGGCAGAGCAGCTCGAACGCGGCCATCGCGTCGGCGTCGGTGACGGGGAGGTAGGTGGCCCGGCCGGTGTCGTGCAGCCAGGCGTGCTCCGGGCCGACGCCCGGGTAGTCCAGGCCGGCCGAGATCGAGTGCGACTCGATGGTCTGCCCGTCGGCGTCCTGGAGGACGTACGTGCGGGTGCCGTGCAGCACGCCGGACGAGCCGCCGGTGATGCTGGCGGCGTGCCGCCCGGTGTCGACGCCCTCGCCGCCGGCCTCGAAGCCGTAGAGCCGCACCCCGGCGTCCGGCACGAACGCGTGGAAGATGCCCAGCGCGTTGGAGCCGCCGCCGACGCAGGCCGCGACCGCGTCCGGCAGCGCGCCGGTCAGGTCCAGGCACTGCCGGCGCGCCTCCTCGCCGATGCCGCGCACGAAGTCGCGGACCATCTCCGGGAACGGGTGCGGCCCGGCGGCGGTGCCGATCAGGTAGTGGGTGTCCTCGACGTTGGCGACCCAGTCCCGCATCGCCTCGTTCATCGCGTCCTTGAGCGTGCGCGAGCCGGTGGTCACCGGGACGACTGTGGCGCCGAGCATCCGCATCCGGGCCACGTTGAGCGCCTGCCGCTCGGTGTCCACCTGGCCCATGTAGACGACGCATTCCAGGTCGAACAGGGCGGCGGCGGTGGCGGTGGCGACGCCGTGCTGGCCGGCGCCGGTCTCCGCGATGACCCGCCGCTTGCCCATCCGCTTGGTGAGCAGCGCCTGGCCCAGCACGTTGCGAACCTTGTGCGCGCCGGTGTGGTTGAGGTCCTCGCGCTTGAGCAGGACCCGCGCGCCGATCTGCGCGGAGAACCGCCGGGCCTCGTAGAGCAGCGAGGGCGTGCCGGCGTAGTCGCGCAGCAGCGCGCCGAACTCGGCGAGGAAGTCCTCGTCGCCCATCGCCTTCCGGTACGCCGCGTCCAGCTCGTCGAGCGCGGCGACGAGCGCCTCGGGGACGAACCGGCCGCCGAACCGGCCGAAGTGACCGGCGGAGTCGGGGACCGGGCCGGTTGCGGGTGCGGCGCTCATCGCGGGCGTCCTCTCGGGTCGGGTGCCCGGCGGCTCAGCGCACCGGGCGGGGCGTGGCCGGGTGGTTACCGGCGTTGACCAGCTCGGCCACCGCTTCGCGCGGGCTCTTCTGGGTGACCAGGCCCTCGCCCACCAGCACGGCGTCGGCGCCGGCGGAGGCGTACCGGATCAGGTCGTGCGGACCGCGCACCCCGGACTCGGCGATCTTGACGACGCTGCTGGGCAGGCCGGGCGCGATCCGCTCGAACACCGAGCGGTCGACCTCCAGGGTACGCAGGTCGCGGGCGTTCACGCCGATGACCTGCGCGCCGGCCTCCAGGGCGCGGTCCGCCTCCTCCTCGGTGTGCACCTCGACCAGTGCGGTCATGCCGAGCGACTCGATCCGCTCCAGCAGCCCGACCAGCGCGTTCTGCTCCAGCGCGGCCACGATCAGCAGCACCAGGTCGGCGCCGTGCGCACGCGCCTCGTGCACCTGGTAGCTGGAGACCACGAAGTCCTTGCGCAGCACCGGCACGTTCACCGCGGCCCGCACGGCGGCCAGGTCGTCGAGCGACCCGCCGAACCAGCGGCCCTCGGTGAGCACACTGATCGCCCGCGCGCCACCGGCCGCGTAGTCACCGGCCAGGTCGGCCGGGTCGGCGATCTCGGCCAGCCGCCCCTTGGACGGCGACGAGCGCTTCACCTCGGCGATCACTGCGACGCCGGGGCGGCGCAGCGCCGCGTACGCGTCCAGCGGTGGCGGCGCGGCGGCGGCCAGCTCCCGGATCCGCTCCAGCGGAACCTGCTCCTGGCGCCGGGCGACGTCCTCCCGCACGCCGGCCAGGATCTCGTCGAGCACCCCTGCGGACGGCGCCGCTCCGGCGTCGTCCCCCTCCGCGTGCGCATGCTCAGCAGTCACCAACGGACTCCCCTCTCCGGGCGTCATGGGCCGATGCTAGGGGGCGCCACCTGGCGACGAGTGCCGGGGGGTATGGCGCACCTCACGACATGGGCTGTGGCATGATGGCCGACTTCCGGTGAACGCCATGTCACGCAGCGCCACCGCTGGCATCGACCGTCACCCATCCCCTATCTCACCACGATCGTTCCGGGCCCGCAGGACGGGTTCCGGCGGTGGGCTGTGACCAAGCTCAAGGACCTCCGGCCCTGCCCAGGTCGTCCCCGGTGCGACAGCGTTGACCTGTGCTTCACGGCGGCGAAACGTCCACCCGGAAGCATCGTCGTCGGGCACACTCGACGCCGGCGGCTGCCGACCGTCGCCAACGATCTCGTATGGGGTGACCATGAGCGCCAACGGGCCGACCCAGACCATCGGCTTGACCACCATCTCCCGTACCGTCGCCTCCCTCGCCGTCGGCGTGGTGGACACGCTCGAACGCGCGGTGGCCGGCGACGGCCGCATGCGTACCGCCCGCGGCAACGCCTGGGAGGCCGTCTGCGCCGACCGGGCCCGGGCCGCCCAGCGCCGTGAGCTGGACCGGCTGGTGGCCGAGCTGGCCGCCGCGCGGGCCGCGGCCCGGCAGCGGCGCGACGCCCGCGAGGCGCAGCCGGTCAGCTGACCGTCGGATCCTCGCCCCGGTCCAGCGCGTCCCACGCGTCCCGGGTGCCACGTTCGACCGCCGGCCGGCCGGGCTCGTCCGCCGGAGCGGACCGCCGCTCGTACCGGGCACCCATCGCCGGCCAGCCGTCCCCGCGCAGAGCGGTGAACGCGCCACCGGCCGCCAGGGCCAGGCCACCGGCGAGCACCAGCACCGGCCACTGCCGGCTCACCCCGGCCTCGGTCAGGCCGATCCCGCCGCCGACGGCCACCGCCAGGCCGACGCCGGCCAGCAGCACACCCAGCAGCCGGCGCAGCCGGCCCCGGGTGGCGAGCACCGCGCCACCGCCGGCGAGCCCCACGTAGGTCAGCGCCAGCACCCACGGCAGCAGCTCCGTACCGGTGCGCTCGGCCCGCCCGGACGGCAGTGACCCCCGGGCGGTCGCCTCCACCGCCCAGGTCCGGGTCACCGCCCAGCAGGCCAGGCCCGCGCCGGCCAGGCAGAGCAGCACCGCGTACGCGAGTTCGCGCCGCCCGCGGGCCGCCGGCGCGGTGGTGCCGGGCGCGCTCACCGGGCGGCCCGCAGCGTCTCGGCGGCAGCGATGGCGGCGAGCACGGCGGCGGCCTTGCTGCGCGTCTCCCGGTCCTCGGCGGCGGGGTCGGAATCGGCCACGATCCCGGCGCCAGCCTGCACGTAGGCGCGGCCGTCACGGATCAGCGCGGTGCGGATCGCGATGGCCATGTCCAGGTCGCCGCCGAAGGCGAAGTAGCCGACGGTGCCGCCGTAGACGCCGCGCCGGACCGGCTCCAGCTCCTCGATGATCTCCATGGCCCGCACCTTGGGCGCGCCGCTGAGCGTCCCGGCGGGGAACGTCGCGGCCAGCGCGTCGAACGCGGTGCGGTCGTCGCGCAGCTCGCCGACGACTGTGGAGACGATGTGCATGACGTGGCTGTACCGCTCGATGGTGGCGAACTCGGGCACCTCGACGGTGCCCGGCCGGCACACCCGGCCCAGGTCGTTGCGGCCCAGGTCGACGAGCATCACGTGCTCGGCGCGTTCCTTGGGGTCGGCGAGCAGCTCGGCGGCGAGCTTCGCGTCGCCGTCCGGGGAGCCGCCGCGCGGGCGGGTGCCGGCGATCGGGTGCAGCAGGGCCCGCCGCCGCCCGTCCGGGCCGGCGCTGACCTTGAGGTGCGCCTCCGGTGACGAGCCGACGATGTCGAAGCCGTCGAAGCGCAGCAGGTACATGTACGGGCTGGGGTTGGTGGTGCGCAGCACCCGGTAGACGTCGAGCGGGTCGGCGTCGGTGGGGCGCTCGAAGCGCTGGCTGAGCACGATCTGGAAGCACTCGCCGGCCCGGATCGCCTCCTTGGCCGTCTCCACCGCCTTCGGGTAGCCGCCCTCGGGGGTGCGGCTGACCACCTCGCCGACGCCGGGCCGGTCCACTGTCGAGACCATGGGCGGAATCGGTCGGGACAGCGCGCTGGTCATCGCGTCGAGCCGGCCGACGGCGTGGTGGTACGCGGCCTCGACCAGCTCCGCCCGGTCGGGGTCGTCGAGCGGCGGCAGCACCGCGTTGGCAACCAGGATCGCCGAGCCCTCGTAGTGGTCGAGGACCACCAGGTCGGTCGCGAGCATCATGCCCAGCTCGGGCACGTCCAGCTCGTCCTCGGTCAGCTCGGGCAGGCGCTCGAAGCGGCGGACCAGGTCGTAGGCGAGGTAGCCGACCAGGCCACCGGTCAGCGGCGGCATGTCACCGGCCGGATCCCAGCCCGGCCCGGCGAGCGCGGCGACGGTCTCGCGCAGCACGGTGACCGGGTCGCCGCCGGTGGGCACGCCGGCGGGCGGGGTGCCGGTCCAGCTCGCCGCGCCGTCGCGCTCGGTCAGCGTGGCGCCGCTGCGGACGCCGATGAACGAGTAGCGCGACCAGGCGGTGCCGGCCGAGCCGACGCCCTGCTCGGCGGACTCCAGCAGGAACGTGCCGGGACCGCCGGCCAGCTTGCGGTAGACCCCGACCGGTGTCTCCGCGTCGGCGAGCAGCCGCCGGGTCACCGGTACGACCCGCCAGCGGGCGGCCAGGCCGGCGAAGGTGGTCCGGTCCGGGCTGACGGTGCCGTCGGTCACGGGGTCACCTCCGGGGAGCTGACCGGCAGTTCGGTGAAGAAGCAGGTGCGCTGCCCGGTGTGGCAGGCCGCGCCGACCTGCTCGACGCTGACCAGCAGCGCGTCGCCGTCGCAGTCGAGCGCCACCGAGCGCACGTACTGGTGGTTGCCGGAGGTGGCGCCCTTGACCCAGTACTCGCCGCGGCTGCGCGACCAGTAGGTGGCCCGGCCGGTGGTGAGCGTGCGGTGCAGCGCCTCGTCGTCCATCCAGGCGACCATCAGCACCTCGCCCGTGTCGTGGGCGCGGACCACGGCGGCGACCAGGCCGTCCGGGGTGCGGCGGAGCCGGGCCGCGATGGCCGGGTCGAGCCGGGACGGCCGGGCCGGGCCGGGAGTGGGGGCGCCGGTCAGCGGCGCGTCAGGGGCGGGCACGGTTGACCATTCTCCCGCACGCGGCCCGGGGACCGCCGACGTGTCCCGGGAGGCGGGCGTCACCGGCCCCAGCGCCCGGCCCAGCTGGGCGAGGTAGCGGTCCACCCGGCCGTCGACGAGCGCCTCGGCCAGGTCCGCGCCGTGGGTGGCGGCGATCTCGTCGGCGTACGGGCGGATCAGCGGGAGGATGCCGGTGACCAGCCGTCCGGCGGCGGCGCCGACCTCGGCCGGGTCGCCGGGGCGCGAGCCGAGGCAGAGCAGCATGTCGTCGCGGTAGCCGGGCGGCGCGACCGGCAGGTCCAGCGCGGCGGTCAGGGCGGCCCGGCGGGACACCACGCGTACCGACGGGTTGGCCGGCCGCAGCACCGAGGGGCAGAGCCGGGCCAGGTCGGCCGCGGCGAGCCGGACCCCGGCCGGGTCGTCGGCCTCCCGGGCCGCGGCGACCTTGCCCAGCGTCGCGATCAGCTCCTCCAGGCGCGGTTCGTCGGCGGGCTGGCAGAGCACCGGCAGGTCGATCCGGCGGCGCCATTCCGGCGCGGCCCAGAGCAGCCGGGCGGGCGCGGTGACCGGGAGCCCGAACGCCCAGTCGGCGGGCTGGCCCAGGCGGCGCACCCAGGAGCGGATGTCGCGGGCGGCCACCGACACGTGCACGAGGCGACCGCCGAACTCGGCCAGGTACGCCCGCCGGGCCGCGTACGGGGTGCCGCGGCGGGACGTGGGCTGCCGGGCTCCGGCGGCGACGCATCCGTCGTCGGCGGCGACGAGCACGTCCACGTCGACGTCGCTGTGCTCGGTGGCGGCCCGCCGGGCGTGGCTGCCGCGCAGCATGATCCCGACGACCGGCCGGTCCGCGACCTGCCGGAGTCGGGCGGCCCAGTCGTCGAGGAACCCGCTTTCGGGCAACGGAGCTGGACCCACGGCGTCATGGTGCCGAGATCCGATCTTCCGGTGCCGGACTCCCTGTCCGCCGTCGGGCGCGGTCAGCCCGACTCCTCCTCCGCCCGGCGGTACGCGTCGATCTTGTGTTCGAGGACCTTCAGATCCTCCTCCAGCTCGGCCATCCGGGCCAGCACGCGGGCCCGGTGCGCCTCGAACAGCGCACGCCGCGCGCCGAGCGTGCTGTCCCCGTGCCGGGCCAGCTCGGCGTAGCGGCGCATGTCGCGTACCGGCATCCCGGTGCGCCGCAGCCGGGTGAGCAGGAACAGCCAGTTGACGTCGGACTCGGTGTAGCGCCGGCGGCCGGACGAGTCCCGCCCGACGCGGCCCACCAGGCCCTCCTGCTCGTACCAGCGCAGCGTGTAGGTGGTCAGGCCGACCCGTTCCGCCGCCTCACCCACGGTGAGGCTCATCTCCCGCGTGCTGATGTCCACGCCCTCCAGGCTTCCAGTTCGAGCGCACTCGAAGTCAAGTCCCTCATTGCCTCGCCGACAGAATTCACCTACCGTTGAGTTCAACGGGTGATGAATTGATGGAGGCGAGCATGGACGACGCGGTGTCGGTCCGCGGGCTGGTGGTCGACCGGGGCGGGCGGCGGGTGCTGCACGGCATCAGCTGCGCGGTGCCCCGGGGCACGGTGACCGGGCTGCTCGGGCCCAGCGGCAGTGGCAAGACCACGCTGATGCGCGCGGTGGTCGGCGTGCAGACGGTCGGCTCCGGCACCGTCGACGTGCTCGGCCGCCCGGCCGGCTCGGCCGACCTGCGCCGCCGGGTGGGCTACCTGACCCAGGCGCCGAGCGTCTACGCCGACCTGACGGTGCGGGAGAACGCCCGCTACTTCGCGGTGCTCCAGGGCCGGGGCCGCGCCGAGGCCGACCGCGCGGTGGCCGACGTCGGCCTCGCCGAGGCGGCCGACCAGCTCGTCGGCACGCTCTCCGGCGGTCAGCGCAGCCGCGCCTCGCTCGCCTGCGCGCTCGTCGGCGAACCGGAACTCGTCGTCCTCGACGAACCCACTGTCGGCCAGGATCCGGTGCTGCGGGCCGACCTGTGGGCCCGGTTCCACGCGATGGCCGCGAACGGCACCACGCTGCTGGTCTCCAGCCACGTGATGGACGAGGCCGCCCGCTGCGACCGGCTGCTGCTGATCCGCGAGGGCCGGCTGGTCGCCGACGACACCCCGGCCGCGGTCCGCGCCGCCACCGGGACCGACGACCTGGAGGAGGCGTTCCTGCGCCTGATCCGCGACGCCGAGGGAGAGGCGCGATGAACGGACGGATCCTGGCCGCCACCACCGGGCGCATCCTGCGCCAGCTCCGCCACGACCGGCGGACCGTGGCGCTGCTCGTCGTGGTGCCGTCGGTGCTGCTCACGCTCGTCTACTACATGTACGTCGACCAGCCCGCCCCGCCCGGCGGGCCCAGTACGTTCGACCGGGTGGCCCTGATCATGCTGGGCTTCTTCCCGTTCATCATCATGTTCCTCGTGACCAGCATCGCCATGCTCCGCGAGCGCACCACGGGAACGTTGGAGCGCCTGCTCACCACGCCGCTGGGCAAGCTCGACCTGCTGTTCGGGTACGGCATCGCGTTCGGCCTGGCCGGGGTGCTCCAGTCCACTGTCGCCTCGGTCGTCGCGTACCGGGTCTTCGGCTTGGAGACCGCGGGCAGCGCGTGGCTGGTCGTGCTGATCGCCGGGGTGAACGCGGTGCTCGCGGTGGCGCTCGGGTTGTTCTGCTCGGCGTTCGCCCGCACCGAGTTCCAGGCGGTCCAGTTCATGCCGGTGGTGGTGGCGCCGCAACTGCTGCTGTGCGGCCTGTTCGTGCCGCGCGACCAGATGGCCGGCTGGCTCCAGGCGATCAGCGACGCTCTTCCGCTGTCGTACGCGGTCGAGGCGTTGCAGGAGGTCGGCGCGCACGCCGAACCGACCGGGACGATGTGGCGGGACGTGGCGATCGTGGCCGGGGCGGCGGTGGCGGCGCTGGTGCTGGCCGCCGCGACGCTGCGCCGGCGCAGCGGGTGAACGCGCGGCGCACCGGGCGGCGGCCCGGCACCCCGGACACCCGCGAGGCGATCCTCGCCGCGGCCCGGGAGGCGTTCGCCGAGCGCGGGTTCGACGCCGCGTCCATCCGGGCCATCGCCGCGGCGGCCGGAGTGGACCCGGCGCTCGTGCACCACTACTTCGGCGGCAAGGAGGAGCTGTTCCGGGCCGCGACGGCGTTCCCGGCCGACCCGGGACGGCTGCTGCCGGCGGTGCTCGCCGGTGGCCCGGACGCGCTCGGCGAGCGGATGGTCCGGGTGTTCCTGGAGGTCTGGGACTCCCCCACCGGCACCGCCGCGGTGGCGCTGCTGCGCTCGGCCGTCAGCAACGACTGGACCGCGCGCCTGCTGCGCGAGTTCCTGGTCACGCAGGTGCTGCGGCGGGTGCTCGACCAGCTCGACGTCGACCCGGCGCAGCGCGCGCTGCGCGGCGGGCTGGTCGCCACGCAGCTCGCCGGGCTGGCCATGATGCGGTACGTGCTCCGCCTCGACGCGGTCGCCACCGCCGAGCCGGCGACGCTGGTGGCAGCCATCGGCCCGACGGTCCAGCGGTACCTCACCGGCGACATCACCTGAGCCGGGCGCGCCCGGCGGCTCAGGCGGCGGCGCGGGGGCAGAGCATCGGGTGCAGCAGGCGGGACAGCTCCGCCACGTCGGCGACCGGCCGGGGGAAGGCGAGCCGGGCCCGCCGGGTCGCGCCGGGCCGCCCGTGCGCGACCAGCAGCCCGTACCTGTCGATCCGGACCACCCGCGGGATCTGGTCGCCGGGCAGGTCCAGCCGCCGCCGCAGGTAGTCGCCGACCTGCTCGGCGTGGTGGTCGGCCAGGTCGGCCAGGAGGTCGGACTCGACCGGGTGCAGCGGGTCCGGCTCGGCCTCCGCGTACGCCTCGGGGTCGACCCGGCGCATGCGCCCGGCGCGTTCCCAGCGGGCCTCGGCCACCTCGAAGCGGTGCAGGTGGAACCGGCTGCCCACGTCGAGCAGGTCGCCGGTCGGGTCGGTGGCGGCGAAGTCGACTGCCGCGTCGCGCGCCGCGTCGCCGTCCAGCCGCGTCGCCCACCCGGACACCCAGGCCCGGCCGAGTGAGGGCGCCCCGGCCGCGGGCGGCAGGTCGAGTACGTCGAGCACGGTGGCCACGTCGGCGTCGCCCGCCGGCGGCACGAGCGCCGCGGCGAGGTCACTGACCACGGGTACGAGCAGCAGCACCCGCCCGTCCGGGTCGACGGCGTGCCGGACCTGGTGCGGGCCGGGGTGCCGGGCCAGGTGGACGAGGGCGGGCAACCGGCCCGCGACAAGGGTTCGCACGATCTCCGCCGGGCTGGGCCGCATGATCCCGACCTCCTCAAGATAGGTTAGGCTTACCTAAGAAGCAGGCTAGACGATCGGAGACGTCGACGTGAACCACCCCCGGCCCAAGGCACGGCTCTCCCGCGCCCTCGGTATCCCGCTGACCCGCAAGTGCGTGCGGTACTTCGAGCGGCGCCCCTATCCCCCGGGCGTGCACGGCCGGTCCCGCCGCACCACCTCCGACTACCAGGTGCGGCTGCTGGAGAAGCAGCGGCTGCGCCACCAGTACAACGTCAGCGAGGCCCAGCTGCGCCGCCTGTTCGACGAGGCCGCCCGGGGCGCCGGCAAGACCGGCGAGACACTCGTCGCGCTGCTGGAGCGGCGCCTCGACGCGGTGGTGCTACGCGCCGGGCTGGCGCGCAGCATCTACCAGGCCCGCCAGCTCGTCGCACACGGCCACATCACAGTGGACGGGCGCAAGGTCGACCGGCCGTCGTACCGGCTGCGGCCCGGCCAGGTGGTCGGCGTACGCGAGCGCAGCCGCGCGCTGCCGCCGTTCCAGCTCGCCGCCGCCGGGGCGCACGCCGACGCGCAGCCCCGGCCGTACCTGTCGGCGCAGCCGGCCGAGCTGCGCGCCACGCTGGTACGCGAACCGGCCCGGCACGAGGTGCCGGTGGTCTGCGACGAGCAGCTGGTGGTGGAGTTCTACTCCCGCTGACCGCCGCTCCCGCGCTGACCCGCCGAGATCAGCGGGTCTGCTCGAGCCAGGACGCGTACAGCAGGGCGTAGACCGAGTCGGCGTCACGGACCAGTTCGTCGTGCGGGCCGCGCTGCACGATCCGGCCCCGGTCCACCACGATCACCTCGTCCGCCGCCTGCGCGGTGGACAGCCGGTGCGCGATGGCGAGCGTGGTCCGGCCCCGGGTCACCGCGTCGAGCGTCCGTTGCAGGCGGACCTCGGTGGCCGGGTCGACGGCGCTCGTCGCCTCGTCCAGCACCAGCAGGTCCGGGTCCGCGACGTACGCCCGGGCCAGCGCCACGAGCTGCCGCTCGCCGACGCTCAGCGCCTCCCCGCGCTCGCCGACCGGCGTGTCCAGCCCGGACGGCAGCCCGTCCAGCCAGTCGGAGAGGCCAAGCTCGGCGAAGGCGGCGGTGAGCCGCTCGTCGGTCAGGTCGGGGCGGGCGAAGCGGACGTTCTCCCCGACCGTGGCGTCGAACAGGAAGCCGTCCTGCGGCACCATCACCACCCGGGCGCGCAGCGAGTCGAAGCGCACCTGCCGCAGGTCGACGCCGGAGAGCAGCACCGCGCCCTCGGTCGGGTCCATCAGCCGGGTGAGCAGCTTGGCGAACGTGGTCTTGCCGCTCCCGGTCTCGCCCACCACCGCCACCCGGCTCTTCGCCGGGATGTCCAGCGTCACGTCGTGCAGCACCGGCGGCCCGCCCGGGTAGGCGAACGTCACGCCGGCGAACCGGGCGTCCAGCGGCCCGGGTGGCAGCTCCCGGCCCTGCTCGCCCGGGTCGGCCACGTCCGGGGAGACGTCCAGCACGTCCAGCACCCGGCGCCAGCCGGCGATCGCGTTCTGCGCCTCGTTGAGGACCTCGGTGGCGATCTGCACCGGCTGGATGAACAGCGTGACCAGGAACAGGAACGCGGTGAGCTGGCCGATCGACAGCGTGCCGTCGACGCCCAGGCTGACCCCGACCACCACCACGCCGGCCAGCGCCAGCCCGGCGGCCAGCTCCCCCACCGAGCTGCCCATGATGCTGATCCGGATCGCCCGCTGCTGGGCCACCCGCTGCCCGTCGATGGCCGTGTCGAGCCGCCGCGCGGTGCGCCCGGCGATGCCGTACGCCCGGATCACCGGCGCGCCCACCACGCTCTCGCCGATCGCGCCGAGCAGCGTGCCGGTGCGCTGCCGCACCAGCCCGTACGCCCCGGCGAGCCGGCGCTGCAACTGACGGATCACCAGCACCGCCGGCGCGAAAGCGACGAGCACCACGAGCGTCAACTGCCAGGAGTACGCGAGCATCACGGCTGTGGTCACCAGCAGCTGGCCCAGGTTGACGATCAGGATCACGCCGCCCCACTGGAGGAACTGGGTGATCTGGTCGACGTCGCTGGTCACCCGGGAGACGAGCGACCCGCGCCGCTCGGACTGCTGGTGCAGCATGGACAGGTCGTGCACGTGCCGGAACGCCCGGGTGCGCACCCCGGCCAGCGCCGTCTCGCTGACCGTGAACAGGCGGCGCATCATCAGGTAGCCGCAGGCGGTGGTGACCACCAGCACCCCGGCGGTGATCGCCACGGTGAGCGAGATGACGTTCAGGTCGAGGCCGCCGACGATGCCGCCGTCGATGCCGCGCTGCACCGCCACCGGCACGGCCACCCGGCCGACCATGTAGACCAGCGCCAGCGCCAGCGTGCCAGCGAGGCCGGTGCGCAGCTCCGGGGAGAGCGCCAGCCCACGCCGCAGCGTCCGCCAGGTCGACTCGGTGGTCTCGGCGCTCTCCCCCGTGGTCGTACTCACCGCTCCACCTCCAGGCCGGAGGCCAGCGGCGTGACCTCGTCGTACGTCCGATTCTGCTCGCGTTCCTGCTCGGCCTGCTCGTACGCGGTGACCAGGTCGGCGTAGCCGGGCACGGTGGCCAGCAGCTCGTGGTGGGTGCCGCGGGCGACCACCCGGCCCTGCTCCACGTAGATCACCTCGTCGGCGAGCGCGATGGTGGCCCGGCGGTACGCCACCACCAGGATCGACGCCGGAGCGCCGCCGTCGGCGGGCGCGCGCAGCCCGGCCAGGATGGCCGCCTCGACGCGCGGGTCGACGGCGCTGGTGGCGTCGTCGAGCACCAGCAGCCGGGGGCGTCCGGCGAGCGCCCGGGCCAGCGTGAGCCGCTGTCGTTGCCCGCCGGACAGCGAGGTGCCCCGCTCGCCGACCATGGTGTCCAGCCCGTCCGGCAGCGCGGCCACGAAGCCGTCCGCCTCGGCCAGCCGCAGCGCCGCCCACACCTCGTCGTCGCCGATGCCGGCCCGGTCGAGCGCGATGTTGGCCCGGACCGTGTCGTCGAAGACGAACGGCACCTGCGCCACGAGCGCCACCGTGCCGGCGAGCGAGGCGGCGGTCAGCTCCCGCACGTCCACGCCGTCCAGCGTGACCCGTCCGGCGCCCGGGTCGACCAGGCGCACGGCGAGCGACGCGATCGTCGACTTGCCCGCGCCGGTGGGGCCGACCAGCGCGACCGTCTTACCGGCCGGCACGGTGAACGTGACCTCGCCGAGCACCTGCGCGCCGGGCAGGTGCGCCTCGGCCGGCTCGTACGCGAAGTGCACGTCGTCGAAGCCAAGCGTGGCGGGCTCGCGGGTGGCCGGGTCGAGCGTCGTGGTGCCGTACGGCATCTCGCCCGTCGCGTCGAGCACCCGGCGGACCCGGTCCCAGCCGGCGACGCTGCGTGGCAGCTCGGCCAGCACCCAGCCGATGGCGCGTACCGGGAAGGCCAGCACGGTGAACAGGAACGCGACGCTGACCAGCTCGGTCACGCTGATCGCGCCCTGCCGCAGCCGGATCGCGCCGACCACCAGCACGGCGAGCGTGCCGAGACTGGGCAGCGTCTCCAGCATCGGGTCGAACACGCCGCGCAGCCGGCCGACCGAGATCAGCGCGTCGCGCAGCTCACCGGCGCGCGAGGCGAAGCGGGCCGTCTCCTGGGCCTCGCGGCCCATCGTCTTGACCACCAGCGCGCCGTCGAAGCTCTCGTGCGCGATGCCGCTGACCTCGGCCCGCAGCCGCTGCGCCCGGGCCTGCCGGGGCGCCATCCGGCGGGAGTAGACGACGTTGAGCGCGAACAGCGCGGGGAACACCGCGAGGCCGACCAGGGCCAGCGCCCAGTCGGTGAAGAACAGCGAGGCCACCGCGCCGACGAGCATCACCAGCGTGCCGACCGCGAACGGCAGTGGCGCGATCGGATACCAGGCCGCCTCCACGTCGGAGTTGGCGTTCGACAGCAGCGTGCCGGTGGAGTTGCGGTGGTGCCAGGCCAGCGGCAGGTCCAGGTAGCGGCGGGTGACCCGGCGGCGATAGGCGGCCTGGAGCCGGTACTGCATGTAACCGGCGCCGAGGCGGCGGCCGAAGATGCCGACGACCCGCAGCACGCTGATGCCGAACAGCGCCGCCGCGGCGAGCGCCAGCGCCCCGCCGGCCACCTCGCCGCGCTCCACGGCCGGCACGACCACGTCGCCGACCACCGCGCCGACCACGTACGCGCTGGCGATCACCAGGAGGCCGAACAGCACGCTGCCGCTGACCGCGACCGCGAAGATCCGTGGCTGTTCCCGGATGGCCCGGCCGAGCACCCGTAGCCCTCTGCCGAGCACGTCCCGACTTGTCCCGCTCGCCACGCTCTCCCCCGCCGTAAGCCACAGTTTTCTCCCCCATCCTTACCGCTCGGGGCCGGTCCCGCCGACCCGGCCCGGATATGTCCGCCGTCACGTTCCCACCGGAGCTGGGCCGACGGCGGCCGGGAACGATCCGGCGGTCCGATCCCGCCGGGCGTGGCGCGCCGATCGGCCGGGACCGGCCTACGATCGGGCCATGCCGCGGTACGCCCGAGCGGAGCGCGAGGCGCTCGCCGACCTGATGCTGGAACTGGGACCGGACGCACCGACTGTGAACGAGGGGTGGTCGACCCGTGACCTGGCGGCGCACCTGCTGGTGCGGGAACGCCGGCCGGACGCGGCGGGCGGGATCCTGCTGCCGCCGCTGCGCGGCTACGGCGAGTCGGTCCGCAGGCGGATCGCCGCCGGGCCGTACGCCGATTTGATCGCCCGGGTGCGCCGCCCCCCGGTGTGGAGCCCGGTGAGCAACCCGCTCACCGACGAGCTGGCGAACGGGATGGAGTTCTTCATCCACCACGAGGACGTGCGGCGCGCCCGCCCGGGCTGGCACCCGCGTGATCTGCCGGCCGGGCAGCAGGCGATGCTGTGGAAACGGGTGTCCCTGCTGGCCCGGATGGCGCTGCGGCGGTTCCCGGCCGAGGTGCTGGTGCAGGCACCGGGGTACGGCGAACTTCGGGCCGGCGCTGGCGGCGAACGGCTGCGGCTGGTCGGCGCGCCGGGCGAGCTGGTGCTGTTCCTCACCGGCCGGCAGCGGGTGGCCCGGGTCCAGGTGGACGGCCCGGCCGACCGCGCCGAGCGCCTGCGCACCGCCGAGCTGGGACTCTGACCGAGGGTGTGCAGCCGGTCGCTCGCTGACTGTGGAAAGTGGACGGACCGGCTTCGATAGCGGTTACTTCCTCCCGTACGCTCCTGCGCACCGGCCCGACCCCACGGGGCGGCGGACAGGGGACGACGATGCGCGACTTCGCCCTCTCGGCACTGCACGAGCCGCCCTTTCCCTCCCGGCGCCACCCCGCCGTCGACGTGGCGGCCGCGGAGAGCGCCGCCTGGGTACGCGACTTCGGCCTGGTCAAGGACCAGGCCGGGCGCCGGCGACTGGCCGGTGCACACGCGGCGGAGCTGGCCGCACGCGCCTGCCCCGAGGCGTCGCCGGCCGGGCTGCGGATGCTCACCGACCTGATCAACTGGCTGTTCGTGGTCGACGACGCCTGCGACGACGACGGGCTCGGCGCGACGCCCACGCTGCTGGCGCCCACGCTGGCCGCGCTACTGGCGGTGCTCGACCGGCACGGCGACCCGGAAGCGCCCGCGCCCGCCGACGGCGGCCCGATCGCCCTCGGGCTGCACGACCTGTGCCGCCGGGCCCGCGACCGGGGCCGGCCGGCCCACCTGCTGCGCCTGGTCAGCCAGTTGCGGGAGTACCTGCTGGCGCTGCTCTGGGAGGCCGCCAACCGGGAACGCCACCGGGTGCCGGGGGTGGCCGAGTACACGCAGATGCGCCGCCACACCGGCGGCGTGCGCCCCAGCTTCACGGTGACCGACCTGGCCCGCCCGTCCGCGCCCCGGGCCGACCAGCGGGTCGCGCCGGCGCTCACCGCGCTGGACGCGCTGGCCACGGACCTGGTCTGCTGGTGCAACGACCTGTTCTCCTACGGCAAGGAGCGGGGCACCGCCCCGGAGGCGCACAACCTGGTCACCACGATCGCGGGCGAGACCGGGCAGGACGAGACGGCGGCGCTGTACGCGGCGGCGGACCGGTTCAACACGGCCCTCGCCACGTACGCGGAGCGGGACGCGGCGCTGAGCGCGGTGGCCGACGAGGGGATGCGGGTCTTCCTGGACACCCGCCGGGACTGGATCCGGGCCACGTACGACTGGTCCCGCACGGCCGGCCGGTACGCCTGACCGGTTCCAGCAGGCGGGACCGCCGGCGACTCGGCCGATCAGGGCTAGCCGCTGGCCGGGTGCACGCAATACCCTTCGGTAACCGCAGACCGGCGTGACCCCCGTCACGTCCCTCCACCCCTGAAGGCGGCTACAGCGATGGCTCTCGATGTACCGTACCGTTCCGTACCCGACATGTTCCTCAAGCGCGTGGCGGACTCCCCCGACCGGCACGCCTTCGCCCACCCCGCACCCGACGACTCGGGCCCGGTCTGGCTGACGTGGGAGCAGGTCGGGCAGCGCGCCAAGGCGATCGCGGCCGGGCTGCACGGGCTCGGTGTCGGCCTGGAGAACCCGGTGGCGATCCTGGCCAACACGCGCCTGGACTGGGTGCTCGCCGACTTCGGCATCATGTGCGCCGGTGGTGCCACCACCACCGTCTACCCCACCACCGAGCCCGAGGACGCGGTCTACATCATCGCCGACTCCGGCTCGAAGGTGCTGTTCGCGGAGAACCCGGCCCAGGCGGCGAAGATCGCCGGAGCGGACCTGCCCGCGCTGACCCACGTGGTCCTCTTCGACGGCACGCCCGACCCGGCGGCGGCCGTCCCGCAGCTCACCCTGGCCGACCTGGAGGAGCGCGGCGCCGCCGCGCTGACCGCCGAGCCGGACCTGATCGACATGCTGGTCGCCGGCATCGGCCCGGACCACCTGGCCACGCTGATCTACACCTCGGGCACCACCGGGCGCCCGAAGGGCGTGGAGCTGCTGCACGGCGGCTGGTGCTGGGAGGGCGTGGCGCAGGCCGAGCTGGGCCTGCTGCGCGTCGACGACCTGCAGTACCTGTGGCTGCCGCTGTCGCACTCGTTCGGCAAGACGCTGCTCTGCGGCGCCACCCACGTCGGCCTGCCCACGTACGTCGACGGCCGGGTGGACAAGCTCGTCGACCTGCTCGGCGTGGTGCAGCCGACGCTCATGTGCGGCGCGCCCCGGGTCTTCGAGAAGGTCTACAACAAGGCGGTCACCACCGCGCAGGGCGCCGGCGGCGCCAAGGCCAAGATCTTCGCCTGGGGCGTCGCGGTCGGCAAGGAGAAGGTCGCGCTGGAGCAGGCCGGCAAGCCGGTCCCGGCCGGGCTGCGGATGAAGTACGCGCTGGCCGAGAAGCTCGTGTTCAGCAAGCTCCAGGCCCGGCTCGGCGGCCGGATGCGGGTGCTGGTCTCCGGCGCGGCGCCGCTGAGCAAGGAGATCGCCACCTTCTTCGCCGCCGCCAACCTGCCCATCTCCGAGGGCTACGGCCTGACCGAGACCAGCGCGGGCGCGTTCGTGAACCCGCCGGACGGGCTGAAGATCGGCAGCGTGGGCCGGGCCATGGGCGACCTGGAGTGCCGGATCGACACCGACGGCGAGGTCCTGCTGCGCGGCAAGCCGGTCATGCGCGGCTACCACAACCTGCCGGAGGAGACCGCCGCCGCGTTCACCGAGGACGGCTTCTTCCGCACCGGCGACATCGGCACGCTCGACGACGAGGGCTACCTGCGCATCACCGACCGGAAGAAGGACCTGGTCAAGACGTCCGGCGGCAAGTACGTCGCGCCGTCGCACATCGAGGGCATGTTCAAGGCGGTGTGCCCGTACACCTCGCAGGCGGTGGTGATCGGGCAGGCGCGCAACTACTGCACCATGCTCGTCACGCTGGACCCGGACGCGATCAAGGGCTGGGCCGCCGGCACCCCGCTGGAGGGCAGCGACTACACCACGATCGTCACCTCGCCGCAGGCACGGGAGATGGTCGAGGGGTACGTGGCCGAGCTGAACGCCAAGCTCAACCGCTGGGAGACGATCAAGAAGGTGACGATCCTCCCCCGTGACCTGACCATCGAGGACGGCGAGGTCACGCCGTCGCTGAAGATCAAGCGCCGCAGCGTGGAGACGAACTTCGCCTCGGAGATCGACAAGATGTACGAGGGCACGCTCGCCGAGCTGTGACCCGCACCGCCACACGACCGCGCCGGCCGTGCCCCACCGTCCCGGGGCACGGCCGTACGCCGTTCAGAGGTGCCCCCGCCGCCACCGGCTCTGCTCGGCCTCGGCGGCGATCTGCTCCTCGAGCGCGAGCTGGCGTACCCGGCGCCGGACGCCGTCCTCGCGGCGCGTCTCCCAGGCCACACCGGCACCGGTGATCACCGCGAGCACACCGAGCGCGATCAGCTCCGGGACGCGGAAGACGAACGGGCCGACCACCGCCAGCGCCACCACCGCGGCCAGCAACGGCCGGTGCACCTCGCGCAGCGCGAGCCACCAGCACCCGGCGAGGCTGAGCAGGTACAACGCCACCCCGCCGAACAGGATCGCGCCCCAGAAGTCGCCCAGCGGCAGCCCCCAGGTGGGCGTGGCCGGGTCGGCGGCCTCGGCCAGCAGGTCCTTGAGGCCGAGCGCGTAGAGGATGACCCCGGCGACCATCGGCAGGTGCATGAACGTGTAGACGTCCCTGGCCAACCGGAGCCGGGTGGCCTCGTCCCGGGCGTGGTGCAGCGCCTGTTCCAGCGCGAACGCGAGCGTGTCGAAGTACGCCCACCACAGCGCCGCGACGACCACGATGCCGAGCAGCGCCGACACCGCCACCGGCCCGGTCAGCGGCAGCCCGTGCTTCGGGCCGAAGCCGAGGGCGATGATCGACTCACCGAGCGCGACCAGCACGATCAGCGCGTGCCGTTCGGCCCAATGCCCGGCCGAGACCACCACCCACCACTGGCGGGCGAGCGTCACCCCGCCGACGTACTCGACGAGCAGCGCCAGCGTCCAGAGCGCCAGTTGCAGCGGGATCGCGAACCGCTCCTGCGGCAGCCGCGTCGGCACGGTTCCGGCGATGACCAGCAGCACCGTGGCGGCGGCCGGGAACGCGGCGCGCAGCAGCAGCCGGCGGCGCCGGACCGGGTCGGCGCGGTCCACCCAGCCGAAGACGGTGAGCTGGGCCATCCGGATCACGAAGTAGCAGCCGGCGAAGACCAGCGGGCCGGGCAACCCGCCGGGAAGATCCTCGAACGCGCTGGGCTCGCTGAGCACCAGCAGGAACGTCGCCGCCACGGTGACGAAGCCGACCAGCGGCAGCACACCCTGGTCGGCGCGGAAGAAGTTGCCCATCCGGGCGAAGCCGGTCCACGACCACCAGAGCAGCGCCAGCACCAGCAGGAAGCGGTAGAGGTTGGCCGGCGTGAGCTCCGAGGCGGTGAGCGTGGTGACGTTCAGGAACGCGAAGACGAAGACCAGGTCGTAGAAGAGTTCCAGCCGGGTGGTGCGGGATCCCGGGGCGGCGGACCGCACGGTCCACGACCGCCGGACTCCCCTCCCGTTCCCCACCCGGGCAGTCTGCGGGCACCGGACGGCCCGGAGCCGCACTTCGGGCCGATCACCACCGGATCGGGCGGCCGGGCCGGGTCAGGCGATGACGCTCGGCTCCCGCCACTGCGGCCGGCTGGTCCGGTCCAGGTCGTAGCGGACCGCGGCGAGGCGCCCGACCGCCTCCACCAGTTCGTCGGCGGGCAGCGTGAAGGGCAGCCGCAGGAAGCGTTCGAGCGTCCCGTCCAGGCCGAACCGGGGTCCGGGCGCCAGCCGTACGCCGACCTCCTCGGCCGCGCGAGCCAGCGCGCTGGAGATCGGGCCGTCCAGCTCGGCCCAGAGCGTGACGCCGCCGCTCGGCACGCGTACCCGCCAGTCGGGCAGCCGGTCGGCGAGCGCGGCGACCAGGGCGTCCCGCTGGGCGACGAGCTGCGCCCGGCGGGCCGCCACGATGGCCGGCGCCTCGGTGAGCAGGTGCACGGCGACGAGCTGGTCGAGCACCGGGCTGGCCATGTCCACCCCGACCCGGGCCGCGGCCAGCCGCTGCACCTGGGGCGCGGAGGCGCGGACCCAGCCGATCCGCAGCCCGCCCCAGTAGGGCTTGCTCATGCCGCCGATGCTGATCACCCGGGAGTGCCTGTCGAAGACGGCCACCGGCGGCGGCAGCGTGGTGTCGTCCAGTGGCAGGTCGACGAAGGACTCGTCGACCACCAGGTCGGTGCCGGCCGCGTGGGCCGCGCCGACCAGCCGTTCGCGCAGGTCTGCGGCCATCAGGTGGCCGGTCGGGTTCTGGAACTCGGGGATCACGTACGCGAGCTTCGGCCGGGTCTGCCGGAGGCTGCCGAGCAGCAGTTCGGCGTCCCAGCCCTCGTCGGACAGGCCGTGCGTGGCGATCCGGGCCCGGCGGGCGGACAGCGCGGCCAGCGCGTTGGGGTAGGTGGGCGACTCGACGAGCACGCCGCCGCCGGGCGACAGGGCCAGCCGCAGCACCAGGTCCAGCGCGTGCTGGGTGCCACTGGTGACCATGATCTGCTCCGGGCTGGTGGGCAGTCCCCGGTCGGTGTACGCGCGGGCCACCGCCTCGCGCAGCTCGATGATGCCGGTCGGGTGGTAGCCGGCGCCGCCGAGGTAGCGGGGCAGGTCCTCGGCCGCGGCCCGGGCGGCCGGGACGAGCTGCGGGGGCGCGGACAGCGCGGCCACGCCGAGGTCGATCATGTCGCGGTCGTCGAGCGGCGTCCACAGCCCGGTGCTGGCCACCCGGTGCCCGCCGGGCAGCATGGTCCAGCTCCCCGCACCCCGGCGGCTGGCCAGGTGGCCGCTCTCCCGCAGTTCCCGGTACGCGGCGGTGACAGTGGTGCGGCTGATCCGCAGCGCCTCGGCCAGTTCCCGCTCGGCCGGCAGGCGTACCCCGAGGGGGAGCCGCCCGTCGGCGAGCAACCCGCGGACGGCGCCGGCGAGCGCGGCGTAGTCGGGGCTGCGGCGGCGGCCCGGCAGGGCATGCCACTGGCCGAGGAGCCGCGCCAATTGGACGCCGCGCACCTGACTGGTCATAGCCACACCCCCAAAATTGGCACGCTTGAGGACCACGATTGGCCCCTAGGGTGGCATGCATGGCACAGCTTGGCAATCTCCGGCACCGGCCGGCGCGACGGCTCACCCAGCTCTACGCCGGGCTGGTCCTCTACGGCGTGAGCATGGCGCTGATGATCCGCTCGGAGCTGGGGCTGGACCCGTGGGACGTGTTCCACCAGGGGCTGGCCCGGCAGACCGGCCTGTCCTTCGGGACCGTCACCATCGCCGTCGGCGCCCTCGTGCTGCTGCTCTGGATCCCGCTGCGGCAGCGGCCCGGCCTCGGCACGGTCAGCAACGTCGTGGTGATCGGGCTGGTCGTCGACGCCACCCTGGCCGTACTGCCGCCCGGGGAGGGCATGCCGGCCCGGGTCGCGCTGCTCGTCGCCGGTATCGTCGCCAACGGGGCCGCCACCGGCCTCTACCTCGGCGCCGGGCTCGGCCCCGGCCCGCGCGACGGGCTGATGACCGGCTTCGTCGCCCGCCACCCCCGGTTCTCGGTCCGGCTGGTCCGCACCGTCATCGAGGTCACCGTGCTGGCGCTCGGCTGGCTGCTCGGCGGCACCGTCGGCCTCGGCACCGTGGCGTACGCGCTGACCATCGGCCCGCTGGCCCAGTTCTTCATCCCGGTCTTCGCGCTGCCCGCACGACCGGCGGCCGGTGCCTACGCTACGTGAGCGCAGCCGGGCCGACCGCCACGGCCCGGTCCAACCCGCAACGCGCTGAGCTGCGACGACACACAACCGGGAAACCAGGTGTTTCCTCCGCCGTCGCGGCCGGGCATCATTCCTGCATGGGGGAGAACGGATGGCGTTGGAGCGACGCCTGGATCTTCGTCGCGCTTGTCATCGCCAGTGGCGCCGGCCGGCACCGGCGGGCCGCCGCGACACGTCGCCCCGAAGGCGTACGGCTGGCCGACGTCCTCTCCACCGCCGACCACCTCAACCAGGCAATCCCGGAACGGCACGAGGTGGAGGGCGCGGTCCGGCGGCTGGTCGGTGCGGGCCTGGTCAGCGTCGCCGACGGCTGGTTCCGGGTCACCCCGGACGGTGAGCGGCTCTGGCGCACCCGGCCCAGCGCCGGGCTCGGCACCACGGTGGACACGGTGCAGGGCGTGCTGACCCGGCGGCACCCGCCCGCCGAGTCCGAGTGGCAGCTCGCCGAGGACGACCACGCCGCCGCCGTGCAGGAGTACGTGGTCCGGTCGATCCCGATGCCGCGCCGATCCCCCGAGGGGCACTCCGGCCGGCAGTGACCACCGGCTCAGCGCACCGGGTGCCCGGCGCCGCGCAACGCGTCCTTGACCTCGCCGACTGTCAGTTCGCCGAAGTGGAAGACGCTCGCCGCGAGCACCGCGTCCGCCCCCGCCCCGACGGCCGGCGGGAAGTGGGCCACCTCGCCCGCGCCGCCGCTGGCGATCACCGGCACGTCGACCACCTCGCGGACCGCCTGGATCAGCGGCAGGTCGAACCCGGCCTTCGTGCCGTCGGCGTCCATCGAGTTGAGCAGGATCTCGCCCGCGCCCAGCTCGGCGCCGCGCGCCGCCCACTCGACAGCGTCCAGCCCGGTGCCCCGGCGGCCGCCGTGCGTGGTCACCTCGAAGCCGCTCGGGGTCGTGCCGTCCGGGGCGCGGCGCACGTCCAGCGAGAGCACCAGGACCTGCCGGCCGAACCGGTCGGCGATCTCGGCGATCAGCTCCGGCCGGGCGATGGCGGCGGTGTTCACGCCGACCTTGTCCGCCCCGGCGCGCAGCAGCGTGTCGACGTCGGCGACCCGGCGGACGCCGCCGCCGACGGTGAGCGGGATGAAGACCGACTCGGCGGTGCGCCGCACCACGTCGAGCATGGTGCCCCGGTCGCTGGACGAGGCGGTGACGTCGAGGAAGGTCAGCTCGTCCGCGCCGGCCCGGTCGTACGCCGCCGCCAGCTCCACCGGGTCGCCGGCGTCACGCAGGTCGAGGAAGTTGACCCCCTTGACCACGCGCCCGGCGTCCACGTCCAGACACGGGATGACCCGTACCGCCACCGTCATGCCCCGAGCCTAACGAACGCGCGGGCGGTGGTGACCCGCCGGTGAGGCCGGTCACCACCGCCCGCTGTGGTGCGCGTTCGCGCCGGTCAGAGACGGACCAGCATCTTGCCGAGATTCTCGCCGCGCAGCAGGCCGAGGAACGCCGCCGGGGCCTGCTCGATGCCGTCGACGATCGTCTCGTCGTACGACAGCCGGCCCTCGCGCAGCCAGCCCGCCACCTCCTGCACGAACTGCTCCCGCAGGTGACCGTGGTCACCGACGAGGAAGCCGCGCAGCGTCAGCCGCTTGCCGATCACCAGCGCCAGGTTGCGCGGCGCGGCGGGCGGCTCGGTGGCGTTGTACTGCGCGATCATGCCGCAGATGGCTGCTCGGCCGTGCAGGTTCATCGCCCCGATCGCGGCCTCCAGGTGGTCGCCCCCGACGTTGTCGAAGTACACGTCGACGCCGTCCGGGGCGGCGGCCCGCAGCTGCTTGGACACCGGGCCGTCGTGGTAGTCGAAGGCGGCGTCGAAGCCCAGCGCGGTGAGCCGTTCCACCTTCGCCGCGGAACCGGCGCTGCCGATCACCCGGCCGGCGCCGCGCAGCTTCGCGATCTGGCCGACCATGCTGCCGACCGCGCCGGCCGCGCCGGAGACGAACACCGTCTCCCCCGGCTTCATCGCCGCCACGTCCAGCAACCCGGCGTACGCGGTCAGCCCGGTCATGCCGAGCACGCCCAGGTACGCGGTGACCGGCGCCAGGCCGGGGTCGACCTTGCGCACGCCCTTGGCATCCACCAGCGCGTACTCGCGCCAGCCGAGCCCGTGCAGCACGGTGTCGCCGGGCTTGACGCCACCGGCCTCGCCGGCCACGACCTCACCGATCGCGCCGCCGTCCAGCGGGGCGTCGAGCGCGAACGGCGGCACGTACGACTTGACGTCGTTCATCCGCCCGCGCATGTACGGATCGACGGACATGAACCGGTTGCGGACCACCACCTGTCCCGGGCCGGGCGTCGGCACCTCGCTGGTGACCAGCCGGAAGTTCTCCGGCGTCGGCCAGCCCTCCGGCCGGGACGCCAGATGGATCTCCCGGTTCGTCCCGCTCATCGGGCCTCACGGACCGTGCGGGTCACCTCGACGTTGCCACGGGTCGCGTTGGAGTAGGGGCAGACCTGGTGGGCCGCGTCGACGAGCTGCTCGGCGGCGGCGCGCTCGACCGCCGGCAGGTCCACCACGAGCGTCACGGCCAGGCCGTAACCGCCGCTGCCGTTCGGGCCGATGCCCACCTCGGCCTCCACGACGGAGCCGGAGACGTCCGCCTTGGCCTGGCGGGCCACCACGCGCAGCGCGGAGTGGAAGCAGGCCGCGTAGCCGGCCGCGAAGAGCTGCTCCGGGTTGGCCGCGCCACCTGCGCCACCCATCTCCTTCGGTACGGCGAGGTCCAGCTCGACCGTGCCGTCGGAGGTCCGGACGTGACCGTCGCGGCCGTCGCCGGTGGCGCGGGCGGAGGCGGTGTAGAGCACCTGCATGTCACTGCTCCTTCTGTCGGTGGATCGTCTCGGTGACCCGGGTGAGGATGCCGTGGAGGAAGACCAGCTCCTCCTCGGAGAGCCCGGTGGCGGTGGCCACCCGGCGCGGCACGTCACCCATCCGCTCCCGCAGCGCCCGGCCCCGGTCGGTGAGGCCCACCTCGACCCGGCGCTCATCCGCCGCCGATCGGGTACGCACCACCAGACCGGCCGCCTCCAGCCGCTTGAGCAGCGGGGAGAGCGTGCCGGAGTCGAGCCGGAGCGCGGCGCCGAGCTCGGAGACCGTGGGGGCGTCGTCGTCGTGCTCCCAGAGCACCAGCAGCACCAGGTACTGCGGGTAGGTCAGGCCGTGCTCGTCGAGGATGGGCCGGTAGACGTCGGTCAGGGCGCGCGACGCCGCGTAGAGCGCGAAGCACACCTGCCGGCGCAGTACCAGATCATCGGTCACGCCCAGAACGGTAGCGTGCAATCAAGTTGTGCACAACTTATCGGGCCGCGGAACGATGCGGCGCCGGTCACCCGGGCACCGGTCAGCGCTCCGGGAGGTACGCCTCCAGCTCGACCTCGACCAGGAGATCCGGGTCGATCAGCCCGGCCACCACCACCATCGTGGCGACCGGGCGCACCGGGCCGAACACCGCGTTGTGCGCCCGGCCCACCTCGTCGGCGAAGATCCGGTCCGTCACGTACATCCGGGTCCGCACCACGTCCCCCGGCCCGGCGCCGACCTCGGCCAGCGCGTCCAGGCCGATCCGGATCGCCTGCGCGGTCTGCGCCGCCGCGTCACCGGCGTGCGCCACCCGGCCGTCCACCGTGGAGGTGCAGCCGGCCGTGATCGCCAGCGAACCCGCCCGGACCACCCGCGAGTAGCCGTAGAGCGCCTCCCACGGGCCGCCCGAGCCGAGCCGGGTCACCACCCCGGCGTCGGCGGACGGCTCGGCCGTCACGCGCCGGCCCGCAGCGTCGCCAGCGCCTCGGCGACGGTGAACGCGCCCGCGTAGAGCGCCTTGCCGGCGATCACGCCCTCCACCCCCACCGGCTCCAGCGTGGCGAGCGCCCGCAGGTCGCCCAGCGTGGACACACCACCGGAGGCGATCACCGGGGCGTCGGTGCGGGCACACACCTCGCGCAGCAGGTCCAGGTTCGGCCCGCGCATGGTGCCGTCCTTGGTGATGTCCGTGACCACGTACCGCGCCGCGCCCGCGGCGTCCAGCCGGGCCAGCACCTCGTACAGGTCACCGCCGTCGCGGGTCCAGCCGCGCGCCGACAGGGTACGGCCGCGCACGTCCAGCCCGATCGCCACGCGGTCGCCGTACTCGCCGCAGATCCGGTCGCACCACTGCGGATCCTCCAGCGCGGCGGTGCCGATGTTGACCCGGGCCGCCCCGGTGCCGAGCGCCGCCCGCAGCGACTCGTCGTCGCGGATACCGCCGGACAGCTCCACCTTCACGTCCAGCTTGCCGACCACCTCGGCGAGCAGTGCGGCGTTGGAACCCCGCCCGAACGCGGCGTCCAGGTCCACCAGGTGGATCCACTCCGCGCCGTCGGACTGCCAGGCCAGAGCCGCGTCCAGCGGGTCGCCGTACGCGGTCTCGCTACCGGCGGCGCCCTGCACGAGCCGGACGGCCTGGCCGTCGGCGACGTCCACGGCGGGCAACAGGGTGAGGCTCAACGCTTCTCTCCTCGGATCCTCAACGACGGTCCAGCGCGATCACCACGATCGCGGGCAGGACCAGCAACAACAACACGACCAGCACCAGCCGCAGCGCGAGGTCGTCGACCAGACTCCAGATGGCCACCACCGCCACGGCGGTGAGCACCAGGATCGTCGCCCGCTCGCGGCGGGTGTGCCGGCGCAGCCGGCCGGTACGGCCACGCCGCAGCGACGGCGTCAACCGGCGTACCAGGGAACGACGCCGCTCCCGGCGTGCCACCCGGCGGGCGCGGACGGCGCGCGCCCGCTCCTGCTCGGCCTCGCGCGCCGCGCGGCGGCGGGCCCGCTCCTTGCTCACGCGGACGCCCGCGTGCCCGGCAGCGGGCCGGTCACAGCGTGCCGAGCCAGTTGCGCAGCAGCGCGGCCCCGGCGTCGGCGGACTTCTCCGGGTGGAACTGCGCGGCCGAGAGCGGCCCCCGCTCCACCGCCGCGACGAAGTCCGCGCCGTGGTGCGCGGTGGTCACCGTGGCGCCCGCCTCGGTCAGCGCCGCCGGGTCGGTCACCCCGTAGGAGTGGACGAAGTAGAACCGGGTGCCCTCGGGCAACCCGGCGAACAGCGTCGAGCCGGCCGGCGGGCGCACGGTGTTCCAGCCCATGTGCGGCAGCCGCCGCGCGGGCAGCCGGGTCACCCCGCCGGGCAGCAGCCCCAGCCCCTTGGTGACCACGCCGTGCTCCTCGCCGTGCCCGAAGAGGATCTGCATACCGACGCAGATGCCCAGCACCGGCCGCCCGGCGGCGACCCGGTCGGCGATGACCGGCCCGGCGCCCAGCGCCTCGATCCCGGCCATGCACGCGGCGAACGCACCCACCCCCGGCACCACCAGGCCGTCCGCGGACGCGGCGGCGTCCAGGTCGTCGGTGACTGTCACCTCGGCGCCGGCCCGCGCCACCGCGCGCTCGGCCGACCGCAGGTTGCCCGAGCCGTAGTCGAGCACCACCACCCGTGCCATCAGCCCTCCCCCGGCAGCAGCCAGAGCACCCCGGCGGCGGTCGCCAGCAGCGCCAGCAGGCCGGTGATCACCACGGCGGCGCGCGGCGCGCCCTGCTTGAGCAGCGACCACGTCCCGCCGACCAGCAGGCCGGCCACGATCAACAGAAGAGTGGGCAGCACCTTCATCAGAGCCCGCCTTCATTCGCGACTGCGGGACTCCGCTGCGCTGCGTTCCTCGCGCTCATCAGAGAGCGCCCTTCGTGGACGGCACCACACCCGCGTTACGCGGGTCCAGCGCGGTGGCCTCGCGCAGCGCGCGGGAGACGGCCTTGAACTGCGCCTCGACCACGTGGTGCGCGTCCGGGTGGCCGCCGGGACGGGCCGCGCGCAGCACGTCCACGTGCAGCGTGATCCGGGCCGACTGGCCGAACGACTCCCAGATGTGCCGGGTCATGCTGGTCGGGTAGACCGGACCGATGTACGGGGCCAGCGCCGGCTCGTCGTGCACCACGTACGGGCGGCCGGACAGGTCGACGGCCGCCCGGACCAGCACCTCGTCCATCGGGACGGTGGCCGAGCCGTACCGCCGGATGCCGGCCTTGTCGCCCAGCGCCCGGTCGAACGCGGCCCCCAGCGCGAGCGCGGTGTCCTCCATCGTGTGGTGCGCGTCGATCTCCAGGTCGCCGACGGTGTGCACGGTCAGGTCGAAGCCGCCGTGCCGGGCGATCTGGTTGAGCATGTGGTCGTAGAAGCCGACGCCGGTCTCGATGTCGGCCTTGCCGGTGCCGTCGAGGTCGATCTCGACGAGCACCTTCGTCTCGTTTGTGACCCGCTCGATCCGGGCGATCCGGCTCATGAAACGTTCTCCATCGCGGTGAGGAAGGCGTCGGTCTCGGTCGGGGTTCCGGCGGTGACGCGCAGCCAGCCGGGCAGGCCGACGTCGCGCACGAGCACGCCGGCATCGAGCAGGGTACGCCAGGCCACCGCCTGGTCCCCCTCGACGGCGAACAGCACGAAGTTGGCGTCGCTGTCGGCCACCCGGTGGCCCCGGGCGCGCAGCTCGGCGACGATCCGGTCCCGCTGCTGCATGATCGCGGCCACGGTGCCAAGCAGGGCGTCGCGGTGCGCCAGCGCCGCGCGGGCGGCGGCCTGGGTGAGCGCGGACAGGTGGTACGGCAGCCGGACCAGCTGCACCGCGTCCACCACCGCCGGGTCGGCGGCCAGGTAGCCGAGCCGCCCGCCGGCGAAGCCGAACGCCTTGCTCATGGTGCGGGTCACCACCAGCCGCGGGTGACCGGGCAGCACCGCGAGCGCGCTCACCGTGCCGGGCCTGGCGAACTCGGCGTACGCCTCGTCGACGATCACCATGCCCGGTGCCTCGTCCAGCACGGCGGCGACCACTGCCGGGTCGAGCGAGGTGCCCGTCGGGTTGTTCGGCGAGCAGAGGAACACCACGTCCGGCCGGTGCTCGCGGACCTGGGCCACCGCCTCGCCGGCGGTGAGCCCGAAGTCCTCGCCGCGCCGGGCGGGCACCCACCGGGTGCCGGTGCCGAGCGCCAGCAGCGGGTGCATCGAGTACGCCGGGGTGAAGCCGAGCGCGGTGCGCCCGGGACCGGCGAACGCCTGGAGCAACTGCTGCTGGATCTCGTTGGAGCCGTTCGCCGCCCACACGTGCTCGGCGGTGAGCCCGTGTCCCAGATAGGCGGCCAGGTCGGCGCGCAGCGCCACCGCGTCCCGGTCCGGGTAGCGGTTGAGGTCCCGCAGCTCGGCGGCGACCGCCTTGCCGATCGCCTCCACCACCGGCTCGGGCACCGGGTAGGAGTTCTCGTTGGTGTTCAGCCGCACCGGCACGTCGAGCTGCGGCGCCCCGTACGGCGTCCGCCCGCGCAGGTCGTCGCGGATCGGCAGGTCGTCGAGCGTGGTCACGACGCCCCGCCCGCGGGGAACCGGACGCTGACCGCCTGGCCGTGCGCGGGCAGGTCCTCCACGGTCGCCAGCGTGACCACGTGCGGCGCCACCTCGCGCAGCGCGTCCCGCGTGTATTCGACCAGGTGCACGCCGCGCAGGAAGGACTGCACGGACAGCCCGGAGGAGTGCCGGGCGCAGCCGCCGGTGGGCAGCACGTGGTTGGAGCCCGCGCAGTAGTCGCCGAGCGACACCGGCGACCAGGCGCCCACGAACACCGCCCCGGCGTTGCGGACCCGCAGCGCCCACTCGCGGGCGTTCTCGGTCTGGATCTCCAGGTGCTCGGCCGCGTACGCGTCGACCACCCGCAGCCCGGCCTCCAGGTCGTCGACCAGGACGACGCCGCTCTGCTCGCCGCGCAGCGCGGTGCCGATCCGCTCGGCGTGCTTGGCCGCCGGCGCCTGCCGGGCCAGCTCCGCGTCGACCGCGTCGGCCAGCGCCGTGGACGGGGTGACGAGCACGCTCGCGGCGAGCGGGTCGTGCTCGGCCTGGCTGATCAGGTCGGCGGCGACGTGCGCCGGGTCGGCGGTGTCGTCGGCCAGGATCGCGATCTCGGTCGGGCCGGCCTCGGCGTCGATGCCGACCACGCCGCGCAGCAGCCGCTTCGCGGCGGTGACCCAGATGTTGCCCGGGCCGGTGATCATGTCGACCGGCTCGCAGCGCTCGTCGCCGGCCGGGTCGACGCCCGCGCCGTACGCGAGCATGGCGACCGCCTGGGCGCCTCCGACCGCGTACACCTCGTCCACGCCGAGCAGCGCGCAGGCCGCGAGGACCCGGCGGTCCGGCAGGCCGTCGTTGTCCTTCTGCGGCGGGCTCACCACCACCAGCGAGCGCACCCCGGCCGCCTGGGCCGGGACCACGTTCATCACCACCGTCGACGGGTACATGGCCAGGCCGCCGGGGACGTACAGGCCGACCCGGTCGACAGGCACCCACCGCTCGGTCACCGTGCCGCCGGGCATCACAGTCGTGGTGTGGTCGGTGCGGCGCTGGTCGGCGTGGACCTTGCGGGCCCGGGTGATCGACTCCAGCAGCGCGGCGCGGACCTGCGGGTCCAGCTCGTCCTCGGCGGCGCGGATCGTCTCGACCGGCACCCGCAGCCGCTCCGGCGAGACGCCGTCGAACCGTTCGCTCGCCTCCCGGATCGCCGGGTACCCATGGTCCCGGACCGCCTCCACGAGCGGGCGGATCCGCTCGACCGCCACGGAGACGTCGAGCTGGGCACGGGGCAGCAGGCGGCGCGGGTCACGGGTCCCGCCGCGCAGGTCGATCCGATTCAGCACGCCTGCGAGTCTAGGCTGCCGCCGGTGTCACCGGCCGGGCCCGCCCGCACGCCGGGACGGTGAGCCGGGACACGCGCGGGCGGGCAGGTTGGGGATACGCTCGATCACGTGAGCGCACGGCTGCCGGTGTTCCCGCTCGGGACCGTCCTCTTCCCCGGGCTGGTCCTTCCGCTGCACATCTTCGAGGAGCGCTACAAGGCGCTGGTGCGCCACCTCGTGGGCCTGCCCGAGGGCGCGCCGCGCGAGTTCGGCGTGGTGGCGATCCAGGCCGGCTGGGAGGTCGCGCCGGCCGGGCCGCCGGGGCGTTCCGGGCCGGCCGGCGGCGACGTCACGCTGCACGAGGTCGGCTGCACCGCCGAGCTGCGGCAGGTCACCGAGCTGGCCGACGGCGGCTTCGACATCGTCACGGTCGGGCGGCGGCGCTTCCGGGTCGCCGGGGTGGACGACTCCGCCGAGCCCTACCTCACCGCCGAGGTGGAGTGGCTGCCCGAGCCGGACGGCCCGGACGAGGTCTCCGACCTGCTGGCGGCCCGGGTGATCTCGGTGTTCCGGCGATATCTCGGCCTGATCCGGCCGGACCAGCAGGAGATCACCGAGCAGCTGCCGGAGGATCCGACGGTCCTGTCGCACCTGGTCGCCGCGACCGCCGCGCTGACCGTCGCCGACCGGCAGCGGCTGCTCGCCGCCGACGACACGGCCGGGCGGCTGCGCGCCGAGCTGCGTCTGCTCAACCGGGAGACGGCGTTGCTGCGGCAGGTGCGCGCGGTACCGGTGCCGCTCAGCGAGCTGGCTGGTCCCCCGGCGCCGAACTGAACCCGGGCGGGGGCGGGGGCGGCGGCCAGGCCGCGTCGGGCTCCGGCTCCGGCCGCAGCGACGGCCACCGCGACCAGCCCGCCAGCAGCGTGTACGTGACGGCGGCGCCGAACGCGGCGAGCAGCAGGTTCCCGTGCGGCACCGGAAGCGGGCCGTACCAGTCGACGCCGCCGGCACGCAGGTCGACGGGCTTGGTGAAGGCGGTGCCCGGCGGCGCGGTCTCCACCAGCCGCTGGAACGTCGACAGCCCGATCCGGCGGCCGACCTGCCAGGCCACCACCGCCGCGCCGAGACCGCCCAGCGTCACCGCGAGCAGGCCGGCCGGGCCGCGCCGGCGTCGCAGCAGCACCCACAGGGCGATCGCGGCGAGCACGCCGAAGCCGAGCGTCAGGAGGCTGAACCAGCCGTCCGCGGCGATCGGCTGCTCCGGCTGCGTGGTCGCGTAGACCGTGCCGGCGGCGGTCTGCCGGACCGGGGTGGCGGGCGCCGCCCACGCCCACAGCAGGCCCAGCGGCGCGCCGAGCGCGGTGAGCAGCGCGATCACGCCGAGCGTGGTGAGCAGCGGGCGGCCGGACCGGGTGGCGCCGGCGCCGGGTAGCTCCGCCACCACGCCGGGGTATCCGGCGAGCGGGTCGGCGCCCGGCGCGGTGACCGGCGTGCCGGCGGGTACCGGCAGGCCGCCGGGCCAGCCGGGCGGCTGAGCGTGCTCGGGCCACACGTCGCCGCCGGGCCGCGAAGCGTCGCCGGGCCGCGGGGCCTCGCCCGGCCGCGGGGCGTCGCCGGTACGCGCGTCGGTGCCGTCGGTGCGCTCGCGCGCCCGCTCGGGCTCAGGGGTGTCCGGACTCACCCGTTGATCCTCTCAGGCCCGGGCACGGTGCGGGGCGGTGGTCGCCGCTCAGCGCGCGAACGGTTCCAGCATCACCGCTGCCGCCTTGAGCCAGGCGTTGCGGGTCTCGGCCTGGAGCTGGTGGTACTCGATCGAGGAGCCGGTCTCCAGCGCCGGGTCGTAGGGCACCACGGCGACCGCCCGGGTCCGGGTGGCGAAGTGCCGTTCCAGGTCGTCCTGCAACGAGGTACGCCCCGGCGTGGGACAGGAGATCAGCGTGACCGCGTTGTCGGCCAGCTCGCCCATGCCCACCTCGTGCAGCAGGTCGAGCATCCAGTCCGCGCTGAACGCCGCGTCCTCGCGCGGCACGGTGGTCACCACGAGCTGGTCGGCGGCCTGCATGACGGTGCGCCAGTTCGGGCTCTCCACGTTGTTGCCGGTGTCCACGCAGACCACCTCGTGGGTGCGGCGCAGCAGCTCCAGCACCCGCTTGACGGTGAACTGGTCGAGCCGCTGGGCGAAGCGCGGGCTCTCCTCGCCGGCCAGCACGTCGTACGAGCCGTCGGAGGCGTGCCGCAGGTAGTCGTCGAGGTGCGACAGCAGCGTGTTGCCCTCGAGGATCTCGATCTGCGCCAGGTCGTGGATCAGGTGCCGGATGGTACGGGCGTGCCGGGCGCTGCCGGCCCGCAGACCGAGCGTGCCGCGCAGCTCGTTGTCGTCCCAGGCGAGCACGCCGCGCCCGCGCACGCTGCCCACCGTCGCGGCGGCGAGCACCGTCGCGGTGGTCTTGTGCACCCCGCCCTTGGGGTTGGCGAAGGCGAGCACCCGCGGGGTGCCCAGCTCGCGGCGCAGCACGCTGGTCGCCCGTTCCAGTTCCGGGTCCGTCTCCGGGGCACGCCACTGCACCTGGGCCGCGTCGACCCGGCCGGAGCGGCCCTCCAGCGGGCGGCGGGGCGCGGGCACCACCGGCTCCGGGGCGGGCGGCGTGTCCGGCCGGTAGCGGCCCCGGTCGAGCAGCGCGTAGCGGGACTCCGGCGGGGGCGGCGCGGGCCGGTAGCCGCCGTCCAGAAGGGAGTACCGGGACTCGGCCGGCGCCTCGGCCCGGCCGCGCGGCTCCGGACGGGCCGGGTCGGGCCGCCAGGACGGCTCCGGGCGCGGCTCGGCGGTGAGGGGCTGCTCGGGCGCGAACGACGGGTCGGGGCGCCAGGACGGGTCGGGCGGGTAGGGCTGCCCGGCGCGCCAGGACGGCTCCGGATCGCTGCGGTACGCCGGTTCGGCCCGGTAGGCGGGCTCGCCGTCGTGCCGGGGATCGGCGCGGAAGGCCGGATCGACCCGGAACGTGGCCTCGGCCCGGTAACCGGGCTCGGCGCCGTACGACCCGTCGGGGGCGCGGCCGACGGCGGTGGCGCGCCCGGTCCACCCGGCGCCCGCGCCACGACGGGGCAGCGGGTCGGGCGGCGGCGCCGGTTGCTCCTCGACGTGCCGGTCGGTGTCGGCGTGCTCCGCGCCGCGACCGCCGAGCCGGGCCCGGTCGAGCAGCGCCCGCCACCGCGGTGCCGGCTCGCCCTGCCGACCCCAGCCGGTCTCGCTGCCGTCCAAGGATTCGCCCTCCCCCAGCCCATCGATCTCCGCCTGACAGGCTACGAACGAAACCCTATTCGGACCACTCCCCGCGCCGCACATCGCCCGGTGGTCCGCCGCACCATGGGATCGGCCGGGTCGCCGCGTACCCCGATGTCTCAGGAGGTGGGAGCGGGATTGGGCGTCCCGGAGCCGGCGGCGGGCGCGGGGGCGCTGGGTGAAGGTCCGCTCACCGTCCGTGCGGCTTCCGACGAATCGCCCATTCCGCCTGCCTCGGCCGGTCCGGTGTCGGCCGGCGGCCGGACCACGTCCCGCTGTTCGGGCAGCGGCGGGGTGAACACGGTCCGGTCCAGGCGGCGCACCTCCGGCGCCGGGTCCACCACCCGGACGCCCGGACGCACGGTGAGCGCGCGCAGGGCGTCCGGCGCGGCACTCACGACCGCGGCATAGACGCAGGCGCAGCCGGTCCGGTAGGCCTCCGCCTCGCGGGCGGCGACCTCCGCGCCGCTGTCGTACACCCGGCGCAGGTCCGGATCGGCGGTGGTCGCGGCGGCGCGGGAGCGGTAGTCAGCGGCCTCCCGGTCCTTGCGCGTCGCGACACCGGCCATGCCGGCCACCACGTCCTGCGGCAGCCGCAGCGCCGCGATCCGGACGATCTCGGTCTGCCGGCCGCGCAGCGGCACCCGGGTCACCACCGCCGAGGCCCGCGTGCCGTCCAGCGCGGCCGCGGCACGCGCCGGGGTCAGATAGCCGTCGAACGACACCAGCGCGTAGCCGTCCGGCGCGTCGAGGCGGGCCAGTTCGTCCCCGGCGGCGCGCAGGTACGCCGGGATGCTCGCACCGTCGGTCACGCCGACCCTCGTCACCTCGCCCACGGTGCGGTCGCTCACCGGGCGGTCCCGCCGCTGCGCCACGGCCACCACCAGCACCACGAGTGCGCAGGCCAGCGCGACCCAGGTCAGCGCGGCGGACCGGGACCGGCGCGGCGGCGCGGGATCGTCGCTCACGTCAGTCGCGCAGGATCTCCAGCGCCCGGGCCAGGTCGTCCGGGTACTCGCTGACGAACGTCACCTCGTCGCCGGTGCCCGGGTGCGCGAAGCTCAGCGAGCGGGCGTGCAGCCACTGCCGGGACAGCCCCAGCCGGGCCGACAGCGTGGGGTCCGCGCCGTAGGTCAGATCGCCCACGCAGGGGTGCCGCATGCTGGAGAAGTGCACCCGGATCTGGTGCGTACGCCCGGTCTCCAGCCGCACGTCGAGCAGGCTGGCGGCGGGGAACGCCTCGAGCGTGTCGTAGTGGGTGATGCTCGGCTTGCCGCCGGAGACCACCGCCCAGCGGTAGTCGTGGTGCGGGTGCCTGTCGATCGGCGCGTCGATGGTGCCGCGCAGCGGGTCCGGGTGGCCCTGCACCACGGCGTGGTAGCGCTTCTCCACCTCGCGGTACTTGAACGCGCGCTTCAACGCGGTGTACGCGCGCTCGCTCTTGGCCACCGCCATGATCCCGGTGGTGCCCACGTCGAGCCGGTGCACCACGCCCTGCCGTTCGGCGGCGCCGCTGGTGGAGATCCGGTGACCGATGCCGGCCAGCCCGCCGATCACCGTGGGGCCGGTCCAGCCCGGGCTCGGGTGCGCCGCCACCCCGACCGGCTTGTCCACCACCACGATGTCGTCGTCGGCGTACACCACGGTCAGACCGGGCACGGCCTGCGGCACCACTGCCGGCGGCGCGGCCGGCGCGGGCAGCGTGACCTCCAGCCACGAGCCCGCCTTGACCTTGTGCGAGTTGGGCCGGGCCACGCCGTCGACGAGCGCGTCCCCGGCGTCGATCAGGCCGGCGGCGGCGGTGCGGGAGAGCCCGAACAGCCGGGACACGGCCTGGTCCAGGCGCATGCCGTCGAGGCCGTCGGGCACGGGCAGGGAACGGGTGTCGCCGCCGGCGGCGAAGGCGGAGGTCACGCGCTCTCCCGCTGCTCGGCCGGGGCGGTGTCGTCGCGCTTCTCGTCGCGCAGCCGGGAGCCGTCGCGCTGCCGGCCGGTCAGCTCCAGGAAGACCGCGAGCACCACGCCACACACCAGCGAGCTGTCGGCCAGGTTGAACACCGGCCAGACCTGGCCGTACGGGTCGAACAGGCTGATCATGTCCACCACGTGGCCGACGAAGTGGCCGGGCGCGCGGAAGATCCGGTCGATCAGGTTGCCCAGCGCGCCGCCCAGCACCAGGCCCAGCGACACCGCCCACGGCAGCGAGCGCAGCCGCAGCGCCATCCAGGTGATCCACCCGATCACCACGAACGTGATGATCGGGAAGACCCAGGTGTGGTCGGAGCCGATGCTCCAGGCCGCGCCGCTGTTGCGGGTGAGGCTGAAGTAGACGGTGCCGCCGAGCAGCGACACCGGCTCCCGGCCGGTCAGCTCGGCGAGCGCGAGCTGCTTCGTGCCGAGATCCGCCAGCAGCGAGAACAGGGACACGCCGAGCAGCAGGCCGACGGCCTTACGGCGGGGCGCGCCGGCGCCCGACTCGGTGGTGCCGGCCCCGGCGGGCGGTGCTGCGGTCATCTGCTCCCCATCGACGCTCGCGAGACGGTGCGGTCACCGTCTGCCGTACGGCCGCCGGGGAGCGGTGATCAGCGCCGCTCCTCCAGCTGCTTGCACGTCACGCAGAGGGTGGCCGACGGGAACGCGGCGAGCCGCTCCACCGGGATCGGGTTGCCGCACCGCTCGCACCAGCCGTAGCCACCCTCGTCGAGGCGCTCCAGCGCGCGCTCGACCTGCGTGATCCGTTCCTTGATGCTGTTGGCGAGAGAGATCTCCTGCTCCCGCTCGAACGTCTTGGTGCCCGTGTCGGCCTGGTCGTCCCCGGCCGAGTCGGTCAGCCGCTCGCGCTGCAGCTCGGTGATCTCGCTCAGCGTCTGATCGTACTCGGCGTTCAGCTCGTCCCGCCGTGCCGCCAGGGCGGCCCGGATCTTCTCGGTCTCCGCCGCGCTGCGGGTGGCCTTCGCCACCGGTTTGCGACCGGCGGTCCTGGTGTCGGCTGGCTTCGCCATCGTCAGCTCCCTCAGCCGCGTGGAGCGGCGGTCAGCGGTGCGTGGGCGGGGACGCCGGCGTCGGCGTCGTCCGCGTACGGAAGGGTGCACGGCGAGCGGGCCCGCCGTGCACTCCGGAGGTTGGCAAGAATACGGAACGTACAGGCGTCCGACAACGTGCCGCACCGTCGTCCCACGTATCCGCCCCGGACTGCCATCAATCGGGGCAAAAGGAACGGTAGCAGATCAGCCGGCCGTCTCCTCGCCGTACTCCCCGAACCACCTCGCCAACCGGCCCCGGCGGCTCACCGCCCGCAGCCGCCGCTCGGTCTCGTCCCGTACTCCGGCGGTGGCGACGATGAGCAGGCTGTCCCCGACCTTGAGCCGGGTGTCAGCGCCCGGCACGAAACCGACCCCGTCACGCAGCACCAGCGTCACCGCGGCGCCGACCGGCAGCCGCAGCTCGTCCACGTGCACCCCGGCCAGCCGCGACCCGGCCGGCACCTCCAGCTGGAGCAGGTCGGCCCGCATCCGTTCCAGCGGAGCCGTCTCCAGCAGGATCTCGCTCGCCTCGGCCGGCGCGGTCACACCCAGCCGCCGGGCCGCCGGCGCCAGCGTCCCGGCCTGGAGCAACGTGAAGATCACCACCAGGACGAAGACGGCGTCGAACAGGCGGTCCGCCCCCGGCACGTGCAGCGACAGCGGGATGGTCGCCAGCACGACCGGCACCGCGCCACGCAGCCCGGCCCAGGACAGGAACACCTGCTCGCGCAGGTTCACCCGGAACGGCAGCGCGGAGACCGCCACCGACAGCGGCCGGGCGAGCAGCAGCAGCGCCAGTCCGGTGATCACGGCCGGCAGCACCGCCGAGTCCAGCCGGCTCGGCGAGACCAGCAGCCCGAGCAGCACGAACAGGCCGATCTGGGCCAGCCAGGCCAGCCCGTCGGCGAACCCGAGGATCGCCTGGCGGTGCGGCAGCCGGGAGTTGCCGAGCAGCACGCCCGCGACGTACACGGCGAGGAAGCCGGAGGCGTGCAGCACCGAGCCGGCCGCGTACGCCAGCACGGTGAAGCCGACCACCGCGATCGGGTACAGGCCGGCCGACGGCAGCGCGGCCCGGCGCAGCGCGTACCGGCCGGCCAGCCCGGCGCCGACCCCGACCGCCGCGCCGGCGCTCAACTCGTAGCCGAGCAGCAGCACCTCGTACCACCAGGGGTGGGCGGCCTCGACCCCGGCGCGGGACAGCAGCAGCACCAGCAGCACGACCGGGGCGTCGTTCACCCCGGACTCGGCCTCCAGCGCGGCCACCAGCCGGGGCGGCAGGCGCAGCCGGCGCAGCGTGGCGAACACGGCCGCCGCGTCGGTGGAGGAGAGCACCGCGCCGTAGAGCAGCGACAGCCGCCAGTCCAGGCCGAGCAGCAGGTGCACCACCACGCCGACGACCACGATGCTGACCACGACACCGACCGTGGACAGCGCCGCGGCCAGGCCGAGCACCGGCCGCAACGTGGTCCACCGCGCGGTCAGGCCGCCCTCCGCGATGATCACGATGAGCGCGCAGAAGCCCAGCACCCGGGTCAGCTCGACGTCGTCGAACCGGATGCCCAGGCCGGCCTCGCCGAGCAGCACGCCGAGCGCCAGGTAGACCAGCAGACTCGGTACGCCGAGCCGGGTGGAGAACCGCACCGCGCCCACTGCTACGAGCAGCACGGCGGCGCCCACGAGCAGCGCGACGTCGAGCCCCGGGGTCATCGCCGACTGGCCCGACCGGACCTCACGCCGTGCTGCCGTCGCGCAGCCGGCGCAGCACCTCGGGCAGCCCGTCGTGCGGGCGCTCGACCAAGAACAGCTTGTCCCGGCTGGCCGCGCCGGAGCGCAGCGACACGGTCGACGGGCGGACGCCGAGGGCGTCGGCGAGCGCGCGCCGGGCCGCCTCGGTGGCGCGGCCGTCCACCGCCGGCGCGTGCACGGCGACGACGAGCGCGGGACCGTACGGCCCGTCGAACCGCCCGCCCACCCGGGCGCGGGCCGCCCCGGGCTTCACCCGCACCGCGACGGTGAGTGTGTCGTCCGCGATCGTCATGGTCAGCGCGGCCGGGCCTCGGCGAGCAGGGTGGTGGCGGCCTCGCAGTGCGCGCACGGGGTGAAGCCCAGCGCCACCGCCTCGGCGACCGGCAGCGGTTCGTCCTCCCGGCCCACGAGGTGCGGGCAGCCGGGCAGGTGGAAGCGGGGATGGCCGTCGACCACCAGCACGTCACCCGGCAGCCGGACCAGCCGGGCGACGTCACCGGTGGAGAGGTACTCGGCGGGCGGGTCGCCGTCGAACGCCTCGCCCGGCGCGGGCGAGGTGGGCCGGGCGGTCTCCGGCACGCGCGGGCCGGGCGGCGAGTAGGGCGCCGCGTCCGCGACCACCGGGTCCGCGTCCACCGGCGCGGTGTACCGCCCGGCGGGCTCGGCGTCGAACGCGGACGTGGACGGCGCGGCGGCGGGCTCGGCCTCGAACGCGTGTGTGTACGGCCCGGCTTCGGCGTCGAACGCCGGCGGGTACGGCCGGGCCTCGTACGGCCCGGCGGCGGGCTCGTACGGCCCGGTGTCGGACGGCTCGGCCGGCGGCGAGTACGCGGCCGGCGGCGGGGCGTCGTCCGGCTCGGTCACCGGCGATCCGGGCGGTTGCCGCCACCCGGATCCACCGGCGCCGGCCGTGGACGTGTGGTGCGGGACCGGGCTCACCGGCTCGTCCGGGGACGGGACGGTGTGCGCGGTCCGTGGTCGCGGTCCGGTCTCCCGGCCGGCCGTGGCCCTCGCCGCGGCGGCCTGGCGGGCGAACGCGACGAAGGCGACGGCGGACAGCAGGCTGGCCGCGATCGAGACGATGAGCAGGAGGCTCGATCCGCCGGCGAGACCGGCGATCAGCAGCACGACCGCGACGAGGATGAGCAGGATGCTGGCGGCTACCACGGCTCACCCCCGGCCGCGTCGTGTCGGTCTGGGCGGTCGGTGGCCGTCACGGGGACGGCCACCGACGCGGGATCAGCGGCCGGACTCGAGCGAGCCCGCGCGGCCACCGCCGTAGGAGCCGGCGAGGCCGGCCGCGGCGAGACCGTTGCTGCCGGTGGCACGGGTGCCCTCGGCGCGGTTCATCTCCACCTCGAGACCCTGGCCGCGACCGTCGAGGTCACGCAGCTGGCTCTCCAGGTACGCCTTGAGGCGGGTGCGGTACTCGCGCTCGAACTGCTTGAGCTCCTCGATGTGCTTCTGCAGCGCGGTGCGCTTGGCGTCCAGACCGCCCATGGCCTCCTGGTGCCGCTGGCGGGCGTCCCGCTCCAGGGCGTCGGCCTTGGCGCGCGCCTCCCGGGTGACCTCCTCGGCCTTCGAACGGGCCTCGGAGAGCAGCTGGTCGGCCTCGCGACGGGCGTCGGAGACGTGGTCGTCGGCGGTGCGCTGGGCCATCATGAGCACCCGCAGCGCCTGCTGCTCGCCGTCACCGGTCACACCGGCCGGGCCGCCCTGCGCGCGGACCTGCTCCAGCTCGGCCTGCATCGCGCGGGCCGCCTGCTCGGCAGCCGCCTTGTCGCGCTGCACCCGGTCGAGCTGGGCCTTGACGTCGTTGAGCTCCGCCGCGAGGCGGGCGTCACCGCCGGGGCCGGCGGGAGCGCCACCCCGACCGCCGCGCTCCACCTGGGCGCGCAGCTCGTTGTTCTCCTCGATCAGACGGGCCAGCTCACGCTCGACCTCGTCCAGGAAGGCGTCGACCTCCTCCTCGTCATACCCCCGCTTGCCGATCGGCGGCTTTTTGAAGGCGACGTTGTGGACGTCGGCCGGGGTCAGCGGCATCGAAACTCCTCGGGTCAGTTGCGGCCGCGAAAGCGCTCTGGTCAGGCAAACGCGAAGATCAGGCGCCTAAACACGAACTCCATCAGCACGAACAGGATAACCAGGAGCACAAGGGAGGCCAGGTCGATGCTCACGGTACCAATTCGCAGTGGTGGGATCACACGCCTCAACGCTCGCAGGGGCGGATCAGTGACGCTCCACACGACTTCCAGTCCCGCCGACGCTCCCCGTCCCGGTTGCCAGCGGCGACCATAGGCCAGCACCGCCCCGAGAACAAATCGCGCCAACAGGACAATTAGGAAGATGTACAGCAGCAGGTAGAGCACCTGGAACAGGATCGACAACACGGCAGGCGACGTCCCTCGGTCGTGCGGCTCAGCTCAGGCTGAAGAAGCCGCCCTCAGCGATCTTGGCCTTGTCCTCCGCGGTGACCTGGACGTTGGCCGGTGAGAGCAGGAACACCCGGTTGGTCACACGCTCGATCGTACCGCGCAGACCGAACGCGAGCCCGGCGGCGAAGTCGACGAGCCGGCGGGCGTCCGCCTCGTCCATCTCGGTGAGGTTGATGATCACCGGTACGCCGTCCCGGAAGTGCTCGCCGATGGTCCGCGCCTCGCGGTACGTGGTCGGGTGCAGCGTGGTGATCTGGTAGCGCTGCTCGTCCTCCGGCGCCACACGCTCCCGCTCGCGCGGCTGGGCCTGCGGCGCGAGGGCGAGATTGTCCCGGGTGTGGTAGGTCAGGGCACCAGAGGTGTCACCGCCGGAGGACCGGGTGATCGACCGCACGCTGGACCGCTCGGCCCGCTCCGGGCGCTCGGTCTCGGCCCGGTCGACGTCGGCGGCGCGGCTGGAGGCACGCTCGGACAGCCGGCCCCGCTCGCCGAGCCGGCCGCGGGTCGTCGGCGGCTCCTCGGCCTCGTCGTCGTCCTCGTCGGCGAACTCCTCGGCGTACCGGCTCGACCGGTAGCGCGACGAGTCCCGGTAGCCACCCTTGTCGTAGCCACCGTCCTCGTACGCCCGCTCGTCGTCCTCCTCGACGAGACCGAGCCAGACCCCCGCCTTGCGCAGTGCACCCATCCCCGCGCCCTTCCGTCCGCCGTGCGGCACGCGCCCCCGTGCCGTGTCGCTTGATCACGAGTGGACGATCATGCCCACCGGACCGGATCGGCAATCCCCTGACGTGCGGTTCGCGGTCCGCCCGTCACGGCCCCCGGCTACGGGAACGCCGTCCTGAACAACACTGATGTAATTTGCTTCCGTCGTGGTGAGGCTACCGCAGCGCAGGGCGCATTCCGAGCAACGCGCTGCCGACACGGACATGTGTCGCGCCGTGCCCGACCGCGCTCTCCAGGTCGCCGCTCATCCCCGCCGACAGCACCGTCGCGCCCGGATGGTCGGCCCGCAGCGCCGCCGCCACCTCGGCCAGCCGGGCGAACGCCCGGTCCGGCTCCCAGCCCAGCGGCGCCACCGCCATCAGGCCCGCCAGCCGCAGCCCGTCGGCGCCGGCCACCGCCGCGGCCACCGGGTCGAGCCCGCGCTGCGGATCGGCCGCGCCGGGCAGCGCCCCGCCCCGGGCCGGGTCGCCGTCGATGCTCACCTGCACCAGCACGTCCAGCGGCCGGTCCCGGACCGCCCCGGCGGCGGCGTCCAGCGCGGCGGCCAGCCGGACGCTGTCCACCGACTGGACCACGTCGGCGTACCGGACCACCGAGCGCGCCTTGTTGCGCTGCAACTGGCCGATGAAGTGCCAGCGCGGCGCGGCGCCGGCGTCTGCCACCGCCTCCGCCTTCGGCGCCGCCTCCTGGTCGCGGTTCTCCCCGACGTCGGTCACGCCGAGCCCGGCCAGCGCGACCACGTCCGCCGCCGGGTACGTCTTGGTCACCGCGACCAGGGTGACCTCGTCGCGCTGCCGCCCGGCGGCCGCGCAGGCGTCGGCGATGCGGGCCCGCACCCGGGCCAGCCCGGCCGCCAGCTCGGCGCGCCGCTCGGGCCGCACCGCCGTCTGTGACTCCGTCATCGGCGCGGCTCAGGACCCGTTCTTGAGGAAGTCGGGCACGTCGACGTCGTCGAAGAGCACCCGGCGCGACGGCTGCTGCGGCGCCGGCATGGTGGCCGGCGGGCTCACCGGAGCGTTCGGCTGGGCCGGCGGGTTCTGGTTGCTCTTGCGCGGCGGCTCGACCGCCTTGTACGCCGGCGCGCCCCCGTCGAAGCCCGCCGCGATCACTGTCACCCGCACCTCGTCGCCGAGCGCGTCGTCGATGACCGCGCCGAAGATGATGTTCGCGTCCGGGTGGGCCGCGTCGGTGACCAGCTGCGCCGCGTCGTTGATCTCGAACAGGCCGAGGTCCGAACCGCCGGCGATGGACAGCAGCACGCCGCGCGCGCCGTCCATGCTCTGCTCCAGCAGCGGGCTGGAGATGGCCGCCTCGGCCGCCTCGACGGCGCGGTTCTCGCCCCGGGCGCTGCCGATGCCCATGAGCGCGCTGCCGGCGCCGCTCATCACGCTCTTCACGTCGGCGAAGTCCAGGTTGATCAGGCCCGGCGTGGTGATCAGGTCGGTGATGCCCTGGACACCGGAGAGGAGCACCTGGTCGGCGGTGCGGAACGCGTCCATCATGGAGATGTTGCGGTCGCCGAGCGCGAGCAGGCGGTCGTTCGGGATCACGATGAGCGTGTCGCACTGGTTGCGCAGCTCCTCGATGCCCGCCTCGGCCTGGACCTGCCGGCGCTTGCCCTCGAACGAGAACGGCCGGGTGACCACACCGATGGTGAGCGCGCCGAGCTTGCGGGCGATGTTCGCCACGACCGGCGCGCCGCCGGTGCCGGTGCCGCCGCCCTCGCCGCAGGTCACGAACACCATGTCGGCGCCCTTGAGGACCTCTTCGATCTCGTCGCGGTGGTCCTCGGCGGCGTTCTTGCCGACGTCCGGGTTGGCGCCCGCGCCCAGTCCCCGGGTCAGCTCCCGGCCCACGTCGAGCTTGACGTCGGCGTCGCTCATCAGCAACGCCTGCGCGTCGGTGTTGATCGCGATGAACTCGACGCCCTTGAGCCCAACCTCGATCATCCGGTTGACGGCGTTGACGCCGCCGCCCCCGATGCCGACGACCTTGATGACCGCCAGGTAGTTGTGCGGAGGTGTCATCTCCGGTCCTTTCCCTTCGAGATTGGCATGGGCCGACCCCACACGGCTTGGCCGGATCAGCGGCCTCCGACGGGTGAACCCTCACCCTCTACTAGAGGCTTAGAGTTATGTCAACCACTGATCTCTTCGGGGCAACGTATGCGCCGCCGCGCCAGGAGCCAAGGACCTGTTCCGGCGTGTCGCCGACCGAGCGACAGGGGACACATCGCCCGCTCGCTGAGCCGCGGGTCACTCGAACGTGACCACGTCCGGCGCGCTGACGTCGATCCGGTCCGCCTTACGGCTCAGCAGAGCGGTCGCCACCGTCGACTTGTCGGTGCCCCGGGAGGCGTCACCCCAGAACACCTGACGCTCGCCGCGCAGCAGCAGCGTGATCCGGGCCAGCCCGGCCACGTCCACCGCTACCAGCTCCGCGCGCAGCTTCTGCTCCAGCGCGGCGAGCACCGCCAGCCCGGCCCGCGTACCCGGGTCGTCCGGGCCGGGCCGGGCGACCCGGACCTGCGGCAACCCGTCCGGCGCCCGGTCCAGCCGCTGGAACACCACGCCCGAGCCGTCGATCACCACGAAGCCCTCACCCTGCGGCACCGCCGCCACCGGCGTGCGTTCCCGCACCCGGATCACGAGCGTGCCCGGCCACTCCCGTTCCACAGTGGCGTTCGCCACCGGTGGCAACGTGCCGACCTTGCGCGCGGTCGCGTCCAGGTCCACCCGGGCCAGCGGCGCGTTGTCCGGCACCGCTGCGGCGTCGCGGATCTGCACCGGGGTGACCAGCCGCGCGCCGACCACCCGTACCTCACGGACGCCGAACAGGCCGGTGCCCAGCACCGTCCACGCGACCAGGCCCGCGACGACGAGCACCGCGGCGGCGACCGCCCACGGCAGCGCCGCCCGCATCCGCCGCTGCCGGGCCCGGGCCATGAACCGGCGGGTCGACGGCGGCACCGCGTCCGCGTTCGCCCGCACGAGCTGCCAGCGCCGAGCCGGGCTGCGCCGCCCGGCGCCGCCGTCCGGTCCGGGGGTACGGCCGCGGGCCGGACCGGGACTCATCCGGCCGGGGTCGCCGCGCCGTCCGGGTCGACGCCGGCGCCGAGCCCCGTGCCCCCGCCGGAGCGGGCGAGCAGGGCGTCGAGCAACTGGTCACCCATCAGCGAGATCGGCGGCGCGCCCATGGTCACCACCACGTCGCCGGCGCGTGCCCGCCGGGCCACCTCGCCCGGCACGTCGTCCCACGCCTCGACGAACACCTTGCGCTCGGCCGGCAGCGGCACCTCCTGGATCAGCGCTGCCGAACCCTCGCCGGGGCGGCGCGTCTCACCGGGGCCGAAGACCTCCAGCAGCACCACCTCGTCGGCGATGCCCAGCGCGGCGGCGATCTCCGCCTGGTTGTCCCGGGTCCGGTAGAGCCGGTACGGCTGGAACACCACGATCAGCCGGCCGTCGCCGGCCACCTCACGCAGCGTCTGCAACGCCAGCGTCATCGAGGTCGGGTGGTAGGCGTACTCGTCGTAGACCAGCACGCCGTCCGCCGCGCCCTTGCGCTCGAAGCGCCGCCGCACGCCGGGGAACGCGCCGAGCGCGGCCTCCGCCGCGGCCACCGGCAGTTCCAGCAGGTACGCGGCGAGCACCGCGGCGGCGCTGTTGAGCGCCATGTGCCGGCCCGGTACGGGCAGCCGGATCTCGCCCAGCGGCCGGCCCTCGACCTCGGCCTGGAAGCGCACCCCGTGCGCGGACGACACGACCTCGCTCATCCGCAGGTCCGCGTCGGCGGCCTCGCCGTACGTCCAGACCCGGCGGCCCTCGGCGCGCAACGTCTCGGCCAGCCGGCGCCCGCCCGCGTCGTCGGCGCAGGTGATCACGAAGCCGGCCGGGTCGGTGAGCCGGGCGAACTCGGCGAACGCCGCCTCCAGGGTGGCCAGGTCGCCGTAGGTGTTGAGGTGGTCCGCCTCGATGTTCGTGATGATCGACACGAACGGGCGGTAGATGAGGAAGGAGCGGTCGCTCTCGTCCGCCTCGACCACGAAGTGCTCGCCGGTGCCGTGGTGCGCGCCGGAACCCACCTCGGAGATCTCGCCGCCGATCACGAACGACGGGTCGGTGCCGGCCTGCTGGAGCACCATGGTGACCATCGAGGTGGTGGACGTCTTGCCGTGGGTGCCGGCGACCGCCACCGTCCGGCGGCCGGTCATCGCCGCGGCGAGCGCCTCGGAGCGGTGCAGCACCCGCAGCCCGCGCCGGCGCGCCTCGACCATCTCCAGGTGGTCCTGCGGGATCGCCGAGGAGTAGACCACCGTGTCCACCCCGTCGAGGTTGGACGCCTCGTGGCTGGAGTGGATGGTGCCGCCCAGCGCCCGCAGGCCGGCCAGCGACGGCCACTCCCGCAGCTCGCTGCCGGAGACCGGCAGGCCCCGGGTGAGGAACAGCCGGGCCAGCCCGGCCATCCCGACCCCGCCCACCCCGATCAGGTGGATCCGGCCCAGGTCCTCCGCCGTCATGGTGCCGGCGGGCGTGAACTGCGCGGTGTTCATCAGACGTACCTTCCCGTCGCGGTTGCCCTCATCAGCGGGAGACCGCCTCGTAGACGAAGTTCAGCAGCGCCACGTCGCCGTCGCGGCGGCCGTAGCCGGCTGCGGCGTGGCTCATCGCGTACAGCCGCTGCGGATCCCGGATCAGCGGGATCACCGTCCGCTCCAGCCACGCCGGGGTCATCTCGGCGTCGTCGACGAGCAGACCGCCACCCGCCTCCACCACCGGCAGCGCGTTGCGCTTCTGCTCCTGGTTGCTGTGCGGGTAGGGCACGTAGATGGTGGGGAGGCCGATCGCGGCCACCTCGGCGCAGGTCATCGCGCCGCCCCGGGCCAGCATCAGGTCGGCCGCGGCGTAGCCCAGCTCCATCTCGGACAGGTACGGCAGCGTGACGTACGGCACCGGCAGGTCGGTGGGCACGGAGACCGGCTCGTTGCGGGCGCCGATCACGTGCAGCACCTGCACACCGTTGCGGGCCAGCTCCTTCGCCGCGCCGGAGACGGCCAGGTTGATCGAGCGGGCGCCCTGCGAGCCACCGGCCACGAACAGCACCGGCAGGTCGGGACGGAGTCCGAAGTGGGCGCGGGCGGCGTCACGCAGCGCGGCCCGGTCCAGCCCGGCGATGCCCCGGCGCAGCGGCACACCGACCACCCGCGCGTCGCGCAGCGCCTCGGCCTGGGCCGGCTGGTGCGGGAAGCCCACCGCGACGTTCTTGGTGAACTTCATCCCGAGCCGGTTCGCCACGCCCGGCGGCACGTTCACCTCGTGGATGACGATCGGCAGCTCCCGCCGCCACGCGGCCAGGTAACCCGGCACCGAGACGTACCCGCCGAAGCCGACCACGGCGTCGGCCTGGACCTCGTCGATCACCTTGCCCGCCGCGCGCGCCGCCTTCCACATCCGGTCCGGGGTACGCACCAGGCTCATGTTGACCGATCGGGGCAGCTGGTAGGCCGGGATCTGCCGCAGGTCGTAGCCGGCCGGCGGGATCAGCTCGTTCTCCAGCCCCTTGGGTGTGCCCAGACAGGTGATCCGGACGCTCGGGTCGTGTCGGCGCAGGCAGTCGGCGAAGGCGAGCAGCGGGTAGATGTGCCCGCCCGTACCCCCTCCGCAGAGCACCACCGAACGCAGCGGACCCATCAGCGTCTCCTCTCGCTCGCCGCGCCGGCGCGCGCCCGGTCGGACCGGGCGCCGCGCGGCGCGGCCTGGTCGTCCTGCCGCCGCTGACGGGACCGGGGCACGGACCCTCGGTCGGCCGGGGGCGGCGCCGGTCGGCGGCGCCGGCCGGGAAGCGGCGGCAACGGGGCCCACACTAGTCGGACCCATCGGGCGGGCGGACGGGCATGCAGCGCTCGCGCCGCGTCCGGCTCGGCGCGGGCGAACGAGGCGAGCATGCCGATCGCGGCGAGCGTCACCACGAGGGCGCTGCCGCCGTCGGAGATGAACGGCAGCGGTACGCCGGTCAGCGGCAGCAGGCCGGTCACGCCACCGATGTTGATGACCGCCTGGCCGACCAGCCAGGCGGTCACGCCGGCGGCGGCGAGCCGGCGGAACGGGTCCTCGACCCGGCGGGCGATCCGCATCCCGGTGTACGCAAGCACGGCGAACAGCACCAGGATCACCGTGCAGCCGACCACGCCCAGCTCCTCCGCGATGATGGCGAAGATGAAGTCGTTGTGGGCCTCGGGCAGCCAGCCGTACTTGAAGCTGCTCTGGCCCAGGCCGACACCGAACCAGCCGCCGTTGCCGATCGCGTAGCGGGCCTGCACGAGCTGGTAGCAGTAGTCCAGCTCCTGCTCGAAGCAGGTCCGCGGGGAGGGCGGGTCGAGCCACATGGTGAGGCGGCCGAGCCGGTAGTTGTCGGCGCCCCGGGAGCCGGAGCCGGCCCCGAGCGAGGCCGCGGCCACCAGCAGGCCGATGCCGGCCAGGCCGATCGCGGTCAGCGCGGCGAAGACCCGGCCCCGCACGCCGGCCGCCCAGAGCATCCCGACCACGAGCGCCAGCAGGCAGAGCATGCTGCCCAGGTCGTTGTAGCCGACAAGCACGAACAGCAGGCCCACCACCGGGAACAGCGGAGTGGCCAGTTCCTTCCACCAGCCGAGCGCGGCGCCCTTGCGGGCCAGCACGTGCGCCGCCCACAGCACCAGCGCGAACTTCGCCACCTCGACCGGCTGCACGGAGATCGGGCCGAGGTAGAGCCAGAGCAGTTGCGCCTTCAACGGCCCGATCGACGTCACCCCGAACAGCGAGTTCATCGCCACCAGCAGGTTGAGCAGGAGCAGCAGCGCCACCGCCACACCGAGCGCCGGCCGGCTGACCGCCCGGAACGTGCGCGCGGGCAGCCGCTGGCAGGCCCAGAACGCGCCGATGCCGATCACCGCGAAGACGGCCTGCTTGGTCAGCGACGCCGACGCGTCGCCGTCCATGACGTAGTCCCGCACGCTCGTCGCGGAGAAGACCATGGTGAGGCCGATCAGCAGCAGCAGGCCGGCGCTGGACAGCAGCAGGTAGTACGAGGCCAGCGGCCGGGCCAGCAGGCCGCGCAGCGCGGCCAGGCCACCGGCCGGATCCCAGCGCGCCGCCGGCGGTTCGGCCGGTGGCGTGGCAGCCGGGGCACGGCGGGCCGGCGGGTCGCTGGTCACCTGGATGTCTCGTCCCTCCCCCACAGGCCCATCATGGCCGTTCGACCCGCCCGCCCGTGGCGCAACCGCCCGGTCGGCGTGTCGGATCTGAAGGAAGGGCCCCTTATTAACAGACGTCTGTTAATAAGGGGCCCTTCCTTACACCCGAGCCGTCAGCTGACCGCGGCGAGGAACTCGCTGTAGAACAGGCCCAGCGCGATGGCCACGCCGATACCGGCGATGATCCAGAACCGGACCACGATGTTGACCTCGCTCCAGCCCGCCAGCTCGAAGTGGTGCTGCAACGGCGACATCCGGAACACACGCTTGCCGGTGGTACGGAAGGAGATGATCTGGATGACCACGGACATCGTGATGATCACGAAGAGGCCGCCCAGGATCGGCAGCAGCAGGATGGTCCGGGTGGACATCGCCATGCCGGCGATCAGGCCGCCCAGCCCGAGCGCGCCGGTGTCGCCCATGAAGATCCGCGCCGGGGACGTGTTCCACCACAGGAAGCCCACGCAGGCGCCGGCCGCCGCGCCGGCGATCAGCGCGATCTCCAGCGGGTCGCGCACGGCGTAGCAGTACGACTCGGTGTAGTTCGGGTCGGCGCACCAGTGCCGGTACTGCCAGAACGCGATAAGCGCGTACGCCGCCAGCACCATCACCGAGGCGCCGGTGGCCAGGCCGTCCAGGCCGTCGGTGAGGTTGACGCCGTTGGTGGCCGCCATGACCACCATGATGATGACGATCACCGCGCCGATCTTGCCGATCTCCAGCGCCGGAATGTCCCGGATGAAGCTCAGCGTGGTGCTGCCGACGGTCTCGGTGTTCGTCGCGTTGCCGCCGGCGTCCGTCATGCTCGACGGGAAGTAGACGGCCACCGCGCCGAAGACCGCGCCGACCAGGATCTGCCCGGCCAGCTTGCCCCGCTTGTTGAGGCCGCCGCTGTGCCGCTTGCGCACCTTCAGGAAGTCGTCGATGAAGCCGACCGCGCCGGAGAACACCATCAGCCCCAGCAGCACCAGCGCCGTGATGGTCGGCTCGACCTGCGCGATCTGCGCGTCCGGCAGCGTGGTCAGGGCCAGGTGACCGGCCACGTACGCGATGACCGTGGCCAGGATGAAGACCACGCCGCCCATGGTCGGCGTGCCCTTCTTGCCCTCGTTGCTGGCGAGCCCGAGGTTCGATCGGATCGGCTGGCCGGCCTTGAGCCGGGCGAACACCTTGATCGCGATCGGCGTGCAGAACAGTGAGATCAGGAACGCGACCCCGATGGCGACGATGACCGCCCTCATGCGGCGCCGCCCTCCGTCGTACCCTCCGGGGCGTCCGCGCGCAGCGCGTCGGCCACCTCCCAGGTCCGGTACCGGGAGCCCTTCACCAGCACCACGTCCCCCGGACGCAGCTCGCTCCGCAGCACCTCGACGGCCGCCGCCTGATCGGTGAGCAGCACCGACTCTCCTCCCCAGTTACCTACCGCTGTCGCGCCCTCGTGGATCGGCGCCGCCGGCTCGCCCACCACGAGCAGCCGGTCCACTCCCAGTTCGGCCGCGAGCCGGCCGACCTGCTGATGCCCCTGACGTTCGAAGTCACCCAGCTCGGCCATGTAGCCGAGCACCGCGACGGTACGCCCGTCGCCGCGCATGCTGGCCAACGCCCGCAGCGCCACGCCGGTGGAGGCCGGGTTGGCGTTGTACGAGTCGTCGATCACTGTCACCCCGTCGGGGCGTTCGAAGACGTCCATCCGCCGGGTCGAGACCAGGCCCAGCTCGTTCAGCGCCGCCGCCAGGTCGGGCAGCGGCAGGCCCAGCTCCCGGCCGACCGCCGCGGCGGCGAGCGAGTTGGAGACCTGGTGCCGGCCGGTCAGCCCGAGCCGCACCGGCGCGCTGCCCTCCGGGGTGACGAGGGTGTACGAGGGCCGTCCCCGGCCGTCGAGCGTCACGTCCACGGCGCGCACGTCGGCCCGCTCCGACTCGCCGTAGCGCACCACCCGGGCCCGGGTACGCGACGCCATCGCGTCCACCCGCGGGTCGTCGGCGTTGAGCACCGCCAGCCCGTCTTCGGGCAGCGCCTCGACCAGCTCCCCCTTGGCGAGCGCGATGGTCTCCACCGAGCCGAACTCACCCAGGTGCGCCACGCCGACGTTGAGCACCACGGAGATCCGCGGCGGCACCACGTCGCACAGGTATCGGACGTGCCCGACCCCGCGGGCGCCCTTCTCCATCACCAGGTAGCGGGTCTCCGGGGTGGCCTGCAACGCCGTGTACGGGTGCCCCAGCTCGTTGTTGAACGAGCCGGGCGGCGCCACCGTCGGGCCGAGCCGGACCGCGAGCTGGGCGATCAGGTCCTTGGTGGTGGTCTTGCCGGACGAGCCGGTCAGCCCGATCACCGTCAGCCCGGGCAGCCGGTCCACCACCGCGCGGGCCAGCCGGCCCATCGCGTCGAGCGCGTCGCCGACGAGCACCATCGGCACGCCCGGCACCTCCCGGGTGCCGAGCACCGCCACCGCGCCCGAGGAGATCGCGCCGGCCGCGTAGTCGTGGCCGTCCACGCGTTCGCCGGGGAAGGCGACGAACAGCCCGCCCCGGTTGACCTTGCGGGAGTCGAACTCGACGGTGCCGGTGACCCGGGCGTCCGGCTCGGCGCCGACGAGCCGGCCGTCGACGGCGGCGGCCACCTCGGCCAGCGTCAGCGGGATCACCGCAGCCCCACCAGGTCACCGAAGCGGGCGCGCAGCGCCGCCGCCAGCTCCACCCGGTCGTCGAACGGCAGCACCTCGCCGCCGATCTCCTGGCCGCGTTCCTGGCCCTTACCAAGCACCGCCACCACGTCACCCGGTTCGGCCACCCGGACCGCCTCCTCGATCGCCGCCCGCCGCCCGGGCACCTCGATGACGCGGGCCGGGGTCGCGGCGGCGTACGCGCCCGCGAGCACCTCGGCCCGGATCGCGGCCGGATCCTCGGTCCGCGGGTTGTCGTCGGTCACCAGCACCACGTCGGCGCCGCGCGCGGCCACGCCGCCCATCACCGGCCGTTTGCCCCGGTCCCGGTCGCCGCCGGCGCCGAGCACGCAGATCAGCCGGCCCTCGGTCAGGCCGCGCAGCGCGGTGAGCACCGCCTCGATCGCGTTGGCCTTGTGCGCGTAGTCGACCACGCCGCGTACCGGGGCGTCGCCGCTGACCAGTTCCAGCCGGCCGGGCACGCCACCGCAGGCGGCCACGCCACGCGCCGCCGTCTCCGGGTCCACCCCGGCGGCGACCAGCAGGGCGACCGCCAGCAGCGCGTTCGCCACGTTGTGCCGGCCGGGCAGCGCCACGCCGGTCGGCAGCGTCAGCCCGTCCGGGCCGTGCAGGGTGAACCGCTGCGCGTAGCCCTCGCCGTCGATGCCCTCGGCCCACCAGGTGGCGTCCGGGTCACCGGCCGCCGAGTAGGTGACGGTGCCGGGCTTGTGCAGCGGGCGCAGCGCCGGGTCGTCGTGGTTGAGCACCTCGACCCGGCAGCGTCCGTCGAACAGCTTGGCCTTGGCCGCGAAGTAGTCCGCCTCGTCGGCGTGGAAGTCCAGGTGGTCGGAGCCGAAGTTGGTGTAGCCGCCGACGTCGAACCGGACGCCGCCGACCCGGCCCATCGCGAGCGCGTGGCTGGACACCTCCATCACCACCGTGTCCACACCGTGCTCGCGGGCCACCGCGAGCATGGCGTGCAGATCGGTGGCCTCCGGGGTGGTCCGGACGCTGTCGATCACCAGGTCGCCGAGGCGGGTCTCCACGGTGCCGATCAGCCCGGTGACGTGCCCGGCGGCGCGCAGCCCGGACTCGACCAGGTAGCTGGTGGAGGTCTTGCCGGCGGTGCCGGTCACCCCGATCACGGTCAGACCGGCGGTCGGATCGCCGTAGACGGTCGCGGCCACCTCGCCGAGCGCGTCGCGCGGGTCGTCGACGACGAGCACGGGCAGGCCGGTGCCGGCGGCGAGCGCCGCGCCGGCCGGGTCGGTCAGCAGGGCCACCGCGCCCGCCTCCGCCGCCGCGGCGGCGAACTCCGCGCCGTGGCGCCGGGCGCCGGGCAGGGCGGCGTACAGGTCGCCGGGGCGTACCTCCTGGCTGGCGTGGGTCACGCCGGTGACGGCCGGTTCGTCGGCCTCCTCCGGCAGAGTCGCCGCCACGCGGGCGGCGAGGTCGCCGAGCCGTACGGGACGCACGGTTGTGGGACGTGGATTGCCGGGCACGGCGTCAGACCCTACCCGGTCGTCCGGTTCCGACCGCACAGCCGCCCCGGTGGTTCGTCGCCACTCACCGATGATGTCCCGCCGCCCCCGCTCAGCGCGGAAAGACCTCGAACTTCGGGGACTTGCTGGTCAGCGACGGCGGCACCCGGTAGTGGCGGAGAGTGAAGCCCATCATCTCCCGGAACGCGGGCGCGGCGACCGCGCCGCCCTCGCCGCCGGGGCTCCAGACGAACACCGCCACCACGTACCGGGGGTTCTCCGCCGGGGCCATGCCGATGAACGATCCGACCGGCCCGGGCTGCTCCTTGCCGTTCTCGTAGCGCAGCCCGGTGCCGGTCTTGCCGGCCACCCGGTAGCCGGGCACGGCGGCGGCCAGCCCGGTCGCCTGGCCGTCCGGGCCGTCGACGGTGGTGACCGCCTCCATCATCTTTCGCAGCGCCGCCGCGTTGTCGGGGCTGAGCACCGAACGGGTGGTGGGCGCGGCGGCGGGGCTGCGCTTGCCGTCCGCGCCGATGGTCTCCTTGACCAGGTGCGGCTGCACGTATGTGCCGTTGTTGGCGATCGTGGCGTACGCGGCGGCCATCTGCAGCGGCGTGGCGTCCACGCTGTGCCCGATCGGCACCGACCCGTACGCCGAGCCGCTCCACTGGTCCGGCGGGAGCAGCCGGCCGGATGCCTCGCCGGGCATGCCCTCACCGGTCGCCGCGCCCAGCCCGAACCGCTTCTGGTAGTCGAACAGCCGGTCCTTGCCCAGCTTCTCGGCGATCTCGATGGTGCCGACGTTCGACGAGAAGGCGAGCATGCCGGGGATGCTCATGGTGCGGCCGCCGGCCGGGTGGGTGTCGCGGAAGGTGACACCGCCCCGGACGATCGTGTCGGAGACCGGGAACTTGGTGTCCGGCGTGATCACGCCCTCCTGGAGCGCCGCGCCGTAGGTGATCGCCTTGTGGATCGAGCCGGGGTCGACCACGAACGTGGTGGCCGCGTCGTCCCGGTCCGCCGGGGAGCCGACCTTGGTGGGGTTCGCCGCGTCGTACGTCGGCTGGCTGGCCTGCGCCAGCACCTCGCCGCTCGGCACCTCGATGATCACCGCGGCGCCGACGCTGCCCTTCACCTTGGCCGTCTGCTTCGCCAGGATCCGCTGCGTCATGAACTGGAGGTCCCGGTCGAGGGTGAGCTTCAGGGAGCTGCCCGGCTGCGGCTGGGTGGTGCGGCTGTAGCCGCCCGGGATGGGTGCGGCCAGGTCACCGAGGCCCACCTCGTAGGTCCGCTTGCCGGCCTGTCCGCGCAGCACGTCGTCGTACTTGGCCTCCAGCCCTTCCAGGCCGTTCATGTCCTGGCTGACGAAGCCGAGCAGGTTGGCGGCCAGGTCGCCGCCGGGCACCTCGCGCCGCTCGTCGCGGTGCACGTTGATGCCGGCCAGGTCGAGCTCCATGATCCGCTTGGCGGTGCCGATCTCCACACCGCGGGCCAGGTAGACGAACTGCAACGGGGTGTCGGTGCCGGGCAGGGTGCGCTTGCGCATCTTCTCGGCCAGGTCGGACACGGGCACGCCGAGCAGCGGGGAGAGCAGGCGCGCGGTGGCGAACCGGTCCTTGACTCGGGTCGGGTCGGCGAACACGTACCGGGCCTCGACGCTGTGCGCCAGCGGCTCGCCGTCGCGGTCGAGGATCGCCCCGCGCGGGGCGGGCAGCTCGACCACGGCGAGCCGGTTGGGCAGGCCGCCGTCGGCGTACGCCGGGGTGTCCACGGTCTGGAGGTAGACCAGACGCACGCCGATGCTGGCGAACAACGCCAGCGCCAGCACGGTGCCGAGCCTCAGCCGCCGGCGCGGGTCGCCGAGTCGCGGCGGCCGGCGCGGCTTGCGTACCGGCCGGCGGGGCTGCGCGGCCGGGCGGCGCGGCTGGGACCGGCGGCGCGGCGGCGGCGCGTCCTCCTCGTCGTCGAACGGTTCCCGGACCGGCCGGGACGAGACGGTCCGCACCACGCCGGCCCGGCCGCCCGCGGCGGTGGACCGGCGGCCGGACCGGGCGCCGTCGGTGGCGGGCTCACGCGTGCCGGCCCGCCCGGCCCGGCCGCCGTCGAGCACCTGCAACGCGGGCCGGAACGGGTCGCCGGACCGGTTGCTCCGGGGGGTACGCCGTTGCTCGGCGCCGCCGCCCTCGCGCACGGTCCGCCCGCGCGGGGTGTACGCCCGGGCGTCGGAGATCCCGCCGAGGCCCGGCTCGCGCGGCTCCGACCCCCGCGACGATCCGCGCCGGGAGCCCGTGGCGTCCCGGCGCGGATCATCCGATCTCGGCGGCATGGCTCAGCCTCCGTTGCCCTGCGGGCTGGTGACCGACGGGGCGCCCTGCGCGGGGTGCGGCACCCCGATGGTCTGGCCGTCCGGCAGCCGGATGTAGGCCGGATCCTCGGACTCGACCAGGCCGAGCCGCCGGGCGTTGGCGGTCAGGTTGCCGGGCGCCTCCTGCTTGGCGATCTCCTTGCGCAGCTCCTGCTCGTCCACGTCCAGCTTGGCCTGCTGCTGCTGGAGCTTCTCCAGCTTGAACGCGTTCTCGTTGATCTTGGTGTTGACCGCCAGGATGCCCAGCACCCCGCCGACCACCAGCACCAGGATCAGCGCGACGAACGGGGCCCGGGGCACCCGGATCGGCGCCGGCGGGGCGACCCGCAGGCGCGGCGCGGGCGCACCGGTGACCCGGGTACGCTCGGCCGGCCGCAGCGCGGCGCTGCCCTGCGTCGGAAACTCGCGCGCCCCCCGGGCGCGAGCCTGCTCCCGGCGGTCGGTCGCGGTCGTGTCCCGCGTGGTGCGCTGCGCCGCGGTCCGGCCCCCCGACCGCGGTGCGCGCTGCCCGACGGCTCCCCGGCCGTCGCGCTTCTCGACGTTCATGTCCCCTCCCCCTCCTCGTCCGTCCCGTTCGCGTCCCCCGGGGCCGACCGCGGATCCTCGCCGGACCCCGGTGACCCCGCCCCCGGTTGGTGCATCGCCTTGACCCGGCGGCGGTACCGTTCGCGGTCGGTACGCCCCTGCCGGGCCGCCTCCGGGTCGAGCCTCTCCGCGGCCCGCAGCCGCACCGAGGCGGCACGCGGGTTCGCGGCCACCTCCGCCTCCCCGGGCAGCTCGGCGCCCCGGCTCAACAGCCGGAACGTCGGGCCCGACCCGGGCAGCTCGACCGGGAGGTCGACCGGGCCCTTACTGCGGACCCGGTCGGCGAGCGCGTGCTTGGTGAGCCGGTCCTCCAGCGAGTGGTAGGACAGGACCACCATGCGGCCGCCCACTGTGAGCTTGTCCAGAGCGGCCGGCAGCGCCGTCTCCAGCGCTGCCAGTTCTCTGTTTACCTCGATCCGTAAAGCCTGAAACGTTCTCTTTGCCGGGTGTCCACCGGTTCGCCGGGCCGGCGCCGGAATGGCGTCCCGGACCAGCTCGGCCAGCCGGGCCGACGACGTGATCCGGGCGCGCTCCCGTTCCCGGATGATCGCCGAGGCGATCTTCCCGGCGAACTTCTCCTCGCCGTACACCCGCAGCAGGCGGGCCAGGTCCGGGTGGGAGTAGGTGTTCACGACCTCCTCGGCGGTCACCCCCCGGGTCTGGTCCATCCGCATGTCCAGCGGCGCGTCCTGCGCGTACGCGAACCCGCGGTCGGGCGCGTCCAGTTGCAGGGACGAGACGCCGAGGTCGAAGAGCACCCCGTCGATCGCCGGGTAACCGAGCCGGTCGAGCACCTCGGGCAGCTCGTCGTAGACGGCGTGCTCCAGGTGGATCCGGTCGGCGAACCGGGCCAGGCGGACCCGCGCGTGGGCGAGCGCCTCGGTGTCCCGGTCCAGGCCGATCAGCACCGTGTCCGGATGCGCCGAGAGCACCGCCTCGGCGTGGCCGGCCAGGCCGAGCGTGGCGTCGACGTGGACGGTGCGACCGGGCCGGCCCAGTGCGGGGGCCAGCAGCTCGAGACACCGCTCGAGCAGCACCGGCACGTGCGTGCCGCGTAGCTCCCCCATCTCGACCCCCACCCCGTTCGCCAACCGTTCCGTCACGTGTCCGTCGTCGCCACGACGCCTCGCCATACCGCCAGATCCCCATCCGCTCCCGCCCGCCGGAGGCCGCGGCCCTCCGTGTCGGATCGTGCGCCTGGCACCGGGGAAGGGGTGCCAGGAACTCGAAAGCGGCTGGAGATCTCGCAGTACGTCGGGCGCCGTCACGCCCTACAGACCGCCGGGCAGCACCCCCTCCTCGATGTCGGCGAAGTCGTCTTCGCTCTCCGCGAGGTAGGCCTCCCAGGCCGCCCTGTCCCAGATCTCCACCCGGGTGCTCGCTCCGATCACGACCAGATCCCGGTCCAGTGCCGCGTACGACCGCAGGTGGCCGGGAATCGTGACCCGCCCCTGCTTGTCCGGCACCTCGTCGTGCGCGCTGGCGAAGAAGACCCGGCTGTAGGCCCGGGCCGCCTTGCTCGTCATCGGCTGCGCGCGCAACTGGTCCGCGATCCGCTGGAACTCGGGCATCGGGAAGACGTAGAGGCAGCGCTCCTGCCCTTTGGTGATCACGACACCCCCCGCCAGTTCGTCCCGGAACTTCGCCGGCAGGATCAACCGGCCTTTGTCGTCCAGACGCGGAGTGTGGGTGCCGAGGAACATCGGCCCAACCCCCTCGCCCTGAGCGGCGTTCGCGGCGCCGCTGACCCCCCGGGCCGGTGTGGCCCTCCCGGCCTCACCATCGCGCCCCACTCTACTCCACTTCCCTCCACCTGCAACCAGAATCGCCCGCGCGGCGTGGCGTTTCCGCGCGCAAAACCGCACGTCAACGCGGGTGGGGCGGAGTGGAGGGGGTGGGGCACGCCCCACACCGTCCGCTACCCGACATCGACCGCCGCCGTCCGGCCCCGCGCGCTCCGCCCGTCCGCCGGGCCGTCCCCGGCCGAACGGTTCGCCGTCGGCGGCGATCTGGTGGAGGTGGCGGTCCGGTAACCTCGCTCGCGTGACGGACGCGAAGATGCCCTTGCGGGCAAAGGTGGCCAGCTCCGTGTCGCGCACCGCCGCGGCGCTGTCGCGGGCCGCGGGCCGTGGCGACGGCTCGGTGATCGGCGGCTGGATCGGCCTCAAGATCGACCCGGACCTGCTCGCCCACCTCTCGGCCGGGCGGGCCATCGCCCTGGTGTCCGGCACCAACGGCAAGACCACCACCACCCGGCTCACCACCGCCGCGGTCGGCGTGCTGGGCCGGGTCGCCACCAACTCCTTCGGCGCGAACATGCCCACCGGCCACACCTCGGCGCTGGCAAAGGCCGGCAGCACGCCGTACGCGGTGCTGGAGGTGGACGAGCACTACCTCGCCCAGGTGCTGGAGGCGACCGAGCCGCACGTGGTGGCGCTGCTCAACCTCTCCCGCGACCAGCTCGACCGGGCCAAGGAGGTCGCCATGATGGCGCAGCTCTGGCGCGCCGCCCTGGTCCGGCACCCGCGGATCCGGGTGGTCGCCAACGCCGACGACCCGATGGTGGTGTGGGCCGCCTGCCCGCCGGCCGACCCCGCCCAGGGCCACGTGCCGCCGCACGTCACCTGGTTCAGCGCCGGGCAGCGCTGGCACGACGACTCCTGGGTCTGCCCCGAGTGCGGCTCCACCATCCAGCGCTCCGGCGAGCAGTGGTGGTGCACCGGCTGCCCGCTGCGCCGCCCCGAGCCGAACTGGACGGTCGAGGACGACGGCGTGCTCGACCCCACCGGCGCCTGGCACAAGATCCGGCTCCAGCTCCCCGGCAAGGTCAACCTCGGCAACGCGGCCACCGCGCTGGCCGTCGCCGCCGAGTTCGGCGTACGCCCGGTGGACGCGGTCTCCCGGCTCGGCACCGTCACCTCGGTGGCCGGCCGCTACGCCCAGGTCGACCGCGACGGGCGCAACATCCGGCTGCTGCTGGCGAAGAACCCGGCGAGCTGGCTGGAGGCGTTCGACATGGCCGACGTCGCGCCGACACTGCTGTCCATCAACGCCCGCGACCCCGACGGGCTGGACACCTCCTGGCTGTTCGACGTGGACTTCTCCCCGCTGACCGGCCGGCAGGTGCTGATCACCGGCGACCGGGCGTACGACCTGGCGGTGCGGCTGGAGGTGAACGGCGTGCCGTTCCAGCACGTCCGCAGCTTCGACGAGGCCGTCCGCGCGGTGCCGCCGGGCCGGCTGGAGGTCATCGCCAACTACACCGCCTTCCAGGACATCCGAGCGGAGCTGGACCGTGTCAACTGAGAGCCTGCGCATCGTCTGGATCTATCCCGACCTGCTGTCCACCTACGGCGACCGGGGCAACGCGCTGATCCTGGCCCGCCGGGCCCAGCTGCGCGGCATGCCGGTCGAGGTGCTGGAGGTCCGCTCCGACCAGCGGCTGCCCGCCACCGCCGACATCTACCTGATCGGCGGCGGCGAGGACGGCCCACAGGCGCTCGGCGCCCAGCGCCTGATCGCCGACGGCGGCCTGCACCGGGCGGTGGCCCAGGGTTCGGTGGTGTTCGGCGTCTGCGCCGGCTACCAGCTGCTCGGCACCTCCTTCTTCGCCAAGGGCACCCGCTGCGCCGGCCTGGAGCTGCTCGACCTGTCCTCCGACCGGGGCCCCACCCGGGCGGTGGGCGAGCTGGCCGGCGAGGTCGACCCGCGCCTGGGCATCCCGCACCTGTCCGGGTTCGAGAACCACGGCGGCCGTACCCACCTCGGCCCGGGCGTGTCCCCGCTGGCCCGGGTCACCACGGGCGTCGGCAACGACGGCGCCACCGAGGGCGCGTGGCGGGGCAAGCTGCTCGGCACCTACTCGCACGGCCCGGCGCTGGCCCGCAACCCCGACCTGGCCGACCTGCTGCTGCGCTGGGCGACCGGCATCCACCAGCTCCCCCCGCTCGACGACACCTGGGCCGACCGCCTCCGCTCCGAGCGCCGCACCGCGGTGGCCGCCGCCCCGAGGCCGTGACCGACGCCGCCCGGCCGGGGCGGCGACCGGTGGCCCGCCGGCTCGCCGGGTTGCTGCGGCAGCCCTCGGCGCGCCGCTTCGGGCTGCTCCTGCTGCTGCTCGCCGGGTTCGGCGTGACGCTGCTGCTGGTGCCCCGGCCGGACCCGGCCGACCTGCCCCGGCTCGCCGACTCGCTCGGCGGCTACGGCCCGCCCGCGGCGGTGATCGGCGGTGCGCTGCTGCTGGTGGCGCTGGTGCCGCGGACGTTCGTCACGCTGGCCGCGGGCGCGATCTTCGGCCCCGTGCAGGGCGCCGCGTACGCGCTCGGCGCGGCGCTGCTCGCGGCGGCCATCGGCTTCACAGTGGGCCGGGTGCTGGGCCGCGACTTCGTCGCCGAGCGGGTACGCGGCCGGCTGGCCCGCCTCGACGGCTGGTTCGCCCGGCAGAGCGTCTTCGGCGTGATCACCGTACGGCTGCTGCCGATCGCCGGGTTCGGCCTGGTCAGCTACGGCTACGGCACCACCGCCGCCCGGGTGATGCCGTTCCTGGCCGGCAGCGTGATCGCCTCCGCCCCCACCGCCATCGGCTACGCGGCGATCGGCGCGGCAGTGACCACGCCCGGTTCGATCAACTGGTACGCGGCCGCGCCCGCCAGCCTCGGCCTGATCGCCAGCGTGCTGATCATCCACCGCTGGTGGCGGGCCGAGCGTCGCCGGTCTGCCGGACCAGCCGGCTGACCCGGCGGCGACGGCGGCCGACACGGTCGGGCCGGCGGGTCGAGGCGCGTCCCGCGAACGGGACGCGCCTCCGGCACACGGCGAACGGTCAGGCGACGACCGAGACCATCCGGCCCTTCACCACGATCACCTTGCGCGGCTCCTTGCCGGCCAGCGTGCCGGCGACCGCCTCCAGCGCGGCCGCGCGGACGGTCTCCTCGGACGCGTCGGCGGGCACCTCGATCCGGCCCCGGACCTTGCCGTTGACCTGCACCGGGTACGTGACCGACTCGGCCACCAGCAGGGCCGGGTCGGCGACCGGGAAGTCCGCGTACGCCAGCGACGTGTCGTGGCCCAGCTTGCGCCACAGCTCCTCGGCCATGTGCGGGGCGAACGGGGCGACCATCAGCACCAGCGGCTCGGCCACCTCGCGCGGCGTACGCGCCAGCCGGGTCAGGCCGTTCGTCAGCTCGATCAGCTTGGCGATGGCGGTGTTGAACCGGATCCCGTCCATGTCGGCGCGGACCCCGTCGATCGCCTTGTGCAGCAGCCGCCGGGTCGCCTCGTCGGCCGGTTCCTCGGTGACCCGCAGCTCACCGGTCTGCTCGTCGACGACGGTGCGCCAGACCCGCTGCAGGAACCGGTACGAGCCGACCACGGCCCGCGTCTCCCACGGGCGGGACACCTCCAGCGGGCCCATCGACATCTCGTACACCCGGAACGTGTCGGCGCCGTACGCCGCGCACATGTCGTCCGGGGTGACCACGTTCTTCAGCGACTTGCCCATCTTGCCGTACTCGCGCCGGACCTCGGTCTCGCCGTGGAACCAGCGGCCGTCGACCTCGACGACCTCCTCCCCGGGCACGTAGGCGCCACGCGGGTCGACGAACGCGTACGCCTGGATCATGCCCTGGTTGAACAGGCGGCGGAACGGCTCGAACGACGACACGTGGCCCAGGTCGTACAGCACCTTGTGCCAGAAGCGCGCGTACAGCAGGTGCAGCACGGCGTGCTCGGCGCCGCCGACGTACAGGTCGGTGCCCCCGCAGTCGCCGTCGCGGCGCGGACCCATCCAGTACGCCTCGTTCTCCGGGTCGGCGAAGCGCTGCGAGTCGGTCGGGTCCAGATAGCGCAGCTCGTACCAGCAGGAGCCGGCCCACTGCGGCATCACGTTGGTCTCGCGGGTGTAGCGCTTGGGCCCGTCGCCCAGGTCCAGCTCGACCTCGACCCAGTCGCGCCGCCGCGACAGCGGCGTCTCCGGGTTGCTCTGCGCGTCCTCCGGGTCGAACGTCTTCGGGGAGAAGTCGTCCACCTCGGGCAGCTCGACCGGCAGCATCGACTCGGGCAGCGCGATCGGCGCCCCGGTCTCGTCGTAGACGATCGGGAACGGCTCGCCCCAGTAGCGCTGCCGGGAGAACAGCCAGTCGCGCAGCCGCCAGGTGACCGCGCCGGCGCCGTGCCCGTTCGCCTCCAGCCACTCGATGATCCGCGCCTTGGCGTCGGCGACGCCCAGGCCGTCCAGGTCGATGCCGCGCTCCGGCGCGGCGCTGTTGATCGCCGGGCCGTCACCGGTGTACGCCTTGCCGTCGAAGCCCTCCGGCGGCTGCACGGTCCGCACGATCGGCAGCTCGAAGACCTCGGCGAAGTCCCAGTCCCGCTCGTCCTGGGCGGGCACCGCCATGATCGCGCCGGTGCCGTATCCGGCCAGCACGTAGTCGGCGATGAAGATCGGGATCTGCCCGCCGGTCACCGGGTTGGTGGCGTAGGCGCCGACGAAGACGCCAGTCTTCTCCTTGCTGTCCGCCTGCCGCTCCACGTCCGTCTTGGCCGCGGCGGCCTTCCGGTACGCCTCGACGGCCTCACGCGGGCCGGCGTGCCCGCCGGTCCAGGCGTCCTTCGTCCCCTCCGGCCAGGCGGCCGGCGTCAGCACGTCGACCAGCTCGTGCTCGGGCGCCAGCACCATGTAGGTGGCGCCGAAGACGGTGTCCGGCCGGGTCGTGAACACCCGCACCGGGGCCGCGTCCGTCGGGAAGTCGATGTGCGCGCCGGTCGACCGGCCGATCCAGTTGCGCTGCTGCAGCTTGATCGGCTCCGGCCAGTCCAGTGTGTCCAGATCCTCCAGCAGCCGGTCCCCGTACGCGGTGATCCGCATCATCCACTGCTTCAGGTTGCGCTTGAAGACCGGGAAGTTGCCGCGCTCGGAACGACCGTCGGCGGTGACCTCCTCGTTCGCCAGCACGGTGCCCAGCCCCGGGCACCAGTTCACCGGCGCCTCCGAGACGTACGCCAGGCGGTGGTCGTCGACGACGCGCCGCCGCTCCCCCACGGACAGTTCGGCCCACGGGCGCCCGTCCGGGGTGGCGCGGGTGCCGCCCTCGAACTCGGCGATCAGCTCGGCGATCGGCCGGGCCTTCTTCGCGTCCGCGTCGTACCAGGAGTTGAAGACCTGCAGGAAGATCCACTGCGTCCAGCGGTAGAACTCGGTGTCGATGGTCGCCACCGACCGCCGCTCGTCGTGGCCCAGACCCAGCCGGCGCAGCTGCTCCCGGTACCGCTCGATGTTGGCCTCGGTGGTGGTCCGGGGGTGGGTGCCGGTCTGCACCGCGTACTGCTCGGCGGGCAGGCCGAACGCGTCGAAGCCCATCGCGTGCAGCACGTTGCGCCCGGCCATCCGCTGGTAGCGGGCGTAGCAGTCGGTGCCGATGTAGCCCAGCGGGTGCCCGACGTGCAGGCCGGCGCCGGACGGGTACGGGAACATGTCCAGCACGTACAGCTTCTCGGCGCCCGCGCGCGGGTGGCCCGGGTCGGCCAGCGGACCGACCGGGTTCGGCGCGTGGAAGGTGCCCTCCCGCGCCCAGGTGTCCTGCCAGCGGTGCTCGATCTCGTCGGCCAGGGCGGCGGTGTACCGGAACGGGGGGATGTCGGTCGCCGGTGCGGCTGCCTCACTCATGGCGTCTCCTCGGCGCGGATCGATTCGAAGGAATTGTGGGCGGTCTGCTGCGGGCACAAAAAAGCCCCTCGCGCAGGAGGGGCGGCCGTGCTGTCGCGCGTTCAGCGCATCAACACGGCTCGGTAAGAAGCAGGAAGAACCCGGCCATGCAGGCAGTGTACCTCGCACCCCCGGCGGCGGCGCGCCCGTTCCACCCGCGGCGGCCGGTCCCCCGGTCCGGCGAATATTCCGGGCGTAACCGACTGACCACCTGCGGGAGTCGGCAGTAACGACAAACATGGTTAGCCTGAGATACCAATGAGATTTCTGCGGCAGACGAGGCTCGGCGTCGCGAACCCAACGGCGGGTCCAGGTGCTCTATAAAGAGCTGCCGTCCAGGCGACGAGGAGGAGGCCCGTGACACAACAGACCTGGGACGAGGTGGGCGGTCTGCTGCCGCACGACGAGTTCCGCGCTGCCAGCGAGGCCATCGTGGCCAACATCGAGCAGGTCATCGAGGGCAAGACCGCCACCGTCCGGCTCGCCCTGGCGGTGCTGCTGGCCGAGGGCCACCTGCTCATCGAGGACGTGCCCGGCGTCGGCAAGACCAAGCTCGCCAAGGCGATGGCCCGGTCCATCGACTGCTCGGTCCGGCGGATCCAGTTCACCCCCGACCTGCTTCCCAGCGACGTCACCGGCGTCAGCGTCTACAACCAGGAGACGCACGACTTCGAGTTCCGCCCCGGCGCGGTCTTCGCCAACCTGGTGGTCGGCGACGAGATCAACCGGGCCTCGCCGAAGACCCAGTCGGCGCTGCTGGAGTGCATGGAGGAGCGGCAGGTCACCGTCGACGGGGTCACCTACCAGTTGCAGACGCCGTTCATGGTGATCGCGACGCAGAACCCGATCGAGATGGAGGGCACCTACCCGCTGCCCGAGGCGCAGCGCGACCGGTTCACCGCCCGCATCGCCATGGGCTACCCGGACCCGCGCGCCGAGCTGGCCATGCTCGACGGGCACGGCGCCACCGACCCGCTGCCCGGGCTGCGGCCGGTCTCCGACGCGGCCACCGTCCGCCGGCTGATCGGCCACGTCCGGCAGGTGCACGTCGCCGACGCCGTCAAGCAGTACGCGATCGACCTGGTCACCGCCACCCGGGAGGCGCCCGACCTGCGGCTGGGTGCGTCCCCGCGGGCCACGCTCCAGTTGCTGCGCACCGCCCGCGCGGTGGCCGCCCTGGAGGGCCGCGACTACGTCCTGCCGGACGACCTCCAGGTCCTCGCGGTGCCGGTGCTGGCGCACCGGATCATCCCGACCGCGGACGCGCAGCTGGCCCGGCGTACCACCGACGCGATCGTCTCCGAGCTGGTGCACCGCCTGCCGCTCCCGCACGACCGGCAGCGCTCGCCGTACGACACCCGGCCCGGCGGCGGCAACAACGGCCGCGGGCCGTACGAGCCGCGGAGGCCGTGACGTGCGCGACGGCCTGCGTGGGCTGACCACCCGCGGCCGATCCTTCCTGGCGGCCGCGGTGGCCGCCGCGATCTCCGCCGGCATCCTCGGCGAGAAGGACCTGCTCCGGGTGGCGGTCCTGCTCGCCGTGCTGCCGCTGCTGGCCGCCGCGTACGTCGGACGCAGCCGGTACAAGCTGGCCTGCAACAGGTCGCTGGAGCCGCACCGGGTGCCGGTCGGGGCCAGCTCCCGGGTGGTGCTGCGGCTGCAGAACCTGTCCCGGCTGCCCACCGGCACGCTGCTGCTGGAGGACCGCCTGCCGTACGCGCTCGGTAGCCGGCCCCGGGTGGTGCTGGAGCGGCTCGGCGCGCACCAGGCCAGCTCCGTGGCGTACACGGTCCGCGCGGACGTGCGCGGCCGCTACGAGGTGGGGCCGCTGGTGATCCGGCTGACCGACCCGTTCGGCCTGTGCGAGCTGACCCGGTCGTTCCCCAGCACCGACCACCTCACGGTGATCCCGCAGGTAACCCCGCTGCCGTCGGTCCGGCTACCGGGGGAGTACGCCGGCAGCGGCGACAGCCGGGCCCGCTCGGTGGCGGTGCACGGCGAGGACGACGCCGCCACCCGGGAGTACCGGATGGGCGACGACCTGCGCCGGGTGCACTGGAAGTCCACCGCCCGTACCGGTGAGCTGATGGTGCGCCGCGAGGAGCAGCCGTGGGAGAGCCGGGCCACGGTGGTGCTGGACACCCGCGCCGCCGGGCACCGGGGTGAGGGCCCGACAGCCAGCTTCGAGTGGGCGGTCTCGGCCGCCGCCAGCATCGCCGTGCACCTGCGCGAGGCCGGCTACAAGCTGCGGCTGGTCACCGGCAACGGCGCCGACGTCGGCGCCACCGAGGCAGGCGGTGAGGGACTGCTGCTCGACCACCTCGCCGACGTGCACCTGGACCGGCGCGGCGAGATCACCACGCTGGTGCAGCAGGTCCGGCAGCGGGCCGACGGCGGTCTGATCATCGCGCTGCTCGGCACGCTCGGCACCGCCGAGGCGGAACTGCTGGCCGGGCTGCGCGGCAACGGGGCCACCTGCGTGGCGTTCCTGCTCGACAGCAACACCTGGCTCAACCTGCCCCCGAACGCCCGGACCGAGGCGGAACGGGCGCACGGCGCCGCCGCGCTCGCGCTGCTGCAGAGCGGCTGGCGGGTCATCGGGGTGGAGCACGGCACCCGCCTGCCGATGCTGTGGCCGCAGGCCGGGCGGGGCTCGCAGGGCTTCGCGCTGCGGGCGGCCATGGCCGAGACGGTGGCCGGCGGACGACGATGACCGGAGGGATGGTCCTGTGACCCCGCACCGCAACATCGGGTTCGTCGCCGCGGCGGCGACGCTGCTGTCGGCGGCCCCGCTGTCGGCGATCTTCGAACGCTGGACCTGGCTGATCCAGGCCGCCGTCGTGGTCGCCGTGGTGGCCGGCTCGGCCGCGTTGAGCCGGCTGGGCCGGATGCCGCTGTGGGGGCAGGTGCTGGCCATGCTGGCCGGGCTGACCCTGGGCCTGACGTGGGTCTTCCCCGGCGGCACCGAACTGCTCGCGTTCGTACCGACCCCGGCGACGTTCGCCCACTTCGGCGACCTGCTGCAGACGTCGTTGCAGGACATGCGCTCGTACGGCGTGAAGGTGCCGGACGTCGACTCGCTGCTGTTCCTGGCGGTGCTCGGCATCGGCGCGGTCGCGGTGGTGGTGGACGTGCTCGCGGTCGGGTTGCGCCGTCCGGCGCTGGCCGGCCTGCCGATGCTTGCCATCTACTCGGTGCCGGTCGCGGTCTACGTGGACAGCGTCCCGGCCACCCCGTTCGTGGTCGGTGCCGCCGGTTACCTCTGGCTGCTGGTCACCGACAACGTCGACCGGGTACGCCGGTTCGGCCGCCGGTTCACCGGCGAGGGCCGTGACGTGGACGTCTGGGAGGCGTCCCCGCTCGCCGCGGCCGGACGGCGGCTCGCCGTGGTCGGCGTGATCGTGGCGGTGGCGCTGCCGCTCGCAGTGCCCGGGATGACCGGCGGGCTGCTGAACAACGTCGGCGCCGGGCCCGGCGAGGGCAACGGGCGCCCGGGTCAGGGCGGCAGCTCGGGCCGGGTCGACCTGTTCGCGGCGCTCAGCGGCCAGCTCAACCAGAGCGAGGAAATCGAGCTGGTCAAGGTCAGTACCAACGAGACGACCCCGTTCTACCTGCGCCTTGGCGTGGTGGACGACCTGCGGCCGAGCGGCTTCCAGGCACGCGTGCCGACCGGGAGGTCGGTCGCCCGGTCCCTGTCCGACCCGGGGGACGACGCCCCGCGCGGCGTCGACCGGCAGCGCTACCGCGCCACAGTCGAGGTGACGAAGAACCTGAACATGCCGTTGCTGCCGGTCTACACCGAGCCGGTCAAGACCGAAGACCTCAACGGCAACTGGCTGTACGACACGAATCAGCAGGTCGTCTTCTCCAACCGGGACAACGCCCGCGGCAAGAGCTACTCGTTCGACTACGTCCGGTCCACCTTCAGCCCGGCGGCACTGCGGGCGGCCCGCTCGCTGCCCTCGGACAGCCCGGTGATGCGGCAGCAGACCGAGCGGCCGTCCGTCCCGGCCGTCGAGGAACTGGTCGCCGAGCTGGTGAAGGACAAGCCGAACGACTACGACAAGGTCCGGGCGATCTACGACTACTTCTCCGTGGACAACGGCTTCACCTACGCGCTGTCCACCCGCAACGGCAGCAGCGGGGAGGACATCACCGACTTCCTCGCCACCAAGGTCGGCTACTGCCAGCAGTACGCCGCGGCGATGGCCTGGCTGGTCCGGGCCGCCGGCATCCCGGCCCGCGTGGCCGTCGGCTTCACGAACGGCAGCAAGGCCGACAACGGCACGTACGTGCTGACCAACCGCAACCTGCACGCCTGGACCGAGGTCAACTTCAACGGCATCGGCTGGGTGCCCTTCGACGCCACCCCGGCGGCGGCCGTGCCCGGCTCGGTCCGCTCCGCCTGGGCGCCGGACATCGACGCCCCCGAGGAGGTCACCCCGTCGGCCGGCAGCACCAGCGCTCCCGACACGGCCGGCCCGTCCGCCGGGCCGAACGAGGCGGACCGGCTGGACAAGGACACCGACCAGGGCCTGACGCTGAACCAGGGCGGCCCGGCCGAGCGGAGTCCGGTCTGGCCGTGGTGGCTGGCCGGTGCGCTGGCGCTGCTGGCGCTGCTCGCCGTACCGGCCCTGCGCCGCTCCGCGCTGCGCCGCCGCCGGCGCGTCCGGGCGGTCCCGCCCGCAGCAACCGCGCTGCCGGTGCCGGGCCAGCGCGGCGAGGCGCGGCCGGTCGTCGTCGGCGTGGACGCCGAGGCGGCCCGCGCTGACGCGCACGCCGCCTGGGACGAGCTGCTCGACACGCTCGTCGACTTCCACGTCCGGGTGGACCGCACGGAGACCCCACGGGCCACCGCCGAGCGGCTGGCCCGGGAGGCACTCGCCGAGCGGGGGGACGCCGCGACCGGGGTACGCCTGCTCGGCCGCGCCGAGGAACGCGCCCGCTACGCCCGTGACCCGCTGACCGACGCGGAGCTGCAGCCGGCGCTGCGCACGGTCCGGGGAGCGCTGGCGGCGGGCGCGGACCGCCGTACCCGGCTGCTGGCCGCGCTGCTGCCCCCGTCGGTGCTGCAGCGTTGGCGCACCGCCCTGGCCGAGCGGTCGGCGAAGGTGGTGACCACGAGCGGTCAGGTCCGGCAGCGCATGACCCGCTGGAGCCCGCGCCGCCTCCTGGCCCACCGCCCCACCCGCTAACCCACCCGCCCGCCCGCCCGGCCCCGCCCGCCCCTCGACGGTGATCAAGGAGCTTGGGTCTTCAGCGAGGCTGGATTCGGACACAAACTCCTTGATCACCGCGGACACCCACGAGATCTTGGTACGAAACGGCCCCCATAGGGGCCCTGTCGTACCAAGATCTACGGCGGCTCCCGGGATACGGGCAGCGAATCCCGCCTGCCGGGCATGGCTGATCAGGTGAGCTGGACACGCCGCCCCGCCCGGCCCGACGATCTTGCCGTTTGCGCCCGGGCGAAAGGGGCATTCGGGGCATCGCTCGGGCCGAAAGTGCAAGATCGCGGGTCAGGGCGGTGTGGTGCCTGCTGGTGAGTGGCGGGGAGTTGAGGTCGATCGCGGGCATGACTGAGCGCGGGCCCTCGCCTGCGCTCAACCGGCGACCGGCAGCAAGACGCTCCGGCGGCGCTCGCCGGCCTGTTACGGAGGCGCCGCCGGTTTCCCGCCCCGGGCCAGGGGCGGGACGCGGTCAGCGGTGGCCCTCCGGGCGCTGCCGCCAGCGGTCCTCCATCCGATCGAGGAAGGAGCCCCGGCGACCACCACCACTGCGGCCACGGGGACGACGCCGGCTCGTTGTGCCGCCGACCACGTGCAGGTCGGGCGACTGGGATCGGCGGTGCGACTGCACCGCGTAGCCCAACGAGGCCAGCATGACGACGAAACCCGCCACGGCCACCGCGGGAATCTTGATCACGGCACCGTAGATCAACAGGGCCAGACCAGCGACGACCACGCCGGCAGCGACGAGCACGCGACGCCGCGCGTGGAAACGCGGGTCGCTGGCGCGCACGGCCGAGGCGAACTTGGGGTCCTCGGCAAGCGACCGCTCGATCTGCTCGAACAGCCGCTGCTCGTGCTCCGAGAGCGGCACGGCACTCCTCCCCGGTCACGTTGGTCGGCCCGGGCGGGCCGACAGACCGTGGCAGCCAACCGGCTGCTTACCCGCAAGTCTACGAGGGCCCCCGCGCGTCGGAAAGCGGGACGACCTACGGCCGGGTCGGTTTTTCGACTTGTCGTGTATCACGACGGCCGAGAAGACTGGCCGGACCTATGACGGACCGCCCGAATCGGGCAGCCGCCGCGTCGGCCGCCGCCTCCGCCTCGCGCCAGCCGCGCTCGGGCGCACCGAGGGTGAGCTGCTGCGGGGTCTGCCCGGCGGGGGCGAGACCTTCCATCCGGACCCCGACCAGCCGAACCGGCTCGCCCGGGGCGAGCGCGCCCCACAGTGCCCAGGCCGTGTCGAACATCTCCCGGGCGGTGTCGGTGGGTACGGCGAGGGTGCGGGAGCGGCTGATCGTCCGGAAGTCGGCGAAACGGACCTTGAGCGACACGGTACGGCCCACCTGCCCGGCCGCCCGTAGCCGAGCGCCGGCCTTGTCGGCGAGCGCGAGCAGGGACCGCCGGATCTCGTCCGGGTCGGTCACGTCGGTGTCGAACGTGACCTCCGCGCCGATCGACTTCTCCACCTGTTCGGGGGTGACGCCGCGCGGGTCACGCCCCCAGGCCAGCTCGTGCAGGTGGGCGGCGGACGCCTCGCCCACGGCCCGGCGCAGCAGGCCGGCCGGCGCTTCGGCGAGGTCGCGTACGGTGCGCAGGCCGAGGCGGCGCAGCGCGTCCGCGGAACGCTCCCCCACGCCCCACAGCGCGGACACCGGCAGCGGGTGCAGGAACTCCAGCACCTGGGCGGCCGGGACCACGAGCAGGCCGTCGGGTTTGGCCCGGGTGGAGCCGAGCTTCGCCACGAACTTGCTCGGCCCCACGCCCACCGAACAGGTCAGTCGCTGTTCCTCGGCGACCCGGCGGCGGATCAGCGCGGCGATGTCCGCGGGCCGGCCGAACAGCCGCCGGGCGCCCGCCACGTCGAGGAACGCCTCGTCCAGCGACAGCGGCTCGACCAGCGGCGTGACGTCCCGGAAGATCCGCATGACCGCCCGCGACGCCTCGGTGTAGGCGGTGAAGTCGGGCGGGAGGTAGACCGCGCCGGGGCACAGCGCGCGGGCGCGGGCGGTGGGCATGGCGCTGCGGACGCCGTACCGCCGGGCCTCGTAGCTGGCGGAGCTGACCACGCCGCGCGGCCCGACGCCGCCCACCACCACCGGCCGGCCGCGCAGCTCGGGGCGGCGGCGCACCTCCACGGAGGCGTAGAACGCGTCCATGTCGACGTGCAGGATGGTGCAGCCGGTGTCGTCGGCGTCCGGCCCGAAGCGGGGGTCACCGCCTCGGGGCAACAACTGGCTGCGGCCCATGCCAGCAGGCTAGCCCGCCGGTCCGACAACCCCACCGCCCAGCCCACGGCCACCGGGGCGCCACCCCACGCACCGGCCAGGACCGGGCCCGGTCAGCCCCGGACCACCAGCAGCGGGACCGTCATCTCGGCGGCGGTGTCCGCGCCGTGGTACGCCACCAGCCGCGACGCCATCGGCGGTTCGGAGCGGGTGGCGACCACGGCGTACGTGTCCCGGCAGACCACCACCACGTCGCCGATCCGGGTCAGGTGTGCCTCGGGCACCGGCCCGAACCAGCCGGTCGCCACCGCCTCGGCGCGGGTCAGCACCTGCGCGGCCGGGCCCAGCACCTCGGTCCAGGCGGCCACCACGTCGGCTTCGGCGCCCGGCTCGACGTGCAGGTAGCGGACCCGGGGCTCACCGGCGACCACCCGTATCCCGGCCCGCAGCCGGGGGTCGGTGTCCAGGTCGATCCGGTGCCCGGCGGGCACGTCGAGCTGGCCGTGGTCGGCGGTGACCAGCAACGCGGCGTCCGGCGGCAGCCCGTCGACGAGCCGGGCCAGCAGTGTGTCCACGTCGGCGGCGGCGGTCCGCCAGGGCGCGGAGTCCACGCCGCTGAGGTGTCCGTGCCGGTCCAGGTCGGGGTGGTAGCCGGAGACGAGTGCGGGCCCGTTCCCGGCGGCGAGCGCCGCCAGCATCCGGGCGGCGAGCACGTCGACGCCTGCTGCGCCCCGGTAGTCGCCGCCCCGGTTGGCGGCGAGCGTGAGGCCGCTGCCGGCGAACTCGGGGCGGCTGACCACGGTCACCGCGACCCCGGCGGCACGCGCCCGCTGGTACCAGGTGGGCACCGGCTGCCAGCTCTCCGGGTCCGGGTCGCCGGCCCAGTCGACGTGGTTGAGCACCCGGTCGGTGCCGGGCACCCGGACCGTGAAGCCGAGCACGCCGTGCGCGCCCGACGGGGTGCCGGTGCCGAGGCTGACCAGGCTGGTCGGGGTGGTGGACGGGAAGCCGGTGGTGAGCGGCCGGCCGGCGGTGGCGGCCAGGCCGGCGAGCGTCGGGGCGTACGGGGCGGCGGTGGGGATCTGGTACCAGCCGAGGCCGTCGACGAGCAGCACCGCGATCCGGCGTACCCCGGGCAGGCGCGGGGCCAGGCCGAGCCGGTCGGCCGCGCCCGGCACGCCGAGCAGCGCCAGCGCGCTGGGCAGAACGTCGGTCAGGGCGCCGCCGTCGTAGCGCGGCACCACCCGGTCCAGCGGGCCGGGAGCCGGGCCGGGAACCGGGCCGGTCATGCCGGGCGGCGGGCGAACAGGTGCAGCTGGGCGGCGAGATCCCGGTACGGGGACCGGGCGGCGAGGGCGCGCTCCAGCTCCACCAGGGCGGCCTGCTGGCCGTCGGCCACCGCGGCCGGGAGAAGGTCGGCGAGCACGCGTACCCCGTGGATCTCCTCCACGACGAGGCCGGCGGCGGTGAGCAGCGCGGTCGCGTCGGCGGCGTCGTAGCGGCGGCGCAGCGTGTCCCGGCCGCCGGTGGTGCCGTGCGGGTCGGCGGCGAGCGCGGCGGCGGCGTCCAGTTGCCCGTTCATCGCCCGGCCGAACACGGCGGCGGCCCGGCCGGCGACGAGCACGCTCGCCGCGCCGCCCGGTCGCAACGCGGTGACCAGCGCGGACATCACCGGTTCCGGGTCGTCGACCACCTCGAGGACGGAGTGGCAGAGCACCAGGTCCACGGTGGCCGGTTCGACGAGTCCGGTGAGCGCGTCGGCGTCGCCCTGCGTCGCGCGTACCCGATCGGCGACCCCGGCCTCGGCGGCCCGGCGGGTCAGCGCGGCGAGCGCGTCGGGGCTGGCGTCGACCACAGTGACCCGGTGACCGGCCTCGGCGAGCGGGACGGCGAAGCCGCCGGTCCCGCCGCCGACGTCGAGCACGGAGAGTCGTTCGCCGGCCCGCCGGTCCAGCTCGGCCCGGAGCACCGACCAGATGACGGCGGTGCGGGGGGTGAGGGTTCGGATCTGCTCCACGCGCCGAGCCTAGTCACCCCCCGGCCCGGGTTCAGGACTCGCCGCCGCCGGCGGGGTCGTCCTCGGCGCGGGAGCGCTGGTGGTTGGCCACCGGGCCGTCGGTCACCTGGTATTCCCGCGGCTCGGCCTCGTGCGTGGGCGCCCAGTCGGCGCCGAGGCGGGTCCGTCGGGCGTTCGCCACGCCACCGGCGTTCGTGCGGTGAAAGGTCATCGGTTCATCCCCCATACCCCGGGTGGGCCACTCTGCCCACCCGCGTCGGGAGTCTCCCGCCTCCGGCTCGGAGAAACCGTAATGTGGATCACTCCATCAACGGAAATCCCTGGATGCCGGCGTGACGGGGGGCTCGATCGCGTCCAGCCGGTCCGCGGTGAGGTTCGTGACGCCCTCGTGCCGCTGCAGCCGGCCCCGCACCACGAGTGCTCCACTGGTGCGGGCGACTCGACGGTATCTCTGCCACAACCCCGGGGAGCAAGTGACATTGAGCATCCCGGTCTCGTCCTCCAGGTTGAGGAACGTGACGCCGCCGGCGGTCGCCGGGCGCTGCCGGTGGGTGACGATCCCGCCGACCCGGATCCGCTGCCCGGGCGGCACCTGGCCGAGGCGGGCGATCGGCACCGCGCCCAGCTCGTCGAGGCGGTCCCGGATGAACCGGGCCGGGTGGCTCTCCGGGGACAGGCCGGTGGCCCAGACGTCGGCGACCAGGCGGTCCACCGCGGCCATGCCGGGCAGGGTGGGCGGGTCCGCGCCGGTCACCGTGCCGGGCAGCCGGCCGGGCCGGTCCTGGGCCGCCGCGCCGGCCGCCCAGAGGGCCTGCCGCCGGGTCAGCCCGAAACAGGCGAACGCGTCGGCGGTGGCCAGCGCCTCCAGCTGCGCGGCGGTGAGACCGACGCGGCGGGCCAGGTCCGGCATGTCCCGGTACGGCCCGTGCGCGGCGCGTTCCGCCTCGATCCGCTCGGCCACGTCCTCGCCGAGGGTACGGACGCTGCCCAGCCCGAGCCGCACCGCCGGGCCGCCCAGCCCCCAGGCGTGCGGCGGCTCGCCCGGCACGCTGCCCCACCGGGTCTCCGGCGTGGACTCCAGCACCGCCTTGGCGCCGCTGGCGTTGATGTCCGGCCGGCGCACCTCCACGCCGTGCCGGCGGGCGTCGTCGGCGAGCGTCTGCGGCGAGTAGAAACCCATCGGCTGCGCGTTGAGCAGCGCGGCCAGGAACGGGCCCGGGTGGTAGCGCTTGAGCCACGAGCTGGCGTACACCAGGTAGGCGAAGCTCATCGCGTGGCTCTCCGGGAAGCCGTAGCTGGCGAACGCGGTGAGCTTGCGGTACACGTCGTCGGCCAGCTCGCCGCTGATGCCCCGCGCGGCCATCCCGGCGTAGAGCCGGTCGGCGATCTGCGCCATCCGCTCCACCGACCGCTTCGCCCCCATGGCCCGGCGCAACTGGTCGGCGCCGGCCGCGTCGAACCCGGCCAGGTCGATGGCGAGCTGCATGAGCTGCTCCTGGAACAGCGGTACGCCGAGCGTCTTCTCCAGCGCGTTGCGCATCAGCGGGTGCGCGTACGTGACCGGCTCCTGGCCGTTCTTGCGCCTGATGTACGGGTGCACCGACCCGCCCTGGATCGGGCCGGGCCGGATCAGCGCCACCTCCACCACCAGGTCGTAGAACTCGCGCGGCTTGAGCCGGGGCAGCGTGGCCATCTGGGCGCGGCTCTCCACCTGGAACACGCCCACCGAGTCGGCCCGGCAGAGCATGTCGTAGACCTCGGGGTCGTCCAGCGTCATGTCGCCCAGGTCGAGCCGGGAGCCGATCAGGTCGTAGCCGTAGTGCAGCGCCGACAGCATGCCGAGACCGAGCAGGTCGAACTTGACCAGGCCGACGGCGGCGCAGTCGTCCTTGTCCCACTGGAGCACGCTGCGGCCGGGCATCCGGCCCCACTCCACCGGGCACACCTCGATCACCGGCCGGTCGCAGATCACCATGCCGCCGGAGTGGATGCCCAGGTGCCGGGGGAAGGTCTGCAGCTCGTTGGCGTACGCGACCACCTGCTCCGGGATGTCCGCCACGTCGACCGCGGCGACCGAACCCCACCTGTCGATCTGCTTGCTCCAGGCGTCCTGCTGGCCGGGTGAGAAGCCGAACGCCTTCGCCACGTCCCGCACCGCCGACCGGGGCCGGTACGAGATGACGTTGGCGACCTGGGCGGTGTGCTCCCGGCCGTAACGGGCGTAGACGTGCTGGATCACCTCCTCCCGGCGGTCGGACTCGATGTCCACGTCGATGTCGGGCGGCCCGTCGCGTTCCGGGGCGAGGAACCGTTCGAACAGCAGCCGGTGCCGGACCGCGTCCACGTTGGTGATGCGCAGCGCGTAGCAGACCGCCGAGTTGGCCGCCGAGCCCCGGCCCTGGCAGTAGATGTCCTGCGCGCGGCAGAACGCGACGATGTCGTAGACCACCAGGAAGTAGCCGGGGAAACCGAGATCCTCGATCATCCGCAGCTCGTGTTCCAGCTGCGCGTACGCCTCCGGGTGCGCCTCGGGCGGGCCGTAGCGCTCCCGGGCGCCGTCCATGGTCAGCCGGCGCAGCCAGCTCATCTCGGTGTGCCCGGGCGGCACCGGGTACGCCGGCAGCTGCGGCGCCACGAGCTGCAGGTCGAAGGCCAGTTCCGCGCCGTACTCCGCGGCCCGCGCCACCGCGCCCGGGTACGCGGCGAACCGCGCCGCCATCTCCGCGCCGCTGCGCAGGTGGGCGGTGGCCGCGGCGGGCAGCCAGCCGTCGATCTCGTCGAGGCTGCGCCGGGCCCGGACCGCCGCGACGGTGGTGGCCAGCCGCCGCCGTCCCGGGGTGGCGTAGTGCACGTTGTTGGTGGCGACGGTGGGCAGCCCGGCGGCGGCGGCCAGCTCGGCGAGCGCGTCGTTGCGGTCGGCGTCGACCGGGTGGCCGTGGTCGGTCAGCTCCACCGCCACCGTCTCCGCGCCGAACAGCGCGGTGAGCCGGTCCAGCTCGCGGGCCGCCGCGTCGACGCCCTCGGTGAGCAGCGCCGCGGGCACGTGCCCCTTGCGGCAGCCGGTGAGCACCAGCACGTGGTCGCGCAGTTCGGCGGCGATCTCCTCCAGTTCGCCGTAGACCGGGCGGCCCTTCTCCCCGCCGCGCAGCTGAGCCCGGGAGATGGTGGCGGCCAGGCGCGCGTACCCCTCGTGGCCGTGCGCGAGCACCAGCAGGTGCCGGCCGAGCGGGTCGGGTTCGCCGTTCTGCGGGCCGGGCAGCCCGAGGGACAGCTCCGCGCCGAAGATCGTCGGCAGCCGCAGCGCGCGGGCCGCCTCGGCGAAGCGCACCACACCGTAGAAGCCGTCGTGGTCGGTGACGGCGAGCGCGGTGAGCCCGAGCCGGGCCGCCTCCTCAGCCAGTTCCTCCGGGTGGCTGGCCCCGTCGAGGAAGCTGAAGTTGGAGTGCGCGTGCAGCTCCGCGTACGGCACCACGCCGTCCGGGCGGTCCAGCTCCGGCGGCTGGTATTCCTGGCGCTTGCGGCTCCAGGCCGGTGAGTCGCCGCCGTCGGCGTCGACAGCGAGCGGGTCGACCACGTGCAGGTGCCGCTCGCCCCCGGCCCGGCCGGAGAGCACCTGCTCCAGCTTCGACCAGGGCATCTTCGGGTTGTGGAAGCTCACCGGCGCCTCCCCCGGCGCTCAGTCATAGATCGCCTCCACCAGCCACCGGCCGCCCTCGACCGCGAGCAGCAGGGCGGCGCCGTCGGCCAGGCTCACCTGGAACCGGGCCCGGCGGCGCGCCTCGGCCGGCGCCCACCAGCGCTCGTCCACCGGCCACGGTCCGGCCCAGCCGGTGATCTCGGCCGGACGGCCGTCGCCGACGGTGAGCCGGGCCGGTGCCGCGCTGACCGTCAGCCGCGCGCTCACCACGACCGGCTCCCCGGCGGCGTCACGCACGTCGGCCGGCAACGGGGCGGGCAGCACCACGGCCGGCGCGGGCGGCGGGATCCGCCCCGGCCACGGCGGCTCGGCCACCGCCCGGCCCCGCCCGGCCCGCCGCCTGGCACCACCCCCAGCCGGTACGACGACCGAGGCGGACGCGGCACCCGGAGCGGGCGCGGCGGCCGGCAGGGGTGGCGGGCCGGGGCGGGCGGGCACCCGCTCGTCGCCCCACGGGACCAGACGCACCTGGTCGGCCGGGGACCGCCCGCCGCCGAGCACGGCGGTGACCACCGCCTCGGGACCGAGGATGCCCTGCACCCGGCTCAGCGCCCGGTGCGCCCGTTCCCGCTCCTCACCGGTCTCCCCCCACAGCCCGGGTTGCAGGCCCGCCTGGGCGAGCACCCCGTCCGGCACCAGCCGCAACCGGACGATCCCGGCGGTGGGCCGGGCCGGACGCGTCCCGCCCCGGCCGTTGCTGCTGGAGAGCCAGCCGTCGAGCTGCCAGCGGACCCGGTCGGCGATGGCCGCGGCGGTGAGCAGGCCGTCGTGCCGCCACACCCGGTGCAGCTCCTGGCCGTGCGCGGTGACCGCCTCGATGCCGAGACGGGTGCAGGCCAGGCCGTACCCGGCCAGCCGTTCGTGCAGCCGCTCGGCGAGCATGCGGGCGGCGAACGCGGCGGCGTCGACCCGATCGACCGGCTCGTCGTAGTCGGCGGTGACGGTCAGGTCGGCGGGCGGCTGCCGGACCGCCAGCGGACGGTCGTCCCGGCCACCGGCGAGCCGGTGCGCCAGCGCCCCGTCGAAACCGAACCGGGCCAGCACGTCCCCGGCCGGCAGCGCCGCGAAGTCGCCGAGGGTGCGGACGCCGAGCCGGCGCAGCAGGTCGGCCAGCGCGGGCCGGCCGAGCGCCTCGACCGGCCGGGCGGCCAGGAACTCGCGGGTGCCGCCGGGGGCCACGATCCGGCCCTCCCGGGCGGCCAGCCCGGCCGCGAACACCCCGTCGGCGATGCCGGCCTGGCTCTCCACCGCGCAGCTCTGCGCGACGTGCTCCACGATCCGCTCGGCGGCCGCCTCCTCGCCGCCGAGGTAGCGGCTCGGCCCCCGGGCCGCCGTCGCGCAGGCGCCGGGCCGGATCACCTCGACGCCGGCGACCACCTCCTCCACGGCGGCCACCACCGGCTCGAACGCCCGCACGTCCCGCCCGGGGTCGTGGTCGACCACAGTCAGGTGCGGGCAGCGCCCCTGCGCCTCGCGGCGGCGCAGCCCGCGCCGGATCCCCTCGGCGCGGGCCCGCTCGGAGCAGGCGATCACCCGGTTGGCGTGCAGCACCACGACCGGGTCGGTGGCGGGCACCCCGTCGACGATCTCGGCGGCGAGGACCGGCCAGTCCGGGCACCAGAGCAGCAGCGTCCGCTGCGGCTCGCCGCTCACGCCGGACCGGCCGCGGCGAGCGTACGGGTGGGTGGGGCGACCACGCGCAGCCGGCGCGACGGCGCGGCGGGCGGGACACCGAGCCCCGCCGAGCGGGGGATCACCCGGGTCAGCTCGTCGCCGGGCAGCCACACCTTGATCTCCTTGGGGCGGGCGGCGGCACCCCGGCCCCGGGCCGAGACGGTCACCTCGCGGCGGCGCAGCCGCCCGCGACCGGCGCCGAGCCCCTGCCAGACGCCCCGGACCACCTGGAGCGTGACGTCCGCGCCGTCCCACCGCCCGTACGGGACGAGCACGCTTCCGCGCTGCCGGGCGCGGGCGGCCAGCCGGGTGGCGACCGAGGCGGAGACGGTGGCCGGCACGGCGGTGACCACCACGTCGACCCCGTCGATGAGCGCGGCGACCACTGTGGGCCACTCCGGCCCGGGGTCGGGCACCAGGGCCAGCCGGTCCAGGGCGATGCCCGCCTCGGCGGCGGCGCCGGCCCCGAAGGTGGGTACGCCGACCACCGCGCACCACGAGCCGGCCCGGGACGCCTCGGCGAGCAGCGCGAGGATCAGCGAGGTGGCGCCGCTGCGCCGGGGCTGGCCGGCGCCGACCGCGACGGTGCTGCCACGCCGCAGGCCGCGGTTGGGCAGCAGCCCGGTCAGCTCGGCCCGGACGGGCAGCACCCGGTGGCCGCCGGCCGGGTCGGGCGCGCTCGCCGGACGGACCAGATCGGCCAGGGCGGCGGAACCGACCACCATGCGGCCCGCCATCGGACCAACCCCCCGTCGTGTTTCGCCACGGGCCCGCCCGTGGATGGTGCTGTGGATCGTGTCGTGCGCGGCACGCGTGTGCCGTGGGTGCGGCGCCCGGCCACCCGGGGTCCCGCCGGTGGCGGCCGGGCGCCACGAATCAGGCGGCGGCTGCTCCGGGCCGGGGCGGGGAGCCGGAGGCGCCGGGCCGCAGCGGGCGGGGCAGTCCGTCGAGCGCCGGCTGGTGGGCCAGGCCGAGCGCGGTCTCCACCACCGTCACGAACTCCTCGGCGGCGCGCAGCAGGTCGTCGGCCTCGCGGGCGGTGACCACGCGGGGGATGCCGGCCTCGGCGGCGGCCCGCTTGCTCGCGCCGGCGGCGAAGTAGGCGGCCCACTCGTCCAGCTCGGGGGCGACGGTGGCGAGCAGCACCCAGACGCTGGTGACCCGGTGCCGGCGGGTGGGCGCGGGACGGGCCCGGGCGGCGAGCACGGCGGCGGCGGCGCGCAGCGCCGCGAGGTGGGCGGCGGCGTACCGGAGGCCGTCGGGTCGGGTGCGGGCGGCCTCGGCCAGCCCGTCGCGGGCCACCGCGAGCAACTGGGCGGGGGTGCGGTGCGGCAGCACGTGCGCGGGCACCGTGGGCGCCTGGGCCGGACTGGTCGGCATGGGTCTCTCCTCCGCGTGTGGCCGGGGCGGGCGGTCGCGCGACGGGGAACGTCGCCCGGTCGCCCGGAGCGGTCGGTGCGGAGGAAGACGCACCTTTCAGGTGGCGGCCGGCCGGATGTGGACGCTTCCCCACACCCACACCCGGCCGGCGTGCCGGCGGGTCCGTCGCCCGCCGCCCGGGGGTCGTGGGCGGCGGGCGACGACCTGCCTGACGGGCCCGGACTCGCGACTGTCCGAGACCCGGTGCGGCCCGCGGTGCCGCACCTCCCGGAAGCCGGTGCCGCGAAACACCGCTTCCGGAGCGTGATGAACGGTGTGCGGCGACCGTGTCGGCGGGGAACCGATCGTGAGTCAATCGAACACTCGTTCTAACTACCCTGACAGTACACCTCCCCACCGACGAAAACGCAACGTGTGACGCGCCGGGGCCGGAGCGAAGGCGACTGGATTCTCAGCCGGCGCACAGCCCCGGCAAAGACGAACCGGAACTCGCCGGTCCAGGGTTCCCTCATGAGCGTGAGTCGTACCCACGAGAACCTCCGATGACCGCCACCGCGACCGCGCGCGCTCTGCCCGCCGCCCCCCGCTGGTGGGCCGACGTGGCCGGCGGCCTCGCCGGGCTCAGCCTGCTGGTGGTCACCGCCCTGTGGACCGCCGACCGCGGGGTGCAGGAGCTGCTGGCCGGAGCAGCGGCCGGGTTCACCTCGCTCGGCCGGCTGGCCGGCCTGGTCAGCGCCGACCTGATGCTGGTCCAGGTGATGCTGATGGCCCGGGTGCCGCTGCTGGAGCGCCGCTTCGGGCAGGACCGGATCGCCCGCTGGCACCGGCTCACCGGCTTCGCCTCGTTCCACCTGCTCCTGGCGCACGTGCTGCTGACCGTGCTCGGCTACGCCGGCACCGCCCGGCGGGGCGTGCTCGCCGAGACCTGGGACCTGGTCGTCACGTACCCCGGGATGCTGTTGGCCACCGCGGCGCTGGCGCTGCTGACGCTGGTGGTGGTGACCTCGGTCCGCGCGGCCCGGCGGCGGCTGCGCTACGAGTCCTGGCACCTGCTGCACCTCTACGCCTACCTGGGCGTCGCGCTGGCGCTGCCGCACCAGCTCTGGACCGGCGCCGATTTCCTCGCCTCGCCGCTCGCCCGCGCCTACTGGTGGACGGTCTACCTGCTGGCGCTGGCCAGCGTGCTGGTCTGGCGGCTCGGCCTGCCCGCCTGGCGCTCGCTGCGCCACCGGATCGAGGTGGCCGCGGTGGTCGCCGAGGCACCCGGGATCACCTCGGTCTGGCTGCGCGGGCGGGACCTGCACCGGCTGCCGGTACGGGCCGGACAGTTCCTGCTCTGGCGGTTCCTGGACGGTCCCGGCTGGTCCCGCGCCCACCCGTACTCGCTGTCCGCCCCGCCGCGGGGGGACCTGCTCCGGATCACGGTCAAGGACTTGGGCGACGGCAGCGCCCGGGTGGGCGCCCTGCGCCCCGGCACCCGGGTGCTGATCGAGGGGCCGTACGGGCGGCTCACCGGCCAGCACTGGCGGGGTCACGGAATCACGCTGCTGGCCTGCGGTGTCGGGCTCACCCCGCTGCTGGCGCTGCTCTGGGAGCTGCCGTACGCGCCCGGCGAGGCGGTGCTCGTCCACCGCGTCCGTACCGCGGACGACCTGGTCTTCTCCACCGAGCTGGACCGGCTCGTCGCCGAGCGCGGGCTGGTGGTGCACCGCCTGGTCGGTCCCCGGGCGGCCCGGCCGTCCTGGCTGCCGGCGTACGCCGAGGGGCTCTCCGACGCCGAGGCGCTGCGCCGGCTCTCCCCCGACGTGGCCGGACACGACGTCTTCCTCTGCGGCCCGGACGGCTGGGTAGACGCCGTCCGCGCCGCGACCCGCGCGGCCGGGGTGCCCGACGCGCACGTCCATCACGAACGCTTCGCCTGGTGACAGGCGCGAAGGGAGGATCCGTGCGACGGATCACCATCTGGTTGCTGTCCACCGTGGCCGCGCTGGTGCTGCTGTTCAGCTACCGGACCAGCACCATGGGAGCGGGCGGGGAGACCGGCGCGGTCGCCACCGGGAACGGCCCCGGCGGCGGCTCCTGGAGCGGCACGGCCGACGGCGCCACCCCGTCCGCCGGCACCCCCACCGGCGGGGGCGACGCCGGCCGGGGCAGCGGCACCGCCACCGGGTCGGTGGCGCAGACCCGGTGGGGTCCGGTGCAGGTGCGGATCACCGTCGCCGACGGGAGGATCACCGACGTCACAGCGGTGCAGGTGCCCGACGGCAACCGGCGGGACCAGGAGATCAACGACTACGCGGTGCCGATCCTGCGGCAGGAGGTCCTGGCGGCGCAGAGCGCGGAGATCGACAGCGTCTCCGGCGCCACCGTCACCAGCGACGGCTACCGGGAGTCGCTCCAGTCCGCCATCGACGCGGCGCACCGCAAGTGAGCGGGCCGGACCGGCGGGCCTGGGTCGAGCACGTGATGGGCCTGCCGGTGAGCGTGCACCTGCGCGGACCGGGAGTACGCGACCCGGCGGTCGAGGAGCGGGTGGCCCGCGTCCTGGCCGAGCTGCGGGCCGCCGACGCGGTGTTCAGCACGTATCGGCCGGACAGCGTGCTGGGGCGGCTGCGCGGCGCACCGCCCGGCCCGGCCGCCACCGCCGACCCGCTGGTGCGCGAGGTGGCCGGGCTGTGCGAGACGGCCCGCGCGCGCACCGGCGGATGGTTCGACGCCCGCCGCCTGCCGCTGCCCCTGGGCGGCACCGGCTTCGACCCGTCCGGCCTGGTCAAGGGGTGGGCGGTGGAGCGGGCCGCCCGGCACCTGACCGACCTGGCGGGGCACGACCTGTGCCTCAACGCGGGCGGGGACGTGCTGCTGCGGGCCGCGCCGGACCGGCCGCCCTGGCGGGTCGGCGTCGAGGATCCGGACCGGCCCGACCGGCTGTTCGACGTGGTCGAGCGCAGCGACGGCGCGGTCGCCACCTCCGGCACCGCGCGGCGCGGGACGCACATCACCGACCCGCGCGCCGGCCGGCCGGCCGAGGCCGTCCGGTCGGTCACCGTGGTCGGCCCCGAACTGCTCTGGGCCGACGTGTACGCGACAGCGGCGGTCGCCCGCGGCCCGGACGCGCTGGACTGGCTGGCGACCCTGGACGGGTACGCGGCCCTGCTGGTGGACTCCACCGGCCGGGTCCGGGCCACGCCCGGCTGGCCCGGGGCGTCGCCACGCTGACCGAGCCCGCCGACCGGTTCCGGCAGCCGGCCCAGCGGGAATCGGCGTGGGTGGCTGCCGGCCGAACGGGCACGGCAGGAAGAATGGGTGCATGCAGCCACACCCGAACGTGCAGGCGGTGCAGCGCGCGCTCGACGACGCGGGCGCGCGGAACGGATCGGGCGAGGCCAGCCTCGTCCGACTGCTGCCCGACGCGGTGCACACCGCCGCCGCGGCGGCCGAGGCGCTCGGTGTCGCCGTCGGCGCCATCGCCAACTCGCTGATCTTCGACGCGGACGACGCGCCGCTGCTGGTGCTCACCTCCGGCGCGCACCGGGTGGACACCGCCGGGCTGGCCGCCACGCTGGGCGTGACCCACCTGCGCCGGGCCACCCCGGAGTTCGTCAAGCGGCACACCGGGCAGGTGATCGGCGGCGTCGCACCGGTCGGCCACCCCGCGCCGCTGCGCACCGTCGTGGACACCGCCCTGGCCGGGTACGACGAGGTGTGGGCCGCCGGCGGCGTACCCCGGGCGGTGTTCCCCACCACGTACGCGGAACTGCTGCGGATCACCGCCGGCACCCCGGCCGAGGTGGCGTGAACCCCGGACTCGTCACGCTGCACGTGTGGCGTGTGCCCCGCCGGACCGTACCCGGCGTGCTGGGCCGGATGGCCACCCACCCGGCCCGGCTGCGCCGGCTGCCGGGCGTCCGCTTCGCCAAGCTGCTCGGCACCGGCACCGGGACCGGCACCGGCTTCGGCCCCGGCGACGCCGACCTGACCCGGTGGGCCGCGCTCGTGGTGTGGGACTCCCCCGCCGACGCGGCCGGCTTCGACGCCTCCCCGGTCGCCCGCTCCTGGGCCCGGATCGCCGGCGCCGCGGTACGGGTCGACCTGCGCCCGCTGACCAGCCGCGGCCGGTGGTCCGGCCGGGAGCCGTTCGGCGCGCCGTCCGGCGGACGGGTCACCGGGCCGGTGCTGGCGCTGACCCGGGCCCGGCTGCGGGCCCGCCGGGCGGCCACGTTCTGGCGCGCGATCCCGCCGGTCGCCGCCGAGCTGCACACCGCGCCCGGACTGCTCGCCCGCTTCGGCGTCGGCGAGGCGCCGCTGGGCTGGCAGGGCACGGTCAGCGTGTGGCGCGACCCGGCGGACCTGGTCGCGTTCGCGTACCGTTCCCCGGAGCACCGCGCCGCGATCACCCGTACCCCCAGCGAGGGCTGGTACGCGGAGGAACTGTTCGCGCGGTTCGCGGTGGGCGACGTGGTCGGCGACCGTACGGTGCTGGGCTGGGCCGCCGCCGAAGGCGACCCGGAAACATCGAGAGGGTACGCATGAGGCTGGTGCGGTGGACACCGGACGACCTGGTCCGGCGGCTGGACGACGTGGTGGCCGTCTACGGCGAGGCGATGGGCTACCGGCCCGACCTGCTGGAGGCCCGCCGCGGCTACATCGCCACCCACGTGCGACGGCCCGGTTTCCGCGCCGTCGCCAGCCTGACCAGCGAGGGTCACCTGGCCGGTTTCGGGTACGGCTACCGGGGCGCCACCGGGCAGTGGTGGCACGACCAGGTGCACCGGGCGCTGAACGCGCAGGACCGGCAGCGCTGGCTGGCCCACCCGTTCGAGGTGGTGGAGCTGCACGTCCGGCCGCCCGCGCAGGGGCACGGCCTGGGCGCCCGCCAGTTGCGCGCGCTGCTCGCCGTGGCCGAGGGCGACACCACGCTGCTGTCCACGCCGGAGGCCGACGAGGAGAAGTCCCGGGCCTGGCGGCTGTACCGCCGGTTCGGCTTCGTCGACGTCCTGCGGCACTTCCACTTCCCCGGCGACGAGCGGCCGTTCGGCGTGCTCGGCCGGGACCTGCCGCTGCCCCCGCCGGACGCGGCATGAGCGCGGTGATCCGCTCCCGGCTGCCCTGGGCGCTGCTGGCCGTGCTGGTGCTCGCCCAGATCTGCTACCCGCTCACCGGCGGCGCGACCCGGGCCGGGCTCACGGTGGCCACAGTGGTGCTCGGCTGGCTGCTCTCGGTCGGCCACGCGCTGCTCACCCGGGGCGTCCGTACCGCCGTCGCGCTGGTCGCGGTCGTCACCGGCGGCGGGTTCGCGGTCGAGGCGATCGGCGTGGCCACCGGGTTCCCGTTCGGCAGCTACGACTACTCCGGTGAGCTGGGCCCGAAGCTGGCCGGAGTGCCGCTGATCATCCCGCTCGCCTGGACCTGGATGGCCTGGCCGGCCTGGCTCACCGCGGTCCGGTTGGTCCGTTCCCGCCTCGCCCGGATCGCGCTCTCGGCGGTCGGGCTGGCCGCCTGGGATCTGTTCCTCGACCCGCAGATGGTGGCCGAGGGCTACTGGACCTGGCTCGACGCCACCCCGGCGCTGCCCGGGCTACCCGGCATCCCGGTCAGCAACTACCTGGGCTGGCTGGGCTTCGCGGTACTGCTCGCGGTCGCGCTGCGCCCGCTCGCCGGCCCGTCGGTGGACCGGGTCGACGGCCGGGACGCCCCGATGTTCGCGCTCTACCTCTGGACGTACGCCTCCAGCGTGCTGGCGCACGCGGTGTTCCTGCGGCTGCCGGCGTCGGCGCTGTGGGGCGCGGCCGGGATGGCGGTGGCGGCGGTGCCGCTGGCGGTCACGCTGTGGCGGGCCCGCCGGCGGGACCGGACCGGCACGCCGGAGCCGGCGCCGCGCGTCGACGCCCCGGCATGATCGCCGTCCTCGCGCTGGCCGTGGTGGTCGCCGCGCTGGCCGGGCACACGCTGGTCAACGCGTACGCCTGGCTGCGCCGCCCCGGCGCCGGACCGGCCGAGGTGACCGAGCCGGTGGCGGTGCTGCTGCCGCTGCGCGACGAGGCCGAACGGGTCACCCCGTGCCTGCGCGCGCTGCTCGCCCAGCGCGGCGTACCGGACCTGCGGATCGTGGTGCTCGACGACGGCTCGACCGACGGCACCGCCGACGTGGTCCGCGCGGTGGCCGGCGACGATCCCCGTCTCACGCTGCTCACCGGCGTCGCCCCGCCGCCGGGCTGGCTGGGCAAGCCGCACGCCTGCTGGCAGCTCGCCACCCGGACCGGCCCGGAACCGGCGGTGCTGGCCTTCGTCGACGCGGACGTGGTGCTCACCCCGTACGCGGTGGCGGCGGCGGTGACCGAGTTGCGCGCGGCCGGCGCGGCGCTGCTGTCGCCGTACCCCCGGATCGTGGTGCGGACGGCGGCCGACCGGCTGGTGCAGCCGTTGTTGCAGTGGTTGTGGCTGACGTTCCTGCCGCTGCGCGCGATGGAACGCTCGCGGCGGCCGTCGCTGGCCGCGGCGGGCGGGCAGTTCCTGGTCGTGGACCGGGCCGGCTACCTGCGGGCCGGCGGGCACGCGGCGGTGGCCGACAAGGTGCTGGAGGACATCGAGCTGGCCCGGGCGGTGAAGCGGGCCGGCGGGCGGATCGCGCTGGCCGACGGCTCCCGGCTGGCGTCCTGCCGGATGTACGACACCTGGCCGCAGCTCCGCGACGGCTACACCAAGTCGCTGTGGGCGACGTTCGGGCACCCCGCCGCCGCGGCGGCCGTGCTGGCGCTGCTGGTCGCGCTCTACGTCGCGCCGCCGCTGCTGGTGCTCGGGGCGCTGCTCGCCGGCGCGCCGGCGGTGGCCGCCGTGGCGTTCCTGGCCTACCTGGCCGGGGTCGCCGGGCGGGTGGTCAGCGCCCGCGCCACCGGCGGACGGGCGTGGCCCGACGCGCTGGGCCACCCCGTGTCGGTCGTGGTCCTCGGTTGGCTGACCGTCCGGTCGTACCATCTGCGGAAGCGACACCGGCTCACCTGGCGGGGTCGCCCGGTCACCTAGGAGGGGCACGCCATGGCGCGCATCGTGGTCATCGGCGCCGGGGTGGGCGGGCTAGCCACCGCCGCCCGGCTCGCGGTCACCGGGCACGAGGTCACCGTCCTCGAACGGGCCGGCACGGTCGGGGGGAAGCTCGGCCGGTACGCCCACCACACCCCGGAGGGGGTGTGGCACTTCGACACCGGGCCGAGCCTGTTCACCCTGCCGCAGGTCTTCCACGACCTGTTCGAGGCGACCGGAGCGAAGCTCGACGAGTACCTCGACCTGGTCCCGCTGGACCCGATCGTGCGGCACGTCTTCCCCGGCGGCGGGCAGGCGCTCGACTCCTGCGCCGACCCGGACGAGTTCGCCGCCCGGATCGGCGCCGCGTTCGGGGACCGGTCCGCCGCCGACTGGCGCGGGCTGTGGCGGCGCGCCGGCCGGGTGTGGGCGGCCTCGCACCGGGACATCCTGCGCCGTACCGTCGACTCGCCCCGCGACCTGGCGGCGCTGGCCTGGCGGCTGGGCGACCTGGCCGCCATCGGCCCCGGCCGCAGCCTGCGCGGGCTGGGCCGCCGCCACCTGTCCGACCCGCGGATGCGGATGCTGCTGGACCGGTACGCCACGTACACCGGCGCCGACCCGCGCCGCGCCCCGGCCGCGCTCGTCGCCGTCCCCTACGCCGAGCTGGCGTACGGCGGCTGGTACCTGCGCGGCGGGCTGGGCACGCTCGCCGACGCGCTGCTGTCGCGCTGCCTGGACCTGGGTGTGGTGGTACGCACCGACGCCACAGTCACCCGCATCGACGCCGCGGGCGGGCGGGTGCACGGGGTACGCGTGGCCGGGGCGGCCGCGCCGATCCCGGCCGACGTGGTGGTGGCGAACGTGGACGCGCTGACCCTCTACCGGAACCTGCTGCCCGACCCGCGCCGGCTGGCCGCGCTCACCGACCGCAGCCTGGCCGGGTTCGTGCTGCTGCTGGGCGTACGCGGCGACTCCGGGCTGGCCCACCACAACGTGTTCTTCCCCCGCGACTACGACGCCGAGTTCGACGCCGTGTTCGGCGACCCGGGTCGCGGGGTGCGGGCCCGCCCGGCGCCCGACCCGACCGTGTTCGTCACCGCGGCCGACGACCCGGCGGTCCGCCCGGACGGCCACGAGGCGTGGTTCGTGCTCGTCAACGCGCCCCGGCACGGCACCGCCGCGAGCGCTGTGGACTGGCGGCGGCCGGGCCTGGCCGAGGCGTACGCGGACCGGATCCTGGACGTGCTGGCCGAACGCGGCGTCGACGTGCGGGACCGGCTGGTGTTCCGGGAGATCCGCACCCCGACCGACCTGGACGCGGCCACCGGCGCGCCGGGCGGGGCGATCTACGGCACCGCGGGCGGGCTGCTGCGCCCGGTCAACCGGGGCCCGGTGGCCGGGCTCTGGCTGGTCGGCGGCTCCAGCCACCCGGGCGGCGGGCTGCCCATGGTGGCGTTGTCCGCGGAGATCGTCGCCGAGGCGGTCGGCCCGGCCTGGTGAGGGTGTGTAAGGAGGGGGCCCTTGTTAACGCCTCCGGTAGAGGAAGGGCCCCTTATTAACGCCGGCAGCCCGCCGCGCGCCCGCCCGGCGGCTCGCGGGCGCGGCAGGGCTGCGCGGCGTGGGCGTGGCGGTCAGCCGGCGTCGACCAGCGCGCGGCGGACGGCGGAGAGCAACTGACCCAGGCCGAACCCGGCGAGCAGCACCCAGACCGTGGTGGCCATGGTGATCGTGCCGGCGGTCAGGTCGACGTCGATCAGTCCGGTGAGCCCGGCGACCAGCAGCCCGACCAGCGCCACGCAGACCCGGGTCGGCCGCTCCCCCACCGTCACCGCGCCGATCTCCCGCATCCCCGCCGAGACCGCGCGCGCCCGCACGTACTCGTGCAGCCAGGACAGGCCACCGGCCGCCGCGACCAGCGCGCCCGGCGCGCCGAGCAGCCAGAACGCGACCAGCCAGGCGACCTCGCCGAGCCGGTCGGCGACCGAGTCGTACACGTAGCCCAGCCGGGTGGTGCGGCCGGTGGCCACCGCCACCGCGCCGTCGACGCTGTCGGCCACCGCCGCCAGCAGCACGAACAACGCGCCCAGGAACGGCCCGTCGCCGGGCCGCTCGACGAACAGGGGTACGCAGAAGCAGAGCAGCACCCCGAACACGGTCACCGGGGTGGGGCCGACGCGCAGCCGGCCCAGCACGTAGCCCACGTGGTAGGCGAAGCGCAGCCAGGCGCGCACCACCGGCGCGGCGGTACGCGGATCGAAGCCGCCGTGCAGCCGCGCCCACGCGGTCGCGTACTGGTCCCAGTTCAGCTGTGTGCCCACCACGGATCAACCGTAGAAGCACGGCGCGGGTGTCGTGTGGCGGGTGGTCACACCCGTGCGGCGGCGCGCAGCCGCTGCCACACCTCGCGGGTCGCAGTGGACCGGTTGAGGGTGATGAAGTGGATCCCCGGCACGCCCTCGTCGAGCAGCTTCTCGCACATCTCGCTCGCCTGTTCGACGCCGAGTCGGCGTACCGCCTCCGGGTCGTCGGCCACCCGCTCGAACCGCTCGGCCAGCGCCGGCGGGAACGGCGCGCCGGACAGCTGCACCGACCGTTCGATGGTGCCGATCTGGGTCACCGGCATCACTCCGGCCAGGATCGGGGTGTCGCAGCCGGCGGCGGCCACCCGGTCGCGCAGGCGCAGGTAGTCGTCGGCGTCGAAGAACATCTGGGTGATCGCGAACTCCGCGCCGGCCCGGCACTTGCGGACGAAGTGCGCGGTGTCGCTGTCCACGTCCGGCGAGCGCGGGTGCTTGTACGGGAAGGCGGCCACGCCGACGCTGAAGTCGCCGCTGTCGCGGACCAGCCGGACCAGGTCCTCGGCGTACCGGACGCCCTCGGGATGGGCGATCCACTCGCCGCCCGGGTCGCCCGGCGGGTCGCCCCGCACGGCCAGCACGTTGCGCACCCCGACCGAGGCCAGCCGGCCGATCACGTGCCGCAGCTCGGCGACCGAGTGGTTCACCGCGGTCAGGTGCGCCATCGGCAGCAGCGTCGTCTCGGTGGCGATCCGTTCGGTCACCGCCACCGTGGTGTCGCGGGTCGAGCCGCCCGCGCCGTAGGTGATCGACACGAACGAGGGCCGCAGCGACTCCAGCTCGCGGATGGCCTGCCAGAGCAGCTTCTCCCCGGCCGGGGTCTTCGGCGGGAAGAACTCGAAGGAGAACGTGGGGCGGCCGTCACGGATCAGCTCCCCGATGGCCGGCTGGGGATTGGGAAGGACCGAGGGAAGACCGAGCGCCACGGATCGACTGTAACCGGGACGGGACGCCGCATCGGGAATCTTCCCAGCCCGCGAACACCTGTCCCGGCGCGACGTCGTACCCCGGGGGTAGAAATGCGGCAGCGCGGTGGGGCGGCCGACGGCCGTTCCGGGGGCCCGCGCGGGGGTCGCCACGACGGCGACGCGCCGGCGCCACCACCTGGCCGGGCGTCCGCGTCGCCATCCGCGCCGTCGCCCCGGAGGTTCCGATGATCCCGTCCCCGCCGCCGGGCCCGCGCCTGCTCGGGCCGCTGCTGGCCGAGTTGCGGGCCGCCCGTGGCTGGAGCCAGCAGCGGCTGGCCGACGAGCTCTGCGCCGCCTCCGGCGTGCCCACGCTGACCCGCAACGAGGTGTCCCGCTGGGAGCGCCAGCTGCGGCTTCCCGGCGACTTCTGGTCCGCCTGGCTGGCGACTGTTCTGGGGGTGCCGGGTGAGGTGCTGGCCGGGGCCGCCGCCCGCAGCCGCCGGCTGGGCGTGGCGCCCGCGGTGGTCGACCCGGCCGGCTCCCGCGCCCGGCTGGCCCTGCTCACGCTCGCGTACCGCTGGGCGGCCGACCCGGGCGGCCGCACGCCGGCCGGTCCGTTCGCCGCCGCGCCGCCGCAGCACGGCCGTCCCGGGCGGGAGGCCGGGCGCACGACCGCGGACCAGCCCTTGTCGCTCGGCGTCCCGCGCGGGCCGGACGAGCCCGCCGGTCGTGGTCACCCGGCGGACCGGGTGACGCTCGCCACGCTGCGGCGCTGGGACGACCTGCTCGGCGGCGGCGACCTCGCCGGGCACGGCGCCCGCCGGCTGCGGCACGCGGTCCGCGGCTACCGGCGCGCCGGGCCCGCCGGCCGGCGCGCGATGCTGCCCGCGCTGGCCGAGTCGGCGCAGCTCGCCGGCTGGCTGGCCGCCGACGCCGGGAACCCCGGCGGGGGCCTGGTCGCGTACCGGCTGGCGCTGCGGGCGGCGGTGGCCGCCGGGCAGCCGCCGCTGGCCGGGCACGTGCTCGCGTCGGCCAGTCACCTGCTGGCCGACGCCGGCGACCCGGCCGGCGCGCTGGTCCTGGCCCGGATCGGGTACGCCGCCACCCGCGCCACCGCCACGCCCGGTCTGCGGGCGCTGCTGCTGCACCGGGTGGCGCTCGCCGCCGCGCTCGCCGGACGTCCCCGTGCCGCCGGGCAGGCGCTGGCCGGGGCGGACCGGGCGGGCACGCCGGAGCCCGGCCGGGAGCCGCCCTGGCTCTACTGGCTCGACGCGGCCGAACTGGCGGCGATGACCGGGCGCACGCTCGTCGCGCTGGGCCGCCCGGCCGCCGCCGTACCGCTGCTGACGCCGGTGGTGGGCGCACCGGGCCGCCCGCGCCGGTCGGCCGTCTACGGCGGCTGGCTGGCCCGCGGCCACCTGGGCCTGGGCGCGGTGCCCGAGGCGTGCGCGGTGGCCGGCGAGGCGCTGCTCGACGCGGTCCGGTCCGGGTCCGCCCGGGCCGTCGGCCAGCTCACCGCGTTCCGTCGCGGCCTGGCGCACGCGCCGCCCGCGCCGGCCACCCGGGGGTACGCGGGACTGGTCACCGCGGCCCGCCCGTACCTGCCGTCCGGCGTGCCGCGCCACCTGCGCGACCGTCCGGGCAGGTGAGCCACGAGGCACGCCGGGGCGCCGGGCACGGCGCGAACGGGTGTGAACCGCTAGCGTCGTGGCGTGACCCACGCTGCTCCCGTTTCCCCCGTCGACCGTGCCGGCCTGCGCCAGCGGATCGACAAGGCGCTCACCGAGTTCCTCGCCGGCCAGCGCGGCTGGCTGACCGCCGTCGACGACGGCCTGCTGCCCGTCGCCGAGGCGATCGAGGCGTTCGTGCTGGGCGGCGGCAAGCGGCTGCGCCCGGCGTTCGGCTACTGGGGTTACCGGGGCGCCGGCGGGGTCGACTCCGACCAGGTCGTCGCCACCCTGGCGGCGCTGGAGTTCGTGCAGGCCAGCGCGCTGATCCACGACGACCTGATGGACCGGTCGGACACCCGGCGGGGCGAGCCGGCGATGCACAGGCGGTTCGCCGCCCGGCACCGTACGGCCGGCTGGGGCGGCGACGCGGACTCCTTCGGCGACGCCGCGGCGATCCTGCTGGGCGACCTGTGCCTGGTCTGGTCCGACGAGCTGCTGCACTCCTCCGGCCTGCCGCCGGCCACCGTGGCCCGGGCGCGGCCGGTCTTCGACGAGATGCGCACCGAGGTGACCGTCGGGCAGTACCTGGACGTGCTGACCCAGGCCACCGGGGACACCTCGCTGGACCGGGCCGCGAAGGTGGCCCGGTACAAGTCGGCGAAGTACACGGTCGAGCGTCCGCTGCTGCTGGGCGCCGCGCTGGCCGGCGCGCCGCCCGAGGTGCACGCCGCCTACTCGGCGTACGGCCTGCCGCTGGGTGAGGCGTTCCAGCTCCGCGACGACGTGCTGGGGGTGTTCGGCGACCCGGAGCGCACCGGCAAGCCGGCCGGCGACGACCTGCGCGAGGGCAAGCGGACATACCTGGTGGCGGCGGCTCTGGAGACGCTCGACCCGGCCGGCCGGGAGGCGCTGCTGGCCGGGCTCGGCGTACCGGACCTGGACGCGGCCGGGGTGGACCGGCTGCGCGAGCTGATCACGACGAGCGGCGCGCTGGATCGGGCCGAACGGCACATCGCCGCGCTGACCGAGAGCGCCCTGGCCGCGCTCACCGCTGTCGACCTGGACACCGAGGCCCGCCAGGCCCTGGTCGACCTGGCCATCGCCGCCACCCGCCGCCCCGCCTGACCCGCCCTCCCTCCCCCGTCCCGCACCCGTCCCGCACCCGTCCCGCACCCGTCCCTTCAGCGGTCGATCATGAAGTTGGCGGCACTTTCGGAGATCGACTTCGCCGCCAACTTCATGATCGACGGGAGCGGAGGGGGGCGGGTTCGGGGGGGGGTTAGAAGGCGACGGCCTGGGCTCGGCGTTTGACCTCTCGGGCCAGGTCGCCGCCGAGGGCTACAGCGGGGGTACCGGGAAGACTGGGGTCCTCCCGGTAGAGCCAGCGCAGCGCCTCCTCGTCGTCGTACCCGGCGTCGGCGAGCAGGTTGAGCACGCCGGGCAGATGCTTGAGCACGGTGCGGTTGGCCACCAGGTCGGCCGGGATCCGGCGGACGCCGTCGCGGCGCACCGCGATCAGTTCGCGGTCGCGGATCATCTGGTGCACCTTGCTGATCGACAGGTCCAGGCGCTCGGCCACGTCGGGCAGCGTCAGCCAGCCGGCCGGGTCGGCCGGTCCGGCCAGGTCGGGGCCGGTCTCGGCGGGTACGGAATCGGTCACCCGACCACCCTGCCACGTGCCCGTCGAGCGCGGCGCGCGGCACCCCGCACCGTGGCGGTCCCCCCGTGTCGCAACCCGGCGGTAGCATCCTGTTCTACCTTCACCCTTCCGACACATAGACTGCCTGCCGATGGACACACAGGTCGCCGACACGTTGCTGGGCTCGCTGATCGAGGGGCGCTACCGCATTCGCGGGCGCGTCGCCCGTGGCGGCATGGCGACCGTGTACACCGCCACCGACGAGCGCCTGGAGCGCACCGTGGCGGTCAAGATCATTCACCCGACCCAGGCGCCGCAGGCCCGGGCCCGGATGGCCGGCTTCGTCGAACGCTTCACCGACGAGGCGAAGACGATCGCCCGGCTCACCCACCCGAACGTGGTGGCGGTCTACGACCAGGGCATCCACGCCGGCCTGCCGTACCTGGTGATGGAGTACGTCCGCGGCCGCACGCTGCGCGACGTGCTCGCCGAGCGCCGCCGGCTGAACCCGGACGAGGCACTGGCGATCACCGAGCAGATGCTCGCCGCGCTCGCCGCCGCCCACCGGGCCGGCCTGGTGCACCGCGACGTCAAGCCGGAGAACGTGCTTGTCGCCGAGGTGCCCACCGGCGGCAGCCGCAACCTGGTCGACAGCGTGGTCAAGGTGGCCGACTTCGGGCTGGCCCGGGCCGTCGAGGCCAGCGCCGAGGACGAGAACGGCAACCAGCTCATGGCGACCGTGGCGTACGTGGCGCCGGAGCTGGTCACCCAGGGCCACGCGGACCCGCGCACCGACGTCTACTCGGCCGGCATCGTGCTGTTCGAGATGCTCACCGGCCGGGTGCCCTACGACGGCGACCGTCCGGTCGAGGTCGCGTGGCAGCACGTCGACCGGGACGTACCGGCGCCGTCGACGCTGGTGCCGACGCTGCCGCCGGCCCTCGACGCGCTCGTCGCCCGGGCCACCCGGCGGGATCCGGCCGGCCGCCCGGCCGACGCCGCGGCGCTGCTGAGCGAGGTGCAGGCGGTCCGCGACCAGCTCGGCGACCCGCACGCGCACACCACCGTGCTGCCGCAGCTCAGCGACGACACCGCGGTCCTGAGTCAGCCGACCCAGATGGTGGCCGCGCTCCAGCCGGTCGAGCGCCCGGCGTGGGCCCGGCTGCCCGAGAGCGGTGCCGCGCAGCGCCCGCACCGGCGCCGCGCCGTCGAGGAGGACGTTCCGGGGACCGGTTTCGCCGCCCTGCGTACCCGGATCATGGGCTCGCCGCGCGGACGGCTTGCCGTCGCCGCGGTGGTCGTGGTGCTCGGCCTGGTCGCCGCCGGCGGTGGCTGGTGGTTCGGCGTGGGCCGCTACACGGTCGCGCCGCAGCTGGTGAGCCTGACCAAGGCCGACGCGGAGGCGCGGGCCGAGCGCGGCGGCTTCACGCTGCGGTACGCCGCGCCGCGCTACGACGAGAACGTCCCCAAGGACATGGTGCTCGGGCAGGATCCCGGCTCGGCCGCGCGGATCGTCAAGGGCGGCACGATCACGCTGACCCTGTCGCTCGGCCCGGAGCGGCTGCCGGTGCCGGACGTGGTGGGCAAGGACTACGCGCTGGCCCAGGCCGAGCTGGAGGGCGCCAACCTGGTCGTGGCCAAGGGCTCCTCCCGGTACGACGACGCGTTGCCGGCGGGTGTGGTGCTGGCCACCGACCCGAAGGTGGGCACAGTGGTCAAGCCCGGGGCGAAGGTGACGGTGATCCTCAGCAAGGGTCGCGCGCCAGTGACGGTGCCCAACCTGGTCGGCAAGAGCCTCACCGAGGCGCGCACCATCCTCGCGCAGCTCGGGCTGAAGCCGGTGGAGAACGTCAAGGAGTCCGACAAGCCGAAGGACGAGATCCTCGGCCAGAGCCCGGCCGACGGCACCGGCGTGGAGAAGGGCGCCCAGGTCAAGCTGGAGATCAGCAAGGGCCCGCCGCAGGTGGCCGTGCCCCGGGTGATCGACATGCCCTGCCAGCAGGCCAAGCAGACGCTGGAGAGCCAGGGCTTCCCGGTCAACGTCCAGCTCAACCCGAACGGCATCGTCCGGATCCAGAACCCGGCCGAGAACACGCCGGTGCCGCCGGGTACGACGATCACGGTGACGTGCCTGTGAGCGGATGTGACGGCCGCCGCCGGGTGGGGTCGCACACCCCCACCTCCGGCGGCCTGGGCCGGACGGCCCTGCCGTACGCGGACGCGGCCGGGTCCGAGGTGGTGCAGGTCTACGTCTCGAACTCGCGGGGCTGGGCGCTGCCGGCCGGTGACCCGGCGCAGGACGCGTCGTTCCGCGACGGGTGCGGCGAGCGCGGCCTGCCCGTGTTCATCCACGCGTCGCTGCTGGTGAACCTCGGCTCCCCCACCCCGGCGACGGTGACCCGGTCGGCCGAGACCCTGGCGCACGCGCTGCGCCGGGGCCGGGCGATCGGCGCCGAGGGTGTGGTGTTCCACGCCGGCAGCGCCGTCGACGCCGGTCACGCCGACGCGGCCCTGCGGCAGGTCCGGGAGGCGCTACTGCCGCTGCTCGACGAGGTCGCGGCCACCGGCGGGCCGATGCTGCTGGTCGAGCCGAGCGCCGGGGGCGGCCGGTCACTGGCGTCCCGGGTCGAACACCTCGGCCCCTACCTGGACGCGGTCGACCGGCACCCGATGCTCGGGGTCTGCTTCGACACCTGTCACGCCTGGGCGGCCGGTCACGACCTGGCCGCCGAGGGCGGCATGACCGCCACGCTCGACACGCTGGTCGCCACGGTGGGCGCGGACCGGCTGCGGCTGGTGCACGCGAACGACTCGAAGGACCTGTGCGGTTCCACCCGGGACCGGCACGAGAACATCGGCAAGGGCACCATCGGTGAGCCGGCGTTCGCCGAGCTGATGCGGCATCCGGCAACGGCCGGCGTGCCCGTGCTGGTGGAGACCCCCACGGAGAAGCACGTCGGCCACGCCGCCGACATAGCCACCCTGAAGCGCCTCCACCCCTGACGGTCCCGCCCTCCCCCGGCCCCTCCCCACCTTCCCCGTATGACCGCGGTGATCAAGGAGTTCGTGTCCCGCCACGGCGCGGATGAGGACACGAACTCCTTGATCAACGAGGCGGAGGACGGAGGCCGGTAAGGCAGGGGGTCAGGCGCGCAGGGCGGCGTTCAGGATGGTGGCGGCGCGGTCGATCTGCGCGTCGGTGACGTCCAGGTGGGTGACCAGCCGGGCGGTACGCGGGCCGAGCACCGAGATCAGCAGCCCCTCCGCCCGCGCGGCCGCCGCCAGCGCGTGCGCGTCCAGCGGGTGCTTGGTCAGGTCCAGCGGCACGATGTTGGTCCGCACCACCGCCGCGAGCACCCCGTGCGGGGCGACCGCCTCGGCCAGCCGGGCCGCCTTCACGTGGTCGTCGGCGAGCCGCTCGACGTGGTGCGCCAGCGCGTACCGGCCGGCGGCGGCCAGGATGCCGACCTGCCGCATGCCGCCGCCCATCCGCTTGCGCAGGAACCGCGCCCGGGCGATCTTCTCCGCGCTGCCCACCACCAGCGAGCCGACCGGCGCGCCGAGGCCCTTGGAGAGGCAGACCGAGAGCGTGTCGAACAGCACGCCGTACTCGGCCAGCGGCACCCCGTCGGCCACGTGCGCGTGCCAGATCCGCGCGCCGTCGCAGTGCAGGGCCACCCCGTGCTCGTCGGCGACCTCACGCATCCGGCGCAGCGTCGGCAGCGGGATCACCCCGCCGCCGCCCCGGTTGTGGGTCTGCTCCACGGCGATCGCCCGCGTGGGCACCGCGAAGTAGCCGTCCGGCCGGATCATCCCGGCGACCACGTCGGGGTCCAGCTCCGCGCCCACCGCCGGCCAGGTCCGCGAGGAGATCCCACCGTACGCGGCGGCGGCACCCACCTCGTACGTGACCACGTGCGCGTCGGCGTCGCAGAGCAGTTCGTCGCCGGGCGGTACGTGCAGCTGGAGCGCGATCTGGTTGGCCATCGAGCCGCTCGGGGCGAACAGCGCCGCCTCGTGACCGAACAGCGCGGCCACCTCGGTCTCCAGCGCGATGACCGTCGGATCCTCGCCGTAGACGTCGTCGCCCACCTCGGCGGCGGCCATCGCCTCCCGCATACCCGGCGTCGGCCGGGTCACGGTGTCCGTCCGCAGATCGATCAGTTCGGGGCTCGCAAGCTCACTCCTCGCGTCACCCACTGTGCCTCCTCCGGCTGCCGACTGCGGGGCTCGCAAGCTCACTCCTCGCGTCAGCCACGGAGCATCTCCGCCACCAGGAACGCCAACTCCAGCGACTGCTGGGTGTTCAGCCGGGGGTCGCAGGCGGTCTCGTACCGGTCGGGCAGGTCGAGGTCCTCGATGCCCTGGGCGCCGCCGAGGCACTCGGTGACGTCCTCGCCGGTCAGCTCGACGTGCAGGCCACCCGGGTGGGTGTCCAGGCCGCGGTGCACCTCGAAGTAGCCGAGCACCTCGTCCACGATCCGGTCGAAGTGCCGGGTCTTGTAGCCGTTGGAGGACTCGTGTGTGTTGCCGTGCATCGGGTCGCACTGCCAGACGACCTTGGCGCCGGCGGCGGTGACCTTGGCGACGATCGGGGGCAGCGCGTCGCGGACCCGGTGGTTGCCCATCCGGCTGATCAGCGTGAGCCGGCCGGGGATGTTGTCCGGGTTGAGCTTCTCGCAGAGCTCGATCGCCTCGTCCGGGGTGGTGGTCGGGCCGAGCTTGACGCCGATCGGGTTGGCGATGCGCGAGATGAAGTCGATGTGCGCGCCGTCGATCTGCCGGGTCCGCTCACCGATCCAGAGGAAGTGCCCGGACAGGCCGTACGCCTTGCCGTTGGAGATCCGGGTCAGCGCCCGGTCGTACTCCAGCGCCAGCGCCTCGTGCGAGCAGTGCAGCGTGACGGTGCGCAGCGCCTCGTCGTCGGTCATCCCGCAGGCCCGGATGAAGGCCAGCGCCCGGTCGATCTCGCGGGCGATCGCGTCGTAGCGCTCGCCGGCCGGGGACCGCCGGACGAAGTCCTTGTTCCAGTCGTGCACGGCGTGCAGGTCGGCCAGCCCGCCGGCCAGGTACGCGCGGAGCATGTTCATCGCGGCGGCCGAGTTCGCGTACGCCCGGATCATGCGCTGCGGGTCGGCGACCCGCGCCTCCGGCGTGGCCTCCAGGGAATTGATCATGTCGCCGCGGTAGGCGGGCAGCCCGCGGGCGTCGGTCGGCAGGGACCGGGGCTTGGTGTACTGGCCGGCGACCCGGGCGACCTTGACCACCGGCAGCGACGCGCCGTAGGTGAGCACGATGGCCATCTGGAGCAGCGTGCGGGCGTTGGCGAGCAGGTGGCTCTCGGTGTTGTCGGCGAAGGTCTCCGCGCAGTCACCGCCCTGGAGCAGGAACGCCTTTCCCTCGCAGACCAGCGCGAGCCGCTGCCGCAACTGGTCGACCTCGTAGGGCGCGACCACCGACGGCACCGTGTCCAGCACCCGGCAGACCTCGGCGACCTGGGCCGGGTCGTCCCAGGGCGGGGTCTGCGCGCGCGGCAGCTCCCGCCATCGGTCGAGGCCGAGGGCCGCGTCCTCGGCGGAGTCGGCGGTCGGGCGGCTGGTCTGCAGACCAGGGCTGCCCACGGCGGGGTGACTCAGCTGATGCCACTCATGGCGCATGAGGGAAAGCGTACGGCGACCGTCGCGATCACTCGCCGCCGAGGGGGATGGTTCCGGTCACTGGGAGGTGACCGGTGAGGGCGCCATCGCCGGCGGTGCCGGCTCCGCCGGGTCGGCGGTCGGCTCGGCCGCGCTCCCTCCGGGCACCTCGCCGGAGATGCACCAGTCCGCCCCGTTACGGGTGACGGTGAACAGCAGCGACCGGGCGGCCTTGCGCGCGCCGGCGGCAACGGTGATCGAGGCGCTGACCTCCTGGCCGTTCGGGCCGGAGCGGACCTCGGTAATCGTCGCCTCGGGCACCGTGAAGTGGTCGGCGAAGTCGCCGTTCGGGCCGGTGGCGGCGGAGTCGAAGGCGGCGTGCATGGGCGCGCAGAGCTGGCTGCGGCCGGCGGCGGCGTCGCGGGCGGTGAGCGCGTCCAGGTACGCCTGCACACGTTCGCGGCTCTTGGCCGCCGCCTCCTCGGCCGGCGCCTTCCCGCTGGGCGGGGTGTCTCCGCCGTCCTGGCCACCCGAGCCGCAGGCGGCCAGCGCCGCGGGCAGGAGCGCGAGGACGGCGAGCCCGGCGAACCGGTCCCGGTGGCTGCGACCCATCTGTCCTCCCGTCGCGTGGACTCGTCGAGCGGCGAGTGTGCCACACCCGGCCGGCGCGGCCGGGTGACTCCCCATCCTGACCCGGATCGGCGCGCTCGGCCAGGACGGCACGCGGGCGGGGAGGGGCCGGTGCGGCCCCTCCCCGCCGGGTGGGTGGTGCGTCGGCCCTCGGCTCAGCCGAGACCGCCCTTGATGGCGCCGATCAGCTCACCGTTGCTGGTGTCACCGGAGAGCTCCCAGAAGAACGCGCCACCGAGGCCCTGGCTGTTGGCGTAGCTCATCTTCCCGCCGATGGTCGACGGGGTGTCGTAGCTCCACCAGTTGCTGCCGCACTTGGCGTACGCCGTGCCGCCGACGGTGCCGGTGGCCGGGCAGCTGTTCTTGAGCACCTTGTAGTCCTCGATGCCGGCCTCGTAGGTGCCCGGTGCCGCGCCGGTGGCGCTGCCGCCGGGTGCGGCCTGGGTCACGCCGGTCCAGCCGCGTCCGTAGAACCCGACGCCGAGCAGCAGCTTGCTGGACGGCACGCCCTTGGACTTGAGCTTCTGGATCGCCGCGTCCGACCAGAAGCCCTGCTGCGGGATGCCGGCGTAGGAGTAGAGCGGCGAGTGCGGCGCGGTCGGCCCCTGGGCGTTGAAGGCGCCGAAGTAGTCGTACGTCATCGGCATCAGCCAGTTGAGGTTGTTCGCGGCGCCGGCGTAGTCGGTGGCGTCGATCTTGCCGCCGTTGCTGCCGTCGGCGGTGATCGCCGCGGTGACCAGGAAGCTGGAGCCGAACTTGCTCCGCAGCGCCGAGACCACGTTCTTGAACGCGTTCGGGCCGCTGCTGTCGCACTGGAGGCCGCAGGCGTTCGGGTACTCCCAGTCGATGTCGATGCCGTCGAAGACGTCCGCCCAGCGGGGATCCTTGACCAGCGAGTAGCAGGAGTCGGCGAACGCGGCCGGGTTCTGCGCGGCCTGGGTGAAGCCGCCGGACCAGGTCCAGCCGCCGAAGGACCAGAGCACCTTCAGGTTCGGGTACATCTTCTTCAGCTTGCGCAGCTGGTTGAAGCTGCCGCGCAGCGGCTGGTCCCAGGTGTCGGCGACGCCGTCGACGCTGTCCGCCGCGGTGTACGCCTTCTCGTAGTCGGCGTAGCTGTCCCCGATGCTGCAGCGGCCGCCGGTGGTGTTGCCGAAGGCGTACAGGATGTGGGTCAGCTTGGCGGCCGAGCCGCTCGTGTGGATGTTCTTGACGTGGTAGTTGCGGGCATAGACGCCCCACTCGGCGAAGTAGCCGACGATCTTCTTGCCGCCGGGCGGCGGCGTGGTGGGCGGCTGCGTGGTCGGCGGGGCGGTCGTCGGCGGTGCCGTGGTGGGCGGCGCGGTGGTCGGCGGCGCGGTGGTCGGCGGCGCGGTGGTCGGCGCGGTGGTCGTCGGCGTCCCGCCGCCGGTGCAGGAGCCGCCGTTGATCGTGCAGCTCACCGGCGCCTTGTACGCGCCGGTGCCGTTGTAGCCCCAGCTGAAGCTGGCGCCGGGGGCGAGCGTCGACGCCCAGCTCTTGTTGACCGCCACGTAGCGGTCACCGCTGCGGGTGATGTCGGCGTCCCAGGAGCTGCTGATCGAGGTGCCGGAGGGCAGCGTGAACTCGATGCGCCAGCCGTTGACGGTGGAGCTGGTGCCGTTGGTGACTGTCACCCGTCCCTCGTGGCCGGTCCCCCAGTCCTGCACCTTGGCGAACGTGGCGGTGACGCTGCCGGCAGCCGACGCGGTGGTCATGGGCACCGCGGCGACCGCGAGCGCGACCACGGCGCCGGTGGCCCACAGGGCCCGGCGGAGCGATCTCTTCATACGGCGTCCCTCCAATAGTTAGGAAACTTTCCAAATTGATTGCTGAGACGCTACTCACGCCGTCACCACTTAGTCAAGATGTCGATGCATCGATTTCACAGGTGGCGCGGGACGGTGGGCGCGAAGGCCCGTAACCTCGTCCCATGACCGTTTTCGACGTCCAGATCGACGCCCTCACCGGCGGCCCGGCCGACCTCGGCAGCTACCGCGGCCGCGCCCTGCTCGTGGTCAATGTGGCCTCCCGCTGCGGCCTCACCCCGCAGTACGCGGGCCTTCAGGAACTCGCCGACACGTACGCCGGACGCGGGCTGACCGTGCTCGGCGTGCCGTGCAACCAGTTCGCCGGCCAGGAGCCGGGCAGCGCCGCCGAGATCGAGGAGTTCTGCCAGGTCAACTACGGCGTGACGTTCCCACTGACGGAGAAGGTCGACGTCAACGGGCCGGACCGGCACCCGCTCTACGCGGAGCTGGTGTCCACGCCGGACGCCGAGGGGCACACCGGCGACGTGCGCTGGAACTTCGAGAAGTTCCTCGTCGCGCCGGACGGCACGGTGGCCGCCCGGTTCGGTCCGCAGGTCACGCCCGAGGCCCCCGAGCTGCGCGCGGCGATCGAGAAGGTCCTGCCGGCCTGAAGAGGCACACCCGCCGCCGGGCACGGCGACGCGGCACGCCCCCACGGGAGGCGTGCCGCTGCCGTGGACCGGGTCAGCCGGCGGCGGCCCGGAAGACCGGGTAGTAGCCGCCGGACTGCCCCGCGGCCGTCGGGTGGTACGACTTGCTCAGGCTCAGCACGTTCAGCGCGTGCAGCCACTTGGTCCCGTAGCTGCACAGCTGGTGGCCGACGAAGATGGAGCGGACGTCGGCGAAGGTGAAGCCGGCCGAGACGGCGGCCGTACGGGTGATGTCGTCGAGCAGGTTGATGCCCTCGTTGATCTTCGCCCGGGACGTCGCGCTGAGCCCGATGCAGGTGGTGCCGAGCTGGTAGAAGACCGGGTAGCCGACCACCACGACGCGGGCGGAGGGCGAGCGGCTCTTGATGCCGTTGTAGACGTTGGCGAGGCGGCCCGGCATCGAGGTCCGGGCCACGTTCATGGCGGACTGCACGGCCGCCACGCACTGGGTCTCCCCCTGGAGCACGCAGGTGCTCATGATGTTGGCGAAGCCGACGTCGTTGCCGCCCACCGTGACGCTGACCAGCGTGGTGGTCGAGGAGAGCGCGGAGAGCTGGCTGTTGATGACGTCCGCCGTGGTGGCGCCGGAGCAGGCGACCGAACGGTACGACGCGGGCTTGATGTTGGTGTTGTAGAGCGCCGGGTAGGCGTTCGTGCTGCGTAGACAGTTGCCGCTCTCGGAGGTGTAGCTGTCGGCGCCGACGCCGGAGGCGTACGAGTCGCCGAGCGCGACGTAGCGGTCGGACGGGGCCGCCTGGGCGGGGGCGGCCAGAGACAGAGTGACCCCGACCGAGGCGGCCAGGGTCAGGGCGAGGGTGGCAAGACGGGATCTCCGCACGTCGCACTCCTGGGGGCGTGAAGTGGTGGTGAGAGATAGATATCAATAAGATCACGGTGCATGGAAGATCACCGATTTGCGGCCGGGCGCGCATAGCGACTTACGCCGACAAATCGTTGCCGGGTTCGCGGAGCGGGATGAAGGATTGTTCCGGGAACGTCAGGCGCATCGCCGGGTCGGTGCTGGCATCGAAGACGCCGACGACCCGCTAATGCCGGCGCGCGTCAGCCACAGCGCGAGGTCAGACCGGACGGCGGCCGGCGAAACCGCACTCGACCCGGTGGTACCACCGGATGTCGGTGTCCCCCTCCAGCCAGCACCACAGCACCGCCCGGCCGTCACGCTCACCGGGGAAGTCGAGCAGCACCGGGGCGATGCCCTTGACCGCGATGTCGTGCTGGTGGAACTCGTCCACCACCACGTGCAGCCGCGCCTCCAAGGCCTTCACCTCGGCGAGCCCGCCGAGCGCGCTGACGCCGTGGTCGGCCAGGTCGACCCGCAGCTCGGCCAGGTCGGCCCGCAACCGGATCAGCTCGTCGACACGCGGCCGCAGCGTGGCCACCAGGTGTCGCGCCTGGGCGAGAGTGAACACCGGGCCAGTATGCGGCACGACCGGTGTCGTCCGGGTCACCGCTCACCCGCAGGTCGACCGTCAAGGCCGGGACGAGACGGTGGGTCCGGAATGGCCGCGGGAGACCAGACGACGCCGGCAGCCTCCCGCACCTCGGCCTGCCAGGCACGCAGGGCCCGCTTGATGCGGTCGTTCTCGCCCCGGGCGTCGTCGAGCAGCCGGGTCCGCTCCCCCAGTTCGTAGACGAGCCGATGCAACAGCGCATCGACGTCGTCGGTCCGGTAGCCGCGCCGGCCCAGCGACGTGCGGGGCAGTTCGACGGCGCTGAGCCGGTCCGCGGTGAGCGGGCCGGCCAGCGCGTGGCGGCTGCGGTAGACGCCCATCAGACGCCGAACCCGTCCGGCAGGTGGATCCGCTCGGCCGGCACCCCACCGGCGAGCAGCCGCAGCCGCGACCCGGCCACCATCAACGGCGGCCCGCACAGGTAGACCTCCTGACCGGGCCGCCAGTGGTCCAGCGCGACGGTGAGTGCGTCGCCCTGCTCTCCCGCCTCCGCCACGGGATCGTGCGAGAACGCGGGTACGACGGTCAGCCAGTCGTAGCCGCTCTGGAGCTTGTCCAGGCTGATCGGGTCGTAGAGGTCGGCGAAGGTACGGGCGCCGACGACCACTGTGACCCGGCGACCGGCCGGCGCGGCGGCGACCTGCTCGACCAGGGCGCGCAGCGGCGCCAGCCCGGTGCCCCCGGCGACGAGCAGCAGGTCCGCATTCGACGCCGGATCGAGGGTCAGGCCGGTCGACCGGGGCGGGCCGAGCCAGATCCGATCACCGGGGCGTACCCGGTGCACGAGCGTGCGGGAGACGGCGGCGACGGCACGGACGTGGAGTTCGACGGTGCCGTCGGCACGCGGAGCGTTGGCCGGCGAGTACCAACGCCACCGGCCGGGCCGGCGCTCGGTGCAGACGGGCAGCGCCTGACCGGGCCGAAACGCCAGACGGCGCCAGGGGCGCACGGTCACCACGGCGATACCGTCGGCCGCCCGGTCGTGGTCGACGACCTGCGCCGGCCACCAGGGCGGGCCGTCGTCGGCCCGCTCGACCGCACGGCTCACCGCCGCCGTGGCCCGCCGGGCGGCCCCAGTCCAGGCCGCCGCCAGCTCCGGTGTCCACCTCACCTGCCGGGACACCGTGGCGACGAGCGCGGCCTCGACGGTGAGTAGGTGCGGCACCAGCCGGTAGCGGCGGCAGGCGCGGCCGAGCACAGCCAACAGCGCCGCCCGCCCGGCCGGGTCGTCGCCACCGCTGACCAGCCGTCCGAACGCGGTGAGGAACACCGCTGCCTCCCGCTCCGGCAGCGTCCCGGGGCAGTGGTCCTCGACCGCGCACCAGAAGTGGTCGGCTGCCTCGCGGGCGTACCGCATGGTGGCGGACCACGACGCGGCCAGGGCGGCGGTCACGAGCCGACCTCGGCCGAGAAGGCCCGCCGGGCCGCTGTCACCGAGCCTGCCGGCACGTCGAGCGCCCAGAGCACCCCGGCCAGGTAGTCGACCATCCGGCGGTGCTGCGCCTCGGTCAGGCCCAGGCCCCGCCACGCCCCGGCCGCCGGCCGGGCGATGTCGCCCGCCGGTCCGCCGAGCGCCACCGTGAGAGTGAGCGCCAGGTGTCCGGCGAGCCGGGCCCGATCAACCCCGACGAGGTACGGCGCCAGCTCGGCGTCCGCCGCCACCAGCCGCAGCCACCGGGCCACCGCCTCGCGCACCGCCGTCGAGCCGGGCCAGCTCTCCATCGGGTACGCCCCGAGCCCGGTCACGCCCACGGCCAGGCGCCCGGGTCGCCGGCGGCGACCAGCTCGTCCACGCGCTCCTCGGTGAGCCCGGCCGCCCGTAGCGTGCTGCGGCCCCAGCGGGCCAGCCGACACGGATGCGGCACCCGCTCACTGCGGCACAGTGGACCCGCCGGCCACCGCTCCGGCACATGCACCGCCACCGCGCGTACGGCCAGCGCCACGTCCTCGTCGCTGACCGGGGTGAGCACCGGGAAGTCGTCCAGCACCGCCGCCATGAGAAGCCCTTCCGTCGAGAGTCGGAGCGGCACCGGGGCGGGCGGGGACGGCGGGCGCGCTCGGGTGACGCCCCACCGGAGCCCAGCACCCGCCCCGGGCCATGCGTCCACCCTCGCCAGCTTGCGGCCTACGGGGTACGACTACGCTCTGCACTTGCGCTGTACCAGCTCTGAAGTCGAGCCGCTAAGCTGCTGGCGGCCGGTCTCGACGCACTCGGAGGCGAGCCGATGACGACCGTGCAGAAGTGGACCGGGCGGGAGACCCGGATGCTGCGGCACGCGCTGCGAATGAGCATCCGCGACTTCGCCGAGCACCTCGGTGTCAGCGAGCGCACCGTCTCGAAGTGGGAGGCCGGCCGGGATGCGGTGCAACCTCGACCGGAGATGCAGGCCGCTCTCGACACCGCTCTGGTCAGAGCCAGCGATGAGGCGGTAGCCAGGTTCTGCCAGGCGACGGGCAACGAGTCTCCCGGCTCTGCTGCTTCGGTGACTTCCGGCTATCGCATGCAGTCCCACAAGTTCATCCCGGCGCACGTCGGTGGGGCTGCGGTACGGGAGTTGGCCACTTTGCCGCGGGTGAAGCCCCGCCCGCACGAGTGGCTGCACGTATGGACGACCGATGTGCCGCATCCAGACGGGCAGTGCACAGCGCACGTCTTCGCCTGCGGCGTGGTGGTGCTGCACCTCCAGCAGGAACTCACCTTCAGGAGGCTGGCGGAAGTCGCCGCCTGGCGGTACGCGAGCTACGGTGACGACCTACCGTGGGCGACCCGGCAGCTCAAACGGCTGCTCTCGGATCAGTTTGACCGACGAGAAGTGGCCCCGGAGTACGTGATGTCGATGTACCTTCCCCAGGAAATGGGGTGCCGCCCCGCGGAACTGAACAACGCCGTCCGCTTGTTGAGTCTCCCGTCAGTGCTGGTGAACCGACATGCAGCACCCCGGCCACAACTTGTTCCCGAACACGTCGAGCGGACCTTGTTGACCAAGGGGTTCGACCAGCCCACTGCTGTGCCGTTCGGAATCGCCGGGGTATCCGTCGGCTTCGCGACCTGGTCCGGACTCGCCTATCACGCAATCTCACCGGAGCGAGCCCTTACCGCCGACGAGCTGGTGTCGCTTGAGATCGACGTGCAGATGCTCTGGGCCTACTGCCGGCAGGTCCAGCGCGTGGTGGAGAACGGGCGAGACCCGGTGGTGCCTCACGGGTTCGGTTGGCGGTTCCTGAGAGCTGCCCGCTCGCGACTCACCACCGCACGAGTGCAGGAGACTGCGCAGCACTGCATGATGCGTCAGGCAGCCGTGACGACCAGCGGCCTACCCGAGCACCTGACGCAGGCCCAGGCGGCGCTTCGCGAAGCAGAAACGACGGCTGGAAGAGTCGGGGTATGAGCGGCAAGCGGGCGGCCCTGATCGTCATCGACATGCAGAACGGCTTCATCAACGACCGAAGCCGGCATGTCATCCCCAGGGTTGTGGACCTGGTCGAGCAGTGGGAGGCAACGGGCAAACCAGTCGTCTTCACGCGCTACTACAACTATCCGGGTAGCCCGTTCGAAAGGCTGATCCACTGGACGCGAATGCAGCACTCGCCCGAGACAGAGATCGTGCCTGAACTGAGCCGACATGCCGCTCGGGCACACGTGCTCGACAAGCCCACTTACTCGTATTTCACGAACGAGGGTGCGGACCTGACTGCTCGGGAAGGCTGGACCGATCTCGTGTTCTGCGGAGTGGCCACCGAGAGTTGCGTCCTCAAGTCAGCGGTGGACGCATTCGAGCGCGACCTGACGCCATGGGTGGTCACCGATGCGTCGGCCAGCCACGGCGGTCCGGCCGCACACGAGGCGGGCATTCTTGTGGCACGGCGCTTCGTCGGTTCTGGCCAGCTCATCGAGGCAGATGCGATCGGCGAGATCTTCGGCTTCTGGTGATCCTGCGATGCCACGACGACAGGCGGCATAACCGTTGCGCTGGCCGGTGACGCACTCAAAATGCTGGGGGAGCACGCAGCTGGCCACGTGGAGTCACCCGCCGACGCTACCCCGATCATCCACCGGCAGGAGGGCGAAGCCGGTCACACTCTGGCCCGCGAGAGCCAGTCTCTGCCCATCACTCCACCAGAGCAATGTCGCTCGCGGGTCGCCGCGACTTCCCAACCACATTCCTCATGCTTGACAATTACTAGATGATTCCTTCACAAGTAGGCCGCTATCCCACCAAGTACAGGTGGCACTCACTCTGGACGAACTGGTCGTGCGAAAGGGCTGCCCATTGTCGTAAACCTCGATCGTGCCGGACTGCCCCTGAGAAGACCAATCCACCTCGATGCGCCATTCGACGTCGTACTTAGAGATCACGGACGAGACAACGAAACTCTCGGCCTCATCAATCGCGACCTGATAGGGGAACTTCGCGGGATCCAAACGGGCGTTACGTTCGCCACCTATCGAGCCTGTAGTTTTCGAAGCCATGGACGGCGGATTTTTGTCGAGGTTGGCCTCCAGATATCTGTACTCGAAGGGCTCGCCGCACTGTATGTCCACAAGCGTGCCGACAAGGGGTGCCCTGCGAGCACCCACCACCACTACTCGAATGCCATCTACGACAACCCTGGCGTCCGAGACTCCTTGGACAGTAAGGAGTACTTCATGCCTGTTTACGCGCACCGCTCCCTGCTGCCGCGCCCAGGCTGGCCAGTCTATCCAGCCGTCATTTGCCTGAGGAATCGGACGAGGAGCGTCGGGCAAGACCCACCCTTCCCGGCAGTACTCGTCAGACTGCTGAACGGCAACGGTAAGCGGTGGCGAAGTTCCAGGAGTTGCAGTGGGTGGCGCAGATACCGACATCCCGGATAATGGGGCCTGCGGCTGGGTGCTAGTTAGGATATGAGGGAGGATAGATGCAACGACGGCAGAGACAGCGGTAATCGCAGCTGCCGACACCGTACCAATCAGTGCGATCTTAGCAACGTGGCGGTCGGATGAATCCGACTTATTCGATGAGACCGAATTTCGCCTTCGCCTCATTGGCGGCATTGCAACCTCTCGTAAACCCAGTAAAGCTGCCGTTCAACGTGCGATCGGCGCAGACCCCGTCGGCTAACACAGCGCAGGCCCGTCGGCGCCCTGCCACTTCCACAAGGCAGTGCGGGATAAGACGAAAAGCGTAGAGCCGTTTCGCCCGGATCGGGCCGCCTCTTCTGTCAGGCAAGCACAAGACGTGCCGTTCGAACCCTGGCTGCGGTGTAGGAGAAAATCGTTGCAGGCTCCTGACAGTCCTCGGGGATAGATCAGGCATCGGAGACCCACCTACGGGCCTCGGCGCCCCGCCGTCGCAGACTGATTCAATCACCTTGTGTCCACAGTGGCGTCAATCCCTACGGCCGAAACCCGCACGCTGACCGAAGGGATGAGTTGCGCGATCCGATCAGGCGGTAGCCTCCGCCTGTCAGGACTGGACGCGTTCCGCCTCCTGCACGAACGTGTCGCTCCGCCGCGCCCCCATCCGGTCCAGCTCGTCCAGCACCGCCCCCACCCCGTCCGCGCCCACCAGCACGGTGACGCGCAGCCGGGCCGACAGCGGCTGGTCCTGCCAGTAGCCACGCGGCAGCAGGCTCGCCTGTGGCGTCGTGGTCGCCACTGCGGCGTCGCTGACGATGACCGAGATCGCGCCCGCGCGCAGCAGCGCGTCGCGCAGGTCGGCGCTGTTCGCCGCCGGATCCGGCTCCAGCAGCGCGGTGACCACCCGTACCCGCTGGCCGGGCGGCACGGACGGTTCGCCGGCCGGCGCCGCGGCGGTACGGCGCCGGGGCGCGCCCGGCGCGGTCAGGCTGGTGACGCCGCCCAGGTGGTACGCGTCGGCGCCCTGCTGCGCCTGGTCCAGGCGTTCCTGGTCGGCCGGCGGCACACGCAGGCCGATGAGCGCCTGCACCCCGGCGGCGATCAGCCAGGTGAGGACGAAGGAGAACGCCACGACGCTCACCACGCCGACGAGCTGGCGCCACAGGAGGCCGCCTCCGCCGCCGAGGAACAGCCCGTCGGCGCCGAGCGGGTTGACCCCGCGGTTGCCGAACAGGCCGAGCAGGAGCGTGCCGAGCATGCCGCCGACGAAGTGCACGGCGAGCACGTCGAGCGCGTCGTCGAGGCGCAGCAGGTACTTCAGTTTCAGCGCGAAGTGGCAGACCAGGCCGGCCAGCGCGCCGATCGCGACGGCCGACGCCGCGTTGACGTACCCGGCGGTCGGGGTGACAGTCGCGAGGCCCGCGACCGCGCCGGAAACAGCGCCCACGACGGTGCTGTGTCCGTCGGTGACGCGTTCCAGCGCCAGCCAGACGAGCATCGCCGCGGCGGCGGCCAGGTGCGTGTTGAGGACGGCCTGGGCGGCCAGGCCGTTGGCCTGGAGGCCGTCGCCGCCGTTGAAGCCGAACCAGCCGAACCAGAGGATGCCGGCGCCGACGATGGTCAGCGGGATCGAGTTCGGCGGTGCGGCGGTGTGCGGCCAGTCCCGGCGCCGGCCGACGACGAGCAGGACGGCGAGGACGGCGGCGCCGGCGCTGGCGTGCACGACGAGCCCGCCGGCCCAGTCCTGGGTGCCGAACTTGGCGAGCCATCCGCCGGGGTGCCAGAGCCAGTGCGCGATCGGCGCGTAGACCACTATCGACCAGACCGCGAGGAACAGCACCCAGCCGCCGAAGCGCAGCCGGCCGGCGGTGGCACCGGTGACGAGCGCCGGTGTGATCACCGCGAACATCATCTGGAACAGCACGAACGCCAGCGTCGGGATGGTGATCCGGCCGTCGATGACGTGCAGGTTCGGCGCGGGCGGCACCTTCAGGTCGGTGAGCCCGAACAGTTCCAGGTTGCCGAAGAGTCCGCTGCCGGCGTCGTCGCCGAAGGCGATCGTGTAGCCGACGAGCACCCAGGTCAGGCTGACCACGCCCAGCGCGATCATGTTCTGTTGCAGCATCGCCAGGACGTTGCGGGTGCGGACCATGCCGCCGTAGAACGCGGCGAGCCCCGGCGTCATGAACAGGACGAGGCCGGCGCAGACGAGCACCCAGGCGGTGTCACCCGCGTTCGGAGCGGACACGGTTTCCCTCCTTCTCTCGCAGGTGGACGGAGTCGCGGACGGTGTGCATCACGGTGTCCTTGACCCGTTCGTGGTTGGGCACCGGCGCGAAGTGCCGGTCCGGCAGCAGCAACAGCCAGGTGGCGATGTTGAACGGCCCGGTCAGCACCGGGATGCCGAGCGGGGTGAGCATGGTGGTCAGCGCCATCTGCACGAACAGCGTCAGCGCGATGCCGAACAGCGTGTAGACGGTGACCAGCGCGCCGGGGCGGTGCGCCACGGCGCCCACCACGATCGCGGTCAGCACCGCGTTGAAGGCGAACAGGCCCTTGTCCAGGGACGCGCCGTCGGCGCCGAACCAGAGCGCCAGCAATGTCGCGCCGACGGCGCCGATCACCGCGAACAGCGCCGCCCACCGGGAGTTGATCAGCAGGGCGACGAGGATGAGCAGGCCGGTGACCCAGCTCTCGATCAGGTAGATCTGGGACACGCCCTTGAAGAAGACCGGGATGAGGCCCCAGTCGAACGTGCCGCCGGTCAGCGATCCCTCACCGGGGAACTTCGGCGTCAGCTTGGTGAGGACGGTGAACCTGTCGAACTGGTACGCCGCCATCAGCAGGAACCAGGTCGTGAGCACGAACGGGAACGTGTAGGCGGTCAGGTTCCAGCGTTTGAAGACGGCGTTGAGGGCGAGCGTGACCACCACCGTGCCGATCGCGCCGAGCACGAGGTAGAGCCACATCAGCGGACGCTGGTCGAGGAACGTGGGCACCGCGAGGCCGGTCAGCAGCGGGCTGAAGCCGAACAGGCCCTTGCGCCAGCTGGACATGTCGACACGCAGCGCCAGCGCGGTCGCGGTGCCCACGACCAGGCCGAGCACGCCGCCGCCGAACACCCGGGGCGTCCCGTTCTCGAACGCGCCCCAGGCCAGCGCGATCAGGATGAGCAGGCCGCTGAGCGGATTGTTCTGGAGCACCACCTGCGCGGCGCCGCGCAGGCTGGCGTCGACGAACCCGGCCGCCGGGTTCCGGTCGGCCAGGTGGTGCCAGCCTCGTCCGATGTCGGCCATGTCGCTGTTCTCCCTCGCCTCAACGCCAGCTGAAGACCGGCGGGAAGGTGCAGCCGGTCACCTCTTCGCGGGCGGCAGTGCAGAACGCGCGTACCGCGGCGCGGACCGGTTCGGTCTCCTGCCCGAGCACCTTGAACACCAGACCGGCGTCGTTCGGCAGCCGGCTGACGGCGGTGGCCAGCGGTGTCTGCTCGTCCCACACCGGCGTCGCGGTCCGTTCGAAGACCCGGGCCGCCCGGTCCGGGTCGGTGAGCAGCACGGCGTTGCCGAAGACGTGGAAGCGGTCCATCATCCCGATCCGCGACACCGGGAACCGGCCGGGCGTGATGACGAACTTCTCGACGAACAGCGGGCGTCCGTCGGGCCGCTGCGCCCGCAGCGTGGTGGAGAACAGGTCGTACGCGAAGATCTCGCCGTCACGGTAGTACTTGCGGCCGGGCTGGAGCACCTCGGCGTACAGCATCGTGGCGCTCTCCGGCAGCCGGACCACGGTGTCGGAGACGAACCGGCTGCGCCGGAACGGGATCACCGGTTCGGGCAGGAACTCCAGGTAGGCGTCCTCGGCCAGGGTGAAGCTCTGGGTCTGGGTGCCGTAGTTGGCGTCCATCTCCTGGATCTTGGTGGCGGCCTGGGTGACCAGGTGCGCCTGCGCACCCGGCCCCAGGTCGACGTCGATGCGCAGCCGGTCGCCCTGGAGCACGCCGCCGGAGGTGGTGAGGATCATGACGCAGGGCAGGCCCGGCATCTCCTCGTCCCAGTACAGCGCGCGCTGCACCAGCAGCGGAGACTGCCGGAAGACGTCGCGCATGATGGTCCGGTCCTCGCGCCGCTCGAACCCCAGCCGGAGGATGCCCACCTTGCCGTTCGCGGCGGCCGGCAGCTGCGCCGGCTGGTCCTGGTACGGCGCGAGTTCCCGGACGGAGTCCAGAGTGGTCATGCGAGGACTTCGGCGTCGAACAGCGCGTTGCGGCGGACCAGGTCCACCAGGTCGTCGATGCCCTCGCCGGTCTTGCAGTTGGTGAACACGAACGGCTTGCCGCCGCGCATCATCTCGGCGTCGCGGGCCATCACGTCCAGGTCGGCGTCGACGTACGGGGCCAGGTCGGTCTTGTTGATCACGAGGATGTCGGACTTGGAGATACCGGGGCCGTTCTTGCGCGGGATCTTGTCGCCGGCCGCCACGTCGATCACGTAGATGAAGTAGTCGACGAGCGCGGGGCTGAAGGTGAGCGTGAGGTTGTCGCCGCCGCTCTCGATGAGCACGACGTCGCTGTCCGGGAACCGCGCCTCCATGTCCTCGACCGCGGCGAGGTTCATGCTCGGGTCCTCGCGTACGGCGGTGTGCGGGCAGGCGCCGGTCTCCACGCCGACGATGCGTTCCTCCACCAGCACGCCGGTCAGGGCGCGGCGGACGTGTTTGGCGTCCTCGGTGGTGACCACGTCGTTGGTGATGACCAGGATGCGCAGGCCCTGCTCGACCAGGCGGGGCACGACGGCCTCGATGATGGCCGTCTTGCCGCTGCCCACCGGGCCGCCGACGCCGATCCGACTCGCTGATTTCATTTCCGAAAGCCCTTCAGGTGATGAGCACTCAGCTCATGAACATCCGTACGTGTGCGTGCTGGTGTGCGCCGGCCAGCACGTCGAGGTGCGGCGCGAAGCTCTGCATGTCGTCGAGCCCGGCGGTGCGCACGTCCTCGTAGTCCTCGCCGACCCGCTCGTTGACCGCGAAGAGGATCGACTGGGTGTCGAGGTGGTCCACCCGCATGAGCCGGACCGCCGCGCCGAGCACCATGGAGGCCGCGCCGTACTGGTGGGCGGCGAACGCGTCCGCCTCGCCCACGCCGAGTTCGGCGAAGAGCACGCCGAGCGCGACCGGGTAGGTGACCGGGACGCCGCCGCTCTCCGCGACGCGCTTGCGCAGCAGGGACTCCCCCACCACCCGTTCGGCGGCCTCGGCCAGCTTGCGCCCCATGCGGACGGTCATCGTCCGCGTCTCCTCGTTGATCTTGCGCAGGTGTACGGCCTCTTCGGCCGCCCGGATCCGGTCGAGGTCGCCGGCGCGGGCGGCGCGGTGCGCCACGAGCAGCGCCACCCCGTCAGCGGTGGCGGCGGCGCGCGTGACGGTACGTACGAACTCCTGCAACGTGGTCCGGTCGTGCACCGCGCCCTGCTCGACCGCCGTCTCCAGCCCGTTGGAGAAGGAGAAGGCGCCGACCGGGAAGACCGAGTCGCCGAACTGGAGCAGTTTCAGTGCCCCGGTCACCGTGGACACCCCGGCCCCTCAGTTCAGGTCGGCGGGCAGGTGCGTGTGCGGGGTCGAGTCGGCCCCGCCGAACAGGCGCCGCGACTCGTGCGGGGCCAGGTACGCGATGATCTCGGTGCCGGGGATGAACTCGTGGGTGAGACCGGTGAACGCGTGGGTCCGCATCACCGAGTCCATGACCTTGCGGTCCACGGTCAGCGGGACGTACATCTTGGTGCCCTTCACCACCGCCGGCCAGTGCTGGTTGCCGATCGCGTGGCCGAGTTCGACGGCCGAGCGGATCACCATGTCCAGGGACTCCCCGTGCAGCGTGTCGAGGTGCACGACCATCACCTCGCCGAGCGCGATCCGGGCCACCACCGCGGTCGCGGTGTCGTCGTCCCAGGCCAGCACGTCGCCGTCGCGCAGCCGTACGCCGCGGGCCAGGGACAGCGCCAGTTCGGTCCCGAGGCTTGTGGTGCGGCGCAGCCGGCTCTTCTGGGCGTCCCACTGGTCGAGGACCAGGTCGTCGACCTTGGCCTCCCGGAGCCGCTCGGTCCAGGCCGGCTCGTTCACGTTGCCGAGTACCGTTTCGACGAGCATGTGTTCTCCTTTCACGCGGCCCCGCCGCCGGCCCGGCCGGGGCGGGACACCGCGCCGGGTCAGCTGAAGAAGTAGAGCTGGCTGAGGGGGAGGTTCTTGGCCGCCGGCACCGTCGCGTGCACGCCGTCCATCTTCACGGCGAAGGTCTCCGGGTCGACTTCGAGCTTCGGCGTACGGTCGTTGCGCACCATGTCGCGCTTGGTCAGGTTGCGGCAGCCGTAGACCGGCATGACCTGCCGTTGCAGGCCGAGCTGTTCGGCCACACCCGACTCGTGTGCGGCCCGGGACACGAACGTCACGCAGTTCTTGGCGACCTGGGTGCCGGTGGCGCCGAACATGGGCCGGTAGTAGACCGGCTGCGGCGTGGGCAGCGACGCGTTCGGGTCGCCCATGATCGACCAGGCGATCATGCCGCCCTTGAGCACCATCTTCGGCTTCGTGCCGAAGAACGCGGGCTCCCAGAGCACCAGGTCGGCGAGCTTGCCCGGGCTGACCGAGCCGATGACGTGCGAGACGCCCTGGGTGATCGCCGGGTTGATGGTCATCTTGGCGACGTAGCGCAGCACGCGGAAGTTGTCGTTGGCGTCGGAGTCCTCGGCCAGCTTGCCCCGGACGTTCTTCATCTGCCCGGCGAGCTGGACGGTCCGCAGCCAGGTCTCCCCCACCCGGCCCATGGCCTGCGAGTCGCTCTGCATCATCGAGATGACGCCCTCGTCGAGGAGCACGTCCTCGGCGGCGATCGTCTCGGTGCGGATGCGGCTCTCCACGAAGGCGACGTCCGAGGGCACCTTCGGGTTGAAGTTGTGGCAGACCATGATCATGTCGTACAGCTCGGACTGGCTGTTGATGCCGTACGGCACTGTCGGCGTGGTCGAGGCGGGCAGGACGTTCATCTGGCCGGCGACCTTGATGATGTCCGGCGCGTGCCCGCCGCCGGCGCCCTCGGTGTGGAAGGTGTGGATGGTCCGGCCCTCGAAGGCGGCGATGCTGTCCTCGATGTAGCCGCTCTCGTTGAGCGTGTCGGTGTGGATGCTGATCTGGACGTCGTACTCGTCGGCGACCGCCAGGCAGGACCGGATCACCGCGGGCGGCGCACCCCAGTCCTCGTGGATCTTGAAGCTGGGCACCCCGGCCATGATCTGCTCGACGAGCGGCGCCCGGCCGCTGCTGTTGCCCTTGCCCAGCAGGCCGATGTTGATCGGCAGGTTCTCGAAGGCCCGCATCATGTTCTGGATGTTCCAGGGGCCGGGGGTGATGGTGACGCCGTTGGTGCTGTCGCTGGGCCCGGTGCCGCCGCCCCACAGGGTGGTGACGCCGTTGCTGAGCGCGGCGTACACCTGCTGCGGGGTGACCAGGTGGACGTGCGCGTCGATGCCGCCGGCGGTCAGGATCAGGTGCTCGCCGGAGATCGCGTCGGTGCCCGGACCGGTCACCAGGCCCGGGGTCACCCCGTCCATGATGTTGGGGTTGCCGGCCTTGCCGATCCCGGCGATCCTGCCGTCCTTGATCCCCACGTCCGCCTTGACCACGCCGAGCAGCGCGTCCACGATGGTCACGTTGGTGATCACCAGGTCCACCACGCCCTCGGCGCTGGTGGCCTGGCTGGCACTGCCCATGCCGTCGCGCAGGGTCTTGCCACCGCCGTACATGACCTCGTCACCGAGGACCCGCAGATCCTTCTCGATCTCGATGTAGAGGTCGGTGTCACCCAGACGGATCTGGTCGCCCGTGGTCGGGCCGTACATTCCGGCATATTCCTGCCGTGAGATCTGACTCATGCGTTGTCGCTCCAGCTCTGGCGCGTCGAAGGATTGCCGGGCTACTTGTCGCCCTTGCCGCTCTTGTCCTGGCCCTTGCTCTGCCCCTTGCTCTGGCCCTTGCCCTGGTCCTGCTGCTGCGACGTGGTCTTGAAGCCGCGCGTCTGGGCCTGGTGGAGCGCCTCGGCCCGGTCCGGCCGGTAGCCGGGGATCGGACCGTCGCCGGTCCAGCCCTGGACCAGGCCGTTGAAGCCGTACACCCGCTGGGAGCCGCCGTACGGGACGAGCTGGACGGTCTTGCGGTCGCCCGGCTCGAACCGGATCGAGGTGGTGGCCGGGATGTTCAGCCGTTTGCCGAACGCCGACGGGCGATCGAACTCCAGGAAGCGGTTGGCCTCGAAGAAGTGGAAGTGGGATCCGACCTGGATGGGCCGGTCACCGGTGTTGTGCACGACCACCTCGGTCACCGGCCGCCCGGCGTTGAGTTCCAGAGGTTGGTCGCTGAGCTTGTAGCCGCCGATGGGCCGAAGGTGCTTGGAGTTCGGTCCCGGGTGTTGCTTCGCCATGTCGCCCCCGCTCTGCCGGAGACCGTGGCCTCCGGTCGCTGCTCTACTGGATGGGTGAGTGGACGGTGATCAGCCGTGACCCGTCGGTGAAGACCGCTTCGACCTGGAGCATCGGGATCATGTCCGCCACGCCGGGGATCACGTCGTCGGCGGTGAGCACGTGGCTCGCGTCGTTCATGACCTCCTCGACGGTCTTGCCCTCGCGCGCGCCTTCGAGCGCCGCGGCGCAGATGACCGCCACGGCCTCGGGGTGGTTGAGCTTGACCCCGCGCGCCTTGCGGGCGTTCGCCACCATCGCCAACGAGTGGATCGTCAGCTTGTCGAATTCCTTCGGCGTGAGATGCACTTCGCGATCCCTTCGTCCGCACTTTTTGTACGGTTTCAGCTATCCCGTCACGGTAAGAGCGGTTTAGTCAGCCCGCAGCCGTTCAGGGAGATTTCAGGAACCGGAGCGCGCCCGCTCGCGCCGGTCGTAGTCGGCGACCCACATCTGCTGGATCTGCTCGAGCGTCCGGCCCTTGGTCTCCGGCAGGTAGCGCCGGACGAACAGGAACCCGAGCACGCACAGCCCGGCGAAGAGCGCGAACACGCCCGACCGGCCGAGCGCGTCGAGCAGGCTCAGGAAGAACTGCGTGATCAGGTACTCGGTGCCCCAGTGGGTCGCGGACGCGATCGCCACGCACCGGCCGCGGATCGGACCGGGATAGATCTCGTTGATCACGGTCCACGCGCCCGGCCCGATGGACACCGCGTAGAACGCGACGAAGAAGACCACACCGACCAGCAGGAACAGGCCCGAGGTGGTGATCCGGCCGTCGCCGCGCCCGGCACCCGCACCGAGGAAGCTGACGCTCACCACGGCGAGCGAGACCGCCATCCCGGCCAGGCCGGCAAGCAGCAGCGGCCGGCGGCCGACGCGGTCGAGCAGGCCCACCGCGACGAGCGCGAACGCCGCGTCCACCGCGCCGATCGCCCAGGTGGTCGCGGAGAGCTGCGCCTCCGGGGTACGGAATCCCGCCGCCGAGAAGATCGAGTCGGCGTAGTAGATGATGCCGTTGATGCCTGTCGTCTGCTGGAACAGCGCCAGCCCGACGCCGAGTGCGAGCGGACGCCGCCACTGCGGTGACAGCAGCTCCCGCCAGCTCGCCTTTCGGCCGTGCAGACTCTTCTCGATCTCGCCGAGGCGCTGCTCCACCCGCTGCTCGGGAACGGTGCGGCACAGCGACTCCCGGGCCCGGCGCCGGTCGCCCCGCTTGAGATACCAGACCGCCGAGTCCGGCACCACCACTGTCACCAGGATCAGCGCCACGCCCAGCACGACCGCCGCGCCGAGCAGGTAGCGCCACGACTCGCCGCCGGTGAACAGCTCGTCCGCCAGGTAACCGATGAAGATCGCGAAGGTGGTCGAGAACTGGTAGACCGCGAGCAGGCCGCCGCGGATCCGTTCCGGCGCCGCCTCGGCGGCGAACATCGGGCCCGCGACCGAGGCCACGCCGATACCCACGCCGAGCAGCAGCCGCGCGCCGAGCAGGGCGCCGATGGCCGGCGCCGCCGCCTGCACGATCGTGCCGACGACGTACGCCCCGGCGGCGACCCAGAGCGCGCCCCGCCGGCCGATCCGGTCGGCGAGGTGACCACCGGCGAGCGCGCCGGCCAGCGCGCCGAGTGTCACCCAGCTCGCCGCCACCTCCACCTCGAAGGTGTCCACGTCGAACGTGTGCCGGATGTCGTGCAGCGCGCCGCTGATGACGCCCTGGTTGTAGCCGAAGAACGCGCCGGAGAGGACGACGATCGACACGATCGCCACGAGGTTGTCGCGAGACGGACGGCCGGCCGCGCGTCCGCTCGCCGCCATGTCACCCCGTCCGCCGGCAGCCGCCCCACGAAACGGCCGAGAACCTACATATGCGACATATAGTAAGTTCGCCGCAGCGGTCCGACGGCAAACTCCCGGACGCCGCCGGGGCCGCTCCTGCACACGGACGGGGGAAGGGTGAACCGGTCGGCGCCGTACGGCCCCGCGGACTCCTACCGCGAGTTCCGGCACCCGCTCGCGGCGCTCGTGCTCGCCGTCGTCACCGCCGGCGCGCTGGACGCCTTCGCGTTCCTGCGATACGGCGCGTTCGTCGCCAACCAGTCCGGAAACGCCATCTTCCTCGGCATGGGACCGGCCGGCGGGCATCCCACGTGGCCGGTCTCGGCGGCCTCGATCGTCGCGTTCGCCACCGCCGCCGGGCTGGTGAACCTGCTCCGCCGCCGCACCCGGCCGGCGGTGGCGCCCCTCGTCGACATCGCGGTCACCGAGGCCGCCATGATCGTCTGGGCGGTGCTCAACCTGGCGCTCGCGTACGGCCGGCACGGCGTGGCCTCCCGGGTGCTGCTCGCCGCCGCCGGTGCCGTCGCCATGGGCAGCCTCACCACACTGGCGAGCCGGACCGCGGGCATCGCGACGCCGATCACCTACCAGTCGGACACCACGACCAAGACCGGTGAGCGGGCCGCCCGCTGGCTGCTCGGCCCCGCCGCCGGCCGGGGCCGGGCCCGGCGGGGCACCCTGCTCGGGCTGCTCGCCCTGGTCAGCTACAGCGTCGGCGGCGCGGTCGGCACGCTCGCCCAGCACCGGCCCCGCTGGGTGCCGCTGTGGGGGACGCTCGCGCTGGCCGTGCTGATCCTGCTGCTCCGCCGGCACCGGCGACCGGGACCGGCGTCGCGGCCCGGCTGAGCGTCAGTCCGCCTGGGCGGCGAGTTCCCGGGCCCGGTCCCGGGCCGCCTCCAGCGCCGCCAGCATGGCCGCGCGTACGCCGTGGTTCTCCAGCTCGCGGATCGCCGAGATGGTGGTGCCCGCGGGCGAGGTGACCGCCTCGCGCAGCTTCACCGGGTGCTCCCCGGAGTCACGCAGCATCACCGCCGAGCCGATCGCGGTCTGCACGATCAGCTCGTGCGCCACCTGGCGCGGCAGGCCGAGCAGGATGCCCGCGTCGATCATCGCCTCGACCAGCAGGTAGAAGTAGGCCGGACCGGAGCCGGAGAGCGCGGTGACCGCGTCCTGCTGCGACTCGGGCACCCGGACGGTGGCACCGAGCGGGGAGAACATCTCCTCCGCCAGGGCCAGATGCTCGCCGGTGGCGTACGCGCCCGCCGAGATCGCGCTCATCGCCTCGTCGACCAGCGCCGGGGTGTTGGTCATGACCCGGACCACGGGGGTGCCCTCTGGTAGCCGGCGGTTGAAGAAGGCGGTCGGCAGCCCGGCGCAGAGCGAGATCACCAGCTTGTCGGCCGGCACCTTCGGGCCGATCTCGTCCAGCAGCGCGGCGGCGTCCTGCGGCTTGACCGACACGGCCAGCACCTCGGCCTCGGTCACGGCGGTGAGGTTGTCCACCACCCGTACGCCGTAGCGGTCGGCCAGCTCCCGCGCCCGCGCCGGCCGCCGCGCGGTGGCGAGCAGCCGCTCCACCGGCCAGCCGGAACGCAGCAGCCCCGAGAGCATCAGCTCACCGATCTTGCCGGCGCCGATCACCGCGACCGTGTGCACCTCGCGTGCCATCAGCCGTACCCCTTCCCGGGTCACGTGGGCAGGGGCGTGGCGGGCCGGTCGCCGGCCCGCCACGCCGTGCGCCGTCGATCAGCTGCCGAAGAAGACCTCGGCCTCGGCGTACCGCTCCAGCGGCACGGTCTTCAGCTCGCGGGTGGCGTCGGCGAGCGGGACGCGGACGATGTCCGTGCTCTGCATCGCGACCATCTTGCCCCAGTCGCCCTCGTGCGCGGCGTCGATCGCGTGCAGGCCGAGCCGGGTCGCCAGCACCCGGTCGAACGCGGTCGGGGTGCCACCGCGCTGGATGTGGCCGAGCACCACGGTGCGGGCCTCCTTGCCGGTCTTCGCCTCCAGCTGCTCGGCCAGCCACTGGCCGATGCCGCCGAGACGGACGTGACCGAACGCGTCCAGCTCCTGGTTGTGCAGCACCATCTGGCCGTCCAGCGGCTGGGCGCCCTCGGCGACCACGACGATCGGGGCGTACTGGTGCTGGAAGCGCTTCTCGACGTAGCCGGCGACCTGCTCGACGTCGAACTGCCGCTCCGGCAGCAGGATCACGTTGGCGCCACCGGCGAGGCCGGCGTGCAGGGCGATCCAGCCGGCGTGCCGGCCCATGACCTCGACCACCAGGGTGCGGTGGTGGCTCTCCGCGGTGGTGTGCAGCCGGTCGATCGCCTCCATGGCGATGTTGACGGCGGTGTCGAAGCCGAACGTGTAGTCGGTCGCACCGAGGTCGTTGTCGATCGTCTTCGGCACACCGATGACGTTGACGCCCAGCTCGTGCAGCTTGGTGGCGACGCCGAGCGTGTCCTCGCCGCCGATGGCGATCAGCGCGTCCACGCCCTGGGCGGCGAGGTTGTCCTTGATCCGCTCCACGCCGTTCTCGATCTTGAACGGGTTGGTGCGGGACGAGCCGAGGATGGTGCCGCCGCGCGGCAGGATGCCACGCACCTCGGCGATGCCGAGCGGCTTGGTCAGGCCCTCGAGCGGGCCCTTCCAGCCGTCCCGGAAGCCCACGAACTCGTGACCGTAGGTGGCGACGCCCTTGCGGACCACCGCCCGAATCACCGCGTTGAGACCTGGGCAGTCGCCGCCGCCGGTGAGCACGCCGATACGCATGATCTGCTCATCCTCCTGGAGCATCAGGTGAAGCCCGGATAAGCCCCAGGATATGTGTCAGATCAGACCATCGGCGCCGTTGCCGGCCCGGGGCGGGCCGTCACTGCGCACTGTAGTCGGCGCAGGTGTACGCCGGCACCGCACCCCGGGCCGTTCCGGACGGCGGACGGCTACCCGTCAGTAGCTGACCTCGTGGTTCTCCCCCGCCTTCGGCGGCTTGCCGGTCACCGCCGCCTTGGCGAAGCCGAGCAGGTTGACCACGGTGCTGCCGGGCGAGTCCCAGTACTCCGCCGACCCGGCGTGCACCTTGATCAACGTGATCCCGGGCGTGTCCAGCCCGTCCGGGAACCACGCCTTCAGCAGCGGGCTCCACAACTCCTTCGCCCGGCCCGGGTCCCACTCCTCGGTGGCGGTGCCGGCGACCGACACCCAGGCGTGGTGGCGCTGGTCGGAGAAACCGACGTTCACCTGCGGGTTGACCCGGATCTGCCGCACCTTCGCCGAGTCGGCGTACGCGAAGAACCAGAGGTCGCCGTCGAAGTCCGCCTCCTGCAACCCCATCGGGCGACTGATCAGACGCCCGTCCACGCCGGTGGTGGTGAGCAGGCAGATCCGGGCGTCCCTGATCAGCTCGGTGACCCGGCGGCGGGCGTCCGCGGCGCTTGTCGGCTCATTGCTCATGGGGCACTCCTGTCTCGGATCGGCGTAGATGCCGCTCCCGTGCCCTGGGCGGAACCGGTCAAACCTCCCGCGCCGTCATCGCCCGCCACCGCGCCAGGTTGTGCCGCGCGTCCACGAGCGCGTCGTGCCGGTCGGCCTCGGCGTCCGGCAGCCGGGGGCGCCCCCGGTCGTCCCAGAGCTGGCGCAGCTCCTTGGTGAAGCGGGGGATCTCCCGGGGCAGCGCCGGCATCGCGCCCCAGAGCTGGGCCAGCACGACGTGGTCGTAGGCGGCGTACCAGGCCCACAGCTCCAGCTGCTCGCCCGGCCGGTCCCGCACCGGCTCCAGCAGGAACTCGTGCAGGTCGTCGCGGATGCGCGCGCGGGAGCGCCAGGCCCGGTCGGCCGGCGACGGGAGCTTGTCCAGCACGTTGCGCCGGACCCAGGGCACCGCCCGGGAGTCGTCGAACTCGGTGGAGACCGCGTAGAACTCGCGGCCGTACTCGTCGACGACGCCGATCGACACCAGGTCGACGATGCGGCCGTCCTCGATGAATTCGCAGTCGTAGAAATAGCGGTAGACCATCGCCCCCATCCTCGCCCATCACCGGCGCGGACCGGTCGCCGGGGCGTCCGCCGAGGTCGGCGGGCGTGCCGGCGGCGGCCGGGCATGGTCACGGAAGTGTTTCCGGGGGTGTACAGCACGCGACGAGAGCGTCATGATCTGATGTGTACCGCCGTCGGGCGCCGAACCGGTTGAGCTGCCTCGTACCGGGAATGACAGCTTCACCCGGTGTGCGAGTCGTGACTTCTGACCGGGGAGGGGTTGAGCCGTGGAGTCTCGCCTGCCGGAGCCGGGTGACGCGCTCACGGGTGTGGAGATGTTCGCCGGGCTCGAGCCGGAGGTGCGGCAGCGCGTCATCGCCGCAGCCGTACCGCGCACCTACCGCAAGGGCCAGCTGCTCTTCGTCGAGAACGATCCCGGCGAGTCGCTGATCGTGCTGCGCCGCGGCGCGGTTGCGGTGTTCCGCACCGCCCCGACCGGCGAACGCGCGGTGCTGTCGGTGATCCGACCCCCGGACGTGCTCGGTGAGGTGTCCCTGTTGGACGCCTCCACCCGCTCGGCGTCGGCCGAGGCGATCGAGGACTGCGCCGCGCTGGCGCTGTCCCGGCCCGCGTTCATGGAACTGGTGCACTCCAACCCGCGCATCCTGGACGCGGTGATGCGCTCGCTGGGTCAGCTGATCCGCCGGCTCACCGAGCAGAACGCCGACCACGTCTTCCTCGACCTGCCCGGCCGGGTCGCAAAGACGCTGGTCCGGCTCGCCGGCGAGAGCCAGGCCCCGATGATCACCATCGAGCTGAACCAGAGCCAGCTCGCCGAGATGGCGGGCGGTTCCCGGCAGAGCGTCAACCAGGCCATCGGCTCGTTCGCCAGCCGGGGCTGGCTGCGCACCGAAGGACGCCGCATCGTGGTCACCGACGTGGCCGCGCTGCGCCGGCGGGCCGGCATGAACGACCGCTGACACGACGACGGCGGGGGCCGGCGGTCGTCCCGCCGGCCCCCGCCGCGTTCGTCGTACGCCGGTCAGTCGTCCTTGGTGTCGGCCGGGGGCGAGCTCGGGCCCGGGCCGATCTTCGACGGGTCGGTCTTCTTCGGCGGGGTCGTCGTGGTGGTCGTGGTCTCGGTCGATCCGCTACCCGCGGGCTGCTCCACCATGCCTTTTTCCTCCAGTTCGGCGAGGGTTACGGCGTCCACGTCGACCGTGTCGCCGACGGCCCACACCGTCCCCCGTGGATCGGTCCATGAGGCGGACAGCCGGACGTGCACGGCAAACTCCCTGTCGACGGGACTTCCTGCTAGGGGAGACTAGACCCGGCCGAACAGCCGTGACGTCCCGCCGACCCGTCGGGTACCCGACTGCACGGCCGCGCGGGACACTGGGGACCTCACGCGTACGGAGCCGGACATCGACCTCACCTGTGGACACTGCGCCCGGACCGCCGGGCCGGACGACCGTTTCTGCGGTGGGTGCGGTCGCCCGCTGGCGGCTGCCTGCCCAGGCTGCGGCCACGCCAACGACAGCGGCGCCAACTTCTGCACCAACTGCGGTCAGCCGCTGCGCGACCACGCGGTCACGGTGCAGGAGGACCGCCGCCAGGTGAGCGTGCTCTTCATCGACATCGTCGACTTCACGACATACGCCGAGCGGGCCGACCCGGAGCAGGCCCGCAGCCTGCAACAGGTCTACTTCGCCACGGTGCGCCGGCTGGTGCACCAGTACGGCGGCGTGGTGGAGAAGTACATCGGCGACGCGGTCATGGCGCTGTTCGGCGCACCGGTCGCCACCGACAACGACGCGCTGCGCTGCGTACGCGCCGGGCTGGAGCTGCAACGCAGCCTGGCCCGGCAGCCGGCCGGCCCGCATCCGCCGCTCGGGTTCCGGGTCGGCATCGCCACCGGCGAGGCCCTGGTCGACCTGGCCGCGGCACGCGACGGCGGCCAGGCGTTCGTCACCGGCGACGTGGTGAACACCGCCAGCCGGTTGCAGGGGCTCGCCCCGGTCGGCGGCGTGGTGGTCGACGAGAGCACCTGGGCGGCCACCCGGCGCGAGATGGAGTACGACGACCAGCCGCCGGTCACGTTGCGCGGCCGGTCCGCGGTGAGCCGGATCTGGCTGGCCGTGCGGGCACGGCCCCGGCGCGACGGGCAGACCGCCGAGCTGACCCCGATGGTCGACCGGGACCACGAGCGGGGCCTGCTCGTCAGCGCGCTGCACCGCACGCTCACCGAGCGCACCTCGCAGCTGCTCACCGTCTTCGGCCCGGCCGGGGTGGGCAAGAGCCGGCTGCTGCGCGAGCTGGCCCGGCACGCCGCCAGCCTGCCCGGCACCCGGGTCACCTGGCTGACCGGCCAGTGCCCGCCGTTCGGCGAGAACGTCACCTACGCGGCGCTCGCCGACATCGTCCGGAGCTGGGCCGGGCTGACCGGAGCCGACGACCCGGCCGCCAGCCGGGACCGGCTGCGCGAGCAGCTGGGCCGTCTCGCCGACCCGCACGCGGTACGGCTGGCCGAGGCGCTGGGCCCGCTCGTCGGCGTCTCCGGGGAACGGCTCACCTCGGCCGAGACCGAGGCGGCGTGGCGGCGGTTCCTGCTCACCCTGGCCGCGACCGGTCCCACGGTGCTCGTCTTCGAGGACATGCACTGGGCCGACGAGGCGATGCTGTCCTTCGTCGAGCAGCTCGGCGCGGCGGCCCGCAACGTGCCGCTGCTCGTCGTCGCGACCGCCCGGCCGGAGCTGCGCGAACGGCACCCGGCCTGGACCGGCACGATCAGCGGGGCGATGTCCATCTCGGTGCCGCCGATGCACGACGGCGACATCGACACGCTCTACTCGCTGCTGCTCGGTCAGGCCACGCTGCCGCAGGAGGCGCGCGCGCCGCTGATCGAGTTCGCCGACGGCAACCCGCTCTACGCCCAGGAGTACGCGCGGATGCTGCTCGACGGCGGGCTGGCCGAGCGGGCGGCCGGGCTGGCGCTCGTCGACCCGGCCGGCGGGGCCGGGATGCCGCGTACCGTGCAGGCGGTCATCGCCAACCGGCTGGACCTGCTCGACCCGGCCGACCGCGCGGTGCTCCAGTCCGCCTCGGTGGTCGGCGTGCAGTTCTGGGCCGCGCCGGTCGCGCTGGCGCTCGGCCGCCCGGTGGAGTGGGTCGAGCGCGCGCTGCACCACCTCCAGCGACGTGACCTCGTCTACGAGCTGCCCGTCTCGACCATGCCCGGCCAGGCGGAGTACCGGTTCCGGCACGTGCTGGTCCGGGACGTCTGCTATCAGCGGCTGCCCCGCGCCGAGCGGGTCGCCCGGCACCAGCGCACCGCCGACTGGCTGGAGCAGCTCGCCGACGGCCGCCAGCACGACCTGGCCGAGGTGCTCGCCAACCACAGGTGGGCGGCGCACGAGATCGCCCGTACCGTCGGGTTGGACCAGGCCCCGCACGCCGCCGCGACCCGGTCCGCGCTGCACCGGGCGGCCCGCCGGGCGTACGACCTGCACGCGCTGGAGACCGCTGCCACGCTCGTGGACCGCGCGTTGAGCGTGGAGTGCGGCCCGGACCCGGCACTCGAACTGTTCCGGGCCGAGCTGGCGTTCTACCGGGACCGCGACGGCTTCCTCGACGGTGGCGGGACGGCGCTGCTCACCACGCTGGCCGACCGGCTGACCGGCGCCGGTGACCGGCCCGGCGCGGCGAAGGCGTGGCGGCTGCTGGCCACGGCGGCCTTCGCGCGGGCCGACCGTTCGGAGCTGATGCGCTGCCTGGACCGGGCGATCGGGCTGCACGCCACGCTGCCGGACAGCGAGGACAAGGTGGGCGTGCTGCTGGAGCTGGCCCGGGCGCACATGCTCGACGCGGAGACGGAGCCGGCGTGCGCGGCCGCGCGTACCGCCGCCGAGCTGGCCGAGCGGCTGGGGCTGCGCGAGGCCCGGGCGAACGCGCGCATCACGCTCGCCGTGGTCCGCTACCAGGCCGGTGCCGAGGAGGCGTACGCCGAACTGGCCGAGGTGACCGAGGAGTGCCGGGTGGAGCGGCTGACCAGCCGCCGCCGCGCGGTGCACAACCTGGCCTGGGTGCTGCAGGAGGAGGGTGACCTGGCCGGCTCGGCGCGGCTGGTCGACGAGCAGCGCTCCCTGGACCTGGCCGGCGAGCACGCCCTGACGGTGAGCTTCAGCGACCAGTGGGCCCGGTCGTACTACAGCGGGGACTGGACGTCGGCGCTGCGGATGGCCGAGGGGTCGACGCGGCGCCCGACCGACGAGTGGGACCTGCACATCGTGGCCGTGTCCGGCTGGATCCGGGCGCTCGGCGACGACCCGGCCGGCCCGGGCACCGGCGAGGACCTGGTCGACCAGGCGCTCGTGGCGGCCCGCCGCAGCGGCTTCCAGCGCGTACTGCGCTCCACGCTGGCGCACGCCGCGCTCTGCCGCGCGGTGCAGGGCCGCCGGGACGAGGCGGTGGCGCTGCTGTCCGAGCTGGACGAGGACTGGCGGCAGACCCGGATGATCCCGTTCGCCGAGTGGGTGCCGGCGGTCGGCCACGTCGCCGCGCTGCTCGGCGGCGACGCCGCGGTGCTGGTGCGCGACCTGCTGGCGCGCTCGCCGCGCACCACCCGCTGGGCGCGGGCCGCCGGGCGGTCGGCCGAGGCGGCGCTGGCCCGGGGCGACGGCGACGCCGCGCGGGCGGGCCGGCTGCTCACCACCGCGGCCGAGGGGTACGCGGAGATGACCGACGTCACCGACCAGATGATCGCGTCCGCGCTGGCGGTCGGGCCGCTCACCGAGGCGGATCCGCCGGCCGCGGCGGCGACCCTGGACCGGGTACGCGCGTTCGCCGGCCGGCACGCCGCCGGCGGGTTGCTCCGGATCGCCGGGGCGGGCTGAGGGTCAGGCCGGGACCGGCTGCCGTCCCGCGGCGCTCTTGGCCTTCTGCGCGTACGTGTCGACGTACTCGCGGCCGGACAGCTCCATCAGCTCGTACATGATCTCGTCGGTGACCGCCCGCTCGACGAACCGGTCGCCGGCCATCCCGGCGTAGCGGGAGAAGTCCAGCGGCGGCCCGAAGCGGATCCGCACCCGGCCCAGGTTCGGGATGATCTGGCCGGTGGGCTGGATGGCGTCGGAGTTGAGCATGGCCATCGGCACCACCGGGGCGCCGCTCTCCAGCGCCAGCCGCGCCACGCCGGTCTTGCCCCGGTAGAGCCGGCCGTCCGGCGAGCGGGTGCCCTCCGGGTAGATCCCGGCGATGCCACCGGCGCGCAGCACGGAGAGCTGGGTGTCGAGGGCGGCGCGGGCGGCCCGCCCGCCGGAGCGGTCGACCGGGATGGTGCCGGAGCCGACGAAGAACATCTTGGTGAGCCGGCCCTTGAGTCCCTTACCGGTGAAGTATTCGGCTTTCGCGATGAAGGTGACTTTTCGCTTGACGATCAGCGGTGTGAAGATCGAATCCGAGAAGGAGAGGTGGTTGCTGGCCAGGATCACCGGGCCGGTGGCCGGAACGTGCTCCAGCCCTTCCACCTGCGGACGGAAGATCAGCCTCAGCAGCGGGCCGAGAACGACGTACTTCAGCAGCCAGTACAGCACCGGCGTCCTTCCCGTGTCGGTGGCGGCGGACGGGTCGCCGCGTGGCCCCGCAGGTGCCGGCGGCGCCCACGGGAGTCCGGGAAGAGGGTACGAACGACGAGCGGCACGCCACAACGCACTCCCGGAACCGGGTGCCGACGTGTCACGATTCAGGGCACGGGCAGGGATCGGCGAAGGGGGTGTCCGGTGTCAGGGGGCGGTCCCCGTCGGGGACGACGGGACAACGGGCTCGACGCGGCCGAGTACGCGGTCGCGGGCGACGTCGATCCACGCGTCGGCGAGCACCTGCTCGACGTGCTCGCCGCCGGTGGCATCGCGGCCTACCTCCAGCCCTCGGCCGACCTGAACCCGGTGACCCGCACCACCACCGTCCCGGCCCGCCCGGTCGACCGGCTCTACGTCGACAGGTCGCACCTGACCACCGCCCGCGACTACCTGACCCAGCTCGCCGACGAGGGCGCGGGCGACCCGCCGCGCGCCGACGAGCCGGACATCGAGGCCGAGTGGGCGAAGATCGTCGCCGGTTTCCACACCGCGCCGAGCGCCGGCAGCCACCCCTGGCCCGCCGCCGAGGACGTGGACGATCCGCCCGCGCCGGGCACCGCAGCGGGCGGCCGGGCCGAGGAGCCCGCCGGGCCCACCGCCACCGACGTGCGCCGGCTGCCGTACGCCGCCGACGTCTCCGGCGTCTCGCTCAGCCGGGACCGCCACGACGAGCCCTCGCTGCTCGACGGCCTGGACACGTTCGGCGCGAACCTGCCCGACGAGGCGTCGGACGAGGATCACTACACCCCGCCCCCGCCGCCACCGCTGCCCCGCTTCTCCAAGTACGCGGTGCTCGGCGTGGCCTGCATCGTGCTCGGATTCCTGCTGTTCCTGTCCCCCACCGTGGTGTCGCTGGTCGACCCGTCGGTGGTCACGCTGCTCGGCTTCACCGGCATCCTGGCCGGCTTCGTGATGCTGATCTGGCGGCTGCGTCCGGGCGACCGGGACGACCACGACCCGGACGACGGCGCGGTCGTCTGACACCACCGCCGGGCGCTGCCCGGATGCCGGGACGCCGCCCACCCTGGGCCGGGGCGTAACAAGCGTGTAACTTACAGTCAGTAGGAATAGGCTGAACGTCACGTCCCGCACCGGCTGTCCGGCTTGCGTCTCCTTCCGGGTCGCCGGTCCCCTGCTGAGCGGATTGCCCGAGATGCGACAGAGCCCCCTCGTGGTGGTGGCCAACCGCCTCCCCATCGACGACAGCGTGGCGCCCGACGGCGCCTTCGAGTGGCGCCGCAGCCCCGGCGGCCTGGTGAGCGCCCTGCACCCGCTGCTGCGGCAGACACCCGCCACCTGGGTGGGCTGGGCCGGCGGCACCGGTCCCGCGCCCGAGCTGCCGGATGTGGACGGCGTGCGCATGCACACCGTGCCACTGAGCGCCGAGGACTTCCGCGACCACTACGAGGGCTTCGCCAACGCCACCCTCTGGCCGCTCTACCACGACGCCGTCGAGCAGCCGGAGTACCACCGCCGCTGGTGGGAGGCGTACCAGCGGGTCAACCAGCGGTTCGCCGAGGCCGCGGCCCAGGTGGCCGAGCCGGGCGGCCTGGTCTGGGTGCAGGACTACCACCTCCAGCTGGTGCCGGGCCTGCTCCGCGAGCTGCGCCCCGACCTGCGGATCGGGTTCTTCCTGCACGTGCCGTTCCCGCCGCCGGAACTGTTCATGCAGCTGCCCCGCCGGGCCGAGCTGCTGCGTGGCATGCTCGGCGCCGACCTGGTCGGCTTCCAGCGCGCCCAGGCCGCGCACAACTTCGCCCAGCTCGCCGCCAAGGTGCTCGGCCTGCCCGCCACCGACCGGCGGATCGGCGTCGACGGCCGGGTGGTGCGCATCGGCGCCTTCCCGGTCGCCATCGACACCGCCGAGGTGTCCGCGCTCGCCGCCCGCCCCGAGGTCGCCGAGCGGGCCCGCCGGCTGCGGCAGGATCTCGGCCGGCCCGAGCACGTGATCCTCAGCGTCGACCGGATGGACTACACGAAGGGCATCGAGCAACGCCTCAAGGCGTACCGGGAGCTGCTCGCCAACGGCGACATCAAGGTCCGGGACACGGTGCTGGTCCAGGTGGCGGTGCCCAGCCGCGACCGGGTGGCGCAGTACCAGATCCTGCGCGACCGGGTGGAGCACCAGGTCGGCCGGATCAACGGCGAGTTCGGCCGGGTCGGCGAGCCGGCGATCCACTACCTCACCCAGCCGTTCGACCGCGCCGAACTGGTGGCGCTCTACCGGGTCGCGGACGTGATGGCGGTGACGCCGCTGCGCGACGGCATGAACCTGGTCGCCAAGGAGTACGTGGCGGCCCGGGTCGACGGCACCGGCGCGCTGCTGCTGAGCGAGTTCGCCGGCGCCGCCTCCGAACTGGAGCAGGCGTACCTGGTCAACCCGCACGACCTCGACGGCCTCAAGCAGGGGCTGCTGGCCGCGCTGCGCGCCGGCCCGGAGGACGTCGAGGCCCGGATGCGCGCGATGCGCGACCACCTGGCCCACAACGACATCCACGCCTGGGCGGCGTCCTACCTCAGCGCGCTGGAGGAGAGCGGGACGCTCGTCGGCCGCCGCCCCGCCGCCAGGTGACCGGAGCCCCGGCGCTCACCCCTGGGCGGGCGCCGGGTCCTTGTCCAGCCAGTCCAGGATCGCGTCGATCGGCTCCCGCCAGCGGGCGTCGAGCATCAGGTCGTGTCCCATGCCGGGGAACAGCAGCGGCGCCGAGGCGTACCGCCGGGCGGCCCTGGTCAACGCCGTCGCCGGCAGCACCCGGTCGTCCGGGCTGCCGAGCACCAGCACCGGCGGGCGGCCCACCGCCGGCTCCGGGGACCGGCCGGTCAGCAGCTGCCACTGCGCCCGCCGCCCGGCCCGGCCCAGCCGGGCCAGGTGCCGCCGCGCGTCGGCGTCCGGCAGTTCCCGGCTGAACAACTGCCGCCGGTTGAGCCGCAGCCCGGCACCGAAGACCGCCGGCACCGTGCCGGCCGGGTTGCGCCGCAACGCCGTGCCGAACGTCGCCCAGCCGCCGAGCACCGGCGCCACCAGCACCGCGGCCCGCGCCGGGTAGCGGGCCAGCGCGTGCGCCACGACCCGGGCGCCGGCGCCGTGCCCCACCAGCACCGCCTGCCGCGGCAGGCTCGCCGCCACCTGAGTCACGTCATGGGTGTACGACCGCAGCGTCGCCTCCGGCGCCGGCTCGCTGCCGCCGTGCCCGCGCAGGCTCAGCGCGTACGCCGGGAAGCCGCGACCGGCGGCGTGCCCCAGCCAGTGCTCGGCGAAGGCCCACGCGCCGTGCCCGAACCCGGGCACGAACAGCAGCGGCGGCTTCGCCTCCTCCCGCTCCGGCAGGGCGGCGAGCACCTCCCGGCGGGCGGGCCGTTCCGGCCGGGCCCACTCCCAGGACCGGACCACCCGCACCCGCTCGGCCGCCGTCATTTACCCTCCTCCAGCTCGTGCAGCGCCCGCTGGAGCGCGCGCAGGTAGTCGGCGTGCCCGACCTCGAACCAGTGCCGGGTGCTGTCCTTGACCTTCGCCGAGTACCGCTCCCCCAGCCCTTCCCGGACCCTGCGGTCGAACGCGGCGGCCCGCTCCGGCCGGGTGGCGCGCAGCGTGAGCAGCCGGGCGAACAGCACGCTCTGCCAGTGCGAGATCGGGAAGATGCCGGAGTCCGGCTGCACCAGGCCGACCACGGCGAGCGTGGGATGACCGGCGGTGAACGCGTTGAGCCACAGCCGGGGCCGCCCGGATCCGTCCTCGTCGCCGAGCACCCGGCCCTTGAGGAACTCGAAGCGCGGCAGGTAGCCGGTGGCGAAGACGACCAGTTCCGGGTCGATCCGGCGGCCGTCGGTCAGCTCCACCGCGCGGTCGTCGAAGCGGGCCACGTCCGGCACCGGGGTGATCTCGCCGTGGCCGACGTAGTAGACGAGCTGGCTGTTGGCGATCGGGTGCGTCTCGTAGACCCGGTGGTCCGGCTTCGGCATGCCGAACCGGGTCAGGTCGCCGACGGTCAGCCGCAGCGTCCAGTGGTAGAGCCACTGCCGTACGCGCAGCGGCACCCGCAGCGCCAGCAGCGTGTCGTTGACCTGGTCGGCGGGGCGGCCGAGGACGTACTTCGGGGCGTACCAGTAGCCGCGGCGGGTGGAGTGCCAGCAGTGCGACGCCTGCTGGGCCGCCTCGACCGCGATGTCGCAGCCGGTGTTCCCGGCGCCGACCACGAGCACCCGCTTGCCGCGCAACTGCGCCGGGTCCTTGTAGGACGAGGCGTGCATGACCTCGCCGCGGAACTCCTCCAGCCCCTCGTAGCGGGGCAGCTTCGGCGACCAGTTGTGGCCGTTGGCGAGCACCACCGCGGCGTACCGGGAGGTGCGCTCGGGGCCGTAGCCGCCGGTGCTGCGCGTGGTCACGTCCCAGCGGTCCCCCTCGACCGGCTCGACGCGGACCACCTCGGTGCCGAACCAGACGTGCTGGCGCAGGTCGAAGTGGTCGGCGTACCGCTCGAAGTAGGACAGCAACTGGCTGTGGTGCGGGTAGTCCGGCCAGTCGTCGGGCATCGGGAAGTCGGGGAACTGGGTGAACGGCCGGGACGAGATCAGGTGCGTGCTGCCGTACACCGGGCTGCGGTCGTGCCGCCAGTTCCAGGCGCCGCCGACGCCCGTCTCCCGCTCGTAGCAGTCGACGCCGAAGCCGGCCTCGCGGAGGTTCTTCACGGCGGTCAGGCCGCTGGCGCCGGCGCCGATGACGCAGACCGTGTCACCCCGGTCGGAGACCGGGCGGTCGTCGCGGACCGGGACGTCCGTCCGGTCCGGATCGGGGCGGCCGAGGTCGGTGGAGGAGGACACCGGGAATTCTCCTTTGTGCGGCACGCGTGCCGGGTCGGAGCGAAATCCTGCCGAGAATGCCCGCCGTTGTCCAGCCACCGGATCCGGCAGCCGGCGCCCGCCCGGCTCCCCTGACTCAGCGTCACCGCAGAGCCGGTCACCGAGTGTGAGTGGACCGGCGGCGCGGGAGGCGTACCCTCTTTCGCCCTTTGCTCTGCAGCCACGGACGCAGCACCGCCGGGAGCTGCGCCGATGTCTCGCGGCCGTCCGGCCGGGACACGGCCCGCCGGTCACGGCGGGTCACTGATGCGCATATGGCGGCAGAGCAAAGGCGGCGAAGCGGTGGTCCGGCCGGCCGCCGGACACCTGACCGTGCGTCACGGCCCCGGCGGTCCGGCCGCTGCGCAAGCGCGGGCGGACCGCCGGGCACGGTGCGACCCGGCGGTCCGTGCCGGTCAGGCGGTAGGCAGCAGCAGGTCGACCAGGACCGGGAAGTGGTCGCTGGCCCGGCGGGCCGCCGGGGTGTCCACCACGTCGTAGTCGACCACGGTGATCCGGGGATCGACGAAGAGCGCGTCGATGCGGCGGCGCGGGTCGGCGCAGGAGAACGTGTGCCGGTCGGCCCGGTCGGCGGCGAGCGCCGTGTCGGTCAGCCCCTCGGCGAGCGTCTGCCAGGCCGGCCCGTCCGGGCCCTCGTTGACGTCGGCGCCGGCCACCACGGGCAGCGTGGACGCGTCCAGCTCACGCTTGAACGCCGCCGCCTGGGCCGGCCGCTCGGCCGGGTCGGTGGACAGGTGCGAGCCGGCCAGCAGCACGTCGACGCCGCCGACCCGGCAGTGCGCGTACGCGGCGCCGCGCATGTGCCGTCCCGGCGTCAGCGGGTACCGCTGGCAGTCGGTGTCGACGACCCGCAGCCGCAGGCTGGTCAGCAGCACGTTGCCCAGCGACGGCAGGCCGCCGGCCGCCACCACCATGCCGAACGACTCGGCCAGCGCGGCGGTCTTCTGCCGCCACCGGAACCGGCGCGGTCCCTCCTGGACGATCACCACGTCCGGGGCTGCCGTCCGGACCACCTCGGCCAGCGCGGCGGTGTCGTCGCGCTGGCTGTGGATGTTGTACGACAAGACCCGCAGCGGCACACCCGCGTCAGTCATGTCAGATCCGCCGGGCCAGGTCGGCGGCGCCGATCACGCCGGCGGTGTTGCCCAGCTCGGCCGGGCGCACCTCGGCGACGGGCAGGCGGCTGCGCTGGGCCAGCGCGTCGGCGAAGGACCGCCGGGTCGGGCCGAGCAGCAGGTCACCGGCGTCGATCACGCCGCCGCCCACCACCAGCACCTGCGGGTCGAGGATCTGCGCCATGTCGGCGAGGCTGGTGCCGAGCCAGCGGCCGACCTGGGCGAACGCCTCGGTGGAGACCGGGTCGCCGCCCTTCGCGGCGGCGGTCACCATCGGGCCGGTGATCGTCTCGGCCTCGCCCCCGGCCAGCTCCAGCAACGCGGCCGCGCGGTGCGGCTCCTGCCGGGCGGCGGCGCGGGCGAAGCGGACCAGGGCGCTGCCGCTGGCGTACTGCTCGATGCAGCCCAGCCGGCCGCAGCCGCACTGGTGGCCGTCCGGCACGGTGAGCATGTGGCCCAGTTCGGCGGCGATGCCGTTGGCGCCGCGGACCAGGCCACCGCCGAGCACGATGCCGCCGCCGACGCCGGTGCCGATGGTGAACATGACCATCGAGTCGTCGGCGTCGCGGGCCGCGCCGTAGCGGAACTCCGCCCAGGCGGCCACGTTCCCGTCGTTCTCCACGATCACCGGCAGGCCGGTGGCGTCGCCGACGTACGTGCGCAGCGGCTCGTCCCGCCAGGCCAGGTTCGGGGCGAACAGCACGGTGGAGCGGGAGGCGTCGATCCAGCCGGCGGCGCCGATGCCGACCGCCTCCACGGCGTGACCGGCGGCCAGTTCGGTGACCACCTCGATGATGACGTCGCGGGTCTTGGCCACGTCGTCGGCGGGGGTGTCCCGTCGCGTCTGCACGAGTACCGTGCCGGCGTCGTCCACGACACCGCCGGCCACCTTCGTGCCACCGACGTCGACTCCGATGGTCAGCGTCACCGCTGCCACTCCCCTCTGCTGTGCTGCCCGGAGACCGGCCGAACCGGCCGTACGGTCCCGGGATGTCCGGTGGTCAGGCCCCGTCGCCTGGTGCGTCCGCGCCCACCTCTCCGGACGCCCGCGAGGCGGGCACCACGGGACGGCCGGCCGGTGACCGGCTCGTGTCCGGCTCCGGCGGCCCGGCGGCGTCGGCGGTGGCACCCGAATCGGCCGCGCCCTCCCCCCGGGTGGCGGCGGACCACACGTCCTGCTCGGGTGCCGGCTGAGAATCATGCCCGGTACGGGTCGCCTCGCGCCACACGTGGTCCCCGGATCCGTCCGGCGCGGCGGTGCCGTCGCCGGCGGTCCGCGCCGGCTCGGCGGGGGTGAACGCGCGCAGCAGGCTCGCCACCCCGGCCGCCAGGTCCCCGGCGCCGGTGGCGAGCCGCTCGGCGAATTCCGGACTCGGGTCGCGCAACGCGGCGATACCGCGACAGACGGGGCAGACACAGCATTCTGGCGAGCCGGTGGCGAAACCGGCGGGCTCGGATGTCTCCGGAGCGGGGCCGGCGCCGGGCGGGGTGTGACCGAGGACACCGGAGAGGATCCCACCGAGCGGACCCCAGGCACCCGAGCCGGGTGCGGCGGCGGCCATCTTCGCGCCGGCGAGCAGGGTGGCGACGAGGCGCTCGGCCTCTTCCCGGGCCGAACCCGGATCAGTGGTGCCCATGGTTCGGCTCCTCCAGCGTGACTACCGGGACGACGGTCGGATCATTGCGCCGCACCGGGTGCTTCTACCCGGCGCTTGAGCTGCTTCAACGCCGCGTCCATGATCATTTTCTCGGCCTTGCGGCGGAACATGCCGAGCATCGCCACGGACAGCTCCACCTCAAGGGTGTACGTCACCGTGGTCGTCCCGTCCGAGTTGCCCACCAGGTCGTACGACCCGCGCTGGGAGCGCTGCATCTTCGACGGTGCGACCAGGTGCCACTCGATCCGGGAGATGTCCTCGGCGTATTCGTAGGCCAGCACGTACTCGTCGGCCATCACGCCCGCGTCGAGCGTGAACCGGACCTGGCTGGCGTAGCCGTCCTCGTACTCCTCGATCACCTCGGCCCGGCGTACCGCCTCGGCCCACTCGGGATAACTCGGGAAGTCGCAGATGACGGCCGCCACCCGGTCCGGTGACGCGCCGATGATGATCGACTGGGTGGAGGAGTCCGCCATGGGGGGAGGCTACCCGGCCGCCGCCCGGCCGGTCCCGCTCCACCCCGGCGGACGGCGTCCCACCAGCCGGGCGGGCAACCTCCCTGGCAGACCCACCGGGGTGTGCGGGTAGGTTTCGACAGAGCCGACCAGGCCGGCCCCCGCCGGTAGAGCACGAGGGAGTGCAGGTGCGCGAGTTCTCCGTCCCGCCGATCGTCACCGTCGGCGACGCGGCCAACCTGACCGACCCGGTCTGGGAAAACGCCGAGGTCGCCCCGGACACCGTGCAGTTCGTCCGCCCCGCCGCGGGGACGGACGCGCGTGAGGATGTCACCTGCCGCCAGTTCCGCGACGAGGTCGTGGCGGTGGCGCAGGGCCTGATCGCCGCCGGCATCTCCCCCGGCGACCGGGTCGGCCTGATGAGCCGCACCCGCTACGAGTGGACCCTGTTCGACTACGCGATCTGGGCGGCCGGCGCGGTCACCGTGCCGATCTACGAGACGTCCAGCGCCGAGCAGGCCGCCTGGATCCTCGGCGACTCCGGCGCCGTCGCCGTGGTGGTGGAGAGCACCGCGCACGCCACCATGGTCGCCGGCGTCCGGGACCGCCTGCCCGAGCTGCGCGAGGTCTGGCAGATCGACCTGGGCGCGGTCGGCGACCTGGTCGCCGCCGGCGCGTCGGTGGACCGGGCCGAGGTGGAGACCCGCCGCTCGCTGCTCAAGGCCGACGACGTCGCCACGATCATCTACACCAGCGGCACCACCGGACGGCCCAAGGGCTGCGTGCTGACCCACCGCAACATCTACTCCGACATCGCCAACGCGGTGCCGGTGCTGCCGAACCTGTTCCGCCAGGGCGCCTCCACCCTGCTGTTCCTGCCGCTGGCGCACGCCTTCGCCCGGCTCATCCAGGTCGGCGTGGTGCACGCCCGGGCCACCATGGCGCACTGCGCGGACACCAAGAACCTGGTCGCCGAGCTGCAGGACTTCAAGCCGACGTTCGTGCTCTCCGTACCCCGGGTCTTCGAGAAGGTCTACAACGGTGCGCGGCAGAAGGCCGAGGCCGAGGGCAAGGGCAAGATCTTCGACCGCGCGGAGAAGGTCGCCATCGCGTGGAGCGAGGCGCAGGAGCTGCCCGGCGGTCCCGGGCTGGGCCTGCGCGCGCAGCACGCCCTCTTCGACAAGCTGGTCTACCGCAAGCTGCGGGCGGCGATGGGCGGCCGGTGCCGCGACGCCATCTCCGGCGGCGCGCCGCTGGGCGCGCGGCTCGGGCACTTCTTCCGCGGCGTCGGGGTGACCATCTGCGAGGGGTACGGCCTCACCGAGACCTCGCCGGCCGCCGCCGCAAACCTGCCCACCGGCACCCGGATCGGCACCGTCGGCCGCCCGCTGCCCGGCGTGACCATCCGGATCGACGACGACGGCGAGGTCCTGATCGCCGGCGACATCGTCTTCCAGGGCTACTGGCACAACGACGCGGCCACCGCCGAGGCGATCACCACCGACGGCTGGTTCCGCACCGGCGACCTCGGGCACCTGGACGACGACGGCTACCTGAGCATCACCGGCCGCAAGAAGGAGATCATCGTGACCGCCGGCGGCAAGAACGTCGCCCCGGCGGTGCTGGAGGACCAGGTACGGGCGCACCCGCTGATCAGCCAGTGCGTGGTGGTCGGCGACCGGCAGCCGTTCATCGCCGCGCTGGTCACCATCGACGAGGAGGCGCTGCCGAAGTGGCTGGCCGGGCAGGGGCGCCCGGAGACCACGAGCATGGCCGAGCTGCGCGACGACGCGGCGCTGCGCGCCGAGGTGCAGTCCGCGGTCGACCAGGCCAACCAGGCGGTCTCCAAGGCCGAGGCGATCAAGGTGTTCCGGATCCTGCCGCAGGACTTCACCGAGACCACCGGCGAGCTGACCCCGTCGCTGAAGGTCAAGCGTCAGGTCGTGCACAAGACGTACGCCTCGGAGATCGCCGAGATCTACCGGGGCTGACTACCATCCGTCACGTGCCCGCCTCCACATCCCGCCAGCCGTCGACGCAGCCCCTCGCGGCGGCGGCTCGCGCGGTCCTCCTCGCGCTGGTCGCCACCCTGACCCTGTTCGCCACCCGCGACGCCACCCAGCTCTGGTGGATCGCGCTGCTGGCCGTCGCCGGCCTGCCCGCCGTGCTCGCCCCCCAACACCGGCTGCTCGCCCCGATCAGCCGCTTCGCCGAGGTGCTGGTGCTCGGGCTGGCCGCCAGCCAGGTCGCCGCCGACACCCACCTGTCCGGCGTGACCGGCGGGGTGGGGGCCTCGGCGGTGCTGCCGTACCTCGCCGTGCCGGTCACCGTGACCGCGCTGAGCCGCCGGTTCCGCGAAGGCGCCGCGCTGCTCGCGGTGGCGGCGGCGACGCTGCTGGCCAGCGCCGCGTTCACCCAGGTCGACGGCGGGCCGCAGCTCGGCCAGGTCGGCTACCTCGCGGTCTGCGCGCAGTGGCTGATCCTCGCCGGGCTCGGCCTCTACACCGCCGGCACGCTCCAGCGCGTCATGCGGGTGCGCGGCGAGGGCAAACCCCAGCCGTACGCCGAGGCGACCCGCCTGCTCACCCAGCTCCGTACGGTCGCCCGGCAGCTGCCCGGCGCCACCCTCGACCCGGGCGGCATCTCCGAGCACCTGCTGGAGGAGCTGCGGGTGGTCGCCAAGACCGACCGGGGCGCGGTGCTGTCCGCCAGCGGCGGCGGCCGGCTCGTGGTGCTCGCGCAGATCGGCGCGGACCGGGTCGACTGGGAGACCACGCTCGACGCCGACTCGGCCATCGCCGACGCCTGGGCCACCCAGCAGCCGACCGTCTCGGCCCGCTCGCAGGCCCGGTCCCGGCACTCCGGTGAGGTCTCCGCGCTGATCGTCCCGCTGGTGGCGGGCGTACGCACGGTCGGATTGGTGGTGATCGAGGCGGACACCGCCGCCGCGTACCCGCCGCCGGTGGTGTCCCGGGTGACGGCGCTGACCGGCCCGGCGGCGCTGCGGCTGGAGGCGGCGCTGCTCTTCGACGAGGTGCGCTCGCTGGCGACGAACGAGGAGCGGCAGCGGCTGGCCCGGGAGATCCACGACGGGGTCGCTCAGGAACTGGTCATGGTCGGGTACGGCATCGACAACGCGCTCGCCACCGTGCACGAGGACGCGGACGAGACCGCCGACTCGCTGCGGACGCTGCGCCAGGAGGTCACCCGGGTGATCACCGAGCTGCGGCTGAGCCTGTTCGAGCTGCGCAGCGAGGTGGACCGGCACGGTGGCCTGGCCGCCGCCATCGCCGAGTACGCCCGCACCGTCGGCGCGTCCGGTGGCCTGCGGGTGCACCTGTCGCTGGACGAGTCCACCGCCCGGCTGCCGGCCGCCACCGAGGCCGAGTTGCTGCGCATCGCGCAGGAGGCGGTGACGAACGCGCGCAAGCACGCCGGCGCGTCGAACCTGTGGGTCACGTGCGAGGTGGATCCCCCGTACACCCGAATCGAAGTGTCGGATGACGGTCACGGCATCGGTGACCAGCGCCCGGACGGGCACTATGGCCTTGCGATCATGGCCGAGAGGGCGGAACGTATCCGAGGCCGGTTGGAGATCAGGCCGCGACAGCCGAGTGGGACGACTGTGGCGGTGGTGCTCGGTTCGTCGCCCCGGCGCGATAAGGTGCGCGGCAGCGCCGCAGCAGCAGAAGGGGAGTAACCCGAGGATGACCAGCAGTCCGACACCGGCCACCCGTACCAAGGTTCTCCTGGTCGACGACCACGACCTCATCCGCAAGGGGCTGCGTCACGCGTTCGAGCGCGACCGCCAGTTCGAGGTCGTGGGCGAGGCGGCCACCGCGGCGGAGGGCGTGCGCCAGGCCGGCGCGCTCCAGCCCGACGTGGTGATCATGGACCTCCGCCTGCCCGACGGCAGCGGCCTGGAGGCCACCCGCGCCCTGCGCAAGTCCAGCGCGTCCATGGGCATCGTCGTGCTCACCATGTACGCCGGTGACGACCAGCTCTTCGGCGCCCTGGAGGCGGGTGCGAGCGCGTTCGTGCCGAAGACCGCCCCGGCCGACGAGGTGGTGGCCGCCGCCCGGCACGCCGCCTCCTCCCCCAGCGCGTTCACCGCCGCCGACCTGGCCGAGGCGATGAAGCGCCGGCTGGCGCCGTCCGGCCCGCAGCTGTCCCCCCGTGAGGGCCAGGTGCTGCGGCTGCTCGCCGACGGCATGAGCGTGGCCGGCATCGCCAAGCAGCTGTTCGTCAGCGAGTCGACCGCCAAGACCCACATCTCCAAGCTCTACGAGAAGCTGGGCGCCGCCAACCGGGCGCAGGCGCTGATGACGGCGCTGCGGCTGGGGCTGCTGGAGGCCCCGGACGCGCCGAAGTTCTGACGCGTACCGCCGAAGAGGCCCCGTCCGCCACGGACGCGGGCCTCTCGGCGTTTCCGGCCCCGGCTGGTCGCTGACGGTGAGCGGCCGGACGCGCAGTGACGGCGGTCTTTGCAGCGCGACGGCGGAGGGGCAGAATACCCGGGTGATCCGCGCGGCGGTGACGACCGCGTGTCGCCGACACCCGAGGGGCAGGACATGCAGCGGCCGGACTGGGCACCCGAGACGATCGACATCGAGCGCCCCAGCGTCGCCCGCATGTACGACTACTACCTCGGCGGCTCGCACAACTTCGCCGCCGACCGGGCGGCGGCCCGGGCGATGGTGGAGGCGGTGCCGGAGGCGCCGCTGATGGCGCAGGCCAACCGCGCGTTCCTGCGCCGGGCGGTGCAGTACCTCGCCCAGGCCGGCATCCGCCAGTTCCTCGACATCGGCTCCGGCATCCCGACCGTCGGCAACGTGCACGAGATCGCCCAGCGGATCGACAGGGAGTCGCGCGTGGTCTACGTCGACGTGGACCCGGTGGCGGTGGCGCACAGCCAGGAGATCCTGGCCGGCAACGCGCACGCCGCCGTGCTCCAGGAGGACCTGCGCAACCCGGAGGCGATCCTGGCCCACCCGGAGGTCACCCGGCTGCTGGACTTCACCCGGCCGGTCGCCGTGATGATCGTGGCGGTGCTGCACTTCGTCCCGGACGCCGACCGCCCCGAGGAGATCCTGCGGACGCTGCGCGGGGCGCTGGCGCCCGGCAGCCACCTGGTGCTCTCCCAGGCCAGCGAGGACGGCCGGGCCGGCACCGGCGAACGAGCGGAGGCGGAGCGGGTCTACCGGCGTACCGACAGCCAGCTCTGGATCCGCAGCCGGGCCGAGCTGACCGCGCTGTTCGACGGCTTCGAGCTGGTCGACCCGGGCGTGGTGTGGGTGCCGCAGTGGCGGCCGGACTCCCCCGACCAGGCGGAGAACGCCGAACGGGCCGTGTTCATGGGCGGGGTCGGGCGGCTCGGTGGGTGACGACGCGGCCCGCAGCAGGCCCGGGGTGTTCGCCCGGGCCTGGGCCAAGGCGGTGTCCGGCACCAGCTACCTGCCGATGACCCAGTCGCAGCTGGAGGAGATGCTGCAACGGCTCACCGACCGGCTGGCGCAGGCGCTGCGCGCCGAGCCGTTCGACCTGCGGATCGGCCAGCAGGTCGGCGCGGAGCTGGTGCAGGCGCACATCGCCTCCGCGGAAGGGCTTGGCCGCACCGTCGAGGTGATCCAGCTACGCCTGGTGCGCGACCTCGACCTGGTCGTCGACGACGTCGAGGACCGGATGGCCCGGCTGCTCGCCACCGTCGCCACCGGGTACGCCCGCGCGCTGCGCGACCGCACGCTGGACGAGCAGGAGTCCATCCGCCGCGCCGCCATGATGGCCCGGGCGCAGGCGGAGCGGGCGCTGCGCGACAGCGAGGCCCGGTTCCGGCACCAGGCCACTCACGACCCGCTCACCGGCCTGCCGAACCGCACGCTGTTCACCGAACGGCTGACCGCCGCGATCACCGCGCCGGGGCGGGGCGCCGACCGGGTCGGTGTCTGCTTCCTCGACCTGGATCGGTTCAAGGTCGTCAACGACTCCCTCGGCCACCAGATCGGCGACTCGCTGCTGGTGACGGTGGCGCAGCGCCTGCACCGGGCGCTCGGCGAACACCTGGTCGCCCGGCTCGGCGGCGACGAGTTCGTGATCCTGGTCGAACGCACCGCCGGCACCGACGACGTGGTGAAGGTCGCCGAGGCGGCCCTTGCCGCGGTACGCGAACCGGCGCTCGTCGACGGTCACGAGCTGACCGTGTCCGCGAGCATCGGCATCGTGGAGCGCCCGGTCGCGGGCACCTCGCCGATGGACCTGATGCGCGCGGCCGACAGCACGCTGCACTGGGCCAAGGCCGCCGGCGGGGCCCGCTGGTCGCTGTTCGACGCCGACCGCAACCGCCGCGAGCTGGCCCGGTACGCGCTGTCCGCGGCGATCCCCGCCGCGCTGGACCGGGGCGAGTTCTACCTCGACTACCAGCCGCTGACGTCGTTGCGCGACGGGCGGGTGCTCGGCATGGAGGCGCTGGTGCGCTGGCGTCACCCGGAGCTGGGTGTGCTGCGGCCGGACAGCTTCATCCCACTGGCCGAGGAGACCGGGCTGATCGTCCGGCTCGGCAGTTGGGTGCTGGCCGAGGCGTGCCGCGAGGCGGGCACCTGGCCGGGCGCGGACGGCGATGCGCCGTTCGTCAGCGTCAATCTCGCCGTCCGGCAGTTGCACCGCACCGACCTGGTGACCGAGGTACGCGGTGTGCTCGGGCGCACCGGCCTGCCGCCGCACCGGCTGCAACTGGAGATCACCGAGAGCACCATGATGAGCACTGTGGTCGAGCCGGTGCGCGCGCTACGGGTGCTCGGTGACCTCGGGGTCCGGGTCGCCATCGACGACTTCGGCACCGGCTACTGCAATCTCGCGTACCTGCGGGATCTGCCGGTCGACGAGCTGAAGGTGGCGGGCGAGTTCGTGACCGGCCTGCGCGCGCCGGGCTGCGGCACCGACGAGCGGATCCTCGCCTCGCTCGTCTCGCTGGCGCACGCGCTTGACCTCACCGTCACCGCCGAGGGCGTGGAGACGGCGGACCAGGCGGACCGGCTGCGCGCGATCGGCTGCGACGCCGGGCAGGGCTGGCACTTCGGCCGTCCCGGCCCGGCCGCGCCGCACCTGGGCCGGGTGCCCGCCCACGTCGACGCGGCCTCTTGACGCGGCCGTCGCCCTGACCCGGCCTTCCTGATCCGGCCGGCGCGGTCAGCCGGCCAGCAGCGCGGCCATCCGCTGTGCCTGCGTCTCCCAGCGCCACTCCCGCTCCACCCAGGCGCGGCCGGCGGCGCCGAACTGCCGGGCCAGATCCCGGTCGGCGAGCAGCGTGGCGACCCGGTCGGCGAGCCGGGCCACGTCCCGGCCGCCGACCACGTACCCGGTCTCCCCCTCGCGGACCGCGTCCGGCGCGCCGCCGGAGTCACCGGCCACCACCGGCAGCCCGGTCGCGCTCGCCTCCAGGTAGACGATGCCGAGGCCCTCGACGTCCAGCCCGCGGTTGCGGGTGCGGCACGGCATCGCGTACACGTCGCCGGCCGCGTAGTGCGCGGGCAGTTCGGCCGAGGGCACCGAGCCGGTGAAGACCACGTCGCGTTCCAGCCCGGTCTGCCGGGCCAGCTTCTCCAGCGTCGAGCGGTACGGACCGCCGCCGACCACGAGCAGCGCGGCGTCGGGCACCCGGCGGCGGATCTCCGGCAGCGCGCGGATCAGCATGTCCTGGCCCTTGCGGGGCACCAGCCGCGACACGCACACCACCACCGGCCGGTCGGACAGCCCGAGCCGTGACCGGACCCGCCCGCCGTCGGCGTCCGGGTGGTAGGTGTCCACGTCCACGCCGGGCGCGAGCCGCCGCAGCTCGGTGAGCCCGTCCAGCACGCGGGCCAGCCGCGCCCGGGTGTACTCGCCGAGGTAGGTGGTCACGTCCACGCCCCGCCCGATCCGGCGCAGCGCCGACCGGGCGCCTGGGAGCGCCGCCCAGCCGACCTCGTGCCCGTGGGTCAGCGCCACCGCCCGGCGGATCCCGGCCCGCCGCCGCAGGCCCGCGGCGAGCAGGCCCAGCGGTGCCGCCGCGCCGAACCACACGGTGTCGCAGTCGTACGCGCGCGCCAGCCGCGCCGCCCGCCGGGCGATCAGCGGGGTGGGCAGCAGCACCCGGGTCCGTTCCCGGACCACCTCGAACGGCTGGTCGGCGTCGAACTTCTCCGCGCCGCGCCAGCTCGACGCGTACACCACCACCGAGCCGGGCTGCTGGCGCACCGCGAGGTTGTGGACGAACGACTGGATGCCGCCGGGGCGCGGCGGGAAGTCGTTGGTGATCAGCAAGGTGCGGCTCATCGGCCGGACTCCCTGGCGTAGGCGCGGGCGGCGGCCATCCGCTCCACGGTGGACGGGTGGGTCGCCGACCAGAGGCGCTCCCAGCGCGGCGGGTCCGGGTCGGCCAGGTTGACCCCGGCCAGCCGGCGCTGCATCGCCTCGAACGTCGCCGGGTCGCCGGTGAGCGCCAGCGCGTGGGCGTCGGCGCGGGCCTCGATCCGGCGCGAGACCAGCGCCTGCGCCGGGGTGGCGAGCAGCCCGGCGACCGTGACCAGCGCGATCAGCAGCGGGAACGCCCGCGGCTGGGCGATCGAGTCGACGCCGGCGAGCCGCAGCAGTGGCGTCCACGAGCCGATCAGGTAGAGCGCCACCACCGCGGCGGCGGCGCCGAGCGCGCCGAGCACGGTGCCGGTCCACACGTCCCGGTCCTTGGCGTGCCCCAGCTCGTGAGCGACCACGCTGGTCACCTCGGCCGGTTCCGCCTCACGCAGCAGCGTGTCGTAGACGACCACCCGCCGGGTCGGGCCGAGCCCGGAGACGTACGCGTTCACCGCTGTGGTGCGCCGGGACGCGTCGGCGACGAGCACGTCACGCACCGGTACGCCGTCCCGGGCGGCCATCGCGGTCAGCTCGGTGCGCAGCGGACCCGGCTCCATCGGGGTGAACCGGTTGAACACCGGCTCGACCAGCACCGGGAGCACGAACGACAGCACCACCACCAGGGCCGCCGCGCCGGCCGCGCCGAACGCCCACCACCAGCGCGGGGCGAGCCGCACCACCGTGTACAAGCCGAGCAGGACCAGCGCGCCGATCACCGCGCTGACCGCGTACGACTTGAGCAGGTCGACGGCCCAGCCGCCCCAGCTCTGGGTGCTCAGCCCGTAGCGGACCAGCACGGTGCGGCGCCAGGCCGCGAACGGCAGCGTGAGCAGGTCGGCGAGGAACATGACGGCGAGCCCGCCGAGCACCGCCTGCGCGATCCAGTGCCCGCCGAAGGGCCGGCCGACCAGTTCGACCAGGCGCCCGCCCAGCGGGGTCAGTCCGAGCAGCAGCGCCACCACCAGCCCGACTGCGAGCGCCGACCAGGCCGCCGGGCGCAGCGCGCCGTGGAAGGCCCGGCCCCGGCTCACCTGCTCGGCCGGGAGGTCACGCAGTGCCGCGAGCTGGTCGGCACGGGGCGCCGGCGGACGGCTCCACGGCACCAGCAGCGCCACCGCCACGAGCAGCGCGACAACCAGGCCGCCCAGGGTCAGGAGCGCCCAGGCGCGCGGGGTCACCGGCCCGCCCCGCCGTCGTGCCGCGTCCGCGTCATGCCGCTCCCCTCCCGCCGTGACCGCCCATCCTATTGCCCGGCCCGACGGCCGCGTAGCGGACAGACGACGCAGCTTAGGCCGGAGCAGCGATGCGCCGGCGCGGGCGTGCAGAGATGCGGCGGCCGGCCTGCTCCGACGGCTGCTCGGTGCGGCCGGTGACAGAGGCCCGTCTTGCGGGCGGGTGCGGCCGGCGGGGCCTGGACGGATGCCTCACCGCACGCGACATGACTCTCGGTCATAGTCATGACTCCTGGTCATATCGCGCTCACCCCACCCCTCTCACCGGTTCCGACACACCCGGCACGCGGATGAGAGCCGCTCGCGCTGATCGCGCCACTTCGGGTACTGGGTTCGCTTTCGCGGCGGGTGCTGCCTCGTTGTCCGGTTCTGTCATACCCGAGCGTTAGCGTCGTGGTGACCGACGGTGGCGGCTCCTTCCCCGCCCGCCACCGGCGACCCGTCAGGAGGCGTTGATGCTCATCGACTGCGACACCTGCGGCAACCGCGGCGCCGGCTGCTCCGGCTGCCTGGTGACCGCCCTGCTCGACTCCGACCCGGCCGACCTGGGCCCGGCCGAGCACCGGGCGATCGAGGTGTTCGCGCGAGCCGGATTCGAGGTGGAGGTGCTGCCACCCGCGCCGGCCGCTGCGCCCGCTCCGACACTGGCACCCGCACCCCGCCGTCCCGCCCGCCGCCGCCGGATCGCTTGACGGCGCGCGTTCCCACCACGTCCTCGATCTGGAGTCGATCGCACAGCAGAGAGGAGGAACCGGGGTCAGGACCGGGCCAGGCGCCGCAGCAGCGAGTCGGCGCCCAGCGGGTACGCGCCGTGCCGGCGTACCCCGTCGGCGACCTCGCGGTCCGAGGAGACCACGACCACCGGCCGCCCGGCCGGCTCGGCGCGGACCAGCCGGCGGATCAGCTCGTCGGCGGTCTCGCCCTTGCGGGAGAACAGCACCCGCACGCCGCGCGGCGCCGGGGGCAGGCCGTGGATCCGCTCGGCGCCGTCGAAGACGACTGTGACCTCGTCCCCGGTCTGCGCGGCGATCCCGCCCAGCCCGGTGATCAGCCGCTTGCGCTGCTGCTCCAGCGACATCTCGCCGAAGCCGCGCTTCGTCACGTTGTAGCCGTCCACGACGAGGTGCGCCCGCGGCAGCGCGAGCAACTGGTCGAGGCGGGCCGGGTCGTCGGTGTCGCGGGCCCGCGTCGACGGGCCGGCCTGGGCGGCGCCCGGCTGCTCGGCGAACGCGTCGGCGACGAAGTCGGCGGGGAGCTTGTCCACCGGGTCGAGCGCCAGCTCGCGGCGCAGCCCCACGGCGGCCTGGCCGATCGTCTCCAGCAGCAGCCACAGCCGCGCGTCGTCGACCGAGCGGGCCTCCTTGGCGCTGGCCCGGGCCACCCCGGCGGCGGCCTCCGCCTCGGCGAGCCGGGCCCGGGCGCGGCGCAGTTCCGCGTCCGCGTCGGCGGCGGCACGGGCCGCCCGTCCCCGCTCGGTGGCGAGCATCTCGGTGGCCTTGCGCTCGCGGGCCTGGGTCTCCCGCAGGGTACGGGTCAACTGGCGGGCCTCCTCGCGGAGCTGACCCAGTTCCTCCCGGACCCGGGCCAGCTCGTCGCGTAGCTTCTCCGCCTCGACCCGGGCCACCGCCCGGTCGTGCTCGGCGCGGGCGGCCCGCTGTTCGGCCTCGCGGACCAGCTCGGCCACGACCGCGCTGTCCGCCTCGGCGCGTACCGCCTCGCCGCTCGCGTCGATCAGTTCCCGCCAGCCGCGGGGCCGGGCCAGGTAGGCCAGGGCGGCCACCTCGACCGGGTCGGCGGCGGCCGGTGCGGTGCCGTCGACCACCGCCGCGCCGAGGTCGCCGGCGTCGGCGAGCACCCGGGCGGTGATCCGCTGCCGGAACAGCGGGTCGGCGGTGAGCTGGGCGGCGATCGCGGGCGCGCCGAGCCGGGCGCGACGGTTGGGGGCGAACTTCGCGACCCGCCGCAGCGGCACCGGCACCTCGTCGGCGGGCAGGCCGGGCAACACGGCGGCGGTCAGCGTGACGATCCGCTGGCGGACCGGCTCGGGCAGCACGGGCTCGGGCTCGATCGCGGGTGGCGCGTCCTCATCGGCGGGCACGCCGACCACCGGCTCCTCCGCGGAGGAGTAGTCGTCGTACGGCTCGCTGAGGGGCATGAGGCAAGTCTCCCACCCCGAACGGGCCCACCGCCCGGTGAGTGAGCCGATCTCTCATCGTACCCCCGTGGTATCTCCTGGGGCCGCAGTGACGGGAGTGTCGGACCGTGCCGCTAGCGTCCGGCGGGTGACACGAGCGGAGTACGTCCAGGAGTCGCTGGCCGGCCTTGACCCGGCGGGCAGCGGCGTCGACCCGGCGCTGCCGCTCTACGCGACCACCTTCGTGGTGGTCGACCTGGAGACCACCGGCGGCGCTCCCGACGGCGGCGGGATCACCGAGATCGGCGCGGTGAAGGTGCGCGGCGGCGAGGAGCTGGGCGTGCTCGCCACGCTCGTCAACCCGGGCGTGCCGATCCCGCCGTTCATCACCGTGCTCACCGGCATCACCCAGGCCATGCTGCTGCCCGCCCCGCCGATCGAGCAGGTGCTGCCGAGCTTCCTGGAGTTCATCAGCGACGCCGTGCTCGTCGCCCACAACGCGCCGTACGACGTGGGTTTCCTCAAGGCGGCCTGCGCGAAGCACGGCTACCGCTGGCCCAACCCCCGGGTGCTGGACACGGCCGCGCTGGCCCGGCGGGTGCTCACCCGCGACGAGGTGCCCAACCGCAAGCTGGGCACGCTCGCCGCCTACTTCCGCACCGCGACCCAGCCCACCCACCGCGCGCTCGACGATGCCAAGGCCACAGTCGACGTGCTGCACGGGCTGATCGGCCGCCTCGGCGGGCACCGGGTCGGCACGGTCGGCGAGGCGATCGAGTTCGCCCGCGCGGTCACCCCCACCCAGCGCCGCAAGCGGCACCTCGCCGACGGGCTGCCGAAGGTGCCGGGCGTCTACATCTTCCGGGCCGCCGACGACCGGCCGCTCTACGTGGGCACGTCCGGCGACATCGCCACCCGGGTCCGCAGCTACTTCACCGCCGCGGAGAAGCGCGCCCGGATCTCCGAGATGCTCGCCGCCGCCGAGCGGGTGGAGGCGGTCGAGTGCGCCCACTCGCTGGAGGCGGAGGTCCGTGAGCTGCGGCTGATCGCGGCGCACGCGCCGCCGTACAACCGCAGGTCGAAGTATCCGGAGCGCCAGGTGTGGCTGAAGCTCACCGACGAGGCGTACCCCCGGTTGTCGATCGTGCGCGACATCGCGCCCACCGACACGGCCTACCTGGGGCCGTTCCGGTCCCGGCAGGCGGCGGAGCTGGCCGCCGCCGGCTTCCACGACGCGGTGCCGCTGCGGCAGTGCACACACCGGCTCTCCCGGCGCACCACCATGCCGGCCTGCGCGCTGGCCGAGCTGGGCCGCTGCCCGGCACCCTGCGAGCACAAGATCACCCCCGAGGAGTACGACGACGCAGCGGCGACGCCGTTCCGCACCGCCACCAGCGACGACCCCGGAGTGGTGGTGGACGCGCTGCTCGCCCGCATCGAGGTGCTGTCGGCCGTCGAGCGGTACGAGGAGGCGGCCGTGGTCCGCGGCCGGCTCGTGGCAGTGTTGCGCGCGGCGGTCCGGATGCAACGGCTGGCCGCGTTGACCGGCATCGCCGAGCTGGCCGCCGCCCGTCCGGCCGCCCGGGGCGGCTGGGAACTGGCGCTGGTGCGGCACGGCCGGCTGGCCGGGGCCGGGGTGTCCCCGCCGGGTGTCCACCCGCGACCAACGATCGCGGCGATCCGGGCCACCGCCGAGACGGTGCTGCCCGGGCACGGCCCGGTGCCGGCCGCCACCGCCGAGGAGACCGAGCGGATCCTGTCCTGGTTGGAACGACCGGAGACCCGGCTGGTCGAGACGACAGACGGATGGGCCTCGCCGGTGGCCGGCGCGGGGCGTTTCCGCGACCTGCTGACGAAGGCGGAGAACGGCGGATCTCCCAAACTCTCGACCGAACGCTCATGACCAACTGACCGATCGGACTACCTCGACTCCCTTAGTCTGTTAAAGGAGTGCAGACCTGCCCGATTCGCGGGCTCTGCTCCCGGCCGCCGGTCCCCGGTGGCCGAGGGCCGGGGTGAGGAGGTGTCCCAGGTGGACGTCGACGCCGGACACGGCGCCGCCCTGGGTGGCGCGCTCCCTGCCCAGGGCGAACTACCGCTCACCCGCCGCCTGCGTTCCCTGCTCACCTGGCCCACTGCCGACGGCGACCCGGTCACCACACTGGTCCGCGCCCATCGCGGCATCCACGCGAGCGCCGACGCCTCGGTGCTGCGCCGGGCCTACACGATCGCCGAGAACATGCACCGCGGCCAGTTCCGCAAGAGCGGCGAGCCGTACATCACCCACCCGCTGGCGGTGGCGCAGATCTGCGCCGACCTCGGCATGGACACCATCACGCTGGTCGCCGCGCTGCTGCACGACACGGTGGAGGACACCCGCTACACGCTCCAGGCGCTCCAGGAGGACTTCGGCCGTGAGGTCGCCCACCTGGTCGACGGCGTGACCAAGTTCGACAAGGCGTTCTACGGCAAGGCCGCCGAGGCGGAGACCGTCCGCAAGATGATCGTGGCGGCCGGCAAGGACGTCCGGGTGCTGGTGATCAAGCTGGCGGACCGGCTGCACAACATGCGGACGCTCGGCGTCCGCTCGGCCGCATCCCGGGAGCGGATCGCCCGCAAGACCCAGGAGGTGCTGGTCCCGCTCTGCGACCGGCTGGGCATCCAGACGCTCAAACGCGAACTGGACGACGTGGTGCTGCTGCACCTGCGGCCGGAGGAGCACGCGCGGATCGCCCGGTTCGTGCACGACCGGCCCGGCTGGGACGCCTACCTGGCCGACGTGGTGGCCCGTACCCGGGCGGCGTTGCGCCGCAACCGGGTCGACGCCGACGTCTCCCCCCGCCCCCGGCACCTCTACTCGATCTGGAAGGACACCGTCGCCGGCGACCACGCCGCCCCGTTCGACCTGCCCCGCATCGCGATCGTGGTGGACGGTCCGGCGACCGACTGCTACGCCGCGCTCGGCGCCGTGCACGGGCTGTGGCGGCCGGTGCCGGGCCGGTTCAAGGACTTCATCGCCTCCCCGAAGAACAACCTCTACCGGTCGCTGCACACGAGCGTCTGCGGCCCGCAGGACCGCACCGTCGAGGTGCTGATCCGCACCACCGAGATGCACCGCTCCGCGGAGTACGGCGTGGCCGCCCACTACCGGTTCCCCCGGGCCGCGGGCCGGGGCGCCGACCGGGCGGACGAGCTGGCCTGGCTGCGCCGGGTGCTCGACTGGGAGCAGGAGACGGTCGACCCGACCCAGTTCATGGAGTCGCTGCGCTGTGACCTGTCCGAGGCGCAGATCCAGGTGGTGGCCGACGGGCGGCAGGTCGTGCTGCCGGCCGGGGCCACCCCTGTCGACCTCGCGTACGAGCTGGGCACCGAGCGCGGCGACCACTGCCTGGCCGCCCGGATCAACGGCCGGCTCGCGCCGCTGGCCTCCGAACTGGAGGAGGGCGACGTGGTGGAGATCTTCACCGAGAACGACGCGGAGAGCGGCTTCGAGGCGGACGTGGCCCCGCGCGGCCCGCGCCGGGAGTGGCTGGGCTTCGTGAAGTCCCCGCACGCCCAGATGCAGATCAACCGCTGGTTCGCCGAGCACACCGAGCCGGGCATCTCGATCGCCGACAAGGTCCGGCTCGGCCGGGCCTCGATCGGCCTGGCGTTGCGCAAGCACAACCGGGGCCTGGCCAGCGACCTGCCGCTGCTGCGGCTGTCCGAGGAACTGGGCTACCCCGACCTGGAGACGCTGCTGGTGGCGGTCTTCGACCGCACCGTCGAGCCGGACACGGTGGTCCAGCAGTTGATCGATCTGGTCGACCACAGGCAGTAGACGGAGCCGGTCCGCGCCGGGACCACTAGCCTGGACGACATGATCCCCCGCGCGCGTGCCACCGGACGGGCCCTCGGCTACCAGATCTTCTACCGGCTTCCGGTCCCGCTGCGGCGGCGGCTGGTCCGGCTGGCCGTACCGAAGTACATCGTCGGCGCGGTCACGCTGGTCAAGGACACGGAGGCCACCGGCGCGGGCCGGATCCTGCTGCTGCGCCAGCCGCCCGGGTACAGCTGGACGCTGCCGGCCGGGCTGCTGCAACGCGGCGAGGCCCCGGTGGTGGGCGCCGCCCGCGAGCTGTACGAGGAATCAGGCGTCCGCCTGTCCCCCGACGCGCTGCGCCCGGCGGTGCCGAACGCTGTGGTGCACGCCAAGGGCTGGGTCGACGTGGTCTTCGAGGCCGAGGTTCCCGCGTCGACCACCGAGCTGAAGGTGGACGGCGCCGAGGTGTTCGAGGCCGCCTTCCACCCGCTCGACGACCTGCCCAGGCTCAGCCGCGCCACCGCCAACCTGCTCGGGTACTACGGCATCGGCCCGCGCGCCGGCGAGCACCCACCGGTCGCGTGAGCACCCCGTACGCGGGCACCGCGGCACCGGGGGTCGAGGTGTGCGCGGTGGTGCTGGCCGCGGGCGAGGGCACCCGGCTGCGGCCGCTCACCGAGCGGGTACCGAAGGCGCTCTGCCCGGTCGGGAACGTCCCGCTGCTTGACCGGGCGCTGGCGCGGCTGGCCGGGCTCGGCCTGACCGGCCCGGAGCGGGTCGCGGTGAACGCCTGCTACCTGGGTGACCAGGTGGTCGCGCGGGTGGGCGACCGGGCCCACCTGTCGGTCGAGCCGGACGCTCCGCTGGGCACCGCCGGGGGTGTGGGCCGGCTGCGGGACTGGATCGACGGCCGGGGCGTGCTGGTCGGCAACGCCGACGCGTACCTGGCCGACCCGCAGGCCCCGCCCGGCCCGGACATCGCCGCGCTGCTGGACGGGTGGGACGGGCACGGCGTACGCCTGCTCGGCCGGCCCGCCGGCGACCCGCACGCCCCCGGGACCTTCGACGGCCACGAGTTCGTGGGTTTCTCGCTGCTGCCGTGGCGGCTGGTCCGCGACCTGCCGGCCACGTTCGGCGACCTGGTCCGGACGGTGTGGCGGCCCGCGGAGGCCGCCGGGGCGCTCACCGTCGTGCCCTACCGGGGCACGTTCTACGACACCGGCACCCCGGCCGACTACCTGGCCGCCAACCTGCACGCGGCCGGACCGGACGGGCTGGTGGACCCGGCGGCGACGGTGACCGGCCGGGTCACCGGCTCGGTGGTCGGCGCCGGGGCGCTGGTGCACGGCGACGTGGACCGGTCGGTGGTGTGGCCTGGCGCGAGCGTCGCGGCCGGGGAACGCCTGCGCGAGGTGATCCGGGCCGGGGACGACCTGACCGTCCCGGCCGCGCGGTGAGGGGCGCGGGCTCTAGCATGGGCCTCGTCGCCGACGAACGGAGAACCGTCCCGTGATCACCGCGATCGTGCTGATCGACTGCGCCACCGACTCCATCCCCGAGGTGGCCGAGACCCTGGCCAACCTGCCCGGCGTCAGCGAGGTCTACTCGGTGGCCGGGCACGTCGACCTGATCGCCATGGTCCGGGTCCGGGAGTTCGAGCAGATCGCCCAGGTCATCGCCGGCAGCATCTCGAAGGTGCCGGGCGTGCTCAACACCGAGTCGCACATCGCGTTCCGCGCCTACTCCCAGCACGACCTGGAGGAGGCGTTCGCGATCGGGCTGGCGAACGCCGACTGACACGAGCCGGTGACCGGCCTGCCCTCGCGGGCGGACCGGCCACCGTCGACCGTGCGGTACGTCAGCTCTGGCTGGGCACCGGGGTCTCCGTGGTACCCGGAGCGGGCTCCTCGGTCTCGGTGCCGCCCGGAGCCGGCGACTCGGTGCCACCCGGGGACGTGGTGCCGCCCGGGCTGGGCGTGCCGCTGGCGCTGGTCTGCGGAACCGGGACGCCCAGGGTCTGGGCCAGGGCCACGAGCGCGTCGTAGTGCGCCTGGAGGACCGGCAGCGCGTCCTGCGCGATCTGCACCACCGACTGCTCCGAGCCCTGCGAGATCTCGGTCTGGGTGGCCTGGATCGCCTGGACGTGGCCGGCGAGCTGCGCGGTCACCCACGCCTTGTCGAACTCGGCCCCGCTGAGGTTGTTCAGCTTGTCCAGGACCTTCTGCTGGTCGGCGGTCGGGTCGGCCGGCAACTGCACGTTGAGCTGCTGCGCGGTCGACTGCACCGTCTGGTCCAGCTGGGTGTGGTCCGTCACGAACATCTTGCCCAGGTCCTTGACCTGCTGGTTCTGACCCTTCTGCTGGGCCAGGTTACCGGCGGTGATCTCGAACAGGTTGACCTGGTGCACCGCCTGCAGGTACTGCGTGTCCTGCGTCGACGGCTGCGCCGCAGCCTGCGACGCGGCGGCGGGCGCCAGCCCCACGACCACCAGCGCGGCCAGCAGGCCCAGGCGTTTGATTCCCAACATTCGTTCCTCCCCCATGAGACGTCGGACCGCACGGATACCCGGCTGACCGGGGTTATTCCTGCGATTCCACCCGTCCGTGTCGGGGGCGACGGCGGTCGGCGCACCGGCCTCCCGGCGTGCGCGGGAGGGAACGGGACGACCGGGGCGGAAACGGCAGTGGCGCCCGCCGGATGATCCGGCGGGCGCCACTGTCAGTCGTACCGGGGAGGGTCAGCGACGGCTCTCGCCGCTGCCGATTTCCTCCCGCTCCGGCCGGGCCTCGACCGGCGGGTGCCCGGGCGAGACCGGCGCCTCGGCCGGCTTCTCGATCGGGTAGAAGAAACCCCGGATCGCCGGGCCGAGGGCACCGAGCCGGTTCATCTTCTTCGGCACCACCCAGCCGACGTAGTCCAGCGCCGGCGGGTGACCGTCGTGGCCGTCGGCCGAGGTGAGCGGCTGGTGGACCTCGACGAACCGGCCGTCGGGCAGCCGCTTGATGATGCCGGTCTCCACGCCGTGGGCCAGCACCTCCCGGTCGTGCTGCTGCAGACCCAGGCAGATCCGGTACGTGATGTAGTACGCGATCGGCGGCAGGATCAGCAGGCCGATCCGGCCGGCCCAGGTCATCGCGTTCAGGCTGATGTGGAACTTGTCCGCGATGACGTCGTTGGCCCCGGAGAGGGTCAGCACGATGTAGAAGGCGAGCGCCATGGCGCCCACGGCGGTCCGGGCCGGAACGTCCCGGGGCCGCTGGAGCAGGTTGTGGTGCTTGTAGTCCTTGAGGCGGCGCGCCTCCAGGAACGGATACATCGTCGACAGGCCGACCAGGATTCCGGGTAGCACCACAGTCGGCCAGAACAACGGTGGGATGACGTACCCGTTGCCGATCGGGATGTGGATCTCCCAGCCCGGCATGAGCCGGGTCGAGCCGTCGAGGAACATGACGTACCAGTCGGGCTGGCTGGCGGCCGAGACCACCCACGCCTCGTACGGGCCGAACAGCCAGATCGGGTTGATCTGGAACAGGCCGCCCATCAGCGCGATCACGCCGAAGACGACCATGAAGAAGCCGCCCTGCTTGAGCGCGTAGCGCGGGAACATCCGCTCGCCGACCACGTTGGAGTTGGTCCGGCCGGGGCCGGGCCACTGGGTGTGCTTCTGCTTGAACACCAGGCCGAGGTGCACGCTGATCAGCGCCACCAGCAGACCCGGGACGAGCAGCACGTGGGCGATGAAGAAGCGGCTGATGATGATGGTGCCGGGGAACTCCCCGCCGAAGATCGACGAGCTGACCCAGGAGCCGATCACCGGGATCGACAGGATGATCGCGGAGGCGATCCGCAGACCGGTGCCGGACAGGCCGTCGTCCGGCAGCGAGTAGCCGGTGAAGCCGGCCAGGAAGCCGACCCAGAACAGCAGCGAGCCGATGATCCAGTTGGTCTCACGCGGCTTGCGGAACGCGCCGGTGAAGAAGACCCGCAGCATGTGGACCACGATGGCGGCCATGAACAGCAGGGCCGACCAGTGGTGCATCTGCCGCATGATCAGACCACCCCGGACATCGAACGAGATGTCCAGGCTGGAGGCGTAGGCGGCCGACATCGGGGTGCCCCGCAGCGGCGCGTAGCTGCCGTTGTAGATGACCTCGGTCATCGCCGGCTCGAAGAAGAACGTCAGGAAGACGCCGGTGAGCAGCAGGACGATGAACGAGAACAGCGCGATCTCGCCGAGCAGGAACGACCAGTGGTCGGGGAAGACCTTGTTCAGCAGCTTGCGCAGGGGCGTGGCCACCTGGAAGCGGTCGTCCACCGCCCGCGCGCTCTTGGCCGGCAGCGCGGCCGCATCAAACTTTCGGCGCTTCATGGCCGCTCCCAGAAGTCGGGACCGATGGTCTCGGTGTAGTCGGACTTCGCCACGAAGAAGCCCTCCTCGTCCACCTCGATCGGCAGCTGCGGCAGCGGCCGGTTCGCCGGGCCGAAGATCGGCTTGGCGTTGTCGGTGATGAGGAACTGCGACTGGTGGCAGGGGCAGAGCAGGCGGTTGGTCTGCTGCTCGTAGAGGCTGGCCGGGCAGCCCGCGTGCGTGCAGATCTTGGAGAACGCGACGTAGTTGCCCCACATGTAGTCGCCGTGGCCCTTGCGCTCGTTCGCGGCGCGCGACTTCTGCGCGTCGTCCTCCCGCAGGTGGATGAGCAGGGTGGGCGAGTCGGCGTGCAGGTTGCTCACGCCGCCGTCGATGCCCGGGAACACGGTGAGCTGGCCGCCGACGCTGACGTCGGCCGGGCGGATCGGGCGGCCGTCCTCACGGATCAGCCGGATCTTCTTGCCGCCCTCGCCCGGCTGGAAGCCGGTGGTGAACATCTGGTTGTTCTTGTGCGGCTGCTCGATCAGGCCACCGATCAGCGGGGCCGCGGCCACCGCGCCCACCGGCGCCAGGCCGGCGAGCAGCGAGATGCCCAGCAGCGGCCGGCGACGGACGCCCATCTCGTCGGCCAGGTAGAGCATGGTCTCGCCGGTGATCTTGCGACCCTCCGGGTCGTCGGCCTGGTCGTGCCGGTCCTGGATCGAGACCTCCTTGGGCAGCAGCTTCTTGCCCCAGGTCAGGATGCCGAAGCCGATGCCCAGCAGCGCCAGGCCGAGGGTCACGCCGAGCAGCGGCGTGTAGAGCTTGTCGCCGCCGGTACCCGGCTCCCACTGCCACGGCCACCAGATGTAGACCACCAGGAAGGCGGTCGCGAAGACGCCGGTCAGCAGGAACATCAGGGCGACCGTGCGGGTCAGCCGGCGCTCGGCCTTGCTGCCCGGGACCACCTGCGGCTCGTAGTGGACGATCTCGATGTCGTCGCGCCGCGCGCCCTCCTGGACGACGTCGAACCGGGAGAGCCGGGGGTCGTTCACGTCGAGCGGCTCCGGGCCCTGCTGGGCCTGGTGCTCGGTGTGGGTGCTCATGCCGTCACCTCGCTACGGGTGACGCCGGGGGTCGGCGCCACAGCACTGGAAGCATTGATCCGTCCGGTCACGACTTGCCCGCGATCCACAGGCTCGCGAAGACCAGCGCGACGATGCCGACCAGGAAGATCGCGAGACCCTCGGTCGACGGGCCGTAGCGGCCCAGGTTGAAGCCGCCCGGGTCGCCGTCGTGCTTCAGCGTCTCCTGGATGTAGGCGATGATGTCCGCCTTCTCCTCGGGCGTGATCTGGTTGTCGCCGAACACCGGCATGTTCTGCGGGCCGCTCAGCATCGCGGCGTAGATCTGCCGGTCGCTGGCCGGCGCCAGGCTCGGCGCGTACTTGCCGGAGGACAGCGCGCCGCCGCCGCCGCTGAAGGCGTGGCACTGCGAGCAGTTGATCCGGAACAGCTCACCACCGGTGGACAGGTTGGCGCCCTCACGCAGGTCCCCGTTGGGCACCTCCGGGCCGCCGCCGAGCTCCTGGATGTACTGCCCGAGCTGGCGCACCTGCTCGTCGGTGAACTGCGGCGGCTTGCGCATGGCCTGGGCCTCCTGCCGGGCCATCGGCATGCGACCGCTGCTGACCTGGAACTCGACCGAGGCCGCTCCGACGCCGATCAGGCTCGGACCGCGGCCCTCGACGCCCTGGGCGTTGCGACCGTGACAGGTCACACAGCTCACGTCGAACAGCGCCTTGCCCTCGTTGCCTGCGGCGGTCAACGGAGGGTTGTCCTGCGCCTGCACGCCGGGGGCGAAGACGGTGTAGGCACCGCCGGCCAGCATCAGCGCGGCGAACAGCCGGACCGCGGCGCCCAGCCGGCGGCGGCCCCTGCTGCGCGCTACGGGCCGCCCGCGCAGCCGCGCGAGCAGACCGCGTCGGCGGTCGTTGTCAGAAGTCATGACCTGTGTCCTTAACCGGTTGGACCTTGTCTCAGGGGACGGAGCAGCGGCGCGGTTCGTGACGCGCCAAGATCACTGGAGCCAGTAGATCATGGCGTAGAGCGCGATCCACACGACGTCCACGAAGTGCCAGTAGTAGGACACGACGATCGCCGAGGTCGCCTGGGCGGGGGTGAACCGGCCCATCGTGGTACGGATCATGAAGATCACGAAGGCGATGAGACCGCCGGTCACGTGCAGACCGTGGAAGCCGGTGGTGAGGTAGAACATCGACCCGTAACCGTCTTCGTTGATCTTCACGCCCTCGTGCACCAGGGTCCGGTACTCGTTCAGCTGACCGAGCACGAAGATCAGACCCATCACGAAGGTGATCGTGAACCACCGGCGCAGAGCGTGGACGTCGCCGCGCTCGGCCGCGAACACGCCGATCTGGCAGGTGATCGAGGAGAGCACCAGGATCACCGTGAACGTGGTCGCGTACGGGATGTTCAGCACCTCGGTGTGCTTCTCCCACTGCTCCGGCGCCGCCGCGCGGATGGAGAAGTACATCGCGAACAGCGCCGCGAAGAACATGAGTTCGCTGGAGAGCCACACGATCGTCCCGACGCTGACCATGTTGGGTCGGGTCAGGGAGTGGATCCGGCTCTTGTCAATGGCTGGGGCCGCAGTCACGCGGTCATTATTGCCCCTGACCGGGACCGACGATCAGCGGGGTGCCAAACCGGTCCCTTCCGTGGCCCGATCGTGGTGGTCCGCTTCGCCTGACCTACCCTGAAAAGCGTGCTGCACGTCGATCAGATCCGCGCCGTCACCTCGGCTGTTCCGGCGACACTGGCGGCGGGAGGCGAGGGCGCCCCGCCGCCGTTCACCGTGACCCGGGTCCTCACCGAGACCCGGCTGGACAGCTGGCTCACGCTGGGCATCGTCCTGGCCGCGGGCCTCTACCTCTACGGGGTGCACCGGCTGCGGCTGCGCGGCGACCGCTGGCCGGTCATCCGTACCGTGTCGTTCCTCGGCCCCGGCCTCGGCGGCATCGCCCTGGTCACGCTCACCGGCCTCGGCGCGTACGACACCGCCCTGCTCTCGGTGCACATGGTGCAGCACATGGTGCTGTCGATGATCGCGCCGATCTTCCTGGCGCTCGGCGCGCCGATGACACTGGCGCTGCGCACGCTGGCGGCACGGCCCCGCAAGCGGCTGCTCGCGATCGTGCACAGCAAGGTGATCCGGATCTACAGCTTCCCGCTTGTGGCGTTCGCCATCTTCGTGGTGAACCCGTTCGCGCTGTACTTCACCGACCTCTACGAGTTCACCCTGCGCCACGAATGGGCGCACGAGCTGGTGCACGCGCACTTCATCGCCACCGGCTGCGTGTTCTTCTGGCCGCTGCTCGGCCTGGACCCGCTGCCCGGCCGCTGGCCGTACCCGGGCCGTGCGCTGCTCATGCTGCTCTCGGTGCCGTTCCACACCGTCCTCGGCCTGACCATCATGCAGAGCACCACGCTGTTCGGCGGCGACTGGTACCCGTCGCTCAACCTGTCCTGGTCCGACCCCTGGAACGACCAGGTGGTCGCCGGCGGGATCCTGTGGGCCGGCGGCGAGTTCGTCAGCGTCACCATGCTCGCCGTCCTGGTCGTCCAGTGGGTCAAGCAGTCCGAGCGCGAGGCCCGGCGGCTCGACCGCGAGCTGGACCGCCAGGAGGCCCGCCAGCGCGCCGCGGAGACGAGCGCCTGACGGCCCGTTCCGGGGTACGCCCCGAGCCCGCCGGGCGGGGCGACGGCCCGGATGTGACGACCGCTACGATCAGCGGGCAGCTACGAGGTGGGAGCCACGTCACGATGAGCGATCGTCTTTGCACCGTCCTGCTCTACAGCGACGACCCGAAGGTCCGCGACCGGATGCGGCTCGCCGTGGGCACCCGGCCGGCGCCCGGGCTCGAGATCGAGTTCGTCGAGGCCGACGACTACAACGCCTGCGTCCGGCTGGTCGACGACTACGAGATCGACCTGCTCCTGCTCGACGGCGAGGCGACCCCGGGCGGCGGCATCGGCATCGCCCGCCAGATCAAGGACGACCGGGACGACGCGCCGCCCACCTGCGTGGTGCTCGCCCGCGCCGCCGACCGCTGGCTGGCCGCGTACGCCGAGGTCGACGCCACGCTGACCCACCCGCTGGACCCGGTGGTCGCCGGCAGCACCGTGGCGGAGCTGCTGCGCCGCACGCACGCCGCGGCCTGACCCCTCCGGTCTTCGCGCGCCACCGCGACGCGGCCGTGGCGCGCCCCAACCGCATTCCTCACGCCGCTCGGGAGGCCCGCCATGGGCGAACGGACCTGGCCGCTTCTGCTCAACGCGCTGCTGCGCGGCGAGGAGCTCTCCACCGCCGACACCGCATGGGCGATGGGCGAGATCATGGCCGGCTCGGCCACCCCGGCGCAGATCGCCGGGTTCGCCGTGGCGCTGCGCACCAAGGGTGAGACCCCCGCCGAGCTGGGCGGCCTGGTCGAGGCCATGCTGACCCGCGCGGTGCCGGTGCACCTTCCCGAGGAAGTACGCGCGAGCGCGCTGGACGTGGTCGGCACCGGCGGCGACCTCGCCCACACGGTGAACATCTCCACCATGGCGGCGCTGGTGGTCGCCGGGGCCGGGGTCCGTGTGGTCAAGCACGGCAACCGGGCCGCCTCCTCCTCCTGCGGCACCGCGGACGTGCTGGAGCAGCTCGGCGTACCCCTCGACCTGGAGCCCGAGCAGGTGGCCCGCTGCGTCACCGAGGCCGGCATCGGCTTCTGCTTCGCCGCCCGCTTCCACCCCGGCATGCGCCACACCGGCCCGGTCCGGCGCGAGATCGGCGTACCCACCGCGTTCAACTTCCTCGGCCCGCTGACCAACCCGGCGCGGCCCCGCGCGGGCGCGGTGGGCTGCTTCGACAAGCGGATGGCCCCGGTGATGGCCGCCGTCTTCGCGGCCCGTGGTGACTCCGCGATCGTGGTACGCGGCGAGGACGGCCTGGACGAGTTCAGCACCGGCGCACCCACCCGGGTCTGGGTGGCGCAGCAGGGCACCGTCACCGAGGCCGTGCTGGACGCGACGGACCTCGGTGTGCCCCGGGCCACCCTGGCCGACCTGCGCGGCGGGGACGCGGTCTACAACGCCGACGTGGTCCGCCGCCTGCTCGCCGGCGAGACCGGCCCGGTACGGGACGCGGTGCTGGTCAACGCCGCCGTCGCGCTTGCCACCCAGGGTCCGCTCGACGGCGATCTGCACGAGGTGCTGCGGGCCAACCTGGACCGGGCCGCCGAGGCGGTCGACTCCGGCGCCGCGGCGGCAACGCTGGAGCGCTGGATCGAGGTGGCACGCGCGGCCTGATGCCGTTGTTGTCGTACCCGCGTGCCAAACTACACGGGAGTTATTTTCCGTTTTCGGTCTATCCGTTTTCGGTCTATCCCGTTTTTTCGGTCTTCTGTCCACCGGCCGGCGGCTTCCCGCCCCGGCCGGTGCCCGGAGCGAGAGGAGCCACCCGTGTCTGACCGCGAGCTGCACTGTGACACCTGCGAGGGCGTCGTGCTGTTCGAGGCGCCGCCGTGCGGCGACGGGCACGGCGCCGACTGTCCGGAGCTGATCTGCACCGGTTGCGGCGCGGCAGTGGTGATCGCCACGTTCACGTTCCGCCCGACCCGCCTGTCCGGCCGCCGCGCCCGCCGCCCCTCCCACCCCCAGGCCGCCTGACCTCCACCCCTGTCGGCGCCCGTCTTCGCTCTTCCCGCGCCGCCTCGCGCTCCCCCGCGCCGCTCACGCTCCTCCCGAGCCGCACCGCGCTCCTCCCGAGCCGCACCGCGCTCCTCCRGAGCCCGTCGTTCCCGCGCCGGGCCATTCCTGCGCCGCTACGCCT
>NZ_JANCLW010000001.1:4851531-5161955 GCF_033433935.1 Micromonospora sp. BRA006-A
CCCCAGGCCGCCTGACCTCCACCCCTGTCGGCGCCCGTCTTCGCTCTTCCCGCGCCGCCTCGCGCTCCCCCGCGCCGCTCACGCTCCTCCCGAGCCGCACCGCGCTCCTCCCGAGCCGCACCGCGCTCCTCCCGAGCCGCACCGCGCTCCTCCTGAGCCCGTCGTTCCCGCGCCGGGCCATTCCTGCGCCGCTACGCCTCCCTGTACCGCACACCTTCCGCGCCGCGCCCCTTCTGCCCTCTTGCCGCCGCGCCGCGCTTGTCTGCGCCCTGTCCGCGCCTCTTCACGCCACCACGCCGCGCGCGGCCGCCCCTTCCAGCCCCGCCACGCCCGACAGCCCAACCGTCCGCCGCTCGTGATCAAGGAGTTGGTGTCTCCCGCGGTCGTCCAGGCGGACACAAACTCCTTGATCACCGCCCGGTGACCGGGAGGTGGTGGTGCTCCCGGATCCAGCGCCGGTGATCAAGGGGTTTGTGTCACCGACGGTGCGCGAAATCGCCCCAAACTCCTTGATCAACGGAGCAGGGCGGGCGCCGGGAGCGGATCGGACTGCGGTTTCCGTCGACCGGGCCACGGCGCGCGGCAAGTCAGGCGGTGATCATGAGGTTGGCGGGGACGAAAAGGACCGCCGGTGCCGTCAACTTCATGATCGACGCAGGAAGCGTGCAGGGGGCGGCGCGCGGGGACGGCGCGCGGGGCACGGCGCGCGGGGCAGCCGGGAGGGGGAAAGCGGCAGGCCCGCTACCCCGGGAGGGGGTGCGGGCCTGCGACGGTGCTTCGGGTCAGTGCTCGGCGGTGCGGCGGGTGCCCGAGTAGTACTCGAACAGCAGCCCGCAGGTGGCGAGGACGACCGCCACCAGGCCCAGTCCCAGCAGCCAGAACTGCCAGAACACCAGGCCGAGACCGGCGATCGCGGCGGCCAGCGCCAGCCCGAACGGCCAGTAGCTACCCGGGCTGAAGAAGCCGACCTCACCGGCGCCGTCGGCGATCTCGCCGTCCGGCCGATCCTCGGGGCGCAGGTCGATACGGCGGGAGACGAACCAGAAGAAGCCGCCGCACATGGCGCAGAGCAGGAACGACAGCAGCAGCGCCACCGTGCCGATCCACTCGACGTGGCCGCCGCTGTCGGCATACGTCCAGGCGCCGTAGAGGATCGTCGCGCCGAGGAGGAACGTGGCGATGGTCAGGAAGATCTTCCACTCGGTCTTCATGCCGAACCCCTCAGCTTCCCGCGCCGGCCGACGCGTCGGACGGGTTGAAGTTGTTCACGTCGCGCCGGGTGTCGAACGGCTTCGTCTCGGTGGCGTACTCTTCCTCACCGATCGCGCCGAGCGCCTCCTGGGTCGACTTGCCGGCCTTCTTGGCCGCCAGGAACTGGTCGTACTTCTCCGGCGAGACGACCCGCAGCTCGAAGTTCATGAAGGCGTGGTAGCTGCCGCACAGCTCGGCGCAGCGGCCGACGAACGCGCCCTCCTGGTCGATGCTGGAGACCTCGAACGTGTTGCGCACGTTGCCCGGCATGACGTCCCGCTTGAACAGCAGCTCCGGCACCCAGAACGAGTGGATGACGTCGCGGCTGGTCTCCTCGAAGCGGATCGAGCGGCCGCTGGGCAGCACCAGGATCGGGATGACCTCGCTGGTGCCGAGCACCGAGGCGACGGTGTTGGCCTCGGGGCCCTGGCCGTCGCGGTAGTTGAACTGCCAGTTCCACTTGAACGCGACGACCTCGACGGTGACGTCCGGGTTCTTCGACTGCTTGTTCACGTCGGTCTGCACGACCGCCGTGTAGTAGAAGAGCACGGAGACCACGAGGATCGGCGCGATGGTGTAGAGGAACTCCATCGGCAGGTTGTAGCGGGTCTGCACCGGCAGCTCGTTGCCGCGCTTGCGGTAGCGGACCACGCACCAGAAGATCAGGCCCCACACGAACACGCCGACGGCGAGCGCCGCGATGCAGGACGCGATCCACAGGTCGTACATACGGTGCGACTCGGGCGTGATGCCGCCCTGCGGCCAGCCGAACCCGCCGAACGTCTTGCCGACGTCACAGCCGGTGAGCGAGACCAGCAGCGCCGCCGCGCCGAGACCGAGCCCGGCGATTCGACCAGCACCACGCCGCCGGCGTCCACCGGCCCCCGGGGAAGCGCTGTGCCGTACGGCCGAGCGCCGTACCTCCGAACTCCTTGCGACCACCTGGTCCTGCCTCCCTAGCGCGCCGCGGCGGTTGTTCTCCTTGACACCGACGGCAAAGGCGTCACCGACGGTCGCAGATTACTCGACCATGACCGGCCAGGCCGTCTTGGGGTCGCTGTCCACCCCCATCGGGGGGATCTTGGGCGTAACCGGGCGATAGCGTGGAACCCCATGAGCGCCTCCCCGGTCTACCTGGACGCCGCGACCGCGGCGCCGCTGCATCCGGTCGCGCGGCAGGCGATGCTGGCCGCCCTGGACGACGGCTGGGCCGACCCGGCCCGGCTCTACTCGGCGGCCCGCCGGGCCCGCCGGCTCCTCGACGCCGCGCGGGAGGCCACCGCGCAGACGCTCGGCGTCCGCGCCGACGAGCTGTCCTTCACCCCCAGCGGTACGACGGCAGCGCACGCCGCCGTACTCGGAGGCCTGGCCGGGCGGCGGCGGGCCGGGGCGACGCTTGTGCACTCGGCGATCGAACACTCGGCGGTGCTGCACGCCGCCCAGCGGCACACCGCGGCCGGCGGCGCGGCGGTGTCCGTACCCGTGGACCGGTCGGGCCGGCTGGACCTGGACGCGTGGGCGGCGGCGGTGGCCGCGCCCGGCGTGGCCCTCGCCGCGCTGATCGGGGCCAGTCACGAGGTGGGCACGGTGCAGCCGGTGCCCGCGGCGGCGGAGTCGTGCGCCGAGGCGGGCGTGCCGCTGTACGTGGACGCGGCGCAGCTGGCCGGCCGGGCGCCGCTGCCGGCGGGCTGGTCGGTGCTGAGCGCCAGCGCGCACAAGTGGGGCGGGCCGCCCGGCGTCGGGCTGCTCGTGGTGCGCAAGGGCACCCGGTGGGAGTCGCCCTACCCGGCCGACGAGCGGGAGTCGGGGCGTACCCCCGGGGTGGTGAACCTGCCGGCGGTGGTGGCGGCGGCGGCGAGCCTGCGCGCGGCGGCGGCCGACGCGGCGGCCGAGGCGGCCCGGCTGGGTCCGCTTGTCGACCGGATCCGGGCGCGGGTGGCGGCCGAGGTGCCGGACGTGGAGGTGGTCGGCGACCCGGTGGACCGGTTGCCGCACCTGGTGACGTTCTCCTGCCTGTACGTGGACGGCGAGGCGTTGCTGCACGCGCTGGACCGGCGCGGGTTCGCGGTTTCCTCCGGCTCGTCGTGCACGTCGTCGACGGTGCGCCCGTCACATGTGCTGGAGGCGATGGGGGTGCTGTCGCACGGCAACGTGCGGGTGTCGCTGCACCGGGGGACGACCGAGGCGGACGTGGAGCGGTTCCTGGCCGAGCTGCCCGGGATCGTGGCGGACCTGCGGGCGGAGGCGGGGGTGACGGACCTGTGAGCGCGAGGAGTGAGCCGGACGAGGTGCTGGACTGCCGGGGGCAGCGCTGCCCGCTACCAGTGATCAATCTCGCCCGGCTGGTGCCCGGCCTGCCGGCCGGCGCGGTGGTGCGGGTGCTGGCCGACGACCCGGCGGCGGCCGTCGACATCCCGGCGTGGTGCCGGATGCGCGGCCACGAGTTCCTCGCCGCGCACGAGGGCCCCGCCTACGACGTCCGGGTGTAAGGAAGGGCCCCTTCTTAACGCCTCAGGTAGAGGAAGGGGCCCTTGTTAACGCCCGACGACCGGCAGTCAGCGCAGGTACGCGAGGATGCCCGGCAGCGGGTCGGCGGCCACGGCGGTGTCGACCACCAGGCGCGGGCCGATCAGCGGCTCGTACTCGGCCCGGCGGCGCAGCGTCTGCTCCCAGGTGCCGTGCTCCTCGGGCGGGCGGGCCTCGACGCGGCGGCGGTGCTCCTCCTCGTCGCCGCAGTGCACCTCGATCACCCACAGTGGCACACCGGCCCGTTCGGCCACGTCGTGCCAGAGCCCCCGGGCGCTGGCGACCGGGTTCACCGCGTCGACCACCACGCTGAGCCCCAGGCCGAGCTGCACCTCGGCCAGCCCGGCGACCGCGCCGTAGGCGGCCATCCCGGATACGTCGCCGGTGAGGCCGTACCGGTGCAGGGCCCGCTCGACCGGGTCGACCGGCAGGACCGGGGCGCGCAGGGCGGTGCCGACCCGGGCGGCCAGGGTGGTCTTGCCCACACCCGGCAGCCCGGCGAACGCGACGAGGACCGGGCCGCCCGTGCCGGGGCGGACCTCCGGGTCCACCCCGCCGGCCGGGCCGGTCACAGCAGGTGCGGCCGGACGTCCTCGGCGGCCGCGTCACCGTACGACTCGGCGAGTCGCTTCACGAACAGGTCGCGGCGGACCTCGTACTCCTGGCCGCCGAAGTTCTCCAGCACGAGCGTGGCCAGCAGGCAGCCGACCTGGGCCGCGCGCTCCAGGCCGACGCCCCAGTCGAGCGCGGCGAAGAAACCGGCCCGGAAGCCGTCGCCGACACCGGTCGGGTCGACCGCCTGGATCTCCCGCGCGATCGGCACCCGGATCGTGCCGATCTCCCGGCCGGCGATCTCCACGCCCTGCTTGCCCAGCGTGGTGACCCGCACCTTGACCCGGTCCAGCAGCTGCTCGTCGGTCAGGCCGGCCTTGCTCTGCAGCAGCGACTTCTCGTACTCGTTCGTCATCAGGTAGTCGGCGCCCTCGACCAGGCCGAGCACGTCCGCGCCGTCCATCCGGGCGAGCTGCTGCGACGGGTCGGCGACGAAGGCGTAGCCGCGCTCCCGGCACTCGCCGGAGTGCCGGATCATCGCGGCCGGGTCGTTGGCGCTGACCAGCACCAGGTCCAGCCCGCCGAGGCGCTGCGCCACCGGGGCCAGCTCGATGTTGCGGGCCTCGCTCATCGCCCCGGCGTAGAAGGAGGCGATCTGGCACATGTCGGTGTCGGTGGTGCAGACGAAGCGTGCCGTGTGCGCGATCTCGCTGACGTGCACCGAGTCGCAGTCGACGCCGTGGCGCTCCAGCCAGGAGCGGTAGTCGGCGAAGTCGGCGCCGACCGCGCCGAGCAGCACCGGGCGCAGACCGAGCTGGGCCATGCCGAAGGCGATGTTCGCCGCGGTGCCGCCACGCCGGAGCACCAGTTCGTCGACGAGGAAGGACAGCGAGACCTTGTCGAGCTGGTCGGCGATGAGCTGGTCGGCGAAGCGGCCGGGGAAGCTCATCAGGTGGTCGGTCGCGATCGAGCCGGTCACGGCGATCTTCATGTCAACCCTCGGGGTCGGGAGCACGGCGCGGTCAGCCTACCGGCCCCCGGACCGGACGGACGGCGGTCGGTCACCAACCGGTCGATCAGCGCACATCCGGACGTCACGGCGAAGGGGTACGACGAAGCGGCGGGCCGCCCAGAGTGGGGTGGCCCGCCGCTTCCGGTCGGTCCGTCGGCTCAGCTGAAGGAGTCGCCGCAGGCGCAGGAGCTGCCCGCGTTCGGGTTGTCGATGGTGAAGCCCTGGGCGTCGATCCGGTCGGCGAAGTCGATGGTGGCGCCGGCCAGGTAGGGGGCGCTCATCCGGTCGACGACGACCTCGACACCGTCGAAGTCGGTGACGACGTCACCGTCGAGCGAGCGCTCGTCGAAGAACAGCTGGTACCGCAGGCCGGAGCAGCCACCCGGCTGCACGGCGACCCGGAGCCGCAGGTCGTCGCGGCCCTCCTGCTCGATCAGGGCCTTGACCTTCTGCGCCGCGACGTCGGTGAGGACGACGGTGCTGGGGGCCTTGGCCTCGGTCGACTCGGTCTGCGCTGGCGTGGTCACGTGGAAGTCTCCCTGCGCGGTATGAGGTCCGGACGTCCTGGCCAACGCCGCACGTCCGCCAGTGATTCCCGGTGTGGTCCGTCTTTCGATCGTACGCCGCCTCCGGCGCCGCCACCCGGCGGCGTGACCAGCGGAACCGGTCAGCGGCTCCACTGCCGGGCAAGGCGGGCGCCGAGCGCGCGCAGCCCTTCGGCCGGGCGGGTCATCGCCGCGTCCACTCCCCCGTGCTCCTCGCCGCCGAAGTGCTCGACCAGGCTGTACGCCTCGGTCACGCCGGCCGCCGCGGCCTCCCGTCGTCCGGTGCTCACCCGTCCCGCCAGCACCACGCAGGGCACGCCCCGGTCCCGGGCGGCCCCGGCCACCCCGGCGACCACCTTGCCGCGCAGCGACTGGTGGTCGAACGAGCCCTCACCGGTGATCACCAGGTCGGCGTCGTCGAGCGCGGCGTCCAGCCCCACCGCGCGGGTGACCAGGCCGATGCCCGATTCGCACCGGCCGCCGAGCGCCAGCACCGCCGCGCCGAGGCCGCCCGCGGCGCCGCCGCCGGGCAGCGCGCCCAGCCCGGACGGGCAGCCGGGCAGCCGTTCGGTCAGCACCTCCGCCCAGCGGGTCAGCGCGGCGTCGAGCAGCAGCACGTCGGCCCGGTCGGCGCCCTTCTGCGGGCCGAAGACGCTGCTCGCGCCGTGCAGCCCGAGCAGCGGGTTGTCGACGTCGGTGGCGGCGACGAGCGTGGCGCCGCGCAGCCGGGGCTCCCCGTCGAGCGCGGCCACCTCGGCCAGCGCCGCGCCGCCGTACGGCAGGGCCCGGCCGGCGCCGTCCAGCGGTGTGACGCCCAGCGGGACGAGCATCCCGGCGCCGCCGTCGTTCGTGGCCGAGCCGCCCAGCCCCACCACCACCGTGCGCGCGCCCGCCTCGACCGCGGCGGCGACGAGCAGCCCCAGCCCGTACGAGGTGGTGGCCTTGGGGTCGCGTTCGGCGGCGGTGAGCAGGTGCAGTCCGCAGGCCTGCGCGCTCTCCAGGTACGCCGTGCCGTCGCCGGTGAGCAGGATCTCACCCGCGGCCGGGCGGCCCAGCGGGTCGACGGTGGGCACCGGCACCCGGCGCCCGCCGAGCGCTCCGGCGAGCACGTCGACGAACCCCGGCCCGCCGTCGGCGAGTGGCCGGGCCAGCAGGTCGTCGCCGGGGGCGACGTCACGCCAGCCGTCGGCCACGGCGGCGGCCACGTCGGGGGCCGGCAGCGTGCCGGCGAACTTGTCCGGGCAGAGCAGCACGCGCATGCGCAGCAGTGTGGCAGGCCACATCCGAGGCGGCTGCGTCGCGGGCTCGCTGTGGGACCATGGGGTCGTGACTTCGACCTGGGTTGAGCCGTCCAACACCGCCACGGCGCTGCTGCTCCTCGGCCGCGGCAGCGACCCCGCCACCGAACGTGGCGTGGAGTGTCCGGGTGATCTCCCCGCGCCGAGCGACCCCGACCTGGTGGCCCGCGCCGCCGCCGCGAAGGCCGCGCTCGGCACGAAGGTGTTCGTCCTGGGCCACCACTACCAGCGCGACGAGGTGATCCAGTTCGCCGACGTGACGGGCGACTCGTTCAAGCTGGCCCGGGAGGCCGCCGCCCGCCCGGACGCGGAGTACATCGTCTTCTGCGGCGTGCACTTCATGGCCGAGAGCGCGGACATCCTCACCTCGGACGCGCAGAAGGTGATCCTGCCCGACCTCGCCGCCGGCTGCTCGATGGCCGACATGGCGGTGCTGTCGCAGGTCGAGGCCGCGTGGGACACGCTCACCGACCTGGGCATCGCGGCTGAGACCGTGCCGGTGACGTACATGAACTCCTCGGCGGACATCAAGGGCTTCGTCGGCCGCAACGGCGGCGTGGTCTGCACCTCGTCGAACGCCAAGCGGGCCCTGGACTGGGCCTTCGAGCAGGGCCGCAAGGTGCTGTTCCTGCCTGACCAGCACCTCGGCCGCAACACCGCGGTGCTGGAGATGGGCTTCTCGCTCGACGACTGCGTGCTCTACGACCCGCACAAGCGCAACGGCGGGCTGACCCCGGAGCAGCTGCGGGACGCGAAGATGATCCTGTGGCGCGGCCACTGCTCGGTGCACGGCCGGTTCACGCTCGACAGCGTCAACGACGTCCGCGAGCGGGTGCCGGGCGTGAACGTGCTGGTGCACCCGGAGTGCCGCCACGAGGTGGTGAACGCCGCCGATCTGGTCGGCTCGACCGAGTTCATCATCAGGACCATCGAGGCGGCCCCGGCCGGCTCGGCGTGGGCGGTCGGCACCGAGCTGAACCTGGTGCGCCGGCTCGCGCTGGCCCACCCGGACAAGCAGATCATGTTCCTCGACCGGGCGGTCTGCTACTGCTCGACGATGAACCGGATCGACCTGCCGCACCTGGTCTGGGCGCTGGAGGAGCTGGTCGCCGGGCGTGTGGTCAACCAGATCACGGTGGACCCGGAGACCGCCCGACACGCCCGGTCGGCGCTGGACCAGATGCTCGCCCTTCCGGGAGCCTGATCACCGTCGGTGACACCGCTGGCACGGAAACGCACCGGACACCCCGGTTCGTGCCCTCGCTGGCGATGTGACCGATTCCATTCCCGTCACGGAGGGCTATGCTGCCGGGGCGACGACACACGCGGCCCGTTTTCCCATGACCGCGTTCCGGGTAGCGATGAACTTCGTGCACCCATCACTAGACACGGCAGCACCCAACGCGCTGGAGGTTGCGTTGACCGACGACGTCCTGGTCGTACACGGAGGCACTCCGCTTGAAGGGCGGATCCGCGTGCGCGGCGCGAAGAACCTGGTGTCCAAGGCGATGGTGGCCGCCCTGCTGGGCGACACACCCAGCCGGCTGTTCGACGTGCCGCGTATCCGTGACGTCGAGGTGGTCCGCGGTCTGCTCGGCCTGCACGGCGTCAAGGTCAGCGACGGCGTGGAGGAGGGCGAACTCGTCTTCGACCCCTCGAACGTCGAGAGCGCCAGCACCGACCAGATCAACGTGCACGCCGGGTCCAGCCGGATCCCGATCCTGTTCTGCGGCCCGCTGCTGCACCGGCTCGGCCACGCCTTCATCCCCGACCTGGGCGGCTGCCACATCGGCCCGCGCCCGATCGACTTCCACCTCCAGGCGCTGCGCGAGTTCGGCGCCACGGTCGAGAAGACGCCGGAGGGCCTGCACCTGTCCGCGCCCAACGGGCTGCACGGCACGAAGTTCGCCCTGCCGTACCCGAGCGTGGGCGCCACCGAGCAGGTGCTGCTCACCGCGGTGATGGCCGAGGGCGTCACCGAGCTGCGCAACGCGGCGGTCGAGCCGGAGATCATCGACCTCATCTGCGTGCTGCAGAAGATGGGCGCGATCATCAAGGTCCACACCGACCGGGTGATCGAGATCCAGGGCGTCAAGAAGCTGCACGGCTACACGCACCGGCCGATCCCGGACCGGATCGAGGCGGCCAGCTGGGCGGCGGCGGCACTCGCCACCCGCGGTCACGTCGAGGTGCTGGGCGCCCAGCAGGCCGACATGATGACCTTCCTGAACATCTTCCGGTCGGTCGGCGGCGAGTACGAGGTCACCGACCTGCGCCCGCCGCGCGGCGGCAGCCCGGGCCAGGAGGGCGGCATCCGGTTCTGGCACCCGGGCGGCGAGCTGAACGCGGTGGCGCTGGAGACCGACGTGCACCCCGGTTTCATGACCGACTGGCAGCAGCCGCTGGTGGTCGCGCTCACCCAGGCCCGGGGCCTGTCGATCGTCCACGAGACGGTCTACGAGCAGCGGCTCGGCTACACCGAGGCACTGAACACGATGGGCGCCAACATCCAGGTCTACCGGGACTGCCTCGGCGGCACCCCGTGCCGTTTCGGCCGGCGCAACTTCAAGCACTCCGCGGTCATCGCCGGGCCGAGCAAGCTGCACGCCGCCGACCTGGTCATCCCGGACCTGCGTGCCGGGTTCAGCCACCTGATCGCGGCGCTGGCCGCCGAGGGCACCTCCCGGGTGTACGGCGTGGACCTGATCAACCGCGGCTACGAGGACTTCGAGGCCAAGCTGGCCGACCTCGGCGCACACGTCGAGCGTCCCTGACCGTCCCGTTCACTCGTCCGGCCGCGCCCGGTGCACCCGTGATGTGCACCGGGCGCGGCCGGTTGGCTACCCTTGCCGCGTGCCGTCGCTGTTTCGCCGCAAGCCCGCCGACCTCGTCGAGGAGTCCGTCACCACGGTGACGACCGACGAGGAGTCCGCCGCCCGCCCCCGGGGCTACACGCCCAGCAAGAAGGAACTCGGGCAGGTCACGCCGAAGCGCCCGGTCGCCGGTCGCCGGCCGACCGCGCCGGCGAAGCCGCTGACCAAGGAGGAGGCCCGCGCGCAGCGCCGCGCCGCCCGCGCCGAGGCCGCCGCCGAGTTCCGCCGCGAGGGCGGGCCGCGTGACCGGGGTCCGGAGCGGCTGCTGGCCCGCAACGTGGTCGACTCCCGCCGTACGATCGGCACCTGGTTCTTCGGCGGCGCGCTGATCGTGCTGTTCGGCTCCAACCAGGCCATGCCGCCGATCGTGCGGCTGCTGTCGAACGTGCTGTGGGGCGCGCTGGCGCTCGGTGTGCTGATCGACTCGGTGCTGATCTCCCGGAAGATCAAGCGGCTGGTCCGCGAGCGCTTCCCGAAGAGCACCGAGAAGCTCGGCTCGCTCTACTTCTACGCGATCATGCGGTCGATCACGTTCCGCCGGATGCGCGCGCCCGCGCCCCGGGTGAACATCGGCGACAAGGTCTGACCCGGCGTCAGGCCACGCCGAGCAGGCGCAGCACCGCTGTGGTGGCCGCCGCCGCGACCACGACCAGCACGAACGGCGCCCGGCGCCAGGCGAGCAGCAGGCCGACGAGCACCCCGGCGGGCCGGGCGAAGCCGGCGAAGCCGCCGGCCTCGGTGAGCGCCGCGGTGGCGGCGAGCGCGGCGAGCAGCGTGGCGGCGCCGACCGGCAGCAGGTGACGGGACCACTCCGGCAGGTCGAGCCGGTCCCGCAGCAGCACCCCGGCGACCCGGAACCCGTAGGTGCCGGCGGCCAGCGCGAGGATCACGGCGATCAGCACGAGACCTCCCCGGCCCGTACGCTCCGGCCATCAGCCGCTTCGTCAGCGGTCGCGTCCGGCGCGGCGTCCGGGTCGGGCGACGCGGCGGTCACATCGGACGGCGCGGCGGGTAGCCGGCGGCGGGCCAGCAGCGGCAGGGCCAGCGCGGCGAGCGCGAGCAGCACCGGCAGCCCGGCCGGCAGCAGCGGGGTGGCCAGCACGGCGAGGCCGGCGCCGAGGAGCGCCACCCGGCGGGTCTCCCGGTCGCGCAGGCTGGGCAGCAGCAGCGCGGCCAGTCCCGCGGGGAACGCGGCGTCGAGTCCCAGCGTTGCCGGGTCACCTGCCGCACCGCCGGCGAGCACGCCGAGCGCGGTGCCGGCGTTCCAGGCCAGGAACAGCAGCACCCCGGCGAGCCAGAACGCCCGGCGCCGCTGCGGCCCGGCCGGGCGGGCCAGCGCGAACGCCGTCGCCTCGTCGGTCATCAGGTGGCTGCCGAGCAGCCGCTGCGCGCGGCGGGTGCCGAGCGCACCACCGAGGGCCAGGCCGAACGGCAGGTGCCGGGCGTTGAGGAGCAGGCCGGCGAGGACCGCCGCGAGCGGGCTGCCGGCTGCGACGAGGCCCACTGCCATGAACTGGGCGCCACCGGCGTAGACGACCGCGGACATGGCGAGCGTGGCCCACACGGGCAGGCCGGCGGCCACCGCCACGGCACCGAACGAGGCGCCCACGGCGAGCATCGCCGCGCCGATCGCGGCGACGTCGCGCAGCACCCGGGCATCGCCCGTTCGGTTTGCCGTACGCACGTCCATTATCCTGAACGGGAGCACGCTGGTTCGTCAAACCGAACAGACCGACCGATGGAGCGAACATATGGCGATCGACCCCGCTCCCCCGCTCGCCACCATCGCCGCCGCGCTGCGCCGCGAGCGCGAACGGGCGGGCCTGTCGCTCACCGAGCTGGCCCGCCGCGCCGGGATCGCCAAGTCCACCCTGTCCCAGCTGGAGTCCGGGTCCGGCAATCCCAGCGTGGAGACGCTCTGGGCGCTCGGCGTGGCGCTGGACGTACCGTTCAGCCGCCTGGTCGAACCGCCCACCGCCGCCGTCCGGGTGGTCCGGGCCGGGCAGGGGCCCCGGATCCGGTCCGAGCACGCCGACTTCTCGGCCACCCTGCTCGCCGCCGGGGCGCCGCACGCCCGGCGCGACGTCTACGTGATGGAGCTGGAACCCGGCGCGGTCCGGATCGCCGAGGCGCACACCCCGCGCAGCGTCGAACACGTCGTGGTGGCCGCCGGACGGATGCGCGTCGGCCCCGAGACCGACCTGGTCGAGCTGGAGCCGGGCGACTACGCCACCTTCCCCGGTGACACCCCGCACCGGTACGAGGCGCTGGCCCCCGGCACCTTCGCCGTACTCGTCATGGAGCACCCGTGACCGCGGACGGCGCCCGGTAGAGCCGGGTCACCACCTCCTCGATGTCCGGCTCCACGATCGAGATGTCCCGCAGCGTGGTCAGGCCGGCCAGCCCGGCCACCACCTCGGCGACGCTCGCCCGTTCCAGCGCGAAGACCAGCCGCCGCCCGTCCGCCTCCACCCGCTGCACCGGCGCGCCGGGCAGCACCGGCGGCTCGGGCAGCGCCGTGTCCAGCTCGGCGATTACCATCCGGCGCGAGCCGTACCGGCGGTGCAGCTCCGCGATCGACCCGTCGTGCACCACCCGCCCGTGGTCGATCACCACGAGCCGCCGGCACAGCCGCTCGATGTCGGCCAGGTCGTGCGTGGTCAGCACGAGCGTGGTGTCCCCGGCCCGGCCCAGCTCGGCCAGGAAGCCGCGTACCGCCTGCTTGCTGACCACGTCCAGGCCGATCGTCGGCTCGTCCAGGAACAGCACCTCCGGGCCGTGCAGCAGCGCCGCGGTCAGCTCGCCGCGCATCCGCTGACCCAGCGAGAGCTGCCGGACCGGGATGTCCAGGAACCCGTCCAGGTCGAGCAGCTCCCGGCAGCGGGCCAGCCGGGCCGCGTGCTCGCCGGCCGGCACCCGGTAGACGTGCCGCAGCAGGTCGAACGAGTCCCGCAGCGGTAGATCCCACCAGAGCTGCGAGCGCTGCCCGAACACCACCCCGATGCGCAGCGCCAGCCGGGTCCGGTCGGCCACCGGGCGCAGCCCGCACACCCGGGCCCGCCCGGACGACGGCGTCAGCACACCGGTGAGCATCTTCAGCGTGGTCGACTTCCCGGCACCGTTCGGGCCGATGTAGCCGAGCATCTCGCCGCGCTCCACCCGCAGGTCGACCCCGTCGACGGCGGTCACCGTCCGCTTCTCGCGCCGCAGCGGACCGGCCTTCACCCGGACCGTGAACTCCTTGCGCAGACCGTCCATCTCGATGACGCTCATGACCCCGTACTCCGGTAGTGACGGACCCCGACGCGCCAGGCCAGGGCGGCCAGCGCCGCGGCGACCACCGCGACGCCCGGCGCGGCCCAGCCCGTCCAGCGCGGCAGGCCGAGCGGGTCGGCGCGGCCCAGCAGCGCCAGCGCCGGGTGGTAACTGACGAAGGCGAACCCCATTCCGTACGCGAACAGCGCGCGGAACCACCCGCCGTACACGGTGATCGGGTACGAGGTGAAGTCGCGTCCGCCGTAGGTGACCGCGTTCGCCAGCTCGCCCGAGTCGACCCAGTAGAACGACACGGTCGCGGTCAGCACGAAGACCGAGCCGAAGAAGACCACCGCGGCCGGCGGCGCGACCACCGCCAGCGCGACCCGGCCGGGCGTCCAGTCGATGCCGGCCGAGACGAGCGCGAACAGCAGCACGGCGAGCCCGAACACGGCCCGGGACAGCTTGCGCAGCGGCAGGTCCATCAGCAGCAGTTGCGGCAGCGCCCCGAGCGGGCGGACCAGCACGGCGTCGAAGAGGCCGGTGCGCACGTACCGGGGAAGCCGTTCGATGTTGCCGACCAGCAGGTCGGCGGTGGCGAAGCCGCACGACGACAGGCCGACCACGACGAGCGTCTCACGCAGCGTGAAGCCGCCCAGCTCCCGCGTCACGCCGAAGATCACCAGGACGGTGACCACGTCGAACACGGTGGCGCCCACGTTGCCGACCAGGTCCACCACGAACGACGTGCGGTACGCGGCCTGCGAGCGCGCCTGCGCACCGAGCAGCGCCCGGTACGCGCGCAGCTCAGCCAGGTCAGCCACCCTGGGCGCGCTGCCGCGCTCAGCCACCCTGGGCGCGCTGCCGCGCTCAGCCACCCTGGACCACCAGGCGGCGCTCGGCGCGGCGCTGCACCAGCCGGCACAGCGCCAGCAGCAGCACCGCCCAGCCGGCCTGCACGCCGACCAGGGTGAGACCGGTGGCCATCGGCTCCCGCTCGACGAGCACGTCCAGCGGCACCTGGAGGATGCTGGGGAACGGGGTGGCGTACCGCAGGACCGCCTCCAGCGGGCCGGGCAGGAACCCGAGTGGGAAGTAGAGCCCCGCCAGCACGCCCGAACCGAGCGTCCACAGGATCATCGGACCCCGGACGTCCTGCAGCCAGTACGCGGTCGCGTTGACCAGGTAGCGGCAGCCGAAGCAGACCACCACCGCGAGCAGCGCGGAGAGCAGGAACAGCGGCACCGTGGCCCAGTGCCGGGGCACGTACACCGCGAAGAAGAGCGGGCCGACCACCAGCGGCGGCACCAGCCGGGCCAGCGACGCGAACCCGGCCCGGCCCAGGTCGGTGGCGAGATAGCTGGTCACCGGATGCACCGGCCGCAGCAGGTCGGCGGCGACCTCGCCGGTACGGATCCGGTCGGCCAGATCGGTCCAGCCCCAGACGGCGATCACCGCCAGCAGCCCCTGGCCGGCCCAGACGAACGTGGCGAGTTGCGCCCTGTCGTAGCCGGCCACGGTGCCCGCCGCACCCGTCGCCGCGAGGAAGATGTAGCACCGCAGGAAGCCGAACACGGTGTTGGTGCACAACCCCGCCACGGCGGCCTGACGGTAGGTCGCGTGCCGCCGGAACCCGGCCGCCGCGATCGCGCCGAATGTCCGAAACCATGGGGTAACGTGTGCGCCGGTGGGTGGTGCCACAGTGGCGGTGACCGAGCCCACGCCGTTACCCTCCTTCCGCAGCCACGACGTGCTGGACCGGGCGACTGTACCGGCACGTCCGGCGCCCCAGCGCGAGATTTTCCGATGAGGTGACACCGCCGTGAGCGAGCGACGCGAGCCGGCCCCGGGGCCGTCCCGCGCGAGCGGCCGGAGGGGTTGCCGATGAGCGGCTGGGGTAGCTGGCGCGAGCCGGCCGAACCGGCCTGGGCCGCCGAGCCCACCCACGAGTGGCAGCCGCAGTTCCCCGGGCAGCGCTACCCGGGTGACATCGGCATCGAGAACCTGACGCCGCGTCCGCGCGCCGTGGTCGGCCGGGCCGAGGTACGCCCGGTCAGTCCCGCGCCGGACGAGGACACGTACCCGGTGAGCCCCGCCGGTCCCCGGCCCGCGGGGCACGAGGGCGGGCGCCCGGTGAGTCCGGCCGGTGGTCATCCGGTCAGCCCGGCCGGCCCGCGCGGCGCATACCCCGTCGGTGCCGGTCCGCGCGATGCGTCTCCGACCGGTTCCGCTCGTCCACGGTGGGCGGACCCGGTCAGCCCGGCCGGCCCGCGCGACGCGCACCGCGCGGTCCCGGACGCCTACCCGGTCAGCCCGGCCGGTCCGCACGGCGCGTACCCGACCAGCCCGGCGGCGCCGCGCGAGGCGTACCCGATCAGTCCCGCGGTCCCGCCCGGCGTGCACCCGACCAGCCCCGCCGGTCCACGCGGCGCGCACCCGGACGGACCGGCAGGACCACGCGGCGGGCGCCCGGACAGTCCGGTAGAGCCGCGCGGCGGGCACTCGGACGGGGCGGCGAGACCACGTGGCACGTACCTGGACGGGCCGGGTGCCTCGCGCGGGGCGTACCCGATGGGTTCCGGCGGTCCCGGCGGACAGCGCCCCGCCGGGCCGGACGAGCGGCGCGGGTATCCGGACGGCCCCGGCGCGGACGGCCGCCGGCCCCACCGGCCCGGTCCGCCGCCGGAGCGGCTCGACCAACGCTGGGTACACCCCGACGGCCCACCCCGTCGGGCCGCCCAGCCGGGCTGGATGCCGGAGCCGAACGAGGCTCCGCACCGGGCCGATCGCCCGGCGGACGGCAGGCGCGCCCCGGCCGACGGCCGTCCGGCGGCTTCCGGCGAACGATGGGGCGAGGCACCCGACGCCCGTCGTGACCACTCCCCCGCCGCGCGTGGCGGTCCCCTGCCCGACGGACGTCGCGGCCCCTTCCCGGAGCCGTCCCAGATCGACCCCGCCCGTGGTCGGCGCGGTCCCGGCGTCGACGGGCGCGACGAGGCCGCGCCGCAGTCGGAGCGGAGTGCGGCCGGTCGGGTCGAGCCGGGCCGGCGTGAGCCAGGCTGGGCCGATCCGGCTCGCGACGGCCGGCGCGAAGCAGGCTGGAGCGAGCCGGGCCACGGCGGCCCCGGCTGGGGCGGTTCGGGCCACGAGGGCCGGCGTGAGCCCGTTCGTGACGGCTGGCGCGAGCCCGGCCCACGTCCCCCGGCGGACCGGCGCGACCCGGCCGATGGCCGGTGGGACGATCGTGCGCCGGGCCGCGAGGCCGCCGCGTACCCCGAGACCCAGCGCCGGGCACCCGAGAACGGGCGGCCCGCGCCGCAGAGTGAGCCCGACCGGTACGGCGCGCAGGGACACCGTCCGGCTGACCCGCAAGCGTCCGCCCCGGCGCGGCCGGGCGCCGACCAGCGTTGGCAGCGCCCGCCAGCCGATCGCCCCCGCCCGCACCAGGGCGAGTGGCCCGTCATCGAGCCCCGCCCCCGGCCGGAGCCCGACGCGTACCGGCCGGACGAGCGGCACCGCCCACCCGCGGATCGGCCGGTACCGCCCCGGCACCCAATGCCGCCCGCCGACGGTCCACGCCCCGACGCGCGCCGTCCCGAGCAGGACGGTCCCGTCCGTCCGGACCCCCGCGACGCTCGGCCTGCCGGCACGGGCGGGCAGCCCGACGGCAGCGGTCCGCGCACCCACGCCCCCCGGACGCCCACCGCCCCGATGCGCCCCGAGACCGGCCGGCCGCAGCCGGAGCAGGACCGTCGCCGGCCGGACGAGGTCGCCGCGCGTCCCGAGTCCCGGCCGCAGCAGTGGCCGGTACGGCCCGACGAGCGCCGTCCGGACACCCCGGACCAGGCGGCCGCGCGCCCCGACGACCGTGCCCGCCCTGCCTCGGCGGTGCCGGATCCGCTGTCGGCACCGCGCACACCCACGCGCCCCGGCGACGGCTCGCCGTCGACCGGCCAGGCCCGGCTGCGGCCCGTGCCACCAGCCGGTACGGACGAGCAGCACCGGACGCCGGCGCCGGGCCGGTACGAGGCGACCCGTCCGCCGGTCTCCGAGCCCGACCGGCGCGTGGCCGACGGCGGTTCCGCACCGGCCGTTCCTGTCCGCGACGAGCCCTCGCCCGCCGCGCCCTCGGGCCCCAGGTCGGACGCGCCCTCAGCCCCGGCGTCGGAGAGGCCTTCCGGTCCCGCGCCCCGCGTGCCGGCTAGCCCCACACCCGGCGCGCCCGCTTCTGCGGATCCGGGGTCGAGCGCACCGGTATCCGGCGGGGTCGCTCCCGCCGCGCCGGTTGTCGGCACGCCCAGCGGAGATGCGCAGGCACCTACCGGTACCGGACGAGCGGAGGCAGCCCGCCCCGCGCCGACGCCGGGCCGGACCGAGGAACGTCAGAGTCCTCCTCCGGCTGGCCCCGTCCAGCCGACCCGGGCCGCGCCGGCTCGTCCCGCACCGCCCACCTATCCGGGCCCTGCCCCGGCCCGGCCGACCGCGCCACCACCGGTCGTCCCGGCGACGCGCCCCGCCGACCCGGCGCCGCGCCCCGCCGAACCGGAGGCACAGGCGGCTCGGCCCACTGCAGGCACGAGCGCGGTCCCCGACATGGGGGCCGATCGCCCGGTAGCCGACCCGCGTACCCGAACCACGCCCGGCACCCCGACAACGCCTGGCACAGATACCGGCAGTCGAGCGGTCGACGTGGACGTCGAGACGACGCCGCCCCGGACGGTCACCCCGGCCACGCCGACCGCCGGCACCGGTCGGCCCGAGACCGATGTGCACGTCCCCGTCGAGGACGGCAACCGGGGAGCCGGCGCCGGCACGCGGCCCGAGTCCCGCTCGGACGGAGGCCGGCCCGATGCCGAAATGGACGTGAAAGCCACGTCCACTACGGACACCGTCTCTTCGGAAGCCGACGCGGACACCCGGCCCCCACAGGGCGCGGACCACCTGGGAGCCGACGCGTCCTCCGACCGGAACGACAAGCCGTCGGAGAACGGCCGACCGCCGGAGCCGTCCCCCGGCGCCGAGGCATGGTTCCGCCCGAACCAGGCCGCCGAAGCCCCGAAACCGCCGGAGATCTTGGACGATTTCGACCCCTCTGAGGGCCCTTTCGTACCAAGATCTCTACCCGGCCAGGACTCGATCGCGCCGTCGGGTGGCGAGCGCGGTGGGGGGCCGTCCGTCGGGACGCCGGCGGCATCGCTCGGCGCGCCCACGCCGGCCACGCACCCGAACGGCGACGACGGGCCTCCAGCGGTGGTGGAGGCCTCGCAAGCGGCGGCGAAGGGGCCGGAAGCCGCACCCGCACCCGCACCCGCACCCGCACCCGCACCCGCACCGATCGTCACGGCTTCCGCCGTGGACGCGTCGACCGTCGGCGCATCGGTCGATGCCGCAACGACCACCGGCTCACCGGCCGTACCCGTGCACGCGTCGATCACCCCGCCTCCGGCCGAGCCGACGACGGCGGACACCAGCGTTCCCGTACCCGACGGTCCGCGCGCGGAGCCCGAGCCGCACGGCGCGATGGCTGCCGCACCCGAGCGGCTCAGCCCTGCGCCGGAGCGCACTCCGAACGATGTCGCCGCCTCCGGCACCATCGAGAACCGGCAGGACGACGCGGCACCGGAGAGCACTGCCGACGAGACGACGCGCGAGACCATCGCCGACGGCACAGCCCAGGAACCAGCGGCGGCCGACGGCACCGGCCACTCCGCACCCACACCGTCCACCCCGGAGCCGGTCGGCACGGCCGCTGATGCGGACGCCACCGCTGCCGCGCCCGAGCAACAGGCGCAAGCACAGGCCGAAGACACCGAACCGACCCCGGCCGGCACGGAGCACGACGCCGAACACGCCGGCAGCGCCGACCACACCAACAGCACCGACGACACCGACGACGAAGACGACGCGCAGGATCGGCGTACCCCCGAAGCCGGAACCGACGACGGCGCCGAGCCGGCGACGGACATCGAACCTGCGGCGGACGCCGAACCGCCGCCTCCCGTCGACCCGGAGCAGGCCCTCGCCGCAGTCGGCTGGGAACTGGATCCGCTGACGCTGCGCGAGCGGGCCCCCGACCCGGCGCAGCTGCGGGTGATCCGGGACGGGCTGACCGGCAAGCTGGACACCACGCTCGACAACCGCAGCCGGGCCCGGCTGCTGAGCCTGCGGGCGGTGGCGTCGCGGATCCTCGGTGACCTGGACGACGCGCTCGGGGACGCGCGGCTGGCCGTCACGTACGCGGAGGCCACCGGCGAGTTCCGGCGGACCGCGCTGGCCCGCGCGCGCCTGGCGGAGGCGCTGCGGTGGCGGGGTGACCACGCGGAGGCGGACCGGCTCTTCGCCGAGGCGAACTCGCCGGAGCTGCCGGACCGGCTGCGCGCGCTGCTGCACGAGCACGCCGGGCGGTGCTGCTTCGACCAGGGCCGGCTGACCGAGGCGTGCCTGCACTTCGAGCGGGCGCTGGACCTGCGTCACGGCGAGGACGCGCAGCTCAACGCCCGGGTCGAGGTCGCGCTGGACGCGGTCGCGGAGCGGGCCGCCGCCGACGGCTTCGGGCCCGCGCCGCGCCGGCCCGAGGAGGTGCTCGGCACGCCGTGTCCGCCGGTGGCGACGTTCGACGAGGAGCAGCAGCTCTGGGGGTACGCGGACGCCGGCGGCGAGATGGTCATCGCGCACCGGTACGCCGAGGCGCAGCCGTTCCACGAGGGACTGGCCTGGGTACGGCGGCCGGAGGCGTCCCGGTGGGCGCTGATCGACACGTCCGGCGCGGCGCTGATCGAGGCGAACAACGGCTACCGGGCGGTGGTGCCCTTCTCGGACGGGCTGTCCTGGGTGTCGATGGACGGCAAGAGCCGGTGGATGGCCGTCGACCGGATGAACATCGTGAAGATCCCGCCCGGGTACGAGGAGGCCAGGCCGTTCCGCAACGGCCTGGCGGCGGTACGGCAGAACGGCGGCTGGGGCGCGGTGGACCTCACCGGCGAGGTGGTGGTGCCGACCCGGTACCACCGTCTCGGCACGCCGCTCGCGGACGGGCGTGAGGTCGACGGGTTCACCGCCGACGGGCTGGCGGTGGTCGAGCTGGCGGGCCGCCGGGGCGTGGTGGACCGGGCCGGCCGGGTGGTGGTGCCGCCGGCGTACCCGACTGTGGTGGTGCACCCGGTGGCGTTCCTGGTCGCCGCCGAGTCGGGCCGGTGGGGCGCGCTGGACCGGCGCGGCGAGCCGCTCATCGACCCGGTGCACCCGGGCCGGGCGGCGGTGGTCGCGGAGATCGACCGGCTGCTCGCCGACGCCAGCCCGGTGCTCTGACCCGCGCCCGGCACGCCACCCGGAGCGGCGGCGACCCGGCCCGCCGGAACCGGCACTCCTCGGGCCGGCCGCTCACGCCGTCGTCGGGGGGCCGAGCAGCTCGATGCCGTTACGGGCGGCGGCGTGCCCGAGCGCGGCCGGGTCGACCGGCGCCGGGTCGGGCAGCCGGCGGTGCGGCGCGGGCACGCCTGCTTCCGCGGCGAACCGCTCGAACCCGGCCGGGGTGGTGATCTGGAGCGCGCGCAACGGCTCGTCCGGGCCGACCACGAAGGTGTGCGCCAGGCCCACCGGCAGCAGGACGAAGTCACCGGGACCGGCGGTGAGCGTATCGCCGTCGCAGTGGAACCGGGCGGTGCCGGAGAGCAGGTAGAACATCTCGTCCTCGACCTGGTGGCGGTGCAGTGGCGGGGCGAAGCCGGGCGGGTTCACGAACTCGGCGACGGTGAGGCGGTCCCGGGTGTGCCGGCCGCCGGCCTTGAGCGTGCACAGGTTGCCGAGGAACCAGTACGCCTCGCCGTCGTCGGGGCCGAGCAGGTAGGGGCGGACGGACATGGGGCGGCCTCCGATTTCAGTGAATGCGAGAATATTCGATAGCCCGCAGTCTAGTGAATAGATTGTTAGTATCGCGAGGTCATGGCTGGAGTCAAGGACGGCAAGCCGACGCGCCCCTACCGCTCGGCGGTGCGCGAGGAGAGCGCCCGGCGTACCCGGCAGGCGGTGGTGCGGGCGGCGACCGACCTGTTCGTCACGCGCGGCTACGCGGCGACGTCGCTGGCCGACGTGGCCGTCGAGGCGGGCGTCGCCCGGCCCACCGTGTTCGCCGTGTTCGGCTCCAAGGGCGCCCTGCTGCGCCAGGTGCTCGACGAGGCGCTCGCCGGTGACGACGAGCCGGTGCCGGTGGCGCGCCGCCCCTGGTTCCAGCCGGTCTGGGAGGCGACCGACCAGGGCGCGGTGCTCGACGCGTACGCCGGGGTCTGCACGCTGATCGGCCACCGCGCGGCCGGCGCCTTCGAGACGGTGCGCCGCGCCGCGGACGATGCGCCCGAGGTGGCCGAGCTGTGGGAGACGCTGCTGCGCAACCGCCGCGCGGGGGCCGCCATGGTGGTCGACCGGCTGCTCACCCTGGACGGCCCGCTCCGGCCGGACGCGGGCACCGGACGCGCGGTCGACGCGCTGTGGTTCTACAACGACCCGGCGCACTACGCGGCACTGGTGCAGCGGTGCGGGTGGACGGAGGAGGGTTTCCGGCAGTGGCTCGCCGCCCGGATGCGCGACGCGCTGCTGGGGGCGTGAGCGCCGGACGGCGTCCGGGACCGGGCAGGTCTAGGGTCGGGAGCATGGAATTCCGTCACCTGGGCCGTTCCGGCCTGATGGTCAGCGAGATCTCGTACGGCAACTGGATCACCCACGGCTCGCAGGTCGAGGAGGACGCGGCGGTCGCGTGCGTCCGCGCCGCGATCGACAGCGGCATCACCACCTTCGACACCGCCGACGTGTACGCGGGCACCCGCGCCGAGTCGGTGCTCGGCCGCGCGCTCAAGGGCGAGCGTCGCGAAGGGCTGGAGATCTTCACCAAGGTCTACTGGCCGACCGGTCCCGGCCGCAACGACAGGGGTCTGTCCCGCAAGCACATCATGGAGTCGATCGACGGCTCGCTGCGCCGCCTCCAGACCGACCACGTGGACCTCTACCAGGCTCACCGCTACGACTACAGCGCCCCGCTGGAGGAGACGATGGAGGCCTTCGCCGACGTCGTACGCTCCGGCAAGGCGCACTACATCGGCGTCTCCGAGTGGAAGGCGTCCCAGCTGCGTGAGGCGCACGCGCTGGCCCGCGAGCTGCGCATCCCGCTGATCTCGAACCAGCCGCAGTACTCGATGCTGTGGCGGGTCATCGAGACCGAGGTGGTCCCCACCAGTGAGGAGCTGGGCATCGGCCAGATCGTCTGGTCGCCGATGGCCCAGGGCGTGCTGTCCGGCAAGTACCTGCCGGGCCGGCCGCCGCCCGCCGGCTCCCGCGCCACCGACGAGAAGTCCGGCGCCGGGTTCATCGCCCGGTTCATGACCGACGACGTGCTCACCCGCGTGCAGCGGCTCAAGCCGCTGGCCGAGCAGGCCGGGCTGACCATGCCGCAGCTCGCCGTCGCCTGGGTGCTGCAGAACCCGAACGTCTCCTCGGCGATCATCGGCGCGTCCCGGCCGGAACAGGTGCACGACAACGTGAAGGCGGCGGGCGTGAAGCTCGACGCCGACCTGCTCAAGGCGATCGACGAGATCGTCGAGCCGGTCACCGAGCGGGACCCGGCGAAGACCGAGAGCCCGGCTCAGCGCCCGTGACCTCGCGTCGTTCCCGGGCCGGCTCGCACCGGCCCGGGAACGACCGGGCCGGCTACTCCCAGAAGCGGATCAGGGCGTAACCGATCTGGTACAGCTCGCGCGGCAGGCCGAGCGCGTCGCCGACGGCGAAGACCGCGCCGAAGAACACCCGGTTGATCTGCGGGCTCCACAGCAGCGCGAACAGCAGAATGAAGCCGTACGGGGCGAACAGGTCGTACATCCGCCGGTAGGCGGGACTGAGCCAGGGCTGGAGCATGTTGCCGCCGTCCAGACCGGGCACCGGCAGCAGGTTGAGCACGCTGGCGGTGAGCTGGAGGAACGCGAGCAGCCCGACGCCGGCCCAGAACTCCAGCGGCCCGCCCAGTTCCGGCCCCCACGCCACCGCCGCGACCAGCACCAGCGTGAACAGCACGTTGGTGGCCGGACCGGCCAGGCTGACCAGCGTGTGCCGCAGCCGGCCGGGGATCGCGTGCCGGTCCACCCAGACCGCGCCGCCGGGCAGCCCGATGCCGCCGAGCAGCACCACGACCACCGGCAGCACGATCGACAGCAGCGGGCTGGTGTACTTCAGCGGGTTGAGCGTGAGGTAGCCGCGGTGCGCGATGTCCCGGTCACCGGACCGGTACGCGACCACGGCGTGCGCGTACTCGTGCAGGCACAGCGAGACCAGCCAGCCGGACACCACGAAGAGGAACACGTCGAAGCCGACGTTGCCGTACCGGTTCCAGGTCATCACCCCGGAGGCGACGAACAGCGCCACCAGGGCCAGGAAGATCGGGCTGGGCCGGAACGCCGCCCGGGGCACGCCGAGGATCAGCGGCTCGCCCGGGCGGTCGTAGCCCGTCATTCGGCCGGGGGTTGCAGGCTCATCCGGTAGTCCACCCGGTCGTCCTCGACCAGCACGACCGTGGTGACGCCGGATGCCGCGAGCTCCCGCCAGGTCTGGCCGATCCACGACTCGGCGTCCGCCTGGCTCGTGAACGACTCGGCCGGCCCGTCGGCCGCGTCGCCGTTCGTGCCCTCGTACCGCCAGCTCCACGCCATGCCGCGTCTCCCCTCGCCGCCGTCGTCCCGTGGGACGCCAAACCTCCGCAAGCCTAGTCGGCCCCGCCGACGACGGCCCGCCACCACATCGATCATGCCGACCGGCCCCGCCCACCGCACCGTCGATCTTGCGGTTGATGCCCCGACAGAGCGGTCATTCCCGGCATCCCGGGGGCCGCACGTGCAAGATCGGCGGCGGGGAGAGGGTGGGGCACGGGCGGGACGGGGGTGGGGAGGGGCGAGCTGCCCGGAACGCGGGCGGGCGAACTAAGGTACGGGCATGTCCGTTGACGGGTGGCACACCCTCCTGGTGCTCGGCGGTATCCGCTCCGGCAAGTCCGAGTTCGCCGAGTCACTGGTCGCCGACGCGCCCACGGTCCGCTACGTGGCCACCGCCCCGGCCGGCGATCCGGAGGACATTGAGTGGGCGACCCGCCTCGCGGCGCACCGCGCCCGCCGCCCGGGGAGCTGGAGCACCGAGGAGACCGCTGCGGACCCGGGCCGGCTGGTCGAGGTGATCGCCGCCGCCGGACCGAACGAGACGCTGCTCGTGGACGACCTGGGCGGCTGGGTGACGGTGCTGCTCGACCCGGCCCACCAGCCCGCTGACGACACCGCGACGATCGCCGAGCTGGCCGCGGCGGTGCGGTCCAGCACGGCCCGGCTGGTGCTGGTCAGCCCCGAGGTGGGACTGTCACTGGTGCCCACCACGCCGCTCGGCCGGGCGTTCACCGACGCGCTCGGCGCCACGAACCGCGCGGTCGCCGACGCCTGCGACGCGGTCGCGCTCGTCGTCGCCGGTCAGGCCGCCTGGCTGAAGCCGGCCACCCCGGCCCTCGCGCACGCCGTGCCGCCCGCCGCCACGTCGCCCGAGGCCGAGCCCGGCCGCGCCGCAGCGCCGCAGCACGCGGCGGCCCCGACCGCGGCACCCCGGACCGCGCCGGCCCAGGCCGTACCGGCCGATCTCGGCATCGGGGACGTGATGCTGCCCGAGGTGCTCACCCCGGCCGCCGCCCCGGTGCCCGCCCCGGCCACGTCCGACGAGCCCGGTACGGGCGACTGGGCCGCACCCACGATGGCGCTGCCGATGATCGCCACCGGCCTGGTCATCCAGCCGGGCATGGAACTGCCGATGCCCGACGACTACACCGGGCCGCAGGCGGTCGACCGGCTCGCCACCCTCGACCTCCCCGGCGCCGGTCTCGGCGTACTGGAACAGGTGGTCGGCTTCGCCGCCGCCACCCAGGGCACCTCGACGCCGCGTCCGTGGGACTCGGTGCGCGTCCTGCTGATCCAGGGCGACCACGAGGGCGGCGCGTCGGCCGGCGCGACGCCCGGCGAGTCGGCCCGCCGCGCCCGGCAGGCCCGGGCCGGCCGGGGCGCGCTGGCCCGGCTCGCCGCCGAGACCCGGGCCGGTCTGCAGATCGTCGAGGCGCCCGTCTCGGCGCCGATGGAGGACGGTCCGGCCCTGCCCGCCGACGAGGTCGAGGCGGCGCTGCGCTACGGCTGGCGGCTCGCCGAGCAGGCCGCCGACGCCGGGGTGCAGCTGCTGGTGCTCGCCGCGTGCGGCGCGGGCGCCGAGGCCGCCGCCGCGGCGGTGCTCGCGGCCACCGCCGGTGCGGAGCCGCCGACGGTGCTCGGCCGGGTGATCACCGAGCAGGGCGAGATCGACGACACCGCCTGGATGGTCCGCTGCGCGGCGGTGCGGGACGCGCTGCACCGCACCCGTCGCTCCGCCCGGGAGGCCAAGGACGTGCTGGCCGAGCTGGGCGGCGGCGACATCGCGCTGGCCACCGGCGTGCTGCTGGGCGCCACCGCCCGCAAGGTGCCGGTGCTGCTGGACGGGCCGGTCGGCACCGCCGCCGCCATGGTCAGCCGCGACCTGGCCGGGCAGGCCCGGCACTGGTGCCTGCTGCCCGACCACGGCGGCCGTCCGGGCGTGCGGCTCGCCGCCGACGTGCTCGGCCTGACGCCGCTGGTGGACCTGCGGCTCGACCTGGGCGAGGGGGCGACCGCGCTGGCCGCGCTGCCGCTGCTGCGCTCCGCGCTGACGCTCGCCGCCACGCTGCCGGTGCACCCGTCACTGGGCGGCCCCGACGACGACCGCGACACCGGCGACGGCACCGGCGACGACGGCAGCGACGCCGGCCGGACCGACGACGAGCCGGACTTCACCGAGCCGGAGCCGGCCGGTCCGGGACCGACCACGGTCGGTGCCGACGAGCCGGTCTCCCCCGGCCGACGTGCCGACTGAGGCACGGCTCGCCGACGGCATCCGGCTGGCGCTCACCACGTTCACCACCCTCCCGGTACGCGCCGGGCGGGTCGACCGGGCCGCCGCCGGTACCGCGATGGCCCTCGCGCCGCTGGTCGGCGCGCTGCTCGGCGCCGTACTCGGCGGGGTGCTGCTGCTCACCGGCGCGCTCGCGCCACCGCTCGTCGCCGCGGTGGTCACCGTGGGGCTGGGTGCGCTGCTCACCCGGGGTCTGCACCTGGACGGGCTGGCCGACACCGTGGACGCGCTCGGCTCGTACCGGCGTGGTCCGGCCGCGCTGGAGATCATGAAGCAGCCGGACGTCGGCCCGTTCGGGGTGGTCGCGCTCGTGGTCGTACTCCTGCTTCAGAGCGCGGTGCTCGCGGAGCTGGCCGGCCGGGACGCGCTCGCCGCGTTCGCCGCGGTGGTCGCGGTGGTCGCGGCCGGGCGGCTCGCCGTCGGCCTGGCCTGCCGGCGGGGCGTGCCGGCGGCCCGGCCGGAGGGCCTGGGCGCGCTCGTCGCCGGCACCGTCGGGTGGGGCGCGCCGGCGCTCGGCGCGGTCGCCGTCGCGCTGGCGGCGGTGCCCGCGGTGCCGGACCGTCCGTGGCAGGGGCCGCTCGCCGTGCTCGGCGCGCTCGCCGTCGCGGCCGGGCTGCTGCGGCACCTGGTACGCCGCTTCGGCGGCATCACCGGCGACGTGCTCGGGGCGCTCGTGGAGATCGTCACCACGCTGTCCTACCTGGGACTGGTGCTGACCGGCTGAGCGCCACCGGTCCGGGCGGGTAGCGTTCGGGGCGAGTGCACCGGCGCGGTCGAGGGGGACGGCATGCTCATCACGGACGACTTCCTGCCGGTACCGGTGCCCGAGTCGCTCGACGCGACGTACCTGGTACCGATCACCGGGCTGCCCAAGGTGAGCCCGAAGAAAGCAGTGGAGGGGCTGGCCGGCCGGCTCGCCGAACCGCTCCACGGGCTGGCCCGGCAGATGCTCGACAGCCCGCTGATGACGGTGGACACCCGCACCGTCGACGAGTTCCCCGAGCTGCCGCCGGACCTGCTCACCGCGTTCGGCGCCACCGAGGAGCAGCTGGCCCGGCTGGCCGCCGCCACCCACCTCGTGGTGGTGCAGGCCGAGTACCGGCCGGGCTGGCCGCCCGCGCACGAGTGGGCCGCCCGCGCGGTGGCCGCCGCGGTCGCCGAGACGGTCGGCGGGGACGTGGTGGACGTCTTCGGGCTCCAGTTCCTCGACCCGGCGGCGGCGCTGCGCTCGCTGCCCGACGAGCAGGGCCGGATCCGGCTCGTCGACTGGGTGCTGGTCCCCTACTCCTCGGACTCCGACGGGCTCTGGTTCACCACGAAGGGGCTGCGCCGGTTCGGGCTGCTGGAGTTGCAGGCCCAGGGCGTACCGGACCACCTGACCCGGGCGTGGGGCGCGGTGATGACCGGCGCGGCCCGGCGGCTGCTGCGGGACTGGACCGACGGGCTCGCCGGCGAGGAGGTGCCGGCGTTCGTGCAGCTGCCGGTGCTGGCCACGGTGACCGGGCACGACATCGCCGTGGCGTACGGCAATCCGGAGCAGCACGGCGCGACCGCGCCGGTGCTGCTGCGGCTGGAGCTGGACCCGGCCACCGACCCGGACGCCGACTCGTTCCTGAGTCTCAACCCGCCGCCCGGGCATCCGGGTCCGCCCGGCCGCTACTTCGCCGCCGCCTGCGCCACGCTGTTCAACGGCATCCAGCCGGACGTGCGCTACACCCGCACCGGGGACGCGATGAGCCGCGCGGTGGAGACCGCCCGGGAGGCGCTCGGCGACATCCGGGCCCGGTTCCTGGCCGGGCGGCTGCCCGAGGAGAGCCAGCTCGTGGTCAAGTACGGCCTGCCCGGCGACGACGGCCCCGAGTACGTCTGGGCCGGGGTGACCTCGTGGGACACCCCGGAACGGATCGTCGGCGCCAGCGCCAGCGACGCCAACACCGACCCGAGCGTGCGGATCGGCTCACCGGTGGTGGTGGAGGCGTCGGACGTCGTCGACTGGGCCGTCCTGGACGGCACCGGCGTGCTGGAGGGCGGCTGGACGCAGGCAGTCCTCGACGCCGGGGAGCGCGGCGAGGACTGACCCGCGCGGCTCAGCGCACCGAGGGCGGGTCCGCCTCCGGGCTCAGCGCACCGAGGGCTCGACGAACGGCGGCCGGGTCAGGCGCATCCGGGCGCGGCGGCCCCGGATGTCCACCTCCAGCTCGTCGCCGTCGGCCGGCTTCGGGTCGGTGTCGACCAGCGCCAGCGCGATGCCGTGCTTGAGCGTCGGGCTGAACGTGCCGCTGGTGACGGTGCCGACCCGGCGGTCGCCCGCGTACACGGCCATGCCGGGGCGCGGGATGGCCCGGTCGACGGCGGTGAGGCCGCGCAGCGTACGGGCCGGGCCGGCGGCCTTCTCGGCGCGCAGCGCGTCGCGGCCCCAGAACGCCGGCTTGTCCCAGCCCACCGCCCAGCCGGAGCGGCCCTGCACCGGGGTGATCTCCGGGGACAGGTCCTGCCCGTGCAGCGGGTAGCCCATCTCGGTGCGCAGCGTGTCCCGGGCCGCCAGGCCGCAGGCGCGTACGTCGTCGTCGGCGGCGAAGAGCGCGTCCCAGACGGCGACCGCATGCTCGGCCGGGACGACCAGCTCGTAGCCCAGCTCGCCGGTGTACCCGGTGCGGCACACGGTCAGCTCCACCCCGTCGAGCGTGGCGGTGGAGAAGCTCATGTAGTCGTGCCCGGTGGGCAGGCCGAGCGCGCCCAGCAGGTCCGCCGAGCGCGGTCCCTGGACGGCGAGCACCGCGTACGCCTCGTGCTCGTCGGTGACGGTGACGCCGGCGGGCGCGGCGGCGCGCAGCCGGCGGGCCACCTCGGCGCTGTTCGCGGCGTTCGGGATCAGGAAGACGTGGTCGTCGGCGTGCAGGTAGGCGATGATGTCGTCCACCACGCCGCCGGTGGCCTCGTCGCAGCAGAGCGTGTACTGCGCCTGGCCGGGGGCGATCCGGCCGAGGTCGTTGGTGAGGCAGGCGTTGACGAAGCCCGCCGCGCCCGGCCCGGTGACCCGGATCTTGCCCAGGTGCGAGACGTCGAACACGCCGACGCCCTCGCGGACGGCCGTGTGCTCCTTGAGCACGCCGCCACCGGCGTACTCCAGCGGCATCTGCCAGCCCCCGAAGGGGGCGAACTTCGCGCCGAGCGCGGTGTGCCGCTCGTGCAGCGGGGAGCGGCGCAGCCGGGTCTCGGCGGCGTCGGAGGTCACCTCGGTCATGGGTGGCAACTTACCGGCCCGGACCGCTGTGGTTAGCATCGGCGGGATCCCGTCGGCACGCATCGGCGGGACAGCCACGCCTCCCGGCGGGTAGGTTGCCGCCGGAGACACCTTCATCGCCGGTACGCGACGACGCGGCCGGCCCGGCCCGCCCGGAGTAGCTTTCGTGACATCGCCCCGCACCACCCTCAGCCTGGTCGACACCGACCCCGCCGAACTCGCCGTCGACGCGATCGTGATCGGCGTGCACAGCCAGACCACCGAGCCGGGCAGCGGCGCATCCGCCCACGCCCTGCTGCTGGCCACCGGCGGGGAGAGCATCGCCGCCGCGTTCGACGGAAAGCTGACCGAGACGCTGGCCCTGCTCGGCGCGACAGGTGGCCCGGGCGAGGTGATCAAGCTGGCCACGCTGGGCACCGTGACCGCCCCGCTGGTCGTGGCCGTCGGCCTCGGCCCGGAGCCCTCGGGCGCCGCTCCGGCCCCGGAGTCGCTGCGCCGGGCCGCCGGTGCCGCGGTGCGGGCGCTGGCCGGCGCCCCGCGCGTCGCGCTGGCCCTGCCGCTGCCCGACGACGCCGACGCCCCGGCCGCGCTGCGCGCGGTCGCCGAGGGCGCGCTGCTGGGCGGCTACCGGTTCGCCGGCTACAAGACCAAGCCGCAGCCGGCCCGGCGTGAACCGGTGGCCGAGGTGCTGGTGGCGGTGCCGGACGCGGCCGACGCGACCGCCCAGGCCGAGATCGCGCGGGCGCAGGCCGTGGCCGGCGCGGTGCGGACCAGCCGGGACTGGGTCAACACCGCGCCGAACGAGCTGCGTCCCCCGGCGTTCGCCGACGTCGTCTCCGCCGCCGCCCGCGAGGCGGGGCTGGAGGTCGAGGTGCTGGACGAGGGGGCGCTGAAGGCCGGCGGCTACGGCGGCATCCTCGCCGTCGGGCAGGGCTCCGAGGCCCCGCCGCGGCTGGTGAAGCTCACCTACACGCCCGCCGGCGGCGGCAACGGCAAGCGGGTCGCGCTTGTCGGCAAGGGCATCACGTTCGACACCGGCGGCATCTCGATCAAGCCGGCGCAGGGCATGTGGGAGATGAAGTCGGACATGGCCGGCGCGGCGGCGGTCGGCGCGGCCATGCTGGCGGTCGCGGCGCTCAAGCCGTCGGTCACCGTCACCGGCTACCTGCCGATGGCGGAGAACATGCCGTCGGGCACCAGCTACCGGCCGGGCGACGTGATCAGCATGTTCAACGGCAAGAAGGTGGAGGTGCTCAACACCGACGCCGAGGGCCGGATGGTGCTGGCCGACGCGATGGCGCGGGCCTGCGCGGACGGCGCGGACTACCTGTTCGAGACCTCGACGCTGACCGGCGGTCAGGTGATCGCGCTGGGCAAGCGGATCGCCGGTGTGATGGGCACCCCGGAGCTGTGCGAGCGGGTGCGGGTAGCAGGTGACGCGACCGGTGAGCCGGCCTGGCCGATGCCGCTGCCGGACGACGTGCGCAAGGGCATGGAGTCGGACGTCGCGGACATCTCGCAGGTGAACGCCGGGATGGACCGGGCCGGGCACATGCTGCAGGGCGGGGTGTTCCTGCGCGAGTTCGTCACCGACGACGTGGCGTGGGCGCACATCGACATCGCGGGTCCGGGCTACCACTCGGGCGAGGCGACCGGCTACTGGACCAAGGGCGGCACCGGCGTGCCGGTGCGTACGCTCGTGCACCTGGTCGAGGACGTCGCCACGAACGGCTGACGAGTAAGGAAGGGCCCCTTTTTAGTGAGCGTTTGAGAAGTGGTGGGGTTGGGCGGCGTGTCGTGTTGGAGGTGAGGGAAGGCCCTCGGTAGGTCCGGTGGTGTCGAGCCAACCGTTTCCGTGCCGAGGGCCTTCTGATGTCGTTGTACCCGATCGTCGATGCGAAGCGGACTGCGCATCGACGATCGGGTACAACGACATCAGAAGGCCCTCGGCACGGAAACGGTTGGCTCGACACCACCGGACCTACCCTTCCTGATTGTCCTGTTGTATTCGTGCACCGGTACGGACCSCAACACCGCCGTCACCGCCGACCAGGTCGCCGCCTGCCCGCCCGCCGTAGCCGACGTGATCACCGCTGTCGTCGCCGAGTACGAGGCCGGCGAAACCCTGGAAGCCATCGTGGCCCGCGACGCGGACAAGTTGGAGTGCCTCGTCCAAGCGGTCGAGTACCGGCATCAGGGTATCGCGGACGTGCAGCGCTGGATCGACAGCTCACGAGCTGCGCTCAAGACATCGTCTGCCCATCGTCTCGCCGACGTCGCCCTCACCGGCGCTCCAATGGCATGGTTGAATCCGCCCGCCAGCCCGCCCGTGACGTAGACGTCAGAGGACACCACGGCCCTGTGCGGTGACACCCTGCCCGCACGATGGAACCTGACGTCCGGCTGACGGCGTCCGGCACCAAGTCGGCGAAGAGGCTCTGTCGGTGCCAAGCAGGTTCCCCTGACTACCGCTTGATGCCGGTATCGCCAGGCTGGAGCGCTGCGGCGACGAGGCGGAGTTGTTCCGGCGACAGTTCACCTCCGTGACGGCGGTAGGTAGCCGATCCGAGGCCGACGAGGACGTCGTCCACGTACGTCCATCGGCACGGCCCCCAGTACCTGGGGCTGGTGAGCAGTTCTTCACTGAGCTGACGCACACCGGACCGGGCGCCGAGGGTGGTCAGCGCTTCCGCTGTCATGTCGACCGCCGTGTCCGGGCGGCTGCTGTCGGCACAGGCCGGAACGAGCAGGAGCAACCGCTCGGCCGGCGTGTGGTCCGGATCCGGCTGCCGCGCTGCGGCGACCACCTCCTGCCAGGCGAACGCCGGCCCTCGGAAATGTCCCTCCATCGCGGCGAGGGGGATCGACCCGTCGCCGGGGTCGAGCACGTAGTCGACGCCCCCGTCGCCCTCGTAGTTGCGCAGGACGACGTGCAGGCGACAGCCCTCGGCGAGCGGTAGCGAGAACACCGGCCATCGGTCCGGGTCGAGGAATGCGTCGACGATCGGTTCCAGATCGGCTGGATCGACGCCGAAGGCGTCCGGTGCCGACGCGGCTCCGCCGACGGTGGCGAGGAAGGCGGGCCAGAACGTCGCCTGCGCCATCAGGTCTGACCCGTCGACCAGCGGCGACCGCGGGATCGGCGGTTCGTAGCCGTCCAGGTATCCGGGGATGATCACCTCGCCATCATGGCGGCGCGGTAGCCGCCTGGTGGACCGGTGCCGTTTGTCGCACCGCCCCGGCCGCTGGTGAAGCGGTAGTGGAAGTGCACCGCCGGACCTCGCTCGGGCGCCCGCGGGTGAACGGTGGTCTTCCAGGCGGTCACCTCGGCGGTCACCGCGTAGGTCCGCTCTCCTCGGACGACAGTGACCTCTCGGGCTGCCGCCCCCGGTTCCGGAGTGAAGGGGCGGTGGTCAGTGCCGCACGCTACGACGGCAGTCGTGACGAGGATGCCGACGCGGCCAAGGCGGGACCACGAAGCCATGCGTGACATCGTCGACGGGCAGGCCGTCGGGCTCCGGCCGGTAACGGTCAGCCAGGCAGTCGGGACCGGGCTTCCGCCTCCGCGGCCGACACGATCTGTTCCGCGAGACGCGTCGTCTTCACCGTCTCCGGATGCTCCTGCCCGAGCACCTCGACCCGTTTCCTCACCGTCTCCCGGCAAAGGGTCAGAGCTTCATCGGTGCGACCGGCGGCAAGCAGATCGATCACCACGTCGTGGGCCGAGAGCAGCGTATGGGGATGGTCGTCGCCGAGCACCCCTCGTCGACGCACGTAGGTTTGCTGGTTCAGGGCCAGGCTCTCCTCGTTCAGGCCGAGGGCCCGAAGGTCCAGAGCCAGGTTGTGCGCGGTACCCAGCGTCTCCAGGTGCTCCTCACCGAAGATCCTCGTCTTCCGGCTCAAGGTGTCCTCGTGCAGGGCACGCGCTTCTCGTGGCTTTCCGAGTTCACGAAGGGTGGATGCAAAGACATCCGCTGCGTTCAGGGTGAGCAGGTGGTCCTCACCGAAGACTCGAAGGCTCCGCCTATGAACCTCGACAGCCACCTCCTGACACTCCGCGTACCGTGCCTGCCGCCAGAGGGCGCTGCCCAGGGTGTGGCAGGCGGAGAGAGTCTGCTGATCGTCAGGCCCGAGGGAGACCCGCCAGTGCTCGTAGAGCGTGGTGGCGAGCTCCCGACCGCGGTCCAGCTCGCCACGCTCGGTCAGATACCAGGCCGCCGCATGAGCGGCGGATCGCAGAGATGTTGACGGGGTTGCGACGAGGTCGCTCGCCAGCAGGTGCGGCATCAGCCGGTCCCAGAGTTCCCACGACGACGTGCTCTTGCTGTCGGCCGGGCAGAGGTTCCCGAGGACGTCATCGGCCCTTCGGCGGATCTCAGGGCGGCGTTCCGCGTCGATGCTCCCGCTGATCACCAGTTGCACGAGCCGGTGCAGCAGAATCGACTTCCCGTCGACCCGCGCCAGGCCGTAGCGCGAGATCCAGCCGAGCGTCCGGCGCATCCCCAGCGTCGTCTGCAACTGCGCCGCCAGCGGCTCCTCCAGGACGGCGGCCGCCTCCGGGCTGAACAACTCCACGGGGATCGGCTCGGCCGCCATCATCGAACAGATCTCGAGAAGCTCTACGGCCGCCGGGGATTCCTCCTCCATCCGCCGGAGAGCAGTCACCACCACCTGCGTCAGCGGCGTGGGGTAGGTGGGCAGACGCCCGTCCTCCAGTAGGTCCCTACCGTTGCGGTCCAACTCTTTGAGGTACTCCGCCGCGGACATGCCTGTCTCGTTCATGAGGGAGCACGCCTGGGCGACCGCCAGGGGCAGGTCTTCCAGACGACCGGCGATGTCGTTCGCCTCAGCGCTGCTCAACGTGGGCGACAGACGCCGCATGAGAGCCACCGATTCGGCCCGCGAGAACGGGTCCACCGCAACCGGATCTCCCATCAGCTCCCAGGCGGGATTCCGGGACGTGATGATGACGTGCCCCGGCCCCTGGGGCACCCACTGCGCCAGTGCGGCCGGATCCTCCGCATTGTCGAAGATGAGCAGCCATCGATCGGTGCGGGAGAACTGGAGCCTCACCTCGCGGAGAGCCGACGGGATGTCGGCCGCTGTCTTCACCCATCCGGCCGCGACGCCCAGCGACGTCAGCTGGCCACCGATCATCGACGGCCTCTCCGCGTCGATCCACCAGACGAGGTCGTAGCGCTCCAGTCGACGATAGGCGTATTCGGTGCTCAGCGTGGTCTTTCCGACTCCGCCGATTCCATGGAGCACCCGAACGACAGGCGACGTCCGCTCCTCGATGCCGTTCTCGAAAGCCGCGAGTTGAAAGTCTCGTCCCACGAAGGACGGGTTACGTGGCGGGAGGTTGTAGACGACCTCACGACGTCCATTCGACGGGTCGGAGGCGGCCACCGCGTTCTGCTCTCCCGAATGGCCGGCCCACGCAGCCAGGGCCGCACCGATGACCGGACATACGAGTGCCGCCACGGTTGCCGAAGTCTGTACGTCCAAGCCGGCCCACACCTGACACGCGAGCCAGGTCGCTGCCACCAGCAGTGCGCTGGCACCGGTGGCTACCAGCCACCGCGCGATTCCTCTCAACCGTTACCCCGCTTTCGAGGAGCGCGCCAACGGTGAACCGTGGAGTTGAGACTTTACACCTCGTCTATGGCTGTGCCGAGCCGAGGATTTCCTTTCACGACGCGAACGTCGTCCATTCCCGAGTCGGGATGCAGCCTTCGCTCACGTCCCAGCAGCCCTCGGCCCATGCTGTCGCCACCATCACCGGGCGGCTCAGCACCACATCACCGGCCCGTTGTGCCCGCAGCACCAACCCGAGCTGCGACGAACACGGATCGGCGTGCTGCGAATACCTCAGTTCGAGGCCGTGCGCCGAGAGGTGCTCGGTGAAGTCGTCCTCCAGCCGTGAGGGCCGCTGTCCCACCAGCCGCAATCCGTCCATTGTCACCTGCGGCCCGCGCAGGGCGTCGACGGCGACACCGGCCAAGCCGTCCGACTCGTCGTAGTAGGTGGTGACCGCAGGTCCGGCCGGCGCCGCGCCCGCACTTCGCTCAAGCCAGAAATCCGCCCAACCGTCGGAGCAAGCGACACCGAGGACGCCGTGCGCAGCAGCCCGCACCTGCTCGTGCGTCATTCCGAATACCAGCGGGCCGACGTGCGCGAACGGCGTGAACGTCCAGCGCAGTCGCTGTTCATCGGTCAGAACCGCCCAGACGTCGGCTGACAATCCTCAGAACCAGCTCTCCCGCATGTCCAGCGTCGTCCGGTCCAGCCCTTCCAGCAGGTCGAACTGCGCCCCCACCTTCGGCAACTCCCACCGGTAGAAGTACCGCGCCGCCTGCCTCTTCCCCGCCAGGAACTCCCCCTCGGCCCCGTCCGGCGACCCCAGCGCCTCCACCGCCAGCACCTGCTCCAGCCACATCCACGCGATCACCACGTGCCCGACCGCCTCCAGGTACACCGAGGCGTTCGCCAGCGCCAGCTCCGGATCACCAGGGGCCCACAACCGCCGCGTCACCACGGCGATCCGGTCCACCGCCGCGCCGAGCTGACCGGCCAGCTCGGAGGCCAACCCGTCGGCCTTCCACGCCCGGGTGACGGTGCCGCGGATGGTCTCCAGCAGCAGTTCCAGCGCGGCGCCGTCGCGCATGGTGACCTTGCGGCCGAGCAGGTCCAGGGCCTGGATGCCGTGGGTGCCCTCGTGGATGGCGTTGAGCCGGTTGTCGCGCCAGTGCTGCTCGACGTCGTAGTCGCGGGTGTAGCCGTACCCGCCGTGCACCTGGATGGCCAGGTCGTTGGCGGCCAGGCACCACTGCGCCGGCCAGCTCTTGGTGATCGGGGTGAGCAGGTCCAGCAGCAGTCGTGCCCGTTCGCGGTCGGCCTCGGCGGGCGCGGTCTTCTGCTCGTCGAGCAGCCGTCCGCAGTAGAGCACCAGCGCGAGCGCGCCCTCCACGTAGCTCTTCTGGGCCAGCAGCATCCGGCGTACGTCGGGGTGGGCGACGATCGGCACCTGCGGCGTGGTGGGATCCTTGTCGGCGACCGGCCGGCCCTGCGGGCGCTGCCGGGCGTACGCGACGGACTTCAGGTACGCGGTGTAGCCGAGCGCCGTGGCACCGGCCCCGATACCGATGCGCGCCTCGTTCATCATGTGGAACATGACCGCGAGCCCCTGGTGCGGCTGCCCCACCAGGTAGCCGACCGCCCCGGCCCGCCCGTACGGCCGGTGCACGCCCTCGCCGAAGTTCAGCAGCGTGTTCGTGGTGCCGCGGTAGCCGAGCTTGTGGTTGAGGCCGACCAGCACCACGTCGTTGCGCGGTCCGAGATTGCCGTCGTCGTCGAGCAGCACCTTCGGCACGATGAACAGCGACAGGCCCTTGACGCCGGGCGGTGCGCCGGGGATGCGGGCGAGGACCAGGTGGACGATGTTCTCGGCCAGTTCGTGGTCGCCGCCGGAGATCCACATCTTGGTGCCGACGATCCGGTACGTGCCGTCGTCCTGCGGCTCGGCCCGCGTGGTGAGGTCGGTCAGGGAGCTGCCGGCCTGTGGCTCGGACAGGCACATGGTGCCGAAGAACCGGCCCTCGACCATCGGCCGGACCCAGGTGTCGATCTGCTCGGCGCTGCCGTGGGCGAGCAGCAGGTTGGCGTTGCCGAGGGTGAGCATCGGGTACGCCGACGTGCCCACGTTCGCGGCTTGGAACCAGGCGAACGCGGCGGCGGCCACCGTGTGCGGCAGTTGCAGGCCGCCGACCGACTCGTCCATGGTGGCGGCGAGCAGCCCGGTCTCGGCGAACGCCGCCAGGGCGGCCTTCACCTGCGGGATGGTCCGCACCCGCTGCCCGTCGAACGTGGGCTCGCCGGTGTCGGCGGCCCGGTTGTGCGGGGCGAAGCGTTCGGCGGCGACCCGGGCGGCGAGGTCCAGCACCTCGTCGACGGTCTCGCGGGTGTGCTCGGCGTAGCGGGGCCGCTCGGTCAGCCGCGCCACGTCCAGCCAGTCGTGCAGCAGGAACGCGAGGTCACGGCGGGACAGCAGCAGATCGGACGAGGACAACGTGGACTCCTTCCGGTCAGCCGCGGCGCAACCCGGCGACGGCCTCCCGCAGGTCATCCTGACCGATCGGAGCCGGTGGCGCACCCTCCGCCGCCTCCCGGAGTGCCTTGGCGAGTTGCACCCGGCGCAGCGCCTCCCGGAGGTCCGCGCCGGTCAGCCCGGCCGTGTCGGCGGCGAGCGCGGCCGGGTCGAGGTCGTCGGCGAACATCCGGAAACCCGGCCGTTCGTACCGCTCGATCAGCTCGCGGATCATCTTGGTGAGGATCTCCGCGCGTCCGGTCTCGTCCGGCGCCGGAATGGCGATCTTCAGGTCGAAGCGGCCGGAGCGGATCAGCGAGGCGTCGACGCGCTGCGGGAAGTTGGTGGTGGCGACCACGATGACGTCGGGGTTCTCCTCGAACAGCGTGTTCATCTCCTGCTTGAAGATGCCCGCGACGGCGTTGACGGCCTGGCTGGCCGCGTCGCCGCCGGCCCCGGCGTAGCTGATGATCGAGTCGAACTCGTCGAACAGCATGACGGTGGGCCGCCGGTAGCGGCGTGCCTCCCGGAAGATGCGCTTGATGTTGCGTTCCGAGCCGCCGAGGTACTTGTCCAGGATCTCCGGGGTGCGGATCTCCACGAAGTCCGCGCCGACCTCGTTGGCCAGCGCCCGGGCCAGCATGGTCTTGCCGGTGCCGGGTGGCCCGTACATCAGGATGCCCTGCGGCCGGCGCGCACCCCAGCGGGCCATCGCCGCCGGGTGCCGGAACGACACCGCCACCTCGCGGAACCGCGCGACCACGTCGGGCAGGCCGCCGACCTGGTCGAGGGTCACCGACGCGCTGCGCGGCCCGGCCGCCGCGACCGGTCGCCGCCCCACGACGTACGTCCGGCCGCGCAGCACCGTCGGCTCGTCGCTGTCGCCGGACAGCTCGCGTACGGCCTGGAGCAGCAGGCCGAGCATCGCCCGCAGGTGCGCCGGTCCCACCTCGGCGCTGGGCACGTCGGCGCGGATGCGTACCGTGCCGTTGTCCTGGTCGACGCGGGGCCGCAGCCCGGCTTCCCGGGCCACGCGCAGCACCTCCCGGCCGGCCTCGTCGCCCGGCGGTGCGGCGAGCGTGGCGACCGGTCGCGGCCAGATCCGCCGCCCGGCCTCCGCGGCGATCCGGCCCACCGCGGCGGCCGGGCCGTCGCCGCCGCGCGCGGCCAGCCGCTCGGCGAGCAGCACGCCGACCGGCCCGGCCAGACCGAGGGCGATCAGGCCCGCCGGTGCGGCCTCCACCCGCAGGTACGCCTCGAAGCGGTACACCGGCGGTTCGGCTGCGGTGTCGGCGCGCACGGTGCAGCGGACCTCCCGCACCGGGGCCGGGAAGTCGCCGTCGACGAGCAGCTCCACCGGCCCGTCGACGGCGGCGGCGAGCAACCCGGCCGCGTCGGCGATGCGCACCTCGGCGCCGAACAGCGGCACCGTCTCCTCGTCCGGCCGTACCTCGGTCATCGGCAGCCCTCTCCTCGCGGCGGCGTCCGCATCCCTCGCGTGGCGTCCGCCTCCGAGTCTGGCACCGGCCCGGCCGGGCGGCCAACGCTCAGCTCGCCTCGGCGAGCAGGCCGTCGACCAGGTCGCGGGGCAGCCCGTGGGTGTCGTGCAGCCAGTGGTAGTCCCGTTCGGTCAGCGGCCCGCGCGCCCGTACCCGGTCCACGATCGGCCGTCCGCGTCGCAGCAGTCCATGGAAGCGGCGTTCCTCGTCCACCAGCGTCGGGTGCAGCGAGCCGACCTCGACCGACTGACGGAAGCGGCGCAGCGTGTCCGCGTACACCTCGGGTGGCAGATCGTTCAGGGTGCGCGCCGGATCGTCGCGCCACAGCACCGTGAGCGCGCGGCGCAGCAGCCGCCGCAGCACGTACCCGCGGCCGGTGTTGCCGGGGCGTACCCCGTCACCGAGCACGACCACCGCGGACCGCAGGTGGTCGGAGACCACGCGCAGGTCCGCACCGCGCAGGCCCCACCGCTCCCCCACCGCGTCCACCCACGGCCGCAGCCCGTCACCGGTGAACACGGACCGGTCGCCGCGCAGCACCATCTCCAGCCGTTCCAGGCCCATGCCGGTGTCGATGCTGGAGTGCGGCAGCGGCGTGAGCCGGCCGTCGGGGTGTCTGTGGTAGCGCATCTGCACGTGGTTCCACACCTCCACCCACCGCGCGTCGGTGCTCGGTGTGCCGGTGGGCGGACCGTCGTCGGTCCACACGAAGATCTCCGAGTCCGGTCCGCAGGGGCCGGTCGGGCCGTTGGACCACCAGTTGTCCTCGCCCAGCGCCTCCACCGGCACGCCGAGCCCGGTCCAGGTGTCGCGCGCGGTGTCGTCCGGCCCTTCACCGTTGCCGCCGCCGAAGACCGTGGCGTGCAGCCTCCCCGCCGGGATGCCGAACCCGTCGGTGAGCAGCTCGAAGCCCCAGCGCAGGCTGGTCACGATGTCGTAGTCGCCGAGCGACCACGAGCCGAGCATCTGGAACACGGTCAGGTGGGTGCTGTCGCCCACCTCGTCCAGGTCCGTGGTGCGCAGGCACCGCTGCACGTTCGCCAGCCGCCGTCCGCCGGGGTGCGGACGCCCCAGCAGGTACGGCGTGAGCGGATGCATGCCGGACGTGGTGAACAGCACCGGGTCGCCGGGCGGCGGAACGAGCGAGCTCTCCGGCGCACGCTGATGGTCGTACCGGTGGTAGTGGTCGAGGAACGTCCGGGTGATGTCGTCGGGTGTCATGGCGGGGCGCCTTCCGGGTACGGGTGACCGGACGGCCCGCCGCGCGCGTTGGCGTCGACACGACGACGCCGGCGGACCGTTTCCGGTCGCCGGCGTGGGTGTGGGGCAGGTCAGGCGGCGGCAACCGGCGAGCGGGAAGCTCGCGCGGCCGCGGCGGTCATGCTGCGCCTGTTCTGCATACCCCGACGTTAGCCCGGCCCGCACCGTCCCGCCCAGCTCTTTTCCGCGTGCCCCGCGCGCCCCCGCACCCCGGCCCCGCGCCAGATCGACACCACTCCCCCGAAATGGCGGGGTCACCGGCACTCGGATGCCACCACCTCGCCGAACTGGAGTTGACCATGGCCCCCGGAGGCGCGGGCGTCAGCGGGTGGGAGTGAGCAGGCGGCGGTAGAGGGCGTCCAGGCGTGCGGCCTGCGCCTCCCACGTCCACCCGGGCAGCGGCGAGTCCGGGCCCTCGTACGCGGCGCGGTAGCGGGCCGGGTCCGCGAGCACCGCCCGCACGGCACGGGCCAGGTCGGCGGCGTCGCGGGCGCGGAACACCTCGCCCTGCCCGGTGGCCCGGACGGTGTCGGCCATGGTGCGGACGTCGCTGACCACGATCGGCAGCCGCGCGTGCGCGTACTCGAAGAACTTGGTGATCAGCGCGATCTCGTGATTGGGCCAGTGGTGCAGCGGGATCAGCCCGATGTCGGCGGTGGCGAGGAACGCGACGAGCCGGCGGTGCGGCACGTACGGCAGCACGTGCACCCGGTCGCCCACCTGATGCCGGGCGGCGCGGGCGACGACCTGGCGGACGTAGGCGGCGTCCGGGTCGGCGACGACGAGCGCCAGGTGTACGCCGGGCAGCAGCGGCAACGCCTCGACCACCGTGTCCACGCCGCGCTGGACGGCCATCGCCCCGCTGTAGACGAGCAGCGGCGTGCCCGGGGACAGGCCGCAGCGCTCCCGCAGGTCAGAAGCGGGCAGGTCGGCGGACCCGGAGGCGGTCGGCTCGGAGGCGGCGGCGACCGGGGCGTTCAGGATCACGGTCGGGCGCTCGGGCAGGGCGTGGTCGCGTACCAGCAGGTCGGCGAGCGTGTCGGAGACGGTGACCACCGCGTCGGCGTGACCGACGTACTCGCGGACGTAGCCGAGGTGCGCGGGCAGCCAGCGGGCGTTGTCGCGGCGAGGTCGCGCGCCGGGCAGCCACTCGTGCGCGTCCCAGACCAGCTTCACCTCGCGCCCCTGCTCGCGGGCGCGGTCCACGGCGCGGGCGGCCACGCCGAGCATCCGGAAGTCGTGCGCGTGGATCAGGTCGGGGCGCAGCTCGTCAACGACCGGTCCGGCGACCCGCTCGTAGTCCCAGAGGCACGGCTCCAGCCGCCGCCACGCCCCGTCGCGCAACCGGGCCCGCCAGTAGCGAACCTCGGCGTGCTCGACGGGCCGGCGGGCCAGCCGCGCCGCGCGCAACGGCAGTCCGCCCCGGGCCACCAGCCGAGCCCGCAGCCCGGACACGCCGCGCAGGCCGGAGCCATCGCGCGAACCAGCCCGGCCCGAAGCGGAGGCAGCGGAGACGCCGGAGCCCTCGACGCGGGGGACGGCGGAGACGACGCCCCCGGGGCCGGAGACGCCGGCTGGTGCCGTGGCGGGTGGGCGGGCGGGAGCGGCGGCGAGCGGCAGGACGCGGACCTCGGCGTCGCCGAGCCGCCACCGGCGTTCGGCGTCGACGTGGGCACAGCCGATCAGCGTGACGTCCCAGCCGGCGTCGGCGGCCGAGCGGGCCGCCTTCTGCACCCGCGAGTCACCCTCGACCGCGTTGTCGACGAGCATGACCACGCGCCGCATCGGCGTTCCACCCTTCACCCGTACGCCCGGACGGGCGCGAGTGTACGGGGACGCGGGACCGTCCCGACGGCCGCGAAACGGGCTCTGAGCTGCGGTGGCGCCGACTGTGCAGGCGATGGTCGGGTGCCGGCCGGTGGAAGTTCACCGGCCGTGCACCGAACGGGCGGGTCAGGCCGTGCCGGAGGAGACCAGCGGGGCCGGGGCGATCGGCTGCCGGCTGTCCTTGCGGTTGGGCAGCGACAGGCGGATGACCTTCCACCACGCGGAGGCGACCTGCTTGGGCAGCGGGCCGGTGGTGTAGTGCAGGCCGTACCTGTCGAACAGCGCCCGCACCTGCGGGGCGATCTCCTGGTAGCGGTTGCTGGGCAGGTCGGGGAAGAGGTGGTGCTCGATCTGGTACGACAGGTTGCCGGTCATGATGTGCAGCAGCCGGCTGCCGCTGATGTTGGCCGAGCCGAGCATCTGGCGCAGGTACCACTCGCCGCGGGTCTCGCCGTCGATGGAGGTCTTCTCGAACGTCTCCACGCCGTTGGGGAAGTGCCCGCACATGATCACCGAGTGGCTCCACACGTTGCGCAGCAGGTTCGCGGTGAACGTGGCGGCGAGCGTGGACAGGAACGACGGGCCGGACAGCAGCGGGTGCACCACGTAGTCCTTGAGCACCTGGCGGCGGATCTTGCGCCCGACGGCCTTCGCCTTGGCCCGGAACTTGGGGTCCTTCAGCTTGCGCTGCTTGAGGTGGTCGCCGAGCTCCATGTCGTACGCGGCGATGCCGTACTCGAAGAACATGGCGTTGAGCAGGTTCCACAGCGGCTGCCCGAGGTGCATCGGGTGCCACGGCTGGTCCTCGTCGACGCGCATGATGCCGTAGCCGAGGTCGTTGTCCTTGCCGACCACGTTGGTGTACCGGTGGTGCAGCTCGTTGTGCGACTGCTTCCACTGGTCGGCCGGGGAGACGTGGTCCCACTCCCAGGTGGTGGAGTGGATCTTCGGGTCGCGCATCCAGTCCCACTGGCCGTGCAGGACGTTGTGCCCGATCTCCATGTTCTCCAGGATCTTGGCGACCGTGAGCCCGGCCGTGCCGACGATCCAGGCCGGCGGGAACAGCGAGAACAGCAGCACCGCACGGCTGCTCATCTCCAGTGTCCGCTGGGTCTTGACCACCTTGCGGATGTAGCGGGCGTCCCGCTCCCCCCGGTCGGCGAGGACCCGGTCCCGGATCGCGTCCAGTTCCTTGCCGATGATCTCGATGTCCTCGGCGCTCAGGTGGGCGATCGGGTTGACGGCCTTCTTCTGGATGACGGTCACGTGGGTGGCTCCTGTCAGAGATCGATGTCGCAGGTACCGGCGGCGGCCGACACGCACGTCTGGACCAGCACGCCGTCCCCCGGTACGGCAGTGGTGACGTCGCCGTTGCGCAGGTCACGGACAGCGCCCTGGCGCAGCGGTACGACGCAGCCGAAGCAGATGCCCATCCGGCACCCGGAAGGCATCAGCACTCCGGCGTTCTCCCCCGCGTCGAGCAGTGTGGTGGCGCCGTCGGACTCGACTGTCACGCCCGCCCCGGTGAAGGTCACCGTGCCTCCCTCGCCCGGCGTGATCACCGTCGGGCGGAACCGCTCGGTGTGCAACCGCTCGACGAGACCGTTCGAGGACCAGTAGCCCTCGACCGCGTCGAGCATGCCGATCGGCCCGCACGCCCAGGTCTCCCGGTCGAGGTGGTCGGGCACCAGGCCGGCCAGTTCGGCGACGTCGAGCAGCCCGTCGGTGTCGGTGTGCCGCTCGACCAGACGCAGCGCGCCGCGCTCGGCGAGCGCGCGTAGTTCCGTACCGAAGATGACGTCGTCGCGGGTGGGCGCGGAGTGCACGAGCACCACGTCGGCCCGGTCGGCCAGCCCGGAGCGCAGCATCCCCATGACCGGGGTGATGCCGCTGCCGGCGGTGAGGAACAGGACGCGCTCGGGCGTCGCGGCGGGCAGCACGAACTCACCCTGGGCCTGGTCGAGGTGCACGATCGTGCCGGGCCGGAGCCGGCGTACGAGGTGGTTGCTGACCTTGCCGCCGGGGATCGCCTTCACGGTGACGGAGATCCGGCCGTCGGCGGCGTCCGGCGGCGAGGTGAGCGAGTACGCGCGCCACTGGCGCACCCCGTCGACGTCCACGCCGAGGCGGATGTACTGCCCGGGCGTGTGGCCCTGCCAGGCGCGGCCGGGCTGGATCACCAGCGTGGCCGCGTCGCGGGTCTGCGGGCGGATCGCGACGATCCGGCCGCGCAGTGGGGCGCCCGCGCGCAGGGGCGCGAACAGGTCGAGATAGTCGTCGGGCAGCACCGGCGTGGTGACCGTTCCGGCCAGCCGCAGCAGCCTGTCCCGGAAGGAGACCTTCTGGGGGCGGCGGGGGGCAGTTGTGGTCATATGACCAGCGTGACCGCCCGATCGCATAACATCTTGACCGGCAAAGGTGAAACAGCCGCAGGTTTTTGTTCGGAGGGAACAATATGACGTCGGAGGGCGGCACGGGGCAGCGCGCCGCGCACCTCAACCTCGACGCCGGGGTGGCGGAGACGCTGCGCGCCCGGCTGCCGATGGTGGCCGAGCGGACGGTCTCCGCGATCACCGCCGAGGTGCCTGACTACTCCGGCGCGCTCACCGGGGCCATGCGGGCGAAGATCGAGAACGCGGTACGCATCGCGCTCGGCACGTTCCTCCAGCTCATCGAGGGTACCCAGGCGTTCGACCCGAGCACTCCCCTGGCCCCGGCGCTGGAGGCCGCGTACGCGCTGGGCAGCGGCGAGGCCCGCTCGGGGCGCAGCATGGACGCGCTGCTGGCCGCGTACCGGGTGGGCGCCCGGGTGGCCTGGCGCGAGGTGTCGACCACGACGGTACGCAGCGGACTGGCCGCCGAGACGGTGGCCGAGTTCGCCGAGCTGATGTTCGCCTACATCGACGAGCTGTCCGCGGCGAGCGTGGCCGGGCACGCCGACGAGCTGGCCAGCGCCGGCCGGATGCGCCGCCGCAGCCTGGAGCGGCTCACCCAGCAGTTGCTGGCGGGCGAGCCGGAGGAGTCGTTGCGGCGCAGCGCGGAGCGCGCCGACTGGCCGCCGCCGCAGACCCTCACGGTGGTTCTGCTGCCGCGCCGGCACCTGCGCGCGGTGCTGGCGCTGCTCAGCCCGTACACCCTGGAGAGCGGCGAGGACCTGCCCGGCGTGAATTCGGTCGAGGAGCTGGCCGTACTGCTGGTGCCGGACATGCACGGCGGGCGGCGCCGCCAGCTCACCCGGCTGCTGCACGGGCACCGGGCGGTGCTCGGCCCGGCCCGGCCCTGGCACCGGGTCGCCGCGTCGTACCAGCGGGCCACCCGGGCGCTCGCGCTCGGCCTCGGCGAGGTGGACGCCGGACCTGTCGACACCGAGCGCCACCTGGCGACGCTGCTGCTCAGCATGGACCCGGAGGCCCTGGCCGACCTGCGCGCGCAGGCGCTCGCGCCGCTGGCCGCGCTGCCCCCGGCCACCGCGCAGCGGCTGGCCGAGACGCTGCGGTCGTGGCTGCTGCACCAGGGCCGGCGCGACGACGTGGCGGCCGACCTGTTCGTGCACCCGCAGACCGTCCGCTACCGGATGGGCAAGCTGCGGGAGCTGTTCGGCGACCGGCTGCACGACCCGGCCACGGTCCTCGACCTGACCATCGCTCTGGCCGTACCCCTGGAGCCGGAGGAGGCCTGACGCCGCGCCGGGGCGCACGGCCCGGTGCGGCCGGGACCTCCGGCCCTGTCCGCCCGCGACGGCGGCGAGCAGGGTCGGAAGGGGACGAGCAACCAGGAGGGCCGCCATGAACAGCTCATCGACCCGCACCGAGCAGAACCCGAGGGTACGGGTGCTGGAGGCGGCCGCCCGGCAGTCACTGCACGCCCCGTCGGTGTTCAACACCCAGCCCTGGCGCTGGCGGGTCACCGGCGACGCGCTGGAGCTGCGCGCAGACGCGGACCGGCAGCTCGCCCACACCGACCCGGACGGCCGGCTGCTGATACTGAGCTGCGGCGCCGCCCTGCACCACGCGCGTGTGTCGCTGACGGCGGTCGGCTGGGCGGTCACCGTGGAGCGGCTGCCCGACCCGGCCGACCCGTCGTTGCTGGCCCGGGTGCGTACCACCGGCCCGGCCGACCTGGACGTGCCGGCGGGCCGCCTGGTCGACGCCATTCCGCGCCGCCGCACCGACCGGCGGGCGTACGGGGACCGGCCGGTGCCGGAGGCGGTGCTGGCCCGGCTCGGGGACGCCGTGGAGGCCGAGGGCGCGCACCTGCACGTGGTCCGGCCGGACCAGATGCCGATGCTCGCCGTCTCCACCGGTCGCGCCGCCGACGCGGAGCTGGCCGACCCCGCGTACCGGGAGGAGCTGCACCGCTGGACCCACCGCCCGGAGGGCAGCGGCGACGGGGTGCCCGCCGCCACCGCCGTGCGGCCGTCCCCGCGCCGGGTGCCGCTGCGCGACTATGCCCCCGGCGGGGCGGCCGGGCTCAGCGCGGGCGCGGACTTCGACCGGGGCGCGGCGTACCTGATCCTGTTCGGCGAGTCCGACGAGCCGGCGGCCTGGCTGCGTGGCGGCGAGGCACTGTCGGCGCTGCTGCTCACCGCCACCGCCGAGGGGCTGGCCAGCGCGCCGCTCAGCGACGCCGTGGAGCTGGCCTGGCCACGCCGGATGATGCGCGACCTGCTGGCGGGCATCGGTGACCCGTACCTGGTGGTGCGCGTCGGCTGGGGCCCGGACGCGGAGCTGCCGCCGGCGCCGCGCCGCGCGCCGGCCGACGTCATCGAGGTGGTGGACCAGCCGCGGTGACCCGGCACGGTCCGGTGGGCCGCCGCCGGCGCGACGGTCGTCGTAGCCTCGACGGGTGGAGAACCTCGACCCGGCCGACGCGTTCGTGGTCTTCGGCGACCAGGACTCCGGGTGCGTCTCCTACGGCGTGGAGTCGGCGGGCCGGCGCTGGTTCGTGAAGCGGGCCGGGACGCCCGGGGCGCGTGAGTCGCTGACCCGCGCGCTGGGCCTGCACGCCGCGGTCCGGCACCCGGCAGTGGTCCGGCCCGAGCTGGTCCGCGACGGCACCGACGGCCCGACACTGGTGTACCCGTGGTGCGACGGCGTCGTGCTCAACCACGCCACCACCGGCGGCGGCAGCGACCGGAGCGGGCTGGCCCGCTTCCAGCGGCTGCCGGTCGCCGAGGTACGCGCCGCGCTGGACATCATCCTCGACGCCCACCTGACCGTGAGCGCAGCCGGGTACGTCGCAGTCGACCTGTACGACGGATGCTTCCTCTACGACTTCGACGCGCACCTGATGCGGCTGATCGACCTGGACGAGTACCGCCCGGGGCCGTTCGTGCTCGACTCCGACCGGCTGCCCGGCTCCCGTCGTTACCTGTCGCCCGAGGAGCTGACCCGGGGCGCGACGATCGACGAGCGCACCACGGTCCACGCGCTGGGTCGTACGCTGCACCACCTGCTCGACGCCCCGTCCGGCTGGCGGGGCACGGCCGCCGAGCGCGCGGTGGCCGACCGGGCCGGCCGGTCCGATCCGGCGCAGCGGTACGCCACTGTGGCCGCGCTGGTCCACGATTGGCGGGGCACCTGACCCGCCGACCCCGTCAGGCCGGGTTTCGACGACGCGCGCTCGCCCCTTGCGCGTAACTTTCCGTGACAGCAGCCCGATGTCGGTAGCGAATCACGGAGGGTGACGGCAGTTGCCGGGGCCGAATGGTCGAATTGTCCGCAGCATGCTCCTGAGCAGCGACGATGCGCGGCGAGCCGAGAGCTGGACGCATACCCCTTCGCGCCCTTTGCTCTGCATCCACATAAGCGGCAGTGGCCGTGAGTCACCGATGCGCCGATGGCTGCAGAGCAAAGGGCGCGGGGGGAGTTCTGCCGGGGAGCCGCGGACGCTACTTGCCGTGACGGCAAGTCCGACGGCGGCCAGGCTTCGGGGCGACCGGACCCCGCACGATCGGGCGCGGTGCAGTCAGGCCCGGACGACCGGGCCCGGCGCGATCAGGCCCGGCGTCATCAGGGGCCGCCCGACGCGCCGGGCGGCCCCTGGGCGGCGGATCAGCGGGCCGGCAGCGACAATTCCGCATAGTCCACTGTCGGCACGGCCCGGCACCGAACATATTCACGTCTGTCTGTTGACGCGTACGGGATCGACGACAATCATTACTCTCGCTGGATCGACGTACCATGAATGTCGGATCTGGTGGCATTTCTTACCCCTCGACGGGATCGCGCCGGGACTGCGATTCCGCCGGGCGACCATGCCCGGCGCCGCACCCCGGCCAATCCTACCGAGCAAATAGGAATTGTCGCCGCTCGCCCGAGGAGTCCGCCGGTGGACGGGAACAACGACGCTCCCGCACCGAGCCCGTCGAGGCCGGTGCAGAACGGCTCTGAGCTGCCCGAACAGCTCGCCTTGCAGGGCGGGCAGCCGGTGCGGCGTACGCCCTGGCCGACGTACGACAAGGGCGCGGTGTTCGTGCACAGCGAGGACGAGGACGCGGCTATTCGCGCCGTCCGCAGTCACCTCTACTTCCGATATGACCACCGGCCACCTCATGAAACCGAATGCGGGCGGTTCGAGGACGAACTGTGTCGTTATTTCGGCACCCGGCACGCGCTGGCCGTTTCCAGCGGTACCGCCGCACTGGCGCTTGCCCTGATGGGCGCCGGAGTGCCACCGGGCTCATTGGTGGCCTGCCCCGGATTCACTTTCGTCGCCACCCCGAGCGCCATTGTGCTGGCCGGCTGCCGGCCATTCCTGGTCGAGGTGGACGACGACCTGCGGATGGACCTCGACGACCTGCGCCGCCGGTGGCGGCCCGAGATCCGCGCCGTGATGGTCGTCCACATGCGCGGCTTCGCCGCCGACGTCGAGGCGCTGTCCGCGTTCGCCGCCGAGATGGGCGTGCCGCTCATCGAGGACGCGGTGCCGGCGCTCGGCGCCGAACTCAACGGGCGCAAGCTCGGCACGTTCGGGGCCGCCGGGGCGTTCAGCACCCAGTCCGACAAGGCGCTCAACTGCGGTGAGGGCGGCTTCCTCATCACCGACGACAGCACGCTGTTCGCGCGGGCGGTGGCGCTGTCCGGGGCGTACGAGGGGCGGCTGCGGCGGCACTTCCCGCACGGCGAGCCGCCGCTGACCGGCCTGGACCTGCCGCTGCTGAGCCTGCGGATGGACGAGATCCGGGCGGCCCTGCTGCGCGCCGAGCTGACCCGGCTGCCGCAGCGGCTTGCACTGTTCCACCGCAACTACGCGCACGTCAGCGCCGCCCTGGCCGGACTGCCCGGGATCGCGGTGCGGCGGCCGGTCGCGCCCGGGGCGTACCTCGGGGAGGCGTTCGTGTTCCGCGTGCCCGGCGGCGACGCGGGCTGGGGCGACGCGGGCTGGTTCGCCCGCGCGCTGCGGGCGGAGGGGATCGACGCCCGCAACATCGGCGCGGACGACGACCTCAACGTGCGGGCGTTCTGGAACTGGCGGTTCCTGTACGACAGCGCCGACCCGGGCGAGATCCGCGCGACGCTGCCGCGCACCGCACGGCTGCTGACCGAGACCGTCGATGTGCCGCTGTCGTCGAACCTCACGCCCGAGGACTGCGACGACCTGGTCCGCGCGGTCCGCAAGGTGGCCGCCGCCCGTGAGACCGCGCTGGTCGGCTCGTGACCGGCGCGCACACCCCGGCCCGGCCGCTGCCCCGGCTCGCGCTCGCCGGGCTGCTCGGTGGGCTGTTCACCGGCTACCTCGGACTGACAGCGGTGATCCCGGTGCTGCCCGGCTTCCTGCGCGAACGGCACGACGCCGGTGACCTGACAGTCGGCGTGGTGGTCACGGTGACAGCGGTGACCGCGCTGCTGGTCCGGCCGGTCGCGGGCGCGCTCGCCGACCGGCACGGCCACCGCACGGTGATGCTGGCCGGGGCGCTCGTGGTGGCCGGTGGCGGCCTGCTCTACCTGGCCCCGCTGACCGTGCCCGCGCTGGTCGCGGTCCGGCTGCTGCTCGGCGCCGGTGAGGCCGCGCTGTTCACCGCCGGTGCGGTGTGGATCGTCCAGCTCGCCCCGCACGAGCGGCGCGGTCAGCTCATCGGCCTGTACGGGGTGAGCATGTGGGGCGGCATCTCCGCCGGCACGTTCCTCGGCGCCACCGTGCAGCAGGCCGGCTATCCGGCGGTGTGGCTGCTCAGCGCAGTCGCTCCGGCGGTCGGCGCGGCGCTCGTCGCGCTGGTGCCCGCGCCGGCGCGGACCGCACCGGCGGCGAAGGGTGCCGGGCTGCTGCTGCGACCGGCGCTGCTGCCCGGCGTCGCGCTCACCTTCGGCGCCGCCGGGTACGCGGGCCTGGCCGCGTTCGTCGTGCTGCACCTGGACGCCCGGGGCATCGGCCACGGCGTGGTGGTGCTGAGCGTCTTCAGCGCCGTGTACGCCGGCACCCGCCTGGTCATCGGGCACCTACCGGACCGGCTCGGCCCGCGCCGGGTGGCCACCTGGTGCGGGGTGGGCGAGGCGGTCGGGCTGCTGGTCATCGCGGTCGCGCCGAACCTGCCGGTGGCGGTGGCCGGCAGTGTGGTGATGGGCGTCGGGTTCTCCCTGCTGCACCCGTCGCTGGCGCTGATGGTGATGAACCGCACCGACCCGGCGCGGCAGGGCGCGGCGATCGGGGCGTACACCTCGTTCTGGGATCTGGGTCTTGCGGTGTGGGGGCCGGCGACCGGCCTGGTCGCCGCCGGTCTCGGTTATCCGGCGGTGTTCGTCGCGGGCGCGGCCGGCGCGGCCGTCGCCGCCGCGATGGCGCTGCGCATCGGCCGGGTCGCGCCCGCGCCGGCTCCGGCGGAGGTACGCGCGGCATGAGCGCACCGGTGACCGTCCTGAGTGTCAACGGCTGGTGCCGCAACGGCAGCACCATCATCGGCAACGTCCTCGGCGAGGCGCCCGGTGTGGTGCACGTCGGTGAGCTGCACTTCCTGTGGAAGAACTCGACCGGGCGCGGAGTGAACGACAGGTGCGGCTGCGGCGCCGCGCTGACCGCGTGTCCGCTGTGGTCGGCGGTGCTGCCGCTGGGCCGTCCGGCCGGGACGCCGGCGGACGCGCACGCCGCCGAGGTGATCCGCCGGCAACGCGCCCGGCTGCGGACCCGGCACACGTGGCGGGTGCTGCGCCGGGGCGCGTACGACGCGGACACCCGGGCGCACGCCGAGCTGCTCGGCGCGGTCTACCGGGAGGTGGCCGCGCGCACCGCTGCCCGCGTCATCGTGGACAGCACCAAGATCCCCGGCGAGTCGGCGTTGCTGCCGCACGTGCCGGGCGTCGAGGCGTACTGGCTGCACCTGGTGCGCGACCCGCGTGCGGTGGCGCACTCGTGGCGGGAGCCGAAGGAGTACGTCTACGCGATGTCGGCGGCGCGCAGCACCGCGTACTGGCACGGGTTCAACCTCGCGTCGGCGGCCATAAACAGGCGCTACCCGGACCGGTCGGCGTTCCTGCGCTACGAGGACTTCACCGCCGACCCCGCCGGCACGATCGGCGACCTGCTGCGGCTGGTGGGCGTGGACCCGGCGGCCAACCCGGTGCGGGAGCGGACCGTCGAGCTGCGCGGCAACCACACGGTCACCGGCAACCCGGACCGGTTCCGGACCGGCCCGACCGTGATCCGGGACCGCGACGACGGGTGGCGGCGCACGCTGACCGGCCGGCAGCGGCTCGCCGTGGCGGCGCTGGCCTGGCCGCTGTCCACCCGATACGGCTACCGGTCCGGCGGGCCGGACGGCGACCCGGCGTACCCCGGCGCGGCGGCCCGCGTCGGCGAGACGGAGAGGTGAGGACGTGGATCTGGGGCTCAAGGGCCGGGTGGCGCTCGTCGCCGGCGGCACCAGCGGCATCGGGCTGGCCTGCGCGAAGGAGTTCGCCGCGGAGGGCGCGCACGTGGCGGTCTGCGGGCGTGACCCGCAGCGGCTGGCCGCCGCCGAGCGGGAGCTGACGGCGGTGGCCTCCGGCCGGGTCAGCGCGACCGGCGTGGACCTCACCGACACCGAGGCCGCCGCCCGCTGGGTGGACCGGGTCGCCGCCGAGCTGGGCGGCGTGGACGTGCTGCTGGTCAGCGGCGGCAGCCCGCCGGTGGGCACCGCCACCGGCTTCGGCACCGACGACTACCGGGCGGCCGTCGACCGGGTGCTGCTGCCGGCGGTAGCGGTGTCGCTCGCCGCGCTGCCGCACATGCGCGCCGCCGGCTGGGGCCGGCTGCTGCTGGTGGCCTCCGAGACCGCCTGCGTGCCGATCGGCCCGCTCGTGCTGTCCGGGGTGACCCGGGCGGCGCTGGTCCGCTTCGCCCAGGGCCTCGCCGTCGACGTGGGCCGCGACGGCGTCACCGTGAACGTGCTCGCGCCCGGCGGGGTGCGGACGCCGCCGATGGAACGCGCCGCGGCCCGGCTCGCCGGCGCGGACGGCGACGTCGAGGCGCGGCTGGCCGCGATGGGCCACCACAGCGCCGTCGGCCGGCTGGCCCGGCCCGAGGAGGTCGCCGCGGTGGCCGCGTTCCTGGCCGGCGAACGCGCGTCGTACGTGACCGCCGGGGTGCACCTGATCGACGGCGGCGCCGCCGCCACCGGCCCCGACCTGCCCCACCTCACCGGCGTCCGCAAGGACACCTACGCCTGACCCACCGACCGCCGCACAAGGGAGTGCCCATGTCCACGACCAGCCGGTTCACCGAGCGGGACGTCTCCGAGTTCTTCGACCAGACCACGCAGACGTACCTCAGCTTCTGGGACAGCGAGGGCGTGCTGCACACCGGCTACTTCACCGGGGAGGACGACTCCGACTATCACGCGGCGGCCGACCGGACCTCCGACATCCTCGCCGCCGACGCCGGGATCGACGCCTCGGCGAACGTGCTCGACGTGGGCTGCGGCTGCGGCAACTTCCTGCTGCGCCTGGCAGAGCGCACCGGATGCCGGGGTGAGGGGCTGGACCTGAGCATCGAGCGGGTGCGCTTCGCCGAGCAGCGGCGCGCCGAGCGGGGCGCCTCGCTCCCGGTGTCGTTCCGGCACGGCTCGGCCACCGCCCTGCCGTACGACGACGGCACGTTCACGCACGTGGTCAGTCAGGACGCGCTGTTCCTGGTGCCGGACAAGCCGCGCAGCCACGCCGAGATGTTCCGGGTGCTCGCCCCCGGCGGGGTGCTCGCGGTGTCCGACTTCCTCCAGCCCACCGAGCGGATCGGCGAGGCGGCCCGCCGGCACGTCTACGACCGGGTGCGCTGGAACGACGGCTACTCGCTCGACGGCTACCGCCGGGCGCTGACCGAGGCCGGGTTCGTGGACGTGGTCGCGCGCAGTCTCGACGCGCACATCAGGCAGACGTACCGGGTGCTGGGCCGCACCGCCCGGGAGCGCGCGGAGACGACGGCGGACGAGGCGGCGCGGACCTGGATCCTCGGCTTCGCCGACTCGTGCGACGAGATCCAGGCGGCGATCGACAGGGGCGAGTTCGGCTGGGGCATGTTCGTCGCCCGCAAGCCGGCCTGAGGGAGGGACAGCAGATGTCACAGCGCACCGACACCGTGAAGCGGACGATCGCCGAGGTGGTCGCCGAGCGGAAGACGCAGATGTCGCCCGGCGCGACGTTCGTCGAGGCGTTCGCCAAGGACGGCTTCGACACCAGCGTCGACTACGACGTGACGATCACCGACTCGCTGACCAGTTCCCGGCGCAAGCCCCGCTACCCGTCGCGGAACATGCTCAAGGTGGTGGACCTGTCCCGGGATCCGCAGGACTACTACTGGCACGAGAGCCCGCCCCGCCCGGACGATCCGGCGGTGGACGGCGCGGAACTGCGCCGGGAGGCGGCCAACCACTTCCACCGCTCCCCCATCCCGCCGCTGCTCACCACCACCGCGTGGGTGCAGGTGCCGGACACGCTGTGGGAGGATCCGGTCAGCTTCGCGCAGTTCATCGACTACCGGCTGGTGGTGCGGCTGGCGACGGCCGAGAACCACACCATCCTGCGCGGCGAGGGCGGGCTGCTGACCATGCCGGACCTGGGCCGGCTCACCGACCCGGGGCCGTTCGCGTCCACCGTCCTGGCCGCGTGCAACGAGGTCGAGCAGATGGGCAGCACCGCCGACGGGCTGATCATCAACCCGGCCGACTACTACCGGCTGCTGGGCAGCGGCTCGCTGATGCGGGACGTGGAGGACAACGGCGTGTTCATCGTGCGTACCCGGCTGGTCGACCCGGGCACCGCGATCGTCGGCGACTTCGGCCACGGCGCGCTGCTGTTCGACGCCGGCCGGTCCACCATCGGGTTCGCGGAGCCGCCGCCGGGCACGTTCGCCGAACCCGGGGTGGCGCTGCGCGCCGAGATCTGGGAGCGGGTCGTGGTGAACCTGCCCACCTGCTTCTTCGTCGTGACGCTCTGACCGGCGGCGACTGATGACGACGCCGGGCCGTACCGACCCCGACGTGCTGGTCGTCGGCGCGGGCGTGGTGGGCCTGTGCTGCGCCTGGTTCCTGCGCCGCGCCGGGCTCAGCGTGACGGTGGTGGACCGGGGTGAGGTCGGTGACCCGGCGGCCTGCTCGGCCGGGAACACCGGTTTCGTCGGCACCCAGGGCTCGGCGCCGCTGGCCGAGCCGGGGGTGCCGGCGACCGGGATCCGCTGGCTGTTCAGCCCGCAGAGCCCGTTCGCGGTGCGGCCCCGGCTGGACGGCGCGCTGCTGGCCTGGCTGTGGCACTTCCGCCGGCACTGCACCGAACGGCACGCCCGCGCCGGCTTCGAGACGCTGCTCGCGCTCAAGCAGCGCAGCCTCGCGCTGCTGCGCGAGATCTGCGCCGAGGACGAGCTGGCCGGGACGCTCACCGAACGTGGCATGATCCTCGCCTGCCACACCGAGCAGGGGTACGCGAAGGCGCGCCGGACGATCCCGGCGGCGACCGCGCGTGGCGTGCCGCTGCGCGAGCTGGACCGGGCCGAGCTGGCCCGGCTGGAACCCGGCGTCGACTTCGCGGTGGCCGGGACGCTGCTCAACGAGGAGGGCGCCGCGCTGCGCATCCCGGCGTTCCTGGTGGCGTTCGCGGCGGCGCTGCGGGCGCGGGGCGTGGACGTCGTCACCGGGGCGGAGGTACGCGGCTTCGAGGTGACCGGGCGGCGGGTACGCGCGGTGCGCACCAGCAGGGGCGAGCTGCGCCCGGCCGAGGTGGTGATCGCCGCCGGGGTGTGGTCGGCGGTGTGTGCCCGGATGCTCGGCGTCGCGCTGACGCTGCAACCGGCGAAGGGCTACACCGTCACGCTGCCCGCCGGGCCGGGCACGCCCACCCGCCCGGTGCTGCTCAGCGAGGGCAAGGTCGCGGTGATGCCGCTGGGTGACCGGGTACGCGTCGGCGGCACGCTGGAACTGTCCGGCCTGGACACGTCGATCTCGCCGCGCCGCGTCGACGGGATCCTGCACACCGCGCGGCGGTACCTGCCGGCGCTGGACACCGGCCGGCGCCTGGACGTGTGGAGCGGGCTGCGGCCGTGTACCCCGGACAGCCTGCCGCTGATCGGGCGGGCCGGCGGCTACGACAACGTCAGCGTGGCCACCGGGCACGGGCACATCGGGATGGGACTGGCACCGGCCGGTGGGCAACTGCTCGCCCAGCTCGTCTCCGGCGCCGAGCCGGACCTGCCGCTGGAGACGTTCGCGGTGGACCGCTTCCAGAGGGGGATCTCGTGAGCGACCGGCCGGAGATCGGCGTGCTCTGCCTCGACACCAGCTTCGACAAGATCCCCGGGCACATCCGCAACCCGGACACGTTCGACTTCCCGGTGCGCTACCGGGTGGTGGAGGGCGCCACACCGCAGCGGCTGGTCCGCGAGGCCGACCCGACGCTGCTGCGACCGTTCGTCGACGCGGCCCGTGACCTGGAGGCGGCCGGGGTCGCCGGGATCACCGGGGCGTGCGGGTTCCTCGTGCTGTTCCAGGCCGAACTCGCCGCCGCGGTGCGCGTGCCGCTGTGGTCGTCGAGCCTGGTGCAACTGCCGATGGTGCACCGGATGGTCGGGCGTCCGGTCGGGCTGCTGGTCGCCGACGAGGCCGCGCTGACCCCGCGTCATCTGGCCGCGATCGGCGCCGCCGACGTGCCGGTGGCGGTCACCGGGATGGCCGGGCAGCCGGAGTTCCGCGAGGTGATGCTGGAGGGGCGGCGCGACGCCCTGGACGTCGAGCGGCTGGCGGCCGAGGTGGACGAACGGGTCGACGCGCTGGCCGGCGCGCACCCGGATCTGGGGGCGCTGGTCGTCGAGTGCACGGACCTGGTGCCGTTCGCCCATCGGATCCAGGCGCGGCTGGGTGTGCCGGTCTTCGACATCGTCACGCTGACCACGATGGCGTACGCGAGCCTCACCCGGCGGCCGTACCACCGGAAACGGCGCGGACCGCAATGAGGAGCTGCCGGAGAACTGCGCCGGAAACCGCCGGTTTCGTACCGTCCGGGCGCAACGACAACGGACGCGCCGCTGACGTGCGGGACTTCCGCCGATTGGTCAATAATTGCGGCCGGAAGAAGTGGGCAAATGCCTGGAAAAACTGTTCCGTGGGTACGCTCCCGGGCTCCCGAAACGACGCAGGGTGAGCCGGTGGTGGCAGTTTCGGTGAACGGTCGCCGCGGTCAGCCGCACCAGTCGTAACCGGGTGCCCGGCGGGTGCGGTGCGCCCGCAACGGGACGCCGGAGGTGACGGCGAGCACCGCCCGCCGCGCGGTCGCCTCGATCCGCCGGCTGTCCGCCCCGGTGAGGCCGATCTGGTTGAGCAGACACCGCAGCGGGGTGGTCAGCTCGTCCGGGCCGCCGGCCACCGGGACGATCCCCGACCGGCGCAGCACCCCGGTCCACCGCGCCACCCAGCCGCGCCCCTCGGCGAGCAGCCCGGCCACGCCGCGCAGCCGCGCCGGCACCCCGGGTGGTGGCGACCGCAACCACTCCACGCAGTGTGGACAGGCGTCCGGCCCGGTCGGCTCGGCGGCTGCCGAGCCGGGGTACGCGGCGGCGATCCCGGCGCACAGGAACGTGGCGAGGGCGAGATCGCAGCCCGTCCGGATCCGCGCCGGGCGGGTGGCGGTCGCCGCGATGATCTCCAGGGCGAGCGCGCTGGACTGCTCCCGAAGGTCGGTGTGGCGTACCGGCAGCGCGCCGGGCTCGGGGCACACGGTCACCGGCCGGCCGGCGCTGCGGCCCGCGAGCACGAGACCGGCCAGCCGGGCCCGGACCACGCCGGGGTCGGTGCAGCGGCCATGCACGTGGACGTCGGCGGAACCGCGCCGGTCGTAATACCAGCCGGTAACCTCACCGCTTCGGTGCATACCCGAAAAGAGCGGACCGATACCCCTCGTCAGAAAGGAGTCGGCATGGGTCGAACGGCCCGGTAACGGACAGTGCAACAGCACCCAGTCACCGGTTTCCTGACCTCGTTTGCGCATGGGCGAACCCTTTCCGCGAAACACCGCGACCAGTGTCGATCGCCGGCCCGTCGTCGACAGTGGGGGAAACCCCACATTGCATCGGGGCGTTAGGGTCGTGGCGTCAACAACCGTCGATTACGCCGGTATCCGGCGCAACGGCGCGCCCGCCCGGCGCCGTGCCGTGCCGTGCAGCGGCACATCATGGACGGCGACGCCCGGCCGGAGCGGGCCGGGGCCGGGCACCCGCCCGGCGCACGTCCCGAAAGGATGCAGGTGTCCGATGGCGAGCCTCGACGACGACCCGGAGGGTGCCGAACCGGCGTCGTTCGTGGGCCGGGCACCCCTGCTGGCGGCGGCCCGCCGGGCCGTCACCGCGGCGGCCGACGGCACGTCCACCGTCCTTGAGCTCCCCGGCTCGCCGGGGATCGGGAAGACGGCGCTGCTCGAACGCTGCGGGCGCCTCGCCCGCGCCGCCGGACTCACAGTGCTGTCCGCGGTCGGGCGCTCCCCCGCGACGTACGCGATGCTCGCCCCGCTCTGGCGCTCCCACGACGGCACGCGCGGCACCGGCCGGCGTGACCCGAGGTCACGGCTGCTCGCGGCGCTCGCCGCCGGGCACAGCCGGCAGGGCGGCCCGATGCTGCTGGTCGACGACGCGCACCTGGCCGACGCGTCCTCACTGGAGCTGATCGGCGAGCTGGTCCGCAATCCGCCGGCCGGGCTGGTCCTCGTGCTGGCGTACCGGCTGGCCCGGATGTCCGCCCCGCTCGCCGCGGCCATGGCGGTGACCAGCGGCCGGCACGAACGCCTGGAGGTGCCGCCGCTGTCGGTGGTCGAGGTCGGGCGGATGCTGGCCCAGCCGTGTCACCGCGCGGAGCGCATCCACGCGCTGGGCGGGGGCAACCCGCTGTACAGCCAGGCGTACCGGCACCTCGACGACGACTGCCTGGACCCGAGCCGGCACCAGCCGGTCGACCTGGCCGAGGCGCTGCCGCCCGAGGTGGTTCGGGTGCTCGCACCGGAACTGGCGCTGCCGCCGCCGGAACGGGCCGTGGCCGAGGCCGCCGCGGTGCTCGGAGTGACATTCGACCCGACGCTGATCGCCGCCATGTGCGAGCTGGACCCGCAGGACTGCCAGGACCTGACCGACCGGCTCGTCGCCCGCGAGGTGCTGCGCGCCGACCTGCACGAGGAGCCGGCGCTGCGGTTCCGGCACCCGGTGCTGTGCGCCGCGGTCTACCAGCAGGTGCCGCCGGGACGCCGCCGTACGCTGCACGCCACCGCCGCCCGGGTGCTGCGCGAGCTGGGCCATCCCGCGCCCGCCTACGCCGACCACCTGGCCCGATCGGCCCGCCCGGGCGACACGGACGCCGCCCGTACGCTGCTCTCCGCCGCCGGTCATCCGTTCGTGCCGGCGGCGGACACCGTGCGCTGGCTGTCGGTGGCCGCACGCCTGGCCCCGTCGGCGTCGGCGCGCTCCGGGCTGCCCCCGGCCGAAGGGCTGCACCTGGCCGACGCGCTGGTGCGCGCCGGCCGGGTTGCCGACGGGCGGGGCGTGCTCCAGGACGTCGCGGCCCGGTCGGACGGGGACGTGCGGGCGGAGGCGGTCCTGGCCCAGGCTCGGGTGGAACGGCTGCGCGGGCAGAGCCGCCTCGGATACACGCTGCTGCGTGACCTGATGCCGGAGCCGCACACCGCGCCGCTGCCCGGACGGCTGACCGCCGCCGTCGCCGCGGAGCTGGCGATCTGCGGGGCGCTGGCCGGTGAGCGGGAGGCGGCCCGCTACGCCGCGCTGGCCCGGCGCACCGGCGGGGCGGCCGGCCGCCCGGTGGAGGCGGCGTGGTTCGGGGTGGTCTCGGCGTTCGCCGCCTGCTACGTGCCGAGCACGGTGGACGTGACGGCGGCAGTGGCCGACGCCACGGCGGCCGCCGATGCCTCGACCGACGCCGAGCTGAGCACCCACCTGGACGTGCTGGCGCTGCTCGGCTGGGTGGAGTTGCTCCAGGGCCGCGAGACGCGCGCGATCCGGCATTTCGACCGGGCGCTGCGCATCGCCACCACCGCCCGCAACGACGTGCTGGTGCCGTACCTGCGCAGCGGGCGGTCCTGCGCCGCCCGCCAGCTCGGCCTGCTGGACCAGGCGCGCGCGGACGCCGTCGAGGCCGAGCGGTACGCCGACCGGCTCGAGCTGGACACCATGCACCGGTTCGCGCGCATCATGCGTACCGCCGTCGTGTACTGGCAGGACGGGCCGGCCGCGGCGCTGCGCCTGGCCGAGCCGGTCGTGCGCAGTTCGGCAGACGACTGGTTCGGCTCGGTCGTCCAGCGCATCCACGCGCAGATGCGCGACGAGTGCGCCGATCGCGCCAACACGCTGACGTTGCTGATCCGGGCCTGCGGCGGGACGACGCTGCGCGCGGTGGACGTGTGCCACCGGCCCTACTGGGCCGCGACGCTGTCCGGCGCGGCCCGCCGGCGGGGCGACACCGAGGAGGCCCGGCGCTGGGTGCAGCAGGCCGAACGGCACGCCGGCGCGTGTGACCTGCCGGGCCAGCAGGCGCACGTGGCGCTGGCCCGGGCGCGGATCGCGATGGCCACCGACCTGCCCGCCGCGGCGGCCGGCGCGGCCGGCGCCGCCGAGGCGTTCGCCCAACTCGGCTGGCCGCTGGAGGAGGCCGCCGCGCGTCTGGTGCACGCCAAGGCGCTGGACGGGCTGCACGACTGGCAGGCCGCCGAGGCGAGCCTGGCCCAGGTGCGCCGCATCGCCGAGGCTTGCGGCGCCCGGATCCTGCACCGGGCCTCGATCAGCGCGCAGAGCCGGTTGCTGGGCCGGGCCGGTCGCGCCGGGCGGCGGACCTCCGGGCCACCCGTCGACATGCCGACGCTGACCCGCCGGGAACGGGAGATCGTCCAGCTCATCGCGACCGGCATGAGCAACAGCGAGGCGGCGGAGCGGCTCTACGTCACGGTCAAGACCGTCGAGGCACACCTGACCCGCATCTTCCGTAAGGTCGGGGTGTCGTCACGCTCCGCGCTCATCGCCTCGATGATGGATCCCGGCACCGACGAGTATTGAGTCTCTGTGCTGGGCTCCGGCGATTCCGCGTTCGCCGCTTGGTGTATTGCGTCTTCTGTTCCGCTACGATGTGTCAACCGTGCTTCGACGCAAGCCGCGCACCTTACCTCCGACGCCCGGGCCGCGCCACCGCGGGACCAGAAACTCTGGACCGCAGGTGCCCGAAGAAGGCATGACATGAACGAATACATCGTCACCATCGTCCCCGTCGTCGACGAGAGCTTCGCCAGTCCGGCGGTGCAGACGCGGGTCCGCCTCGAACTCGAGGGCGGCCGTCCGACGGTCAAGGAGGTCGTGATCCAGCCGGTCGAGGGCGCCGAGATGCGCGGCGGCGAGCTTCCGTACGTCAATCTCGAACTGCTGCTGTCCGCGTTCATCCCGGGTGCCGCCGGGGACCGGCCGGGCGTGTCGGTGACCGGTGGCGCGCTCCCCCGGGTCAGCACCGGTACGGCCGAGCCGGCGCGTGCCGAACCGGCGAGCCCGACGGCCGGCCGGTCCCGCAAGGGCGGGCTGAGCCGCAAGCCGTCCGCGACCGCCCGGATCCAGGCCGGGCGGGCGTACCGGCGGGCGCCGCAGGACGACGAGCTGGAGGCCGTCTACCGGCAGACCGGCACGATCGCCGGGGTGGCCGGGCACTTCGGAGTCCCCGCGCACACCGCGCAGGGCTGGATCACCCGGTTGCGCCGCAAGCACTCCGCGGCCACCGACAGCTGAACCCCGGGCGTCAGGCCGCGGCGAGGACCATCGCGGCCAGCTCGGCCCGCAGATCCGACGCCGTACCGGCGAAGTCCTGGTGCCACAGCGCCCGGCGGTACCAGCGATGGGCCGGGTGCGCCCAGGTGAACCCGGCCGCGCCGAGCGTCTGGATCGCGGCCTCGGTGGCGGTGAGCGCCGCCGCCCGCGCGGCCAGTGCCGCCGCGACGACCTCCGGCTCCGCGCCGGGCTCCCGCTCCGCGACGCACCAGGCGGCGCGGTAGGCGAGCGACCGCGCCGTCTCGATCCGGGCGTACGCCTGGGCGAGCGGGTGCGACACCGCCTGGTTGGCGCCGATCGGGCGGCCGAACTGCACCCGGTCGCGGGCGTGGGCGACGGCGATCTCGTGGGCCCGGCGGGCGATTCCCACCGCCTCGCAGGCGAACAGCGCCAGCGCCAGCCGCCGGGTGTCGGCCAGTACCCGGCGGGCGTCCAGCCACAGATCCTCCGCCGGCGCGCCGGCGAGGTCCACCCGGCACTCGGCGCGGGTGGCGTCCCACGGTGCCGGCAGCGGGACGCGACGGGTCGCCGCGAGGTCGGCGAGGTACAGGCCGGGGCCGTCGGGCCCTCGGGCGACCACCACCGCCGAGGTGGCGGCCAGGCCGTCGACGACGCGTTCCTTGCGGCCGTGCAGCCGGACCGCGTCCCGGTCCGGTACCGCCCTGCATCCGGGCAGGTGCGCATCGTCGAGGCGGGCCCGGCCGGCGGGTGCCTCCGCCCACGCCAGCGCCACCGGGCCGGCCGGCGGCTGACCGGCGGCCCGCAGCGCCGGGCCGGCCAGCGCGACGGTGGTCAGCCAGGGCTCGCGGTGCAGCCCGTAGCCGCACTCCTCGGCGAGCACGCCCCACTCGACCGCGCCGAGGTCGGCGTCGAGCCAGCCGAGCGTGCCGAGCGTCTTCCAGGCGGCCTCGCGCCGGGCCGGGTCGGTCTCGGGGACACCGGCGGCGTCGGAGGGCTGCTGCTCGGCCAGGTACCGGCGGGCGGTCTCGGCGAGGGCGAGTTGTTCCGGGGTGAACGCGAAGCGCACGGTCCCTCCACGGGTTCAGCGTGATCGGGGCAGGCCGAGCACCCGTTCGGCGAGGACGTCGCGCAGCACCTCGCTGGTGCCGCCCTCGATGGTGTTGCCCCGGCTGCGCAGCAGGCGGTCCCGCCACAGCGCCGTGGCGCGTTCGTCGGCCGCGGCGACCTCAGCGCCCAGGTGCGCCAGCCGCTGGTTGGCCTGCGACCAGAGCAGCTTCACCACCGAGGTACGGGGACCGGGTTCGCCGCCCTCGGCCAGCTCGGCCAGCAGCCGCAGGTTGGTCCAGCGCAGCGCGGCCAGGTCCGTCCAGACGGTGGCGAGGCGGTCGCGTACGCCCGGGTCGTCGGCCAGCGGGGAGGACCGCAGCAGCGCGACGAACTGGCGCAGGTGCTCCTCCAGCCGGGCGGTGAGGGTGAAGCCGAACGTGCCGCGCTCGTGGGCCAGGGTCGTCATCGCCACCCGGAACCCGTCACCGGGCTCGCCGAGCACCGCGTCGGCCGGCACCCGCGCGCCGTCGAACGAGATCTCCGCGAAGTCCGCGCGCCCGGTGATCTGCCGCAGCGGCCGTACCGTCACGCCCGGCGTCCGCAGGTCCACCAGCAGGCAGGTGAGTCCGCGGTGGCGTTGTCCCCCGGTACGCGCCAGCAGCAGGCAGTGGTCGGCGACGGCGGCGTACGAGGACCACAGCTTCTGCCCGTCGAGGACGTAGGCGTCGGCGTCGAGTCGCGCGGTGGTGGCCACGGCGGCCAGGTCGCTGCCCGCCTCGGCCTCGGAGAAGCCCTGGCAGAACAGCAGGTCCCCGCGCATGATGCCGGGCAGGTAGTAGGCCCGCTGCGCGGGCGTGCCCCAGGCCACGACGGTCGGCCCGACCATCCCCAGCCCGATCACGCCGGCCTGTTCGGTGGCGCCCCGGCGGGCCGACTCCTCCAGGAAGATCGCCTGGTGTCCGAGCGGCAGCCCCCGGCCGCCGTACTCGACCGGCCAGCCCAGTCCGGCGTAACCGGCGTCGTGCAGCCGGCGCGCGTAGGTGGTCAGGAACTCCCTGTCGAACCAGCGGGCCCGGGCGGCGGCCGGGTCGTCCACGGCCGGGACCGCCTCCGCGAGCCAGGCACGGGCCCGGGCCCGGAAGGCGGCCTCGTCGGGCGAGTCACGCAGGTCCATGGCCGGACGCTAGCCGACCCGCCCAGCAAAGGCGAGATACACGAAGCGACAAGGCATGACAGGCGGCACCGGCTCTCCTAGGATCACTGGCGGATCCGGGCCGCCGAACGCCCCGGTCGAGAGGAGCATCGGGTGACCGACACCGAGACCGCCGGCCAGCGCCCCGGCGCCGGAACGCTGAGCTTCGCCCGCGACATCCGGCCGCTGTTCCGCGAGATGGACGTGGCCGAGATGACGTTCCTGCTGGACCTGACCAGCCTGGACGACGTCCGGGACTACGCCGAGTCCATCCTGGAGCGCGTCGCGGACGGCTCCATGCCCTGCGACGCGCCGTGGGAGGCGGAGAAGGTGGAGCTGTTCCGCACCTGGATCGCGCAGGGCATGGCCGCCTGACCGGGCCGGAGCCGGGCCGGGCCGGCTCCGGACCGCCCTACACGAACGTGAGCAGGGACGGATCGGGCAGCATCGGCAGGATCGGGTCCGCGACCGCGGGCAGCACCCCGGCCAGGACCGGCGCGGCCGCCGAGCACCACCGCCCCACCACGTCGTCGAGCCGGTCGAACTGCGACTCCAGCACGGACAGCCCGGGCACCGGCACGCTGGCGTCCAGCGCCAGCAGCAGCGGCCGCAGGTGGCTGTCGACGGCGTGCTGGTCGGCCGCGCGCCCCGCGGTCATCACCGGCACCGCCACCGTCGCGCCCAGCGCCCGCCGGGGAAGCGGGTCCACGAACAGCTTGAGCAGCCCGGTGTAGGAACCCTTGAACGTGGGCGTGGCCACCAGCAGCAGCCGAGCCGACGTCACCTGCCGGTACGCCTCGGCCAGCGCCGCCGGCGGCGGCTGCGCCCAGTCGGCGGTGGCCAGCAGCGGGGTCAGCCCCGACAGGTCCACCACGGACGGCTCGGCCAGGCGTACGCCGCGCGCGGCCAGGCACTCCACCAGCGTGTCCGCCGCCCGGCGCGCCACGTTCGCGGTACGCGACCCGGCACGCGGGTTGCCCAGCAGGACCGTCACCGGGTGCGGCCCGTTCGACTCGATCACCACACGGCTCCCCTCGCGCCACCGGCCCGGACGGGGCGACGGCGGTCCTCCGCGCCGGTGCACCCGGCGGGTTCACGTCGCTATCCTCGCCGATGACGCATCAGTGTCGATACGAGATACGGAGTGCGAGTGCCGATCGCGCGCATCCTCCAGGCCGTCGTCCGTCCCCGCGCCGCGTCACCGGCCGGGCCCCGATGAGCGCCCCCGCTCCGGTGACCGTGCCGGTGCGTCCGTTCCGGGAGCCCGGACTGGTCACCCCCGGCCGGCTCACCGAGGTGCTGGTCGCCGCCGGCGCCGCCGCGCCCGGTGACCGGGTCGACGCGGTCACCGCCACCCCTCTCGGGCTGGGCAAGCTCGGGCACAACGTCCGGTACGAGCTGGCCTGGGCCGGAGGGAGCGGACCGGCCAGCGTCGTCGGCAAGTTCCCGGCGCTGGACGAACGCAGCCGCCACACCGGGCAGGGCAGCGACGCGTACCGCCGGGAGGTGGCGTTCTACCGGGAGCTGGCCGGCGCTCTGCCGCTGCCGGTGCCACGCTGCTACGCGGCCGGGTACGACGAGTCCTCCGGCGACTTCGTGCTGCTGCTCGGTGACGCCGCGCCGGCCCGCCCCGGCGACCAGCTCACCGGCTGCACCGTCGACGAGGTGGCGACCGTGCTGACCGGGCTCGCCGCCGCGCAGGCCGTCCACTGGGACCGCCCGGCGCCCGGCTGGCTGCCGGTACGCGGCGCGGACGGCGGACGGCGGCTGGGCGCGGCGTACCGGCTCACCGCCGGAGCCTTCACGGAACGCTTCGGCGACCTGCTCTCCCCCGCCGCGCTCGGCGTCGTCGAGGCGCTGCGCACCCGGATCCGGGGCTGGGTGCGGGCGGACCGGCCGCCGCTGACGCTGCTGCACGGCGACCTGCGGGTGGACAACCTGCTGTTCACCGACGGCCCGGAACCGGCGGTGACGGTGGTGGACTGGCAGACCGTCCAGCTCGGACCGGGGCCCAGCGACGCCGCGTACCTGGTCGGCGGCAGCCTGCCGACCGACGTGCGCCGGGCGCGGGAGGCGGAGCTGTTCGCGTCGTACCACGACGCCCTGCGCGCTGCCGGGGTGCGGTGGAGCCGCGACGAGTGCTGGCGCTCGTACCGGGTGAACACCGTCGCCGGCCTGCACATGACCGTCGTCGGGGCGATGCTCGTCGCCCGCGACGGGCGCGGCGACGCGATGTTCGTGGCGATGGCCGAACGGCACGCCGCGCACGTCACCGACCTCGACGCGCTGACCCTGCTGAGCTGAGATCGGAGCGCGATGGACATCCTCACCGCCGCGGACGAGGACTTCGTCCACTTCACCCGCCCGCCCGGCCCGCGCCTGCCCCGGGCGTACCGGCACTGGCGGGAGAGCTACTTCTTCGTGGCCCACCCGGACCGGGCCCACGGCGACGTGCTGCTGGTGACGCTCGGCCACCACCCGTACCGGGGCGTCGTGGACGCGTACGTGATGGTGCGCGTGGACGGACGGCTCCGCTTCGACAGGTTCTCCCGCCCGGCCGGCGGCGACCGGCCGGACCCGGTGGCCGGGCCGGTCGCGGTGACCGTCGAGGAGCCGTACCGCCGGGTCGGCGTCCGCGCGTCCGGTCCCGGCGTGCCGGTGCCGCTGGAGCTGACGTTCACCGCGCGGACCGCGCCGCACGCGCTGCCCCGGGGCGTGCTGGACGGCCCCGGCGGCCCGGTGTGGGACCAGCGGCACATGTTCCAGTCCGGCTGGTTCGACGGCGCCTACTGGGTCGACGGGGAACGCCGGCCGGTGCGGCGGTGGTGGGGCCAGCGGGACCACTCGTGGGGCGTACGCGACCACCGCAACGTGCCGGCCTGGATGTGGTTCGCGGTGCAGCTGCCCGACGGCATGCTGGGCCTGTGGTGCTGGGAGTACCCGGACGGCTCGCGGGTGTACACCGAGGGCTGCTGGGCGCCGGCCGGTGACGCGCCGCCGGTGCCGCTCACCTCGTTCACGCACGAGCTGGACTGGACCGGCGCGGACGGCGCCCCGGCCGGCTACGGCCGCGACGGCGAGGCGGTGACCGGGCTGGCCGGCACCGTCACCGCGGCGTTCGCCGACGGCAGCACGATCCGGCTGACCGGCGCCGGCGCGTGGTCGGCACGGTACGGCCGGCTCGGCGGCGGCCAGCAGCTGATGACGGTACGCACCGACGACGGCCGGACCGGCACGGCCATCTACGAGATCACCGGTGCGCGGCACCACCGGTTCTTCCCGGTCGCCCGGGCCACCGGGGTGCCGCAGCGGTGAGTCATCCGGCGGCGCCGGCTCCCGGGTCGGCGCCGGCTCCCGGGTCGGCGTCGGAGGTGAACAGCGTCCCGTTCGACCAGACGTACCGGACCTGACCCCAGCGCATCACCGACTCGGCGTCCGGGAAGAACCCGCTGCCGCGGAAGTTGGCGCTGGTGTTGCAGAGCACCGGCACGCCGGTGCTGCGCTCGTACGCGGTCAGCAGCCGCCACATCAGCTCGTTGTCCGGTCCGACGGTCTCCAGGCGGGCGCTGTTGTCGACGTGCGCGACCGCCGGGATGCGGGAACGCCACTGCGGCCGGATCTGGTGGTCGAACAGCATGTACGGGTCGGGTGTGCCCGGGTCGAAGACCTCCGGCGCCCGGTGCTCCAGGCAGATCGGCGCGACCGGACGGTAGGGCTCCCGGCCCTTCACCGCGTTGAGCCGGTCCTTCATCGCCGCCGAGGTGGGCGGCGCGATGATGCTGCGGTGGCCCAGCGCGCGCGGGCCCAGCTCGGCGCGGCCGCTGACGACCACGACCGGTTCCCCGTGCACCTCCAGGATCTTGGCCAGTTCCTCGATCTCGCAGGGCTGCGCCGACCACCCGGGCGGCGGCTGGCCGACGTCGCGCACGCCGGGCCCGGCGAACACCGACCACTCCAGGTCGGCCCGGCCGGTGCGGCGCACCATCTCGGTGCAGGCCGCGCCGATCGCCGAACCGCTGTCGTTGGGGAACGGCGGCACCCAGACGCCGGCGAACCGGCCGCTCGCCCGCAGCCCGGCGTTCCACTTGATGTTGAGCGCGCAGCCGCCGGACAGGCAGATCGGCAGGCCGTCCAGGTCCGGCCGCCGGGACAGCAGGCCGTCGAGCCCGGCCGCGAAGACCCGGAACAGGAACTCCTGGATCGAGCCGACGAGCGCCGCGTCGGACAGGCCGAGCGGCGCGGTGCGGGTGAGCACGCGGCGGCTCCACAGGTACGCCGGGATCGCCGCGTCGACCAGGCCGATCTCCTCGGTCACGGCGGCCATCACGGCCACCGCCTCCTCGCTGACCGTGTCCAGCGCCGCGTACGCCATCGCCTTGCCCGCGATCGGCAGCAGCGCCTCCAGGCCGGGGCCGGGATCGTTGGCGCGCCGGGTGCCGTGGTCGATCTTGAACGGCGCGAAGTGCGAGCAGAAGATCGGGAACAGCGCGCCGGAGATCGAGCCGACCGGCCCCAGGCACTCCAGGCTCACCCGTTCCGGGTCGAAGACGTACAGGCACGGCACCATGCCGCCGTCCCAGACGGTGATCAGCGCGCGCTGCCGCCGGGCGGCGAACGGGCTGGTGCAGTAGCTGGACAGCGCGTGGTCGGTGGCGTGGCTGAAGCTGCGGAACGGCGTCGGCGCCCCGAGCAGCGGCGCGTTGCCGGTCACCCCGGTCAGCAACCGGCCGGCGCCCGGCTCGTCGTGGTAGCCGGCCACCTCGACCGGGTGCAGCGTGCCGGCGGCGTCGGCGACCTCGACCCAGGTCTCGCCCTGCGCGCCGCGCGCCCAGCCGTCCACCGCGACGCCGGCGAGGTCGCCCGGGGCCAGCCCGTTGGCGGCGAGCTGGGCGACGATGTCGGCCGCCTCGTGCATGGTGGCGTGCCGGGGCCGGTTCTCCAGCTTCTCCGCCTCGATCGAGAACAGCAGGCGGTTCCCCTCGATGGCGGCGACGCCGCCGTCGTGCGTGAGTTTCAGGCCGCACCACACCTCGGGCGTCGGCATGCTCAGCCCGACCGCTGCGCGCTGATGACGGACACGCACTCGTTGACAGTGGGATTCTCGAACAGCAGGAACAGATCGATGACCTCGCCGAACTCCTCGTTGATGCGGTTGCACACCTGCATCAGCTGGATGGAGTCGAGGCCGAGGTCGAAGAAGCTCTCGTCGGGCCGTACGTCGACCCCCGCGACCTCCTCGACGATGCCGTGCACGACGGTGGCGGGATCCGCCCTGTTCGTTTCCTGGCCGCTCGCCTGGTCCAAAGCCATCTCGTCTTCCCCACTCCGGTCGGTGCGACAGAACCGAGAACTCCGAGGCAACATAGGTGCCGGATCGCCGCCGCCACAAGGATCACCGACGCCGTCGTCACGCCCCTGCCCGGGCCGCCGCGGCGCTGTTAGCGTGCGCCCGTGACCGACACCCGAGCCGTACCCCGGACCCTGCCCACACTCCAGATACGAGAGCTGCGCAAGGACGACCGCCGGCCGGCCGCCGGACTGGTCGCCCGCGCGATGCGGGACAACCCCACCACGTACGCGATGTTCGGCGACGAGCCGCTGGACCGGCTGGCCGGGCTGATGCCCATCTGGACGGCGTTCTTCCACCGTCCCGCGCCGCCGCAGATCGGCGCGTTCTACAAGGGCTGCCTGGTGGGCGCCGCAGCGGCGGTCCCGCCCGGCGGCTGCATCGGCACCGCGCTCGACAGCGACGCCCGCCGGATCGCGCTCGGCGCGGCGCCGCCGGTGGGCGACCCGGCCCGGGCCGAGTACGTCCGGGCGCACTACGCGATCCACGACCTGGCCGAGCCACACTGGCACGTCGGTCCGGTCGGCGTCGAGCCGCGCTTCCAGGGCCGGGGCATCGGCGAGGCGCTCATGCAGGCGCTGCTCGACGTGATGGCCGGCGACCCGCGCCCCACCTGGGGCGAGACCGACACCGAGGCGAACGTGCGCTTCTACACCGCGCTCGGCTGGGAGCTGACGAAGACCGTCGAGGTCGTCGGCATCCCGCTGTGGTACCTGCGCCGCGACGGGCGGCCGGCCGACCGCACGGGCTGAGATCCCTCCCCCGTCAGCCGGCGGCCGCCGCCGCGCGGGCCGACGCCAGGCTGTCCCGCAGTTCCTCGAACGGATCCAGGCCCAGCGCGGTACGCCCGACGAACTCCAGCGCCTCCGGCGGCGAGTACGGCTGCATGAACCCGCCCGCGCGCACGTCCCGGTAGAGCCGGTTGAGCAGGTGCCCGGTCCGGTACGACTGGCCGCCGGTCACCGCCATCGCCCGGTCGACCACCGCGGCGGCGGACCGGTTCACGACCAGCTTCGCGACCTGGAAGTCCTCGATGGCGCGGTACGCGTCGGCCGGCTCCACCTCGGCGTCGGGGCGGGCCAGGAACGCGTCGATCGCCTCCGCGGCCCGGCCCAGCGTGGCCCGCGCGACGGCCAGCTCCACCGCCATCTCCGCCACCTGCGACCGCACCGGCGCGCGGTGTGCGAGCAACTGGCCGGAGGGCTGCTGGCGGCGCGTCACGGCAAGCTCCGTCACGTGGCTCATCGCCCGCTCGGCGATGCCCACGTACGCGGCCACGAGCGGGAAGTTCACCGCCAGCAGGCCCGGCCACTCGGTGGCCATCTCCCCCAGTGGGCGGCCGACCATCACCATGTCCCGCCCGACGACGCAGTCGGTGAAGCGGATGTCGTGGCTGCCCGAGCCCCGCATGCCGAGCGCGTCCCAGGTGCGTTCCACAGTCATCCCCGGTGTGCCGGTCCGTACCACGGCGGTGCCGGCGTTGAACCAGCCCGCACCGTCGGGCACCCGCAGGAACACCACCACCGTCTCGGCGATCTCGGCGTTCGTGGCGAAGATCTTGTGCCCGTTGATCCGGTACCCGCCGGGCACAGGCTCGGCCGTCGTACGCGGGAAGCTGATCGCCCCGCCGCCGGGCTCGGTGCCGGCGTGCGACACCACGATGCGGCCCCGGCCGAGCAGCCGCAGCAGCATGGTGAGCTGCGGCGGCGGTTGCGCCGCGGCCCGCCAGCCCCGGGCCGTGCTCCACACGAATCCCAGGTGCATGTTCGCGGCGATCGCGGTGGACGGGCAGCCGCGGGCGAGCCGGGACACCGCGACGACGAGGTCGTGCAGGGACGACACGCCGAGGCCGCCGAACTCCCGCGGTGCGGTGGCGGCGAGGAAGCCGCTGGCCTTCATCGCCTCGAAGTTCTCCCGGACGAACGTGTTGTCCCGGTCGTGGTCGGCGGCGCGGGTGGCGAAGTCGGCGGCGTGCTCCTGCGCCAGCTCCACCATCCGCCGGCCGGCCTCGGTGCGGGCGGTCAGCTCACCCGCGTCCGACCGGCACTCCTTGCCCCGCCCGTCCCCGCCGTTGACATCCGGGCCCATGCGTCCCCTCCCGTCGGATGACAGTGCCCCGGCCGGGCGGCCGGCTGTGCAACTGATGCGCATCCGCAGTCGCACCCGGTCACGACCGGGGGGACCTGCGCCCGCGCAGGATCGCAGCCTGGCCCCGCGGGCGGCAACGCTGACCGCTTGCCGGGCCGCGACGACACCGGCCAAGGTGGAGCGCACCTCGCCCGAGGCGGACGCGTCCACAGTTGACAGGGGAGTCGTGCGGTGCTGAAAGGTTGTGTCGCCTGGCCCGAGACGGACGCGGAACGCTACCGCGCCGCGGGCATCTGGACCGGTGAGCTGCTCGGCGAGATCGGCCGCGAGGGGGCGCGCCGGCATCCCGGCCGCACCGCCGTCGTCGACGCGGGCGGCCGGATGACCTACGCCGAACTCGACGCCGCCGCCGACCGGTTCGCCGCCGGTCTGCACCGGCTCGGCCTGCGCGCCGAGGACCGGGTCGTGGTGCAACTGCCGAACACGGCCGCGTTCGTGGTGGTCGCGCTCGGCCTGTTCCGCCTCGGCGCGGTACCGGTGTTCGCGCTGCCGTCGCACCGCGAGGCCGAGCTGACCTACCTGGCCCGGCACACCGAGGCACGGGCGCTGGTCGTGCCGGACCGCTTCGGCGGGTACGACCACCGGCCGCTGGCCGCGACGGTGGCCGCGTCCGCCGCCGGCCTCGACCACGTCATCGTGGCCGGGGAGCCCGGGCCGCACCTGGCCCTGAGCGAGGTACGCGACGAGCCCCGGGACCTGCCCGCGCCGGACCCCGGCGACGTCGCGTTCTTCCTGCTCTCCGGCGGCACCACCGGGCTGCCGAAGCTGATCCCCCGCACCCACGACGACTACGCCTACCAGCTGCGCCGCAGCGCCGAGGCGCTCGGCGTGGACGAGCACGGCGTCTACCTCGCCTCGCTGCCGGCGGCGCACAACGCGGCGCTGGGCTGCCCCGGCGTGCTCGGCACGCTGCGCGCCGGCGGCCGGGTCGTGCTCAGCCCGACACCGAGCCCGGACGACGTGTTCCCCCTGATCACCGCCGAGGGCGTCACGCTGACCACGCTGATGCCGCCGCTGCTGGCGGTCTGGCTCGACCTCGCCGGCGACTACGGCGTGGACCTGTCCGGCGTGCTGCTGGAGGTCGGCGGCGCGCCGCTGCGCCCGGAGGTGGCCCGGGAGATCCTGAGCCGGGGGCTGCGGCTGAGCCACTGGTTCGGGATGGCCGAGGGACCGCTGTGGTACACCCGGCTGGACGATCCGCCGGAGACGATCGCCACCACCCAGGGCCGGCCGCTGATCCCGGCCGACGAGTACCGCGTCGTCGACGAGCACGACCGGGACGTCCCGCCGGGCGGCGTCGGCGAGTTCCTGGTCCGCGGGCCGACCACGCTGCGCGGCTACTACGACGCGCCGGAGTACAACGCCACCGCGTTCACCGCCGACGGCTACCTGCGCACCGGCGACCTGGTCCGGCTCACCCCGGAGGGCAACCTGATGGTCGCCGGCCGGATCAAGGACGTGATCAACCGTGGTGGCGAGAAGATCGGCGCGGCCGAGCTGGAGAGCCAGATCGAGGCCCACCCGGCCGTACGCGCCGCCGCCGTCATCGCGGTACCAGACCCGGCGCTGGGCGAGAAGATCTGCGCCGTGGTGGTCCGGCGCGACGACGGCGGCGGCCTCGACCTGGCGGAGCTGCGCGCGTTCCTGACCGGCCGGGGGCTGGCCGCGTACAAACTGCCGGACCGGCTGGAGGTGGTGCCCGCGTTCAGCCACACCGGTGCCGGCAAGGTCGACAAGCGTGCGCTGCGCCGGTCGCTCACCGGGGACGGCGCCTGATGGCCGTACGACGGCTGGACGAGCACAGCGGTCCGCTGGAGACGCACTGCTTCGTGTGCAGCCCGATCAACGAGCACGGGCTGCGGATCCCGTTCTCCTACGACGACGAGCGCGCCGAGGTGCTCGCCTCGTTCACGTTCGCGCAGCGGCACTCCGGCGCGCCGACGTACGTGCACGGCGGGCTGAGCCTGGCCGTGCTGAACGAGGCGATGGCGTGGGCGGTGGTGGCCGGCGCCCGGCGCTTCGCGGTCACCGTCGACACCACCGCCCGGTTCGTCCGGCCGCTGCGCATCGGCGCCGACTACCGGGTGCGCGCCCGGATCGCGACGACCGCCCCCGACCGGCTCGGCACGACGGGCACGATCGTCGACGGCACCGACCGGGTGTGCGTGGAGGCCACCGCGGAGTTCCGGGTGCTGTCCGAGTCGACGGCGAGCCGGCTGAGCGCCCGGGTGGCGGCCCGCCGCGACCCGCCCGCCTGAGCCGCCTGATCCGCGGGCGGCCCGGCCGGGCCGGCCCCGTGAGGACGGCCGGTCCGGTCAGGCCGGCGGGTCCAGGCGGTAGAGGCGGTGGAACCGGTGCTCGACCGGCAGCACAGTGGTCGCGGCGAAACCGGCCCGCTCGGCGTAGCGGCGCACCGTGTCCGGCCGCATGACGGTGCCGGTGCCGGCCGGGGCACCGCCGTCGTCGCCGTCACCGGTCAGGCCGACCGGCAGGCAGTGGAGCACGCTGACCGCGTACATGAACCGCTCGACCTCACCGGCCGGCGCGGTGAACCGCTCCCCCACCCGCGGCTCCATCAGCAGCACGCAGCCGCCCGGGCGCAGCAGTTCCCGGGCGGCGGTGAGCACCCGTACCGGCCGGCTCATGTCGTGCAGCGCGTCGAACACGCACACCAGGTCGCCGCGCTCGGCGCCGGGCCGCTCGGCCACGTCGGCGACGGTGAACACGACCCGCTCGGCCAGCCCGGCCGACGCGGCGCGGTCGCGGGCCGCCCCGATCGCGGCGGCGCCCAGGTCGACACCGTGGACCGTGGCGAACGGGTACGCCTGCGCCAGCGCCAGCGAGGAGTCACCGGTGCCGCACCCGACGTCGATCACCACCGCGCCGGGCCGGGACAGCCGGGCGTGCACGTCCGGCAGGGCGGTCCGGATCCAGCGTGGCAGTTCGTGCGTGAACACCGGCCGGTTCATGCCCGCCTGCGCGGCGCGGAACTCCTCGCCGTACTCGTCGTAACCCACGCCCTCGCCCTTGGCGTACGCCTCGACCAGCCGGTCGAGCATCGGCGCCAGCCCGGCCACCGGCAGCACCGCGAGGGACAGCACCGCGAACGGGCTGGTGGCGTCGGTGAGCGCCTGCCGGTGTCCCTCCGGCAGGCGGAAGCGGCCGTCCCCGGCGGGCTCGACCACCCCGGCGGCGGCCTGCTGCTCCAGCCACTCGGTGGCGTGCCGGGCCCCGATACCGGCGCGCGCGGCCAGCTCGGCACCCGTCACGGGCCCTTCGCCGAGCACCCGGTAGAGCCCCAGCCGATGGCCGAGGTACATCGTCATCAGCTCGGCCGCGCCGAGGCTGTGCAGGAACAACCGCATCGACAGGGCCTGCGCCTGCCGCGCCGGTGAGCTGGACGGTTCCACCCTCGACCTCGTTTCACCGGCCGGATCGCATTGCGCCGGGCGTCGCCGGATCTCGATACTCCGGGGCATGGGCGTACGCGAAGTGCCGGCCTCGATCGGACAACGGTTGCTGTGGTTCCTGGAGCATTATCGGCCCGACTCGGCATCGCTCAACTGCCCCGTCGTGTGCCGCCTGCACGGCCCGCTGGACGTCGGCGAGCTACAGATCGCGCTGGACCGGCTGGCCGCGCGGCACGAGGCGCTGCGCACCACGCTGGTGCGGCAGGGGCGCAACCTGGTGCAGCACGTGCACGACCCGGCACCGGTCCGGGTCCGCCACGTCGACCTGCCGGACCCGGACGAGGAGACACTCGGCGCGGCGGTCGCGGCCGAGGTCCGCGACAACGTGGACGTCAGCGAGTGGCCGGTCCGGGTGACGCTGTGGCGGCTCGGACCGGACGAGCACGTGCTGTCGGTGAACATGCACCACCTGGTCTCCGACGCCTGGTCGTGCGGCATCATCGTCCAGGATCTGATCCGGCTGCTGGAGGCCGGCCCGGACGGCGAGCCGGACCTGACGCCGATCGGCTGGCAGTACCCGGAGTTCGCGCAGTGGCAGCACGAGCTGATGACCAGGGGCGAGCTGAAGCCGCACCAGGACTACTGGACCGGGCAGCTGACCGGGCTGACGCTGCCCGACGTGCCGATGCGTGAGCTGGACCCGCAGGCGCCGCGGCGCAGCTACCTCGAGGCCGAGACGATCGACCGCGAGACGTTCAACCGGCTGCGGCTGCTGGCCCGCACCGAGCGGACCACGCTGTTCACGGTGATGCTCTCGCTGTACTACCTGATCCTGCAGCGGGAGACCGACAGCACCGACCTGGCGGTCGCGTCGTTGTTCGCCAACCGCTCCCGCCGCGAGGTGCAGTCGACCGTCGGGTTCTTCGCCAACATGCTGATGCTGCGCACGCGGATCCCGCAGGGGGCGAGCTTCCGCGAGGTGGTGCAGGCGACCCGCCGGACCGTGGTGGACGCGTTCCTGCACGAGGGCATCCCCTACCAGATGCTGCCGGTGCGGTTCCAGACGAACGGGCGGCGCGCCGACGACGTGGTGTTCCAGATGCTGCTCACGCCACCACCGGGCACGAAGGTCACCGCGCGGGGCGTCGACTTCGACCTCTACGTGCCGGAGGCGCTGCGCAGCCGGTTCGGGCTGGAACTGGGGCTGATCCCGCAACCCGGCGGCGACTGCCGGGCGCTGCTGTTCTACGACGACCAGTTCGACCCGGAGTGGGCGCGGGCGTTCCTCACCGACTACGTCGCGCTGGCCGTGCGGGCGGCGGGCGCGCCGGACCGGCGGCCGCAGCCGGACCCGGTCTGACGCGACGGCGCTACGCCGGGCGTACCTCGCGCCAGCCCGGCGCCAGCCGCACCTCGTCGGTCAGGTGCTGCCAGAACGTCCACTGGTGCCCGCCCGGGTCGGTGACGATGTAGATCCGAGCCCCGTACGGCTGGTCCTCCGGCTCGGGCGCGTCCACACCGGCTGCGACAGTGGCCTTGTGGTGGGCGTCGACGTCCTCGACGTACACGATGCACATGTGCCCGACCGGGCCGGGCGCCGACTGCTTCGCCCAGTAGCCGGGGTCGGCGCCGTGCAGCATGATGAGCGTGTCCCCGGCGTGCAGCTCCGCCTCCCGGACCACACCGGCCTCGTCGAGGTAGCGGACCTTCTCGGTGAAGCCGAACGTGCGGACCAGCCAGTCCAGCGCGGCGCCCGCGTCCTCGTAGTAGAGATACGGACTGTAACCCCGATAGTGTGTTCCGGTGAGATCGGCCATGCGGGCAGTATGCCAGCCCCGGCCGCCGCGCCCGAGCGCACGAGCCTCCCCGCCGCCGGCGCGTCCCGGGCCGGCCCGAGCCCTTGGAGCCCGCAAGTGACGACGACAGGAAAGGCGGCGCCGGCGCCGGCCCGTGCCGCCGGCGCGCCGAGCGGGGCGATCCTCGCGGTGGTCTGCCTCGCCCAGTTCATGGTCATCCTCGACGTCGCGATCGTGAACCTGGCGCTGGACCGGATGGGCGAGTCGCTGGCCATGGGCCCGGCCGAGTTGCAGTGGGTGGTGAACGCGTACACCATCGTCTTCGCCGGGTTCCTGCTGCTCGGCGGCCGCACCGCCGACCTGTTCGGACGCAAGCGGATGTTCCTCACCGGCCTGACCGTCTTCACCGTGGCCAGCCTCGTCGGCGGCTTCGCCCCGAACGCGGGCACGCTGATCGCCGCCCGGGCGGTGCAGGGCCTCGGCGGCGCGATCCTCGCCCCGACCACGCTGACGGTGCTCGTCACCACGTTCACCGACCCGAAGCAGCGGGGGCGGGCGATCGGCCTGTGGAGCGCGGTGGCCGCGTCCGCCGGCGCGATCGGCTCGCTGGCCGGCGGCGTGCTCACCGACCTGCTCAGCTGGCGCTGGGTGCTGTTCTGCAACGTGCCGCTGGGCGTACTGCTGTTCGCCGGCGCGGCCTGGGCGCTCACCGAGTCGGCGCCGGCCGCCGGGGCGCGCCGCCGCCTCGACGTCACCGGCGCGGTCACCGTCACCGCGGGTCTGGCCACGCTCGTGTACGGCATCGTCGGCGTACGGGAGCACCCGTTCCTCTCCGCTCCCGTCCTGGTGCCGATCGGGGTCGGCGTCCTGCTGCTGGCGGTGTTCCTGGTGGTCGAGACGCGGGCGGCCGAGCCGATCATGCCGCCGGGTTTCTTCCGGCACCGCAACGTCGCGCTCGCCAACATCATCGCGCTGGTGGGCGGCACCGCGATGGTGTCGATGTTCTTCTTCCTGTCGCTCTTCCTCCAGCAGGTCCTCGGCTACCGGCCGATCGAGGCCGGGCTGGCGTTCCTGCCGCTGTCGATCGGCATCGTCGCCGGCTCCGGCGTCTCCACGAAGCTGCTGCCCGGCACCGGTCCCCGGCTGCCGCTGGTGGCCGGTGGCGTGGTCGCCGCGGCCGGGCTGCTGTGGCTGTCCCGGACGCCCGCCGACGCGACGTTCCTGGTCGACCTGCTCGCCCCGACCGTGCTGATCGGACTGGGCATCGGCATCGTGATGGTGCCGATCACCGCGGCGGCCACCAGCGGCATCCCGCCGGCCCAGGCGGGCCTGGCGTCCGGGGTCATCAGCAGCACCCGGCAGCTCGGCGGCGCGATCGGCCTGGCCACGCTGGTCACCGCCGCCGTGGCGCACGCGTCGCACCTGGCCGACGCGGGGCGGTCCCCGGCTGTCGCGCTGGCCGCCGGGTACGACCGCGGCTTCCTGCTGGCCGCCGTGCTCATCGGCGTCGGCACCGTGGTCAGCCTGCTGACGCCGGGCCGCCCGGCGACGCCGGCGACGGCGGGCTGAGCCGTGGGCCACCTCGCCGAGGACACCACCATCGAACCGGCCGGCGACGGCCAGTTCCGGGCGAAGCTGTGCCCGGACTGGGCGCTGATGGGCCCGAACGGCGGCTACCTGGCCGCGGTGGCGCTGCGCGCCGCCCAGCAGACCCTGTCCCTGCCCCGCCCGGCGAGCCTGTCCTGCCAGTTCCTGAGCCCGCCCCGGTTCGGCTACGTCGACCTGGCGGTGGTGACGTTGCGGGCGACCCGCCGGGCGGCGGCGGCCCGGGTGTCCATGACGCAGTTCGGCCGGCCGGTGCTGGAGGCGATGGTGTGGGCGGCGCACGACGGGCTCACCGGCCCGGACGGGCCGTGGACGCCGATGCCCGAGGTGCCCGGTCCGGAGGAGCTGCCCGACCTGCGGGAGCTGCTGGAGGCGGAGGGGCGGGGCGTGCCGCCCTGGCACGACTGCGTCACGCTGCGGGAGCTGGCCGGGCGGACCACGCTGGAGACGCCGGCGCCGGTGGCGTTCAGCTGGGCCCGGTTCCAGCCGCAGGCCACCTTCGACGACCCGTGGCTGGACGCCTGCCGCTCGGTGATCCTGGTGGACAGTCTCCAGTGGCCGGCGGTGATGAACGCGTTCCCGGAGCTGGAGACGCAGTTGTTCGCCCCGAGCATCGACCTTTACGTGGCGTTCCACGACAGCGCCCCGGGCGACGAGTGGCTGCTGGTGAACGCGGCCGGGGTGGCGTCGCACCGGGGCGTGCTGGGTGGGGCGGCCCAGGTCTGGGCGCCGGACGGCCGGCTGGTGGCGGCGGGGATGCAGCAGATGCTGAGCACCTCCACCCGGCGGGGCGCCGCGATGGCACCCCGCCAGGTGCAGCCGACCCGCTCGTGAGCCGCTAGGCCGGGGCCGGGGTGCTGCCGGGCTGATAGGTGCCGATGATCCAGACGTTGCCCTCGAGGTCTCGGGCGGCGTACCCGCGGGACGTGCCGAAGTCCTCGTCCTTGAGTTCCCGGATGATCTCCGCGCCGGCCGCGACGGCGCGGGCGTGGTGCGCGTCCGGGTCGTCCACCACGAGGTAGAGGCCGCCCTGCCCGACCTCGGTGGCCAGGCGGGTGCCGGTGCCGACGGAATTGACCATCACCGCTGAGCCGCGCCAGCCGAGCTCGGCGTGCGCGATGGTCCCCTCGGGGCCGGGGAACACCACGTTCTTGGTGAACCCGAACGCCTCGACCAGCCATTCGATCGCCTTTTCGGCATCCCGGTACAGCAGACACGGGTAGATGCCGACCGCATTCTCCGTCATGCCCGAACGCTACGACGCGGGCCAGCGCACCAACAGCCGTTCAGGTCCGTGGAACGAGGTGTTCGGGGCGTGACCGAAGTCCTGGCCGGGCACCAGTTCCAGCGCGGGCAGGCGGCGGGTCAGTTCCTCCAGGACGACACGCAGTTGCAGCCGGGCCAGGTGCGCGCCGAGGCAGGCGTGGTTGCCGTCGCCGAAGGCCAGGTGCCGGCGCACGCCGCGGCGGGCCGGATCGAACGTGTCCGGGTCGGCGAACATCTCGGCGTCCCGGTTGGCCGACGCCGTCACCAGCAGCAGCCGGGCCCCGGCGGCCAGCGGCACGCCACCCAGGACGGTGTCGCGGACCACCCGGCGCCGCCAGGCGACGACGGGGGGCCGCAGCCGCAGGCACTCCTCCACGGCGGCCGGGATGCCGGCCGGGTCGGCGCACAGCGCCGTCCACGCACCCGGCGTCTCCAGCAGCGTCCGCACCGCGTTGGCCGCGCCGGACGCCGTGGTCTCGTGCGCCGCGGTGGTGCCGTTGAGCACCAGCGACTGCAGGTACGAGTCGCTGAACAGCTCCGGGTTGCGGGCCTGGGCGCGAACCGCGTGGGCGATCCAGCCGGCGCCCCGGCCGCCGGTCTCCTTGAGGCCGCTCACCAGGCGGGCGGCGTACTGCCAGTACCGGCCCATCACGTCGCACGCGGCCACCTGCTCGTCGTCGGTGGGCAGCCCCCAGTTGAACACGGCCTGGGACACCGAGTAGCCGCGCACCTCGGCCAGGTCCTCGTCCGGTACGCCCATGAAGACGGCGACGACCAGGGCGGGCACCTCCCACAGCAGCTCGGCCACCAGGTCGGCGTGGCCCCGGCCGGCGAACGCGTCGATCCGCTCGCCGACGAGCGCGCGCACGCGTGGTTCCAGCCGCTGCACCCGGCGCCGGGTGAACGGCCTGGCGAGCCGGCGCCGCCGCCGCAGGTGCACCGGCTCGTCCTCGTTCGCCAGCACCGGGCCGCCGGTGAACCGCCGGCGGACCAGCTCGCGCAGGGCGGGGCGGGACAGCGGGCGGTACGGGTCCATCGCGTTGGCGGCCGAGAACGTGTCCGGGTCGCCGAACACGGCACGCACGTCCCGGTACCGGGTGACGATCCAGTAGTCGAGGCCGGGGTGGTGGAAGACCGGCCGTTCGGCGCGGGCCCCGGCCAGACTCGCCCCGGCTTCGGCGTTGTAGGCGGGGCCGAACGGCTCGAAGTCCGCGGCGCCGGTCACCGGGCAGCGGGCGGGAGCGTCGGTCCGGGCGGGTCGTGCGTCCATGGTGGCCTCCGAAGGTGCCGTCCGGTCGCGGCTCAGGCGGCGACGATCGCCTCGAACTCCCGCCGGGCCGGACCCTCGACGGCGTCGTCGGTGACGGTCCGGCCGTCGAGGAAACCGGTCACCCGGCGCACCACGTCGCGGTCGCCGAGCAGCTGGGCGGGCGTGATGAGCAGGTGCGCCATCCGGCCGAGCGCGCGGGCGACGACCTCGTCCCGCCCGGCCAGCACCTCCATGCCGGCCATGAAGCGGGCGAACGGGTCGTCGGACACCGGCGGCGGCTGGCCGCGCAGCCCGGCCGCCATCCGCCGCAGACCGGCGGTGTCGGCGGTGACCTGGGTGCGGTACCACACGCCGAGGTTGCGGACGGTCCACGCCTCGAACGCGTCGGTGAACGCCACCGAGCCCGGGTCACCCGTCGTGTCCAGGGTGCGCGCGAGCTGCTGGGCGTGCAGGAACGCGATCGAGACGCCCCGGCCGTACGTCGGGTTGGTCTGGAGCGCGGCGTCGCCGAGCAGGACCAGCCCGGCCAGCGCCGGTCCGTCGTCGTCGTGCATCCGCTGCCAGCGGTTGGCGATGCCGGACATGGTGCGTACCGGTCCCTGCGGTACGCCCCGGCGGGCCCAGCGGTGGGTGTGCGGCACCGCGGCGATGAACCGGTCCCACGTGGCCGGGCGGCGCAGGGCGTGACGCAGCTCGTCCTGGTCGGACAGCGTCACCGACAGCGAGAACGTGCCGTTGTCGGCCGGGAACGCGAGCGTGGCGGCGTACCCGAGGCTCATCGCGAGCGGCCGATCCAGCGGCGGCAGCTCGGCGCCGGGCCGCAGCCGGTAGTGCCGGGTCAGGTAGACGAACCCGCACGGATGCACCAGCGCGGGCGGGCGGCGCACGTCGATCGAGTCGAGCAGCCGGGCGTGCCGTCCGGCGGCGTCCACGACGAGGTCGGCGGACACCACCTCGCCGGAGTCGAGCCGGACGCCGTCCACCGTCGGCACGCCGCCGTCCGGGCGCCCGGTGACCAGCGCGCGGGCGGTCGCACCGGGTCGCAGCCGTACGGTCGGTTCGCGGCCGACGGCGCGGCGCAGCACCGCCTCGTGCATCAGCCGCCGGGCGGCGAGCGCGAACTCGTCGGCCGGCGGCGGCCCGGTGTGCAGGCGGCTGACCGGCACCCGCACCGCGCCGGCCGCGACGAGGTCGTCCAGGACGTCCGGCGCCTCCTCGGCCAGCACCCGGCACGACCGGGCCAGGAACTTGTGCGAGTGCCGTCCCTGCGGCAGGCCCGGCCGGTGCCAGTCGGTGAACCACCGGTCCGCGCCCGCGCCGTCCGGCGGCGCGGCGGCGTCGCGCTCCAGCAGCGTCACCTCGTGGCCCCGGCGGGCGCAGAACAACGCGGCGGCCAGGCCCGCCATGCCGGCCCCGACGACGGCGATCCGGCTCACGTCAGCGGCGGATGTTGGAGAAGAACCGGATCGCGGTACGCCGCAGCGCCGGCTCGGACCACTGCGGCGGCTCGACCGGCTCGGGAGCGCGGCCGAGGACGGTGGTGAGGGCGTCGCGCAGCGCCCGTTCCGGGTCGTCGGGCCGGGACAGGGCCCGCCACACCACGTAGCCGTCCGGCCGGACCAGGACGGCGGTGTCCGGGCCGAGGTCGTAGCGGCGTGCCGCCTCGCCGGTGTGGTCGGTCAGGTCGGCGCCGAAGGCGTACACCGGCAGTGGCACGCCCAGCGCGGCGGCCTGCTTCTCGGCGGCGGCCCGCCACGGCGTGCCGGGCGAGCCGAGCAGCAGCACGTGGTCGCGGCCGAACAGGTCCAGCAGGGAGATCTCCCGGTCTCCGTGCCGGACCGGGACGTGCGGCGCGCGGCTGCCCGGCCGGGCCTGCGCCAGTTCCGGATCCTCCAGCAGGTCGCCGTCGTCGTCGGGTTCGGTGCTGACGAACGGCGAGTGGACCCGGTAGCCCAGGTGCTCCCAGACCGGGCTCACCTCCTCGGCGAACTGCAACGTCTTGAGCTGTGGCGCCATCCGTTCGGAGAGGCGGTGCAGCTGCCGGTTGGCGGTCGACTCCCCCACCGGTCGCCGCTCGGCGTCGTAGCCGGTGAGCAGGTTCGGCCCGGCGTATCCGGCGACGACGGCGGCGATGCGCCAGGCGATGTCGTAGCCGTCCTGGATCGCGGTGGCGCCGCCCAGGCCGCCGGTCTGCGGCATGACGTGCGCGCTGTCGCCGGCCAGGAACACCCGGCCCTCGCGCATCCGGTCGGCCACCCGGTGGGCGATGACGAACGTGGACTGGTCGGTGATGGTCACCTCCAGGTCCGGCTCCACCATGGCCTTGCGGACCAGTTCCACGCAGCGCTCGTCGGTGAAGTCGTCGTCGCTCTCGCCGCGCTCGATGAAGTAGTTGATGCCGAGCAGGTGGGCGCCGGAGACGCCGAACACCTCGCGGGCGTTCTCCAGGTACGCGTACAGGCCGGTGAACTCGTCGTTCTTGAAGTACGTCAGCAGCGCCTTGCGCCCGGCCAGCAGCTCGGTCAGGTCGGCGTCGAAGAGGATGGTCCGGCACCGCCACAGCTCGCCGACGCCGTGCGTGGGCAGTTCCAGCCACTCGCGGACCGGCGCCTGCCAGCCGTCGGCGGCCACCAGGTAGTCGGCGGCCACCCGGTAGCGGCGCCCGGTGGGCAGGTCGACGAGGGTGGCCACCACGCCGTCGTCGTCCTCGTCGAAGGACTCCAGCCGGGTGGAGAAGCGCAGGTCGCCGCCGAGTTCCTCGGCGGTGCGGCGCAGGATCGCCTCGATCTTGGACTGCGGCAGGGCGCCGAAGCCGGCCGGGGTCAGCCGGATCAGCCGCGACATGGTGTCGTCGTTGCCGGCCAGCAGGACCTCCGGGTTCGGATCCTTCATGTCGGTGGCGATGGTGATGTGGGCCTCGTTGACGAAGTCGATGACGTCGGCGGCGAGGATCTTCTCCTCCAGGCCGGGGATCTGGCGCAGCAGCTCCATGCTGCGGTGCACGATGCCGAAGGCCTTCGGCTGCACCGAGGTGCTCGGATGGCGTTCGACGAGGGTCACCGGCACACCGCGCCAGGCCAGGAAGAGCGCCGCGGTGAGCCCGGCGTAGCCGGCGCCGACGACGATGACCCGGGTCCGGTGTTCGATCGCATCCTCAGACATGGGTTAGGACTACCACGAGTGTCCGGACCGGCAGTAGAGCGCAGATAGCAGATACGCCCATAGACTCCTCGCCATGTCGTACACGGAGATCCCGGCCTCCATCGGTCAGCGGCTGATGTGGTTCCTGGCGCACTACCGAGCCGAGACGGCGTCGGTCAACTGCCCGGCCGGCTTCCGCATCCGCGGGCCGCTCGACCCCGGCAAGCTGGCCGGCACCGTCGACATCCTGATGCGGCGGCACGAGTCGCTGCGCACCACGCTGCACCGGCGCGGGCGCGACCTGGTGCAGCGCGTCCACGAGCCCGGCCCGACCCGGGTCGAGTGGACCGAACTGCCGGCCGGCGCGGAGGCGGAGGTCCAGCGGCAGTACGCCGACGAACTGCGCGCCCCGATCGCCGTCGAGCAGGCCCCGGTCCGCTGGCGCGCCTGGCGGATCGGCGCCGACGACCACGTGCTCTGCGCCAACATGCACCACCTGGTCTCCGACGCCTGGTCCTGCGGGGTGCTGATCAACGACGTGATCGCGCTGCTCGGTGACGGCGCGCCACCGGCACCGGTCGGCTGGCAGTACCGGCAGTTCTCCGCCTGGCAGCACGAGCAGAGCGCCTCCGGGCAGTTGCGCGCCGACCACGACTACTGGGCCGCCAAGCTCGACGGGATGCGGGTGCCCGACCTGCCCGCGCGGCGCCCCGGTCAGGGCGCGCCGCGCCCCGGGCTGGCGCTGCACGAGTTCGGCGACGTGGACGCGGCGGCGCTGCGCGCGTTCGCCAAGGCCGAGCGGACCACGCTGTTCCCGGTGATGCTGGGCCTCTACTACCTGCTGCTGCACACCGAGACCGGCGCCGACGATCTGGCGGTGGCCTCGCTGTTCGCCAACCGCACCCGGCCGGAGGTGCAGCTGACCGTCGGCTTCTTCGCCAACATGCTCGTGCTGCGCACCCGGCTGGCCGACGGCGGCTCGTTCCGCGACCTGCTCGCCGCGACCCGCCGTACCGTCCTGGACGCCGTCGTGCACCAGGGCGTGCCCTACCAGACGGTGCCGGTGCCGGCGCTGCGCGAGGCCGGCGGCCGGGTCAACGACGTGGTCTTCCAGATGCTGCCGGACCGGGCGCCGGACTCCTGGTCGCCGACGGCCGTGCGCAACGGGCTGGAGATCGACACGTTCCGGCCCAGCCAGGGGCTGAGCCGCTTCGGCCTGAGCCTGACAGTCATCCCCCGCGCCGACCGGTTCGACGCCCGGCTGTCCTACGCCGAGGACCAGTTCGAGCCGGCCTGGGCGCAGGACTTCGTCCGCCGCTACGCGGAGCTGGCCGGGCGCGTCCTGGCCGACCCGGACGCGCCGCTGCGCCGCCTGGTCGCCGCCGCCGGCCGCTGAGCCGCCGCCGGCGCACCCGGCCTCGGCGCCGGGCGCACGGTCGCGGCGCAGGGCGCACGGTCGCGGCGCAGGGCGTGCGCGGCCGGGCCGACCGCCGACACGGGACGGGCCGGCCCTCGTCGAGGGCCGGCCCGGTCGCTCGGTACGTCTCAGGCGCTCGCCGCCTGCTTACGCGGCTCGGCCACGACAGTCGCCCCCTCGGACGGGGTGAGCAGCACGTGCGAGGTCTTCTGCGCCTCCGGACCGGCGCCGTCCGGGCGGCGCAGGTCCATCCGCTTGATCACCTCGGGGATGACCGCCTTCATCTCGATCATGGCGAACTGCGCGCCCAGGCAGTGCCGCCGGCCGCCGCCGAACGGCAGGAACGCCGACTTCGGCACGTCCTCGCCGAGGAACCGGTCCGGCCGGAACTCCTCCGGCGACTCGAACGACTCCTCCCGGCCGTGCAGCAGCGGCACCGACGGCGCCACCCACCAGCCGCCCGGCACGGTGTAGCCGCCGATCTCCAGCGGGCCGGACAGCGCCCGGGGCATCACCGGCACGATCGGCCGGGTCCGCATGGTCTCCTTGATGACGGCCTCCAGGTACGTCTCGTCGCCGTCCTTGGTCTCCTCCAGCAGTCGCCGGTAGACGTCGGGGTGACGGACGAGCCGCTCGAAGACCCAGGCCATCGCCGCGGCGGTCGTCTCGTATCCCGCCTCCAGCAGCGTCATGAGCGCGTCGCGCAGCTCCAGGTCGGTCATCGGCGTGCCCTCGTCGTCCGCGGCACGCAGCAGCTGGGACATGATGTCCTTGCGCTCGGCGTTGTCCGGCTCGGCCCGCCGCCGCCGGATCTCGTCGTAGAGGATCGCGTCGCAGTCCGCGCGCGCCTGGGTGAACCGGGCCGCCGCGCTGCCCGGGATCTTGCGGAAGATCGGCTCGATGCCGGCCCACGCCGAGCGGGACAGCACGAACGCCAGCGTCTCCATGCTGGACGCCGACGCGGTCAGCCGGGGCAGCATCTCCCGCAACTGGGCGACCCGTTCCAGGTCGCGGATGCCGAACACGACGCGCAGGAGCACGTCCAGCGCGATGGTCTGCATCTTGGGCCGGACCGGGAACGGCGTGCCGACCGGCCAGGTGGCCACCGACTCGACCGCGATGCGGCGGATCTCCTCCTGGTAGCTCTGCAGGTAGCGGGTGTGGAACGCCGACCCGATCATCTTGCGCTGCCGCAGCCACTCGTCGCCGTCGAGCACCAGGATCGAGTAGTCGCCCACCATCCGCTGCAGGAAGTCCTGCCGGGTACGGCCGGCGTTGCCGACGCTGCGGTCGGTGGCGAACACCTGGCGGGCGAGGTCCGGGTTGGCGACGTACACGATCGGCGGCATGCCGATGAGCGACACCGTGAAGATGTCGCCGTACTTGCGGTGGTTCTGGTCGAGGTAGTCGATCGGACCCCGGACGAACGACGCGGTCTGTACGAACCGCGGCGCGTTCGACCCCGGTGGAGTCTTCGAGGTGGTCGACCTGGTCGGAGCGGAAGTCATGCCAGTCTCCCCTGTGGGCAGGCGACGATCGCCACGGATGCACGCGTGGACGCTGCGGCGGCCGCCCCGTAACGAGGCCCGTTGCCCGCCCGGAGCACGCTCGCGGTGTCCCCGGCAGCGTCGCCCGCCGCGCCGCCGCGGCACAAGCGTTCAGGACGCCGCGCAACTGCGACCGGTCCGCAGTCGACCGGCCGGGCGGTACGGTGCCACGACCGTACCCAGCCCGTGCGGCCGGCGCAGTCGGCGCGGGTGCGGCCGGGAGGTGCGATGGAGGACCTGGCCACGGTGAGCGCGACCGCGTTGCTGCGCGCCCTCGACGCCGGCGCCGTGTCCAGCGCCGACCTGGTCCAGGCCCACCTGGACCGGATCGAACGGCTCAATCCGGCGATCAACGCGGTGGTGGCGGTGGACCGGGACCGGGCGCTCGCGGCGGCGGCAGCCGCCGACCGGGCCCGCGCCGCCGGGGAGCCCCGCGGCCCGCTGCACGGCCTGCCGATGACCGTGAAGGACGTGTTCGAGACCGCCGGTCTGGTGACCACCGCGGGCGCGCCCGAACTGGCCGGGCACCGGCCGGACCGCGACGCCGAGGCGGTCGCCCGGCTGCGCGCCGCCGGCGCCGTCGTGGTCGGCAAGACCAACGTGCCGCCGTACGCGGGCGACTTCCAGACCGACAACCCGGTGTACGGGCTCACCCGTAACCCGTGGGATCCCGGGCGCACCGCGGGCGGTTCCTCGGGCGGCTCCGCCGCCGCGCTCGCGGCCGGGCTCACCCCGCTCGAGCTGGGCAGCGACATCGCCGGGTCGATCCGGCTGCCGAGCCACTTCTGCGGCGTGTACGGGCACCTGCCGACCTTCTCGGCGGTGCCGACGCGGGGGCACATCCCCGGGCCGCCCGGCACGCTCGGCGCGTCGCCGCTGGGCGCTGTCGGCCCGATGGCCCGGCACCCGGCCGACCTCGACCTGGCGCTGGGCGTGCTGGTGGGCGGCGACGCGGGCGGCGTACCGGGCGGGACGCTGCCCCCGGCGCCCCCGGCGACGCGGCGGATCAGCGGCTGCCGGATCGCGGTCTGGCTGGACAACCCGCTGATGCGCACCGACCGGGAGACGCTGCGGGTGCTCCGGGAGTTCGTGGCGCGCCTGGCCGGCGCGGGCGCGCTGGTCGAGGACCGGCTCCGGCCGCCCCGGCCGTTCTACGAGTCGTACGAGATCTACCTGGAACTGCTGCTGGGCGTGCTCAGCACCGACTTCTCCGACGCCGACTTCGCCAAGCTGGCCCGGATCGCCCGCCGGGCCCGCCCCGACGACGACCGCCCGGTGGTGCGGCTCGCCCGGGGCCTCGCCCAGCCGTACCGGGCCTGGCACCGCAGCGCCGAGCGGCAGGCGCGGTCGGCCGCCGCGTGGCAGGCGGTCTTCGAACGGGTGGACCTGGTGATCACCCCGTCCGCGCCGCTTCCGGCGTACCCGCACCAGACCGACGCTCCCCCGCTGGCCCGGCAGCTCACAGTGGACGGCCGGCCGGCGCCGTACGCCGGGCAGCTGGTGTGGGCGAGCCTGGCGAGCCTGGCCCGGCTGCCCGCCACCGCCGTGCCGGTGGGCCGCACCGCGGCCGGGCTGCCGGTCGGGGTGCAGGTGATCGGGCCGCGCTGGGGTGACCGGGGCACGCTGGCCTTCGCCGCGGCGGTGCACGAGCTGACCGGCGGCTACACGGCCCCGCCCGGCTACTGAGCCGAGCGGCCGCCGGCCGCGCGGCGGACCTGGTCGCCCACCTCGACGACCGCGTACCAGCAGACGCTGCACGCGGCGCGGGCGCTGCCGTGGGCCTGCCGGAGGCGCTCGTGCGACTCGGCGCCCGGGGTGGAGCCGGCCGGCCACCGGGCCGCCACCTCGACGAGGTCGCGGGCCGCGTCGAGCACCGCCGCGAGCGCGTCGCCGAGCGGGTCGGCGCGGGGTCCGACCAGGTCGGCGACGGCGGACAGCAGCGCGTCGGCCCGTTCCACGGGGACGGGACGCGCGGCCGGGGCGGCGTCGGTGACCGGCCACCGGCCGTTGGCGACGGTCAGCCTGGTGCCGTTGGTCCGCGCGCCCGCCGGTTCGCCGGTCATGCCGTCACCGCGGCGCCGGGGCGGTCCGGGTCGTGTTCCCGTCCCGCCGGGACCGTCCAGCGGCCGGGCGGCCGGTGGTGCCGGACGCCGCCCACGTCGATCTCCACCGGCACCGGGGACTCCACTGTCACCTCCGTGCCCACGTCGACAGTGAGCGGGCCGTGCGGCGTCGGCACCGCCCCGCGCGCCCAGTCCAGGTCACCCAGGCGCGGCGCGACCCGGGCCCGGGCGAAGCCGGGTGCCGCCGGGCCCGCGCCGAGCGTGTACAACGGCAGGTCCCGGCTCGGCGTGGCGGACCAGCCGTGGCAGAGCGAGCCGCCCGACCAGGTCTCCGGCCAGGTGTCCGTCTCCTCCGTCAGCAGTGCCCGCCAGTCCCGGCACAGCCGGGCCACGTGCTCCGCGCCGCCGAGCGCGGCGACCGCGTCGTGCACCACGTACCGGAAGAACGGTTGTGCCGCGACCACCTGGCGGTCCACGTCCCAGTCCGGCTGCGGCGGGCCCATCGCGGCCCGCAGCGGCATGACGCCGAAGGACCACGCGCTGGTCACCCGGTCCTCCCGCGCCAGCAGGAACCGCAGCACCGCGGCCCGCGACGCGGCCGGGACGAGGCCGCCGACGACTGCCGCCGCGGCGGCGTGGTCGCTGAGGCCCGGAGCGGCCACGCCGTCGCGCGCCCAGTCCCGGTAGCCGCCACGCTCGGGGTCGAAGAAGATCCGGTACGCCTCGGCGAGGCGGCGGTGCTGCGCGCGCGCCCAGCGGGCCCGGCCGTGGTCGCCGAGCCACGCGGCCATCTCGGCGAAGTCGGTCAGGGCACGTCCCCACAGCCCGTTGAGCACCGCGCCGGCGCCGCGTCCCTGCACGCTGGCCCAGTCCAGCAGCACCCAGCCGGTGACGTCGGTGAGCAGCCCGTCGCGGGCGAACTCGGCGAACCAGCGCAGCACGCCCTCGGCCACCGGCAGCAGCGCGGCGACCTCGTCCCGGTCGCCGGCCCACCACCACAGGTTGCGTACCGACCGGATCCAGTGCAGCGACCAGTCCGGGATGGTGGTGGTGGCGCGGTGCTCGAAGTCGCAGGCCACCGCCATCGGCAGCAGCCCGTCCGGGCCGGGGACGGCGGCCAGGCGCGGATGCCAGCGGGCCAGCCGCCAGTCCGGGTTGGTGACCAGGTCGACGGCCTGGTGCACCACCGAGTCGCCGGTCCAGGCGCGCTGCTCCCGGGTCGGGCAGTCGATGTACGCGTCCTGCGCGGTCAGGTCGACGGTCCGCAGGCCGACCCGGTGGATCTCGTCCAGCAGCGGATCGCTGCACGTGAAGAACGGGCCGGCCGGCCGTGGGCGCAGCCGTTCGTACACGGTGACGGCGTCCACCGTGACCCGGCCGGACCCGGTCAGGCGCAGCACCGCGTACCGGCCGCCGCCCGGGTCGGCGGTCTCGAACGTGTCGGCGTGCCCGCGCAGGGTGTAGGAGAACGCGGCGCTCGGCGGCGACGGCGCGCCCTCGCCGTCCAGGCGTTCGCCGAGCGAGCCGTCGGCGACCACGCCGGCCGGGCCGGTCAGCCGCAGCGCGAGCGTGCCGGCGACGACCCGGCCGAAGTCGGCGGTGAGCACCTCCGGCGACCCGGCGTCCAGGTCGACCGTCAGGGGCAGCGTCACCGGCTCACCGGGCGTGCCGGGCCGGTGCCGCCGCAGCCCCGCCGGGATCCTCGGCGTCACGGCCGGCGGCGCGGTGGCACGCGGCGGCATCGGCCCGTACGGATCGGTGGGCGGGACCGCCCGGCCGATGCCCCCGAGGTGCAGGGCGGTGACCACGCGGGGCGCCGACCAGCCCTCGTCCGGGTGGCCGGGCCGCAGCCAGTCCGGGTCGAGCCGGCGGCCGTCGAGCACCTCCGGGCGGGCCTGGCCGAGACCGGACGGGCGCTGGCGCGTCCACGCGTCACTCACCCGGCAGCGCCAGGTCCGGTCGGTGCCGAGGACGCCGCCGGGCAGGTCGACCTCGGCGACGAGCACCCCGGCGCCGTGGCTGAACGTCGGCACCGCCGGCATCCACCAGGCGGTCGGTTCGCCGTAGAAGCGCACCAGCACCCCGACGACGTTGACGCCGGGACGCAGCGCGGGGGCCACGTCGACGGTGTCGTGGAGCAGGCGGCGGGGATGGCTGCGGGCCGGGCCGCGGGCCAGCTCCACCCCGTTGACCCACAGCACGTACCGGGAGTCGGCGGTGATCCGCATGGGCGCCCGCCCGGGCACCCGGTCGAGCGTGAACTCGCGCCGGAACAGCACCCGCCGGTCGTGGACCCGCTCGTCGACCTCCGGGATGCTCTGGAACTCGCCGGTGCGGCGGATGCCGGTGTCCTGGCACCAGATCCACCGGCCGGTCCACGGCCGGCGCCCGTCCGTCGTCACATCATCCATGGGTCCGGCACCGGCACGCCGAGCAGCGCCCGGCCCACGCGGGTCTCGTGGTATTCCGAGAAGTAGCCGTGGTGGCTGCCGGCGTTGATGTCGCGCCAGCACCGTTGCAGCGGCGACCGGTTGTAGAGGGCGCTACCCCCGGCCAGCCGGAAGATCGAGTCGACGGCGGCGGTCCCGGCGCGCATGGCGTTGCCGGTGGCCAGCCGCACCGCGACCCGGTCGTCCATGGTCATCTCGTCGCCGGCGAGCGTACGGTCCCACGCCCGGCCCAGCGTGTCCTGCACGTACGCGTGCGCGGAGCGCAGCTGCCCCTCGGCCCGCGCGACGGTCAGCTGGACCGACTGTTCCTCGGCCAGCGGCCGGCTCCCCCGCGACTTGTGCGGGGCCACGGTGACGAACTCGTCGATCGCGCGCCGGGCGATGCCCAGCGGGAACCCGGCGAACAGCACGCCCATGAGCGCGAAGAAGGACCAGCGGAAGATGGTCCCGTCCAGCTTGGCCGACTCGAAGATCGGGTTCGCGGTGTACTCCGGCGGCACCCGTACGCCGGTCATGCGCACGTCGTTGCTGCCGGTGCCGCGCAGCCCGGCGACGTCCCAGGTGTCGAGCACCTCGACGTCCGCGGCCGGGACGAAGACCAGCCGCCAGTCGGGGCGCCCGGGCGGGACGACGGCCGGCTTGTCGCCGTCCATCACCATCACGCCGTTGGCGAACCAGGAGGCGTTGCGGCAGCCGCTGTTGAACGGCCAGCGGCCCTCCACGACCAGCCCGCCGCCCGGATCCGGCGTCGCCTTGCCCAGCGGCGCGAACACGGTGGCGATGGCGCGTGGCCGGTCGGCCAGCACCGAGCGGGCGACGTCCGGCTCCAGCCAGGCGACGAAGAACGTGGCGTTGAGGCTGAGGATGGTGAAGCCGACCGAGCCGTCCGCGCGGGACAGCTCGGTGATGACGTCCACCACGGCCATCGGGTCGAGTTCGAGGCCGCCGAACGCCTGCGGCAGCATCAGGTCGATCAGCCCGGCCCGGGAGATCCGGTCCAGCAGATCGGGGGGTACGCAGCCGAGGCGTTCGCCTTCGGCGGCCCGGTCCGCGATCGTCGGCGCCAGTTCCCGGGCCGCCTTGAGGGCGTCGATCGTCACGGGGGTGGTCGAGGTCATTTGACGTTCCTCCACATTCGACACGCGTGCGGATCGGCCGTCGCCGGGTCAGTCTGCCAACGCCGGTACGGCCGGAACAACGATGTGCGCCGGCACAGCGGCCGGCTGGGTGCGGCCGAGCGGCGCGACCGCCTCGGCCAGCGCCGCGAACAGCTCGAACCGGCGCTCGTCGGCGTCCGCGCCCAGGTCCACGACCGCCACGTCGACGCCGAGTTCCGCGAGGTCCTGGAACCGCCGGTGCGCCGCCCGCGGGTCGGCCACGTCCTCGGCGCGCAGCGCGCCGAACGTGGTCCGCAGGATGTCGTCGTAGGGGCGGCCGGCCTGCTCGCAGTTGCGCCGCAGCAGGTCCAGCTTGAGCCGCAGCATCGGCAGCCCGCCCGCCTCGAACAGGTTGCAGGCGTCGGCGTAGCGGGCGACGAGCCGCAGCACCCGCCGCTCGTGCGCGCCGCCGACCAGGATCGGCGGGCGGCGCAGCGGCGGCGGGCACAGCCGGGGCCGGTCGAGCCGATAGTGCTCGCCGGCGAACGGGGTGGTGTCGCCGTCCCACACCTGCCGGGTCAGCCGCAGGATCTCCTCCAGCCGGGCGAAGCGCTCCGGCCACGACCCGACCGGGATGCCCATGTCCCGCTGCTCCCGCTCGTGCCAGGGCGGCCCGATGCCGAGCCAGGCCCGCCCGCCGCTGAGTACGTCCAGCGTGGCGACGGTCTTGAGCAGCACGCCCGGGTGCCGGTACGTCGCCGAGGTGGTGAGCGTGCCCAGCTCGATGCGGCTGGTCCGGGCCGCGACGAACGCCAGCGCCGTCCAGGACTCCGGCACCGGGTCGTCCTCGCCGCCGAACATGGGGATCTGGAAGAGGTGGTCGTTGAGCCAGAGGCTCGCCGCGCCGGCCCGTTCGGCCCGTACGGCGAACGCGGCCAGTCGTTCGCCCAGCGCCGCCGTCCCGCCGGGACCGGTGAAGTCGCCGACGAACACTCCCATCCGCATCCTGGTGCTCCCTCCACTGCGGTCCGGCCGGGTACGTGTGTGCCCGTCAGCAGCGCTGCAGGATCGAGGCGGTGCCCTGCGAGCCGCCGCAGCACATGGTGATCAGGGCCAGCTCCGTGCCGGTGCGTTCCAGCTCGTGCAGCGCGGTGGTGACCAGCCGGGCGCCGGTGGCGCCCATCGGGTGCCCGAGCGCGATGGCCCCGCCGTTGACGTTGACCCGGTCCAGGTCCGCGCCGAGGCGCCCGGCCCAGGACAGCACCACTGCGGCGAACGCCTCGTTGACCTCGTACCTGTCGATGTCACCGAGGCTCATCCCGGCCCGGGCGAGGATCCGGCCGGTGGCCTCCACCGGGCCGTCGAGCAGGTAGTACGGGTCGGCGCCGGTCACCACCTGGTGGGTCAGCCGGGCGCGGGCCGGCAGGCCGAGCGCCCGGGCCCGGCCGGCTGACATCCACAGCACCGCCGCGGCGCCGTCGGAGACCTGCGAGGTGGTGCCGGCGGTGTGCAGGCCGCCGTCGACAGTGGGACGCAGCGCGGCCAGCCCTTCCGGGGTGGAGGCGCGCAGCCCTTCGTCGACTGCGACCGGTGCGCCGCCGGGCACCGGCACCGGCACGACCTCACGGTCGAAGTGCCCGGCGGCCCAGGCCGCCGCGGCCCGCCGCTGCGAGCGCAGGCCGTACGCGTCCAGTTCGTCCCGGGTCAGCCCCTGCCGCGCGGCGATCCGCTCGGCCCCGCCGAACTGCAACCGGGGCGGGTCGTCCCACGGGTAGTCCTCGGTGCGGAAGTCGGCCGCACCGGTGAAGTTGCTGCCCACGGGCACCCGGCTCATCGACTCCACGCCGCAGGCGATGCCGACGTCGATGGCCCCGGCGTGGATGAGCGCGGCCACCAGATGGTTGGCCTGCTGGGCCGAGCCGCAGCTCACATCCACTGTGGTCGCCGCGACCCGGTGGTCCAGGCCGGTGGACAGCCACGCGTTGCGGGTCACGTTGAGGCCCTGCTCGCCGACCTGGGTCACGCAGCCGCCGATGATCTGGTCGACGTCCGCGGGCGCGACGCCGGTGCGCTCCAGCACGGCCAGCAGCACGTGGCGCAGCAGGACCGCGGCGTGGACGCCGCTGAGCGCGCCCCGGCGGCGGCCGATCGGGGTGCGGACCGCCTCGACGACGACCGGGTCGCGGTCGGGCGGGGTCACCGGGGCACCAACCGCACCGGCAGGCTGGTCCGGCCGCGCAGCACCAGGCTGCGGGTCAGCACCGGCTCCCCAGCCGGCTCCACCCGGATCGCGGCGGCGAACAGCTCGTGCAGCACCGCCGCGACCTCGGCGGTGGCCAGCCGCGCCCCGAGGCAGAAGTGCGGGCCCGCGCCGAAGCCGACGTGGTCGTTGGGGCGGCGGTCCGGCCGGAACTCGTCCGGCTGGTCGAACCGGCGGCCGTCGCGGTTGGCCGCGCCCCAGACCAGCAGCACCCGGGCGTCGGCGGGCAGCGTACGGCCGTGCAGCTCCACCGGCTCGCGGGTGCCCCGCCACAGCGCCTGCACCGGGGTGTCGTAGCGGATCGCCTCGTCCACGGCGGTCGGCACCAGGCCCGGGTCGTCGCGGATGCGGTCCTGCAACCCGGGGAAACGCAGCAGCGCGGCCATCAGGTTGGTCAGCAGGTTCGTGGTGGTCTCGATGCCGGCGACGAGCAGGAACGCGCAGAACGCCAGCAGCTCCTGCTCGGACACCCCGGCGGAGCGGGCGGTGGCGATCGCGTCGAACAGGTTCGCCCGGCCGGGCGTGGCGCGGCGGAGCTGACGGCTGAAGTAGCGGAACATCTCGATCCCCCGGCCCACCCGGGGCGGCCCGGACGCCTGGTCGAGGTCCTTGGTGATGACAGTGGACCAGTCCCGGAACTCCTCGTGCATGTCCGCCGGCACGCCGAGCAGGTCGGCGAGCACGAGCACCGGCAGCGGCTCGGCCAGGTCGGTGAAGAAGTCGCCGCACCCGGCCTCGCTGCGTTCCCGCAGCACCCGTACGCGCTCGCGGGCCAGTGCGCGGATCCGGGGCGTCGCCGCGGTCACCGAGGCGGGGGTGAAGGCGCCGGCCACGGCGCGCCGGAAGATCTGGTGCTCGGGCGGATCGGTGGCGATGAGCACCCGTACCGACGGCGCGCCGATGCGGTAGCTGACGCCGGTCTGCGGGCCGCCGGCGACCGCGAAGTCCGGGCTCATGCCGATCTTCGAGGAGAACCGGGCCGGGTCGCGGGCGATGGCTACCACGTCGTCGTACCGGGTCACCATCCACACGTCGTACTCGGGCAGGTAGCTGACCGGGTCGTGGTCGCGCAGCCGCGCGTAGGCCGGGTACGGGTCGGCCAGGACGGCGGGGTCGAACGGGTCGAACAGTCGCGCCGACTCCCGTGCGCTCGCGGTCATCCGCAGCCTCCCGCCGTGTCGGTGTCGTACGCCCCGATCCGCCGGGCCGCGCCGGCCGGGGCGGGCCGCCGCACCGGGGTGGGGTGTTCCAGCTCGGCGACGAAGTCGTCCACCCGGTCCAGGCCCCAGAACCGGTGCCGGCCGACGCGGAAGTACGGGATGCCGAAGATGTCGTCGTGGTACGCCTGTTCCAGGCAGTCGACCGCCTCGGCCCGGATCAGCGGGTCGTCGGTGGCCCGGGCCGCCGGTCCGGGGTCGAGCCCCGCCTCCCGGGCGATGCGCTCGACCGCCTCGACGGTGCAGATGTCCTCGCCGCGCTCCCAGCGGGCCGCGCACGCCGCCTCGTAGAACTGCCGGGCGCGGCCGGCCCGGCGGGCAGCCAGCCAGGCCAGGTGCGGCAGCTCCCACCACGGGTCGTCGTCGATCGGCCAGCGCATCGGCACGCCGACGCGGGCCGCCTGCCGTTTCGTGTCGTGCAGGATGTAGAGGTGCTTCGCCTTGCTCATCGGGGCGTAGTGCAGTTCCGCGCCACGTTCCCGCAGCGCCGCCTCGGTGACCGCGTCCGGGTTCCAGAACGGCACGAAGGTGACCCGGTCGTCCAGGTCCGGTACCCGCCGGCGCAGGACGGTGATCGCCAGCCAGCTGAACGGGCTGCGGAAGGAGAAGTGCACGCGCGGCTGCGTCTTCGGTGTCATCGGGCCGGCCTCTCCGCGTCGGTGCCGTACCTGGCGAACCGGTCGATCGACCGGCCGAGCCGGTGGGCGTGTCGCCGGTGGCAGAAGTGGTCGTAGTCGGGTTCGCAGGCGAGCAGGCCCAGCGGCAGCCGGTCGGTGAGCGCCCGCAGGTGGTCCCGGTTGAGCCCGGGGTCGCGTTCACCGCCGACCACCAGCACCGGGATCTCCACCGTCTGCACCGGCAGGTGGCCGCTGGCCAGGTACTGCTCGAAGACCGCCAGGAACGCGCTCGGGCCGGTGCGCTCCCACGCCCGTTCGAGCATCGACTCGAGGATGTCGGGTTCCAGGGACGTCTTGCGGGCGGTCAGCCGCGAGCGCAGCCCGTCGCTGATCTGGCGCTGGAAGATCCGCCGCGACCTGTCGAACGCGCGCCAGGTCACCGGCGCGTCGTGCGGCCGGTAGAACGGCGTGGTCAGCACCGCCGTGCGGGCCGGCGGTTGCGGGCTGGTGGCCAGCAGCTCCAGGATCGCGTTGGCGCCGAAGGAGTGCCCGACCAGGACGGTCGGTGGCGCGGGCAGCTTCGACAGCCCGGCCGCCACCCACTCCCCCGGCCGCCCGGCGTACCGCCAGGAGTAGTCGTTGCCGGCGTGCCAGGGCACGCACATCGCCAGCGTCCGCCACTGCGGTCCGAGGCTGCGGGCGAGCGCGGTCCAGCCCCGGCAGTCGTCCTCCATGCCGTGCACGAACACCGCGACCGGGCCGTCGCCGTCGGCGGCAGTGGCGTCCCGGTCGTCGGCGGTGAGGCCGTGCAGTCGCGGTGGGATCATCGCCGGCTCCGGCCCCGGACCACCGCGGCGCCGACGCCGCCCTCCGGCGTCCGCGCCACGAGCAGCGAGTACGCGCCGTCGCGGCCCGGGTCGGCGCGGTGCCGGGCGAGCACCGCGGCCAGTTCCCAGGCCCCGGTCGCCGCCTGGCAGTCCCCGACCACGTCGTCGACGTGCAGCCGCTCGGCCGGCGAGCGCCCGCCGAGCCCGTCGTCCACCGCCGACCAGACCTCGGCGTCGTCGCGCGCGTCGCCACGCCGGCCGCAGGCGACCGTGGTCACGTCCGCGCCGTCCACGCCGGCCTCGGCCAGCGTCGCCCGGACGAGTGCGGAGAGCGCGGCGGGCCGGGACTGGCCGGCCGGGCAGAAGCCGGCCCGCACGGCGAGGACGGCGCCGTCGGCCGGCCCGTCCGGTTCGCGGCGCAACACGAACGCGGCGCCGCCCTCCCCGGCGAGGGTCCCGCCGGTGCGTCGCACGGTCCAGGCGGCGTGCGGGGTGAACTCCTCCACCGTGGCGGCGAGCAGCACGTCCGCACGGCCCCGCCGGAACAGGTTCGCGCTGTAGCGCAGCCCGGTCAGGAAGGCCAGCGGCCCTCCGGCGACGGTCGCGTTCGGGCCGTGCAGCTTGTACCAGATGGCCGACTGACCGGCCGCGCAGTTCATCACGGTGTTCGGGAACAGCGCCGGGTTCACCAGGTACGGCGGCTGCTGGGTGAACGTCTCCGCCGCGTAGTCCACGCTCGACTTGACGCTGCCGGCGGTGGTGCCGGTGACGATGCCGATCCGGTCCCGGTTGTCGTCGGTCACCACCAGCCCGGCGTCCTCGATCGCGCGGCCGCAGGCGACCACGGTCAGCGAGGTGCGCCGGTCGAAGAAGGCGGTGCCGCGGCGGCGCAGGTGCGCCTTGACGTCGAAGCCGACCAGGGCGTGCGCCCGCGCGTCGGGCAGTTCGTCGGCGTACATGCCGGTGACCGGCACCGGCTGCGGCGCGGCGCCGAGCGCCGTGGCGAGCGCCTCCGGGCTGTCCGCGGCCGGGCCCACGACGCCCCAGCCGGCGATCGTCAGCGCGGTCACGACGGCGCCCCGAGCAGGACGATGGCGTTGTTGCCGCCGAACGCGAAGCCGTTGTTCTGGGCCACCCGTACCGGCGCCGGGCGGGCCCGGTTCGGGATCGGGTCGAGCCACGACATGGCCGGGTCCGGCGACGCCCAGTTCACCGTCGGCGGCAGGAACCCCCGGGCGATGGCGACGGCGGACGCGATCGCGCCGAACGCGCTCGCCGCGCCCATGGTGTGGCCGAGCATCGACTTGATCGAGCTGACCGGTGGCACCTTCCCGTCGAACGCCTCGAACAGCGCCTCCGCCTCGGTGGCGTCGTTGGCGGCGGTGCCGGTGCCGTGCGCGCAGACGTAGTCGACGTCCGACGGGCTGATCCCGGCGCTGTCGAAGGCCAGGCGCATGCACGCGGCGATGGTGGCCGCGTTCGGCGCGACCATGTGGCTGGCGTCGCAGTTCAGGGCGTAGCCGAGCACCTCGGCGTAGGGCCGGGCACCACGCGCGGCGGCGTGGTCGGCGGACTCCAGCACCAGCATCGCGCCGCCCTCCGCGGTGACCATGCCGGAGCGGTTCAGGTCGAACGGCGCGCAGGCGGTCTCGGCGACGGCACCGAGCCGCACGAACCCGGCGTGCGCCCACCGGCACACCGAGTCGGCGCCGCCGGTGAGCATCACCTCGGCGTCGCCGGCGGCGATCGCGTCGTACGCGTAGCCGATGGCGTAGTTGCTCGCCGAGCAGGCGGTCGCCAGCGTCACCGACTCACCCGTCACGCCCAGCTCCTCGTTCACGGCGAAGGCCAGCCGCCCGGCCGGCAACCCCGCCAGCAGCGCCGGCTCCACGGCGGCGAACCCGGCGTCGACCACCCGCCGGCCGAACTCCTCGGTCAGCTTCGACTCACCGCTGGTGGTGCCGACCACCACGCCGACCCGGTCCGGTGCCAGCGCACCGGCGTCGAGCGCCGCGTCCAGGCCGGCGTCGCGCACCGCGAGCCGGGCCGCGGCGGCCGCGAACAGGGACGAGCGGCCCCACGCCGCGACGTCGAGCCGGCGCAGCAGGTCCGCCGGGACGAAGTCGCGGACCTCACCGGCCATGGTGCGCGGGAAGCCGGTGGTGTCGAAGCTGCGGATCGGCCCGACACCCACGCGCCCCTCGCGCAGCCCCTGCTCGAAGGCGCGGGCCCCGATGCCGATGTTGGAGACCGGCCCGACGCCGGTGATCACGACACGGTTCATCGCACTAGCTGTCCCAGCCCGCGTAGGTGGCGGTGATCTCGTACACCGCCTTGAGGTTCTCCATCCCGGCCAGCTCCCGCTGCGGGATCTCCACCTTGTAGCGCTTCTCGATCCGCGCCAGCATCTCGATCGCCCGCAGCGAGTCGGCCTCGTACTCGTCCTGGAAGTCGGCGGTGTCCGTCAGCTCCGACGGCTCGACCTCGAGCACCTCCGCGACCAGCTCGCGCAGCTCCTCGAGGTGGGTTTGCTTGTCCGACATGACACTGTTCCTCTCCTGGTACGACGGTCGGTGGGGCACGGCACGGGCGTCACAGGACGATCCCGCCGTCGACGTGGAAGACCTGGGCGGTGATGTACGACGCAGCGGGCGACAGCAGGAAGGCCACCAGCGGCGCCACGTCGTCCGGTACGCCGAAGCGCCGCAGCGGGATGGCGGCGAGCGCCTTGGCGCGCGACTTCGACGGCAGCGCCGAGGTCATGTCGGTGTCGATGAACCCGGGCGCGACCACGTTGGCCCGCGACCCGTAGGGCGCCATCTCCTTGGCCAGCGAGCGGGTCAGGCCGATGATGCCGGCCTTCGCCGCCGCGTAGTTGGTCTGACCGGCGTTGCCGTAGACACCGGCGACCGAGGAGATGTTGACGATGTCGCCGGCCCGCCGCTTGAGGAAGCGGAACCCGACGGTGCGGCACAGGTTCCAGGTGCCGGTGAGGTTGACGTCCAGCACGTCCCGCCACTGGTCGGCGCGCATGAGCACGGCCGGGGCGTCCCGGGTGATGCCGGCGTTGTTCACCAGCCCGGTCAGCGGACCGACCTTCTTCTCCGCCAGCGCCACCAGATCCTCGACGGCGTCCGGGTCGGACACGTCGCAGGACTGGAACAGGCAGCGCACGCCGTGGGCGGCGACCTCCGCCTCGGCCGCCTCGGCGTCCTCGCCGTCGCGCCGGTAGCAGCCGGTGACGTCGTAGCCCAGGCCGGCCAGGTGCACCGCGACGGCGCGGCCGATGCCCCGGGAGGCGCCGGTGACCAGGACGTGCCCGGCGGACTCGGAGCCGCTCATTCCGGCGTACCCCCTTCCCCGGCGCCCGGCCGGAACTCGACGTAGGCGAACCCGCCCGGCAGCGCCACCGGCGCGGCCGGATGCACGGCCCGCAGGCCGGCCACCGCCCCCAGCGCCGCCAGTTGCGCGGCGGTGCGCTGGCGGCCGGCGAAGAGGGTGAGCATCTTCAGGTCGGCGGCGACCGACCACCGGTCCGGTTCGCCGGCCGGGATGTCCTCCACCACGAGCACCCGGTGGCTCACCGCGGCGCAGCGGCGCAGGATCGCCGCGGCGGTCGCGTCGTCCCAGTCGTGCAGGATGTCGAACAGCAGATGGGTGTCGCCCTCGGGCACGGCGTCGTCGAGGAAGCTGCCGGCGACCACGTCGCACCGGTCGGCCAGGCCCGCCTCCCGCACCGCGGCGCGCGCCCCGGCCGCCGGTCCGGGCAGGTCGAACACGGTGCCGCGCAGACCGGGGTGGGCGCCCAGGACGGCGATCATCGTGGCGCCGCGACCGCCGCCCACGTCGACCAGGTGCCGGGTGCCGTCCCAGGGCACCACGGCGGCCAGGTCGGCGGCGACGCGCCGGGACTTGCCGGCCATCAGCGCGTCGAAGGCGTCACCGCGGGCCGGGTCGGCGGCCAGATCGTCCCAGAAGGAGCGGCCGTGGACCCGGTCGTAGCCGGGTTCGCCGGTGCGCACCGCGTGCAGCAGCCCGGCCAGCGCCAGGTCCATCCGCCCGCCCGGCCCGTCCAGGTCCAGCCAGGCCCGCAGGCCCGACGGGTGGGCGGTGGCGAGCATCCGGCCGGCCGGGGTGACCGCGTACGTACCCGGCTCGGGCTCGGTGTAGAGGCCGAGCTGGACCAGGTAGCGCAGGAGCCGGCCGAGCGCGTCCGGGTCGGCTCCGCCGGCCCGGGCGAGCGCCTTGAGCCCGGTGTGACCGTCGGCGATGTGGTCGGACAGCCGCAGCGTGGCGGCGACCCGCACGGCGAAGGGCGGGAGCATCTCGAGCATCGCCGAGATGTCGGCGCGACGGGCCACCATGGTCAGCGGTCCGCCGTGTACAGCCGGCCCCGCGACCAGACCCGCGGCACGCCGCCCCAGCGCATCGCGGAGGCGGCGTCGGGGAAGAAGCCGCGTCCGGGGTGGTTGGCGCTGGTGTTGCAGAGCACCGGGATGCCGGAGTGCCGCTCGTACGCGGTGAGCAGTTCGAACAGCAGCGGATGGGCCGGGCCGACGGTCTGCAGCCGGGCGCTGCCGTCGGCGTGCACCACCGCCGGCACGCGGTCCCGCCACCCGGGCCGGATGTGGTGCTCGAAGAGCATGTACGGGTCGGGTGTGCCGGGGTCGAACACCTCCGGCGCCCGCTCCTCCAGGCAGATCGGTGCCACCGGCCGGTACGACTCGCGCAGCTTGATCTCGTTGAGCCGGTCCTTCATCGCCGGGTCGTGCGCCGGGGCGATGATGCTGCGGTGGCCCAGGGCGCGCGGGCCCAGCTCGGCCCGGCCGTCGACCACCACGACCGGCTCGCCGGTGCGGTGCAGCAGCTCGGCGAGTTCGGCGACGCTGCACGGGCGGCCGGTCCAGCCGGGCGGGACCGGCGAGTCGACGAGGTCCGGGCCGTCGAACACCGACCAGCGCAGCGCGGCGCGGCCGGTGCGGCGGAACAGCTCCGCGCAGGCGGTGCCGATGGCCGAGCCGGCGTCGTTCGGGAACGGCGGCACCCACACGTCGCTGAAGTCGCCGCTGGCCCGCAGCCCGGAGTTCCACTTGATGTTCAGCGCGCAGCCGCCGGACAGGCAGAGCGGCTCGCCGGCCCGCACGTACGCGGCGCCCGGGCCGGTACGCAGCCCGCGCAGCAGCAGCCGGAACAGGAACTCCTGGAACGAGGCGAGGATCGCCGCGTCCGAGAGCCCGAGCGGCGCGAGCCGGCGCCGCGCCTGATGACTCCAGAGGAACGCGCCGGTGATGCCGATCGGCAGCATCGACTCGGCCAGCTCGGTCATCACCGTGATCGCCTCCTCGCTGGCCGGGGCCAGTGAGGCGTACGCCATCGCCTTGCCGGAGACCGGCAGCAGCGCCTCCAGCTGGGCGAAGTCGCCCAGCCCGCCGAGCCGGCGGCGCTCGTCGGCGGGGACGCCGAACGGCGGGAACAGCGAGGCGAAGATCGGGTAGAGGGCACCGACGATCGGGACCACCACGCCGAGCGAGTGCAGCGCGGGCGTGGCGGGGTCGAACCGGTAGAGGGTGGCGGGCATGCCGCCGTCCCACACCAGGATCAGCGCGGCCCGGTCCGCCGCCGCGTACGGGCTGGTGCTGTAACCGGCGAACGCGTGGCCGGTGGCGTGCGGGTAGCTGGAGTAGTCGAAGGTCTTCGAGCCCAGCGGCAGGCCGCTGCCGGTGGTGCGCGGGTGGGCCGGCAGCGGGTTGCCGGGCTCGGCGATGACCGCGTAGCCGGCCAGGTCGATCATCTGCCGCCCGCCGTCGGGCAGCTCGATCTCCGCCGCGGTACGCCCGTCGCCGGACTGCACCCAGCCGTCGACGCTGATCGCGTCGATGTCGCCGATGCCCAGGCCGTGGCGTTCCAGCTCGGCCACCACGCCGCTCAGGTCGGTGAGGCGGGCGTGGCGGCGGCGGTTGCCGACCTTCTCCTCCTCGACCGACCAGAGCAGACGGTCGCCCCGGATCAGGGCGTGCGCGCCGTCGTGGGTCAGTTTCAGCCCGCAGATGACCTCGTCGTGCTCGGACAAGTCCGCACCTCCACCGATCGTTGCCAGCCCTCGCACGGTCCGTGGTGGACCGTCACTCCGTCGTGGCGGCCAGCGGCTCGGCGTCCTTGCTCTCCAGCTGCCGCACCACGTGGTTCTCGATGTCGGCGGCGGTACGGATGTTCTGCACGCTCTGCTCGTCGATCGGCGGCAGGTCGAACTCGTCCTCCAGGGCGAAGGCGAGCTCCAGGAGGGCCAGGGAGTGGTACTCCAGGTCCTCGACGAGGAGCACCTCGTCCTGGTCGCCCTTCTCCGGGTTGGGGGCCAGTTCGAGGACCAGCTCCCGCACCCGCTTCCGCGTCTGCTGCTCATTCGGAATCGGCACGGGGGCACCGTAACCCCGCCCCGAGCGCCCCCGGAAGCGTGCGCGAACTCGACCGCGGACACCCTCCGGAGGCGGGTTCAGAGGCGCTCGTAGAGCACGTCGTCGGACCACACGTACCGGGTGCGGCCCCAGGACATGGCGGTGCCCGGGTCGGGGAAGAAACCGCGTCCCGGCAGGTTCGCACTGGTGTTGCAGAGCACCGGTACGCCGCTGAGGCGCTCGTAGGCGCGCAGCAGGTCGTGGACCACCCGGTTGCCGGCGTCGACGGTCTGCAGCCGGGCGCTGCCGTCGACGTGCACCACAGCCGGGATGCGTTCCACCCAGCCGGCCCGGACGTCGTGGTCGAAGAGCATGTACGGGTCGCGGGTGCCGGGCGCGAACACCTCCGGCGCCCGCTCCTCCAGGCAGATCGGCGCCACCGGCCGGTACCACTCCCGGCCCTTGATCTCGTTGAGCCGCTGCTGCATGTCCCGGCTGGTGGCGGGCGCGATGAGGCTGCGGTGCCCGAGCGCGCGCGGGCCCAGCTCGGCCCGCCCGGTGAGCACGACGACCACCTCGCCGCGCTCGTGCAGCAGCGCGGCCAGGTCCTCGACCGGGCACGGCCGCGACGTCCAGCCCGGCGGCACCACGCCGTCCCAGCGCAGCTCCGGCCCGGCGAACTCGCTCCACTGCAGGCCGGTACGCCCGGTCGTGCGGGCCATCTCGGCGCACGCGGCGCCGATCGCCGAGCCGGCGTCGTTGGGGAACGGCGGCACCCACACCCGCGGGAAGTGCCCGCTGCTCCGCAGGCCGGAGTTCCACTTGATGTTCAGCGCGCAGCCGCCGGACAGGCACAGCGGCAGCGCCCGCAGCTCCGGGTGCCGGTCGAGCATCGCCACCATGCCGGTGACCAGGGCCCGGAACAGGTACTCCTGGAACGAGGCCAGCAGCTCGGCGTCGGTGGCGCCGAGGCCCCGGGCGAGCTGGAGCACCCGCTGGCTCCACTGGAACGAGCGCATCGGCGTGTCGACCGCGCCGAACTGCGCGGTGACGGTGCCCATCACGTCGATCACCGCCTCCACCGGTTTGCCCAGCCCGGCGTACGCCATCGCCTTCCCGGAGACCGGGAGCAGCGCCTCCATCCCGAACCGGCGGTCCGGGTCGGCGCTGCGCCGGTCGACCCGGAACGGGTCGAAGTGCGAGGCGAAGATCGGGTACAGGCCGCCGATGAACTCGTTGACCCGGCCGACGCCGCGTACCCGGGGCCCGTCCGGTTCGACCAGGTAGAGGAAGGGCGGCATCCCGCCGTCCCAGACCAGGCCGAGCGCCGGCTCGCCGCGCTGCGCGAACGGGCTGGTGCTGTAGCTGGCGAACAGGTGCCCGGTGGCGTGGGTGTAGCTGGCGAAACCGGCCGGGCCGAACCGCTGCGGCAGCGGGCCGTGCCGCGCGTCCAGGGGCCGCGCCGCGTCGGTCACCGGGTCCTCGTAGCCGGCCACGTCCAGCGGGTGCGGGCGCGCGCCGTCGAGCAGCCACACGTACGAGGTGCCGTCCCGGTCCCGGGCCCAGCCGTCGACGGCCACGCCGGTCAGCTCGCCCGCCGACAGGCCGTGCCGGCGCAGTTCGTCGTGGATCACGTCGATGTCGTGCAGTTCCGAGTGGCGGTTGTGGTTGCCGAGCTTCTCCGCCTCGGTGGAGAACAGCAGCCGACCGTCGTCAATCACGGCCACCGCGCCGTCGTGCGTGACCTTCAGTCCGCAGATCAGGGATCGTCCAGGCACCTTCGCAGCCTCCTCGCCGGGTCCGTTCAACTGGGCAGAATGCCCAGTTGCCCGCACCTGACCGGGCAGGCGTGCCAGGGACATCGCGCCCACGTCACACGTCGAGCGCATGCTCGCGCCGGGCCGGCCGGCACCGCAAGCGTGCCCGCCGGCCGGCTCGCGCGGGCCTGCCGCCGTCGCGTGGCACCGCGTTACGCTCCGCCCACCCGTGCCCAGGAGGTCCCCGATGGACGGACAGGATCGCGCCGCGGCGGCAGGCTCGCCGCTGACCGACTGGGTGCACCGGCCGCGCCCGGACGCGGCGGTCCGCTTCGCCGGGCCCGGCGACGGGTGGGACGAGTGGAGTTACGAGCGGCTCGCCGAGGGCGCCCGCCGGGTCGCCGCCGGGCTGCGCTCGGCCGGGACCGCCGACGGCGACACGGTGGTGATCGTGGAGCCCACCGGGCCCCGGTTCATCCAGCTCTACTTCGGTGCGATGGTCGCCGGCGCGGTGCCGGTGCCGACCGCGCCGCCCGCGTTCGGCCAGGACCTGACCGGGTACGCGCGGGCGCTGGCCCACCTGGTCGGCCGGGCCGCCCCGCGGATGGTGGTGACGTCCGCCGCGCTGGCCGGGCAGCTGGCCGGGCTGGTGCCGCCGCCGGTGCCGGTGCGGGTCGACGACGACGTGATCGCCACCGCCGACCCGGGCCCGTGGCCGGGCTGGGCCGCGGCCGAGCTGGCGATGCTCCAGTTCACCTCCGGCTCGACCCGGGCGCCGCGCGGGGTCCGGGTGCCGGTGCCGGCGCTGGAGGCCAACGTGGCCGCTATCGCGCGGTGGCTGCGGATGCGGCCGGAGGATCCGACCGCGTCGTGGCTGCCGATGCACCACGACATGGGGCTGATCGGCTGCCTCATCACGCCGGTGGTGCGGCAGAGCGACCTGTGGCTGCTCTCCCCCGAGCAGTTCGTCCGGTCCCCGCTGCGCTACCTGCGCTGCTTCGGCGTCCACGGCGCACGGCTCACCGCGATGCCGACGTTCGGGCTGGAACACGTCGCGCGCAAGGTGCGCCCGCAGGACCTGGAGGGCATGGACTTCTCCGCCTGGCGGGCGGTCATCGTCGGCGCCGAGCGGGTCGGCACCGGCGCGGTGGAGCGCTTCGTGCGGCTGCTGGCCCCGTACGGGCTGGACCCGCGCGCCATCCTGCCCGCGTACGGGCTGGCCGAGGCGACACTCGCCGTCACCGGTCTGCCGCTGGACGAGCTGTGGACGTCGGTGCCGCTGGACCCGCGGCGGGTGGTACTCGACGGGCCGGTGCCGCTGGCGCCGGAGGCAGGCGGCGCGCTCGTCGGATCCGGCCGCCCGCTGAACGGGATCCGGGTCACGATCGTGGACCGGGACGGCCGGGAACTGCCGGAGGACCACGTCGGCGAGATCGTGGTGGACGGTCCCTGCCTCACCGACGGCTACCACAACGAGCCGCCGGACGCCGACACCGGACGCCGGAACGGACCGCTGGTCACCGGCGACGCCGGTTTCCTGCACGACGGCCAGCTGTTCGTGCTGGGCCGCATCGGCGACAGCGTGAAGGTGCGCGGCCGTACGCTGCTGGCCGAGGACGTGGAGGCGGCGCTGGAGTCGGCCGGGCTGCCGCGGCACCGGCAGACCGTCCTGCTGGGCATGCGCGGGGACCGGCCGACCGCGGTGGTCGTGGTCGAACAGGCCGACCCGCTGCGGCTGGAGGCGGCGCAGGGGCTCGTCGGCCGGGTGACCGAGGGTGCCGACCTGGTGTTCGTCCGGACCGGCGTCGGCACCATCCCGCGAACCACGAGTGGCAAGCCGAAGCGGCGTGAGCTGTGGAGAATCTTCCTGACAGGACAGCTGACCACAGCCGCCGCACACTCGGAGGATCCTTCATGACCGCACGTCCGGACGTCGTCGTCCTCGGTTCCGGTGTCACCGGTCTCAGCACCGGCATCCGGCTGGCCGAGGGAGGCGCGCGGGTGCTGATCCGTACCGCGGAACCGCCCGCGCGGACGACCTCGATACAGGCCTCGGCGCTGGTCGGCCCGAACCTGTCACCGCCGGACGACCCGCAGCGCGCCTGGACCGACGAGACGCTGCGGGTGCTGCGCGACGAGCCGATGCCGGGCGTGACGCTGCGCGAGGGCGTACTCGCCGCCCGGCCCGCCGGTGCCACCCCGCCGTTCGTGGAGCAGACCCCGGGGTTCCGGCCGCTGGACGAGCACGAGCGCCCAGCCGGCTTCGGCACCGCGTTCACCGTCCGGCTGCCGCTCGTCGACATGCCCGTCTACCTCGCGTACCTCCAGCAGCGTTTCCTGGACGCCGGCGGCGAGCTGCGCACCGAGCCGGTGGCCTCGCTCGACGAGGCGGCGGCTGTGGCGCCGGTGGTGGTCAACTGCACCGGGCTGGCCGCGCGGGCGCTGACCGGCGACGACGAGCTGTACCCGGTGCGCGGCCCGAAGATCGTGGTGCGCAACCCGGGGATCGAGCGGTTCTTCCTGGAGGCGCCGATGACGCCCACCTGGGCGTCCATCTTCCCGCACAGCGACCACGTGGTGCTCGGCGGCGCGCAGCGGCGCAGCGACGACACCACGCCCGACCCGGCCGAGGAGCGGGACATCGTCGCGCGGTGCGCCGCGATCGAGCCGGCCCTGGCCGGCGCCGAGGTGCTCGCGCACTCCGTCGGGCTGCGGCCCGGCCGCCCGGCCCCGCGGGTGGAGGCCGAGCGCCGGGGGGACGCGCTCGTCGTGCACAACTACGGCCACGCGGGGAACGGCGTCATGCTCTCGTGGGGATGCGCCCGCGACGCCGCCGCGCTGGCGCAGGGCGGCGGGACCACCGACCGGCCTGACGAGTGAGCCGGCGCCGCCGGGCGCCGGCCTGACCGGAGGGACACCATGTCCACTGCCACCTGGGCGTCCGGCGCCGACGCGTCGGCCCTGTTCCGCACCGCCGCGGACCGGGTCCGCGCGATCGACGTGCAGCACATCCGGGACGCGCTGTACGCGCCCGGCGGCTCGTACCGGTGGCCCCGGCACCGGATCAACGAGGTGGAGCTGGAGTGGCGGCGCTGGCGGCTGCGTCACCACCTCGGACTGCGCGACGAGCCGCCGGCCTCGATCCGGCTGTACGAGCGCCTGGCCGTGTCGGCCGGGGTGCCGCCGGCCGACGTGTCACCGCTGGCCGGCGGTGGCCCGCTGGTCGACGCGACGTACGACCAGATGTTCCCGCAGGGCCCGCTGATCATCCGGGCGGTGAAGTCGCGGGTGGTGCGGCGGCCCACCGACCACGAGGTGGACGAGGAGTACGCGGCGCTGCTGCGCGAGTCCAGCGGCCGGCGCAGCGACTACCTGTCCATGCTGGACCCGTCCGGGTACTACTGGCACATGCCGGACCTGATCTCGGCTGCCACCGCGCGGGAGTGCATGAAGGACGTCGAGGTGCTGCTGGCCGCCCCGCGCGGCGAGTCGTTCGCGGGCGGGCCGCAGCCGGGCTGGGACGTCGAGCACGACGCGCTGGTGAGCCGGTCGATGAACGCGTACCTGGGCGCAGGGCCGACACTCATCAAGATCCACGAGGATCCGGCGCTGGTCGCCGAGATCAGCGCCCGGATGGGCCGGCCCATGCACCCGACCCGGTGCACGTACCTGCGCTACGAGAAGGGCGACTACCTGGGCGTGCACACCGACCAGCCGACGTGTGAGGTGTCGCTGCTGTTCACCATCGCCGGCGACCCGGGGCCGATGCGCTCGTACCTCGACGAGACCGGCCACGACCCGGCCTGGCTGGACCGGTGGGTGCGGGAGGCGGGCAACTTCCCCGACGGCGGGCTGGACTTCATCTACCAGCCGCGCGAAGGGCTGGCGCTGACCGGCCGGGCGGTGCCGCACGCCCGCCTGCCGCAGGCGGAACGGGCCGTCATCGGCGCGTTGTTCTACAGCGGCCTGACCTGACCCGCGCTCCGGGCGCCCCGGACAGGGCGCCCGGACGGCGGCTCACCGGGGACGGTGACGCACCTGCGCGCCGGTGTAGCCGTGCAGCCCGGCCACACCGCCCTCCACGCCCAGCCCGCTGCACTTCAGGCCGCCGTACGGCTGGTCCGGGGCCAGTTCGGCGTGCGAGTTGACCCACACCGTGCCCGCGTCCAGCCGCGCGGCGACGTCCCAGGCGCGCTGCGGGTCCGCCGACCACACCGAGGCGCCCAGCCCGTACGGGCCGGCGTTCGCGGCCCGGACCGCGTCGTCGAGATCGGTGTACGGCACCACGGGCAGCACCGGCCCGAACTGCTCCTGCGTCACGACCGCCAGGTCGTCGGTGGCGCCGGCGAGCACGGTGGGGGCGTAGAACCGTCCCGGGCCGGGCAGCGGCGCGCCGCCGGCCGCGACCCGCGCTCCCCCGGCGGTGGCCGCCTCGACCAGCGCGGTGACCCGGCGCAGCTGCGCCCCGGTGGTCAGCGGCCCCAGCTCGGTGCCCTTCACCGCGCCGTCGCCGACCCGGGTGGCCCGGGCCCGGTCGGCCAGCGCGTCGACCACGCGACCGTGCCGCGACGCCGGTACGTACAGCCGTTTCACCAGCATGCACGCCTGCCCGCTGTTGGCGAACGCCTCCCAGAACAGCTTCTCGGCGATCGCGTCCGGGTCGGCGTCGTCGAGCAGGATCGCCGGGTCGTTGCCGCCGAGTTCGAGGGTGACCCGCTTGAGCCCGGCGCCGGCGGAGGCGGCGACCCGGCGCCCGGCGGCCACCGACCCGGTGAACGACACGTGCGCCGGCACCGGATGCGCGACCATCGCCGCGCCGAGGTCGTCCCCGCCGGACACGACGTTCACCACGCCGGGCGGGAACAACGGCGCCAGCAGCCGCCCCAGTTCCAGCACGGCCAGCGGCGCGTACGGCGAGGGCTTGAGCACGACCGTGTTGCCGGCCCGCAGCGCCGGGGCCAGCTTGGCCGCGGCGATCGCGACCGGGAAGTTCCACGGGGTGATCGCGGCGACCACGCCCAGCGGGCGGCGGGCCAGCTCGACGTGCCCGCGCCGGTCGTCGCGCAGCAGCTCGGCACCGAGGTCGAGCCCGGCGTGGTAGCGCAGCGCGCCGGCCGCGCCGTACGCCTCGGCGATCGCCATCGCCGCCGGTTTGCCCTGCTCGGCGGTGACCAGCGCGCCGAGGCGGGACGCGGCCCGCGACACCTCCTTCGCGGCGGCGAGCAGCGCGGCACGCCGGGCCTCGTCGTCGGCGGCCCAGCCGCCGGCGGCGGCGAGCGCCGCGTCCATCGCCCGGTCGAGCTGCCGGCCGGAGCAGACCGGGGCGGCGCCCAGCGGCGCGCCGGTCGCCGGGTTGTCGACCGGGAGGACGGCGGCCGCCTCCTCGGCCACGCCGCCGATCGTCATCGCCGGGGCGTGCTCAGCGGTCGCGGTCATGGTGGCGTCCTCCGTCACATGCGGCCCGCGCGGCGGGCGTCCTCGATCGATGGGTAGGCGGGCCGGAAGCCCAGATCCCGGCGGGCGGCGGTGGTGTCCACGACGCAGCCCAGCGGGCCGCCCTCCTCCGCGTCGCCGGATCCGGCGCCGCGCGCGGTGAACTCATCGGCCAGTGGGCGCAGCAACGCCGCCGGGGCCGGCTCGTCGTCGGCCAGGTTGTACGTGTGCCCGGCCGCGGCCGGGCTGCGCAGCGCGGCGAAGATGCCGGCCCGCACGTCGGCGTGGTGCACCAGGTGCAGCCGCTCGTCGTCCGGCCGGTGCGCGGCCCAGCTCAGCGCGTCGGCGAGATGCGGGTCGCCCTCGCCGTAGGTGAACGCGACACGCAGCACGCACACCTCCAGCTCCCCGCCGGTGAACTGGCGCAGCGCCGCCTCCGCGCCGAGCTTCGCGGCCGGGAACGACGACTCCGGCGACTCCAGCAGCGGGTCGTCCTCGCGTACCGGCCGGTCGCCGGCGGGCGCGTAGACGAGGTAGCTGCTCATCTGCACGAACCGGCGCACCCCGGCGTCGAGCGCGGCGCGGGCCAGCGCCGCGGTCGCGGTCCGGTTCACCTCCTCGGCGCCCGGCCCGTCCAGGCCGACGAACGCGGACGCGATGTGCACCACCGCGTCGACCCCCTCGACCGCGCTGCGGCACACCGCCGGGTCGCGCAGGTCGCCGGTGACGAGCCGGCCGCCGCCCGGCCCCGGGCCGGGGCCGGGGCCCCACACCAGCAGGCGCGCCTCGCCGCCGAGCCGCTTGAGGTGGGGCAGCAGCCGGGCGCCGACCCGGCCGGTCGCGCCGGTGAGCAGGATCCGGCCGAGCGGCGCCGGCTCGGCGTCGACGGTCTCCAGGGGTACGCGCATGGCTGTCGCCTCTCTGCGAGGTGGCCGCGCGAACAGGTGCGGGCGTACGCGGCCGGGATCCGTCCTATGCGGCCGCGCGCAGCGGCCGGCGCTCCTCGGCCAACCGCTCCAGCAGCTCGATGCCCCGTTCCACGCCGGGCATCCCGGCCATCTCCGCCTGGAGCCGGGCGGCGTTGCGCCGGTAGAGGTCGTCGTCCAGGGTGGCGCGCACCGCGTCGCGGATGCGTTCCGGCGTGGCCGCTGCCTCGTCGAGGCGGATCGCCACCCCGGCCGCGCTGAGCCGGTGGGCGTGGTACGGCTGGTCGACGGCGACCGGGACGACCACCATCGGCAGGCCGTGCCGCAGCGCGCCGACTGTGGTCAGGTAGCCGGCGTGGTGCAGCACCACTGCGGTGCGGCGCAGCACCTCGTCCTGCGGGATGTACGTGGCCAGCCGTACGTTCGGCGCGTCGATGCCGGTGGCGGTGAGGTCGACGCCGGAGCCGAGCGTCATGACCACGTCGACGTCCTCGTCGCGCAGGCCCCGCGCGGCGGCGCGGAACAGGTGCGGCGTCTGGTTGAACGCCGTGCCCATGGTCATGTAGATCAGCGGCCGGGTGGCCGGGGCGGTGAGCCAGTCCGGCACCGGGCCGTCCACCTGGTACAGCGGCGGCATGATCGGGTGCACCACCTCGTCCTCGGCCCGTCCGCCGAACCACAGCAGCGGGTCGTCGGACAGCGGCTGCATGCTCGGCAGGTACGCGTCGAGGTAGAGGTACGGGTAGAGCCGCGCCATGCCCGGGTCGGCGGGCAGTCCGAGGCGGGTGCGGGCCTGGCTCCAGCCCGCGCCCATCGTCTGCGCCGTGACCGCCCGGGGCAGGCGCGGGAGCTGGCCGAGCGCCGCGTAGGGCACGCCCACCGCGTCGGCGGCGAGCGGCCCGGCCCACTCCAGCGACTCGTGCAGCAGCACGTCGGCGCGGGTGTCCCGGAGCACCTCGACGATGCCGGGGATGAGCGCGGCGGTGGCCATGGCCATCAGCCGCAGCCGCCGGCGCTCGTCGTCGAACGCCGACGTCCTCGGCCCGTCGGCCAGCCACGCCGGGCCCACTTCCACCACGTCCAGCCCGGCCCGGGTCACCCAGGGGCCGAGGCCCCATCCGGTGACCACCGTGACGTCGTGCCCGGCGCTGCGGGCGGCGAGCGCGAGCGAGGCGATCGCATGGAAGTGCCCGACCGCGGGCTGGCAGGTCACCACGACTTTCATGAGGGCCATCCACCTCCGGATAATGGGTGACGGAGCCCTGGCCCCCGGTATTCTCGCCCAGCCGATCCGCAGGCACCACAGTCGACGGAGGCCACCGATGACCACCTCCTCCCCGCCCGGAATCGCGGCGGATTTCCTCGCCACCGTCACCGGCGCCGCGTACGCCGACGACCCGTACCCGTTCCTGCGCCGGCTGCGCGACGAGGCGCCGGCGGTACGCACCAACGCGGGCATCTGGCTGGTGTCCCGGTACGACGACGTCCGCGCCGGGCTGCGCGACCCGCGACTGAGCTGCGACCTGGGCCAGCTCACCGCGTACGACGAGTACTTCCGTACCCGGGGCATCGACGCCCGGTTCCCGCTGCCGCTCAATGCGCTCGACGCGCCGGACCATCCGCGCATCCGCTCGGCGATGAGCCACGAGTTCGTGCCGCAGGCGGTGGACGCCATGCGCCCGGCGATCGACGCGGCCGTCGCCGAGGTGGTGGGCGCGCTGCCGGACCGGGGCGAGATCGACCTCGTCGCCGACGTCGCGTACCCGGTACCGATCGCGGTGATCGGACGCCTGTTCGGGCTGCCCCGGGCGGACTGGCCGCTGCTGGAGCGGTGGTCCCGCGCGTTCGGCGCCGCCTCCGACCCGGACGCGCTGCTCAGCGACGCGCAGCGGGACGCGGCGGCCGAGGCGACGCGGGAGGCAGGCGACTACTTCGGCCGGCTGCTGACCCGCCGCCGGCGCGAGCCGACCGGCGACCTGATGAGCAGGTGGCTGGCCGCGCAGCGCGCCGAGCGGACGATGACGCTCGCCGAGCTGCTGGTGAACGGCGTCTTCCTGCTCATCGTCGGGCACCACAACACGGTGAGCCTGATCGGCAACGGGATGCTGGCGCTGCTGCGGCACCCGGAGCAGCTCGACCGGCTCCGCGCCGACCCGGCGCTGATGGCGGGCGCGGTGGACGAGCTGCTGCGCTACGACAGCCCGGTGCAGACCGCGACCCGGGTCACCACCGGGGAGCACCGGGTCGGTGACGTCACGATCCCGGCCGGGCAGCCGGTGATGCTGCTCGTCGGCTCCGCCAACCGGGACGAGCGGGCTTTCCCCGACCCGGACCGGCTCGACGTGGACCGGCCCGGCGCGAACCGCAACCTCGGCTTCGGGCGGGGCGCGCACGCCTGCGTGGGCGGCTACCTGGCGCGGCTGGAGACCGCAGCGACGCTCACCGCGCTGCTGCGCGCCCGGCCCGGACTGGCGCTCGCCGGTGCGCCGCGCCGGGCGGTGCCGAGCTTCAGCCTGCGGGCGCTGACCGCGCTGCCGCTGCGCGTCGACCGGGCGCCTCACTCCTCCCGGTAGCCGCGCGACGCGACCTCGGCGACCAGGCCCGGCAGCACGGCCAGGGACGGGCAGCGCGCCTGGTCGCCGGTCTCGGCCAGCTCCGCCACGGCACCGGCGACGGCCGCCACGACAGTCGTCACCAGGTCGTCGCCGACGTCCCGGAACGCCAGGTCGTTGGTGCCGAACCGCAGCCCGCTCGTCTGCCCGACCGGTCGCGGGTCGTCCGGCACCGGATTGCGGTTGGCGAGCACACCGTGCGCCTCCAGCACGTCGCAGACGTACCGGCCGGACACCGGGGCGTGCCGCAGGTCGACGAGCACCATGTGGGTGTCGGTGCCACCGGTGAGCACCGGTACGCCCCGCCCGGTGAGGGCGTCGGCGAGCTGCCCGGCGTAGCGCACCACCCGGCCCATCGCGGCGGCGAACGCCGGCCGGGCCGCGTGGCGCAGCGCGACCGCCTTGCCGGCGATGGCACCGAAGTCGGGCGTGCCCTGGAAGCCGGGGAACACCGCCCGGTCCAGGTCGGCGGCGCGGATCCGGGACCGGGCGCCGAGCAGGGCCAGCCCGCCCCGGGGGCCGCGCAACTGCTTGTACGTGGACGTGGTCACCACGTCGCAGTGGTCGAACGGCGACGGGTGCAGCCCGGTGGCGACCAGGCCGCTGACGTGGCTGACGTCGGCCATCAGCAGCGCGCCGGTCTCGTCGGCGGCGCGGCGGAACGCGGCGAAGTCGACCGCCCGGGGGCAGGCCGAGCCGCCGCAGATGAGCAGCCGGGGCCGGACCTCGCGGACCAGCGCGGCCACCGCGTCGGTGTCCACCAGCCCGTCCGGGCCGACCCGGTAGTGCCGGGCCCGCACCCGGCGGGAGACGCTCGCCGCGCCGGAGACGTGCGACAGGTGCCCGCCGTGGCTCAGCTCCAGCGACAGCACGGTGTCGTCCGGCCCGAGCAGCCCGTAGAGCACGGCCAGGTTCGCCGCCGAGCCGGACGCCGGCTGCACGTTCGCGTGCGCGGCGCCGAACAGCAGCTCGGCGCGGGCCCGGGCGAGCCGTTCCACCGCGTCGACGGTCTCGGCGCCGGAGTGGTAGCGCTGACCCGGGTATCCCTCGGCGGTGACGGCGCCGAAGCCCAGCGCACCGGCGGCCAGCACGGCCGGCAGCGTCGGGCTGGCCGCCGCGACCAGGTTGAGCTGCCGGCACCGCCGCTCCCGCTGCCGGTGGGCGAGTGCCACGAGCGCCGGGTCGGCGGCTGCGAGCCGGGCGAGCCCCTCGCCCCCGGCGGCGGCGACGGCGGACAGCGCCGCGATCCGGTCGGTCGTGCCGGTGTCCGGCGCGCCGGTGAGCGCCTCGCTGGTCACGGCGTCGACGGCCAGGCCGCGGCGGCCGGCAGTGACCACGCGGTACGCAGCACCTCGGCGATCAGCGCGCCCCGCTGCGGCACCAGGTAGAAGTGGTCGCCGGGGAACAGCCGGGCGGTGAACGCCCCGGTGGTCACCGACCGCCAGCCGTCCAGGGCGGCCGGGTCGACCTCCGGGTCGCGGTCGCCGGAGCAGGCCAGCACCGGGCAGGCCAGCAGCGGCAGCGGCGCCGGCCGGTAGGTCTCGCTGAGCCGGTAGTCGGCCCGCAGCACCGGCAGCAGCAGCGCCCGCAACTCGTCGCTGTCGAGCACCTCCTGCCGGGTGCCGCCGGAGCGGGCCACGTCCTGCCACAGCTCGTCGCCGCTCATCAGGTGCACCGAGCGGCCCGGGTCCACCGGCGCCTGCCGGCCGGACACGACGAGCAGCACCGGCGACGGCAGGCGGCGGGCGGTCTCGAACGCGACAGCCGCGCCGAGGCTGTGCCCGAACAGGACGGTGGGCGCCGGGTCGAGACCGGCGAGCGCGTGCGACACCTCGGCGGCGAGGCGGCACAGGTCGGTCGCGGGCGGTTCGGCGATGCGCTCCTCCCGGCCCGGGTACTGCACGGCCAGCAGTTCCACCCCGCCGGGCAGGTGCCCGGCCCACTGCCGGAAGCCGCTCGCCCCGCCACCGGCGTGCGGGAAGCAGACGAGCCGCGTGGCCGGCGCGGCGGGCGCGGCGTACCGCTGGAGGCAGCGGGTCAGCGGGGTCATGCCGCCTCCGGTCCCGCGGACAGGTGCCGCGCGGACAGCACCGTGGGGGTGTCCCGCCGGACCAGGTGCATCGGCCCGAGCAGATCGAGCACGTCCTGGGTGAGCCGGCCGAGCGTGAGATGGTACTGGCCTCTGGTCATCGGATCCTCGCCGTCGGTCACCGCGTCCCACAATCCCGTCAGGGCGGTCTGGACCGCCGCCGGCCACTGTCGTGTGAAGACCTCCGCGAACGTCGGCGCGGTCGCCGGACCGACCGGCTCCGCGACGCCGTAGCTCAGGTGCGCGTCGGCCAGCTCGTCGAACCCGGCCAGCCCGTCCGTCGGCGGCAGGTGCGGCCGGGGGCACCACAGCACCGGCCCGTTGCTGCTGACCAGCGTCAGCGTCCCGCCCTCGGCGCCGACGGTGATCCGGTGCCACAGGTGGGCGTGGTTGTCCGGCTCGCGCGGGTCGAGGTGGTGCTGCACCCGCAGCGTGGCCGGCACACCGCCGAGCACACCGGCGAGGCTGTGGAACGGCGCCTCGGCCGGCGGTACGCCGGGCGGCGTGACCGGCGGGGCGAACGTCCACGGACGCAGCCGGGGCAGCGCCTCGCCGAGCACGTCGAACAGCGTGTAGAGCACCTGGACGCTGGTGGCCGCGTCGACGAACAGCAGTTCCTGCCGGGCCGCGAGGTCGCGTACCGCGGCGATGAAGCGGCGTACCGCGGCCACGTGGACGTGGTGGCTGTTGAGCCGGTACCGCACCCCGGCGGCGCGGGCCTGGCGCAGGCACTCCGCCAGCTCCCCCGGGTGCACCGGGTGCTCCTGGAGGACGTGCACGCCCCGGCGCATCAGCTCGACCGCGAGCCGGGCGCCGGGCCCGCCGGTGGGCGCGGAACCGACCACCACGCAGGCCACGTCCACGTCGCCGGGCAGGTCCGCCACCCGGGTCCAGAGCGGCACGCCGTAGCGCTCGGCGCAGGCCCGGGACCGCTCGCTGCCCCGGGCGAGCACGCCGGCCAGCTCGAACGGGAACGCCGGGTCGGCGACGCCGGCCAGGTAGACCCGGCCGAACCCGGTGCCGGCGACGACCACCCGGGGCCGGGTCACAGAGCGCCCTCCTCGACCGCCGACGCCGCCTCGGCGGCGGGCACGTCGAACGTCTCGAACGCGGTGAGCGCGCCGGTGCGCAGCAGCGCCTCGACCAGCCGCTCCGGGTGCAGGCCCTCGGCCGCGAAGTGCGTCCCCGGTTTCACCAGACCGTCCAGCACCTGCCGCGCGGCCAGCGCCAGGACCGTGCCGGTGAGGGCGGACGTGTCGGTCGAGCGGGCCAGCACGGTCCGGGTGACCGGGTCGCCCGCGGCGTCCGCCCCGGACAGTTCCAGCAGCATCAACTGGTACGGCCGGCGCGAGAACATGTCCAGGTCGGCGGCGCGGGCCAGTTCGGCGGCGGCCCGGGTGAGGTCGCTCTGCCCGGCCATCGCCCCCTGGAGGCGGCCCAGGGTGGCCATCATCGCGGCGCCGCCGTCGAAGACGGAGTTCCAGCGGACCTCGTCCAGGCCGAGTCCGGCGCCGAGCCGGCGCGCCTCGTAGCCGAGGTACGGGTGCACGCCGACCGGGTTGGGGAAGAACGGCACCAGCGCGTCCACCTGTGGTTCGGCGGCGCGGGCGACCGGCCGGCCGCCGATCCACACGGCGCGCGACTCCCGCTCGCGGTCGTGCAGGCTGAGCAGGTAGTCGACCGCGCCGGCCGGGGTGAGCCGGTCCATCACGCCGAGGTGGGCGACCAGGCGCCGGGGCCGGGTCACGCCCCGCGCCGCCAGCCAGCGGGGCAGCAGCCCGCTGAGTCCCGGCATCATCCCGGCGGTGACGAGCGCGACCCGGCCCTGCGCGGCGAGATCGCGCCCGGCGAGGCGGTCGTACAACGGCTCGTCCCCGCCGGCGTCCACGTAGTCCGCGCCGGCGGCCAGAGCGGCCACCGCCACCCGGTCGAGCACCTGGTGCGACGCGCCGCCCGCGCAGACGACGAGCCGGCAGCCGGCGCAGAAGCGGGCCAGCGAGTCCCTGTCGTACACGTCGACAGCGACCGCCTCCCCGGCGCCGCCGAGCCGGTCACGGACCAGCGCCGCGGCCCGGTCGGGGTTCCGGCCGCCGACGCGCAGCGGCCCCACGCCGTCGCGGTGCAGCCGGGCGACGGCGGCGCTGCCCACCGCGCCGTACCCGCCGACCACGGCGACCGGGCCGGCGGTCACCGCGACCACCGCACGTCGACCGCGCCGAGGCACTGGTCGCGCCAGCGGGCCGGGATCGCCTCCGCCGCCGCCGGCCAGAGCCCACTGTCGAACGCGAGCACCAGCGTGACGTCCCCGGCGTACGGCTCGGCGCGGTGCCGGGCCGCCGCGTCGAGGCTGTGCCGGAACATCTCGTACCGCCGCTCGGTCTCGGCCCCGGTCAGACCGGCCAGCGCGGCGATAGCGGCGAGCCGCTCGCCGGCCGGGCGTTCTGCCTGCCGCAGCAGCACGTCGGTCACGCCGGGCGCCTCCTGCCCGGCCGGCGGATAGGTGAGCCGTCCCGGCGGCAGCACGCCGCCACCGGCCGTCTCGACGGCACGTGCCAGGTCCGCCTCGGCGGGCAGCCCGACGTCCGGCGGTGCCACGCCGAGGGCCCTGGCGAAGGCGTACTCGACGAGCAGGTCGTCGCGCAGGTCCGGGGTGAACGGCTCGGTGACGACGGCGACCAGCCGGCTGATCTCGCCGCCCTGCTCCAGCCGGCGCCGGGCCACCTCGACCGCGAGCAGGGCACCGAAGTCCCGCCCGGCCAGCGCGAGCGGCGTGGTCCCGGCCAGCACGTCGGCGCAGGCGGAGGCGTGCCAGTCGACGAGCACCGCCGGGTCCAGGCCGAGGTACGTCTGCGGCGCGGCCACCACCAGGCCGGACCCGGCGGCGGCGAGGTCACCGGCGACCGGGGGGAGCCCGCCGGTGCCGTCGTGCACGAGCACGTCCGGCCCCGGACCGTCGAGGCCGACCAGTGTCACCGGCCCGTCCGGCCCGGCCTCGTCCCCGGACCGGGATTCGGTGGCGGAACCGGCACCGAGACCGGCCGCGAGTTCGGCGAGCGTGCACCCCTCCAGCAGGTCGCGCAGCATCTGGTCGAAGAAGGCGTCGGCGGCCGCCGGCACCGACTCGCGGATCCGGGCGACGAGCTGCGCCGCCAGCAGCGAGTCGCCGCCGAGCTGGAAGATGGTGTGGTCGCGGCCGACGGTGGGCACGCCCAGCACCTCCGCCCACGCCTTCGCCAGCGCGATCTCGACCTCGCCGGACGGCTCCGCCGACACCGGCGCGGCTCCGCCCAGCTCCGGTGCCCGCAGCAGCGCCGGCAGGGCGGCCCGGTCGACCTTGCCGTTGCCGGTCAGCGGCAGCGCGTCGACCACCCCGATCGTGCCCGGCACCATGTAGCCGGGCAGCCGCTCGCCCAGGTGCGCGGTGATCTCGGCCGGGGTGACCGGCACCCGGTCGGCTTTGAACCGCACCGCGAACACGTGCATGCCGATCCGGTCCAGGGCCTCGTCCTCGTCGGACAGGCACACCACTGTGGAGGCACCGGCCTCGGTGAGCAGCGCCTGCCACTGCGGCCGGGAGATGAACGTCTCGTCCTGTCCGGCCCGTACGTCCTCGAAGTCGCCGGCGGTGGCGTCGAACAGGAACTCCATCGAGGTGAGGATCTGGTAGTTGTCCCGGGTCGTCTCGATGAAGACCAGCCAGCCGCCGGGGCGCAGCATCTCCCTGAACCGTGCCAGCGCCCGGCCGGCGTGGCGGGCGTAGTGCAGCACGTTGGCGCAGAGGATCACGTCGAACGCGTTGGACTCCAGGCCCTGCGCCCGGTAGTCGGCGTTCAGGTCGTAGATGCCGTAGCCGACCCAGGGGTACGCGGCGAAGCGTTCCTGCGCGGCGTTGAGGAAGAAGGTGGAGACGTCGGTGAACAGGTAGCGCACCGGGTGCGCGGCGAGCGCCGGGATCAGGTCGATGCTGGTGCCGCCCACCCCGGCGCCCACCTCCAGCACCTGCATCGGCCGCCCGGCCGGGAAGTCGGCGGCGAGCGTGCACATCGCCTCGACGACCAGCCGGTTGACCGTGTCGCTGAGGAAGTTGCCCTGGTAGGCCGACTCCTGGATGTCCAGCCGCCCCTCGGGGAACAGCAACTGGATCGGGTCGGCGTCGTCGCGCAGCAGCTCGGGGAGCCGGGTGGTGGCCGCGCGGAAGTACTCGACGAGTTCGGGCCGGTGCCCGCCGCCGGGCAGCAGTTCGTCGACCCGCGCCCAGGCCGCCGCGACGTCGTCGGCGGTGATCGGTGGTACGCCGGTGAGCCGGTCGCCGTCGCGGCGCATCATGCCGCCCGCGATCAGGCCCTTGACCCAGCGCCGGACCAGCCGGTGGTGCTTCGGGGCGACGCGGGCGGCGTCGAGCACCTCCGGCAGCGTGTGCGCCGACCCGGCGGTACGGAACAGGCCGGCTCCGCGCAGCGTGGTCACCATCGCCAGCAGCGCGGTGCGGTCCAGTTCGCGGGCGAACGCGACTGCCGCGTCGGCGTCCATCTCCCGGCGTACCTCGGCGAGCCGGCGCCGGGCGCCGTCGAGGAGCCGGGCGGTGTCGCGGACGGCGGCCTCCCGGTCCGGCTCCCGGTGTGCGGTCTCGACCACGGCGGCGAGACGCCGGTCCAGCGGCGGCTCGCCCTCCACGAACGCGACGGCGGCACCGACCGCCGGGTGCGACTGCATCGCCGCCTCGACCTCGGCCAGTTCGATCCGGTGGCCGCGGATCTTGACCTGGTCGTCCTCCCGGCCGAGGAACTCGATGACGCCGTCGGGCCGGTAGCGGCCGAGGTCGCCGGTGCGGTACCGGCGCTCGCCGCCGGGCTCGTGCACGCTGAACCGGCGGGCGGTCTGCTCCGGGTCGCCGAGGTAGCCGGCCGCGACGCCCACGCCGCCGATGTACAGCTCCCCCACCGTCCAGTCCGGGCAGTCACGTCCGGCCTCGTCGAGCACGTGGAACGTCTGGTTGGTCAGCGGCGTGCCGTACGGGATGCTGCGCCAGTGCGGCGGGACCGCCTCGATCGGGTGGTGGATCGACCAGATCGACGCCTCCGTCGCGCCACCGAGACTGACCAGCCGCAGCCCGGGCAGCCGACCGCGGATCTGGTCCGGCAGGGTGACCGGGATCCAGTCGCCGCTGAGCAGTGCCAGCCGCAGCGACGGCAGGTCGACGCCGGCCTCCACGGTCAGGTAGTCGGCGAGCATCTGCATCTGCGCCGGGACGGAGTTCCACAGCGTGACGCAGTGCAGCAGCATCGTGTCGACCCAGTGCGACGGGTCGGCGCGCCGGTCGTGGTCGGGCAGCACAAGCGCGCCGCCGACGGCCAGCGGGCCGAACAGGTCGTACACGGACAGGTCGAAGGCGAGGCTGGCCAGGGCCAGCACCCGGTCGTCCGGCCCGACGCCGAAGCGGGCGTTGACGTCCTCGACGGTGTTTACCGCGCCGCGGTGGTCGATCATCACGCCCTTGGGCGTGCCGGTCGAGCCGGAGGTGTAGATGACGTAGGCCAGGTCCGCCGGGCCGGCGGCGGGCGTCAGCAGCCGCTCGTCGGGCTCCACCGGGTCCAGCCGCTCGACCAGGATCGGGGCGTCGAGACCGTCGGCGGTGGCGGCGGTGGCCAGCACGTGCCGCGCGCCGGCTCCGGCCAGCAGCGCGTCGCGGCGCGCCCGCGGGCTGCGGGTGTCGATCGGCAGGTAGACGCCGCCGGCCAGCAGCGCGCCGAGCGCCGCGACCGGCTGCTCCCAGCCGGTGTGCATGACGATGGCGACGATGTCGCCGGGCGCGCAGCCACGCTCGCGCAGCCCCGCCGCCACCGCGGCGGCCCGGCCGAGCAGCTCGCCGTACGTGAGCGTGCGCTCCCCGGACAGCACCGCCGGGCGGTCCGGGGTGCGCCGGCACTGCTCGACCACGCCGCTGTGCAGAAGCCGCCCGGACAGCGGCGCCGCGGTGTCGTTGACCTCGTCGCGGCGGCGGCGCTGCCGTTCCGGCAGGTCCACCGGGGACGGATGCGACCAGGGCGGCGCGTCGCCGGCCAGCCGTCGTACCAGGTCGCCGAACGCGGCGAACATGTCCTCCGCGACACCGTCCGGGAACACCCCCTGCCGGACGTCCCAGTGCAGTTCGAGGCCGTCGCCGCGTTCCAGCGCCTGGCAGTCGATCCACACCTGCGGGGTCTGACTGATGCCGTAGCCGGTCTCCCCCGCCTCCGGCCCGGGCGCGGTGGTGTCGCCGAGACCGAGCGCGCTGGTGAACACCACGGGCATGAGCGCGGCGTCGGCGCCCCGGCGGCGGGCCAGCTCCCGCAGCACGGTGACGCCGCCGACCAGCCGGTGGTCGAGGTCCTGCCAGAGCCGGCGTTGCAGGGCGCCACCGCGTTCGGCGAGCGTGGTCCCCTCGGCGCCGTCGACCTCCAGCAGCACGGCGGAGGTGAAGTCGCCGACCAGCCGGTCCACCTGCGGGTGCAGCGGCAGCCGGTTGAGCATCGTCAGGTTCAGCACGAACCGCCGCCGCCGGCTCCACCTGCCGATCACCTCGGCGTACGCGGTGAGGACCGCCGCGGTCGGGCTGAGCCCGTGCGCGGCGGCGGCCTCGCGCAGCGCGGCGTACCCGGCGCCGCCGAGACGCAGCTCGTGGCGCCGGAACCGGACCGGGTCGCCGGCGGACGGGTCGCCGAGGACCGGCAGGTCCGGCGCGGCCGGCAGGGTGTCGATCCGGTCGAACCAGTACGCCTGGTCCCGCTCGTAGCGGCGGGTGCCGCGCAGCCGCCGCTCGGCGGCCAGGTAGTCGCGGAACGTGACGTCGAGCGGCGGCCGGACCAGGTCCGGATCGGTGTAGTGCTCCTGGAACTCGGTGAGCAGCAGCTGGATGCTGACGAAGTCGGCGATCAGGAAGTCGATCGAGACGTGCAGCAGCGCGCCGTCGTCGGCGCGGGTCACCGCCAGGTCGAACAGCGGCCACTCGTGCGGTTCGTAGACCCGGTGGTCCATGGCGGCCCGCACGGCCGCGACGTGCGCCTCGACTTCCTCGGCGGGACGCCCGCGCAGGTCGGTGGCGGCGACCCGGACCGGCGGCACCTCGGCCAGGACGCGCTGCGAGCCGTTCGCGTCGATCACCGCCCGCAGCATGTCGTGCCGGTCCACCAGCGCCTGCCAGGCGTCGCGTACCCGCTCCGGGTCCAGGTCGCGCAGCCGCACCTCGCCGTAGGCGTGACAGCCGACCCCGCCGTACGCGAACACGGTGCGCCGGCCCATCAGGTACGCGGCCTGGATGTCGGTGAGCGGGAACGGCTCGTGGCGGGCCGCCGGTTCGGGCTCGATGCGTCCCGACTCGGCCTCGGCGAGGTACGCGAGCAGTTCGGGTTTGGCGGCGAGCAGCCGGGCCCGCCGTTCCTCGGTCAGCACGCCCTGCGGCGCGCGGAAACGCAGCCGGGCGTCCTCGGCCCACAGCCGGACGCCGGCGGCCTCCAGCTCGGCCAGGATCGCGGCGGCGTCGGCACGCAGCGCTGCGGTCACAGCACACCCTCCTCGACGGCGAGTTCCACGGTGGACTGGGCGGCGACGAGGGCGGCCTGCTCGGCGACCGTCGGCGCGGTGAGCAGTTGACGCAGCGACAGCTCGACCCCGAACCGGGCCCGGGACGCGGCCACCAGCCGGGTGGCGAGCAGGCTGTTGCCGCCGAGCGCGAAGAAGCTCTCCCGGCGGCCGGTGACGGGCTGACCGAGCAGGTCGGCCCAGAGTTGCGCCACCGCCTCCTCGACCGGGTCGCTGATCCGTTCCCCGCCGGTGTGGTCGGGCCGGTCGACGATCGCCTCGACGCGTGCCCGGTCGACCTTGCCGTTGGCGGTCAGCGGCAGCTCGTCGAGGTGTTCGACGCGGGTCGGCACCATGTGCTCGGGCAGCCGACGGGCCAGGTGCGCGCGCAGGTCGCCGGGATCGACGCCGCCGGGTGCGACCACCGCCGCGAGCAGCCGGCGCTGCCGTCCCCCGGGAGCGACGGCCACCGCCCGGGTCACCGCCGGGTGGCTCTCCAGGGCCGCCTCGACCTCGCCCAGTTCGACCCGATGGCCGCGGATCTTCACCTGGTGGTCGGCGCGGCCGAGGAACTCCAGCGTGCCGTCCGGCCAGTAGCGGCCCAGGTCACCGGTGCGATACCAGCGGCCGCCGTCGTGGCGGACGAACCGCTGGGCGGTGCGGCGTTCGTCGCCGTGGTAGCCGAGCGCGACGCCCGCCCCGCCGATCCACAGCTCACCCGGAACCCAGTCGGGCCGGTCCGCGCCGGCCGGGTCGGCGACCCGGTAGCGCTGGCCGCGCAGCGGGAAGCCGTACGGGACCGACGTCCACTCCGGGGGCACCTCGGTCACCTCGAACGCGTTGGACCAGATGGCCGCCTCGGTGGCGCCGCCGAGGGCGATCAGCCGGCAGCCGGCGGTCACCGCGTCGAGCCGCCGCCGCAGGTCCAGCCCGACCCAGTCGCCGGAGACGAGGGCCAGGCGCAGCGGCAGCGGCGGCCGGTCGCCCGCCATGGTGAGCAGCATGTCCAGCAGCGCCGGTGCCGAGTTCCAGACGGTGACCCGGTGGGTGTCGGCCAGGCGCAGCCAGGCGGCCGGGTCGGCGCGCTCCTCCTCGGCGGTGAGCACCACGGTCCCGCCGGCCGCGAGGACGCCGAACAGGTCGTAGACGGACAGGTCGAAGTCGAGGGCGCTGACCGCCAGCACCCGGTCGCCGGGGCCGACACCGAAGCGCGTGCTGATGTCGTCGACCGTGTTCCAGGCGGCGCCGTGCGCGGTCACCACCCCCTTGGGCTCGCCGGTGGAGCCGGAGGTGAAGATGACGTACGCGGGCTGGTCGGGCGTGACGGTGACCGGTTCGGCGAGTTCGGCGGCGGCCAGCGCCCGCGCCATCGGCAGCGCGGTCACGCCGTCGGGCACCGCCGACCCGGTGAGCGCGACCCGGATCCCGGCGCCCCGGTGGATCCGCTCCCGGCGCAGCTCGGGCTGGTCGGCGGCGACCGGGACGTACGCGGCGCCGGCGTGCAGGACGCCGAGCACCGCGGCGACCTGGTCCGGTCCCCGGGGCAGCGACACGGCCACGTTGTCGCCGGGCCGCACGCCGGTGGCGACGAGCGCGCCGGCGACGCGGCGGGCCCGCCGGGCGAGTTCGCCGTAGCTGAGCGTCTCCCCGTCGCCCCAGGCCAGTGCGGTACGGCCGGGGTCGTCGCGGGCGACGGCGGCGAACCCGGCGTGCAGCAGCCGGTCGGTGACGGGGGCGCCGGTGTCGTTGACCCGGGCCCGCACCTGCGCCTGCCCGGCCGGCAGCGGCACCGGCGCGGGCCGGTCCCAGCCGGCGGTGGCGAGGTGGCGCAGCAACGCGCGGTACGCGTCGAACATCGCGTCGAGCACGCCCGGCGCGAACAGCTCCTCGACCGCGTCCCAGTTGAACAGCAGCCCGCCCTCGTGCTCGGTGACCTGGTGGTCGAGCCACACCTGCGGGGTCTGGGACAGGCCGGTGACGTACCGGCCGAACGGGGTGGTCAGGCCGAACGGGCGATCGGTGGCGGCGCTGACGCCGATGGTGCTGGTGAACACCACAGGCATGGCGACCTCCGCCGAGCCGGTGTGCCGGGCCAGTTCCTGCAGGACCGCGATGCCGGAGAAGGAGCTGTGCTCGATGTCGGCCCAGACGCGGCCCTGGAGGCGGCGGACGGCGGCGGCGAAGGTCTCTCCCGGTTCGGGCGTGTTCGCGACCAGCAGCAGCGAGGTGAAGTCACCGACGATGCGGGGGATGTCGGGGTGGGTGGCGGGCCGGTCGAACAGCGTGAGGTTCAGCGTGAAGTCCGGCGTGGCGCTCCACCGCCCGAGGACGGCCGCGAACGCGGCGGCGACCACAGTGGACGGGGTCACGCCGTGCTCGGCGGCCCGCGCGACCAGGCGCGACCAGGCCTGGTCGTTCAGGCGTCCCTCCCGCCGGGTGAAGCGGGGCCGGTCGACCTGGCGGGGATCGCGGGCCAGCGGGAGCCGCGGGCCGGGCGGCAGGTGCGGCAGCCGTTGCGTCCAGTAGCGCCGGGCGGCCTCGCGGCGCTGCGGGTCGGGATCCCCGGCCACCACGCAGTCGCGGAAGGTGATCCCCAGTTCGGGCAGGGCGGCCGCCGGGTCGGCGTACAGCTCGGCCAGGTCGGCCAGCACGATCATGATGCTGAGCGCGTCGAGGACCAGGAAGTCGAGGCTGAGGCCGATGCGGGTGCGGTCCGCCGAGCGGACCGCGCGGACCGCGAACATCGGCCAGGCGGCCGGGTCGTGCACCAGGTGGGCGAGGTCGTCGCGCATCCGCTCGACCGCGATCGGGTACGCGTCACCGCCGGCGTCGGTGACCGTGATCCGGTAGCGCGGCACCTCGGGCAGCACCCGCTGCCGGGCGTCGTCGTCGAAGACGGCGCGCAGCATGTCGTGCCGGGCGACGACCCGGTTGAACGCCTCCTCGAACCGCTCCAGGTCGACCTGCTCGCCCTCGAACTCCCAGTACCAGTGCGAGCCGACGCCGCCGAGGGTGAACTCGGGACGCCGGCCCAGCCAGTAGGCGCGCTGGACCTCGGTGGCGTCGAACGGCTCGTACCGTCGCTCGGGGTGGGCCTCGACCGGCACGGCAGTGGCGGGCGCGGCCGGGGCGACCGGCGCGGACGCCTCGCCGAGCCGGTCCACGAACGCCCGGAGCGTCGGCGCGGCGAACAGCGTGGACAGGCGCGCGCCCGGGAATCCGGCCGCCCGCACGGCGGTGACCAGGCGGGTGGCGAGCAGGCTGTTGCCGCCGAGGGCGAAGAAGCTGTCGTCGGGGCCGACGGCAGGCCGGCCGAGCAGGTCGGCCCAGACGGCCGCGACGGCGAGTTCGGCCGGACCGGTCAGCCGGCCCGCCGCCTCGGGTGCGGGCCGGGCGTCGTCGCTGAACCGGGCGGCGAGCGCGGTCCGGTCGATCTTCGCGTTGGCGGTGAGCGGTAGCGTGTCCAGCACGTCGACGCGGTACGGCACCATGTACGGCGGCAGCCGCTCCCCGGCGTACGCCCGCAGCGTCTGCGCGTTGACGGGCCCGCCGGCCGCCGGGGTCACCGCGGCGACCAGTCGCGGCCCGGCCCCGCCGGGTACGGTCAGCGCGACCGCGCGGGCCACGCCCGGGTGCTCGCGCAGCGCCGCCTCCACGTCGCCGAGGTCGAGCCGGTGTCCCAGGATCTTCACCTGGCCGTCGAGGCGGCCGAGGAACTCCAGGCGCCCGTCGGGGTGGAAGCGGGCCAGGTCACCGGTGCGGTACCAGCGCTGCCCGTCCCGCTCGACGAACCGCGCGGCGGTGCGTTCCGGGTCGCCCCGGTAGCCCGGCCCGACGCCGACGCCGCCGAGCCACAGTTCGCCGGGCACGAGGTCGGGCCGGTCCCGGCCGAGCCCGTCGGCCACGCGGGTGAGCTGGTTGCGCAGCGGGGCGCCGTACGGCACCGACCGCCAGTGCGCCGGCACCTCGGTCACCTCGTGCCAGGTGGAGTGGATGCCGACCTCGGTGGCACCGCCGAGCGCGACCAGGCGGGCGCCGGGCGCCCGCGCGGTGAGCCGGTCGTACAGGTCGAGCCCCACCCAGTCGCCGCCGACGAGGGCCAGCCGCAACGGCAGGTCGCCGGCCTGCTCCGCCGCTTCGCCCTCGGCCGCCACGAGCAGCATGTCCAGCAGCGCCGGTACCGACGTCCACACCGTGACGCGGTGGCGGCGGACCAGGTCGAGCCAGTGCTCGGCGTCGCGGCGGGCGGTGTCGTCGACGCAGACCAGCGCGGCGCCGGCGGTGAGGAACGCGAAGATGTCGTACACCGACCAGTCGTGGTCGAGCGCGGACAGCGCGAGTCCCCGGTCGTCCGGGCCGATGCCCCACCTGTCGCCGATGTCCTCGATGGTGTTCATCGCCGCCCGGTGCGTCATCTCCACGCACTTCGGGCCGCCCGTCGAGCCGGACGTGTGGATGACGTACGCCAGGTCGTCGGGCCCGGCCGGCCGGAGTTCGGCGAGCGGTGGCGCGTCGGCGGCCTCCTCGACGGCGAGCACCGGCAGGCCGTGGCTCCAGATCGGCTGGTCCCGGGTGGCCGTGTCGGTGAGCACGATCCGCACCCCGGCGGCCCGGTGGATCGCGGCGCGGCGCACCGGCGGCAGGTCGGCGCCGACCGGCGCGAAGACGCCGCCGGCGCACAGCACGCCGAGCACCGCCTCGATCTGCGCCGGCCCCTTGGGCAGGGTCACCGCGACCGTGTCGCCCTGGTCCAGTCCGGCGGCGACGAGCCGGCCGGCGATCCGCCGGGCCCGCTCGGCGAGTTCGCCGTAGCGCACGACGGCCCCCGCGGCGACGAGCGCGATCCGGTCCGGCTCGGCGTCGGCCTGCGCCAGGAACCCCTCGGTGAGCGTGGTCCGGCGTTGCGGGCCGGCGGTGTCGTTCAGCGCCGCCCGGCGGCGGGCGGCGGCCTCCGGCAGCAGGCTCGGCACCGGCTCGGTCCAGGCCCGCGGGTCGGTGACGATCAGGTCGAGCAGCCACAGGTACGCGGCGAACATGTCGTCGAGCACGTCGGCGGGGATCAGGCCGTCGACGGCGTCCCAGTTGAGCAGCAGCCCGCCGTCGTCCTCGGTGACCTGGTGGTCCAGCCAGACCTGCGGGGCCTGGGAGATGTTCCAGCCGGCGTCGCCGAAGCAGTCGCGTACCTTGCGGCTGAACAGCTCGCCGAGGCCGAGCGCGCTGGTGAACACCACCGGCGCGAGCGCCTGCGCGCCGCGTTCGGCGGAGAGCGCGCGCAGCACCTCCAGGCCGGAGAAGTCGCTGTGCAGGGCGTCGGCGCGGACGCGGTCCTGCAGCCGGCGGCAGGCGTCGAGGAAGGTGCCCTCCCCGGTGTGCACGGCCACGATCAGCAGGTTGGTGAAGTCGCCGACCAGGTGCGCCACGTCCGGGTGCAGCGGATCCCGGTCGAACAGCGGGACGTTGAGCAGGAAGTCGGGCTCGGCGCTCCACGCGGACAGCACCTCGGTGAAGGCGGCGGCGAACACCATCGACGACGTGACGCCGTGCGCCCGGGCCCGCCCGTCGAGGCGTTCGCGCCAGGCCGCGTCGAGACGGTGGAAGCGCCGGACCACCCGGTGGACCGCCAGGCGCTCGGGCGCGGTCGCCAGCGGCACCTGCGGCGCGGCCGGCATCTCCGGCAGGCGTTCGCGCCAGTACGCGACGGCCGCCTCCCGTCCCCGGGCCGGTGCGGCGCGGCGCTCGGCGAGGTACCGGCGGTAGCTGTAGCGGATCGGCGGCAGCGCGGCGTCCGGATCGGCGTACAGCTCGGCCAGGTCGTTGAGGATGATCCGGAAGCTCAGCGCGTCCGCGACGATCATGTCGATGTTGAGGTGCAGCCGGCTGGCGCCGCCGGGCAGGACCGAGACGGCCAGGTCGAAGACCTCGCCCCGGGCGATGTCGAAGCGCCGGTGCGAGAGGCGGTCGCGGATCTCCGCCAGCCGCGCGGTGACCGCCGGTCCGTCGAGGTCGCGCAGGTCGTGGACGGTGGCGCCGGACCACGGCGAGGAGTCGGCGACCCGCTGCCGGCCGTCGTCGAGGATCGTCACGCGCAGCATGTCGTGGCGGGCGATGAGCGCCCGGGTGGCCGCGTCGAGCCGGGCGGTGTCGATCGCGGCGCCGTCGAACTCGGCGTAGAAGTGGGTGGCGACGCCGCCCAGCACGAGCTGTTCGTGCCGGCCGACCCAGTAGGCGTACTGCATCGGGGCGAGGTCGAACGGCTCTCCGGGGTCGTCCGCCGCGGCGGCGGGAGCGGCGGTGGGAGCGGCGGTGGGAGCGGCGGTGGCGGGTGCGGGCGCCTGGCGTGCGGTGAGCAGGTCCATCCAGCCCGCGAGCGTCGGCCGTTCCATGAGTTCGGCGTACTTGACGTCCACTCCGGCCGCCCGCCACCGGCTGGCCAGCCGCATCACCTTCAGCGAGTCGAGGCCGCAGGCGATGAGGTCGCCGTCCGAGGCGTCGAGCGCGTCGGTGTCGCCGACCGCGGCGCCGATGTCGGCGCGGACCCGGTCGAGCGTCAGCTCGTGCTGCGTATCCATTTGTCCCCAATCCCACCGGTGGCGACGTCAGGCCGCCTCGTTCGCCCGCTGCCGGAGCTGGTCCGCGAACTCGAGCCACTCCTCGGCGATGCTGCGCGCGATGTCGGCGACCACGTACGTGCAGTGCGCCGGGATGGTGCCGATCAGCTCCGCGTAGCCTTGCGGCCCGGTGGCCTGGCTGTCGAGCCAGCGCAGCAGTGCACGGCCGGACTCGGTGAACCGGACGGACGGGTCGTGCCGCAGGTTCTGCAGGTTGACCGAGCGCTCCCGCATCGGTGGCCGGCGGCTCAGGCCGGCCCGGGCCGGACGCGGCTCACCCCCGCGCTGACGCAGCGGCAGCGGGTCGTCGCCGCGCTTCATCCGCTCACGTACGTCCCGGGCGGTGGCCGGGGAGATGCCGGCGGTCTTGGCGATCTCGCGCAGCGACGCCTCCGGTTTGCGGCTGATCAGCTCGCTGGCGATGCGGCGGCCCTCGGCGCTGTTGACCGGGCGCAGCCGGCCGTCGCGGCCGAGCCGGGCGTGCACGTCGGGGGCCCCGATGTCCTGCCGGCGGATGCTCGCCACGGTCTTCGCCGCGAGCCCGGCCGCGGTCGCGACCGCCCGGTCGGACCAGTGCGGGTGCGACCGCAGGATCCGCTGGGCCGCCGCCTCGCGGTCGGCGAGCGACAGCGGCAGTCCGTGGGTGACGTTGGCCTGCACCGCGAGCACGAACGCCGCCTCGACGGTGCCGTCGAACAGGCGGGCGGCGATCTGCGTCTCGCCGCGCAGGACCGCGGCGCGCAGCCGGTGCATGCCGTCGATCACGCGCATGGTGCCGCGGTGGACCAGGATCGGCGGCAGTGGCGCGTCCGTCTCGGCCAGTGTCTGCGCGTGCAGGTCGTCCTCGCCGGCCAGCCGGGGCGAGTCGGCCGCGCGCAGGCAGGCGATCGGCAGCAGTTGCACCGGCCCGCCCTCGGTCGTACCCGCCGGCTCCTCGTCGAGGTCCGCCACCACCGTCATGGCTGCTCCCTTGGTCACGCCGCCTCCAGGGGATGTCGTATCTAGCTTTTACGTCTCTCGTCGCTTCGCAAGAGCCGTGATACGTGAATCCTAATCAGACGGGGAAGCCGAGCACACGCCCCGGACGTGCCGGGATCGCGACAGGTCAGTGATCGCCGTCGCTGCACTATCTCGCTTTCAGGCGTCCCACCGGCGCTACGATCCCGTCGTGCGAGTGCGATACGACGCGACCGCGATCGCCGGACTGGACGACCCCTACCCCGCCTACGCGGCACTGCGGGAGGCCGGGCCGGTCGTGCCCGCCGGTCCCGGCGTGTGGGCGGTCACCGGGCACGCCGACGTCACCGCGCTGCTGGCCGACCCGCGCGTCGGCCACGAGTTCCCCGACGTCGTGTACCAGGCCTCGGGCGAGCCCGACGCGGTCACCGGCTTCTTCCGGGCCACAGTGCTCAACCGGGACGCGCCAGTGCACACCGTGCTGCGCCGGGCGATGTCCCGGCTGCTCGCGCCCCGGGCCGTGGCCGGGCTGCGTGGCCGCGTCGACGAACTGGTCGGCGAGCTGTTCACCGCGATGGACGGGGACGCCGACCTGGTCACCGGGCTGGCCGCGCCGCTGCCGGTGACCGTCGCCGCCGAGCTGCTCGGCATCCCCGTCGCCGACCGCGACCTGGTGCGCCCGTACGCGATGACGCTGGCCCGGGCCTTCGGCGCCGGCATCCGGGTGGAGGGCGACCGGGACGCCACCGCCGCCGCGGTGACCTGGCTGCGCGCCTACGTGCGGGAGCTGCTGGCCGAGCGCGAGCGCCGGGGTCGCGACGACGATCCGCTGGCCGGCCTGCTCGCCACCGCCGACCCGGGCGGCGCGATCACCGCCGAGGCGCTGGTGGACAACGTGATCTTCCTGTTCTTCGCCGGCTTCGACACGACCACCAACCTCATCGCCACCGGCTGCGCCGCCCTGCTGTCCCGCCCGGACGTGCTGGCCCGGCTGCGGGCCGAGCCGGAGCTGGTGCCGAGCGCGGTCGAGGAGTTCCTGCGCTTCGACGCGCCGATCCAGGCCACCGCCCGGCTGACCCGCGCCCCGATCGAGGTGTCCGGCCGGCGGATCAACGCCAACCGGCTGGTCGTGCTGCTGCTCGCCGCCGCCAACCGGGACGGCAGGCGGTTCGCCCGCCCGGACGAGCTGGACATCGCCCGTACCCCGAACCCGCACGTCTCCTTCAGCGCCGGCCCGCACTTCTGCCTCGGCGCCACGCTCGCCCGGCTGGAGGGGGCGGCGGTGTTCGACCGGATCGCCCGCGGCCTGGCTTGCTTCGAGCCGGCCGGCGTCCCGGTACGCCGCCGGCACATGAGCTTCCGGGGGTACGACCACCTGCCGGCGCATGTTCGACTGGGCGCCTTCCCCGGTTGAACACCCCCGCTACCGGACCAGGCGCACCGGCAACGACTTGATCCCGTTCATGAAGTTCGAGGCCAGCCGCTGTGTCGGGCCGGCGCGGCGAAGATGCGGCAGGTGCGGGCGCAGCGCCCGCAGCAGCGCCACCGCCTCGGCCCGGGCCAGGTGCGCGCCCAGGCAGAAGTGCGGGCCCACACCGAAGGCCAGATGCGGGTTCGGGGCCCGGTCCAGCCGCAGGCGGTCCGCGTCGGCGAACACCGCCTCGTCCCGGTTGGCCGACGCGTAGTACAGGACCACCTTGTCGCCGGCCCGGATCGGCTGGCCGTCCAGTTCGGTGTCGGCGGTGGCGGTCCGGCGGAACTGCATGATCGGCGTGACCCAGCGCAGCAGCTCCTCCACCGCCACCGGCACCCGGTCCGGTTCGGCCAGCGCGTCGCGGACGGCCGGGTCGTCGGCGGCCAGCTCCAGCGCGCCCGAGACCAGGTGACGGGTGGTCTCGTTGCCGGCCACCACGAGCAGCAGCCACAGGCCGCACAGCTCCGGCTCGGTCAGCGGCCGGCCGTCCACCTCCGCCGTCGCCAGCACGCTCGTCAGGTCGTCGCCCGGGTCGCGGCGGCGCGCGGCGGCGGCGTCGGCCGCGTACCCGAACGCGTCGGACATGGCCCGCTTGAACGTCCGGACGTCGCCACCACCGAACTCCGGATCGTCGAAGCCGACCAGGTGGTTGCTCCAGGAGAACATCAGGTGCCGGTCCTGCGGCGGCATGCCGAGCAGGTCGGCGAGGACCACAAGGGGCAGCTCGGCGGCCAGGTCGCGTACCGCGTCGACCTCACCCCGGCCGGCCGCCGCCGCCACGATCCGGGCGGCGTGCGCGTCGATGGAGTCCTGCAGCGCCCGGACCGTGCGCGGCGTGAACGCGGCGGTCAGCACCCGGCGCAGGCGGGTGTGCCCGGGCGGGTCCATGCCGGACAGCAGCTGGCGGGTGCGCTGGAGGTCGCCCCGGGTCTTCGGGTCGGCGAGGAACGGCCCGCGGGTGGCCGAGGAGAACAACGCCGGGTCGCGGGAGGCCCGCACCACGCTCTCGTACCGGGTGACCGCCCAGTACCCGTCGCCGCGGTGCAGCACCTCGCCCGCCGGTCCGTCGCCCGCGCGCCCGGAGCGGCGGCGCAGGGCCGGCTCCCGTACCCAGGCCACCGGCGCCTCAGCCCGCCGCCTGGCGAACTCCCGCCACGGCGGTCCGGACACGTACGTGGCCGGGTCGGCGAGCAGCTCCGGCGACGCGTCAGGGCTCACCGCCGCCGTCATCCGTGTGCCTCCGCCAGGATGCCGCGCTCACGCAGCAACGGCAGCACGCCCTCGCCGAACCAGTACGCCTCCTCCAGGTGCGGCTGGCCGGACAGCAGCAGATGCTCCACGCCCAGCCCGTGCAGCTCGGCGATCCGGTCGGCGACCTGCTCGTGGCTGCCGACCAGGGCCGCCCCGGCGCCCGGCCGGAGCAGGCCGTACCCGGCCCAGACGTTCGGGTACACCTCCAGCCGGCCCTCGGCGCCGGCGCTCATCCGGGCCATCCGGCGCTGTCCCTCGGACTCGCTGCGCCGGAACCGCTCCTGGGCGGCGGCCACCGTCTTCGGGTCCATCCCGGCGATCAGCCGGTCCGCCTCGGCCCACGCCTGCTCCGGCGTGTCCCGGGTGATCACGTGGAAGCGGGTGCCGCAGGAGAGCTTGCCGCCGGCGCGTTCGCGTACCTCGCCGAGCAACGCGCCCAGCTCCGGCGGCGACTCCCCCCAGGCCAGATAGACGTCGCCGTGGCGCAGCGCGGTGTCCTGCGCGCCGGCCGACGAGCCGCCCACGAACACCGTCGGCGCGGTCCGCGGCGGGCGCGTCACCAGAGCGGCCCGGACCCGGTGGTGCGCCCCCTCGAAGTCCACCGGTTCGCCGGTCCACGCCCCGCGCAGGATGGTGAGGAACTCGTCGGCGCGCTCGTAGCGCCGGTCGTGGTCCAGCCAGTCGCCGTAGCGGCGCTGCTCGTCCGGGTCGCCGCCGACCACCACGTTGAGCATGAGCCGGTCCCCGGACAGGCGCTGGAACGTGGCCACCATCTGCGCCACCAGGGTCGGCGACATCAGCCCGGGCCGCAGCGCGATCATGAACCGGATCCGCTCGGTGCGCCCGGCCAGCGCGGCCGAGACCAGCCAGGGGTCCTCGCAGAACATCCCGACCGGGATCAGCATGCCCTCGAAGCCGAGCCGCTCCGCGGCGAGCGCGACCTGGGCGAGGTAGGCGAGGTCGGGCTCCCGGCGTACCGTGCGCCGCGCGCCGGCACCCCGCGGACGCCAGCCGATGTCCCGCCCGTCGCTGTGCGACGGCAGGAACCAGTGCAGATGCAGTGTCATCCGATCGTCCCTTCACCGGGCCGGGCACACGTTACGACTCCGCACATACGAGAGTCGACAAAGGAGGCGGCCGAAACCTACGTTGCTGGGGTCACCGACGGGCCGGGTGGCACCGCCCCGGGCGAGGAGGATCCGCGATGGCGCAGCTGCTGCACCCGATGGTGGCCGCCGCGCCGGACGCGGTCGCGCTCGACGACGGCTACGCCGCGCTGAGCTGGCGGGCCCTCGACCAGCGGGTGAACCGCTGGTGCGACCTGCTGCACCGGGAAGGGCTGCGCCCGGGCGACCGGGTCGGCGTACTCGCCGGCAACCGGCACGAGGTGTTCGAGCTGCTGCTCGCCTGTCTGCACGCCGGTCTGGTGATCGTGCCGATGAACTGGCACCTCACCGGCGCCGAGGTCGCGTATCTGCTGTCCGACTCCGGCTGCCGGGCGCTGATCACCGACACCGAGCGCCTCCCGGCGGCCCGGGACGCGTGGCAGCGCAACGACCGCCGCCCCGGACTGCGCGTCGTACTCGGCGACGAGCCGGTGGACGGGTTCGCCGCCGCCGAGCCGCTGCTCGCGCACGCCGACGCCGCCGAGCCGGCGGAGGCGGGCAGCGGCGCCACCGGCCTCTACACCTCCGGCACCACCGGCGCGCCGAAGGCCGTGGTCAGCCGGCTGTTCCGCCAGGGCGAGCCACTCCCCCGGCTGCGCGGACGCCTGAACCGGCTGTGCACGGTGCTGGGCATGCCGGCGGACGGGGTGAACCTGCTGTGCGGACCCTGGTACCACTCCGGCCAGTTGTTCTTCTCGCTGCTGCCGCTGATCCGCGGGTTCCGGCTGGTCACCCGGCCCCGGTTCGACCCGGCCGCGACGCTGCGGCTGATCGACGACGAGGGCGTCACCATGACGCACCTGGTGCCGACCCAGTTCGTGCGGCTGCTGCGGCTGGACCCCGCGGTACGGGCCGCGTTCGGCGGCGCCACGCTGCGGCGCGTCTGGCACGGGGCGGCACCCTGCCCGGTCGACGTGAAGCGGCAGATGATCGCCTGGTGGGGCCCGGTGCTCAGCGAGTACTACGCGGCCACCGAGGCGGGCATCGCCACGATCATCCACGCCGACGACTGGCTGGCACACCCGGGCAGCGTCGGCCGCCCGCTGCCGCGTACCGAGATCGTGGTGGTCGGCGCCGACGACATGCCGCTGCCGGCCGGGCACGAGGGCCGGGTCTACCTGCGCCGCCCGGACGGCTTCGAGTATCGCGACGCACCGGAGAAGACCCGGGCCGCGCACCGCCCCGACGGCAGCTTCACCTACGGCGACCGCGGCTACCTGGACGCCGCCGGCTACCTCTACCTGACCGGCCGCGCCGACGACATGATCCTGTCCGGCGGGGTGAACGTGTACCCGGCCGAGGTCGAGGCCGTCCTGCTGCGCCACCCCGCGGTCCGCGACGCGGTCGTCTTCGGCGTGCCGGACGAGGAGTTCGGGCAGCAGGTCCGGGCCGTGGTCGAGGTGGACACCCACGCGCTCACCGACGACCTGACTTCCGCGCTGGACCGGCACTGCCGCCGCGAACTGGCCGGGTTCAAGGTGCCGCGCTCCTACGAGCTGTCCACCGCGCTGCCCCGCGAGGACTCCGGGAAGGTACGGCGGCAGGCGCTACACCGCAGCTCGGCACAACGATCGCAGATACCAGACAGCTGGCGGTGAGATGGACAAGGCCGGTTTCTACCGCGAGGCACGTCACGACGTGGACGGGCCGCTGCACGGCGTACGCGTGCTGGAGGTCAGCAAGGTGTGGGCCGGGCCGATGACCGGCGCGGTCCTGGCCGACCTGGGCTGCGAGGTGATCCGGATCGAGATGCCCGGCAACCGGGAGGGCCGGATGCCGCCGGACATCCCCGGCACCGGCCTGTCCTGGTTCCGGGAGACGGTGCACCGCAACAAGCGCAGCGTGTCGCTGGACCTGCGCCGGGAACCGGCCCGGGAGGCGTTCCTGCGGCTGGTGGTCACCGCTGACGTGGTGGTGGAGAACTACCGGCCGGGCACGCTCGACGGATGGGGCGTCGGCTACGCGCAGTGCCGGCGCGTCAATCCCGACATCGTCTTCGTCTCCATCTCCGGCTGGGGCCAGTACGGCCCGCGCGCCACCGACGCCGGCTTCGACCCGATCGCGCAGGCCGCGGCGGGCTGGATGGGCCTCAACGGCGAGCCGGACGGCACACCGATGAAGGCGCCGTCCTTCCTCGCCGACGACCTGGCCGGGCTGCACGGCGCGATCGGCGCGCTGGCCGCGCTGCGCCACCGCGACCGCACCGGCGAGGGCCAGCACGTCGACGTGTCACTGCTGGACGCGTTGCTCGCCAACAGCGGCGGCTACCTGACGCTCGGCGCGACCGGCGTGCCGCTGCGCCGCTGGGGCGACCAGGCCGACTTCGTCGTACCGGCCGGCACGTACCGCTGCCGGGACGGCTGGCTCTACCTGGCGGTCGCGCTCGACAAGCACTGGCGCTCGCTCGCCGCGGCGATGGACCGGCCGGAGCTGGCCCGGGCCCCGGGCTTCGCCACGAACGAGGAGCGCCGTGCCCGCCGCGACGAGGTCAACGCGCTGGTCGGTGCGTGGTGCGAGGCGCGGACCGTCGCCGAGGCGGCGGCCGGGCTCGCCGCCGCGGGCATCCCGGCCGAGCCGGTACGCGACTTCGCCGACGCCGCCGCCGACCCGCACGTCCGGGAACGCGACATGGTGCAGACCGTCCCGCTGTGCAACGGCACCACGGGCCCGCTGACCGGCCCGGCCGCCAAGTTCTCCCGGACACCGACCCGGGTGCGGCACGGCGCGCCGGCCGTCGGCGCGGACACCGAGGCGCTGCTCACCGAGGCCGGCGTCGACCGGGCGGAGCTCGCGCGGCTGCGCGCGTGCGGCGCCACCGACCGACAGGAGGCCCCGGCGTGTACCCGCCCCCACTGAGCCCGTTCGACAGCATCGAGATCGAACGCTCCGGTCACGGGGTGCGCATCCGCACCCGCACCGTCGTCGAGCCGGACGGCCCGTACCTGTCCGGTCACTTCCCCGGCCGGCCGATCCTGCCCGGGGTGTTCCTTGTCGACACGCTGCTGCGCGCCGTCTGCGCCGGAGTGGACGGCGCGCGCCTGACCGTGCTGCGCTCGGCCCGGTTCACCGCGCCCGTGCTGGCGCCGGGCGAGTTCACCATGCGGGTCGAGGTGACGGGTGACCCGGCGACCGGGCCGCTCACGGCCCGCGCCCGCTGCCACCGGGGCGACGGGGAGCAGTGCGCCCGCCTGGAGGCGCAGTTCGACGCCGGACGGTACCGGTGAGCGCGCCGGTCGGGCAGGAGGCGATCCGCGGGCTGCTGCCGCAACGGTTCCCGCTGCTGCTCGTGGACCGGGTGGTGGAGGTCCGGCCGGACGGGATCGTGGCCGAGAAGGCGGTCACCGCCGCCGAGTGGTGCTACGCGGGCCTGGACGAGACGACGCCTCCCGAGGCGTACGCGTATCCGGTGGCGCTGCTGCTGGAGTCGTTCGGCCAGGCCGCCGCGCTCGCCTGGTTCCTGCGGGCGGGCGCCGGCGTGCCGGGGCCGGGCAGCGGGCTGCTGCCGTTGTTCGTCGGCGTGCGCGAGCTGCGGCTGTCCGGCGCCGCGTACCCGGGGGACGTGCTGCGCCACGACGTACGGCTGGACAAGGTCGTGGACGGCGCCGCAGTCGCGTCGGGCACCGTCACGGTCGGCGGGCGGACCACGGCGGTGATCGGTGAGCTGATCGCCGCCGTCCGGCCCGGTGCCGCGCTCGCGGAGCTGGGGTAGGCCGCGATGCCGGTGGAGATCGCGGCGAGCGCGGTGCGGACCTGCTTCGGCGACGGTGACGCCACGTTCGCCGCGCTGCTCGGCGGCCGCTGCGGGGTGGCGCCGCTGTCCGGCTACGACCCGGCCGCCGTACACGTGCGCCACGGCTACCCGATCCCGGACGGCTCCGGCGGCGAGATGTGGCCCGCCGCCGGCTGGCTGCGCGACTGCGTCCGGCGGGCGCTCGCCGACGCGGCGCTCGACCCGGCCCGGCACCGCGTCGCGGCGCTGGTCGGCAGCGGGCTGCGCGAGCTGCGCGCGGTCGAGCGGGCGGTGGCCGACCGGGCGCCGTTCCGCGCGGGAGGGCTGCACTTCCGGTCCGCCGTCGCGGACGCCGGCGTGCCCGGCGCGGTCACCGTCGCGAACGCGTGCAGCGCGGGCGGCCACGTCCTCGCCCTCGCACAGGACATGATCGAACTCGGTGAGGCCGACGCCGTCGTCGTCGCGGCCACCGACGCGATGACCGAGTCGATGCTCGCGATGATCGGCCGGGTCGCCGACGAGCCCGCCGACCGGGTACGCCCCTTCGACCGGGACCGGGCCGGCGTGCTGCTGGGCGAGGGGGCCGCCGCGCTCGTGGTGACCCGGGCCGGGCTGGCGCCACGAGTGCTGGCCCGGGTGGTCGCCACCGGACTGTCCTGCGACGCGTACCACGAGACCGCGCCGTCGGCCGAGGGTGTGCGCCGGGCGATGGACGACGCGTACGCCCGGGGTGCCCGGGAGCCGGCCGACGCGGGCCTGGTGGTGGCGCACGGCACGGGCACGGCGCTCAACGACCCGACGGAGGCGGCGGCGCTCGTGGCGCTGGGCGGCCCCACCACCGTCACCGGCATCAAGGGCGCGATCGGGCACACCTCCGGCACCGCCGCGCTGCACGGTCTCGACGTCGCCGTCCGCTGCCTGCGCGCCGGGGTGGTGCCGCCGATCGCCGGGTTGCGCACGCCGCTGCCCGAGGCCGAGGGCCTCGACCTGGTCCGCGACCGTCCGGCCCGGACTCGGGCGACGCTGGCGCAGGTGAACGCGTTCGGCTTCGGCGGGGTCAACGCGGTGACGCTCGTCGAGGCCGCCCGGTGACCGCCTCCGGACCGGCGGCGGCACTCACCGCCTGGTACGCGTACCTGCCCGGGCCGGACGCGCCGCCCGCGGAGCGGGCCCGGACCGTCCTCGGGCGCAAGGGACTGCTGTACAAGGAGACGGCGACCCGGCTGGCCCTGTGCTCGGTGCACCGGGCGCTCGGCCGGGCCGACGGCGACGGCACCCCGCCGGATCGGGTCGACCCGCGCACGGCGGTGGTGGCCAGCAGCAACCTGGGCAACGTCGGCACCGTCGCCGGGATCGTCACCACCGCCCGCGCCGACGGCTGGCGGGCCGTGTCCCCGCTGTCAGCGCCGAACGCCTCCCCCAACGTGGTGGCCAGCTCGGTGGCGATCTGGTTCGGCTTCGGCGGCCCGAACCTGATGTGCTGCTCCGGCGCCACCTCCGGCCTGGACGCGCTCGCCGCCGGGCTGCGGCTGCTGGCGGCGGGCCGGGCCGACCGGGTGGTGGTGGTCGGCGCCGAGCCGGACGACGACACCGCCGTCGCGCTGCACGCGACCCGCCCGGGCCGCCCGGGTCCGCTGCGTGCCGGCGCCGCCTGCCTGGTGCTGGAGCCGCTCGGCCGGGTGCCCGCGCCGCACCTGGTGGTCGGTCCGGTGCGGACGGTGCCGGGTGACCCGCCGGACGGCCACGGCACCGGCGGCGAGGGCGGCCACTACGGCGCCGACGGCCTGGTCCCGGTCGCGCTGGCGGCGGACGCCCTGCGCGCGCCCGGCGGACCGGCGGTCGTGGAGATCCGCTGCGGCGACGACGAGGACGGGTTCCGCGCGGTCACGGTACGCGCCGCGCCGGAACCCGGGCCCGCACCCCGATCCGACAGTCGAGAGGAGACCCGGTGACAGCGGTCCTGCCGGACGAGACCACCACCGTGGCGCTGCGCCCCCGCTTCGAGGGCGCCAACATCCGTACCTGGGTGGGGTTCAAACACTTCATGTACCTGGCCGAGGAGGCGGTGCTCGCCTGGTTCCGCGAGCGCGGCGCCGGGCCGTCGCGGTTGTACCACGAGCACGGCCTCGGCCTGGTGATCGCCGACGCCTCGGTGCAGTTGCCGGCGGTGCTCGACGTGGACGACGAGGTGACCGCCGAGGCGCGGCACCGCGGCGGCGGCGAGTTCGCGGTGCGGCTGACCGCGCGCGGCGTGCCGGTGCTGCGCGGCCGGGTCCGCGCGGCCCTGGTCCGGACCGGCCCGGCCGTCGACGTCGCGGTCCCCGGTGACGTGCCGGTCGTTGTCGAGGTCCGGGCGGACGATCCCGCACCCGCCGCCGACGCGGCCGGTACGCCGTTCGAGTGGCGGTGGCGGGCACCGTACTTCTACTGCCAGTACTCGCAGCCGGTGCAGCACTCCGGCTACGTGCGCGCGGTCGAGGAGGTGGTGGACCGGTTCCTGGCGGCACGCGGCATATCCGTCGGCCGGATGCTCGACGTGCGCGGCTGGATCCCGGTCGTGTCCCGCGCGTCCGTGCGCGTCCTCGCCGCCGCGCGGATGGAGGAGGAGATCGAGACCACGTTCACCGTCACCGACGTGCTGCGCGGGACCATGTTCGACGCCGACGTCCGCTTCGCCGTGCGGCGTGACGGCGAGCGCGTGCCTGTCGCCCACGCCCGCATCCTGCACGGGTATGCGATCAGCCGCGGCCCGGACGCGGGACGGCTGGCCGAGTTCGACGACGAGGTCGTCGCCGCGCTGCTCGGGACGGCGTGATGGGCACCCGGAGCGTCGCGGAGGAGCGGCTGCGCCGCAAGCAGCGGCTCGCGGCGGCGTTGCGGCTGTTCCACAGGTACGGCTTCGACGAGGGCGCCGGCGGTCACCTCACCGTCCGCGACCCGGGCGAGCCGCACCGGTTCTGGATCAACCCGTTCGGCCGGTCGTTCGGCCGGCTGCGGGTGAGCGACCTGCTGCTTGTGGACTCCGACGGCACCGTCGTGGACGGCGAGGGCACGATCAACCCGGCCGGCTACGCCATCCACAGCCGCATCCACGCGGTCCGCCCGGACGTCGTGGCGGCCGCGCACAGCCACAGCGTGTACGGGCGCGCGTTCGCCACGCTGGGCCGGCTGCTCGACCCGCTGACCCAGGACGCGTGCGCGTTCTACGAGGACCACGGCCTGCACGACGGCTACTCCGGGGTGGTCCTCGACCGCGACGAGGCGGACCGGATCGCCGAGGCGCTCGGCCCGGGCAAGGCGGTCATCCTGCGCAACCACGGCCTGCTGACCGTGGGCGGCAGCGTGGACGAGGCGGCCTGGTGGTTCTTCAGCATGGACCGCTGCTGCCGGATCCAGCTCGCGGCGGAGGCGGCCGGCACGCCGGTGCCGATCGCGCCCGCCGAGGCACGTCTCACCCGGGCCACCATCGGCACGCCGGGGCTGGGCCGGTTGAACTTCCGGCCGATGTACGAGGACGTCGTGCACGCCGAGCCGGACCTGCTCGACTAGGGCTGGTCCTCCGAGGGCGGCCGGACCAGGACGTGCGGCTGGGTGTACCCGGCCAGCCCCCAGTGTCCGTTCTCGACCCCGGGACCGCTGTCCTTCCGCCCGCCGAACGGCAGGTCCGGCCGGACCCCGGCGGCGTGCGCGTTCACCGACACCTGGCCCACGTCCAGGCGGGCGGCCACCGCGGCGGCCCGGTCCGGGTCCGCCGACCAGACCGAGGCGGTCAGGCCGAACGGTGTCGCGTCGGCCCGGGTGAGCGCCTCCTCGACGTCGTCGAACGCCAGCACCGGCAGCACCGGCCCGAACTGCTCCTCGGTGACGACCCGGTCGGTGTCGGACACCCCGGACAGGACGGTGGGCGGATGGAAGTGACCGGGCCCGTCGACGGCTCGACCACCGGCGGCGACCGTCGCGCCGCCGGCGACGGCCGCGCGGACGAGCCCTGCCACGTACTCCCGCTGGGCCCTGGTGGTCACCGGGCCGAGCCGGACACCGGCGTCGGCGCCGGGGCCCATCCGGACGGCGGCGGCGCGGTCGGCGAGCGCCTCGACGAGCGCGTCGTGCACCGGCCGGGCCACGTACACCCGTTTGACCGCCATGCACATCTGGCCGCTGTTGGCGAAGGCCGCCCAGAACAGGTCGTCGGCGATCCGCGCCGGGTCGGCGTCGTCGAGCACCACCGCGGCGTCGTTGCCGCCGAGTTCGAGCGTGACCCGCCTGAGCCGGGCGGCGGCCTCCGCCGCTACCCGTCGGCCGGTAGCTGTCGACCCGGTGAAGGTGATCTTCCTGGGTACGGGGTGGGCGCACAGCCACGCCCCGAGCGGATCCGGCCCGGTCACCACGTTGAGCACGCCGGGTGGCAGCAGGTCACGCAGCAGTTCGCCGAGGGCGAGCGTGGCGAGCGGGGTGTGCGGGGAGGGCTTCAGCACCACGGTGTTGCCCGCCCGCAACGCCGGAGCGATCTTCCAGGCGGCGAGCGCGAGCGGGTAGTTCCACGGCGTGACAGCGGCGACGACGCCGAGGGGCCGCGCGGTGACGATCGCGGTGTCGCGTCGACCGCCGATCGTCTGTGGTCCGGTCTCGATGCCCGCGAAGTAGTGCAGCCACGCGGCGGCGGCGCGTACCTCGGTGGTCGCCTCGGCCAGCGGCTTGCCCTGCTCGGCGGTGACCAGCGCGGCGAGGTCGGCGACGGCGCCGAGGACCGCCCGGGCCGCGGCGCGCAGCGTGCCGCGCCGCGCCTCGTCGTCGTGAGCCCACTGCGGGTACGCGGCGGCCGCCGCGGCCATCGCCCGGTCGAGCAGTTCGGGCGGGCAGGCCGGGGCGGTGGCGAACACCGCGCCGGTGGCCGGGTCGACGACGTCGAAGGTTCCGGCGCCGGCGGCCGGGCGGCCGTCGACGGTCATCGTCAGCGCCACGGCTGCCCCTCCGTCGCTGGTGCCTGCGGCTGGCAGCGTATCCGCGGGTGTGCGGGGTGGGCAGCGTGCACGTTGTCCCGCCGCGGCGCTCCGCCGATGATGAGAGTCGGACCGGTCCGTGCGCTCCCCCGTCCGTCGCGCGTGCCGGGGCCGGCCCGGGGCCGTCGCGCGGAAACCCGCTCCCGCCGCCCGTCCGGCGCTTAGCGTGGGACGAGGGGCGGCCTGCCGGAGGCGCCGGTGAGCGGAGGGAGAACGCGGTGACGGAGCCGGAGGAGGAGCAGGAGAAGACCCGCAAGACCGATCGGGTGCTGTTCTCGCCCGACGGCGACCCGCACCACACGCTCGCCGAGGCGCCCCAGCCGGACGAGCACCTGCCGCCCACGGTCACCCGCGACGGCCACACGGACGTGCTCGACGACGAGCAGTGAGTACACCGTCCCGCCCGGCCCACCGGCCGGGCGGGCGGGACGTGTCGCGGCCGGGCCGGCGGAACCTCGGGACGTGTCGCGGTCAGACGGGCGGGATGCCGGAGCGGCCGATGTCCGACATGTCGTCGCCGATCTCGGTGCGGGTGCCGGCCACCGGCCCGGCGCCGGCCTCGGTGCGGTCCTCGACGCAGGCGTCGCCCAGACCGTGCATGAGCTCCCCCACCACGGCGAGCGCAGAGCCCTTGTCCGGGCAGGGCGCCCCGGTGGCGAGCAGCTGACCGTCGCCGCCGACGACGGTGAACCCCACACTGCCGTCGGCGGCGCTCTCGATGACGAACTTCACCGTGCTCCTCCCGCCCCGCTCAGCTCACGCCGTGCGTCTGCAACCACAGCTCCAGCAGGCCCAGTTGCCACAGCTTGTTGCTGCCGGCGGCGGCCTGGGCCCGGTCCGGCTCGGCCAGCAGCTCGTCGACGTACGCCCGGCGGAACAGCCCGCGCCGGCGCGCCTCGGGCGCACCCAGCGCCTCGACCACCAACTCTCGCACGGGACCGTCGACGTTGCGCAGCGCCGGCACCGGGAAGTAGCCCTTGGGCCGGTCGATGACCTCGGCCGGCAGCACCTCGCGGGCAACCTCCTTGAGCACGCCCTTGCCGCCCCGGGCCAGCTTGTGCTCAGGCGGGCACGCCGCGGCGAGCGTGACCAGGTCCTGGTCGAGGAAGGGCGTACGCACCTCCAGCCCCCACGCCATGCTCATGCTGTCCACCCGCTTGACCGGGTCGTCGGGCAGCATCAGGTGGGTGTCCAGGCGCAGCACGGCGTCCACCGCGGTCTGCGCGCCGGGCGCGGCCAGGTCGGCGGCGACCAGTTCGCCGCTGGCGTCACCGTCGCAGGCGTACGCCGGTTCGACCACCTCGGTCAGCTCGGCGTGGTCGCGGTCGAAGAACGCGGCGGTGAACTCGGCCGTCGCGTCCTCGCGGGCCGCCTCGGCCAGCCGGTGGTGGTAGCCGTAGCCGGCGAACACCTCGTCGGCGCCCTGGCCGGACTGCGCCACCTTCACGTGCCGGGCCACCTGCTCGGAGAGCAGATGGAACGCCACCACGTCGTGGCTGCCCATCGGTTCGGTCATGGCCGCCACGGTGGCGCGTACGGCCGGGCCGAGGTCGCCGTCGGCGAGCCGGATGCGGTGGTGGTCGGTGCCGAACGTGCGGGCCACCAGGTCGGAGTAGTGGAACTCGTCGCCGGTCTCGTCGCCGCGGCTGTCGAAGCCGATGCTGAACGTCTGGAGGTGGTGCTGTCCGGCGCCGTCCAGCAGCGCCACGATCATGCTGGAGTCCAGGCCGCCGGAGAGCAGCACCCCGACCGGCACGTCCGCGACCAGCCGGCGGCGTACGGCGGTGCGCAGCGCGTCGCCGACGGCGGCCCGCCAGTCGGCGGCGTCCATGCCCTCGTGGGCCGGGTCGCGCCGGTACCCGGGCCGCCAGTAGACGCGCTCGCGGCTGCGCCCGTCGGCCTCGACCACCCGGACGGTGGCCGGGGGCAGCTTGCGTATCCCGCGCAGGATCGTGCGGGGCGCCGGCACGATCGAGTGCCAGGACAGGTAGTGGTGCAGCGCGACCGGGTCGATGCCGGTGTCGACGTCACCGCCGGCCAGCAGCGCCGGCAGCGTGGAGGCGAACCGGAGCCGGCCGGGGGACTCGGCGAGGTAGAGCGGCTTGATGCCGAGCCGGTCGCGGGCCAGCACGAGGCATCGCCGCCGCCGGTCCACCAGCGCCACCGCGAACATGCCGACCAGGTGGTCGACGAACCGCTCCCCCCACTGCGCGTACGCCACCAGGATCACCTCGGTGTCGCTGGTGCTGTGGAAGGTGTGCCCGGCCGCGCGCAGCTCGTCCCGCAGCTCCGGGTAGTTGTAGACGCAGCCGTTGAAGACCAGGGCCAGGCCGAGGTCGTCGCGCACCATCGGCTGGGCGCCGGCCTCGGACAGGTCGATCACTGTCAGCCGGCGGTGCCCGAGGGTGATCCAGCCGTCACTCCACGCGCCCTCGCCGTCCGGGCCGCGTGAGCGCATGGCGGCGGTCATCCGGGTCACCGCGGCGGCGTCGGGGGTGGCCCCGTCGAATCTGGCCTCACCGCTGATCCCGCACATCTCAGCGTCCGCCGGTCGGTCGAGGAGCACCCACCATGCCAACCTCCCGCCACGTCGTCTCCCGGGCGGTCCGCCGGGTACGGCGACTACCCGGCCTGTGGCGAAGGAAACCCGGATGGGCTGTTGACGAGCCGGGCACGGCGCGCCGTCGTACGGTGGCGGTACGGGCCATGTCCCCGGGCGGTCCGGCCACGGGACGTGGCCAGGATCAACGACGCCTGCCAGGAGGACGTGTGTTCGCCAATTCCGAGGAACTCCTGCGATACCTCGCCAACGAGGACGTGAAGTTCGTCGACGTACGTTTCTGTGACCTGCCCGGCGTGATGCAGCACTTCAACCTGCCGGTCGAGTCGTTCGACGACAGCGTCTTCAGCGACGGCCTCGCCTTCGACGGATCCTCGATCCGCGGCTTCCAGGCCATCCACGAGTCCGACATGCTGCTTCTGCCGGACGTCGCCACCGCCTTCATCGACCCGTTCCGGGCCCAGAAGACGCTCGCGCTCAACTTCTTCATCCACGACCCGTTCACCCGCGAGGCATACTCCCGCGACCCGCGCAACGTGGCGAAGAAGGCCGAGGCGTACCTCGCCGCGAGCGGGATCGCCGACACCGCGTACTTCGGCGCGGAGGCGGAGTTCTACATCTTCGACTCGATCCGCCACGAGACCTCGGCGCACCAGTCGTTCTACTACATCGACTCGATCGAGGGCGCCTGGAACAGCGGCCGGATCGAGGAGGGCGGCAACCGCGGCTACAAGACCGCCTACAAGGGCGGCTACTTCCCCGTGCCCCCGGTGGACCACTACGCCGACCTGCGTGACCGGATCGTGCGGCGCCTCGTCGACGGCGGCTTCACCGTCGAGCGGTCGCACCACGAGGTGGGCACCGCCGGCCAGTCGGAGATCAACTACAAGTTCTCCACCCTGCTGCACGCCGCCGACCAGCTCCAGCTGTTCAAGTACATCGTCAAGAACGAGACCTGGGCCGCTGGCAAGACCGCGACGTTCATGCCGAAGCCGCTGTTCGGTGACAACGGTTCCGGCATGCACACCCACCAGAGCCTGTGGCGCGGCGGCGAGCCGCTGTTCTACGACGAGACCGGCTACGCCGGGCTGTCCGACACCGCCCGCTGGTACATCGGTGGCCTGCTTCACCACGCCCCGTCGCTGCTCGCCTTCACCAACCCGACGGTGAACTCGTACCGTCGTCTGGTGCCGGGCTTCGAGGCGCCGGTGAACCTGGTCTACTCGCAGCGCAACCGCTCCGCCTGCACCCGCATCCCGGTGACCGGCAGCAACCCGAAGGCCAAGCGCGTCGAGTTCCGGGTGCCGGACCCGTCGAGCAACCCGTACCTGGCGTTCTCGGCGATGATGATGGCCGGTCTGGACGGCATCAAGAACAAGATCGAGCCGCCGGCGCCGATCGACAAGGATCTGTACGACCTGCCGCCGGAGGAGTGGGGCGACGTCAAGCAGGTTCCGGGTTCGCTGCCGGAGGTGCTCAACGCGCTCGAGGCCGACCACGACTACCTGCTCGACGGCGGCGTGTTCACGCCGGACCTGATCTCGACCTGGGTCGACTGGAAGCGGGCCAACGAGGTCGACCCGGTGCGTCTGCGCCCGACCCCGCACGAGTTCGCGATGTACTTCGACTGCTGAGGTAGATCAAGGCGCCGACCCGCACCAATCGGGTCCGACCTGACGGACGGCGGTCATGCCGGCTCACAGCCGGCGTGGCCGCCGTTTCGTGTCGAGCGTGACGGTCGCGTGCTGATCGTGGCATGGCCGGATGTCAGCGATGATGAGGCGACCGCTCGTAGGGGTAGTGATGACGACACGACCGACGCTGTTCCTGACCGTAGGACTGCCGGGCACCGGGAAGACCACGGAGGCGCGGCGCATAGAGGTCGAGGAGAAGGCCCTTCGTCTGACGAAGGACGAGTGGGTGAAGGCCCTCTACGGGCTGGCGAACCCGCCGTCGGCTTCGGACGTCATCGAGGGACGGCTCATCGAGATCGCGCTGCGGGCGCTCGAACTCGGCGTCAACGTCGTCATCGACTTCGGCCTCTGGGGCCGAGATGAGCGCTCGGCTCTACGACAGGCAGCAGCCGACCTCGGAGCGTCGGTGACGATGCGCTACTTCCAGCTCACACCGGCCGAGCAGCGGCAACGGCTTGACCGGCGGCAGGCCGAGGAGCCGCACACGACCTGGCACATGTCCGACGAGGAACTCGCCACGTGGGCTGCCGTCATGAGCATCCCGACGCCGGGGGAACTGGACGGCAGTGAACCTGTCGACGATCCACCGGCCGGGTTCGCCACCTGGGACGAGTGGCGCAGGCACCGCTGGCCTGCCTTCATCTCCTAGAACCGCGTGGGAACGTCCACACGACCGCCACGACCACCACCAGCACCGTCATCAGCACCGCGCCCGGTGCCTTGCTGAACCGGGCCAGGTTGGATCCGTCCGGCAGGGTGAGCGCCGACGCGACCGCGCAGGGCGCCACGAACCAGACCTGCCGGGCCAGCGGCACCGCCGCGACCGCGAGCACTGTCAGCGGCCAGATCGCGTACCAGGGGTGGAAGACCGGGGCGAGCAGCACCGTGGCGGCGAGCGCCAGCCCCGCGCCGAGCAGTGCCACCCGGGGGCGGGCCAGCGTCAGGCGGGCCACCCGCTGCCGGGTGTCGTTGAGGCGGCGCAGCGCCGTCCACGCCTGCCACCACAGGGCGACGAGCGTCCCGGCGAGCAGCACCAGCGCGACCCCCCGGGTCACCGGCACCGCCTGCGGTCGTAGGCCGGCCAGCTCACCGCCGTAGTCGATGACGAAGCCGACGGCTGTGGGCGGGGAGGTCCACTGCTGCGAGTCGCCGCTGTGGCCGAGCCCTCCCACCCAGCCCAGCCCGAGGCCGGTGGCGAGCGAGACGACGAGCAGCGTGCCGAGCACCGACGCGGCCAGTTGCCCGCCGTCGCGCAGCAGCGCCCGCCAGGTGTAGCGGCCGAGCACGGCGGCCAGCGCCGCGAACGGCAGCGCCACCACCGCGACCGCCTTCACCGCCACGGCCAGGCCGAGCAGCACCCCGGCCACCAGCAGCGCGCGCGGCTTGCCCGGCAGGCGGACCAGCACCAGCAGGCCCAGCAGGAGCAGCCCGAGCGCGAGCGCGTCGTTGTGCGCGCCGGCCACCAGGTGGATCCCGACGAGCGGGCACGCGAGCACCAGCCAGGCGGCGCGGCGGGTGGGCACACCGGCGGCGCGGGCCAGGCCGGGCAGGCAGAGCGCGGTCAGCAGCACACCGGCCACCGCGACCAGCCGCAGCGCCACGATCGTCCCGATCAGGCCGCCACCGGCGAGGACCGCGAGCCCGGCCAGCAGCACGAAGAACGGCCCGTACGGTGCCGGAGTGTCCCGCCAGATCGGCGACACCGAGCCGGTCCACGGGCAGCCGGCCGCCGCGACCCCCACCCGGTACGGGCTGAGCCCCTGCGTCCACGTCCAGCCCTGGCAGGCGTACGAGTAGACGTCGCGGCTGCCGATCGGCGGCGCGGCGAGCAGCGGCAGCGACCAGAGCCCGGCGGTCAGGTACGCCCACCGGCCGGACGGGGCGCCCCACCGCAGCGACCACCAGGCGCCCACCAGCAGCAGCGTCCCGGCCAGCCAGCAGCCGAGCGTCACCGGCCCGTTCGGTGCGGCCCAGATCGCGGCGAGCGTGCCGCGCGGGGGCGTGCCGGGCAGCGCGCCGCCGAGCCACCCGGCGACGGTGAGCAGCACGGCCCCGGCGAGGCCGGCGTAGCGGGCGAGACCGGCGGCGATCGGCCGGACGGGTCCGTCGGGCTCGCTCACCGGCACACTCCTCAGTCCACGGGAACCGGCTGCCGACCCTTGCGAGCCGACCGTACCAACCACACGACCACCCCGATCACGAACAGGGTCATCAGCGGCGCACCGGGCATCTTGGTGTACCGGGGTAAACCGGTGCCGTCGGCCAGCACCAGGAACGACGACACCACTGTGACGATCGAGAACCAGAGCGTGCGGTGCGCGGTGGCGGCGAGCACGGCCAGCGGCCACAGCCAGTACCAGGGGTGGAACAGCGGGGAGAGCGCGACGGTGGCGGTGAGCGCCAGCCCGGCGTGCCAGAACGGCTCACCGCGACGGAACGACCGGAACCAGAGCCAGATCAGCACGGCGACCAGCACCACCATGCCGATCGCCCGGGTCACCGGCAGCGCGTCGACGTGCACGCCGAACGGCGCGAGCAGGTAGCCGACGGTCTGCCCCACCGCCGTCGGCGGCGACGTCCAGGCCACCACCAGCCCGCCCTGTTCCAGCCCGCCGACGAACCCCAGCCCCAGGCCGGAGACGAGGGTCACGGCGGCGAGCGCGGCGAGCGTGCCGCCGACCACCCACCCGCCGTCGCGCACCAGCGTCCTGATCCGGTACGCCCCGACGATCGCGGCCAGCGCGGCGAACGGCATCACGACCAGCGCAGTGATCTTGACGGCGGCGGCCAGTCCGAGCAGCGCCCCACCGGCGAGCAGCGGTCCGGGCCGGCCCGGCCGGGCGGCCACCACGGCCAGCCCGGCCACGAGCAGGCCGATCATCAGCGCGTCGTTGTGCGCGCCGGACACCAGGTGCACCGGCACCAGCGGGCTCGCCAGCGCCAGCCAGAGCGCGCGGCGCGGCGGCACCCCGCAGCGGCGGGCCAGCACCGGCAGCGCCCACGCGGTGAGCGCCACCCCGGCGACGGCGAGCACCCGGAACAGCGCGACGGCGGCGAGCAGCGAGCCGGTGGCCTCCACCACCGCGCCGGCGAGCAGCACGAACAGCGGACCGTACGGCGCCGGGGTGTCCCGCCAGATGTAGGAGATGGTGTCCAGCCAGGGGCAGGGCAGCGCTGAGACGCCCTGCTCGTAGGGGTTGATCCCGGCCGAGAAGCTCGCGCCCTGGCAGGCGTACGCGTACACGTCCCGGCTGCCCAGCGGCGGCGCGACAAGCATCGGCAGCAGCCACAGCGCGACGGTGACCAGCACCCACCGGGACGACGGCACCCGGTCCCGCAGCGACCACCAGGCCCACGCCAGCAGCGCGGTGCCGACCAGCCACAACCCGATGATCAGCGGCCCGTCCGGGCCCTGCCAGATGCTGACCGGGGTGGGACGCAACTCGCCGTCGGGCAGGGCGCCGCCGAGGAACGCGGCCACGGCGAGCAGCACCGAACCCGCCAGGCCGATCCAGCGCGAGAGGTGGTGAGGCACGTCCGACATGCTGCCAGTACGGTGGTTCGCGATCAGGAGGTGGGCATGCGGGGCGGTCGGGTGGTGGCGGTCTCCGCCGTGTCGGCGTTCGTCCTCGCCGTGCTCTACCTCACGCTGCCGGCCACCGGCTCGGACCTGTCCGCGCAGGTCGCCCGCGCCGGGTTCTTCGCCGACCACGGGGCCGCCCTGGTGGACCTGCGCTGGTACGGCGGCGTGCACCCGTGGGGCTACAGCCTCGTCTCGCCGCCGCTGATGGCGCTGCTCGGGGTGCGCGTCACCGGCGCGCTCGCCCTGCTCGCCTCCGCCACCGCGTTCGCCGCCCTGCTGGTGCGCACCGGGGTGCCCCGCCCGCTGCTCGGCAGCCTGTTCGGCGTGGTCACGATCGCCGGCAACCTGGTGTCCGGCCGGGTCACGTACGCCCTCGGCGTCGCGTTCGGCCTGGCCGCGCTGCTCGCGCTCACCGTCCCCGCCCGCCGCACCCGGCTCGTCGCCGCCGGTGCCGCCGCGCTACTGGCCTCCGCGGCCAGCCCGGTGGCCGGGCTGTTCGTCGGGCTCGCCGGCGTCGCGCTGCTGCTGACCCGCAGGTACGCCGACGGCCTGCTGCTCGCCGTACCGGCCGCTGCGCCGCTCGCCGTGACCGGGCTGCTGTTCGGCGAGGGCGGCTGGATGAACATCAGCACGGCCGACACCGTGCACGCCGTGGTGACGAGCCTGGTTGTGGCGGCCCTCGTCGCGTACCGGCCGGTGCGGGTCGGCGCGCTGCTGTCCGCGACCGGGGTGCTGGCGTCGGCACTGCTGCACACCCCGGTCGGGCTGAACGCCACCCGCCTGGTGGTGATGTTCGCGCTGCCGGTGCTGGCCGCCACCGCGACGCTTCCCGCCCCGCTGTCCGATCGGCTTCGCGCCGCCGGCCGGCGCTCCCGGGTCGCCGGGGCGGTGGGGCTGGCCGCGCTCCTGGCGGTGGTCTGCTGGTGGCAGCCGCCGGTGGTCACCGCGGATCTGCGCAGCGCCGACGACCCGACCGCCGACCCGGCGTACTTCACGCCGCTGCGCGCGGAGCTGGCCCGGCGCGGCCTGACCGGGCGGGTGGAGGTGCCGCCGACGCGCAACTACTGGGAGGCGGCCCACATGGGCGACGTGCCGCTCGCGCGGGGCTGGCTGCGGCAGGCCGACATCGACCGCAACCCGCTGTTCTTCACCACTGTGCCCGGCGCGGACGGCACCGGCATCCCGCTGACCCCGATCACCTACCGGGACTGGCTGGCCGACAACGCGGTGCAGTACGTGGCGGTGCCCGACGCCGAGTTCTCCTGGGTGGGTGCGTCGGAGGCGAAGCTGGTGGAGGCGGGCCAGCCGTACCTGACCGAGGTCTGGTCGGACCGGCACTGGAGGCTGTACGCGGTCGCCGAGCCCACGCCGCTGGTCGGCGCACCGGGAGAGTTGGTCCGCCAGGACGGCGCCTCGATCACGTTCCGCGCCCCCGCCGCCGGCCCGATCCCGATCCGGGTCCGCCACGACCGCTGGCTGACCGCCTCAGGCGGCGCCACAGTCACCCCGAACGGCAAGTGGACAACGGTGACGATCCCCCGACCCGGCACTTACACCCTCACCAGCTGACCCACCGTCCCCCTCCCCGTCCCCCTCCCCGTCCCCCGCTCCCGCTCCCGATCCCGCCGAGATCGGGGCATTCAGGGCGCGGCGTGAGCGCGGCGATCTTGCGCTTTCTGCCCCGGCAAATCGGGCCTATCCGGCCTGCGCGGGGCCACAACTGCAAGATCGCCGCGCGGGGCGGCGTGCGGGGGCGGGGAGGGCGGGGCGGGCGACGGTGGGTGGGTGGGTGGGGCGGAAGGGGCAGGGCTAGAGGGGGGACTCCAGGATTCGCTGGACGACTGTGCGGGAGTGACGGCCGGTGCGCAGGTACTCGTCGAGGAACTCGCCCTGGTCCTCGCGTCCCAGCAGCCGCACCACACCGGCCAGCTCCACCCCGTGCCGGGGCAACTGGTCCCCGGCCCGGCCGCGTACCAGCATCAACGCGTCGCGCACCTCGGCGGCGAGCGTCCAGCCGGCCGCCAGCTCGGCGGCGTCGGAGGCGTCGAGCAGCCCGGCGTCGCGGGCGGCGGCGAGGGCGTCGAGCGTACGGGTGCCGCGCAGGGCGGGCACCTGACCGGCGTACCGGAGCTGGAGCAACTGCACCGCCCACTCGACGTCGGCCAGCCCGCCCCGGCCCAGCTTGGTGTGGGTCGCCGGGTCGGCGCCCCGGGGTAGCCGCTCGGTCTCCACCCGCGCCTTGATCCGGCGGATCTCGACCACCTGCTCGCGGCTCAGCCCGTCGGCCGGATAGCGCACCGGCTCGATCATGGCCTCGAACTCGGCGCCCAGGTCGGCGTCGCCGCAGACGTACCGGGCCCGCAGCAGCGCCTGCGCCTCCCACACCCGGGACCAGCGCGCGTAGTACTGGGCGTACGCGGCGAGGCTGCGCACCAGCGGGCCCTGCCGGCCCTCGGGGCGCAGGTCGGCGTCGACGCCGAGCGGCGGGTCGGGGGCGGGCGCGGACAGCAGCCGGCGCAGTTCCTCGGCGATGGCGTGCGCGGCGGCGCTCGCCGCGCTCTCCTCCACCCCGGGCGGCGGGTCGTAGACGAACAGCACGTCGGCGTCGGAGAGGTAGTTCGACTCGTACCCGCCGAGCCGGCCCATGCCGATCACCGCGAAGCGCAGGCCGGGCGGTCCGGGGTGGACGGTACGGGCGGCGCGCAGCGCGGCGGCCAGCGTGGCGTCGGCGACGTGCGACAGCGCGGTGCCGACAGCCGTCACGTCCACCACTGTGGGCCGGCGTTCCCCGCCGCCGACCGGGCGCGGGGTGAGCGGGGCGAGCGAGCCGGCGCGGCTGAGCACGTCGGCGGCGGCGATCCGGACCAGTTCCCGGCGGCGCAGCGCGCGGACGGCCCGGATCGCCTCGACCGGGTCGTCGTGCCGGGCGGCAGCGGCGGCGAAGCCCTCGACGAGCGTCTCCCGTGGGCGCGGGGTCAGTTCGCTGTCCTCGGCGAGCAGCCGCAGTGCCTCCGGTTCGCGGGCCAGCATGTCGGCCGCGTACCGGGACGACGACAGCACCCGGGCCAGCCGGCGCGCCACCGGGCCGGAGTCACGCAGCAGGCGCAGGTACCAGGGGGTGCTGCCGAGCTTGTCGGAGACCTGCCGGTAGTTGAGCAGTCCGCGGTCCGGTTCGGGGGCGTCGGCGAACTCGTCGAGCAGCACCGGCAGCAGCGTGCGCTGGATGGCGGCGGTACGGCTGACCCCGCCGGTGAGCGCCTGGAGGTGCCGCAGCGCGCCGGCCGGGTCGGCGAAGCCGAGCACCTCCAGCCGGTGCCGGGCCGCCTCGGGCGTGAGGCGCAGCCCTTCGGCCGGCACCCGGGCCACGGATTCCAGCAGCGGGCGGTAGAGCAGTTTGGCGTGCAGCCGGCGTACCTCGGTGGCGTGGGTGACCCACTCGGCGCGGAACTCCTCGACGGCGCTGCGGCCCGGCGTGGCCACGTAGCCGAGCGCGGCGGCGAGCCAGCGCAGCGCGGCCGGTTCGGTCGGCACGGTGTGGGTACGGCGCAGGGCCTGGAGCTGGAGCCGGTGCTCGACGGCGCGCAGGAAGCGGTAGCCGCGCAGCAGCGCCTCCCCGTCGGCGCGGCCCACGTAGCCGCCGGCGACGAGCGCGCGCAGCGCCGGCACGGTGCCGGGCACCCGCAGCGACTCGTCGCCCCGGCCGTGCACGAGCTGGAGCAACTGGACGGCGAACTCGATGTCGCGCAGCCCGCCCGGGCCGCGCTTGATCTCGCGTTCCAGCTCCTTCGGCGGCACGTTGTCGAGGATCTTGCGGCGCATGGACCGGACGTCCTGGACCGCCTCGGGGCGTTCGGCGGCGGTCCACACGAGCGGGGCCAGCGCGTCGATCCACTCCTTGGCGAGCTCCAGGTCCCCGGCGGCCGGGCGGGCCTTGAGCAGCGCCTGGAACTCCCAGGTGCGGGCCCAGCGCTTGTAGTAGGCGAGGTGGCTGGTGAGTGTGCGGACCAGCGGCCCCCGGTTGCCCTCGGGTCGCAGCGCCGCGTCGACCGGCCAGGCCACCAGCCCGCAGATCTGGATCAGCCGGGTGGCGATCTGGGTCGCGGCGGGCAGGTCGTCGTCGGTGGCGGAGACGAAGATGACGTCGACGTCGGAGACGTAGTTCAGCTCGTCGCCACCGCACTTGCCCATCGCCACCACTGCCAGGCGGGGACACGGCGTGCCCTCGGGCAGTTCGTCGGCGGCGATGTCGTAGGCGGCGGCCAGCGTGGCGTCGGCCAGCCCGGACAGCGCCGCCATGGTCTGCTCCAGGCCGCGCCCGCCGGTCAGGTCGGCCGCCGCGATCCGCAGCAGCGCGAGCCGGTACGCCTGCCGCAGCAACGGGACCGCGCCGGTCATGGTGGTGAGCCGGGCGGCGACGCTCAGGTCGAGCCGCCCGTCCGCGGTGGGGGCGAGCCCGTCCGGCTCGGTCGCCAGCACCGCCCACTGCCCGGGGTTGGCGACCAGGTGGTCGCCGAGCGCGGACGAGGCGCCGAGCACCGCGATCAGCCGGCGGCGCAGCCCGGGGTCGGCGGCCAGGGCGTCGCGTACGGCCACCTCGTCGCCGGAGCGCCGCTCGGACTCGACCAGCCGGTGCAGCTGACGCAGGGCCAGGTCCGGGTCGGCGGCCCGGGACAGCGCGCCGAGCAGCTCGGCGGCGCGTTCGTCGGCGGGCTCCTGGGTGTCGGGCCGCCACAGGGCGAGCCCGTCCGGGCCGAGCAGGTCGGCGGCGCGGGTGGCGCCGTCACCCTCGGCGAATCCGTAGCGGGCCAGGCGCCCGCGGGCCGGCCGGGTCACCGTCAGGCCCCGAGCAGCGGCAGGCTGCGGCGCGGGGTGTCGTCGCCGAGTTCGCCGAGCGCGAGCGCGGCGAACCGGATCGCGAACGGCTGCCACGCCTCCTCGACGTCGGCCATCACCCGGTCGCAGGCGGCCACCACCAGCTCGGGGTCGTAGCCCAGCTCGGCCAGCACGGCCGAGTCGCGGGACCACTCGGCGATCATCGCGGTGTCGCACTCGATGTGGAACTGCAGCCCCCAGGCCCGGTCGCCGAGGCGGAACGCCTGGTGCGGGTAGCGGGTGGACGCGGCGAGCAGCGTCGCGCCGTGCGGCAGCTCGGTGATCTCGTCGGCGTGCCACTGGAGCACGTCGGGCATCAGCGGCACGTACCGGAACAGCGGATCGTCCTCGGCGGCGTCGCGCCGGCCCACGAGCGCCGGGCCGATCTCCGGGCCGGACGGGCTGCGCTCGACCCGGCCGGCGTGCGCGGTGGCGAGCAGTTGCGCGCCGAGGCAGACGGCAAGCGTCGGCACCCGCCCGCGGACCGCCTTGCGCAGCAGCCCTTCCAGCGCCGGGAACCAGGGCGCGCCGGGGCCGCCGTCCGGCCCCGGATAGGCCTGCTGGTCGCCGCCGAGCACCACGAGCGCGGCGTACCCCTCCAGGTCGCCGGGGAGCGCGTCACCGGCGTGCGGACGCAGCACGCGCAGCTCAAGGCCCCCTTCGGTGAGCCACTCCCCCAGGCGGCGGAGGTCGTCGGTCGGGTCGTTCTCGATCACCAGCGCGGTCGCCACGACGTCGAGGCTAACCGGTACGCCCGACAGGGCACGGTCCGGCAGGCCCTAGGCTCCGATCGTGCCTGACGACTGCCTGCGCCCACCGGCCCTGCGTCCCGGCGACGCGGTGATGCTGGTGTCCCCGTCCGGGCCGACCCGTCCCGAACGGGTGGCCCGTGGCATCGAGCTGCTCACCGGCTGGGGGCTGCGGCCGGTGCCCGCGCCGAACGCGTACGCCAGGCGGGGTTACCTGGCCGGCGACGACGCGCTGCGGGCCGCGGACCTGAACGCGGCGTTCGCCGACCCGGAGATACGCGGTGTGATCTGCACCCGGGGCGGCTACGGCGCGCAGCGGGTGGTCGACCTGATCGACATGGCGGCGGTACGCCGGGATCCGAAGGTGGTGGCCGGGTTCTCCGACATCACCGCGTTGCAGTTCGCGCTCTGGCGGGGCGCCCGCCTGGCCGGGGTGCACGGGCCGGGCGCCGCGTGGCGGGACGAGCGCACGCCGATCCGCTCGGCGGAGTCGCTGCACGCCGCGCTGACCAGGGCCGAGCCGGTGACGGTGGCGGCGGTCGAGGCGGAGGAGACGTTCCCGGTGCGGGTGCCCGGGCGCGCCGAGGGCCGGCTGATCGGCGGCAACCTGTGCCTGATCACCGCGTCCATCGGCACGCCGGACATGCCCGACCTGACCGGGGCGATCCTGCTGGTCGAGGAGGTGCAGGAACCGCCGTACAAGATCGACCGGATGCTCACCCACCTGCGCCGCTGCGGTGCGCTGGACGGGATCGCCGGGGTGGCTGTCGGCCAGTTCACCGAGTGCGCGGACGGCTGGGACACCACAGTCGTGGACGTGCTCACCGACCGCCTGGGCGACCTGGGCGTGCCGGTCCTCGGCGGCCTGCCGATCGGCCACGGCCCCAACCAGCTCACCGTCCCGGTCGGCACCCCCGCCCTGCTCGACGCCACCGCAGGCACCCTGACGGCGACCGCCGCCGTCCGCTGAGGCCGAGGCCCGGCGATCATGAGGTTGGCGGTAGTTCAGAGATCCACAACTGCCGCCAACCTCATGATCAACGCGGCGAGGGCGGCGAGGGCGTGAGGTGGGCCACGGCGCCGATCTCCAAGGCGGCCCAGACCGCGCCGTCGGGGGTGACCGTCAGGCCGTGGGGTTCCGAGGCCGGCGTGGGCAGGGGGTGGGCGGTGATGTGGCCGTCGGGGTCGATGTGGCCGATGCGGTTGGCGCCCCACTCGGTGAACCAGCAGCCACCGGCCGGGTCGGCGACGATCGCGTGCGGGCGCGCCGCCCGGTCCGGTAGCGGGAACTCGTCGATCCGGCCGTCCGGCGTGATCCGGCCGAGCTGCCCGGCGACGATCTCCACGAACCAGAGCGCGCCGTCACCGCCCCGGGTGATGCCGACCGGCCCGGCCGCCTCGGTGGGCAGCGGATGCACCGCCACCTTGCCGTCCAGGCCGACCCGGGCGATCGCGTTCGCCTGGTTGAGCGTGAGCCAGAGCGCGTCGTCCGGCCCGGCCGCCAGCATCGACGGGAAACCCTTGTCGACCGGCAGCGGGAAGGACGTCACCTCCCCGTCGACGCTCACCCGGCCGATCGTGTCGTCGCTCATGCCGGCGTACCAGAGCGCGCCGTCCGCGCCCACCGCCAGCCCGCAGGGGCCGCAGCCGGGCGGCAGCGCCACCGAGCCGGTCTCGCCGCCGACGGTGACCCGGCCGAGCCGGTCGTCGCCCGAGCGGGTGTACCAGAGCGCGCCGTCGGGGCCGCCGACGATGATCAGCGGGCGGCTGCCCGGCGGGTCGTCGCGGTAGGTCCGTACCTCACCGTCGAGTCCGAGCCGGGCGACGCCGCCGGAGCCGGCCAGCGCCAGCCAGAGCGCGCCGTCGGGCCCGACCGTGATCGAGTACGGCCCGGAGCCCGGCCCGGTGAGCGGGATCTCGCGGATGGCGGGCTGTGTCATGGAGTGGCCTTTCGTCGGGTTTCGTCCAGCCTCGCGGGCGCTCCGGCATCCCGGCAACACGAATAATTCGGGCCTTCCGGACGGGATTGCCAGCTCGCTGACAGGTTCGCCACGGGTGGCCCTCAGTTCCGGCGACCACTGTCGGTGACGTCATCGCACCACCACCGAACAGGAGACTCGCATGATCCGCACGATGTCGAAGAAGCACCTGCTGGCCGGCCTGGCCGCCGCCGGCGTGCTCGGCGTCGGGATCGCCGCCCCGACGGTGGCGCTCGCCGACGACAAGAGCCCGAACCCGTCTTCGAGCGCCGGCAGCACCACCGACCAGGGTGACGACCGCCGCCAGAAGCACGCCGACCGGCAGGCCGAGTTCGCCGAGGCGCTCGCCGAGGAGCTGGGCGTCTCGACCGACAAGGTCACCGCGGCGCTGGAGAAGCTGCACGAGCAGCGCCAGGGCGACCGCCCGGAGCGGCCGGAGCGGCCGTCGACCGAGGACCGGCAGGCCGCGCTGAAGGAGCGGCTGGACCAGGCCGTCACCGACGGCAAGCTCACCCAGGAGCAGGCCGACGCGGTGCTCAAGGCCGCCGAGGCGGGCGTGTTCCCGGGCCCGGGCAAGGGCGGCCCGGACGGCAAGCCCGGCCACCACGGCAAGGGCGGTCCGGAAGGCAAGGCCGACCAGGGCGCCGAGGCCGAGCAGGAGGGCCAGGGCGGCAAGTGACGCGGTGGCCCCGCCGCCCCTCACCGGCCGTTCCCTCCTCCTGGCCGGCGCCCGGCGGGGCCACCCACGCCTGATCCCTCGGACCGCGGCGGGGTGGTGGTGCACTCGCACCGCCACCCCGCCGCGCCCGTGTCAGCGCAGGTACGGCCCGTCCGCGCCGATCTTGCCCGGCGCCGGGTTGCCGGGCAGGTCGAGCACGTAGACCCGCAGGTTGCCCTTGCCGCCGGCCGCTGCGGTGAGCGTGCCGTCGGCGACCGTCTTCACGTCACCGGTGACCGCGTCCACGTACCGGCCGTTCGGCACCCCACGGAACGTGGCGCCGCCGGACACGGTGACCAGCGCGAAGCTGTCCACCGCGCCCTGGGTGAAGCGCCGCTTGTACGCCATCGCGCCGCTCACGCCCTCGGTCGAGTACTGCCCCTTCTGCAACGCCGGCACTGCCCGCCGGATCAGGTTGAGCCGTTGCACGTGCTTCACCAGCGGCTGGGCGAGCGTGGTGGCGACCGTCCCGCCGGCCGAGCCGACCACCCCGAAGTCGCTGGCGGTGACGGTGCCGGCCAGGTGGTCGCCGTAGTAGGCCCGGCCCGTGGTGTCGAGCGGGCAGCTCGGCCCGCAGTCGATCCGGGCGCCCTTGCGGAACTCGATCTCCGAACCGTAGTAGAGCGTCGGGATGCCGCGGAACGTCCACATCAGGCTCATGTTCTCCGCCCAGGCGTCGGTGCCGCCGGTGTACCGGGTGGAGGACTTGTTCGGCCCGTAGTCGTGGCTGTCGACGTAGACCACGTTGTACGTGGCGTCGTTGTAGCTGTCGTCGGAGTCCCTCCCGTTGCCGAACGCGTTGCCGGCGTCGGAGAAGTTCATGTGCATCCGCATGTCGATGACGTTCATGCCGGAGAACTGCGAACGGTCCGGCGCGTGGTACGTGTTGCCGCGCAGGAACGCGTTGTCGGTGGTCGGCTGCCCGTTCGGTCCGAGCAGCTGCTCGTGGTCGTACTGCTCGATCGCGGCGCGGACGTCGTCCGGGCTGTACTCCTTGCGCTCCTTCCAGGTGAAGAACTGCGCGGAGTGGTTGACCGAGCCGCGGTTCCACTTGTCGTTGACGAACGCGGCGACCTCGCCGAAGACGTAGAAGTCCTTGCCCTTCTCGCCGAACCGGGCGACCGCGTGCTGCTGGATGGCGGGCAGGAAGCGCCGGTTCCAGGTGACCCGGGGGATGTGCACGGCGGTGTCGATGCGGAAGCCGTCCACGCCCATGTCGATGAACCTGTTGTACGCGTCGATCAGGTACTGCTGCACGGCGGCGTTCTCGGTGTTGAAGTCGGCCAGGTCCTCGTGCAGCCAGCAACTGCGTGAGTCCTCGCCCTCCCAGTTGCCGATCCAGCACTGGTGGTACTTGTCGGCCGGGAAGAGTTTGCTGGTCGGGACCGGCCACTGGCACTGGTAGAGCGTGTAGCCCTCGGGGCTGCGCCCGCCGGTCGGCGTACCCCAGTTCAGGCACTGGTTGCCGGCGGGCGCGGCGGACGACCACACGTCGCCGTTGTACGGCCGGCCCTTGGCCTTGGCGTTCTGCGCCGGGGTGAGCGCCGGGTCGTTCCCGGTCGCCTCGACCGTCGGGTCGTACTCCCGGCCGGCCTGCGGCTGGTCGTAGTACCACTTCCACTGGTCGTCGCGGGTGCCGTAGACGGTGGGCGTGAACAGGCCCTTGGCGCCCCACCGGGAGCTGTGGTTGTAGACCACGTCCTGGAAGATCTTGATGCCCTTGGCGTGCGCGGCGTTGATCAGGTCCTGGTAGGAGGCACCGGCGCTCTCCAGCCGCGGGTCCACCCGGTAGAAGTCCCAGCCGTGGTAGCCGTGGTAGTCGTAGTCGGAGCGGTTGAGGACCACCGGGGTGATCCAGAGCGCCGAGAAGCCGAGCGCCTTGATGTAGTCGAGCTTGTCGACCAGCCCCTTGAAGTCGCCCCGGAACATCGGGTCGTCGTTCGCCGCGTTGCCGGAGGCGACGTGCTGACTGCCGCCACGGTTGTTCGCGGGATCACCGTCGGCGAACCGGGCGGTCATCACGAAGTAGATGGTGTCCTCGCGCGGGTCGCCGCCCAGCGGGGCTCCGCCGGTCTGCGGGGTGCCGGTGGTCGCGGACGCGGGCGCACTCGCCGCCGACCGGTTGCCGGCCGCGTCCAGGGCCCGCACGGTCCAGGTGTACGCGGTGCCGGGCCGCAGGTCGTACGCGACGTGCCGGGTGGTGGTGCTGGTGACCGTGGTGCCGCCGGCTCCCCCGGTGCGCGTCAGCTCGTACCCGGTGACGCCCCGGTCGTCGGTGGCGGCGGTCCAGGTCAGCGTGACCGCCAGTCCGTCGGCGACGGCGGTGAGGCCGCCCGGCGTGGACGGCGGGGTGGTGTCCGGGTTGGCCGGCGCGCACGGGTCCGCGGCGGCGGCGGTGACCCGGCCGTTGTCGACGACGCTACGACCCGTGCCGAGGGTGTAGTCCGCGCCGCCGTTGTTGTCCCAGGTCCCGGCGGTGTCGTTGAACGCGGCGGTCAGGCCGGTGGCTGTGCCGAGGTCGACGACCCGGCGGGCCCAGCCGGCGCAGCGCGTCTCCATGGCGACGCCCGGGGCGGTGGTCCAGGCGCCGCCGGTGGGCCGGTAGTGCAGGTTCGCGGCGGCCCAGCCGCGCGGCGTGAGGTGGTACCAGACCTCGGCGGTGTTCCCGGCGGTACCGGACGGTGTCGGACTCGGTGCGGCAGTGGCGGACGGGCCCGGCGACGGGGTGGCGCACGGGTCGCCCGTGCCGATCCGGCCGGCGGCGACGGTCACGGTGCCGGCGCCGAGGCGGTAGTTGGCGCCGTTGTTGTTGTCCCAGACGCCGCTGCCGTTGGTGAAGACGACCTGGGCGCCGGTGGCGGCGCCCAGGTCGACGGTCTTGCGGCGCCAGCCGGCGCAGGCGGTGTCCATCGGTACGCCGGGAACCGGCGTCCAGGCCTGCCCGTCCACGCCGTAGTGGATGTTGACGGACCCGCCCCAGGCGGCCGGTGACTGGTAGTAGACGGTGACGGTGTTCGCCGCCGCGGCGGCGGTGAACGGCAGCAGCGCGGCGAGCACGCCGGCGGCGAGCGCAAGCGCTCCCCACCGGCGGCGGTTGGTGGTGGTGCCCCTCATGGCGCTCTCCTGACACCCACGCCCGCACGACGGGCGCAAGGGGATGAAGGCGTTGCAAGAACTTGCGACGCATGGTGCCAGGAAGTTACCAGTTTCGATTCCCCGAAACCAGTGGTTCACAGTAGACACGGTCGTAACAGGTTGCACCGCTCGCAACGGCTTGCTCCCGGCCGGCGACGGCCAGGCCGGGAGCAGGGGCGCGCGCTCAGCCCGCGGCGGGCGGGGTGAAGACGCCGAGCAGGTTGCCCGACGGGTCGCGCAGCAGGGCACGCACCAGACCGGCCGGCGTGGTCACCGGCGCCGTCAGAACGGTGCCGCCGGTCGCCTCCGCCCGGCGGCAGGTCTGCGGCACGTCCGCCACCTCGGCGTAGAAGATCGCGTAGTTGCCGGTGTCGGTGTCCCGGATCGCGCCGCCGATCCCCCGCTCACCGCCGGCCGTCGTCTGCCGGTACGACAGGCTCGGCCCGCCCTGCTCGTCGAAACTCCAGCCGAACAACTCGGAGTAGAACCGCTGCGCCTCGTCCGGGCGGTCGGAGCCGATCTCGAACCAGGTCACGGGCGTGCTGGACATGCTTCCTCCTGAGGTTCGCGCCGGCGGTCGGCCGGCGTCGTCAGGATTCAGCCTCGTATCGGGCCACGACAGCGTCCTGTCGGTGTTTCCACCCGGATCAGACCAGGGTGAGCGGGCGCACCCGGTCGACCGGCACGTCGAGGTCGCCCGGACGCCACTCCCGGGTCACCGGCTCGGCCAGCGGGTGCACCGACACGATCCGGTCGGTGCGGAAGCAACGCACGCCGTCGCGCAGCCGGCACCAGGCGACCAGGTACCAGTGCACCGAGTTGCCCAGGTAGGCCAACGGTTCCACGTCGCGCGCCGAATCGGTGCCGCCGCGGTCGGCGTACCGCAGGCGCAGCACCCGCCCGGCGGCGACCGCGTCGGCGACGGCGGCCGGGACGGGCGTGCCCGGACCGTCACCGACCAGGTGCACCCGGCCGGCGAGCCGGTGCGCCTCGGCCACCGCCGCCGGCGGCATCACCGCGACCAGCTTGCGCAGCGCGGCGCCGGCCGCCGGGGCGAACGGTGAGCCGCCGAGCCGGTGCAGCGCGACGGCCATCGCCACCGCCTCGGCCGGTGTCAGGTTGACCGGCGGCAACGTGCGGGCCCGGTCGACCACGTAACCGCCGGTGCGGCCCGGCTCGGCCCAGATCGGCACCCCGGCGCCCTGCAGCGCGGAGATGTCGCGCTCGACGGTGCGGGTGCTCACCTCGAAGCGGCGGGCCAGCCAGGTCGCACTGCGCGGGCGCGGCGAGACCGCCCGCAGCTCCTCGACCAGGGCGTAGAGGCGGTCGGTGCGGTTCACCCCCGGACGCTAACCCGGGGGTACGACACCCCTCAGGCGATGCAGGCGCAGACGATCAGCGCGGCGCCGAAGTGGGTGGCGGCGCTGACCCGGGCCGCCGGGTGCGGCTCGTCGGCGGCGATGACGTCGCCCAGCTTGCCCGGGGTGAGCAGGTCCAGCACCAGGAACGCCAGCGCCATCACCAGCAGGCCGACCAGCCCGAACACCACGGTGGACGCGAGGCCCTTGGTGAACGAGCTGTAGCTGGTCAGCACGGCGGTGAAGACGATGCCGGCGATGCCGAGCTGGTTGGCGGCGAGCAGCAGCGCGGCGTTGCCGTTGCGGCGCACCCAGATCAGCTCCCGCAGCTTGCCCGGGGTGAGCAGGTCGACGAGCAGGAATCCGGCGGCCATCAGGGCGACCCCGACGATCCCGAACACGATGCTCTGCCACGCCCCGTCGAGCAGATCTCCCAGCACCAACGCCTCCCCGGCTCACGCCGCCCGGCGGTGGTGCCGGGGCGGTGCCGCAGACGATAGCGGCACCGCGCCAGCGTGATCTAGAGCGAGAGGTAGCGCTGCCGCTCGTACGGGGTGACCTCGCGGCGGTACTGCTCCCACTCGGAGCGCTTGTTGCGCAGGAAGAAGTCGAAGACGTGCTCGCCGAGCACCTCGGCCACCAGCTCCGAACCGGCCATCACGTCGATCGCCTCGGCCAGGTTCTCCGGCAGCGCCTCGTACCCCATGGCGCGGCGCTCGGCGCTGCTCAGCGACCAGACGTCGTCCTCGGCACCCGGGGGCAGCTCGTAGCCCTCCTCGATGCCCTTGAGGCCGGCGCCGAGCATCACCGCGAACGCGAGGTAGGGGTTGGTCGCGGAGTCCAGCGAGCGGACCTCGACCCGGGCCGAGTTCGGCTTGCCGTACGCGGGCACCCGCACCAGCGCGGACCGGTTCAGGTGACCCCAGCAGACGTACGCGGGGCTCTCGGTGATCCGGTCCGGCAGCGCCTGCGGGAACAGCCGCTTGTACGAGTTGACCCACTGGTTCGTGACGGCGGTGTACTCCCGGGCGTGGGTGAGCAGCCCGGCGATGAACGACTTCGCGACCTTGGAGAGCTTCATCGGGTCGCCGGCGTCGTGGAACGCGTTGCGCTCCCCCTCGAACAGCGACAGGTGCGTGTGCATGCCGCTGCCCGGCTGGTCGGTGAACGGCTTCGGCATGAAGCTGGCCTGCACGCCGGTGGAGAGCGCGACCTCCTTCACCACGTGCCGGAACGTCATGATGTTGTCGGCCGTGGTGAGCGCGTCGGCGTAGCGCAGGTCGATCTCCTGCTGGCCGGGGGCGACCTCGTGGTGGCTGTACTCCACCGAGATGCCGATCCGCTCCAGCGCCAGCACGGCCTGACGGCGGAAGTCCCGCGCGACGGCGTGCGTGGTGTGCTCGAAGTAGCCGCCGGTGTCCACCGGGATCGGCACCGAGCCGTCCTGCGGGCCGTTCTCCAGCAGGAAGAACTCGATCTCGGGGTGGGTGTAGAAGGTGAAGCCCTTGTCGGCGGCCCGGGAGAGCATCCGGCGCAGCACGTGCCGCGGGTCGGCCCAGGACGGGCTGCCGTCGGGCAGCGAGATGTCGCAGAACATCCGGGCGCTCTCGCCGCTGACCCCGCCCTCGAACGGGAAGACCTGGAACGTGGTCGGGTCCGGCATCGCCACCATGTCCGACTCGAAGACCCGGGCGAAGCCCTCGATCGCTGAGCCGTCGAAACCGATGCCCTCATCGAAGGCCGCCTCCAGCTCCGCGGGAGCCACCGAGACGCTCTTGAGCGTGCCGAGCACATCGGTGAACCACAGCCGGACGAAACGGATGTCCCGCTCTTCCAGCGTGCGGAGGACGAACTCCTGCTGACGGTCCACTTCCACCCCTCGTGACACGTACGTCCGCACCGGTCGGGCCGGCCCGGCCTGACCGCCCAGTCTCCACCGGGCTCGTTACGCCGACGTTACGCCCTTCCCCGCCGGAGCGCCCCGCCGTGTCCCGCCCTCGCCGGACGGCGGCCGGCCGGTGGCGCGCGTCTCCCACGACCGGCCGGATTCCGCCCCGACGGCTGGGGGAAGATGGGGGCATGCCCACCCTGCGTCTCGCCCTGTGCCAGGTCAATCCGACGGTAGGCGACCTCGCCGGCAACGCCGGCCTGGTCCGCTCGTGGACCCGTCAGGCCGCCGACGCCGGCGCCCAGCTCGTCCTGTTCCCCGAGCTGATGCTCACCGGTTACCCGGTCGAGGACCTGGTGTTCCGCCGCTCGTTCGTGGCCGCGTCGCGCGCCGCGCTGCACCGGCTCGCCGCCGACCTGGCCGCCGACGGCCTCGGTGAGCTGCCGGTGGTGGTCGGCTACCTGGACGCGGACGGCCCGCCGCAGGTCAGTTCCGACGCCCAGCCGGGCCGGGGCGCCCGCAACGCGGCGGCGGTGCTGCACCGGGGCGAGGTGGTGGCCACCTACTTCAAGCACCATCTGCCCAACTACGGCGTCTTCGACGAGGACCGCTACTTCGTCCCCGGTGACACGCTCACCGTGGTGCGCGTCGGCGGGGTCGACGTGGCGCTGACCATCTGTGAGGATCTGTGGCAGGCCGGCGGCCCGTTCGTGGTGGCCCGGGAGGCCGGCGTCGGGCTGGTGCTGAGCATCAACGGCTCGCCGTACGAGCTGAACAAGGACGACGTGCGGCTGCCGCTGGTACGCCGGCGCGCCGCCGAGGCCGGGGCGGCCATCGCGTACGTGAACATGGTCGGCGGCCAGGACGAGCTGGTCTACGACGGCGACTCGATGATCGTCGCCGCGGACGGCACGCTGCTGACCCGGGCACCGCAGTTCGTCGAGCACCTGCTGGTGCACGACCTGGAACTGCCGGCGGCGGCAGGTGCGCCCGGCGGGACCGGCGCGCTGAGCGACGGGATGCGCGTGGCCCGCCACGACATCCCGGCGATCCCGGCCGCGCCGGCCGGCCCGGCTGCGGACGGCGGCATCATCGAACCGGTCGCCGACGAGGCCGAGGTGTGGCACGCGCTGGTGCTGGGCCTGCGCGACTACATCGACAAGAACCGCTTCCCGTCGGTGGTGCTCGGCCTGTCCGGCGGCATCGACTCGGCGGTGGCGGCGGCCATCGCGGTGGACGCGGTGGGCCCGGAGCGGGTCGTCGGCGTCTCGATGCCCAGCCAGCACTCCTCCGAGCACTCCCGCACCGACGCGGAGGACCTGGCGAAGCGCACCGGCCTGGACTACCGGGTCGAGCCGATCCAGCCGATGGTGGACACGTTCCTGGCGAACATGTCGCTGTCCGGGGTGGCGGTGGAAAACCTCCAGGCCCGGGTACGCGGCGTGATCCTCATGGCGCTGTCGAACCAGGAGGGCCATCTGGTGCTCACCACCGGCAACAAGAGCGAGCTGGCGGTGGGCTACTCGACGCTCTACGGCGACTCGGTGGGCGGCTACAACCCGGTCAAGGACGTCTGGAAGACGCTCGTGTGGCGGCTGGCGAAGTGGCGCAACGCCGACGCGGCGCGGCGCGGGCAGACGCCGCCGATCCCGGAGAACTCGATCGGCAAGCCGCCGTCGGCCGAGCTGAGCCCCGGCCAGCTCGACAGCGACACGCTGCCCGACTACGACGTGCTCGACCCGATCCTGATCGGCTACGTCGACGGCGACCTGGGCCGCGACGGCCTGGTCGAGTCCGGCCACGACCCGGCCGTGGTGGACAAGGTGCTGCGGATGGTGGATACCGCCGAGTACAAACGACGGCAGTCCGCGCCCGGCACCAAGATCTCCATGAAGGCGTTCGGGCGGGACCGGCGGTTGCCGATCACCAACCGGTGGCGCGAGGACGGCTGACCGCTCCCCCGGCCGGGGAGTGACATCCTCCACTCCGACCTGCCCGCGGCCCGCCGCCCGGTGCGACGATCGCGGGGAACCCGGGGACCGCGTGCGCGGCCTCGAGGAAGGAGATTGTCATGGTGGAGTCCACCCCGGCCGAGGTGACCGCCCTCTACGGCGGGCCGGCCACCCGGCGGGTACGCACCCGCGACCTGATCGCCGCCAAGGAGCGCGGCGAGCGGTGGGCGATGCTGACCTCGTACGACCAGTACACGGCCTCGATCTTCGACCAGGCGGGGATCCCGGTGCTGCTGGTCGGCGACTCGGCGGCGAACAACGTCTTCGGCTACGAGACCACGCTGCCGGTGACCGCCGAGGAGCTGCTGCCGCTGGTACGTGCCGTGGTACGGGCCACGAAGCACTCGCTGATCGTCGGTGACCTGCCGTTCGGCTCGTACGAGGAGGGGCCGGCGCAGGCGCTGCGCACCGCGGTGCGGTTCATGAAGGAGGGCGGCTGCCACGCGGTGAAGCTGGAGGGCGGCCGGCGCTGCGCCGCCCAGATCGAGGCGATCACCGGCGCGGGCATCCCGGTGATGGCGCACATCGGCTTCACCCCGCAGAGTGAGCACACGCTGGGCGGTTACCGGGTGCAGGGCCGGGGCGAGGCGGCCGAGGAGGTGCTCGCCGACGCGCGGGCGGTGGCCGAGGCGGGCGCGTTCGCGGTGGTGCTGGAGATGGTGCCGGGCGAGGTGGCCAAGCGGGTCACCGCCGAGCTGCCCATCCCCACCGTCGGCATCGGGGCCGGCCCGGACACCGACGGGCAGGTGCTGGTCTGGCAGGACATGGCCGGGTTGCGGACCGGCCGGGCGCCGCGTTTCGTGAAGCGGTACGCCGACCTGGCGGGCGCGCTGACCGACGCCACCCGCCGGTTCGCCGACGAGGTGCGCGACGGTGAGTTCCCCGCGGCCGAGCACACCTTCTGAGATGTAAGGAAGGGCCCCTTCTTAACGCCTGGCGTAGAGGAGGGGCCCCTTCTTAACACGCGCCGCCGCGACGGCGGCGCGACGCGTCAGAGGTCGGTGACGCGGATGCCGGCGTGCGCCTTGTAGCGCTTGTTGATCGCGATCAGGTTCGCGGTGAACGCCTCGATCTGGTGGGCGTTGCGCAGCCGCCCGGCGTAGATGCCCCGCATGCCGGGGATCCGCGCGGCCAGTGCGCCGACCACGCCCACGAGTTCCCGGTCCTCGGTGCAGATCAGCACGTCCAGGTCGATCCGGTCGATCTCCGGGTCGGCCAGCAGCGGCGCGCTGACGTGGTTGAACGCGGCGCAGACCCGGGACTCGGGCAGCAGCGCGGCAGCCTGCTGCACGGCGCTGCCCTCGGGCACGTCGAGCGCGTACGGGCCCTGCTTGTCGAAGCCGAGCGGGTTGACGCAGTCCACCACGATCTTGCCGGCCAGCGGTCCGGCGAGCGCGGCGACGGTGGCCGCGTGCCCGTCCCACGGCACCGCCACGATCACCACGTCGCTGCGCCGGGCGACGTCCTCGTTGTCGCCGCCGGAGACCAGAGCGCCGTCGGGGATCCCGGGCAGCGCGGCGATCTCAGCGGCGGCCTGGGTGGCCCGCTCCGCGGTGCGGGAGCCGATCAGCACGGTCTGCCCGGCCCGGGCGAACCGGTAGGCGAGACCCCGTCCCTGGTCGCCGGTGCCACCGATGATGCCGACGGTCAGCCCGGAGACGTCGGGCAGCGTGGTCGCGTCGTAAGCCATGCGCTCATCCTCGCAAAGCGGGGCCGCGAGCGGTGCATCCCGATGCTGTGACAATCGCCGCGCTGGTCACGCCCGTTCGAAGGCGACCCGGCGCTGGGCCGGGTCGGCGGCGGTGAGGCGTACCCGGACGCGTTCGCCCAGCGGAAGCTCCCCGGCGCAGCGGGCGCGCACCGGCGGCTCGTCGAGCGCGATCGTGCCGCCGGGCGGGCGGCCGGGGCGGCCGTTGCCCGCCGGGCGCGGTTCGTCCACGTCGAGCACGGCCGCCTCGAACGTCTCCCCCACCCGGTGCGCGAGCAGCACCGCCTCGGCCAGTTCCACGGCGCCCCGGGTGGCGGCGCCCGCGGTGCGGTCGGTCGTGGCCATCACCTCGGGCAGCTTCGGCAGCGCGGCCCGGACCTGCTCGGGCACCTCGCGGCCCTCGTGCAGCGCGAGGCAGACCTCGGTGGCGTAGCGGTCGGCCAGCCGGCGCAGCGGCGCCGTGACGTGCGCGTACGCGGCCGCCACCCCGCCGTGCTCGGGCTGCTCGGGCAGCTCACCGTCGAACGCGGTGTACGCGGCGCCGCGCATCAACTCGGCGGCCTGGTCGACGAAGGCGGCCACCCGGGGCTGGGAGGTGTCCAGCCCGTCGAGCACCTGACCCACCGGGGTGCCGTCCGGCCAGGGCACGCCGAGCGGTCCGGCGGCGAGCCGCAGCCGCTCGACCGCCTCCGGGCGGGGACGGGGCATGGTGCGCAGCAGCCCGATCCGGCCGGCCAGCATGATGTCCGCCGCGGCCATCCCGGTCAGCAGCGAGATCTGCGCGTTGTGCTCCTCCATCGCGCCGGGGCCGCGCAGCACCAGCCGCCACCCGTCGCCGTCGGGCTCGACGTCCTGCTCCGGCAGCGGCAGGTTGATCGCGCCCCGGCTCAGGCCCCGCGCGGTGAGCAGCGCCCCGATCTCGGGCAGCAGGGCGATCGGCTCGGGCAGCCGGCCGGCGTCGGCGTCGCGCTGCACGCCACCGTAGTCGAGCTTGGCCCGGCTGCGCACCAGCGCACGCTCCAGGGTGACCGCGACGGTGCCGCCGTCGGCGTCCAGGTCGACGGTCCAGAGCACGGCCGCCCGGTCGGCGTCGGGCAGCAGGCTCGCCGCACCCTCGCTGAGCGTGTGCGGGTGCAGCGGCACGTTGCCGTCGGGCAGGTAGACCGTCTGCCCTCGGCGCCACGTCTCGGCCTCCAGGTCACCGCCGAGGCGTACGTGGGTCAGGACGTCAGCGATCGCGTACCGGACGCGGTAGCCGCCGCCGGGACGGCGGGTGAGGTGCATGGCCTGGTCGAGGTCGCGCGAGGTCGCCGGGTCGACGGTGACGAACGGGATGTCGGTCCGGTCGGCGACTGCGGGCGGCGGCGCGGCGGCCGCCAGGTCGGCCTCGCGCTGCGCCGCGGCCGGGAAGCTCTCGGGCAGTCCCAGCTCGCGGCGCAGCGCGCCGAAGTCGATACGGGGCGCCAGTACGCGTCGGATCACCACGCCGTCAATCCTGACAGCGCCCCGCACGTTCCGCTCCCCGGGAGGGAGCGGTGTCCGCGGCGTCAGGCGCGGCGGGCCGGCGCCTTGCGTGCGGTGGTGCTCTTGGCGGCGGTGCTCTTGCGGGCCGGCGCCTTCTTCGCGGCGGTGGTCTTCTTCGCCGCCGTGGTGGTCTTGCGCGCGGTGGTGGTCTTGCGGGCAGGCGCCTTCTTCGCCGCCGCCTTGCGCGCCGTGGGACGCGTCGAGGCGGTGGTCTTCTTCGCGGGCGCCTTCTTCGCCGCGGCGGTGGTCTTCTTCGCCGCCGAGGTGACCTTCCGCGCGCCGGTGGTCTTCTTCGCCGCCGCCGTCTTACGGGCCGGCGCCTTCTTCGCGGTGGCGGTGGTCCGGGCCGTCGTGGTCTTCTTGGCCGCGGTGGTCTTCTTGGCCGCCGCCGTCTTCTTGACGGCTGTCGTCTTCTTCGCGGTGGTCTTCTTCGCCGGCGCGGTCGTGGCGGTGGCCCGGCCGGCCGGCGCCGTACGGGCCGCGGTCTTCTTCGCCGTCGTCCTGCTGGTGGTGGTCTTGGTGGCCGGCGCCTTGCGCGCCGCCGACACGACCTTCCTTGCGGCCGCCTTCTTGGCCGCCGCCTTCTTCGCCGGTGTCCGTCCGGCGCCGGCGCCCGAGGCGTTCGGCGACGCCTTGGTGACCGTCGTCGTCCTGCCCGCGGCGGTCCTCTTCGCGGTCGTCCGTTTCGCGGCCGGGCGGGTGGCCTGCTGTGCTTCGGCCATCTCGGTTCCCTTTCCTGGGGACGTGCTCTCGCCCTCGCGGAGCACGGATCACCTCGACGCGGGCCCTCCCGCGCCGTCTAGCGGCCCTCCCCGGCCCAACGGGCGTCCTCGGCGTCCCACGCGTCGTTACGCTCCCGCACTGTCTGCAGGGCGTTGTCCGCGTCGGCGGCTGAGGCGTACGGTCCGAGAACGTGCTTGGCGGGGCACACGTCGGCATCGGTCTCGACCCGGTGGTGTCGCGTGCACCAGTAGTAGTGCCCACCACTTCCGTCGTCGCTCATGCGATCACTGTGCACCGGGAACCGCCCGGCCGCCACCGGAACGGCACAAATAGTCACGGCCTTCTCCACATTAGACCTGGCCGGGACGGTTGTGGCGGGGAACGGCGGAAGACCCGGAGATGCCCGCACTCGTCCGAACGGCCGGTACCGGCGCCGGTGGGGAACGGACAGGATCGGCGCTCGTGATCACCACGACGACGGGCACGGGGGCCTGTCCGCGATGCGGCGCGACGCCGGTGTCGCTGGACGGGGCGTTGCCCTGGTGCGCCGGCTGCGACTGGAACCTCGACACCTACGACGCACGCCGCCAGCCGCCCGAGTTCGGCTGGTCCTGGGTCGACCGGCGGACCCACCGGCTCGCCGCGCGGCTCACCCGCCGGCAGTACGCCGCGCTGCTCGGCCGTTCGCTGGAGCCGACCGGGCAGGGGTTCACCGGCTTTCTGGTCACCGGCGTCTCGGTGCTGCTCCTGCTCGGCGTGGCCGGGATCGCGGTGGCCGGGGTGTGGTTGCTGTTCGCGTACCCCTTTCCGAACCTCGCGGTGGTCGGCGGCGTGGCGCTCATCGCGCTCGCGGTGGCGTTGCGGCCGCGTTTCGGCCGGCTCGACCGGAACCTGGACGTGCTCACCGAGCGGGAGGCGCCGGAGCTGCACGCCCTGGTCCGGGAGGTGGCCACGGCGGTGGGCGCGCCGATGCCGCACGTGATCGGCGTCGACGGCGCCATCAACGCGTACGCCACGGCGGTGGGGCTGCGCCGGCGGCGCGTACTCGGCCTCGGGCTGCCGCTGTGGGGCGCGCTGGACGGACCGGCGCGGGTCGCGCTGCTGGGCCACGAGCTGGGCCACTTCGTCAACGGCGACGTCCGCCGGGGGCCGGTGACCCAGCCGGCGCTGACCATGCTCGGCAACGCCGCCGACCTGTTCCGGCCCCGGGGTGGGTCCGACGGCGGCGGGCTGCTGGTGATGGTCGGCGAGTGGCTCGGGCACCTGGCGTCCTGGACGCTGTCGCGGCTGCTGTTCGCCGGGCACGTGGTGCTGGTCGCGACCGCGCTGCGGGAGAGCCAGCGGGCCGAGTACCTGGCCGACGAGATGGCCGCCCGCGCCGGCGGCACGGCGGGCGCGACCCGGCTGCTGGACACGACGCTGCGGACCGAGTCGGTGGCCACCGCCGTGCGCAACGCGGTACGCGGCGGCCACGGGCCGGACACCTGGCGGGTGGAGACGGGACGCGCGCTGGACGCCGCGGCGCAGCGGCTGTCGCTGGAACGGCAGCTCACCGTCCGGGAGGACGCCTCGCTGTTCGCCGCCCACCCGCCGACCGGTCTGCGGCACCGGATGCTCGGCGCGCGGCCCTGGCAGGACCCGGCGGTGACGCTCACCGAGGCGCGGGCCGCGCGGATCGACGCCGAGCTGGCCCGGCACTACGAGCGGGCCGGGCGGGCGCTGAGCTGGAACGCCTGACGCTCAGGCGGGTGCCGGGACGGGCTCCGGACCGGGTACGGCGGCGGGCGCCGGGCGGGCCGCCGCGATCGCGTACGCCAGGGCGTGCCGGCCAGGTGGAACATCGGCTCGACGAGCACCCGGTCGGTGATGACGCGTGGGCCACGCCCGTCACCGCCGCCGCGACCACGAGGACCGCGACGCAGGCCGGCGGCGCGAGCAGCAACACCCTGCGGTACGCCCCAGCCGCCGGGTCACCACGCCGGCGCCCCGGCCGGGTCCGCGCCGCCGGCACGATCGGAGGGTACGAGGGCACGCAGCTCGGCCAGCGCCAGCCGGGCCGACCGGATGCCCTCGCCGGTGAGGCGGTGGTAGCGGCGGACCGGGCGGCCGGCGGCGACCGGGTCGACGTCCTCCCAGTCGGCGGCGAGCCAGCCCGCTTCCTCGAGGCGTCGCAGCACCGGGTAGAGCGTCCCGCTGGGCAGGCCGGTGAGCCGCATCAGGTCGAGGCCGTAGCGCGGCGCCTCGGGCTCGGCGAGCAGCGCCGAGAGCACCTTCGCCACCGGGATCGTCAGTCGCACGGACCCACTCTATCGGAACTCTACATAGAGTGGATGCATCGTCGTAGCAGGACAAACGGTGATCGGCAATGGGACGGCGCGGTCCCTTCGGCGGGACCGGTGGCCGATCCGGCGGGGACCGCTCAGGTGGATCACCAGCGGCCCGGGTGCAGGCCGCGGCTCCATATGCGAGCCTCGACGGACCGAATCCGCTGCCCGCCCGCTCCGGCGGACAGCGGCCCGAGCTGGGGAGAGAAAAACGTGGGCAACCTTGACATCGCGCTGAAGAACGCGATGAACATCGACGGCGCGATCGGGGCCGCGCTCGTCGACTACACCAGTGGCATGACCCTCGGCGTCGCCGGGGGCACCGGCGAGATCGACCTGACCGTCGCCGCCGCCGGCAACACCGACGTCGTACGCGCCAAGCTGCGCACCATCGAGATGCTCAAGCTCGACGACGAGATCGAGGACATCCTGATCACGCTCGGCAGTCAGTACCACCTGATCCGCCCGCTGAGCAACCGCACCGGCAAGGGCCTGTTCCTCTACCTGATGGTGAGCAAGAGCCGGGCCAACCTCGCAATGGCCAGACACCAACTGCGCACGATCGAGGAGAGCCTGGAACTGTGAGCCGGGTGGACGACCTCCCCCGCCGTACGCGCCCTGAGACCGGCACCCTGCCGCCACCCCGGGCGCTTCCACAGTCGCTGGCCGGCAACCCGGCGCTGCCGTACCCGGCCATCGCCCAGGAACTCTCCGCCCTGCGGCTGCAGATCCCCGGCGTGCACGGATGCGTCCTCGGCGGCGTCGACGGCCTGCTCGTCACGCACAACCTGCAGAACGGCGCCGACCCGGACGACCTGGCCGCGCTGTCCGCCACCATGTACGGGCTCGGCCGCCAGGTCGGGTCGCGGCTCGGACAGGGCGACTTCCAGCAGTCCACGGTGCGCAACGCGGGCGGCTACCTCAGCGTGTACGCCATCAACGGGCAGGCGCTGCTCGCCGTGATCGGCACGGACAGCATCAACGTGGCGCGGCTGCACCTGCACGCCCCGACCACCGCGGGCCGGCTCGCCGAGCTCCTCGACGGCGTCAGCCCGGCCACGTCCTGACGTACGCCGGTCGTCCCGGTCCCACCCGTCCGGACCGGAGGCGGCCGGCGTACCCCCGGGTTCTGCCGTTCGTGTGGCGCCGCGGTTGCGGGGTGCGGTCGCGCGCTTGGCGCGGCGGTCGCGGGGCGGCGGGTCAGAGGCCGAAGCGGCCGGCCCACGAGGTCACGTCGGCGACTGTGGCGTTGCCGCCGCAGACCACCAGCCCGATCCGGGCATCGGCGCCCACCCGCTCGACCACCCGGCGGGCGGCGGGCAGCAGGCACCCGGCGGCAGGCTCGGCCCACACCTTGGCGTGCTCGGCCAGCTCCCGCGTGCCCCGTACCGCCTCGGCGTCGGAGACCACGAGGACGTCGCTGACCAGTGCGGTCACATGGTCGTAGGTGAGCTGCGAGACACTCGGCGCGCTGAGCGTGGTGACGATCGACGACAGCGGTACCTCGACCGGGCCGCCCTTCGCCAGCGCCTGCGACATCGCCTGCGCACCCTCGGTCTCCACGCCCCAGACGCGTACTCCCGGCCGGCGCGCCCGCAGCGCCGCCGCCACACCCGAGATCAGCGCGCCCCCGCCGATGCTGACCAGCACATCGGTCAGCTCACCGGCGTCGTCGGCCAGTTCCAGCCCGACGGTGCCCTGCCCGGCCAGCACGATCGGGTCGTCGAACGGGTGCAGCAGCGTCACGCCCTCGTCCCGCAGCCGGTTCATCAGCGCGAACGCGCCGGCCATGTCCTCGGTCAGCCGGACGTCCGCGCCGGCCGCACGGGCCACCTCGACCGCGCGGGCGGGTGCCGTGCGGGGCATCACCACCGTCGCCGCCACCCCGAGCGCCCCGGCCATCACCGCGACCGCGATGCCGTGGTTGCCGCCGCTGACCGCCACCACCCCGGCCGCCCGCTCCGCGTCGTCGAGCGCGAGCAGCTTCGCCGCCGCACCACGGGCCTTGAACGATCCGGTACGTTGCAGCAGCTCCAGCTTGGCGGTCACCGGTACGCCGAGCAGCTCGGTCAGTCCGGGGCTGGGCACGGTCGGGGTGTGCACGACGACGTCGGCGATCCGGTCGGCGGCCGCCTGGATGTCCGCAAGCTCGATCACCACCGCAGCGTGCCACACCAGCCCTCGCGCCCTCGCCGCCCGTGCCCGGGCACTCCGGCGCCCGCCCATGTCGATCTTGGAGTTGTGGCACCTCGCGAAGCGCGTGAAAGGGGCTTTCCGGGCGCCAGAACTCCAAGATCGATGGGGTGGGGACGGCCTTCACGAGCGCGTGGCGGCTACCTCGGCGTCGCTGCGGAGGATGCAGAACTCGTTGCCCTCCGGGTCCGCGAGCACCACCCAGCCGGTGCCGTCGCTCTCACGCCGGTCGGCCACCACTGCCGCGCCCAGCCCGGTCAGCCGGGCCAACTCCTCGTCGCGCGTGCCCTCGACCGGGCGCAGATCGAGGTGGACGCGGTTCTTGACCTGCTTGGCGTCCGGCACCTCGATGAACAGCAGGCGGTGCCGCCCGTCCCGCGACGAGATCATGCACTCCTCGTGGCCCGGCTCGTTCGGGTCGTCCGGATCCTCGCGGTAGTCGAGGACGGATGCCCACCAGCGGGACAGGGCGAAGGCGTCGGCACAGTCCACGGTGGTGTGGGACACGTAGGAGGTCATCACCGGATCATCGCAAGTCCTGATCGCCCCGGGTGCCCGGCCGCTCCCGGGGCCGGCCACCGGCTCGCCAGGTGTCGGCGCCGCTCACGGACGCATCGCCGGCAGCCAGTCCCGCGGCGAGCGCGGCCAGGAAGTCCAGCAACTCACGCCGCGCGGCCTCGTCATGCGTGCGGTGGTTCAGGAAGTCCGACGTGACGCAACGGGAGCGGTCCTCGACCACCTCGATCAGCTCGATGAGCTGAAGCCGGGCTTCGACCACCGCGGCCGAGCCCACCTGGTGGCACCAGTCCTCGATCAGGTCGGGGTCCGTGGAGACGGCATCGATCCCGCAGCACCCGACAACGCACTCGACCTCGCAGAAGGCGATGCACGTACGCAGGGGCGAGGGCACTTCGACCGACACGTCCGCCATCGCCTCTCCTCCCCTGAAACCGCCGACAGTGACGGGTGGACATCGGGTGGAGCGCTACGTCTCCCTCGTCAACCGCCGGCGTCAGCTGTCAGTCGTCGAACTCGAACCCGCGCGCTGCGGCGTCGTCGACCAGCCGTCGCATGCGTTCACCGTCGGTGGCGACCGCGTTCATCAAGGCCTCCAGTTCCTGCAGCGCGCCTCGATCGGTGCCGTAGGCGCAGAACATGCCGGCCTCGGGGTCATAGGCGAATCGGCCTTCGAGCGCCGGGGCCTCGGTGCGGAGGAGAACCTCCGCGACGCCTGCCCAGAAGTACCCGTTGGGCTCGTGACCGAGCTCCCCGATCACACCGTCGACTGGAGTGGTCCCGGCATCCAGCAGCAGCGAATACTGTCCGGGAGTGGTCTCGATCAGCCTGAGCAAGGTCATCTTCGAAGCCTGACAGTGGTCGGCGGTCGTGGCAAGATCAGGAAGTCTCCGTCACGCGTTCAGTTCCGCTCCTCCAGGCGGCGCGGTCATCTGCAAACCTCACACTCAACGGGCACGAGGTGCGGCGATGTTCGATCCGGCGGGACTGTCCGGCACCACGACCGACCACGACAGCGGGAGCGACGTGAGCAGCGACGTCACGACAGTGCTGTGGCGCCCCCTGGGACAGCAGGAACTCGGTCTCGTCCGCGAGGCAGGGGGTCACAGGTGGCCGCCACTCCCGCCGGAGCAAACTCACTTCTTCCCGATGCTCGACGAGGACTTCGCCATCAGGGCTGCCCAAGACTGGAACCTGTTCGGACCCGTGCGCTACGTGGCCCGCTTCCACGTCGAGACAGGTTTCCTGGGCCGTTACTCGACACGGTCCTTCGGCGGATCCGCCGCTCCGATGCTGTGGGTTGCAGCCGAGGAACTCGACGAGTTCAACGCGCACATCGTCGGTTCGATCGAGGTCATCCACGAATTCCGGTAGCGGGTGACCGGTTCAGACGGCACCTTCGCGCGGCGTCGTCCAGCCCAACCGGCCGCACGTCGCCGGGATCATCCGATGACCATCGACACCCGAACATAGAACCAGCTCAGAGCCTTGATCGGGTCTCTGAGCTGGTGGGCGACGGACGAGTCGACCTGTACGCCGGATTCTGTGCCCGGCACGCCCGTAGGCGCACCGGCGGCGGCCATCCATCTCGGCCTGCCGTTGCCGGCAGGCTCCAGCGGCCTACCCGCAGACATCGGGCGGGCAGCCCTCAAGCGTCTGCGCGGGCCGTCATCTTGCGGTGACGGCCCTTTCTTGGCCTTGCTCCGGGTGGGGTTTACCGAGCCACCCCGGTCACCCGGGGTGCTGGTGGGCTCTTACCCCACCGTTTCACCCTTACCGTCCCGTGACGGGCCGGCGGTCTGTTTTCTGTGGCACTGTCCCGCGGGTCACCCCGGGTTGCCGTTAGCAACCACCCTGCCCTGTGGAGTCCGGACGTTCCTCGGCGACGGGCCGGAGCCCGTCGACGCGACCGCCCGGTCGACTCGTCCGTCGCACCCTCATCCTAACGACGCACCCACCGCGCCCATTTCCACCCCGGCCACCAGGGCTCGCCCGCCATTTCGGGGAGGTGGCGGCATCAACCGGCCCGGGACACCGCCACTTCCCCGAACTGGCGCGATGCGCGCTCGCCCGCCCGACCGACTAGCCTCGGGGGACCATGGATCTCTCCGACGCCGCGCTCCTGCTCGCCGCCGGTCTCGCCGCGGGCACTGTAAACGCGGTGGCCGGTGGGGGCTCACTGATCACGTTCCCGGCGATGATCGCCACCGGCCTGCCGCCGGTGGCGGCGAACGTCTCGAACTCGGTGTCGGTCTTCCCGGGGTACGTGGCGAGCGTGGCGGGCAGCCGGGTGGACCTGCCGCGCGGGCGGGAGCTGTGGTCGCTGCTGCCCACCGCCGTGGTCGGCACGATCGCCGGGTGCGTACTGCTGCTGGCGACTCCGGCGCGCGCGTTCGAGCTGGTGGTGCCGTTCCTGGTGCTGGGTGCGACCGCCGTACTCGCGTTTCAGGGTCCGCTGCGCCGGCTGGTCGGCCATCCGGAACGGCTGGGCGCGCGCCGTCGTACCGTCACGGTACAGACCATGGTCGCGCTCGGCACTGTGTACGGAGGCTACTTCGGCGCGGCCCTCGGGGTGATGCTGGTGGCCGGGTTGGCGCTGGTGCTCGACGCGACGCTGGCCCGGGTGTCGGCGGTGAAGAACCTGCTCTCGGCCGTGGTGGGGCTGACCACGCTGGTGGTGTTCGCCCTGTTCGGTCCGGTGAACTGGGCGGCCGTCGCGGTGGTCGCGCCGGCCACCCTGTTCGGTGGGTACGCGGGGGCGCGGCTGGCCCGCCGGCTTCCGCAGGTGGTGTTGAAGACGATCATCGTGGTGTTCGGCACCGCCATCGGCTTCTACCTGCTGTGCCGCGCGCTGACCTGACCCCGCCCGGCAGGACCGGACCCGTCAGTAGGCCTCCCCCACCGGCTCCTCCGGGGCGTGCTCGGCGCGGCGGGCCGCCCGGTTCCAGATGACCCGTTCGCCGTAGCCGGCCGCCATCAGATGACCGAACGCGAGGTACGCGAGCACGCCGGCGGCGAGCACTCCGAAGCCGACCCAGAACGGCAGCGCGAGGCTGTGCTCGGCCAGCTTGCCGGAGATGATCGGCGCGGGCGCGGCGGCGCCCCAGCGGACCAGGTTGAACGCGCCGGTGGCGACGCGCCGGTCGGCGGAGCCGAGCCCGAGCGCCAGGTCGGTCAGGTTGGCGTTGGCGAGGCCCATGAACAGGCCGGCGATGACGAGGACGACGAGCGACATGGCGGTGCCGATGGAGGTGGCGAACAGGACCATGCAGACCAGCAGGCCGAGCAGGGCGACGCCGACTGTCTGTACCGCGCCGATGCGGTGGGCGAGCCGGTGCCCGATCAGCAGGATGCCGGCGGCCAGGCCGAGGCCCCAGCCGGTGAACGCCAGGCCCAGCGGGATGACGTCGAGGCGCAGGAACAGCGGCGTGTAGCCGAGCACGACGAAGAAGACGAAGTTGTACGCGGCGGTGACCACGCACAGCGTCACGAACGCGGGTCTGCGGTAGGTGGCGAAGATCTGGCCGAGGCGTACCGGCTGTTGCTTGTTCGCCGGTTCGCGCAGCTTGCGGGCGGCGACGCCGAGCGCCAGCACCATGAACACGCCGCAGACGAAGAACGGCAGCCGCCAGCTGACCTCGCCGAGCAGGCCGCCGATCAGCGGGCCGACCGCGAAGCCGAGCCCGAGGGCGGTCTCGAAGAGGCCGACCACCCATTCCCTGTCGTTCGCCAGGTTGACCAGGACCACCATGGCGGTGGCGAAGAACATCGCGTTGCCGAGGCCCCAGACGCCGCGCAGCACGGAGAGCTGCACGATGTCGTTGCTGAACGAGGCGAGGATCGCGGCCAGGCCGACGACGGAGACGCCGGTGACGAGCACCGGCTTGAACCCGAACCGCCCGCTGGCGAGCGTCGCCGGGATCATGCCGACGGCCATGACCGCGATGTACGCGGTGAAGAGCAGCTCGACCTGCCAGGCGGTGACGCCGATGGCCTCGCCGATGGCGGGCAGGATCGGGTCGACGACGGCGATGCCGGCGATGGCGAGGAACGCCACGAGGGTGGTGGCGTAGATGGCACTGCGGTTGGGCTCGGATCGGCGATCCACTCCGCAACCTCCCAGATAGCTGTATCGTACAGGCATTTTCCTTGTATCATACAGCTATGAGCGAGGACGTCCACGCCGCCGAGGTCACCCTCGGCCGGATCGAAACCGAGGTGGCGCTGCTGATGCGCCTGGGCGAGGCCACTCGCCGGGGCACCGGCACGATGGAGCACCGGCTGCTGGACCGCGCCGCGTACGTGATCCTGCGCCACCTGGACGCGGCCGGCCCGCAGAACGTCTCGGCGCTCGCCGCGCGGCTGAACCTGGACGGCTCGACCGTCACCCGGCAGGTCTCCGCGCTCCAGCGCGACGGGCTGATCTCCCGTACCCCCGACCCGGCCGACGGGCGCGGCACGGTGATCTCCGCGACCGCGGCCGGGCTCCAGCGGATGGCCGCCGTCCGGGCGGCCCGCACCCGGCTGTACGGCGACATCCTCGCCGCCTGGCCCGAGGCGGACCGGGAGACGCTGGCGGAGATGTTGCACCGCCTCAACGAGGCGCTCGACGCGCGCAACCGCCGCCGCTGAGGTGTTAGGAAGGGCCCCTTATTATGCAGAATGCGTTAATAAGGGGCCCTTCCTTTCACGCCACCGGTTCCCGTGCGGAGTCGCCGCGATCGGCGGAGGCGGTGACGCGCGGGTCGCCCTCGTCGGCGAAGTAGTCGTCCGGCGTGGTGCCGTCCGGTCCGTCAGCCACCTTCGCGGCGCGCAGCACCAGCGTGAGCAGCGCGGCCACCGCCAGGTTCACCAGCACCGCCACGATGCCCACGTAGATGGTCTTCGGCGTGTCGAAGCCGAACTTCTCCAGCGGGAACGCCGAACCGGCGAAGTGCTTCTTCCCGGTCGCCGGGTTGCCGATCTGGTAGAGCATCCACATGCCCAGGCCCATGCCGGCCGCCCAGCCGGCGATCAGCGCGCCCCTGTGGAACCAGCGGGTGTAGAGGCCCAGCGCCACCGCCGGCAGCGTCTGGAGGATGATCACGCCGCCGATGAGCTGGAGGTCGATGGAGAACTGCGGGTCGAGGAAGACGATGCAGGCCACCGCGCCGACCTTCACCACCAGCGAGGTGATCTTCGAGACGTTCGCCTCCTGCGCGGGGGTGGCGTCCCGCTTCAGGTACTCCTTGTAGATGTTGCGGGTGAACAGGTTCGCCGCCGCGATCGACATGATCGCCGCGGGGACCAGTGCGCCGATGCCGATGGCGGCGTACGCCACCCCGGCGAACCAGTCCGGGAACTGCTGATCGAACAGCAGCGGCACCACGGTGTTGCCGTCCGTCGTGCCCTCCTTCGCGCCGGGCAGCGGCTTCACGTTCGCCGCGATGGCCATGTAGCCGAGCAGCGCGATCAACCCCAGCAGCAGGCTGTACGCGGGCAGCGCGGACATGTTCCGCTTGATCACGTCGCGGTTCCGGCTGGCCAGCACGCCGGTGATGCTGTGCGGGTAGAGGAACAGCGCCAGCGCCGAACCGAACGCCAGCGTCACGTACTGGATCTGGTTGTTCTGGTTGAGCAGGATGCCGTCGCCGGGCGCGGGTGACGCCTGGAACTTCGCGTCGGCCGCGTCGAAGATGGCGCCCCACCCGCCGAGTTTGTACGGCAGCCAGATCACCGCGACCAGGATCACGATGTAGATCAGCGAGTCCTTGACGAACGCGATCAGCGCCGGGGCCCGCAGCCCGGACTGGTACGTGTACGCGGCCAGGATGGCGAACGCGATGATGATCGGCAGGTGCCGGGCCAGCGCGCTGTCGCCGGTGACGCCCATGGTCTTGAGCACCGCCTCGATGCCGACCAGTTGCAGCGCGATGTACGGCATGGTGGCGACGATTCCGGTGATCGCGACCAGCAGCGCCAGGATCGGCGAGCCGAACCGGTTGCGGACGAAGTCGGCGGGGGTGACGAACCCGTGCCGGTGCGAGACCGACCAGAGCCGGCACAGCACGAGGAACACCAGCGGGTAGATGACGATCGTGTACGGCACCGCGAAGAAGCCCGCCGCGCCGGCGCCGAAGATCAGCGCCGGGACCGCCACGAACGTGTACGCGGTGTAGAGGTCACCGCCGACCAGGAACCAGGTGATCCAGCCGCCGAAGCTGCGCCCGCCCAGCCCCCACTCGTCCAGGTGGGCCATGTCCGTCGGTCTGCGCCATCGGGCCGCCACGAAACCCATGGCGCTGACCAGCAGGAACAGCAGCGTGAAGACGATGATCTCGGTGAGGTGGTCCCGCCACATCAGTGGTCACCCCGCTTCTTGGTCATCTGGTAGACCAGCGTGGTGGTGCCGACGCCGAGCAGGATCCAGACCAGTTGCAGCCAGTAGAAGCGCGGGAAGCCGAACAGCCGGGGCGAGTCGGCGTTGAACAGTGCCGGGATCAGCGGCACCACGATCGGGATGAAGAGCAACCAGTTCCAGGGACTCTTGTCCTTCGCCCTGGATCGCGCCGTGTCGAGCGCCTCCGGTTCCGGTTCGGACATGTGACACCCTCCGGGCATTCGTAGCGGGCCATGTGACGGCCGGAGGCTACGACCCTGTGACGGGGGTCACGTCCGATCGGGTGATGTCGATGCGCCGAACGGCCGCCGGCATGCGCCGAGCGGCCGTCAGACGTCCGTGAGGTGCGAGGTGTCGTTCACCGAGCGGACCGCGACGCCGCCGTCCGGGTACAGGTCCAGCACCGAGATACCCGCCGTGTCCAGGTAGAGCCGGTGCAGGAACGCGTCGCCGGCGGCGAGCGCGTCGCGCAGCACCAGCTTGATCGGCGAGACGTGGGAGACCACCACGACCGTCTCCCCCGGGTACGCCGACCGCAGCCGGTCGACGGCCCGCCCGGTCCGCTCGGCCACAGTCACGAACGACTCGCCCCGCGGCGGGGCGACCCGGGTCGAGGCGAGCCAGGCGTCCAGTTCGGCCGCCCAGCCCTCGCGTACCTCGGCGAACGTGTGCCCCTCCCAGACCCCGAAGTCGCACTCGATCAGGTCGTCGTCGGTGCGTACCGGCGGGTTGCCGGCCTGCGCGGCGACCGCCTCGGCGGTGGCCGTACACCTCGACAGCGGGGAACTGACCACTGCCGCGACGGACGGGGCCAGCGCGGCCACCCGGGCGGCGGTGGCCCGGGCCTGGGCCCGGCCGCGCGCGGTGAGCGGCACGTCGCCCCGGCCGGAGTAGCGCTTCTGCACGGTGCGTTCGGTCTCGCCGTGCCGCACCAGGATCAGCCGGGTGGCCTCCTCGGTCGGGCGCGGCTCCCAGGAGGCGGGCGTGGTGGCCGGGTCGGTGCCGGTGGCCCGCACGACCGCCGCCTCCCGCGCCTCGGCCTTGACGGGGGCGGCCGTCGGCGCCGCGCCCGACGCGGCGGCGTCCATCGCCGCGTTGGCCAGGGCGTCGGCGTGCCGGTTGCGCTCCCGGGGCACCCAGGTGAACCGTACGGCGGCGAAACGGCTGACCAGCCCGGCCGCCTGGGCGGCGAGCGGACGCAGCCCGGGGTGCTTGATCTGCCAGCGGCCGCACATCTGCTCGACCACCAGCTTGGAGTCCATCCGCGCCTCGACCTCGGCCGCGCCCAGCTCGGCGGCGGCCTCCAGCCCGGCGATCAGGCCCCGGTACTCGGCCACGTTGTTCGTCGCCGTACCGATCGACTCGGACCGCTCGGCCAGCACCTCACCGGTCTCCGGATCCCGGACCACAGCGCCGTATCCGGCCGGACCGGGGTTGCCCCGGGAGCCGCCGTCGGCCTCGATCACGACCGCACGCACCGCCACGGCGGTTACAGGCCCGACTCGTTGGTCCGGACCATGATCCGCCGGCACTCCTCACAGCGCACCACGTCGTCCGGGTCGGCCTTGCGGATCCGGGCCAGGTCGGCACCGGACAGCTCCAGCCGGCAGCCGCCGCAGCGGCCACCGGTCAGCAGCGCGGCACCCAGGCCGGTGTCCTCGCGGATCTTGTCGTAGAGGCCGACCAGGTCCGACGGGAGGTCACCGGCGAGCGGCTGGCGGGAGGTGCGCTTGAACTCCTCCTCCTTGGCGATCTCCGCCAGGGTGTCGTCGCGGCGCTGCTCGGTCGCGGCGCGGCGCTCGCGGGCCTCGGCGAGCCGGCTCTCGATGCCGTCGAGCACGCCCTGCGCGGTCTCCCGCTGCTCCATCAGCTCCAGCTCGGCGTCCTCCAGATCGCTCTGCCGGCGGTTCAGCGAGACCAGCTCGTGCTGGATCGCCTCCAGCTCGCGGGCCGGGCCGCTGCCCGAGGCGAGCCGGGCCTCGTCCTTGCTCTTACGCGCCCGCACCTGGTCGACGTCCTTCTCGATCCGGGCGATGTCCCGATCCAGGTCGTCGACTGCCACCTGGGCGCGGACCCGCTCGTCCTCCAGCGCGGACAGCTCACGCGCCAGGGCCTCCAGCTCGGCACGCTCCGGCAGGGTGCGGCGGCGATGCGCGAGCTGGGCCAGCGCGGTGTCGATCGCCTGGAGGTCGAGCAGGCGGCGCTGCACCTTCGGGTCAGCCTTCACGTCGGGGCTCCTTGTCGTCCGGCCGGGGCGCGGCGGCGTGCACGGTCCACGGGTCGGTGTCCAGGTCGGACACCACGGTCTCGACGTCCAGCTCGGCGGCCAGGTAGGCGGCCAGGTCGTCCAGCCAGGGTCGCTCCGTCGCCCAGTGGGCGGCGTCCAGCAGCGCCGGGCCACCGGCGGCGAGGTGTTCCCCGGCCGGGTGGTGGCGCAGGTCCGCGGTGAGGAACGCGTCCACCCCGGCCGCGGTCGCCTCGGCGAGGAAGCCGTCCCCCGAGCCGCCGCTGACGGCGAGGGTACGAACCATACGCCCGGGATCCCCGGCGGCGCGAACTCCCCAGGCGGTGACCGGGAGCACGGCGGCGGCCAGCCGGGTCAGCTCGGCGAGCGTCATCGGGGCGGGCAGTTCACCGATGCGGCCGATGCCCCGGCCGGGCCCGGCGGCGGGCGAGCCGGGGCGGGGCGGGTGCAGCGGGCGCAGCCCGGTCAGCCCGAACCGGGCGGCGAGCGCGTCGGACACCCCCGGATCGGCCACGTCAGCGTTGGTGTGCGCCACGTGCAGCGCGACGTCCGCCTTGATCAACCGGTGCACGATCCGGCCCTTGTACGTGGTGGCGGCCACCGAGGAGACGCCGCGCAGCAGCAGCGGGTGGTGCGCGACGATCATGTCCGCGCCGGCGTCGAGCGCCTCGTCCACGGTCTCCGGGACCACGTCCACCACGCAGGCGACCCGGCGTACCGGGTGGTCGGGCTCGCCCAGCACCAGGCCGACCCGGTCCCACTCCTCGGCCCAGGTGGGCGGATAACGGCGGTCCAGCGCGGCCACCACGTCGGCGACGGTTGTCCTCACGGGCGGCCAGCTTACCGGCGTCCGCGCCGGTACACGCCGAGCGCCGCCGGGCGCGGCCCCCGGCATCCGCCGAGGGCCGCGCCCATCGCGCCTCTCAGCCGACCGGGGCGACCGGCCGGTCCGCGCCGCGCAGGGCGGCCAGGCCGGCGTCCCAGGGGAAGGCGTCCGCGCGCCGGTCCCCCGTTCCGGGAGGATGCAGGCGTACGACGTGGTCGCCGAACACCACCCGGACGCCCCACTGCCCGAGCCGGTCGAGGCTGGCCCGGAACGCCGGGTGCGCGGCCATCGCCTCGTTCGTGTACGGGACGGCGGCGATCGGCACCCCCATCCCCTGCGCCTCGACCAGCAGCCCGAGCGCCAGGGTGTCGGTGATGCCGACCGCCCACTTGTTGATCGTGTTGACGGTGGCCGGGCACACCAGCATCGCGTCGGCCGGGGGCAGCACGTCCGGGTCACCCGGGTTCTTGTAGTGCGTACGCACCGGGTGGCCGGTCTGCCGGGCCAGCTCCGTCCGGTCGACGAACTTCGCGCCGTCCGGTGTGGTGACCACGCAGACCGTCCAGTCCTCCCGCTGGGCGAGGTCGACCAGCCGGCCGACGTGACGGGCCAGCGGCGAACCGCAGGCGATGACGTAGAGCACCCGCCGGTGCCCGTTGGCGGTCTCCGGACCGCTCATACTCCGACTCCCATGTGCTCAGCCAACTCCGCGATCGGCGGAGGCGGCGCACCACGTGTGCGACGGAGAATCTCGGACATCAATTCGTGCGCTATCGGCCGGCACCGGATCTCCGACGGCGCGAGCCGGTCACCGCGCAGCAGCATGTCTCCGGCGTTGGCGACGTCACCGATCTGGGAGTAGCCCCGGGCCAGATCGAGCAGGTGGTGCGCGCGCCGCTCCGGCAGCAGCGCGTTGAACGCGGGCTCGGCCAGCCGCATGTGGGTCTCCACCGCCCGGCCGCCGTCACCCAGTTCGACCGCCGCCGCCGCGCGGTGCAGCTCCAGGTTGGTCGGGCCGAACGAGGTCCAGTAGTGGTTGTGGTCGCCGCCGAGCATGGTGGCCGCCTCGCCGGCGCCCGCGAGCAGGTCGTCCACTGTCGCCGAGTCACCGATCCGGGCGGCGGCCATCGCGCCCTGGAGCAGCAGCATCCCGTACACCGAGAGCCGTTCCGGCCGGACGTCGTTGTCGCCGCCGGGCGCGAGCCGGCCCGCGATGCGGACGTTCAGCTCCAGCGCCGGGCGGGGGCGGCCCATCGCGACGAGCGCGTTGCAGACGCGCGTGGTGGCGATGCCGGCCAGCAGCGGGTCGTCGGCGCGCTGGGCCACCGCCATCGACCGGTCGGCGGCGAGCCAGGCGAGGTCGCACTCGCCGAGCTTGCGCAGCACCGAGGAGGCGATCTGGTAGACCTGCCCGAGCAGGTGGGCAGCCTCGCGTACCTGGTCGCCGGCGGCGTAGCCGGCGTCCGCCGCCTGGGCGTCGCGCAGCAGCTTCGGCAGCGCGCGGGTGAGCATGCCGTAGCGGCCGTACTGGTAGGTGAGCCAGGCGTGGTTCACGGCCTTGCGCATGTCGGCCAGCGGCGGGGGGTAGGGCGCCGCGTCGAAGTAGGCGCTCATCGAGTCGTACCGCTCCAGGGCGGTACGGATCTCCTCCACCTCGACCTGGTCGATGCAGTTGAGCGCGTCGGTACGCCGTTCCGGATCCTTGCCGTGCAGCAACTGCACGTCGATCTGAAGGATGTCGGCGATCTCGTAGAGCACGGAGAACTTGTCCAGCCGGCGGACGCCGCGCTCCACCTTGTCCACCCAGCTCTTGGACTTGCCGAGCCGGTCGGCGAAGACCTGCTGGGACATCTTGCGGCGGCTCCGCCAGTACGCCACCCGCCGGCCTATGGGCAGTTCGTCCATTCCCGCTCCCTCCCCCTCACGGCGCCGGCCGGTCCCCCCACGTCCCTCAGGCTCGCGCCGATCGCACAGGTTGTGCGTCCACCGTCCAGCCAGTTCTCGTAGTTTTCGTGCAAGTTGCACCGACCGTTAGTCACCTCAACGAGCGTGGGTTACGGCAGTGACGGCTTTCGACGTGTGGCTTGTGGACGGTTCGGTCTTGTGGATGGTTCGGTCTTGTGGACGGTTCGGCGGGACCAGAGGGGACGACAGACATGTGGAGGAACGTCCGACCGCGCGTCGCTCACCTCTCGCCGCTGGAACGGGTCCGGCTGCGCCGCGTCGCGGTGCGGTACGCGCTGCACGGCTGGCCGGTCACCCCCGGCGCCTGCCTGGCGAACAGTCGCTTCGTGTGCGGCCGGGCCGGCTGTCCCACAGTGGGCTGCCACCCGGCACTGGAGGACTGGGAGCACGCCGCCAGCGCCGACCCGGCCCGGGTGGCCACCTGGTGGCGCAGCCGCCCGCACGGCATCCTGCTGCCCACCGGCCGCGCCTTCGACGTCCTGGAGGTCGCCGCCCACCTCGGCCGGCAGGTCCTGGACGCGGTCGCCACCCATCCCGCCGGGTTCGGCGTACGCGGGCCCGCGCTGGTCACCCCGACCGGCCGCTGGATGTTCCTGGTCCGCCCCGGCGACCCGCTGCGGCCCGAGTTGGAGCACTGCTTCCACGTGGTACGCCACGGACCCGGCTCGTGGATCCCGGCGCCGCCGACCCGGCTGCCCGAGGGGACGGTGCGCTGGGTGGTCGCCCCGGAGCAGGCCCGGTGGCAGCTACCCGACTCGTACCTGGTGCAGAACGCGCTGATCGCCGCGTTACGCGCGGCCGGGGTGACGCTCGGCGCCGACCTGTTCCCCGGCCATCTCCCGCTGCCCCGCCGCGGCCGCTGACCTCCGAGCACCCGGCCGGTGCTGCCGCAACGCGTGCTCCGACACCGAGCGTTCTCCCTGGTCACAGCGGGTCCGGTGACCCGGACGGGTGGCCGACAGCGACCTCCCCGGCACCGGGCTCGTTGTTCCTGGCGAGGGCGCGTCCGCGCCAGAGCGGGGGTTTGACCATGTCCAGGGACGACGCTGCCCGCCACACCGGCGGTACCGAGCCGGCGCGGCCCCGCCGCCGCCTGCACCCGTGGGCCTTCACCCGACCGCTGGGCGTGCGCCCCGGCCGTCCTCGCCCCACCGGCTCCCGCCCCGCCATCCTCCACCGCCCCCTCCGCTGACCCACCCATCCCTGCTTCCCTCCCCTCCCCCACCCCGCTACCGCCGTTGATCAAGGAGTTTGCGTCCGCCCAGCACCCTCTGGAGGACACAAACTCCTTGATCACCGCACCGAGGGCGGCCGAGCGCGGGCCGGACGCGGGCCGGGCCGGCGCCGGAGCGCAGCCGGGGCACCGACCGCGCCTGGGCCGACGCACCGTTGATCATGAAGTTGGCGGTGCGACACGCCGGGCGGCGGTGCCGCCAACTTCATGATCGACGGTGCAGGGGCGGACGGAGGGCGGCCGGGCGGCGGGCAGGTCAGGGCAGGGTGGGCAGGGTGCGGGAGTGGTGCTGGTGAGCGTCGTCCGTCACCACGGCGTGCTGCCAGGGGGACGGTAGGCGGTCCAGCCAGGCCAGGCCCGGCTCGCCCATCGCCACAGCCGCTGTCGCATACGCGTCGGCCACACCCAGGTCGGGGCCCACCACCGTCACCGAGCGCAAACCCGCCGCCGGTACGCCCCGGCGCGGATCCAGCACGTGGTGGCCGCGCTCGTATACGCCCGAGGTGGCGACCGCCAGGTCGGTGCCGGTCAGCACCAGACAGATCGCCGCGGCGTCCCACGGATGCCGCACCCCGACCCGCCACGGCTCGCCTGTCGCGTCGTGGCCGCGTACCCGCACGTCGCCGCCCGCGTTCACACAGTGGTTCGGTGCGCCGGCGGCGACCAGCCGGTCCGAGGCGACCTGCGCCGCCCAGCCCTTCACGTAACCGGACGGATCGAGACGCCCGTTCGTGTACGCGTCGAAGAACCCGTCGGTGGCGGTCCACAGGTCGGCGCAGGCAGCCAGCACGGCCCGCAGGTCGGCGGAGGCGTCGGCGGCCCGCAGTTCGCCCCGGTCCAGCCGGCACACCTCGCTGTCGTCCCGGTACGTGCTGAACCGCGCGTCCACCTCGCGCAGCCAGCCGAACGTCTCCCCGGCCAGTTCGTGCAGGGTGTCCAAGGGCAGGTCGTCGGCCAGGTCGAGGCTGATCGCCGTACCCATGATGTGTTCCACCCGGCGCAGGCCGGGACGAACGACGGAGGCCGGGACGGTCACGCCTTGTCCAGCGCGGCCTGCAACGACTGCTTGTACGCGGTGCTGGTGTAGGTGGCCCCGGACACCGTGCTCAGGTTGGCGCTCTGCCGGGCCACCACCTCGCCGGAGGTGCCGCTGTAGCGGGCCTGCACGTCGTCGCTGCGCTGCCCGGACTGCCCGCCCAGCGGCAGTCCGATCGCCGTGGCGTCGACGATCCGGCTGCCGCTGAGCGTGATCCGGACCTGGAGCGAGCCGTACTCGTAGGTGACCGACGGCCCGGTCACCGTGCGGGTGGTGACCTTCGGCGCGCTGGTGGTGGTCCGCGGCGCGGCGGGTGCGGTGCTGGTGCGGGTGCCGCCCCGGCTGGCCGCGCTGCGGTCGGCGGACGGCTTCGGGGTGGGCTTCGACGAGGCGCGCGGCGACGGGGTGACATCGCCCGGCGCGGAGCCGGTGGGCGACGGCGGTTCGGGCGCGGCCGAGCCGCCGGGGGCGACCGGTGCGAGCGCGGCCGGTACGTCCGCTCCGGCCTGCCCGGCGCCCGGCGCGCCCTTGAGCACCACCAGCGCGGTGGTGCCGGCGGCCAGGCCGGTGATCGCGAGCAGCGCGCGACGCATGGCGGTGCCTCTCCTACAGCTCGAACGCGGTCAGGTGGATCTGGCGGCGGGGCACGCCCGCCGCCCGCAGCGCGGCGACCGCCTCGTCGACCAGGCCGCCGGGGCCGCACAGGTAGACGTCGCGGCGGGTCAGGTCGGGCACGAGGCGACGCAGGCCCTCGGGGTTCATCACCTGGCGGGGGCCGGGGTCGTCACGGCGGCCGACGACGTACCAGACGGAGGTCTGCCGGGCCTGCGCGAGCCAGTCCAGCTCCTGGTGCAGCAGCACGTCGGCCGGGGTACGCGCCCGGTAGATCAGCGCCGCGCCGGGCGGCAGTTCCTCCAGCATCGCCCGCAGCGGCGCGATGCCGCTGCCCCCGGCGATGAGCAGCGCCCGTTCCCGGGTGCGGTGCGCGGCGGTGAACGTACCGGAGGGGCCCTGTGCCCAGACCCGGGTGCCGGGCGTGAGATCCCGCAGCTCGGCGGTGTAGCCGCCGACGACCTTCACGGTGATCCGCAGCCAGCGGTCGTTGGCGGCGGCGGAGACGGAGAACGGGTGCGACTGCCACCAGCAGCCGGGATTGAGGAAGCGCCAGCGGAAGAACTGCCCGCCGAGCAGGTCGATCTGGTTGAGCCGCTGCCCGGTCAGGTAGACCGAGACGGTGTCCGGGCTCTCCGCCACCACGTCGGCGACGCGGAGCCGGTGCCGCAGGTTGAACACCAGCGGTGCGAGCACCCGGCCCCACACCAGCGCGGCCACGACCAGCAGGTACGCGGCGATCCAGCCGGTACGCACCGGGCCGGGTTCGTAGAGCTGCGCGCCGTTGCTGAACTGGTGCGCGTACCCGAGCAGCAGCGTGAGGTAGCTGGCGGCGTGCAGCAGGTGCCACAGCTCGTACGGCAGGCGGCGCCGCACCGCGCGTACCGCGGTGAACGCGACAGTGACCAGGATGCCCGCGGCGAGGAACGCGGAGACCATGTCCTCGTAGTCGGTCAGCAGCGCGCCGACCTCGCCGAGCACCGTCTTGCGTTCCTGGCGGGCGTAGCCGACCACCAGCAGCGACATGTGCGCGAGCACCGCCACCAGCAGCGTCGCGCCGAGATCCCGGTGCAGCCGGGAGATCCGCTCGCCGCCGAGCGCGCGTTCCAGCACGCCGAGCCGGCTCATCATCAGCACCTGGACCAGCAGCAGGTAACCGGCGATCAGCCCGGTGATCCGGCCGCCTGCGGTGAGCAGGTCGGCGGTGTCGGCGAGCGATCCGGACGGGGTGTCCAGCCACCACGGTCCGACCGCGGCGACCAGGCCCAGCCAGAAGACCACCGCCAGCGCACGCCGGCCGCCCGGTCCGCGGCGCGGACGACCCGGGGGTACGGGGGCAGCCGGACGGCCGCCGTACGGGGCGGGATGCCCGGTACGGCGGCCGGCGGCGCGGATGTCCTGGTACGTCACGCGTAGATCTTGACCGGGGTGAACTTCTGCCGGGGGAAGACCTTGTCCACCTGGGCGGTGGTCAGGCCGAAGCGGCCCTGCGCGACCGAACCGTAGACGTTGAACATGTTGTTGTATTCCGGCACGTCGCCGCTGTCCAGCTTGTCCAGTCCGTTCCAGGTGCCGAGCAGCGAACCGGCGAGCTTGCGGCCGGACAGCACGGTGACCACGCCGCCGTGCCCGTGGTCGGTGCCGCCGCCGTTCGAGCCGACCCGCCGGCCGAACTCGCTGGACACCATGATGGTCACGTCCGCCGCCCGGTCGCCCAGGTCGGTGAAGAAGGCGGCCATCGCGTTCGCCAGTTCGTTGAGCCGCCGCCAGAGCTGGCCGCCCTCGCGGGTGCCCTGGTTCTCGTGGGTGTCGTAGCCGCCCATGCCGACCGTGGCCACCCGCACGTTCGCGCCGCCCTTGATGAGCTGGGCGAGCTGCTTGAACGCGTTCCCGACGCCCTGGTACTCGACGCCCTCGGCGGCGGCGTACGGCTTGGCGGCGAGCTTCTGGGCGGTGGCGAGCGCGCCCATGCCCTCGATGACCGCCTCCTCCACCGGGTGGTTGATGCCGGTGAACAGGCCGCGGATCGCCTTCTCGGTGGCCGCCCGGAACTTGTCGTCGCCGTTGAGCCGCAGGTCGCCGACGCTGTTGAGGGAGATCGCGCCGTTCACGCCGACGAGCGAGCGGGGCAGCGTGCTGCCGATGCCGACGCTGCGGAACGCCGTGCCCTTGCCGAGCGAGTCGACCAGGCTGTCCAGCCAGCCCCGGCCGCCGGTCTCGCCGGGCAGGCCGCCCAGGTTGCAGGCGTCGGCGGCCTGGAAGTGGCTGCGGGACAGCCGCGGGTCGGACACGGCCGGCACGAAGCCGAGCTGCCCGGCCTTGAGCCACTTCTCCAGCGGCGCGAACGCGCTGGTCAGCTTGAAGCCGCGGGCCAGCGCCAGCGAGTCGTCACCGAGCAGCAGGTCGGGGCGCGCCTTGGCGAGCACCGGGTCGTCGGCCGGTGCGACAAGGCTCAGCCCGTCCAGCCCGCCGTAGAGGAAGACGTGGATCAGCGTGCCGGTCTTGGTCGCGGCGAACGACGCCGAGGTGGTGACGAACTGCGCCGTCGCGAGCGCGGTCGCGGTCGCGGCGGCGCCGGCGACGAAGGTACGCCGGGTGACGCCCCGGCCGTCCTGCTGCGCCTCCTCGATCTCCTCCAGCCGGCGGTACCGGTCGGTCTCGGCCGCGTTCTCGGCCGCGACGATGTCCGCCTCCGCGCGCAGCAGCGCCTCGGCCGGGTTGTCGGCCAGCCGCCGCAGGTCGGGGCATTCGGGGTGCAGGGGGTACGGGTTCACGGTCATCTCCATCGAATGCCTCACCGGAGGTGGTGCTGGGGGGACGCGAGGATCGTCCGCGCGACAGCGGCGATGGCCCCGTTGAAGGTGGCGTCGACCTTGGCGTTCTCGGCCACACCGGCGACGGCGAGCACGAGCTTCTTCTCCTTGGCGCTGAGCTTCTGCTGCACCAGCCGCTGGGCCAGCGCGTCCACGTACGCCCCGGCGGTGGCCGGCGGCTTCGCGACCAGCTTCTCCGGCTTGACGAAGGTGAACTGCTTGCGCCAGCCGCCGATCAGGTCACCGGCCTCGTTCCAGCCGTCGATCATCGTCCCGGCCGAGGTCCAGGCCAGGTAGACGTCGGCGTAGCCGTCCGGAGTGGGCTTGCCCATCGGGTACTGGCCCAGTTCGCGCATCTTGTCCTGGATCTGCCGCAGGCCCTGCGCGAACGGGGTGCGCCGGTTGTCGCCGGTGAAGCCGGGGGCCGCGTCCGGCGAGACGCCGAGCACCCGGTACGTGGCGACCAGGTACTCCATCGGGCGGCGTACCTTCTGGCCGATCGCCGCCCAGAACTCCGAGGAGCTGAACAGCGTCGCCAGCACCGGCCGGATCTGCCCCTTGTTCGTGGTGTACGCCTTCGCGAGCCGGTCCACCACGGACTTCGGCGGGGTGTCGGAGACGAACCGGGTGGCGAGGTTCTGTGCCACGTACCGCGCGGTCGACGGGTGCATCGCGATGTAGCGGATGTACGAGTCGATGACCTTGTCGGCGGCCACCGGGTCGTCCGAGTTGTTGGCGTGGCTGAACCCGAGGATCTTCACCTTGCCGAGGTAGTGCCGCTCGGCGAAGAACTTGTACTTGCCGTCGGCGACACCGCGTCCGGTCTGGAGCAGCGCGGCCTGACGGACGTCCTTCTCGGTGTAGCCGCCGTCGACGCCGACCGAGTACAGCTCCAGGTTCTCCCGGGCCAGGTTCTCGTTCACCGCGTCCTTGCGCGAGTCGACCTGGTTCAGGTAGAGCAGCAGCGCCGGGTGCTTGTTCGCGGCGACGAGCATCTCCGGGTAGCTGCCCAGCGCGTGCTTGCGGATGACGTCCCGGTCGAACGCGTTGCGGTAGTTCTCCCCGCCGTCGAAGTCGGCGGCGACGTGCAGGAAGTCGTTCCAGAAGTCGACCATCACCTCGAACAGCTGCCGGTCCGACCAGATCTGCCGGGCGATGGTGGCGTCCACCGTCTCCCGGGCCGGGTCGACGCCCTTCTCGTTGAGCTGCTCGCGCTGGTCGCGCAGCTGGGTCGGGCTGAGCTTGAGCGACTGCAGCTCAGCCAGCTTCAGCTCGGCCTTCGTCGGGGCGATCTTCTCCGGTTCGAGCTGCTGGCGCAGCCAGTCGTCGATGCCGAGCCGCTTGATGTCGGCCATCACCTTCGGGGTGGCGGCGAACGTGGTACGGGTGGCGAGGTGCCGGATCGGATCCTTGGCGAGGACCGTCTTCACCGTCACCTTCGTCGCCTCGGCGGCGGCGGCCGGGCTGCCGTAGAGCCGGCCACCGGACGGCGCGTTGCGCTTGAGCGCCTCGCCGGCCCGGGAGCCCATGTAGCTCTCGTTCTGCTCGGTGTAGGTCCGTACCGTGCTCGGCTGCTGGCCGCTGGGCCGGGCGGCGTTGCCGTCGGTGGTCACCGTACCGGTGGCGTCACCGGCCGGGGCGTCACTGAACAGGCCGCGCACCTGCGGGGACATGGCCAGGGCGGCGCCACCGGCGACCACCACGGCACCGCCGAGGGTGGCCAGCGCCCGGCGCCGGCCCCGCTTCGGGGCCTCGTCGCCGTCGTCGTCCAGGTCGGGCAGTCCACCGCCGGGCGGCGGGCCGTACCCGCCGGCGGGCTGGGCGTAGCCGCCGGGCTGGGGGTAGCCGGCGGGCTGGGGGTAGCCGGCGGGGGCCGGCGCGGCGGAGGCGAAGCCGTTCGGCCCGACCCACTGCGGGCCCGGGGCGGGGTGAGCGCCGGGGTGCGGCGCGGCGTGCGGGTCGCGGTACCCGTCCGGATGGGGGTGCTGGTATCCGTCCCAGCCGCGGTCGTCCCGGGGTCGACGCGGTGGCACGTTCAGGTCGGCCATGTACCTATCCCGTTTTCTTCGAGCGCCGGCATGCCTGCCACCCGAGGGGGGTCGGGTGGCGCAGGGGCGGCGACGGTTGCCGGAGAAGTTGCCTACGGGAAAGTAGCCATGCCGTCCCGGCCGCTCAAGGCGCGCCGAACGCGCTCGTGAGCGCACTTAAGACGGTGCTCAGGCCCGCTGCGGAGCACCCGGCCCGGCGGTGGGGCCACGGCGACCTCCGGAGCAGGGCCGACCCGGGCGCGCACCGACCGGATGCGAGGTTCCGTACCCCGGCGGCGCCGCCGGGCGCGTTCATCGCCTCACCGAAACTTAAGGTACGGATAAGCCTGCGCTGAGAACCTCGTTCCGCCTGTCCGGTCCGGTGAAACAGCAGCAGCGGCGGCGCGTGACCGGCCTCCGATCCGGGTATGCCGCCGAACCGCTGAAGCCGTGAGGGGAAGGCACCGCCATGCTCAGCCAAGAGGATCAGCGCAGGTTCGAACAGATCACCCGCCAGCTGCGGGAGAGTGATCCACGATTCTTCGCCCGGTTGGACAGCCGGATCAAGGGCCGCCGAAGCCGGTACATGATGCTGTTGACGATCGTGCTGTGGGCGTCGCTGCCGGCGATGACAGTGCTCGTCGGACGGCTCGCCGGGGCGATCTGCGCGGTGGTGCTCGTCGCCAACGCCGCAGTGATGTGGCGCTTCCGCCGCCGCCTCCTTTAGGGCGCAAGGAAGGGCCCCTTATTAACGCCTCCGGTAGAGGAAGGGCCCCTTATTAACGCTCGCCTGCGGCTTCGCCGCGGCCGAACTCCCCGGGGGGCGCGGCTTCGCCGCGGCTGAACTCCCGGTACGCCCGGCGCAGCCGCTCGGCCAGGCCCGGCCCGCCGATCCCGGCACCGGGTGAACCGAGCTGGCGCAGCAGCAGCTCCGGGCCGGTGGCGAGCGTGGGCGGACGGTCCGGCAGCGCCACCGGAGACAGCCAGAACCGGTCCGGTTCGGCGTCCGCCTCGACCGGCGGCAACCCGGCCAGGGCCCGCGCCGCGCCGACCACCGGCACACCGGTGCTCCCGGCCGACTCCAGCTCCGCACCGGGCACCGGCTCCGCGCCCGCACCGCCGGCTCCGCCCGCACCGCCGGCTCCGCCCGCACCGCCGGCTCCGCCCAAGCTGCCGGCGTCGGCGCCGCGCAGCGTACGCAGCCGGTCCAGCAGCTCGGTACGGGACCGGCCACGCCAGTGCAGCAGGTGGAACGGGTCCGCGTCGAACGCCTCGGCGAGCAGGTAGAACGTGGCCGCCAGGTGTTTGCACGGCACCGCGAAATCCGGGCAGCCGCAGCGCTGGTCCAGCTCGCCGATCTCGGCCGGGAACAGCGGCGCGCCCGCCTCGGCGAACAGTTCCTCCAGCTCGGCGGGCAGGTCACCGGCGAGCAGCCGGGCGCTGAAGAACGCCTGCCCGGCCAGCTCCGATTCCAGTCGCCGCCACACCTTCGACGGGTACGTGGCGAGCCCGATCCGCACCGGGTACGGCCGTGGCCGGGAGCCCTGCACCTCGGCGGTGACCTCGCCCGGCGACACGTCCAGCCGGAGCACCTGGCCCCGGCGCGCGTACGCCCGGCCGCGGGTGAGCCGGGAGCCGAGCGCGAACGACTCCAGCACCTCCACGAAGCGCCGGGACCACCAGGACTGACCGATAGCGCCCCTGGTGCTGCGCGCCCGCAGGCCGCCCTCGACGCGTACCGGCGGCCCGTAGTCCTCGAACCGGTTGAACGGGCTCACTCGACCACCGCCCCGGACTCCAGCCGGAACAGGTCGCGCAGCGTGTCGGTGGACAGCTCGGTGACCCACTGCTCGCCGCTGCCCACCACCGACCGGGCCAGGCTGCGCTTGTCGGCGATCATCGCGGCCACCTTCTCCTCGACGGTGCCGGCGCAGACGAACTTGCGTACCTGCACGCGGCGGCGCTGTCCGATGCGGAACGCCCGGTCGGTGGCCTGGTCCTCGACGGCCGGGTTCCACCACCGGTCCACGTGCACCACGTGGTTGGCGGCGGTCAGGGTGAGCCCGGTGCCGCCGGCCTTGAGCGACAGGACGAACAGCGGCGGACCCTGCGGCGTCTGGAAACGGGTCACCATGGCGTCCCGTTCGGCCTTGCCGACGCCGCCGTGCAACAGCAGCACCTCCCGGCCGGTACGCGCCGACAGGTGCCCGCGCAGCATGCCGCCGAACTCGGCGTACTGGGTGAACAGCAGCGCCTTCTCCTCCGCCGCGAGCACCTCGTCGACGATCTCGTCGAGGCGTTCCAGCTTGCCGGACCGGCCGTCCAGCGCGGAACCGTCGTGCAGCAGCTGGGCGGGGTGGTTGCAGACCTGCTTGAGCCGGGTCATGGTGGCCAGCACCAGTCCCCGGCGCTCGATCCCGTCGCTGGACTCGATCTTCGCCATCATGTCGTCGACCACAGCCTGGTAGAGGGCGGCCTGCTCGGCGGTGAGGTTGCAGACCACCTCCATCTCCAGCTTCTCCGGCAGGTCGGTGATGATCGTCGGGTCGGTCTTGAGGCGGCGCAGCACGAACGGGCCGGTGATCCGGCGCAGCCGCTCGGCCACCTCGGCGTCGCCGTGCCGCTCGATCGGTTCGGCGAAGCGCTTGCGGAACGTCGCGGCCGGGCCGAGCAGCCCAGGATTCGCGAACTGCATGATCGACCAGAGGTCGGCGAGCCGGTTCTCCACCGGCGTACCGGTGACCGCGACCCGGTGCCGCGCGGGCAGCGACCGGACCGCCTCGGCCTGGCGGGTCGCGGCGTTCTTGATCGCCTGCGCCTCGTCCACCACCACCCGGTGCCAGTCGACGCCTGCCAGCTCGAACGCGTCCCGGGCGGCCACCGAGTACGTGGTGAGCACCAGGTCCGCCCCGTCCACCGCGGAGGCGAAGCCCTCGCCGCGGGTGCGCTCGGCGCCGTGGTGCACGTGGACGCGCAGCCCGGGCGCGAACTTCGCCGCCTCGCGCTGCCAGTTGCCGACGAGCGACATCGGACAGACCAGCAGCGTGGGCCCGGCCTCGGGCGGGTCGCCGGCGAGCAGCGCGAGCAGTTGCACGGTCTTGCCGAGGCCCATGTCGTCGGCGAGGATCCCGCCGAGGCCGAGCGACTGGAGGAACGCCAGCCAGGCGAGCCCGCGCCGCTGGTACGGCCGCAGCGTCCCGGTGAAGCCCGGCGGCGGGTCGGCCGGGGTGAGCCGCCGTTCCGCCTCACCGGCGAGCAGTTCGCCGAGCGCGCCGTCGGCGACCACGTCCAGCACCGGCAGTTCACCGGCGCTGTCGTCACCGGACAGGCCCATCCGGAGCAGGTCGGCAACCGTCAGCTCGCCGGAGGACCGCAGCAGTTTCAGCCCGGCCTCCAGCCGCTGCGGGTCCAGCTCGACCCACCGGCCGCGCAGCCGGACCAGCGGCGACTTCAGGTCGGCCAGCGACGCCAGTTCCTCGGCGGTGAGCGGCTCGTCGCCGAGCGCCAGCTCCCAGCGGTAGTCGACGAGCGCGTCCAGCCCCAGCTTCCCGGCGGTGGTGGCGACAGCACCCGGCGCGGTACGGCTGCGTGCCCGCAACCGCGCCCCCAGCCGCGACGAGGAACGCCGCCACCACGACGGCAGCAGCACCCCGAACCCGGCAGCGTGCAGCACCGGCGCGCCCTCGCGCAGGAACCGGTGCGCGCCCTCGGCGTCGAGCTCCATGCCCTCGGGCGCGGCGGTACGCAGCGCGGCGTCCACCTCGGGCCACAGCCGGCTGGCCCGGCCCAGCTCGGCGAGAAGCGTCTCCTGCGGCTCCACGCCCCGGGCGGCGAGCGCCGGCGCGTGCCGCTGCCAGATGTGCGCGGCGTCCACCACGAGCCCCGGCTCGTCGGCCGGGTGCAGGCCGAACTCGACCCGCCAGACGGCGTCCTCGATCAGTTCGGCGACCGGGTCGACGGCCGGCTCGACGAGACGGAACGTGGCCCGTACCGCGCCGCCGGCGGCGTCGCGCTGCCAGGCGTCCAGTTCGTCGCGCAGCGTCGCCAGCGCGTCCGGCTCGGCCGGGAAGGCGCGCTCCGGGCCGGTGAGCGCGGCCAGCCAGCGCGGCACCGCGCCGACCGGGCGCATCCCCCGGTGCAGCCGGTGGCCGGCCAGCGCCACCCGGGCGGCGGCGTCGACGAGCCCGTCCAGCGCCTCCGTGACCAGTTCACCGGCCCCGATGTCGTCGGCCCGCCCGGCCCACACGTCCTCCGCCAGCCCGCTTCGCGGGGCACTCCCGTCCGGCGAGCGCCCGGCACCGCCGCCCGTCCGGGCATCAGCCGGCCCCGAGACGACTGCCGCGCCGCCGATGGCCACCGCGACGGCAGCCCGCGCAGCCGAAGCCTCGGGTCGCCACTCGCGGGCGGCGCGGGCCGCCGGGGGCAACGCCGTCGCCAGGTCGCGCGCCCAGCCCGCGTCGGTGCCGGTGAGCAGCGGCCGCCAGAGCGCCCACCCCGTCGCCACGTCGTCCGCCCGCACGGCCCGCAGCCGCCGGCCGGCCTCCGAAACGCCCGAAACCGCCGGTGACCGCCGCGCCGAGGTCCGTCCGCCGGTCCTGGCCGGCCCTCCGCCGGGTCCACCACCACCGGGGTACGCCTCGAGCACGACCGGCAGCAGCCGGCCGCGTACGACCAGGTCGGCGGCGAAGCCGGCCAGCTCGCACAGGTGCCGCAGGCTCGCCCCGACCGGGCCCGGCATCGGGGCGCGCAGCAGCGCGTACGCGTCGTCCGGGGCGTACCCCAGGGCGGGAGCGCGCCATCCGGCGCGGGTGACCGGGCCGCGGACCGGTTCCCCGACGGTGGCCCGGACCAGTTCCGGCGAGTCCAGCGGCGAGCCGGCCCGGGTCGGCAGGTCCAGCCGGACGGAGATCGGCTCGCCGGGCGGGCCGTCGAGCGCGGCGGCGAGCGCGGCGTGGTCGGCGGCGAACGGGTGCGGGCGTTCGCGCGGTACGCGGCCGGGGCGGCGGGGCGCGCGGGCCGGGAGCGTGCTGTCCTCGGCCCACAGGGCGAGCCCGGCGCCGGGCAGCCACAACCCGTGGATGACCAGCACTGCTCCCCCTCGACGACGCCCCGGGGCCGGAAGACGGCGCCCGGGGAGTCAGGATAGGCCGCCGGGCGCCGCTATCGTCGGCGCCATGGTCGACCTTCTCGTGATCGGCGGGCTCGGCGTGGACATCCGCGTCCAGGTGTCCGCGCTGCCGCCGCCCGTCGCCGACTCGCTGCTGGTGCCGCCGATCGACCTGCGGATCGGCAACACCGGCTCCGGGGTCGCGCTGGCCGCGCACGCGCTCGGCCTGCGGGTGGCGCTCGTCGACGTGCTCGGTGCCGACGCGGCCGGGGACGTGGTGCGGGCGGCGCTGGCGCGTACCTCGATCCGGACCACGCTCGCGGACGCGCCGGCCGGTACCCGCCGCTCGGTGAACCTGGTCGACCCGGCGGGGCGGCGAATGTCGCTGCACGACCCGCGTCCGTGGTCGGGGCCGGCGCCGTTCGGCGAGGCGGAGCTGGCCGCTCTCGTCGCCGAGGCGACCCACGTCCACCTGTCGATCATGGACTGGGCCCGGGACGCACTTCCGGTGCTGCGCGCCGCCACGTCGGTCTCCACCGACCTGCACGACTGGGACGGCGAGAACGACTACCACCGCCCGTTCGCCCGGATCGCGGACCTGGTCTTCGTCAGCGACACGCGGCTCGGCGAGCGGGCCGCCAAGGAGGCGGCGGAGCTGGCGCCGCGCACGGTGCTGGTCACCGGCGGGGCGGCGGGCGCGACGCTGCACACGCCCGGCGTGCCACCGACGCACGTGCCCGCCGCCACCCCGCCCGGACCGGTGGTGGACACCAACGGTGCCGGGGACGCGTTCGCGGCCGGGGTGATCGCCGCCCGGCTGCGTGGCGCGGGCGTCCTCGACGCGGCCAGGTACGCCGCCCGGGTGGCGGCCGCCGCCTGCACCCACGACGGGATGGAGTATCCGGACGGGCTGCTGCCCCGCGAGTGACCCGTCAGATCGCGCCGGTCTCGCCGTCGGTCAGCTCGCGCAGGATGTCGGCGTGCCCGGCGTGCCGGGCGGTCTCCTCGATCAGGTGCACCAGCACCCAGCGCAGCGACACCTCGCCGAGCTGCGGGTGCGGCACCACGTGGTCGAGGTCGAACCGGGCGGCGACCCGGCGGGACTCGTCGCACGCCGCCTCGTACGCGGCGACGAGCGACTCGACGGTGTCGCCGGCGCCCAGCGTGAAGCTGGCGTCGGCGTCGGCCTGGGAGGTGACGTAGACGTCGCCCGGCTCGGGGTCGAACAGGCAGCGGAACCAGTTCCCCTCGACCACCGTCAGGTGCTTGAGCAGCCCGGCCAGGGTGGTCAGCGAGGGCACCAGGCGCCGGGCGGCGTCGGCGTCGGTCAGGCCGCGCGTCTTGCGCAGCACGGTGCCCCGGTGGAAGTCGAGGAACGCGTCGAGGATCGCCCGTTCGCCGCCCGTGCGGGCGAGGACCGGACCGAGTGTCGGATCGATCGTCGGGTGCGCCATCCCCGGACCCTAGTACGCGGTGTGCTAGCCCCGCTGCCCCGCGTGATCCCCTGCGCGGGCGGGCCGGCCGGGGCAGGATGGGCGCATGGCTTCCACGGTGCAGATCCCCCTGGTGGGCGGCGCGGCCGACGGCGAGACCGTCACCGTCGAGCTGGACGTCAACGGCCGCCCGCCGCTGACCCACCACCACCTCGGGCCGCAGGGGCTCGCGGAGGCGCAGATCTACGAGCTGGAGTCGAGCGACCAGCCGGGCCGCGAGTGGGTCTACGCCTGGCGCGGCCCGGCGGTCTGACGGCCCGGCTCACAGCGCGTGCGTCAGCGTGCGGGCCCGGATGCTGTCCAGCACGCTGCGGGTCACCTGCGAGGTGCCGCGCGCCTGCTCGCACACCTCCGCGACCCGGCGCGCGGTCGCGTCGGCCCGGGCCTCCCGCTCGTCCCACAGCCGGTCCACCTCGGCCAGCAACGGGCCCTCCACCTCGCGTTCCACGCCGCGCAGCGCCGGCACACCGAGGCGCTGGGCCAGGTCGAAGACCTTTCCGGCGTACGGCAGCGGCAGGAACGACGTGCCCATCATGGCCGCGAAGATCAGGAAGTGCAGGCGCATGCCGACCGCGAGGTCGAAGTGGCGCATCAGGCCGAGGATCTGCGCCGGACGGTAGTCGCCGTGCAGGATCCGGCCCCGATCGGCGGCGGTCATGTGCGACAGCACGCCGTGGGAGTGCCGGATGTCGTCGCGTTCCATCGGCACGAACAGCACGTACGCGTCGATCCGGTGCACCAGGAAGTCACCGATCTGGGCGAGCAGGCGGTGGTAGCCGTCCACGTCGAGCCGTTCGGCGGCCCGGCCCGGCTCGCGCACGCTCAGCCCGACCAGCCGGGAGCCGGCCGGTACGCCCTCCTCACGCAGCCACTGCTGGGGGAACTCCTCCGGTTCGAGCAGGAACGCCGGGTCGGCGGTGACGGTGATCGGGTTGACCAGGCCGGCCTCCTCCAGCACCATCCGGGACTCCTGGTCGCGGACTGTCACCTCGACGGCCTGCGCCAGCGTCTCGCGCACCATGCCGCTGTCCAGCGTGTCGGTGAGCGGGCCGGCCCCTACCGCGTACGTGATCAGCGGCAGCCCGCGCTCCTGGGCGACCCGGACCACCCGCAGGTAGCGCCGGGCCTCCTTGTCGTAGAGGATCCCGCCGCCGCCGAGGATGAGCAGGTCGAGCTGGTTGAGCACCGGGGACGAGTCGACCCGGCTGACGCCCTCCCACGGCACCGCCTCGACCTCGGGGTGGGCCAGCGCGGTGTGCGCCGGGTTGCGGGAGAAGACGATGATCCGGGCGTGGGGCTCGTGGCGGCGCAGATCGTCCAGCAGACCCGTGAGGATCGCCTCGTCGCCGAGGTTGCGACCGCCGTAGGAGCCGAGCACGCCGATGGTCAGTCCGGTGCGTTCCCTCATCCGTTGCTCCTTCCCAGGGGCGTCCGCGCCAGCGTTCCCGCTGGCCGCCCCGGGTTAACGCACGGCGAGGAGGCTCAACCGGTGGCGTCGCCGACCAGACGGGAGACGAGGTCCGAGACCACCTGATCGGTGTCGAACCCGGCGTCGATCGAGGTGGTGAGCAGGTCGAGCAGGAGCCCGTCGACCGCGTAGTGCAGCAGCGCCACCTCGTACGCCGCGCCCGGTAGTGCGGCGGCGGTGTGGTGGGCGACGTCGTCGGCGTACCCCCGGCGCAGCACGCCGCCGAGCGCGGCCCGCAGCTCCGGGCGGCGGGCGGCCTCCAGCCGCAGTTCGAACAGCGCCCGGGTGAGGCCCGGCTCGCGGGTGGTGCGGGCGACGATGTCGCGCAGGTAGTCGGTCATCAGCGCGAGCGACGGCTCGCGGCGGCCGAGGTCGGCCAGCACGGCCGGGTCGGGCGCGATCCGGTCGAAGATGCGTTCGGCCAGGCCGGCGAGCAGCGCCGCGCGGGACGGGAAGTAGTTCGAGGTGGTGCCGGTGGGCACGCCCGCCTCGGCGTCGACCGCCCGGTGGGTCAGCCCGCGCGCGCCCGCGTCGGCGAGCACCCGCAGGCCGGCGTCGGCGAGCAGGGTACGGCGTTCCGGATTCCTGGCCACGCGAACACACTAGCAATAACCACGACAGGTGTTGTACATTCATCGCCGAACCACGACAGCCGTCGTGGATCACCTCGGACATCGGAGCCGGTTTGCGCAAGCTCGTCTACTTCGTCGCCAGCACCCTCGACGGCTTCATCGCCGCACCCGACGGGTCGTTCGACTTCCTCCCGCTCACACCCGACCTGGCGCCCCACCTGGTGGCCGAGTGGCCCCAGACGCTGCCCACGTTCGCCCACGCCCAGCTCGGCATCGACTCCCCGCCGAACGGCCGCTTCGACACCGTGCTGATGGGCCGCGGCAGCTACGAGCCGGGTCTGCAGCTCGGCGTGACAAGCCCGTACGCCCACCTCGAGCAGTACGTGTTCAGCCGCTCCCTGCCCCCTGCCGACTACCCGGACGTGCACGTCGTCGACGGCGACCCGGCCGCCCTCGTCCGGGAGCTGAAGACCCGGCCCGGACGCGACATCTGGCTCTGCGGCGGCGGGCAGCTCGCCGGTCAGCTCCTCGACGAGATCGACGAGCTGGTGGTCAAGCTCAACCCGGTGGTCGTCGGCAGCGGCATCAAGCTCGTCGACAGCGGCTTCGATCCGCGCCGGCTCACGCTCACCTCGGCGCGGCCGTTCGACGCCGGCGTGGTCGTCCTGCACTACACGCGCAACGGTTAACCCGGTTGCCCCGGACGGCGGGCGGCACGCACCGTGGAGCGGTGACGAAGACCCGGCTGCACTGGCACGAACTGCCCGCACACGTCCGCGACGGCGTCGAGGCCGTCCTCGGCGACCGGGTGGTGGCGGCGCGGTCCCAGCCGGGCGGCTTCTCCCCCGGCACCGCCGACCGCGTCCGTACCGCAGGCGGTGGCCGGGCCTTCGTCAAGGCGGTCAGCCCGGCACAGAACGACCGCAGTCCCGGCCTACACCGCGCCGAGGCCCGCATCGCCACCGCCCTGCCGCCGGACACGCCCGCGCCCCGGCTGCTCGGCAGCTACGACGACGGCGACTGGATCGCGCTCGTCTTCACCGACGTGGAGGGCCGGCACCCGGTCACGCCGTGGCGGGCCGGCGAGCTGGCCGCCGTGCTGTCCACGCTGGAGACGATGGCCGGCGCGCTCACCCCGGCGCCGGCCGCCGCGCCCACCCCCACCGCCGCCGAGCGGCTCGCTCACGACTTCGGCGGCTGGCGGCGCCTCGCCGTCGACCCGCCGGCCGACCTCGACCCGTGGGTCCGGTCCCACCTGCCCGAACTGTGCGCCGCCGCCGACCGAGGGCTGGCCGCGCTCGCCGGCGACACGCTCTGCCACGTCGACGTCCGCGCCGACAACCTGCTGCTCGGCCCGGACGGATCGGTCACCGTCGTCGACTGGCCCTGGGCCTGCCGGGGACCGGCCTGGTTGGACACGCTGCTCACCGTCGTCAACGTGCAGGTGTACGGCGGACATGACCCGGACGCGCTGCTGGCCGCCCGGACACTGACCGCCGATGTCGACCCGGCCGACCTGACGGGTGTGCTGGCCGGATTCACCGGTTTCTTCCTCGACGGCGCCCGCCGGCCCCCACCGCCCGGCATCCCGACGGTACGGGCGTTCCAGCGCCTCCAGGGCGAGTCCCTGCTCCCCTGGCTGACCCACCGCCTCAAGACCTGACCCACCGTCGCCCCGCCCTCACCCAGCCCGTCCTGCTCGGCCCCGCCCGGCCCGGCTCGGCCCGGCCCGGCCCGGCCCGGCTCGGCCCGGCTCGGCTCGGCGATCTTGCGGTTTCGGCCCCTGACATGCCCCCTTTGCGCGCTTTGTCAGGGCCGGAAGTGCAAGATCAACGCACTCAGGAGGGCTGGACGCGCAGCGGTGCGCAGCGCGGGCTCACCCGGCAGTGGGGACGCCGAGGGGGTCGGCGAACAAGGGGGAGAAGCCCAGTTCGGCGGCGCCGATCAACGTGGCGTCGTAGCCGAGTGCGGACACGCGCAGGCGGGCCTTGTCGCGGGAGATGGGCAGTACGTTGGCGGCGATCCGGCTGCGGACATGGGCGGCCGAGGCGGGGAAGACCTCCTGGAGCGTGCCTCCGAAGATCACCACGCCCGGGTTGAACAGGTTGATCACGTTCGCCACGCCGATGCCCAGCCAGTCACCGATGTGCCGCAGCGCCTCCTGCGCTGCCGGTTCCCCCTGAGCGGCGGCGGCGACCACCGCGCGTACCGCCTCGCGCCCCTTCTCCCGCGCCGGGCGACCCGCGACGTCGAGCAGCGCCCGCTCACCGACCTCGGCCTCCAGGCACCCGCGCGAGCCGCAGCCGCACGGCCGCCCCTGGTACGGGTTCACGAGCATGTGCCCGACCTCGGAGGCATACCCGCCGTCGCCGTCGAGCAGCTCCCCGCCCACGATGATCCCGCCGCCGACACCCACGTCCCCGTGCAGGTAGACGAGGTTCTGCACGCCGACGCCGGCCCCGCGCTGATGCTCGGCCAGCGCCCCGAGGTGCGCCTCGTTGCCGACCAGGACGGGCAGGCCCAGGTCCAGCCGCCGGGCCAGCTCGGCGCCGAACGCCTGGTCCACCCACCCCATGTCCGGTCCGAAGCGGACCATCCCGTCCCCCGGCCGGATCATGCCGCAGTAGGAGGCACCGACGCCCACGCACACCGACCCGGGTGGCGCGGCGTGGTGCAGGGCCCGCCCGAAGTCGGCGAGCACCGAGACCACGGAGTCGAGGTCGGCCCCGGCCCGTGGCCGTTCCGCCTCCAGCCGCGCCGCCAGCACACCGCCGAGCCCGACGCGGGCGGCCACGAGCCGGTCCACGGCGATGTCGAAGGCGAGGACGTGGACGGTGTCGGAGGCGGGACGCACCACACGCGAGGGACGCCCGGCCCGGCCGCTGCCACCCGCCGCCACCTCCCGGACCAGGCCGGCCGCCGCCAGTTCCGCGGTGAGCGCCATTACCGTGCTGCGGTTGACGCCCATCCAGTCGGCCAGTTCGACGCGGGTGACCGGGCCGGTCAGATGGACGCGCCGCAGCAGCGCGCCGAGGTTGAGCCGGCGGCTGTCCCCCTGCGCGTGCCGGTCTGCTGCCAGACCTTTCAGCATCGACCACTCCGTCGGATGGCGACTGGCTCTCCGAGACCGAGGATAGTTGGCACACATCGACAGCAGCCAGCGCGGAACCGGACTGCCGAAGCACGAGTGGAAGTCACGGGTGTCCTCCGGGCCGGGAGACACCCGTGACGTTCCAGTCGGCGAGGATGACCGCGCCGGAGGACTACTCGGTTTCGCGGACCGGGCTCTGCGGCACCACCATGACCGGCCGGTGGGCGCGGTGCAGCGTGGCCATCGCGACGCTGCCGAGCAGGATCTTGCGGACCGCCGTGCGGCCACGCGAGCCGACCACGACCAGGCTCGCCTTGCGCTCGGTGGCCACGGTGGAGAGCGCGTCGGCGACCGCGCGGCCGGGAGCACCGCCGGCGGCGCGAACGCGCACGGTGGTCACCGGCTGCCCGTCGACGGTGTCCGGCGTGTCCCCTTCGTCGCCGTCGACGGCGGCCAGGATGATCTCCCGCTCGGGGAAGAGGCGGCGGGCGGCGGCGAACGCGGCCTCGGATCCGGCCGAGGCGTCCCAGCCGACCACCACCGGCCCGGCGGCGAGCGCGTCGTACTCGTCGGTCAGCAGCGGGTGCGGCACGACCAGTACGGGACGCGGGCTGTAGTGCACGGCCATGTCGGAGACGCTGCCGAGCACCGCGCGGGCGCCGCCGAGGCCCCGCGAGCCGAGCAGCAGCACGTCGGCCTGCTTCTCGTCGGCCAGCTCGGCGAGCCGGAGTCCTTCACCGCCGTAGCTGCGGCACACGAGCGGCTCGGCGTCCCAGCCGGCGGCCCGGCCCAGCATCACGCCGACCGCTGTCATCCGGTCGGCCTCCCGGCCGCCCTCGCGCTCGATCGCCTCGACGAACACGTTGATGTTGCGGGTGCCGGTCCAGAGCCGCTTGCGCAGTTCCTCGCTGGCGAACGGAGGCGTCCACAGATGCCCGATCCACGCGTGCGCGCCGGGGAACAGCAACGCGCCCACCTCGATGGCGGCGCTGGCGGCCGGGGATCCGTCGTAACCCACCACCACTTGCCTGCCGTGCTCGTCGCTCACCGCACCCAACCTCTCTCACCGACGACATCTCTCACAAGATCGTATCCGGGCCAGGACCGCGTCCGAGCCGGATCATCCGCCACGGAATCATCGGTACGCTGGGCGGATGAGCACCCCGGACCTGTCGTACCTCCTCGACCACACCAGCCACGTGTTGCGTACCCGGGTGGCGGCGGCGCTCGCCGAGATCGGGCTGACCGCACGGATGCACTGCGTGCTCGCGCACGCGCTGCCCGAGGAGCGTACGCAGATCCAGCTCGCCGAGATGGGCGACATGGACAAGACGACGATGGTGGTGACGGTGGACGCGCTGGAGCAGGCCGGGCTGGCCGAGCGGCGTCCGTCGCGTACGGACCGGCGGGCGCGGATCATCGCGGTCACCGAGGAGGGCGCCCGGGTCGCGGCGCGCAGCCAGGAGATCGTCGACCGGGTGCACGCCGAGGCGCTGGCGAGCCTGCCCGACGACGAGCGGAAGGTCTTCCTGCGCGCGCTGGAACGCCTGACCGCCGGCCACCTGGCCACGCCGGTGCAGAGCCCGAAGCCGGCCCGCCGGGCCCGCCAATAGTCCCTCAATAGATTGTCTGTAACGGAACTATCCGTTACGGTCTCTCCTGTCGCACCTCTCGACAGGAGGACCCCATGTCCGCTCCCCGCTCCCGGCGGCTCGCCCTCGGCGTGCTCGCCACCGGCGCCCTGATGACCATCCTCGACGGCAGCATCGTCACCGTGGCGATGCCGGCCATCCAGCGCGACCTGAGCTTCTCCCCGGCCGGCCTGAGCTGGGTGGTGAACGCGTACCTGATCGCGTTCGGCAGCCTGCTCCTGCTCGCCGGCCGGCTCGGCGACCTGATCGGGCGCCGGACGATGTTCCTCGGCGGCACCGCGCTGTTCACCGCCGCCTCCGTGCTGGCCGGGGTGGCGGCGAACAGCGCCACGCTCGTCGCGGCCCGCTTCCTCCAGGGCGTCGGCAGCGCGGCGGCCACGGCGGTGAGCCTCGGCATCCTGGTCACGCTCTTCCCCGACGCCGCCGGGCGGGCGCGGGCCTTCGCCGTGTTCGCGTTCACCGGCGCCGCCGGCGCGGCCATCGGCCAGGTCGCCGGCGGCCTGCTCACCGACGCGCTGGGCTGGCACTGGATCTTCCTGATCAACCTGCCGATCGGCCTGGCCACGATCGCGCTCGCGGTCCGCACGCTGCCGGCGGACCGGGGTCTGGGCCTGGCCGCCGGAGCCGACGTGGCGGGCGCACTGCTGGTCACCGCCGGGCTGGTGCTCGGCATCTACACGGTGGTCACGATCGAGCGGTACGGCACGACGTCGGCGCACACGCTCGGCCTGGGCGCGCTCGCCGCCGCGCTGGTCGCCGGGTTCGTGGTCCGGCAGGCCACCGCGCGCCGCCCGCTCATGCCGCTGCGGCTGCTGCGCTCGCGCGGCGTCGCCGTGGCGAACGTGGTGCAGGTCCTCACCGTGGCCGCGACCTTCGCGTTCCAGGTCCTCGTCACGCTCTACCTCCAGCAGGTGCTCGGCTACGACGCCACCCGCACCGGGCTGGCGCTGCTCCCGGCCGCGGTCGTCATCGGCGCGGTGTCGCTCGGCGTCTCGGCCCGGCTCAACGCCCGCTTCGGCGAGCGGGCCGTGCTGATCGCCGGGCTCGTGCTGCTCGCCGCCATGTTCGCGCTGCTGGCCCGGGTGCCGGTGGACGGCCGCTACCTGCCCGACGTGCTCCCGGTGATGCTGCTCGCCGGCGGATTCGGGCTGGTGCTGCCGGCGCTCACCGCGCTCGGCATGTCCGCCGCCCGCGCCGAGGACGCCGGTCTCGCCTCCGGGCTGTTCAACACCACCCAGCAGCTCGGCATGGCGTTCGGCGTCGCGGTGCTGTCCACGCTGGCCGCCGCCCGCACCGCGGACCGGGTCGCGCTCGGCGACGACCGGGCCGCCGCCCTGACCAGCGGCTTCCACGCGGCGTTCGCGGTCGGCGCCGGGCTCGTGGTGGTCGCCGTCGTGCTCGCGTACGCGCTGCTGCGCCCGCGCACGGCGGCGCGCGCCGACGCCCCGGCGCTCGTGGGGTGAGTCAGCCGGGGGCGCGCGCCGGATGGGTGAGGAACGGCAGCACCGCCGCCGGCAGCGCGGGTGAGGCCACCACGTCGTAGTGGGTGAGCCCGGGCAGCACCGCGAGCCGGGACGCGGGCCGGGCGGCACCGTCGCCGCCCGCGTCCCGGTGGCCGCCGCCGAGCAGGCCGAAGAACTCCGCCGCGTGGCTCACCGGGATCTCGTCCGCGTCGGCGAAGACCAGTAGCACCGGCATCGGCAGCGCGGCCACCTCGGCGGACCAGTCGTAGTCACGCCGCAGCAGGTCCCCGCTGCGGGCCCAGAGCAGCGGCCAGTCCTGCGGGCGGGGCGCGACCCGCGCGTACCGCTCGTAGGGCGGGGTGCCGCGCATGCGTTCGGCAGCGCGCTCGTCGTGGGCGGACATCGCGGCGAGCGTCTCCGGGTACCAGCCGCGCCGCCGCAACGGCGTGGAGACGAGCACCAGGCGGCGGACCAGGGCGGGGTGCTGGATCGCGGTACGCAGGGCCACCCCGCCGCCGAGCGAGTAGCCGAGCACGTCGGCGTTCGGCAGGCCGAGGTGACGCAGCAGCCCGGCGACGTCGTCGGCCATCGACTCGTACCGAAGCGGCCGGTCCAGACCGCCGGTGCGGCCGTGGCCGCGCAGGTCGACGGCGATCAGCCGGCGGCCCGCGGCGAGCGCCTGCCGGACCGGCGCGAACGTCTCCGTCGACCCGTATCCGCCGTGCAGCAGGACCAGCGGCTTGCCGGTGCCGTGCTCCTCGTACCAGATCCGCAGCCCGCCGACGTCCGCATAGGTCACCCGCCGATCGTCGCGCCCCCGGCGCCGTGGCGGGCGCGTTCGCGGCCGCCGTTCAGCGGGACGTGCGGGGGCGGGCGCGCAGGTGGGCGCGTTCGCCCTGGCTGCCGAAGAGGCTGAGGAACTCCACCCCCTCGCTGTCGGCGCGGCCGAACCAGTGCGGGACGCGGGTGTCGAACTCGGCCGCCTCACCGGGTTCGAGCACCAGGTCGTGCTCGCCGAGCACGAGCCGCAGCCGCCCGTTGAGCACGTAGACCCACTCGTACCCCTCGTGGGTCTTCGGTTCGGGCTCGGACCGCCCACCGGCCGGGATGATCAGCTTGTACGCCTGGATGCCGCCGGCGCGGCGGGTGAGCGGCAGCATGGTCATCCCGAACGCGGCGACCGGCCGCAGGTGGACGCGGGGGTCGCCGGTGGGTGGGGCGCCGACCAGCTCGTCGAGCGTCACGCCGTGCGCGCGGGCCAGCGGGAGCAGCAGTTCCAGCGTGGGTTTGCGGCCGCCGGACTCCAGCCGGGACAGCGTGCTCACCGAGATGCCGGTGGCGGCGGAGAGGTCGGTGAGTGTGGTCTCCCGCTCGCGGCGCAGCGCGCGCAGCCTTGGGCCGACCGCGTCGAGGGCCTGGTCGAGGTCGTCGTCCATGCCCACCAGTTTGCCACATCAGCAACAGAGTTTGCAGTTCTGCCCGACCTCGCCGCAACCTGGTCGCGGAGGTGGTCACGATGACCGAGAACTACGAGGTACTGGTGATCGGCGGCGGCGCGGCCGGGCTGAACGGCGCGCTCATGCTGGCCCGGGCACGCCGGTCGGTGCTGGTGGTGGACGGGGGCGAGCCCCGCAACGCGCCCGCCGACGGCGTGCACGCCCTGCTGGGGCACGACGGCGTGCCGCCCGCCGAGCTGCTGGCGCGCGGCCGGGACGAGGTGCGCCGCTACGGCGGGCACCTGACCGAGGGCCGGGCCGAGACGGTGGACCGCGACGGCGACGGGTTCGCGGTGGCGCTCGCCGACGGCCGCCGGGTGCGCGCCGGGCACGTGCTGGTCACCACCGGCCTGGTCGACGAGCTGCCCGAGGTGCCCGGCCTGCGCGAGCGCTGGGGGCGGGACGTGGTGCACTGCCCGTACTGCCACGGCTGGGAGGTGCGCGAACGGCCGATCGGGGTGATCGGCAGCGGCCCGATGTCGGTGCACCAGACGCTGCTGTTCCGGCAGTGGAGCGACGACGTGGTCTACCTGCGGCACACCGCGCCGCCGCTCACCGACGAGCAGGCCGAGCAGCTCGCCGCGCGCGGCGTGCCGGTGGTCGAGGGCGAGATCGCGGCCGTCGAGACCGCCGGGGACCGGCTGACCGGGGTACGCCTGCGCGACGGCCGCACCGTCGACCGCGAGGTGCTCACCGTCGCGCCCCGGATGGTGGCGCGCGCCGGGTTCCTGGCCGGGCTGGGCCTGCGCCCGCAGCCGCACCCCAGCGGGATGGGCGAGTACCTGCCGGCCGACGAGTCGGGGCGTACCGACGTGCCCGGGGTGTGGGTCGCGGGCAACGTGACGAACCTGTCGGCGCAGGTCGGCGCCGCCGCGGCGGCGGGCGCCTGGACCGCGGCGATGATCAACGCGGACCTGGTGCAGGCGGAGACCCGGCGGGCGGTCGAGGCGCACCGTGGCGCGCGGGCGGGTGGGTGACCACGAATCACCCCTAACCTGACAATTCTTCCCTTAGGTTGAGTCGGAGAGGGCAGTCGGAACCTGGGGGGCGATGTGAAGGGCTATCCGGCGATCGAGGATCACGGGCTCATCGGCGACCTGCAGACCGCCGCGCTGGTGACCTGTGACGGGACGATCGACTGGTTCTGCGCGCCGCGCTTCGACTCGCCGAGCATCTTCGCCGCGCTGCTGGACAAGGAGAAGGGCGGCTTCTTCCAGATCGCCCCGCACGAGGTCCGGTACGTCACCAAGCAGCTCTACCTGCCCGGCACACCGATCCTGATCACCCGGTTCATCAGCGCGGACGGCGTCGCCGAGGTGATGGACTTCATGCCGGTCACCGGCGAGCGGGTCACCGACTCGCACCGCCTGGTCCGCATGGTCAACATGGTGCGCGGCAGCATGCGCTTCCGGGTGGAGTGCCGGCCTCGGTTCGACTACGCCCGCGAGCGCCACGAGGTGGAGCGGCACCGCAACGGCTACCTGTTCCGCAGCCCGTCCGCGACGCTCACCTTCAACCCGATCGACCCGGTACGGCAGCTCTGGGCCCAGACCGGCGAGATCCGCATGGAGGACGGCGACCTGATCGCCTACGGCACGCTTAAGGAGGGCGACACCGGCGGGGTGATCCTGGAGACGGGCAGCGACGAACCCCGGATCATCCCGCCGGAAGAGGTCCAGGGCATGTTCGAGTGGACCCGGGACTACTGGCGGCGCTGGGTCGAACGCTCCCGCTACACCGGGCGCTGGCGGGAGATGGTCGAGCGCTCGGCCATCACGCTCAAGCTCATGACGTACGCGCCGACCGGCGCGATGATCGCCGCGCCGACCGCCGCGCTGCCCGAGCTGGTCGGCGGCTCCCGCAACTGGGACTACCGCTACACCTGGGTACGTGACACCTCGTTCTCGGTGCACGCACTGCTCGGTCTCGGGTTCACCGAGGAGGTCAGCCGGTACATGGACTGGCTGGACGAGCGCATCCGCGAAGCCGGCGACCACCAGGACCCGCTGAAGATCATGTACCGGGTGGACGGCTCCTCGGACCTGCACGAGGAGGTGCTCGACCACCTGGAGGGATACCGGGGCTCCCGCCCGGTACGGATCGGCAACGGCGCCGCCGACCAGCTTCAGCTCGACATCCACGGCGAGGCGCTGTACGCCATGCACCTCGCCGACGAGCAGGGCATCCGGGTGTCGCACCAGGTGTGGAAGAGCACCGTGCGCCTGGTCGACTGGCTCTGCCACAACTGGGACAAGCGCGACGCCGGGATCTGGGAGAGCCGGCACCACCCCCGCAACTACACGTTCGGCCGGGTGATGTCCTGGGTGGCACTGGACCGGGCCATCCGGCTGGCCACCCGCACCGGCCGGCCCGGGGACATGAGCTGCTGGACCGAGCAGCGCAACCGGATCTACAACCAGGTCATGGCCCGCGGGTTCCACCGGGAACGCGGCAGCTTCGTGCAGGCGTACGACGAGAACGTGCTCGACGCCGCCCTGCTCTACATGCCGGCGGTCGGCTTCGTCACGCCCAGCGACCCGCTGTGGCTGTCCACGCTGGAGTCGATCGAGCGGGATCTCGTCTCGGACAGCCTGGTCCACCGGTACGACCCGGTGCACTCCCCCGACGGGCTGCCCGGCCACGAGGGCACGTTCAACATGTGCACCTTCTGGTACGTCGAGGCGCTGGCCCGCTCCGGCCGGCTGGACGACGCCCGGCTCACCCTCGAGAAGATGTTCACCTTCAGCAACCACCTCGGCCTCTACGCCGAGGAGATCGCCTCCACCGGTGAGCAGATCGGCAACTATCCGCAGGCGTTCAGCCACCTCGCGCTGATCAACTCGGCGCTGACGGTGAACGACCTGCTCGACGCCGAGGCCGACGCCCGCCTCCGCCGATAAGCCCGGCGAACCCGGCCCGGCTCCGGGTAGCCTTGACCGCATGAGGTTCCACGCCGCCGTCATGAAGCCCTGGTCCCTCCGCTGACGGCGGCAGGGTGACCGGCTTCTTCTGACGTACCAGCTCTGCTCCGCCGTCCTGGCGTTCCCGCCGGGCGGTGTCCTCGCGCTGCCCGGCTCCACGACGAGCCGAGAGCGGACTGTGAACAACCTCGACCACATTCCTTCGTCCCCATCCACCTCAGGCGGTTCGCTGCCCGCCGGGCACCGGGCGCACGTCCGGGCCGACGGCGTCCGCGTCGTCCGCGGCGGCCGGGTCGTGCTGTCCGACGTCGGCGTGACCGTCTCCGCCGGATCCCGCCTGGCGGTCGTCGGCGAGAACGGCCGCGGCAAGACCACACTGCTCCACGTGCTGGCCGGCATCCTGGTGCCCGACCAGGGCACCGTGGAGCGGCTGGGCACGATCGGCGTCGCCCGGCAGAACCTGGAGGCGCGCCACGGCGAGACGGTGGGCACGCTCGTCCACGGGGCGATCCGGGAGTCCGAACGCGCGCTGCGGGCACTGGACGGCGCCGCCGGCGCGCTGGCCGACGGCCGGGCGGGCGCGGATGACGCGTACGCGGCAGCGCTCGACGCGGCGACCCGGCTGGACGCCTGGGACGCGCAGCGGCGCGTCGACGTGGCGCTGGCCGGTCTCGACGCCTGCCCGGACCGGGACCGCCCGCTGGCGACGCTGTCGGTCGGCCAGCGCTACCGGGTCCGGCTGGCGTGCCTGCTGGGGGCCCGGGTCGACCTGCTGATGCTGGACGAGCCGACCAACCACCTCGACGCGGCCAGCCTGGCCTTCCTCACCGCTCGGCTGCGCGAGCACCCGGGCGGTCTGGTGCTGGTGACCCATGACCGCGCCCTGCTGCGGGACGTGGCCACGGAGTTCCTGGACCTCGACCCCAGCGCGGACGGCCGCCCGCGCCGCTACGCCGGGGACTACGCCGCATGGCAGGACGGGCGTCGCCGCGACTTCGCGCACTGGGTACGCGACCACGAGGCGCAGCAGGCCGAGCACCAGCGGCTGGCCGACGCGGTACGGGAGGCACAGGGCCGGCTCAGCACCGGCTGGCGTCCGGAGAAGGGCCACGGCAAGCACCAGCGCCAGTCCCGCGCCCCCGGCCTGGTCCAGGCGCTGCGACGCCGGCAGGAGGCGCTCGACGAGCACCGGATCACCGTCCCGGAGCCACCGCAGCCACTGCGCTGGCCACCAATGGACACCCGGGCCGGACTGCCGATCCTGCGGTGCCTCGACGTGACGGTCGCCGGGCGTCTGCGTACCCGGGTCACGCTCACGCTCGACGGCGGGGACCGCCTGCTGGTGACCGGGCCCAACGGCGCGGGCAAGTCGACGCTGCTCTCCGTGCTGGCCGGCGACCTCGTGCCGTCGACCGGGGAGGTCCGCCACCCGTCCGGCGCGCGGGTGGCGTACCTCGGTCAGGAGGTGCCGGACTGGCCTCCCCTGATGCTCGCCCACGACCTGTACGAACAGCACGTGGGCCGGTTGCGCTCCACCGGGCGTCTCGGCTCCGGCACCCCTCTGCCGCTGGGCGCGACGAACCTGCTCGACGCCGAGGCCCGGCGTACCCCGGTCGGCCGGATGTCGCACGGACAGCAACGGCGGCTGAACCTGGCGCTGCGCCTGGCCGAGCGTCCCGACCTGCTGATCCTCGACGAACCCACGAACCACCTGTCCGCGCCGCTGGTCGACGACCTCACCGCGACCCTGCTGACGACGCCGGCGGCGGTGGTCGTCGCCACCCACGACCGGCAGATGCTCCACGACCTGGCGGCCTGGCCCACGCTGCCGCTCACCGCCGGCGACGCCAGGCCCTCCGGTCACACAGGGTCACGCCTGGCGGAAGGTTGATGCCTTCGAGCCGATATGACTGAGAGGCATAAATATGCCTCTCAGTCATATCGCTCGTGCGGACCGGCTTCCCGGGTCCACCCGACGAAGCGGCGGTGCAGTGCGCCGGCCGGCGCCCACGGCATGTCCTCCGAGGCCTGCACGAGGTAGGCGCCGAGGTACAGGGCCAGCGACACCGGCGCGCCGGCGTACTCCGCCCGCAGCTCCCGCCTCCGCGTCGGGCACGGCCAGGGCAGGTCGCAGCCGCCGCAGTTCCAGATCGGCATGACCGGGCCGTGGGTGGTCACCGCGCGCCCTCCAGGAAACGCGCGGTGACCGCCCGCGCCTGCCGGCTGGTCGCCCATTCCACCTGCCAGCAGGGGTACGGCGTGAGCCGCGCCCACCACGCCCGGCACCCGGCACACATGCCGTCGAGTCCCCGGACGTGAACCGCGAGGATCGTCTCCTCCGGCCCGCCGATCACTCGTCACTCCCCTGCGGCCAGTGACCACGGTGATCGGAACCCGATGCCGCGAACGACAGGGCAGGTCGGCGCCGCACCGGCAGACCCGTCTCCACCGCCGCCAGCACCAGACCGGCCGATGCCGCCGCGCGAACGTCAGCGCGGCGGTGGACAGATACGCGTCGTACGAGACGCGGCGCTCCCGCGAGGCGCCGCCGTCCGGGGGCCGTGGCGCGCCTCGCGCCTGGTCCAGCAAACGGCGTCGGGCGATCTCCTGCTCCAGTGCCTGGAGGCGCTCGCCGAAGCCGGAGACCGCCGACGACGGAAGGTACCGACCGACGAGCCGCCGCAGGAGCAATGGAATCCCGTCCCGGGACAGTGCGGTCCTGAGCCCAACGACGTCCTCGCCGCGAGCCGCCTCAGCAGCGGCGATATGTCGCCTCTCTGTCACCTCTCGGTTCACCGCGTGGATCTGATCGCTCCGGCTCATCGACGATTCGTCGCCAGTGCTCGGCATCTCCACCTCCGCCAGGGAAAACATGTGCCCTCTCAGCGCTGCCGGTCCACAGTGACGTCTGGGCGTCACTGATCGCGACGACACAAGAGCCGACAATCCGACTCCATAGGTGACGACATTTAGGCGACATAGCATTATCGTGGCGGGCATGACCGCCCCCAACACGGTTCTGCGCGGCGTCCGTACCGGAATGCGCATGAGCCAGGACGACTTCGCCCGCGCACTCCAAGCCGCCGGCCACCGCGTCGGCGAACCCAACGACGCCAACAAGCGACTCGTCCAGCGATGGGAGTCCGGTGCGATCGCCGCTCCGCGCCCCGTCTACGCTCGCGCGCTGGAGGTCGTCACCGGTCTGCCCATCTCACTGCTCGGCTTCGCCGCGGTGCCCGGTGGACACGTGGCCGACGACAGACACGGTGGCCACGACCTGACCTCAACCGTATCGAGCCTGGCCACGCCGACGCCGACACCCAAGCCCGCCACGGCCCACAGGTCGTACGAGGGCGTGTGGCTCAGCCGCTACCAGTACTACTCCAGCGGACGGGAGGAGTCCTTCGCCGGGCAGCACTTCGTCGTCCTGCTCCAGCACGGCGACAGGCTGACGGCGCGCAGCCTGCCCGGATCGGCTTCCTCATCTCTGTCGCTGGACCTGACCGTGGACGGTGCCGTCATCACCGGCACGTGGGTGGAGCAGACCGACCCGGCCGGCTACTACCGGGGCGCCCGCTATCACGGGGCGATCCAGCTTCTGGCCGAGCCGACGGGCCGGCGGATGGCCGGGAAGTGGGTCGGATTCGGCAAGGACATGGACGTGAACACCGGCCCGTGGGAGCTCGTCTTCCGCGACGCGTCGACCTCCAAGGCGACGCTGGACCGGTACAACACGTCAGCGACGTAGAGAGGCCGCACCATCGCCTCGGCCGACGGACATGAACGGCGCTCGTGTCGACTACTCTGCAGCGGAATGCGGCACGGCAGGGTGTCCGTATCCAGGCGAGGCGCACATCGTGCTCGCGACGACAACAGGAGAACGCTGTGACAGTCCGCGCCACGGGCCGGCCGTTGACCCGACTGGAAGCCGCCCAGGCGCAGGCAGAGCACGTGCTCGGTGCCCGGAAGGCCAAGCGGATCGCGATGTTCGGCAACGGCACGCTGTATGTCAAGGCCGGCACGATGGCGCAGGTCATGTCCTGGCTCATCGACTTCGTGGTGTACCTGTTCGCTGTCGCGGTAGGTGTCGTCGCCCTGTCCGTGTTGGACCGTGCGGTGACCCTCTCCGGCGGTGCCCTCGCCGGGGCGGTGCTCGCGTTGTTCGTACTGGTGCCGGTTCTCTACGGCCTCTGCTACGGCGACGGCCGCGCGCTCGGCGCGGTCCTCACCGGCACACAGCTCGTGCGGGTCAGGGACGGCAGCCGGATCGGCGTCAAGGCGTGCTGGGCCATGCTGGTCCGGACGCTGTTCATGCCGGTCCTGTCCGTCGTGCTGGTGGTGCTCGCGTTCAGTACCGGTTCCGCGGATGCGCCCGGTTCGCTCGTGCGGGCCAGCATCGACCCGGACGCCACCCGGCGTCTCCACGCCGCAGGCATCCACTGACCCCGCGCTACACATCATCGCGACGGTCGACGCTGCCCTCGTACATCGCCTAGCCTCTCCGGCGTGGAGCACCTGCGCGACCTCGCCATCCGGCTGGCGATGGACGAACCGGTCGGCGAGGACCTGCCGATGGCGGCTGCTCACGCTCTGACCCGGGGCGTCGACTCGCCGGGTCTGCGTGAGCTTGCCGGCCTGTCGAAGGGCCAGTCGCGAGAGGCAGTCGATCTGTTCCGGCAGGCGATGGACGAGCTCGGTTCGCCGGTGCCGGACGAGCGCGGCGCTCGGCTGCACCTCATGCGTCAGGCAGCGGCGAGCATCGTCGCGGGAGAGGGTGACGCCGAGAACCTGGCGCACGAGATCTACTGCCAGGCGGCCGCATCCCGGTTGCCGGAGCTGCGACCCGTGGCCGATCGCTTCTTCGAGCTGTACGTCGGATGGGGCGCGGCCTTCGACCAGACGGAGGAGGCGACTGCGGCCACGAAGGCGGCCCAGTCGTTCCTGTACGACCATCCAGCCTGAGCGGCTCCCGCGAGTCTCGTCTGCAGCAGCGACCGGCACGGGCAAACGCCGGACGTGATGAGCCATATGCTGCACCCGAGCGGAAGCGGGGATTCGTGGGGATCGTTGATCGGGTTCGCGGCGGATCCTTCGTCGCCGGCGTACTGGTGGTACTGGGCCTTGCCGGCTGCGTCACACGAGCCGACCCGCCGCCGCCCCCAAAGCCCTCCGTGAATCCCGCACCGTCGGCATCGCCCGCCGAGCAGGAGGCGCTGATGGCGACGATTCGCCAGTTGGTCGAGCGGGCCGACCTCGGCGACGACATCCGGGAGCGCACGATCGAGGTCGGCGAACCCTATGAACCCTGCGACCTGCTCATTGCCGACCCCGACCGGTCGAACGGGGGCGGGTTGGAATTCGATCAGGTGTGGGGCGCGGGCCTGGAGGTCAATCCCGTAGGGATCTTCGTCGACGTCCAGCCCCCGAGAACCCTGTTGAACGTCACGGTGATCGGTCTGCGCGATGCCCCGGCGGCCGCTGCGGCCGCCCGTACGGCGCGCACCGCACGTTGCCCCAGTAAGGATTTCCCACTCAACATCGGGATGGCCACCGCCCGGTGGGGCGCACGCACGATGACCATCGGATCGACGAGCGCGCGGCTGACCACGGCGACGGTGAGCCGGGTGAACCCGGAAAGCGCGGAAGCAATGCCGTTCCTGCCGGGCAACGCGCGGCTGATCTTCGCGCACGGCTCGCTGCTCGTCAGTGTCGAGGCGCTCACGTTCTGGCCGCCCAAGCTGAGTACCGCCTCCGAGGTCACCGCAATCGCTCAGGAGAAGGCGACGTCCCTGGCAACGGCGATCGTCAGGACCGTCCCCGCGCCAGGCTAGGAGGAGCCGCCCTGCTGCCACGGCACCCGCTACCCGAACCGATGTCGGCGTTCGATGGCAGGCACTCCACCCGACCGGGGAAGTCGTCGGATGCGGCGGACCTACCCTGATCGTGCCTGCGACTCTAGGATCGTCGTCCATGCCCGACAGGATGTGGTCGCTGGCCGATTTCCGCTTCGACGAAACCATCGAGGCCGCCGAGGTGCACCTCGACAGCGGGACAGAGTTGAAGCTGATGGCACGGGACGAGGCGATCGCCTTCGCACACGAACGGGGTGCCAATCTCGTGGCATGGTGCCCGCCGTCCGACGAAGCGGCCCCCTCCTGCGTAGTGACGAAGGTGACCCTCCCCCTGCGTTGGGAGCGGGCGCCGATCGATGAGCCGGCGATCGATGAGCGGCTGTGGTTTGAGACTACCTGCGGGCGTGACGTCCTGGTCGGTAACGGCCACACGTTCGCTGGACGGATGGCAGCGTGGTGTCCCCACGAGAGCGTGGGCTACAACGTCTCGCGCGCCCAGATGGGGGCCATGTCGGAGGAGGCCCGCTACTTCGTCGCGGGTTTCCTGGCCGGCAGCGAGCCCCGATACCCGCTGGACGCTGACGGCGGGACTGAGGAAGCCGACCTGAACGCGTGGCGGGCAGCCCTCTCCCGATTCCGGCGCACGGGATCGTGGCACGGCCGCTGGGGCACGTGCCGGGTGTGCGGATGTGTCCTGCTGCCGGACGCCGCTGGCGACCGATGCCACCAGCACTTGGTCGCTGGCTGAGCCCCTCGTAGGGCCCGCCCTGGCTGTTGGTGGGCGCGGCAGGTTTCGAACCTGCGACCCCTCGCTTGTAAGGCGAGTGCTCTCCCACTGAGCTACGCGCCCGGAACGCCCGTACGGCGGGCCGGAGCGGCCAGCTTACCTGCCCGCCTCCGGCCCCGCGCAACGACGTGCCTGGGGTGTGGGACTCAGGCGGCGACGGCCTCGGCCAGCGCCTTGCGCCAGCCCTGCTGGTCGCGCGCCTCGCCGGGCATGTTCATCTCGGCGAACCGGACCACGCCGGCCTTGTCGATGACGAAGGTGCCCCGGTTGGCGATGCCCGCGACGTCGTTGAAGACGCCGTACGCCTGCGCCACCGCGCCGTGCGGCCAGAAGTCGGCCAGCAGCGGGAACTGGTAGCCCTCCCGGTCGGCCCAGATCTTGTGGGCGTACACGGAGTCGACGCTGACGGTCAGCACCTGGACGTCGTCGTTGACGTACTCGTTGAGGTTGTCCCGCACCTCGCACAGCTCGCCCTGGCAGATGCCGGTGAAGGCGAGCGGGTAGAAGACCAGCAGCACGGTCTTGCGACCGCGGAGGTCGGAGAGCCGGACCTCCTGGTTGTTCTGGTCCTTGAGCAGGAAGTCGGGCGCCTCGGCGCCAACCTCGATGGGCATGCGTGCTCCCTCGGGATCGGGTCTGGAGATGATCAGCCTGCCACACCCGGCGACCTCGGTCGCCGGGTGTGCGGCGCGCCCTACTTCTTGCTCTTGGAGCCGCGACGCATGACGAGGCGGGCCCCGCTCCAGTCGCGGCCGGCGTTGATGGTGGAGGTCTGCTGGAGCCCGGCGGTCTGCGCGCTCTCCGCGACCTCGCTCGGCTCGACGTGACCGTCGCGGCCGGCCTTCGGGGTCAGGAGCCAGACCACGCCGTTGTCCGCGAGCGGCCCGAGGGCGTCGACGAGGAGCTCGAACAGGTCACCGTCGCCGTCGCGGTGCCAGACCAGAACCGCGTCGACCACCTCGTCGGTGTCCTCGTCGACGAGTTCCCCACAGCGGTCGGTCAGGGCGTCCCGGAGATCGGTGTCGACGTCGTCGTCGTAGCCCATCTCCATGACGACCATGCCCGGCTCGATACCGAACCGGTCCGCCAGGCTGCGTACCCCGTCGGCCTGGCCAGCGGTCGCGCTCACTGTCGAGTGCCTCCTCATCTATCCCTGCTCGTGGCGTCGGGTGACACCGTCGGGCTCAGTCCACACAGTTGCGGCTCGCCGCGCAAGTGGCGCACCGGGTGGAACGGAATTTACCGTGCCAGCAGCGTACGGGCACCCTGGGTGATGGCTTCGGCGGAGACCAGTACCTGACGGGCAGCCGGACCTAATGGTACAAACGAGTCAAGTGCGGCTACGCGGCGCGCGGCACCCACGTACCCGGTGTCGACGAGCGCGGACAGCACGCCCTCGCCCACCCCGCCGGTTCGCCGCGTCTCGTCCACCACCAGCACCCGGCCGGTCGCCGAGGACTCCCTGATGATGTCGGCCACCGGCAGCGGGGCCAGCCAGCGCAGGTCCACCACCCGGCTGCCCACGCCCTCCTCGGCGAGCGTGGCGGCGGCGCGCAGCGACATCCGCACTCCGTTACCGAACGTGATGATGGTGAGGTCCTCGGCGGAGCCGATCCCGTAGACGCGGGCCCGCCCGATCGGCACGTGCCGGTCCGCCCAGGTGCCCGGCTCGGCGTACTCGGCGGCCCACTCGTCGTCACCGTCCGTGTACAGGTCGCGCACGTGGTAGAGCGCGATCGGCTCCACGAACACGCAGACGCTGCCGTCCACCCGGGCCGCCGCCAGGCAGGTCCGCAGCATCGGCGCGGCGTCGTCCGGCCGGGCCGGCACGGCCACCACAAGCCCCGGTACGTCCCGCAGCGCCCCCAGCGAGTCGTCGTCACGGTCGTGGCCGCCGAGTCCGTCCGGGCTCGCCAGGCCGGGCACCCGCACCACCATCGGGTTGCGGAACGCGCCCCGCGACAGGAACCGCATGGTGGCCGCCTCGCTGCGGAGCTGGTCCTCGGCGCCGTGCAGCAGCGTCAGGTGGCGGATCTCGGGCACCGGCAGCAGACCGGCCAGCCCGGCGCCCAGCCCGAGCCCGAGGATCGAGGTCGCGTCCGGCAGCGTGTCGAACACGCGCGCCGCCCCGAACCGGTCCCGCAACCCCTCGGTCACGCCGTACACCCCGCCCCGGGCGGCCACGTCGTGGCCGAACACCGCCGTCCCGGGGTGGTCGAGCATGCCGTCGGCGAGCGCGGCGTTGATGCTCTGCGCCAGCGTGAGCGGGCCGGTCAGCTCCGGCGGCTTGCCGCCGAACGCCTCCGCCCGCGCTCCGGCGCCCGGCCCGGCCGCGTGTGCCGCCGCCTCGGCGACCGCGCGGGACACCCGCACCGGCCGGCGTGGGGCCAGTTCCCGCACGATCTCGACCGGGGAGGCGAGCTTCGGCTCGTCCAGCACCTCCTCGGCGACGCGGCGCAACTGCCAGCCCCGCTCGTCGTAGCGGGCGAGTAGTTCCTCGCCACCGGCGTACCCGGAGGTCACCAGCAGCCGCGCGGTGGCCAGCAGCGGGTCGCGGGCCGCGTCACCGTCACAGTGCGCCATCAGGCGGACCGCGCTCAGGTGCAGCACGGCGGGCCGGCGCTGCCGGCGTACCCACTCCGCCGCCTCCGCCGCGACCCGGTAGGTCGCGGTCACGTCCGTGCCGTCGGCGGCGAAGTACCTGATGCCGGGCCGGGCCCGCAGCGTGGCGGCCACCCAGCCCTCGGCGGAGGTGCCGCTGTCCGCGCAGACGAACAGCACCGGGATGCGCAGGCCGGTGTGGTCGTACCAGCCGGTCGTGTTCAGCGCGGCGGTGGCCGTGGCGTGGTCGGCCGCGGCGTCGTCGAAGGCGCAGACCACCACGGCGTCGGCGGGCCACTGCGCCGCCTCGGCTTCGCCGTCGGACGCCCGCGCGCCGCGGCGCAGCCGCTCCAGCGCCAACCCGAGGCCGACGGCGCGCGGCAGGTGCGCGCCGGCGGTCGAGGTGGTCGGCACGACCGCCAGGTCGGCGCGGCCGAAGACCTTCGCCCGCCCGCCGGCCGCGGGTTCCTCGGCGGAGGCGACGATGCCGCGCAGCACGTCGCGCGCCGCCGCCGCGAACGCGTCGTCGGGCGCGGGCTGCGGCAGATCGGGTACGACGACAGTCGCGTCCCCGTCCGCGTCCACGGCGATCCCGGCACCCGCGGGAAGGCTGGCCGCCTCCGTCTCCCCCGGTTCCGGTTCCGGTTCCGGGGATGGGGCGGGGAAGGCGCCGACGGCCTGGGCGGCGCGCAGGCAGTAGAACGCGCCGGAGCGGGCGTGCAGCAGCGCGGGGTCGGTCGGCCGCAGCGCGGCTGCCACCGCGGCGTCGCCCTCGTGACCGGCCGACTCGATCGTGTGGTACCCCTCACCGAAGCCGGACAGCCACCGGCCGGCCAGGTCGAGCAGCCGGCTGGTCAGCTGCGCGTCGAACAGGGCCAGCGCCTGCGCCCCGGTCAACGCACCGCCGTCGGGCAGCGGTTCGCCCAGGTCGCGCCGCTGGTCGGGCGCCCCGAGCGCGGCCAGTTCGGCTCGGAGCCGGTCGTCGAGATCGTGCGGGGTGGTCACGCGGACAGCATTACCGACTCGGGCCCGCCTCGCCCACTCGGACACGTTCCGCCCGGCGTGGCTCAGACCTGCCCACACTCCTGCGGGCAGCCTCCGTCGGAGACCTTGAGCACCAGGTCCCGCAGTGTGGCCAGTTCTTCGGTGCTCAGGGCGTCGAGGAGTCGGGAGTCCGACATCACCTGGCGGACCCGGTCGCGTACCTGCCGCCCCCGCCCGGTCACCACGAGCGCCTTCTGCCGCCGGTCGGCCGGGTCGGTACGCCGTTCCACCAGCCCGGCCTGCTCCAGCTTGTCGGCCAGTCCGGTGACGTTCGACCTGTCGCAGCCGAGCTGCTCGGCGAGGTCGCGGGCCGGGAGCGGGCGGTCCGGGTCCAGCTCGTGCAGCGCCCGGGCGACCGCCGGGGTGAGGCCCAGTGCCGCGATCCCCTCGTGCTGGTGGTGCCGCATCGTGGCGGCGACGTGCAGGATCCGGCGCACGGTCTCCCCGGCCAGGCCGGCCCGGTCACGGGCGGTGGGAACGGTGGAGTGCGCCATCCGTTCATGTTATGGCGCAGTCGATCTTCGATCATCGGAACGGTCAGGCACCTCGTGCAACCGATTGCCGATCATGAAGCGCTGTTCGGCGGAAATTCCCGCCCGGTCGTCCGCGCGTCACCTCCTGTCCATCGACGTCCGTGAGGCTTCCCGGAGTCGACGAACCGGACTCCGGGGAGGAAGAACGTGGCTCTGTCCCGACGTACCATCCTGCTCAGCGGCGCGGCGCTCGGCGCCGCCGGCGCGGCAGCCGGCCTGCCGGTCGCGGCCGCCGCGTCGCCCGGCCCGCTGCGCCGCGACCCGTTCACGCTCGGCGTGGCCTCCGGCGACCCCGACCACGAGGGCTTCGTGCTCTGGACCCGGCTGGCGCCGGAGCCGCTGGCCGAGGACGGCCTGGGCGGCATGCCGTCGCGGACCGTGCCGGTGGCCTGGGAGGTGGCCGCCGACGAGCGCTTCCGGCACGTGGTGCGCCGCGGCGTGGCCCTGGCCCGGCCGGAGTCGGCGCACAGCGTGCACGTCGAACTGGGCGGCCTGCTGCCCGGACGGGAGTACTTCTACCGGTTCCGGGCGGAGCGCTGGCTGTCCCCGGCCGGGCGCACCCGCACCGCGCCGGCACCGTGGCTGATGCCGTCCGCCCTGGCGATGGCCTTCGCCTCCTGCTCGCAGTACGAGCACGGCTACTTCACCGCGTACCGGCGGCTGGCCGAGACCGAGCCGGAGCTGATCCTGCACCTCGGCGACTACCAGTACGAGTACGCGCCGGACACCTACAACGTCCCCGGGGGCAACCCGCGCGACCACGAGGGCCCGGAGACCCGCACGCTGGCGAACTACCGGCAGCGGCACGCCCAGTACAAGACCGACACCGACCTCCAGGCGGCGCACGCCGTCGCGCCCTGGGTGGTGGTCTTCGACGACCACGAGGTGGAGAACAACTGGGCCGACGAGGTGCCCGAGGCGCCGGATCCGGACTTCCCCGCCCGGCGGGCCGCGGCGTTCCAGGCGTACTACGAGAACATGCCGCTGCGCCGCACCTCGATCCCGCGCGGCATCGACATGCGGCTCTACCGGCGGGTGCGCTGGGGCCGGCTGGCCACCTTCCACATGCTCGACACCCGGCAGTACCGGGACGACCAGGCGTGCGGCGACGGCTACAAGAGCTGCGCCGAGGCGTCCGATCCGGCCCGTTCGATCACCGGCGCCGCCCAGGAGGCGTGGCTGCTGGACGGCTTCCGCCGCTCCGAGGCCCGCTGGGACCTGCTCGGCCAGCAGGTCTTCTTCGCCCAGCGGGACAACGACTCCGGGCCGCTCACGGTGACGAGCATGGACGCCTGGGACGGGTACGCGGCCTCCCGGGACCGGATCACCCGGGGCTGGACGGCCGCCGGGGTGCGCAACCCGGTGGTGCTCACCGGCGACGTGCACGCGCACTGGGCCAGCGACCTGAAGCTGGACTACGCCGACCCGACCTCGCGCACCGTCGGCAGCGAGCTGGTCTGCTCGTCGATCACCTCGACCGGCGACGGCGCCGACTCGCCGACCGGCTCGCACCCGTGGCTGGCGTTCAACCCGCACCTGCGCTTCCAGAACAACCTTCGGGGGTACGTCCGCACCACGATCACCCCGACCGAGCTGACCGCCGACTTCGACGTGCTGCCGTACGTGAGCCGGCCGGACGCGCCCGCGTACACCCGGGCCCGGTTCGTGATCGAGGACCGCGTACCCGGGTTGAACCTGACGTACGACCGGCCGCCGGCCGCGGCGCGCACCGCCGCCCCCGGCGCCGACCAGGGCCGGCAGACGGTGGAGGCGGAGACGGTCCGCCCGTGACGGCGCGGCCGGGCCGGGCGCGCGGCGCCCGGTCCGGCCGGTCAGCCGGCCAGGAACGAGAAGCGCACCTGGCGGTCGGGGTTGTCGCCGTTGGTGTCGACGAGGCAGATCGACTGCCAGGTGCCGAGCTGGAGCCGCCCGCCGAGCACCGGCAGCGTCGCGTACGGCGGCACGAACGCCGGCAGCACGTGGTCGCGGCCGTGCCCGGCTGAGCCGTGCCGGTGCCGCCACCTGTCGTCGGTGGGGAGCAGGTCGTCGAGCGCCCGCAGCAGGTCGTCGTCGGACCCGGCGCCGGTCTCGATGATCGCCAGTCCGGCCGTGGCGTGCGGGACGAAGACGTGCAGCAGCCCGTCCCCGGCGCCGGACACGAACCGTTCGGCCTCGCTCGTGATGTCCCGGACGGTCGGACGGGAGCCGGTCCGGACGGTGATCACCTCACTGCGCATACGGCGCATTCTGCCGCAGTGCCCGGTTCATCGCCCCGCCCGCCGATAGCGCACCCGGTGATCGCGCAAAGTTACTGATGGGTACCTGTGTTCAGCGTCGCGTCTGGGGGTGGGAGAGGTGACGACACGCGCCACCAGGGGGCAGGATGGCGCTAGAGACCTATCCCACACGAAACCGAGGGAACGCCTGTGGCTACGGAACGCAAGCGCCCGGTGATCACCGCTGGTCTGCCGAGCCAGCTTCCGGACATCGACCCTGAAGAGACCAGCGAATGGGTCGAGTCACTCGACGGTGTCATCGACGAGCGCGGGACAAAGCGAGCCCGGTACGTCATGCTGCGCCTGCTGGAGCGGGCCCGCGAGCGGCAGGTCGGGGTGCCGTCCCTGACCACCACCGACTACATCAACACGATCCCGCCGGAGCGCGAACCGTGGTTCCCGGGTGACGAGCACGTCGAGCGGCGGCTGCGGGCGTACATCAGGTGGAACGCCGCGATGCTGGTGCACCGGGCGCAGCGCCCGGAGATCGGCGTCGGCGGCCACATCTCGACGTTCGCCAGCTCGGCGTCCCTCTACGAGGTGGGCTTCAACCACTTCTTCCGGGGCAAGAACCACCCCGGCGGCGGCGACCAGATCTTCTACCAGGGTCACGCCTCCCCCGGCATGTACGCGCGGGCGTTCCTGGAGGGCCGGCTCAGCGAGAACCAGCTCGACGGGTTCCGGCAGGAGCTGTCGCACCCCGGTGGCGGGCTGCCGTCGTACCCGCACCCGCGGCTGATGCCGGACTTCTGGGAGTTCCCCACCGTCTCGATGGGCCTCGGCCCGCTGAACGCCATCTACCAGGCGCGGTTCAACCGCTACCTGCAGCACCGTGGCATCAAGGACACCTCCCAGCAGCACGTCTGGGCGTTCCTGGGCGACGGTGAGATGGACGAGGTCGAGTCGCTCGGCGCGATCGGCGTGGCCGCCCGCGAGGAGCTGGACAACCTCACCTTCGTGATCAACTGCAACCTCCAGCGCCTGGACGGACCGGTCCGCGGCAACGGCAAGGTCATGCAGGAGCTGGAGGCGTTCTTCCGGGGCGCCGGCTGGAACGTCATCAAGGTCGTCTGGGGCCGCGAGTGGGATCCGCTGCTCGCCGCGGACACCGACGGCGCGCTGGTCAACCTCATGAACACCACGCCCGACGGTGACTACCAGACCTACAAGGCGGAGTCCGGGTCGTACGTGCGGGAGCACTTCTTCGGCCGCGACCCGCGGACCCGCAAGATGGTCGAGCACCTGTCCGACGACGAGATCTGGAACCTCAAGCGGGGTGGCCACGACTACCGCAAGCTCTACGCGGCCTACAAGGCGGCGATGGAGCACACCGGCCAGCCGACGGTGATCCTCGCCAAGACGATCAAGGGCTGGACGCTCGGCTCGCACTTCGAGGGCCGTAACGCCACGCACCAGATGAAGAAGCTGACGCTGGAGGACCTGAAGCTCTTCCGCGACCGCCTCTACCTGGACATCCCGGACAAGTCTCTGGAGGAGAACCCGTACCTCCCGCCGTACTACACCCCGGGCGAGAAGTCGGACGAGATCGCGTACCTGAAGGACCGGCGTCAGCAGCTCGGCGGCTACCTGCCCACCCGCAGCACCGCGCGCAAGACGCTGGCCATCCCGGGCACCGAGCGGTTCTCCGACGTCAAGCGCGGGTCGGGCAAGCAGAAGGTCGCCACCACGATGGCGTTCGTCCGCCTGCTCAAGGACATCATGAAGGACAAGGAGTTCGGCAAGCGCTGGGTGCCGATCATCCCGGACGAGGCCCGTACCTTCGGTATGGACTCGCTGTTCCCGACCCAGAAGATCTACTCGCCGCACGGCCAGCGCTACACCTCGGTGGACCGGGAGCTGTTCCTGTCCTACAAGGAGTCGACGACCGGCCAGATCCTGCACGAGGGGATCAACGAGGCCGGGTCGGTGGCCTCCTTCACCGCCGCGGGCACGGCGTACGCCACCCACGGCGAGCCGATGATCCCGCTGTACATCTTCTACTCGATGTTCGGCTTCCAGCGCACCGGCGACGGGTTCTGGGCGGCGGCGGACCAGATGGCGCGGGGCTTCGTGCTCGGCGCGACCGCCGGCCGGACCACGCTCAACGGTGAGGGCCTCCAGCACGAGGACGGTCACTCGCTGCTGCTCGCCGCCACCAACCCGGCGGTGGTCTCCTACGACGCGGCGTTCGCCTTCGAGCTGGCGCACATCGTGGAGAACGGCCTGCACCGGATGTACGGCGAGGCGCAGGAGAACATCTTCTACTACCTCACCGTCTACAACGAGCCGATCTTCCAGCCGGCCGAGCCGGAGGGTGTGGACGTCGAGGGCATCGTCAAGGGCATCCACCGCTACTCCCCCGCGCCGCAGGTCGGCGACGACGCGCCGAAGGCGAACATCCTCGCCTCCGGCACCGGCATGCAGTGGGCGCTCAAGGCCCAGCAGCTGCTCGCCGAGGACTGGGGCGTGTCCGCCGACGTGTGGTCGGTGACGTCCTGGACCGAGCTGCGCCGCGACGCGGTCCAGTGCGAGGAGCACAACCTGCTCAACCCGGGCGAGGAGCCGCGGGTGCCGTACATCGCGCGGAAGCTGGCCGACGCCGACGGGCCGAAGGTCGCGGTGAGCGACTGGATGCGCGCGGTACCGGACCTGATCGCCCGCTGGGTACCCGGGGACTACACCTCGCTCGGCACCGACGGGTTCGGCATGTCGGACACGCGGCACGCGCTGCGCCGTCACTTCCACGTGGACGCCGAGTCGGTGGCGGTGGCCACGCTGCGCCAGCTCGCGCTGCGCGGCGTGGTGCCGGCGCACGTGCCGGCCGACGCGGCCCGCAAGTACGCGCTGGACGACGTCAACGCCGCCCCGGTCGGCGAGACCGGCGGCGACAGCTGAAAGGAAGGGCCCCTTCTTAACGCGCCTCCGGTAGAGGAGGGGCCCCTTCTTAACACCTCGGGCACAGACGACGACGGCCCGGCGTCCCTGGCGGGAACGCCGGGCCGTCACCATCGCGGGCGACGCCGGGACGGGCTCGGTCAGCCGACGGCGGCCAGGTCGGTCAGCCGGGCCAGCGAGTCCTCCAGGTCGGCGCCGACCCGGCGCAGGCCGAGCCGGAGCAGGGCCGCCTTGACGGGTCCGGCGGGCCACCGCACGACGATCAGGCGTACGACGGTGCCGCCGCCCTCCTCGTCCGGGGTCAGCTGGACGTAGATCTCGGTGCGCGCCTCGGCCCGGGCGCCGGCACCCTTCGCGCGTTCGCGCCAGCCGATCAGGGTCGGCTCCTGGAAGGCGATCACCTCGGCCTCGTGCGCGGCGCCGCGTCCGGCCTGGACGAGTTGCCGCCGCCCGAATCCCTCCCCGGACAGGACCTCGGCCGCGCGGACTCCCGCCAGCCAGGCCGGCAGCTGCTCGGCGCGCTGCACGACGTCCCAGACCACATCCACCGGCGCCGCCACGTGCGCGCTTCGTTCCACGAGGATCATGAGTATCTTTCCCCCACTTAAATCACATCCGCGATATTTGGCACTCTATGTGTAAATCGGACTTAAGCGGACGGGTTCGGAAAAGACACGCCGAACTCCCTTGCGCCACCCAGTCATCTCGGCCTATGGCGCGTCGGTCCGCGGAGCCCTAGAGTCGCGAGCACGCTTCACGTTCTGGAGGGTGACTTGACGACCGCGCAGATGCCCGAGTTCCCCGCCGGCTTCCGCTGGGGGGTCTCCACCTCCGCGTACCAGATCGAGGGCGCGACCTCGGTCGACGGACGCGGTCCGTCCATCTGGGACACGTTCGCCCACGACCCGGGCCGAATCGCCGACGGCAGCACCGGCGACCAGGCGTGCGACCACTACCACAGGTACGCCGAGGACACCGCGCTGCTGGCCGGGCTGGGGGTCTCCGCGTACCGCTTCTCGATCGCCTGGCCCCGGATCCAGCCGGCGGGCACCGGCCCGGCGAACGCCGCCGGGCTGGACTTCTACGACCGGCTGGTGGACGGACTGCTCGCCGCCGGTGTGGACCCGGTCGCCACGCTGTTCCACTGGGACCTGCCGCAGGCACTGGAGGACGCCGGCGGCTGGCTCAACCGGGACACCGCAGCCCGCTTCGCCGAGTACGCCGACCTCACCGCGGCCCGCCTCGGCGACCGGGTGAAGCTCTGGATCACGCTCAACGAGCCGTTCATCCACATGAGCCTCGGCCACGGCATGGGCGAACACGCGCCCGGCCGGACGCTGCTGTTCGACGCCTTCCCGGTGGCCCACCACCAGCTCCTCGGACACGGCCTCGCGGTCGCCGCGCTGCGCGCCCGCAGCACGTCCCCGGTGGCGATCGCCAACAACTACTCCCCGGTCCGCCTGGCCGGCGACACCGACGCGGACCGGGCCGCCGCCGCGGCGTACGACGCGCTGCACAACCGGCTGTTCACCGATCCGCTGCTCGGACTCGGCTACCCGGACGCGCTCGGCCCCGACCCGGGCGTGGTGCGCGACGGCGACCTGGACGTCATCGCCGCCCCGATCGACGTGCTCGGCGTCAACTACTACAACCCGACCGGCATCCGGGCGCCGGAGGCGGACTCGCCGCTGCCGTTCGAGATCGTGCCGCTGGAGGGCTACCCGCGTACCGCGTTCGACTGGCCGGTGGCCCCGGACGGCCTGCGCGAGCTGCTGCTCCTGCTGCACGAGCGGTACGGCGACGCACTGCCGCCGATCCAGGTCACCGAGAGCGGCTGCGCGTACGACGACGCGCCGGACGCCGAGGGCCGGGTGCACGACCCGGAGCGGATCGCGTACCTGGACGGGCACATCCGCGCGGTGCGCGAGGCGATGGCCGGGGGCGTGCCGGTGACCGGGTACTTCGTCTGGTCCCTGCTGGACAACTGGGAGTGGGCCGAGGGCTTCACCAAGCGGTTCGGTCTGGTGCACGTCGACTTCGACACGCAGCGGCGGACGCCGAAGTCGTCGTACACCTGGTTCCGGGATCTGGTCCGGCGGTGACCACCGTCAACCCGACGCCGGCCTCGCTGCCGGCGGCGCTCGCGGAGCCGACCGTCCCGGTACGGCGGGGCTGGATCGCGCTGATCTTCGCGGCCAACCTGGGCGTCTGGATGGCGTTCTTCACCCCGATCCAGGTGCTGCTGCCGCAGCAGGTGGAACGGATCGCCCCGGCCGACAAGGAGGCCATGCTGGCGGTGGTCACCGGCATCGGCGCGCTCGCCGCGGTGCTGGCGAACCCGCTCGCCGGGGCGCTGTCCGACCGCACCTCGCTGCGGCTGGCCAACCGCCACTTCGGCCGCCGGCACGTCTGGACCGCGCTCGGCGCGGTGATCGGCGCGCTCGCCCTGGTGCTGCTGGCCCGGCAGAACACGATCGCCGGGGTGGCGGTGGCCTGGGTGGCAGCGCAGGTCTGCTTCAACGCGATGCTGGCGAGCCTCACCGCCGCGATCCCGGACCGGGTGCCGGTGGCGCAGCGCGGCGGCGTGTCCGGCTGGGTGGGCATCCCGCAGGCACTGGGCCTGGTCCTCGGCGCGGTGCTGGTCACCGCCGTGGTCACCGGCAACGCCGCCGGGTACGCGGCGATCGCGCTCGCCGTACTGCTGCTGTCGCTGCCGTTCGCGCTGCTGACCCAGGACGACCACCTGCCCAGGGAGCACCGCCCGCCGCTGCGGCTGCGGTCGCTGTTCGCCTCGATGTGGATCAGCCCGCGCCGCCATCCCGACTTCGCCTGGGCCTGGTTCACCCGGTTCCTGGTGCAGACCGGAAACGCGCTGGGCACGCTCTACCTGCTCTACTTCCTCACCGACGGGGTACGGGTGGCCGACCCCGAGGGTTCGCTGCTGGTGCTGATCCTGCTCTACACGCTGGGCATGATGCTCACCGCGGTGGTCGCCGGGCGCATGTCCGACCGCTCCGGCCGGCGCAAGGTCTTCGTGATCGCCTCCGGGCTGATCATGGCGGTGGCGGCGACGCTGCTGGCGGCGGCGCCCACCTGGCCGATGGCGATCGTCGCGGCGCTGCTGCTCGGCGCCGGGTACGGCGTCTACCTGTCGGTGGACGCCGCGCTGATCACGCAGGTGCTGCCCGCCGCGACCGACCGGGCCAAGGACCTCGGCGTGATCAACATCGCCAACTCGGCGCCGCAGGTGCTCGGTCCGGCGCTGTCCGCGCCGATCGTCGTGCACCTCGGCGGCTACCCGACGCTGTACGCGGTCACCGCGGCGATCACCGTGCTGGGCAGCGCCCTGGTCGTGAAGATCAAGTCGGTACCCTGACCCGGCCCCCTGCCGGAAACCCGTCGCGGCCCGCCGTAGGCTGGGGGGCGTGACGGTACGTGTACGCTTCGCCCCCTCCCCGACCGGTATGTTCCACGTCGGCGGCGCCCGTTCGGCGCTGCAGAACTGGATCTTCGCCAAGCAGCAGGGCGGGGTGTTCGTGCTGCGCATCGAGGACACCGACGCGGCCCGCAACAAGCCCGAGTGGACCGAGGGCATCCTCTCCGCGCTCGACTGGATCGGCATCGCCCGGGGCAGCTACGAGGGCCCGTACTTCCAGTCCTCGTACGCGGGCGAGCACCGGGCCGCCGCGCAGCGGCTGTACGAGGGCGGCCGGGCCTACTACTGCGACTGCACCCGCGAGGACGTGCAGGCGCGTACCGGCCCGCAGCAGCGCGGCTACGACGGCTTCTGCCGCGACCGCGGCCTGGAGCCGGGCGAGGGCCGGGCACTGCGCTTCCGTACGCCCGACGAGGGCGAGACGGTGGTCGTCGACCTGGTCCGCGGCGAGCCCACGTTCGAGAACAAGCTGATCGAGGACTTCGTCATCGCCCGCGGCGACGGCTCCCCGGTGTTCCTGCTGGCGAACGTGGTCGACGACATGTCGATGGGCATCACCCACGTGATCCGGGCCGAGGAGCACCTGCCGAACACCCCGAAGCAGCAGCTCCTGTGGGACGCGCTCGGCGTCAAGCCGCCGATCTGGGCGCACGTGCCGGTGGTGGTGAACGAGAAGCGGCAGAAGCTGTCCAAGCGGCGGGACAAGGTCGCGCTGGAGGCGTACCGGGACGAGGGCTACCTCGCCGACGCGATGCGCAACTACCTGATGCTGCTGGGCTGGGCGCCCTCGGGCGACCGGGAGATCGTGCCCTGGTCGGTGATCGAGGAGGAGTTCCGGCTGGACGAGGTCAACCCGTCCCCGGCGTTCTTCGACGAGAAGAAGCTGCGCGCGTTCAACGGCGACTACATCCGGGCGCTGCCGGTGGAGGAGTTCGTCGCCGCCTGCCGGCCGTGGCTCACCGGCACCGAAACCATCGCCCCGCCGCCGTGGCAGCCGGACGAGTTCGACCCGGCCGCGTTCGCGGCGGTGGCCCCGCTGGCGCAGACCCGGATCGCGGTGCTCAGCGAGATCGTGCCGAACGTCGACTTCCTGTTCCTGGCCGACCCGCTGATCGACGAGGCCGCGTGGGCGAAGGCGATGAAGGAGGGCGCGGCCGACCTGCTGGACGCGGCGATCGTCGCGTTCGAGGCGCTGGAGTCCTGGGACGCCGAGTCGCTCAAGGCCACGCTGGAGGCGGTCGGCGCGGAGCGCGGGCTGAAGCTCGGCAAGGCGCAGGCGCCGGTACGGGTCGCGGTCACCGGCCGCACCGTCGGGCTGCCGCTGTTCGAGTCGCTGGAGGTGCTCGGCCGCGACCGCACGCTGACCCGGCTGCGCGCCGCCCGCGTACGCCTGGTCTGAGCCGCGGGCACGGCGCCCGTTCCCGACGGTCGGGCGTGTCGTGGCCGGAAAGCGGTACGTCGATTGAGCGGTATGCCTCTGAGTCATGATTATGACTCAGAGGCATATGCGTTTTCGGCGATCATTGCGCGGGCAGTGTCACGCAGAGTGGTCAAAGCGCGCTGGCCACGATCACCGGCGGTTGGCCCGGCGGCGCAGCAGCAGCCCGCCGCCCAGCGCCGCGAGCACCACCACCGCGCCGGCCACCCACAGCCAGCCCGTACCGCCGTCGTCGTCCGCTCCGGCGGCGGCCGGGGTCGGGCTCGCCGGGGACGGCACGGCGCTGGTGGGCGCGGCGGTCGGCGCGGCGCTGGTGGGCGACTCGCTCGCCGACGGCGACTCGGCCGGGGTGCCGGTGGTCAGGGTGAACCGGACCTCCCCCTTGATCGGGTGCCCGTCGTCGGAGGCCAGCCGGTAGGTCACGATGTAGAGGCCGGCCGCGCCCGGCCGGAACGGCACGATCACGCGCTTGCCGGAGAAGGTCGGCGCGCCGCCGGTAGCGGCCACGTTGTCCGGGCCGGTGACGGTGACCTCGGTGGTCGCCTCCTTCGGCGTGGCGAGGAACCGCAGCTCGATCCGCTCCGGCGCGGCGGCCAGCCGGGCCCCGTCGCGCGGATCGCTGCCGGTCAGCGAGTTGTGCGCGGCGGCCGGCGCGGCCGGCAGCAGCGCGAACGCCGCCACCACCCCGAGCACGACCATCCAGGTACGTGTCACACGGGCGACCCTGCCCCCCATGGTTCCCTCCGTCCGGGTAGGATCCGGCCGATGATCATCGACCGCTCATCGGTCGGTCTCAGCTCGCAGATAGTTCCAAATACTCTTCCACCAGCTGCAACCGAGCGCCGTTCTGCGGAGTCTTTGTGGTGGACACCGGTCCAGTGTGACCTGCAGCGGAAGCCAGCCATCGAACGGGGCGAGGAGGCGGCGATGGTCCGAAGGGTGAGACGGTTGCTCGTCACCGTGACCGGGAGTGTGGCGGCCCTGGCGTGCACGCTGGCCCTGGCCGGCACGGCAGCGGTTCAGGCCGCGCCGAAGCCCAAGCCGGCCCCGACCGGCGTCGACATCACCGGCGAGCGGCTCGACGCGCCGTTGCAGCTGCGCGCCGACGTCAGCCCGAACGAGGTCAACCTGGTGGTCGACCAGGTCAAGTGGCTCGGCACGACCGGTCAGCTGCGCGGCCCGGCCGCCAAGGATCTCGGTCCGAAGTACACGGTGGTGGTGCTCGCCGCCGCCGGCCCGCAGCGCACCTACGACCTGTTCCCGCTGGCCAAGGGCGGCCCTCGGATCTACCGGCCGGGCAAGCAGCCGGACCTGAGCAGCACCCGCGCCGGCTGGTTCTTCGGCCGGCTCAACATGCCCGAGACGCTGCGCTCGGTGGGCGTACCGATGCCGGCGCAGTTCGACACGCTCGCCGGCGGCATCGGCGGCGGCGAGCGGGTGCTTCCGGAGGAGGCGCTCGACCCGGTGCAGAACATCGACACCGCGCTCGGCGAACTCCAGCGGCTGCTGCTGCTCAACGTGGGCATCGTGCTCGTCATCACCGCCGGGCTGGCCGGCATCGCGCTGCTGGTCCGCCGCCGCACGCGCTGAGCCCGGCCCGGCGGTCAGGTCCGTCAGCCCGGCAGGCGGCGCGTCAGCACCAGCGGCGCGGCGGGCGCTCCCGGCGGGTGGTGCGGTTGCGCGGGCGTACCGCGCCGTGCCGATGGGCGCCCGCCCAGCCCGCGAGATCGCTGCGGCAGTTCCGGTCGGACGGTTCGTCGTCGGCCGGGTGCGCCGGCTCCGCCGCCCGCTGCCGGGGCACGCCCGGCTCGTCCTCGGCGCGCTCCGGCACCCGGCCGGCCGGCTGCTCGCCCTGATGGTTCAGGCACGGCCGGCGCGGGTGCGTGGCAGTCACCGGCTGGTCGTGGCCCCGCCGGCAGGCCTCACCCTGGGCGCAACCGTGCTCGGCCTCCCCCTGCGCCATCCCGGCCCCCCTCACACGTCGCCCTCGCCCGCCCGGCCGGAGTCTGGCCCGGCGTGCCCTGACACCGTACTGGCCCGGCCGGACGAGATCGTCAGCGCGTACCGGTGGAGATCGTCACGCCACCGCGGGCCCGCCGCCTCGAAGTGGATCCGCTGGTCACGCCGTGTCAGGCTGGTGCGGTGAGCGAACCGGGCGGAACGGAGACGTCGGCGACGCTGCGGCGCATCGAACGGGCCGCGGGCGGCCTGGCGACCGCCAGCGTGGCCCGGATGGACGAGACGCTGCCGTGGTTCCGCGAACTGCCCGCCGACCAGCGCTCCTGGGTCATGCTCGTCGCCCAGGCCGGCGTGCGCTCCCTGGTGCAGTGGCTGCGTCAGGGCGGCGGCGCCACCGACCGCACCCAGGAGGTGTCGGACGAGGTCTTCGCCGCCGCGCCGCAGGCACTGGCCCGCTCGATCAGCCTCCAGCAGACCGTGGCGCTGATCAAGGTGACCATCGACGTGGTCGAGGAGCAGGTGTCGGACCTGGCCGTACCGGGCGAGGAGCAGTCGCTGCGGGAGGCGGTGCTGCGCTTCTCCCGGGAGATCGCGTTCGCCGCCGCGCGGGTGTACGCCCGGGCCGCCGAGAGCCGCGGCTCCTGGGACGCCCGGTTGCAGGCGCTGCTTGTCGACGCGCTGCTGCGCGGCGACTCCCCGGACGTGCTGGCCAGCCGCGCCGCCGCGCTGGGCTGGACCGACGCGCCGCCGGTGGCGGTGGCGGTGGGCCGCTCCCCCGGCGGCGAGGTGGCGGCCGTGCTGCACACCGTCTACCGGCAGGCCCGCCGGATCGGCGTCGAGGTGATCGGCGGCGTGCACGGCGACCGCCTGGTCATCGTGCTGGGCGGGGCCGCCGACCCGGTGGCGGCCACGGAGAAGCTACGTACCGCCTTCGGCGAGGGGCCGGTGGTGGTCGGCCCGGCGGTGCCCAGCCTGGACGAGGCCACCGAGTCGGCGCGGGCCGCGCTGGCCGGGTTCCGGGCCGCGCCGGCCTGGCCGACCGCGCCGTGCCCGGTCGCCGCCGACGAACTGCTCCCGGAACGCGCGCTGGCCGGGGACACCGAGGCCCGCCGCCGGCTGCGCCACGACGTGTACGCGGCACTGGCCCGCTCCGGCGGTGAGCTGCTGGAGACGCTCGACGCGTTCTTCGCCGCCGGCGGCACGCTGGAGAGCGCCGCCCGGGCGCTGTTCGTGCACCCGAACACCGTGCGCTACCGGCTGAAGCGGATCGCCGAGGTGACCGGTTTCTCCCCACTGGCTCCGCGCGACGCGTTCGCGCTGCAGGTCGCGCTCACAGTGGGACGCCTCGACCCGGTGGTGCCGGCGGTCTCCGACAGGCGATGACCTCCGACGATCTTTGTAGGTTTCCTCTAAAGGTTCTAGTGTGGTTTGGTGCCGTACGTTACAGCGCGGCACGCCGGGATCCGTCAGAGTCGTACACGTGCTCGCCGTACTCTCTCCCGGCCAGGGTTCGCAGAAGCCCGGCTTCCTCGCGCCGTGGCTCGACCTCCCCGGCACCGAGGCGCGTCTGCGCTGGTGGTCGGCGCTCGCCGGGGTGGATCTGATCCACCTGGGCACCCGGGCGGACGCGGACGAGATCAAGGACACCGCCCGTACCCAGCCGCTGCTGGTCGCCGCCGCGCTGCTCGCCGCCGAGCACCTGCCGATGCACGACGTCGGCCTGGTCACCGGGCACAGCGTCGGTGAGCTGGGCGCCGCCGCGCTGGCCGGGGTGCTGCCGGCCGAGGCCGCCGTGACGCTCGCCGGCGTACGCGGACGGGAGATGGCCGCCGCCTGCGCGCTGGAGCCGACCGGGATGGCCGCCGTGCTCGGCGGCGACCCGGACGAGGTGCTCGCCGCGCTCCGGTCACACGGGCTGCACCCGGCCAACCGCAACGGCGCCGGTCAGATCGTCGCCGCCGGCGCGGTCGACGCGCTGGACAAGCTGGCCGCCGAGCCGCCGGCCCGCACCCGGGTCATCCGGCTCCAGGTAGCGGGCGCGTTCCACACGCCGTACATGGCGCCGGCCGAGACCGCGCTCGCCGCGGTCGCCGCCGGTGTCCCGGCCTCCGCCCCGGCCCGGATCCTGCTGTCCAACCTCGACGGCGCGCCGGTCGGGCACGGCCCCGAGACGGTACGCCGGCTGGTCCGGCAGGTGACCGCCCCGGTCCGCTGGGACCTGTGCATGCGTACGCTGGCCGACCTCGGCGTCACCGGCGTGATCGAGCTGCCGCCCGCCGGCACGCTGGCCGGACTGGTCAAGCGGGAGCTCAAGGGCGAGGGCGCACCCGAGATCGTCACCCTGAACACCCCGGCCGACCTGCCCGCCGCGCGCCGCCTGATCGCCCGGCACGCCGGCCCCGCCGCGGGCCCGACCGCGCCGTCGTTCCGGGTGGTCGTCTCCCCCGCCGCCGGCCGCCTCGACCTGTCGGCCGGACCGGCCGAGGGCGCCGAGGTACGCGCCGGTGAGGTCCTCGGCCACGTCACCACCGGCCGGGGCCCGGTCGAGGTGACCGCACACGACAACGGGCCGCTCGTCGAGTGGCTCGCACACCACGACGACCCGGTCGCACCGGGCCAGCCCCTCGTCCGTATCGGAGGAACGCACTAAATGGCCGGCAGCCGGATCGTCGCGATGGGGCACTACCAGCCCTCCCGCGTCGTCACGAACGACGAGATCGCCCAGATGGTCGACACCAACGACGAGTGGATCCGGGACCGGGTCGGCATCGTCACCCGGCGGATCGCGGGCGACGAGACGGTGGCCGACATGGCAACCGCCGCCGCCGGCAAGGCACTCGCCAACGCCGGGCTGACCGCCGCCGACATCGACCTGGTCGTGGTGGCGACCTGCACGTCCGTGGACCGCAGCCCCAACGTGGCCTGCCGGGTCGCGGCCAAGCTGGGCATCGACGCGCCCGGGGCGTACGACCTCAACACCGCCTGCTCCGGTTTCGCGTACGCGCTGGGCACGGTCGATCACGCGATCCGGGCCGGTGCGGCGCGCAACGCGATCGTCATCGGCGCGGAGAAGCTCTCCGAGTTCACCGACTGGACCGACCGCTCGACCTGCATCATCTTCGGTGACGGCGCCGGGGCGGCGGTGGTCAGCGCGACTGCCGACGACGAGCCGGCCGGGATCGGGCCGGTGGTCTGGGGTTCCGCGCCGGAGAAGAGCGACGCGGTCCGGATCGAGGGCTGGCAGCCGTACATCACCCAGGAGGGTCAGTCGGTGTTCCGCTGGGCCACCACTGCGCTGGCCCCGCTCGCGCTGCAGGCGTGCGAGCGCGCCGGGGTGGACCCGTCGGAGCTGGCCGCGTTCGTGCCGCACCAGGCCAACGCCCGGATCATCGACGGCATCGCCAAGCGGCTGAACATCCCGGACGCGATCATCGCCAAGGACATCGTCGAGTCCGGCAACACGTCGGCGGCGAGCATCCCGCTGGCCCTGTCGAAGCTGGTGGAGCGCCGCGAGGTGCCCTCTGGCGCCCCGGTGCTGCTGTTCGGCTTCGGCGGCGGCCTGACCTACGCCGGTCAGGTCGTGCGCTGCCCCTGAGACCCCCTCGGGCGCGAACGCGCCGAGGTGCGTGACCGGCGACGCCGGTCACCGGAACCCCCGATGAGAGGAACCAACCGCAATGACCCGTGACGAGATCACCGCCGGCCTCGCCGAGATCCTCGAAGAGGTTGCCGGGGTGAACCCGGACGACGTGGCCGAGGGGAAGTCCTTCACCGACGACCTCGACGTCGACTCGCTCTCCATGGTCGAGGTCGTGGTGGCGGCCGAGGAAAAGTTCGGCGTCAAGATCCCGGACAACGAGGTGCAGAACCTCAAGACCGTCGGGGACGCGGTCAGCTACATCGAGGCGCAGTCCTGATCATGAGTCGTCCCGACGTCGTCGTCACCGGGCTCGGCGCGACGACCCCGCTCGGCGGGGACGTCGCGTCGACCTGGGACGCCATGCTCGCCGGCCGCTCCGGGGTGAGTGCGCTCACCCAGGAGTGGGCCGCGCAACTGCCCGTCCGGATCGCCGCCGAACTGGCGGTCGACCCGTCCGAGGTGCTGGACCGGGTGAAGCTGCGCCGGCTCGACCGCTCGGAGGCGATCGCCATCATCGCCGCCAAGCAGGCGTGGGTCGACGCCGGTCTGGACGAGGCCGCGCCGGACCCGGAGCGCCTGGCGGTCAGCGTGGGCTCGGGCATCGGCGGCGCCACCACCCTGCTCGCCCAGGACGACATCCTGGAGGCGTCCGGACCGCGGCGGGTCTCCCCGCACACCATCCCGATGCTGATGCCGAACGGCCCGGCCGCCTGGGTCGGTCTGGAGCTGGGCGCCAAGGCCGGCGTCCACACCGTGGCCAGCGCCTGCGCGACCGGCGCGGAGGCGATCGCGTTGGGCCTGGACATCATCCGCGCCGGCCGGGCCGACGTGGTGGTGGCCGGCGGCACCGAGGCGGTCATCCACCCGCTGCCGATCGCCGGCTTCAGCTCGATGCGGGCCATGTCGACCCGCAACGACGAGCCGGAGCGGGCCTCCCGGCCGTGGGACTCCGGTCGCGACGGCTTCGTCCTCGGTGAGGGCGCGGGCGTGGTGATCCTGGAGCGCGCCGACCACGCCGCCGCCCGGGGCGCCCGGGTGTACGCGCGCCTGGCCGGCGCGGGGATCACCTCGGACGCGTACGACATCGTGCAGCCGCACGCCGAGGGTGAGGGCGCCATCCGCGCCATCGCCCGGGCGGTCGCCGACGCGGACGTGGCCCGTACCGACATCGTGCACGTCAACGCGCACGCCACCTCCACCCCGGTCGGGGACATGCTGGAGATCGGCGCGCTGCGTCAGGCGGTCGGCGACCACCCGGTGCTCACCGCCACGAAGTCGATGACCGGGCACCTGCTCGGCGCGGCCGGCGCGCTGGAGTCGATCGCCACCATCCTGGCCATCCGGGACGGCGTGATCCCGCCGACGATCAACCTGGACGACCCGGACGAGGGCCTGACCCTGGACGTCGCCGCGCACAAGGCGCGTCACATGGAGATCCCGGCGGCGCTGAACAACGCGTTCGGCTTCGGCGGGCACAACGTGGCGCTGGTCTTCACCCGCCCCTGATCGGATGTAAGGGAGGGCCCCTTCTTAACAGTGACTGTTAAGAAGGGGCCCTTCCTCTACCGCAGGCGTTAAAAGGGGGCCCTTCCTTACACCTCAGCTGCGGTTGCGGGGGTGCTGCCGGGCGGTGCGCTCGTTACCGCGCCGGTAGTTGCCGGTCCACCGGGCCATGACCAGCTGCGGGTCGTCGCCGACCTCGGCCAGGAACTGCGCCGCCCGGCCACCGCGCAACGTGCCGGCGACCCGGCCGTGATGCGTGATGATGACCGTGCCGTCGCCGCGTTCGACGTACCGGAATCCCTGTGCCGCCTCTCCCATGGGCGCCACCCTGCCAGCCGGCCGCCCCGGGCCGCACCCGAGTTACGGCGGTGGTCAGGTACGGCAGGTGGTGGCGGGCAGGCCGGAGACCGGCACCGGGGAGCGGCCGGCCGGGCGGGCCTTGCCGGCGAGCACCGCGGCCAGCCCGGTCATCGAGGCCCGGGTGGACGAGTAGGTCGCCATCAGCGTCGGGGACTTCGCCCCGGACAGCACGTACGGCGTGTCCATCGCCACCGTCACGGCGGCGCCGGCGCTCAGGTCCTTCGCGCCGTCGCCGTACCCGACCAGGTGCACCACGGTGCCGCCGGAGGGCACGACCTTGACCCCGGCCGCGGTGAGCGCCTCGGTCAGCAGCTTGCGGGTGCGCTCCCGGCCGCCGGAGGAGGTCACGCTCACCGGGCCCGTCACCGCGCCGCCGCACTTGCCGCGCAGCACCGTCACCGCGGCGGTGGCCAGGTCGTCGGCGGCCTTGCGGTGGGCGGCGCCGTCGAGCGTGGACAGCGCGGGGGTGTCCCGCCCGGCCAGCCGGAACTTCATGGTCAGCACCCGGGTGACCGCCTCGACCAGGCGGGCGCGGGGCAGCGAGCCGTCCTTGAGCGCGGCGCGCAGCCCGTCGTACGCCTGGGTGACGTTCGGGGTCATCAGGATGAGGTCGTTGCCGGCGTTGAGCGCGCGTACGGCGGCCTCGCCCGGCGACCACTTCTTCGCCGGGGCCATGTTCATCCCGTCGGTGATCACCACGCCCTGGAAGCCGAGCTGGCCGCGCAGCACGTCGGTGAGCAGCTTGCGGGAGAACGTCGCGGGGGTGCCCGGGTCGACCGCCTTGACGTCCAGGTGGGCCGACATCACCGCCATGGCCCCGGCGCCGATGCCGGACCGGAACGGCGGGAACGCGAGGCGGTCCAGCTCGGCACGGGACTGCTTGATCACCGGTAGTTCGGTGTGCGAGTCCTCGGCGCTCAGGCCGTGCCCGGGGAAGTGCTTGACGGCGGCGCCGACGCCCTCGGCCTGCAGGCCGCGTACCGCGCCCGCCACCTGCGGGGACGCGGTCGCCGGATCGGCGCCGAAGGAGCGGGAGCCGATCACCGCGCTGCGGGTCGCCAGCACGTCGGCGACCGGCGCGAAGTCGAGGTTGATGCCCATCGCGGCCAGCTCGGCCCCGGCGGCCCGCCAGGCGGCCTCGGTGAGTGCCGGGTTCCCGGCGGCGCCGGCGGCGAGCGGACTGGGCAGCAGCGTCACCCCGTCGGTGATCCGGGTGACCACGCCGTACTCCTGGTCGGTGCCGATCAGGAACGGCGCGGCGCCGGCGGGCAGCTTGCCGGCGGCGGCGCGCAGCCCGTCGGTGAGCGCCCGGACCTGCTTGGGGTTGTCCACGTTCGTGGTGGCCTGGTTGCCCGAGGTGGGGTCGTCGGCGCTGAAGCCGACCAGGATCACGCCGCCGAGGCGGTACTTCGCCACCATCTCGGCGGGGGTGTCGACGCCGGCGAGCGCCCGGTTCCCGGCCGCCGAGCCGGCCGACACCTGGGTGGCGGAGCTGCCGTAGGCGTACGGCATCAGCACCTGCCCGACCAGGTCCTCGTCGCTGAGCGTGCCGACGAGCGCGGCCGCGCGGGCGGCCGGATCGGCGGCCGGCGGGTCACTCGGCGCGGGCGCTGCGGACGACGGCGCCGGGCTCGTCGGGGCGGGCCGGGGACGATCCGGCCCGTCCGAGCATCCGGAGACGAGCAGCGCGGTCAGTGCGGCGAGCGCGACGGCGGAGCGCCGCGGGGAAATCGACACGCGGCCCACCGTATCGGGGCAACTCGGCCGCCGTCACCCGACCCGGGTGAGCAGCGTCACCGGCGCGCCGTCGCCGGCGTACCGGTAGGGCTCCAGCTCGGCGTCCCAGGCGGTGCCGAGTGCCTTGTCCAGGGCGTGGGCCAGCGCCTCCGGGCCGCGCGCGGCGGCCATCAGGCTGCGGAGGCGGTCCTCGCCGAGCTGGATGTCGCCGGCCGCGCCGACAGCGGCCCGGAACAGGCCCCGGCCCGGTACGTACATGAAGCGCTCGCCGTCGACGCCGGGACTGGGTTCCTCGGTGACCTCGAAACGGATCATGGGCCACTGCCGGAGGGCAGCGGCCAGCTCCGCGCCGGTCCCCGGGCTGCCGGTCCAGCCGCACTCGGCGCGACGGGCGGCCGGATCGACGGGCTGCGCCGTCCAGTGCAGGTTGACCGGCGCGGCGAGGACGCGCGCGATCGCCCACTCGACGTGCGAGCACACGGCGAGCGGGGTCGAGTGGACGTATACGACGCCACGCGTTGGCACGGTGACCTCCCGGTGAGCCGAGGTGCGTCTTCCCCTACGACCTCGTCCTACCGAGTGGTACCTGGCACACATGATGACCCGTGTGACTGGTGGTGCGCCAGCGAATCGGAAAATTCGCCGGGCCCCGGAGCGGGAAATACCCGGGTGGCCGACCCGGTTATGCCCTCTGACGCCGCGACGACCAGCCAGGTGTCGTGGTCGTGTACAGTTCTCTGGGCGGTTCTCTGTGCCGCCGTACATCTTCGCGGGCCGGCGCCCACCCGGGCGTCACTCGCACAGCCCCCGGACGGCCTTCCGTCCCCACCGTACGTCTGCAAGGAGTACCTCCGTGGCGAGCAACACCTCTAAGACCGCGCGCGCGTCCGTCCGGGCCGGCCAGGCTGGCCAGGGTGGCGCCCTCAGCGTGCTGGGCGAGTTCAAGTACCTGATCCCGCTCAACGGCGGCAAGCACGCCTACGTGCGCAACCTGACCAACGGCAAGACCGCGCACCTGCGCACCGACTCCGACGCGTTCGTCGAGGAGATCCGGGTGCTGGCCGCAGCCGGCCACGCCGCCAAGATCCGCGCCGAGATCAACGGCCTGGCCGCGTCCTACCCGGACCACGGCTGGGACGCCACCGAGAAGCGCCTGGTCGAGGCCGGCGTCTTCGAGGGCTGAGCGCCCTCACCCGCACCACCGCGACCGCCCGCCGGGATCACCCCGGCGGGCGGTTTCGCGTCCGCTCCCGCGGCAGCAGCGTGACCTCGCCCGTGGCCAGGTCGTAGAGCGCGCCCTCCACCGCCAGCTCACCGGCGTCCACCGGGCCGGCCAGCCGGTCGTCGCGGCGCAACGCGGCCACCGTGCGCCGGACGTGGCGGCGGATCGCCAGCGGATGCGCGTCCGGGTCGTCCACGCCGACGTCGGTCACCGCCGGGGCGATCCGGTCCACCACGTACGCCAGGTCGCCGGCGGGCCGCCGCCCGGTGCGCAGCGCCTCGACGGTCGAGCCGACCGCGCCGCAGCGCTCGTGCCCCAGCACCATCACCAGGCGTACGCCGAGCTGCTCCACCACGTACTCGATCGAGCCCCGGACGGCCCGGTCCAGCACGTGCCCGCCGGTACGGATCACGCAGATCGAACCGAACGTCTGGTCGAAGATCGCCTCCAACGGCACCCGAGAGTCGATACAGCCCAGCACCACCGCGTACGGCTGCTGGTCGCCGGAGGCCACCGCCGCGGCGGCGGTGACGTCGTGCCCGTGCACCGGCCGGCCGCTGACGAAGCGGCGGTTGCCGGCGAGCAGCTCGGCCAGCGCGGCGCGCGGACTGGTGGACGGCATGCCTCCCAGCCTGGTCACCGATCCGACGCCGTGGGGCCGGACGGGAATCTTCTCTCCGGGCCGGTTGCCGTGGTCTCATGGCGGGTAACGCCGGTGTCACCGCCGGGTCATCCGGTGGACACACATCGGCGGGCCCGGGAGGTGGACGATGCCGGACCTGGAACTGCGGCTCCCCGACGACGTACGCCTGCACGTCAGCGTCACCGGGCCGGTCGACGCCGAGGTCACCGCCGTCCTGCTGCACGGCTGGACGCTGGACGGGCGCAGCTGGCACCGTCAGGTCGCCGAGCTGCGGGAACGCTTCGGCGGCCGGGTCCGCCTGGTCACCTACGACGCGCGCGGCCACGGCCGGTCGAGCTGCCTGGCGCTGCGCGACGCCACCCTCGCCCAGCTCGGTGACGACCTGGCGGCGGTGGTCGACGAGATCGTCCCGTCCGGTCCGATCGTCCTGGTCGGGCACTCGATGGGCGGGATGACGGTGATGGAGTACGCCCACCGCCACCCCGGCCGGTTCGCCGCGCGTACCGCCGGTCTGGTCTTCGTCTCCACCACCGCCGAGGGGCACACGCACACCGCGTACGGCCTGTCCCCGCGGATCACCCGGCTGATCCGGCTGGCCGAGACGACGGGCGCCGGGGTGCTGGCGCGCTGCGGCGGCTGGCGGCCCCCGCACGCGCTGCTGCGCGCCCTGCGCCCGAGCATCCGCTGGATGCTGTTCGGCGACCGCTGCGACCCGGCGGACATCCGGCTGGTCACCTCCGCGGTGGCCCTGGCCACGCTGCGCTCGATCGGCGGTTTCCGCGCCTCGATCGGCGCCCAGCACCGGCTGGAGACGCTCGCCGCGCTCGGCGGGCTGCCGGCCGCCGCGCTGGTCGGGGACCGGGACCGGCTCACCCCGCCGCCCTGCGCCGAGTCGATCGCGGCGGCGCTGCCCACCACGGAGCTGACGGTCTGCCCCGGTGCCGGGCACATGCTGATGATGGAGCGCCCCGACGAGGTGAACGCGGCCCTCGCCGGCGTGCTGGACCGGGTGCTGGCCGGGCGCCCGGCGACCCGCCTCTGAGCGTCTCCGGCTCGCGAGCGGCACTGACGTACGCCACGTGCGCGGCATGCCCCGGCGTGCCGGTTGCCGGCGGCCCGTACCCTCATTCAGCCCGTCGTGCCCTCCGAACACAGGAGCATCCGCGTTGACCGACCAGACCACGCTGGACCGGGAGATCGCCGCCGAGCAGCGCCACCTCGACCGGGTGTACGCCCGGCTGGCCGAACTGCGCCGGTCGGCGGCCGACGCCGAGCGGGAGGGCTACCGGCTGGCCCGGGTCGGCAACTTCGGCGCGCTGGTCGAGCGGGACGCGATGGTCTTCCACGCCGCCCAGCGCCGGCACGTGCTGGACGCCGAGCACGAGGGGCTGGTGTTCGGGCGGCTGGACCTGCGTACCGGGCAGGTGCTGCACGTCGGCCGTCTCGGTGTGCGGGGCGTGGACGCGGAGACGCTGGTGGTGGACTGGCGGGCACCCGCCGCCGCCGCGTTCTACCAGGCCACTCCCGCCGAGCCGCGCGGCGTGGTGCGCCGGCGCACGATCCAGTCGGCCTCGGAGAAGGTCACCCGGATCGAGGACGACCTGCTGGACCCGGAGGCCGCGCCGCCGGACATGGCGGTGGTCGGTGACGGGGCGCTGCTGGCCACGCTGTCCCGGGCCACCGGCCGGGGCATGCGCGACATCGTCGCCACCATCCAGCGGGAGCAGGACGAGGCGATCCGTTCCCCCGGCAACGGCGTCACGATCGTCTCCGGCGGCCCGGGCACCGGGAAGACGGCGGTGGCGCTGCACCGGGCCGCGTACCTGCTCTACTCCGACCGGGGCCGGTACGCCGGCGGCGGCATCCTGGTGGTCGGCCCGTCCGGCGTGTTCGTCGAGTACATCGCCTCGGTGCTGCCGTCGCTGGGCGAGGAGACCGCCACGCTGCACTCGCTGGGCTCGCTGTTCCCCGGCCTGTCCGCGTCCCGGACCGACCCGCCGGACGTGGCGGCGGTGAAGGGGTCGCTGCGGATGCGCCGGGTGCTGGAACGCGCGGTACGCGACGCGGTGCCGGACTCCCCCGCCGAGCTGCGCCTGCTCTACCGGGGCGAGCTGCTGCGCCTGGAACGTCCCGCGCTGGACGCGATCCGGGACCGGACGCTGGCCCGTGGCGCGCGCCGCAACGAGGTACGCCGGGCGGCGTTCGACGCGGTGCTCGCCGCGCTCTACGCGCAGGCCCGCACGCTGCGGGTGGGCCGGCTGCCGGAGCAGCCCGCGTTCGAGGACGAGATCATCGAGCGGCCGGAGTTCCGGGAGTTCCTCAAGGCGTGGTGGCCCCGGCTGCACCCGCGGCACGTGCTGGACTGGCTGGCCCGCCCGGACCGGCTGCGCCGCTACGCCGGGGGCATCCTGTCCTCGGCGGAGATCCGGCTGCTCGGAGACGCGTACCGGACGCTGGCGACCGAGGGCCTGACGGTGGCCGACATCGCGCTGCTGGACGAGCTGGACGCGCTGCTCGGCAAACCGGTGCAGCGGGCCCGCCCCAAGCGAGACCCGTATCAGCTCGCCGGTGGCGTGCGCGAGCTGAGCACGTACGCCGACAGGCAGCGCGCCGCCCGCGCGGCGGCGCGGGAGCGTCCGGACGACTACCGCGACTACGCCCACGTGGTGGTGGACGAGTCGCAGGACGTCTCGCCGATGCAGTGGCGGATGGTCGGCCGGCGCGGGCGGCTGGCGTCCTGGACGGTGGTCGGTGACCCGGCGCAGACCGCCTGGACCGGCGACCCGCAGGAGCTGGACCGGGCCCGTGACCAGGCGCTGGGCCGGCGCAAGCGGCACCGCTACGAGCTGACCACCAACTACCGCAACTCGGCGGAGATCTTCGCGGTGGCGGCGGCGGAGATCCGCCGCCTCTACCCGGACCTGCCGCTGCCCGACGCGGTGCGGTCCACCGGCGTGCCGCCGGTCGAGCGCACGGTGCCCGCCGCCGACCTGCCGGCGGCCACCGTCGAGGCGGCCGAGGCGCTGCTCGCGCAGGTGGAGGGCACCGTCGGCGTGATCACGCCGGTGCCGCGCCGGGACGAGGTGGCCGGCTGGCTGGGCGGGCGCGGCGCGGGCCGCCTCCAGGTGGTGACAAGCCTGCAGGCCAAGGGCATGGAGTACGACGGCGTGGTGCTGGTGGCGCCGAGCGAGATCCGGGCCGACCCCGGCTCGGGTGTCCGCACGCTCTACGTGGCATTGTCGCGGGCCACCCAGCGTCTCACCACGCTGGATCCCTCCTGACGGACACCCGGCAGTGACCCGGCCTTCACCCACAGTTCAGTTGCATACATAGCGATGTGAACATACATTGGGCCTGGCCGGTACGGGGCAGGAAGGGTGTTGGCGTGGGCGCAGGTCATGACCACAGCGGCGCGGTGACCAACGCGGCGCACCGCCACCGGGGCCGCCTCTGGGCCGCCTTCGCGCTGCTCGCCGCCCTGATGGTGGTCGAGGCGGTGGCCGCGTTCACGACCGGCTCGCTGGCGCTGCTCTCCGACGCCGGGCACATGTTCACCGACGTCCTCGGCATCGGCATGGCGCTGGCCGCGATCACCGCCACCCGCCGCGCCGGCACCGACCCGCAGCGCACGTTCGGGCTCTACCGGCTGGAGGTGCTCGCCGCCCTCGCCAACGCCGTCCTGCTCGGCGCCGTGGCGATCTACGTCCTGGTCGAGGCGGTACGCCGGTTCGGCGAGCCGCCGGAGGTGCTGGCCGGCCCGATGCTCGTGGTGGCGGTGCTCGGCCTGCTCGCCAACATCGTCGCGTTCGCACTGCTGCGCGCCGGGTCGAAGGAGAGCATCAACCTGCGCGGGGCGTACCTGGAGGTGCTCGGCGACCTGCTCGGCTCGCTCGGCGTGATCGCCGCGGCGCTGGTCATCGCGGTGACCGACTGGTGGTGGGCGGACCCGCTGGTCGCCGTCGGGATCGGCCTGTTCATCCTGCCGCGCACCTGGCGGCTCGGCCGGGCCGCGCTGCGCATCCTGGTGCAGGCCGCGCCGGAGCATCTCCAGGTCACCGCCGTGCACGACCGGCTGGCCGCCGTGCCCGGCGTGGCCGAGGTACACGACCTGCACGTCTGGACGCTCACCTCGGGCATGGAGGTGGCCTCGGCGCACCTCACCACCGACCCGGGCGCGGACCCGGCCGGGGTGCTGGCCGCCGCGCGGGCCGCCCTGCACGAGGACTTCTCCATCGATCACGCCACGTTGCAGGTCGAACCCGGAGCGTCGGCCGGAGTGTGCGGAAAGACCGAGTGGTGATTAGGGCAGACTTAAATCACTGCGACTGTTGTAGTCTTATGCCGGTTTTGCCCCGCCTAGTGGCGTTGCTCGACGGAGCCGCGCCCGGGCAGCGCCGGTAGTCTCGGTCGCGGCCGCACCCGCGGACGCCACCCGGCCCCGGTGGGGCGGCCGTCGCCTAATCGTCCGCAGGGACGAGCCGGGGAACCACGTACGTGGGGTGCATCCGCGTCAGCGGTAGGGATCTTCCGTCCCGAACCCGTCAGCTAACCCGGTCGGCGTTGACGGAAGGACGTGTGAATGCCCCCAGTGGCACCTGTACGACGGACGGCCGCCCGGTTGGCGGCCCTGCTCGTCGCGACGCTGGCCCTCGGCGTCGCGACCGTTCCGGTCTCCCCCGCCTCCGCGGCGCCGGCGACCGGCCTGCTCGCCGCCGCGCCCGGCGGCGACGACGAGGGCGGCACGCCGGAACTGCGCGCCCAGCTCGACGCGGCCAGCAAGGGCTGGCTGGAGGCGAAGGCCGCGCTGAACCGGTCGGTGACCCGCCAGAAACAGCTCAACGACCAGCTCAAGACAGTCGGCGCCGAGCTTGCCGTCCGCGACGCCAAAGTCGGCGAGATCGCCGTCGTGGCGTACCGCAACGGCCGCCTGGGCACCGCCGGGGCGCTGCTGGGCAGCAGCAGCCCGGAGGGCTTCATGGACCGGGCCGCCGCGCTGGAACAGGTCGCCGCGCACGAGGACCGTACGCTGCGCGACCTGATCGCCACCCGCGACGAGGCCACCCGCACCCGCGCCCAGCTCGACGGGGAGATCCTCGAGCAGCGCAAGCAGGTGACGGTGATGGCCAAGCGCAAGGACCAGGCCGAGCGCGCCCTGGAGGTGGCGAACGACCGCGCGTCGCGCAGCAGCAGCGGCGGCGGCAGCGTCCAGGGCACCTCCAGCAAGAACGCCAAACCGGCGCCGCGCAACTCGGACGGCTCCTGGCCGTCGGAGTCGTGCAGCGTCAACGACCCGACCCCGGCGAACGGCTGCATCACGCCGCGCACGCTGCACGCGCTGCAACAGGCCAAGGCGGCGGGCTTCACCAGGTACGTCTCGTGCCACCGGCCGAGCGGCTCGGGTGAGCACCCGAAGGGGCGGGCCTGCGACTTCGCCGCGCAGAAGAACGGCTTCGGCGGCGTCGCCACCGGCGGTGACCGGACGTACGGCAACAACCTGGCCGCGTACTTCGTGCGCAACGCCGACCCGCTCGCCGTGCTCTACGTGATCTGGTTCAAGCAGATCTGGCTGCCCAGCAGCGGGTGGAAGTCGTACAGCGGCGGCAACGGCGACCCGTCCAGCGACCACACCAACCACGTGCACCTGTCGGTGTACTGAGCACACCCGGAGAGGGTCGGCCGGATCAGGCCGGCCGGCCCTCCAGGGTCGCCCCGAGACGAGCCGCCAGGCCCAGGTGAGCCGCCCGGGCCTGGCGGAACGCGTACCCGAACAGCGGCGCCGGCGCGGTCAGCGTGATCTCCACGTCGATGCGTACCGTGCCGTCCGGCTCGTCCCGCAGGCGGGTGTGGTTGCGGACGGTCGTCGCGGGTTGCTGCCGCGCCACGGTGACGACCTCGTCCTCGCTCGCGACGAGCACGTCCGCCTGGTACGTGACCGGGAAGTGCAGCGGGCCGAGTTGCAGCCGGTCGGTGATCGCGTAGCTGGCCAGCGCGCCCGGCCGGGCCGGTAGCTTCCGGACCCGGACGATCAGCGGATGCAGCTCGCCCTGGCGACTCAGGTCACCCAGCAGGGCCACCGCGTCGGCCCGGGTGCACCGGGCCTGCACGGTGTAGCTGAAGCTGTCGCTGCTCTGCAAGCGGGCCCCCTCGCCGTCGTGCGTCGCGACGATCGTCCCGTACCGACGCCGGACTGGCAACGGGTAGAAGGTCCCCTGGCCGCAGGGGGTGTGAACGGCGCTCAGGCGCCGGGCAGCACCTCGGGGGTGTCGTCGGCGAACCACGGCTCGGGCGCGCCGAACAGGCCGAGCAGGCCGGTCACCCAGAGCTGCCGGTGCACGAACCGGCTCGGCTCGGTGACCACGAGCTTGACGCCGCTGACCTCGCAGGTCTGGAAGCCCGCGACCATGGCGCTGATGCCGACCGAGTCGATGAACGTGACGAGCCGCATGTTCAGCTCGATCCGCGAGGGACGGCCCTTCGCGAGCACCTCGGCGATCGCTTCCCGCACCTCGTACGCGGTGTCGACGTCGATCTCCCCACGGGGCGCGATCTGGACGACACCACCCGGCCGCACCGACTTCACGATCGACAGGCTCACGCGAGCACCTCCACTCGCCCATGACGGGCGCCTCATCAGTACGCGGGCCGCGACCGAGAGTATTCCTCCAACGGCCCGGTCGCCACCCCCCGGGATGAGCAATTCGCGAACTGGGCACACCTGGGCGTACTCAATCCGGACCTCCGGGTTCCAGTTTCCCCTGTACGGCGGGCCGCGGCCAACCGTGCGACCGGGCGGGCCCGCCGATCCGCCGACCAGGGTAGCTGGCGCACGCACGTCCCGTCGGCACCGGTCCCGGCGCGTTCGGGTGGTTCGTCCGGTTCGCTGCTCACGGCCGGGCACCACCGCGTGGTTTGCCGCGTGCGCCGGTGGGGCACTGCCCGAGACAGTGAACCCGCCGGATGGACACCGGAGTCCGAAGTGGCCGCCGGCCTTCGGCACCCGAGGAGGTAGAACGATGTTCGGATCCAACCTGCTGGACCGCCGGGGCAAGGCCGAGCGGGTCGCCGACCAGGCGTGGCAGAACCTGCTCTCCGCCGTCGGTTCCGCCGGTGACAGCGTGCGCGACGCCACCCGGACCGCCCGCCGCAGCTCCTCCGGCCTGGCCGACGACGCCACCGACCTGGTCGGCTCCGCCGCCGACGAGGCCCGCCGCCGGGCGTCCCTCGCCTTCGACGCGCTCGCCGGCCGCCGGCCCGCCCTGCCGTGGACGCTGCTGATCGCTGCGGCGCTCACCGGTGCGGCGATCGGCTGGGCCGCCGGCACCGCGGCGCGCGCCGCCGGCAGCCGGGACCGGGCCGCCGAGGAGATCGAGTTCGTGGACGTGGACCGGCCGAACTCGCCGGCCGGCCTGGACGGCTGACCCGCCCGTACGACACCACGACGGCCGCTCCCGGGAGTCCCGGGGGCGGCCGTCGTGCTGCCTCACCCACAGCGGGTGAGGGCGGTTCACCCGGGGCGCGCGCACGATCGCGGGTGCGGGACCACGTGCCCGTGCCGCGATCGACGGGAGGGAGAGCCGGATGACCACCGACACGATCACCCGTACCGACCGGGACATCCAGTCCGCCGTGCTCGACGAGCTGACCTGGGAACCGCGGGTCGGCGCGGACGAGATCGGGGTGACCGTCACCGAGGGCGTGGTGACACTCACCGGCCGGGTCGACAGCTACGCCAAGAAGTGGGCCGCCGAGCGGGCCGCGCACCGGGTCGCCCGGGTCCGCGCGGTCGCCAACGACCTCGCCGTCCGGATCGACACCGCAGCCGGACGGGAGGACCCGGAGATCGCCGTCGCGGCCGTACGGGCGCTGGAGTGGGACGCGTTCGTGCCGATCGAGGCGTTGCAGGTGACTGTGGCCGACGGCTGGGTCACGCTGCACGGCGAGGTCGAGTGGGAGTACCAGCGGCGGGCCGCCGAACGCTCGGTCGCCCGGCTCACCGGCGTGTGCGGGGTGAGCAACGGCATCGCGGTACGCCCAGCGGTGCGCGCCGACGGCGGTGACCTGGCCGAGCGGATCGTCGACGCGCTGGCCCGCAACCGCGCCACCGAGGCCGAGGAGGTCGACGTGCGGGTGCACGGCGACACGGTGCTGCTGGACGGGCGGGTCCACTCGCCCGGCGAACGCGAGGAGATCGAGCGGGTGGTGTGGAACGCGCCGGGCATCCGGGAGGTGCGCAACCACCTCGCCGTGCGATGACGGAGAACCACCCCGCCCGGGTGAGCCCGCCTCACCCGGGCCGCGGGCATCGTGGGCGGCATGAGTGATCCGAACGGGCTGATCACACCGGGCACGGACGCGCCCGGGTTCACGCTGCCGGCGGCGCCGGACGGGCGCGAGGTGGGCCCCGGGCAGTTCCGGGGCCGTCCCGTGGTGCTGGCGTTCTACCCGGCGGACTGGTCACCTGTGTGCGGCGAGCAGATGACCCTGTACCAGGCCGCCCTGCCTGAGCTGGAGCGGTACGGCGCGGTGCTGCTGGGCGTCTCGGTGGACGGCGTCGACTCGCACCGGGCGTTCGCCGAGAGCCGGGGCATCCGGTTCCCGCTGCTCGCCGACTTCGAGCCCAAGGGTGAGGTGTCGCGCCGGTACGGCGCGTACGCGCCCCACGGGCAGTCGGACCGGGCGCTCGTGGTGATCGGCCCGGACGGCCGGGTGGTCTGGACCCATCTGTCCCCGCCCGAGGTGAACCCGGGTGTGGACGGCATCCTCGACGCGCTGGAACGGCTGGACGCGGATCGGCGGGTGAGTGCCCGATGACCACGCCACTTCAGGTCACCACCGCGCGGCTGCGGATCCCGGTGACCGACCGCGACCATGTCCGCGGGCCGGTGGACGCGCCGGTCACCATCGTCGAGTACGGCGACTTCCAGTGCCGGTTCTGCGGCGCCGCGTACCCGAACCTGGCCGAGGTGCTGCGCCAGCGGGCCGACGTGGTGCGCCTGGCGTACCGGCACTTCCCGATCACCAACGTCCACCCGTACGCGGAGAGCGCCGCGGAGACCGCCGAGGCCGCCGCTGCCCGGGGCCGGTTCTGGGAGATGTACGACTGGCTCTACCAGCACCAGGACCAGCTCGACCCGGTGCACCTGTCGCTGGGCGTCGAGCAGATCGGCCTGTCGCCGGAGGAGATCGCCGCGGAGGTCGGCCGGCAGGAGTACGCCGACCGGGTGCGGCAGGACTTCGTCGGCGGCATCCGCAGCGGCGTCAACGGCACGCCGACGTTGTTCGTCAACGACGTCCGGCACGACGGCGGCTACGACCTGGCCGAACTGCTGGCAGTGGTGGACGCCGCCACCGACGACGGCTGACGGTCAGATCAGCCGCAGCTCGCGCGCCCGCCGGACGGCGTCCCGCCGGCGGGTCGCGTCGAGCTTGCGGTAGATGTTGCGCACGTGCGTCTTCACCGTGTTGACCGACAGTGACAGCTCGGCGGCGATCTCCACGTTGGACAGGATGCTCTGCAGATAGCGCAGGATGGTCAGCTCCCGCTCGGTGAGCGGCTCGTCGAGCGTCCGGGCCGGATTGTCAGCGGTCGCGGCCACCGGGTGCGCGTCCACGCCCCGCACCAGCTCGCTGACCGTCGCCCAGTACGCGGTGCCGGAGTCGAGACGCGCGGCGAGCAGATCCCGTACCCCCGGTTCGGCGCGGGTGAAGACGCGCCGGAAGCCGTCCGGCTCGGCGAGCGCCAGCACCTCCTCCAGCAGCCGCCCGGCGCGCCGGGCGTCACCGGAGGCGTCGGCGAGCGCCGCGTCGAGCAACCCGGCGCCCAGCCGCACCGGGAGCGGCCAGTCCGCCGCGGCGGGCCCGGTCCAGTCGGGCAGTGCCCGCTCGGCCGCGCGGGCGTCACCGGCACGCAACCGCAGCCGCGCGTCCGCCAGCGCCGGCGCCGGCCCGTCGCCCGCCGCGTCGAGCAGCGCCCGGGCGCTGTCGACGTCACCGACGACGGCGCGTACCTGCGCCTCGTCGGCGGCGAGCCACGCACCCAGCTCCGGGCCGGGCGTGGCGGTCCGGGCCTGCGCGAGCGTGCGCAACGCGCCGCCCGGGTCGCCGCCGTCGGCAAGTAGCCCCGCGCGGCACAGCGCGGTGAGCGCCGCGCCGCCCGGCTCCGCGCCGGCCGGCCCGGCGAGCGCCAGGTGGGCCGTGGCCTCCGCCGGCCGGTCCCGCTGCCAGTCCACGAACGCCAGCGCCAGGTACGCGTAGCCGCAGTCGGACCGCGACGACCAGCCCTGACACGGCGGCATCGCCAGCGCCTCCCGGGCCAGTTCCTCGGCGGCCCGCAGCGCGCCCCGGGCCGCCTCCAGCAGCGCCGAGCGGCTGACGCAGAGCAGTTCGGTACGCGACCGCCCGGCCCGCCGCGCCGCCTCCCGCGCAGTGGCGAACCGGTCCCGGGCGGTGGACAGCTCCCCCTCGGCCAGCGCGACCAGCCCGTGCGCGGCGCCGGCCACCGCGCGCACGTCGTCCCGCTCGGCCGACCCGGCGCGGGGATCGCCGGCTCCGTCGTCCGGACCCGGGGACTCCTGCGCCGGGCCGGTGGCCAGCAGGCGGTCGGCGGCCCGGCGTACCTCCTCGTGGTCGCCGCCGAGCCGGGCGAGGTTCAGCTCCACGGCGGCGGCCAGCCGGCCGAACCGATCACGGCGCGGCGCGGGCAGGCCGGCGGCGTCGGCCAGGGCCCGCCGCAGCTGCGCGTCGGCGGCGGCCCGATCCCCGGCGTGGGCACGCTCGGCGGCGGCGGCCAGCGCCAGCTCCGGATCCCTGCGGACCGCCTCGGCGGGCGGCTCGGGTGGGGCGGGTACGGCGGCCGGTTCGTCCGGCGCCAACTCGGGCCAGCGGGTGACGAGCAGCTCGGTGGCGTCGGCCCACGCACCGGCGAGAAGCGCGTGCCGCAGCGCCTCGGCCGGACGGTCGTGGGTGCCGTACCACCCGGTGGCACGCCGGTGCAGCTCCCGCACCTCGTCGGCGGGCAGCCGGTCCAGCTCGTCGCGCAGCACGTCGGCCAGCAGAGGGTGCGGCCGGTACCACTGCGGGCTGACGCCGTCCCGGTGCAGGAAGCCGCCCTCGCGGGCCGCCTCGGCGAGCAGGTGCCCGGCGTCGGGCCGCCCGGTCAGCGCGGCGGCCAGGTCGGCGTGCACCGCGACGGCCACCGCCACCCGGCGCAGGACGTCGCGGGTCGCCGGTTCCAGCGGGGCCAGCACCTCGTCCCGCAGGTACGCGGCGACGTCCGGCTGGTCACCGGCGAACCGTTCCACCGCGCGCGCCGGGTCGGCGCCGTCGCCGAGTGCGAGCGCGGCGAAGCGCAGCCCGGCCGGCCAGCCGGTGGTGCGCTCGGCCAGCCGCGCCACGGCCGGGGCGGGTACTGCGACGCCGTGCGCGACGAGCAGGTCGGCCACCTCGTCGGCGGTGAACGCCAGGTCGTCGGCCCCGATCACGGTCAGCTCACCGGCCAGCCGCCAGCGGTGCAGCGCCAGCGGTGGTTCGCCGCGCGCGCCGGCCACCAGCCGCAAGCGGCCGTCGGAGTGCCGGAGCAGGAACTCCAGCCCGGTCAGGGCGGCCGGGTCGGTGACCCGATGCAGGTCGTCCAGGACCAGCAGCACGGGCCGCTCCCGGGCGGCGAGCGCGGCGGCGAGCGTTTCGAGCTGCTCGGGCCGGGGCGGTCCGTCCGGCACCGGCGGCGGCCCGTCGTCCGGGTCGTCGGCGGCGGCGGTACGCAGGGCCGCCGCGAGGTAGCCCCAGAGCCGCCGGGTGGTCTCCCCCTCGGCCACCGTCACCCAGGCCGGCGCCGGGCCGTCCCGCTCCCCCTGCGCCCACGTCGACAGCAGCGTCGTCTTGCCCCACCCGGCCGGCGCGCAGACGAGCGTCACCGGCCCGGACGCGCCCTGTTCCAGCCGGTCGAGCAGCCGGGGACGCAGCAGGACCGGCTCGGGTGGCGCGGGCGGCGTCAACCGGGACGCCAGCAGCGGCGGGGCGCCGGACGGCGCACCACCGGCGACATCGGGTGAGTCGAGGCCGGTGGTGAGCAGATCGGGCGTACCGGTGATGTCGCTGGTGCCGCTCGGTGCGGTGACGACCTGGTCTGCCTCCTCCGGCATGCGTCCCTCCCCCGTCGGTGCGGGCAGCGGTTACCCGCACCGCGCCGGTTCACCCCTTCCGGGCGAACCCCGCTCACCCGGGCGCCGCGCACCCTGTAGGCACGCGGGGCGGCGGCCGGGTGGCGGCCGCCCGGGGACGACGGGAGGTCAGGTGGCGCGGAGCGGACGGCTCGCGGCGGGCGCGCTGGCGCTGGCGGGGGTACGGGTGCTGGCTCCGGTGGGCGCGCGGGTGCTGGCCCGCCGCCGGGCGCGGCGGTCCGGCACCGACCCTCGGCCGGGCCGGTGGCAGGTGGTGACGATCGCCGGGGCGCCCGAGCAGGTGCTCCCGGCCGGGCGGTGGCCCGAGCCGCTGCGGCGTCTCGACGGCGCGGTCGAGCTGTGGGCCCGTCCGGCCCCGGGCGGGCGCGGCACGGAGCTGGCGGTCCGCCCGCTGGGCGGGGAGTGCACGCTCCCGGGGTTCGCCGCGCACCTGGTCGGCGACGACCCGGGCCGGTTCCTGCGCCACGTGCTGCGGCAGACCAAGCAACTCCTGGAGACCGGCGAGGTGCTGCGGCCGGACCGTTCGCCGCTGGACCGGGCGGGGACCGCGACGTGAGGGCGCTCTGCTGGGCCGGTGCCGGCCTCGTCGAGGTGCGCCGCGTCCCGGACCCGGAGCTGCGCAACGCCCAGGACATGATCGTCCGGGTCCGGCGCAGCACGACCTGCGGCGCCGACCTGCCGCTTCTCCGTGGGCAGGTGCCCGAGGCGTCCGCCGGGGAGGTGCTCGGACGCGAGTTCCTCGGCGACGTGGTCGAGGTCGGTCCGGAGGTACGCCGGCACCGGGTCGCCGACCGGGTGGTGGTGGGCGCGGCGGTGGCCTGCGGGGCTTGCTGGTTCTGCCGGAAAGGGCTGTCGGCGTGCTGCGACAACGGCACGAGCGGCGTGGCGGCCGAGCCGGAGTGGGGGCAGCCGCCCGCCGGCGGGTACGGCCGGCCCGCCCGGCTTGGCGGCTTCGCCGGTGGTCACGCCGAGTACGTGCGGGTGCCGTACGCCGACGTGGGCGCGTTCGCCGTGCCGGAGTCGGTGAGCGACGACCGGGCGGTGTTCGCCGCCGACGCCGCGCCGGCCGGCTGGTACGGCGCCGAGCTGGGCGAGGTCGCCCCCGGCGACGTGGTGGCGGTGTGGGGCGCGGGCGCGGTCGGCCAGCTCACCGCCGCCGCGGCGGTGGCCCGGGGCGCGGACCGGGTGGTGGTGGTCGACGACCGGGACGACCGGCTGCGGATGGTCACCGGGCACGACGGCGTGGAGGCGCTCAACCACAGGTACGTGGACGTGCTCGCCGAGCTGCGCGAACGCAGCGGCGGCCGGGGCCCGGACGTGTGCGTCGACGCCTCCGGGGTGCCGGCTGCGCCGGGCCGGTGGCCGGTGGCCGAGCCGGACGGCGGGGCGGCGCTGCGCGAGGCGGTGCACGCCTGCCGCAAGGGCGGCGTGGTGGTGGTGCTCGGCGCCCGGCCCGGATTCGTGGACCGGTTCCCGCTCGGCGCGTTCGCCGACAAGGGGCTCGCCGTCCGCGCCGCCCGGCGCCGGGGCGGTGCCGCGATCCCGGCTCTGCTGGAACGGATGGCCCGCGACGAGCTGGTCACCGAGCACCTGGCCACGCACCGGATGCCGCTGGAGCGCGGCGCCGAGGGGTACGCGTTGTTCCGGGATCGGGCCGACGGCTGCGTCCGGGTGGTCTTCACGCCGTGAAGGTGAGCGCCGTGGATGGCACACTCGGCGGATGCGCGCAGACCGTCCGTACGACCTCGTCCTGTTCGGCGCCACCGGCTTCACCGGCGGGCTGACCGCCGACTATTTGGCCCGGCACGCGCCGGACCGGCTGCGCTGGGCCCTCGCCGGCCGTAACCCGGACAAGCTCGCAGCGGTACGGGACCGGCTGGCCGCGATCGACCCGGCCCTGGCCGAGCTGCCGCTGCTCACCGCCGACGTGACCGACCCGCCGTCACTGCGCGCGGTGGCGGAGAGTGCCCGGGTGGTCGCCACGACCGTCGGCCCGTACGTGCACCACGGTGAGCCGCTGGTGGCCGCGTGCGCCGCGGCCGGCACCGACTACCTCGACATCACCGGTGAGCCGGAGTTCGTGGACCGGATGTACGTGCGGCACCACGCCGAGGCCGTGCGCACCGGGGCGCGGCTGGTGCACGCCTGCGGCTTCGACTCGATCCCGCACGACCTGGGCGTCTGGTACACGGTCAAGCAACTGCCCGCGGACGGGCCGATCGCCGTGGACGGCTACGTCCGGGCCGGTGGCCGGTTCTCCGCCGGGACGTACCATTCGGCGCTCACCGCGTTCTCCCGTACCGGTGAGATGAGCCGCGCGGCGCGGGCCCGCCGGGCGATGGAGCCCGGCCCGGACGGACGCCGGGTCCGCGCGGTGCCGGGCAAGGTCGGCCGGGTACGCGAGTTCGGCCAGTGGGCGGTGCCGCTGCCCACCATCGATCCGCAGGTGGTCCGCCGGTCCGCGGCGGCCCGCCCGGAGTACGGCCCGGACTTCCGCTACCGGCACTTCGCCGCGATGAAGCGGCTGCCCACGGTGCTCGTCGCCGGCGTCGGGCTGGCCGGTGTGGTGGGGCTGGTGAAGGTGGCGCCGACGCGGCGGTGGCTGCTCGGGCGGCTCGCCTCCGGGCAGGGCCCGACCGCCGAGCAGCGGGCCAGGTCGTGGTTCCGGGTCCGGTTCGTGGGCACCGGCGGCGGCCGGCGGGTGGTGACCGAGGTGGCCGGCGGCGACCCGGGGTACGACGAGACGGCCAAGATGCTCGCCGAGTCGGCGCTCTGCCTGGCCTTCGACGACCTGCCGGAGACCGCCGGGCAGGTCACGCCGGTCGCGGCGATGGGTGACGCGCTGCTGGACCGCCTGGTACGCGCGGGCATCACGTTCCGCACGCTGTCGGAGTGAGGTTGACCCTCGACCCGCTTGAGGTCACAGGATGACGGCCGTGGAGAGCGAGCTTCGCAGCATCGGTGAGCTGGCCCGGGCCAGCGGGTTGACGGTCAGCGCGCTGCGGTTCTACGACCGTTCCGGGGTGCTGGCCCCGGCCCGGGTGGACCCGGTGACCGGCTACCGCTGGTACACCGGGGAGCAGGTGGACCCGGCCCGGCTGGTGGCAGGGCTGCGCCGGGTCGGGATGCCGCTGGCCGGCATCGCCGAGGCGCTGCGGAACCGGCACCGGCCGGCCGAGGTGCACCGGCTGCTGGACGCGCACCTGCGCCGCCTGGAGGACGGCCTGGCCGACGCGCGTCGCGAACTCTCCCGGATCCGTAGCCTGATCGACCCGGAGGAGACCATCGTGACCACCCGCCTCGTATTGTCCCGCACCGGCCTCGCCGCCGCCGTGGACGCCGTACGCTTCGCCGTCGGCGCCGACCCCGGCCTGCCGGTGCTGTCCGGTGTGCTGGTGGAGGTCGAGCCGGACGGTGTCCGGCTGGTCGCCACCGACCGGCATCGGCTCGCCGTGGCCCGGGTCGGCGGCACCGTCGACGGCCCGCCGGTGGGCGCGCTGCTGCCGGTGGCCGCCGTCGACGAGTTGCGGGCGCTGCTGGACCTCGACGGCGCCGACTCCGCCGACGTCGTCGTCGCCACCGACCGGGTGACCGTCACGGTGGCGGGCCGGCCGCTGACCGCGGTGCCGCTGCCGTACGACTTCCCGGACTACCGGCGGTTGCTGCGGGCACAGCTCGGCGACGTACCCGCGTACCGGATCCCGTTCGACGGCGCGGCGCTGCGCGCGGCGCTCACCGCCGACGGCGTCCCGGTCTGTCACCGCGCGCACGAGGGCGTCGAGCACGAGGTGGTGGCGCTCGGCCTGGACGGCCGCGGCGAGCTGCGCCTGGTGGATCCGAACGGCGTGGTCGACGCTGCGGATGCGCTTCGCGTGGCGGTCAACCGGGAGTACCTGCTGGACGCCCTGGGGTCCGGCGACGGTCAGCTCGTGCTGGAGCTGGACGGCCCGATCGCCCCGCTGGCCGTGCGGCGGCCCGACGACGCGCACGCCTTCTCGGTCCTGATGCCGGTACGCCTCTGACGTTCGCGCTCACCGGTTTGCTGGCGCCACTTCGCGGCAGCCATCCGTGACCGTGCGTGACGCCGCAGCCCTCCTGGGTGCTTCACCCCTCACGCCCTTTGCTCTGCAGCCATCCGCGCGACGCTGACGCTCCGTCGAACGCCGCGTCGGTGGCTGCAGAGCAAAGTCGCCGGAGGGACACGTCCGCAGGAGAGCGGATCCGCGAGATTGACCAGTTCAGCGAACCGGCGAGCCGCGGCGAGGCGACGCGGACACCGGAGCACCATCACGCAACGTGAGCACTGCCTGCCAACGGCATCATCACCACGCACCGTCACCGGAAAGGGCCTCGCGGCGGCGGGCTGCGCGGGCCGGGCCGGGGCGGCAGGGGCGCGACGGTAGCATCTGGAGGTCCCACCTGACTGCCTGGACGGAGGCGTACGAGCAGCATGCTCGACATGGAGTTGATCCGGAAGGATCGCGAGGCGGTGGCGACCGCGCTGGCGAAGCGTCTGGATCCCGCCGAGGTCACCCGGGCGCTGGACGACATCCAGCGGCTCGACCAGGAACGACGCGCCCTGATCACGGAGATCGACGCCGAGCGGCAGCGCCGCAAGGCCGAGGCGCGCGCGTACGCGGAGGCGAAACGGTCCGGCGGCACGCCGCAGCCGGTCGCCCCGGAGGCCGAGCGCAAGCAGCTCGCGGAGCTGGAGTCCCAGCTCGACGAGGTGCAGTCCCGGCTCCGCTCGGCGATGAGCGAGCTGCCGAACCTGCCCGCCGACGACGTGGTCCCCGGCGGCAAGGAGGCCAACCGGGTGGTGCGCACGTTCGGCGAGGCGCCGGCCATCGAGAAGGTACGCGACCACGTGGAGCTGAGCCGCGCGCTCGGCCTGGTCGACCACGAGCGGGGCGTGAAGCTCGGCGGCTCGGGCTTCTGGATGTACACCGGTCTGGGCGCCCGGCTGGAGTGGGCGCTGGTGAACTGGCTGATCGAGCAGAACATCCAGGCCGGCTACGAGTTCCTGCTCCCGCCGCACCTGCTGCTGGACAGCGCCGGTTTCGCCGCCGGGCAGTTCCCGAAGTTCCACGACGACGTCTACCACATCGACAAGCAGTCGTCCTCGCGCGGCCAGTTCCTGCTGCCCACGGCGGAGACGGCGATCCTCGGCGCGTACCAGGACGAGATCCTGGAGACGCCGAAGCTGCCGTTGAAGGCGTTCGCGTACACGCCGTGCTACCGGCGGGAGGCGGCCGGTTCGCACTCCGACGAGCGCGGCACCGTACGTGGCCACCAGTTCAACAAGGTGGAGATCTTCCAGTTCACGCTGCCGGAGCAGGCGGGCGAGGCACTGGAGGCGATGGTCGGGCACGTCGAGGGCCTGGTCAGCAAGCTCGGTCTGCACTTCCAGACCAGCCTGCTCGCCGCCGGCGACGCGAGCGCCTCGATGAAGAAGACGCTCGACGTCGAGGTGTGGATGCCGAGCACCGGCAAGTACAAGGAGGTGTCGTCGGTCTCCTGGGCCGGCGACTACCAGGCGCGCCGGGCGGCGATCCGCTACCGCGAGCCGGGCGCGAAGCAGACCCGTTTCGTGCACACGCTCAACGGTTCGGCGCTGGCCACCAGCCGCCTGTTCCCGGCCATCCTGGAGCAGTGCCAGCAGCCCGACGGCTCGGTGGTGGTTCCCGAGGTCCTCCGCGACAAGCTCGGCACCGACCGCCTCACCCCGCGCTGACCCGCTCCCCCGCCGCCGCTCCCGCCTCGCCCGCCGCTCCCCCGCGATCTTGCACTTCCGGCCCGCCGGCAGTCCGCTTCACCCCTTCCGCCCGGGCACCAACTGCAAGATCGCGGGAGCGGGGGTGGGAGCGGGGGCGAGGGACGGCGAGGGGGGCTAGGAGCAGCGCGGCGAGGAGGGCTACGAGGACGGCGGGGCCCAGCGTGTCGACGGCGCTCACCACTGACTGCTGGATGCGGGCGGCGGTGCGGATGATCGGATCGGTGAAGGCGTCGTAGCGGCCCTGGGCGAGGCGTACCTCGTACCAGCCGTACCACGCGACGTAGCCGCCCGCGACCAGCAGCACCAGGCCGCTCAGCCGCGGCACCCACGCGCCCGCCCCGCGCAGCCGCGCCACGACCCGGCCGCGCAGCAGCGCCACGGCGAGCGCGGCCACGCCGACCACGAGCGCCATCCCCAGCGCGTACGCCCCGAACAGCGCCAGCCCGCGCAGCGGCGACCCGGCCCGCAGGCTGGTCACCACGATCGCCAGGAACGGCGCGATCGCGCAGGTCAGCGACGTGAGCGCGTACGCCGCACCGAACAGCACCATGGACGGCCAGGTCCGGGTGAGCCGGGGCGCGACCCGCAGCGGGCGCGGCGCGGGCAGCCGCCGACCGGCGAGCAGCCAGCATCCGGCCAGCGCCAGCAGCACGCCGAGCGTCACCGTCAGCCACGGCAGCCGGGGCCGCAGCCAGTCCGCCGCCGGTGCCAGGGCCAGCCCGAACGCGCCGAACACCAGCACGTACCCGAGGGTGAGCCCGGCCGTCGCGGTGAGCGCGCGGCCGACCGCACCGCGACCGCCGTCGGGGCCGGCCACCAGCAACGACAGGTACGCGGGCAGCATCGCGAAGCCGCACGGGTTGACCGCGCCGAGCATGCCCGCGGTCAGGGCGAGCAGCAGCGCGCCGGTCATCCCCGGGCCAGCGTCTCGACCTGCCGGGTCAGCGCCTCTCCGTCCAGGAATCCCTGGTGGACGACCCGGCCGGTGCGGTCCAGGACGACGAACGTGCTCTGCTCGGCCACCTTGAACCGGCGCCACAGCGCGCCCGCCCGGTCGTCGATCTGTGTCGTACCGCCCAGGTCGAACTCGGTGACGAACGACTTCATGGCCTTCTGCTCGCCGAGTCCGGCGACGCCGACGATGGGGACGGTGTCGCGGTAGGTGGGGGCGATCTCGGCCACCGTCCACGCCTGGCTGGCGCAGGTGGCGCACCAGGGCGCCCAGAACCAGAGCACGACCGGCCTTCCGGCCAGGGCGGCGGCGTCGAACGCCGTACCGTCGAGGGTCTTGCCGGTGAACGACAGCGCGGCCGGCACCACGGCCGATGACGCAGACGCCGGTGCGGATGCCGGCCCGGACGGGGACGCGGCGGCCGGGGGCGCCGGGGCGACCGCTGCGTCCCGGGCGCCGGGCTCAGGCCCGGCGGCACAGGCGGTCGCGGCGGCGAGCGTGGCGGCCAGTACGGCGGCGGCTGTCACACGAACGGCGGTACGCATCGGCGGCTCCTGGTTCTACTCGGCCCGGACGAGGCGGAGCGCGAGTTCGGGACAGACCTTTACCGCCTTGAGCGCGCCCTCGCGCAGCCACGTCGGCACCGGTGTGGGCGGGAACGCCGGGTAGCCGTTGCCGTCGAGCCGGATGAAGTCCGGCACCACGTGCGCGCAGAGTCCGTGGCCGTCGCAGCGCGACCAGTCCAGGGTGAGCTTCTGCGGGTTGGCGTCGGGCGCGCCGGGCAGGCCCATCATGCCCTTGACGCGTTTGCCGCAGCCCTCGCCGGTGGCGTGCAGCCGCAGGTCGTCGGCGAACACCTCCATGGCGGACAGCGCGAACCGGGCGGTGCCGTCCGGGTGGCTGCACGCGCCGCGTCCCTTGACGTCCCCGGCGGCGGCCCGGACCAGCTCGACGGGCGCGCTGCCGGAGACCGCGAGGTCGACCGAGCGGGCCAGGTCGGGCAGGCCCATCTTGCACGGTCCGCACTGCCCGGCGGACTCGCCCGCGAGGTAGCGCACCACCTGCGCGGCCTCGCCGAGCGGGCAGGTGTCGGCACCGAGCGGCACGATGATGCCGGCGCCGAGCGTGCCACCCACGGCGGTGAGCCCCCTGCGGGACACCTCGGCCCGCTCGGCGGCCGCCGCGGTGATCCACTTGCCGTGGTAGCCGCCCATCAGGATGCCCGGGCCGGGCGGCACCTCGCACAGGTCGAGGATCTCCCGCAGCGGGGTGCCGGCGGCGCACTCCACCACGGCGGGGCGCTTCGCCGATCCGGTGACGGTGAGCAGCACGGTGCCCGGCTCGTCGTCGGTGCCGAGCGCGGCGTACTCGTACGGGCCGATCCGGGCGGCGACGGCGAGCTGGGAGTACGTCTCGGCGTTGGAGAGCAGCGTGGGCAGCCCGCCGACGCCGGAGTCGCTGGAGCGCTTCTTCGTGCCGGGCGGGATGTGCGGCAGGCCGTTGATGCCGTTGACGAGCGCACCGCCCTCACCGGAGATGAACCGGTGCGGCACGGTGACGATCGTGGTGGGCACCGGCATCCGCCGTTCCTGCAACGCCTCGGTCAGCGAGGGCCGGCCCACGTCGTCGTCGGCCACCCCGATCACGATCTCCTCGGCGTCGAGCGCGAACGCGGCAAGCGCGGCACCGTCCAGGATGAGGTGCGGGGCGCGGGTGAGCAGCACCTTGTCCTTCCAGCTCGCCGGTTCCCCCTCGGTGGCGTTGACGACCACCACGGCGCCCAGGTCCTGCCGCTCGCAGGACTCCAGCACGGCGCGCAGCTTGCGGGCGAACGGGAAGCCCGCGCCGCCCTTGCCCTTGAGGTCGATGGCCTCGGCGAGCCGCAGCAGCGCCGCCGGTTCCATCGGGCCGATGGGGCCGTGCACCTCCTCGTGGGCCAGTAGGTCGAGCCGGCCGAACTCGGCGAACCCGGCGGTCAGGCGGGGCTCACCGACACAGGCGACCGGCGGGACGGTCGTACGCGTCACCGGGCCTCACCTCGCAGCCCGGCCCAGTACGCACCGTCGACGGCGTCCGCGTCGGCCCGCTTGCGGCGGCCGGACCGGCTCTCCTTGCCCGCGCGCATCGCCCGGCGGGAGGCGAGGTCGACGAGCGTCGGGGTGTCGTCCACGAACGCCTCGTCGGCGGCGTAACGGGCCGGCGGGCGCCAGTAGTCCGGCTCCTCCGGCACGTCCTCCTCGTCCCGGTAGCGGCGTCCGGACCCGCTGAGCGGCTCCGCCGAGAGCGGGGTGCCGGAGATCGGGCCGGCCGAGATCGGCTCACCGGAGACCGGGCGGCTCTCCCAGCGGCGCGGGCTGTCCCACGGCTCCTCCGCCTCGTCGGCCGCGCGCGGCGGCGCGGAGTAGCGGGCCACCTCGGCCGCGGTCGCGTACCGGCCGCTGTCCGGGGGCGCGGAGTGGCGACCGCCGGTGTCCGGGGGCGCCGAGTGCCGGCCGCCGCTCTCCGGCGGCGCGGAGTACCGGGCGACCAGGTCCTCGTCGTCGCGGGAGCGGCGGCTCACCCGCTCCTCGGTCCGCGAGCGGCGGGTCACGCGTTCCTCGTCGTCGCGGCGACGGCGGCGGGACCGTTCGCCGTCGGTCCGGCGGGCCGGCGCCGCCTCCTCGTCGCGGGCGCGGACGACGGGCTCGCGCTCCTCGTCGCGGCGGCGGGCGGGCGCCTCCTGGGTGCGGGCACGCCGGGCGGGTGCGTCCGGCTCGGCGTCGCGCCGCCGGGCGGCGGCTGCGCGGACCGGCTCACGCAGCGACCCGGGTTCCGGCACCACGGGTACGGCGAACCGCTCCGGGTCGCGCCGCCGGGCGGTGCCGGCCGGGGCGGTCCAGGTGGCGGTCGCCTCGGCCCAGCGGCCCCGGCCGGCGCCGCTGTCCTCCTTGTCGGCGGCCTTCTTCCGGGTGAGCGCGGCGAACACGCCGGTACGCTCCTCCCCCTTGCCGGCCATCGCCTTGTTGAGCGCCACGGCCTGGTGCTGCTCGCGGCTGCGCTTGCCGAGGTGGACCGAGAGGCGGACCAGCAGTGCCATCACCACGAGCACCACGCAGGCGAGGTAGCTCAGCACCACCCAGCCGGCGGCGGGCCGGCCGGCGTTGAGGCCGTGCACCAGCGCGAACGGCCAGGACACGTACGCCATCGAGTGCAGTCCGCGCCAGAACCACTTCGGACCGACGCCGGCGAACCGGACCCGGACCAGGCCGGTCCAGAGCACGCCCACCATCAGCAGCGCGGCGACGGTGCCCAGTCCGACGTAGAGGCCACTGCCGCTGAGGAACGGCACCACCGCGTCGGTCGGCCCGGCCCGGCCGATCGCGACCTTGGTGATGACGTGGAAGACCAGCCCGGCCACGCCGAGCACGCCGGTGGCGCGGTGCGCCGACTGGAGCAGCACGCGGTGCCGGATGAGCAGCACCAGGCGGTCGGTGGCGAGCAGGCCCAGCATCACGGTGATGCTGAGTGAGACCAGGGCGACCACCCCGGCGAAGAACTCGGTGAAGAAGAATCCGTACGAGTACATGACGCCGCCGGCGCCGGCCAGCTCCACACCGGCCCACGCGAGGCCGAGCGCGGAGGCGGTCAGCGCCACCATCGCGGACTTCGACATCGTCCGGGCACCACGGCTGGTGGTGGTGGTCCGGACGGTCGTCGCCTTCTCGTTCTGCTGTGCCCGGGCCATCTGCTCCTCGATCGTCTCGCGGCGGCGCCCCCACCGGCCGACCCTGCTCCCCACTCAGGTACGGAGGGACGGCGCGGACGGATCACCTCCGGTGGCGAATTTCTCGGCCGGATTCTCGAACCGTCCGGACCGGACGCGCGTGTAGCGCCTACCGCAACGACGGATGCCCATGCGTTGACAGACTTTGCAACATCCTCGTAACCTTGCCGCAAAATTTCAGGCTGGTTGCAAGAAGCCGGCCTGATCCAGGCTCCACTCCCCCGCATCCCCGCACCCCGCAGGAGTCCTGATGCATCGACGCCGATGCCGCGCCGCCGCGCTCGCCCTGGGTCTGGCCGCGAGCCTGCTCGTCCCCCTCACCGCGGCGGCACCCCCGGCCGCCGCCGCCACCCCCGGCGCCAAGAAGGTCATCGTCCAGCTCTTCGAGTGGAACTGGACCTCGGTGGCCGCCGAGTGCACCAGCACGCTGGGCCCGAAGGGCTACGGCTACGTGCAGGTGTCCCCACCCCAGGAGCACGTCAACAGCAGCCCGTGGTGGGTGTCGTACCAGCCGGTCAGCTACCGGATCGAGTCCCGCAAGGGCACTCGCGCGCAGTTCCAGTCCATGGTGAACACGTGTCACGCCGCGGGCGTCAAGGTGATCGTCGACGCCGTGGTCAACCACATGTCCGGGCAGGAGAACGGCGGCACCGGCTGGGCCGGCTCCTCGTACGGGCACTACAACTACCCGGGCACCTACTCCTCGGCGGACTTCCACTACTGCGGCCGCAACGGCAACAACGACATCGCCAACTACAACGACCGGTACGAGGTGCAGAACTGCGAGCTGGTCAACCTCGCCGACCTCAAGACCGAGTCGGAGTACGTGCGCAGCCGGCTGGCCGCGTACCTCAACGACCTGCTCTCGCTCGGCGTCGACGGCTTCCGGCTGGACGGCAGCAAGCACATGCCGGCCGCCGACATCGCCGCGATCAAGGCCAAGCTGTCCCGCAGCGCGTACCTGGTGCAGGAGGTCATCTACGGCGCCGGTGAGCCGATCCAGCCGACCGAGTACACCGGCAACGGCGACGTGCACGAGTTCCGGTACGGCAAGGACCTGGCCCGGATGTTCAACAACGAGCGGCTCGCGTACCTGAAGAACTTCGGCGAGTCCTGGGGCTACCTGTCGAGCGCGAAGGCGGTGGTCTTCACCGACAACCACGACACGCAGCGCGAGGGCGGCGTGCTCACCTACCGCAACCGCGGCACGTACGCGCTCGCCAACGCGTTCATGCTGGCCTGGCCGTACGGCACCCCGGCGGTGATGTCGAGCTTCACCTACAGCGGCCGGGACCAGGGCCCGCCCGCCGACGGCAGCAACCGGATCACCAACGTCACCTGCTACTCGGGCTGGGAGTGCGAGCACCGCTGGCCGGTCATCGCCAACATGGTCGGCTTCCGCAACGCCACCGAGGGCGCCGGGGTCTCCAACTGGTACGACAACGGCTACCAGCACATCGCGTTCAGCCGTACCGGCAAGGGCTACCTGACCATGAACGACGAGGACGGCGCGGTGAACGGCCGCTCGTACTACACCGGGCTGCCGGCGGGCCGCTACTGCGACGTCATCCACGGCACGTTCAGCAACGGCTCGTGCAGCGGCCCGGTGATCACGGTGGACTCGTCCGGCTGGTTCGCCGCCAACGTTCCCGCGCACGACGCGATCGCCATCCACATCGGCGCGAAGCTGAGCTGAGCCGCCCGGGCCGTGAAGCCCTCGTACCCGTAGTACCGGGTACGGGGGCTTCCGGTCGGTTACAGTCGGTTTCGTGCTGTTCGACCGGTTCGCCATGCGCCGGCCTCCCGGCTGGCTGATCGCCGCGCTCGCCGTACCGCTGCTGCTCGTCACCGCGCTGCTGGTCGGCCGCGCGCTCACCGTCACGCCCACGCGCCAGGCGGCGCCGCCCGCCGCCGCACCTTCGGCCACGACCGCCGCACCGAGTCCGTCGCCGCAGGAGTCGGTGCCGCCCGCCGCGCCGGCACCGGACGACCTGCCGGTGGTCACCTACGACCCGGCACCGCGCGGCTTCCCGCCCGACCCGGACCCGGCCGACACCCGCCCGCTGAGCGAGGGGCTGCGCCCGAACCGGAACGTCGCCGCCTACGACGCGCCGGGCGGCCGTCCGCTGGCGTTCCTCGCGCCGACCATCAGCGGCGTACGGCTCACCGTGCCGATCGTCGACCGCCGCTCCGGCTGGACGGCGGTGCTGCTGCCGTCGGCGAACCGCACCATCGCCTGGCTGCCGTCCGGCGGCTGGACCACTGTGGTGCTACGCGACCAGATCGTGGTGGAACGGCGCACCCACCGCCTCACCTGGAGCCGGGACGGGCGCGCGATGCGCACCTGGCCGGTCAGCCTCGGCATGTCCGGACAGCTCACCCCGCTGGGCCGTACGTTCGTGCTGGGCCGCACCCCGCCCCCGGAGGCCGTCTACGGCGGCGTCGACATCTTCGCCCTCGGCGCGATCCCCGACGACCCGGGCGCGGTGCCGACCGGGCTACGCGGGGCCCACATCGGCCTGCACAGCTGGTACAACGACGACACGCTCGGCAAGAACGTCACGAACGGCTGCATCCGGCTGACCCGCAGCGCCCAGCGCCTGCTGCTGACCGAGGTCGAGCCGGGCACCGCCTTCGTGGTGGTCGACCGCCTGCCCTGACCGGGCTCAGCCCAGCAGCCGGCCGTCGGTCCGGATCCGCTCAGGCCGTCGCGCCGCCGTCGACCGCGATCGACGCACCGGTGATGTGCCGTCCGCCGGCACCCACCAGGTGACTGACAGTCGCCGCCACGTCTTCCGGCTCCGCGTACCGGCCGAGGGCGATGTGCGACCGCTGCCCGTCCGCGCCCGCGCTGTCCGCCGGGTTCATGTCGGTGTCGGTCGAGCCGGGCAGGATCAGGTTGACGGTGATCCCGCGCGGACCGAGCTCCCGGGCGAGCGCCCGGGTCAGCCCGTTCACGGCGCTCTTGGTCATCGCGTACGCGCTCACCCCGGGAGCCGTGACACGACTGGCGAAGCTGCTGCCGATGTTGACGATCCGCCCACCCGCACCCATGTGGCGCACCGCCGCCTGGGTGACGAGGTAGACCCCGCGCACGTTCACCGCGATCGCCCGGTCCAGGGCCTCGAGGCTGACCGACTCGATCGGCCCACCCGCGAACACCCCGGCGTTGTTGACCAGGACGTCCAACCGCCCCAACTCGGCGACGGTCCGCTCCACGGCGCCGACCACGGCCGTCGCGTCGGTGCTGTCCGCGTTGATCGCCAGGCCGGTCCGCCCGTACGCCTCGATCTCGGCCACCACGGACTTCGCGCTGTCCTCCGCGGTGCGGTAGGTGAACGCGACGTGGATGCCGTCCTCGGCCAGCCGGCGCGCGACGGCGGCGCCGATTCCCCGGCTCCCGCCCGTCACCAGGGCAACCCTGTCGGCAAGTCTGACCGTCATGCCCGTCATCCTGACAGTCGACTCAGGACGCTGATCATCCGGGCCACCCGTCCGTTCCCTGTCCGTTCGATCAGACAGGATTGCCGGCATCCAGGCCGGGTACGCGCGGGCCGTCCAGCGGCGAAACGGGGAGGCGGACATGAGCGCACCGACGGGACGGGTCGACACGATCGTGCTCATCCACGGGCTCTGGATGACCTCGCGGAGCTGGGAGCACTGGGCGCAGCGGTACTCCGCGCGCGGCTTCCAGGTGCTCACGCCCGCCTGGCCCGGCATGGACCGCGAGGTGGAGGAGCTGCGGGCCGACCCGGCGCCGATCGCCGCGCAGCGCATCGCCGACATCGCCGACCACTACGAGGCGATCATCAGGGACCTGCCGCGCCCGCCGATCATCATGGGCCACTCGTTCGGCGGCCTGATCGCCCAGTTGCTGGCGGACCGCCACCTCGGCGCCGCGGTGGTCGCCGTGCACCCCGCGCCGGTACGGGGCGTGCTCAAGTTGCCGCCCAGCACGCTGCGCTCCGGGTACTCGATCCTGCACAACCCGGCGAACCGGCACCGGGCCGTGCCGTTCACCCCGGAAGACTTCCGGTACGCCTTCGGCAACACCATCAGCCAGGAGCAGTCCGACGCGGCCTGGGAGCGGTACGCCGTACCGGGCGCCGGGCACGTGCTGTTCGAGGCCGCGTTCGCCAACCTGGATCCGAACTCGGCCACCGAGATCGACAAGAAGCGCAGCGACCGCGCTCCGCTGCTCATCACCGCGGGCGGCGAGGACCACGTGGTGCCCGCGTCGCTGGCCACCAGCATCTCCAACCTCTATCGGAGTTCGACGGCGCTCACCGGCTACCGGGAGTTCCCCGGCCGGTCGCACTTCGTCGGCGGCAAACCGGGCTGGGAGGAGGAGGCGGACTTCGCGCTGGAGTGGGCGGTGGAGGCGGCGAACGAGTTCTCCCCGACGGTGGTCGCCGAGGCCCCTCGACGGCGCTGACCACGCCCGACACCGCCGCAGAGGTATATCAAGAAGCCGAGAAATTGATATCATCGCCTCGTTCGCCTGCTGGACGAGGAGGTACGCCATGTCCCGCACCATTCTCGATGTCGACGACGACCTCCTGGCCGAGGCCGCCGAGATCCTCGGCACGGGCACCAAGAAGGCCACTGTCAACGCCGCGCTGCAGGAAGTGGTCAACCGGGAGAAGCGCCGGGAGTTCGCCGACTGGCTCAAGAGCGGCGGCCTGCCGGACCTCACCGACCCGGGGCAGGCGTCGAAGCCCGAAGCGGCATGACGCGGGAGCGCTACCTCCTCGACAAGTCGGCGCTGGCCCGGTGGCCGAAGCCCGCCGTGGCGCCGGTCCTGGACGAGTTGTCCGAGCGCGGTCTCCTGGCGGTCTGCGGGGCGGTCGAGATCGAGGTGGTGCACAGCGCCCGCTCGGCCAAGGACGCGAAGCGCGCGCGATGGCTGCTCCGCGGTTTCGACTGGCTCGCCATGCCCGACGACATCTGGGATCGGGCGATCGACGTCCAGGTGCAGGCACTGCACAAGGGCAACCACCGCGCGCTCTCGATGGCCGATCTGCTGATCGCCGCCACCGCCGAACGGCATGGCGTGACAGTTCTGCACTACGACGGTGACTTCGACCTGATCACCGCGATCACCGGCCAGCCGACGACGTGGGTCGTCCCGGCCGGGAAGGCCGACTGACCGACTCCGGTCCTCACTCCCACGAGTCGCCTCCGAACTGGCGCAGCCACTCCATGTTCCGGTCGTGCTGCTCGTCGCTGATCGGCGGCTGTCGTGCCAGCCTCCGACGGGCCCGCGCGACGTCCTCGTTGGTCCCCACTCGTGCATACTCCGCTTCCGGTGCGGCACGCGGGTGTTGTCCGTCCCTGGTCCGGCCGGTGCTCATCGCGGCCGGAACCGCCGGGAGCACTCACCGTCGTGTCCGGGCCGGAGCAGACACCGCTGCCCGCCGGGCAGCAACCGGTCGCAGAACACCCAGTGCCGGACGTTCTGGTCGTCCTCCGCCGAGACAGTGGTGCCGCCGGGCTCGGTCTGTGGCAGGACGTGGGTCCAGTGCGCCACCACGCGGGCCAGCCGCTGAGCGGAGAGCAGGTCGTTGACGACGACCGGCAGGTGGATCACCCAGCGCTCGGTCACCTGTCGTATCCCCGTTCGTTGCGCGCCTGGGCCTGCTCCGACTGCCAGCGGCGCAGCGCGTTCTTGATCCGGTCGGTCTCGCGGCGGCTCTGCGCCAGTGCGTCGTAGACGGCGGCCAGGTCACCGGCGACCCGGTCGAGGAACTCCCGCACCTCCTGCGGGTCGAGCCCGCGACGTCCCAGCGGGGTCGGTCGGAAGCTCCGCTCACGCACCTGCCAGGGGCGCAACGGACGGTAGGCCGACGAGCGGTAGCAGGTCGATCCGAGGACCGACCGCCGGCGACGCCGGACACGCCGGAGGAAGACGCGCATGACAGGACCTGCCTCTCACCATCGAGATCGAACCGTGGAAGGGCGGGTCCGCCGGCCCGCCCCGCACCGGCGGACCCACCCCGGCACCTGCCACCGCAGCCTTCGACCAGCAGTACGTCAGCAGGGCACAGCGCGTGACCCAGATCGACAGCGCGGTAACCCAGCCGATCTGGCCACTCACTCATCGTGCAGTGAACTGCACCCTTTACGCAACTCCCGATTCGGGAGTGTGTCATTGCGAAGCTCGTCCGGTTCCGCCACACTGACCGGCATGACTGGAAGCCCGACCGTCCGACGTCGACGCCTGGCCGCTGCGCTGCGTCGCCTCCGTGAACAGACCGGCATGACCGCCGACCAGGCCGCCAAGGAGGTGGGCATCTCGAAGTCGGCGATCAGCCGCATCGAGAACGCCCAGGTGTCCGTCATGCCGCCGGTCGCCCGTGGACTTCTTGAGCTGTACGGGGTGGAGGGCGACGAGGTGGACGCGCTCGTCCAGGTCGCCCGCGACGCCCGCAAGCGGGGCTGGTGGCAGGCGTACGACGACGTGCTGCCGGACTGGTTCGAGGTCTACGTCGGGCTGGAGGCCGAGGCGTCCGAGATCCGCGCGTTCCAACCGCAACTGGTCCCGGGTCTGCTCCAGACCGCCGACTACGCCCGCGCGGTCATCCGCGCCGAGCACCCGGACGCCCCGAACGACGAGGTGGACCGGCGGGTGGAGTTGCGCATGCGCCGACAGGACACCGAGACTCCGCCGAAGCTCTGGGTGGTACTGGACGAAGCCGCACTACGGCGGCCTGTCGGCGGCGCGGAGCTGTTCGCGGCGCAGTTGCGGCGACTGGCCGAGGAGGCCGACCGGCCCGGCCGCACCATTCAGATCCTGACCTTCGGCGCGGGCGAGTACGGGTCGATGGGCAGCGCCTTCAGCGTGCTGACCTTCCCCGAGCCGGCCGATCCGGGGGTCGTCTACGTCGAGACCCGCGCGGGTAGCCTCTATCTCGAAGGCCAACAGGTCAGGGAGTACAGCCGCGTCTTCGAGCACCTGGTCGCCACGGCGGCCGGCGCCCGGGAGTCGCACGACCTCATCCTGGGGGCGATCGACAAGCTATGAGAGGACGGCGCGGGTGGAAAAGGCCAACCAGGCGACGGTGACCTGGCGCAAGAGCACCCGTAGCAACGGCTCCGGCGATTGTGTCGAGGTCGCCGACGGCCTGCCCGGCGTGGTCGGACTCCGCGACAGCAAGGACCCGCAGGGCCCTATCCTCACCTTCGACCCGGCAGCCTGGTCGACCTTCGTCGCGAGCGTCAAGTACGAGACGTTCCGGAGCTGAACGCGGCAGGCTTCGCCTGCGAACCCTGACCCTACGATCCGAAGCCCGAAGCGTACGTGCTTCGTAGCTTCGCCAGGGCGCGCAGGTACTCGTCCTCCACAATCCGGTCGAACGCTGCTGGCTGCGCCCCCGCGTGCACGACCTCCCGCGTAAGTCGCGCCTGTTCCCAGAACCTCAAGCCGATCTCGGTGGCGAAGATGTCAGCTGCCAGCAGTCCTCGCAACTGACTCTCAGGCATCCCGCCCAGCTGCCAGGTCGCGGCCCAGAAGTTGAGGATCAGGTTGATGTAGGCCCGCTGCCTCCGCCTTTCAGGGGCAGGGTCCTGGGTCAGCGACCCCCAGCACTCCATCAGCACGGCATCATCTATGGCCATCTTCAGCAACAAGGCATGCTGGTCACGTTGCGCGTATTCCAATGCGATGCGGATTTGCCTGTTCTGACTGATGGTGGTGGCGACCACACCCACGAGGGCCAGCGCGGAAAGAAGCATGGAGACCGAGCCGTAGGCTTGGCCGATATTCGCCAAGCGTTCCCAGTCGGTATTCGGATCGAAGGCGTAGTCGATCAGGGGCGGGGAAAGCAGCAGTACAAGCCCACCCAAGAAGACCAACAACACCCATACAACTACGCCCCGAACGCTCCTCATCTACGCAAGGTTAGTTCTCCCATCAAAGTTGATCAATAGCGCCCGTTCCCCCTGATGAAGGCGGTGAAGAACGGGGCGCAGTGCTTGAGCTCGGGCACGTGGAGACCACTGGGCGTGAGGATCAGCGCGTCGACCTCGTGGTGTGCGGGTGGGTGCGCCGGGTATGACGGGAACATGAGGGCGAGTTTCCGTCTGGGTCGAATCGCCGGCGTACCGGTCGGCGTCAACTGGAGTGTCCTGGTCATCTTCGTGCTGATCGCGTGGGCGCTGTCGGCGAGTCTGTTCCCTTCCTCGTACCCCGGTCACTCCCCCGTCGCCTACATCGCGGCCGGTCTGGCCGCGGCTGTGGTCTTCTTCCTCGGCCTGCTCGCCCACGAGGTGGCGCACGCGGTGGTCGCCAAGCGCAACGGCATCGAGGTCGAGGGCATCACGCTGTGGCTGTTCGGCGGCGTCGCCGAGCTGAAGGGCGAGGCGAAGGACCCGGGCGCCGAGCTGCGGATCGCTGGGGTCGGGCCGCTGGTCAGCCTGATCATCGGCGTGGTCTTCGCGGCGATCGCGGTAGCGGTCGCCGCGGCGGGCGGGCACGGGCTGCTGCTCGGCGCGCTGGCCTGGCTGGCAGGTATCAACGTGCTGCTGGCGATCTTCAACGTGCTGCCCGCCGCCCCGCTGGACGGCGGGCGGCTGCTGCGCGCGGCGGTCTGGAAGTTCACCGGCGACCGGACCAAGGCGTCGGTGGTGGCGGCCCGCGCGGGCTGGGTGCTCGGCGTGGTGCTGATCGGGCTGGGGCTGTGGCGGTTCTTCACCGGCGCCGGGTTCGGCGGGCTCTGGCTGGCGCTGATCGGCTGGTTCCTGCTCGGCGCCGCCGGCCAGGAGGAACGCGCCGCCCGGATGGGCGACGCACTGCGCGGCATCCGGGTGGGCGACGTGATGACGCCGCAGCCGCAGACCGCGTCCGGCGACCTCACCGTGGCCGACTTCGTCGACCACTACCTGTTCGCGTACCGGCACTCGGCGCTGCCGCTCACCGTCGACGGCAGGCCGGTCGGTCTGGTCACGCTCGATCGGGTACGCGGCATCGCGGCGGACCGCCGCGCGGCGACCACGCTGGCCGAGGTGTCCTGCCGGGCCGACGAACTGGTCCTGGCACGCCCGGACGAGCAGCTCACCGACCTGCTGCCCCGGCTCAACGAGTGCACCGACGGACGGGCGCTCGTGGTGGTCGACGACCAGCTCGTCGGCATCGTCTCGCCCAGCGACATCAGCCGGGCGGTGCAGCGTGGCAGCCTGCGCCGGCAGGTGCCGGCCGGACGCTGAGTCAGCCCCGGAGAAAGCTGGGTCAGTCCCGGGGGAAGTAGCGGTCCATCTCGGCGGTGCGGAACTTCCCCTTCGGGTCGAACTCGCGCAGCAGCGCGGCGAAGTCGGCGTGCCGGGGGTACGCGGCGGCGGGATCGCGCTCGAACAGCTTCCCCCAGTGCGGGCGCGGCGCGAACGGGGCGAGCCGCTCCTCCACCTCGGCCAGCACCGGAGCCACCGCCACCGGGTCGCCGACCCAGGTGAAGTGCAGCGCCAGCGAGTCGCGCCGGAAGTTCGGGCTCAGCCACAGCTCGTCGGCGGCCACCGTACGCAGCTCGCAGATCTGGAGCACGGCGGCGATCCGGTCGGCGACCGGGTCGAGCGCGGCGAGCGCCGCCGACGCGTCGGCCCGGGCCACGTGCCACTCGGACTGCAACTCGTCGCCGCTGCTCGGGGTGAAACCGAGCCGGAAGTGCGGCAACCGCTCGTGCCACGGCCCCGGCTCGCCGAGCTGCGCGGTGCAGTGCTCCGGCGACATGCCGGGCACCGGGTGCCGGGGCGAGTCGGCGGCCACCGTGTCCAGCCAGTCGGCGGGCGGCGGCGCCTGGTCGGCGTACTGCTTGACCCACACCTGGTCGAAGCGCTCCGAGCGCCACGAGGTGAAGACGCTGACGCTGTACGCGGCGTCCAGCGCCTCGTCCAGCGCCGCGCGGGGCAGGCCGAGACGGACGTACTGGCGGATCTCGTACGTGGGCACCACGTCGAGCGTGAGCCGGGTGACCACGCCCAGCGCGCCCAGGTTGACCACCAGCCCGGCGAACCGCGGGACACCCCGGTCGACGGTGATCAGGTCGCCGTCGGCGGTGACCAGTTCCAGCGCGGCGACGGCGGCGGCGAGGTTGCGGTTCCGCGCGCCTGAGCCGTGGGTGGCGGTGGCGACCGAGCCGGCCACCGAGATGTGCGGCAGCGAGGCGAGGTTCGCCAGCGCGTACCCCTGAGCCTGGAGCGCGATGGCCAGGTCGCCGTAGCGCAGGCCGGCCGCGACGGTGACCGCGCCGCGGTCGGGGTCGAGCGCGACGGTGGGCGGCAGGCCGTCCAGCGCGACCTGGACGCCGGTCGTGTCGCCGAGCCGGTTGAACGAGTGGCCGGTGCCGACGGCCCGGACCAGGTCGGCCTCCGCGACCAGCCGGCGCAGGTCGTCGGTCGAGGTCGGCCACGATCGGGTACGCGCCGACCAGCTGACGTTTCCGGCCCAGTTCGTGTCCGTCATGCGCTGCATCATGCGCCATCATGCGCTGGCAGGGTTGCCCCGGCCACTCGGCGGGAATCCTGGCGGGATGAGCAGCTACCGCGACCCGAGCCTCCGCGGCGACGTGTACCCGTCGGAGGAGGAGATCGACCCGACCGGCGTGGACCCCGACGCTGCGGAGATGCCGCCAGCCGCTGCGGGGCCTGTCGGCGTGGGGCCCGCCGGTGTGGGGGTGACGCCCGCCGCGACCGCGCCGGTGCCGGGGCCCACGCCGGAGCCCGAGCCGGACCCGGTGCCTCATCCGGGGCCGCCGCCCCGCCAGGCGTCGGGCCGGTCGATCGTGACCCGGCACCTGGACGGTTCCGTCGAGGTGGTGACCGACCTGGACGGCGACGGCGTGGCCGACGTGGTGCAGGTCGACCTGGACGGCGACGGTGTGCCGGACGTGACGTACCTGGACAGCGACCGCGACGGCCGCCTCGACACGGTCCGCCGCGCCACAACAAGCTGACCCGCCCGCCGCCCACCCTCACGCCCCGCCCCGCCCCGACCGGCTCGGCCCGCGACGGGGACGGCCGGGGCGGCGGGGCCGGGCCGCAAAGGGGCGGGCGCGCCCGGGTCAGAGCTGGGGCATCACCTCGGCGGCCACCAGCTCCAGGTGGTCCAGGTCGGTCAGGTCCAGCACCTGGAGGTAGGCGCGCGAGCTGCCCGCCTCGGCGTACCGGCCGAGCGTCTCGACCACCTCGGCGGGCGTGCCGGCGGCGCCGTTGGCGCGCAGCTCGGCCGGGTCACGCCCGATCGCCTCGGCGCGGCGCCTCACCTCGGCCTCGTTGTGGCCGCAGCAGAGCACGAGCGCGTTGGACCAGGTCATCGTGGACGGGTCGCGGTCGATCGCGACGCAGGCGTCGCGTACCCGCCCGAACTGCGCGACGGTGTCCTCGACCGAGGCGAACGGCAGGTTGAACTCGTCGGCGTACCGGGCGGCCAGGCGGGGCGTGCGCTTCGGGCCCATGCCGCCGAGCAGGATCGGCGGACGGGGGCGCTGCACCGGCTTGGGTAGCGCGGGCGAGTCGCTGACCGGGTAGTACGTGCCGGGGAAGTCGAACGTGGCGCCGTCCGGGGTGGACCAGAGCCCGGTGATGACGGCGAGTTGTTCCTCCAGCCGGTCGAACCGCTCTCCCAGGGACGGGAACGGGATGCCGTACGCGGTGTGCTCCTCGGCGTACCAGCCGGTGCCGATGCCCAGCTCGACCCGGCCGCCGCTCATCTGGTCGACCTGCGCCACGGTGATCGCCAGCGGGCCCGGCAGCCGGAACGTGGCGGCGGTCATGAGCGTGCCGAGCCGGATCCGGGTGGTGTCGCGGGCCAGGCCGGCGAGCGTGGTCCATGCGTCGGTCGGGCCGGGGTCGCCGCTCACCGAGCCCATCTTCAGGTAGTGGTCGGAGCGGAAGAACGCGGCGAAGCCGGTCTCCTCCGCGCGGCGGGCCACGGCGAGGAGCTGGTCGTATGTGGCCCCCTGCTGGGGCTCGGTGAAGATCCGCAGTTCCATCCCCCGAGCATATGGAGCCCGCCGCGCCGAGGCAGCGCGACTTGTTATTCCTTGCCAGGCATATAACCGATGAGGCATATTACAAGGGTGACCGTCGACGCCTTCACCGTGCTGGCCGAGCCCTCCCGCCGCCGCATCCTGGACCGGCTGCGCCGGGCGGAGAGCAGCGTGGGCGAGCTGGTGGACGCGCTGGGCATGAGCCAGCCGGCGGTCTCCAAGCACCTGCGGGTGCTCCGCGACGCCGGCCTGGTCACCTGCCGTACGGCGGCGCAGCGGCGGATCTACCGGGTCGACACCGCGCCGCTACGAGCAGTGGACGACTGGCTCGGGCCGTACCGGTCGATGTGGACCGCGCATCTCGACGCCCTCGAACGCCATCTCGACAGTCAGGAGTGACAGATGGACCGCGACACGTTCCGTCCCGGCCCGCTCGCCCGGGTCAAGCTGACCCCCGACAACGAACTGGTCTTCGTCCGCGACCTGCGGCACCCGCCGGAGACGGTGTGGGCCGCGCTCACCGACCCGGACCGGCTGGCCGAGTGGGCGCCGTTCCTGGCCGACCGCGACCTGGGCCGCCCTGGCGAAGCCGTGCTCAGCACCGTCGACGGCGAGCAGACGCACCCGGCGCCGGCCCGGGTGCGGCGCGCGGACCGGCCGCACCTGCTGGAGTACACCTGGGGCGACGACCTGCTCCGCTGGGAGCTGACAGCGAACGGCGACGGGACCACGCTCACGCTGCGGCACCGGGTCGGCGGTCCCGACCTCGCCCCGATGACTGCTGCCGGCTGGCACCTCTGCCTCGACGTCGCCGCCCAACTGCTCGACGGCGACCCGGTCGGCCCGATCCGGGGCGCGGAGGCGAAGGACTTCGGCTGGGCGGAACTGCGCGACGCGTACGCCGAACGCCTGAACCGCGACTGACGACGCCCGTCACGCGGCCCGGCGGCGCAGCCACCCGGCGGCGCCGCCGACCAGCGTCGTCCCGATGGTCGTGCCGATCGCCACCAGCGCCGCCCCGACCGCCCACAGGCCGGTGTCGTCGGTCGAGGCGGCGTGCACCGCCCACGGGACGGTGAACGCCACTGTCATCACGATTGCCACCAGCCAGATGTTCAGCCACCAGCCGCCCACGGCGGCCAGCGCGCCCAGGGTCAGTACCGCGGCGGCGACCTGCCAGACCGCGTACGGCCCGCTCATGTCGCCCGTCTGCGGGTCCACGGTCCAGCCGGACTCCCAGCTCAGCCAGGCCACCCAGGCACCGGCGGTGGCCAGCGCCAGGAGCAGACCGCCGAGCAGCGTACGTCTCGTCGTCACGCCTCCGATCCTGCCCGGCCGGCGGGGCGGGCGAATGAGCACGCGTACTCGATTCCACCGCCGCTCTCTCATCCCCCGTCCGCCGCAACGTGGCAAGATCGCGGGCGTGACGAGTGTGTCCCGCCCGCTGCCACGGCTCGTACCGGCGGAGGCGTTCGCGGATGTCCCCGCCGACCGGCTCCTGGCGGTGCTGGAGGCGGTCACGGTGGTCCTCACGCTGCCCCACCGCGCTGCCGAGCGAGTGGACGCGCTGGTGGTGCCCACCGGCCAGGGCGAGGACTGGCGTCTCACCGACGCGGTCCGCGCCTGGGAGACCGGCCCGGCGCTGCGGGCTCGGTCTGCGCCGTGTCGACGGGGTCGTGCTCCAGGCCGAGCCGGTCACCGGCACCGGACGGCAGGCCGCGTGGGTCGTGGAGCAGGTGCGGGCGCTCGGCATCGGCAGCGTCGCGCTCGTCGTGTCGCCGTACCACCTGGTCCGGGTCTATCTCACCGTGCTGCGGGCCTGCGACGACGCCGGCCTGCGGCTCCCGATGGTCCCGCTACCAGTGGCTGTGGCACCGGACGCCCCGGTGCCGGAGACCGGCGCGGCCGGGTACGACCTGGTGGCCGGCGAGGTCAGCCGGCTGCTCCGCTATCCCGGCCAGGGCTGGATCGCCACCCCGGAACGGCTGCGCGACTACCTGCGCTGGCTCTGGTCCGCGCACCGCCCTCTGCTCACCGGCGCCTGAGGGTTCGCCACCTCGGGACGCATCGAGCGGGCTACGCGTCGGGGATGCGGACCGTGAGCACCCGGGTGAGGACGCGGAAGCCGACCGCGTCGTACATGCGGCGGGCCGGGTTGCCGTCGACCACCGACAGGCCGACTGACGGCAGCCCGACCTCGCGCGCGCCACGCAACGCGTGCACCAGCAGCGCCCGGCCGAACCCGCGCCGCTGCGCCCGGGGTGCCACACCCAGGTTGAGGATCCAGACGCAGTCGTCGTCGGTCCACGGCACCGGCCCGGCGCACAGCACGTGCCCGGCGCTGCGGCCGTCCGGGTCGATCAGCCGGGCCGAGGCGGGCACCAGGGGCGGCACCGGTTCGCCGGTGTCGAACATCGCCCGTACCTCGTCGGTGTCGCTCGGTTGCCAGCGGCCGTCCGGGTGGTCCGGGCCGTACGCCGCGTCCAGCCCTGCGGCGAGGTCGTCGTCCCAGCCGGGAGCGCCGAGCGACCAGCCCTCCGGCAGCGCCACCGGTTCGGGTACGCCGGTCAGGTCGTGCCGCATGTCGGTGGCGGCCCGGTCCAGCTTGAGCCCGTCGGCCACGAGCGCCACCGCCAGCGCCTCGTCCGGCGTCTCCAGCCGGTGCCCGGCCAGGTCGCGCCGCACCTGCGCGACGAGCCGGGTGAGCGGCGCCTCGGGCAGCGGCCGGACGTCGGCCGCGACCGCCGTGCCGTCGTCGTCCCGCAGCCGCATCCGGGCAAGCGGGGTGTCGTCGTCCCCGAGCAGCAGCGAGTCGTGGAGGTGTTGTCGTACCGGCATTCGCGGCAGCGTACCGGGCGCGCCCCGCTCCCGCTCCCCACCGATCTTGGACTTGTGGCGCCTCAGATGCCCGCTTCACGGCTTACGCGAGGTGCCACAACTTCAAGATCGACGAGGAGCACCCGCGGGCGGGAGGGTGCGGGCCTAGGGTTGGGGGGTGAGCAGGGTTGATCGGGGCAGCAGGACGATCGCCGCGGCACCGGCGGCCGTCTACGACGCGCTCGTGGACCGGGGCGCCCTGGAGGCGTGGTTGCCGCCGGACGGGATGCGCGGGCGGATCTCGCGCTGGGATCCGCGCCCGGATGGCGGGTTTCGGATGGTGCTCACCTATCTCGACGCGGCCGGCAGCCCGGGCAAGACGTCGGACGCCACCGACGTGGTCGACGTCGGGTTCGCCGAACTCGTACCGGCGCTCCGGGTCGTGCAGACCGCCGTGTTCCAGGCCGACGACCCGTCGTACGCGGGCACCATGACCATGACCTGGCACCTCGCGGCGGCAGGCGACGGCACCGCTGTGACGGTCACCGCCACCGGCGTGCCGCCGGGCATCGACCAGGCGGTGCACGAGGAGGGCATCGCGTCCTCGCTGGCGCACCTGGCCGCGTACCTCGAATCGGGCGCCTGACCTCGGCGGGGCCGGGATCGGCGGCGGCTTTTGCGGGTAGCCGCCGGCGGTGACCGGGTCAGTCGTCGCCGCGGGCGCGGGCGTGCAGGTGCATGTCGTGCCGTCCGTCGTCGTGCACCGCCGCGCTGCGCTCGGTGCCCTCCAGCCGGAACCCGGCCTTGACCGCCACCCGGCACGACGCGACGTTGCCGGTCGAGTGGTCCAGCCAGAGCCGGTGCAGCCGGCCGTCGCCGAGCGCCCACTCGCTCAGCGCGGCTCGCCCCGCGTGTCAATCCGGTTCGGATCGTCAGCAGAGCTGGGCCCGCCACCATCGGCGCGGACCCAGCTCTCGGCACCGATCAGATCGGATCGCGTGCGTCGATCAGCGCCTGACAGGGCTCGGCGACGGGCCGACGGGGTTGTCCGACCGCACGCCCGGCGGAGCCGGGACCGGACTGGCCGGCATGCTCGGGTCCGGGTCGACCGGGACGGGCGACGGTGCGCCCGGGCGAGTCGGGTCCGCGCCGTCAGGCACCCGCCGGCCGTCTGGGCCGACCGGGACGGGCGACGCCAGGCCGGGCGGGGGCGGAACGGGCGCGCTCCGGTCCGGCTGCGGGGCGCTCGTGCCCGGCTGCGGCGAGATCACCGGGTCGTCGCCGCGGCTGGCGTAGGCGAACGGCGCCCCGATCACCAGCACCGCCAGAATGCCCGCCGCACCTGCCGCCACCGTGTTGCGTCGACGGTTGCGCACGCGCCGTTCCGCCCTGGTCAATGAGTCCTGCACAGTCGGTGCCTCCTCGGCGATGTCGGTGAGGGTGGAGCGGAGCAGACCTTCGAACGGATCACTCATCGCCGCATCTCCAGAAGCTCGCTGTCCGGCAGGATCTGACGCAGTCGGGTGACCGCCCGGTGGGTCCGGCTGCGCACCGTCCCGACCGAGCAGCCCAGCAGCTCGGCGACCTGGGCCTCCGGCAGGTCCTCGTAGTAGCGCAGGACCACGACGGTGCGCTGCGCCGGTGGCAACTCCCACAGCGCCGCCCGCAACGCCAGCCGCAGATCCGTGCCACCGGCCGGGTCGGTCACCACCGGCTCGTGCACCCCGACCGGGGACTCCCGGCGACGGCGCAACCGACGCCACCAGCTCACCTGCTCCCGGTACATGACGGCACGGAGGTAGCCCTCCGGGTCGGCGTGCCGGATGCTCCGCCACTTCGGGATGACCTTCGACAGCGCCGACTGGAACAGATCCTCGGCGCTGCTGCGATCACCGGTGAGCAGGTAGGCGACCCGTATCAGCGCCGGGGCACGGCTCGCCACGAACTCGGCCAGCACCGCCCGCTCGTCCTCGTCCACCGCACCACCCTCGTCTCCTCGTTCACCAGTGACAGACGCCGGTGGGCACCGCCGCTATCCCGGGATCGGCGAGAATGCCGCGCGACGGTTCCGCCTAGACTGCGCCGCGTGGACCAGGCCGCACCACACACCGTCAATTCGATCGCGTACGACCTGCGCACGCTCGGTGTGACCACGGGCGACATCCTGCTGCTGCACTCGTCGTACCGGAGTCTCGGGTTCGTCGCCGGTGGCACGGAGGCGGTGGTGCTGGCGCTGCTGGCGGCGCTCGGGCCGGAGGGCACCCTCGTCGTGCCGACACACACCCCGGAGAACACCGACCCGGCCGAGTGGCGGCATCCGCCCGTACCCGAGGCGTGGTGGCCGGTCATCCGCGAGCAGACGCCCGGCTTCGACCCGGCGCGCACGCCGAGCCGATGGATGGGCGCCGTCGCCGAGACGGTACGCACCTGGCCGGGCGCCCGCCGCAGCGACCACCCGCAGGTGTCCTTCGCCGCGCTCGGCGCGCACGCCGCCGACGTCGTGGCGGGACACCGCCTCGACGACGCGCTGGGTGAACACTCCCCGCTGGGCGCGGTGTACCGGCTCGACGGCAAGGTGCTGCTGCTCGGCTGCGACCACAGCTCCAACACCTCGCTGCACCTCGCGGAGTGGCGGCAGGCGTCGCGGCCGCGGGCGGTGACGGGCTCGGCGGTACGGCTGCCGGACGGCACGAGCCGGTGGACCACGTGGACCGACGTCGTCACCGACGAGGACGACTTCGACCGGCTGGGCGCCGACTTCGAGGCGACAGGCGGCGCGACGATCGGCCGGGTCGCCAGCGCGACGGCACGACTGATGCGCCAGCGCACCCTGGTCGACTTCGCCACCGCCTGGATGGCCACGAACCGCGGGCGCTGACCGCCCGCCGCGCGGGTTCTTCGGCGATCTTGGAGTTGTGGCGCCTCGGATGTCCCGCACGCGGCTTTTACGAGGTGCCACAACTCCAAGATCGATGCGGACGAGGGCGCCGGGAAGACGGGCCTGGGCGTTCAGTCCGGCGGTTTGGGGGCGAAGGGGTTGCGGCGGGGCTGGCGTAGTTCCCACTCGGCCGGGCAGAGGTGGGTCCACGCGGCTCCCGTCACCGATCGCCGGTCGGGCAGCTCGTCGCCCCAGGCCGGCAGGCGGTTCTCGACCTGCCGGACATAGCGCTCGTAGACGACAAGCTCGCGGTACTCCGGATCGTGCCGCCAGAGCGCGTACGGCTGCTCGCGCAACCAGTCGCACGCCGCGTCGCCCTCGGCGACCAGATCCGCGGTCGGCGGCAACACCGCCAGCGGCCTGTCGTTCTGCCGGTCGCCGTACTGCTTCAGGTGCGCCAGGTATCCGTCCTCGCTTCGAGGGTGGGTCACGTGGACGCCGACGACGGTCACCGGCAAGGCGAGCAGCGCGGTTACGGCCAGCGCCGACACCACCCACAGGCGTCTGTTCACGCGGCAACCATAGACTGCGGTGCATCTGCCCGCCGCCCCCTCGCAGCGGCGGACCCCGCCTACGATCTCGCGCATGAACTCGCCGCGCCTCCGCCTTCTCAGCTGCCTCGTCGTGCCGTTGCTGGCAGCCTGCGGCGCCGAACCGTCCGAGATGGTGGCGGAGGTGCCGCCACCGGCGTACACCTGCTGCGAGGATCTGGACGCCGACAGGCCCTACCATCCGGGCCAGACCCTGACCGTGCGGTGGACTGTCGACTCCCCGGACGAGCCCGGCTCCACCTCGTCGCAGGCCGAGTTGACCGCGCAGCTGACGGGCCCGTACGGCACGGTGGACGACCTGAAAGCCGCTTCGGCGGTGCCCGGGCTGGTCACCTTCACGGCGACACCGGTCCGGCCGGCGGCCGGTTCCGGCGAGCGTCCCGCCAGCACGATCGTGATCGGTCCCGATGCCAAGCCGGGCTTCTACGACCTGGTCACCTCAGTGGTCGGCGACGGCAACGCGACCACCAGTGGTAGCAGCATCATCCAGGTCGCGCCCAAGCCCTGAGCGCAGGCTTCCAGGAGCAGGCATCTCCCGCGGCGGCCCCGGCTCGGCCCGGCACCAACCGCCTCGGAACTCGACTCCCGGCAGAGGGGGCGGTTCAGCGGCCCGGCTGGCCGAGTCCCACTCGCACCGCAGCCGAATGACCGGGACGGGACGGCGTACTACATCTCTCGACATCTCGTAGCGCTCCGCAGCCGTTCACCGGCAAGTGATCGCCCCGGGCGGCCGGTCCATCCGGTTGATGGCCGCCACTGCCTCCGCCATGTAACGTCACGCTCCCGCAAGATCGCGAGATGGGATACGACGTGACGGTACGACGGTTCGGGCTCTGTGCAGCGGTCGCTGCGATGCTGCTCACCGCCTCGGCGTGTGGCCGCGCCGACGAGATGCCGGGCACGCCCACCGCCGTGGCGGCGAGCGCTTCCACGGAGTCACCCAGCGCCACGGAGTCGCCCGCCCACACGCCCACGGCGCCGACGGCCACACCGACCCGTGCACCTGGAACCTCGCCGACCCCCCGGTCCTCGGGCACCCCGCGATCCTCGACGACCCCCGCAGCTCCGACCACGACCAAGAAGGCCACGCAAGTGGCCACCGCCAGCAACAAGGCAGCCTGCACCGCCGTCAGAGGCCCGTTGGAGAAGGCCATCGCCGGCCTGATCATCCAGGTCGGGGTCGCCTCCAGCTCGACAGTGGAGGCCGAGCTCGTCAACGCCCGGGCGGAGGCGTCCACCCGATTGGTCAACCTCGAGGCGGTGGCGAACCGGGTGGCCGGCGAGCAGACCGACCGCACGCTGCGGCAGAAGTTCCAGGTGCTCACCATGGCCGCAGGCCGGAAGGACGTCGAGGTCCGCTCGATCAAGCCCAAGCTCGAATATGCGGAAGCAATCGTGAAGGTGGCGAGCGACACAGGCGACCTGGAGAGCGCGGTCGACAAGCTCGAGCCGGACTGCGGCAGGTACTGGTAGCTCGGCTGAGCCCACAGAACTCATCGTATCTATCTAGGGTGATGCGATGACCGCCAAGCCCGTGACGACGGTACTGTTCGACTTCGCCTGGACTCTGTTCGCCAGGGACTCGGAGCGCTGGGTGGGCAACGCGGCGGCATCGATCGACCGGACATTGACTGCCGGCGAGGCGCACCGTATCGCCGGCGACTTCGCGGAACTGTTGCGGAAGACGGCCACGGACCCGGCCCACATCGCCCGGGATCTGGATCCGCGAGTCTGGGATCGGGCGGTCCTCACCGTGTTGGAGCAGATCCCTGGGGTGGACCGGGCGCTGGCATCGGTTCTGCACGAAACACACGCTGAAGCGATCGAGCCGTACGCCGACACCGTCGCCACCCTGTCCGCACTGCGTGACAGCGGTGTTCGCATCGGCGTCGTCAGCAACGTCGGCTGGGACATCCGCAAGTGCTTTGCGCGGCACGGAATCGACGGCCATGTCGATGCGTTCGTCCTGTCCTACGAGGTCGGCTTCGTCAAACCGGACCCTCGGATCTGGGGCACCGCCCTCGAAGCCCTCCATGCCGCACCGGGGCAGACCCTGATGGTCGGTGACCATCCCACCGGCGACGGCGGATCGGTTTCCGCCGGCATACCAGCGCTGATCCTGCCGATGGTGAATTCGCCCGTGCAGAACCGTGGCTTCGAATACGTGCTCAGGCTTGCCCGGGTCACGTCCTGACAGGTCTGTCACCGGCGCTCACGTGAGGCTCCCTGTGAGGTTGATCCATCGGCAGGAACCTTCATGTGACGCATCGCCGGTGCGGCCGGTGAGAAGCGTTGCGAGGGACAGGGCGTAGGGGAGAAGCCGCCGGCACGCCTCGAACGCGCTGCCGTTGATCGGCACCGCGTCAGGTTAGTCCGTGCTCGGCTCTCATCGCTGGCCCTGCCGTCGCCGCTGTCCTTGTGGGTCGGACTCGCGGGCCTGACGCCACAAGAGCTGCGGCACACGGCGGCCGGTCTCGCCGTGGCTGAGGGCGCCACCGTGAGGGCGGTGCGGCCGATGCTCGGGCACGCCTCGGCGACCCTGACGTTGGACGCGTACGCGGACCTGTTCGAGCACGCCCTGGACCGGGCGGCGGGTCGCGCTGCTGCGGACTCGGTGCGGACCGAGAGCGTCGGACCGAACCTCGTCGCGGTCGGTCCGGTTCGCCGCCGGCATGGCTGACCAGGGAAAACAACTGGTGGGGCGGGCGGGGTTCGAACCCGCGACCGAGGGATTATGAGTCCCCTGCTCTAACCGGCTGAGCTACCGCCCCGTGACCGCGCCGGATCGTAACCCGCCGATCGCTGCGCGGACCACCACCTACCGGGCGGAAACACGGCCGCGACAGCACGATGGGCTACGCGAGGATAACAACGCGCAACCCGTCGACGGCTCACCCGCGCCGCAACGCCGCGAGGACCGCGCCGACCGTACGCCATCCGCTGGCGAGCGCCCCCTGGATGGACGGGCTGTCCCGGTGGTCGCCGGCTACGTACAGGCCGTCGCCGAGCGCCACCGGCTTGCGCAGCCGGCCCTGTGGTGGCGGTGCGGCCGGGAGCGCGTCCGGCACGGCGACTGTGGTGAGGTGGGTCCAGTCGGCGGTGGGGCGGCCGTAGAGGCGGTCCAGTTCGCGCCGGATCACCGGTTCGGGCGGGGCCTGCGGGCCGACCACCGAGGTGGCGACCAGATGCTGGCCGTCCGGCGCGTAGGTGGGCGCGGCCCGGCTCACCACCACCGTGTTGGCGATCATTTCCCGCCGGTCGCCGTCGAGCAGCAGGATCGGCTCGTCCAGCGGTGCCGTGCCGGTGCGGTGGTAGTAGGTGGTGTAGGCGTGCATGCGTACCCTCGGCAGCCCTGGCAGCAGCGTGGCCGCCGCGGGCGGGTCCACAGCGACCACGACGGCGCGGCAGGTGATCTCGCCGGACGGGGTGCGGACCCGGCCGGGCGCGACCTCGGTGACCGGGGTGTTCAGCTCGATCAGCTCGGCGGGCAGCGGCGCGGCGAGCGCCCGGGGCAGCGCCTGCATCCCGTCCGCCGGCAGGCCGATCCGGCCGCGGGCGAAGGAGCGCATGACGACCGCGAGGACGTGGCTGGAGGTGGCCAGCTCGGGGTCGAGCAGCACGCCGGACAGGAACGGCCGGAGCAGTTCCTCGATGATCGCGTCGGAGAGCCCGGCCCGGCGCAGCGCCGTCTCGGCGCTGGTCTCGGGTGTGTCGAGCAGCCGCCCGACCGGCACCGTGGCGTAGCCGGCGGCGAGCGTGGCGAACCGCAACCTGTCGGTCAGCGATCCGATGCCGGCGGTGAGCGTGCCGGGTGCGCCGGTGGGTTCGCGCAGCGGGTTGACCAGGCGTTCCAGCCGGTCGCCGCGGCGCACCAGCACGCCGGAGGTGAACCAGCCCATCGTCAGGGCGCCGACGTCGACCAGCCCGGTGAGCCGCGGGTAGGCGGTGTTGAGCACCTGGAAACCCCGGTCGAGCAGGAACCCGTCGACGCGGTCGGTGGCGACCCGCCCGCCGAGCCGGTCGCCCGCCTCCAGCAGCCGCCACGGCACGCCGGCGCGGTGCAGCCGCCGGGCGGCGGCGAGACCGGCCAGGCCGCCGCCGACGACCACCACGTCCGTGTCAGGCACGGTCCACCCCCGCCCCGGCCCGGTCGCCCTCGCGGTGCGACCGCGACAAGCGGCCCGGCCACCAGACCTTCGGCCCGATGTCGTACGCGAGCGCGGGCACCAGCAGCGAGCGGACCACGATGGTGTCGAGCAGTACGCCGACGGCTACCGCCACGCCCAGCTCGACGAGCACCACGAGCGGCAGGACGGCGAGCGCGGAGAACGTGGCGGCGAGCACGATGCCGGCGGAGGTGATCACGCCGCCGGTGACGGCCAACCCGGCGAGCACACCGGCGCGGGTGCCGCGGCGCACCGACTCCTCACGGACCCGGCTCATCAGGAAGATGTTGTAGTCGATGCCGAGCGCGACCAGGAACACGAACGCGAACAGCGGGAACGACTGGTCGACGCCGGGGAAGTCGAAGACGTACCGGAACAGCAGCGCGCACAGGCCCAGCGTGGCCAGGAACGACAGCACCACTGTGGCGATCAGCAGCACCGGGGCGACCAGGGCGCGCAGCAGCAGGGCCAGGATGACCGCGATGACCAGCAGCACCACCGGGATGATGACGTCGCGGTCGCGTACCGAGGCGTCGGCGGTGTCCACGTTGATCGCGGTGAACCCGCCGACCACGGCGTCGGCGCCGGGTACCCGGTGCACCGCCTCGCGCAGGTCGCGGATGGTGCGTTCGGCGCCGTTGCTGTCCGGCGGGTCGGCGAGCGTGACGTTGAGCTGCACCCGCCCGTCGACCACCTTGGGGGGCGCGTTCGGGTCGGGCGGCGCGTTCTCGCCGCGCTCGCCGAGCGGCAGCACCGAGGCGACTCCCGGTACGCCCTGCGCCACCTGGGCGACCTGCCGGGCGGTGTCCTGGGTGGTGAAGACGGTGGCGGGGCTGCCGGTGCCGGCCGGGAAGTGCCTGTCGATGACCTCCTGCCCGGCCACCGAGTCGGTGCGCTGGGTGAACAGCTGGGACTGGCCGAGCGTGGTGGCGCCGAGCTGGGTCACCCCGATCGCGAGGGCGGCGAGCACCACGGCGGTGACGACCCAGACGGTACGCGCGCGGCGCGCCACGAAGCCGGCGATCCGCCCCCAGATGCCGTGTTCGGTGCGCGGGTCGGCCTGGTCGTACCGCGGGCGCCGGGGCCAGAACGCCCAGCGGCCACCGAGGACCAGCAGCGCGGGCAGGAAGGTGAGCATGACCAGCAGCGTGGCGGCGATGCCGACGGCGCTGACCGGGCCGAGCGCGCGGTTGGAGTTGAGGCTGGACAGCAGCAGGCAGAGCAGGCTGACGATGACTGTGGCGCCGGAGGCGATGATGGCCGGGGCGGCGCCCTTCCAGGCGGTCCGCATGGCGTCCCAGGGGCGCTCGTGCCGGTGCAGTTCCTCCCGGTAGCGGGCGATGAGCAGCAGCGCGTAGTCGGTGCCGGCGCCGAAGACGAGCACGGTGAGGATGCCCTGTGCCTGGCCGTTGAGCTTGACGATGTCGTGGTCGGCGAGCAGGTAGACGAACACGGCGGCGAGCGAGTACGACATCCCGGCGGCCAGCAGCGGAAAGATCCAGAGCACCGGGCTGCGGTAGACGACGAGCAGGATGACCAGCACCACTGTCAGCGTGACCAGCAGCAGCGGCCCGTCGATCGCGCTGAACACCTCGATCAGGTCGCCGAGCAGCCCGGCGGGTCCGGCCACGTCGACGGTGAGCCCGTCGCGGTCCGGGCCGGCGATGTCGCGCAGGCGTTCCACCACGGACCGGATCTGTTCGCCCTCGGCGCTGTCGATCGGCACGATCACCTGGGCGGCCTGCTCGTCCTGGCTGACGACCGGTGGCGGCAGCGGGCCGACCACGCCCGGCACCTCGGCGAAGCGGGCCGCGTCGGCCTGGATGCGCTGCTGGTCGGCGGGGGTGAGACCGCCGGGTCGTTCGTAGACCACGAGTGCCGGGGTGGTCTCCCGGTCGACGAATCCGGCGGCCAGGTCCTGCGCCCGGGTGGCCTCGGCATCGGCCGGCAGGAAGGAGGCGTTGTCGTTTGTGGAGACCTCGCCGAGCCTGCCGGAGTAGGGGCCGGCGATGCCGCCGACGATCAGCCAGCCGAGTACCACCGCCACCGCGATCAGCGTCGCGGTCCAGCGGCTGCGTCCTGCGGCCATCTCCACCGTCCTCGAATCGACGCATCAATCGACGCAGCGGGAGTCTAAGTCGACGCCGACCATCCTGCCGGGAGAACGAGGACTCGGGGGCGGAAACCGGGCAGCCGGGCACCGCCGGGGCCACCGGAACGACGAACGCCCGCCGGCGATGCCGACGGGCGTGACGTGGAGCGAAGCTCCCCCGATTGGACTCGAACCAATAACCTGCCGGTTAACAGCCGGCTGCTCTGCCAATTGAGCTACAGGGGACCGTGCACCGCTCGGTTCGGATCTCCCCGCTCCGTGCGACGGGGACAAGAGTACAGGACATCGGGGGGTGGTGCGCCAGGGGGTTACCGGAGGAGGACCTGACCGGCTGACGCGCCAGGATTACGGACAAATCGTCATCTCGGCACAGGGAGGCATGAGCGGAGAGCAGGATGGGTAGTTAGCCGTCGACAGAGAACGCAGGCGCGAGACGGTCGTTCCGCCGAGCTGGCGGGAAACCGGCGAGAGCGTCAGGTACGGAAGGAGCCGCCATGCGCGGAAAGATCATGTTTCTTGGCGGGCTGGCTGCGGGATTCGTCCTGGGCGCCCGTGCCGGCCGGGAGAAGTACGAGGAGCTGGTGGTCCGCGGGCGCAAGGTGCTCGACCACCCGACCGTCCAGGAGGCGGCCGGGGTCGCGCAGGCCCAGGCGAACCGGCTCTACTCGGAGGGCAAGGACAAGCTGGGGCAGACCAAGCTCGGTGAGAAGCTCGCCACCAACGGTGGCAAGCCGGGCATGACCGACGCCGACAAGCCGTTCGCCGGCACGCCGGCCGCGGTCGGCAGCCGCAGCGCCAACGGGACGAGCTCGACCAGCGCGTCCGGCTCGACCACCACCGGCACGAGCACCAAGCCGTCCAGCACCGGCAACACGCTCTGACACCAACGGGCAGCGGGCCGGTCACCTCCGGGTGACCGGCCCGCTCCCGTGTGCGCGGGCGGCGATGTGGCACATTCTCCGTGGGGAGGTGACCACATGCCGATGGTCGGACCGGAGACGGCGGATCAGGCGCGACTGCTGCGCCTGCTGCGCGACGACGGCCCACGCTCCCGGGTCGAACTGGCCGACCTCCTCGGCCTGCCCCGGGCCCGGTTCGCCGCCGAGGTCGACCGGCTGACCACGCTCGGCCTGGTGGAGAGCGCCGGCCCGGCCGCGTCCCGGGGTGGACGCCGCTCGTCGCTGCTGCGCGTCGGCGCGCAGGTCCGGTTCGGCGCGGTGCTCGTCGGCGACGGCGTCCTGCGGGTCGCGCTCACCGACGGCGAGCTGAACCCGCTCTCCCGGCACGACGAGCCGGTGGACGTCCGGCTCGGCCCGGACGTGGTGGTCGGGCGCATCGTCGAACTGCTCGGCAAGCTGCGCGTCGAGGCGGGACTGTCCTCGCTCACCGGAGTCGGCGTCGCGCTGCCCGCGCCGGTCGAGGTCCGCGACGGCTCGCCGGTGTCCGCTCCGGCCCTGCCCGGCTGGCACCGCTTCCCGGTACGCGACACGCTCGCCGCCGAGCTGGGCTGCCCGGTGCAGGTGGACAACGACGCCAACGCGATGGCCCTCGGCGAGCGGCACGCCGGCACCGGCCGGCCGTTCGACGACTTCCTCTACGTCAAGCTGGGTGAGTCGATCGGCTGCGGGCTGGTGCTCGCCGGTGCGCTGTACCGGGGCGCGGCCAGCGGGGCCGGCGACATCGGCCACTTCCAGCTCACCGAGGACGGGCCACTCTGCGGCTGCGGCAACAACGGGTGCGTCGAGGCGTACTGCGGGGATGTCGCACTGGTGCGTGAGGCGGTGAGCGCCGCGCGGGCCGGGCGCTCGACGGCGCTGGCGGACCGGCTGGCCACGGCCGGGACGCTGTCGGTGGCCGACGTGGCGGCGGCGGCCACAGAGGGCGACCCGGCGGCGCAGACGCTGGTGCGCGACGCCGCCCGCCGGCTCGGGCGGGTGCTGGTCGGGCTGGTCAGCTTCGTCAACCCGGCCATCGTCATCATCGGCGGCGCGCCGGCCGGGATCGGGCCGGTGCTGCTCGCGGAGATCCGGGGCGTGGTCTACCGGCGGTCCACGCCGCTGGCCACCGGCAGCATGCCGATCGTCCTGTCCGACCTCGGCGACACCGCCGGCCTGATCGGCGCGGCCCACCTGGTCAGCACCCAGACCTACGCCGCCCGCTAGTCCCCCCGCCCCCGCCCTCCGCGCCGCCGATCTTGCACTTGCGGCCCACGGGATGCCGGTTACACCCGTTTTGCGAGGGCCGCAACTGCAAGATCGCGGGCGGCAGGGAGGGCGAGACGGGGTGAGGGGTCAGTCGCGGCTGCTGAACGCGGCGTCGAATGCGGCGCTCGGGGCGTCGAACGCCAGGCGGCGGACGAACTGGAGCGCCTCCGGCGCGCCGACCAGGCGGTCCATGCCGGCGTCCTCCCACTCGATCGAGATCGGGCCGTCGTAACCGATCGCGTTCAGCGCCCGGAAGCAGTCCTCCCACGGCACGTCGCCGTGGCCGGTGGAGACGAAGTCCCAGCCGCGCCGCAGGTCGGCCCAGGGCAGGTGGGAGGAGAGCCGGCCGCGCCGCCCGTCGCCGGTACGGACCTTCGCGTCCTTGCAGTCCACGTGGTAGATCCGGTCGGCGAAGTCGAAGATGAAGTTCACCGGGTCCAGTTCCTGCCACACGAAGTGCGACGGATCCCAGTTGAGCCCGAACGCCTCCCGGTGCCCGATCGCCTCCAGCGTGCGCTTGGTGGTCCAGTAGTCGTAGGCGATCTCGCTGGGGTGCACCTCGTGCGCGAACCGCACCCCCACCTCGTCGAACACGTCGAGAATCGGGTTCCACCGGTCGGCGAAGTCCTGGTAGCCGCGCTCGATCATGGCCGGCGGCACCGGCGGGAACATCGCCACCGTGTGCCAGATGGACGAGCCGGTGAAGCCGACGACGGTGTTCACACCGAGCTTCGCCGCCGCCCGCGCGGTGTCCTTGATCTCCTCGGCGGCCCGCTGCCGCACCCCCTCCGGCTCGCCGTCGCCCCAGATCCGGGCCGGCAGGATGTCCTGGTGCCGCTCGTCGATCGGGTGATCGCAGACCGCCTGCCCGACCAGGTGGTTGGAGACGGCGAACACCTGGAGGTTGTGCTTGGCCAGGGTGGCCCGCTTGCGCTCCACGTACGAGTCGTCGCCGAGCGCCTTGTCCACCTCGAAGTGGTCGCCCCAGCAGGCGATCTCCAGCCCGTCGTAGCCCCACTCGGCGGCGAGCCGGCAGACCTCGTCGAACGGCAGATCGGCCCACTGGCCGGTGAAGAGCGTGATGGGTCGCGCCATTGTCCTTCTCCCCTGTGGTGATGGGGGATTCCGTCGCGGACCGGGGCGAGGAAGACCGGAGGCGGCGGCGCGTGGGCACCGGTGGACGCCGGAGCGTCTGCTCCCGGACGGGTTGCGCCTCCCGCCGGGTCACCGGCCACCTCGCGGTCGCCGCCTCCACTCTATGGCTCCGTCAGGGCAGGGTCCAGCGCTGGTTCGCCGCACCCGTGCACGTCCACAGGTGCACCGCCGTGCCGTCGGCCGGGTTGTTGCCGGACACGTCCAGGCACTTGCCCGACTGCGGGTTACGCACCGTGCCGTCCGCCTGCGCCGACCAGTTCTGTGCGCCGGTGCCGTTGCAGGTGTAGAGCTGGATCTTCGTACCGTTGGCGTTGCCGCCACCCGACACGTCGAGGCACTTGCCCAGCGCCTTCACCGGCCCGTTCGGCGTCACCGTCCACGACTGCGCCGACGAGCCGTTGCAGGTGTAGAGCTGGATCTGGGTGCCGTCCGCCGACGACCCGCTCCGCACGTCCAGGCACTTGCCGGCCAGCCCCTTGATCGGGCCGGAGCCGCCGGTGCCGGTCGAGCGGACCAGCGTGAAGTCGTCGACGTCGAACAGCCCGGAGCCGCTGCCGGTGAACGTCAGGTGGACCGTCTGCGTACCGGACGGCACGCCGGTGAGCGCGGTGCTCACGTCGGCGAACGTCGTCCAGCTACCGGTGTTCGGCACCGCCACCTGGCCGAGCACCGGCCCGGTCGGCGACCCGGTCCGCACCTGGAGCGTGCCGCCCGGGCCGCCGGAGACCACCCGGGCGCGCAGCGACGTCACACCGGTGAGGTCCAGCCCTGGGTACGCGGCCCAGTCGCCCGGGTCCACGTACCCCAGGGTCTGGCCGCCGTTGGCACCGGCCTTGGGGTACGCGCTGACGCCGCTGGCCGAACCGAACGCCTCGGCCTGGACGGTGGTGTTGCCGGTCGGCGGCGGCGTGCCGCCGAGTTCCTTGATCCGGATGTTGCGGAACGACACGTCGTCGCCGGTGCCGTGGTTCTGGATGCCGACGTGCCCGGCGAGCGACCGCACCGGGTCGGTGTTCGTGAAGTCGTTGATGCGCACGCCGTTGAGGAAGACCTGGAGCCGCTCGGACTCCACCAGGATCTCGTAGGTGTTCCACTCCCCCGCCGGGTTCAGCGCCGCGTCCCGGGCCGCCAGGTCGGCGGACTTGAAGCCGTAGACCGCGCCGGTGGTCCGGTCGGCCGCGTCGGTGGGGTCGATCTGGATCTCGTAGCCGTTGTCCACCGCCGAGTTCGGGTCGCTCGACGGCGGGAAGCCGACGAACACGCCCGAGTTGTCGTCACCGGCCAGCCGCCAGTCCAGCTTCAGCGAGTAGTCGGTGAACTGCTTCGCGCTGTACCAGTACAGACCCATGCCGCCGACCGAGGTGAGCGTGGCGTCGGCGTTCGTGAAGCTGCCCGGCCCGGCCTGCGACCAGCCGGTGGTGCCGCCGTTGTAGAGCGCGGTGTAGCCGGTCTCCGGCCGGCAGTCGGCCTTCGTGCGCCCGGCGGCGTAGCGGATGCCGCCGAGCAGGTGCGACCGGAACGCCGCGTCGGCGTACGACGCCTGGGTGTGGCCGCCGCCGGTGTAGAAGGACCGGCCGCCGCTGTACGTCTTGCACCAGGCGTGCGGGTGGTCGCCGCCCATCGAGCCACCGGAGTACGTGGACTCGTCCAGGCTGGCCAGCACGTGCGCGGTGGATCGGGCGTTGGTGCGGTAGTCGTACCACTCGTCGGTGCGGTTCCACCGCTGCGGCAGGTGCGCGGTGGCGGCGTGCGCCCGGTCCTCCACCTTCACCGTGGCCGGCTGGATGGCCGGGTGGGAGGCGAACCAGGCGCCGACGAGGTTGCCGTAGAACGGCCAGTCGTACTCGGTGTCGGCGGCGGAGTGCACGCCGACGTAGCCGCCGCCGGCGCCGATGTACGCCTCGAACGCCGACTGCTGGGTGGCGTTGAGGACGTCCCCCGTGGTGTTGAGGAAGATCACCGCCTCGAAGCGGGCCAGGTTGGCGGTGGTGAACTGGGCGGCGTCCTCGGTCGCGGTGACGGTGAAGTTGTTCGCCGCGCCCAGCTCCCGTACGGCCTGCGTGCCGACCGCGATGGAGTCGTGGCGGAAGCCGGCGGTCTTGGAGAAGACGAGCACGTCGTAGGGGGCGTCGGCGGCGGCCGCCGGGCCCGCGGGGACGGTGCAGGCGATGGTGGCGAGGACGGCGGTCACCGCCCCCAGTGCGGTACGCACGAGTTTCATCTGGTTCTCCTTCATCCTCACGGCAGCGTCCAGCGCTGGTTCGCCGCGCCGGTGCAGGTCCACAGGTGCACCGCCGTGCCGTCGGCCGGGTTGTTGCCGGACACGTCCAGGCACTTGCCCGACTGCGGGTTGCGCACGGTCCCGTCGGCCTGCGCGGACCAGTTCTGCGCGCCGGTGCCGTTGCACGTGTAGAGCTGGATCTTGGTGCCGTCGGCGCTGCCGCCACCGGAGACGTCCAGGCACTTGCCGAGCGCCTTCACTGTGGCGTTCGGCGTCACGGTCCACGACTGCGCCGTCGTGCCGTTGCAGGTGTAGAGCTGGATCTGGGTGCCGTCGGCGGTGGCGGCGTTGCGCACGTCCAGGCACTTGCCGGCCAGGCCCTTCACCGGGCCGGTGCGGACCGCCGACGTGGTGAGCGTGAACGCGTCCAGGTCGTAGAGCGCCCCGGTGCCCCCGGCGAACGTCAGGTAGAGCGTGGTGGTGCCGGCCGGCGGGTTGGCGATCGTGCCGGTGACTGTGGTGAACGTGTCCCAGGCGCCGGTGACCGGGACGGTGGCCGAGCCGAGCACGGTGCCGGTGGCCGAACCGGCCCGCACCTGGAGCGTGCCGCCGGCCCCGGCGGACGACACCCGGGCGGTGAACCCGGTGGCGTCGGCGAGCAGGTACGGCTGGAACGCGATCCAGTCCCCGTTGTGGATGTCGCCGACGGTCTTGCCGCCCTCGGCGGTGGCCTTGTCGAACGTGTTGATCCCGGACGAGGTCTTGAAGTGCTCGGCCTGGCGGTGCCGGGGCTGGAGCGTGTGCTGGGTGTGCGTGGTGAGGCCGCCCGAGTCGGTGTACTCGGCGTCGAAGACGGCGAAGATGTTCGCCGCGTCGTCGTGCTCACCGTCGACGGGTACGGCGATCGAGCCGGTGCAGCCGGTGGCCGAGGTGATCTGGTGGCCGTGCTGGTCGTGGCCGAGCACGTAGGTCATCTTGACCTTCGTGCAGTCGATCGTGGCGTCCTCCGGGTCGGTGACGGTGATCCGGAACGGCACGGTGTCGCCGAAGGAGAACAGCTTGCCGTTGCCGGGCGTCTCGATGACCACTGTCGGCGCGGTGTTGCCCACTGTGATCGTCACGCTCGCGGTGCCGGTGGCGCCCTGCGGATCGCGCACGGTGAGGGTGGCGGTGTACCTGCCGTTGGCGGTGTAGGTGTGCGAGGGGTTCACGGCGGTCGAGGTGCCGCCGTCGCCGAACGTCCAGGCGTACGTCAGCGCGCCGCCCTCCGGGTCGGACGAGCCGGCCGAGGAGAAGGCGACTGCGAGCGGCGCGGCGCCGGAGGTCCGGTCGGCCGCGGCGCGGGCCACCGGGGCGCGGTTGGCACCGCCCAGGTAGTCGAAGCGGTACAGCGCCGAGTTGGCGTCGCCGTTGAAGTAGCCGGTGCCGTAGTCGAGCACGTAGTACGCGCCGTCCGGGCCGAACGCCGAGTCCATCACCTGCTTGCCGGTCCACGGGAAGCTGTCGATGGTGCCGGGTGAGCCGTCCGCGCCGACGTGGATCGGCTTGATCCAGCCCCGGCCGAACTCGGTGGCGAAGAACTGCCCGTCGAAGGACTGCGGGAACTTCGTGGTGGACGGGTTCGCCGCGTCGTACCGGTAGACCGGGCCGCCCATCGGCGACTCGGAGCCGCCGCCGAACTCGGGCGGGCTGCCCGCGTCACCGGCGTAGCGGATCCAGGACGGCTTCGCCGCCGGCAGCGTGGCCAGTCCGGTGTTGCGGAACGAGTTGTTCGTCGGTCCGCCGGTGCAGTTGAACTTCGGGCCGGCGGTGCCGGCGGCGAAGTCCCACTCGGCGTACGTCTCGGCGGCGGTGTTGGTGCCGGTGCAGTACGGCCAGCCGTAGTTGCCGGGCCCTGTCACCCGGTTGAACTCGACCTGCCCGGACGGGCCGCGGGCCGTGGTGGTGCCGGCGTCCGGCCCGTAGTCGCCCACGTAGACGATGCCGGTGGCCTTGTCGACGCTGATCCGGAACGGGTTGCGGAAGCCCATCGCGTAGATCTCCGGGCGGGTCCGGGCGGTGCCGGGCGCGAAGAGGTTGCCGGCCGGGATCGAGTACGTGCCGTTGGCGTTCACCTTGATCCGCAGGATCTTGCCCCGCAGGTCGTTTGTGTTGCCGGCGCTGCGCTGCGCGTCGTACCCGGGGTTGCGGTTGGTGCGCTCGTCGATCGGCGCGTAGCCGGCCGAGTCGAACGGGTTGGTGTCGTCGCCGGTGGACAGGTAGAGGTTGCCCGCGGCGTCGAAGTCGATGTCGCCGCCGACGTGGCAGCACAGCCCCCGGTCGGCCGGTACGTCGAGCACGTCCACCTTGCTGGCCTGGTTGAGCGTGAAGTCGGCGTTGAGCGTGAACCGGGAGAGCCGGTTGACGCCCTGCCAGGCGGAGAAGTCGGTGCCGGTGGCGGGCGCGTCGCCGGCCGGGGTGGACAGCGGCGGCGCGTAGTAGAGGTAGATGTGCCGGTTGGAGGCGAAGCCGGGGTCGACGCCGACGCCCTGGAGCCCCTCCTCGTCGTGGGTGTAGACCGGTAGCGTGCCGATGACTGTGGTGGCGCCCGCCGCGTCGGTGCGGCGCAGCGTGCCGTTGCGGGCGGTGTGCAGGACCGACCGGTCGGGTAGCACCGCGAGCGACATCGGTTCGCCGGTCTCGGCGACACCGCGGGCGAGTTCGACCTGCTGGAAGTCGCTCGCCGAGATCGGGTGGGCGGACGCCGGGACGGACGCCGCGGCCACTGTGACGGTGCCGGCGGTGGCCGCGAGCAGCAGCGCTGCGGCAGCGGCGAACGGTCGTCGGGCACGGGGGTGGTGGTGGCTGGACATGCTGTGCTGTCCCTTCCTGACGCGCGCAGCCAGGACCGGGCGCGCGTCGCGCCGGATGCCGGGCAGGGGGATGCTGCGCCGGCCCGCCGGGAGGTCGGCGGGCCGCGACCTCCGGTCGGGACCGGAGGTCACCTCGCCGAGGCGGGCGGTGCGGGGCGATCTGGTGCGGGGCGATCACCTCGGCGAAACAGCGTTGTGCTGTGCACGACATTAAGACCTTTCGATCAGCCTGTCCATAGCTTCTGATCGATCGGCTTTGACTTTCGGCGCTCAGCGACAAAAGTTGGTGTCACTCGTGGCGGTCGACCGCCCGCTCCGCGAGCGCCGCCAGCACCCGTCGCGCCGGTTCCGCCAGCGGTAACGCCTCCAGCGCGACGAGTGCCGCGTCGGCCCGGCTGCGGATCATCCGCTCCACCGCCTCCCGGGCGCCGGACTCCTCGACGATGTCCCGCACCTCGGCCGCGTCCGCCTGGTCGAGACCGGGATCGCCGACCAGTTCCCCCAGCCGGGCCGCGCCGGCCCGGGAGGCGGACGCCCGGGCCAGCGCCAGCAGCACCGTCGGCTTGCCCTCCCGCAGGTCGTCCAGGTTGGACTTACCGGTCACCGCCGGATCGCCGAACACGCCGAGCAGGTCGTCGCGCAGCTGGAACGCGTCCCCGAGCGGGTCGCCGAACCCGGCCAGTGCGGCCACCTCCTCCGGTGCCGCACCGGCGAGCGCGGCGCCGATCTGCACCGGGCGGGTCACCGTGTAGCGGGCCGTCTTCAGCCGTACCACGGTGAGCGCGCTCGCCACCGAGCCGTCCCCGGCCGCACCGACGACGTCCAGGTACTCCCCCGCGATCACCTCCGAGCGCATCCGGGCCAGCAGCACCTGCCCCCGGCGCAGCCGCTCCGGCGGCAACCCGCACCCGTGGAACATCTGCGCCGACCAGGTGGCGCAGAGGTCGCCGCAGAGCAGCGCCGCCTGCCGCCCGTGGGCCGCCGGGTCGCCCGGCCGGCCGGACGCGGCGTGCAGCTCGGCGAAGAACCGGTGCAGCGTCGGCGCGCCCCGGCGGCGGTCGCTGCGGTCCACGATGTCGTCGTGGATCAGCGCGAACGCGTGGAACAGCTCCAGCGACGCCGCGGCGACCACGATCGGCGCGGCGTCCGGGCCGCCGAAACCCCGCCAGCCCCAGTAACAGAACAGCGGGCGCATCCGCTTGCCGCCGGCCAGGACGAACCACCGCAGAGCGGTGTGGACGGCCCCCGTACCGTCGTCCGGCCGATCCGGCTCTCTCGCGTCCAGGAACGCGGCTAGCGCGGCGTCGAAGCGGCCCCGCAGCAGGGCCGGATCGGTCGGTGCGACGGTTACGGTCATGGTGCCTCCCTGGCCAGTCCGGCGAGTTCGAGCAGCAACGCCTTCACATCGGTGGCCTCCACCCGGGGCCGGATCGCGGCCCGGTCGGAGCAGATCAGCACCGGGCCGTCCGCCGGGTCGGCGGGCAGTCGCCCGTGTGAACCACGCACCGCACGCGCGCCCGCGTCCAGCCCCACCACTGTCATCAGGTACCGCAGCCCGAGCTTCTTGCGGGCCAGCGCCACCGCCGCGCGGCGCTTCGCCGCACCCGGCTCGGCCGGGTCGAAGAACAGCTCGGCCGGGTCGTAGCCGGGCTTGCGGTGGATGTCCACCAGCCGGGCGAAGTCGGGCGCTCGTGCGCCGTCGAGCCAGTAGTAGTACGTGAACCAGGCGTCCGGCTCGGCCACCAGCACCAGCTCACCCGATCGGGGGTGATCCAGCCCGTACCCGGCCTGCCCGGCGGCGTCGAGCACCTCGGCCACGCCCGGCAGCGACGCGCAGAGCTTCGCCACCGCCGGCACGTCCGCCGGATCCCTGACGTAGACGTGCGCCACCTGGTGGTCGGCCACCGCGAACGCCCGTGACGTCCACGGGTCGAGGTATTCCATCCCGGCCTGGGTGTAGACCCGCAACAGCCCTTCGGCGCGCAGCATCCGGTTCACGTCCACCGGCCGGGACACGTCGGTGATGCCGTACTCGGACAACGCCACCACTGTGGCGTCCCGCTCCCGCGCGGCGTCGAGCAGCGGACCGAGCACGGTGTCCAGCTCCGCCGCCGCGGCTGCTGCCTGCGGGCCGGACGGGCCGAAGCGTTGCAGGTCGTAGTCCAGGTGCGGCAGGTAGACCAGCGTCAGGTCGGGAGCGTGGTCGGCGAGGATGCGCTGCGCGGCCCGGCTGATCCACGCCGAGGACGGCAGCCCGGCACCCGGCCCCCAGTAGCTGAACAGCGGGAACGTGCCGAACGCGTCGGTGAGCGTGTCCCGCAACTCGGGCGGGTCGGTCCAGCAGTCCGGCTCCTTGCGGCCGTCGGCGTGGTAGACCGGGCGCGGCGTGACCGTCCAGTCCACGTCCGCGCCCATCGCGTACCACCAGCAGACGTTCGCCACCCGGTAGCCCGGCTCGACGCGGCGGGCCGCCTGCCACACCTTCTCGCCGCCGACGAGCCCGTTGTGCTGCCGCCAGAGCAGCACCTCGCCCAGGTCGCGGAAGTACCAGCCGTTGCCCACCACGCCGTGCCCGGAGGGCAGCTCACCGGTGAGGAACGTGGACTGCGCCGAGCAGGTCACCGCCGGCAGCACGGTGCCCAGCTCGGCGGCGAACCCGGCGTCGGCCACCGCGCGCAGCCGGGGCATGTGCGCCAGCAGCCGCGGCGTCAGCCCGACCACGTCGAGCACCACGAGCCGCCGGCTCACGAGAGCACGCCTTCCGCCGCCCGCGGAGCCGGAGCGCCCTGCGCGCCGCCGGCGGCCAGGCCGAGCGCGGTCAGCTCGTCTCGGGCGAACGCCAGCTCGGCGGCGATGCCGGCGGCCAGCTCCGCGTCGCCGCGCGGCCGCCGCGCCTCCGGCAGCACCCCCCAGGTGTACGTCTCGACGTCGAGGTGGTCGCAGCCGGCGACCGGACCGGCGAACAACGCGGCCAGCGCCTCGCGCAGCACCGGGACCGTGGAGCGCAGCGGCGGCTCGGGCGGGGCGTGCAGCGGCACGTGGTAGTGCACCCGCCACGCCCCTGGTAGCCGCGCGTCGAGTGCGGCGTCGAGGTCGTCGGCCGCGTACGCCGGGTCGGCCGGGTCGGCGGCTCCGGCGCAACCGGCGGCCCGCGTCTGGTGCAGGAACCGCGGTTCGACGAACCGGCGCAGCGCCGCGCTCGCGGCGGGCGGGTCAGGGGCCTCGACCGCTGCGGACACCTGGACCTTCACCACGGGGAGACCGGCGGCGCGCAGCCCGGCCAGGGCATCCGCCGGCTGCTCCCAGGCACACGCCAGGTGCGCGAGATCCACGCAGATCCCGAGCCGGTCGGTATCCATGTCTGAGAATACCTCGCGTGCTTGTCCCGTCGACTCCACCAGACAGCCCGGTTCCGGTTCGAAGCCGACCCGGATCACCCGGCCGGTCTCCCGCTGCACGGCGGCCAGGCCCTCGGCCAGCGCGTCCAGGCGACGCCGGGCGGTGGCGGCCCGCCCGGAGTCCCACGGGGTGCGCCAGGCGATCGGCAGCGTCGAGATCGAGCCCCGGACGGCGTCGTCGGGCAGCAGGTCGGCGAGCACCCGGGCCAGGTCCAGCGTGTACGCCGACCGTTGCGGCGTGGTCCAGTCCGGGTGGTACACCGCGCCCTTGACCACAGCGGCCTGGAACGCGGCGTACGGGAAGCCGTTGAGCGTGACCACCTCCAGTCCGCGTACGGTCAGCTCGTGCCGCAGCCGGCGGCGGGCCGACGGGTCGGCGGCGAGCGCGGCGGCCACCGGCGCGGCGAGCCAGAGGCCGAGCCCGAGCCGGTCGGCGTCGAGCGCCCGGCGCACCGCCACCGCGTACGTGTCGAGCTGCGCGACGATGCCCGGCAGATCCTCGGCCGGGTGCACGTTCGTGCAGTAGCCGAGGTGGACGGTCGTGCCGTCGGCGTGGCGCAGCCGCATCACGCGCCTCCCCGCAGGATCGAGTTGCCGGCGAACGTGGCCGACGAGCCCTCCAGGTCGGTCAGGTCGAGCCGGCCGGACTGGCCGTAGAACTCCACCGGGTTGCGCCACAGCACCCGGTCCACGTCGTCGGCGTCGAACCCGGCCAGCAGCATCGCCTCCCCGGTGGCCCGGGTCAGCAGCGGATCCGAGCGGCCCCAGTCGGCCGCCGAGTTCACCAGCATCCGTTCGGTGCCGTACCGCTTCAGCAGCTCCACCATCCGCGGCGGCGACATCTTCGTCTCCGGATAGATCGAGAAGCCCAGCCAGCAGCCGGTGTCCCGGACCAGCTCGACAGTCACCTCGTTGAGGTGGTCGACGAGCACCCGTCCCGGCGCGATGCCCGACTCGGCGACCACCGCGAGCGTCCGCTCGACGCCGCGCGCCTTGTCCCGGTGCGGCGTGTGCACCAGCGCGGGCAGGTCGTGCGCGACGGCCAGGGCGAGCTGCCCGGCCAGCGCGGCGTCCTCGGCCGGCGTCATCGCGTCGTAGCCGATCTCGCCGACCGCCACCACGCCGTCCTTGTCCAGGTAGCGGGGCAGCAGGTCGAGCACCGGGCGGCAGCGCGGGTCGTTCGCCTCCTTCGGGTTCAGCGCCACTGTGGCGTGGTGCCGGATGCCGAACTGGCCGGCCCGGAACGGCTCCCACCCGATCAGCGAGTCGAAGTAGTCCACGAAGCTGTCCACGCTGGTACGCGGCTGGCCCAGCCAGAACGCCGGCTCGACCACCGCGCGGACCCCTGCGGCGGCCATTCGTTCGTAGTCGTCGGTGGTGCGGGACGTCATGTGGATGTGCGGGTCGAAGATGCGCATGTCACGCCTCCGTGGTGGGGATGGTCAGCCGGCGCAGCAGGTCGGCCGCGTCGGCGGGCATGCCGCGACCGGCGGCGTGCCGTTCGGCGGCGTACGCGGCGAGCATCCGGGCCAGCTCGCCGTCGGCCCGCTCCGGCAGGCCGTCGACCACCGCCAGCGGCACGCCTGTGAACACGCACTTGAGCACCGCCTGCCGCCAGGTCACCTGCTCCAGGTGCCGGGCGTACTCACCGAGCGCGGCGGCGACCAGCCGGGTGTCGTTGGTGCGGGTCGCGTCGTGCAGCAGCGGCACGCACTCCGCGCCGATCGGCAGCAGCGGCAACGCGCGCAGCACCGCGCGTTTCTCGGCGGCGTCGCCCTGCCGGTACAGCGTCTCCGCGGCGGCGGCGTGCCCGTGCGGCAACGCGGTCAGCAGCAGCGCCCGGGCCGCCTCGTCCGCCGTCCAGCCCGGCGGGTCCGGCAGCGGCAGGCGACCGCACCGCCGGGCGGCGGCGGCGAAGAACCGTTCGATCGCCGCGGGTTCGGTCGCGACGCGGCGCAGCGCCGCGTCCAGCCACTGCGGATCGGGTACGCCCCGAAGCGCGGCGCGCAGTCGGTCGGGTGTCATGCCGTCTCCCCTCTGCCGGGTGGAAGGTGGTGGGTCACCGCCCCTCGCCGCGCGAGGCGGCGGCGCGCAGGAAGTCCAGTGAGCGGGCGGCGACGGCCGGGGCGGCGTGCGAGTGGCGGGGCAGCTCCACGGCCACCAGCCCGCGGTATCCGGCGTCGGCCAGGGCGCGCAGCACCGGCGGGAAGTCGATCTCGCCGGTGCCGAACTCCAGGTGCTCGTGCACGCCCCGGCGCATGTCGTCGATCTGCACGTTGACCAGGTGCGCGGCGACCTCGGACACACACTGCGGCACCGGCAGCGGCTCCAGGCAGCGGCAGTGCCCGATGTCGAGCGTGATGCCGAAGCCTGGTGGCGCGCCGAGGGCCGCGCGCAGCCGCCGCCACCCGGCGATGTCCTCGACGAGCATGCCCGGCTCGGGTTCGAAGCCCAGCGGCACGCCCGCCTCCGCCGCCTCGGCGCACACCGTCGCGCAGCCCGCTACGAGGCGGTCGGCGGCGACGCCGGGTGGCACGCCGGGTGGGCGTACGCCGGCCCAGAAGGAGACCGCCTCCGCGCCCAGGTCGGCGCCGATCCGGACGGCCCGGCGCAGGAACTCCACCCGCCGGGCCGGGTCGTCGTGCAGCAGCGTCGGCGCGTGCTTGTGCCACGGGTCGAGCAGGTAGCGGGCGCCGGTCTCGACCACCACCGCGAGCCCGAGCGCGTCCAGCCGGCGGCGCACGGCGGCGACCCGGCGGGGCAGGCCGGGGGCGAACGGGTCCAGGTGGTCGTGGTCCAGGGTGAGCGCGACACCCTGATAGCCGAGTTCGGCGAGCACCGCGAGCGCGTCGCCGAGCCGGTGGTTGGCGAAGCCGTTGGTGCCGTACCCGAAGCGCAGTGCGCCCGGCCCGGGCAGCGGGCCGGCGGGAGCCCTGGTGGCCGGTGCGGCGGTCATGTCGGTGAGATCAGTCGGGCCAGGCGGCGGCCGAGCGGGGCGGCGCCGGCCACGGCGAGGCCGAGCAGCCGGGCCCCGGCGCGGGCGGTCAGCGCGCCCTGCAACGCGGGCAGCCCGGTGATCCCGGCGCCCACCGCCGCGCGGACCCGGGCCGGTGACGGGTCGGCGAGCACCCGGGCCTGCGCCCGGCCGTAGCGGACGGCGTACCCGGCGGCGAGCACCGCCGGCACCAGCTCCCCGAGCCGAAGGAAGGGCCCCCTCTTAGTGAGCGTTTGAGAAGCCGGTTCAGGTGCTGGTTGCCTGGGCCGGTTTCGTGTTGCGGGCCAGGCGGGTGACCATGACGTGGATCATGGCCCAGGTGACGAAGGCGGCGTGGCTGGCGGGTAGGTGTTCGTAGTCGCGGACGCAGCGGCGTTTCTTGCTGATCCAGGCGAAGGTGCGTTCGACGACCCAGCG
>NZ_JANCLW010000001.1:5162055-5331972 GCF_033433935.1 Micromonospora sp. BRA006-A
AGAAGGCCCTCGGCACGGAAACGGTTGGCTCGACACCACCGGACCTACCGAGGGCCTTCCCTCACCTCCAACACGACACGCCGCCCAACCCCACCACTTCTCAAACGCTCACTTAACGCATCCGGTAGACGAGGGGGCCCCGCTTAACACGGTGGGCCGGGCCGGGGTGGTGAGCGCGATCAACGCGGTGCCGGCGAGCGTGAGGCCGGGCAGACGCCGGTCCGCGCCGGTCACCTCGCGGCGGGACAGCGCGGTCACGGTCCAGGTGTGCGCGGCGACGGTGAGCGCGGCCGGCAGCGCCCGGACCACCCGTCCGCCGGACGCGCCGAGCAGCACGTCCAGCCCTCGGCAGGCGGCCATCACCGCCGGGCCGGCGGCGGTGTTCTTCGCCCGCAGGTCGTACCCCCAGATCGTGGCCGCGAGCGGCAGCGCGACGGCCGCCGCGCGACGCCCCCCTGCGGCGGTGGCGACGGCGAGCCCGGCGGCGGTCAGGCCGGACGCGACGCCGAGCGCCACCGACGGGCGCACCCGGCCGGACGGGATCGGGCGTTCCGGCCGTTCGACCGCGTCCAGCCGCCGGTCCGCCCAGTCGTTGGCGGCCATCCCGGCCCAGTAGAGCAGCACCGACGCGCCGGCCAGCGCCGGTGTACGCGGGCCGAGCGCACCGGCCGCTGCCGCGCCGGACAGCACGTCCCCCGGTACGGAGAGCGCGGCGGGCGCCCGCACCAACTCGGCCAGGTCGGCCAGGCGGGTCACGGCGTCACCCGGGCGTGCAGGCCGGCGGCGAAGTCCCGCAGCACCGTCCACTGATCACCGAGCGCGTGACCGGCCGCGCCGAGCGGATCCTTGAAGAAGAACGCCAGTTCGGTCAGCGGGCCCTCGCGTCCGGCCGCGTGGGCGGCGGCGGTGAGCCGGGCCAGGTCCAGCACGAGCGGCGCGGCCAGCGCCGAGTCGCAGCCGTGCCAGGTGAACTCCATCCGCATGCCGGTGCCCAGGAAACCGGCGAACGTGACCAGATCCCAGGCGGTCTTGAAGTCGCCGAGTTCCTCGACGTACTCGATCCGGGTGTGGCCCTGCGGCAGGTAGCCGAGCGTCTCGGCGAGCACCCGCTGTTTGCTGCCCACCTTCGCGGCGTTGGCGGCCGGGTCGGCGAGCGTGGCGCCGTCGCCGCCGCCGAGCAGGTTCGTGCCGGACCAGGAGCGCACGGCGAGATGCCGCATCGCGAACATCGGCGCGAGCACCGACTTGAGCAGCGTCTCGCCGGTCTTGCCGTCGTGCCCGGCGTACGGCAGTCCGCGTTCGGCGGCCAGCGCGGCCAGGGCCGGCAGCCGGGCGCCCGTCGACGGGGTGAAGTCCACGTACGGGCAGCCGGCGGTGAACGCCGCGTACGCGTACGCGGAACTGGGCGGCAGCACGTCGGCCGGTCCGGTCAGCGCGTCGCGCAGCGTGGCCAGGTCGTTGTGGGCCGGGTGCGGGGCGGGCGCCGGCTCGGTGGCGGCGACGTTCACCACCACCACCCGGTCCAGCCCGTGCCGGGCCCGGAACCCGGTCAGGTCGCGCACCACTGCGGCGATCCGCTCCCCCTGGTCGCCCTCGGCCGGAGCGGGCCGTAGCGCCGCCTCGACAGCGGTCAGGTCCGGCGCGACGGCGTCGGCCAGCCGGGCGGGCAGCACCCCGGCGGCGGCGAGCGCCTCGGCGCGTTTGGTCAGCGGGGTGGCGACCACGTCGTGGCCGCCGAAGACGAGATCGGCGAAGCCCGGCAGGGCGGGCCCGCGCAGGTCCGGCAGCTCGGTCACGCAGCCGGTCGGCGCGGTGAGCCCGGCCCGCAGGGCCAGCCCGCCGACCACGGCGGTGGTGGCGACCGAGCCGCGCGCACCCACCAGCCACACACCCGTACGCATTCGCGCTACCTCCCCAGGTAAGGCCGGTCCGCCGGTGCGGCCGGGGAATCCCGGTCCGGCCGCACCGGAGGGCCGTGCTGGTCGTGCCGCGGACACCGGCGGCACGCTCCCCGGAGCCGGCCTCGTCCCCGCCGCGGGGCGCAACCACGGCGGGCCCTCGCCGGCCGGCGCCGGTGAGTGTCGGGCGGACCCCGAGGGGCCCGCCTCGGATCAGGCGGAAGCTTCGGCCAGGGCGGGCTCCACCTCCGTCCAGGCGGCCCGCTCGGCGGAGCGGGTCACCGCGTCGAGCACGAGCTGGACCTGAAGCGCGTCGGCGAACGACGGGGCCGGGTCGGCGCCGGTGGCGACCGCCTCGACGAAGTCGCGCGCCTGGTGGGTGAAGGAGTGCTCGTAGCCGATGATGTGGCCGGGCGGCCACCACGCACCCAGGTACGGGTGGTCCGGCTCGGTCACCAGGATCCGGCTGAAGCCCTGCTCGGCGGTGGGGCGGGTGGCGTCCAGGAACTCCAGTTCGTTGAGGCGTTCCAGGTCGAACACGACGCTGCCGCGCGAGCCGTTGATCTCGACCCGCAGGGCGTTCTTGCGGCCGGTGGCGAACCGGGTCGCCTCGTACGTGGCCAGCGCTCCCCCGTCGAGCCGGGCCACGAACACCGCCGCGTCGTCAACAGTCACCGGGCCCATGGCACTGCCGTTGCCGTCGGCCTGCGCGGCCAGGCCGCTCGACCCGGCGACGAGCGGCCGCTGACGCACGAACGTCTCGGTCAGCGCGCTGACCCCGGTGACGAGCTGACCCGTGACGTACTGGGTCAGGTCGATGATGTGCGCGCCGATGTCACCGAGCGCGCCGGAGCCCGCCCTGTCCTTCTGCAACCGCCACACCAGCGGGAACTGCGGGTCGACGATCCAGTCCTGGAGGTAGGTCGCCCGGACGTGCCGGATCTCGCCGATCCGCCCGTCGGCCACCAGCTGCCGCATCAGGGCGACAGCCGGCACCCGCCGGTAGTTGAAGCCGCACATCGCGCGTACCCCGGACTCGCGCGCCCGGGCCGCGGCCTCGGTCATCTCGCGGGCCTCGGCGACGCTGTTGGCGAGCGGCTTCTCGCACAGCACGTGCTTGCCCGCGGCGAGCGCGGCGAGTGCGATCTCGCGGTGGCTGTCCCCCGGCGTGCAGATGTCGACCACGTCGATCTCGTCGGACTCGACGAGCCGCCGCCAGTCGGTGGTGTAGCCGTCCCAGCCGAGCCGGTCGGCGGCCTCGGCCACCTTCGGCTCGTCGCGGCCGCAGACGAGCGTCATCCGCACCCGCGCCGGCAGGTCGAACACCCGGTTCACGGTGCGCCACGCCTGGGAGTGCGCGGCGCCCATGAACGCGTAGCCGACCATGCCGACCCGCAGGATGCTGTCGTGACTGGACAAGGTGGGTCTCCCCCCGTGTGTCAGAACCCGAGCTTCAGGTAGTCGCTCGCGTTCTCCTTGGTGATCGTCTCGGAGGCGAGCACGATCTCCTTCGGTACCTGGAGTTCGACCAGGTCGGACATGCCCTTGCCCTGGCCGATCAGGCGGGCCAGGGAGATGGCCGAGGAGGCCATCGACGGGCTGTAGGTGACTGTGGCCTTGAGGACGGTGTTGTCGGCGGCGATGTCCTCCATGGCCTTCTTGGAGCCGGCGCCGCCGACCATGATGAATTCCTTGCGGTTGGCCTGGTTGACCGCCGCGAGCACGCCGATGCCCTGGTCGTCGTCGTGGTTCCAGACCGCGTCGATCTTCGGCAGCGCCTGGAACAGGCCGGTGGCGGCCTGTTGCCCGGAGTCCACTGTGAACTCCGCGGGCCGCCGGTTGGCGACCTTGAACCCGTACGAGGCGAGCGTGTCGGCGAACCCCTTCGACCGTTCCTGGGTCAGCTCCAGCGACTCGATGCCGGGGATCTCGCCGATCACCGGGTTGCTCACGCCCTTGGCCTTGAGCTGCTCGGCGATGTAGGTGGCGGCGGCCACCCCCATGCCGTAGTTGTCGCCCTTGATCTGCAGCCGGTAGGCCCGCGCGTCCGGGAAGGCCCGGTCCAGGTTCACCACGGGGATGCCGGCCTTCATCGCCTCCAGGCCGAACGCGTTGAGTTCCTTGCCGTCGTGCGGCAGCAGCACGATCACGTCGGGCTTCTGCGAGATCAGCGTGGACAGCGCCGCCCGCTGGGCCGCCGCGTCCGCGCCGGCCTCGACCGACTTCAGCTCCACGTCCTGGTACGCCCCGGCCTGCGCCTTGGCGTTGTTGGTGATGGCGGCGATCCAGCCGTGGTCGGCGGCCGGGGCGGAGAAGCCGATGCTCACCTTCTTGCCCGTCTCGGTGTTGGCGCCGGAACCGGCCGCCTTGGTCTGCGCCTCGGTCGGGTTCTGCTCGTTGCTGGTGCAGCCGGCGAGCAGCACCCCGGCGGAGACGGCGGCCCCGCCGAAGAGCAGCCGGCGGCGGGACAGGTCATGGCGCGGTGTTCTCATGACGCCTCCTGGGATGAGGTGGTGGGGTGGTTTCGGGTGTGGCGGGCCGGACCACCGTCGGTACGACGGCAGCCGGGATGTGCGCGTGGGGTCAGGTGGTGGTGGCCCGGTTGCGGGCGAGGAACTGGGTGAGGCTGCCGAACTGCACCTGCTGGACCAGGACGGCGGCGACGATGATGCCGCCCTTGACCATGTTCTGGGCCTCGGCGGAGAGGTTGTTGATGGCGAACAGGTTGGTGATGGTGGAGAAGATGATCACCCCGAGCAGGGAGCCGATGATCGTTCCCCGCCCGCCGCTGAGCAGCGTGCCGCCGATGATCGCGGCGGCGATCGCGTCCAGCTCGTAGAGGTTGGCCATCGCCGCCTGCGCGGAGGTGGCCTGCGCGGTCAGCATGACCGCGGCGATGCCGCAGCACAGGCCGGACAGCGCGTAGAGGAGCACCGTGTGCCGGCGGACGTTGATGCCGGCGAGCCGGGCCGCCTCCGGGTTGCCGCCGACCGCCACCGTACGGCGGCCGAACGTGGTCCGGTTCAGCAGCACCCACCCGGCCGCCACCACCGCCACCAGGATGTAGACGAGCAGCGGGATGCCGAGCACGTTCGTGCTGGCGATGCCGTTGATGAACGTGTTGCCCGACACCTGGGTCTGCTTGTCGGAGATCTCCGCCGCCAGCCCTCGCGCGGCGACGAGCATGGCGAGCGTGGCGATGAACGGCACCAGCCGCCCGTACGAGACGAGCAGCCCGTTCACCACGCCGACGGCGAGCCCGACGGTGAGCGCGGTGAAGATCATGCCGCCCGCGCCGTAGCTCTGCGTGGCCACTGTGGTGCACCAGACCCCCGCCAGCGCCACGATCGCGCCGACCGACAGGTCGATGCCGCCGCCGATGATCACGAAGGTCATGCCGACGGTGACCACGCCGACCACCGAGGCGAGCTTGAGGATGGTGAGCGTGTTGCCCCACACCCAGTTCGGGTCGCCGTAGAGGTCGGGGCGGGTCAGGATGCCGATGACCACCAGCACGACGAGCGTGGCGAGCAGGCCGAGGTTGCGCTTGGCGCCCTCCCCGCCGTCGCCGCGCCACCAGGAGAGCCGCGCCGGCGCGTCGACCTTCGCGGTCTCCGCCCGCTCCACCGGCGGCGACTGCGCGGGCAGCGAGGTGTCAGTGGCTTCGCTCATGCCGCCGCCCCGCTTCGCGCGGCGCCGGCACGAGACTCTCCGGCGCTGTGTCGATGATTCGCTCGCTGTCGCTCGCTCATGCCGGTGCGCCTTCCATGAGGGACCCCGCCATCACGAGGTCGAGCACGGTGTTCTCGTCCAGTTCGCCGGCCGGGGCCTCCCGGACCACCCGGCCCTCCCGCATCACCAGCACCCGGTCGGCCAGGCCCAGCACCTCGGGCACCTCGCTGGAGACCAGCAGCACCCCGACGCCACGGGCGGCCAGATCGCGGATCACCTGGTACAGCTCGGCGCGGGCGCCCACGTCCACGCCCCGCGTCGGTTCGTCGAGCAGCAACAGCCGGGTGTCACCGAGCAGCCACCGCCCGACCACCACCTTCTGCTGGTTGCCGCCGGACAGCGTGCGCACCGGCCGCCGTACGTCCCGGGGCCGCAGCTCCAGCGACGCGGCGATCCGGTCCGCCTCGGCGCGTTCCCGTCCGGTGTCGGTGAAGCCGAGGCGGGCGTACCGGCTGAACGTGGCGAGCGTGACGTTGCGGTAGATCGGTTCGCCGAGCAGCAGCGCCTGACTCTTGCGCTCCTCCGGCGCCATACCCATCCCGGCCCGTACCGCCGCGCCCACGCTCCCGGGGCGCAGCGTCCGGCCGTTCACCCGGACCGTACCGGCGTACGCCCGGCGCGCGCCGAAGATGGTCTCCAGCAGCTCCGACCGGCCCGAGCCGACCAGCCCGGCGATGCCGACGATCTCTCCCGCCCGGACCCCGAGCGAGACGTCGGCGAACTCGCCGGGCCGGGTCAGCCCGTCCACCCGCAACAGCTCCGCGCCACCCCCGTGGTCGGCCGGGCGCTGCGGGAAGACGTACTCGATGGTCCGCCCGGTCATCCGGGCGACCAGGTCGCGGGTCGGTGTCTCGCGGGCCGGCAGGCTCGCCGCCGTGGTCCGGCCGTCCTTGAGTACGGTGACCCGGTCGCCGATCTCGCGGATCTCCTCCAGCCGGTGCGAGATGTAGATGACCGCGATGCCCTGCGCGGTGAGTTCCCGGATGGTCCGGAACAGGTTCGCCACCTCGTCGTGGGCCAGCACCGCGCTCGGCTCGTCCATGATGATCAGCCGGGCCTCGTGGGACAGCGCCCGGGCCATGCTGACGATCTGCTTGCCGGCGGCGGGCAGGTGCCGCACCAGCCGCCCCGGCGGGATCTCCGGGTGGCCGAGCCGGGCCAGGATCTGCCGGGTACGCCGGGCCATGTGCCCCCGCCGGACGAAGCCGAACCGGCGCGGCTCGTGGCCGAGGAACGCGTTCTCCGCCACCGACAGGTCGTCTACCAGGTCGAGTTCCTGGTAGATGGTGGCGATGCCGGCGCGCATGGCGGCCTGCGGGTTGGCGAACGACGCCGGCTCGCCCCGCCAGAGCACCTCACCGGAGTCCGGCCGGTGCACCCCGGCCAGCACCTTGATGAGCGTGGACTTGCCGGCGCCGTTCTGCCCGAGCAGGCAGTGCACCTCACCGGCCCGCACCTCCAGTTGCACGCCGTCGAGCGCGCGTACCCCCGGGAACGTCTTGACGACGTCGGTGAGGCGCAGGACCACCTCGCCCGCGACGGCGTCGGCGGGCGCCTCGACCAGTGGCTTCCCGGTCATGCTGCCTCCCCGAATGCGAGGTCACTCGCCAGCACGGCCGCGCCGGCGACGCCGGCGCGCGGGCCCAGCTCGGACAGGACGACCGGCAGGTTGCCGGTGGCCAGCGGCAGCGAACGGCGGTAGACCACGCTGCGGATCTCGGCCAGCAGGATGTGCCCGAGCTGGGCGAGGCCGCCACCGATGACGATCATCGAGGGGTTGGTGAAGCTGACCAGCCCGGCCAGTACGCTGCCGACCCGCCGGCCGCCGTCGCGGATGAGCTGGATGCAGGTGACGTCCCCCTCGATCGCCCCCTGCGCCACGTCCAGCGCGGTCACCACGCCCCGGGCGGCCAGCCGTTCGGCCAGCGCCGGCGACACCTCGGTGCGGGCCGCCACGGTCGCCTCCCGGGCCAGCGCCGCGCCGCTGAACACCGCCTCCAGGCAGCCGAGGTTGCCGCAGGAACACATCGGACCGTTCGGGTCGACCTGGATGTGGCCGATGTCCCCGGCGCAGCCGTCGGTGCCCCGGTAGACCTCGCCGTGCAGGTAGATGCCGCAGCCGATGCCGGTGCCGATCTTGATGAACAGGAAGTCGTCGACCGAGTGGGCCACGCCGCCGTGCCGCTCGCCGATCGCCATGATGTTGACGTCGTTGTCGACCACCGCCGGGCAGCCGTGCTCACGGGTGAGCAGTTCGCGGACCGGGAACCGGTCCCAGCCGGGCATGATCGGCGGGGAGACCGGCACGCCGTCGCGGAAGCTGACCGGCCCCGGTACGCCGATGCCCACCGCGTCGAGCCGCTCGTACGCGCCGTCCACCTCGGCCTTGTGCAGCAGTTCGTTCACCCGCTGGAGCGTCACCTTGGGGCCGGAGCGGATGTCGGCGGCCTCGGTGTAGGCGGCCACCGTCTCCAGCCGGCCGTTCACCACCTCCACGTCGATCGAGCTGGCGCCCAGGTCGACGGCGGCGAAGCGCAGGTGCGGGCTCAGCTCGACGAGCGTGGAACGGCGCCCGCCCCGCGAGGCGGCCAGCCCGGCCTCGGCCACGTATCCGAGGGAGACCAGCCGTTCCAGCTCGGCGAGCAGGCGCGGACGGGGCATCTGGAGGCGGTCGCCGAGTTCGGCGCGAGACACCGCGCCCTCGTCCCGGAGCAGTCGCAGAAGCCGTACGTGCAGGGGGTCGACCGTCCGCACCGGCAGTCACCTCCGCATCGGAAGTCCGTCACATCGACGACGGCGTTGTGTGTTGTGTCCGACACAGTAGGAGCCTTCCGGGCCGCATGTCCATAGCTTCAGCACGTCTGATGCAAACTTTTGTCTATACGAGCAAAAGCGAGTTCCGGATCATGAAAACGCGACGCCCCGCCCGTGTGACTTCCGGGCGGGGCGTCGCGATCTCGGGTCAGCGGGAGGGCGCGCGGCCCTTCTTGCGCAGCTTGCGGTCGTCGCGCAGCTCCACGTAGGGCTCCTCGTCGGCCGGGTGCCCCGCCGCGATCGCGCGACTGCGCTCCAACTCGGCGTCGAACTCCGCACCCAGCAGGATCGCGACGTTGCTCAGCCACAACCACACCAGGAAGATGATCACGCCGGCCACCGCGCCGTACGTCTTGTTGTACGAGCCGAAGTTGCTGACGTAGAGCGCGAACAGGCCCGACACCACCAGCCAGAGCACCACCGCGAGCACGCCGCCGGGGCTGACCCAGCGGAAGCCGCCGTGCCGGGCGTTCGGCGAGGCCCAGTAGAGGATCGCGAACATCAGGCTCACCAGCACCAGCAGCACCGGCCACTTGGCGATGTTCCACACCGTCACGGCGGTCTCGCCCAGCCCGATCGCGTTCCCGGCCTGCTCGGCCAGCCCGCCGGTGAACACCACGATCACGGCGCTGATCAGAAGCATCACGCCGATCACCGCGGTCACGCCGAGGCGTACCGGCAGCGTCTTCCAGATCGGCCGCCCCTCCGGCACGTCGTAGATGCTGTTCGAGGCGCGCATGAACGCGGCGACGTAGCCGGACGCCGACCAGAACGCCGCCACCAGACCGACGATCGCCGCGATGCTCGCCAGCCCGCCCGACTGGCCCGCCTGGTCGATGGCGCTCTCGATGATGCGGCGGATGTTCTCCTCCGGCACCGCCTGCCCGACGGTGTCCCGCACCCCCTCGGTGGCCCGGTCGCCGAGCAGGCCGAGCACCGAGATCAGCACCAGGACGCCCGGGAAGATGGAGAGCACGCCGTAGTAGGTGAGCGCGGCGGCCCAGTCGGTCAGGCTGTCGTCCTGGAACTCCCGCACGGTCCGCTTGAGGGTCGCCATCCAGCCCGTCGCCGACAGGTCGGCCGGGCTGTCCGGCCCGTCGTCCGGGCCCACCGGTCCGGCATGCTTCCGCCCGTCGGGCCGGTCGTGCCCGGCGCGGGCGTCGTCACGCATGGCGGGGGCGTCCTCACGCCCGTCGCGGGTGTCCTCGTGGACGTCGTGGGCGTCGTCGCGGGCGGCCATGGCACCTCCTCGTCGTCATGTCGTCCCGCACGACATGCCCTGACGAGGGCAGCGATAACCACCGCACCCGCAAACCAGCCACTCGCGCCCCACTGCTCGCACCCTGCCGCCGCCTCTCCCGTCGGTACCTTCACCCCGCTCGCCGCCTTTGCTCCGCAGCCATGCGCGCGGCAGACACGCTCCGTAACCATGTGCGCCGATGGGTGCAGAGCAAAGGTGGCGGGGGCAGCGCTCCCACCGGCACCCCGCCACTCCCCCGCCCGAAATCCTGGCGAGCCGCCGCTCCGCCGCGACCACCAATCGCCACCATCTCGACGACCGTCACGACGAGTGGAACGTCATGAGTGTCAAACGGGACCGGAAGCACCCATGACGGTCCACTCACCGAGGGTCGGCCGACGGCGTGCGCGGAAGCGAGAGCGCAGGGCACGGACGGCGAAGGCCGGGGCGCTGAAGTGACGCGTGATCCGCCTTTTCGCTGCCACCACCTCGGGGAAGTGGAGATGATCGTGGAAACGCGAGCCGGCGAACACGCTCTGGGGCCATTTGCCCACCGGGTGAGCGCGGCGCGCGCGAGCGCGCACGACCCGGCGCGACGGGCGCCGCTCGCGCGAGCCGGCACGGGAGACGCACCCACCTGAGTGGACACGTTGTGTGACGACAAGCATCACGGGCACGCCCATTCTTCATCGTTGTAAGCGGTATCGGGAGAGAGCCACGAGAGACGGCCTCCCATCATCGCGAAACAGTTTCAAGAAATGTGTGGCGCGAATGAGCGACGCTCCATTCCGTCACTCATTGCAATCATGATCGGCAATGTTCCCAACATGCGCGCTATTCGCGTATCGTGCCCCCTCGTGCCGCCCGTTCGCCCCTCCGACGCGACTCCCCCCAAACCCCGGCCGCCGTCCGGCGGACGACCGGGGTCCGACGTGGACGCCGAGGTGGTGTCGCTGCCGCCGGACGACGGAAGCGTCCCCGGGCCCGAGTGGGCCGACGACGGGCCGGGCGAGACGCACCACCACAGCCGAGCAGCGCACCACACCCCGGACGAGAACGAAGCCCGCGACAAGGGCGAGAACGAGACCCGCGACAAGGGCGAGAGCCCGGACCAGACCCGGGACGCCCGTGAACTGGCCGCCCGGTTCGAGGAGGAGAAACCGGGACGGGTGCTCGCCGGCCCGATCGGGGTCCTCTTCACCGGCGTCACCGTCGCGGTCGGACTGCTGACGCTCTGGCAGGTCTTCTTCCCGCTGGCTCAGGGCAGCAAGTACTACCTCATCTTCTTCCTCGCAGGCGTCCTGCCGGTGGTGTTCCTCGCGTACCCCTCGGGGGTGCGGCTGCGACGTGCCAAGGCCGACGCGGGCGACGTGGACGACGTGGACGACCGGCGCGGTCCCACGCCCGTGGACTGGCTGCTGGCCCTCGCGGCGCTCGTCGTCTGCCTCTACCCGGTGCTGCCGATCACCATCGGCGCCGGTGGCGGCGGGTACGACGCCTTCCTCGACCGGCAGGGCCTGCTGGACCCGCTGGACGTGGCGTTCGGCACCGGACTGCTGCTCCTGCTGCTGGAGGCGTGCCGGCGTACCACCGGATGGATCCTGCCCGCGGTGTGCGTGCTGTTCCTCGGGTACGGCTACTACGGCGGCCTGCTGCCGCAGTCCTGGCCGGTGGCGCACGCGGGGCTCGACTTCGGGCAGCTCGTGGACGCGTTCTACAACTCCGACAGCGGCTTCTACGGCACCCCGCTGGACGTGGCCGCCTCGTACATCGTGCTGTTCACCATCTACGGCGCGGTGCTCGACCTGTCCGGCGCGGGCCGGTTCTTCGTGGAGCTGTCCGCCGCCGCGTTCCGTCGCTCGCGGACGGCCGCCGGGCGTACCGCAGTCGCCTCGGGTTTCCTGCTCGGCACGGTCTCCGGCTCCGGCGCCGCCACCACCGTCAGCATCGGTGCGGTGACCTGGCCGATTCTGCGCCGCGCCGGCTACCCGGCCGAGCGGGCGGGCGGCATGCTCGCCGCCGCCGGTGTGGGGGCGATCCTGTCGCCGCCGACGCTGGGCGCCGCCGCGTTCATCATCGCCGAGTACCTGGGCGTGTCCTACCTCCAGGTGCTCGGCTGGGCGACGGTGCCGACGATCCTCTACTACCTGGGCATCCTGCTCTCCGTCGAGATCGACGCCCGGCGCTCTGGCGTGCGCCCGGTGGTCATCGACACCGGCTCGGCGTGGCGGCTGCTGGCCCGTTTCGGCTACCACTTCCTCTCGCTTCTCGTGATCATCGTGGTGCTGGCGCTCGGCGCGTCGGCGATGCGGGCGGTCGTCATCGCGACCGTGATCGCGGCGGCGCTGTCCTTCCTGGACCGCCGGCACCGGCTCACGCCGGCCCGGCTGGTGGCGGCGCTGCGCGACGGCGTACGCGGGGTGCTCGCGGTGAGCGCCGTCTGCGCCGCGGCCGGCATCATCACCGCCACCACCACGAAGACCGGCCTCGGGCCGCAGGCCGCCGCGCTGCTGATCGACGGCGCGCAGGCGGTCAGCTCGGAGCCGGCGGTGGTGCTGGCCCTGACCGCGGTGCTCGCCGCCGTCGCGCTCAGCCTGCTCGGCCTCGCCGTGCCGGTCACCGCCTCGTTCGTCATCGGCTGGGTGATCATCGGCCCGGCGCTGCTGAACCTGGGCGTCGAAGCGCCGGCGGCGGCCATGTTCGTCTTCTACTTCGCGGTGCTGTCCGAGGTCTCGCCGCCGACCGCGCTCGCCGCTGTCGCCGCCGCCGCGGTCACCGGCGGCCGGCTGGTGCCGACCATGTGGCAGACCCTGCGGTACGCGCTGCCGGCGTACCTGATCCCGCTGGCCTTCGTCATCACGCCGACCGGCCTCGGGCTGCTCGGCATCGGCGGGCCCGGGCGGATCGTGACGGCCGGTCTGGTGTCGGCCCTGGGCGTCGCGGTGCTGGCGGTCGCGGCCGGCGGCTGGCTACCCGGTGTGGGCCCAGCCGGCGTGCCGGAGCGGATCGTCGGCGCGATCGCCGGGCTGGTGCTGCTCTGGCTGGAACCGCTGCCCATGGCGATCGGCGCGGCACTCGCCGCGCTCGCGGTCGCGGGCGTGTACGTCCGACGTGGCGCCGCCGGACACCCCGGCCGCCCGGCGGCTGAAGAATCCGTGGACCTTGGGGAGGAGAGAGAGTGGGACGGATCGACGCGAGGATAGTGGCGGGTGTCGGGGCACTGGTCCTGGTCGCCGCCGGTGCCGCCGGCTGCGGAGGCCGTCAGGACGGCGCGGCGAAGGACGACGCCGCCCGCGAGGTCAGCTGCAAGGTCACCAAGGACACCCGGGTCGGCATCGCCACCGGAAACGCCACCGGCGTCTACTACGTGGTCGGCAACGCGCTCGCCGGTGAGCTGAGCAAGACCACCGACGGGAAGCTCACCGGGACGGCCGCCGAGACCGGCGCCTCGGTGCAGAACGTCGAGCAGCTCGTCGCCGGCCAGTACGACGTGGCGTTCTCGCTGTTCGACACCGCTGTCAACGCGGTGCAGGGCAAGGGGAGCTTCAGCGCGCCGCAGCCGGTGAAGGCGCTGGCCCGGATCTACGACAACTACACGCAGGTGGTGGTCCGCGCCGACGCGGGGATCACGTCGGTGGCCGACATGAAGGGCAAGAAGATCTCCACCGGCTCGCCGAAGTCCGGTACCGAGGTCATCGCCAACCGGCTGCTCACCGCCGCCGGGCTGGACCCGGCCAAGGACATCCAGGCGCAGCGGCTGGACCTCACCAAGACCGTCGACGGCATGAAGGACGGCAGCATCGACGGCTTCTTCTGGTCCGGCGGCGTGCCGACCGGCGGCGTCACCGACCTGTTCACCACGTCCGGCGACAAGGTGAAGTTCGTCGACATCAGCCCGCTGCTGCCGAAGATGGCCGAGCTGAACCCGGCGTACCAGGCGGGCACCATCGGCAAGGACATCTACCGGACCCCGGCCGACGTGCCCACCATCGTGGTGCCGAACGTGCTGCTGGTGCGGGACGACCTGGACGCCGACGTGGCCTGCGCGATCACCCGGACGGTCTTTGACAAGAAGGACGCCCTGGCCCAGGCGAACCCGGCGGCGAAGGGCATCGAGCTGGGCAACGCCCGCAAGACCGACCCGGTGCCGCTGCACCGTGGCGCGGAGCGGGCGCTGAGCGACCTCGGCGCGAGCTGACCTGAACGGGCCGGGCCCGGACGTGCGTCCGGGCCCGGCCCACCGACCCGACCCGGAGACCCCCGTGCCGCTGCCCCACCCGGCTCGCGTACGCCGGCATCACCGCTCCGCGGACCGCACCGGACGCCTCCGCTCGGTCCGCGTCCAACTGCTGGCCCCGATCCTGGTGGCCACCGCCGGCCTGGTCGTGCTGGGGGCGGCGCAGACCGGCGCCGCGCTCGACGCGTCCGCCGACGCCGACCGGGCACGCGTGCTGGCCGGCACCGCCACCGCGACCGTACGGCTGGTGCACGAGCTGGAACGCGAACTGGCCGAGACGGCCGCGTTGCGCCAGCGCGGCGGTACGTCCGGCCGCCCGCTCGTGGACGCGCAGCGCCGGCGGGTGGACACGGCGGTGGAGCGCTACCGCTCGGCGCAGGGTGACGCGCGCCGGGCCGCCCCGGATCTGGGCGGGGTGCTCGACGACGTGGGCGGGCGCCTGGCGCAGCTCGCACCCACCCGGGACCTGGCGCTGGCCGGTGAGCGCGGCGACCCGGCGTACGTGTCGCTCGTGGAGTCGCTGCTCGCGGTCGCGGACGCGCTGCCCAGCCAGCTCCGCGACGCCGAGCTGGCCAACCAGGCGCGGGAGGTCGCAGCGGTGGCCGCCCAGGAGCACCTGTCCGCGCTGGAGCGCGACCTGCTGCGGGCGGTGTTCGTCCGGGGTGGACTGCAGAGTGGCGAACTGGCCCGGCTGGGCCGGCTGCGGGGTGCCCGGGAACAGCGGCAGGCCGAGTTCCTGCGGATCGCCTCCGCCCCGGCGAGCAGGGCCTGGTACCGCCTGGTCGACGGCACCGACGTGACCACTGCCCGCCGGATACGTGACGCCGTGCTCGACTCCGACGGCGCGCCGGGCACGGTGAAGACCGACGGCGACGCCTGGTACGTGGCGCAGAGCGGCGCGATCCGGCGGTACAACCTGCTCGGCCGGGATCTGACCGACGGGCTGGACCGGGACGCGGCGGACCTGGCCGGGGCGGCCCGGTTGCGTGCGGTGCTGACCGCCGGCGCGACGAGCACCGTCGCACTCGGCTCGCTCGTCACCGCCGTGTTGCTGGCGGTCCGTACGAGCCGCCGGTTGCGCCGGCTGCGGGTGGCCGCGCTGACCATGGCGAACCGGGAGTTGCCGGAACGGATCACCGCGATCGCGGCGGGCGAGCGGACCCCGGCGGAGGGCCCGGCGACCCGGATGACCGACGGGATCAGACGGGGCCGGGACGAGGTGGCGCAGGTCGCCGAGGCGTTCGACACGGTGAACCGGGCCGCGTTGCGGCTGGCCGGGCAGCAGGCCGAGTTGCGGCTGGACGTGACCCGGATGGCGGAGGCCCTGGCCCGGCGCATCCGGACGCTCATCACCCGGCAGCTACGGCTGCTCGACGACTTCGAGCGCGAGGAGACCGACCCGGACGCGCTTGCCCGGCTGTTCGCGCTGGACCACCTCGCCGCCCGGTTGCGCCGCAACGGCGAGAACCTACTGGTGCTCGCCGGCGGCGAGCCCGGACGCGGGCACGAGGGCGCGTTGCTGCTGGACGACGTGGTACGGGCGGCGGCCTCCGAGATCGAGGACTACCCGCGGGTGGAGATCGACGTGCCGACCGCGGCGGTGCACGGCACGGCGGCCGGCAACCTGGTGCACCTGCTGGCCGAGCTGCTGGAGAACGCCACCGTCTACTCGCCGCCGGAGGCCCGGGTGCTGGTGGACGGCCGGCGCACCGTCGACGGGCTGGTGCTGCGCGTGCACGACCAGGGCATCGGCATCAGCGAGAGCCGGCTGGCCGAGATCAACGAACGGCTCGCCGCGCCCGCCACGCTGTCCAGCGCGGCGGCGGGCAGCATGGGCCTGCACGTGGTGGCCCACCTGGCGGCCCGGCACGGGATCCGGGTGCAGTTGCACAACCCCGGTACCGGCACTGTGGCGCAGGTCGACGTACCGGAATCGGTCCTGACCCGGGTCGAGTCGGTGGCCTCCCGGCCGACGGCCGAGCGGCGACAGCGCGCCGCGGCCTGGTTCAAGTCCGGGCCGGCCGCCGGCCGCAGCCTCGTCACCAGCGCCACGACCGTCGGCCCGGTGCGCGGCGTCGCCGCCGTCCGCACGCCCGGTGGCGCGCTGCTGGCGCCGAGCGCGGCGCGGATCCGGCCGGTGAGCGTGCCGCCGACGCCCGTCCCGACCACCGCCGCCGGGCTGCCCCGGCGGCAGGTGGGCGGCCACCTGCCCGAGCCGATGCCGGACACCACCGCGCCGCCGCCGGCCACCGACCTGCTCGACCCCGAAGTGGTACGTGCCCGGCTGTCCGCCCTCGCCGAGGGGGTGGCCAGCGCGACCCGCCGTGCCCCGAACACCACACCCAACGGGAGAAGACCATGACCTCACCGTCCACCACCGGACTGGACTGGCTGCTGGCGAACTTCGCCGAGCAGGTGCCGGACGTCTCGCACGCGCTCGCGGTCTCCGAGGACGGGTTGCGGCTGGCGTCCTCGCCGGACCTCTCCCCCGACCAGGTCGACCAGCTCGCGGCGGTGATCAGCGGGCTGGCGAGCCTGACCGTGGGCGCGGCCCGGCTGATGTCCGCGGGCCGGGTACGCCAGCAGATCGTGGACATGGACGGCGGGGTGATGCTGGTGATGGCGGTGGGTGAGCGGGCGCTGCTCGGCGTGCTGGCCGCGCCCGGCTGCGACCTGGGCCAGATCGGCTACGAGACGGCGACTCTGGTGCAGCGGGTGGCGGAGGCGCTGGAACCGGCGGTCCGCCGGTGACCGGCCGCGCGCTGCGGCTGACCGCCGCGCTGATGTCGGCGGTGCTGGTGGCCGGGTGCGCGGCCGAGGACTCCGCGCCGGAGGCGTGGCACGGCGGGCGGATCTTCCTGGCCACCGGCAACACCACAGGCGTCTACTACCAGCTCGGCGGCGGGTACGCCGACCTGATCACCCGTCACCTGCCCGGGTACGAGGCGCGGGCCGAGCCGACCGGCGCGTCGGTGGAGAACATCACCCGGGTGGCGAGCGGCGACATGGAGATCGCGTTCAGCCTGGCCGACACGGCGGCGGACGCGGTCGACGGGCGCGGGGCGTTCGACAAGCAGCCGCAGCCGGTACGGGCGCTGGCCCGGGTCTACAGCAACTACACGCACGTGATCGTCCGCGCCGACGGCAAGATCCGCAGCTTCGCCGACCTGCGCGGCAAACGCATCTCCACCGGTTCGCCGAAGTCCGGCACCGACATCATCGCCGGGCGCCTGCTCACCGCCGGTGGCATCGACCCGAACCGGGACATCCAGCGGTTCAACCTGTCGCTGCCGGAGACGGTCAAGCGGATGCGGGCCAAGGGCCTGGACGCCATGTTCTTCTCCGGCGGTCTGCCCACCCCCGGTGTCAAGGATCTGCTCTCGTCCGCACCGGGCACGTTCCGGCTGCTGCCGATCGACGAGCTGATCGAGCCGTTGAGCGCCCGCTTCGGCGCCGTCTACACCACGGCGACGCTGCCGAAGGAGGTGTACGGGACACCCGAGCCGACGCCGACCATCACGGTGGCGAACGTGATCCTGGTGGGGGCGGACATGCCGGACCAACTGGCGTACGACCTGACCCGGGTGCTGTTCACCTGGCAGGGCGAGTTGATCCAGGTGCACCCGGAGGCGGCGAACTTCAACCGGTCCAGCGCCGCGGCGACCCGCCCGATCCCGTTGCATCCGGGCGCGCAGCGGTTCTACCGCACCGGCTGAGCGCGGGACCGCGCCGCCTCGACCGCGCCGGGGCGGGACCGCGCCTGCTCACGGCGTCCAGTCGCGCCGCAGCAGGCCGTAGATCACCATGTCTCCGAAGCCGTCGCCGTCGTACCCGCGCTCCCGCTGGGTGCCCTCGTGGACGAAACCGCATCTCTCGGCGGTACGCCGCATCGCCGTGTTGGCGGCGAGCGTCTCGATCTCCAGCCGGCGCAGGTTGCGGTTGCGGAAGCCGTACCGGCAGAGCAGCCGGATCACCTCGGTCCCGTATCCCTGGCCGCGCGCCTCGGGGAGCAGCGTGATGCCGAGGTGGGCGAGCCTGCTGAACGTGTCGATCCCCCACAGCACGCCAGTGCCGAGGAACGTCCCGTCGGCGACGGTCTCGGCCAGCAGTGTCACCGGGGCGCCGGCTGTCGGCTGCTCGGCGGCGGCCTTCTCCAGCCGGGCCCGGACCTGACCGACGTGGTACGGCAGGAACGGCTCGTCGTCGGTGATCAGGCGCAGTTCCGGATCGCTGTGCAGACGGAACAGGTCCGGCGCGTCGTCGGGGGTGGGCGGGCGAAGCCGGACGCGCTCGGTGGCGAACATGCCGCGACGCTAACGGCGGACGGGTGGGCCGACAACCGGATTCGACTCCCCTACCGACCGGTCGGTAGGGTGACGGTATGACCCCGCTCGTGCTCGCCTCCGCCCTGACCAAGACCTACGGGACCCGGGACGCCCTGCGCGCGCTCGACCTCACCGTGGCGGCCGGCAGCCGCTTCGTCGTGCTCGGCCACAACGGCGCGGGCAAGTCGACGCTGCTGGAGATCATCGCGACGCTGCGCACCCCGACATCCGGCTCGGTACGCGTCGGCGGCTTCGACACCGTCACGCAGGCGCGGGACGCTCGGCGCCTGATCGGCCTCGCGCCGCAGTCGAACGCCCTGGACCCGCTGGCCACCCCCACCGAGGTGCTCGACTTCCACGGCGTGGCGCTCGGGCTCGGCCGCCGTGAGCGGGCCCGCCGTACGCGGGAACTGGTCGACCTGTTCGGCCTGGGCGAGCACCGCGCGGCCCGGGTCGCCACGCTCTCCGGCGGCACCCGCCGCAAGCTCGACCTGGCCGTGGCGCTCGTCACCGAGCCCGCCGTGGTGATCCTGGACGAGCCGACCACCGGCCTGGACCCGCTCGCGCGCATCGACTTCTGGACCGAACTGACCCGCCTCAACCAGGCCGGCACGTCGCTGCTCATCTCGACCCAGGATCTGCACGAGGCGGACGTACTCGCCACCGAGATCGCGGTGCTCCGGGACGGCCGGGTGGTCGCCCAGGGCCCACCGGCGTCGCTGAAGCAGCGCGTCGGCGCCCGTACGCTCACGCTCGACCTGTCCGGCGCTGCCGCCGCTGCCGCCTTCGCCGCCGCGTCCGAGGCCGGGTTCCGCGCCGACCCCGACCGCCCGGACCGGGTACGCCTCAGCGTTCCCGACGACCCGCGCGCCCTGGCGAAGGCCCTGGTCGAGGCCGGCCACGCCGCCGCCGACATCACCCGGCTGCACCTCGCCGAGCCCTCCCTCGACGACGTCTTCGTCGCCCTCGCCGCCCGCTGAGGCGTGACCCCGCCGCACCCCGAAAGGCCCCGATCCGTGCTCCCGCTCGCCGTCACCCCACCCCGCCGCTCCCCGGCACCTGTCGTCCTCGCGGCGATCGGACGTTCCACGCGTGCCGTGCTCCGTACGCCCGCGCTGCTGGTCGCCCCGGTCGCCCAGTCGCTGTTCTTCCTGCTCGTCTACGCCGGGCAGCTCGACGCCGTCGGCAGCACCTACCTGGACGGGACGAGCTTCATCGCGTTCCTGCTGCCGCTGATCCTGCTCACCGGCGTCGCCACCGGCGCGGGTGCGGCCGGCACGCTGGTGCTGGGCGACCTCACCAGCGGATACCTCGACCGCCTCCGGCTCGCCCACGGCACCACGACACCGTTCCTCGTCGGCCCGGCCGTCGCCGCGCTGATCGCCGTCGTCCTCCAGATGGCGGTGACAGTGGCCGGTGCCACCGCGATCGGCTACCGGCCGGCGAGTTGGTCCGGCGTCGCCGGGATGCTGCTGCTGATGCTGGCCCTGGGCCTCGGTGTCGCGCTGCTGAGCATGGCACTCGCGCTCCGGTCGGGCTCGGCGTCGGCCACCAACCTGGTCACGCTCGCCGTGTTCGGCCTGTCGTTCTTCACCGGCGTGTTCGCGCCGGTCGACGAACTCGCCGGCTGGATGCGGGTGATAGCCGTGGTCAACCCGCTCACCTATATCGTCGACACCGCCCGCCAGCTCGGCGGCGACGCGGCGCTCACCGCGGCCCCGATCGGCGTGACGGCGATCGTCACCCTCGCCGTCGCCGGGACCGCGGCCTGCGCCCTCGCCCTCCACCACGCGAGGAAGAACCGATGAGCCCAGCCGACACCCGCACCCAGATCATGGACGCCTTCGCCGAGCAGCTCGCCGCGACCGGCTACCAGGGCATCTCCCTGGTCGGCGTGGGCCGCAGCGTCGGCATCCAGAAGCCGTCCATCTACCACCACTTCCCGGGCGGCAAAGAGGATCTCTACATCGCGGTGGCGGAGCGGTACATCCGGGACGTCGGCGCCCGGATCTCGGCGGCGCTGGCCGGCCCCGGCGACGTGCCGCACCGGCTGCACGCGCTCGCCACCGTCGCCGCCGGTCAGCACGGCGACGCCGTCACGTTCGAGCAGCGCATCTACGACACGCTGCCGCTCGTCTCCGCCGCGACCAGCGAGCAAGTCTCGGGCCTCTACGTCGCCCTGATGCTGGCGCCGGTGACCCGGTTCTTCGCCGACGCCCGGGCCGAGGGCGTCGTCACCGGCGAACCGGAGTTCCTGATGAACGCGTTCCTGCACCTGGCCCGCGCCGCCGACCTCACCGACGAGACCGGACCCGCCCGGATCGTCGCGCTCTTCCTCGACGGCGCCCGCCCACGTGCCTAAACTAAGGACTTAGCTAACCGAGGAGGTCGCGCAATGTCGGCTGAGGCTGTGCACTACAACATGCATGACGCCAAGACCCACCTGTCGCGCATCATCGAACGGGTGGAACGCGGCGAAGAGATCATCATCGACCGGGCGGGCACCCCCGTGGCGAAGGTCGTGCCGCTCGTGCGCCGCGCCAACCGCACGGCGGTCGGCTCCCTCGCCGGGCAGGTGGACCTCTCCGGTGACTGGGACTCGCCACAGACCAACGCCGAGATCGCCGCCGACTTCGGAATCGGCGCATGACCCTGCTGCTGGACACCCACGTCGCGCTCTGGGCCATCACCGGCGACGCCACCCTCGGTGTCGAGTTCCTCGACCGGCTACGCCACGACCCAGATGTCTTCCTCTCCCCGGTCAGCCTCTGGGAGATCACCATCAAGCAGCAGGCGGGGAAGCTCTCCGGCCCGCCCGATCTGGCCGAACGGGTACGCGACATGGGTTTCCGTGAACTACCGGTGACCCACGACCACGCCATCACCGCGGGCCGCCTGCCGCCGCATCACCGTGATCCCTTCGACCGCATGCTGGTGGCGCAGGCGATCACGGAGAACCTGACCCTGGCCACCCGCGACGCTTCCATCCCGCTCTACGACGTCGACGTCCTCAAGGTGTAGGTGTCAGGCGTCGGCGGGGGTGGTGGCGGCCCGCGCCGCCGCTACCAGCCGGGCGGTCTCGTCGGTCACCGCCTGGTCGTCGGTCGGCGTCCCCGGGTCGTAGCGGACCGTCCAGGTCAGGCCGTCGACCCCGGGCACCCGCCGGGCCGCGATCCGCCCGGAGCCGCCGGGCACCTCGTGGTGCGAGGTGTACGCCACCGAGCCGGTGACCCGGCCCCGGACCTGGTGCGGCAGGTCGCCCGGGTCGACGAGCAGGTACGTCTCGGGGAGGCCGTCCGCGACCACCAGGTAGCCGTCACGCTCGGCGACCGGCTCGGCCGGGGTGACGGTGAGTTCGCGGCCGGACCAGACCGCCTTGAGGATGTCGTGCCAGCCGAGGCGGTCCACCCGGCCGGGCAGCCAGAGCCCACGGTTGCTGGCGACCAGCACGCCGTCGTTGCCGCCCTCACCGGTGCCGGCGGCGGCCCAGGCGAGCACCCGCTCGTCGGCGGCCAGCGGCGGCCGGTCGGCCGAGGGCAGTTTCGGCCGGCGGTTGAACAGACCCATCACAAACCTCCGGCGGCCTGCTCGCGCAGGGCCCGTGCGTGCTGTTCCAGCGAGAGCAGTTCCCCGAACAGGGCGAAGTACTCGTCCTTGTTGCTCACCGGGTTGACTCGCTGGATCTTCGACTTCAGGTCGCGGATGCGGCCGGTGACCGAACTCCACTGGAGCCGAGCCATGGTGATCGAGACGTACCTCGGGTCGGGCTCGCCGTCGATGCGCAACGGCTCCACCGCCAGCTCACCGATCAGCGCCTGCCCGGCCAGGTCGTCGCAGGCGTCGCGGACCCGCTCGATCCAGACCGCGCCGCCGGTGGCGCCGGACGCCCCGCCGGCCGCCGCCACGGCGGCGCGTACCGCGAGGTGCACCGGGTGCTGGTAGTCGGTCGCCTCGACCGCGTCGAACATCGGGCCGGCCAGGACCGGCTCCTGCAACGCCAGCTTCAGCGCCTCCCGCTCCACCATGGAGCGCGGGCTGTCCACTGTGGGCGCGTTCGGGCGGGGGCGCCCGGCGGCGGGCGTACCGGGCCCAGGTTGCCCGTTCGCGGCTGCGAGCACCGCGCGCTGCACCGGCTCGATCTCCATGCCGAGGTCGCCGGCGAGTTTGCGCACGTACTCCGGGCGCTTCTCCCGGTCCTTGATCTTCGCCACGAGCGGCGCGGCGCGGCGCATGGCCTCGACCCGGCCGTCGACGGTGTCCAGGTCGAACCGGTTGATCACGTGCCGGAGCGCGAAGTCGACGAGCGGCTCGCGGCGGGCCACCAGGTCGCGTACGGCCAGGTCGCCCTTTGCCAGGCGCAGATCGCACGGGTCCATGTTGTCGGGGCTGACCGCGATGAAGGTACGCCCGACGAAGCGCTGGTCGTCCTCGAAGGCGCGCAGCGCGGCCTTCTGCCCGGCCGCGTCGCCGTCGAAGGTGAAGATGATCTCCCCGGCCCGCTCGTCGCTGTCGAACAGCACCCGGCGCAGCACCGAGATGTGGTCGCCGCCGAACGCGGTGCCGCAGGTCGCCACCGCCGTCGGCACGTCGGCCAGGTGGCAGGCCATCACGTCGGTGTAGCCCTCGACCACCACCACCTTGCCCTGCTTGGCGATCTCCCGCTTGGCCTGGTCGATGCCGTAGAGCACATGCGACTTCTTGTAGATCGGCGTCTCGGGGGTGTTCAGGTATTTCGGGCCGTCGTCGTCGTCGAAGAGCTTGCGGGCGCCGAAACCGATCACGTCGCCGGTGATGTCCCGGATCGGCCACATCAGGCGGCGGCGGAACCGGTCGATCAGCGAGCCGGAACGGGCCGGGCGGGACAGCCCGGCGGTGACCAGCTCGTCGTGGGTGAAGCCCTGCTGACGCAGGTGCTTGGTGAGCAGGTCCCACCCGTCGGGGGCGAAGCCGCAGCCGTACCGCTCGGCGGCGGCCCGGTCGAAGCCGCGCCCGGCGAGGAACTCGCGGGCCGGACGGGCGCCGGCGGTGGTGAGCTGGGCCCGGTAGAAGTCGACGGCGGCGGCGTGCGCGGCCACCAGCCGCTGCCGCTGCCCCTGCTGCGGGCGGGGACGCGGCGCGGACCTGTCGTCCTCGACGTAGCGCAACTGGATGCCGGCGCGGGCCGCCAGCCGCTCGACGGACTCGACGAAGCTGAGGTGCTCGGCGTCCATCAGGAACTTGATCGCGTCGCCGCCGACCCCGCAGCCGAAGCAGTAGAACACGTTGCGGGCGGGCGAGACGTTGAACGACGGGCTCTTCTCGTCGTGGAACGGGCAGAGCCCCTTGAGGTTGCCGCCGCCCGCCGACTTGAGCGTCACCACCTCGGAGATGACGTCCGCGATGGCGGTGCGCTCGCGGACCAGCGCGATGTCCTCGTCCCGGATCCGCCCCGCCATGACCGCCACCCCCTCGGCGTACATCCTGCCCTGCCCGACCGACGTTCCGGCGGCCGGGGGGACGGGCGTGTGGCCGGCCACGCCCGTCCCCCCGGCTCAGGCCGAGCGGGCCGCCGCGGGGTCGCCGATACGCGGGAACGGCTCGATGGAGAAGACCACCTCGACCGGCACCTCGAAGTACGCGGCGATGCGCAGCGCCAGGTGCAGGCTGGGCCGGAACTCGCCGCGTTCCAGGTAACCGACGGTCTGGTAGTGCACACCGAGCGCGTCGGCCAGTTGCCGGCGGGAGATGCCCCGTTCGGCGCGCAGCACCGCGATGCGGTTGTGCACGGTCTCGCTCATCGACGCCCTCTCATCCGACCCGCTGCATGGCCCGCTCCCGCCGGGCCGCGACCCGTGAGCCGGACTCCCGGCGGGCCATCCGGCGCAGCACCACCGGGGCCAGCACGAGCCCGAGCACCGCCCAGGCGCCGAGCACGCCGACCGTCTCCAGGTGCCGCCAGGAGCCGCCGAGTTCGACAGCGGCGAGGTCGCCGGGGAGCAGCGCCGAGCGCATGCCCAAGCCTAGCCAGTAGAGCGGGAAGACCTGGGCGACGCCCTGGAGCCAGCCGGGCAGGCCGTTGATCGGGTAGAAGATGCCGGACAGCGCGATGAGACCGAAGATCGGCATCACCACCAGGCCCATGTTGCGCGGGTTCTCCACCAGCGAGCCGATCACCGCGCCCAGCGGCAGCGTCGCCACCAGCCCGAGCGGCACCACCCAGGCCAGCGTCAGCCAGGCGCCGGGGTCGCCGAGCCGCAGCCCGTCGAGGAAGAACAGCCCGGGCGTGAGCTGGATGACCACGCCGATCAACGCGACCGCCGAGACCAGCACGATCTTGCCGACCAGGTAGCCGAGCATGCCGTCCGGGATGGCCTTGGCGCGCAGCAGCGTGCCGTCCTCCCGGTCGATGACGAGCTGGTTGGCCAGCCCGAGCAGGCCGCCGAAGAGCAGGCCCATGCCGAGCGCGCTGGGCAGCGTACGGGCGCCGAGGGAGAAGTCGGTGCCGGGGACCGTCGAGCCGCGCATCCAGAACACGGCGATCAGCAGCACCACCGTGGGGAAGAAGTAGGTCCAGAGGTCCTGGCCGTTTGTGAACGTCGCGCGCAGCTCGATAGCGCCGCGCCGCAGCCCGGCCCGGAGCGCGTTGGTGGTCGGGTTCATCGGTTCGCCTCCTGCTGCCACACCCGCTCGGCCCGGCCGGAACGGATGCCGGTCTCCTCCTCGTGCACCAGCGCCAGGTACGCGTCCTCCAGGCTGGCCCGGCGCACCTCCAGCTCGCGTATCCGGTCGCCGTGCTCGCGGAGCAGGTCGCGCAGGAACGCGGTGGCGTCGGGGGTGGCGTGCACGTACCGCTCGCCGTCGCGGGTCCAGCGCACCTCGGCGTCCCCCGCGACGCGCCGGGCGAGCTGGTCGGGCGACCCCTCGGCGATGATCCGGCCGCCGGCCAGGATGAGGATGCGGTCGGCCAGCTTCTCCGCCTCGGCCAGGTCGTGCGTGGTCAGCACGATGGTGGTCTCGTCCAGGTCGGCCAGGCGGTGCACCAGCTCGTGGAACTCGCGCCGGGCGGCCGGGTCGAAGCCGACGGTGGGCTCGTCCAGGAACAGCAGTTCCGGGCGGCCGACGATGCCGACGGCGACGTCGAGCCGGCGGCGCTGACCACCGGAGAGCCGGGACACCCGGCTGCCGGCGTGCGCGCTGAGGCCCACCGTCTCCAGCAGCTCGTCGACCGGCCACGGGCGCGGGATCCGGTCGGTGGCGTACGGCGCGTAGAAGTCGCCGAGGTGGGCGAGCAGTTCCCGCACCCGCCACTTGCCGTGGTCGCGCCAGGACTGGAGCACCACGCCGAGCCGTGCGCGCCACCGCTCGTCGCCCCGGGCCGGGTCGGTGCCGAGCACGCGCACCGTGCCGGCCGAGGGCAGCCGGAAGCCTTCGAGGATCTCGATGGTGGTGGTCTTGCCGGCGCCGTTGGGCCCGAGCAGCGCCACCACCTCGCCCCGCCGGGCGGTCAGGTCGACGCCGTGCAGCACGTCGACGGCGCCGTAGCGCATACGCAGATCCCGCACGTCGAGGACGAGATCCTCGTCGGGCGGTCGGGGGGACGCGACGGCCCCGGGAAGTTCGACCGCAGTCATGCCTCGGAATGTAGCATCACTACTACAAAACGAGGTACCCCCACTCAAGGCCGACGGCGATGGAACCAGCGCGTGACGGGGGCCGGCTCCTCCTCCTCGTACGACCGGGCCGCGTTCACCGCGGCGGCCAGGCCGGAGCGGCGGGGCCGGGGCCCGGCGCGCAGCATCGGATCGGCGGCCATCTCCCGGAGCACCGCGACGGCCAGGCCCAGCATCACCACGACGAACGGCAGCGCGACCAGGATGGTCGCCTGTTGCAGCGCGGCCAGCCCTCCGGCCAGCAGCAACGCCGCTGCGACCGCGCCGATCAGCACGCCCCAGAGCACCACCACCGCGCGATGTGGCCGCAGCGAGCCGCGCGAGCTGAGCGAGCCGAGCACCAGCGACGCCGAGTCCGCGCTGGTGACGAAGTAGAGACCGATCAGCACCATGGCGAGCACGCTCGTCAGCGTGGCCAGCGGCAGCGCGTCGAGCAGCCCGAACAGCGCCTGCTCGGACCCGGCGTCCACGTCCGCCACCAGATCGCGGGTGCCGGTGGTCTGCGTACGCAGGGCGGTCCCGCCCATCACCGCGAACCAGACGGTGCTCGCGCCGCTGGGTATCAGCAGCACCCCGATCAGGAACTGACGGACCGTGCGGCCGCGCGAGATGCGGGCGATGAACGTGCCCACGAACGGCGCCCAGGAGATCCACCACGCCCAGTAGAAGATCGTCCACGAGCCCAGCCAGGCCGGATCGGAGAACGCGCCGGTACGCGTCGACATGCGCACCAGGCCGCTCAGGTAGTCGCCGACCGAGGCCGGCAGCACCTCCAGCGTGTAGACGGTCGGACCGACGACGAACACGAACAGCATCAGCACGACGGCGATCAGCACGTTCGTGGTGGACAGCCACTTGACGCCCCGGTGCAGGCCGGAGAAGGCGGACACGACGAAGGCGAGCGTGAGGGCGCCGATGATCGTCAGCTCGACGGCCCGGCCGTCCGGCACGCCGGCCACCACGTCCAGGCCGGCCGCCACCTGGAGCGCGCCCAGCCCCAGACTGGTCGCGGAGCCGAACACGGTGGCGAAGACGGCGAGCAGGTCGATCGCGCGACCGAGCGGGCCGTCGGCCCGGGCGCCGAGCAGCGGCGCGAACGCGGACGAGATGCGGTTGCCCCGCCCCTTGCGGAAGGCCGAGTACGCCAGGGCCAGCGCCGCGATCGCGTAGATGCCCCACGGGTGCAGCGTCCAGTGGAAGAGCGTGTACTGCATGGCCGTCGCGGCGGCGGCGCCGGTCTGCGGCGCGACGCCGGAGGCGGGAGGCGGCGTCGCGTAGTGCTGGATCGGCTCGGCGACGGCGAAGAACACCAGGCCGATGCCCATGCCGGCGCTGAACATCATGGCGACCCAGGCCAGCGTGTCGAACTCCGGCTCGTCGTCGTCGGCGCCGAGCCGGATCCGGCCGAACCGGGAGGCGGCCACGACGACCGCCAGCACCAGGAACGCGTCCGCCGCGACCACGAAGAACCAGCCGAACGTGCCGATCGTCCAGCTCAGCCCGGCCGCACCGAACGACGCCAGGGAACCACGCGCGAACACGCCCCAGGCCACCACGGCCAGCACGCCGGCCACGCCGAGCCCGAGCACCACCCGGTCGGCCGGCTGCGTCCCGGCCCGCTCCCCCACGTCTTCCGCCATGGCCCCATCCTGGGCGGAGCGGACGCCGGGGTGGGACGAAACGCCCACCCCGTACCGGGTCAGGCGGCGGCGGTGGCCTCCTCGGCCTCGACCTCGGCGTTCCAGGCCGGCTTGGTGGACCGCCAGCCCTCGTCGTCCATGCCGCGCCGCCAGTAGCCGGAGATGGACAGGTCACCCCGCGGCACGCCGCGCTCCACGCGCAGCAGCCGCCGCAGCTCCTTCACCGCACCGGCCTCACCGTGCACGAACGCGTGCACCCGGCCGGGCGGGAACTCCAGCGCCCGGACCGCCTCGACCAGCGGCGCGCCGTACGGGCGCCCGTCGCGGTGCAGCCAGCGCACCTCGACCGCGTCCGCGCCCGCCAGGGGCAGCTCGTCGGCCGGGCCGCCGACCTCGACGTACACCTTCGCGGCCGCGCCCGCGGGCAGCCGCTCCAGGGCGGCGGCGATGGCCGGCAGCGCGCTCTCGTCGCCCGCCAGCAGATGCCAGTCGGCGGCCGGGTCCGGCGCGTACGCGCCGCCCGGCCCGGTGAACAGCACCCGGTCGCCGGGACGCAGCGCCGCCGCCCACGGCCCGGCCAGGCCCTCGTCGCCGTGGTGCACCACGTCCACCGTCATCTCACCCGCCGCGGCGTCCCAGGCCCGCACGGTGTACGCGCGCAGGCGCGGCCACTGCTCCGCCGGGAACTCCCGCTTGATCGTCGCCAGGTCGACCGGGTCCGGGTAGGTCACCCCGGCCGGCGGGAAGACGAACTTCACGTAGTGGTCGGTGTACGCCCCCACCGGCAGCCCGGCCAGCTCCGGACCGCCCAGCACGAGGCGGATCAGGTGCGGGGTGGGCCGCGTGGTCCGGACGACCGTGGCGGCGGTGAGCTTCTTCGGACGATCCGTCATGCCGCTTAGGCTAGCCTAAGCTCCGCACGGGCGATCCGGTCAGCTCGGCGACACCAGACGGGCGTGCCAGGCCAGCGCGGCCGGATCGGTGAGCGAGGCGACCTGGTCGATCACCACGCGCAGCCGCGCGGCGTCGTCCGCCGCCTCCCGCCACAGCGGCGCGAACACCGGGTCGAGCGCGTCCGGCGCCCGGTCCCGCAGCGCCGCGACCAGCCCGGCCAGCACGTCGCGCTGCCGCCCGTAGCGGTCCTCGGCGCCGGGGCGGCGCATCACGTACCGCAAAGCGATGCCCTTGAGCAGCGCACACTGCGCCCGGATCCGGCGCGGCACCACCAGGTCGGCCTCGTACCGGCGGTGCGGGCCGGGACCGTGGCGCTGCTCGGTGGCGGCCACCACACCGGCGACGAACCGGCCGGTGAGCACGCTCGTGGTGGCCTTCAACGCGGCGAGCGCGCGGTGGCTGCCGTCGTACGCGGCCAGCGGCGCGAGCACCGGATCGGCCAGCAGGTCGGCCAGCACCTCGCCCAGGTCCTCCGGCGCCTCACCCGAGTAGGTGGCGGCCACGTCGGCGCAGAGCGCCCGCCGTTCGTCCGCGTCGGCCAGCAGCGGGCGCAGGTCCACGTACCCGCCGTGGATGCCGTCCTCGACGTCGTGCACCGAGTACGCCACGTCGTCGGCCCAGTCCATCACCTGGGCCTCCAGGCAGCGCCGCGCGCCGGGCGGGGAACCCTCACGCAGCCAGTCGAAGACCTGGTGGTCGTCGGCGTACACGCCGAACTTGCGCTCACCGGGCCGGCGCGGCCACGGGTACTTGCTCACCGCGTCCAGCGCGGCCCGGGTCAGGTTCAGCCCTGCCGAACGCCCGTCCGGGGTGAACACCTTGGCCTCCAGCCGGGTGAGCACCCGCAGCGTCTGCGCGTTGCCCTCGAAACCGCCGCAGGCGGCGGCCAGCTCGTCCAGCGCGTACTCGCCGTTGTGCCCGAACGGCGGGTGACCCAGGTCGTGGGCCAGCCCGGCGGTGTCCACCACGTCCGGGTCGCAGCCCAGCCGGGCACCCATCTCGCGGGCGATCTGCGCGACCTCCAGCGAGTGGGTCAGCCGGGTACGCAGGAAGTCGTCCGTGCCGGCGGTGTGCACCTGCGTCTTCGCGGCGAGCCGGCGGAACGCCGCCGAGTGCAGCACGCGGGCCCGGTCCCGCTCGAACGGCGACCGGCCGTACCCGGTGTCCTTCGGCGCCTCGTCGACCAGCCGCGCCGCGTCGCCGCTCACTTCCCCCGGACTGGCAGGTGGTCGCGACTGCGGGGCTCGCAAAACCGGCTCACTCCTCGCGCTCCCGGAGAACGCAGAACTCGTTGCCCTCCGGGTCGGCGAGCACCGTCCACTCCACGTCCCCCTGGCCGATGTCGACGTGCCGGGCGCCCATGTCGACGAGACGCTCCACCTCGGCCTCCATGTCGGCCGGGCGCAGGTCGACGTGCAGCCGGTTCTTCCCCTCCTTCGGCCCGGAGACCGGGACGAAGACGAGACCGGGCGTCGTGTCGGGGGTCCGGCGGATCTCCACCTCGTCCGGCTTGTCGGTGATCACCTGATAGCCGAGGGCCTCCGCCCACCAACTGGCGAGCCGGGACGGGTCCCGGGCGTCGATGGTCAGGTTCTCCCAGACGGCGGTCATGCGGCCACCCCTCCTGATCGACACGTGGCGGAAGCTCAGGTTACGCCGAGGAGGCCGGAAAGGCGCGCTGGGCGACACGGGGCCGCCGGCGAGCACCGGCGGCCCCGCGCCGCCTCAGCGGGAGTCCGAACCCGTGGTGGTGATGGCCGCCCGGCCCGCCTCCAGCCGGGCCACCGGCACCCGGAACGGCGAGCAGGAGACGTAGTCCAGCCCGACCTCGTGGAAGAAGTGCACCGAGTCCGGGTCGCCCCCGTGCTCGCCGCAGACCCCGAGCTTCAGCCCCGGACGGGCCGCCCGGCCCTCCTCGGCGGCGATGCGCACCAGCCGGCCGACACCGTCGGTGTCGATCGACTCGAACGGCGAGATGCCGAAGATGCCCAGCTCCAGGTACCGCCAGAAGAACGCGCCCTCCACGTCGTCGCGGGAGAAGCCCCAGCCCATCTGGGTCAGGTCGTTGGTGCCGAAGGAGAAGAACTCGGCCGCCTCGGCGATCTGCCCGGCGGTCAGCGCCGCCCGGGGCACCTCGATCATCGTGCCGATCAGCACCTCGACGCCGCTGTCCCCGACCACCTCGGCGATGATCCGCTCGGCCTCGGCGCGTACCGTCTCCAGCTCCTGCACGGCCCCGACGAGCGGCACCATGATCTCCGGGCAGGCCTTGCCGCCGTCGCGGACGACCGCCACGGCGGCCTCGGCGATCGCGCGGACCTGCATGGCGAACAGGCCTGGGATGACCAGGCCGAGCCGGACGCCGCGCAGGCCCAGCATCGGGTTCTCCTCGTGCATCCGCCGCACGGCGGCGAGCAGCGCCTCCTCCTTCGCGACGTCCTCGCCGCGCTCCTGCGCGACCGCGACGTTCACCGCGAGCTGCTCCAGCGGAGGCAGGAACTCGTGCAGCGGCGGGTCGATCAGCCGCACGGTGACCGGCAGGCCGTCCATCTCCCGGAAGATCTCGATGAAGTCGGCCCGCTGCAACGGCAGCAGCGCCGCGAGCGCGTCCTCCCGCTCCCGCTCGCCGGAGGCCAGGATGAGCCGCTCGACCAGCTCGCGGCGGTCGCCGAGGAACATGTGCTCGGTGCGGCACAGGCCGATGCCCTCGGCGCCGAAGCGCCGGGCCCGGGCCGCGTCCGCACCGGTGTCGGCGTTCGTGCGGACCCGCAGCCGCCGCGCCGCGTCGGCGTGCGTCATGATCCGGTGTACGGAGCGGACCAGCGCGTCGTCGGTGTTCTCCGGGTCGAGTTCGCCCTCGAAGTACTGCACCACCTCGGACGGCATGACCGGCACCTCACCGAGGTAGACCTTGCCGGTGGTGCCGTCGATCGAGACCACGTCGCCCTCGTTCACCACGTGGTCGCCCACTGTGAACTTCTTCGCCGGCACGTTCACGTCCAGCTCGTCGGCGCCGGAGACGCAGGTCTTGCCCATGCCGCGGGCCACCACGGCGGCGTGACTGGTCTTGCCGCCCCGGGAGGTCAGGATGCCCTTGGCGGCGATCATGCCGTTGAGGTCGTCCGGGTTGGTCTCCCGGCGGACCAGGATCACCGACTCCCCCTCGGCGGCCAGCTCGACCGCACGGGCCGAGGTGAAGACGACCTTTCCGGACGCCGCACCCGGGGAGGCGCCGATGCCCTTGGCGACCGCCTCGAACTCGTGGTCGAGCTGGAAGCGCGGGAACATCAGCTGGGCGAGCTGCGCGCCGTTGACCCGGTGCAGCGCCTCGTCCAGGTCGATCAGGCCCTCGTCGACGAGCTGCCCGGCGATGACGAACGCGGCGGCGGCGGTGCGCTTGCCGACGCGGGTCTGCAGCATCCAGAGCTTGCCGCGCTCGATGGTGAACTCGATGTCGCAGAGGTCCTTGTAGTGCTCCTCCAGCCGGGCCATGATGCCGAGCAGCTGGTCGTAGGAGGTCTTGTCGAGCTGCTCCAGCTCCTGCAACGGCACCGTGTTGCGGATGCCGGCCACCACGTCCTCACCCTGGGCGTTGGCCAGGTAGTCGCCGTAGATGCCCTGCGCGCCGCTGCCCGGGTCGCGGGTGAACGCCACACCGGTACCGGAGTCCGGACCGAGGTTGCCGAAGACCATGGCCACCACGTTGACTGCGGTGCCCAGGTCGGCCGGGATGCGCTCCTGGCGGCGGTAGAGGATCGCCCGCTCCGCGTTCCACGAGTCGAAGACCGCGCGGATGGCGAGGTCGAGCTGCTCGCGCGGCTCCTGCGGGAACTCACGGCCGGTGTGCTTGGCGAAGATCTTCTTGTACGCGTCGACCAGCCCGCGCAGGTCGTCGGCGTCCAGATCGAGGTCGTTGTGCGTACCCTTGGCGCTCTTGATCTCGTCGAGCGCGTGCTCGAACTCCTCGCCCGGCACCTCGCAGACGGTCTTGCCGAACATCTGGATCAGTCGCCGGTAGGAGTCCCAGGCGAACCTGTCGTTCCCACCTGCCTGGTTGCTCAGGCCGATCACGCTGCGGTCGTTGAGACCGACGTTGAGGACGGTCTCCATCATGCCCGGCATGGAGAACTTGGCACCGGAGCGTACCGAGACCAGCAGCGGATCGTCCGGGTCGCCGAGGCGCCGGCCCATCTCGCGTTCCAGGGACTCCAGGTGCGCCTCGATCTGCGCGGCCAGGCCGTCCGGCTCGCGCCCCGTCGTCAGGTACGCCTTGCAGGCCTCCGTGGTGATCGTGAAGCCGGGCGGAACCGGCAGGCCGAGATTCGTCATCTCGGCCAGGTTGGCCCCCTTGCCGCCGAGCAGATCCTTGAGATCCTTGTTGCCCTCGGCGAAGTCGTAGACGTACTTCTGCTCGACCGGATCGTGCGCTGCCACCAGAGCCTCCCACGCGCGCCATTGACACTTAACGAAGGTTCAGTTCGGACATACCCCGGTAGTGACCACCGGCAATCCCGGCTCGTCAGCGTCGGTGGGCCGAAGGCTAGGCGAGTTTCGAGAAACCTGGGAGCGTTCGGTGACTTTCGGCACAACGGTCACCACAATCCGCGTTCGTACGGGTTTTTGGGAACGCTTCCACGAGCACGATCACGCAATTCCGATTCCCCTCGTACTCTTGACGTCACTGCATCTCGCGGAACCTGACCTTTGCCATATCCCGCGCGAATACACCCTCGGAGCCGTCGCCGTGCCGACAAACCCCGCCGCCCCGGAGACCGGGCCGGAGCCGTCCGACACCCCTCCCACCAGCCCTTCCGCCGACCTGCCGCCGCCGGATGCGGCCTCGCCCGGCGCGGCGGCGTACGCCCACGGCCTGCCGGGGGTGGCGGCGCCCGCCGACGGACTGCCCGGTGTGGCGGCGCCCGCCGACGGACTGCCCGGTGTGGCGGCGTCCTCCGCCGAGCTGGCCCGGGTCGCCGCGGGCCGGGCCGCCGGGGTGCTCGCCGGACCGGCGCCGATCAGGCTCGACGACGTGGTGCCGGCGCCCGAGCAGGTGCGCCCCGACCCGGCGGGTGACTTCACGCTGAGCGCGGACGCGGTGCTGAGGGTCAGCCCCGCCGGGCGGGACGTGGCCGAACAGCTCGCCGGCTGGCTGCGCCCGGCCACCGGCTTCCCGCTCCCGGTCACCGACACCACCGACGACGGCCCGCTGACGCTCACGCTGTCCGCGGCGGCTTCCACCGGGGCCGGCGGCTCCAGCCGGTCCGGCGGGTCCGGCGGGCCGGGCGGGTCGGGCGGGTCGGGCGACGTGCGGCTCGGGGACGAGGGCTACCGCCTCGACGTGACCGCCGACGGCGTGCGGATCACCGCCGCCGGCCCGGCCGGGTTGTTCCACGGCGCGCAGACGCTGCGCCAGCTGCTACCCGCGCCGATCGAGAACCCGGCCGTTGTCGCCGCGCGCTGGGCGATCCCCGGCGGCTCGATCGTCGACCGGCCGCGCTTCCCCTACCGCGGCGCCATGCTCGACGTCGCCCGCCACTTCTTCCCGGTCGAGGACGTACTGCGGGTGATCGACCATCTGGCCCGCTACAAGCTCAACCACCTGCACCTGCACCTCACCGACGACCAGGGCTGGCGGATCGCCGTCGACTCCTGGCCCCGGCTCGCCGAGGTCGGCGGCACCACAGCGGTCGGCGGCGGCCCGGGCGGCTGGTACACCCGCGACGACTACCGCCGCATCGTCGCGTACGCCGCCCGCCGCCATGTCACTGTGGTGCCCGAGATCGACCTGCCGGGCCACACCAACGCGGCGCTCGTCGCGTACCCCGAACTGGCGCCCGGCAAGCTCGCGCCGCCGCCGTACACCGGCACCGAGGTCGGGTTCAGCTTCGTCGACCCCGCCGACGAGCGGACGTACGCCTTCGTCGCGGACGTGGTCGGCGAGGTGGCCGCGCTGACGCCCGGGCCGTGGCTGCACCTGGGCGGCGACGAGGCGTTCAAGGTGCCGGCCGACAGCTACCGCGCGTTCGTGGCGCGGGCGCAGCGGCTGGTCGCCGCCACCGGCAAGACCGTCGTCGGCTGGCACCAGCTCGCCCCGGCCGAACACGTCGACGGGCGCGTCCTGCAGTGGTGGGGTACGAACGGCGACGACCCGGAGACCGCCGACGCGGTACGCCGCGGCGCCCGGCTGATCCTCTCCCCCGGCAACCACGCGTACCTGGACATGAAGTACGCCCCGGACACCCCGATCGGACACGACTGGGCCGGCCTGATCGACGTGCGCCGGGCATACGAGTGGGATCCGGCCACTCACGTGCGGGGCGTACCGGCCGAGGCGGTGCTGGGGGTGGAGGCCCCGCTGTGGACCGAGTCGGTCACCACGCTGGCCCAGGTCGAGTTCATGCTCTTTCCGCGCCTGCCCGCCGTCGCCGAGCTGGGCTGGTCACCCCGCGAGACGCACGACTGGTCCCGGTTCCGCAGCCGGCTCGCCGGCCACGGCCCGCGCTGGTCCACCGCCGGCATCACCTTCCACCAGTCCCCCGAGATCCCCTGGCCCTCCTCCACACCCCAGATCCCCACCCAGCCCACTCCCCACCCCTCCCCCACTACCCCCTGACCCCGCGGAGGCGCCCACCCGTGTCACCCCGTTGACGCCGCACACGGTCGATCATGAAGTTGACGGCGACAAACCGGACACAAAACGCCGTCAACTTCATGATCGACGCCTTCATCCCCGGGGCGACGTTCAGCCTCCCCCTCGCCGTCGCGCACTCCCTCCCGAGCGCCCCGAGCGCCCCGAGCCCGACATTGTTTGGGGTGGTGGGGGTCACCCGTGGGGTGGAATCGGGGGTGGGTGCGGGGCGTTGTACATGGCAGACCGCGCCGCAACCCGCCGACCGCCCGCCCCCTCGGGCCGGGAATCAGGCCGGGACGCCGGTCGTTACATCATCGGGCGGCCGAGCAGGCCGACAGCGCCTGTCGAGCCGGCCCCACCGCCGGGCACCCGGGAATGACCCCGGACCCCCGGTCGTTACATCCCTGAGCCGCCGGAGCAGGCCATCCCCCCTGGCCGCCCGAGCGAGCCACCGGCCCGACGCACATACCGGGCCACCTGATCTTCATTCGCGGCATCCCCCTTCGCCGCGTACCCCCGACAGAGAGGCAACTGATCATGGCTACCACTCTGCTGCGTAAGACCGTTCTGACCGCTGCTGGTGTCGTCGCCACCGCTGGTGGCATCGCCGGCCCCGCCATCGCCGCCCAGGCCACCCCGGCCGAGCGCGCCGCCCAGGTCGTCACCAGCGACCGTAAGCACGGCGAGCGGGAGCTGGACGTGCGCTACGAGGCGCAGCCCAACTTCTACTTCTGTGGCCCGGCCGCGGCCCGCAACGCGCTGAGCGTGCAGGGCAAGAACATCGACGTGCACGCGATGGCCGAGGAGATGGGCACCACCGAGGACGGCACCGACTCCATCAACGACATCACCCCGGTGCTGAACAAGGAGACCGGTAAGGACGTCTACAAGTCCACCGAGATCCCCGTGGACAAGGCCGGTGACAAGGTGGAGAAGCTGCGCGCCGACGTGGTCAAGACCGTCGACGACGGCCGGGCCGTGGTGGCGAACATCGCGGGCACCGCGACCGACACCGACGGCACCGCCCACTCGTTCGAGGGTGGCCACTACATCAGCGTGGTCGGCTACCGCGACGGCGGGAAGGTCGTGACGATCGCCGACTCGGCCAACCCGAACCAGGCCTCCTACCGCATGGACGTCGACGAGCTCGCCCGCTGGATCGCCAGCCGCGGCTACAGCTCCTGACCGAGTGACGATGACGAAGGGCCCGACCCCCCCGGGGGTCGGGCCCTTCGGCGTATCAGGGGTCAGCCGCCGGAGTCGTCCAGCTCGGCGCCGTCGGGCGGGGTGTCGTCGTCGCGGCTGGCCAGCCAGCCGTCGGGCAGGAAGACCTTGCCCGGGGAGTTGGTGCGGCCGCGCGGCTGGCCGAGGTTCTCCACCGGGAACGGTACGGCCGGGTCGAGCTTGCCGAGCAGATCGTCGAGCTGCGCCAAGCTCTCGATCATGGCGAGCGAGCGGCGCAGTTCGCTGCCGATCGGAAAGCCCTTCAGGTACCAGGCGACGTGCTTGCGGAAGTCGGTGCAGCCGTCCCGCTCGCCCCGGGCCGGGTTGCGCGCGCCCGCCACGAACTGCTCCACCAGCAGCTCGGCGTGCCGCCGCATGGTCACCGCCACCTCGCCGAGGCTCGGCAGCCGCCGCTCGGTGCTCCCGTTGAACGCGGCCTCCAGGTCGGCGAACAGCCACGGCCGGCCCAGGCAGCCGCGCCCGATCACCACGCCGTCGACGCCGGTGTGCGCGACCATCCGCAGCGCGTCGTCGGCCTCCCAGATGTCGCCGTTGCCGAGCACCGGCACGTCGAGCGCCGACTTGAGGGTGGCGATCGCGTCCCAGTCGGCGGTGCCGGAGTAGCGCTGCGCGGCCGTACGCCCGTGCAGGGCGACCGCCGCGACGCCCGCGTCCTGGGCCGCCAGCCCTGCCTCGACGTACGTCAGGTGGTCGTCGTCGATGCCCTTGCGCATCTTGACGGTGACCGGCACCCCGGCGGGTGACGCGGCGTCCACCGCGGCCTTGACCAGCCGGGCGAACAGCCGGCGGCGCCACGGCAGGGCCGAGCCGCCGCCCTTGCGGGTCACCTTGGGCACCGGGCAGCCGAAGTTGAGGTCGATGTGGTCGGCCAGGTCGCGCTCGACCACGATCCGTACGGCGGCGGCGGTGATCTCCGGGTCGGTGCCGTAGAGCTGGAGGCTGCGGGGGTGCTCCTCGGCACCGAAGGCGATCATGCGCAGCGTCTTCGGGTTCCGCTCGACGAGCGCACGGGTGGTGATCATCTCGCAGACGTAGATGCCGCCGCCCTGCTCACGGCAGAGCCGGCGGAAGCCGACGTTGGTGATCCCGGCCATCGGCGCGAGCACCACCGGCGGCCACACCCGGTGCGGGCCTATGGTCAACGCGGGCAGGGTCGGCGCAGTCACCGCACAAGTGTAAGGAAGGGCCCCTTATTAACGTCTCCGGTAGAGCAGGGGCCCCTTGTTAACAGGGGCACATATCACAGCCGACCAGCCCGGCGGGCGTTCTCCACAACCGGGGCGGCTGTCCACAGGCCGGGCGGACGGGCGGGAGGAGCAGCGGTCGAGCCCGCAGGCTGCCGGGCATGCGCGAACAGCCACCCGAACTCAGCGACCTGGCCGAGCGCCAGCAGCAGATCGTCACGCGGACGCAGCTGCTGGGCGTCGGATACGACGACATGTACCTGTACCGGCAGACCCGGCGCGGCCTGTGGCAGCGCGTGCTGCCGGCCACGTACGCGCTCGTCACCGGCACCCTCACCGACGAGCAACGACGCATCTCGGCGGCGCTCTACGCGGGCGCCGACGCGCAGCTCACCGGCCTGGCCGCCCTGATCTGGTACGGCTTCCGGCACAGCCCGCGCACTGCTGACGTACACCTGGTCCTGCCGCACCACGTGCGGCGCCGCTCGGCCGGTCACGCGGTGATCGCGCGGGCCCTGGAGCTTGATCCGCAGGCCCGGCGGACCGCGCTGTACCCGGTGTGCTCGCCGGCCCGGGCGGTGGTGGACGCCGCCCGCGACCTGCGCGGGCTGCGGCCGGTACGGGCGACGGTGGCCGAGGCCGTGCAGCGCGGTTTCACCGACCTGGACAGCCTGGACGCGGAGATCCGCCGGGCCCGGCGCAGCCGCACCGCGCTGATCCGGAAGGCGTTCGCCGAGATCACCGACGGGGTCCGCTCGGCGCCCGAGACGGAGCTGCGGGAGTGCCTGGGTAGCAGCCGCGTGCTCGGCGAGATCCTGTGGAACCCGCGGCTGTCGGCGGCCGACGGCGCCCGGCTGCCGACGCCGGACGGCTACCTCGCCGACTGCGCGGTGGCGCTGGAGGTCGACTCGCGGGAGTACCACCTCAGCCCGGCCGACTGGGCGCGGACGCTGGACCGGCACAACGAGCTGAGCCGGCACGGGGTGCTCATCCTGCACTTCACGCCGGCGCAGATCCGCCGGGAGCCGGGCCGCGTGCGGCGCACGGTGGAGGACGCGTACGCGGCGCGGCGCGGGATGGGTGCCGCGACCGGCGTACGGGCGGAGCCGATCTCCCCCGGATGAGGGGTGTTAAGAAGGGGCCCCTTCTCTACACGAGGCGTTAAGAAGGGGCCCTTCCTTACACACCTCAGCAGCCGGGGAGGCGCTCGATCAGGTAGCGCTCGACCTGGTCCAGCGAGACGCGCTCCTGGGCCATCGTGTCCCGGTTCCGGACCGTCACGGCGTTGTCGTCGAGCGTGTCGAAGTCGACTGTGACGCAGAACGGCGTGCCGATCTCGTCCTGCCGGCGGTAGCGGCGGCCGATCGCCTGCGAGTCGTCGAACTCGACCACCCAGCGCTTGCGCAGGTCGGTGGCGAGCTGCTTGGCCTTCGGCGACAGCGCCTCGTTGCGCGACAGCGGCAGCACGGCGACCTTGACCGGGGCCAGGCGCGGGTCGAACCGCATGACGGTGCGCTTGTCCACGCCGCCCTTGGTGTTCGGCGCCTCGTCCTCGTCGTACGCCTCGAGCAGGAACGCCAGCACCGCGCGGGTGAGGCCGGCGGCCGGCTCGATCACGTACGGCATCCAGCGCTCGCCCTTGCCCTGGTCGAAGTACGACAGGTCGACGCCGGAGTGCTTGCTGTGCGTGGACAGGTCGAAGTCGGTGCGGTTGGCGATGCCCTCCAGCTCGGCGAACTCGCTGCCGCCGAACCGGAACCGGTACTCGATGTCGACGGTGCGCTTCGAGTAGTGGGAGAGCTTCTCCTTGGGGTGCTCGTAGAAGCGCAGGTTCTCCTCGGACAGGCCCAGGTCGAGGTACCAGTTCCAGCGCTCGGAGAGCCAGTACTCGTGCCACTGCTCGTCGGTGCCCGGCTCGACGAAGAACTCCATCTCCATCTGCTCGAACTCACGGGTCCGGAAGATGAAGTTGCCGGGGGTGATCTCGTTGCGGAACGACTTGCCGGTCTGCGCGATGCCGAACGGCGGCTTCTTGCGGGCGACCGTCTCCACGTTCTTGTAGTTGACGAAGATGCCCTGGGCGGTCTCCGGGCGCAGGTAGTGCATGCCCTCGTCGCTCTCCACCGGGCCCAGGTAGGTCTTCATCAGGCCGTTGAACATCTTCGGCTCGGTGAAGGTGCCCTTGTTGCCGCAGTTGGGGCAGTTCAGCTCCGTCAGCGAGGTCAGCGGCTTGCCGTGCTTGGCCTCGTACGCCTCTTCCAGGTGGTCGGCCCGGAACCGCTTGTGGCAGGACTGGCACTCGGTGAGCGGGTCGACGAACTCGGCGATGTGGCCGCTGGCCTCCCAGACCTTGCGGGCCAGGATGACCGCCGAGTCGAGGCCGACGACGTCGTCGCGCTGCTGCACCATGGTCCGCCACCACTGCCGGCGGACGTTCTCCTTCAGCTCGACGCCGAGCGGACCGTAGTCCCACGCCGACCGGGTGCCCCCGTAGATCTCGCTGGAGGGAAAGACGAAGCCCCGGCGCTTGGCGAGGCTGGTGACGGCGTCGATACGGTCGGCTGGCATGTTTCCTCCTACGCCGGCTGGCGGTCGGCGCGGTTGAGATGGATGGAACCGGGCTGTTCGGGACAACGGTACGACCGTGTCCGTCCCGAGCCCAGCAGAATACCGGGGGCCGGTCAGCTCACCCCGCAGACCTCCACGCCGCCCGTCTGCTGGTCCGGCGCCAGCGTCACGGTCTGCGCCTCCCGGCGGCCGCCGGCGAGCGTGACGTCCACCGGGACGGTGAGCGTGTTGAGGTCGACCTCGCCGACCCGGTAGCCGGAGATCTGCGGCTCGGTGGCCACCCGCCGCTCGAACTCCCGCCGGGGTTCGCGTCGCCGGATGTCGTCGCAGAGCGTGTCGTACGCCTTGGACCACTCCCGGGCCACGAGCGCCTGGTAGTAGTCGTTCGTGACGGCCCGGCCCTGCTCGCCGATCGCCTGGGCGTTGCTCACGGCCAGGCCGACCACCGCCGCGCCGCCCCCACCGCAGCAGATCAGCACTGCGAGCGCGCCCGCGCCGAGGCCGAGCCAGAGCCGGGTCCGCCCGCCCTCGGTGGGCGGGGCGGCGAACGGCGGCGCGGCGCCGGGTCCCTGCGGCGGCGTGGGCACCCCGGGGTCCGCCGGCGGCGCGGGCGGAACTGACGACGGGGGTGGCGCGGCCGGTCCGGGAGCGGTCATACGCGCCAGGGTAGTGCCCCGGCACTCAGCGGTACGGGCCTGCGGCACGATCGCTGGCGACGACGACGATCTCCCCCTCCGGGGCGGCGCCGGCGAGCGTCTCGTACGCGGACGGCTCGTCCACCGATCGGGCGAGCAGCGGCACGGCGGTGACCTTGACGTCGAATCCGCCGAGCGCCCGGCGGTACGCACCGACCGACTCCCACTCGGTGACCAGGAGCCAGTGGGCCGGGTCGTCGAGCGCCCGCAGCAGTTCACCGCGCAGGTAGCCGGGGCGGGCGGCGAGCGCGGCCAGCGCGGCGTGCGCCGCACGGGTGAACTCGTCCACCGTTTCGGCTTCCACCACGAAGCGGTTGGTGACCAGCACGGGGTTCCTCCTCGTAGAGTTTGTGGCATGCAGCGTACGCAGAGTCCCGTGCTGTCCCGGTTGGCGCGGCTCAACCCGACGGCGGTGTTCCTGGCCGCGCTGGCCCTGGTGCTTGTCGGCCTGTTCGCGCCCGGCCCGGCGGGTGGCGTCCTGCTGCTCGTGCTGGCCGGCGGGCTGGTCTGGCTGATGTCGGTCACCTGGCCGGTGCAGGCCCCGGCGACCCGGATGCTCCGGCTGGTGATGCTGACCTTGTTGATCGCGGTGGCGCTGGCGAAGCTCATGGTGGGCTGACCCGGGAAGCCGAGCTGACCTGCGCTGACATGCAATCATGCGTTTTTGACAATAGTTTTCGTTGTCGCGGACAGTTGAGCCCATGACCGTTCGTGCACCTCGCCGCATCCTGACCGCCGCAACCACCGCCCTGCTCGCCGCCGCCGGCCTGACCGCCTGCGCGGACGGTACAGGCGGCGCGAGCGAGCCGGGCAGGGTCGACGTGGTGGCCGCGTTCTACCCGCTCCAGTTCCTGGCCGAGCGGATCGGCGGCGACACGGTCGCGGTCAGCAACCTGACCAAGCCCGGCGCCGAGCCGCACGACCTGGAACTCAACCCGCGGCAGGTCGGCCAGATCGTCGACGCCGACGTGGTCGTCTACCTCAGCGGCTTCCAGCCGGCGGTGGACGAGGCGGTGGAGCAGAACGGCGGCGACCGCGCGTTCGACGTGGCGGGCGTCACGCCGCTGCGGGACGCCGCCGCCGGTGGGCACGACCACGACCACGAGGGCGAGGGCGAGGCCGGGCACGCCGAGGAGGGCGGCGGCAAGGATCCGCACGTCTGGCTCGACCCGACCCGGCTGGCCACCATCGGCGACAAGCTCGCCGAGCGCCTCGGCAAGGCCGACCCGGACCACGCCGCCGACTACACCGCCCGCGCCGCCGCGCTGCGCGCCGAGCTGACGAAGCTCGACACCGAGTACGCCGACGGCCTGCGCACCTGCCAGCGCCGGGAGATCGTCACCAGCCACACCGCGTTCGGCTACCTGACCGAGCGCTACCGGCTGGAGCAGATCGGCATCAGCGGGCTCACCCCGGAGTCCGAGCCGTCCCCGAAGCGCCTCGCCGAGGTCGCCGAGGAGGCCCGGGAGCACCAGGCCGGCACGATCTTCTTCGAGACGCTCGTCAGCCCGAAGGTCGCCGAGACGATCGCGCGTGAGGTCGGGGCGAAGACGGCGGTCCTGGACCCGCTGGAGGGCCCGCCCGCCGACGGCGACTACCTCTCCGCGATGCGCACCAACCTGCAGACCCTGCGAACCGCCCTGGACTGCTCATGACCTCACCCGTGATCGAGATCGCGCACGCCACAGTCGGCTACGACGGCCGCCCGGTGCTGCGTGACGTCTCGCTGACAGTGACCGCTTCAGAGGTGGTCGCCGTGCTCGGCGCCAACGGCTCCGGCAAGTCGACGCTCGTACGCGCCGCGCTCGGCCTGGTGCCGCTCGGCGCCGGGTCGGTCGCCCTGTTCGGCACGCCGCAGCGCCGCTTCCGGCAGTGGCACCGCATCGGGTACGTGCCGCAGCGGCTCGGCGCGGGCAGCGGAGTGCCCGCCACCGTGCGCGAGGTGGTGGCGTCCGGGCGGCTGGCCCGCCGGGGCGTACTGCGTCCGGCCGGGCGGGCGGACCGGGAGGCGGTGGCGGCGGCGCTGGACGCGGTCGGGCTCGCCGGCCGGGCCGGCGACCCGGTGTCCACGCTCTCCGGCGGCCAGCAGCAGCGCACCCTGATCGCCCGCGCGCTGGCCGGCGGTCCGGAGCTGCTGGTGCTCGACGAGCCGACCGCCGGGGTGGACGCGGCCAGCCAGGAGGCGTTCGCCGGGGCGCTGCGCGCGTTCCGCGACGGCGGCGGCACGGTGCTGCTCGTCGCGCACGAGCTGGGCCCGCTGCGCCCGCTGATCAGCCGGGCCGTGGTGGTGCACCAGGGCGGGATCGCCCACGACGGCGCGGTGCCCGAACCGGCCGGCCACCACGCCGACCCGGACCACGAGCACGTGCACCCGCACTGCGACGAGGAGCCCGCCCGGCTCTGGACAGGCATCTGAGATGGATCTCTTCCAGTACGACTTCATGCTCCGCGCCCTGGTCGGCGCGTTGATCATCGGGCTGGCCGCCCCGGCGCTCGGCATCTACCTGGTGCAGCGGCGGCTGGCGTTGATCGGCGACGGGCTCGGGCACGTGGCGCTCACCGGCGTCGGCGCGGGACTGCTGCTCAACCGCTCCCCCGTGCTGGTGGCGGTGATCGCCGCGACGCTCGGCGCGGTGGTGATCGAGCTGGTCCGCGCGTACGGGCGCACCTCCGGTGACCTGGCGCTGGCGCTGCTGTTCTACGGCGGCATCGCCGGCGGTGTGATGCTGGTCGGACTCTCCGACGCCAGCAGCGGATCGCTCAACGCGTACCTGTTCGGGTCGCTGACCACCACCTCCCGCACCGACCTGATCACCATCGGCGTGCTCGGCGCGGTGCTGCTGGTGACCATGCTGGTGCTGCGTCCGGCGTTGTTCGCGGTGTGCCACGACGAGGAGTACGCCCGGGTGTCCGGCCTGCCGGTGCGGACGCTGAACCTGGTCATCGCGGTCGGTACCGCGGTCACGGTGACCATCGCGATGCGGGCGGTCGGGGTGCTGCTGATCAGCGCGCTGATGGTGGTGCCGGTGGCGACCGCGCAGCAGGTGACCCGGGGCTTCCGCTCCACCATGACGGCGGCCATGGCGCTGGGCCTGTTCGCCGCCGGCACCGGGGTCTGGGTGGCCGCCACCGCCGACACCGCACCCGGCGCGTCGGTGGTGCTCGTGGCGATCGGCTCGTTCCTGCTGGTCGCGCTCGCGGCGGCCGGTGCGCGGGCGCTACGGCGGCGGGTGCGGGCCGACCGGGCCACGCCGCCGCCCGAGCCGGTCGAGCACGAGGTGCTGCTGCGGTGAGGCCCTGCCCGCCGGCGCAGCTGGGATTGGTTACCGTTACAGGGTGACCGGCACGAACGGGTACGACGCCTTCGAGGGTGCGGGTGACCTGCTGCGCGCGCTCTCGGCCCCGATCCGGCTCGCGATCGTCAGCGAGCTGGCCGAGGGCGAACGCTGCGTGCACGAGCTGGTCGAGAAGCTCGGCGCGCCGCAGCCGCTGGTCTCCCAGCACCTGCGGGTGCTGCGCGGCGCCGGGGTGGTGCGCGGGTCGCGGCGCGGCCGGGAGATCGCGTACGCGCTGGTCGACGACCACGTCGCGCACATCGTGGCGGACGCCGTCAGTCACGCCGGTGAAGGGTCGCACTGAGCGGGAAATCGGCCAGGTGCCGACGCGCCCGCGCCGTGGGACGCTGTCCGGCGTGAAGATCTACGCCGACCGTTTTCCCACCGCTGTCCGCCAGTTCCTCACCGACCTGCTCGTGGTCGTCTGGGTGTACGCGGCGATCCGCTTCGCGCTGTGGCTGCACGACGTGGTCGAGAAGCTCGCCGTACCCGGGCAGAAGCTGGAGGGGGCCGGCGGTGGTCTCGCCGACAACCTGGCCGACGCCGGCGGCAAGGTCGGCCGGGTGCCGATCGTCGGCGACGAGCTGACCGCGCCGTTCACCCGCGCCGCCGACGCCGCCCGCGCGGTCGCCGAGGCGGGCCGCGATCAGCAGGAGCTGGTCGGGCAGCTCGCGCTCGGGCTGACCGTCGCGGTGCTGGTGTTCCCGCTGGGCCTGGTGCTGTTCGGCTGGCTGCCGCTGCGCCTGCGCTGGATGCGCCGGGCCGGCGCGGCCAAGGCCCTGGCCGGCGTCCCGGCCGGCCGGGATCTGCTGGCGCTGCGCGCGCTTGCGGGTCAGCCGCTGTCGAAGCTGACCCGGATCGCGCCCGACGTCGCCGAGTCGTGGCGGCGCGGCGACGACGCGACAGTCGACGCGCTCGCCGCGCTGGAGCTGCGCGAACTGGGGCTGCGCGGCGGCCGGTAAGGTGTGCCGGTGCTGTACTTCCTGATCGTCGTCGCCGTGTTGCTGCTGGCGTACGCGGCCGTGCTGGTGAGTTTCGTCCGCAAGGGCCGCAAGATCCCGCCGTCGGCGTACCTGGTGCTGGCCGGTCTCAACGGCCTGATCCTGGCCGGCGTCCTGGCCTGGGCGATCGCGCGCTGACCGCCGCGGCGGCCGTCCGGGCGGACGGCCGCCGGGGCGGTCCGGTCAGCCGGCCGGCGGGATGCGACGGCGGACGTCCTGCTCGGTGGACGGCCCCGGTTCCCAGCGGGCCACCCAAGGCAGGTCGGCGGGCGGGGTGACGACGCCCTCCTCCACCGAGGCGTACCGGCCGGCGACGATCCGCTTGGCGGCGGCCACGTCCACCGAGTCGGTGTTCGACCACAGCCCGGTGAACAGCTCGTCGACACGCAGCCGCGCCTGACGGCAGAACAGGTCGGCCAGCTCGACGTTCTCCGGGTGCGCGTCCCGCTCGGCGTAGGCCCGGACGCAGACCGCGCTCATCGCGAACAGCTCCGCGCCGACGTCCACCACCCGGCCGAGGAACGCCTGCTTGCGCTCCATCTTCCCCTGCCAGCGGGACATCGCGTAGAACGTCGACCGGGCCAGCTTGCGGGAGGTCCGCTCGACGTGGCGCAGGTGCCCGGCCAGCGGCCCGAACTCCTGGTACGCCCCGGGCGTCTGCCCCTTGCCGACGGCGAGCGTGGGCAGCCACTTCGCGTAGAAGGCGCCGGCCCGCGCCCCCGCCTTGGCCTTGCGGCCCAGCCCCGCGTCGGGATCGATGATGTCGCCGGCGACGGACAGGTGCGCGTCGACCGCCTCGCGGGCGATCAGCAGGTGCATGATCTCGGTGGAGCCCTCGAAGATCCGGTTGATCCGCAGGTCGCGCAGGAGCTGCTCGACGGCGGCCGGCCGTTCCCCGCGAGCGGCGAGCGAGTCGGCCGTCTCGTAGCCGCGGCCGCCGCGGATCTGGATCAGCTCGTCGGCGATCCGCCAGGCCATCTCGCTGGCGTAGAGCTTGACCAGCGCCGCCTCGATCCGGATGTCGTTGCGGTCGTCGTCGGCGAGCATGCAGGACAGGTCGAGCATCGACTCCATGCCGTACGTGGTGGCGGCGATGAAGGACAGCTTCTTCGCCACCGCCTCGTGCTCGCCCACCGGGCGGCCCCACTGGACCCGGTCCGCCGCCCACTCGCGGGCCACGTTGAGCGCCCACTTGCCGGCGCCCACACACATGGCCGGGAGCGAGAGCCGGCCGGTGTTCAACGTGGTCAACGCGATCTTCAGGCCCTTGCCCTCACCGCCGATCACGTTCTCCTTCGGCACGAACACGTCGTGGAACCGGGTGAGGCTGTTCTCCAGGCCGCGCAGCCCGACGAAGGAGTTGCGCCGCTCCACGGTGATGCCGTCGCTGTCGCCCTCCACCACGAACGCGGTGATGCCGCCGCGCCGCCCCTCGCCGGCCGGCACCCGCGCCATCACCACGAGCAGCGTGGCGAGCGTGCCGTTCGTGGCCCAGAGCTTCACCCCGTTGAGCCGGTAGCCGGTGCCGTCCGCCGTCGGCTCGGCGGTGGTGGCGAGCCGGGCCGGGTCGGAGCCGACGTCCGGTTCGGTGAGCAGGAACGCGGAGACCTCACCGGCGGCGAGCCGGGGCAGGAACCGGTCCTTCTGCTCGGGCGTGCCGAACATCTTCAGCGGCTGCGGCACGCCGATCGACTGGTGCGCGGAGAGCAGCGCGCTGACCGCCGGGTTCACCGAGCCGACGAGCATCAGCGCCCGGCAGTAGTGCAGGTTGCTCAGCCCGAGCCCGCCGTACTTCCGGTCGATCTTCATGCCGAACGTGCCGAGCCCGGCCAGGCCGTGGAACACCTCGTCGGGGATGCGCGCGTCCCGCTCGATCGCCTCACCGTCCACCTCGGACGTGAGGTACGCGCGCAGCGCGCCGAGGAACTCGTCCGCGCGGGCCACCTCGGCCGGGTCGGGGCGGGGCCACGGGTCGATCAGGTCGAGCCGGAACCGGCCGAGGAACAGTTCCTTGCCGAAGCTGGGCCGGTCCCAGGCCGACTCGCGGGCCGCCTCGGCGACCTGGCGGGCCTCCTTCTCGGACACCTGGCCCGCCTCGGTGGGCAGCGGCCCCGCGCCGTCTGGTGACTCGGGCCGGCTGTTCTGTGTCGTGGTCACGGCTGCCTCCTCGTCGGTCCGGCTGCGTCGACGCGTGCGACGAAAACGACGCTACCCCCGGGTGTTACCCAGGGGTAGCGCCGCGTGCACGTCCGATTTGGCGGACGGTCAGTCGCCGGTGAGCGTCTGCGGGTCGTCGTCCTCGTCGTCGATGTCGTCCTCACCCCAGTTGCGGCGGCTGAACGGCAGGATCGCCCAGAAGATCAGGAACCACAGGCCGGTGAGCCCGCTGAGCAGGAACGCGATCGGCCGGTCCAGCACGAAGTCGGTGATCAGCAGGACCGAGCTGACCATCGCGATCAGCATGAAGAACAGGCCGCCGGTGGCCATCCGGTGGGCGAACCGGACCAGTTCCGGCTTGCGTCCCTGCCGGAACAGCGCCCGGTGGAACGCGACCGGGGAAATGATCATCGCGGTGGCCGCGGCGGCGGACAGCAGCGCCACGATGTAGATGTCGCGCTGGAACTCCGTGGTCCGGTCGAACCCGGCGCTGAACGGCAGCGTCAGCAGAAAGGCGAAGAGGATCTGCACGCCGGTCTGCGCGACCCGCAGCTCCTGCAACAGGTCGGCGAAGTTGCGCTGCCAGCGCTGCTTCTCGGATTCCTTCGACACTCGCGGACCTCCCCGGGAGACGGCACAGCCGGCGGGTGAACGCCCACCGGCAGGACCGCCTGTGCCCCGTACGGGTGATCACGAAACCGGTTCAGGAACCGCGGCGGATCCGGCCCGCGTACCGTGCCTCCAGCTCGGCGTTGTGCTCGTCGCCGCCGGTGATGTTCGCGGACAGGTAGACCGGCGGGCGCTCCCCCGCCGCGACCAGCCGGGCCACCACCTCGGCGACGATCTGCTGGGCGAGCAACGCCGCGGTGATCGAGGAGACCGCGCCGACCGCGCCGCCACCCGGCAGCGGCAGCGTGGCGTCGCCGTACGGGGCTCCGTTGTCCAGCACCACGTCGGCGAAGTCGGCGAGCTTGCGGCCGGACGGGTGCCGCGAGGTCATCCGGGCCGAGTGCTGCGCCGAGGTGATCGCCACCAGCCCGTGCCCGCGTTCCTTCACGATGGACGCGAACTCGACCATCGCGCCGTTCACGCCCGAGTTCGAGGCCAGCACGAACACGTCCTGCGGCCGGATCGGCGCCAGCTCGTAGAGGCGGTGCGCCACCGCCGGGTCGCGTTCCAGTTTCGGGCCGAGCACGTCGGCCGGGTCGCCGCCGATCAGCACCAGGTCACGCAGCGCGATCCGGTTGGTGGGCACCAGCCCGCCGGCCCGGCCGGCGATCTCCATGGCCAGCGCCTCGGAGTGCCCGGTGCCGAACGCGTGCACCACACCGTCGGCGCGCAGCGCCGCCGCGATCAGGTCGGCCGCGTCGGCCACGTTGCGCCGCTGCTCGGCGGCGACCCGGCCGATCGTCTCGGTCACCACCGCCAGGTACGCCTCGGCGCTCACCGTCATGCCTCCTCCGTTCCTGTGCACCGGGCGAGGATCGCCTCGGCCAGCGGGCCGGGCGCCTCGTCCGGGATCCAGTGGCTGACGCCGGACAGCTCCACGAACCGGTAGTCACCGGTGACGCGCGCGGCGCACGCCTGCGCTGCGGTCCGGCCGATCGCCACGTCCTTGTCGCTCCAGACGAACGTCGTGGGCACCCCGACCGGGGCGACCGCCTTCATGTCCGCCCCGGTCATCGCGCGATACCAGTTCAGCGCCGCCGTCAACGCGCCCGGCTCACGCATCGGCTCGGCGTAGCGCGCCACCGTACCTGCGTCGCCCACGCCGCTCAGCAGCTTGCGCAGCGTGGCGCCGTTCCACGCCAGCAGCACCTTCTCCGCCGTACCGGGCTTGCGGAACAACGCGATGTAGGCGGACTTGACCTTCTGCCGGGGGTCGGTGGCGAGCGCGTGGCCCATCGCCGCCGGATGCGGCACCGACACCGCGGTCAGCGTCCGCACCCGGTCCGGGTGCGCCGCCGCCAGGCCCCACGCCACGATCGCGCCCCAGTCGTGGCCCACCACGTGGGCGCGAGTCACCCCGAGCGCGTCCAGCACGGCCGCCGCGTCGGCCACCAGCTCCGGAATCCGGTACGCCCCGACGTCCGCCGGACGCGCGCCGGGCGAGTAGCCGCGCTGGTCGAGCGCGTACGTGCGCAGCCCGGCGGCGTGCAGCGCGGGCGTGACCGCGTCCCACTCGCCGGAGTGCTGCGGGAAGCCGTGCAGCAGCAGGACCGGGTCACCGTCCTCGGGGCCACCGGCGCGTACCTCGAACGTCAGTCCCCGCGCATCCACCAGCATGATCGCCACCATACCGACACTCGCCCTGCTGGGCCCCGGGCCGTGGTCGGTGCTAGCGTCTGCGACGAGACAACTTCACATCCGACAGGGGAGCGCACAGCGCTGAGAGTGCGGGCCGGTGCCCGCAGACCCTCGAACCTGATCTGGGTAATGCCAGCGCAGGGAGTTCGGTCGACCTCCAGCCGCGTCGCCGTCCGGTGACCACCGGGCGCGGCGTGCGTCTTCTCCTGGTTCACCTCGACGAACTGGGAGCCAACCGTGAACCACACCGACAGCAACCGCTGGCGTACCGTCGACATCGTCGTCGCCTCGGTCATCGCCGTCGCCTTCGGCGTCGTCTTCTGGGCCTGGGGCCTGCTCTGGAGCGCCACCGACGCGGCGTTCGCGTTCTTCCCGCCGGCGCAGGCCGTGCTCTACGGCGTGTGGCTGATCCCGGCGGTGCTCGCCGGCCTGATCATCCGCAAGCCGGGCGCCGCCCTGTACTGCGAGACGGTCGCCGCGATCATCTCCGCCCTGCTGGGCAGCCAGTGGGCGAGCATCGTGATCCTTCAGGGCCTGATGCAGGGCATCGGCGCCGAGCTGGCCTTCGCCGCGTTCCGGTACCGCTCGTTCCGACTGCCGGTGGCGGTGCTGGCCGGTGCGCTGACCGGTCTCGGCGCGGCGATCTTCGACTTCGTCTACTGGAACAAGGCGTTCGACTTCGCCTCCTACCGCCTCCCGTACGCGCTGATCACGATCGTCAGCGCCACGATCGTCGCCGGTCTCGGCGCGCACGTCCTCACCCGCGCGCTGGCGAACACCGGCGTCCTGGACCGCTTCCCCGCCGGCCGCGACCGAGCCCTGGTCTGACGCCTCCATCGTGTCGATCATGAAGTTGGCGGCCGTTTCGGCACCCGTCATCGCCGTCAACCTCATGATCGACGGAGAAGAGGGGGTGGGTGGGCGGTGAGCGGGGTGGTGCTGCGGGGGTTCGGGTGGCGGCACGGGGGACGGAAACGCTGGGCTCTGCGCGGGGTGGATCTGCGCGTGGAGAGCGGCGAGCGGGTGCTGCTGCTCGGACCCTCCGGGGCCGGCAAGAGCACGTTGCTGGCCGCGCTGGCCGGGCTGCTGCCGGAGGATTCCGGCGAGCAGGAGGGCACCGTCGAGATCGACGGGCTGGACCCGCGCAAGGCCCGCGAGCGCGTCGGCATCGTCTTCCAGGACCCGCAGACCCAGCTCGTCATGGCCCGCTCCGGCGACGACGTGGCGTTCGGGCTGGAGAACCGTGGCGTACCCGCCGGGGAGATCTGGCCCCGCGTCGACGAGGCGCTGCACCGGGTCGGCTTCCCGTACGACAGGGACCGCCCCACCGCCGCGCTCAGCGGCGGCGAGCAGCAGCGGCTGGCGCTGGCCGGCACGCTCGCGCTGCGCCCCGGGCTGCTCCTGCTCGACGAGCCCACCGCCAATCTCGACCCGGCCGGTGCCACCCTGATCCGCCGGGCCGTCGCCAACGCGCTCGACCCGGGCACCACGATGGTCATGGTCGAGCACCGGGTCACCGAGGCGCTGCCGCTGGTCGACCGCGTCGTGGTGCTGGAACCCGGCGGCGGGATCCGCGCCGACGGGCCACCCGACGCGGTCTTCGCCGCGCACGGCGACGCGCTGGCCGCCGCCGGGGTGTGGGTACCCGGCCACGTCGCGCCACCCCGCCACGCCACCACGCCGCCCGGCGACGCGCTGCTCACCGCGGAGCGGCTCGGCCTGCCACCCCGGCTGAAACCCACCGATCTTCGGGTACGCGCCGGCGAGGCGCTCGCCGTCCTCGGCCCCAACGGGGCCGGGAAGTCCACACTGGCGCTGCTCCTGGGCGGCCTGCTGAAACCCGGCACGGGCACCGTCACCGCGTCGGCGGAACTCGCCGGGCGGGACGCGCGCACTCCCCCGCACCGCTGGCGGGCACCCGCGCTGGTCCGCCGGATCGGTTCGGTGTTCCAGGACCCGGAGCACCAGTTCGTCACCGCCACTGTGCGCGACGAGCTGGCGCTCGGCCCGCGCCGCACCGGCCGGCCCGAGCCGGCGGTGACCGCCACCGTCGACGAGCTGTTGCACCGGTTGCGACTGGACCGGCTGGCGGGCGCCAACCCGTACACCCTCTCGGGTGGGGAGGCGCGGCGGCTGAGCGTGGCGACGGCCCTGGCCACCGCGCCCCGCCTGCTGATCTGCGACGAACCCACGTTCGGCCAGGACCGGCGGACCTGGCTGGAGCTGGTCGACCTGCTCGCCGAGCTGCGCGACGCCGGGCACGGTGTGGTCACGGTGACCCACGACGAGGACTTCGTCGCCGCGCTGGCCGACCGGAAGCTCACCCTGCACCGCTCCCCCGACGGAGTGGTCGCGTGATCGGCCTCGAACCGGTCGCCGCACCCGGCGCACCGCTGGCCCGGCGCAACCCGGTGGCGAAGCTGGCCGCCGCTGTGGTCTTCACGCTCATCCTGGTGGCGACGCTCGACCCGGTGGCCCCGGCCATCGCCATCGCCGTCGAACTCGCGGTGCTGCCGCTGTTCGGGGTCCGCTACCGGGTGCTGGCCCGCCGGGCCTGGCCACTGCTCGCCGGTGCCGTCGGCATCCTCGTCACGCTTGTGCTCTTCGCGGCCGACCGCTCCGGCCGGGTGCTGCTCGAGGCCGGTCCGGTCCTGGTCACCGAGGGCGTCCTCGTCACCGCGCTGGGCCTGGTGCTGCGGATGCTGGCCGTGGCGCTGCCCGGCATCGTCGTGTTCGCTACCACCGACCCGACCGACCTGGCCGACGCGTTGATCCAGAACGCGAAGACGCCCGCCCGGTTCGCCATCGGGGCGCTCGCCGCGTTCCGGATGGTGCCGCTGCTGGAACAGGAGTGGCGGATGATCAGCATGGCCCGCCGGGCCCGCGGCGTGGACGCGGGCCGCAACCCGGCGGCGAAGCTGCGGCTGTTCGCGTCCACCGCGTTCACGCTGCTGGTGGGCGCGATCCGGCGGGGTACCCGGCTGGCGGTGGCGATGGACGCGCGGGGCTTCGACGCGGCTACGCCGCGCACCGTGGCCCGCCCGCAGCGCTTCACCCGGGCCGACGCCCTGCTCGTGGCGGGCGCCGCGCTGCTGGCGAGCGGGGCCCTGGCCACAAGCATCGCCCTGGGCACCTTCCGCCCCTTGATCGGCTGACCCCGAGCCCGGTCCCCGCCCCACCCTCACCCCGCCCACCCTCGCCCCGTTGATCATGAAGTTGACGGCACCGGTTGCCCGTTTTGTCGCCGCCAACCTCATGATCAACCACGACCGGGCGAGATCTTGGTACGAAATGGCCCCTATGGGGGCCGAAATCTTCCAAGATCTCTGCGGGGTGAGTGGCGAGGCCGGGTAGGAGGCGCCGGACCCGGGCAGGCCCGGGATGAGGGTCTGCCCGGGTGAGCGACCGGCTGGGACGGGTCTGTCCGTCAGCTTCGGCGGAAGGCGTAGAACCGGGTCTGGCCGGCGCGCTGGCTACGGCCACTGAACCGGGCCTGCCGCCCTGCCGGCGGGCCCGATCTCGGCGGCGTCGCCGACGCGCCGGGCACAACCGGCGCCTCCGGGAGCGCCACCGACCCCGCAGCCACGGCGGACACCCCCGCGCCAATGGCGGGCGGCACCGTCGACGCGGTCGCGGTGGACGGCACCGCCGACGCGGTCGCGGTGGGCGGCACCGCCGACGCGGTCGCGGTGGACGGCACCGCCTCCAGAGACACGGTGGGCGACAGCGGCTCCGTCGGGAGCGCCACCGTGGGCGGCGCCACGGTGAGCGCGTCGAGCTTCGGCGGGATCACCTGCGGCACGGACTGCTTGCGGGACTTCTTCGGATTGCGCTTCGCGGGCATTCGCGGGCCTCCTGTCGTGCGGGCGCGCCGACCGGGACGCGCCGAGCGAGGGGCTCCGATGCGTTCCGATCACGACAGACACCGCGACCGACGGTGGCGGGGAAGGAATGCGGACGCCCGGAGCAGGACGGGTCCACGGCACTGGCGGCGGTGGACCGGGCTCGGAGGTGGGGCGTCACTTACGCATGCGGCAACGCTATCCCGCCGCCCGGAGACCCGCACCCGATTTACCGGGAGAGAACGCGAACGCGCCCACGCGAGACGCACTGCCACGCGCCGATCACGCCCTGTCGACGTCTCCGCCCGCTCCCCCGGCGACCGCGATACGGTCGCAGCACGGCAGCACGATCGAGAGGTGGCGGTACGCATGGCAGAGCAGGCGACGGCGCAGATCGGGGTCACCGGTCTGGCGGTGATGGGCCGCAACCTGGCCCGGAACCTGGCCCGCAACGGCTTCGCCGTGGCGGTGCACAACCGGTCGCCGGAACGTACCCGCAGCCTGGTCGCTGAGCACGGCGGCGAGGGCACGTTCGTGCCCTCGGAGTCGCTCGCGGACTTCGTCGGCTCGCTGGAGCGGCCCCGCGCGGTGATCGTGATGGTGAAGGCCGGCGCGCCCACCGACGCGGTGATCGACGAGCTGATCCCGCTGCTGGAGGAGGGCGACATCGTCGTCGACTGCGGCAACGCGCACTTCGCCGACACCCGCCGCCGGGAGGAGGCGCTGCGCGCGCACGGGCTGCACTTCGTCGGCACCGGTGTCTCCGGCGGTGAGGAGGGCGCACTGCTCGGCCCGAGCATCATGCCCGGCGGGTCGGCCGAGTCGTACCGCAAGCTGGGGCCGATCTTCGAGAGGATCGCCGCGCAGGTGGACGGTGAGCCCTGCTGCCGGCACATCGGGCCGGACGGCGCGGGCCACTTCGTGAAGATGGTGCACAACGGCATCGAGTACGCCGACATGCAGCTCATCGCCGAGGCGTACGACCTGTTGCGGGCCGGTCTGTCGGCGAGCCCGGCGGAGATCGCGGAGATCTTCCGGGAGTGGAACGGCGGCGAGCTGGGGTCGTTCCTCATCGAGATCACCGCCGACGTGCTCGGCCACACCGACGCGGCCACCGGCCGGCCGTTCGTGGACATCGTGCTCGACCAGGCCGAGCAGAAGGGCACCGGCCGCTGGACCGTGCAGAGCGCGCTGGACCTCGGCATCCCGATCACCGGCATCGCCGAGGCCACGTTCGCCCGGTCGCTGTCCGGTCACGCCGGCCAGCGCGAGGCCGCCCGCCGGGTGTTCGCCGACGCGGGCGACAAGTGGCAGGTGGACGACCGGGACGCGTTCGTCGAGGACGTGCGCCGCGCGCTGCTGGCCAGCAAGATCGTCGCGTACGCGCAGGGCTTCGACCACATCCGGGCCGGCAGCCGGGAGTACGACTGGGACATCGACCTGGGCGGTACGGCCACGATCTGGCGGGGCGGCTGCATCATCCGGGCCGGTTTCCTGGACCGGATCCGGGAGGCGTACGACGCGGAGCCGGACCTGTCGACGCTGCTCGTCGCGCCGTGGTTCGCCGAGCGGGTCAGCGCCGGCGTACCGGCCTGGCGACGGGTGGTGGCCGACGCGGCCCGGGCGGGCGTGCCGGCCCCGGCCTTCGGGTCGTCGCTGGCCTACTTCGACGCGCTGCGGGCGCAGCGCCTGCCGGCCGCGCTGATCCAGGGCCTGCGGGACGACTTCGGGGCGCACACCTACCACCGGGTGGACCGGGCCGGCTCGTTCCACACGCTCTGGGCGGGCGACCGCTCCGAAGTGGAGGCGTGAGCCGCACCGGCAGCCCGGCCGGACACCTCACCAGGCCCGCTGACCGTCCGGGTCGGGCGCCCAGCCGGCGGCCGGCTCGCCCGCCGCCAGCTCACCGATCTCACCGGAGCGGACGGCGGGGGTGTGCCCGAGGTCGGCGCACCACCGCTGGGCGACGTCGGCGCACAGCGCGGCGACGGCGTCCCGGCGGGCCGGCTCCACCAGGTCGGCGGCGGCCAGGGCAGCAGTCATCTCGTACCGGAGATCGCGCATCCTCCACCCCCGTGGCGGGCGCGCACCCGGCGGCGCGCCCTGCGCCGATCGTAGAGCGCGACGCCCCGCGCCCGGCGGGAAAGCCGGATGCGGGGCGTCGCTGTCGGGCCGGATGCCGGCCGCAGCCACCAGGGCCGGGTGTCGCGGTCAGAAGAACCGGCGACGCTTGGCCTTCTGCGGCCGGACCAGGTCGGCGCCCTTGGTCAGCAGACGGCTCACCCCGGACGGGCCGCGACGGGCCTCCAGGGTGTGGCTGAGCCGGCGCGCGCCGGCCGCCGCCAGCGGCACGGCGACCGCCATGAACGCCCACTGCGCGATCCGCTTCTGAATCATGTGGTTCACCTCCGCGTTTGCTGTCTACCGGTATCGGTACCCAGCGCGGCGCGCCGGTAAGCGTGACGTCAGGCGCCCGGGGCGACCGGGTTGGGGAGGGCGCCGCCGAAGCGGCGGTCGCGCTGGGCGTACAGCTCGCAGGCGTACCAGAGGTGACGGCGGTCGAAGTCGGGCCAGAGCGTGTCCAGGTAGACCAGTTCGGCGTACGCGGTCTGCCAGAGCAGGAAGTTGGAGATGCGCTGCTCGCCGGAAGGGCGCAGGAACAGGTCGACCTCGGGCACCTCGGGGTGGTAGAGGTACCGCGCCACCGTCTTCTCGTTCACCTTGGCCGGGTCGAGCCGGCCGGCGGCGACGTCACGGGCGATCCCGGCGGCGGCGTCGGCGATCTCGGCCTGACCGCCGTAGTTGACGCAGAACTGCAGCGTCAGCGTCGAGTTGCCGCGCGACATCTCCTCGGCGGTCTGCAGCTCGGAGATGACGCTCTTCCACAGCCGGCCGGCGCGGCCCGACCAGACCACCCGTACGCCCAGGTCGACGAGCTGGTCGCGGCGGCGGCGGATGACGTCCCTGTTGAAGCCCATCAGGAAGCGGACCTCGTCCGGCGAGCGCCGCCAGTTCTCGGTGGAGAACGCGTACGCCGACAGGTAGGGGATGCCCATCTCGATCGCGCCCTCGACGGCGTCGAACAGGCTGTGCTCGCCCTGCTCGTGCCCCTTGGTGCGGGGCAGCCCGCGCTCCTTGGCCCACCGGCCGTTGCCGTCCATCACGATGGCGACGTGCCGGGGCACCGCGGCGGGCGGCAGCGCCGGCGGACGGGCACCGGAGGGGTGCGGGGTCGGCGGCACCGGCTCGCGGCGGGTCGCCCTCGTCGATCGGATCACTCGGTCATCTCCCTGTTCACACCGGCGACGGGCCCGGCGCCGGAGCGCGGCGGGACCACATCCGGCCCCGCGACGCCGGGCGGCGGGACCGCGCCGGCCGCCGGGGCACCCCGGTCGACCAGCGGCAGCGAGCGTAGCGCGCGCTCCAGATGCCACTGGAGGTGCGCCGCGACCAGCCCGCTGCACTCCCGGCGTACGCCGGTCTCGGCCGCGTCGGCGTACGCCCAGTCGCCGGAGGTCAGCGCGGACATCAGCTCCAGCGTGGCGGGCGCGGGGTGGGCGGCGCCGGGGGGCCTGCAGTCCGGGCAGACGGCGCCGCCGGCCGGTACGGAGAACGCGCGGTGCCGGCCCGGCTCGCCGCAGACCGCGCAGGCGGCGAGCGCCGGCGCCCAGCCGGCGAACGCCATGCCGCGCAGCAGGTACGCGTCGAGCACCAGCGTGGTGGCGTGCTCGCCCCGGGCGAGCGACTTCATCGCGCCGAGGGTGAGCTGGAACAGCCGCAGCGACGGCTCGCGCTCGACCGGGGTGAGCCGCTCGGCGGTCTCGGCGATCGCGCTGGCCGCGGTGTAGCGGGGGTAGTCGCCGAGGAACCGCTTGCCGTACAGCTCGATCGCCTCGACCTGGCTGACGGAGTGCAGCGAGCTGCCCTGGTTGCCCTTGGGGTCACCGGCGAGCTGGAGGTCGACGTGCCCGAACGGTTCCAGCCGCGCGCCGAACCGGCTCGTGGTGCGCCGCACGCCCCGGGCCACCGCACGCAACCGGCCGTGCCGGCGGGTGAACAGCGTGATGATGCGGTCGGACTCGCCCAGCTTCTGCACACGCAGCACCACCGCGTCGTCGCGGTAGAGCTGTCGGCGGTACCCGGCCATCAGGCCATTCTCCCTCCGGGTGCGATCTCAGGGTCGGCTCGGGGTGGACCGGCGGGCGATCCCCGATGTGGCGGGCGCCGGGCCGGACCTAGTGTGCTGGCCATGGCTTCGCTCCGCACCGCGGTGGCCGCGACCGCTGCCGCCTCGCTCATCGTTCTCTCCGGGTGTGACACCCTCTCGTTCCGCCGCCTCGACTACGACCACACCGAGCGGACGAAGATCACGAAGATCACCGTGGACGACGACGGCGCCGGCGACGTCGTGGTGCGGGCCAACGGCCCCGCCGACCAGGTACGCGTCAAGCGCGTGGTCCGCTACCAGGGCGACGAGCCGACCAGCCGGTACGAGATCAAGGGCGACGAACTGGTCCTGCCCACCGACTGCGGGCACCGGTGCAGCATCTCCTGGGAGGTGACCGCACCGCCCGGCGTGGTGATCCGCGGCGGCACCGGCTCGGGCAACGTCGACCTCACCGACGTGGGCGCCGTCGAGTTCACGCTCAGCTCCGGCGACCTGACCATCAGGGGCGTCACCGGCGAGGTCCGCGCGTCCACCACGTCGGGCAACATCCGGGTCGTCGAGGCGGCCGGCCCGGTGCGGCTGCGGGCCCGCTCCGGCGACATCGAGGCCCGCCGGCTCGCCTCCGCCGTCGACGTGGAGACCACCTCCGGCAACATCGTCGTCGAGCTGGACCAGCCGGCTCCGGCCCGGGCGCACGCCACGAGCGGCGACGTCGACCTCGCCGTACCGGCCGGCCGCTACCGGGTGCGCGCCACCGCGACGTCCGGCGACACCGACGTACGCGTCACCGACGACCCGACCGCGTCGGTGACGCTGGAGGCGTCCGCCACCAGCGGCAACGTCACGGTCAGCACGCGCTGAGCCGACGGCTCCAGCCGGGTGACCGCATCCACGCACCCCGCAAACCCCACTCCCCCGACCTGGTGCCGCGACCCCGCCCTCACCCCGTTGATCATGAGGTTGGCGGCGACAAATCGGGCACGAACTGCCGCCAACCTCATGATCAACGGGGACAGGCGGCCGGGCGGTCGCGGACATCGTGAGGACCGGGGCCGTACCCGGGTGGTGGCTCAGCCGGGGCCGTCCCGCCGGGAGGCCGGGGCGCTGTCCCGGCCGGGGCGCACGGGGGCCTCGGCCGGGCGGCGCGGCCCCGGCACCCGGGCGCCGACGCTGACCAGCGCGTCCTCCGCCCCGGCGGGGGCCGGGCTGGCCGGGGCGGCCGCCGCCCGGTCGGCCACGGTCCGCCGCGGCTTCCCGGGGACCAGTTCGGGGGTACGCCGGGCGGCCACGTCCTCGACCCAGCCGACCATGAGCGTCACCACGCCGACGAGCGCGAAGACCAGCCCCACCCGCAGCCACAGGCCCACCGGGTCGCGTGGCGACCAGCCGACCAGGCCGACGAGCGGGGTGAGGAGCACCACGAACGGCATGTGCCACAGGTAGATGGTCAGCGCGCGACGGTTCACCACGGTCACCGCCCGGCCGAGCGCCGGCACGCGGTCGACCCAGGTCACCCCGGTCGGCGCCCGGCCGATCGCCACCAGGATGAACGCGGCCGACCAGAGCGCGTTGCCCAGCGGGATGTCGTTGATGTCGAATCCGCGCGGCCCCGGGTGGGTGACGATCCACGCCAGCCCGGCGGCGCCGACCACGGCGGCCACCGGCAGCAGCACCCGGGCGCGCATCCGGCGCAGCATCCCGTCGTGGTGGGCGAAGCCGAGCAGCCAGGCGCCGAAGTAGAGGCCGAACTCCCGCAGCACCGTCGGCGGGTTCGCCAGGATGCCCGCCTCGATCGCGACGAGCAGCAGGTACGGGGCGGCGAGCGTGGGCAGCGGTGCCCGGCGGAACAGCCAGAGCACCAGCGGTGAGGCGAGGACGAACCACAGGTAGTCCCGCAGGTACCAGATCGGGCTGAGCGCCAGCCCGCCCCAGTAGTTGGCCGGCGGGTCGCTGATCGGGAAGAGCCAGAGCAGCACCTTCGGGCTGAACGTCAGTCCGGTGAGCAGCATGGCCGGCACGAAGACCGCGGCGACCACCCACAGCGACGGCAGGAGGCGGCGCAGCCGGCGCCCGACCGCGCGTACCCCGCTGCGGTCGAGTGACGCCGCCATCAGCGACCCGGCCAGGGCGAACATCACCGACATCGCCGGGAACACCAGCGTGAGCGTGGCGTAGCCGGTGACGTGGTAGGTGACGACGCGCAGGATGGCCAGGAAGCGGAGCAGGTCCAGGTAGCGGTTTCGCATCAGCTCGCGGCGGGGTCCGGGGGCAGAGACAATGATCCCTACCCTGCTCCCGCACGCTGTGAAACAGCCGAGAACGCCTATGGAAAGTGAGATGTCCCATAGGTCTGGCTGATCCTGATCATCCGCTGCCGGGCCGGCCCCGGCCGCCCGTCAGAAGCCGAGCTTGCGCAACTGCTTCGGGTCGCGCTGCCAGTCCTTCGCCACGCGTACGTGCAGGTCGAGGTAGACCCGGGTGCCCAGCAGCTCCTCGATCTGCCGCCGGGCGGTGGTGCCCACGTGCTTGAGGCGGCTGCCCCGGTGGCCGATGACGATGGCCTTCTGGCTCGAGCGCTCCACGTACAGGTCGGCGTAGATCTTGGTGAGGTTGCCCTCCGGGATCATCTCCTCGACCACCACGGCGATGGAGTGCGGCAGCTCGTCGCGTACGCCCTCCAGCGCCGCCTCGCGGACCAACTCCGCCACGAGCACCTGCTCCGGGTCGTCGGTGAGCATGTCGTCCGGGTAGAGCTGCGGCGACTCGGGCAGGTAGCCGGTCATCACGTCGACGAGCGTGTCGACCTGGTGGCCGGAGACGGCGCTGACCGGCACCACGTCGGCGAACTCCCCCAGCTCGCTCACCGCGAGCAACTGCTCGGCCAGCCGCTTCTTGTCGACCAGGTCGGTCTTGGTGACCACCGCCAGCACCGTCGCCTTGAGGCTGGCCAGCTCGCCGGTGATGAAGCGGTCGCCCCGGCCGACCGGCTCGTTCGCCGGCACGCACAGGCCGATCACGTCGACCTCGCTCCAGGTCTCCCGGACCAGGTCGTTGAGGCGCTCGCCGAGCAGCGTGCGGGGCCGGTGCAGACCCGGGGTGTCGACAAGCACGAGTTGCGAGTCCGGCCGGTGCAGCACCGCCCGGATGATGTGCCGGGTGGTCTGCGGCTTGTTCGAGGTGATCGCGATCTTGGTGCCGACGATCGCGTTTGTGAGCGTCGACTTGCCCGCGTTCGGCCGCCCCACGAAACAGGCGAAACCGGCACGGTAGGGACGATCCTCGGGCGTTGTCACTCGACCACCGTGCCGAGGACGGTGCCGTCCGGCGCGGCCACGTGCACCGGCGCGTCGGCGGACAGGTCACGCACCGCGGCGTGCCCGGCCCCGTCCAGCGTCGACGCCTCGGTCACCACCACCGCGGCCTCCAGCCGGCTCGCGCCCGCCGCCACCGCCGAGGCCACCGCGAGCTGGAGCGCGGTCAGGGTCAGCGACGGCAGCGCCACGCTCGCCGCCGCGTACGTCCTGCCGTCCTGGTCGCGGACCGCCGCGCCCTCCACTGCAGCCACCCGGCTCCGCGCGCCCCGGGCCAGGATCACGAGCTTGGCGTCCTCGGCGCTCAGCTCGGCCGGATCGGCGGGGGTGGGCAGGGCGGCCGGTACGGCGGGTGACTCAGGCATCGGCGGGTTGCCTCTCCTCGGAACGGTTGTTGTCGCCACGCGAATCGGGCGGCTCGCTGCGGTTGGTGCCCTCCGGCGCGTCACCCCGGTCGACCCGGCTCACCAGAACCGTGTCGATCCGGTTGCGACGACCGGTCGTGCCCTCGGCCACCAGCCGCAGGCCGGCCACCTCGGCCTCGGCGCCCGGGATGGGCACCCGGCCGAGCGCCTGGGCGAGCAGGCCACCGACCGTCTCCACCTCGTCGGTGGGCAGCTCGGTGTCGAACAGCTCGCCCAGATTCTCCACCGGCAGCCGCGCGGTCACCCGCACGGCCCCGTCGGGCAGATGCTCGACCGGCGGGCGCTCGACATCGTACTCGTCGGTGATCTCCCCGACGATCTCCTCCAGGATGTCCTCGATGGTGACCAGCCCGCCGGTGCCGCCGTACTCGTCGACCACGATGACCAGGTGGTTGCGGGCCGCCTGCATCTCGGAGAGCAGGTCGTCCACCGGCTTGGACTCCGGCACGAACGTGGCCGGGCGCATCAGCTCGGCCACCGGCATCTGCCGGGCGGCCTGGTCGCCCTGCACCCGGCGGATCAGATCCTTGAGGTAGAGCACACCGAGCACGTCGTCGACGTTCTCGCCGATCACCGGGATGCGGGAGAACCCGGAACGCAGGAACAACGCCAGCGCCTGCGCGAGCGTCTTGCGCTCCTCGATCCACACCATCTCGGTACGCGGCACCATCACCTCGCGGGCGATGGTGTCGCCGAGCGCGAAGACCGAGTGGATCATCTGACGCTCGCCGTGCTCCACCACACCACGCTGCTCGGCCAGGTCGACCAGTTCCCGCAGCTCCACCTGGGTCGCGAACGGCCCCTCGCGGAAGCCCTTGCCGGGGGTGACCGCGTTGCCGATCAGGATCAGCAGCGACGCCAGCGGGTTGAGCGCGCGGCCCAGCCAGCGCACCAGCGGCGCGACAGCGCGGCCGACCGCGTACGCGTGCTGACGGCCGATCGTGCGCGGGCCGACACCGACCACCACGAAGCTCACCACAGTCATCGCGCCCGCTGTGACCAGCGCCGCCCGCCAGCCCGCGCCGAACGTGTCGACGGCCACCAGCGCGACGAGCGTGGTGGCGGTCAGCTCGGCCAGCAGTCGCAGCAGGAGCAGCAGGTTCAGGTGGCGGACCACGTCACCGGCCACCGCCTGGAGCGCACGCCCGCCGCGGGCGCCGTCCCGGGTCAGCTCCGCGGCACGGGCCGGCGAGACCGCTGCCAGCGCCGCCTCGGTCATCGCGATCAGGCCGGCGAGCACCACCAGCCCGGCGGCGAAGACCAGGAGTTGAAGATCAGGCAGACCGGCGGGGGTGCGGACCGCCGCCAAGGTGTCCATCACCGCGACCGGGTCGACCGCCAGCTGGCCAGCAGCCGGGCCTGGAGACCGAACATCTCCCGCTCCTCCTCGGGCTCGGCGTGGTCGTAGCCCAGCAGGTGCAGCACGCCGTGCACGGTGAGCAGGTGCAGCTCGTCGGCGGCCGAGTGCCCGGCCGCGGCGGCCTGCTTGGCCGCCACCTCCGGGCAGAGCACGATGTCGCCGAGCAGGGCGGGCTCACCGCCGGCCGGGTTGCTCTCCCCCGGGCCGTGGTCGACGCTGCCCTCGTCCATGGGGAAGGCGAGCACGTCGGTCGGGCCGTCGCCACCCATCCAGCGGTGGTTCAGCTCCGACATGTATTCGATGTCGACGAGCAGCACGGACAGCTCGGCGAGGGGGTTGACCCCCATCTCGTCGAGGGCGTGCCGCGCGACGGCGAGCACGGCGTCGGTGTCGACGTCGACACCCGACTCGTTGGCGATCTCGATGGACAACTGTCTTCCTCTGATGATGTGACGGCTTCCGCCGGTGGGTCAGCGGCGCCGGCCGGCCCGGCCGCCCTGGGCGGTGCGGCCCGGTACGGCGTGCACGCTCTGCGCCTGCTGGTTCTCCCGCTCGGCGTCCCAGCGGGCGTACGCGTCGACGATGTCGCCCACCAGCTTGTGGCGCACCACGTCGGAGCTGGAGAGCTGGGCGAAGTGCACGTCCTCGACGTTGTTCAGGATCTCCCGGACCACCCGCAGGCCGCTGGTCGTCCCGCCGGGAAGGTCCACCTGGGTGACGTCACCGGTGACGACGATCTTGGAGCCGAAGCCGAGCCGGGTGAGGAACATCTTCATCTGCTCGGGCGTGGTGTTCTGCGCCTCGTCCAGGATGATGAACGCGTCGTTAAGCGTGCGGCCCCTCATGTATGCCAGCGGCGCCACCTCGATCGTGCCGGCGGCCATCAGCTTCGGGATGGTCTCCGGGTCGAGCATGTCGTGCAGCGCGTCGTAGAGCGGGCGCAGGTAGGGGTCGATCTTCTCGTTCAGGGTGCCGGGCAGGAAGCCCAGCCGCTCGCCCGCCTCGACCGCCGGCCGGGTCAGGATGATCCGGTTGACCTGCTTGGCCTGGAGCGCCTGCACGGCCTTCGCCATCGCCAGGTACGTCTTGCCGGTACCCGCCGGGCCGATGCCGAAGACGATGGTGTGGGCGTCGATCGCGTCGACGTACTTCTTCTGCCCCAGCGTCTTGGGACGGATGGTGCGACCGCGCCGGGAGAGGATGTTGAGCGTCAGGACCTCGGCGGGCCGCTCGGTGCCGCCCTGCTCGAGCATGCCGACGGTACGCCGTACCGCGTCTGTGGTCAGGGTCTCGCCTTTCTCGATCAGTTCGAGCAGCTCACTGAAGAGGCGCTCGGCGAGGGCGTTGTCGGCGGGGGCGCCGGTGATGGTGATCTCGTTGCCGCGGACGTGGACGTCACTGTCGATCGAGCGCTCGACGAGCCGCAGGATCTCGTCGCCCGCGCCGAGCAGGTTCACCATGATCTTCTGGTCTCCGACCGTGATCCTGGTCTGCACACGCGGCGTGCCGGGAGGTGGGGTGCCGGTCATAGGTCGGGCCGTCGGGCCCTGCGCCACCTGCTCTCCGCTTCTCGGGCGCCGGGCCCTGCCGGCGCGGCGTTCGGTTACCTCCATCGTATCGGGTCGGCACCGTACGCACCGCGCCCATTTCCGGTGGCCGGCGGTCAGTCGCCGGCGCGGAAGTCGTACCCGTCGAAGGCCTCCTGGGTGCGGGTGAAACGGTAGGTCGCCCAGTGCATCCGGACCACCACGCCCCGTTCGTCGCGGGTCAGCCGCAGCAGCTCCCCTGCCTCCCGGCCGGAGACCGTGCGGAACACGTCCGGCCGGTCCGGCAGCGGCGCGAACACCGCCGGCGGCTTCCCGGCCGGGTCGTCCGCGCCACGCGCCCGCAGCGTCCCGTCGTGCCACGAGAAGACGTACTCGAAGCCCTCGCCCCACCAGCGGCCCAGCACGCCGCGCAGGTGGTCCGGCGCGGGCGGGCCGGGACGCCACGGCTCGATCTCCGCCGGGTCGTGCTCGGCGGCGGCGGCCAGCAGCCGGTGTGGCAGGTCGAGCACCTCCACGCCGGCGCCGGACGAGCCGAGCACCGCGGCGCCCATCGCCCCGGCGGTGCCCTGCCCGCCGCGCCGCCCGTACACGGCGGCGAGGAATCCGGGCATCGCTCCGTCGTGGCCCACGTGTGTCACCCGCTCCGGCTGCGGGATCAGGATCAGCCCCAGCCCGAAGCCGGCCGACCAGACCGACTCGTCGGTGGGGGTGAGCGGCCAGCGCATCTCCTCGACCGTCGTCGCGGCGAGCACCGCGCCGTCCGGGTCCACCGCCGCCGGGTCGGCCAGGAACGCGGCCCAGCGGGCCATGTCCGACGCGGTGCTCCAGAGCTGCGCGGCGGGGGCCACCGCGCCGAAGTCGGCGGGTGGTTCCGGGTGGGCCTCGTCGGAGTACGCGTCGACCAGGAACCCGGTCGCGGCCCGCTCGGTCGGGTACGGGCCGGTGGCGGTCAGCCCGAGCGGGGTGAGCACCCGATCGGCCAGCACCTCGGCCCAGGTGCCGCCGCGCAGCCGGGCGACCGCCTCGCCGAGCAGCGCCAGGCCGAGGTTGGAGTAGTGGAAGCGGCGGCCGGTGGGCAGCACCCGCTCGACCCGGGCCAGGTCGGCCAGCATCTCGTCGACAGCCGGGGCGCGCAGGCTGTCCCACACGTCGCCGTGCGGCTCGCGTTGCAGGCCGGCGGTGTGCGACAGCAGCCGGCGTACCGTCGCGTCGCCGTGCGCCGGCAGGTCGAGGTGCCGCCCGATCGGGTCGTCCAGGTCGAGCAGGCCGTCGTCGCGGCACTGCATGACCAACGCGGCGGTGAAGGTCTTGGTGACCGAGCCGATCCGGAACACCGTCTCCGGCCCGAGCGGGGTGTCGTTGCCGGTGTCGCCCACGGTGCAGGTCCAGAGCGGCCGGTCGGCCCGGTGCAGGGCGGCCGACACCGCCGGGATCCGCCCGGTGGCCTGCACCTGGCGCACCATCCGGGCGAGCCGGTCGGACACGTCGGTCATCGGCAGAGCATCGGGCCGAGCGGCGCGCCACCGAGCAGGTGGGCGTGCACGTGGAAGACCTCCTGGCCGCCGTACGGGCCGGTGTTGAACATCAGCCGGAACCCGTCCACGGTCAGGCCCTCCTCCTCCGCGACCACGGCGGCGGTCTGGAGCACCTCGCCGGCCAGCTCGGGCGCGCCCTGGGCCAGCGTGGCCACGTCCGCGTAGTGCTCCTTGGGGATCACCAGCACGTGCGTGGGCGCCTTCGGGTCGATGTCGCGGAAGGCCAGGGTGGTGGCGGTCTCGCGGACGATGGTGGCCGGAATCTCCCCGGCGACGATCCGGCAGAAGAGGCAGTCCATCGCAGCAGTGTAAGGAGGGGGCCCTGCTTAACGTCTCCGGTATGGGAAGGGGCCCTTTCTAACAGCCTGGCCCGGTGCGGCAGGATGGCCGCCATGTCGGGACGGGCGGTGCTGGTGACGGGGGCCTCGCGGGGCATCGGGCGGGCGGTGGCGCGGGCGTTCGCCGCAGGTGGAGACCGGGTGGCGATCCACCACCGGGACTCGGCCGAGCTGGCCGAGCGGCTACGCGCCGAACTGCCGGGCGACGGACACGTCGTGGTCCGCGCCGATCTGGCCGACCCCGAGGCGGTACGGACCATGGTGGACGAGGCGGCCCAGCGGCTCGGCGGCCTCGACGTACTCGTGAACAACGCCGGGGTGTTCGGGCCGGCCGATCCCCCGCACCCGGTCTTCGAGAGCAGCTACGAACAGTGGCGGGCGCGCTGGCGGGAGGTGCTCGACACCAACCTGGTCGGCGCCGCGAACGCCGCCTGGTGCGCCGCGCAGCACATGCGTGAACGCGGGGGCCGGATCGTCAACGTCTCGTCCCGGGGCGCGTTCCGGGGCGAGCCGGCCAACCCGGCGTACGGGGCCAGCAAGGCGGGGATGAACGCGATGGCCCAGTCGCTGGCGGTGGCCCTGGCGCCGTACGGCATCGCTGTGGCGTGTGTGGCGCCCGGCTTCGTCGAGACCGACATGACCAACGAGCACCTGAAGAGCGAGCGGGGCGAGGCGGTACGCGCCCAGTCCCCGTTCCACCGGGTGGCCCGGCCGGAGGAGATCGCCGCGGCGGTGCACTGGCTGGCGAGCCCCGAGGCCGAGTGGGCGTCGGGCACCATCATCGACCTGAACGGCGCCTCCTACCTCCGCTCCTGACCCCCGCCCCCGACCTCCGGCGATCTTGCACTTTCGGCCCCGACGAAGCCCTGCAAAAGGGGCACACCGAGGGCCCAAACTGCAAGATCGACGGGGCGGGAAGGGCGGGGGCGCGGCCGCGGCCGCGGCCGCGAGAACAGGGCGCGCGGGTTACCAGTGGGTCAGGCGGGTGGCCAGGACTGTCAGGGCTGCCACGCCTGCCGTCGAGGTGCGCAGGACTGACGGGCCCAGGCGGACCGTGCGGGCGCCCGCCTCGGCGAACGCGGCCAGCTCATGGTCGGCGATGCCGCCCTCCGGGCCGACCACCAGCACGATCTCCCCGGCAGCCGGAAGGTCGACTGTGGTCAGCCGGTCCTGCGCGCCCTCGTGCAGCACGTACGCGCCGGCCGCACCGGCGATCCGGCGGGCCACCGAGGCGGTGGACTCGTCCGGCGCGCCGGCCACCACCGGCAGCCACGGGCGGCGGGCCTGCTTGGCCGCCTCGCGGGCGGTCGCGACCCACTTCTGCCGGGCCCGCTCGCCCCGCTCGCCGCGCCACTGCGCCACCGAGCGGGACGCCGCCCAGGGCACGATCTCGTCCACCCCGACCTCGGTCATCGCCTGCACGGCGAGTTCACCCCGGTCGCCCTTGGCGATGCCCTGCACCACGACGAGCCGGGGTACCGGCGCGTCCGCGTACCCCCGGCTCGTGACCCGCAGGTCGAGCGTGCCGCGGCCGACGGCGGTGACCACCGCGGCGGCGGTGCCACCCCGGCCGTCGGCGAGCACCAGTTCCTCGCCGACGCGCAGCCGCTGCACGGTGGCCGCGTGGTGGCCCTCCGGGCCGTCCAGCGTCAGCGTGTCACCGGTCGGCAGCGCCTCGACCAGGAACAGCGGCGCGGACACCTCAGGCGTGCCCGTTGAAGGCGTCGCGCATCCGGGAGAAGAAGCCGCCCTGCTTGGTCAGCTCGGCGACCTCCTCGCCGCGGGTCTTGGCGAAGTCGCGCAGCATCCGCTCCTGGTCGGCGTCGAGCTTGGTCGGGGTACGCACGTCCAGGTGCACGTAGAGGTCACCCCGGCCGGTGCCGCGCAGGTGCGGTACGCCCCGGGCGCGCAGCCGCAGCGTGCTGCCGGGCTGGGTGCCGGGCTTGACGTCGACCGTCTCCTCGCTGTCCAGCGTCTTGATGGTCAGCCGGGTGCCGAGCGCGGCGGCGGTCATCGGCACCGTCACCCGGCAGTGCAGGTCGTCGCCCTTGCGGGAGTAGACGTCGTGCGGCCGCTCGTGGATCTCGACGTAGAGGTCACCGGCGGTGCCGCCACCCGGGCCGACCTCGCCCTGCTGGGCCAGGCGGATCCGCATGCCGTCCTCGACCCCGGCGGGGATCTTGACGGTCAGCGAGCGGCGGGTGCGTACCCGGCCGTCACCGGCGCAGGTCGGGCAGGGGTGCGGGATGGTGGTGCCGTAGCCCTGGCAGACGGTGCACGGCCGGGCGGAGACGACCTGACCGAGGAACGTCCGCTGCACCGACTGCACCTCGCCCCGGCCGCCGCACGCCTCGCAGGTGGCCAGGTGGGTGCCGGCGGCGGTGCCGGCGCCGGAACAGGTGGTGCAGAGCACCGCGGTGTCGACCGTGATCGGCGCCTCGACGCCGAACGCGGTCTCGTTGAGGTCCAGTTCCAGGCGCAGGATCGCGTCCGCGCCGGGGCGGGTACGCGGCCGCGGCCCCCGGCTGCCGCCCGCGGCGCCGCCGAAGAACGCGTCCATGATGTCCTGGAAGCCGACGAACGGGCCGGCGCCGCCGGGACCGCCCGGGCCGCCCATGCCACCGCCGCCCGGGGCGAGCGGGTCGCCGCCCAGGTCGACGATCTGCCGCTTCCGGTCGTCCGAGAGGACCTCGTACGCGGCGTTGATGTCCTTGAACTTCTCCTGGGCCTCCGGGTCCGGATTGACGTCCGGGTGGAACTGCCGCGCCAGCTTGCGGTAGGCGCGCTTGATCTCGTCGTCGGAGGCGTCCCGGCTCACGCCGAGAATGCCGTAGTAGTCCCTGGCCACTGCGTTAGGTGTCCTCATGTTCGTCTCGCGTCGCTCCGGTCGTCGGCCGGAACCGGCCGTCGGCCCTGACTGGTCAGTTCTGGGCCAGCAGTTCGCCCACGTAGCGTGCCACGGCCCTCACCATGGCGATATTGCCGGGGTAGTCCATCCGGGTCGGCCCGAGCACGCCGAGCCCGCCGACGATCGTGCTGCCCGGTCCGTAGCCGGTGCTGACCACCGAGGCGGCCCGCAGGTTGTCGAATTCGTTCTCGTCGCCGATGAGCACCCGGGTGGTGCTCGGCTCGGTCTCGCCGATCAGCTTGAGCAGCACGACCTCTTCTTCGAGCGCCTCCAGGATGGGGCGCAGCGAACCCTGGAAGTCGAGCAGGCCGCCCCGGGTGAGGTTGGCCTGGCCGGCCAGCGCGAGGCGTTCCTCGTGCCGCTCCACCAGCGTCTCCAGCAGCACGGTGGACAGCGTGGTCATGGCCGGGCGCAGGTGCGGCGCGGACTCGTCGACGAGCGCCTGCACCAGCGGCGGCGTCTCGGCGAGCTGGCTGCCGACCAGCTTCTCGTTCACCAGCCGGCGCAGGTCGGTCACGTCGTCGGCGGGCACCGGGGCGGGCAGCTCGACCAGTCGCTGCTCGACCCGGCCGGTGTCGGCGATCATGACGACCATCAGCCGGGTGGTGGAGATCGGCACCAGCTCCAGGTGGCGCACCTTGGACCGGGCCAGGCTCGGGTACTGCACCACCGCCACCTGACGGGTGAGCTGGGCGAGCAGCCGGACCGTACGGTGCACCACGTCGTCCAGGTCGACGGCGCCGACCAGGAAGCGCTCGATCGCCCGGCGCTCGGCCGGGCTGAGCGGCTTGACCCGGGACAGCCGGTCGACGAAGAGGCGGTAGCCGCGGTCGGTGGGCACCCGGCCGGCGCTGGTGTGCGGCTGCCGGATGTAGCCCTCCTCCTCCAGCACCGCCATGTCGTTGCGCACGGTGGCGGGCGAGACGCCGAGCTGGTGCCGCTCGACCAGGGCCTTGCTGCCGACCGGTTCCTGCGTGGCGACGTAGTCCTCGACGATCGCGCGCAGCACGGCGAGTTTGCGGTCGTCGAGACCCATTCCCCACCTCCTGACGCAGCTCGGCCGGGCCGGCACGCGGCATCCGCCGGGCGGCTGGCACTCGACTGTAGCGAGTGCCAGTCTACGTCGGCACCCCCGCCGACGCGATGATCGCCCGACGGACCTGCGGTGCGGCCCACCACACAGCGCCGCCCACCAGGGCCGAACAGCCGGTCATCGTCGGTCTGTGTCGCTCTGGTGCGAGTTGACCGGTGCACCTACCGTGGCGACCATGACAGAACCTCCTCGCCCTCCAGGGGCAGGGGACTCCGGCCCCCAGCCCGACCCGTCGGCGCCCTACGGCTCGTCGCCGGGCAGCGAACCGCCCACCGCTCCACTGTCCGGGGCGCCGGGCGCCGGCGGCTATCCCCCGCCCGGTGACTATCCGCCTCCGGGCGGCTACCCGCCCCCGGGCGGCGGCTACCCCCCGCCGGGTGGCTACCCCCCGCCGGGCGGCACGCCCGGCTACCCCGCCGGTGGCGGGTACGGTCCGGCCTCGTACGCCAACAACGACGAGAAGACGTGGGCCCTGGTGGCGCACTTCGGCGGCGCCGCCGGCGTCATCGTCGGTGGCGGTCTGCTCGGCTGGGTCGCCCCGCTGATCGCGATGATGACCCGGGGTCAGCAGTCCCCGACGGTCCGCGCCCACGCGGTCGCGGCGCTGAACTTCCAGATCACCTGGACCATCGCCAGCGTGCTCGCCTGGGTGATCACGGTCATCACCTGCGGGATCCTGTTCTTCGTCCCGATGCTGGTCTGGCTGGTGCCGCTGATCTTCGGGATCATCGGCGGGGTCAAGGCCAACGAGGGTGTGCTCTACCGCTACCCGATGACCTACAACTTCATCAAGTGACACCGCCGGCCGGCCGAGGGGGCGGCCGGCCGGTGCCGGTCACGGCAGCAGGTCGCGTACCACCGCGTCGGCCAGCAGCCGTCCGCGCAGCGTCAGCACCACGAGCCCTCGCGCGTACGCCCCGGCGTCGAGCAGCCCGGCGTCCCGGGCCCGCTCGGCGCCCGCCCGGCCGGGCTCGTCCAGCACGTCCAGCGGCAGCCCGGAGGCGAGCCGCACCCGCAGCATCACGTCCTCCATGTGCTGCTCCTCGGGGCTGAGCCGCTCCCGGGCCAGCGCCGGCGAGGCACCCTCGGCCAGCCGGGCCGCGTACGCGCTCGGGTGCTTGACGTTCCACCAGCGCACGCCGCCGACGTGGCTGTGCGCCCCCGGGCCCAGGCCCCACCAGTCGGCGCCGGTCCAGTAGAGCAGGTTGTGCCGGCACGCCGCCGCCGCCGAGCGGGCCCAGTTCGACACCTCGTACCAGGAGAATCCGGCCGCACCGAGCGCGGCCTCCGCGGCCAGGTAGCGGTCCGCCGCCACGTCGTCGGAGGGGTACGGCAGCTCGCCCCGGCGCATCCGCGCGGCCAGCCGGGTGCCGTCCTCCACGATCAGGGCGTACGCGCTGACGTGGTCCACGCCCGCGTCGACCACCTGGGCCAGCGAGGCGGCGAAGTCGTCTGCGGTCTCGCCCGGCGTGCCGTAGATCAGGTCCAGGTTCACGTGCTCGAACCCGGCGTCGCGCGCCTCCAGCGCGGCGGCGGTGGCCCGGCCCGCGCTGTGCCGCCGGTCCAGCACCGCGAGCACCCCGGGAGCGGCGGACTGCATGCCGAGCGAGATCCGGGTGTAGCCGGCCGCCCGCAGCGTCTTGAGCGACTCCGGGCTCACCGACTCGGGGTTGGCCTCGGTGGTCACCTCGGCGTCGGCGGCCAGCCCCCAGACGCGGTCGATGCCGTCGAGGATCCGGGCCAGGTCGTCGGCGGGCAGCAGGGTGGGCGTGCCGCCGCCGACGAAGACCGTGTCGACCCGGGGCGGCGGTGAGTCGCCCAGCACCCGGGCGGCCAGGGCCAGCTCGGCGAGCACCGAGTCGGCGTAAGTCTCCCGGCTCGCCCCGCCGCCCAGCTCGGAGGCGGTGTACGTGTTGAAGTCGCAGTAACCGCACCGGCTGGCGCAGAACGGCACGTGGACGTACACGCCGAAGCCGCGCGCGCCGACGGCGCGGCGGGCGGTGGCGGGCAGCGATCCGTCGCGCGGGACGGGTTCGCCTTCTGGAAGGACGCCGGGCATGGCCACTAGTGTGCCCGGCATGACCTCTCCGGACGTTCTCGTGCGAGTCGCCACGGCCCGTGGGGTGACCACCCTCACCCTGGACAGCCCGCACAATCGCAACGCGCTCTCCACGCCCCTGATGACCCAGCTGCTGGCCGGGCTGGCCGACGCGGTCGCCGACGACGCGGTACGCGCGATCGTGCTCGACCACACCGGCCCGGTCTTCTGCTCCGGCGCCGACCTGAAGGAGACCGCCGCCGCGTACGCCAGCGGCACGGTGCCCGCCGGGATGCTCGGCGACGTGCTGGTGGCGGTGCGGGAGTGCCCGAAGCCGGTGGTGGCGAAGGTCGCCGGGCCGGCCCGGGCCGGTGGTCTGGGCCTGATCGCCGCCGCCGACCTGGCGGTCTGCGCGCAGGAGGCGACGTTCGCGTTCACCGAGGTGCGGATCGGCGTGATCCCGGCGGTGATCTCGGCGACCGTGCTGCCGCGGCTGGGCCAGCGGGCCGCCGCCGAGCTGTACCTGACCGGCGACACGTTCGACGGCCGCCGCGCCGCCGAGATCGGCCTGGTCACCGCCGCGGTGCCGGCCGACGAGCTGGACGCCGCCGTCGGGCGCTACTGCGACTCGCTGGTGAAGGGCGCGCCGGGGGCGCTGGCCGGGGCGAAGGAGCTGCTGCGCCGGCCCGCCGGGACCGACCTGCGGGCCGAGATCGCCGAGTTGGCCGCGCTGTCGACCGGGTACTTCCTCTCCGACGAGGGGCGCGAGGGCGTCATGGCGTTCCGGGAGAAGCGTCCCGCCGCCTGGGTGCCCGCCGGAGACTGAGGGCGCGGCGGGCCCCGCGGGAGCCATTGCGGCCGAGGTGGGGCCCGCCGGTCGGCCGAGACGCGCCGGTGCGGGTGGGACGTACGCTTGTCGGACTGTCGGGACAGGGGGTGCGGGTGCGGACGCGAGCGGCGATCGTGGCATCTGGGGTGGCGGTGTGCGTGCTGGCACTGCTCGCGGTCTATGTCGTGACCAAGCAGTTCGGCGAGCACCTGCGGCTCCCCCTGTCCAGCCGGACCTGCACGGTGAAGGCCGACGGCGAGGTGGTGCTCGGCGCCGACCAGATGGCGAACGCGGCCACCATCGCGGCCATCGGGATGCAGCGCCGGATGCCCGAGCGGGCGGTGGTGGTGGCGCTGGCGACCGCGTACCAGGAGTCGCACCTGCGCAACATCGCCCACGGCGACCGCGACTCGCTCGGCCTGTTCCAGCAGCGCCCGAGCCAGGGCTGGGGTACCCCGGAGCAGGTCCAGGACCCGCGGTACGCGGCGAACAAGTTCTACGCCGCGCTGAAGAGGGTCAAGGGCTGGGAGCGGATGCGGGTCACCGACGCCGCCCAGCGGGTGCAGCGGTCGGCGTTCCCCGAGGCGTACCAGAAGTGGGCGGACGAGTCGGAGGTCCTGACCCGCGCGTTGCTCGGCCACGCGACCGGCGCGGTGGCCTGCACCGTGTCGTCGCCGCCGACGATGCGCGGCCCGGCCGCCGCCAGCGCCGTGCTGGAGAGCCTGTCCCTGGACTGGGGGCTTCCCCGGCTGGCCACCGCGACCGACCTGACCGCGCTCACCGTGCCGGCCGGTGGGGACCGCAACGGCTGGCGGTACGCGCACTGGCTGGTCTCGCACGCCGACGACCACGGCGTGAAGAAGGTCCGCTTCGGCAACCTGGAGTGGACCGCCGAGCAGGGCTCCTGGGCCCGGGTGAAGGGCGACCCGGCCACCGAGGTGCGGGCTGAGGTGTTCGCCGCGGCCTGACCGGCCCGCCGGCTCAGCCCTTCACCGCTCCCGCGACCAGGCCGGAGACCATCCGGCGCTGCACCAGCAGGAAGAAGACGATCACCGGCAGGGTGAACAGCGTGGACGCCGCCATCACCGAGCCCCAGGCGGTGTCGTCGCGGCCGAAGAAGAACGTCATCGCCACCGGCAGCGTGTACTTCTGCTGGTCGTTGATGAAGGTCAACGCGAAGATCAGCTCGTTCCACGCGGTGATGAACGAGAAGATGCTGGTGGCGACCAGGCCGGGCGCGACGAGCGGGAACAGCACCTTGCGGAACGTCTGGGCCCGGCTGGCGCCGTCGATGGCGGCGGCCTCCTCCAGTTCCTTCGGCACCGCCGCGACGAAGCCACGCAGCATCCAGACCGCGAACGGCAGCGAGAAGCCGAGGTACGTGAGGATCAGGCTGGGCAGCGTGTTGTAGAGGCCGAGCCGCTGGATCATCAGGAACAGCGGGATGACCAGCGCCTCCAGCGGGATCATCTGCACCACCAGCAGCATGATCAGGAACGTGGTGCGCAGCTTGAACCGGAACCGGGCCACGGCCGTCGCGGCGAGCAGCGCGACCAGCCCGCTCAGCAGCACCGTGGCCCCCGCGACGAGCACGCTGTTGAGGAAGAAGTCGGCGAATGTGACGCCCGGAATCAGGTTGCCGGTGAGGATCTCCCGGTAGTGCTCCAGCGTCGGCTCCGCCGGCACCGGCCGGGGCGTGGACGAGAAGATCTCCCGGTTGGGCTTCAGCGAGGTCGCCACCATCCAGTAGACCGGGAACGCGGCGAAGAGCGCGACCAGCAGGCCCGCGCCGTTGAGGGCGATCTTCTTCATCATTCGTCCTCCTGCCGCAGCACCATGCGGACGTACAGGGCGGTCACCACGAGCAGGATCACGGTGAGGATGACCGCGATGGCGGAGCCGAGGCCGTACTTGGGCGGTGGCGAGAACGCCTCCGCGTACGAGTAGATCGACAGCATGAACGTGGACCGGTCCTGGGTGCCGCCGGCCAGCACGAACTGCTGGGTGAAGACCTTGAAGTCCCAGATCGTGGAGAGCACCACGAGGATGCCGAAGACCGGCCGCAGCATCGGGAACGTGACCTTCCAGAACACCTTCCACGGCCCGGCGCCGTCGACCCGGGCCGCCTCCTGCAACTCCGTCGGCACGCTCTTGAGCCCGGCCAGCACGCTCACCGCGATGAACGGGAACGAGTGCCAGACCACCACGAGCGTCAGGATGGCGAAGAACAGCAGCGGGTCGTTGAACCAGCCGTACCCGGTCCAGTCGCTGCGCCCGAACAGGGCCGTGGACAGCCCGTCCGGGAGCTTGTTGAACAGCCACGTGACCAGGCCGCTCGTGTCATCGAAGATCCACTTCCAGACGATCGTGCCGGTCAGCGCCGGGGTGGCCCAGGCGAGCATCACGCAGCTCGCCACGAACGTGGCCATCTTCTTGCCCAGGCGGTTGAGCAGCAGCCCGACAAGCGTGCCGAGGATCATCGTGAGCGCCACGTTGGCGAGCGCGAACAGCACGGTGTTGCGCAGCACCGTACGGAAGAACGGGTCGCCGAGGATCTGCGCGTAGTTGGCCAGGCCGACCCACGGCCACTCGCGGTCGCCGCGCAGCTGCCGGACGCTGTCCAGCTTGTGGAAGGACATCCACACGACCTGGCCGAGCGGCCAGAGCAGCAGCACGGCGATGATCGCCAGGCAGGGCAGGAGGAGCAGGTACGGAAGGTGGTCCACCCGGCGACGGCGCCGCCGCGCGGGGGTCTCCCGCGCGGCGGCCTCGCCGGTGGCCTCGGTCAGCGTGGTCACTTGGCGTTGAGGATGCTTTCCATCTCGGTGGCCGCGTCGGCGGTGGCCTTCTCGACCGTCTTCTGGCCCTTGATGACCGAGCTGTTCATCGCCTGGGTCACCGTCTTGGTGCGGCTGACCTCGACCCACTTCGGGGTGAGCGGGGTCAGCTTGGTGTTCTGGATGGCGGTGGCGAACGCGGCCATCACCTTGTCGTTGGCGTAGTCGCCGCTGCTGACCAGGTCCTGGTAGACCGGGAAGAAGCCGAGGCTGCTGGCGAACTCCTTGTCCTTCTGCTTGCTCAGCAGCACGGTCATGTAGTCCCAGGCCAGCGCCTGCCGCTCGCTGTCCTTCCAGATGGCGATGTCGGAACCGCCGGCGAACGCCGGGGCGGGCTTGCCGTCCGGGCCGGGGATCGGGAACGTGCCCCACACCTTCTCGATGTCGGGGTTGTCCTTCTTCATCGCGCCGCCCTGCCAGCTACCGGCGAACGCCATGGCGGCCTTGCCGGTGGCGAACTGGGTACGGGCGTCGACCTCGTTCCACCCGGCGGCGGCCGGCGGGGCGACCTTGTGCACTGTCACCAGGTCGGTCCAGAACTTGACCGCCTTCTGCGCCTCGGGGGTGTTGTAGCCGGACTTCCAGCTGTCGCCCTCCTTGGTCGCGATCTCCCCGCCGGCACCCCAGAGGAAGGAGTAGAACGGCAGCTCGGAGTTGCCGGGCAGGGCGATGCCGTAGGTTCCCGGCTTCTTGGCCTGCACGGCCTTCGCGGCGGCGACCATCTCGTCCCAGTTCGTCGGCGTCTTCACGCCCGCCTCGGCGAACCAGTCGGTGCGGTAGTAGACGGCGCGCACGCCGGCGTACCACGGCACGCCGTACTGCTTGCCGTCGAGCTGGGCGTTCTTGACCAGGTCGGGCAGGATGTCCTTGCCCTCGGACCAGCCGTTGAACTTGTCCGAGACGTCGGCCAGGGCCTCCTGCGCGGCCCAGCCCTGGGTCTCGGTGTTCCCCAGTTCGGTGACGTCCGGGCCCTCCCCGCCGGCGAGCGCGGCCTGGAACTTCTTCGGCGCCTCGAGCCAGGGGATGTACTGCACCACGACGTCGGTCTCGGGGTGCTTCTTCTTGAACTCCGCCTCGACGCTGTCGAGGAACGTGGTCTGAGCGTCGCCGCCCTCACCCATCATCCACACAGTGAGCTTGCTGTTGTCGGCGGCCTTGTCGTCGTCGCCGGAGCCACCGCACGCGGTCAGCACCAACGCGGCCGACGCCACGATGGCGGTGACCGGAGCCAGCCGCTTCCACCTGTTCACGCCATATCTCCCTCAGGGCCGTTTGGCACTAACCTTCTCCGCCGCACCTTAGTAGGAAAATTTCCTTTACAACAGGGGGTGTTGGTGACGGAGGGCACAGGCGACCGTATCGCAGCCGGAGGCCCGGCCGACATCGATGCCGTCCGGGCAGTTCCGGGCCGCACACGCCGACGGGCGCCCGGCCGGTGAGGCCGGGCGCCCGTCGAGGCGCGTGGTGCGGGGTCAGTAGCGCGAGACGCCGCGGCGACGGCCGACGCCCGCCACCAGGGCCACACCGATCGCGGCGAAGAGCACCTGCAGCATCAGCTCGCGCCAGTCGATACCGGCGGTCTCGGCGAAGCCGGAGGCCCGGGCCACGATCGTGCCCAGAAGCGCGGCGCCGACGCCGATCAGCATGTGCAGCCACATCGGCATGTTCTGCCGGCCCGGCACGACCAGCCGGCCCAGCGCGCCGACGATCAGACCAACGACCAGCGCCGTGATGATGCCCCAAACGGTGAGCTCCATGGTCGCCCTCCTCCTTAAGATCCGGTCACACGTTTTTGTGTGGTTACTGTCGTGATCGCTAAGTTCCCGACCGCCCGGAAATCCAAACCGACTCCGATGACGAATTGTTCAGACGTACCCTGACCTGCTGCTTAACCCCGAAACCGGGCGCGGCGGGCGGGCGCAGCACACCGACGGGGTTCAATGCGCCGAATACGCCGACGGGCGCCCGGCCGCATCGGCCGGGCGCCCGTCGAGGCGCGTGGTGCGTCGATCAGTAACGCGAGACGCTGCGGCGGCGGCCGACGCCGGCCACCAGGGCCACGGCGATGGCGGCGAGCACGACCTGCACGGCCAGCTCGGCCCAGTCGATGCCGGCGGTCTGCGTGGCGATGCCGAGCGCGCGGGCCAGGACGGTGCCCAGCAGTGCGGCGCCGACACCGATCACCATGTGCAGCCACATCGGCATGTTCTGCCGGCCCGGCACGACCAGCCGGCCCAGCGCGCCGACGATCAGACCCACGACGAGCGCGGTGATGATGCCCCAGACGGTGAACTCCACGGTCGGTCCTCCTAAAGCGATTTCGCACGTTCTGTGCGGTTGCTGTCGTGACCGCTAAGTGCCCGACGCATCGAAAACCGAAACCGGCAACATCGACCGCCACTCCCCCGGCCGGGACGAACCCGCAGGCGGGAGCGCTGCCACCAGCTGAAAATTTCCTGGGTACACGAACCGGCCGGCGCCCCCGCGAGGGGACGCCGGCCGGTTCGTGGACTCTGGCGGCTACTTCTTGCCGGCGGGCTTGCCGTCGCCGGAGTCGGACGAGAGCGCCGCGATGAACGCCTCCTGGGGGACCTCCACCCGGCCCACCATCTTCATCCGCTTCTTGCCCTCCTTCTGCTTCTCCAGCAGCTTGCGCTTCCGGCTGATGTCACCGCCGTAGCACTTGGCGAGCACGTCCTTGCGGATCGCGCGGATGGTCTCCCGGGCGATCACCCGGCTGCCGATGGCCGCCTGGATCGGCACCTCGAACTGCTGGCGCGGGATCAGCGTGCGCAGCTTCGCCGCGATCGTCGTGCCGTACGTGTACGCCTTGTCCTTGTGCACGATCGCGCTGAACGCGTCGACCGGCTCACCGTGCAGCAGGATGTCGACCTTCACCAGGTCGGACGCCTGCTCGCCGGAGGGCTCGTAGTCCAGCGACGCGTACCCCTTGGTGCGGCTCTTGAGCTGGTCGAAGAAGTCGAAGATGATCTCGGCCAGCGGCAGCGTGTACCGCAGCTCCACCCGGTCGGCGGAGAGGTAGTCCATGCCGAGCAGGCTGCCCCGGCGGCCCTGGCACAGCTCCATCACCGCGCCCACGTAGTCGTTCGGGGTCAGCACCGTGGCCCGCACCGTCGGCTCGTACACCTCGGCGATCTTGCCGGTCGGGTACTCGCTCGGGTTGGTGACCACGATCTCCTCGCCGTCCTCCTGGATGGCCCGGTAGACCACGTTCGGCGCGGTGGAGATCAGGTCGAGGTTGAACTCCCGCTCCAGCCGCTCCCGGATGATCTCCAGGTGCAGCAGGCCGAGGAAGCCACAGCGGAAACCGAAGCCCAGCGCGCCGGAGGTCTCCGGCTCGTAGACCAGCGCGGCGTCGTTGAGCTTGAGCTTGTCCAGCGCCTCACGCAGGTTCGGGTAGTCCGAGCCGTCGATCGGGTAGAGCCCCGAGTAGACCATCGGCTTCGGGTCCTTGTAGCCGCCGAGCGCCTCCTTGGCCGGGTTGCCGTTGATGGTGACCGTGTCACCGACCCGGGACTGGCGCACGTCCTTCACGCCGGTGATCAGGTAGCCCACCTCGCCGACGCCGAGCGCGTCGGCCTTGACCATCTCCGGCGAGATGACGCCGATCTCCAGCAGCTCGTGGACCGCGCCGGTGGACATCATCTTGATCCGGTCCCGGGCCGAGATCCGGCCGTCGATGACCCGGACGTACGTGACCACGCCCCGGTAGACGTCGTACACCGAGTCGAAGATCATCGCGCGGGCCGGCGACTCGGCCTCGCCCACCGGCGGCACGAACTGCCGGACGATCTCGTCCAGCAGGTAGGGCACGCCCTCGCCGGTCTTGCCGGAGACCCTGATGCAGTCCGCCGGGTCGCCGCCGATCAGGTGGGCCAGCTCCTCGGCGTACTTCTCCGGCTGCGCGGCCGGAAGGTCGATCTTGTTGAGCACCGGGATGATGTGCAGATCGTTCTCGAGCGCCAGGTAGAGGTTGGCGAGCGTCTGCGCCTCGATGCCCTGCGCGGCGTCGACGAGCAGGATCGCGCCCTCGCAGGCGGCCAGCGAACGGGACACCTCGTAGGTGAAGTCCACGTGGCCCGGGGTGTCGATCATGTTGAGCACGGCTGTCTCGCCGGCCCGGTCGCCCTCGCGGATCGTCCACGGCATCCGCACGGCCTGGCTCTTGATGGTGATGCCGCGCTCGCGCTCGATGTCCATCCGGTCCAGGTACTGCGCGCGCATCTGCCGGGGGTCGACCACACCGGTGAGCTGCAACATCCGGTCGGCCAGGGTCGACTTCCCGTGGTCGATGTGGGCGATGATGCAGAAGTTCCGGATGCGCGCCGGGTCGGTGGCACCAGGAGCGTTCGCGCCGGGATCGAGCGTCGGTGGCACAGCGGTCCGTTCTGGTCGGCTGACGTGAGCGGGCCGGCGCGCCGCCGGCCCCCTCCATGGTCCCACGTCGCCCGGCGCGCGCCCGGGCTCCCCCTTCACTCCACCGCTATTCCACGGGTGGCTGGACTATTCCACGGGTGGCTCGACGAAGAGTGCGGCCAGCCTCGGCAGGCGGCGGCGGGCCTCCTCCTCGTCGTCGAAGTCCCAGAAGTCGTTCAGGTCGGGCACCGGAACCGGGTCGCGCTCGGCCGGCAGGTCGGACGCGGTGGCCTTCCGGTACGCGTCCCACGGCACCGCCAGCATCTGCTCGCACTCGAACTCCTCGCCGCTGAGTGCCGCCGCGCGGACCTGCGGCAGCTCGGCCAGCGCGTCCGGGTCGCCGACCGCCCGCGCGAACACCGCCCGGCCCTGCGTCATCAGCCAGCCCCGGAAGTACTCGAAGCCGTCGTCCGAGGCGCCGCCGTTGATGAGGTAGGCCGCGCCCCACAGGTCGACCTTGTAGGAGGCGGCGAGCACCCGCCGCTGGTGGTGGGCGTAGCCGACGATCTCCTCCGGGTCGCGCTCGGCCAGCAGCGCGACCGCCCGGGCGGCCACCGCGTCGGGCTCTCCCCCGGCGCCGGCGCGGGCGTCGTCGATCAACTGCCAGAACTCGTCGGTCCTCATGGCAGGCAGTCTGGCAGAGCCCACCGACGCGCCGGTTCGCCGCGCGCCGCCGGTGCGGCAGCATGGTGCGGTGCGCCCGATCTCCCTACCTCCGGTTCCGTACGGGTCGACAGCCGTCCGGCCCGGCTGGGCCGACCTGCCGGCCGGGTTGCGGGACGCGCTGTCCGCCCGGATCGGCGGCGAACCGTCAGCGGTACGGGTGACGGGCGGCGGATTCACCAGCGGCTTCGCCGCCGCGCTGACCGGCCCCGCCGGGGAGCGCGTGTTCGTCAAGGCCGCGGCACTGCACGGGCAGCGGCACCTGGTCGACTGGTACGCCCACGAGGCGGCGATCCTGGCCCGGCTCCCGGCCGGCCTGCCGGTGCCCCGGCCGCGCTGGGCGGTCACCGAGTCCGGCTGGTACGCGCTCGCGCTCGACGCGATCGACGGGCACACCCCCGCGTTGCCCTGGGCGCCGGCCGAGCTGGACGCCGCCCTCGCCACGTACGCCGAAGTCGCCGCCGCGCTCGCCGAGCCGCCCGCGGAGCTGGCCGCGCTCCGGCTCCCCCGCCTCGCGGACCTGGCCCGCGACGAAATCCTCTGGTGGGGCGAGGTGGCCGCCGGGCGCGAGCCGCTGCCCGAACCGGCGGCCGGCGCCCCGCTGGCCGAGTTGGTCGCGCTGGAGTCGCGGCTGCCCGGGTACGCCGACGCGGCCCCCGGCCTGGCCCACGGCGACCTGCGGGTGGACAACCTCCTGATCGACCCCGACGGCCGGGCCTGGCTGTGCGACTGGCCCTGGCTCTGCCACGGGCCGGCCTGGTTCGACCTGGCCGGGCTGCTGCTCACCGCCTACGCCGGCGGCTTGGACGCGGACGCCGCGTTCGCCGGTCACCCGGCGGCGGCGGGAGCACCCGCCGACGCGCTGGACGTGACGCTCGCCGCGCTGGCCGGGTACTTCCTGACCGGCGCCGCGGCCGGACCGTCGAACGCCTCCCCGCACCTGCGCGCCCACCAGCGGTGGAGCGGGGAGCAGGCGCTCGGTTGGCTGGCCGAGCGGCAGGGCTGGTCCTGGGCACGCCCCACCCCTTCCCCTTGATCCACACCAGTTCGGCGAGGTGGCGGCATCCCACGGGCCCTGACCACACCACCTCCCCGACGTGGCGCGCCGCCCGACCAGGCTGGATGGGGCTGGGCAGAGGCGTTTTGGCTCGTCCGGGGCCGACCTGGTAGCCTGGCTTTTCGCGCGGCGATGACGCATGCTCGTCGTGCGCGAAAGCAGACCAACCCGAGCTATCAAGACGAGGCTGTCGCGTGGCGAACATCAAGTCCCAGATCAAGCGCAACCGGCAGAACGAGAAGCGCCGGCTGCGTAACAAGTCGGTCAAGTCGTCGCTGAAGACCGCCATCCGGAAGTTCCACGAGGCTGCCGAGGCGGGCGACACCGAGAAGGCCACCGTGCTCATGCGTGAGGCCACCCGCAAGCTGGACAAGGCTGCCAGCAAGGGTGTCATCCACTCGAACCAGGCGGCCAACCGGAAGTCGGCGATCGCCAAGCGCGTCGCCTCGTTCTCTGCCTGACCAGCGCTACAGATCCCACCGGAAGCCCCGGGGCCACCGCGCCCACGGGGCTTCCGCCTGTCCCCCTCCCCGCCGCGCGCGCGGAGATCTTGGACGATTTCGGCCCCTCTGGGGGCCATTTCGTACCAAGATCTGCGGAGTGATCGGGCCCCGGTGGCGTCTTCGGCGGTCGGTCCGGCGGGAAAACGTGGGGCGTCCGGGGGGCGCGGGGCGCGGTGTCGGGAGGCGCAGCGCCGGGCCTCTGGAGGGGCAGCGCGGGGTGTCGGGAGGGCGCAGCGCGGTAGGCGCTACTGCTCGTTCGGGTGGTCGAACGTCGCGCGTTGCGGGTGGTGGTAGCGGACGCCCCGGGAGTCGGTGGTCGTGCCGTCCGGCCATGCGCGGGCGCTCGTGGGCACCCGGGCGCGGCCGACCACCGGCTCCATCTGGCGGCGGAAGCGGTCCCGCTCCTGCTCGGGTACCTGCGCCGCGGTGCGGACGACCATCTCGGCCACCACGTCGTTGAGCTTGACCATCGCGGCCACCGCGATCGGCAGCACCAGCACCGCCCACCAGCTCACCAGCTCGGCGAGCGCGAGCAGGACGGCCAGCGCCACCGCGCCCTCGAAGAAGAGGAAGCAGAGCACCCCGCCCGGGTTGACGAAGCGCAGTCCCAGCACCCGGGCGTAGAGCGGGCGGTACCGCTCCTCGTCCGTGGCCACCGTCGACCACGCTCGGGTCACCGGGCGCCGCCCTGCCGGGCCGCGGCCACCGAGAACACGGCCCGCTCCAGCGCGTACGCCCGGTCGTCGGCGCCGCCCTTGACCGCCGCGTTGCACTCGGCCGCCACCCGCATCGCCTCGACCAGGCCCTCGGGCGTCCAGCCCCGGGCGCGCACCTGGGCCTTCTCGATCTTCCAGGCCGGCATGCCGAGCGTCTTCGCCAGCTGGAACGCGCTGCCCCGGCCGGCGGCGGCGACCCGGGCGACGGTCCGTACGCCGTCGGCCAGCGCATCGGCGATCGGCACCGGGTCCACGCCGACGTGCAGCGCCCACCGCAGCGCCTCCAGCGCGCCGGGTACGTCACCGACCATCGTGGCGTCGGCGACGGTGAAGCCGGTGACCTCGGCCCGCCCTCGGTAGTAGCGGGCGACGGTGTCCGCGCCGATCCGCCCGTCGGTGTCGGCGACCAGTTGCGAGCAGGCGGCGGCCAGCTCACGCATGTCGTTCCCGACGGCGGCGACCAGGGCGTCGGCCGCGTCGGGCGTGCACTTGCCACCGATGCGGCGGATCTCGTCCCGCACGAAGGCGGCCCGCTCCCGGTCGCCCTTCAGCTTCACCGCCGGCACCACTGTGGCGCCCGCCGCCCGCAGGCCGTCGGCGAACACCTTGCCCTTGGCCCCGCCCAGGTGCAGCACCACGAGCTGCACGTCCGGGTCTGGGTTCTTCGCGTACGCCAGCAGCGCGGTGGAGAGGTCCTTGCGGGCGTCCTGCCCGGAGCGGAGCACGAGCACGCGGCGACCGCCGAACAGCGACGGGCTGAGCATCTCGGCGATCTCGCCGACGGTGAGCGTGCCGGCCTGGTATTCCCGTACGTCGACGTCGGGGTCGACCTCGCGGGCCCGGGCGACGGCTTCGGTGACCGCTCGCGTGGCGAGCAGCTCCTCGTCGCCGAGGACGAGCACAATAGGAGGCAGGTCGGCGGGGGTCACGTCGCCCATACTCGCACGCCCTCCGACCCGGCCGGGCCTGCTCATCGGGGACTGTGACGGCGCAGCCCGCACACAGCGCAAATCCAGACATTTGACTTGATTCAGCATCTACCGCAACAAGATCCCCTGGTTCAGCGGGGCCGTCCCGACTCGGCGCCCCGCTTCACCACCGCGAGACCGCCACCCGCCCGGACCGCCGCGACGTCCCCGTCGGTGTCGGTACGCAGCACCCGCGCACCAGCCCGGGTCAGCCGGTCCAGCAGCCCGGCGTTTGGGTGCCCGTAGTCGTTGTCGACGCCCACGCTCACCAGCGCCACCGCCGGACGTACCGCGGCCAGGAACTCCGGCGCCTGGTACGCGGACCCGTGGTGCCACAAACATCAACTAGAACATCAGATGCGAATGGTGTCCGGGTCAATAAGACGGGCCCGGCAGGTGTGCGACCACCTGTTGACCCGGGCCCTTGATCGACTGCGAAGGAGTCGACCCATGACCATCATGGCATCTGCGCCCGTCCCCCCGGCGTCCCGTCTCATCGACGCGGACACCGCCGACATCGCGGCGATCCGCAAGGCGGACACCAACCAGGGCCGCTTCCCGATGAACAAGTCGTACGTCGGCCGGGCCGCGGTGCCGGTCGAGCCGTCCGCCGAGATGCTGAAGCTGGGCCGCCGGGCGTGGGAGCTGAGCCGCACCTCGCCGACCCCGCTGAGCGACAAGCAGCTCGCGGTTCGGCTCGGCACCAGCGTCACGGCGATCGAGGAGTCGGTGCTGGCGTACCTGCGCAGCAGCGCCGACCTCGCCGCCTCCGTCCAGATGGGCCGCTCCGTCGACGCCCGCCTGGAGGCGGACCCGCACGCCACGACGGCCGAGGTCGCCGCCGACCTGGGCATCACCATCGACGAGGCCCTGGACGCCCGGCACAACCTGATCTGCTGGGAGGAAGGCGCGACCCGCCTCATCCGCCTCCCCGAGACGGTGGAGGGCCGGACCAACTTCCTGGGTCGCCCGCTCGTGCGGTGCGGCGTCGACTGGTGCACCGGCAACTGCACGTTCGACGACGACTTCGCCAAGGGCGAGTTCGCGCACAACCGGACCATCGTCGACGACCAGGTCGCCGACGGGTCGAGCATCGGGGAGTCCCGGCGGCTGTTCGTGCAGCTCCAGGAGTTCCACTCGCCGATGCTCAACGACAACGAGGAGCCGTCGGTCTACCTGTCGACCGGCGACACCGACGAGTACGGGGCGAAGCTGACCCTGGACGAGGCCGAGCGGATGGCCCTGGCGATCCTGGCCGGCGTCCGCGCCGTCCGTCAGGCCCGCGACTGATCACGCCTGGGCAGGTCGGCCGCACGGTCGACCTGCCCGCCGGACCTTCAACGACACCGGAAGGAGGCTGACCCATGAACGAGCCGACCCTGTTGGAGCTGATCCGCGAGTACGGCCGAGCGATGGACGCGGCCGGCCGGCACGACGCCCGGGGCAGCGCGGCGGCGGGGCCGATGGCGCGGACCGCGGAACGCCTCATGGATGAGATCGAGCGACGCCTCAGTCAGGGCGGTCGGTGATCCCGGTGACCGACACCCGCAACACTGACCCGCTGGCCGTCTGGGGCGAGCGCATCGCCCTCGGCGCCGCCGTCCTGCTCACCGCGAAGGGCGAGTTCGACCTCGCGGTCATGGCCCACTTCGCCCCGGGCATCGCCTGGATCTTCCCGGTGATGCTCGACGTGTACGTGATCACCGCGTTCCACAAGCGCCGCTGGCTCGACGTGATTATCAGCTTCAGCCTGATGCTGTTCAGCCAGGCCGCCGTTCACCTCGTACCGGTGTGGATCGACTTCGACGGCGGCGAGCAGGCCCCGTGGGGTCTGGTTCTGGCGGTGGCGTGCATCGCCCCGATCGTCGTGGTGCGGGTGAAGGCCCTCACCGGCAAGACGGCGGCCGAGCGGGAGGCGGAGGCCCGCGACTACCAGCTCGCCGCCGACGCCCGGGAGGCCCGGGCGGAGGCGGAAGAGGCGACCCGGAAGGCGGCGGAAGAGCGCGCCGGCCGGGAGGCGGAAGAGCGGAAGCGGAAGGCCGCCGAGGAGCGCGTCGAGGCGGAAGAGCACAACCGGAAGAAGGCGGAAGAGCAGGCGGAAGAGGACCGGAAGGCGCTCGACCTCTTCCGGTCCCGGCATGCGGAAGAGCGCGCCGAGGAGGACCGGAAGAACCGCGAGCAGGTGACCCTCCTGAAGGCGCAGCACGCCGAGGCCGCGGCCCGGTTCCGGCAGCAACTCGACGAGGCGCAGTCGGCGGGGCGGGAGGCCCGCGAGCAGGCCGCCAAAGTCTCCGATGAATCCTCCAGAACCGCAGGTCAGCTGGAGGAGGCCCGGCGGATGGCCGAGCAGGCGGTGGCCGACAAGGTGACCGCCGAGCAGCACGCCGCCGCCGTCGAGCAGTCGCGTCAGGCCGTCGTGGAGGAGTTGGCGCGGGTGCGCGCCGCCCACGATCGGCTGCTGCGGAAGGCGGAAGAGGCGGACCGGAAGAGCGCCATCTCTTCCGGTTCCGGAAACCGGAAGAGCAACCGGAAGAGCGCGGTCTCTTCCGGTGCGGAAGACCGGAAGAGCATCGCCGCCGTTCCGGTTGCTCTTCCGGTCCCGGCACCGGAAGACGTGCCCGCTCTCCCGGGCGTGAGCGCCGACCTGGTGGCCCGCGTAGTCGCCGCGTTGGAGGCGGAGCCGGCGGCGACGCAGGCGCGGCTGGCGGAACTGGCGGGGACGTCGGAGCGGTCGGTGCGGAACGTGCAGAAGGCACTGGCGGCCGTCCCGGCCGCCGACGACGACCGCGCCGCGGTCTGAGAGGAGACAGGTCAATGGCCAAGCGAACCGAGCTGTGCGAAACGTGCCGCGAGCCCATCGAGTACGTCGACGTGAAAGACCCGTACTGGCGGCACGTGGGGGCGACGACGCACCCGGCCAGGCGGAAGACCAGCAAGTAGACCCCCGGGGCGGCGGTTCAACCGACCAAAGCAGCGCCGCCGCCCCGGGCCCCCTACCGAGATCCGAAGACCCACGGAAGGACCCTCATCATGCCCCACCAGCCCCCGCAGGCGCCGCCCCGGCCCGCCACCATCGGCCCCACCGTGTACGCGGCGATCGTGCTGGCGTTCATGGTCGGCACCCTGCTCGGCACCATCACCGGGATGGTGGCCCTGTGACCGTCACCAACGGCCGGCGCGTCACAGTCGGTAACTCTCCACTGTCCAGTGGACAGTTCCAGACGGACCCCCGTGAGCGCGAAACCGCCCCGCCGGCGCCCGAGACTCTCCACTCTCCGATCACCGCCAGTGACGCCGGCCCGGGATGGACAAGCCGCGCGGCGGGATGGCTCAGGGGGTTCTTCGCCCTGCCGTCGCCGCTCGCCGAGCGGGCCCCCGCCGTCGAACAGATCCTCGACTACGCCCGCAACGCGCCCTGGACCGCCCGCACCGACGGACCGCTCCGGGCCGCCGGGGTGGCGTTCTGCTGGCTCGTCGCCGTACCCGCCGTCGTGGCGCTGCGCGTCGCCGAGTGGCCGTTCACCCGGCCATCCCGGCTCCTGTTCACCGCTCTCACGGTGAAGCTGCTCGCCGAGCTGCCGCCGGTCGAGTGGTTCACCGACCACATCGTCAAGCCCGGCGCCGACTGGGCGCTCTGGCTGTTCCTCTGAGAAGGAGGCCACCCCGTGGCTAAGAACAAGACCATCAAGAACATCCGCCAGAAGGGAGTGAAGATCCTTGCGTGGCTGTCCTTTGGCATCGCCTTCCTCGGTGGTGCGTTCGGCGCCGAGACGTTCGTCGGCGACGTCATCGAGACGGTGCTGGAGGCACTGCCGTGGAAGTGGCTGCCGGTCCTGCTTCTGATCGTCGCCTTCGTCGGATCCCTGATCGACGCGTTCATCGACGGCATCCCCAACTGGTTCGCGGTCATCTCGGCGATCGTCGGCCCGTCGATCGCCACCGCCGTCGACGGCAAGTTCGGCGACACCGTCTCCGGGTGGGGTGACTCCGCTCAGGAGTGGGTGAACGCGGCCCTGACGGAGTGGACCGGCGAGCAGTCGGCGGTCGGGCTGACGCTGGCGTGCATCGTCGCGTCGCTGCTGATGGCCCGCCGGGTCATCAAGAAGTCGTCCAGCTCGACCGCGGAGGCGTGACCATGGATCCGATCTTCTGGGTGCTCGTGTTCGCGTGGATGCTGCAGCGCGGCGTCACCGACGGCCTGTACGCCTACCGCGGCAAGCCGAACCCCCGCTACGAACTGAAGAAGGCCCGCGCTCAGGCGGCCGGGCAGCCGACGCCGGCGCAGCCCCGCTACATGACCGGCGACTGGTTCAAGGATCTGTACTCCGACGCCCTGGTCGCGAACACCGACAAGCGGCGGGCGAAGGTCAAGGCGAAGGCGCAGCCGGTCGACGACATGGTCGACGTGGCCGGTGTCCGCCCCACCGAGTCCGCAAGGGAGGAGCGGGAGCCGGAGTGGCTGACCCCCGACCCGGACGAGCTGGACGGGTCGGAGCCGGTGGTGCACGACGACACGTCGACGTCCCGCGCCAACGCCGGCAAGTGGAGCTGGTCGTGCCGCCGGCCGGGCTGCCCCGGCAAGGGGTTCGACTACGACACCGAAGACCAGGCCCGCGCCGGAGCCGCCGCGCACCGCTGCAAGGACACCGACTCCCGCCCGGCGGAGGGCGTGCAGATCCTCGGCGGCAACAAGCCCGCCCCCACCGCCAACCCCGTACCCGAGCCCACCCCGGCCGGCGAGCAGCCGAAGCTCGCCACCGTCATCCCGATGTTCCCGATTCTGAAGGAGCCCACCATGTCGAACGCCGAGATCACCGGCCTGCCCACCGCCATCGCCTTCGCGCAGGGCATGGCCAGCGCCCACCGCGCCGCGTCCACCGCCGGTGGTGAGCAGTACGTCGCCGCGCTGCGCAGCTTCGAGGTCGGCGACGGCACCATCGCCACCGTCGCCACCGCCCGCGAGCTGTCCGCGCAGGCCGCCGCCGCGTGGGAGCGGGCCGCCGCCGAGATCGGCAAGCAGAACACCGTCAAGGAGGCGTACCAGGCGGTGCCGGACGCCGGCAACAAGCGGTTCGTCACCGGCGAGTAACCCCGGCTGCCGCCGTGCGGCGCAGACCCCCGGGCCTGCGCCGCCGCGGTGGAAGCCGGGACACCTTGAAGGAGACAGGAATGAGTGACGTCGAGGTGCCCGAGCAGGGCATCCCCCGAATGGCTGTGGACCTGCGGGCGCAGCGCGCCCCGCACATCGCGGTGGGCGCCCTGGTGCTGGCTGCCGGCGCGGCCCGTCTCGCCGTGCACACGGTCGGGCATGAGGCGGAGGTCGCCCGCTGGACGGCCATGACGGCGTTCGTGGTGGCCGTGGTTGCGGCCACCACCATCAGCCGGAAGCGGCGGGTGTTCGGACGCAAGGCCACCGCCCGCGCGCTGGCGTTCGTCGGGGTGGCCGCCGTGTGGCTGACCACCGTCGCGACCGTCGGCCTGAGCCTCGGCGCCGTTGGGGTGCTGATGGCGCTCGGGTACGGGCTGCACCTGCACTGGTGGCGGGAGAACCGCATCGAACCGGTCACCGAGCCGGTGGTGCTGCGGGCGTACACCGACCTGTGGCACGACAACCTGTCGGGTGTGGGCGGGCCGCTGGCCGGTACGCAGGTGCTGTCGGAGCGGCCCGTCGCGGGCGGCATGCGGTTGACGGTGCGGCTGGTGCCCGGCAAGCAGGAGTTGGCCACGGTGACTGGGGCGCTGGGGAAGATCCGCACCGGGCTTGGGCTGCGGCCCACCGACGAGCTGATGGCCGAGCACCACCCGAGGCGCGACCAGTCGTACATCCGGGTCACCATCCTGGAGAAGTCGCCGGTGCTCACCCGCGACAACGTGTGGCCCGGCCCGATCACCTACAACCCGAGGACCGGGCGGGTGGCGCTCGGCCCGTTCGTCGACGGCGACGGGTACGCCCAGTGGCAGGTGTACACCAACAACAGCATCTGGGGTGGCTTCCTCGTCGGCGGGCAAGGATCCGGGAAGACCCGCATGGTCGAGGGCATCGTTATGTCGGTGGTGGAGTCCACGCCGACGGTGGTGTGGTTCGCCGACGGGCACGGCGAGACCGGCGCGTCGTCGAAGCTGCTGCGCGACCACTGCGACTACTTCGCCGGCACCCCCGACCAGTTGCGGATCATGCTTGCGGGCGCGCACCTGGTCGCCGCCGCCCGGTTCGACGACATGCTGCTCGACGACCTGGAGGGGTTCACCCCCACCGACGACCGGCCCGGCCTGATCATCGTCATCGACGAGTGCCACCGGTTCTTCTGCCACGACGACATCCAGGAGCTGGCCGCGAACCTGATCACCGAATACCGGAAGGTGGGCATCACGATCATTGCCGCCACCCAGTCGGGGAACCTGGACCGGGCGTTCGGCACCGGCAAGCACGCCGACGTGCTGCGGTCCGCTTTGCTCACCGGCAACGGGGTGGTGCTGCGCATCAAGTCCGGGTCGATCAAGGACGTCCTGAAGCTGGCCTACGACCCGCGTGACTTCCCGCCCATCCCCGGCTACGCGCGGATGGTGGATGAGGAGCGGGGGGCGGCGTTCCGCGGCTTCCGGGTCACCGACGAGCAGATCGCGACGCTGCCGAAGCGAATGCGGTGGCGCAGCCTCAGCGCGGCGGAAGGTGCGGCGTTCGGTCCGGGCTACGCCGACCGGAAGGGTGTGCGGGGGAAGGCGAAGGCGGACGCACTGCGGCGGCGGCAGGCACGGCAGGCGGGTGTCCACATTCCGGCGCCCGCCCCGACCTCCGCCGCCGGGCCCCCGGCGGCGCCGCAAGCCCAGGCGGTGGCGGAACTGCTGGAAGACGTGGTGTTCCCGGTGTGGCCGGGATCGGTCGAGCCGGAGTTCGAGCCGACGGACAGCCACCGGAAGGTGCTCGACGCGATCGGTGCCGGCCGTCAGCAGCCGAAGGACGCCATGGAGGCGGCTGGGATCGGCTCGTCTCGCTTCTACAAGCTGGCGGGGGATCTGCTCGCCCACGGCTACGTGGTGAAGGAGGGCCGCGGTCCGGCGGCGAAGTACCGGCTGACGGAGCGGGCATTGATCCAGGCTGCGTGACCCGACACGGCGGCAGGCCATCCCACGATTGGAGTGCCTGCCTTCTTGACCGAGCACAATGAATCCCCCACCGACCACGAGGGAGAAGTCATGCCTGGCACGGACCCGATGAACGACGCCCGCACCTACGCCGACATGGCCAAGAGCAACGCCAACGAGGCCGTCGCGGCGAACGTCGCCGCCGTCGCTCAAGCCTTCGCCACGATCGCCCTGGTCAACGAATTGCGTGCCCTGCGGCAGACCCTTGATGGGCTCAAGGGCGCCGTCACCGACACCGGCGGGTACAGCTCCGCGGACCACCTGCGAAGCATCAACGAGTGGGTCGAGCGGATCGCCAAGGCCTGAGCCGCAGCACCGCTGAACGGCCCGCCGGGTTCGCCCCGGCGGGCCGTTCGTGTCACCGCTCGGCGATCTTCTTCAAGAAGTCGGCGATGTAGTGGAGATTGGCCCCTGCGTTGCCGCCACCGTGCGGGTCAACCAGGGCTTCGCCCGCCCACGACACGGCCTCCCTCAACTCCCGCATCTCGTGAGCAACCGCCAGCAGCCCTAACGTCACGGCCTCCAGGCGCAGGGCCTGCGCCTTGTCTGGGGCAGTATCCGAGTCCTGAGCGAGGGCGATGTAGTTCTCGGCCCGTTCGATGGGATCAAGCTTCGGCACGACGCGGCTCCCTGTCGGTTCGAGGACGTTTCCTCCGCGATCGTGTCGACCAACCCATTGTGTTCAGCCGGTCTGTCGCCTACCGGACAGGTCGGCCCTCGCCGCCTTCCGGCGGCGAGGGCCGAGTCACGATCGCTACCAGCCGATCGTGGGCCCGCGGTACGGAACCTTGATGGTCACATCGTGACCGCAAGGCTTCGCGACCGCCCGAATGAGCGTCGCCCGAGCCCTCCGAGGAAAGTCAATGTCGCTCTCCTCGAAGGGTTCGAGACTTGACACCGGGGTGCCACACTCCGGACATGGGCCGTTGCCCTTGCCGTACTCCTCCACGCCTTGATCCTTCCAGTGTGTCTGGACACGGTGTGGGTGGGCACATCCATGATCCGCGATCCGCAAAACCGCAGCCAGGAATGTGGGGGTCGACACACTGGACGGCCCGTCAGGATCACGTTGGCGCGGTAGCCGTGATCAGCCCAGGAACACCTCCGCCAGCTTGGCACCAGCGAGGATGAGCCCGCACGCCGCGGCGACCATAGCCGCTACCTCGGCGCAGCGGGTCAACCGCGACTTACCTCGCACTGCATCCGGCGCCGGCAGGCGTTCCCGCCTGCAGTCGTCGTTCGTTACGCCCATGCCTGTTCCCTTCGCTGAGGTCAGGCCCGTGGGGCGGGTGCCGGTCGCATGGACCCCGCCCCACGGACATGCTGGGCCTGAATGCCCTTCGCGAGCGATCAACGCAGGGAGATGCGGTCCCGGTCGCACAGCGGGTGCGCCTGGGGCGCTTGACAAAGCCGAAGCTGCGAGCTCCTCTCGGCCGTAACTTCGCTCGCCTGACCGAGCGTTGACATCATGTGAGCACCGCACAACGCCTTCGCGCTCAGATCGCTGCCCACACCAGATGGGCGAACGCGGCCGACCGCGGCAGGGCGACAGCCGCCGCGCGGGCCGCCTTCCTCGCCCGCTTCGAGCGCGCGGTGGATCCGAACAACGAGCTTGACCCGGCCGAGCGCGCTCGGCGAGCCGCATCCGCAAAGAAGGCGTACTTCCTGCGGCTCGCGCTCAGGAGCGCCGCCGCTCGCCAGGCCAGAAGAGGTCCGCGATGAATGTTCATCGGAGGTTGCGGACCCCCGACGAGATCCGTGCCGCCGGCGCCGACGCCGTGAGCGGGTGGGAGATCCCGGACCACGTCGTGGAGCAGCTCGTCACCCTGATCAGCCCCGTCGCCGCCGACGTGCAGGCGAGCCGGGGCGACACGGCGGTCGACGCCGCTGGACATGCGACAGCGCCCCAGCCCGACCGAAGCCCGGCAGAGGCGCTGTCGCATATCGGGCAGGGGATGTGACACTTCGCGCGCGGCAACTATCGTGCCGCGCATGCGCACCCGCCTCATCCCCGGCGCGGCCGTCCTGGTCGCCCTCGCCCTCACCGGCTGCTCCGGCAGCGATGAGCCGCCGGCCGCGACACCCACCACCGGCTCCCCGGCCGCTTCCGCGAGCAGCAGGCCACCCGTCGACGGCGGCACGTTCGACAGCCCGCTGCTGCTCGTCGAGGCACTCAACAAGGGCGGCGTCGCCTGCAAGAACTACGAGGCCATCGCTCAGCCGCAGGGCGCGGTGGCGCGCGGCCGCTGCTACGTCGGCGCGGACGAGTACACCATTGGCATCTATGCCTCGGCCGCCGACGCCCGCGCGCAGCCCGACTTCCAGGCAGAGCTGCTGGAGGGCGTGTCGGACGTGGACATGGTCTTGGGCCGGAACTGGACGGTCGGTTGCCCGGGTCCGACGACGTGCCGGGAGGTGGCTGAGGCGCTGGGTGGGGAGGTGTTCCACGAGCCAGCCTGACCCGAAACGACGAAGCGCCCCCGTCCGGCCGAAGCCGAGCGGGGGTGTTGTGTCGGGCGGGTCAGGACTGGCCGAGGTCCGGCCGCGGGGTGTGCTTGGCGAGGTAGCCGGTCACCAGGGTGATCGCGGCCGGGATCATCGGTGCGACGAACACCTCGATCACGTCGGGCAGGCCGGCGATCAGGTTGGTCGAGGTGATGCCGTTGAGGATGGCCAGCAGCGCGAGCGAGCCGAGGTACGTGGCCACGGTGGCCACCTTCACCTTGGTCTCGACCGGGGCGGCCGGGGCGGTGTACTGCGACATGACGTGTCCTCCTGGGTATGGTCCGATGGTGCAGCGGTAGGTACGGCCGCCAGACGGGCTGGCAGAGGTCCCGCAGCCGTGCCCGGATGGGTACGCCGACACGACCCCGGCCTGGGGTGCGTGCCCGGTCGAGAGCTGTAGAGAGATGGGCCGGCAGTGGCGCTGCCGGCGGCCGGGCTGCGGAAAGACCACGCAGCACCAGCACGAACACCGAGGTCGAGCTGCCTCCGGTTAGCAGCCGAGTTCGGCGTGCAGCTGCTCCACCTCCTGGGCGATGCGGGCACCCCGGTCCGTTTCCGGTGGCGGGCCGCCCTCCCCCAGCACCGAGAACAGCTCACACCAGCGCCGGTCCGCGACCTCCTGCGTGTGGTGCGTGTACCAGATGCCCGCCCCCGACACCGCCAGGACGGACACCAGCACGGCGAGCAGCGCGTACCAGAGCGGCACCGGCCGCCTGTGCGGGCTCACCGGTCACCCACCGACGGCACGGGAGACGGCGACGACGAGGGCGGCGGCGGCTCCGGCGATGCCGGAGCCGACGACAGCCCACCGCCCGGGATATGCCCCGCCAGCACGAGCTGCAGCACGCCGGGCCCGGCCATCAGCGCGGCGCTCACCAACAGGGGCGGCAGGCCAGCGCCCGTCTTCAGGCTGTACGCGAACCCCGCCAGCCCGGCCATGAGGGTGGCGAGATCCCGCACGAGCGGGATGCGCTGCTGCAGTGTCACTCACATTCCCTGCCTTCCGGTGGACCGGACCAGGCGGGCCTGGCGGTCGTCTGCGTGGTGTGTCGGTCAGGCGGCCAGGCGGGAGGCCAGTTCGTCGGCGACGCGCTGCGCCTGGTCGGTGGGCAGGTGCTCGGCGATCTGCTCGGCGAGCGTGGCCGGGTCGATGCCGGCGAGGACGCCGGCGATGATGGCCTGCTCGTCGGTGTCGTCCCGGCCGGCGGCGGCGAGCAGCACGGCCAGCGGCGACCCGTCGGCCGGTTTGAGGTAGCTGTCCTGCGCGCCGATCGGCGAGACGAGCCAGTTCCGCAGGTTCGCCATGTCCGCGAGGACGTGCCCGACGGTGCGGTTGGCGTTGTCGGTGCCGCGGGCGAGCTTCTCGGACTGCTCCATGTCGGTTTCCTCCACAGGGGTTGGGACCGGCACCGGGGTTGGTGCCGGGGGCTTGATGAGACCGATGGCGGTCAGGTAGCGGCGGAACAGCGGGGTGAGGTCACGGCCCGCCTTGGTGGCGTCGCGGAAGAAGCTGATGTGCGTGTGCCACAGGTGGGAGTCGTCGCCGGTGGTGCGCTTGCCGAGGCGGTCCCACCGCTTGACGGTCTTGCCGTCCGGCGAGTAGATGACCTCCCGGATGTCGCGGCAGTCCGGCGCGCCGGCCTTGCACTGCGCCACCAGCCACGCCGAGAAGGTCCGCAGGTTGTGGGTCTTGCCGCCGGCCCGGACGGAGAACGCGCCGATGTCCAGCGCCGACGCGTACTTCGACAGGCCGGTCCGGTCCCGGGACGACTCGACCACGGAGTAGTCCCGCGACACGACGCGGTCTGAGCCGCAGTGGTAGCCGCCTCGGTGGGCGGCGTCGCCGACGATGCCGACCGCGGCACCGGACAGGCCGTCGAGGTGGTTGAGCAGGAGCCGGCGCACGGCCAGCAGGTTGTCGGGTGCGGTGGTGGCCACCGGCGTCTCCTCCACGATGATGGTCTGCCAGGCCAGGCGGCCCGCCTCCGCGCCCGGGGCGGCCAGATCCCAGCTCTCCTTGTGGTACCAGCAGCAGGTCAGCGCCCCGTCGCTCTTGAGGGCGGCGACCATGGCGCGCATCCACGCCGTCTGGCCGGCCGCGCCGAGGTCGGACGCCAGCCGGGTCGCGCCCAGTTCGGCGACCAGGTACGGCACACCCAGCTCGACAGCGACCTGGCGAGGGATCGACAGCAGGTCGTCGGGGGTGCGGTACGTGAGGCCGTTGTTGTAGATGTCCCAGCCCACGAAGTCGACCGGGACGCGGGGCATCCAGCGGCGGTCACCGGCGTTGGCCTGCCACCAGAAGCGGGTGAAGGTCGGGCCGAGCCAGATTTCGTCTCGCATCGGCGCGCCGTCGAACGCGGGCACCAGCTCGGCCCAGGCGGCGTGGAACTGCTCGACGGTGGGGTCGCCGTCTTTCTGCTGCTCCGGCTCGTGGCTGCGCGTCAGGAACAGCGGCAGCCCGGCCGGCTTGCCGGCGGCCCAGGCGAGCACGTCGGCCATCGGGTTCGTCTTGTACGACAGATGGATCGTCACACCGGCGGCGACGAGCGGGCCCAGCACCGGCCCGTCCCACGCCGGCAGCAGCCTGCCGCCCTGCACGAAGACCCGCACCGCGCCGGTGCCCTGGTAGGTGTCGAGCATCGCCTTCGTTGTGCGCCCGCCAGGGCACCAGCCGACCAGCGTCATCAAGCACCTTCCACGGAAATCGTGTTGAGCTGCGACGCGTTGCCGAACGACGACCAGGTGTTGGTGCCCGTGTTCCGCACCACCGTGACGCCGACGGTGATCTTCCCCGTGGCCGCGGCGACGAAGAAGCCGCCCATCGGGGTGACGAATCCCAGATTCGCGGCGTACGACGGCACGATCTTCGAGTCGATCTGCGCGCCGCCGGACGTGACGCTGATGCCGGCCGCCCATCGCAGTCGGGCCACCGCCGAGTCACCCGAGCCGGTCGACTGGAACGACTGCACCGCCGCGGCCTTGTACCGCACCCCGACGATCGCGTCGAACGTCACCGACTGGATGACTGTCTCCGTGCCGGTGACGTTCGGGGAGGCGGTGTTACGGATGCTCTCGGCCACGAATCCCTTGCGGGACAACAGGTCGTCGACGTCCTGGGCGAGGGTCTGGAAGTGTTCCCAGATGCGGGTGTGGTCCGTGCTTGCCGGGTAGGTGATCCCCAGCGAGGTGTCAGGCATCGGTCATCCTCTCCGCCACGAAATGGCCAGGGTGAACGCCGGGGACCAGGAGCCGCGGCCGGCGAACCGCACGTACGGCGAGCCCGACGAGTCGTAGACGGCCAGGCCACCGGCGGTGCCGTCGACCATCGCCTGCGCCCACGCGTCGGGGATCGTGAACGTCGTCTGCGAGCCGACCGCGATCGACGGGCCGGCCGTGGTGGAACCCAGCGTGGGGGCGCCGCCCGGCCGGGTGGCCTGTGTGACCAGCCGCAGCGTTGTCGACTGCGCCGCGTACGTGCCGGCCGACAGGCGCTTGACCTTGATGGTGGCTTTCGTGACCGTCGCCCCCGCCAGCGACCGGGGCTTGCGGCCGTAGAACACGGCGCCGGTGTGGTTGCCCCAGCCGCCGTACTCGCCCTGGTAGACGTCGGTGTTGTCGGAGCGCCACCCGTACGACGGCCGCCACGACCTGGTCTCGACCGGGGCGACGATCAGCGTGCCCGTCGTGATGGTCGGCTTCGGTGGCGGAGGGTCGTCGTTCGGCGGCGCAGTCGGCGCCGACGCGAACACCCGCGCGTACGCGAACCACTGCGCGCCGACCCGCTCCACCAGCAGCACATCCCCGGCGGCCACGGTCAGATCCCGGGCCACCTGCACTGTCGTCGACACGCCGTTCACCACGGCGGTGACCGTGCTCCCCGACTTCGCGGATGTGGCTGTGACCAGACGACCGCCGCTCACGTCAGGCTCCTCACCGTCAACGTCTGCGCCCCACCGCCGGCCGTGTACGGCAGCGTCAGCGCCTCCACCACACACGGCAGCCCGGTGTAGTCGGCGGTCGTCACCGACACCGTGTCGCCGGTCTGAAGACCCGGGTGCGGCACACAGGCGATCTGGAACTCCAGGCTGGTGGTGCGCTTGAGCCGCGACAGGACCGTCTGCGCCGCAGCGGACGCCTCCGCGACCGTGGTGAGCAGCGGCGACTCGTAGTAGTAGGGGACGGCGAGCGGGTTGAACGGGCCGCCGTACGCCTTCGGCCCGGTGTAGTCGTAGGCGACGCCCTGCACCTGCCCGCCGTCCGCGGCCGTACCGCGCGCCACGACCGCGTTATACGCCCGATCCCGGGTGGACGCGCCGGTGGCCTGGATGACGGTTCCGCCTGCCCCGTCGGTGAGCGCGAGCACGGGCGTCAGCGACGGGCCCATCGGGAACACCGACAGGTAGCCGTCCTCTGTGACGACCGCGTCGGCGCCCCACGCGTCGAGCAGTTCCATCACCGCGCCGAGCCGGTCCTCGTCGTAGTTGATGCCGCCGGGGACCGCCCGGTCCGACAGGCCCTCGACGACGACGGTGAGCGCCGGCTCGATCAGCCCCTGCAACGTAGACGTCAGGGTGCCGGACGGCTGGAACGGCGACACCAGCCGCGCCTCGTCCACCAGGGCCAGGAGGCCGACGGCGTTGACGGTGATGGTGTCGGCGTCGGCGTTGGTTTCCTGCACCACGAACCAGCCGCGCTGGAACCACTCCACCTGGTCGCCGCCCAGATCCACGCCCAACTGGACGCGCAACCTTTGTCCGTTCGCCGCGAGGGGGTGGTCGTCGGCGACCGGCGACCACGACATGCCCCGGTCGTAGCGGGGCACCGTCAGCGTCACTCGCTCCGGCACCCGCAACGACCGATCCGACTCTTCCGACGCCGCCGACACGGGCACGTCATCGGCGAGCAGCTCGTCGCCGCGCCACGACTCCACCGCAAGCCGCAGCCCGTACGAGCGGGTCAGCACCGACAGCGCCTCAGCAGACAGGGTGATCATGCGAACTCCGCCTGGGCCAGGGCCAGCAGCGACGGGAAGTCGCCGGACAAGCCGTTGAGGCTGATGTACGCCCGCCGCAGCACCGCCTCGTCGATGTACACGGTGTGCCCCGACGGCGGGGTGCCGCCCATCGACACCGGCACCGACATGGCCTGCGTCGCCGTGGACGGCGCCACCCCGGTCACTTCGAGGTACGTCCACGTGCCGGCAGGCACGGCGGCGAGCGTGCCGAGGGTAGTGGCGACGATCGACGCGCCAGCATCACGCCACAGGATCGCGCACTGCATCGTCCGGGCGACCGTGGAGCGGACCCACGCCGACAGCCGATACGCGACCCCGGCGGTGACGGGCACGTTCTCGGAGCGTGCCTCCACCGACGCCGCCGCGCCGGTGGGGGTGAGCAGCAGCGACGCCGCGCCCTCGTGGAACTGTGCGGTGGAGCGGGCCACCGACCCGCCCAGCGCCGACCACGACGCCGCGTTCGTCTCGAAGAACGGGTTCGCGTTGAGAACCGGCCCGGCCACGTCGTACGTGTCGGCGATGTCCTGCAACGTCGTACCGCGGGCTTCGAGGGCGGGCGCCCAGCCTTCCACCTCGGCGACCTCCGCCGACACCGTCCGCCGAGGATCCGAACCGTCCTGGCTGAACCGGCGTTCGGAGACGCTGAGGACAGCCAGGTACGAGTCGATGCCGGCGTAGCCGCCCGGCTGCCGAACCTGAACCACACCGCCAGTGGCAGTCGACAGCACACTGACCAGGTCGTCGAGAGCCGCCGTGGACGCCGCGTAAAACTCGACGTCGCTGGTCGGCTGCCCCATCGGCCCCGACACGACGACGGTCCGACCGCCGACGTCGAACGTCGTGGCCTGCCGGGTGCGGGCCTTGTCCGGCCACGCCATGATGACCGTCTCCGCCGACTCGCCGGTGATCGCGTCGGTGACGGCCACCTTCCCGCCCGGCAGCGCGTAGGTGGTGGCAGCGGTGGCGTACTCGATGTCGCCGTTGACGACGGCCACGTACGTCACGGGGACACCGAACGGCAGTTCCGCGTCGGTGCGCAGGAACGACGAGTCGGCGACAGCAGCGGATTCGCCGGCACGGACCAGGGTCCGCTGCCCGCCGGCCTGCCGGTACAGCTCGACGGCGTCGCCGATGGTGAGGCCGGTGACGGACACGAGGACGCGGGGCGGCCAGGTGTCCTGCTTGACGGCGGTGATAGCGGGCATCAGCGGGTACCCACCTTCTGCCGCCACCGCTCCCGCCGCCGGTCCTGCTCGACAGCCTGGGCGGTCATCTGACGGAAGGGCGCACCGTCGAGAAGCACGTTCACGGTGGACTGGACGGACACGGGCGTGGGTCCGCCGGTGCGGGACGTCGAGCCGTCCGCCCCGGACCGCCATCCCGCTGCGCCGGCCGCGCCGTCGAAGGTGAGTTGGCCGCCGCCGGGCATCCGGTGGTTGCCGCTGCGCAGCACCTGCACCGTGATGGTGACGGTCTTGCCCTTGATCGTCTGGATGCTCTTCTTGATCGTCTCAACCTGCGACGCTGCCGTCTTGGTGTTCACGTTGACGTCGGTCTTCACGTTGCGGGGAATCGTCAGCATCGACGCGGCCAGCTCCTCGGCGGCCTTCTTGGACATGCCCGCCTTCTGCGCCATCGCGACCAGCCGTGCACGGTTCGTCGCGTACGCCTCCGACGCCTTGGCGGCGCTGATACCCGACCGTTCCCCGGCTTCCGCCTCCGTGTTGAACGCCTGGGCCATGCTGAGCAGCGCCGTCTTGTTCGCGTCGGCGCGCTGCTTGCTGGTCATCTTCGCCTTGGCGTTCTCGCGGATCGCCGCGGACGCCTGCCGGGTGGCGTCGCGGGAAGCGATCTGCGCCTGGGCCAGACCGATGTTCGAGTTGACGGTTTCCCGGGCCGCCTCGTTGGCCTTGGTGATGCCCTTCGCGGCAGCGTCGGCGTCCGCCCCCAGCGCCTGGAAGCCGCCAGCGAGGTTCAGCGCCGACCCCGTTGCGCCCGCGCTGGTGCCCGCGAACCGTTCCAGGGCGGCCTTCCCGCCGGGGATCTTGTTGACGAAAAACTCGAACGCCTCGACCAGGAAGTTGATCGCCTTTCCGGCCTGGTCGATGGCCCCGGCGACGATCGCGAGCGTGACCTTCAGGGCGGCTGCCATCGACACGCCGTTGTCGGACAGGCTCGCGAACACCTTGCCGATCGCGCGGCCGATCATGACGATGCCGTCGCCGATGGCGGCGACCACCGGGCCGGCCTTCGTGACCGCCTTGGTGATGCCGTCAACGGCCAGCTTCGCGCCGAGGCCGAGCGACTTCGTCAGCGGCCCCACCCACGTAGCGGACACGTCGAAGATGCGGCGCAGGTCGGGCAGCAGCGCCCGGAACCCGGAGCGGGCTTCCTTGATCGCGTTGAGGCTGGCGGGGACGAACCGCTTCGCGGCGTCCTGTAGCCCGGTGCCGATCTCCTCTTTCAGCCCGTCGAACGCCGACGCCACCCGGGCGTCCTTCGCGGCGATCATCAGACCGCCGACGACACCGCCGAGGCCCGCGCCGCCGACGATCGCACCGGCCAGCGCCGGACCGGCGGCTGTCGCCGCAGCGGCCAGCACACCCATCAGGGCGATCTGGACGTACGGGCCGGCAGCCGACACGGCCTTGGACAGGCCCCCGCCGATCGTCGCCCCCAGCTCGCCGATCTTGGAAACGGCGGACCCGATGCCCCGCGCGAACCGCTTACCGGCGCTGTCGCCGGAATGCGCCCACCGCGATGCCGCACCCGACACCTTCGACAGGCCGCGGCCCCACTGACTCGCGATCTGAGACGCCGCCGACATGCTCTTCTTGCTGGCGGCATCGACGTCCCGGTACGACTTCTGGACCTTCTTCAGGTTCCGGTCAACCGACCCGACGCCCGCCCCGGTCTTGTCCCGCATGAGGACATCGATCTCGACATCGCGGTCAGCCACGGCGGATCACCTCCAACGCCTTGTCCACGGCACGCACCGCGGCATCCCGCCACTGGTCGACATCAGTCGACGGCTCCGAGAAGAACCCCGGCTTCACGTTCTGGAAGTGCCAGTCACCGGCGCCGCGGCGACCCCACGACGGGGCAGCCACCCGGCCCTGGTCGATGCGCCGCAGATCCACCTTCGGCTGCTTGTCCGGGAACCCCTTGCGGCGGCCCTTCAACGTCACACCGGCCGCCCGGCCCTGAAGCTTCACCCGCGCCGTCACCGACAGCTTCGACACCCACAGGCCAAGCCCACCCCTGGACGGCAGATGACTCTTGGCCCGCGCCCGGATCGCTTTGCGCACACCCGGCACCGGCTTGCGGATCTCCCGCGCCAGATGGTTGGTGACCTCCCGGCGGCGGTCGAAGTTCCGCATGTCACGGATCAGGTCGTCGATCGAGCCCACCGGTCACCTCCGTTGCGCCCGCCGCGCCGCAGCGTCTTGCTCCTCGATCAGGTCCTCCAACGTGGCGAGGTCCCGTGCATGCCAGGCCAGCAGCCCGGCCGGTCCCGTCAGTGGCTGCCCGGTGCGCCAGGCGAGAGCGACAAGGTCGCCTCGGACGGAACCGGCAGGCCAGGGTCCGGGTCGGTGAACTCCGCCTCACCGGACTCCTCGGGGTCGGCGGCCTCCACGCACACCTCGTCGAACTGCTCCCAGGTCATCGGCTTGCCGTCGACCTCGGACAGCAGCCCGCGCCGCGACATCGCGGACCAGGCCAGCCAGCGCAGCGCCAGCATCGGCGACCGGGAGTCGATCTCCGAGAGCAGGCAGCCGAAATCCTGAACCTCCCAGCGGGCGACGTCCCGCTGGTCAGCGACGACGTTGTGAACGGCGCCGTCTTCCATCTCGACGCGCAGCGCGATCTGGATGCGGGCCATCAGGCACTCGTCCCGAACACGGGCTGGCCGACGACCGGCAGTTCCAGTTCCTGCGTCGCCCACTCGCCCTGGTCGCCACCGAACTCGGGCATCAGGGCGAGCACGGTGAACGTGGCGGTGGCCTGCCCGGTTCCGGCGCGCGGCTGAAGCACCACGTCGACCTCACCGCCGTTGGCGTCGCGCAGCGCCTTCGCGAGGCCACCGGCCACGTTGATCTGAAGACCACTGATCTCGAACGTCCAGACCGGCGAGTCGACGTCCTGGACGACACCGTCCGGCACGAGGGTCCGCATCGTCTGGATCGGCTGGTCGGGGACGAGCCGAGCCTTGTTGACCTGGTTGGCGTACTCGACGCCGTCGATGGTCACGACGGCGTTCTTGATGACGTGCGCGCCGGCGGCAGCAGGCATCTCATTCACTCCTTAGCTGGAATTGCAGGGCGAAACGTTCGTTGTCCCCGTCGGGGATCGTGAGAGGTTCGATGCGCTCCACGAACCCCACCGGCGTCAGCGCATCCACCAGTTCGTTGACGTGCCGCTCAACCCACCCGGAAGAGCCCGGCCCGTCCTGCGGCAGCCACACCAGCACCCGCCACAACACGGTGAACGCCCACCCGTCGGCCCGTTCCATCGGCCCGAGCAGCGGCCACGCGTCCCCGACGCGCGGCTTCGCCGGCCGGAACGCGTGACCGGTCACATCGGGTGCGGACGACAGCGCATCCACCAGGGCCTGTCGGCCCGCGGCGAGGTCCATGCTCAACTCCAGAAGACGGGCCGCTCAGTGAGCGACACCTCGGTCAGCAGCGCCTCCGTCGGCGTGCACACCCGCGGCCGGCCCGCCCACGTGCACGCCGCCACGTCGACACCGATCGACAAGCCGTGCACCCCACCGGCGGCGTACGCGAGAGCCAGATCCCCGTCGCGGCTGCGATCGGCGCGCAGCACCACCCACAGGCCGCCCAGACTGTCGTGCATGTCGACGAGTCGGCCCGCCCGCCGGGACTGCACGTGATCGTGCAGCAGCCACACCCGGGCGGCTGGCCGCAGCGTGCCGTACGCGTACCGCCAGAGGCGGCCCCGGGCGAACCCCACCGGCCCGTACGGCACCGCCACACCGGCGATCGTGCGCGCCACCCGGTCGACGATCAGGGCAGCCATCCGCCCTGCTCATACGGCTTGAGTAGCTCCCGGACCCGGCGGGGCACGAAGAACCCCAACCGCACCTCACCCGGCACACCCTCCTCCGCCGAGTCGGTGTCGAACGGGCTGTAGTCGCCGCCGAGCTGCGGCCGGAAGTTCACCTGCGCCAGTTCCTTGGCGGCGAGCCGGATCGACGGCGGGGTGACCGTGCGGCCAGCCCGGTAGGTGACCGCCACCGTTCCCGCCCAGCGGGCGCCGGAACGCGTCAGGATGCCCGTCTCCGGGTCCACCTGCCACGCGCCGTCGGCGAGCGTCGTCCCGTTCTCCACCACCGCGGTGACGGAGATGACCGGCGGCCTGCGCAGGATCAGCGTCCCCGCGCCACCGGTGTGGGTTTCGGTGACCGTGCGCGGCAGCACCGGCCCGACGATGTCCTCCACAACCTCGGTGACCGCGTCGATGTACCCGGACAGCTCCTCATCCTGGGAGGTGTCCGCCGGGTCGATGTTCAGCTGCTTCTTCACCTGGGCCAGGCCGACGATCCGCAGCGCCGGTGCGGTGATGTGCACCTGGTCGGAGTCCACCGCGACCACGGCGCCGCTGACCTGCCACACCCGCAGCCAATCGCCGGCCTGGTCGTAGGTGACCTGCGCCGTGTACACCCCGAACAGCGGGTTGTCGACCGCCGGAGAGGCCGTCGTGCCGTCGGGTTTGGTGAGGGTCAGCGCCACGTCCGCGTTGGACAGGTTGCCCTGCTCGTCGCGGACCTCCAGGCGGAGGGTGTCACGCTGGCCCAACAGGTACGACACGTGCGCCTCCTCAAGATCCGGCCGTGGACGTGAGCCGCCCAGCGGCGGAGGTAGCGGCAACCCGCGCCCCCTCGGCGCGGACCACCGTCCGAGGGGACACCGCCGACGCCGCGAGCTTCCCCGGCCCGCCCGGCACCGGCGTGGGGCCCAGCGACGGCGCCGCCGCCGCGACCGGCAGCACCACACCAGCCGGGACGACTACCGTCGACCAGCCGACCGACGGCCCGCCCACGACGACCGCGACCGAGACACCAGCGGGAGCAGCCGACCGCGTCCACGCCACCCTCGGAGCGCCGGCAGCCACCGGCACCGACACCCCACCTGGGGCGACCGTGCCAGGCCACGACGCGCCCGGTGACCCGACAGCCACCGGAGCGGACAGCCCAGCCGGAGCAGCCGCAGCAGACCACACAGCGCCAGGCCCGCCGACCGCCACAGGAACCGACAGGCCGTCCATCGTCGCGGCGCCGTCCGGGAGGCCCGGCTCGCCGACCTCCACCGGAACCCCGGCACCGTCCGGCTCCGCTATACCCGTCCAGCCGGCGGCAGGGCCACCGACCGTGGCAGGCGCCGCCACACCGGCAGGACCGGCCGTAGCCGACCAGCCGACGCCCGGCTCGCCGACAACAGCAGCGACCGTCACACCGTCCGGGCTCGCGTCCCCCGACCAGCCCACTTCGGGGCCGGCGAGCGACACCGCAGCGGACACACCATCCGGGGCCGCTGACACCGCCCAGGAGACACCGGCCGAGCCAACCGCCACCGCAGCGGCGAGTCCCGCCGGAGCCGCCCCCAGGGCGCCGTCTACGGCCGGGGAGCCGGCCGCCGCCGGAGCAGACACCCCTACCGGCACCACCGTGAACCCGCCGGCCACGGACGGTGCGCCCACCTCGGCCGTCACCGACAGGCCGTCGGGGCTGACTGTCGCGTCGACCGACGCCGCCGCCAGTTCCAGCAGCAGGCCGATCATCGACCCGGTCACATCCGAGCCGACCGCCTCGCCGCCGTACGAGCCGGACGCGCCGACCACCCGATACGCGGCACCCATCCGCAGGTTCGCCGAGCCGGTCGCCCGCGACGTCGCGTGATCGACGACCTCGGTGTACGCCACCGCCGGGGACAGGTTCGTTGGGATCGTGCCCGACGCGACCCGCACATGCGCCGCGGCGACCAGCGCCGAGCCCGCGGCCACACCGGTCAGGGTCGGCAGTGTCACCGACGTGCCCGACGCGGTCGCCGTCGCGGCCTGGGCCACGCCGGTGACGTCGCGGAGCACCAGCAGTTCCCAGCCGCCGGTCATCGCCCCGTTGATGGCGATCGTCGGCGCGCTGTCGCCGGACTGGAGAACCCGCGACCAGGCGTACATGCGGCTGGACCCGGACTCCGTCACCGGCCACGACACTCCCGGCAGGGACGTCCAACCGGCCGGCGTCGACATGTTCAGCGAGCCGCCCGACACATGCCCGACCAGCACCGCCACGTCGCCGGCCGCCCAACCGGACGGCAGCGACGTCGGCAGGCTGTTCGAGGTGCCCGCCGCGGTGTTGCCGGAGGTGGGCGTGCCGACGACAGAGACCGCCACGACGCCCTCCCGGGTCCGGTCAGCCGACCTTCAGGATCTTCGGGTTCGTCGCGGGCCAGGTGATCGTCACCGTGCCGGTGCCCGGCTGGATCGGCAGGCCCGTCCCGGTGTCGTACCAGGCGATCACCCGCTGGCTCGTGGCCGCGACGTCGGCGCCGCCGGCCGCGGCGGACGACTGGAACAGCAGCAGCCCATGGTTGCTCGCGGACGCCGTCGCCGAGATCGTGGTGTCGTCGGCGTCGAACACACCGCCCGTCACCGTCTTGCCGGTGAGGGCCGCCGACGTGCCGTTGATGGTGCCGCCCGCGCCGGTGACGTCCGAGACGTGGCGGTGGGTGGCCGTGAACGTGTAGCCGCGCACCAAGGCGACCTTGACGGTGGCGGTGTCCAGGTCGATCGACCCGTCCAGGATTCCTTCCGTGAACGGCGTGAAGTAGCCGTTCGCCATCAGGACCCCTTGGACTTGTTGGCCGCCGTGCGGCCCTTGTTCGCGGGCGTGCTCGCCTTGCTGCCGGTCTCGGCCGGCGACTCGGCCGGCGACTCGTCGACCAGCTTGGCGTCCGGGTACAGCTTCACGTCGGCGTCGCTGAGCTTCATGATCGTTGGGTAACCGTTGTGGGTCACGTGGTACTTCCGAGCAGATCCCACGGTGCGATCCCTCCTCGCGGGGATGTCGATGGGTGTGCCGGTGCCGGCCGGCCCGCACGAGACGTGCGCCGCCCCGCAGACAGGACAGCCGGCACCGGACGAACGAATGAGCATCAGGGCGCGATGACGCCAGCGGTACGCAGCGCGGCCAGCGCGGCGTTCAGCTTGGTTCGCAGCGCCGACACGTCGGCACGCAGCGCGTCGTACTCGGCCTTCGTCGGGTTCGCACCCGCCGCCACCACCGAAGTCAGCGCCGCAGCGTCAGCGACCGCGGCGGCCCGCTTACCGGCCCGCTTCGCCCCCTCGTCGGGGTTCAGGTACGCCATGTCACAGCCTCCGATCAGGGGGTCATGTCGATCTCGACGAAGGCGTTCGGCTGGAGCACACCGAACGCGTCGCGCTGCTCACCGAGGATCGCGACCAGGTTGCGGATGAAGAAGTCCGCGTGCGAGTCGGTGATGCTGATGTTCGCCTGCTCCCGGCTCCACCGCACCGCCTTGCGCCAGTCACCGACCCACGGGGCGCCCTCGGCGACCGCCTCGCACTCCACGACCGGCAGACCCCACACGGTCGGCTGGCCCTCCCGGGCCGGCCCACCGAAGTAGTAGCGGTTCTCGTTGTCCTGGAGCAGGTCGACCCGCTCCCAGTCCGCCGGGTTCATCACGTACGCGGTCGCCCGCGACCGGCCCACCGTGCGGACCTTCGTCTTGGCCTTCCGCAGCGTGGTGAGGATGTCGGTGTCGTACGCCTGCGTCTGCGTGCCCGACACGGTGTTCAGGCCCTCGAAGTTCTCGCCGGTGCCGTCACCGTTCATGATCTGGTCTTCCAGCTCCTCGGCCAGGCCGTAGCGCAGGAACTCGTCGATCAGCGTGCGGACCTGCCCGGCGTCGGCGATGGCCCGCTTCGTCGCCGGCAGCCAGTGCGCGATCGTCTTGACCGCGGTGGTCACCTTCTGCAGGGCCAGACCGGACTCCGGCTTGTACCCGCCACCCGTGTTGTTGACCAGCGCGCCCGCCCCGCCCGGAGCGGTCGGCGCCGCCGAGCTGGTCGCCTCCGGCACCGGCGCGGCGTTGTTCGTGATCGACGTGACCCGCACGTACTCGATCGCGTCGCTGGTGGTGTTGCCGTTGGTGATGATGTCGACGAGGCTCAGCGGCCGCCGGAACGCGTCCAGGCCGACCTGCAAGCCGATGTTGTCGTTGACGACCAGCGCGCCCGCGCTCGTGTCGGACACACCGGTGACGAGGGCCTTCGCGCCGAACGGGTCCGACTGGACGCGCTGGCGGTCCCCGAAGCGGCCGTTGTTGGCCTGCTTCATCATGCCCCGGTAGGCGTCCGACTTGACGAACGCCTGACCCAGGGTCTCGCCCTTGCGGGGGGTCCACAGGCCGTCGATCGGCTGGTTGTGGCTCTTGGAGCCGGGCTCGAAGGTGATGCCCTCGCCCAGGTCGCCGAGCTGCTTGGTGAGGTCGTTGTCGGCCTTCGCCTGGTCGATGCGGGCCTTGATGCCGTTCGCGGTCTTCACCGCGTCGGTCACGCGGGTGCGCTCCTCGTCGGTGAGGTCACGCTTCTCCGCCTCCGCCTTCGCGGCGATGTCCCGCGCCGGGGTCAGCGCGTCGGCCAGCTCCTTGCGGAGCTTCTCCATCAGTGCGGTGCTCATGGTCTGTGTTTCCTCCGTGATCGTCAGTCGAGGCCGTACGCGAGCGCGTCGACCTGGAGCGACAGCAGAACGGAGGCGGGGCTCAGGGTGGGCTCGACGGGCGTCGCCGGGGCCTGCTCGGCAGGCGTGGGCTCGGTGTCGTCGGCGGCCGGGGCTGGCTTGGCCTTGGTGCTGTCGTGCTGCCCGCAGGTGGGGCAGGTGCCGGCCTTCGCCCCGATTAGATCGGTCGAGGCGTTCATGCCGAGCAGGGTGGGACCGACCTCGTACAGGTCGAGATCCCGCAGCTCGTACACGTCGCGGCCGTCACGCTCACCGAGCGCACCGTCGCGGATGTCGTAGCTGAAGCTGAACTGCTTCACCCGGCGGCCCTTCAGCAGCCGGTGGACCTTCGCCGCGCGCGGCTCGTCCAGGTCGAGCTGGCCGCGCACCCACAGGCCGCCGTTGTCGCGCAGCTTCTCCGGCAGCCGGTCGTCGCCGGCCAGGAGTTCCTCCGCTTCGAGGACGACACCGATGTGCGAGTCCGGGTCGCCGATCTGGTGCGACCAGATCACGGGGATGGGGTCGCCGGCCGCCTTCCACTCCGACAGGGAGCGGGAGAACGCGCCCGGCAGCACCACGTCACCGCCGTGGTCGACGTTGCCGAACACGGACACGATCGCCTCGAACTGGCCGGCCTCCAGACCGTCCTGCTCACCGGCCGCCTTCACGTAGGCCGGGAACGCCTTAGTCCGCATCGGGTTCCTCCCCGGTGGTGGTGTCGGTGCCGGCGGTGCCGGCCGGTAGCGCGGGCTGATCGCCCGGGTCGTCGGTTGGCTGCGGGGCCCCGATCGCCACGTTCAGCGGCACGATCAGCTCGTCCGCCCCGTCGATACGTGGCAGGTTCATCCGCGACCGCGCCTCAGCGCGGGACATGAACGGGCCGCCGACGGCGGCCTGCAACATGGCGGCTTCCTCGTCGAACGATCCCTGGAGCTTCTCGCGAATGTTGAACTCGACGTACACCTGGCCGCTGTCCGGCAGGAACGGCAGCAACTGCAAACCGATCTCCTGCTCGATCTCCGCGCACCACGGGCCCAGCGTGTCCTGGTACAGGTTCTTGTGCTGCTCGCGGATGTTGGAGAACGTCGCGTGCTCAAGGATTCCCACGAACGGCTGCGGGATGTGGTACGCGGCGGCAACCTCTTCCCGGGTCAGCTTGCGCGACTCCACGTACTGCGCCTGCTGCGGTGAGATGCCCGCCGGCATGAACTCCATGCCGTCTTCAAGGATCGGCGTCCCACCGGCCCGCGGGCCGTCGCCGGTGTACTGCGCCTGCCAGCTTTCCCGGAACCGATCGCGTGCCCGCTCCGACCACTCCGGCGCGTCCGCAGGCCGCCGCAGATACCCGGTCACCCGGGCACCGTTCGACCACATCTGCTCCCGCCAGCGGGCCGCCGCGTACTCCTCGGCGAGCACCTGACGCAGCGTCTCGATCGGCGAGCACCCGACCCTGGAATCGTCCGGGTTGTAGCCGCGGAAGTGCACGACGCTCGCCGCATCCAAGTCCAGGTAGCCGTGCGAGCCGTGCAGCCGGTACGACTCGGCGTCCGTCCAGTCCGCGCCCCGGGCCTCCACCCGCCACGGCGGCAGCCGGCGCAGACCGATCGGCGGGCCAGGCTCGCCGCTCTCAGTCGACTCGCCGCGCAGCATCACCCAATAGGCGTCATCGAAGATCGCCAGGTCCGACACCAGCGCCCGGATCAGCCGGAACGTGGTGGTCGTCGGGTTCGGCACCCGCAGCAGCGCGGCGATCGGATGGTCGGTCAGCCGCTGCCGGTCGTCGTCGTCCAACCGCCGGTAGGCGTGCAGACCGAGCTGGGCCAGGTTGCGGGCCAGGAATCCGACGACGGTCCGGACCGCCGGCTGCGTCCGGTAGATCGCCGCGTACGTCATCGACTGGTGGCCGCCGAGCTGGGAGGCGTAGGCAGGCCACATCGAAGTCTGCGCGGCCGGCGGCTCCAAAGCGCGGAGTTGGCCGGCCGACACCACGAACGCCATCAGCCCACCACCTGCATGAAGTCGATCCGGCGGCGCGGAATCAACACCACGCCGTCGATCCGCGTCGGCTCACTGGGCCCTGAGTGCAGTTGTGCGTCCGACAGACGCACCTGCCACGGCCACGACAGCCGCCGCGCACCGGTGATGCTGGTCCGCCCGTCGACCAGGTTCACGACGACGGTCCGGCGACGAACAGTCAACACACCCGCCCCCTTCACCTGGTCACACGACCATCAGCTCTGCGTTGTCGTCCTCATACGCCGACCGGCGCTTCTGCGGCTTCACCGCCAGCACCGCCCACGTCCCCAACGTCACCGCCAGCAGCGGACCCGCCGCCGGATCGGTGTAGTCCCACGCCGTGCCGCCCGCCAGGGGTCGCGTGCCGCACACCCCCAGGGCCACGTTCAGCGGCCCCTCATCGAGGTGGAACAGCCGGCCCTCATCGACGACAGCGTCCAGGAACAGCCCGTACGCCATCGCCACGTCCGCCGCCCACGGCACCACCAGGTCACCGCGGCGCGGCTTCTCCCGATCCGCCGCCGGCACGATCCCCAGATCCGCCAGCTCCGGCAGCAGCGAGCCCGTCGGGCCCTTGTCCTGCGCCACCACGAACAGCGGGTTGTGGCGCCGCTTCAGGTCCGCCAACCGGCCCGGCGCCCACCGGGTACCCGACCGGTGATCCACGATCGACGCCAGCAGCGTCCCGTCAGCCCGGGCACCCACCGCAGCGATCGTCGTGTGCGAGCGGTTCGCGTTGACCTGCACCACGAACACCACATCGCGGGGACGCACCACCGACGCCGGGTCGTCGCATCTCGGGTCACGCTGTCTGCGCCACACCTCGTCAGCGATGACACCAGACTTGCCGGTAGCCCGCCGAGGCCAGATCCCCAGACGCTCCCGGGCGTAGCCGGCCGGGTCGCCCTTCGTTGCCCGCCGCTCGCGGGCAACCGTCTCATGCGTCAGCCCCGACCCGTTCGACCGGCGGATGCCCAGCGCCGGATTCGACGCGGCAGCCAACGCCATGTCATCAAGGTCCAGGTCATCCAGATGATCCAAGTCGCCGGCCAGACCCCAGTCCCGATAGCCCAGCGACGGATCCTGCTCCCACGGGCCGTCCTCGGCCACCCGCGGCGCCGTCTGGTCACCGCGCTGCCGCAGGGCGAACATGATGTCGCCGGTGTCGCCCGTCAACGGCGGCGACGACGTGTAGATGAACTGCGGGTTGGGCCGCGAGCTGACCGTGTAGAGCAGCGCGCTGTGCTGCTCCGGGGTGTACGCGAACGCCTCGTCGATGATGTTCACATCGCCGGAGAAGCCCCGGCCGGACCCCTTGCTGCGGGCGATGAACTTGATGCGCGCGCCGGTGTCGAGCCGCTCGAACGCCTCTTCACCGTTCGTGTTGTTGACCTTGATGAGGATGCCGTCAACGTCGAACAGGTTCCCCGCCGCGTCGACCTGCGTGCCCAGCGCCCGGATGATGCCCTTGACCCGCCGGAACGCCTCCATCGCGGTCTTGTACTCGTGCGCCGACCACATGATCAGCTCTTCGCCGAGCAGCAAGAACCCCGTCAGCGCCCGCGCTTCGAGGATCGCGCCCTTCCCCTGCTGTCTACAGACCCACTCGCAGTACTCGAAACACGCCCACTTGGCGTCGTCCCGGACCGCGAGCATCAGCGTCACCGCGTCGACCTGCCACGGGTCCAGCGGCCGGCCGGCCCGAGCCATCAGCTCGGCGGCCTCCTCGCCGTAGCTGAACGCGTAGTCGGGGTGGGTCTCAACCCGCGGCTTGAGCGCGCCGAGCGGCAATCCGAGCGGCGATGTCAGCGACGCCTGCGACACCTCCGCCTCCCGTCCCGGCCGACGCCGGCTGTTTCCCGCCGACCGGCTTAGCCGGCCCGCCCGCCTGCGACGTCCGCAACTCCGCCAGCAGCGCCTTCAACGCCACCTGCTGCTGCCGCGCCTCCGACAGCACGTTGTTGACCACCACCGACACCACTGAGCCGTCATCGTTCAGCGACCGGAACCGCATCCACACGTCCTCATCGCCCCGCAGGATCCGATCCAGCACGTCCAGGCGGTCGGCGGTCCGGCACGCCTCCTCGGCGAGCACCCGCTCAGCCGGCTTCAGCGGCGGCGCCGTGCCGGTGAGTTGATCCCAGAGCAGCCGGCCACGCGGACCGAGCTGCGAACCGTCCGGTGTTACGGCGTTACCCGTAACGCGCTCCGTGACGGACGACGTAACGCCCTGAGCGCCGCCGCCCTGCTCAGCACGCCTCCGCTCGCGGTACCGGCGCTGCCGCTCAGCGTTCGAAAGCGCCACAAGCCGCCTCCAAGATCAGTCCGGGGGGAGAAAAGGGAGACGTAGCGCGGGGTCTCCCTGCCTGGGCGGCCGAGCGATTCCGACCCCCCTACCCCTGTGACCTGCGGTTTCACCACCGCAGCGCGGGCTTGAACACCTGCGAGGTGCGTCGTGCGCCGCGCTCTTGGTTGCAGCGTCGGCCGCAGCGAGGGCAGGGGTTGTCCAGTCCGCGCTTGGGGTCGCCTGCTCCGTGGGCTGGGCGCATGGTGTGCGGGTCGATGGGCTGGCCGGGGTCCACGCTGATGGGTGTGAGGTGGTCTGCCTGCCGTGCCCCGCGGTGGCCGCAGATGTGGCAGCGGTCGCCGTAGAGGGCGAACATCTGCTGCCTGGCGATGCGGTAGGCGTGGCCTACTCGGTGTCTGCTGCGGGGCATGGTTGTGCTCCTGGTGGACACTGAGCGCTCGCGCGACGCAACACGCTGGACCGGGGAATGCGCCGCAGCGGCAGCTAGGTTGACCGGTAGCAATGGGCCAGCAGTGGGCTGGCCACTGTCGAGAGGGCCATTGCATGCGCGCGACGATTTACCAGGGCGGGATCCGCATCGACCTAATCCGCTCCGAGACTCAGATCGGGGAGCTGATCCAGATGGTGACCGGGTGCGGTCTTCTGGACGTCCGCATCAGCCCGGACGGGGAGGGCCCGAGCGTGGCCGTGGACATCCGGTTGCCGGAGGGCCAGTTCGCCAGCGACGCGCTGGCTGCTCTGCTGTCTGTGGTGGCGGCGGTCAATGGCCGGACCGTGAAGGACGAGTTGGACCAGTGGACCCAGCAGTCGCAGCGATCGGTGTCCTCGGTGGAGCGGTACCTCGCCGAGCGCTGACGGGCGTGGTGCGGGCCGGCTTCCCGCCGCGATGGCTTGTCCGCTTTCCCCGCGCCCAGATGTCCCGACCCGAGACGCACCCCGGGGGTGTCGGCGTGTGGGCGGTGAACGCACCCGCTCGGCCTTGAGTATGGTCGCCTGCGGTACCCAATCCCACGCTCTGGAGCGACATGACCACCACACCTCTGAAGTCTTGGCAGTGCGACCGGTGCCCCGATCTCATCACCGACCCCGACATGTCGCTCGTGATGTGGCGCCGCGAAGACGGCAAGTTCACGGACTTCTTGATCGTGCACAAGTCCACCGACGGCCGGAGTTGCGATCCGGGCAGCCGAGCCGGATACCAAGAGAGTGTTGAGCTGAGCAACTTCCTCGGGGACACGGGGGTCGCGCTGATGCTCAGCTGGCTGAGCATGGGTCCGGTGCGGGGCGTGCCCGACACCAACCGGGTCGGCGACCTCGACAAGTTCGTTGATCTGTTCCGCCGGCTGCAGGTGCCGTGGTACGAGGAGGCACGTCCTCGCTTCCAAGATGAGGAGACCCAGCACTGGCTCGGGGACACGAACGAGTACTACCCGTACCTCCCTGACACCCTTAAGCGGACCGCTGAGGGGCGTCTTGGCGGCAGGTAGACGAGCGGGGCCGCCGGACCCTGGTTAGAGACGTCTACAGCCCGGAAGCGTCAAGGGCGCTCAACCGGGCTGTAGACGTACTCGTCCACAGCGATCATGCGTTAACTTCGGACATTCTGCAAGCTGCGACGCGCCGTCTACCCGATCGGCCGATCCGTCAGCCATCCGCCGTACCCCTGCCGTCCGGAGCGGATCCGGTTCGGGCGATGCGCTGCGGGTTCGGCGACGGCCTGGATGTACGCGGCGAGCGCGACGTACGAGCCGTCGCTGTCGTCCCAGCGGGCCTGGCAGGCGGTGCAGTACGCCAGGCGGCGCTCGGTGTGGATCCGCAGGCTGGTGGTGCGCCCGCAGTCCTGGACGGGGCACGCGATGCTCGGCGCCCACATCGGTGTCGACCAGCCGGTCATGACGGCCGCGATGTGCCGCCAGCGGCGCATCTGGCCGAGCAGCTCGGCGGCGGTGTCGTCGTCCAGCGTGGAGGCGTGGTTGGCGAGCGCGCGCACGTTCGCGGTGACGGTGTCGGCCTGCGGGAGTTCCAGGTCGATGACCCAGGCGAACACCTCGACGCAGATCGTGGTGTGGGTGCTGAGCGCTTCCCACTGGCCGGGTGGCCGGCTGCCGGGGGTTGGCCGGCCGCCGCCGCTGTCGCCGGGCTGGCCGGTGCTGCTCTCGGCGGCGTCGGCGAGCTGGTCGAGCAGGCCGGGCTGGGTGGTGACCCACACCGAGCGCATCGTCTTGTTGCGGTGCCGGTCGCGGGAGTGGACGGGTTCGATGTGCTGGCGCGCGTCGGCCAGTTCTTCGGCGAGCTGGGCGATGTCGAACGCCTGGCTGGTGGTGGTCATCGTCTACTCCCTGGTTCGTGTTGTGCGCTTACAGGCCGATGCCGGCGAGCGGGTTCTTCCGCCACCGGTCGACTTCCTCGATGTAGCCGAGCAGCGTGGCGCTGCCGTCTTTCCATCCGCCGTGGCGGGCGATGCGCAGCACGTCGGCGTCGGGGGCGGCGTACGCGGCGGTGGCGAATCCGCGGCGCAGGCTGTGCCCGGAGAAGGCGTCGGCGGCGTCGAGGCCGGCGGCGGTGGCGGCGTGGCGGACTACTCTGGCGACGGTCGCGTCGGCAATGCGCCCGTCGTCGCCGCCTCGGCCGTCGGGCGACCGGCCGAGCACCCCGTGCTTGTCGATGCGGACGAACAGGGGGCCGGTGGTGCGTCCGCCGGCGGCGAGGGTGGTCGTCCAGTCGCGGAGGGCGCGTACGGGGCAGGTGGGCACGTTGGAGCCGTAGGGCAGGGCGACGGGGCGGCCGTGGGCGTCCTGGTCGGTCTTGGACTTGCGGATGAGCACCTGGACGCCTTCCTCGTGGGGGGTGATGTCCTCGATGTTGAGGGCGGCGAGTTCGGAGCGGCGGGCGCCGAGGGCGAAGCCGACGACGAGGATCGCGCGGTTCCGGATGCCGCCGAGGGTGTCGGGGTTGAGGGTGGCGACCATGGCGCGCAGGGCGGTGACGCTGACGGCGGGGGCCTTGCGGGTTTTGCCGCCGCGCTCGGCGTATTCCTGCCGGTAACCGCGGAGCACCTTGTCGAGCAGGGTTCTTACCGGCTTGGGTTGGCCGGCGAGTTCGTGTGCCTTGCCGATGGCGGCCATGGCGCGGTCGATGGTGGACGGGGCGCGGCGGAGGTCGGCCAGGTGTGAGGCGTAGTCCGCGATGGTGCGCTCGGAGGCGGGGACGGCGGTGCGTTGCTGCGTGGTGCACCACTCGACGTACCGGCGGAGGTCGCCCTGGTAGGCGCGGCGGGTGGAGTCGGGGACGGACTTCTCGATGCGGCGCCACGCGTTGTCGGAGAGGTAGTCGTCGCGGGTGGCGACCGCGCCGGCTGTGGGGTGTGTGGGGGTCAGATCGGTCATGGGTCGGATCACCTCCTGGTTGATCTCGTGTGTCACGAACGGGAAGGAGGGTTATCGTTCGTGAGCGTTGAATCGGGACGTGAGCCTTGGCCCGGCTTGCTGTCCCGCCGGATCCGGTCGAGGTCGCGCCTCAGCGCGGTGATCTCGGTGAAGAGCAGGCTCAGCTTCTCGACCTGATCGGGGTCTACCTTGGGTCGCCGGTCCAGCCAGGCGAAGAAGCAGACGGTGGCGAGCAGCGCGACGAGAGCCAGGACGGACGTCATCGGGCGCTCCGGGTGGCGGACTTGATCAGGGCCAAGGCGCGGGCGAGGTGCTTGGTGCAGAGCAGGACGTCCCCGGTGGGGTCGACCGCTTCGGCGGTGCACAGCTCGTCGTTGCGGCGCATGTAGCGGCACCGGACGGTGCGGCCGACGGCGCCGGCGGGGCTGGGGGTCGGGGTGGGCATCAGGGCCTCCGAGTTAGTTCGCAGGTTCTTTCGCAGTTAGTTCGCAGTGGCCGGTGTGGCCTGGATGTGGGCTCTGGGCTGGGCTTTCGTAGATCAGCCGGGGGGTTAGTTCGCAAGTTCGCTTTTTTCGCAGGGCTCGGGTTGGGGGCGTTGGTAGCCAGGAGGGAGGAGGGGTGTCTATAAGGGCTCTGAACAGGAGGTATATAACGTCATCTATATAATCTTCCTACGTTATAGAGCCCTCTCCCCCTCCCCTCTCTCCCGTCCTTCCTTCGCCTGTCCCTAGCGAACTAAGCGAATTAAGCGAACTAACCCCACCTGGAGGGCTGTTTTCGCAGGTCAACCGCCATGCCCTCACCTCCTCGCCGGTTGCGAACTAACTGCGAAAGAACCTGCGAACTAACTCCCGGCCAGCCGGACGTACCGGGTCGCCGGGCGCCCGCCGTTGGGTCCGGGCACCTTCTTGACCCCGTAGCCGCCGCGCGCCAGCAGCTTCTCCAGCAGCAGGTCGAGCTCGGCCTTGGTCTTGTGCCGCGCGAAGAGGTCGACGGAGATGTCGGTGCGGCTGCGCCCGGCGGACTCGTTGACGTACTCCATCAGTCGGCCCAGGTCCCGGTCGCCGGCCTCGGATCCGAACACGTACCGGGTGGAGTCCTCTACGTAGTCCCAGGCGGCCAGGGCGGCGCGCACGTGCACCTCGTCGACCTTCAGGCACCCGTCGAGCAGCGCGTAGATGACGGACAGGCGGGCGCTGTTGGCGTGCCACCGGGCGAGCAGCGACTTGACCGGCGACTCGGACTGCTTGCGCCGCTCCTCGAACCGCCGGTGGTACTCGGCGGTCCACAGGTCGCGGGCGGCGGGGGTGCGGGTCAACTCGGCCTGGTCGCGGCAGGCCTTGAACAGCCCGGTGGCGACCTGGTTCAGGCGGTCGCCGAAGGCATGGAGGGCGTCCGGGTCGGGTGCTGAGCCTTCCGGCAGCACCTTGCTCATCCGGGACGCCACGATCATGAACCGGTTCGCGAGCCCGTTGGCGACGTCGGTGGCGGTGAGCTTGGCGACCAGTTCGGCGGGGGTGACCTGCGGGGTGATGACGATGTGCGTGTTGGTGGCCTTCAGCGGCGACCCGGACGTCATGGACTGGAGGACGCCAGCGTCGTACGCCTCTCGTAGAGTGCCGGAGAGGCTGTTGCCTTCGCGGCGGGACTTCTCCAGCACGCTGGCGAACTCGGGCGCGTCGACCCAGAGCCGCTTGTCGTGGACGCCTTCGTCGAAGCCGGGCGCGCTGGGGTCGTCGCCGTTGGCGTCCCGGACGGCGCGGATGAGGCCTTCGCCGGTGGACAGGCCGGTGGCGGTGTTCATCAGCATGAAGTGGCTGTCGAACTCCCGCCAGAACGACTTGACCACCGCGATCGCGGTGCCCTTGGCGCCGGTGGCGGTCTCGCCGGTGATGACGGGCCACACCTTGGGGGCGTGGCGGGTGTTGCCGCCGGCGATCCAGTAGCCGTACCCGAACCGGCAGCCGACGGTGGCGAGGAACGCGTGCAGCACCGCGGCGGGGTCGGCTTCGGTGTGCGGGTCGTAGAGCCGGACGAAGTCGCCGGCGAGCCCGAGCATGGCGTCCTGGCCGAGGGTGGGCCAGGGCGGTCCGCCTGGCCCGGCCGGCTCGGTCGGCCCGGCGGCCGGTTCGGCCACATCGGGCTCCGGCTCGGCGACCACCGCCGCCGGGGCCGGCACCGACGTGGGCGCCGGGCGGGTGCGGTCGCCGTATCCGGCGCGCCGCAGGTCGGAGGCAGCGGACCGATCGTCGCCGCCGTGGTTGAGGATGGCGAACGCCCGGAACTTGGTGATGCTGACCTCGGTCGGGAACTCGGTGCTGGTCGACCAGACGTACAGGCCGTCGTGGGTGCCGCCGGTGCGCGCGGACCAGCCGATGCGCTTGCCGGGGCGCCGCCAGAAGTCCATGTCGCCCTGGCGGTGCACGAGCTGCCAGCCGTGGGGGGTGAGGATGTCGTCCCATGGCGTCTGCCGGGCCCAGGCGTCGCCCGGGCGCTCGCCGTCGCTGTCGTCGCGCGGCCGTGGGTCGCGTGACTGGATGGGCTCCGGCTCGGGCATCTCGTCGAGGGCGGCGTGGATGGCGGCGAACAGGGCGACCCGCTGCTCCCAGGTGATGGTGGGGACCAGGCCGGGGGTGGAGTCGCCGGAGAACGACCAGGGCTTGCCGGTTTCGTGGGTGGTGCCGTGGCTGGGGGCGACCACGACGAAGCCGCCCTCGCCGCGCGTCTCGGCCAGCACCCGGGTGAACACCTTGTTCGGCTTGCGCCGTAGGACGTTGCGTTCCTGATCGGTGAGTTCGTCGGGTCGCGCGGGCCGCTCGGCCACCTTCTTGTTGCCGGGCACGGGATGGTCGGTGATGCGGTAGAGGATGTGCAGGCCGCCGCTGGGGCTCCACTCGGCGTATCCGCTCCGGGTGAGGTGTCGCCACACCTCGATGACCCCTGCGGCCTTGAGGGCGGGGACCAGGCGGTCGCGGGCGCCGTCGGCGATGGCGCGCCCCTCCAGCTCGAACATCTCCAGGCCGCCTGAGATCGAGCCGGTGACGACGCCGAGGCCGGTGCGGCCGGTGCCGTCGAACCATGCGCGCATCTGCTGGGTGCTGGGCTGCTCGTGCTGGTATCGGGTCCAGCTGGGGACGTCGGGCCGCTTGGTGCCGTCGGCCTTGGCGGGCAGGACGCAGAAGCCGGCGGTGTGCCAGCGGCGGGCTGCCTCCGTGATGTCGGCGGCGGTCGCCAGATCGGTGCTTGGCTCGCTCATGGTCGCGGTCACGCGGCCACCCCGTTCCTGGTGATGCGGGCCAGCGCCCGGCGGGCGTGGTGCGCGGCGATGAGGTCGGACGCTTCGCCGGAGGTGGCGGCGGGACCGAGGCGCAGGGAGTCGAGCAGGCGGCGCTGCGCGGCGCTGACCGGCCGGGCCCGCCACGGCGCGTCGGCGCGGGCGAGCTTGGCGCGGGTGCCTCGGGCGAACTCCTCGGCGACGCCCTGCGCGTACTCCAGCGTCAGCTTGTCGCCGAGGATGGCCGGGGCTCCGGCGCGGGGCACGTTGATGGCGCGCCACCGGTCGGGTTCCCCGGCGGGCCGGACGATGAGCGCCGCGTCGCCGCAGGACAGGACGAACGAGTCGTCGACGGGAACCCAGGACAGGCCGGATCGGCCGAACATGGCGACGGCCTTTCCGCGGACGGCGCTGCCGACGAGCTGGCGGCGTTCGGCGTCTTCGGCGTCGAGCCGGACGGCCGCCTCGGCGAGGGACTCCCCCGGCTTCGGTTCGACCTTCGGCCCGTCCTGCTTGCCGGCGAGGGTGGCGATGGTGGCCAGCCCGGATCCGGGCGGTCCGGCGAGGGTGAGCGCGAGGCAGTCCTTCTTGCCCGGGTAGAGCCGGAGCCCGCGGCCGACCATCTGGATGAACAGGGTGGCGCTGGTGGTGGGCCGGGCGACGAGGACGCACCCGACGCGGGGCTCGTCGAACCCTTCGGTCAACACCTGCGCGTTGGTGACGACCTGCGTCTCCCCGGTGTGGAGCCGGCCGAGGATCGCGGCGCGTTCGTCGCGGGGGGTGAGCCCGGACAGGTGCTCGGCGGTGATGCCGCGCTGGTTGAGGTGCCCGGCGAGGCTTTCGGCGGTGGCGATGGTGGGGGTGAACGCCACCCCGGACCGGTCGGCGGCGTACTTCTGGTACGCGATGGCGGAGGCCTCGATGGCGTGGCTGTCCTCCATGGCCTGGCCGAGGCTGCCGTCGGTGAAGTCGCCGCGGCTCGTGGACACGGTGCCGTAGTCCAGGTCGGTGGTGACCTCCATGCCGCGCACGTCGACGAGGTGCCCGTCGACGATCATCTGGAGGATGCCGCGCTGGTAGACGATCTCCTGCCACGCGGATCCGAGGGCGACGCCGTCGGCGCGGCCGGCGGTGGCGGTGACTCCGACGGTGAGCGGGCCGTCGGGGTCGAACGATCCGAGGGTCCGAAGGGCGTCGAGGTAGGTGCGGGCGGCGGCGTGGTGCGCCTCGTCCACGATGATCGTGGCGATGGTGCCGACGAGCGGCGCGATCCGGTGTTCCCGGGACAGCGTCTGGATGGACGCGACGATCACCTGGGCGTCTTCGTGCTCGTTGCGGTTGGCCTGGACGACGCCGACGCGGAGGTCGGGGGCGACGAGCTGGATCTTCTCGACGGCCTGCCGGATCAGTTCGTCGCGGTGCGCGATGACGAGCGCCCGTCCGGCCTGGGCGCGGCGGCGGATGAGGTGGGAGAACACGACGGTCTTTCCGGCGCCGGTGGGCAGGACGATGAGCTGTCGGCGGATGCCGCGGGCCCAGTGGTCGCGGACGGCCTCGACGGCTTCGCGCTGGTAGGGGCGCAGGGTCAGCGGGGCGGTCACCGGTTGGCCCCGGTCTCGTGGTCGACCGGCTCGGGGTTGCCGGTGGGGACGTAGATGGCTTCGCCGGTGTCGCGCACCTGGCCGTCTTCGGCCTCGCAGCCGGCGACGGTGTGGTCGCCGTAGTCCTGGAGGTACTCGCCCTCGTCGAGCCACCCCTGCTCGTACGGCTGGCCGTAGTTGGCGGCGGACGCGCACAGGTAGATGGACTGGAGCGAGCGGAGGATGTCGGCCGGCAGGGTGTGGCGGTGCGCGTAGAGCACCTCGACGGCGTCGTGGACGGTGACGCCGGGCGTGCCGTGGGCGAGCCACCGGAGGTTCCGGGTGGCGTCGTCGGCGGTGGCGCCCCAGGCGTACTGCCGGTCGGGGCGGTAGGGCAGCGCCTGGGGTCCGTCGGGGGTGGAGAGGACGGGGGCGGAGCCGGTCCAGCCCTCGCCGGGGTCGCTCCACCCGATCACCTGCTGGGTGTCGACGGTGGTGCTGTCCGGGTTGGTGAAGGCGATGTACTGGGCCCCGGGGTCGTCGTTGGGCTTGGTGACGGCGTGGGGGTTGGTGGTCTGACGGTGCTCGGCTAGCATGGATTCACCCGCTTGGATAAATCACCCCGGTCTGGCGCCCACCGCCACCGGGGTGATGGCGTTCTTGGGCTGGCTCAGGCGGCCTGGCGCACGGTGGTGCGCGGCGCGGCCTTGCCGGTGGTGATGGCCCGCTTCGGGGCGGCCAGGATGCGGACGACAGCGGCGCGCTGCTCGTCGGTGGTCCTGGGCAGGGTGTTGAGCGTCTTGGCGACCCAAGCGTCGATGCGCTCGTCCCGGGTCACGCGGCACCCGTTTCGGCGTACGCCTTGAGGACCGCGGCTGCGGCGATCTCGGCGGCGGCGAGGGCTTCGCGCTGGATGCGGTTGCGCCGCCTGGCGGCGTGGCTGGCCCGGGCCAGGTCGGCGTACCAGGCGCTGACGCGGGCGGCGACCCGGCGGTTGAGTTCGGCCGGGTCGGTGGCGGCGAGAACGCCGTCGGGGTCGACCTCGCGGGTGAGCTTCGCGCGCTGCGCGTCGCGGGCGCGCCGTAGCGCGTCGACCCGCCTCTCCTTGCTGTGAGCAGCCATTACGGCCCCCTTCGATGGGGCCTTGGCGGCAGCGTGTGACATCTCGCGACCCCGAGGGGGTAGTTCTTGATGCCACTCCTGCAACCCGTTACGGTTGCAGTTGGCCGTCGGTGCTGGAACACCGGCAGCCCGATTGCCGCCAAGGCGGTGATTGAATCCGGTGATGGGGTCGGGCTTCGCGCTCGGCCCCATCGCTTTTTGCGCCGTCTGGAAACGGATGGTGCTACGTACGGGACTCGTGTGAGTCCGTCCGGTTGCGTGTCACGCTACCCGCTTGAGGGTGTGTGGTCCAGCCGCCACCCGTGACAGAGCGTATTTCTCGAACGAACACTCCCCCGTTGCTCCCCGTTGTTCCCGGTTGCGATTCCACTGGAGTCCACTGGCGTCCACTGGCGCCATCGAGCAACGCCGAAGTATCGAACGCTGTGCGGTGTTGCACGCGTGCAACAAGGGGAAACCGTGCGCCGGGGAACGCCTGGGGTGGTCGCAGTCGTTGGCAGTCACTGGCAGTCCGGAGCAGTCCGGAGCAGTCCGGAGCACCACTGAGGCCCACTGAGCCGCACTGAGCCGCACTGAGCAACATATACGGAGAGTTACAAGAATTCGTGATCAACCCAACGGGGTAGGTCCGCCGCTGTATCAGCATTGAATTGGCCACTGTCGCTATTTCCTGCTTCCGCCCTTCGCGATGTCTCACCCCTGATACGCGGGGCCTTTTCGGAACCGCCGACAGTTCGGTGACGGTGTGTAGATCAACCCTGCGCATGACCACAGTCATGGGGTCTTGACCTGCGAGAACCCCCGGCTTCCCCGGGTCGCCACTCAGCCGACCCCGCCCGCCCGCGCCGGCCCTCATGCGCCGTGCTCCTGTGCACGCGCCCGCCCTGCCGGGACCACCTCAACCCGACCCGGGTCGAACCGGGCCAGCCCTCTGACGGCAGGATGGATAATGATCTGGCTCACGAACAGGCGCAGGAGACGCTGCTTCTGATCCAGGTCGAGATCGGGCCACCTGCTCGCCAGCTCAGGCAGGTCATCCTGGCCCGCCTTCGGCACGCTGGCGAGCCGGCCGAACTCGGCGCGGGCGCCGCGCAGACGCTGCCGGATCTCCCGGATCGACCCGACAACCTCCGGCAGGTCGTCCTCGTCTCCGTCGTCTAGCGCGCTCTTCAACACCACCAGGCGCCGCTCGTCGGCCTCGATCTGCTCCACCAACCCTGCGGTCGCGGTGGTGGCGTCGGCTTCCCGGGCGGCGAGTTCCCGGAGGGTCTTCGGGTCGGACATCTTCGCGACCATCAGCCGGCCGATCAGCTCCTCGAGGTCGGCCAGGCCGATGACCCTGCCGTTGCAGCCGCCGATGTCAGCGAGGCACTTGTACTTCAGCTTCCCGTGCTGCGGGGCGACGCGCATCTTCACGCCCTTGCCCACGCAGTTGGAGCAGTAGACGAACCCCGACAGGTAGTGGATCCGCACCCGGGATCCCGGTGGGCGCTGGTTCTCGCCGAGCATCACCCGGAGCTGCTCGTGCTGCTCGACGGTGATGATGGGATCCCAGACGGCCTTGGCGACCACCTGCCTGCGGTGCTCGCGCAGCCCGGCGATCCGGCCCGAGGTGAGCATCGTGCGGAGTCCTTGCTGGGACCACTGGCGGCCGGTGCTGGTGGTGATTCCTTCACGGTTGAGCCACCGAACCAGGGTCCGGAGGGTGTCGCCGGCGAGCGCCCGGCGGGCCAACTCGCGGATGATCGCAGCCTCGGAGGGGTTGATCTCGTCGCGCAGGATCTTCCGCCGCGGGCCGTCGCTGTCGTAGATGCGGTTGTAGCCGTACGGCCTGGGTCCGCCGCCGTAGATGCTGCCCGCTTCGGCCAGCTCTTCCACCTTGCGGCGGATCCGCTCGCTCTTGTGCTCGGACTCGTGTCGGGCGACAGCGCAGTGCACGCGGGCGGTCATCCGGCCGGAGGCGGTGGACAGGTCGATGACGCCGGCCTTGACCGTCTGGACTGGGGCGCCGGTCGCCTCGATCAGGTCGATGAAGTCTTCGAGCTCGCGCGGCGTCCGGTGGAGGCGGTCGGTGTGCCAGGCGATGACGCCGCGCCGGCCGGGTCGCTCCTGGAGCAGGGCGCACAGCTGCTCGTAGTCGGGGCGCGGCTTGTACCGGCCTGACTTGTCGTACGCGGTCAGATCATTGTCGGTGAGGACGCAGAGGATCCGGCCGCCGAGGCCGGCTCGCTTGTGGAGCGCCCGCCCGTCGTCTTCCTGGCGCTTGACGCCGAGCCCGGCGCCTTCGCGGTCGTCGCTGATGCGGACGTAGATGATCCACTCGAAGTCGTCGAGGGGGGTGGTCGACCTCGGTCTTGCCCGTGGTCGGCCTGGGGGTCCAGATTGGGGTGTGGGGGCATGTGCAATCGGCGTCACGCCATGTATGCTAGCGGAAGAACCGGATGGGCGACCTTCAGCACGTCGGCCCGGATCGCGGCGGCCGGTGTGGTCTCCAGCATCGCCCGCTGCTCCTCCGTCTCGGCGTCACCGGTGAGCAGGATCCGTACCCCGCCCACGGTGGCGGCCAGCACCAGCGAGTTGTTGTTCGGGTCCGACCGGCTGCCCCGCAGCGGGTACGGCGGCCCCACCGCGACCAGGTCCACCGCGCCCGCCGACCACCGCCAGCCCGCCTGCACCGGGGCCAGCGGCGCACCGGCCCCGCGGGCCGCCTCGCGTACCCGGGCGGCACCGAAGGGTGGCTCGGACCAGGACGGGCCCACCACCGCGCCCACCCGCCGGCCCCGGAACACCCCGGCCACGCCGCCGACGTGGTCGACGTGGAAGTGGCTGACCACCAGCAACGGCACCTCGCGTACGCGAAGACGGCGCAGGCAGGCGTCCACGCCGGACGGCTCCGGGCCGGCGTCGACCACCACGGCCCGGCCCGCGGCGACCGGCAGCACCACCGCGTCCCCCTGCCCCACCGCGCACGCCACCACCACCCAGCCGCGCGGCGGCCAGCCCGAGGCGAGCAGCCGGATCGGCACCGCGCCCAGCACCACCGCCACCACGACGACAGCGATCAGCCGCCGCGCCCGGCGTCGCCGGCAGGCGAGCAGCAGCGCCACGCTCACCGCCGCCAGCAGCAGGGCCCCCGCCACCCCGCCCGCCCACGGCAGGTTCCCGGCCGGCAGGTCCGCCCCGTACGCGGCCACCGCCACCAGCCAGCGCGCCGGCCAGCTCGCCAGCCAGGCCAGGAACTCCGCACCGCCCGGCCACAGCGGCGACAGCACCGCCGCCAGCACGCCGAGCACGGTGGCCGGCGCGACGGCCGGCACCGCGAGCAGGTTCGCCGGAACCGCCACCAGGCTCACCGTCGCGGACAGACCGGCGATCACCGGGCCGCAGGCCAGTTGCGCGGCGGCCGGCACCGCGAGCGCCTCCGCGAACCCGGCCGGTACGCCCCGGCGCCGCAACGCGTCCCGCCATCCCGGCGCGAGCAGCAGCAGTCCCCCGGTGGCACAGACCGACAACGCGAAACCCGGATCGCCCGCGAGGTCCGGGTCGTACAGGACCAGCCCGGTGACAGCGGCGGCGAGCGCCGGCAGCGCCGACCGGGACCGCCCGGCGGCGAGCGCGGCGAGCCCGATCGCGCCCATCGCGGCGGCACGCACCACGCTCGGCGAGGGCCGCACCAGGATGACGAACCCGACGAGCGCGAGGACGCAGAGCACGGCGGCGGTACGCGGACCGGCGCGCGCCCAGCGGGCCAGCAGCAGCACCGCTCCGACGACGATCGCCACGTTGGAGCCGGACACCGCGTTGAGATGCGTCATCCCGGTGGCCCGGAAGTCCTCCTCCACCTCCGGCAACAGCCGGCTGGTGTCGCCCACCACCAGACCCGGCAGCAGACCGCCCGGCGCGTCGGGCAGCGGCTCGCAGGCCCGTTGCAGCCCGGCCCGAAGCACGCCTGCCGCCCGTTGCGGCCACGACGCGTCGCCGCGCGGCGTGGGCGGGTCGGCGGTGGAGAGCACGGCGGCGGTCAGGTCACCGCCGCGCGGGGCGGCCAGCCTCCCCCGGCTGGTGACCCGCTGCCCGGGAAGCAGTGGACGCCAGGCCGGGTCGGTGGCGAGCACCAGGGCGCGTACCGGGCCGGTGACGCGGGCGCCGCCGGGTCCGGTGAGCCGGACCAGATCCACGCGGACCAGCAGCATCGGTTGCCGGCCGGGCGCGCCGCGTACCGGGCGAGGATCGTCGCGCAGCACCAACTCGGCGGTGACCAGGGCACTGTCGGCGACGAGCGCGCGGATCGGGGCGGCGTCGCGGACCGCGACCCGCGCGCCGGTGGCCGCCGCCCCGCAGAGGACGCCGAGCAGTACGGCGACCGCGATCCAGCCGTAGCGGCGGGCCGTCACGCCCGGCCGGCCGAGCACGCCGCCCAGGTGCAGGCCGGTGAGCAGGGCGAGCGCGGCGGCGACGGCGGCCATCCACACGCTCGACCGGACACTCAGGTGCAGCCCGGCCAACGCGGCGAGCCACGCCGCCACCGCCAGCCCGGCCAGCCGCAGGTCGGGCACATCGCGGCCGGCCGCGTCACCGTCGAGAGCCGCGGGGCGTGGCCCGCGTCGGGCGGTCACACCGTCACCAGTTCCTTGAGCTGCTCGTACCGGGCGTCGCCGATGCCGTCGACCTGCCGCAGGTCGGACACGGACCGGAACCCGCCGTTGCGGTCCCGGTGGTCGAGGATCCGCTGGGCGAGCACCGGGCCGACGCCCGGCAGCGCGTCGAGCTGGGCCAGCGTGGCGGTGTTCAGGTTGACCGGGCCCGCCGGTGCCGCCGAGCCGCCCGGTGCACCACCACCGGCCGCCGGACCGGGCGCGGCCTGCCCGGGTGGGGCGGTGACGCCGACCAGGATCAGCTCCCCGTCGGTGACCTTGCGGGCCGGGTTGAGCAGCGCCACGTCGACGCCCGGCAGTGCGCCGCCCGCCGCCTCGATCGCGTCGGCCACCCGCGCGCCAGCCGGCAGGCGGACCAGGCCGGGACGCCGGACCTTGCCGGCGAGCGCGACGACCACCTGACCGGGTGAGCCCGCCGGCACGGGCGCCCCGGGAGCCGCTTCGGTCGCCGTGCTCACCGGCGCCTCGGAGGACGCCGCGACCGGCTGGACGGGCTCGGCGCTGGGACGCGCGCGCCACGCCCAGACGGCGGCCACCACGACCACCACTGCGGCCACCGCCGCGAGCGCGCGGACGCCCCGGCGGCCGGGATCGAACGCCCCGGGACCGGGCAGCCGGGGCGCCAGGCCACGCTCGGCTGCCGGGGCCTCGCGGAGCCCGTCGGCGTCCGGCCCGGCCGAGGCCGGCTCCGCGCGGAACTGATGCTCCCGGCCGCCGTAGCGCTCCGGGAAACCGGGGCGCAGCCCGGAACCCGGCGCGATCTCGTCCGGCGCACGGCCGAGCCGCCCTCGCGCACCCGGCCCAGTCCCTCCACGGGCGTCCCCGAGGCCCGCACCGGACCCGCCGTGGACCGGCCCGGCATCGTCATCCCCACGCTCGGGGTCCGGCCCGGGCAGGGAAAGTCCGGACCGCCGGGAGGACCGCGCCGCCCGGCCGCCCTGCTCGACGAGATCCGGGCCGGGCTGGGCCTCTCCGGCGCGATGGCCGGACTCGCCCACGCGGTCGGCGCGGATCGGCGGGTCGGCGGCGGCATCCGTGAACCCGAACAGCCGGGCGAGCCGCCGCCGTACCGTCGTCTCCTCGTCGTCTGGCACGGCTCGGGACGCTACGGCGACGGCTCGTCAACAGTCGGCCGGTGAACTCTCACCTGTGGACAGCGGGCGCACTGTGGACAGGATCCCGATCAAGCCGTGACTGTGCTAGGCGGCCGGGAGGCGAAGCTCAGCGTGCCTCCGGGTCCAGCCCGAGCGCGGCCCGTCCACCGTCGACCGGCACCGTCGCGCCGTTGACGAACGAGGCGCGGTCGGAGAGCAGGAACGCGACCACCTCGGCGACCTCGTCGGTACGCCCGATCCGGCCGAGCGGGTGCAGCCGGGCCATCTCCGAGTCGACGCGCTCCACCCCGGCCGGGTCGAGTCCGGCCAGGTAGGCGGCGTGCCGTTCGGTGTGGATCGAGCCGAGCGCGACCGCGTTGGCGCGGATCCCGCGCGGACCGTAGTCGACGGCGAGCGCCCGGGTCAGCCCCTCCAGCGCGGCCTTGGCGGTGGCGTACGGCAGGGCGCCCTGCACGGCCCGGCGGGCCTGGTGGGAGGAGACGTTGACGATCGCGCCGCCGGTGCCTGCGGCCAGGAACCGGCGTACGGCGGTGCCGGCCCCGGCCACCGCGGGGCGCAGGTTGAGCGCGATCAGGTCGACGACCTCGCTTGCGGGCGCGCGGTGCAGGTCGGCGTCGCGGAAGACGGCGGCGTTGTTCACCCAGCCGGCCAGCGGCGCGTGCGCCTCGGCACGGTCGGCGGCCCGCCCGGTGACCGCCTCGTCGCCGGCGTCGCCGGTCACGGCGTGCAGCCGGTCGGTGAGCGGATGGCGGGCCAGCCAGTCCAGCGCGCTGGTGTCCCGCTCGACCACGACCACCGTGCCGCCGTCTGCGGCCAGCCGTTCGACGATCGCCCGTCCGACGCCGCGCCCGCCGCCGGTGACGACGTACGACAGTGGGCTCATCCGGCCACCCTAGGGCGTGCGGCGGTGCACCACCACGCATGCCAACCCGGGTCCGGCGTGGGCGGCGACGACGGCTCCGGCCTCGGTGACGTACGTGTCGTGCAGGCGGTCGCCCAGCCGTTCGGTCAGCGCCGCCAGCAACTGCTCGGCCCGTTGCGGCGCGGCGAGGTGGTGCACGGCGAGGTCCACCTGGGCGTCGCCGGCTGCCTCGACGGCGAGGTCGACAAGGCGTGCCACGCCCCGGCCGGCGGTACGGACCTTGTCCTTGACCACGATCGCGCCGTCCGGCATGTGCATGATCGGCTTGACCGAGAGTGCGGTACCGAGCAGTGCCTCGGCCGCGTTGATCCGGCCGCCCCGGCGCAGGAACTCCAGCGTGTCGACGTAGAAGTAGATGGTGGTCCGGGCGACCGCGTCGAGCGCCGCGTCGCGTACCCCGGTCAGGTCGTCGCCCCGCGCCGCGGCCGCGGCGGCGGCGAGCGCCGGGAAGCCGAGGCCCATGCCTGTGGATCGGCTGTCCACGACGGTGACCCGGTCGTCGCCGACCTCGGCGGCGGCGAGCCGGGCGGCCTCGACGGTGCCGGACAGCTCGGCGGACAGGTGCACCGACACCACGCCGTCGGCGCCCTCGGCGAGCAGCGTGCGGTAGACCTGCGCGAACTGTTCGGGCGCGGGCCGGGACGTGCTCACCGAGACCCGCCGGCCGCTCAGCGCGCGGGTGGCGTCGGCCGGGGAGGTCTCGACGCCCTCCAGCCCTTCCGCGCCGTTGAGGACGACTGTGAGCGGGACGACTGTGAGTCCGCGTGCGCGGACCAGGTCGGGGGGCAGGTAGGCGGTGGAGTCGGTGACGACCGCGACGGGCATGACCGGCACGCTAGCCGATGGCGCTGTAACGTGCCGGGGCCGGAGGTGTCAGACGGCGTCGGTGAGCGCCGGCTGGGTGATCAGGCCGACGTTGTACGCGCGCAGGTGCCAGCCCCGCACGTCGTCGTGGCGCAGTTCGGTCCAGTGGCAGTTCGCCAGGGCGCCGAGGCTGCGCAGCACCGTGTGGTCCCAGCCGAGCAGGTGCCCGACGCCCTGCCGGGCGCCGCCGCCGTGGGTGGTCACCACGACGGTGCCGTCGACGGCGAGGTCGGCCGCGTCCTGGAACCCGGCGCCGAGCCGGGCGCCCAGGTCACCGAGGGGCTCGATGCCGGCGCCGGGGTCCGGGTCGCCGGCCCGCCAGCGGGCGTACTCGTCGGGGAACCGCTCGGCCGCCTCGGTCAGGGTGAGGCCCTGCCACTGGCCGAAGTGCCGTTCGCGCAGCCGGGCGTCGGAGCGGACCGGCAGCCCGGTCAGCGCCGCGAGAGCGGCGGCGGTGTCGGCGGCCCGGCGCAGGTCGCTGGCGACGATCGCGTCCGGGCGCAGCGCGGCCAGCACCGGCGCGGCGGCGCGCGCCTGCTCCCGGCCGAGGTCGTTGAGCGGCACGTCGGTCTGGCCCTGGACGCGGCTTCCGGCGTTCCAGTCGGTGTTGCCGTGCCGCCAGACGATCAGGCGGGTCATTCGGCGGTGGCGGTGCCGGCGGCCGAGTCGGCCAGGTCGCGATCGGTGAACGGGATCTGCGGGCAGTCCTTCCAGAGCCGGTCGAGGGCGTAGAACTCGCGCTCCTCGGTGTGCTGGACGTGGACCACGATGTCGACGTAGTCGAGCAGCACCCAGCGGCCACCCCGCTCGCCCTCGCGGCGCACCGGCTTGGCCTTCTCCGGCAGCTCCAGCAGGCGCTCCTCGATGGCGTCGACGATGGCGAGCACCTGACGCTCGTTCGGAGCGGCGGCCAGCAGGAACGCGTCGGTGATCGCGAGCTGGTCGCCCACGTCGATGATGACGATGTCCTGTGCCTTCTTGTCGGCCGCGGCCTGGGCGGCGGCCATCGCCAGCTCGTGCGCGCGTTCGGAAACTGTCACCGTTCTCCTTCGATCAACCGTGCGACTCTCCAAGCGTCTCACACCCGGCGGTGTGGCGACTTGTCAGTTCTGGTCGATTTCAGGCATGAACCGGGACACACGGGGGCGAATCATCGCTGGTAAAGACGCCGTTTCGCGATGTACTGCACCACACCGTCGGGCACCAGGTACCACACCGGCTCGCCCCGGGCTACCCGCGCGCGGCAGTCGGTCGAGGAGATCGCCATCGCGGGCACCTGCACGAGGCTCACCGAGTCGGCCGGCAGGTGCTTGTCGGTGAGTTCGAAACCGGGGCGGGTCACGCCGATGAAGTGGGCCAGTTCGAGCGCCTCGTCCAGGTCCTTCCAGGAGAGGATGCGCTCCAGGGCGTCCGCGCCGGTGATGAAGAACAGCTGGGCCTTCGGGCCGTACTCGGCGTGCAGGTCGCGCAGCGTGTCGACGGTGTAGGTGGGACCGCCCCGGTCGATGTCGACCCGGCTCACCTGGAAACGCGGGTTGGAGGCGGTGGCGATCACCGTCATGAGGTAGCGGTCCTCGGCGGGGGTGACCGCTTCCTCCGCCTTCTGCCACGGTTGCCCGGTCGGCACGAAGACGACCTCGTCCAGGCCGAACCGGTCGGCCACCTCACTCGCCGCCACCAGGTGCCCGTGGTGGATCGGGTCGAACGTGCCACCCATGATGCCGACCCGCCGGATGTCTTCCTCCACCCCGCGATCGTAGGCCGCGCGGCGGGCGGGCCCGGGCGGGGTCGGCCACGCCGGGCGGGTGGCCCCGCCCGGCGTGCCCCGATCAGGCCGACGCGGCGGCCACCGCCGTCCGGGCCACCAGCGCCCGGCGCATGTCGTCGTCCAGGTCGGTCACCCATCGCCGCAGGCCGGGCGTGAGGTCGTCGCGGGCCAGCAGCGCCGCGGCCATCTCCCGGGTGGATTGCGACACGGCGTAGCGGGGGTACGCGGCCACTGTGACCGCGTCGGCCACCCACGCGGTACGCAGCCGCGCCGCCGCCGGCATGTCGGTGAAGTAGCGCTCCACGTACCCGGCGGTCAGCTCGGCCTGCTCGGGCTGCCAGAAGCCCTCGGCGGTCGCCTCGACCAGCCGGTTCGACAACTCGGTGCTGCGCGTGACGATCTCCCAGGCGGCCCGCTTCGCGTCGGCGTCGGGCAGCGCGGCCCGGCACGCGGCTGCCTGCTCGGCGCCGGTGGCGCTGCGGTCGCCGTCGGCCTCGGCGTCGATCTCCGGCGCACCGGCCGCGCCGAGCACCACGAGCCGGCGAAGCACCGCCCAGCGCAGGTCGGCGTCGACCGCCAGGCCCGGCGGCACGTCCTTGCCGGCGAGCCAGCCGGTCAGCACGGCGGTGTCGGTGGTGGCACCGATCAGGCCCCGCGCCGCCGCCAGTTGCAGGGAGCCGCCCGCGGGTGCCGAATCGAGCAACGCCCCGCAGGCGGTCGCCACCCGCAGCAGCGCCGCGTCCCGGGCGAGCGGGTCGAGGTAGCGGTCGATCAGCCGGCGGCTGAGCAGCAGCACGTCCTCGACGATCGTCACCTCGGTCTCGGCGGGCAGCGCCGCCGCGATCAGCCCGGCGAGCACGCCGGCCGGCCGCTCCCCGTCGGTGACCGCGTCCAGCGTCTCAGCCCAGAGCAGCGCCCGGGCCAGCGAGTCGTCGAGCCCCGGCAGCAGCAGCGGCACCGCGTCCGCCGAGGCCGGGTCGAGGCGGATCTTGGCGAACGTCAGGTCACCGGCGTTCGGCAGCACGAGCCCGGTGGCGGGCCGTCCGACCAGCTCGGGCAGCGGCGTCCGGCCGCCGTCGGCGTCGGGGTCGAGGTCGACCTCGACCCGGTACGCCGGGCCGTCCGCGCTGTGGTGGGCCACCCCGATGCGGTGCGGCCGCAGCACCGGGTGGCTCCCCGGGGCGGTCTGCACGATCGCCACGTCGGACCACCGCCCGTCGGCGTCCACGGCGGTGTCGACCCGCAGCGTGTTCACCTGCGCGCGGCGCAGCCAGCGTTCCGCCCAGCCGTCCAGGTCGCGGCCGCTCGCCGTACCCAGGGCGGCCAGCAGGTCGGCGAGCGTCGCGTTGCCGAAGCGGTGCGCGGCGAAGTGCGCGTTCAGCCCGGCCAGGAACGCCTCGTCACCGAGCCAGGCGACGAGCTGGCGCAGCACGCTGGCGCCCTTGGCGTACGAGATGCCGTCGAAGTTCAGCAGCGCCTGGGCGGCGTCTGCGACCTCCTCCGGCGCCACCGGGTGGGTGGAGGGACGCTGGTCGGCGGTGTAGCCCCACGCCTTGCGGCGGCTGGCGAACGTGGTCCACGCCCGGTCGAACCGGGTCGCCTCGGCGGTGACCCGGGTGCCGAGGTATTCGGCGAAGGACTCGTTGAGCCAGAGGTCATCCCACCAGCTCATGGTGACCAGGTCGCCGAACCACATGTGCGCCATCTCGTGCGCGATGGTGGTGGCGCGCAACTCCCGCTGGGTGTCCGTGACAGCGGAGCGGAAGACGTAGTCGTCGCGGATCGTGACCAGCCCGGGGTTCTCCATCGCGCCGGCGTTGAACTCGGGCACGAACGCCTGGTCGTACTTGCCGAACGGGTAGCGCTCGGCGAACAGCTCGTGGAAACGGTCGAAGCACTGCCGGGTGACGGTGAAGATCTCCTCGGCGTCGGCGTCCAGGTGGGCGGCGAGCGAACGCCGGCAGTAGAGGCCGAGCGGGATGCCGTCGTGCTCGGCGTGCAGCACGTGCCAGGGCCCGGCGATCAGCGAGACGAAGTAGGTCGCGAGCGGCTCGGTGGTGGCGAACTCCCAGCGCCCGGGCGCGGGCCGGTCGGCGAGCGGCCCGTTGGCGGCGACAGTCCACTCCGGCGGCGCGGTGACGGTCAGCGTCACCGGCGCCTTCAGGTCGGGCTGGTCGAACGCGGCGAAGAGGCGCGGCCCGTCGTCCAGGAAGGACATCGCGTAGAGGTAGGTCTCGCCGTCGGCCGGGTCGACGAAACGGTGCAGCCCCTCGCCGGTGTTGGAGTAGGCCATCTCGGCCTCGACGGTGAGCGTGTTGTCCTCGGCCAGGCCGGTCAGCGGCAGCCGGTCGCCGGCGAGCAGGGCCGGGTCGAGGTCGTTGCCGTTGAGGCGGGCGGCGAGGAGTCGGCGCGGCTTGACGTCGACGAAGGTCTCGGCGCCGGGGGTGGCCCGGAACCGGATGGTGACGGCGGAGCGGAACCGCTCGGCGTCGCCGGTCAGGTCGAGGTCCACATCGTAGGACTCGACGCTGATCGACGCGCGGCGCGCGGTCGCCTCTGCACGGGTGAGGCTCGGCATCCGCTTATCCTGCCCGATGAGGTCCGCTCGGGCCGTCTCGTTACGCATGGCGATGGAGGAGCAGCGATGGGTCAGCACCCCAAGGGCGATTTCGACCTCTCCCGGGCGGTTTGGCAGCGGGCTGAGGGCGACACCTCCGAGGGAGCGGTCGAAGTGGCCTTCGTCGACGACCTGATCGGTATGCGCAACTCCGCCGAGCCGGACGGGCCGGTGCTGGTCTTCACCCAGGCCGAGTGGGACGCGTTCGTCGCGGGCGCCCAGGACGGCGAGTTCGACCTGGACTGAGCGCACCTCAGTCACCGTCGCCCCAGCCGAGCCCGCCCGGGCCGGGCGCATGGTGGAAGCCGGGGTGACCGGCCACGTCGGCGCAGCGCTCGCCGTCTGGCCCGGCGGCGTCGCAGAACAGCCGCTCGGCGCGGTGCCAGGCGTCCGCCGGGGACAGCGCCGCCGCGCCGAGCGCCAGCTCCGGGCGGAGCAGGCCGAGTGCTTCGGCGTACGCCACGGCGTGCTCCCGCGCGACGGCCGGATCGGCGGCGGCGAAGCCCAGGTGCACGGTGAAGTGGCGCGGCGGGCGGGCGGCGGCGCGCCGGGGCGTGCCGATCAGCGGCCCGTCGCGGCCGTCGCCGCGCAGCCGGGCCGGTGCCTCGCGGTGCCGTCGTGCCGCCCTGTCGTCACGCATCGGTGCCCTCCCCCGTCGTCGATGACGCCCGCCGGGCGTCGCGCCGGCGGGCTGCGGGCCGGTCGCCGCCGGTCCGCGAACCCGAGCCAACCAGCTTCTCCGCGCCCGGGGAGGGGCCAGCGCCCGCCCGCGTGGCCGGCCCCTCCCCCACGGGGCCGGAGCTGCTGGAATGGAGGGTTCGGCCGCGCCGGCCCGGGTAGGTAGGCAGCGCCGCCGACCCGCGTCAGGAGCAGCCGAGATGAGCACCATGCCGAGCGACCGGAGCCCGGACAGCACGCTGGCGTTCCTCCGGGAGGGCTACCGATTCGTCGGCTCCCGCTGCGACCGCCTCGGCAGCGACGTCTTCCAGACCCGGCTGCTGCTGGAGCCGACGATCTGCCTGCGCGGCCGGGAGGCCGCCGAGCTGTTCTACGACGAGGAGCGGTTCGTCAGGCGCGGCGCCATGCCCATGCGCGGGCAGCGCACGCTCACCGGCGTCGGCGGCGTGCAGGGCCTCGACGGGCAGGCCCACCTGGTCCGCAAGGCGATGTTCATGTCGATCATGACGCCGGACTCGGTCCGCCGTCTCGGGGAGATCTTCGACGAGCAGTGGCGGGCCCGGATCCCCGACTGGGCCGAAGGCGGCCCGGTGGTGCTCTACGACGAGGTGGGAAGGATCCTGACCCGTACGGTCTGGGCCTGGGCCGGGGTGCCGCTGGCCGAGGCCGACGTGCCGCGCCGCACCGCCGAGATGCACGCCATGATCGAGGCGCCGGCCGCGGTGGGCCCCCGGCACTGGCGTGGACGGCTCGGCCGCCGGCACGCGCAACGCTGGGCCGGCGAGCTGATCGAGCGGGTACGCGCGGACGCGGTGCCCGCCCCGGAGGGCAGCGCGCTGGCCGTGGTGGCCGGGCACCGGGACGAACGAGGGCTGCCGCTGCCCCGCCGGATCGCCGCTGTGGAGCTGCTGAACGTGCTGCGCCCCACCGTCGCGGTGGACCGGTACGTGGTCTTCGCCGCGCTGGCGCTGCACGACCACCCGCACTGGCGGGACCGGCTGCCGGGCGACGACGCCGCGACCGAGCAGTTCGTGCAGGAGGTACGCCGCTACTACCCGTTCTTCCCGGTCGCCGCGGCCCGGGTCCGCCGCTCGTTCCAGTGGCGCGGGTACACGTTCCCGCAGGGCCGGCGGGTGCTGCTCGACCTGTACGGCACCAACCACCACCCCGACCTGTGGCCCGAGCCGGAACGGTTCCGCCCGGAACGCTTCGCCGGCTGGCGCGACGACCCGTTCGGCCTGGTCCCGCAGGGCGGCGGCGACCACTTCACCGGCCACCGCTGCGCCGGTGAGTGGATCACGATCGAGCTGATGAAGCGGGCGGTGACGAACCTGACCGGCGCGATGAGCTACCGCGTACCGCCGCAGGATCTGGCGCTCGACCTCGGCGCCATGCCGGCGTTGCCGCCCGGCGGGCTGGTGCTCGACGGGGTACGCCCGGCCGACGGCGCACGCCCGGCCGGTGGGGTACGCCCGCTGCGCTGAACCGGGCCAGGCCGGGGTCGACCTCGCCGGCCGCGATATCCGGCTGCGCTACCCGACACAGCCCGCCCGAAACGGTTTCAGCAGCCGCATTCCGGGCAAGTCGCGCCACCCGGCACGAGGGGAGACGACATGACCCGACCGACCGCCGCGCCGCCACGCGACGAGGGCACGGTGTCCGCGCCGGTCCGGCTGCCGATGGCGTACGTCCTGCCGCTGCGCGCCCCCGACGACGGCGGCCTGGACGAGCTGACCGGGTACCTGCGGGAGCTGAGCCGGTGGGTCGACGTGGTGGTGGTCGACGGATCGGCGCCGGAGCTGTTCGCCCGGCACGCCGACGCGTGGCGCGGGCTGGTCCGGCACATGCCGCCGGACCCGGCGCTGCGCGGGCGCAACGGCAAGGTGCTCGGCGTGCTCACCGGCGTCGCGCTGGCCCGGCACGAGCACGTGGTGATCGCCGACGACGACGTCCGGTACGACCGGGCGGCCCTGTGCGCGGTGCACCAGCTGCTGGACGGAGTGGACCTGGTCCGGCCGCAGAACCACTTCGACCCGCTGCCCTGGCACGCCTGGTGGGACACCGGCCGGACGTTGCTGGCCCGCGTGTTCGGCGGCGACTGGCCGGGCACGCTCGGGGTGCGGCGAAGCACGTTCCTGGCGATGGGCGGCTACGACCCCGACGTGCTCTTCGAGAACCTGGAGCTGTTCCGGACCGTGCGCGCGTACGGCGGCAGCACCGCCACCCCGGCGTGGCTGTACGTGCGGCGGCTCCCGCCCTCCGTCGCGCACTTCCTCGGGCAGCGCGTCCGGCAGGCGTACGACGAGACGGCCCGGCCGGTGTGGATGCTGGCCGCGCTGGCGGTGCTGCCGGCGACGGCCGTCGCGCTCGCCACCCGCCGGCCCGGGTTGCTGCTGCGCGCCGGACTGGCGACGGTCGCCGTGGCGGAGCTGGGCCGGCGACGGGCCGGCGGTGCCCGGGTCTTCCCGGCGCACACCAGCCTGGCCGCGCCCGCCTGGGTGCTGGAACGCGGCCTGTGCGCCTGGCTGGCGGTGGGCCGGCGGCTGCGTGGCGGGGTGCCCTACGCGGGCGGCCGGCTGCGGACGGCGGCCCACCCCACAGGGGTCCTGCGCCGGCGGATGACGCGGCACCGCCCCGACGATCTGGTGCTCTGGGTGGAGACCGGGGCGGTGCCCCCGCCGCTGCGCGTTGAGGTGTAAGGAAGGGCCCCTTCTTATCGCCTGGGCGATAAGAAGGGGCCCTTCCCAACCGAGGGCGCGGACCTTCAGGACCGCACCTGCTCGGCGCTGTGCCGGACGTCCTGGGCGGCGGTGCGGCCGTCGTCCTTGACCGCGTACGCGGCGTCCTGCGCGGTGGCCTTCACCGACTCGGCGGCGTGCTGCGCCGGCTCGCGCAGCTCGTCCTTCAGCTCACCGGCGACCTCGCCCAGCTTCTCCTTCACCACCCCGCCGTGCTCGGCGGCCTTCTCCTTGACCTGCGCGGCGACCTGCTGCTCGCGGCGGGTGGCCGGGATCAGCGAGGAGACCAGCATGCCGACACCGAAGGCGATCACCCCGGCGGCGATCGGGTTGCCCTCGGACTTGCGCCGCACCACCTGCGGCGCCCGGTGCGCGGCGTCGCTCACCGTGGCGGCGGCGGACTGCGCCTTGTCGCCCACGGTGGACGCCATCGAGGAGGCGTGGTCGCCCACCGAGTGGGCGGCGTGGCCGGTGCTGTGGCCGAGGTCCGAAGCGGTTCCCATCACCTTGTCCTTCACGTTCGTCAGCGCGCTGCGGACGCGCTGCTTGCGGTCGTCGACGATGCGGCTCGGGCTGACCTTGTACGCCAGGGCGTCCACGTCCGAGCTGAGGTTGTTGCGGGTGGCTTCGATCTCGCGGCGGATCTGCTCGGGATCGGTGCTCATCGGGTGACTCCCTCCGGGTGCGGCTTGAGCGCGTCGGGGATGCGCTGCACGCTGTCGTTCGTCTGCTTCAGGCCGCGGATCCGCTCGGCGTTCTTCTTGCCCATCGAGTACAGGACCGCCGCGACAGCGGCCCAGATGACGGCCACGATCAGCGCGGCCAGCCCGGAGTCCATGACGTTGTCGAGGAACTGCCAGATCGCGATCGAGACGAAGAGCGCCACCATGTAGCCGCCGAAGCCGGCGCCGCCGAACAGTCCGGCGGCCTTGCCCGCCTTCTTGCCCTCCTGGCGGATCTCCGCCTTCGCCAGCTCGACCTCCTGGCGCATCAGCGTGGACAGGTCAGTGGTGACCTGGCGCATCAGATCGCCGAGCGAGCTGCCGCGCACCTCGTCGGCGTGGGGTGGGGCACCCGCCGCCTGATAGCCGGGGTCCTGCGTGGGTACGGTCATGCCGTCGCCTCCCTTCCGCCGGTACGCCCGGTCACGGGCGGGGAGCGCCGGTCGACGGGACACCCGGCAGCGGGTCGGTACGCTCCGGCGGCGGCAGCGGCTGACCGGTGCCACCCGCCGGGTCGGCCCAGGTGTTCGGGGCGCCGTCGGCCGGGTAGGTCGCGCCCGGCGCGGAGTAGCCCGGGTCCGGCTCGGCGTAGCTGCCCGGCGTCGGGTCGAGGTAGCCGCCCGGCGGCACCTGGTCCGGCACCTCACGCGCCGTCGGGATGACGGCGGTGCGGTCCGGGTCGTACGCCGGTCGCGCCGCGCTGTCGTCGCCGATCGCGGCGATGTTGCGGGTGAGCCGCCCGGCGACCACGCCGAGCAGCGCCGCGCCGACGAGGAACGTGCCCGGGTTGCGGCGGGCGTAGGTCTTCACCTCGTTGAGCAGGTCGCCCGGCTCGCGCTGCTCCAGCCAGCCGGCCACGCCGTGCACCCGCTCGGCCGCCTGGTGGGCCAGCTCGGTGACCGGCCCGGAGCCGCCGCCCTGCTGCGCCATGGTGCGCATCTCGTCGGCGAGCGAACGCAGCCCGCTGGCGGCGCGCCGCTGCTGCTGACCGGCCTGGGCGGTGACCTGGTTGCGGGTCTCGCCGTAGAGGTCGCGGGCCTGCCGCCTGGCCTCGCCCACCACCTCCCGGCCCTGCTCCTTTGCGGTCTGCGCGACCGCGCCGCCCGCGCTCGCGGCGTCGGAGCCGACCTGGCGGGCCTGGTCACGTACGCCGCCACCACCGTTCGTCGACTGGTACGTGGCCGAACTGGGGGAAAGATCCTGAGTCATGGTGTCCCTTCCGCTCGTGTTTCCCAGCGGGTGTCTTCGGGGGTACGCGGATTGTTTCCGCATGACAATCGCCCTACCCGAGGTCGGCGGGTCCATGCCTGATTCGTGAATTCTCTGCGGGAGCGCCCCACCCCGGTCAGACAATGGGGTACCCGCCCGCCCGGGCGGCGGCGAGGTCCACGGGGGTGACAGGGATGGCACGTGACGTGCGCGAACACGCACCCGCCCGGCCTGCGGTGCAGAAGGTCGCCCTCGCGGCGGCGGCCCTGTTCGCGCTCATCGGCGTGCTCGGCTTCATTCCCGGGATCACCACGCACTACGGCGAGATGACGTTCGCCGGGCACCACTCCGAGGCGAAGCTGCTCGGGGTGTTCCAGGTGTCGGTGCTGCACAACCTGCTGCACCTGCTGTTCGGGCTGGCCGGTCTGGTGATGGCCCGGCGGGTGGCCGGCGCGCGGGTCTTCCTGGCCGGCGGCGGCGCGCTCTACCTGGTGCTGTGGCTGTACGGCTTCGCCATCGACAGGGACACCTCGGTCAACTTCGTGCCGGTGAACGACGCCGACAACTGGCTGCACCTGGCCCTCGGCTTCGGCATGCTCGCCGCCGGCCTGCTGCTCAACAACAACCTCGGCACCGGCACCCGGGTGGAGGCTCCCTTCGACCGCCCGTGACCAGGTGCGACACGCCGGTGCGGCGTTTGCCCCGGCCCGGTGCCGGGCAGGAGGGCAGGCGCGAGCGGGTCGAGGAGGTCCGGCGATGGTGTGCGAGCGTCAGGCCGCCACCGGCAGCCGCTTGGCGAAGCAGACGCTGTACGGGTTGTCCACGTACTCGCCGTACACCGGGACCGGCTCGTAACCGCTTGATCGGTAGAGCGCGATCGCGGCCGGCAGGTAGGTGCCCGTCTCCAGGCACACCGTGCGGTGCCCGTGCCGGAACGCCAGTTCCTCCAGCGCCACCAGCAACTGCCGGGCGATGCCCCGCCCCCGGTACGCCGGCCGCACGTACATCCGCTTCAGCTCGCCGGTCTCGGCGTCGAGCGCCTGGAGCCCACCGCAGCCGACCGCCCGGCCGCCCACCACGGCGGCCAGGTAGTGGATGTCGGTGTGCACGACGGTGACCTGCCCGTCCAGCCCGCCGTCCGCGTCGCGCAACTCACGCTGCTGGGCGACGACGAGCGCGGCGATCTCCGGATCGGTGGCGGGACGGGACTCGATCAACATGCCCGTACGCTAGATCGGCCGGATTTCGCGCAGGTTTCCCGCCACCGACCCGGGAACGGCTACTCGGCGTCCGCTTCCGCCGCGGGCGCGGCCTCCACCTCGTCCTCCGGCCGGACCCGGCGGGCCTTGCGGGCCGCCAGCCGGTCGGACGCCGAAGGGCGGTTCGACTTCTCCTCGAGCCGTACGTCGGTGCCCCGGTTACCGGGCACGAAGTCGACGCCGGCGTAGAGCGTCGGCTGCCAGTCGAACTCCCGGTCGCCGATGCGCACCAGGTCACCGGCCTGCGCGCCGGCCTTGGCGAGCTTCTCCTCGACGCCGAGGCGGGCCAGCCGGTCGGCCAGGTAGCCCACCGCCTCGTCGTTGTCGAAGTTGGTCTGCTTGACCCAGCGCTCCGGCCGGCTGCCGCGCACCGTGTACGAGCCGTCCGGCTCGGCCTCGATGGTGAAGCCGGCGTCGTCGACCGCCTTCGGGCGGATCACGATCCGGGTCGGCTCGGCCGGCGGGGCGGCGCGGCGACCCTGCTCGACCAGCTCCGCCATCGCGTACGTCAGCTCGCGCAGACCCTCGCGGGTGGCCGTCGAGATGTCGAAGACGCGCAGGCCGCGGGCCTCCAGGTCGGGGCGGACGATGTCGGCGAGGTCCTTGCCGTCCGGCACGTCGACCTTGTTGAGCGCGACCAGCCGGGGCCGGTCGGTGAGGCCGCCGTACTGGGACAGCTCGGACTCGATGGCGTCGATGTCGGCGAGCGGGTCGCGGCCGGGCTCCAGCGTCGCGGTGTCGATCACGTGCACCAGCACGGCGCAGCGCTCGACGTGGCGGAGGAACTCCAGGCCCAGGCCCTTGCCGCTGGCCGCGCCCGGGATCAGGCCCGGTACGTCGGCGACGGTGAAGGTGTGGTTGTCGACCCGGACCACGCCCAGGTTCGGCACCAGCGTGGTGAACGGGTAGTCGGCGATCTTCGGCTTGGCCGCGGAGATCACCGAGATCAGCGACGACTTGCCGGCCGAGGGGAAGCCGACCAGGCCCACGTCGGCGACGCTCTTGAGCTCCAGCACGACGTCGAGCCGGTCGCCGGGCTCACCCAGCTCCGCGAAGCCGGGCGCCTTGCGGCGGGCGTTCGCCAGTGAGGCGTTGCCGCGCCCGCCCCGGCCGCCCCGGGCCGCCTCGAACGTGGTGCCGACGCCGACCAGGTCGGCCAGCACCTCGCCGTCGAGGCTCTGCACGACGGTGCCGTTCGGCACCTTGATGAGCAGGTCGCGGCCGTTGGCGCCGTCCCGGTTCGAGCCGGCGCCACCCTTGCCGTTCTCGGCCTTCAGGTGCGGCCGGAAGTGGAAGTCGAGCAGCGTGGTGACCTGCGGGTCGACCACCAGCGACACGCTGCCGCCGTGGCCGCCGTTGCCGCCGTCCGGCCCGCCGAACGGCTTGAACTTCTCCCGGTGGATCGAGACACAGCCGTGCCCGCCGTCGCCGGCCTGCATGTGCAGGACGACCCGGTCAACGAACGTCGTCACGACGCCAATCCTTCCAGCGGGGTCCGCCCCGCACGGGGAAAAGCGAAGCGGGCCGGGACTCGAGGTCCGCGGCCCGCTTCGCAGGAGAACTACTGCTGCGGCACGATGCTGACGGTCTTGCGACCGCGCTTGGTGCCGAACTGCACCGAACCGGCGGCCAGCGCGAACAGCGTGTCGTCGCCGCCACGGCCGACCAGGTCACCGGGGTGGAACTTGGTGCCACGCTGACGGATGAGGATCTCACCCGCGCTGACGACCTGACCACCGAAGCGCTTCACGCCGAGCCGCTGGGCCGCGGAGTCACGGCCGTTACGCGAGCTGGACGCACCCTTTTTGTGAGCCATTGGAGGACGACCTACTTCCCGCTGGAGATGCCGGTCACCTTGACCTGGGTCAGCGGCTGGCGGTGACCCTGGCGCTTGTGGTAGCCGGTCTTGTTCTTGAACTTGTGGATCCGGATCTTCGGGCCCTTGGTGTGCGCGGCGATCTCGCCGGACACCGCGACCTTGGCGAGCTTCGCCGCGTCGGTCACCAGGTCGTCACCGTCGACGAGGAGCACCGCGGTGAGCTTCACCGCGTCGCCGGGGGCACCGGCGAGCTTCTCGACCTCGATCACGTCGCCCTCGGCGACCTTGTACTGCTTGCCGCCGGTCTTGACGATCGCGTACATCGGAGGCGGACTCCCTGTCGTTGAGGCTACTGGCGTCTATTCCACCGCAGTCGGCTGTCACACCGTTCGCGGTCGTTCCCACGGCGTCTCGCCGGGAGCCGTGACACCGGCAGCGCGGGCACGCGGGAACTCGGCACACCAAAGTGCGCCGCAGGCAAGCGTACGCCATACCCGACCCGCCCCCCAAACCGGGCTACCGTCCGGCGCCCGCCCGCCGGGCTCGACCGGCACGGCAGGGCCCCCGCTCCGCCGGGTAACGGCGGAACGGGGGCCCTGTTCGCGCAGGTCAGTGGCTTACGGCCTCACGGCCGCGTACGCCGCCGGGCGCCACCACGGCGTGCCCGCCGGCGCGGGGCGCCGCTGTCGTCGTCGTTGTCGCCGTCACCGATCGCGTCCGGGTCGTCGGCGGCGGCCAGCCGGGCCGAGTCGCCCTCCTGGCTGTCCGCCACGGCCGGGGCGGCCGGCGTGTCCGTCTCGAACCGGGACAGGTCGTAGCCCTGGGTGTCGTAGTAGTCGTCGTCGGTCTCGACCACCTCGGCGACGGTCCGCTCCGGCGTGGCCGGCGGCGCGACGGCGGCCGGCGCCTCGGAGACGGTCTGCGGCTGCTCGGCTGAGGGCTCCGGCGCGGCCTCCACGGCGGGCTTCTCCGCGGTCGCCTTGCGGCCCCGGCGCCGGCCGCTCTTCTCCTCGGCCGGCGCGGTGACAGCCGAGGCGACCGCCTTGACCTTCTCCCCCGCCCCGCCGCGCGGCTTCTCCGGCACCGGCTCGGTGTGGATGATCACGCCCCGGCCCTTGCAGCACTCGCAGGTCTCGCTGAACGCCTCCAGCAGGCCCGCGCCGATGCGCTTACGGGTCATCTGCACCAGGCCGAGCGAGGTGATCTCGGTGACCTGGTGCTTCGTGCGGTCCCGGCCGAGGCACTCGGTGAGCCGGCGCAGCACCAGCTCCCGGTTCGACTCCAGGACCATGTCGATGAAGTCGATCACCACGATGCCGCCGAGGTCACGCAGCCGCAGCTGGCGCACGATCTCCTCGGCAGCCTCCAGGTTGTTGCGGGTGACCGTCTCCTCCAGGTTGCCTCCGGAGCCGGTGTACTTGCCGGTGTTGACGTCGACGACGGTCATCGCCTCGGTGCGGTCGATCACCAGCGAGCCGCCCGACGGGAGGAAGACCTTCCGGTCCAGCCCCTTGAGGATCTGCTCGTCGATCCGGTACTCGGCGAACACGTCCGCCACCCCGGCGTGCCGGCGCAGCCGCGCCACCAGGTCCGGCGACACGTGCGACAGGTACGACTCGACCAGGTCGTACGCCGGCTCGCCCTCGATGACCAGCTCGCGGAAGTCCTCGTTGAAGAGGTCCCGGACCACGCGGATGACCAGGTCCGGCTCCTCGTAGAGCAGCACCGGGGCGCCGCCCTCGGTCGCCTTGGCCTGGATGTCCTCCCACTGCGCCTGGAGCCGCTTGACGTCACGCGCCAGCTCGTCCTCGCTGGCGCCCTCGGCAGCGGTCCGGACGATCACCCCGGCGCCGTCCGGCACCAGCTTCTTCAGCACGTCCCGCAGCCGCTTGCGCTCGGTGTCGGGCAGCTTGCGGCTGATCCCGGAGGCGTTGCCGTTCGGCACGTAGACCAGGTGCCGGCCGGAGAGCGCGATGTGGCTGGTCAGCCGCGCACCCTTGTGCCCGATCGGATCCTTGGTCACCTGCACCAGCACCGAGTCGCCGGAGCGCAGCGCCTGCTCGATCGAACGGGCCCGGCCCTCCAGGCCGGTGGCGTCCCAGTTGACCTCACCGGCGTACAGGACCGCGTTGCGCCCGCGCCCGATGTCGACGAAGGCCGCCTCCATGCTCGGCAGGACGTTCTGGACCTTGCCCAGGTACACGTTGCCGGCCATGGTGCCGGACGAGTTCCGCGTGACGTAGTGCTCCACGAGCACGCCGTCCTCGAGCACGGCGATCTGGGTGCGGTCGCCGCGCTGGCGGACCACCATCACCCGGTCCACCGCCTCGCGGCGGGCCAGGAACTCCGACTCGCTGAGGATCGGCGGGCGGGTACGCCGCTGCTCGCGGCCGTCCCGGCGGCGCTGCCGCTTGGCCTCCAGCCGGGTCGAGCCGGAGACACCCTGCACCTCGTCGACCGGCTTGCGCGGCTCACGGATCTTGACGACGGTCGGCACACCGTCCTCGGCGGCGGTGTCCGCCTCTCCGGCGCCCCGGCGGCGGCGGCGGCGACGGCGGCGGGTCATCCCCTCGCCCTCGGCCTCCTCGTCCTCCGCGGACTCCTCAGCCTCACCCTCGGCGGTCTCGGCCCCGACCGGTGGCTCGCCGTCCTCGTCGTCGGCCTCGTCCGCGCCGCCCTTGCCCCGGCCACGACCGCGGCGGCCCCGGCGACGGCGACGCCGGCCCGCGGCCGTCTCGTCGTCCTCGTCCCCCTCGACGGCCTCCTCGGCCTCGGCGGCGGACTCCTCCTCGGCGACCTCCGGCTCGACCTCGGCCTCGACCGGCTCGACCTCACGGCGGCCGCGACGGCGGCGCCGGCCGGTCTCGACCGCCTCCTCGATCGGCTCCTCCGCCGCCGGGTACGTCACCTGGACGGCCGGCGCCTCGTCGGGCTGCGGCGCCATGAACAGGACGGTCGGCGCGGAGAGCGCGGCACGACGGCGGCGGCTGGTGGGCGGCGGCGTCTCGGCCGGCTCCTCGGCCACGCGCGGCACAGCGGCACCCGTCGACACGACGCCCGTCGCGTCCGCCGGGCCGCCGCTGCGGGCCAGGTCGACCTCCTGGGTACGCGCGGCAGCGGCGCCCGCGTCCTCGGCGGTCCCGCCGGTCTCGCTCTCGGCGTCCTCGTCCTCGACGTCCTCGACGGTGCTCTCAGCGGCGCCGATGCTCGCCGTACCGGCGGCGGCCCGGCTCCCGCTGGTGGTCTTCTCGCCGGCGGCGGTGGTCTTGGCGGCGGCGCGCCGGCCGCTGCGGGTCCGCCCGCCGGTCCCGGCGGCGGTACCGGCGGTCTCCTCGGTGGCGGTCCCGCCCGGGACGGTTGCTTCGCCGCCGTCGATGTCGGCGCGTCCCTCGGCGATCAGATCGCCACCGGGCGCGGACACCGGCCCGTCGATCACGCCGTCCGCGGGCGCCTGCCCCGCGGCGGCGGTCTCGTCCGGGGCGACGGTCTCGGCAGCCGGCGTGGCCTTGCGGCGACGGGTCCGGGTCACCTTGACCGGCGGCACGACCTCCTCCGAGGCGGCCTCCACCCCGGCCGCGGCCACCGGCTCCTCGACCGCCTTCGCCGGCGTCGCCTTACGACGCCGCCGGGTGGTCTTGGGCGCGGTGTCCAACTCACCGGCGATCGGTGCGAACACCTCGGCCTGCGGCGACTCGCCGCTGCCGGTCACCGTGGTGGACGCCTCGACCGGCGCGTCGGTCTGCTCCGGCTGGTTCAGCGGAGCGGCCTTGCGGCGGCTGGCCCGCTTACGGGCCGGCGGCTTGGTCTCGGCGACACCCTCCACGGTGCCGTCCGTGGTGGCTCCCTCGGCACCGGCCGGGGTCGCGCCCGCGGCGCTACCGGAGGTGGTGACACTGTCGGCGGTCGTCCCGGCCGGCTCTGCGCCGGTCCGTTCGCCGCCCTCGGGCTCGTTCTCGAGCATGGACGTTCTCCAGTTCTGGCTGCCCCGGGCGCGGGTGAGCGCTGCCACGCAGGGTTGCCGCAAAGGTGTTTCCGCCGGGCGCGCAAACGCGCGACCGCCGAAGTCTGCCTGCCAGAGCGTTGACCGACGGTCAGCGCTCTCCGATGGTTGCCCCGTCGCGATCCGCTTCCAACGGATCGACGATCTCGCCCTGCGCGGTCAGCGTGCCCTGCGCCAGCCGGATCACCTTCGGGGTGACCGGCGGCTCCAGGGCGGCCACCGCGCGGAGGCCGGACAGGACGTCATCGGGCCGAACGGACGGGGTGACCTGCCGCACGACCAGTTCGAGTATCGCACACGGTACGGCCGCCGCCCCGGAAGGCGTCTCAGCCGGAGCCATCACATCGATGGATACCACTGCTGCTCGGGCGTCGAACGTACGCCGCCCCTGCTTGGTCATCCGCTCGACCTGGATCTTGTCGGCGGCGGTGAAGGCCGCCACCGCCTGCGCGAGCACCTTCGGATCGACCTCGGGCAACTCGATGCGCCAGTACGACGCCTCGATCCGGTCGGCCAGACTGCCGCCGGTGGCCTCCACCGCGTCGAGTACGTCGAGTCCGGGCGAGAGGGCACCGTCGAGGGCTTCGCGCAGCTTCGCCGGGTCGACCGGCTCACGGAGCCCGATCTCCAGGTACTCGGCCTCACTCGCCACACCCGTCGGGGGGGCCGAGGCGTACGAGATCTTCGGGTGCGGGGTGAACCCCTGGGAGAAGGCGATCGGTACGCCGGCCCGGCGCAGCGCGCGCTCGAAGGCCCGGGCGAAGTCCCGGTGCGAGGTGAACCGCAGCGGGCCACGCTTGGCGTACCGGATACGGACCCGCTGGACGACGGGGGCCTGGCCGCCCTCGGGTTGAGGCTTTCTGGCGATCGTGAGCTCCTCGGCTGTGCCTGCGTATCGGTCTCATCCTGACGCAGCGCCCGCCACGTCCCACACCCGGGGCCACCCCACCCACCCCAAACCCACCCAAACCCCACCCCCGCCCGCTCCACCCCGCGCCCGCCCCGCTGATCATGAAGTTGGCGGCGAAGTCGATCTCCGAATGTGCCGCCAACTTCATGATCGTCGGGCCGAGGGCGGGCCGGGGTTGGTGGGTGGGCGCGGGTGTGCGCGGGGCCGGGGCGGTAGCGGGGTGGGTCAGGAGCGGTTGTCGCCGGGTGGGGCGTAGGGGCTCTGGCCGGGTGGGGCGTGGTGGGCCTGCCCCTGGGGCGGGTAGGCGCCCTCGCCCGGCGGCGGGTACGCCCCCGGCTGCGGATATCCGCCCTGCTGGGGATACCCGCCCTGGTGGGGGTGCGCGCCGGGCTGCGGGTAGCCGCCGGGTGCGCCGTAGCCGGGCGGCGGGGCGGCCGCGTGACCGGCGGGCACCGGTGGGCCCTGACCGTTCAGCCGGTCCAGTTCCTCGTCCGGGATCGTGCCGGCCCGGGCCAGTTCACGCCGGTGACGGCGGCGGTTCCAGATCAGGAACGCCACGAGCGCCAGCAGCACCACGAGCGCCACGGCGATGCCGATACCGATGACCATCACCTGCTGGTCGGTGGGACCGCCCCGGTCGCCGTACTTCGTCACGTCGAAGTTGTCGTCCTCGGCGGCGGCCGGTGGCGCCGACGCGTTCGGCGCGGCGGCCCCGAGCAGCGGGTTCGCCGACACCCCCGGTACGTCGGCGGTGAGTGCCGCCACCGGGTCGATCCGGCCGAAGCCGAACCGCGGGTCGCGGCCGGGCGGGCCGGCGTCCCGGGCGGTGCGGATGATCCGGTTGATCACGTCGGGTGCGGAGAGCTTCGGGTACTTCGACCGGATCAGCGCCGCGACGCCGGAGACGACGGCGGCGGCGTCGGAGGTGCCGTCACCCCAGCCGTAGCCCCGGTCCGGTCCGATGTTGTAGACCTCGTCACCGGGCGCGGCGATCACCGCCTCCGGCCCCGAGGCCGATCCGGACCAGAAGCCCCCGCCCCGGACCGTGCCGGTCACCGCGATCACGCCGGGGATCTTGGCGGGTGAGGTGACGTCCGGGCCGGCCTGCCGGGCGTTACCTGCGGCGGCCACCACGACCACGTCGCGCTCCAGCGCGTACCGGATCGCGGCTGCCTCGACCTCCTCCACGGCTCCGGCACCGCCGTACGACAGGTTGAGCACCTTCGCCCCGCCGTCGACAGCCATCCGGATGCCCCGCGCGGAGTCGTCCGAGGTGAACGCGTCGCCGGCGGGCTTCCGGATGGGCAGGATCCGGGCGTCGGGCGCGATGCCCACCACCCCGGTCCCGTTGGCCGCGATGATCCCCGCCATGTGGGTGCCGTGACCGTCCGGGTCGCGCCGCCCGTCGCCGGAATCGCGGGTGCTCCCCCCGGCCAGCAACTGGCCCCGCATGTCGGGGTGCCCCGCGTCGACGCCGGTGTCCACCACGCCCACGACGACGCCGCGGCCGGTGGAGATCTGGTGCGCCCGGTCGATCCGCAGCTCGTCCAGATACCACTGCTCGGCGCGACGCGGAGCGGCGACCGCCGGCTGGGCGGCGCCCAGCAGCATCAGTCCGGCAAGCAGACCGGCCGCCACCGGCCGGAGCGCGCCGACGTGCACCTTCATCCGTCCGTCCTCATCGCAGGATGCCCGGGGACGCACCGTCACCGGCGCCCCACGGATCGTCGTCCTCAGTCAACCATGACGAGTGCCCTGCCGCGTCGCCGCCGTGACCGGCTCCGCCGTGACCGCCCATCATTCCGCCGCCCATCATTCCGGCGCCGGCCAGCCCGCCACGCGTACCGGCCGCGCCGCCCGGTCCCGCCGCGGCCGCGGCCTTCAGCGCGCTGGCCGCGCTGGTCAGCGGCGGAACCTTGCCGTTACCGCCGCCGACCATGCCGGGCAGGCCGCCCATGGCCATGCCGCCGGCCGCGCCGATCCCACCGCCGCCGATCCCACCGGCCGAGCCCAGGCCGGCGCCACCGCCGCCGAAGCCGCCGCCACCGGCGCTCAGTCCACCCGCGCCACCGCCGACGCCGCCGGCCCCGAGGCCGAGCGTGCCCGGCCCACCGGCGGTGACCGTGCCGGGCCCGCCCGCGCCGGCCAGGCCGCTGCCGTACTCCGGTGTGCCCGAGCCGGGGGCGCCACCGAGCTCGGGGATCCCCCCGGTGGTCGGCGGGGTGTAGGAGCCGCCGCCCGGCAGGCCGCCGCCGGGACCACCCGGGGGCGGCGTGTACGAGCCGCCACCGGGCGTGCCACCACCGATGCCGGTGCTGCCGATGGACGGCATCGGGCCGCCGCCGGGCATGCCACCACCGGGCATACCGCCGCCGGGTGCGCCGCCGCCGGGCAGGCCACCACCGGGTACGCCCGACGGGGGAACACGCGGGTCGCCCCGGTAGCCGTCGCCGAAGTCGTCCTTGTGCTGGGGTACGGCCAGCTTGGGGCGCTCGGCCTCGACCGCGGCCGGCAACGGCGCCATCGCCGCGTTCGCCGCCTTCTGGTTGTCGTTGTACCAGTTGTCGAGGTGCGACTTGGTGTCCCACCAGCCGCCACGCTTCTGGTCGCTGGCGTTGCCGTCGATCTTCATGGTGGCTTCGAGGTCGTCGGCCTTGTCGCGGAACGCGCCGTCGGCGTACAAGGACTGGTTGCCCTGGTAGTCGCTGCGCAGCGCGGCGAGGAAGCCGGACTGGCTCTCCCCGTCGCGGGCGTCGTCCAGCTCGGTGCCGCCGGGCAGGCTCCACTCGTTCCAGCCGAAGTTGTCCATCAGCGGGATCGGGATGCTCGCCACCGTCTTGCGGATGTCACCCTCGATCCGTGACAGCGCGCCACTGACGTTGCTGGCGTGCGTGATGAGGTCCTCGATGTCCTTGCCGATCTCGGACAGGTGCTCGCGGTACGCGTCGCCGCCGCTGCCCTTCCAGCCGGCGAGCATCCCGGGCAGGCCGCCGGTGTGCGGGCGCTCCTGACCGGCCGCGATCGGGCCGACGAACGACCGGCCGACGAGGGAGTCGCGCAGGTGGCCGAGACCGGTGGAGAGGTTGCTCCACCCCGAGCCGACCAGGCCGACGGTGTACGGATCCGCCGACAGCGTCACCTCGCGGACACAGCGTTCCCAGGTGGCTCCAGCCATGACCGTCTCCTCTCTCAGGCCGGGTACGGGTAGGTGGGCGGCTCGGCGCCGCCGGGCGGCGGAGCAGCGGCCTCCAGCAGCCGTTCGATGTCCTTGCCGTTCGCGGCGTTGCGCTCCTCGGCGTCGCGGAACGCCTTGGCGATGTCCTCGGTGCCCTTCTTCAGGCCGCTCAGCTTGGCGGAGAGGCCCTTGAGGTGGGCCTCCATGTTGGCCGTGGAGCGTTCCAGCGCCTGCCACTGCAGCCGGGCGTCGGCGAACGCGCCGAACGGTGTGCCGTTGGACATGATCTGCGGGCTGTTGCTGTCGCCCTTCATGTTCTCCTTGATGCGCTCCATCTCCCAGGAGATGGTGTCCTCGACGTACTGCTTGAGGCGCTCGATGTACTCGGCCGCCGCATCCAGGTCCTCGACGCTGACGTGCAGATCGCCGGTGTCCGGCGGATTGATGCCCATGTCTGCTGTCCTCCCCGCTACCGGCCCCGGCCGGTCCATTACGGACGCAGCGTATCGAGGAAGGACCAGTCGGGGCACCCCCACCCCGCGTACCGCGCCGGTCACCGGGAAAAGACGGCGGAGCGCGGAAACCCGGTCAGGTTCCCGCGCTCCGTGGTGGTGCCGGCGGCCTCAGCCCTGGGCGGCTGCGGGCAGCTTCAGCCCGTTGACCGGGGTGAGCGGCAGCAGCTTGCGGCCGGTCGGGCCGATCTGGATCTCGGTGTCCATGGACGGGCAGACGCCGCAGTCGAAGCAGGGCGTCCAGCGGCAGTCGTCCTGCTCGTACTCCGACAGCGAGTCCTGCCAGTCCTGCCAGAGCCAGTCCTTGTCCAGGCCGGAGTCGAGGTGGTCCCAGGGCAGAACCTCCAGCTCCTCGCGCTGCCGGGTGGTGTACCAGTCGAGGTCCACGCCGTATGCCGGCAGCACCTCGGTGGCGGCGTCCACCCACCGCTGGTAGGAGAAGTGCTCGCTCCAGCCGTCGAACCGGCCGCCGTTCTCCCAGACCTTGCGGATCACCGCGCCGACCCGGCGGTCGCCTCGGGAGAGCAGGCCCTCGATCAGCGACGGCTCGCCGTCGTGGTAGCGGAAGCCGATGGCCCGGCCCAGCGACCGGTCGCTGTTGATCGCCTGCTTGAGCAGCTTGAGCCGGCCGTCGATGACCTCCGGCCGCTCCATCGAGGCCCACTGGAACGGGGTGTGCGGCTTCGGCACGAACCCGCCGATGGAGACCGTGCAGCGGATGTCCTTGGACCCGGTGGCGGCGCGGCCGGCCCGGATCACCTCGTGCGCCATGTCGGCGATCTCCAGGACGTCCTCGTCGGTCTCGGTGGGCAGGCCGCACATGAAGTAGAGCTTCACCTGCCGCCAGCCGTTGGAGTACGCGGTGACCACGGTGCGGATGAGGTCTTCCTTCGACACCATCTTGTTGATCACCTTGCGGATCCGCTCCGACCCGCCCTCGGGGGCGAAGGTCAGACCGGTCCGGCGGCCGTTGCGTGACAACTCCTGGGCCAGGTCGATGTTGAAGGCGTCCACCCGGGTGGACGGCAGCGACAGCGAGACGTTGGTGCCGGCGTACTGCTCGGCCAGGCCGGAGCACATGTCGCCGATCTCGGAGTGGTCGGCCGACGACAGCGACAGCAGGCCCACCTCGTGGAAGCCGGAGAACTCCAGCCCCTCCTTGACCATCTGGCCGACGGTGGTGATCGAGCGCTCCCGCACCGGACGGGTGATCATGCCGGCCTGGCAGAACCGGCAACCGCGGGTGCAACCCCGGAAGATCTCCACCGCGTACCGCTCGTGGACCGTCTCGGCGAGCGGTACCAGGGGCTTCTTCGGGTACGGCCAGGCGTCCAGGTCCATCGTCGTGCGCTTGTGCACCCGGAACGGCACGTCCGGGCGGTTCGGCACGACCCGCTGGATCCGGCCGTCCGGCAGGTAGTCGACGTCGTAGAAGCGCGGCACGTAGACGCTCTCGGTCCGGGCCAGCCGCAGCAGCAGCTCGTCCCGGCCGCCCGGGGAGCCCTCCGCCTTCCACTCCCGCACGATGGCGGTGATCTCCAGCACCGCCTCCTCGCCGTCGCCGAGCACCGCGGCGTCGACGAAGTCGGCGATCGGCTCCGGGTTGAACGCGGCGTGCCCGCCGGCCACGATCACCGGGTCGGCGTCGGTGCGGTCGGCGGCGAGCATCGGAATGCCGGCCAGGTCGATCGCGGTGAGCAGGTTGGTGTAGCCCAGCTCGGTGGAGAACGAGACGCCGAACACGTCGAAGTCACGCACCGGGCGGTGGGCGTCGACGGTGAACTGCGGCACGCCGTGGGCGCGCATCAGCTTCTCCAGGTCCGGCCAGACCGCGTACGTCCGCTCGGCCAGCACGTCGGGCAGCTCGTTGAGCACCTCGTACAGGATCTGCACGCCCTGGTTGGGCAGGCCCACCTCGTACGCGTCCGGGTACATCAGCGCCCACCGGACGGTCGCGGCGTCCCAGTCCTTGACCACCGCGCCGAGTTCTCCACCCACGTACTGGATGGGCTTGGTCACCTGCGGCAGCAACGGCTCCAGCCGGGGCCAGACCGAGTTGGCGGCGGCGGGACGCGGGGTCGTGGACGGGGCACTCATGATGCCCAAGCGTACGCGGTGCCCCCGCCCTCTCCCGCGCCCGCGCCCACCCCCACCGGGTTGATCAAGGAGTTTGTGCGCTGCCCCGCGCTCCCACCGGACACGAACTCCTTGATCAGCGGAGTGAGGGCCGGGAGCGGGCGGGATTCGTCCCGGGTGGCGGGGCGGTACTAACCTCGCAACGGGCGCGAGAGGAGATAGCCGCGATGCCGCAGCCGCAGCCGGGGGCGGACCGGCCGGCCGACGGGGCCGAGATGCCGTCCGTCACCGAGCCGGCGACCGCCGCCGACACCGAGGACGCCACCGGCGCCTCGGCTCCGGCGTCCCCGTCCACCACGCCGGAGGCCGCCGACGACCGGACCTCCGCCGGGGTCTCGGCCGAGGAGCCGTCCGGCGCCGCCGGGAGCAGGGCGCACGACGGTACGCCCCACCGCCCGCCGACCCCCGTCGCGCCGGATGAGCAGCCGCACCGCGCCGAGCCCGATGACCAGCCGTCCGGCGACGAGGCACCCGCCTCACCGCCCGACGTCCCGGTCACGCCCAGCCCGGCGACCTCGACCCCTGACCCGCAGTCGGCACCGGCACCCAAGCAGCAGTCGGAGCCGAACGAACCGGCCGAGCAGGCGGGCGAGCCGGCAGACCCGGCCGACACCGCCGCGCTCGACGACGTAAGCCCGCACTCACCGGCCGGCGACGCCGCCCCCACCGCCGAGGCCGGCCCACCTGCCGGCATCGACGCCACCCCGCCCGTACCGGTGACCCGGGCGCGGGGATCCGCAGCGGTTCCCGGCCGCACCACGCCCGTCCCCACTCCGCGTACCGGGGGCCGGCCGGATCCGACCCGCATCGACGTCGCGCCACAGCCAGCCCCGGCCACGACCACGCCGGATCCCACGAAGGTCGAGAACGCCCCGGCCTCCACCCGGGCCGGGAACACGCCGGACCCGACGCGGGTGGAGAACGCCCCGAACCCGACCCGGGTCGAGGCGCCCCGCTGGAGCGGTTCCGCAGCCGTCCCGCCACCGCCGGCACGCCGGCCCGCCTGGGGCGAGTCCGCCGAGCCCACCCCGGTGCCGCCGCTCGCGTCGCCGGAACACGCCACGCCTGTCGACCCGTGGGCGGGGGTGGACACCACCGGCTGGGAGCTGCACGCCCCGGAGCTGCCGCCACCGACGCCGACGCTGCCGTACACCGCGCCCTGGGCCGTGCCGGACAACCCGCACCCGGCCCACCCGGCGCCACCGGCGGCCCACCCCGCCCCGCAACCGGCCCGTCCCGCGCCGCCCGCCGCCCGGCCGGTCTCGCCCCCGCCGCACAGCCCGCCGTACTCCGGACCGGCCCGGCCGGTCTCGCCGCCGCACCATCCCGCTCCGCCCGCCGCCCGGCCCCTGCCGCCCGCGGCACCCGTCGCGCCGCCGGCGAAGCCCGGACGGCCGCCGAAGCAGCGCCGGGTCAAGGCCGGTCCGCCTGTCGCACCGCCGGGCTGGCAGCAGCCGCCGAAGCGGACCCGCCGCCGGCGCCGCTGGCCCTGGGTGCTGCTGCTCTCCATCGCCTGCTGCTGCGGGCTCCCGCTCTGGTGGTTCCAGCCGATCTCCAACCAGTACCCGGCCAGTGCCACCCTCCCGGACCAGATCGACTCGATGCGGCTACGCCAGGACGAGAGCAGCCGGGCCACGGCCGAGGAGCTGAAATCCCGGGTACGCGAGTCGAACCTGCTCGCCGAGGACACGTTCGCCGGCATCTACACCACGAGCGACGGCAAACGGGTGACGTTGTTCGGCAGCACCGGCCTGCGGTTCAGCCCGGAGTCGGACGCCGAGTCGGAGATCGACCGCCTCGCCGGGGACTACGCGCTGAAGGAGTCGGTGGCAGTGGACACCGGCGTACGGGGACGCTACGAGCGCTGCGCCGTCGGCCGCGCGGACGGCGACTCGGTGGTGGTCTGCGTCTCGGCCGACCACGGCAGCCTCACCACCGGCGTGTTCACCCGGCTCTCGGTGGACGACAGCGGGCGGCTGCTGAACGACCTGCGCCAGCGCGTGGTGGTGCCGAAGTCCTGACCGCTCAGGCGGTCTGCTCGCCGCCGGCCTGGTCGCCGCCGGTCTGGTCGGCGCGCTTCGGGGCGTAGCGCGGGACGTACTCCTGGCCGCTGAGCTTCTGGATCTCGGCCATCATCTCGTCGGTCATCGCGCGCAGCGACGTGCGGTCGTCGGGACGGCCGGTGAAGTCCAGCGGCTTGCCGAACTTGATGGTGATCTTGGCGCGGCCCGGTCGCGGGATCCGCGTACCGATGGGCTGGGCCTTGTCGGTGCCGGTCACGCCGACCGGGATGATCGGCACGCCCGCGGCGATGGCCAGCCGGACGGTGCCGGTACGCCCGCGGTAGAGCCGCCCGTCCGGCGAGCGGGTGCCCTCCGGGTAGACGGCGACCAGGTCACCGGCCTTGAGCACCGGGATCGCCGCGTCGAACGCGGTCAGCGCGGCCCGGCCGCCGGCCCGCTCGACCGGGATCGCGCCCAGCCCGGTCAGCACGAACTTGGAGAAGCCGCCCTTGAGGCCGGTGCCCTTGAAGTACTCCGACTTGGCCCAGAACGCCAGGTGCCGGGGCACCACGGTGCCGAGGAGCAGTTCGTCGGCGACGGAGAGGTGGTTGCTGGCGAAGATCGCGCCGCCGGTCGCCGGGATGTGCTCCAAACCCTCCACGTGCGGACGGAAGGCCAACCGGAGCGCGGGCGCCACGGTGAGCTTGCCGATGGTGTAGAGCAGGGGCACGGGTCCTCCGGCGGTCGTACGTGAAACAGGCGCTGTCACGGTAGCCGACGCGGCCGTCCGCCACCGAGCGGGTGGTCCGCAGTCCACTCGCTGGGTGCGGGTGTCAAGCAGGGGCCCTTCCTCTACCTGAGGCGTTGAGAAGGGCCCCCGCCTTACATCACACCTTGCGGACCGTCACCGTCACGCGCTCGCCCTCGCCGGCCTCGCCGGCGAAGCCGTCGAGGCCCTCGGCGAAGTCGATGCTGTCGGCGAGCACCTCCCGCGCCACGAACCCGGTGTACGCGGCGACCGCCGCCCGCACCTCCTCGGACGCCGAGACCGCCACCGTGATCCGGTCGGAGATGTCCAGATCGGCGTCGCGGCGGGCCTGCTGCACGACCCGGACCACGTCCCGGGCCAGCCCCTCGGCGGCGAGTTCCGGCGTGACCTCGGTGTCCAGCACGACCACTCCCTCACCGCCTGGTAGCGGCGCGGAGTGCTCGGCGTCGGCGGCGACCAGGCGCAGCTCGTACTCGCCCTCGGCGAGCGTGACCCCGGCGGCGACCGGGGCGCCGTCGCGCAGCTCCCACTCCCCCGCCTTGACCGCCTTGATGACCTGCTGGACGGCCTTGCCGACACGCGGGCCGAGCGCCCGCGGCACCACGGTGAGCACCTGCTGGCAGTACGCGGACACCTCGTCGGTGAGCACGACCTCCTTCACGTTGACCTCGTCGGCGACCAGGTCGGCGAAGGGCCGCAGCTGGGCCGCGACCGGCGAGGCCACGGTCAGCGTCGCCAGCGGCAGCCGGACCCGCAGGCCCTTGGCCTTGCGCAGGGACAGCGCCGCCGAGGCGACCGCCCGGACGTTGTCCATCGCGGAGACCAGCTCGTGGTCGGCCGGGAACTCCTCCGCCTGCGGCCAGTCGGTCAGGTGCACCGACCGCTCGCCGGTCAGCCCGCGCCAGATCTCCTCGGCGGTCAGCGGCGCCAGCGGCGCCACCACCCGGCACAGCGTCTCCAGCACGGTCCACAGCGTGTCGAACGCGTCCGCGTCGCCGGCCCAGAACCGGTCCCGGGACCGGCGCACGTACCAGTTGGTCAGCGCGTCCAGGTAGGACCGCACGGTGGCGCAGGCGCCGGAGATGTCGTACGCGTCCATCTGCGCGCCGACGGTCGCCACCAGCTCGTTCGTCTTCGCCAGCACGTACCGGTCGAGCACGTTCGCCGAGTCGGTACGACGACGCGCGGTGTAGCCGTCGGCGTTGGCGTACAGCGAGAAGAAGTACCAGACGTTCCACAGCGGCAGCAGCACCTGACGCACCGCGTCCCGGATGCCCGACTCGGTGACCGCCATGTCGCCGCCGCGCAGCACCGGCGAGGACATCAGCATCCACCGCATCGCGTCCGACCCGTAGGAGTCGAACACGTGGTAGACGTCCGGGTAGTTGCGCAGGCTCTTGGACATCTTGCGCCCGTCCGAGCCGAGCAGGATGCCGTGGCTCAGGCAGTTGCGGAACGCCGGCCGGTCGAACAGTGCGGTGGCCAGCACGTGCATGGTGTAGAACCAGCCGCGGGTCTGCCCGATGTACTCGACGATGAAGTCACCCGGGTAGTGGTGCTCGAACCACTCGCGGTTCTCGAACGGGTAGTGCACCTGGGCGAACGGCATCGAGCCGGACTCGAACCAGCAGTCCAGCACCTCCGGCACCCGGCGCATCATCGACTTGCCCGTCGGGTCGTCCGGGTTGGGGCGGACCAGGTCGTCCACCGCCGGCCGGTGCAGGTCGGTCAGGCGTACGCCGAAGTCCCGCTCGATGTCGGCCAGCGAACCGTAGACGTCGACCCGCGGGTAGTTCGGGTCGTCGGAGCGCCACACCGGGATCGGCGAGCCCCAGAACCGGTTACGGCTGATCGACCAGTCCCGGGCGTTCGCCAGCCACTTGCCGAACGAGCCGTCCTTGATGTGTCCCGGGGTCCAGTTGATCTGCTGGTTCAGCTCGACCATCCGGTCCTTGAACGTCGACACCGCGACGAACCACGACGACACCGCCTTGTAGACCAGCGGCGTGTCGCAGCGCCAGCAGTGCGGGTAGGAGTGGGTGTAGGTGTCCTGCCGCAGCACCACCCCCCGCTCCTTCAGCTCCCGGATCACCGGCTTGTTCACGTCGAAGACCTGCTCGCCCTGGTACGGCGGCACCAGCGCGGTGAACCGGGTGTGGTCGTCCACCGTCACGACGGTGGGGATGCCGGCGGCGTTGCAGGTGTTCTGGTCGTCCTCACCGAAGGCGGGCGCCAGGTGGACGATCCCGGTGCCGTCCTCGGTGGTGACGAAGTCCGCGCCGAGCACCTGGTACGCGTTCGGGCCGGCCGGCTCGACGAGGAAGTCGTACAGCGGCGTGTAGCGGCGTCCGACGAGGGCCTTGCCGGTCACCCAGCCGACCTGCTCGTACCCCTCCAACTCCTTGGCGTACGCCCCGAGGCGGGACTCCCCGACCAGGTGTCGCTGCCCGTCGCGCTCCAGCACCGCGTACCGGATGTCGGGGCCGACGGCGAGCGCCAGGTTCGACGGCAGGGTCCACGGGGTGGTGGTCCAGACGCCGAGCTTCACCGGGCCCCGGATGAGTTCCGGCGCGTTCTCGTCGGCGGTCAGCTCGAACCAGACGGTGAGCGTCGGGTCGTGCCGGTCCCGGTAGACGTCGTCCATCCGGGTCTCGGTGTTCGACAGCGGCGTCTCGCACCGCCAGCAGTACGCGAGCACCCGGAAGCCCTCGTAGACCAGACCCTTGTCGTGCAGGGTCTTGAAGGCCCACATGACGCTTTCCATGTAGTCCAGGTCGAGCGTCTTGTAGTCGTTGGCGAAGTCGACCCAGCGGGCCTGCCGGGTGACGTACCGCTCCCAGTCGTGGGTGAACTCCAGCACGGAGGTGCGGCAGGCGTCGTTGAACCGGGCCACGCCGAGGTCGAGGATCTCCGCCTTGGTGGTGATGCCGAGCTGCTTCTCCGCCACCACCTCGGCGGGCAGGCCGTGGCAGTCCCAGCCGAACCGGCGCTCGACGTGCTTGCCGCGCATGGTCTGGTAGCGCGGCACCACGTCCTTGACGTAGCCGGTGAACAGGTGGCCGTAGTGCGGCAGGCCGTTGGCGAACGGCGGGCCGTCGTAGAAGACGTACTCGTTCTCGCCGTTCCGGCCGGCGTCGCGGGCCTCCACCGACGCCTCGAAGGTCTTGTCGGCCGTCCAGTGCTCCAGCACCCGGCGCTCGACCGCGGGCAGGTCCGGGCTCGCCGGGACACCGGCGCCGGTCGGGTCGTGCAACGGATAGGCCATCGCCTGTCGCTCTCCCTCAGCAGCTCACTCGTCTGTGGTCTGCGAGGACGAGCCGAATCCGGTACGCCGTGACCGGCGCCCGGGTGTGGCCCGCGGTACCACCCCGCTTGGCGGCCGAGGTGCGACCGCCCGCTCGTTGGCCGGCTGTGACGGGCCGTCCCGTCCGGTTCTACTGAGCCGGTCACCCGGCCGTTCTTCCGGAGGCTCGCCGGTGATGGCCGGGTCGTCGCCTGTGCATTCAAGCGTACTCGACCCCCCACCCCCCGCGCCGCCGAGTATCTCGCCGCCCGCTTCTCACCCGGCGATCATGAAGTTGACGGCGAAATCGGAGATCCACATCGCCGCCAACCTCATGATCAGCGGGGTTCGGCCGGGGTCAGCGGCGCGCCGGGGCCGGGAGGGTGGTGGTCCAGAGGGAGGCGCCGGCGCGGTCGCGCAGGTGGACCGTCAGGGCCCGCGACGGGCCGTCGATGGTCACCTCGCCGAAGTGCTGGAAGCCCTCGGCCGGGGAGGTGTTGGCGCGCGGCGGGGCGTGCACGAAGACCGCCCTCGGGCCGAACGTGCCGTCCAGCGTGTTCGGGCCGAACGCGCCGGCGTGCGCCGGGCCGGAGACGAACTCCCAGAACGGGCTGAAGTCCCGCACGGCGGCGCGCGCCGGGTCGTAGTGGTGGGCGGCGGTGTAGTGCACGTCGGCGGTGAGGAACACCAGCCCGGTCACCCCGGCCCGGTGCGACGCGCGCAGCACCTCGGCGAACTCCAGCTCCCGGCCGGCCGGCGCGCCGTGGTCGCCCTGCGCGACGCCCTCCTGTGCGCCCGCCCCGTCCGGCACCACCACGCCGATCGGCAGGTCGTTGGCGATCACCTTCCAGGTGGCGCGGGAGGCGCGCAGCTCCCGGATCAGCCACTCCCGCTGCGCCTTGCCGAGCAGCCCGCGATTGCGGTCGGCGTACGTGTTGCCGTCGTTCGGGTCCTTGTAGGTGCGCATGTCCAGCACGAACACGTCGAGCAGCGGCCCGTACGACAGCTTGCGGTACATCGGCCCGCCCGACGGCACCGGCAGCCACTCGTGGAACGCCTGCCGGGCCCGGGCGGCGAGCACGTCCACCCGCTTCTCGCCGTACCGCTCGTCGGTCAGGATCTCCCCCGGGTACCAGTTGTTCACCACCTCGTGGTCGTCCCACTGGTTGATCTGCGGCACCTCGGCGGCGAACGCCCGCAGGTGCTCGTCGAGCAGGTTGTACGCGAACTGCCCCCGGTACTCGGCGAGCGTCTCGGCCACCTTGCTCTTCTCCGGCGTCACCAGGTTGCGCCAGGTGCGGCCGTCCGGCAGCACCACGCTCTCGGCCAGCGGGCCGTCGGCGTACACGGTGTCGCCGCTGCACAGGAAGAAGTCGGGCCGACGTTCCCGCATGGCCCGGAAGATCGCCAGGCCGTCGAAGTCGGGGCTGATCCCCCAGCCCTGCCCGACGATGTCGCCGGTCCACACGAACCGCACGTCACGCCGCTGGTGCCGCCCGGGGGCGGTGGCGAACGAACCGGTCAGCGGCTCGCTGCACAGGCCGTGCCGGTCCAGGCTCTCCACCCGTACCCGGTAGTGCAGCCGCTCCCCCGCGGGCAGGCCGCGCAGGCGGACCTTGCCGGTGAGGTCGCCGGTGGGGTCGACCACCGGGCCGCGCACCAGCCGGGCGCCGCGCAGGTCCGGCCGGCGGCTGACCTCGACGAGCATCCGGCCGGGCCGGTCCGCGCGGGTCCAGACCAGCGCCGAGTCGGCTGTCACGTCGCCGCTCTGCACGCCGTGGGTGAGCAGTGGCCGGCCGCTGCGCCGCAGGCCGGGTGCGGCGGGCGCGCCGGGCGCGCCGAGCAGCGCGCCGCCAGCGACTCCGGCACCGGCGACCAGGCCGGCGCGGAGCAGGGTACGTCGATCGAAGTGCGTCATGGGTTCTCCCGGTCTCGGCAGTGTCGCCAGCCCGGTCTACCGGCCGCAGGTGGCCGGGAACTCCGGTCGAGGTGACCGGCACGTCAACGACTGCCGTCCAGCGCCCCGGCATGACCACCGTCACACCGCCGGGCCGTCACACCGCGCCCACCGTGCCCCGTCCTGTGCGCGTACCCGAACCCTCAAGGAGGCGGCGATGAGCCGGATGAACATGGCGGCGGTGGCGCCCGAGGCGTACCAGGCCGTGCTGGGCCTGGAGAAGTACGTCCGTGCGAACGTGGACCACACCGTGCTGGAGCTGGTGAAGCTGCGGGCGTCGATGCGCAACGGCTGCGCGTTCTGCGTCGACATGCACAGCCGCGAGGCGCTGGCGGCCGGGGAGGACAGCCGCCGGCTGTTCGCTGTCGCGGCGTGGCGCGAGGCGCCGTTCTTCGACGAGCGGGAGCGGGCCGCGCTGGACCTCACCGACGCGGTGACCCGGCTCGGCGAGCACGGCGTGCCGGACGACGTGTGGGACGCCGCGGCGAAGGTGTGGTCGGAGAAGGAGCTGGCGGACCTGGTGATGGCGATCGCCACCATCAACGTGTGGAACCGGGTCGCGGTGACCTGCCGGACGCAGCCGCCGGCGCAGGTCTGACCGCTGACACACGACGGCCCCGGTCCCGCCAGGAGCGGGCCGGGGCCGTCGGCACGTCGGTCAGGCCAGCTCGGGGAACCAGAGCGCGATCTCGCGCTTGGCGCTGTCCGCCGAGTCGGAGGCGTGCACCAGGTTCTCCCGGTTCGACAGCGACAGGTCGCCGCGGATGGTGCCGGCGGCGGCCTTGCGGCCGTCGGTGCTGCCGATCATCGCGCGCACGACCTCGACCACCTGGTCGCCGGAGAGCACCAGCGCCACCAGCGGGCCGCTGGTCATGAACGTCTTCAGCGGCGGGTAGAACGGCTTGTCGACGTGCTCGGCGTAGTGCTGGTCGGCGAAGTCGCCGTCCATGGTCCGGCTCACCATCGCGTCGATCCGCAGGCCCTTGCGCTCGAAACGGGACAGGATCTCGCCCACCAGACCGCGGCGCACCGCGTCGGGCTTGATCAGTACGAGCGACCGCTCGTCCGGGCTGCTGCTGGACACGCTGGGTTCCTCCTGCGCACTCAAACGGGGTTCGGCTGGGTACGGTCAGCGTAGCGACCCGGTCCCGGCGCCGGCGCGGCGGCTGCGTCTTCCCTGGCCCGCCGCGGCGGCCTAGCCTGGCCCTGGAACCCCTGGGAGGTCCACTGTGGCGAATGGCGGGAACCGCACGATCGCGCCGGTACGCAAACTGATCGGGGCGGTGCTCGGCACCGTCGCCACCTTCGTGACCGTTTTCGGTCTCGGCATGACCAGCTGGGCCATCGTGGCCCTCGGCGTGGCGCTGCTGGTGCTGGCGATCGCCCTGGCCACGGTCCGCGGCGGCGGCCGCACCTGGGTGATCGGCCTGGGGCACGTGCACAGCGCCTCCGAGCCGCCCACCCAGTACGCGTTCGGCCGGTGCGAGCTGCAACTGGTGATCGACGCGCCGGGGCTGCCGCCCCGCTCCAAGAAGATCATCGAGCCTCGGGTGCCGGTCGCCAAGTGGCCCTCGCTGGGCCAGGCGCTGCCGGTCCGGGTGGCGCTGGACGACCAGCGGCACGTACGCGTGCTCTGGGACGAGGTGCCCACGCACGCCGAGAGCGCCGCCGCGGTCGCCGACCTGCCGCCCGAGTACGCCACCGAGCCGGACCCGCTGGACGAGCCGCTGATCGCGCAGGAGGCGCCGCCGTGGGCCGGGCGCGCGCCGGAGGATGACTTCCGTGACGACTACCCGCCCGCGCCGGACCCGTACCTGGACGACGTACCGCCCCGGGCCGAGGACCGCGAGCCGGTGGTGCTGCACCAGAGCCCCGGCGGCCCGGTGGTGCTGGAGGGGCAGCTCGTCGAACGGGCCGAACGCACGGCCGGCCCCGGCCCGCTCCCCCGCCGCGCCCCGGCGCCCCGCTCGCCGGCCGAGGAGCCGGTCGACACCGTGCCGGTCGAGACAGTGCTCGTCGACTCCCCGCCGGCTGACTCGGTGCCGGCCGAGACCGGACGGGCCGACGCCGGACGGGCCGGATCCGGGCCGGCCGACATCGGGCCCGACCCGATCGACGTGGCGCTCGACGACCCCGCGGACGCGCCTCGGCGCTCCGACGCGCCGCCGACGCCCGAGGAACTGGACGAGGCGATCTTCGGCCCGTCCGGCGCGACCGAGCCGGACGAGCTGGCCAGCCCGATCAGCGGCGTCGGCATCACGCTGCTCGTCACCGACCTGGACCGGTCCCTCGACTTCTACCGCGAGCTCGGCTTCGACGAGCTGGACCGGGGCGAGGGCAACGCCGTGCTCGCCTCCGGGCCGACCCGGCTGGTGCTGCGCCGGGTGACCGGCGCCGCCCCGATCAGCCGCCGCCTGGTGCACGTCAACCTGGAGGTGGACGACATCCAGGGGGCGTACGAGCGGCTGCGCGACTCCGGTGTCCGGTTCACGTACGCCCCGCGCGTAGTGAACCGGGGCACCAAGCTGGAGGTGTGGGCGGCTGCCTTCCGCGACCCCGACGGCCACGGCGTCGCGCTGACGCAGTGGCGCACCCTCGCCCAGGTGTAAGGAAGGGCCCCTTCTTAACGCCTCGGGTAGAGGAAGGGGCCCTTCTTAACACGCGTAACCGCGCGACGACGCTCAGCCGAGGATGACCCGCCGCACGTGCAGCGCGTACGCCCACACCAGCGCGAACATCACCCCGAGCGCGAACAGCGACCAGTGCAGCAGCCCGGAGAGCAGCAGCAGGCCCTGGATCACGGTGCCGGCGTGCCACGCCCACGGGCGGCGCATCATCCCGGCGAGCACCACACAGGCGACCGCCAGCGCCACGATCGCGCCGATCGCCGCGCCGCTCAGGTCACCGCCGACCACCCGGATCGGCTGGATGGCCAGCAGCAGCACCAGCGCCTCCAGCGACATGGTGCCGGCGCCGAGTCCGCGTACCGCCTTGTCCGGGTTCCGCAGCCCGGACCGCCGCACGCCGCCCACCGGCTCCGAACCGCCCGCCGGCTCCGAACCGCCTGCCTGCTCCGGGCCCACCGGCCGCTCAACGCCGCCCGCCTGCTCCGGACCGGTCGGGCGCTGCTGCGGCCCGGTCATCGCTTGAGCAGCCGGCGGGCGTCGGCCACTGTCACCACCGATCCGGTGATCAGCACGCCCACCCCGGCCAGCTCGCCCGGCACGTCCGCCTCGGCCTCCGCCACCGCCGCCTCGATGGCGTCGGGCATCTCCCGGGTCACCTGCACCCGCTCCGGCCCGAAGATCTCCCGCGCCAGCGCGGCCAGCTCGTCCACCGGCATCGCCCGGGCCGAGCTGTTCTCCGCCACCACGATCGAGTCGAGCACCGGTTCGAGCAGTTCCAGCAGGCTCGCCGCGTCCTTGTCGCCGAGCACCGCCAGTACGCCGACGAGCTTGCTGAACGCGAACTCCTCCTGCACCGCGGCCACTGTGGCGGCCATCCCGTGCGGGTTGTGCGCGCCGTCGAGCAGCACCGTCGGGGCGCTCCGCACCCGCTCCAGCCGGCCCGGCGAGCTGGTCGCGGCGAATCCCTCACGGACCGCCTCGATGTCGAGCTGCCGCCGGGCGCCGGCACCGAGGAACGCTTCCACGGCGGCCAGCGCGACCGCCGCGTTCTGCGCCTGGTGCGCGCCGTGCAGCGGGATGAAGATCTCCTCGTACACTCCGCCCAGGCCCTGGATGGTCAGCACCTGGCCCCCGACCGCGACCGCGCGGCGCAGCACGCCGAACTCGGCGCCCTCGCGGGCGACGGTGGCGTTGACCTCGGCGCAGCGTTCCAGGATCGGGCGGGCGGCCTCCTCCTCCTGCGCCGCCGCGATCACCGTGGCGCCGGGGTGGATGATGCCGGCCTTGTGCAGCGCGATGTCCTCGATCGTGTCGCCGAGCCACTCGGTGTGGTCCAGCCCGATCGGGGTGATCACGGCGACGCCGGCCTGGATGACGTTCGTCGCGTCCTCCGCGCCGCCGAGTCCGACCTCCACCACCGCCACGTCGACCGGGGCGTCGGCGAACGTGGCGAACGCCAGCGCCGTGGTCATGTCGAAGTACGTCAGCGGCTCGGCGAACCGCTGGTCGACCAGCTCGGCCAGCGGCGCGATCTCACGGTACGTGGACACGAACCGCTCCTCGCTCACCGCTTCGCCGTCCAGGCTGATCCGCTCCCGGACGGTCTCCAGGTGCGGGCTGGTGTAGCGGCCGGTGTGCAGCCCGAACGCCCGCAGCAGCGAGTCGATCATCCGGGCCGTCGAGGTCTTGCCGTTGGTGCCGGTCAGGTGGATCGACGGGTACGCCCGCTGCGGGCTCCCCAGCAGGTCGAGCAGGGTCTCGATCTTCTCCAGCTCGAAGTGCATCCGGGTGAAGCCGCGCGCGTTGAGCGCGGCCTCCACCTCGGCGAACTCGGTGCGGTCGGTGCGGTCGCTCATGCGGAGCCATCTTTCGTTCGCGACTGCGGGGCTCGCAACCCCGGCTCACTCCTCGCGCTCACGAGGGAAGCGCCTCCAGGGCGGCGTCGATCCGGACCAGGTCCGCCTCAGCCACCGCCAGCCGTTCGCGGATCTTCGCCACCACCGGCTCGGGCGCCTTGCCGACGAACGCCGGGTTGTCCAGCTTCGCCCGCGCCTGGGTGGCCTCCTTCTCGGCTGCGGCCCGGTCCTTGGTGAGCCGGGCCCGCTCGGCGGCCACGTCGATCGAGCCGCGGGTGTCGAGCGCGACGCTCACCTCACCGGGCATGGCCAGCGTGGCGCCGGTCTGGAAGTCGTCACCGGGGGCGTCGAGCCGGGCCAGCGAGCGCACCAGCGGCTCGTGCGCCGCGATGCCCGCGCCGGCCAGGCCGTCGAGACGCGCGGCGACCCGCTGGGTCGGCCGCAGTCCCTGGTCCGACCGGAACCGCCGGACCTCGGTCACCACCCGCTGGAGGGTGCCGACTTCGCCCTCCGCGGCGTCGTCGATCAGGGTACGGTCGGCGACCGGCCAGGACGCCGTGAGTACGGTCTCGCCGCCGCTGAGCGCGGACCACAGCTCGTCGGTGACGAACGGGATGACCGGGTGCAGCAGCCGCAGGAGCTGGTCCAGCACGTGGCCCAGCACCCGGCGGGTGGCGTCGGCGGCGGGGCCGCCCTCGGCCAGCACCGGCTTGCTCAGCTCCACGTACCAGTCGCAGACGTCGTCCCACGCGAAGTGGTAGAGCAGGTCGCAGACCTTCGCGAACTCGTACGCCTCGAACTGCTCGTCGACCTCGGCGGTGACGTGCGCCAGCCGGGACAGGATCCACCTGTCGACGGTGGAGAGGTCAGCGGCGGCCGGCAACGGGCCGTCGGTGTGCGCGCCGTTGAGCAGCGCGAACCGGGTGGCGTTCCAGAGCTTGTTGCAGAAGTTGCGGGAGCCCTGGCACCACTCCTCGCTGACCGGCACGTCCTGGCCGGGGTTGGCGCCCCGGGCCAGCGTGAACCGGGTGGCGTCGGCGCCGAACCGGTCGATCCAGTCCAGCGGGTCGACCACGTTGCCGAACGACTTCGACATCTTCTTGCCGTGCTCGTCGCGGACCATGCCGTGCAGCGCCACCACGTCGAACGGCTGCACGCCGTCCATCGCGTACAGGCCGAACATCATCATCCGGGCGACCCAGAAGAACAGGATGTCGTAGCCGGTGACCAGCACGCTGGTCGGGTAGAACTTCGCCAGATCGGGGGTGCGCTCGGGCCAGCCGAGCGTGGAGAACGGCCACAGGCCGCTGGAGAACCAGGTGTCCAGGACGTCCTCGTCCTGCCGCCAGCCCTCGCCGGACGGCGGCTCCTCGTCTGGGCCGACGCAGACGATCTCGCCGTCCGGGCCGTACCAGACGGGGATGCGGTGGCCCCACCACAGCTGGCGGGAGATGCACCAGTCGTGCATGTTGTCGACCCAGGCGAAGTAGCGCTTGGCCAGCTCGGCCGGCTCGATCTTCACCCGGCCGTCGCGCACCGCGTCACCGGCGGCCTTCGCGAGCGGGGCGGTGTTGACGAACCACTGCAACGACAGGCGCGGCTCGACAGTCGTCTTGCACCGTGAGCAGTGCCCCACCGCGTGCAGGTACGGCCGCTTCTCGGCCACGATCCGGCCCTGCTCGCGCAGCGCCGCGACGATCGCCGGGCGGGCCTCGTACCGGTCCAGGCCCTGGAACGGGCCGGGCGCGGTGATGACGCCGCGCTCGTCCATGATCGTCAGCGAGGGCAGGTCGTGCCGCTGGCCGATCTCGAAGTCGTTCGGGTCGTGCGCCGGGGTCACCTTGACCATGCCGGTGCCGAAGCTCGGGTCGACGTGCTCGTCGGCGACGATCGGGATCCGCCGGTCGGTGAGCGGCAGCTCCACCTCGGTGCCGATCAGGTGCCGGTAGCGCTCGTCGTCCGGGTGCACCGCCACCGCGGTGTCACCGAGCATGGTTTCGGCCCGGGTGGTCGCCACCACGACCTCGTCGCCGTAGCGGATCGAGACCAGCTCGCCCTCGTCGTCGGTGTGCTCCACCTCGATGTCGGACAGTGCGGTCAGGCAGCGCGGGCACCAGTTGATGATCCGGTTGGCCCGGTAGATGAGCCCGTCGTCGAAGAGCTTCTTGAACATGGTCTGCACGGCCCGGGACAGGCCCTCGTCCATGGTGAAGCGCTCACGGTCCCAGTCGACGGCGTCGCCGAGCCGGCGCATCTGGCCGAGGATCGCGCCGCCGGACTCGGCCTTCCACTGCCAGACCCGCTCGACGAACTTCTCCCGCCCGAGGTCGTGCCGGGACAGCCCCTCACCGGCGAGCTGCCGCTCGACCAGGTTCTGGGTGGCGATGCCGGCGTGGTCCATGCCCGGCAGCCAGAGCGCCTCGTACCCCTGCATCTTCTTGCGCCGGGTGAGCGCGTCCATGAGCGTGTGCTCGAACGCGTGCCCCATGTGCAGCGAGCCGGTGACGTTCGGCGGCGGGATGACGATGGTGAACGGCGGCTTCTCGCTGTCCGCCGACGCCCGGAAGTGCCCGCCGGCTACCCACTGCTCGTACCGTCGCTGCTCTACCTCGCCGGGCTGGTACTGGCCGGCGAGGGTCGGGGCGTCGGGGCGTCGGGCATCCAGTCTCTCGGTCACCCTGAAAGTCTACGGAGCGCTTTCGGGGACCCGACGTGCACCACCTGTGATTCGCGTACGGTGGCGGTCATGTCCGACGCGCATCTCACCGAGCGCCCGGTCGACGGGGGTCCCGATCCGGTCGAGCTGACCGCTGAGCCGATCGAGCTGAGCCGCCGCGATCCCGCGCAGGAGCCCGAACACCGTCCCGTCTCCCGGCGCCGGAAGATCGTCCTCGCCGCCCTGCTGGCGGCCGGCCTGGCCGGCGCCGGCGCGCTCGGGCTGGGCGGCTGGCGGGTGGTCCAGCAGAAGGACACCACGCTCGGTCAGCCGGCCGAGGTGGCCGGGCTGGTACGCGACGACAGCGAGCGGGCCCGCAGCACCGCCGACTACCTGCGCGACGGACTGGCCGCCGACATCGAGCTGGACCGCGGCTACGGCGCCGTCTACTCCGACCGCGGGGACGCCAAGCGTTCGGTGCTGCTGTTCGGCGGCACCACGCTGCTCTGGCAGCCCGAGCGTGACCTGGACACCCTGTTCGGCCTGATGGCCGACGAGACCGGCCGGGTGGCAGGGCTGCGCGAGGTGGACGCGGGCCGCTTGGGCGGCGTGATGAAGTGCGGTACGACGAGCGGCGACGGCGGCGACTTCGCGGTGTGCGGGTGGGCCGACCACGGCAGCGTGGTGATGGGCATGTTCCCGGGCCGCCGGGTCGACGACGCCGCGGCCCTGTTCCGGGACATCCGCGAGTCCGTCCAGAGCCGCTGACCCGCGCCCTCGGCGCTCACTCGTCCACGCCAGCTCGGCGAGGTGGCTGGATCCGAGGCACTTCCTTGCCGCCACTCCGGGGAAGTGGTGGGCGGCTCGCCAGTTCGGCGAGGTGGCGGGGTTCGGGGCACTTCGTTGCCGCTACTACGGGGCCTGTCCGGCGGTTCGGAAAAGTGGCGTGGTGGTGAGCCGGTGCGGTGCCGGCGCTGTGGTCGATGGCCACTCACGCACGTCGGCAGGGGGCCAGCTCTCCGGTGAACGCAATTCAGGGCCACCCCGGTAGGGGTGGCCCTGAATTGAAAGATTGTCCGGCGGTGTCCTACTCTCCCACACCCTCCCGAGTGCAGTACCATCGGCGCTGGAGGGCTTAGCTTCCGGGTTCGGAATGTTGCCGGGCGTTTCCCCTCCGCCATGACCGCCGTAACTCTATGAACATGTCAACCAACCCTTGGTGGGTGATCGTTTGTTCAGAGTTGCACAGTGGACGCGTAGCAGCTTGGTAGTCAAGTCCTCGGCCTATTAGTACCGGTCAACTGAACCCGTTACCGGGCTTACATTTCCGGCCTATCAACCCAGTCGTCTAGCTGGGGGCCTTACCCCA
>NZ_JANCLW010000001.1:5332072-5370473 GCF_033433935.1 Micromonospora sp. BRA006-A
CACTATTTGTTTTCTCTTCCTACGGGTACTGAGATGTTTCACTTCCCCGCGTTCCCCCCACACACCCTATGTGTTCAGGTGCGGGTGACATCACATGACTGATGCCGGGTTTCCCCATTCGGACACCCTGGGATCACAGCTTGGTTGACAGCTCCCCCAGGCCTATCGCGGCCTCCCACGTCCTTCATCGGCTCCTGGTGCCAAGGCATCCACCGTTCGCCCTTGACAACTTGACCACAAAGATGCTCGCGTCCACTGTGCAATTCTCAACAAACAACCAACCCACAACCCACAGCCCCACACCTGCAACCACCACGTGATCACGGTTTGCGAGACCAGGCCATGCCTGGCGCCTCGACGAACTCCCGCTCGTCTCCAAGGCTCTGAAACAACAACCACTCGGGTTGTTCCTTCAGGACCCAACAGGGTGCTTACGCTCCTCACCAGCCGCACCAGGAACTCGTTCCCACCACCGAAGTGGCTGTACTAGAGGTATCCCGGCCGTTGCCGGCGCCGAACTTGCCAGTGTCTCCGCCATCTGAGCACCCCACCACCACGTTCGGGCGGTGCGGGCTCCATGCCACCTTTCGGTGGATGGTGCTCCTTAGAAAGGAGGTGATCCAGCCGCACCTTCCGGTACGGCTACCTTGTTACGACTTCGTCCCAATCGCCAGCCCCACCTTCGACGGCTCCCTCCACAAGGGTTGGGCCACCGGCTTCGGGTGTTGCCGACTTTCGTGACGTGACGGGCGGTGTGTACAAGGCCCGGGAACGTATTCACCGCAGCGTTGCTGATCTGCGATTACTAGCGACTCCGACTTCACGGGGTCGAGTTGCAGACCCCGATCCGAACTGAGACCGGCTTTTTGGGATTCGCTCCACCTCACGGTATCGCAGCCCATTGTACCGGCCATTGTAGCATGCGTGAAGCCCTGGACATAAGGGGCATGATGACTTGACGTCATCCCCACCTTCCTCCGAGTTGACCCCGGCAGTCTTCGATGAGTCCCCGCCATAACGCGCTGGCAACATCGAACGAGGGTTGCGCTCGTTGCGGGACTTAACCCAACATCTCACGACACGAGCTGACGACAGCCATGCACCACCTGTGACCGCCCCCGAAGGACCTGCCATCTCTGACAGTTTTGCGGCCATGTCAAACCCAGGTAAGGTTCTTCGCGTTGCATCGAATTAATCCGCATGCTCCGCCGCTTGTGCGGGCCCCCGTCAATTCCTTTGAGTTTTAGCCTTGCGGCCGTACTCCCCAGGCGGGGCGCTTAATGCGTTAGCTGCGGCACAGGGAACCGGAGAGGCCCCCCACACCTAGCGCCCAACGTTTACAGCGTGGACTACCAGGGTATCTAATCCTGTTCGCTCCCCACGCTTTCGCTCCTCAGCGTCAGTATCGGCCCAGAGACCCGCCTTCGCCACCGGTGTTCCTCCTGATATCTGCGCATTTCACCGCTACACCAGGAATTCCAGTCTCCCCTACCGAACTCTAGCCTGCCCGTATCGACTGCAGGCCCGCAGTTGAGCTGCGGGTTTTCACAGTCGACGCGACAAGCCGCCTACGAGCTCTTTACGCCCAATAAATCCGGACAACGCTCGCGCCCTACGTCTTACCGCGGCTGCTGGCACGTAGTTGGCCGGCGCTTCTTCTGCAGGTACCGTCACTTACGCTTCGTCCCTGCTGAAAGAGGTTTACAACCCGAAGGCCGTCATCCCTCACGCGGCGTCGCTGCATCAGGCTTCCGCCCATTGTGCAATATTCCCCACTGCTGCCTCCCGTAGGAGTCTGGGCCGTGTCTCAGTCCCAGTGTGGCCGGTCGCCCTCTCAGGCCGGCTACCCGTCGTCGCCTTGGTAGGCCATCACCCCACCAACAAGCTGATAGGCCGCGAGCCCATCCCAAGCCGAAAAACTTTCCACCACCAACCATGCGATCGGAGGTCATATTCGGTATTAGCCCCGGTTTCCCGGGGTTATCCCAAAGCCTGGGGCAGGTTGCTCACGTGTTACTCACCCGTTCGCCGCTCGAGTACCCCGAAGGGCCTTTCCGCTCGACTTGCATGTGTTAAGCACGCCGCCAGCGTTCGTCCTGAGCCAGGATCAAACTCTCCAACAAAAACTTGTCGAACAGCAATCAACCTGGCAACAAAAGTGTTGCCAAAGGAATCCCAACCAGCCAAACCAAAAGGCCTGACCAATCCGGGGTATAAAACAATTGGCACTGGCTTTACAAGCACCCTGTTGAGTTCTCAAAGAACAACCACACACCAACCAGAAGCCCCGCCCTAGCGGAACCCCCGTTTGGGGCAACCTCTCCAACCTACTCGGTCTTGCTTCCGTCGTCAACCTCGTGTTTGAGGTGTTCAACTTGGCTCGACCAGACCCACGCTGACGCTCACCGTTTCCGGTGTTCGTTGCTCTCGTGGGTTTCGGCGGACCGGCCGGCGTCGCTCTCGCGACCACCCGCCCGGCTCCCTGCCGGCTTTCGAACTCTACCCGGTCGGCTTCGCGTTTGCAACTCCGTGTCCCGGAGTGCCGAGCACCGCCCGAATCTCAGTCTGGCTCGGCGTCACCGCCACCAGCCTGGCGCCCGTTCTCGGCCGGTTTGCCCGGCCTCCCGCGTGCAGAGAGAAAGTTACGCGGACCCGCCTCGGAAGGCAAATCAATGATCGTCATTGGGTGAACGTCGGCCGTTTCCGCGGCGAGCCACGGTCGAAGGGGTCGTCCGGTGCGGTGCCGTGCCAGAGTGGTCGGCATGGATGATCCGTCCCCGGTCCCGGCCGTCGCCGAGGACGCTCTGCTCGGCCTCCTGCTGCCGTTCTGGCAGTTGGTGATCGGGGCCGTCGTGCTCGCCGTACTGGTGCTGTCGATCAGGCGCCTGGCCCGGCGCGGCCCCTCCCGGATGACCACCGCTCTCCTGGTCACTGCGGCGGCGATCGCCGGGATCACCGCCCTGGGCCTGCTCTTCGGCGGCTGACCGCGGTCAGAGTCGGCGGTTGGCCAGGCTGGGCAGCTCGGCGCGGATCGTCCGCAGGCGCTCCAGGTCGATCTCGGTGACCGCCAGCCCGGGGCCGTCGGCGACCTGGCTCAGCACGGTCCCCCACGGGTCGACCACCATGCTGCGCCCGAAGCAGGTCCGGCCCGGGTCGTGGTCACCTGTCTGTCCGGCCGCCGCCACGAAGCACTGGTTCTCGATCGCCCGGGCCCGCAGCAACACCTCCCAGTGGTCCCGCCCGGTGTGCATCATGAAAGCCGCCGGCACCACGAGCAGTTCGGCGCCGCCGTCGGTCGCGAGCTGCCGGTACAACTCCGGGAACCGCAGGTCGTAACAGATGGACAGACCGACCCGCAGACCCTCGACGTCGACCACCACGGGCTTCTCGCCCGGCGCGACGGTTGCCGACTCGAGGTAGGAGACGCGGCCGGGGATCTCCACGTCGTACAGGTGGATCTTGCGATAGGTGGCGGCGAGCGCGCCCTCGCGGTCGAAGACCAGCGAGGTGTTCCAGGTGTGCGCCGGGTCCGGACCGGCCTCGTGGAACGAGCCGGCGATCACCCACATGCCCAGTCGGCGGGCGGTCTCTGCGAAGAACCGTCCCACAGTCCCGTCGACCGGCTCGGCCGACGGCATCCGGTCGGCGTGACCGAGGTAGTCGACGTACTCCGGAAGGAGGGCGAGGTCCGCGCCGGCCGCCGCGGCCCTGACCAGCAGGGCCTCGGCGGCGGCGAGGTTCGCCTCCCGGTCGTCGCGGGCGTTGAGCTGGCAGACGGCGACGCGCATGACCCGAGGGTACGGGCGGAAGCGGACGCGCGACAGGGCTCAGACGCTGGACAGGACGAGCGCCGCCGCGGCGAAGCCGAGCCCGGCCACCTGTGCCGGCCGGAGGCGTTCCCGGTCGACGGCTAGCGCGAGCAGGACGGTGCTCGCCGGGTAGAGCGAGGCGATGGCTGCGACCACGCTCAGGTGCCCCCGGCCCGCCGCGGCGAGGAACAGCGCGTTCGCAGCGGAGTCGAGCAGGCCGGCGGTCGCGGCCCAGCCGAGGACGCGCCGCCCCAGCCGCAGGCGTACGCCGGTACGGACGGCGAGCGCGAGGCCGAACGCGATCGAGCTGACGCGTACCGCGAGAACCGGCCACATGCCGGCCGCCTCGTCGGCCTGGCCGAGCAGCGCGAAGAAGACGCCGAAGAGCAGCCCGGCGGCCAGTGCCATGCCGATCACGCGGCCGGAGACGCGGCGTGCCGCACCGCGCTCTCCCAGGCTGACCAGGCCGATGGCGACCACGGCGAGCCCGGCGCCGGCGAGCGCAACGGCACCCGGCGAGTGCGCGAGGACCAGGCCGGCGACGATCGGCACGATCGCGGCGGTGATCGCGGTGACCGGCGCGACGACGGCCATCACGCCGGTGGCGAGCGCGCGGTAGAGCAGCATGACGCCGCCCGCGCCGGCTACCCCGGCGAGCAGTCCCCAGCCCAGGTCGAGCGGGCTCGGCGTGCCGGGCACCACGAGGACGAGGACGAGCAGCAGCGGAACGCTGAGGATCTGCGACACCACGGTCACGGCGATCGGGTCGGCGCGCCGGGACGCCTTGCCGCCGGCGAAGTCGGCAGTGCCGAAGGCGAGCGCGGACACGGCGGCGAGGACAATGGGGAGCATCAGGCAGTCGTACCATAATAGTGACCGTGAAGGACAGTGTGATGATCGATACCGGTGGACGGGTCGGCGCGGTGACCTCCGCGGTCGCCCGCCAGGTACGTGAGCTGCGAGCGGCGCGCGGCTGGTCGTTCGAGGAACTGGCCGGCCGGTCCGGAGTCAGCAAGGGCATGCTGGTGCAGATCGAGGGGGCACGCACCAACCCGAGCATCGGCACGCTCTGCCGGGTCGCCGACGCGTTCGGCGTCAGCATCGCCCGGCTGCTGGAGCCGGCGGAACAGAGCACGGTACGGGTCAGCGCGGCGGACGAGGCGCCGGTGCTGTGGCGCGGCCCGCACGGCGGCCTGGCGCGTCTGCTCAGCGGGCTCGGCGAACCCGACCTGGTCGAGTTGTGGGACTGGCGGATGGAACCCGGAGAGGCGTTGCGGTCCTCCGACCACGCCCACGGCACCCGGGAGATCCTGCACGTGCTCGACGGCACTGCGACGGTCACCGTCGACGGCGTCGACCACGAGGTACGCGCCGGCGAGACGGTCGAGTTCCACGCCGACCGGGAGCACGGCTACCGCACCGCCGGTGACGAGCCGGTACGCCTGATGATGGTGGTGGTCACCCCGTCGGGCGAGTGGGATCGGCGGACCCGCTCACGCGAACCGCGCCCGAGCTGACCCGGGCGCGGTCGCGAACGGCGGTCAGGCCGACTTCTCCTCGCGGTCCCGCCGGCGCCGGCCGGTGAACTCGCGGGGCACGATCGTCGGGTTGACGTTCTCCAGGACGACCTCGCGGGTGATCAGCACCCGGGCGGCGTCGGGGTTGCTCGGCACCTCGTACATCACGGAGAGGAGCACCTCCTCCATGATCGCCCGCAGACCACGGGCACCGGTGCCGCGGAGCATGGCCTGGTCGGCGATCGCCTCCAGTGCGGGCGGCTCGAACTCCAGCTCGACGCCGTCCAGCTCGAACAGGCGCTGGTACTGCCGGACCAGCGCGTTGCGCGGCTCGGTCAGGATCCGCACCAGGGCGCTGCGGTCGAGGCTGCGCACGTTGGTGATCACCGGAAGCCGGCCGATGAACTCGGGGATGAGCCCGAACTTCAGCATGTCCTCCGGCATGACCTGGCTGAAGATGTCGTCGGTCGACCGCTCGGACACCGACCGGAGCCGGGCGCCGAAGCCGGTGCCGCCGGAGCCGGTGCGGGCCTCGATGATCTGGTCGAGCCCGGCGAACGCGCCACCGCAGATGAACAGCACGTTCGTGGTGTCGATCTGGATGAACTCCTGGTGCGGGTGCTTACGCCCGCCCTGCGGCGGCACGTTGGCGACGGTGCCTTCGAGCATCTTCAGCAGCGCCTGCTGCACGCCCTCGCCGGAGACGTCACGGGTGATCGACGGGTTCTCCGACTTGCGGGCGATCTTGTCGACCTCGTCGATGTAGATGATGCCGGTCTCGGCGCGCTTGATGTCGTAGTCGGCGGCCTGGATCAGCTTCAGCAGGATGTTCTCGACGTCCTCACCGACGTAGCCCGCCTCGGTGAGCGCGGTGGCGTCGGCGATCGCGAACGGGACGTTGAGCATCCGGGCGAGCGTCTGCGCCAGGTGCGTCTTGCCGCAGCCCGTCGGGCCGAGCAGCAGGATGTTGGACTTGGCCAGCTCGACGCCGTCGGTGCCGGAGCCCGGCGCGCCCGCGGCCTCGGCCTGGATTCGCTTGTAGTGGTTGTAGACCGCGACGGCGAGCGCCTTCTTGGCCTGCTCCTGACCGACGACGTAGTTGTCGAGGAACTGGCAGATCTCCATCGGCTTGGGAAGCTCTTCCCACTTCACCTCGCCGGACTCGGCCAGCTCCTCTTCGATGATCTCGTTGCAGAGATCGATGCACTCGTCGCAGATGTAGACACCAGGGCCCGCGATGAGCTTCTTGACCTGCTTCTGCGACTTGCCGCAGAACGAGCACTTCAGTAGGTCGCCGCCGTCACCGATCCGTGCCACCTACGTTCTCCCTGCACTCGTCGGCCGGAACGCCGGCCCTGACCTGCGAGCGCCGGAGCGCCCGTCCGTCCTGTCGTCCCACCATGCTGTCGGCTCCACCTGATCCGACCGGCGGAGCGGTACAGACCCGACGTTACCCGGTGGCCGGGTTTTCTCCGACCCCCAAAACGGGTGTGTCAGAGGTCGACCGGGAACGATACCCCGACCGACCTCCGACCACACGTTGCTCAGCCCGCGGCGTGCGACGCCAGCAGACCCTTCTTGCGGCTGGTCAGGATCGTGTCGACCAGCCCGTACTCCTTGGACTCCTCGGCCGTCATGATCTTGTCACGGTCGATGTCCTTGCGGACCTGCTCGATCGGGCGGTTGCAGTGCCGGGAGAGCATGTCCTCCAGCTGCGTCCGCATCCGCAGGATCTCCCGCGCCTGGATCTCGATGTCCGAGCCCTGGCCGTAGCCGCCCTCGGTGGCCGGCTGGTGGATGATGATCCGGGAGTTGGGCAGCGCCATCCGCTTGCCCGGGGTGCCCGCGGAGAGCAGCACCGCCGCCGCGCTCGCCGCCTGCCCGAGGCAGACGGTCTGGATGTCCGGGCGGACGTACTGCATGGTGTCGTAGATCGCCGTCATGGCCGTGAAGGAGCCACCGGGCGAGTTGATGTACATGATGATGTCGCGGTCCGGGTCGGTGCCCTCCAGCGTCAGCAGCTGGGCCATCACGTCGTTCGCCGACGCGTCGTCCACCTGCACGCCGAGGAAGATGATCCGGTCCTCGAAGAGCTTGTTGTACGGGTTGGACTCCTTCATCCCGTACGACGTGCGCTCGACGAACGACGGCAGGACGTAGCGGTTGTGCACGGCCGCGAACTGGGGCGGCAGGCTCAGGTCGGTCATCGTCAGCTCCTCGCTCAGCTCAGGGTCCCGGCGCCATCCGGAACCTGGGCGGCTCCGATGATCACCTTGTCGATGAAGCCGTAGTCCATGGCCTCCTGGGCGGTGAACCAACGGTCGCGGTCCGAGTCGGCCTCGATCTGCTCCTGGGACTGGCCGGTGTGGAACGCGACCCGCTCCTGGAACATCCGCTTGGTGTAGAGCATCTGCTCGGCCTGGATCGCGATGTCCGACGCGGTACCGCCGAGACCGCCCGAGGGCTGGTGCATCATGATCCGCGCGTGCGGCAGGGCGTACCGCTTGCCCTTGGTGCCGGCGCAGAGCAGCAGCTGGCCCATGGAGGCCGCCATGCCCATCGCCACTGTCGAGACGTCGTTGTCGATGTACTGCATGGTGTCGTAGATCGCCATGCCGGAGTAGACCGAGCCACCCGGCGAGTTGATCCAGAGGAAGATGTCGCGGTCCGGGTCCTCCGCGGCGAGCAGCAGGAGCTGCGCGCAGATGCGGTTGGCCACCTGGTCGTTCACCTCGCTGCCGAGGAAGATGATCCGTTCCTTGAGCAACCGGTTGTAGACCGAGTCGTCGAGGTTGCCAATGGAGTCGCCACCGCGGGCCTCGTTCACCCGGAGCGACTTCTTGGGGATGTGCATGTCGGTCATGGCAGCCCTTCGCTCTCCGTACCGTCCTACCCGACACTAACCGCTCAGCCGGGAGGCGTACTCCCGGTCGGGGCACTGTTCGCTCTCAGCGCAGTCACCCGCACGGCGTACCCCGGAAAGGGTTTCGGCCGCCTCCCGGCGCTCAGCGCGGGACGGCGGCCGACACCCCCGATGATCAGTGCTGGTGGTCGTGCTCGGCCTCGTTCTGGGCCCGCAGCGCGTCGAGGGAGACCTCGTTGCCCGCCGAGTCCTTGATCTTGATCTTCTCCATCACCGCGGCGAGCGCCTTGCCCCGGCGGACGTCGCCGAAGACGGCCGCGGCGGCGCCGGAGCGGACCAGCTGGTCGTAGTACTGCTGCGGGGCCATGCCGGCGCGCTGCGCCCGGTGCACGATCTCGTGACCGAACTCGTCGTCGGAGACCTGCACGTCCTCGGCGTCGGCCAGGGTGTCCAGCAGGAGCTGGATCTTGACGCCGTCGGTCGCCGCCTCGGTCAGCTCGGTGTCGATCTGCTCCTCGGTCTTCTCCTCCGCCGCGAGGTATTCCTCCAGGGAGGCGCCGATGCGCTCGAGCTGGTCGACCATCGCGGCCTTGCGGCTCTCGACCTCCTCCTTGACGACGCCCTCGGGCGCCGGCACCTCGGCGGCGGCCACCATCTGCTCCAGGGCCTTGTCACGGGCGGCGTAGATCTGCTCGACCTGCTTGCCCCGGGTGACCCGCTCCCGCAGGTCGCCGCGCAGCTCGTCGATGGTGTCGAACTCGCTGGCCATCTGCGCGAAGTCGTCGTTGAGCTCGGGGAGCTCCTTCTCCTTGACCGTGCGGACGGTCACCGCCACGTCGGCGTCGCGGCCGGCGTAGTCGCCGCCGACGAGCTGCGTGGTGAAGGTGGTGCTGTCGCCGGCGGCCAGGCCGACGAGCGCCTCGTCCAGCCCCGGCAGGAGCTGCTTGCTGCCCACCTCGTGCGAGATGTTGCTCGCCGAGCCGCCCGGGACCTCCTCGCCGTCGACGGTGGCGTTCAGGTCGATCTGCACGAAGTCGCCCTCCTGGGCGGCCCGCTCGACGGTCTTCAGCGTGGCGAAGCGCTCGCGCAGGCTGTTGATCTGCTCGTCGATCTCGCTGTCGTCGATCTGGATCTCGTCGACGGTCACCTCGATGGTGGCCGGGTCCGGCAGGGTGATCTCGGGCCGGACATCCACCTCGGCGGTGAAGTTGAGCGTGTCACCGTCGTTGAACTCGGTGATGTCGACCTCGGGACGGCCCAGCGTCTTCAGGTCGTGCTCCCGGACCGCGGCCAGGATGTTCTGCGGGATGGCCTCCTGGATCGCCTCGTTGAGGACGGTCCCCCGGCCCACCCGCTGGTCGATCACCGCGCTGGGAACCTTGCCCCGGCGGAAGCCGGGAACCTGGACCTGCTGGCCGATCTCCCGGTACGCCTTCTTGAGGCTCGGCTCGAGCTCGACGAACGGCACCTCGATGGCGAGCCGCACGCGCGTCGGGCTCAGAGTCTCGACGGTGCTCTTCACAGGCGTACTCCTTGACGGATCTGGGTGTTGAGTCTGGGGCGTGATTGCGCGCATCGAGTGTAGGCGAGCCGGCCGACGGCATCGGCAGGGCCCGGGCACCGCGCGGATAAAACCGGCGGTTCCCGGGACGATCCGGTCGCGAACGACAGTCGGGGTGGCGGGATTTGAACCCACGGCCCCTCGCTCCCAAAGCGAGTGCGCTACCAAGCTGCGCCACACCCCGGTGGCGACGAAGAGTGTATGCCGTCCGGCCACCCGCGCGGGTGACGGGGCACGGCGCGGCGGCCGCCGGGGCCGCGGCCGGGCGCCGCCGGGCGGGCGGTGCCAGGCGCCAGTTCGGGGAAGTGGCTGGGTCCGAGGGCCCGGGAAGGCGCCACCTCGCCGAAGTGGCGTGGATCTTGAAGGTCGGCGGGAACCTTCGGGTACGCGCTGCGCGGTGGCCGTGGTTCATTGGGTACGCTGTCGGCGCGCCCTGCTGTGGTGGGGCGCTCGCGGGCGTAGCTCAATGGCAGAGCTTCAGTCTTCCAAACTGACGGTGCGGGTTCGATTCCCGTCGCCCGCTCCACCAACGAAGGCCCAGGCAGACCGCATGATCGCGGCACCTGGGCCTTCTGCATTCCCGTCGGCGGGTTCTGCGGCCATCCCTGGCCCGGGTCGACAGCGATGAGTTTCGTTACCGCGTCCGGTCAGCATTCCTGTACACCGATCTCCGGACACCGGGCAGAGCGTCATGACCGCCACACACAGGAGGCAAGCGTGAGACTTCTCCTCACATCCGCAGGCGTCCAGAACCCGAGCATCCGCGACGCGCTCGTCGACCTGCTCGGCAAGCCGATCGCCGAATCCAGCGCCCTCTGCATCCCCACGGCGGCCTACCCGATGGGCGGACCGGCCTCGGCCTGGCGCTTCATCACCGGTCAGACGCCGCTGCCCATGAGCGGTCTCGGCTGGAAGTCGCTGGGCGTCCTCGAACTGTCGGCGCTACCCAGCATCGGCCAGGAGCACTGGGTTCCCTGGGTCCGGGAGGCCGACGTCCTGCTCGTGCACGGTGGCGACGCGACGTACCTGTGCCACTGGATGCGGCAGTCCGGGCTGGCGGACCTCCTGCCGTCGCTGCGGGACACCGTCTGGGTCGGGCTGAGCGCCGGCAGCATGGTGCTCACCCCCCGGATCGGTACGGAATTCGTCGAGTGGCAGTCCGCACCCGACGACCGCACGCTCGGGCTCGTCGACTTCTCGATCTTCCCGCACCTGGGCCTCGAACCGGACAACACCATGGCCGCCGCCGAGAAGTGGGCGGCCGAGATCGCCGGTCCGGCGTACGCGATCGACGACCAGACGGCCGTCAAGGTGACCGACGGCGCCGTCGAGGTCGTCTCCGAGGGGCAGTGGAGGTGGTTCCCCGCGTAAGCACCCGTCCACGCCGCGATCAGCGCGCCGTGTGCCCCAGGTCGGTCGCCGGCAGGCGGTGCCGCAGCCAGGTGACGACGAGTTCGTCGAAGCCCGGAGCTCTCTCGGCAGGGGTGTAGCGCCCCTCCCTGACCTGCGCGGGCCCCTCCCCCGTGTAGACGCGGATGCTGTGGTCGGCGCCGGGGAAGACCACAGTCGTGTGATCGGCGTGGCCCGCGTCGTCGAGCGTGCTGCTGATGGCGCGCACGCTCTCCTCCACCGGCACGAGCAGGTCGTCCGCGCCGAAGATCGCCAGCAGCGGGCAGTGCAGTGCAGCCAGCGCCGGGGCGGGGTCGTAGTCCGCGATGCCCGCGATGAACGCGATGGACTCGGGTGTCGTCCCGGCGAGCGCCGGATACCGGGGAGCGCCGTGCCACTGCGCCTGCGCGGCGTGCACGCGCGCCGGGTCGTCGCCCGACTGGACCCGCCGGATCTGGTCGCGTAGCAGGAGAAGCGCCTGCTGGATGTCCGCGCCGCTGAAGCCCTCCGCCGCGAGTTGGTGGCGGAGCCGGTACTCCTCCTGGGCTCGTACGCTCACGCCCGGACCCGACACCGTCACCACCGCCGCGATCCCGTCGTCCGCTGCCGCAGCGAGGTGAGCCACCCAGCCGCCCTGGCTGCCACCGATCAGCGCGACCGCGCCGGACAGCACGTCCTCGCGGCGCCGCACGGCCCGGCACGCGGCCACGGTCTCGGCGGCGCGGTCGGCCATGGTCTGACGGGTCCAGTCACCCGTCGACGCTCCGGAACCGGGCTTGTCGTAGGCGAGGCTCGCGAAGCCGGCTGCGGCCAGCCGCGTCTGCCACGGCCCCTGGTCGCGACCGCCCGGACCGGAACCCTCGACGAAGACCACCGCCGGGTACGGCCCCGGCCAGGGCGGCCGGACGAAATCTCCGACCAACTCGTTCCCGCCGGCCTCGAACGAGAACTCCGCAGTCACCGGCTCGAACAACACCCCGTCGACCGTACGAGATGCCTACCACCGCTCGCACCCTTCGTCGCCGTGCCGTCCACGTGCCAGCAGCAGTAGGCAGATCGAGGACGTACTGGATCCTGCTCAGGCGTTGGCCCCGCATGCTCGCTCGATGTCGAGCAGGTCCTGGACGTTGTTCTCCCTGACGCAGGTGACGAACCGTCGACGGGCGATGACCCGGCTGATCCGATGGAGCAGGGAGCCACCGGTCAGGGTGTAGGTGAGCTGGAGGTCGGTGGTGCCATCCGCGGCACCGGGAACCAGCCGGTACTCGGTCACACCGTGCCCACCCGCGAAGCACTCGACGACGTAGCGGAACGGGGGCCGGCAGTCGGTCACGCGGAGTTCCACGGTGACGGGCCAGCCGTACGGCCTGCGGGTCTCCCGCCAGCTCGTGCCCGTTCCGAACGCCTGGCTGTGGAGCAGCTCAGTCGTGTCGACCTTGGTCAGCAGCACCGGATACCGCGCGACGTCGGTGAGGCACCGCCACACCTCTTCCGGCGGTGCGCCGATCATGTGACTGAATGTCATCGGCTGCATGCTGATCCTTTACCGCGTCTGTGACGGACACCACCGGATCCCGTCGCCTCGCGAACACGATCACGCCGATCAGAAGGAGCACGAGCCACAAGGGCACCAGCACGGGGACGAACCCGCGCCAGACGGGCCACACCGGCTCGGCGAGCCGGTGCACGGCCAGGTCCGTCCAGGTGACGACGGCAGCCGGGAACAGATTGACGGTCACCAGCGTGCCGACCACCAGCGGTACGGGCCGACGACGCCGCGCCACCACCCAGAACAGCGCCGCACCGGCCGCGGCGCCGAGCAGGGTGCCGGTGATCGTGGCGGCGCGGAACCCGCCGGGAGCGGACTGCGTGATGCTCAGCCTCGACGCGTACCTCGTATGGGTGAGCGTGACCGTCAAGCCGTCCCGCTCGGCCCGCCAGCCGTCGCACGCGGTGCCCGGCACCGGACGCAGTTCCCGCCATCCGTGCGTCTCGGCGGCACGCCGCACCTGCTCCGACAGCGTGCAGTCGGGGCCGTCGCCGTACTGGAACTCGACCCGGCTGCCGCCGACGTCGTCGGGAGCCAGAAAGACGCCGTACCGGTAGCCTCGCGCGGTCATCGAGCCGATCGGTTCCACACCGGAGAGCAGCTCCCCGGCCGTGCTCCGAGCCGCCTCGGGGCTCAGCGGTACCGCGCCCCGGCCGCCGTACCAGGAGCCGACGGCCAGGCCGGCCGTGCCGAGCAGCAGCGCACCGAGCAGCGCGATCGCGACGTACCACAGCCGACGCCCCACCGGTCCGCCCGTTACCTTTTTGATCGTCCCCAGCCGGGGACCCTCGGTCGCCCGGCCCGGTATGACTTCCTGCCCCTGTCGTACGGATGATCCGGGGGGTGTTGTCGCCGGGTCGGGTGGCGTCGGTGGACCGCTGATAGGGACACGGCCACCCGTGTGGGGGTAGGTCTCTTCGTAACGTGGCTGCCGGCAGTCCGACGCCTGGACCAGCGGCCGAGGCCACGGACGATGCGTGGAGGCGGGTCTGGTGAACGACGAATACGGCGTCTACCTCGGCTTGGACGTCGGTAAGGGTGACCACCACGCAGTCGGGCTGGCTCCGGACGGCAAGCGGCTGCATGACGCGGCGTTGCCGAACACCGAGGCTCGGCTGCGGCAGCTGTTCGACAAACTCGCCCGCCATGGCCGTGTCCTGGTGGTGGTCGACCAGCCGGCCTCGATCGGCGCCCTGCCGGTCGCGGTGGCTCGGGCGGCCGGGCATCAGGTGGCCTACCTGCCTGGCCTGGCGATGCGGCGGATCGCCGATCTGCACCCCGGCAGCGCGAAGACCGACGCCCGCGACGCCTACGTCATCGCTGACGCGGCCCGCACCCTGCCGCACACGCTGCGGCGGGTCGACACCGGCGACGAAACTCTGGCCGAACTGGAGATCCTGGTCGGCTTCGACGACGACCTCGCCGGCGAAGCCAACCGCGTGTCCAACCGCATCCGAGGACTGCTCACCCAGATCCACCCCGCCCTGGAACGAGTCCTCGGCCCCAAGGTCCACCACAAGGCGGTCCTGGAACTGCTGTCCCGCTGCGGCGGCCCGGTCGGCCTGCGCAAGGCCGGCCGCCGCAAACTGCTCTCGATCGCCGCCGTCCACGCACCTCGCATGGGTGACCGGCTCGTTGAGCAGATCATGGCCGCTCTCGACGAGCAGACCGTCACCGTCCCCGGCACCCAGGCCGCGGAGACGATCCTGCCCCGCCTGGCCGACAGCCTCCGCGACATCCTGCGGCAACGCGACCAGGCCGCCGCCCAGGTCGAAAGGATGCTTGATGCGCACCCTCTTGCCCCGGTCCTGACCTCGATGCCCGGCATCGGCGTCAGGACCGCAGCCCGGATCCTGCTCGAAGTCGGCGACGGCAGCAGCTTCGCCACCCCCGGCCACCTCGCCGCCTACGCCGGCCTCGCCCCCCGTCACCCGACGATCCGGCAGCAGCATCCGTGGCGAACACCCACCCCGCGGCGGCAACAAGAACCTCAAACGCGCGTTCTTCCTCGCTGCGTTCGCAGCCCTGGCCGACCCCGTGAGCAGGGCCTACTACGACCGCAAACGCGCCGAAGGCAAACGCCACAACGCCGCCCTCATCTGCCTCGCCCGCCGTCGCTGCGACGTCCTATACGCCATGCTCCGCGACAAGATCCCCTACCAACCCCGCCCCACGACGCCGATCGCCGCTTGACGAACCCATAGGGACACCCCCCGGGACTCGAGCCGACAGATCAAACTCAAGGCACTGAAGGGCCGGCCGTAACGCGAGTCAGACCCGAGCACCGGGCAGCACCCGATCATCCTCACAGTCGAGTCGGCATGACACACGTTGGACAGGCGCGAGCGGGGAGCCGAGCAGGCAGAGCGGCCCACGGCCGCGGACGATCAGAAGACCACGAGCGTGGGCACGCCGTCGAGCCGGGTGAGGCCAACCGGCCCCGGCAGGCCGGCGCGACAACGGCGGGCCGTACCACGGGCGGTACCACCGGGCTGCCCGCGACCGGCCTGCTGCTGGTGGCGCCGGCGAACCCGTGGTGACCCCCGGCCGGACCTGCCCCGTCCGGCCGGGACGCGCCGGCCGTGCGGTGCGGTCACGACACCCAGACCGGTGGCGAACGCCGCCGGTTCGAGGGCAGCGCGTACCCGGAGCGCTCCAGTTCTCCTCGACTCCCCAGTCGGATAGGGCGCTCGTGCATCGATGATCGGGCTCACATCGGGGGGTTGTTGCCGTCTGGCGACGCCATCGTTCGCAGGCCAGAGCATGAGCATCGGCTCGACCAACCGCCCTCGCCCTCGCCCGGCCCGCAACGGTGCTGGCGCTCGTCGATCGCAGGGTGTCCCGGAAGGATGCCAGGTGGGTACGGCGCGACCAGGGTACGCAGGTGGCCGGTCCGGGCCCCCGCAGCTGACGCCACCGACGGTTGCCCTTCACCGCCCCGGTTCGTCGTCGAAGCCCGTCGGACGGGAACGTGCCGGCCGCCGGAAGGGTCGTCCTATCGACGATGGACCGTGCTGACGGTGACCCGGTCGTCCGTAGCCTCGATGGTGCCGGTCCACTCACCGTCGTCCTTCTCGAACGTGATGATGGTGGTCCCGCCGGTCGTGCGGTCGCCCGTGACGTCGAAGAATCCCTGGGGCAGGGCGGTGCGGTAGAACGCGAGTACCCGCTGAGGGTCGGGCTCGACCAGGGTGAGCCGGGCGCCGGCGGCGGTGTCGGAGAGGTCGCGCACCTGGCTGCCCGGCGGGAACCGGAAGTTGAACGGCAGGTTCGTCACGCCCAGATCCCGGCCGGTCAGCGCCGGCTCCTCCGCCTGTGGCGGCGCGGTCGACTGCTCGGCCGGCCGGTTGCGGGCGAACGTGACTGTGGTGTCGCGCGAGGTGGCGATGACCTCGACGGTCCACCCGCGTCCGTCGAGGTGCAGAGTCTGACCGGTGTCGGTGCCCACCGGGTATCCGGCCGGCGGGCCCGCCTGGCGGTAGTGGGCGAGCACCTGCTCGGGCGGAGGAGCGGTGAGGATCACCGTGGCCGAGCCAGGGTCGCCGAACGCGGTGTCGACCTTGCTGCCGGCGGGGAACCCGAGCCCCGGTGCCACCCCGGCGACAGTCCGGCCGTCCACCTCGACCCGGTCGCCCTGGTCGCTGCCCGGCAGGCTCGCCGGGGCAGCCGTGCTCGTGGGGGTGGCGCTGTCCGGTCCGCTCACCGGCACGGCCGGGTTGCCGCAACCGGGCGCCGCGATCAGCAGCGCGATCCCGGCCAGCGCGGGTAGCTTCCGCTGGAGACATCTCATCTGCCTGTCCTTCCGGTCGTACCAGGATTCGGTGGAGCCGTCCCGATCATGCCTGGTGCGGTCGCACCCCCGCACGACGGACGAACTGCTGTCGGCAGTCCTGCCGACAGCGGTCCGGCCCGGTCCGGCATGCTGAGTGCCATGACTGCCACGGCCGCCGTCGCTCCGCCCGCTTCCCGCTCTGGTCCCGGCCCTTCCCCGGCGATTCCGCTGACCACCGGCCTGATCGGGCTGTTCGTCGTGGTGCGGATCTGCCAGGTCGCCGCCTGGCCGGTCGCGGTCCTCACCGGCGGCACGGCCGGACTGCGGTCGGTGCCGGCGGCGGTGACGGTGTACGCGGTCCAGACTCTCGCGGTGGTCGGCGTGCTGGTGTGGGTCCACGGACAGGGCGCGGTGGGCCGGGGGGTCGCCGGGCTGGACGCGACGGTGGCGCTGGTCGCCCTCGTGGCCGGCGGCCTGCTCACCCGGCCGGGCCACGGCACCGGGTTCAGCCATCCGGCCCTGCCGGCCGCGATCGGCGCGGGCCTGACCGTCGCGCTGGCACTGTCGCGTCGTCAGGCCCTCGCCTGGTACGCCGCGCTGGCGGTCGGCTACCTGCTCGGGGTGCACGCCACGGTCTCCCTGGGTCCGGCGGCGCTGTCCGGGGCGGCGGGGAACCTGCTGGCACTGGTGGGTGTGCCGGCGGCCGCCGGCCTGGTGGTCGGTGCCCTGCGGCAGGCCGCACTGCGCGCCGACCGGGCGACCGTACGGGCGGTGAAGGCGGAGGCGGCGTTGGCCGAGGCGGGGCAGCGGATCGCGGCGCACGCCGCCTACGCCTCGGAGGTGGCACAGCAGCACCGCATGTTGCACGACACCGTGCTGTCCACGCTGGACGCGGTCGCCCGTGGCGCGGTCGACACCGGTGATCCGGTGGTGCGGCGTCGACTCGCCGCTGACGCCGACCATCTGCGTGGCCTGATCGCGTCCGCCGGTTCCGCGGTCGGAATGCGGCTGGTCGGCGAGCTCACCACGGTCATCCGGGAGTTGGCGCCGACCGGCCTGCGGGTGCACCTGCGGGTCACCGACGTCCCGCCGGACGTGCCGCCGGCCGTGGTGCGAGCGCTCACCGGCGCGGTCCGGGAGGCGCTCAACAACGTGATCCGGCACAGCGGCACCTCGACCGCCTTGGTGACGGTGGCCGGCCCGGCGGCGGGGACGGACGACCCGGACCCGGCGAGGCTGCGGGTCACGGTGGCGGACCGCGGGCGCGGCTTCGACCCGGACCGGATCCGGCCAGGGCTAGGGTTGTCCCGGTCGGTGCGCGCGCGGATCGGTGAGGCCGGCGGCGAGGTGCTGGTGGACAGCGGAGCAGGTCAGGGCACCACCGTCGAGATGAGCTGGCCGCCCGGCGCGTGGACGTCGGCGGCTGGGTGAGAGGGCCGGATGATCACTGTCGCCGCGATCGACGACGACCGGATGCTGCTCGACGGGCTGCGTACCTGGCTGGCACCGGTCGAGGACGTTCGCCTGGTGCAGGTCGCCGCCACGGTCGACGGCTATCTCGACGGACTCGGCGGTGCGGACGCGCCCCGGGTGGTCCTGCTCGATCTCAACCTGCGCGACGGATCCGACCCGGCGGACAACGTGGCGCGTGTCCGGGCCGGCGGCGGGCGGGTGCTGGTCGTCTCGGCGGTCCCCGACGCCGACGGCGTGCTGGCCACGATCGGTGCCGGGGCGGCCGGCTACCTCACCAAGAGCCATCCCCTGGACGTGCTGGTGGAGGCGATCCGCGAGGTGGCGTCCGGCGGGTCGGCGATCAGTCCGGAACTCGCGTTCGTACTCAGCCGCGACGCCCGCGCCGACCGGCCGCGGCTGTCCCCGCAGGAGCGCGCGGTGCTCACCGCGTACGCCTCCGGGGCCACCCTGGCGGCCGCCGCGCGCCGCGCGGGCGTGGCCTACGGGACCGCGCGCGAGTATCTGGAACGGGTCAAACGCAAGTATGCCGAGGTGGGCCGCCCGACCCGGACGAAGTTGGAGTTGGCCGACCGGGTGCGCGAGGACCGGCTCGACCTGGGTGGTCCCGGCCGCTGAGCCCGCACCTGGGCAGTATCCAGCCGGCGTCGCGTCAGCCGCGACCACGTACCAGGGGCGGGGATACCTCTCCACGATCTCGACCAGCAACCTCGTCGTGGACGGACGGACGCCGCGCATCGCGTACCCGGCGCGCAGCAGCATGCGCGCCTCGGTCAGCGCGGCTCCCGGGGCTCGCGACGGGCGTACTTGGCGCGGAACTTCTCGACCCGGCCCGCCGTGTCGAGAAGGCGTGTTGAGCGGTCGGTAGCCTCGGCGCGGTGGCGGAGGATGACTTCATGATCGGGCTGAGCCCCCTTGGACGCGCGGCGTGCGGTCCGCCGACCGGGCGTGGCAGGCCGTCGCCGGATTGGTGGCGGCCTGCCACGCGCCGCAGGTCCGGTGGGTCAGCCGGCGCGGCGCAGCCGGCCGAGCATGCCGGCGAGGTCCTGGACGAACAGTTCGTGGCGGAAGTAGTGGCCGCCCGGCACCTCGCGCCACTCGTGCGGGATGCCAGCCCGGCTGAGCGCTCCCCGGAACTCGCGCTGGCCCGCCAGTACCTGGCCCTCGTTGACCGAGTCGAACCAGTTGACCGGGTCGGGTGACGTGCCGGCCGCCAGGAAGATCCGCTTGTTGCGGTAGCTCTCGATGCGCTCCATCGGGTTGTCCGCGCTGACCCGTGCCTCGTCCCACAGGGGCGCGCCGTACACGGTGCCGCCGCCGAGGTCGAGCGCGGCCGAGGTGATGTTCGCCCAGTGCACGACCAGGCCGAAGTCGCGGCGCAGGCTGGCTGGCCCGGAGTGGGAGCTGACCGAGCAGAAGTGGCCGTAGTACTTCGCCGTGTACTTGAGGGCCCCGAAGCCGCCCATCGAGAAGCCGGCCACGGCGCGGCCGTTGTACTCGGGGAATGTGCGGAAGTTGGCCTCGATCCAGGGGAGCAACTGGGCGATGTGGAACGTCTCCCAGTTGCGCGGCCCGACATTGGTGCTGACCGGGTTGCTGTACCAGCCAGTGGAGGCGTCCGGCATGACGACGATGATCTCGCGGCCCGCGGTGAGGTTGATGATGTTGTCCTGGAGGTGGAACGTGCGGAAGTCCGCGTTGCCGCCGTGCAGCAGATACAACACCGGGTAACGCTTGCGGCTGGTGTGGTAGCCGTCGGGCAGCAGCACGTTCACCGCCGGATCCCACTCGATCGCGTCGGTGGCGAAACGGTAGTACTGCAACCGGCCGCCGTTCTCGTTGCGGTCGACGATGCGCAGGCCGTACCCGTTGACGGCTGCACTGGCCGCGGACGGCGCGGTGAAGGCGCCGGCGAGGGCGCCGGTCGCCGCGACCGCGGCGGCGCCGGTGAGCAGCCGCCGGCGGCTCACGGTGGGGGAGATGTTCCGGTCGTGCGGCATGGTTCCTCCTGGGGCTCAGAGTGTGGTTTCGCTGGTGAGGCCGAAGTAGTCGTGCCATTTGGTGCTGGGGGCGAATGTGGTGCCGGTGGAGAGTGCGACGTAGATGTCGTTGGTGGTGCCTTTGGTGAAGACGATGAGGTCGTCTTTGCCGTCGCCGTTGGCGTCGGCGAGGTAGGGGAATTCGCCGGTTAGGCAGAAGAAGTCGTGCCACTTGATCGTGGTTCCGGCGAAGGTGGTGCCGGTGGAGGTGGCGGCGTAGACGTCGGCGTCGGTGTTGCAGGTGAAGGTGACGATGTCGTCGCGGCCGTCGCCGTTGATGTCGCCCACCCGGGGCTGCTCGGCGCCGACGGCGAACAGGTCGTGCCATTTCTGCGGTGCCCCGAAGCCGTTGCCGGTGGACAGGGCGACGATGACGTCGGCGGCGGTGGCGGGGCCTTGGGTGAAGGTGATGATGTCGTCGCGGCCGTCGCCGTTGACGTCGCCGAGGGCGGGGAACTCCCCGGCGATGGAGAAGTAGTCGTGCCATTTCACGGCGGTGCCGGTGAAGGAGGTGCCGGTGGACAGGGCGACGTAGACGTCGGCGTTGGTGTCGTGGGTGAAGGTGATGATGTCGTCGCGGCCGTCGCCGTTGACGTCGCCGACGGCGGGGACTTCGGTGCCGGGGGCGAACCAGTCGTGCCATTTCGCGGATGCGGCGAAGGATGTGCCGGTGGACAGGGCGACGTGGACGTCGGCGGTGGTGCCGTGGGTGAACACGATCGCGTCGTCGCGTCCGTCGCCGTTGACGTCTCCGGTCAGGGGGGTCTCTCCGGACAGGGCGAACCAGTCGTGCCACTTCACCGACGTCCCCGCGAACGACGAACCCGTCGACGTGGCCACATACGCGTCGGCCAGCGCACCGTGGGTGAACGCGACCACGTCATCCCGGCCGTCACCGGTGAAATCCGTCGGCGAACCACCGAAATAGCGGGCGGTCGGGCCCCCGCCACCCTGGTTCACCAGCGAGAGGTAGTAGTTCCAGTTCCAGTTCGGTCCCGGGTCGGTGTGGTCGTTGCCCGGGATCTCGTTGTGCCCCTTGATGCCGGTGCGGTTCTTCGGGATGCCGTACTTGTCGCACAGGTAACGGGTAAGCGCGGCCGAGGAACGGTACATCGCGTCGGTGAACCAGGCCGGGTTGTCGACGTACCCCTCGTGCTCGATGCCGACGCCGTACGCGTTGCCCGACCGGGCGTGGTAAGCGGTGTCGCCCTCGCGGACCATCTGAGTGATCTCGCCGTTGCTGGACTTCACCACGTAGTGGGCGCTGACCCCGGCCGACGGGTTCTGGAACCAGCTGATCGTACCGGCGTACGACCCCTGGGTGACGTGGAGAATCACAGTGGTGATCCGGCTGGGCCGCCCCACGCCGTAGTTCGCTCCGTTGGCAGCCACCCACCGCGCCGGCGGGTACTCGGGCACGGCGGCGGCGAGCGTACGGGACGCGGTGCCGGCGGGCGCCACGGCGGCGTAGCGACCCCGCTCTGGCTCGACCCGGTGCGCCCGGACCGGCACCGCGCCCGGGATGCCCTGCTGCACCAGCTCGTAGATCCCGTCCGCGTACAGGCGTGCGGTGGCGTCGTCGGCCGCGCCGCCGTACCGCGCCACCACCGGGTACCAGGCGGTCACCCGGTCCCGATCCCGCGCGGTCAGCCCCTCGGCGTCGGCCAGCTCGCGCAGCACGGCCGCACCGCCGCGGATGTTCGCCGGCGTGGCGGTCTTCAGGCGCGCGACCGGCTCGCCGGTCAGCTTCGCTGCCCGTTCCAGGCTGTGCTGGGCGGGGTTGCTGACCAGGTGCATCACCCCGTAGCCGTTCGCCTGGCTCGGCTTGCCGCCGTGCGCGTCGAGGCGGGACTCGCCGTAGCCGACCGCGACCAGGACGTCCCGAGGTACGTCGTACTCCTGCGCCGCCCGCACGAACGCGGCGTCCAGCGCGGTCCGGCCCGGCGGCGTCGCGGACACCGGCGCGGGCTGCACCGCGATCCCGCCGGCGAGCGCCGCGGCCAGCAGGGCGACGCCGGTGCGTCGCCGTCTCCGTCGTGTTCCGGCCACGGGGGCCTCCCATCCTGGTGTCACAGCGTCACCTCACCGGTGAGCCCGAAGTAGTCGTGCCACTTGCTGCTGGCACCGAAGGTGGTGCCGGTGGACAGGGCGACGTAGACGTCGTTCGTGGCGCCCTTGGTGAAGACGATGAGGTCGTCCTTGCCGTCGCCGTTCGCGTCGCCCAGGTAGGGGAACTCGCCCGGCAGGCAGAAGAAGTCGTGCCACTTGACGGTGGTGCCGGCGAAGCCGGTGCCGGTGGAGGTGGCGACGTAGACGTCGGCGTCGGCGTTGCAGGTGAACGTGACGACGTCGTCCTTGCCGTCGCCGTTGACGTCCCCCACCCGCGGCTGCTCGGCACCCACGGCGAACAGGTCGTGCCACTTCTGCGGCGCCCCGAACGACGTGCCGGTGGACAGCGACACGATCACGTCCGCCGCTGACGCGGGGCCCTGGGTGAAGGTGATGATGTCGTCCTTGCCGTCGCCGTTGACGTCGCCCAGGGCGGGGAACTCCCCGGCGATGGAGAAGTAGTCGTGCCACTTCACCGCCGTGCCCGAGAACGACGACCCGGTTGACAGCGCCACGTAGACGTCCGCCGTCGCGTTGTGCGTGAACGCGACGATGTCGTCCCTGCCGTCGCCGTTGACGTCACCGACGGCGGCGATCTCCGCACCGGGGGCGAACCAGTCGTGCCACCGGCCCGGCGACGTGAACGCCGACCCGTTCGACAGCGCCACGTACACGTCGCCGGTGTTGCCGTGCGCGAACGTGACGATGTCGTCGCGGCCGTCACCGTTGACGTCGCCCGTCGACGCGGTCTCCCCGCCGATGGAGAAGAAGTCGTTCCACTTCACCGACGTTCCGGCGAAGCCGGTTCCGGTCGACGTGCTCGCGTACACGTCGGCGGAGGCGTTCTGGGTGAAGGTGAGGATGTCGTCGCGGCCGTCACCGTTCACGTCCGTCGACGAGCCGCCTGCCATGCCGTGGGTACGCGCCGCCTGGTTGAGCAGCGTGCGCGCGGTCCCCGCCACCTGGTCGTACCGGTCGGGGAAGCCCGATCGCTGGACGCACTGGGCGACCTGGCCCGCCGTGTAGCCGGGGTTGTTGCGGTCGCAGGTGATCGCACGCGTGACGTACTGCGTGGTGGCGTAGACCGGGTCCATGATCTGCTCCGGCGTGCCCCAGCCGTAGTCCCAGCGCTGCTGGAACACGCCCAGGCTGGACTTGTCGCCGCAGGGCAGGTTGTTCATGTGGGACTCGACCCAGCCCGCCTCGAAGGTGGAGAGCATGACCTTGTCGTTGACGTTGTACGACCGGGCCACCCGGTAGACGATCACGGTGACGGCGGGGTCGTGGGTGGCCGGGACGGACGGGCAGGCGAGCGTGCCGATCGGTACGGCGGCGGCCGGCGCGCCGGCCGCCGTGACGGTGCAGAGCGCGACAAGCATCGCCAGCAGATTTCGTCTCACCGTGCTCCTCGGGGGTGGGGGTGACCAGCGGCACCGGGCGAGAAATCGATTGCTGACGAGTCTCGTAGTCACCCACATCGATGTCAATAGCGGCGGCGGGACGCGATCGACCCGGTCGGAAATCGATTGCTGGACGGGTATAGGATTCCGTGCGATCTCCCGCGGTGGCGGTCTCACTCCGGTACGTCACCATCCGACGGGGGCCGGGCCGGAGCGCCCGGGCGACGACGACGGGAGCGCGATGACGACCATCTACGACGTGGCGCGTCGCGCGGGAGTGTCGCCGGCGACCGTCTCCCGCGTCCTCAACGGGCGTGCCTCGGTCGACCCGGACATGGCCGCCCGGGTACGGCAGGCCGCGCAGGACCTCGACTACCGCCCGAACGCCGTCGCGCGCAGCCTGCGCCGCAGCCGGACCAGCCTCTGGGCGGTCATCATCTCCGACATCGGGAACCCGTTCTTCACCTCGATGGTGCGCGGTGTCGAGGACGTCGCGCAGGAGGCCGGCTTCTCGGTCGTGCTCTGCAACGGCGACGAGGATCCGGAGAAGGAGGCCCGCTACGTGGCGGCGGCCCTGGCCGAGCGGATGGCCGGGGTGATCATCTCCTCGTCCGGGCGGCCGGCCCTGATCAGCCGCCTGGTGCAGGCCCGCATCCCGGTCGTGGCGATCGACAGGCAACCACGCGGCGTCGAGGTGGACACCGTGCTGGTGGACAACACCCACGGCGCCGAGCAGGCGACCGCCCATCTGGTGGGCAGCGGCTACCGGCGGATCGCCTGCATCACCGGCCCACGCCGGATCTCCACCGCCATGCAGCGGCTGCGGGGCTACCAGCGGGCGCTGAAGGCGAGCGGACGCCAGACCACCGAGGACCTGATCCGGTACGCGGACTTCCGCGAGGAGGGCGGCTACCGCGCGATGGCCTCCCTGCTGGAGACCGCCGAGCCGCCGGACGCGGTGTTCGCGGCGAACAACCTGATGACCGTGGGCGCCCTCGAGTGCCTCGTGGACAACGGCATCGGCGTGCCCGACCCGTTCGGCATCGTCGGGTTCGACGACATCCCCTGGGCGCACCTGGTCCGGCCCTCGCTGAGCACCGTCGCGCAGCCCACCTACGACCTGGGGCGCACCGCGGCCACGCTGCTGGTCGAGCGGATTGCCGACCCGGCCAAGGCACCCTCGACAGTGGTGCTCCACACCGAGCTGCGGGTACGCGACAGCTCGGCACCGTCGGCCGGCCGGCAGGGCCACGCGGTGGGCCGTGCCCGGTCGCGCGGCACTGCCGCCGGCTCGCTCAGATCGTGACGTCCCCGCACAGGTGCACCCGTACGCCCAGCTCGGCGAAGAGGGCGGCCTTGACCCGTAGCGCGCGGTCGGCGGTGCCGGCGTCTGGCGCGTAGACCACGTTGACGTGGTTGGCCTTGTGCCGGGCCATCAACTGGTCGCGGCCCACGCCGTGCAACACGGCGTGCATGATCGGCCATTGCGGTGTGGTGGCGTCCAGCCGCCGCCGGGTCTCCGCCTCGGGCAGCGCCACCACCGTGCCGCGCCCGAGGTCGACGTGCAGGCCGCCGTCCATCACGAACACGCGCGACCAGACGATCTCCCCCGGCTTCGACACGCCGCTGAGCGTGCCGCCGCCGAGCGGGAAGTACATCGGCGGCTGACGCATGCTGTATGACCTGTCGTAGCCGCCGTTGTGCGACGCGGGCACCGCACCGGAGATCTCGAAGACCCAGACGAAGTGCTCGCCGTACTGCTGCCCCCAGCGGATGTCGTGCAGCGTCGTCGCCGGGTCCAGGCCCATCGCGGTCCAGATCCGGTTGGTGACCAGCGAGTCCACGGCGACGCCCTCGTCGACCTCGTTGAAGTGCGGCAGCGCGACGCCCGGGTACAGCTCCCGGGAGCCGTCCCGGCTGGTCACCGGGGGGCGTTCGATGTTGTTCAGCAGCCCCTCGGCCAGGTCGCTGGCCGGCACGGTGTCCTTGAGCCCCTGCTGGTACTGGATCCCGACGGCGTCCAGGCCGAAGTCGTCGGCGATGCGCAGCGCGGCGACGTACATGCGGCACTGGCTGAGCAGTTGGGCGTACGTCAGCTCGGTGGCCTCGTCGGTGCCGGTGTGGAACGTCATCCCGGCCGCCTCCAGCCAGGCCAGCACCGCCCGCGCCTCGGTGTCGCGCACCCGCGCCATCTCCGCCACCAGCGCGCTCTGCGACAGGCGTTCCTTGAAGACGCCGAGCGGGTTGAGCAGCTCGTCGTCGATGATGGCGTTGTACATGCCCATGCAGCCCTCGTCGAAGACGCCGATGACGGCCCGCTCGGAGACGAGCTGCCGGGCCAGCGCCACGCCGAGTTCGACCTCCTCGTCCGGCCGCAGCACAGGCAGCGGGCGTACGTGGCTCTCGTCGTGCGTCACCCGGCCGGTCTCCAGCCACTTCTTCAGGCCGTCGCGCGCCCACTCGTCGGTGAAGTCCTCGCTCCACAGCGTCGAGTACCGCACGCCCGCCTTGGTGAGGCTGCCGGCGAGGTTGAGCAGGCCCACCAGGCCGGGGTACTCGCCGCTCCAGTTCGCCACCAGCAGGATCGGCCCGCGGTGGGCGCGCAGCCCGGCCAGCACGTGGTGGCTGTACTGCCAGACCGCCTCCACCACGACGAGCGGCACGTCGGCCGGGATGCTCCGGAAGACCTCGATCCCGGCGCGCTGGCTGTCGATGAAGCCGTGTCCTTTGCCCGGGTCGACGTCGTGACCGCGCCGGACGTGCCAGCCGAGCGCGGTGACCGCGGCGGTGAGGTCGGCTTCGAGCTGCCGCTGGGTGGGCCAGCAGGTGACGTTCGCGCTCAGCCGCAGGTCACCGCTGGCGACTGTGTAGACGGTGCGGGGCGGGGCGGCCGGGCGCTCGACCGGCACGGGCAGTGTGTAACGGGTCACGGGGCAGCTCCCTCGGCGGGCGGACGGTGGGTGGAGCGGAACGCGTCCGGCAGGCGTTCCTGCCGGGCCGCAAGGGCGTGAACCACAGATCGGCTACCGGCGTACAGCTCGCGGTAGAGCCGGTACAGCTCGTCGTAGTCGGCGGCGGGTTCGGGTCGTGGCCGCCGCACCCCGGCGATCGGGTTCCACGTCTCGATCGAGACGTCCATCACGGTCCGGGCGGCCAGGAAGGCGCCGCCGTAGCTGGCGCCGATGGTCTGCGCCGGGATCTGCTGTTCCCGGCCGGTGATGTCGGAGACGATCTGGGTCCAGAGCCCGCCCCGGGTGCCGCCGCCGACCGCGACGATCCGGCGGATGTCGCCGCCAGCCGCCTCGATCGTCTCGATGTTGTGCCGTACCGCCAGCCCGGTCGCCTCCAGCGCCGCCCGGTAGATGTCGCCGGGGCCGTGCGAGAGGGTGAGACCGGCGATCAGGCCGCGGGCCCGGGGATCGAGGATCGGCGTGCGTTCCCCGGCGAAGAACGGCAGCATCAGCAACCCGCGGGCACCGGCGCCGGAGCGTTCGGCGAGGCGGAGCAGCTCGGTGTGGTCGGTGCCCGCCACCAGGTCGCGTAGCCAGCCGGTGATCGCGCCGGAGGTCGCCATCCCGCCGGCCAGGTTGCGGGTGCCCGGCAGCGCGCCGACGGTGCCCCACAGCGACGGGCTGGTCAGCCGGTGCGGCACGGTGTGCACGAGGAACATGGTGGTGCCGTACATGAGCATCAGGTCGCCCACGCCCTGCGCACCCACGCTCAACGCCTCCGACCAGGCGTCAATCGTGCCCGCCACCACCGGAACGCCCTCCGGCAGGCCGGTCTCGGCGGCGGCCCCGGCCGTCACCTCACCGGCCACGTCGCCGGGCCAGCACAGTGGCGGAAGCTCCAGTCCGGGTGCGAACGGGTCGATCCACGGCCGGTACCAGTCCTGGGCCTCGGTGTCGTAGAACGGCGTGCACTGGCTTGCCGAGTGGTGATCGAGCAGGTAGCGACCGGTGAGCCGGTAGGCCAGCCACGAACTGGGCATGAACAGCCGGCGGGCACGGGCGAACAGTTCCGGTTCGGTGTCGGCCACCCACGCGATCTTCGGGCCCGCCGCCTGGCTGGACAGCACCGACCCGCACCGCTGGATGATCTCGTCGGCGCCGAACCGCTCGTTCATCCGCTCGATCTGCTCCCCGGCGCGGGTATCCACGCCGTAGAGGACGGCCGGGCGCAGTGGAGTGCCGCCGGCGTCGGTGAGCAGCACGCACGGACCCATGCCGCTCACCCCGACCGCGCACACCCGGACGTCACCCGGAGCCAGCAGATCCCGGCTGAGGGCGACGAACTCCCGCCACCAGATCCGGCCGTCCATCTCGGCCCGGCCAGGGCCGGGCCGGTCGACCCGGTGCTCCAGGACCCGGGCCCGGACCAACCGCCCGTCGGGGTCGACGAGAACCCCCTTGCTGCTCGACGTGCCAATGTCCACGCCGAGCACCACCGGCGCCGCCCGCCGCACGCTCGCGCTGCGCATCCCGGCCCCCGCGCTCAGAGGCCGCCGAGCTTCGCGTACGCCTCGGCGGCGTTCTCCCTGGTGATCCGCATGGTGCCCAGCGTGGTGGTACGCGGGACGTCCTCGGCGCAGTCGACGAGGATCTTCCGGGCCAGCTCGACCGCCTCCCGGCCGCCGGTGGCGTACTGGAACGTGGCGGCGAGGCGGCCCTGCTCGACGGCCTTGATCCCGCCGGAGGGCACCGGCAGCGCGTCGATGCCGGTGAACTTGATCCGCTGCGCCTTGCCCGCCGACTTCGCGGCGAGGTAGGCGCCCTCGGCCATCGGGTCGTTGTGCGCGTAGATCGCGGACACGTCCGGGTGGGCCTTGATCAGCGCGTCCGCCACCGACTGTCCCTTCTCCCGCAGCCAGTCGCCGGGCTGGGAGGCGACGATCTGGATCTTCGGGTTGGCGGCGATGCCGTCGCGGAAGCCCTGCGCGCGCTCGGCGGCGGGGGTCGAGCCGGGCAGCCCGGCGATCTCGATCACCTTGCCGCCGTCGGGCAGCAGCGTCGTGGCGTAGAACTCGCCGGCCGCCTTGCCGATCGCCACGTTGTCGCCACCGATGAACGCGGTGTACGCCTCCCCCTCGACCTTGCGGTCCAGCACGATCACCGGCACGCCCTGGTCGTACGCCTTCTTCACCACAGCGGTGAGCGGCTTGGCCTCGTTCGGCGAGATGATCAGCAGGTTGATCTTCTGGGTGAGGAAGTTCTCCACGTCGGCGACCTGCTTGCTGTTGTCCTGGGCGGCGTCGGAGACCACGACGCGGAAGCCGGGCACCGACTTCGCCGCCGTCTGCACGTCGTTGTTCATCACCTGCCGGTACGGCTCGGCGTTGTTGGCCTGGGACATGCCGATCAGGAAGTCCTTGCCGGCGCCGCAGGCGCGGGCCCGCCCGGCGTCGTCGGACGGCTTCTCGACGCTGCACCCCGTCGTGATCGCCAGCGCGCCGGTGACCAGCAGCGCGAGCAGTGTGGTTCGCTTGTCCATCGGGTGGCTCCTCGGAGTCGGTTCGGTCAGGCGATGCCGCGGCGCAGCTTCTGCAGCGCCGCCGCGAGCACGATCACCAGTCCTTTGATCAGCAGCTGGACGTTGGCGTCGATGTTGTTGAGCGCGAGGATGTTGTTGAGGATGCCGAGCAGCAGCGCGCCGGCCAGGGTGCCGCCCATCGAGCCGGAGCCGCCGGCCAGGCTGGTGCCGCCGATGACGACAGCGGCGATCGCGTCCAGCTCGTATCCGGCGCCGTCGTTCGGGCTGCCCTGGTTGAGCTGTCCCGCGTGCACCACTCCGGCCACCGCCGCCAGGAGGCCGGCGACGGCGAACACGGCGACCTTGACCCGCGTCACCGGCACACCGGAGAGCCGGGCCGCCTTCTCGTTGCCGCCGATCGCGCAGACGTGCCGGGCGAACGCCGTCGTCCGCAGCACCACCACAGCGGCCACCCCGATCAGGACGAACAGCACCGCCGGCACCGGGAGCACGCCGTTTATCGAGCCGTTCAGCAGTTCGAAGGCGGGCGGCGCCTCCTGGGGTCCGTCGCCGTAGGCGATCGGGATGCCGAGGCCGCCGGACCAGATCCGGGCGATGCCCCGGGCGACCTGGAGACCGGCCAGTGTCACGATGAACGACTGGATGCCGAGGCGGGCCACGGCGTACCCCTGGAGCGCGCCGAACAGCACGCCGATCGCGAGCACGGCGGCGACGGCGGGCAGGATGCCGAGTCCGGAGTCGACCATGAGCGTCGCGGTGCCGACGGCCGACAGGCCGAGGATCGCCCCGACCGACAGGTCGATGCCGCCCAGCAGGACGACGAACGTCATCCCGATCGCGATGATGCCGATCTCCGACACCGCGCGGACGATGTTCCCCAGGTTGCCGGCGGTGAGGAAGAGGATCTCGCCGTCGCGGCGCGGTGAGGCGAGGATCGCCACGACGAAGATCACGAGCAGCGCGAAGAGACTCTGCACCGCGAAGAGCCGGTCGGCGAGTTCCCGGCGGCTGCGCGGCCGACGCAGCCAGTGGGCCGTCGCGCCGCGCAGTCCGGCCGTACCGGCGGCGGGCGGCGCCCCGGTCACGGCCGGCTCGGGCGGCGGCACTTGGGTGTCGGTCATCGGTCGTCCCTTCCGGCGGCCGGGCCGCCCATCGCCGCCGCGAGGATGTCCTCGCCGGTGCAGCCGCCGGTGGCGAGGTCGGCCACGGCCCGGCCACGGCGCAGCACCACCACCCGGTCGCAGACGCCGAGCAGCTCGGGCAGTTCCGAGGAGGCGAGCAGGATGCCCATGCCGTCGCCGGCGAGCCGGCGCAGCAGCCGGTAGATCTCCGCCTTCGCCCCGATGTCGACGCCGCGGGTCGGCTCGTCCAGCAGGAGCAGCCGCGGCTCGGTGAGCAGGTGCCGGGCGAAGACCACCTTCTGCTGGTTGCCACCGGAGAGCGCGCCGACCGGCGTGGCCGCCGACGCCGTCTTGATCGCCAGGTCGGTGACCGACCGCGCGACGGCCGCCCGTTCCCGGCGTCGGCTGACGATCCCGGCCGTGGTCAGCCTGGACAGGGCGGCCAGCACGATGCTCCGGCCGACCGGGTGGTCCAGGACGAGCGCGGAGCGGCGCCGGTCCTCCGGGACGAAGCCGACGCCGGCCCGCAGTGCCGCGCGGGGGCGGCGCGGCGCGTACGGGCGGCCGGCCAGCAGCACCGCGCCGGTGCGGCGACCCGCGGACCCGGCGCCGAACAGGGTCTCCAGCAGTTCGGTACGTCCCGCGCCCATCAGCCCGGCCAGGCCGACGATCTCGCCGGCCCGCACGGTCAGGCTGACGCCGTCCGGCTCGCAGCGGCCGAGCCGGGGCGTCCGGGGCCGCACGGCCAGGTCGGTGACACGCAGCAGCGGGCCGCCGCCGGCGGATCCGGGCGGCGGGCCGGGAGCGCCGGCCGTTTCCGCCGGGGCGGGCTCGAACAGCGACGCGGCCCGGCCGCCGACCATCATCGCCACGATCCGCCGCCGGTCCATCCGGCCGGCCGGTACGACACCGGCGACGGAACCGTTGCGCAGCACCGTCGCGCGGTCCGCGACGACCTCGATCTCCTCCATCCGGTGGGAGATGTAGACGACGCCGACGCCCCGGCGGCGCAGGCCGCCGATTGTGGTGAACAGCCGCCGTACATCCCCGTCGGCGAGCGCGGCCGTCGGCTCGTCCATGACGAGTACGCGGGCGTCCAGGGCGAGCGCCTTGGCGATCTCGACGAGTTGCTGCTCGCCGACGCGCAGCGAGCCCACCGGGCGGCGCGGGTCGATGTCTGCGCCGAGCCGGTCCAGGTGCTCGCGCGCGGTGCGGCCCGCGGCCCGCCGGTCGACTGTGCGCAGCCGGGTCCGGGGCTCCCGCCCGAGCACGAGGTTGTCGGCCACCGAGAGGGCGGGCACCAGGTCGAGTTCCTGGTGGATGGTCGCGATCCCGGCGGCCTGGGCGGCGGCCGGGCCGGTGAACTGTACCGGCGTCCCGTCGACTGCGACTTCTCCGTCGTAGTCGGTGATCACGCCGGAGAGGATGTTGATCAGGGTGGACTTGCCCGCGCCGTTCTCGCCCAGCAGCGCGTGCACCTCGCCCCCCCGTACGTCGAAGTCGACGCCGTCGAGGGCCGTCACGCCGCCGAACCGCTTGGCCACTCCGGTTGCCGCGACCACCACCCGGCCGCTAGGGCCGGGCGCGTCGCGGGTGTCCACGCCGGTCACGGGATCGCGTTGATCGCGGTGTGCGCGGCGTCGGCGAACTGCACGTCCCGCCGGACCCCGCTCGCGGTCAGACGCCAGGTGCCGCCCGCGTACTGGCCCGGCGCCCAGGACAGGCCGCCGGAGCGCCACAGCGGCTGCCAGGCCGCCATCGCGTGGCCGGCGTCGTACCAGGTGTTGTCGCCGCGCCAGGCCGACCCCCACCGGTGCGCCGCGACCACCGAGAGCCCGTCGCCGGTGCTCATCGTCCAGCGGGGCATGCCGGTGACGTCACCTGTCGGCCGCGCCTCCACCGCCGGGTCGCCGACCAGCGGCGACGCGCCGTCGATGTTGAACGCCACCTCCCACACCGCGGCGGTCGGCCACCCGTTCACCGACCAGGTGACGTCGCTCTGCAACCCGGGGCCGGTCCACCGGGGCGTCACGGTGAGCAGCCAGTCGGCGGTGACCGGCTCGTCGCCGAACGGGATGCCGACCAGGTTGATCCGGGAGCCGTCGGCGGACACGTCGACCCGGGCCGGCGCCCCGGCCCGGTCGGTCACGTCGAACCGGCCGACGGCGAGGTACGGCCCGGTGCCCCGGTGCGACGAGTCGAGCGCGGGACGGTGATTGCCGGCCCCGGCCGGGTCGACGGCCAGCTCGGCGATCCGGGCGCTGGGCCAGGTGCGCACGTCGGCGCGCAGGAAACCGGTGGTCACCGTCCAGCCGCGCGCCACCACGCCGGTCGACCAGGTCAGCGGCGCCAGCCAGAGCCCGCCCTGACCCCAGCCGGCGTGGGTCAGGTACCAGTTCGAGCCGTCCACCACGACCTCGGCGGCGTGCGCGTCCAGCACCGTCACCTTCTCCGCGCCGTCGAAGCGCAGCGGGTCGCGGCTGCGGTAGACGGCCGTGCGCCGGTACGCGGCGCCGTAGTCGGTGCCGTCGCAGCAGACGAACAGGTACCACCACTCCCCCCGGCGCACCACGAACGGCGACTCCGTCTGCCCGCCCGCCCGGCCGGTGTGCGGCGAGGTGTACGCGATCGCGCGGCCGCTCCACGAGCGCAGGTCGGTGCTGGTCCGGTACGCCACGACATGGTTGCCGCCGGACGGGCTCGACGTGGCCGTGTAGTACATGACCCAGCGGTCGCCGACCCGGGTCACCATCGGGTCGCGGCCCTCCCACCCGTCGATGAACAGCGGGTTGGCGGAGCTTCGGGTCCAGGTGAACAGGTCGGTCGAGGTGGCCAGGTGCATGCGGTACCGGGCGTAGTCCGGGTTCCCGGCCGCGTAGAACATGTGGTAGACGCCGTTGTGGTGGACGACGTGCGGGGCCCAGATCCACTGCTCCCCGGCCCCGGGGTCGGCGGCCAGCGCCACCGGCCGTTTCGTCCACGGGCCGGTCGGGGTGGGCGCGGTGGCGTGCCCGAAGACCTTCTCGTCCTGCGGCGCACCGGGTTCGGCGTGGGTGATGCCGAACAGGTGCCACACGCCGGTCTGCTCGTGCCGCACCAGCGTGTGGTCGTTGTAGTACCAGGTCGTCGACTCCCCGGCGCTCGGATCGTAGACGCGTGTGGACGCGCCCCGCGCCGGTGTCTCACCGAGCGTCTCGTACGGCGTGGTGGTGACCGCCGCGAGCGGGCCGACGCGACGCAGCGTCACCGTGTCCAGCCCGGCGAAGAAGCCGGTGGAGGACGCGGACCGGCCGGTCACCGTGACGGTGAGGCGGTGGGTGCCGGCCGTCAGCGACACCGAGCCCAGCGGCACCGCCCCGGTGCGCTGCACCGCGCCCGCGTACCCGTCGAAGAGCTGGCCGACCGCCACCCCGTCGACGGCGAAGCGCAGCGTGCCGTAGTCGCCGGCCCGGGTGAGGACCGCGCCGAGGTCGTACTGCCCGGCCGGCACCGACGGCAGCGTGAGCGTCACCGCGTCACCGGCGCGGGCGCCCCGGAACCACAGTTGCCGTCCGCCGGACCAGCTCACCCCGCAGCAGTCGGTCTGCGCGCCGACCGGCGCGGTGGCGGAGACGACGGCGAGCGACTCGGCCTCGAACCGGACCGGGTCGTCGGCCGCTGCCGGTCCGGCCGGGACCGCCACCAGGGCCACCCCGAGCAGGAGCGCCGCGAGGGCACGCCGGGCGCGCATCACGACACGCTCGGGCGGGGCAGGTCGGTGCCGGGGGCGAACCGGTCGTGCCAGCGGTTGCCCAGTGGCCCGAATCCACCGCCGGTGGAGAGCGAGACGAACACGTCGGCGGTCAGGCCCCTGGTGAACGCGACCACGTCGGCCCGGCCGTCGCCGTTGAAGTCCCCCACCCCGGGCAGCTCGTCGCCGAAGGCGAAGTGGTCGTGCCACTTCCAGGAGCTCTGCACGAAGCGGCCCCCGTCGGAGAGCGACACGAACACGTCGCCGGTCGTACCCCTGGTGAACGTCACGATGTCGTCCCGCCCGTCCCCGTCCACGTCGCCCACCGCCGGCAGCTCGTCGCCGGCGGCGAAGCTGTCGTGCCACTTCCAGCCGTCCTCCACGAAGCGGGTGCCGTCGGACAGCGACACGAACACGTCGCCGGTCGTACCCCTGGTGAACGTCACGATGTCGTCCCGCCCGTCCCCGTCCACGTCGCCCACCGCCGGGAACTCGTCGCCGAGCGCGAAGTGGTCGTGCCACTTGACGCCGGGTCCGAAGCCGGAGCCGGTGGAGAGCGCCACGTAGACGTCGGCGGCGGCGCCGCGGGTGAAGGTGATGATGTCGGCGCGGCCGTCGCCGTTGACGTCGCCGACCGCCGGGATCTCGGCGCCGACGGCGAAGAAGTCGTGCCACTTGACGCCCGCGGAGTAGCCGGAGCCGGTGGAGAGCCCGACGTAGACGTCGGCGCTGTCGCCACGGGTGAACGTGATGACGTCGGCGCGGCCATCGCCGTTGACGTCGCCGGTGAGCGGCACCTCCGCGCCGACCGCGAAGAAGTCGTTCCAGGGCCGGCTGTCCGGCACGAACCGGGTGCCGTCGGAGAGCGACGTGAACACGTCGGCGGTGGCGCCGCGGGTGAAGTCGACGGCGTCGTCGCGGCGGTCGCCGTTGGCGTCGCTGGTGTTGCGGGTACGGGTGGTGGCCGACACCTCGGCCGAGGGCGCGGCGGCGTTGCCCGACCCGTCGACGGCAACGACCCGGTAGTAGCGGGTCTGCGCGGCCGGCAGCGGACCGTGCCGGAACATGGTGGCACGTGTGGTGCCGACCAGGTTGGCGGCGGTGATCGCCACCCCCGGGTTCCGGGACGCGTAGACGCGGTAGGAGACCACGCCGACGTCGTCGGCGGAGGGGGACCAGGTCAGGCCCAGCGCGTGCACGCGCCCGCCGGCCAGGGCGAGACCGGCGACCGGGGCCGGGGCGACAGTGTCGGTGAACGGCGCGATCATGCTGTCGGCCAGGTATCGGGCGGCGGTCCAGGCCGGCGCGCCGCTCGCCGGGGTGAGCTGGACGGTCACCGCCGACCGGCCCGCCGTCAGCGCCGCGGGCAGTACGAACTCGTCGGCCAGCCAGCGCTGCCTGTCGTTGCCCAGCGGCTGGAGCCACACCCCGGCCGGTGTGCCGTCCACCGACACGGCCGCCTGCTGGTAGCCACCGGCCTGGTCACCGTGGCGGCGCAGCCGTACCCCCTGGTTGGCCGGGTCGATCGCCAGCCGGAAGCGGACCGTGGCGGTGGTGGCACGGACCTGGCCGGTCTGCGGGACGTTGTCGTCGTCGCCCTCGAAGGCGGCGGTGAGCGCGGTCTGGGTCGCCGCGGAGTCGGTGTACGCGTGCGCGGCGCGGCTGGCGGCGTCGCCGGTGACGACGGTGTCGGTCCGGCGCGTGGTCACGGTGCGCTGGGTGTAGAGGAACGCGGTCGAGGCGTACTCGGCGGGCATGTCGTTGGCCGGTCCGTGCTCGATGCCGAAGCGCAGCGCGGTGCCGTACGCCACCGCGTCGCCGATCATCAGCCGGTAGGCGGCGTCGCACTCGTCGGCGCATCCGCCGCCGCGGACCAGGTGCGCGGTGTTGCCGGTGAAGACATCGCTGTACTCGCCGCGGTTGAAGTACCAGCCCGACTCGTAGAAGTCCTCGGTGCCGGTGCCGTAGATCTGCGGCGTGGGCGAGCCGTCCACGTGCACCCGCTCGTCGCCCTCCAGGTAGTTGCGGGTATTGCCGCCGATGATGTGGCCCCGCATGGTCTGCGAGACGCCGACGAACCGGCCCCGGCCGGACTGGTCGGCGATGATCCAGTCCGCGCCGCCGACCGCCTCAGCGCGGCGTGACTGGGTGGTGAAGTAACCGGCGCTGCCGTCGGCGGCGAGCCGGGACGTCCACTCGGCGCCGGGCGCCGACGTCACCTCGACCTCGATGCCGCCGACTGCGGTGCCCGTCGTGTTGACGAGCGTCACGGCGGCGGCGGTGCGGAACGGCATCGGCCACCATGTGCTGTACCAGCCGCCCGGCGCGGAGTCCATGGCGAACATCAGCGACCGTACGGTGCGCTCGCCCAGCCCGGCGCCGAAGAACTCGCCGACCGGGCTGTCCACTGTCGTACGTCCGTCGAACGTCATCCGCAGCCGCAGCCCGTTGAGCGTCGGCGCCCCGGCCGCGGCGTCCGGTACGCGCAGCCGCAGCGCGGTGATCGCGCGTGGCCCGGTCAGGGCGGCCAGTGACACCTGCCCCTGCGCCGGGGCGGTGACGGTGACGCGCGTGGTGGAGGCGCCGGCCTGTGCGGGCTTCGGGTCGCGGGTGCCGGCGGCGCGCAGCAGCGTGACCACGTCGGTGGCCGGGTCGGCCGGATCGAACCGGGGCACCCCTGCCGCGTCGGTGAAGGTCCGGTAGGTGACGTGGTGGAACAGCGGGTTGTTCTGGGTGGTGATCCGCATGGACTCCCGGTAGGGCATGGGCACCTTGACGGTGACGCCGCCGGACGTCTGGTCGGCGTTGCTCACGAGCGGCGCGACGAACGGGCTGCCGAGCTGCCCGTCCACCAGATCCTGGAGGTCGGCCTGGACGACCACGACGCCGTCGAGTTCGACGCGGATCCAGCCGGTGGCGCGGACGTTGCCGTCGTCGCGGGTGAACCAGATCGACTGCACCTCGCCCGGACCGTGCGCCTCGGCGATCACACATCCCCCGCTCCGACGCAGACACGACCAGGTGCCGACGAAGCCGTCGTCGTTGGAGCCGTCGCGGCCGAAGCTGGAGAACTGGTGGGTACGGGTGCCGGCGGCCAGTTCCGGCAGGCGGTCGAGCCGGCGGTAGGCGTCCCAGCCGATCGGGCCCTTGTCGTCGGCGACGGCGAGAGCGGGAGCGGGCGCCGACGTGGCGGCCGGCGCGGCGGCGGACGAGGTCGCGGGCACGGCAACGGCCAGCAGCGCGGCTGCTGCGGCGCCGGCCCAACGGCCGATGCGAAGCCTCATCGGTGTCCCTTCCGAGCGGCCGTAGGAGCATGAGAAATCGATTGCTGGCGAGTTAACTTCGAGACTTCCACGGTTGTCAATACTTTGCGCCCGGCTTTCCCTCCAGGGCAGCAATCTTCGCGGCGGGTCGGCCCGCACGCCGCGCAGCCAGGCCGGGCGGAAGCGACGCTGAAGGAAGTTTTCCGGCAACACTCACCACCCCGGCGGGTATTGACAGGCTCCGAAGTCTGCGGTTTCACTTCTCCTCAGCGCCACCGTCCCGCCGATCGGGGCGCCAGCCGCCCCTTCTCCGACGCGAACTGTCAGGGCCCGCCCATCGGCGACACCGGCCCCTGGCCCGACGCGCCCACGCGCCGCTCCGACAGTGCATCCCTCTTCCGACGAGGAGTCACCGCATGCCCAGATTCCCGACGCGTCCCGTCCGGCGGGCCCTCGTCGCGCTGCTCACCCTGGCCGCGGCCATCCTCACCGCGGTGACGGTCACCCCGTCACCGGCACTCGCCGCGCCCAACTTCAAGGCACCGTTCCCCTGCGGGCAGCGGTGGACGTACAGCCACCACAACGCCGAGGTGCGGCAGGCGCTGGACTTCGTCCGCGCCGACGGCGGTGTCACAGGCGGTACGCCCCAGATGGCGTCCGCCGCCGGAGTGGCCCGGCGCTACTCGCAGCCCAGCGGCGCCGGCAACTACATCGTCATCGACCACGGCGGCGGATGGACCACCTACTATTTCCACCTCAGCGCCTACTCGGTGCCCGACGGCGCCTACGTGCAGCAGGGCCAGCAGATCGGGATCACCGGCAGCACCGGCAACTCCTCCGGCGCACACGTGCACTACGAGCAGCTCTACAACGGTGTCGGCCAGGTCATCTCGATCAACGGCGTCTCGCTCGCGCCGTATCCCGGCCAATACAACCAGCGGTTCCTGGTCAGCGACAACTGCGGCACGCCGCCGCCGCCCGCGCCCCGCTATTTCGGTGGTTCGCCGACGGATTTCACCGGTGACGGCCGGGATGACGTGGTCGCGTTCACCCACGGTGCGCTGGCCGACGCGTATGTGGCCACGTCGACGGGTTCGTCGTTCGCGGGGACGTCGGTGAAGTGGCACGACTGGTTCGCCCTGTCCGGAGAGACCCCCCTGACCGGAGACGTCAACGGCGACGGACGCGACGACGCGATCGTGTTCACCCACGGCACCACCGCCGACGTCCACGTCGCCCTGTCCACCGGCACATCCTTCGCCGCATCCGCGAAATGGCACGACTGGTTCGCCCCCGGCACCGAAGTCCCCGCCGTCGGC
>NZ_JANCLW010000001.1:5370573-5433258 GCF_033433935.1 Micromonospora sp. BRA006-A
ACCTACCCGCCAGCCACGCCGCCTTCGTCACCTGGGCCATGATCCACGTCATGGTCACCCGCCTGGCCCGCAACACGAAACCGGCCCAGGCAACCAGCACCTGAACCGGCTTCTCAAACGCTCACTTAACGCCTGGCGTTAAGAAGGGGCCCTTCCTTCGGAGGGTCCGCCTCAGGGGGTGGGGGCGGGCTCGGGGGTGTCCGAGTGCTCGCGACGGGCGAGCCGGTTCTTGCGGTGCCCGTACCCGAAGTAGATGACCGCGCCGATCAGCATCCAGGCGAGGAACCGCAGCCAGGTCTCCACCGACAGGTTCAGGCTCAGGTAGAGGCACGCCACGGCGGTGACGATCGGCAGCACCGGCGAGAACGGCACCTTGAACGGCCGCTCCAGGTCGGGACGGCGCTTGCGCAGGATCGGCACCGCGATCGCGACCAGCGTGAACGCGCAGAGCGCGCCGATGCTGACCAGGTCGGCCAGCGCCGACAGCGGCAGGAAACCGGCGAGCAGCGCCACCGCGACCGTCATGATCCCGGCGATCCGGTACGGGGTGCCCCAGCGCGGGTGCACCTTCGCGATGGCGGGCGGGATGAGCCCGTCGCGGGCGATGGCGAAGCCGATCCGGCCCATCGCCACCAGGTCGACCAGGATCACGCTGGTGAGCCCGGCGACGGCGGCGATGGAGACGAGCACCGCGGCCCAGCCGGCGCCGACCGCCCGGAACGCGGACGCGATCGGCGCGCCCTCGTCGATCTCGGTGTACTTGACCATTCCGACCACGACCAGCGAGACGCCGATGTAGAGCACCGTGGAGATGAGCAGCGTGCCGAGCAGACCCAGCGGCAGGTCCCGCTTGGGCTTGCGGGTCTCCTCACCCAGGTTCGCCACGGCCTCGAACCCGGTGTACGCGAAGAACACCACTGCGGCGGCGGTGAGCACTCCGACGAAGCCGAAGACGGAGGGTTCCAGCCCGAAGATGGCCTGGGTGACGGGTTGCTTGACGCCGTCGTCCCCGGCCCCGGCCGGCTCGGCGGACGGGATGAACGGGCTGAGGTTGGCCGCCTTGACGAAGAACAGCCCGGCGATGATGACGAAGGCACAGATCGCCACCTTGACCAGCACCAGCAGGTTGGTGACCCGGGCCGACTCGCGGATGCCGACGATGGCGACCACGCCGAGCACCAGCACGATGCCGATCGCGCCCAGGTTGACGATGCTGCCCTCCTCGGCGAACCAGGCGCTGGGCAGGCCGAACAGGTCGGCGAGGTAGCCGGACCAGCCGCGGGCCACCACCGCCGCACCGAGCGCGAACTCCAGCAGCAGGTCCCAGCCGATGATCCAGGCGACGATCTCGCCCATCGTCGCGTACGCGTAGGTGTAGGCGCTGCCGGCGGTCGGCACGCTGCTGGCGAGTTCGGCGTAGCAGAGCGCGGCCAGCAGCGCGACCAGGCCGGCGATGCCGAACGAGATCACCACGCCCGGCCCGGCGCTGTTGCGCGCCTCGACACCGGTGAGCGTGAAGATGCCGGTGCCGATCACGATGCCGATGCCGAAGCCCATCAGGTCGACCGCGCCGAGCCGGCGCCGCAGCCCCGGCTTGCCGTCCTCGCCGTCGGCGTCGCCCTGGGCGAGCACGTCCCGGATCGGCTTCGTACGCAGGACCGACATCTGATCACCTCCCCCGCCGTGTGGCCGCCACGGTGGCGGTCCGTGACCGGGCAAGCTACCCAGCCGTTTTCCGCTCCAATCCCGCACCGCAGGTATCGGGATCGTCACGATCCGGCCGATCGGACGTAGCCGGACATCGATCGGCCGTCAGGGTCTTGCGCCGGACACGGATAGATGAAAGTTTTCTACCGGCGGTATGGGCAGCGCGGCGAATCTTGCCGTGACGCCTCGCCGCCGACCGTCCCCCCGGACCCGACGAAGGGACCGCACCGCATGAAGGCAACTCGGCTCGGAGCCGCCGCGCTGGCCGCGGCGCTGCTCGGCACGCTGGTCGCCGGCACGCCGGCGCAGGCCGCCCCCGGCGACACCGGCACGACCACTTCCCCCTCCACCGACTGCGTCACCGACCCGGCCACCCCCAAGCGCCAGTTCCGGGCCATGTGGATCGCCTCGGTGACGAACATCGACTGGCCCAGCAAGGACTCCTGGACCGCGCCGGACCAGGTGGCCAAGCAGAAGGCCGAATACCTGGCCTGGCTCGACCTGGCCCGGAAGCTCAACCACAACGCCGTCGTGGTCCAGGTCCGCCCGACCGCCGACGCGTTCTGGCCCTCGCCGTACGAGCCGTGGTCGGAGTACCTGACCGGCGTACGCGGCAAGAACCCCGGCTGGGATCCGCTGGCCTTCCTGGTCGCCGAGTCGCACAAGCGCAACCTGGAGTTCCACGCCTGGTTCAACCCGTACCGCGTCTCGATGCCCGCCCCCGGCGGCGCCGGCGCCGACCTGTCGCAACTGGCCCCGGACAGCCCGGCCCGCCAGCACCCCGGCTGGGTCTTCGCCTACCCGCCCGCAGGCGTCGCCGGCAGCCGGCTCTACTACAACCCCGGCATCCCCGAGGTCCGCGAGTTCGTCCAGACCGCGATGATGGACGCGGTCAAGCGGTACGACATCGACGGCGTGCACTTCGACGACTACTTCTACCCGTACCCGAGCGGCACCCACCAGGTGCCCGACGACGCCACGTTCGCGGCGTACAACAGGGGCTTCACGGACAAGGCCGACTGGCGGCGGGACAACATCAACCTGCTGATCCAGGAGATGAACGCCAAGATCAAGGCGGTCAAGCCGTATGTGAAGTTCGGCGTCAGCCCGTTCGGCATCTGGCGCAACGCGTCGGCCGACCCGAACGGCTCGGACACCACCGGCTCGCAGTCGTACGACATCATCTCCGCCGACTCCCGCAAGTGGGTCAAGGAGGAGTGGATCGACTACATCGTGCCGCAGCTCTACTGGTACATCGGCCAGTACCCGGCCGCCGACTACGCCCGGCTGGTGCCGTGGTGGGCCGAGCAGGTGCGCGGCACGCGCGTCCAGCTCTACATCGGCCAGGCCGACTACAAGAGCGGCGACCCGGCGTACGGGTCGTTCTGGATGAACCCGCAGGAGCTGTCGAACCACCTGACGCTCAACCGGTCGTATCCGGAGGTGCTCGGCAACGTGCACTTCTCCGCGGTGCAGGTGCGGGCGAACCGGCTCGGCGCCACCGACATCTACGCCGCCGAGCACTACTCCCGCCCGGCGCTGGTGCCCACCATGACGCACCTGCCGCGCAAGCCGCTGCTGTTCCCGGTGGTCACAAAGGCCCAGCGGGAGGCGGACGGGGTTCACCTGAGCTGGCGTCAGCCGGCCGACGGCAAGGGCCCGCTCGGCACCGCCGCGTCGTACGCGATCTACCGGTTCGACGGGTACGGCCTGGCCGGGCGCTGCGACTTCGCGGACGCCTCGCACCTGGTCGGCACCGTCCGGGCCACCGACGGCGCCGTGCAGTCCTGGGTGGACACGACGGCGGCAGACGGCGCCCGGTACACGTACTACGTGACCGCGCTGGACCGGCTCGCGAACGAGAGCCCGGCGAGCCCGCCGCGCTTCGTCCGCTGATTCACCCCGGATGCCCCCGGGCCGCCTCGCCGGCCCGGGGGCATTCGTCTGTTCAGGCGGATGTCAGCGAGCCTTTCCCCGAGGCATCGCCCCAGCTCACCCCTTTGATCGACACTTGTCAACATCCGGAGATCCCGGCCACCACCCCCGTTACCTTTTTGATCGTCCCCAGCCGGGGACCCTCGGTCGCCCGGCCCGGTATGACTTCCTGCCCCTGTCGTACGGATGATCCGGGGGGTGTTGTCGCCGGGTCGGGTGGCGTCGGTGGACCGCTGATAGGGACACGGCCACCCGTGTGGGGGTAGGTCTCTTCGTAACGTGGCTGCCGGCAGTCCGACGCCTGGACCAGCGGCCGAGGCCACGAAGCGATGCGTGGAGGCGGGTCTGGTGAACGACGAATACGGCGTCTACCTCGGCTTGGACGTCGGTAAAGGTGATCACCACGCAGTCGGGCTGGCTCCGGACGGCAAGCGGCTGCACGACGCGGCGCTGCCGAACACCGAGGCCCGGCTGCGGCAGCTGTTCGACAAACTCGCCCGTCATGGTCGGCTGTTGGTGGTGGTCGACCAGCCGGCGTCGATCGGCGCCCTGCCGGTCGCGGTGGCTCGGGCCTGCGGGCATCAGGTGGCCTACCTACCCGGCCTGGCCATGCGCCGCATCGCCGACCTGCACCCCGGCACAGCGAAGACCGACGCCCGCGACGCTTACGTCATCGCTGATGCCGCCCGCACCCTGCCGCACACGCTGCGGCGGGTCGACACCGGCGACGAGACCCTGGCCGAGCTGGAAGTCCTGGTCGGTTTCGACGACGACCTCGCCGGCGAAGCCAACCGCGTGTCCAACCGCATCCGAGGACTGCTCACCCAGATCCACCCCGCCCTGGAACGAGTCCTCGGCCCCAAGGTCCACCACAAGGCGGTCCTGGAACTGCTGTCCCGCTGCGGCGGACCCGTCGGTCTGCGCAAGGCCGGCCGCCGCAAACTCCTGTCCATCGCCGCCGTCCACGCACCCCGCATGGGTGACCGCCTCGTCGAGCAGATCATGGCCGCTCTCGACGAGCAGACCGTCACCGTCCCCGGCACGACAGCGGCGGAGACGATCCTGCCCCGCCTCGCCGACAGCCTCCGCGACGTCCTGAGACAACGCGACCAGGTCGCCACTCAGGTCGAGAGGATGCTTGATGCGCACCCTCTTGCCGGGGTCCTGACCTCGATGCCCGGCATCGGCGTCAGGACCGCAGCCCGGATCCTGCTCGAAGTCGGCGACGGCACCGCCTTCCCCACCCCCGGCCACCTCGCCGCCTACGCAGGCCTGGCCCCCGTCACCCGACGCTCCGGCAGCAGCATCCGCGGCGAACACCCACCCCGAGGCGGCAACAAGAACCTCAAACGCGCCTTCTTCCTCGCCGCCTTCGCGTCTCTGGCAGACCCGGTCAGCCGCGCCTACTACGAGCGCAAACGCGCCGAAGGCAAACGTCACAACGCCGCCCTCATCTGCCTCGCCCGACGCCGCTGCGACGTCCTGTTCGCCATGCTCCGCGACAAGATCCCCTACCAACCACGGCCGAGAGATCAGGCACCCGTCCCCGCTTGACGAAACCCATAGGGACACCCCCCTGTCGCCGTGCGGCACAGCGTAGGCGTCGCACGCCGTCCCCGGTGCCCCGCGCGAGGACGGTCGCCGGGATCCTCGGCCTGCGAACGCGCTTCCTAGTAGTGGTCCTCGATCGGCCGGCGTGCCTCGTCGAACAGCGCCGGCCCGTCGTACCGCACCGGACGCGGCGCGGGCGTCGCAGGCTTGACCTGCTCGAACTGCTCGGTGGACAACGCGTACACGACCCGGCCGAGGCCTGATGCGTTGATCGCGACGGTGCACATCGGGCAGGGCTGGCAACTGGTGTACATGGTGGTGGCGACCGCCGCCTCGGGGGCGAGCTCCCGGGCGGCCCAGCGGGCCAGCTTCAGCTCCGGGTGGGCGGTGACGTCCCGGTCGGAGACCACCGTGTTGTGGTCCTCGATCAGGACGGTGCCGTCGGCGCCGACGAGCAGCGACGCGAACGGCCGCTCGCCGGACGCGCCGGCCCGGTCGGCGAGTTCCACGGCGCGGCGCAGGAACGCCTCGTCGTCGGGTGTCATCGGCCCTCCACGTGTTCAGTCTGCGGCGATCTGCGCGACGGATCGGTCGGCCACGGCGAGCAGGGCCGGGTCGCCGCTGCGGGCGTACGCGTCGCTCAGGGTGTCGACGAATTTGATCGCGTGCGCGTCCCCGGTGTCCAGCGCCCGCGCCATGACCTCGTCGAGTTCCGGCCCGGCGGCCGTCGGGAGGGCACGGGCCCCGGCCGGGGCGTAGGCGGCGGTGACGGCGGCGGTCGCCGCCCAGGCGGCGGCCAGGCTCGGCTGCCAGAGCGCCGGCGGCAGGGCCGGCAGCGTACGCAGGACGGCGTTCGGCGCGGTGGCGGCGTGCACGAGCATCACCGGACTGGCGTACCCGTGCGTGCCGTGCCGGAGCACCGCGGCGTCGACGACAGCGGCGAGCCGGGCAGGCACGTCGGCGGCGGCGTCGCCGGGCACTGCGGCCGCGGCGGCCGGCCACCGGTCCAGGTCGGCGAGCTGCGCCAGGCGGGACCGGATGCCGAACCGCTGATCGGGTACGCGGGGCACGGCGTCGAGCGCGGACCGGGCGTCGGTTCCGGGGTACGGCCCGGTGCCGGGCGGGGCGAGCGGCTGCCAGCGGGCGGCCCAGTAGGCGAGCCCCTGGCCGAGCTCGGTCACACGCGGTGCGGTCTCGGCGTCGAGCAGCGCGCGCACGGCGTGACCGACCCGGATGACGCCGTGGGTGGCCCCGGCGGCGATGCCCGGCAGCAGGCGCGGCCACCAGCGGGCCAGCACGTCGCGCCACGGCTCGCCGGCCAGCTCGCGGTCGAACAGGTCGAGCCAGTCGCCGGTACGCACCGGGTCGCCGAGCGGGTCGCGCCACTCCTCGGGAGCGATGCGCCCGATGCCGCGCGGGCGTTCCTCCAGCCGGTCGGAGTACGCGTCGATCCAGCGGTGCACCGCCCGCGCGTGGCCGTGGCGCACCAGCGCCTCCGCCGCCATCGGCACGTGGTTGGACAGCCACCCGTCGCGCTCGGGACCGGTGTGGCGTACGCGCTCGTACGCCTCGTCGAGTACGGAGTTCAGCACACCGGGAAGCGTCCGACCTGAAGTGTGGTTCAGGTCAAGCGGCGGCGGATCCGCGCCATGTCCTCCTCGGGGAGCGCGTCGGCCACCAGCAGCCGGGGCAGCAGCTCCGTCTCCAGCGTCGTGGCCCGGAACACCAGCGCCACAGTCACGTCGTGGTCCGGCCGGTGCACGACCTCGACCGGGTCTCCGGCGCCGACGCTGCCCGGCGTGATCACCCGCAGGTACGCCCCGGGCCGTACCTCCTCGGTGAACCGCTTGATCCAGCCGCGTTCGCCCAGCCACCCCTGGAACGTGCCGCAGGGGATGCGCGGGCAGGAGACCTCCAGCACCAGGTCCGGCCCGATCCGCCACCGCTCGCCGATCAGCGCGCCGTTGACGTCCAGCCCGGTGGTGGTCAGGTTCTCCCCGAAGCTACCGTCGGCGAGCGGACGGCCCAGCTCGGCCTCCCAGTGGTCCAGATCCTCCCGGGCGTACGCGTAGACCGCCTGGTCGCTGCCGCCGTGGTGGGCCACGTCGTAGACCCGGTCACCGGCGAGCCCGACGTCGCCGTTGCCCTTGGGGCCGGGCGCGGTGACGGCGACCCGGCCGTCCACGGGCCGCTTGTCGATGCCGGTGGCGCCGATCCCCTTCCACGGGTTCGGTTGCGGTCGGCCCACGTTGACGGAGATCACCCTCATGACGGCGACGGTATGCGGCGCAGGGCCGGACGGGCCAGTCCATTCCCCCGGGCCGGGTGAACGGCGCGGCGGCGCGGCCTGCGTACGATGCGGGCCGGACATCCTCGTCGGGTGGTGGAGGTAGCCGCGGATGGCAGGCCAGCAGGACGGTTTCGCCCTCGGCGTGGACCTCGGCACCTCGAACACGGTGGCGGTGCTGCGCTGGCCGGACGGGCGGACCCGGCCGGTCCTCGTCGACGGCCACCCGATCCTGCCGTCCGGCGTGTACGCCGACGCGGACGGCCACCTGCACGTCGGGCGGGACGCGCAGCGCCTCGCCCAGGCCGACCCGGCCCGCTACGAGCCGAACCCGAAGCGCCGGGTCGACGAGGAGACGGTGGAGCTGGGCGGGCGGTACCGGCCGGCGGAGCTGCTGGCGGCGACGCTGCGCGCGGTCGCGGACGCGGCGGTGGCGGCGGTCGGGATGCTGCCCCCGGCGGTGGTCACCCACCCGGCGGCCTGGACGCCGGCCCGCCGTCAGGTGCTGCACGACGCGCTGGAACTCGCCGGCTGGCCGGCGGCGGCCGAGCACACCCTCGCCGGGCCGATCGCGCCCGGCACCCGCCTGCTGCGGGAGCCGGTGGCCGCGGCGCGCTACTTCACGCAGGTGCTGCGCCGGCCGGTGCCGGTGGGCGGCGCGGTGGCGGTGTTCGACTTCGGCGGCGGCACGCTCGACGTGGCGGTGCTGCGCAACGAGGGCGCCGACCCGTGGGGCGACTCCGGCTTCCAGCTCGTCGCCACCGGCGGGATCCCCGACCTCGGCGGCCTCGACCTGGACGCGGCCCTGCTCGGACGGCTCGGCGAACTGGTCGGCCCGGCCCATCCGCGCGAGTGGGCCCGGCTGACCGACCCGTCGACCACCGCCGAGCGGCGGGACCGCCAGCAGTTGTGGGACAACGTGCGCGGCGCGAAGGAGATGCTGTCCCGGGCGATGGTCGCGCCGGTGGCCGTACCGGGGGTGGAGGCGGCGGTGCCGCTGTCCCGGGAGGACTTCGAACGCCTGGCCGCACCGCTGCTGGCCCGGGCGGTGACGGAGACCCGCGAGGTGACCGCCGCCGCCGGGCTGCGCCCCGAGCAGCTCTCCGGCCTGTTCCTGGTCGGCGGGTCGACCCGGGTGCCGCTGGTGGCCCGGCTGCTGCACGCCGAGCTGGGCATCGCGCCGACGGTGCTGGAGCAGCCGGAGATGCCTGTCGCCGAGGGCGCGCTCACCGACCTGCCGTTGCCCCGGCGGTCCGGCCGTCCCGGCGCGCCGGTCCAGGCCGCGCCGGCACCACCCACGCCGACGCAACCCGAGTCGACACGGCCCGCGCCGGCCGCGGGCGGGACCGACGCCGCCACAGCGAACGCCGCCACGGTCCCGGCCGGTGCGACGAGGCCGAACCCGACCTCGCCGCTCGGCGGTCCGGACGCGGCGTCCGCCGGACCGCACGGCACGCTGGTCGCCGACGGCCCCGCCCCGCAGACAGCCGCCACGAGGTACGACGGCACGCCGGCCCCGGTTCCGCCACAGCCCACGAGGTACGACCACATGCCGGCCGCCCACGGGCCGGTTCCGCCCCACCCCACCGGCTACGGCGTACCCGGACCGTCCGCGCCCCCGCCCGGCGGCTGGCAGCCCGGCGTACCCGGGACGCCGTTCTCCCCCGCTCCGGGCGGTGTCCGGCCCGGCGGCGGCCGAGCCCGGCGCGGCCGGTGGATCGCGCTCGGCGCGGGTCTCGTGGTAGTCGCCGTGGCGGCGTCGGTGCTGCTCTGGGTGTTCCGGGACCGGCATCCGGCGCTGGACTTCCACACCGCGGAGCTGGTGAAGACGGTGGCCGCCGGTGACACGCGGCCGGACCAGATGTTCACCGCGACGCTCGGGGAACGCGCCTACCTGGTCCGTTCGCTGCCCGACGGCCATCTCGACGTGACGGCTGTCGAGGCGGCCACCGGGAAGACGGTCTGGGAGAAGCGGACCGACGCGGCCGCGCAGCGATGGGCCGGGATCCGGGCGCTGCCCGACGGGCTGCTCGTCCTCGGCGACGCCACCGGAAGCGACACCCCCCGCGTGCTCGCGGTGCTCGACGAGGACTCCGGCGATCAGCGCTGGCGGACCGACGTCGGCCGCGACGACACCCTGTACCTCGGGCCGGACACGATCGTCCGGCTGGACCGCACCGGCGAACGCCTGGTCGGGCTGCGGCTGAGCGACGGCCGGCGGCGGTGGGAACGGCCCAACCCGCGCACCGAGTACGGCGACGCGCGCACGAAGGTGGTCCCGGTCGGCACCGGCGCGGCACTGGACGGGCCCGGCGACGCCGAGGGCTCGCCGCTCGCCCCGTGGGCCGGGAAGGCGGACCGGCTCGTCCAGGTCGGCGCGGACCGGTCGGTCCGGGTCGTCGACATGCGCAGCGGGAGGATCCTCAAGGACCGGGGCAACGTCGCCGGGCTCGACGATCCGGTGGCCGCCCGCGACGACCGGCTGTACGTCGCGGAGAACGAGCGCGGTCTGCGGCTGCTCGCCTACGACCTGGGCGGTCTCGGCACGCCGAGCGTGCTGTACGAGGCGCCGGAACAGGGCGGCCGGGTGAAGGATCTGGTCACCTGCGGAGAGCGTCGCGTGTGCCTGCTGGAGACGCCGGGCAGCGGCGCCGACGACACCCGGGTGGTGTCGGCGACCGAGGGTGAGGGCACCCGGCAGTGGCCGGCGCCGCGCGCCGAGTCGCTGGTGCCGGTCGGTGAGCACGTGCTGGCCGGGCGGGACTCGCCGGACGCGGTGACGCTGTTCGCGCCGGACGGCACGCCGGTGCTGCGCGACCGGGACGGGACGGCGGTCCGGCTGGACGCCGGCAACCTGCTGATCTTCTCCGAGGCACCGAGCGCGTACGAGGACGACCGCGTCCTCGCCGGCACGGCGGTGGACGGCGAACCGGTCGAGATGGGGCAGCTCAAGCAGATCCGCAGCGAGTCCTGCTCCTGGAACACCGAGATGCTGGTGTGCGGCGCGGAGAAGGAGTTCCGGTTGTACCGGTTCTCCGGCTGACCGGAAGTGAGCTTGACAGTGATCGATGCCTCGGCTGGTGTGAACGGCAGAGAGATCGACGTTCGTCAGGAGGCCCCGTGTTCGTCCGACGACGGTGGACCGCACTCGCCACCACCAGCATCCTGATCGCCGCGGCGCTGGCCCATCCCGGGCCGGGCGCCGCCGCACCACGCTCCCCCGCGATCACGCTCGCCGCCACCGAGACCGCGCTGGTCCGCGTGCGGCTCGCCGACCGGGCGCAGCTCGACCGCCTCGTCGCCGGCGGCGCCGACCTGGCCAACCGCCCCCGCTCCCGCGACGGCGAGTGGACCGCCGACCTGGTCCTCACCGGACGGCAGCTCACCGACCTCACCCGGCAGGGCGCCACCGCCGTGCAGGTGGTGCAGCGCGCCGACGACGGAACCCGGCACCTGGCCGAGAGCCGCCGCGCCGCGCAGGAGCGCACCCGCGCCGGGCTACGGACGAGCGGCGCCGCCACCGCTGTCGACACGCTCCAGTTCCTCCAGGCGTACTGGTGGACCACCGGCGGCCGGACGTTCCTCCAGGCCCAGGTCGCCACCACCGCCACCGACGACCCGGACGTCGAGATCACCGTCACCTGGCGGACCGCCGACGGCACCACCGGCTCGTTCCCGCTGTACCGCTTCGAGGACTCGGGCGAGTACCAGTACCACTACGCGCTGCCGCAGCCGGTGCCGAGCCGGCCGGTGCAGCTCACCGCCACCTCCACGCTGGGCGGCACGAGCCGGCCGGTGACGCCGTCGCTCTGGCCGAACGCGACCCCGCCGCCGCAGCCGGCCGGCTACCAGAAGGACTTCATCGACGCGTACCTGACGCCGGTGGACATCAAGGCGCGCATCGCCCGGCTCGGCCGCCAGTACCGCGACCTGGTCGACGTGATCGACCTGCCGAACAAGACCCAGGGCTACCGGCGGAACGCCGCCGCCTACCTGGGCGACCCGGCGGCCGTCGCCGTGGTGGTGGAGTCGGTCCGCTTCGGCGACCAGGACATGAACGGCGTGCAGGTACGCACCGTCGACCCGGGCCGGCCGAACCGGCCGCTGAGCATGCGCTACCGGGACCGGGTGCTCACCGTCTCGCTGGCCACCGACCGCGCCGGCACTGTGACGAGCACCACCGACGACGTCGCCGCCCTGATCAACGCCCCGCGGGGCGCCCGCTTCCGGGCCACCGTGGAGGACGGCTCGGCCGGGCTGCCGATGCCGGTCACCGGGCCGGTACGCCTCGACGACGGGTTGCAGGGCACCGAGGTGCCGGCCCGGCCGTGGACCGTGCAGGCGCTGCGCATCGGCAAGCACCGCGACGGCTCCCGGATCGGTGTGCTGGCGTACTCGCAGGAGCACGCCCGCGAGTGGGCCACCCCGCTCGTCACGCTGGAGTTCGCCGAGCGGCTGCTGGCGAACGCGCGTACCGACGCGGCGACCCGCAGGCTGCTGGAGCAGGTGGACGTGTTCGTCATCCCGACGGTGAACCCGGACGGCGCGAACTACTCCTTCAACGACTACAACTTCCAGCGCAAGAACCTGGTCAACCACTGCACCGGCGCCTCCCGCGACCCGAAGTACCGCACCATGTGGGGCGTCGACGTCAACCGCAACTACACCGTCGGCTCCCTGTTCGACGGGTACGTGGGCGCCAGCGCGAACTGCCTGTCCGGCAACTACGCGGGCACGGCGGAGCTGTCCGAGCCGGAGAGCCGCAACGTGATCGACCTGGCCAAGGCCCACCCGAACATCAGGTTCGCGATGAACGTCCACTCGTACGGCGGATACTTCATGTGGCCGCCCGGGGCGTACAAGGCCGACGGGCGCGTGACGCTGCCGCGCCCCTCGATCGACGAGTCGACGCTGTTCCTGGGCAGCGCGCGGCGCATCGTCGGCGCGATCGCGGCCGAGCGCGGCACCGTCACCTGGCCGTCGCAGACCGGCCCGGTCGCCGACGTGCTCTACTCGGCGGCCGGCAACTCGGCCGACCAGCTCTACTACGAGCTGGGCATCTTCGCCTGGGACTTCGAGGTCGGAAACGACAGGTGGAACGAGGCCACCGGCCAGTGGGAGGGCGTCGGCTTCCAGCCGCCGTTCGACGAGGCGCACGCCGAGGCGCAGGAGTACGCCGGCGGCCTGGTGGAACTGGTCCGGGTCGCCCGCGACTACGCCGCCGCCAACCCGGTCCGGCGCTGACCGCACGCGGTCCCCGGCCGGTGGAGCCCGGCCGGGGACCGCGTCAGCTCTGCCCGGCTCAGTCCGCGGTGCCGAGGTCGCGGAAGACGGCGAGCGCGCCCGGGTCGTCGATGGTCGCCGGGACCGGCTCGTCGCGCCCCTCCACCAGGCCCCGCATGGTGCGCCGCAGGATCTTCCCGGAGCGGGTCTTCGGCAGCGCCGGCACCACAGTCACCCGGCGGAACGCGGCCACCGGGCCGATCCGCTGCCGGACCAGCGCGACCAGCTCCGCGGCGAGCGCGTCCGGGTCCACCTCGGCGCCGGCCTTGAGCACCACGTACCCGCTGGGCACCTGCCCCTTGAGCGCGTCGGCCACGCCGATCACCGCGCACTCGGCCACCGCCGGGTGCGTCGCCGGGACCTCCTCCATCGCGCCGGTGGACAGGCGGTGCCCGGCCACGTTGATGACGTCGTCGGTGCGGCCCATCACGTACAGGTAGCCGTCCTCGTCGAACCGGCCGCCGTCGCCGGTCAGGTAGTGGCCGGGGAACGTCGACAGGTAGGAGCGGACGAACCGCTCGTCGTCACCCCAGAGCGTGGGCAGGCAACCGGGCGGCAGCGGCAGCCGGATCACGATCGAGCCGTCCGTGCCGGGCGGCACGTCCCGGCCCGCGCCGTCAACCACGCGCACGTCGTAGCCGGGAACCGGCACCGACGGCGACCCCGGCTTGATCGGCAGCGGCTCCAGGCCGCGCGGGTTGGCCGCCACCGGCCAGCCGGTCTCCGTCTGCCACCAGTTGTCGACCACCGGTACGCCGAGCCGCTCCCCCGCCCAGGCCCACGTGTCCGGGTCCAGGCGCTCACCGGCGAGGAAGAGGGTACGCAGCGCACCCAGGTCGTACCGGTCGATGTGGCTGCCCTCGGGGTCCTGGCGGCGGATCGCCCGGATCGCGGTGGGCGCGGTGAACAGCGCGGCCACCCGGTGCTCGGCGGCGACCCGCCAGAACGCCCCGGCGTCCGGGGTGCCGACCGGCTTGCCCTCGTAGAGCACAGTCGTCGCGCCGGTGAGCAGCGGCGCGTACACGATGTAGGAGTGGCCGACCACCCAGCCCACGTCGGAGGCGGCCCAGAAGACCTCGCCCGGCTCGATGCCGTAGACGTTGCGCATCGACCAGCGCAACGCCACCGCGTGCCCGCCGTTGTCCCGCACCACGCCCTTGGGCCGGCCGGTGGTGCCGGAGGTGTAGAGGACGTAGAGCGGGTCGGTGGCGGCCACCGGCTCGCACGCCGCCGGTTCCGCGTCCGCCATCACCTCGGCCCAGGTCAGATCGCGACCCGGCACCAGCGGGGCCGGTTCCTGCGGGCGCTGCACCACCACGCAGCGCTCCGGCGCGTGCGCGGCCTCGTCCAGCGCGGCGGCCAGGATCGGGTGGTACGGCACCACCCGGTCGGCCTCGATGCCGCAGGAGGTCGCCACCACCACCTTCGGCCGCGCGTCGTCGATCCGGACGGCCAGCTCGTGCGCGGCGAAGCCGCCGAAGACCACCGAGTGCACCGCGCCGATCCGGGCGCAGGCCAGCATGGCGATCACCGCCTCCGGGACCATCGCCAGGTAGAGCAGCACCCGGTCGCCCCGGCCGACGCCGAGCCGGCGCAGCGCACCGGCGAACCGGGCCGTCTCGGCGAGCAGTCCGGCGTACGTGAGCGTGCGGACCGTGCCGGTGACCGGGCTGTCGTGGATCAACGCGGGCTGGTCGCCACGCCCGGCGGCGACGTGCCGGTCCAGCGCGTTGTGACAGGTGTTCAGCACCCCGTCGGGGAACCAGCGGTACAGCGGCGCCGCCTCCTCGTCGAGGATGCGCTCCGGCGGGATGACCCAGTCGATGTCGGCCGCCGCGTCCCGCCAGAAGCCGGCCGGGTCGGCGATGCTCCGCTCGTACGCTGATCGATACGCGCCCATACCGCCATGCTGCGCCCCGGCGCCGGGCCGGCACGACGGCCGGACGGGTCCGGTGCGCCGGAAGCACGCCCCGGCTCGCTGAACGGCCGCTCACGGCGCTGGGCGGTGACCGCTCAGCCCAACGGGCGACGGATGAAGGCCGTGAGGCGGGGTAAGGCAACACGGTCCTGGTGGAGAGACGACCGGTGTCGCGGCGTACCGCGGCCGGGCACGCGGGCGGGCGGCGCGAATGCCGCCCGCCCGCGCATCCCGGGGCCGACCCGGTCGAACCGAGTTTGATCGATCACGGCTGTCGACTAGCGTGCGCAGGCGTGAGAACCAATCGGATCTTGCCGATCCTCCTGACCTGCGCCGTGCTGGGGCTCGCCGCGTGCGGCGACGAGAAGCCCTCGGCCACGGCCGGGCCGGCGGCCACCTCGGCCTCCGCCGCCCCCTCCCCGGCTGCACCCTCGCCGTCGGCGGCCGCGATGAGCGACAAGGAACTCTGCACCGCAGCCGAGAAGATCAACAAGGACATGCGGGCGAAGCTCATGACCGCCGTGCAGGCGGGCGGCGACCTGACGAAGCAGACCGGCGCGATCCTGACCGAACTCGGTGACCGGGTGACCCGGCTCGCCCGGACCGCCGGCGACGGCAAGGCGGCCACCGCCCTGAAGGAGTTCGGCGCGGAGGCCGGCGAGGCGGGCTCGGCCGCCGACCCGGGCACCGCCGCCGACAACCCGGCCATGGAGAAGGCCGGCAAGGACATCAACGCGGCCTGCCAGACGGCCGGCGCGCCGACCACCTTCTGACGCCGACGCCCCGGATCGTCCGTCCGGCGCGTACCGGACGGACGACCTGTCGGCTCAGTTGCCTGTCACCCAGTTCCAGGCGGAGACCACCCACTCGGTCTGCTGGAGGTACGCCACACCGACGCCGGCCAGGAACAACGCGGTGATCAGGTGGGCGCCCCGGGCGCTGCGGCGCACCCGGCCGAGCTGCCGTTCCAGGACCAGCCGGCCGAGCAGCCGGGCCAGCGCGAACAGGCCGACCGCGGTGAGCAGGCTGAGCACGAACGTGAGCAGCGGGGCGACCAGGTTGCCGCGGCCGGAGATCGCCCAGATGCCCCAGCACACGAACGCGAACAGGGCACCGGCGGCGCTCAGCTCCCCACCCTTGCGCGCCTGGGCGAGATGCCAGCTCATCGGCCGGCGGGGCGCCGGCTCGGCCGCCCAGTCGCCGTGCTCGACGGTGGGGAACTGCTCGGTGCGGGGCGTACGCGAGGCGCGCGGCCGGCCGACCGCCGCCACCCCGCGCTGGAACGCGTCCCGCTGCGGGGGCACCACCCCCGGCTGGGGCGGCACCTCCACGGTGCGCTCGGCCCACGGCTGTGTCTGGTCCGCCATCTTCGTCCTCCCCCTCGACCGATTCCGGCCTCGGTTCCGAGGGTAGCCAGCCCGCAAATAGGGTGCCGACCCCCATCGCGGTGCGATACACACGTGCCGTGACTGACGTGCTGGTATCCCGGGCCGAGGACTTCGACGACATCGCGGCGCTGCTGGCGCTGGCCTTCCACGGCGATCTCGACCCCGACGTGCAGGCGCTCGAACGCCCGATCTTCGAGCCGGACCGGTCGTTACTGGTCCGCGACGGCGGGACGGCAGTCGCGCACGCCGCCGCGTTCAGCCGCCGTCTCGCGGTCCCCGGCGCGGACGTGCCGGCCGCGCACGTGACGATGGTCGCGGTGGCGCCGACGCACCGGCGACGCGGCCTGCTCACCACGCTGATGCACCGCCAGCTGCGGGAGGTCCGCGACGCCGGCCGGGAACCGATCGCGGTGCTCTGGGCCAGCGAGGGCCGCATCTACCCCCGGTTCGGCTACGGGTCGGCGGCCCCCCGGTACATGCTGTCCGTGGACACCACCGGGCTGCGCCTGCCCGCCCCGGCGCCCACCGAGGGCAGGCTGCGACTGGACCGTCCGGACGCGCACCGGGACGAGCTGGCCCGGCTGTACGAGCGGGTCCGCGCCGGGCGCCCCGGCTGGTCCCGGCGCGACGAGCGCTGGTGGTCGTACGTGCTGGCGGACCTCAAGGCGCACCGGGGCGGCGCAACCGAGCGCCGGGTGCTGCTGCACGAGGCCGCCGACGGCCTCGACGGGTACGCGCTGTACCGGACGAAGGACAACTCGACGGCCGTCGGGCCGCAGGCCGAGGTGCAGGTGGGCGAGGTGGTGGCGGCGACGCCGGAGGCGTACACGGCGCTGTGGCGGTTGCTGCTCTCGGTCGACCTGACCCGTCGGCTGTCGTTCGGAATCGCGGCCCTGGACGAGCCGCTGCTGCGGCTGGTGGACGAGCCCCGCCAGCTCTCCCCGCATCTCGCCGACGCGCTCTGGGTGCGGGTGGTGGACGTGCCGGCCGCGCTCGCCGCCCGGCGTTACGCCACTGACGTGGACGTGGTGATCGAGGTCACCGACGAGCTGCTGAAGGAGAACACCGGCCGCTGGCGGCTGGTCGGCGGCCCCGCCGGGGCGGAGTGCACGCCCACCACCGCACCGGCCGGGCTGGCGTGTGACGTACGCGCTCTCGGTGAGCTGTACCTCGGCGGCGCCAACCCGTACGCGCTGGCCGCCGCCGGCCGCGTCCGGGAGCTGATCCCGGGCACGCTGACCGCGCTGACGCCCGCCTTCACCTCGTACCGCGCCCCGTCCCCCATGGAGGTCTTCTGACCGCCCGCTCGCCCCGCACGGCCCAGCCCGCACACCCTTCGGGAGACCGGCTGTGATCGTCGGCGCGCGCCTCGTCGGCCTTGGAGTTGTGGCACCTCACATACCTCGCTCACGGGGCACTCCGGGCACCACAACTCCATGATCGGCCGAGGACCGGCTGCATCGGGTGTGCCGGTGAGCGTGTGTGGGGTGCGAGCGGCGCGCGAGTGGCCGTGGGGACGGTACGGTCGGGGGATGGGTGAGGCGGAGCGACGGCGACGGCGGCTGCGGCATCACGGCGAAGCCGCCACGCCGACGGCGACCGCCGGAACCGGTGCCGACGGCACGGGCACCGGCGGCACCACCGCCAGCACCGCCCCCGTACACGACGACGTGGTGCCCCGGTCCCCGCGCGGCGGCCGGCCGGGCGAGCCGGAGCCCCGCGGACGCCGCGCCGCCCCGCCCGCCGAGGAGGGCGAGCGCGGGCTTCGTGGACTGGTCGGCTCCGGCTCGTCGCAGGTGAGCGTGACGGCCGCGCTGCGGGCACGCGACGCCGCCCGCCCCACCGAGGACGACCTCGCCGAGGCCGAACAGCGGGTGGTGCTCATCCGCCGCAACTGGGTGCCACGCGAGGACCTGCCCCGCAACGGGCGCTGAGCCCGCCGGGGCCGGTCCGGCGGCGACGGCCCGGGCCCGCTGACCGGCTCGCCGAGAAGCGGTGTCCGCTCAGGCGGGCAGCTCGGGCAGGCGGCGGCTCTGCTCGTAGGCGGCCACCTGCTCGATGCGCCGGCTGTGCCGGGGGTTGCCGGAGAACGGCGTGGTGAGGAACGCCTCGACCAGCGCCGTCGCCTCGTCCAGCGTGTGCTGCCGGGCGCCGATCGCGACGACGTTCGCGTCGTTGTGCTCGCGGGCCAGCTGGGCGGTGTCCACGTTCCAGGCGAGCGCCGCCCGGACGCCCGCGACCTTGTTCGAGGCGATCTGCTCGCCGTTGCCGGAGCCGCCGATCACCACGCCGAGGCTGCCCGGGTCACCGACCACCCGGTCACCGGTGTGCAGGCAGAACGCCGGGTAGTCGTCGTCCGGGTCGAAGACGTGCGGTCCCACGTCCACCACCTCGTAGCCCTGCTTGGCCAGGTGGTTGGCGAGGTGCACCTTCAACTCGAAACCGGCGTGGTCGGATCCCAGGTAGACGCGCATACCGCGCAGTCTGACAGGCCCGCCCCCGGGCCGGCGCGCGGGCGGCGACCCGGAGGCGGATTCGTCACACGGTCAGTGCGGCAGCTCGGCCACGACCAGGCCGGCGCGCGCCTTCGGGGTGAACCAGGTGCTCTTGCGCGGCATCTTCTCCCGGGCCAGGTTCACCGCGACGAAGTCGTCGACAGTCACCGGCGCGACGAGCACCGCCAGCTCGGCCCGGCCGGCGTCGACCTCACCGACGAGCCAGCTCGCCGGGTAGTCGCCGCCCACGTACGTGATGCGCTTGTCGCCCGGGTCGAGGCCCAGCGCGTCGCGCAGCAGCAGACGCTCGACGAGCGCGTGGTCGAGGTTCTCCAGCCGGCCCGCGCCGACGTGCGGCAGCGTCACCGCGTACCCCCGGCCGTCGAGATAGAGGTGCACGACGCCGCCGGTCGCCGGCACGCCGACCGGCCCGTCCACCGGGGTGATCTCCGCGCCCGCCGCGCGCAGCCGGTCGAGCAGCTCGTCCGGGGTGGTGGTCAGCTCGCTGACCAGCCGGTTGTAGGGCTGGATGGCGACCGACGCGGGCGTGGTGACCACCGCGAGGAAACGCGGAAAACCGCCGGTCTGCGCGGCCAGGCTGCGGTGGTTGCCGTCCGCGACCACCAGATCCCCGCCGCCGGCGAGCGCGGTCAGCTCGTCCTGCGCCGGGCCCGGGCCGAGCAGCCAGATCGCGTGCGTGCGGCCGGACTGGTCGACGTCCGTCGCGGCGGGCGCGCCGGCCGCGTCGGTCGCCGCCGCGAGCGCGGCGTGCAGCTCGTCGCCCCTACCGGTCTGGAGCAGGAGTACGGGCGAGAGCAGGTGACCGAGCGCCTCGGCCAGGGCGACGCGCTCGCGCACCTTGGCGATGAACACGTCCTCGTTGCGGATAACCAGACCCGGCTCGTCGGCGCGGGTGGAGATCTGGTCGGTGTCGACCATGGCCCACAGCCCGTACGCGCTCTCCTCGCCCGGCGCGCTGATCCGGTAGAGCACCACCACCTGCTCGGCCGGGGTGTAGCTGCCGTCCGCCTTCGCCTCGGCCAGGCGCGCCACCGCGTCCGGCAACGCGTCGAGGAAGGACTTCCCGAGGCTGCCGGGCGCCCGGTGGGGCATCTCGATGCCCAGGGCGCTGTGCGGATTCGCCTCGACGATGGAGGTGATCTCCGCGTCGTCGGCGAACTCGTCGTAGTTCTGCGCGCCGGTGCCGCCAGTGGTGATCCAGGCCCGGGTGATCGGGTGCACGACCGTCATGTCCGCTGACGCTACCCGGGCCCCGATCACCCTCGCCGCCGGACTCACCCGCTTACCACCAGGTGAAAGGAAGGGCCCCCTATTAACGCCTCCGGTAGAGGAAGGGCCCCTTTTTAGTGAGCGTTTGAGAAGTGGTGGGGTTGGGCGGCGTGTCGTGTTGGAGGTGAGGGAAGGCCCTCGGTAGGTCCGGTGGTGTCGAGCCAACCGTTTCCGTGCCGAGGGCCTTCTGATGTCGTTGTACCCGATCGTCGATGCGCAGTCCGCTTCGCCCCGCCGTTATCCGCCGCAGCGGGTTCGGCGGGAGCGGGAACGGGCGGCGCGGCGGCGGTATCCCGGTGATCTGACCGATTTGACGTGCGCGCCGGTGACCATGGGCCTGCTACTGGCCGTCATGGTCACCGGCGCGCACGTCAATGACCGCAGCATCGCCCGGGACCTGCTCTGGCGCACCCGACTGTTCCACCCCGGCCTGCGCCTGATCTGGGCAGACGGCGGCTACATCGGCCCCCTGAGCACCTGGGCCCGACACGCCCTCGACCTCACCGTGCACCTGGTCCGCAAACTCCCCGGACAACACACCTTCGTCGTGCTGCCCCGCCGCTGGGTCGTCGAACGCACCTTCGCCTGGATCAGCAAGAAACGCCGCTGCGTCCGCGACTACGAACACCTACCCGCCAGCCACGCCGCCTTCGTCACCTGGGCCATGATCCACGTCATGGTCACCCGCCTGGCCCGCAACACGAAACCGGCCCAGGCAACCAGCACCTGAACCGGCTTCTCAAACGCTCACTTAACACCGGGAAGGGCAGATCAGGCGGTGGGGTTGCGGTGCCGGCCCGGGGCGGGGCGGCGCACCGGCGGGGCCGGGCGGGAGCCGGCGTTGAGGCGTACCGTCGTCGCACCCGCGGCGGCGCCGGACCGCGACGGCGCGCGGGCGGGCCGGACGGTCTCGGCCGGCGGTGTCATCCGCGAGGTGGCCACCACCCGGGCCACGCCGACCACGATCGGCGGGGCCAGCAGGTCGGCCACCTCGGCCGGGCCGGCCGGCCAGTCGCTCTCGGTCACCGACCAGTACGTCGCACCGGAGTCCTCGGTCGCCTGCTGCGGCGCGTCGTCGGACATGTGGCGGTGCTTGGCCATGGGAACGCCTCCATGAGCTGCCGTGGTGCGGCCCCGCGGGCCGTCGGCTGGGACACCCGGTGAAACGAGCCCCGCACCGGCCCGGTGACGGGCGGTGCGGGGCTCGGGGCGCGCTGCCGGTGTTAAGAAGGGGCCCTTTCTCTACCGGAGGCGTTAATAGGGGGCCCTTCCTTTCACCTCAGTCGAAGATGGGGCCCTGCTCGCGGGTGCGCTTCAGCTCGTAGAACCCGGGAGTGGCGGCGACCAGCAGGACGCCGTCCCAGAGCCGGCCGGCCGCCTCGCCCTTCGGCGCCGGCGTGATCACCGGGCCGAAGAAGGCGACCTGCTTGCCGTCCGGACCCGGCGCGTGGATCACCGGGGTGCCCACGTCGGTGCCGACCGGCCGCATGCCCGCCTCGTGGCTGGCCCGCAGCGCCTCGTCGTACTGGGTGGACTCGGCCGCGTCGGCGAGCGCCGGGTCCAGCCCGACGTCGGTGAGCGCGCCCGCGAGCATGTCGCGGCCCAGTTCCTCCTTCTTCAGGTGGATCCGGTTGCCCATCGCGGTGTAGAGCTTCGCCAGCGCCTCGGCGCCGTGCGCCTGCTCGACGGCGATGCACACCCGCACCGGGCCCCAGCCCTTGACCATCAGGTCCTGGTACTCCGCCGGCAGTTCCCGGCCCTCGTTGAGCACGGACAGGCTCATCACGTGGAACCGGATGTCCACGTCCCGGACCTGCTCGACCTCCAGCAGCCAACGGGAGGTGATCCACGCCCACGGGCACAGCGGGTCGAACCACATGTCCGCGGTGACACGTTCGGTCACGGTGTCTTCCCTTCACGACATCGTCGCGCCGGGGCTCCGGCGCGGTCACCTCCGATCCTCACCCCGTACCGCATCGACCGGTACCGGAATGAGAGCGTGACCTCGACCACCGAGAGCGGTCCGTGCATGGAAGACTCGGTTCTCGACGGGCCGTCACGAGCGGCCGGGCAGTACCGGCGCCGCGGGGCGCGGCGAGACGAGTGGGATGGAGACGAACAGTGCCGGGAGTGCGCAACCTGACCCAGGTCGAGGCTACCGAGCGGGCCCGCCTGCTCGAGGTGACCGGGTACGACATCAGCCTTGACCTGTCGACCGCGGTGCAGCCCACCGGTCGCACGTTCCGCTCGGTGACCGAGGTCCGGTTCCGCTGCGCCGAACCGGGGGCGACGACGTTCATCGAGACAGCCGCGGAATCGGTGCGGTCGGCCACGCTCAACGGCGAGCCGGTGGACCTGTCCGGCTGGTCCGCCGAGAAGGGACTCACGCTCAGCGGTCTGGCCGCCGAGAACGTGCTGGTGGTCGACGCCGACTTCGGCTACTCCAACAGCGGGCAGGGCCTGCACCGGACGGTCGACCCGGTGGACGGCGAGACCTACCTCTACAGCCAGTTCGAGACCGCTGACGCGCAGAAGGTCTACGCCTGCTTCGACCAGCCCGACCTGAAGAGCGTCTACACCTGGCACGCCACCGTCCCGGACCACTGGCGGGTCGTGTCGAACATGCCGGTGGCCCGTGAGGAGGCGGCCGGTGAGGGCCTGAAGACGGTGCACTTCACCGTCTCGGAGCGGATGAGCACCTACATCACCGCGCTCTGCGCGGGGCCGTACCACGAGGTGCGCCGCAGCCACGACGGCATCGACATGGGCTACTTCTGCCGGGCCAGCATGGCACCGCACATGGACGCCGACGACCTGCACCTGATCACCACGCAGGGCTTCGACTTCTTCCAGGAGAAGTTCGGTGTCCGCTACCCGCTGCCCAAGTACGACCAGCTCTGGGTGCCGGACTTCAACGCCGGTGCGATGGAGAACTTCGGCTGCGTCACGCACGCCGAGTCGCACTACATCTTCCGGTCGCAGGTCACCGACTTCGAGTACGAGCAGCGCGCCAACACGATCCTGCACGAGCTGGCGCACATGTGGTTCGGTGACCTGGTCACCATGCGCTGGTGGAACGACCTGTGGCTGAACGAGTCGTTCGCCGAGTGGGCCAGCCACTGGTGCAACACGCACGCCACCCGCTTCACCGACGCGTGGACCACGTTCCTGTCGATCCGCAAGAACTGGGGTTACCGGCAGGACCAGCTCTCCTCCACCCACCCGGTCTACTGCGAGATGCCGGACCTGGAGGCCGTCGAGGTCAACTTCGACGGCATCACGTACGCCAAGGGCGCGAGCGTGCTCAAGCAACTCGTCGCGTACGTGGGTGAGGAGCCGTTCCTGGCCGGCCTGCGCGCCTACTTCGGCAAGTACGCCTGGGGCAACGCCACGTTCGACGACCTGCTGTCCGAGCTGGAGGCGGCCTCCGGCCGGGAGCTGCGCAAGTTCGCCGCCCAGTGGCTGGAGACCGCGCAGGTCAACACGTTGCGCCCGGAGGTGACCATCGGCGCCGACGGCACGTACGAGCGGGTGGTGGTCCGGCAGGAGGCGCCGTCGGCCTACCCGACGCTGCGTACCCACCGCATCGGCATCGGCCTGTACGACCTGACCGACGGCCGGCTGGTGCGCCGGGAGCTGATCGAGACGGACGTGACCGGCGAGCTGACCGAGCTGTCCGAGCTGCACGGCAGGCGGGCCGCCGACGTGCTGCTGCTCAACGACGAGGACCTGACGTACGCCAAGCTGCGGCTGGACGAGCGGTCGATGGCCACTGTGGTGCAGCACATCGCCGGCTTCGACTCGTCGCTGGCGCGGGCGCTGTGCTGGACCGCCGCGTGGGACATGACCCGTGACGCCGAGCTGTCGGCCCGCGACTACGTGGCTCTGGTGCTGGCCGGGCTGACCGCCGAGACCGACATCAACCTGGTGACTGCGACGCTGCGGCAGGCGAACACGGCGCTCACCTACTACGCCGACCCGGCGTGGGCGCCGACCGGCTGGGCCGACCTGTCCCGTACCGCGCGGACCGCGCTCGCGGCGGCCGAGCCGGGCAGCGGCTTCCAGCTCGCCTGGGCCCGGGCGTACGCCTCGGCGGCCCGCTCCGGCGAGGACCTGGCGACGCTGCGCGGCTGGCTGGACGGCAACGGGGTGCCGGAGGGCCTGACCGTGGACACCGAGCTGCGCTGGACGGTGCTCCAGTCGCTGGTCGCCAACGGCGCGGCGGGTGCCGCCGACGTGGACGCGGAGCTGGCCGCCGACCGTACCGCCAGCGGGGAGCGGGAGGCCGCGTACGCGCACGCGCTGGTGCCGACCGCCGAGAACAAGGCGGCGGTGTGGGCGCTGCTCACCGGCCCGGACGCGCTGCCCAACTGGCGTAACCGGGCGCTGCTGCAGGGCTTCACCCACGCGGCGCAGGTCGAGCTGACCGCGCCCTACCGGGAGCGGTACTTCGCCACCGTGGACCAGGTGTGGGCGCAGCGTGACAGCGAGCCGGCGCAGGAGTTCGTGCAGCTCGCGTACCCGGCGCACCTGGTCGAGGAGGACACGGTCGCGGCGACCGACGCGTGGCTGGCCCAGGACGGGCGGCCGGCGTCGCTGCGGCGGCTGGTGGCCGAGGGCCGCGACGGCGTCGTCCGCGCGCTGAAGGCCCGGGAGCGGGACGCGCGCAACGCCTGAGTGAGGCACGTCGGCCGGGGCCCGGCGCGGGTGGCAGCCCGCGCCGGGCCCCGGCCGCTGTCGTGCGGCCTGCGACTCGGCGCACGAGAAAGCCCGGCCCACGCGTACGCGGGGCCGGGCTTCGTCGTGTGTACGGGCGGGAGGATCAGCCCTTGCCGGCGTGGCTGGCGAGCTGGTCGAGGCCCTGGATGATGCCGCCGGCCAGGTCGCCGCCGCCGAACGAGGCCACCATGGAGAGCGCGGCCAGCTTGGCGTAGGTGTCCGGGATGCGCTTGCGCGCGTACTTGCCGGTGACGATCTCCAGCTGCCGCTGGTTGGGCGACACCGCGATCAGCACCGAGCGGTCCGGGTCGGCGAGCTGGCGGTGCAGCCGCTCGGCGTGTTCCCGGATCGGCTCGTCGAGGCCGCCGACGTAGACCGAGAAGACCAGGCCGGTGCCCTGGTCGGCGAGGCGCAGCGCCTCGTCGATGCGGAGCAGCTGACGGGTCGAGAACGGTCCGTCCAGCACGTCGGGCGGGGTGCCCGTCCCCGTCGTGGGCCGCGCTTCACCAACGGTCACTTGCGCCTCCGGTTCCACCGGCCGGCGCCTCCCGGCCGGCCTGCTCCTGCTTGCGGCTGGTCAACGCCGGCGCCTGCGCCCCGGCGGCCAGCGCCGTGCCGGCCGAGTCGGCCAGCTGCTCCGGACGGCCCAGGAACCAGACCGGAGTGAAGTCGAAGGGCCGGCCCGGCCGGTAGCGCTTGGCGCCGCCACCGTTGCCGCGGCTGCCGACGGCCGCCAGGGCGGCGATCAGCAGCACCGCGGCGGCCGGGATGCCGACGAAGACCACCAACGTCTCGGTAACAGACAATCCCAACGCCCCCAGGCGGAAAGAGAGACCAGGAATGGTGCGGGTCGGCCGGTCAGGACCGGTCGCGTCCCACGTCACTTGTGATGTTCACGTTAGCGGAGTCGGCGGCCCGCCAGATTGCGGGGTGCTGATCCCATCCGTCACTCCGGTGCTCCAGTTGCGCGGCAGTGGCGAGCAGTGTCGCGTCGTCGCCGTACCGGCCGGTGAGGAGCACCCCGACCGGAAGCCCGTCGGTGGTCCGTCCGAGAGGTAACGAAACGGACGGATCGCCCGTGACGTTGAAGACCGCGCAGTACGGCGAGAAGCGCCGCTGCCGGTCGAAGTCCTCTGCCGGTTCGAGGGCGGCGAACGCGCCCACCGGCGCCTGCGGGGCCGCGAGCGTCGGGCAGAGCAGCAGGTCACACCCGGCGGTACGGCGTACGCCACGGCGTACCTGCGCTTGGAGTTCGCCGAGCGCGGCCATCAGCCGGGCCGCGCCGAGCGCCTCGCCGCGCTCACGCAGGTACCGGGTCAGTGGCAGCAGGTCGCCCTCCCGCCCGGCCGGGACGGGGGTGACCGCCAGCGCGTACCAGACGGTCTCGAACAGCGGCCACGCCTCGGGGCCGAGCGGCGCGGGGACGTCGACCACCTCGTGGCCGGCGTCGGTGAGCAGCGCGGTGGCCCGGTCGACGGCGGCCACGCAGTCCGGGTGGACCGGTTCGTCGGCGAGCATCGGCGTGGTGAAGCGGCCGACGCGCAGCCGGCCGGGGCCGGTGGCGTGGGCGGCGCGGGTGACGCCGAGGTAGCCGCCGGCGGGCGCGGCCGGCGGCAGGTACGGCTCGCCGGGCACCGGGCGGGCGAGCACGTCGAGCAGCGCGGCCACGTCGGCGACGGTACGGCCGATCGGCCCGTTCACCGGCAGCCCGAAGCCGCCGAAGCCGAGCGGCCCGCCGGAGACCATGCCCCGGCTGGGTTTGTAGCCGACCAGCCCGCAGAGCGCGGCCGGGATGCGCAGCGAGCCGCCACCGTCGGAGCCCTGCGCTACCGGCACCAGCCCGGCGGCGACCGCTGCGGCCGCGCCGCCGCTGGACCCGCCCGCGGTGTACGCGAGGTCCCACGGGTTGCGGGCCGGCGGCGCCACCAGTCCCTCCGAGTAGAGCGAGCAGCCCAGCTCCGAGGTGGTGGTCTTGCCGAGGCTGACCAGGCCGGCGTCGACCAGGAGGCGGACCACGTCGGCGTCGACCGGCGGGACGAAGTCGGCGAAGGCGGCGGAGCCGAAGGTGGTGCGGACCCCGGCGGTGAGCGTGAGGTCCTTGATCGCGGTCGGCACGCCGTGCAGCGGGCAGCGTTCCTCGGCCGCGACCGCGTCGGCGGCGCGGGCGGCGGCCCGGGCCTGTTCGGCGGTGACGGTGACGAACGCGCCGACGATGTCGCCGAGCGCCTCGACCCGGCGCAGGTGGTGCTCGACCAGTTCCAGGCTGGACAGCTCGCCCCGGCGGATCGCGGCGGCCTGTTCCAGCGCGGTCAGGTCGTGCGGCTCGGCCATGCCGTCCATCCTGCCGGTCCGGCGGCCGGGAGGCCGGGCGACACGTCCGGGCCGGCGGCAGCCGGTCCGTAACCGGGTGATCCGGCCGGCGGCAGCCGGTCCATGTCCGGGTGATCCGGCCGGCGGCAGCCGGTCCATATCCGGGTGACATGACCGGTTCGGGATGGTCCGCCGGGCGGGCGGTGCGCGCAGGATGTACAGATCGACGCAACTCGATGAATGCCGCCCCACTACCCCGAGGAGCACGCCGTGCACCACCCACCCGGCACACCGGCCCGTCCGTCCCGGCTTCCGCGCGCCCTGCGCCCCCTGCTCGCCCTCGCCCTGACCGCCGCCGGCCTCGCCGCCCTGCCGGTGGCACCGGCCGGGGCCGGCGACGGCGGTCCGGCGGCAGCACTGGCCGCGAACCCCTACGAGCGCGGTCCCGCGCCCACCACCGCCTCCATCGAGGCCACCCGAGGGCCGTTCGCAATCGCCCAGACCACCGTCTCCGCGTCGAGCGTCAGCGGCTTCCGCGGCGGCACGATCTACTACCCGACCAGCACCGCCGAGGGCACGTTCGGCGCGGTGGCGATCTCCCCCGGCTTCACCGCCGGCCAGTCCGCCGTCTCCTGGCTCGGGCCACGGCTGGCGTCGCAGGGCTTCGTGGTCATCACCATCGACACCCTCTCCGTCTACGACCAGCCGGCCAGCCGCGGCACCCAGCTCCTGGCCGCCCTGGACTACCTGACCACCACCAGCGCGGTGCGTACCCGGATCGACCGCAACCGGCTCGCGGTGATGGGGCACTCGATGGGCGGCGGCGGCAGCCTGTCGGTGGCGAACGCCCGGCCCGCGCTCCAGGCGGCGATCCCGCTGACCGGCTGGCACTCCACGAAGAACTGGTCGTCGGTACGCGTGCCGACGCTCGTCATCGGCGCGGAGAACGACTCGGTGGCCCCGGTCTCGTCGCACTCGGAGCCGTTCTACACCAGCCTGCCGGCCACCCTGGACAAGGCGTACCTGGAGTTGAACGCGGCCGGCCACTCCGCGCCGACCTCGTCGAACGTGACGGTCGCGAAGTACAGCATCTCGTGGCTCAAGCGGTTCGTCGACGACGACACCCGCTACGAGCAGTTCCTCTGCCCCGCGCCGCGGGGCACCGCGATCGAGGAGTACCGGGACACCTGCCCGCACTCCTGAGCAGCGCCGGGTGCGTCCGTCGGCACTAGGGAGACGACGGACGCACCCGCGCCGGCTTCAGCGGCCGAGGAACCGCAGCGCGTTGCCGCCGAGCAGCGCGTCCCGCTGTGCGCCGGTGAGGAAGTCCGCCCGGTGCACCACGTCGCCGACGGGCCGCTCCCCCAGCGGGTACGGGTAGTCGCTGCCGAGCAGCACCCGCTCGGTGCCCATGGTGTCCACGAGCAGCCGCAGCGCGGCCGGTTCGAAGACCACCGAGTCGACGTGGAACCTGTCGACGTACGAACTGGGCGGTGCGCTCGACGCGCCGCGTACCAGGTCGCCGCGGCGGTGCCAGGCGTTGTCGGCGCGGCCCAGCCAGAACGGGAAGCTGCCGCCGCCGTGCGCGAAGCAGATCCGCAGCGTGTCCGGCACCCGGTCGAACACGCCGCCGAGGATCAGCGCGAGCACCGACAGGTGCGTCTCGGCCGGCATCCCGGTCAGCCAGCGCGCCATCCACCGGTCCAGCCGGGGGCCGCCGGGCATGTCCCACGGGTGCACGAACACCGGCGCGCCGACCTCGGCGCAGTGGGTCAGGAACTGCACGATGCCCTCGTCGTCCAGATCCCGGTCACCGACGTGGTTGCCGATCTCCACCCCGGCGTGCCCGGCCGACAGGCAGCGGTCCAGCTCGGCGCAGGCCGCGTCCGGGTCCTGCAACGGCACCTGGCAGAACGGCACCATCCGGCCGCCACCGCCGGCGGTGACCTCCAGCGTGAGGTCGTTGAAGATCCGGGCCACCTTGACCGCCTGGTCGGCCGGGCGGTCGTAGCTGAAGAACACCGGGGTGGGCGACACGACCTGTACGTCCACGCCGTCGGCGTCCATGTCGGCCAGCCGGGTCGGCGCGTCCCAGCACTGCGCGCCGATCGGGCGGAACTCCGTCTCCCCCACCATGATCATGGCGGCGCGCTCGGAGTCCACCCGCAGCCAGGGCCAGCCGGACCCGCCGCACGCCGCGGCGAGGTCCGGCCACCCCTTCGGTACGACGTGCGTGTGCACGTCCACGACCGGCACGCGTCAGCCCTTGCCCGGGTGCAGCGCGCCGCAGTTGTCGCAGGTACGGGCCTTCTCGTCGGCGTAGAACGCGGCGAAGACCGGGGGCAGGTCGGCGGCGATGTCGCGGACCTGCAACTCCACCTCGTGCACCTTGTGGTGGCACTCGCCGCAGTACCACTGGAACTTCTCCAGCGTGCCCTCCTCGCGGACCCGCTCGATCACCATGCCGATCGAGCCGGCCTCGGGACGCTGCGGCGAGTGCGGGGTGTTGCGCGGCAGCATCCACATCTGCCCCTCGCGCACGTGCACCGTACGCGGGCCCTCGGGCAGCATCAGGTTGATGTGCATGTTGCCCTTGACCTGGTAGAAGAACTCCTCGTACGGGTCGACGTGGAAGTCCGTGCGCTGGTTCGGGCCGCCCACCACCATGACGATGAAGTCGTCGCTGCCGGGCAGCATCTCCTTGTTGCCCACCGGGGGCTTGAGCAGGTGCTGGTTCTCGCCGATCCAGCCGGAGAAGCTGAACGGCTCGGCGATCTCACTCATGGGAACCTCCCGGCGGAAGTAGGGCGACGGCCTGCATCTCGATCAGCAGATGCGGGTGCGGAAGCTGGTGCACGGCGACTGTGGTCCGGGTCGGCCCGGTGGCGTCGAAGAACTCCGCCCACACCTCGTTGTAGCCGCCGAAGTCGTTCATGTTGACCAGGTAGCTGGTGACCTGCACCAGGTCGCTCAGGTCGGCGCCGACCGAACGGAGCAGGTCGCGGATGTTCTCGACCACGGCCCGGGTCTGCTCCCGGATGTCCAGGTCGGTGGTGCCGAACTCGTCCACCGACACCCCGGCGAACGTGTTGTCCGGCCGGCGCGACGACGTACCGGAGACGTAGACGAACCCGCCGGCCACCTTGACGTGCGGGAACGCGCCCCGCGGCACGGCCTTCCCGGCCACCACCCGGGCTGTCATGGCAGTGCCTTCTTCCGTTCGCGACTGCGGGGCTCGCAAACCCGGCTCACTCCTCGCGCTCACAAGAGAGCCTTCATCGAGGCGGAACCCAGCTTCTCCACAGTGGCGCGGACGTGCGCGCCGGGGCGCAGCGGCACCGCGGCGGTGGCCGCGCCGGCCAGGAACACCCAGCCCTTGCGCAGCCGTACGCCGTGCCGGCCGGCCAGTCGCAGCCCCTCGTCCAGCGCGCGGCGCGGGTCGCCGAGGATGGCGGCGGTCGAGCCGACCTGCGCCACCCGCCCGTCGATCTCCAGCAGCACGCCGAGGTTGTCCAGCCCGTCCGGCACCGGCGACCACGGTCCGACCACGAACGCGGCGGCCGACGTGTTGTCGGCGATCACGTCCGGCAGCGAGAAGGTGAAGTTCGCGTACCGGGAGTCGATCAGCTCGATCGCCGGGGCGACAGCGCGTACGGCACGGGTGAACGAGCCGACCGGTTCGCCCGGGTCGGGCAGCCGGTCCAGCAGGAACGCCACCTCCGGCTCGACCCGGGGGTGGATGAAGTCGCCGACGTCGACGCCACCGCCGTCCGGCACCCGCATCACGTCGGTCAGCCGGCCCCAGATCACCTCGTCGACGCCGACCTGCGCCATCTTGGCCTTGCTGGTGAGCCCCATCTTGAGGCCGACCAACCGCTCACCCCGGTCGAGGCGACGCTTGACCAGCGCGGTCTGCACCGCGTACGCGGCGTCGACGTCGAGGCCGGTCTCGGCGGCCAGCTGCGGGATCGCGGTGGCGTCGTCGGCCGCCGCGCCCAGCTTCTCCGCGATGCCGGCGATGTCCGGCCCGATCATGAGTTACTCCCCTTAGCCGCCAGGTCCAGTGCCACGTCCACGATCATGTCCTCCTGGCCGCCGACCATCCGGCGACGGCCCAGCTCGACCAGGATCGAGCGGACGTCCACGCCGTACTTGGCCGAGGCCCGCTCGGCGTGGCGCAGGAAGCTGGAGTAGACGCCCGCGTACCCCAGGGAGAGCGTCTCCCGGTCCACCTGGACCGGCCGGTCCTGCAACGGGCGGACCAGGTCGTCGGCGGCGTCCATCAGCGCGAACACGTCGCAGCCGTGCTTCCAGCCGTGCAGCTCGGCGACCGCGACGAAGACCTCCAGCGGCGCGTTGCCCGCGCCCGCGCCCATGCCGGCCAGCGACGCGTCCACCCGGACGGTCCGCCCGGACGGCGAGCCGGGCGGGCCGTCGCCGAGGATCCGGCCGTGCTCGACCGCGAGCACGCTGTTCGCCACACCCAGCGACAGGTTGTGGTGCGCGTGGATGCCGATCTGCGTCTCGGGTTCCAGCACCTGCCGGTACGCGTCGACGCGCTGCGCCACGTCCGACATCAGCAGCCGGCCGCCCGAGTCGGTGACGTAGACGCAGTGCGCGCCGTACGACTCCATGAGCTTGGCCTGCGCGGCCAGCCCGGCCGGATCGTTGAGGTGCGACATCATGAGGAACCCGGAGACGTCCATGTCGTTCTCCCGGGCCCAGGCGATGTGCTGGGCGGAGATGTCCGCCTCGGTGCAGTGCGTGGCGATCCGGACGCTGGTCACGCCGAGCGCCTTCGCCGCCTTCAGGTCGGCGATGGTGCCGATGCCCGGCAGCAGCAGCGTGGTGAGCCGCGCGGTGGTCAGCACCTCGGCGGCAGCGGCGATCCAGTCCGCGTCGGCGGCGGCGCCGTGCCCGTAGTTGACGCTGGAACCGGCCAGGCCGTCGCCGTGCGCCACCTCGACCGCCGCCACACCTGCGGCGTCGAGCGCGCCGGCGATGGTACGCACCTGGTCGACCGTGTAGCGGTGCCCGATGGCGTGCATGCCGTCGCGCAGCGTCACGTCCTGGATGTAGAGGTCGGTCATCGGGATGCCCCCTCCGGGGAACGCAGCGCCACCAGCCGCTCCGCGGTACGCAGCGCGGCCGACGTCATGATGTCCAGGTTCCCGGCGTACGCGGGCAGGTAGTGCCCGGCGCCGGAGACCTCCAGGAACACCGACACCTGGAGGCCGGTGAAGTGCCGGCCGAGCACCGGCGCGTACGTGTCCACGGCGTCGAACTGCACGTCCTGCTTGAGCCGGTAGCCGGGCACGTACTCCTGCACGGCCTTCACCATGTCGGCCACCGAGGCGGCGATCGCGCCCCGGTCGGCGTCGGCGTCCGGGCACAGGCAGTAGACCGTGTCCCGCATGAGCAGCGGCGGGTCGGCCGGGTTCAGCACGATGATGGCCTTGCCGCGCTCGGCGCCGCCGACCACCTCGATGGCGCGGGCGGTCGTCTCGGTGAACTCGTCGATGTTGGCCCGGGTACCCGGACCGGCCGACTTCGAGGCGATCGAGGCGACGATCTCGCCGTACGCCACGGGCGTGACCCGGCCGACCGCGTGCACGATCGGCACCGTCGCCTGCCCGCCGCAGGTCACCATGTTGACGTTCGGCTCGCCCAGGTGCTCGTCGAGGTTCACCGGCGGCACCACGTACGGGCCGATCGCGGCCGGGGTCAGGTCGACGACGGTGCGGCCGTGCGCCCGCAGCACCTCGTCGTGCCGCTTGTGCGCACCGGCCGAGGTGGCGTCGAAGACGAGCTGGACGTCCGCGAACTCGGGCAGCGCCACGAGGCCGTCGACGCCCTCGGCGGTGGTGGTCACGCCGAGCCGGCGGGCCCGGGCCAGACCGTCCGAGGCCGGGTCGATGCCGGCCATCGCCACCATGCGCAGGCTCTCACTGAGCCGCAGCACCTTGATCATCAGGTCGGTGCCGATGTTGCCCGACCCGAGCACCGCCACTCCGACAGTCATGACGTTCCCTCCGAGGAGAAACAGGTACGCACCGAGCCGAGCCCGGAGATGCGCGCCTCGTACGCAGCGCCGGGCGTGACCGGCACCATCGGGCCGAGCGCGCCGGAGAGCACCACGTCACCGGCCTTGAGCGGGTCGCCCGCCCGGGCCATGGTCGCGGCCAGCCACTGCAGCGCGTGCAGCGGATTGCCGAGGCAGGCCGCGCCCGCGCCGACCGAGACGGGCTCACCGGCGTGCTCCAGCACCATGCCGCACAGCCGCAGGTCCACGTCGGCGAGCCGCCGGGGCGCGGTGCCGAGCACGAACAGTCCGCTGGAGGCGTTGTCCGCCACCGTGTCCACGATGGAGATGTCCCAGTCGGCGATCCGCGAGTCGACGATCTCGATGGCGGGCAGCACGTGGTCCACCGCCCGGATCAGGTCGACAGTGGTGACCCGCTCGTCCGGCAGGTCCGCGCCGAGCACGAAGGCGATCTCCGCCTCCACCCGCGGCTGGAGCAGCCGGTCGATCGGCACCTCGACGCCGTCGCCGACGGCCATGTCGTCGAAGAGCACCCCGAAGTCGGGCTGGAAGACGCCGAAGCTCTCCTGGACGGTCCGCGACGTCAGGCCGATCTTCGCGCCGACGCGACGGTGTCCCTTGCCCAGTCGCTGCCGGGTGTAGACCTGCTGCACCTGGTACGCGGCCTCGATGTCGCCCTCGGGCAGCAGCCGGCCGCGCAGCGGCGGGCAGGGCTTCCCGTCCTGCCGGGCCACTGCCAGTTCCCGGTTGGCGGCCTCGATGTCCACGGTCATGGCGGCTCCTCGCTTACGTCGCTGGGGATTCCGGCCATTCTGCCCACGCGCGCTCATGTGAGGTCCACGCAGACGTTTGTCAGCTCGGAGTAGAAGTCGAGCGAGTGCACACCGCCCTCGCGGCCCACACCCGACGCCTTCACCCCGCCGAACGGGGTGCGCAGGTCGCGCAGGAACCAGGTGTTCACCCAGACGATGCCGGCATCGAGCCGGGCGCCGGCCCGGTGCGCCCGGCCCACGTCCCGCGTCCACACCGTCGCCGCCAGGCCGTAGGCGGTGCCGTTGGCGAGCGCGAACGCCTCGTCCTCGTCGTCGAACGGCGCGACGTGCACCACCGGGCCGAAGATCTCCTCCTGGTTGGTGCGGGCGTCCGCGCCCAGGCCGGTGAGCACCGTCGGCTGCACGTACGCCCCACCGTCGCGGGCGTCGCCGAAGCGCGGCGTGCCGCCACCGGCGCGCACCTCGGCGCCCTCGGTACGGGCCAGCGCGTAATGGCCGAGCACCTTGTCCCGGTGGCCGTGCGAGATGAGCGGCATGTTCGCCGTCGCCTCGTCGTCCGGCCAGCCGTACGCCAGCTCGCCGGCGCGCTCGGCCAGCCGCGCGGTGAACTCCTCGAACACCGGCCGCTGCACGTAGATGCGTTCGGTGCACAGGCACACCTGGCCGCCGTTGGTGAAGCTGGACCGCACCGAACCGGCCACCGCCGCGTCCAGGTCGGCGTCGGCGAACACCAGGCCGGCGTTCTTGCCGCCCAGCTCGAAGCTGACCGCCTTCACGCCGTCGGCGGCGGCGCGCATGATCGCGCTTCCGGTCGCCGACTCGCCGGTGAACGTGATCGCGTCCACGCCCGGGTGCCGGGTCAGGTGCTCGCCGGCCGAGCCGGGGCCGAAGCCGTGCACCAGGTTGAACACGCCGTCCGGCACGCCCGCCGCGGCCATCACCTCGGCCAGCAGCGTGGCCGAGGCCGGGGTCTCCTCGCTGGGCTTGACCACCACGGCGTTGCCGCAGGCCAGGGCCGGGGCGACCTTCCAGGTGAGCAGCAGCAGCGGCAGGTTCCACGGCACGATCACCGCGACCACGCCGACCGGCTTGCGGACCGCGTAGTTCAGCGCCCGGCCCCCGGCCGGGGTGACAGTGGTGAACGACTCGGTGGGCGCGGTCGCCACGATCTCGGCGAACGCCCGGAAGTTCGCCGCGCCGCGCGGGATGTCGAGCGTCCGGGCCTGCGAGATGGCCTTGCCGGTGTCCGCGACCTCGGCGGCGACCAGGTCGTCGAAGCGCCGCTCCAGCTCGTCGGCGACCCGGCGCAGCACCTCGGCGCGTTCCCGCTCCCCCATCCGGCCCCACGGGCCGCGCAGCGCCGCCCGGGCCGCCGCTACCGCGTCGTCCACTGTCGACTGCGACGCCTCGATCACCTCGAACACCGGCTCGCCGGTGACCGGGCTGCGCTTGGTGAACCGGGAACCGGCGTCGACGAACTCGCCGCCGACGAAGTTGCGCAGCAGACCGGGGCCGTGCGGCGCGTGACCGGTCATCAGCCGGGGATCCCAGAGCGTCATCGCCGCCTCCCCAGCGCCGCGCGGACCCCACCGGCCAGCAGCGCGACCGCGCCGGCCGCTACCGCGCCGACCACCGCGTACTGCGCGCGCACCCGGCGGCGCACCTGCGCGTACGGGGTGGTGGAGAACGAGACCAGCTCGTACTGGGAGACGTAGCGGCCGGGCAGCGACCGTTCCAGCGCGTGCTCGACCTGCTTGCGGGTGCGGAACACCGGCGAGGCGACCTTGTCCCGCATCTCCACGAAGTTCGCCAGCGCCATCCGGGCGATCGCCTCGGCGTTGTCTTGGCGGCGGTGCTGAAACAGCGGCAGCGCGGCGGCCCACTCGTCGTCGCACTCGTCGAGGCAGCGGTCCAGCTCGACCACGTCCTCGAACGCGCAGTTCGCGCCCTGGCCGTAGAACGGCACGATGGCGTGCGCGGCGTCGCCGATCAGGCCGACCTTCCCTGCTACCTGCCACGGCGTGCAGCGCACCGTGCCGAGCACACCGACCGGGTTGTGCTGGTAGTCGTCGACCAGGTTCGGCGCGAGCGGGACCAGGTCCGGGTAGTGGGTGGCGAAGAACCGCTCGATCGCCGCCGGGCTGCTCAGCGACGCGAAGCTGCGGGTGCCGTGGGTGGGCCAGAACAGCGTGCAGGTGAAGGAGCGGTCCGGGTTCGGCAGCGCGATCATCATCGAGGTGCCGCGCGGCCAGATGTGCAGCGCGCCCGGGTCGAGCGCGAACTCCCCGCCCAGCGGCGGGATGGTCAGCTCCTTGTAGCCGTAGTCGAGGAAGTCCAGGCTCTCGGTCAGGCCCCCGTACGCGAGCAGTTGCCCGCGCACCGCGGAGCCGGCGCCGTCGGCGCCGAGGATGACCGAGGCGGTGGCGGTGACCTTGCCCTGCGGCGTCTCGAACGTCATCTCACCGCCGAGCGGGTCGAGCCCGACCAGCCGGTGGTCGAACGCGACGCGTACGTTCGGCAGCGCGGCGGCGGCGTCGAGCAGCGCGTTGTTCAACGCGCCCCGGCTGATCGAGTTGATCGCCCGGTCCCCGGAGCCGCTGTAGGACTGGAACTCCGGCTCGCCCTCGACCGGGTGGATCATGCGGCCGCGCATCGGCAGCGCGTCCGCCATGACCTCGTCCTCCAGGCCGATGCGACGCAGCGCGTCCAGGCCGCGCTCGGACAGCGCCAGGTTGATCGACCGGCCCCGCTCGACGGTGCCGGTCCGCGGATCGGGCCGCCGCTCGTAGAGGGCCACCGGGTAGCCGCGCCGGGCCAGGTAGCAGGCCAGCAGGCAGCCGGCCAGCCCGGCGCCGACCACCGCGATCTCGTCGCGCTCACTCCTCGCGCTCACGGCCCCTCCTTCCGTTCGCGACTGCGGGCTCGCAGAACCGGCTCACTCCTCGCGCTCACGAGCCCTCCTTCCGTTCGCGACTGCGGGGCTCGCAGAACCGGCTCACTCCTCGCGCTCACGAGCCCTCCTTCTCGAACGTCGCCGCCAGCGCCTCGGCGACCCGCCAGCAGTCGTGGTACGTGGAATACAGCGGCACCGGCGCGAACCGGACGATGTCCGGCTCCCGGGCGTCGGCGACAACGCCGTGCTCGTGCCGCAGCCGCTTGGTCAGCTCGTTGGCGCTACCGACCCCGATCCGCACGGAGAGCTGGCAGCCGCGGCGGGCCGGGTCGCGCGGGGTGACCACTGTCAGCGGGCGGCCCGGCGTCACCTCGTCGAGCAGCTGCTCCAGGAAGGCGGTGAGCCGCAGGCTGCGCTCGCGCAGCGCCGGCATGCCGACGGAGTCGAACAGCTCCAGCGACGTACGCACCGGGCCCATCGCGAAGATCGGCGGGTTGGAGATCTGCCACGCCTCGACGGTGGCCGGCGGCCGGGACACCGGGGTCATCTCGAACCGGGTGGCCGCCTCGGTGCTCCACCAGCCCTCGAACCGCGGGATCGACGGGTCGCCGAGGTGCCGCTCGTGGACGAAGACACCGCCCAGCGCGCCGGGGCCGGAGTTGAGGTACTTGTACGAGCACCAGGCGGCGAAGTCGACGTCCCAGTCGTGCAGCGCCAGCGGCACGTTGCCGGCGGCGTGCGCCAGGTCCCAGCCGACGACGGCGCCCGCGGCGCGGCCGGCGGCGGTGACGGCGGGGATGTCCATCAGCTCGCCGGTCAGGTAGTTCACGCCGCCGAGCATCAGCAGCGCCACCGTGTGGCCCTCGCGGGCCAGGAAGTCCAGCACGTCCTGCGTGCCGAGCGTGTCCGAGCCGGGGCGCGGCTTGAGGCGTACCACGGTGGTGTCCGGGTCCAGGCCGTGGAAGCGGGCCTGGCTGCGCACGGCGTAGCTGTCCGAGGGGAACGCGCTGTCCTCGATGACGATGCGGGTGCGCTCGCCGGCCGGCCGGTAGAAGCTGACCATCAGCAGGTGCAGGTTCACCGTGAGGGAGTTCATCACCACGGTCTCCGCGGGCAGCGCGCCGACCAGGCGGGCGGCCGGTGCGGTCAGCAGCTCGTGGTACGGCAGCCAGGGCCGCTCCGACTCCAGGTGCCCCTCGACGCCCAGGCGCCTCCAGGCGTCCAGATCGGCGAGGAGTTCGTCCCGGGTGGCCCGCGGCTGGAGGCCGAGCGAGTTGCCCGCCAGGTACGCCGTGTCGGGGTAGCGCCCGCCGTCGGCGGGCGGGATGTGGAACAGGTGCCGGTGGCCGGGGTCGGCGGCGTCGCGGCGGAGGGCTTCGTTCTCGGGGGTGTGCATGCTGTTCTCTCTCGTCACATCGCGGTGCGGGCCGACCACAGCTCCGGGAAGACCACCCGGGCCATGCTGCGCTGCAACCATGCCAGGCCGGCGGAACCGCCGCTGCCGACCTTGGCGCCCATCGTGCGCTGGACGGCCTTGACGTGGTTCCAGCGCCAGTCGCCGAACTCCTCGGCGATCTCGGTCAGCGCGTCGCCGAGCAGGCGCAGGTGGTTGTCCGGCCCGTTGTCGCCGTAGATCCGGACCCAGGCCGCCTCGATCGCCGGGTGTCCCTCGTGCTCTGCGTTCACGTCCCGCGACAGCAGCTCGGCCGGCACGTCGAAGCCCTTGCGGGCCAGCAGCGCCACCACCTCGTCCCAGAGGCTCGGCGTGGCGAGCGCTGCGGTCAGCTCGTCGTACACCTCGGTCTGCCGGCGGAACGGGCGGATCAGCGCCCGGTCGCGCAGGCCGAGCAGGAACTCCAGCTGCCGGTACATGGCGGACTGGAAGCCGGAGCCCTCGCCGAGCCGGTCGCGGAAGCGGTTGAAGTCGGCCGGGCTCATCCAGCGCAGGCCGTGCCAGGCGGCGTTGAGCCCTTCCAGGTGCAGGGCGGCGCGGCGCAGCGGGGGCAGGGCCTCCCAGATCCGGTCCTCGCGCAGCTCGCACTTGGCGTGCCGCAGCTCGTGGCAGGTCAGGCCGAAGTACAGCTCCATGATCTGGCTGACCATCAGGAAGGACATCTCGCCCGGGTCGTCGCTGAGCGGCTCCTGGAGCCGGTGCAGCGTGCTGGCCCGCACGTACGCGTCGTACGGCACGCGGTCGGCGAACTCCAGCGTCGGCTCGCCGCCGTTGCGCGCCGCCCGAGCCGCCCGTTCCTGGGGGGTTACCGGGCGCACCGCCGTCGTCTGTTCCACAGTCAATCTCCGTCCGTGCGCGGGGTAGACGTCATGATCCCGCTGGTGGGCGGCCGAATGGAATGCCTGTTCAACGGCGGTATGGTGGTCTCACTTCGCGAACCGAAACCATCTCGCGTCGCTGTCTTTACGGAAGGAAGGTCCGCGCGTGGACGACATGGACTGGGCGCTGCTGCGCGAGCTCCAGGCCGACGCCCGGCTGTCGTACAGCGAGTTGTCCCGCCGGGTCCACCTGTCGCCGCCCGCTGTGGCCGAGCGGGTACGGCGGCTGGAGGAAGCCGGTGTGATCACCGGCTACCACGCCCACGTCGACCTCACCCGGGCCGGGCGGACGGTGCTCGCGCTGATCCGGATGTCCTGCTACGGCGCGCGCTGCATCCTCAACGACCCCGACGTCGCGGGCTGGCCGGAGATCATGGAGATCCACCGGATCACCGGTGACGCGTGCAGCATGCTCAAGGTCGCCGCCACGAACATGGGCGAGTTCGAGGAGGTCATCGACCGCCTCGCGCCGTACGGGCAGCCGTCCAGCACGATGGTGCTCTCCACCCCGCTGGCCTGGCACCCAGTGGTCAAGGCGCCCCGTTAGCTTCCCCCGCCCTCCGGGAAAGCAGGCGCCGCTGCCCGTCAGTGGTCCGGCGCACCGTCGCGCCGGGAGGGGGGAACCATGCGAGGGCTCCTGTCACATCGTGCGTTGTCGTCCCTGTTGGGCCTGTTCGGCCTGGTGGCGGCGTTCGTCCTGACCACCGCGCCGCCGGCCCGGGCCGGGGAGAGCGTGTTCATCGAGGTGACGCCGAACAGCGTCCAGGCCGGTTCCCGGGTCAACCTGCGGGCCGGCTGCGACAACAGCAACAACCGCCAGGCGCAGGTCACCTCGGACGCCTTCGGGCGGGTGACGCTGCGGCCGGACAACGGCTTCCTCACCGGCTCGGTCACCGTGCCCGGCAACAAGGCGCCCGGCGACTACCCGGTGAACCTGGACTGCTCCAACGGCAACACCGCCTCGACCATGCTCACCGTGCTCAACATGGCGCAGCCGAGCAAGGGACCGGCGACCGGCGGCGGTGGCACCGCGGGTAGCCGGGGCACCGGTTCGCTGCTGCTCGTCGGCGGTCTGGTCGCGGTGGCGGTGGTGGCCGGTGTGAGTGCCCGCCGTAAGACCGGCGGCCGTGCCTGACGAGAGGTGCCGCAATGGCCCGCTCATCGCGCCGCCGGCGCCGTACCGGCCCGGCGGCGGACCGCACCCACCGCCGCACCGCCGCGCGCCGGTCGCCGGAGCGCGCGACACGGCTCCGGGCCGCGCTGCGGCTGACGTCCCGGGCCGCGCGCCGGTTCGCCCACGTCGCCGGGCACGCCTTCTCGGCCAGCGTCGCCACCGCCGACCCGCAGTCCCGGCCGGTCGAGGCCCGCGCCGCCGCGACCACCACCCGCCGGTACGCCCCGAGCCGCAGCCCCGGGGTTCCGGTGCTCGTGGTGGCGAGCGTGATGGCCCTGATCGTCGCCATGCTCGGCGTGGAACGGGTGACCGGGGTCAGCGTGCTGCCGGACCGGATCGTGGCCGGCCTGCGCCCGCCGCCGAAGAAGTTCCCGGTCCTGCCGGCCAGCCCGCCGACGGATCTGAGCATCGGCAAGCTGGACCTGCGCGCGCCGGTGCACCGGGTCGGCATCGCGCCCGACGGCAGCATCGCGGTGCCGGACGTGGAGCGCGCAGGCGAGGTCGGCTGGTACGACCAGGGCCCCACGCCCGGTCAGTACGGCCCGGCCGTGCTCGTCGGGCACGTCGACACCACCAGCGGACCGGCCGTGTTCCACGGGCTGAAGGACCTCGACGACGGCGACCGGATCGAGGTGACCCGCGAGGACCGCTCGGTGGCGGTGTTCGAGGTGACGTCGATCGAGCGGTACGGCAAGGAGAAGCTGCCGGTGGAGGACGTCTACGGCGACTTCAGCCGGCCCAACCTGCGGCTGATCACCTGCGGCGGGCGCTGGGTGGGCGGCGAGACCGGGTACGCGGACAACCTGGTCGTCTACGCCGCGCTGGTCAAGGCGCGCTGAGCGGGCGGGTCAGGCCGCCTCGGGCTCGGGCTCGCGCAGGTCGAGCCAGTCCGCCCAGCGCGGGTCGGGGGCGCGGTGCCCGAGCACCCGCCAGGCGGCTCCTTTGGGCGCGGCCGGCAGGTGGTGCAGCCGCCAGCCCAGCTCGGCGGGCGTCTTGTCGCCTTTGGTGTGGTTGCACCGCGCGCACGCGGCGACCACGTTCTCCCAGGCGTGCCGGCCGCCCCGGCTGCGCGGGAAGACGTGGTCGATGGTCTCGGCCGGCCCTCGGCAGTACGCGCACCGCCACCCGTCGCGGGCGAACACCGCCCGCCGGGACAACCCGACGTGGGTGCGGTACGGCACCCGGACGTAGCGGGTCAGGCGCACCACCGAGGGCACCGGTAACGCGTTGCGCGCGCTGTGCAGGATGCCCTCGCCGTCGGCGACGCAGACCGCCTTGGCGGAGAGGACGAGGATCGCGGCACGACGCACCGACACGACGCACAGGGGCTCGTAGGTGGCGTTGAGAACGAGTGCACCGGAGCCCGCCGTGGGTCGTATGTCAGGCATCGCGCTCACCCTCCCGGTCCAGTCGCTCCCGCCTCGTCTGCGCCGGAACCGCCCCGCGGACAGCGCGGAACGGCTCCGACGCCGGCCGGATCACCGACGTCCGTTGCGCCAATAGTCCCTGATCGCGCCCCGGATTGCACGTACTAATCCGGGCTACCCCCCGCCCGGCGGCCCTTCGCCGAGGTGGCGGTGTCCGTCGCCCGCCCGGCGTGCGGTACGAAAGCAGAGTGAACGTCTCCGACCTGATCTCCGCCGTGCTGGCCGCCGTCTCCGACCGGAAGCCGGACTGCCAGGGCAGCAGCTCCTGCGAGTGGGTGTACCGAGTGACGAACTCCGCCTGGTTCGCCGAGAGCAGCTACTGGATCCTGTTCAAGCCGCTGCGGGTGGCGCTGATCCTGCTGCTCGCGGTGGCTGCCCGGTGGGCGCTGCACCGGACCATCAACCGGCTGGTACGGACCACCACCGACGGCGCGGTGCCGACCATGCTGCGCCCGCTGCGCGAGCGGATCCCCAGCGCCGCGCTCGACCCGGACCAGTTCGTGCCGGAGCGGCGGCGGCAGCGGGCCGAGGCGATCGGGTCGGTGCTGCGCAGCATGGTCACCGCGTTCGTCTTCGGCATCGCGCTGCTGATGGTGCTCAAGGAGTTCAGCTTCGACCTGGCCCCGCTGCTGGCGAGCGCGGGCATCGCCGGCGTGGCGCTCGGCTTCGGCGCGCAGAGCCTGGTCAAGGACCTGATCGCCGGCCTGTTCATGCTGATCGAGGACCAGTACGGCGTCGGCGACACGGTCGACCTGGGCGAGGCGACAGGTGTGGTCGAGGCGGTCGGCCTGCGGGTCACCACGGTCCGGGACGGCCGGGGCGTGCTCTGGTACATCCGCAACGGCGAGATCGTCCGCGTCGGGAACAAGAGCCAGGGCTGGGCGCTGGTCGTGGTCGACCTGCCGATCGGGTTCGCCGGCACCGAGGAGGCCACCGCCGTGCTGCGGACCGCGGCGGCGTCGGTGGCGCTGGACCCGGAGCTGGCACCGAGCATCGTGGAGCAGCCGGAGGTTCTGGGCGTCGAGCAGATGACTGTCGACGGCGCGGTGATCCGTACCGTCGTCAAGACCACCGCGGACGGGCAGTTCGCGGTCGGGCGTGAGCTGCGCCGCCGCCTCGCGGAGGCGTTGGAGAACTCGGGGATCGTCGCGCAGATCGCGGCCGCCCGGCTGTTCCCCGGCCTGCCGGTCCAGCCGCCGGCCCCGCCCGCCGCCGAGGGTACCGGTACCGGCGGACCCACCTGAGCCGCCGGACGAGCCGGACGATTTCCGGGGTTCCGCACCGCGCGGCCCCTCGGGTATCGTCCGTTCGTTCAGTCGGAGATGCGACGATCAATCCGTTCGCCCTAGCCAGTTGTCAGACGATCGGGCAGAATCCGGTGCACACGCTCCACCGGGGGGCGTGCTCGTGTCCTCGCTGATCGATCGATCTGACGACGGTTCCCGGTCGGGCCATCACAAGTGGTCGACCAGGAACGATGGAGGCGACGGTGTCCGACGCGCGACCCGCCCGGGAGGCCCCGGCCACCTTCCGGGACGTCTTCGGTCAGTCGGAGTTCCGCGCCATCTTCGCCGCCAACACCCTCTCCTGGGTGGGCGACTACCTGGCCCGCGCCGCGGTCACCGTGCTCGTGCTGCGCGAGACCGATTCGGTCGCGCTCTCCGCCGCCGCGTTCGCCGCCAGCTACCTCCCCTGGCTGGTCGGCGGCCCGCTGCTCTCCGCGCTCGCCGAGCGGCACCACTACCGCCGGGTCATGGTCGTCTGCGACCTGCTGCGGATGGCGCTGATGGCGCTGGTCGCGATGCCCTGGATGCCGACCTGGTCGATATTCGCGCTGATCTTCCTGGCCACGCTCGCGAACCCGCCGAGCCAGGCGGCGCGGTCCGCGTTGATGCCGCACATCCTGACCGGGGACCGGCTGGTCGTGGGACTGTCGGCGTTCACCAGCGCCGGCCAGGCCGCCCAGATCGTCGGCTACCTGATCGGCGCCACGGTGGCGGCGCTCAACCCGAACACCGCGCTGCTCGTCAACGCCGTGACCTTCGCCGTGTCGGCCGCGATCGTCCGCTTCGGCGTACGCGAGCGGCCACCGGCGATGACCGAGGTGCACCGCAGCCACCTGCTGCGGGAGACCGTCCAGGGCTTCCGGATCGTCTTCGAGCGGCCGGTGCTGCGTGCCATCGCGGTGCTGGTGTTCAGCGCGATGCTCTTCTCGATCGTCCCCGAGGGGCTGGCCGCGGGCTGGGCCGCCGACCGGACCGACGGCCGGATGGACGCCGGCACCGCCCAAGGTCTGATCATGGCCGCCGTCCCGGTCGGATACATCCTCGGCGGGCTGACCATCAGCCGGCTCGTCGGCCCGGACCGGCGGCTGACGCTGATGCGACCGTTGATGATCATCGCTCCGGCGACGCTCGTACCCGCGCTGTTCAACCCGCCGCCGGCGGTGGTGGCGCTGCTGGCCGCCGGGTGCGGCTTCGCCGTCGCCGGGCTCGTCCCGGTCGCCAACGGCCTGTTCGTGCAGGCACTCCCGGACGGCTTCCGGGCCCGGGCGTTCGGCGTCATGGCCAGCGGCACACAGATCATCCAGGGTGCCGCGGTGCTGGCCACGGGCGCACTCGCCGAGCGCTTCTCGGTCCCGTCGGTGGTCGGCGTGTGGAGCGCAGCGGGGGTGCTGATCATGTCGGTGGCGGCGCTCGCCTGGCCCCGGCCGCAGGTGATCCACGAGGCCGTCGCGGCCGCCCGCGCGGAGTCGGCGGCCGGTGGCGGACCGGCGCACGCGCACGCGCCCGGCCCCGCATCCGGTGACCGGAACCGGGAGCACGGCCGACGCCGGCACGCGGTGACGTGATCCGCGCCGCCCGGCGGGCGGGCGCGGGTGCCGGGCCGCACCTGGCAGGATGGAGGCGTGACTTCCCCAGGCGAGTCGATGACCCTCTTCGAGGCGATCGGCGGTGAACCGGCCTTCCGCAAGCTGGTGGACGAGTTCTACGCCGGTGTGGCCGACGACCCGCTGCTGCGGCCGATGTATCCGGAGGAGGACCTGGGCCCGGCGGCGGACCGGCTGACCCTGTTCCTCATCCAGTACTGGGGTGGCCCGCACACCTACTCGGAGCAGCGCGGCCACCCGCGGCTGCGGATGCGGCACGCCCCGTTCCGGATCGGCGCGGCCGAGCGGGACGCCTGGCTGCACCACATGCGCCGGGCGGTGGACGCGCTGGACCTGCCGCCGCAGCTCGCCGCCGCGCTCTGGGACTACCTGGAACGGGCCGCCTACTTCATGGTGAACGTGATGGAGGACCCGGCTGCGGGCTGAGCCCGGCTCAGAGCAGGGCGCCCTCGTCGTGCAGCCAGTCGACGAACGTCACCGCGACGGCGGCGCCGCAGTCGAGCATCTCGACCAGCAGCGCGTCGTGGGCGCCGGCGCCGAGCGGAACCTGCAACTCGGCGTAGATCGGGAGCTGACCGCGCTCGGTCGGGTCACCGATGTACGCCTTGCAGAAGCGCCGGGTGTGGTTCCACTCGTTCACGACGCGGTAGGCCCGGTCGGCCCAGTCCGGCGGGACCGTCGCGTGCGGGCGGGCCCGCATCACGAGGATCTCGTCCTCCGGGCCCTCCAGCGCGACGAGCACGGCGTGCCGCTCCCACATGGCCAGCAGGTTGCCGTCGCCGTCGGCCAGATAGCGCACGTCGAGCAGGTCGAGCGCGTCGCAGACCCGGCTCAGCGTGACCGGCGCGACGGTGGCCGGCATGTCCGCGAGGACCGGCCGCTCGGGCGGCGCCACGTCGTCCCCCGGCTGGCGAGGGGTCGGTGGTCCGACCCGGATGGTGTCATCCACTGTGGTCCCGCTTCGAGTCTCCGGCTCCCCGCCAGCGGCGGGACCAGGGCGCCATGACCACCACGGCATCGCTCGCGCACCTCACTCCCCAGCGGATCCGGACGCCTACGGTGCGTTGGATCCGAGGATGGACGGTACCCGGACAGGCGGCCTGAGGCATCCCCCCAACGACCGCCCCAAACCGGAAGGCCGACGCGGGGTCATCCGTTCGGATGACCCCGCGTCGGCCTGAGTGCAAGATCGGCGACGGTCCGCGACCAGGCAGCCCCGAACGGTCCGACGAGTCCGACCCATCGACCAGCCGTCCGCACCTGAACGTCGTCCGCGCCGGTGCCGAGGAAACCCATCCGGACCAACGCCTGCACCAGTCGCTGCGACACCTCCACGGGCGTCCGCGGCGCCTCGTCCGGGGTCACCACCACGGCCACGTGGTCCAGCAGCGCGTCCCGCAGCACCCGCTGCCCGACCGCGCGGCCCGCCACGCCGTGCGTGGCCGCCTCGCGCAGCGTCCCGGCCGCCGCCTCCGCGATCCGGCGCAGCTCGGCGCCGGGCAGCGCCTCCACCGCCCGGCTCGCCGCCGGTGGGAGCTGCCACCGCCAGCCGTCGTCCCGGCGTACCGGGAGCGCCTCGCCCCCGGCGGAGAGTTCGGCCAGCAGCTCCCCCGCCGCCACCGTGACGTCACCGGGGGCGGTGCCAGGCACGGTACGGACCACGAGCACGCCCCACGGCAGCCTCGCCCAGAGGGCGGTACGGCCCGCGCCCGGCACCGGCCGCAGCCGGACCACAGTGGCCGGGTCGAACCGGACCAGCCGGGCCAGGAAGGCCCCGGCGTCGGCCGTCCCGGTCAACCCGTGCCCGGTCATCCGCTCAGCCCCGGCGCATAGCGGAGCAGGAACGCCCGCTCCTCCGGCGAGATCCGGCGCGGGCGCTGCGCCGTCAGGTCGAACGGCACCAGCAGCGACCGGGCGGTGCCGGCCAGCGTGTCGCCGTCGTACAGCTCGTACGCGACCGAGAAGGAGGCGGCCCTGATCTGGTCCACCCACAGCTCGATCCGTACCGTCGGGGCGGCCTCCGCGCTCGCCCGGCCGAGCGCGTAGTCGACCGGGCGCAGGTAGTCGACCTCGTGCCGGCGGATGACCACCCCGTCGGCGAACGAGCCCACTCCCCACGCCCGGCCGCCGGCGAACATCATCGCCACCCGGGCCTCCTCGTAGAGCGTGAGGAAGCGGGCGTTGTTGACGTGGCCGTACGCGTCCAGGTCGGACCAGCGCAGCGCGCAGTGGTAGACGAAGCGGTCAGTCACGGGTGAGCTTGCGGTAGGTCACCCGGTGCGGACGGGCCGCCTCGGCGCCGAGCCGGTCGACCTTGTTCTTCTCGTACGCCTCGAAGTTGCCCTCGAACCAGAACCACTTGGCCGGGTTCTGGTCGTCGCCCTCCCAGGCCAGGATGTGCGTGGCGACCCGGTCCAGGAACATCCGGTCGTGGGAGATGACCACGGCGCAGCCGGGGAACTCCAGCAGCGCGTTCTCCAGGCTGGACAGCGTCTCCACGTCCAGGTCGTTCGTCGGCTCGTCGAGCAGGATCACGTTGCCGCCGATCTTCAGCGTCAGCGCCAGGTTGAGCCGGTTGCGCTCGCCACCGGAGAGCACCTTCGTCGGCTTCTGCTGGTCCGGCCCCTTGAAGCCGAACGCGGCGATGTACGCCCGGGACGGCATCTCGACCTTGCCCACCATGAGGTGGTCCAGCCCGTCGGAGACGACCTCCCAGACGGTCTTGTCACCGTCGAGGCCCTGCCGGTTCTGGTCGACGTACGACAGCGAGACGGTCTCGCCGACGCGGACCGAGCCGCTAGTCGGCTGCTCCAGCCCGACGATGGTCTTGAACAGCGTGGTCTTGCCGACGCCGTTCGGGCCGATGATGCCGACGATGCCGTTGCGGGGCAGCGAGAACGACAGGTCGTCGATCAGCACCCGGTCACCGAACGCCTTGGTGAGGTTCTGCGCCTCGATGACCGTGTTGCCCAGGCGCGGGCCCGGCGGAATCTGGATCTCCTCGAAGTCCAGCTTCCGGGTCTTCTCCGCCTCGGCGGCCATCTCGTCGTAGCGGTCCAGGCGGGCCTTGGACTTGGTCTGCCGCGCCTTGGCGTTCGAGCGGACCCACTCCAGTTCCTCGGACAGCCGCTTCTTCATCTTGGCGTCGCGGCGTCCCTCGACGGAGAGCCGGGCGGCCTTCTTCTCCAGGTAGGTGGAGTAGTTGCCCTCGTAGGGGTAGGCCCGGCCGCGGTCCAGTTCCAGGATCCAGTTGGCCACGTTGTCCAGGAAGTACCGGTCGTGGGTGATCGCCAGGACGGTGCCGGCGTACTTGGCCAGGTGCTGCTCCAGCCACTGCACGCTCTCCGCGTCCAGGTGGTTGGTGGGCTCGTCGAGCAGCAGCAGGTCCGGCGCCTCCAGCAGCAGCTTGCACAGCGCCACCCGGCGGCGCTCACCACCGGAGAGCTTGGTGACGTCGGCGTCCGGCGGCGGGCAGCGCAGCGCGTCCATCGCGAGTTCGAGCTTGGAGTCGATGTCCCAGGCGTCGGAGGCGTCCAGCTCCTCCTGGAGCTTGCCCATCTCCTCCATCAGCTCGTCGGAGTAGTCCGTGGCCATCTGCTCGGCGATCTTGTTGAACCGCTCCAGCTTGGCCTTGGTCTCGGCGACCGCCTCCTCGACGTTGCCGAGGACCGTCTTGGCGTCGTTGAGCGGCGGCTCCTGCGCGAGCATGCCGACGGAGTAGCCGGGCATGAGCCGGGCCTCGCCGTTGCTCGGCCGGTCCAGCCCTGCCATGATCTTGAGGAGGCTGGACTTACCGGCGCCGTTCGGACCGACCACCCCGATCTTGACACCCGGCAGGAAGTTCAGCGTCACGTTGTCGAGCACGACCTTGTCGCCGTGCGCCTTGCGCGCCTTGTCCAGGACGTAGATGAACTGGGCCACGGTGCGGGCTACCTCCGTCGGTTGCGATCGCGGGCTTGTCGGGTGCGGGGCGCGGGCGTCGATCTCCGCCCGCCGCCGCCGGCCGGGAGCCGGCCGCACGCACGCCGTCGTCAATCCTGACAGGTACGGACCGCCACGCCCACATCACCCCACCCCAGGGGTACGGCGACGCGCCGCGTTGCCGACTCGGGTACTACTCGATACCGTCGACAGTATGACCAAGAAGATCGCCATCAGCGTCCCCGACGACGTGGCCGAACGACTGGCCCAGGAGCCGAACGTCTCCGCGTTCGTCACCGAGAGCGTGCGGCGGCGGATGGCGGGAGAGCGCACAAGGCACACGCTCCGGCAGGTCGGCTTCCGACTGTCCGACGGCGGGCTCGCCGACGCGGGCCACGCGCTCGACGAGGCCCAGGCGAAGATCACCCCGGAGCTGCGCGCCCGGGCCGCCGCACTGCTGAGCGATTCTTCACGTGGACGGCTGACGTGACTGACCCCGGGCTGGTGCTCGACACCGCCTGCCTGCTGGCCTACTCGGAAGGCACCGAGGCGGTCGGGGAGCAGATCGCGTCGGTCGCGGATCGGGGGCAGACGGTGATCGTGCCGGCGCTGTGTCTCGCCGAGGCGTACCGGCAGGTGGCCGTCGACGGCTGGCGCCTGCTGGACATCCTCGGCGATCTCGACCACGTGGTCGTCACGCCGGTGGCGCACGACATGTGCATGTTCCTCGGCGGCTGGTCGCGCACGCTCCTGAGCATGGACCTCGCCCAGGTGGCGCTGGAAGCCGCACGGGCCACCACACCGATCATGAGCGACCGGCGGGAACTGCTCGGTGAGGTGCTGCCCAAGGAGTGGCCGATCATCGACCTCTGAGCCACCGGTGTCGACAAGATCACGTGGTGGGTTCGGCGGTTCTGGGACGGGTAGGTAACTCCGGCACGGGGGATCAGACGCCGCAGCTACGCTCAGTACGCTCATCGCGGTGGACCCGTCAGTACCCGGAGGTGGCCGATCGTGACCGTCCGTAGCTCCTTTGTCGTAGTGGCCAACCGTCTGCCGGTCGACGAGGTGAGCACACCCGAGGGACGGCAGTGGCGGCGCAGCCCTGGCGGGCTGGTGACCGCGCTGCATCCGGTGCTGGCCGAGCACCAGGGCACCTGGGTGGGGTGGGCCGGCGGCACCGGCGCCGCGCCCGAACCGTTCGACCTGGAGGGCATCCGGCTGCACCCGGTGCCGTTGAGCGCCGAGGAGCTGGAGCGCTACTACGAGGGCCAGTCGAACGCGACGATCTGGCCGCTCTACCACGACGCGGTGGAGACGCCCGCCTACAAGCGGCGCTGGCGCGAGGCGTACCGATTGGTCAACGCCCGGTTCGCGGAGGCCGCGGCGGACGTCGCGGCCGAGGGCGCCACGGTCTGGGTCCAGGACTACCAGCTCCAGCTCGTGCCGGCGATGCTCCGCGAGCTGCGGCCGGACCTGCGGATCGGCTTCTTCCTGCACATCCCGTTCCCGCCGATCGAGCTGTTCATGCAGATGCCGTTCCGCACCGAGATCCTGCGTGGACTGCTCGGCGCGGACCTGGTCGGCTTCCAGCAGCGGCTGGCGGCGCAGAACTTCGTCCGCCTGGCCCGGCACCTGCTCGGCCTGCGGTACGAGGGCCAGATGATCCAGGTCGACGGCCGGCAGGTGAAGGCGGGCGCGTTCCCCATCTCGATCGACACCAAGGAGATGGAGCGGCTGGCCGAGGATCCGGCGATCCAGGCCCGGGCCAAGCAGATCCGCGAGGAGCTGGGCAACCCGAAGACGATCATCCTGGGCGTCGACCGGCTCGACTACACCAAGGGCATCGAACTCCGGCTGAAGGCCTTCCGCGAACTCCTCGCTGACGGAAAGTTGACAGTTCCGGACGCGGTTATGGTGCAGGTCGCCACGCCCAGCCGCGAGCGCGTGGAGCACTACCAGGCACTTCGGGTGAAGGTGGAACGCGAGGTTGGCCGGATCAATGGTGAATTCGGCCGGGTCGGCGTGCCTGCAGTGCATTATCTGCATCAGTCGTACAGTCGCTCCGAACTGGCCGCGATGTACGTCGCGGCCGACGTGATGATGGTGACCCCGCTGCGAGACGGAATGAATCTGGTGGCCAAGGAGTACGTCGCATCGCGCGCCGACCAGGGCGGCGCGCTCGTGCTCAGTGAGTTCGCCGGCGCCGCGACAGAGCTGCGCCAGGCGTTCCTGTGTAATCCGCACGACCCGGACGCGGTGAAGGACGCGTTGCTGCGGGCCGTGCATGTCGAAAAGCCCGAAGCCCGCCGCCGGATGCGCGTCATGCAGCGCCATCTGCGCAGCCACGACGTGGGCCACTGGGCCAAGTCGTTCCTCAGCGAGCTCGGCGTCCCCGATACGGAGGCTGCGTGACCTCGCCCGCCCCCGCCGCCGCCCACGGCGGCGTGCTGGATCCCGAACTGCGTGCCGCCATCGGCCGTATCGCCCGGGTTCCGCAACTCCTGGTCGCCTGCGACTACGACGGCACACTGGCGCCGATCGTCGAGGACCCCAGCAAGGCCGTGCCGCTGCCCGAGTCGGTGGCGGCCGTACGCGCGCTCGCCGCACTGCCGCAGACGAGCGTCGCCGTCGTCTCCGGCCGGGCGCTGCGCGACCTGGCCACACTCTCCCGGCTGCCGAGCGAGGTGCACCTGGTCGGCAGCCACGGCTCGGAGTTCGACATCGGTTTCGTCGAGCGGCTCACCCCCGAGCTGATCGCGGTCCGGCACCGGCTCCGCGAGGCGCTGCGCGAGATCGCCGCCGAGCACCCGGGCATCCGCCTGGAACGCAAGCCGGCCAGCGTCGCAGTGCACACCCGCGGCGTCGACCCGCACGTCGCCGCCCGGGCCGTCGAGGCGGTCCGCAACGGCCCCGCGACCTGGGAGGGCGTGACAGTCACCCAGGGCAAGGAGGTCATCGAGCTGTCGGTGGTGGTGACCAACAAGGGCACCGCCGTCGACCAGCTCCGTACCCAGCTCGCCGCGAGCGCGGTGCTGTTCATCGGCGACGACGTCACCGACGAGAACGCCTTCGGTAACCTGACCGGGCCGGACGTCGGCATCAAGATCGGCCCCGGGGAGACCCGCGCCGACTACCGGGTGGCCGAGCCGATCGAGGCGGCCCGCGCGCTGGGTCTGCTGCTGGAGACGCGGCGGCACTGGCTGTTCGGCGAACGGGCGGTGCCGATCGAGCGGCACTCGATGCTCGCGAACGGCCGTACCGTCGCGCTCGTCACGCCGGAAGCCAAGATCACCTGGCTGTGCCACCCGAAGCCGGACTCGGCGGCGATCTTCGCCGACCTGGTCGGCGGCAGCCCGGCCGGGCACTTCACGGTCGGGCCGGAGCGCGGCGGCATCCCGCTGGGCCAGCGCTACCGCAGCAACACGATGACCGTCGAGACCCGCTGGTCCGGCCTAACCGTCACCGACTGGCTCGACCTGCCGGTACGGGAGACCACGCCGGACGACCCGGCAGTGGTCAGCGGCGACTCGACACTGGTCCGGGTGCTCAGCGGCACCGGGCGGGCCCGGGTCGAGTTCGCGCCGCGCCCCGAGTTCGGTCAGGTGGCGGTGCAGCTCCAGCCGCTCGACGACGGGCTGCTGGTGCTCGGCTCCAACGAGCCGGTCGCGCTGCACTCCCCCGGCGTCGAGTGGGAGGTCACGAACGACGCCGGGTACGAGACCGCGAAGGCGGTGGTCGACCTGTCCGCAGCCGGCGGCCAGGTGGTGCTGGAGCTGCGCTTCGGCACGCAGAGCCTGGAGCCGCACCGGCTGCCGCTGCACGAGCGGCAGACCGCCGCCGAGCAGCCCTGGAAGGACTGGGTGGCCTCGCTGCGGCTGCCCGCCACCGCCCGGGACCTGGTCGCCCGCAGCGCGCTGACGCTGCGCGGCCTCTGCCACGAACCGACCGGCTCGATCCTCGCCGCGGCCACCACGTCGCTGCCCGAGGAACTGGGCGGTGTCCGCAACTGGGACTACCGCTACTGCTGGCTGCGGGACGCGGCGATGACCGCCCGCGCGCTTGTCGACCTCGGCTCGACCGAGGAGGCCGAAGGGCTGCTGCGCTGGATCGACGGCGTGGTCGAACGCACCGGCGGGCACCCGGAGCGGCTGCACCCGCTCTACACGGTGGACGGCTTCGAGCTGGGCGCCGAGGCGGTCATCGACACGCTGCCCGGCTACGCCGGCTCCCGGCCGGTACGCGTCGGCAACCTCGCCAACCACCAGCTCCAGCTCGACGTCTTCGGCCCGGTGGCGGACCTGATCGCGGCGGTCGCCGACGCCCGGGGCTCGATCCGCGACGACGAGTGGCGGGTGCTGGAGAACATGGTCGAGGCGGTACGCCGCCGCTGGCACGAACCCGACCACGGCATCTGGGAGGCCCGCCTCCCCCCGCGGCACCACGTCTTCTCCAAGGTCATGCTCTGGATGACTGTGGACCGGGCGCTGCACGTCGTCCGCCGGCACGGCGGCGAGGACCGGCCCGAGTGGGTCGAGCTGCGCGACCGGATCGCCTCGAACGTGCTGGAGCACGGCTGGCACCCGGAGGCCGAGGCGTACAGCGTCGCCTACGGGTACGAGGAGATGGACGCCTCGTCGCTGTGGATCGGCATCTCCGGGCTGCTCGCCGGCGACGACCCGCGCTTCCTCTCCACCGTGCTCAAGATCGAGGCGGAGCTGCGCAGCGGGCCGGTCGTCTACCGGTACCACTGGGACGACGGCCTGCCCGGTCGCGAGGGCGGCTTCCACATCTGCACGTCGTGGCTGATCGAGGCGTACCTGCGCACCGGTCGCCGCAGCGACGCCGAGGAGCTGTTCACCCAGATGGTCGACACGGCCGGGCCGACCGGGCTGCTACCGGAGCAGTACGACCCGCTGGCCGAGCGCGGGCTGGGCAACCACCCGCAGGCGTACAGCCACCTCGGCCTGATCCGCTGCGCCCTGCTGCTGGACAACATGCTCAAGCAGTGACCTGACCGAAGCACGTGGACGGCGGCGGGAACCCTACGGTCCCCGCCGCCGCCCCCGTCCCACCCGTCCTTGTCCCCGCCCTGCCCCAGACCAGCCCGGCCCGGCCCAGCCCAGCCCAGCCCGGCGATCTTGCACTTTCCGCCCCGACGAATGGGCCGTAAAGGGCACCTGGCGGGCGCCAAGTGCAAGATCGGCGTTTCCGGCGGGGCGACGTCGGGCGAGGGGGCGCTCCGGCGGGTCAGGCGGAGGCGTCGGGGGTCAGGGCGTGGACCACGTCGCCGAGCACCACGATCGCGGGCGGGCGCAGCGCGGCGGCCTCCACGTCGGCGGCGACCGCGCCCAGCGTGGAGCGCAGGATCCGCTGGGCGGCTGTGGTGCCCTCCTGGATCACCGCCGCGGGAGTCTCCGCCGGCTTGCCGTACGCGATCAGCGTGGCGCTGATCGCCGCGAGGTTCTTCAGGCCCATCAGGATCACGAGCGTGCCGCGCAGCCCGGCCAGGGCGTCCCAGCGCACCAGCGACGCGGGTGCGTCGGGCGCGAGGTGCCCGGACACCACTGTGAACTCGTGCGCCACGCCCCGGTGCGTCACCGGCACACCGGCCACCTCGGGCACCGCGATCGCGCTCGTCACGCCGGGCACCACAGTCACCGGCACGCCCGCCTCGGCGCAGGCCAGCAGCTCCTCGCCGCCACGCCCGAAGACGTACGGGTCGCCGCCCTTGAGCCGTACCACCACCTTGCCGGCCCGCGCCCGATCCACCAGGATCCGGTTGATCTCCTCCTGGGCACGCGACGGCCCGTACGGGATCTTCGAAGCGTCGACCAGCTCGACGTCCGGGCGCAGTTCGTCCAGGAGCAGGCCGGGCACGAGCCGGTCGGCGACGACCACCTCCGCCTCGGTGAGCAGCCGCCACCCCTTCACGGTGATCAGTTCCGGGTCGCCCGGCCCGGATCCGACGAGTGCGACGCGCCCGCCGGTGTTAAGAGGGGGCCCTTCCTCTACCGCAGGCGTTAAGAGGGGGCCCTTCCTTCCGAGCAGGGCGCGGATGGCGTCGCGGGTCGCCATCGCTCGGCGCGGGTCGCCACCGCCGAGGACCGCCACGGTGACCGGGCCGTGCCGGGTCACCGCCGGGGTCCACGCGCTCGCCGCCGTCCGGTCGTCGGCGCGTACGCAGAAGATCCGCCGCTCGGCCGCTGCGGCGCTGACCGCGGCGGCGGCGGCCCGGTCGTCCACAGCCACCTGGACCAGCCACGCGCCGTCCAGGTCGCCGGGGACGAACCGGCGCGGCTCCCAGTGCAGCCGCCCGGCGTCGACGTGCGCGCGCAGCGCCGGGGTCAGCTCGGGCGACACCAGCAGCACGTCCGCGTCGGCGTCGAGCAGCGCGGGAACCCGCCGGGTGGCGACCGCTCCCCCGCCCACGACCACCACGCGCCGCCCGTCCAGCCGCAACCCCAGAGGGTACGGGCTGGGCGGCGTCGGCCCGGCCGGCTCGGTCACTTCTCCGCCACGCCGGCGGAGTCGAACGTGGCGACCTCGTGCAGTACCCGGACCGCGCCGGTGACCACCGGCAGGGCGAGCAGCGCCCCGGTGCCCTCGCCGAGCCGCAGGCCCAGGTCGATCAGCGGTTCCAGGCCGAGGTGCCGCAGCGCCGCCGTGGCGCCCGGCTCGGCGCTGCGGTGCCCGGCGACCATGGCACCCACGGCGTCCGGCGCGAACGCGGCGGCGGCGACCGCGGCGCTCACCGCGATCACGCCGTCGAGCAGCACCGGCACCCGGCGCGCGGCGGCGCCGAGGATCAGGCCGGTCAGCGCGGCGTGCTCCAGCCCGCCGACGGTCGCCAGCACGCCCAGCGGGTCGGCCGGGTCGGGCTCGTGCCGGGCCAGCGCGGCCCGCACCACAGCCACCTTGCGGGCGTACGTCTCGTCGTCGACCCCGGTGCCCCGGCCGGTGGCGGCCTCGGCGTCCACGCCGGAGAACGCGGCGATGAGCGTGGCGGACGGGGTGGTGTTGCCGATGCCCATGTCGCCGGTGAGCAGGATGCCCGCCCCGGCGTCGATCAGCCCGCCGGCGACCCGGATGCCGGTCTCGACGGCCGTACGGGCCTCGTCCCGGGTCAGCGCCGCGGTGACAGTCATGTCGCGGGTGCCGGGGCGGACGTTCGCGGACACCAGACGCGGCCCGGCCGGGTCGGCGGATTCGGCGCCGGGGATCGGGGTGGCCACGCCGACGTCCACCACCGTGACCGAGGCGCCGGCCTGGCGGGCGAACGCGTTGACCACAGCGCCGCCGGCCAGGAAGTTGGCGATCATCTGGGCGGTGACCTCCTGCGGCCACGGGGTCACGCCCTGGGCGTGCACGCCGTGGTCACCGGCGAAGATCGCCACCGCGGCCGGCTCGGGCAGCGGCGGCGGGCAGGCGCCGGCCAGCCCGGCGAGGCGTACCGAGAGCGGCTCCAGGGCGCCGAGCGAGCCGGCCGGCTTGGTCAGCCGTCCCTGCATCTCGCGGGCCGCCGCCATGGCGGCCTCGTCCAGCGGCCGGATCGCCGCGACTGTGGACTCCAGCATCATGCCTCCAGGATCCGTGCCAGCGTCTCGATGAACGCGTCGGTGGTGCCCCGGTCGCGTACGGCGATCCGGAGCCAGTCCGGGCCGAGCCCGGGGAACGTGTCGCCCCGGCGTACCGCCCAGCCGTGCGCGCGCAGCCGCTCGCGTACGTCGGCGGCGCCGGCCACGTGGATCAGGACGAAGGCGGCGGCCGGGCGGCCCGCCACGCGTACCCCCGGCAGGCCGGCCAGGCGGGCCACCAGGTGGTCGCGGTCGGCGGCGAGTTCGGCGGCGATGGCGCGTTCGGCGGCGACGGCGGCCGGCGCGGCGCAGGCGGTGGCGGCGGCGAGCGCCGGGGTGGAGACCGCCCAGAGCGGCTGCGCGGCGGCGAACCGGGCCAGCAGCGCGGCGTCGCCGAGCAGGTAGCCGATCCGCAGTCCGGCCAGGCCCCAGGTCTTGGTGAGGCTGCGTACCACCACGAGGCCGGGGAGGTCACGGCGGGCGGCGAGCGACTCGGGCTCGCCGTCGACGCCGGGTGCGGCGGTGGTGTCGGCGAACGCCTCGTCGACCACGAGCACCCGGCCGGGGCGGGCCAGCGCGGCGATGGTGCCGGCCTGGTGCAGCACCGAGGTCGGGTTCGTGGGGTTGCCGATCATGACGAGGTCGGCGTCGCCGGGGACGCGGGCCGGGTCGAGGCGGAAGCCGTCGGCCGGGTCGAGCAGCACCCGGTCCACCCGGTGCCCGGCGGCCCGCAGCGCGGCCTCCGGCTCGGTGAACTGCGGGTGCACCACCACGGGGTGGCGGACGCCGGCCAGCGCGCGGGCGATCAGGACGAAACCCTCGGCGGCGCCGGCGGTGAGGAGTACCTCTTCCGGGGGTCGCCCGTGCCGGTGAGCGACGGCGGCGCGGGCCGGCGCCGGGTCCGGGTACGCGGCCAGGTCGCCCAGCGCGGCCGTGATCGGGTCGGCGAGCCAGTCCGGCATCGGGGCGCGGCGCACGTTCACCGCCAGGTCCACCAGGCCGGGCGTGGCCTCGGCGTCCCCGTGGTGGCCCAGGTCGGGCTCGTCGAGCGCGGCGGCGCTCCCGGTCGGTGCTGCGGGCATGTCCGCGATCCTGCCGGGTAGCCGCCGCCCGGGACAGCGCATCCCGGCGTGGGTCGCGTCACGGTCCGCCGGTTTATGAGTTCTTCTCATTTCTGAATCGGAAATGTCATAGCTTGACCCCGTGAGCAGTCGTCCCCTTGCTTCCGCTGGCCGTCTCGTTCCCCTTCTCCGCGCCGGGCTGATCGCCGGCATCGTGGTCGCCGCCGCCCTGTATCCGCTGGTCGCCGTCACCGGCATCGGGGCCAAGGCCACCGCGCACGCGATCGAACAGAAGACGAGCATCCTCAAGACCGCGTTGCCGGCCGAGACCTCGTACGTCTACGCGCCGGACGGCAAGACGGTGCTGACGATGTTCTACGAGGAGTACCGGCAGTACACCAAGATCGAGAACATGTCGCCGAACATCCAGCAGGCGATCGTCGCCGCCGAGGACAACCGCTTCTACCAGCACCACGGCGTCGACCCGAAGGGCGTGGCGCGCGCTTTCGTGTCGAACGCCCGATCCGGCGGCGTCTCCCAGGGCGCCTCGACGATCACCATGCAGTACGTGCGGATGGCGCTGCGGGACAGCGCGACCACGCCCAAGGAGGTCCAGGAGGCGACCCAGCAGACCAGCCTGCGCAAGGTCAAGGAGATGCGCATGGCGCTGGACATCGAGAAGCACCTGAGCAAAGAGCAGATCATGGAGCGCTACCTCAACTCGGCCTACTTCGGTCACCGGGCGTACGGCATCTACGCCGCCTCGCAGATCTTCTTCTCCAAGACGCCGGCCACGCTCACCCCGGTCGAGGCGGCCACGCTGGCCGGGCTGGTGAAGTCGCCGTCGGAGTACGACCCGATCACCTCCGACCAGAAGGAGGCCACCGGCCGGCGCAACTACGTGCTGGACAACATGGCCCGCCTCGGTTACCTGTCGCCCGATGCCGCCGCCGAGGCGAAGGGTCAGCCGATCAAGCTGAAGCTGACCACGCCGCCGAACGACTGCGCCGCGATCGACGGCGGGCACCGCGCCTGGGGCTTCTACTGCGACTACCTGAAGAACTGGTGGAGTTCCCAGCCCGCGTTCGGCGAGAACCGGCTGGAACGGATGGACAAGCTGCGCCGTGGTGGCTACCGGATCGTGCTCGCGCTCGACCCGAAGACCCAGGCGGCGGCGGAGAAGAACGTCGGCGCCAAGGACAACACCGGCAGCCCGTTCGCCAACGGCATCGTGGTCGCCGAACCCGGCACCGGGCGGATCAAGGCGATGGCGGTGAACCGGAACTACTCGCTGGACCTGGCCGAGAATCCGAACAGCTCGAACCCGGAGGCCGGCCCGAAGGTCAAGGCGAACTATCCGAACACGGTGGCGCCGCTGCTCGGCGGCGGGACGCTGCCGGGCTACCAGGCCGGTTCGACGTTCAAGATGTTCCCGATGCTCGCCGCGCTCAACGCCGGGATGCCGCTGTCCACCGCGTACGACTCGCCGCACACGTACAAGTCGGCCGTCTACGACGGATGGGCCCCGTCCAACGCCAGCGGTGCCATGACCGGCCGGCAGACCATGTGGTCCGGGTTCGGCAAGTCGGTGAACACCTACTTCGTCCAACTGGAGGAGAAGATCGGCGCGGACGCCGGGGTGCGCCTGGCCGAGCAACTGGGGCTGCGCTGGCGTACCGACGTGGACAAGGAACAGGCGTCGCCGGGCAAGGCGAAGAAGTGGGGCGCGTTCACGCTCGGCGTCTCCGACGCCACCCCGCTGGAGATGGCGAACGCGTACGCCGCCATCGCCGCCGACGGGCGCTACTGCGAGGCCATCCCGGTCAACGCGATCATGAACCGGGACGGCACGCCCGCCACGTACACGACTGCGGGCGGGGTGCAGCGGGAGGTCGCCAAGCCGCGGTGCCGGCAAGTGGTGAACGCCGACGCGGCCCGCGCCGCCACCGACGCGGCGCGCTGCCCCACCGGCGACACCCCGGCCAAGGGAAGCTGCGGCGGCTGGTCGACAGCCGACAGCGTGCGCGGCACAGTGGGCCGCCCGGTCGCCGGCAAGACCGGAACGACCGACAGCACCCGGTCGGCGTGGTTCGTCGGCTACACGCCGGAGCTGGCGGCGGCGAGCTTCATCGCCGACCCGGACAATCCGTTCAACGCGGTGGGCGACGGGCAGTCGCAGATCCCGGTGAACGCGGTGGCGCAGACCCTGCGGGACTCCCTGAAGGGCCAGCCCACCCGCCAGTTCACCCCGCCCTCGGACCAGATAGTCGGCTGACCCCCTCGCCCGCCCGACCCCACCACCCAGTTCCGCCCGGGGGTGCGCCCGGGTAGTTGATCAAGGAGTTTGCGTCAGGGATCGCCCGATCCGCAGACGCGAACTCCTTGATCGACGTTGGGAAGGGGCCGGGGGCCTCAGCGGAGGTCGGCCGCCACGAAGGACCACAGCTCCAGGTCGACCCGGGCGCCGCGGACGAAACCGGCGTTGCGCAGCAGGCCCTCGTAGCTGAAGCCGGCCTTCTCGGCGACCCGCCGCGACGCCACGTTGCCGGCCGCCACCCGCAGCTCAACCCGCTGGAACCCGTGCTCCAGGATCAGCGCGATGGCCACCGCGTCCACCGCCTCGACCGCCAGGCCGTAGCCCCGGGCGTGCGGCGCGATCGCGTACGACAACTCGGTGAGCCGGGCACCCCAGTCGGTACGGCGGGCCCAGAGCGAGCCGACCACCCGTTGGTCCTCACGGCGGACCACCGCCCAGTGGTCGCCGTCGCCGCTGTCGCGCCGCTGCCGGGCCAGTTCGGTGCACCACGCCCGCCCGTCGATCTGCCCGGACGCGTCGGCCAGCGGCAGCCAGCGCTGCGTCTGCCGGTCGGCGAACACCTCGTCCATCGCCTCCGCGTCGGCGGCGACGAGGTGCCGCACCTCGATGCGCGGGGTGGAGACGGTCAGTGCCGGGAAGCGGCGTACCGCCACCTGCCCGATCATGCCGACGCCCCCACCGGTGCCAGCGCGGCGGCCACCAGCCGCGCCGCGACGCCGGGGTGGGCGGCCCAGTGCGGCACGAGCTGCGAGGCGTGCACCGCCTGCCGGACGAAGCCCTCCGGGTTGCCACCCTCCCAGCGCCAGGCCGGCCGGTCACCGGCGCGCGGCGTGAGCACGGCGGCGTGCTGCTTGTGCCCGGTCACCGTGGTGCCGGCCGCCGCCACCACGCTGTCGGTGACCGCGGTGGCCGTGCGGTAGCCGACCACCAGGCCGTCCCGGACCGTACCGACCGCGTCGAGCACCCCGCACATGGGCAGGCCGTCCAGCTCCCGGGCCAGCCAGAGCAGGCCCGCGCCCTCGGCGATCACCGGGCGGCCCGAGCGGGCCAGCTCGGCCACCGCGATGCAGAGGCGGCGGTTGGCGGAGAGCTGCTCCGCGTACGTCTCGGGCAGACCGCCGCCGACGACGAGCGCGCGGGCCCCGGCGGGCAGCGCCTCGTCGCGCAGCGGGTCGAGCGTGACCACCTCGGCCCCGGCGGCGCGCAACAGCTCGGCGGTCTCCGGGTGGCTGTAGGCGCCGGCCGGTCCGCCCGCGAGCGCCACCACCGGCCGCTCCCCCGGCGGCTGCGGAGCGTCGGCCGGCTCCGGCGACCACGGCTCCACGGTGAGCGCGGGCGCGGAGCGGGCCAGCGCCAGCAGCCGGTCGAGGTCGACGGTGGCGGCCACCGCCTCACCGAGCCGGCGTACGCCGCGTTCGGCGTCCGCGTCGGCGCGCACCACGGGCCCGGTGCCGTAGCGGCGGGCGGGCAGCACCGGGGGCAGCTCGTGCCGGCGCAGCGCCCCGTAGACCGGCACGCCCACGTCGTCGAGCGCCTCACGCAGCAGCGCCTCGTGCCGGGGTGAGGCCACCCGGTTGAGGATCACGCCGCCCAGCCACAGCTCGTCGTCGTACGCCCGGAAACCGTGCACCAGCGCGGCCACCGACTGGCCCATCGCGGCCACGTCCACCACGAGCACCACCGGGCTGCGCAGCGCGGTGGCGACTGCCGCCGTGGATTCGCTCTCGGGTCGTCCGGCGACCGAGTCGTACAGGCCCATCGTGCCCTGCACCAGCGCGAACCCGGCGCCGTCAGCGCCGTACGCGAAGAGGGGGGCGATCCGCTCCGGGCCGACGAGTCTCGGATCAAGCGTGCGCCCGGCGCGCCCGGCAGCGAGCCCCAGATACGCCGCGTCCACCTGGTCCGGCCCGACCTTGAACCCGGCCACCGGGATCCCCCGGTCGGTGAGCGCCGCGAGCAGGCCGAGGGAGACGGCGCCGGTGCCGTGCCCCGAGGAGGGCGCACTCAGCACGACGCGCGGCACGTCGGTCATCATCGACTCCTGATGTGGGTGGTTTCCGCCCGCGTGACCATACCCGTCCGGCCCGGCGCGCGAGAGCCGCGCACACCGCCGTTTCTGCCTGGCAGCGGCGAGTGGCATCGCTCATACGGGTAGCCTTGGCCAACGTGTACCGGTTCCTGCTGACCCCGCGCTGGCTCGGCTACCTCGCGCTCACGCTCGTCGCCGCCACGGTGATGGTGTTCCTGGGCAACTGGCAGCTGGACCGCTACCGGGGGCGCACGGCCGTCAACGAGCGCATCGACGCCGGGGCCACCATGACGCCCGCGCCGCTGCGCGACGCGCTCCCCGCGCCCAGCGGCGGCGACGTCGGTCCCGCGCCGTCCGAGGAGCTCACCTGGAGCCGGGTCACCGCCACCGGCCGGTACGACAGCGCGAACACCGTCCTGATCCGCGGCCGGACCGTCGACCGGACGGTCGGCTTCGAGGTGCTCACCCCGCTGGTGCTGGCCGACGGCACCGCGGTACTCGTCGACCGGGGCTGGATCCCGCCCGTGCCGGGCGCCGGCGCGACAGTCCAGCCGGACGTGCCGGCGGCGCCGACCGGCGAGGTGACGGTCACCGGCCGGGTGGTCGGCAGCGAGAGCGGCGGCGGCGCGGTCAGCCGGCGCGACGGCAAGCTGGAGGCCCGGCGCATCGACATCCCCCGCCTGGCCGAGCAGCTCCCCTACCCGGTGACCGGCGGTTACGTCCTGCTCGACGGGCAGACGCCGGCGGCCGATCCGGCCTTCCAGGCGGTCCAGATCGGGCACACCAACAACTGGCAGAACTTCGGTTACGTGTGGCAGTGGTGGATCTTCGCGGTGATGAGCCTGTTCGGCTACGGCTGGGTGGCCCGCCGGGAGGCACGCCGCCGGGCCGGGCTGGACACCCCGGGTGAGCCGGTGGACCGCGCCGCCGAGCCGGCCACTCCCACCTCCGCCTGAGCGGGCCTCACCGGGCACGGCCCGCTTCGTCGATCCTCTGCACAGGCCCCCGTTACTCGCCGTAGCCGCCATCGACGAAGGACTCCTCACGACGAGGCTTCCGCACAGGGGCGGGCCGTGGATCCGGCGGCACACCGGGCGGCGGGGACGTTGGTAGGGTCCGCGGATGATCGTCAATCGTGGGGGTCGCGGTGACCTCTGACGCCACGACGCCCCCGGCCTCCGAGCCGCCCGCGTACGACCCCTGGTCGGCCATGCCGCCCGCCATCGCGCCGCCCACCGAGCAGTTCCCGGTGATCGCCGCGCCGGACGCACCGGTCACCCCCGCGCCGTTCTCCGCCCCGCCGGCGCCGCTCTCCGCACCGCCCGCACCGGTCTCCGCACCGCCGCCCACCGCGCAGTTCCCAGCC
>NZ_JANCLW010000001.1:5433358-5765284 GCF_033433935.1 Micromonospora sp. BRA006-A
CCGCCCGAGGCGGTCCGCGCCCCGGTGCTGCCCGCGCCCGCCGCGCCGGTGCGCGCCGCCCGCGTACGACCCCTGGTCGGCCATGCCGCCCGCCATCGCGCCGCCCACCGAGCAGTTCCCGGTGATCGCCGCGCCGGACGCACCGGTCACCCCCGCGCCGTTCTCCGCCCCGCCGGCGCCGCTCTCCGCACCGCCCGCACCGGTCTCCGCACCGCCGCCCACCGCGCAGTTCCCAGCCGCGCCGCAGTTCTCCGCACCGCCCGCGCAGTACTCGGCGCCACCCGCGCAGTACTCGGCGCCACCCGCCCAGTACTCGGCGCCACCCGCGCAGTTCTCCGCGCCGCCGGTGCCACAGGCCGGGGCGGTCGCGCCGCACTACGGGCCGACGACCGGGCCGTACCCGCCGGGCGGGCCGGTGCCGCCCGCCCAGTCGGCGGTGGCGGTGCAGATCGCCGAGATCGTGGTGACGCCGCCGGTCATCCGTACCCCGGCCGGTGTCCTGCCGCTCGCCGGCGCCTCCTGGTACGTGACCGACTACTGGCAGAAGGAGGAGAAGATCGCGCCCTGGGCCGTCGTCGCCGCGATCCTCGGCTTCTTCTGCCTGACCGTGTTCAGCCTCCTGTTCCTGCTGGTCAAGGAGACGCGGCACTACGGGACCGTGCAGGTGACGGTGAGCAGCGGCGGGCACCAGTACGTCGCGCGGATCCCGGTCACCGACCAGTTCCAGGTGCAGCAGCTCAACAACCAGGTCAACTACGCCCGGTCGCTGTCGGCGGGCTGAGCCGTCAGCCGGTGACCCGGCCGGCGTGGATGGCGCGGACCGCGTCGATGGTGTCCGCCTCGGCGGCGGTCTTGTCGTCGCGGTAGCGCAGCACGCGGGCGAAGCGCAACGCCATGCCGCCCGGGTACCGGCTGCTCGTCTGCACGCCGTCGAACGCGATCTCGACCACCTGCTCGGGCCGGACCCGCACCACCCAGTCGCCCTTCTCCACGGCGAGCGACAGGAACCGTTCGGTCTGCCAGCGCAGCAGCTCGTCGGTGAGCCCCTTGAACGTCTTGCCGAGCATGACGAACTCACCGGTACGCGGGTCGCGGGCGCCGAGGTGCAGGTTGGACAGCCAGCCCTCCCGCCGGCCGCTGCCCCACTCGACCGCGAGGACCACCAGGTCGAGCGTGTGCCGCGGCTTGACCTTGACCCAGGCCGAGCCGCGCCGGCCGGCGTCGTAGGGCGCGGCCGGATCCTTTACCACCACGCCCTCCTGGCCGGCGTCGACAGCCGCGGCGAACGCCGTGGCCGCCTGCTCCGCGTCGTCCACCTCGACCCGGTCGACGAGCAGCGAACCGTCGACAGCGCGCGCCAGAGCCGCCCACCGCTCATGGCCGGGAGCGTCGATCAGGTCGGCGCCGTCGAGGTGCAGCAGGTCGAAGAAGTACGGCGTGAGCACCGGTTCGCCGGTGCGCTCGGCGGCGGCCAGCACGGCGGGCGCGACCGGCGCCTGCCCGGTGGTGCTGGGTGTGGTGCGCCGGGCCGCCCGGCTGGACGTCTCCTGGAACGGCAGCGGCCGGCCGGCGGCGTCCAGCCCGATCGCCTCACCGTCGAGCACCAGCTCACGGGCGGGCAGCGCGCGGACGGCTGCCACCACCTGGGGCAGCCGGCCGGTGATCTCGTCCAGGCTGCGGGTGAAGACCGCGATGTCGGCCCCGGAGCGGTGCACCTGGATGCGGATGCCGTCGAGTTTGACGTCGACCACCGCCGGCACGCCGGTGGCGGTGAGCGCCTCGTCAACCGAGGGCGCGCTCTGCGCCAGCATCGGCGCGAGCGGCCGGCCCACCTGGAGCCCGAACCCGGTCAGCGCGGCGGCGCCGCCGGTGAGCGCCGCGACCGCCACCGCCCGCAGGTCACCGGCGAGCAGCAGGGCCCGGCGTACGGCGGTCAGTGGCACGTCGGCGGCACGCGCGATTGCGTCGGTCAGCAGCCCGGCCTGCGCGCCCTGGCGCAGTTCGCCCCGGAACAGGCCGGTCAGCAGGCGCTGCTCGTCGGCGGTGGCGGCGGCGAAGAGGCGGCCGACCAGATCCCGCCGCCGGGCCTGGGATCCGGCCCCGGCGACGCGGGAGATCTCCTCGATCGCCGCGTCGACGGCGGCGACGGTGAGCGTCGGCTCGGCGGCCGGCGGGGGCAGGTCACGCAGACCCGCCCAGCCGACACCGGTCTGACGCTGGCGCAGCTCACCGGCGAGGTAGCCGGCACCGGCCGGGATCTCGCCCGGCTCCAGCCCGCGCAGCGCGGCGGCCAGCAGCTCCACCTTGGCCCGACGGCCGCTGGTGGCGCCGACCGCGGCCGAGGTGGCCGCCAGCTCCGCGAAACGCACGTCCACATCCTGCCAGCCGCCTGTGACATCGGGGCGGATCCGGCGACCCGGCACACCGCACGGGTGCGCCGGGGTCGCCGGGCCGACGGTCAGGCCGAGACCGGTTCCTCGATGCGCAGGCCGCGCCCGCGCACGCCCTCGGCGACCCGGGTGAGCAGCGCGTCGAGCGTGACCAGGGCGGCGGAGAGCTCGCCGATCTGTTCGTTGAGCGTGTCCTCGGACCACGCGGAGACGTCGACGTCCCCCAGAGCACGGACGGCGGCCTGAAGCCGCTCCATCTCGTCGTTCGTACGCATGTTCGAAAGGCTATAACACCCCGCCCGCCGACACACCACAAACTCCGACATCGGCCCCGAAGTTACGGTTTCGACACCTCAGGAGCGGTTTCCGGCCTCCGCCACCCGGGCCAGCAGCAGCGCCTCGGCCAGGCACACCCGGGCGAACTCGCCCAGGTGCAGGCTCTCGTTCGGGCCGTGCGCCCGCGCGTGCGGATCCTCCACACCGGTCACCAGGATCGCGGCCCGCGGGAACATCTCCTGGAACGTGGCGATGAACGGGATCGATCCGCCCACCCCGATGTCGACCGGGTCGGTGCCGTCCCAGGCCGTCCGGAACGCCGACCGGGCGGCGTCGAACATCGGCCCGGAGGCGTCGATGACGCAGGGCGCGCCGTCGTGCTCGAACGTCACTGACACCTGCGCACCCCACGGCGCGTGCCGCTCCAGGTGCGCGGTCAGCGCCGCGTACGCCTTCTTCGGGTCGTCGCCCGGCGCCAGCCGTACGCTCAGCTTCGCCTTCGCGGACGGCACCAGCGCGTTCGGGGCCTCGCCGGTGGACGGCGCGTCCACGCCCAGGATCGCCAGCGCCGGCTTGGTCCAGAGCCGGTCGGTGATCCGCCCGGTGCCGAACAGCGTCGCGCCGTCGACCAGGCCGGCCTCGGCGCGGAACCGGTCCTCCGGGTAGTCGACGCTGGCGCCCTCGCGGCCGACCAGCCCGTCCACCGCGACGTCGCCCGCCTCGTCGTGCAGCGTGCCGAGCAGCTTCACCAGCGCGGTGAGCGCGTCCGGCACGGCGCCGCCGAACATGCCGCTGTGCACCGCGTGGTCGAGCGTGCGCACCTCCACGAAGCAGTTGACGATGCCGCGCAGCGAGGTGGTCAGCGCCGGCACGCCCACGTCCCAGTTGGTGGAGTCGGCGATCACGATGACGTCGGACGCCAGGTCGTCACGGTGCTCGGCGAGCAGCCGCTCCAGCGAGTCCGAGCCGTACTCCTCCTCGCCCTCGATGAACAGCACCACGCCGACCGGGAGCCGGTCGCCGAACGCGCGCAGCGCGGCGACGTGCGCCATGATGCCGGCCTTGTCGTCCGCGGCACCCCGGCCGTAGAGCCGGCCGTCGCGCTCCACCGGCTCGAACGGGTCCGACTCCCACAGCGACAGGTCGCCGACCGGCTGCACGTCGTGGTGCGCGTACATGAGCACGGTGGGGGCGCCGGGCGGGGCCGCCTTCGTGCCGATCACCGCGGGCTGGCCGCCGGACCGGACGATCCGCGTGTCGAGGCCGCAGCCGCGCAGCAGCTCCGCCACCGCCTCGGCGGAACGCTCCACGTGCGAGTGGTCGAAGCCCTCGAAGGCGATGCCCGGGATGCGGACGAGTCGCTCGAGGTCGGCACGGACGCCGGGGAGTTCCCGCTCGACGGCGGCCCGCACCTCGGACTCGGAGAGGATCGGAGTGGTCATGACCGGAATCGTATGCTGGCCTTACCCCGCCACGTCGCCCGAGCCCGATCGCCGCCCCACTCGCACGTAGTAGCGGTCCGCGTCGTGCGGCAGGTCCGGGGCGCCGTCGACGACCAGGTCCACCGCTGCCGCAGTACCGTCGGCGGCGAAGTGCGACCGCTCCCCCGCGTGCCAGCGGCGCAGCTCCGGCAGGATCCGCTCGCCGTCGCGGGCCAGCGCCCGGCGCAACCGCAGCTCGGCCGGCGCGGTGACGAGCACCGACAGCGTCAGCTCGGGGCGTACCGCGGCGCGGGCGGCGCTCACCCCCTCGACGATCAGCACCGGACCGGCCGGCACCGGCACCACCCGGTCCAGGAAACGACGGCGCACCCAGCTGTAGCGGCGGTAACCGCCCGCCCGGCCGGCCCGCAGCGGGCCGAGCACCTGCTCCTCCAGCCGGGTCCAGAACGTGAGCTGGTCGTCCCAGCCGTCGAGCAGGTCGTCGGTGTGCACGAGCGGCGGGCGCACGCCGCCCGCCCGCTCCGCGAGGGCGTCCGCGAGGCGCGTCGCGAACCGGCTCTTGCCCGCGCCGCTGGGCCCGTCGACGGCGACCAGCCGGGTACGCCCCAACCGCGCCGGACCGGCCAGCACCCGACCGGCCAGCCCGGCGTACGCCTCGATCACCGCCACGTTCACCCGACCGACGCTAACGTTCCCCCGTCCGCTGGAAACTGCGACCCGGGCGGACCGTTTCGCCGAGCGGCGGCGCGGCCCGCTGGGCATCATCGGGGGGTGCTCCATGACGTGATGTGTCCGGGCGTCGACGCCCTCCTGGAACAGGCCCGCGCCGGTCTCCGCCGGCTGACCCCGCACGAGACCGTCGAGGCGGTCCGTGGCGGCGCGCTGCTTATCGACACGCGTACCGAGGCGCAGCGCCGCGAGGAGGGTGAGCTGCCCGGCGCGATCGTCATCGACCGCACCGTGCTGGAGTGGCGGCTCGACCCGGCCAGCGCGTGGCGCATCCCGGAGGCCACCGGGTACGACCGCGAGGTCATCGTGGTGTGCCGGGAGGGGTACAGCTCCAGCCTGGCCGCTGCCAGTCTCCAGACGCTGGGGCTGCGGCAGGCCACCGACATGATCGGCGGGGTGCAGGGCTGGCGGGAGGCCGGGCTGCCGATGTCCGACCGCCCGGCCGACGTGCGCTACTGAGCCGGTGGCGCGCCGGGTGGCACGAACGGCAGTCCCGGCGGTGGCCCGGACTCGATGAGCCGCCACAGCGCGTCCGTGTCGAGGTGCTCCTCCACCAGGTCGCCGAGCAGATCGAGCGTCCGTTCCCGGGCCGCCGCGAAGGACGTGTCCGGCGCGACCTTGAACCCGGTACGCCCGGCCGCCTCCGCCACCTCGGTCAGGAACCGGCGGCGGAACGCGTCGGAGGAGAAGGCGCCGTGCCAGTGCGTGCCGTACACCGTGCCGAGGCGGGCGCCCTCGCCGGTGCCGTCGGCGTAGCGCAGCAGCGGCGCGAGTCCCGGGTCGGCGGCCGTGACCCGGCCGTGGTGGATCTCGTATCCGTGCACCGGCACGTCGCCGGCGGCGGTGCCCTCGGCCCGGCGGACCGTCTTGCGCGGCTCGAAGGTGATCTCGACGGGCAGCAGCCCGAGGCCCGGTACGGTGCCCCGGCGGCTCTCCACCCCGTCGTGGATCGCCCGGCCCAGCATCTGGAAGCCGCCGCAGATGCCGAGCAGCGGCCGTCCGGCGGCGGCGTGCGCCCGGACCGCGTCGGCCAGGCCGGTCTCCCGCAGCCAGGCCAGGTCGGCGACAGTCGACTTGGTGCCGGGGAGCACCACCACGTCGGCGGCGGCCAGTTCGGCCGGCTCGACGGTGAGGCGGACCCGTACGCCCGGCTCGGTCGCGAGGGCCTCCACGTCGGTGGCGTTGCTGATCCGCGGTAGCCGCACCACGGCGACGTCGAGCCAATCGGTGCCCCGGGGTGCCGCCGGGCGGCCGAGCACCCGCCCGTACGCGAGCGAGTCCTCCGCGTCCAGCCACAGGTCCAGTGCCCAGGGCACCACCCCGTACGTCGGGCGGCCGGTGACCCGGCGCAGCATGTCCAGCCCCGGCTGGAGCAGGCCGCGGTCGCCCCGGAACTTGTTCACCACGAACCCGGCCAGCAGCGCCTGGTCGGCCGCGTCGAGCAGGGCGACGGTGCCGAACATCGAGGCGAACACGCCGCCCCTGTCGATGTCGCCGACCACGATCGTGGGCAGCCCCGCCTGCCGCGCCAGCCCCATGTTGACGTAGTCACCGTCGCGCAGGTTGATCTCGGCGGGGCTGCCCGCGCCCTCGCAGATCACCACCTCGTACTCGGCCCGCAGCTCGGCCAGCGCGGCGTACGCAGTGGTGGCGAGCCGGGACCGTACCTCGTGGTAGTTGCCGGCGGTGACCGTGTCGACGGCTTCGCCGAGCAGCACCACCTGGCTGGCGTGGTCGCTACCCGGCTTGAGCAGCACCGGGTTGAAGCGCAGGTCGGCGTCGAGCCCGCAGGCGGCGGCCTGCATCGCCTGGGCACGGCCCAGTTCGCCGCCGCGACCGTCCGGGCCGACCACCACGGCGGAGTTGTTCGACATGTTCTGCGCCTTGAACGGGGCGACCCGGACGCCCCGGCGGCGCAGCCATCGGCAGATGCCGGCGGTGAGCACGCTCTTGCCGGCGTCGGAGGTGGTGCCGGCGACGAGCAGCCCGCCGCTCACCGCCCGCTCCCCCGGTGCCCGCTGCCCGCCTCGGCCGCGCTGCCCGAGGCGCGAGCCGCTCGGCTGAGGGCGCCCAACGCGGCCCGGCCGGCGGCCCCGGCCAGACGGCCGACCGTCACCGGGTAGAGCGCGGCCAGGCCGAGCGCTGCCACACCGACCGCACCGGAGATCCGGGCGGCCCGCTTCAGGTGCCGCGCCTCGGGGCGGGGCCCGTCACCGAGGAACGGCCGGGTCTCGGCGCGGCCGAAGTAGACGTTACGGCCGCCGAGCCGGACGCCGAGCGCGCCCGCCATGGCCGCCTCGCACTGACCGGCGTTCGGGCTCGGGTGATCGGTCCGGTCCCGCCGCCACACGTGCCACGCGGCGGCGCGGTCCCCGTGCGCCACCGGCGCGACGGCCACCGTGAGCAGCCCGGTGAGCCGGGACGGCACCAGGTTCAGCGCGTCGTCCAGCCGGGCGGCGGGGGTGCCGAAGCGGGCGTACCGGGGTGAGCGGTGGCCGACCATCGCGTCGAGCGTGTTCGCCGCCCGGTAGCCGAGCAGGCCGGGCAGGCCCGCGACGGCGCCCCAGACCAGCGGGGCGACCACGGCGTCCGAGGTGTTCTCGGCGACCGATTCGACAGTGGCGCGGGCGAGTTCGGGCTCGTCGAGGGCGGACGGGTCGCGCCCGCAGAGGTTGCCCAGGCGGGCCCGGGCGGCGGGCAGGTCGGCCCGGCCCAGTGCCCGCGCCATCACCCGGGACTCGTGCCGCAGCGTGCGCCCGCCGAGCACCGTCCAGGTGCCGGCGGCCACCAGCGTGGCGCGCGCGATCGGATGGTGCCGGGTCGCCAGCGCGGAGGCGGCACCGAGCAGGACCGGCGCGCCGACGGCGAGCGCCGTGAACGCGGTGCCGGCCGCCCGGTCGGGGCGGTAGACCCGCCGTTCCAGCGCACCGGCCGCCGTGCCGAAGCCGGCCACCGGATGCCACCGGCGGGGGTCGCCGAGCAGCGCGTCGAGCGCGTAGCCCGCCACCAACCCGGTCGCGTTCGCCATGGCGGTCGCCTGCCGCACCCGTCACCACCTCCGGCCGGCCAGCCTAGTCGTACCGCGGGGTGGTGACGCCGGCGTCACCACCCCGCGCCCCCGTCGGACGAAGGGTCAGGCGGGCACCGGGGTCCGCCGACGACCGCGGCGCACCGACGCGGACCCGCCGGTCCCGCCCGGGCTCGCGCCGCCCGCCTCGCCCTCACCCGGTCCGGAACCACCCGGTCCGCCGACCTCCGGCGGTGCGACCTCGCCCAGTTCGTCGTCCTCGGCCGTCACCGGGCCGTCGTCCACCGCGTCGCCCAGCTCGTCCTCCTCCTCGGCCGGGCCACCCGAGCCGGGGTCGAAGCCGGTGGCCTGCCGCACACCGGGCCGGGCGTCGAACGGGTCGGGCTCGCCGGTGCCGGCCGACCCGACCCGGCCGCCCCCGTACTCCGGTGGCGGGAAATCGTCGTCGAAGGGCCGGTCGTCGAACGTCGCCGGGGCCTGCGCGTCCGGCACGGGCTCGGTCGCCTCGCCGTGCACCCGCTGCTCGGCCGCCGCGTCCTCGACGGTGCTGGTGGCCGCGCGCGGCTGGTTACGCAGGAAGCGGGCGCGGCCCCGGGACAGGTCGTGCCCGACGGCGACCGCCTCCAGCTCGTAGAGCGTGCGGTGGGTGCCCGCCTCGTCGGTCCAGTCCCGCGTGTAGAGGCGCCCGGCCACGATGACCGGGTCACCGACCGCCACCGAGGCGGCCACCCCCTCGGCGAGGCGGCGCCAGCAGTTGACGCGTACCCGAAGGCTGTTGCCGTCGACCCAGCGGCCGCTGTCGCGGTCGAGGCGGCGCGCGGTCGAGGCGACCTTGAAGTTGGCCACCAGCGTTCCGCTCTGCGTGGTGCGGCGCCACTCCGGCGCGGTCAGCACGTTGCCGACGATCGTCACGTACGTATCGAACATCGCCCCTCCCAGGGATCGACTTGTCCCGGTGAGCGTCGGCCGGACGCCCGGCCCGGGCCACCCGCCGGCCCGGACCTGTGGATGACGAGCGGGCCTGTGGACAACCACCTGATCAAGGTCCCGATCTGCTAGGCCGACCGACCCTAGGTGCCTGAGCTGCAAAGACGCACGATCGAGTGGAGCCGGCAAGCAGGCGTTCCGGAATCACGCCGGTTGGGTAAGTACTTGATCAACCGAGAGAAAGGGAGCTCCCATGCTTCTCCGAGACGTCCGCGAGGCAGCGCGATGAGCGCCGTGGCGAACCCCGCGACCGTGGCCGAGTGCCTGCGGGTCGGCGCCGGGTTCTCCCAGGGCGACCGCAACTGGATCGCCGAGCAGTTCGGAACCCTGGACGCCCGGCTCGCCGGCTTCCACGCCGACGCCACCGAGCTGGAGGTGTCCGTCAAGGATCGCGAGGCCCGGGGCCAGAAGGTGACCCTGGAGTGCTGGATCGCCGGGCGGCAGAAGATCGTCACCACCTCGACCGAGGAGGATCTGCACGCCGCGCTCAACGACGTCCGGGACGACCTGCGCCGCAAGCTCAACGACGCGAAGACCCGGCAGGAGCCCCGCCACAACAAGCACCTGCGCGCCGTCGACCAGCCCGAGGGCGCCCCGTTGCAGGACGCCGAGCGCGAGGACGCCGAGACCGCCTGACGTCCGGCACGGCCCGCCCGCAGGGTGCAGGCGGGCGGGCCGTGCCGTTTGGGCCCCCTCCTTACAACCCAGCCCCTACCGCCGGGTAGCAAGGCGGCGTACCGTCGCGGTCGTGGAACCGGACGTGCTGGGCGCCCCCTACGAGCGGCGGACGATCGAGCTGGGCACCGACGACGAGGGGCCGGTGGTCGCGACCCTCGTGCGGCGGCGTGCCGACCGCCCGACCGGCCGCGCCGTGCTCTACGTGCACGGCTTCGTCGACTACTTCTTCCAGACCCACGTGGCCGACTTCTTCGCCGAGCGCGGCTGGGACTTCTACGCGCTCGACCTGCGCAAGTACGGCCGCAGCCTGCTCCCGCACCAGACCCCGAACTTCTGCCGCGACCTGAGTGACTACTTCCCCGAGCTGGACGCCGCCGCGGAGATCATCCGCGCCGAGGAGGGTCACGACACCCTGCTCGCCATGGGCCACTCGACCGGCGGCCTGATCATCTCGCTGTGGGCGCACGACCGCCGCGACGCCGGCCTGGTCGACGGCATCGTGCTCAACAGCCCCTTCTTCGACATCAACGCGCCCTGGATGGTCCGTCGACCCCTCGCGGCCGCCGTCTCCCGCCTGGGCCGCAGGGCGCCTCAGCGTGTCCTGCCGTTCGGCCTGGGCACGGTGTACGGCGAGAGCCTGCACGCCGACCACCGGGGCGAGTGGCGGTACGACCTGGCCTGGAAGCCACTCGCCGGGTTCCCGGTCCGGGCCGGCTGGCTCAACGCGATCCGTACCGGTCAACGTCGCCTGCGGGCGGGGCTGAACATCCCGGTGCCGGTGCTGCTCGCCTGTTCCACGCGTAGTTTCCGGGGCACCAAGTGGCACGACAGCGCCACCGGCGCCGACGCGGTGCTCGACGTCGAGCACATGGTGCGCTGGGCGCCCCGCCTCGGCCGGCACGTCACGCTGGCCCGCTTCGACGGCGGGCTGCACGACCTCACGCTGTCCAGTCCCGGCGTACGCGAGAAGGTCTTCGCGGAGGTCGGACGGTGGGCGGAGGGATTCCTCCGCGCCGGGCCGACCGAGCCGGAGCCCACGACGCCGCCGGCCCCTCGGCGGCCGGCCGACGCGACCGCCGAGGGCTGAGGCCGGTCCGTCCCGCGCCACCGCTCGATTCGGGCGCGAGGGCCGGGACGGCCGGCTCAGTCGGTGACGACCGCCGTGAGCGCGGCGCGGATCCGGTCGAACGTGGCGATCGGATGGCCACCGGCCTGCGGCGGCAGCACCACGCCGAGGCAGCGCAGCGCGGGCCCGCCGTCCGGCCCGGCCTCGACCGCGAACACGGGCGCGCCCACGTAGCCTGCGGGCAGTTCCGTCGTGACCCGCACCTCGCCGCCGTCCCGGGCGACCCGCTCGACGACCGCCTCCAACGGTCGCGACCCGCCGTCGCTGACGCCCAGGGCCAGCACGAACGCCGACGCGGGCGCCGCGCCGATCCGCGCGACCGAGTCGGCCGGCGCGGCCACCGCCTCGGTGACCTGCTGGGTACGCCAGCGCCAGCCCCGATCGTCGGCCCAGCCGTGCAGACCGCCGGTCGGCATCGCGGCGAGCCCCAGTTCCGGCAGGTGCAGCCAGTGGTCGGCGAAACCGGGCAGGTCGATCGGCTCGTCCGCCCCCTCGGCCGGGTCGGTGACGCTCGGCCGCAAGCCGATCTCGCCGTACGCCCGGTCGGTGAGCGCGTCGGCGGTGAGCAGCCACTCGTGCGCGATCTCGCCGTCGTCCGTGGCGCCGACCAGCTCGCTGTAGAAGAAGGCCGTGCCGAGGACGCCCGCCGGGGCGCCCGGCCCGTCCGAGCCGGTGAGGGGCAGGATCGCCCGTCCGAGGAGCTGACACAGCTCGAAGACGATCTCGTTCTCGGTTTCCTGGTCGAGCAGCATCCGACGAGGGTACGGATCGCGTCCCGCCCGGCCCGCCCGGACCCGCCGGAACTGTGGTGCCGGTCCGGGCCCCGGCGTGGGACGCTGGACGGCGGAACGGACGCGCCGACCCGTACCCCCGGGCACGCCGGGACCGGCGGTACCCTCTTGGCGCGACGACCGTCGCCGCGCGCCCGTAGCTCAGCGGATAGAGCAGGGGACTTCTAATCCCAAGGCCGCAGGTTCGAATCCTGCCGGGCGCACCACCGTCATCGCAGGTCAGCGGCTTTCCGGTCTCGGTCGAGACGATCACCGCAGCCCTCGTGAAGCCAAATCAGCCGAAGACGAGACGTCCTGTCATGCGATAGCCGTGCGTACCTTGCCTGGATAGCGTGGGTGGCGTGACGGAGCCTGACTACAGTCTCGCGAAGATCAGGGTCATGGAGTTCGACGATTCCGTACGCGAGCGGCCCGGTATGTACTTCGGGGTGGGCAGGCATGATCCGTGTCTGGCGACTCGGGTGCTTTTGCGCGGTCGTAGGACACGCGTTTCATCCGGCAGCCACTGTCGCCGCGAGCCACACCCCCGACGTCGTAGCCGAGATCACCGCTGATCTCACTTTCTCGGTGACCGACGACCAGACGGACGTCCTGACCGGCCGGGGAACGCCGAAGCTCGGCTACTACGGCTCGCTGCTCACCAGCGAGCGTTGGTCGAGTGCCGCCGCGGCGGCGGTGAGTTCGCAGACCACTGTCGAGGTCTGGCGACACGGCCACGGCTTTCGGCAGCGCCTCGTCGGCTTGCGGCCGGTCGAGCCACCTGCGGAGTTCTCCGCTCCCGTCGGAGCCGGTACCCGTGTGGCCTTCGTCCTCGATCCCGCCTACTTCGGCTCGGCCGCGATCACCACCGATATCGCCAGCCTCGACGTGCACGGCCCGGCCTGCACCAACACCACCGGGTCCGGCAAGGTCGTGATTCGGGACCGCAGAGGGAGGAGTCGCCCGAACGAATACCGGTGTGCCTGACTCGGGCATCCGGATCTGCCCCGAGCTGGTCCAGGAACCGCTTGTGGGCCGGCGTGATGAACACCGTCAGGTCATGGACGCTGTTGACGGCCGCTGACTCGACGTCGAATTCCGACTGCTCCAGGTCTACGTCGCGGTCCTCCAGATAACTCCGGACGTGCAGCATGCAGTACCCCGACCAGTCGTACGTCTCGTGGAGTTCGCGGCCGTGTTCGGCCAGGTACGAGCGAAGTGACGAGGACGAGGTGCGGGCCGACCGAGCCAGTTCGGGGACGCTGCTCCTGGGGATCAAGGTCAGTGACGCGACAGCAGACAAGGCAGCCCTCAGAGTTGCCGCCGCAGATCGCCCACCGCGGCTATCAGAACCACCGGACCGTGGGTGTCGCACAGGCCGACGCCGACACAGACGCTCCGGTCTCCAAGGTGCCAGGCGGACACCTCCGACACGATTCCGGCGAGGAACCCGGGAAGTTTCGGCACCGACTCGCCGCGCACCATGCTGTCCATGAACGGCCGGAGGTCGACGCCCACTGCCGGCCCCCACAACTCGCTCACCGCCGCTTCGAGGCCGGCGCAGTCCTGCTCGAAGCGCTCCAGGACCTCGACCACGTGTCCGTTGTCCTCGAACTCTTCGCTGGCACTCAAGTACAGGACCAGGTAGCCGTGTCCCACGAGCCGCGAAGCGGCGGTATCGGGACCGGGTAGGGGTTGCGTTGCGAGATCAAGCGTCCGAAGGTCGAGCACCCGCTCCACGCAGCCGACGAGATCCACAGCCCGGACTCTAAGCGCTCCGCGATCTCCGTCTGTCCCGAGCCCGCAGGTTCGACACGCCCCCGGGCCATCGGCCTAGCCTTGGAGCCGCTGCGCCCAGTACGCCTGCCCGTCCGAACCCATGTAGACGAGGGCCAGCAGCAGGTCGGACATCTGCACCGGAGCGGTCGCCGTCGACGTCTCCGGATCAGGCTTCTCGGCGTACGGGAAGAGCGCGACGAAGGTGACCGGGGATGCCTTCTCGTCTGCCACATGCAGCCTGCTGCCGTTGCTCCGCCACTCGTCGTCCCCGAACGTGGCGTCACCAGCGCCACGGAGCCAGGAGTAGCGCTCGGCGATCCGGTGCTCGATGCCCGCGCTGCCGATGCCGACGGCCGCCTGTGGAGCGGCCACGCCGAAGACCGCTGGCTTGGAGTCGGTGCGCTTGTCGATGAGGAAGACCGCGAAGTAGCCGCCGTGGAGAGGCCGGGGCGGGGTCTGCCAGGTGAGCCGGCCGAGCACCAACTGGTCACGTCCGGAGGCGAACGGAGCGGATCCGTTCTCACCGAGTGCGGCCTGGGCCTCCTCGTTCGTCACGAAGCTGAGCGAGGACCGGAGAGCCAGCGCCTCGGGGCCGTACGGCGGATGGTTCTGCCACCACTGCCAGGCGATGACCGAGACCATCGCCACGATGGCCGCCAGGGCAGTCGCGACAAGCCGGCCCGTCCGCCACCTCATGCTCGACAGTGAAGCACGCGCGCACCGACTCTCAGGGTCGCCGAATTGACAGCTGCGGCCGTCCCCGGCGGACCGTACCGTGCCCTGATGGCCATCTCCCCGCACCTGGCCCGGCTCCGGATGATGATCGGCCACGAGCTGATCCAGATGCCGTCGGTGTCGGTCGTCGTCGTCGACGACCGCGCACGGATCCCGCTGGTACGTCACGCGAGGACGGGAACGGGTGGGCGGTGCCCGGCGGCGCCGTCGACATCGGAGAGTCCCCGGCCCAGGCGGCCGTGCGTGAGATCCGCGAGGAGATCGGCGTTCGGATCAGCCGGCCACGGCTGCTGGACGCGCTCGGCGCCCCGACTACGAGGTGACCTACCCTAACGGCGACCCGCGAATCGGCTCCACAGGCGGGCCTCGGCTGACAACTGCGCAAACACCTCCTCCTTTGCTGCGCCGTACTGGGCGCGACTGTGGGGATGCAGCTGGGCCGCACGCCTCTTTGCCGCCTCGTAGCGGCGGGCAGCGTCCGGACTGGCCGCGAGGTAGGCGCGAAAGACTCGGTTCGCCTCTGGCACCGGCGACGTGACGCCGAAAACGTGTAGGTGGTGGCTTCGCTTCCCGGCTGTGTCCTTCACGAAGAACAAGTGCTCTTCGTCGTCCGGGAAGGCCCACGGACGATAGGCGTACCCGAGCTGCTCGAGTGGCCGGACGTCGGCGGCGACCGCACCTACCTCAGATACGACCACCAGGATGTCGATGACGGGTTTGGCAGCCAGTCCGGGAACGCTGGTAGAACCGAAATGCTCGACGCTCAGCGCCGCGGGCAGTGCCTCGGACAACAGCCGTTCTTCGATCCTGAATCGCTCGGGCCAGGCCGGGTCGTAGGGCACCACCTCGACTACAGGCGCGTCGTCGCTCACGTCGGTCACCGTAACGGCTGGCACTCTCTACCGACCGAGGGACGGGGACAGGGCCGGGTGAACCTCGCTCAGGCCGCCGTCAGCGCCGCCAAGGCCCGGTCCATCGCGGCGTTGAACTCCTCCGGCGTCAGCGTCAGCCGGGACTTGACGTCGCGGCTCCACTGGTCGGCCAGCACCTCGGCGGCACCCGCCTCGACGCCGTCGAGCGCCGCGTCGGCCAGATCGGACGGCGCGATCTTGTCGACGGGCCACCCGGCGGACATGTCGGTGTCGGCCAGCCCGAGGTGCACCGCCGTCACGAGCGTGCCCTGGCCGGCGAGTTCCAGGCGTACGCCGTTCGTCATCGCCCAGGCTGCGGCCTTGGTCAGGTGGTACGCGCCTGCGCCCCTGGTCCCGAACCACGACATGGCGGAGAGCACGTTGACGATCGCGCCTCCGCCGTTGCCGGCGAGTGCCGGCGCGAACGCGCGGATCATCTCCAGGTGCCCGAGCACGTTGGTGTCCACCTCGTGTCGCACCGCGTCCAGCGAACCGGTCACCAGGTCGGTTCCGGTCTGGATGCCGGCGTTGTTGACGAGCAGCGTGACGTCCGGGGCGGCAGCGGCGACGGCGCGTACGGATGCGGGACTGGTGATGTCCAGCGGCAGCACCTCGACGCCGGGCAGGTCCACGGTCTCCGGACGGCGGGCTGTCGCGTAGACCTTGCGGGCGCCGCGTTCGCGCAGGCGCTGGGCGAAGGCGCGACCCAGGCCGCGGTTGGCGCCGGTGACGAGAGCGATCGAGTCGTTGATGTCCATGCCCGGTACGCTAAAACCTGACGTTGACGTCAGAGGCAAGTGTTGACCGCCGGGACCGGGGTGAGAGGGGTCACCGTGACCGAGCCGCTGATCCGCATCGGTGAGGTGGCGCGCGACGCCGGTGTCTCGGTGCGCGCCGTGCGCTACTACGAGGAACAGGGCCTTCTCTTCCCCCGGCGCAGCGCGTCCGGCCAGCGCCTCTACCGGCCGGACACGGTCACGCTGGTGCGCTTCATCCAGCAGATGTACGCGGCGGGCCTGACCAGCAGCCGGATTGCGGAACTCCTGCCGTGCTGGGACTCCGGGCACACCGACCCCGCACAGCGGGCCATGCTGCGCGCCGAGCGCGAGCGCATCCAGGCCAAGGTCGACGATCTCCGGGCCGCGCTGGACCGCCTCGACGAGGTCATCGCGATCACCGATTCGCACCCGTAGGCGCGACCACCCGCGCAAGGGAGACACGGACGGGCGTTCTCGCGGGAGGCACGCAACGCACCGGCGACCGCCAGTCCCGCACCGCCGAGAGCGACAGCCGTCTCCACTGCCGAGGACACCTCAAGGGCACCTCCCGCCGAGCCACCCACGCTCACCATGAATCCCGGTTGCAGGAAGGCGTCCCTGGCGGGCTCGACGAACGTCCACCAACTCGCCCACGCGGAGGCGAGATCCGCGCAGGCCCGCACGGCGACCACCGCCAGCAGGACCATCCCCGCCGTGAGGAGCCCGCGCCGGTCGCCCCGCCATCCGGACCACGCCAGCACCCCGGCGGTCACGAGCGCGGCGAGCAACGCCGGCTGCAGCGCCAGGAGCAGCTCGGGCAGCGGCGGGTCGCCGGGCGTCGCCGCCACGCTCAGCCCGCACCAGACGAGCACGGCCACCGCCAGGACCGTCGTCACCACACCCCGCCGTCCGCCGCGTGCCGGCAACGCCGGCACGGCAACGGAAAGCAGGAGTACGCCGAGAGCCAGGCCCCACGTGGTCAGGCGTTGCCGGTCCAGGCCCTCCCGCAGGCTCTCCACAAGGTACGTCCGCGTCGCCGCCTGGCTCCCCGGCGGCTCGCCCCCGTCCGCCACCCGTTCTCGGTGCCAGAGCAGGTTCGCGGCTGCCACCAGAGCGAACAGCCCGGCGCCGACGGCGACGGCCCATCGCACCCGGGGCGTACCGGATGCCGTGAGCGCGTGGCCGCACAGCGCCGCGAGCGTGACCACGGCCCAGAGAAGCGATGCGTCCGGCATGGCGAGCAGTGCCGCTCCGACCGACAGCAGGCCGGCCACGGCCGCGGCGACTCCCAGGCTTGGCGACAGACGCATGGCGCAGAGAGTGGCACAGGAATCCCGACCACGTTGACCCGCCGGTTTCGTCGGTGGTCTCCGGCATGATCGCCTGCGCCGCCCGACGGTGGCGGCGACGAGCGGGATCACCGGGAGGCAGCGTGGGCGCATCGGGCTGGCTCCGGTGACTAGCGTGCCGTTCCGGCCAGCAGCCACCGCCGGGCGGGCACCTCCAGCAGCACCCGCTCACCGTCCGGCGTGACCGGCTGCCGGATGTCCCATCCGCCGTACTTCTCCGCGAACGCCGCCACGATCGCGGGCGGGAAGTCGGCACGGTGCAGGCGGGCGACACCCTCCGCGACGACCGGGTGGACGCCGTCCTCCAGGGCGAGCGAGACGCGGGGGTCGGCCGTCACGTTGCGGGCCTTGACGCTGCGCCCCTCGCAGCCGATCCACCAGACGCCGTCCGCGTAGACGAACCACACCGGCGTGACGTGCGGGGAGCCGTCACGGCGCAGCGTGCAGAGCCAGACGTTGCGCTCGCGGGCGAGCCGGTCCTCGACGGCCGGCGGGAGCGATGTGGCGGGAGATGAGGCCATGCGACAAGTGGATCAGGTGTCACGCGGCGGCACGCGACCGGCTCACTCGCAGATCCGCCACTCGCCGTCTTCCTTGACCATCGGGAACGACTGGGTCACGTTCGTGCCGACCGAAGGCGTGAAGCGGATGGTCGTCGACCCGCTCACCCGCCCGTTGTTGTTCGACACGTTCAGCCCGGTGATCTCGTAGCCGGTGAACTCCGGCTGGGAGGACTGCTGCCGGGTGAAGTCCGCCTCGCTGACCCGGTCGCGTACGCGGGAGCAGAGCTGCCGGTACGCGGCCGGATAGTCGCGGTCGACGATCGCCTCGGCGAACGTCTCCGCTGTGGACCGCGCCGGGCCGGTGGCTTCCTGCACGGCCCGGAAGAGGAAGAAACCGGCGAGCACACCGCCGGAGCAACAGATCGCCAGCACCACGCCGAGCACGATGAACAGTGTTCGCTTGGACTTCTTCGGCGGCACCATGGCCGGCTGGTATGCCATACCCCGCAGGGTAGGAGTCGCCGGCAACCGTAAACCGGATGCTGTGGCTCCACTTCTCGGCGACCATTGATCGATGTCCGCACACCGACCGGCCGAACCGGACGTCAGTCGCTACTACACCGAGGTCTACGTCGAGGCCGACCGGCTGGACGGGTCGCCGCAGGGCCGGCTGGAGGCACGACGTACCCGGGATCTGCTCGCCCGCCTGCTGCCCGCCGCGCCGGCGGACGTGCTGGACGTCGGCGGTGGTCCCGGCGCGTACGCGGGTCCGCTCGCCGCGGCCGGTTACCGGGTGCACCTGGTCGACCTGGTGCCCGCGCACGTCGCGGCGGCGCGGTCCGCGTACCCGCTGGTGACCGCGTCGGTGGGTGACGCCCGCGCGTTGCCGTCGCCCGGCGCGGCGGCGGACGCGACGCTGCTGCTCGGTCCGCTCTACCACCTGCCGCGGCAGGCCGACCGGGTGGCCGCGCTGCGTGAGGCGGCGCGGGTGACCCGGCCGGGCGGGACGATCGTGGCAGCGGCGATCAGCCGGCACGCCGCGTTGATCGACCTGACCGTGCAGGGCCGCCTGGACGACGACAGCCGGCAGTTGCTGCGCGCCGAGTACGAGACCGGGGTGAACGATCCCCGGACCGGCTTCACCACCGCGTTCTTCCACCGGCCGGAGGAACTGGCCGCCGACTTCGTCGCGGCCGGACTGCCCACCCCGGAGGTGTACGGCGTGGAGGGTCCGCTGTGGCCGGCGCTGAACGTGCTCGGCACCGGGCCGGACGAGCGGCTGTTCGCCGACGCGGTGGCCTGCGCCGAGACGTTCGAGCGGGATGCCGCGATCCTCGGCGCCAGCGCTCACCTGCTCGCCGCCGCGCGCCGCTGACCGCCGGGCCGGGCGGCCTGCTGCTTTACGCCGGAGCGAAACTCGTCAAGCACCAAGGGTGACCAGTTGCGACAAAACATGTTATTCTCCAGCGTCAATCTATGCCGCGCGGACCCGGCCGGGTCGCAACCGGAAGGACATCTCCCCGATGCCGGTCGCTGCCGCCATACCCCTGCCACGGCCCCCGCTGGCCCGCCCGGCGGGTGACGCGTTCAGCCTGATCTTCACCACCCTGCCCGCACTGCTGCGGCTCACCTGCGGTCTGGTCGGCGCGATCGTCGCGCTGTCGGTGCGTACGCCGCCGGTGCGGGTGGCGCTGCTGATCCCCGCGGTCGCGGTGCTCACCACCTGGTCGGTCTGGTACGCGTGGCGCGCGCTGCGGCACGGCATCGGCGGCGCGCTCGTCGCCGGTGACGTGGCGCTGACCACCGCCGCCGCGCTCGCCGTACCGTGGCTCGTCGCGCCGGAGGTGCTACCGGGCGAGGCGAGCTGGATCGCGGTGCTGGCCAGCTCGACGGTCATCAACGCGCAGGCCACCGCCCCGGCCCGCTGGTCGGTGCCGGCCGGCCTGCTGGTCACCGCCGCGTACGTCACCGGCACCACGCTGGCCGGCAACCCGGTCGAGGCGCGGGCGCACGCCGGGACGCTGCTGGTGCAGACCGGCAGCGCGGCGGTGATGACGGCGGTGATGCGCCGCCGGATCGCCCGCGCCGACGCCGCGTTCGCCGACTACCAGCGGTTGTCCCACGAGGCGGTGGTGGCACGCGCCGCCCGCGAGGACGAACGGCGGCAGAACCGCGACCTGCACGACACCGTGCTGGGCACGCTCACCATGGTCGGCCTCGGTGCCGTACCCGACTCGGCGACGTTGCGCGAGCGGTGCGCGGACGACCTGCGTACCCTCACCGCCCTGGCGGGTGCGCGGACCGCGACCGCGGCCGGTGAGGCCGACCTGGACGAACGGCTGCGCCAGGTGCTCGCCGCGACGCCCGGGCCGGCGGTGACCGCGACGCTCGCACCGTGCCGGCTGCCGGCGGAGGTCGCCACGGCGCTCGCCGACAGCGCCGCCGCCGCGCTGGCGAACGTGGCGCGGCACGCGCCGGGCGCGACCGCGTCGCTGCGCCTGGCCCGCGAGGGTGGCACCGTCGTGGTCGAGGTGGTCGACGACGGTCCCGGTTTCGACCCGTCCACGGTCCCGGCGCACCGGTACGGGCTGCGCGAGTCGATCCACGGCCGGATGAGCACTGTTGGCGGTCGGGCGGTGGTGACCTCCGCCCCTGGCGCCGGTACCCGGATTCGGCTGGAGTGGTCCGATGGCGAGTGAGTCGGGTACGGCGGTGACGGCCGGACACGCGCTGCGCCCGCTGCCCCGGCCGCGGGTGGCGACGCGCTCCGGAGCGGCCACCGCCCCGCCGGAGGCGCACGCGGTGGCCGACGCGTCGGACCAGGGCGCGCGGGTCGCCGTGATCGTCATCGCGGCCGCCTGGCACCTGGGGGTCGCGTTGCCGGCCGTGTTGCGGGCCGGGCAGGGGATGGCGGATCCCGCCGTGGTGGCGGCGGGCTGGCTGGTGACCGCGCTGGTCGGGGCCGGGACCGGGGTACGGCTGCTGCGCCGCGGGCTGCCGCCGGCCGGGCCGCTGGCAGTGGCGCTGCTGGCGGTGGACGCGGCGGTGGTCGCCGGGGCCGGCGAGCGGTTCCTGTTCAGCACCGCCAACTGGGTGTGGGGCGGCCTGGCCTGGTTCTTCCTGCTGGTGCTCTGGCGGCGGCCGGTGCGCTGGCTGCTGCTCATGCTCGCCGCGCACGGCACGATCGCGCTGGCGGCGGTGGTGCTGTACGGCGCGACCGCACCGGCCGACCTGAGCCGCGCCGCCATGTACGTCTACGGCACCTCCACCCTGCCGGTGGCGGTCTTCGTCGGCGCGGCGGCGCTCACCGCACAGGCCCGGGACCGGGCGGCCACCGCGGCGGCGACGCTCGCCGTGGCCGCGGAGCAGGAGGCGGCCGAGCGGGCCCGCACCGAGCGGCAGGCGCGGCTGGCGCTGGTCAGCGGCACCGCCGAGGAGGTGCTGGCCGGGCTGGCGGCGGGCGACGCCGACCCGGCCGACCCGGCGGTACGGCGGCGCGCGGTGCTGGCCGCGGCCCGGCTGCGCCGGCTGATCGCCGAGTCGGACGACGTGCCGGACGCGCTGCTGCACGAACTGCGCGCGGCGGCCGACCTGGCCGAGCGCAACGGGCTGCCGATCGACCTGGTGTCGGTCGGTACGCCTCCGGAGCTGCCGGTGGGGATCCGGCGCGGGCTGGCCGACCCGCTCACGGCCGCGCTCGCCGGGGCCGAGGGCTGGGCTCGGCTCACCGTGGTGGCGGGCCCGGACGAGGTGGTGGTCAGCCTGGTGACGCCGGATCACGACGGCCCGGAGGAGCCGGCGACCGGCGGGGACGGGCCGGTGGAACACCTGCACGAGCGGGACGGGGAGATCAGATGGACGCAGACCCGCTGGCGGCGGACGTGAACGCCGGCACCCCGATCGGGGTGGCGATCGTGGACGACCATCCGGTGGTGATCGACGGGGTGCGTGCCTGGCTCGCCGGCGAACCGCGGTTGCGGGTGCTGGCCACCGGCGACGACCCGGACGAGGTGCTGCGGGCCGCGCCGGACGCCGAGGTGGTGCTGCTCGACCTGCGCCTGCACGGCCGGATGGTGCTGGACAAGCTGGCCGAGCTGAGCACGACCGGGCGCCGGGTGGTGGTCTACTCCGAGCACAGCGACCCGCAGACCATGCTCGCCGCCCTGGACGCGGGCGCGGTCGCGTTCCTGGCCAAGCACGAGGGACGCGAGCACTGCGTGGCCACGGTGCTGGCGGCGGCGAGCGACCGGCCGTACGTGCCGCCGGCGCTGGCCGGAGCGATGGTCGGTGACGCCCGTCCGGATCGTCCGTCCCTGTCGGACAAGGAGCGCGAGGCGCTGCTGCTGTGGTTCCAGTCGATGTCGAAGGCGTCGGTGGCGCGCCGGATGCAGATCAGCGAGCACACGGTGAAGCAGTACGTCGACCGTGCGCGGATCAAGTACACCCGAGCGGGCCGTCCGGCCGCCACGAAGGCGGCGCTGCTCGCCCGGGCGATCGAGGACGGACTCGTCCGACCGGAAGATATCGGCATCTACCGGTCGCAGGCGTCGGCCGACCGGCCGACCCCCTAACAGGTGTCATGACAGTCACCCCAGGAATCGGGCAGGCTCACCGGTACCGCCAACCGTCACCGGGAGGTCGTACCGTGCCGGAGGACGCCACACCTTTCTTCGTCGGGCCGCATCGGTTCGACGCCGACGGCGACCCCACCCGTCCCGTGCTCGACCGGCGCTACGAGCTGGTGCCCGAGCCGGGCGAGCGCCTGCTCGGTCAGCACTGCCTGCGCGTCGCCGGTCACCTGCTCGGCCCGACCGAGGACGTCCGCTGCTGGTCGCTGCCGGCACCGGCGACGATCACCGTGACCGAGCGCCGCCTGGCGTACGTCTGCACCGGCTCGGACCTGTCGGTGGTCTCCGGGCGGGACGGCCGGGCGGCCGCCCGGCACCGGCGTCCGGTCCGGTCGTCCCGCCTGGTCAGTGGGCAGATCCGCTGGCAGTGGCCGTCCCGGCTGGAACTGGCCGAGGTGGGCGACGGCACCGCCGAGCTGCGCATCGTCTGCGACGCGCTGCGCACCATCCGGCAGCCGGCGCTGGCACTGACCGGCCCGGTCGGTCAGGTGGCCGCGCTGGCCCGGCAGGTACGCCGCGCCGTGGCCGGTTTCCGGCTGGCGAACGCCGAACTGGTGGACCTGTCCCCGCCGGAGCGGGACGTGCTCGCCGTCCGGGTGGCCGCCTCCCCCGGCCCGACGCTGGGCACCGTGACGCTGCCGGGCTCGCTGCCGGTGGAGTTCCTGTCCCGCGACGACTACTACCGTCCGGCGGAGGCCGAGGCGTCGCCGTGGGGATGGTCCGGCTTCCCCCAGCCCGGCTCCGCCTGCTGACGCTCCCCCGTCGCGGGCGGGCGGCCGGGCGCGGTCAGGAGGCGCTGCGGGTGCGGCGCTCGGACCGGTCCAGCTCGACCGCCTCCTCCGGGGTCGGCGCGCTGCCGCCCAGGTGGGCCGGCTGCCACCAGGTGTCGTCCGGGCCGGACGGCTTGTCCGGGTACTCCCGCTGGGCCCGGTCGACCAGCGCCGACAGGCGGGTACGCAGGTCGGCGGTCATGACCGTGGCGTCCGGGTAGGCGGCCGGGTCCATCGGCTCGCCGACGATGATGGTGATCGGCGTGTGCCGGCGGGTCAGCGTGCGCGGGCGACCCTTGGTCCACAGCCGCTGGGTGCCCCAGAGCGCGACCGGCAGCAGCGGCACGCCCGCCTCCTGCGACATCCGGGCCGCGCCGTTCTTCAGATCCTTCACCATGAAGGAACGGCTGATCGTCGCCTCCGGGAAGACGCCGACCACCTCGCCCCGGCGCAACGCGCCGACGGCCGTGGCGTACGAGCCGGCGCCGGCGGCCCGGTTCACCGGGATGTGCTTCATGCCGCGCATCAGCGGACCGGAGACGCGGTGCCGGAAGACGCTGTCCTTGGCCATGAACCGGACCAGCCGCTTGGCCGGGTGCGCGCCGTAGCCACAGAAGATGAAGTCCAGGTAGCTCACGTGGTTGGACGCGAGCACCGCGCCGCCGCTGTGCGGCACGTGCTCGCTGCCGGACACGTCCAGGCGCAGGTCGAGCAGCCGGAACATCGTCTTCGCGGCGGTGATCACAGGTGGGTACACGAGTTCCGACATGGCGAAACTTTACCCCGAGTAGGTTACGCGACCGTAGGGCCGATCTGCCCTCGGCAGACAGGCAGCCGCGTTCCTGGACAGCGTCCTGCCCGCAGGCGCGGGCGACTAGGTTCGAGGCATGCCCGACCTCGCCGCGATCGTCATCCACTGCCGCGACCCCTACCTGCTCGCCCCGTTCTGGAGTGCGGTCACCGGGCTGCCGGTGGTCGAGGCGGACCGGGTGAAGCTCGCCGAGGGCACGCTCGCGCCGACGGAGGCGGTGCTGCTGCGCGACCCGCACGGGCGGCGCCCGGACCTGTGGATCAGCCCGGCCGAGACGCTGCCGGAGCCCGGCCGCATCCACCTGGACCTGGTCGGCGACGCCGAGGAGCGGGCCGCGGTGCTGGAGGCCGGCGCGACGGTCGTGCGTGAGCTGCCGCGCTGGACCGTGCTGGCCGACCCGGAGGGCAACGAGTTCTGCCTGCTCCCGCCGAACGAGGCGCACGACGCGTCGCCGCCCGGGCACTGACCGGGCTCAGTCGGCCAGTTCCTCGAGGTTGAGCCGCCCCCTGGCGAACGCGTCCACCCGGCCCCAGCGACCAGGGATGTCCAGCACCTCGATCCGTCCCATGCCCACCGGCAGCCGCGGGTCGACAGCCAGATGCTGCTCGTGCGGCTCCAGCCCGAGCATGGTGCGCAGCAGCAGCAGCGGCGCACCGGTGGACCAGGCCTGCGGGCTGCACGCGGTCGGGTACTCCACCGGGAACTTGGTCAGCTCGCGCTGGTAGCCGCCGAACGCCTCCGGCAGCCGGCCGTCGAAGTAGGTGGCCGCGTCGAGGATGCCGTTGGCGACCGTGGCGGCCTCCTCGGCGAAGCCGTACCGGCGCAGACCCCAGGCGACGAACGAGTTGTCGAACGGCCAGATCGTGCCGTTGTGGTAGCCGATCGGGTTGTAGCGGACCTCGCCCTCGGCCAGCGTCCGCACCCCCCAGCCGGACCAGAGCCGGGGACCGACCAGATGCTCGGCGACCTTCGGCGCCCGCTCGTCGTCCACGATCCCGCTCCACAGCAGGTGGCCCATGTTGGAGCTGAGCACGTCGCACTGACGCCCGTCCGGGTCCAGCGCGAGCGCGTAGAAGCCGCGGTCGGCGACCCACCAGTCGTTGTTGAAGCGCCGCTTCAGCTCCGCCGCCTCGCGTTCCAGCTGATCGGCGTACGCGGGGTCGTCCCAGAACAGCCGGGCCATCCGGGCGGCCCGCATCTTCGCGTCGTACGCGTACCCCTGCACCTCGCAGGTGGCGCGGGGGAACGGCGGCAGCGTCCCGTCGGCGTACGAGATGGAGTCCCACGAGTCCTTCCAGCACTGGTTCTCCAGGCCGGTGTCGGTGTTGCGCCGCTCGTACCAGATGTAGCCGTTGCCGAGCAGGTCGGCGTAGTCGTCGATCCATTTCAGCGCCGCCCGGCACTCCCGTTCCAGTTCCTTGACCAGCGCGCCGTCGCCGCTCCACCGCTCGTACTCGTCGAGCAGCACCACGAACAGCGGCGTCGCGTCCACCGAGCCGTAGTACGGCGAGTGCGGCTGCTCCTCGAACGCGGCGGTCTCGCCGTACCGCATCTCGTGCAGGATCCGGCCCGGATCCTCGTCCCGGAAGTCGTCGAACCGGGTGCCCTGGAGCGCACCGAGGATCCGCAGCGTGGTCTTGGACATCTCCGGCGCGAACGGCAGCACCTGGAGGCAGGTGAGGATGCTGTCCCGGCCGAAGATGGTCATGAACCAGGGCAGGCCGGCCGCCGGCAGCGTCTGCCCGCCCAGCGACAGCGGCGAGAAGCGCAGCGCCGCGAGGTCGACGAGGCTCCGCCGGTACGTCGCGGCGAGTTCCTCGTGCTCGCTGTTCAGCTTCGGGGCCCGGCTGATCCACTCCTCCAGGTCGTGCTGGAGCGCGAGCCGCTCGGTGCCGTGCGCGCGCAGTCCCATCCGCAGGTTCCGGCCGCCGGGGCCGATCGCGAACGTCTGCACATCGATGACGGCGTCCCACTGCTCGTTGGGTTCCAGCCGGATGCTCCAGGCGAAGCCGCGCTGGTCGTAGCGGGCCGGCTGGTTGGCGGAGACGAGCGTCTCGCGCCGGAAGTTGCCGCGCCGGTAGCCCAGGCGCAGCCGGTCCGACTCGGCCTCGGCGTAGTGTTCGCCCTTCTTGTTCAGGATCTCGTCCTTGACCTGGAACAGGTCGGCGAAGTCGGACCCGGCGTCCATCCGGATCTCCAGGTCGACCGGCTTCTCGTCGTGGTTGAGGATGGTCAGCGTCTCGCGGAAGCTGCCGCCGACGGCCCGCTCCCGGATGATCGACAGCTTCGCGTCGACGTAGTGCGTGGCCATGCCGGGCACCAGGAAGAACCGGGCCTCGTAGTACTGGAGGTCGTCGTAGGACAGCGCGTTGAGGCGCTCGCCGTTGACGGTGAGCACCCACTTCGACAGGTAGCGCGTGTCGAGCGAGAACAGGCCGGTCGGCTCGCTCGGGGTGGCCTCGATGTCGCCGGTGTCCTCGCTGACCACGAACGTGTTGCCGTCCAGGATCCGGACGGTGTTGCCGCTGCCGGGCATCAGGCACCCCTCCCGCCGAACGTGTGGTGTGGTCCCCGGGAGTCCGGCGGGCCGGGGAAGACCCGCTCGACCTGCAACACGAGCCGCAGGTCGCCGACGACAGTCATGTCGCCGCGCAGCAGCGCCGCGATGGCGTTCTCCTCACCGCCGACCAGCTCGGCGAACAGGCGCGGCTCGGTGCCCACCACCGTGTCCGCCTCGCCGTCCTCCTGCCGGACCCGCAGGTTGCCGTGATCGATCTCCAGCAGCCAGTGCGTGGTGTGCGGACCCTCGTGCAGGTCGAACCGGAGCGTTCCGGATGTCTTGACCAGCAGCGGCTCGAACCCCCGCCGGTCCAGGTCCTCGAAGAATCTCGTGGTCATGTCCACCATCCGGGCGACTCCTCCCGCGATCCGCGGTCTCCCTGTCCGAGGCTCCGTGTCCCCACCCGTTCCGAGGCCAACCTCGCCCGAACCGGGTGAACGCCGCGCCACCGCGCGCACGCGCGACGCCGGCCCCCGAACCGGGAGCCGGCGTCTTCGCGGCGGACAGGTCTAGTTGTTGGGGTCGTCGGCGCTGATGTCCGCGAGCACCGACTGGGGTTCCCGCTCCACCGCCAGGTCACCCATCGAGATCAGGCCGATCAGCCGGCCGTCGTCGACCACCGGGAGGCGGCGGACCGCGTACGTGCGCATCAGGTCGGCGGCGGCCACCGCGTCGTCGTACTGGCTCACCGTCACCACGTCCTTGCTGGTGATCTGGTTGAGCCGGGTGGTGGTGGGGTCCATGTTCTCGGCCACGCCCCGTACCGTGATGTCCCGGTCCGTCACGATGCCGACCACGTTGTCGCCGTCGGTCACCACCACGTCGCCGATGGCACTGTCGCGCATCTCCTGCGCCGCGGCGATGAGCGTGTCGTTGCCGTCCATCGTCACCAACCGGGTCGTCATGAACTCTCCGACCGTTGTCATGGTGCTTCCCCTCTCGGTGTCGGCACGGCCGTCTACCCGCCGCCGCAGGCGGGGTAACGCCCGCGTCACCGCCGGGGGCGCAGGCGCCGGCGCAGGTCGTAGGAGCCGTTGCTGGACAGCCCGTAGAAGATCGGCAACAGCAGGAGCACCACGAGCGCCGCCGGCACGCTCAGCAGCACGCCCACCAGACCGGCGATCGCGTACGCGAGCACGCCGAGCAGCGCCCGGACGCGTTCGGCCTCGAAGAACCGGGCGGTGACGTGCGGTTCCAGCAGCTCCCGGTGCCGGCTCAGGTAGTGGTAGAGCCAGAGCCAGGTCATCGACAGGATCACGCCGACCAGCGCGTACGCGGACACCGCGACCCGCTCGTCGGCGACGTCGCCCTCCTCGACGGCGCGGGAGACGAGCCCGGTGACGAACGGCAGCAGCGCCACGCTGAACAGCACGCCGAGGTTCGCCCAGTGCAGTCCCCGGTCGGCGCAGCGGACCCGGTGGAACGTCCCCTTGTGGTTCAGCCAGTTGACCGCCACGTACAGGTACGACGTGACGTAGGCGAGGTAGACCGGCCACTGGTCGCGCAGCGCGCGCAGCATCCCGCCCGGCGCCGTCTCGGGCACCCGCAGGTCGAGCACCAGCAGCGTGATGACGATGGCGAAGACCGCGTCGCTGAACCCGATCGCCCGGACCGTGTCCGAGCGCATCCCGTCGGTCGCGGCGTCCCCGGTGTCCCCTCCGGCCGTCATCGGCACCCCCGCCCTGCCGGCGCGGGGCGGCCGGCGACCCGGCGGGCATACCCGCTGTGCGGGCGTCCGTGCCGGGTGGCAGGGCACGGACGCCCGGCGGGTCAGCGCTCGGCGGCGACCAGCTCGGCGAGCTGCACGGCGTTGAGCGCCGCGCCCTTGCGCAGGTTGTCGTTGGCGCAGAACAGCGCGAGCCCGTGCTCGACGGTCTCGTCGGCGCGGATCCGGCCGACGTACGTCGGGTCCTGGCCGGCCGCCTCCAGCGGCGTCGGCACGTCGCGCAGCGCCACGCCGGGCGCGCCGTCGAGCAGCTCGCGGGCCCGGGCCGGGTCGATCGGCCGGGCGAACCGGGCGTTGATCTGCAACGAGTGGCCGGTGAAGACCGGCACCCGCACGCACGTGCCGGAGACCTTCAGGCCGGGGATCTCCAGGATCTTGCGGCTCTCGTTGCGCAGCTTCTGCTCCTCGTCGGTCTCGTCGGAGCCGTCGTCGACGATCGAGCCGGCGAGCGGGAGCACGTTGAAGGCGATCGGGCGGGCGAACGAGCGCGGCGCCGGGAACTCCACCGCCGCGCCGTCGAAGGCGAGCCCGGCGGCGTCCTCGGCCACCTTGCGGACCTGCTCGTCCAGTTCCGCCACACCGGCCAGGCCGGCGCCGGAGACCGCCTGGTAGGTGGCGACGACGAGGCTGACCAGTCCGGCCTCGTCGTGCAGCGGGCGCAGCACCGGCATGGCGGCCATCGTGGTGCAGTTCGGGTTGGCCACGATGCCCTTCGGGCGGTCCGCGATCGCGTGCGGGTTGACCTCGGCCACCACCAGCGGCACCTGCGGGTCCATCCGGAACGCCGAGGAGTTGTCGATCACCACGGCGCCGGCCTCGGCGACCCGGGGAGCCAGCTCCTTCGCGGTCCCCTTGCCCGCCGAGAAGAGCACGATGTCCAGGCCGCGGTAGTCCGCGGTGGCCGCGTCCTCCACGGTGACCTCGCCGTCGCGCCAGGGCAGCGTGCGCCCGGCCGACCGGGCCGAGGCGAACAGGCGCACCTGCTCCGCCGGGAACTCGCGCTCCGCCAGCACCTGCCGCATGACGCCACCGACCTGACCGGTGGCTCCCACAATGCCGATCCTCATGCCCGCGAGGCTACCCAGCCGGGCGGTGCGGGTGGGAAACGTTTCCCACCGCGCGGATGCGGGGCGACGGGAATCACAGGCCCGCCGCCCCGCCCGGTCACGTGTGGTCGACCACCTCGCCGAGACCGCTGGCGACCAGCTCGTCCCGGATGACCGCCGCGTCCCCCTCGATCACCATCGTCAGCGACTCCGGGTGCAGATAGGTGGCGGCCGCCGCGGAGACGTCCTCGACCGTCGCCGCGAGCAGTTGCTCCCGCAGCCGCGCGTGGTAGTCGTCCGGCAGGTCGTGCACGACCAGCGTGGTCAGGGCCGCGGCGATGGCCCGCGGGCTCTGCAACTCGACCGAGAGCTGCCCGGCCCGCCAGGAACGCGCCACCTCCAGCTCGTCCTCGGTGACGCCGGTGAGCCGGGTACGCGAGATCTCGCCCACCGACTCGACGAGCGCCGGCGCGGTCACCGCCGTCTGGACGCCGGAGCTGACCGCGAACCGGCCGAACCGCCGGGACGAGGCGAAGTCGCCCCGGATCCCGTACGTGTAGCCGCGCACCTCGCGGATCAGGTGGTTGAGCCGGGACGTGAACGCGCCGCCGAGCACGGTGCCGGCGAGCGTCATCGGCACGTGGTCGGGGTGGGCGCGGTGCGGGGACGGATGGCCGAGCCGCAGCGTGGACTGCACCGAGCCGGGCCGGTCGACCAGGATGACCCGGCGCTGCCCGGCCAGCGGCACGTCGATCGGGCCGCCGCGTTCCACCGGGCCGCCGCCGGCGCCGGCGAACGCCGTCGCGGCGAGCGCGTCCAGGTCGATCCGCTCCAGGTCGCCGGCGACGACGAGCGTGCCGGGGCGGATGAACCACTCCGAGTGGAAGACGGTGACGTCGTCCACCTCCAGCGCGGCCACGCTGTCCGGGTCGCCGTAGAGCGGGCGGCCCCACCGGTGCTGCGCGCCGAACAGCTCGGCCCGCAGCACCGCGTCGGCACGCGGGCCGGGGTTGGCCCAATCCATCCGCAGCGCGGTGGCCTCGTCGTCGCGTACGCGCAGCACGTCGGCCGGGTCGAGCCGGGGCGTACGGACCGCCTCGGCCAGCAGCTCCACGGCGGCGGTCAGCCGGTCCACCGGCACCTGCACGCTCACCTGGAACGAGTCCCAGTCGAGCCCGGTCGCCAGCTCGGTGCCGAGCGCCTCGATGGCCAGCGCGTACGCGGTGGCGTCCCGCTGCGCGGTGCCCTCCTCCAGCGCCTTGGCCAGCACCGCGCCGAGGCCCTCCTTGCCGACCGGCTCCCGGCCCGCGCCGCCGTCGAGCAGCAGCAACGCGACGGCGAGGTTCTGCCCGGGCAGGTGCGCGGCGACCACCTGACCGCCGGCCACCGTCCGCCGGACCACCTGCGGGAACCGGTAGGCGCGGGCGGCGCCGGGGCCGGGACGGGTGGCGATCAGCGACATCAGTTCTCCTCGGGCAGGTAGGTCAGGATCACCCGGTCGGCGGCGCCGAGCAGCTCGGCGGCCTGCTCGGCGATCTGCTCCGCGGTCACCGCGAGCCAGGCCGGCAGCCGGTCGGCCGCGCGGGCCGGGTCGCCGAACTGGGTGGCGTAGCGGCCGAGCGTGTCCGCCCGACCGTCGACGGTGGACATCTGCCGCCACCACATGGTGCTCAGCAGCGCCTTGGCGCGGTCCAGCTCGGCGGCGGTCACCGGCACGGTGGCCAGCTCGTCGACCACCTCGGCGAGCCCGTCGCGCAGCCGCTCGGCGCTCACCCCGGGACGGGCCGTGGCGGTGGCGATCAGCGGGGCGGGCGCGTGCGCGAGGTCCACCCCGTACGCGCCGACCAGGTCCGGCTGGGCGATCCGCTCACCGTCGGCGAGCCGCTGGTAGAGGCGGCTGCCCCGGCCGCTGCCGAGGACCGTGGCCAGCACCGTCGTCACGTCGTACCCCGGGGTGCCGAACGGGTGGGTGCGGTGCGCGACGTAGACGCGGGGGGCGGGCACGTCGGCGGTGACCGTCTCCACCGCCGGAGCGCCGGTGGCGGGCACCGTGCGGCCGTCCGGCGCGGCCGGGATGTCGGCCCGCGCGGCCAGGCCGCCGAAGTACTTGTCGGCGAGCCCGAACACCTCCGCCGCCGTGGTGTCGCCGACCACTGTGAGGACCGCGTTGTTCGGCGCGTAGTAGGTGCTGTGGAACTCCTGGAAGGTGGCCAGGTCGGCGGCGTTCAGGTCGGCCATCGACCCGATCGTCGCGTGGTGGTACGGGTGGCCCGGCGGGTAGAGCAGCGGCAGCAGGCGCAGCCAGGCGTCGCCGTACGGCATGTTCTCGTAGCGCTGGCGGCGCTCGTTCTTCACCACGTCACGCTGGTTGTCCAGCGTCTCCTGGGTCAGCGCCGGCACCAGCCCGCCCATCCGGTCGGCCTCCAGCCAGAGCGCCAGTTCCAGGTGCTCGGCCGGGACCGTCTCGAAGTAGTTGGTCCGGTCCGGGTTGGTGGTCGCGTTGAGCGAGCCGCCCGCGCCCTGGATCAGCTTCATGTGCTCGGTCTTCGCCACGTTCACCGAGCCCTCGAACATGAGGTGCTCGAAGAGGTGGGCGAAGCCGGTCTGTCCCGCCGGTTCGTGGCGTGAGCCCACGTCGTACCAGAGGTTGACCGCCACGGCCGGGGCGGTGCGGTCCTCGCTCACCACCACGCGCAGGCCGTTGTCCAGTCGGGTCGTCTCGATCGGCCAGGGGAAACCGCTGTCGGGCATGAGACGACGCTATCCGATCTCGGCGGCGGAAAGGTGACACGCGCGCCGGAGCATCGTCGGTGCGCGCCGGGGTACCCGTGCGGGCATGGCCGCCATCAGACCCTCCGCCGTCGAGCGCGCCGCCGCCGCGCTGGCCCGGCTCCGGCACGCCCGGCTGCTGCACCCGGCCGGGCGGACGTTCGCCGGCGAGACCCGGATCTGGGGTACGCCGGGACCGCCGACCGGTGTGCCGCTGCTCGACCTGCCGGGCCGGTGGCCGGCCACGATCCGCCTGTCCAAGGGCGTGCCGACGCCGGGTGCCTGGCCGGACGTGCTGGGCGTGGCGGTACGGCTGCACCGCGCTCCGGAGCCGCCGGTGGACCTGCTGTGGAGTTCCAGCGGCGCCGCGCCGGTGCTGCGGAACCTGCCGCTGCCCCGGCGGCGCTTCACCGGGACGTACACGTCGATCATGCCGTTCCGGGCCGGCGGGCGGCGGCTGTTCCTGGCCGTGCTGGCCGACCCGGAGTCACCCGACCTGGGTCGCGGCCTGGCCGGGGCGGGCGCGGCGGTCGCGGCGGACGAGCCCCGGCTGGTGCTGGCGGTGGCCTCGGCGGTGGGCCGGTGGCGGCCGTTCGGCGAGGTACGCCTCGACGACGAGCGCGGCGCCGCCGAGGACGCCGCGCTCGCGTTCGACCCGATCGGCAACGTGCCGCCGGGGTTGCGCCTGGCCGGCCCGCTGGCCCGGCTGCGGGACGACAGTTACCGGGGTTCCCGCCGGGCCCGGGGCGCCGGGCTCAGTCGGGCGGCTCGACGGGGGTGACGGTCTGCTCGGAGGTGCGGTGCTCCAGCACCGTGTCGGGGGCGGCGTTCTGGTCCGCCTCGCGGATGTCGGACTCGGTGAGGATCGCGTCGGCCTGCGCCTGGGCGTCGTCGCTGCCCGCCGCCGCCTCCTCCGGCAGCAGATGCGCTCGGGACTCGATCCGTTCCTGGTCACTCGGGTCGTGGCTCGTGGTCATGCCGATCACTTACCCCGCGTTCCGCACTTCGGAACGAGCGCGGGCTTTCCGCCGCGCGTCGGGTACGCTGGCCGACGTGACGCGGTCGTATCGATGGTTTAGGCAGCCGGCTGGAGGAGCCGGTGACTCGACCATGAGCTGACGTCACCACCTCTTCGAGCCGGCGGGCAGGGATCGATTTCCCTGCCCTTTCGTATGCGAGCAGCCGGCTCGATCCCCCGGACCCGGCACGGGGGCACGGTCGGCGGAAGGAATCCCCACCGTGACCACGTCCCAGGACGCCCATCGGGTCATCGACCAGCGCATCGACCGTGTGGTGCCGCTGACCACCCCGGCCCTGCTGCACCACCACCTGCCGCTCGACACCCCGCTGGCCGAGGCCGTCGTGGCGGGCCGCCGTGCCGTCGGCCGCGTGCTGGACCGCGACGACGACCGGCTGCTCGTCGTCGTCGGCCCCTGCTCCGTGCACGACCCGGCCGCCGCCCTGGAGTACGCGGGCCGGCTGCGCGAGGCCGCCGCCCGGGTCGCCGACGACCTGCTCGTGGTGATGCGTGTCTACTTCGAGAAGCCGCGCTCGACGGTGGGCTGGAAGGGCCTGATCAACGACCCGGCGCTGGACGGCTCCGGCGACGTGAACACCGGTCTGCGTACCGCGCGGGCGCTCCTGCTCGACGTGCTGCGGCTGGGTCTGCCGGTGGGCTGCGAGTTCCTCGACCCGATCACCCCGCAGTACATCGCGGACACGGTGGCCTGGGGCGCGATCGGCGCGCGGACGGTGGAGAGCCAGGTGCACCGGCAGCTCGCCTCCGGGCTGTCCATGCCGATCGGCATGAAGAACCGCCCGGACGGCAGCATCGCCACCGCCGTGGACGCGATCCGGGCGGCCGGGGTGCCGCACGTGTTCCCCGGCATCGACGTCTCCGGCACCCCGGCGATCATGCACACCCGGGGCAACGCGGACGGGCACCTGGTGCTGCGCGGCGGGGGCGGCCGGCCGAACTACGACGCGGAGTCGGTGGCCGGGGCGCTGGAACTGCTGCGGGCCGCGGGCCTGCCGGAGCGGGTGGTGGTGGACGCCAGCCACGCCAACAGCGGCAAGGACCACCGCAACCAGCCGCTCGTCGCCGCCGACGTGGCCGCGCAGCTCGCCGCCGGTCAGCGCGGGATCGCCGGCATCATGCTGGAGAGCTTCCTGGTGCCGGGCCGGCAGGACCTGGACCCGACCCGGGAGCTGGCGTACGGCCAGTCGGTCACCGACGCCTGCATCGGCTGGGACACCACGGCCGAGGTTCTGGAGCACCTGGCCCAGGCCGTCCGGGCCCGCCGGGCCACGCTTCCGGCCCGGGCCTGAGCGGGGTTGGGGCGAGTTTGACCGGTTCGGTGCCGGGTAGGTGGTCGGCGTGACCGATGACGCGCCCGTGACCGAGCAGCCCGACACGCGGCCGCTCGACGACCTGCTCGACGACATCTACCACGGCCAGGAGCGGATCACCCAGGCGGACATCTACCGCCGGGCGGTGGCCGCCGAACTCCCCGCGGAGCTGCTCACCCGGATCGCCGCGCTCCCCCAGGGCGAGTACGCGGCGGACGAGGCGGCCGATCTGCTGGGCGGCACGGTCGCCTGAGCCCCCGCCGACGAGAGGACGCGAGATGACCGACCGCAACCCCGAGCACGAGCACCTGGCGGCGCTCGGCCAGCCCCCGGAGGGCGTCGACACGCTGCCGGAGCCGGACTTCGCCAACGAGCACGACCGCACCGCCGTGGACCGGGACGTCGTCACCGGCGAGGACGAGGACGAGCGGGAGCCGGAGGCGTCGCGCGGCTGGGCCGGCGAGGACCACGGCACCACCCCCACCTGACGGTGGGAGACACGGAAAAGGGGGGCCGGCGTGCGCCGGCCCCCCTTTCGTGTGTTCGTCTCACGCCTCGTGGCGACCGCCCTCGGCCGCCTGCTGGGCGACCGCGTACCCCATCTGGAGGAAGTCGGAGGCGGCCACCGCGGTCAGCGCGGTGGCGACCAGCCGGGTCAGCCGGGGCGCCAGCACCAGGCCGCCGGTGAGCCCGGTGGCGACCCAGACCGCCAGGCAGAACGGGCAGCTCACCAGCTCGCCGAGCGCGTGCCGGGTCGGGCTGCCCTCGTCGCGGACCTGCTCCATCACCTCGCCGCTGCCGATCGGGTGGTCGTAGCGGGTGAACGGCGCCCGCAGCGGACTGGTGATCGCGTCCTTGGACAGCAGCCGGCTGAGCTTGTGCGTGGCGATCGAGAGCAGCACCACGTCCGCCGGCGTGGGCCGCTCGGGCACCGGCCGGCCGGTCGCCCGGACCAGGCCGACGAGCGCGGCCGTCACACCCGCGTACGTGCCCATCGCCTTCAGGTAGCCCTCCAGCGGCCGATGCTCGTGCGGCGCGTACGCCTGGCGCAGGCGCGCCACCTTCTGCTTCAGGCCACTCCCGGTCAACCCGGCCTCCTCGTGCTCGTCGTGCGGGCCGGGCTCAGCCGGCGGTCAGGTTGTCGGCCACCTCGCGGTCGAGGTTGGCCAGGATCTCGTCGGCCAGGTCGTGGTCCGGCCCGGCCAGGTCCAGCCGTACCCGGGCACCGCCCGCGCCGGCCGGCTCCACGTCGATCTCGGCGGACCAGTCCGCGGCGCTCCACCGGGCCCGCATGTCGTCGGCGTCGACGACCTCCACCCGGCAGGTGCCGGAGGTACGCAGCCGCTCGGGCAGCCAGGCCGAGGAGCGGTCCGGATCAGTGGCGGTGTTGAACACCACCTCCGGCGGCGCGGACATGCCGCGCTCGGCGTGGCTGGCCATCAGGCGTCCCGCAGCCGGCTCGGGTCGACCTCCCGGCCGGGGTGCCGGGCCAGGTACTCCGTCTCCAGTTCGGCGGTGCGCCGCAGGTGGTTGGCGAGCGCCGAGTCGGTGGCGTGGCGCAGCGTGTCCAGCCGGGTGCGGTGCAGGCTCTGCATCTCCCGGACGAGGTCCTCGTCGCCCAGTTCCACCGGGTCCACCCCGAGCTGATCGCCGTCGACGGTGCGGGCGTGATCGCCGTCCCACTCCGCGACCCGCTGTTCCGGGCTCGCGTCCCGGCGTACCGATTCGGTCATCGTCGCCCCCTCGTCTCGTTCGGGTTGGCACCTGTTCGGATGCCCAGCGGGCGTGCCACCAAACCACCGCCCGGACTACGACGCCGTGTCGGAGAAGCCCGGCGGCCCCGGTACTCTCGTGGGCATGGAACGGCTCTGGACACCGGCGTGGATCGTCCGCCACGTGGCCATGGTCGTGCTGGTGGCGGGTTGCCTCGGGATGGGCTGGTGGCAGGTCACCCGCGCCGCCGGGGGGAACGCGATCAGCTTCGGTTACGCGATCGAGTGGCCGGTGTTCGCCGGTTTCGTGGTCTTCGTCTGGTGGCGTGAGGTCCGCCAGACGCTGCGCGCGACACCGGGCGACGCGCGGCCGGCGGCCGATCCGGCGCCGTCGGCGGCTGCCGGCACCGCGCCGGTCGCCACCACCCCTGCGGTACGCCGGCCGGTGCGCGTCGTGCGGGTGCCGGCCGCCCCGGCCGACGGGGCGGACGACGCCGAGCTGGCCGCGTACAACAGCTACCTATCCTGGTTGAACGCCAATCCGGGCGCCCGGCCCGGCGACTATCCCGGCTGAGGCCGGCGCGGAAGGACGGACGACGGTGGGCGGAGCCTTTACCCGGTACCGCGTGATCGCCTGGATCGTGGGCGTGGCGCTCGTGGTGCTGGTCCTGATCGGCATGCCGCTGAAGTACGGCTTCGACAACCCGAGCGTGGTGGGCGTGGTCGGCGTGGCGCACGGCTGGCTGTACATGCTCTATCTGGCGCTCACGTTCGACCTGTCGCGCCGGGCGAACTGGCCGCTGAAGCGGATGCTGCTGGTGATGCTCGCCGGCACCGTGCCGTTCGTCTCCTTCTACGCCGAGCGGCGGGTGAGCCACTGGGTGGCCGCCGAGGCCCGGCCGCGGACGCCGGAGCCGGTCGCGGGCTGACCGCCGGTCACCGGGCCGGCCGCCACGGCTCGGCCGCCGGCGGGTCGGCCCAGCCGCCCAGCCGTGCCGCCTCCCGGGCCCGCCCCAGCGCGCGGGCGACCTGGCCGAACTGCCGCTCGTCGTCGCTGCTGAACAGCAGCACCTCGGTGCCCCGGACCCGGCCCCACAGCTCGTGCGCCGGGGGCCGCACGCGGTCGCCGACCAGCACGAGCAGCATCGGCACCAGCCCGACGGCACCGAGCAGGAGGTACGCCCCGGCGGTGAGCCGGTGCAGGCCGCCGGTGAAGCCGAGCAGCAGGCCGACCGCGGCGATCATCGCGCCGGACACGGCGACGGCCCGGATCGCGAGCCGGTCGTGCGGCCCCCGGTCGATCCGAAGCTGGGTGATCTCGGCCACCGGCCAGGTGTTGCGGCCGACGGTGAAGCGCTCGGCGGTGACGACGATGCCGGGCCGGGCGTAGAGCAGCCTGGGTCCGGCCGGTCGCGGCGAGCGGGGCGGCTGGGTGGCGGAGCGGTCGGTCTGCACGGCGGCCTCCCGGGAGCAGGGATCCCGTGGTGGGATTTCCCGTCCGGGCTTCATTGTGTTTGCCTCGCGCCACCTGACCTCGGGGTTTCGGCTGTCGCAGGGGTCACCGGCCCGGCCGCACCCGCCGGAAACAGAGAACGATTTCCGTCTTTGTCATGACTTTGCCTGGCGTGGCCTGGCGACATCCGCCCAGAACGACGAATCGGGCGAGTCGCCTCATCCACCCACCGGCTCCCCCTCATCACCTTCCGCCACTTTGCCAACTTTCGCCCCTGCTTGAACTCCCGGCTACTGCGATCACGGGTTAGGTTGTCCAGGTCGGCCCGGTCGACAGCCGTCCACCCGGACGGCCCCGGGCCGGTGTCGCCGGGTCGCGAACGCGCCCGGCGACCGGTGGGAGAGGAGCTTTCCGCTCTTGTCGTCCTTACGGATGCTGCTCCGCTCGCTGGCGGTGGCCGGCCTCTCGGCCGCGTTGCTCGCCCCGGCGCAGGTGGCCCGGGCCGAACCGACCCCCGCCGAGCTGACGAAGCAGATCGAGAAGTCCTCGACTGAGCTGGAGCGAATCGTCGAGTCCTACAACAAGCTCAACGAGGACATCAAGGCCAACAAGGCCACCGCGGCCACGTTGGAGGCCCGGATCGGGCCGCTGCAGGAACAGGCCGAACGCAGCCGCGCCGACGTGGGCGTGCTGGCCGCGACGGCGTACAAGACCGGTGGCATGCGCACCGCGGCGGCCCTGCTGGACCCGGGCGGCCAGGCCACCCTGCCGGAGCGGCTGGGCACGCTCGACCAGCTCACCCGCCAGCGGCAGCGCACCATCAACAGCTTCACCGCCGACCAGAAGCGGCTGATCGACCAGAAGACCGCGCTGGACGTCACGCTCGCCCGGGAGGCGGCGCAGGCCAAGCAGCTCAAGTCCGCGAAGACGCGGATCGAGGCGGACCTGTCCGACCTCTACGAGATGCGGCGCAAGGCGTACGGGCGGGCCACCGAGGCACCCGGCAACCCCAGCTCGGCGGGCAAGCCGCCGGCCGTCTCCGGCGACGCCGGCACGGCGGTGCGGTACGCCTACGGCGCGGTCGGCAAGCCCTACGGCTACGCCCAGGACGGCCCCGGCAGCTACGACTGCTCCGGTCTGACGCTCGCCGCCTGGCGGGCGGCCGGGAAGTCGCTGCCGCACAGCGCGGCGCAGCAGTGGGGGGCCACCACGCGGATCAGCCGCAGCCAGCTGAAACCGGGTGACCTGGTGTTCTACTCCGGGCTCGGGCACGTGGCGCTCTACGTCGGCAACGGCCAGATCATCGACGCGCCCAGCGCCGGACGCAACGTCAGCAAGCGCGGCATGAACATCATGACGATCGCCGGCTACGGCCGGGTCTGAGCACCACGAACACGGCGAACGGCCGGCGTCCCCCTGTCGGACGCCGGCCGTTCGCCGTTCATTGTTACCAGGTCAGGCCGCCTGGAGCCCCTCCGCGCGAGCCAGCTCACGCAGCCGGCCGAGAGCCTGGATCTCCAGCTGGCGGATGCGCTCGCGGGAGAGCGAGAACCGCGACGCGACCTCGGTCAGCGAGTGCTCGCGCCCGTCCTCCAGGCCGTACCGGGCCCGCATGATGCCTGCGGAACGGTCGTCGAGGTGGTTGAGCAGGCCCTCGATCCGCTGCCGCTCCAGGCCGGTGAGCACGATCTCCTCCGGCGACGGCGCGTCGCTGTCGGCGACCAGGTCACCGAGGTTGGTGTCGCCGTCGTCGCCCACCGGGGTGTCCAGCGAGACGGTGTCCTGCGACCAGCGGACCAGCTCGTTCACTCGCTCGACGGTGACGCCGAGCGCGGTCGCGATCTGCTCCGGCTCCGGGTCGCTGCCCAGCTCACGGGTGAGCTGCCGGGCCACGTTGCGCATCCGGTTGACGTCCTCGACCAGGTGCACGGGCAGCCGTACGGTCCGCTCCTGCTGGGCGATCGCCCGGCTGATGGCCTGACGGATCCACCAGGTCGCATAGGTGGAGAACTTGAATCCGCGCTCGTAGTCGAACTTCTCGACCGCCCGGACCAGGCCGGTGTTGCCCTCCTGGATCAGGTCCAGCATGGGCATCCCGGAGCGCACGTAGCGCCGGGCGATCGACACGACCAGTCGCAGGTTCGCGCGGATGAACAGGTCCTTCGCGCGCTCACCCTCGACGACCAGCCGCTCCAGGTCCTCCCGGTCGGCGCCCTCGGGGATCCGGTCCTCGTCGAGCAGGTGCTCGGCGTAGAGGCCGGCCTCGATCGCCTTGGAGAGGTCGACCTCCCGGGCGGCGTCGAGCAGCGGCGTCCGGGAGATCTCGTGCAGGTAGACGCCGACCAGGTCCCGCTCCTCGGCGACCTCGTCGGTACGCATGCCGATGTTCTTGTCCACGATTGCCACGGTCCCCTCGCTCGCGCCGGTTGCCCGGTTCCTTGCCATCCCCACGTTCATCAGCCCTCCCCGTAACCTCCGCTGTGCCCGTAGGTGCTGACACCTACACAACAGATGTGACGCGTCGGGGATTCCATGTCGTGAGTCGAAACTGTCACGAATGCCTGAGTAGTAGCTGAGAGCCCGGTCCATGTTTCCTGTTACCGGCCCGGTTCGGGCGGCTCGCGGGCGCCGTTTTCGGCACACACCGGAGCTGCGAAATCGCCGGTCGCCCATGGAATGGCACCATTGCCTGTTCCATGAACACAGCGAGCCGCGTCACCGAGTCGTTGCGATCCTGGTCACTGCGAGATACGCGCCTGCGGACCGGTCGGTTCAGCCATGCTCAAGGATTACCCTCCGCCTCGTTGAACAATCCGTGCGGGAGGAGTCGTCCCCCTCCCGCACGTGATACGCGTCGCACCCGCCGGGCGGATGCGCCGCGCGGGTGGATCGGACGAGTGGATCGGGCGGACGGACCGGGACGGGGCCAGGACGGGCCGGGCTCGCGGCGAGGGCCCGGAGACGGTCAGGAGGCGAGCAGGGCGAGCGCGCCGCGTACCTGGTGGGCGGAGCGGGCCAGCGCGGCCCGGGCGGCGGGCACCTCGGCGCCGGACACCAGCGCCACCAGCGCCGTCTTGAGGTCGCCGTCGGCCTCCCGCAGGGCGACCCGGCACACCTCCTCGGCGCAACCGGTGGCCTCCACGAGAATCGAGATCATGCGGCCGCGCAGTTTGGCGTTCGTCGCCACCATGTCGATCATGAGGTTCGAGTAGACCCGGCCCAGACGCACCATCACGGCCGTGGAGAACGTGTTGAGCACCAGCTTCTGCGCCGTGCCGGCCTTCATCCGGGTCGACCCGGTGACCACCTCCGGTCCGGTGTCCACCCCGATGAAGACGTCCACCGACGCGGCGGCCTCGGCCTCCGGATTCGCGCAGAGCAGCACCGTACCGGCCCCCTGCGCCCGGGACGCGGCGAGCGCCCCGAGGACGTACGGGGTGCGCCCGCTGGCCGCGAGGCCCACCACGAGGTCACCGGGGCGTACGCACTCGGCGGCGTCGGCGGCGCCACCGCGCTCGTCGTCCTCGGCGTCCTCGACGGCGCGCCACATCGCCTCCGGGCCGCCCGCGAGGTGCGAGCAGAACCAGTGCCGCGGCGAGTTGAACGTGGGCGCCAGCTCGGCGGCGTCGAGCACGCCGAGGCGACCGGAGGTGCCGGCGCCGAAGTAGTGCACGCGGTGCCCGTCACGCAACGCGGCCACGGCCAGGTCGACCGTCTCGGCGATCTCGTCCAGCACCGCGGCGACGGCGGCCGGTACGCGCCGGTCCGCCTCGTTGATGACGGTGAGCACGTCCCGGGTGGACATCAGGTCGAGGTCGACGCTGTGCGGGTTGCGCCGCTCGGTCGGCGCGCCGACTCGCACCACCGGTCGTACCGCCGCCACGCCGTCCCGCTCCACCCGACCCGCCGTCATCCCCGCCTCCGCCCGGGACCGACCCGGTGCGACTGGACCGCCTCGGCGGTGGCCTCCAGGGCCTTCTTGGTCCGGGCCCGGCTGCGGGCGGCCACACCGACGAAGAGGCAGTCGACCACTGTGAGCTGGGCCAGCCGGCTCGCTGTCGCGCCGGAGCGGTAGGTCGTCTCCCGGGCGGCGGTGGTGAGCACGTGGTCCGCGACCTCGGTGATCGGCGAGCGCGGGAAGTTGGTCAGCGCCACGGTGGTGGCGCCGCGCGCCCGCGCCTGCTCCAGCACCTCGATCACGTCGGAGGTGGTGCCGGTGTGCGAGATGCCGACCGCGACGTCGCCGCGGCCCAGCAGGGCGGCGGAGGTGAGCGCGGTGTGCACGTCCGGGAAGTAGAACGCGATGCGGCCGATGCGGTGCAGCTTCTGCTGGAAGTCGGAGGCGACGAAGCCGCTGGCGCCCGCGCCGTAGACGTCGATCCGGCCGGCCGCGCCGATCGCCTCGACCACCTGCTCGCAGACCGCCGGGTCGAGTTGCTCGGCGGTCTCCTCGACGGCCCGGGCGTCGTTGAACGCGATCGTGGCGATGATCTGGGCGAGGTCCGCGCCCGGCGGGATGTCGCCGCCGACCACCCGCGCGTCCGGCGGCTCGACCCGGCGGGCGGCCTCGGCGGCGAGCCGGATCCGCAGCTGCGGGTAGCCGTCCATGCCGACCGAGCGGCAGAAGCGGATCACCGTCGCCTCGGACGTCTCGGCGGCGGTGGCGAGGTCGGTGATCGTACGCCGGGCCGCGTCCGCCGGATCGGCGACGACCAGCCGGGCCACCCGCTGTTCGGCCGGGGACAGCGAGGGCAGCAGGCCGCTGATGTGGACGATCAGTCCACCGGTCTCGTGACTCGCAGAAATCTTCGGACTCTTCGCCACGGATGAAACTTACTTTCACGAGGCGTGAGCGTCAACCATGACACCGCGTATCGGGAAATTTACCGTCTTCCGTGCCCGCCCCCGGGCCAAGGATCCCATTGTCGCAGCCCCACTGCCTCATCCGGTCCGGTCGAGTCACTCCTGCCGCCCGACGTGCCGGTCCGCCGTCGCGCGGCACGGCCTGCCTGGTCGGCCTCGGCCGGGCGGACCGGACGGCGCGCGCGGGTCACCGGTCGGTCGGCGCGGCCGTTGGCTAGCGTGTGTGTCCATGACGGAACGCACGGTGCTGGTGACCGGAGGCACGGGCGGGCTCGGCGGCGCGGTCACCGCCGCCTTCCTCGACACCGGCTGGCGGGTGGTCGTACCCCAGCGGGAGCCCGGGACGGACGACGGCCCGGTCCGGGTCGTGGCCGACCTGCTGACCACCGAGGGGGCCGCGCGGGCGGTCGAGGCGGCGACCGCCGAGCCGGCCGCGCCGCTGCGCGCGGTGGTCAACCTGGTCGGCGGGTACGCCGCCGGCGGCCTGGTGCACGAGACCCCGATCGAGGACTTCGAACGGATGCTGCGGCTCAACCTGCGCCCGACGTACCTGGTCACCCGGGCGGCGCTGCCGCACCTCGTGGCGTCCGGCGACGGCGCGGTGGTCTGCGTCTCCGCCCGGGCGGCGGTCTCGCCGTTCCCCGGCGCCTCCGGCTACGCCACCGCCAAGGCCGCGGTGCGGGCGTTCGCCGAGACGGTGGCGGTCGAGTACCGGCAACGCGGCGTGCGGTGCAACACGGTGCTGCCGAGCGTGATCGACACCCCGGCCAACCGCGCCGCCCAGCCCGACGCCGACCACGGGCGCTGGGTGCCGCCGGCCGAGATCGCCGACGTGATCCGCTTCCTGGCCTCCCCCGAGTCCGCGCCCACCAGCGGCGCGAGCATCCCGGTCTACGGACGGGCCTGAACCGGCACCGGCCCGTCCCGCCCGGCGCCACCGGCCGGGCGTCGCGGGCCGGCCGGAGCCGGCCCCGCCGGAGCCGGACCGGGACCGGCGGACGGGTCGTCGGGCAGCCACTCGCTCAGGTGCGCCCGGATCCGGCGGGCCACCTCCTCCGGCGGCCCGTTGCCGTCCACCACCACGAAGCCGCCGTACTCCGGCAGCTCCCGGTAGGCGGCGTCCGCGGCGGTCAGCCACGCCATCGTCTCGTGGTCGGTGCCGCGCCGTTCGATCCGCCGGTACGCCTCGGCGGGGTCGACGGTGAGCAGGAACGTCACCCGGGGCGCCGGGAAGATCCGGTACCCGGCCCGGGCCAGCCGCTCCCACCGCTGCCCGCCGTGCGCCCGGATGCTGGCGTACTGGCAGGCCGACCACCTGTCCATCACCGCGGTCCGGCCGGTCACCAGGCAGCTGAGCAGCGCGAGCGCGATGGCCAGCCAGCGCAGCACCGACTCGACCACGAGCAGGCCGTCGCGCCCGACGAGCCGCTCCGCGTCCGGGCGGCCGAGCCGCTGCGCGATGCGGCCGAGCCAGCGGCGGCCACCCGCGTTGCGGTGGTACGTGGCGGGAAGGCCGGCGGCGGTGAGCGCCTGGGCGAGCCGATGGGCCTGAGTGGTCTTACCTGAGCCGTCGATGCCGATCAGGGCGACGGCGCGCAGTCGGGCCCTGCCCCGCCGCGTCCGCAGTGAGCTGGCCACCCTCCCGAGGTTATCCGACCGATGCTCACACCGGCCCGTATGTCGCTTTCCTGCCCTGACGGGCCGATCGCACCGCAACAGGTGTGACCGGAGCGTCCGCCGGGTACGCATCGTGGTCCCACCGCCCAATGACGAAGAGGGAGCCGCAGATGGCCGAGCGCGGGGACGAGACCCTGGTGCACACGCTGAAGAAGGTCGCCGCCGTGCTCAAACAGTCCGACATCCCGTTCGCGCTCGGTGGCAGCTTCGCGGTGTACGCGCACGGCGGCCACTCCAGCGACCACGACGTGGACTTCCTGCTCCGCGAGGCGGACGTGGACCGGGCGCTGGAGGCGCTGGTCGAGGCCGGGTTCACCGCCGAGCGCCCGCCGGAGGACTGGCTGGTCAAGGTCTACGACGAGGACCGGATGGTGGACCTGATCCACCGGCCGGTGGAGACCCCGGTCACCGAGGAGACGTTCGCCGACACGATCGTGCGCCCGGTCGACGCGATCCACATGCCGGTGCTGTCGGCCAGCCAGCTCATGGTGCACAAGCTGCTCAGCTTCTCCCAGCACTACTGCGACTTCGCCCGGGCCCTGCCGCTGGCCCGTTCGCTGCGGGAACAGATCGACTGGGAACGGGTACGGAAGGAGACGCAGCACTCGCCGTACGCCGAGGCGTTCCTGGTGCTGCTCGACCGGCTGGACGTGCTGCCCGGCGGCGCGCCCGGAGGAAGGGAAACCCTGTGACCGGACTGTCCGGCGACGTTCCCCCCGACGAGTACGTCGAGGCGGAGATCCAGAGCATGCTGGCCGAGGACCCGACGGTGGCCGAGCAGGGCATCACCGTGGTGCGGCGGGAGAACGGGCTGGTGCTCTACGGCGAGGTGGAGAGCCCGCACCGGCGGGAGGAGATCCTGCGCCGGGTGGCCGAGCGCTTCCCGGACACGCCCGTGACCAGCGACATCGGGTTGATCCGCACACAGGCGCCCACCCAGGTCGAGGAGTTGCCGTGAGGGAGGTTCGATGGTGATCCGGATCGCCGCCGTGGGCGACGTGCATCTGGACCAGGACGTGGTGGGCCGGTTCCGCCCGGCGCTGGAGGAGCTGCCCGGCTGCGCCGACGTGCTGCTGCTCGCCGGTGACCTGACCCGGCACGGCACCGAGGCCGAGGCGCGGTGCGTGGCCCAGGAGTTCGGCGACCTCGGCGTACCGGTGATCACCGTGCTCGGCAACCACGACCACCAGTGCGACGAGGTGCCGCAGGTGGTGAAGGTGCTGGAGGACGCCGGGATCACGGTGCTGGAGGGCACCGGCACGGTGGTGGAGACCCCCGGCGGGCGGCTCGGGGTGGCAGGCGTGAAGGGGTTCGGCGGCGGGTTCGCCGGGCGGTGCGCCAGCGACTTCGGCGAGCCGGAGATGAAGGCGTTCGTGCGGACCACGCGGGAGAGCGCCGACGCGCTCACCGACGCGCTGCTCTCGCTGGAGTGCGACGCGCTCGTCGCGCTCACCCACTACTCCCCCGTACCGGACACGCTCGCCGGCGAGCCGCTGGAGATCTACCCGTTCCTCGGCTGCTACCAGCTCGGCCAGGCGATCGACTCCGCCCCCACCGCGCTGGCGCTGCACGGGCACGCCCACCACGGCACCGAGCGCGGCACCACGCCGGGCGGGGTGCGGGTCCGCAACGTGGCCCACCCGGTGATCAAACAGGCGTACAGCGTCTTCCACCTGGGCGGTGATCAGGTCGACTGACCGGGAGGTTTCCGGTATCGGGCGCACGGGTATTCAGCCGACATGGAGCTGATTCTCTGGATTCTCGCAGTCGTACTGGTGGTCGCCGGAATTCTCGCCCTGTTCCGCCGGCAGATCCTCTGGGGCATCGTCCTCATCGTCGTCGGCCTGCTGGTCGGCCCGGGTGGCGTCAGCATCTTCAACACGTAACAGCGGTTCCCGTACCCGCCGGGGTCGCCGGGCCCGGGTGTTCCGTCCTGCCGGACCGGAACGCCCGGGCCGGGTGACCCCGGCTTCTCCGCGTCCGGGTCCGGCGGCGCCCGGGCGTTTGCCGGGCCGGTCGAGCGGAAACATCTCGGCCATGGAGATGTCGCAGAGTGCCGCCCGGCGTACCACCGGCGCCCGCACGTGGTGGGCGCTGCTCGGCTTCGGCGCCGCCACCTTCGCCGCCGCCGCGATCGGCGGGCTGGGTGTCCAGGGCACCTCCGCCGAGTACCAGAGCCTGGAGCAGCCCGCCTGGGCGCCGCCGTCGTGGCTGTTCGGCCCGGTCTGGACCGTGCTCTACGTGCTCATCGCGATCGCCGGCTGGCTGGTCTGGCGCCGGGCCGGGTTCGGCCCCGCGGTCTGGGCGTGGGTGGTGCAGCTCGTGCTGAACGCGATCTGGACCCCGCTGTTCTTCGGCGCCGGGGCGTACGGGCTGGCGTTCGCCGAGATCGTGCTGATGTGGCTGGCGATCGGGGTGACGGTGGCACTGTTCCGGCGGATCTCCCGGCCGGCCACGCTGCTGATGCTGCCGTACTGGGCCTGGGTGACGTTCGCGTCCGCGCTGAACCTCGCGGTGTGGCGGCTGAACTCCTGACCGGTACGGGCGCGGGGGCCACTCGCCTCCGCGCCCGCCGGGTTCAGCAGCGGGGTACGCCCGGGATGTAGCCGTCGTACCCGGTGTAGACGTACGCGTCGGAGATGAACCGGCCGGAGCCGATCCGGTCCCAGATCGAGCTGGTGCCGTACGTGCCGGTGACGCTGGTGCCGCTGGTCTGGCACTGGATGGTCACCTTCGCCCCGTCGGCCACCGTGCCGACCGAGCTGTAGCCGGTGCCGGGGCCGGAGCGGACCGTCAGCGGGGAGCCGGCCGTGTTGACGGTGCCCTCGCCGGTGTTCGTCCCGCCGCAGCCGTTGTCACTGGTGTAGGTCTTGGTGCCCCAGTAGAGCGCCTGGACGCCGTTAAACTTGATCTTCACAGAGCTGCCGTTGAGACGCTGCTCGTAGTGCAGGTGCGGGCCGGTGGAGCCGCCTGTCGTGCCGACGTACCCGATCACCCGGCCGTAGCCGACGGTCTGCCCGACGGAGACGTTGAAGGCGTTCAGGTGGGCGTAGTAGGTGGTGTGGCCGCCGCCGTGGTTGATCCGGACGTACTTGCCGTAGCTGGTGTCGCCGAGGTTGGTGACCACGTCGACGGTGCCGGGCGCGCTGGCGACCACCGGGTCGCCAAGGTCGTCGGTGCGGTTGAAGTCGATGGCGTTGGCCGGGCTGTGGTTGGTCCGGGTCTGACCGGACCAGGACTGGTTGCACGGGAACGGGACCTTGAACGTCGGGGCGGCCATCGCCGGCGCGGCCGGCACGAGGGTCGCTGCCAGGACCGCGGCGCTCGCTCCGAGGGCGAGCCATCGCTTACGCATCCACTGCCTCCAATGTTGAAAGTCTTCAATGTGATGCGGACATCCTGACAGAAAGTTCCGTTCCCGGGAAGATTCGTGGGAGCGAACCCATCACCGGTGGCCAGGGTTTCGGGATTGTTACCGGGCCGTGTCCGGCCAGGGGTGGACCCGGCACGATGCAAGCGCTTACATGTGAGGACGACCATCGGACCGGCGCGGGTTCGATCCCCCCACGCGCCGGCAAGGAAGGAGATCGGCATGGCGTTTGCCAGATCGCGCCAGGCGCTCGCGGTCGCCGGCGTCCTGGGGCTGGCGCTCGGCGTCGCCGCCTGCGGCACCGGCAACGACAAGAAGAGCAGCAACGCGGGCTCGGCCGAGTGCGGCGCATATGAGAAGTACGACGGTCACGACGGCAAGAAGGTGACCATCTACTCCTCGATCCGTGACATCGAGGACGAGCGCCTCCAGCAGTCCTGGAAGGAGTTCGAGGACTGCACCGGCATCGAGATCGACCACGAGGGCTCCGGCGAGTTCGAGGCGCAGCTGCCGGTGCGGGTGGACGGCGGCAACGCCCCCGACCTCGCCTTCATCCCGCAGCCGGGTCTGCTGAAGCGGTTCGTCGACTCGGGCAAGCTCAAGCCGGTCGGCGCCGACACCAAGGCGATGGCCGAGCAGAACTACTCCGCCGACTGGCTGAAGTACAGCACCGTCAACGGCCAGCTCTACGGCGCCCCGCTCGGCTCGAACGTGAAGTCCTTCGTGTGGTACTCGCCGAAGACCTTCAAGGAGAAGGGCTGGACGGTCCCCACCACGTGGGACGACATGATCAAGCTCTCCGACCAGATCGCTGCGAGCGGCACCAAGCCGTGGTGCGCGGGCATCGAGTCCGGTGACGCCACCGGCTGGCCGGCCACCGACTGGATCGAGGACGTGCTGCTGCGCACCGGCGGCCCGGAGGTCTACGACAAGTGGACCACCCACGAGATCCCGTTCAACGACCCGCAGGTGGCTGACGCCCTCAACCGGGCCGGCACCATCCTGAAGAACGAGAAGTACGTCAACGGCGGCTTCGGCGGCGTGAAGAGCATCGCCACCACCTCCTTCCAGGAGGGCGGCACGCCGATCACCGCCGGCAAGTGCGCGCTGCACCGCCAGGCGTCCTTCTACGCCAACCAGTGGCCCGAGGGCACCAAGGTGGCCGAGGACGGCGACGTCTTCGCGTTCTACTTCCCGGCCATCGACCCGTCGAAGGGCAAGCCGGTTCTGGGTGGCGGCGAGTTCGTCGCGGCCTTCGCCGACCGTCCCGAGGTCCAGGCGGTGCAGACCTACCTGGCCTCCGGCGAGTACGCCAACAGCCGCGCCAAGATCGGTGACTGGGTCTCCGCGAACAAGAAGCTGGACCTGAACAACGTCCCGAACCCGGTGGACAAGCTCTCCGTGGGCATCCTCCAGGACGAGAAGACGGTCTTCCGCTTCGACGGCTCGGACCTGATGCCGGCCGCGGTCGGCGCCGGCACCTTCTGGAAGGGCATGGTGGCCTGGATCAACGGTAAGGACACCACCGCCGTCCTGAACGACATCGAGGGCAGCTGGAAGTGATCTAGCGGGTGGCCCGGTCCGCACACGCGGACCGGGCCACCTCTGCTAGCCGAACCCTTGAGGGAGGGTCGATGGAGTTCGACTTCGCGGCGGAGCAGCCGAAGTTCCTCATGCTGATGTACGGCTTGATCGCCTTCGTCGCGGTGGTGGGCGGGCTGCTCCTGCTCCTCGACGTGGTGCCGTCGTACTTCGCCCGGCGCCGGGAGGCGCAGCTGGTCGCGGCCTCCGCGAGCGGCGCGCCGCTGCCCCGCCGGCGCAAGCAGCGCGAGGGCGCGTTCGCGTTCTTCTTCCTGTTGCCGACGCTGCTGTTGCTCGCCGTCGGACTGGTGGTCCCCGCCATCCGCACCACGCTGCTCTCCTTCATGGATTCCGGCAGCGACAACTGGGTGGGCCTGGACAACTACCGCTGGATGTTCGCCGAGGACTCGATCGTCCGGGTCCTGATCAACACGCTGATCTGGGTGCTCCTGGTGCCGCTGGTGGCCACCGCGTTCGGCCTGATCTACGCGGTCCTCGTGGACAAGGCCCGGTTCGAGGCCGTGGCCAAGTCCCTGATCTTCCTGCCGATGGCGATCTCGTTCGTCGGCGCCTCCATCATCTGGAAGTTCGTCTACGCCTACCGGGGCGAGGGCGACCAGATCGGCCTGCTCAACCAGATCGTGGTGAGCCTGGGCGGCGAGCCGAAACAGTGGCTGCTGGACTCGCCGCTGAACACGTTCCTGCTCATCGCGATCATGGTGTGGATCCAGGCCGGCTTCGCGATGGTGGTGCTCTCCGCGGCGATCAAGGCCATCCCGGCCGACATCGTCGAGGCGGCCCGGCTGGACGGCACCACCCCGTGGCAGATGTTCTGGCGGATCACCATTCCGAGCATCCGCCCGGCGCTGATCGTCGTCGTGGTGACGATCTCCATCGCCACGCTCAAGGTCTTCGACATCGTCCGGACCGCCACCAACGGCAACTACGACACGAACGTGATCGCGACCGAGATGTACAACCAGGCGTTCCGCTACCAGGAGAACGGTCAGGGCTCGGCGCTGGCGGTGTTCCTGTTCGTCCTGGTGATCCCGATCGTGATCTACCAGATCCGCAACCTGCGCAAGCAGCGGGAGGGCTGAGATGACCACCACCACGCCCACCGCCGGAGTCGGCGCCCAGGCCACCGAGCCGACCACCCGGGGCGCCCGGGTGCGCAAGCGCCTGAACAGCCGTACCGCCACGCTCGTGTCGATCGTCATCGCGATGCTCTGGACGATCCCGACCTTCGGCCTGTTCATCTCCTCGATCCGGCCGGAGAACGAGATCAAGACCACCGGGTGGTGGACGTTCTTCACCGACCCGCAGATCACGCTGGAGAACTACCAGGAGGTGCTGTTCAGCCGCGGCTCGTCCGGGCAGCTGGCCAGCTACTTCATCAACTCGCTCGCGATCACCATCCCCTCGGTGCTCTTCCCCCTGGCCTTCGCGTCGCTCGCCGCGTACGCGCTGGCGTGGATGAACTTCAAGGGGCGGGACTGGGTCTACATCGGGATCTTCGCGCTCCAGATCGTGCCGCTGCAGATGGCCCTGGTGCCGCTGCTGCGGTTCTTCTCCACCGGTGTCACCGTCGCCGGCGTGCAGATCATGCCCGCGTGGGACCTGGTCGACGAGCAGAAGTTCGCCCAGGTGTGGTTCGCGCACACCTGCTTCGCGCTTCCGTTCGCCGTGTTCCTGCTGCACAACTTCATCTCGCAGCTCCCCGGCGACCTGATGGAGGCGGCCCGGGTCGACGGCGCCACCCACCCGAAGATCTTCCGCACCATCGTGCTGCCGCTGGTCATGCCCGCGCTGGCGGCGTTCGGCATCTTCCAGTTCCTCTGGGTCTGGAACGACCTGCTGGTCGCGCTGATCTTCGCCGGTGGCGGCGACGAGACCGCCCCGCTCACGGTCCGGCTCGCGGAGATGGCCGGCACCCGGGGCAACGAGTGGCAGCGGCTGACGGCCGGCGCGTTCGTGTCGATCGTCGTACCGCTGATCGTGTTCCTGTCCCTTCAGCGCTTCTTCGTGCGAGGCCTGCTCGCCGGCAGCGTCAAGGGTTGATCCGGCACCCCGCCGCCGGCTCGGCCGGCGGCGGGGCTCGGGTCACAGCGGGGAGCCCACCATGACCAAGATTGACGACGTCGCCCGCCTGGCCGGAGTCTCCACGGCCACCGTCTCGCGGGCGCTGCGAGGCCTGCCGACGGTCTCGGCCGCGACCCGCCGCCGGGTTCTCGCCGCCGCCGAACAGCTCCAGTACGCGGTGTCGCCCAGCGCGAGCCGGCTGGCCGGCGGCCGGACCGGCACCGTGGCGGTGGTGGTGCCCCGGATCACCAGATGGTTCTTCGGCACCGTGGTCGAGGCGGTCGAGGAATTCCTCCAGGACAGCGGCTACGACCTGCTGCTCTACAACCTCGGCGGCCGGGAGCAGACCCGCCGCCGGGTGCTGCGCCCGGCGAGCCTGCACAAGCGGGTGGACGCGATCATCCTGGTCGCCACCCCGCTGCGGGCCGCCGACGTGCACGCGCTGACGAAGCTGGACCTGCCGGGCGTGACGATCAGCTCCGGCAGCGAGGTGCCCGGGTGGCCCTGCGTCCGGATCGACGACGTGGCCGCCGCCCGCACCGCCACCCGCCACCTGCTCGACCTCGGCCACACCCGGATCGCGCACATCTCCGGCGACCCGGACGACGAACTGGCCTTCACCACCCACCTGGACCGGCGGCGCGGCTACCAGGAGGCGCTGCGGGCCGCCGGGCTGCGGCCCGACCCGAGCCTCGACGTCGAGTCGCGGTTCACCATCGACGGCGGCACCCGGGCCACCGCGGAACTGCTGGCCCGGGGCGAACCGCCGACAGCCATCTTCGCCGCCTGCGACGAGATGGCGATGGGCGCGATCACCGCGCTGCGCGACGCCGGGCTGCGGGTGCCGCAGGACGTGAGCGTGATCGGCATCGACGACCACGACCTGGCCGGCGTGCTCGGGCTCTCCACGATCGCCCAGCCGGCCGCCGACCAGGGGCTACTCGCCGCCCGCATCCTGCTCGACCCGCTCGGCGTACGGGCCTCCGAGCCGTACCCCGGCCTGGTGCCCGCCCCGCGCGGCGCCGACACCGACGGCGGGACGCCGCCCCCGGTGATCCTGCCCACTCGCCTGGTGGTGCGCGAATCGACAGCGCCGCCCCGGGCACACTGAAGAACTCGCTGGTCCCGCACCACCCAGACAGGAGTAAGGCGCTGAACACCGACGCGACGCAGCAGACCCCGGGCACCGGCTGGTGGACCGAGGCGGTGATCTACCAGGTCTACCCGCGCTCGTTCGCCGACTCCGACGGCGACGGCATCGGTGACCTGCCGGGCATCACGTCCCGGCTCGACCACCTCGCCGAGCTGGGAGTCGACGCGCTCTGGCTGTCCCCGTTCTACCCGTCCCCGCAGGCCGACGCCGGGTACGACGTGTCCGACTACCGCGACGTCGACCCGCTGTTCGGCACGCTCGCCGACGCCGACAAGCTGATCGCCGAGGCGAAGGCGCGCGGGCTGCGGGTGATCGTCGACCTGGTCCCCAACCACACCTCCTCCGCGCACCGCTGGTTCACCGAGGCCGTCGCCGCCGCGCCGGGCAGCCCGGAGCGGCAGCGCTACGTCATCCGCGACGGCAAGGGCCCGGACGGCGCCGAGCCGCCGAACGACTGGGTGAGCGTGTTCGGCGGCCCCGCCTGGACCCGGCTGCCGGACGGGCAGTGGTACCTGCACCTGTTCGACTCCGGCCAGCCCGACCTCAACTGGGACAACCCGGAGGTACGCGCGGAGTTCCTCGACGTGCTGCGCTTCTGGCTGGACCGGGGCGTGGACGGCTTCCGGGTGGACGTGGCGCACGGCCTGATCAAGCAGGCCGACCTGGCCGACTGGCAGGAGCCGCAGGAGATCCTCTCCGGCAGCGAGGTGGACAAGCCGCGCCCGCCGATGTGGGACCAGGACGGCGTGCACGAGATCTACCGGGAGTGGCGGCGGGTGCTCGACTCGTACCCCGGTGAGCGGATCCTCGTCGCCGAGGCGTGGGTGGAGCCGGCCGAGCGGCTGGCCCGGTACGTACGCCCGGACGAGATGCACCAGGCGTTCAACTTCGAGTACCTGATGGCCGCCTGGACCGCGCCGGCCCAGTACGCGGTCATCACCCGCTCGCTGGAGGCCACCGACTCCGTCGGCGCGCCCACCACCTGGGTGCTGTCCAACCACGACGTGGTCCGGCACGCCTCCCGCCTCGGTCTCGGCACCGCCGGTGGCCGGGCCAACGGCGTCGGCGTGGACGACCCGCAGCCGGACGCCGCGCTGGGCCTGCGCCGGGCCCGGGCGGCCAGCCTGCTGATGCTCGCGCTGCCCGGCTCCGCCTACCTCTACCAGGGCGAGGAACTGGGGCTGCCGGAGCACACCACGCTGCCCGACGAGGCCCGGCAGGACCCGACCTGGAAGCGCAGCGGGCACACCGAGCGCGGCCGGGACGGCTGCCGGGTGCCGATCCCGTGGGAGGCCGACGCCCCGTCGTACGGCTTCGGGCCTACCGACGCGAGCTGGCTGCCCCAGCCGCCGGTGTGGGCCGAGTACGCGCTGGACCGGCAGCGCGGCGTGCCCGGGTCGACGTACGAGCTGTACCGGACCGCGCTGCGGCTGCGCCGCGAGCACGCGCTGGCCCGGGGGCCGCTGCGGTTCCTGTCCTCCGGCGACGAGGTGCTCACGTTCACCAACGGCGGCCTCACCGTGCTGACCAACTTCGGCGCCGACCCCGTATCGCTGCCGGCCGGCGCCGAGGTGCTGGTGTCGAGCGCGCCGCTGGACGCCGACACGGTCCCGACGGACGTCACCGTCTGGTTCCGGGTGTAAGGAAGGGCCCCTTCTTAACGCCTCCGGTAGAGGAAGGGCCCCTTCTTAACACGCACCGTTAAGAAGGGGCCCTTCCTTCCTCCAAGCGGTCGGCGCGGGCGTGCAGCAGGTCGTGCACCTGCGCGATGTCCCGCGGCGACGTACGCGCGGCCAGCCAGTACATGATCCCGGTCGGGATGAAGAAGAGCTGGAACGCGGCCAGCCCGACCGCGTAGTTCAGCGGCGGCGGGAAGGCCGCCCGCAGCCCGGCGAACGCCACCCCCACCAGCCCGTTGCCCGCCGCCCGGCCGACGCCGTTGACGAGGTTGCCCAGGCTGTAGACGGTGCCCCGGTGCTCGGGCGGGTTGACGTCGGCGATCAGCGCGAACCAGTTCGGCGAGTTCGCCGAGGTCAGCGCCAGCGCCACCACGGCGGTGAGCAGGCTCAGCCCCACCGACGGCTCGGTCAGCACGCTGGACAGCACGGCCGTGACCACCGCACCGGAGCCGGCGCCGTCGGGCACGTCGATGCGGATCGGCACGAAGAACAGGACCAGGTAGAACGGAAGCGCCGCGAGGATGCCGACGGCCGCGACCATGGCCCGGCCACTCGGCGTACGCCGTTGCAGCGCGTCGCCCACGAGTCCGCCCACGATGGACAGCACGCCGCCGAGCTGGAACAGGGTGGCGAAGACGCTGCCCACCACCACGGCCGTGGCCGGTGAGTAGCCCTGCGCCTCGGCCCGCTGGCTGAACAGCACCGGCAGCCAGACCAGCGAGCCGAACGCGGCCTGGGCGGTCAGCCCTTGCAGGATCAGCCAGCGGTTGGTCCGGCGGGCCAGGATCCGGGGCAGGTCGGCGCGGCTGATCCGGTAGTCGTACTCGTTCCCGGCGTCGATCGCCCCGGCCAGCTCCGGTTCGCTCTGCCCGCGCCGGATGTCGTATGTGAACAGGTACGCGACGGTGGCGGCCAGGCCCACACCGGTCAGCAGCAGGAACGGCCGCCGCCAGTCGGTCGCGCCGAGGACGCCGCCGAGCAGCGTCCCGGCCAGCGTGCCGACGCCCTGCGACAGCCCCCAGAAGCTCATCACCAGGCCCCGGCGGCGCGGTGAGATCAGGTCGGTGACCACCGAGAAACCGACCGAGCCCACCGCGCCGAGCCCGACCGCGCCGACGAACTGGGCGATCAGGAACGTCGCGTACCCCCCGGCGAGCGCGCTGCCCCCGGTGCCGGCGGCCCACAGCAGCGTGCCGACCATGAGCAGCGGCTTACGGTTGGTGCGGTCCCCCACGTACGCCCAGCCCACCGCCGCCACCGCGCTGACCAGGAAGCTGACGGCGGTGACCAGGCCGAGCATCCGCTGGGGTACGTCGAGGGCGGTGGAGATCGGCCCGTACAGCGGGGGCACCAGGCCGATCGCCACGTTGTCCAGCGAGGCGAGCACCACGAAGACCACGACGCTGTAGAACCGGTGTGCCGTGTTCCCGCGCCGGGAGATCCTGGTGCCCTTCATGCAGGGCAGCCAATCAGGTGCGGGCCGGATCCGGGACACCGCCCCCGGCCGGCGCGCGTGTTAAGAAGGGGCCCCTCCTCTACCGCAGGCGTTAAGAAGGGGCCCTTCCTTACCCCCGGGCGTGGGCGTAGCGCTCGCGGATGGCGGGGACCGCCTCGCCCGTGTACTCCTCGGTGTCGCCGATGGACCAGGCGGGCGGGGTGTCGCCACCGAGCGCCACCCAGGCGGCCTGCCGGGCCGCGCCGTCCGCCACGTACTCCCCCGGCGGCGGCACCACCACCGGGCGGCCGAAGACCTGCGGCGCGATCCGGCGTACCGCGGCGGACCGGGCGCCGCCGCCGACCAGGATGATCCGGTCGGCGCGGGCGCCCTGCGCGATCAGGGCGTCCAGGCCGTCGGCCAGGCCGCAGAGCATGCCCTCCACCGCGGCCCGGGCCAGGTGCGCCGGGGTCGAGGTGCGCAGCGTCAGGCCCTTCAGCTCGCCGGTGGCGTGCGGCCGGTCCGGCGTCCGCTCCCCTTCCAGGTACGGCACGAGCACCAGCCCGTCCGCGCCGGGCGGGGCGGACAGGGCCAGTTCGCCGAGCGTGTCGAGGTCGACGCCGAGCAGCGTCGCGGCGGCGTCCAGCACCCGGGCCGCGTTGAGCGTGCACACCAGCGGCAGGAACCGGCCGGTGGCGTCGGCGAACCCGGCCACCGCGCCGGTGGAGTCGGCGGCCGGGGTGTCCGCGACCGCGAACACGGTGCCGGAGGTGCCGATCGAGACGACCACGTCGCCCGGGCCGGCTCCGGCACCGAGCGCCGCGGCGGCGTTGTCCCCGGTGCCCGGTCCGAGGAGCACCGGGCCGGCAGCGGCCGGGCCTCCGGACGGACCGGCCGCGCCGGACGCCGCGCCGCCGCCGAACACGGCCGGGTCGAGGTGCCCGGCCGTCTCGGCCGGGCCGAGCACGACCGGCACCGTCACGCGTCGGCCGAAGGCCCGTTCCAGCAGGTCCAGCCGGTACTCGCCGGTGCGCGGCGACCAGTACCCGGTGCCGCTGGCGTCGCCCCGGTCGGTGCGCAGCGCGTCCAGGCCGGGAGCGCCGGCGAGCCGCCAGGTCAGCCAGTCGTGCGGCAGGCAGACGGCGGCGACCCGGTCGGCGTTGTCCGGCTCGTGCCGGGCCAGCCAGCGCAGCTTCGTCGCGGTGAAGCTGGCCACCGGCACCGCGCCGGTCGCCTCGGCCCAGAACCGGCGGCCGGTCTCCCCGCCGCCGGCCTCCTCGACCAGTTCCCGGGCCGCGTCGGCGGACCGGGTGTCGTTCCACAGCAGCGCCGGCCGGACCACCTCACCGGAGGCGTCCAGGCAGACCATGCCGTGCTGCTGGCCGCCGACCGAGACGGCGGCCACGTCGGCCAGGCCGCCGGCCTCGGCCACCGCCGCCCGCAGGGCCTCCCACCAGGCGTACGGGTCGACCTCGGTACCGGGCGGGTGCGGCGCGCGGCCCTGCCGGACCAGTTCGCCGGTCTCCGCGTCCCGGATGACCACCTTGCAGGACTGGGTCGACGAGTCGACCCCCGCGACGAGCGGCATGGCGGCCCGCCTCAGCGCGCGCCGAGCACGTGCTCGACGGCGAGCTGGTTGAGCCGGACGAAGCCGAAGCCCTTCGCCCCGGCGGCCTCCGGGTCGAACTCCTCGAACGCGGACCGGTCGGCCAGCAGCTCGCGGTAGCCCTCACCGGGGTTGAGCGTCGGGGTGGCCAGCTCGGCCACCCGGGCGGCGGCGAGCGCCTCGGCGACCTCGGGGTCGGCGCGGAACGCCGCGGCCCGCTCCTTGAGCAGCAGGTACGTGCGCATGTTCGCCTCGGCGGAGGCCCACACGCCGGTCATGTCCTCGGTGCGGGACGGCTTGTAGTCGAAGTGGCGCGGGCCGTCGTAGGCCGGGCCGCCGTCGGGGCCGCCGTGCTCCAGCAGGTCGACCAGGGCGAACGCGTTGAGCAGGTCGCCGTGGCCGAAGACCAGATCCTGGTCGTACTTGATGCCGCGCTGGCCGTTGAGGTCGATGTGGAACAGCTTGCCCTGCCAGAGCGCCTGGGCGATGCCGTGGGCGAAGTTCAGCCCGGCCATCTGCTCGTGCCCGACCTCCGGGTTGAGCCCGACCATCTCCGGGCGGGCCAGGGTGGAGATGAAGCCGAGCGCGTGGCCGACGGTGGGCAGCAGGATGTCGCCGCGCGGCTCGTTCGGCTTGGGCTCCAGGGCGAAGCGCAGGTCGTAGCCGTTGTCGACGACGTACTCGCAGAGCAGGTCGACTGCTTCGCGGTAGCGGTCCAGCGCGGCCTGGACGTCCTTGGCGACGTCGTACTCGGCGCCCTCCCGGCCGCCCCACATGACGAACGTCTTGGCGCCCAGCTCGGCGGCCAGGTCGACGTTGCGCAGCACCTTGCGCAGCGCGTACCGGCGCACGTCGCGGTCGTTGCTGGTGAAGCCGCCGTCCTTGAACACCGGGTGGGTGAACAGGTTGGTGGTGACCATCGGCACGACCAGGCCGGTCTCGTCGAGGGCCTTGCGGAAGCGGCTCAGCCGGGCGTCGCGGGTGGCGGCGTCCGCGCCGAACGGGACCAGGTCGTCGTCGTGGAAGGTGATGCCGTACGCGCCCAGCTCGGCGAGCCGGTGCACCGCCTCGACGGCGTCCAGCTCGGGCCGGGTGGCGTCGCCGAACGGGTCACGGGCCGGCCAGCCCACCGTCCAGAGACCGAAGGAGAACTTGTCCGCGGGGGTGGGGCGGGGTGCCATGGCAGACCTCCAGGTGGTGGTGTCGTCCGCGATTTGTTCAGCGGTTGAATTAAATGGCGGCGATGTGGCAGTGTCAAGAGGTGACGAGCACCAGCACCGCCGGGGCGGTCCGGCAGGGCAGCCTGCGCGAGTTGAACCTCGCGGTGGTGCTGCGGCGGATCGCCGCCGCCGACCGGCCGCCCTCGCGCGCCGGGATCGCCGCCGACACCGGCCTGACTCGGGCCACCGTCTCCGCCGTGGTGGACGACCTGATCGCCGGCCGGCTGGTCGCCGAGGCCGAGCCGGAGCCGCGTACCGGTGCGGGCCGTCCGGCCCGAGGCCTGGTGCTCGCCTCCGACGGCCCGGCCGGGCTCGGCCTGGAGGTCAACGTCGACTACCTGGCGGCCTGCGTCGTCGACCTGACCGGCACGGTCCGGCACCACCTGGTCCGCCGCGCCGACCTGCGCCCGGTCTCCCCCGCCGACGCGCTCGCCCGGCTCGCCGCGCTGGCCGCCGAGGCGCGCGCCGCCGCCGTACGCGACGGGCTGACCCTGGCCGGCGCGGCGCTCGCCGTGCCCGGCCTGGTGGGCGACGACGGCCTGGTCCGGCTCGCACCGAACCTCGGCTGGCGGGACGTGGACGTACCGGCGCTGCTGGCCGGGCACCCGCTGGCCGAGCCGGTCGACGGGGTGCCGCCGCTGGTGGTCGACAACGAGGCCAACCTGGCCGCCCTCGGGGAGCTGTACGCGGGCCCGGCCGGTCCGCACAGCTTCCTGCACGTCACCGGCGAGATCGGCATCGGCGCCGGGATCGTGCTCGACGGGGCGCTCTACCGGGGCGCGCGCGGCTGGAGCGGAGAGATCGGTCACTTCCCGGTGCAGCCGCAGGGGCGGCCGTGCCGCTGCGGCGGCCAGGGCTGCCTGGAGCGGTACGCGGGCCAGGAGGCGATCCTCGCCGCCGCCGGGCTACCCGGCGCGGAACTGCCCGCTGACACCGCCGCCACCCGGCTCGCCGACCTGGCCGGGGCCGGTGACCCGGCCACGCTGACCGCCCTGACCGACGCCGGCACCGCCCTCGGGGTGGCGGTGGCGGGCGTGGTGAACCTGCTTGATCTGGACACCGTGGTGCTCGGCGGCGGATACGCCCGGCTCGCGCCCTGGCTGCGGCCGACGGTGGAGGCGGAGGTATCCCGGCGGGTGCTCACCGCCGCCTGGGCGCCGGTTACGGTGCGCCCTGCGGTGCTCGGGGCGCAGTCCGCGGCGGTCGGCGGGGCCGGCTCGGTGGTCCGCCGGATCGTCGACCGGCCGGTGGGCTGGCTGGCCCGCACCGGCTGACCGGGACGATCCTCGACGGGCATTCCGTGCCTGCGCTCGGTACGCTTGCCGCCAGACAACCTGTTCGTCGAGCGAGGAGTGCACCGACAGCATGCGCACGGGTCGACCGACCGAAGCGCCCGGCCACCGGAGGTGACCGCCGCGCGCCGGGGCGGTGTCGCGGGGCCGGTCAGCGGCGGTGGACACGCCTCGCGGAGACGACCCCGGCGGGTTGCCGGGGTCGCGCTACCGGCTGACGACCATCTGGCCCGGGAGCTGCTGGACGGGCTCGCCGAGGCGGTCGTGACAGTCGACCACGCGGGCGTGGTGACGCTCGTCAACGCGATGGCCGCCGACCTGCTCCCCGAGGTGGCACCCGGCGTCGACCTGTCCGCGTGCCGGGTTCCCGCGCTGGCCGACGCGGCCGCCGCCGGATCGGACTCGTTCGAGACCGACCACCACGGCCGGCGGCTGCGCGGCGTGCGGCGCCCCCTGGCCGACGACCGCAGCGCCTGGTACGTCCGCGACGTCACCGAGGAACACGCGCGTACCGACGCGCTGCTGGCCGAACGGTCCCGCACCGCGTTCCTCGCCGAGGCGGGCAGCCGGCTCGGCCTGTCCCTGCACCGCGAGCAGACGCTGCGTACCGCGGTGACGCTGCCGGTGCCCTACCTGGCCGACGTCGCGGTGGTGGTGCACCGCCCGCCGCCGCCCGCCGAGGACCAGCCGCACTGGATCCGGTACGCCACCGGCGACCCCGGCCCGGTCACCGGCCTGGCCGGCTGGCCGACTGTGGAGTCCGTACCCGGCCTGGTCGAGGCGCTCGAAGGCGACCTCACCGAACCGAGTCCCTGGCTGGACGCCGAGCTGGCCGACCTGGCCGAGGTGCTGCCCGCCGGGTTCGGCCGTCCGGGCACCGTGTTGATCAGTCCGATGCCGAGCGCCGGTGGTCCGGCCGGCGCGCTGGTGCTGGCCCGCCGCCCGGAGCGGCCCGGCTTCGACAGGCGGGAGATCGGCCTGGCCCGGGAGTTCGCCGGGCGGGCCGGCGCCGCGCTGGCCGCCGCCGAGCTGTACGGCGAGCAGGCCCACCTGGCCCGGGTTCTCCAGAACAGCCTGCTCCCGCCGGAGCTGCCGCGCCTGCGCGGGATGACACTGGCCGGCGGGTACCGCGCCGCCGGGGACAGCCTGCGCATCGGCGGCGACTTCTACGACCTGTTCCCCACCGGCGACGGCGGTCTGTTCGCGCTCGGTGACGTCTGCGGCAAGGGTGTCGGCGCAGCAGTGCTGACCGGCCGGGTCCGCCAGTCGCTACAGACCCTGCGCCTGGTCGAGCAGCGCCCCCGGGAGCTGCTGGAGCTGCTCAACCGGGCGCTGCTGGACGCCCCCGACGCGGCCCGCCGCGCCCAGTTCACCACGCTCCTGCTGGGCGCGCTGCGCCGCGAGCCGGACGGCGGGCTGCTGGTGCGGCTCGCCGGCGGCGGGCACCCGTCACCGCTCGTCGTCCGCGCCGGCGGCGGGGTGGAGACGGTCCGGGTGGGCGGCATGCCGGTGGGCGCGCTCACCGACGCCCGCTTCGCCGGCACCGAGGTACGGCTGGCGCCGGGAGACCTGCTGCTGGCGTACACCGACGGGGTGACCGAGGCCCGCGGCGGCCCCACCGAGCCGGCCATGTTCGGCGACGCCCGGCTGCGTCAGGCGCTCGCCACCGGCACCGGGCTTCCGCCCGCCGCGCTCGTCGAGCGGGTGCTCCAGCTCGTCGACGAGTGGCTGGACGGGCAGCCCCACGACGACATCGCCATGCTCGCCGTGGCGGCCGGGTGACATCGCCGCCGCCGGATCGCCCCACCCCCGCGGCCGGGCGCCGGATCGGGCCGGACACGCTCGCCGCGTACCTCGATCGCCTGGACGCCGCCGACCGGGCCGGCGCGGTCGCGCTGGCGCGCGGCCTGCTCGCGGACGGCTTCTCGGTCGCGGACGTCCTGGTCGACCTGGTCGCGGTGGCGCAGCGGGAGGTCGGCCGGCGCTGGCTCACCGGCACGTGGAGCATCGCCCAGGAGCACGCCGCCACCCACGTCAGCGAGCAGGTGGTGGACGCGCTGGGCGCGACGGCCGGCCCACCGCGACGCGGGCACGTGGTGATGGCGTGCGTGGAGGGCGAGTGGCACGCGCTTGCCGCCCGCATCGTCACCGAGGTGGTCCGGGCGGCCGGCTGGCGGGTGACGTTCCTCGGTGCCAGCGTGCCGGCCCGGCACCTGGTCTCCTACCTGCACCAGACCGGCCCGGACGCGGTGCTGCTGAGCTGCGTGCAGCCCAACCGGTTGGTCCGGGCGGCGCGGATGGTGGAGGCCAGCCGGGCCGCCGGGGTGCCGGTGCTCGCGGGTGGTCCCGGCTTCGGCCCGGACGGCCGGTGGGCCACCGCGATCGGCGCGGCGGGCTGGGGCGCCAGCGCCCGGGACGCGGTGGAGTTGCTGGAACGGCCGCTGTTTGCCGCGCACACCGGCGCGCCGCCGCCCCCGCCCGACGACGCGTACGTGGCGGTGCTGCACCGGCGGCGTGAGCTGGTCCGGCTCGCGCTCGCCGCGGTGGACCCGCCGCCGGAGAGCGCCGAGGACGTCGCCGCCGGTATCGCGCACCTGGTGGACGCGCTGATCGCGGCCGTGCGGGTGGACGACGACCGGCTGCTGCGCGACTTCGTCGGATGGCAGGAGGAGGCGCTGACCTCCCGCGGCGGCCGGGCCCTGCTGGACCGGGTGCTCGACACGCTGGAACGGGCGCTCACCGAGCATCCCCGGGTGGTGGCCCGGTTGCGGGCCGCCCGCGAAGCCGCGCCGGGCGATCCCGGCCCCGCCGGCTGAGTCAGGCGGTACGGGCCACCGGAGGTTCGCCGGACGGCCGGGCCGGGTCGCCGATCCGTTCCCCGGAGGGTTGCAGCATCGGCCAGCCCTCCGCCACTGTGGCCTCCCCGCGCCGGCCCACCTCGTCGAACTCGCGCATGCCGCGTACCAGCGCGGCCCGGCCCTCCGGGCTCATCCCGGCCAGGATCCGCTCCAGCCGGTGCCGCCGGTCGGCACGCAACTCGGCGAGGAGCCGGAGGGCGGCGGGCGTGAGGTGCAGCGAGATCTCCCGCCGGTCGTAGCGGCCCGGCTCGCGCTCCAGCATCCCGGCCGCGACCAGCCGGTCGCACAGCCGGCTGGCGGAGGAGAGCAACATGTCGGTGAGCGTGGCGAGACGGCGGAGGTTGATGCCGTCATACTGCTCGACGACCATGATCGCGCGCAGTTGGGCACTCGACAGCCGGCTGGTGGTGCGCTCCCGGGCCGCCTCCCAGACGGCGAGCAAGGTGCCTGCCGCCTCGTCCAGGGCGGCGGACATACTCGTTACAGGTTCCCGGGTACTGCGCTCTTCGGTCATGGTGGGGCCGAGACTACTCCCCGGATCTGCCCGGCGACCTGTGCAAAGGAGCAAAGATGAGCGGAGCGGAGGGCCGCGCGCGCCGGGTCCTGACCGAGGCGCCGACGGATCTCATCGTGGACCGGCTCGCCGCCGAGCTCGCGCGCACGTACGGCGTCACCCGCACCGAGCTCTACCAGGTCGACTACCGGCTCGCCGAGCTGCTGCCGCTGGATGACGGACCGTCGGTCACCGGGCCCGGCCACCCGGCCTGGCGCGCCTTCGACCACCAGGAGCCGGTGATCGCCGACGGCGTCGGCTGGTTCCCGGTGGGCATGCGCGGCGAACGCCGGGGCGTACTGAAGGTCTCGCCGGTGCCCGCCGACCCGGACGCCCGCCGGGAGCTGGACACCATCGCCACGGTGCTCGGGCACGAGCTGAGCGCGGTCATGGCGACCACAGACATCTACCGGACCGCCCGGCGCAGCCGGCGGCTCACGCTGGCCGCCGAGATGCAGTGGGAGCTGCTGCCCGGGCGCAGCCGGATCCGGCCGTCGTTCAGCCTGGCCGGGCAGCTGGAGCCGGCGTACGCGGTGCGCGGGGACAGCTTCGACTGGTCCGACGACGGGCACCGGCTCTGGCTGGCGGTGCTGAACGGCTACGGCGAGGGGGTGGCCGCGGCGCTGCTCGCCTCGCTGGCCACGTACGCGCTGCGCAACGCGCGCCGGGCCGGGCTGGACCTGGCCGACCAGGCCGCGCTGGCCGACCAGGCCATCTACGCCCAGCACCGGGGCGAACAGCACGTCTCGGTGCTGCTGATCGAGCTGGACCTGGCCTCCGGCGAGATGACAGTGGTGGACGCCGGTTCGCCGCGGCTGCTGCGGCTACGGGCCGGCGAGGTGACCGAGCAGGAGCTGGACAAGCAGTTCCCGCTCGGCATGTTCGAGGGCACCGACTACCGGCCGCAGCGATTCCGGCTGGAGCGCGAGGACCGGCTCTTCGTGGTCAGCGACGGCGTGATCGACGCCACCACCGAGCAGGTGCGCTACGGAGAAGTGGCGCTGGACCGGTTCCTGCGCCGGACCGGCCCGATGGAGCCGCTGGACGCGGTCCGGTCGCTGATCGGCGACCTGCGGGCGTTCGTCGCCGGGGATCTGGTGGACGACGCGGTGGTGGTCTGCCTGGACTGGCTGGGGCCGCAGCCCTGAGCCGCCCGGTCAGTACGCGCCGCGGCTGTTGACCACCGCGCCGAACGTCTTCCACAGGATGGTCAGGTCGGCGGCCAGCGACCAGTTCTCCACGTAGTACAGGTCGAGCCGGATGCCGTCCTCCCAGCTCAGGTCGGACCGGCCGCTGACCTGCCAGAGGCCGGTCATGCCGGGCTTGACCAGCAGGCGGCGTGCCACGTCGCCGTCGTAGCGGGCCACCTCGGACGGCAGCGGCGGGCGCGGGCCGACCAGGCTCATCTGGCCGAGCAGCACGTTGGCGAGCTGGGGCAGCTCGTCCAGCGACCACTTGCGCAGCAGCCGGCCGACCCGGGTGACGCGCGGGTCGTCGCGCATCTTGAACATCAGGCCGTCGGTCTCGTTGCGCGCGGCCAGCTCGGCGAGCAGGGCGTCGGCGTTGACGACCATGGTGCGGAACTTGAAGACGCCGAACTCCTCGCCGCCCTGGCCGACGCGGGTCTGCCGGAACAGCACCGGGCCCCGGCTGTCGATCTTGATGGCGAGCGCGATCACGATCAGCAGCGGCGCCAGCACGAGCAGCGCGATCAGCGAGATCGACCTGTCGACGAACCCCTTGACCAGCTTGCGGGCGCCGCGGAACTCGGGCGCCTCGACGTGGATCAGCGGCAGGCCGGCGACCGGGCGGGTGTGGATGCGAGGGCCGGCCACGTCGGTGAGCGCCGGCGCCACCACCAGGTCGACGCCGGTGCCCTCCAGCTGCCAGCCGAGGCGGCGCAGCCGGGTCGCGGTCAGCTCGCCGGAGGCGGTGACCGCCACCGTGTCGGCGCCGATCGCGGTGGCCGCCTCCGGGATGCCGCGGAAGCTGCCGACCACCGGCACGTCGCCCAGGCGTTGCGGAACCGGGGCGAGCAGCGCGTCCGGGATGCACGCGCCGACCACCTGGTAGCCGGCGTACGGTTCCCGGCGCAGCGTGTGCACCAGCTCCAGCACGTGTGCGGTGTCGCCCACCACGAGCACCTTGCGGGACCAGCCGGCGCCCCGGTCGCGGGCCCGGTGCAGCCGCTTGCGGGCCGCGAACCGCGCCACCTCCAGGCCGATCGTGCCGACCGCGAAGGAGATGGCCAGGAAACCCCGGGAGACGCCGACGTCGGCGATGTACCCGGCGATGGCGATTCCGCCGGCGAGTCGCATGCTGGCCGCGCTGACCCGCCGGTACTCGTCGGCGCCGTAGCCGAGCACCTGGTCGTCGTAGCACCGCATCGCCTTGAGCGAGACGAGCCAGACGAGCAGGAGCGCCGGGGCGACCACCACGTACGGGATCTCGGACCCGGTCGGTTCCTCGTCGCCGAACCGGGCCAGATAGCCGACCAGGATGGCCACCGCGAGCACGGCGGTGTCCAGCACCACCAGGACCCGTATGTAGGCCCGCTCCGCCGCTCGCGTCGTCTTGCCCGGGCGTTCACCACCGGGTCGCGACGACGTGGCAGGGGTCAACAGCGTCGCCGAGGTCACCGGCCCTCCCCACTTCGCTCAGGACCGCCCCGTCCCCGCCCGGCTCCGGTGTGGAGCCTGCGGTCGAGGCACCCGGTCATCATGCCTGGACAATTATGGTTACCGATTGATTCGGACGCATTACCGTCAGTTCTCATCCCGCGTCTTGACCCGGGAAGCCTTCCGCCGTACCGGATTTCCGGTACGGCGGAAGACTAGCGCTGAGCTTCAGGTCAGCGGGGGGCGGGCGGCCGGAGCGCGATCGCCCGGAGGAAGATCTCGCCGATCTTGCTGGGGTCGGTGGTGACGAACGCGCCGCCGCCGGTGACCTTGGTGATCGACTCCAGCTCGGCCCGGTTCACCTCGGTGCCGATGCCGATGATGACGACCTGGACCGGCTGCTCGTCGTCCTTCAGCTTCTTCAGCTGGTCCAGCAACTCCTTCTGCGAGATGCCGTTGTCGTCCTCGTTCTTGCCGTCGGTGAACAGCACGATCGAGTTGACCTTGCCCGGCTCCCAGTCCTGCTGCACCTTCTTGTACGCCGCGAGCATGGTGTCGTACAGGCCGGTGTCGCCACTGGAGGGCTTGATCGAGGCCAGGCCGCGCTGGAGCGCGCCCCGGTTGCTGGACAGAGGCTTTATTCCGACCAGCTCGCTCCAGTCCTGCGAGCCCTGGAGGTTGGTGGAGAAGGTCCAGAGGCCGATCGACCAGGAGTCGTCGAACAGCCCGAGGCCCTGGCTCGCGGCGGCGACCGTGACCTGCTCCCGGCTGGCGCCGTTGGCGGTCGCGACCGGCTTCTTCATCGAGCCGGAGACGTCGATGACGCAGAGCATCCGGCCCGACTGGGTGGCTACCGACCAGGTCGTGGTGGCGGTCGAGATGGCGCCGGGGTCGAGGTCGGCCGCGCCGCCCTGGCCCGACGGCGGCACCTGGCTCGCGCCGCCGTTGGCCGGGCTCGGCGCGCCGGTCGGGGCCTGGAAACCCCGGCCCCAGTTGCCGTCCGGCGCGCGCAGCGCCTGCGAGGCGAGCCGGTCCTTGAAGCCCGGCGTCCGCAGCACCTCGAAGAGCACCTTGGCGGCGGACGCCTTGGCCGGCTCGATGCCGGGCAGCACCGCGAACGGGTAGTCCAGCGGGATCGGCGCCGGCTCCAGGTAGAGCGCGGCCAGCCGGATCGGCGGCTTGGTGCTGTTGTAGGCGATCACGTCCTCCTCGGACAGCGCCGCCGCCCCGAGGCCGTTGGCGATCGCCGTCGGGTCGGACGAGCGCGGGAACCGCGCGAGGAGGTCCTGCCGCAGCGAGGAACGGTTGGTGGCGAGCGCCCGCAGCGCGCCGACCATCGCCTCCTGCGCCTTCGGCGAGCCGGACTCACCGGTGGAGCTGGCCGCGGCGGTCAGCGACAGCAGGCCGGACAGGCCGGCCGCGTCCTGGGTCGGCTCGACGATGCCGGCCCGCAGCGGCTTGCTGGCGGTGACCTGGGTGAGCAGGTCGGACCAGCGGAGCTTCTTGTCCGGCCACCCTATGCGGGAGGCCACCGGCTCGGGCAGCGCCACCACGACCGGGCTGCGCGCGATCGAGGCGCCGTTCGTCGGCGCGAACGCGCTGGCCCCGCCGCTCTTGAGCCGGACCAGCCAGGTCGAGGAGTCCGGCACCCAGACGTCGGGGGTGACGGCGGTGCCGCTGGCCTGCCCGACGCCGGCGAGCGTGGCGCCGTGCTTGCTCGCCACCGCCGCGGCCACCTCGACCGACTCGGACGAGGAGACGTTCACCGCGATGCACGTGCCGCCCACCGCGGCGCCGTCGGAGACCCACTGGTCGGCGGCGGCGCGCACCGCGGGGGCGATCTCCGGGGCGGTCGCCACCGACAACTCGATCCGGCCCGAACAGTTCGGGCCGGCCAGCTGCTGGTAGCCGAACCAGGAGCCGGCTACGACGGCGACCAGGGCGGCCGCCACGGCGGCGGCACCTGCTCCGCGGAGGTGAGAACGCATGCGATGGCGGCCAGACACGGTGACCATCTTGCGTACCTCGTGGGGTTACCACCACAACCGTTCGGACGAAAGTTACGCAGCAGAAACAGTTGATCAGCTAACCCATACGCTAAGTTACTAGTCAGTCATTTATGGTGATGTCAATCCACTTCGGACTGCCACTTGGTGACCATTCGGTCACGGTCGGACGCACGTCGGGCTCGCCATCGGCACCGGCTCCCCCACCGGCTCCGGCACCCCGCCGTCCGGATCGACCCGGAAGATCCTGATCATGTCGGCCCGCTCGTCGGCCACGTACAGGTGCTCCCCGGCGAACGCGAAGTGCCGCGGCCACTCGCCGCCGGTGTCGACCTCGGCCACCAGCTCCGGCGCCGGGCCGTCGAGAGCGAAGACGGCGATCGTGCCCACGCCGCGGTTGCCCACGTAGAGGAACCGCCCGCCCGGCCCGACAGCCACCTCGGAGGGCTGGACGTGCCCGGTCCGGCCGCTGGCGTCCACGCGCGTCCGCTGCCGTGGCCCGTCCGGCGTCAGCTCGTACGCGGTGACGGTGGCGTCCAGCTCGCCGACCAGCCAGAGGCGCCGCCCGTCCGGGTGCCGGGCCAGGTGCCGGGGACCGGTTCCGGGCGCCGTCCGCAGCCTCGGCTCCCGCTCGGCCAGCCGGCCGGTGGCGGCGTCGACGTCGTACCGGTAGACCGAGTCGGTGCCCAGGTCGACGGCGAGCAGCCCGCTGCCGGCCGGGTCGGGCGAGACCATGTGGCAGTGCGCGTGCTCCTGCCGCTGCGGGTCGGCGCCTTGGCCGGAGTGCCGGACCAGGTCGGCGCGCTCCCCCGGCACGCCGTCGGCGTCCAGGCCGAACACCGCCACGCTGCCGCCGCCGTAGTTCGCCACGAACAGGTGCCGCCCGTCCGGAGCGACGGACAGGTGGCACGGCTCCGCGCCGCCGGTCTCGCGGACGCCCAGCGGCGCGAGGTCACCGTCCGAGGCCACCCGGAACGCGCTCACCTGCCCGTCGGGCAGCTCGTTGCACGCGTACAGCACCGGCAGCGCCGGATGCCGCACCAGGAACGACGGCGACGGGGTGACCGCCACGACGCCCAGCGGGGTCAGTTCCCCGGTCGCCCGGTCCCGCCGGGCCGCCACGACGCCCTCGGCCCGCCCGCCCGTCTCCGCCGTGTAGCCGCCGATGTGGACGATCTCGTCCTGCCCGGTCACCGTACCCACCTCTCGTCGGTCCTGCCTGCGATCCAACCAGAGGGTTCCCGGTGGCGCGCCCGGTCAGTCCCACGCGGCCCGACGGATCGGGTACGGCGTGCTCACCCCACCGGCACCGGCTCGCCGCGCTGCCGCGCCACGTGCTCGACGAGCGAGATCAGCACCAGCTTGCCGGACTGCCGGTCCCGGGCGTCGCAGAGCACCAGCGGGACGTCCGGGTCCAGGTCCAGCGCGTCACGGACCGCCTCCAGGCCGAACCGGCGGGAACCCTCGAAGCAGTTGACGCCCACCACGAACGGGATGCCCCGCTGCTCGAAGTAGTCGATCGAGGGGAAGCAGTCGGCCAGCCGCCGGGTGTCGGCGAGCACCACCGCGCCGAGCGCGCCGAACGCCAGCTCGTCCCAGAGGAACCAGAACCGGTCCTGGCCCGGCGTGCCGAACAGGTAGACCTGGAGGTCGTCGTTGATGGTGATCCGGCCGAAGTCCATCGCCACCGTCGTGGTCGACTTCTGCTCGACCCCGGAGACGTCGTCGGTGCCGAGCCCGGCCCCGGTCAGGACCTCCTCGGTCTGCAACGGCCGGACCTCACTCAACGCGCTGACCAGCGTCGTCTTTCCGGCGCCGAAGCCGCCGGCGATGAGGATCTTCAAAGCCAGCGGCACTCGTGGCGCCCCCGGCTCCCGGTCATAGCGCACGGAGTCCACTGACCACCGCCTTGAGGATGTTGTCGTCGGGCAGGTACGCGGTGGCCGGTGGCCGGTGCACCGCGACGAGCCCATGGGCGAGGAGGTCGCCGAGCAGCACCCGGACCACGCCCACGGCGAGGTCCAGGTCGGCGGCGAGGTCGGCCACGGCCTTCGGCCGCCGGGCCAGCTCGATCAGGCGGCGGTGCTCCGGCTGGAGACCGGGCGTGCCGGCCGGGTCCGCGCCGGGGGCGGCGAGCACGAACGCCAGCAGGTCGAAGCCGTCGACAGGCGGGCGCACCCGGCCGCCGGTGAGCGTGTACGGGCGCACCACCGGCCCCGCGTCGGCGTCCAGCCACTCGTGCTGCGGCCCCGGCGACTCAGCGCGCATCGGTCCGCTCCCCCGCCACCCGGCTCGGCGCGGCCAGGTTCTCCCCGACCCGGATGACGAGCATCGCCATCTCGTACGCCACCAGGCCGATGTCGGCGTCGGCGTCGCTGGCCACCGCGAGGCAGGCGCCCTGCCCGGCGGCGGTCACGAACAGGTAGGCCGACTCCATCTCCACCACGGTCTGACGGACCGCGCCGCCGCCCAGGTGCCGGGTCGCGCCCTTGGCCAGCCCGGAGAAGCCGGACGCCAGCGCGCACAGGTGTTCCGCGTCGGTGCGGTCCTGGTCGGTGGAGGCGCCGAGCAGGAGCCCGTCCGCCGAGAGCACCACCGCCTGGCGGGCGGCGGGAACGCGCTCCACCAGGTCGTCGAGCAGCCAGTCGAGATCGGCGTTCTGCCGCGTCGTGTGCACCACTAGGCGTCCCTCTCAGTCGCGGTTCGTTTGTCCGGCGCCGGCGGGGCGGGCGGAACGGCCGGCCCCGCGGTGGTGGACGGCGTACCGGTGTCGCGCGTTTCGGTGACGGCGGTGGCCGGATCGGTCCCGGCGGCGCGCACGCCGTCCCGGCGTCCGCGCGCGGTGCCGGCCTGCAACGCCGACATGGCCCGGCGGGCCTCCTCCGGAGTGCGGTGGGCCGGGGTGTCGGCGACGGCCGCGCGGGGACGGGCGGTCGCGCCGCGACGCCGGATCCGGCGGGGCAGCCCGTCGTCGTCGGCGGGTGGCTCCACCGTCGAGGCCCGCGCCGACTGCAGCGGGACCACGGTGCTCTCCGACCGGTCCCGGCCCGGCCGGACCGGCCGCCCCGGCCGGGGCACAGTGGCCAGCCGGGTCACCTTGGCCAGGCGCCGCCGTTCCGGCCCGGCGGAGACGTCCGCGCCCACCGGCGGCTCGTCGGTGACCAGTTCCGACGGTACGAACACCGCGGCCACGATTCCGGCCGGGCGCGACGGCCGCAGCTCCACCCGGACACCGTGCCGGGCGGCCAGTCGCGCCACCACGAACAGCCCCAGCCGGGCGCTGCCGGCCGGGTCGAACTCCGGTGGCTCGGCCAGCTTGCGGTTGGCCTCGGCCAGGGCCGGCGCGGACATGCCCAGCCCCCGGTCGAGGATCTCGATGGTGTAGCCGCCCGGAACGCTGCGGCCGGTGACGTCCACCCGGGTGCCGGGCGGGGAGAACGTGGTCGCGTTCTCGATCAGCTCGGCGAGCAGGTGGATCACGTCGCCGACGGCCCGGCCCAGCACCCCGGCCGGCGCCACCTCGCCCACGTCGACCCGGTCGTACGCCTCGACCTCGGAGATCGCGCCGCGCATCACGTCGACAGCGGCGACCGGGCGGCGCCAGCCCCGCCCGGGCGCGGCCCCGGCGAGGATGACCAGGTCCTCGGCGTGCCGCCGCAGCCGCGTCGCCAGGTGGTCGACCTGGAACAGCCCGGCCAGCTCGTCCGGATCCTCGGTACGCCGTTCCAGCCGGTCCAGCAGCGCCAGCTGCCGGTGCACCAGCCCCTGGCTGCGGCGGGCCAGGTTGAGGATCACCTCGTTGAAACCCCGCCGCAGCGTCACCTCGTCGACGGCGGCCCGGACCGCGGTCCGGCGTACCTCGTTGAAGGCGCGCGCCACCTGGCCGATCTCGTCGCCGCCGTGGTCCAGCTCGGGCGCCTCCCGGGCCACGTCGACCTCCTCGCCCCGGCGCAGCCGCGCGACCACGTCGGGCAGCCGACGTTCGGCCACCTCGGTCGCGGCGGCGCGTACGCCGGTCAGCCGCTGCGCCAGCGATCGGCCGACCCGCAGCGCCACCAGTACGCACACCACGATCGCGACCAGGCCCAGCACACCGGCGGCGGCGAGCTGGACGAGGATCCGGGTGGCCATCGGCACCGACCGCTCGGCGAGGGCGTCCGCGCCGCGCAGCTCGAAGTCGCGCAGGCTCTGCCACACCTCGGCGTGGCCGGTCTCCCACCCCCGCATGTCGAACCGGGCGGGCAGCGCGGACGAGCGGATCAGGCCGTCCTGGAGCGCGCGCAGCTTGAGGAACGCGGCGCCCTCGGTCATCCGCTGGTACGCGGTCCGCTCCCCGGCCGGCAGGTCGGCGACCGCCATCTCGGCCAGGAAACGCTGGTTCTCCACTGTGCGTACCAGTTGCTCGTGCTCGCCGTCGGCGTACCGCCCGGCGGTGACGGCACCGGCCAGCAGCGCGTCCGCCTGCCCGAGCAGCTCCCGGGATCGGCCCAGCGCGGTCAGCGCCGTGGCCTCCCGGTTGAGCTGCGCGTCGGGCAGCGCGGCCATCGCGCCGAACGCCTGGAACGCCGAGCCGATCATCCCGCTGTAGAGGCCGACGGCGCCGGCCCGGTCCACCTTGCGGTCGTCGATGAACGCGCGCCCGGCGGGCAGCGCGTCGAGCGCCGAGACGAGTTGGTCGAGCCGGTTGTCGAGCTGGGCGTCGGCGACGTCGCGCAGGTCACCGCCGTCGACCTTGCGGCGCAGCTCGACGATCGCGTCGTCGGTGCGTACCCGCTGCTCGGTCAGCTCGGGGAGGGCGCGGTCGCCGGCGAGCTGGACCACCGACAGCCGCCGCTCGCGTTGCAGCTCGGCCACCACGGCCTCGCCGGGACGGCCCAGGTCGTAGAGGAGGGTACGCGCGGAGAGCAGGTCGAGCGCGGGCCCGAAGGTGAGCGTGGTGGCGAAGATCCACAACGCCAGCAGCCCGGTCACCGGGCCGATGACCAGCGCGGTCAGCTTGGCGCGGATCGGCCAGTCACGGGTGTTCAATCAGACCTCGCCCGGGAAGGTGTCGCTCGGTGGCGCCGGCAGCGGCCGTCACGTTCGCCGGCCACGACGCCGGGCCCCGGCCCGGACGCCTTGGGCAGGATACGTAATCCGGGGCGGATGCACTACCGGCCGTCTCGGCTCTCACTACGGTCCGAGACGGGCACGGCGGGCGCAGTCGGACACCCGTCCGGCACCGGACGGCGGTCGCGACACCGCGCCTTTTCCAGAAGCGGGGCGGAAAGTGCCGTACAACGGGATTGGCGATCACCCGCACGAGGGAATACCAGCGTGCGAAGGAGGAGCCATGTCGTCCACCCAGGTAGTCGTCATAGTCATCGTCGTCGCCGTCATCGCCGCGCTCGTCGCGGTCGCCGTGGTCGCCAGCCGCCGCCGGGCGCTGCGCGAGCGCTTCGGCCCCGAGTACGACCGGGTCGTCGCCGAGCAGGACAGCCGCAGCGCCGCCGAGCGCGAGCTGCGGGAACGCGAACGCCGGCACGCCGAGCTGGAGCTGACCCCGCTGAGCCCGGAGTCCCGGGCCCGCTACGCCGCCGCCTGGGAGGAACTCCAGGTGCGCTTCGTCGATTCCCCCGCGGAGACCGTCGGCGAGGCCGACGAGCTGGTCAGCCGTCTGATCGCGGAGCGCGGATACCCCACCGGGGACTTCTCGGACCAGATCGCCCACCTCTCCGTCGAGCACGCCCGCACGCTCACCCACTACCGCGACGCCCACGAGATCCGGCAGCGCAACGAGCGCGGTGAGGCCGGCACCGAGGGCCTCCGGCAGGCGCTCGTGCACTACCGGGCCCTCTTCGCCGACCTGCTCGGCGAGGAGCCGGTGCCCACGTCCACGCAGCAGCCGGAGCAGCGCCACCCCGACCACGACCACGACGTCCCGAGCCGCTGAGGAGGCCGCCGCCATGCGCCAGGATGAACAGCAGGTCACGCAGGACCACCCCGAGGCCGTCCGGTCCGCACCCGTGCCGGTGCCGCAGCCGGGCGAGCACGCCGACACCGACCGCCGCGACGCCGACCGGGCCGACGTGCCCGAGGACGCGCTGGACGACCGCGGCACCTTCGACGACCCGGCGGTCACCGACGGGCGGCGCGACGCCGAGGTCGACGAGACCCGCGCCGACGACGCCGGGGAGCTGCGCGACGCGGCCGACCGGACCGATGACGACGGGCGCGCCCCGTACGCCGAGCCGGCGCCGCTGCCGACGGCGTTCGGCGCGGCCACGGTGGGCGACGCGGTAGCCGCCTCGGCCCTGGCCGGCGGCCGTCCGCAGGACGAACGCGACGCGCGCGGCGAGGACACGGCGGCGCCGGGCGACGGCGCGCCGGGACGCACCGACCCGCTGGACGACGAGCGGGCCGACCCGACCGCCGGGGACCGCCTGCACGACCGGGACCGCTGGGACGCCGAGCACTCCGGCACCACCGACCGTGACGTGGACGGCGACGGCCGGGACGACCGCACCGGCGACGACGTGGCGCGGGTCGACGGCGTCCGCCGGGACGACGCGGTCGCCGACGGCGCGGTCGGGTACGGCAGCGCCGAGCCCGGCCTGGTCGACCCGGACGCCGAGCCGGTCCCCGCCACCGACGACGCCGACCGGCGGCACGACCGGGTGGACACCGACACCGCCACCGCCGCGGCGGGCGCGGCAGCCGCCGGCGCGGGCCTGGCCGGCGGCGAGCGGACCACGCCCGGCGCGGTACCCGCCGACGCGGCGACGCTGTTCGCGCCGGAGGCCGCCCAGGGCTTCCGGGACCGCTGGCGCGACGTGCAGCTGCGCTTCGTGGACGACCCGCGCGCCGCGGTCGGCGAGGCCGAGTCGCTGGTCGAGGAGGCGATCGAGGCACTCTCCACGGCCCTGCGCGAGCAGCGCACCCGGCTCGGCGCCTGGCAGGAGTCCGGCTCCACGGACACCGAGCAGCTCCGGGTCGCCGTGCGCGGCTACCGCGACTTCCTGGACCGCGTACTGGGCCGCTGAGAAACCGCCACGAAGCCCCGGCCGGTGACCCGGCCGGGGCTTCCGCACGCCCGGACCGAACAGCAGGTATGAAACTTCGCAATCGGGGTACGTGCGGTCAGCGGTGCACACGAGGGGAGCACGGTCATGGGCGGTGGCGGCCTGCGATTGAACATGAACGCCCTGGACTATCTGATCCTGGCGCTCTACTTCGTCACGGTGCTCGGCGTCGGTTTCGCCGCCCGGCGCGCGATCCGCACCAGCGTGGACTTCTTCCTCTCCGGCCGCTCACTGCCCGCCTGGGTCACCGGCCTGGCGTTCGTCTCGGCGAACCTGGGCGCGCTGGAGATCATCGGAATGGCCGCCAACGGCGCCCAGTACGGCATCATGACCGTGCACTACTACTGGATCGGCGCCGTACCGGCGATGGTCTTCCTCGGCATCGTGATGATGCCGTTCTACTACGGTTCCAAGGTCCGCAGCGTCCCCGAGTATCTGCGGCTGCGCTTCAACCGCCCCACCCACCTGCTCAACGCGATCAGCTTCGCGGTCGCGCAGGTGCTCATCGCGGGCGTGAACCTCTACGCGCTGGCCCTGATCATGCAGGCGCTGCTCGGCTGGCCGCTCTGGTTCGCGATCATCGTCGGTGCGGTGATCGTGCTGGCGTACATCACCGTCGGCGGGCTCTCCGGCGCCATCTACAACGAGGTGCTCCAGTTCTTCGTGATCATCGCCGGTCTGGTGCCGATCACGGTGATCGGGCTGGTCAAGGTCGGCGGCGTGAGCGGCCTGATGGACGCGGTCCGTGACTCCAGGCTCGGCGAGGCCGGGCTGCACGCCTGGGAGGGCACCGGCAGCACCGACAACCCGCTCGGCGCGCACTGGCTGGGCATCGTCTTCGGCCTGGGCTTCGTGCTCTCCTTCGGCTACTGGACCACGAACTTCGCCGAGGTGCAGCGCGCCCTGTCCGCGCGGAACATGAGCGCCGCCCGGCGTACGCCGATCATCGCCGCGTACCCGAAGCTGCTGATCCCGGCGGTCACCGTGATCCCCGGCCTGATCGCCCTGGTCACCGTCAAGGGGCTGGGCGCCGACGAGGGCGACCTGGTCTACAACAACGCGATCCCGCTGCTCATGCGCGACCTGCTGCCCAACGGCGTGCTCGGAATCGCGGTCACCGGCCTGGTGGCCTCGTTCATGGCCGGCATGGCGGCGAACGTCAGCGGCTTCAACACCGTCTTCACGTACGACATCTGGCAGGCGTACTTCCGGCGCGACATGCCGGACGAGCACTACGTGAAGGTGGGCCGGCTCGCCACCGTCGGCGCCGTGGTGATCGGCATCGGCACCGCGTTCATCGCGGCCGGGTTCAGCAACATCATGAACTACATCCAGGCGCTGTTCTCGGTGTTCAACGCGCCGCTGTTCGGCACGTTCATCATCGGCATGTTCTGGCGGCGGATGACGCCGCTGGCCGGGTTCTGGTCGCTGCTGTCCGGCACCGTCGTCGCCACCGCCACGTACCTGCTCTACAAGGGCGGCGTGATCAGCTTCAACTCGGACCTGGAGGAGAGCTTCTGGGGCGCGGGCCTGGCCTTCGCCACCGTCGCGGTGGTGGCCGCGATCGTCACCCCGCTGACCCGGCCGAAGACCGACGACCAGCTGACCGGGCTGGTGTACGGCCTCAGCGACACCACGCTCGCCGACGACACGCTGGCCGGCGACGCCGCCTGGTACCGCTCCCCGGTGCTGCTCGGCGTCGTCGCCGTGATCCTCGCCGCCCTGTTCTACATCCCGGTCTTCTGAGGAGAGGACGCACGCCATGGCAGACGACGCGGACCGCCACTACCAGGGCGGCGAGGCGCACGACCCGCTGGTCGACGAGACCGAGGACGTCCGGGAGGAACGCTCCGCCGCGGCCCGGCTCTTCGACATCCGCCGGGTCATCGGTGGCCTGTTCGTGGTGTACGGGCTGATCGTCGGGCTGATGGGGCTGTTCGACACGTCCGCCGAGATCGACAAGGCGCAGGGCGTCCGGATCAACCTGTGGGCCGGCGCGGCGATGCTGGTGTTCGGCCTGCTGATGCTGCTGTGGCTGCGGCTGCGCCCGACCGAGACGCCGAAGCCGCACCGCGACGAGTCCTGACCCCCGCCGCCCGCATGGCACGGCCCGCACCGGGTACGCCACGGGGATCAGGCGGAAGGGACAGGAGGGCAGCAGCATGACCGATCGTGACCGCGGTGGCGAGCGGCCGCTGGAGGAGACCCCCGAGGTGGCCGCGGCGGTGGACGACGACAGCACGGTGCCCCAGTTGCGCAGCGGCGGCACCGACCCGGACAACCCCGTCTTCGCCGAGCCCGACGGGGCGGTGCCCGACACCGGGTCGCCGAACCTCATCGGTGACCCGTACGCGGCCGGTACCGGCGCGACAGGCACCGGCACCGGTGCCGCACCGGACGACATCCGCACCGGCGCCGAGCAGCCCTGGGATCCGGAGGACCTGGTGCAGGCCCGGGGCCAGGACGTGACCCCGGAGAACCTGGAACGGGCCCGCCGCGACCTGGCCGAGCTGGGCCGGGCGGCGATCGAGCGCACCGTGCCCTGACCTTCGGCACGGCCGAGGGCCCCTGGCCGACGTGGGCGTCGACCAGGGGCCCGGGGAACCCGCGCGGCGGTGCCTCACTCCCGCCGCCGCGGGTGGCCCGTACCGCGGCTCAGGAGAGCGGCGGGTAGGCGTTCTGCATGAGCTGCTGGAACTGGGCCGGGAACCAGGCGCCGGAGATCGGCGCGTCCGGCAGGGCGCCGGACATGCTGTTGCCGTTGCGGGCGTTGCCGGTGTACGTCGGGTCGCACATCCGGTCGAAGCCCTTGCCCTCGTTGTTCGGGATCTCCTTGCTGGAGCCGTCCGACTCGCCCGGGGGCTTCACCCAGACGTAGGCGTCGATCCCGGTCTCCGGGTTGGCCCGCGGCCGCTCGCCGAGACCCGCACCGGCCTGGTTGCACCAGTTGCCGGCGTGAATGCGCCGGTCGACCCGGCCGCCGTTGACGTAGGCGTCCACGCTGGTCATCGGGCCCGGGCCGGTGGGCCGGGCGGTGCCGCCCCAACCGTTACGGGAGGTGTCGATCAGCATGCCGATGTTGCTGTCGAAGCCGACCGAGACCAGCTTCTGCCGGAACGCCTGGGCGAACGACAGCTCGTCGACGTACTGGTTCCAGTCGATCCACTTGGACTGCCGGACCGTCTGGCCGTTCACCGAGTCGGTGACCTTGACGTACGGCTCCTTCAGGGCGGAGTAGTTCGCCGTGTTGACGATGAAGCCCTGCACGTTGGCGACGGTGCTGCCGGACGCCACGGCGGCGGCCTTGAGCTGGTCGGCGACCGGGCCGAAGTTGCTGTCCCAGCCGATCCAGCCGTGGTGGGCGGCGTCGATGTAGTTGTAGACGTTGCCGATCGCGCCCAGCTTCGCCAGGGCGTAGCCGACACCGTTCACGTACGCGCCGTTGGCCTTCACGGTGTCACACATGACGGTCCCGCCCGGGTTGCCCGAGGTGTTGGTCACCAGGTTGGGCAGCGAGTCGATCTCGATGATGTTGACGATGCGCAGGTTCCGGTACTTCGCGTCGCCCTGGATCGCGGCGATCGGGTCGATGTACTCGGCCTTGTACTTGGGCAGCTCGTCCGGGCCCAGCTCACCGTTGGAGGCGAGCGCCGCACAGTCGCGGCCCGGCAGGTTGTAGATGACGAACTGGATGTAACCGGCACCCTGGGCGAGCGCGGCGTCCAGGTGGTCACGGACGCCCATCGCCCCGTTGGAGCTGCTGTCCGGCGTGCCGTTGATGGCGGCGATCCGGTCGATCCAGACGGCGGTCGGGTTGTTCGACACCCGGTTGCCGCCGGACACCGACTCGGCCTTGGCCTTCCACTCGGGGTTCACGTACCCCTTCACGCCGGCGTACGGGTTGTCGACCCGCTGCCCGGGCGGCGGGGTCGTCGTCGGCGGGGTCGACGTCGGCGGGGTGCTCGTGGGGGGCGTGCTGGTCGGCGGCGTGCTCGTCGGCGGGGTGCTCGTCGGCGGGGTGCTGGTGGTCGGCGTGCCGCCGTTGCACACAGTGCCGTTGAGCGTGAACTGGGTCGGCTTGGGGTTGCTGCCGCTCCAGGAGCCGTTGAAGCCGATGGTGGTGCTGGCGCCGCTGGCGAGCGACCCGTTGTACGACTCGTTCTGCGCGGTGACGTTCTGGCCGCTCTGGGACCACCGCGCGGACCAGCCGTTCACCACCCGCTGCGAGCTGTTCGGGAAGGTGAAGCCGAGGTTCCACGAGCTGAGCGCGTCACCGATGTTCTTGATGGTCACGGTGCCGGTGAATCCACCGGGCCAGTCGCTGGTCGTGTAGGTCACGCTGCACTGCGTGGCGGCCTGCGCCGCGGTGACCGGGAGGGTCACCAGTCCACCGGCTACCAGGACGCCGGCGCCGGTGAGCGCAAGCGTCCGGTTCCGGCCGGACAGCCTTCTCCACAGATTCATGCCAATGATCTCCTTGGGCGAGACCGGATCCGCGTACGGCCCGGCGCAATGGCGGCTGCGGTCGTCCTGCGGGAACGACCGTGCGCGCCACGGGTTACTTTCGGGGGACGCCCGACCCGGACGGGCGTTGTGGGGGTGGTGGTGCCGGCCGGTCCGCAGGACCGGCCGATGGAGCCGGACGTCGGCCGGTGGTGCCGGCTGCCCTCGACGTCTGAGCTCGCGGTGTGGCTCCCCGAACCGCGTGCAGCGATTCTTGCATGGGAGCGCTTCCATGGCAATGGCTCGATGCGGCTCGCCCCACCGTACCGCCGCCCGGCGCCACCACACTCCACTCCCCGCCGCCCACCGGCGCCCTTCGGCTCGGGTGGAACGTCATGGGTGTCATAACGGCCCGGAGACACCCATGACGTTCCACTCGGCACGGGGACCGCGCGGAGGGGCGCCAACAGCACGAGTGGGACCGGCGTCGCGGTACCGCCGCGGAGAGCCCGATCGGCGCTACCGGTCGGGCAGCACGCGCCGAGGCCGCATCACCGGCAAATCCCTAAAAGCGAATCTTTCCCCGAATAAGTCGCGAAAAGGTCTAACGTCGGCCTTAGCTCGACTGACGTCGGGCTCAGGACGAACAGGGATGGAGACGCTGGTCATGGCTAAGAAGATGCTCGGGAAGGTGGTCGCGGGCGCCGCCCTCGGCGGAGCCGGCCTTCTCGCGTTCACCCCGGGAATGGCCTACGCGGGCGGGCACGACGAGGGCAAGGTCATCGCCAAGCCCCACGTGGTGAAGGCGGGGGACACCGTCGAGCTGCTCGCGATCTGCTCCGAGCCGCAGAAGCACGCCACCGTCTGGTCGAAGGTCACCGGCAAGGTCGACCTGCACCCGGCCCGCGACGGCGAGCACGGCGACTGGGCCGACCGCGGCGGCGACTGGGGCGGCGACCAGGACTGGGGCTGGGACGACAAGGGCCCGGACGGCAAGGACGACCACGGCAAGGGCCCGGACGGCCGCGGTGAGCCGGGCGGGGACGGGCACGGCCCGGACGGCAACGGCCCGGACGGCAACGGCCCCGGCGGCAACGGCCCGGGTGGGAACGGCCCCGGCGGCAACGGGCCGGGCGGTGACGGGCCCGGCGGGAACGGCCCGGGCGGCGACGGCATGCCGCAGCCTCCGGCGAACCAGCCCCAGCCGCCGGCCGGCCAGCCGGAAGGGCAGCCGCAGCCGGGTGGCGCGGGCGCCGGCGCGGCCGTCGACCCCGGCGACTGGCAGGGGCACGACGAGTACGGCCAGGACGCCGAGCCGGGCTGGGAGAAGGAGAAGCCGGGCGCGCCGGACTGGACCAAGGACGAGCACGGCCCCGACGGCAAGGACCGGCACGGCAAGGACGCCAAGGACGAGCACGGCAAGGACGACCGTGGCGGCCGGCCGGACGACAAGGGCAAGGACGGCAAGGACGAGCACGGCTCCTGGCAGGACGGTAACGACGACTGGCAGGGCGGTAACGACGACTGGCAGGGCGGCAAGGACGACTGGCAGGCGAGCGGAGGCGCCTGGCAGGAGGACAAGGGCGACTACGGCAAGGACGCCGAGCGCGACTACGGCAAGGACGAGTGGGAGCACGGGAAGGACTTCGTCTACTACGGCGAGGCCACCGTGTCGCACGACGCCCGGCCGGGCCGGTACGAGCTGCGGGGCACCTGCGGTGAGGGCGAACTGGTGGTCCTGCCGCGCGGTGGGGTCGACGGCGGCGACGGTGGCATGACGACCACCGGCGTGGACCGTACCCTCGCCACCGGCGGCGCGGGCATGATCGGCGCCGCGGCGCTGGGCGGCCTGGTGCTGCTGCGCCGGCGGCGGGCCGGTGGCCTGGTCTGACCGGACGACGACCCGGGCCGGCGGCCGCCACGGAAGTCCGTGGCGTGCCGCCGGCACGGCCGTCGTCGTCCTGCTCGCCATGGCCGGGGCCGGTCTGATCGGCGCGTCCGTCCGGACCGTCCCGCCACCGTCACCGCCGCAGCCGCTCGGCCAGGCGGCCCCGGTCACCACCGGCCCGCAGAGCGATCCGGGCGGCGCCGACGCCGACCCGGACGCCGAGAGCCGACCCGCACCGGGCGCCGAGGCCCAACCGGCACCGGGCACCACCGGCCCGTCCGCACCGGGTGGCACCGGCCGGCCGGCCGCGGACGCCGCCGGGGGCGGCCCGGCGACACCGGGTCCACCGACCGGCGCCACCCCGGGCGCCGCAGCCGTCCCCGAGACACCGAACACGACGGGCGCCGACCCGGCCCCGCTGCCCCGGTCGGCGCCGGTCACCATCTCGATCCCCCGCATCGGGGTGCAGGCGCCGATCATGTCGCTCGGCACGAACCCGGACGGCACGGTCCAGGTGCCCCCGCTGGACCAGGCCATGAACGCCGGCTGGTACTCCCCCGGCGCCAGCCCGGGCGAGGCCGGCAACGCGGTGATAGTTGGTCACGTCGACTCCGCCCAGCTCGGCCCGGCGGTGTTCTTCAACCTCGGCGCGCTGGTGGCGGGCGACACGATCGTCGTGGCCCGGCAGGACGGCTCGTCCGCCACGTTCACGGTGCGGGAGGTCGCGTCGTACCCGAAGACCGCCTTTCCCGCCGCGCAGGTCTACGGCCCGTCGGACGTCCCCGCCCTGCGCGTGGTGACCTGCGGCGGGGTGTTCGACAAGACGGCCGGCAGCTACCTGAACAACATCGTCGTCTACGCCCCGATGACGAGCTGAGGGCGGGAACGGCAGTGGCCCGGTGGTCGGGGAACCGACCACCGGGCCACTCGCGTCGAGCGGTCAGGCCGCCGCCGAGGTCCGGACGAGGGTACGGATCTGGCGCAGCAGCACCGACAGCGCGGACAGGTCGGCGCGGGACTCGTCGAACTCCCCCATCGCCCGGTGCGCCCGGTGGATCGAGGTGGCGTTCGCCTGCTCCCACTCCTGCACCCGCTCCACCGGCGGCACGTCCTCCGGCGTGGACCCGAGCACCTCCGCGGTGAGCGCGGCCAGCGCGGCGTACAGGTCGTAGCGCAGCGCCATCCGGGCCAGCGTCTGCCACCGGTCCTCGCGGGGCAGCAGGGAGATCTTCGACAGCAGCGCGTCGACCCGGAACCGGTCGGAGAGCACGAAGTAGACCGAGGCCACCTCGCTCACGTCCCGCCCGGTGCCCTGCGCCGTCTCGACGATGTCCAGCAGGCCGAAGCTGTACATCAGGCGGGTCGCCTGCTCGGCCAGGTCACGCGGCAGCCCGCGCTCGACCAGCGACTCGATGTGCGCCGCGATGGCCTCCCGCTCGGTGCCCCAGAACCGGTTCTCCAGGTCCGGCAGGAGCCGGGCCACACCGTCGCGCAGCCGGGCGATCTCCGCCGGCACGTCGATCGGCGAGCGCCGGTTGGTGACCAGCCAGCGCACCGCGCGGTCGAGCAGCCGCCGGGTGTCCAGGTAGACGGCCGTCTGCAACTCGGGCGAGACCTTGTTGTCCAGCGCCTCGACCGCGTCCCACAGGTCACGCAGGCCGAACACCTCGCGGACCACCACGTACGCCCGGAGCACGTCGGCGGCGGACGCCGCCGTCTCCTCGACCACCCGGAAGACGAACGAGATGCCGCCCCGGTTGATCGCCTCGTTGACCAGGACCGTGGTGACGATGTCCCGGCGCAGGCGGTGCCGGCCCATCCGCTCGGCGAAGCGCTGCCGCAGCGGCGTCGGGAAGTAGTTGACCAGGACGTCGGTCGTCCACTCCTCGTCCGCCAGGCCCTCGCCGACGATCTCGCGCTCCAGCACGATCTTGACGTACGCGAGCAGCACCGCGAACTCCGGCGCGGTCAGGCCGCTCTCGGTGCGGACCGCCAGCTCCTCGTCCGAGGGCAACGCCTCCAGCGCCCGGTTCAGTGCGCCGGACCGCTCCAGCTCGTTGATCATCCGCCGGTGCACCGGAAGCAGCGAGGCGGCCTGGGCCTGGGCGTTGTTCAGCGCCCGGGCCTGGTCGTAGTTGTCCCGCAGCACCAGCTCGGCGACCTCGTCGGTCATCTGGGCCAGCAGCTCGTCGCGCTCCGGCCGGTCCAGCTCACCGTCGGCCACCGCCGTGTTGAGCAGGATCTTGATGTTGACCTCGTGGTCGGAGCAGTCCACACCGGCCGCGTTGTCGATGAAGTCGGTGTAGATGCGGCCGCCGGTCGAGGCGTACTCGATCCGGCCCTGCTGGGTGAAGCCCAGGTTGCCGCCCTCGCCGACCACCCGGCAGCGCAGGCCCTTGCCGTCCACCCGGATGGCGTCGTTGGACTTGTCCCCCACCTCGGCGTTGGTCTGGCTGGACGCCTTCACGTAGGTGCCGATGCCGCCGTTCCAGAACAGGTCGACCGGCGCGGTGAGGATCGCCTTCATCAGCTCCTGCGGGCTGAGCTGCGTGACGTCCTCGTCGAGGCCGAGCACCGCGCGGACCTGCGGCGAGATCGGCACCGACTTCGCCGTACGCGAATAGACGCCGCCGCCGGCGGAGATCAGCTCGCGGTCGTAGTCCTCCCACGACGAACGCGGCATGTCGAACAGCCGCTTGCGCTCCTGGAAGGACCGGGCCGAGTCCGGATCCGGGTCCAGGAAGATGTGCCTGTGGTCGAACGCGGCCACCAGCCGGATGTGCTTCGACAGCAGCATCCCGTTGCCGAACACGTCGCCGGACATGTCGCCGACGCCGACAACTGTGAAGTCCTGCGTCTGGGTGTCGTGGCCCAGCTCCCGGAAGTGCCGCTTGACCGACTCCCAGGCGCCCCGGGCGGTGATGCCCATCTTCTTGTGGTCGTAGCCGGCCGAGCCGCCGGAGGCGAACGCGTCGCCCAGCCAGAAGTTGTGCGCCTCGGAGATCTCGTTGGCGATGTCGGAGAACGTCGCGGTGCCCTTGTCGGCGGCCACGACCATGTACGGGTCGTCGCCGTCGTGCCGGACCACGTCGTCGGGCGGCACGATCTCGCCGCTGACGATGTTGTCGGTGACATCGAGCAGCGCGGAGATGAACTCCTTGTAGCAGATCACCGCCTCGTCCCGGTCGCCCGGCTTCTGCTTGAGCACGAAGCCGCCCTTGGCGCCGACCGGCACGATCACCGCGTTCTTCACCATCTGCGCCTTGACCAGGCCGAGCACCTCGGTCCGGAAGTCCTCGCGCCGGTCGGACCAGCGCAGGCCGCCGCGGGCCACCGGCCCGTAGCGCAGGTGCACGCCCTCGAACCGGGGCGAGTAGACGAAGATCTCGAACTTGGGCCGCGGGGCCGGCAGGTCCGGGATGGCCTGCGGGTCCAGCTTGAACGCCACGTACGCCTTGGGCCGCCCGCCCACCGGCTTCTGGTAGAAGCTGGTGCGCAGCGTGGCCTGGATCAACGTCAGGTACGACCGCAGGATGCGATCCTGGTCGAGGCTGGCCACCTCGTCCAGCGCCTCACCGATCGCGTCGACCAGCTCACCGCTGCGCTGCCGCCGCTCGTCGAGCGTGGTGGCGCCCGGGGCGAACCGGGTCTCGAACAGCTTCACCAGCAGTTCGGCGATCTGCGGGTACGCGATGAACGTCTGTTCCATGTACTCCTGGGAGAACACGGTGCCGGCCTGACGCAGGTACTTCGCGTACGCGCGCAGCACGACGACCTGCCGCCAGGTGAGCCCGGCCCGGAGCACCAGCTCGTTGAAGCCGTCCACCTCGGCCTCGCCCCGCCAGGCGGCGGCGAAGGCGTTCTCCACGTGCGGACGCACCTCGGCCAGGTCCTGGTGCCGCTCGGGCAGCTCCAGACCGAAGTCGTAGAGCCAGATCCGGCCGTCGACGCGCTCCACCTCGTACGGGTGCTCGTCGACCACCTTCACACCGAGCGAGTGCAGCACCGGCAGCACGGCGGAGAGCATCATCGGCTCGCCGTACCGGTAGACCTTGAACCGCACGTCCATCGTCTCGTCGGCGTCGGCGGCGCGGGCGGCGTACGGACGCGGCGGCGCCTGCTTGCGGAACAGGTGCATCTCCAGCTGGCCGGGCTCCTCCAGCAGCTCCAGCTTCGCCAGGTCCTTCATCGCCTCGTACGGCGTGTGCCCGTCCTTGTAGCCCTCCGGGAACGCGTCGGCGTACCTGGCGAACAGGTGCTTGGCCTGCTCGTCACCGAGCTTGCGTTCCAGCACCAGCCGGTAGTCGTCGTCCCACAGCCGGGTCGCGTCGGCCAGTTCCTCGGCGAGCAGGTCGGCGTCGATGTCGCCGGGCGGATTGGTCGGGTCGGTACGCACGATGAAGTGCACCCGGGCCAGCATCGACTCGGTCACCCGGGTGGTGTAGTCGACGCCGACGCCGTTCAGCTCGCGCAGCAGGATGTCCTGCATGCGCAGCCGGTTCTGGGTGGTGAAGCGGTCCCGCGGCAGGTAGATCAGGCAGGAGATGAACCGCCCGTACGCGTCGCGGCGCAGGAACACCCGCAGTTGCCGGCGACCCGCCATCCGCAGCACGCCGATCACCGCGTGGTACAGGTCGTCGGTCTTGATCTGGAACAGCTCGTCGCGCGGGTAGGTCTCCAGGATCTGCAGCAGGTCCTTGCCGGAGTGGCTGCGCAGGCTCAGGCCCGAGCGGTCGAGCACCTCGGCGACCTTGCGCCGGACCACCGGCAGCTCCTGCACGCTGGTCCGGTACGCGGCGGTGGAGAACAGGCCCAGGAAGCGTCGCTCCCCGACCACCTCGCCCGCCTCGTTGAAGATCTTGAAGCCGATGTAGTCGAGGTACGCCGAGCGGTGCACAGTGGCACGCGAGTTGGCCTTGGTGATGATGAGCAGGCGCTTCTCCAGCACCTTCTCGTGCGCCTCGGGCGTCATCGAGTTCAGCGACCGGGCCTCTGGCGAGTCGGAGCGCAGGATGCCCAGCCCGGTGCCGAGCACCGCCTCCAGGGCCTGCCCGCCGCGCACACCGTCGGTGTGGACCAGGCGGTACTCCCGGTAACCGAGGAACGTGAAGTGGTCGTGCGCCAGCCAGCGCAGCAGCTCCACCGAGTCGGTGATGTCCTTCTCCGGCACCGGCGGGCGGTTGTCCGACGTCCGGGCGGCGGCCAGCTCGTCGGCGAGCGCGAGGGCCCGCTGCCGCATCTTCGGCCAGTCCTCGACCGCCTCGCGCACGTCGGTGAGCACCCGCTGCAACTCGCGCCGCAGCGTCTCCCGCTCGGCCGGGTCGCGGACCGGGTCGATCTCGATCCGCATCCAGCTCTCGACCAGGTCACCGGCGATGGCGTCGTCCGGTTCCACGTCCGCCGACACCTCGGTGAGCCGGCCCAGCGGCTCGCGCCGCACCACGACCAGCGGGTGCACCAGCAGGTGCACGTCCAGGTGGCGGGAGTTCAGCAGGGCGGTCACCGAGTCGACGAGGAACGGCATGTCGTCGGTGACGATCTCCACGACCGTGTGGTGCTGCTCGGCGTCCGGCTCGTGGATACGGAGCTTCAGCTCGCCCGGCACCCGCTGCTGGGCCAGGTCCCGGTGGGCCCGGGCCGCCTCCAGCATCTCCTCGGCGGTGAAGCCGATCAGCTCCTCGTCCGGCGCGAACCGCCAGAAGCGGTCCACCAGTGTGGCCGCGTCGTGGTCGTCGCCGGCCAGCGCGACCGCCTGGGCGACCAGCCGCTCCGCGTTGGGAACGGGCTCGTCCAGCTCGGCGTCCTCCGACTCGTCGGCCAGTGCCTGCGCGGGCAGGCCCAGGTCGTAGAGGGTGTCGATGCTGGAACCGGTCATCCCGGTCACTCCTGTGTCGAGACGGCTGAAACCGTCTCCGTCGGTCGCCGAATCGAAGCTGTCGTCGTCGTCCCGGCCGGTGTCAGCCTGCCGGAGGTCGGGTCCCGGTTTGATCGCCGGACGCCGGTCCATCGGTGCCACTCCCCTCGACCCACCGCGTTGTGGGTCACTCTGCCGCCCAGCCTAGGCCCTACCGCGTGGTACCTCCCGCGGCGGACCACCGGCCGGACATCCGGATCGGGACTCTGTCCTTTCACCCGTTGCGGGTCCGAGGTCGGCCGCTCGCGGAGTACCCCGACTGGCGATGTTCATCACACTCCCACACGCTGCTTCTCGCGCTGCCGGAGGCCGTGGCGGGGCGGTGGGGAGCGCCGGGTCGTACTAGCGTGCAGGGCAGTTGAGCACCGGAGGGACCGCTTCATGCCCGTGTCGTACCCCGTCCGCCCCCGCCGCCACACCCGTCACCGTGTCCTCGCGGCACTGGCCGCAGTCCTGGTCACGGCCGGTGCGCTGACCGGATGCTCCGGGGACGACGGCCCGGAGGCGGCCGTCGAGGCGTTCCTCGGCGGCTGGCGCTCCGGCGACCTGCAGGCGGTCGGCTTCGTCCAGCCGGCCGGCGGGCGGGTGCCCGCCGGCGACGTGACCAAGCAGATCCAGGCGCTCGCCGGCGCGCTCGCGGCCGACCCGCCGGAGCTGGCGCGGACCGGCGACATCACCACCAAGGGCGACGTCGCCACCGCCCGGGTCAAGGTGAGCTGGGCGCTGCCCGGCGGCGGCACCTGGGCCTACGAGAATCCGGTACGCCTCAAGCGCGGCGGCGACGACCAGTGGCAGGTGATCTGGGAGCCGTCGGTGGTGCACGAGAAGCTGGAGAGCGGCGACAGGATCGCGCTGCGGCGGGAGCCGGCGCAGCGCGCCGGTGTGCTCGACGCGGCCGGACAGCCGATCGTCGCGCCGCGCCCGGTGGTCCGGGTGCAACTCGTCCCCGGCGAGATCGACGACGTCCCCGGCCTGCTCCGGAAGCTGGATGCCGCGTTCAAGGCGATCCGGCCCGCGCTCACCCCGCCGGTCGACCTGGGCGACCTGCCCAAGCGGCTCAAGGAGGCGAAGGCGGACGGGCTCGTCGAGGTGGTGACGCTGCGCGACGAGGCGTACCGGCAGATCAAGCCGCGCATCTACGACCTGCCCGGCACCCGGTTCGTCTCCGAGCAGCTCATGCTGGCGCCGACCCGCGAGTTCGCCCGGGCCCTGCTCGGCTCGGTCGACCAGGCCACCGCCGACGACCTCCAGGCCCACCCTGAGCGGTACGCACGCGGCGACCTGGTCGGCCACGGCGGGCTCCAGGGCCGGTACGACGAGCGGCTGCGCGGCGTCCCCGGCGTCACCGTCATCACCGAGCGGACCACCCCGGACGGCAAGGTCGAGCCGACCGGCACGGAGCTGTACCGCGCCGACCCGAAGCCCGGTCAGCCGGTGAAGACGACGATCGACGCGGCCACCCAGAACGCCGCCGACGCCGCGCTGCGCGGGCAGACCCGCCGGTCCGCCCTGGTCGCCGTGCGGATCAGTGACGGCGCGGTGCTGGCCGCCGCGAACGGTCCGGGCGCGGCGGGCGAGAACCTCGCCTTCACCGCCCAGGTCCCGCCGGGTTCGACGTTCAAGATGGTCAGCGCGCTCGGCCTGCTCGACCGTGGTGCGGTGACCCCGCAGACGACTGTGAACTGCCCGAAGACGGCGACCGTCGAGGGCCGGGTCTTCAAGAACTCGGACGACTTCGAGCTGGGCGCGGTGCCGTTCGCCACTGACTTCGCCAAGTCGTGCAACACCGCGTTCGTGGCGCTGGCGCCGAAGCTCGGCCCGGACGGGCTGGCGCAGGCCGGCCGGTCGCTCGGCCTGGAGGCCGCGTGGGATCTGGGCACCGACGCGTTCACCGGCAAGATCTCCGCCAACGGCCCGGCCACCGAACAGGCCGCCGCCGCGATCGGCCAGGGCACCACACTGGTCAGCCCGCTGACGATGGCGAGCGCCACCGCGGCGGTGGCCCGGGGCAGGTTCGAGCAGCCGAAGCTGCTGCTCGAACCGGCGCCGGCCAAGCCCGCGCCGGCCGGCGAGGCGCTCAAGCCGGAGTCGGTGGCGGCGCTGAAGACGATGATGCGCGGGGTGGTCACGTCGGGCAGCGGCAGCGTGCTCGCCGACGTCCCGGGCGAGCCGGTGCACGGCAAGACCGGCACCGCGGAGTACGACAACAACCCGGCGCACACGCACGCCTGGTTCGTCGGCTGGCAGGGCGACGTGGCCTTCGCCGTCTTCGTGGAGCAGGGCGGGGCGGGCTCGAAGGTGGCGGCGCCGATCGCCGAGAAGTTCCTGCGCGGCCTGGCCGCGAGCTGAGCGGGTTCCGCACCGCCGTGCGCCGCGAACTGAGGCGTACCGGTCAGGCGATGTCGATGCCGGAGCGGGCCGGGTCCGGCTCGTCTCCGGCGGAGGCGCGGCGCAGCAGGCCGGGCCCGAGCGGGTCGTCGCCGAGGTCGTCGTCGGTCGGGTCGGGCCCGATCGGCTCCACCGCGACCGCCGGCGCCGGTACGGCCGCCGGGGCGGGCAGCGGCTCGGGCTCCGGCCTGCTGTCGGCGGCGCGGGGCGCCGGTGCGACAGGTCCGGCCGGCAGCAGCCGGGGCGGCACGGCACCGGGCGCGACCACCGGGGCGAGCCCGGCGACCACCGTGTTCACGATCTCGGCCGCGTACGCCCCGTCCGGGTCGTAGTCGGGGTCGAACACGGTCAGCTCGACGCCGAGGCAGTGCGGGGTGTCGACCAGCCCGGCGAGCAGGATCTCCAGTTCGGCGAAGGCGATGCCGCCCGGGTCGGGCGCGTCCACGGCGGGCATCACCGCCGGGTCGAGCACGTCCACGTCGATGTGCACCCAGTAGCCGGCGCAGTCGACGAGCTGCTCGTGCGCCCACTGTGCGGTCCGTGCGGCGCCCTCGGCGCGCAGCGCCGGCACCGGCCGGGTGGTGATGCCGGCGGCCTGGAGGTCGAGCCGGTACTCGTCCTGCGCGCGGATGCCGAGCACCACCACGTCGATGTCCCGGAAGTACGGCCGGCGGCCCTCGATCGCGGCCAGGTCGGGCTGCCCCCGGCCGGTGACCAGGGCCAGGTCCTCCCCGGCGGCGGCACCGACGTAGGAGGCGTTGCCGGGGTGCCGGAAGTCGGAGTGGCCGTCGACGAAGACCAGCCCGATCCGCCCGCCGACCGCCTCGCCGAGACGGTGCATGGCCAGCGCCGAGCCGAGCAGCACCGAGCAGTCCCCGCCGAGCACCAGCGGGAACTCGCCCCGGTCGATGATCGCCCCGATCCGGTCGGCGAGCGCCACCGAGTACGCGGAGATCTCCGGCGCGTGGCAGACGCCGTCGCCGGGCCGCCAGTCCCCCGGGTCGTACCGGGGCGGGGTCAGGCAACCGGCGTCGCGGGCCCGCAGCCGGGCGAGCAGGCCGTGGTCGCGCAGCGCGCCCGGCGCCTTGCCGCACCCGGGGACGGAGCTCGCAGTGGGCGGGCGCAGTCCGAGGTTCGTCGGCGCGTCGAGGACGGCGATCCGGCGCATCATGGGCTCCCGTCCTCGGTGGTCGGGCGGGCCGGCGGTGCGCCGGCCCGCGCGGGTTGACTCAGAACAGCGCGCTGGCCAGGGCGCGTCGGGCGGAGGCCACGGCGGGGTCGTCCGGGCCGGCGATGGTGAACAGGCCGAGCAGGTGCTGGCGTACCCGGTCCCGGTCGTCGCCGGCGGTGCGCCGGACCACGCCGACGAGCCGCTTGTACGCCTCGTCGGCGAGGCCGCTGAGCACCTCGATGTCGGCGGCGAGCAACTGGGCGTCCACGTCGTCGGGGGCGGCGGCAGCGGCGTCGAGCGCGCCCTGCGGGTCCGCGCCGGCGACCCGGCGGGCCAGCCCGACCTGCGCCAGGCCCGCCTCCGCCGCCGCGTCGGCCGGGGTCTCGGCGAGGATCTTCCGGTACGCCGCCTCGGCCGCGTCGAGGTCACCGCTCATCAGCGCGTCGTCGGCGGCGTCGAGGCGCGGATCCTCCGGTGCGGCGACGGTGACGCCACCGGCCTTGAGCACGGCCTGGAGCCACTGTCGCAACTGCGACTCGGGGACCGGGCCGGGGAAGGCGTCGATCGGGCGGCCGCCGACGATGGCGTACGTGGTGGGCAGCGTCTGGAGCTGGAACATCTGCGCGAGCCGCGGCTGCTGCTGCACGTCGACCCGGGCCAGCAGCCACGCTCCGCCGCCCTCGGCGGCCAGCCGCTCCAGCACCGGGGCGAACTGGTCGCTCTCCGGGTAGCCGGCGGCACCGAAGAAGACCACCACCGGTGTGGTGAGCGAGCGTTCGAGCACCTCGGACTGGATGTTCGCCTCGGTCACGTCGATCACGGCGGCGGAGCCTGCGGGGCTGCCGGGCAGCCCGGTCGGCCCAGCGACCTGGGACGGTGTGGCGGAGGAGGTGTCGGCCGGTGCGGGGGTGCGCAGCGCGCTGAGGTCGACCGCGCCGCGGGTGAAGATCGACGAGGTGATCCGTGGGTCGCTCATGGTTGTCTAGTCTCGCACGTGCGCGACGGATCTCCGACCAGCCGCGACGGCGACAGTCACCACTCTCCCCCAGCTCAGCCCGCCCGCAAGGAAGGGCCCCTTATTAACGCCTCCGGTAGAGGAAGGGCCCCTTGTTAACAGCAGTTGCTTGGGTTCTAGGGATCGTTGCAACGCCTGACCTGATGAGGGCCATGATCCACGTCATGGTCACCCGCCTGGCCCGCAACACGAAACCGGCCCAGGCAACCAGCACCTGAACCGGCTTCTCAAACGCTCACTAAGAAGGGGCCCTTCCTAACACGTGGGAACACGCGCGGCAGTGCGCACTTGCACGTTCCCACGGACACCTCCACGCATCGGTGGATGCAGTTTTTCACAGAGGGGTTCCCGCTTTAGCTACCGTTCAGTAACGTCCGCCCGAACAGCAGCGGCGACCGGTTGCCGAATGTGTCGATTGCCGACATGGCGGTCCCGTCGCACCGGCGCCGACGATGGCAGCACCCCTGCCCGCGTCGTGCGGGTGCGGACAAACGGGAGGTCACCGTGCAGGACATCCTCGAAGCGATCATGGCGGCGGAGGGTTCGTCGCAGCCGGAGCGGGAGCTCGCCGGCCTCGCCGGCCTGCCCGTGCCGGAGAGCTACCGGGGCGTGGTGGTGCGTGCCGAGGACACCCGCATGTTCGAGGGCATGGCCACCCGCGACAAGGATCCGCGCAAGGCGCTGCACGTGCAGGAGGTGCCCACCCCCGAGCTGGGCCCCGGTGAGGCGCTCGTCGCGGTGATGGCCAGCGCGATCAACTACAACACGGTGTGGACGAGCATCTTCGAGCCGCTGCCGACCTTCAAGTTCCTCCAGCGCTACGGCCGGCTCTCCGAGCTGACCCGCCGCCACGACCTGCCGTACCACGTGGTCGGCTCGGACGCCGCGGGCGTGGTGCTGCGCACCGGGCCGGGCGTGACCAAGTGGAAGGCCGGCGACGAGGTGGTCGCGCACTGCCTCTCGGTCGAGCTGGAGGACTCCGCCGGCCACGACGACACGATGCTCGACCCGCAGCAGCGGATCTGGGGCTTCGAGACCAACTTCGGCGGCCTGGCCGAGCTGGCGATCGTCAAGGCCAACCAGCTGATGCCGAAGCCGCGCCACCTGAGCTGGGAGGAGGCGGCCAGCCCGGGGCTGGTCAACTCCACCGCGTACCGGCAGCTCGTCTCGCACCACGGCGCGAACATGAAGCAGGGCGACGTGGTGCTGATCTGGGGCGCCTCCGGCGGCCTCGGCGGGTACGCCACCCAGATGGCCCTCAACGGCGGCGCGATCCCGGTCTGCGTGGTCTCCTCGCCGGAGAAGGCCGAGCTGTGCCGCAAGATGGGCGCCGAGCTGGTCATCGACCGGACGGCCGAGGGGTTCAAGTTCTGGTCCGACGAGCAGACCCAGGACCAGGACGAGTGGCGGCGCTTCGGTGAACGCATCCGCGAGCTGACCGGCGGCGAGGACCCGGACATCGTCTTCGAGCACCCCGGCCGGGAGACGTTCGGCGCCAGCGTCTACGTCGCCAAGAAGGGCGGCACGATCGTCACCTGCGCCTCCACCAGCGGCTTCAACCACCAGTACGACAACCGCTACCTGTGGATGCACCTCAAGCGCATCGTCGGCAGCCACTTCGCCAACTACCACGAGGCGTGGCAGGCCAACCGGCTGGTCGCGCTGGGCAAGGTGCACCCGACCGTGTCGAAGACGTACGCCCTGGAGCAGACCGGCCAGGCCGCGTACGAGGTGCACCGCAACGCGCACCAGGGCAAGGTCGGCGTGCGGTGCCTCGCCCCCGCCGACGGGCTCGGCGTCCGGGACACCGAGATGCGCTCGCGCCACGAAAGCGCCATCAACCGGTTCCGCGGTCACTGACCGTACGGTCGCGCCGGATTGCCTTTCCGGCCGAGCCGGGCACCATTCGACCGGCGTACGCACAAAGGGCCGCGGGTACCGACCCGCGGCCCTTTTCGCGCCGCCTTCCCCGCAGAAGCCCGACCCGCCCCACCCGCCCGGGAGCTGCCAAGATCGCCAATTGGTCCGGTCTCACCGGCCGACCGAGTTGACCATGTAAACAGGACGCGAAAGGTGCCCACCGCTCTTGCGAACCACCCTGGGGCGTCTGCCAGTATGTCCCAATGCCCCAGCAGCAGTCCTCCCCTCTTGCGTTCTTCGATAACGCGAACTCACAGCCCGATTTCACCGTTGGCCTGCGTGGTTACAACACCAACCAGGTCGACGACTTCATCGGCCGGCTCAGCGCCGCCCTGAGCCAGTCCGAGCAGGCCCGCGCCGAGGCCGAGCAGCGGATGAACGACGCTCAGCGCCGGCTGCGGCAGGCCGAGCAGCGCCAGAGCGCGCTGGAGCAGAAGCTCACCGAGACCAACAAGCAGCTCGAGGAGAACAGCCGGCCGACGCTCTCCGGCCTGGGCACTCGCGTCGAGCAGATCCTGCGGCTGGCCGAGGAGCAGGCCAACGACCACCGCAACGAGGCCAAGCGCGAGTCGGAGGGCATCCTCTCCGCCGCCCGCCTCGAGGCGCGTGAGATCACCGACAAGGCCCGCGCCGAGGCCGCCGCCATGAAGGCGACCGCCGAGCGCGAGGCCGGCAGCGTCCGTACCGCCGCCGAGCGCGAGGCCGCCGAGGTCCGCGTGCAGGCCCGCCGCGAGGCCGACACGCTGCGCGCCGACGCCGACCGGGAGACCAAGCAGCTGCGTACGGTCACCGCGCACGAGGTGGCCGAGCTGAAGTCGACCGTGGAGCGCGAGGTCGCCACGCTGCGCGCCACCGCCGAGCGGGAGATCACTCAGCAACGGGCCAAGGCCGCCCGGGAGGCCGAGGAGAAGCGGGCCGAGGCGACCAAGCTGCTCACCGACGCGCGCGACAAGCGCGACAAGGACCTGCAGGCCCTGGAGCTCCAGCTCGCCGAGCGGCGCGAGAAGGCCGAGCGCGAGGAGTCGGAGCGGCACGCCGCCCAGGTCGCGCAGACCCAGAAGCTGGTGAACGAGGCCGAGCAGCGCGCCCGCGCCGCGCAGGAGCGGGCCAAGGAGATCGAGCAGCGGGCCGAGGCCCGGCGGGTCGAGTCCGAGCGCACCGCCAACGAGACCGTCGACAAGGCCAAGGCGCTGGCCGACAAGACGCTCAACGAGGCGCGCGCCGAGGCGCAGCGGGTGCTCAACGAGGCCCGCACCGAGGCCGAGCTGACCACGCAGGCGGCCCGCCGCGAGGTCGAGGACCTGACCCGTCAGAAGGACGCGGTCACCTCGCAGCTCGGGCAGATGCTGTCCGGCCTGGCCGGCATCGTGCCGGGCGTGCCGGCCGGCGGCAAGGCCGAGGCGCCGAAGGCGGACGCCGCCGGGCAGAAGGTGACGGCCGAGTCGGCCGGCTGATCGGACACCCGCTGTCGGGGGCATGAGCCACGGCGCGGGGTGACGCCGGGTGACCGGTGTCGCCCCGCGCCGTCATGCTTGTGCGGCCCGTTTCGCCAGGAGGGTGAAGTAGCTCCCAGAAGGGGCGTCCGTATCGCCCCAGCAGAGCCGGATGCGTGTGAGGATGGGGGCATGTCGCACGGCGAGGAACTGTTCGCGCTCGGCGGGGACGTGACGACGGAGCCCAGCTTCGAGTCCGCCCTGCGGGGATACGAGAAACGGCAGGTCGACCGCTACGTCGCTCGCGCGGAGCACGAGATCGCGGCGTTGACCACCGAGCGGGAACAGGCATACACCCAGATCCACAAGCTGGCCGGTCAGGTCGAGGTGCTCCAGCGCGACCTGGCCCAGGTGCGCAAGCAGGCGGCGGTGGTGGACCGGGCGTCGTTCCGGCACCTGGGTCCGCGCGTCGAGCAGATCCTCACCATGGCCGAGGAGCAGGCCGACGACATCCTGGCCGCCGCCAACGAGGAGATCGAGGCCCGCCGCGCCGCCGCCGAGCACATCGTCGAGGAGGCCCGGGAGCAGGCTGCCCAGGCGCTCAAGGACTTCGAGATCGCGCTGGCGGCCCGCCGGACCGAGGAGGAGCGGCACACCGCCGCCCGCAAGGCCGAGGCCGAGGCCACGCTGAAGGCCGCCAAGGACGAGTCGGCGAAGCTGCGCAAGGACGCGCAGGACGAGTCGACGAGGCTGCGGACGGCCGCCCAGGACGAGGCCGAGAAGCTGCGCCGGACCGCCCGGGAGGCGCTGGCGAAGGCCCAGCAGGAGGCCACCCAGCTCCGTGACACCGCCAAGGAGATCCACTCCCGGGCACAGCAGGAGGCCGCGCGGCTGCGGGAGTCGGCCAAGGAGGCGCTGGCCAAGGCCCAGCAGGAGGCGAACCAGCTCCGCGAGGCGGCCAAGGAGGTGCACGCCAAGGGCCAGCAGGAGGCCAAGCGGCTCACCGACGCCGCCGCCGAGGCCGGCCGGGCCACGCACGCCAAGGCGCTGGCCGAGGCCAAGAAGATCGTGGACGACGCGGAGGAGGCCGCCAAGGCCACCCGCGGCCGGGCCCGCAGCGAGGCCAACCGGCTCACCACCGAGGCCGCCGAGGCCGGCAAGCGCAATCGCGCCGAGGTCGAGGCGTACGTGCAGCGCATGCGCACCGAGACCGAGGCGTACGTGCAGCAGGCCCGCGCGCAGACCCAGCAGGAGCTGGGCGCGTGGCGGGCCGGGGTGGAGAAGGAGGTCGCCGAGCGGCGGGACGGCGCGGAGAAGGAGCTGGCCCAGCGCCGGGCCGCCGCCGAGCAGGAGTTCGCCAAGCGCCGCGACGAGCTGGACAAGCAGCACGCCAAGCGCCAGGAGGAGCTGGAGCAGGCGTACACGACGCGGCGTGACGAGATCGAGCGCACCGCCGCCGATGTCCGGCAGGCCGCCGAGGCCGACGCGCTGAGCATGCGGCAGCAGGCCGAGCTGGAGGCCGCCGAGCTGCTGCGCCGCGCCGAGGCCGACGCCGGCGCGCAGCGCCGCAAGGCCGACGAGCACGTCGCGGCCTCGCGACGCCAGTTCGAGGAGTACGCGGCCACCACCCAGCAGCACCTCGCCACCACGCAGCAGCACCTGGCCGCCACCCAGCAGGAGGTGGCCGCCGGCCGGCAGCAGCTCGCCGGGGTCATGCTGGAGATCGCCAAGGCCCAGCAGGAGCTGGCCGACCTGCGTACCGAGACCTGGAAGTCGCGGCAGGAGTCCGACGACCTGCAGCGCCGCCTCACCGACCTGCGGCGCGACGCCGACTCGGCCGGGATCGCGGCCACCCCAGTCGACCCGGACGACCTCGCCGCCGCCTCCACCGGCCGGTCCACGGGCGACGGCACGCCGGCGGGCGACGGCACGCCGGTCACCAGCGGCGCGGAGAGCGCCGGCGACACCCCGGCCGGCGCCGGCGCGCCGGTGGCCGCGAAGGGCACCGCCACCGCGGTCCCCAACGGTGCCGGGCCGGCCAGGGGTGACGGCGAGTCCCCCGACGCGGGCACGGCGAAGCCGGTCGGCGAGCCGGTGACCACGATGGACTCCCCCGCCGGCGCGGGCGTCGACGGCGAGCCCACTGTGGCCGCCGTGCCGGGCGAGGGCGGCCGGGGAGCCACCCCCACGAAGATCACCAGCACCGGTGAGAACGGCAAGCGCCCGACCAAGCCCACCACCGACGAGCGCAGCGCCAAGCCCAGCACGGTGACGGTCGACAAGGACTGAGCCACCCGACGCGCCGGATCGGGGAGGTGGTGGCATCCGCCCCACCCGGACCCCGCCACTTCCCCGAACTGGCGGGCCCAGCGCCACCTCGGCGACGTGGCGGCATCCCACTCACCCGGACCACACCACCTCCCCGAACTGGCGGGCGACCCGCGCCACCCGCCCGGCGGGTGGCGGTGGTGGGATGGCCGGGCCGGGCGGCGGAGACTACCCTGCGGGCAGAGGGCCGCACGTCGGCCGTGGACGGCACCGGCGGGCGAGCCGGGTAGCGGGGAGGCACGGGTGTCACAGGAGGGTTCCGCCGCCCGGGACGACGAGGCCGCGGACGTGAACACCTCCGGCTCCCCCACCGGCGATGCGAGGCCCGCAGGCGGCACCACGGGCACCGCGAGTGAGACCACGCGCACCGCGGAGCACACGCGGACCGGCACCGGCATGAGCGGCGAGCGGCCCGTCGACGTCGAGCCGGGTGAGTTCGAGCCGAGCGGGCGCTTCGGCGTACCGGGACGCCCGCTGCGGCGCAGCGCCTTCCTGGTCGGGTTCACCGGCGCGCTCGGCGTGCTGCTCGCGTACGCGTTGTTCCTGGGCATCCGCAACGCCGCCGGCATCCTGGTGCTCGTGGTGATCGCGCTGTTCCTCGCGGTCGGCCTGCACCCCGCGGTGGTCCGGTTGCGCAAGTGGGGCGTGCCGCGCGGGCTGGCGGTGGCGGTCGTGACGCTCACCCTGCTGCTGCTGATCGTCGCCGGCCTGCTGGCGCTGGTGCCGCCGGTGGTGACCCAGTCCGGTCAGTTCATCCAGCAGTTGCCCGGGTACGTCGAGGAGCTGCGCCGCAATCCCACAGTCAACGACCTGGTGATCCGGTACGACGTGATGGAGCGGGTCCAGGCGGCGGCGAACGCGGACAACGTCGGGCGGGCGCTCGGCGGGGTGCTCGGCGGCGCGCAACTGATCTTCGGGACGATCTTCCGCCTGCTCACCGTGCTGGTGCTGACGATCTACTTCCTGGCGTACTTCGACAAGCTGCGCGAACTCGGGTACGCGCTGGCGCCGCGCTCACGCCGGGAGCGGGTCCGGCTGATCGGCGACGAGATCCTCACCCGGGTCGGCGCGTACATGGTCGGTGCGCTCGCCATCGCGGTGCTGGCCGGGGTGAGCACGTTCGTGTTCGCGCTGGCGGTCGGCCTGCCGTACCCGTTCGCCCTGGCCGTGGTGGTCGCGGTGACCGACCTGATCCCGCAGATCGGCGCGACGCTGGGCGCGGTGGTGGTGACGCTCGTCGGGCTCGCCACGGACCTGCCGGTGGGCATCGCCTGTCTGGTGTTCTTCGTGATCTACCAGCAGGTGGAGAACTACCTGATCTATCCGAAGATCATGCGCCGGGCGGTGGCGGTGAACGAGGTGGCCGCGCTGCTCGCCGCGCTGCTCGGGGTGGCGCTGCTGGGCGTGGTGGGCGCGCTCATCGCGATCCCGACGGTGGCCGCGTTGCAGCTGATCCTGCGCGAGGTGGTGCTACCCCGCCAGGACGCCCGCTGAGCGGTTACTCGGCGCGCCGCTGGGCCGGGCCGGGCACCGGGGTGTCGGCGAACGCGGCGACGGTGCGGTCGGCGTACGCGCTGACGTCGCCGGTCTCCATCGGGCCGTCCCAGGTGGTGGGCAGCGGCAGCGGTACGCCGGGGGCGACCCGCCGGACGATCTCGTCCAGCACCTTCTCCGCGTCGCCGACCCAGAGGTGCTTGGCTCCGTCCACGCCCACCACCTCGGCCTGCGGCACCGCGGCGAAGCGCTCCCGGGCCTCCTCCGGGCGCAGGTAGTCGTCGAACTCGGGGACCAGCGCGGTGAGCGGCTTGCCCGTCTCGGCCCAGACCGCCAGGTCCTCCGGCGCGGAGTAGCGCAGCGGCGGGGAGAGCAGGATCGCGCCGGCCACCGCCGGGTCGCAGCCGTACTTCAGCGCCAGGTCGGTGCCGAACGACCACCCGACCAGCCAGATGTTCGGCAGCTCGTGGAACTCGGCGTACTCGATCGCCGCGGCCACGTCGAACTTCTCGCCGACGGCGCCGTCGAACGCTCCCTCGCTGGTGCCGCGGACGCTGCTGGTGCCCCGGGTGTTGAACCGGAGCACGGCCAGGCCGGCCAGCGCGGGCAGCCGCCACGCCGCCTTGCGGAACACGTGGCTGTCCATCATCCCGCCGTGCGTGGGCAGCGGGTGCAGGCAGACGAGTGTGGCGGCCGGTTCGCGGTCCAGCGGCCGGGCCAGCTCGCCGACGAGCGTCAGCCCGTCGGCCGTGTGCAGCTCGATGTCCTCCCGGCGGCCGGGCAGGATCGACGACGCGCGAATCGGAGTGCTCACGCCTGCCAGTCTCCCGCGTCGGCGGCCCCGCCGCCCAGCGGGACGGGAACCGGGTGATCCAGATCGCTCAGCCGTAGCGCGGGGCGCCCCGGCCGCGCTGGAGGTTCGGCCCACGCCGGTCCCGGGCCCGCCAGCAGCCGGAGTGCCAGTGCCGGCGGTCGGTCAGGTCACCCCGGTCGTCGGCCGGCCAGGCCACCAGGTGCGCCACGCCGGGACGGATCTCCTGGTCACAGCCGGGACAACGGTACGTCTTGACTGATGCTCCGCCGCTGATCGCGCGTATCTGCCAGTCGCCGTCGCGCCACTGCTGCACGGTCGGCACGCCGTGGCGGGCACGCTCGGCGTCCAGGCCGGGGTTCTCCTCCCGGCGGGGGCGGTTGCGACGAGGGCTCACGGTCACCAAGCGTACGGTCCGCCGGCCGGACCCGGGTCGGGCGATCTTGGTACGGATGCGCCCTTCCCGGGCCGTTCCGTACCGAGATCGCCCTCGTGGTGGCCGATCAGGGCCAGGTCTGCGGACGCGCGAGGTCCTTCGCCACCTCCGCCCCGGCCAGCACCGTCGCCGCGTCGGCCTCGGTGAAGTCCACCTGGCCCGCGGGCCGGTCGCCGGAGAAGGGCCAGGCGAAGTCGACTGTCAACCGCCCCTTGGGCAGGCCGAGCAGTTCCAGCCGGGTGCCGTCCGGATAGAGGAAGCCCGGGCGGCCACCCAGGTCCCGGTTGCTGCCGCGACCCGTGTCCTCCGCCGTCTCCGCCCCGTAGATCAAGCGCATCCACATGGTCGAGGAGGGCTCCCGGAAGACGGTGAGCTGAGCCATGTAGCCCTTCGGGAAGGCGGCCACGTCCACCGCGCATCCGGTCACCGCCGCGTCGGCCGGCAGCGAAGTCAGCCGCACCGGCCCGGCGCATCGCCGGGCCTCGTCCCAGCGCACCAGGCCGGAGACCCGTTTCAAGGCGGCCACGTCACCGCGCAGCGTGGCCGCCCGGGCGTAGAGACCGGGGAACGGCTGCCACGACGTGACCAGACCGTCCGTACCGGCGACGCGCAGCACGCCACCGTCGAAGTCGAGCCGGCCGCTGACGGCCTGCACCGGGAAGCCGTCGATCGGCGTGTCGTCGAGGGCCTTCGCCACCGGGCTCACCTCGAGCAGGATCGGGTGTCCCTCGCCGTCGCTGAACCGGATCGACTCGATCGGGTTGGACGCGTGCACGGACCAGCCGAGATAGCGGGCCCGGCTGCTGTCCAGTCCGAGGTGCAGCACCTGCGGATCGGTGCCGACCAGGTCGGGGCGGTCGCGCGCGGCGGGCACCCCGTCGGCGAGCGGCGGCACCGGGGGTGGTGCGGCCTCCGGCGTCGCGGCCGTCCAGGGCATCCGCCCGGCCAGCCCGCCCACGTCCGCGCGTATCGCGCCGGTGAAACCGAGCACGCCGACCAGGGCGAGCGCGGTCCCGGCGGTGGCCCGGCGGCGTACCCGCCGGCGCCGGCCGAGCGCGCGCGAACCACGCAGCAGGCGTCCGGTGTCGATCTCCCCTTCGGCGTGCTCCCGCAGCACCGAGGCGATCCGCTGGTCGAGGTCGGTCACAGCCGGCTCCCCTTCGTCATCGGGACGCCGTAGCGCTCCCGGAGGTGGGCGAGCGCCCGCATCGCGTGGGTGCGGACGGTGACCGGGGAGCAGTCGAGGATCTGGGCGATCGTGGCGTCGTCCAGGTCCTCGTAGTAGCGCAGCACCAGGACGGCGCGCTGGCGGTCCGGGAGGGCGCGGATCAGCCGCCACATCTCGTCCCGGTCCGCCGCCTCACCGCCGAGGTCGCCGCGTTGGGGCCGTTCGGCGAACGTGTCCACCGCCAGCTCGCGGCTGGACCGCCGCCGCCACCAGGACGTGTTCGCGTTGACGAGCATCCGGCGCACGTACACGTCGGGCCGGTCGACCCGGGCGATCTTCCGCCAGTGCACGTACGCGCGCGCCAGCACGTCCTGGGTCAGGTCCTCGGCGCGGTGCGCGTCGCCGGTCAGCAGCCGGGCCAGACGCAACAGAGCCGGGCCGCGGCTGCCGACGTACTCCTCGAAGGTCACACCCCGAAGACGCCGTCACCGGGCCCGGCTGTTGACAGCGGTCAGCGCCGGGTGTGGTCGCGGAACCCGCGGCCGGACTTGCGGCCCAGGTAGCCGGCCGTGACCAGGTGCTCCAGCAGCGGCGCCGGGGCGAAGCCGGGCTCGCGCAGCTCCAGGTACAGCTCCCGCTGGATGGCCAGCGAGACGTCCAGCCCGACCACGTCCAGCAGCTCGAACGGGCCCATCGGGTAACCGCAGCCGAGCTTCATCGCGTAGTCGATGTCGTCGGCGGTCGAGTAGCTGGCCTCCAGCATCTTCACCGCGTCGTTCAGGTACGGGAACAGCAGCGCGTTGACGATGAAGCCGGACCGGTCACCGCAGACCACGCCGGTCTTGCCGAGCTTCGCGCAGACCGCGCGGGCGGTGGCCGACGTCTCGGCGGAGGTGCGGATGGTCTGCACGATCTCCACCAGCGGCATGATCGGCGCCGGGTTGAAGAAGTGCAGGCCGACCACGTCGGCGGGGCGCTGGGTCGCCATCGCCACGTCGATCACCGGCAGCGACGAGGTGGTGGTGGCGAGCACGACGCCCGGCTTGCAGATCTCGTCGAGGCTGGCGAACAGCGCCTTCTTGACGCTCAGCTCCTCGATCACGGCCTCGACCACCAGGTCGACGTCGGCCAGGTGCTCCAGCGTCGCGGACCACGTGATCCGGCCGAGCGCGTCGTCCCGGTCGGTCTCGCTGAGCTTGCCGCGCACCACGCCCTTGTTCAGCGAGGTCTTCACCGCCTCGCAGACCTTCGCGGACTTCTCCGCGCCCCGGGTCACCGAGATGACCTCGTAGCCGGCCTTGGCGAACACCTCGATGATGCCGGTGGCCATGGTGCCGGAGCCGACCACGCCGACCTTCGCGATGGCGCGGGCGCCGTCGGCGAGCGCGGCGTCCGCGGCGAGCGGCGTGAACTCGTCGGGTACGACCTTCGGCGAGCCCGGCCGCTCGTAGGTGTAGAAGCCCCGACCGGACTTGCGGCCCAGCAGACCGGCGGTGACCATCTGCTTGAGCAGCGGGGCCGGGGCGTGCCGCCGGTCCCGGCCGCCGCGCCGGTACATCGTGTCGAGGATCTCGTACGCGGTGTCCAGGCCGATCAGGTCCATCAGCGCCAGCGGGCCCATCGGCAGGCCGCAGCCGAGCTTCATGGCGGCGTCGATGTCCTCGCGGGTGGCGTAGCGGGCCTCGAACATGCCGACCGCGTGGTTCAGGTAGCCGAACAGCAGCGCGTTGGCGATGAAGCCGGCCCGGTCACTGATCGTCACGTCGACCTTGCCGAGCCGCTCGCAGAGCGCCTCCACGTCGGCGACCACGTCGGCGGAGGTGACGACCGTGCGGACCACCTCGACCAGCTTCATCACCGGGGCCGGGTTGAAGAAGTGGATGCCGATGACCTGGTTGGGCCGGGTGGTGGCGACGGAGATCTCGGTGACGCTCAGCGAGGACGTGTTGGTGGCGAGGATCGCCTCGGGCTTGCAGACCCGGTCCAGCTCGGCGAAGATCCGCTGCTTGAGGTCCAGGTGCTCGGGCACCGCCTCGATCACCAGGTCCACGTCGTGCAGCGCGTCCAGGCCGACCCGGAAGTCGACCCGCGCCATCAGGGCGTCCCGCTCGGCCTCGGCGAGCTTGCCCTTGGCGACCGCCCGGTCGGTGGAGCCGGTGAGCGTGGTCCGGCCGCGCTCCAGCGCCGCGTCGGAGATCTCGACGGCTGTGACGTCGACGCCGTTGCGGGCGAACACCTCCACGATGCCGGCACCCATGGTGCCCAGACCCACCACGCCCACCCTGGTGAACTCCCGCGCCACGACCGGCCTCCCCTGGCTCGACTCCGCCGTCCGCGACATGAACGGCCGCTAAGGTTATGCGCCGGAGTCTGCCACGTGACGCTGTGTTGTCGAGACGCCGTGGGATATTTCACGCACCACGCCTCACCCGGTGGCGTTCTCCCCGGCCAGCGCCAGCAGTTCGGCGACGAACTCCGCCGGCCGCTCCAGGTGCGGGCTGTGCCCGCAGCCGGGCAGTACCACCTCGCGGTACGTCCCGCCGGCCGCCGCGTACCGGTCCAGCACCGCGCGGGTCTGCCCCACCATCGGCTGCGGCGGGCACTCCCCGTCGCCGGGCCAGGCGGGCACCACACCGAGCCGGCCGAGGTACGCCAGGTCGAACAGCGAGGTGTCCGAGACGATCACGTCGGCGTCGCCGCGTACCCAGGTCACCGGCGGCTTGACCGGGACGGCGACCAGCTCGTCGGCGAGCCGGAAGTGGGCCGGGGCCAACGCGTTGAGGACGCCGCGCGGCCCGGCGGCGGTCCCCGGCCAGTGGGCCGAGGCGACGGCGGTGCCCGGGTAGTTGTCGTCTCCGGTGGCGGTGGTCAGCATGCTGTCCAGCAGCAGGTCCTCGTCGTCGCCGAGGGACGCGGGGTCGGCCACGTACGCGGCGCGCAGCACCGCCCGCGGGCTGGTCGGGCCGTCGGCGCTCTGGTCACCGGCGGCGAGCCGGGCCACGAAGTCGGGATTCGCGCCGCCGGCGCCGGTACCGGCGAAGTCGGGCGTGGTGGGGGTGCCGTCGAGGTCCCGGGTGCCGCCGAAGCCGTACGGGGACACCGGCGCCTCCAGCAGCAGCCCGGCCACCCGCTCGGGGTGGCCGACGAGCAGCCGCATCGCCACGCCGCCGCCCAGCGAGTGCCCGGCCACCACCGGCCGGGCGCCGGGCGCGAACAGCCCCGGGGCGTCCAGCAGCGCGGCCACGTCGTCGGCGAAGTCGTCGAGCCCCCGGGTGGCGTCGACCGGCGCGGTGTCTGTTTCGCCGTAGCCGCGCAGGTCGGGGGCGACCACCCGCAGCGTCTCCGGCAGCCGGGCGAGCAGCGGTTCCCAGAACGCGGAGGAGGAGACGTTGCCGTGCACCAGCAGGACCGGTACGCCGTCCGGTGGACCGGCCACGCGGACCGCCTGGGTGATGCCGTTGGCCTGGACGGTGAGCCGTGCGCTGCGCATCCGCGCATGCTGGCACGCACGCCCACCCCCGGTCCATGTGCCCCACAGACACAGCGGGCCACCCGGAGATGGCGCACGCCCCCGGGCACCGCGCGCCCCGCCGCCCCCGCATCCCGCCGCCGCACCCCACTTCACCTACCGCGTTGATCATGAAGTTGGCGGCGTTCCGCGTCCGATTTGTCGCCGCAAACTTCATGATCGACGGGACCTGGGAACGTCCGCCCACTCCTTGATCACCGCGAGTAGGCGGGCCGGGGAGGGGCGCCGAGAAGGCAGCGGGTGGCGGGGCGCGCGCTCAGGAGCCGCCGGGCTGAGCACGCGGGCCGGCGCGAGGCCGGGGTCAGCGCGGGTGCGAGGGCTCCGCGAGCACCGGGAATCAGCGGCCGTCGAGGGATCAACGTGGCGCCTCGACGGCCCAGCGGGTGCCGGCACTCAGCAGCCGTGGAGGACGCAACGCGGTATCGAGGGCCCGACGAGCGGGTGCCGGGAATCAGCGGCCTCGAGGGCGCAGCGAGGGCTGGGGCCGCTAGCTGACGTCGGCCGGCTGCGCCTCGCGGGCCTCGATCGGCTGGCGCGGCCCGGGGACGGGCAGCGGCACAGTGGGGCGCTGGTCGCGGCGCATCGCGCCGAAGCTCATCCCGACCGGGTCGGTGCGGGCCACACCCGGGTCGTAGAGGCGCAGGTCGGTGCGGCCCAGCCGGACCACGTCGCCGTCGGCGATCGCCACGCTGCCGGTGACCCGGGTGTCGTTGAGCCAGGTGCCGTTCGTCGAGCCCAGGTCGGTGAGCAGCACCCCCTCCGGGGTGGCCCGGACCGTGGCGTGCCGCCGGCTCAGGTGCGGGTCGGCGAGCACGATGTCGGCGGTCGGCGCACGGCCGATCACCTGCGCCTCCTGGCCGACCCGGAACGTGAGCCCTCGCATCGCCCCGCCCGACACCGTCAGCAACGGCATCAGCTCAGGATGCTCCTCCATGGACAGTCGACCTCCACCCCACATCGCCCCGCGGCGTCAGCCTGCCACCTCACCGTAGTGGCTTGCACCACCGCGCGGTCACCCCCGCGACCCCGGCCGGTCATCTCCCGTTCGCCGTTTCGGACGGCATCTCCGTCGATGCGACGGCTGATCGTCCGCGCAGCGTACGGCGCGTTCGACACCTACCGGCGAGTAATCCTCGGGTCTAGACTTCGGCCATGACCGCTGTGCATGTGCCGGGCGCCCCGCTCATCTCCGACGGTCGGCTGGTGTCGACCAGCCCGGCCACCGGCGCCGAGGCAGGCAGTTTCCCGCTGGCCACCGAGGCGGACGTGCGCGCCGCCGTCGACCGCGCCCGGGCGGCCGGCGACTGGTGGGCCGGGCTCGGCTTCGCCGGCCGGCGCGACCGCCTCCAGCGCTGGCGCGGCGTGCTCGCCCGGCGGATCGAGGAACTCGCCGACCTGATGCACACCGAGGGCGGCAAGCCGGTCGGTGACGCGGTGGTGGAGATCCTCACCGCGCTGGAGCACATCGACTGGGCGGCCCGCAACGCGCAGCGGGTGCTCGGGCCGCGCCGGGTCCGCTCCCGCCTGGTCCTCGCCGAGTTCAGCGGTCACCTCGAATACCAGCCGTACGGCGTGATCGGTGTGATCGGCCCGTGGAACTACCCGGTCTTCACCCCGATCGGCTCCGCCGCGTACGCGCTCGCGGCCGGCAACGCGGTGGTGTTCAAGCCCAGCGAGTACACCCCGGCGGTCGGCCAGTGGCTGGTCGACAGGTTCGCCGAGGTGGTGCCGGAGCAGCCGGTGTTCCAGGTGGTGCACGGCTTCGGCGCGGTCGGCGCGGCGCTGTGCCGCTCCGGGGTCGGCAAGGTCGCGTTCACCGGCTCGACCGCCACCGCCAAGCGGGTGATGGCCGCCTGCGCCGAAACGCTCACACCGGTGCTGCTGGAGGCCGGCGGCAAGGACGCGATGATCGTGGACAGCGACGCCGACCTGGACGCCGCCGCCGACGCGTGCGTGTGGGGCGGGATGACGAACGCCGGCCAGACGTGCATCGGCATCGAGCGGGTCTACGCGGTCGACCAGGTCTTCGACGCCTTCGTGGAGAAGGTGGTGGCGAAGGCCGGGCGGCTCACCGTGGGCGCCGACGGGTCCGACCTCGGCCCGATCACCATGCCGTCGCAGATCGACGTCATCCGCCGGCACATCGACGACGCGCTCAGCCGGGGCGGCCGGGCGGTGCTGGGCGGCCCGGAGGCGGTCCAGCCGCCGTACGTGCACCCGACGGTGCTGGTCGACGTGCCGGAGGACTCGGCCGCCGTGCAGGAGGAGACGTTCGGGCCGACGCTCGTGGTCAACCGCGTCCGGGACGTGGACGAGGCGGTCGAGCGGGCGAACGCGCTGCCGTACGGGCTCGGGGGTTCGGTCTTCGGCCGGGCGCGGGCGGTGGCGGTCGCGCGGCGGTTGCGGTCCGGGATGGCCTCGGTCAACTCGGCGCTGACCTTCGCCGGCATGTCGACGCTGCCGTTCGGCGGCACCGGCGAGTCCGGCTTCGGCCGCATCCACGGCGAGGAAGGACTGCGCGAGTTCGGCCGGCCCAAGTCGGTCACCCGCCGCCGGGCCCGGTCGCTGCTGCCGGCCATGACGTTCGAGCGCACCCCGGCCGACATCGCCCGGATCATCAAGATCGCCAAGCTGATGTACGGCCGGGGCCGCTGAGGCGGCGCCTCAGAACAGCGTCAGCTCGTCGCGCTCGATGCCGCGCAGCTTGTCGTAGTCGACCACCACGCACCGGATCCCCCGGTCGGTGGCGAGCACCCGCGCCTGCGGCTTGATCTCCTGCGCGGCGAACACACCGGCCACCGGCGCGAGCAGCGGGTCGCGGTTCATCAGTTCCAGGTAACGGGTGAGCTGCTCCACGCCGTCGATCTCGCCGCGCCGCTTCACCTCGACCGCCACCGCGCCGCCGACCGCGTCCCGGCAGAGCAGGTCGACCGGCCCGATCGCGGTCATGTACTCCCGGCGGACCAGCGTGAAGCCCTCCCCCAACGTCTCCGGGTTCGCGGCGAGCAGCTCCTGCAGGTGCGCCTCGACGCCGTCCTTGCGCAGGCCCGGGTCCACGCCCAGCTCGTACGAGGTGTCCTGGAAGATCTCCTCCAGGGTGATGCGCAGTTCCTCGCCGGCCTTGTTCACCACCCGCCAGACGCCTGGCGCCTCCTCCAGCCGGCAGGGCGGGCTCATCCAGTTCAACGGCTTGTAGGCCCGGTCGTCCGCGTGGATCGACACCGACCCGTCCGCCTTCACCATCAGCAACCGGGTCGCCGGGGGCAGGTGGGCCGAGAGCCGTCCGACGTAGTCCACCGAGCACTTCGCAATCACCAACCGCACCCGCCGAGGGTAGCCGAGGCCCCGGCGGACGCCGACGAGCGCCACTGGCGTACCGGTGCCATATTGAGATCGTGCTCGAAGTCCTCACCGGTTCCGGCCTGGCCGCCTCGGCGGGCCTGAACGCCTACATCCCGCTGCTGCTGATGGGGCTGCTGTCCCGCTACACCGATCTGGTCGAGCTGCCGAGCGGCTGGCAGTGGCTCGGCAACGGCTGGGTGGTGCTGATCCTCGCCGTCCTGCTCGCGGTCGAGGTGGTGGCCGACAAGGTGCCTGTGGTCGACCACGTCAACGACGTGGTGCAGACGGTGGTCCGGCCGACCGCGGGCGGGCTCGCGTTCGGCGCGGGCGCCGGCTCGGAGACGGTCACCGTGAGCGACCCGGACACGTTCTTCTCCACGCACCAGTGGGTACCGGTGGTGGTCGGCGTGCTGATCGCGCTCGGCGTGCACCTGCTCAAGGCCGCCGCCCGTCCGGTCATCAACGCGACCACGGCCGGGGTGGGCGCGCCGGTCGCCAGCACCGCCGAGGACGCGACGAGCGTGGTCATGTCGGTGGTGGCGCTGCTGCTGCCGGTGCTGGTGCTGGTGTTCCTGGTCGCCCTGGTGTTCTTCGTACCGTGGCTGTTCCGCCGCCGCCGGGAGCGGCGCCGCGAGCGCGCCGCGGCCCGCGCGGCCGGCTTCCGCGTCTGACCCGCACCGACTCCCGAAACCTCTAAAATCGGGGCAAGAAACCCAAGGAGGTACGGGAGATGACCGCGTCGTTGGAGATGCCCCGGGTCCAGGAGTGCGCCGTCCGGTCCTGCGCCTACAACCACACGAACGACTGCCACGCGTTCGCCATCACGATCGGCAGCAGCGACCACGCGCACTGCCACACGTTCGTGGAGATGCCGGTGCGCGGCGGCCTCGACCAGTTGGTCGCGCAGGTCGGCGCGTGCTCGCGCGCCGACTGCCGGCACAACGCCGACCTGGAGTGTCACGCCCCGGCCATCACCGTCGGCCCCGACATGGACATGGCCGACTGCATGACCTACGAGAGCCGCTGACCCACCCGCGCGGATGCGGCGCCTGCTTGCGGGCGCCGCTTTCGCGCGCGGTTGTCGCGCGGGTGTTAAGAAGGGGCCCCTTCCCTACCGGAGGCGTTAATAAGGGGCCCTTCCTTTCACGACAGGGCGTTGGCCTCGCGGATCACTGTGACCAGCTCGTCGATGATGCCGGTGAGCGCGAAGTCCTTCGGCGTGAACACCCTTGCCACCCCGGCCGCGCGCAGCGCCTCGGCGTCGGCGGCCGGGATGATCCCGCCCACCACCACCGGCAGGTCGCCGCGCCCGGCAGCGCGCAGCCCGTCCAGCACCGCCGGCACGGCGGCCAGGTGCGAGCCGGACAGCACGGAGAGGCCGACCAGGTCGACGTCCTCCTCCACCGCCGCCGCCACGATCTGCCCGGCGGTCAGCCGGATGCCCTGGTAGACCACCTCGAAGCCGGCGTCACGGGCGCGTACCGCGATCTGCTCCGCGCCGTTGGAGTGCCCGTCCAGCCCCGGCTTGCCGACCAGCAGCCGCAGCCGGCCGCTGCCCAGCTCCCGGGCGGTGGCGGCGACCCGCTCCCGGACCCCGGCGAGGGTCGCGTCACCGGCTGTCCCGACCGCCCCGGCCAGGCCGGTCGGCGCGCGGTACTCGCCGTACACCTGGCGCAGCGCGCCAGCCCACTCGCCGGTGGTGACCCCGGCCCGCACGCAGTCCAGCGTCGCCGGCATCAGGTTCGCCGTGGTGGCGGCATCGGCGCGCAGCCGGTCCAGCGCCGCCTCGACCGCCGCCGCGTCCCGGTCGGCCCGCCACCGGCGTACGCCGTCGGTGGCCGCCTCTTCGACGGCCGGGTCCACCTGCTCGATCGCCTCGGCGCCGGCCGCTGTCAGCGGGGACGGCTCGGTCTCGGTGAACCGGTTGACGCCGACCACCACGTCCGAGCCGGACTCCATCCGGCGGCGCCGGTCGGCGAGCGAGGCCACCAGCGCGCTCTTGAGGTAGCCGGTCTCGACGGCGGTGACCACGCCGCCCATCTCCAGCACCTTCTCCAGCTCGACCCGGGCGCCGGAGACGATCTCGTCGACCAGCGCGGTCATCACGTGCGAGCCGGCGAACAGGTCCGGGTACTCCAGCAGGTCCGACTCGTACGCCAGCACCTGCTGCATGCGCAGCGACCACTGCTGGTCCCACGGGCGGGGCAGGCCCAGCGCCTCGTTCCAGGCGGGCAGCTGCACGGCGCGGGCGCGGGCGTCGCGGGACAGCGTGACGCCGAGCATCTCCAGCACGATCCGCTGGATGTTGTTCTCCGGCTGCGCCTCGGTCAGGCCCAGCGAGTTGACCTGGACGCCGTAGCGGAACCGGCGCTGCTTCGGGTTCTCCACGCCGTAGCGGTCGCGGGTGATCTCGTCCCAGAGCGCGCCGAACGCGCGCATCTTGGCGATCTCCTCGACGAAGCGCACCCCGGCGTTGACGAAGAACGAGATCCGCTGGACCACATCACCCATCCGCTCGGGCGGCACCTGACCGGAGTCGCGCACGGTGTCCAGCACGGCGACGGCGGTGGCCAGCGCGAAGCCGACCTCCTGCACCGGCGTGGCGCCGGCCTCCTGGAGGTGGTACGAGCAGATGTTGACCGGGTTCCACCGGGGCATCTCGCGCAGCGTGTACGCGATCACGTCGGCGGTCAGCCGCAGCGACGCCGCCGGCGGGAAGATGTACGTCCCCCGGGACAGGTACTCCTTGATGATGTCGTTCTGCGTGGTGCCGGCGCAGCGGCTCAGCTCCGCGCCCTGCTCGGCGGCGACGGTGCCGTAGAGGCCGAGCAGCCACATCGCCGGCGCGTTGATGGTCATCGAGGTGTTCATCTCGGCCAGCGGGATGCCCTCGAACAGCGCCCGCATGTCGCCCAGGTGCGCCACCGGCACGCCGACCCGCCCCACCTCGCCGGAGGCCAGCTCGTGGTCCGGGTCGTACCCGGTCTGGGTGGGCAGGTCGAAGGCGACCGACAGGCCGGTCTGCCCCTTCGCCAGGTTGCGGCGGAAGAGCGCGTTGGTGGCCGCGGCGGAGGAGTGCCCGGCGTACGTGCGCATCACCCACGGGCGGTCCCGCTCGGGCAGCCGTCCCGGCATCGCGTCGTCCATGGCCGGAGTTTAAGTTACCGTTCAGTAAAAGAGAGTGTGGAAAACCACACAACCCGATGCCCGCACCGGTGGGCCGGCGTGCCGCCGGCCCACCGTACGGGTCATTCGCTGCGGGCGGTCTCCGGGCCGGTGATCCGTTCCAGCAGCGGCAGGGTGGCGGCGACGACCGCGAGGCAGCCCAGCACGCCGAGGGCCACCACGGCGGCGAACCCGATCCCCGGCAGGCGCAGGTCGTAGTCCATCTGCGCGCGCAGGAACAACTGCGCGGCGGCCAGTCCCATCCCGACCGCCACCACGGCGACGGTCAGCAGCGGCACCGTGCTCTCCACTGCTACCACCCGGCGCAGCAGCCGTACCGGGGCGCCACTGAGCCGGAGGAGGCTGAACGGCCGCTTCCGTTCGCTGAGACCGGCCGCCACCGCCACTGCCAGGCTGCATCCGGCGAGCACCAGACCGGCCACCACGACGATGTCGGCCAGCCGCTGCCAGCCCCGCATGGTGTCGGCGAAGTCGGCCTCGAAGTCGCCCGGCACGTTCGGCGCCACGAAGAAGGCGGGGAAGGCGGCTTCCAGGATCGTCCGGGCCCGCTCGACAGCGGCCGGGTCCGCCGCCTCGACCGCCACCGAACCGGCGGGCAGCCCGGAAAGCGCGGCCGGGTCCACCGGGGACGACGGCCAGACCCGGTCGGCCGAGGCGGACTCCCGCCAGGGGATCAGTTCCGGTGCCACCTCGGCGACGCTCGCCCCGGGGGCGCACCGCCCGTACGCGGGTGGAATGTCCGCGCAGGCGATCACGCCGGAGTCGCGGCCGTCACCGCGTACCGGGTTCTCCCGGACGAGTACCGGGTTGCGGACGCCGGGCACCGCCGCCAGGTCGGCCAGCAGCCTGCCCGGCACCGGCGGGTCGTTCGTGAGCACCATCGACAGCCGGCCGGCCTCGAGGGAACCCCGGGGCGCCGGACCGCGCTCGTGCGCGATCGTCCCCATCACGCCGACCGCCACCGTCGTGACGAACAGCGCCAGCATCACTCCGCTCACCGCGCGGAACCCGGCGGCCGGGTTGTCGGCGAGCCGGCGCGCGGCGATCAGCGCGGCGGGCCGGCTGGCGCGAGCGGCCATCGCCCGGGCGCCGACCATGGTGAGCCACGGCCCGCCCGCGATCAGCCCGACCATGACCAGCAGCAGCGCGGGCAGGAACAGCGCGGTCTGACCGTCCGAGGTGGGCGGCCGGTACACCAGGGCGAAGCCCAGCCCGGCCAGGCCGAGCGCGAGCGGGATCAGCCGGTACAACCGGGGCGGTCGCGGCGTGACCCGGCGGCTGACGCCGAGCGGGGAGATCCGGACCCGGCGCAGGGCGAGCCAGGCCGCGGCCGCCGCGCCCGCCGGCACGCCCAGCGCCACCACGAGGGCCTCCGGCACCCCGACGGCCATGTCCTCCGGGAAGAACGGCATGCCGGTGAACGGGATGCCGGCGAGCTGCCCACGGAACGCGAAGAACGACGCGAAGCCGGCCGCCGCGCCGGCCGCCGCCGCGAGTGCGGCCTCGACGGCCGCGATGGCCGAGATCTGCCGGGGCGTGGCACCGACCAGCCGCATGGCCGCGAACCGCTGCTCCCGGCGAGCGGCACCGAGCCGGGTCGCGGTGCCGATGAAGACGAGTACGGGGAACAGCAGGCCGCCCGCCACCACGCCGAGGATGAGGTCGATCGCCGCCCTCGGCAGCGGGGCCCGGTTGTCGTCGAGCCGGGTGACCTTCCGGACCTGGTCCAGGCCGCCCACCTGCTCCGGGGTGCCGCCCACCAGGACGAGCAGAGTGTCCGGCGAGGTGAGCGCCGCCGGCCCGACGACGCCGAGGTCCCGGCCCGGGTAGCGGTCGGCGAGCTGGTCGGCGGGGATGGTGGCCAGCAGGTCGCGCAGCGCCGGGGAGGCGTAGAACTCGCCGGGCCCCGGCGCGCGGGGGACGCCGATCGGCGTGGGCGCGTCCGGACCGGTCGCGGCGACGTCGATACGGAGGATCTGATCGCCCCGGAAGTAGTCGGTGCGGGTGGACCACAGCAGCGGGTCGGCGGACCCGCCCGCCGTCTCCTGCGGGTACATCGACGCGTAGCGGGTGAGCTGGGCGTCGGTGGCGTGCACACCGGCGAGCGTGGTGAGCAGCAGCCCGGTGCCCACAGCGACGGCGGCGGCTACGGCGACCAGCCGGACCAGCGCCTCCCGGCCACCGGCGACGGCGAGCCGGAGCGCGAGCCCGATCACGAGACGACCCCGGCCGGTGCGTTGACCCGGCCGTCGCGCACCATGACCTCCCGGTCGGCGTACGCGGCGATGCGCGCCTCGTGCGTCACCAGGACGACTGTGGTGCCGCGCTCGCGGGCGGCGTCGACGAGCAGCGTCATCACCTCCTCGCCGGTGAGCGAGTCGAGCGCGCCGGTGGGCTCGTCGGCGAACAGCACCCGCGGCTCGGCGACCAGGCCGCGGGCCAGCGCGACCCGCTGGGCCTGCCCGCCGGACAGTTCACCGGACCGGCGGTGCTCCAGGCCGGCCAGGCCGAGCCGTTCGAACCAGCCCTGGGCGGCGCGCAGCGCCGGGGTGCGGCGGACGCCGCGCAGCAGCAGCGGCAACGCCACGTTCTCGGCCGCGGTGAGTTCCGGTACGAGCTGCCCGAACTGGAAGACGAAGCCGAACCTGTCGCGGCGCAGCGCGCTGCGGTCGGCCTCGCCGAGCGTGTCGATCCGGGTGCCGTCGAACCGGACCTCGCCGGAGTCGGGGCGCAGGATGCCGGCCAGGCAGTGCAGCAACGTCGACTTGCCGGAGCCACTCGGCCCCATCACGGCGACGACCTCACCGGCCGCCACGGCGAGGCTCGCGCCGCGCAGGGCCGGTGTCTCGCCGAACGCGTACGTGACGTCGCGCGCCTCGATCATCGGGCTCATGGGCGTACCGCCTTTCTCAGGGCGTCCAGCCGGGCGCCCGTCGTCTCGATCCACCGCAGGTCCGCCTCGAGGTGGTAGAGGCCGTGGTCGGCCAGCATCACGTCGACGAGTTCGCCGCCGCGTTTGATCTCGGTGAGTTCGCGCATCCGGCGCAGGTGGGCGGCGCGCTGGGTGTCCAGGTACTCCTCGGCCGGGCGGTCGAGCATCAGCGCGAGCACGACCTTGGTGAACAACAGGGTCTGCAGGTGCGGTTCCGGCTCGACCGGCTCGGTCAGCCAGTGCTCGACCTCGGTGGCGCCCCGGTCGGTGATGACGTAGCGCTTGCGGTCCGGCCCGGCGCCGGGAGCGACGTCGCCGACCACCACCTTGCCGTCGCGGGCCAGCCGGCTCAGCGTCGAGTAGACCTGCCCGTACGGCAGCGGCTTGCCGCGCCCGAAGAAGGTGTCGTAGTCGCGCTTGAGGTCGTAGCCGTGGCTCGGTTCGCGTTCGAGCAGCCCGAGCAGGGTCAGGGGAACCGTCATGACCAGAGACTACACCGAGTGTATACCCCGCGTATATAGCTGACCCGGCAGTGGAACGGGCTACCGCACGACGCACACTTGACGTCATGGAGAACGAGCTCGCGATTTCCGTGCGAGGGCTGCGCAAGGCGTACGGCGACAACGTCGCGGTCGCGTCGGTGGACCTGGACGTCCGCCGGGGCGAGGTGTTCGCCCTGCTCGGCCCCAACGGCGCCGGCAAGACCACCACGGTCGAGATCCTGGAGGGCTACCGGCAGCGCGACGCCGGCGAGGTACGCGTCCTCGGCGCCGACCCCGCCCACCCCGACGCCGGCTGGCGCTCCCGGGTCGGCATCGTGCTCCAGGGCACCGGCGAGTTCGACGAGCTCAGCGTCATCGAGGTGGTCCGCCACTTCTCCGGCTTCTACCCGGGCGCCGACGACCCGGACAAGGTGGTCGAGCGGGTCGGGCTGGGCGCCAAGGCCAAGGCGCGCACGCACACGCTCTCCGGCGGGCAGAAGCGCCGCCTGGACGTGGCGCTGGGCATCATCGGCCGCCCCGAGCTGCTCTTCCTCGACGAGCCGACCACCGGCTTCGACCCGGAGGCCCGGCGCGAGTTCTGGGAGCTGATCCGGGACCTGTCCGCCGCCGGCACCACGATCGTGCTCACCACCCACTACCTGGACGAGGCCGAGGCGCTCGCCGACCGGGTCGGCGTGATCGCCGCCGGACGGGTGATCGAGGTCGCGCCGCCGAACGCGCTGGGTAACCGGCAGGAGTCGCTGGCGACCGTCTCCTGGCGTACCCCGGACGGGACGCCGGCCTCGGCGGAGACCGCGACGCCGACGGCGCTGGTGGCCGACCTGGCCGCGCGCTTCGGCGGCGAGGTGCCGGGCCTCACCGTGACCCGGCCGACCCTGGAAGACGTCTACCTGCGGATGATCGGACACTCATGACCACCACGACGAAGCCGGCGGCCCCGGTCGCCGCCACCTCCGCCCGGCGGTCCGGGGCGGGCGCGCTGGCGCTGCGTCAGGGGCGGCTGGAGATCACCCAGTTCCTGCGCAGCCGGGAGTCCGTCGTGTTCACGATGGGCTTCCCGATCATCATGATCCTGATCTTCGCGGCGATCTTCAGCGACGAGATCGCCCCCGGGGTCAGCTACACCCAGTACTTCATCACCGGCATGATCGCGACCGGTCTGATGACGGTGAGCTTCCAGAACCTCGGCATCTGGATCCCGATCGAGCGGGACCGGGGCGTGCTCAAGCGCTACCGCGGTACGCCGATGCCGAAGTGGGTCTGGTTCGCCGGCAAGGTGATCATGGTGGTGGTGATCGGCATCGCCGAGACCGCGCTGCTGCTCGCCGTCTCGGTGGCGATGTTCGACCTCCAACTGCCGCAGACCACCGGCAAGTGGCTGACGTTCGCCTGGGTCGCCGTCCTCGGCGTCACCGCCTGCACGCTGTGCGGCATCGCCATCTCGTCGCTGGCCCGCACCGCCCGCAGCGGCTCGGCAGTGGTCACCCCGGTCGCGCTGGTGCTCCAGTTCATCTCCGGCGTGTTCTTCGTCTTCACCAGCCTGCCCACCTGGATGCAGCAGGTCGCGGCGATCTTCCCGCTCAAGTGGATGTGCCAGGGGCTGCGGTCGGTCTTCCTGCCGGACAGCTTCGGCGCGCGCGAGCCGGGCGGCTCGTTCGAACTGGGCACCGTCGCGCTGGTGCTGGGCGCCTGGTGCGTCATCGGCCTGGTGCTCTGCCTGACCACGTTCCGCTGGACCACAAAGCGCGACGGCTGAGGTGTAAGGAAGGGCCCCCTATTAACGCCTGCGGTAGAGGAAGGGCCCCTTCTTAACACCCACGTGGCGGTGGCACACTCGCCGGCATGGCATCGACGCTGACCCGGCGTACCCTGCTCGGCGCCGCCGCCGGCGTGGCCGGCGCCGCGGTGGTCGGCGGCCTGGCCGCCCGGCAGCTGTCCGGCCCCCGCCCGGGACCGGCGCCGTCCCTGCCGGACGCCCCGGCCGGCGACGAACGGCTGATCCGCATCGCGTCCGGCGCGCGCGGTCGCGAGGTCGACTTCTGGACGGCCGTGCCCGACGGGTACGGCGACGGCCGCGGCCTCCCCGTCTGCCTGGTGCTGCACGGCGCGTCGGCCACCCCGCGCGACTACGGCCGGTTCGGGCTGGCCCGCTTCCTGACCGACGCGGTACGCCGGGGCGCCCCGCCGTTCGCGCTCGCGGGCGCCACCGGCGGACGGCTGTCCTGGCGCGCCGCCGGTGACGACGACCCGCAGCGGATGGTGCGCGAGGAGGTGCCCACCTGGTGCGCCCGGCGCGGGTTCGACAGCAGCCGGCTGGCCGTGTGGGGCTGGTCGATGGGGGGCTTCGGCGCGTTGCTGCTCGCCGAGACGTACCCGAAGTGGCTGCGGATGGCCGCGGCCTTCTCCCCCGCGGTGAGCCCCGGCGACGCGGTCTTCACCGGCGTGGAGAGGCTGCGCGGCACCCCGGTGGGGCTGTGGTGCGGGCGGCAGGACAACTTCCTCAGGGACGTGCGCGCGCTGGCCCGGGCGCTGCCCGAGGAGCCGGTACGCGCCGCCTGGGCCGACGGGCGGCACAACTTCGGCTACTGGGGCACCGTCATACCGGACGCGTTCGCGCTGATCGGCGCCGCGCTCAGCCCGCCCCGAACGTGAACCGGCACCGGACGTGAACCGGCACCGCACCTGAACCGGCACCGGACGTGAATCGGGCCCGCACGTGAACCGCCCCCGGCCGCGCGGGCCGGGGGCGGGACGGGCCGGTCAGTACGAGTAGAAGCCCTGGCCGGTCTTGCGGCCCAGGTCGCCGGCGGTGGCCATGCGCTGGAGCAGCTCCGGCGGGAAGAACTTCTCGTCGGCGGTGTCGGTGTAGATGTTGCGGGTGGCGTTGAGCAGCACGTCCACGCCGGTCAGGTCGACAGTGGCGAGCGGGCCCATGGCGTGGCCGAAGCCCAGCTTGCAGGCGGTGTCCAGGTCCTCGGCGGAGATCACGCCGGACTCGACGAGCTTGACCGCCTCCATCGCCAGCGCGCAGATCAGCCGGGTGGTGACGAAACCGGCGATGTCCCGGTTGACGACCACCACGGTCTTGCCGATCCCCTCGGCGAACGACTTGACCGTGTCCATCGTCGCGTCGCTGGTCTTGTAGCCGCGTACCAGCTCGCAGAGCTTCATCATCGGCACCGGCGAGAAGAAGTGCGTGCCGACGACCGACTCCGGGCGCTCGGTGGCGGTGGCGATCTGGGTCACCGGGATGGCCGACGTGTTGGTGGCGAGCACCGCGTCCGCCTTGCAGATCTTGTCGAGCGCGCGGAACACCTCGTGCTTGATCTCGATCTTCTCGAAGACCGCCTCGACCACGATGTCCGCGTCGGCGGCGGCCTCCAGGTCGGTGGTCGGGGTGATCCGGCCCAGCGTCGCCTCGACGTCGGACGCCTCGATCTTGCCCTTCTCGGCGAACTTCGTCAGCGACTTCCGGATGCCGTCCACACCGCGCTTCGTGGCTGCGTCGTCGATGTCGCGCAGCGTCACCTGCCAGCCCGCCTGCGCCGCCACCTGGGCGATACCCGAGCCCATCAGCCCGGCACCGACGACCGCGAGTCGACCCGCCATCTGCTTCTCCCTCGCCGTGTTCTGCAACGTCTGCCAGAACCCTACTTAACGAGGGATAAGCCCCGGCTGTCAGATGGCCAGGTCCGGCTCCTCCGGCGCGGTGCCGCGCTCCACCTCGACACCGAGCGCCCGCAGGTCGGCCACGAAGTCCGGGTAGCCCCTGTCGACGTGGTGCACGTGCGAGACCTCGGTGAGGCCGTCGGCGCAGAGCCCGGCGATGATCAGCCCGGCACCGGCCCGGATGTCGGTGGCGCGGACCGGGGCGCCGGACAGCCGCTCCCGGCCGCACACCAGGGCGTGGTGACCGTCGGTACGGATCTCCGCGCCCAGCCGCATCATCTCGTTGGCGAACATGAACCGGCCGTCGAAGATGTTCTCGGTGATCAGCGAGCCGCCCTCGCTGACCGCCGCCAGTCCGATCGCCATCGGCAGCAGGTCGGTGGCGAAGCCCGGGTAGGGCAGCGTGACCACGTCGACCGCCCGGGGGCGGTCGTCCATGCGTACCCGGAAGGCGTCGCCCCGGGTCTCGACCAGGCCGCCGGCCGCGACCAGCTTGTCCAGCGCGACCTCCAGGTACGCCGGGTCCAGGCCGGTCACCGTCACGTCGCCGCGGGTCATCGCCGCGGCGAACGCCCAGGTGCCCGCCACGATCCGGTCCCCCACCGTGGCGTGCCGGACCGGCCGCAGCTCGGGTACGCCGACGATGTGCAGCGTCGACGTGCCGGCCCCTTCGATCCGGGCGCCCATCCGGTTCAGCATCGTGCAGATGTCGACGATCTCCGGCTCCCGGGCCGCGTTGTCGATCGTCGTGGCGCCCCGGGCCAGCACCGCCGCCATGACCAGGTTCTCGGTCGCGCCCACGCTCGGGAAGTCCAGCACGATGTCGGCGCCGTGCAGCCCTCCCGGGGCCTCGGCGATGACGAAGCCGTGCTCACCGGAGATCTCCGCGCCCATCCGGGCCAGCCCGGCGATGTGCATGTCCAGGCCGCGCGAGCCGATGGCGTCGCCGCCCGGGTGCGCCACTCGCACGTACCCCCGGCGGGCCAGCAGCGGGCCCAGCACGCAGATCGACGCGCGCAGCCGCCGGACCAGGTCGTAGTCGGCCTCCGCGCCCGGCTGCTCCGGCACGTCGATGAGCACCGAGCGGGACCGCGCCACACCGCCGTGGGCCACCATCGGGTCGACCGGGTCGTCCGGCCCGAAACGTACGCCGCAGCCGAGCCGCCGCAGCACCTCACCCATGATCGCGATGTCGGTGATCCGGGGCACGTTGGTGATGATGCTGCGGCCGGGCGCGAGCAGCGCGGCGGCCATCAGTTTCAGCGCGGAGTTCTTCGCACCCACCACGTGCACGGCGCCGGCGAGGCGGGCGTCACCGCGTACCCGGATGACGTCGACGTCGCTGACCGCCGGATCTCCCGCGTCCCCCGGCCCCACCGGGCTCGGCCGGGCCGGGATGGTCAGGTCCGGTATCCGTAGGCTGTGCGTCATGGCCGTCCACCTCACGCGCATCTACACCAAGGCCGGCGACGCCGGCATGACCAGGCTGAGCAACAACGAGCAGGTGCCGAAGACCGATCCGCGTATCGCCGCGTACGCGGACGTGGACGAGTGCAACGCCTCGATCGGCGTCGCGCTCGCCCTGGGGCAGCTCTCGGACGAGCTGCGGGCCGTGCTGGAGTCCGTGCAGAACGACATGTTCGACGTCGGCGCGGACCTGGCGACGCCTGTCGAACCGGATCCGAAGTACCCGCCGCTGCGGGTGACCGAGGAGTACGTCGAGCGCCTCGAGGGCTGGTGCGACGAGTACAACGCGCGCCTGAGCAAGCTCGACTCCTTCATCCTCCCCGGCGGCACCGCGGGTGCGGCACTGCTGCACGTGGCACGGACGACCGCTCGGCGCGCCGAGCGTGCGGCATGGGCGCTGGTCGCACACGACCCCGATCGGACCAGCCCCCTCCCGGCAAAGTATCTCAACCGGCTCTCCGATTTGCTCTTTATCCTGTCAAGAACGGCAAATCCGGACGGCGACGTGCTATGGGTTCCGGGCGGGAAGCGCTGACCATCGGCGGCCTCCATCACGTGGAGGTGTGGGTACCCGACCTGGCGGCGGCCAGTCGTTCCTGGGGCTGGCTTCTCGGCGAGCTGGGCTGGACGCTCTACCAGGACTGGCCCGCCGGCCGTTCCTGGCGGCTCGGCGCGACCTACATCGTGCTGGAGGAGTCACCCGCGCTCACCGGCCGCACCCACGACAGGCGCGCGCCCGGCCTGAACCACCTGGCCTTCCACGCCGGCCCGCCGGCCGCCGTCGAGCGGCTGGTCACTGCCGCCGGAGAGTACGGCTGGACGCTGCTGTTCCCGGACCGGCACCCGCACGCGGGCGGCCCGGACAGCTACGCCGCCTACCTCACCGACGGGCAGGGGTACGAGGTCGAGCTGGTCGCGCAGACGTGAAAAGGCCGGCACCCCGTTGGTTCGGGGTGCCGGCCTTCGTATCTCTTACTTGTTCCAGTGCTCGGCCACCAGGTCGGCGGCCTGCTGCTCCCACTGGGCGTAGTGGTCCGGGTAAGCACTGACCTGGACGGTCTGGGCGGCCTTGGTCAGGGGCATGTCCTGCCAGCCGTCGACCTGCTTCAGACCCTTCAGGAAGGCGGTGGTGGAGTACTCGGGGTCGGTGATCTGCTCCACCGTGCCCCAACCACTGGAGGGGCGCTGCTGGAACAGGCCCTGCGAGTCGTGGTCGTTACGGTCACCGAGGTGGCCGAGGTTCTCCAGCTTCGACTCCTGCAACGCGGTGGCGATGGAGACGACGGCGGCGCGTTCGTCCATGCCGGCCTTCTTCGTCGCCGCGATGATCGCCTTCACATTCGCGGTCTGCTCGTCGTTCAGGTCGATCCGCGACTGCTCACCCTGCACACCGTGCGGGATCAGCTTGTCACCCTGCACGCTCACACTCACCGGCTTGGCCGCGTGGATGGTGGTGTCGGCCGCGTGGGCGGCGACCGGACCGGCGAACACACCACCGGTGAAAGCCAGACCAGCAATACCCAGAACGCTCTTCCGCAGAATCGTGTTCATCACAAGTGCTCCATTCGGGGGTCGACACACCCCGCCGGGGGACGGGAGGCGTGGGCACCGTCAGGCGCTCAAGAAAAGTCTTGGGGGATCCCGGCAGCTCGCGGGGCACAGGGGGTGCCTCTGCGCGGCGCCAGGAAGCATGTCCAACGACCCGCGACCCGGCGTCATTCCCGGGCCGGCTCACGTCGCCGGAACCATCGTCAACGACCAGCCGGCCTCGTCTGTTCCCGCAGGCCGTGCGGCCCATCAGGGGCAGGGCCGGTGCTCGGTCGTTCACCCGTCTACAACGCCCGGCACCCGCACACGATTCCGCCGTCAGAGTGCCGCCCACCACCCCCGAACCGGACACCCCCACCCACACGCCCGGACCGGCACCACACCCACACGCCGAACCGGCAATGCTGCCCGGCACTCCCGACCTCCCGACCTCCCGCACCCCAGAGCACCTCGGAGCCCTCCCACCAGTGCCGTCTCCCATCAATTGAGACGCATGTCCGCATTCCAGGAACAGCCGTAGATCTTGGCAGGAAAGGGCCCCTATGGGGGCTGTTCAGTCCCATGACATCTGTCAGCGTTGAAGTCCCGATACATGTGTCACGTGGTAGGGATCTTGGGTCGGGTGGTATGTGCTGCCGGGCATGGTCTCGCAGAGCAACGGCCACCTGCACATGACCGCGCAGTGGCTCAAGAACTACATCCCCCTCACCCCCACCCCCACGATCCACAACCCCTGACACATCTATCGGGACTTCCCGTTGACACATGTCCCGGGACATGACAGCCCCTATGGGGGCCGTTTCGTACCAAGATCTACGGCTGGCGAGGTCGCCGAGGCGGCGGAGGGCGCGTGGGGCGGGCTCGCGTGCACGGATGGCACCACCACCCGCCCCCCCCCGGGCCGTCGATCATGAGGTTAGCGGCGACAAACCGGACACCAGATGCCGCCAAGTTCATGATCAACCCGACCCGGGTGGGGCTGGCCGGTCAGAGCTGGCCCGGGCGGGACTGACGCAGGGCGGGGCTGGCCCGAGAGGGGGGCCGACCCGAGCGAGGTCGGCCCGAGCGAGGTCGGCCCGAGCGAGGTCGGCCCGAGCGAGGTCGGCCCGAGCGAGGTCGGCCCGAGCGGGGCTGGCTCGGTGCGGCAGCACGACGCCGCCGGGCGCTCGCACGACTGGCCGCGCGATCTTGCAGTTCGAGCCCGACCGGCGTTCGGTTCGCGAGGTTTGCCGGGGCCTCAAGTGCAAGATCGCGAGCGACGCCGGGGAGGGCTGCGGCGATCTTGGAGTTGTGGTGTCTCGCGAGACGGCGCGAGCCGGGCATTTCCTGGCGCCACAACTTCAAGATCGGCGTCAGCGGAGGCGCCCCAGCACGGCCCCCGCGAACCGTGGAGGGGCGGAGGGGAGGGTGGGGTCAGGCGGCGGGCCAGTCCTGGGAGGCCAGACGCGGCGAGACCGCCCCGGGTGGGGCGGCCTCGAGCCAGGACAGGAATCCGGTCACAGTGGATCGCGCCATGGCGATCTCGATCGGCGCGTGGTGGCTGGTACAGCGCAGGATCACCCACTCGGCGGGCATGGACATGCGCTCCTGCCCCTCGGGCAGCCGGCGGCGCTCGACCGCCAGCCCCTTGCGGGAGAGCACCCGCTTGGGGCGCAGCGCGAAGCTGAACATGCGGTACCAGCGGAGTTCGTCGCCCACGAAGCGACCGAACCCGGGTGACCAGCCACGACCGTCGAGGATCGTGTTGACCCGGACGCTCAGCCGGATGATGCCACCGCTACGCGTGAACAGGGCCCGCCGGATGAAGAGGATCAGAAGCGCGACGACGACGATCGCGACGCCGATTCCGATCCCTTCGACGATCTCCATCGGCGGGTCGGCTCAGCGGGCCGGGGTGGCGGGGGTTGCGCTCTCGGCGAGGACCGTGACGCCCTCACCGGTCACCGACAGGAAGCCGCCGGCCACGTCGTACGCGACCTGCTGGCCACCGGCCTGCTTGATGCGTACCTGGCTGGGTTCGGCGAGCTGGCCGAGCAGCGGTGCGTGCCCCGGCAGCACACCGAGCTCACCCTCGGTCGTCCGGGCGACGACCATCTCGGCCTCGCCGGTCCAGACCTTCTCCTCGACGGCTACGAGCTCGACGTGAAGCTGCTGTGCCACGCTGTCTCCTTGCTGCGGCGGCGGATTGCCGAAAGTCTAGTCGCGACCCCGCAGCCCACCCAACGCGGGTGGTGAGAGCCGGACCACCACGGCCCCGCACCCGCTTAGGCTACTTGGTCTTCTGCTTGAAGTCGGGGTGCTCCAGCAGGAACGCGTCGAGCTGTTCGGTACGCAGGGCGGTGAAGAAGTCCTCCGCCGGCTCGAGCAGTTGCTCGCCCCGGTAGTTGCTGCCGCTGCCGATCGGGCCGCCCGGCAGCTTGATCGTCTCGATCGCCTCGGGGCGGATGTCCTTCAGCGCCAGGCCGAAGTCGACCACGCTGTTGCCGCGGCCGTTGAACACCAGCGACTTGCCGGCCGCGCGCAGCACCCGGTCCAGCTTGACCGGGTTGGCCACCACGTCGGCGCTGAACGCCTGGCTCACCATCGCCTTGACGAACTGCTGCTGGTGCCGCTGCCGGCCGTAGTCGGCGTCCGGCACGCCGTTCTTCGGGTAGCGCTGCCGGACGTAGTCCAGCGCCTGCCAGCCCTTGAGGTGGGCGTTGCCCTTCTCGTACACCGCCTGCGGACCGAGGTAGCCCCCGCCGCCGGGCTTGAGCTGGCGCGGCGTGCCGTCCGGCTGGAGGTGCTCGGAGCGCACCTCCCGCTCGATGTACATGTCGACGCCACCCATGGCGTCGACGATCTTCTTGAAGCCGCTGAAGTTGATGATCGCCCCGGCGTCGAAGCGCTTGATGCCGGTGACCTCCTGCACGGTCTTGGCGAGCAGCTCGAAGCCCTGCGCGGTGCTGGGGTTCTGCCCGGGCACGTTGCTGCCGTGCGACATGGCCGCGTTGAGCCGGTCGTTGGCGCCCGAGTAGTCGGCCTTGGGGAACTCCGGGATGTCCACCCGCAGGTCACGCGGCAGCGAGAAGAGGTAGCCGCGGTCCATGGTGGCGGGCACGTGCAGGACCATGATCGAGTCGGCGAGCGGACGGGCGGTCGCGGTCCGGGGGTCCACGCCGACGAGCAGGATGTTGAGCGGGCCCTTGATGTCGCTCTTCTTCTCGTTGGCGCCGGCGGCCTGGTCACCGAAGAGGTCGGCCTTGCCGACCGATCCCTCGTAGCGGGCGACGAGGGCGCGGGAGCCGATCAGCACGGAGCCGCTGAGCACCACCATGACGATGCCCAGGATCGTGCAGACGCGGGCCCACCGGGGCACGCCGCGCCACATGGACCGCTTGCCGCGATCCGCGCCGCCCTTACCACCCACGAGCATCTCCAATCGTCGCGCCCACGGGTAGGAGACGGGCGCGGGGGTCCGTTTGGTTGCAGAGATCAACGGCCAGGATGTGAAGTCGTGTCAGGAACGGTACCGCGCGATTCGGCGAACTGCTTGCCGGAGAACCGGGCATCTGGTAGTGCAGGGGCCCGAAAAGGCCGAGGGCCGCCCCGGCTTTCGCCGGGACGGCCCTCGTGAGTGTGAGCGGGCTCTCAGCCCTCCTCGCCCATCAGCTCCTTGGCCTTGGCCCGCAGGTCGTCCAGGCCGCCGCACATGAAGAACGCCTGCTCCGGGAAGTGGTCGAACTCCCCCTCGCTGATCCGGCGGAAGGCGTCGATGGTCTCGGCGATCGGGACCGTCGAGCCGGGCACGCCGGTGAACTGCTCCGCCGCGTACGTGTTCTGCGAGAGGAACCGCTCGATCCGGCGGGCGCGGCCGACGGTGAGCTTGTCCTCCTCGGAGAGCTCCTCGATACCGAGGATGGCGATGATGTCCTGCAGGTCCTTGTAGCGCTGCAGGATCCGCTTCACCTCGGTGGCGACGGCGAAGTGCTCCTCGCCGACGAACTCCGGGGCGAGGATCCGGGACGAGGACGCCAGCGGGTCAACGGCCGGGTAGATGCCCTTGTCGGAGATCGACCGCTCCAGGTTGGTGGTCGCGTCGAGGTGGGCGAACGTGGTGGCCGGCGCCGGGTCGGTGTAGTCGTCGGCGGGCACGTAGATCGCCTGCATCGAGGTGATGGCCTGGCCCCGGACGGAGGTGATCCGCTCCTGGAGCTCGCCCATCTCGTCGGCCAGGGTCGGCTGGTAACCCACGGCGCTCGGCATACGGCCGAGCAGCGTGGACACCTCGGAACCGGCCTGGGTGAAGCGGAAGATGTTGTCGATGAAGAGCAGCACCTCCTGCTTCTTCACGTCACGGAAGTACTCCGCCATGGTCAGGGCCGACAGCGCGACCCGCAGGCGGGTGCCCGGCGGCTCGTCCATCTGGCCGTAGACCAGCGCGGTCTTGTCGATGACGCCCGACTCGGTCATCTCGGCGATGAGGTCGTTGCCCTCGCGGGTGCGCTCACCCACGCCGGCGAAGACCGAGGTACCACCGAAGTTCCGGGCCACACGGGTGATCATCTCCTGGATGAGCACCGTCTTGCCCACGCCCGCGCCGCCGAACAGGCCGATCTTGCCGCCCTTGACGTACGGGGCGAGCAGGTCGATGACCTTGATGCCGGTCTCCAGCATCTCGGTCTTCGGCTCCAGGTCGGCGAAGGCCGGGGCCTTGCGGTGGATGCCCCACCGGTCGTCGGCCTGGATGGTCTCGCCCTCGGTGAGGTTGAGGCACTCGCCGATCGCGTTGAACACGTGGCCCTTGACCGCGTCGCCCACCGGCACGCTGATCGGCGCGCCGGTGTCGCGCACCTCGGTGCCGCGGACCAGGCCGTCGGTCGGCTGCATCGAGATGGCGCGGACCAGGTTGTCACCCAGGTGCTGGGCGACCTCCAGGGTCAGCGTCTTCTCGCCGCCGGAGAGCGTCACGTCGACGTGCAGGGCGTTGAACAGGTCCGGCATGCCGTCGCGCGGGAACTCGGCGTCGACGACCGGGCCGATGACCCGGACCACGCGACCCGTGGCCGTCTTGGTCTCAACTGCGGATACAGTCATCACACTTCACTTCCCGACGCGGCCAGCGCGTTCGCGCCGCCGACGATCTCACTGATCTCCTGGGTGATGCCGGCCTGACGGGCCGAGTTCATCTCACGCGTGTACTTCTCGATCATCTCTTCGGCGTTGTCGGTGGCGCTCTTCATCGCCCGCCGACGGGCGGCCGACTCACTGGCCGCCGACTCCAGCAACGCCGCGTAGATCCGCGTGTTGATGTACTTCGGCAGCAGGGCGTCGAGCAGCGACTCCGGCTCCGGCTCGAACTCGTACGCCGGCAGCAGGCCCTCGGACCGGGGCCGGTCCTCGACCTGCATCGGACCGACGATCCGGGTCACCGGGTTCTGCGTCATCAGGGACTTGAACTCGGTGTAGACGATGTGCAGTTCGTCCACGCCGAGGATCCCGTCGGCACCGGCGTCGTTGTCGGTGTCGTCCGCGCCGGCGGTGAACGCCTTGATCAGCGTCTCACCGACCTCGCGGGCGTCCTCGAACGACGGCTGCTCGGAGAAGCCCGTCCAGCTGGCGGCGATCTGCCGGTTGCGGAACCGGTAGAACGCCACGCCCTTGCGGCCGATGACGTAGAGCACGGGCTCCTTGCCGTCGGCACGCAGGCGGGCGATCAGCGACTCGGCGGTCCGGATCGCGTTCGAGCTGTAACCACCGGCCAGGCCCCGGTCCGAGGTGACCAGCAGGACGCCCGCCCGCCGCACCTGCTCGCGCGCGGTGAGCAGCGGGTGGTCGATCCGCGCGTTCGAGGCCAGCGCCGTCAGCACGCCGGTGATCGCCTCGGCGTACGGCAGCGACGCCGCCACCTTGGCCTGGGCCTTGGCGATGCGGCTCGTCGCGACGAGCTCCATCGCCTTGGTGATCTTCTTCATCCCCTTGGCGGAACGGATCCGCTGCCGGAGAACGCGTACCTGGGCGGCCATCGGATCAGCTCTCGGCCGGGCGGTCGGTGGTGCCGTCGCGGAAGCGGGTCACCGTCTCGCGGGTCTCCTCGCCCTCCAGCGGCTTCGCCGGCGCGTCGTTGACCCGGACCTCGTCCTCCTTGCCCAGGAAGACCTGCTTGAACTCGGCGATCGCGGAGTCGAGCGAGGAGATGATCTCGTCGTCCCACTTGTTGTCCGCGATCCCGGCCAGGACGCCCTCGTGCTTGTGCCGGAGGTACTGGAGGAACTCGGACTCGAAGCGGCGGACCTCGCCGACCGGGACGTCGTCCAGCTTGCCCTCGGTGCCGGCCCAGACGGAGACGACCTGCTCCTGCACCGGGTACGGCGAGTAGTTCGGCTGCTTGAGCAGCTCGACCAGGCGGGAACCGCGGTCCAGCTGGGCCCGGGAGGCCCGGTCCAGGTCGGAGGCGAAGGCGGCGAACGCCTCCAGCTCGCGGAACTGGGCCAGGTTCAGCCGCAGCGAGCCGGCGACCTTCTTCATCGGCTTCACCTGCGCGGCGCCACCGACCCGGGAGACCGAGGTGCCGACGTTGATGGCCGGCCGGACGCCCTGGTTGAACAGGTCGGTCTCGAGGAAGATCTGGCCGTCGGTGATGGAGATGACGTTGGTCGGGATGAACGCCGAGATGTCGTTCGCCTTCGTCTCGATGATCGGCAGACCGGTCATCGAGCCGCCGCCCAGCTCGTCGGAGAGCTTGGCGCAGCGCTCCAGCAGACGCGAGTGCAGGTAGAAGACGTCACCCGGGTAGGCCTCGCGGCCCGGCGGGCGGCGCAGCAGCAGCGACACGGCGCGGTACGCCTCGGCCTGCTTGCTCAGGTCGTCGAAGACGATCAGGACGTGCTTGCCGCCGTACATCCAGTGCTGCCCGATGGACGAGCCGGTGTAGGGGGCGAGGTACTTGAAGCCGGCCGGGTCGGAGGCCGGGGAGGCGACGATGGTGGTGTACTCCATCGCGCCCGCCTCCTCCAGCGTCCCCTTGATGGAGGCGATGGTGGAGGCCTTCTGGCCGATCGCGACGTAGATGCAGCGGACCTGCTTCTTCGGGTCGCCGGAGCGCCAGTTCTCACGCTGGTTGAGGATGGTGTCCAGCGCGACGGTGGTCTTGCCGGTCTTGCGGTCACCGATGATCAGCTGGCGCTGGCCGCGGCCGATCGGGGTCATCGCGTCGACGGCCTTGATGCCCGTCTGGAGGGGCTCGTCGACCGACTTGCGGGCCATCACGTTCGGGGCCTGGAGCTCCAGCTCGCGGTAGCCCTCGTTGGCGATGTCGCCGAGGCCGTCGATCGGCTCGCCCAGCGCGTTGACCACGCGGCCGAGGAAGGCGTCGCCGACCGGCACGGAGAGCACCCGGCCGGTGCGCTTGACGCGCTGACCCTCTTCGATCCCGCCGAAGTCACCGAGGACGACGACACCGATCTCCCGGACGTCGAGGTTCAGCGCCACGCCGAGCGTGCCGTCCTCGAACTCCAGGAGCTCGTTGGTCATGGTCGAGGGGAGACCCTCGACGTGGGCGATGCCGTCACCGGCGTCGGCGACGGTGCCGACCTCCTCGCGGGAGACGTCGGCCGTGTAGGAGGAGACGTAGCGCTCCAGGGCGCCGCGGATCTCCTCCGTCGAGATGGTCAGCTCGGCCATCCTCTGCTTCCTTAAGTATCAGGGGCCCGGGATACCTAGTACCGACCGGTCCGATGGCGTCGAATCAGGGCTGCTAAGACGCTGGTCAGCGCTTCGCGAGCGCGTTGCGGGTCTCGTTGAGGCGGCGCAGGACGGTCCCGTCGTACAGGTCGGATCCGACCCGTACGCGCACTCCGCCGAGCACGTCGGGGTCGACCGTCTGCTTGACGGACACCTCCCGACCGTACATCTGGGAGAGGCGGGCACCGAGGCGTCGCTCCTCCTCGTCGTTCAGCGGAGCCGCCACTGTCACGTAAGCGACCTGACGGTCCCGCCGGTCGGCGGCCAGTTCGACCAGCCGGGTGAGCGCACCGGTGAAGGAGCGTCCCCCGAAGCCGGCGAGCGCGGCCTCGACGAGGCGGACGGTGACCGGCCGGGCCTTGCCGGCGAGCAGCTGCTGGGCCAGTTCGGCCCGCCGCTGCACCGAGGCCATCGGGTCGGAGAGCGCGTTGGACAGCTCGCCGGAGCCGGAGACGACCTGCCCGAAGCGGAACAGCTCGTCCTCGACCTCGCCCAGCTCGCCGGTCGAGTCGGCGCTCGCCAGGAGCGCCTCCACGCCGAGCCGCTCGACGCCGTCGAGCAGCTCCGACGGGGCCGACCAGCGACCGGAGACCAGCACGGTGAGCAGGTCGAGCGCGTCCGCGCCGACCTTGCCGCTCAGGATCCCGGTGAGCAGAGCGGTGCGGTCCTCACCCGAGCGCGCCGGGTCGGACAGCGCCCGGCGCAGCCGCGGCTCCCGCCGCAGCAGGGCGGCGACGGAGAGGATGTCGTCGGCGGTGGAGGCCACCGCCGACGGCTCCGCGCCGCGGGCGTACGCGTCGAGGCGCTCGGCCCCGGCGGAGTACGACTCCCGGCTGGCGGCCTGCATCAGCGGGCCCCCGTGCTCTCGAGACCGCTCAGGAACCGGTCGACGGTGCCCTTGCGACGCGCCTCGTCGGCGAGCGACTCACCGACGATCTTGCTGGCCAGGTCCACCGCGATGGTGCCGACCTCGGTGCGCAGCTCACGCACGATGGTGGCCCGCTCCGCGGCGAGCTGCTCCTTGCCGGCGGCGATGATCCGGTCGGACTCCTCGCGCGCCTTGGCGAGGATGTCCTGGCGGATGCCCTCGGCGTCGGCACGGGCGTCGTCACGGATCTTGGCGGCGTCGGTACGCGCTTCCGCGAGCTGGGCCCGGTACTGCTCGAGCAGCTGGTTCGCCTCGGCCTGCGCGGCCTCGGCGCGCTTGATGCCGCCCTCGATCGCGTCCACCCGGGCCTGGAACGTCTGCTCCATGCGCGGGAAGACGAACTTCATCAGCACGAAGCAGAGGACACCGAAGGCGACCAGGCCGACCACGATCTCCTGCCAGAGCGGGATGATCGGGTTGTGGGTCGTCTCACCACCCTCAGCGGCGAGGAAGTACATGGGAAAACCTCCCGGTCAAAGGGGCTGGTTCAGCCGGCCCAGATGAAGCCGAAGGCGATGCCCAGCAGCGCCAGCGCCTCGATGACGGCGAAGCCGATCCAGACGTACGGAAGGGTCATCCGGGACGACTCCGGCTGGCGGGCGGTCGACTGGATGTAGGCCGAGAAGACCAGGCCCACGCCGATGCCCGGGCCGATGGCCGCGAGACCGTAGCCGATGGCGGCGGTGCTGCCCTCTACCGCGGCGTAGATGTCCATTGGTTGGTTCCTCCTGGTTATCACGCGTGACGGTCACGCGGGACGACAACGGTTGGTGCGAAAGATCGGATCAGTGCTCGTCGGCGAGGGCGCCCTGCACGTAGCTGGCGGTCAGCACCGTGAAGACGTACGCCTGCAGACAGATCACCAGGAACTCGAGGAAGGTCAGCGCGATCGTCATCGTCCAGGACAGCACCGAGACCGGCGCCAGCCAGGCGTTCGCGCTGAGCATGGCGAACCCGCCGAGCGTGAAGACCAGCAGGAGCATGTGGCCGGCGAACATGTTCGCGAAGAGACGGACGGCCAGTGAGAACGGCCGGACCAGGAACGTCGAGAAGAACTCGATCGGGATCAGCAGCGGCAGGATGTACCAGGGCGCCGGCGGGACCAGAGAGTTCTTGAAGTACTTCACGAAGCCGTGGTGCCGGATGCCGACCCAGTTGAACAGCACGTAGCTGATCACGGCGAGGATGGCCGGGAACGCGATGTGCGAGTTCGGCGAGATCTGGAAGAACGGCACGATCGCGAAGAAGTTCGTCAGCAGAACGAAGCAGAAGAGCGTGGTGAAGTACGGCGCGAACCGCACTCCCGCGTGACCGATCATGTCCACGGCGATGTTGTTGCGCACGAAGCCGTAGATCGACTCGGCCAGCCACTGCTTCTTGGTGGGGACCAGCTGCGGCTTCCGGTACGTGGCCAGGAAGAAGATGATCAGCACGCCGACGGCGATCCACACCATCGCCGTGATCTTGGTGAACCAGTACGAGTTCTCCGCACCCCAGGGCAGGATGCTGGGCAGGTAGAAGTCCCCCACGCTCGGTGGGAATTCCGCCTGGCCCTGAGCCAGGACGTTCGCCTGTCCGAACACCGCGTCCCTTCCTAAGTAGGCGTGCCAAGTCGGCGGACGACCAGGATGATCCCCCCGGCCATGCCGAGCACGACCCCGATACCGGTGGCGATGCCGCCGGTGTCGAGCCAACGGTCGACCAGCCAGCCGATGAAACCCCAGACGAGCATGCCCCCGATGAGGTATGAGAGCGCGGTCCAACCCTGACCGGCACCGGACGGAACGTCGCCCGAGCCGCCAGTGTTGGGGGGTTTCTGGTCACCGGCCATGACGGGGCGAACGATATCAGTCGAGCAGAAGAGGTTGTGCCTCACCCCCCGCACAACCTGGTTGTGTGGGACACGGGCGGGCGAAGTCGTCTGGAGGAACGGTACTCCTCCCCCGCCACTGAGAGAATGACCGATCGCGGACAGAACCACGCGTCGCCCGAAGGGTGGGACGGCTCAGCGCAGCATCCGTCGGGCATGGACGGTCGTGAGCCACCAGACGTGCACGCCGGTCCAGACCACCACGCCCGCGGCGATGCCGAAACAGAACGGGATCAGTCCCGGCCAGCCGGTCGAGGCCACCAGCACCATCACCCCGCCGAGCGCGGTGATCTTGGCGACGTAGAGGCCCAGCCCGAACGGCAGCACGAGCTGCGGATCCTTCGAGTCCGCCCAGGCCAGGACCACTGTGGTGAGCGTGTAGCTGGCAGCCGTGACGGCCACCCCGGCCGCCGCGCCGAGCGCGCCGTCCGCGCCACGCCACACCCCGCCGGCCACCGCCGCGGCAGCGGCGAGCACCGCGACCGCCGCCAGCAGCACCGGCAGGTGGCGCAGTCGCCAGCCGCGGTCCGCGGCCGCCTCCGCCGCGTGCGTCCCGGGCTCAGCCACGGGGGTACGCCGGGAACTCGGTGACCAGCTCGGTCACGTCGGCGGCGATCCGGGCCAGCTCGTCGCCGCCACCGGGGGACTCCGGATCGGTCCGCACCGCCCGCCCGATCAGCGTGGCGATCCGGCGCATCTCCCCCTCGCGCATGCCCTGGGTGGTGACGCTCGGCGAGCCCACCCGGATGCCGGAGGCGACCGAGGGCGGCTGCGGGTCGTACGGGATCGCGTTCTTGTTGAGCGTGATGCCGGCGGCGTCGCAGCGGGCCTCGGCCTGGGCGCCGGTCACGCCGGTCTCGCGCAGGTCGAGCAGGGCCAGGTGGGTGTCGGTGCCGCCGGAGACCGGCGGCAGCCCCTCCGCGGCCAGCCCGTCGGCGAGCGCGCGGGCGTTGGTGACCACCTGGGCGGCGTACGTGCGGAACTCCGGCTGCGCGGCCTCGCGCAGCGCGACCGCCTTGGCGGCGACGGCGTGCATCAGCGGGCCGCCCTGGGTGAACGGGAAGACCGCCTTGTCGATCCGGGCCGCCAGCGGCTCCCGGGAGAGGATCATGCCGCCGCGCGGGCCGCGCAGCACCTTGTGGGTGGTCGCGGTGACCACGTCGGCGTACGGCACCGGGGACGGGATCGCGCCGCCGGCCACCAGGCCGATGAAGTGCGCGGCGTCCACCATCAGGTACGCGTCGACCTCGTCGGCGATCTCCCGGAAGCGGGCGAAGTCGATCAGGCGCGGGTACGCCGTCGCGCCGCAGATGATCATCTTCGGCCGGTGCGCGCGGGCCAGGTCGCGTACCTCGTCGTAGTCGATCGTCCCGGTGTCCCGCCGGACGGTGTAGCCGACCGGGTGGAACCACTTGCCGGAGAAGTTCACCCGGCTGCCGTGGGTCAGGTGGCCGCCGTGCGGCAGGTCCATCGCCAGCACCGTGTCGCCCGGCTGCACCAGGGCGGCGTACGCGGCCAGGTTGGCGCTCGCCCCGGAGTGCGGCTGCACGTTCGCGTGCTCGGCGCCGAACAGCTCCTTCGCCCGGGACACCGCGAGTTCCTCGGCCCGGTCCACCTCGGCGCAGCCGCCGTAGTAGCGCCGCCCCGGGTACCCCTCGGCGTACTTGTTGGTGAGCGTGGAGCCCAGCGCGGCGAGCACCGCGGGCGAGGTCAGGTTCTCGCTGGCGATCAACTGCAGGCCGCCGCGCAGCCGGTCCAGCTCACCCAGCACCACCTCGGCGATCTCCGGGTCGACGGTGCTGAGCTGCTGGAAGTCCGGTCCCCAGAAGGTGTCCCTCGCGTTCTCCACAGCGAAGGAGTCTACGGAGCCGCACACTGGAGACCGTGAGATGCCTCGTCACCGGCGCTACCGGCTACATCGGCGGACGCCTCGCGCCCCGGCTGCTGACCGAGGGGCACACCGTACGCTGCCTGGCCCGGACCGCCGGGCGGCTGCGGGACGTGCCGTGGGCGGCCGAGGCGGAGATCGTCGAGGGTGACCTGCGCCGGCCGGAGACGCTGCCGGCCGCGTTCGAGGGCGTGGAGGTGGCGTACTACCTCGTCCACTCGCTGGGACAGCGCGGGTTCGAGGCGGCCGACCGGGAGGCGGCGACGAACTTCGCCGAGGCGGCGCGCGCCGCGGGCGTACGCCGGATCGTTTATCTCGGCGGGCCGGAGCCGGCGGAGCGCGAGGGCCTCCCCTCGGCCCACCTGCGGTCCCGGGCGGAGGTCGCGCGGATCCTGCTGGACAGCGGCGTGCCCACGGCGGTGCTGCGCGCCGCCGTGATCATCGGGTCCGGCTCGGCCTCGTTCGAGATGCTGCGCTACCTGACCGAGCGGCTCCCGGCGATGGTCACCCCGCGCTGGGTGCGCAACCGCATCCAGCCGATCGCGGTCCGGGACGTGCTGCGCTACCTGGCCGGCTGCGCCCACCTGCCGGCCGACGTGAACCGGGCCTTCGACATCGGCGGTCCGGACGTGCTGACCTTCGCGCAGATGATGCAGCGCTACGCCCGGGTGGCCGGGCTGCGGCGCCGGCTCATCCTGCCGGTACGCCCGCTCACCCCGTCGCTCTCCTCGCACTGGGTCGGCCTGATCACGCCGGTGCCGAACGCGATCGCCCGGCCGCTCGTGGAGAGCCTGGTGCACGAGGCGGTGGCGCACGAGCACGACATCGCCCGGTACGTGCCGGACCCGCCGGACGGGCTGATCGGCTTCGACCAGGCGGTCGCGCTGGCGCTGACGAAGGTGCGGGACGCGGAGGTGGAGACGCGCTGGTCGAACGCGAGCGGGCCGGACGCGCCCGCCGAGCCGCTGCCGTCGGACCCGCACTGGTCCGGCGGCACCGCGTACACCGATCTGCGGGAGCGGACGGTGGACGCGCCGCCGTCGGCGCTGTGGCGGGTCATCGAGGGCGTCGGCGGCGAGCACGGCTGGTACTCGTTCCCGCTGGCCTGGTCGGTGCGCGGCTGGATGGACCGGCTGGTCGGCGGCGTCGGGCTGCGCCGGGGCCGGCGCGACCCGCACCGGCTCCAGGTGGGCGAGGCGCTGGACTTCTGGCGGGTCGAGGAGATCGTGCCGGGTGAGCTGCTGCGGCTGCGCGCCGAGATGCGGCTGCCCGGGCGGGCCTGGCTGGAGATGCGCGCCGAGCCGGACGGGGACGGCCGCAGCAGGTACGTCCAGCGTGCCGTGTTCCTCCCGCGCGGCCTGCCCGGCCACCTCTACTGGGCCTCGGTGGCCCCGTTCCACGCCGTCGTCTTCGGCGGCATGGCCCGCAACATCGCCCGGGGCGCCGAACACCCACGCTGACCCGGCTGCCCCGCTCCCCGCTCCCCGCTCCCCGCTCCCCGCTCCCCGCTCCCGCGATCTTGCACTTACGGCCCCGCCCGCGTCCGTTACGAACCTTCTGCCGGGGCGAAAAGTGCAAGATCGGCGGGGCGGGGCGGGGCGGGGCGTGGTGGGCGGTGGGCGGTGGGCGGTGGGCGGTGGGGTCAGTTGCCGGTGCGCGGGCTGGTGTGCTGGAAGGCCACCGCCTGGCCGGGCGGGACGAAGTCCCGTACCGGCTCGTCGCGCAGCGACCACGCGAGGATGCGGCCCACGGCGGCGATCTGCCGCTTCTGCACGCCGCCGCCGACCGCGTCCCGGGGGTCGTCCGGGTTCGCCGCGATCGTCGCCACGGAGAGCTGCGGGGTGAACGCGACGACCGTCTCGGTGGCGTTCCGCTCCGAGCTGCCGGTCTTGCCCGCCACCGGCCGGCGCAGGCCAGGGGCCAGTTCCTCGGCCGTGCCGCCGTCGCAGCGCCGGTACATCGACTGGTCGCCGACCGGGCAGCGGCTGGCGTCGGCCGCCGCGCGGGCGACCTCGGTGTCGAGCACCTGCCGGCAGTCGGTGTTCCCGGCGGGCACCGCCCGGCCGCCCGGGTCGGTGATCGAGGTGACCGGCGTGGGCCGGCACCAGGTGCCCTCGGCGGCCACCGCGGCGTACGCGCCGGCCAGGTCCAGCGGCGTGGTGGCGGAGACGCCGAGCGTGAACGGTCCCCAGCTCTTGGCGCCCTCGCGGGCCATCCGGGCGTCGGCCGGGGCGCGGAACACGATGCCCAGCCGCTGGGCCATCTCGACCACCCGGTCCGCGCCGACCCGCTCGGTCAGCCAGGCGAAGTACGTGTTCACCGACCGGCCGAACGCGTCCCACATGTCCCGGTCGCCGTCCATCCAGTACGTGTTGGCGTTCTCCGGGCACCACCGGCCGCCGCAGCTCGCCGGGCCGGCGCCGACCGGGTACTGCGTCACGTAGACGCGCGGCGCGTCGAACTCGGTGTCCAGCGGCAGACCCGACTCCAGCGCGGCCAGCAGCGCGAACAGCTTGAACGTGGAGCCTGCCTGGTAGCCGGTGATGCCGCCACCGCCGGCCACGAGCTGGTTGACCGTGTTCGGGTAGTTCTGCTGCCCGTCCGGGTTGGCGGCCGTGCCGTAGGTGCGGTTCACCGCCATGGCCAGCACCCGGCCGGTGCCCGGCTGCACCACGGCGGTCGGCGCCGCCCGCGCGATCGTCTCCGGGTAGATCGCCCGCACCTGCTCGCTCGCCTTGGCCTGCACGTCCGGATCGAGTGAGGACACGATCTTCCAGCCGCCCCGGCGCAGCGTCCGCTGCCGCTCGTCCACGTTCTCGCCGAACGCCGGCTGGGCGTTCCACCACTGGGTGAACCAGTCGCAGAAGAAGCCCCAGTCGTTGTGGTCGGCGGGCACCGCCGCGCAGTCGTTCGGCGTGGTGTTCGGCTTGAGGGCCAGCTCGGTGGCCTTCGCCGCCTCGGCGTCGGCCGCGCTCACCCGGCCCGTCTCCACCATCCGGTCCAGCACGTACGCCCGCCGTTGCCGGGCCGCTTCCGCGTCGCCGTTGATCGGGTCGTCGGCCGGGGACCGGACCAGCCCGGCGAGCAGCGCGGCCTGGGCCAGCGTGAGCCGCTCCGGGGTGGTGGAGAAGTAGCGCTTGCTGGCCGCGGCGATGCCGTACGCCCCGGCGCCGAAGTACGCGATGTTCAGGTAGCGCCCGAGGATCTCGTCCTTGCTGACCTGCCGTTCCAGCGTCAGCGCGTACCGCATCTCGCGGATCTTGCGCCCGACGGTGATCTCGGTGGCGGCGGCGCGCTGCTCCTCGGTCAGCCGGGTGTCACCGGCGAGCGCGTTGCGCACGTACTGCATGGTCAGCGTGGAGGCGCCCTGGCGGGTGCCCTCGCGACGGTTGGCCGTGAACGCCCGCGCCACGCCGCGCACGTCGACGCCGTGGTGCTCGTAGAAGCGCACGTCCTCGGCGGCCACGATGGCGTCGCGCATCACCGGTGCCACCTCGCCGACCGGCACGTCCACCCGGTCCTCGACGTAGAACGAGGTGATGAGCGTCCGCCCGTCGTTCGCATACAGGTTGGACCGCTGTGCCGGCTGCGGTGTCTTGAGCGCCTCCGGCAACGCGGTGTACGGCATCAGGTTCTTCACGCCCAGCCCGAAGACCAGCGCGGCCGGCAGCGCGGCTGCGGCCAGGGCCAGTCCGGCGAGCACGCCGGCGAGCACAACGGTGAACAACTTGTCGAGATAGGCCCGGTTCATCAGCTCTCCCCGCAGGAGCCGGCCGTACGGACCCGTTCAGAATGACCGGAATGGCCGCTTTCGCCGCCATCTTCCGCGAAATGCGCAGGAAGTTCGCGAGGAAGGATGAACCGCGATCAGGGGAGCAGGACGGCAGCCAGCGGCTGCACGGTCTCCTCGATCTCGTCGGCGACCCGGCTGAAGCACTGGTCGCCCCGGCCCCACGGGTCGTCGAGATCGTCGGTGGGCAGCGCGGAGGCGTTCTGCCGGGCCGCGTCGACGGCCGCGACGAGGGCGGTGCCGCGGGCGTACACGGCGTCCGGCGTCGGCTCGGCCGGCGGCAGGGCGGACCGGTCCAGCGCGCCGAGCAGGCGGCCGAACTCACCGAGCACGAACGTGCGCGCGGCGGCGTCCGGCCGCAGCGCCACCACGTACTCCTGCTGGTCGGCGGTGGCGGTGAGCACCAGGTCGGCGGCGTCGATCAGGTCGGAGCGCAGCCGCCGGGCGGCGAACCCCTCGGTGTCACCGCCACGCGAGATCACCTGCCGGGCGGCGGGCGGGTTCATCTCCTCCCCCGCGTGCCAGCCGCCGGTGCCGGCGCTGTGGCTGTGCACGAGCGCGTCCGACCCGGCCGGGTCGACGTCGAGGCGGGCCAGCCGCTCCCGGACCGCGAGCAGCAGCAGCCGCTCGGCCATCGGTGACCGGCAGATGTTGCCCATGCAGACGTGCAGGACGGTGAAGGGCGGCACTCAGACCCCCCGCTCGTCGAGGATGTCCGGCACGACCTCGCGCAGCTTCGCCAGCGTCACCGCGCCCTCGCGCAGCACCCGCGGCACGTCGCCGGTCAGGTCGACGATGGTGCTCGGCACCGGGTCCACCGCCGGCCCGGCCTCCAGGTACGCCCGGACGCCGTAGCCGAGCTGGTCACGCGCCTCCTCGGCGGTGAGCGCGGCGGGCTGGCCGATCTTGTTGGCCGACGCGACGGCCATCGGCCCGGTCTCCCGCAGCACCTCCAGCGCGACCGGGTGCAGCGGCATCCGCACCGCCACCGTGCCGCTGGAGTCGCCCAGATCCCAGGCCAGGCTCGGCGAGTGCTCCACGACGATGGTCAACGCGCCGGGCCAGAACGCCTCGACCAGGTCGCGGGCCGCGCCGGGCAGCGAGAAGACCAGGCCGTCGAGCGTGTGCCGGGAACCGATGAGCACCGGGGGCGCCTGCCGGGCGCCACCCTTCGTGTCCGCCAGGGCCTTCACCGCGTACGGGGTGAAGGCGTCGGCCCCGATGCCGTAGACCGTGTCGGTCGGCAGGACGACGAGTTCCCCGTTCTTGACCGCCTCGATGGCAGCGGCGATGCCGCGGTCCCGGTCGGCGGGCGACCGACAGTCGTAGAGCATCACGAGGAGTCAGTCTGCCACGCCCGGGCGGGCTCGGCGTGGGTGCCGTCCGCCCGCCGGGACGCGCTCGCCCAGCGCGGCCGCCCGGCGAGGTCCCGGTGCTCCTCGACCCGGTCGTAGCGGCCGTCGCCACGCAGCAGCGCGGGCACCGCCGCGGCGTGCGTGTCGTCGTGCTCGATACCGATCGCGCCGCCCGGGCGCAGCAACGCGGCGGCCCGGCCGACCACCGGCCGGATCACGTCCAGCCCGTCCGCGCCGCCGAACACCGCCTCGTCCGGGTCGTGCCCGGCCACCTCCGGCGGCACCGTCACCGACCTCGGCACGTACGGCGGGTTGCACAGCAGCACGTCGACCCGCCCGGCCAGGCCGGCCAGCAGGTCCGGATCGGTCACGTCGGCCGCCACCACCTCGACCGGCCGGTCCCCGGCGGCGGCCCGGTCCGCCGCGTTGCGCCGCAGCCACGCCAGCGCGGCCGGGGACCGCTCCACCGCCACCACCCGCGCCGCCGGCACCTCCTGCGCGACAGCGAGGGCGATCGCGCCGGAACCGCTGCACAGGTCGACCACGAGCGGCGCGGCGTGCTCCCGGGCCCGCTCGATCCCCCAGCCGGCCAGCAGTTCGGTCTCCGGCCGGGGCACGAAGACGCCCGGCCCGACCGCCAGTTCCAGGTGGCGGAAACCGGCCGAGCCGAGCAGGTGCTGCAACGGCTCGCGGGTCACCCGCCGCCCGACCAGCTCGTCGAGGCGGTCGCGCTGCGCCGGGGTGAAACCGTCGGCGAGCGCCAGCCGGCCCCGCGGCACGTCGAGGACGTACGCGGCGAGTTGCTCGGCCTCGGCGCGGGGCGCCTCGACGCCCGCCGCGGCGAGCGCACGCGCCACCCGGTTGATCACCAGCGAGGGCCGTTCGCGTTCTGTCCCTTCGGACGGGTGTTGCGGGAGTGCGGTCACGCAATAATCATGAGGCGTCGCGGCTCACCTCACGAGCGGGTGCGTCCGGGCGCACACCGCAGGGAGGTCGCGAGTGGGCTGGCTCGACCAGGTCGAGGACCAGGTTGACGCTCTCCGACGCGCTCGGTCACTCCAGGAGGCCAGCCGGTCCGCGGAGGCGTGCGCCCTGCTCGACCGCGTCATCCGCACCACGGACGACCCGTACGCCCGCGCCGACGCGCTCGTGCAACGCCTGTCCGCGCTGATCAACCTCGGCCGGACCGCCGAGTTCACCCGGGCCGTCGAGGACGCCTCCGCCGCCGTACGGGATCTGGCCGAGCCCTACCTGCACGGGCACCTCAACGCGCTGGCCGCACTCGCCGCCCACCACCAGGGCGCGCTGGACAGATGCGTGATGCACCTGGTCCGGGCCGCCCGCGCGCTCGGCGCCGACGACACCCCCGACCGGGACACCGCCTGGGGCTGGCACGACCTGGCGATGGCGTACTCGTACCTGAGCTTCCACGGTCACGCCCTCGGCGCGATCGAGCGGGCCCGGGAGGTCGGGCTCAGCGTCGGCATCCCCGAGGAGACGTTCGCCGCGCCCGGCATCCGGCTGCGCAACGCGGTCGCGCTCGACCACAACGGCGACAGCGACGGCTGCCTGCGCGTGCTGCGCGACGTCGCCGGTGACCTGGCCCGGTTCCTGCGCGGCGGGCGGGCCGGCAACCTGCGCCCGAGCAGCCTCGCCGCGTACGGCTACGCCGCCGCCCGCCGGGCCGCGCTCGGCGACCGGGTGGAGTCCGCCGGGGACGCCGACCCGAACCGGCTGCTCGGTCACGGCGGGGACAGCGCCCGCGCCCGCGACCTGCGCCAGCTCGGCCAGGTCTGCCTCGCGGTGGCGGCCGGCCGCCCGATCGAGGCGGTCACCCGGCTGGACGCGCTGCGGGTCTCCGACGAGACGCTCGGCTCGGCCGAGCCGCCCCGGCTGCGCAGCATCGCGCTGGCCCGGGCCGGGGACCACGCGGGCGCGCACCGGGCCGACCGGCACGCGTTCCGGCTCGCGGCGCGGCGCAGCGACCGGCTGCGGGACGTCTACATCGACGGCATCGCCGCGCGGATCGACCACGAGGAGATGCGCCGCGAGGCGGCCCGGTACGAGGGCGAGGCGCTCACCGACCCGCTCACCGGCCTGCCCAACCGGCGCCGGCTGGAGCGCTACCTGGGCGCCGTGGTGTCCCGGGGCGAGCGGGTGGTGATCGGCGTCTGCGACCTCGACGGGTTCAAGGCGGTGAACACCCGCCACGGCCACCACTCCGGCGACCTGGTGCTGCAACGGGTCGCCGGGGTGATCAACCGGGTGATGCGGCGGGGCGACTTCGTGGCCCGCTACGGCGGCGACGAGTTCGTCGTGGTGCTGCCCGACACCGGCATGCCGGAGGCGGTCGAGGTGGCCCGCCGGATCGAGGCGGCGGTCCGCACCGAGGACTGGGAGTCCCTGGTCCCGGGCACGCCGGTCGGGGTGACCATCGGCTTCGCCGAGGTGGACGGCAGCACCACGGTGAGCGTCCGGGAGGCGCTCGGCACCGCGTTCGAGCTGGCCGACCGGGAGATGCTGCGCGCCAAGGCGCGGCTGCGGGCGAGCTGAGCGGTAAGGAAGGGCCCCCTGTTAACGCCTCCGGTAGAGGAAGGGCCCCCGCTTAACACCCCAGCGGTCAGCGGCGGGACAGCTCCGTCTCGCCGGCCAGCCGGGCCGCGCGGTCCGCCTCGGTCAGCGCGTCGAGCACCCCGTCCAGCTCGCCGGCCAGCGCCAGGTCCAGGTTGTACGCGGTGTAGCCGATGCGGTGGTCGGTGATCCGGTTCTGCGGGAAGTTGTAGGTGCGGATCCGCTCGGACCGGTCCACGGTGCGGACCTGCGCCTTGCGGGCGTCCGAGGCCGCCGCGTCCGCCTGCTCCTGGGCGGCGGCGAGCAGCCGGGCGCGCAGGATCCGCATGGCCTGCTCCCGGTTCTGCAGCTGCGACTTCTCGTTCTGGCAGGAGACCACGATGCCGGTCGGCACGTGGGTGATCCGGACCGCCGAGTCGGTGGTGTTCACCGACTGCCCACCGGGGCCGGACGAGCGGAACACGTCGATGCGCAGCTCGTTCGGGTCGATCGTGACGTCGACGTCCTCCGCCTCGGGCAGCACCAGCACACCGGCGGCGCTGGTGTGGATGCGGCCCTGCGACTCGGTGACCGGGACGCGCTGCACCCGGTGCACGCCACCCTCCCACTTGAGCCGGGACCAGACGCCGTTGCCGCCCTCCGGCACGCCCTTGCTCTTGATCGCCAGCGAGACGTCCTTGACGCCGCCCAGGTCGGAGTCCTGCGCGTCGATCACCTCGGTGACCCAGCCGTGCCGCTCGGCGTACCTGGTGTACATCCGCAGCAGGTCACCGGCGAACAGCGCGGACTCCTCGCCGCCCTCGCCTGCCTTGATCTCGACGATCACGTCCTTGGCGTCGTGCGGGTCGCGCGGGATGAGCAGTTCCGCGAGCCGTTCCTCCAGCGCCGGCAGGGAGGCTGCGATGGCGTCCGCCTCACCGGCGAACGTCGCGTCCTCGGCGGCCAGCTCGCGGGCCGCGGCCAGGTCGGCGCGGGCCTGCTCCAGCTCGCCGGCCGCCTTGTGCAGCGGGACCAGTTCGGCGTACCGGCGGCCGACCCGCCGGGCGGTGCCCTGGTCGGCGTGGATGGCCGGGTCGGCCAGCCGCCGCTCCAGCTCGGCGTACTCGTCGAGGAGTGCGGCCAGACGCTCACTGCTCATGCTGCGGATGCTCCTTGGAGATGGAACCGGCACAAACGGACGAACGCCCGTGCCCGGCAGGAGCCGGACACGGGCGTCGTCGACGGAGCTACTTGGCCTTCTTGGCCTGAACCTTGGCGTACTTCTGCTGGAACTTCGCGACCCGGCCGGCGGTGTCCAGCACGCGCTGCTTGCCGGTGTAGAACGGGTGGCAGGCGCTGCAGGTCTCGACGCTGATGGCGCCGCCCTTGGCGGTGCTGCGGGTCGTGAAAGAGTTGCCGCAGGAGCAGCGGACCTCGGTGGTCACGTACTCCGGGTGGATGTTGGGCTTCATGTCGCCTCGGTCCTTTCGTCGGTGGTCGCCGGGTCGCCGTCGGTGCTCCCCGTCGTCACGACGGGCTCGGGCGTGAACCGGAACCGGTGGCCGATTGACCAGTCTGCCACGGGCGTCTTCCACCCGGCACAGGAGGTCCGCCACCTCCAACGCCGGCCCACCCGCCAGCATTCCCACCCCCACCCCACCCACTCCCCCACCCTCCACGCCCCGGGCCGGCCCCACCCCGTCGATCATGAACTTGACCGTCTTTCCTGTCGCTTTTGTCCGGGCCAACTTCATGATCGACGGGGCTGGGGCGGGGTGGAGGCCGGGGGTTACGGGGTCGTCGTCACCTGGGTTTCGGCCTTCACTCCGTTCACCGTCACCGTGAGCTGCACCTGGGCGCCGGGGCGCAGGGCGGTCAGCGTGCCGGTGGCCGGGTCGAAGCGGGCGGCGTGCCACGGGCGTACGCCCGCCGTGCCGCCGATGTGCAGGTTCGGCGAACCGGACCAGTCCGCGCTGACCGGCGCGGCCACCGGCACCTGCCGGCCGCTGGGCTGGGTGAGCGTGGCCGTGACGTCGGCCGGCGTACGCCGGGACACCTGCGCGGGTGCGGTCAGCGCGAGCCGGTCGACGTGCGCGTGCATCTCCGCGCCGACCCACTCCGGGCCCTCGGCCAGCGGGTCACGACGGGCCCGCTCGGCCTCCCCCGGTGTCACCGGGTCCACCCCGAACTCGGTCCACCCGGTGAACCCGCCGAGCGCCGCCGGGGTGGACGGATCCTTGCCCGAGTTGCCGTTGATCACGTACGGCACGCCGTCCACCCGGTCGGCGTGGAACGTGCCGACGTGACCGTTGACCATGACCGCGCCCTTGCCGGTGCGGTGCTGGAAGTCGGCCAGCCACTGCTCGACCAGTGCCGCCTCCTTACGGTCGCCGAGCTGGCTGGCCTCGGCCGGGCTCGGGTCGCGCGGCGGGTGGTGGAAGAACACCGCCACCGAGCCCACCGAGCGGTCGGCGGCGGCCTGGTCGAGCGTCCGGCGCAGCAGCTCCACCTGGTCGAACCCGCCGCCGCGCAACGAGCCGGTGGCGGTGCTCAGCGTGAGGAAACGGGTGCCCCGGTGGTCGAAGACGCGCGAGGTGTCCCCGAAGACGCTGCGGAAGTTGTCGATCGGCGCGCCCATGATCTCGTGGTTGCCGGGCACGTAGTGGTACGGCACCTCACCGCCCAGTTCCTCGTCCAGGATGCGCTTGGCCAGCGTGAAGTCGGCCGGGTAGGCGGTGTCCACGAAGTCGCCGTTGATGATGAGGAAGTCCGGGCGGGCGGCGCGGACCTCGCGCAGCGTACGGCGGGCCTGGGCGACCAGGTCGCTGTCCGGGTTCGCGGCGACGAACTGGGCGTCGGAGAGCACCGCGAAGCGCCAGGGCGCCCCGTCCACAGTGCCGTCGCGCAGCACCACCCGGTCGGTGCGGTTCGGCTCGGGCGGCGCCTGCACGTCCGGCGGCACCCGGGCCACCAGGTCGTCGATCACGACCTCGCTGCGGTACTGCTCGGCCGGGTCGGTCTCGGCCACGTAGAACCGGCGCACCCGCACCGGGTACTGCACGCCCGGCGGTACGGCGAACTCGACGTACTTCCAGCCGGTCCAGTCCAGGTACGGGCCGCGCAGCACGAACTGGGTGTCCTGCGCGTCGTGCAGGTGCAGGCTGGGCCACTCGCCGGTGCCGTTCGCCTTGATCCACATGCCGAACGCCTGCGGCTGGCCCGGTACGTCGATCCAGGCGGGCGGGTCGGCGTACGCGGCCCGGGTGCCGGTGGACTGGCTGAAGTCGTACGACATCCGCAGCCCGCCCCCGGTGTGCCCCTCGGCCGGCGCGACCGACCCGGAGGCGCGGGCCTGGCTGAACTTCCAGGACGCCGCGTCGTCGAACCCGGCCACCGGCACGTCGGTCAGCCCGACGGTGACCGGCAGGACCGTGGTGCGGTTGCCGACCCGCGCGGTGACCAGTGCCGAGCCGGTCGCGGCGAGCGCCGTGACGGACAGGTTGCCGTCGGCGGTGGGGGTGACGGAGAGCAGGTCGCTGTCGTACTCCAGCGTCATGTCGGCCGGCTCGATCGGCGCGGTGTTGCCCTCGGCGTCGTAGCCGACGACGCCGAACACGCCGCTGTCGCCGGCCCGGTCCAGGCCGACCCGGTCGACGGTGCCGTCGATGCGCGCGAGCGGGCCGAGCACCGTCAGCTCGATGGTGCCCCGGGCTCGCCCGCGGGCGGCGGTGACGGTGCTGCGGCCGGGGACGGCGGCCCGGAACACGCCGTCGCCGTCGACCCGTCCGTGGGTGGCGTGCCAGCGCGGCTCGCCGGCGGCCGGGCCGTACGTCTCGTCGTATCCGGCGGCGGTGAGCCGGCGGGTGAGGCCGGGGAAGACCCGGTCCGGCCGGCCGCCGCGCACCGGTGCGACACCGGGTGCGGCGGTCGGGTCGCTGGCGGTCTCCAGCCAGTAGCCGGTGAGCCGGCCGCTGCCCTTCGGCGCGTAGACGGCGAGCCCGTTGGGCACCGGCCGCTCGCTGCCGTCGGACGGGCTGTTCTCCACCTGGACCGTGGCCGCGCCCGGCTCCCGGGCGAGCAGCGTGGAGGAGCCGCCGCCGTCGAGGTTGAGCGCGTTCGCGGCGCCCAGCTCGGCCATCATGCGGCCCATCTCGGTCTGGGTGACGCCGCGGCTGTCCACCTGCCGGCCGTCCACCGTCAGCATGATCATCTTGCGGCCGTCGGCGGAGAACCCGACGGCGGTACGCGGGGCCAGCGACGCGTCGGCGATGCTCTGCACCACGCCGTCGCGCACGAGCACGTTGCCGCCGCCCACGGCGGCGCGCAGGTCACCGCCGTCGGAGGCCCGCGGCCGCCAGGTCAGGTCCACCGCGTCGCCGGGACGCAGCGCGGCGAGCGCGTCGGCGCCGGCCTCGCGGCCGAGCAGCACGGTGCTGCCGGCCGGGATCGGCCCCTCGCCCGCCGTGGTGGCGACGCTCGCCACCCGGCCGCCGGTCACCGTCACCTCGACCGTCCGGGTCGCGCCCTCCACGGCCCGCTTGCGGGTGTACGACCCCCAGAGCGGCGTGAACACTCCGACGCCGTCGCGCTGCACCATGTTGTTGAACTGGGTGAGCGGCACCGGCCCGGCGGGCAGCGTCGCGGTGCCCTCGAAGCCGACCTGGACGACCCGGCCGATGCCCTGGGCGCTGATCCCGACGGCGTTGGGGTGCCCGGCGACGGGCGACTGCACCAGTTCGCCGGAGCGGACGCCGACGCCCTGGGCGGCACCGGAGTTGTTGATGTCGAAGAAGTCCCCGTTCACCGCCGCGACGGCACGGGAGCGGTCCACCGCGGCGCGCAGCGGCTCGTCCTTGGTGACCTCACCGGAGTTCACGTAGTCGACGGTGAGCCCGCCGGCCAGGTCAGCGGTGAGGGCGTCGGCGCGCAGCCAGCCGGCCGCGTCGTACCTGTCGAAGGAGGTCAGGTCGAGGCCGGGCGCGACCGGCCGGGTGGTCTTGGCGGTCTCCAGGCCGCCGGCCGGTTCCACACCGGCGAGCGCGACGGCGGAGTCGGGACGGGACGAGGCGCTTGGCGCGTCCTCGGCGGCGGTGGCGCCCGGCGGCGCGACGGCCGGCGGCGCGGCGGTGGCGGCGGACGGTGCCGGCGCGGTGAGGGTCAGCAACGGCGTCAGCAGCAGGACGCCGGCGAGGCGGGCGGGTCGACTGCGGGTTCGCATGGACGACAGTCAACCCGACGGTGAACAGAAGTTTCAATACCTAGCGGCTTAACCGTAGAAAAACTTCACGACCTGCGACCCGGTACGCGACGAGGGGCACGGCCGATGCGGCCGTGCCCCTCGTTCGCCGGATCCGTCAGCTCACTCGCCCGGAGTGGACTTCGCGATCTGCATCAGGAACTCGATGTTGGTGCGGGACTGCTTGAGCCGGTCCAGCAGGAGGTCGAGCGCCGCCTGCGAGTCCAGCGAGTGCAGCACCTTGCGGAGCTTGTGGATGATCGCCAGCTCCTCCGGCGCGAGCAGGACCTCCTCCTTGCGGGTGCCGGAGGGGTTGATGTCGATCGCCGGGAAGACCCGCTTGTCGGCGATCTTCCGGTCCAGCTTCAGCTCGGCGTTACCCGTGCCCTTGAACTCCTCGAAGATGACCGTGTCCGCCATGGACCCGGTCTCCACCAGCGCGGTGGCGAGAATGGTCAGCGAACCGCCGTTCTCGATGTTGCGCGCCGCGCCGAGGAAGCGCTTGGGCGGGTAGAGCGCGGTGGAGTCGATACCACCCGACATGATCCGGCCGCTGGCCGGCGCCGCCAGGTTGTACGACCGCCCGAGCCGGGTCACCGAGTCGAGCAGCACGACCACGTCGTGGCCCAGCTCGACCAGGCGCTTCGCCCGCTCGATCGCCAGCTCCGCCACCGTGGTGTGGTCCTGCGGCGGGCGGTCGAACGTGGCCGCGATGACCTCGCCCTTCACCGACCGCTGCATGTCGGTGACCTCTTCCGGCCGCTCGTCGACCAGTACCACCATCAGGTGGCACTCCGGGTTGTTGCGGGTGATCGCGTTCGCGATCGCCTGCAGCACCATCGTCTTACCGGCCTTCGGCGGCGACACGATGAGCGCCCGCTGGCCCTTGCCGATCGGCATGACCAGGTCGATCACCCGGGTGGTGAGGATGTGCGGCTCGGTCTCCAGCCGCAGGCGCTCCTGCGGGTAGAGCGGCGTGAGCTTGTAGAACTCCGGCCGGCGCTTCGCCTCGTCCGGCTCCATCCCGTTGATGGTGTCCAGCCGGACCAGCGGGTTGTACTTGTCGCGCCGCTGCTCGCCGTCCCGCGCGGCCCGCACGGCGCCGGTGATCGCGTCACCGCGGCGCAGGCCGTACTTCTTGATCTGGGACATCGAGACGTACACGTCGTTCGGGCCGGCCAGGTAACCGGTGGTCCGGACGAAGGCGTAGTTGTCGAGCACGTCGATGATGCCGGCGACCGGGACGAGCACGTCGTCCTCGCCGACCTGCGGCTCGCGGCCGCCACCGCTGTCGCCCTCGCCCCGCTCGCCGCGGCCGCGACGACGGTCCCGGAACCGGCTGCGCCGGCCCCGCCGGCCGCCGCCCTCGCCGTCGTCGTCGCCGTCGTTGTCCCGCTCGGCGCGCTGACCACGGTCGTTGCGGTCACCCCGGTCGTTGCGGTCGTTCCGGTCGCCGCGCTCGTTCCGGTCGTTGCGCTCGTTGCGCTCGCCCCGCTCGTTGCGGTCGCCGCGCTCGGCCCGCTCGCCGCGCTCGGCGCGGTCACCACGGTCGTTGCGGTCACCCCGGTCGTTGCGCTCGCCACGCTCGGCCCGCTCGGCCCGCTCGCCGCCACGCTCGGCCCGCTCGCCGCCACGCTCGGCCCGGTCACTGCCGCGCTCACGGCCCCGGCCCTCGTTGCGCTCACCGCGCTCGGCCCGGTCACCGCCACGCTCGGCGCGCTCGCCGGTCTCGGCGGGCGCCTCCTCGGCGCGCGTCGTCTCAGCCGGCCGCGCCTCGGACGCCGGCACCTCGGCCGGACGGGCCTCGGTGGTCGCGGCGGCGGCCCGGCTGCGGCGTCCGCGGGTACGACCCTCGGTCACCTCGGCGGCCGGCGCCTGCTCGGCGGGGCGTGCCTCGGCCCGCTCCTCACGGACCTCCGCGTGCACCTCCTCACGGGCGGGAGCAGCAGCAGCCGCCACCTCGGCTCGCGGTCGAGGGGTTCCGGCCGCGCCGCCCTGCTGCCGCTCGGTGATGGCACTGATCAGCTCGCCCTTGCGCATGCGAGCGGTACCAGAGATGCCGAGCGACGCGGCCAGGCTCTGCAGCTCCGGCAGCAGCATCGCCGACAGACCGGTGCCGCTCCGCCGGCGGCGCGTGGGGGCGGCGGTGGTGGCATCGCCAGCGACGTTGGAAACATCCGACGTCACGTCGGTGGTGTCGCTCAATGGATTCCTTCCCTCGATAGGCCGGGCTGCCCGGAGTCGTGGAACCAGGTGGCCGGGCGGCCTCGGTGCACCCGCCTCGCATGGACGCGTCGCGGGAGTCTGTGACACAGCAGCCGGTGGTTTCCCGACTCACCACCATCGGTGAGCAGGTCTCGCCGTCTGCGGCGACCTGTGGAAACTGCGGTGCGGCGTGGGCCTTGAGCAGGGGTGACGGGCTACCGCCGAGAGCTTCGGGGGTGCGCCGAACCGCAGGAAGATCGCATGCTTCGCGGCTGTGCTAGGTCTAGAGCGTAATCGCCTCGTCCGACCTGCGGCAACAGGGCCCCGCTCGGCGTGTCAAAGTCTACCCCGGATGACCCGGGCACCGCTGACATCTATCGGCAACTCCCACCGGCGCCAATCTGTTCCCAGCCGGAATCCCGCCGGAACCTCGGTGAGCGCCAGCACCGTCGGGCCCGCCCCACTGACCACAGCCGCCACACCGGCCGCACGCAGCTCAGCGACGAGCGCCGCCGTGGCCGGCATCCCCGGTGCCCGCTGCTCCTGGTGCAACCGGTCGACCGTGGCCGGCAGCAGCAGCGCGGGATCAGCGGTCAGCGCGTGCACCAGCAGGGCCGCCCGGCCCGCGTTCGACGCCGCGTCGGCATGCGGCACGGTGGCCGGCAGCGCCGCCCGGGCCACCGAGGTCAGACCCCGCTCGGCGGGCACGAAGACGGTCGGGCGCACGGCCGGCGCCACCGGCAGCGAGACCGCCCGCGCGCCGCCCGGCTCCGTCCAGGCGATGGTGAAGCCGCCGAGCAGGCAGGGCGCGACGTTGTCCGGATGCCCCTCCAACTCGGCCGCCAGGCGCAGCGCGGCGTCGTCGTCCATCCGCCGCTCCCCGCCTGCAACCAGCGCGCGGGCCGCCAGCACCCCGGCCACGATCGCCGCGGACGACGAGCCGAGACCGCGAGCCTGCGGGATGCGGTTGACGCACTCCAGTGCCAGGCCGGCCGGCTGCGCGCCGAGCGCGTCGAAGGTGGCCCGCATGGCGGTGACGATCAGATGCCGCTCGTCCGACGGGAGCTCGCCGGCGCCCTCGCCGGTGACCGACACCCGCACGCCGCCGTCTGTCACCTCGGCCGTGACGTCGTCGTGGCGGCCCAGGGCCAGCCCGAGCGCGTCGAAGCCGGGGCCCAGGTTGGCGCTGGTCGCGGGCACCCGGACCCGCACCGGGCCGGTGGTGAATGTGGTCGGCACCGGCTCATGCTAGGACGTCACCCCGACAGCCCGGCCGGACCGCCCGGAGCGTGGGACCGGCGTGTCAGGCGGTGCGCTCGGGGGTCGGCGTGTCCACCGGGTCGGTGAGCGAGAGCCGCCGGGTGGCGAACCGCCAGCCGATCGCGTACACGACGGTGACCAGGCCGCAGCCGGCCAGCACGGTGCGCTCGTCCACCCGGTCCACCACGAGCGCCACCACGAGCTGGCTGACCGCGATGGCGAGTGTCGCCAGCATCATGTCGGTGGCGAAGACCCGGCCCCGGAGGCGGTCCGGCACCTCGCCCTGCAACGCGTAGTTGGACAGCACCCAGTTGCTGCCGCCGCCCAGGTGGGCCAGGAACACCAGGACCAGCACCAGCGGGAACCAGGTCACCACCGACGCACCCAGGTAGGCCAGGCCGTACAACGACATGGACAGCGCCAGGCCGGTGAGCAGCCAGGCCCGGTTGCTCAGCACCCGGCGCATCATGATCGGGCCGACCAGCGCCCCGGCGCCGCGGGCGGCGAAGAGCAGACCGGCGCCGACCGCGCCGACCCCGTACACCCCGGCGAGCAGCGGGAAGACTGTGAGCACGCCGTTGCCCAGGCCGACCGCCGACTTGACAGTCACCAGCGCCAGCACCCGCGGGCGGTGGGCGATGTAGCGCAGCGCCTCCCGGATCGCCGCCCACGTGCGCGGCACCGTCGCCGCCGGGTCGCGCGGCGCCTGCAACGGCCGGCGGATCAGCGCGGCCAGGCCCGCGGCGGCGACCAGGCCCACGGCGGCGACCCAGAAGCTGGCGTACGGGCCGGCGGCGGCGCTCAGGATCCCGCCGAGCGAGGCGCCGACCACTGTCATCGTGCCCCACGCCGAACCGGCCACCGCGTTGCCCGCGGCCAGGTCCTCCGGGTCGACCACGTTCGGCAGCGCGGCCTGGGCGGCCGGCGAGTAGAACGCCTTCGCCACCGCCACCAGCGCGATCGCCGCCAGCGCCAGCCACGCCGTACCGGCACTACGCACGCCGAGCAGCAGCAGCACCCCGGCCAGCGCGCCCACGTTCGCCACCATCATCACCTTGCGGCGGTCGAACCGGTCGGCGATCGTTCCGGCGTACGGGAGCAGCAACGCGGTCGTGCCGGTGTCCACCGCCAGCACCAGCGCGCCCCAGACGCCGCTGCCGGTCAGGTCGGGCAGCAGCACCAGCAGCGGCACCATGACGAACCAGTCCGCCCCGAAGACGACCAGCTCGGCGAGGAACAGATGGCGGAAGTCGCGGTTGCGGACCAGGACCGACAGGGTGGGTGACACGCGGGCACCCTACCGGGCCGCCCGTGTGGCGGCAGCGCGGCGCAGCAGGTCGGAGACCGTGACGAAGGTGTATCCCCGGGCCCGCAGACCGTTGATCATGTCGGGCAGGCCGCGGAGCGCGACGAGCCGGGTGTCGTTGCCGACGTCGTGGCCGAGCACGATCGTTCCGGGGCGCACGTCGGCGACGATGCGGCGGGCGTGGCCGGCCGGGTCGTGCGGGAACTCGCTCTCGACCATCTGGAGCGTCCAGAGCACCAGTCGGTAGCCCAGCCGGGCCGACGCGTACAGCACCGAGCCGCCGAGGTGCCCCCAGGGCGGGCGCAGCAGCCGGGGTGCCGACCCGGTGGCCGCCGTGATCGCGTCGTGGCTGCGCCATAGGTCGTCGTAGACCGTCGCGGCGTCCATCCGGGCCAGGTCGCGGTGCGCCCAGCTGTGGTTGCCGACCTCGTGGGCGTCCATCCGGCCGCGGACCAGCGCGGCGTGCTCGCGGGCCCGTTCACCGACCAGGAAGAAGGTGGCCGGCACCCGGTGCTCGGCGAGCGTGTCGAGCACCATCGGGGTCCACTGTGGGCGGGGGCCGTCGTCGAAGGTGAGCGCCACCAGGGGCTCTTCGGTGCGGACGCCCCAGACGACCTGCAGCCCGCCGGTGCCGACCTCCTGGTGCCGGTTGCCGAGCGTGGCGCTCGCCGGCCCACCCGCGATCGGGAGCCTCCGGTCGGCCACCCAGGTGCTCTCGGCGGTCGCGAAAGAGCCGACCACGGCCCCGCCGAGCAGCAGCGCGGAGCGGCGCAGCACGGCACGCCGATCCCACCGGCCCGCTCCCCCCGCCATCGCACCCCCGAACCGAAAGTAGGCAGTAGCTCACCGAGCGTACCGCCCGACCCGGTTCCGGTGTGTCCCGCGCGCCGAGGTGCCGGGAGGGGCCCGCATGGGCCCCCTCCCGGTCCGTCACTCGGTCGGCGGCAGCGGCGACTGGCGGCTCTTGGGCAGGCGGAGCACCTCGAACTGGTCGGTGCCGTCGACCAGCGCGCCCGACGGGCGGGCCGGCGGCGGCGCCACCACGCCCCGCTCCTCGGCGCGCTCCCCGCCGCCGGCCGCCACCGGCACCGGGTCCGGCTCCGGTGCCGGCTCGACCGGCTCGGGAGCACCACCACGCCGCCGGTTCCGGAACGAGCCCTTGGTGTGCTCGACCATCGTGTAGAGCGTCGGCACCAGCACCAGCGTCAGCAGCGTCGAGCTGAGCAGGCCACCGATCACCACGACCGCCAGCGGCTTGGAGATGAAGCCGCCCTCGCCGGTCAGGCCGAGCGCCATCGGCAGCAACGCGAAGATGGTGGCGACGGCGGTCATCAGGATCGGCCGCAGCCGGCGCCGGCCGCCCTCCACCACCGCCTCGGTCACGTTCATGCCCTGGGCCCGGTACTGGTTGATCAGGTCCATCAGCACGATCGCGTTCGTGACCACGATGCCGACGAGCATGAGCACGCCGATCAGCGCCGGCACACCCAGCGGCGTACCGGTGACCAGCAGCAGCCCGATCGCGCCGGTCGCGGCGAACGGCACCGAGATCAGCAGGATCAGCGCCTGGGTCAGACTGCGGAACGTGGCCACCATGATCAGGAAGACGATCGCGATGGCCGCCAGCACCGCGAGACCGAGATCCGCGAACGCGTCGGCCTGGTCGGCGCTGACGCCGCCGATCACGTACGTGGCACCCGGTACGTCCAGCGCGTCCAGCCGCTTCTGCAGCTCCTGCGTGGTGGCGCCGAGGTTCGAGCCGGTCGCCGTGCCGGTGACCGAGACGCTGCGCTCCCCGTCGATCCGGGTCACCTGCTGCGGGCCGTCGACCTGCTCGACGTCGGCGATCGCGTCCAGCGGCACCGCGCCGACCCGCAGCGCCCGCAGCTCGTCGACGGTCAGCGGCGGCCGGGCGCCGCTGCTCAGCACCACGCTCTGCGCCGTACCGTCGAGCGTCACCTGCCCGAGCGGCGCACCCCGGTACGTCTGCGCGACGAGCTGCCCGACCGCCGCCTCGGTGAGACCCGCGCGGGCCGCCGCCACCCGGTCCACAGTCACCTCGACGCGCGGCACCTGCGTGGCCAGGCTGCTGGTGACGTCCTCCACGCCCGGCGTGCCGGCCATCGCGCCCCGTACCGCCTCGGCCGCCCGGGTCAGCGTCTCCTGGTCGGCGGCCTGCACGACCACCTCGACCTGGTTGGCGGAGGCGTTCTGCCCGCCGCCGAACGTCAGCTCGCCCACCTCCGCGCCGAGCGCGTCGAACTCCTTGCGCAGGTCCTGCCGTACCGCCGTGGCGTCGGTGTCGTCGGACAGCGACAGCGACCAGGTGGCCCGGTCGCTGCCGCCGCCGGCGAACGGGTTGTCCCCACCACCGGCGCTGACCTGGTAGGTCTCCACCCCCGGGGTGCGCCGCAGCACCTCCTCGACCCGCGCGGCGGCCCGGTCGGTGCCGGCGAGCGACGTGCCGGCCGGCATCTCCTGCCGGATGGCGAGCGTGTCCTGGCCGGAGTCGTCCAGGAAGTTGGTCTCCAGCTTCTGCGCCAGGCCGAACGTGCCCAGCAGCACGAGCAGGCCCAGGCCCACAGTGGCCCAGCGGGTCTTCCGGGAGCGGGTGGCGAAGTCGATCACCGGCAGGTACGCCCGCTGCAACGGGTTACGCAGCTCCTTCTCCTCGGCGGCCCGCCGGGCGGCGGCGTCGTCGGCACCGCCGCGCGGCCGCAGGAACCAGTACGCCAGCACCGGGATGACGGTGAGCGACACCAGCAGCGAGGCGAGCAGCGCCACCGTCACGGTGATCGCGAACGGCGCGAACAGCTGCCCGACGAAGCCGCCCACCAGGGCGATCGGCGCGAACACGGCGACGGTGGTGAGCGTGGACGCGGTCACCGCGCCGGCCACCTCACGGACCGCGGTGAGGATCGCGTCGCGCTTCGGTTCGCCGTACTCCAGATGGCGTTTGATGTTCTCCAGCACCACGATGGAGTCGTCCACCACCCGCCCGACGGCGATGGTCAGCGCGCCGAGGGTGAGCAGGTTCAGCGAGTAGTCGCCGGACCAGAGCACGATCAGCGCGACCAGCACCGACAGCGGGATGGACACCGCGGTGACGACGGTGGAGCGCACCGACAGCAGGAACACCAGGATCACCACGACGGCCATGACCAGGCCCAGCAGGCCCTCGGTGGTCAGGCTCTCGATGGACTTCTCGACGAACGGGGCCTGGTCGAAGACCACTGTCAGCTCGGCGCCGGAGGCCTTCGACAGCTCGTCCAGCCGGTCCCGGATCTCGTGCGAGATCTGCACCGCGTTGCCGTCCGGCGCGGCGGTCACCGCGATGCCGAGGCTGGGCTTGCCGTTGGTCCGGGTGAACGAGGTGGCCGGGGCGAGCTGCTGCTCCACGGCGGCCACGTCGCCGAGGCGTACCGGGGCGGCGGGAGCCGTGGTCAGCACGATGCCGCGCAGGTCGTCGATGGTCCGGATCGGCGTGCCCACCTGCACCGGCAGCGACCGGTCGCCGTCGGCGAGCGCACCCGCCGGCACGGCCACGCCGTTGCTCTTGAGCGCCGACGCGATGGCGGTCGGCGCCACCTTGGCGGCGGCCAGCTTCGCCGGGTCCGGCGTGATCGTCACGACCTGATCGCGCGCGCCGGTGACGTCCACCGAGCGGACGCCGTCCAGCGCCTCCAGCTCCGGAACGACGGCGTTGCGCAGCTTCTCCGCCAGCGCCCGCTCGTCGCCGTCACCGGTCGCGGCGACCACCACTGCGGGCAGGTCGTCGGTGCTACCGGCGATGACCTGCGGGTCGACGCCCTCGGGGAGCTGGGAGTCGATCCGGTTGAGCGCGGTCTCCATCTTGTTGACGACGTCGTCCAGGTCGGTGCCGAACTCGTACTGCACCTGGACCGTCGCCGCGCCCTCGCGCGAGGTCGAGGTGACCTCGTCGAGGCCCGGGATGCCCTTGAGGCTGTTCTCGATCGGCTCGGCGACCTGGGATTCCACGATCTCCGGCGCGGCGCCCGGGTACGTCGCCACGATGAACGCGGCGGGGAACTCCAGCGACGGCAGGAGCTGCTGCTTCAGCGACGGCACGGCGAACAGGCCGAAGGCCGTGGTCACCAACGCGACGAGGGCGATCAGCCCTCGGTTGGCGAGGCTGAATCTGGCGAGCAGCGACATCGGCGTTACTCACTCCTGGAGAGGTGTCCGGCAGGGGGGTGTCTGAGTCTGCCGCACGCCCCGACACTCCCGGCATCCGCCCCAGCCGATGACACTTCCGCGCTCGGGGGTCGCCCGCGCCCGCCTTGATCGACACCAGCTCGCCGAAGTGGCTGCATTCCACCCACCCTGATACCGCCACCTCCCCGAAGTGAAGTCGATCAGGGCGGAGAAGGGGCCCCGGAAGTGGGGCCCAGAGGGAAGCGCGGAGGCACCGTGAGGTCCAGCGGAGTGCGTCACCCGAGGCACCCCGGGGAAGCCGAAGGAGCCGGAGCGATCAGACCAGGTCGAGCGAGCGGGCGGCGGCCAGCGCGTCGTTGGCGATGGTCACCGGCGCCGGCGCGGTGGAGATCGCCCACTCCGGATCCTTCAGGCCGTGCCCGGTGACCGTGCAGACCACCCGCGACCCGGCCGGCACCCGGCCGGCCTCGGCCTGCTGGAGCAGACCGGCGACGCTCGCCGCGCTGCCCAGCTCGACGAAGACGCCCACCTCGCGGGCCAGCAGCCGGTACGCCGACAGGATCTCCCGGTCGGTGACCGCCGAGATCAGGCCGTCCGAGGCGTCCCGCGCGTCGATGGCCTTCGTCCAGCTCGCCGGGTTGCCGATCCGGATGGCGGTGGCGATCGTGGACGGCTCCGGCACCACCTGACCGGTGACGATCGGGGCGGCGCCGGCCGCCTGGAAGCCGTACATCCGGGGTGCCTTCGTGGCCTTGCCGTCGCGCAGGTCCTCGGAGTAGCCCATCCAGTACGCGGTGATGTTGCCGGCGTTGCCGACCGGCAGGCAGTGGATGTCGGGCGCGTCGCCGAGCGCCTCGACGATCTCGAAGGCGGCGGTCTTCTGGCCGTGCAGCCGGTCGATGTTGACGGAGTTGACCAGCGCGACCGGATAGTCCTGGGCGAGCTTGCCGGCGAGCCCGAGGCAGTCGTCGAAGTTGCCCTGCACCTGGAGCAGCTTCGCGCCGTGCACGAGCGCCTGCGCCAGCTTGCCCAGCGCGATCTTGCCCTGCGGCACCAGCACCGCGCAGGTGATCCCGGCCCGGGCCGCGTACGCGGCGGCGGAGGCGCTGGTGTTGCCGGTGGAGGCGCAGATGATCGCCTTGTCACCGGCCTCGACGGCCTTGGAGACCGCGACGGTCATGCCGCGGTCCTTGAACGAGCCGGTCGGGTTGGCGCCCTCGACCTTGAGCCACACGTCCGCGCCGACCCGGGCGGAGAGCACCGGCGCCGGCAGCAGCGGCGTGTTGCCCTCGTGCAGGGTGACGACGGGAGTCGCCTCGGTGACCGGCAGCCGATCCCGGTACGCCTCGATCAGTCCCCGCCACATGTCGTGCTCCTCGCCTCTGTCGCCCCGCTCCGGGGCCTGCCAACAGCGTGGACCAGCCTGCCCGCCCGGCCACCGGCACACCCTGCTCTAACCATCAGGCGGGACGCGTGGGTTACGCGCCGCCCTCCACCCGAAGCACACTCGTCACCGACCTGACGATGTCGAGTCCGCGCAGCTCACGCACGGTGGCCGCGAGCGCGGCGTCGGGCGCGACGTGGGTGACGATCACGAGTTCCGCGTCACCGCCGGCCGGGCCCTGACGGACGGTGGCGATGGACACCTCGTGCCGGGCGAAGACGCCCGCCACCCCGGCCAGCACGCCCGGCCGGTCGGCCACGTCGAGGCTGATGTGGTAGCGGGTGAGCGCCTCGCCCATCGGCCGCACCGGCAGGTCCGCGTACGCCGACTCGCTCGCCGCGTGCACCCCGGCGAGGCGGTTGCGGGCCACCGCCACCACGTCGCCGAGCACCGCGCTGGCGGTGGGCGCGCCACCGGCACCCCGGCCGTAGAACATGAGCTGCCCGGCGGCGTCGGCCTCGACGAAGACCGCGTTGAACGCGTCGCCGACGCTCGCGAGCGGATGCGTCAGCGGGATCATCGCCGGGTGCACCCGGACGTTGACGGTCTCCCGGCCCTGTGCGTCGATGCCCCGGGCGGCGATGCAGAGCAGCTTGATCGTGCAGCCCATCGCCTTGGCGCTGGCCACGTCGGCGGCGGTCACCTCGGTGATGCCCTCGCGGTGCACGTCGGCGGCGGTCACCCGGGTGTGGAACGCCAGCGAGGCGAGGATGGCGGCCTTCGCGGCGGCGTCGAAGCCCTCCACGTCGGCCGTCGGGTCGGCCTCGGCGTACCCCAGCTCGGTGGCCTCCTCCAGCGCCTCGGCGAACCCGGCGCCGGTGGAGTCCATGGCGGAGAGGATGAAGTTCGTGGTGCCGTTCACGATGCCGGTGACCCGGGTGATCCGGTCGCCGTGCAGCGACTCGCGCAGCGGCCGCAGCAGCGGGATGGCCCCGGCGACGCTGGCCTCGTAGTAGAGGTCGGCACCACCCTCGGCGGCGGCGTCGTGCAGCGCGGCGCCGTCCTCGGCGAGCAGCGCCTTGTTGGCGGTGACCACGCTCTTGCCCGCGCGCAGCGCCTCGACCAGCCAGCCGCGGGCCGGCTCGATGCCGCCGACCACCTCGACCACCACGTCCACGTCGTCGCGCTTGATCAGCCCGAGCGCGTCGGTGGTGAACAGCGCCGGGTCGACAGGCAGGTCGCCGCGGTCACGGCCGATCCGGCGTACGGCGATCCCGGCGATCTCCAGCGGGGCGCCGATCCGGGCGGCGAGGTCTTCCGACTGCTCGTGCAGCAGCCGGACCACGTCGCTGCCGACAGTGCCGCAGCCGAGCAGCGCCAAGCGAACCGGTGAGGTCATCCCACATCCAATGCCAGCAGGTCGTCTTCGGTCTCCCGGCGGACGATCAGCCGCGCCCGACCTTCGCGGACGGCGACGACCGGGGGCCGCGGGACATGGTTGTAGTTGCTCGCCATGCTCCGGCAGTAGGCCCCGGTGCCGGGCACCGCGACAAGATCTCCGGGCTGCACGTCAGCGGGCAGGAATTCATCCTTCACCACGATGTCCCCGGACTCACAATGCTTTCCCACCACGCGGGCGAGCATCGGCTGTGCGGCCGACGTGCGGTTCGCCAGCGTGGCCGAGTACGAGGCGTCGTAGAGCGCGGTACGGATGTTGTCGCTCATCCCGCCGTCCACGCTCACGTAGGTGCGCAGGCCATCCACGTCCTTGACGGTCCCGACCCCGTAGAGCGTGAACACGGCCGGGCCGACGATCGCGCGGCCCGGCTCGACCGACAGGTGCGGCACGGCGAGGTTCTCCGCCGCGCACTCACCGTCGACGATCTTGCGCAGGCGCTTCGCCAGGTCGTGCGGCGACGCCGGGTCGTCCTGCGTGGTGTACGCGATACCGAAACCGCCGCCCAGGTCCAGCTCGGGCAGCTCCACGCCCCGGGCGTCGCGGATCTGCGACTGCAGGGCGAGCACCCGGCGGGCGGACACCTCGAAGCCGCTGGCGTCGAAGATCTGCGAGCCGATGTGCGAGTGCAGGCCGCGGAGCTCCAGCACGTCCTCGTCGAGGATCTTGAACGCGGCCGCCGCGGCGGCCCCGCCCGCGAGCGAGAAGCCGAACTTCTGGTCCTCGTGCGCGGTGGCGATGAACTCGTGGGTGTGCGCCTCCACGCCGACGGTGACCCGGACCAGCACCTTCGGGCGTACCCCGCGCTCGCGGGCCAGCTCGGTCAGCCGGTCGATCTCGGTGAACGAGTCGACGATGATCCGGCCCACCCCGGCGTCGACCGCCCGGGTCAGCTCCGCCACCGACTTGTTGTTGCCGTGGAAGCCGATCCGCTCGGGCGGCATCCCGGCCGACAGCGCGGTGGCCAGCTCGCCGCCGGTGCAGACGTCGAGGAACATGCCCTCCTCGTCGATCATCCGGACCACGGCGCGGCACAGGAACGCCTTGCCGGCGTAGTAGACGTCCGCGTCCGGGAAGGCCGCGCGGAACTCGCGGCAGCGCTCGCGCAGGTCGTCCTCGTCCAGCACGTACGCCGGGGTGCCGTACTCGGCAGCCAGGTCGCGGACGTCCAGGCCCGCGACGGTGAGCGCGCCGCCGGGGCCGCGCGTCACGTTGCGCGGCCACAGTTGCGGCACCAGGGCGTTGACGTCCACCGGGGTACGCAGCCACGCCGGCCCCCGGTTGCCGATCTCACCGTGCAGTGCGCCTGCCTCGTGCGCCCGCATGTCTACTCGTCTCCGCTTCGCGACTGCGGGGCTCGCAAGCTCACTCCTCGCGCTCGCACGCTACATCCGCTCCGGCGCGGACACCCCGAGCAGGTGCAGGCCGTTGGCGATGACCACCCGGGTGGCGTCGTTGAGCCAGAGCCGCGCCCGGTGGGTGTCGGTGATCTCCTCGTCGCCCTGCGGGGCGATCCGGCAGTTGTCGTAGAACCGGTGGTACGCCTGCGCGACGCTCTCCTCCAGGTATCGGGCCACCCGGTGCGGCTCGCGCAGCTCGGCGGCGGTCGCCACCACGGCGGGGAACTCGGCGAGCGCCTTGAGCAGCTCGTTCTCCTTGTCGTGGCCGAGCAGCTCCGGCTGGAACGCGGCGGCGTCGCCACGGGTCAGCCCGATCTCGGCCGCGTTGCGGGCCGCACCGGCGGTACGGGCCGCGACGTACTGCACGTAGTAGACCGGGTTGTCGTTCTTGGCCCGGGTCCACAGCTCCACGTCGATGTCGATGGGCGAGTCGGCCGAGTAGCGGGCCAGCGCGTACCGGGCCGCGTCCACGCCGATCGCGTCGACCAGATCCTCCAGCGTGACCACGGTGCCGGCCCGCTTGCTCATCCGCACCGGGGCGCCGTCGCGGACCAGGTTGACCAACTGGCCGATGAGGATCTCCAGGTTGCGCGCCGGGTCGTCGCCGAAGCACGCGGACATCGCCTTCATCCGGCCGATGTAGCCGTGGTGGTCGGCGCCCAGCATGATCACGACCCGGTCGAAGCCGCGCTCCCGCTTGTTCAGGTAGTAGGCGCAGTCGGCGGCGAAGTACGTCCACTCGCCGTTGGACTTGCGCAGCACCCGGTCCTTGTCGTCGCCGAACTCGGTGGTGCGCAGCCAGGTCGCGCCCTCGGACTCGAAGACGTGCCCCTGCTCCCGCAGCCGGTCCAGCGCCGCGTCCAGCGCGCCCCCGTCGTGCAGGTCCTTCTCGTTGAAGTAGGTGTCGAACTCCACCCCGAAGTCGCGCAGCGACGACTTGATCTCGGCGAACATGAGCTGGACGCCCTCGTTCCGGAACACCTCCTGGGCGGCGTCCTCGCTGAGGTCGAGCACGTCCGGCCGCAGCCGGACCACCTCGGCGGCGATCTCCGCGATGTACGCGCCGCCGTAGCCGTCCTCCGGCGCGGGCTCGCCCTTCGCGGCGGCCAGCAGCGACCGGGCGAACCGGTCGATCTGGGAGCCGGCGTCGTTGAAGTAGTACTCCGTGCCCACGTCGGCGCCGGTGGCGCGGAGCAGGCGGCTGAGCGCGTCGCCGACGGCCGCCCAGCGGACCCCGCCGATGTGCACCGGGCCGGTCGGGTTCGCCGAGACGAACTCCAGGTTGATCCGCTGACCGGCGAGGGTGTCGCTGCGTCCGTACGCCGGACCGGCCTCGACGATGACCTTGGCGAGCTGGCCGGCGGCGGCCGCGTCCAGGCGGATGTTCAGGAAGCCGGGACCGGCGATCTCCACCGACTTGATCCCCGGCGCCTTGGCCAGTTCGTCGGCCAGCGCTGTCGCCAGATCCCGCGGCGGTACGCCCACCTTCTTGCTGAGCTGGAGCGCCAGCGTCGAGGCGTAGTCACCGTGATCGGGATTACGGGGTCGCTCGACGGTGGTCTGCGCGGGCAGCGCGGCGCGGTCCAGTCCCCGCTCGTCGAAGACGGCGTGGGCTGCGGCGAGGACGACCTCGGCGAGTTCTGCGGGAGTCACCGAACCATGTTATCGGGGGTAGACTCGGGCACCGCGGAGGCGACCCAGCATGTGAACCGGCCCCGCGCTCCCCTGACCGACCGACCTGACGAGGCACGATGAGCATCAGCACCCCGGGCGGCCCGGAGCGCCGTCCCACCGTGGTCAGCACCGGCAAGAAGCCGGCCGCCGGCCGGCCCGCGGCTGCCGACAAGCCCGCCGCGAAGGCCGGCTCGGGCAAGGCCGGGGGCGGCAAGGGCACGCCACGGCAGGGCGCCGGGGGCAAGGGCCGCAAGCCGGTCGCCCCGGTGAAGGTGAGCCAGGGCCGTTCGTGGGGCCCGATCGCCCTCTTCGTCGCGGTCGGCGTCCTGGCCGTGGGCATCATCGGCGTCGGTGCCTGGGCGGTCTACCAGGGCGGCCAGCCGTGGCAGAAGCGGGCCGAGGCGATCGACGGCATCGTCGACTACCGCGCCAAGGACAAGGACCTGGTCAAGGGCGGCAACCACCAGCCCGGCGCGATCAAGTACGACATCCTCCCGCCGGTCGGCGGCCCGCACAACCAGGCGTGGCAGAACTGCATGGGTGACGTCTACGACGCCCCGATCGCCAACGAGCACGCGGTGCACAGCCTGGAACACGGCACCGTCTGGATCACCTACCGCCCGGACCTGCCCGCCGACCAGGTGGAGAAGCTCCGCAGCAAGGTGCAGGGCAAGGAGAAGACGATGCTCAGCCCGTTCGAAGGGCTGGACAAGCCGATCTCGCTCCAGGCCTGGGGCTACCAGCTCAAGGTCGACAACGCCGACGACGGCCGGATCGACGACTTCATCAAGACCCTGCGGGTGAACGCCTCGATCGAGGGCCCGAACGCGCTCTGCGACCAGGGCGTCACCGCCACCGGCACCACCCCGCGGGACAACCTGCAGAACACCATGCCCCAGCAGCCCACCCAGTGAGGACGCCGCGATGACCGCTCCGGTGACCACCGACAGCGAACTGGACGAGGCTCCGGCCGCCGACCAGGGCGGCCGGGGCGCGGTGCGCCGCTACGGTCTGCTGGCGGTGGCCGCCGCCCTCGTGGCCGGGCTGGTCCTCGGGTACGCGGGCGGTCTGCTCACGCCGACGCTCACCCGTCCGGGTGAGAACTCGGCGGAGGCCGGGTTCGCCCGGGACATGACCGCCCACCACAACCAGGCCGTGGCGATGGGTCTGCTGGCGTTCAGCCAGGGCCAGGATCCGGAGGTACGCCAGGTCGGCGTGGACATCGCCACCGGCCAGCAGGGCGAGATCGGCACGATGCAGACCTGGCTGCGGTCCTGGAAGCTGGACCCGACCGGCGAGCAGGCGCCGATGGCGTGGATGAAGGACGGCGGCGGGTTGGTCAGGAACGGCCTGATGCCGGGTATGGCGACGCCGGAGGAGATGGCGAAGCTGCGCGGCGCGAGCGGTCGCGAGTTCGACGTGCTGTTCCTCCAGATGATGATCCGCCACCACATCGGCGGGGTGCACATGATCGACGGCATCCTCGACGAGGGGCACGACGACGACGTGCTGGCGGTCGCCCAGATCATGAAGAACACCCAGCAGAACGACCTGACGAACCTGAACGCCGCCCTGAAGCGCCTGGGCGGCACGCCGTAACACCCGCCGTACCGCACGATCTCGAGGCCCGGTCCCCTTCCCAGGGGCACCGGGCCTCCCCGTCCCCACACCCGGCCCCGGCCCCGGCCCCGGCCCCGGCGATCTTGCACTTACTGCCCCAGCGCTGCCGGATTCGCCCCGTTGCAGGAGGGCCGCAAGTGCAAGATCGCGGAAGCAGGAAGCAAGGGCGGCCCGGGGTCGGCCCGAAAGAGCATCCTCGCCGCCTCACGCGTGCGCGCTTCCGGTTCCGCGCTTGATCGACACCAGCTCGGGGAGGTGGGGGTATCCCCGCTCTTGATCGACACCAGCTCGGGGAGGTGGTGGGGTCGGGTGGGTGCGATGCAGCCACTTCGGCGAAGTGGAGTCGATCAACAACGGGTGAGGTGCTCGGGCGGGCGGGGCGGTCGAGTGGGGCGGCGTGCCCACGCGAGGGTTGGGTGATGCGGGGTAAGATGTTCCGGTTTGGGTGTTTGTAACGGTTTGGGGTTAAGGGGTCATTGTGGAGGTTGGAGAGTTTTCTACCCACATATCGTGACCAGTTGCGATTCGGGCTCGTTGCCCAAGACGTGGGGGTTGCACTCAGAGACGCAGGGCGGTCGGTGACCAGCTGGTGCCGACGCCACACCATCGGTGGTGACGGAGCGGTGGCAGCCGTCCGTCGCGGACTGCGGCAGGGCGAGCCGGGAACGCTCAGCCGCGAACAGGAACTCGAACTCATCGACGTGCTCCGGGGGGTCCACCCCGACGAGTTCGGCCTCGACGAGGAGCTCTGGACACGACAGAGCCTGACCACCCTCATCGAGCGCCGGTTCGGGCTGGCGATGGACGCCGGCACCGTCGGGGCGTACCTCCGGGCCTGGGGTCTGGGGCCGCGCGAGCCGCGCGAGCGGGCCTGCGGCCTGTGCGTCGGCGCGGTCGAGCGCTGGGTACGCAGCGAGTACCCGGCGATCACGCGGGCGGCCCAGGAGCACGCCGCGGAGGTCTACTGGATCGGCCGGGTACGCCTGCGCGGCACCATGCCCGCCGCCGACGTGGTGTCGGCGGTCTCCTCGCGGGGACGGGTGCGGTTCATGGTGACCACGCCTTCGGTGGACCCGCCGCTACCCCGGGACTTCGTGCTGCGGCTCAGCGGCGCCGAGGAACGCACCGTGCACCTGATCGTGGACGGCTCGTGGCCGCGCAACGAGTGGCCCCGCCGGCTGCCCCGCCGGGTCGTGCTGCACCCGCTGCCGAGCTGCGGTCGCGCCGTCGCCGCGGCCTGATCCGTCGAAGATCGACTCGCGGGGGTACCGATTCGGTGATCCGGGAGGGGGTTTGCTACTCTTCTCGGGTCGCTGAGCCCCCGTAGCTCAGGGGATAGAGCACCGCCCTCCGGAGGCGGGAGCGCAGGTTCGAATCCTGCCGGGGGCACACTTGCCAAGAACTCGCACCAAAAGACCTTCACGAGCCCGACAGCCGCCCTGGCTGCCGGGCTCGTTCCGTTCCCGGACGCGTCCGCTCCCTTGACCGCTCGCCCACTGCTTTACTACGTTACTAGTAAAGCAGTGAGGAGCACCGTGTTCGTCTTCCGGCTCGACACCCACTCCGGCGTGCCGCCGTACCTGCAACTCGTCCAGCAGGTCCGCCAGGCGGTGCTGCTGGGCTTCCTGCAACCCGGTGACCGCCTCCCGCTCATCCGCGAGGTGGTCGAGGACCTGGCGATCAATCCGAACACCGTCGCCAAGGCGTACCGGCAGATGGAGCAGGAGAACCTGGTCACCGGCCGGCCCGGCCAGGGCACGTTCGTCAACGAACAGCAATCGGCCGCGATGTCCGCGTCGACGTACACGTCGCTGCGCCGTGGCCTGGAGACCTGGTTGCGCCGCGCCTACTCGGCCGGCCTCGACGAGCAGGCGGTCGACGCACTGTTCACCTCCGTCCGCCGGCAGACGAGGAACGAGGACGTGGCGTGACGGACACCGGGTTCGCGCTGCGCACCGACCGCGTGGGCAAGCGGTACCGGAAGGGCTGGGCACTGCGCGACTGCACCCTGGCCCTGCCGGCGGGCGGCGTGATCGCCCTGGTCGGGCCGAACGGCGCGGGCAAGACGACGCTGCTGCGCCTGGTCGTCGGGCTGCTGGCACCGAGCACCGGCACGGTGGAGGTCCTCGGCCGGGACGTCACGGCGAGCACCCCGCAGACGTTGTCCCGGATCGGGTTCCTGGCCCAGGACCACCCGCTGTACAAGCGCTTCACCGTCGCCGAGATGCTCCGCTTCGGCCGGTCCTGCAACAGGCGGTTCGACAAGGAGCTGGCCGAGCGCCGGCTGGCGAGGCTCGGCATCCCGCTCGACCGCAGGGCGGGCACGCTCTCCGGCGGGCAGCAGGCCCAGGTCGCGCTGGCCCTGGCCCTGGCGAAGCGGCCGGACCTGCTCGTCCTCGACGAGCCGGTGGCCAGCCTCGACCCACTGGCCCGGCACGAGTTCCTCCAGGTCCTCATGGGCGCGGTGGCCGAGGGCGGGGTGACAGTTTTGTTCTCCTCCCACGTCGTGCACGAGCTGGAGCGCGTCTGCGACCACCTGGTCGTGCTCGACCAGGGCCGGGTCACGCTCACCGGCGACATCGACACCCTCCTCGCCGAGCACCGGCTGCTCGTCGGCCCGCGCACGGCCAACGACCTCGACCGGGCCGGCGCCGTCGTGGAGGCCGTCCACAGCGGCAGGCACACGACCCTGCTGGTACGCGACGGCGGGCTCCCGGCCGCGCCCGGATGGCAGGCCCAGCCGGTCGCGCTGGAGGACCTGGTGCTGGCATACCTGCGCCGGCAGTCCGAGCCGGGCGCCGCGGTCACACCGGGGGTGCCGGCATGACGTGGCTGATCTGGCGTCAGCACCGGGCCGAGGTCTGCGTCCTGGGTCTGCTCGTCGGCCTGTTCGGCGTCGCCCTGCTCGTGCTCGGGACGCAGGCCCACGACCTGTTCCCCGGCGGTCCCGCGCGGTGCGCGGGCCAGGCCGGCGTCGACGCGGCCTGCACGGCCTCCTTCCGCCGGCTCGACGACGAGTACGGGTACGTCGAGAACCTCCTGGCAGCCTTCTACCTGGTCCCCGTGGTCATCAGCGCGTTCCTCGGCGCGCCGCTGCTCGCCCGCGAGCTGGAGGACGGCACCTGGCAGCTCGCCTGGACGCAGGCCGTGCCGCGGATGCGCTGGCTGGCGGCCAAGCTCGTGGCACTCGCAGGCGTCACGGTAGCGCTCACCGGGATGTTCACCGCGGTGCTCACCTGGTTCCGGCAGCCGTTCGACGCGTGGGAGGGGCGGTTCCAGTACGACGCCTTCGACCTGGAGGGACTCGTCCCGGTGGCGTACGCGCTGTTCGCGTTCGGCGTGGCCACCGCCGCGGGGGCGATCCTGCGGCGCAGCCTGCCCGCGTTCGGCGTCGCGTTCGGCGCGTTCCTCGCCGCCCGGATGACCGTGGCGCTGGTGGCCCGTCCCGCGTACGCCACACCGCTCACCACCACGGCGCCGGTCCCCGCCGGCGGTTCGACGGACCGGGCGGGGCACGTGCCGGGCGTCGCCGACTGGGTGATCGAACGCGGCTACGCCGACGCCACCGGGCGCCGTCTGAGCGGGACCGAGTACGCCGAGCTGACGGACGCCGCCGACCGGGCCGGCACGAACCTCAACCAGTTCCTGCACGCGCGCGGCGTCCAGCAGTTCGGCGTCTACCATCCGGCGGACCGGTTCTGGACGTTCCAGCTCATCGAGGCGGCGGTGTTCGTCGCCGTCGCGGCGATCCTGATCGGTCTGGTGGTCTGGCGGGTACGGCGCCGCGTGATCTAGCGGCCCGCGCCGGAGACCCGGAGCCGCCCTCACCTTTGTCCCCCGATTCGGGGATGGGCAGGTCGCGAGCTGGCTAACCTCGCGGTGAACGGGTCGAACCCCAGCACCTGCGAAGGTGAGCCAGTTGCCCGAGACGCCGTTGACCAACCGTCCCAAGATGCACACCGGCGTACCCTCGTCGCTCACCACCGCGCAGCGGTGGGTCCTGCGCGGCGTCGCCGTCGCGGACGCCCCCTGCGGCCTGTGGTTCCTCGAAGCGGTGGCCGGACGCACCGGCAGCACGCCGGACGAGCCGATCGACGCGACGGTGGAGGAGCTGATCGCCCGCGGGTTCCTCGTCGACACCGCGGCCGGGCTGCGGCTGGCCTCGATCGCGCTGCGCGACGACGTCCTGCGGGACACGACGGCCTCGGTGCGCCAGGCGCTGCGCGAGACGGCCGCCGAGGTGCTCGCCGACGCCGGGCGCGCCGCCCAGGCCGCCCGGCAGCTCCTGCGGGTCCTGCCGGCGGTGAGCCGGTCCGCCCGGGCGCTCGCCACGCGCCTGGCGGCCGACCCGGCGGTCGGACCCAGCCTCGCCGCGGACCTGCTGCTGGCCGCCCCGGCACCCGGCCCGGCCGACGAGCGCCTGGCCTGGCTGGTCGACGTCGCCGACAACCTCTACCTGGCCGGCCGGGTGGACGAGACGCTGCGCATGCTGCACCGGGAGGTCGCCGCCGACAGGTACGGGCCACGGCAGCGGGCGATGCTGCTCGGACGGCTCGGGGCCTACTACGCGACGCAGCGCCCCTCGCTGTCCCTGACGTACCTCGGTCGGGCGCTCAACCAGGAGCTGGATGCCGCCGGGCGGAGCTGGACGCTCACCATGCTGGCGTCGCAGGCGGCGCGGTTCGGGCATCCAGACGCCGCCGAGCTGGTGGCGGCGGCGGAGCGGGCGCACGAACGCAGCCCTTCCCCCGGCGGCGGTATCCGGCTGGCCCTGGCGAACGCGTCCCGGGCCACCGCCACCGGCGACCTGCCCCGCGCCGCGCGGATCCTGCGGGAGGTGGACGCGGGCGAGCCGGCCGCCCGTACGCAGGCGATCTTCCTGCGCGTCGACCGGGTGGCGAACCAGATCGCGCTCGGCCGGTACGTCGACGCGGCGACCGCGCTGGACGGCGTCGCCGCCGAGATCGACACGCTGGGTGCGGTGGCGCAGCCGCTGGTGACCGCGCTGGACTGCGTCCTGCGGCTGACGACCGGCGAACTGGCCGAGGCCGAGGCCCGGGCCCGGCTCGCGCTGACCGGACGCGGTGGCGCCCTGCCGGCGCAGGCACGGGTGGATCTGCTCGCCACTGTCGTGGAGGTGCTGCTGCGCCGGGGCGAGGTGGCCGCAGCCCGGGAGCTGCTGGCGGACGAGCGCCCCGTCGTGGGCTGGCCCGACGACATGCAGTGGTTCCGGCTGGGCTGCGCCGCCGCCAGCGACCCGGAACCGGGCCGGCACGCCGCGCTCCTGGAGGCCGCGTTCGCCATGCCGGACCGCTCGATGGCTCCCCTGCTGCTGGTGCCGCACCACGGCCCGCGACTGGTCCGCGCGGCGCTGGCGCTGCGTGACCGGCACCGCGCCGAGGCCCTCGCCGACCACCTGAAGCGGGCCGCCGGGTTGGCGAACAACGCGCTCTGGCGCGGGGTGGCACACCAGGCCGACGGGCTGCTGACCGGCGATCCGGCGGCGCTGCGCGCGGCGGTACGGCTGCTCCGGACCACCTCCGCCCGGCCGGCCCTGGCCGACGCGCTGCACGACCTGGCGCGGTCGCCCGGGCTGCCGCCGGCCGAGACGTTCGACCTGCTGGCCGAGGCCGACGCGATGTACACCCGGATGGGTGCCGGCGGAACGCGGGAGCACGACGGCCCGGCGGGCGACGAGGCCTGCCGTCCGGCCGCGGCCGCGCTGACGCCCGCCGAGGTACGGGTGGCCGAACTGCTCGCGGTCGGCAGGACGAAGCAGGAGGCGGCCCGGGATCTGTTCGTCTCGTTCCACACCGTCGACACCCACCTGCGGTCGATCTACGCGAAGCTCGGCGTCCACAACCGGGTGGAGCTGGCGCTGGTCTGGGAGTCGCGGGACGAAGGTTGAGGAATGCGGCGCGGAGCGCGGACACCACAGGGTCGCGGCGTCCGCGCTCGGCATCGCGTCCTCAGTGCCGTTGCAGCGGGCTCTTCGTCTTCGGAAGCGCCTCGACCAGCTCGCGCGGCACGTTGATCGTGTCCGCGACCACCTCCGGCGGGATGTTCGCCAGCCACTGCGCGAGGGACACGTCCTCGAACTTCGCGGTCCGGAACAGCTCCAGGTAGACGAAGGGCTTGTCACCGATGTTCTCGATGTAGTGACCCATCGAGATCGGCACGTAGCCGACGTCGCCGGTCTCCATGTTGAAGGTGCGCGCGGTGCCGTGGTTGGCGAAGACGCCCATGCGTCCCTTGCCCGAGATCACGTACTGCATCTCCGCGCCGTTGGGGTGCCAGTGCAGTTCCCGCATCGCGCCGGGTTCGATCTCCACCATGGCGACCGTGGTGGTGATCGCCGCGGCGAAGTTGCTCGAGTCGGCGATGCGTACGCTGCCGCCCTCGAACTTCTCCGGCGTCTGGGCGAGCAGGCTGTGCTTGAACGTCCGGGGCACGTCGCCGGTGGGGCTGAAGACCCGGTCCTCGGCCAGCGGCGGCGGGCTCTGCCCCGGGAAGATGTACCGCTCGGACTCGGGCGGGAAGTTGGCCATCTGCTGCATCGTCCAGCCGAAGTTCTTGGCGATGACCTCCTTCGGCACGTGCGAGAAGAAGTCCGTGAGCTGGAACGTGGCGTCCTCGGAGTAGCAGCCGTCGTCGAAGACGAGCAGGAACTCCACGCCCTCGTCGTGCGCCTGGATGTGGTGCGGGATGCCGGCCGGGAAGTACCAGAGGTCACCGGCCTTGACGTCCTCCAGGAAGTTGCGGCCCTCCTGGTCCACGGCGGCGATCCGGCAGCTTCCGGTGAGGACGAAGGCCCACTCGGACTGGATGTGCCAGTGCAGTTCCCGGTACGCCCCGGGGTTCAGCTTCATGTTCACGATCGCCAGGTCGTGGGCGATCGGCAGGAGAAGGTTGGTGACCTCCCGGGTCCAGCCGCCGCTCTCCTGCCGGGTGTGCGCCAGCGAGAACGGGAACACCAGGTTCGGCATGAGCCCGTTGTCCGTCGACGGCGGATGCACCAGGTCGGGGTGTGACTGGTCGATCGCCGGATTCCGCGGAACCGTGCCGACCATCTGGTGGTCCTTGGGCGATCCCATTCCGGCACGGTCATTGGATCGGGGCATGACGTATTTCCTTCCGGGTGTGGACCGCCGATTCGGCGGCCCGGGACGGGACGAACAACGCCCGCAGGTGTTCCGGGCCCTGGAAGGCCACCGCGAGCGGAATCGCGACACAGAGGAACAGCGACGCCGCGATGCTCCAGACCGGAGCATTCGTGGCGATCCCGGCGACGGCCAGCGCCGCGATCGAGTAGAACGTGACGCGGATTCTGGCGACGGGGAGCACGAACATGCGCTCGGCCTCCTTCGACTTCGGGTCTCGCCGTCGAGACGCAATTTCGATGCTGCCGAACCGGATCCCCCAGGTGAATAACGCGATCGCGCCATTCACCGGAAAGGACGGGAAACCATTTTCCCGGCACTTCTGCGCATCGCGCGCCGTACCCGTTTCACGGGCGCAGCCAGGGGTAGGGAGGGCGATGTCCAACAACGCGGAGGATCGCTGGCGGGTGGGGGAATACGACTTCCACATGCCCTTTCTGGCACTTGCGCTCTCCACCGGCCTCGCCGGCGTGGTCGACGCCTTCTCGTTCCTCAAGTACAAGGTTTTCGTGGGTATTCAGACCGGCAACGTGGCGTTCGTCGGAATGGGTGCCGCCGATCACTTTCCGCCCTGGCCGGCCGCGGTGGCGTCACTTGTCGCGTTCGGCCTCGGCGGCCTGCTCGGCGCCGGGATCCGCCGCGTGCGCCCGGCCGGCCCGCTCACCCCGCCGGGCATGGAACTGCTCGCCATGCTGGCGCTGCTCGTGCTCTGGGGGCTGGTGGACCGGTCCCTCGACTCGGGACGCGACTCGCTGACCGAGCGCACGATCCTGACCGCGCTGCTGGCGTTCCCGGTCGGCATCCTCGGCGGGCTCGTCGTCCGCACGTTCGGCGTGCAGACCGCCACGTCGTACCAGACCGGCACCGTGCTGCGCACCACGAAGGGCATCGCCGACTGGGTGTTCGAGCCGGAGGGCCGCAGCGCGGCCGGGCGGCTCGCCGCGACCGGCCTGCTCTGCCTGGTCAGCTACGCGATCGGCGGGTTCGTCGGCGCGGCCACCGAGACCCGCCCGATCTGGACGATGATCGTCACCTGGGCGCTGGCCGTGGTGCTCATCGCGTTCACCTGGGGCAAGCGGCCACCGGCGACGGCGACCCGGCGCCGCTGACGCGCAGCGGCGTCACCCGGCCTCGCGGCGGGCCTTGGCACGGCGCTTGCCCTCGTGCATCGCCTGCACCCGGGCCACCGGGATGGTCCGCCCCTGCTCGACCAGGTCCGCCGGCAGGCGCTGCGGCGCGGGCAGCGCCTCCGCCCAGGGATCCCGGTCCCCCAGCAGGCCCGGCACGGTACGCACGGTGAAGTCGGCCGGCCTCGCGCTCTCCAGGTCGGTCCAGCCCACCGGGTACGACACCGGGGCGCCGGGCCGGATCCGAGGGCTGTACGCGGCCACCACCATCGCGCCGTACGCCCGGGTGGAGTCGACGAAGACGCGGCCGCCGCGGTCGGCGACGATGAACGCGGTGGTCGCGGCCGCCGGGTCGAGCCGTTCGGTACGGGCGGCGAGCGCCCGGGTCGCGGCGGCGGCCTCCTCCGCCGTGGTGGCCGGATCCACCGGCACGATCACGTGCAGCCCCTTGGCGCCGCTCGTCTTCACCGCGCCTGCGAGCCCGGCGTCGGCGAGTGCCTGCCGCACCAGCAGCGCGACCCGCACCACGGCGCCGAACGCGTCCCCCTCCGGCGGGTCCAGGTCGAGCACCAGGTGGGAAGGGTGCTCGGGCGCACCGGCGCGGGCCAGCGTCGGGTGGTACTCCACCGCACGCTGGTTGGCGAACCAGAGCAGCGTCCGCCGGTCGTCGCAGAGCGCGTACGAGATGCGCCGGTGCGAAGCCTCCGCCCACACCTCGGTGCGGCGCACCCAGTCGGGCGTGTACTTCGGCAGGTTCTTCTGCATGAACGGTTCCTGGCCGGGCCGCACCCGCAGCACCGACAGCGGCCGGTCCCGCAGTTCCGGCAGGATCCGGTCAGCCATCGCGTCGAGGTAGTCGACCAGGTCGCGTTTGGTCGCCCCGGCGCCGTCGAACAGCGGCTGGTCGAGGTTGGTCAGCGACACTCCGGCCCGGGTCTCGTCGGCGGCGCCCATCGGACCACCATCCCGGGCCGGGCCCGGCTCGGCAACCCCGACATGGCGCCCGGCGCGCCGCACCGGCCGGCACCTGGGACGATCGGGGCGTGGGTGAGGCGGAGGCGGACCGGTGCGGACCGGACGCGGCGGGGCAGGCGAGCGCCTGCACCGTGCGGGAGGCGCTGGACCGGGTCGGCGGCAAGTGGGCCATCGGCATCCTGATCGCCGCCTCGGCCGGCCCGGTCCGCTTCACCGAGCTGGAGCGCCGGGTGGAGGGGATCAGCCGGCGGATGCTCACGCTGACGCTGCGCAACCTGGAGCGGGACGGGCTGCTGGACCGGCACGTGCATCCCACGGTGCCGCCGAAGGTCGAGTACACGGCCACGCCGATGGCCCGGGAGCTGTACGAGTCGCTGGTGGCGCTGACGAGCTGGGCGGAGCGGCACCGCGAGGCGATCAGCGCGGCCCGGGCCGAGTACGACCGCAGGCACGGTGGCCCACCGGCCTGACTCAGTCCCGTACCCGCCCGGCCCAGTTGCTCCGCGCCGAGCTGGACTGGGTACGCGGACTCGTCGCCGACCTGCACTCCGGCGCGCTCACCTGGTCCGGGGAATGGCTTGCCGACTGGACCGGGACATCGGCCTGACCTGCGGAGACAGGAAGTTGTGGCGAACGCCACGCGGCGGATCTGACCGATCGGTCAGCACCTGACCGATCGGTCAGGCATGCTGGAGGACATGGCGCGACCCACCACCGCCACCCACGACGAGCTGCTGGCCGCCGCCGCTCGCCGCTTCGCCGTCACCGGGTACAAGGGCACCTCGCTGCAGGACATCGCCCGCGACGTCGGCTGCTCCAAGGCCACGGTGCTCTACCACTTCGCCAGTAAGGACGCCCTGCTCTGCGAGCTGATGGCCCCGGCCATCACGATGCTGGAGGAGCTGGACGTCCGCATCGCCGCGCACACCGGCGCCGAGGCCCAACGCGTCGCGGCGGAGGGCTTCGTCGACCTGGCGGTCCGCTTCCGCCGGGAGATCGCGTTGCTGCGGGGAGAGTTCCCCGACCTGCTCCAGCAGCCCGCGTTCGCCCACATCCAGCAGATCTCCGAACAACTCATCGCCGCCTTCTCCGGCTTCTCCGACCGTCCGGAGGCACGCGTCGCGGCGCTCGTCGTGCTCGCCGGCATCGCCGAGACCTGCGGCGAGTTCCTGGACATCCCCGACGAACAGCTGCGGCCCGCGCTGCTCGCCGTGGCGTACCGCGCGCTCGAAGTCACCACCTGAACCGAACCTGCGAGGACAAGGAAGGTCCATGGCGACCCTGCTGTACCGGCTCGGCCGGGCATCCCTGCGCCGGCGGCGACTCGTCGCCGTCGTCTGGCTCGTCGTACTCGTCGGACTCGGCCTGGCCGCGGCCACGCTGAAGGGCCCGACGGCGAGCAACTTCACCATGCCGGGCACCGAGTCGCAGAAGGCGATCGACCTGCTCGCCGACCGCTTCCCGGCGGCCAGCGGCGCGACCGGCACCATCGCGATCAAGGCGCCGCAGGACGGCGCGCTGACCTCACCCGCCGGACAGGCGGTGGTCAAGCAGGTCACCGAGGAGGCGGCCACGCTGCCCGGCGTGGTCGGCGCAGTCGACCCGTACCAGGCGCAGGCGCTCACCCCGGACGGCCGGTACGCGCTGATCCAGGTGCAGTTCGCCGGCGGCGCGGACGAGGTCACCGACGAGCAGCGCGACGCGTACGAGAAGGTCGGCGCGCAGGCCGAGGCGCAGGGCTGGCAGATCGCCCCCGGCGGCGAGGTACTGAACGGTGAGCCGGAGGTCGGCTCGACCGAGGCGATCGGCGTGCTGGTCGCGGCGATCGTCCTGGTGATCACGTTCGGTTCGCTCGTGGCGGCCGGGATGACCATGCTGAACGCGCTGATCGGCGTCGGCGTCGGCATGGCCGGTCTGTTCGCGCTCAGCGGCGCGGTCGAACTGACCAGCACCGCGCCGATCCTGGCGCTGATGCTCGGCCTCGCGGTCGGCATCGACTACTCGCTGTTCATCACCTCCCGGCACCGGCAGAACCTGCTCGACGGGCTCTCCCCGGAGGAGGCGGTCGGCCGCGCGGTCGGCACCGCCGGCTCGGCAGTCGTCTTCGCCGGCGCGACGGTCGTGGTGGCGCTCGCCGGCCTGGCCGTGGTGGGCATCCCGTTCCTCACCGTGATGGGTCTGGCCGCCGCCGGCACCGTGACGGTGGCCGTGCTGGTGGCGATCACGCTGGCCCCGGCGCTGCTCGGCTTCGCCGGCCACAAGGTGCTGCCGCGCAAGCTGCGTGACCGCAAGGCGGTCGAGGATCCGACCACCGGCTCGGAGGACCGCTCCGGCTTCGGCTTCCGCTGGGCGCGGTGGGTGACCAAGCTGCGCGTCCCGGTGATCCTGGTCGGCCTGCTCGGCCTCGGCCTGCTCGCGATCCCGGCCCAGGACATGCGCCTGGCGCTGCCGGACGCGTCCGCCGCCGCCGAGGGCACCCCGGCCCGGGTCAGCAGCGACCTGATCCGCGAGGGCTTCGGCCCCGGCTTCACCGGCCGGCTCGCGGTCGTGGTGACCGCGGACTCGCCGCAGGACACGCAGGCCGCCATCCCGCAGGTGACCGCGCTGGTCCAGAAGACCGACGGGGTGCTGGCCGTGGCCCCGCCGCAGGTCGACCCGTCGGGGCGTACCGCGTTGATCGGGGTGATCCCGAAGACCGGCCCGACCGACGAGGCCACTGAGACGGTGGTGCACGACATCCGCAAGCAGGTCTCCGGCATCCAGAACGCCGACGTGCTGCTCACCGGCGTCACCGCTGTCGGCATCGACGTGTCGGAGAAGCTCTCCGACGCGCTGCCGGTCTACCTGCTGCTGGTGGTGGGCCTGTCGATCCTGCTGCTGATGCTGGTGTTCCGGTCGATCCTGGTGCCGGTCAAGGCGGCGCTGGGCTTCCTGCTCACCGTGGCGGCCACGTTCGGCATCACCGTCGCGGTGTTCCAGCAGGGCCACCTGGCCGACCTGGTCGGCCTGGACACCCCGGCCCCGCTGGTCAGCTTCCTGCCGATCCTGCTCATCGGCATCCTGTTCGGCCTGGCCATGGACTACGAGGTCTTCCTGGTCTCCCGGATGCGTGAGGACTTCGTGCACGGCGACACCGCCCAGCAGGCCACCATCAACGGCATGGGGCACGGCGCCCGGGTGGTCACCGCCGCCGCGCTCATCATGATCTCGGTGTTCGGCGGCTTCGTCTTCCTGGAGGACCCGATCATCAAGTCGATGGGCTTCGCGCTCGCGATCGGTGTCGCCATCGACGCCTTCGTGGTCCGGATGACGATCGTGCCGGCGGTGATGTCGTTGCTGAACAACGCCGCCTGGTGGCTGCCGCGCTGGCTGAACAAGATCCTGCCCAACGTGGACGTCGAGGGTGAGGGCCTGCGCGCCCACCTCGCCGAGAAGCAGCACGCGAACGTGTGATCGGTGCGGGTGGGGCCCGTCCGGGCCCCACCCGTCACACACCCGCCGGGTACGTCTCCATCTCGCCCGGCGTCACGGGCGTCGGCAGCGGGTGCAGCGCCGTCGTCTCGTCGCACCAGATGAACGCGTCGTAGCGCTCGCCCAGCCGGGTCGGCACGTAGTTGCCCCAGGACTCGAAGCTCGGGTCGTACACCACCCCGATGGCCCGGTGGTCCGCCTCGCCGGTCACCCACTCCGGCTGGTCGTCGCCGCCGAAGACGAGCACCGCCCGGTCCGGCATCAGCTCGTGCAGCCGGTGCTCCACCGAACCCTCCCGGGCCGGCGGCACCACCATCGTCTCGGCCGGTGAGCCCCAGCGCGGCGCGGCGACCACACTGCCGTGCCAACTGCCGAACCCGATCAGCGCCACCGCGTCCCGGCCGTACCGTTCCCGGCCCAGCTGCCCGATGTTGACCATGCCGTCCGCCGCCATGTCGGTGGCCCGGGCGTCCCCGACATGCGTGTTGTGCGCCCACACGATGCCCCGCGAGTCCGGCCCGTACCGGTCCAGCAGCCGGTCGAGCGTGTCGGCCATGTGGACGTCGCGGACGTTCCACGACTCTGGGCCGCCGCCGACCATGGCCCGGTAGTACCGTTCCGCGCCGGCCACCACCTCCGCGTTCTGCCAGGCCGAGAAGCGGTCCGGGCCGTCCGCGGCGGCCTGTTCCCGGGTACGCGCCAGCAGCCGGACCACCTCCTCCTCGCACCGGGCGGAGACGAACCGGCTGGCCATCGCGTACTCCTCGGGCCGCTTGCCGTACGGCTCGAAGCAGCGGTACGCCTCCTGGGCGGCCTCCAGCGAGGCCGGATCCTCCTCACCGAGGTAGTCGAAGATGGCCTGCATCGACTCCCAGAGGGAATACACGTCCAGCCCGTGGAAGCCGGCCCGCTCCCCCTCGGGGCGTTCCAGGTTCCACGCCCGCAGCCAGCGGCAGAAGCGGGCCACCTCGGCGTTCGCCCACATCCAGGTGGGCCAGCGTTCGAACCGTTCCAGCGCCACCAGCGGATCGGCCAGCCCGCCCGGCGCGCCGACCACCGACCGGTGCACCCGGTCGCAGTCCGGCCAGTCCCCCTCCACCGCCACGAAGTCGAACCCCTGTTCGGCGATGAGCCGCCGGGTCAGCTGCTCCCGCAGCCGGTAGTAGTCGTAGCTGCCGTGCGTCGCCTCGCCGATCATCACCACCCGGGCGTCCCGTACGCGGTCCAGCAAGGGGTCGAAGTCGCTCGGCGCGCCGAGCCGCTGTACCAGCATGTCCGCGGCTACCCGGGGCCCGTCGGGGCAAACCGCCGCCGCTGGGCCCGGCGGCGGGCGTACGGCGGCGGGTACGGCCCGAGTCCGGCGGGGCGGGCGTGCGGCGGACCCGGCCCGGTCCCGGTGGCGGGCGTGCGGCGGACCCGGCCCGGTCCCGGTGGCGGGCGTGCGGCGGACCCGGCCCGGTCCCGGTGGCGGGCATGGTGCCGGGCTCAGTGGGTAGCCGGGCGGCATGACGGTCACCGGTGCGCAGTTGCGGGAGTTCCTGGCCGGGCTCGACTACCCGGTCTCGCGGGAGGACCTGGTCCGCTGGGGCCAGGAGAACGGCGCCGGCACCGAGGCGCTCCAGGCGTTGCGGTCCCTGCCGGCCGAGGAGTTCCACACCCCCACCGAGTTGGGCGAGGCGCTGGTCACGCTGGCCGACGCCTGACCGGCGGGTGTTAAGCAGGGGCCCCTCCTCTACCCGAGGCGTTAAGAAGGGGCCCTTCCTTACATCTCGACGGTGCGGGCCTGGGCTCGGGCGGTCTGCGCGGCGTCCAGCACCGCCACCACCTCGCGGCCAAACCGCACGTCGCAGCGGTGGTCGCGGGTGCCGGCGTCGACCTCCTCCAGCAACTGGTCGAGCGCGGCGCCGAACGCCTGGAGCGCGCTGCCGTCGCCGGGCGGGACGATCTCGGTGCCGTTCTCGCCGAAGAAGACGAAGTCCCGGGTGACCGCCTCGGACGGCGCGTCCAGGGTCAGCGAGAGCGAGCTGGTGGCGCCGCCGTCGTGGGTGAGCAGCAGGTGCACCAGGCCGCTCGGGCCGTCCATCGCGGCGACCCGGGTGACCCGGCCGAGCACGGGCAGGATCAGCGACAACGCGTGCGGGCCGATGTCCCACAGCGCGCCGCGCTCCCGCCGCCAGGTCGAGTCGCCGTACGGGTTCCCGGGCTGGAAGATCGACGCGAACATGGTGGCGCGGGCGTGCTGCCAGCCGCCCGCGGCGGCGGTCGAGGCGAGGAACCCGGTGACGTTCGGGTGGAAGCGCTGGGTGAAGAAGACCACCGAGGCCACCCCGGACGCCTGTGCTGCGTCGACCACCCGGTCGGCGTCGGCGAGGTCGAGCGCCAGCGGCTTGTCCAGCAGCAGGTGCCGCCCGGCAGTGGCGGCACGGACGGCGATGTCGGCCTGCACGTCCGGCGGAAGCGCCACGGCGATCGCGTCGCAGGCGTCGATGAGCGCGTCCGCGTCGGTGAAGGCCGGCACGCCGTGCCGGGTGGCCAGTTCCTCCGCCTTCGCCGGGTTGCGCCCCCAGACGCCGGCGAGCCGTGCCCGCGGGTGCGCCTCGATGGCCGCGGCATGCGTCTCCGCCGCCCAGTAACCGGTGCCGAACAACCCGAACCGCACCCCGACCCCCTGCCGTCGACGTCTGCCACCGGCGTACGCCGGGACCGTGATCCACGCTAGTCCCCCGGTCCGTCCGGCGCGCCCCGACCCGGCGGGGCGAACCGCTACTACACGGATTAGTAGGCTGTGCCGGTGAACGACACCGTGTCGACGACCAGCGCGGCGGCCGCCTCCGCCTCCCCGGTGGACGGGCCGCTCGCCACGGTCGCGATCGTGATCTCGCTGGCGCTCGCCGTCTGGGCCCTGGTGGCGGCGGTACGCCACCGGCCGCCGGACCGGATCCAGTTCGTCGGCCTGGCCGTGCTGGAGGTGGCGCTGCTCGCGCTCACCGTGACGGCTCTCGTCGCGCTCGGCGGCGGCGAGCGGCCGGGCGAGCCGGGCGCGTTCTTCGGCTACCTGGCGACGCTCGTCTGCCTGCCGCCGCTGGCCTGGGTGCTGGCCCGGATGGAGCCGACCCGCTGGGGCTCGGGCATCGTCTGCGCGATCTGCCTGGTCACTCCGGTGGTGGCGGTACGGCTCCAGCAGACCTGGGAGGTCCTCGGTGGCTGACACCACGACCGCGCACGAGCAGCGCGCCACCAACCGCGGCCCGGGGCGGCTGCTGATCGCCGTCTACATCGTGTTCGCCATCGCCGCGACCTCGCGGGCGGGCCTGCAGATCGCCACGAAGTTCGACGAGGCACCGGTGGCGTACCTGCTGTCCGCGCTCGCGGCGCTGATCTACATCGTGGCGGCGGTCGGGCTGGCCCGGGCCGGGCACGCCGGCCGCCGGGTCGCGCTCGCCTGCTGCACAGTCGAACTGGTCGGCGTGCTCGGCGTGGGCGTGCTGAGCATCGCCGACAAGGAGCTGTTCCCGGACGAGACGGTCTGGTCCGACTTCGGCAGCGGCTACGGCTACGTGCCGCTGGTGTTGCCGGTGCTCGGCCTGTTCTGGCTCTGGCGCACCCGGCGCGACCCCGCCTGAGCGGGCCCGCGCCGGGTCCGGCCGGTCAGTCCTTCGGGCCGCCGGCGACGTAGATGACCTGGCCGGAGACGAAGGATGCGCCCTCGCTGGCTAGGAACGAGATGGTGTGCGCGACGTCCTCCGGGCGGCCGGGGCGGCGTACCGGGATCTCGGCGGCGGCGTGCTTCTGGAGGTCGTCGAAGTCGACCTTCATCCGGGCCGCGGTGGCGGCGGTCATGTCGGTGACGATGAAGCCCGGCGCGACCGCGTTGACGGTGACACCGAACGGGCCCAGCTCGATCGCCAGCGTCTTGGTGAAGCCCTGGAGGCCGGCCTTGGCGGCCGAGTAGTTCGCCTGGCCCCGGTTGCCGAGCGCGGACGTGCTGGACAGGTTGACGATCCGGCCCCACTTCGCCTCGACCATGTGCTTCTGCGCGGCCTGGCTGAACAGGAACGCCCCGCGCAGGTGCACGCCCATGACCGTGTCCCAGTCGCTCTCGGTCATCTTGAACAGCAGGTTGTCGCGCAGCACACCGGCGTTGTTGACGAGCACCGTCGGCGCGCCGAGTTCGGCGGCGATCCGTTCCACGGCCGCCTCGACCTGGGCCCGGTCGGACACGTCGGCGCCGACGCCGAGCGCCCGGCCGCCGGCCGAGCCGATGGCGTCCACCGTCTCCTTGGTGGCGGACTCGTCGATGTCGACCACGGCGACGGCCATGCCGTCGGCCGCCAGCCGGCGGGCGGTCGCCGCCCCGATGCCGCGCGCGGCTCCGGTGACGATGGCGACGCGGGGCTCCTCCGACATGCTTACCTCCCGGTAACTTGTGGCTCGATCGAAGGAGCTTAACCCGCCGGTACGCGCCCCCTACCGCTCGTGGCCCCGGCAGAGCCGGATCCACCGGTAGCCGTACCCGGCGAGCTTGAGCCGGTCGAGCTTGCCCACGTCCTCGTAGTTACGGTCGCTGAGCACGTCGATCGGCAGGTCCGCCTCCGGCGCCAGCGTGCTCAGGTCCACCTCCACGTCCTCGGTGCCGAGGTTGTGCAGGAAGACCATGGTCCCGGTACGCCCGTCGGCGCGGTGCGCGAGCACTCCGTGCGGCATCGGCACGTCGATGTGGGTGGTGCTGCCCGAGCCGGTCTCCGGCGCCTCCCGCAGCGTCCGGATCATCCGCTCGAACCAGCCGAGCAGCGACCGCGGATCCTTGCGCTGTGCGGTCACGTTGACGTTCTGGTAGCCGTACTCGCCCTTGTCGATCACCGGGCGGATCAGCTTCTCCGGCTCGGCGGTGGAGAAGCCCGCGTTGTCCTGGTAGGACCACTGCATCGGGGTACGGATCGCGTCGCGCCCGTCCAGCGCCAGGTTCTCCCCCATGCCGATCTCCTCGCCGTAGCGCAGCACCGGCGTGCCGCGCAGCGAGAACTGCAGCGAGTACGCCAGCTCGATGTGCCGGCGGTCGTTGCCGAGCATCGGGGCGAGCCGGCGGCGGATGCCCCGGCCGTAGAGCTGCATGTTCTCGTCCGGCCCGAACTTCGCCAGCACGTCGTTGCGCTGGTCGGCGGTGAGCCGGGACAGGTCGATCTCGTCGTGGTTGCGCAGGAACGTGGCCCACTGCCCGCCGGTGGGCAGCTTCGGGGTGTCCCGCAGCGCGTCGATGATCGCCTCCGGGTCCTCCCGGGCGAACGCCAGCATCAGCCGGCCGTTGAGCATGAAGTCGAACAGCATGTGGATCCGGTTGCCCGAGCCGCTGCCGTCACCGAAGTAGACGGGCAGCTCGTCCGGCTCGACGTTCGCCTCCGCCAGCAGGACCGCGTCGCCGCGCCGCCACTGCACGTGCTGACGCAGGTCGGTGAGGAAGTCGAAGTCCTTCGGCGAGTTCGGGTTGCCCGGCTCGGTTCGCTCGATGATGAACGGCACGGCGTCCATCCGGAAGCCGGAGACGCCGAGCTGGAGCCAGAACGAGGTGATCTTCTTGATCTCCGCGCGGACCTTCGGGTTCTCGATGTTCAGGTCCGGCTGGAACTTGTAGAAGCGGTGGTAGAACCACGCCTTGGCGGTCCGGTCGTAGGTCCACGTCTCGTGCTGCTCGCCCGGGAACACCATGCCCTGGCGGCGGTCGGCCGGCTCGTGGTCGGCCCAGACGTACCAGTCCCGGTACGGCGAGTCCGGCGACGAGCGGGCGGACTGGAACCACGGGTGCTGGTCCGAGGTGTGGTTGACCACCAGGTCGATGATCACCCGGATGCCCCTGTTGCCCGCCTGGTGCAGCAGTTCGGCGAAGTCGCCGAGCGTGCCCAGGCGCGGGTCGACGTTGTAGAAGTCGGTCGCGTCGTACCCGTCGTCCTTGTTGGGCGAGGGGTGGATCGGGTTCAGCCACAGGCAGGTCACGCCGAGCCGGGCCAGGTAGTCCAGCCGGCCGATGAGCCCTTGGAAGTCACCCACCCCGTCGCCGTCGGAGTCCGCGTACGTGTCGACGTCGAGGCAGTAGACGACCGCCTCCTGATACCACCTGTCACCCATGCGAGGACTACTTCTCCGAACGCGTGCGACGGCAAACCCGGTACGGTGCTCCGATGAGCGAGGAGGCGTACGACTGGTCCGCCGGCACCTGGCTGAACCGGCCGGAGCGGGCCGAGCCGGTCGGCGGCGGCGGCCTTCTGGTCGAGCCGCGCGGCGGCAGCGACTTCTGGCGGCGCACCAGCTACGGCTTCGTGCACGACGACGGCTCGGCGCTGCTCGCGCCGTTCCCGGCGGGCAGCGCCGTGGAGGTGTCGTTCGTGCTCGACTACACGGCCCAGTTCGACCAGGCCGGCGTGCTGGTGCGGGTGGACGAGCGGCGGTGGACCAAGGCCGGGGTGGAGGTGAGCGACGGCGCGCCGCAGGTGGGTGCCGTGGTCACCGACGAGTTCTCGGACTGGTCGGTGGCGCCGGTGCCGCAGTGGTCGGGCCGGGAGGTGACGGTCCGGGTGAGCCGGGCCGGGGACGCGCTGACCGTACGGGCCCGGTGCGCGGACGAGCCGTGGCGGCTGGTCCGGGTCGCGCCGCTCGACCCGGCGGCGGAGGCGTCGGCCGGGCCGTACTGCTGCTCGCCCAGCCGGGGCGGGCTGCTGGTCCGCTTCACCGGCTGGCGGCGGGGTCCGGCGGACGCCGCGTTGCATCCGGAGGCCTGAGTCACAGGTGTGACACCGGCCGGTCCGGGTAACACCTTCGGATCTCCGGCTCTCGCGTGGAAGGACCGCCATGGCCCTGGCCCAGGACGTCGACCCGAACCAGTTCACCGGGCTGACCGGCTGGGTGGCGAGCGTGATCGACTCGCTCGGCGCGGTCGGTGTGGCGCTGCTGGTGGCGCTGGAGAGCATCATCCCGCCGATCCCGAGCGAGATCGTGCTGGCGATGGCCGGTTACCTGTCCGCCGAGGGCCGGTTCAACGTCGTGGTCATCGTGGTCGCCGCGACAGTCGGTTCGCTGATCGGCGCGCTGGTGCTCTACTGGCTCGGCGCGGCGCTCGGCGAGGACCGGCTCAAGCGCTGGCTGGACCACATCCCGCTGGTCGACCTGGAGGATCTGGAGAAGGCCGACCGCTGGTTCGAGCGGCACGGCCGGTGGGCGGTGCTGATCGGCCGGGTGGTGCCTGTGGTGCGCAGCCTGGTCTCGATCCCGGCCGGCGCCAACCGGATGCCGCTGGGCGAGTTCATCCTGCTCACCACGCTCGGCAGCGGGGTGTGGAACGCCCTGATCGTCGGCGCCGGCTTCGCCCTCGGGTCGCGGTGGGAGGACGTCGACAGGTACAGCCAGTGGTTCAACTACGCGATCTTCGCCGTCTTCGGCTTCATGATCGTGAGCTGGGCGGTGAAGAAGGTGCGCCGGCGGCGCGCCCGGCAGTCGGTGACCGCCGGGCGCTGACCACCGCGCGGGCTCAGAAGCCCGCGGTGATGCCGGTGAACTCCCAGGTGTTCTGCGCGATGCCGGAGCAGTTGGCGACCACGCCGCCGCCCGGGCAGGGCCGGTCCCGGTTGACCGACCAGCGCGGTCTTCAGGCCCTCGGCCGCGTTCACGTTTCTGTCCAGCACCGGTTCGACGCGACCCGGACCGAGGTCCGGGCCGCGTCCCGGCCGCGCCTCAGCGGCGGAAGGTGAACCAGTTGACGTTGACGAAGTCGGACGGCTGGCCGCTGCTGAACGTCAGGTACACGGTGTGCCGCCCGGTCACCGCGCCGACGTTGCCCGGAACCGAGCGCCAGGTCTGCCAGCCGCCGGTGTTGCCTACCGCGAAACTGCCGATCGGCGGCGCGGCCGGGCTGTCCACCCGGACCTCCACCAGCCCGCTCACCCCGGACGCCGCGCCGGAGGCGACACGGGCCACGAAGTCGCGCGGCGGCGTGGAGCCGAAGTCGACGTTGTCGTAGCGGGCCCAGTCGCCGTTGGCGAGCCAGCCGATGTCCTGGCCGCCCTCGGAACACGTCTCCACCTGAACGCCGTTCTGCGCGTTGAACGACTCGGCCTGGATGGTGGCGTACGCGTCCCGCACCCCGCCCGGCGGCGGCGTGGTCGGCGTGGGCGACGGGTTGCTCCCGCCACCGCGGGTGTAGACGGCCACGTAGTCGACGAGCATCGACCGGCCGGGCACGGTCGCCGCGGTCGGCGTCGCCGACCCGGCCACGCCGTCCGGGAAGCCGCCGCCCATCGCCACGTTGAGCAGCAGGAAGTAGCCGGCGTGGTTCGTCATCTGACTCCAGTACGGCTCACCGATCTGGTTCTGCCCGACGGTGTGGAAGAGCTGGCCGTCGACGTACCAGCGAAGTTGCTGCGGGCTGGTGGAGGCGTCCCACTCGAACCGGTAGGTGTGGAACGCCGACTGGCAGGTGCTGCCCGGGCAGGCCCGGGAGGCGCCGATGCCGTTGAACTCCCCGCACGGGCCGCCCGGCGCGACGCCGCAGTGCAGGACGCCCCAGACCGAGTTGATCCCGTTGACGTTCTCCATCACGTCGAACTCGCCGATGCCCGGCCAGTTCTGGTAGTTGCCCCGGTACGGCGAGCCGAGCGCCCAGAACGCCGGCCAGTACCCGGACGCCGCCGCCCCCGTCACGTTCGGCATCTGGATCCGGCCCTCCAGGGCCAGCACGCCGCCCGACGGCGGCTTGAAGTTCGCCCGTACCGTCTCGATCCGGGCCGAGGTCCAGCGGCCGGCGGAGTCCCGCAGCGGCGTGATGCGCAGGTTGCCCGAGCCGTCGTGGGCCAGGTTGGCGGTGCTGGAGGTGTAGGTCTGGATCTCGCCGGTGCCCCAGTTTGCGGGGCCACCCGGGTAACCGGTGCCGGTGTCGATGATCCAGTTGGCGGACGAGGGCAGCGTGCCGGCGGAGCCGGTGAAGTCGTCGCTCCACACCAGGTTCCATCCGGACGGCGTCGGGGGCACGGCGGCCTGGGCGGTCATCGAGACGCCCGCGAGCGCTGTGGTGAGCGCGAGGACGCCGGCGGCCAGGGCGAGCCGGCGGCGTGATCGGGGCACGGTGGCGGAGGCGGCCGGAGCCGCCGGGATCGGGTTCATTCGGGGTGCCTCTCTGCGGGGACGGGTCCGGGAGAGCGCTCTCTGAGAGCGATTTCTACGCGCCCGCCCCCGCACTTGTCAACGCTTGTCGATGGCCTTCGCCGGCTGCGGCCGGCGCAGCACCACCTGCTCCAGCGCCGTCCACGCCGTGGTGGTGACCAGATAGAGCACCGCCGCCAGCGGCACCACGAGCGCCACCAGCACCGTGCCGTACGGCAGCAGCGGCAGCACCCGCCCGAGCACCGCCGCGCCCGGACCCTCGGCCGGCGCCCCGGCCACGGTGCCGCTGGCGGCCGCCGCCCGGCGCATCCGCCGCGACGACCACCAGGCCAGCGCGAGCAGCGCCGCCAGCAGCACGCCGAACACCAGGGGCACCGGGCCGGCCAGGCCGTCGCCGAGGTGCCACCCCAGCGGCACGCCGGCGAGCCGCTCCCCCAGCAGCTCCGGCGCGCCGTCACCGGTGGCGAACAGGCGGTACATGACCAGGAAGAACGGTGCCTGCAACAGCGCCGGCAGGCAGCCCGCCACCGGGCTGGCACCGGCGTTTCGGTAGAGCGCGAACAGCTCGCTCTGAAGGCGGGCCGGATCGTCGGCGTACCGGCGCTGGAGTTCCCGTACCTCGGGGGCGAGCGCGGTGCGGCGCCGCTCCCCGCGGACCTGGGCCACCGTCAGCGGCGAGATCAGCAGCCGGACGGCGACGGTGAACAGGACGATGGCGGCCGCAGTGGCGGCGCCGCCGGTGAGCGGGGCGAGCACGTCGGCGAGCCAGGTGACGACGGTGGCCGCGGCCGAGGCCGCGGAGTGCAACGGTGCGAAGGAGAGCATGGGTGGACCCCTCGATGGCGATTCCGGGTGTCCCGGGCGGCGACGTGCCGCACGGCGGGACGGATGACGACGGAATCGGCCGCGGAAGCCGGGGATGGAGGGATCTTCCGGCCCGCCGGAACGGGCCGGGAGGTGGCTACGCGGCCGAGGGGCGCAGACCGGGTGCGCGGGGCCGCGGACGGCCCGGCGCATCCGGGTCGGCCTGCCGGGGCACGCCGCGACGGCGGGCGCGGGCACGCAGCGCGGCGGCGAACCGGGTGCCGGGCGGCGTGGGCAGCGCGCGGACCCGCAGCGCGAGCAGGGTGGCGAGCAGCAGCGCGGCGACGACCGCCGCACCGGCGAGCAGCCCGGCCGGGCGGTCGGCGAACAGGGCGAGGGCGTACGCCCAGGCTCCCGTCAGCACCGCCAGCATCCCCGCCACACGGCCACCCTAGCCCGCCCTGTCACGCCCGAGGGCCCCACGCGCCCGCGCCGGTCCTGCGCGCGGCGGGTCTGCGGCCGTCCGGCACGCGGCGAGCCGGTGGTCCGGACGACCCGAACGGGCGAATCGCGCCGACACGCCGCCCGGCGCGTTTTCCGAAACGGACACGGTGGGTAACAGATCCTCGACCACGCGGCACGGTGCCGCGAGCGGTCCGGAGGAGACGGTGGTGACGATGAGTGGCTCAGTGGCGGAGCGGGAGCGGAGCGCCGCACCGGGCGGGACCGACCTGCTGACAGTCGGCGTCGAGGAGGAGTTCCTGCTCGCCGACCCGCACACCGGGACCGCCGTACCCGCCGTCGACCTGGTCATGGAGCAGGTGCCGGCCGAGCTGCGCGGTCAGGTGGAACGCGAGTTCCAGACCAGCCAGATCGAGATCGGCAGCCCGCCCGGACTGGACCTGTCCTCGATCCGGCACTCGCTGTCGATGCTGCGCGCCGAACTGGCAGACGCGGCCGAGCGGGCCGGCGTACGGCTGCTCGCGATCGGCACCGGGCCGGTCGACGGGCCGGTGCCGCCGGTGGTGGACAAGCCGCGCTTCGACCGGATGATCGAGCGGTTCCGGCTGCTGGTGCCCGGTCCCGGCAACAACGGCATGCACGTGCACGTCGGCATCCCCGACCCGGACACCGGCGTCAAGGTGCTCAACCACGTCCGGCCGTGGCTGCCGATCCTGCACGCGGTCACCGCCAACTCCCCGTTCTCCCGGGGTGAGGACACCGGGTACGCGAGCTGGCGCTCGGTGGAGTGGGAACGCTGGCCGTCGGTCGCGCCCACCCCGTTCCTGGAGTCGCACGAGCACTACGAGCGGCTCATCCGGCAGCTCATCGCCAGCGGCGTGATGCTGGACGAGGGAATGCTCTACTGGTACGCCCGGCTGTCCGCCAAGTACCCCACGGTGGAGATCCGCATCGGCGACGTCTGCCCGTCGGTGGACGACGCGGTGCTGGTGGCGGCGCTGGTTCGCGCTCTCGTCGCGACAGCGCTCACCGACATCGCCGCCGGCCGTCCGGCCGTCAACACCGACCACCACCTGCTGGTGGCGGCGCACTGGCGGGCCGCCCACGACGGGCTGGAGGGCGAGGGCGTCGACCTCACCGACGGTGAGCTGCGCCCGGCCTGGGAGCTGCTGGACCGGCTCGTCGACCGGCTGCGCCCGGAACTGGAACGGCACGGCGACCTGGACCGGGTGACCGACCTGCTGGGCGGGCTGCGGCGGCACGGCAGCGGCGCGGCGCGGCAGCGGGCGGTGTTCGCGCGTACCGGACGGCTCGTCGACGTGGTCGCGGACGTGGCACGGCAGACCCGTGGCTGAGCGGCCGTACGGCCGCGGCCCGGCGTGACAGGATGGGCGACGTGGCCGAGCGCATGATCGTCATCGGTGGCGACGCCGCCGGCATGTCGGCGGCGTCGCAGGCGCGGCGCCGCCGCCGCGACCGCTCCGACCTGGAGATCGTCGCGTTCGAGCGAGGGCACTTCACCTCCTACTCGGCCTGCGGCATCCCCTACTGGGTGAGCGGCCTGGTGGAGGAGCGGGACGAACTGGTCTCCCGTGACCCGCAGACCTTCCGCGACGACTTCGGCATCGAGGTCCGTACCCGGCACGAGGTCACCGCCATCGACCTGGACCGCCGCGAGGTCCTCGCGCGGGACCTCGACGGCGGCGGCGAGGTCCGTGCCGGTTTCGACACCCTGGTGTACGCCACCGGCGCGTCCCCGGTGCAGCCGGACTGGGCACGCGACGACGTGTCGGGCGTGTTCGGCGTGCAGACGCTGGACGACGGCGCGGCGCTCATCGGCTGGCTCGAACGCGAGCCCCGGCCCCGGCGCGCGGTCGTCGTCGGCGGCGGTTACGTCGGCGTCGAGATGGCCGAGGCGCTCGTGCAGCGCGGGCTCTCCGTCCAGCTCGTGGAGCAGGCCGACCAGCCGATGTCGACAGTGGACCCGGACATGGGCGAGCTGGTGGCCGACGCGATGCGCGGCACCGGCATCGGTGTCCGTACCGGCCTCACGGTCACCGGTCTCCAGGAGCGGGACGGCCGGATCTCCGGCGTGGTCACCGACGAGGGGCCGATCCCGGCCGACGTCGTGGTGCTGGGTCTCGGCGTACGCCCCAACACCGCGCTCGCCGAGGCCGCCGGCCTGCCGATCGGCCCCTCCGGCGCGGTGCGGACCGACCGCCGGATGCGGGTACCCGGCGTGCCGGGCGTCTGGGCGGCCGGCGACTGCGTGGAGTCGCTGCACCGGGTCAGCGGCATGCCGGTGCACATCCCGCTCGGCACGCACGCCAACAAGCAGGGCCGGGTCGCGGGCATCAACATCGGCGGCGGGTACGCCACCTTCCCCGGCGTCATCGGCACCGCCGTCACCAAGGTGTGCGAGCTGGAGGTGGGCCGCACCGGGCTGCGCGAGCGGGACGCGCGGGACGCCGGTTTCGAGTTCGTGACGGTGCTGGCCCAGTCGACGAACCGGGCCGGTTACTACCCGGGCGCGCGGCCGATGACGGTCAAGCTGATCGCCGAACGGCCCAGTGGGCGGCTGCTCGGGGCGCAGATCGTCGGCTGGTCCGAGGCGGCCAAACGGATCGACGCGCTCGCGGTGGCATTGTGGAACGGCATGACGGTGGACGAGATGACGGCGCTCGACCTGGGGTACGCGCCGCCGTACGCCCCGGTGTGGGACCCGGTGCTGATCGCCGCCCGCAAGGCCGTCGACGCCCTCGCCGCCGTGTAAGGAAGGGCCCCCTATTAACGCCTCCGGTAGAGGAAGGGCCCCTTCTTAACACCGGCACCCGGGTTTGTCGGTGGCGGGGGTTAGCGTGTGCGCGTTGCCGGTCCGGCATTTCCCCTCGGAGGTAAACCCCCATGTCCCAGGAGACGACCTACCTCGAACTGTCCGAAGTGGACGGTGGAGCGCACAAGTTCTACGAGGTGGTGGTCGACGACACCGCGATGACCGTGCGCTACGGGCGGATCGGCGACCAGGGCCAGGTGAAGACCAGCACCTTCCCGGACAACGCCCGCGCCCGCGCCGCCGCCGCCAAGAAGATCGGCGAGAAGGTCCGCAAGGGGTACGCCCCGGCGGTGCCGGGCGTACGCCAGAAGCGCACGGTGTCGCGCCGGCAGATCGTCAGCACCCGCTCGACCGCCCGCACCGCCCCGGTCCTGTGGCGGTACGCCTCGGGCGCGCCCGCCTTCGGCATCTTCGTCGACGACAGGCACTGCATGGTCGGCAACGAGCACGGCGTGATCACCACGCTCGACCACGACGCCCGGCTGGTCAACCAGGTCCGGCTCCCCGACGGGGTGAAGTGCATCGTCGCCGACGACGCCTGGGTCTACGCCGGCTGCGACGACGGCAACGTCTACGACCTGTCCGGCAAGGTGCCGCGCGCGGCGTACGCGATCGCGCCCGAGATCGACATCTACTGGCTGGACATCCACGACGGCGTGCTGGGCGTGTCCGATCGCGACGGCGGCATCTCGGCGATCGACCACGAGGACGAGTTCCTCTGGCGTCGGCCGGGGCGGGGCCGGTCGGCGTGGATGGTGCGCTGCGACGCCGACGCGCTCTACCACGGCCACTCGCAGGGGGTCACCGGCTACGACTGGCGTACCGGGCGCGAGCTGTGGCACACCGGCACCGGCGCGGTCCTGTTCGGCTGGCAGGAGCGGGACGCCGTCTTCGCCGGCACGGGCACCCGCGAGGTGGTGCGCCTGCGCAAGGACGGCCGGGCCGAGCAGGTCTACCGCTGCGACTCGGCGGTCTTCTCCTGCGCCACCGCCGAGGGCGGCCGGTACGTGTTCGCCGGCGACAGTGCCTCCTCGATCTACTGCTTCGACCAGGCCGGCAACCGGCTGTGGAAGCTCGGCACCGGCTGCGGCTCGGCGTACTCGATGCAGTATCACGACAACCGGCTCTACGTGGTCACCACGAGCGGCTACCTGGCCTGCATCGACGCGAGCGAGGCGGCGATCCGGGCGGCCGAGGCGGGCAGCGTGCCCGACGTGGTCGACGTCAAGGCGCCGGCCCGGATGCCCGAGACGGCCGCCTGGACCTCGGTCGAGGTGACCACCGACGACCGCGACGGCGTGCTGGTGCAGTGCGTCGAGCAGGGTGGCCGGCTGCGCGTGCACGTCCTCGCCGACGGCTACCGGCGGGACTGGTCGGTGCAGTTCCCCAAGGGCATCCGCGAGCCGGGCGCGCGCTACCTGGTCACCGAGGTCCGCGAGTCCGGCCGCGGCGGTTTCTACCGGGCGTACGGGGACATCCGCAGGCTGCGCTGACAGGGCCGGCGGGCACGGGCCGCACCCGGCGACGCGGGGGCGGCCCGGCAGGGCGAGGGCCGGGCCAGCCGGGCGAGAGCGGCCCGGCGAGGCCGGAGGATCGGGCCGGGACAGCGCATGGTCGCCCTACCGGTCAGGATGTCCGGATGCGGTGCGACATTCCCGAAGGGCTGCGCTGGGTCGAGCGGACGGAGGCCGGCCGGGCGTGGCTCGCGGAGCTGCCCAGCCGGCTGGCCCACTGCGTCGCGCGGTGGGAGCTGACGGTCGGCCCGCCGTTCGCGTACGCGTTCGCCTCCCTGGCGCTGCCCGCGACGCTGCCCGACGGAACCCGGGTGGTGCTGAAGCTCCAGTACCCGGACGACGACAGCGTCCACGAGGCCACAGCGCTGGCGCACTGGGACGGGCGGGGCGCGATCCGGCTGCTCGCCCACGACGCCGACCGGCGCGCGCTGCTCGTCGAGCGGTGCGACCCGGGTACGCCGCTGCACGCGCTGGCGCCCGACGCGGCGCTCGACGTCGCGGTCGGCCTGCTGCCGGGGCTCGCGGTGCCGGCCGGTGCGCCGTTCACGCCACTCGCCGAGGAGGCGGCCGGCTGGGCGGAGCGGATGCCGGGTAACTGGCGACGGGCCGGCCGCCCGTACGAGCGGCGCCTGCTCGACACCGCGCTCGGGCTGCTCGCCGACCTGGCGCCGAGCCAGGGTGAGCAGGTGCTGGTCAACCAGGATCTGCACGCGGGCAACATCCTGGCCGCCGGGCGCGAACCGTGGCTGGTGATCGACCCGAAGCCGCTTGTCGGCGAGCGGGAGTTCGCGGTGGTGCCGCTCGTGCGCGGCGCGGAGCTGGGTCACTCCCCCGCGGCGGTGCGGCACCGGCTCGACCGGCTCAGCGCCGGGCTGGGCCTGGACCGGGAGCGGGTACGCGGCTGGGCGATCGGCCAGACGGTGGCCTGGAGCGTCGGCGGCGACCAGGTCTTCCCGGGCAACGTCGAGGCAGCCCGCTGGCTGCTCGACGAGATGTGACAGCGCCGCCGCACCCGGGGCGGGCGCGGCACGCGAGGCCGACGCGACACGCGAGGCCGACCCGACAACCGACGCGACACGCAAGGCCGACCCGACAACCGACGCGACACGCAAGGCCGACCCGACAACCGGCGCGACACGCAAGAGGCGCGGCGGGCGGAGCGGCGAGGAGTCAGCCCGCCTGGCAGGTGGGGCACCAGTACAGGTTGCGTCCGGCCAGCGCGCCCCGGCTGACCGGGGTGCCGCAGACGTGGCAGGGCGCGCCGGGGCGGCGGTAGACGTACACCTCACCGCCGTGCCTGTCGACGCGCGGCGCGCGGCCGGTCACCTCCGGCAGGTCGGCGTCGCGCACCGTGTCGATCCGGCCCCGCTCGACCGCGCGGGTCATCAGCGTCACCAGATCCGCCCAGAGGTCGGCCCAGCCGGCCGGCGTCAGCTCCCGCCCGGGCAGCAGCGGCGGCAGACCGGCCCGGAACAGCGCCTCGGTCACGAAGATCAGGCCGGTGCCGGCCACCACCGACTGGTCGAGTAGCAGCGCAGCCAGCGGGGTGGGGCTGCGGCGGATCCGCGCGTACGCCCGGTCCGGGTCGGCGTCGGCGCGCAGCGGGTCCGGCCCGAGCCGGCCGCGCAGCGCCGCCACCTCGGGCGGGGTCAGCAGCTCGCAGGCGGTCGGGCCGCGCAGTTCCAGCCAGTGCCGGTCGCTGTGCAGGCGCAACCGCACCTGCCCGACCGGGGCCGGCGGCTCCCCCGGCCCGTCGGCGAACTTGCCGTACAGACCCAGGTGTACGTGCAGCGTCAACTCGCCCGCGTAGTGGTGCAGCAGGTGCTTGCCGTACGCCTCGGTGCCGTCCAGGACGGTGCCGCTCAGGCGGGCCGCGCCCTCGGCGAAGCGCCCCTGCGGGCTGTCGGCGTGCACCTTGTCGCCCGCGAACAGCTCGGCGTGCCGGGCGGCGAGGCGGTGGATGGTGTGTCCCTCTGGCACAACGACCAAGCGTAGCCAGCGGATCGGGCCGCCGGCGACGTCGGGTCCTGGGACGACATTGAATCGATGTTCGTCGACTGAAAGACTGGCGGCGGCAGCGCTCGGGAGCCAGTGCGAGCAGCTCGATCCCACCGGAGGGACAAGCGCGGGGTGATACGCCACCCCGGTGCCGGGCAGTCGTCTCCGGCGCTCCGCCGTGCCGGCACGGCGGCGACATCGCGGTCCACCACCACTCCGGCGCCGACCGCCCCCGGCGCCCCCATCTCGGGAGAGACAGATGCTCCGTACGCTCGGCGCGGCACTGGCCGCCGCCCTCGCCCTGACCGGCCTGGCCGCCTCGGCCGGCGCCGACCGGCCGCCCGCCACCACGACGACGCTCGCCACGGCGGCGACGCCGGCCCCGACGCCCACGTTCGCGTGCCCGCCGGCACTGCCGGTCAGCGGCCAGGTGACCGGGGCCACCACGACCAGCATCACCATCACCTACTGGATGGTGCTCAGCCCGCCCTGCGGCTACGACCCGCCGCTCGTCGTCAGCCTCTTCGCCAGCCGGGAGGACGCCACCGCGTGGCGCGATCCGGTGGCCGAGGCGGTCACCGGGCCGGAACGGTCGGGGAAGGTGACGATCGGCGGCCTGGCCGCTGGTACCGAGTACTGGTTCCGGTTCGGCGACACCAAGGGCGCGCGGGATCCGTACGTGATCGGCGGACCGGCGCGGACGCTGTCGCTCTGTTCCGCGACGGCCACCATCGACAGCCGGTGGGGCAGCGGCTTCGTCGCCACGGTGACGGTGCGCAACGACGGCACCGAGCCGGTACCGGGCTGGCTGGTCTCGTGGCGGTGGTCCGGTGACGAGCGCATCCAGTCGATCTGGGGCGGGGTGGCCGAGGGCTCAGGCCAGGACGCCGCGGTCCGTAACGCCTCCTGGAACGGGACGCTGGCGCCCGGCGCGTCGGCGACGTTCGGCCTGCTCGTGGCGAGCAGCGCGACGCCCGCCGCGATCACGCCGGTCTGCGGGCGGTGACCGGCGTGGGACGGGCGAGGCGACAAGGCGGCGGCAGGCTCGTGGCGGCCGGGCTGGCGCTCGCCGTGGCACTGGCGGCGACGGTGCTGGGACCGGCGGCGAGTGCGCTGGCGGCTCCGGTGACCGTCCCGAACGGCACCCAGTTCACCGATACGAGCGGCGCCGTGGTCCACGCCCACGGTGGCGGTGTGCTCAAGGTCGGCGACTACTACTACTGGTTCGGCGAGAACCGCAACCCGGACAACACGTTCCGGGCGGTGTCCGTCTACCGCTCCACGGATCTGCGCACCTGGGAGTTCCGCAACCACGTGCTCACCCAGTCGTCGGCGGCGGAGCTGCGGGTCGCCAACATCGAGCGGCCGAAGGTCGTCTACAACGCGGGTACCGGCCGGTTCGTGATGTGGATGCACAAGGAGAACGGGTCCGACTACAACGAGGCGCGGGCCGCCGTCGCCTCTTCGGCCACAGTGGACGGGAACTACACGTACCACGGCAGCTTCCGGCCGCTCGGGCAGCACATGTCCCGCGACATCACGCTCTACAACGACAACGGCACCGCGTACATGATCTCGGCGGCCGACGACAACTACGACCTGAACATCTACCGGCTCACCTCGGACTACCTCAACGTGGCCGCCCTGGTGGGCAACTTCTGGGACGGCGCGCACCGCGAGGCGCCGGCGATGTTCAAGCGGGGCTCGACGTACTTCCTGCTGACCTCCGGGGCGACGGGCTGGAGCCCGAACCAGGCCCGGTACGCCACCGCGCCGAGCATCTCGGGACCGTGGAGCGGCTGGACCGACGTCGGCAACGGCACCACCTTCAACTCCCAACCGGCCTTCGTGCTGCCGATCCAGGGCACGTCCGGCACCAGCTACCTCTATCTGGGTGACCGCTGGGCGGGCGCGTGGGGCGGACCGGCCAACGACTCCCAGTACGTGTGGCTGCCGATCGCCTTCCCGACCGCCACCAGCATGAGCCTGACCTGGTATCCGTCAGTCACCATCGACGCGGCGGCGGGCACCGTCACCGGCAACTCGCCCACGTACCACCGCGTCACCGCCCGGCACAGCGGCCGGGTGCTCGACGTGATCAACGGCTCCACGGCGAACAACGCCGAGGTCAAGCAGTGGGGCTGGAACGGCGGCGGCAACCAGAGGTGGGAGTTCCAGGACGCCGGTGGCGGCTGGTTCCGCCTCGTCAGCGCGGCGAGCGGCAAGTGTCTCGACGTCGCGAACGCGTCCACCGCCGACGGCGCCAACATCATCCAGTACACCTGCGGCAGCGGCACCAACCAGCAGTGGCAGTGGGCCGCGCTCGGCGGCTGGTTCCAGCTGCGGGCCCGGCACAGCGGCAAGTGCCTGGACGTGGTGAACGCCGGCACCGGCGACGGCGCCGACGTCCAGCAGTACACCTGCGGTGCGGGCACCAACCAGCAGTGGTCACGCACGGTGTCCTGAACGGGCGGCGCGCTTGAGTGTGCGGAGCGGACCCAGGGGTGTCGATTTCGGCACACCTGGGTACTTCCTGCTTGTCACGCGCGGCCTCCGCGCCTGGATCAGGAGGTGCCATCGTGAAGATCCTGTCCCGCCGGAACCCTCCGGCGACCAGTACCGATACCAACGGCGACGGTGTGGTCGACGAGCGCGACCGGACCGCCGAGCAGCCGGCCGACCGGCCCGTGGTCACCGACCGCGACGTGGAGCGGACCACGTACCGCAGCGCCGCCACCGCGACCGACGACGAGCGCGCCCGGGACGCGGCGACCGACCGGGACGCACGCGGCCTCGGTGCGACCACGGCCACCGACGGCCGGATCGCGGCGGCCGACGACGAGCGGGATGCGGAGGCCCGGCGACGGGCGGCGGACCGGGGCGCGGCGGCACGCGCGGTCACCGGCCGCCGGGTCGACGCCGACACGCGGACCGCTCCGGTGACCGACGCCCGGACCGCCGGCGCGACGCCCGCCGCCGCGCCCACCGTGGACCTGGACCGCGACGGCCGTCCGGACCGCACCGACCTCGACCGGGACGGCCGCCCCGACGGTACGGACACGAACGGCGACGGCCGGGTGGACCGCCCGGAGCCGTACACGACCAAGCGTCCCCGGGCCAGCCTGCTCGCCACGCTCGGCCTGATCGTCTCCGTCGTCGGGGCGATGTTCGTGCTCTCCGGCACGCTCGCCGGGTACGGCATCGGCGTCGGCGCGGTCGGCGCCGTGCTGGCGGTGCTGGGCCTGATCGCCACCCGTCGGCGGCACGTGGCCGGCAAGACCGACGCACTGATCGGCATCGCGGTCGGCCTGGCCGCCGTGGTGCTCGGCATCGTGGCGATGACCGGCCAGTTCGACTGGCCGACCACCGACGGCGAGTGGGTCGGCCGCTTCCGCGAGTGGCTTGACTCACAGTTTGGTGCCTGGTTCTGACGGGCACTGTCCTGATCGCCGGCAGGGCCGGCCAGCCCGATCAGTTCCGGTGGTTCACCGGCCGGGCAACACCTCTTTCGGGGGCGGCGGTTCGCCGCCCCCGAAGTGTGTCCGGCGTCGGCGCAACGATCGCTCGTCGGTGACCGATTCAACGCAACGATCCGCTGCCGGACGCAACTTCCCACGGTGGATGTCGTCTACCCGGGCCGCATAACGTTGGACCACGGCGCCAGCCCGTGGGCCGACGGTGGCCGGGCGCGCCCGACCCTGGGAGCACGACATGACGATGGACGCCATCCGCCAGCGCTTTCTGATGTGCCGGCCGACGTACTTCGCCGTCGACTACGCGATCAACCCGTGGATGGACCCCACCGCGCCGGTCGACGCCGACCTGGCGATCCGGCAGTGGGAGCAGCTTCGGCGCACGTACCTGGACCTGGGCCACGAGGTCGACCTGATCGAGCCGGTCGCCGGCCTGCCGGACATGGTCTTCGCCGCGAACGGCGGCACCGTGATCGACGGCAAGGCCATGGCGGTGCAGTTCCGCGACCCGCAGCGCGCCGACGAGGCGCCCGCGTACCGGGCCTGGTTCGAGGGCGCCGGCTTCGAGATGTACGACCCGAAGCACGTCAACGAGGGCGAGGGCGACGTCCTGCTGGCCGGTGACCACCTGCTCGCCGGCACCGGGTTCCGCACCGCGCACGCCTCGCACGCACAGCTCCAGGAGGTCTTCGGCTACCCGGTGATCACCATGCAGCTGGTGGACCCCCGGTTCTACCACCTGGACACCGCGCTGACAGTGCTCGACGAGCGCACCGTGGCGTACCTGCCGGAGGCGTTCTCCCCCGGCAGCCGGGCGGTGCTGCGCCGGCTGTTCCCGGACGCGATCCACGCCACCATGACCGACGCCGAGGTGCTGGGCCTGAACGCGGTGAGCGACGGCCGGCACGTGGTGCTGCCCGCGCAGGCCACCGACCTGGCCGCGAAGCTGCGCGACCGGGGCTACGAGACCATCGGGATCGACCTGTCCGAGCTGCGCAAGGCCGGCGGCGGACCGAAGTGCTGCACGTTGCGACTCCGTCAGGGAAAGGCGAGCAAGTGATCATCGACGACATGCTGCGGACTCCGTCCGCGGTCCGGGACGCGGAGCGTCACACGGCGCACAACTACCACCCGCTGCCCGTGGTGATCTCGTCGGCCGAGGGCGCCTGGCTGACCGACGTGGACGGCCGCCGCTACCTGGACTGCCTGGCGGGATACTCGGCGCTGAACTTCGGCCACCGGCACCCGAAGCTGATCGAGGCCGCGCACAAGCAGCTCGACCGGCTCACGCTGACCAGCCGCGCGTTCATCCACGACCAGTTCGCCGACTTCTGCCGCGAGCTGGCCGCGCTCTGCGGCAAGGACCTGGTGCTGCCGATGAACACCGGCGCCGAGGCGGTGGAGACCGGCATCAAGGTGGCCCGCAAGTGGGGCTACCAGGTCAAGGGCGTCACGCCGGGCCAGGCCAACATCGTGGTGGCGGAGGGCAACTTCCACGGCCGTACGACCACCATCGTCAGCTTCTCCACCGACTCCGACGCGCGCGCCGACTTCGGGCCGTACACCCCGGGTTTCACGGTGGTCCCCTACGGCGACCTGGACGCGCTGACCGCGGCGATCGACGAGAACACGGTGGCCGTTCTGCTGGAGCCGATCCAGGGTGAGCAGGGCGTCGTGGTGCCGCCGGAGGGCTACCTGCCGGGCGTGCGCCGGGTCTGCACCGAGCGCAACGTGCTGTTCGTCGCCGACGAGATCCAGTCGGGTCTGGGGCGTACCGGCGCGACGTTCGCCTGCGAGCACGAGGGCGTCGAGCCGGACATGTACCTGCTGGGCAAGGCGCTCGGCGGCGGCATCGTGCCGGTGTCGGCGGTGGCCGCGAACCGCGACGTGCTGGGCGTTCTCCAGCCGGGCCAGCACGGCTCGACGTTCGGCGGCAACCCACTGGCCTGCGCGGTCGCGACCGAGGTGGTCCGGCTGCTGGCGACCGGCGAGTTCCAGCGCCGCTCGGCCGAGCTGGGTGAGCGGCTGCACGCCGGCCTGCGCGGCCTGATCGGCAAGGGCCTGGTGGCGGTACGCGGTCGCGGGCTGTGGGCCGGGCTGGACATCGACCCGGCGCTGATGACCGGCCGGCAGGCGTGCGAGCGGCTGATGGAGCGGGGTGTGCTCGCCAAGGACACGCACGGTTCGACCATCCGGCTCGCCCCGCCGCTGGTGATCACGGAGGAGGAGATCGACCACGCGGTGGCGCAGCTCGCCGCCGTGCTGGCCGGCTGAGGCCGTACGCGAGAAGGCTCATTCCGTACGCGAGAAGGCGCCGGGACCACGACGGCCCCGGCGCCTCTCATGTGCCCGTCACTGACGCGGCAGCCGCATCGCCATGGTCGGCGCCTCGGCCATCACCGAGTTCGGCGCGTACTTCGCGTCGCTGGTCATGTCGTCGGCGCGGCCGACCTGCACGCCCGGGTACAGCTCGATCAGGTCGCCCTCGGCGAGCACCCGGGACTGCTGCGGCGGCAGCGCGATCCGCTCGTGCTCGGCCATCGAGCCGCCGGGACGTACGCCGGAGCCGTTGGTGCTGGTGTCGGTGACCACCACCTCGCCCACCCGCAGCTCCAGGCGGATGTGGCTGCGGCTGATCCAGCGGCGGGCCTCGTCGTTGAGCCACTGGCCGAGCGTCACCCCGCCCGGGCCGTCCGGCGCCCGGCCGATCGCCACCGGCTCGGTCTCGGTGAGCACGAACCGCTTGCGGACCAGGCCGCCGATGCGCGCCGCGAGCACCGCGGTACGCGGGCGCGGGCCGGCGTCGGAGAGCCGCGTGCCGTGCCGGGGGCAGGTCGGCGCGCCGGTCCGCAGCGTGGGCGGCGGCTGCTCGGCCGGTACGCGGTCCACGGCGGCCAGGTCGGCGAAGGCTCCGCCGCCCCCACCGCCGCCGAACAGCGCGCAGCCCGGCTCCGGGCACCGCCACTTCCGGGAGAGCACCTTGACGCCGGCGGGTGAGCGGCTGCCGCTGGCCGGGTCCTGGCCGCCACCGACGTGCGCGATGAAGACCGGGCCGCCGGCGCCGGGCACCGGGGCGAGCACGCGGCCCGCCTGCCCGATCCACGGGTACCGCCCGACGAGCCCGTCGAGCCGCGCCCGGGTGAGCACGGGCAGGCCGAGCAGGTCGGCCACCTCCAGCATCCGGTCACCGGGCTGGTCGAGCACCTCCACCAGGCCGTCGTCGGCCCACCGGCGCACCACCATCCGCTCGTTGGACGTCAGGTCGGCGTCGGACAGCAGCGCCCGGTGCACGATCGCGTAGACCGGGACGCTGTCCTCGCCGATCTGCCGGGACAGCGCGTCGATCACCATGCCGAGCCGCAGCAGGCTGGCCGGTCGGCCGCCGTCCAGGTTCTGCCAGCGGATCACCTCGGCCAGGTCGACCACGGCCCTGGCCAGCGACGGATCGGTGCAGACCCGCCCCTCGATGGCGTCGAGCACCTTGCTGATCTCGAATCTCATGCCGCAGCTCCGCACGATGTCGTCCCGTGACGCGGCCGGGCCGTTCACCCCGCCGCGCCGCGCGCCACCACCGCGACGCGCCCTCCACCATGCGACGACCCTACCGGCCACCCCCGCCGGCGGCTTCGCCGCGCACGCCGGAAAAGGGGCGCACGCCACTGGGCGGCCGCCGCTACATTGATCGTCCGGCCCCGGTGGGGCCCTTTTCGCGGAGGAACATCACTGATGACGAAACGACGGCTGGCGACCACGGGGGTCGCGCTCGTGGCGGTGCTCGGCCTCGGTCTGACCGGATGCGGCGACCGGCCCGGCAAGGACGCGCCGGCCGAACGGGCTGCCGCCACGGGCTCCGCGAGCCCGGCGACGACGCCGCGTGACGAACTGACCGCCGCCATCGAGAAGCTCAACGAGCAGACGCTGCGGGTCAAGCTGGACTCGGCCATGCTCACCGCGCACGGGGTGAGCGATCCGCGGGCCCGCACCATGCAGACCACCCTGACGATGGCCGCCTTCGGTGAGGTGCGCATGCTGGTCATCGGCGCCGACACCTGGGTCAAGTTCGACGGCGAGCTGGGCGAGCAGCTCGGCGGTTCCCGGAAGTGGCTGCGCATGGACACCGGCGACGGCGTGATGCCGGTGGACGACCCGGGCGGGGTGAAGAAGCTGCTCGCCGCAGTGGTCGACGTCCGCAGCTCGGGTGACCGCTCGTACGCCGGGACGCTCGACTACACGCGCAGCGGCGCCACCGGGAAGGCGCTCACGGCGGCGGGCGACAAGGCGAAGGCGCTGCCGTTCACCGCGACGCTGGACGAGCAGGGGCGTCTGCGCACCTTCACGCTGGACATGACGCCCATCGACGCGTCGCTCGACCGGATGTCCGTCACCTACTCCGACTTCGGCACGCCGGTGCGGCTGAGCCCGCCCGCGCCCGGCGCGGTGGAGGAGGCGCCCGCCGCGATCGCCGCGGCCTTCTCCGGCACTCCGATCTGACCCGGCGCCGGGCGGGGCGTCCACTCGCCCCGCCCGGCTCACCCCGTTCAGGCCGCGCGCAGCGGGCGGCCCACGTCGTGCAGGTGCGCCAGCGCCTGCCGGTACGACTCGACCAGCCCGGTCTCCGCGTACGGGACGCCCTGCTCGGCGCAGTACGCCATCACCAGCGGCCGGGCCCGGCGCAGGTTGGCACGCGGCATGTTCGGGAACAGGTGGTGCTCGATCTGGTAGTTGAGCCCGCCCAGCGCCAGGTCGACGAACCGTCCACCACGGACGTTGCGCGAGGTCAGCACCTGCTTGCGCAGGTAGTCCAGCTCGTCGTCGGCGGTGGGCATCGGCATGCCCTTGTGGTTCGGGGCGAACGAGCAGCCCATGTAGAGGCCCCACAGCCCCTGGTGCACGGCGACGAACAGCAGCGCCTTGGCCGGGGACATGACCGCGAACAGCAGCCCGAGGTAGCCGGCGGCGTGCGCGGCGAGCAGCAGCGCCTCCACGGCCCGGTGCCGCATCGGCACCCGCCACCGCCCGTCCGGCTCCCGGCCGATGAGCGCCTGCACGCTCGCCACGTGCAGCGCCAGCCCTTCCAGCAGCAGCAGCGGGAAGAACAGCCACGCCTGACGGCGGGCCATCCACCGGCTCAGGCCGCGCGTCGCCATCGCCTGCTCGTACGTCCAGACCAGCGCGCCCGCCCCGACGTCCGGGTCCTCGTCGGTGTGGTTCGGGTTGGCGTGGTGCCGGTTGTGCTTGTCGACCCACCAGCCGTAGCTGAGCCCGACCGCGAGGTTGCCGGCGACCAGCCCGGCCGCTTCGCTCGGCCCGCGCCGGCGGAACATCTGCCGGTGCCCGGCGTCGTGGCCGAGGAACGCCACCTGTGTGGTCGCCACCGCCATCACCACCGCCAGCGGCATCTGCCACCACGAGTCGCCGACGAGCGCCACCACGATCCAGCCGGCCAGGAACGCGCCGAGCGTGAGCGCGATCCGCAGCGCGTACCGGCCGGGCCGCCGCTCGAGCAGTCCCGCCTCGGCGATCCGGCGGGACAGCCGCGCGTAGTCGCTGCCCCGCCGTGCCGCGCGTTCCGTGGACGTGGAAGTGGTCATGTCGCCCCCGATGCCGCGAGCCACGCTCCGTACGCGACTCTCCGTCACCGATTCTGGCGATGATCGTCGCCGTGGGTAATCCCGCAGACCCCCGGCTCGGGGGTGGTGCTGTCCCTACCCCTCCGGGCCGGAGCGGCGCAAACGATCTTCGTCACACCGCGGCGAGCCCGCACGACGGTGGGCGCACCCCCTCTGACCAGCTAATCTGTACGTAAAGATGAGCGCCACTCATCCGAACGGCCAGGGTGCAGGCTGCACGGTCATCGACAGACGGGAGACAGCGCGGTGCGTGGATTGACGGACAAGGTGGTGCTGGTGACGGGCGGCGGCTTCAGCCCGGACCAGGTCGGCTCCGGACTCGGCATGTCCATGTGCGTCGAGCTGGCCGCCGAGGGAGCGAAGGTGGTCGTCTCCGACCTCTCCCCGGAACGCGCCGAGGCGACAGTCACGCGCGTCGAGGAAGCCGGCGGCGACGCGGTGGCGGTGGCTGCCGACGTCACCGACGAGGACTCGGTACGCGCCATGGTGAGCGCCGCCCTCGACGCGTACGGGCGCATCGACGTGCTGGTGAACAACGCCGGGGTGTTCGGCGCGTACGTGCCGCTGCTGGAGATCGAGAACAGTCAGTGGGACCGCGTGATGGAGGTCGACCTGAAGGGCGTCTTCCTCGCGACCAAGGCGACGCTGCCGCACATGCTGGAGCGCGGCAAGGGCGTCGTGATCAACGTGTCCTCGGCGTCCGGCGTGGTCGCCAGCGAGGTCGGCGCGGAGTACACCACCGCCAAGCACGGCGTCATCGGGCTGACCAAGCAGATCGCCTACGACTACGGCCACCAGGGCATCCGCGCGGTCGGCATCGGCCCCGGCGTGATCAAGACCGCCGCCTTCGAGGGCGCGGAGATCACCAGCGACTTCCCGTTCTACGACCTGACCATGCAGGCGCCCGCCGGCCGGTACGGCGAGCCGCACGAGATCGCCCGCGCGGTCTGCTTCCTCGCCAGCGACGACGCGTCCTTCATCCACGGCCACACCATCCCGGTCGACGGTGGTTCGCCGATCAGGTGAGGCGAAGGGATCGGCCCGGGCCGGGATCGTCTCCCGCCCGGGCCGCATCCCCGCCGGGTCAGCCGAGCCGGGCGACCGCGTCGCGCAGCCGGACCAGGTCGCGCCGGCGCCGCTCGTAGGTGGCGGCCAGCCCGATCAGCAGCAGCCCACCCACTCCCAGGAAGATCCAGCGGGGCAGCAGGTCCCAGCCCCGGGCCAGCTCGTGCAGCGCCAGCGGCACCAGCGTGGCCGCGCCCAGCACCACAGGCGCCTGCCAGCGCCGGGTCGCCCCGCCGAGGACGACGGCGAGCGCCGCCGCGCCGAGTGCCAGCCGCCGCCACGGCTGCGGCTCACCGGAGACCAGCACCGACACGAGGCTCGGCAGGAACGCCGCACCGAGCCCCGGGCCGAGCGCCGGCCAACTGGTCAGCCCGGGTCGGCGCCGCAGCGCCAGCAGCCCGGCACCCAGGGCGAGCGCCGCCGCCGGCAGCGTGTACGCCTCCAGCACGACCACCCCGCCCGCGGCGAGCAGCAACCACGCCCCGACCAGCTCGCTGCCGGCGGCCACCGCCGCCAGCACGCGACGCCCGGCCGGCGACTCGCCCCGGCGTGACACCCGGACCGCGACGGCCACGCCCCACAGCACGCAGACCGCCGCCGCGTACCGCAGCGAGCCGCCGGTGAGCAGCAGCGCGAGCAGCGCCACTGCCTGCGCCGCCGCCTCCAGCGCCCACACACCGGCCCGCCCCGCGCCGAGACCGCCCGGCCCGCGAACCACGCGCAGCAGCGGCGCCGCGTGCAGCGTCACCGCCGCGACGGCCAGGGCGGCGAACGCCGCGGTACGCAGCGGCAGCCCCGCCGCCAGCGACGCGGTGACCGCGAACCCGGTGGCAGTCGCGACCGCGCCCAGCCACCCCGCGATCCGGACCACCGCCGGCCGCCCGGCCGCCCCGGTCACGGCACCGGCCACCACCAGCGCCCCGAGTGCGGCGAGCGTCAGCGCCCGGGTGGCGAGCAGGCCACCGAACCCGGGTACGGCGAGCACCGCCCCGAGCGGCACGAGCACCGCCGGACGCGCACCGGTGAGCGCGGCGACCAGCAGCGCGGCCAGCCCGACGCCGAACGCGACCGCCGGCACCACCGGCCAGGGCGCACCGGCCGCCTCCGCCAGCACGGGCAGCGCGACAGCGCCGAACGGCAGCGCGGCGACCCACCAGGCGAGGCGGCGATCCGTGGCGGCGTACGCCCCGGCGGCGACGCCCAGGAGCAGCAGCACCAGCCCGGCGCGGGCGGTCCCGGCGGACGCCGCCACGGCGGCGGGCACCCCGGACCAGGGTTGCACCGGCAGGTCCACGAGCAACGTCAGCACCACCGGGGACACGGCCAGCAACGCCACGACGGCCAGCGCGCTGCCGACCGCGCGCAGCGCGACCACCGGCCGGGAGCCGGCCCCGGCGGCGAGCGCCAGCAGCACCCCCGCCGTGGCGTACGGCGCCACCGGTTCCCCGCCCGGCGCGACGAGCGGCACGAGGCCGGTCCCGGCGAGCGCCACGGCGAGCCCCGTCGAGGCGTACCCACTCAGATCGGTCCACAGGCGACGGACGGCGAGGACGACGACGACCGGCACCACGACGGCGGCGAGGGCACCCCGCAGTTGCCACCAGAGCGGCGCACCGAGGCCGAGCAGCGCGACCGCCACCGCCGCCGGTACGGCGAGCAGCGCCACCGCCAGCGCCGTGCCGCCCACCACCGGCTGCGCGTCCCGCCCGCGCCGGCCCAGCGCGGCGAGCGCCACGCCGAGCACCGCGGTCACGGCGAGCACTGCGACGGCCGCGCCCGGGGCGGCGCAGCCGACGAGCAGCGCGTGCCCGAGCAGTACCGCCCCGGCCGACGCGGTGACCGGCACGACGACCCGTCCCCCGCGCGGCCGGGCCACCGCCGCCAGCAGCAGCACGGCGGCGGTCGCGAGGTCCACGACCAGCACCATCGGCCACGGCGTCGCCGTCACGGCCGGCGCGGCGAGGGCGACCAGCCCGGCGGCGGCCACACCGGTGAGCGGCCGGACGGCCCGGGGCGTCAGCAGTGCGACCGCCCCGGCGGTCAGCAGCAACGCCACCGGAAGCTGCCAGCCCCAGGACGGGACCGGCACGTCCCGCCCGCCCTGCCAGGCCGGGAAGCCGACGCTCGCGGTGGACGCGCCGACCAGGCCGGTGAGCACGACCGCCACCTGACCCAGCACGGCGGCCACGGCGAGCGCGCCCACGAGCGGACCGGTCCGGACCGGCGCCGGCAACGCCCGGACCGCACCGGCGAGCGCCGCCACCACCAGGCCGGCGGCGATCAGCAGCAGCCCGGGCCGCCACTCGGCGACCGGCCGGATCAGCGCGAGAGCGAGCACCGGCACCAGCAGCCCGGTGGTCGACGCGCGCCAGAGGCGGCCACCCGCGGCGAGCGCGCCGGCGACCAGCGCCAGCGCCACCACCAGCAGCGGGCCGCCGGCCAGCAGCGGGATGCCCGCCGCGTGGCCGACCGTCAGCGGCACCAGCGCGCAGCCGGCCGCCAGGACCAGCGCCGTGCCGTGCCCGGTCCAGCCCAGCACCCGCCCGGCCGCGAGCGCCGTGCGACTGCCGGAGGTACGGCGGCGCAGCACGACCACGACCGCGAGGTCACCGAGCGCCACGGCGGTCAGCACCAGCGCCCAGCCGGCGGCGGTGGGCCGGGACGCGGCAGCGGCCAGCGGCAGCACCGGCTGCGCGAGCAGCCACGCCGCGAACCAGGGTGCGGTGAGGCGGCTGACCAGTGCGTACCCGGCCGCCACCGCGGCGCTGCCCGCCGCCACCAGCGCCGCGTACCGGCTGCCGGGCAGGCCGGTCACCCCGAACAGGTCCACCGACCAGGCGGCGGATCCGTCCAGGACCACCAGGAGCAGCGCCACCGAGGCGAGCGTCTCGGCGGTGCCACGCAGCCCGCGTGCCCGGGCGACGAGCGGCGCGACCAGTGCCAGCGCGGTGACCGCGAGCAGGATCAGCGCCCGGCCGGCCACCCCGAACGTGCTCCAGGCGACGGCGGTGAACACCACGGCGGCGGTGCCGAGCAGCAGCCCGCCGAGGACGAACAGCAGGCCCTGGACCGCGCGGGTGGAGGTCTCCGCGCCGCCGGGGCGTACCGGGACGGGGGCCTGCGGAATTCGACGCGGCGGCGGCGCCGGGAGCGGCGCGGGACCGGCGGCGCGCGGCGCGGGGATCTCCTGACGGACCCGGGCGGCCAGCGCCGCCCGCCGCTGCCGGGCCGTGACCAGCCGGACGGACAGATCCTGGTACGCGAGCCGGGCCGCCTCGACGCGCGGCACCAGCTCGGTGATCTCCCGGTCCAGCCGGACCACCTCGGCGGCGGGCGGGTAGGGCGGACGGCCGCAGCCGCGGCATCCGGCGACGAGGTCGGCCGGGGCGCCGCAACCGGGGCAGGGGTAGCCGGTGTTCTCCACCCGGCCAGCTTCGCGGGCGGCGGAGCGGACGGACAGAGTAGGAGTACCTAGGGCCGGGTCTGCTCGCGCACCCAGGCGGTGTAGCCGGGGTTGCCGCTGTCCTCCCGGCTGACCAGGATCTCCGGCACCTCGTACGGGTGGTTGGCGCGGAGCTGGTCGACCAGGGCGTCCACCCGGTCCGGCGCGGTCTTGAACCGCACCTGCCACTCGGCGGTGGTCTGGATCGCCGACTGCCACCAGTAGGTGCTGTCGACCGGGCCGCCGACCTGGGCGCAGGCCGCCAGCCGGCCGGCGACGGCCGCGGCCGCCAGCACGTCCGCGACCCCGCGGGCGTCCACCACAGTCGTCACCACGCAGATCTGCTCCACGAGCGCACCCTACGCGGCCCGCTGCCACCGCGCCGAGCAGGCGCGGGGAATCGGCTCAGGCGTCGACGGTGCCGTCGCGGTTGTCCGCGATCCACCTATCGATGCGGGCCCACCAGTCGAACAGCCAGTCGACGCGTTCCTGCTTGCCGGCCGGGATCTCCTCCGGCGGCACCGACCAGAACCGCATCACGATCCGCTTGTCCATCGGCAGCTCACGCCACACGTCCGCGACGGTGAGCATCTGGTCCAGCCCGGTGTGTGCCACGAAGATCACGCCGGCGTCCGGCGCGGCGTCGAGCGCGGCGAGCAGCCCGCCCGGCTGCGGGGCGAGCACGTGCCGCATCCGCTCGGCGCGGCGCGCCATCCGTTCCAGGCCGAGCGACCGGAGCCGGTCGATCGCACGCAGCCGCCGCGCCGGGGTGAAGTTGCCGCCCTCCGGGAAGATCACGAAGGCGTCGTCGTCGTCCAGGCCGGTGGCCAGGTGCCCGACCTGCCGGGCCACCGACTCACGCCCGTCCGGCCCGGCCGCGATGAACCGGTTGGGCAGCCGGTTGAGCAGCACGTCGATCGCCGGATCCCACTGGAGGGTCTCCTTGAGCACGATCCGGGGTTCCCGGTTGAACCAGTTCACCAGCGCGTGGATCAGGATGAACGAGTCGCCGGGCCCGGCGTGCCGGCAGACCACCAGTTCGGGGCGGCCGGGCAGGGCGGTGTCCGGGTCGGTGCCGACCACGTCGATGCTCAGCCGCAGCGTCCACCGGGCCTGCCAGAACATGATCCGCAGGAACCAGCCGGCCAGCACGTAGTGGGCCCGCTGGAAGGCCGGCGCGCGCTTGTACACGCCGAAGCCGGAGGCGAGCCAGAGCAGGAACAGGGCGAGCAGCGCGGCGGCGTCCCAGACCAGGTAGACGGTGCCGATCCAGAGCAGCCGCAGCGGCCGGAGCCGTCCCGGCACCAGCGGCGACGCGGCGAGCGCCAGCAGCGCCCAGCCGGGAAGCGTGGTCACCACGAGGAAGGCGAGCAGCACCACACCAGGGGCGAGCACCAACCGGCGTAGCCAGCGGGGTGGCAGCGGCATTCAGCGCTCCAGCGCGGTGTCCAGGTATCGGCGGGAGGCAGTGTACGCGCGACTGATCCGCCGTCCCACCGCCGCCGTGTCCCGGTACGCCCACGGGCTGTCGTCGCGCGGCTCCAGCCCGCCGGTGGGCAGCACGTGCACCTCGACGTCCTCGGGCAGCGCCGCCATCTCCCGCGCGAACCGGTGCCGGCGGGCGATCTCGAACGCCACCTGGGCGATCTCCCAGGGGCGGCGCGGCGGAGTCAGCTCGCGTTCGATCCGGCCCACCTGGAGTACGAAGATCTGCTTCGCGCCGAGCAGCACCGCCTCGCCGACCGGGATCGAGTTGACCACCCCGCCGTCGATGTAGTGCTGGCCGTCGATCTGGGTCGGGGGCAGCAGCCCGGGCACCGAGGCGGAGGCGAGCACCGCCGGCACCAGCGGTCCGGTGTGGAACCAGTGCTCGGCCGCGCGCTCGATGTTCGCGGCGCAGCAGCGGAACGGCACGGCCAGGTCGGCGAACGTGGTGTCCTCGCCCAGCGCGCTCTCCAGCAGGCGGTACAGCGGGCGGGGCGAGTGCAGGTGGGTACGTGCCGCGAACCGGCGTAGCTGCCGGGCGACCGAGTCACCGTACACCTCGCTGGCCTCGGGCGAGGCCCAGAGCCGGACCAGCCGGTCGGTGACCGCCTCGGTCGGGTCGGCGGCGACCAGGGCGCCGTTGACCGCGCCGATCGACGTACCCAGCACCGTGTCGGGTGTGATCCGGGCACGGAACAGGGCGCGCAGCATGCCCACCTCGACCGCGCCGAGCACTCCCCCGCCGCCGAGCACGAACGCCACCGGACCTGCTGCCATGCCGTTCATCCTGGCACGCGGCCCACACCCGGCCGGCCGGCTGCCCCGCCCGTGACCGGACCGTCACGCGACACCGGCCGAGTCGTGACGCAGCGCGATCGTCAACCGGACGACTGTTGACAGGTCAGACACATTCCCGCAACCTGATAGCGCTCCCGAGCACAGGCAGGTGCGAGCTGATGGCGACACTCCAGGCCGGCCGTCTGCTGGCCCGGCGGTACCGGCTCATCGACCGGATCGGTGCCGGTGGCATGTCGGTGATCTGGCGTGCCCGCGACGAGGTGCTCGACCGGATCGTGGCGGTCAAGGTGCTCGCTCCCTCGCTCGCCGCCGACGCCCGGTTCCGCGACATGGTGCGCGAGGAGGCCCGCTCCGCCGCCCAGCTCGACCACCCGCACGTCACCGCCGTGCACGACTACGGCGAGACGGTGGCCCCGGACGGCTCGATCACCTCGTTCGTGGTGATGGAGCTGCTCAGCGGCGAGGAGTTGGAACACCGGCTCAGCGAGGGGCCGCTGCCCTGGCCGGCGGCGGTGGAGACGGGCGCGCAGGTGGCCGAGGCGCTGGCCGCGGCGCACCGGCTCGGCATCGTGCACCGCGACGTCACACCGGCCAACGTGATGATGACCGGCACCGGCGCGAAGGTGCTCGACTTCGGCATCGCCACCCGGATCGGCGCGCCGGACGACGACGAGGACGGCGGCACGTTCGGCACCCCGGCGTACGTGGCGCCGGAACGGCTCGACGGCGCGCCCGCCCAGCCGGCCACCGACGTCTACTCGCTGGGCGTGCTGCTGTTCGAGACGCTGACCGGGCACCCGCCGTACCCGGCGGAGACCTGGGAGCAACTGAGCGCGGCCCTCGCGGACTGTCCGGAGCCGACACTGGACGACGTACCGGGACTGCCCGGTCCGGTCGCTGACATCTGCCTGCGCTGCCTGGACCGCGACCCGCGCCGGCGGCCCACCGCGCACCGGGTCGCCGCCGTGCTGCGCGACCAGTTGCTGCCCGCCGACCCGCAGGCCGCCACCATGCTGGCGCCGACCATGACGCTGCCCGCGCTGACCTCGCCGCCGCCGACCGGCCCGGAACCGGCCGGGCCGCCCGCCCCGGGCCCGGCCCCCGCCGCGCAGCCGCGCCCGGAGCCGGGGCAGGAACCCGCCGCGCAGCCGGCGCCGAGCCGGCGCCGCACCCTCACGCTGGCCGCCGTCGGCGTGACTGTGGTCGCCGCCGCGGCGCTGCTGGCGCCCGCGCTGACGCCGGACCGGACCACCGACCCGCGGGTGCTGCCGACCGCCGGGCCGGTGCAGCCGTCGCCCGCCGACCCGCCGGTGGCCGAGGAACCGGCCACCACGCCGCCGGCCACGCCGACGTCGGTGCCGCCGAGCGAGGGCGCCCGCCCGCCGGCCGCCGGTCAGGCCGACGCCGCCGAACGGGTGGACGGGCTGATCGAGGCCGGGCTGACCGAGGGCCAGATCCGCGAGGACGTCGGGGTGGACCTGCGCAACCTGCTGCGCAACGCGGTCGCCGCGAACGGCGAGGGCGAGGTGACCGCCGCCGTGGACCGGCTCCGCGGCAAGATCGACGAGCGTCGCCGGGAGGGCAGCATCAGCCCCGGGTACGCGCGGCGACTCGACGCCGCGGCGGCGGAACTCGTGGCCGGGCGGACCTGACCGGTCAGCCGGCCACGGCGGGCGCGACCGCGCGGGCTGCCCGGGCGGGTGCCCGCGCGGCCAGGAAGCCCCGGTAGACCGCCTCGTAGTCGGCGGCCATCCGCTCCACCGAGAAGTTCTCCGCCACGTGCGCGACGCAGTCCTCCGGATCCAGGTCCGCCGCCGCCCGCAGCGCCGCCGGCAGCTCGCCGGGGTGCTCGCAGACGAAACCGGTGATCCCGTCGCGGACCAGCTCCGGCACCGCGCCCCGGCCCAGCGCCACCACCGGCGTACCGGTGGCCATCGCCTCCACCATCACCATGCCGAACGGCTCCGCCCACTGGATCGGCATGATCAGGCAGCGGGCGTCCAGCAGCAGCCGCAGCGCGGTGGCACGGTCCGCGTTCACCACGAGTGTCACGTCGTCGCCGAGCAGCGGCCGGACCACCTGCTCCAGGTAGCGGCGCTCGGCCGGCTCGTTGCTCTTGCCGGCGAGCGTGAGCGGCAGCCCGGCGGACCGGCAGGCCGCGATCGCCACGTCCGGGCCCTTGTCCGGGCTGAACCGGGCCAGCCAGAGCACCGGGCCCGCGCCCGGGCTGCGCTTGCGCGGGATGTCCCGCAGCGGCATCGCGTTGTGCACGGTGCCCGCCCAGGGCAGTCCCGGGTTCGCGCGGCGCTGGGCGTGCGAGATCGCGACCAGCCCCACCCCCCGGTCGGTGTTGCCGAGCACGGTGCCGTACTCACCGACCGGGTTGCCGTGCACGGTGGCCACTGTGGGCACACGGCGGCGGCCGGCCACCATCGGGCCGATCGTGGTGTGGTCGTGGATCAGGTCGAAGCCGGCCGGGTCGACCAGGCGGTCCACGTGGGCCAGGTGCGCCAGTTCGGGCAGCGACTCGCCCATCCGCTCGTACTGGAGGTCGTCGCAGGTGGAGACGAAGTCGGCGGCGGTGCCGTGCTCGCTGCCCGCGCCGAACAGCGTGACGCGGTGCCCCCTGTCGACGAGCGCGTCGACGAGGCCCGCCACCACCGTCTCCAGTCCGCCGTAGCCGGGCGGCGGCACCGACAGCCACGGCGGCACCACCATGGCGATCCGCAACGGCCCGGCCCAGGCGCGCTCCGGGGACTGCTGGTTCACGGCCACGAGTCCTCCCCGTCGGTCCCCGGCGTACCCGCTGCCCGCGCGTTCCCGGCCCGGCCCGCGGTAAACGACGGGCGGTCAGCCGGACACCACGATCCCGACGTGCACCTCCCGTACGCCGGGCAGCGCCCAGGCGGCCCGTTCCGCGTCCTCGCGCTGCCACCAGGCGCTCACCACGCCGTCGAGCACCACCGTGTCGCCGTCGACCCGCGCGTCGATCCGCTCGGTGCCGGTACGCCGCAGCAGCAGGGCGCGCAGGTCGAGTCGTCTCTGCTCGTCACTCGGCGGCGTCGGGGGCCGCACCTCGACCAGGTTCGTCACCCCGCGTACGCCGCGCAGCCGGCGCAGTTCCCGCTCGGCGGTACGGCGCTGGAAGCCGAACTCGACCTCGCCGCGCAGCATGATCCAGCCGTCGGCGACGGTCACGTCCAGCCGCTCGGCGGGCACGAAGCTGTCCCACTCCAGCGCCCGGCTCGCCGCGATCGCGATGTCGGCGTCGGTACGCAGGTCCGTGGCGGGCAGGTCGACCGCCAGGTCGCTGGCGACCGCCCGGACGCCGCGTACCCGGTGGGCGCAGCGCTCGGCGGCCCACCGCCGGGCGTAGCTGTCCACCCGGCCGGTGAGCGTCACGACGCCCCGCGAGACCGTCACGCCGATCTCGGTGGCCCGGGTCTGCGCGTCCCAGTCCAGTTCGGCGAGGACGTCGCGCTGGATCTGCTGGTCGGTACGCACGGCGGACGTGGTGGTCATGCCCCGACCCTCCCGCCGGTACGGGTGAGGCGCGCTCACCCGGACCGGGTGAGAAACGAGGAGGGGCGGCGGGTGACGGAGCCAACCCCCTTGGCTCCGTCACCCGCCGCCCGGGAGGGAGGCAGGTCCTCGGGACTATGACGTCTCGGCGAGCGTCACGGTTGCGCTCTCGCTGGATCCGTTTCGCTTGTACTGCACCTCGACCCGGTCGCCGACCTTGCCGGCCTGCACGGCGCCGACCAGGTCGTTCGAGTCGTTGATCACCTTGTCGCCGAACTTGGTGATCACGTCGCCGCGCTGGAGCCCGGCCTTCTCGGCGGGGCTGCCGGGCGTGACGGCGGCGACGAGCGCCCCGCCGTCCTCGGCGCCGTTCACGCTCACCCCGAGCGAGGGGTGGCTGATCTTCTCGCCGCGCTGGAGCTTCTCGGCCACGTTCTTGGCCTTGTTGCTCGGGATGGCGAAGCCCACACCGATGTTGCCGGTGCTGCCCTGCCCGGCGGTGGCGATGGCGGTGTTGATGCCGATCACCTCGCCGCGGGTGTTGACGAGCGCGCCGCCGGAGTTGCCCGGGTTGATCGGGGCGTCGGTCTGGAGCAGGCCGGAGATCGAGCTGGCGCCCTGCTGCGGGTTCTGCTGGCCGCCCTCGCCCGCCTGGATGGTGCGGTCGCGGGCGCTGAGGATGCCGGCGGTGACCGAGCCCTGGAGGCCGAGCGGGCTGCCCAGGGCGAGCACCTGGTCACCGACCTGCATGGCGTCGCTGTCGCCGAACTTGGCCGCCTTCAGGTTGCTCACGCCACTGGCCTGGACCACCGCGAGGTCGGTCTTCGGGTCGGTGCCGACGATCTTCGCGGAGGCGCTCTTGCCGTCGGCGAAGACCACCCGCACGGTGTCGCCGCCGGCGCCGGCGACGACGTGGTTGTTTGTGAGCACGTACCCGTCGGCGCTGAGGATCACCCCGGAGCCCTCACCGCTGTTCGTCATGATCGTGACGATGCTGTCCTGCACGGACGCCGCGATCTTGGGCAGGTCGGCGCTGTTGATCACCGGGGCGGCGGAGTAGGTGCGGGTGGGGCCGTCCCCGTCGAGCGCGAGGGCGAGCGCGCCACCGGCCACGCCGGAGCCGAACATCAGGGCCAGCGCCAGCGCGCCCGCGCCGACGAACTTCCCGGCCCGGCTGGGGCGGGCCGGCTGCTGCGGGCCCCACTGCGGCATCTGCTGCCCGGGCTGGTACGGCTGGTAGCCCTGCTGCGTCTGGTACGGCTGCGCCTGGTACGACGGCACCGGCCCGCCGTGCTGCGTGGACGGGTAGCCGGTGGTGGACTGCTGGTTCCAGCCGGCCTGCTGGTGCTGCTGCCCGTACCAGGGGTGCGGCTGCCCCGAGGCCGGGTACGGCGGCGCGGACGGTGTCGCCGGCTGCGGCGGGTACGGCCCGGCGGGCGCGGCGTCTCCGGCGCTGCCGGCCGGGTTCGTGTGTCCGGCGGGGGTGCCGGTTCCGGCGGCCGGGGAGTCGGCCGGAACCGACGCGGGGGCCGGGGTGCTGGAGGAGTCCGACGTCCCGCTCTCGACGCGGGGCAGCTCGGCGGTGTGGTGCGACGGCTCGGCGTCGGCGGGAGCCGGCGACCGCTGCGGATCGGTCTCGTGGTCGGTCATGCAACCAGCTTTCCCCGTGGCACTGTCACCAGCCTGGATTCCGCCTGGAAGTTTTCTGAATGTCACTCGCCGGGCTCGGGCTCCTCGGGCAGCAGCGGCAGCTTCACCCGGAAGGTCGCCCCGCCGCCCGGTGTCTCCGCCACCTCGACGGTGCCGTGGTGCGCGGCGACGAGCGCGGCCACGATGGCCAGGCCGAGGCCGGTGCTGATCGGCCCGCCGGCCCGGCGGGTACGGGCGGCGTCCACCCGGTAGAACCGCTCGAAGACCCGTTCGGCCTGCTCCGGGGTGAGGCCGGGACCGGTGTCCGCCACCTCCACCACGGCGAGGTTGCCCGCCTCGGCCCGCAGCCGCAGCGTCACCGAGGCGTCCGGCGGCGTGTGGGTGAGCGCGTTCGTCATCAGGTTGCCGATCACCTGGCGCAGGCGCGCGTCGTCGCCGAGCACCACGAGCGGCCCGGCGCCCGGTTCCCGCTCCAGCTCGATCCGCCGGTCCGGGGCGATCACCCGGGCCGCCTCGACCGCGTCGGACGCCAGCACCGGCAGCTCGACCGGGGCCAGCGCGATCGGCCGTTCCCGGTCCATTCGCGCCAGCAGCAGCAGATCCTCCACCAGCAGACCCATCCGGGACGCCTCGTCCTCGATGCGGCGCAGCAGGTCGGCGGTCTGCTCCGGCGCCCGCGCCGCGCCCTGGCGGTACAGCTCGGCGAAGCCCCTGATGGTGGTCAGCGGCGTGCGCAGCTCGTGCGAGGCGTCGGCGATGAACTGCCGCATCCGCTCCTCGGACCGGCGGGCCCGCGCCTCCGACGCCTGCGCGTACGCGGCGGCGTCCCGGGCGCCCATCTCGGCGCTGCGCGCCGCCGCCTCGGAGGCGGCCCGCGCAGTGAACGCGGCCTCGATCTGCGCCAGCATCGCGTTCAGTGCCCGGGACAGGCGGCCCAGCTCCGAGGTCGGGCACGCCCGCCCCTCCTCCGGGTCGGGCACCCGCCGGGTCAGGTCGCCGCCGGCGATGGCCGCCGCCGTCCGCTCGATCTCCACCAGCGGCTTCAGGCTGGTACGGACGATCCCGGCGCCCACCGACGCCAGCGAGATCAGCACCGCGCCACCGACCAGCAGGTCTATCCACACCAGCCGCCCGACCGCGGAGTCGACGCCGGTGAGGTGCTGCCCGAGCGCGATGATCCGCCCGTCGGGCAGGGCGGTGTAGAGCATCCGCCACCGGCTGCGGCCGTCCTCGGAGCGCACGGTGAACGGGTCGCCCACCCGCTCCTGGTAGCCCGCGTAGTCGGCGGGGAACCGGGGCAGTTCCTCGTCGCGCAGGCCCTCGTAGCGCGTCGGCTCCTCCGGCAGCTCCCCGGGCGCCATGACGGACGCCACGTAGTCCGACGGAATGGTGATCTTGATAGGGCCGCCGCCGGCCTTGTCGAGCGTGTTGGCAACCGTGTACGCGCCGCCGCGGAGCTGGTCGTCCGCCTGCCCGATCAGATAGTTCCGCAGCAGGAACGCGGTCAGGCCGCTGATCACCACCAGCGCCACAGCCACGAGCGCGAGGACCGCGGCGACGAGCTTCAGCCGGAGCGGGACGCTGCGCAGCCTGCCCTTCGCGTCGTGGACGACGTTCACGCCGCCGGCTTGCGGAGCACGTATCCCACTCCCCTGAGCGTGTGGATCAGCCGGGGCTGGGTGTTGTCGACCTTGCGCCGCAGGTACGAGATGTAGGACTCCACGATGTTGTCGTCACCGCGGAAGTCGTAGTTCCAGACGTGGTCGAGGATCTGCGCCTTGCTGAGCACCCGGTTGGCGTTGAGCATCAGGTAACGCAGCAGCTTGAACTCGGTCGGCGACAGCTGCACCCGCTGGCCGGCCCGGTGCACCTCGTGGGTCTCCTCGTCCAGCTCCAGGTCGGCGAAGGTGAGGCGGGACGGGGCCTGCTCACCGCTCGCGGTACGCCGCAGCACGGCCCGGATCCGGGCGGTCAGCTCCTCCAGGCTGAACGGCTTGGTGACGTAGTCGTCGCCGCCCAGGGTGAGCCCGCGGATCTTGTCGTCGGTGGCGTCGCGCGCGGTCAGGAACACCACTGGGGTACGCGTACCGCCCTCGCGCAGCATCCGGATGACCTCGAAGCCGTCCAGGTCGGGCAGCATCACGTCGAGCACCACCAGGTCGGGCCGGTGGTCCTTGGCGGCGTTCAGGGCGGCGCTTCCGCTGGTCGCGGTGGCCACGTCGAAGCCCGCGAAGCGCAGGCTCGCGGAGAGCAGTTCGAGGATGTTGGGATCGTCCTCGACGACGAGAAGCCGTGCCTCGGTGTGGGTAGCCGCCATGTCACCCATCATCCGCGCTGCGGCTGCGGCCACGCTGGGTGCTCCCTGGAAACAACCTGAGAGATCAGCGGAGCAGTCGCCGCAGCCCTTCCAGCGCGCCGTCGAGCAGCCGGATCGCGGTACGGAGCTGGTTGTCGCTCAGCCGCCGGGCCCGGACGAGCGCACCGACCTCGACGGTGAACGCGGCCAGCCGCTCGTCGAAGTCGGCGAGCAGCGGTGAGTCGTCCGGACGGGCCGCGCCCTCGCGGGTCGCCGGACGGGCGGTGGCGGACGCCGCCCAGCCGCCCTGGCGGGTCTGCCGGGCCACCTCGCGCAGTTCCCGCTTCAGGTCGCGCACAGATCCGCGCACCTCGGTGCGGATCTCGCCGGCCAGCGCGGAGAGATCCTCGACGGCGGCGCCGATGTCGTTCTCCAGCGTCGACAGCTCGTCGGCGCGCTGCCGCAGTTCGGCGCGGCCCGCCTCGGTGATCTCGTAGACCTTGCGGCCACCCGCGGCGGTGTGCGTGACCAGCCCCTCCGCCTCCAGCCGTTGCAGGCGCGGGTAGATGGTGCCGGCGCTCGGTGCGTACAGGCCGAGGAAGCGCTCCTCCAGCAGGCGGATCAGCTCGTAGCCGTGCTTCGGGCCGTCGTCGAGCAGCTTCAGCAGGTAGAGCCGGAGCCGGCCGTGGCTGAACACCGCGGTCACGGCACGTCCTCCACATGGTCGGCGGGCGCGACCGGGCGGGCGAGCAGCGCGATGCTGCCGGAGGTCGCGGAGGCCCAGAGCCTACCCGCACCCCCGCCGAGCACGCCGTGGCTGTCCTTGATCGAGCCGAGCCCGCGTCCACCGCTGTCCACCTGGGGAAAGCCGCTGGTGATCTTGCCGGACGTGGTGTGCAGGTGCACGGTGAGGTCGCTGTCCTCGCGGACCCGGACGGTGATGCTGCCGGAGATGGCGCTGAGCCGGATCTCGCTGCCGCGCGGGTTGTCCAGGTCGCAGGTGATCGAGCCGGAGACGGCGTGGGCGCGGACCCGGTCGGGCGCGCTGTCGGCGAGGATCAGCTCACCGGAGACCGTCTCCAGGTCCAGGTCACCGCCGATGCCGAGCGCCTCGACCGGCCCGGAGATGACCTTCGCGCTGGTGCGTCCTCGCAGCCCGCGCAGCGTGACCTGGCCGGAGGTGACGTCGACCCGGGTCTCCCGGCGCAGCCCGGAGGCGACCAGCGCGCCGCTGACCACCGACAGGGTGGCGAGCACGTCCGGCGGGACGGCCACCGACACCTCGGCCCGGATCCGGTTGCCGAACCAGGAGAAGATGCCGAACAGGCCGGGCTTGCGCTTGTGCCGGATCGTCAGCCGCCCGTCGCGTACCTCGACGAGGAGCGGCCGGCTGCTGACCCGGGTCACGTCGACCCGGGCCGGACCGTCGGCGCCGACCACGTTCAGCCGGCCGCTGATCAGCTCGGCGTCGAGCCGGGTGATGGGCTCGTCCAGCGTGATGCGCTGCGGGTTGTCGACCGTCCAACTGGCCATGACACGCTCCCCTCGTCGGCGCGCCGACCCACGGCGTGCCAGGTGTTGCGAGGAGCGTAACGCGATACATCGCGACTTAACAAGACACTATCGCGACTGTGTCGCGTCCCCGACGGCGGAGCGGGTCAGGCCGCCAGGTCGAGCTGGGCCGCGAGCACGGGACGCGGGGCCGGGTGGACGGCGGCCTCGGCGATCCGGGCCAGCGCGCGGCGGTCCGCGCCCTCGGCCGGGTGCAGCGCCGCGCTCACCGTCACCGACACGGTCAGGCCCCGCGCGGCGAGCACCCGGCGTACCGACGCCCAGAGCGTCTCCTCCCCCAGGAAGGCGGGCAGCGTGCTCGGGTCGCCCGCGTACCGGTAACCGAGGCTCAGCGGCACCACCGGCGCGCCCGCCGCCACGGCGGCCTCGAACATCGCCGGGCGGAAGCCGCGGCTCGGGCGGCAGTCCGTCGCGGCGCCGCACCAGGTCGTACCCTCCGGGAACACCGCCACCGACCGCCCGGACCGCAGCGCGCCGGCCACCCGCGCGACGGTGGCCGGCAGGTCACGCGGCCGGGACCGGTCCACGAAGACGGTGCCCGCCGCGGCGGCCAGGGCACCGACCAGCGGCCAGCTCCGGACCTCGCGCTTCGCCACCATCCGGACCGGCGACACGGCGAGCACCGCCAGGATGTCCAGCCAGGAGACGTGGTTGGCGACCAGCAGCGCGCGCCCGCGCGGCGTCCGGCCGCGGACCAGCAGCCGGACCCCGAGGGTACGCAGCGTCCACCGCGCCCAGCCGCGCGACGCGGCCCGGCCCCGGGCGGCGGACAGCAGCGGCAGCAGCACTGCGAGGCCCGCCCCGGCCAGCAGCATGCCGAGTACGCCGAGCAGCCGTCCCGCACGGCGCAGCCGCGACACGTCCGGGGCTGCGGTCGGCGGAAGGCAGTCCGGCCCGCAGCCGGAGGTCGGCCGCCACAGGCCCTCCCCGGCACCCGGACCGGCCGCCCACGGCTCGGCGGCGGTCACGACCCGGCCTCGCCGAGGAAGTGCCGCAGGTAGCGCGGGTTCATCCGGTCCAGCGAGAACAACACGTAGAAGTCGGCACAGCCGAAGTCCGCGTCGTACGCGGGCTCGCCGGCCACCCAGGCGCCCAGCCGCAGGTAGCCGCGCAGCAGCGGCGGCACGAGCGCCCGCCGTTGCGCCGGGGTGAGCGCGGCGAGGCCGGCGGCCGGCGCCTCGGCGAACCAGGGCCGGCGCGGGGTGACCCGCAGCAGCGGCGGGGCGAGGTGCCGGGCGGTGACCTCGGCCCACACCTGCGCGGCGGCGGTCCCGCCGTCGGCGACCGGCACCGAGGCGCAGCCGCCGAGCCAGCGGGCGCCGCGCAGGTGCAGGTAGCGGCAGATCCCGGCCCACATCAGGTTGATCACCGCGCCGGTGCGGTGATCGGGGTGGACGCAGGAGCGGCCCGCCTCGACCAGGTGGTCGCGGAGCGGGGCCAGCGGGCTCAGATCGAACTCGGCGTCGGCGTACCGGCGTTCGGTGCGGCCGGGCGGCAGCAGCCGGTACGTGCCGACGACCTCCCCGGTGCCCTCGCGCAGCACCACCAGGTGGTCGCAGTACGCGTCGAACCCGTCGGTGTCGAGCCCGGTGGCGGCGGTCGGCAGGGTGGCGCCGAGTTCGCCGGCGAACACCTCGTGGCGCAGGCGTTGCGCGGCCGCGACCAGAGTCGGGTCGTCGGCGATCAGCAGGGTGTAACCGCTGGTCGTGAGCGGTGCGCCAGCGGCGTGCAGAACGGCCATGACTCCTGTGTAGGTGCCCCGGGTTGCCGCCGGACGGGATGAGTGGTGTCGATCCGGTGAACGCCGGTCGGCGGCGGCGTGCGAACCGGGACGGCCGGGACGGGACCGGCGTGTGCGAGGCTGCCGGGCGGACCGCCCGCGACGGCGCAGGCGGAGGGGAACCCGGAGGTGCACATGCTGGTCGAGGCCCGCTTCCAGGGGCCGGACGGCTCCGGCAACGGCGGCTGGAGCGCCGGGATCTTCGCCGCGCTGATCGACGACCGGGGCCCGGTGGAGGTCACCCTGCGCCGGCCGCCGCCGCTGGACACGCCGCTGACCGCCGCCGACGGCGAGGTACGCGACCCGGGCGGTCACCTGATCGCCCAGGTACGCCGGGTCGAGCCGGTCGACGCGGTGGTGCCGCCGGTGGACCCGGCGACGGCGGCGCAGGCCGCGCGGGCGTACCCCGGTCTGGTCGACCATCCGTTCCCCCGCTGCTACGTCTGCGGCCCGGCGAACCCGGACGGGTTGCGGATCTTCCCCGGCCGGCTGCCGGACGGGCGGACCGCCGCGCCGTTCCGCGCGCCGGCCGAGGTGGTGCCCGCCACGGTGTGGGCGGCGCTGGACTGCCCGGGCGGCTGGGCGGTGCTCGCGCCCGGTCGGCCGTACGTGCTGGGGCGGATCGCCGCGCAGGTCACGGCGCTGCCCCGGCCCGGCGACGAGTGCGTGGTGACCGGCGTGGCGGTGGGCTCCGAGGGGCGCAGGGCCGAGGTGCACACCAGCCTGTACGGTGCGGACGGCGCGCTGCTCGGCCGCGCCCGGGCCACCTGGGTGGCGCTACCGAGCCGGTGATCTCCTCCCTGAGGAGGACGGCGCGTACACGTCCCGCCTGATTGACCCGCTTGCGCCGGGTTGGAAGGCTGTTGTCGGGTGCCCCCGCAACGGCGCCCCCACCGGCGCGCGACGAGCCCGCCGGGGCAGGAGAGGAGAATGATGTCCGACGGGCAGCCACGCCCCAGTGCCGGGACCGGCCAGATCATCGTGTCCGGCCTGACCAAGCAGTACAAGACCGTCCGCGCGGTCGACGATCTGTCGTTCACCGTCGAGCCGGGCCGGGTCACCGGCTTCCTCGGCCCCAACGGCGCGGGTAAGACGACCACGCTGCGCATGCTGCTCAACCTGGTGACGCCGAGCGCCGGCACGGCCACCATCGGCGGCAGCCGGTACGCCGACCTGCCCGACCCGCTCCGTACCGTCGGTGCGGTGCTGGAGGCGTCCAGCGCCCACAAGGGCCGCACCGGCATCAACCACCTGCGGGTGATCTGTGCCGCGGCGGGCCTGCCGAAGGAGCGCGCCGACGAGGCGCTCGCCCTGGTCGGGCTCTCGCCCGCGGCCAAGCGCAAGTTCAAGGGCTACTCGCTCGGCATGAAGCAGCGGCTCGGCATCGCCGCCGCGATGCTCGGCAACCCGCAGGTGCTGATCCTGGACGAGCCGGCCAACGGCCTGGACCCGGAGGGCATCCGCTGGATGCGCGGCTTCCTCAAGGGGCTCGCCGCCGAGGGACGGACGGTGCTGGTCTCCAGCCACCTGCTCTCCGAGATGCAGCTGCTCGCCGACGACGTGGTGATCATCGCGGCCGGCAAGCTGGTCCGGCAGGGGCCGGTCGACCAGGTGATGGCGTCGATGACGCACGACGTGCGGGTGCGGGTGCGCACCCCGCAGGCCGACGAACTGACCGCGGCGCTGCGCGAGCAGTCCGCCGTCGTCGACACCGACCCGCACGGCGCGCTGCTGGTGACCGGCGTGGACGCGCCGGCTGTGGGCCGGGTCGCGCTGGCCGCCAAGGTGGAGCTGCACGAGCTGACCACCGAGCGCCCCGACCTCGAAGGGGTCTTCCTGGAGCTGACGGCCGGAAAGGCGGAGATCCGATGACGCTTGTCCGATCCGAACTGCTCAAGATCCGTACCACCAGCACCTGGTGGATCTTCGGGCTGATCAGCCTGGCGCTGTGGGCGCTCACGCTGTTCTTCAACTGGTTGCAGACCGAGGCGCTGGCCAGCGGGAACTTCGGCCAGGCGCCGGAGGACCAGACCGACCAGTTGCAGGCCATCGCGGCCGCCGACAACCTGGCGGCCAACCTCTACACCAACGGCCAGTTCTTCGGGCTGCTCATCGTGCTGCTGCTGGGCATCGTGGTGGTGACCAGCGAGTTCTTCCACCAGACGGTGACCACCACGTTCCTCACCGCGCCGCACCGCACCGCGGTGATGCTGGCCAAGCTGGCCGCGGCCGGCGTGCTGGCGCTGCTGTTCTGGCTCGTCACCACCGTGCTGAACCTGGTAACCGCGCCGCTGATCCTCAGCGCGGTGGACGTCGGCTCGCAGCTCGACAGCGGCGCCGTGTGGCGGGCGATCGCGCTCAACGGCCTGGCGTACCTGCTGTGGTCGGTGCTCGGCGTCGGCCTCGGCGTGCTGATCCGCAGCCAGATCGGCGCCACCGTGACCGGCATCCTGTTCTACCTGGGCGGCGCGATCGGCGCGGTCATCGTGCTGAGCCTGCTCGCCTCGCGGTACGGCGACTGGATCAACAAGCTCCAGCTGCTGGTCCCGTCGCTGGCCTCCGGTCTCATGGTCGGCGGCGACACCGACATCCCGGGCAACCCGCCGCAGTGGGCGGGCGCCCTGGTGCTGATCGGGTACGCGGTGGTGGCCGGCGCGATCGGCGTGGCCACGATCCGCAAGCGCGACATCTCCTGACCTCGCGGTCCGGACGGACCCCGGCCGGTGACGGACGTCATCGGCCGGGGTCTCGCTCGTCTAGCAGGAGTCGGCGGATCACGCAGCGTTTGCCGAACTTCTGGCATCTTCTGTGAAACGGACCACCAGAAGGAGGCGAGAATGCCTGCGCGCAACGCACGGCGTAGCCTTGGCATCGGTTTACCCAGCGTCGGCAACCGGGGGTCACCGGGGGCCACCGTGACATTCACAACCGCGTGAAAGAGGCGATTAGCGGCCGTGTCGACCCAGCAGACTTCGCAGGAGAACCCACTGGCGGGTTTCGGCCCGAACGAGTGGATCGTCGAGGAGATGTACCAGCGTTACCTCGCCGACCCCTCGAGCGTCGATTCGGCCTGGCACGACTTCTTCGCCGACTACCGGCCGGCCCCGGGCGCCGCCACACCGCGCCCGGACGGGCAGGCCAAGCCGGCCGCGAAGCCGGAGCCGGCCGAGCAGCAGGAAGCAGTGGCCACGGTCAAGGAGCAGCCCGCCAAGACCGAGCCGAAGGCCGCCCCCAAGGCCGCGGCCGCCCCGGCCAAGCCCGCCGCCAAGCCGGCGGCGAAGGCGCCTGAGCCGGCCAAGAAATCCGCCCCGGCCAAGCCGGCCGCCAAGGCGCCGACCGCGAGCGCCGCGGGCACCACGCCGCTACGCGGCGTCGCCGCCAAGATCGTGCAGAACATGGACGCGTCGCTGTCGGTCCCGACCGCCACGAGCGTGCGCGCCGTCCCGGCCAAGCTGCTCGTCGACAACCGCATCGTGATCAACAACCACCTGGCCCGCGGTCGCGGCGGCAAGGTCAGCTTCACCCACCTGATCGGGTACGCGCTCGTCCGCGCGGTCGTCGAGCACCCGGAGATGAACAACTCCTTCGCCGAGGTCGACGGCAAGCCGGCGATGGTCCGCCCGGAGCACGTCAACCTGGGCATCGCGATCGACCTGGTCAAGCCGGACGGCTCGCGCAACCTGGTGGTGCCGTCCATCAAGGGCTGCGAGCAGATGGACTTCCGGCAGTTCTGGCAGGCGTACGAGGACGTGGTCCGGCGCGCCCGTCGCAACGAGCTGACCATGGAGGACTACTCCGGCACCACGATCTCGCTCACCAACCCGGGCGGCATCGGCACGGTGCACTCGATCCCGCGCCTGATGCAGGGGCAGAGCGCCATCATCGGCGTCGGCGCGATGGAATACCCGGCCCCCTACCAGGGCATGAGCGAGGCCACCCTGGCCGAGAACGCGGTCAGCAAGGTCATCACGCTGACCAGCACGTACGACCACCGGATCATCCAGGGCGCGCAGTCCGGCGAGTTCCTCAAGGTCATGCACGAGCTGCTGCTCGGCGAGCGCGGCTTCTACGACGACATCTTCACCTCGCTGCGGATCCCGTACGAGCCGGTGCGCTGGATGCGCGACGTGGCCGTCGACAGCGAGGGCCAGATCAACAAGACCGCGCGGGTGCACGAGCTGATCCACGCGTACCGGGTCCGCGGCCACCTGATGGCCGACACCGACCCGCTGGAGTTCAAGATCCGGAAGCACCCGGACCTGGACGTCCTCCAGCACGGGCTCACGCTGTGGGATCTCGACCGCGTCTTCCCGGTCAACGGCTTCGCCGGCCAGCAGCGGATGAAGTTGCGCTCGATCCTCGGCGTGCTGCGCGACTCGTACTGCCGCCGCGTCGGCATCGAGTACATGCACATCCAGGACCCGGAGGAGCGGCGCTGGATCCAGGAGCGGGTCGAGCGCAAGTACGAGAAGCCCAGCTCCGACGAGCAGAAGCACGTGCTGAACCGGCTCAACGCCGCCGAGGCGTTCGAGACGTTCCTGCAGACCAAGTACGTCGGCCAGAAGCGCTTCTCGCTGGAGGGCGGCGAGTCGCTGATCCCGCTGCTCGGCGAGGTGCTGGAGTGCTCCGCCGAGGCCGGGCTGGACGAGGTCGTCATCGGCATGGCCCACCGCGGCCGGCTCAACGTGCTGGCGAACATCGTCGGCAAGCCGTACGAGAAGATCTTCTCCGAGTTCGAGGGGCACCTCGACCCGCGGTCCACGCAGGGCTCGGGCGACGTGAAGTACCACCTCGGCCAGAACGGCAAGTTCACCACCCCGGACGGCGAGCACGCGGTCAAGGTGTCGGTGGTGGCGAACCCGTCGCACCTGGAGGCCGTGGACCCGGTGCTGGAGGGCATCGTCCGGGCCAAGCAGGACCGGATCGACCTCAAGCTGGAGGGCTACACCGTGCTGCCGCTGGCGGTGCACGGTGACGCCGCCTTCGCCGGCCAGGGCGTGGTGGCCGAGACGCTCAACCTCTCCCAGCTGCGCGGCTACCGCACCGGCGGCACCGTGCACGTGGTCGTCAACAACCAGGTCGGCTTCACCACCGCACCGGAGTACAGCCGGTCCAGCCTCTACAGCACCGACGTGGCCCGGATGATCCAGGCGCCGATCTTCCACGTGAACGGCGACGACCCGGAGGCAGTGGTCCGGGTGGCCCGGCTCGCGTTCGAGTACCGGCAGGCGTTCAACAAGGACGTCGTGATCGACATGGTCTGCTACCGCCGGCGTGGGCACAACGAGGGCGACGACCCGTCGATGTCCAACCCGGAGATGTACAAGATCATCGACTCGAAGCGGTCCGTCCGGAAGCTCTACACCGAGGAGCTGATCGGGCGCGGCGACATCACCGTGGAGGACGCGGAGGAGCTGCTGCGCGACTACCAGGGGCAGCTGGAGCGGGTCTTCAAGGCCACCCGGGACGCCGCGACCACCCCGCGTCAGCTCAGCCGCCCGGCGCGGGAGGAGGAGCCGGAGCCGCAGGTCGACACCGCCACCGACGCCGCAGTGGTCAAGGCGATCGGCGAGGCGCACGTCAACCTGCCGGAGGGCTTCACCCCGCACAAGCGGATCCAGCAGCTGCTGGAGCGGCGCCGCAAGATGTCCGTCGAGGGCGGCATCGACTGGGGCTTCGCCGAGATCATCGCGTTCGGCACGCTGCTGCACGACGGGGTCACCGTCCGGCTCGCCGGGCAGGACTCGCGCCGCGGCACGTTCGTCCAGCGGCACGCCTCGGTGGTCGACGCCAAGACCGGCGAGGACTACCTGCCGCTGAAGTCGCTCACCGCCGACGGCGAGCGGTCGCGCTTCTTCGTCCACGACTCGCTGCTCTCCGAGTACGCGGCCATGGGCTTCGAGTACGGCTACTCGGTGGAGAACATCAACGCGCTGGTGGCCTGGGAGGCCCAGTTCGGTGACTTCGTCAACGGCGCCCAGTCGGTGATCGACGAGTTCATCTCGTCCGGCGAGGTGAAGTGGGGTCAGCGCTCCGCGGTGACGCTGCTGCTGCCGCACGGCCACGAGGGCCAGGGCCCGGACCACACGTCCGGCCGCCCGGAGCGGTTCCTCCAGCTCTGCGCCGAGGACAACATGCGGGTGGCCATCCCGACCACCCCGGCGAACTACTTCCACCTGCTGCGCCGCCAGGCCCTGTCGCCCAAGCGCAAGCCGCTGGTGGTGTTCACGCCGAAGTCGCTGCTGCGGCACAAGCTGTGCGTGTCGCCGGTGGAGGACTTCACCACCGGCACGTTCTCCCCGGTGCTGGCCGACACCGCGGCTCCGGCGCCGGAGCAGGTGAAGCGGGTGCTGCTCTGCTCGGGCAAGGTCTACTACGACCTGTTCCAGGCCCGGCAGGAGCGGGGCGTGACCGACACCGCGATCATCCGGATGGAGCAGCTCTACCCGCTGCCCGTCGAGGAGGTCCGGGCCGCGCTCGCCCAGTACCCGAACGCCGAGGACTTCGCCTGGGTCCAGGAGGAGCCGGCCAACCAGGGCGCCTGGTCGTTCGTCGCGCTCAACCTGCTGGAGCACCTGCCCGAGGTCCGGCTGCGCCGCATCTCCCGGCCGGCCGCCGCCGCGCCGGCGGTGGGCTCGGCGAAGATGCACGAGGTCGAGCAGAACGCGCTGATCGAGGCGGCTCTCCCCCGCCCGTGACACCACCGGCAGCGGCCCGTCCCCACCCCGGGGCGGGCCGCTGCCGTACGACGAGAGGAACACCGTGTACTTCACCGACCGTGGCATCGAGGAGCTGGTCGAGCGCCGGGGTGACGAGCAGGTCAGCCTGGAGTGGCTGGGCGAGCGGCTGCGTGACTTCGTCGACCTGAACCCGGAGTTCGAGACCCCGATCGAGCGGTTCGCCACCTGGCTGGCCCGCCTCGACGACCCGGACGAGGACTGACGCCCTCCTCCCCCTCCCCCGCGATCTTGCAGTTGCGGCCCGCCTCGTGTCCGGTTAGTGGCATATGCCAGGGCGGCAACTGCAAGATCGGCGGTGCCCGAGGGGGTGGGGACGGGTCGAAGGACCTGGGCGGCGGTTACAGCGATCTTGTAGCGTGAGGTCGTGGCGCGCAGCGTGTACCTGACCGGTGTCGGTTCGGGCGGCGGAAAATCAACTGTGGCGCTCGGGCTGGCCGAGCTGTTGTCCCGACAGGTGGAACGGATAGGCGCGTTCCGGCCGCTCGTCGCCGGTGACGGAGTCGACCCGATCCTGGCCCTCCTCACCGAGCGCTACCGGATGGATCTACCTGTCGACGAGCTGTACGGCGCCACGTACGCCGAGGCGAGCGCGCTCGTCGCGGACGGCCGCCGGGAGGAGCTGATCTCCCGGATCGTCACCCGCTACCGCGAGGTCGAACGGCGCTGCCCGGCGATAGTGGTGGTCGGCAGCGACTTCGCCTACGGCGACGGCACCGGCCCGCGTGAGCTGGCCTTCAACGCCCGGCTGGCGACCGAGTTCAGCAGCGTCGTGGTGCCCGTCGTGGACGGGTTCGGCCAGACGCCCGACACGATCGCCGCGGCGCTGCGTGGCGCGTACCACGATCTGGTCGACCTCGGCGCGACGGTGATCGCGGCGCTGGCCAACCGCGTGCCCGAGCCGATGGCGCTGCCCGAGCTGCCGGTGCCCGCGTACGCGATCCCGGAGGTGCCGACCGTGTCGGCACCGACGGTGGCCGAGGTGGCCGCGGCGCTGCGCGGCACGGTGCTCACCGGCGACGAGACCGCGCTCGACCGCGACGTGCTCGACTACGTGGTGGGCGCCGCGCACGTGCCGACGCTGCTGGACCACCTCACCGACGGGGCGCTGGTGATCACCCCGGGCGACCGGGCGGACCTGCTGGTCGCCGCCGGCGCCGCGCACGTGGCCGGGCAGGTGTCGCTGGCCGGGCTGGTGCTCACGCTCGGCGAGCAGCCCGACCCGCGGGCCATGCGCCTGGTCGAGCGGATGAACACCGGGCTCCCCGTGCTGTCGGTGCCGAGCGACAGCTACGACACGGTGTCCGCGTCCAGCCGGATCGAGGGACGCCCGAGCACCGCCAACCCGCGCAAGGTCGAGGCCGCGCTCGGCGCGTTCGAACGCTGCGTGGACACCGACGACCTGGCCCGCCGGCTGCGGGTCAGCCGGTCCGCGCGGGTCACCCCGCTGATGTTCGAGAACGACCTGATCGACAGGGCCCGCGCCCGCCGCCGCCGGCTGGTGCTGCCCGAGGGCGCCGACGAGCGGATCCTGCGCGCGACCGAGGTGCTGCTGCGCCGGGGCGTCGCGGAGATCACCCTGCTCGGCCGCCCGGACGAGATCGCCCGGCGGACCCGGGAACTCGGCGTGGACCTCGGCGACGCCCAGGTCGTCGACCCGGCGACCAGCCCGTGGCGGGACGAGTTCGCGCAGGCGTACGCGCAGTTGCGCGCCCACCGCGGCGTCACCGTGGAACTGGCGCACGACATCGTGGCGCAGCCCAACTACTTCGGCACGATGATGGTGCAGACCGGCCACGCCGACGGCATGGTCTCCGGCGCCACCCACACCACAGCCGCCACCATCCGCCCGGCCTTCGAGATCATCCGGACCGTACCCGGCGTCTCCGTCGCGTCCAGCGTCTTCTTCATGCTGCTCGCCGACCGGGTGCTGGTGTACGGCGACTGCGCCGTCAACCCCGACCCGGACGCCGACCAGCTCGCTGACATCGCCATCTCGTCGGCCGACACAGCGGCCCGGTTCGGCATCGAGCCGCGGGTGGCGATGCTGTCGTACTCCACCGGCAGCTCCGGCTCGGGCGCCGACGTGGAGAAGGTCGCGGCGGCCACCAAGCTGGTCCGGGAACGCCGGCCGGACCTGCTGGTCGAGGGCCCGATCCAGTACGACGCCGCGATCGACCCGCAGGTGGCGGCCACCAAGCTGCCGGACAGCCCGGTCGCGGGGCGGGCCACGGTGTTCATCTTCCCGGACCTGAACACGGGCAACAACACGTACAAGGCGGTGCAGCGGTCGGCCGGAGCGGTGGCGGTCGGGCCGGTCATGCAGGGCCTGCGGCGGCCGGTGAACGACCTGTCCCGCGGCGCAGGAGTGCCGGACATCGTCAACACGGTGGCGATCACCGCCATCCAGGCCGCCGCGGAGGCGTCGGAATGAGCCGCATCCTGGTCCTCAACAGCGGATCCTCGTCGGTCAAGTACCGGCTGTACGACGGCGACGACGTCCTGGACAAGGGCACCGTCGAGCGGGTCGGCGAACCCGGCGGCGGGCCGGCCGACCACGAGAGCGCGGTCCGGGAGATCATCGGCCGGCTCGACCTGACCGGGCTGTCCGGTGTCGGCCACCGGGTGGTGCACGGCGGGCGGAAGTTCAGCGCGCCGGTACGAATCGACGACGCGGTAGTCGCCGCGATCGAGGACCTGGTGCCGCTGGCGCCGCTGCACAACCCGGCCAACCTCGCCGGCATCCGGGTGGCCCGGGAGGCGCTGCCGGACGTCCCGCAGGTGGCCGTCTTCGACACCGCGTTCCACCACACGCTGCCCGAGGCCGCCGCCACGTACGCGATCGACAAGGCCACCGCCGAGCGGTACGGCATCCGCCGGTACGGCTTCCACGGCACCTCGCACGCGTACGTCTCGCGTCGCGTCGCCGACCTGCTCGACCGCCCGTACGACCGGCTCAACACGATCACGTTGCACCTGGGCAACGGGGCGAGCGCGTGCGCCGTCCAGGGTGGGCGCAGCGTGGCCACCTCGATGGGCATGTCCCCGCTGGAGGGCCTGGTGATGGGCACCCGCAGCGGCGACCTCGACCCGACGGTCATCTTCCACCTGCGCCGCGAGGGCGGCATGGTCGTGGACGACATCGACGACCTGCTCAACCACCGCAGCGGCCTGCTCGGGCTGACCGGCGTCAACGACATGCGCGAGGTACTGGCCCGCCGCGACGCCGGTGACCCGGATGCGGCGCTGGCGTTCGACGTCTACTGCCGGCGGATCACCGGCTACGTGGGCGCGTACTACGCGCTGCTCGGCCGGGTCGACGCGATCGCGTTCACCGCCGGGGTCGGCGAGCACGCCGCGCCGGTGCGGGCGGCGTCGCTGGCCGGGCTGGAGCGGCTCGGCGTCGCCGTCGACCCGGCGCGCAACGACGGCCACGGCGACCGGCTCGTCTCCCCCGACGGCGCGGAGGTGGCGGTGCTGGTGGTCGGCACCGACGAGGAGCGGGAGATCGCCCGCGAGACCCGTGAGGTGCTCGGCGTCTGAAGGCCCGGTCTTCCGCCCGGCCCTCCGTGCGCCGGGCGCGGTCGGGCCTGGCCCGGTCAGCGCCGGACCGCCCGGTCAGCCCAGGGCGATCCAGGCGACCAGGGCGACCACCACGACGGCGGCGACTGCCACACCGGCGATCAGCGGCAGGCGGGACGGCGCCGCCGCCGACGCGGCCGGCTCGGGAGAATCGACGAATGCGCGGAACTGCGCGGTGTTGCCACTCGGGTCGGTGTAGTTCTCAGCCATGCGGCTGACCCTAGCGAAGCCCACCGGACCGGTCCGCCCCGCCGGGCCGCCACCTGCGGATCCGGTCGGCGGGATCGGGCAAACCCGGCCACCCGGTGGAGGCGGGAGCCGCCCGGGTGGCGGCGCCGACCGGCCCGGACGGCGGGCGCGGACCGACCGCTCGGCTGCCTACCGTGCAGGTGTGAGGGGGCAGCGGCTGGTCGCCGCGCTGATGACGGCGCTGCTGGCCGGTTGCGGCCCGGCCGTGGCCACGTCCGGCCCGGTCCCGGCAGGCGTCGGACCGGCGCCGGAACGCTCGTACGCGGTGGGGATGCGGCAGTTCACGCTCGACCCGGACGGCAGGCGCCCACTGCCGGTCACCGTCTGGTACCCGGCGCAACCGTCTCCCCCACCGCCGCACACGGCCGGGTCTCTTTCGGATGGCCCCGCGACACCGGCGAGCCCCGGTCCGGCGCGCGGACCGCGCGTCCGGCCGGGAGCCCCGTTCGCCGCCGGACGGTTCCCGGTGGTCCTCTACAGCCACGGACTACGCAGCCTGCCCGCCCTGCACGCGGCGCTGACCAGCCGCTGGGCCGCCGCCGGGTTCGTGGTCGTCGCGCCCGCCTATCCGCGGACGAACCAGCGCGCCCGCCCGTTCACCCGCGAGGACGTCCGCAACCAGCCCGCCGACGCCTGGCGACTGATCCGCCACCTCGTCCGGCTGGGCGCCCGCCCCGGGGATCCGCTCGGGGCGCACCTGGCGGTGGACCGCTTCGCCGCCGCCGGGCACTCGGCCGGCGGGCACACCACGCTCGGCATGTTCGCCTCCGGGCAGTCGTCCCCGCTGCGCGCCGGGATCGTGATCGCCGGTGGCCGCATGGTCGCCGGCCCCTCCCGGCCGCTCGCGCCGATGCTGTTCGTGCACGGGAGCGCCGACCGGATCGTGCCGGAGTCGATCGGCCGGGCCGCGTACGCCCGCTGTCTCGGACCGGCCGCCTTCCTGAGCCTCACCGGCCAGGGCCACGGCGAATACCTGACGCCGGGACGACCCGGCTTCCCCCAGGTGCTCGACACCACCACCGACTTCCTGCGCTGGACGCTCTACGCCGACCGCGCCGCCCTGCACCGCCTCCCCTCCGACGCGACCGCGCCGGACACCACCACCTTCACCACCCGCGCCCTCCCCACCTGACGCGTCCTACCTCCCCCTCCCCCCTTTGTCCCGTCGATCATGAAGTTGACGGCGTCCGCTGTCCGGTTTGTCGCCGCCAACTTCATGATCGACGGGGTCTGGGCGGGCGGTGAGGGCCTCGGCGGGCGGCGTGGTCTGGGTGGGGTGGGTAGCGTGCGCGGGGTGGACGGGGTGGACGAGGTGGCGGGCCGGCAACTGGGGGCGATCCGGGAAGTGGTCGACGTGGCCGGCGCCTGCGGGATCGACGTGTGGCTGCGTGGCGGCTGGGCGATGGACTTCCACCTCGGCGAGGTGACCCGCCCGCACGTCGACGTCGACTGGTACTGCTGGCGGCGCGACGCCGCGACGCTGGCCGACCGGCTCGGCGCGCTCGGCTGGCGGCCCGACCCCCGGATGCCCGCCGCGACACAGCTCGACCTGCTGCGCGACGACGTCGAGCTGAGCTTCGCGTACCTCGACCGGGACGCGGACGGCCGGGTGGTCGTCGGTGCCGGACCGTGGGCGGGCACGGCCCTGCCGGAGGGCATGCTGGCCGGGCCGTCCGGCCGGATCGGCACGCTCGCGGCACCCGTGATCAGCGTCGCCGCGCAGATCGAGTTCAAGGAGATGTTCCCGGTCTGGATGCCGGAACGCCCGCGCCGGCCCAAGGACGCCGCCGACCTGGCCCGTCTCCGGGCGTCAGCGGGTGGTCACCCGGCGCGCTGACCGGGCCTGGCCGCCTCGATCGCGAGGCACAATCGAGTTCATGCGCCGTCGTCCCGTCGCCCTGCTCACCGCCGCCGTGCTCGGCGCCGCCCTCGCCGGCTGCTCGCAGCAGCCCACCGCCCCGGCCGGGCAGCCCGCTCCCGACGCTCCACCGACAAGTGCCGCGCCGACTCCGCGCGTACCCGCCGGCAAGGCACCCACGGAGAGCTTCGCGGTCGGCGTACGCCAGGTGAAGCTGAACCGCGACGGCGACCGGCCGTTGCCGGTGACGCTCTGGTACCCGGCGGCGGGCGCGGCCGGTGGCGCGGCCGAGCGGTCCGCCCCGGCGGCGGACGGGCGGTTCCCCGTGGTGCTGTTCAGCCACGGGCTCAGTGCCCGGCCGGAGGACTACCAGGCGCTGCTGACCCGCTGGGCGGCGGCCGGGTTCGTGGTCGCCGCGCCGCGTTTCCCGCACACCTCCCAGGGCACCGACGGCAACCCGCTGGACGTGCTCAACCAGCCGGCCGACGTGTCGTACGTGCTGACCCGGGTGCTCGCGCTCGGTGAGAAGGCGGGCGATCCGCTGCGCGGCCGGCTGGACCCGGAGCGGGTGGCCGCGACCGGGCACAGCGCCGGTGGCGTGACCACGATCGGGCTGTTCACCGCGGGCCGGGACGAGCGGCTGGACGCGGGCATCGTCTTCGCCGGCACCGCGCTGGGTGTGGGTACCGCGTTCGCCGGTGCCGCCGCGCCGCAGTTGTTCGTGCACGGCGAGGCCGACGAGGTGGTGTCGTACGCGGCGGGCAAGGCCGTGTACGACGCGGTGCCGTGGCCGAAGGCGATGCTCAGCCTGCCCAAGGGCGACCACGGGCGGGCGCTGCTCGGCGACGGCAAGGCGCTGGGCGTGGTCGCCGACACCACAGTCGAGTTCCTCCGCTGGACGCTCTACGGCGATCCGGCGGCGAAGAAGCGCCTCCCCGCCGACGCGGCCCGCGGCGGCCTGGCCACCCTCGACGACCACCTGTAAGGAAGGGCCCCTTCTTAACGTCTCCGGTAGAGAAGGGGCCCCTTCTTAACAAGCCATCGGCGCGGCGCGCGCCGCCCGCGTCAGGCGGTGTGGTCGACGACCACCTTGCCGAAGACGTCGCCGGAGTGCAGCCGGGCGAACGCCTCGGAGATCTCGCTGAACGGCACCACCCGGTCGACTACCGGGCGTACCTCGTGCTCGGCGCAGAACGCGAGCAGCTCGGTCAGCTCGTCCGGGGTGCCCATCGACGTGCCGAGAATCTCCAGCTGCATGGCGAAGACCCGGCGCAGGTTGATCTTCGGCTCGTGCCCGGAGGTCGCGCCGGAGACCACGATCCGGGCCGTCGGGGCGGCCGACTTCAGCGAGTGGTCGAAGGTGGCCGCGCCGACCGTCTCGATCACCACGTCGACCCGTTCCGGCAGCCGCGCGCCGGGTTCCAGCGCGGTCGCGCCCAGCTCGGCGATCCGCTCCCGCTTGCCGGCGTCGCGGCTGGTCGCGTACACCCGTTTGCCGAGCGCGACGCCGAGTGCGACGGCCGCGGTGGCCACGCCACCGCCGGCGCCCTGGACCAGCACCGACTCGCCGTCGGCGACCCGGCCCTTGGTGGTCAGCATCCGCCACGCGGTGAGCCAGGCCGTGGGCAGGCACGCCGCGTCGGTCGCCGACAGGCCGTCGGGCAGCGGCAGCAGGTTCATCCGGGGTACGGCGACACGCTCGGCGAACGTGCCCTGGTAGTGCTCGGAGAGGATGGAGACCCCGCGCGGGTCCCCGGGGGTGGGCACGACCGGGTAGATGACCACCTCGTTGCCGTCCGGGTCGGTGCCGACCGCGTCGCAGCCGAGGATCATCGGGAGCTGGCCGGCGGTCAGGCCCACGCCGCGCAGCGACCAGAGGTCGTGGTGGTTGAGCGAGCTGGCCCGGACCTGCACGGTGACCCAGTCGTCCTGCGGGTGGGTCGGCTCGGGACGGTCGCCGACGGCGAGCGCGGCGAGCGGGTTGTCGGCGTCGAAGGCCGAGGCATAGGCAGCACGCATGATCGGCACGGTAACAAGCTGAGCAGCAGTTAAGAAGGGGCCCTTCCTCTACCGGAGGCGTTAGGAAGGGCCCCTTCCTTACATCTCAGCGGCGGGCGACGCCGTCGCGGCGGGCGGCTTCGGCGACCGCCTCGGCCACCGCCGGCGCGACGCGCGGGTCCAGCGGAGAAGGCACGATCGCGTCGGCGGTGAGCGACTCGGCGACCACGCCGGCGATGGCGTCGGCGGCGGCCACCTTCATCGAGTCGGTGATCCGGGTGGCCCCGGCGTCCAGCGCGCCCCGGAACACACCGGGGAACGCGAGCACGTTGTTGATCTGGTTCGGGTAGTCGCTGCGCCCGGTGGCGACCACCGCCACGTGCCGGGCGGCCACCTCGGGGTGCACCTCCGGGGTGGGGTTGGCGAGCGCGAACACGATGCCGCCGGGGGCCATGCCGGCCACCGCCGCCTCCGGGATCTGGCCGCCGGAGACGCCCACGAGCACGTCCGCGTCGCGCAGCGCCTCGGTGATGTCGCCCTGCCGGCCCTCGGCGTTGGTGAGCTCGGCCAGCTCGGCCTTGGTGCCGGTCAGCTCGCGGTGCCGCCCGATGATGCCGCGCGAGTCGCACACCACCACGCGGTCCGGGTCGACGCCACCGGCGATCAGCATTTTGGTGACCGCCACCCCGGCCGCGCCCGCGCCGCTGACCGCCACCCGCAGGTCGCCGAGCTTGCGGTTGAGCAGCGCCGCGGCGTTGCGCAGCGCGGCGAGCACCACGATCGCGGTGCCGTGCTGGTCGTCGTGGAAGACCGGGATGTCCAGCGCCTCGTCGAGCCGGCGCTCCACCTCGAAGCAGCGCGGGGCGCTGATGTCCTCCAGGTTGATCCCGCCGAACGAGGGCGCGAGCGCCTTGACCGTAGCAACGATCTCGTCCACGTCCTGGGTGTCCAGGCAGACCGGCACCGCGTCCACGCCCGCGAACTGCTTGAACAGGACCGCCTTGCCCTCCATCACCGGGAGCGCGGCGCGCGGGCCGATGTTGCCCAGACCGAGTACGGCGGAACCGTCGGTGACCACGGCGACGGTGTGCGACACCCAGGTGTAGGTGTCGGCGAGCGCGGGGTCGGCGGCGATCGCCTCACACACCCGGGCAACCCCCGGGGTGTACGCGAGGGAGAGGTCCTCGCGGCTGGTCAGCGGCACGGTGGAGGCGACTGCCATCTTGCCGCCGACGTGCAGGCGGAAGACGGGATCGGCGGGGTCCGGGGTGGACGAAGACATGGTGACTCCAGGATCTGTCGAGCAGACGGACCGGCCGGCGTGGTCAGCGGTGGTCAGCGACCGGCGGCGCGGCGGTGCGGGGGTCACCCGGGCACTTTTCGAGCATAGTCACGCACCGGCGCCCAGTATGTGAGCGGGGTCATATCCGATACGGCTCCTACCGGCGCTTGACCCGTCCTGGACGGGGCCACCAGCGGGCCACCACCCGGCCGCGGACGTCGGCCACCCCGTACGCCCGGGAGTCGTCGGCGACGAACTCGTTGTCGCCGCGCAACCACCATCCACCGTCGCGCGGTTCCACGGCGCGCTTGACGACGAGCAGGTCGGGACGGCTGCGGAACACCGCGACGACGACGTCGCCGGGGCGTACCGGCCGGCCTTTCGTGCGGACCAGCACCGCGTCGCCGTGACGCAGCGTCGGGGCCATGGACGGGCCGGTCACCAGCACCGGCACCAGCGGGCCGCGCAGGGCCGGAGGTTCACCGGTGGGCGCCATGTCACCTCCCAGCCCCGGAGGGCGTCTCCAGGAGTAATGTCGTCTTGGATCATCGCAAACAACCCATGGAGGACCCTGATGCGCCTTCCCCGCATCCTCACGCCCCGGGTGACGGCCAGCGCTCACTGCGACCTGCCCTGCGGCGTATACGACCCGGCCCAGGCCCGGATCGAGGCCGAGTCGGTCAAAATGATCTGCGAGAAGTACCAGGCCAACACCGACCCGGAGTTCCGCACCCGCGCCATCCTGATCAAGGAGCAGCGGGCCGAGCTGGTCAAGCACCACCTGTGGGTGCTCTGGACCGACTACTTCAAGGCGCCGCACTTCGAGAAGTACCCGCACCTGCACCAGCTGTTCAACGAGGCCACCAAGCTGGCCGGTGCGGCCGGCGCCAAGGGCGGCACCGACCCGGCCAAGGCCGACGAGCTGCTGGCGAAGATCGACGAGATCTCGAAGATCTTCTGGGAGACCAAGCAGGCGTGACGTCGCCCGACGGCACTCCGACGATCCGGCCGGTACGTCCCGAGGACGTACCGGCCGTCGTCGCCATGGTGCACGAACTCGCCGAGTACGAGCGCGCGCCCGAGCAGTGCCACCTCACCACGGCACAGCTCGACGCGGCCCTGTTCGGCCCGTCCCCGGCGCTGTACGGCCACGTCGCCGTCGACGCGTCGGACCAACCGGTCGGCTTCGCGCTCTGGTTCCTCAACTTCTCCACCTGGGCCGGCGTGCACGGCATCTACCTGGAGGACCTCTACGTCCGCCCGGACGCCCGGGGCACCGGCGCCGGCCGGATGCTGCTCGCCACGCTGGCCGCGATCTGCGTCGAGCGCGGCTACCAGCGCCTGGAGTGGTGGATGATCCACTGGAACCCGGCGGCCCGCTTCTACGCCGCGATCGGCGCCACGCCGATGGACGAGTGGACGCCGTACCGCCTGGCCGGGCCGGCGTTGCGCGAGCTCGCCACGCACGCGGCGGCCGCGCCCACGCGCCCCGCCCGCTGACCGGGTAGAGTCCCGCACCGGGGGGAGGAGCCGTGACTCAACTGACCGGGCACCCGACGACCGATGACGACGTCGTCCACCTCACCGTGCCCGCCGACGGTGGTTACCTCGGCGTGCTCCGCACCGCCACGGCCGGCCTCGCGGCCCGGCTCCAGTTCGCCCTCGACGAGATCGAGGATCTGCGCATCGCCGTCGACGAGGCGTGCGCCATGCTGCTCGCCATCGCCACCCGCGACGCCGAACTGGAGTGCCGGTTCGCGGTCACCGACGACGCCCTCACCGTCGAGGTGACGGTGCCGACGGTCCGGGGCGCCACGCTGCCGTCCGAGTCGTCGTTCGCCTGGAAGGTGCTGACCGCGCTGACCACCGGGGCGAACGCCCACGCGTCCGGCGGCCGGGCCACCATCTCGCTGCTGACCCGTCGCGCCGGCGTCTACTGACCGACGCGCGGCCACGGGGCCGGCGGCGCTCAGCCGGCCGGCTCGCCGAAACCCAGCGCGCGGTTCGTCGGCCCGCTCACCAGCAGCCCGACCATGCCGATCCCGAGCACGATCAGCGGCACCCCGAGCCAGCCCATGCCGCCCTCGATCATGAACCAGCCGACCGGCAGCAGCATGAGCTGAAGCACGATGGCCGGCGCGCGGGCACCGGCCCGGCGGCGGGACAGCGCACCGCCGAGAGCCCAGAGCGCCACCGCGCCCCCGACCGCGAAGACGGTCACCAGCAGCGCCGAGGTCAGATCCGTCGTGTCGGCGGTGAGGTCGGACCAGATGAGCCACACCGCGATCAGCCCCAGCGCCACCGCCTGGGCACGTAGCAGGAGCACCGCGGCGCGCAGCGTGCCGGGGAGCGGGTCGGAGTCGATCGTCACGGGCGCCACGATACCGGTGGGTAGTCGCGGTACAGTGCCGCCCATGCGGGCCGTCCTGGTGGTCAATCCGAAGGCCACCACCACCAGCGAGCGCAGCCGGGACGTGCTGGTCCGGGCGTTGCGCAGTGAAGTCGACCTGTCGGTGCGGTACACCCGCCGGCGGGGCCACGCCATGGACCTGGCCCGGGAGGCCGCCCAGGAGGGCGTCGACCTGGTGGTCACGCTCGGCGGCGACGGCACCGTCAACGAGGTGGTGAACGGCCTGATGGCGGCGGAGCCGCCGACGTTCCGTACCGGACAGACCTCGGCCGAGCGGCTGCCCGCGCTGGCCACCGTGCCGGGTGGTTCCACGAACGTCTTCGCCCGCGCGCTCGGGCTGCCCCGGGAGTGGCCGGACGGCACCAGCATGATCCTGGAGGGGCTGCGGCTGGGCCGGTCCCGCACGATCGGGCTGGGCCGGGCCGACGACCGCTACTTCACGTTCTGCGCCGGCTTCGGGCTGGACGCGGCGGTCATCCGCCGGGTGGAGCAGGCCCGCAAGAAGGGGCGCGTCTCCACCCCGGCGCTCTACTTCCGCTCCACCGCGGGTCAGTACTTCGTCGGCTCGGACCGCCGTCACCCGTCGATCACGCTGGAGCGCCCGGGTGAGGCGCCCGCGACGGAACTGGCCACCGCGATCATCCAGAACACCGCGCCGTGGACGTATCTGGGCGACCGGGAGATCAACCCGAACCCGGAGGCGTCGTTCGACCTGGGGCTCGACGTGCTCGCGTTGCGGCGGCTGCGGGTCGCCAGTACGGCCCGCACAGCGGTGCAGTTCTTCTCCAAACGGCCGGATCCCCACGGCAAACAGGTGCTGCGGCTGCACGACGTGGCGGAGTTCACGCTGGTCTCGGAGCGCCCGCTGCCGTTCCAGCTGGACGGGGACTACCTCGGCGAGCGGGAGAAAGTCCGATTCACATCCGTACCGGCCGCACTGAGAGTAATCTGCTAGGTCTCGGGTATCCCAGTCGGTTGACGCGGACCCCCCGCCGCGCGGGCGCGGTGGGCCGCCACGCCGAGGAAGGGTGCCGGAAATGTCAGCAACGTCACGCAGACCGTACTACATTGATTATCGACTGTGGCACGCCGGGTAACCAGGGCTCTGGCAAACCCGGACAAATGGGTGGTGAGCCCGCTCACTGTTCGGAGTTTTTCCGAGCGTCACCCTTGACATCGCTGTAGTTCGTGAAAGTATTCACAAGCGAACTCGTGTTGCCGGGACATTGCCTGGATATGCTCGTTCGGTTGAGCTGTTCCAGCAGGTCCGGGCACCCCACAGCCTGCTCACGCTGCGCCGAATTGATGGATGCTGACCGTCACCATTCGGCAATGCGGACGCATATAGAAATAGCAACGAAGCGTTATCTGGCCACCCACTAAGAATGAGGAGTGTTGCCGCCATGGACTGGCGCCACGATTCGGTCTGCCGCGACGAGGACCCGGAGCTGTTCTTCCCGATCGGGACGTCCGGCCCGGCCCTCCTTCAGGTGGAGCAGGCGAAGGCCGTCTGCCGGCGCTGCCCCGTGACCGACCAGTGCCTGCAGTGGGCGCTGGAGTCCGGTCAGGACGCCGGCGTCTGGGGTGGGATGAGCGAAGAGGAGCGTCGCGCGGTGAAGCGCCGCGGCGGCCTCCGGGTGCTGCGCGCTCACTCCGCCTGACCCGTACACGCTGACCGCCCCGGCCGGGATTCCGGCCGGGGCGTTCTGCTGTCCCGGACCGGGTCAGCCCGCCACCGCCGCCACCCGCCGCCGGACCAGGTCGGCCAGTTCCGGCAGGTCGGTCAGGGGATCCGCCACGGCGACCGCGCCCGCCGACCGGGCCGACGCGCGTACCCCGTCGTGGAACCGGCCCGGGGCCAGGAAGTAGGCGGCCACCGCGACCCGGCGGGCGCCCGCCGCGCGCAGTCGCGTCACCGCGCCGCCGACCTCCGGGGGCGCCGCCGAGGCGTACGAGACACGGCAGGGCACTCCGAGCCCGGCGCCGAACGCCGCGGCGACCCGGCCCACCGAGGCCCGCGCCGCCGGATCCCGGGTACCGGCCGCCGCCAGCACCACCGCGTCCAGGCCGTCCGGCCCGTCACCGGTCGCCTCCGCCAGACGGCGGCGCAGCCCGTCCAGCAGCCCGCCGTCCACCCCGCCGCCGGTCGGCCCCAGCACGTCCGTCACCCGTACCTCGATGTCCGCGCCGGCCGCCGCGACCGCCGCCGGGATGTCCACCTTCCGGTGGTACGCGGCGGTCAGCAGCAGCGGCACCAGGACCGCCCGGGAGTGGCCGGCGTCGGCCAGCCCGCGCAGCACCTCGGCCGGCCCGGGATCGGTGTGGTCGAGCCAGCTCGACAGCACCGGACGACCGGGGCAGGTGTCCGCCACGGCCCGGGCCAGCGCCCGGGTCGCCTCCGCCGCACGTGGGTCACGGCTGCCGTGGGCCACCAGCACCACCGGTGGCCCGGCGCTCAGGTGTGCAGGCCGCACTCGGTCTTCTCGAACATCGCCCAGCGCCCGGCGCGCGGGTCCTCCCCCGCCTTCGTCCGCCGCGTGCACGGCCAGCAGCCGATCGAGCCGTAGCCGCGGGCGAACAGCTCGTTCACCGGGATGTCGTACCGGGCCACGTAGGCGTCCACCTCCCGCTGCGTCCACGCCGCGATCGGGTTCACCTTGACCTTGCCGCGCCGCGCGTCGAAGCCCACCACCGGCGTGTTCGCCCGGGTCGGCGACTCGTCCCGGCGCAGCCCGGTGGCCCAGGCGTCGTACCCGGACAGCGCCCGCTCCAGCGGCTCCACCTTGCGCAGCTGGCAGCAGTCGTCCGGGGACCTGTTGAACAGGCGCGGACCGTACTGGCCGTCCTGCTGCCCCACAGTCATCCGTGGCCGGATCGACCGCACCCGCACCGGCATCCGCCGGGCCACCTCGTCGCGGACGCGCAGCGTCTCCGGGAAGTGCAGCCCGGTGTCCAGGAACACCACGTCGACGCCGGGCGCGACCCGGGAGACCAGGTGCGCCACCACGCCGTCGGCCATCGAGCTGGTCACGCAGAAGCGCTCGCCGAACGTCTCCACCGCCCACCGGGCGATCTCGATCGCCGGCGCGTCGGCCAGCTCCCGGCCGGCCTGCTCGGCCAGCGCCCGCAGCTCCTCCGGGTCGCGGCGCGTCGGCTCGGCCGCGCCGATCAGGCCGAGGCCGGCGGCCGAGACGAGGCCGCTCACCGGGTCACCGCCCGGCTCAGCAGGCCGGTGAACTTCACCGCGAAGACCCGCGCGCAGGCGTGGCACTCCCAGGCGCCGTGCCCGGCCTCGTGCGGTCGCAGGTCCTCCTCCCCGCAGTACGGGCAGTAGAGAGGCGCAGATCGGGCGTCGCTCATCGCGCCACCTCGCTTCGCTCGCCGGCACGATGAGGCACGGCCGCACTGAACCGGATGGTTCGCTCGCTTCGCTCGCTCATCGGAGCTCCTCCTCGTCGGCTCTGATCACCCAGTTGGCGAACGTCTCACCCTCGGTCCGGCCGGCCAGGTAACGGCGGGCGAGCCGTTCCACGTACTCCGGAAGCTCCTCGGCGGTGGTCTTCAGACCGCGCAGCTTGCGGCCGAAGCCGGCGGTCTGCCCCTGCGCCATGCCGAGGCCGCCGCCGAGGTGCACCTGGAAGCCCTCGACCTGCCGGCCGTCCGGGCCGACCACGAGCTGGCCCTTGAGCCCGATGTCGGCGACCTGGGTGCGGGCGCAGGCGTTCGGGCAGCCGTTGAGGTGGATGGAGATGTCCGCGTCGAAGTCGCGCAGCCGCTCCTCCAGGCGCGCGACCAGCTCCTCGCCGCGCCGCTTGGTCTCGACGATGGCGAGCTTGCAGAACTCGATGCCGGTGCAGGCCATCGTGCCGCGCCGCCAGGCCGACGGCCGGGCCTCCAGGCCGATCCCGCGCAGCGCCGTGACAAGCGAGTCGGTCCGCTCCGGCGCCACGTCCAGCACGAGCAGCTTCTGGTACGGGGTGAGCCGCACCCGGTCGCTGCCGTGCGCCTCGACCACGTCGGCGAGCTGCGCCAGCTGGGTGCCGGACACCCGGCCCACCACCGGGGCCGCGCCCACGTAGTTCGCGCCGTCACTCTGCCGGTGCACGCCGATGTGGTCGACCGGCTTCGCCGGCAGGTTCGCGGCCGGACCGTCGAGCAGCGTGCGGCCCAGGTACTCCTTCTCCAGCACCTCCCGGAAGCGCTCCACGCCCCAGTCGGCGACCAGGAACTTCAGCCGGGCCCGGTTGCGCAGCCGGCGGTAGCCGTAGTCGCGGAAGATGCCGACCACACCGGCCCACACGTCCGGTACCTCGTTCAGCGGCACCCAGACGCCGAGCCGCTTGGCGAGCATCGGGTTGGTGGAGAGCCCGCCGCCGACCCACACGTCGAACCCGGGCCCGTGCTCCGGGTGCTCCACGCCGAGGAACGCGATGTCGTTCGCCTCGTACGGCGTGTCGACCAGCCAGGAGATCGAGGTCTTGAACTTGCGGGGCAGGTTGGAGAACGCCTTGTCGCCGACGTACCGGCGGACGATCTCGTCGATCGCCGGCGTCGGGTCGAGCACCTCGTCGCGGGCCACCCCGGCGACCGGACTGCCCAGCACGATCCGGGGGCAGTCGCCGCACGCCTCCGTGGTCTGCAGGCCGACCGCCTCCAGCCGGCGCCAGATCTCCGGCATGTCCTCGACCCGGATCCAGTGGTACTGGATGTTCTGCCGGTCGGTGATGTCGGCGGTGTCCCGGGCGAACTCGCGGGAGATGTCCGCGATCACGCGGAGCTGGGCCAGGTTGAGCTGGCCGCCGTCCACCCGGACGCGGAGCATGAAGAACTCGTCCTCCAGCTCGTGCGGCTCCAGCACGGCGGTACGCCCGCCGTCGATGCCGGCCTTGCGCTGGGTGTAGAGGCCCCACCAGCGGAACCGGCCACGCAGGTCCTGCGGGTCGATCGAGGCGAAACCGCGGTGGGCGTAGATGTTCTCGATCCGGTCCCGCACGTTCAGCGGGTCGTCGTCCTTCTTGATCCGCTCGTTGGGGTTGAGCGGCTCACGGTGTCCGAGCGCCCACTGCCCCTCGCCGCGTGGCCGGCGGGGCGCACGGGCGGCAGGCGCCGGGGTGTCGGGACGGGTCGGGGTGCTGCTGACCGCCATCGCGGCGTCCTCCATGGTCTGCTGCGGTGCCTGGAGCGCGGACGCGGCGGCCGGCCCTGGAGAGGGCCGTGGACGGCGATGTCGATGACGGCCGGCGCGAGTACGCGCCCGAGACGGAAGGGTCGGGCGTCGTCAGTGGGCCGGACAGATCGCGCTGCGCACGCGGCCGTAATCGACGTGGCGACGAGCCACGAAGCGGCGGACGACAGCGGCGGTCATGTGCCTCATGCTGCCACACCACGCCCCGCACGACCACAGCTCCACACTGTGATCCCACATCACGGGCCCACCCCCACATCGACCCCCATCCCCACCCCCGCCCCCCAACCCGCCACCCCAGGCCGCAATCTCCTTGGTCAACAAGCTCAACCCCACCCGCCCGCTCCGTTGATCATGAAGTTGGCGGGGACAAAAGGGACAGTGCGTGCGGCCAACTTCATGATCGACCGGGTCCGGGCGTGGGGCCGGGGCGAGGGCCGGGTCGGGGGCCGGTCGGGGGGCCGGGTGGGTGGGAATCGGTGGAGCGGGCGGGCGGGAAGGGCTGGGCGTGTGAGGCTGCGGGGGTGAGGAGGTTCGCGCCCGCGTCCGTCCGCAGCCGGCCGGGTCCGGTGGTGTGGGTGGTACCCGGACTGCTCACGCTCGCGGTGACACTGACCGGCATCGGGCACGCCCAGCCGTGGCGGGATGAGCTGGCGACCTGGAGCGCCGCCACTCGCCCGGTACCGGACCTGGTCCGGATGACCCGCACGATCGACGCCGCGACCGGGCCGTACTACCTGCTCATGCACGGCTGGACCGCGCTGGCCGGCACGTCGCCGACCGCGCTGCGACTGCCCTCCGCGCTCGCGATGGCAGTGGCTGCCGCGCTCACCGCCCGCCTCGGCGCGATGCTCGTCGGCAGTCGCGCCGGACTGCTGGCCGGACTGCTGTTCGCGGTACTGCCGGTCACCTCGCGGTACGGCCAGGAGGCCCGCCCGTACGCCCTCGCCACGCTGTTCGCCGTGCTGGCCACGCTGCTGCTGGTCGAGGCGCTGCGCCGGCCGACCTGGCGACGCTGGGCCGGGTACGCCCTCGCCGTCGCCGCGCTCGCCCTGCTCCACCTGATCGCGCTCACCCTGCTCGCCGCCCACGCCGTGGTGGTGCTGCTGACCGCCGCACGTGGCCCCGCTGCGGTCGTCGATCCGCCCGGCCGGTCCCGAGCCGAGATGCCCGACGCGAGCCGGCCATGCCGCAGACACCCGTGGCGTTCCACTCAGCCACGAGATCGAGCGCCGGTGGAACACCACGGGTGTCACGGCGCCCCGCAGACACCCACGGCGTTCCACCCGGCCACGAGATCGAGCGCCGGTGGAACGCCACGGGTGTCACCGCATCCCGGGAGCAGGGAGCACGGCACGGACGCGCCGGACGCGGAACGGCAGGACGTGACCGGCGAGGCTCGGGAGGCGTCGGCGCCCGGCCGACGGGTGCTGGCCGGGTGGCTGCTGGCGCTGGTGCCGGTCGCCGTGCTCGTCACCCCACTGGCGCTGGTGGCGCGGGGACAGCGTGGACGGCAACTCGACTGGGTGGACCCGGCGCGCCTGCCCGACCTGGCGGCGTTACCGGGCGCGCTGGCGCAGAGCGGTGTCGTCGGCGGGTTCGTGCTCGCGCTCGCGGCGCTCGGCGCGGCCCGGCTGGGTCGCCGGGCGCTGCTGCCGGTCGCCGCCGTGCTGCTGCCGGTGGTGCTGGTCTTCGCCGCCGGGACGACGGTGCCGCTGTGGGTGACCCGCTACCTCGTCTTCACCGTGCCGTTCGCCTGCGTACTTGCCGGCGCCGCGCTGGCTGCCGCGCGGGTCACTCCCGCGCCGGCCCGAACGCCGGGAACAGCGACGCCCGCCGAACCAGAGCGCACGGCGACACCCGCCGCAGCCGGCCGCACTGCCGCGTCCACGGAAGCAGAGCAAGGACCGACGTCGCCGCGCGGACGGGTCGCGGCGGGAATCGCGGTGGTGGTCCTGGCCGGGCTGCTCGGGCTGCCCGATCAGGCGGCCCTGCGCCGTACGCACGAGTGGCCGCGCAGCGCACCGGTCGACTACGCGGGCGCGGCCGGGATCATCCGCGCCGAGCAACAGCCGGGCGACGCGATCGTCTACTCGCCCCGGGACGGGTGGCTGTTCCCGGATCTCGGCATGGCGTACCACCTGCGGTCGAGGCTGCCGCGCGACGTGCTCGTGGTCCGCGACCAGCGTCAGGACGCGAGTCTCTGGGCCGTGGAGTGCGACGACCCGGCGCGGTGCCTGGCCGGGACGGACCGGGTGTGGCTGGTGGTCACCGGCCGCCGCGCCGACCCGCCGGCGGCGGTGCCTGGTGCGAAGGGCGACGCGCTGCGCGCGGGCTACACGGTGCGGCGGGTGTGGCCGCGGCCGGGGATCACGGTGGCCCTGCTCGTCCGGTGAGGCGGTCGGTGGTGCCGCGGGCCAGCGGTACGACGATGGCCGCCTCGGTGCCGCCGTCGGCGCCGTTGCGCAGCTCGATGGTGCCGCGCAGTTCGCCGGTGACCAGCGCCCGGACGATCTGGAGGCCCAGGTTGCCACCGCGTTCGGCATCGAACTGCTCGGGCAGTCCCCGGCCGTTGTCGGTGACGGTGACGTGCAACTGCTTGCGGGCCCGGTGCGCGGTGACCACCACCTCGGGCCGAGTCGCGGTGACCTCGGCCTCGGGCCGGGGCGCGTCCGCGGGCGAGAGGGCACCGTTCTCCTCGTCGGCCGGCGGGAAGCCGTGTTCCACGGCGTTGAGCAGCAGCTCGTTGAGCACCATCACCAGCGAGGTGGCGATCTCGGCGGGCAGGATGCCGAACGTGCCGCGGCGGCGCATGCCCACGCTCACCTCGGTGGCGGCGACCTCGGTGGCGGCGCTGGCGACCCGGTCGACGATGCCGTCGAACTCGACCGCCTCGTCGCTGGACAGGGAGAGCGTCTCGTGGACGAGCGCGATCGAGGCGACCCGGCGTACCGATTCCTCCAGCGCCACCCGCGCCTCGGGCATGGCGACCCGCCGGGCCTGGAGGCGCAGCAGCGCGGCGACGGTCTGGAGGTTGTTCTTCACCCGGTGGTGGATCTCCCGGATGGTGGCGTCCTTGGTGATCAGGGCGCGGTCGCGACGGCGTACCTCGGTGATGTCGCGGACCAGCACCAGCGCGCCGATCGGCACTCCGGCGGGCATCAGCGGCAGCGCCCGGGTGAGCATGGTGGCGCCGCGGGCGTCGATCTCCCGGCGGGGTGGTGCCTCGCCGCGCAGCGCGGCGAGTACGGCGTTGCCCGCGTCGGTGCCTTCGAGCGGGTCGCCGGCGAGCCGGCGGTGCAGTTTGGCCAGGTCCTCGCCGACGAGGTGGGAGGCGTAGCCGAGGCGGCGGTACGCGGACTGCGCGTTCGGGCTGGCGTAGGTGACCTTGCCGTTGGCGTCGAGCCGCACCAGGCCGTCGCCGACCCGGGGCGCCGAGGTGGTCTCGCCGGGGTGCCGGGGCGGCGGGAACGTGCCGTCGGCGATCATCTGGGCGAGGTCGTCGGCGGTGGTCAGGTAGTTCAGTTCGAGCTGGCTCGGGGTGCGCGCGGTGGACAGGTTGGTGTCCCGGCCCACCACGGCGATCACCTCGCCGGCCTCACCGTCGCCGGTGCGCAGCCGGACCGGGATCGCCTCGTGGCGGGCCGGGACGTCGCCGTACCAGACCGGGTCGCCCTCGCGCCAGATCCGTCCCTGCCGGTGGGCCACCTCCAGGTGGGCCACCTCGGCCCCGCCGACGATGCGCCCGACCTGGTCGTCCAGGTAGGCGGTCGGGGCGGTGGTGGGACGGACCTGGGCCACGCAGAGGAACGTGCCGTCACCGTCCACCGGCACCCAGAGCAGCAGGTCGGCGAAGGACAGGTCGGACAGCAGCTGCCAGTCGCCGGCGATCCGGTGCAGGTGGTCGATGTCGGCCGGGCGGAGCGCGGTGTGCTCCTCGGCGAGGTCACGGAGGGTGGACACGCCACACAGCGTGCCACGCCGGACCTCACATCGTCGCCGTGACCTTCTTCAAGCCGCGCGGCGCGTCCGGATCCTCGCCCCGGGCCAGCGCCAGGGACAGCGCGAGCCGTTGCAGCGGCAGGATGTCGAGCAGCGGCGCGTACCGCTCGTCGACCTCGGGCACCGCCATCCGGGTCTCGCCGACCTCGGCGGAGCCGACCACGACCACGTCGGCGCGGCGCTCGCCGAGGCGGGGCAGCACCTCACGCATGGACGTGCCGCCGGGGCCGGAGCCGACCACGGCGAGCACCGGGACGTCCGGGTCGGTCATGGCGAGCGGGCCGTGCAGCAGGTCGGCGCCGGAGAAGGCGAGCGCCGGGAGGTACGAGGTCTCCATCAGCTTCAGCGCCGCCTCCCGCGCGGTCGGGTACGCGTACCCCCGCCCGGTGGTGACGAGTTGGGCGGCGAACCGGTAGCGCGGGGCGAGCCGGGCCGGGGTGTCGTCGGCGAGCGTCTGCGCGGCCAGTTCGGGCAGGCGGCTCAGGGCGGCGTGCTCCTCGGCGGGCAGCACGCCGTCGCCGGCGCGTACCCCCTCGATCAGCATGAGCAGCGCGAGCAGCTCGGCGGTGTAGGTCTTGGTGGCGGCGACCGCGCGTTCGTGGCCGGCGGCGATGTCGACGCTCAGCTCGGCGGTCTCCACCAGCGGCGAGCCGGGGTTGTTGGTGACCGCGAGGGTGAGCGCGCCGGAGGCGCGGGCGACCCGCAGCACCTCGGCCAGGTCGGGTGAGCCGCCGCTCTGGCTGACGCCGACGACGAGCGCGTCGGAGAGGTCGGGCCGGGCGCCGAAGACGGTGATCGCGCTCGGGGAGGCCAGCCCGGCGGGCAGTCCGAGGCGGATCTCGGTCAGGTAGGCCGCGTAGAGCGCGGCGTGGTCGGAGGTGCCCCGGGCGGTGAAGACGACGTGCCGGGGGCGCCGTTGCGCGACGACGGCCGCCACCTCGGCGATGGCCGACGCGTGCTCGGTGGAGAGCAGACGCTCGTAACCGGCCGGCTGCTCGTCGATGTCGGCGGCCATTCCGGCCCCTGCTCGCGTCACTCCAGACCTCCTTCTGCGCGTTTCCCGCGCGTTCGATGCTCAGTCTTGCACGTTTGAGCAGCCTCAATCAACGCAACGAACAGGAGTGCGCAGTGGATCACTAATTGACGGAAGATCCCCTAGGCTTGCCCGGCTGACGACCGACCCGACCGGCGAGAGGACGACGTGCCCGAGGACGACGCCGCGCTCTCCGCGGAGGAGGAACTCGCACTGGCCCGGCTGGCGCTGGGCGAGGGGGACCTGCGGCACGCCGCCGACCACGTGGCCGCCGCGCTGGTCCGCTCCCCCACGCTGCCCGAGGCGCACGAGACGCTCGCCCGGCTGAACGCGGCCAGCGGCGGCGACCTGGACCTCTTCCCGCTCGGTCAGCAGGCGTTCGTCGGCGCCGTGGTGGCCCGCGCGCACCTGCTCGCCGCCGCCGGCCGTCCCGCCGAAGGGCTCGACCTGCTCGCCGCCGCCACCGGCTACGCGCCGACCGCGCCCTGGGCCGCGGTGCCCTGGGTGACCGCCGCCGACCTGCCGGAACGCCTCGACCCCGAGCGCACCGCCCGGATCCTCATGCAGGTCTGCGCGGCGGCGCCGGACCCGGCGCCGCGCCGGCTGCGCGAGCCGCTCGCGCCGTACCTCACGCTGGCCCGCAACGCGATCACCGTCCATCCGGCCCATCCGCTGCTGCTGGGCGCGGCGTCCGCACTGGCCCGGCGTCTCGGCGAGGTCACCCTCGCCGTCACCTGGGCCACCCGGGGGGTACGCGCACAGCCCACCAAACTCGGCGAGGTGTGGCTCGGGTACGCGTACCGCAGCGCCGGCCGGACCGCCGACGCGCTCGCCGCACTGGAACGCGCTGTCGCGCTCGACCCCGACGACCTCGCCGTCTACGCGGACATCGCCGGCACGCTGGCCGACAACGGCCGGCTCGACGCGGCGCTGGGCTGGATCGACAGGGCACTGGCGAAGGACCCCGCGTTCGACTGCGCGGTGCACACCGCGCACCGGCTGCGCTACCTGCGCGACGGCGACGTGGACCACCTGGTGGCGCTCGCCGACTTCGTCCGCGACCACCCGGACGACACACACGAGCACGGTGACCTCGCCGAGTGCTGCCGGGGCCGCCCCTGGCTCGGGCAGGTGACCCCGGCGGGTGACGACGTCCCGCCCCCCGACGGTCCCGCTCCCTCGGCGTCGGCGGTACGGCGGCTCCAGCAGCTCGCGCACCCGGCGTGGGCGCATCCGCCGGCCGCGTACGACGCCGCGGTCGGACTGGCCACACTGGACCTCGCCGATCTGCTCGCCCTGCTGGCACATCCGCCGCAGGCACCGGCGACGGCGCTGGGCCGGGTGCTCGGCGGGCAGGATCCGGCACTGTGGACGCGCTGCGCACAGGTCTGGGCCTGCCTGGGCCTGCTGCACCACCGCACCGACGAGCCGTGGGAGCGGTCGACCCGGCGTCGGGTGCTGGGGGAACTGGCCGCCGGTGATCTCGGACCGGCCGCCGAGGCGGCACTGTTCGCCCTGGTCACCGCCGCCTGGGTGCACCCGGACACGCGCGCCGACGTGGCCGCGCTGGTGTCCGGGCGGATCACCGAGGTCGCGGCCGGGCCGTTCCGGCGTACCCCGGTGGCGGTGTCGCTGGCGTACCTGGCGCGGGCCACCCCGGCCCTCGACCCGGCCGCACGTGCCACCGCCGGCCGGCTGCTCGCCGGCGCCGAGGGCGGTCCGCTGCGGCGTCTCTGGCGACGCCTCACCGCCCTGTTCCGCCGAGGCTGAGCGCGGACGCGACGCGGCCCCGCGTACCCCCGGGGTGGGGGCGCGGGGCCGCTACGGGTGAGTCAGGCGACGGGGGCCCTGCCGAGCGCGGCCTCGGCCTCGTCCTCCGGTGTGGTGCCGGCCGGCGGTACGTCGTTCGTCGCGCGCAGCGGCACCTCCTTGATGAACCAGGCGAGCACCGGTACGGCCACGGTGAAGACGACGGCCCAGAAGAAGACGTGCGAGATGGCGTCGGACAGGCCGCCGAGCACCGCCTCGCGCATCGGGCCGGTGAGCTTCTTGAGCGCCTCCAGGTCCATCGCGCCGCCCTCGCCGCCCGAGCCCGCGAACGCGGCACCGGCGGCCGAGCCGGCGAGGCGGTTGGCGAAGATCGCGCCGAAGAGGGAGACGCCGAACGAGCCGCCGATGGACCGGAAGAAGGTGGCCGCGCCGCTGGCCGCGCCGAGGTCCTTCTGTTCCACGCTGTTCTGCGCGATCAGCATCGAGGTCTGCATGAGGAAGCCCATGCCGACGCCGAGCACGATCATGTAGAGCGAGGACTGCGCCTTGCCGGTGTCCACGTCCAGCAGGCTGAGCAGGCCCATCCCGGCGACCATGACCACGCCGCCGACGATCGGGAAGACGCGGTAGCGGCCGGTCTTGGTGATGGTCCGGCCGACCACGAGCGACACCACGAGCATGCCGAACATCAGCGGGAGCAGCAGCAGGCCGCTGTTCGTGGCCGACGCCCCCTGGACGGTCTGCTGGTAGAGCGGCAGGAAGTTCATCGCGCCGAACATGGCGAAGCCGAGCAGGAACCCGATCACCGAGATCAGCGCGAAGTTGCGGTTGGCGAACAGGCTCAGCGGCAGGATCGGCTCCGGCACGCGCCGCTCCACCACCGCGAACGCGCCGAGCGCGAGCGCCGCCAGCACGGCGAGGCCGAGGATCTGCGGCGAGATCCAGTCGTACTCGTTGCCGCCCCAGGTGGTCACCAGCACGATCGCGGTGATGCCGACGGACAGCAGCGCCGCGCCCAGCCAGTCGATCTTGTGTTCGGTGCGGTACTTCGGCAGGTGCATGGTGGTGGCGAGGACCAGCAGCGCCGCGCCGCCCAGCGGCAGGTTGACGTAGAACGCCCAGCGCCAGGAGAGGTTGTCGGTGATGAAACCGCCGACCAGCGGGCCGGCGACCATCGCGATGGCCATGATGCCGGCGATCATGCCCTGGTAGCGGCCCCGCTCGCGGGGCGGGACCAGGTCACCGATGATCGCCATGACGCCGACCATCAGGCCGCCGGCGCCGAGGCCCTGGACGGCCCGGAACGCGATCAGCTCGGTCATGCCGGTGTCGGCGCCGCCGAAGACGCCGGAGCCGGACATGCCGCAGAGCGCGGAGCCGACCAGGAACACCACCACAGCGGTGAGGAAGACCGTCTTGCGGCCGTACAGGTCGCCGAGCTTGCCCCAGATCGGCGTCGAGACGGTGGTGCCCAGCACGTACGCGGTGACCACCCAGGTGAAGTGGTCGGCGCCGCCGAACTCGAAGACGATCCGCGGCAGCGCGGTGCTGACGATCATGTTGTCGAGCATCGCGAGCATCATCGCGATCATCAGACCGAACAGGACGACCCGGACATTGGGTCTCGTGGTCACCTGGGCTGGTTGACTCATCGGTAGGCTCCCCCGCAGATCGGATGATCGACTTACTTGCCGCCCGGCTAGTTTACTTACTAGCCGGACGGTAAGCTGATGGCGGGCGCACGTCAAGCGGATTGGAAGGATGTCGGCCGGTGAGGGAGACCACAGGTGGCACGCGGGAGCGGATCCAGGCCGTCGCCTTGGAACTCTTCACCGAACAGGGCTACGAGAAGACGTCGCTGCGGGAGATCGCCGAGCGGCTCGGCGTGACCAAGGCGGCGCTCTACTACCACTTCAAGAGCAAGGACGAGATCGTCACCAGCCTGGTCGACGACCGGCTGCGCCGGATGGACGAGCTGATCGCCTGGGCCGCCGACCAGCCGCCCACCCTGGCGACCCGGCGTGCCCTGATCGGCAGGTACGCCGACAGCATGTTCGCCGGCGACCTGCCCCAGGTGATGCGCTTCTTCGAGCAGAACCAGACGGTGCTCAAGAGCCTCGTCGCCGGCCAGCAGATGCGGGACCGGATGATGCGGCTGGCGCACGAGCTGTGCCGGGGCGACGACTCGCCCGCCGCCCAGCTCCGGGCCGCGCTCACGCTGTTCGCGGTGCACAGCAGCTGGTTCGCGGTACGCGCGCCGGGCATCACCGAGGACGAGCGCAAGCGGATCGCGCTCCAGGTGGCCGACGAGCTGCTCGCCAAGATCGGCGAGACCGGCGAGACCGGCCAGGACTGAGCCGGTTCAGCCCGCCGCGGTCAGGGCCAGGCGCAGGCCGCGCAGGTCGATGCCGGGCAGCGGCGTCCAGTCCTTCTCCGGGTACCTGACGAAACCGAGCCGCTCGTAGAGGCGGTGTGCGTTCGCCGCCATCCCGGCGCGGACGCAGATCACCACAGCCGTGCAGCCCAGCTCCGTGGCGCGCGCCACGCAGGCGGTCGCGAGCGCGGCGCCCGCGCCCCGGCCCTGTGCGGCCGGATCCACAGCGAGCATCCGGAACTCGGCCTCGCCCGGGCCGGCCAGTTCGGCGTACGGGGTGCCGGGCAGCACGAACGTCACCGCACCCAGCACCTGGCCGGTGGCGTCGTCGACGGCCACCAGCACCTCGCCGGTCTCGGCGCGGCCGGCCACGTCGGCGAGCACCGGCGCGTACCCGCTCTCGTCCTTGAGCTGGCCGTCCGCCTCGTACGCGGCGACGGTCAGCCGGGCCACGACGGGGAAGTCCGCCGGCTCGGCGCGGCGCACCCGCAGGCCGGTCAACCGATCTCCGCGATCAGGTCGCCGTCCTGCACCACGTCGCCCTCGTTGACGGCGAGCTTCTGCACCACGCCGTCGGACTCGGCGACCACCGGGATCTCCATCTTCATCGACTCCAGGATGACGAGGGTGTCGCCCTCGGACACCGTGTCGCCGGCCGCCACGACGACCTTCCAGACGTTCGCCACCATCTCGGCGCGGATCTCCTCGGCCATCTCGCGGCCCTCCCTCTCCCCGACAGCTCCCCGACAATCCTGCGAACGGTATCCAATCATGACGCCGGTCACGCCGGGCCGCGCACCACCGGGCCGCGATCCGCCCCGCCGCGCCCCGGCGGGCGGTGACGGCACTAGCATCGTGCGGGTCGGCCACCGGCGAGCCCGGTGTGCCGCACCGCGACCTCCGCCGCGCCCCGCCGCGGACGGAACCGTGACCAGCACAAGGAGGCAGAGCATGGCGAAGAAGGCCCGTAAGAAGAAGGCCCGCAAGAAGAGCAGCGCCAACCACGGCAAGCGCCCCAACTCCTGATCATCCGATCAGGCGGCGCAGTCGCCGGACAGCGCGACGGCCCGGGTCCGTGATCGGACCCGGGCCGTCTCGCGTCGTTCGTCAGTCGGCCAGTTCGCGGGACTCGGTGGTCTCGAAGACCACCAGCTCGGTCAGCCGCAGGCGCAGCCGCTCCCGCAGCTTCTCCGGGGCCGCCTCGTTGCCGCAGCACCGGGCGACGAGCGCCTTGACCTCCTGCTCGATGCCGTACTCGCGCAGGCACGGCCCGCACTCGTCCAGGTGGTGCCGGATCAGCACCCGGCGCTCCTCGGCGCACTCCAGGTCGAGGTAGAGGTAGACCTCGGCGAGGACCTCGTGGCAGTCCGTCTCGTGCGGTTGTCCACAGCTCACGGTCACACCTCCCGGCCGGCGGCGGCGGTCGAACCCTTCTTCGACGAGGCGGCGCTGAAACCCCGCTCCGCCGCGTACTGCTCCAGCAGCTTCCGCAGATTACGTCGGCCACGGTGCAGACGGGACATCACGGTGCCGATCGGCGTGCCCATGATGTCGGCGACCTCCTTGTACGAGAAGCCCTCGACGTCGGTCAGGTAGACGGCCAGGCGGAACTCCTCCGGCAACTGCTGGAGGGCCTCCTTGACGTCGCTGTCCGGCAGCCGGTCGAGCGCCTCCGTCTCGGCCGAGCGCAGGCCGCTGGACGTGTGCGACTCGGCCTCGGCGAGCTGCCAGTCGGTGATCTCCTCGGTCGGCGCCTGAATGGGCTGGCGCTGCCGCTTGCGGTAGGTGTTGATGTAGGTGTTGGTCAGGATCCGGTAGAGCCAGGCCTTCAGGTTCGTGCCCTGCTCGAACTGGTGGAAGGCGGCGTACGCCTTCAGGTACGTCTCCTGAACCAGGTCCTCCGCGTCCGCCGGGTTGCGGGTCATCCGCAGCCCGGCAGCGTAGAGCTGATCGACGAAGGGCATCGCGTCCCGCTCGAAGCGGGCCCTGCGCTCGTCCGTCTTCTCGGTGGTCAACCGCACATCCCCTCGCGTCGGATGCTTTCCCGCCGAGGATACGCGTACCCACCTACCGGCAGATTCACTTCCGGAGTGTGTGCCGGTGCTCACGACCGACGCCGCCGCGGGCCACTCCGGCGCGTCGAGCAGCCGCCGGAGCTGGCGCTCGTCCCGTTCGTCCCGTTCCCGGCTCCGTGTCTCGATCGGCACCGGTCACCCCCCTCGCGATGGCTCTGTCGTCGTCCACAGGAAGACAACGCGAGTTGTGGGGCGTGGCATTCCTCCGGCCCCACCCGATCCTGGTCCCGGCCTCGGCCGCGACCGACGCTGGGACCAGGAAGGGCCTGGGAGGGTGGCCCCGGCGCGCCCGAACCGGGCGGCCGGCACCAACCGGTGCAACGACCCGCCGCGCCGGACGGTCACGGCGCACGCCGCCCGGTCAGGACGACCACTCGTGTACGCGCAGCCAGTCCCGCACCACGGCGGCCGTACCGGCCGGATCGCGGCGCAGGTCGTGGCGCTCCCCCGGCCGGACCACCACCTCGATGCCGGGGCCCGGCTCGGGCACGCCGAACGGGTCCCGGTCGCCGTTGACGACGAGCGTGGGCAGCCCGGTGAGCAGTTCGCCGGCCCGGGAGCGTTCCGGTCGTCCCGGCGGGTGCAGCGGGAACGCCAGCGCGACGACTCCGGCCGCGCCGACGGCGGTGGCGGTACGGCAGGCCACCCGGGCGCCGCTGGACCGGCCGCCGACCACCCAGTGGCGCACCAGCGGGGCACGTCGGCGCAGGTCGGCCAGGACCGCCGTCCACGCCTCGTCGAGGTGCCCGGCGGGAGCGGGCGCGCGTCGCCCGGCGACCCGGTACGGCTGGGTCACCAGGGCCACCCCGGCCCCGGCGGCGAGCACCGCGTCCCGCACCGCGGTCAGGTCGGGCGCGTCCACGTCACCACCGGCGCCGTGCCCGAGCACCAGCACCGTGGTGGCGTCGGCGGGTGTGTCGAAGCGGAGCCGGGCGGGTCCGCGTGGGGTGTCGATCTCGTCGTCGTGCCGCACCGGCCCATTCTGCGCGGACCGGTGCGCCCGCCGGTGGTCCGGCGCGGAAACGCCGACGTCGCCCGCGGCCTGCCGGAGCGGGCCACGGGCGACGTCGGGATCAGCTCAGCGGGACCAGCGTGAGCAGGCGGTCGCGCACCGGCGGACCGGCGTCGTCGAACGCGTCCGGATCCGGCTGCACCTCGCTGCGCCAGGCCACCAGCATGGCGCGCCGCTCACGCGGCGTGGTGCCGCCCCAGACGCCGTGGCAGTCGCCCACCTCAAGCGCCCAGGCCAGGCAGGAGCCCTGGACGTCGCAGGTGCGGCAGAGCGCCACCGCCGCGTCGGCCGGTTCGTTCGGTGCCGGAAAGAACGTCTCCGGATCGACGTTCTGACAGGTGCCCCTGGTGCGCCACGCGTCGTCCTGGCGTCGTTCGCTCAGCGCCCGCAGCAGTCGCGGATCGCGCCGTGCGGCGGCTACCTCGTGCGGACGCGGCATACGTGCCCGTGTCAATACACCCACCTCCCCCGTGGGAACCGGCGTAGATCTCTCACAAGATCGATGGGTGTCATCCGCCCCGTGCGAACAGACGCCCATCACCGGCGCTGTGTTCTATCGCATTCGAATACGTAAGGACAAGGGTCTTCAATGAAACTGACTGAACGTCCGGGCGACTTTTCCGGCCCAACCCCGGCAAACGGGGCACGCGAATGTGGCGGAGCGTGATCAGAACAGCGTCGGTCCGGTTGCCGTCCCGGCACCCGCCGGAGCCACCGCGGCGACCAGCTCCGGGCCGTCGTTGCGGACGTCGCCGACAGCCCGGGACACGGGCCGGATCTCCAGCCCGGCGAGCAGGCCGGCGTCCGGCGGCGCGAGCAGTTCCGCCGGCTCCTCGGCCGGGCCGAGCCACTCCGCCCAGCGCTCCGGCGACAGCAGCAGCGGCATCCGGTCGTGCACCTCGGCCAGCTCGCTGGTCGCGGCGGTGGTGAGCACGCTGAACGTGAGCCGAGCCGCACCGGCCGACTCCCAGACCGACCAGATGCCGGCGAAGGCCAGGACCGAGCCGTCCCGCGGGGTCATGAAGTAGGGCTGGCGCCCGCCGTCGGCGAGGCGGACCCACTCGTACCACCCGTCGGCGGGGACCAGGCAGCGGCGGCGGGCGAAGGACGACGCGTACGCCCGGCTGGTGGCCACCGTCTCGGCCCGCGCGTTGATCATGCGGGCGGCCCCGGCGGCGCTGCGCGACCACTGCGGGAGCAGGCCCCAGCGGCCGAGGGAGAGCAGTCGATGACCGTCCGGGGCGAGCCGGACCAGCGGCACCGGGTCGGTCGGCGCGACGTTGTAGTCCGGCGTCACCCCACCGGTCTCGTCGGCCGACTCGAACAGCCCGCTCAGGTCGGCGGCGCTCCGGGTCGTGGCGTACCTCCCGCACATGGCGCCCACGCTAGCCGCATCCGGACGTTCCGGCTGTCCCGCCCAACGGGAGCAGGGGCGGCGGACGGTTCCACCGGCCCGCGAGCTTGGCAGAATGTAACGGTGAGCAATCCGACCGCGACGCGTCCGCCGCAGCAGTGGACCGCGCCGACCGCGAGCGACCCGGTCGCCGCGACGCTGCGCCTGCCCGGCTCCAAGTCGATGACCGCCCGGGCCCTGGTGCTCGCCGCGCTCGCCGGCGGGCCGTCGACACTCGCCCGGCCGCTGCGCGCCCGGGACACCGAACTGATGGCCGGTGGCCTGCGCGCGCTCGGCGCCCACATGTCGATCTCGGACGACGACCGCTGGCTGGTCCGCCCCTACCCGCTGGCCGGTCCGGCGCACGTCGACGTCGGCCTGGCCGGCACCGTGATGCGGTTCCTGCCCCCGGTGGCCGGGCTGGCCGCCGGGCGGGTCACGTTCGACGGCGACCCGCACGCCCGGACCCGCCCGCTCGGGCCGCTGATCGGCGCGCTGCGCGCGCTCGGCGTCCGGATCGACGCGCCACCGGCCGGCAGCCTGCCGCTCGTCGTGCTCGGCGCGGGCCGGGTGACCGGCGGCGACGTGGTGATCGACGCCTCCGCGTCCAGCCAGCTCGTCTCCGGGCTGCTGCTGGCCGCGCCGCGCTTCGACAGGGGCGTCGTGGTCCGGCATGTGGGACCACCGGTGCCGTCCGCGCCGCACGTGCGGATGACGGTGCAGATGCTGCGCGCCGCCGGCGCCGCCGTGGACGACACCACGCCCGACGTCTGGACGGTCGAGCCGGGCCCGCTGTCCGGGCGCGGCTGGGAGATCGAACCGGACCTGTCCGGCGCGGCGCCGTTCTTCGCCGCCGCGCTGGTCACCGGCGGCGAGGTGACGCTGCAGGGCTGGCCGCGCAGCAGCCTCCAGCCGGTCGAGCGGCTCCGGGAGCTGCTGCACCGGATGGGCGGTGAGGTGAGCCTCGGCACCGACGGCCTGACCGTGCGCGGCACCGGCACGGTGCGCGGGCTCGACGCCGACCTCTCCGACGTCGGCGAGCTGACCCCGGTGCTGACCGCGCTCACGCTGCTCGCCGACGGCCCGTCCCGGCTCACCGGCATCGGCCACATCCGCGGCCACGAGACCGACCGGGTCACCGCGCTCGCCAAGGAGTTCACCGCGCTCGGCGCGGACATCACCGAGACCCGCGACGGACTGGACATCCGGCCACGCCCGCTGCGCGGCGGGACGTTCCGCACGTACGCCGACCACCGGATGGCGCACGCGGCGGCGGTGGCCGGGCTCGCCGTCCCCGGCATCGAGGTCGACGACGTGGCGTGCACCTCCAAGACCATGCCGGAGTTCCCGGCACTATGGTCGGGGATGGTGACCGGCAAGAACTGACAGCGGGGGGACGTCCTGGCGACGAAGCGGCGCGAGTACGACGAGGACGACGTCCGGGTACGACCGGGCCGGTCGTCGCGCCCGCGTACGCGCACCCGGCCCCGGCACGCCGACGCCGTCGACGGGTTCGTCATCGCCGTCGACCGGGGCCGCTACACCTGCGTGCTCCCCGGCGCCGGGCCGGACGCACCGCTCGTGACCGCCATGCGCGCCCGTGAGCTGGGACGCAAGTCGGTGGTGGTGGGCGACCGGGTGGGGCTGGTCGGGGACACCTCCGGGGCGGCGGGCGCGCTGGCCCGCATCGTGCGCATCGCCGAGCGGACCTCGGTGCTGCGGCGTACCGCCGACGACGACGAGACCACCGCCGAGGGGCGGCTGGAACGGGTGGTGGTCGCCAACGCCGACCAGCTGGTGATCGTCAGCGCGCTCGCCGACCCGCCGCCGCGTACCGGATTCATCGACCGCTGCCTGGTGGCCGCGTACGACGCCGGCATCGAGCCACTGCTCTGCCTCACCAAGGCCGACCTGGCCGGCCCGGAGGCGGTGCTCGGCTACTACACCGAGCTGGAGCTGCCGTACGTGCTGATCCGCCCGGACTCCGACCTGGCCGCGCTGCGGGCGCTGCTCGCCGGCCGGATCTCGGTGATGGTGGGTCACTCCGGCGTGGGCAAGTCGACGCTCGTCAACCGCCTCGTCCCGGACGCCGAACGGGCGGTGGGCACGGTCAGCGCGATCGGCCGGGGCCGGCACACCTCGACCAGCGCCGTGGCGCTGCGGCTGCCGGCCGAGCCCGCCGCCGACGGCGACACCGGCTGGATCGTCGACACCCCGGGGGTACGCAGCTTCGGGCTGGCCCACGTGTCCGCCGAGAGCCTGCTGCACGGCTTCCCGGATCTGGTCGAGGCGACGGTGGACTGCCCGGCCAACTGCCCGCACACCGCCGACGAGGCGGACTGCGCGCTCGACGCCTGGGTGGCCGCCGGGAAGGCGGACGCGCGCCGGCTCGCCTCGTACCGCCGGTTGCTGGCCTCCCGCAGCGGCGAGGGCGACCCGCGCGAGCCGGAGCGCAACCCCGGCGATCCGCTCGCCGGATCCTGACCGGCGGACCGGCGGCGACCCGCCGTCGCCGGCCGGGCCGCCGCCACTAGCGTGTCCGTCATGACCGGGTACGCCGACGACCTCGCCCTCGCCCACCTGCTCGCCGACGCCGCGGACGCCGTCTCCTCGGCCCGGTTCCGCGCGCTCGACCTGCGCGTCGAGTCCAAGCCGGACCTGACCCCGGTCTCCGACGCGGACACCGCCGTGGAGCGGGAGATCCGCGCGCTGCTGGCCGCCCACCGTCCCGGCGACGGCCTGCTCGGCGAGGAGTACGGCGAGCAGCCGCCGGCCGGCCCGGACGGGCGACGCTGGGTGATCGACCCGATCGACGGCACGAAGAACTTCGTCCGGGGCGTACCCGTCTGGGCCACGCTGATCGCGTTGCTGGAGCACGACCGGCCGGTGCTCGGCCTGGTCTCCGCCCCGGCGCTGGGCCGCCGCTGGTGGGGCGCGCTCGGCGCGGGCGCGTTCGCCGGCACCGGCCCGGCGGACGGCACGCCGATCCGGGTCTCCGGCGTGACGGCGCTCGGCGACGCGAGCTTCTGCTACTCGTCGCTGACCGGGTGGGAGCAGGCCGGGCGGCTGGACGCGGTGCTCCAGCTCATGCGCGACACCTGGCGCAGCCGCGCGTACGGCGACTTCTACGGCTACATGCTGCTGGCCGAGGGTGCACTGGACGTGATGGTGGAGCCGGAGCTGTCGCTGTGGGACATCGCCGCGCTGGTCCCGATCGTCACCGAGGCGGGCGGAGTCGTCACGGACCTGGCCGGACGGCCCGCGCCGGCCGGCACCGACTCCGCCGACATCAGCGCCGTGGCCAGCAACGGGGCGCTGCACGACGACATCCTGGCCCGGCTCGGCCGTCCAGCCGAGCGCTGACCCCGGGGGAGCCTCTATCCTCGCCAGGTGGTTTCCTCCGGTTGGTGCTTCCTGGCGGCGATGATCATCGCGTACGGCTTCGCCAACCTCCTCCAGTCGGTCGCGGCCGCGCGGACCACGGTGCACCACACGTTCGACCCGGGGCTGCTGCTGCGCCTGGCCGGGCACCGGACGTACCTGATCGGCCTGACCTGCCAGGTCGTCGGCTTCGTGCTGGCCTTCCTGGCCCGCCGCGACCTGCCGTTGTTCCTGGTCCAGGCCAGCGTGGCGGCCGGGCTCGGGGTGACCGCCGTCCTCGGCGTGCTGGTGCTCAAGTGGCGGCTGCCCGCGGCCGAGGTGGTACTGCTGGTGCTGTTGTTCGCCGGCATCACCGCGCTCGTGCTCTCCGCCCAGCCGGCGCCGTCACGGCAGCTCGGCACCGCCGGGCTGGTCGGCCTGGCCGTGGCGGTGGTCGCGATCGCCGCCTCCGGCTTCTTCGCCGCCCGGCTGCACGGCGCGCTCGGGTCGGTGGTGCTCGGCTCGCTGGCCGGGATGGCGTTCTCCGCCGCGGCGGTGGCGGCCCGCCCGCTCGCCTCGGCCGGATCGGTCGAGGCGTTCCTCCGCGACCCGCTGCTCTACCTGCTGATCGTCCACTCGCTGATCGGCCAGCTTCTGCTCGGGCTGGCCATGCAGCGGGGGTCGACCACGGCGGCGGTGGCCGCGATGGACGCCGCCGGCGCCGTACCAGCCGCGATCGTCGGCCTGCTGCTGCTCAACGACAAGATCTGGCCCGGCCGGGAGTGGCTGGCCGGGCTCGGCTTCCTGGTGACGCTCGCGGCGGTGGTCGGCCTGACCCGGTACGCCGAACCGCAGCACCACCACAGCGGCGCCCGCCAGAAGGCGATGGCGGGCGCCGCGATGGTGCCGGTTCAGGCGGCCTCCGGTCCGCGTTCGGAGACGACCACCTCGACCGGCGGCGTCGCCTCGACCGGCGTCGGCTCGATCGGGGTGGCCGGGCGGCGCCGTCCGATCACCCGCTCGTAGAGGCGCTCCAGCGCGGCGGCGGTCCGTTCCCAGGTGTAGCTGCACCGGACCCGGTCCACGGCGGCGTGCCCGTACGCGAACCGCCCGGCGTTGTCGGACAGCAGCCGGCGCAGCGTGACCCCGAGCGTGCGGACGTCACCCGGCGGCACCAGCTTGCCGGTCACCTCGTCCACCACCGCGTCGGCGATGCCGCCCATGGCGTAGCCGACCACCGGTACGCCGCAGGCCATCGCCTCCAGCGACACCCGCCCGGCTGACGCGTAGTGCGGGGTGCAGGCCACCACGTCGGCGGAGCGGTACCAGGTGGCCATCTGGTCGTGCGGCACCGCGCCGACCAGCTTCACCTGCTCCGCCACCCCCGCCCGCTCGGCCAGCTCGCGCAGCCGGCGCGCCTCGGCGTGCCCGTCCAGCCGCTCGGGCGGCGGACCGCCGGCGATCACCAGCTCCGCGTCACCGACCAGCCGCATCGCCCGGATCAGGTCGTCCTGGCCGTGTCCGGGCGCGAGCCCGCCGACGGAGAGGATCCGGGCCCGCTGGTCCCGGGGAGCCGCCTCGCCGTCCGGGTGGAACTGGCCGGTGTCCACGCCGGTCGGCACCATCGCCACCGCCGTGCGTTGCAGGCCCATCCGGGTCAGCTCGTCGACCTCGTCGTTGCACTGGGCCACCGCCACGTCCACGGCCCGGGTCAGCGCCCGCTCCAGCGGAATGCGCTCCCCCGGCCCGGTGTACCCGCGGCCGAGATGCCGCAGCTGCTCCACGCCGAGCGAGTGGAACGTCTGCACCACCGGGATGTCCGTGGCGCGGACCGCGTGCGCGGCGGCCAGACCGCCGACCCAGTAGTGCCCGTGTACCACGTCGGGGGTCCAGTCCCCGGCCCACTGCCCGGCCAGCCAGCGGCCGTACTCGGCGACGAACGGGACCAGCTCGGCGGTGGAGAGCATGTCGGGCGGGCCGACCGGGACACGTTCCACCCGGTAGCCGTCGAGTTCGGTCAGGGCGGGCTGGGCGGACGCGGCACGGCGCTCGTAGACGCGGACGTCATGGCCCCGGGCGGCGAGTTCCGCCGCCACGCGCGCAATGTGCTCCTGCGTCCCGACGGTGGGACCGTCGGTGGACGAGCCGGCGTGCGCGCATACAAGGCCGACGCGCATGGTGCACCTCCATGCGTTTCTCGCGAACGGGGTCTCCGGTCAGAGCGTCCCATTAACCCAGGTCCGGTGCGCCCAAACCTGACAGATCGGGGTCACCCGGCCAGTGCGTCCCGTGGGCGGGACAGCCGACCGATGTCGATCACCGGCGAAAACGGTCGGCATGACCGCCCCGGCCGGGGGTACCGACGGGGAATGCCGCTGACCCGCAGCCTCTCCGACGCCACAGTCGTCATCACCGGCGCCTCCAGCGGGATCGGCGCGGCCACCGCGTACGCGCTGGCCCGCCGGGGTGCCGACGTGGTGCTGGCCGCCCGGACCGAGTCCGCGCTGCGCCGGGTCGCGTCGTTCTGCCGGGAACTGGGCGGGCGGGCCCTGGTGGTGCCGACCGACGTGACCGACCCGGAGGCGGTGGAGCGGCTGGCGGGGCGGGCGGTGGCCGAGTTCGGCCGGATCGACGCCTGGATCAACAACGCGGCGGTGGGCACCGTCGGGCTGTTCGACGAGATCCCGGTGGCCGAGTTCCGCCGGGTGGTGGACGTGAACCTGCTCGGCGCCGTGTACGGGACGCGCGCCGCGCTGCCCTGGCTCGACGCGGCCGGCGGCGGGGTGCTCGTGAACAACGCCTCGGTCCTAGCCGAGGTGGCGATGCCGTACCAGTCGGCGTACAACGCGACGAAGCACGCGATCCGCGGTCTGGCCGACACGGTCCGGCAGGAGCTGCGGGTGACCGGCCGGGGCACCATCTCGATCTGCACCGTGCTGCCCGCCACCATCGACACGCCGTTCTTCCGGCACGCCGCCAACCACTCCGGCCGGGAGCTGACCCCACCGCCGCCGGTGTACCCGCCGGAGATGGTCGCCGAGACGATCGTCAAGCTGCTGCGGCGGCCTCGGCGCGAGGCGTACGCGGGCGGCGCGGCCCGGCTGATCGGGCTCCAGTGGCGGCTCGCCCCGGCGCTGGCCGAGCGGGTGCTGGGCTGGTACACCGCGCGCACCCAGTTCGGCCCCGGTGTACGCGCCGACTCGACCGGCGCGGTCTTCACGCCGGACGCGGCGGCGGAGCGGACCGACGGGTGGTCCGGCCGGCGCGGTCAGGTGCTCCGGCTGACCGCGGCGGTCGGGCTGGCCGCCGGCACGGCTGTCGGCACGGTGGCGGCGCTCAGCCGCCGGTCGCGGGCCGGCCGGCCGTGAGTCCCGTCGACCGGACCGGTGCGCGGGTGCGGACCGAGGTGCACAATGGGGCGATCATGCCGACGGATGCGCGTTGCCTGGTGGAGACCGACGACTCCTCGCCGACGGTCCGGCTGACCGGGGTGCTCGACCGGTCCGAGGTGGAGGCCGTACGGGACGCGCTGCTCGCCCGGCTGTGGCGGCAGCCCGGGGTGCTGCTCGTGGACCTGTCCGCGGTGCGGATCCCCGATCCGGTGGCACGCGACGCGCTGGACGAGGTCTGCCGGGCGGTCGACGACTGGCCCGCCGCGCGGCTGCTGCTCGACCCGGACGGGCCGCCACCGGACGCGCCGCCCGACCCGCTCGACGCCGAGCTGCCCCCGGTGGCCGAGGCGGCCCGCGAGGCACGGGTGCTGGTGACCGGCGGCTGCGCCAGGTGGGGACTGCCGGAGCTGGCCGAGCCGGCCTGCATCGCGGTCACCGAGATGGTCAACAACGTGGTGGCACACGCGGTCACGCCGATGACGCTCCGGCTGGCCCCGCGCGGCGGCGCGCTGCATGTCGCGGTCCGGGACCACTCGACCGGGCGGCCCGCGTACGGCGGTCCGGCGCCGGTGGACTCGGTGGGCGGGCGAGGGCTGCTGCTCATCGACACGGTGGCCCGGCGCTGGGGCAGCACGGCGCTGCCCGACGGCAAGGTGGTGTGGTGCGTGCTGTACGCCGAGGACGAGGCGGCGTACCGCAACTGAGGTGCCGTTTCGCCCCGTTGCTCCCGATCCACCCGGCCGGACGCGGTTAGGGCGGGGAGCGCAGTGGGTAGTTCCCGGGCATGCGCGACGACGAGTACCCCACCCCCGTGTCCGATCCCGAGGCGGCGGGCCTGCCCGACACCGCCGACGACGACTCCACCGCGAACGACGACGTGCTGACCGGGCGCGAGGCGGACGGCCCCGAGCCGGCCCAGCTCCCCGGTGACCGCACGCCGGTCGCCGTGGACCAGTTCGGCACCACGGCGGAGGAGCAGCTCGACGGCGAGTCGCTGGACTACAAACTCCAGCGCGAGCAGTACGAGCGCCCCGCCGACGATCCGCTCGCCGGCCCGGTCGACCCGGACATCGCCGCCGAGGCGGACAGCGAGGAGGCCGCCGCGCAGGCCCAGCTCGACGCCGACGTGATCGACCCGGGCCCGGTCTCGGACCCGGACTCCCCGGTATCGGTGTACGACCACGGCCAGCTCGGCACCGTCGCCGACCACCAGGTGGGCCGGCTGGTCGAGCCGGACGAGGGCGCGCACACCGACCAGGAGACCGACAACGTCGCCTACGACGCCGGCGCGGCCGGTGGCGGGGCCAGCGCGGAGGAACTGGCGGTGCACGAGACCCGGCCGCCGGAGGCGCGCTGACCGCTCAGCCGTCCAGGCCCCGCTCGATGGCGTACCGGGTCAGCTCGACCCGGTTGTGCAACTGGAGCTTGCCCAGGGTGTTCTGCACGTGGTTCTGCACGGTCCGGTGCGACAGGCTCAGCCGGTCGGCGATCTGCTTGTAGGACAGCCCCTTGGCGACCAGACGCAGCACCTCGGTCTCCCGTTCGGTGAGCCGGGGTGCGTCGTCGTGCGGGGCGGGCGGTGCCGCAGCCAGCCGCCGGTACTCCCCCAGCACCAGCCCGGCCAGGCCGGGCGTGAACACCGGCTCACCGGCCGCCGTGCGGCGCACCGCGTCCAGGAACTCCGCCGGCGCGGCCGACTTGATCAGGTAGCCGGTGGCGCCGGCCTTGACCGCGTCCAGCACGCCCTGCGGCTCGCCGCTGGCCGAGAGCATGAGCACCCGCACGTCGGGCAGCGCGGCGCGCAGGCCCCGGATCACCTCGACGCCGGAGATGTCGGGCAGCTGGAGGTCGAGCACGACCAGGTCGGGACGGGCCGCCGCGGCCACCCGTACCGCCTGCCGGCCCTCGCCGCTGGTCGCCACCACCTGGTGACCGGCCTCGGTCAGGTCGCGGGCCACGCCCTCGCGCCACATCGGGTGGTCGTCGACCACCATCACCCGGATGCTCACCCGCGGCTCCTCGGCACGACCAGCTCGATCTCGGTGCCGGCGCCGGGCGCGGACGCGATCCGCACCTCGCCGCCCAGGTCCGCCACCCGGCCCCGGATGGACTGCGCCACCCCGAGCCGCCCCTGCGCGGCGGCCTCCGCCAGCCGCCCGTCCGGGATGCCCGGCCCCTCGTCGCGTACCGAGACGGTCACCGTCTCCTCCTCGTCCTCGATCAGCACCCAGGCCCGGCCACCGGCGTGCCGGGCCACGTTGTCCAGCGCCGCGCCGACCGCCGCGCCCAGCTCACCGGCGGTCCGCGCGGGCAACGGCACCGGTGTGGCGGGCGCGGACACCACCACCGTGGCCGAGGCGTACCTGTCGATCAGGTCGCGCAGGTCCTGCTCGTCCCCGCCCGGGTCCGGCGGCGCGCCCGCCCGGCCGATCAGCGCCCGCAGCGCCGCCTCCTGCTCGCCGGCCAGCCGGGCCAGCTCGGCCGCCTCGCCGTCCAGGTCCGCGCCGCGCCGCCGGACCAGCGCGAGCACCTGGAGCACCGAGTCGTGGATGTCGCGGGCCAGCCGTTCCCGCTCGCGGGTGGCCGCCTCCAGTTCCACCGCCCGCTGCAACCGCTCCTCCGCCTGCACCGCCAGCCGCGCCACGTGCCCGACCACCACGCCGGCGAGCAGCATGAGGATCGCCCCGGTCAGCGCGGACGGGCTGATCCGGTCCCGGGTGGCGAGGTCGGCGCCGCCGAGGACGATCGCTGCCACCGCGCCACGTCGCCGCCCGCCGGAGACCGCCCAGGCCAGGACCGGTCCGGCCAGCCAGGCGGCGGTCAGCATCGGCACCCCGGCGGCCAGCGCCGCGCCGCCCACCACCCACGGCGTGACCAGGATGATCGCCAGCACCACGCCGAGGTCGGCCAGGAGCAGCGGCCAGCGCCGCCCGGCCGGACGGCCGTAGCCGGCCGCCGTCACGCCGCTCCACGCGAGCATCGCGAGCAGGACACCGCCCGCGGCGACCGGGTGCGCGTAGCGGTCCGCGTCGCGCAGCACTACCAGTCCGACGTACGCGAGCGCGGCGAAGCGGAACACCGCTATCGATCGCCAGAAGGGGCCCTCGAGGCCGGAGGACGACGGCATGTGGGCCACCCTGTCACAGCCGGTCCAGGGCACCCCGGGCGGTGCGGCCCGAGAAACCCTGACGTACGGTGGAAATGCCGCGAAAGTCGTCGAGAACCATCGTCGGGACGGGGTCATGACAGACGCAGAACTCCCCGCACCGCGTACGGTTGTGCCCATCGAACCTTCCCTGCTTCTCGCCACCGCCTTCGACCAGGCGCAGGTGACCGGGCTGCGGCACTCGGTCACCTCCTGCGCGCACGGTTCCGGCCTGTCCGGCCAACGACTGGACGACTTCGTGCTGGCGGTCAACGAGCTGATCACCAACGCAGTCCGCCACGGCGGCGGGCAGGGCTGGCTGCGGCTCTGGGAGCGGGACGGCGAACTGGTCTGCGAGGTCGCCGACCACGGGCCCGGGATCAGTGAACGGCGACTGCGCGACCGCGAGCGGCCCGCGCCGGACACCGCCGGCGGCTGGGGCCTCTGGCTGGCCAGGGAGCTGAGCGACGCGATGGAGGTGGAGAGCGGCGACGCCGGCACCGTCGTCCGGATCACCGCCGCGCTCGCCACCCGCCAGCCCGTCACCGGCCCGCGGGACGGCTGACCCGCCGCCGTCAGGCGAACAGGGCGCTCACCGACTCCCCGTTGTGGATCCGCCGCATCGCCTCGGCCAGCGCCGGCGCCACCGACAGCACCTCCAGCTTCGGCACCCGCTTCTGGGCCGGGATCGGCACCGTGTTGGTGCAGACGATCTCCAGGACGCCCTCCTGCGCGCTCAGCCGCTCCAGCGCCCCGCTGGAGAACAGGCCGTGCGTACAGGCCAGCCGGATCGAGCGGACCCGCCGCTCGCGCAGGTGCGAGATCAGCTCGATCACCGTGCTGCCCTTGGCGATCTCGTCGTCCAGCACGATCACGTCCCGGTCCGCCACGTCACCGATGATCGTGCTGATCTGCACCCGGTCGTCGCTGAAACGCTGCTTCGCGCCGGCCGCCACCGGCGTGCCGAGCATCCGGGCGAACGCGGCGGCCTCCTTGGCGTTGCCCAGGTCCGGTGAGACCACCACCGCGTTGCTCAGGTCGTACCCCTTGAAGTGGGCGGCCAGCTCGCGCAGCGCGTGCAGGTGGTCCACCGGGACGCTGAAGAAGCCGTGCACCTGCGGCGAGTGCAGCGTCATGGCCAGCACCCGGTCCGCGCCCGCGGAGGTGAGCAGGTCGGCGACGAGGCGACCACCGATGGAGATGCGCGGCGCGTCCTTCTTGTCCGACCGGGCGTACGCGTAGTGCGGCAGCACCACGGTGATCCGCGCGGCCGACGCGCCCCGGGCCGCGTCGATCATGAGCAGCAGCTCGACCAGGTGCTCCTGCACCGGCGGCACCAGCGGCTGGATGAGGAAGACGTCGCGCTCCCGGCAGTTCGCCTGCAACTGCACCTCCAGGCAGTCGTTGGCGAACCGGGACACCCGCACCGGGTGCAACGGGACGTGGAGGTGGGCGCAGATCTCGGCGGCGAGGTCGGGATGGGCCGACCCGCTGAACACGGCAATGTCACGCACGTCTGATGATCGTACGGGCCGCCGGAGGGAGACGGTGGACGCTCGCGGCGGGTACGGTGCTGCCGTGACCGCAGAGTTCGTCGCCGCCATCGACCAGGGCACCACGTCCTCGCGCTGCATCGTCTTCGACCGGGCCGGTGAGATCGTCGCCGTGGCCCAGCGCGAGCACCGGCAGGTCTTCCCCCGGCCCGGCTGGGTGGAGCACGACGCCGAGGAGATCTGGACGAACGTCGAGCACGTGGTGCGCGAGGCGCTGGCCGGCGCCGACATCGGCACCGAGATGCTCGCCGCGGTGGGCATCACCAACCAGCGCGAGACCACTGTGGTGTGGGACCGGGAGACCGGCCGCCCGGTGGCGAACGCGATCGTCTGGCAGGACACCCGCACCGGCCCGCTGCTGCGGGAGCTGACCGAGGCGTACGACGAGGAGCGGCTGCGGGCCCGCACCGGCCTGACCCCGGCCACCTACTTCGCCGGCCCGAAGCTGCGCTGGCTGCTCGACCACGTCGACGGGCTGCGCGAGCGGGCCGAACGCGGCGAGGTGCTGTTCGGCACCATGGACAGCTGGCTGATCTGGAAGCTGACCGGCCGGCACGTCACCGACGTGACGAACGCCAGCCGCACCATGCTGATGGACCTGGAGACGCTCGACTGGGCCCCGGAACTGCTCGACGCGCTGCGCGTCCCGCCCGCCGTACTGCCCGAGATCCGCAGCTCGGCCGAGGTGTACGGCACCGCCCAGGGGGTGCTGGCCGGGGTGCCGGTGGCGAGCGCGCTCGGCGACCAGCAGGCGGCCCTGTTCGGGCAGACCTGCTTCCAGCCCGGCGAGGCCAAGTGCACCTACGGCACCGGCAGCTTCCTGCTGCTCAACACCGGCGCCAGCCCGGTGCCGTCGCGGCACGGCCTGCTCACCACCGTGGCGTACCGGATCGAGGGCCAGCCCGCCGTGTACGCGCTGGAGGGCGCCATCGCGGTCACCGGCTCGCTGGTGCAGTGGCTGCGCGACAACCTCGGCCTGATCTCCTCCGCCCCGCAGGTCGAGGAGCTGGCCCGCACCGTCGACGACAACGGCGGCTGCTACGTGGTGCCGGCCTTCTCCGGCCTGTTCGCCCCGCACTGGCGAAGCGACGCCCGGGGCGTGATCGCCGGGCTGACCGGCTACATCACCAAGGGGCACCTGGCCCGCGCGGTGCTGGAGGCGTCCGCCTTCCAGACCCGGGAGGTGGTGGACGCGATGAACGCCGACTCCGACGTCGCGCTGCGCAGGCTGCGGGTCGACGGCGGGATGACCGGCAACGAGCTGCTCATGCAGTTCCTCGCCGACGTGCTGGACGTACCGGTCGTCCGGTCCCGGATCACCGAGACGACGTGCCTCGGCGCCGCGTACGCCGCCGGCCTGGCCGTCGGGTTCTGGCCCGACCTGGCGACGCTGCGGGAGAAGTGGCGCTCGGACGCGCAGTGGGAGTCGACGATGGACCCGGCGCACCGGGAGCGCGAGCTGCGCCAGTGGCGCAAGGCGGTCCGGCGCACGCTCGACTGGGTCGACTGAGCGTCAGTCCCAGGTGTTGCCGGTGAGCTTCTCGTACACCTCGACGTAGCGGGCCCGGGTCGCCTCGATCACCTCGGCCGGCACCTCGGGCGCGGGCGGCTGCTTGTCCCAGCCGCTCGACGTGGCCCAGTCCCGCACGTACTGCTTGTCGTAGGAGAACTGCGCGCGGCCCGGCTGGTACGACTCGGCCGGCCAGAACCGGGACGAGTCGGAGGTCAGCACCTCGTCGCCGAGCACCAGCGTGCCGCCCGCCGCCCAGCCCAGCTCCAGCTTCGTGTCCGCGATCAGGATGCCCCGCTCGGCGGCGATCTCCGCGCCGCGCCGGTAGACGTCGATGGTGATCTGCCGCAGCCGCTCCGCGACCTCCGGCCCGACCTTGTCCACCACCTGCTCGTACGTGATCGGCTCGTCGTGCTCGCCCTTCGGCGCCTTGGTCGACGGCGTGAAGATCGGCTCGGGCAGGATCGACGCCTCGACCAGGCCGCGGGGCAGCGGCACGCCGGAGACCGAGCCGGTGCGCTGGTATTCGGCGAAGCCGCCGCCGGTCAGGTAGCCCCGGGCCACGCACTCGACCGGCACCATCTCCAGCCGCCGGCAGCGGATCGCCCGGCCGGCGAACTCCGCCGGTACGTCCGTCGCGGAGATCACATGGTTCGGCACCAGGTCGGACAGCTGCTCGAACCACCACAGCGACAGCGCGGTGAGCAGGCGGCCCTTGTCCGGGATCGGGGTCGGCAGCACCACGTCGTAGATGGAGACGCGGTCGGAGGCGACCAGGACCAGGTCCTCGCCGTCGGCGTAGACGTCCCGGACCTTGCCCGAGTGCAGAAGTTCCACGGCGCTAGTACACCATGACCGGCACGGACCGCCCGGCGCGCCCACCGCCGTCCCGCCCGGCGTTGACACCCGGCCGGGGGCCGGTGAAATGATCCGTCCACCCCACCTTCGGAGAGACCTTTGCGCGCTCCGCAGTCCGTACCCCGTCCCGGGATCGACCGGCGACGGTTCCTGGGCGCGCTCACCGGGCTGCCGCTCGCCGCCGGCGGGCTGCCGCTGCTGACCGGGTGCGGCCCGGAGGAGGTGGCCGCAGACGAGGGCCCGATCGAGCTGTCCGTGTTCTGGTGGGGCGGCGCCCGCCGGGCCGCGGCCACCGAACAGGCGCTGCGGCTGTACTCGCAGCAGCACCCGCGGGTCAGCTTCCGGGTCACTTGGCAGGGGCTGGGCGGCTACTACGACCGGCTCGCCACCCAGGCCACCGGCGGGAACGCGCCGGACCTGTTCCAGATCGACGACACCCTGCTCGCCGAGTACGCGGGCCGGGACATCCTGCTCGACCTCACCCGGTACGTCGCCGACGATCGGCTCGACCTGCGCGAGGTGCCGGAGCAGCTGGCCCGCTACGGCCGGGTGGACGAGCGCGCGGTGGGCGTGCCGGCCGCGCAGACGAGCGCGGCGCTGGTGTTCAACCGCCGGCTGCTGCGCCGGCTGGGCCAGCCCGAGCCGCGCACCGGGATGTCCTGGAAGGAGTACGTGAACTGGGCGGCCCGCGTCACCCGCGCCTCCGGCAACCGGGTGGCCGGCACCATGGACGCCTCCGGCGACTACCGGGCGTTCTGGCTCTGGCTGCGCGGCCAGGGCAGCGAGCTGTACCAGGGGCGGCAGCTCGGCTTCAGCTCCGCCGAGCTGCTCGCCTGGTTCGAGTTCTGGGAGGTGGCGCGCTTCGACCGGGCCACACCGAGCGCCGCCCTGGTCGAGCAGGCCGACAGCGGCGAGCTGGCCCGCCAGCTCGTGGTCACCGGGCACACCGCTGCCTCCTTCGCCTGGTCGCACCAGCTGCCCGAGTTGCAGGGCCTGACCGACGACGAGCTGGGCGCGGTGGCCTTCCCGGGTACGCCGGCCGCCCAGTGGCCCCGGGCGTCGATGTACTGGGCCGGTTTCCGGGGCACCCGCCACCCGGACACGGTGGTGGACGTGCTCGACTTCCTGACCACGAACGTGGCGGCCGGCCGGCTCCTCGGCGTCGAGCGCGGCCTGAACGCCAGCAAGCAGGTGCGCTCGTTCGTGGCGGCGGAGGTGACCGGCCGGGCCGAGAAGCGCATGGCCGCGCTCGGCGCCGAGCTGGACGACCTGGCCGGCCCGTCGCCCGCGCCGCCGCCGAAGGGGCACGCCGCGGTACGCGAGCTGCTGATCGACGCGGCCGAGAGCATCCGCGGCAAGCGGGCCGGCGCCCGTACCGCCACCTCCCGCTTCATGGCCCAGGCGAACGCCGCGCTCGCGAGCTGACCCACCCCTGTCCACCCCGCCCGCGTGGGCGGGGTGGGCGGGGATCAGCGCGGGGGGCGGTTGCGGCGGTTGCGGGTGAGCAGCACCACCAGCAGCACGATGCCACCGACCACCACGAGGCAGCAGAGCAGGCCGAGGAAGCCGAACCCGCCCCGGGAGCGCCGGCGCGCGGCCTCCACCACGATCTCGCCGGTGCCCGACGACGCCCAGGCCGCGACCGGTACGAAGACCGAGAGCACGACCGTACCGAGGACCGCGCCCAGGCGGCCCCACCACTTGTTCCATGCAGACATGACCCCATCCTCGCCGAGGCCCGCAACCGGGGCACGGCGGACAGGGCGGATGTCGCCGGACACGGCGAAGGGCCCCGGAGAGAACTCCGGGGCCCTTCGTCACGAGTAGCGGGGACAGGATTTGAACCTGCGACCTCTGGGTTATGAGCCCAGCGAGCTACCGAGCTGCTCCACCCCGCGTCGGCTCGTAAAGCTTATCGCACTCCGTTCCTGGAGATCAGCCGGGTACCCGGAATCCCCCTCGGGCGCCGCACGACGATCCGACGTCTCGCCCGGCGAGGTCGAGCCCGGGACTCTCTGGCCGGAAACGATATGACTGAGAGTCATAACCATGACTCTCAGTCATACGCGTCTCGGGACTTCTCTTCCGCCGGGCCGGTCGCGGACCGTGACCATGGCGTGCGACCCCCGCACAGGGGTGCGCAGGACACCGGCGAGAACGGCGAAGGCCCCGGAGAGAACTCCGGGGCCTTCGTCACGAGTAGCGGGGACAGGATTTGAACCTGCGACCTCTGGGTTATGAGCCCAGCGAGCTACCGAGCTGCTCCACCCCGCGTCGGCTCGACAACCGTAGCGCACCGACCCGGGGAGGCGCAAAACGGGTACTCAGTCCAGCCACCGCCGGATCGCCTCGACCGCCCGGCGGCTGTCCGCGTCGAACTGGGCGCGCTGGGTCGAGGTGCTCTCCCAGCCCTGTTCCCACAGCACCGTCACCACGTCGCCGGAGCGCACCGCGCGCACCAGGTGCACCTCGTCGCCGCCGCTCGGATCGCCGTTGGCGTCCCGGTACGGCGTCCGCGTCTCGAACAGCACCGACTCGTCGCCGTACCCGGTGTCGGGCAGCAGGCGCTGCCGCACCGTCGCCGGCGGCGTACCCCGGGCGGGCTGCTCGGGGCAGGCCCGCACCGCCGCGCGCAGCTGGGCCAGCGCGGTGCCGGCGCCCCCGGACCGGTAGATCGTGATGCTGTGCCGGTAGTTGCCGGACGGCACCTCGTCCGCCGGCGCGCCGGCCCGGCGGTACGGCAGCGACCGGGCCCGCTGCGCCACCACCCGCTCGTCGCCGGGCGTCGCGCCGCACAGCACCGGCAGCACCGGCCCCGGGCCGAAGTAGTTTCCGGTACCGGCGTCGTTCGCGGCGGGCAGCACGAAGAACGCCCGGTCCGGGATCGTGGTCGGGGTCACCGCGGCCGGCGGCGTGGTGGTCACGACCGGGCTGCGCGAGCCGGAGGTACGGCCGGCGGACGGCGACGGCGTGGCTGTCGACGGCGCGACCGAGGGCGCGGCGGACGACGGCAGCGGTGTGGGCGTACCCGCGGGGGGTGGAGCCGGGTCGGGGCCCGGCCCGGCGGCGAGCACCAGCTGACTGCCGGCCACCGTGCCCGCGACCAGCCCGGCGGCGGCCAGGACGGTGATCGCTGCGCGGCGCCTGGCCCAGCGGTCGGCGCTGCGGCGCAGCCGGTCCGGTGCCGGCAGCACCCGCTCGTCGGTGTCCGCGGCGAGGGACAGGTAGTAGCGGTGCAGTTCACGCGACATCGTTGACCTCCAGTTCCTCGGCGGCGACGCCGGGCAACAGCTCGGCCAGCCGGGCCCGCCCCCGGGACAGCCAGGACTTGACCGTGCCGGCGGGCACGCCGGCCTCCCGGGCGATCTCCTCCACCGGCAGGTCGAACAGGTAGTGCAGGGCGAGCGCCTGCCGGTACCGGGGCGGGAGCTGCCGCAGCGCCGCGACCAGCAGCACGGTGTCCTCGCCGGGTGGCCCGACGTCCGGTGGCGGGCCGGTACGGCTGGCCGCGAGGCGCCACCCGCGCAGCCGCCGGAACCGGTCCGTCGCCAGCCTGCTGATCACCAGTCGCAGCCACGCCTCCGGGGCGGGATGGCCGGCGAGCTTCGCCCACTGCCGCCAGGCCCGGGCGTACGCCTCCTGCACGAGATCCTGGGCCTCGGCCGGGTCGCCGGCCACCGCGTAGCCGTACCGGACGGCCCGCCCGGACGTGCTGCGGTAGAAGTCGTCGAAGCTGTCCGCGTCCCGCATGTGCCCTCCGCCCCCACACGTTCACCTGCACTGTTGACGGCGCGGCGGGGTCCGGGGTTGCGGCCGGGGAGTCCGTTTGACGACACGAGCCCGTGGTCCGGGTGACCGTTGCGGTCCCGGACCACGGGCTCGTGGTGTCAGTTCGGCGTCAGCCGCCCGGTGACGGCGCGGGCGACGTCGGCGCCGGTGGCGAGACGCTGCCCGACGGCGCCGGGTTGCCCGAGCCGTTCGCCGCGGCCTGGGCCTGCTGGAACGCGCTCATCGCCTCGTCCAGCGCCTTCAGCGCACGCCCGTACCGCTCGAAGTCGCCGGACGCCTGCGCGGCCTTGACCTCGCCGATCGCGGTCTGCACCCGGGCGGCCGCCTGGGCCAGCTCCCCGCTCATCGGCGGCGGCGTGTTGTTGTTGTCGCCCCCGGTCGGCGGCGGCGTGGGGTTGTCGTCGGTGCTGGGCGGCGGGTTGGTGTTCGGCGCCCGCTTGCCCTGCTCGACGAGCTGCTTGATGCCGTCGCTGAGGTTGTTGGCGAGCACCACGTACGAGCCGCCGTCACCGTAGGAGAGCAACACCTTCTGCAACAGCGGGTACGCGTCCTGGCTGCTGCTCTTCACGTACACCGGCTCGACGTAGAGCATGCCGTCGGCGAACGGCAGCGACAGCAGGTTGCCGTACTGCACCTGCGCCTGGTTGGACGACAGCAGGTTCAGCTGCTGCCGGATGTCGCCGTTGTTCGTCATCTGCTGGTGCACCTGCGTCGGACCGGAGATCCGGGTCTGGTCCGGCAGCTCCAGCACCTCCAGCTTCGGCTGTCCGTCGACGTACGACCCGGAGACCAGCGCGGCGAGGTTCTGCCGGCCGTTCGGGGTCACCGCCGAGGTCAGCTGGAAGCGTGGCCCGTCCTGCCCCGGGAACTGGGTGAACAGGTAGTACGGCGGCTGCTTCTGCCCGCTGTCCGGCGCGTCCGGCACGTTCGGCACCTGCCAGAAGTCCTGCCCGGAGTAGAAGTCGCCGGGGTCGGTGACGTGGAACTTGGTCAGCAGGTTGCGCTGCACCTTGAACAGGTCGGCCGGGTAGCGGAAGTGCTCGGCCAGCTCGGCCGGGATGTCGCCCTTGGGCAGCACCAGGTCACCGCCGAACGCCTTGTTCCACGCCTTGAGCACCGGGTCGGTGTCGTCGTACGAGTAGAGCTTGACCGTGCCGTCGTACGCGTCGACAGTCGCCTTCACCGAGTTGCGGATGTAGTTGACGTTCTCCCGGGCGAGCTGGAACGTGCCCCGGCCGGTCAGCTCGTCGGCCGTCTCGGCCTGGAGGTTGACCCGCTCGGCGTACGGGTAGGTCGCCGCCGTGGTGTAGCCGTCGATGATCCACAGGACGCGCCCGTTCACCACCGCCGGGTACGGGTCGCCGTCGAGCGTGAGGAACGGCGCGACCTTCTCCACCCGGTCGCGCGGGTTACGCACGTACAGCAGCTTCGAGTTCTCGTTCACCGCCTCGGAGAGCAGGAAGTTCGACTCCTGCTCCTTGATCGCGTAGAGCAGCCGGCGCGGGAACGAGCCGATCTTGACGCCGCCCTCGCCGGTGTAGGTGTAGTACTGCTCGCCACCGGTGGAGGTGGGCCGGTCGAACTCGACGTTGCGGTCACCGGCCTGCCCGACGATCGCGTAGTCGTTCGCCTCCATCCGCTCGCCGTAGTAGATCCGCGGCTGCTGGGCCGGGATCTCCTCGGTCGGCGCGGAACACGCCTCCTGCGCCTTCTCGCCGAGGAAGCCGGAGACGAAGTACGGCTGGCCGCCGCAGACCACCTGGTTCGCCGGGGCGGCCACCAGGCCGTACCCGTGGGTGTAGACGGTGTGGCGGTTGATCCAGTTGCTCTGCTGGTCGGTCAGCTCGCCGTAGTTGATCTCACGGACACCGACCACGTAGTCGGAGGTCTTGTCCTTGACCGAGTACCTGTCGATGTCCAGCTTCGAACCGAAGTCGTAGAAGCCGCGGACCTGCTGCAGCTGCGTGTACGTCTCGGAGACGAGCTGCGGGTCGAGCAGCCGGATGTTCGACACCACCGAGGTGTCGGTGGCCAGGCTGGCGGGTGGAACGAGGTTGCTGGCCGCGTACGGTGTGGTCTTCGCGCCTTCCAGGCCGAACGCGGACCTGGTGGCCTTGATGCTGCGTTCGATGTACGGCGCCTCCTTGTCCCGGGCGCTCGGCTTGACCTCGAACGTCTGCACGGCCCACGGGTAGATGCCGCCGATCGCCACCGCGGAGACGCCCAGCAGGGCCAGCGAGATGCCCGGCCAGACCAGGTTCCGCATCACCGCGTTGGAGAACACGATGATCGCCAGCGCCACCACGATCGAGATCCAGGCGAGGATCTCCTTCGCCGGGAGCAGCGCGTTCACGTCGGCGTAGCCGGCGCCGTAGAGCTTGGCGCCCTCGTTGTACTCCAGCAGCATGGCCCGCCGGTCCAGCACGTAGGCGACGGCCTTGAGCAGCACGAACACGGCGACCAGCGAGCTGAGGTGGGCGCGGGCGGCGTTCGTCATCCGGTCGCCGACGCCCTGGAGGCGCACGCCGCCGAAGATGTAGTGCACGGCGAGCGCGCCGAGCAGCGACAGCACCACCGCGGTGAAGCCGACGCCGAGCACGTAGCGCCAGAACGGCAACTGGAAGACGTAGAAGCCGACGTCGACGCCGAACTCCGGATCCTTCACACCGAAGTCACCGCCGTTGCGGAACAGCAGCCACTGGCCCCAGCGGCTCTGCGCGGAGAGGCCGGCGAACAGCCCGACGACGGCGGCGGCCAGCGCGATCCAGGTGCCGAGCCGGGGGCTCAGCAGCATCCGGTAGCGCTCCAGGGTCGCCTGCTCGGCCGAGTGCGGGCGCATCTTGGGCCGCAGCCGGTGGGCCAGCCAGAGGTTGCCGCCGACGAGCAGCGCCATACCGGCGCCGACCACCAGGAACAGCAGCAGCCGGGTGGCGAGCACGCCGGTGAAGACCTGGGTGTAGCGGACCTCGTCGAACCAGAGCCAGTCGGTCCAGGCGTTCACGCCCCACCCGAGGAGGGTGAACAAGATGAACACCCCGATCAGGACACCGATGGTGACGCGTCCGCGCCGGCTCATCCTCGGTAAGGGACTGCTACGCATGACCACTGTTGGCTCCGCACGCTCGATGTGATCGGCTCCGACCAGGCACCAAGAGTACGGGGTGTTCCTGAGCACGTCGGGTCAAGGTCACGTCACGATCCGCGCCGTGACCGCCGCCCGGCCCGCGTCAGCAGCGCGTCGGCTGTCCCCCGGCGCGCAGCGTCTCGAGTGCCGTCAATGCCTCACCCAGCGTGGCGACCTTCAGCAGCGGCAGGCCCGGTTGCGGGTTACGGGCCGCCTCGGCGCAGTTGTCGGCGGGCACCAGGAACGCCTTCGCGCCCGCGTCCTTGGCGCCGACCAGCTTCTGCGCGATGCCGCCGATCGGGCCGACGCGACCCTCGTCGTCGATGGTGCCGGTACCGGCGATGATCTTCCCACCGGTGAGGTCGGCCGGCTCCAGCTTGTCGATGATGCCGAGCGAGAACATCAGCCCGGCGCTCGGCCCGCCGATGTCACCCAGGTCGATCTTCAGGGTGAACGGGTGCGGCTGCTGCTGGTCGATCTCGACGCCGATGCGCGGCCGGCCGTCCTGCTCGCGGCTGGTCACCGTGGCCGTACCCGGGGTGCCGCCACGGGTGTAGCCGATCGTCAGCGCGGTGCCCGCCGGCTTCGCCCGGATCAGCTCGGTGAGCTTCGCCGCGCTCGTCACCGGCACCCCGTCGACCGATGTGACCACGTCGTCGGGGCGCAGCACGTCGACCGACGGGCCGCCCGGCGTGACCGCCTTGACCAGCACCTTGATCGGGTAGCCCAGCTCACGCAGCGCCGCCGTCTCGGCGCTGGTCTGCGAGTTCTGGAAGTCCTCCGCGTTGCGCTTCTCGACCTCCTCCTGCGACTCCCCCGGCGGGTAGACCAGCTCCCGCGGCACCACCGCCTCGTCCGAGGAGAACCATCCGGCAAGCGCCGACCGCAGCCGCACCGTCGGCTGCACACCGACTGTGGTGAGCCGGAGCTGACCGGCGGAGGTGGACGTCGCGCGGCCGGTCACCTGGATGACCTCCTTGCCGTCCTCGCTGCCCAGCGTGTTCACCGTCGGACCCGGGCCGAGCACCACGTACGGCAGCGGCACGCTCAGCACGCCGATGCTGAGCAGGGCGGTGAGCAGGGCACCGAGGAGGACGGTCACGCCGCGACGTCTCATGGGCCAGAGCGTACCGATCCGTCCCCTGCCATCCGGCGCGGTGACCGGCGGACTTCGCCCTCAGCGCAACGCCGAGTGGCACGACCTGCGGCGGGGCCCGCGTACCGTAGACGTCGTGCCTGATATTCCGTTCGGCTTCGCGCTCCCGGGTGGTCAACCACCGGACCCCAACGATCCCGCGGCGATGCAGCAGTTCATGTCGCAGTTGCAGCACCTGCTCTCGGCGCCGGGCAGCGGGCCGGTCAACTGGGACCTGGCCCGGCAGGTAGCCGCCAGCCAGCTCGCCGCCGCCGGCGATCCGGCGGTGTCGCCGTTCGAACGCAACGCGGTCGAGGAGGCGCTGCGCATCGCCGACCTGTGGCTGGAGCCGGCGACCTCGTGGCCCTCCGGCATCCGCACGTCGGTCGCCTGGAACCGCAACGAGTGGATCTTCAAGACGCTCGACGTGTGGCGCAAGCTCTGCGACCCGGTGGCCAGCCGGATGGTCGGCGCGATGGGCGACCTGGTGCCGCCGGAGGCCCGCGCCCAGCTCGGCCCGATGCAGTCGATGGTCGCCACGCTCGGCGGCGCCCTCTTCGGCGGCCAGCTCGGCCAGGCGCTCGGCTCGCTCGCCGCCGAGGTGCTCTCCGCCGGTGACATCGGCCTGCCGCTCGGCCCCGCCGGCACCGCCGCGCTCGTCCCCGCCAACATCAAGGTGTACGGCGAGGGCCTGGAGCTGCCCGAGGACGAGGTACGCCTCTACGTGGCCCTGCGCGAGGCCGCCCACCAGCGGCTGTTCCAGCACGTGCCGTGGCTGCGCGGGCACGTGCTGACCGCGGTGGAGAACTACGCCGCGGGCATCCGGGTCAACCGGGAGGCGATCGAGGAGGCGATGGGCCGGGTCGACCCGACCGACCCGGAGTCGATGCAGGCGATCGCGCTGGAGGGCATCTTCACGCCCGAGGACACGCCCGCCCAGAAGGCGTCGCTGGCCCGGCTGGAGACCGTGCTCGCCCTGGTCGAGGGCTGGGTCTGCCACGTCGTCGACAGCGCTGCCGGTGACCGCCTCCCCAACGTCGTACGCCTCGGCGAGGCGTTCCGCCGCCGCCGCGCCGCGGGTGGCCCGGCCGAGCAGACGTTCGCCGCGCTGGTCGGCCTCGAACTGCGGCCCCGCCGCCTGCGTGAGGCGACGGTGCTGTGGGCGGCGCTGACCGAGCACCGCGGCATCGCCGGGCGGGACGCGGTCTGGGGCCACCCGGACCTGCTGCCCTCCGACGACGACTTCGCCGCCCCGGAGGCGTTCGCCACGACGAGCACCGATCTCGACGACGAGCTGGCGAACTTCGACTTCTCCGCCCCCGGCGCACCGGAGGAGAAGTCCCCCGGCGAGGACGACGACAAGCACTGACGCGTACGCGGACGGGCCCGCACGGTTCACCGTGCGGGCCCGTCCGCGTCCCACCCCGTCCCCACCCCGCGAGTTCCTCTATCGGCTTGTTGCTGCGTCGAGCGCCGCCCATCGGGCGAGACTGGCGTTCCGAGAGGTGGGATCGGTGGAGATCTTGGCAGGAAGGGGCCCCCATGGCCGTTTCGTACCAAGATCTCTCGGAGCCGGGAGCCGGGAGCCGGGAGCCGGGGAGCAACTGAGAAGCCCACTCACAGATCGACGACGTCGGCGGGGTGGAGCGGTGTGGGCGCGGGCAGGGCGGCGGTGGGGTGTCAGACGGGGTGGCCGGACAGCAGGGCGCGGGTGGCCTCCCAGCCCTCGACGGCCGGATCGAGCGCGGCCAGGTCGGCGGGCCCGCGCAGGCGGTGCCAGCCGGCGGTGACCGCCACGTCGCCCGGGCTCGGTGCCGCCCGCCGCACCTCGGCCGGCGCGGTGGTGTCCAGGTCCAGCGTCGGCAGCCACGCCGGTACGGGCAGTCGCGCCGCCACTCCCAGCAGCCCGGTTCCGCTCCCCTCGACCGGAGCCACCGCCACCGGCCGGGTGGTGAGCGGCCGGAGCAGCTTGCCGAGCGTCAGCCCGGGCACGTCCGGCGCGTCCGCCGCCACCACCGCCACCTGGTCGTAGCCGCCCGCCCCGTCATCGCGGGCCGCCTGGTCGCCGGTGATCGCCGCGAACACCGCGTTCGGCGTGGGCTCGGGCACCTCGTACACCTGGGTGCCGGGCCAGACCAGGGCGTCGGCCAGCCATCGGTCCCGGCTGGTGACCGCGACGGCGGTCTCCACCTCGTTCAGCGTGGCGAGCAGGTCCACCACGTCCTCGGCGAGCGCGGTACGCCATCGCGCCGGATCGATTCCGGGCGGCGTCCAGGTCACCGGGCCGAGCAGCGCCACCACCACACGTCGCGACATTCGCCGACCTTAACCCCCGCCCCACCCGCGTCCGTTCACGATCATGAGGTTGGCGGTGACGAAGCGGACGAAACGCCAGGCCAACTTCATGATCGACCGCGATGGGCGGCGGTCAGGGGATGGCGGCGGTGGCGGCCACGCCCTCCAGGTAGCCGCGGGCGCGCTCCGACCTCGGGTAGCGGGCGACCAGCGCCCAGAAGTCGGCGTTGTGGCTGGGCACGATGAGATGCGCCAGCTCGTGCAGCAGCACGTAGTCGATCACCCAGTCGGGCATGTCCTGGACCCGGTGCGAGATCCGGATGGTGCGGTCGGCGGGCGTGCAGGAACCCCAGCGGCCGTTCTGGTTGGTCACCCAGCGGACGCTCGCCGGCGCGGCGGCCGACCCGTATTCGGTCAGGTAGAGGTCGATCAGGCGGGCGGCGCGGGCGAGCAGTTCGGCGTCCGAGCGGGCCAGCCGGCCCTCGCGGGCGGCGAGCCGGGCGAGCATCCGGTCGACCCACTCGCTCTCCTCGGCCCGGGAGAACTGGTCGGGGATCAGCACGACGACGCGCTCACCGTCCCGGTACGCGGACACCGTGCGCCGCCGACGCTGGCTGCGCCGCACCTCGACGACGGGCTTCCGCGTCACGGCCATTACCGGTCCGCGCAGCCTCGGTTGACTGTCACGATGGAAAGCTAATGCGTACTGACCAGGACTCCGCAAGAGTCAACACGACGACACGCGCCCGGAAAGTGGCGGTTGATTGTCAGGAGTCCGGAAAAAAATTCTTTGCGACGGTAGCTGACCATCACCTGACCGGCCCTGTTCACGTTAAGTGATCTACGACGAGTGACGGTCGGTGGGGCCGCGCGAAGCGGATCTGGGTGCATTCATCCGGCGTGTCCGCGCGAAACTGACTTATCCGACGTTACTCGGCATGCACACTCTCGACGTCGACTTGCTCACAGAGTCGGCGCACAGCTGACATGGAACTGCCCGTACCTGGGTAGGGTCCGCCAACCACGGTCAGGTGACTGACCGCGGAGAACCCCCCGGCGCCGGTGCCACGCGTGGGCCGCCGCAGGGAGACCGCCGGGCACCTCCGGCGGACGAGACGAGGAGGCTACCGTGGCCGACCAGGCCCAGACCTACAACGGTTACTGCGTGAAGTGCAAGGAGAAGCGGGACTTCGAGGGGCACGTGGAGGTCTCGAAGACCGGCATGAACATGGCCAAGGGCAAGTGCCCGGTGTGCGGCACAACAGTGAACCGCATCCTGGGCAAGGCCAAGGTCTGACCCGTACGACAGACACCGGGGAGGACGGCCGCCGGCCGTCCTCCCCGGTCGTGTAGCCGACAGAGTTACCGGCTAGTTGTGGAAAACCGGCGAGAACCTGTGGACAACGCTGGCCACGGCTCGCCGCACCTGTGGACAACGAGCGACGGAGCGCGCGGAGACGGTCACCATCAGTGGCGTGACCGACCCGACACCGCTCGTCCGTCCCGTCCTGCTCCCCGGCCTGACGCGGCTCTGGCGCGACCGGCACACGCTCCAGCTCGGCGAGCCGCCCGGCCGTGCGGTGCTGCTGGAGATGTCCTCTCCGGGGACGGCCCGCCTGCTCGACCTGCTCGACGGCACCCGCAGCGAACGCGTCGTGCTGGCCGAGGCGCGCGCCGCCCGGGTTCCGCCCGACGAGGCACGCGCCCTGTTCGACACGCTCCGGGACGCCGGGCTGGTGGTGCCGGCACAAGCACTGCTCCCCCGTGACCTCGCCGGGACGACACGGGCCCGCCTGACCGCCGAGGCCGCCGCGCTGGCGCTCGCGTCGCCCGACCTGCCCGGCACACCGGCCCGGCTGCTGCGCCGCCGCCGCGACGCCCGGGTGCTGGTCACCGGCACCGGACGACTCGGCGCGGCGGTCACCGTCGCGCTGGCGCAGGCCGGCGTCGGTCACGTCGTACCCGATCTGGCCGGCCCGGTCGGCGGCGGTGACCTGGTCGGGACCGGCCTGACCGCCGCAGAGCTGGGCCGGCCGCTGGCCCTCGCGGTACGCGCGGCGCTGGAGCGGTGCGCGCCCGGAACGGTCACCGTCCCGTCGCGGGCGACCCGGCCGGACCTGGTGGTGCAGCTCGGCGTCGACCGTCCGGCCGAGCTGCTCGCCACCGGGTACGCCCGCCGGCGCCAGCCGCACCTGCTGCTCGACCTGCGCGGCGGCGTACCGGTGATCGGCCCGCTGGTCCGCCCGCCCGTCGGTCCCTGCCTGCGCTGCCTCGACCTGCACCGCGGCGACCGGGATCCGGACTGGCCCGCGCTCGCCGCCCAGCTCGCCGCCGACCGGGGCGAGCGGGCCTGCGCCGCCGCCACCCGGCTCGCCGCGGCGGCCTTCGCGACGGCCGAGGTGCTGGCCCAGCTCGACGGCGCCCAGCCGGAGACGCTCGGCGGCGCGGTGGAGATCCGCGGGCCGGGCCGGGTCCGCTACCGACGGTGGCCGCCGCACCCCTCCTGCGGTTGCTGCCGGCGTCGCCCGATCCGGTCGGCCCCGGCCGCTACCCGCCGCACGGCAGCAGCGGAGGCCCCGCGTCGGTAACAATGGCCGGGTGACCGACATCCCGCGCCGGGCCGTGTCCCGCACCGCCAAACTCGCCGCCCTGCCGCTCGGGTTCGCCGGTCGAACCGTCCTCGGCATGGGCAAGCGGGTGACCGGCCTCGCGTCCGACGTCATCTCCGCCGAGATCCAGCAGCGCACCGCCGAGCAGTTGTTCAGCGTGCTCGGGCAGCTCAAGGGCGGGGCGATGAAGTTCGGCCAGGCCCTGTCGGTGTTCGAGGCGGCGTTGCCCGAGGAGGTCGCCGCGCCCTACCGGCAGGCGCTCACCAAGCTCCAGGAGGCCGCGCCGCCGCTGCCGGCCGCGACAGTGCACAAGGTCCTCGCCGAGCAGCTCGGCCCGGACTGGCGGGACCGGTTCGTCGAGTTCGACGACACCCCGGCCGCCGCGGCCAGCATCGGCCAGGTGCATCGGGCGGTCTGGCGCGACCCGGGGTACGAGGCGGAGGGCGGCCCCCGGCACCGGGACGTGGCCGTGAAGATCCAGTACCCGGGTGCCGGTGACGCCCTGCTCGCCGACCTCAAGCAGCTCTCCCGGCTCGGCGGTATGTTCCGGGCCATCCAGCCGGGGCTGGACGTGAAGCCGCTGCTGGCCGAGCTGCGCGAGCGCATCACCGAGGAGCTGGACTACGAGCTGGAGGCGGAGTCGCAGCGGGCGTTCGCGGCCGCGTACGCCGACGACCCGGACATCTTCATCCCGGAGGTGCTCGACGCCGCGCCGCGGGTGCTGATCACCGAATGGGTGGAGGGCATCCCGCTGTCGCAGATCATCCGGGAGGGCACCGAGGAGCAGCGGAACGAGGCCGGCCGGCTGATGGCCGAGCTGCACCTGTCCGCGCCGGAGCGGGCCGGGCTGCTGCACGCCGACCCGCACCCGGGCAACTTCCGGCTGCTCCCGGACGGCCGGCTCGGTGTGATCGACTTCGGGGCGGTGGCCCGGATGCCGCAGGGCACGCCCGAGCCGATCGGCCGGATCGCGGCGCTGGCGCTGCGCGGGGACGCCGACGCGGTGGTGGACGGGCTGCGCGCCGAGGGCTTCGTCAGCCGTACCGAGTCGATCGACGCCCCGGCCGTGCTCGACTTCCTGCGTCCGATGCTGGAGCCGATCGCCGCCGACGAGTTCCGTTTCACCCGGGCCTGGCTGCGCGCCGAGGCGACCCGGCTGGCCAGCCCGCGCTCCCCCGCCTACCAGCTCAGCCGGCAGCTCAACCTGCCGCCGTCGTACCTGATGATCCACCGGGTCACGCTGGGGTCGATCGGGGTGCTCTGCCAGTTGGAGGCGAAGGCGTCCTACCGGTCGATCCTGGAACGCTGGCTGCCGGGCTTCGCGCCGGTGGCCTGAGCGCAAGCCGGCGCCGGAAGACTACGAAGGGGCGGTGACCTGGTCGGTCACCGCCCCTTCCTCACGATCGTCCTACAGAACGCCCAGGTCGCGGGCCGATTGGCTGCGACTCCGCATGGCGACGGTACGGGCGGAACGGGTTGCCTCAGTGCTCGTGGTGGTGCGACCGGCCTGAGGCCGGCGCATTCGAGCCCTGGACAACGCTTCGTGGAGTAGTTGCATCTCGAATCCGTTCGGCAGGTTCAGCATCAGGGTTTCTCTTTCAGGTCGGCCGGTGGAGGGACACCGGCATCGGTTCGGGTTCGGAACGTAGGTGTGTCAGGCTGCCAGCCGGACGGAGCTCCGCGACTCGGACAGCCCGCTGGCCGCCAGTCGCGCCTCCGCCTCGACCCGGAGCTGCGCGTCACGGGCGAGGTCCTCCTTGCGCGGACGGCCACGGGGCCGCTTGCGCGGGACGACCGCGCCACGCTCGAAGATCTCGCCGCCCCAGACGCCCCAGGGCTCCGCTCGCTCCACCGCACCGGCCAGGCACTCGACGCGCAGCGGGCAGTCCCCGCAGAGCGACTTGGCCAGCTCGAGCTCGGCGGGCGAGTCGGAGAACCACAGGTCGGGGTCGAACTTCCGGCAGGGCAGGTTCGCCTCCACGTCGACGCTCACGTCGAGGGGGGCCAACGCCAGACTCATCCTCCGGTCACCTCTCTCTCACTTCGATCTCGTGGATCGCATTCCGACGTACTTCGGCGGGACAAAAAACTGAGGCCGCGGATCCCGGTATGCGGGTTCCGCGGCCTCGAGGTGAGCCGGTGGTCTGATGGATCAGACCGGTCTACCTCGAGGTGGAACACCGCGGACATCCGTGCGCTTCGTGGCGCCATCGATGCCCTTGCCCGCGAAGCCACTGGTCCCCTCGACTCCGGCGATCGGCGCAACGGTCAGGTTCAGCTCGGCCTGAACCGGAACCTGGTGCACCTGCGGAGCCGACGGTCGAGCGGCGAGGGCCACCCGGACAGCCGACAGCGGAGCGACGGCAGACGGCATCGCCGCAAGACGCTCATAGGTGAAGATCTTCATTGGTGCCACCTCCCTACTCTCCTCGTGCCGACCGTGGACTCATCCCCGTTGAGCAGCCAGAACGGCGCCGCTCGCGAGGTGTGCCATGAGGCTATTCCTCGTCCTCGGGGGAGGGCAAACGATTTACGGCTAGTTTTCAGAAGTTTTCTGTGGGCAGACGTCGTCCACCGTGGCGCCCGCCACCAGGGCGAGCACCGTATCCCCGTAAAGCCCGACTTTTCGGGGCCCGATCCCGGCGATCGCCACCAGTTCCTCGGTGCGTCCGGGCTTCCGTTCGGCCAGCGCGGTCAGGGTGGCGTCGGTGAAGACCACGTACGCCGGCACCTTCTGCGCGCCCGCCACCCGCTGCCGCCACTCGCGCAGCCGCTCGTACAGCTCCTCGTCGATGTCGGACGGGCAGGTCGGGCAGCGGCCCAGTTTGCGGTCCGCGCCGGCGAGCAGCGTGGCGCCGCAGATCCGGCAGGAGACCACCTGCGGCCGGCGCCGCTCGGCCCGCCGCGCCGGCCCGGCGCCGCCGGCCCGCTCGCCGCCGCCGGACCGGTCGAGCTGCGGCAGGAACCGCGACGGCCGCCGGGCCCGCCCACCCGGCGAGCGGGCCGTGGCGTACGACAGCCAGAGCCACTCCCGGGCCCGGGTGATCCCGACGTAGAGCAGCCGCCGTTCCTCCTCGACCTGCTCCATCGTCTTCGCGTACGTGGTGGGCAGCGTGCCCTCGGCCAGCCCGACCAGGAACACCGCGTCCCACTCCAGCCCCTTCGCCGAGTGCAGCGACGCGAGTGTCACCCCCTCGACGGTGGGCACGTGCTGCTGGGCGGCCCGCCGGGCGAGTTCCTCGGTGAACCCGGTCAGGCCGGGTTCCTCCTCGGCCTGCGCCGCGTACTCCTCGGCGAGCTGGACCAGCGCGGCGAGCGCCTCCCACCGCTCGCGGGCGGCACCGCCGGGCGGTGGCGCGTCGGGCGCCCAGCCGACGGCGGTGAGCGCCTCGACCACGGCGGCCGGCAGCGGGGTCCCCGCGTCGGCCGACCGGGTGGCGGCGCGCAACGCGATCATCGCCTGGCGCACCTCGGGCCGTTCGAAGAACCGCTCCGCGCCCTGGAGCACGTACGGCACACCGGCCTCGGACAGCGCCTTCTCGTACGCCTCGGACTGCGCGTTGGTGCGGAACAGCACCGCGATCTCCCGGGCCGGGGTGCCGCCCGCGACGAGCGCCCGGCAGCGCGCGGCGACCGCGTTCGCCTCGGCCGGCTCGTCGGTGAAGATCCGCAGGTCGGGTTCCGGGCCGGGCCGGCGCTGGCCGTGCAGTTCCAGCCGCAGCCGCGCCTCGGTGCCCCGGGCCTGCGAGATCACCGCGTTGGCGAGCCCGACGACCTGCGGGGTGGAGCGGTAGTCGCGGACCAGCCGGACGACTGTCGCGCCCCGGTGCAGGCGGGGGAAGTCGACCAGGTATGACGAGGTGGCGCCGGTGAACGAGTAGATCGTCTGGCTGGCGTCGCCGACCACTGTGAGGTCGTCCCGGCCGCCCAGCCACGCCTCCAGCAGCCGCTGCTGGAGCGGGTTGACGTCCTGGTACTCGTCGACCACGAAGTGCCGGTACTGGTTGCGCACCTGCTCGGCCACGTCCGGGTGCTCCTCGATGCCCCAGACTGCGGCACGCAGCATGTCCTCGAAGTCGATCACCCCGTTGCCGCGCTTGAGCCGCTCGTACGCGTCGAACACGTCTGCCACCCGGGCCGGCTCGTACGGCGTCTCGCGCAGCGCCTTGGCCGCGGCGACGACGTACTCCCCGGGCTCGACCAGCGACGACTTGGCCCACTCGATCTCGGCGGACAGGTCCCGCGCGGCGGCCCGGTCGGCGCGCAGGCCGACCTTGGCGGCGGCGAGCGTGACCACCCGCACCTTGCTGTCCAGCAGTTCCGGCATGGCCCGCCCGGCCAGCAGCCGGGGCGCGAAGTAGCGGACCTGCCGCAGCGCCGCGGCGTGGAACGTGCGCGCCTGCACCCCCTGCACCCCGAGCACGCCGAGCCGGCTGCGCATCTCGGCGGCGGCGCGGGCGGTGAAGGTGACCGCCAGCACATGCCGGCCGGCGATGTCGCCGGTCAGCGCCCGGTACGCGATCCGCGAGGTCACCGCCCGGGTCTTGCCGGTGCCGGCGCCGGCCAGGATGCAGACCGGCCCGGCCGGGGCGGTCACCGCTGAGCGCTGCTCCGGATCCAGCCCGGCCAGCACCTGTTCCGCCGCTGAGTGAACGCCCACAGCAGGGAATCATCCCAGCATCGTGTGACGTTGCAGCGGTTAGCCTGGCCTGATCGGACCGGGCGCGAGTCACCCCTTGGAGGATCAGACCATGCTGACGATGTATTCCACCCCGTGGTGCGGCTACTGCCACCGGCTGAAGTCGCAGCTCGACCGGGAGGGCATCGCGTACGAGGTGGTCGACATCGAGCAGGATCCGACGGCCGCGGACTTCGTGATGAGCGTCAACGGCGGCAACCAGACCGTCCCGACGCTGCGCTTCGCCGACGGCAGCGCCCTGACGAACCCCTCGATCACCCAGGTCAAGCAGCACCTCGCGGCGCTGCCCGGCTGATCTCCCGCGACACCACGAGCGGCCGTACCCGATCCGGGTGCGGCCGTTCGCCGTCGGTCAGGAGCCTCCGCGGCTGAGCACCCCGTCGTCGGCCGGCCGGCGTTGTGACGGGATCCGGACCGGCGCGGCGACCGGCGTGGTCAGCCCGCGGCCCCGCCACAGGTAGAGGCCGGCCGCCGTGGTGACGGCACCGACGAGGGCGAACAGCAGCCGGTAGTCGAACACGCCGACGAGCAGCGCGCCGGTGCCGATGGAGAACGCCTGCGGACCGCTGACCAGGGCCTCGGACGCGGCGGTGACCCGGCCGAGCAGCCACGGCGGCGTCCGCCGCTGGATCAGCGTGTTCAACCCCACCATGGTCAGCGGCAGCGACAGACCGGCCAGCAGCAGCGCCACCACCCCGAGCCACAACCGGGGGTACGCCAGCGCCAGCGCTGCCGGTCCGAAGAACGTCACGCCCGCGGCGAGCGCGCCGACCTCGCCGAACCGGCGGACCACGGCGGCCGAGAACAGGCCGCCGACCAGCCCGCCGACGCCCTGCACCATGACCAGCACGCCGACGAACGCGGCGTCGCGGTGCAGACCCAGATCGACGTACGCGAAGATCAGCGACTCGGTGAAGCCCATCACCAGCGAGCCCAGCCCGTATCCGAGCAGCGCCCGGCGCAGCGCCGGCTCGCCGGTCAGGTGGCGCAGCCCAGCGCCCAGTTCGGACGGCCCGCGCCGATCCGGGCGCGACGGTGTGCGCTCCTCCACCCGCAGCCGCACGACCACCGCCGCCGCGGTCAGGAATCCGGTCATGGCCAGCAGCACCAGCAGCCAGCCGCCCACGGCGGCGTACACGCCCGCCCCGGCCAGCGGACCGATCAGCCGCAGCCCTTGCCGGACGGTCTGGAGCAGCCCGTTCGCGTCGGCGAGCAGCTCGGGCGGAACCAGATGCCGGATCAGGCCGTTGAGTACGGCGGTGAGCGTGATGTACGACAGCCCGTAGAGCGCGGCTACCACGTAGATCACCCAGACGTCGGACCGGTCCCGGACCGTGAGCAGCGGGCCGAGCAGCACCGCCGCGACCAGGTTGGCGGCGATGAAGAACTGCCGCCTGCGGTAGCGGTCGACCACCCAGCCGACCAGCGGGGCGAGCGCCATCGGCGCGATGACCGCGAAGATGGTCGCCCCGGCCATGCTGTCCGAGCCGGTCAGGTCCTTGACCCAGACGGCCAGGGCGAGCAGCAGGACCGACTCCGCCGCCATGCTCGCGACGAGCGCGGCGAACAGGAGACGGAAGTCGGGGCGGCGCAGGACGGTGCGCATCGGGGTCCCTCCACGGTCCTCTTTTTGTCTCGTGACACGCCCGTGCCGGAGCCTCCGACGCCGGTCGCGCCGTCCATACTGACCGTGGGGGGCGAATTTCATACAGTTACCGTCGCGTCAAGCGACGGTCGACGGGAAAGAGGACGCCGTGCCTCCTGCCGTACCAGGCCCGATTCTGCGCCGTCGTCGACTCGGCACCGAGCTGCGTCGGCTCCGCGAACAGGCCGGTCTGACCGGTGACCAGGTCATCGAGCGGATCGGCTGGGCCTCCGCATCCAAGTTGTCCCGCCTGGAGAACGGCCGCAGCCGTCCCGACCCGGACGACGTGGACGTCCTGCTGACGCTCTACGGCGCCGACGAGGAGCAGCGCGCGGAGCTGACCGGGATCACCCACGAGGCCGGCGACATGCGCGGCTGGCTGCGCAACTTCCCGGTGATGACCCAGCAGCAGCGCGCCTTCGCCGAGCTGGAGGCGGGTTGCGCGGAGATCTCCGAGTACAACCCGGTGCTGGTGCCGGGGCTGTTGCAGACGCCCGGGTACGCCCGGCACCGGATCCTGTCCGCCGCGCAGGTCGCCGCCGAGGCCGGCGACCCGGAGACCGAGGATCCCGAGACCGAGGTACGCGCGCGGCAGGCCCGCCAGTCGCTGCTGACCCGCTCCCCCGACGTGCCCCGCTACACGGCGGTGCTGGAGGAGGCGGCGCTCGGCCGCCGGGCCGGGCCGCCGGAGGTGCTGCACGAACAGCTCGTCCACCTGTGCGAGATGGCGCTGCTGCCGAACGTGACGCTGCGTCTGCTGCTGCGGGACACCCGGGTCGGTGACTGGTACCTTCCGCCGACCGCGTTCTCGGTCTATCGGTTCGCCGATCCTCTCGATCCGGAGACACTCGCCATCGAAGGTGGGTTCACCGACGTCATGTCGACCGAGGTAAACACCCTAAATCGCTATAAAGTGGTGTTCGAGTGGCTATGCTCGTCGGCACTCTCCGCATCGGACACCCTCTCCTGGTTGATCGAGGCGACGGGACGGCTGACCGGCACGGCAGTCGAGTCCACGGTGGCGTACGGGCCGGCAACGGCGCCGGCCCAGCGTCGCCGGGACTCGGGGCGCCTCACCACGGAACGGTGATCCGGCACGGACACCGCCCGCGCTCCGGCGTCGCTCGGTCCCATCGGAGCACCTCACCAGGAGCAAGCACCATGAACGAGATCCACACCAGCACGACCGCCGGCTCGGGACGGCTCGCCGGCGCCGCCTGGCGCAAGAGCACCCGCAGCCAGACCTCCAACTGCGTGGAGGTCGCACCGCTCGGCTCCGGGCCGGCCACCGTGGCGCTGCGGGACAGCAAGGACCCGAGCGGGCCGGTGCTGCTGTTCGACCGGGCCGGTTGGCTCGGCTTCCTCGCCGGCACGAAGAGCGGTCAGTTCGATCTGGACTGATCCGGCGAACCACGGGGGGCCGTCGGCGCGAGCCGGCGGCCCCCCGCGCGTCCATCCCCGACAACGGTGCTGACCTGGGATCCCCCGATCGGTCGAGCTGGCGCGTTCCCCTTGCCGGGCGGACACATCGGCGTAACATGACGCGGGAGTGACGTGGAAGTTCCAGCGTGTAACCGCCGATTGTCCGGGGGACACCATGCGGTTCCTGATCGTCCGCACCGAGATCCGCACCGCCGCCGACGCCGACATCGCCGCCGCCTGGGCCGGCGGAGGCCGCCTGCGGGACGAGACGTGCACGCCGGAACCCCGCCGCCAGGTCGTCCACGCCGAGGACCGGGACGCCGCGCTCCTGCTCGCCCGCGCGCTGTCCACAGTCGGTGCGGTCCGCGCGGGCCGGCACCGGGTCAAGGTGCTGCCGATCGAGGAAGCCACCCCCGGGCACCCGTACCGCTGGGACGGTGGATGACCGGACGCTGACGTCCGTCGTGGCCGGACCGGCCTCCCCCGCCGTTCTCCCGCCTCATCCGGCCTCGACGGCACGTGTTCCCGGCCCGAGACCGTCGCGGCAACGACGGTCCGGGTCGGGGCCGCGTCCTCCCGGCCTGTGTCCGCCCGGCCCGGGCCGGGCGGCTTCGGCAGCTCGGGGAGGTGGCTGCATCCCACCGCCCTCGACCACACCACTTCCCCGAGCTGGTGCCACCCACCAGCCGAAACCCGCCAACCCGACGGGGTCGGGCCGGGTCAGCAGTGGCCGTCGAGCCAGCGGTGCACCAGGAACAACGCGATCGACGACGGCGGCGGCAGGACCAGCCGGTCTCCCCCGCCCACCGGCACCGGCTCGCCCGCCAGCGCCGCGCCGATCTCCCGGCGGGTGAACCAGCGCGCGTGCGCGATCTCGGCCGGGTCGACCCGGATCGGCGCGTCCGCGTCGGCGCGGGCCAGGAAGCCGAGCATCAGCGAGCCGGGGAACGGCCAGGACTGGCTGCCCACGTACGCGATCTGCTCGACCGGGACGCCCACCTCCTCGCGGACCTCGCGCAGCACGGCGGCCTCGGCCGACTCGCCGGGCTCGACGTATCCGGCCAGGCAGGAGTAGCGGCGCTGTCCCGGGGTGCGCGGCCAGGCCGCGTTGTTGCCGAGCAGGCAGCGGCCGTCCGGGCCGTCCACACCGTCGTGCACCAGCACGATCATCGCCGGATCGGTACGCGGCCAGACCCGGCCGCCGTCCGGGTCGATCCGCGACCAGCCGGCCTCGTCGGCGCTCGTCGCCTTGCCGGTCGTCGACGAGTAGCCGTGCCGCAGGTGCCAGTTGAGCAGCGCCAGCGCGGTGGTGAACAGGCCCGCGTCCCGGTCGGTCATCAGGTGGCCGACCTCGCGCAGGTGGGCCGGGCGGGTGTCCGGCAGCGCCGGCAGCGGCCCGTCCACCGCGAACACGGGTACGCCGTCCGGCTCGACGCCGAGGAACATCGGCACCGACCGGGGTACCTCGGGCAGTTCGCCGGGGCCGACCAGGACCAGTTCCGGCGGGGTCGCCGCGCCCCGGACCAGCGCCCGCCCCTCCGCGGCGGAGTCGAGCACCAGCACCCGGGCCCGTTCCCACGCCTCGGTCAGCCAGGCTGGATCGGTACGCCGGTGCGCGGCCCGGTCGAGCGTCGACCGGGCCAGCGGCGGGGCGGGTTCGCCGCTCATGCCGATTCCGTACGCACCGGTGTCAGCGCGGCGAGCGAATCGGCCACCCGCGCCGCATCACCGAGCACGACGGTGACCGCGCGGGCCGGGGCCAGGTAGCGCGCGGCCACCTCGGCCACGTCGTCCACCGTCGTGGCGGCCAGCCGGGCGGCGTACTCGGCGAGGAAGTCCAGCCGCAGCCCGTTACCGGCGTACGCGCTGGTCAGCGATGCGAGACCGGCCTGGGTGGACATGCCGAGCTGAAGGGTGCCGAGCGCGTACTGGCGGGCCTGCTCCAGCTCGTCGGTCTTCGGCGGCACCGTCGCCAGGCGGCCCAGCTCGTAGGTCGTCTCCACAAGCGCCGCCGCTGTCACCTCGGTGGCCACCTCGGCACCGGCGACGAGGAGCGAACCGGCCACCGAGTGCTCGACGAGCGAGTGCGGCCCGTACGTGTAGCCCTTGTCCTCGCGGATGTTCTCCACCCAGCGGGAGGAGAAGTAGCCGCCGAAGATCAGGTTGGCGAGCTGCAACGCGGCGTGGTCCGGGTGCGTGCGGGGCACCGCCGGCAGCGCGAGGCGTACCGAGGACTGCACCGAGCCGGGCCGGTCGACCAGCAGCAACGGCCCGGATTCCAGCGGCGGCGCCGGGGGCAGCTCGGCGACGTGTCCGTCACCGCGCCACCCGGCGAGCGCCTTCTCGGCCGCGTCCAGCGCCCGTTCCGGGGCCACGTCGCCGACGAGCACCAGCACCGCGCCCGCCGGATGCACGCGCTCGGCGTGCAGCCGGCGCAACGCGGCCGGGCGGACCGCCCGGACCTGGTCCGGGTCGGGCGTCTGCTCCGCGTACGGGTGCCGGCCGTACACCCGCTTGAGCAGCGCGGTGCGGGCCAGGTGCGACGGCTGGCTCTGGGCGACCTGGATGCGGTCGACCAGGCGGTCCCGCTCGGTCTCCACCCAGTCGGCCGGGTAGGTGGCGCCGGTGAGCACCTCGCCGAGCAGCTCCAGCATCCGGTCCAGGCCGGTGACCAGGCCCGCACCGGAGAGCATCAGGCGGTCCGGGTCGAGGCCGGCGGTCAGTCCGCCGCCGACCTTCTGCAACTCGGCCGCCAGCTCGGTGGCGCTGTGCGCCTCGGTGCCGGAGAGCATGGTCTGCGCCAGCATCGCGCCCCGGGCCAGGTGGGTACGCCCGAACGGCATCCACAGTCGCAGCTCGACCAGCGGCACGGAGGAGCGGCGTACCGCGATCACGGTGAGGCCGTTGGCAAGCGTGCGCTCGGCCTGCTTGGGCACCTTGAGGCGGCGGTTCGGACCGAGCGCCGGCAGCGGCCGGACGGCGGTGGCGGTGGTCGTACTCGTGCTCATCGCGCACCTCCGGGAACGACCTCGACTGCCGCGCGGCGCTCGGGCCGCAGGGTGGCGGCGGCGGCGCGGACCTGTTCCTCGGTCACCTCGCCGACCAGCCGGGGCAGGTCGTTGAGCAGGCCGGGTTCTCCGCGTTGCTGTTCCAGCACCGCCATCCGCAATGCGCGGCCGAGTACCGCGTCCGTGTCGCGCAGCAGGTGGGTGGCCATCCGGGCCTGGGTACGCGCCAGCTCCCCGGCGGTCAGCCCGTCGGTCGCCAGCCGGTCCAGTTCCTCGTCGACGGTGCGCAGCACCTTGTCCACGTCGCCGCCGGGCGGCAGGTGCGCCTGGAGCAGCAGCGCGGTGGGGTCGCGGACGTCGAACGGGTCGCCCATGAAGCCGAGGTACCCGCCGAGGCTGGTGACCGACCGGTCGCGCTGCACCAGCCGCTCGACCAGCCGGGAGGCGTCACCGTCGGTGAGCACCTCGGCCAGCACCACGTAGGGCAGATAACCGGCGAAGTCGCTGACCGGGTCGGGCACCCGCCACGCGCCGGCCACCGCCGGGAGCGGGGCCAGCGCGTCGGTGTACGTGCTGCGCCGCTCGGTGGTCAGGTCGGGCTCGGCGAAGTCGGGCCGCCCCGGGGCGGGCCGGGCCGGCACGTCCCCGAAGTGCCGCTCGATCAGCGCGGTCGCCTCGGCCACGTCGATGTCGCCGCTGACCGCGAGTACGGCGTTGCCGCTGGCGTAGTAGCGGCGGAAGAAGTCGGCGGCGTCGGCGACGGTGGCCGACTCCAGGTCGACGAAGGAGCCGTAGCCGTCGTGCGCGTTGGGGAAGGTGTCGAACATCACCGGGGGCAGCGTCAGCCAGGGGAACCCGCCGTACGGCCGGTTCAGCACGTTGACCCGGATCTCCTCCTTGACCACGTCGACCTGGTTGCGCAGGTTCTCCTCGGTCAGCCGGGGGCCGCGCATCCGGTCGGCCTCCAGGAACAGCGCCCGTTCCAGGGCGTTGGCGGGAAGCGTCTCGAAGTAGTCGGTGTAGTCCAGGTGGGTGGAGCCGTTGAACGTCCCGCCCGCGCCCTGGACGTGCCGGAAGTGGGCGAGCTTCTCCAGGTTCTCCGAGCCCTGGAACATCAGGTGCTCGAAGAGGTGGGCGAACCCGGTGCGTCCTTCGGGCTCGGAGCGGATGCCGACGTCGTAGACCACCGCCACCCCGGTGACCGGGGCGCTGCGGTCCGGCGTGAGCACCACGCGCAGGCCGTTGTCGAGGGTGAACCGTTCGACCGGGTACTTCGTCGCTGGGATCTTCGCTCTCCGCGTCGGCACGAGATCGACACTAGCGCCTCGGCACCGGCTCTATCGCCGGTGTGCCCTGGCCGAACGGTGGACTGTTGCGGGACGGGTCTTGACGCCGGCGGCCACTTGCCCCACTCTTCCTACCAACTAAATAGGAATACTGCGGATTGGACATTCGATGAGAGGGCTTCCCCTGCGCCGCCTGGTCACCCTGGCGACCCTGGCCGCGGTCGGCACGGCCACGCTCGGCACCACCGCCGCCTGCGGCGAGGACAGCGACGCCGCCGCCGGGTCCGGCCCGGTGACGCTGCGCCTGGGTTACTTCCCCAACATCACGCACGCCCCGGCAGTGGTCGGCGTGGAGAAGGGGATCTTCGCCGAGAAGCTCGGCAGTGACGTCGAGCTGGACACCAAGACGTTCAACGCCGGCCCGGCCGCCATCGAGGCCGTCTTCTCCGGCGCGCTCGACGCCACGTACATCGGCCCGAACCCGACAGTGAACGCCTTCTCCAAGTCCAAGGGCGAGGCGGTCCGGGTCATCTCCGGCGCCGCGTCCGGCGGCGTCGCGCTCGTGGTCAAGCCCGGCATCACCTCGGTGGAGCAGCTGCGCGGCAAGAAGATCGCCACCCCGCAGCTCGGCAACACCCAGGACGTGGCGCTGCGCTACTGGCTCAAGGAGAAGGGCCTGGAGACCACCAAGGAGGGCGGCGGCGACGTCAAGGTCGTGCCGCAGGAGAACGCGCAGACGGTCGAGACGTTCGGCAGCGGCGCCATCGACGGCGCCTGGGTGCCCGAGCCGTTCGTCTCCCGGCTGGTCAACGCCGGCGGCAAGGTGCTCGTCGACGAGCGCGACCTGTGGCCGGACAAGAAGTTCGTCATCACCAACCTGCTGGTCAGCACCAAGTTCCTCAAGGCGCACCCGGACGTGGTGAAGAAGCTGGTCGAGGGCCAGGTCGCGGCGAACGAGTTCGTCAACAGCAAGCCGGACGAGGCGCAGCAGGCCATCTCCGACCACATCGGCAAGATCACCGGCAAGCCGCTGGACCTCAAGCTCATCAAGCAGGCCTGGCCGACGCTGGAGTTCACGAACGACCCGATCCCGTCGTCGCTGAAGACCGGCCTGGACCACGCGGTCGCGGTCGGGCTCACCCAGCCGGTCGACCTGAACGGCCTGTACGACCTGAAGTACCTCAACGAGGTACTCAAGGCGCAGGGCAAGGCCGAGGTCAGCCAACCGTGACGACGACCGGCACGACCCCGCGCAGCGCGACCGGCTCGGTCGCGCTGCGCGGCGTGACGAAGGTGTACGGCCAGGGCGAGCAGGCGGTCCTGGCGCTGGACGGGCTGTCGCTCGATGTCGCCCCGGGCGAGTTCGTCTGCATGGTCGGCGCGTCCGGCTGCGGCAAGAGCACGCTGCTCAACCTGGTAGCCGGCCTGGACCGGGCCAGCGGCGGCGCGATCGAGCTGGGCGAGGGCGTCAACCCGGGACTGATGTTCCAGGAGCCGGCGCTGTTCCCGTGGCTCACCGTCGAGGGCAACGTCGAGGTGCCGCTGAAGCTGCGCGGGCTCCCCCGTGACCAGCGCAAGGATCGGGTGGCCGAGCTGCTGCGCACGGTCCACCTGTCCGAGTTCGGCCGCAAGCGGCCGCACCAGCTCTCCGGCGGCATGCGGCAGCGGGTCGCGCTGGCTCGCACGCTCGCGCTGGAGACGCCGGTGCTGCTGATGGACGAGCCGTTCGGCGCACTGGACGCGATGACCCGCGACATCCTGCACGACGAGCTGGAGCGGATCTGGGCCGAGCGCGAGCTCACCGTCCTGTTCGTCACGCACAACGTCCGCGAGGCGGCCCGGCTCGCCGACCGCATCGTGCTGCTCTCCAGCCGGCCCGGCCGGATCATCTACTCCACCGAGGTCGCCGTGCCGCGCCCCCGGCGGATCGACTCGCCGGAGGTCTCGGCCATCGCCGCCGAGGTCACCGACCGGCTGCGCAAGGAGGTGGGCCGGCATGGCCAGTGACACCCTCGCCGGGTCGGCGCGTACCGACGCGGAGATCTCCGGGCTCGACGCGCTGGAGATCGCCGGCCGGGAGAAGGGCCCGTCCCGGGTACGCCGCCTGTGGTCGGCCACCTGGCCCAAGTTCGCCGCGCTCACGCTGGCCGTCGCCATCTGGCAGGCGGTGGTCTGGTCCGGGTGGAAGGAGCCGTGGGCGCTGCCCGGCCCGGCGGTGGTCTTCGGCGACCTCGGGGACTACCTGCTCAGCTCGGCGCTCTGGGAGGGCCTCGCCACCACCGCCCGGCGCGCGGCGGTCGGGTTCGCCGCCGCGGTCGCGGTCGGCCTGCTGCTCGGCCTGGGGGTGGCCCGGGTCAAGGTGCTCCGGGCCGCGCTCGGCTCGATGATCACCGCGTTGCAGACCATGCCGTCGATCGCCTGGTTCCCACTGGCCATCCTGCTGTTCCAGCTCAGCGAGCAGGCGATCTTCTTCGTCGTGGTGCTCGGCGCCGCGCCGTCGGTCGCCAACGGCGTCATCCACGGCGTGGACTACGTGCCGCCGCTGCTGGTCCGCGCCGGCCGCAACCTCGGCGCCCGGGGGCTCAACCTCTACCGGTACGTGATCGCACCGGCCGCGCTACCCGCCATCGTGGCCGGGCTCAAGCAGGGCTGGGCGTTCGCCTGGCGCAGCCTGATGGCCGGTGAGCTGCTTGTGGTCATCGCCACCCGCACCTCGATCGGCGCTCAGCTCACGTACGCACGCGAGCTGAGCGAGGCGCCACGCCTGATGGCCATCATGATCGTCATCCTGGTGGTGGGCCTGCTCGTGGACACCGCGTTCGGGGCCGCCGACAAGGCGATCCGCCGCCGCTGGGGCGTGCTGGACCAGGCCGGCAACTGACGTCGTGTACATCTCCGCGCGCGCCGACTACGCGCTCCGGGCCATGCTCGCCGTCGCCGACGCCGCCGTCACCACCGGCGATCCGGCGGCCGGCGGCGGCGAGCTGGTCAAGGCGGCGAGCCTGGCCGAGAGCCAGGACATCCCGCTCAGCTTCCTCCAGGGGATCCTGCTCGACCTGCGGCGGGCCGGACTGCTGCACAGTCACCGCGGCACCGAGGGCGGGTACGCGCTGACCCGCCCGCCGGACGAGATCAGCGTCGGCGACGTGCTGCGCGCCGTCGGTGGCGCGATCACGAGCGTCCGCGGCATCCCCGCGGACCGGGCCGGCTACCACGGCGTGGCCACCGGCCTGCGGGACGTGTGGCTGGCGGTGGACGGTGCGATCGCCCTGGTCGTGGACCGGACCACGCTCGCCGATCTGCTGAGCGACCGGGCCACGGCACCCTGACACGTCCGGTCATGGGGGTCGGCGGCGGGACCGCATGCCCGACCGGTCGTCGGCCACAGAGGCATGACTCCCGGCCGGTATGACTCTGAGGCATATTCATGCCGGAGAGTCATACCGGTATCTCGGCATCATCCGCCCGAAGCGGCTACTGCGTGTGCGGGGCGCTCATCCCGGGCGTGAAGCTGCGAGCGGCGCCGCGATCCGGCGAGCCGCCGTCGGACGGCTGCCACGGCCCGAACGCGGCCACCGCGGCGAGCGCCAGACCGGCCCCCGCCACCGCGAGCACCAGCACCACTTCCCGCGCTCCGCCCGATCCGGCTTCCCCCACCATGAACCGCTCCCTCCGCGTCCGGCCGACCCCCCGACCGGTCCCCCGCGCAGCAGCATCACCGGCGGGTTCCGGCCGCACAGTCGGGCAGCCGACCGAACATCGACTGATTCCCGACTCAGGAGCCACCGCTCCGCCCGACCGGAGACAGCCGGTCAGGCGCGGGCCGCGGTCAGCGGCGGCGCGGGCGCCGGCGCGGACGGGTTCCCGGAGCGGGATGCGCGGCGGCGGGCGCGGTGATGGTCACCGGCACGCCGGAGGGCTCCCGGGCACCGGTGAGCCGGGTCAGCTCGCCGTCGCCGGGGCGTACCCGCGTGGTCTTGGGGTTGATGCCCGCGGTGCTCATCAGCCGGGCGACGTCGCGGCGCTGGTCCGGCAGGACGAGCGTCACCACGGTGCCCGACTCGCCGGCCCGCGCGGTCCGGCCGCCCCGGTGCAGGTAGTCCTTGGCCTCGGTGGGCGGGTCGGCGTTGACGACCAGGTCCAGCCCGTCGACGTGGATGCCCCGGGCCGCCACGTCGGTCGCCACCAGCGCGGTGACCTGGCCGGTGCGGAACTGCTCCAGGATGCGGGTGCGCTGCGGCTGCGACTTGCCGCCGTGCAGCGCCGCCGCGCGTACGCCCTTGGCGAGCAACTGGCGGGCCACCCGGTCGGCGCGGTGCTTGGTGGCGATGAACACGATGGTGCGGCCCTCGCGGGCGGCGATGTGCGCCAGCGCGGCCGGCTTGTCCTCCGCGTCCAGGTGCAGTACGTGGTGCGTCATCGCGGTGACGGTGGCGGTGCCCGGGTCGACGGAGTGCGTCACCGGGTCGGTCAGGAAGCGGCGGACCAGCCGGTCCACGCCGCGGTCCAGGGTGGCCGAGAACAGCATCCGCTGCCCGCCCGGCGCGACCTGCTCCAGCAGCTTCGTCACCTGCGGCAGGAAGCCCATGTCGGCCATCTGGTCCGCCTCGTCGAGCACGGTGATGGCCACCTGGTCCAGCCGGGCGTCCCCCCGGTCGATCAGGTCGTGCAGCCGGCCCGGCGTGGCCACCAGCACCTCGGCGCCGGCACGCAGCGCAGCCGCCTGCCGGCCCAGCGAGAGCCCGCCGACCACTGTGGCGCAGCGCAGGCCGAGCGTGGCGGCGTACGGGGCGAGCGCGTCGGTGACCTGCGCGGCCAGTTCACGGGTCGGCACGAGCACCAGCGCCAGCGGGCGGCCCGGGCGGGCCCGGCGACCGGCCGTACGGTGCAGCAGCGGCAACCCGAACGCAAGCGTCTTGCCGGAGCCGGTCCGGCCCCGGCCGAGCACATCCCGGCCGGCCAGCGAGTCCGGGATCGTGGCCGCCTGGATCGGGAACGGCGCGGAGATGCCCTGCGCGGCCAGCTCGGAGACGAGCGCCGGAGCCAGGCCGGTGGCGGCGAACGTGGGCAGGGTCGTGGTCATGCGGAAAGCCTTCCTCGACGCGGCACGTGTCGAGGAAGGGCGCCGGACAGCGGCGCGTCACCGGTGGTCACCGGTGGTCACAAGCACGAACCGAAAGGGACGGGCCGGCCCGGCAGAGGCGGGCCGGCCCGTGCACCACGCCCGAGAGGGCGCGATGGTGGTGCCGGTTGATCCGAAGATCAGAGCGGGCGGATGTTCTCCGCCTGCGGGCCCTTCTGGCCCTGGGTCACCTCGAACTCGACCCGCTGGTTCTCGTCCAGGCTCCGGTAGCCGGAGGTCTGGATCGCCGAGAAGTGGGCGAAGACGTCGGCGCCGCCGTCGTCCGGGGTGATGAAGCCGAAGCCCTTGTCAGCGTTGAACCACTTGACGGTGCCAATTGCCATGTGTTTCGTCTCCTTGACGGAACGGTCGGCCCGCACGTGTTGCGGGCCGGAGAGGAGCACCCCGCGCGTGGAATACGCGGCGTGCCTGTCGCTGCTGGTCGCCCCGCCCGGAGAACTCCGGACACAACAAAGAGCGCCTGGGGCCACAATCCGCCAGGCGCACACAGAGTCTCTGGAAACCAAAACTGCAACCCGGCCAACGTATCACGGATTCGTGCGCTGCGGGAGATCCCCCGGGATTTCCGGCACGGCGGCCACCAGACCGGCCAGTCCCTCCGCGTCGAGCAGGTCCGCCGGGCGGACGGTGGCGGAATCCCGCACGTAGTGGAACGCCGCGCCCACCCGGTCCACCGGCACCCCGGCCAGCTCCGCCCAGGCCAGCCGGTAGACCGCCAGCTGCACCGCCGCCGCGTCGGCCTCCCGGCCGGACGGCTGCCGCCCGGTCTTCCAGTCGACCACGTCGTAGCGCCCGCCCGGGCGGGCGAACACGGCGTCCATCCGGCCCCTGATCACGACGCCGGCGATGACGGTGGCGAACGGCACCTCCACCTCCACCGGCACCCGGTCGGCCCACTCACTGGCCAGGAAGCGCTCCTGCAACTCGACCAGCGCCTCGTCCGGGGCCGCGTCCTCGTCCGCCGCGCCGGGCAGCTCGTCCACGTCGAGCAGCCGGTCCGCGCCGAACCGCTGTTCCAGCCAGGCGTGGAACGCGGTACCGCGCCGGGCGTACGGGGTCGGCTCGGTGGGCATCGGGCGGCGCAGCGTCCGGGCCAGCGCCTCCGGGTCGCGGCGCAGCGCCACGAGCTGGGTCACCGACATCTGGCCGGGTAGTTCGACCTCGACCGCCTCGGCCTGCCGGGCCAGCTCCGCCCGCTCCGCGAGCAGCAGATCGGCCTCGCGCCGCCAGCGGGCCACCTCGGCGTCCTCCGCCGCTCCCGCGGTGGCGAGCACTGCCGCCTCGCGGCGGGCCGTCTCCGGGTCGGCCAGGTGCCGGCGGACCAGCGCCGCCGCCTCGGTCAGCGCCGGACGGCGGGCGCCCAGCGGGTCGGCCGGCCACTCGGCCCGCAGCACCGTCTCGGTGGTCGGGTTCACCGCGTCCCCGGCCGGTTCCGGCGTCCACGCGTCCACCACGTGCCCGTCCGCGCCGGCCAGGCAGGCGTCGTGCACCTCCCGCAGGAACACCGACGGGCCGCGGAACCGTTTGGTCCCCTCCCCCCACCAGTAGCCGGAGCAGAGCAGCAGCCGACGCGGGCGGGTCACCGCCACGTACGCCAGCCGGCGCTCCTCCCGCTCGTCGTGCGCCCGCCACGCGTCGGTGAAGTCGGTCAGCGCCCGGGCCACGCCACGCTGGTCCTCCGCCTCCGGCAGGCCCAGTTCGGGCAGCCCGTCCGCGTCGCCGCGCAACGGGAACGGCAGCACGCCCAGCCCGCCCAGCCAGTGGTCGGAGTTGCGGACCGGCCCCGGCCAGACGCCCCGGGTCATCCCGGCCACCGCCACCACGTCCCATTCCAGGCCCTTCGCGGCGTGCGCGGTGAGCACCTGCACCGCGCCGGCCACCACCTCGACCTCGCCGGGCGCCAGCCCGCGTTCCTCGTCCTCGGCGGCGGCCAGGTAGGCGAGGAAACCGGCCAGCGTGGCGCCGGGCGTCTCGCCGCTGAACCGGGCCGCCACGTCGCCGAGCGCGTCCAGGTGGGCGCGGGCCAGCCCGGCGTCGCCCGCGCCGTCCCGCCCGGCCCGGACCGCCACCTCCACGTCCAAGCCGATGGTCCGCTCGATGTCCGCGATCAGTTCCGGCAGCGACTGGTCCAGCCGGTAACGCAGCAGCGCCAGCTCCATCCCGTACGAGCGCAGCCGCGCGTAGCCCTCGGCCGAGTACGCCTGCGCCGGCCCCAGGTCCGCCAGCGCCTCGACCAGCGTCGCCTCGTCCAGCGCGTCCACGGTGATCTCCGGGCCCTCGTCGCCGGTGAGCTCCCGGCGGCTGCGGGCGATGGCGCGGGCGCGGCGGTGCAGGGCGACCAGGTCACGCGGGCCGATCCGCCAGCGCGCGCCGGTGAGCAGCCGCAGCAGCGCCGCCCCGTCGGTCGGGTCGGCGAGCACGCGCAGCGTGCACACCACGTCCCGTACCTCGGGGGTGTCCAGCAGCCCACCCAGGCCGACCACGTCGACAGGCAGCCCGCGGACACGCATCGCCGCCTCGATCGCCGGGATCTGGCTGCGCAGCCGCACCAGCACCGCAGTGGTCGGGCGACGGTCGGCCGGGATGTGCTCGGGCAGCGCGCCGGGCATCCCGGCCGCGCCCCGCCAGGCCGCCAGCACGCTGTCCGCGATCCAGTCGGCCTCGTCGGCGTACGTCTCCAGCAGCGCGCAGTGCACGGTGCCGCCGGCCTGCCCGCCCGGCGTGCGGTGCGGGATCGGGTCGCGGACGCTGAGCGCGGCGTGCAGTTCCGGCACCCGCGCGCCGGCCGCCCGCAGCGGCACCGACAGCGTGTTGGCGACGCCGAGGATCTCCGGCCGGTTACGCCAGCTCGTCGTCAGGCTGAGCACGTCGGCGGGGCTGCCGTCGGTGCGGGCGAACTCGGCCGGGAACCGGTCGAGCGTGCCGGCGCTGGCCCCGCGCCAGCCGTAGATGGACTGGCACGGGTCGCCGACGGCGGTGACCGGGTGGCCGCCGCCGAACAGCGCGTTGAGCAGCACCACCTGGGCGTGGCTGGTGTCCTGGTACTCGTCGAGCAGCACCACCCGGAACCGGTCCCGCTCGATCACGCCGACGCCGGGATGGTCGCGGGCCACCCGGGCCGCGCGGGCGAGCTGGTCGGCGAAGTCCATCGCCTCGAAGTCGTCCTTGCGCCGGGCGTACGCGCGGACCAGCGGCAGCAGCTTCAGCCGGGTCCGCTGGAGCTGGAGCGCCTTGCGGACGTCGGCGTAGACCCGGCCGGGCCGGGACTGCACGTCGGCGAAGAACCGGCCGGTCCAGGCGGCCAGCTCGTCCGGGTCGACCAGGTGCTCGTCCAGCTCACCGGCGAGCGCCAGAACGGCGTCGGTGATGGTCGACGGCATCCGGTCCACCTCGGACATGTCGCCGTCGTAGTTGCGCACCAGCAGGTCGACGAGCTGCCAGCGGGACGCCTCGGTGAGCAGCCGGGTGGTCGGCTCGTACCCGGCGCGCAACCCGTGCTCGGTGACGATCCGCCCGGCGTACGAGTGGTAGGTCGACACGGTCGGCTCGCCCGCCAGCGGGTCGTCGTGCGGGTCCCGCCCCGGCCGGCCGAGCCGGCGGATGAGCTGGTCGAGCCGGGTCCGGACCCGGTGCGCCAGCTCGCCTGCCGCCTTGCGGGTGAAGGTGAGGCCGAGGATGTGCTCGGGGCGTACGTAGGAGTTGGCGACCAGCCACATCACCCGCGCGGCCATCGTCTCGGTCTTGCCCGAGCCGGCGCCCGCCACCACCAGCAGCGGCTCCACGGGCGCGGCGATGATCGCGGCCTGCTCCCGGGTGGGCGCGGGCAGCCGCAGCAGCCGGGCCAGCTCGACGGGCGTGTAGCGGGGCCCGGCGTCGGCGGTGCGCGGCGCGGGCGTGGCGGAGGCGCCGAACAGCGCCGGCTGAACACTCACGGTGCGGTCTCCGGTGGCGGCTCGACCACCTGGCGGCCCTGGCCGGAGACCGGGCAGCTGGTGCGGACCGGGCAGACCCGGCACTTGGAGTTGGCCACGGCGGCGAACGTGGAGGCGGCCATCGTGTCGGCGGTACGGCGCACCAGCGCGGTGGCCCACCCGGCCTCCGGCCCCTCCCCGGCCGCAGCCTGGGTCTGCTCCTTGGCGTCCCGCGCGCCGGTGCCGAGCTGCACCAGCGCGGCCCCGCCCGGTTCCTCGCCGAACTCGGCGAACCCGCCCGCCTCCACGGCCGCCTGGTACGCGCCGAGCTGCGGATGCTCGGCCACCTCCCGCTCGGTGACAGCCGTCGACTTGCCGGTCTTCAGGTCGATCACCACGAGCCGCCCCTCGTCGTCGACCTCCAGCCGGTCGACCCGGCCGGTCAGCTCGATCGGGCGGGACGGGTCGTCGAGGCGGACCGCGAACTCGTGCTCGATCGCGAGCAGCCGGCGCGGGTTGCCGGCCAGCCAGCGCAGCAGCTTGTCCACCATCGCCTCGGCGCGCTGCCGCTCCGGGCCGGCCATCCAGCGCGCGGCCAGCTCGATCGCGTCGAACCGGGCGGCCACGTACTCCAGCAACGCCTCCCGGTCGACGCTGGCGTCCTCCGCGAGCATCGCGGCGGCGTGCACCAGGTTGCCGACGCCCTGCGCGGCGCTGGCCGGCCCGCTGCCGCCGTGCCGTTCCAGCAGCCAGCGCAGGCTGCACCGCAACGCGCTCTCCATCGCCGACGGGGTGACCCGTACCGGCTCGCCCTCGTCGACCAGCGGCCGGTCGTCGGAGAGGCCGCGCAACCCCCACCAGTCGTCCGGGTGCGCGCCGGGCACCCCGGCGGCGGCCAGCCGCGCCAGCTCACCCGCCGCCGCGTGCCGCCGGGTGATCGGCGTGGCGGGGTCGGTGACGGCGGTACGCAGCTCCGCCACCAGCGCGGACAGCGTGAGCCCTCGCGGCGGCAGGGTGACCGGGAGCGCGGCGGACGGCCCGTCCTGCGGATACTCGTCCCCGTGCGGCACCGGCCCGTCCGGGGTGCCCCCGCGCGTGGCCGTACCTGTCGGGCCGTTCCCGGTCAGGGCCGGGCCGGTCGGAGCCGGGCCCGTCGGGTTCGGGCCGGTCGGGGCCGGGCCGGTTCCGCCGGTGGCGGGTGGGTCGGCGGCGGCCAGCTCGTGCAGGAAGCGGCTCGGCTGCTCCTCGTGGTCGTCCCCGCCCACAGCGGCCGATGCGACAGCGGTGACCAGCAGCCGCCGCCGGGCCCGGCTGATCGCCACGTGGAACAGCCGTCGCTCCTCGTCCAGCAGCGCGGACGTCTGCCCGACCAGGCTGGCCCGCAGCCCGGCACCGTCCGCGCGACCGGCGAGCACGTCGACGAGCCGCTCCGAGCCGAGCAGGCTGCCGCGCAGGCGCAGGTCCGGCCAGACGCCCTCCTGCACCCCGGCCACCGCGACCAGATCCCACTCCAGCCCCTTGGCGGCGTGCGCGGTGAGCAGGCGTACCGCGTCGCCCCGGTCGGCGGCGGCGGCGAGCGTGTCGGCGGGCAACTCCTGCCCGAGCACGTGGTCGAGGAACACCTCGGTACGCGCGCCCGGCAACCGGTCGGTGAACCGGGCCGCCGCGTCGAAGAGGACGAGTACGGCGTCCAGGTCACGGTCGGCGGCCTCGGCCCGCCAGCGCTGGGCGGTCTCGTGCTCGCCGGTGGCCGCCCGCCCCCTGGTGATCGCCCCGGCCCAGCGTTCGGCCAGCCCGCTCTCCCGCCACACCGCCCAGAGCACGTCCTCGACTGTGGCGCCGGGCCGGCCGGCCGTCTCCCGGGCGGTCGCGAGCAGGTGCGCCACGGCCTGTGCGGGCGCCGCCCAGCGGCGCTCGATGGCGGCCAGTTCCGCCGGTTCGCGCAGCGCCTCGACCAGCAGTTCCCCGGACGGACGGCGGTCGCCGCCGGCCAGCGCCAGCGCCCGCAGCCCCTGGCGCAGCCGCCGTTCGGCCAGCGGGTCGGCGCCGCCCAGCGGCGAGTGCAGCAGCGCGACCGCCGCCTCCTCGTCCAGCCGGTCGGGTTCGAGCGCGCAGCGCAGCAGGAGCAGCAGCGGCGCGACCGCCGGCTGGAGGTGCAGCGGCAGATCCTCGCCGTGTACGACGGTCGGCACGCCCGCGGTGTGCAGCGCGCGCCGCAGCGACGGCAGTTGCCGGCCGGTGGAGCGGACCAGCACCGCCATCCGGGACCACGGCACGCCGTCGAGCAGGTGCGCCTCGCGCAACGCGTGCGCCAGCCAGGCCGACTCGCTGGTGGCGGACCGGAACGTGCGTACCTCGACAGTTCCCGCGGGCGCGCCGGGAAGCGGGCGCAGCCGCCGGTGCGCCGCCGGGCCGCGCAGCCGCCGGGCCAGCCGGGCGGTCGCCGCGAGCAGTTCCGGCCCGGCCCGGTACGAGGTGGTCATCGTGACCTGAGCCGCCGGCGCACCGGAGGCGGTGCGGAAGCGGTGCGGGAACGTGGTGACGCCCGCCGGGTCGGCGCCGCGGAACGCGTACGTGGACGAGTCCGGGTCGGCGAACGCGACAAGGGACCGCCCACCTCCGGCCACCACGGCGAGCAGGTCGAGCTGGGCCGGGTCGGTGTCGGCCAGCTCGTCGACGTACACGTGGGCCAGGCGACGGCGCTCGGCGGCGAGCAGCTCCGGATCGTCGAGCAGCATGCCGGTGGCGGCGCGCACCAGCTCCGCCGGGTCGTACGCCACCGAGCCCCGGTTGCTCACGTCGCGCAGGGCGAGCACGGCGACGTACTCCCGCAGGAAGCGCGCGGCGGCCGGCCAGTCGGCGCGGCCCAGCTTCTCGCCCAGCCGGGCCAGCTCGACCGGCCCGACGCCGCGCTCCGCGGCACGCATCAGCAGGTCGCGGAGCTGCTGGGCGAACGCCCGGGTACGCAGCGCGGGGCGCAGATCCTCCGGCCAGCCGACCGGGTCGTCGCCTGGTTCCTCCCCCACCACGTCGAGCAGCTCGCGGATGATCAGATCCTGCTCGGGGCCGGTGAGCAGCCGGGGCGAGGGCTCGCCGCGTTCGGCCGCCGCGCGGCGCAGCAGCCCGAAGGCGTACGCCGGGAACGTACGCACCAGCGGCTCGCGGACGACCCGGTGTCCGTCGCCGGCGATCCGCGCCTCGATCCGGTGGCGCAGCTCGGTGGCGCCGCGCCGGCCGAAGGTGAGCACGAGGATCCGCTCCGGGTCGACGCCCTCGGCCACCCGGGCGGCGACCGCCTCGACGAGCGTCGTCGTCTTGCCGGTGCCGGGACCGCCCACGACGAGCATCGGCCCATCGGTGTGCGCGACCACTTCGGCCTGCACCGGGTCCACCGCACGCACACGGCTCAGGCCCTGCCCGGCCCCGGTCTCCCGGGTCTCGTCGCCAGTCCGCGCCTCTTCGCCCCCCGCATCCGGCGTGGTGGCGGGTGAGGCAGCTCCGCGTGTGCCGGTGCCGGGTGTCGCGGGAGTCGTGGCGTCGGCGGAGGCGGGCGGCGTGATGGGCTCCGGGTGTGCGGCATCGCCCGCCGACCCCCCGGATCGCGGCTCCGCATCAGCCGGCCCACCGGGCCGACCCACCCCCTGCCCCGCCCCGGCGTCGTGGGTGACCCCCGCCTCCGCGCCGCCGGGCCGGCGCACCAACCGGTACGCCTGCATCACCGACATCCCACCACGCCGGTACGACACCCGGAAACCGACCGCCGTCCCGCCCGTCACCAGCTCACCTGCCCGCAGCGTGCACCACTGCCCAGCTCTGCCACACACCCGTCTCTCAGGCGTTCACGCCACTTCGGCGAAGTGGCGGCATCCCACCCCTAGATCAACACCACCTCGGGCAAATGGCCACATCACACACGCCCGGACACCACCACCTCCCCGAAATGGTGTCGATCAAGCCCGCCGAAACGGTGGTGAACAAGGACGGGCCGACCGGGCGGGCGGGGTCAGGTCAGGCGGGTGTCCATCAGGTCCAGGGCGGCGGGGACGCTGTCGGCCACCAGCAGCAGGTCCAGCGCGGCCGGCTTGAGGAACCGCTGCTCGCCGAGCCCGCGGATCCAGTCGAGCAGCGGCCGGTAGAAGCCGTCCACGTCGACGATCACCATCGGCTTGGCGTGCAGGGCCAGGGTGGCTGTCGTCCAGACCTCGAACAGCTCGTCGAGCGTGCCGAGGCCGCCGGGCAGCGCCACGAACGCGTCGGACTTCTCGTCCATCAGCGTCTTGCGGCTGGCCAGGCTGTCGGTCACCAGCAACTCGTCGGAGTCCAGGTCGGCGACCTCCAGGTCGACCAGGGACTGCGGGATGACGCCGACGGTGCGACCGCCGGCCGCCCGCGCGCCCTGCACCACGGCGCCCATCATCCCGACGCAGCCGCCGCCGCTGACCAGCGTGTGGCCGCGCCGGGCCAGTTCCGCACCGGTCTCGGTGGCGAGCGCCAGCCAGCGGGCGTCGAGGGTACGGGAGGACGCGCAGAAGACACAGACGTTGGCCACGGTCAGCTCCGTCCCGCCGGGCCCTCGGGGGCGGCCTCGGCGGCGGCGCGCTGGTCGGCGGCCACCCGGGCGACCGCCTCCTCGCGGACCGCCTCCTGCTCGGCGGAGAGCACGGCCTCGGCCTCCACGATGTGCCGGACCGCCTCGTTGACGTCGTCGGTGAGGCGGATCAGGTCGAGGTCGGACGGGCCGATCTTGCCCTCGGCGGCCATGGTGCCGCGCAGCCAGTCGAGCAGCCCGCGCCAGTAGTCGGTGCCCATCAGCACGACCGGGAAGCGGGTCACCTTGCCGGTCTGCACCAGGGTGAGCGCCTCGAACAGCTCGTCCAGGGTGCCGAAGCCGCCGGGGAGCACCACGAACGCCTGGGCGTACTTGACGAACATGGTCTTGCGGGCGAAGAAGTAGCGGAAGTCGATGGCCAGGTCGACCCAGTCGTTGAGGCCCTGCTCGAACGGCAGCTCGATGCCGAGCCCGACGGAGAGGCCGCCGGCCTCACCGGCGCCCCGGTTGGCGGCCTCCATCACGCCGGGACCGCCGCCGGTGATCACCGCGTACCCGGCCCGGGCGAGGGCACCGCCCAGCTCCTCGGCCATCCGGCACTCGGGGCTGTCCGGCTTGCTGCGGGCGGAGCCGAAGACGCTGACCGCCGGGGGCAGGTCGGCGAGGGTGTCGAAGCCCTCGACGAACTCGGAGAGGATCCGCAGCGCGCGCCAGGCGTCCTTGGTCTTCCAGTCGCTGCGTCCCCGGGAGTCGAGCAGCCGCTGGTCGGCCGTACTCGTAGGAATCGCCCGGTTGCGCAGCGTCACCGCGCCACGGTGCCGTTCTCCCCGGTTCCGCTCCTCCCGCTGGCCGTGCCCGGCCGACATTCCCCTGCTCTCGCCCATGGGCTCACCGTAGTAGAGGGGCTCCGGCGCGGCGCGCAGGCCCGGGAGCCGGAGAAATCTTTGGGATCCGGGCAACTAATTCGGTCGCACGTACGTCTTACTATTCACATACCCGGTATACCCCGGGCGACGCGCCTTCGGGGGAGGAGCCAGCGTTGATCAGTAACAGCGAGATGATCCGGATCCGCCGTCAGATGCAGCGGCGGATCCGTGACGTGGTGGCCGAGCGCCGCCGCGCCCGGATGATGGAGACCCACCGGTCCGACCTGACCGGCGAGACCGGCGAGGCGGAAGCACCCCTGACGACGACCGTCTGACGATCACCGGGGCCCGCGCGGCGGGCGCGGGCCCCGGTATCGCCGCGCGTCAGGCCGGGGCCAGCCAGCGGTGCAGCGTCGCCGCGCCGTCCCGGATCTTGGTCAGCTCGACGTGCTCGTCCTTGTGGTGCGCCAGGTTCGGGTCGCCGGGGCCGAAGTTCAGCGCGGGAATGCCCATGGCCGCGAACCGCGCCACGTCCGTCCAGCCCAGCTTGCCGATCGGCGCGGCACCGACCGCCGCCAGGAACTCCTGCGCCGCCGGGCTCTCCAGCCCGGGCGGCGCGCCGGCCGCCGCGTCGGTGACCTCCAGCTCGAAGCCGGCGAAGACCTCGCGCAGGTGCGCCTCGGCGCCCGCCGGGTCGCGGTCCGGCGCGTACCGGTAGTTGATCTCGATCTCGCAGCGGTCGGGGATGACGTTGCCGGCCACCCCGCCGGTGATCCGCACCGCGTTGAGACCCTCGCGGTAGTCGCAGCCCTCGATCGTCACCCGGCGGGCCTCGTACGTGGTCAGCCGCCGCAGCACCTCGCTCGCGCCGTGGATGGCGTTCACCCCGTGCCAGGAGCGCGCCGCGTGGGCCCGCTCGCCGTGCGTGGTGACCACCGCCCGCATGGTGCCCTGGCAGCCCGCCTCGACGATCCCGTACGTCGGCTCCAGCAGCACCGCGAAGTCGGCCTCCAGCCACTCCGGGTGGCTCTGCGCGACCAGGGTGAGGCCGTTGTACTTCGACTCGATCTCCTCGGCCTCGTAGAAGAAGTACGTGACGTCGTAGCGCGGGTCGGGCAGCGTCACCGCCAGGTGCAGCGCGAACGCGACGCCGGACTTCATGTCGGAGGTGCCGCAGCCGTACATCAGGTCGCCGCGCATGGTCGAGGGGAAGTTGCCGTTGAGCGGAACGGTGTCCAGGTGGCCGGCGAGCACCACGCGCTGTGCCCGGCCCAGGTCGGTACGGGCCATCACGGTGTTCGAGTGCCGGTAGGTGGTCAGGTGCGGCACACCGCGCAGCACCTCCTCGACGCAGTCGGCGATGGCCTTCTCGTTGAGGGATACCGACTCGATGTCGACCAGGGCGCGGGTGAGCGCCACCGGATCGGCCAGGACCTCGGGGGTCAACGGGTTCTGCATGTCTCGCACGGTACCGTCATCCTCGGTGGGCGCGAGGGACACGTGCCGCGCCCCCGGCCGCGAGCAGCGGCGGACGCCGCCGCCGGAGCAGAGAGGTGTCACCGTGACGTCCGCACCATCCGCCTGGGGTATCGGCCTGGCCACCGTCACCGCACAGGACCAGGTGCTCGACACCTGGTACCCGACCGGCAAGCTGGGCCTGGGCGAGCTGCCGCTGGTGCCCGGCGAGGACCGGGCCGACGTGCTCGACCTGCCGCCGGGTGCGATCGGCGAGCGGACGCTGCCCGGGTTGCGCACTGTCGAGGTGACCACGCTGATCGGCTCGCTGGACGACCCGATCAAGGACGCCGCCGACGCGTACCTGCGGTTGCACCTGCTCTCCCACCGCCTGGTGCGGCCGAACGAGCTGAACCTCGACGGCATCTTCGGCAAGCTGGCGAACGTGGCCTGGACGTCGGCCGGGCCGTGCCCGCCGGAGCGGGTGGACGAGCTGCGTGTCATCGAGCGGGCCGCCGGCCGCCACCTGTCCGTGTACGGGGTGGACAAGTTCCCCCGGATGACCGACTACGTGGTGCCGTCCGGGGTGCGGATCGCCGACGCGGACCGGGTCCGGCTGGGCGCGTACCTGTCCTCCGGCACCACTGTGATGCACGAGGGCTTCGTCAACTTCAACGCGGGCACGCTGGGCACCTCGATGGTCGAGGGCCGGATCGTGCAGGGCGTGGTGGTCGGCGACGGCTCCGACATCGGCGGCGGCGCCTCGATCATGGGCACGCTCTCCGGCGGCGGCACGGAGAAGGTGCGCATCGGTGAGCGGAGCCTGGTCGGCGCGAACGCCGGTGTCGGCATCACGCTCGGCGACGACTGCGTGGTGGAGGCCGGCTGCTACATCACCGCCGCCTCGAAGATCACCCTGCCGGACGGCCGGACGGTCAAGGCCCGCGAGCTGTCCGGCGTCGACGGGCTGCTGTTCTGGCGCAACTCGGTGACCGGCGCGCTGGAGGCGAAGCCCCGCACCGGCCAGGGCATCACGCTCAACGCCGCGCTGCACGCCAACGACTGAGCCGTACCCCCGTCCGGGTCCGCGACGGCGACCGCCGCGCGGACCCGGACGGCCGGCTCACCGCAGGCGGTACGCCTGGATGATCCGCTGGGTCACGGTGTTGCCGGCGTCGTCACGGGCGGTGGCCCGCAGCGACGCGTACCCCGGGCCGGCCGGGTGCCGGACGGTGGCCGTCCACGCCCCGCCCTGCTTCTTCAGCGCCGCCTTCTGCCAGGTCTTCCCACCGTCGTAGGAGACGTCGACGGTGAGCGCCACGACCCGGCCGGACGGCGCGCCGGGCTGACGTTGCACGGTCACCGGCACGGTGAACGTCCGGCCCGCCGGGGCGGAGCTGTCCACCGCCAGCGGCGGGGTGAACCGGACCGCCATGGCCGGCAGCCGGGCCGGCACGTCACCCGGCACCCGCTTGGAGCGGAACGTCCAGCTCGCCGAAACCTCGGTGCTCAGGTCGGTGAAGTCGCGCTTCGCCACGGTCTCCAGCCGGTAGTTCGCCGTTCCCGGCGGCACGGTGAACTCGCCGTACCCCGGGTAGGGCGACTCGTCGACCAGCTTGCCGTTGCGGTAGAGCCGGGTGTGCTCGGTGTCGTTGAGCGAGCCGCCCGGGTGCCCGGCCGCGTCGCTGTGCACCGGCAGCGAGACGATGAGGGTGTCGCCGGTCCGCGTGATGCCCTGTTCCGGCCACTGCGGCTGCGGGAACGACGGGCCGAACGGGGCCTTGTTCCACTCGTCGCGGTAGCTGTGCCCGGCCCGGTAGCGGGTCGGCACTCGTTCCAGCGCCGCCCGCGGCTCCAGCCAGCCCTCCTCGGACCGCTCACCGAAGGCCAGTTCGGCGCTCCAGCGGGTGCGGGTGACGCTGAGGTGGTCGATCCGCCTGCCCGGCACCTGCACGGGCAGGACGATCGCCGAGCCGCCCATGTTGTAGTCGCGCTCCGCGTAGACGACCAGTTCGTTCTCCATCCCGGCGTAGCCGGCGGCGAACCGGTTCGTGACGGTGGCCAGGTCGGCCGGCCGGTAGTGCCGGACGAAGCCGGTCGGGAACCGGCCCGGGAACAGGTCGTTCAGGCCGTAGAAGTACGGGCTGCGTTCGGGCGCGGTCGGCTCGGCCCACTGGCTGGCGAGCGCGCCGACGAAGACCTCGTCGGAGACGGTGCGGCCGATCTGGGCCGAGTACAGGCCCTCGAACCGATCGGTCCACAGCCCGAAGCTGTTGTAGTAGTCGCCGAATCCCCAGGCCGCGGTGAGGTCGATCAGCAGTGGTGCCGCGCCTCGCTGCGGCACCGTGGTGCGGATCGGCTTCGCCCGCCGGGCGTCCAGCGTGAGCCGCTGGTTCCCGGCCACCACCAGTTCCGGCTGGGCGAGGAAGGAGACCTCCGACCAGCCCTGGTCACCGTCGACGAAGATCAGGCTCTGTACGCCGTACCGGCCCTTCGGCACCCGGATCCGGGTCTCGCCGCCGGCGCCGTAGACGTCCCGGTAGCCGCCGTCGTCGAGCCCGAGCAGAACGGTGTAGTAGCCGTCGGTCAGGGCACCGGAGCGGTTGCGGTGGGTCACGGTCAGGTCGTAGCTCTCCACCTCGCGGTCGACCGCGAGCGGGGTCACCGCCACCGTGTCGCCGGCGCGGGCGAGCAGGCGGCCGGTCCAGTAGCCGTCGGCGCCACCGAGCCGGGTGTCGATCACCACCGTCACCTGGGCGCTGCCGCCCGCCGGAACGGTGAGCCGGGAGGTGCTGAGGGTCAGCATGCCGGCCGGCGCGGTCCGCCCGCCCGGTCCGGTGAACTGCGTGCTCAGGTCGAGCGTGAGCGGGGCGGTCCCGCTGTTGCGGTAGGTGACCGTCCGGCTGACCGGCTTGTCGTCGGTGTGCGGCCAGGCCGCCACGCCGAACGAGACGGACGCCGGTTCGCTCGTCACCTGCTGGGTGATCGCGCGGGCGACGTCGACCCGGCCCGCGCCCTGCTGGAACGCGGTCTGGTCCGGGTGCGGCTTCGCCGAGGCCATCAGCGTCGCCTTGTAGCGCTCGGGCGTCCAGCCGGGGTGCTGCTGGGCGAGCAGCGCGACCGCGCCGGCCACGTGCGGGGCGGCCATCGACGTGCCGGACAGCGAGGCGTACCGGTCCCCCACCGGGTCGCCGATCTGGCCGTGCGCGGCCCGCGCGGCCACGATCTCCACACCCGGCGCGGTGACGTCCGGCTTGATCGCCCCGTCGCCGACCCGGGGACCGCGGCTGGAGAAGTCGGCGAGCGCGTCGTCCCGGTCGACCGCGCCGACCGCGAGCGCGGCGTCGGCGGTGGCCGGCGAGCCGACCGAGCCGTCGGCGCCGTCGTTGCCGGCGGAGATCACGAACAGCGTCCCGTGCTGCTCGGTGAGCGTTCCGACCGCCTCCTCCAGCGGGTCCACCTCCGGGGTGTCGCCGCCGCTGAGGCTCATGTTGACCACTGTGGCGTGCTGTTCGGCAGCGGCCCACTGCATGCCGGCCAGGATGGCCGACTCGGTGCAGCCGTAGACCTCGCAGACCTTCCCGGACAGCAGCGTGGCGTCGGGCGCCACACCCCGGTACTTCCCGCCCGAGGCGGCGCCGCTGCCGGCGATGGTGGAGGCCACGTGCGTGCCGTGCCCGACGATGTCGTCCGGGTCCGCCTCCTCGGTGAAGTTGCGCGACTCGGCGACTTTGCCGGCCAGGTCCGGGTGGCTGAGGTCGACGCCGGTGTCGAGCACCGCGACCCGCACGCCCTTACCGGTATAGCCGGCCGCCCACGCGGTCGGCGCGCCGATCTGCGGCACGCTGTGGTCGAGTGTCAGCCGCCGCCGGCCGTCCAGCCAGATCCGGTCGACACCCCCCGCCGCGTCGAGCCGGGCACCGGAGCGGTCGGCGCTCACCGCCTTCCAGAGCGCCCCGGTGTCATCCTTGTCGGCGACGACCGCCGCGCCGGCGATCGCCGGCAGGTCGCGGGTCACCCGCGCGCCGGCGAGCGGGGCCGCCGTCCGCCGGGCCGTCCCCGGCCGGTACGTCACGAGCAGCGGTACGCTGCCGCGCCGCGCGTCGTCGTACCCGGCCTCGATCAGCCCGCTCACGTCGAACAGGCGCCGGTCGAGCTTGCCGGCGCGGACCAGCGGGAGCGCGTCCTGCGGCATCACGGTGAGCCGGTCGCGCTCCTGTCCGACCAGGAACTGGATGCCGGCGCGGCCGGCGCCGGGGCGTACCGCGGCACGGCCGCCCGAGGCGACGGTGACCCGGTCGCCGGTGATCAGGGTGACGGTGACCGGTGGGACGCCGGCCGGGGTGGACGGCCCGGTACGGGCGGACGGGCCGGTCGGCGCCGTCGGCGCGGCGGCCAGCGCGGGCACCGGCAGGCCGAGCGCCAGCGTCAGGCCGAGGCCGAACGCCGTCAGCTTTCTGCGGTTCCGGAGCAACCTTCCTCCTTCGTCGAACGTTTCATCGATGAGAGACACATCGACGCGGGTATCAGGATTGCATACCGCGTATGCATCGGAAAGTCGCCGATCCGACGGAACCGCCACCACCCACCGGAACGGGCCGGGACGATCGGACGATGACCTCCATGAAGGACCGGATGCTGGCCGGCGAGCAGTACATCGCCGACGATCCCGCGATCATCGCCGACCTGGAGCGGGCGGCCCTACTCAGCGAACGCTTCAACCGCAGCTCCGCCGACGATCCGGCGGGCCGCCTCGCCGCGCTGCGCGAACTGCTCGGCTCGCTCGGCGAGGACGCCTGGGTCCGGCCGCCGCTGTACTGCGACTACGGACACCAGACGCACATCGGCGCGCGTACGTTCGTCAACTTCAACGCGGTGTTCCTCGACGTCGCCCGCATCACCATCGGCGCCGACGTCCAGATCGGACCGAACGTGCAACTGCTCACCGCCACCCACCCGGTGGAACCGGAGGCACGCCGGGCCAAGTGGGAGTCCGCGAAACCGATCACCATCGGTGACAACGTCTGGCTCGGTGGCGGTGTGATCGTGCTAGCCGGAGTGACCATCGGCGAGAACACGGTGGTCGGCGCCGGCGCGGTGGTGACGCGCGACCTGTCGGCGAACGTGGTGGCGGTGGGTAACCCCGCCCGCCCGATCAGGAGCCTCGACCAGCCATCCTGAGCTGCGGAAACAGCCGTTCCAGCGGATGCGGATTCCCGGCCCGTCGCGCACTCTGGGTAGTAGCACGTTTACCGGGAGGCACAATGGAACGGGTTCTCGAACTGCGGGTGCACGGGGTCTCCAACACCCCGCCGGATCAGCTGCTCGGCCTGACCGCCGGCGCCAACGGTGACGGTGCGCAACCAACACTTGTCGCCGGCGGTCAGACCACCGGCTTCTACCGGTCCAGCACGGCGGGCCGGGACGACCCGATCACCGTCGAGGCGTACAGCTGGGGGCAGTTGACCTCCGGCGCGCGGACCCGGCGGGACGTGGAACGGGCGCTGTGGACGCTGATGCTCCCTTTCGCGCTGGCGAACGTCGCGCTGCACGCCCGCGCCGGCATCCCGCCCGACCCGGACCAGGAACGCTGGGCCAGCCGGTCCGGCATCACGGCCTGGCTCATCCGCCTGTTCTGCCTGAGCCTGACCTGCACGCTCGTCGTCACGGTGACCGGCGTGGGCGTGGACCTCATCGCCTGGCAGTGCGCCGAGGCGGACTGCCTCGGCAAGATTCCCGGGCCGTGGGAGTTCCTCGGCGACCCCTGGTGGCGCGAGGGCACCCGGACGCTCGCGCTCGGGCTGCTGCTGCCACTGCTCGTGCTGGCCGGGATCGGGCTCGTCGCCTTCCGCACCTACCAGTACGAGGCGCAGATGCCCGCAGACCCGCACCACCACGCGCCGGCCCGGGAGGACGGCGAGCCGGACGGACGGCCGGACCCGCGTGAACCCCCACGGAACCCGCTCCAGGATCCGACGTTCTGGAACGGGGAGGGGCAACTGCGCCGGGCCGCCGTGCTGCACCTGTGCACCGGGGCGGTCAGCGCCGCCGCCGTACCGGTCGCCGCAGTGATGATCATGGACCCGCCGCGAGGTGTACGGGCCGCCGTCGCCTGGCCCACAGTGGCGCTGCTCGCCGCCGTGGTGGTGATCGCCGTGGTCGCTGTCGCCCGGCCGTGGCTGAGCCGGCGGCAGGGCGCCACCCCGCTCGGCCGGTGGAGCGCGGCGGTCGTGGCGCTCACCGCGCTCGGACTGATCGGGGCGTTCACCCTGCTGCTGCTCCCCGACGGGGCGGCCGGGCAGCCGCTGTCGGCGTACCGGCCGCCGGACGGGTGCACGGCGCAGCCGGTCACCGCCGGCTGCCGCACCGACAGGTCCCTGCCCGGGTACGACACGGCTGTCGCGTGGCTGCTCGCGTACCAGGTGCTGTTGCTGCTCGCCATCGCCGCGGCGAACCGCTCCGGCCGCCGGGCGCTGATCGGCCCCGTCGCCGGGATGGTGCTGCTGCCGGTCGGCGCGACCTGGATCGAACGCGGGCTGCCCGTGCTGCCCGCCGCGCCGGGCGAGTTGCGCACCTGGATTCTCGTCGCTCCGGCCGTCGCGCTGGCCGCCGCCGGACTGTTCCTGCCCCGCCTGCGACCGGCGGTGCCGACCCAGCCGCTCGGCGCGTACACCGATCTCGCCTGGCGCGGCTGCGCCCCGGCCGTCATCGCCGGGTTCGGCTGGATGATGGCGGTGGCGTACTGCGCCGGGCTGCTCTACTGGGTCAGCGACCGGCTCGACGCGTCGGCCGAGCCGAGCGGCCTGAGCCGGGTCGTGCCGCCGCTGGCCGTCTTCTGGGCCGGGCTGGCCTGCGCGATCGGCCTGGCCGCGCTGATCGGACTGCTGATCCGAGCCGTCGTCCTGCTGCACCGGCTGCGCCGGGTGGAGTACGCCCGGCTGGCCGCCACCCCCGGCCTGTCCGCACACGACCTGCGGCGCTGCCGCGACGTCAGCACCTACCGGGCGCTGCACCGGCTGATCGGCGAGCACGCGGTACGGCTGCTGGGCTGCTATGCCGCGTTCTGCGCCGTCCTGGTCACCCTCTGCTGCGCCGCCGCCCTGTCCGGCGAGCGGCCCAGCCCGCTGTCCCCGTCCGGCTGGCAGACCGCCATCCACTGGACCGCCGAGCGCGGCGACGCGCTCCTCGGCTGGCTGCCGGTGGTGATGGCGGCGCTCGGGCTGCTCGTCTACCGCACCGACTCGGTACGCCGCTCGGTCGGCGTGATCTGGGACGTGTGCACGTTCTGGCCCCGGGCCGCGCATCCGCTCGCGCCGCCCAGCTACGCCGAACGCGCCGTACCGGAACTCCAGACCCGGGTGGCGGGCCTGCTGGCGCTGCCGCCGCACCACGGCGACCGGATGGACGGCGTCATCCTCTCCGGGCACAGCCAGGGCACCGTCATCTGCGCCGCGGTACTGCTGCAACTGCCCCGCCGGTGGCGGCGGCGGACCTGGTTCTTCTCCTACGGCTGCCAGCTCACCCGGCTCTACGGGCGGGTCTTCCCGTCCTACTTCGGGCCGGAACGGCTGCGGGCGCTGGCCGGCGCGCTCACCTGGCCCGGGGGGCACGTGGCCTGGACGAATTTCTGGCGGGACACCGACCCGCTGGGCTGGCAGGTCAGCGCCGGTCAGCGGGACGTGCCGGTGGCCGACCCGGAGGCGCTGCACCCGTCCGGCGGCGAGGTGGCCGACCCGCCCATCCGCAGCCACAGCGGCTACCCGGAGGCGGTGGAGTTCACCCGCGAACGGGCGGTGGTGGCGCGGCTGCTGCGCCGCACCGTGCCGTCGCCGCGCCAGCGGACCGGCTGACCTCGCCCGGCGTCACGCCTGCGGCGGTTCGGCCAGGCGTACCACCAGGTCGGCGTGCTCGGCCGTGCCGGACACCCGCCGGGCGTTCTCCTCGTCGCTGCCGAGCGCCCAGGCGCGGGCCTGCGCCGGCGACTTCCCGTACGCCTCGTGGCGCGCGGTGAGCCGGCGCAGCCGCAGCTCCGCGTCCAGGTCCAGGAACCAGATCTGGTGTACGAGGGTGCGCACCTCCTCCCACGGGTCGTCCCGCAGCAGCAGGTAGTTGCCCTCGGTGACCACCAGGCGCACCTCGGGCGGCACCTCGATCGCCCCGGCGACCGGCTCCTCCAGGTCGCGGCGGAACTCCGGCACCCACACCGACGTCGGTTCCAGCCGGCGCAACCGGCGCAGCACGGAGACGAAACCGTTGACGTCGAACGTGTCCGGCGCGCCCTTGCGCCCGGCCCGGCCGAGCCGTTCCAGCGCCGATCCGGCCAGGTGGAAGCCGTCCATCGGGACCAGCCGGGCGACCGGGCCGAGCGCGGCCACGATCCGTTCCGCCAGGGTGGACTTGCCCGCACCGGGCGCGCCGGCGATGCCGAGCAGCTGACGCGGGCCGGCCTCGGCCAGCGTGCGCGCCCGGGCGACCAGGTCGTCGAGCCCGAGCACCTCCGCGGGCGGCATCAGCCCAGCACCGGCTCGCTGATGGTGAACCGCGCCTCGACCGCCGCCTGCACCGGCTGCGGCGCCGGGTCCAGTTCCAGTTCGCGCTCCGGCTCGCCGGAGCGCGAGTACGCCGCCCCGACCATCATCATCGGCGGGGCGGCGCTCATCCCGGTGTCGGACAGCTCGCGCAACGCGATCACCCGGGCGCCGAGCGCCTCGGCGTACTCCCGGGCCCGGACCAGCGCGTCGGCGATGGCGGCCTGCCGCGCCTCCCGGTAGGCCGGGCTGTCCGGACGCAGCGACCACACCGGCCCGGCCACCTCGACCTGCTCCTGGTCGGCCAGGCGGAGCATCAGCTCGCCGAGCGCGGTGAAGTCGGTGGTCGTGACGGTGGTGCTCACGCTGCCCTGGTAGGCCACCACCCGCTCGCCGGAACGCTTCGTCACCGGCCAGACGTGGACCTGGCCGGTCTCCCGGCGCTCCACAGCCGGCTCGGCGGCGTCGAGCAGCGCGCGCACCGCGGCGGCCCGTTCGGCCAGCCGGGTCAGCGTGGTCTCCCGGTCCCGGTCGCGCGCCACCGCCGTCACCGTGAACCGGGCCAGCTCGGGAGCCACCTCCCGGTACGCCTCACCGCGTACCGCCACGACCGGTGCGTCAGCCATGCCGCTCAGCCTAACGGCGGGGTGGCCGGCAGGTGCCCCATGTAGGTGACCGCGCCGGCCGTCTCCCGTACCCCGCTCAGGTGACCGCCCGCCGCGCCCAGCTCCCGCAGGTACGCCAGCTCGCCCGCGTGGTCGGCGGCGGCCGGGAACTCCCGCCGGTGCGTGCTGAACGTACGCGCCCGCAGCGTCGCGCGGACGTCCCGCCCCTCGGCGAACCGGTCCGCCAGCGCACCGGCGTCGCCACCGCGCAGCGCCTCGGTCAGCTCGCTCAGGAACGCGCCGAGCGCGTCCAGTTCGGCGAGGACGCGGTCCCGGTTGCCGAGCAGCATGTTCGCGGTCCGTTCGGGCGGCCCGCCGGCTACCCGGGTGCCGTCGGAGAAGCTGCCGGCGGCGAGCGTCAGCACCGCGTCCCGCAACGCCGACCGGTGCACGGTGCCGGCCAGCGCTCCCGCCAGCACGTGCGGTACGTGCGAGGCGAGCGCGGCGGCGCCGTCGTGTTCCGGGGCGGACATCGGCACCACCCGGGCGTGGAAGACGTCCACCAGCAGCACCGCCAGCCGCCGGAACGCGCCCAGGCCGGTCGGCCCCGGGCAGAGCACCCAGGCGGCGCCGTCGAGCAGGTCCGGGCCGGCCGCGGCCACTCCGGCCCGGTCCGCGCCGGCCATCGGGTGCCCCGGCACGACCCGGTGCCCGAGCCCCTGCACGGTGGCGGCGGTGCTCACCTCGGCCTTGACGCTGCCCACGTCGGTGAGTACGCAGTCGTCGTCGGTCACGGCGGCGACCCGGGCCAGTGTCGCCGGCAGCGTGGGCAGCGGGCCGCAGAGGAACACCACGTCCCGGCCGGTGACCGCCTCCTCGAGCGTGCCGGGCGCGTCGACGCCCAGGTCGCGTACCTGCCGGCGGGCCGCCGGATCGGGATCCCAGCCGGCGACGTCGAGCCCGGCGTCGCGCAGCCGCAGCAGCACCGAACCGCCGATCAGCCCGGTGCCCACCACCGCCGCCCGCGCCAGCCCGCCCGCCACGTCAGGCCCCGGCGAGCCGCCCGGCCACCGCGTCCACGTGCTCGTCGGACTCGGTGAGGGCCGCCCGGACGTGCCGGGCGCCGGCCGGGCCGTAGAAGACACCGGCGGCCACCAGGATGCCCCGGCGGGCCAGCCAGTCCACTGTCTTCCAGCAGTCCTCGTCCCGGGTGAGCCAGAGGTAGAGCCCGGCCTCCGAGTGCTCGACGGTGAAGCCGGCGGCGGTGAACGCCGCGCGCAGCTTCTCCCGCCGGACGCGGTAGCGCTCCCGCTGGGCGTCGGCGTGCTCCTGGTCGCCGAGCGCGGCCACCATCGCGGCCTGCACCGGCGCCGGCACGATCAGACCCGCGTGCTTGCGGATCTTGAGCAGCTCGGCCACCAGCGCCGGGTCACCGGCGACGAACCCGGCCCGGTAGCCGGCCAGGTTGGAGCGCTTGGACAGCGAGTGCACCGCCAGCACGCCGTCGTACGAGCCGCCGCACACCTCGGGCGAGAGCACCGAGACGGGCTCGGCGTCCCAGCCCAGCGGCAGGTAGCACTCGTCGCTGGCGACCACCGCGCCCCGCTCGCGCGCCCACTCGACCACCTTGCGCAGGTGGGCGGCGGGCAACACCCGGCCGGTCGGGTTACCGGGCGAGTTGACCCAGACCAGTCGGACCCGGGGATCCGGGCCCAGCGCGGTCAGCGAGTCGGTGCGTACCGTCGTCGCGCCGGCCAGCCGGGCCCCGTCCTCGTAGGTCGGGTAGGCCACCGACGGCACCACCACCACGTCACCGGGGCCGAGCCCGAGCAGCGTGGGCAGCCAGGCCACCAGCTCCTTGGAGCCGATCGTCGGCAGCACACCCAGGCCGTCGACGCCCGCGCCGCAGGCCCGCGCGACCCACGCCGCGATCGCGTCCCGCAGGGCGGGCGTACCGGCGGTCAGCGGGTAGCCCGGCGCGTTCGACGCGTCGGCCAGGGCCCGGCGGATCAGCTCCGGCACCGGGTCGACCGGCGTGCCCATCGACAGGTTGATGAGACCGCCCGGGTGCGCCGCGGCCGTGGCGGCCGCGGCGTCCAGGGTGTCCCAGGTGAAGTCGGGCAGCCGTGCCGAAACCGGCGAGCGCCGGTTCAGTGGCCCTCGCCGCGCGGCGGCTGCGCGGCGACGAAGGTGGCGTCCTTCTCCACCTTGCCGATCTTCGAGGCGCCCCCGGGCGAGCCCAGGTCCTCGAAGAACTCGTAGTTGGCCCCGGTGTAGTCCTTCCACTGCTCCGGGACGTCGTCCTCGTAGAAGATCGCTTCCACCGGGCAGACCGGCTCACAGGCACCACAGTCGACGCACTCGTCGGGGTGGATGTAGAGCATCCGGTTGCCCTCGTAGATGCAGTCGACCGGGCACTCCTCGATGCATGCCTTGTCGAGCACATCCACGCACGGCTCGGCGATGATGTAGGTCACCGGTCTTCTCCTCCGCAAGACTCGTCGCGATCAACCGCAACGGTAAGAGCCTAGTATCTCGCCGGGGAGGGGGTCGATCGTGCTCCGACAGCAGGACGTGGGACACCGGATCGTGGTCCGCCGGATTGTGGGGATTCGCGAGGGCCGCACGCTGTTCTCCGACGCGCTCGGCGAGCTCGTGGAGCTGAGCGAGACCCACATCACTCTGTCCACCGACGCCGGGCCGCTGCGCGTACCGGTGGCCGAGGTGCACCGGGCAAAGCGGGTGCCACCGGCCCGGCGGCCCACCGCCGCCGCCGTGGTCGCGCTGGAGCTGGCCGCCGACGAGGCGTGGCCCGCGCCGGTACGCGGACGGCTCGGCGACTGGCGGCTGCGCTGGGCCGACGGCTGGACCGGGCGGGCGAACAGTGCGCTACCCGTCGGCGACCCGGACCGCGCGCTGCCCGCCGCGCTGGACGCGGTGCAGCGCTGGTACGCCGAGCGCGGCGGGCCCGCCCTGGTGAACACCCCGCTGCCGCTGGCCGCCCCGGTCGGCGCGGAGCTGGACGCACGCGGCTGGACGTCCCGGCCCCCGGTGCTGGTCCAGACCGTCCCGCTGCGCACCCTGACCGTGCCGCCGCCCGCCGTCCCCCGGCCGGCCGCCATCCCACTGCCGGGCGCCGGACCGCTACCCGCCGACGCCCCGCTGCCGGCCGACGCCGCCGCCGGGATGCCGCCGGTGACGCTGACGGACGCGCCCGCCGACGACTGGCTGGCGATCGCCGCCGGCCGCAAGGGCGGGCTGCCGGACGCCGCCCGGCAGGTGCTCACCGGGACGCCCCGGGCCCGCTTCGCCGAGCTGCGCGAGGACGGCCGGCTGCTCGCGGTCGGGCGGGGCACGGTGACCGGCGGGGGCCGCTGGCTCGGCGTCAGCCTGCTGGAGACGGTGCCGCAGGCGCGCCGCCGAGGGCTCGCCGCCGCTGTCGTCCGCGCCCTGGCCGCCTGGGGCGCCGCCGAGGGCGCCACCCACGCGTTCCTCCAGGTAGAGCAGAGCAACACCGGGGCGGTGGCGCTCTACCGGCGGCTCGGCTTCACCACCCACCACACCTACCTGACCCGGGTCGCCCCGGCGGCCTGAGCGGCGCTCCCGGTCAGCGCCGGACGATCTTGCGAGGCCGGGTGCGCTTCATCTCGGCGTACCGCTTGAGCTGGCGGGACCGGTAGTCCCGGCCCAGCGCGGTCAGGATCAGGTAGCCGACAAGGACGCCCGCCGCGGTGGCCGCGAGATAGAGCCAGATCTGGGCGAAGAACAGTCCCGCGCCGCCGCCGAACGGGTTCTCCCCGACCAGCAGCGGACCGACGAACACGGTGAGCGCCAGCGCGACCGCGACCGCGGCAGCCAGGTCACCGGCCCAGCGGCCCAGTGGCCGGTCGGCGCCCCACCGGAACGCGGTGCCGGCCAGGATCAGCCCGATGACCAGGAACATGGCGAGCGAGACGCGGCCGGACGCGGTGTCGTCGTCCGGGAACGCGAATCTGATGACCAGCCGGGCCACCACGTTCACCCCGAACAACGCGGCCGCCAGCACGCCTACCGCACGCCACCGCTGACCCATCGCACGCCTCCCGCCGTACCGCCCGCTCCCTCGGCGGGCCTCTTGGCTGGAATGTCTACCACCGCGAGCTGTGCGGCGTCAGCACCTCACCGTGCGTCGGGCGGCGTCACCAGGTGCCGGAAACCCAGCACCGCGAACGTGACCGCGCCGGCCACGATCAGCGCGAGGCCGAGCACGTTGTCACCGGCGAGCGCCAGATCGCCCTCGACGGTCCGGAAACCCCCCACCACGATCACCAGGAACCACGGCAACGCGCCGAGCACCACCGCCCAGCGCGTACCCGTCGACCGGTGGGCGAACCGGCCCAGCAGCACCGTCGTCGCCACCACGGCGACGACGCCGGCGGCCACCAGGCCGACGCCGAGGAGCGCCCGCAGCCCGCCGGAGCGGCCCTGCACGGTCTCCCAGGCCCACGTCGCGAAGATCAGGTCGAGCAGCGCCAGCAGGACGCCGGCCCAGACCGTCACGACGCCGCCGGCCACCCGCAGCGCGCGGTCGAGCACCCGCTCCGCCGGGCTCGGCGTCGCGGCCGCCGGCGGCTGCTCAGGGACTGTCGACACGGGTACGGCCGGCAGCGTCACCGGAGACCGGCCGCCGCGACCGGGGACCGCCGCGGGTCGTCCAGGGCGATGCCGGCGAAGAGGTCGTCCTCCCAGCCGTACGGGCCGGCACCCGGCCCCTTCTCGCCGACCGCGAGCGTGAAGTACTCGACGCCCATGAACTCGCCGCCGAAGTTGCCGGCGATCGAGTAGAGCCAGGAGTTCGCCGGGATCTGGGTGGCGTGGGCGCGCATCGCCGCCTCCTTCGCGGCGTGCTGGTCGGTGCCGTCGATCCGGGCGGCGATCTCCGCATCAGGCGTGCCGAACGGCAGCTCGTCGGCGCTCTCGATGCCGGCGAACGGATTGTCCGACGACTCGGTGAACGTCTCCAGGCCCGCGTCGAGCACGCTGCGCGGCATCGCCGTCCAGTAGACCTTCGCCGGTGCGATCCCCTCGGCTGCGGCCAGTTCCACCGCCCGCATCGCCACCCGGTGCGCCTGGATGTGGTCGGGGTGGCCGTAGAAGCCGTCCGGGTCGTACGTGACCAGTACCTGCGGGCGGACCTCGCGGATGACCTCCACCAGGTAGCCGGCGGCGGTGTCCAGGTCGGCCTGCCAGAACGCCCGCGGATGCTCGTTCGTGGCCAGGCCCATCATGCCGGAGTCGCGGTAGCGGCCCGCGCCGCCGAGGAACCGGTGGTCGGTCACGCCGAGCGCGGCGCAGGCGGCCGCCAGCTCGCCGATCCGGTAGCCGCCGAGCTGGTCCGCCTCGGCCGCGCAGAGCTGCGCCAGCGCCGGGACGTGGATCTCGCCCTCCTCACCGAGCGTGCAGGTCACGAGCGTGACGTGGGCGCCGGTGGCGGCGTAGTGCGCCATCGTCGCGCCGGTCCCGATCGACTCGTCGTCCGGATGCGCGTGGACCAGCAGAAGGCGTCGGTCGGGCAGCGTCGTCACGCCCGTCACTCTAACCGGCGGTCCTGCCCGCTCGACGGTGATGCGTCCGCCCAGGTCGGCCACATCACCTCCGGCGCCCGCCTACTCTGCAGGCGTGGACTTTCCCGAGCTGGCCGCCCGTACCCGTCGGTTCAGCCACGGGGCGCCGCGTGCCGTCACCGTCGCGGGCGACGGCGCCCGGGTGATCTTCCTGCGTTCCGCGGGACCGGAGGACCCGGCCGACGCGCTCTGGCTGCTCGACGTCGACAGCGGCGAGGAACGACTGGTAGCGGACCCGGCGGTGCTGCTGGGCACCGACGCCGAGCCGGCCCGCCTCGCCCCCGGTGAACGGGCGCTGCGCGAACGGCTGCGGCTCAGCTCCGGCGGCATCGGCTCGTACGCGCTTGACTCGACCGGCCGGGTCGCCGCGTTCGCGCTGGCCGGGCGGCTGTTCCGGGCCGACCTGGTGCACGGCGACGTGATCGAGGTGGCGGCGATCGGGCCGGTGATCGACCCGCGGCCCGACCCGGCCGGCGAACGGCTCGCGTACGTCACCGACGCCGCCGAGGGGGTGCGCCGGGGCCAGTTGCGGGTGGTCGAACCGGACGGTACGGACAACCTGCTCGCCGGGGAGGACCACGGCGTCACCTGGGGGCTGGCCGAACACATCGCGGCCGAGGAGTTCCACCGCTACCGCGGCTACTGGTGGGCGCCGGACGGGCGCAGCGTGCTGGCCGCCCGGGTCGACGAGTCCCGCCTGGAACGCTGGTACCTGCACGACCCGGCGGACCCGGCGACCCCGCCGACGTCGCTCGCGTACCCCGTGGCGGGTGGGCCGAACGCGGAGGTCAGCCTGCACCTGCTCGACCTCGACGGCGGCTGGGTCGACGTGCACTGGGACCGGGAGACCTATCCGTACCTGAGTTCGGTGGACTGGACCGAGGGCGGACCGCTGATCACCGTGCTGCGCCGCTCGCAGCAGCACGGCCTGGTGCTCGCCGTCGACCCGCGCACCGGGGAGACGCAGGTGCACGCCGAGCTGGCCGACCCGCGCTGGGTGGAGCCGATCCCCGGTACCCCGGCACACCTGCCCGACGGGCGGGTGCTGGTCGGCGGCGAACTGGCCCACGACGGGTACGACGCGCGCTGCCTGTTCGCCGACGGCACGCTGCTCACCCCGCCGTCGCTGTACGTGCGGCGGGTGGTCGGACGGTTGCCGAACGGCCCGAACGCGGCGGCCGACCTGCTGGTGGAGGCGAGCGAGGGCGAACCGAGCCAGCGCCACCTCTACCGGGTGCGGACCACCATCGGCGGCGGCATGGACGCCCGCCGGATGGGCAGCGACCCCGGCTGGCACACCGCCTCGATCGGCGGGGCCACGCTGGCGGTGGGCATCGCGTCGCTGGAGCACGCCGGGATCCGCTGGCGGGTGTGGCACGGCGACCGCGAGGTGGCCGAGTTGCGCTCGTTCGCCGCCACCTGCTCGTACGCGCCACGGCCGACGATGGTCCGGGTGACCGACAGGCGGCTGCCCAGCGCGGTGCTCTACCCGGCCGAGCACGTCAAGGGCACCCGGCTGCCGGTGCTGCTGGACGTCTACGGCGGCCCGGGCCACCAGGAGGTGGTGGCGGCCCGCGGAGTCTGGCTGGAACGGCAGTGGTGGGCCGAGCAGGGCTTCGCGGTGGTCACCATCGACAACCGGGGGACGCCGGGCATCGCGCCGTCGTTCGAGAAGGCGATCCACAGGCGGGTCGCCGACGTGATCCTCACCGACCAGGTGGACGCGCTCACCGCGCTCGCCGACAAGCACCCGGATCTGGACCTGGAACGGGTGGCGGTGCGCGGCTGGTCGTTCGGCGGCTGGCTGGCCGGGCTCGCGGTGCTGCGCCACCCCGAGTTGTTCAAGTGCGCGATCGTCGGCGCGCCGGTCACCGACTGGGCGTTGTACGACACCGCGTACAGCGAGCGCTACCTGGGCATGCCGGACGACGGGATGGACGTGTACGCCCACCATTCGCTGGTCGAGCTGGCCGCCGAGCCGCTGGGCGACCCGGCGCAGGCCCGGCCGATGCTGCTGGTGCACGGCCTGGCCGACGACAACGTGCTGGCCGCGCACACGCTGCGGCTGTCGGCGGCGCTGCTGGCGACGGGCCGCCCGCACGCGGTGCTGCCGCTGACCGGCGCGAGCCACCTGGCCGCCGGCGGCGTGTCCGAGCGCCTGCTCCGGCTGGAGCTGGACTTCCTCCGCCGCTACTTGTAAGGAAGGGCCCCCTTTTAACGCCTGCGGTAGAGGAAGGGCCCCTTGTTAACGCGAGGCGTTAACAAGGGGCCCTTCCTTCAGCTACGGGCTACTGCTTGACGTAGGCGTTGACGAAGTTCGGGTAGCCGAACACGGAGGAGATGAACACCCCGCCCGCCTTCGACCCGTGCACGTTGTACGCCACGTCCACGTAGAGCGGCACCACTGGCGCGTGCTCCTTCATGATCCGCTCATCGAGCTTGCCCCACTCCGGGCCCTGCTCGGACGGCGGCAGCGCCAGGATCCGGTCCATCTCGGCGTTGATCGCGTCGTCGTTGAAGTACGACTGGTTGCTGTTGCCCTCGGCCTTGATGGTCCGGCCGTCGTAGAGCACCGGCAGGATCGACGCGCCGCTCGGCCAGTCCGCCGCCCAGTTGCCGATGTACAGGTCCCAGGGGTTGTTCTTCTTCTTGACCTCGTCCAGCTTCGCGTCGTCCGGGATGTTCCGCACGGTGATCTTGAAGCCGGCGCGCTCCAGGTTGCCCTTGAGCTGGACCGCCTCCGCCTGCTCGGTCGTGTTGTCGGCGACACCGAGGACCAGCTCCGGCGTCTGGCCGCCGAGCAGCTCCTTGGCCTTCTCCACGTTGCCGTTGGCGCCCGCCGGGTACGCGTCGTACGCCTTGTAGCCGATGGTCGACGGCGGCATCAGCGTGGTGATCGGCTGCGCGACGGTCTGGCCGCCGAGCGCCTTGACCAGGCCCTCGCGGTCGATCGCGTAGTTGAGCGCCTGGCGGATCTTCAGGTCCTTGACCCGCTGGGTGTTGATCACGAGCTGGTTGGCGCTCGGGGTCGGGGACAGCAGCGTGCGGGACTTCAGCGCCGGGTCACCGGCCACCTTCGCCACGAGCGAGGCGGGCACCGAGTTGAACGCCAGCGCGCTCTGGTCGGCGCCGTTGTCCGCGATCACCCGGTTGTTCGCGGCGTCGGCGGTCGGGCCGAAGCTCCACACGAACTGGTCCGGGTACTGGTGCCGCACCGGGTCGGTCTTCGCGTCCCAGTTCGGGTTGCGGTCGAGCGTGAGCTGGACCCCGACCTGGTTCTTGGCGATCTTGTACGGGCCGGACGAGAACGGCTTCTGGTCCAGGTTGACCCCGGTGTCCTTCTCCGGCTTGAGCGGCGCCGTGGTGGGCAGCGAGACCGCGAACGGCAGGTCGCAGCGCGGCTTGGCGAACTCGAAGCGCAGCGTCTTGTCGTCCGGCGTGGTCAGGCCCGGCGGCAGCGACGTCTTGTTCTTCTTGAAGTCCCACTTGGTGTCGTACTGCGCGGTGTCGGCCAGCCACTCCTGGATGTAGGTGGGGCCGCCGGTGAGGTCCGGGTCGAAGGAGCGGGCGATGCCGTACGCGATCTCCTTCGAGGTGATCGGGCTGCCGTCCTCGAACTTCACCCCGTCCTTGATGGTGAATTCCCAGACCTTGCAGTCGTTGTTGACGTTCTTGCCCGGGGTCTCGGCCAGGTCACCCACGAGGACCAGGCCACCCTTGCCGTCGTCCTTCCAGGTGGTCAGGTAGCGGGCGAAGAGCGGGTTGGCCATCAGACCGGCGAACGAGTACGTCCGCTGCGGGTCCAGGTGGGAGATGGGGGTCTCCCGGATGATGGTGAACGTCCCGCCCTTGGCCGCGCCGTCGATCTCGGCGGCCGGGCCCTGCGAGTCCTTGGGGTCGGTCGCGATGACCCCGGTCTGCTGCCGGTTGCCGTCTACAGTGGTGCCTTCGCCCGTGTTCTCCGAGCAGGCACCGAGTGCCACAACCAGTGCGATGGCGCCGCCAGCGGCGGCCGCTGCGCGTGGTCGCATGTCCTACCTCCTCCACCCGTGCGCCGAGCGCATCCGCCGACGTCCCGAGGATCGTAAAGAAGAAAAGCTACGAGTTGGATAACAGTTGTCGATAAATTTCGTCGCGGTTCAGCCGAGCCGCACCCGCGGGTCGATCACCGCGTAGAGCAGGTCCACCACCACGTTCGCCAGCACCACGAAGACCGCCGCGATCAGCACGGTCGCCATGATCGTCGGCAGGTCACCCGAGCGGACCGCGTCGACAGCGGTACGCCCCATCCCGTTCAGACCGAATGTCGTCTCGGTGATCACCGTGCCGCCCAGCGCCCCGCCCACGTCCAGACCGGCGATCGTCACCACCGGTGTGATCGCGGCGCGCAGCGCGTGCCGGCCGTACACCTTGCGTTTGGCCAGGCCCTTCGCCCGCGCGGTCCGGACGAAGTCCTCCGAGAGTGTCTCCAGCATCTGCGCCCGGGACAGTCGCGCGTAGATCGCGGAGAAGAGGAACGCCAGCGCCACCCAGGCCAGCACCAGCCCGCTCGTCCACTTCATCGGATTGTCGAACAACGAGGTGTAGCTCGGCACCGGCAGCAGGCGCAGGTTGTAGACGAAGACGATGAGCAGCACCGCGCCGACGAAGTAGAGCTGCAACGAGGCGCCGGTGAGTGAGAAGCCGATCGCCGCCCGGTCCAGCCAGCTGCCCCGGCGCAGCGCCGAGAGCATGCCCAGGCCGACGCCGAGCAGCAGCCACAGGATGGCGGCCGGGATGACGATGCTCAGCGTCACCGGCAGCACCCGGGCGATGGTGTCGGAGACCGCCTCGTTCGACACGTACGACCAGCCGAGGCAGGGGGCGTCGCACCGGCCGCCCTGGGCGCTGCCCAGGTCCCGGCCGGTGAAGATGCCCTTCATGTAGCCGGCGTACTGGCTGATCAGCGGATCACGCAGGCCCAGCTCCTGGCGGACCCGCTCCAGTCGCTCCGGGTTGCAGTTCTTCGGGCACATGCCGGTGACCGGGTCGCGGGGCAGCGCGAAGAACATCAGGAAGCTGAGCACGCTCACCGCGAACAGCGTGAGCGCGGCGGACAGCAGCCGGCGGATGAGGAATCGCGTCATGGGCCGGCCTCCTACCGGGACGACTTCGGGTCGAGCGCGTCGCGCAGCGCGTCACCGAAGAGGTTGAAGGCGAACACGAGCGCGAAGATGGTGATGCCCGGGAAGAAGACGTACGCCGGGTCGGTCTGCAGGTAGTCGAGGCTGCGGTAGATCATGCGGCCGAAGCTCGGCGTCTCGTCGGTGAGACCGACGCCGATGAACGACAGCGCGGCCTCGCTGGTGATGTACTGCGGCACCGCCAGCGAGAAGGCGACCAGGATCGGCGCCCAGGCGTTCGGCAGCAACTGGCGGAACAGCATGTGCCCGAGACCCGCGCCGCTGGCCCGCGCCGCCTCCACGAACTCGCGTTCGCGCAGCGCGATGATCTGACCCCGGACCAGCCGGGCCGTACCGGTCCAGCCGAACAGGGCGAAGATCGCGATGAGCACACCGATCTGGAAGTACGCCGGCACGGCCTCGCGCTGCCCGTAGAAGCGCAGCGCGACGGTCGGCATCAGGGCCAGCGCGATGATCAGGAACGGCATGGCCAGGGTCAGGTCGGTGATCCAGTTGATCACCGTGTCCAGCCAGCCGCCCAGGTAGCCGGCGAGCGTCCCGAGCGTCACGCCGATCACCGCGGTCAGCACGGCCGCCGCGAACGCGATGAACAGCGACGTCCGCAGCCCGTGCACCATCCGGATGAAGATGTCCCGGCCGAGACCGGGTTCCAGCCCGAACCAGTGCTCCCCGGTCACGCCGCCGGCGTAGCCCAACGGCATGCCGTAGCCGTCGAGGCGGCTCTGGAACTGCTCCTTCGGGCCCACCCCGTACAGCGCCTCGATGAGCGGTACGGCGAGCGCGACGAGCACGAAGAACGCCAGCAGGCCGCCGCTGATCAGCGCGGTGCGGTCCCGCCTGAGCCGCGCGAGGGCGAGCTGGCCGGGTGACCGGCCGACGAACTCCTTCTTGCCGCTCTCGTCGCCCTCGCCGGGCGACTCGATCTCGGCGAGCGCGACGCCCTCGACCGGCGACAGGCTCATTGGGACACCTCCACGGGTTCGCCGGTCGGCACGCCGACCGGTCCGCTCTCCGGGTAGTGGCAGGCGGTGAGTTGCCCGCCGTCGTTCCGCGTGGTCAGCGCCGGCTCTTCGGTGGCGCAGTGGTCGGTGGCTTTCCAGCAGCGGGTACGGAAGCGGCAGCCCGACGGCGGGTTGAGTGGCGTGGGGACGTCGCCGGTGAGGCGGATGCGTCCGGCGGGGCCGAGGGTGGTGACGTCGGGGATCGCGGACAGCAGCGCCCTCGTGTAGGGGTGTTGCGGGCGGGTGTAGATGGTGTCGCGGTCGCCGATCTCGACGATCTTGCCGAGGTACATGACGGCGACGCGGTGGCAGAAGTGCCGCACCACGGCCAGGTCGTGGGCGATGAA
>NZ_JANCLW010000001.1:5765384-6063322 GCF_033433935.1 Micromonospora sp. BRA006-A
CTGTTGTAGTGCTCCGGGTTCAGGCCCACGAGTTCGAGGAGTTCCTGGACGCGGTGTTTGACGCCGCCGGGTGGGGTGATCCGGTTGACCTGCAACGGCATCGTCACGATCCGCCCGACCGTGTGGCGGGGGTTCAGCGACGCGTACGGGTCCTGGAAGATGATCTGCAGGTCCTGCCGCAGTCCGCGCAGCTCACCGCGTTTGGCGTGGGTGATGTCCCGCCCCGCGAACGCGATCGACCCGGCCGTGGGCTCCAGCAGGCGCACCAGCATCCGCCCGGTCGTGGTCTTCCCACACCCCGACTCCCCCACCAGGCCGAGCGTCTCGCCCGGCCGTACGTCGAAGTCCAGCCCGTCGACCGCCCGCACCGCACCCGTGGCGCGCAGGCCCTGCCGGACCGGGAAGTGCTTGGTCAGGCCCCGCACGGACAGCAGCGGCTCGCCCGCGAGCCGGGCGGCGTCGCCCGGGTCGTTTCCCGCCCCGGAGCCGCCCACCACCGGCGCCTGCCCGTTCGCCACCACGTTCATCGGGCCACCCCCACGTGCGCGACCTCGTCGCGGTAGATCCGCTCCCGCGCCGCGACCGGCAGGTGACACGCCGCCAGGTGACCCGCCGCCCCTGCCGCAACCAGCTCAGGCACCTCGGTGCGGGACCGGTCGCCGTTCACCCCGGCCCACCGGCACCGCGGATGAAACGCACACCCCGACGGCAGGTTGATCAGACTGGGCGGGTTACCCGGAATCGGCACCAGATCCGCGTCCGCGTCACCGTGCAACGACGGCACACTCGACAACAACCCCCACGTGTACGGATGCTGCGGCGCCCGCAACACCCGCTGCACACTCCCGTGCTCCACCGCCCGGCCCGCATACATCACCAACACGTCATCAGCCACCTGCGACACCACACCCAGGTCATGGGTGATCAACACGATCGCCGACCGGAACTCCTCCTGCAGATCCGCCAGGAGATCCAAAATCTGCGCCTGCACCGTCACGTCCAGGGCCGTCGTCGGCTCGTCCGCGATCAGCAGGTCAGGGTCGTTGACGAGCGCCATCGCGATCATCGCCCGCTGCCGCATCCCACCCGAGAACTCATGCGGATACTGATCGAACCGCTTGGCCGGCTGCGGAATCCCCACCCGGCCCAACATGTCCACCGCCCGGCTGCGCGCCTCCCGCTTCCCTGCCCTCGGATGATGCACCCGATACGCCTCCGCGATCTGCCTGCCCACCGAGTAGTACGGATGCAACGCCGACAACGGATCCTGGAAGACCATCGCCATGTCCCGGCCCCGCAGCCGCCGCACCTCCTCCTCACCCAGGCCCACCAACTGCCGTCCACCCACCCAGATCTCCCCCGAGATGGTCGTCCGCTTCGCGTTGTGCAGACCCAGAATCGCCAGCGACGTCACACTCTTACCGGAACCGGACTCCCCCACGATCCCCAGCGTGCGACCCCGCTCGACAGCGAACGACACCCCGTCCACGGCCCGCACCACACCGTCCTCGGTGTCGAACCGCACCCGCAGGTCCCTGACCTGGAGATAGGGCCCGTCGCCGGAGCGCTGCTCCGGCACCTCCGGGCGGTCCGGCTCCCCGGACGGCACCGCCTCCGACCTGCCCATTGACCGCCTCCCCTTCGGTGATGAAGAGAACTTACAGGAAATCCCCAGAGGCGAAAATAAGCTACATCGAGCGGCCTGTCAGCGGCCTGAGCGTAACGACTGGGTTTCCGTCTCGCACCCCCGTCACCTGGGACATCCACGCCCGCGACTGGCCGTCGTCGCCTCGTCGCCGCACTTGTGGTGCGACGATGGTCCCGGCGACGAAGGGACGATTCCCGTCGGCACGAGGTGGAGGCGACGATGACCGCGGCGGTGTTCGGCCACGACGGCCCGTGGACCGAAGAGGAGTACCTCGCCCTCGGCGAGACGCGGCAACGCGTCGAACTCTTCGACGGGAGCCTGCACGTGACACCGGCACCGACCCCGCGGCACCAACGAATCCAGCGGAACCTCGGCAACCTGCTGGAGGCCGCGGCCCGGCACGTCGGCCTGGAACTGCTGGAGACGGTGAACGTCCGGCTCCGGCCAGGCCGCATACCGATTCCCGACCTGGTCGTCACCGAGCCGATCGACTTCGACCAGCCGATGATCGAGGCGCGGGACGTACGGCTCGTGTGTGAGGTCATCTCACCGGGCAACGCGGCAACCGACAAGGTGCTCAAGATGCACTACTACGCCGCCGCGGGGATCGAGTGGTACCTGCTGGTGGAGCAGGAGACCGGCACGCTGCACCTGCACCGGCGGCAGGGTCGGCACTACCGCGAGGTGTCGGTGACCAAGCCCGGTTCCGCGCTGGAGCTGACCGAGCCCGTCCGGGCCACGATCCGGCCGGCGGATCTCGTCCCCTGACGGATGTCGGTGCGCTCGCCTAGGGTCGGGCGCATGAGCGAGCGTCGAGCGACCCATCAGGACAGCGCATGAGCGAGTTCGACGCGGCGACCGCCGCCGTCCAGGCCGCTCTCGACGCGGGCGCCCGCTACGCCGACGCCCGGGTCATGCACCGCCGCTACGAGTCGATGTCGGCCCGCAACGGCGACATCGAGGAGCTGAGCCAGGACGAGAGCATCGGGCTGGGCGTACGCGCGCTCGTCGGATCGGGGTGGGGCTTCCACGCCGTACCCGATCTGTCCGACGCCGCGGCCCGCGACGCCGGCCGGCGCGCCGCGGCGATCGCCACCGCGAGCGCGCGGGTGCCCGGCCCGCCGATCGACCTGGTGCCGGCCGAGGCGACGGTGGCGAGCTGGGCCTCGGACTGCGCGGTCGACCCGCTCGGGGTGCCGCTGTCGGACAAGGGCGACCTGCTGGTCCGCGCCACGGCGACGATGCGCGAGCACGGCGCCGACCTGGCCGAGGGGCTCTACCAGATCTGGGACACCTCGAAGTGGTTCGTCTCCAGCGAGGGCCACCGGATCGACCAGCGCATCCGGGAGTGCGGTGGCGGCATCTCGGCGACCTCGATCGGTGCCGGCGAGACGCAGCGGCGGTCCTACCCGAGCTACCGCGGGCAGTACGGCACCACCGGCTGGGAGCTGGTCACCTCGCTCGACCTGGCCGCGCACGCCGCCCGGATCGCCGAGGAGTCCCGCGAGCTGCTCACCGCGCCGCTCTGCCCGTCCGGCGAGACCGATCTGATCCTCGGCGGCGAGCAGCTCGCGTTGCAGATCCACGAGTCCGTCGGGCACGCCATCGAGCTGGACCGCATCCTCGGCTGGGAGGCGGCGTTCGCCGGCACGTCCTGGCTCGACCTGGCCCGTCTCGGCTCGCTGCGGTACGGCTCCGAGCTGATGAACGTGACGATCGACCCGACCATCCCGGGCGCGCTCGGCAGCTTCGGCTTCGACGACGAGGGCTCACCGGCGGTCGCCCGGGACGCGGTCCGCGAGGGGCGGTGGGTCGGGGTGCTCGCCGGCCGTGACTCGGCCGCCGTCGCCGGCCTCGACTACGGCGGCAGCGTACGGGCCGACGGCTGGGCCCGGCTGCCGATGGTGCGGATGACGAACGTGGGCCTGGAGCCCGGCCCGCACACGCTCGACGAGATCATCGAGGCGACCGACGACGGGGTGCTGATGGACATCAACCGGTCCTGGTCGATCGACGACAAGCGGCTCAACTTCCAGTTCGGCTGCGAGGTCGGCTGGGAGGTGAAGAAGGGCCACCGGGGGCGGATGCTGCGCAACCCGACCTACACCGGCATCGGGCCGGTCTTCTGGCGCTCGATGGACATGCTCTCCTCGGAGACGGTCGCCTGGGGCACGCCCAACTGCGGCAAGGGGCAGCCCGGTCAGGTCGGGCACACCGGTCACCCGGCCGCGCCGGCCCGGTTCCGCGGCGTCCGCGTGGGGGTGCGGGCGTGAGCGCCGAGCTGGAGATCGCCACCGGGGTGGTGGACCTGGTCCGGCACACGGCCGGTCCGGGCGCCGAGGCCGAGGTGCTGGTGACCCGCACCGACCTGGCGCTGACCCGGTTCGCCAACTCGTTCATCCACCAGAACGTGTCCGAGACCGGTGTCGCCGTACACCTGCGGTTGCACGTGGACGGGCGGACCGCGACCGGCAGCGGCAGCCGGGTCGACGCCGACGGGCTGGCCGCACTGGTCGAGCGGACCCGGGCCGCGGCCCGGCTCGCGCCGCCCGACCCGGCCTGGCCGGGGCTCACCGCCCCGACGCCGGTGCCGTCCGGCCCGGCCGTCGACGAGGCCACCGCGTTCGCCTCGCCCGACGAGCGGGCCGAGCGGGTACGCGCGTTCGTGGACGCGGTCGACGGGCTGGAGGCGGCCGGCTACTGCCGCACCGCGTACCGGTCGGGGGCGTTCGCCAACTCGGCCGGGCACACGGCTGCGGGCCGGGCGGCCGAGGCGGCGATGGACGGCATCGCCCGCGCCGGCGGCGCCGACGGGGTGGCCCGGCTCTGCGCCGACCGGCTGGCCGATCTCGACGGCGCGGCGCTCGGCGCCCGTGCGGCGGCGAAGGCACGCGCCGCCGCCGACCCGGTCGAGCTGCCGCCCGGGCACTACGAGGTGGTGCTCGAACCGGCGGCCGTCGCCGACCTGCTGCAGAACCTGGCCTGGTACGGCTTCAACGGCAAGCGGTACGCCGAACGGCAGTCCTTCGCCGAGCCGGGGACCGCCCAGTTCGACCCGGCGGTGACGCTGGTGGACGACCCACTGCACGCGAGCACGCTGCCGTTCGACCTGGAGGGCACGCCCCGGCGGGCGCTGCCGCTGGTGCAGGGCGGCAGCACAGGGGCGGTGGCGTACGACAGGCGCGGCGGCGCCGAGGCGGGCACCGGGTCCACCGGCCACGGTATGCCGGGGAGCGCGACGTTCGGGCCGATCCCGCACAACGTCCGCCTGCTGGCGGCCGGCGCTGATGCGGGCGCGGGGTCGGCCGCCGCGGCGGTGAGCGCTGGCGTGACCGGGGCGGTGGGCGACCCGGACACCGCCGCGCTGGTGTCCGGGATGCGGCGCGGGCTGCTGGTGAGCGACTTCTGGTACACCCGGGTGCTGGACCCGAAGCAGCTGGTGGTCACCGGGCTGACCCGCAACGGCGTGTGGCTGGTCGAGGACGGCGGCCCAACCAGCGCGGTGCGCGACTTCCGGTTCACCGAGTCGTACCCCCTGGCGATGGGGCCGGGCCGGGTGCTCGGCCTGGGCCGGACGGCGGTCCGCCAGCCCGCTCGCGTCGACGGCTCCTGGTACGAGACCCCGGCACTGCGGCTGTCCTCCTGGCACTTCACCGGCGGCGCGTCCGGGTGACCCGGGCCGCCGGCGGGCGCGTCACGGCACCGGTCGGCGCACCGTTCGGCCGACCCGCCACATTGATCATGAACTGACTCTTTCCAAGCTGCGGGACACACGGGACACTGCGTTGCGCGGCCGGGCCGTGAAGATCGGCGTAACGTGTGTCACTTAGCCGCACCGGTTCGCCGGTGTGGCCTCGCGCGTGCGCAGGACGTGACAGTGACGTCAGGGAGATGACTCGAATGACAACTACGTCGGCCAGGACGCCGAGACCGCAGCCGCGGGGAGGGCGGGCACGCGCCGCCATCGCGGCGAAGACGTTGCGGACCGACAGATGGTGGATCGCCCCGCTGATCACGGTGGTGGGGCTCAGCGCGTGGGTCATCTACGCGACGGTCCGGGTCTTCATGCACAAGTGGTACTGGGTGGAGCAGTACCACTACCTGACGCCGTTCTACTCCCCCTGCGTCACCGACCGCTGCGTCGAGGGCTCCTCGCACTTCGGCCAGTTCCTGCCCGGCTGGTGGATCATCCCGGACGCGGCGCTCACCCTGCCGTTCCTGCTGCTGTTCCGGCTGACCTGCTACTACTACCGCAAGGCGTACTACCGGTCGTTCTGGCTGTCGCCGCCGGCCTGCGCGGTCCCGGACGGGCACCAGTCGTACAGCGGCGAGACGCGCTTCCCGCTGCTCGGGCAGAACCTGCACCGCTACTTCTTCTACGCCGCCGCGATCATCTCGCTGATCAACACCTGGGACGCGATCCTGGCCTTCCACTCCCCCGAGGGCTTCGGCTTCGGCCTGGGCAACATCATCCTGATCGGCAACGTGGTGATGCTGTGGGCGTACACGATCTCCTGCCACTCCTGCCGGCACATCATCGGCGGGCGGCTCAAGCACTTCTCCAAGCACCCGATGCGCTACAAGGCGTGGACCGGGGTGTCCTGGTTGAACGTCCGGCACATGCAGCTCGCCTGGATCACCCTCGGCACCCTGGCACTCACCGACTTCTACGTGATGGCGGTCGCCGCCGGCTGGATCAACGACCTGCGGTTCATCAACTGAGAGCCTGGACATGACTGAGACGCGAATCGAACGACACCACTACGACGTCGTCGTGATCGGGGCCGGTGGCGCCGGCCTGCGCGCGGCGATCGAGGCCCGGCTGGCCGGCAAGAAGACCGCGATCATCTCGAAGTCGCTGTTCGGCAAGGCGCACACGGTGATGGCCGAGGGCGGCGCCGCCGCCGCGATGGGCAACGTGAACTCGCGCGACAACTGGCAGGTGCACTTCCGGGACACCATGCGCGGCGGCAAGTTCCTCAACAACTTCCGGATGGCCGAGCTGCACGCCAAGGAGGCGCCGCAGCGGATCTGGGAGCTGGAGACGTACGGCGCGCTGTTCGACCGCACCAAGGACGGGAAGATCTCGCAGCGCAACTTCGGCGGCCACGAGTACCCGCGCCTGGCGCACGTCGGCGACCGGACCGGCCTGGAGCTGATCCGTACGCTCCAGCAGAAGATCGTCTCGCTCCAGCAGGAGGACAAGCAGGAGTTCGGCAGCTACGACGCACGGATCCGGGTCTTCTCCGAGACCACGATCACCGAGCTGCTGCTCGACGGCGACCGGGTCGCCGGCGCGTTCGGCTACTACCGCGAGTCCGGCGAGTTCGTCCTGTTCGAGGCGCCCGCGGTGGTGCTCGCGACTGGCGGCGTCGGACGATCCTACAAGGTCACCTCGAACTCGTGGGAGTACACCGGCGACGGGCACGCGCTGGCGCTGCGCGCCGGGGCGACGCTGATCAACATGGAGTTCCTCCAGTTCCACCCGACCGGCATGGTCTGGCCGCCCTCGGTGAAGGGCATCCTGGTCACCGAGTCGGTCCGCGGCGACGGCGGCGTGCTGAAGAACTCCGAGGGCAAGCGGTTCATGTTCGACTACGTCCCGGACGTGTTCCGCAAGCAGTACGCGGAGACCGAGGAGGAGGCGGACCGCTGGTACACCGACCCGGACAACAACAGGCGTCCGCCGGAGCTGCTGCCCCGCGACGAGGTCGCCCGCGCGATCAACAGCGAGGTCAAGGAGGGCCGGGGTACGCCGGCCGGCGGCGTCTACCTGGACATCGCCTCCCGCAAGTCGGCCGAGGAGATCCGCCGCCGCCTCCCGTCGATGTACCACCAGTTCAAGGAACTGGCCGACGTCGACATCACCAAGGAGCCGATGGAGGTCGGCCCGACCTGTCACTACGTGATGGGCGGCGTCGAGGTGGACCCGGACTCCGGCGCGGCGTACGGCACGGTGCGCGGGCTCTACGCCGCCGGTGAGGTGTCCGGCGGCATGCACGGCTCCAACCGGCTCGGCGGCAACTCCCTGTCCGACCTGCTGGTCTTCGGCAAGCGCGCGGGCGGGCACGCGGCCACGTACACCGATCAGCTCACCACCCGCCCGGCGGTGTCGGTGGCGGCGGTCGAGGCCGCCGTGGAGACGGCGCTGGCGCCCCTGCAGCGGGACACCGGCGAGAGCCCCTACCAGCTCCAGCAGGATCTCCAGGCGGTGATGGGCGACCTGGTCGGCATCATCCGCCGGGAGAGCGAGCTGGCGGACGCCATGCGCAGGCTGGCCGAGCTGCGGGAGCGGGTGGCGAAGGTCAGCGCGGCCGGCGGCCGGCGCTACAACCCGGGCTGGCACCTGGCGCTGGACCTGCGCAACATGCTCGTGGTCTCGGAGTGCACCGCGATGGCGGCGCTGGAGCGGCAGGAGTCGCGCGGCGGGCACACCCGGGAGGACTACCCGGCGATGGACCCGAAGTGGCGCCGGGTCAACCTGGTCTGCTCGCTGGACGGGGACGCGGTCCGGCTCACCGAGAAGCCGCTGCCGAAGATGCGGCCGGAGCTGATCGGGCTGTTCGACCGGGCCGAGCTGGCCAAGTACCTGACCGACGAGGAACTCGCCGAGTTCGACGCCCTCACCGAGGAGGCGAACAACTGATGGGAAGTAAGCGCCAGTTCCGCATCTGGCGGGGCGACGAGACCGGCGGCGACCTGAAGGACTACACGGTCGAGGTGAACGAGGGCGAGGTGGTCCTCGACGTGATCCACCGGCTCCAGGCCACCGAGGCGCCCGACCTGGCGTGCCGGTGGAACTGCAAGGCCGGCAAGTGCGGCTCCTGCTCCATGGAGATCAACGGCAAGCCGCGGCTGGGCTGCATGACCCGGATGTCGACGTTCGAGGAGTCCGAGACCGTCACCGTCACCCCGCTGCGCACCTTCCCGGTGATCCGGGACCTGGTCACCGACGTCTCGTTCAACTACGAGAAGGCCCGGGAGACCCCGGCGTTCGCGCCGCCGGCCGACGTGGCGCCGGGCGACTACCGGATGCAGCAGGTCGACGTCGAGCGCTCGCAGGAGTTCCGCAAGTGCATCGAGTGCTTCCTGTGCCAGAACGTCTGCCACGTGATCCGTGACCACGAGGAGAACAAGCCGGCGTTCTCCGGTCCCCGGTTCTTCATCCGGGCGGCCGAGCTGGACATGCACCCGCTCGACGCGCGTACCGACCGCCGGGAGTACGCGCAGTCGGACATGGGGCTCGGGTTCTGCAACATCACCAAGTGCTGCACCGAGGTCTGCCCCGAGCACATCAAGATCACCGACAACGGGATCATCCCCATGAAGGAACGGGTCGTCGACCGCAGGTACGATCCCCTTGTGTGGCTCGGTAACAAGATCTTCCGGAGGGGTCAGGTGCCTCAGACCAGCGCGACCAGCGGGCATTCCAGCGGTGCCGTCACGTCCGGAGGGGCGCAGGGCGGGGCGCACGCGCACGGCGGCGGTTCGCACGCCGGCGGGGTGCACTCGCACGCGGGCGGCTCGCACGACAGTGCCGCCGAGCGTCAGGCGCAGCAGGGCGTCAACTGGCACCGCGAGGTGCCGCACCCGACCGCCCCGGCGGTGGACGCCAACGGCAAGCTGCCGCTGACCGAGCTGACGTTCAACAAGGCCGCCGCGCCGTCGCCGTTCGGCGACGACGTGACGTTCCCGCTGCCGCCCGAGCACCTCAACTTCGCTCACCCGCAGCAGGACGAGCCGAAGCACTGAACAGCAGCGCGACGACGACGGGGGCCAGCGGCACACGCCGCGGGCCCTCGTCCCGTTTCTGCCCGGCTGTCCGGTCGACCGGACGGCCCGGCTCGCGCCGCGATCGTTCAGGGGGCGTCGAGCAGCGGGCGCAGCGCGGCCACGATCGGCACGTCGGCCGGCAGCCAGTCGACGCTGTCCAGCTCGCCGGCGGACAGCCAGCGCAGCTCGGCGTGCTCCAGCGCCTTGGGCTCGTCGCCGTGCAGCAGGCGGGCGGCGTAGACGCGCAGCACGGACCTGCCGTGCGCCATCCGTACGTCCCGGCCGACGCGCGCGCCGACCGCCACCCGTACGCCCAGTTCCTCGGCACACTCCCGGGCCAGCGCGTCGGTCTCGGCCTCACCGGGCTCGACCTTTCCGCCCGGGAACTCCCATCGCCCCGCCACCTCGGGGGGCGCGGAGCGCTCGCACGCCAGCACCCGGCCGCCCTCGATGATCGCCGCCCCGACGACCACCTTCGGCTCCCGCCGGTCGGCCTGCCCGCTTCCGCTAACCCGTTCGGTCCGCACGGGCCACCAGCGTGCCAGATCAATCGGCGGTTTGGGTAGCTGCGTCGACCGTCAGGTCAGCAGAACACGGAAGTGTGGGCGTGGACACACCATCTGAGTGGCGAGAGACTAGAGGGCGTCGACTGGGACACGGGATGGCGACGATTTGGCCACAAGCCGGCAACGACGCCTGGGAGGTGCGGTGATGCGCGTGCTGTTCAGCGGCCGGGCGAAGCACGACTACCTCAGCGACGCGCTCGCCCTGCTGTCCGGATGGACGCGCGAGGGCGAACAGATCCGCCGCACCATCGTCCTCGACGACACCCAGCACGCGGCGCTCACCGAGCGGGTGGCGGTGGTGGCCGACGCGTTGCGGCTGCGCCCCGAGATCAGCCGCCGGGCCGACCGTACCCAGATCCGGCTGGGCCACGGCGACGGCGAGCCACTCACCGAGGGTGAGGTTCTGCTGGCCGCGCGCATCGAGGACGCGGTCCGCGCGGTCACCGAGTCCTGAGCCGCTGGCACGCCCCGCCTACCCTCGGGTGCATGTCTGGCCCCACGTACGACCGCAAGGAACAGTTCCAGCAGATCCAGAGCGGGTTGCTGCCCGGCGAGCAGATCATCGCCGTCTACGACGCGATCGGCACCGGCACCGGCTTCATCGGCCTGACCGACCGGCGCGTGATCGTCCAGGACCGCTCCTTCGTCGGCAAGCGGTACGCGATCACCAGCATCCCGTACTCGAAGATCACCAGCGTGAGCGTGGTGAGCAACAAGTCCTGGGGTGGTTCGTTCTTCTCCACCGGGTCCATCGCGGTGCACGTCGGCACGCACACCTACGAGGTCGAGTTCCGGGGCGCGCAGAAGAGCCACCACGTGCACAACGTGATCCTGCAGTACATCTCCTGACCCGCCTGGCACAATCGCCGCCATGCGAGGGCTGACGGCGCGATGGCGGGCCTGGCGGGGCGACCATCGACGGGCAGTACGCCTGCTCCGCCGCCTCCTGGTGCTCGCCACCGCCGCCGTGGTGCTGCTCGGCGCCGCCACGGTCGCCGGCGCGACCTGGGTCCGCGGCGCCGCCGAGGGCCGCCTGTTCGACGCCGCGGACGCGCCGGAGACGCCGGTGGCCCTCGTGCTGGGCACCAAGGTGGAGCCGGACGGCACGCCGGCGCCGTTCCTGGCCGCCCGGCTGGAGATCGCCCGCCAGTTGTACGCCGCCGGCAAGGTCCGCGTGCTGCTGCTCTCCGGGGACCACATGAACTGGGACTACGACGAACCGGACGCGATGCGGCGCTGGCTCGTCGACCGGGGCGTCCCGGCGGAGAAGACGGTGCTGGACCACGCCGGGTTCGACACGTACGACTCGTGCGTCCGCGCGTACCGCGTCTTCGGGGTCCGGCGGGCCACAGTGGTCACCCAGTCGTTCCATCTGCCGCGCGCGGTGGCCCTCTGCCGGGACGCCGGCATCGACACCGTCGGCGTCGGCGACGACACCGCCCGCCGGTACGCGGGCCAGTGGCGGATCAGCTCCGTCCGCGAGTACGGCGCGTGCGTGAAGGCCGCCGCGGACGTGCTCACCGGGCGAGACCCGGTGCACCTCGGCCGCCGGGAGACCGGTGTGGACGACGCGCTGCGGACGTAATCCGGTTGTCCCTCCGGCACCGTTGCTGGTCTGCTGAACCCCTCGAAGCCGACCGGAGGGAGCACCGCCATGCCACACGCTGCGAAGCCCAGCCGACCCGTCGTCACCCTTTCCGAAACGAGGCTTCGTGTTGTCGTACCCCATTCCGGCGGAGGTCACTGACCTCGCGCCGCGTCGCGTCCCGTCCACCCGGCGGGAGGGCGCGTGATGTCCGTCTTCGACGATCCCGGCCTGTTCGGCCGGCTCTGGGCCGCAACCTACGACGGCCCCGGCAACCCCGACCCGGCCCCGGCCGTCGACTTCCTCGCGCCGCTGGCCGAGGGCGGCCCGGTGCTCGAACTGGCGATCGGCACCGGCCGGGTCGCCCTGCCGCTGGCCGAGCGCGGCCTGACCGTGGAGGGCGTCGAGGCGTCCCCGGAGATGGTCGCGCACCTGCGCGCCAAGCCGGGCGGCGCGGACATGCCCGTCACCGTCGGCGACATGGCGGACGTGCCGGTCGCCGGGCCGTACCGTCTGGTGTTCCTGGTGTTCAACACGCTGTTCAACCTGGTCTCGGAGGAGCGCCAGGCGGCGTGCTTCCGCAACGTCGCCCGGGTGCTCGCGCCCGGCGGGGCGTTCGTCATCGAGACCTTCGTGCCCGACCCGGCGGACTTCGACCGGGACGAGCAGGTCCAGGTGCGGGAGGTGACCGAGGACTCGGCCACCATCCGTATGCATCGGTACGACCGGGCGGCGCAGACGTTCGTGCGCCAGACCGTCACGTTCGACGCCGCCGGCGTGCACCTCAAGCCGTTCGCCATGCGGTACGCCTGGCCGGAACAGATCGACGAGCTCGCGGAGCGGGCCGGGCTGCGGCTCACCGAGCGGTACGCCGACTGGGACCGGTCGCCGTTCGACGCGGACAGCCGCTCGCACATCTCCGTGTACCGGCGGCGGTAGCGCTCACGTCGAGGGGCCGGGCATCACGTCCCGGCCCCTCGGCGCGCGACTACGCTGACGACCGCCGGTACGGGGAGGGGGAACCGATGACAGTCACCGTCGCCGCGATGGACGATGCGCACGCCGACGCCGTGCTGGAGATCTACCGCCTCGGCATCGCCGAGGGCAACGCCACGTTCGAGACCGAGCCGCCGGGCTGGACGCGGTTCACCGCCACCCGGCTGCCCGGCCACCGCTGGGTGGCGCTCGACGAGGCGGGCGACGTGGTCGGCTGGGTGGCCTGCTCGGCGGTCTCCGACCGCTGCGTGTACGCCGGCGTGGTCGAGCACTCCGTCTACGTGCACCCGAGGGGGCGCGGACGCGGGGTCGGGCGGGCCCTGCTGGAGGCACTGATCGCCTCGACCGAGGCGGCCGGGATCTGGACCATCCAGTCCGGTGTCTTCCCGGAGAACACCGCGAGTCTCGCGCTGCACGCGGCGTGCGGCTTCCGCGTCGTCGGCACCCGCGAGCGGGTGGGCCGCCACCACGGCACCTGGCGCGACGTGACCTTGATCGAACGCCGCAGCCCCGAGATCTGACGTTTCCTCCGGGCCACCCTTGCCCCGATGATCAAGGAGTCTGTGTCCGGCCGGGGCGGCCCGGGTGACGCAAACCCCTTGATCACCGGGTTGGTCAGGCGCCGACCAGATGGCGGCGCACCAGGGCGTCCCGCTCCAGGATCAGGTCGACCATCTGCCAGAACTCGGCGAGCCGGGGATGGGCGAGGCCCTCCTCGCGGCTGAGCTTGCGGCCGAAGATCGGGCTGTCCCCCGCGACCTCACCACCGTTGACGAGCGTCGCGGCCGGCCCCGGCGAGCCGGCCACCGGCCCGACCCGGCAGCCGAAGGTGACGTGGTCGTCGAAGTCGTCGCGGCCCCAGCTGCCCAGGATCGCGTCGATCCAGACCTCGTGCACGCCGTCGTGGTGGTAGCAGCTCGCGAAGTAGACGGCCTCCGTCGCGTCGCCGGTGCGGATGTGGGCCCAGGTCCGCTCCGTGGCGGTGTCGCAGCAGCCGCAGACGAACTCCCGTACCTGGCGGGTGCCCTCGTCGATCCTCAGTGTCACGGCGCGAACCTTAGCGAGCACTTGACGGTTCCGCCGCCCGGTGCGATGGCTAGTTACATGAGTAATGAACCAAGGAACCGGGATGGATGACCGCCCTGATGGCCGAGCTGGCCGCGCCCGGCGGCATGGCGGTCGTCTGTGCGACGGTTTCCGGGCTCTCAGCGCCTGGTCTCGTACCTGGCCAGGAGCACGCCACCAGGGAACGTCCGGGTCTCCACCAGGGCCAGGTTCACCCAGTTGTCGAGGGCCGTGAAGAACGGCTTACCGCCACCCACCAGCACCGGATGGGTGACGAGCACGTACTCGTCGATCAGGCCGCCCCGCATGGCCGCCGAGGCGAGGGTGGCGCCACTGATGTCCATCGGACCACCGTCCTCGGCCTTCAGCCGGCTGATCTCGGTGACCGCGTCGCCGGTGACCAGGCGGGTGTTCCAATCGACCGGTCTGGTCGTCGAGGAGAACACCACCTTCGGCATGTCCCGCCAGCGGCGGGCGAACTCGGCGTGCGCAGGTGTGACGTCCGGCTGCTGATCGGCGGTCGGCCAGTGGGAGCTCATCGCCTCCCACAGTCGCCGCCCGTAGAGCGCCGTGCCGGTCGCCGCCACCCGGTCGGACCACCACTGGAACAACTCGTCGCTCGGCACACCCCAGCCGAGATCGTCGCCGGGCGCGGCGACATAGCCGTCCAGGCTCACGTTCATGCCGAAGGTCAGTTTGCGCATCGTGCCCGCCTCCCGTGGGTCGGTACTCGACGTACAGACCAGCACGGCACCGGGAAGACATCGGTCAAGCCACACCGAGGGGCCGGCCCACGAGTGTCCCGCGTCCGAATGCGGGGCGGATGAGCTGAGCGGGCCCATCTCGGGCTCACGCCATTGATCGCTGGTTGCCGACGTCTCACGCTGTCTTGTGCCCCGTGTGTGCCCCAGGACCCGGTAATTGGTTTTCGGGCCGTTGGTACTTCCTGGCGCCTCGGATGCCCGCGCCCGTCAATCCCCCGCCAACTGCGCACAAGGTCGGAGCAGACAAAGGCCAACCAGCTTCGGGCACGTACGGCAAAGTCATGGCGAGCCCGGTGACCGCCATCAGCGCACCGACCATGGCCAAGCGCAGGTACATGAGGCGTCGCCTACGCATCGGACCAGTAGAGCAGGCATCGCCGCCCCGGCCACCAACCAGCTTGTCACCCACCTGTGGCTACGACCGGGTGTCTTCGGGCCGAGGATCCGCCAGGGCGTGGCCCGCCCCACCCGCCACCCTCGCGAGAGTGCGTAGCTTCCGTGCCACAGCGAGGGCGTCCTGCTGGGTGTCCTCCGCGGACCGACCAACGGAGATCGCATCTGCTAGTGCGGTCAACTGGGCGGCCGGGAGCATGGCGTCCCCGAACGCGTCGATGTCCAACGTCAACTCCCTGCCGGACCTCGGGTCAGTGGCAGTCAGGACCGACGATCGGTCGTCGTAGCGGACCGTGGCGAGGCTGAGGTCGACCTGCTCTCTCCGATAAGCGACGAGAAGGATCATCGTCGATCCCCGCAGCCAACCGGAGTACGTGACGTGCGCAAACGCGTAGAACGCGCCGACGCAAAGAATATAGATCGCGACGACAAGCAGCCCGTAGATGAGGACGCCCGCGAAGGCCTGCTGCCACCGCGGCTCACCCCACTGCTGCCAGACGAGAGTTCCAACGAGCACCAGGAACGCCGCAGCTAGCAACGGAATCAGGCCCACGCAACCGAGAAGCACCCTCGCCGTGGGCGGCAGACCGACAGACAGCCGTTTCCTGGCGGGGCGAGCCACACCGTGAAACTAGTTCCCACCGGCAACCTGCGGGAGCCCTGCAGTTCATAGGGCTCGGGCTGCCTGACCATCACGCTGGCGGTCGTCTCGTGCCATCGGTCGGCCCCGAACGGGTTCAGGTTCCCGTCGACGTCCAGGAGGAGTAGGGGCAGACCGATGACACGGCTGCCGCAGTACGGAATGTTGAGTCCCGGCTGCCGTGCCAACGGGTATGTAGCGGGCATGCAGCTCCGGCACCGTCCGGCCGAAGCACCCCGGCCGCGGCCAGCAGGTCAGGGCAAGGCCACCGAGATCACGGCGCCAACAGCTGCGTGACCAGCCGCCGGGAGGCTTCCGGCAGGGCGAACACGCTTTCCGGGTTGCGCGGCGCATACTCCGAGCCAGGCACGCCCGCCGCCCACAGCACGTGTCCCCAGAAGTTCACCTCGTCCGAGACTGCGGCCGCCGCCACTCGCTCAGTGTCTCCGGTTGCGCCGAGCGTGCGCATCGCCGCGGCGAGCAAGGCCACTGCTTCCGGGGTGTCTGCGTCCTTGTCGCCGAACGCAGGGGCGAGAAGCATCAGGGTCTGCGCACGCCGGATCGGGTCGGGCTGGCGTCCGGCGACGGCCACCAGATCCGTCCAGGAGAGTCCGGGGCCGGTCTGGTGCCCGTCCAGTGCGGCGATCTCGATGGCGTCCCGGCCGCCCTCAGGCAGGACCAGGAAGTCGACCCCGCGGTCCTCGTCGAGGTTACGAAACACCACGGCGAGCTCGGCTCCGCCGCCCAGGCCCACTCGCAGCACCTGCCAGGACGCCGAGTCGAGAAGGCCGTCCAGGTCGCCGCCGGTGGCTCCCCAAACCTCGGAGAGCAGGTCGTCCTCGTCGGGAAGCAGGAGTTCTCGCCAGTATTGGGCCCAGAACCCGGGCCGCTCTGCGAGATGCCAGCCGTCCGTGGTGAGCGTGGTGACGTCGACGTCCTCGGGGAATCGATCCTGGTAACCGGGGATGAGCATGACCGCACGGTAGCGGACGGCCGTGGATGATCCCGCCGTCCCGCGAAGCTGTCCGTAGTCATCCCCGCGGAGTGCGATCGATCCGCCGATCGTGCGGGGGGCCGCCTGGTTCTGGGGCACCTGTCACACATCACCTGGCGGATCTGCGCGGCACATCAGCTGTCGAATCACATCGGTTCAGACGTTGAAGCGGAACTCCACTACGTCGCCGTCCTGCATGACGTACTCCTTGCCCTCGATCCGGACCTTGCCGGCGGCCTTGGCCGCCGCCATCGATCCGGCCTCGACCAGGTCGTCGTAGGAGACCACCTCGGCCTTGATGAAGCCCCGCTGGAAGTCGCTGTGGATCACCCCGGCAGCCTCCGGCGCGGTCGCGCCGACCGGGACGGTCCAGGCCCGCGCCTCCTTGGGGCCGGCCGTCAGGTACGTCTGGAGCCCGAGCGTCCGGAAGCCCACCCGGACGAGCTGGTTCAGGCCGGGCTCGGACTGCCCGATCGACTCCAGCAGTTCGCGGGCCTCGTCCTCGGGCAGGTCCACCAGCTCGGACTCGATCTTGGCGTCCATGAAGATCGCCTCGGCGGGCGCGACGAGGCCGCGCAGCTCGTCGAGGAACTCCTCGTTGCCCAGCTCCGCCTCGTCGACGTTGAAGACGTAGAGGAACGGCTTGGTGGTGAGCAGGTGCAGCTCACGCAGGTGTTCCAGCTCGACCTTCGCGGCGGCGGCGCCCGCGTACAGGGTCACGCCGTTGTCGAGGACCTCGACCGCCTTCTTGGCCGCCTCGACCGCGGCGGCCCGGTCCTTGCGGAGCTTGGCCTCCTTCTCCAGCCGGGGAAGCGCCTTCTCCAGCGTCTGGATGTCGGCCAGGATCAGCTCGGTGTTGATCGTCTCGATGTCGTCGGCCGGGGAGACCTTGCCGTCGACGTGCACCACGTTCGGGTCGGAGAAGGCGCGCACCACCTGGCAGATCGCCGAGGCGTCCCGGATGTTGGCGAGGAACGCGTTGCCCCGCCCCTGCCCCTTGGACGCGCCCCGGACCAGGCCGGCGATGTCGACGAACGAGACCGGCGCCGGCAGCACCTTCTGCGAGGAGAAGATCTCGGCCAGCTTGGCCAGCCGCTCGTCGGGCAGCCCGACCACGCCGACGTTCGGCTCGATGGTGGCGAACGGGTAGTTCGCGGCGAGCACGTCGTTCTTGGTCAGCGCGTTGAACAGGGTGCTCTTGCCCACGTTGGGCAGGCCGACGATGCCGATGGTGAGACTCACGACGAACCAGCTTACGCGCTTCGCCGCCCGTGCCGGGCAGGCAGGTCCGCGAAGCCGTTCACTCCGACGCGGCGGACAGCAGGCGCGGCTCGATCCGGGTCTCCCGGGCTGTGCCGTCCTCGGCGCGGACCAGCTCGTATGCGGCCACGCCGGGACGGTCCGCCACCGCCTCGGCCAGCCGGGTGCCCCGGTAGATCAGGCCCACCCCGTCGTCGGTGCAGTGGCTCGCGGGCAGCGTGCCGTCGGCGACCAGCCGGTGCATCAGCGGGCGGCGCTGCTCCTCGCTGTCGTAGTGCACGCCGTTGCCGTACGGGAGCCAGCCCAGCCCTTCGGTGAAGGGCCGCAGCGTCGGGCCGTAGCTGTCGGTGGCGCCGCCGGTGTGCCAGCAGATCGAGCCGGCGGACACTCCGCCGAGCACCACGCCGGCCTGCCAGCACTCGTGCAGGATCTCCGGCAGGCCGTGCACCCGCCAGACCGCGCAGAGGTTCGCCACGCTGCCGCCGCCGACCCAGATGACGTCCTGCGCGAGCAGGTGCGCGCGGATGTCCTCGACGTTGGGCATCGGGTAGAGCGCCAGGTGAGAGGCGCGGAACCGGGTGCCGGCGAAGGCGCCGTAGAAGACGGTGAACCCGGTCGGCTGGTCGCCGGTGGCCTGGCCGAGGTAGCAGACGCGGGGCGCGTCACCGGCCCCGGCCAGGTCGGCCATCAGGTCGAACAGGGCGCTGGGCCGCGCGTCCCAGGGGCCACGGCGACGGCTGGCGAAACCCATGCTGGTGGCGACGATCGTCGGTTCGGTGGCGGGCATGGGCGTCCTTCCGGGCGGTGGCGGTGCCGATCATTGTGCCGGATCCGCGGGCCCGGCCTCGGCCGCCGCGAGCAACGCGCGCAGCAGATCGGCCAGCCGGTCCTGGTCGGCGGGGGGCAGCGCGTCGAGGATCCGCCGCTGCACGGCGAGCCCGGCCTCGGCCGACTCCTCCACCACCCGGCGGCCGGTGTCGGTGAGCGTCACCCGCAGCGCCCGCCGGTCGGCCGGGTCGGGCGAGCGCCGTACCAGGCCGGCCCGTTCGAGCCGGTCGAGCCGCCCGGTCATGCCGCCGGAGGTGAGCATCAGCGAGGCGGCGAGCGCCTTCGGCGCCAGCGTGTACGGCGAGCCGGAGCGCCGCAGCGCTGCGAGCACGTCGAACTCGCCCCGGCCGATGTTCCAGGCCGCGTACACCTTCTCCTGGCCGTCGCCGACCAGGCGGGCCAGCCGGTAGATGCGGCCGAACACGGCCATCGGCTCGGGCCGCATGCCGGGGCGTTCCCGCCGCCACTGCTCGACGATCGCGTCCACCTCGTCGCCTGTCACGGCTGCCGATTGTGCCGCACGTCCCACTTCCCCTTTTCGCTCGACCCTGATTAGCTTAGCACTAAGATACTTAGCGCTGAGAAAGAGGCCGACATGAACCCCCGCTGGACCGACGTCGCGCTCACTGCCGCCGCCCCGATCACCTGGGGCACCACCTACCTGGTCACCGCCGAACTCCTGCCCCCGGACCGGCCGCTCTGGGCCGGGGCGATCCGCGCCCTCCCGGCCGGTCTGCTGCTGCTCACCCTGACCCGCAGACGACCACACGCCCTCTGGTGGGGGCGGGCCGCCGTCCTCGGCGCGCTGAACATCGGGGTGTTCTTCCCGCTGCTGTTCCTCGCCGCGTACCGGCTGCCCGGCGGCACCGCCGCCGTCCTCGGCGCCGCGCAGCCGCTGCTGGTGGCGGTGCTGACGGTCGCACTGCTCCGCGACCGCCCCACCCGGCCGGCGCTGGTCGCCGCCGTGGCCGCCCCGCTCGGCGTCGCCCTCGTGGTGCTGCGGCCGGGCGCCGGCCTCGACCCGCTCGGCGTCGCCGCCGGGCTCGCCGGCGCAGTGGCGATGGCCGCCGGGCTGGTGCTCACCCGCCGCTGGGGCCGGCCGCCCGGCGTGGGCGTCCTCGCCGCGACGAGCTGGCAGCTCGTCGCCGGCGGCCTGATGATCGTGCCGGTCGCCGCCGCCGTCGAGGGCGCGCCACCAGTGCCCGACGGGCCGGCCCTTCTCGGGTACGCGTGGCTCGGGCTGGCCGGCACCGCACTGGCGTACGTGCTGTGGTTCCGGGGCGCGGCGCGACTGCCGGTCTCCCGCGTGTCGGTGCTGGGCGCGTTGAGCCCGCTCACCGCTGCGGCGCTCGGCTGGGTGGTGCTCGGTGAGGCGCTGGACCCGGTCCAGCTCACCGGATTCGCGGTCGCAGTGGCGGCGATGGTGCTGGCCCAGTTGCCGGACCGGGCGGCGATCCAACCCGGCGGTCAGCCGGCTCGCAGCCGGCGCCAGTCGTCCGGCCACGCCTCGGCGGCGACGCCCTCGGGCAGCGCACCGGCCGGTAGCTGCGCCGCTGCCGCGAGCGGAAGCGTGAACCGGTGCGCGGCGGCGGGCCCGGCCGCGTACGACCGGTCGAGCAGCCACCGCACCTCGTCGGCGGTCCAGCCCAGGCCGGAGCGCGCGGCGATCTCGCGGACCAGCCGCAGGCCGACCCGGGTGTCGTCGTCGTAGAAGCGCATGCACCAGTGGTGGGCCCACATGCCGAGCGCGCGCAGCCCGTCCGGGTCGAGGGAGCCGGCCAGCCGCCCGCAGGCGGTGTCCGCGAAGGGGCGACCGGGGTCACCGGCCCGATCACGCTCGATCGCGCCGTACGCGGCCGGCGCCACCACCCGCATCCGCTCGTAGAAGCCCTCCACCACCGCGGCGTCCAACGGTGCTCGCCCCGATCGCATCAGCGGACACCCCGCCCGGCCACGCTCGCCATGCCCCGCACCTCTTCTTGAGTTGGTGGCGGGACGCTACCGACCACTTACGACACTTTCTCGGGTCCGTCGGCCATGATCCACGCCACCTCGGCGGAGTTGCGATGTCCCGGGGCCGGGGATACCGCCACTTCCCCGAGCCGGCGCGACTGCCGCACGTCATGTCTGAATCCCGCCAGCCGAGCCCGGGAGCTGCGAGGCAGGATCGTGGCATGGAACTGGACTTCGAGCGGTGCTACCGAGCCGTCGACAGCCGCGACCCGCGGTTCGACGGCTGGTTCTACACCGGTGTGACGTCGACCGGGATCTACTGCCGGCCGTCCTGTCCGGCGATGACACCCAAACGGCGCAACGTCCGGTTCTTCCCGTCCGCCGCCGCCGCGCAGGGTGCCGGGCTACGGGCGTGCCGCCGGTGCCGGCCGGACGCGGCACCGGGCTCGCCCGAGTGGGACGTCCGGGCCGACCTGGTCGGCCGCGCCATGCGGCTGATCGCCGACGGCGTGGTGGACCGGGACGGGGTGCCCGGGCTGGCCACCCGGCTGGGTTACACCGAGCGGCACCTGCACCGGATGCTCCGGGCCGAACTGGGTGCCGGCCCGCTGGCGCTGGCCCGGGCCCAGCGCGCGCAGACCGCCCGGATCCTGATCGAGACCACCGGCCTCGGCCTCGCCGAGGTGGCCTTCGCCGCCGGGTTCGGCAGCGTCCGGCAGTTCAACGACACGGTCCGCGAGGTCTACGGCGGCACCCCGTCCGAGCTGCGGGCCGGCCGTCGTGGCCCGGCCGCGGCCACCGGTGCGGGCACGCTCTCGCTGCGGCTGGCATACCGGCCCCCGCTGCACGCGGGCGCGCTGCTGGACTTCCTCGCGCTGCGCGCGCTGCCCCGCGTCGAGGTGGTCCGCGACGGCACCTACCACCGGGGGCTGCGCCTGCCGCACGGTCCCGCCACGGTGGCGCTGACCCCCGCCGACGGCCACATCGACGCCACGCTGCGGCTGGCCGACATGCGTGACCTGGCTCCCGCCGTGGCCCGCTGCCGCCGCCTGCTCGACCTGGACGCCGACCCGGTAGCGGTGGACGCCACACTGGCCGCCGACCCGGCGCTGGCCCCGGCCGTCGCGGCCGAGCCCGGCGTCCGGCTGCCGCACGCCGTAGACGGTTTCGAGCTGGCCGTTCGCGCCGTCGCCACCCAGCAGGTCTCGCTGGCCTCGGCACGGACCACGCTCACCCGCCTGCTCTCCGCCACCCGGACGGCGAGCGGGGCGGGTGCCGACGACCCGGCGGACGGCCTGGTGGCGTTCCCCGGTCCGGCGGAGGTGCTCGCGGCGCCGGACACGGCGTTCCGGATGCCGGCGGCCCGCCGGGAGACGCTCCGCGCGCTGGCCCGCGCGGTCGCCGACGGCGAACTCGACCTGGAACCCGGAGGCGACCGGGAGGAGACGGTCCGGCTCCTGGCCGCGGTGCCCGGCATCGGCCCGTGGACCACCGGCTACCTGGCCATGCGCGCACTCGGCGACCCCGATGTCGCGCTCACCACCGACCTGGGCGTGCGCCGTGGCGCAGCAGCGCTCGGCCTGTCCGACGACCCGAAGACCCTGTCCGCGTACGCCGACCGCTGGCGCCCCTGGCGGTCGTACGCGACCATCCGACTCTGGAGAGCAGCATGAGCACTGTGGACAGCACCGTCATCGACACCCCCGCCGGCCCGTTGAGCGTGCTCGCCGGCCCCGACGGGGCGGTACGCGCGGCGGGCTTCACCGCCGACCCGGCGGTCCTGCTGCCGCTGACGCATCCGAGCCTGCGCGGCGAGCTGCGGGAGCGGGCCGACCTCGGTCCGGTGACCGCTGCCGTCCGGGCCTATCTGGACGGTGACCTGGCCGCCATCGACACGGTAGCGGTGGAGCAGCACACCGGCGGCGCGTTCCTGACGCACGCCTGGGAGGTGCTGCGCGACGTGAAGGCCGGCGACCCGGTCACCTACACCGGGTTCGCCGCGCTGGCCGGGCGACCGGCGGCGATCCGGGCCGCCGCGGCAGCCTGCGCGCGCAACGCCGCCGCGCTGTTCGTGCCCTGCCACCGGGTGCTGCGCACCGACGGCACGCTGGGTGGATACCGCTGGGGGCTGGACGTGAAGAAGTGGCTTCTCGGGCATGAGGGACGGGTGACGGCTAGCTGACAGCCGGACTGTCACCCCCGGCGGCTACCGTCGGGTAGTGCCCGCGTCCAGCGACGGCAACCCCGCGGCGCATACCGGCGCCCGGTCCCAGCCGCTGCGCAACCTCTGGCGGCTGCGGCCCTACCTGCGCCCGTACGCGATGGAGTTCGCCTGGCTGCTGATCGCGGCGCTCGCGGCGACCGCGGCGAGCCTCGCCGTTCCGCTGGTGGTGCAGCGGGTGGTGGACGGGCCGGTGGCCCGGCACGACGAGGCCGGGCTGCTCCGGCTCGGCGCGCTGGCGCTGCTGCTCGGTGTGGCCGAGGCGGTCCTCATCTTCATCCGCCGCTGGACGCAGTCGTCGTCCTCGGTCGGCATGGAGGCCGCCATCCGCGCCGACATCTACGCCCACCTGCAACGGCTTCCGGCCGGTTTCCACGACCGCTGGCAGTCCGGCCAGTTGCTGTCCCGGATCACCAGCGACCTGTCGGTGATCCGGCGGTTCCTCTCCTTCGGGCTGCTGTTCCTGGTGCTCAACCTGGTCACCTACGCGGCGGTGGTGGCGCTGCTGATCCGGCTGCACCAGTGGCTGGGGCTGCTGGTCGCGGCGAGCGCCGTACCGCTGTTCCTGATCAGCCGCCGCTTCGCCCGCCACTACCACGCGGCGTCGCGGCGGATGCAGGACCAGCAGGGCGACGTCGCCACGCTGGTCGAGGAGACCGCGCTGGGGTTGCGCACCATGCGGGCGTACGGGCGAGGGCCGGAGCTGGCTGCCCGGTTCGCCGTCGGCGCGCGCCGGCTGCACGACACCGGGATCGGCAAGGCCCGGCTGCTGGCCCGGACCTCCGCGCTGTTCGACCTGGTGCCCAACCTGACGCTCGGCGCGGTCCTGGTGGCCGGCGCCGCGGCGGTCGCCGACGGCGCGCTGTCCATCGGTGAGCTGGTCGCGTTCGTGAGCCTCCAGCTCATGCTGATCTGGCCGGTGCAGTCACTGGGCTGGATCATCGCCAACGGCCAGGAGGCAGCGACCGCCGCCGACCGGATCCAGGAGGTGCTGGACACACCGCCGACCATCGTGGACGCTCCGCACGCCGGGTCGCTCGACCGGGGTGAGGTACGCGGCCGGCTCAGCTTCGAGGGGGTGGGCTTCAGCTACCCCGGCACGTCCGGCCCGGTGCTGCGCGACCTGGATCTGGCGGTCGAGCCGGGCGAGACGATGGCGCTGGTCGGTGCCACCGGGTGCGGCAAGAGCACGCTGCTGTCGCTCGTCCCCCGGCTGCACGAGGTGACCGGCGGCCGGATCACGATCGACGGGTACGACGTACGTGACCTGCGGCTGGACTCGTTGCGCCGGCTGGTCGCCGTGGCGTTCGAGGAGCCGACGCTGTTCTCCATGTCGATCTGGGAGAACCTCACGCTGGGCCGGCCGGACGCGAGCGAGGACGAGGTCCGCGCCGCGCTGACGCTGGCCCAGGCGGACTTCGCGTACGAGCTGCCGTGGGGGCTCGCCACCCGGGTCGGTGAGCAGGGGCTGTCGCTGTCCGGCGGGCAGCGGCAGCGCCTCGCGCTGGCGCGTGCGGTGCTCGGCCGGCCCGCGGTGCTGGTGCTCGACGACCCGCTCTCCGCGCTCGACGTGCACACCGAGGCGCTCGTCGAGGCGGCCCTGCGCCGGGTGCTGCGGGACACCGCGACCACGACCCTGCTGGTGGCGCACCGCCCGTCGACGGTGGCGCTGGCGGACCGGGTGGCCCTGCTCGACGACGGCCGGATCGTCGCCGTCGGTACTCACTCGGAGCTGCTGGCCCGGGTGCCCGCCTACCGGGCGGTGTTGTCCGCCGAGCCGGAGCGCCGGAGCGACGGCGTCGGCCTGGTGCGCTCGTGACCGGCCGCGCGCCGCGGGTACCCAGGCCCCGCGACGCGCGCAGCGGTGCCGGGGCGACCGGCGCGCGCCACGGCGACGGTGACGACCTGTCCCGCTGGCGGGGGCGGGCCACCGACCCGGACGCCGACCGCAGCCGGGCCGAGGACTCGTCCCCGGAGGCGGTGACCCGGCTGCGCGCCCGCAGCCGGCTGCTGCTGCGCCGGCTGCTGCGCCCGCACCGGCGGGCGCTCGGGCTGGCGGTGGCGCTGCTGCTGGCGCAGAACGCCGCCGCGATGTCCGGGCCGTACCTGGTCATGCTCGGCATCGACAGGGGCATCGGGCCGCTGCGGGCCGGTGATCCCGGCCCCCTGGTCGCTGTCGCCGCCGCGTTCGTGGTCGCCACTGCTGTCGAGTACGCGGCCCGGCGCGCGTTCCTCACCCTCGCCGCCCGGATCGGCCAGGCCGTCCTGCTGGACCTGCGCCGCCGGGTGTACGGACACTTCCTGCGCCTCGACGTCGGGTTCCACGAGCGCTACACGTCCGGACGGATGGTGTCCCGGCTGACCAGCGACCTGGAGTCGATCGCCGAGCTGGTCGACGGCGGCATCGACAAACTGGTGATGGCCGGGCTCTCCGTGCTGTCGGTGGCGGGCATCCTGCTCTGGCTGGATCTGCCACTGGCGGCGGTGACGCTGCTCGCCTTCCCGTTCCTGTTCCTGCTGTCGCGCTGGTTCGCCCGCGCGTCGGCCGGGGCGTACCGGCGCACCCGGGAGGCGGTGGCGCTGGTCATCGTGCACTTCGTCGAGTCGCTGCGCGGCATCCGGGCCGTGCAGGCGTACCGGCGGGAGGACCGCAACGACCGCATCTTCGGCGCGGTGAACGACGACTACCGGCGCTCCAGCCTGAGCGCGTTCCGGCTGATCGCGATCTACTCGCCGGGCATCCGGCTGATCGGCAACCTGACCGCGGCGGTGGTGCTCGGCTACGGCGGCTGGCGGGTGCTGGGCGGCGGCGTGGAGGTGGGCGTGCTCGCCGCGTTCCTGCTCTACCTGCGCCGGTTCTTCGAGCCGATGGAGGAGCTGAGCCAGTTCTACAATTCGCTCCAGTCGGCGACCGCAGCGCTGGAGAAGCTGGCCGGGGTGCTGGACGAGCGCCCGGCGGTGGCCGAGCCGGCGCAGCCGGTGCCGCTGCCGGCCGGTCCGCCGCGCGGGGCGGTGACCTTTCGTGCCGTCGACTTCGGCTACCGCCGCCGGACTCCGATCCTGTCCGGCCTCGACCTGACCGTGCCGCCGGGGCAGACAGTGGCGCTGATCGGGCCGACCGGTGCCGGGAAGTCCACTGTCGCGAAGCTCGTCGCCCGATTCCACGACCCGGACGCGGGCACGGTCCGGCTGGACGGGGTGGACCTGCGCGACCTGGCAGACGCCGAGCTGCGCCGGGCTGTGGTGCTGGTGACCCAGGAGACGCACCTGTTCAGCGGTTCCGTGGCCGACAACATCAGGTTCGGCCGTCCCGACGCCGACGACGAGGCGGTGGTGGCGGCGGCGCGGGCGATCGGCGCGCACGACTTCATCGCCGCGCTGCCCGACGGGTACGCCACCGACGTGCACCGGCGCGGCGGGCGGCTGTCCGCCGGGCAGCGGCAACTCGTCGCGTTCGCCCGGGCGTTCCTCGCCGATCCCCGGGTACTGATCCTCGACGAGGCGACCTCGTCGCTCGACGTGCCGACCGAACGGCTGGTGCAGCGGGCCCTGCACAACGTGCTGCGCGACCGCACCGCCCTGGTGATCGCCCATCGGCTGTCCACGGTGGAGACGGCGGATCGGGTGCTGGTGCTCGACGACGGCCGGATCGTGGAGGACGGCCCGCCGGCCGAGCTGATCGCCGCCGACGGCCGCTACGCCGCCCTGCACCGCCAGTGGCGCGACTCCCTCCTCTAGCCCTCTCCCCTCCGACCTCCCTCCGACCTCGTTGATCTTGCACTTGCGGCCCGAGGGATGCCGGGAATGCGGCTTGTGCCGGGGCGGTAAGTGCAAGATCGACGAGGACGCGCAGGGTGGGGAAAGTCGTGGAGTGCGGCCGGGTGGCTGCCTACCATCGGCTGATGACCGACACGACGAGGAGCGCCCGCGGCGGCGTCCCCGAGCGTCCGAGCCTGGACGGCCTCGAGGAGACCTGGGCCCGCCGCTGGCAGTCCGACGGCACGTACGCGTTCGACCGCACGAAGGAGCGGTCGGACGTATACGCGATCGACACTCCCCCGCCGACCGTGTCGGGCGAACTGCACATGGGGCACGTCTTCTCGTACACGCACACCGACACGGTGGCCCGGTTCCAGCGCATGCGCGGGCGGACCGTCTTCTACCCGATGGGCTGGGACGACAACGGGCTGCCCACCGAACGCCGGGTGCAGAACGTGTACGGCGTGCGACCCGATCCGTCGCTGCCGTACGACGGGGACTGGCACCCGCCGTCGGCACCTGTGGACGACGCGGCCCGGAAGAACCCGACGGCGATCTCCCGGCGCAACTTCATCGAGCTGTGCGAACTGCTCACGGTCGAGGACGAGAAGGCGTTCGAGGCGCTCTGGCGGCGGCTCGGGCTGTCGGTGGACTGGTCGCTGACGTACACCACCATCGGGTCGGCGGCCCGCGCGGCGAGCCAGCGCGCGTTCCTGCGCAACCTGGCGCGGGGCGAGGCGTACCAGGCCGAGGCGCCGACGCTGTGGGACGTCGGGTACGGCACCGCCGTCGCACAGGCCGAGCTGGAGGACCGGGAGCGGCCCGGCGCGTACCACCGGCTGCGGTTCACCGGCCCGGACGGCCGCGAGGTGCTCATCGACACCACCCGGCCGGAGCTGCTGCCGGCCTGCGTGGCGCTCGTCTGCCACCCCGACGACGAGCGGTACGCGGACCTGGTCGGCGCCGCTGCGCGTACCCCGGTGTTCGGGGTCGAGGTGCCGGTGCGCGCGCACCCGCTGGCGGACCCGGCCAAGGGCACGGGCATCGCGATGGTCTGCACGTTCGGTGACCTCACCGACGTGACCTGGTGGCGTGAGCTGCGGCTGGACACCCGCGTGGTGATCGGCCGGGACGGACGCCTGCTGCCGGAGCCGCCGGCCGGCGTGCCGGCGGAGCCCTACGCGGCGCTGGCCGGGCAGACGGTGAACGGCGCCCGGCGGACGCTCGTGGAGCTGCTCGCGGACGCGGGTGACCTGGTCGGCGAGCCGCGACCGATCACCCATCCGGTGAAGTTCTACGAGCGCGGCGACCGGCCGCTGGAGATCGTCTCGACCCGGCAGTGGTATCTGCGCAACGGCGGCCGCGACACCGGCCTGCGCGAGGAGCTGCTGGCCCGGGGGCGGGAGCTGCGCTGGGTGCCGGAGCACATGCGGCACCGGTACGAGCACTGGGTGGGTGGTCTCACCGGTGACTGGCTGGTCAGCCGGCAGCGGTTCTTCGGCGTGCCGGTGCCGGTGTGGTACCGGCTCGACGACACTGGCGAGCCGGACTGGTCCCACCCTCTCACACCGGACGAGGCGATGCTCCCGATCGATCCGACGAGCGAGCCGCCGCCCGGATACGAGGAGTCGCAGCGCGGCGTGCCCGGCGGTTTCACCGGCGACCCGGACGTGCTGGACACCTGGGCCACCTCGTCGCTGACCCCGCAGATCGTCGGCGGCTGGGAGACCGACCCGGACCTGTTCACCAGGGTCTTCCCGATGGACCTGCGCCCGCAGGGGCACGACATCATCCGCACCTGGCTGTTCGCCACGGTGGCCCGGTCCCACCTGGAGCACGGCGCGCTGCCGTGGCACACCGCCGTGCTCTCCGGCTGGATCCTCGACCCGGACCGCAAGAAGATGTCGAAGTCCAAGGGCAACGTGGTCACCCCGATGGCGCTGCTGGAGCGCAACGGGTCCGACGCGGTCCGCTACTGGGCCGCGAACGGCAAGCCGGGCATGGACCTCGCCTTCGACCCGGCCCAGGTCAAGGTGGGCCGCCGGCTGGCCACCAAGCTGCTGAACGCGTCGCGGTTCGCGCTCGGGCTGGGCGCCGCCGACGCGCTGCGGGCCGCGGCGACCCAACCGCTCGACACCGCGATGCTCGCCGAACTGTCCGGCGTGGTCGCGACCGCGACCACCGCCTTCGACGGGTACGACCACACGGCCGCCCTGATGGCCACCGAGGCGTTCTTCTGGCGGTTCTGCGACGACTACATCGAGTTGGTGAAGGAGCGCGCCTACGGCACCGGGCCGGCCGCCGACTCGGCCCGGGCGGCGCTGGCGACCGCGTTGTCGGTGCAGTTGCGTCTGTTCGCGCCGGTGCTGCCGTTCGTCACCGAGGAGGTCTGGTCGTGGTGGCGGTACGGCTCGGTGCACCGCTCACCGTGGCCGACCACGTACGAGGTGGGCCGCGCCATGGAGGCGCCGGGTGACCCGGAGCTGCTGCGGCTGGCCGCTGATGCGCTGGGTCAGGTGCGCCGCGCCAAGTCTGAACGGAAGCTGTCGATGAAGGCGGACGTGCCGCTGGCCGAGGCGCTCGGACCGGCGGCGGTGCTCGACCGGCTCGGCACCGTCGCCGACGACCTGCGCGCGGCGGGCCGGATCGCGAAGCTGGACCTGCTACCGGACCGCACCACCGAACTGGTCATCGCCTGCGCGTTCTGACCACCGATGTAAGGAAGGGCCCCTTCTTAACGCCTGGCGTTGTAGAAGGGGCCCTTCTTAACACCTCGAAGGGCCAGCCGGGCCGGCCCTTCGAGGTACGTGCCTCACTCGGCCGCGCAGGCCGCCTTGAGCTTGTCCCGGGCGGCGGTGAGATCCGCCTTGCTCGGTGCCTTACCCGGCGCCTTGGCCCAGGTGTCGGCGAGGTCGGTCATCTCGGTGGCGACCCCCTTCACCGCGGCGTTCACCTCGTCGCTGCTGGTGAAGGCGTGCGTGTAGAGCGTGGCCGCGCCCGCCGAGTACTGGGCGCTGACCGCCGAGTGGCCGGCCGGCGGTCCGATCTTCTCCGCGTCGGCCACCTCCTTCAGGGCTGCCGTGATGTCCTTCTCCGCCGTCGCGCAGGTCTTCCGGGTGGCGTCGTCGAGGCCCGCCGGGGCCGGGGTCACCGGCGGCACGGAGGTGGCGGCGGGGACGGAGGGCGCCGCCGGCCCGGCCGAGGGCTTGTCGTCGCCGTCGCAGCCGGACATGACGATCAGCGCCACCGCGGCCGGGGCCAGCAGGGCGAGTCGAGCTGAACGCAATGTGTCTCCCCGTGTCGGTGTTCGTAGCCGCCGCAAACTAGCAGACCGGACACGGCGGGGCGGAACCCGTTTTCCGGCGTCCACGTCGGAAAACGGGTTCCGCCCCGGGTTCAGCTCGTCTCGCCGGCCACGCTGAACGAGCGCAGGCGGTCGATCGCCAGCACGGTGAACCCGACCGCCACCAGCCCGGTGAGCACCGCCGCGACCGGCACCGAGACGGTGGTGCCGAGCAGCGGCGTCGGCGCCATCCGGTCGGCCAGGGCGATCACCCACTGCTGGATCGACAGCACCCGGGTGCCGCCGACGAACCGGCCCAGCAGCCCCTCCCAGATCAGCACGTAGACCAGGCCGAGCAGCACCGGCCGCCGGGTCACCAGGCTCAGCGCCAGGAACAGCGCCGAGTACGCCAGCGCGCCCGCCGCCGAGGCGGCGACCAGAGCGAGTCCGAGGCGTACCGAATCGGCGAGCACGCCCGCGACGTAGATCGGGACGCCGACGGTGACCGCTGTGACGCCGGCCGCGACCGCCAGCTTCGGCAGCACGATCTGCCAGCGCGGCAGCGGCTTGGTGAGGATGTGCACGACGGTGCCGTCGTCGATCTCCGCGCCGAGTACGCCGGTGCCCACGATCAGCGCCACCACCGGCAGCACCACCGCGAGGCCGAGGCCGACGAGCACCGGCGGCCCCCACTGGCCCGGGTCGACGCCGAGCGACCGGCAGAGCACCGCCAGGCCGATCAGGACCAGCGGCAACGGCAGCAGCATGAGGAACCGGCTCCGGCCGAACAGGCCACGCGCGGTGATCCAGGTGACTGTCGACATCATGCCTCCACCAGATACGAGAAGACGCTCTCCAGCGACTCGTCCTCCGGCAGGAGCTGCCGGACCCGGATGCCGTGCCGGAGCGCGATCCGGGGCAGTGCCCGGGTGAACGCGCCGTAGTCGCCGGCCTTGACGGTCAGGCCGGTGCGGTCCAGTTCGACGCCGGAGACCGACGCCTCGGCCATCAGCGCCACCGCCAGCGCCCGGTCGTCGGTGGAGCGGACCGCGAACACGTGCGGCCGGTTGGTCATCAGGCGGCGGATGGTCCGGTAGTCGCCGGAGGCGGCGAGCCGGCCGGCCACCATCACCTGGACCGTGCCGGAGACCTGTTCGACCTCCTCCAGGATGTGCGAGCTGAACAGGATGGTCCGCCCCGCGTCGCCGAGCCGGTGCAGCAGCGCCATCATGTGCAGCCGCTGGCGCGGGTCCATCCCGTTGAACGGCTCGTCGAGCAGCAGCACCTGCGGGTCGTGCACGAGCGCGGCGGCGACCCGGGTGCGCTGCCGCATTCCCTTGGAGTAGGTGCCGATCCGCCGGGTCTGCGCGTCCTCCATCTCGACCAGCTCGATCGCCCGCTTCGTGGCGGCCTCCGGGTCGGGCAGCCGGTGCAGCCTGGCGCTGGCGAGCACGAACTCGTACGCGCTGAGGAACGTGTGCACCGCCTCGCGCTCGCTGACCAGGCCGAGCCGCCGGTAGACGGCGGGGTTGCGCCAGGTCGGCTCCCCGTCCAGCGTCACCGTGCCGCGCGACGGGGACAGGAAGCCCGCCATCATGTGCAGCAGCGTGGTCTTGCCGGCGCCGTTGGGGCCGAGCAGGCCGGTGACACCGGGACCGAGCCGCATGGTGACGTCGTTGACCGCCACCACGTTGCCGTACCAGCGGGAGACGCCGGCCAGGTCGAGCGTGCTCGTCGCGGCGGCGGGCGCGCCGGCCGTCGACTGGGTGCTGATCGCCGTCATCGGGCGGCCACCTTCCGGTATCGCAGGAGCAGCAGGCTGACGCAGGCGGCGACCAGCAGCACGGCCACCACGGCGTAGACCGGCCCGAAGTCGCCGATCGGCATGCCGCCCCGTCCCTGGGTCAGCCGGTCGCCGAGCGCCCAGTTGCCCACGCCCCCGACGAGCGTCGGCGGGGAGGCCACGAAGGCCAGCTCGTTGATCGTCTGCGAGGGCAGGATGGACAGCACGCCGACCACCGGCGTGGTCATCAGGAAGACCGCAACGATGCCGCCGGCGGCGAACGCGCGCTTGCCGGTGAGCGAGGCGACGAGCAGGGCGATCGAGGCGAACACCACCGCCCACAGCCCGGCGTAGAGCAGCCCGGGCAGCAGGTCGAGCAGTTCGTCCCACACCCCGCCGATACCCCGCTTCGTGGTGAACGCGGCGCCGAGGAACATCACCAGCTGCGGGCCGCCGAGCAGCAGCCAGAGCGCGGTGACCAGCGCCAGCAGCTTGGACAGGGCGTAGTCGCCGCGCGGCAGCGGCCGGGAGAAGTACAGCGGCAGCACGCCGCTGCGCAGGTCGCGGGAGACCAGCTCGGGCGCGGCCACCGCGGCGAAGAAGATGACCAGCCAGCTCATCGCGTCGGCGAACTGGGCGTACGTCATCACCACCTCGCCGATCTGGCTCCGCACCGCGGTGACCCCGGCGGCCACCACTGTGACCACGGAGACGACCAGCCACGGGAAGATCTTGGCCTTGGCGCTGCGGCCCAGCCCGAAGACGGTACGCACGCCGTGCAGGAAGAGCGCGCCGAAGACCTGACGGCGGCCGAGCCGCGGGCCGGTGTAGCGCTGGTAGCCGATGTCGTGGATGACCCCGGTCGCGTCAGACATGGCTGGGCTCCCTCGCGGCGAAGAGTTCGGCCACCCGGTGCCGCCGCTGGTCCAGCCGGTGCAGCGGCAGGTCCAGCTCGGCGACCGCGCCGAGGATCTGGTCGTAGGTGGCGTCGTCGGCGAGCGGGACGAGCAGCAGCCGCCCGTCGCGGGTCACCGGCAGGTCGAGCGCGGCGAGCCGGGCGGCCAGTTCCTCGGTGCCCTCGCTCACCTCGACGGCGAGCACGTCGGTGGCGGTGGTCATGGCGGACACCCGGTCGGCGCGCAGCAGCCGGCCGCCGTCGATGGCGACGAGCGTGTCGCAGATCCGCTCCACCTCGCCGAGCAGGTGCGAGCAGACCACCACCGAGATGCCGAACTCGGTGCCGATCCGGTGGATCAGCGCGAGCATGGCGTCCCGGCCGGCCGGGTCGAGGCCGTTCGTCGGCTCGTCGAGCAACAGCAGATCGGGATCGTGTACGAGCGCCTGGGCGAGCTTGACCCGCTGCTTCATGCCGGTGGAGTAGCCGCCGACGGCCCGGTGCCGCTCCTCGTGCAGACCGACGTGGCGCAGCGCCTCGGAGGCCCGCTCGCGGGCGACGGTGCGCGGCAGCCCGCTGATCCGGCCCAGGTGGGTGACCAGTTCGGCGGCGGACAGGTCGGGCGGGAGGGCGTCGTGCTCGGGCATGTAGCCGACCCGGGCGCGGACCGCGGCGGGATCGGTGGTGGGGTCGAGGCCGAGCACCTGTACCCGGCCGCTGGTCGGCGGGAGCAGACCCAGCAGGATCTTGATCAGAGTGGATTTGCCGGCGCCGTTCGCGCCCACCAGCCCGATGATCCCCGGCTCGACCGACACGGTGAGGTCGGCCAACGCGGTGACCCGGCCTCCGTACGTCTTGGTCAGCGACTCGGTCGCGAGCAGTGTCACGCCGTTCAGCGTAGAACTCCGGTGCCTCGCCGGAGCCTCTCCTGACCCCTGCGATCCCCTGATCCTCGGCCGCCGCAGCCCCTAGGTGGCCGCCGGTCCCGGGGCGGTGGGAGCGGACGACGGGTCCAGGGGCGGACGCTGACCGTCACCGTCGACGGCCACTCGCGCAGCCGTGACGAGCCGCTGCGCCGGGTGGAGGACTCGCGCCGCCTCCCGTCCCGGATCCGTCGCGCGTCCGTCGGGTACGGGACCGGTTGCTCGGCCGGTCGGCGCGCTCCGGCAGCCGTTCGCACGATCGACCGGCGGCGGCCCGCCGGTAAGGATTCGGTGACCCCGGTTCGTCCTCGGCGCGGTCGCCGGACACGCGATCACCGGGAGGCGGGTGGCGCTCTCGACCGATCGCCGGTGGGCTGCGAAACTGTGTGCCGGCCGGCGAGTTGGGGGTTCGATGAGCAACGGGTGGCTGCTGCCCGAGGACGTTCTGCGGGATGCGCCGTCGTACGCGCCCAGATCCGCTGAGCTGGCCGATCTCCAGTTGTTGCTGAGTGGGGCGTACGCACCGCTCACCGGTTTCATGAGCCGGGCCGACCTGGCCTCGCTGAACCGGCGCGGCCGGCTGGCCGACGGCACGCCGTGGCCGGTGCCGGTGACGCTCCAGGTGCCGGCGGCGCTCGCCGACGGCCTGGACCCGGCCGACCCGGCCCGCCGGGCGGTGGTGCTCACCGACGGTGAGGGCGCACCGGTGGCGGCGATGGACGTGACCGACGTCTGGCCGGGCCGTGAGGGCATGGTGGGTGTCGGTGGCGCGGTACGCCGCCTGGGCGACGGCGGCCACGGGCCGTTCCAGCGGCTGCGGCGCGGCCCCGACGAGGTACGCGGACTGCTGCCGCCGGGCCGGGTGCTCGGCGTGTTCGCCGACCGTCCGCTGCACCGGCCGCAGCTGGCGCAGATCGCGCACGCGGCCCGTACGCTCGGCGCGCACCTGCTGGTGATGATCCCGATCGGCGAGGAGTCGATCGCCGGACTGCCGGCCGAGGCGCTGGTGCGCAGCGTGTTCGCCGCGCGCGACCGGATGCCCCCGGCGACGCTGGTGGCGGTGCCGCTGGCCCGGCGGCGCGACGAGATCAGCGACGCGCTGCTGCGGGCGCGGGTCGCCGCCGCGTACGGGGTGACCCACCTGCTGTCCACCGAGGGCATGCTCTCCGGCGCCGGCCTGCGCGTGCTGGTGCCGCGCGAGCTGGCCTACGACAACCGGGACGGGCAGTGGCGCTGGCGTGAGGACATCCCGCCGCGCAACCGGCGGCTGGCGCTGAGCACGCGGGAGATCGACGACCTGCTGGACCGGGGTTTCCCGCTGCCCGAGTGGCACACGCCGCCGGCGGTGGCGAAGGAACTGACCCGGGCGCGCCCGCCGCGGCGGCACCGGGGTCTGGTGATCTTCCTGACCGGCCTGTCCGGCTCGGGCAAGTCGACCATCGCCCGCGGGCTGGCCGACGTGCTCCGCGAGCAGGGCGACCGCACGATCACGCTGCTCGACGGCGACGTGGTGCGGCGGGAACTCTCCGCCGGGCTGGGGTTCAGCAAGGCCGACCGGGATCTCAACGTACGCCGGATCGGCTGGGTGGCCGCGGAGATCGCCCGGCACCGGGGCGTCGGCATCTGCTGCCCGATCGCGCCGTACGCGGCGGCCCGCGCCACCGCCCGGGAGATGGCCGAGACGGCCGGGGCGGGTTTCCTGCTGGTCCACGTGGCGACGCCGCTGGCGGTCTGCGAGCAGCGCGACCGCAAGGGCCTGTACGCCCGCGCCCGGGCCGGCCTGATCACCGGGATGACCGGCATCGACGACCCGTACGAGGAGCCCACCGACGCCGACCTGGTGGTGGACACCTCGGATCTGAGCGTCGAGGAGGCCATCGGGAAGGTGATGGAGCACCTGACCGAGACCGGCTGGGTGGAGCCCCGCCTCCAGCCCGCCTGACCCCCGACCGCCGGACGCGTCCGGCCTGTGCCCACCTCGACCGCCGTCGTCCGGCCTTCCGGACGGCGGCGGTCTCGCATCGCCCGTCGCTGCGCGGTAGTGTTCGTCTTTGTTGGAACACGTTCGACCGCGTGGAGTGCCCGCGCGGTCGGTGAGGCGCGGAGGTGAGCCGGGGATGCTGGCGCGGCAGCGGCAGACGGCGATCCTGGAACGACTGCGCCGCGCCGGCGGCGTCCGGGTCACCGAGTTGGCGGCCGAGTTCGGCGTCTCCGACATGACCATCCGGCGCGACCTGGACACGCTGCACGAGCAGGGACTGCTCGCCAAGGTGCACGGTGGCGCGACGCCGGCCGGTCCCGGCTCGACCGACGAGCCCGGCTTCCACGCCAAGTCCGTCCGCCAGTCCGCCGAGAAGGCCGCCATCGCCGAGTACGCCGCGGGACTGGTCCGGCCCGGCGCCGCCATCGCGCTCTCCGCCGGCACCACCACCGCCGAGCTGGCCCGGCGGCTGGTCGACGTGCCCGGCCTCACCGTGGTCACCAACTCGCTGCCGGTGGCGGAGGCCCTGTACGTCGGCGGGCGGCCGGACCAGACCGTGGTGCTCACCGGCGGCGTCCGCACACCGTCGGACGCGCTCGTCGGCCCGCTCGCCGTGGCCGCGATCGCCGCGCTGCACCTGGACCTGCTCTTCCTGGGCGTACACGGGATCAGCGAACGGGCCGGTTTCACCACCCCCAATCTGATGGAGGCGGACACGAACCGGGCGCTCGTAGCCGCGGCGGACCGGCTCGTGGTGCTCGCCGACCACACCAAGTGGGGCACCGTCGGCATCTCGTCGATCGTGCCGCTGGAGGCGGCGGACGTGCTGGTCACCGACGACCGGTTGGCACCCGAGGCCCGACGGGTACTCGACGACAGGGTGGGTGAGCTGGTGACGGTGCCCACGACGAGGGGGGCGGAGTGAAGCGCACGCAGATCGCGCTGGCCGACGGCCGCGAGCTGATCTACTTCGACGAGCGGGACGACGCGGTCCGCGACCAGCCGGACCGGCGGGATCTGCCCCCTCCCCCGCCCGCCTCGCAACTGCGGTACGACCCGCTGACCGACGAGTGGGTGGCGGTGGCGGTGCACCGGCAGACCCGCACGTTCCTGCCCCCGGCCGACCAGTGCCCGCTCTGCCCGTCCCGGGGCGAGCGGCACAGCGAGATCCCGGCGCCCGACTACGACGTGGTGGTCTTCGAGAACCGGTTCCCGTCGCTGAGCCAGCGGGTGGCCGACGAGCCGGCCGAGATCACGCCGTTCACCCCGGTACGCCCCGGGCGCGGCAGGTGCGAGGTGGTCTGCTTCACCGACGACCACAACGCCTCGTTCGCCCGGCTCTCCCCGCGGCGGGTCCGGACGGTGCTCGACGCGCTCGCCGACCGCACCACGGCGCTGAGCGCGCTGCCCGGCGTGGAGCAGGTCTTCCCGTTCGAGAACCGGGGCGTGGAGATCGGGGTGACGCTGCACCACCCGCACGGGCAGATCTACGCGTACCCGTTCGTCACGCCGCGCACCCGCACCATGCTGGCCGCCGCCCGCCGGTACGCCGACCGCACCGGGGGCAACCTCTACGCCGACGTGCTGGCCACCGAACGCGCCTCCGGGGACCGGGTGGTGACGAGCAACGAGCACTGGACCGCGTACGTCCCGGCGGCGGCGCGCTGGCCGTTCGAGGTGCACGTGGCGCCACACCGGCCGGTGCCGGACATCCCGGCGCTCGACGACGCCGAGCGGGACGCCTTCGGGCCGCTCTACCTGGATCTGCTGCGCCGCTTCGACGGGCTGTTCGACCTGCCGATGCCGTACATCGCGGCGTGGCACCAGGCGCCGGTACGGATCGACAGGGAGCTGGGCCACCTGCACCTTCAGCTGTTCAGCATCCGGCGGGCCAAGGACAAGCTGAAGTACCTGGCCGGGTCGGAGTCCGGCATGGGCGTGTTCATCAACGACATCGCCCCCGAGAGAGCCGCCGAGCTGCTCCGCACCGCGTGAAAGGAAGGGCCCCTTATTAACGCCTGCGGTAGAGGAAGGGCCCCTTCTTAACAGCCGCGACCGGAGCATGGGGCGCGGGGGGCCCGGGACAGGACCCCCCGCAGGGAAGGGACGGCTGGCTGCGCTCAGCAGCCTCGAAGGTCAGCCGGCCGGCGCGCGGCCACGGCCCACCTTCATGGACGCGACTGGCATCTCGTCCACCCTGTCAACGAGGGCGCACCGAACGAGGTCACGCCGTCCCGGCGGGTCTGAGGTGTTAAAAAGGGCCCCTTCTACAACGCGAGGCGTTAAGAAGGGGCCCTTCCTTGCACGTCAGGCGGCGAGCTTGCGCGCCAGGTTCTCGTCGAGCGCGTTCATGAACTCGTCGGTGGTCAGCCACGGGGCGTCCCGCGAGATGAGCAGCGCGAGGTCCTTGGTCATCTGGCCACCCTCGACGGTGTCCACGATGACCTTCTCCAGCGTGTTCGCGAACTCGGTGACCGCCGGCGTGCCGTCCAGCTTGCCCCGGTGGGCCAGGCCCCGGGTCCAGGCGTAGATCGAGGCGATCGGGTTGGTCGAGGTCTTCTCGCCCTTCTGGTACTGCCGGTAGTGCCGGGTGACGGTGCCGTGGGCGGCCTCGGCCTCGACGGTGCGGCCGTCCGGGGAGAGCAGCACCGAGGTCATCAGGCCGAGCGAGCCGAAGCCCTGCGCGACGGTGTCGGACTGCACGTCACCGTCGTAGTTCTTGCAGGCCCAGACGTACCCGCCCTCCCACTTGAGCGCGGCGGCGACCATGTCGTCGATCAGCCGGTGCTCGTAGGTGAGGCCGGCGGCCTCGAACTCGGCCTTGAACTCGTTCTCGAACACCTCGGCGAAGATGTCCTTGAACCGGCCGTCGTACGCCTTGAGGATGGTGTTCTTGGTGGACATGTAGACCGGGTAGTTGCGGTCCAGGCCGTACCGGAACGAGGCGCGGGCGAAGTCCCGGATCGACTCGTCGTAGTTGTACATGCCCATGGCGATGCCGCCGCCGGGGAAGTTGGCGACCTCCATCTCCATCGGGGTGCCGCCGTCGGCCGGGGTGTAGGTGATGGTCACCGTGCCCGGGCCGGGGACGACGAAGTCGGTGGCCTTGTACTGGTCGCCGTGCGCGTGCCGGCCGATGATGATCGGCTTGGTCCAGCCCGGGACGAGCCGCGGCACGTTCGACATGATGATCGGCTCGCGGAAGACCACGCCGCCGAGGATGTTGCGGATGGTGCCGTTCGGCGACCGCCACATCTTCTTCAGGCCGAACTCCTCCACCCGGGCCTCGTCCGGGGTGATGGTGGCGCACTTGACGCCGACGCCGTGCTCCTTGATGGCGTTGGCGGCGTCGACCGTGACCTGGTCGTCGGTGGCGTCACGGTGCTGGATCGACAGGTCGTAGTAGTGCAGGTCGACGTCGAGGTAGGGCAGGATCAGCTGCTCCCGGATCTGCTTCCAGATGATCCGGGTCATCTCGTCGCCGTCGATCTCCACGACCGGGTTGTTTACCTTGATCTTCGCCATCGGCCGGCGCTCCTCTCGGGGGACACGTGCTCAAGCAGTACGAGCGTACTGGAAACTGGCCGGCAGTCCCCAGGCGGCCCGGGTGGGCCGCCGGAAAAGCGGGCTGCGCCGCGCCTCGGGCCGCTGGCATCATCGTCCGATGCCGCGCAGCCGCACCATCGGGTCTATCATGGTCACCGCGCTCTCCGACGGCGAGGGGCCCTTCTTCCAGCCCCGCGGCGAGGCGTTTCCCGGTGCCACCCAGGCGCACTGGGCGGCTGCCGACCGGCTCGATCCGGGTGCCGTCACCGACGACGGCAGGTGGTGGCTGCGGTTCCGCGCGTTCGCGGTGCGGGCCGGCGACGGGCCGGTCACGCTTGTCGACGCCGGTATCGGCCCGGCCGACTCGCTCGCCGCGAGCTGGGCGCCGGTGCCGGGCCGGCTGCCGGCCGAGCTGGCCGCCGCCGGGATCGACCCGGCCGACGTCCGCACCGTGGTCCTCACCCATCTGCACACCGATCACGTGGGCTGGGCCGGCGCGCTGTTCCCGAACGCGGACCACCTGATCCAGCGCGCCGAGGTGGACGCGCTGGAGCTGTTCCACCCGGAACTGCCGGCCCGGCTGCTGACGCCGCTGCGCGCCGCCGGCCGGCTGCGGGTGGTCGACGGCGACACGCCCCTCACCCCGGGGGTACGGCTGCTGCACACGCCCGGCCACACGCCGGGTCACCAGTCGGTGCTCATCGAGGCGGATGACGAGCGCCTCCTGATCACCGGCGACCTGCTGGTGCACGCGATCCAGTTGGTCGACCCGGAGCTGGCATACGCCCACGAGGTGGACCCGGACGAAGCCCGCCACTCCCGCACGACCCTGCTGGCAACCCTCTCCCCCGCCGTCCTGGCCACTCCCCACCTGACCGCTCCCTTCACCCCCCACCCCGGACCGGGTCGATCATGAGGTTGGCGGCGGAATTGGAGATCGAATACGCCGTCAACCTCATGATCGACGGGGAGAGCGGGGGGAGCGGGGGGAACCGTGGCGGGACGGCAGAAGGCCCGCCGGCGGAGCCGGCGGGCCTTTCGACGCTGTGGGACGGGCGTCACATGCTGGCGACGTCGCCCTGCTTGGCGCGGACGGCCTCGGCGGCCTCCTTCAGCGCGGCCAGCTCGTCGGCGTCCAGGTCGGTCTCGACGACCCGCTTCACGCCCTCGGCGCCGATCTCGGCCTCGACGCCCAGGTAGACGCCGGAGATGCCGTACTCGCCGTCGACCCAGGCGCAGACCGGCATGACGGCGCCGGAGTCCTCGGCGACGGCCTTCGCCATCCGGGCCGCGGCGGCGGACGGGGCGTAGTACGCCGAACCGGTCTTGAGCAGCGCGACGACCTCGGCGCCACCGTTGCGGGTCTTGACGACCAGCTCCTCGATCTGCTCGGCCGGCATGACGTCACGCAGCGGCTTGCCGTTCACGGTGCTCTTCGACGGCACCGGGACCATCGTGTCGCCGTGCGAGCCGAGCGTCAGGGTCCGTACCGACTTCACCGGTACGCTCAGCGCCTCGGCGACGAAGTTGGTGAAGCGGGCGGTGTCCAGCATGCCGGCCTGGCCGAGCACCCGGTTCTTCGGGAACTGGGTGGCGAGCTGGGCCAGCGCGGTCATCTCGTCGAGCGGGTTGGACACCACGATGACGACGGCGTTCGGAGCGTACTTGGCGACGTTCTCGGCGACCTGCCGGACGATCTTGGCGTTGGTCTCCAGCAGGTCCATCCGGCTCATGCCCGGCTTGCGCGGCAGGCCGGCGGTGATGACGACGACGTCCGAGCCCTCGATGGCCTCGTAGCCCTCGCCGTTCGGGCCGGTGGTGACGCCCACGACCTTGGTCTCGAAGCCCTCGACCGCGCGGGACTGGTTGAGGTCGAGCGCGAGACCCGCCGGCTTGCCCTCCACGATGTCGGTGATCACGACGGTGTCGAAGACGTCGTACTCGGCCAGGCGCTGTGCGGTGGTCGAGCCGTAGAAGCCGGCGCCGACGACAGTGACCTTCTTACCCATGGTCGTCCCACTCCCTGATACCAGTCGGTTTTCCGGACCGTATCAGCCATCCTGGCACCGATCGGGTCAGGGGCGGACGGTTATGACCTGGGTGGGTGTCAGGCGGTCCGCTCGGCCCGTTCGACCACGTTCGTCAGCAGCATCGCCCGGGTCATCGGACCGACGCCGCCGGGCATCGGCACCAGCTTCCCGGCGACCTCGGCGACTTCCGGGTCCACGTCGCCGGTGTAGCGGCCCTTGCCGTCCTCGCCGATGACCCGCGTGATCCCGACGTCCACCACCGTCGCGCCCGGGTTGATCATGTCGGCGGTGAGCAGCCCGGGCACACCGGCGGCGACGATCACGACGTCGGCGGCGCGGGTGTGCGCGGCCAGGTCGAGCGTGCCGGTGTGGCAGAGCGTCACGGTGGCGTTCTCGCTGCGCCGGGTCAGCAGCAGGCCCAGCGGGCGGCCGACCGTGTTGCCCCGGCCGACGACGGCCACGTTCGCGCCGCGCAGCGGCACGTCGTGCCGGCGCAGCAACTCCACGATGCCGCGCGGGGTGCAGGGCAGCGGCGCGTCGTACCCGAGGACGAGCCGGCCCAGGTTGACCGGGTGCAGCCCGTCGGCGTCCTTGTCCGGGTCGATCGACTCCAGCGCGCGCTGGGTGTCGAGGTGCCCGGGGAGCGGGAGCTGGACGATGTAGCCGTGGCAGGCCGGGTCGGCGTTCAGCTCGGCCAGCGCCGCGTCGAGCTGCTCCTGGGTGGCGTCCGCGGGCAGCGTGACCCGCAGCGAGGCGATGCCGACCTCGGCGCAGTCGCGGTGCTTGCCGTTGACGTACGCCTGGGAGCCGGGATCCTCCCCCACCAGCACGGTGCCGAGGCCGGGGGTGATGCCGCGTTCCGCGAGCGCCTTGACCCGGGCCCGTAGCTCGTCCTTGATCTCCGCCGCGGTGGCCTTGCCGTCCAGGATCGTCGCCGTCACGTCGTGATCGTCTCACGCCCGCGGGCGGGCCCGGACGACGACGGTCGACGATCACGCTCCGCAACGTGCCTTAACTCACGGAGAGTGACCAGTCACCGTGACACGGAGGCCCTGACGCGCCCGGATGGGCAGGGACCGGACAGGCGGGCCGGACGTCGCGGACGCACTCGACCGGGCCTCGAACGGACCACCAGGGGCGAATAAAAGGCCAGGTTGGGGCGGGGTTTAGCACGCGCGGACAGCAGCGGCAAGGCTCGCCGAACACGATCCGTCATCAGTTGACCGCGCATCGGTTGTCGACGGGCCGGATCGCGACCTACCGTTACCGCTCGTTGCGCAGTGTCACCCAACGTCGGGACGACCGCGCAGCGTGAGGAGATGAGGAGACTCCATGCGTGTTCGTAGGCTCGCGGCCTGGGCCGCGCTCCCGCTCGCGGTGACGCTGGGCCTGACGGCCTGCGGCTCGGGCGGTGGCGGCGGCGGTGCCGGCGACTCCGACGCGGCCGTGCGGATCGAGATCGCCGAGCCGCAGCACCTCGTGCCGACAAACACCAACGAGACGAGCGGCTCCCAGGTCCTGTCGGCCCTGTTCAGCCCGCTCGTCGACTACGACGAGGCGAACAAGCCGCACGAGGTGGCAGCCGACTCGGTCACGACGTCCGACAACAAGGTCTGGACGATCAAGCTGAAGCCCGGCTACACGTTCCACAACGGCGAGAAGGTCACCGCCGACAACTACATCGACGCCTGGAACTACGGTGCGTACGCGCCGAACGGCCAGAACTCCAGCTACTTCTTCGAGAAGGTGGCCGGCTACGACGACCTCCAGGGCGAGAACCCGAAGGCGACGACGCTCAGCGGCCTGAAGAAGGTCGACGACCTGACCTTCACCGTGACGCTCAGCCAGCCGTACGTGGACTTCAAGTCGATGCTCGGCTACACCGCCTTCTACCCGCTGCCCAAGGCGGCCTTCTCCGCCCCGGGCGTGCTCGCCGAGGGCTACGAGCAGGCGCCGATCGGCCAGGGCCCGTTCAAGATGAAGGGCAGCTGGCAGCACGACGCCAAGGTCGAGGTGGAGCGCTACGACGCGTTCCCGGGCCAGCAGCCCAAGGTCGGCGGCGTCGAGTTCCGCATCTACCAGCAGCCGACCGCGGCGTACGCGGACGTGCTGTCGGACAACCTCGACGTGATCAAGACGATCCCGACCGAGAACCTGTCGACCGCCGCGACCGACCTGGGCGACCGCTTCCAGCAGAGCCCGGCCTCGTCGCTGCAGGTGCTGGCCTTCCCGACGTTCCAGGAGGAGTTCAGCAAGCCCGAGGTGCGCAAGGCCATCTCGATGGCGATCGACCGGGACGAGATCACCAAGTCGATCTTCAAGGACTCGCAGCAGCCGGCCCGCTCGTTCGTCTCGCCGGTGGTCGCCGGTTACCGGGAGAACACCATCGGCACGGCGGGCGCGTTCGACCCGGTCAAGGCCAAGGCCATGTACGAGGCCGCGGGCGGCCCGAAGAAGATCGAGCTGTCCTACAACGGCGACGGCGGCCACAAGGACTGGATCGACGCCACCTGCAACCAGCTCAAGGCCAACCTGGGCGTGGAGTGCGTGGGCACCGCCGAGCCGAAGTTCGCGGACCTGCTGACCAAGCTCAAGCAGAAGCAGCCGGTCGGCCTGTTCCGGATGGGCTGGGTCATGGACTACCCGTCCATGGAGAACTACCTCGGCCCGCTGTACAGCACCACCGGCTCGTCGAACTACTACGGCTACAGCAACCCGGAGTTCGACAAGCTGCTCGCCGAGGGCGCCCGCGCGGCGACCGAGGACGAGGCGATCAAGAAGTACCAGGCGGCGGAGGACCTGCTCGCGCAGGACATGCCGGTGATCCCGCTGCGGTACGGGCAGAACAACTTCGGCCACTCGACCAAGGTCAAGAACGTCCACGTGGACCTCTTCGACCGGGTGGACCTGCTGAAGATCGAACGCGCCTGACACCCCGCTGACGGGCCGGGCCACCCCCACCGGGTGGCCCGGCCCTCGCATTGGCACGCATTTAGCTCGGTTTCGGCAGACTTGCCAGCATGCTCCGCTTCATCCTGCGGCGACTGCTCCAGATGGTCCTCGCCTTCTTCGGGACCACGCTGATCGTCTACGCGCTGATGTTCGCCGGGCAGGGCGACCCGATCCAGGCCCTCGCCGGGGAGCGGCCGGTGACCGCCGCGCAGCGGGCCTACCTGACCGAGAAGTACCACCTGGACGCGACGGGTGTCGGCGGCTTCTTCTACCGCTACTTCGACTACCTGGGCGGCCTGGTCCAGGGTGACCTCGGGCAGTCGCTGACCGGGCGGCAGATCAGCGACATCCTCGCCGCCGCCTGGCCGGTCACCGTGAAGCTCGCCGTGATCGCGATGGCCGTGACGGTGATCTTCGGGGTCACCGCCGGCGTGATCGCGGCGATCCGCCGCTCCGGCGTGTTCGACCACGCCACGCTCGTGCTCACGCTGCTGGTGCTCGGCATCCCCACCATCGTGCTGGCCCCGCTGGCGCAGTACTTCCTCGGCGTACGCTGGCCGATCTTCCCGCCCACCGCCGGAGCGCAGCCCTCCTTCTACGCGCTGCTGCTCCCCGGCATCGTGCTCGGCTCGTTGTCGCTGGCCACCGCGCTGCGGCTGACCCGTACCTCGGTGACCGAGAACCTGCGCGCCGACTACGTCCGCACCGCCCGCTCCAAGGGCCTGCGGCGACGCCGCATCGTCGGCGTGCACGTGCTGCGCAACTCGCTCATCCCGGTGGTCACCTTCCTCGGCGTCGAGCTGGGCAACCTGATGGGCGGCGCGATCATCACCGAGGGCGTGTTCAACGTCCCGGGCGTCGGCTTCAACCTGTTCCGCGGCATCCGCACCGAGGACGGCCCGCTCGTCGTCGGCATCGTCAGCGTGCTCGTCGTGGTCTACCTGCTGTCCAACCTGGTGGTGGACGTGCTCTACGCCGTACTCGACCCGAGGATCCGCTATGAGTGACTTCGAGACGGTGGCGGCGACCGAGAACCAGGCCGCGCGGCGCGGCGTGTCAGGCGAACCGGGCACGCCCGGGCGGGCCGGGCGGCCGGACCGGGCCCGCAGCCTGGCCGGGGACGCGTGGCGGGATCTGCGCCGCAATCCGGTCTTCTGGATCAGCCTGCTCCTGGTGGTGCTGGTCGCCGCGATGGCCGTGGCGCCGGGACTGTTCGCCGCCAACGACCCGCGCGACTGCGTGCTGTCGCGGCAGCACGCCGGGCCGTCCGGCGGGGCCATCTTCGGGTACGACTTCCAGGGCTGCGACACGTTCGCCCGCGCGGTCTACGGCGCCCGTGCCTCGCTGCTCGTGGGCGCGTTCTCCGCGCTGATCACCGGTGTGATCGCGCTCGTCGTCGGCATGCTCGCCGGCTACTTCGGCGGGTGGGTCGACGCGGTGCTGTCCCGGGTGATCGACATCGTGCTCGGCATCCCGCTGCTGCTCGCCGCGATCGTGCTGCTCAAGCGGGTGAGCACGAGCGGCGAGACGGTACGCCTGTTCGCGGTGATCCTCGTCCTGGCGCTACTCGGGTGGACCACCGCGGCCCGGGTGGTCCGCTCCTCGGTGATCACCGCCCGGGAGCAGGACTACGTGGCGGCCGCCCGGATGCTCGGGGCCGGCAACGGCCGGATCATGTGGCGGCACATCCTGCCGAACGCGCTCGCCCCGGCCATCGTGGTGCTCACCATCGCGCTCGGGTCGTTCATCGCGGCCGAGGCGACGCTGAGCTTCCTCGGCATCGGCCTGAAGGCGCCGACCATCTCCTGGGGCATCGACATCGACGCCGGTCGCGTGCACATGCGGGAGTCGGCGACGCCGCTGATCGTGCCGTCGACGTTCCTCGCCCTGACCGTGCTCGCCTTCATCATGCTCGGCGACGCGATCCGCGACGCCTTCGACCCGAAGCTGCGGTGACAACCCATGACCCAGTCGTCGGTCCGGCCCACGCCGGCCTCACCCACCCCGCCCGGCGGGCACCTGCTGGAGGTACGGGATCTGCACGTCGAGTTCCGTACCCGGGAGGGCGTGGCCCGCGTGATCAACGGGGTGACGTACCACCTGGACGCCGGTGAGACGCTCGCGGTGCTGGGCGAGTCCGGCTCCGGCAAGTCCGTCACCGCCCAGGCGATCATGGGCATCCTGGACACCCCGCCCGCGTACGTGCGCGCCGGGCAGATCCTCTACCAGGGGCGGGATCTGCTCACCCGGCCGGAGGAGGAACGCCGGCAGATCCGCGGCGCCGAGATCGCGATGATCTTCCAGGACGCGCTGTCGGCGTTGAACCCGGTCTTCCCGGTCGGCTGGCAGATCGGCGAGTCGCTGCGCGAGCGGGCCGGGATGTCGCGGGCCGACGCGCGCAGGCGCACCGTCGAACTGATGGACCTGGTCCGGATCCCGGCCGCGGCGAAGCGGCTCGGCGACTACCCGCACCAGTTCTCCGGCGGCATGCGGCAACGCGTCATGATCGCGATGGCGCTGGCGCTGGACCCGAAGGTGCTGATCGCCGACGAGCCGACCACCGCGCTGGACGTCACGGTGCAGGCGCAGATCATGGACCTCCTGGCCGACCTGCGCCGGGATCTCGGCATGGCGCTCGTCCTGATCACCCACGACCTGGGCGTGGTCGCCGGTGTGGCGGACCGGATCGCGGTCATGTACGCGGGCCGCATCGTCGAGCACGCCGACGTGCACGCGCTGTACCGGGCGCCGGCCCACCCGTACACCAAGGGGTTGCTGGAGTCGATCCCGCGCCTGGACGTGCGCGGCCAGGCGCTGTCCAGCATCCGCGGGCTGCCGCCGAACCTGATGGCGATCCCGTCCGGCTGCCCGTTCCACCCCCGGTGCCCGTACGTCCAGCCGGTCTGTGTGGACGAGGTGCCGCACGACCTGGTGCTCGGCGACGGGCGGACCAGCGCGTGCCACTTCGCCCAGGAGGTGCACGATGACCGCGACGGCTGAACCCGCCAAGGTGCGCGGCGAGACGATCCTCGCCGTCGACCAGTTGGTCAAACACTTCCCGATCAGCCAGGGCGTGCTGTTCAAGAAGACAATCGGCCAGGTCAAGGCCGTGGACGGCGTCTCGTTCGAGCTGCGGCGCGGTGAGACACTAGGTGTGGTCGGCGAGTCCGGGTGCGGCAAGTCCACGCTGGCCCGGCTGCTCATGCGCCTGGAGACGCCGACCGCCGGGCGGGTCACGCTGGAGGGGCGCGACCTGCTTCGGGCCGGCGGTGCCGACCTGCGCCGGCTGCGGCGGAACATGCAGATGGTGATGCAGGACCCGTACACCTCGCTGAACCCGCGCATGACTGTCGGCGACATCATCGGCGAGCCGTTCGAGATCCACCCGGAGGCGGCACCGAAGCGCAGCCGGCGGCAGCGGGTGCAGGAGCTGCTGGACGTGGTCGGGCTCAACCCGGAGCACGTCAACCGCTACCCGCACCAGTTCTCCGGCGGTCAGCGGCAGCGCATCGGCATCGCCCGGGCGCTCGCGCTGCGGCCCGAGATCATCGTCTGCGACGAGCCGGTGTCGGCCCTGGACGTCTCCATCCAGGCCCAGGTGATCAACCTGCTGGAGCAGCTCCAGAACGAGCTGGGGCTGTCGTACATCTTCATCGCCCACGACCTGTCGGTGGTGCGGCACATCTCCGACCGGGTCGCGGTGATGTACCTGGGCCGGATCGTGGAGATCGGCACCGAGGAGCAGATCTACCAGCGCGCGACCCACCCGTACACCCAGGCGCTGCTGTCGGCGGTGCCGGTGCCCGACCCGGAGGCCCGCGACCGGCGGACCATCATCCGGCTCACCGGCGACGTGCCGAGTCCGGCCGAGCCGCCGTCCGGCTGCCACTTCCGGACCCGCTGCTGGAAGGCCGAGGAGGTCTGCGCGACGCAGGACCCGCAGGCGGTACCGCGCGCGGCGGATCCGCACCCCAGCGCCTGCCACTTCGCCGAGGTACGCACCGAGGCGTGACGACGAAGGCCCCGTCCCCCGGAGGAAGAGGGGGCGGGGCCTCCGATGCGGGCACGCGTGCGGACGGCGGGCCCGGGGACGAACCCGAGGCGGCCCGGCGGCGTGAGGCGCGCCGCCGTACCGGTGGACGGCAGCTCGCGGCGGAGACCGCCGGGTCGACGCGGCGGTGTCCGGTGCGGCGCGAGCGCGCGTCCCGGTGCGGGCTGCGGGTTCGGTGCGGCTCAGGCGGCCGGCGGGGCACGCGCGGCGAGCGGGCCGCGCGGCGGCAGCGGCACGACACGCGGCCGGGGCGCTGGCACGACGGGCTCCGGCACCGCCGGACCGGCCACGCGCGGGAGCGCGGCCGGGGCCAGGTCGTCCGGTCCGTCGGCGTAGCCGAGACCGCCGCCGTGGTCGTGCCACGGCCCGGCGGCAAGCTCCGACCAGGAGATTCCGGGGTACGCGGCACGCGGCGCGGCCGGGCTCGTTCCGCTCGCCGAGGCGGCGGCCGGCGCGGCGGCGAGCGCTCCGACGGGTGGTGCGACGTCGGGAGCGGCCGGCGCGGCGGCGAGCGCTTCGACGATCGGGGCGACGGCCGGTGCGGTGACGGCGGGTGCGGCTGCCGCTCCCAGTCCGGCCAGGACGAACGCCAGCGTGACGACGACGGCGGTCAACCGGTCGCGAACGCGCATGGCACACCTGCCGGGCTCACAGACAGCGGAGACGCTCGATCGTCGCCGCGCACACGCTAGCAACCGCCTCCCGCGGCGGGCAACGGCCCGGCGTCCGGGTGCGTCAGTCGTGCGGACGACCGACGCACCCGGAGGCTGGACTCGTCAGTGGAAGAAGTGCCGGGTGCCGGTGAGGTACATGGTCACGCCGGCCGCCTTGCAGGCCGCGATGGTCTCCTCGTCCCGGATCGATCCGCCGGGCTGGACGATCGCCCGCACCCCGGCGTCGAGGAGGATCTGCGGGCCGTCGGCGAACGGGAAGAACGCGTCGGAGGCGCAGACCGAGCCGCGGGCCCGCTCGTCTCCGGCCCGGCTGACCGCCAGCCGTGCCGAGTCCACCCGGTTCACCTGTCCCATGCCGACACCGACGGTGGCGCCGTCACGGGCCAGCAGGATCGCGTTGCTCTTGACCGCGCGGACCGCCCGCCAGGCGAACGCCAGGTCGCGCAGTGTCGCCTCGTCGGCCGGGTCGCCGGTCGCGAGCGTCCAGCCGGACGGGTCGTCGCCTGGCGCGTCGACGGCGTCCCGCGTCTGCACCAGCACGCCACCGCTGACCTGCCGCCACTCGGCGGGCCGTACGGCGAACTCGGGCGCCCGCAGCAGGCGGAGGTTCTTCTTCGCCCGCAGCAGCTCCAGTGCGTCCTCGTCGAAGCCGGGCGCCACCAGCACCTCGGTGAAGATCTCCGCGACCTGGCCGGCCATCGCCGCGTCGACCGGCCGGTTCACCGCGATCACGCCGCCGAACGCGGAGACCGGGTCGCAGGCGTGCGCCTTGCGGTGCGCCTCGGCCACGTCCGCGCCGACGGCGATGCCGCACGGGTTGGCGTGCTTGATGATCGCCACCGCCGGCTGGTCCGGGAAGTCGTTGGCGGCCCGCCAGGCGGCGTCCGCGTCGACGTAGTTGTTGTAGGACATCTCCTTGCCGTGCAGCTGCTCGGCCTGGGCCAGCCCGGCCGGTGCGCCCGGGTCGGTGTAGAGCGCCGCCGCCTGGTGCGGGTTCTCGCCGTACCGCAGCACCGCCTGGCGGCGCAGCGCCAGCCCGGCGAACTCCGGCCAGCCGTCCTCGGCCGGCGACACGGTGGTGGCGAACCAGTCGGCCACCGCGACGTCGTAGTCGGCGATGTCGGCGAACGCACGGGCCGCCAGCGCGCGGCGCCGGGCCGGCGTGAAGCCGCCCTCGGCGAGCGCCGCCACCACCGCCGGGTACGCGGCCGGGTCGGTCACCACCGCCACCGAGGCGTGGTTCTTCGCCGCGGCCCGCACCATCGCCGGGCCGCCGATGTCGATCTGCTCGACGCACTCGTCGGTGCCGGCGCCGGAGGCGACGGTGGCCTGGAACGGGTACAGGTTGGAGACCAGCAGGTCGATGCCGGCGATGCCGTGCTCGTCGAGCTGCGCGGTGTGCGCGTCCTTGCGCAGGTCGGCGAGGAGGCCGCCGTGGATCTTCGGGTGCAGCGTCTTGACCCGCCCGTCGAGGATCTCCGGGAAGCCGGTGACCTGCTCGACCGGCGTCACCGGCACCCCGGCGCCGGAGATCGTCGACGCGGTGCTGCCGGTCGACACGATCTCCACGCCGGCCTCGTGCAGGGCGCGGGCCAGCTCGGCGAGGCCGGTCTTGTCGTAGACGCTGACAAGCGCGCGCCGGATCGGGCGGCGGCCGGCGTCCTCAGTGGCGTTCACGGGATGGTGACCTTTCTGCCGGTGATCGTCCAACCTTCACGGACCAGGCGGCCGACCTGCTCGACGAGCTGGCGCCGCTCGGCGGACTTGATGCGCTCGGTGAGCGTGTCCTCGTCGTCGTCGTCCTGCACCGGCACGGCGACCTGGGCCACGATCGGGCCGGTGTCCATGCCCGCGTCGACGAAGAACAGGGTGGCCCCGGTGACCTTCACGCCGTACGCCAGCGCGTCGCGGGGGCCGTGGATGCCGGGGAACGCCGGCAGCAGCGTGTTGTGCGTGTTGAGGTAGCGGTCGCCGAACGCGGCCAGGAACTCCGGGCCGACCAGCTTGAGGAACCCGGCGCTGATGACCAGGTCGGGCCGGTGCTCGGCGACACGCGCGGTGAGCGCCTTGTCCCAGTCGGCGCGGGTGGGGTGGTCCTTGACGCGCTCGACGAAGGACGGCACGCCCGCGGCGGCGGCCCGGTCCAGGCCGGCGATCCCGTCCCGGTCGGCGCCGACCGCGACCACCCGGGCGCCGTACCCGGGGTCGGCGGTGGCGTCCAGCAGCGCCTGGAGGTTGCTGCCGGAGCCGGAGACGAGGACGACGAGGCGGGCGACGGACGCGGGCTCGGTCACCGGGCAACCCTATCGGGCAGGTCAGGCGGCCCGGCCGCGGGGCGGCGGCTCAACGGTTGACCTCCCGGGTGGCGTGATCGCGGTACGCTGCCGGTCGCCCGGTGTCCGGCCTCGCGCCCGGCCCGCACCCCCACGAAGAATCCGGCACGCCGCGTGCCGTCGGACCGAGGAGTACCTCCATGCAGCCCGGATACCCCCCGCAGCAGCCGCAGCAGATCGACAACAACATGACGATGTCCATCGTCGCGATCTTCCTGTTCTGGCCGCTCGCGATCCCGGCCATCATCAACGCGTCGAAGGTCAACCCGCTGATCCAGCAGGGTGACTACGCCGGCGCTCAGGCCGCCGCGGCCGAGTCCAAGAAGTGGTCCAAGTGGGCCCTCATCGTCGGCCTGGTCTGGATCGGCCTCATCGTGGTGTGTTGCCTCTTCGGCGGCCTGGCTGGTCTCGTCGGCGGCAGCAGCACAAACTGACGGACAACCCGAACCGATCTGAGGAGCACCCAGACATGCAGCCCGGTTACCCCGGACAGGACCCGTACGGCCAGCAGCCGAACCAGGACCCGAACGCGCAGCCGCACGACCCGTACGCCCAGCCGCCGCAGGCCCCGCAGTACGGCCAGCCGCCGCAGTACGGGCAGCAGCCGCAGTACGGCCAGCAGCCCACCTCGGGCCAGCCGTACGGCCAGCCCACCTCGGGTCAGCCCGCCTACGGCCAGGACCCGTACGCGCAGCAGCAGCCGTACGGTGCCGCGCCGCAGTACCCGGGTGCCGGCTACCCGGCCGGGGCGGGCCAGGCCCCGAACAACACGCTGGGCCTCGTGTCCATGATCCTCGGTATCGCCTCGATCCCGATGGTCTGCTGCTTCTACCTCGGCATCCCGCTGGGTATCGCGGCGGCGGTCACCGGCTACCTGGGCCGCCAGAAGGCCGCGCAGGGGCTAGCCAACAACGACGGCCAGGCCAAGACCGGTCTGATCTGCGGCGCGATCGGCGCCGGCCTGGGCATCATCCTGATCATCCTGGGCATCGTCGCCAACGTCAGCCTGCCCGCCCAGCCCTGATCGTCCGTCGTCCAGGGGCGTCCACCTTCCGGTGGGCGCCCCTGACGCGTGTCCGGGCCCCGGCGGCGGCGCGTCAGCGGGTGCGGGTCGACGAGTGCGCGTCAGCGGGTGCGGGTCAGCGTGCGGGTGGCGGCGGCGCCGAGCACCGCGCCCACCCCGATCACGAGCGTGGCCACCGCGGCCACCGCCCACGGTGACGGCCCGACCTCGGCCAGCCGGCCACCGCCGAGCGACCCGCCGGAGGCCGCCGCGAACAGCCCCAGCAGCGCGCCCGCGACCGGTCCGGCGAGCGCGGCCGGCAGCAGCAGCGCCGGCCAGCCCACCTCGGCCCGTTCCTCGGCCGCCGCGCGCAGCAGCCGCCGGGCCAGCAGCCAGCCGGCCGCCATCGCGGCCAGCACCGGCACTGCGAGCAGCGCGCCACCCAGCCCGTCCATCGGGCCACGCGGCAGGCCGGCCAGCAGCGGTACGGCCGGCAGCGCACCCACGGAGACCTCGCTCGTCCGCACGGCGGTGTCGGTGCCGACCGCGAACCCGGGACCGAGCAGATAGCTCGCCGACCAGGCGGTCGCGTTCGGCGCGTAGGCGAGGCTGACCAGGGTGATGCCCGCCTGACCGGCCACCCCGGTCCGGTACGCCCCGATCATGTCGGCCGCGTCGCCGCCGCCGGTCGCCACCGCCAGCCCGGCCGCACCGGCACCCGCGCCGCACAGCAGCAGCGCCGCCACCAGTCCGGTACGCAGACCGTCGCGCACCGGCGGTGGGCAGCGCTCGGCCAGCATCGCCCAGACACCTGTGGTGCGCAGCGCGCCGACCAGCGCGGCGGACACGCCGAACGCGGCGAACGTGAGCGCGGCGGTGACCGGGGAGACCCGCAGGCCGCCGGCGTCGACGGCGAACGCGGCGAGTGCGCCGAGCAGCGCGTACGCGATGCCGACGGCGACCGCGACGGTGAGCGCCTGGCGCGGCGAGCCCGCGCCGCGCGCGCCGACGGCCCGGCTGACGTGCACCCCGGCGCGGGTCAACCGCCAGACGGCGAGCGCGCTGAGCGCGAGCGGCGCCAGGCCGAGCGGGCCGGCGGCGGTCTGCAGCGGCACCCCGTGCCCGAGCAGCCACCCGGCCAGGCCGGCGCTCAGCGCGCCGCCGAGCGATCCGGCGTCCTCGCTGAGCTGGGCGAGACCCAGCACGGCGGAGACCGGCAGCCAGGAGGTCAGCGCCGCCCAGAGCGCGGCCACCCCGGCGGCGACCGGCAGCGGAGCCCGGCTGCGGGCGTCGGCACCCGATCGGGGCGCGGGCACGCGCGCGGCCGGGCGGGCACGGCCGGGCGGCCGGGCACCGGCAGGGGGACCGGTGGCCGGACGGCGGGGCTGGTCAGGGGTGACGCGTGACATCGTGTCTACTCTGGCACGCCGCGGGAAGGACGGCAGTCCGATACCGGGTCGGTTGCCTGGCGAGTTCGCCGAACCCCGGCCCGGCGGCGGTGATCCGGTCTAGCCTCGGCCTCAGACGCGACCGTTCCCGTCGCGGTGCCGACCGCTCGGAGGAAGCCGTGCACGCTCCGTATCCGCCGCCCCCGCCGCCACCGGCCGTCGGCCGGGACCGGACCACGCTCTGGGGCGTCCTCGGCATCGTCTTCGGCCTGTTCTGCTGCGGCATCCTGGGCATCGTCTTCGGCGCGCTGTCGATCCGCGACGCCCGGCGCAACGGCAGGTCGCAGTTGCTCGGCTGGCTGGGCATCGCGTTCGGTGTGATCAACATCGTCGCCAGCGCCATCGTGCGCGCCCGGGGCAACTCGTACTACCCGTACTGGTACCGCTGAGCGCGAGGGGGCCGACCGGTTGCCCGGTCGGCCCCCTCGGCGTGTCGCTCGGCCGCTCAGCGGCCGGACATGAGCTCCCGCATCAGGTTGGCGGTCTCGGTCGGGGTCTTGCCGACCTTGACGCCCACCGCCTCCAGCGCCGCCTTCTTGGCGTCGGCGGTGCCCGCCGAGCCCGAGATGATCGCGCCGGCGTGACCCATGGTCTTGCCGGGCGGGGCGGTGAAGCCGGCGATGTAGCCGACCACCGGCTTGGTGACGTTGGCCTTGATGAACTCGGCCGCCCGCTCCTCGGCGTCGCCACCGATCTCACCGATCATGACGATCGCGTCGGTCTCCGGGTCCGCCTCGAAGGCGGCCAGGGCGTCGATGTGGGTGGTGCCGATGATCGGGTCACCGCCGATGCCGACGCAGGTGGAGAACCCGATGTCGCGCAGCTCGTACATCATCTGGTAGGTCAGCGTGCCGCTCTTGCTGACCAGGCCGATCCGGCCGGAGCCGGTGATGTCGGCCGGGATGATGCCGGCGTTCGACGCGCCCGGCGAGGCGATGCCCGGGCAGTTCGGGCCGATGATCCGGGTGCGCTCGCCCTTGGCCTTGTTGTACGCCCAGAACGCGGCGGTGTCGTGCACCGGCACGCCCTCGGTGATCACCACGGCCAGGTCGATGCCGGCGTCGATCGCCTCGACCACGGCGGCCTTGGTGAACTGCGGGGGCACGAAGATGACGGTGACGTCGGCACCGGTGGACTTCATCGCGTCCGCGACGGAGGCGAAGACGGGCAGCTCGGTGCCGTCGAAGTCGACAGTGGTGCCGGCCTTGCGCGGGTTCACGCCACCGACCACGTTGGTGCCGGCGGCGAGCATCCGCCGGGTGTGCTTGGAACCCTCGGAACCGGTCATCCCCTGCACGATGACCTTGGAGTCCTTGGTCAGCCAGATAGCCATTGTCAGACCCCCGCAGCTGCCAGCTCGGCGGCCCGCTCGGCCGCGCCGTCCATGGTGTCGACCCGCTGGATCAGCGGGTTGGCCGCGCCGTCGAGGATCGCCCGGCCGGCCTCGGCGTTGTTGCCGTCGAGGCGCACGACGAGCGGCTTGGTGGCCTTCTCGCCGCGCTGCTCCAGCAGCGCCAGCGCCTGCACGATGCCGTTGGCGACCGCGTCGCAGGCGGTGATGCCGCCGAAGACGTTGACGAAGACGCTCTTGACCGACGGGTCGGACAGGACGATCTCCAGCCCGTTCGCCATCACCTCGGCGCTCGCGCCGCCGCCGATGTCGAGGAAGTTGGCCGGCTTGACGCCGCCGTGCCGCTCACCCGCGTACGCGACCACGTCGAGCGTGGACATGACCAGACCCGCGCCGTTGCCGATGATGCCGACCTCGCCGTCGAGCTTGACGTAGTTGAGGTCCTTGGCCTTCGCGGCCTGCTCCAGCGGGTCCACCGACGCCTGGTCGACCAGGGCCTCGTGGTCCGGGTGCCGGAACCCGGCGTTCTCGTCCAGGGTGACCTTGGCGTCCAGGAGCAGCAGCTTGCCGTCCTTGGTGGTGGCCAGCGGGTTCACCTCGACGAGCGTGGCGTCCTCGGCCACGAACGCCTGCCACAGCTTGACCGCGACCTCGACCACCTGGTCGGCGATCTCGGCCGGGAAGCCGGCCGCGGTGACGATCTCGCGCGCCTTGGCCTCGTCCACGCCGGTGTTGGCGTCGATCGGCGCCTTCACGACCCGCTCCGGGGTCTCGGCCGCGACCTGCTCGATGTCCATGCCGCCGGCCACGCTGGCGATGCAGAGGAAGGTGCGGTTCGCCCGGTCGAGCAGGTACGAGAAGTAGTACTCCTCGGCCACGTCCGCGGTCACGGTGATCATGACCTTGTGGACGGTGTGACCCTTGATGTCCATGCCGAGGATGTCGGTGGCCCGGGCCACCGTCTCCTCCGCGCCCTCGGCCAGCTTCACGCCGCCGGCCTTGCCGCGGCCACCGACCTTCACCTGCGCCTTGACGACCACCCGGCCGCCGAGGCGTTCGGCGATCGCGCGGGCCTCCTCCGGGGTAGTGGCGACGCCGCCGGCGAGCACGGGCAAGCCGTGCCGCTCGAACAGGTCCCGCCCCTGGTACTCGTACAGGTCCACGATTGCGCGTCCCGTCCCGTCTCCGCGGCGCGCCGTCGCGCCGCCACCAGCTTCGGAAAATCAGTTTGACGCCTGTCATCAGATGAGACAGGCCATTTGCCGCAGCCTAACGAGATGGGAACGGGCGGCAACCGAGCGGGTGCGGGGTGTGCGGTAATGCACAGGCCGTCGTCCGGCCGGCCCGGGTACGGCCCGCACCGGCGCGCGCGGGCGTCAGCCGTCCGGGGGATCTCCGGACCGGGGCGTAACCGCCCGTCGGGGGCGTCGTTGAGTGTGATGTCGGCGCGCTGGTCTAGCGCGGCGACGGGAGCGGCCGATGCCCTGTCGGTCGAGGGGTGGCGGCGGGGCATCGTGCATAGAGGGGCCGGGCGTGTGAGGGGTGCGTCCGGCCCCTCCCCCGTGCCCGGAGCCGGGAGCTCGGGGGGCCGGACAGCGAGGGCCGGCGACGCGGCGGGTCAGCCGACCGGCTGGGCGACGTTCTCCCGTACCCACTCGACGATCGACCCGGTGGTGGCACCCGGGGTGAAGATCTTCGCGACGCCGAGCCGCTCCAGCTCCGGGATGTCGGCCTCGGGGATGATACCGCCGCCGAACACCACGATGTCGGTGGCGTCGCGCTCGGTGAGCAGTTCGACGACACGCTTGAACAGCGTCATGTGCGCGCCGGAGAGCACCGACAGGCCGACCGCGTCCGCGTCCTCCTGGATGGCGGTCTCGACGATCTGCTCGGGCGTCTGGTGCAGGCCGGTGTAGATGACCTCCATGCCGGCGTCACGCAGGGCACGGGCGACCACCTTCGCTCCCCGGTCGTGGCCGTCCAGGCCGGGCTTCGCGACGACGACCCGGATACGAGAGCTCATCTGCGCACACCTTTCACCGGCACTCCTGACCTGAACGAACGGTAACCCGGCCGGACCGGAGGCGGGAAGCGGGGCCGGACCTTCCCACAAACGAGCCGACCCCCTACCGCCCTCCCGGGTACGCGGAAAGCCGGACACCTCCGCCGTTCGGTCACTGTCCGCGACGAATGGGCAGTCGACGGGCCATCCGACTGGCGGCACGAGATATGACAAGGCCGGATGGAATTGGACATAACGAATCAGCATTTCGGCGCTTCGGCTTGTGACAGGAGTGGCTGTTGGCTAACGTGTCCACGGTTGTCATCAGGTCCACGGACGGGTGACGACGCGACACCGGAGGTTCGGCAGAGCTTCACCGAACGGTCCGGAGTCGCATCGGATCCCCGACAACGGAGGGTGTGCGTGCGCCAGCGCCTGTCGTCTGAGCCCGATCGCTATCGCGGCCGCCGCCGCGTACCCACCCCCCCGCGGAGCCGCTACGCCGCGGTGGTCACCACCGCGTTCGTCGGCGCCGGCATCGTCGCCATCGGCGCGAACGCGCTCCCCGACGCCAAGAGCGTCAACCCGTCGGTCCTCGACGAGCTCCGGCAGGCCTCGGTCGCCAGCCAGGACGCCGCCGCCCGTGCCGACAGCGCGGACGTCCCCTCCCGTTCCGACCGCTCCGACCGCAAGGCCGTCGAGCAGGACCCGTGGCTCCTGCCACTGCACGGCTACGACTTCAAGTCCCCCTACGGCATGCGCTGGGGCAAGCTGCACACCGGCATCGACCTGGTCGCCCCGGAGGGCACGCCCTACAAGGCGGTCCACGCCGGCACCGTCACCAAGGCCGGCTGGTTCGGCGGCTACGGCTACGCCGTCATCGTCCAGCACTCCGACGGCAGCGAGGCCATCTACGGCCACTCCTCCGCGGTGACGGTCAAGGAGGGCCAGGAGGTGAAGGCCGGCGACCAGCTCGGCCTGGTCGGCAACACCGGCCACTCCTACGGCTCCCACCTGCACCTGGAGATCCATGTCAAGGGCCAGCCGCAGGATCCGGTGGCGTTCCTCAGGGATCGCGGAGTGGACATTCAGCTCGAAGTCGAGGCGGTTTACAGCGACGCAGCCGCATCCTGACGCTCCGTAACGCCTCTTAATCGCCCGGACCGCACGGTCCGGGCGGTTTCGTCTGTGCCGATGTCTGCCACGTCACACCGACGACTGTGAGCGGGAGCACACGCACCGAAGATCGTCTCTTCGGCCGAACCGGTCGGCCGGTGGAGAACCGGACGCGCCGCGACGGTCACGCACCACCGCCTCCGCACCCCCATACCCGCTGCGGCCTGCACCGACACCAGTATTTCGAGGTCACGTGCCCCTCGAAACCGATGAAGGATCCCGTGCAGCACAGCAGCCCCACCCCGGACAACGCCCCCGCCCGGCACCGGCTCCCGCGCCGCGCCCGGCGCACCGTTTACGTGGTCACCGGTGCGGTGGCAGTGCTCGGCCTCGGCATCGGTGGCGTGGTCGTCACCACCGCCCCGTCCGACCCCACCCCGGCCGCCGTCGACCTCGGCGTAGCGGCCCGCGCCGACGACGCCGCCCGCGCCGACCGCTCGGACCGCTCGGACCGTGAGCCGGTCACCCCGTCCGCCGTACCGGCCAGCCCGTCGCCGAGCCCGAGCGCCACCACCCCGGCGCCGAAGAAGACGGCGACCGCGAAGCCCAAGCCGAAGCCCAAGAAGACGACTGTGGCGAAGAAGCCCACCTGGGTCGTCCCGATGAAGGGCGCCGACATCACGTCCTGCTACGGGCCCCGCTGGGGAACCCAGCACGCCGGCATCGACTTCGCCATGCCGGCCGGCACGCCGATCCACGCCGCCGCGGCGGGCACCGTGGTCAAGGCCGGTGACGTGGGCGACGGCTACGGCATCTCGGTCTTCATCGACCACCACAACGGCTACCTGACCCACTACGCCCACCAGAGCCGGCTCGCCGTCGCCGTGGGCGACACGGTCAAGGCCGGTCAGGTCATCGGCTACGAGGGCTCCACCGGCGACTCCACCGGCCCGCACCTGCACTTCGAGGTGCACCAGGGCGCGATGTGGAACCAGATCGACCCGGCGCCGTTCCTGCGTGCCCGGGGCATCGACGTGGCCTGCTGAGGGCGCCACGACAGGAGGAGAGCCCGGCCCGGCCATGAGCCGGACCGGGCCCGCCCGGCGTTCAGAGCTTGTCGATCGGGGCGTGCCGCAGCACCAGCCACATGGTCTGGTCGCCGAAGTCGATCTGCGCCCGGGCACCCGGCCCGGCACCCTCCACCGCCAGCACCCGGCCCAGGCCGTACCGCTGGTGGTTGACCCGGTCGCCCACCGAGACCTTCGGGGCCTGCTTCAGCTCGCTCGCGGTGGCCAGGCGGCTGGCGTCCACGCCCAGCCGCTTCGCCAGTTCGGTCGCCTTGGGCGTGCCGCCGGCGAAGCCGCCGCGGCCCACGCGGTCCGCCCGGCCGCCGACGCCGCCACCACCGCCACCCCACGAGGTGTACGACCCCTCGGTGCGCTCCCAGCGGACCAGCTCCGGCGGCAGCTCCTCCAGGAACCGCGACGGCGGGTTGTAGGCGGGCGCGCCCCAGGCGGACCGGGTCACCGCACGGGACAGGTAGAGGCGCTGGCGGGCCCGGGTGATGCCCACGTACGCCAGCCGCCGCTCCTCCTCCAGCTCGCGGGTGTCGCCGAGCGAGCGCAGGTGCGGGAAGACACCGTCCTCCAGGCCGGTCAGGAAGACCACCGGGAACTCCAGGCCCTTGGCGGTGTGCAGCGTCATCAGCGTGACCACGCCTTGGTGGTCCGGGTCGTCGGACGGGATCTGGTCGGCGTCGGCGACCAGCGCCACCTGCTCCAGGAAACCGGCCAGCGTGGCCCGCTCGTCGTCGGCGCCGAGCGCCTCGATCCGCTCGGTGTACTCCCGGGCGACGCTCACCAGTTCCTGGAGGTTGTCCACCCGTCCGGCGTCCTGCGGGTCGAGGCTCTCCTCCAGCTCGGCCAGGTATCCGGAGCGGGTCAGCACCGCCTCCAGCACCTCCTCCGGGGTGCCGGTGTCGGCCAGCTCCCGTGCCGCGTCGAGCAGCGCGACGAACTCGGCGATGCCGTTCGCCGCGCGGGTCGAGATGCCCGGCGCGTCCTTGGCCCGGCGCAGCGCGGCGCCGAAGGAGATGCGGTCCCGGGCGCTCAGCGCCTCCACGCACGCCTCGGCCCGCTCGCCGATGCCCCGGCGCGGGGTGTTGAGAACCCGGCGCAGGCTCACCGTGTCGTCGTCGTTAACCACCGCGCGCAGATACGCGAGCGCGTCGCGGACCTCCTTGCGTTCGTAGAAGCGCACCCCGCCGACCACCTTGTAGGGCAGGCCGACCCGGATGAACACCTCCTCGAACACGCGGGACATGGCGTTGGTGCGGTAGAACACCGCCACGTCGCCCGGGCGGGTCTCGCCGTCGTCGACCAGCCGGTCGATCTCCCGGGCCACCCAGTCGGCCTCGGCGTGCTCGGTGTCCGCGACGTACCCGACGATCTGCTCGCCGGACCCGGCGTCGCTCCACAGCCGCTTCGGCTTGCGGGAGGTGTTGCGGTCGATCACCGCGTTGGCCGCGTTGAGGATGGTCTGGGTCGAGCGGTAGTTCTGCTCCAGCAGGATCGTGCGGGCGTCGGTGAAGTCCCGCTCGAACTCCAGGATGTTGCGGATGGTCGCGCCACGGAACGCGTAGATCGACTGGTCGGCGTCACCGACCACGCACAGCTCGGCCGGCGGGATCCCCTCGGTGCCGGAGACCAGCTCCTTGATCAGCACGTACTGGGCGTGGTTGGTGTCCTGGTACTCGTCCACCAGCACGTGCCGGAACCGCCGCCGGTAGCTCTCCGCGACATGCGGGTGCGACTGGAGCAGGTGCACCGTCGTCATGATCAGGTCGTCGAAGTCCAGCGCGTGCGCCTCGCGCAGCCGCCGCTGGTAGAGCGTGTACGCCTCGGCCAGCGCCCGCTCGTTCGGCCCCTTGGCCCGGCCGGCGAACTCCTCCGGGTCGACCAGCTCGTTCTTCAGGTTCGACACCTGGGCCGCCAGGCCCCGGGCCGGGTAGCGCTTCGGGTCCAGGTCCAGCTCGCGGGCGACCATCTGCATCAACCGGCGCGAGTCGTCCGCGTCGTAGATCGAGAACGTCGACTTCAGGCCGGCGTGCTCGTGCTCGGCCCGCAGGATGCGTACGCAGGCGGAGTGGAACGTGGAGACCCACATGAGCCGGGCGCGCGGGCCGACCAGCGCGGCCACCCGCTCCTTCATCTCGCCGGCGGCCTTGTTGGTGAAGGTGATCGCGATGATCTCGCCGGGGTGCACGTCGCGGGCGGCGAGCAGATAGGCGATCCGGTTGGTCAGCACCCGGGTCTTGCCGGAGCCGGCGCCGGCCACGATCAGCAGCGGGGAGCCGGCGTGGGTCACCGCGTCCCGTTGGGGGCCGTTGAGGCCGTCGAGGAGGGCGGCCGGATCCGACCCGGCGCCCCCGGGGCGGCGCGGCGGGGCCGGCCGGGACTCCGGCGCGGGCGGGGACTCCGGCGCGGACGGGGATGTGGGAATGTCGAAGAGAGGATGCATCGCAGCCCGAGTCTATGCCGCCGGGCGGACACTTCCCCGCCCGCGCCGCCGCCCGGCGCACGCCGTCACGTCTCACCTGTTGGTGCGTCTTCTTGCGCGCCCGCCCGGGTGGTCGGCATACTCGACGACGTGTTCGATCAGCGCTTCTCCTTTTACTACGGCACCGGGAGTCCGGCAGCCGTGGGTCGCGCCTGATCACAGACCTACGAAACGCCCCGGGCTCCCCAGAGCCCGGGGCGTTTTCGTTCCGGGATCCGGGTACCGGGCCCGAGCCCCGAGAGGGACGACGATGATGACTGACGTGGTGGATGGCAGCCTGGCGCGCGACGGCCGGCCGGCCGGCGGCGACCCGACCGGTGCCGCGGCGGCCCGGACCGGCACCGACGACGCGGCGGCGGCGGAGCGGATCGGTGAGATCCGGCGGCGCATCGACGAGATCGACCGCACCCTCATCGCGCTCTGGCAGGAGCGGGCCGCGCTCTCCCAGGAGGTCGGCGCGACCCGGATGGCCTCCGGCGGCACCCGGCTGGTGCTGTCCCGCGAGCGGGAGATCCTGGAGCGGTTCCGCTCCGAGCTCGGCGCCGACGGCACGCAGCTCGCGCTCCTGCTGCTGCGTGCCGGTCGCGGCCCGCTGTGACGCGGTTACGTCCCCGGATACGACGAACCGCCTGCCGGCGTCGAGCTGACGCCGGCAGGCGGTCCGGAACGGATCAGGCCACCTCGTGGGTGACGACGATCTCCCGCTTCTCCGCGAAGTGGCAGGCGCTCGGGTGGTCCGAGCCCGGCCGGATCTGGAGCAGCGGCACCTCCTGGGCGCAGACGTCCTGCGCCTTCCAGCACCGGGTGCGGAACCGGCAGCCCGAGGGCGGGCTGACCGGCGACGGCACGTCGCCCTGGAGCCGGATGATCGCCTTGCTCTCGCGCACGGTCGGGTCCGGCACCGGCACCGCCGACAGCAGCGCCTGGGTGTACGGGTGGGTCGGCCGCTCGTAGATCTCGTCCTCGGTGCCGATCTCCACCATCTTGCCCAGGTACATCACCGCGACCCGGTCGGAGAGGTGCCGCACCACGGACAGGTCGTGCGCGATGAAGACGTACGACAGCCCGAACTCGGCCTGGAGCTTCTCCAGCAGGTTCATCACCTGAGCCTGGATCGAGACGTCCAGGGCCGACACCGGCTCGTCGCAGACGATCACCTCGGGCCGCAGCGCCAGCGCCCGGGCGATGCCGATGCGCTGCCGCTGACCGCCGGAGAACTGGTGCGGGTACCGGTTGATGTGCTCCGGGTTGAGGCCGACCAGGTCGAGCAACTCCTTGACCTTGCCGCGCCGGCTGCCGCGCGGAGCCACCTCGGGGTGGATCTCGAACGGCTCGCCGATCAGGTCACCCACAGTCATCCGGGGGTTCAGCGAGGTGTACGGGTCCTGCATCACCAGCTGGATCTGCCGGCGCAGCCGCCGCAGCGCGCCACCGGAGAGCTTGGAGATGTCCTGGCCCTTGTAGAGCACCTGACCTGCGGTCGGCTTCTCCAGGTTCATCAGCACCCGGGCCAGCGTCGACTTGCCGCAGCCGGACTCGCCGACCACGCCCAGCGTCTCGCCGGCCTTCAGCTCGAACGAGACGCCGTCGACCGCCTTGACGTGGCCGATGGTCTTCTTGAACACCACACCCCGGGTCACGGGGTAGTGCTTGACCAGGTCACGAACCTCGATGATGTTCTCAGTCACGGTTCACCAGTTCCTCGGCGAAGTGGCAGGCGCTGGCCCGGCCGTTGCCCAGTTGCAGCAGCGGCGGGACCTTCTCCCGGCACACCGGCTGCGCCATCGGGCAGCGCGGGTTGAACGCGCAGCCCGTCGGGATGTTCATCAGGTTCGGCGGGAGGCCCTTGATGGTGCGGAGCTCCTGCCCCTTCTCGTCCATCCGCGGGATCGAGTTGAGCAGGCCGAGCGTGTACGGGTGTCCCGGCTTGCGGTACAGGTCGTAGACGTCGGCTTCCTCGACGATCCGGCCGGCGTACATGACCGCGATCCGGTCCGCGACGTCGGCGACCACGCCGAGGTCGTGGGTGATCAGGATCATGCCCATCTGCCGTTCCCGCTGCAGCTCGCCGAGCAGGTCCATGATCTGGGCCTGCACGGTGACGTCGAGCGCGGTGGTCGGCTCGTCGGCGATCAGCACCTCGGGGTCCAGCGCCAGCGACATGGCGATCATGGCGCGCTGCCGCATACCGCCGGAGAACTGGTGCGGATAGTTGCTGAACCGGCCCTTGGCATTGGGGATCTTCACCTGGTCGAGCATCTCGATCGCGCGCTTCTTGGCGTCCGAGCGGCTCATGCCGCGCCGGATGCGGAACTGCTCGGCGATCTGGAAGCCGACAGTGAAAACCGGGTTGAGGGCCGAGAGCGAGTCCTGGAAGATCATGGCGATGCCCTCGCCCCGGATCCGCCGCCGCTGCTCGGGGGACATGGTGAGCATGTCCTTGCCGTGGAAGCGGACCTTGCCGCCGGTGACGAAGCCGGGCGGGGTGTCCAGGATGCCCATGATGGTCTGCGCGGTGACGCTCTTGCCGGAGCCGGACTCGCCGAGCACGGCGAGGGTCTCCCCCGCGTCGACGTGGTACGTGACTCCGTTGATGACCTTGGCGACGCCGTCCCGGGTGCGGAACTCCACCCGCAGGTCGTCGACCTCGAGCAGGCGGCCCGAGGGGCGGCCGGATCCGTCGGCGCCCGGCGAGGACTGCTCGGACACGAGAATGTCGGACAACTCAGTTCCCCTATCGGAGCTTCGGGTCGAGGGCCTCGCGGACCGCCTCGCCGAGCATGACGAAGCTCAGCACTGCGGTGACGAGGAACGCGGCGGGGAAGAACAGCAGGAACGGCGAGACCCGGATGTAGTTCTGCGCCTCGCTGATCATGATGCCCCAGGAGACCACCGGGTTCTTCAGGCCGATGCCGAGGAACGAGAGCGTGGCCTCCGCGCCGATGAACGAGCCCACCAGGATCGTGCCGTAGACCAGCAGCGGTGCCAGGCAGTTCGGCAGCAGGTGCTTGAGGATGATCCGGCCGGTGCCGGCCCCGAGCGCGCGGGCCGCGACGATGTAGTCGGCCTCCTTGGTGGCCAGCACCGAGGAGCGCATCAGCCGCATCACGACCGGCCAGCTCAGCACGCTCAGGGACAGGATGACCAGGCCCATGATCGTCCACTCGCCGTTGTCGGTGCCGGACCCGTTGAACGTGGTCAGGATGACGATCGAGCCGAGCACGAACGGCAGGCCGAAGAAGATGTCCGCGATGCGGGAGAGCAGCGCGTCCACCCAGCCGCCGCGGTAGCCGGCGATGATGCCCATCGCGCCGCCGACGAACAGCGTCAGGAGGGTGGAGACCACCGCGACCACGATCGAGGCGCGAGCGCCGTAGATGACCCGGGCGTAGACGTCGCGGCCCTGCACGTCGTAGCCGAACCAGGCGGAGGAGGACGGCTCGACCCGGCTGCGCTCCAGCGTGCCGTTGACCGCGTCGCCGGAGGTGAACAGAGACGGGAAGGCGGCCATCAGGATGAACACCAGGATGAACGTCGCCGAGATCCAGAACAGCGGCTTGCGACGCAGGTCGATCCAGGCGTCGCCGAGCAGGCCGCGAGGCTTCTGCTGCTTGGCGTTCTCCGGCAGGCCGGCGTTTGTGGGCGCGCCCGACCCGGCCTCGGTGGGCATGGTCGCGGGCGGCGTCGTCACGATCGACGCGGAACTCGGGTCACTCATGCCCGTACCTCGCTGCGCTCGGCGCGGGCGTGGTTACCCGCGCAGACTGCTGGGACGATTCGTACGCTGCGGCGGTCACTCATAGCGGATCCTCGGGTCGAGGGCGGCGTAGAGCAGGTCGACCACCAGGTTCATGATGAGATAGACGAGCACCAGCACCACCACGATGCCGACAACGGTAGCGCTCTCCTTCGTGACGATCGAGCGGAGCACCTGGCGGCCGATGCCGTTGATGCCGAAGATGCCCTCGGTCACGATCGCGCCACCCATCAGGGCACCGAGGTCGGTGCCGAGCAGGGTGACCACCGGGATGAGCGAGTTGCGCAGCAGGTGCACGCCGACCACGCGGCGCATCGGCAGGCCCTTGGCGATCGCGGTGCGGACGTAGTCGGCACGCCGGTTCTCGGCGATGCTCGTCCGCGCGACCCGCGCCACGTACGCCATCGACACGCTTCCGAGCACGAAGCCCGGCACGATCAGCTCGCTGAACCGCATCTCGTTGGACACGGTCGGGTTGATGATGCCCCACTTCACACCGAGCAGCCACTGCAGCACGAAGCCGATGACGAAGACGGGCAGGGCGATCAGGAAGAGGGTGGAGACCAGGACCAGGTTGTCCAGGAAGCCGTTGCGCCGGAGACCGGTGAGGATGCCCGCGCTGAGGCCGATCACGGCCTCGATGGCGAGGGCTACCACCGCCAGCTTCAGGGTGTTCGGGTACGACGTGGCGATGATGTCGCTGATCTCGCGACCGCCGAACGTGATACCGAAGTCCCCCTGCACGAGGTTCTTCATGTAGCTCGCGTACTGCACCCAGATCGACTCGTCGAGGTTGTACTTCTCGGTCATCATGGCCCGGTAGTTCGGGGGGCAACCGCGGTCGCCGCACTTGCCGGCGAAGGGGTCACCGGGCACGGACCAGACGAGCCAGTAGATCAGGAACGTCGTACCGATGAAGACCGGTACGAGTTGCAGCAGCCGTCTCAAGAGATAACGGCCCATGGGGTGGTCCTCCAGACAGGGAGCGCCGGGTGAGCCGGCGCGGCGGCGACAACGTGCGAGGGGTTCGTTGTACACCCCCTCGCGGAACGGCCCCGGGTCGGGCTCACCGGTAGGCGAGCCCGACCCGGGGTCAGACCGTTCGGATCAGAGCTCGACCGAGGTGATGTCGAGCTCACCGACGTTGGACAGCTCCAGCTTCTTGATCTTCTCCGAGTGGCCGGACTGCTGGCCACCGAAGTAGATCGGCATGGAGGGGACGTCCTGGTCGATCAGCTTGACGGCCTCAGCGAACTTCTTGTGGGCCTCCTCGAGGCTGGGGGCCGCGGAGGCCTCCTTGGCGAGGGCGTCCACCTGCGGGTTGCTGTACTTGCCGTCGTTCGAGGAACCACCGGTGACGTAGAGCGGGTTGATCCAGTTCTCGACGTCCGGGTAGTCCTGCTGCCAACCGGCCCGGTAGGCACCGGTCATCTTGTAGGCGTTGATGTTGGCGCGGAAGACCGCGAAGGTCGGCACGCCGACGGCGACCGCGTCGATGCCCAGGTTGGTCTTGATCTGCTGCGCGACGGCCTCCATCCACTCCTTGTGGCTGGCGTCCGCGTTGTACGACAGGGTCAGCTTGCCCTGGAAGCCACCGGCCTCCTGGAGGAGCTGCTTGGCCTGGGCCACGTCGAACTTGCAGGCGGTGCAGTTGCCCGGCTCGGCGCCCGGGGTCAGCGGGTTGGCCCAGCTGTCGGCCGGCTTGCGGTTACCGAAGAAGATCTTGTCGGTGATCGACTGCCGGTCGATGGACAGCGAGATCGCCTTGCGCAGCTTCGGGTTCTGGAAGCGCTTGTCGTAGATCGGGAAGGCGATGATGCCGGTCGACGGGGTGGTCGACGCCATGGCGCGGTCGCCCAGGTCGGTCTTCCACTTCTCACCGGCCAGCGCGGAGACCGGAACCTGCTGCTGGAAGTCCAGGTTGCCGGCGAGCAGGTCGTTGTACGCCGCCGTGTCGTCCTGGTAGATCTTGACGGTGACGTCCTTGATCTTCATCTTGTCGCGCAGGCTGTAGTCGTCGAAGCGGGTCAGCTTGATCTCGACGTCGTCCTGCCAGGAGACGAGGCTCACCGGGCCGTTACCGATCGGCTTCTTGCCGAAGTCGGCCGGGGTGGACGAGAAGAACGCGTCCGGCAGCGGCATGAAGGCGCTGTAGCCCAGCTTGGTCGGGAACACGGCGGTCGGCGCGGAGAGCGTGACCTCGAAGTTCCAGTCGTCGACGACCTTCAGGCCGGACATCTCCTTGGCCTTCGGCTCCGGGGCCTTCTTCGGGCCCTCCGGGCCGTCCGGGTCCTCGGTGTAGACCTCGTCGAAGCCCTGGATGTCGGAGAAGAACGAGGCGTTCTGCGCGCCGTTCGGGCCGTACGCAGCCCAGTTCCAGGCCTTGACGAAGCTCTCGGCCTTGACGGTGGTGCCGTCGTGGAACTTGGTGTTCTGCTTGATCTTGATCTTGAAGACCTTCGAGTCGCTCGTGTCGATCGACTCGGCGAGCAGGTTCTGCGGCGCCCCACCGTTGTTGGGGTACTCGACCAGGCCGCTCCACACCCAGTCGATGATCTTGCCGCCACCGGTCTCGGTGGTGTTCGCCGGAACCAGGGGGTTCTCCGGCTGGGTGCCGTCGATGACGATGGCGCCGTCCTTGCTGGCGCCGGCGTCGCCACCGTCGTTGTTCCCGCTGGAGCAGCCGGACGCGACGAGCGCGAATGCCGCGCCCACCGCGAGCGCGCCGCTCGCCCGCTTCGAGACTCTCATTCCGAGGGGCCTCCTCTTTCTAACCTGGTTCCGTCGTGAGTTTCACGCACGTCTTTGGGGGTGACACCACCGGCGACCCGAACCGCAGGACACCGGTTTACCGCAGAGGAATTCGGGACACCCCAGGGGTACCGATCCGCCGGGCGCCACACCCTGGACGAGACACCGCGCAGGGTCGGCGGCCACGCAGCGGCGCGAAAGACGGCGTCACGTGGTCGACGGGCCCGACGAGGTGCCTCACACCGGGGGGTGAGGTGCTGCCACTGTGACACCAACCGGCCCTTTCCGTGAAGGTGCCGTTATCAAGCCGTTAGTTGGTCGCCACGTTGCCGATACTTGAGAAAAGATCACAAAGTGCACGGACGATAGGGCCCTGAACAGGCAAGACGGGCATAGAAAGGTCGACAAGCATCCCTGCGGCAGGGAGGTTGTGACGTTCACCGCGCCGGCCTCGGCACCTCCCACGGGCAGGCCACTGCCGCGTTTTTTGTCCGTCCGGATGATGCCATGCCGACTGAGCGGGCGACAGCGGCACCCGGGGGTACGAGGCCGCCGAGGCCCCGCCCCCGGCGGCCTCGGGATTCCTAGACCAGCCGGCGGTCGGCGGCCCAGCGGGACAGCTCGTACCGGTTCGACATCTGGAGCTTGCGCAACACGTTGGAGACGTGCGTCTCGACCGTCTTGATCGAGATGTACAGCTCCTTGGCGATCTCCTTGTACGCGTACCCCCGGGCGAGCAGCCGCAGCACCTCGCGCTCGCGGTTGGTGAGCTGGTCCAGCTCGGGATCGGCCACCGGCGCGTCCGGCCGGGACGCGAACGCGTCGAGCACGAACCCGGCCAGCCGCGGGCTGAACACCGCGTCGCCGTCGGCCACCCGCCGGATCGCGTCGGTCAGCTCCTCCGGCGAGATCGTCTTCGTGACGTACCCCCGCGCGCCGGCGCGGATCAGGCCGATCACGTCCTCGGCCGCGTCGGACACGCTCAGCGCCAGGAACCGCACCTGCGGGTGGGTACGCCGCATCGCCTCCAGCACCGCGCGGCCGCCGCCGTCGGGCATGTGCACGTCGAGCAGCACCACGTCCGGCGCGGTGGCCGCGATCCGGGTCACCGCCTCGGCCACCGAGCTGGCCTCGCCGACCACCTCCACCCGCGCCCCCAGCTCGGCGCGGACGCCGGCCCGGAACATCGCGTGGTCGTCGACGAGGAACACCCGCAGCGGCCCGCGGGGCGCCGCACCCTCGACCGGTTCCTGCTCGGACATGTCACCTGTCCCTTTCCGCCGTGGAGCCGGAGCCGCTGATCGGCAGGATCAGCCGGACCTCGGTCCCTTCCCCCGGCTCGGACCGGATCTCCGCCCGGCCGCCGTGCCGCTTCATCCGTCCGATGATCGAGCCCCGGACGCCGTGCCGGTGATTCTCCACCGTATCCGGGTCGAAGCCCTTGCCCCGGTCCCGGACGAACACGCTCACCTGCTCCGGCTCCACCTCGGCGTACAGCGACACGGTCTGCACACCGGCGTGCCGGGCCGCGTTGACCAGGGCCTCCCGGGCGGCGGCCACGATCGCGCCCACCTTCTCGTCGGTCTCCCGGTCGCCGACCACCACCACCTCGACGGTGATGGCGAACGTGTCCTCCACCTCGGCGGCGGCCTGCTCCAGCGCGGCCGCGAAACGCTCGGTGGGCGAGGCGGTCGGCTTGTAGAGCCAGTTGCGCAGCGAGCGCTCCTGACCGCGGGCCAGCCGCTGGACGGTCTTGACGTCGCTGGCGTTGCGCTGGATCAGGGCCAGCGTGTGCAGCACCTGGTCGTGCACCATCGCGGCCAGTTCGGCGCGCTCCTGCTCGCGGATGCGGCCCTCCCGCTCCGAGCGGAGCTGGTTCCAGGTGCGCCAGAGCACCGGACCGGTGACCACACCCACGCCGGCCAGCCCGACCAGCGCGAAGATCACGCCGTTGAGCACCGCGTCGAAGTTCTGCGCCGGCGAGTAGACGGCCGCCACGCCGATGATGCCCACCGCGACGAGTACGCCGCCGCCGATGAAGCGCAGCACGAACGCGCGCCTGTCGCTCTCCTCCACCACCGCGCCCAGCCAGGGCACGGCCGAGTCACCCCACTGCCGGCGGCGCTCCGGGGCGGACTGGTGCCAGATGACGCCCGCGCCGACCGCGATGATCGCCACGAGCCAGCCGGCCGTGCCGGCCGCGCCCACCGAGTTGAACGCCACCACCTGGAGCAGCAGCACGCCGAGCCCGATCACCACGAACGGCAGCAGCTGGGCCAGGTCGCGGCGGGGCGGGACGGCGGTGTCGCCGGGGCGGGGCGGGACCACCGCCCAGAAGGCGGCGTAGAGCAGCAGCCCGAGCCCGCTCAGCCCGAGCAGCACCATGAACGCCACGCGTACCCGCAGCACCGGGATGCCCAGGTGCTCGGCGATGCCCGCGGCCACGCCGGCGGCCAGCCGGTGCTCGGTGGCCCGGTAGAGGCGCGGGGCGTGCGGGGCGGGGGTGCTGCTGATCGGAGGCTCCCAGGTCGAGGCGGATTTGCCGGCGGCACGCCGACGCTCAGATCGTCACACGGTTGCGACGCCGCGGACCACGGGGACGCCCCGGAGTTTCACCGGCGGTGGATCTCAGGGTGGGGTCAGGGTCGGGTCCGGAGGCTGCTCGGGCGGCCGGGGCAGCAGTATCGAAGGCATGAACGAGGACGCTGCCCGTCCGCCCCGCCCCTGGGCGGCAGCACAGGACGCCCCGCCGCCGCCCCCGCCGGGAGCGGCGCCCACCACCGACCAGGCGAGCCCGCCGCCCGGCGGCGGCACGCCGTTCGCCGGTCCACCACCGGGTGGGTACGCCCCACCGCCCGGCGCCGCCGGCTTCACCACCCGGTACGGCCTGGTACGCCCCCGCGAGGGCCGCTACCTGGCCGGGGTGTGCGCCGCCATCGGCCGGGCCACGAACACCGACCCGGTGCTGTGGCGCGTGCTGCTGGCCGTGCTCGGCTTCTTCGGCGGCATCGGCATCATCGTGTACGTCGCCGGCTGGCTGATCATCCCCGGCGAGGGCGACACCGCCTCCCCGGTGGAGGCCATGCTCGGCCGGGGCCGGTCCAGCATGTCCCCGATCACGGTGATCGTGCTCGGCATCGTGGTGGCGCTCGGCTTCGCCTACGTCGTCACGGACGGGTTCCGGGCGATCCTGCTCGGCGCGGTGATCCTGATCGGCGGCGCGCTCCTGCTCAACCGCGAGCAGCGCGGCCCCGCGCAGCGGCCGGCTCAGCCGGTGCCGCCGCACGTTGCCCCGCCGGGTCCGGTGCCGCCGGTGGCCTGGCCCGCGCCGCCGGCCCCGGCGCCGGGTACGTGGACCGCGGCTCCCCCTGCGGCCCCCTGGACCGGCACACCCGCCGGACCGGCACACCCCGGCGCGGCGCCGTCCGGCGGCCTGCCCGCCGAGCCCGGCTACCCCCCGGCGTCCGCCTCCCCGGTGCCCGCCACCGAGCCGGGCTACCCGCCGGCGTCGGTGTCCGAGCCCGGCTACCCACCGGCGCTCTCGGCCGAGCCCGGTTCCGAGCCGGGGCACCCGGTCACGTCCGACGCGGAGCGCCCCTCCGGCTACCCGACGCTGCCGGCGCCGGGCTGGCCCGCTGCGGCAGGCACCCGGCCGGGCCCGTCCGAGCCGACGACGGTAGGGATGCGGCACGTGACCGGGCCGGTCGCCGACACCGCCGCCTGGCCCGCGTACGGCGGGAACCCGGGCGCGCGCGAGGCCGGTGCCCGGCTGGACGAGCCGGTCGCCGTGCCGCCGCCCGCGCCGGTGGGCGCACCGCTGCCGCCCGGCGGGTACCGGCCGCCGTTCGCACCGCACGGCCCCTACGCCGGATCACCGCCCGTCCCGCCACCGGTCCGGCCGCCGCGACCGCCGAAGCGGCCCAAGGAGCGCTCACCGCTCGGCGCGATCACGTTCTCGCTGATCTTCCTGGCGCTCGGCGTGGTGGCGATGCTCGACCTGCTCGACGTCTTCCCGGTCGGCGCCGCCGGCTACTTCGCCGCGGTGCTCGCGACCATCGGCCTCGGCCTGCTCGTCGGCACCTGGTTCGGCCGGGCCCGCTGGCTGATCGCCCTGGGCCTGGTGACCGCGGCCGCGCTCGGCATCGCCACGGTCGCCGAGTCCTACGACCGGGTACGCGGCATCGACGGCAACGTCACCTGGGCCCCGACCGACCTGCGCGACCTGGCGAACCGGTACGAGAACAACCTCGGTGACGCCACGCTCGACCTGCGCGGGATCGACTTCGACAAGCAGGACGTGCAGGTGACTGTCGACGTGAACCTCGGCAACGCGACAGTGGTCGTACCGCCGGACGTCGACGTGACCACGGTGGCCGACGTGAACGCCGGCGACGCCACCGTCTTCGGCCGGAGCAGCGGCGGGCTCGGCGGTCGTCAGTGGGAGACCACCGACGTCGGCGCCGACGGTCCCGGTGGGGGCAAGCTGCGCCTCTTCGTCCACGTGAACGCCGGCAAGCTGGAGGTGACCCGGTGAAGGCACACCGTACCGACGTCGTGTCGTTCGCTTTCGGACTCGTCTTCCTCGGCCTGTCCGTCTGGTGGCTGCTGGCCCGGATCCTCGGTCTCTCCGTACCGCCGGTCGGCTGGTTCCTGGCCGGTGGGCTGGTGCTGATCGGCCTGCTCGGACTGATCGGCGCGCTGCGCTCGGGCCGTGCACCGGAGCAACCCGCGCCGCCGTCCGCGCCGGACGTCACGGTCTCGGCGCCGTACGGCTCCCCCGCCGCAGGCACGGAGGCGGCCGCCGGCCCCGAGACGCCCGACGGCGCCGACGAGTGGGCCACCGAGGCCACCACGGACTCCGCGGAACCGGCCACCCGCGAACTGCCGGCGCTCGATCCACCGGCCGACGAGGCGGCGCCACAACGCCGTACGCCGGGGGATCCGGCCTGACCGCGCCACTGCGGCGCCCTCCGGACCCGGCCTATGCTGGTCGGCGGAGATCTCGCCTCCGCCGGCCGGCCCCGCCCCCGACCATGCCGGAGCCGCCGGTCGGGTCGCCGGAGCCGCCCCGTCCGTTCGCTATCTCGTCAGGAGCCCGTCCGACATGACCCAGTCCCCCGCCGTGCGCGCCACCGGTCCCACCGGTGCGGTCCGCATCGGCGAGCGCGCCGCCCGCACGCTCGTCAGCGAGTTCGCCCGGCGCAACGACCCGAAGGCCGGCCTGCTGGTCGGCGCGACCCCGGAGTCCGCGGTGCTGGCCGCCGCGATCGAGGCACTGCTGCCCGGCGACCGGCTCACCGTGGTGCCGGCGGAGGGCGCTGCGGCGGCCGCGCTGCGCGACCACGTCACCGCGCAGGGCCGCTGGGTCGCCGACCGGGTACGCGTGGTCGACACCCTCGCCGAGGCGGACGCCGCCGCGGTGGTGGTCGTCGCCGAGCCGTTCACCGGCAGCGCGGACGAGGCGCGCGTCGCGATCGACGGGCTGGCGAAATATCTGGCCGAGGGGGCGGTGCTGAGCGTCGCCGCGCCGCTGTTCCGCACCGGGGGCGCCGACGGTGAGCTGGACCGGCAGGGCGTGCTGCACGGCGTACGCAGCGACCTGGTGCTGCGCAACACCCCGCCGGTACGCGTGCACCACCTGCGGTTCACCCCGGCGCCGGTGGCGCTCGCGGCCTCGCTGTCCCCGGCGTACCGGCCGTCGAGCGTGCCGCTGACCCGGGGCATGCACATCGACTCCAACGGGGTGGCCGCGGCGGGCATCACGCTCGGCCTGGCCGCCCTGGCCCGGGCCGCGCGGCCGAAGTCGAAGCTCTGGCTGGTGCCGGCGCTGGCCGCCGCGCCGGTGGCCGCGTTCTTCCGCGACCCGGAGCGGGACGTGCCGGAGGACCCGTCGGCTGTGGTCGCCTCGGCGGACGGTCAGGTGCTCTCCGTGCAGCGCCTGCAGGACGAGCGCTTCGGCGACGGCGAGTGGCTGCGGATCGCGGTGTTCCTGTCGGTGCTGGACGTGCACGTCAACCGCGCCCCGGTGGCCGGCAAGGTGGTCGACTACTTCGTCGCCGACGGCGGGTTCGTCAACGCCATGAAGCCGGACGCCGAGCACAACGTGGCGGCGTACACGGTGCTGGACACCGACCACGGCACCGTCGTGGTGGCGCAGCGCACCGGGCTGATCGCTCGCCGGATCGTGCAGCGGGCGCCCGTCGGGTCGCTGCTGGCCCGGGGTGAGCGCTTCGGCCTGATCCGGTTCGGCTCCCGTACCGACGTCTACCTGCCGGCCGACGCCGCGGACCCGCTGGTCGGTCCGGGCGACAAGGTGGTCGGCGGCGCGACGGTGATCGCCCGCTGGCGCTGAGCGCCGGACACGAAGAAGGGGCGCCGCTACAGCGGCGCCCCTTCTGTCGTTCTCGGATCAGGCGGTACGGCGCTGGTGCAGCCAGAGCAGCGGCCCGCTGACCAGGTAGCCCACCACCACGAACGCGAAGGTGAGCCGGATGTCGACGAGCGCGCCGATCACCGGGGCCAGCCAGAGCCACGGCGGCAGCTTCAGCAGCCGGGCCAGCTTCGCGTACGGGAAGCTGGACACCATGGCGAAGGCGAGCAGCGCCACGCCGGCCACCATGACCAGGCCGGGGACCGGCACGCCGATCGCCACGGTCAGGGCGAGCACCGCCGCCGCCATGGTGGTCGGCACGCCGCAGAAGAAGCGGCCGTCCTTCGGCGAGACGTTGAACCGGGCGAGCCGGATCGCCGCGCAGGCGGCGACGAGCGCGCAGGAGACCGCGGCGGCCGCCGGGGGCACCGAACCGGCCAGCGAGGCGTAGACCACGACCGGCGCGGCGAGGCCGAACGAGCACATGTCGGCGAGCGAGTCCATCTGCGCGCCGAACGGGCTGGCCACACCGAGCTTGCGGGCCAGCGCGCCGTCGAGGCCGTCGAACGCGACGCACGCGATCAGGCAGATCGCGGCGAGCTGCACGTCACCGCGCATGGCCAGGAAGATGGCCAGCATGCCGAGCATGAGGCTGCTCAGCGTGCACGCGTTGACGAGCGCGAACTTGGCCCGGCGGGCGGCGGTGCGCTCACCCGGCAGGAGCGGGATCGACATCGCCGGGGACTCGTCGTCGACCGGGATGGCCGGGGCGAGCGCCGGGCTCACCGGGCGTACCGCTTCGATGTCGGTGTCGAGCCGGCCGTAGCGGATGCGCTGGCGGTCGGAGTAACGGTGGTCGGGGGTGACCAGGTCGGTCCCCGAGACGGCCGCGCCGTCCCGGCGGCCCACCCGGACCAGCAGCACCTGGCGGGCGAACGTGCTGCTGCGGCGCAACCTGCCCGCCCAGCGACGCCCTGCGGGGCGCGGACTGTCAGTCGTACGACGCCGGCGCCATGGGGCTCTCGGCACGTTTCCTCCATCACCGGATCGGCTGGCCGCCCACGGCGGGGCGGGTGTCCGGCTGTCTCGTGCCGGACCTTTCGAGTCCGGCAGCCCTTTTGCGGAGTACACCATTGCACAGGGGACAGGGGCTTGGCGATAGCTGCCGGCGGTACTTATATCTCCCTTAACCGCGCGAACCGCCCACTCATTCCCATCTCGGGCCTCAACGCCCGTTTTCGTCGGTCAGCCGTACTTCCGACTGTACCGGAGGTCACCCAGGGCGGCTCGGCGAGCGATTCAGCTCACCCGCTGCCCGGTGGCCCGGGCCGCCACGTCGGTCATCGACAGACCGATGACCTGCTCCCTGTCGAACCAGGCGGCCCGCGCGGTCGAGCCGCCGGCCAGCTCGGTCACCACCGCGTCGGTCGGCGCGTCCACCCGTACCCGGTAGATCACCCGGACGCCGTGCCAGTCCAGCGGGCGGCCCTCCGGCCCGAGCGCGGCCGGGTTGTGCAGGTTGTCCACGGCGATCAGGTCGACCACCCGGCCCAGCTGCCCGGCCTCCTCGACCAGCTCGCGCAGCAGCCCGGCGGCGGGCTGCTCACCGTGGTCGGTGCCGCCACCGGGCAGGTGCCAGCGGCCCGCGCCCGGATACCCGTCGGCGATCATGGTGAGCAGCACCCGGTCGGCCGGGTCGGTGACCAGCCCGTACGCGGCGAAGCGCTGCCGGCGGTCGGCGGACGGCCCGGCCGGTCCGGCGGGCAGCGTCCGGGGCAGGCCGGCCGGCAGCGGAGTCACCGGCAGACCGAGCAGCTCGGCGGTGAACGGCATCAGCGGCCGGGCCGCGGCCTCCTCGGGGACGAACCAGCCCACCTCGTCGCTGCCACCGGCCGGCTCGGGCCGCAGCCGCCCGCCGCGCGCCTCGACCTCGAAGATCAGCCGATCGGTGTGCAGCGCGATCCCGAGGTCGGCGAACGCGGCCACGTCGGCCACCGCGGCCCGGATCGCGCCGGGCGCCACGGTCAGGCCGGTCTCCTCGGCGAACTCGCGTACCACGGCGTCGGCCGGGTGCTCCGCGTGCTCGACGCTGCCACCGGGCAGCTGCCACACCCCCGGGTACGGGCACTTCGCCGAGCCACGCGCCAGCAACACCCGCCCCTCGGAGTCCCGCAGCACCCCGTAGGCCCCGACCCGCCGCCGCTGCTCCACCCGCACCACTCCCCCGCACCCGAGCGACCCACTCCGTCGATCATGAGGTTAGCGGTACCGAGGCGGACATTTCGCGCCGTCAACTTCATGATCGCCGGGGCGGGGGCCGGGGTGAGGGCCCGGGGTGGAGGGTCAGAGGAGGTGGGCGGCCTGGACTGCTTCGGCCGTCACCTCGGTGAGGCGGTCGGTGGGCAGGGCGCCCAGTTCCTCGCGGCGGAACCAGCGGGCCTCGCAGGTGGAGCCGCCGATGTCGGCCACGGTGGGCGGCGCGGGCTGGTCGACCACCACCCGGTAGAAGGCGCGTACGCCGTGCCAGTCGATCGGGTAGCCCTCCGGGCCGAGCGAGGCGGCGTCCCGGTGGCTGGCCACCCCGAGCAGCTCGACCAGGCGGCCGGTCTGGCCGGTCTCCTCGACCAGTTCCCGGATCAGCGCCGCGCCCGGCTGCTCGCCGTAGTCGGTGCCGCCGCCGGGCAGGTGCCAGCAGCCGGCGCCGGGGTAGCCGTCGGACACCCGGGTCAGCAGGACGCGCTCGTCCGGGTCGGTCACCACCGCGTACGCGGCGAAGCGCTGCGCCCGGTGCAGCCCGTCCGGGCCGGGGACGGCGTAGAACGAGGGGAACTCGGGCACCTCCTCCGGCACGATGTCGTCGGTGGAGGTGGGCAGGCCCAGGGCGCGTGCGGTGAACGACCGCAGCGGAAGCTCCCGGGCCTCGTCGAGGGTGAACCAGCGGGCCAGGTCGGTCGGCCGGTCGACCCGCTCGGTGAGCGTCCCGCCCCGGACCGACACGGTGTAGAGCAGCCGGTCGGTATGGATCGTGATGCGCCGCTCGGGCAGCGCCCGCATGTCGGCGAGCACGTCCTGGAGGCCGGCGACCGCCACCGAGAGCCCGGTCTCGGCCGCGGTCTCCCGGACGACTGTGTGTTTGGGGTCCTCACCGTGGTCGACCGCGCCTCCGGGGAGCGACCAGGTGCCGGGGGTGCCGGAGCGCTCCGATGCGCGGACCAGCAACACTCGGCCGTTTGAATCAGCACAAACTGCGTATGCCGCGATCCTGCGGAGCGGCTCCAGCGAGGTGGTCACGGGAGCAAATTCTCCCCGGAGCGGGTTACCGACATCGAAAAGAGTCAGATTCCTGACTCTCCGCTGGCGTCTCAGGGACGGTTCAGGGTAGGCGTCCGGGCGGTCACCGAGGTCGGCCGCCGCAGCGCGCGGGACCGTTGACACATGACCTTCCCGAATCCCTCGCAGGCCCCGTACAAGCAGCTCCGCCGACCGGTCAGCGACCGCATGATCGCCGGTGTGGCGAGCGGCCTCGGCCGCTACTTCGCCGCCGACCCCACGCTGATCCGGGTGATCTTCGCGACCGCCACGGTGCTCACCGGCGGGCTCGCCGCGCTCGCGTACCCGATCATGTGGTTCCTGATGCCCGAGGAGCCGGCCGGCGCGCCCGCCTGGCCGCACCCGCCGGGCACCGCGCCCGGGTGGCCGCCGGTCCCGCCGGCTACGCCGGGCGGGCCGCAGGCGCCGGCCGCGCCGGAGGCCGGACCGCAGACGCCGCCGGCGGCCTGAGCCGCGTCACTCCCACTCGATGGTGCCCGGCGGCTTGCTGGTGACGTCCAGGACCACGCGGTTGACCTCGGCGACCTCGTTGGTGATCCGGGTGGAGATCCGGGCCACCACGTCGTAGGGCAGCCGGGACCAGTCGGCGGTCATCGCGTCCTCGCTGGAGACCGGGCGCAGCACCACCGGGTGACCGTAGGTGCGCCCGTCGCCCTGCACCCCGACGCTGCGGACGTCGGCCAGCAGCACCACCGGGAACTGCCAGACGCCCCGGTCCAGACCGGCAGCGGTCAGCTCCTGCCGGGCGATCAGGTCGGCCTTGCGGAGCACGGCGAGGCGCTCCTCGTCGACCGCGCCGATGATCCGGATGGCCAGGCCCGGGCCGGGGAACGGGTGCCGCCACACCATCGCCTCGGGCAGTCCCAGCTCCAGGCCGATCGTGCGGACCTCGTCCTTGAACAGCGTGCGCAGCGGCTCGACCAGGGAGAACTTCAGGTCCTCGGGCAGGCCACCGACGTTGTGGTGGCTCTTGATGTTGGCGGTGCCGGTGCCGCCGCCGGACTCGACCACGTCCGGGTAGAGCGTGCCCTGCACGAGGAATTCCACGTCGCCGTGCGCGGCGATCTCCCGCGCGGCGGCCTCGAAGACGCGGATGAACTCCCGGCCGATGATCTTGCGCTTCTGCTCCGGGTCCGTCACCCCGGCGAGCGCGCCGAGGAACCGCTCCCGCGCGTCGACCACCTTGAGCTTGATGCCGGTCGCCGCGACGTAGTCCTTCTCGACCTGCTCGGCCTCGCCGGCCCGCAGCAGACCGTGGTCCACGAACACGCAGGTGAGCTGGTCGCCCACGGCGCGGTGCACGAGCGCCGCGGCGACCGCCGAGTCGACGCCGCCGGAGAGGCCGCAGATGACCTCCTTGTCGCCCACCTGCTCGCGGATCCGGGCGACCTGCTCGTCGATGATGTTCGAGGGCGTCCAGGTGGGCGCGATGCCGGCGATGTCGTACAGGAAGCGGGTGAGCATCTCCTGGCCGTGCGCGGTGTGCCCGACCTCGGGGTGGAACTGCACGCCGGCGCGGCGTCCCGCCAGGTCCTCGAACGCGGCGACCGGGGCACCCGCCGACTCGGCGGTGACGGTGAAGCCGTCCGGGGCCTCGGTGACGCAGTCGCCGTGGCTCATCCAGACCGGCAGGTCGGCCGGCAGGTCGCGCAGCAGCACGCCGGGCTCGGTCAGGCGCGGGCGCAGCGGGGTGCCGCCGTACTCGCGGTTGCCGGTGCGCGCGACGGTGCCGCCGAGCGCCTGGGCCATGGCCTGGAAGCCGTAGCAGATGCCGAAGACCGGTACGCCGGTCTCGAACATGCCGGCGTCGATCTGCGGGGCACCCGGAGCGTAGACGCTGGACGGGCCGCCGGACAGGATGATCGCGGCCGGGTTCTTCGCCAGCATCTCGGACACCGGCATGGAATGCGGGACGATCTCCGAGTAGACCTTCGCCTCGCGGACACGGCGCGCGATGAGCTGGGCGTACTGGGCTCCGAAGTCCACCACGAGGACGGGGCGAGGCGTGCTCATGTGCGCAAAGCCTACCGACAGTCACCGGGCCGCCGGACGCGCCCCGGCGGTGTGGCGGGGTGAATGTGTTAACAAGGGCCCCTTGCGCTACCGGAGGCGTTAATAAGGGGCCCTTCCTTTCACCGCAGGGCGGCGGGGGCGTGCGCGGGGACGGCAGGGCGCCGCGGCGGGACCGGCGCGACCCGGGTGTACGCCGACCCGAGCGCCGGACGCGGGTCCGCCTCGTCCTTGTTCGGCCAGTACGACATGGCCCGCTCGGCCTGCGCGCTGATCGTCAGCGACGGGTTGACGCCCAGGTTCGCCGAGACCGCCGCGCCGTCCACCACGTGCAGCCCCGGGTGGCCGTACACCCGGTGCCAGGGGTCGATCACGCCCTCGTCCGGGGTGGCGCCGATGACCGCGCCGCCGAGGATGTGCGCGGTCACCGGGATGTTGAACGGCTCGGTCACCGCCCCGCCCGGGGTGCCGCCGATCTCCTCGGCGAGCAGCCGGGCCGCGGTGTTGCCGGCCGGGATCCAGGTCGGGTTGGGCGCGCCGTGGCCGGGGCCGGAGACCAGCCGCCCCCGGCGGTAGCGGGTGGTCAGCGAGTTGTCGACCGACTGCATGACGAGCGCGATCACGGTGCGCTCGGACCACCGGCGCACCGACAGCATCCGCGCCGCCAGCACGGGTTGCCGGACGATGCTGCCCAGCCAGCGCCGGGCCCGGCGGGGACCGCCGTCGACGAGCAGCGACTGGAGCAGGCCCATCGCGTTGGAGCCCTTGCCGTAGCGGACCGGCTCGATGTGGGTCTGCGGGTCGGGGTGGAACGAGCTGGTGATCGCCACCCCCTCGGTGAAGTCGAGGCCGCGCTTCCGGGCCGCGCCGGGCGCCACCGAGGCGCCGAGGATGGCCTCGGAGTTGGTGCGGGTCAGCTCGCCCAGCCGGGGCGAGAGCGCCGGCAGCGCGCCGGTCGCCTTCATCTCGTGCAGCAGCCGCTGGGTGCCGAGCGCGCCGGCCGCGAAGACCACCTGGTCGGCGTGGATCACCTCGCGCCGCTTGCGCAGCCAGGCGCCGGTGCGTTCGGTGTGCACCGCGTAGCCGCCGGCCGGGTCGGGGCGGACGGCGGTCACGGTGGTCAGCGGGTGCACCTGCACGCCGAGGCGCTCGGCCAGCCAGAGGTAGTTCTTCACGAGCGTGTTCTTGGCGCCGTGCCGGCAGCCGGTCATGCACGATCCGCAGTGGCTGCACCCGGTGCGGTCCGGCCCGGCCCCGCCGAAGTACGGGTCGGCCACCCGCTCGCCGGGCCGCCCGATGTGCACCCCGACCGGCGTCGGGTGGTAGGTGTGCGCCACCCCCATCCGCTCGGCCACCGCGCGGACGGCCTGGTCCGCGCGGGTGTCGATCGGGTACGTGGTGACGCCGAGCATCCGTTTCGCCTGGTCGTAGTGGCGGGCCAGCTCGTCGCGCCAGTCGGTGATGTCCCGCCACTGCGGGTCGGCGTAGAACGCGTCGAGCGGCTCGTAGAGCGTGTTCGCGTAGACGAGCGACCCGCCGCCCACCCCGGCGCCGGAGAGCACCAGCACGCCGCCGCCGGCCTTGCGGTCGGCCGAGCGCAGCAGCGTGATCCGCTGGAGCCCGAAGCAGCCGAGCCGGGGCGCCCAGAGGAACCGTCGCGCCCGCCAGGACGTACGCGGGAACTCGTCGTCGGCGAAGCGCCGCCCCGCCTCCAGGACGCCCACCGTGTAGCCCTTCTCGGCCAGCCGGAGCGCGGTGACGCTGCCGCCGAAGCCCGAACCGATGACGAGCACGTCGTAACGCATGAACGCATCATTACCGACCGGTAGCTATGGCGCCAGCGAGTGTTTTTCGCAGATCATGCAGAGCGCTCGATTCGCCGGGATTCCCACCGCTGCAACCTCCGGCGGCTCCCGGCGCGTCGAACACCACGGGGAGGAACGAACGTGACGAGACGACGCCTGCTGGGCCTGGCCGCACTGGTGGCGGCGCTGCTGGTGGCCACCGGAGCGGTGGTGACCACCCGGCTGGTGGCGAACCGCCCGGCCGCCCCGGTCGCCGGCCCGAGCACCGCGCCGCCGCCGGCCTCACCGACGCCCGCCCCGACCACCGCCAGCCCGACACCCCCGCCCGGCGCCGACCTGAAGGGCCCGCTCAACCTGCTGCTCGTCGGCGTGGACACCCGGGTCAGCATCCCCGGCTGGGAGCCGCACGCCGACGCGGTGCTGCTGCTGCACGTGCCGGCCGGGCTGGACCGGGCGTACCTGTTCTCGCTCCCCCGCGACCTGGTCGTGGACATCCCCGCCTACCCGAAGGCCCACTACCCGGGCGGCCGGACCAAGCTCACCCACGCGATGAGCTACGGCAGCCGGGTGCCGGGCGACAAGCGCAACCCCAGCACCGCCCAGGGGTACGAGCTGCTGCGCACCACCGTCTCCCGCTACACCGGGCTGCGCATCGACGCCGGGGCGGTGATCACGTTCGGTGGCTTCGACAAGCTGGTGGACACGCTCGGCGGGGTCGACCTCTACGTGGACCAGCGGGTCGAGTCCCGGCACCGCCGCCCGGACGGCACCATGCGGACGCTGACCGGCGGCGGGTACGTCGGGCCGCAGATGGTCTACCAGAAGGGCACCCGGCACCTGACCGGCTGGCAGGCGCTGGACTACGCGCGGCAGCGCTACACCGCGGGCGGCGACTACACCCGGCAGCGGCACCAGCAGCAACTGCTCCGGGCGCTGGCCCGCAAGATCCTCGACCAGGGCACGGCCCGCGACCCGCAGCGGGTCGAGCAGGTGGTGGCCGCGCTGGGCAAGACCCTGGTGTACGCCGGGGGCGGCCGGAAGCTGATCGACTACGCGTACGTCCTGGGTGGCCTGCCGGCCGACCGGCTCACGCTCGTCGTGCTGCCCGGCGCCGGGGTGAGCAGCGGCGGCACCTACCGGGGTGAGCAGCTCAAGCCGCTCGGCCGCGACTTCCTCACCGCGCTGCGCGGCGGGCGGGCCGACGCGTTCCTGGCCGCCCACCCGGCGCTGCGGGTCAAGAACTGACCCCCTACAAGGGCTTGGGGGCGGGCGGGCGCTCGGTGCCGTACAGCCACGGGTCGAAGACCTTCGCCAGCTTCTTGCCGGATATCCGCTCGGCCAGCGCCACGAAGTCGGCGGTGGTGGCGTTGCCGTTCTTCCGCTCCGCGGCCCAGGTGCGCAGGATCGTGAAGAACGCGGTGTCGCCCACCGCCACCCGCAGCGCGTGCACAGTCATCCCGCCCCGGTCGTAGACCGAGCTGCCGAACAGGTTCGCCACGCCCGGCTTGCCCGGCGGCGTACGCCACACCTGACCGCCGGCGTTCGCGTAATTCTGCTCGAACGCGCGCTGCACCGTGGTCGAGCCGATGTGCTCGGCCCACAGCCACTCGGCGTACGTGGCCAGCCCCTCGTTGAGCCAGATGTCCTGCCAGCGCTGGATCGACACGCTGTTGCCGTACCACTGGTGGGCCAGCTCGTGCGCGACCACGCCGGTGTTGTCGCCCTGCCGGAAGAAGCTCGCCGAGTAGACCGGCCGGCTCTGCGTCTCCAGCGCGTACCGGATCCGCTCGTCGGCGATCACCACGCCGCCGTACGAGTCGAACGGGTACGGCCCGAAGACGCTCTCCAGGTAGTCGGCGACCTCGATCGTGCGCGCGATGGACCGGTCCGGCGCGCCCTCCGCCACCTGGGTGGTGACCGCGTTGTAGACCGGCCGTCCCTTGTGCTGCCCGGTGGTGACCCGGAACTTCCCGATCGCCACTGTGGTCAGGTAGCTGGCCGCCGGGGCGGTCTCCGACCACTTCCAGGTGGTCCAGGCGCCGCTTGTCGTCTTCCCCTTCGGCACGCCGTTGGAGACCGCCGTGAGTCCCTTCGGGACGGTGATCTCCATGTCGTAGGTGGCCTTGTCCGACGGGTGGTCGTTGACCGGGAACCAGGTGCTCGCCGACTCCGGCTGCCCGAGCGCGATCGCCCCGTCGACCGTGTGCAGCCAGCCGCCCTCGCCCAGCGACTCGGTACGCAGCGGCTCCGGCCGGCCGTCGTACCGGATCTCGGCGGTGAACCCGTTGCCCGAGGTCAGCCCGATCGCCGGGGTGATCACCAGCTCGTCCTCGGTGCGGCTGTGCCGGGCGGCGGTGCCGTCCACAGTCACCGAGCGGACGGTCAGCCCGGCCAGGTCCAGGTTGAACGCGGACAGGTCGGCGGTGGCGGTGGCCCGCAGCGTGGTGGTGCCGCTGAGCTTGTCCGTCTCCGGGTCGTAGCGCACCTTCACGGTGTAGTGCGCGACGTCGTACCCGCCGTTGCCGTAGCTCGGGAAGTACGCGTCACCGGCGCCGTCCGCGCCCGGCGCGAAGCTGCGTGAGGCCGCCGGCGTGGGGGCGGCCGGGGACGTCGGGCCGGGGTCCGGCTCGGCCGAACCGCAGCCCGCGACAAGCAGCGTGCCGCAGGTCAGCAAGCCGATCCGTCGTCGTGCGCCGCGCCGCGTCATCGCCTCGATCCCTCCCGGGGCCCGTTCGGCGGCCTCGCCCACGGGCCGCTCCGACCGCGGCAGCCTACCCAGGCGCGGTCACGCGTTCGTCACGGCAGTCCCGGCGGCGTGCCACCGGCCAGCCAGGCGTCCAGCAGCGCCCGCAGCGGACGTCCGGACGTGCGTTCGGCGTACCCGACGAAGTCGGCGATGGTGACGTTGCCGTCGCGGTGCTGCGCCAGCCAGCCGCGCAGCACGCGGTAGAACGTCTCGTCGCCCACCGCGCGGCGCAGCGCGTGCACCGCGAGCGCGCCCCGCTGGTAGACCGCGTCGCCGAACATCCCGGCCCGGCCCGGGTCGACTGTGGGCTTCGACCAGTCGGTGTCCGCGTACCGTTCGGCGACTGTCTGCGCCACTGTGCGCCCGCCGTCGTGCTCGGCCCAGAGCCATTCGGCGTACGTGGCGAAGCCCTCGTTGAGCCAGATGTCGCTCCACCGGGCCACCGAGACGCTGTCGCCGAACCACTGGTGGGCCAGCTCGTGCGCGACCACCTCGGTGTTCGGCAGGCCGTCGCGGAAGAACGCCGGCCCGTAGACCGGCCGGCTCTGCGTCTCCAGCGCGTACCGGATGCGTTCGTCGGCGACCACGACGCCGCCGTACGCCTCGAACGGGTACGGGCCGAAGCGCGCGGCCAGGAAGTCGGCGATCTCGCCGGTGCGGGCCACCGACGCGGCGGCCGGCCCGTCCGGCGGCAGCGCCGCGGCGACGGCGGTGACCAGCGGCTTACCGGCGTGGGTGCCGCTGCTGACCCGGTAGTCGCCGATCACCAGCGTGCTCAGGTAGCTGGCCATCGGCGCGCGCTCGGACCAGCGCCAGGTGGTCCAGCCGCCGCTTGCGGTCTTGCCCTGCGGCACGCCGTTGGACAGCGCGGCGAGCCCGTCCGGCACGGTGACCGCGAGGTCGTAGGTGGCCTTGTCCGACGGGTGGTCGTTCACCGGATACCACGTGCTCGCCGACTCGGGCTGGCCGAGCGCTATCGCACCGTCAGGTGTGGCGTGGAAGCCGCCGTCGCCGAGTTCGGCGTTGGGCAGCGGCTGCGGCACCCCGCCGTACGTCACGTCGATGGTGAACCGTTTTCCCGGCGGCAGGCCGCGCGGCGGCGTGACGATCAGCTCGGCGCCGTCGTGGCGGTGCTTCGCCGCCGCGCCGTCCACCCGCACCCGCTCGACGTCCAGCCCGGCCAGGTCGAGCTGGAACCGGGACAGCGCCCGGGTCGCGGTGACGGTCAGCGTGGCGGTGCCGGTGAGCCGGTCGCTCGCCGGGTCGTAGCGCACGTCCAGCGCGTAGTGGCCCACGTCGTAGCCGCCGTTGCCGGCCCCCGGCACGTACGGGTCACCGGCGTCCGCCGCGCCCGGCCGGAACCCGTTGCCGTCGTCACCGCCGGTGCAGCCGCCCAGCGCGAGCGCCGCCGCCACCAGCCCTGCCGCCCAGACCCGCCCCCGTCTCACCCGGCGAGCCTAGACGCGCGACGGCGCGGGCGGGGCCGGAACAGGTCCGCGCCGCGCGCCCGCGCCGTCATGCCGTGCTCAGCGGTGCTCAGCGGTCGAGGACGAGCCCGACCTTCTGGAACTCCTTGAGGTCGCGGTAGCCGCACTTGGCCATCGCGCGGCGCAGACCGCCGAAGAGGTTGAGCTGGCCGTCCGGCTCGTCGGCCGGGCCGAACAGCAGCTTCTCCATCGAGCCGAGCGGCTCGCCGGCCACCTCGAACGCGCCACGGGGCAGCGACGGGTGGCTGGCCGCGGAGTGCCACCAGGCGCCGCCGGCCGGGGCCTCCTCGCACAGCGACAGCGGCTCCCCGAGCATCACCGCGTCCGCGCCGCAGCCGAGCGCCTTGGCGACGTCGCCGGAGGTCTGCATGTCACCGTCGGCGATCAGGTGCACGTACCGGCCGCCGGTCTCGTCCAGGTAGTCGCGGCGGGCGGCGGCGGCGTCGGCGATGGCGGTGGCCATCGGCACCCGGATGCCGAGCACCGACTCGGTGGTCGACCAGTCGTCGCCGCCGATGCCCACGATCACGCCGGCCGCGCCGGTACGCATCAGGTGCAGCGCGGTCTTGTAGTCGGTGCAGCCGCCGACGACGACAGGCAGGTCGAGGTCGGCGATGAACTCCTTGAGGTTCAGCGGCTCGTCGGTGGTGGAGACGTGCTCGGCCGAGACGAGCGTGCCCTGGATGACCAGGATGTCCACGCCGGCGTCGAGGATCACCGGGGCCAGCGCCAGGGTGTGCTGCGGGGAGACCCGCACCGCCACCGTGCCGCCGCCCTCGCGCAGCTCGCGGACCCGCTCGGCGATCAGGTCGGGGCGGATCGGCTCGGCGTAGACCTCCTGGAGGCGCTTGGTAGCCCGCGCGTCCTCACCGAGACCGGCCAGCTCCTCCAGGATCTTGGCCGGGTTCTCGTACCGGGTCCACAGGCCCTCGACGTTCAGGACGCCGAGGCCGCCGAGCTGGCCGAGCCGGACCGCCGAGGCGGGGCTCATGGTGGCGTCGGAGGGGTGCGCGACGCAGGGGATGCCGAACTGGTACGCGTCGAGCTGCCACGCGGTGGAGACGTCGTCGACGTCCCGGGTGCGGCGGCTCGGCACGATGGCGATGTCGTCCAGGTGGTAGCCGCGCTGCGCGGTCTTGCCCAGCCCGATCTCGACCACGTCACGCATGAGGGACTCCAGGTGGTTGGGGGTGGTGGGTCAGCGGGAGTGGTAGTTGGGCGCCTCGACGGTCATCTGGATGTCGTGCGGGTGGCTCTCCTTGAGCCCGGCCGCGGTGATCCGGATGAGCTGGCCACGCCGGTGCAGCTCCGGGATGCTCTCCGCGCCCACGTACCCCATGGCGGCGCGCAGCCCACCGGTGAGCTGGTGGGCGACGGCGGACAGCGGCCCCCGGTAGGGCACCTGACCCTCGACGCCCTCCGGGACCAGCTTGTCCTCGGCGAGCACGTCCTGCTGGAAGTAGCGGTCCTTGGAGTAGGACTTGCCCTGGCCGCGCGACTGCATCGCGCCGAGCGAGCCCATCCCCCGGTACGCCTTGTACTGCTTGCCGTTGATGAAGATCAGCTCACCGGGGCTCTCCTCGCAGCCCGCGAGCAGGCTGCCGAGCATCACCGTGTCGGCGCCGGCCACCAGGGCCTTGGCGATGTCGCCGGAGTATTGAATGCCGCCGTCGCCGATCACCGGCACGCCGGCCGGGCGGGCGGCACGGGCCGCCTCCATGATCGCGGTGATCTGCGGTACGCCGACCCCGGCCACGATCCGGGTGGTGCAGATGGCGCCCGGGCCGACGCCCACCTTGACGCCGTCCGCGCCGGCCTCGACGAGCGCCTTCGCGCCCGCGTACGTGGCGATGTTGCCGCCCACGATGTCGATGCTGACGTCCCGCTTGAGCCGGGCGACCATCTCCAGCACGGCGCGCTGGTGGCCGTGCGCGGTGTCCACGATGACGACGTCCACGCCGGCGTCGACCAGGGCACGGGCCCGCTTGTAGCCGTCCTCGCCCACGCCCACCGCGGCGGCGACCCGGAGCCGGCCCGCGTCGTCCTTGGTGGCGTTCGGGTACTGCTCGCTCTTGGTGAAGTCCTTGACCGTGATCAGGCCGCGCAGCTTGCCGCCCGCGTCCACGATCGGCAGCTTCTCGATCTTGTGCTGGCGCAGCAGGCCGAGCGCGTCGTCCTTGCTCACGCCGACCGGGGCGGTGATCAGCGGGGTGCGGGTCATGATCTCGCGGACCGGCGTGGCCGGGTCGGAGACGAACCGCATGTCGCGGTTGGTGACGATGCCGACCAACTGGCCCTGCCCGTCCACCACCGGCACGCCGGAGATGCGGTAGCGGCCGCAGAGCGCGTCCACCTCGCGCAGCGTGTCGTCGGGGCTGGCGGTCACCGGGTTGGTGATCATGCCGGACTCGGAACGCTTCACCAGGTCGACCTGGAGCGCCTGGTCCTCGACGGAGAGGTTGCGGTGCAGCACGCCGATGCCGCCCTGGCGGGCCATGGCGATCGCCATCCGCGCCTCGGTGACCGTGTCCATCGCGCTGGACAGCAGCGGCACGGTCAGCTCGATGTTGCGGGTGAGGCGGGTGCGGGTGTTGACGCGGCTGGGGACGACGTCCGACTCGCCCGGCTGCAGCAGGACGTCGTCGAAGGTCAGCCCGAGCGGCACCACGCGGGCCGAACCCGCGGGCAGCTCGGGCAGATGGCCACCCAGCTCCCCGCCGTCGGCGCCGGCCGGGATCTCGGTGCTGGGCGAATTCTCCACGATTGCTCCCCTGAGCTGGTCGAACGGGCTGCAGCGAGGCGGCGCGCGGGGGCACCGGCAGGCGCCGGGTGACGGCGCGTCGCCTCATCGTACCCACCTACCCGCCCCGGCCCGGGCAGCGGCGGGCCCGAGGGTAGGCCGGGCCACAGCACGGGCTGGGGCGGGCTTTCCGGCGGCTCGGGGTCTACGGTGAGGGGGTGCACGACGAGCCCATCGACCCGTTCAACGGCGACCCGGCCGATCCGGCTGCCGGCCTGCACGATCCCGGCGACGACGACGCGCTCGACCCGTTGACCGAGGTCGAGCGCCAGGACGTCCTGGAGGATCTCGCCGATCTGGAGATCTACCAGGCGTTGCTCCAGCCGATCGGCGTACGCGGCCTGGTGATCGAGTGCGAGGACTGCCGCGAGCCGCACTACTTCGACTGGGATCTGCTCCGCGGCAACCTGCGCCACCTGCTCAACTCGGGGCGTCCCCGGGTGCACGAGCCGGCCTACGACCCGGACCCGGACCACTACGTGAGCTGGGACTACGCCCGCGGGTACGCCGACGGTGTGCACGACACGCTCACCGAGGGCACCGACGACTCCGCGCAGGAGTGACAGCCGGGCGAGTCAGGCGACCAGGCCCGCCCGGAACCCGGCCGCGACGGCGTGCGCCCGGTCGCGCGCGCCGAGCTTGCGGAACAGCCGCCGGGCGTGCGTCTTGACCGTGTCCTCGGAGACGAACAGCTCCCGCCCGATCTCCGCGTTGCTCTTGCCCTCGGCCATGCCGAGCAGCACCTGAAGCTCCCGCTCGGTCAGTCCGATCGCGCTGCGCGGCGTCCGCGCCGGTCGCTGGACCGCACCGGCCCGGGGCGCCTCCGCGCCGTCGGCCGCCGCCGGGTCGTCCGGGTCCTCACCCCGCTGCACGGGCACCACTGTGGGCAGGCCCGCGGCGTCCACCGGGGCCGTCGCCGGCCAGCCGGGCCCACCCTGGGTACGCCCCGGCACCGCCGGCCGGGTCGGCCCGCCCACCGCCGCCGCGTCCCGGGCGGTGTCCGCCACCCGGTTCCTGTTGCTCCGCCCGGGGGCGGACAGCAGCAGCAGCGCCTTGGCCACAGCGCTGGTCAGGTCGTGGTCCGCGTTCTGGATCAGGCCCCGCGCTCCGGCGCTGATGGTGGCCGCCGCCGACTCCGACTCCTCGGCGCCGAGCAGCAGCACCGCCGCCTGCGGGGCGCGGGCCAGCACCCGCCGGACGAAGCCGGCGCTGTCCGGGCGGGTCAGCGCGGTGTCGGCGAGCACCACGTCCACCGGACGCTCCGCGAGCCGCAACATCACCTCCGGATCGGAGACGGCCGTCCGGACGACGCCGGACAGCCCGAGCCGCGCCGCCGCGGAGGTCAGATGCTGGGCCGCCAATGGTGTCCGAACGCACACAAGAACACTACGCACAGTGGTCTCCTCTCCGACTCAGAGCAGACCATGCGGAGGTGGGGTCGGGAGGGGGTTCCGGGCAATCATCCGAACTTTTCCGACAGATGGGGCATATGCCGCCTAGTGTCCGACGTTTTCGATCACAGATGTGTGAGGCGCGGACCGCTCGGGTACCGAGGGGTTCATCCGGAACCGGCATCCCGCGCGGACCGCCGCCCGGTAGCTGGCAACGAACATTCTCCGCGGTGCCGCGCGGGAGGAGGGGTGCTGATGTCGAACGTACGTAGGCTGCCTGGACCGATCGACGAGCTCTGGGACTGGCAGCGGCTCGGAGCCTGCCGTGGCCGCGACAGCGCGCAGTTCTTCCACCCGGACGGCGAGCGCGGCTCCTCCCGGCTGCGCCGCGAGACCGGCGCCAAGTCGGTCTGCCGCGCCTGCCCGGTACGCGCCGAGTGCGCCGCCCACGCGCTCTCCGTGCGCGAGCCGTACGGCGTCTGGGGCGGGTTCAGCGAGTCCGAGCGGCTGCGGCTGCTCGCCCTCGGCTGGGAGGACCTGGCCGACCGCCGGCAGACCAAGGTGGACATCGCCCGGCTGGAGGCACGCCTCGGCCGCCCGCACAACACCGCCGTGCCGGACCAGCGCAAGGTCGCCTGACCGGTTCCACGACCCCCGACGCCGCGCCCCGCAACCCCGGGGCGCGGCGTCGTGTCGTCCCGCCCCGGCCCGGCCCTCCGCGTGATCAACACCAACTCGGCGAGGTGGCCATATCACTGAGCCTTTGATGCCACCACGTCGGGGAACTGGTGTTGATCAAGCCCTGGTGGTGGGCTTCCTGTCTGGGGCGGCGGTGGTCAGGCGACGGTGACCCGGACGGTGTGCCAACCCGTTGCGCCGTCCGGGGCGACCGGAGCGCGCTGTTCCGTCTGGGTCTCACCGGTCGTGTCCGTCGCCCGTACCTGGAGCGTGTGCTCGCCCGGCGTCGCGTCCCACCGCCACGACCACTGCACCCAGGTGTCCGCCGACACGGCAGGTGCCAGTGTCGCCTCCTGCCAGGGTCCGCCGTCCACGCGGACCTCCACGCGGCTGATGCCGCGGTGCTGCGCCCACGCCACACCGGCCACCGTCACCGGGCCGGCGGACGGGCGGCTGCGGGGCCGGGGCGTGTCGATCCGGGACTGCGTCTTGATCGGGCCCTGCGCGGACCAGCCGCGCGGCACCCAGTACGCGTCGAAGTCGGCGAAGCTGGTCAGCTCCAGCTCGGTGAGCCACTTGCAGGCCGACACGTACCCGTAGAGCCCCGGCACCACCATCCGCACCGGGAAGCCGTGCTGGATCGGCAGCGGCTCGCCGTTCATGCCGACCGCGAGCAGCGCGTCCCGCCCGTCGCGCAGCACCGAGGTGGGCGTGCCGCAGGTCCAGCCGTCGACCGCGCGCCCCACCACCTGGTCCGCGCCCTCGTCCGGGCCGGCCTCGTCGAGCAGTTCCTTGATCGGTACGCCGAGCCAGCGCGCGTTGCCGATCAGGTCGCCGCCCACCTCGTTGGAGACGCAGGCCAGCGTCACGTACCGCTCGACCATCGGGCGGGCCAGCAGGTCGTCGAAGCTCAGCTCGATCGGGTTGCGTACCCGCCCGTGGATCCGCAGCCGCCAGGTGGCCGGGTCCACCTGCGGCACCACCAGCGCGGTGTCGATCCGGTAGAACTCCCGGTTCGGCGTGACGTACGGCGCGAGCCGGGGCAGCGACAGGTCCGCCCCGGCCGGCACCTGCGGGGCGGGCGCCACCGGGGCGGGCAGCGTCACCGCCTCCCGGGCCGCCGACACGCCACGCCGGCCGGCCAGCCAGTGCCCGCCCAGCCCGGCCACCGCAGCAGCGCCGGTGAGCAGCCCGGCGCCGCGCAGGAACCGCCGCCGCGACTCCGCGTCGTCGTCGTGCCGGACCGGCTCCCAGCCACCCGGGGTCTTCTCCTCCCCCGCGAGCGCGGCGACCGCCGGGGGCGGTGCCGGCTGCGTGGCCACGCCCCGGCCGGGCCCCAGCGGGCCGGCCACGAACGCCCAGAGCGTCAGCGCGCCCAGTCCGCCGCCGACCAGCGAGGGCAGCGCGTCGAACGCGTCCGCGCCGGCCCGGGTCAGCGCGGCGGCGACGCCGAGCACCGTGAACGCGGCGACGCCGGCCAGGCCGATCACCAGCCGCCGGGCCGCCGCCAGGCCGAGCAGCGCCCCGAAGGCGGCCAGCAGCAGCGCCGTCCCGGCCAGCAGGGCGATCTTGTCGTACGTGCCGAAGACGTCGATGGCGAACTGCTTGAGCGGCTCGGGCACCAGGTCGACGACGAGTCCGCCGACGGCGACGAGCGGCGCGGACCGGGGACCGGTCAGGACCGCCACGGGTTCGGCGGTGCCGAGTGCCACCACTGCGGCGACGACACCGGCCGGCGCCGCGCGGCGGCGGGAGAGGGTGCTCACGGCACCCAGTCTGATCGACCCGCCGGTCCGGCTGCCAATTCCGTCAGCGTTCCGTAAGGACATACGCGTCAGGGCACACCACCGGGTCGGCGGTGTGCCCTGACGTCGGGCCGTACTGCTCGTGTCAGAAACCCGGGCCGTGCTGGTGGCCGTGGCCGTGCGAGTGGCCGTGCCCACCGGCGGCCGGCTCCGGCTCGGCCGGCTTCTCCACCACGAGGCTCTCGGTGGTGAGCAGCAGGCCGGCGATCGAGGCGGCGTTGCTGACCGCGTTGCGGGTCACCTTCACCGGGTCGATGATGCCGGACTTGGCCAGGTCGACGTACTCGCCGGTGGCGGCGTCGAGGCCGTGGCCCCAGTCCTGGCCGACGACCTTCTGCACCACCACGTAGCCGTCGTGGCCGGCGTTCTGGGCGATCCAGCGCAGCGGCTCGACGAGCGACTTGCGCACGATCGAGACGCCGACCTTCTCGTCACCGGTGAAGCCCAGGTCGTCGTCGAGCGCCGGCAGGATCTGGGCCAGGGCGGCACCGCCACCCGGGACCGTACCCTCCTCGACCGCGGCCTTGGTCGCGGCGATGGCGTCCTCGATGCGGTGCTTGCGCTCCTTCATCTCGACCTCGGTGGCCGCGCCGACCTTGATCACGGCGATGCCGCCGGAGAGCTTCGCCAGCCGCTCGGCCAGCTTCTCCCGGTCCCACTCGGAGTCGGAGGCCTCGATCTCCTTGCGGATCTGCGCGACCCGGTCGGCGACCTCGGCGGCCTGCCCGCCACCGTCGACGACAGTGGTGTTCTCCTTGTCGACCACGACGCGGCGGGCGGTGCCCAGCACCTCCAGGCCGACCTGGTCGAGCTTGTAGCCCAGCTCCGGGGCGACCAGCTCGGCGCCGGTGAGGATCGCCATGTCCTGGAGCATCGCCTTGCGGCGGTCGCCGAAGCCGGGGGCCTTGACCGCGCAGACCTTGACGGTCTTGCGCAGCGCGTTCACCACGAGCGTCGACAGGGCCTGGCCCTCGACGTCCTCGGCGACGATGAGCAGCGGCTTGTTGTTCTGGAGGACCTTCTCCAGCAGCGGCAGCAGCTCCTCGATCGCCGAGATCTTCTGGGTGGTGATCAGGATGTACGGGTCCTCCAGGACCGCCTCCTGCGCCTCCAGGTCGGTGACGAAGTTCGGGGAGATGAAGCCCTTGTCGAACTGGAGACCCTCGGTCACCTCCAGCTCGGTGGTGAGCGCGGAGCCCTCCTCGACGGTGATGACGCCGTCGCGGCCGACCTTCTCCATCGCCTCGGCGATCAGCTCGCCGATCGCGGCGTCCTGCGCGGAGACGGTCGCGACGTGCGCGATCGACTCCTTGCTGGAGACCTCGACGGCCTTGCCGAGCAGCGCCTCGGAGACCTTGGCGGCCGCCGCGTCGATGCCCCGCTTCAGGCCGGTCGGGTTGGTGCCGGCGGCCACGTTGCGCAGGCCCTCACGGACCATGGCCTGGGCCAGCACGGTGGCGGTGGTGGTCCCGTCGCCGGCGACGTCGTTGGTCTTCGTCGCCACCTCCTTGACCAGCTGCGCGCCGAGGTTCTCGTACGGGTTGGTGAGCTCGATCTCCTTGGCGATGGTCACGCCGTCGTTGGTGATCGTGGGCGCACCGAACTTCTTGTCCAGGACGACGTTGCGCCCGCGCGGGCCGAGGGTGACCTTCACCGCGTCCGCGAGGGCGTTGACACCGTGCTCCAGCAGGTGCCGGGCGTCGTCCGAGAAGCTGAGGATCTTCGCCATCAGTATCCCTTCGAAGCGACGTTGCCCCGGCCCGGCGAGCCGGACCGGGGCAACGACACTGATCGGTTGCTTACTTCTCGATGACCGCGAGGACGTCGCGGGCGGAGAGCACCAGGTACTCCTCGCCGGCGTACTTGACCTCGGTGCCGCCGTACTTCGAGTAGAGGACGGTGTCGCCGACCTTCACGTCGATCGGCACGCGGTTGCCCTTGTCGTCGATCCGGCCCGGGCCGACAGCGAGGACGGTGCCCTCCTGCGGCTTCTCCTTGGCGGTGTCGGGGATCACGATGCCCGAGGCGGTGGTGGTCTCGGCCTCGTTCGCCTGGACCACGATGCGGTCCTCGAGCGGCTTGATCGCAACCTTGGTCGCGGTAGTCACGGGCATACCCTCCCGGGTACTTGGTGTCGTTGCCGGCCGGCACGCCGACCAGCGTCAATCTGCCACATGCCACCGGGCGGGGCCGTCGTCGCGGGTGCCGGTCCGCCTGGCGCTCAACCCCCGGGCACGAGGCTCGGGCGTTGGCACCCTCAGGGTGAGAGTGCTAATCGCAGGTTATTCCTCGGCTAGCACTCCGTCAAGGAGAGTGCCAACGCGTCGCCCTCCGTGTCGCGCCGGAACCGGACCGGGAGAATGAGCGCGTGGATCTCGACCAGCTCGCCGCGCTGCGTACCCCCGAGGGCTCGGCGGCGCTCGCCGCGGCCGAGCGGGTGGCCGGCGGCGACCCGCTGGCGGCGGCGGCCGCGCTGCGCTCGGCCGGCATCCCCGGCGGGCTCGCGGCCGCGGCGCTGACCCAGGCGGAGCTGCGCCGCCGGGCGGCCGGCAAGTTCGGCCCGGTCGCGGCCGGGATGTTCCTCACCCGGGCCGGGCTGGAGCAGGCCACCCGGCGCGCGGTCGCGGACCGGCGCGCCGCACGGCTGCGCGCCGGGGACGTGACCACGCTGGCCGACCTCGGGTGCGGGCTGGGCGCCGACGCGCTCGCCGCGGGCCGCGCCGGCATCCGGGTGTACGCGGTGGAGGCCGACCCGCTCACCGCCGCGATGGCCGCCGCGAACGCCGGGGCGGCCGGGCTCGCCGACCTGGTGACAGTCGAGTGCGGTGACGCCACGGCGTTCGACGTGAGCCCTGTCGACGCGGTGTTCTGCGATCCGGCGCGGCGGCGGGCCGGCACCGGGCGGCGCGTGTTCGACCCGAACGCCTACTCGCCGCCGTGGGACTTCGTCACCGGCCTGGCCGCGCGGGTGCCGCGCACAGTGGTGAAGGTGGCGCCCGGGCTGGACCACGCGCTGATCCCGGCCGGCGCCGAGGCGGAGTGGGTGAGCGTGGACGGCGACCTGGTCGAGGCCGCGCTCTGGTGCGGCGAGCTGGCCGAGGTCCCCCGCCGCGCCACAGTGCTGCGCGAGAAGGAAGGGCCCCTTCTTAACGCCTCCGGTAGTAAAAGGGTCCCCTCCTATCAGCTCACCGGGACCGGGGTGGTCGAGGCACCGGTGGGGGCGGTGCGGCGGTTCCTCTACGACCCGGACCCGGCGGTGGTACGCGCCCACCTGGTCGCCGAGCTGGCCACCGACCTAGACGCCACGCTCGCCGACCCGTCGATCGCCTACCTGTACGCAGACGAGGCCCGGCCCACCCCGTTCGCCCGCTGCCTGGAGATCACCGACGTGCTGCCGTTCTCGCTGAAGCGGCTGCGCGCGCTGCTGCGGGAGCGGCGGGTCGGCCGGGTCGAGATCCGCAAGCGCGGGTCGGCGCTGGAGCCGGAGAAGCTGCGCCGTGACCTGCGGCTCTCCGGCGAGGCGGCGGCCGACCTGGTGCTTACCCGGGTCGCGGGCGACCCCACGGTGCTCGTCTGCCGGCCGGTTCCGGCGGGCGGCTGACCCGCGGCGCGCGGTTTCGGCTCGCGGTGGGCCGACGACCGGGCTAGCTTGATCCGGTGGCGGGCCCTGGCACTCCGGCGATCGCGTTGCTGAGCAAGCGGAAGATCGCCCACAGCACCCACACCTACGACGTCTCGCCGGACGCGCCGAACTACGGCGCGCTCGTGGCGACCGCGCTCGGGGTGGCGCCGGAGCGCGTGTTCAAGTCGCTCGTCACCGAGGTCGACGGCGGGCTGACGGTGGCGGTGGTGCCGGTGACCGGCGAGCTGGACCTGAAGGCGCTCGCCGCCGCGGCCGGCGGCAAGCGGGCGACGATGGCGGAGCGCACGACGGCCGAACGCGCGACCGGATACGTCCGCGGCGGCATCAGCCCGCTGGGGCAGCGCAAGCGGCTACCGACGGTCATCGACGCCTCCGCGCTGGCGCACCCGACCGTGTACGTCTCGGCGGGCCGCCGAGGATTGCAGGTGCAGCTCGCGCCGACCGATCTGGTGGCGCTCACCGGGGCGACGACGGCATCGATCGCCGCCGCCTGAGCGGGCTCGTGACGGTACGTGTGGGAGCGTTCCCGGGGCGCGCTCTCCCGGCGGTGTCCCGCGGGTGACAACCGCGTTGCTGAATTGTTACCGCCGCCAACAAACTTCTGACCTCGGCAGTCTTGCGGTGCATGGGAAGCGGGGAATACGTTGCCGGGCACAACAAAACATCACCACTCCCCCACCTCCGAAAGGACCCTGCACATGCGCAAGGGCTTCCTCACCTTCGCGGCCGTCGGTCTCCTCGCGACCGGCAGCATGGCCGCCTGCGGTGACAACGGCGGTTCTTCCGACGAGGCCGGCGGCTCCAACGCCAAGAAGCCGAAGATCGGCGTGATCCTGCCGGACAGCAAGTCCTCCGCCCGCTGGGAGGGCGCGGACCGCAAGTACCTGAAGGCGGCGTTCGACGCGGCCGGCGTCGAGTCCGACATCCAGAACGCGCAGAACGACAAGACCGCGTTCCAGACCATCGCCGACCAGATGATCACCAACGGCGTCAACGTCCTGATGATCGTCAACCTGGACTCCGGCACCGGCAAGGCCGTGCTCGACAAGGCCAAGTCGCAGGGCGTGGCGACCATCGACTACGACCGGCTGACCCTGGGCGGCTCCGCCCAGTACTACGTCAGCTTCGACAACGAGGCCGTCGGCAAGCTCCAGGGCGAAGGCCTGAGCAAGTGCCTGACCGACAAGGGCGTCAAGAACCCGTCGATCGCGTACCTCAACGGCTCGCCGACCGACAACAACGCCACCCTGTTCAAGAACGGGTACGACTCGGTGCTCAAGCCGAAGTTCGACTCGAAGGAGTACACCAAGGTCGCCGACGACTCGGTGCCGGCCTGGGACAACGCGCAGGCCGCCACGATCTTCGAGCAGCAGCTGACCAAGGCCGGCGGCAAGATCGACGGCGTGCTCGCCGCCAACGACGGTCTCGGCAACGCGGCCATCTCGGTGCTGAAGAAGAACAAGCTCAACGGCAAGGTTCCGGTGACCGGTCAGGACGCCACCAAGGAGGGCCTGCAGAACATCCTCGCCGGTGACCAGTGCATGACGGTCTACAAGGCGGTCAAGAAGGAGGCGGACGCCGCCGCCGAGCTGGCCATCGCGCTCGCCAAGGGTGAGCGGAAGGACACCGGCCAGACGGTCAAGGACCCGGAGGGCGGCCGGGACGTGCCGTCGGTGCTGCTGGAGCCCAAGGCCATCTACAAGGACAACGTCAAGGACGTGGTGGCCGACGGCTACGTCACCAAGGAAGAGCTCTGCACCGGTGCCTTCGCGAAGCTCTGCACCGACGCCGGCGTGAGCTGACCCACCCGCCTCAGGCGGCGCCGCCCGGCACGGGAGAACCCGTGCCGGGCGGCGCCCGCGCCGGACGGGATCCGAGACCTCCCTCCGCCCAAAGGAGAACCCCGTGTCCGCAACCCCCCTGCTGGAGCTACGCGGGATCGACAAGAGCTTCGGTCCCGTCCAGGTGCTGCGTGACGTCGCCTTCGCCGCGCACGCCGGCGAGGTGACCGCGCTCGTCGGTGACAACGGCGCCGGCAAGTCGACCCTCGTCAAGTGCATCAGCGGCATCCACCCCACCGACGCCGGCGAGTTCGTCTTCGACGGCCGGCCGGTCAGCATCAACAGCCCCCGCGACGCCGCCGCGCTCGGCATCGAGGTCGTCTACCAGGATCTCGCGCTCTGCGACAACCTCGACATCGTGCAGAACATGTTCCTCGGCCGGGAGAAGCGCAGCGGCATCGTGCTCGACGAGCCGACCATGGAGCAGATGGCCGCCGAGACGCTCGCCGGCCTGAGTGTGCGCACCGTGAAGTCGCTGCGCCAGCACGTCTCCAGCCTCTCCGGCGGCCAGCGGCAGACAGTCGCCATCGCCAAGGCCGTGCTCTGGAACAGCCGGCTGGTCATCCTGGACGAGCCGACCGCCGCGCTCGGCGTCGCGCAGACCGCCCAGGTGCTGGAGCTGGTGCGCCGGCTGGCCGACAACGGCTTGGCCGTGGTGCTCATCTCGCACAACATGAACGACGTCTTCGCCGTCTCCGACCGGATCGCCGCGCTCTACCTCGGCCAGATGGTCGCCCAGGTGAAGACCACAGACATCACCCACTCGCAGGTGGTCGAGCTGATCACCGCCGGCCGCTCCGGCAGCCTCGGCCTCACCGGCGAGCCGGGCGGCAACGGCGCCGCGCCCGCCGACACCACTCCAGGAGCCGTCCGATGACCGCCACCGTCGTGAAGAAGGAAGGCCCGGCCGGCGTCACCTCGGCACCGACCCTGGGCAGCCACGTCAACAACTACTGGCGCCGGGTACGCGGCGGCGACATCGGTGCGCTCCCCGCCGTGGTCATGCTCGTGGCGCTGGCGGTGGGCTTCTCGATCGCCCGCCCGTCGTTCTTCACCGCCGGCAACCTGGCGAACCTGTTCACCCAGGGCGCGGCGGTCACGCTCATCGCCATGGGCCTGGTCTTCGTCCTGCTGCTCGGCGAGATCGACCTCTCCGCCGGATTCGCCAGCGGCGTCTGCGCCGCGATCCTGGCCAACGTCGTGACGGTACTCGGCTATCCCTGGTACGTGGCGGTGCTCTCCGCCGTCGTCACCGGCGTGGTGATCGGCACCGTGCTGGGCCTGCTGGTCGCCAAGGTCGGCATCCCCTCCTTCGTGGTCACGCTCGCCGGGTTCCTGGCCTTCCAGGGCGTCGTGCTGACGCTCATGGACGAGGGCGCCAACATCGCGGTCCGGGACGACGTGCTCGTGGCGATCGCCAACCGCAACCTCTCGCCCGTGCTGGGCTGGTCGCTCGCTGCCGTCGCCGTCGCCGGGTACGCGGCCGTGCAGTTGCTGCGGCACCGCAACCGGGCCGCCCGCGGCCTGCTCACCGACCCGATCGCGGTGGTCGCCGGCCGGATCGCCGGCCTGGCCGTGATCCTCGGCGTGGCGGTCTACGTGCTCAACCTGGAGCGCAGCCGCAACGTGCTCGTCGTCTCGCTCAAGGGCGTGCCGATCGTGGTGCCGATCATCGCGATCCTGCTCGTCGTCTGGACGTTCGTGCTCCAGCGCACCAGCTACGGGCGGCACATCTACGCGGTCGGCGGCAACGCCGAGGCCGCCCGCCGGGCCGGCATCAACGTCGACCGGATCCGCATCTCGGTGTTCATCATCTGCTCCTCGATGGCCGCGATCGGCGGCATCGTGGCCGCCAGCCGGGCCAACTCGGTCGACCCCAACACCGGTGGCAGTAACGTACTGCTCTACGCCGTCGGCGCGGCGGTGATCGGCGGCACCAGCCTCTTCGGCGGCAAGGGCCGGGTCCTCGACGCCGTGCTCGGTGGCGCGGTGGTGGCGGTCATCGACAACGGTATGGGACTCATGGGATACAGCTCGGGCGTCAAGTTCGTGGTCACCGGCGTGGTGCTGCTCGCCGCGGCGACCATCGACGCGCTGTCGCGTCGGCGGGCCGCCGCCACCGGCACGCGCTGACCCGGGGTACGGGAACACCATGGCACTGGCAATGCGCGCGGGCCCCAGTCAGGACGAGATCCGTCGGCAGAACCTGGGCGCATTGCTCCGCTATGTACACGTCCACGGCGCCACCACCCGGGCCGAGCTGACCACAGCGCTCGGCCTCAACCGCAGCACCATCGGCGCGCTGACCGCGGACCTGGCCGGCGCCGGTCTGGTCAGCGAGGGGACGCCGAAGGAGACCGGCCGGGCCGGACGACCGTCACTCGTCGTCCGGCCCGAGTCGGAGCGGGTCTACGCGTACGCGTACAGCGTCGAGGTGGACCGGCTGCGGGCAGCGCGGGTCGGGCTCGGCGGTGAGGTGCTCGACCGCCGGGAGATGGACCGGCCGCGCAACCTGGTCGCCGGGGAGGCCGCCCCGCTGCTCGCCGGCGCGGTCAAGGAGATGCACCAGTCGGTGCCGACGGACGCGATCTGCGTGGGCGCCGGGCTGGCGGTCTGCGGCATGGTCCGCCGGGAGGACGGGCTGGTCCGGCTCAGCCCGACCACCGGCTGGGTGGACGAGCCGATCGGTGCCGCGCTCGCCGTCGAGCTGGGGATAGACGTACCGATCACGGTGGGCAACGTGGCCGACGTCGCCGCGTACGCCGAGCACGCCCGGGGCGCGGCGGTCGGCTGCGACAACGTCATCTACCTCTACGGCGACGTCGGCGTGGGCGCGGGCATCATCGCCGGGGGCCGGCGGCTGAGAGGGCACGGCGGCTACGGCGGCGAGGTCGGCCACATGGTGGTGGTCCGCGACGGGGTGCGCTGCGACTGCGGCCGGCGCGGCTGCTGGGAGACCGAGATCGGCGAGCACGGGCTGCTGCGCGCCGCCGGCCGGTCCGAGGCGCGCGGCCGGGACGCGCTGCTCGCCGTCTTCGACGCCGCCGACCGCGGTGACGCCCGCGCCCAGACCGCGGTACGGCAGGCCGGCGACTGGCTCGGCTTCGGCGTCGCGAACCTGGTGAACATCTTCAACCCGGAGATGGTCATCTTCGGTGGCACCATGCGTGACCTCTACCTGGCCGCCGCCGCGCAGGTACGCAGCCGGCTCAACTCGAACGGGCTGCCCGCGTGCCTGGAGCACGTGCGGCTGCGTACCCCGAAGCTCGGTGACGACGCGGCGCTGATCGGCGCCGCGGAGCTGGCGTTCGAACGACTCCTCGCCGACCCGCTGAACTGATCGGCCCGCCGATCCGTACCAGTGTGCGGACGGGCGGCCGGCTTGCGCGGCCGTCCACGACCCCGCGTACCGGTCCGGACCGAGGAGGCACCGCAACCATGGCATCGCTGGAATCCGCACGCCGCAAGCTGGCGCACCGGGTGGTACTGCTGCTCGCCGCGCTGGGCGCGGGGATCGGCGTCGTTCCCGGGACGGCGCAGGCCGCACCCAACCCCGGCGTGCAGATGAACGCCGCCGACATGACGCTGCTCAACGGTGTACGGCTGGCCGGGCTGTGGGAGATGCCGGCCGGGCAGATGGCGGCCGAGAAGGGCCAGTCCGCCCGGGTACGCGAGGTCGGCGCGGAGATCGCCAAGCAGCACGCGGAGCTGGACCAGCTGGTGGTCGAGGCGGCCAACAAGCTCGGCGCCACCCTGCCGACGGATCCGACGGCCGAGCAGAAGGGGTGGCTGACCGAGATGCAGAACGCCACCGGTGCCCGGTTCGACCAGATCTTCGTCACCCGGCTGCGGGTCGCCCACGGCAAGATCTTCCCGGTGATCGGCGCGGTCCGGGCCAGCACCCGCGACCCGATCGTCCGCAAGCTGGCCGAGGACGCCAACACGTTCGTCAACGACCACATGACGATGCTGGAGAGCACCGGGCTGGTGCGCTGGCAGCAGTTGCCGCCGGCTGCGCTGCCGCCCGCGCAGAGCGACTCGCTCGTCGCCGCCGCCCAGGCCAACGTGGGCAGCGGCGGTGGACTCCAGGTGGGCACCGGTGTGGTGTGGGCGGTGTTCCTGATCGCGCTCGGCACCGGCGGGTACGCGACCTGGCGGCTGACCCGCCGCGCGTGAGCCCTCCGTCGATCGGGCCCCGGCGGACGCGCCGGGGCCCGTCGCGCGTTCTCAGCCGTGCCAGGAACGCCACAGCGCAGCGTACGAGCCACCGGCCGCGACCAGCTCGTCGTGTGATCCCAGCTCGGTGATCCGCCCGTCGGCGACCACCGCCACGCGGTCCGCGTCGTGCGCGGAGAAGAGCCGGTGCGCGATGGCGATGACGGTACGGCCGTGCAGCACCGCCGCCAGCGACCGCTCCAGGGCCCGGGCCGCCCGCGGGTCGATCAGCGAGGTGGCCTCGTCCAGCACCAGCGTGTGCGGGTCGGCGAGCACCAGCCGGGCCAGCGCGAGTTGCTGCGCCTGCGCGGGGGTGAGCGGGTGGCCGCCCGCGCCGACCGGCGTGTCGAGCCCGTCCGGCAGGGCCAGCGCCCAGTCCAGCGCGTCGACGGCGGCCAGCGCCGCGCGTACCCGCGCCGGGTCGGCGTCCGGCCGGACCATCGCCACGTTGTCGGCGAGCGTGCCGATGAACACGTGGTGCTCCTGACTGACGAGCGCGACGTGGGTACGCAGCTCGGCCAGGGGCATTCCGGCGAGTGGACGGCCGTCCACCGTCACCGTGCCGGCGCGCGGCGCGTGCACGCCGGCCAGCAGCCGGCCCAGCGTCGACTTGCCCGCCCCGGACGGGCCGACCATCGCGAGCCGCTCCCCCGGCCGGGGTTCCAGCGTCACGCCGTGCAGCACGTCGTGACCCGGGCGGTACGCGTACCGGACGTCGTGCGCGGCGAGCCGACCCTCGCCGCCCGTCCGGGCCGGCGCGGCGGGTGCCGGGGAGCGCTCGTCCGGTTCGGCGGCCACCCCGAGCAGCCGGGCCAGCGAGGCGCCGCCGACCTGGAACTCGTCCAGCCAGCCGAGCAGCCGCTCGATCGGGTCGGTGAGCTGCTGGGCGTAGAGCGTGGCGGCGGTGACCTGGCCGAGGCTGGCCCAGCCCTTCAGGTGGAACCAGCCGCCGATGAGCAGGGTCGCCACCATCGGCACCAGGTAGCCGAACTCGGCCACCGGCCAGAACACGGTACGCAGGTAGAGCGTGTAGCGCTCGGCCGCGTACGACCGGCTGATGTCCGCGTCGCCGCGCGCCCGGCGGCGGGCCGCCTGCCGCAGCGCCTCGGTGGTCCGCGCCCCCTCGACCGTCTCGCTGATCCCGTCGGTGATGTCCGAGTAGGCGGCGTTCTCCCGCAGGTAGCCCTGCGGCGCGCGGCGCAGGTACCAGCGGGTGCCGGCCCACAGCACCGGCACCGCCAGCAGGCTGGGCAGCGCCAGCAGCGGACCGGTCAGCAGCAGCGCGCCGAGGATCAGCAGCACGGTCAGCGCCGCGATGAGCGTCTCCGGCCCGGCGAACCGGACCGTACGGGACAGCGCGGCGACGTCCCGCGAGGTGCGGGTGAGCAGGTCGCCGGTGCCGGCCCGCTCGACTGTGGCCAGCGGCAGCGCGAGCACCCGGTCGACGAACTCCTCCCGCAGCTCGGCGAGCACCCGCTCACCGAGCCGGGCCGAGGCCAGGTGCGCGAAGCGGACCAGCACCGCCTGCACCACCACGAACGCGGCGATGGCCGCGACGACCCGGTCCACGGTCGTCGCGGCGATGCCCTGGGAGATCCCCTGCACCAGGTCACCGAGCAGGCGCGGGGCGACGAGCCCGGCCCCGGCGGCGAGCGCGTGCAGGCCGAGCGCGGCGGCCAGGCCACGCGGGTGACGGCGGATCAGCTCGCGCACGTACCGGCGGACCTGGGCGATGTCGGCGACGGGCAGCGCGTTGCTCATCGCTCCTCCTCCCGGCTCACCGTGGCGGCGTAGCGCGGCTCGGCGGCGAGCAGTTCCTCGTGCCGGCCCTCGGCGACGACCTTGCCGTCCTCGACGAAGACCACGTGGTCGGCGTGACCGAGCACCAGCGGGCTGGTGGTGCAGACGAGCGTGGTGCGGCCGTGGCGGGCCGGGCCGAGTCGTTCGGCGATGCGCGCCTCGGTGTGCGCGTCCACCGCGCTGGTCGGCTCGACCAGGATCAACGTCTCCGGGTCGGCGACGAGCGCGCGGGCCAGCCGCAGCCGCTGCCGCTGCCCGCCGGAGAACTCCCGGCCGCGTTCGGCGACCTCGCCGTCCAGGCCGCCGGGCAGCGCCTCGACGATGTCGGTGGCACTCGCCGCGGCCAGCGCCGCCGCCACCGCGCCGGGCTCGGCCCGGTCGTGCGGGTCAAGCTCCGTGCGCAGCACGCCGCTGAACAGCTGCGCGTCGTTGTCGGCCACCAGGATCCGCTCCCGCACCGTCGCCAGCGCCACGTCCCGCAGCGGTACGCCGTGCAGCGTGACGTCCCCGTCGGCGTACCGGCCGAGCCGGTCGGCGATCTCGGTGGCGTCCTGCGGGGTGGCGGCGGCCAGCGCGGTGAGCCGGCCCGGTCGCAGCACCAGTCCGGACCGTACGTCGGCCAGCTCGCCCGGCCCGGCCGGCACCGGCACCGGCGTGGCCGGGTCGGTGAACTCCGGCGCGAGCCGCAGCAACCGGACGACCCGGCGGGCCGCGACGTGTCCCCGGGTCAGCTTGTCGGCCGCCTCGGTGAGGTTGCGCAGCGGGCTGACCAGGAACGCGGTGTAGCCGTAGAACGAGACCAACTCGCCGGCGCTGATCTCGCCGCGCAGCGCGAACCGGGCACCCAGCCAGGTCACCAGCACCACGAAGACGCCGGGCAGCAGGATCTGCGCGGCCTGCAGGAGCGACTCGACCCGGGCCACCCGCAGCCCGTCCGCGCGCAACGCCTGCGACCGTTGCCGGTAGCGCTCGGACAGTACCGGCTCGCCGCCGACACCGCGCAGCACGCGCAGGCCGGAGACGATGTCCGCGGCCCGGGCGGTGAGCCGGCCGGTCGAGTCCCGGTACGCGGCCTGCTGCCGGTGCAGCGGGCGGATCAGCAACGCCACGAGCGCCATCAGCAGCGGCACCCCGAGCACCACCACGAGGCCGAGCGGCTGGGAGGCGTTGAGCAGGATCACCGCGACGGTGACGATGCCGACCACCGAGCCGGCGCCCCGGGCGGTGATGTCGACGGCGCTGCCGATGTGCTCGATGTCGGCGGTGCCGATGCTCACCACCTCGCCCGCCGCGACCCGCCGGGGCAGCGCGGCGCCGAGCCGGTTGGTGGCGTCCACTGTGACCTGCACGGTGCGGTACGCGGCGCCGAGCCAGTTGTGCACCGCGCAGCGGTGGCGCAGGATCCCGGCGACGGCCTGCACCAGACCCAGCCCGAGCAGGGCCAGACTCCAGCGCACCAGCGCGTCCGGGTCGCGTTGGGCCAGGCCGGCTTCCACGGCGCGGCCGAGCACAGCCGGCACCAGCGCCTGGGCCAGCATCCAGATCACGCCGAGCGCGAGACCGGCGCCGAAGATGACGGGGTGCCGCCCGGCGAGCCACACGAGGTATCGGGTGGCCGACCGCGCGTCGGGGGTGCCGGGATCGCCGGCCGGTGAGAAGCGCATGACTCACCGACGCTAGGTGCCGGGGTGATCCGGGCGCCAATCAATTCCGGCCGTCGTGACGACCCTCGCGTCAGCGGTCGACCTGGGTGAAGTCCCAGCTGTGCGGCAGGCGGGCGATCAGCCGGGCCGGCGGCTCGGGCAGTTCCCGGGGGTTGTTGCGCCACTTGGTGATGACCACGAGCCGGTGGTCGGTGGAGGAGAACACCTCGCTGGAGACGTGCATCGGGTCGTGCTCGAACTCGGGCAGCGCGGTCTCGCAGACCCAGGTGATCAGGTCGGCGAAGCCGTACGGCTCGGCCTTGGCCTCCCACATCCGGACGATCATGTCGGTCTCCTCCCCGCTCACACGCTGACCACTGTCAGCGGCATCGCCGAGTCGGCCGGCAGGTCCAGCCGGCTCGGCGCGACGCCCGCGGCCACCAGATGGGAGCCGAGCGCGGCCACCATCGCGCCGTTGTCCGTGCAGAGCTTCGGCCGGGGCGTACGCACCCGGATGCCGTGCCTGCCGGCCCGCTGCTCGGCCATCGCCCGCAGCCGGGAGTTGGCCGCCACACCGCCGCCGATGACAAGCGTGTCGATGCCGCTGGTGCGGCAGGCGTCGATCGCCTTGCCGACCAGCACGTCGCAGACCGCCTCCTGGAAGGACGCGGCCACGTCGGCGACCGGCACCGGCTCACCGGCCCGCTGCCGCGCCTCCACCCAGCGGGCCACAGCCGTCTTCAGGCCGGAGAAGGAGAAGTCGTACCGGTGGCCGACCAGATCCTTCGCGGCGGTCAGCCCGCGTGGGAAGGCGATCGACGCCGGGTCACCGGCGCGCGCCTCGCGGTCGATGTACGGCCCGCCGGGGAACGGCAGCCCGAGCAGCCGGGCCACCTTGTCGAACGCCTCGCCGGCCGCGTCGTCGATGGTGGCGCCGAGTGGGACCACGTCGCGGGCCAGGTCGTCGACGCGCAGCAGCGAGGAGTGCCCGCCGGAGACCAGCAGCGCGATCGCGGGCTCGGGCAGCGGGCCGTGTTCGAGCGTGTCCACCGCGACGTGCGCGGCGAGGTGGTTCACGCCGTACACCGGCTTCTCCGCCGCGACGGCGTACCCCTTGGCGGCGGCGACCCCGACGAGCAGCGCGCCGGCCAGGCCCGGCCCGGAGGTAACGGCGATGGCGTCGATGTCGGCGATGGTGACGCCCGCTTCGCGCAGCGCCCGGTCCATGGTCGGCACGATGGCCTCCAGGTGGGCGCGGCTGGCCACCTCGGGCACCACGCCGCCGAACCGGGCGTGCTCCTCGACGCTGGAGGCGAGCGCGTCGGCGAGCAGTGTGTGCCCGCGCACGATGCCCACGCCGGTCTCGTCGCAGGAGGTCTCGATGCCGAGGATCAGGGGTTCGTCAGCCATGCGCGTCAGTCCTCGTTGCGCTGCATGACCAGCGCGTCGGTGTTGCTCGGTTGGTAGTAGCCGCGCCGCACGCCGATCGGCTCGAAGCCGTAGGTGGCGTAGAGCCGTTGCGCGGGCGCGTTGTCCGCGGCGACCTCCAACAGCGTGCTGCGGGTGCCGCGCCGGGCCGCCTCGGCGAGCAGCGCCTCCAGCAGCAGCCGGCCGATCCCCCGGCGCTGGGCGTCCCGGCGGACCGCGACGTTCTGCACCCACGCCTCGTCGGGCGGGGACACGGCCAGCCCGGCGTAGCCGAGGACGGCGCCGTCGTCGTCGTTGGCGACGAGGTAGAAGTGCCCGTTGGCGAGTTCGTTCCAGAACATGGCCGCCGACCACTGCTCGGCGCCGAAGAGGTCCGCCTCGATGGGCAGCACCTCGTCGATGTGCCACCAGCGGAACCGGCCCAGCCTCATGGCAGGACCGGCTTGTGGCCGGTGGCCGCGACCGCGTCCGGCCGGCGCAGGTAGAGCGGGGTCAGCGTCTCGCCGGGCGCGCCCGCGCGGATCCGCGGCGCGGCGAGCCGGGCCAGCGCCAGCGGGTCCGGGTAGCGCGGCTCGTCGCGGACCGGCAGCCCCAGCACGTCCGCGTACCGGTGCGCGCCGTCGCCGACCGCGACGGTGACCGCCAGGTCGCGCGCCCGCTCCGCGACCACCGCGGGGGCCGCCACCTCCGGGCCGGCCAGGCGCCGGCCGGCGCCGTCGTAGACGGCCCAGTAGATCTCCCGGCGCCGCGCGTCGCTCGCCGCCAGCACCGGCTCGCCGGCGGCCGCCGGGTGGCCGAGCCCGTCCAGCGAGCAGACCCCGTACGTGGGCACGCCGAGCACCTGACCCATGGTGGCGGCGGTGACCAGCCCGACGCGCAGCCCGGTGAAGGGGCCCGGGCCGAGGCCGGCGACGATCGCGGCCAGGTCGGCTGGCCGTGCACCGACGTCCGCCAGCACGGCGTCGACCTGCGGCGCGAGCAGCTCGCCGTGGGCGCGGGCGTCGACGGTGCACCGGGACGCGCGGACCGCGACGCCGTCCGCCGAGACCTCGGCCAGGGCCGCGGTCACCGCGGGCGTCGAGGAGTCCACCAGGAGTACGAGCACGGTAAGCCAGCCTAGCCGTCCGCTCCGTCCGCTCCGTCCGCCCCCGGCACGCCCCCGGCACGCCCTCGCCGCTCGCCCGGTCACGATGCGTAGCGCCCGGATCAAAGAGAAGAGGTGAGAGCCTTATGCCTCTGGGTCATGAATATGACTCAGAGGCATAAGGCTCAGAGGAGGACTGCCATTCTCCGGAGATGACGGAGAGTCGCCTCGGTCGAGAGGTCGCCCGCACTCTGCGGCGGGAACGCGAACAAGCAGGGCTCACCCAGCAGGCGCTGGCCGGCCGGTCCGGGCTCAGTCAGACCGCCATCGCCCGGATCGAACGCGGCGACCGGCTGCCGAGTTTGACCACCGCGGAACGCCTGCTCGCCGCGCTCGGCCGGCAACTGCGGATCGAGGTCGAGCCGTTGGACAGCCACCTGGACGCCGCGCTGGACGAGATGGCCGGGACGGTGCTTGCCGAGCGGATCGAAGTCCTCCGGCTGGATCGGATCATGGAGGCCCTGGGCGACCTGCCGTACGTGCTGTCGGGCGGCACGGCGGCACTGCTGCAGGGCGCGCCACTGCCGGTGGACGCGGTCGAGATCGCGGTGCGCTGGCGGGACTCGCCGCAGTTCAGCGCGCTCCTCGATCGAATCTACGCGCAGCGCTGGAACGCCCGATGGCAGGAGTGGGGCGGCATCCACACGGAGCCCGAGGAGCCGGGCGAGCACCGTTGGCTGACCCGCTACGGCGAGCTGCGGGCCCGGATGTGCGACGAACTGCCCGAGCCCATCGAGGTCCGCCTCGGCGAACGTACGTACCCGGTCGAGCCGCTGGTCGAGGTGGAGGTGACCGACCGGCGCACGGCCGAGCTGCTGTCCCGGTACCGCCGGCGCCTCGCCGCGGCGACGGGCGAGGCGCCGGACGGGTCAGCCGGCTGAGCGTTCCCAGTCGATGGTGGGCAGCCCCGCGTCGGCCAGCGCCTTGTTCGCGGCGCTGAACGGGCGGCTGCCGAGGAAGCCGCGCGGGTTCATCGGGCTCGGGTGCCCGGCCTCCAGCACCACGTGCTGCGGGTTGGTCACCAGCGCCGCCTTCTTGCGCGCGTAGCCGCCCCAGAGCAGGAAGACCACGCGCTGGTCGAGCGCGTCGAGCGCCCGGATGGTGGCGTCGGTGAACTCCTCCCAGCCCTTGTTGGCGTGCGAGCCGGGGGTGGCCTGCCGGACCGTCAACACCGAGTTGAGCAGCAGGACACCCTGCGCGGCCCAGCCGTCGAGGTTGCCGCTACGCGGCTTCGGCACGCCCAGATCCTCGCCCAGTTCCTTGAAGACGTTGCGCAGCGACGGCGGCACCGCAACCCCCTCGCGCACGCTGAAGCTCAGCCCGTGCGCCTGACCCGCCTTGTGGTACGGGTCCTGCCCGAGGATCAGCACCCGGGTGTCGGCCGGCCCGCACAGCCGGTAGGCGGAGAAGAGATCCTCCAGCGGCGGGAAGACCGTGGCGGTCGCGTACTCCCGGGTGACGAACTCGGCCAGCGCCGCGGTGCGGGCCGGGTCCAGGTGCGGGGCGAGCGCCTCCCGCCACGGATCGGGCAGGAGTGCCATCAGGTCGAGGGCGGGGGCGTCGTCGGGCATCGGCAACCTTTCGCAGTCGTCCCCGGGACTCTAGGCAGCGGGTACGACAACGCTCAGCCGAGGGTGGCCAGCCGGGCGGCCCAGTCGCCACCGACCGGCTCCAGCGTGACCGCCCGGGTGTCGTCGTCGCGGCGGTCGATGCGTACCCGCAGGTGCGCGTCGACCAGCTGCTCGACCATCCCCTCGCCCCACTCCACCACGGTGACCGCCTCGTCCACCGAGGCGTCCAGGTCGAGGTCGTCGATCTCCGCGCGCGGGTCGGCGGCCTCACCCAGGCGGTACGCGTCGGCGTGCACGAGCGTCACCCGGCCGCCCCGCGCCGGGTCGGGCCGGTGCACCCGGGCGATGACGAAGGTGGGCGAGGTGATGTCCCCGCGTACGCCGAGGCCGGCGCCGATGCCCTGGGTCAGCGCGGTCTTGCCGGCCCCGAGCGGGCCGCTGAGCAGCAGCAGGTCACCGGCCCGCAGCACATCGGCGAGCCGCCGCCCGAACTCGTGGGTGTCGTCGACCGTCTTCAGCTCCACGACCACTGTCATAGCGAATCCAGGAACCTCTCCAGCGCCGCGTTCACCTCGTCGGCGTGCTCCAGCATCACCACGTGCCCGCTGTCGTTGATCTTCACGAACTCGGCGTGCGGCAGCCGCCGGACGATCTCCTCGGAGTGCGTCACGGGCGTGATCATGTCCTTGTCCCCCACGATCACCAGCACCGGTGTGCCGGCCAGCGCCGCCAGCGCCGGGAACCGGGAGTGGGTGGCGATCGTGCGCAGGTAGCGGGTGACCGTGTCGGCCGAGGTGCGCGAGTTCATCATCTCGACGTACGACACCAGGGCCGGGCTCGGCTTCGACGTGCCGAAGCCGTACTTGCGGGTGAGCAGCCAGGCCACGTTCGAGGTCGACCGGCGCGCCCGGTCGATCACCGTGCCGCCGTACCGGGTGGCGTTGCTCATCATGTAGAGCACCGGCGAGCCGACGCGGCCGAGCAGCGCGGGCGCCACCAGCTTGGTCTCCGCCGCCAGACCGCCCGAGGTCGCCATCAGCACCGTGCCGACCACCCGGTCACCGAACATCTCCGGGTACAGCTCGGCCAGCGCCATGATCGTCATGCCGCCCATCGAGTGCCCGACCAGCACCAGCGGACCTTCCGGGGCCACCTCGTCGAGCACCCGGCGCAGCGTGTGGCCCAGCGCGGTCAGGTCGTACTCGCCGCTCTCCAGCCGGCCGGAACGGCCGTGCCCCGGCTGGTCGTACGCGACCACCCGATAGTCGCCGCGCTCGGCGAGCCGCTTGCGCTGGAAGTGGAACGTGCCCATGTCCAGGCAGAACCCGTGCACGAGCACCACCGTCGGGTGCCCGGCCACCGGGCGGGCCGGCTCGACCACCTCCACGTGGATGTCGGTGCCGTCCGGCATCTCCAGCCGGTACGCCTCGTCGTAGCGCTGCTCGCCGAAGACCTCGTCGGCGTACCTGTCGGTGGGGTCGTTCTTGAGCCGGCGGACCAGCACCCGCTCGCTGACCACGCCCGCCGCGAGCCCGGCGGCGGCCACACCGACGGCGGCGCCGACCAGCCCGGCGACCTTGCCGGCGGCGGTACGCGGTCGCGGCAACCGGACACTCATGCGCGCTCACCGTCGTAGACGCGGGGCACGCGCACGCCGCCGAAGCGGGTCACGATCTCGTAGTTGATGGTGCCGACCGCCTCGGCCCAGTCGTCGGCGGTGGGCTCACCGTCCGCGCCACTGCCGAACAGCGTCACCACGTCGCCGGCGGCCACCTCGTCGTCGCCGCAGTCGACCACGAACTGGTCCATGCAGACGCGCCCGGAGATGGTCCGGCGCTTGCCGGCGAGGTGCACCGGGCCGGTGTTGGAGGCGTGCCGGGGCACGCCGTCGGCGTAACCGAGCGGCACCACCGCGAGGTTGGCCTCCTGCTCGGTCAGGTAGGTGTGCCCGTAGGAGACGCCGGTGCCCGCCGCGACGCGCTTGGTGAGCATCACCCGGGCACGGGCGGTCATGGCGGGACGCAGGCCGAACTGCTCGCCCGCGACCGGCGACAGGCCGTAGACGGCGATGCCGGGCCGGACCAGGTCGAAGTGGGTGTCCGGCCGGGTCAGCGTGGCGGCCGAGTTGGCCAGGTGCCGGTAGCGCGGACGCAGCCCTGCGCGCGTCACCATCTCCAGCCCTTCGCGGAAGACGGCGAGCTGGCGGTCGGTGGTGGGGTGGCCGGGCGAGTCCGCGTACACGAAGTGGCTCCACACGCCGACCACCTCGACCAGGCCGTCGGCCTGGGCCTTCGCGGCGGCCTCCAGCAGCGCCGGCCAGTCGGCGACGGTGGCGCCGCCCCGGGCCAGCCCGGTGTCGATCTTGAGATGCAGCCGGGCCGCGCGGTCCGCCCGGCGACTCGCCTCGATCATCTCGTCGAGCTGGGTGAGGCTGGCGCAGCCGAGGCCGACGCCGACGGTGATCCCGTCGTGCAGCGGCAGGCCGGGGTCGAGCAGCCAGGCCAGCACCGGCGCGGTGATGCCCGCCTCACGCAGCCGCAACGCCTCGTCCAGCGTGCAGACGCCGAGCTGGTCCGCCCCCGCGTCGAGCGCCGCCCGGGCGGCAGGCACCATGCCGTGGCCGTAGCCGTCGCCCTTGACCACGGCCATCATCTCGGCGCTGGTGCCGGCCTTGAGCCGGGTCACGTTCTCCCGGATCGCGTCCAGGTCGACGCGCACCTCCGACTGCCACATGCCCTCAGCCTACTTCCGTCAGTGATCATCAGCGCCGTGAGCCGTGCGGGCGGTGCCCGTCGCCACCGGGCGTCGCCGCCCGGATCAGCCCAGCCGGGCCAGTACCGGACGCAACGCCGCCGCCACGTCGGGCGCGGTCACCGGACCGCCGCGCGCCGCCTCCCGGCCGGCCAGCCCGTGCAGGTACGCCGCGGCGGCCGCCGCCCGCTCCGGCGCGAGCCCGGCGGCGAGCAGCGAGCCCAGCAGCCCGGCCAGCACGTCGCCGGTGCCACCGGTGGCGAGTACCGGGGTGCCGGTCGGGTTCACGTACGCGCGGCCGTCGGGCGTACCGATGATCGTGTGGTCGCCCTTGAGCAGCACCACCGCGTTCATCCAGGCGGCCAGCCGCAGCGCGGCCGCGACCCGGTCCTCCCCCGGCATCTCGCCGCAGAGCCGGGCGTACTCCCGGTCGTGCGGCGTCACCACGATCGGCGCGTCCCGGCCGCGCAGCCGGTCGGCCAGCTTGCCGTCGACGAGCAGCGTCAGCGCGTCCGCGTCGAGCACCACCGGCACCGGCGCGGCCAGCACCGCGCGCAGCTCGGCGGCGGAGTCCTCGCCGGTGCCGAGCCCGGAGCCGCAGACCCACGCCTGCACCCGGCCCGCGTCGGCGACCCGGCCGGTGGCGATCACCGATGGGTGCTGGTGCAGCACCTCGCCCTTGGCGCTTCCGGCGTAGCGGACCAGGCCGGTGGGGCCGGCGAGCGCCCCGGCGACAGAGAGCACCGCGGCGCCGGGGTAGGTGGCCGATCCGGTGGCCACGCCGACCACACCCCTGGTGTACTTCTCCGACGACGCACCCAGCGCCGGCCACCAGCCGGTCACGTCCGTCTGCTCGATCACCTGGAGCGCCGGGGTGCCGCGCAGCCACGGCGTCAGCCCGATGTCGACCAGCTCGACCTCGCCGGCCAGCTCGGCGGCCGGACCGACGACCAGTGCGGGCTTCAGCGCGCCGAACGCGACTGTCACGTCGGCGCGGACCGCCCGGGGCCGCCCGGCGTCGGTGAGCGGGACGTGGCCGGTGTCGACAGCGACGCCGCTCGGCACGTCGACCGCCACCACAGTGGCGGGCGTGCCGTCGCGCCCGCGCTGCCCGGTCAGGCTCGCGGCCAGCTGCTCGGCCGTCTCGCGGAGCCCTCCGGTGCCGCCGATGCCCACGATGCCGTCGAGTACCAGGTCGACCACCGCGGGCGGCCGGTCGGCCACGCGCCCGCCGGCGGCGCGCAGCGCGGCCAGGCCCTCGGCGTGCGCCCGGCCCGGCGTGAGGAGCAGCGCTGTCACCGCCGCGCCCCGGCGGGCCAGGTGCGCGCCCGCGAAGAGGGCGTCGCCACCGTTGTCGCCGGACCCGGCGAGCACCAGCACCCGGGCGCCGTAGACGCCGCCCCGGTCGGCGAGCAGCAACGCGCAGCGGCGGGCCAGCCCGCTCGCGGCCCGCTGCATCAGCGCACCGGATGGGAGGGTGGCCATCAGGCCCGCCTCCGCCGCGCGAACGTCCGCGACCCGCCACACCTGTCTCATGCCACCCCGCCCCGCTCGTCGCGCCGGCTCAGCTTCCGCTCGCGGCTCCCCTGACCACGGCCTCACCCTACCGGCGGCACGCGCCTCGGACCGGTCGGCGGACAAGCCCTGTGGACAACCCGGCGCGTTGTCCACAGGGGTCGGCGACCACCGCCGGGTGCCGCCTAGCGTCCCGGTGTCCGGAGCCGGCCGGTGGCGCCGGGCGAGGGAGGGCATGTGGTGGAGAAACCGTTCGACGTCGATCCGGAGCTGCTGCGATCGGTGGCGCGCGAGCTGGCCGACGACGCGTACCGGCTGGCCCGCGGGCCGGGCGCGGCACCGGAGTCGTTGCTGATGGCGGCGCCGGAAGGCTGGCGATCCGCGATGGCGCTGACCGAGTTGGAGTCGGCGGTGCGGCGCTGGTCCGGCGCCCTCGGCGCCCGGGTGGCCGACACCGCTCAGGCCTTGCGCCGGGGCGCGGACGGCTACGAGGCGGTCGACGAACGCGCCGCCCGCCGCCTCACCGGGGTGCTCCGGTGACCGGCGGGATTGCTGACGCCGCCACGCCGGTCGGCTACGCGCAGCTCTGGCGGGCCGACCCGAGCGCCTGGTCCACCGCCGGGACGGCGTGGCGGAGCCTCACCACGCCGGTACGGCAGCGCGCCGACGCACTGACCGCCCGGATCGGCACGCTCCGTCCCGGGTGGTCGGGTGCCGCCGCGACGGCGGCGCAACGGCGGATCGAGGACCTGCGCACCGACCTCACCGACGTGCTCCCCGCCCTGGTCGAGGTCGACCAGGTGCTCGCCGAGTTCGGTGCCCGGCTGGGCGTGGCGAAGGCCCGGCTCGGCGCCGAGGTGGCCCGCGCCGAGTCGGGTGGCCTGCTCGTCGACCGCACCGGCGCGGTCCGGCCCGACCCGGCGCGGCCGGTGGCGCAGGCCGGACCGGCGGTGGTCCACGCGCGGGCCGGCATCCGGGGCGCACTGACGCTCGCCGGCGCCGCCGACCGGGAGGCGGCCGGCCGGCTGGCGGACCTGACCACCGCTGCGGTACGCGGCTGGGTCAGCGTCCCGCCCGCCTGGCGGCCCGGGCCCGGTGCCGGGCCGGCCGAGGTGAGCCGCTGGTGGGCCGGTCTGAGCGCGGCCGAGCGGCGCTGGCTGGTCGGGCGGGAACCGGGCCGGATCGGGCGTCTCGACGGCGTACCGGCAGGCGCCCGGGACCAGGCCAACCGGTTGCTGCTCGGTGATCGGCGGGAGCGGTTGCTCGTACGGCGGCTCGCGCTGCTGCACCCGCTTCCGGCCGGGCCGTTGGAGGCGTCCCGCCGGGTCCGGCTCGCCGCTGTCGAGGCGGCGCTGCGCGGGCTGGACGGGCTGACCGAGCGGCTGACCGAGGGCGGGGCGCCCCGGGCGTACCTGCTGGGGCTCGACCCGGCCGGCGACGGCCGCGCGGTGGTGGCGCTCGGCAACCCGGACCGCGCCGCCTCGGTGCTCACGTACGTCCCGGGCATGACCTCGGATCTCGCCGACGCGCCGGCTGAGCTGGGCCGCGCGGCCCGGGTGTTGCAGCGCTGCGCGGCACTCGGGCCGGGCGAGGAGGCGGCGGCGGTGCTCTGGCTGGACTACGACGCGCCGGACTTCCTCACCGAGGCGGCGGGCACCCGTCAGGCCGAGGACGCCGGCCCGGCGCTGCACCGGTTCCAGGACGGGCTGCGGGCCGCGCACGAGGGCCCGCCGGCCCGGCAGACGGTGCTCGGGCACAGCTACGGCTCGCTCGTGGTCGGTGCCGCCGCCCGCGACCACGGGTTGAGCGCCGACGCGCTGGTCTTCGTCGGTTCGCCCGGCGTCGGCGTGGACCACGCCGCCGAGCTGCGGATGCCCGCCGGTCAGATCTGGTCGTCGACCGCGCCGGACGACGTCATCCGGCTGGCCCGCCCACCGGACGAGCTGGCCCGCCGCGCGCTGCTCGCGGGTACGCCACTCGGCCCGGCGCTCGCCGTCCTCGACGGGCCCGGCGAGCGGCTCTGGTTCGGCGCCGACCCGAGCGCGCCGGGCTTCGGCGGCCGGCGCTTCCCGAGCGCCCCGCGCGGCCACACCGGCTACTGGGATCCGGACAACCCGGCGCTGGACGGCATGGCCCGGATCGTGCTGGGCCGATGACCGGGCCGGAGACGACGCGGTCCCCCCACCCGTGGTGCGGGCGGAGGGACCGTGGACGAGATCGGCTACTCGACGGTGACCGACTTGGCCAGGTTCCGGGGCTGGTCGACGTCGTGCCCGCGAGCGGCGGCGATCTCGGCGGCCAGCACCTGCAACGGCACCGTGGTCACCAGCGGCGCCAGCAGCGTCGGCGTACGCGGCACGTAGATCAGGTGGTCGGCGTAGCGGACCACCGCCTGGTCGCCCTCCTCGGCGATCACGATGGTGCGGGCGCCGCGGGCGCGTACCTCCTGGATGTTGGAGACGACCTTGTCGTGCAGCATGCCCCGGCCGACCGGCGACGGCACGATGCAGATCACCGGGGTGCCCTGGTCGATCAGCGAGATCGGGCCGTGCTTCAGCTCGCCGGCGGCGAAGCCCTCGGCGTGCATGTACGCCAGTTCCTTGAGCTTCAGCGCGCCCTCCAGCGCCACCGGGTAGCCCACGTGCCGGCCGATGAACAGCACCGTCGGCTCGGACTTCAACTCGCGGCCCAGCTCGCGGACCGGCTCGATCCGGTCCAGCAGCTCCCGCAGCTTGCCCGGCATCTCCTGGAGCTGGGCCACCACCGCGCCCACCTCGTCGGCGAACTTGATGCCGCGCACCTGGGCCAGGTGCAGGCCGATCAGGTAGCAGGCGACGACCTGGGTGAGGAACGCCTTGGTGGAGGCGACAGCGATCTCCGGGCCGCCGTGGGTGTAGAGCACCGCGTCGGACTCGCGCGGGATGGTCGAGCCGTTGGTGTTGCAGATCGCCAGCACGCGGGCCTTCTGCTCCTTGGCGTGGCGCAGCGCCATCAGGGTGTCCATCGTCTCGCCGGACTGCGAGATCACCACGATCAGCGTGGAGCGGTCCAGCACCGGGTCGCGGTAGCGGAACTCACTGGCCAGCTCCACCTCGCAGGGGATGCGGGTCCAGTGCTCGATGGCGTACTTGGCGACCAGGCCAGCGTGGTACGAGGTGCCGCAGGCGACGATGAAGATCTTGTCGACGTCGCGCAGGTCCTGCTCGCTGAGGCGGACCTCGTCGAGGGCGATCTCGCCGGTCTCGGTGAGCCGGCCCAGCAGCGTGTCGGCGATGGCCTGCGGCTGCTCCTCGATCTCCTTGAGCATGAACCAGTCGTAGCCGCCCTTCTCGGCGGCCGACGAGTCCCAGTCGATGTGGAAGTCGGTGCCGCTGGCCGGCTGGCCGTGGAAGTCGGTGATGTCGATGCTGTCCGGGGTGATCAGGACGATCTGGTCCTGCCCCAGCTCGACCGCGTCCCGGGTGTGCTCGATGAACGCGGCGACGTCGCTGGCGAGGTAGTTCTCGCCGTCGCCCCGGCCGACCACGAGCGGCGAGTTGCGCCGGGCGCCGACCACCGCGCCGGGGATGCCGGCGTCAACGGCGAGCAGCGTGAACGCGCCCTCCAGGCGCCCGCAGACCACGCGCATGGCGGCGGCGAGGAGCTGCGGGCTGTCGGTCTCACCGGCCGAGCGCAGGTCGGCCAGCGCGCGGGCGATCAGGTGCGCGGCGCACTCGGTGTCGGTGTCGCTGGCGAACTCGACACCCTCGTCCTCCAGCTCGGCGCGGAGCTTCGCGAAGTTCTCGATGATGCCGTTGTGGATCACCGCGACGCGGCCGTCCGGGGAGAGGTGCGGGTGGGCGTTGCGGTCGGTCGGGCCGCCGTGCGTGGCCCAGCGGGTGTGGCCGATGCCGGTGGTGCCGTCGCCGATGCCGATCGGGCTGGCGGCGCAGTCCTCGGGGTTGTCGGCCGCGCGCTCGGAGAGAACCTTCTCCAGGTTCGCGAGCTTGCCGGCCTTCTTCTCGGTCAGCAGCTCGTCCTCGCAGACCACGGCGACACCGGCCGAGTCGTAGCCGCGGTATTCGAGACGCCGCAGTCCGTCAAGCACGATGCCGAGCGCCGGGCGCGCACCGGCGTAACCCACGATTCCACACATGGTCCGCAGCCTAACCGAGTTTCGCTCATCGTGCGTGCTCGGAAGTGCGGTTAACGATCACTGAATTTGAGCGAACCGAGCGCCAGGGATGCGATTACCGGACAAAGCACCATCCAGGTCGTTCCGCCCGTCCGGACCGGTTCGGGACGCGGGACGCGGAGCGGCGGCCGGTACCGCACGACTGGCCGTCACCGCCTACATTGAGGCCGGGCGCCGTCCCCCGGGCCCACCGTTCCGCGGTCGTCCGCGCCGTACCCCTGTGAGCTGAGCCCATGTCCGAGACGACCCCCTCCCCCGAACCGGCCCCCGGACCGGCCGACCCGACCGCCGCGCCGGCCACGCCGCAGCCCTCCTCCTGGACGCCGCCGGACCCGCTGGCCGCCCCGCAGCCGTGGACACCGCCCGAGCCCTGGTCGCCGCCGCCCGCTCCGAGCCCCTGGGCGGCCACCGGCCCGGAGAGCGCGTCCGCCGGAACCGGTCCGGCCATGCCGTCGAGCGGGACGGGACACCCGGTGGGCGAACCGGGGTGGGCGGCTCCGGCCGACCCGGCCGCCACGCCGCGCCCGCCGGTCCCACCGGCATCGGGCGGCCCGCACGTACCCGGTACGCCCGGGTGGCCGTCCCAGCCCGGCGTGCCCGACCTCCCGGCACAGCCGGCCTGGACACCGGCCGCCTACCCGCCCGGCCCCTACAAAGCCGGGTCCTACCCACCCGGCCCCTACCCGCCGCCGTACGCGTATCCGGGCATGCCGCCGCGCCGCGGTGGCGGCGGTGGCTGGGTGGCCGGCCTGGTGATCGGCCTCGTCACCGTCCTGGCGATCATCGTCTGCGGCTGCGTCGGGCTGTCCTTCCTCGGCCGGGGCCTGGACGACGGGACGGCCTCCGGCGACCGGTACGACGGGCCGCTGTACGGCGAGCCCGACGGGTGGGCCGACGAGCCGACCGCGCCCCCGGCCCGGCCGGCCACCACCCCGTCCGGCGGGCCCGGCAAGTTCACGGTGCTGTACGAGGTGACAGCCACCGACGGCGAGGCCGAGGTGCAGTTCTACGACGCGGACGCGAACTTCCACCAGCCCGGCGCCGTGGACACGCCCTGGCGGCTGAGCTTCACGGCGAACGACCGCGAGCGGGTGCAGATCATCGCCAGCCCGGTCGCGTCCGGCGACGTGACCTGCCGGATCACCGTCAACGGCAATGTCGTCTCCAAGGACTCGGGCGAGTACGGCGCGACCTGCTTCGGCTGGTGAGCGGTCGGCGGCGGGCCGTAGGCTCGCAGCCGTGACGACGACCGATCCCCTGGTGGCCCGGATGCGGCCGTTCGGCACCACCGTCTTCGCCGAGATGTCCGCGCTCGCCGTGCGCACCGGCGCGGTCAACCTCGGGCAGGGCTTCCCGGACACCGACGGCCCGCCGGAGATGCTCGCCGCCGCGGCCGAGGCGCTGCGTACCGGCCACAACCAGTACCCGCCCGGCCCGGGCATCCCCGCGCTGCGCGCCGCCGTCGCCGAGCACCAGCGCCGGTTCTGGGGCCTGGAGTACGACCCGGACGGCGAGATCGTGGTGACCGCCGGGGCGACCGAGGCGATCGCGGCGAGCATCCTCGCGCTGTGCGAGCCGGGTGACGAGGTGATCTGCTTCGAGCCTTACTACGACTCGTACGCCGCCTCGATCGCGCTCGCCGGGGCGGTCCGCCGCCCGGTGACGCTGCGGCCCGGGCCCGACGGCAGGTACGCGTTCGACCCGGACGAGCTGCGCGCCGCGTTCGGGCCGCGTACCCGGCTGGTGCTGCTGAACTCACCGCACAACCCGACCGGCAAGGTCTTCACCGCCGACGAGCTGACGACGGTGGCCGAGCTGTGCCGGGAACACGACGTGTACGCGGTCACCGACGAGGTCTACGAGCACCTGGTGTTCACCGACGCCGCAGCGCCGCACGTGCCGCCGGCCACGCTGCCGGGCATGCGGGAGCGGACGCTGCGCATCTCGTCGGCCGGGAAGACGTTCTCCTGCACCGGCTGGAAGGTCGGCTGGGTGAGCGGCCCCGCGCCGCTGGTGGCGGCGGTGCTGCGGGTGAAGCAGTTCCTGACGTTCGTCAACGCCGGGCCGCTGCAACCGGCGGTGGCGGTGGCGCTCGGGCTGCCGGACGCGTACTTCACCGGGTTCCGGGACGACATGCAACGCCGCCGGGACCAGCTCGCCGCCGGGCTGGCCGACGCCGGGTTCGGCGTGCTCCCGCCGGAGGGCACCTACTTCGTCACCGCCGACGTCACGCCGCTGCGCGGCCGGGACGGGGTGGAGTTCTGCCGGGCGCTGCCGGAGCGCTGCGGCGTGGTGGCGGTGCCCACGCAGGTGTTCTACGACGACGTGGAGGCCGGCCGCCGGCTGATCCGGTTCGCGTTCTGCAAACGGCCGGAGGTGCTGGCCGAGGCGGTTACCCGGCTGCGCCGGCTCCGGGCGGACCGATGAGCGACGAGCAGGCCACGCGGCTACGCCGGTTCACCGCCCAGCGTGGCTGCGACACGATGCTCTCCGGCGTACGCCCGGCCTCCGTACGGGAACAGCTCGCCGCGCTCGGCCCGGCGGCCGGGGACGACCCGCCCGACCTGTACGGCGAGGGCGGACCGGTGGCGGAGCTGGAGCTGCGGGTCGCCGAACTGCTCGGCGCGGACGCCGCCGCGTTCTTCCCGTCGGGCACGATGGCGCAGCAGGTGGCCATGCGTCACGGGGCGGAACTGACCGGCCGCGCCGGTGTCGGCCTGCACCCGCTCAGCCACCCGCTGACGCACGAGCGGGACGCGTACGCGCTGCTCGCCGGCGTACGCGCGGTGCGCACCACGAACGCGCCGCGCAACCCGACTGCCGACGAGGTGGCGGCGCTCGACGAGCCGATCGGCACGCTCTTCCTGGAGTTGCCGCTGCGCGACGCCGGGTTCGTGCTGCCGACCTGGGACGAGCTGGTGGCCGTCGTCGCGGCGGCCCGCGCCGGCGGCGCCCGGGTGCACTTCGACGGGGCCCGGCTCTGGGAGTCGTCAGTCCACCTGGGCTACTCGCCGGCCGAGATCGCGGCGCTGGCCGACAGCACGTACGTCTCGTTCTACAAGTCGCTGGGCGGCATCTCCGGTGCCGCGCTGGCCGGCGACGCGGAGCTGATCCGGTACGCGCGTGCCTGGCGGCACCGCTACGGCGGCACGCTGTTCCAGCAGTGGCCGGCGGCGCTCGCAGCGCTCGCCGGGCTGACCCGGGAGCTGCCCCGCCTCCCCGGATACGTGGCGCACGCGAGGGTGGTGGCCGAGGCGCTGGCCGCCCTGCCCGGCGCCCGGGTGTACCCGGTGCCGCCGCACACCCACCAGTTCCGGTTCTGGCTGCCGTATCCGGCGGCCGTGCTGGACGCGGCGAACCTGGCGCTGGCCGAGGAGGAACGCGCGTGGTTCGTCGGCGGCTGGCGGGACACCGAGGTGCCCGGGCTTGCGCTGGCCGAGGTGACCGTGGCCGGACCGGCGCAGGAGCTGGACGCCGACGCGGTCGCGGACCTGGCCGCCCGCTTCCTGCGCCGGATCCAGGCGAACTGACCGGCGGATCCAGGCGAACTGACCGGCGGGTCCGGGGAGCAGGCGGCCCCGGGTCGGTCAGGCGACCGGGCTGGCGGTACGGACCTGCTCGGCGATGCGCTCGGCGACCTCGCGCGCGGTGTCCTCGGTGGCCGCCTCGACCATGACCCGCACCAGCGGCTCGGTGCCGGACGGGCGAAGCAGCACCCGGCCGGTCTCGCCCAGCTCGGCCTCGGCGCGCTCGACCTCGGCCCGGACGGCCGGTGCGGCGGCGCCGACGGTACGGTCCCCGACCGGCACGTTGATCAGCACCTGGGGCAGCTTGGTGACCACGGCGGCCAGCTCGGCCAGCGAGGTGCCGGTGGCTGCCATCCGCGCCATCAGGTGCAGGCCGGTCAGCACGCCGTCGCCGGTGGTGGCGTACGCGGGCAGCACGATGTGGCCGCTCTGCTCGCCGCCGAGCGCCAGGCCGGAGGCGCGCAGCTCCTCCAGCACGTACCGGTCGCCGACCTTGGTCTCGACCAGCCGGATGCCGTGCTCGGACATGGCCAGGCGGAGACCGAGGTTGCTCATCACGGTGGCGACCAGGGTGTCCTGGGTCAGTTCGCCGGCGTCCCGCATGGCCAGCGCGAGGATCGCCATGACCTGGTCGCCGTCGACCTCGTTCCCGTCGGCGGTGACCGCGACGCAGCGGTCGGCGTCGCCGTCGTGGGCGATGCCGAGGTGGGCGCCGTGCTCGACCACTGCGGCGCGTAGCGCCTCGATGTGGTTCGAGCCGCACTCGTCGTTGATGTTGAGCCCGTCCGGCTCGGCGTGGATGGCGATCACCTCGGCGCCTGCCTCCCGGTAGGCGACCGGGGCGACGTCGGCGGCCGCGCCGTTGGCGCAGTCGACGACGACCTTGATCCCGTCGAGGCGGTGCGGCACGGTGCCGATCAGGTGCTGCACGTAGTGGTCGGCGCCGTCGAGCAGGTCGTGCACGCGGCCGACACCGGCACCGACGGGACGCTTCCAGGCGGTGGTGGCGTTCGCCTTCACCGCCTCCTCGATCCGCATCTCGATCTCGTCGGGCAGCTTGTGCCCACCGGCGGCGAACAGCTTGATGCCGTTGTCCGGCATCGGGTTGTGCGAGGCGGAGAGCATCACGCCCAGGTCGGCCTTTGCCTCCGCGGTGAGGAAGGCCACCGCCGGCGTGGGCAGCACGCCGACCCGGACCACGTTGGCGCCGGCGCTGGTGAGCCCGGCGACCACCGCCGCCTCCAGCATCTCGCCGCTGGCCCGGGTGTCCCGGCCGACCACCGCGAGCGGCGGATGGCTCTTGTCGGTCTCGGCCAGCGTGTGGGCCGCGGCCACCGCGACCGCGAGCGCCAACTCCGGGGTGAGATCCGCGTTCGCCCGCCCGCGTACGCCGTCCGTGCCGAACAACCGGCCCATACCCGCCAACCTCCGTGGAACTGCCGATGAGAGGAGAAACGCGGAACGGCCGGTCCGCCTCCCGGATGGGGGAGGCGAACCGGCCGTCCGTCAGAAGTACAAGACGCTTGTGATGATCAGCGCTTCGAGTACTGAGGAGCCTTGCGGGCCTTCTTGAGGCCGTACTTCTTGCTCTCCTTGACCCGGGCGTCACGGGTCAGGAAGCCGGCCTTCTTCAGGGCCGGGCGGTCGTCGGGCTCGCTGACGATCAGCGCCCGGGCGATGGCGAGCCGCAGCGCGCCGGCCTGGCCGGTGGTGCCGCCGCCACGCAGGTTGGCGATCACGTCGAACGCCTCGGCCTTCTCGGCGGTGACCAGCGGATCCTTGATGAGCTGCTGGTGCACCTTGCTCGGGAAGTAGGCCTCGAGGTCGCGGCCGTTGCAGGTGATCTTGCCGCTGCCCGGGATGATCCGGACCCGGACGATGGCTTCCTTGCGCCGACCCACGGTCTGAATCGGACGGTCACCACGGGGCGCGCGCGCGACGGGCGCCGGCGCCTCGGTGGCCTCGGGGGCGACCTCGGTGGCGGTGATGTCGGTCATGCTGCTTCCTTCGCCCGCGCTCACTGCGCGATCTGCTTGATCTCGAACGGCACCGGCTGCTGCGCGGTGTGCGGGTGCTCGGCACCGGCGTAGACCTTCAGCTTCTTGAGAATCTGACGGCCCAGCTTGTTGTGCGGGAGCATGCCCTTCACGGCCAGCTCGATGGCCCGCTCGGGCCGCTTGGTCAGCAGCTCGTCGTAGCCGACCCGCTTCAGGCCACCCGGGTAACCGGAGTGGCGGTAAGCGACCTTGGTCTGACGCTTGTTGCCGGTCAGCGCGACCTTGCCCGCGTTCACGATGACGACGAAGTCGCCCGTGTCGACGTGCGGCGCGAAAGTCGGCTTGTGCTTGCCACGCAGGAGCGTGGCGGCGTGGGTCGCCAGGCGGCCCAGCACGACATCAGAGGCGTCGATGACGTGCCACTGACGCTCGATCTCACCCGGCTTCGGGCTGTACGTACGCACAGGTCTACCTTGTCTCGTCGTCGGTCTGGGGTCGCGCGCCGAGGTGACCAGGAGTACCCAGCCGGACCAGCGCGCACGAACGACCAAGCGTACCTGATGCGGCACGCCTAAGAATGTCGTACAACAGCAGGCAACGATACCCGGCCGCCCGGCGGCAGGTCAAAACGGGGTCGCGCCGCGCGTGGCCTGCGGGTTCGTCATGGCACAGGTCACACGCCGGCCAGCGTACGCGGCCCGGGGCGCAGGTAGACCACCCAGGTCACCACGAAGCAGAGCGCGTACCAGGCGATGAAGGCCAGGTAGGCGGCGTCGGCCGTACCGGAGGTCAGGAACGACTGCCGGAACGCCACGTTCACCAGCACCCCGCCCGAGGCCCCGACCGCGCCGGCGATCCCGATCACCGCCCCGGACAGGCGCCGGGCCCGCCGCTGCGCCGCCTCCGGGTCGCCGGTCAGCTCGCTCTCCGCGACGGCCCGGGCCCGGAAGATCGCCGGGATCATCTTGTACGTCGAGCCGTTGCCGATGCCGGAGAAGACGAACAGCGCCAGGAACCCGGCCAGGTAGAGCGGGAACGAGCGCTCCCGGGCCGCGTACAGCACCAGCCCGGCACCGGCGGCCATCGCCACGAAGTTCCAGAAAGTGACCCGGGCCCCGCCCAGCCGGTCGGCGAGCTGACCGCCGACGGGCCGGATCAGCGACCCGATCAGCGGGCCGAGGAAGGTCAGCCAGGCCGCGTCGACCGGCGTCGGGAACCGGTCGTGGAACTGGAGCTGGAGCACCTGGCCGAAGGCGAACCCGAAGCCGATGAACGAGCCGAACGTGCCCACGTAGAGCAGCGACATCACCCAGGTGTGCGGGTCGCGGGCCGCCGCGCGCAGCGCGCCCGGCTCGTTGCGCACCCCCGGCACGTTGTCCAGCCAGCGGGCCGCGGCCAGCGCGGCCAGCACGATCAGCGGCAGGTAGACCGCCGGCACCAACCAGGGGTACGCGGCGCCTGCGGTCGCCAGCACCGCCAGCCCCACCAGTTGCACAGCCGGTACGCCCAGGTTGCCGCCGCCGGCGTTGAGCCCCAGCGCCCGGCCCTTGAGCCGCTCCGGGAAGAACAGATTGATGTTCGCCATCGACGAGGCGAAGTTGCCGCCGCCGACGCCGGACAGGCAGGCCAGCACCATCAGCGTGGCGTACGACACCCCGGGCTCGATCAGCACCGCCATCGGCACCGCCGGCACGAGCAGCAGCAGGGCGCTCACGATGGTCCAGTTCCGGCCGCCGAAGCGGGCCACCGCCAGCGTGTACGGCAGCCGCAGCACCGCCCCCAGCGCGGCCGGTACGGCGGTGAGCAGGAACTTCCCGGCCGGGTCGATGCCGTACTCGGGGCCCAGGAACAGCACCGTCACCGACCAGAGGCTCCACACGGAGAAGCCGACGTGTTCGGCGAAGATCGAGACGTACAGGTTGCGCCGGGCCACCCGGGCGCCGCCGGCCGCCCAGAACGCCGGATCCTCCGGCCGCCATTCGGTGAGCCGGCCGGCGGTGGTGGCCGGTGGCGTGGTGGGTGCGGAAACGAGCGTGCTCACTGACGGACTCCTCCTCGTCGATGACGAGGCGACGCTCTCAGCCGGTGGTTTCCCCGGCGTGCCCCGCGCGCGTCGGCGCGGCAACGGAGAGCGCACGTCCGCCGGAGCGCGCCGGTGAGGCGGTCACAGCTCCTGGAGGATCCGCAGCGCCCGGCCGACCCGCTGCATGGTCTCGGTGTCGGCCACGTCCACGCACTCGGTGAACCACTTCTTCATCGGCGAGGAGATCCGGTCGGGCATCACCACGTACGCGCCCATCCGCACGGCGAGCGGCGAGTCGCGCAGCAGTGACTCGTCCACCACCTCGGCCACGATCACGATGGGTACCGCAGTGGCGTTGTAGACGTCGGAGCTGATGACGAGACCGAACCGTTCCCGGGCGCCGGAGATGCGCCAGACCTCGCCCCTACGCAGCACGCGGACGCCCGCCGAACAGGGCGTCGTCGACGAGCGCGGCCTCCTGGGCGTCGGCCAGGGCGGCGGCTTCCAGGTCCAGGCCGGCACGGCCGACCGCGTCGGCGTGCGCGGTGAAGACCTCCCGCAGCGCCTTCTCCCGGGCGGCCTGGTCCATCCAGGCGGAGAGGGAGAGCCCTTCCCGCTTGGCGAACCTGCGCGCCTCCTCGATCGTCTCGTCGGAGAACGACAGTGTCACCTTGGCGGTCATGCCGGGAAGACTACCCATCGGTATGACCACCAGTCATCCTCGTCCCCGCCGATCGCCGAAACGGACAGTGATCAGGGACGCCGGCCGCCGAAGACCGCGAAGCGCCATTCCTTGAAGAAGCAGTCCACGTCCACCAGGCCCGCCTCGGCCAGCCACCGGCACTGGTCGGCCACCGTGGCCGGCCGGTCGTGCCGCATCCGCTCCCGGGCGCCGGCGATCTCCTCGGCGTCGGATCCCAGCTCGGTGATCCGCGCCGTCCACACCTCGTCGTAGCGGCGGTCCAGCGCCGGGGTGGGCCCGGCGACCTGCTCGGCGTTGACGAACATCCCGCCGGGGACGAGCGCGTCGGCGGCCCGCTCGTACAGCGCCCGTTTGCCCTCGTCGTCGAGATGGTGGATGGCCAGCGCGGACACCACCGCGTCGTACCGGCCGGCGGGCAGCGGGCCGGCCAGATCGGCGTGGACGGTGCGGTGCGCCACGCCGCGCTTCTCCAGGTGTGCGGCGGCCACCGCGAGCATGCCGGGGGCGCCGTCCACGAGCGTCAGGCGGACGCCGGGGACGGCCGCGGTCAGCAGCAGGGACAGCAGGCCGGTGCCGGCGCCCAGGTCCAGCACCTCGGGGGTACGCCCGGCGGCGAGCGCGGCGCGCAGCGGGGGTGCGGCCACTTCGACAGCGGTGCCGTAGAAGGCGTCGAAGCAGGGCACCAGGCGGCGTCGGGCCTGGTCGTAGCTGCCGGCCACCGCGTCGAACGCGTCCGCCACGCTCATCATGCCTCCCGTTATATGAGATTTTCGTCCCACATTCTAAGCCCTGCGGAACGTCTCGTCATGGGCGTGCGGTGTGAAGCGCTCGTGACAGGACCGAAACAGAGCAGACCCGGACCGGAAACCGCCCGACGGCACGCTTTTCCGACATGACAGACGGTGCACGCACGGCGACGCGAACGGGGTCACGCCCCGCCGAGGCCGCCACGCACTGCCCGTACTGCGCCTTGCAGTGCGGCATGGTGCTGCGCGCCACCGGTGACGGTGTCGAGGTCGGCGCCCGCGACTTCCCCACCAACCGCGGCGGGCTGTGCCAGAAGGGCTGGACCGCCGCCGACCTGCTCGACCACCCGGACCGGCTCACCACCCCGCTGCTGCGCGACCGGCCCGGCGGCGAGCTGCGTCCGGCGACCTGGGACGAGGCGCTCGATCGGGTCGCCGCCGGGGTCCGGGGCGTGCAGCACCGGCACGGGCCGGACGCGGTGGCGGTCTTCGGCGGCGGCGGCCTCACCAACGAGAAGGCGTACGCGCTGGGCCGCTTCGCCCGGGTGACGCTGCGGACCCGGCACATCGACTACAACGGGCGCTGGTGCATGTCGTCGGCCGCGGCGGCCGGGAACCGGGCGTTCGGGATCGACCGCGGGCTGCCGTTCCCGCTCGGGGATCTCGGCCACGCGGACACGCTGCTGCTGGTCGGCGCGAACCCGGCCGAGACCATGCCGCCGCTGATGCGGCACGTCGCCGACCTGCGGGAACGCGGCGGCCGACTGATCGTGATCGACCCGCGCGCCACCGCCACCGCCCGCCAGGCCGACCTGCACCTGCAACCCCTGCCCGGCACCGACCTCGCGGTGGCGAACGCGCTGCTGCACATCGCGCTCACCGAGGGCTGGCTGGACCGGTCGTACGTGGCGGAGCGGACCACCGGCTTCGACGACGTCCGGCGGACGGTGGCCGGCTACTGGCCGGCGGAGGTGGAACGGCTCTCCGGCGTGCCGGTGGCCGACCTGTACGCGACCGCCCGCGCGCTGGCCACAGTGGACCGCGCGGTCATTCTCACCGCCCGGGGCGCCGAGCAGCACGCCAAGGGCGTCGACACGGTCACCGCCTTCATCAACCTGGCACTCGCCCTGGGCCTGCCCGGCCGCCCCGGCTCGGGTTACGGCTGCCTGACCGGGCAGGGCAACGGGCAGGGTGGGCGGGAACACGGGCAGAAGGCCGACCAGCTCCCCGGCTACCGGCGCATCGACGACCCGGCGGCCCGCGAGCACGTCGCCGGGGTGTGGGGCGTCGAACCGGACTCGCTACCCGGGCCAGGGGTACCGGCCTACCAGCTCCTGGACGCGCTCGGCACGCCGTCCGGCGCGCGGGCGCTGCTGGTGTTCGGCTCCAACCCGGTCGTGTCCGCGCCCCGCGCCGCGCGGGTCGAGTCCCGGCTGCGCGCCCTGGACCTGCTCGTGGTGGCGGACTTCGTCCGTTCCGAGACGGCCGAGCTGGCCGACGTGGTGCTGCCGGTCGCCCAGTGGGCCGAGGAGGACGGCACGATGACCAATCTGGAGGGCCGGGTGCTGCGCCGCCGGGCGCTTCGTGAGCCACCCGCCGGGGTCCGTACCGAGCTGGAGATCCTCGCCGCGCTCGCCGCACGGCTGAGCGGGGGCGGGACGCCGCTGCCGGCCGACCCGCGCGAGGTGTTCGCGGAGCTGGGCCGGGCCTCGGCCGGCGGGCCGGCCGACTACGCCGGGATCACCTGGGACCGGATCGACGCCGACACCGGCGTGTTCTGGCCCTGCCCGGACCGGGACGGCCCGGACACGCCCCGGCTGTTCGCCGACCGCTTCCCCACCCCGGACGGCCGGGCCCGATTCCATCCGGTGACCCACCGGCCGGCCGCCGAGCCGGTGTGCGCCGACTACCCGCTGCACTTCACCACCGGCCGGGTGCTGGCGCAGTACCAGTCCGGCGCGCAGACCCGGCGGGTGGCCGCGCTGCGCCGGGCCGCGCCGGGCGGCTTCGTCGAGCTGCACCCGGACCTGGCAGCACGGATCGGCGTGGCCGAGGGGACACCGGTACGGGTGGTCTCCCGCCGGGGTGAGTTGTGCGCACCGGCCCGGCTCAGCACCGCGATCCGGCCGGACACCGTCTTCGCGCCGTTCCACTGGCCCGGCGCGCAACGCGCCAACTCGGTCACCAACGACGCGCTCGACCCGGTCTCCGGGATGCCCGAGTTCAAGATCTGCGCGGTCAGGGTGGAGCCGGCATGAACGAACGCATCGTCGTCGTCGGCTACGGGATGGCCGGCGCCCGGCTCGCCGCCGAGCTGCACGCACGCGGCGGAAACCGGCGGATCACCGTACTCGGGGCGGAGCCGCACCGCGCGTACAACCGGATCATGCTCTCCACGCTGCTCGCCGGACGCATCGGCGAGCCGGACGTGGAGCTTGTCGAAGCGGTCGGGCCGGGCGTCGAGGTGCGCACCGGCGCGGCGGTCACCGCCGTGGACCGGGCCGCCGGCGAGGTGGTCACCGACGACGGCGAGCGACACGGGTACGACCACCTGGTGCTCGCCACCGGGAGCCGGGCCGTGGTGCCGCCGCTGCCGGGCCTCGCCCCGCTGCCCGAGCGGGTGGTCCCGTTCCGCACGCTCGGCGACTGCCGGCGGATCCTCGCCGCCGCCGAGGGCGCGCGGCGCGTGATCGTGCTCGGCGGCGGGCTGCTGGGTCTGGAGGCGGCCCGAGGGCTGGCCGCCCGAGGTCTCGACGTGACTGTGGTCCACCCGGTCGGGCACCTGATGGAACGTCAGCTCGACCCGCCGGCCGGCGCGGTCCTCGCGGGCACGCTCGCCGGCCTGGGCGTCCGGTCCCGGCTCGGGGTGCCGGCCACCGCCGTGACCGCCGGGGCCGACGGCGTCCGCCTGCACCTCGGCGACGCCGGGACGCTCGACGCCGACCTGCTGGTGCTCTGCTGCGGGGTACGCCCCGACACCGCGCTCGCTGCGGCGGCCGGGCTCACCGTCGAGCGGGGCGTGGTGGTGGACGACCGGATGCGGACGAGCGACAGGCGGATCTCCGCGATCGGCGACTGCGCCCAGCACGACGGGACGCTGACCGGGCTCGTCGCGCCGGCCTGGGCGCAGGCCCGGGTGGTGGCCGACGTGCTGACCGGCGCGGACCCGCTGGCCCGGTACCGGCCCCGGCCGGCGGTGACCCGGCTCAAGGCGGCCGGCATCGACCTGGCCGCGATGGGCGACGTGGACGGTACCGGCGACGGGGACGGGCCGGTCGAGGAGCTGACCTTCGCCGACCCGGCCCGGGGCACCTACGCCCGGCTGCGCATCCGGGACGAGCGGCTGACCGGCGCGATCCTGCTCGGCGACAACCCGGCGGTCGGCACCGTGGTGCAGCTGTTCGACAGGGGCGCGCCGGTGCCGGCGGACCGGCGTTCGCTGCTGCTCGGCCGGGCGTCCGGCGAGGCGCCGGCCGGACCGGCCGCGTCACCGGCGCTGATGCCGGACGCCGCGACAGTGTGCCGGTGCAACGACGTGAGCAAGGGCGCGCTGGTGGCGTGCTGGCGGGCGGGCGCCCGGACGGCGGCGGAGCTGTCCGCGGCGACCCGGGCCGCCACCGGCTGCGGCAGTTGCCGGGACGCGGTGGCCGGCATCGCCGCCTGGCTCGCCGAGGCGGATCCGTCCACAACCGACGAGGTACGCGAGACGGTGGAGGTGGCGTCATGACCGAGCGAATCAGCAGGCTGGTCGTGGTCGGCAACGGCATGGTGGGGCAGCGGTTCGTCGAGGCGCTGCGGGCCCGGGACACCGACGGACGATGGCGGGTCACGGTGCTCGCCGAGGAGCGGCACCCGGCGTACGACAGGGTGCGGCTCTCGGCCGTCTTCGACGGGGTGGACGCCGGCGACCTGAACCTGCACACCCCCGACGCCGGTGTGGACCTGCGACTGGGTGAACCGGCCACCGGCGTCGACCGGGCCCGGCGGGTGGTGACCACTGCGGCCGGCGAGTACCCGTACGACGCGCTGGTGCTGGCCACCGGCTCGTACGCGTTCGTGCCGCCGGTCGACGGCACCGATCTGCCAGGCGTCTTCGTCTACCGGACGCTGGACGACCTGGCCGCGATCCGGGAACACGCCCGGGGCCGCCGTACCGGGGCGGTGATCGGTGGCGGGCTGCTCGGGCTGGAGGCGGCGAACGCGCTGCGGCTGCTCGGGCTCACCACCAGCGTGGTCGAGTTCGCACCCCGGCTCATGCCGGTGCAGGTGGACGAGGCGGGCGGCGCGATGCTCCGCCGCTACGTCGAGGAGCTGGGCGTCACGCCGTACCTCGGGGTGGCCACCACGGCGCTGCGCCCCGGGCCGGACGGCACTGTGGCCGCGCTCGACCTGGCCGACGGCCGTGCGGTCGACGCGGAACTGGTGGTGGTGGCCGCCGGGATCCGGCCGCGCGACGAGCTGGCCCGCGCGGCCGGGCTGCCGCTGGGCCCGCGCGGCGGGGTGCTGGTGGACGCGGCCTGCCGGACCGCCGACGAGCGGATCTGGGCGGTCGGCGAGTGCGCAGCGGTGGACGGGGTCTGCCACGGACTCGTCGCGCCCGGGTACGCCACCGCCGAGGTGGTCGCGGACCGGCTGCTCGGCGGCGCTGCGACGTTCCCCGGCGCGGACACCGCGACGAAGCTCAAGCTGCTCGGCGTGGACGTGGCCTCGTTCGGTGACGCGCACGGTGCCACCCCCGGCTGCCTCGACGTGACGTACACCGACCCGGCCACCCGCTCGTACGCGAAGCTGGTCCTCTCCGACGACGCGCGGACGCTGCTGGGCGGCGTGCTGGTCGGGGACGCGAGCGCGTACCCGGCGTTGCGCGCCAGTGTCGGCGGACCGCTGCCCGCTCCCCCGCTGGCGTTGCTGGCGCCGGCCGGCGGCGCGGGCGCCGGCGCGTTGCCCGTGACCACGCAGGTCTGCTCCTGCAACGCGGTCACCCGGGCCGATCTGGACGCGGCGATCGCCGGCGGGGCGACCGACGTGCCGGCGCTGAAGGCGTGCACCCGCGCCGGTACGAGCTGCGGGTCCTGCGTGCCCATGCTCAAGCAGCTGCTGGACGCCGCCGGGGTACGCCAGTCGACGGCGCTGTGCGAGCACTTCGACCACAGCCGGCAGGAGCTGTTCGACCTGATCCGGGTGCGGGACATCAGCACGTTCTCCCGGCTCGTCGCCGAGCACGGGCGCGGCAGCGGGTGCGACATCTGCAAGCCGGTGGTGGCCTCGATCCTGGCGTCGCTCGGCACCGGGCACGTGCTCGACGGCGAGCAGGCGTCGCTGCAGGACACGAACGACCACTTCCTGGCGAACCTGCAACGCGACGGCAGTTACTCGGTGGTGCCCCGGATTCCCGGCGGGGAGATCACCCCGGAGAAGCTGATCGCGATCGGTGAGGTGGCGCGGGACTTCCGGTTGTACACGAAGATCACCGGCGGGCAGCGGATCGACCTGTTCGGCGCGCGCGTCGACCAGTTGCCGCAGATCTGGCGCCGGCTCGTCGACGCGGGCTTCGAGTCGGGCCACGCGTACGGCAAGGCGCTGCGCACCGTGAAGTCCTGCGTGGGCGACACCTGGTGCCGCTACGGCGTGCAGGACTCGGTGGGGCTCGCGGTCGCGCTGGAGCTGCGCTACCGGGGCCTGCGCGCGCCGCACAAGCTCAAGTCGGCCGTCTCCGGCTGCGCCCGCGAGTGCGCCGAGGCCCGGAGCAAGGACTTCGGCGTCATCGCCACCGAGAGCGGCTGGAACCTCTACGTCGGCGGCAACGGCGGCTTCCGGCCCCGGCACGCGGACCTGTTCGCCACCGACCTGAGCACCGCGGAACTGGTGGCCCTCATCGACCGGTTCCTGATGTACTACATCCGCACCGCCGACCGGTTGCAGCGCACCGCCGCCTGGATCGAGGCCATGGACGGCGGCCTGGACCACCTCCGGTCGGTGCTCGTGGACGACTCGCTCGGGCTCTGCGCCGATCTCGACGCGGCGATGGCCCGGCACGTCGCGAGCTACTCCGACGAGTGGCGCGACGTCCTGGAGGACCCGGACCGGCTGCGCCGCTTCACCTCCTTCGTCAACGCGCCGGACGTACCCGACCCGTCCATCACGTTCACCCAGGAGCGGGGCCAGCCGGTGCCGGCCCGGGGCGCGCCCCCGGACGGCGGACACCGCCGTCAGCCCGTCGTACTGGGTCTGCCGGAGGTACGCCGATGAGCCCCGTCGTCACGCTGGACTGGACCGCGGTCTGCCCGCTCGACCGGCTCGACCCCGGTCGGGGCGTGGCCGCGCTCGTCGACGGCGTCCAGGTGGCGGTCTTCCGCACCGCGGACGGGCTGTACGCGGTGGACAACCTCGACCCGGTCGGCGGCGCGTACGTCATGTCCCGAGGGCTGGTCGGCAGCCGGGGCGGGGTACCCACGCTCGCCTCGCCGCTGCACAAGCAGGTCTACGACCTCACCACGGGGCGGTGCCTGGACCTACCGGGCGTGACGCTGCGCCGGCATCCGGTGCGCTGCCGGGACGGCCTGGTCGAGGTGCGGTTACGGCAGGAGGAATGATGCGGGACGAGCTGGCCGGCTTCACCATCGGGGTCACCGCCGACCGGCGGCGCGACGAACTGGCCGCGCTGCTCCAGCGGCGTGGGGCGCGGGTGGTGCTCGCCCCGGCGCTGCGGATCGTCCCGCTGGCCGACGACACGGACCTGCGTGAGGCCACCCGGGCCTGCCTGGAACAGCCGCCGGACGTACTGATGGCGAACACCGGCATCGGCATGCGCGGCTGGCTGGAGGCGGCCGAGGGCTGGGGGCTGGCCGAGCCGCTGCGCAGCACGCTCGCCCGCGCGTACGTGGTGTCCCGCGGCCCGAAGGCGACCGGCGCGATCCGCGCCGCCGGGCTGCGCGAGCACTGGTCACCGGATTCGGAGAGCTGCGACGAGGTGGTCGAGCACCTGGTCCGGCGCGGGGTGGCCGGCCAGGTCGTGGCGATGCAACTGCACGGCGAGCGGCAGCCCGAGTGCGCCGACGCGCTGGTGGCGGCCGGCGCCACGGTGATCGAGGTACCGGTGTACCGGTGGGCGCCGCCGGCCGACCCGGCGCCGCTGCACCGGCTCATCGACCTGGTGGCCGGGCGTCTCGTCGACGCGGTCACGTTCACCTCCGCTCCGGCGGCGGAGGCGTTGCTGCGGGCGGCTGGGGACCGTACCGAGACGGTGCTGGAGGCGTTGCGCGGCGACGTGCTGGCCGGGTGCGTCGGCACCGTCACCGCCGAGCCGCTGGTCCGCCGCGGGGTGCCGGTGAGCGCGCCGAGCCGGGCCCGGCTGGGCGCGCTGGTCCGCACCATCGTCGAGGAACTGCCCCGGCGTACCGTCTCGGTGAAGGCGGCCGGGCACGTGCTGACGCTGCGCGGGCACGCCGCGGTGGTGGACGGCGAGCTGCGTCAGCTGGCACCGGCGCCGATGGCTGTGCTGCGGGCACTCGCCGCATCACCGGGTAAGGTGCTCTCCCGCACCGCGCTGCTGCGGACGCTGCCGCGCGGCGCCGACGAGCACGCGGTGGAGATGGCTGTCGCCCGCCTGCGGGCCGGGTTGAAGGCGCCCCGCGTGGTGCAGACGGTGGTCAAGCGGGGGTACCGCCTGCGGGTCGACTGACCCGCAGGCGGTCAGCCCACGGAGGCCGGGTAGCCGTGCTCGGCCTGGAGGCGGAGCATGGCGTGCTCCACCACTGTCACCAGCACCTGCTTGACCGAGTCCCGCTGACGGGCGTCGCACAGCACCATCGGCACGTCCGGGGAGATGGCGAGCGCCTCCCGGACCTCCTCCAGCTCGTAGTGCGGCGCGTCGCCGAAGCGGTTCAACGCCACGACGTACGGCAGCTTGCGGTTCTCGAAGTAGTCCAGCGGCGCGAACGCGTCGGTGATCCGGCGGGTGTCCACGAGCACCGCCGCACCCACCGCGCCCCTGATGATCTCGTCCCACATGAACCAGAAGCGGGTCTGGCCCGGTGTGCCGAACAGGTAGAGGATCAGGTCCTCGGCCATGGTGATACGGCCGAAGTCCATGGCGACCGTGGTGGTCTCCTTGCCCGGCACCTTCGACGCGTCGTCGATGCCCACGCCCGCCGCGGTCATCAGCGCCTCGGTGGTCAGCGGCTGGATCTCGGAGATCGCCCCGACGAGCGTGGTCTTTCCCACGCCGAAGCCACCCGCGATCACGATCTTCGCGGAGATGATCTCCCGGCCGCGGTTCACCCCGTCGGGGTCATAGTTCGCGAAGTCCACTTAGCACCCTTCCAAGCAGGTTCATCCGCGCCGCGAAACCCGTCGCGGGAGCGGCAGTGTGTAGCGTCAGCAGGCCCTCGGCCACCATGTCGGCGACCAGCACCCGGGTGACGCCCAGCGGCATCCGGGTGTAAGCGGCGATTTCCGCAAGCGACTGCGCCCGGCCCTCACAGACCGAGGAGATGCGGTACTTGTCGTGCCCGGCGAAGCGCGCCTCGGCCGACTGCGTCGGCGTGCTCGACAGCACCGCTTCGAGCGCGATGTTCTGCAACGGCTCGGTGCGGCCCCGGGTGACCGCGTACGGCCTCACCAGCGCGCCACGTGGATCACGTCGCGGGTCCATCTCGCGATCACCTCCCCTCGTTCGGAGCCGCACCGGCTCCGGTCGTCAGCTCCCCGCTCCGATCAGGACCGGACCGCGTCCCTCGGCAGCGGGACCAGTGCCTGGCCGACCCGCTCCACCAGCAGCGCCATCTCGTAACCCACCTGGCCGACGTCGCAGCTGCGCGCCGCGAGCACGGCCATCGACGAACCGTCACTGATGGACATCAGGAACAGGTAGCCGCTGTCCATCTCGATCACGGTCTGCAGCACCCCGCCGGCGCTGAACATCCGCGCCGCGCCCTCGGTCAGGCTCACCACGCCGGAGGTGATCGCGGCGAGCTGGTCGGCCCGGTCGCCGGGCAGATCCCGGGAGGAGGCGAGCAGCAGCCCGTCCGCGGACACCGCCACCACGTGCGCGATGCCCGCAACGCTGTCGGCGAAGTTGGTGAGAAGCCACCCCATGTCCTGCATGGCCGCCGGCCTGTTCATCGGTTCGTCTCCTTGGTCGAGGTGCTGTTCAGGTCGGCGCCGGCCGTACGGCCCCGCTGGACGCCACGGTGGTAGGCGGAGAGCAGACCGCGTACCTCGTCCGGCGTGCGCCGGCTGCGGTCCCGGCCGCTCTTCGGCTCTATACCGCCGGGCACGAGCTGCGCCTGCGGAACCCGCTTGGGCAGGCCGGAGCGGGTGGTCCCGCCGGTGGTGGGCTCCGCGGCCCGGCTGGCCCGCGACCAGCCCTCGTCGGCCGCCGTACGCCAGGCCTCCGGGTCGATCGGCGGCGCGGGCGCGGGCTCGGCGGCGGGTGGCGCCGGGGGCGGCGTCGCGGCCGCCGGCGGCGTGGACGGGACCTCCGGCGGGCTGTACGCGGGCGGCGTGGTCGACGTGGTCAGCCCCGACGCCTGGGCTCCCGGGGTACGGGTGGGCAGCTTCGGACGCGCCGACGCCGCAGGGGGCGCCGCCGCCGGCTGTGCCGGCGCGGGCGGCTCGTCGAACGTGGGACGGGTGAAGATGGTGGTCTCGTCCTCTCCGTGCGAACGGAACCAGACCGCCTCCATCTCACGGAATATCGGCGCCTCGGCCCGCTGCTCGGGCCGGGCCACCACCGGTGTCGCCGGGGTGCTCTCCACCGCCGGCGCCGCGGCGAGCGGCTGGTAGGCCGGAGGTGCGGCCTGGGTCGCGGGTTGCGCCGACTCGACACCGGGCGTCCGCTTGGGCAGCGGGTCCAGCGCGGGGTACGCCACCGTCGGCCCACCGGCCGACCAGCCCGCTCCGGAGACCGGAGCCGGCGCGGCGGGCGCCGCGGCCACCGGGGCGGGCGCCGCCACGGTCGGCAGCGCGCCGGTCGCCCCACCCAGCTGTACGGCGGGAGTGGTGTCGCGCGTCTCGGCGGGCGTCTGCCACCGGGACGGCGGGGCGGTGGTCGCCCCGCGCCACTGGTCGGCGAGCGTCGCGGTGGCAGCGCCCCGCCCGGCTCCGGCCAGCGCGTCGCCGGCGCCGACCTGGCTGAGCGGGGACTGCTCGACGGCGAGCGGCTGACGCGGCCGGGTCAGCGGGGCCTGGCCCCGGTTGGCCGGCAGCACCACCGTCGAGTTCGGCAGCGTGACCTGGGCGACGGTGCCGCCCTCGACGTTGCGGCGCAGCTCGACGCGGATCCCGTAGCGGGACGCGAGCCGGCTGACCACGGCCAGACCCATCAGCCGGAACGCGGCCACGTCGACGGTCGGCGGCGCGGCCAGTCGCCGGTTGAGCGAGTCGAGCTGGTCGTCGCTGAGGCCCAGTCCCCGGTCCTCGATCTGGATCAGCACGTAGTCGCGGATCCGGCGGCCGTCGGCCACCACTGTGGTGTTGGGTGGCGAGAAGCGGGTGGCGTTGTCGAGCAGCTCGGCGACCAGCCGGACGACGTCGTTGACGGCGTGCGCGGCCACCGAGATGTCGGTGTCGACGGTGCCGAACTCGATCCGGTTGTAGAGCTCGACCTCGGACTGCGCGGCGCGCAGTACGTCGACCAGGAGCGCGTCGTCGCGACGCGGTACGGCCGAGTCGGCGCCGGCGAGCACCAGCAGGTTCTCGTCGTTGCGGCGCATCCGGGTGGCGAGGTGGTCCAGCTCGAACAGCTGCGCCAGCCGCTTCGGATCCTCCTCGGACCGCTCGATCGCGTCCAGCTCGCCGATCATGCGGTCGACGAGGCTCTGCGAGCGGCGGGCCAGGTTGAGGAACATCGCCGAGACGCTCGTCCGCAGCGCGGCCTGTTCGGCCGCGACCCGGACCGCCTCGCGGTGGACCACGTTGAAGGCCACCGCCACCTGACCGACCTCGTCGCGGTTGCTCAGCTTGATCGGATCCCGTACCTGCTGGACGATCTCGTCCACGCCGCCGTCACCGATGGCGTTGACGTTCTGCAGCCGGCTCACCGCGTCCGGCAGGTCGTGGTTGGCCACGGCGAGCGCGCCCTCGCGCAGGCGGCGCAGCGAGTCGTTGAGCGAGCGGGCCAGCACCACGGCGAGCGTCACCGCGACCGCGAGCGTGAGCAGCACGAGCAGGCTCTCCACGATCGCCTGCCGGATCACGTCGGCGCGTGCCTCGTCGGCGTCGGCCAGCATCTCGTCGAGGAGCTGGATCTCGGCCCATCGCATCAGGTCGTCGACCGCGCCGATGGCGGCGGACGCCTCGTCGCGGGTGACCAGCGCCGGACGCCCGATGGACCGGGAGACGTCGCCGGCGACCCGGTCGGCGAGCTGGACGGCGTCACCGGAGACGGTGCGGTCCACCAGGGCCCGCTGGCCCGGCGTCGCGGACCGGGAGAAGGTGAGCAGCGCCTCCTGCTGGCCGGTGAGCGTGGCCACGAAGGACGAGAACTGCTCCTCGTCGACCTGCCCGCCGTCGAGGGCGGTGAAGGCCACCGCCTGCTCCTCGGCCACCTCGGCCTTGGCGTGGGCGAACGCGGCCACCGCGCGGCGGGCGTCGGCCAGGCTGTCCGCGCCCGGCTGCTGGGCCAGCGCGTCGCTGTACGCGACCAGGTCGTCCAGCACGATGCCGTAGCGCAGGCTCGCCTCGGCCACCGGCATCTGCAGCCGGTCCAGCACCTCCTGGCGGGTGCCGTTCAACGTGGACAGGTGGGCGTCGATCACCTTGAGCTGGCTGCTGATCGCGCCGGACACGTCGCCGAGCTTGCCCCGCTCGTCCTGGTACGCCGCGATGCGCTCGTCGGTCTGGCGCACCCGCAGGTTGTACGCGTCCGGCTTCTGGTTCGGGTCGGCCAGGAAGACCGCCGCCGCCATCCGCTCCTTGTGCAGGTCCTGGGTGAGCGCCGCGATGTCGACAGACACCGCGCTCAGCGACCGGACCCGGTCCGCCTCGTACGCGCCCTGACCGACCGAAACGAGTCGGATAGTTGCCAGTGCGATGACAGCTGCGACCGGAACGACCAGGATGAGGGCGAGCTTGGAGCGGATCCGCGCGTCGCGCAGCCTGGGCAGGCGCCGGCGCCGGTTCCGCTGTTCGGCGTTGGGGCTCCCGGGCAGGGTCGTAGGTCCGGTGCTCACGACATCGCCTCCGTCGTTTCTTCCACGCGCGACCCGCTGACCCGTGCCTGGTGCAGCGGCCAGCGCCACGCGCGGCACGGCCGCGATTTCATCAGACGAGATCCTGTTTGGGAAGCCGCAGTGAGGCAGGAAACGGTCGCGGCCGACGCATCCCGGGATCCGATCACCTAATACCTTCTTTTCTCCAACCCCCTGAACAGGGGATGTCACTCCAGAGTGGTCACGCGCATCTGTGCAGTAATTGTCAGTTAATGTTCCGTGTCCCCAGCATGTGGGATGGCTGTCCCGAAACAGCACTCGTCAGCCCGGCTTGACCACAGGCCCCGGCATTGGCAAGGTTTTGCAGGCTTCGCGCACACCGTACGGCAAACCAATCCCGTTCCTCCACTGAGGACGGACGAGCGGCGGTGATCGGGCGTCGGCCCGCGCCGCACCTGGAGGACTGAGTTGAGCCCCATCCGCTCCGCGAGCATCGCGGCGCTCGCATCGGCCGTGCTGGCCACCACGCTCACCGGCTGCGGGATCGGCGGGGAACCGCAGGACACCAGCCCGATCGTGATCGCCGCCGACCTGGAACTCTCCGGCGCGTCGGCGCCGGTCGGCAAGGTCTACCAACGGGCTCTGCAACTGAAGGTCGAGCAGTTGAACGCCTCCGGCGCACTGGGCGGCCGGAAGATCGATCTGCGGGTCAAGGACAACCGCTCGGATGCCGCGGAATCCTTGCGGAACATCAATGATTTCAGCAGTGACTCGCGCGTGAGCGCGGTCATCATGGGCGGCTGCAACGAATGCGCCGTCGGCGCGGCCCGAACGATCGGCGAGAAGCGCATTCCGACGATCGCACTGGGGTCGTCCAGCGAGATCACCGAGCCGGTGGCCGAGCGTCGCTATGTCTTCAAGCTCGCCCCGAACGCCACCGACAGCGCCGCCGCGCTCGCCGCGGAACTGGAGCGGCGCGAGATCCGCAAGGTGGCGCTGCTGCACAGCGCCGAGGGATACGGCCAGGAAGGGCTCGCCGCCCTGCGCCGCGAGCTGAGCAAGACCTCCGTGAAGCTGGTCGCCAACGAGTCGGTGCGGGTCACCGACACCGAGGTCGGCACGCAGATCAACGAGCTGATCGCCCGCAAGCCGCAGGCACTGGTCCTGTGGACCACGCCGGAGCAGGCGATGCTCGCCGCCACCACGGCCCGGCAGAGCAAGTTCCGCGGGTCGCTGTTCTTCGACGCCACGGCCGCCGGTGACCTCTTCCTGGGCCCCTCGGCCCGCTCCACCGACGAGGCCACGCTGATCTTCACCCAGACCATGGTGATCGACGACGTGATCGCGACCACTCCGGCCAAGGCCGCTCGGCGGCAGTGGTTCCAGGACTACACCGCCCGCTTCGGCGGGTACAACGGCTTCTCCTCGTTCGCGGCCGACGCGGTCCAGCTGATCGCCGACGCCGAGCTGCAGGCCGGCGGCGAGCCGGGCAAGGTCGACCGGGACGCGCTGCGCGACGTGCTGGAGACGTCGCAGCTCGACGGGCTGTCCGGGCCGATCCGGATGACGCCGGACAACCACTCCGGGCTGATGCCGCAGGCGTTGACGACGCTCGTGGCTCGTGGTGGTCGTTGGCGGCTCGCTGGTTAGTCACTGTTGGGGGTGTCGCCCCCGGCACAACCGGCTCCGGGCGGTCAGGCTTGATCCCTCCGCCGGTTGCGCCGGGGGCGACACCTGTCGTGGTCGGCCGGCACCCGTGGGTTGAGCTTTCCTTCTGGGTGCTCGGTCGACGTCGGGTTTTCGTCTCGGGGTGTCAGCGGGCTGAGGTGGTGGCCCGCACCCAGGGCAGGGCCAGGCGCTCGACCAGGCTGAGGGCGGCGTAGAGCGCGATGCTCATCAGCGCCACCAGCACGATCGCCGCCCACGCGGTAGCGGTGTCTCCGACGCCGTTGTACTGGAGGATCTGGTAACCCAGGCCCGGGCGGTCCGAGTAGAACTCCCCGATCACCGCGCCGATCGCGGCGAGCGGCATCGCCACCTTGAGACCGACGAAGATCTGCGGCAGCGCCGCCGGGAAGCGCACCTTGCGGAACGACTGCCACCACGAGGCGTTGAGTGACCGGCCCATCTCCGCCAGATCCGCCGGGGTGGTGGTCAGCCCGGTCGCGGTGGAGAGCACGATCGGGAAGAAGCAGAGCAGGAACACCATGGTCAGGATCGGCTTCTGCCCCCAGCCCACGGCCACCACGAGCAGCGGCCCGAACGCGATCTTCGGGACCGCGTTCACCGCCACCAGCAGCGGCGCGAACATCCGTTCCACCCGGCTGGAGGCGGCCAGTGCCATCCCGATCAGCACCCCGGCAACCGACGAGAGCAGGAAGCCGAACACCGTCATCCAGGTGGTGATGCCCAGCGCGGGCAGCAGCACCTCGGTGGTGCCGGCGAGGGACCTCCCCACCGCCTGCGGCGGGGGCAGCGCGGCCGGGTGCACCAGGTCCAGGCCCGAGGTGACCAGCCACCAGGCCGCCACCGCGATCACCAGGCCGAGCGCCGGCAGCCCGACCGCCGCCGGGCGTACGGCGATCCCGCGCCGGACCGCCGGGCGCGGCGGCGCCTCCGGCCGGGCCTCGGTCGACTGTGTCAACGTGTCCTCCTCTCTGCGCCGGTCGGTGTGACCGGCACGCGAAGGGGGTGCGCCCCACCGGGGTGTCCGGCGGGTCGCACCCCCGTTGGCCCGAGCGGGCCGGTCAGGCCTTCGGCGCGAGGTTGAAGTCGATGATCTGGTCCGGGGTGAGGTTCTGCTTCAGCGCACCGGCGCCCTGCAGCAGCGCGATGCTCTTGGCCACCCGGCCACTGTCCAGCGTGCCGATCGCGGTACCGGAGTTGCTCGACCGCACGTACGCGGCCATCAGCTGAAGCTCGGCGGACGCCGCAGCCGGGACGGCGGCCGGCACGTTCTTCTTCAGGATCTCGCCCGCCTCGTCCGGGTTGGCCAGCGAGTACTCCAGGCCCTTGAGCAGCGCGGCGGTGAACTTCTTCACCATCTCCGGCTTCTCCTTGGCGATCTTCGACGAGGTGATCAGCGCGTTGCCGTAGAGGTCCTGCATCACGTTGCTGTACGGCAGGACGACCGGCTTCTTCTTGGTCACCGTCTCCACCGTCGGCTGGCCGACGACGAACTGGCCGATGCCGTCCACCGAGCCCGAGCCGAGCATGCCGATCAGGCCCTGCGCCTCACCGTTGACCCAGGTCACCTTGCTGCCGTCGATGCCGGCGAGCCGTGCGTACGTGGGGAAGAGGTTGCGCACGACGGACGTCGGGGTGTCGGCGAGCTTCTTGCCCTCGAGGTCCTTGGGGGTGGCGATGTTCTTGCCCTCGACCGTGACGATCGCGGCCATGGTGCGCTGCTGGATCGCGGCCACCGCCACGAAGTCCTTCGCCTGGCCGTTGCCGAGCTGGAGGATGCCACCGGTCAGGTCGATCGGGCCGAAGTCGGCCTGGCCGCCGGTGATGGTCTGGATCACGGAGCCGGTGCCCTGACCGGGCTTGATGTCGACGTCGAAACCGGCCTCCTTGAAGAAGCCCTTGTCCTTCGCCACCCAGGCGTAGGAGTCACGCCCGAAGTTGCCGAATGAGGTGAGGTACGTCACCTTCTCCAGCGCCGCGCCGTTGCCGCCGCCGCTCTCGGACTTGTCCGAGTCGCTGCTGCAGCCGCCCACCAGGGCGAGGGCGGTGGCCAGAGCCGCGGCGGCGACCGTACGGGTCAGCCTTCTCATCAGTGCACCATGTCCTTTCCGACCAGGACTTCTTCGCCGGTCGGGTCGTGGGTCCGACGGGGTCGGCACGTGGGTTCGGCCGACTGGACCGTCGTGAGGGGACTCTTCGCGCGCAACAGCGTACGAGAAGCCAGATGACCTGCCGCCGCCGTCCCGGTTGCGGAACGGAAACGAAGTTGCGTGACGGAAAGCGGACTGACGTCCACCCCGGACGGTGCTATAAGCACGGTCCGCTACGCTAGCCCGGCTCGCATTCGGACGACGTGGAAGGGAGCCGGCGGAAGATGATCCGACTGTCCGGGGTGTCCCGCACCTTCGACGGCCGTTCGGGGCGGGTGGAGGCGTTGCGCGGCATCGACCTCGACGTCGCCGAAGGCGAGTTCGTCGCCGTCCTCGGCCGGTCCGGCTGCGGCAAGTCCACGCTGCTGCGCATGATCGCCGGCCTGCTCCCGGTCACCGGCGGTGAGATCACCGTGGGCGGTACGCCGATCACGAAGCCCCGCCGCGACGTCGCGATGCTGTTCCAGCGGCCCGCGCTGCTGCCCTGGCGCTCGGTGCTGGACAACGTGCTGCTGCCGGTGGAGATCTTCGGCTGGCGCCGCGCCGAGCACCGCGACCGGGCCCGCCAGTTGCTGGAGATGGCGGGTCTGGGCGGCTTCGAGAAGCGCCTCCCGCACGAGCTGTCCGGCGGCATGCAGCAGCGCGTGTCGCTGTGCCGGTCGCTGATCGGCTCACCCCGGGTGATGCTCATGGACGAGCCGTTCTCCGCGCTCGACGCGCTCACCCGCGAGGAGCTCTCCGGCGAACTCCAGCGGGTGCACATGGAGACGAAGGCGACGATCGTCTTCGTCACCCACTCGATCGACGAGGCGGTGCTGCTCGCCGACCGGGTCGTCGTGCTCAGCCCGCGCCCCGGCCGCATCCGCGAGGTGGTCGAGGTGAACGTCCCCCGGCCACGCACGCTGGGCCGCCACGAACACCTGGAAGACGTCGCGCGGATCAGCGCCGAGCTGCACGAACTGCTGATGGAGCGAGACGCCTCCGGCGTACCCGTGGGAGGACGGTGACCATGCGGGTCTCGGTGTTCACCGAACCCCACCGCGGTGCGGACTACGACGACCAGCTCCGGTTCGCCCGGCTCGTCGAGGAGACCGGCTTCGAGGGCTTCTTCCGGGCCGACCACTACCGGGCCATGGGGGACGAGCCGGCGCTGCCCGGCCCCACCGACGCCTGGCTGACGCTCGCCGCGCTCGCCCGGGAGACCTCCCGGATCCGGCTCGGCACGCTCGTCACGTCCGCCACGTTCCGGCTCCCCGGGCCGCTCGCCGTCATGGTCGCCCAGGTCGACCGGATGAGCGGCGGCCGGGTCGAGCTGGGCATCGGCGCCGGATGGTACGAGCGCGAGCACACCGCGTACGGCATCCCGTTCCCGCCGGTGAGCGAGCGCTTCGACCGGCTCGCCGAGCAGCTGGAGATCGTCACCGGGCTGTGGCGCACCCCGTCCGACGAGACGTACAGCTTCACCGGTGAGCACTACCGGCTGGTCGACGCGCCCGCGCTGCCCAAGCCGGTGCAGCAGCCCGGCCCGCCGGTGATCGTCGGCGGCCGGGGACCGAAGCGCACCCCCGAGCTGGCCGCCCGCTACGCCGACGAGTTCAACATGCCGTTCAAGAGCGTGGCCGAGACCGCCGCCGCGTACGAGCGGGTACGCGAGGCGTGCGACCGCGCCGGGCGGGACGCCTCCGGCCGCGCGCCGCTGACGCTCTCCGCCGGCATCGTGGTGGCGATCGGGCGCACCGACGCCGAGGCGCAGCGCCGGGCCGCGCCGCTGCACGTCACGAGCGCGCTGCCGCCGGAGGATCCGGTGGTCGGCTCCCCCGCCCAGCTGGTCGACCGGATCGGCGAGTTCGCCGCGATCGGGGCCACCCGGGTGCACCTGCGCCTGATCGACTTCGACGACCTCGACCACGTGGAGCTCATCGCCGCCGAGGTGCTCCCCCGACTGGACGGACCGCGATGACCGAACTCTCCGCCGACCTCGAACTCGGCCCGGTGGGCCAGGAGATCGTGTACGAGAACGACCGCGTACGCGTCTGGCACATCCGGCTCGAGCCGGGTGAGCGCCAGCCGCTGCACCGCCACGACCACCCGTACCTGGTGGTGGCCATCCAGGGCGCCAAGAACGTGGTGCAGACGATCGACGGCACCACCATCGACGCCGACGAGCCGACCGGCGGCGTGGTCTACCGCGACCCGGGCGCGGTGCACATGCTCACCAACGTCGGCGACACCACCTACCTCGCGCGCCTGGTCGAGCTGAAGTAGCCACACCGGCAGGTTCGCCGCGCCGCGCGGCGGCAAGGTGGCGATCGGGGGCACCGGGCCGTAACGTGCCCGACATGGCCTTTCGGACGTGGGGCAGGCTGCTGCTCACGGCGCTCGGGGTGAGCGTACTGGCCGGGGCCGGCCAGTTGGGGATCGCGTACGGCTTCGGAGTCGTACGCCTCGACGGCGCGTTCGTGGACGTCTCGGTCAACCGGTGGCCCGCCCAGCTCGTCTGGGTGGGTTGGTTCGCCGCTGTCGCCACGGTCGCCGGAGCCGTCCTCACCGAGCGCTTCGCCCGCCGTGACGACAGTCCCGGCGGCACCACCGAACTGCTCTCCATCGCCGGCGTCAGCGCGCTGGGCGCGATGGTGGTCGCCCCGCTGTGCATGCAACCGGCCCGCGCGGCCGAGCTGGGCGGATCCGTCGACCCGGTCTGGGCCGCCGGCATCTGCGCCGCCCTCGGCGCGATGGTCGGAGCGGGCGCGGCGATCGCCGTCCTGCTCAAGCCGCCGTTCGGCTGGGGCGTAGCGGTCACCGCCGGCATCGTCTGGCTGCTGGCGCTGCTCTCCGTCGCGCCCACGATCGTCGCCAACCGCCCGCTGGCCACGGTACGGCTCGGCGTCCTCGAACCCTCCTGGCTCGATCCGGAGGCGGCCCAACGCCTGTCCATGCTGCTGCTGCCGGTGCTCGCCCTGCTGGCCGGCGGGGCGGTCGGCGTACTCGCGCGCCGGGCCGAATGGCCGCCGCTTGTCGGCGGCGCGGCCGGGGCGGCCGGTCCGGTGCTCGTCGCGTTCGCCTACCTGACCGCCGGTCCCGGCTCGGCCACCGACCGCTACCAGGTCGCGCCCTACTACGGCGCGCTGATCGCCGTGATCGCCGGCGCGCTCGGCTCGACCGCCACCACAGTGCTGCCCCGCCCGGTCACCGCCACCGGTGACCCCGACGCGGTCGAGGCCACCGACATCCTCGCGCCGCTGCCGCACTCGTCCACTCCGGGCGTCCCGGCCGCCCCGCCCGAGCCGCCGGTGACGAGCGGCGCCGCCGCGCCCGCGCACTGGAACTGGCCGGAGCCCGGCGGCTCGGCCACGGCGACGATTCCGGCCGGTACCGATCTGCCCGCCGCCGGCCGGCCGGCCCTCGCGGATCTGCCCGCCGTCGATCAGCCGGCCGTTGCGGAACGGCCGGTGGGTGAGCGCTCGGCCGTCGCCGACACGAGCCACGGCCAGCCCATGCCGGGTCTGCTGCCCCCGGGCCGCCGGACCTCGGCCATCGACGTCCTCGCCGCGGGCCGCCCCGACCCGGGCACGGGCGCGGGCACGGTCGGGGGTCCAGGCACGGGCACGGCCCACGCGGGCAACACCGGCGAGGCGGCCACCGCGGATCGTGCGACCACTCTCGACCCGGCCGTCGCCGGCTCGGCAGCCGGCACGGTCCATGACACACCGGAGCCGGAAGCGGCGGCAACCACGCCACGGGTGACCCGGCCGCGCCGTACCCGTGCCGGCCGATCCAGCGCGACGACCGACGGGCCGGTGTCACCCGCCGACGGCACAGCACCCCGCCCGGAGGACGACACCTCCCCGAGCGCCGGCGCGGGCACGTCACAGGCCACCGGCGGCACCGCCGACAGCCACGTTCCCGGCCCGCGTACGGACAGCGGCGCCCTCGCCGGACCGGTCACGGCCGACGCGGACAGCGACACCCTCGCCGCGCCCCCGGCCGAAGCCGCTGGAGACACCGGCGCGACGGGCCGTACCACCCGCCCGCGGCGTACCCGCACGCCGAAGGCCCCGCGCGCCACCGGCCCGGCCGCCCCCGACGCCGCGCCGACGACGCCGAGCGGGCGAGCCGACGCCGAGCCGGCAAGCACCGGCGCCGAGGCCGCGACGACGGCGACCGGCGGGCGGACCCGACCCGCCCCGGACGCCACGAACGCCGCCGCGATCCCTCCGGCCACGAACCCGCACCGGGACGACACGGGCATCGACTCGAACGAGGTCGCACCGGCCGGGCGTACCGGACGCGACTTCTTCTTCGACGACCCGGCGCCGGCCCCGTCGCCCCGGCCCCGGTTCCCGATGTTCGAGGACGTGACCGGGGCGCCCGGCGAGGTGCGCCCGGCCTGGCCGATCACCCCGGCGGGCCGCCCGCACCGCGCGACCACCGACCCTGACGCACCGGCCCGGGACGGCGCGGAGGCGACCGCCCCGGCCGAGCCGGCGACGCGTCCCCGGCACCGAGGTCTGCCCGAGCCGGGCGCGAGCACCGGATGGGACGCGCTCGCCACGAACGCCCGCCCGGCGGGGCCGCTCGCCCGGCCCGAGGCGGGGAAGCCTGTCGCCCGGCCCGAGGCGGCGACCGCCGTACCGGGCGAGGCGGGTGCCGCGCTGCCGGACACCACCGCCGCGCTACGGGAGGCCACCGCCGCGGAGACGGAAGCGGACTCCCGGCGCGGGCGGCACGCCGGACCGGACGACGCCGACGCGTCCGGTGGGAAGCCGAAGCCCCGGCGCGGCCTGTTCCGGCGCAACCGGGCCAAGGATGAGCCGGAGCCGGCCGAGCGTACGGCCGAGCCGACCACCGCTGCCGACGACGAGTACGTGGACTGGGTGGCCGGTCTCGCCTCGGACGACAACGCCGACGACGCCCGCTCGCTGCGGACCGGACGGCACCACCGCGACTGAACGACGGCCGGGGCGGACCGGATCGAAACGGCCCGCCCCGGATTCGCTCACGCCAGCGGCAGGTAGACCCGCGATCCGGAGGCGACGAACTCCTCCGACTTGCCGCGCATGCCCCGCGCCGCGTAGTCCTTCAGCTCCTGGGTGATCTTCATGGAGCAGAACTTCGGCCCGCACATCGAGCAGAAGTGCGCGGTCTTGGCGGGCTCGGCGGGCAGCGTCGCGTCGTGGTACGCCCGCGCGGTCTCCGGGTCGAGCGCCAGGTTGAACTGGTCGGACCACCGGAACTCGAACCGGGCCTTGGAGAGCGCGTCGTCCCACGCCTGCGCGCCGGGGTGCCCCTTGGCCAGGTCGGCCGCGTGCGCGGCGATCTTGTACGCGATCACGCCCGCCTTCACGTCGTCGCGGTCGGGCAGTCCGAGGTGCTCCTTCGGCGTGACGTAGCAGAGCATCGCGGTGCCGAACATGCCGATCATCGCCGCGCCGATCGCGGAGGTGATGTGGTCGTACGCGGGCGCGACGTCGGTGGTCAGCGGCCCGAGCGTGTAGAACGGCGCCTCGTGGCACCACTCCTGCTGGAGGTCCACGTTCTCCTTGATCTTGTGCATCGGCACGTGCCCGGGGCCCTCGATCATCACCTGAACGTCGTACTCCCAGGCGATCTTCGTCAGCTCACCGAGCGTGCGCAGCTCGGCGAACTGCGCCTCGTCGTTGGCGTCCGCGATGGAACCGGGGCGCAGCCCGTCGCCGAGGGAGAACGTGACGTCGTACTTCGCGAGCAGCGAACACAGCTCCCGGAAGTTCGTGTAGAGGAAGTTCTCCTCGTGGTGCGCCAGGCACCAGGCCGCCATGATCGAGCCGCCCCGGGACACGATGCCTGTCACCCGGTCCACCGCCAGCGGCACGTACGGCAGCAGCACCCCGGCGTGCACGGTCATGTAGTCGACGCCCTGCTCCGCCTGCTCGATCACCGTCTCGCGGAACACCTCCCAGCTCAGCTTCACCGGGTCGCCGCCGACCTTCTCCAGCGCCTGGTAGATCGGCACCGTGCCGATCGGCACCGGCGCGTTCCGCACGATCGCCTCACGGGTCTCGTGGATGCGTTTGCCGGTGGACAGGTCCATCACGGTGTCCGCGCCCCACCGGGTGGCCCAGGTCAGCTTCTCCACCTCCTCGGCCACCGACGAGGTGACGGCCGAGGTGCCGATGTTCGCGTTGACCTTCACCAGGAACGCCTTGCCGATGACGGCCGGCTCGCACTCGGGGTGGTTCACGTTCAGCGGCAGCACCGCCCGTCCGGCCGCGATCTCGTCCCGGACGAACTCCGGCGCCACCGACTCCCGGACCGCCACGAACTCCATCTCCGGTGTGACGATCCCGGCGCGGGCGTATGCGAGCTGCGTCGGTCGCTTCCCGTCCACACCCGCCAGCGGCGTGCCGGCCCCGCGTACCGGTGCGACGTCACCGCGCTCGGCGATCCACGGTCCGCGCAGCGCGGGCAGCCCCACGTCGGGGTCGGAGCCGGGACCGGAGGTGTCGTAGAGCCGTACCGGAGGGTTGTCCCCGGTCAGCGTCACCTCGGCGAACGGCACCCGGATGTCCGGGCGTGACCCTTCCACGTACACCTTGCGACGTGCCTGCATGACAGCCTCCCTGTCGCTCATGCGGACCAGCCGAAGTGGTCCAGCGGGCCGCGTCCCGCGCCCAGCTCCCAGGTCCGCGCGCCGGTCAGCGCGCGGGTGACGTACTCCTTGGCGGCGGCCACCGCGACCGGCACCGCGTCGCCCGCGGCGAGCCGGACCGCGACGGCGGCCGAGAACGAACAGCCGGTGCCGTGGTTGTGCCGGGTGTCCACCCGGGGCGCGCGCAGCAGGCGCGTAGTTCCGCCGCCGGCGAGCACGTCCACCGACTCGCCATCGGCGTCCACGTCGCCGCCGGTCACCACCACGAACGCCGGTCCGCGCGCCGCCAGCGCCTCGGCCGCCGCCACCATCTCCTCGACCGTGCCCACCGGGCCTCCGGTGAGGGCCGCGGCCTCCGCGCAGTTCGGTGTCGCCACCTCCGCGTACGGCAGCAGCCGCTCGACCGCCTCCACCACGCCGAGCCGGTGCCCGCTCGTGGCGACCAGTACCGGGTCGACGACCAGGTGTGGCAGCCGCCCGGCCCGGGCCGCCTCGGCCACCGCGTCGGCGACCGCCGGGGTGCCGAGCATCCCGGTCTTCACAGCGCGCACGTCGAAGTCGCCGAGCACACTGTCCATCTGGTCGCGCACCGTCTGCGGGGGCAGCGGCAGGACGGCGTCGACACCCCTGGTGCTCTGCGCGGTGACTGCGGTGAGCACGCTCGTGCCGTACGCCCCGAGCGCGGCGAACGTCTTGAGGTCGGCCTGGATGCCCGCCCCTGCTCCGGAGTCGGAGCCGGCGATGCTGAGAACTGTTTTCGGCGTCACTGCTTTCCTCCACCGGTGGTTGCGGTTGAGGGCTGCGGCCGACCGTGCCCACTCCGGGCGGTCAGGCTTGATCCCTGCGTGGTCACGGTCGGCCGCAGCCCTTCTCGTGCGGGCCTTCGTCGGATCGCGCGGGGTGGGTGCGCGCCACACTGGTGGCCGCCTCCTGGAAGGCGCTGCCCAGCGTGGTGGCGGTTTCGGTGGGGTTCTGGGCGCGCATGATTGCTCCCAGGACTGCCACTCCTGTTGCGCCTGCCTCGACGCATGCGTGGACCTGGGCCGGGGTTTCGATGCCGCCCAGTGCGAGCACCGGGACCGGGCTGGCTTTCACCAGCGCGGCGAGTCCGGCCGGTCCCAACGGCGGGCCGTAGCCGGGCTTTGTTCTTGTCTCGTAGACCGGGGACAGCGTGGCGTAGTGCTCGGTGGTGAGCCGGGCCAGTTCGGCGGTGTCGTGGCAGGAGCGGCCGACGAGTCCGACGGCGGGCGGCGGGTACGGGCCGGCGGCGGGCAGGTGCACCGCGTCCCCGTCGAGCGGATCGGGTCCGGCGACGATCAGCGTGCCGCCTGCCTCGGCGAGGATCGCGCGCAGGTCGGCGGCGAGCGCGAGGCGCTCGGCGCGCGGCAGATCCTTCTCCCGCAGCACCACCCAGCGCACTCCCCCACCCACAGCACCCGCCACGACGTCGACGAGCGCCCCCCGAGCGACGCGCCGATCGGTGAGCAGCACGAGCCCACTCGGGCGGCCCTGGATCTCGGTACGCGTCCGCCCCTGCTGGGGCGCCTCCGTACCAGGATCCGCAACGCGTACGGCGGTCACAGGTCGGGCCGTCCCTCGTCCGGGGTGGACGGCAAGGCGTGGAAGCGGCGGGTGATGCGGCCCGCGCCGTACGCCAGGCGGCCGGCCTCGACCGCGTACCGCATCGCCGTGGCCATCGCCACCGGGTCGGCGGCCCGGGTCACAGCGCTCGCCAGCAGCACCGCGTCGCAGCCCAGCTCCATCGCCAGCGCCGCATCCGAGGCGGTGCCGATGCCCGCATCCAGCACCACCGGCACGTTCACCGCCGACCGGATCAGCCGGATGTGGTGCGGGTTGCCGATGCCCAGCCCGGAACCGATCGGCGACCCGGCCGGCATCACCGCCGCGCAGCCCACGTCGGCCAGCCGCCGGGCCAGCACCGGATCGTCCGAGGTGTACGGCAGCACGGTGAACCCGTCGGCCACCAGTTCCTCGGCGGCGCGCAGCAGCTCCACCCCGTCGGGCAGGAGCGTGCGCTCGTCGCCGATCACCTCCAGCTTCACCCAGTCCGTGTCGAACGCCTCCCGGGCCAGGTGCGCCGTCTTCACCGCCTCCACCGCGGTGCGGCAGCCGGCCGTGTTCGGCAGCAGCCGTACGCCGCACCGCTCCACCAGGTCGAGCAGGCCGCCCGACCCGCCGGGCGTGGTGTCCACCCGGCGCAGCGCCAGCGTCACCAGCTCGGTGCCGGAGGCCCGGATCGCCTGTTCCAGCACGTGCAGGTTGGCCGCGCCACCGGTGCCGAGGATGAGCCGGGAGCCGAACGTGACCCCGCCGATCTCCAGCGTGGACATGCCGTTCACCCGCCCTGGGTGGCGCTGAGCACCTCGACCCGGTCGCCGTCGCGCAGGACGCTCGCCGACCAGCCGCCGCGCGGCACCACCTCGCCGTTCACCGCCACCGCGAGCCCGCGCTCCCGGTCGGTGACGGTGCGGACCACCTCGGCGACGGTGACGCCCTCGGGCAGCGTCCGGCCGGTGCCGTTGACGATCAGTTCCACGTGCGTTCCTTCCCGAAGCGGTCCGGGGTGAAGGGGGCGAGCGCGGGATCCGGCTCGCCGGTGACGATCAGCTCGGTGACCAGGTCGGCGGTGACCGGGGTGAGCACGATGCCGTGCCGGTGGTGCCCGGTCGCCGCGAGCACGCCCTGCCGCCCGGGCAGCGGCCCGATGATCGGCGCGTTGTCGGGCGTACCGGGGCGCAGCCCGGCGACTGCTTCCACCAGCTCGTACTCGACGAGTTCCGGCACCAGCTCGGCGGCGGCGCGCAGCAGTGTCAGCACGCCACCGGCGGTGACAGCGGTGTCCGCGCGCTCCTCCACAGTCGCCCCGACCACTACCTCACCGCTGTCCCGCGGCACCAGGTAGACCGGCTCGCTGTCCGCGTACCCCCGGATCACGTGCCGGAAGCCCGGCGGACCGCCACCCGGCGCGCGCAGCCGCAGCACCTGGCCCTTGACCGGGCGGACCGGCAGGCCGGTCAGCGTCGCCGCGCCGCATCCGGCCGCGACCACAGTGAACCTCGCGTCCACCTCGGACAGCGCGCCGACGCGGGCCGGGTGCAGCTCCACGCCGGCGCGTTCCGCAGCGGTGCGCAACGCGGCGACCAGCCGCCGCGGGTCGACCTGGTGGTCGCCGGGCGCGACAGCGCCGCCGCGCACGCGCGGCGCCAACGCCGGTTCGCGGTCGCGCAGCTCCGAGGGACGCAACGGCGTGATCGGCAGTCCCAACCCCTGCTGGTACGACCACAGCCGCCCCGCCTCGGCCAGGTCGTCGGCGGTGAGCCCGACGACGAGCGTGCCCTCGGCGCGGTAGCCGAGGTCGACGCCGCTCGCCCCGGTCAGCTCGGCCGCGAAGCCGGGCCAGCGCGCGGCGGACTCGACGAGCAGGGCGGTCAGCTCGTGCTCACCGAAGTACGCCTCGGCGACCGGCGACAGCATCCCGGCGGCCACCGACGAGGCGCCCGACCCGGGCCGGTCGTCGTGCACCACCACGCGCAGTCCGCGCTGCGCGCACCGCCACGCGATCGCCCACCCGATCGGCCCGCCCCCCACCACCGCCACGTCGGTAAGGAAGGGCCCCCTATTAACGCCTCCGGTAGAGGAAGGGCCCCCTTTTAACACGTCAGGGCCCGCAGCAGCTCAGCGGTGGCGTGCGCGGGATCGGCGGCCAGGCTGAGCGCGCCGACCACCGCCACCCCGTACGCCCCGGCCGCCCGCAACGCCGGCACGCTCGCGGCGGTCACCCCGCCGATCGCGATCACCGGCACGGTCACCGCCTCGGCGACAGCCCGCACCCCGTCAGGGCCGATCGGATCCGGCAGGCCGGGCTTGGTGGTGGTGGCGTGGCACGGGCCCACGCCCAGGTAGCTCGCGCCCGCATCCACCGCCGCGCGGGCGCCGGCCGGCTCGCGGGCGGTCGCGCCGAGCACGGCGTCCGGGCCGAGTACCCGGCGGGCGGCGGCGACCGGCAGGTCGTCCGCGCCGACGTGGCCCCCGGCGGCGTCCACCGCGAGCGCCACGTGCAGCCGGTCATTGACCAGGCACTGTGCTCCGTACGGCCGGCACGCCTCGGCCACCCGGCACGCCAGCTCGTACGCCTCCCGGTCGGTGGCGTCGTCCTCCACGCGCACCTGCACGACGAGGTCGACGCCCGCGACGGGCAGGGCGGCACGCAGTACGGCGAGCGGGTCACGCCCCGGCCGGGTGTCGGTGATGAGATGCAGTCGTCCCAGGGACAGCACGGCAACGCTCCTCCCTGCGCCGGCATTACCCGGATCAGGTTCGACGGTCGGGGGCTCCCAGCCCCCCTCTCAGCCCGGTCCGCACCGGGCTCCCGTGGGTCACTTGCGGCCTACCGTACGACGCCTCCCGCCCGTACGGAAGCCCGGGTGAGGTTTTTCCCAGGAACCGTTCACATGGCGGACCGGGACAGCGGGTGACCGTCCCATCACGACACGCTGCCCGAATGTCCGTTCCCGCCCGCGTTCCGCGCCGCCTGGCGGTCCTGCCGTTCCGGGGCAGCAGTGCCGTCTCCGATGGGCTGCTCACCTGGACGATGCTGCGCGGGCCGGCGTGGATCCGCCTGCTGCCGGACGTGTACGTGCACCGGGACGGATACCGCGCCGGGGACCACGGGATGTGGTGCGAGGCGGTGTCGTTGCGCCTGCCGCCGGATGCCGTGCTTGCCGGGCGCAGCGCCGCCTGGTTGTTCGGCGTGGACGTGCTCACCCGCGACGCGCCGGTGACCGTGGTGCTGCCGACTGCTGCTCGGCTGCGCCCCCATCCGCGGTTGCGCGTGGTCCGGTCACCGCTGGCGGCGCGGGACCGCACCCTCGTCGGCGGGCTGCCGGTCACCACCCCGCTGCGCACCGCGTTCGACCTGGGCCGCCACGGCACCCGCGTCGAGGCGCTCGTCGCCGTCGACGCGCTACTTCACCGCCGGCTGGTGCGGCTACCGGGCCTGCGCGACTTCGCAGCGGCCCGAGCAGGGTGGCCAGGTCTGTCGCTACTGCGGGAGGTGCTGGCGCTGGCCGAGCCGCTGAGCGAGTCCCCGATGGAGACACGGATGCGACTGCTCCTGCTCGACGCCGGCCTCGGCCCGCTCACCGCTCAGCACGAGGTACGCGCCGGCGGGCGTTTCGTGGCCCGGGTGGACCTGGCCTGGCCGGCGCTCCGCCTCGCGGTCGAGTACGACGGCGACCACCACCGCGAGCGGGCGCACTTCCGGCGGGACGTGGCACGCCTGAACGCGCTCCGCGCGGCCGGGTGGGTGGTGCTGCGGTTCACCGCCGACGACGTGCTACGCCGCCCCGACGCCACAGTCGCCCTGGTGCGCCAGGCCCTGGCAGAACGCCGCGCCACCGCAGCAAACCACTGATCCGCGCCCGCACGCCACCCGCCACCCGCCGTGCCGCCCGGCCCGCCGTGCCGCCCGCCGCCCACCCAGCCGGGCCCGCCACCCGCCACCCGCCACCCGCCAGGGTCGCCCGAGACACCACGGGCGTCAGAAGACCACCCGCAGACACCCATGGCGTTCCACTCGCGGCGGAATCTGGCGACGAGTGGAACGCCATGGGTGTCTCAAGGCCCTCTTGACACCCATGGCGTTCCACTCAGAGGCAGCGCTGACGATGGGTGGAACGCCATGGGTGCCTCCGCGTGCGGGCAAGCCCAGGCAGACGCAGGCCCGACGCACGAGCCACGCCGACGCGCGGGAGGGGCGGACGCACGAGTGCACGCCTGACGCGCGGACGGGCTCGCCTGCACCGCGCGGACAGTCAGAGGATGGCGTCGAGGGCGTCCAGGTCCTCGTCGGACGGCTGCCACGTCCCGGCCTCGGCGTTCGACCTCACCTGGGCGGGAGTCGTGGCGCCGGCGATCACGGAGGTCACTGCGGGACGGGCGGCCAGGCCACCGATGGCCACCTGGAGCATGGTGACGCCGCGCTCGGCCGCGTACGCCTCGATCGCCTCGATGACGTCCCAGCGCGCGGCGGCCAGCCGTTCGGCGTACCGGCCGCCACCGGCCAGGCGGCTGCCCGCCGGGGGCGCCTCGCCGCGCTTGTACTTGCCGGTGAGCAGCCCGTTGGCGAGCGGGAAGAACGGCAGCATGCCGAGGCCGAACCGCTCGCAGGCGGGGATCACCTCGTCCTCCACCCCGCGCTCCACCAGCGAGTAGTGGTTCTGCGCGGAGATGAACCGGGTACGCCCCTGCGACGATGCGGTCCAGTCGGCGTCGGCGATCTGCCAGCCGGCGAAGTTGGAGTTGCCGAGGTAGCGCACCTTGCCGGCGGTAACCAGGTCGTCCAGCGCGGCGAGCGTCTCGTCGATCGGGGTGCCCGGGTCGGGCTCGTGCATCTGGTACAGGTCGATGTGGTCGGTGCCGAGCCGGCGCAGCGACGCCTCGACCGCGCGGGCGATGTAGCGGCGGGCGCCCCGGGCACCGTGGTCCGGCCCGTTCGCGCCGTTCATGTCCATGCCGAACTTGGTGGCCACCACCACGTCGTCGCGGCGGCCCTTGAGCGCCTGGCCGAGCAGTTCCTCGGAGGCGCCCTGCGGCTCGCCGTAGATGTCGGCGGTGTCGAAGAAGTTGATCCCGGCGTCGAGCGCGGCGTCCACCACCGCCCGGGTGCCGTCGAGGTCGAGTTTGCGGCCGAAGTTGTTGCAGCCGACACCGACCACTGACACCACGAGCCCGGAGTCGCCCAGCCGGCGATAGGTCATCTCACTCACGAGATCCACCCTATGCCCGCTGCCCGGGTGTCATCCGGGCAGCGGCAACACCTCGGCGGCCAGCGTCCGGGCGACGGCGATCGTCGCCGCCAGTTCGGACGGGGTACGCCCCACCGCGCCCAGCAGCGCCTGCGTCCGCTCGGCGAAGTCCGGCGGCGCACCGGGCAGGCGCCCGGCGGAGGCGATCATGCCCTTCTCGTTGACGAGCCACCGTCCGGCGCGGCCGTGCAGCGCGTGGACCAGCACGCCGACCACTCGGAACAGGCAGCCCGCCACGTAGCCGGCGTCGCCCCCTGCCGCGCCCTTCGCCGCGCCGTCGAGCAGCAGACCGGTCTCCCAGCCGACGGCGACCAGCGCGTCGCCGAGCGCGGGCGGGTAGTCGACGGTCTCGGCCCGCAGCGCGGTCAGCTCACCGGTCGGGTCGCCGAGCACCCGCCCGAGCGCCACCTCCCCGGCGTATGCGTGCGAGTAGAAGCCGAGCGGGTGCCCGGCCTGCGCCTCGACCGTGTAGCGGCCGGCCCGGCAGTCCGCCCACACCCGGTGCACCCGGTCCAGGTCGCGGTAGATCCAGTCCACCGCGACGCCGCCGACACGCAGCCAGCCGCCCCCGTCGACCCACGGTCCCCAGCCGCCCGGTGCGGTGAGGTCCACCGGCCCGTCGGCGATCGAGGCGGCCACCGCGCGCAGCCCGGCTAGGTCCGGCGTACCCCGGTAGTAGAGGCCCAGGTCCCAGTCGGAGTCGGGCCGGTGGTCGCCGCGGGCGCGGCTGCCGCCGAGCGCCACCGCGACCACACCGTCCACCGCGCACAGCCGGTCGGCCAGCTCCTGGTCGATCATCACCCCACGTCCCAGACCGGCTCCGGCGTCTCCACCACGTCGCCGTCGCCCCGGAACAGCACGAACCGGTCGAAGGTACGGGTGAACCACCTGTCGTGTGTCACAGCGACCACAGTCCCCTCGAACGCGGTCAGCCCGGCCTCCAGCGCCTCGGCCGAGGCCAGGTCGAGGTTGTCGGTGGGCTCGTCGAGCAGCAGCAGCGTCGCCCCGGACAGCTCCAGCAGCAGCACCAGAAAGCGGGCCTGCTGCCCACCGGAGAGCGTGCCGAACCGCTGGTCGCCCTGACCGGCGAGCTCGTACCGGGACAGCGCCGCCATCGCCGCGTGCCGGTCCATGCCGGCGCGGTGGTCGTCGCCGCGCCACAGCACCTCGACGAGCGTCTTCGCCATCAGCTCCGGCCGGTCGTGGGTCTGCGAGAAGTGCCCGGGCCGGACCCGCGCGCCGAGCCGGACCACGCCGCCGTGCGCGACAGGTGCGAGCGCGCCGGCGCCGTCGACGGGGGTGTTGCCCGGTTCCGGGTCGGTGCCGCCGCGGGCCAGCAGGCGCAGGAAGTGCGACTTGCCGGTGCCGTTCGCGCCGAGCACCGCGACCCGGTCGCCGTACCAGAGTTCCAGGTCGAACGGGTACGTCAGGCCGTCCAGCTCCAACTGCTCGGCGATCACCGCGCGCTTGCCGGTCCGCCCGCCGGTCAGGCGCATCCGGATGTCCTGGTCCTTCGGGGGTACGGGCGGCGGCCCGGCCTCCTCGAACTTACGCAACCGGGTCTGCGCGGCCTGGTAGCGGGACGCCATCCCGTCGTTGTAGGCGGCCTTCTGCTTGTACATCAGCATCAGCTCGCGCAGCTTCTGGTGTTCCTCGTCCCAGCGTTTGCGCAGCTCGTCGAGGCGGGCGTGCCGGGCTACCCGCGCGGAGTGCCAGCTCGCGAAGCCGCCCGGGTGCACCCAGGCGCTGCCGCCCTCCACCGCGACGACGCGGTCGGCGGTCTGCGCCAGCAGTTCCCGGTCGTGCGAGACGTAGAGCACGGACTTGCCCGACTCGCGCAGGCGCGCCTCCAGCCAGCGTTTGCCCGGTACGTCGAGGAAGTTGTCCGGCTCGTCGAGCAGCAGCACCTCGTCGGGGCCGCGCAGCAGCAGTTCCAGCGCGAAGCGTTTCTGCTGGCCGCCGGAGAGCGTGCGGACCGGCCGTTCCCGGGCGCTGTCCCACGGCAGGTCGAGCACGATGGTGGCGACCGTGTCGAAGAGAACCTCCGCGTCGTACCCGCCGGTCTCGCCCCAGGCGGCCAGCGCCTCGGCGTACGCGAGCTGGGTCTTGGCGGCGGCGGAGCTGTACTTGCCGCGGACCTCGGCCGCCCGCATGGCCGCCTCGGTCTCGGCGAGCCGCCGCCCGGCGTCGCGCAGCGCCGGCGGCGCCAGCGACAGGGCGAGGTCGGCGAGCGTGGACTCGTCGCCGATCATGCCGATGAACTGCCGCATCACGCCCAGCCCACCGGAGCGGGCGATCGCGCCGGTCTTCACCGGCAGGTCACCGGCGACCATCCGCAGCAGCGTGGTCTTGCCGGCGCCGTTCGGGCCGACCAGCGCCACCTTGGCACCCTCGCCGACCCGGAACGACACGTCGCTGAACAGCTCACGCCCGTCCGGGAGGATGTGCCTCACTCCTGCCACGTCCACGTATCCCACGCGGGCATCCTGCCCGAGCCGGGTCGGTGGACGACACCGGATTACCGGGTGACCCGCAGCACCCGGTAGCCCTTCTGGCTGGCGTGCCGCTCGACGGACCAGCCCTGCTCGACCAGCCAGCGGTGCAGCGAGTCGCCGCCGAGGTGCCGGGCGACGACCAGCCAGGCCACGCCGTCCGGGGCGAGCCGGGGCAGCCAGCGCAGCAGCAGGCCGTGCAGTTCCGGTTTGCCGATGTGGATCGGCGGGTTGGACCAGATCTGGGCGAAGGTGACGTCGTCCGGCAGTTCGTCGGGCGCGACGGCGCGTACCCGGTCGGCGGCGCCGACCCTCGCCGCGTTGTCGGTGGTGAGGGCGCGGGCGCGCTCGTTGACGTCCACGGCCCAGACGGTGGCCTTCGGCGCGACAGTGGCGAGGACGCAGGTGATCGGGCCGAAGCCGCAGCCGATGTCGAGCAGCGCGCCGGTGACGTCGGCGGCCGGCAGGTCGGCCTTGCGCAGCAGCACGGCGGTGCCCGGGTCGAGCCGGTCGGCGGAGAAGACGCCACCGGCCGAGCCGAGTGTGTAGTCGCGCCCGGCGACGGTGAACTCGACCTCGCGCGGGCGGGCCGGGGTCGAGGGTTCAGCGGTGAAGTAGTGGTCGCCGGTCACGCAGGCATTCTCGCACCGGGCCGGGGCGGTTCCGGCGACGGTGTCACGGGCGGAGCCGGACGCCACTCCGCCAGAATTTCCCGATATTACCCCTGAAAGGGACAATCAGCCCTACTCTATGCCACATGGTGTACCGGTACGAGTCCGATGAGGACGCCTTCCTGGAGTACCCGAAGCCCGGGTCGGCCCCGAACGGGCCCGCAGCCACGACGCCGCCGCCCGCGGGTCCGTCACGCTCCCGCTTCCCCACGCCGTCACTGCCCCCACCGCCGCGCCCGCAACCGGCGCTGCCGCCGGCCGGCGCGCCGGAGCAGGCCGACCCCGGCGGGCAGGCGGTGGCGGACGACGCCCGCGCCCCGATGCCCGCGCCACCGGCCCCCGCACCCACCCCCGGACGGCCCGCGCCACCACGGGAGCCGTCCCCGGTGCCGCAGCCCGCGCCGCCCATGCCCGCGCCCGTACCGGCGGCGGTGAACCGGCCCACGGTGCCGATCCCGGCCAGCCCCACCACGCGCGCCGCCGACGTCTCCGAGCTGCCCCGGACCCGGCGCGCCGAACGCCGCGGCGGCCGGTTCTGGCAGACACTCGTCGGCGGCGCCGCCGTCCTGCTGCTGCTCTCGCTCACCGGGCTCGCCGTCGCGGCCCTGCTCGACGAACGCACCGCCACACCCCCGGCCGGCCAGCCGACCCCGCAGCCGACCGAGTCCAGCACCCCGTCCGGCGGCACCGACCTGGACTCCCGGGACACCGACCAGGCGTCACTCACCGCCAAGGAGGTCTTCCCGGCAAAGGATCTGGTGGTCACCGACGGGAAGCCCGCGTACCGGGTGCTGAAGACCCAGGCCAGCACGAAGTGCCAGGTAGCGGCCACCGGCGAGATCGCCGACCTGCTGGTCCGGCTCGGCTGCAACCAGGTCGTGCGGGGCACGCTCCGCTCCCCCGACGGCGACCACCTGATCACCGCCGGTCTGTTCAACCTCACCGACGTGGCCACCGCCCAGCGCGTACGCGACCGCATCCGGCCGCTGCTCGACGCGCGCCAGGGACGGTTCCGTGGCATGGCGGCCGGCGACGACACCGAGGCGGTGGAGAAGGCCGCGGCCCGGGTCGCCTGGCAGGTACGCGGACACTACGTCGCCTTCTGCCTGGTCACCCGCGCCGACGGGGAACGCATCCCGAGCGACGACGCGACCGCCCGCGAGATCATGTACGACATGGTCGAGCTGCACCTCAACCGGGGTGTGCTGGACCGTCGCGCAGCGGCCGGAACGGCCGGGCAGCCCGACGCCGAATCGGCCGGGGACAGCGCCGGTCAGCGGGGCACGGACTGAGCCGGGCTCAGCCCTCGGCCACCGGCACCCGCAACCGGCGGGTCGCCTCGGCCCGGCGGGCGTACTCGGCCGGGTCGGCCGGGTAGCCCACAGCGACCAGGGCGAGGCCGTGCGCCGGCGCAACTGTCACCTCGCTGGAGCGCTCACGCCGGGTCAGCAGGCCGGCCGGCCACTGGACCGGCCGCCGCCCGTCGCCGGCCACCAGCATCGCCCCGACCAGGCTGCGCACCATGTTCTGGCAGAACGCGTCGGCCTGCACGGTGGCGACAAGGATCCCGTCCGGGTCGCGCCGCCAGTCCAGCCGGGTCACCTCGCGCAGCGTGGTGGCGTTCTCCTTGCGCCGGCAGTACGCGGCGAAGTCGTGCTCGCCCACCAGCCCTGCGGCGGCGGCGTTCAGGGCCGCCAGGTCCAGCGGCTTGGGCCAGGCCAGGGTGTCCCGGCGGCGCAGCGGCTCGGCACCCCACGGGGCGTCGGTGACCCGGTATTCGTAACGCCGGAACGTGGCCGAGAACCGGGCGTCGAAGTCGGCGGGCACCTCGGTCATCGCGCGTACCCGGGCATCAGGCGGCAGGAGCCGGGCCAGCCGGCGCAGCAGCCGGCCCTCGTGCTCCCGCCACACGGGAGTCGGCAGGTCGAGGTGGCAGACCTGGCCGGTGGCGTGCACCCCGGCGTCGGTACGCCCGGCCACCGTCAGGCCGGTCGCCGTGCCCGCGCCGAGCACCAGGTCCAGCGTCTGCATGAGTACGCCGGCCACGGTGCGCCGGGTCGGCTGGGGCGCCCAGCCGGAGAAGTCGGTGCCGTCGTACGAGACGTCCAGCCGCAGCCGGGTCCGCTCGTCCACCTCGTACCTCCTGTCGACGGCGACGGGCCCGGCACCCCCGAGGGGATGCCGGGCCCGGTCGAGCCTGATGTCAGGCCTTGTCGTTCTCGGTGGCCTCGTCGCTGTCCTCACGGGCGGCGGCGGTGTCACCCGACGCGGAGACCGGCGCCTCGGCGTCCTGGTCACCGGCGCTGGAGCGCGGGGTCTCCTCGGCCGGGGCCAGGGCCTCGACCTTGTCCTGCTGCGCGGCCTTGCGGGCGGCGGTCTTCTTGTTCGCCTTCGGCTCGGCGACCTGAAGCTCCTCCACCAGCTCGATGATCGCCATCGGAGCGGCGTCACCCTTGCGCGGACCGGTCTTCACGATCCGGGTGTAGCCACCGTTGCGGTTGGCGTACCGGGGCGCGATCTGGTCGAACAGGGCGTAGACCACGTCCTTGTCCTTGACGACGCCCAGCACCCGGCGGCGCGAGGCGAGGTCGCCGCGCTTGGCCTTGGTGATGAGCTGCTCGGCCAGCGGACGCAGCCGCCGGGCCTTCGTCTCGGTGGTCTGGATCTTGCCGTGCTGGAACAGCGCGGTGGCCAGGTTGGCCAGCATCAGCCGCTCGTGCGCGGGGCTGCCGCCGAGGCGGGGGCCCTTGGTGGGCGTGGGCATGCTTGGTGCTCCTCAGGTATGGCGGCAGCGCGGACTAGAGCTGCTCGGTCTCGCGGTAGTCGTCGGTGTCGTAGTCCGCCTCGCCGAAGGCGTCCACGACGTGCGCCGGGTCGAAGTTCGGAGCCGAGTCCTTCAGCCCCAGGCCCATCCCGGCGAGCTTCATCTTGACCTCGTCGATCGACTTCTGACCGAAGTTGCGGATGTCGAGGAGGTCGGCCTCGGTACGCCCGATGAGCTCACCAACGGAGTTGATGCCCTCGCGCTTGAGGCAGTTGTAGGAGCGGACGGTGAGGTCCAGCTCCTCGATCGGCAGGGCCAGGTCCGCCGCCAGCTGGGCGTCCTGCGGGGACGGCCCGATGTCGATGCCCTCGGCGGTCTCGTCCAGCTCCCGGGCCAGCCCGAACAGCTCCACCAGCGTCGAGCCGGCCGAGGCGAGCGCGGTACGCGGGCCCATCGACGGCTTGGTCTCGACGTCGATGATGAGCCGGTCGAAGTCGGTCCGCTGCTCGACACGGGTCGCCTCGACCCGGTACGTCACCTTGAGCACCGGCGAGTAGATCGAGTCGACCGGGATCCGGCCGATCTCGGCGCCCGCCTGCTTGTTCTGCGCCGCCGTGACGTAGCCGCGACCCCGCTCGACGGTCAGCTCCATGTCGAGCCGGCCCTTGCCGTTGAGGGTGGCGAGCTTCAGGTCCGGGTTGTGCACCGAGACACCGGCCGGGGGCTGGATGTCACCGGCGGTCACGTCGCCCGGGCCCTGCTTGCGCAGGTACATGCTGACCGGCTCGTCGTGCTCGGAGCTGACGCACAGCTCCTTGATGTTCATGACGAGCTCGACCACGTCCTCCTTGACACCGGGGATCGTGGTGAACTCGTGCAGCACACCGTCGATCTTGATCGAGGTGACCGCCGCACCCGGGATCGAGGACAGCAGCGTACGCCGCAGCGAGTTGCCCAGCGTGTAGCCGAAGCCGGGCTCCAGCGGCTCGATGGTGAACCGGGAGCGGGTCTCGTTGATCGACTCTTCGGAGAGAGACGGTCGCTGGCTGATGAGCATCTTTTCTCTTCTCTTCCGGGGCGCCCGCTATTTGACGCCCACGACACAACTGTTCCGGTGGCCCGCCCCGGAGGACGGGCCACCGCAACGAGCCCTTACTTGGAGTAGAGCTCGACGATCAGCTGCTCCTGGACCTGGGTGTCGATCACCTGGCGGGCCGGGAGCGAGTGCACGAGGATCTTCAGCTGGCTCGGGATCGCCTCCAGCCACGCCGGAACGGTCCGCGAGCCGGCCTCACCCTGCGCCACGAGGAACGGGGTGAGCTCCTTGCTCTTGGCACGCACCTCGACGATGTCGTGCTCCTTGACGCGGTACGACGGGATGTCGACCTTCTTGCCGTTCACCGTGAAGTGGCCGTGCTTGACCAGCTGACGGGCCATGTCCCGGGACTTGGCGTAGCCGGCCCGGTAGACCACGTTGTCCAGCCGCGACTCGAGGATCTGCAGCAGGACCTCACCGGTCTTGGCTTCCTTGCTCACGGCCTCTTCGTAGTAGCCGCGGAACTGCTTCTCCAGCACGCCGTAGACACGACGGGCCTTCTGCTTCTCACGGAGCTGGAGCAGGTACTCCGTCTCCTTCGTGCGGCCGCGGCCGTGCTGCCCGGGCGGGAACGGCCGGGACTCGAACGGGCACTTCGGACCATCGCACTTGCTGCCCTTGAGGAACAGCTTCATCTTCTCCCGCCGGCAACGGCGGCAGTCAGCACCGGTGTAACGAGCCATCTCTCTCTAACCTCTCAGACCCGGCGACGCTTCGGCGGACGGCACCCGTTGTGCGGCTGCGGCGTGACGTCGGAGATCTGCCCGACCTCGAGGCCCACTGCCTGCAGCGAACGGATGGCGGTCTCCCGGCCGGAGCCGGGGCCCTTGACGAACACGTCGACCTTGCGCATGCCGTGCTCCATCGCGCGGCGCGCGGCGGCCTCGGCGGCGAGCTGCGCGGCGAACGGAGTCGACTTGCGGGAGCCCTTGAAGCCGACCTGGCCGGAGGAGGCCCAGGAGATGACCGCACCGGTCGGGTCCGTGATGGACACGATGGTGTTGTTGAAGGTGCTCTTGATGTGCGCCTGCCCGTGGGCGACGTTCTTGCGTTCCTTGCGCCGGACCTTCTTGACGGCGGCTCCGGCACGAGCCTTCGGTGGCATAAGTCTGTGCGCTCCTAGTTACTTCTTGCCGGGCTTCTTCTTGCCGGCCACGGTCCGCTTCGGGCCCTTCCGGGTCCGCGCGTTGGTCTTGGTGCGCTGGCCACGCACGGGCAGACCGCGGCGGTGCCGGATACCGGCGTAGCAGCCGATCTCGACCTTGCGGCGGATGTCAGCGGCGACCTCGCGGCGCAGGTCGCCTTCAACCTTGTAGTTGCCCTCGATGTGGTTCCGGAGCTCGACGAGCTCCTCGTCCGTGAGGTCCCGAACGCGCTTGTCCGGCGAGATGCCGGTCGCGGCGAGCGTCTCCAGGGCGCGGGTGCGACCGACCCCGAAGATGTAGGTGAGCGCGATCTCCATCCGCTTCTCGCGGGGGAGATCCACGCCGACTAGACGTGCCATGTGCGGGCGTACTCCTCGTGATGTTGTGGCGGAGGTGTGGACCCGTCCCACCCCGCTACCGGCCGTCCCTGTCCTTCCGGCGTCAAGAACGCCGGCGACCGGGATCGGTCGCTGCCCGAGCGGGCCCCGGCCTCCGACCGGGGGTCAACCACGAGGGGGTACGCGCTGCGCACCCGACCGCGGCTGGGACGAGCTGGTGATGTGTGGGGCGTCAGCCCTGGCGCTGCTTGTGGCGCGGGTCGGTGCAGATGACCATGACCCGGCCGTGCCGGCGGATCACCCGGCACTTGTTGCAGATCCTCTTGACGCTCGGCTTGACCTTCACGGTTGCCTTACTTCCCATCTGGCCCGGAGCCGCGGCGGTGCGCGATCCGGACGTCGAAGACGGACACGGGTCTCCCGGCCGCCGTCAGGCTTACTTGTAGCGGTAGACGATGCGCCCGCGGGTCAGGTCGTACGGCGAGAGTTCGACGACGACCCGGTCCTCCGGCAGGATGCGGATGTAGTGCTGGCGCATCTTGCCGCTGATGTGAGCGAGCACCTTGTGGCCGTTCGCGAGCTCCACCCGGAACATGGCGTTCGGCAGGGGCTCGATGACCCGACCCTCGATCTCGATTGCTCCGTCTTTTTTCGGCATGTCCTCCGCTGTCCTGACGTCGGTTACTCCGGACGGCCCACAACGTCTTACACGGGTGAACTGACCAAGATCAGGAAACCCGCGCCAGCCGCGGCTCCGACTCCCACCGAAGCGCAGGGTGGGCATGGCGGAGTGGACGCTGTGCGCCGATCAGAAAGTGTACGCCGACCCGCACGTGCTCGCCAAACCGACCGGTGCGACAGTCACCCGGACGGCTCGGATATGACGCAGGTCACGTCTCCGGCAGCTCGCGCTTCGCCTGGCGGCGCGCCTCCCGCTCGACCTGCTTGCGTCGCCGGCGCTCGGCGTCCTTCTCCGGCGCGCCGGACGCCAGCCCCTGGATCGTCTGGTAGAGCACCACAGCGCCCCACGGGCCGAGCACCCAGAGCGGCCAGTAGTCGTCGAACTCGAACTCGCCCTCACCCAGCTGCGAGACGAACCAGATCGCGGTGAGGATCAGGGCCACCTTCAGCCAGGGGCCCCAGACCGCCAGCAGCCAGGCGCTGCGCGCCCCGCTCACGGCCGCGGGGCCCGGGACCGCCACCCCGCCCTCCCCGGCCGCGCGAGGCGCCGGCAGGGGGCGCCCGGCCGGTCCGGTGCCGGGCAGGTCGGTCAGCAGCTCGTCCAGCTCGCCGTAGGTCTTCGACCCGTACGCCCGGCGCAGCCGGTCGTCGTACTCGTGCAGGTCGAGCCGGCCCTCGTTCAACGCCGCCCGGAGTCGCTCCGCGGTGGCGTCACGGTCCGCGTCGGCCGCCCGCATGCGGTTGCGCTCCTCCATGGGAGCAAGCATGTCACCCGATCGCCAGCCCGGCACGGCGTGGCCGGTCATCCGGCACCGCCGAGGGCTTCGATCAGGCCGGGGAGTCCACCGACGTCTGCCGCTTGGTCACCAGGTCGCCCAGACGGGCCCGTCCGCCGTCCTCGGCGGTCAGCACCCACACGCCGTCGTCCAGCAGCGCCATCGAGTGCTCGACGTGCACCGCCATCGACCCGTCCCGGGTCACCACGGTCCAGCCGTCGGACAGCTCGACCGTACGCGGCGAGCCCATCGTGATCATCGGCTCGATGGCGAGCGCCAGGCCCGGCACCAGGCGCGGCCCCTTGCCGGGACGCCCGTGGTTGAGCACGTGCGGGTCCTGGTGCATCTCGGTGCCGATGCCGTGACCGCCGTAGCCGTCGACGATGCCGTACCGGCCGCCCTTGCGGACCGCCGTCTCGACCGCGTGCGAGATGTCGGTGAGCCGGCCCTTGCCGGAGGCCGCCCCGCGCGCCGCGGCGGCGATCCCGGCCCACATGGCGTCCTCGGCCACCGCCGTCATCCTCAGCAGCGCCGGGTCGACCTCGCCGACCGGCACCGTGACCGCCGCGTCGCCGTGCCAGCCGTCCAGCACCGCGCCGCAGTCGATGGAGATCAGGTCGCCCTCGCGCAGCACCTGCTCGGCCGACGGGATGGCGTGCACCACCTGCCGGTTGACCGACGAGCAGATCGACGCCGGGAAGCCGTGGTAGCCCTTGAACGACGGCACGGCGCCCGCCTCGCGGATGGTCGACTCGGCGATCGCGTCCAGGTCGGCCGTCGACACGCCCGGCGCCACCGCCTCCCGCATCCGGCGCAGGGCACGGGCGACGACGAGACCGGCGGCCCGCATCAGCTCGATCTGCTCGGGGGTCTTCAGCTGGATGTCCAGCTGGGGACGGCGCATGGTGGTGGTTACCTTTCGTCACGCGTACGCGGAGCAGCGGGGCACGTCGCACGTACCCCGCTGTTCGCACTCTATCCGCCGGATGGCGGGTGGGACCTCAGCCGCCGTACGAGCGCAGCGCGTCGATGGCGCGGACGGTGACGTCCTCCACCGGGCCGGTCGCGTCGATGCCGACCAGCTTGCCCTGGGCGCCGTAGTAGTCCACGAGCGGCGCGGTCTTCTCGGCGTACTCCCGCAGCCGGGCGGCGATGGTCTCCGGCTTGTCGTCGTCGCGCTGGAACAGCTCGGCGCCGCAGCGGTCGCAGACGCCCTCCCGGCTCGGCGAGTCGAACTCGACGTGCCAGATCTTGCCGCAGCCGCGGCAGGTGCGCCGGCCGGACAGCCGCCGGATCACCTCGTCGTCGTCGACGACGAGCTCCAGCACCAGGTCCAGCGCGGTGCCGAGGTCGGCGAGGAGCTTGTCCAGCGCGGCGGCCTGCGGAGTGGTCCGCGGGAAGCCGTCGAGGAGGAAGCCCTCGCTCGCGTCCGGCTCGGCGAGCCGGTCCCGCACCATGTTGATGGTGACCTCGTCCGGGACCAGCTTGCCGGCGTCCATGTATCGCTTGGCCTCGACCCCCAGCGGCGTGCCCTGGGAGACGTTCGCCCGGAAGATGTCACCGGTCGAGATCTTCGGCACCGAGAGGTGCGCGGCGACGAACTCCGCCTGTGTGCCCTTGCCCGCGCCCGGCGGACCAACCAGAACGAGTCGCATCTACCGCAGGAACCCTTCGTAGTTCCGCTGCATGAGTTGGCTCTCGATCTGCTTCACGGTCTCCAGACCGACGCCGACCATGATGAGCACAGCGGTGCCGCCGAACGGAAAGTTCTGGAACTGCTGGTTGTCGAGCCAGATGAAGAAGAAGTTCGGCAGGATCGCGACGATGCCCAGGTAGAGCGCGCCCGGCAGGGTGATCCGGCTGAGGATGAAGTCGAGGTACTCGGCGGTCGGCTTGCCGGGGCGGATGCCCGGCACGAAGCCGCCGTACTTCTTCATGTTGTCCGCGACCTCGGTCGGGTTGAACGTGATCGACACGTAGAAGTACGTGAAGAAGATGATCAGCAGGAAGTAGATCGCGATGTGCTCCGGCGCGCTCGCCTTCACGATGTGGTTCTGGATCCACGCCTGGACCTTGCCCGGGTCGTTCTGATCGAAGAACTGGAGCGCGAGCTGCGGCAGGTAGAGCAGCGACGAGGCGAAGATGACCGGGATGACACCCGCCTGGTTCACCTTCAGCGGGATGTAGGTCGACGTCCCGCCGTACATCCGCCGGCCGATCATGCGCTTGGCGTACTGCACCGGGATGCGGCGCTGCGCCTGCTCGATGAAGGTGACAGCGGTGATGACCAGCAGCACCAGGGCGATGACGAGGAGGAACATCCCCCAGCCCTTTGTGGTCTTGATCTTCCAGCCCTCGCTGGGGAGCCGGGCCGCGATCGAGGTGAAGATCAGCACGGACATGCCGTTGCCGACGCCCCGGTCGGTGATCAGCTCACCGAGCCACATCACCACGCCGGTGCCGGCGGTCATCGTCATGACCAGGATCGTCAGGGTCAGCCAGTCCGGGATGCCGGTGCCCTGGGGCACGATCGGGAACTGGTCGCACTGGTTGTTGAACAGCTGCCCGGAGCGGGCCAGCGCCACGAACGCCGAGGACTGGAGGATGCCCAGGCCCAGCGTCAGGTAGCGGGTGTACTGCGTGATCTTGGCCTGTCCGGCCTGGCCCTCCTTGCGGAGCTGCTCCAGGCGCGGGATCACCACCGTCAGCAGCTGCAGGATGATCGACGCGGTGATGTAGGGCATGATGCCCAGCGCGAAGACCGAGAGCTGGAGCAGCGCGCCACCGGAGAAGAGATCCAGCAGGTTGAGCACACCGGTGCTGCCACCCTGGATCGTGTCGAGGCACTTCTGCACGTTGCCGTACGAGACGCCCGGGCTGGGCAGCGTGGCGCCCAGCCGGTAGACCGCGATGATGCCTACTGTGAACAGCAGCTTCTTGCGCAGGTCAGGCGTACGGAACGCACTGAGAAAGGCGGACAGCAACTTCTTCCTCCTGCGCGACGCGGGCCGCCGGTGAACGAGTCCCTGGCGGGGCGGGGTGTGGTGCCGGACGGAGTGTCCGGAATCCATGGCTGGGAACGGACTCTAACAGCCCGGTCCCGGTCCGGGCAGATGTGCCCGGCTACATAAACCGAATCCGATGTTACCCGGCGCACACGTCGCCGGTAGACCATGGCGCCCGCCCAGTTGCGAACAACTGAGCGGGCGCCATGAACATCGTCTTACAGCTCGGTGACCGAGCCACCGGCGGCGGTGATCTTCTCCTTGGCCGACGCGCTGAACGCGTGCGCCGACACCTGGAGGGACACGCCGCCGAGGTCGCCGGTGCCGAGCACCTTGACCGGGTGGCCCTTGCGGACCGCACCGGCCTCGACCAGCTCGACCGGGCCGACCTGGCCGCCGTTCGGGAACAGCTCGGCCAGCCGGTCCAGGTTGACCACCTGGAACACGACCTTGAACTTGTTCTTGAAGCCCTTCATCTTCGGCAGGCGCATGTGGATGGGCATCTGCCCACCCTCGAACGCCGGCGAGATGTTCTTGCGGGCCTTGGAACCCTTGGTACCGCGACCGGCCGTCTTGCCCTTCGAGCCCTCACCGCGACCCACACGGGTCTTGTCGGTCTTGGCGCCGGGAGCCGGACGCAGGTGGTGCACCTTGATCGTCATTACTCGACCTCCTCGACCTTCACGAGGTGGTTGACCGTGAAGATCATGCCGCGGATCTCCGGCCGGTCCTCCTTGACCACCACGTCGTTGATCCGCTTGAGACCGAGGGAACGCAGCGAGTCACGCTGGTTCTTCTTGGTCCCGATCTCGGACCGGACCTGGGTGACCTTCAGGCGTGCCATCAGGACGCCACCCCCGCCCGTGACGCCAGCATGGCGGCCGGCGCGACGTCCTCGACCGGCAGACCACGACGGGCCGCGACCTGCTCCGGGGACTCGAGCCCCTTCAGGGCCGCCACCGTGGCGTGCACGATGTTGATCGGGTTGGACGAGCCGAGGCTCTTGGAGAGCACGTCGTGGATGCCCGCGCACTCCAGCACGGCACGCACCGGGCCACCGGCGATGACGCCCGTACCGGCGGAGGCCGGCTTGAGCAGCACCACACCGGCCGCGTCCTCGCCCTGCACCGGGTGCGGGATCGAGGCGCCGATGCGCGGCACCTTGAAGAAGTGCTTCTTGGCCTCCTCGACACCCTTGGCGATCGCCGCGGGCACCTCCTTGGCCTTTCCGTAGCCCACACCGACGGTGCCGTCGCCGTCGCCCACGATCACCAGGGCGGTGAAGCTGAAGCGACGACCACCCTTCACGACCTTGGCGACGCGGTTGATCGCGACGACCCGCTCGAGGTGCGGGGTCTTCTCGACGGGCGCGTTTCCGCGGCCGCCCTCACGGCGGTTGTCGCGGCGACCACCCTCGTTGCCACCGGACCCGCCGCCACGGCGCTGTTGACCTGGCATCAGCAGCCTTCCTTCTCTCTCGTGACGGGGTTTCTAGAACTCGAGCCCGGCTTCGCGGGCGGCGTCGGCAAGCGCGGCGACACGCCCCGCGTACCGGTTGCCACCGCGGTCGAAGACGACCTTCGAGACGCCGGCGGCCTTGGCGCGCTCGGCGAGCAGGGCGCCGACCTTGCCGGCCAGGGCGCTCTTGTCGCCCTCGGCGCCGCGCAGCGAGGCGTCCATGGTCGAGGCCGACGCCAGGGTGTGACCCTTGGTGTCGTCGACGACCTGGGCCACCATGTGCCGCAGGGAGCGGGTGACGACCAGGCGGGGACGCTCGGCGGTGCCGCTGACGTTCTTGCGGACCCGGAAGTGCCGACGCGCACGCCCGACGGCACGCTTGGCGGCGACGCCGCGGCGGCGCTTGAGCAGCGTGGCGCTCACTTCTTACCTGCCTTTCCAGCCTTGCGGCGGATGACCTCGCCCTGGTACTTCACGCCCTTGCCCTTGTAGGGCTCCGGCGGACGGATCTTCCGGATGTTGGCGGCGACCTCGCCGACCTGCTGCTTGTCGATGCCGGCCACGTGGAACAGCGTCGGCTTCTCGACCGTGAAGGTGATGCCCTCCGGCGCCGGCACCAGGACCGGGTGCGAGAACCCGAGCGCGAACTCGAGGTCCTTGCCCTTGGCGGTCACGCGGTAACCGGTACCGGCGATCTCCAGGCTCTTGCGGTAGCCCTCGGTGACACCGACGATCATGTTGGCCACCAGCGTACGGCTCAGGCCGTGCAGCTCCTTGGCCTTGCGCTCGTCGTTGGGCCGGTTGACGTGCAGCTCGCCGTCCTCGCCCCGCTCCGCCGTGATCGGCTCGGCCAGCACGTGGCTCAGTTCGCCCTTGGGGCCCTTGACCTTGACGGTCCGGCCGTCGATCGTGATGTCGACGCCGGCAGGCACCGGGATCGACTTACGTCCAATACGCGACATTTCTACCTGTCTCCCGTTACCAGACGAAGGCGAGGACTTCCCCGCCAACGCTCCGCTTGCGGGCCTGCCGGTCGGTGAGCAGCCCCTGGGACGTCGAAATGATCGCCACGCCCAGCCCGCCGAGCACCCGCGGGAGCCCGTCCGACTTGGCGTACACCCGGAGACCGGGCTTGGACACGCGCTTGATGCCGGCCAGGCTCCGCTCGCGGTTCTGGCCGTACTTCAGCTCGACGACCAGTCGCTTGCCGACGGCGCCCTCCTCGGGCTCCTCGACCGACCAGGTGGCGATGTAACCCTCGGCCTTGAGGACCTCGGCGATGTTCGCCTTGATCTTCGAGTAGGGCATCGTCACCCGGTCGTGGTACGCCTGGTTGGCGTTACGCAGACGCGTGAGCATGTCTGCGATCGGGTCGGTCATCGTCATGAAAACTCGTCAACCTTTCTCGCCGGGGTTCCCCGGGCCAGGCCCGGGGCCTACGGCGAAGAGACAGTTCAGCTGACGCGCCGGAGCGCGCCGGGCTATTACCAGGAAGCCTTGGACACGCCGGGCAGCTCACCGCGGTGGGCCATCTCCCGGATGCACACCCGGCAGAGACCGAACTTGCGGTAGACCGCCTTCGGACGCCCGCACCGCTGGCAGCGGGTGTACGCGCGAACCGAGAACTTCGGCTTCGCGGCCGCCTTGAGGATCAGCGCCTTCTTGGCCATCTCAGTTCTCCTTGAACGGGAAGCCCAGGAGCTTGAGCAGCGCCCGGCCCTCGTCGTCGGTCGTGGCGGTCGTGACCACCGTGATGTCCATGCCCCGCTGGCGATCGATCTTGTCCTGGTCGATCTCGTGGAACACCGACTGCTCGGTCAGGCCGAACGTGTAGTTGCCGTGCCCGTCGAGCTTGCGCCCGTCCAGGCCGCGGAAGTCACGGATACGCGGCAGCGCGATCGAGAGCAGCCGGTCCAGGAACTCCCACATCCGGTCGCCGCGCAGGGTGACCTTCGCGCCGATCGGCATGCCCTCGCGGAGCTTGAACTGCGCGATGGACTTGGTGGCCCGCCGGACCTGCGGCTTCTGGCCGGTGATGGTGGCCAGGTCGCGGACGGCCCCGTCGATCAGCTTGGCGTCGCGAGCGGCCTCGCCGACACCCATGTTGACGACGATCTTGACCAGCCGCGGCACCTGCATCGGGTTGGCGAACTCGAACTGCTTCTGCAGCTCGCCCACGATCTCGTTGCGGTACCGCTCCTTGAGGCGCGGCAGGGTCTTGGTTTCGGTAGCCGTGGTCATCAGAGGTCCTTACCGGTGCTACGCGCGATGCGGACCTTCTGGCCGTTGTCGTCGATCCGGTAGCCGACGCGGGTCGGCTTGCCGTCGGAGTCCAGGACCATCACGTTCGAGACGTGGATCGGGGCCTCCTGGGTGACGATGCCACCGGTCTTGGCGCCACGCTGGGTGGTGCTGATGCGGGTGTGCTTCTTGACCCGGTTCACGCCCTCGACCAGGACCTTGTCCTGCCGCGGGTAGGCCGCGATGACCTTGCCCTTGGCACCCTTGTCCTTGCCGGCGATGACGACGACCGTGTCGCCCTTCTTGACCTTCACGGTCACAACACCTCCGGCGCGAGAGAGATGATCTTCATGAACCGCTTGTCCCGCAGCTCCCGGCCCACCGGGCCGAAGATGCGGGTACCGCGCGGGTCCCCGCCGTCCTTGATGATGACGGCGGCGTTCTCGTCGAAGCGGATGTACGACCCGTCCGGCCGCCGCTTCTCCTTGGCGGTCCGAACGACGACGGCCTTGACGACGTCGCCCTTCTTCACGCCGGCACCGGGGATCGCGTCCTTGACGGTCGCCACGATGACGTCGCCGATGCTCGCGTAGCGCCGACCGGAGCCACCGAGCACCCGGATGCACAGGATCTCCCGGGCACCCGTGTTGTCGGCGACGCGCAGTCGCGACTCCTGCTGAATCACGTCTATCTCCTATGTCTGCCGGTTCTCCGGCCGCTCGGGGCGGCCGGAGCCTGGCGGAACCTGCGCCCGACCGAGACCGGCCGAGCTCGAGCCTTCGCTACTTGGCCTTCTCGAGGATCTCCACGAGCCGCCAGCGCTTGGTGGCGGACAGCGGCCGGGTCTCCATGATCAGGACCCGGTCGCCGATGCCGGCCGAGTTCTGCTCGTCGTGGACCTTCAGCTTGCTCGTACGGCGCATGATCTTGCCGTACAGCGCGTGCTTGACGCGGTCCTCGACCTCGACCACGACGGTCTTGTCCATCTTGTCGCTGACCACGAGGCCCTCGCGAACCTTGCGGCGGGCCCGCGCGGGGGCGGTGGTGTTCTCACTCATGATGCAGTCACCTCAGTCGGCGCGGCCGAGAGACCCAGCTCACGCTCACGCATGATCGTGTAGATCCGGGCGATCTCCCGACGGATGACCTGCAGCCGCCGGTTGTTGTCCAGCTGCCCGGTTGCGGCCTGCACGCGGAGGTTGAACAGCTCCGCCTTCGCCTCGCGCAACTTCGTGACCAGCTCCTCCTCGGAGAGCTCACGCAGCTCGGAGGGCTTGACGCCCGCTGCCATCAGGATTCACCCACTTCGCGCGTAACAATGCGGCACTTCATCGGGAGCTTGTGGATCGCGCGACGCATCGCCTCTCGCGCGATCTGCTCGTTGGGGAAGGACATCTCGAAGAGGACCCGCCCCGGCTTCACGTTGGCGACCCACCACTCGGGCGAACCCTTACCGGAACCCATCCGGGTCTCGGCCGGCTTCTTGGTGAGGGCCTGGTCCGGGAAGATCGTGATCCAGACCTTGCCGCCACGCTTGATGTGACGGGTCATCGCGATACGCGCCGACTCGATCTGGCGGTTGGTCACGTACGCCGGCTCGAGAGCCTGGATCCCGAACTCGCCGAACACCACCCGGTTACCACCCTTGGACGCGCCACTGCGGTCCGGGTGGTGCGGCTTGCGGAAGCCCTTCGGGGGCTTGCGCGGCATCAGCATCTGTCAGCCCTCCTGCTGCTGTTCTGCCGGCTGGGTCGCGGCTGCCGCCACGGCGCCGGCGTCGACCGGGTCACCGGCCGGCGTCTCCGCCTGCTGCGCGATGGTGGTCGCGGCAGCCCGGCCGGCCTCGGTGCCACCGGCGGTCGTACCGGACGAGCCCGAGCGGCCACGGCGCGGCCGGTCCGGCCGGTCGCCACGGTCACGGCGCGGGCCGCGCGACGGGGCGGCCTCGGCCGGGGCCTCGCGGCCCGGGACGGCGTCGCCCTTGTAGATCCAGACCTTCACGCCGATCCGGCCGAAGGTGGTACGGGCCTCGAAGAAGCCGTACTCGATGTTGGCCCGCAGCGTGTGCAGCGGAACCCGGCCCTCGCGGTAGAACTCGGTCCGGCTCATCTCGGCGCCGCCCAGACGGCCCGAGACCTGAACCCGGATGCCCTTGCAGGCGGGGTTCTTCATGGCGGACTGCATCGCCTTGCGCATGGCCCGGCGGAAGCTGACCCGGCTGGACAGCTGCTCGGCGACGCCCTGGGCGACCAGCTGCGCGTCCGACTCGGGGTTCTTCACCTCGATGATGTTCAGCTGGACCTGCTTGCCGGTGAGCTTCTCCAGCTCGCCGCGGATCCGGTCGGCCTCCGCACCCTTACGGCCGATGACGATGCCCGGCCGGGCGGTGTGGATGTCGACGCGGACCCGGTCACGGGTGCGCTCGATGTCGACCTTGGAGATGCCGGCGCGCTCGAGGCCCTTGGACATCATCCGGCGGATCTTGACGTCCTCGCCGATGTAGTCCTTGTAGAGCTTGTCCGCGAACCAGCGGGACTTCCAGTCGGTCGAGATGCCGAGCCGGAACCCGGTCGGGTGAACCTTCTGACCCATTACTCGGCACCCTCCGTCGTGCTCTGCTCCTCAGCGGCCGGCTTGGCCGGAGCGGCCTTCTTCGCCGACTTCTTCGGCGTGGCCGCCGCGACCGCCTCGACCGCCACGGTGATGTGGCACGTGCGCTTGCGGATCCGGTACGCCCGGCCCTGCGCCCGCGGCCGGAACCGCTTCATGGTCGGGCCCTCGTCGACGAACGCCTCGCTGACGAGCAGCGCGTCGGGGTCCAGCCGCTCGTTGTTCTCCGCGTTGGCGATCGCGCTCGCGAGCACCTTGTACACCTGCTCGCTCGCAGCCTGCGGCGCGAACTGCAGCACCGTGAGCGCCTCCTTCGCGGGCAGGCCGCGGACGAGGTTGACCACCCGGCGCGCCTTCATCGGCGAGATGCGCACGTGCCGCGCAACCGCCCGCGCGCCCGGAAGCACCGGAGCGTCGCCCTTTCCTGGCATCGCTGTAACCCCTTGTTCCTCTATCCGTATGCCCGCGGCGTCAGCGCCGGCGGCTCTTCCGGTCGTCCTTCTCGTGACCCTTGAACGTGCGGGTCAGCGCGAACTCGCCGAGCTTGTGCCCGACCATGGCCTCGGTCACGAAGACCGGGACGTGCTTGCGTCCGTCGTGCACGGCGATCGTGTGACCCAGCATCTCCGGGATGATCGTCGAGCGGCGCGACCAGGTCTTGATGACGTTCTTCGAGCCCTTGTCGTTCTGCGTCTCCACCTTCTTGAGCAGGTGGTCGTCGACGAACGGGCCCTTCTTCAGGCTGCGAGGCATGTCTTATCTCCCTCAGCCGCGCTTACGCGTGGCGTAGCGGCGGCGGACGATCAGCCGGTCGCTCGGCTGGCCCTTACGACGGGTGCGGCCCTCGGGCTTACCCTGCGGGTTGACCGGGTGGCGACCACCGGAGGTCTTACCCTCACCACCACCGTGCGGGTGGTCGACCGGGTTCATCGCGACACCACGGACGGTCGGGCGCTTGCCCTTCCACCGCATACGGCCGGCCTTACCCCAGTTGATGTTCGACTGGTCGGCGTTGCCGATCTCGCCGATGCTGGCGCGGCAGCGCACGTCCACACGCCGGATCTCACCGGACGGCATACGCAGGGTCGCGTACGCGCCCTCACGGCCGAGCAGCTGGATGCCGACGCCGGCCGAGCGGGCCAGCTTGGCGCCGCCACCCGGACGCAGCTCCACGTTGTGGATGGTGGTACCGACCGGGATGTTGCGCAGCGGCAGGTTGTTACCCGGCTTGATGTCGGCGCCCGGACCGGACTCGACGCGGTCGCCCTGCTTCAGGTCCTTCGGCGCGATGATGTAGCGCTTCTCGCCGTCGGCGTAGTGCAGCAGCGCGATGCGCGCGGTGCGGTTCGGGTCGTACTCGATGTGAGCGACCTTCGCCGGCACGCCGTCCTTGTCGACCCGCTTGAAGTCGATCAGACGGTACTGGCGCTTGTGGCCGCCACCGTGGTGCCGCGTGGTGATCCGGCCGTGGGCGTTGCGTCCGCCCTTCTTCGGCAGCGGAGCCAGCAGCGACTTCTCGGGCGTCGACCGGGTGATCTCGGCGAAGTCGGCAACGCTCGAGCCACGCCGGCCCGGCGTCGTCGGCTTGTACTTACGGATAGCCATTGTCTACACCCCTCAGCTGACCGGGCCGCCGAAGGCCTCGATACGGTCACCGTCAGCCAGCTTCACCATCGCGCGCTTGGTGTCCTTGCGCTTGCCGAACCCGGTACGGGTCCGCTTGCGCTTGCCCTCGCGGTTGAGCGTGTTGACCGTCAGGACGCGGACGTTGAAGATCTGCTGGATAGCGATCTTGATCTCGGTCTTGTTGGCGTCCGGGTGCACCAGGAAGGTGTACCAGTTGCGGTTCAGCTCGCTGTAGCTCTTCTCCGAGACGACCGGCGCGACGATGACGTCACGCGGATCGGCGATCGTGCTCACTTGCCATCCTCCTCGGTGGTCTCGGCGGGAACGCCCAGGAACTCGTCCAGGGCCTCCTTGGTGAAGACCACGTCGTCGGCCACCAGCACGTCGTAGGTGTTGAGCTGGCCGGCCTCGATCAGGTGCACCCGGCTGTCCCGCGCGTTGCGCAGGTTCCGCAGCGACACCCAGTTCAGCTCGTCGGTGCTGCTCAGCACGACCAGGACCCGACGGGCCTCGGTGAGCTTGGTCAGCGTGGCCAGGGCCGCCTTGGTGGACGGCTTCTCGCCGGAGACGAACGCCTCGACGACGTGCACCTGGCCGGCGCGGGCCCGGTCGGAGAGGGCGCCACGCAGGGCGGCGGCCTTCATCTTCTTCGGGGTGCGCTGGCTGTAGTCGCGCGGCACCGGGCCGTGGACCACGCCACCGCCGGCGAACTGCGGCGCGCGGGTCGAGCCCTGGCGGGCACGACCGGTGCCCTTCTGCTTGTACGGCTTCTTGCCTCCACCGGAGACCTCGCCGCGGGTCTTCGTCTTGTGCGTACCCTGACGGGCCGCCGCGAGCTGGGCCACCACGACCTGGTGCATCAGGGCGATGTTGGCCTGCGCGTCGAAGATGTCGGCCGGCAGCTCGACGGAGCCGCTCTTGGCGCCTTCGACGTTGATGACGTCAACGGTGGTCACTTGGCCGCACCGCCCTTCTTCACCTTCGCCTTGGCCGCAGTGCGGACCAGGACCAGCGCGCCCTTCGGGCCGGGGATGGCGCCGCGGACGAGCAGGAGGTTGTTCTCGGTGTCGACCGCCTGGACGGTCAGGTTCTGGACGGTGTAGCGCACGCCACCCATCCGGCCCGCCATCCGGGTGCCCTTGAAGACGCGACCCGGGGTCGCGCAGGCGCCGATCGAGCCGGGCGAGCGGTGCTTGCGCTCGACACCGTGGCTGGCACGCAGACCGTGGAAGCCGTGCCGCTTCATCGGGCCGGCGTAGCCCTTGCCCTTGGTCTTGCCGGTCACGTCGATCACGACGCCGGCCGGGAACTCCTCGACCGTGACCTCCTGGCCCGGCGCGTAGTCCGCGGCGTCGGAGGTGCGCAGCTCGACGATGTGCCGACGCGGCGCGACGTCCGCCTTGGCGTAGTGCCCGGCGATCGGCTTCTTGACCTTGCGCGGGTCGATGACCCCGTACGCCAGCTGGACCGCGGAGTAGCCGTCCTTGTCGGCGCTACGAACCTGGCTCACGACGCACGGGCCGGCCTGAACCACGGTCACGGGCACAACCTTGTTGTTGTCCCAGACCTGGGTCATGCCGAGCTTGGCGCCCAGGATCCCCTTGACTTGCCTGTCCATTTGTCCGGTCCCTACAGCTTGATCTCGATGTCGACGCCAGCCGGCAGGTCGAGGCGCATGAGCGAGTCGACCGTCTTCGGGGTCGGGTCGATGATGTCGATCAGACGCTTGTGCGTACGCATCTCGAAGTGCTCGCGCGAGTCCTTGTACTTGTGCGGCGAGCGGATGACGCAGAAACGGTTGATCTCCGTGGGCAGCGGCACCGGGCCAGCGACCTGCGCCCCGGTACGCGTCACCGTCTCGACGATCTTCCGAGCCGAGGAGTCGACGACCTCGTGGTCATAGGCCTTGAGCCGGATGCGGATCTTCTGTCCCGCCATGGTGGCTTCTGTTCCTTCTCTCGATGCCGCTGTGTTGCGGGCGCCTGTACCGGCTGGCACAGGCCCACTTCCGCCGACCCCCGCGGTCGGGCGTGTCGCGCCCGTGGGCCAGGCTCCGCCCCGGGACTCCGGAGCGATTCTCTGACCACGCGGTGGGTCATGGCGCCGATCGCGGGACCGCGACCTGGACGCCGCGCGAGGGTGGTTGACCGCCGATGGCGATCAACCACCCTACGCGAGACAGCCTGACTCCCGGAGGTCCAGCGTTAACCGGACGCAGGCGACCGACTGTCGTTACGCAACCTGACTAGTATGCCGCACGACCGGCGGCGACGCTAATCGGGGTTACCCAGCTCACTTGATGATCTTGGTGACGCGACCCGCGCCGACCGTACGACCACCCTCGCGGATCGCGAACTTCAGGTTCTCCTCCATGGCGATGGGCTGGATCAGCTTCACCGTCATCGAGGTGTTGTCGCCCGGCATGACCATCTCGGTGCCCTCGGGCAGCGTGACGACGCCGGTGACGTCCGTGGTCCGGAAGTAGAACTGCGGGCGGTAGTTCTGGAAGAACGGGGTGTGCCGGCCGCCCTCCTCCTTGGAGAGGATGTAGACCGTCGCCTCGAACTCCGTGTGCGGGGTCGTGGTGCCCGGCTTGATGACGACCATGCCGCGCTCGACGTCCTCGCGCTTGATGCCGCGCAGCAGCAGACCGACGTTCTCACCCGCGCGGGCCTCGTCGAGCAGCTTGCGGAACATCTCGATGCCGGTGCAGGTGGTCTTCATCGACTTCTCGCGGATGCCGACGATCTCCACCTCCTCGTTCGGCTTGAGGATGCCGCGCTCGGCGCGACCGGTGACCACGGTGCCGCGACCGGTGATCGTGAAGACGTCCTCGATGGGCATGAGGAACGGCTTCTCGGTCTCGCGCTCCGGCTGCGGGATCGCGGTGTCCACGGCGTTCATCAGGTCCAGGAGCTTCCCGGTCCACTCCGGGTCGCCCTCGAGGGCCTTCAGCGCCGAGACCCGGACGACCGGCAGGTCGTCACCCGGGTACTCCTGCGAGGAGAGCAGCTCACGGACCTCGAGCTCGACGAGCTCGAGGAGCTCCTCGTCGTCGACCATGTCGCTCTTGTTGAGCGCCACGACGATGTACGGCACACCGACCTGACGGGCCAGCAGCACGTGCTCGCGGGTCTGCGGCATCGGGCCGTCGGTCGCCGCCACCACCAGGATCGCGCCGTCCATCTGCGCGGCACCGGTGATCATGTTCTTGATGTAGTCGGCGTGACCGGGGCAGTCGACGTGCGCGTAGTGACGCGCCTCGGTCTGGTACTCGACGTGCGCGATGGAGATCGTGATGCCGCGGGCCTTCTCCTCCGGCGCCTTGTCGATCTCGTCGAACGGCGTGTACGGGTTCAGGTCCGGGTACTGGTCGTGCAGGACCTTGGTGATGGCCGCCGTCAGCGTCGTCTTACCGTGGTCGATGTGACCAATGGTGCCGATGTTGACGTGCGGCTTAGTCCGCTCGAACTTCGCCTTCGCCACTGGTGTCCTCCTGTGGACTTTCTTGGTTCGTTCGCCCCGGCGCGCCGTTCGGCGCTTAGGACTCTGTCGACAGCCTTTCCGGCCGGAAGGCCGGAGAGCTTTTGTGGGTTCTGCGGCGATGAAGCCTACAGGCCCGGTCTCACGCAACCCGATCGAGGTGGCCGCGGGCGGGAGAACCCTCCCGCGACCGCCCTCGCGTCATCGGATCAGCCGATGGTGAGTGTCACTCACCCGTCGACTTGGCGATGATCTCCTTGGCCACCGAGGCCGGAACCTCGGCGTAGGAGTCGAACTGCATGCTGTAGCTAGCCCGGCCCTGGGTCTTCGACCGCAGGTCGCCGACGTAGCCGAACATCTCCGACAGCGGCACCAGAGCCCGGACGACGCGAGCGCCGCTGCGCTCCTCCATCGCCTGGATGATGCCACGCCGGGAGTTGAGGTCGCCGATGACGTCACCCATGTTCTCCTCCGGAGTGGTGACCTCAACGGCCATCATCGGCTCGAGGAGAGCGGGGTCGGCCTTGCGGGCCGCCTCCTTCATCGCCATCGAGCCGGCGATCTTGAACGCCATCTCCGACGAGTCGACCTCGTGGTACTGGCCGTCCACCAGGGTGAGCTTGACGCCCACCAGGGGGAAGCCGGCGAGGATGCCGTACTGCATGGCGTCCTGCGCACCCGCGTCCACCGAGGGGATGAACTCCCGGGGGATGCGGCCACCGGTCACCGCGTTGGCGAACTCGTACGTCGGGGCGTCGTTGCCCAGCGGCAGCGGCTCCACGCTGATGATCACGCGGGCGTACTGGCCGGAACCACCGGTCTGCTTCTTGTGGGTGTACTCGACCTTCTCCACCTTGCGGCGGATGGTCTCGCGGTACGCCACCTGCGGCTTACCGATGTTCGCCTCGACGTTGAACTCGCGGCGCATCCGGTCGACCAGGATGTCCAGGTGCAGCTCGCCCATACCGGAGATGACCGTCTGACCGGTCTGGTCGTCCAGCTTGACGCGGAAGGTCGGGTCCTCCTCGGCCAGCCGCTGGATGGCGGTGCTGAGCTTCTCCTGGTCGGCCTTGGTCTTCGGCTCGATGGCCACCTCGATGACCGGCTCCGGGAAGGTCATCGACTCCAAAATGACCGGGTTCGCCGGGTCGCACAGCGTGTCACCGGTGGTGGTCTGCTTCAGACCCTGCACCGCGATGATGTCGCCGGCCTGGGCGGAGCTGCGCTCCTCCCGCTTGTTGGCGTGCATCTGGTAGATCTTGCCGATCCGCTCCTTGCGGTCCTTGGTGGAGTTGATCACCTGAGAACCGGACTCGAGCGTGCCGGAGTAGATCCGGACGTACGTCAGCTTGCCGAGGTGCTTGTCGGTCTGGATCTTGAAGGCCAGGCCGGAGAACGGCTCGGAGACCGAGGGCTTCCGCTGCAGCGGGGTCTCGCCGTCGGTGGCCGTACCCTCGATCGCCGGGATGTCCAGCGGCGAGGGCAGGTACGCGACGACCGCGTCCAGCATCGGCTGGATGCCCTTGTTCTTGAAGGCGGTACCGGTGAGGACCGGGTTGGCCTTGCCGGCGATGGTGGCCCGGCGGATGGCGGCCTTGATCTCGTCGACCGAGATCTCCTCGCCCTCGAGGTACTTCTCCATCACCGAGTCGTCGACGTCGGCGAGGGTCTCCATCAGCTTCTCGCGCCACTCGGCGGCCGAGTCGGCGAGGTCGGCCGGGATGTCCTCGACCGCGTAGTCCTCACCCTTCTGGGTCTCGCCGCGCCAGGTCAGCGCACGCATCTCGACCAGGTCGACCACGCCGATGAAGTCGGACTCGGCGCCGATCGGGATCTGGAGGACCAGCGGCGTGGCGTTGAGCCGGTCGATCATCATCTGCACGCAGCGGAAGAAGTCGGCGCCGGTCCGGTCGAGCTTGTTGACGAAGCACATCCGGGGGACGTTGTACTTGTCCGCCTGCCGCCAGACGTTCTCCGTCTGGGGCTCCACGCCGGCCACGCCGTCGTAGACCGCGACCGCACCGTCCAGAACACGCAGCGACCGCTCGACCTCGACCGTGAAGTCGACGTGGCCGGGCGTGTCGATGATCTGGATCGTGTGGCCCTTCCACTCGCACTTGGTGGCGGCGGAAGTGATGGTGATACCGCGCTCCTGCTCCTGCTCCATCCAGTCCATGACGGCGGCGCCCTCGTGGACCTCACCGATCTTGTACGTGATGCCGGTGTAGAACAGGATTCGCTCGGTGGTAGTGGTCTTACCGGCATCGATGTGGGCCATGATGCCGATGTTGCGTACGTTGGCGAGCGCGTCTGCGGCGGCCACTTCAATCCCTACTTATCGTCGTCTCGACACAACTGGTGGCGGTTCCGGCGCCGGTGGGCGCCGGAACCTCAGGTGTTACCAGCGGTAGTGCGCGAAGGCCTTGTTGGACTCGGCCATCTTGTGCGTGTCCTCACGCCGCTTGACGGCGGCGCCGAGGCCGTTGCTCGCGTCCAGCAGCTCGTTCATCAGCCGCTCGACCATGGTCTTCTCGCGCCGCGCCCGGGAGTAGGTCACCAGCCAGCGCAGACCGAGCGTGGTCGCGCGGGACGGCCGGACCTCGACCGGAACCTGGTAGGTGGCGCCACCGACACGGCGGCTGCGCACCTCGAGGGTCGGCTTGACGTTGTCCATCGCGCGCTTGAGCGTGACGACGGGGTCGGTGCCGGACTTCTCGCGGCAGCCCTCCAGGGCGGCGTACACGATGCGCTCGGCGAGCTGACGCTTGCCGCGCAGCAGGATCTTGTTCACCAGCTGGGTGACCAGGGGCGAGTTGTACACCGGGTCAGCGACCAGCGGCTTCCGCGGAGCGGGTCCCTTACGCGGCATGTCAGCTCTTCTCCTTCTTCGCGCCGTAGCGGCTGCGAGCCTGCTTGCGGTTGCGGACACCCTGGGTGTCCAGCGAACCGCGCACGATCTTGTACCGCACGCCCGGGAGGTCCTTCACACGACCGCCGCGCACGAGCACGATCGAGTGCTCCTGGAGGTTGTGGCCGACGCCCGGGATGTAGGCGGTCACCTCGATCTGGCTGCTGAGCTTGACACGAGCGACCTTGCGCAGCGCCGAGTTCGGCTTCTTCGGGGTGGTGGTGTACACACGGGTGCACACGCCGCGCCGCTGGGGAGACCCCTTGAGCGCCGGGGTCTTGGTCTTGGTCGTCTTGGCCTGACGGCCCTTTCGGACCAACTGCTGAATGGTGGGCACCGGGTTTCTCCGCTCCCTTCGGCCGCTGCGAGGCGACCGCGCCGTCTGCTCCAGCCGTCCGGATGGGCGGCTCTCCTACATTCCAACCAGGGCCGCCTGACGGCTCCCCAGCACCCGCGGTCGGGCGTGTCGCCCGAGTCACGGTTCCGGTGCCGGCCGCTGACGCGTCGTACCGGATCTTCTGGTCTTGGTGGTGCGACCGCGCGATCACCGGCTGACCGGTTCCAGCGCACGCACGCATTGCCCGGGCGGGCCCGGGCACAAGGGGAAAGAGTACCTACCACAGCCGCGCCGGTCAAAACGGATGGGCCGGGAAGGACCGCTGTGCGGTCCGCCGCCCGGTCTCCGGGTCGCCGATGCGCCGGTGATGGGCACCTACAGTGACGAGTGTACCGGCTCGTCCGCCGCGCGACCCGGCGGCCCCGACACCGCCCGGCCTTCGGGCACCCGGACAAACCGCACGACCCAGGTCACCGGCCGCAGGCGTCGCAGACGCGACGTCACGTGATCTGCACCACGAGGGCCAGCGCGAGCCCGATCAGGCCGAACAGCAGGCCCGCCGCCCCGCAGGAGATCCCCGCCACGGCAAGGCCGGCGCCGGTGAAACGCACCGACGGCGGCGGCGCCGGCCGCCGGATCTGCCGCCGGGCGAGCAGCCCGGCCACCATCGCGCCGACGCCGATCAGCCCGCCGAGCACGGTGAACGCGCCCGCCGCCCAGGCGCCGCCGACGTTGCGGCCGGCCAGGCCGAAGCACAACACCAGCAGCGACACCCCGATCGCGGCGATGCCTGCGACGAGCGACCCGATGGCCAGGCCCGAGGTGACCGGCGGCACGTCGAGGTGCACCACGCCGAACGGCGTGCCCGGCACCGCGTCGACCCGCTTCGGCGGCCGCGGTGTCTCAGCCGGCGGAGGCGGAAGCGCCGGCCCGCCGTGCGGACCCCAGCCGCCGTGGCCGGGCACACTCCCCGGCGCCGGCCACCCGCCGCCGTGCACCGGCTGACTCCCCGGGTACGGCCCGTGCGCCGGCGCGGACGCCGGACCCGGCGGGTACGGCCCGGGGCGGGTCGGGTCGCCTCCCGGCGCGGCCGGTTCCGTCACGGGATCCTCCTGTCCACACGCCCGCCGCGCGGCGGACACCGGCCAGGCTACCGCCGCCGATCATCGCGAGGTGGGCGGGCGCGGGCCCGCTCCCCCACCGGGTCAGTCGAAGTTCGGCGCGAAGTCGTGGCCGAACGAGGCGTCCGCGGCCCGGACCACGCCGATCACCACCGCCGCGACCACCGCGGCGGCGGTCAGCACCAGGCCGGTCCGCGCCATCTGCTCGCCACGCCGCAGCCAGTCCGCGCCGGTGAGATAACCACCCGACGCGTACGCCTCCCGGCGGGCCTGCCGGGCGAGCACGAGCGCGATGGTGGCCGGCACCGCCCCGCCGATGAAGAACCCGGTGAGCGCGCCGATCAGCCCGAGCGCGAAGACGGCGCGGGCCTTCGTGGAGCGGACCGGTTCCGGATCGTGCGGATGGCGGTACGCCTGCGGCACGACGGGCGCCTGCCCGGGCACGGTCGTCATGCCCCCATCATGCCCCGGATCCGGTCCCCCGGTCCCGGCACTCCGGACGCGACGAGGCCCCCGGCGGATGCCGGGGGCCTCGTCGTTGCCTACTGCTTAGCGGTACGACCCGAAGTCGAAGTCGTCCAGCGGAACCGCCTGGCCGCTGGCCGGCCCGAAGCCGTAGTCGGTCTCCGGGTAGCCGGTCATCGAGTAGACCTTGGCCTTCGCCTCCTCGGTCGGCTCGACCCGGACGTTGCGGTACTTGCTGATGCCCGTACCGGCCGGGATGAGCTTTCCGATGATCACGTTCTCCTTGAGGCCGATCAGCGAGTCGCTGCGGGCGTGGATCGCCGCGTCCGTCAGCACCCGGGTGGTCTCCTGGAAGGAGGCCGCCGACAGCCAGGAGTCAGTGGCCAGCGAGGCCTTGGTGATACCCATCAGCACCGGGCGACCGGCGGCGGGCTCGCCACCCTCGCCGACGAGCCGGCGGTTCTCCGACTCGAACAGCGCCCGGTCGACCAGCACACCCGGCAGGAACTCGGTCGAGCCGGAGTCGATGACCGTCACCCGCTTGAGCATCTGGCGGATGATGATCTCGATGTGCTTGTCGTGGATGAGCACACCCTGCGAGCGGTAGACCTCCTGGACCTCCTGGGTCAGGTGGACCTGGACCGCGCGCGGGCCGAGGATGCGCAGCAGCTCGTGCGGGTCGATGGTGCCCTCGGTGAGCTTCTCGCCGACCTCGACGTGGTCGCCGTCGTGCGCCCGGAGCCGGACCCGCTTCGAGATCTTGTCGTAGACGATCTCGTCGCTGCCGTCGTCCGGGATGACCACGATCTTGCGGGACCGCTCGCCGTCCTCGATCCGGATGCGACCCGGGGTGTCGGCGATGGGCGCCTTACCCTTCGGCACCCGGGCCTCGAAGATCTCCTGGACACGGGGCAGACCCTGGGTGATGTCCTCACCCGCGACACCACCGGTGTGGAAGGTACGCATCGTCAGCTGCGTACCCGGCTCACCGATCGACTGGGCGGCGATGATGCCGACCGCCTCGCCGACGTCCACGGTCTTGCCGGTCGGCAGCGAGCGGCCGTAGCACGCACCGCAGACGCCCAGCTTCGACTCGCAGGTGAGCACGCTGCGCACCCGCACCGTCTCCACGCCGGCGGCGACGATCGCGTCGACCCCGATGGAGTTGATGTCCTGGCCGCGGTGGGCCACCACGGTGCCGTCCGGGCCCTTGATGTCGTCGGCGAGCGTCCGGGCGTGCACGCTGGTCTCGGCGTGCTCGTGCACGACCAGCTTGCCGTCGATGCGCTCACCGATCTGCATCGGGATGGCACGGTCGGTGCCGCAGTCCTCCTCGCGGATGATGACGTCCTGCGAGACGTCCACCAGACGCCGGGTCAGGTAACCCGAGTCGGCGGTACGCAGGGCGGTGTCCGCGAGACCCTTACGGGCACCGTGCGTGGAGATGAAGTACTCCAGCACGGACAGACCCTCCCGGTAGCTGGCCTTGATCGGCCGCGGGATGATCTCGCCCTTCGGGTTGGCCACCAGACCACGGATCGCCGCGATCTGCCGGAGCTGGAGCAGGTTACCGCGGGCACCCGAGTTGATCATCTTCCACAGCGGGTTCTCCTGCGGCAGCGCGGTGTCCATCTCCTTGGCGACCTCGTTCGTCGCCTTGGTCCAGATCTCGATGAGCTCGCCGCGGCGCTCCTCGGCGGTCATCAGACCACGCTGGTACTGCTTGTCGATCCGGTCGGCTTCCTTCTCGTACCGCTCCAGGATCTCCCGCTTGCGCGGCGGAGCGATGACGTCCTCCATGCCGATGGTGACGCCGGACCAGGTGGCCCAGTGGAAACCGGCCTCCTTGAGCCCGTCCAGGGTGGCCGCCAGGGCCACCTTCGGGAAGCGCTCGGCGAGGTCGTTGACGATCGCGGAGAGCTGGCCCTTGCGGATCTCGTAGTTCACGAAGCGGTAGCCCGGGGGCAGCGTCTCGTTGAACAGGACCCGGCCCAGCGTGGTCTCCACGGTCACCGGCTCGCCCTCGGTCCACCCCTCGGGGGCGGTCCACGGCTCGGCGCCGGCGCCGTTGTCCACACCGACCACGTCGCGCAGCCGGATCCGGACCGGAGCCTGCAGGTGCAGCTCGCCGTTGTCGTACGCCATCCGCGCCTCGGCGTCCGAGCTGAACGCCCGGCCCTCGCCCTTGCCACCCGGAGTGAGGTGGGTCAGGTGGTAGAGACCGATGACCATGTCCTGGGTGGGCATGGTGACCGGCTTGCCGTCGGCCGGCTTGAGGATGTTGTTCGACGACAGCATCAGGATCCGCGCCTCGGCCTGGGCCTCGGCGGACAGCGGCACGTGGACCGCCATCTGGTCACCGTCGAAGTCGGCGTTGAACGCGGTGCAGACCAGCGGGTGGATCTGGATGGCCTTGCCCTCGACCAGCTGCGGCTCGAAGGCCTGGATGCCCAGACGGTGCAGGGTCGGCGCGCGGTTCAGCAGCACCGGGTGCTCGCCGATGACCTCTTCCAGCACGTCCCACACGACCGGCCGCTGCCGCTCGACCATCCGCTTGGCGGACTTGATGTTCTGCGCGTGGTTGAGGTCGACCAGCCGCTTCATCACGAACGGCTTGAACAGCTCCAGCGCCATCTGCTTGGGCAGGCCGCACTGGTGCAGCTTGAGCTTCGGGCCGACCACGATGACCGAACGGCCGGAGTAGTCGACGCGCTTGCCCAGCAGGTTCTGGCGGAACCGGCCCTGCTTGCCCTTGAGCATGTCGGACAGCGACTTCAACGGCCGGTTACCCGGGCCGGTGACCGGACGACCACGACGGCCGTTGTCGAACAGCGCGTCGACGGCCTCCTGGAGCATCCGCTTCTCGTTGTTGACGATGATCTCGGGCGCGCCGAGGTCGATCAGCCGCTTGAGGCGGTTGTTCCGGTTGATCACACGCCGGTACAGGTCGTTCAGGTCGGAGGTCGCGAAGCGGCCACCGTCGAGCTGCACCATCGGGCGCAGGTCCGGCGGGATGACCGGGACGCAGTCCAGCACCATGCCGAGCGGCGAGTTGCGGGTGTTCTGGAACGCCGCGACGACCTTCAGCCGCTTGAGCGCCCGGATCTTCCGCTGGCCCTTGCCGGAGCGGATGGTCTCGCGCAGGTTCTCCGCCTCGGCCTCCAGGTCCATGTTCTGGACCAGGGCCTTGATCGCCTCGGCGCCCATGCTGCCGGTGAAGTACTCACCGAAGCGGTCGCGCAGCTCGCGGTAGAGCAGCTCGTCGGTGACCAGCTGCTTCGGCTCCAGCTTGCGGAAGGTGTCGAGAACCTCGTCGAGGCGGTCGATCTCGCGCTGGGCCCGGTCGCGGATCTGGCGCATCTCGCGCTCTCCGCCCTCCTTGACCTTGCGCCGGACGTCCGCCTTCGCGCCCTCGGCCTCCAGCTCGGCCAGGTCGGCCTCCAGCTTGGCGGCCCGCTTCTCGATCTCCGAGTCGCGGCTGTTCTCGGCCTGCCGCTTCTCGGCCAGGATCTCGTTCTCGATGGTCGAGAGGTCGCGGTGACGCGCTTCGGCGTCCACGCTCGTCACGACGTACGAGGCGAAGTAGATGATCTTCTCGAGGTCCTTCGGGGCGAGGTCCAGCAGGTAGCCCAGCCGGCTCGGCACGCCCTTGAAGTACCAGATGTGGGTCACCGGAGCGGCCAGCTCGATGTGACCCATCCGCTCCCGGCGAACCTTGGAGCGGGTCACCTCGACGCCGCAGCGCTCGCAGATGATGCCCTTGAAGCGGACCCGCTTGTACTTACCGCAGTAGCACTCCCAGTCCCGCTGCGGACCGAAGATCTTCTCGCAGAAGAGCCCGTCCTTCTCCGGCTTGAGGGTGCGGTAGTTGATGGTCTCGGGCTTCTTGACCTCGCCGTGGGACCACTGACGGATGTCGTCAGCGGTGGCGAGGCCGATGCGCAGCTCGTCGAAGAAGTTGACGTCGAGCACTATGTCCCCTATGTCGTCGTCTTTACAGCTAGATCATGGGCGGGGTCGGGGGCCGGCCGGCCCGCGTCGGGATCAAGCCTGACCGCCCAGAGCGGGCCGGTCGGCCCCCGACCTCACCACTTACACCTCTTCGACCGAGCTCGGCTCGCGCCGGGACAGGTCGATGCCCAGCTCCTCCGCCGCCCGGAACACCTCGTCGTCGGTCTCGCGCATCTCCAGGGCCACACCGTCGCTGGAGAGCACCTCGACGTTGAGGCACAGCGACTGCAGCTCCTTGAGCAGCACCTTGAACGACTCCGGGATGCCCGGCTCGGGGATGTTCTCGCCCTTGACGATCGCCTCGTAGACCTTGACCCGGCCCAGGACGTCGTCGGACTTGATGGTCAGCAGCTCCTGCAGGGCGTAGGCGGCGCCGTACGCCTGCATGGCCCAGCACTCCATCTCACCGAAGCGCTGGCCACCGAACTGCGCCTTACCACCCAGCGGCTGCTGCGTGATCATCGAGTACGGGCCGGTCGACCGGGCGTGGATCTTGTCGTCGACCAGGTGGTTGAGCTTCAGGATGTAGACGTAGCCGACCGCGATCGGGTCGGGCAGCGGCTCGCCGGAACGACCGTCGAACAGCTGCGCCTTGCCGCTGCCGCCGATGAGCTGGTTGCCGTCCCGGTTGGGCAGGGTCGACGCCAGCAGACCGGAGATCTCCTCCTCGCGGGCACCGTCGAAGACCGGAGTGGCCACGTTGGTGTCCGGCTCGGACTCGTGCGCGTTGATCGAGCGGAGCTGGCGCTTCCACTCGGCGTCGTCGCCGTCCACGCTCCAGCCGGTCTTGGCCACCCACCCGAGGTGGGTCTCCAGGACCTGGCCGATGTTCATCCGGGACGGCACACCGAGCGGGTTCAGCACGATGTCGACCGGGGTGCCGTCCTCAAGGAACGGCATGTCCTCGATCGGCAGGATCTTGGAGATGACGCCCTTGTTGCCGTGGCGGCCCGCGAGCTTGTCACCGTCCTGGATCTTGCGCTTCTGGGCCACGTAGACCCGGACCAGCTCGTTCACGCCCGGGGGCAGCTCGTCGCCGTCCTCGCGGGAGAAGGTACGCACACCGATGACCGTGCCGGTCTCGCCGTGCGGCACCTTCAGCGAGGTGTCCCGGACCTCGCGCGCCTTCTCGCCGAAGATCGCGCGGAGCAGCCGCTCCTCGGGGGTCAGCTCGGTCTCACCCTTCGGGGTGACCTTGCCGACCAGGATGTCGCCGGGGACGACCTCGGCACCGATCCGGATGATGCCGCGCTCGTCGAGGTCGGCGAGCATCTCCTCGCTGACGTTCGGGATGTCGCGGGTGATCTCCTCCGGGCCGAGCTTGGTGTCCCGGGCGTCGACCTCGTGCTCCTCGATGTGGATCGAGGTGAGCACGTCCTGCTGCACGAGGCGCTGCGACAGGATGATCGCGTCCTCGTAGTTGTGGCCCTCCCAGCACATGAACGCCACCAGCAGGTTGCGTCCGAGCGCCATCTCGCCCTCGTCGGTGCACGGACCGTCGGCGATGACCTGACCGGCCTCGACGCGGTCGCCCTCGAAGACGACCGGCTTCTGGTTGACGCAGGAGCCGGCGTTGGAGCGGCGGAACTTGTGCAGCAGGTACGTCCGGCGGTGGCCGTCGTCCTGGTGGACGGTGATGTAGTCCGCGCACAGGTCCTCGACCACACCGCCGACCTCGGCGACGACGACGTCACCGGCGTCGACCGCGGCGCGGTACTCCATGCCCGTACCGACCAGCGGGGCCTCGGCCTTGACCAGCGGCACCGCCTGACGCTGCATGTTCGCGCCCATGAGCGCGCGGTTGGCGTCGTCGTGCTCCAGGAACGGGATCATCGCGGTGGCGACCGAGGTCATCTGCCGCGGCGACACGTCCATGTAGTCCACGGCGCCCGGCGCGACGTCCTCGGTCTCGCCGCCCTTACGGCGGACCAGGACGCGGTCCTCGGCGAAGGTGCCGTCCGACTTCAGCGGGGCGTTCGCCTGCGCCTTGACGAACCGGTCCTCCTCGTCCGCGGTCAGGTAGTCGATCTGGTCGGTGACCCGGCCGTCGATGACCTTCCGGTACGGCGTCTCGATGAAGCCGAACGGGTTGACCCGGGCGAACGTGGACAGCGCGCCGATCAGGCCGATGTTCGGGCCTTCCGGCGTCTCGATCGGGCACATCCGGCCGTAGTGGGACGGGTGCACGTCGCGGACCTCGAAGCCGGCCCGCTCGCGGGACAGACCACCAGGGCCGAGCGCGCTCAGCCGGCGCCGGTGGGTCAGGCCCGCCAGCGGGTTGGTCTGGTCCATGAACTGGGACAGCTGCGACGTACCGAAGAACTCCTTGATCGCCGCCACCACCGGGCGGATGTTGATCAGGGTCTGCGGCGTGATCGCCTCGACGTCCTGGGTGGTCATCCGCTCGCGGACGACCCGCTCCATCCGGGAGAGACCCACCCGGACCTGGTTCTGGATCAGCTCGCCCACGGTACGCAGGCGACGATTGCCGAAGTGGTCGATGTCGTCGGCCTCGTAGCCCTCCTCACCGGCGTGCAGCCGGCAGAGGTATTCCACGGTGGCGACGATGTCGTCCTCGGTGAGCGTGCCGGTGGTGATCGGCACGTCCAGCTCGAGCTTCTTGTTGAACTTGTAGCGCCCGACCTTGGCGACGTCGTACCGCTTCGGGTTGAAGAAGAGGTTGTCGAGCAGGGTCTGGGCGTTCTCACGGGTCGGCGGCTCGCCAGGGCGGAGCTTCCGGTAGATGTCGAGCAGGGCCTCGTCCTGGCCGGCGATGTGGTCCTTCTCGAGCGTGGTCATCATGAGCTCGGACCAGCCGAACTTCTCACGGATGCGCTCGGCGGACCACCCGATGGCCTTGAGCAGGACGGTGACGGCCTGGCGGCGCTTGCGGTCGATGCGAACGCCGACCGTGTCGCGCTTGTCGATGTCGAACTCCAGCCAGGCACCCCGGCTCGGGATGACCTTGACGCTGGAGAGGTCGCGGTCGGAGGTCTTGTCCGGCTGCTTGTCGAAGTACACGCCCGGCGAGCGGACGAGCTGGCTGACCACGACGCGCTCGGTGCCGTTGATGATGAAGGTGCCCTTCGGCGTCATCATCGGGAAGTCACCCATGAACACCGTCTGGCTCTTGATCTCGCCAGTGGTGTTGTTGGTGAACTCCGCGGTCACGAACAGCGGCGCGCAGTAGGTCAGGTCCTTCTCCTTGCACTCCTCGATCGAGGCCTTGACCTCGTCGAAGCGCGGAGCCGAGAAGGAGAGCGACATGGTGCCGGAGAAGTCCTCAATGGGACTGATCTCGTCGAGGATCTCCGCGAGACCCGAGCGTGCGTGCGGGTCGTCCGCCGACCGGCCCTGCCAAGCCTCGTTGCCGACGAGCCAGTCGAAGGACTCGTTCTGAATGGCGAGGAGGTTGGGGACCTCGAGGTGTTCGGTGATCCGACCGAAAGAAACTCGGCGGGGCGCGAATGCGCTCGACGTACGACTGGTCTTCGCAGGGCGGGAAGCTGCCAAGATGCGTCCTTCCGAGGACCGGTGCTGCAGAACGGCTGGTACGCGTGCACTCCAATGACCCCACCAGAAATATCCACAATCGGACATTTCCGAGCAGGGGTCAAGTCGGAAGGCAGCGCAAACTAGCAGTGTAGCCGAGAGGCTAACCGCTGTCCAGCCCAACCCGCAGGTCGTCGCGGAACAAGCCCTGGAACCTCGGAAAACCGGGTCGACCGGGCCGCTCGGAACGCGACGCTCCTGCCGGTCCGCTCGGGAGCCGCGGCGGCGGTGCTGCCGTTGCCCTTACCCGAGAGGCGGCCGTTGCAAGCGCGGAAGGTCTTGCTGATGTTCAGCGTGCCTGGCAGGCCGGTGCCGCGTCAAGGGCCGGTTACCGCTCGGGGTGTCTTTCCCACCGACGGGCTACCGACAGACGTCGCTGACCGGCCGATGAGAGGACGCTGTACGCCCTGCTCACGCCGTTCGCCGGCGGGTGGCACCAACACGGCGGGCGGTGACCCGGTCTCCCGGATCACCGCCCGCCGCGACGCGATGTGCCCCGGCTCACGTGAGCCGGACGCGCGTCAGGTGGAGCAAGGTCACTTGAGGGTGACCTTGGCGCCCTCGCCCTCGAGCTTGGCCTTGGCCTTCTCGGCGGTCTCCTTGTTGGCCTTCTCCAGGACGGCCTTCGGAGCGGCCTCGACCAGGTCCTTGGCCTCCTTGAGGCCCAGGCCGGTCAGCTCGCGCACGACCTTGATGACCTGGATCTTCTTGCCACCGTCGGCGTCGAGGATGACGTCGAACTCGTCCTTCTCCGGCTCGGCCTCGGCGGCCGGGGCACCCGGACCGGCCGGGCCGGCCATGGCGACCGGAGCGGCGGCGGTGACCTCGAAGGTGTCCTCGAACTGCTTCACGAACTCGGAGAGCTCGATCAGCGTCATCTCCTTGAACGCGTCGAGCAGCTCGTCGGTGCTGAGCTTCGCCATGTCTGGCGTCCTTTCTCGCAATGAAAACTAAGAACGTGGGTGCGCCGGGTGGCCTCAGGCCGCCTCGGCGCCCTCCTTCTCGCGCTTGTCCTGCAGGGCGGCCGCCAGACGCGCGGTCTTGGCGAGCGGAGCCTGGAACAGGGCCGCGGCCTTGCTCAGGTTGCCCTTCATGGCGCCGGCCAGCTTCGCCAGCAGCACCTCGCGGGACTCCAGGTCGGCGAGCTTCGTGACCTCGGCCGCGGAAATGGCCTTGCCCTCGAAGACACCGCCCTTGATGACGAGCTTCGGGTTGGCCTTCGCGAAGTCGCGAAGCCCCTTCGCCGCCTCGACGACGTCGCCCGAAACGAAAGTCAGCGCGGTAGGACCGGAGAACAGCTCGTCGAGCCCGGAGATGCCCGCATCGGCCGCGGCACGCTTGGCCAGCGTGTTCTTCGCGACCGTGTAGCTGGTCTCCTTGCCGAGCGAGCGCCGCAGCTGGGTGAGCTGCGAAACCGTGAGCCCGCGGTACTCGGTCAGCACGGTCGCTCCCGCGTTGCGGAAGCTCTCGGTCAGCTCGGCGACGGCCGTGGCCTTGTCGGCCCGGATCGGCTTGTCCGCCATGTCCCTCCTCTCTCGTTGCTCGGAGCTGGTACGCCGGCGGCGAGCCGAGGCTCGACGACGGCGGCGGAGGCATCACGACAACGAAAAAGCCCCGGCGCAGGGCGCACGGGGCGAGGGCCGGGACACGGGCACAGTCGGCGGACCGTGCGTGACACCGAGTTTCGCTTACCGCCCTGCGCGGGTCGCCCGTCGTCGCGGGACCTTCGACCGTGCCGGAGCACGGTGACCAGCGGTCTTTGGGTGGAACTACCGCACCAGGTTACGCGACGTACGCCGCAGCACCAAATCGCGCCGAGTGCTCCCGGTCACCCGTCGCTCAGGCCCGGGTACGCCGCGCCCAGGCGTACCCGGTCAGCGCCACCGCCGCCCAGAGCGCCGCCCAGCCGGTCAGCAGCAGGCCCTCGCCGGCCGCGACCGGCCCGGTGAGCGCCCGCGCGGTCGCCATCACCGGCGGGGCCAGCCACGGCACGACCGAGCCGGACAGCCCGAGCACCACGACCCCGACCGCGCCGGTGACCAGCACCGCCACCCCGTAACCGGCGCTGCGCGTCACCGCCCGGCTGCCGAGCGCGCCGAGCGCCACCGCAGCCGGCAGCGCGAGCAGGTGCGCCCAGAGCCCCAGGGCCACCCCGGCGAGCACCGGCCGCTCCCCCGGCCCGACGGCAGCGGTGACCCCGCCCAGCGGCCACGGCAGCGCCAGCGCGAGCAGCACCACGGCGAGCCCCGCCACCAGCGCCGCGATCAGCCCGGCCGCCCGTTCCCGGGCCGGGCCGGCCACCACCCGGGCCATCCGGCGCTGCACGTCGGGTTCCACGTCCAGCAGGATCTTGGTCTGCCAGGCCAGCACCGGGAACAACACCACTGCGGAGACGCCGTAGGCCTCCGCCGGCCGGGCCCGGCCACCGCCGTAGAGGACACCGAGAACGAGCAGGCCGGCCAGGACCGGCGCCAGCGCCCGTCCGGTACGCACGAAGCCGGCCAGCCGCAGCCGGACCAGCGCGATCACCTGGTCACCTCGGGCGCCGGCCCGGGCCGGGCGGAGCCCCCGGCCTCGGCACCGGCCTGGTCCGGGGAACCAGCGGCGGACGCGCCGTCCGGCCCGCCGGTGCCCGACCGGCCGGCGGAGGCCGGCACCGGGTGCGTGGCCGCGGGCGGGACGGCGTGTTCGCGTACCCGAAGGATCTGGTGGCCGTCGGCGCGCAGGCGGGCGACGGCGGCGGCCAGCCCGGCGGCCGGCACCGCCAGCTCGACCACGGCGACGGCCGCGCCGCCCGGCGACGCCTCCTCGGTCACCGTGCCGTCGGTGACCGACAGGTGCCGGGCGCCCGGGAGCCGGACCGTCTCGCCCCGGTGGTCGCTGACCAGCACCGTGCCGCCGCCGGCCAGCACCTCGCCGATGATCTCGGGGACCGCCTCGCGGGCGGTGGCGTCCAGCCCCTCCCAGGGCTCGTCGAGCACCAGCAGGCCGGGCGGACGCAGCAGCGCCTGCGCCAGGCCGACCTTCTGCGCGGTGCCCTTGGACAGCCGCGGCAGGCGTACGTCGTGGAAGGGAGTCAGGCCCAGCCGCTCCACCCAGTGGCGCACCGCCCGGTCGGCGGCGGGGCCGGGCAGGCCGGCGACGCGGCCCATCGCGGACAGGTAGGCCCCGACGGTGAACGGCTGGTCGGCGGGGAAGCGCTCCGGCACCCAGCCGACGACCGGCGGCCGGTCGGTGACCCGGCCCCGGCTCGGGCGCAGCACCCCGGCGGCGAGCTGGAGCAACGTGGACTTGCCGGCGCCGTTGCGGCCCAGCACCACCGCCGCCTCACCCGGGCCGGCCGCGACGTCGACCTGCCGCAGCACCCACGGGCCGTGCCGGTGGTAGCGGAGCCAGACGCCGTCGAGCCGCATGCGCCCGAGCGTGCCACACCGGACAGACGGACGGGGCCCCGCCACGGCGTGGTGGCGGGGCCCCGTCCGGGAGTACGCGTGCTCAGCCCTCGGCCGAGCCCTCCTGGAAGTTCTTCACGACCTTCGGGTCGACCGGGACGCCCGGGCCCATCGTGGTGGTGAGGGTGACCTTCTTGAGGTACGTGCCCTTGGCCGCGGACGGCTTGGCCCGCAGCACCTCGTCCAGCACCGCGGCGTAGTTGTCCACCAGCTGGTTCTCCGAGAAGGAGGCCTTGCCGATGATCAGGTGCAGGTTGGAGTGCTTGTCCACCCGGAAGGTGATCTTGCCGCCCTTGATGTCCGAGACGGCCTTGGTGACGTCCATGGTCACGGTGCCGGTCTTCGGGTTCGGCATCAGACCGCGCGGGCCCAGGATCCGCGCGATCCGGCCGATCTTGGCCATCTGGTCGGGCGTGGCGATCGCCGCGTCGAAGTCCAGCCAACCGCCCTGGATACGGGCGACCAGCTCGTCGGTGCCCACCTCGTCCGCACCCGCGGCGACGGCCTCCTCGGCCTTCGCGCCGGCGGCGAAGACGATCACGCGGGCGGTCTTACCGGTGCCGTGCGGCAGGTTGACCGTGCCGCGGACCATCTGGTCCGCCTTGCGGGGGTCGACGCCGAGGCGCATGGCGACCTCGACCGTGGCGTCGAACTTGGTGTTGGTGGTGTCCTTGGCCAGCTTGACGGCCTCGACCGGGGTGTAGAGCTTCGACCGGTCGATGACCTCGGCGGCCTTGCGGTAGCTCTTGCTGCGCTGCATTTCTGGTGACTCCTGTGGTCTCTGGCGGGCGCGCGGCGTGCGCGGCCCTCCCACGAACAGAAAGATCGGGTGGAGCGGTGGAGCGAGATCAGTCGGCGACGGTCAGGCCCATCGACCGGGCGGTACCGGCGATGATCTTCTCGGCCTGGTCGATGTCGTTGGCGTTGAGGTCGGCCATCTTCTTCTCGGCGATCTCACGCAGCTGGGCGCGGGTGACCGAGCCGACCTTCTCCTTGTGCGGGACGCCCGAGCCCTTCTGCACGCCGGCGGCCTTGATCAGCAGCCGGGCGGCGGGCGGGGTCTTCAGCACGAAGGTGAACGTGCGGTCCTCGTAGACGCTGATCTCGGCGGGGACGATGTCGCCCCGCTGGGACTCGGTCTGCGCGTTGTAGGACTTGCAGAACTCCATGATGTTCACGCCGTGCTGGCCGAGCGCGGGGCCGACCGGCGGCGCCGGGGTGGCCTGGCCCGCCGGGAGCTGAAGCGTGAACGTCTTGACGAGCTTCTTCTTCGGAGGCATGTCTCTTCCTGGGGCTTGGAACTGGGATTCTCGCCGGTCCGCGGGCGCGCACGGTCAGCGCGGTGCGGACAGCCGACGTTCTAGGGTAGCGCAGCCGTCGGCCACCCTCCGCGCCGAGGTCGGCGGACGGCGAAACGGCGCACCGGCGGCCACCCCCGGAGGGGCGGGCCGCCGGTGCCGACGTACGTCAGATCTTGGCGACCTGGTTGAAGTTCAGCTCGACCGGCGTCTCCCGGCCGAAGATCGACACCAGCACCTTGAGCTTCTGCTGGTCGGCGTTGATCTCGCTGATCGTCGCCGGCAGCGACGCGAACGCGCCGTCGGTGACGGTGACCGAGTCGCCGACCTCGAAGTCGAGAACCTTGACCTCGGGCTTGGCCTTCTTCTGCTCGGTCTCGACCGCCGGGGCCAGCCACTTGAGAACCTCGTCGAGGCTCAGCGGCGCCGGCCGGTCGGCCCGGTCGGTGGCGCCGACGAAGCCGGTGACCCCCGGGGTGTTCCGGACGCAGGAGTAGGACTCGGCGGTCAGCTCCATCCGGACCAGGATGTAGCCCGGGAAGACCTTCGCCTGGACCTGCGACCGCTTGCCGTTCTTGACCTCGACCTCTTCCCGGGTCGGCACCTCGACCTGGTAGATGAAGTCCTCCATGTCGAGGGAGGTGATCCGGGTCTCGAGGTTGGTCTTGACCTTGTTCTCGTAGCCGGCGTACGAGTGCACCACGTACCAGTCGCCGGGCGCGTAGCGCAGCTTCTGGCGCAGCTCGGCGACCGGGTCGAAGTCCTCGTCCGGGGCCGGCTCGGTGGTCGGGAACTCCGGCTCGCTGGCGGCCTCGACCGACTCGTTGTTGGCCGCCGTCGCCACCGTGGACTGGTCGTCCGGGGTTCCGGCGGTCTCGTCGTACTCAGGCACGCTCGCTCACTTCCGTCAGTATCGCTGTCCGCTGGTCAGCTGGGCTCGCCGAAGACCCACAGCACCGCCTTGGCGAAGCCGTAGTCCAGGCCGGCCACGATCGCCAGCATCACCGCGACGAAGGTGACCACCACGGCCGTGTAGGTCAGCAGCTCCTTGCGGGTCGGCCAGATGACCTTACGCAGCTCTGCCACGACCTCGCGGAAGAACCGCGCGATGCGGGCGAACAGCCCGATCCGCTCGGTGTCCTTGCGGGTCTTCCGGCCCTCGGCCGGCTCGGCCTGCGCCCGCTTGCGGGTCGCCGTGCCGCCCCGGGAGACCGGCTCGTCCGCGTCGGTGGCGTCGTCGTCGGCCACGTCGTCGACGGTCGCGTCGTCGTTCAGACGCTCGTCGCCGTCGTCCTCGCCGCGGCGCTTGCTCTCGGCCACTTCGCCCTCCGTGCGGGTATGGGGTCGCACGCCGGGCGGCGTGCGCGGCGTGTTGGTCACGCCGGCCGGACCAACCGTCCCGCGACGGGCCGCGGCCGGCGGACCGGCCGGGAGGGCCCGAACGCCTCGGAACCACCCCACCGATGCCACCACCACGGGCCGGACGCCACCGGTGAGGGCGGCGCGACCCACGGAACGGTCAGGCCTGAGGCGCAGGGGTGACAGGACTTGAACCTGCAGCCTGCGGTTTTGGAGACCGCTGCTCTGCCAATTGAGCTACACCCCTGTGCGGCAACTCACCTCCACTCGGACACGCTGTGCCGAGCGGGGGTCACTTGCCCCACGGCGGACCAGTGTACGGGTAGTCGTGCGACTTTCCCAACCGGTCTGCCCCTCGCGCGTCGGGCGAACCCTCAGCGCGTCGTGCGGATCAGAGCCCGAGCCTGCGACAGCACCTTCTCGCCCTGGCAGGTGGCGGTGATGTCGAGCCTGGTCAGGCCCGCATCGGTGACCTCCTTGACCACCGCCGACACCTCGATCTCGGTGCCCTCGTCGGTGTCCGGGACGACCACCGGGCGGGTGAACCGGACGCCGAAGTCGACCACCGCGTCCGGCGCGCCGGCCCAGCCGGCCACCGCCCGGCCGACCAGCGCCATGGTGAACATGCCGTGGGCGATGACGCCCGGCAGGCCCACGCCGGTGGCGGTGCGGTCGCTCCAGTGGATCGGGTTGAAGTCGCCCGAGGCGCCCGCGTAGCGGACCAGGTCCGCGCGGGTCACCCGGTACGTCTGGGTGGGCAGCTCCATGTCCTCAGCCCTCTCCGCGTACGACGATCTTGGACCACACGGCGACCACCGGCTCACCGCCCACGGTGCTCACGTCCGTGCGGGTGGTCAGGAAGCCGTGCCCGCCCCGGGTGGTGACCTCCTCGATGGTGTTCACGCACACCAGCTCGTCCCCGGCCACCACCGGCCGGGTGTACGCGAACCGCTGGTCGCCGTGCACCACACGGCTGTAGTCGACGCCGAGCGCCGGATCCTCGACGATCTGCCGGTTCGCCGCCATCGTGACGACCACGGGGAACGTCGGGGGCGCCACCACGTCGCGGTGGCCCAGCGCCCGGGCCGCCTCGGGGTCGTGGTGGGCCGGTTCGGTGGCACCGACGGCGGTGGCGAACTCGCGGATCTTTTCTCGGCCCACCTGATAGGGGGCGGTCGGCGGGTACGTCCGGCCGACGAAGGACGGGTCCAGGGACATGCCGCCGAACCTACACGGAAAACACGAACGCCGATCCGCCCGGTCGGGCGGCCCGGAGGCCACCCGTCAGGTGGATCGGCGTTCGAGAAGCTGCTGCGACCGGCTGCGCCGGCAGCGGTCAGCGGGTCTCGCGGTGGACGGTGTGCTTGCCGTCCCGGGGGCAGAACTTCTTCAGCTCGATGCGGTCCGGGTCGTTACGGCGGTTCTTGCGCGTGATGTAGTTGCGCTCCTTGCACTCCACACACGCCAAAGTGATCTTCGGCCGAACATCGGTCGCCTTCGCCACGGCGGAGTGCCTTCCTCGCTCACGGAACAACTACAGCGCGTCAGCCTACGCGCTGACGACGCGGACATGCAAAGTGGGCGCCTGTGGCGCCCGTCCCACCGGCCACCGGGCTGGGCCCGGAGGACGAGAGTAGCGGTGGCCGGACTTGAACCGGCGACACAGCGATTATGAGCCGCTTGCTCTGCCATCTGAGCTACACCGCCGTGGCGGGTCCAGCCGGACCCTCTGAGCCCCCTTACGGAATCGAACCGTAGACCTTCTCCTTACCATGGAGACGCTCTGCCGACTGAGCTAAGGGGGCCTGCCCGATCACCCCGGGGGGTGTCGCGCAGGGGAAACAGTACACGACCGCGTCGCGCAGGTGAAATCGGATCCCCCAGGCGCGTGTCCGCCCTGGTCAGGGCACCACTCGCAGGCGCGGCAGCTCCCCCGCGACCACCGTCTCCGGGTCGACCTGAGCGCCGAACCAGGCCTCCAGCCGCTCGTACGGCAGAGGGCGGCTGAACAGGAAACCCTGGCCGATCTCGCAGCCGATGTCCTGGAGCAGCTCCAGCGTCAGCTCGCTCTCCACGCCCTCGGCCACCACCGCCAGGCCGAACTGCTGGGACAGCGTCACCACCGCGTTGACGATCGCCAGGTCGCCCGGATCGGTCGCCATGCCCTGCACGAACGACCGGTCCACCTTCACCTCGTGCACCGGCAGCCGGCGCAGTTGCGCCAGCGACGAGTTACCGGTGCCGAAGTCGTCCACCGAGAGCCGGACACCGAGGTCACGGAGGCTGCGCAGGGTCGGTATGGGACGTTCGGTGCCGTCCAGGACGCCCGCCTCGGTGACCTCCAGCGTCAGCCGCTGCGGCGGTACGCCGTACTCGGCCAGCAGGTCGCGTACCAGCGCCGGGAAGTGCTGGTCGGTGAGCGTACGCGCGGCGAGGTTGACCGCGACGGACAGCGGCTGTTCGCCGTGGCTCCAGTCGCGGCTGCGCCGCAGGCTCTCCCGGAGCACGAACTCGGTGAGCCGGCCGAGCTGGCCGGTGTGCTCGGCCACCGCCACGAAGTCGTCGGGGGCGACAGTGCCGTGCGCCGGGTGCTCCCACCGGGCCAGGCACTCCACACCCACCAGGCGGCGGTCCCGCAGCGTGACCTTGGGCTGGAAGTAGACCTCCAGCTCACCCTCGTCCAGCGCGCGTTGCAGGTCGCCGGCGAGGCCGAGCCGGCGCAGCGACCGGGACTCCAGCGCCGGACTGTAGAGCTGGACGCTGCCCGGCACCGACTTGGCCGCGGTTGCCGCCAGGTCGACGCGTTGCAGCAGCGCCACCGCGTCGCTGCCGTGGTCCGGGTGGACGGCCACCCCGACGACAGTGTCGACGTCCAGGGTCAGCGAGTCGAAGACCATCTCGTCGCGGATCTGCTCCCGCAGCTGGGCCGCCAGCTCCAGGGCCGCATCGGTGCTCTCCAGCCGGAGCGTCACCAGGAACTCGTCCCCGCCGGCCCGGCCGACGAGCGCCGAGGAGGGCGCGCACGCGCGCAGCCGCTCGGCCACCTCCATGAGCACCTTGTCACCGGCGGCGTGGCCCAGCGACTCGTTGACCTGGCGGAGCCGGTCGACGTCGAAGAGCAGCAGCGCCACCACCTCGCCCGGCGCGCGGATCTTGACCGCCTCCGCCACCGACGAGGTGAGGCGCCGCCGGTTGGGCAGCCCGGTGAGCGCGTCGTGGTCGGCGTCGTGCCGCAGCCGGTCGACCAGGCGGGAGTTCTCCAGCGCCACCGCGGCGTGCGCGGCGACCGTCTCGAAGACGGGGATGTCGCCGGGGGCGAAGTGGCCGATGTCGCTGAGCCGGTTGGTCACCTCCAGCGTGCCGATCACGGCCTGGCCGGAGCGCAGCGGCACCACGATGGCGTCCTTGACCCGCTCCTCCCCCGCGGCCTGCCGCAACGCCGGATCTCCGCCGAGCCAGCGGCCGATCGAGAGGGTACGACCCTTCTTGTGCACCTGCTGGCGCAGGCTCGCCGGGGTTGGCGCCAGGTCCAGCAGGCCCGGCGTGTCCACCCGGGCGGTGAGCAGCACCTCGGGATGCCGCCCCTGGGCGGGCAGCCAGAGCGTGGCGTACTCGGCCTGCATCAGCGCGCGTACCCGGTCGAGCAGGATGTCGGCGAGCGACCGCTCGGTGCCGGAGGCGAGGAGACGGGTCAGCTCGTACATCCCGGCCAGCGTCCGGTGCTGCCGGAAGAACTGGGAGTAGGAGCGGTAGACCAGGACCAGGCCGCTGAAGAGGGCGGCGAGCAGCAGTGCCGACCACCACGTCGTCTTCAGGGCGATCAGGACGAGCAGGCCGATCGCCACGTTGATGCCGGCGGTGAGCAGAGCCGTCGGCATGCTGCGCAGCGCGTCCCGCCCGGCCTGCCAGCCCTGGAGCAGCACGTGCACACCGACCACGCTCACGAGGCTGACCAGCGTGACCACACAGACGGCGAGGAACAGCGAGCCCCAGGTGCCCGGCCCGACGTTCTTCAGCGGCGGCAGTGCCAGGAGCACGAGGCTCGCCAGCGAGGTGGCGGCGGCGGCCTTGGCGACGTTGAACCAGAGCTTCGCCGCACCGAAGCGATGCGAGGCGCTCCAGATCAGCACCGAGAGCGTATAGATCAGGACGACGCTCAACGGGGGCAGGAAGTAGAGCGCCACGATCAGTGGCACCTCGGTGAGCGTCACGCCCACCGACTGGCGCCGGACGTAGACGTTCAGCACCGCGAAGCTGATCCCCGCCATGACGACGAAGAACACGAAGGCGAGCGGCCACTTGCCGAACGGGTGGTCCGCCACCAGGGCGATGCACGTGCTGAAGACCACCGCCAGCAGCGCCAGAGGGGCGGTGACGAGCCAGGCACGTTCCGTTGACCTACGAGGTCGGCCCTGGCTTGCCATGCCCCTCCTACCCGAGACGTCGTCCGCCGGCTAGCGGACGACTCGATGATTCAGCGCGGGGTGTCCATCGTCCAGACGATGTCGGCGAGTTGCACCGCACCGGTACCGGGAAGGATGCCGAAGGCACCTGCGACGGCGGCGAGCACGAGGAGCGAGCCAAGCAGCCGGCCCAGCGTTCGACCAGACATGATTGCTCCTGTCGGGAGATTGCCACAGGGATGGTGAAGGTTTCCCGATCGTGCCACAAGCCTGAGGGGCAGAAAAGCGGAGAGGACCCGCCCAGCCCGAGTAGCTGTCAGGTTCCGCCGTTCGGCCCGGCCACCCACGACACGCAGCCAGGTCATGGGGGTGAAGGGACATCCGCCGCTTCGTCCACTGCGGATTCCCACCTTCACCCACGAAGGGGATCAAGTCACGCGAAACCCCACCCCACCAACCCCGGGCCACCCGGCCGGCTCCGCCTGGCCGATCCGTCCGGTGGATCGCCACCGGACCCGCGGGCATTGACCACCATACCTGCCCCTGTCATGAACGCCAGAGGATGATTCCCTCATTCACGCCCGAACAGCTCAGGGTGCACCAGACGGCCGCCAGGGCCCCGGGCCCGGGTTGTCGCCGGACGGCAGGCGGTGACCGATATCGGGATGACCGGTCCGGCTCCGGCGGCGGACCATGTGCCGGTGCCCGTCGACGACCCGCTCACTCGCCTCCAGGACGCCACCGCCCTCTGGAGCATCCGCCAGGGCACGGCGGCCGACGTGATCGAGGCCGCCTGTGACTGCCTCGTGGCAGGCGTCGACAGCCCGTCGCTGCGAATCCTGGCCGGCGTCTCGCCCTCGGCCGGCAGTCAGGAACTGATCCAGTGGCTCGAACCGACCCTCGACGAACTCGGCCTGACCTACTTTCCCGAAGGCGGTCAGGAGGGTGAGGACGCTGCCGTACGCGTCATGGCGACCAGGCTCCTCGCCGGCGCTCTCTCCCCGCGCGAGCCGGCACGGTGGGCCCACTCGGTGATCGGACACGACGGCACACCGCTCGCGGAAGAGCTGGTGATGCTCGACGACCTCTACGACACGCTGGAGTACGGCGAGGAGACCGAAGCGGACATCGATGCACGCGTTCGCGCCGAAGCGCGGCACTTGACCGCTTCTGCGCCGTCGCGGCGTCAACAGCTCAGCAGGGCAAGCAGACCGCAAGATCGACCGCCACCCTCTGGCGATCATAGTTAGTTGTCGGCGGCTGGGCCCTGCACACTAACGACGACGGCCCCGAGTCAGCATTCCTGCCGTCCAGCCCGGCTGGTGACACACGTTCACGCAGTAGGCATACGTAGCCCTTCCGGCGGATTCCCGTCCGGCCATTGGTCGAATTTCGGCGGCACGTCCAACCGCGCATTGTCGAAGGACACCTCGCCACCGGTGAACATCGCCCGGTCGAAGGACACCTCGCCGCCCGTGAACATGGCCCGGTCGAAGGACACCTCGCCGCCGACGAACTTCGCTCCCTCGAAGGACGCGATCCCGCCGCTGAACGTCGCTCCCTCGAAGGACACCACTCCGCCGCTGAACGTCGCCCCGCCGCCGAAGATCGAATCCCCGTCGAAGGACACCCGCCCGCCGCTGAACTTCGCCCACTCGAAGTACACCCGCGTTCCGCTGAACGTCGCCCGCTCGAACGACACCACACCGCCACTGAACGACGCCCCGCCGAAGGACACCACCCCACCACTGAACGTCGCCCCGCCACCGAAGAACAGATCCCCGCCAAAGGACACCCGCCCGCCGCTGAACTTTCCCCGCTCGAACGACACTGCTCCACCACTGAATGTCGCCCCGCCGAAGGACACCACCCCGCCGCTGAACGACGCCCCGTCGAAGGACACCCGCCCACCGTTGAACATCGCCCTATCGAAGTACACCGTTCCGCCGCTGAACGTCACCCCCTCGAAGGACACCGCCCCGCCGCTGAACGTCGCGCCGCCGAAGGACACCACCCCGCCACTGAACGTGGCGCCAGAAAGGTCACCACCGTCGAGAACCGCGCCGGTGAAGTCGAAGTCGAAGCCGCGCCATGAGGTCGGATCTTCCTCTGGAAGACGCAAGCGCCTGCCGATGAGTCGAATGACGGTATGACGTACCTCCCTCTCCTCGCGAGCGACCCGAGCAGCCTCCGTGGTCGCCGTCGACGCTTCGTCGTCGGCCTGCGTCGCAGCTCCGCCTGGCGCCTCCGACGGCGGGGTGTAGGGCATACGGAGGTAGGCACAGAGGACATCGATGCAGGTATGCCGACCATCTCGCCAGTCGTCTGCGAGCACGGCCATCGCGTACACCCCGGCCAACCGCACCGCCGCCTTGTCCGAGCCGAGTTGTTCGGACGCCTTGGCGAATCGCTCGTTGAACAGCCGAATGCCGTTACGGTCGGTTTCGACATCGGCGCGACCCTCGGCCGCCTCGGCGCGGAGATCGGCGGCATGCGCCAACCGGTGGGCGAACTCGGCCAGTTCGTTCGCGTGCTCCGCAACGCGCTGCCGTCGGTACGCCACCACGAGGGCTGCGACGCCCCCGACACCCGCCACCACGGAGAAGACCAGCTTCAGAAGGTCGAACAACGTGGCCGCCGTGACGGTGTCGTCCCGACGGAGGCTGGGCCAACCGGCGTACCAGAACGCTCCGGCAACCAATGGCTCCAACGACCAGCACCGCAGCCACGATCACCAGGGCCATCGACCGGCGGATGCTCCAAAGCCGGAGCGCCGGCACCGGACCATCAGCTGGTGCGACTGGTGGAACCCCAACGGTGGCAGGCACCGGGGGCAGAGATCGACCTTCAGGCTCCACGCTCACCTTGGTAACCGATTGGAGCAAGCAGCCGATTCACGTTCCCAAACAGGCCGTTGTCTCAGGTCAGCGAACCTTGATCGGTCCGACGTCCGGCTGGACTCAGCCGAACTCCTCCGGGCAGATGACAACGGCCCCCGATCAGCATTCCTGCTGGTCAGGGGCCGCATCTGCACCTGGTGGCGGGTAGAGGATTCGAACCTCTGTAGCTTTCGCGACGGATTTACAGAGCGCCAAACGCAAGTCTTTGACCAGCACAAACACGGAGCGACGAAGACGCGGCGACACAGATGTGACACAGGGCCGACCTCTGCGGACACAGGCGGCCCGCCCGGAGGGGATGGCCCTGCCTCCCCTCCGGCCTCCATCACGAACAGCCGGGAGGCCCCGGCGCGCGGGCGGAGCGAGGACTTAACTAGTGCGGACAAGCGACGAAAAGGACTCGTAAAGTGGCCGGTTGGCCGTCCCCGTAGCCTCAATCAAGCTTTGGAAAGTTTGAATGGCCTGCCGCACCTTCTCCGCATTTTGAAGGTTTCTGTCAGCTGCGTCGCTCAAGCGATCGCAGAACGGCAGACACGCCTGCACCACCGGCGACCAGCGTACGATCGCGTCTTTCGGAGAGCATCCCGTGCCGAAAGACAGCCCGAAACGGTCCACTACTGCGTAGCCGAGGATTGCTTCCATGCTCTCAGCAACAGCAGCAACGAAGAGCTGGATAGCACCACGTTGGCGGAAGAAGCTAATCTGCCGCTGCTGCGATTGCGTCCGGACTTTTTCATCCAGGTCAGCAATTTCCTTCTTAGCCGCTTCTACCGCTCTCAGCAAAGCGTAGGTGAAGACGATGTGCCTCGCCGATGTACGCTCATTGAAGAGGTCTGCATACGTGCCATCGTCATCCCAGATTCGCCGCGTGTCGTTATAGGCTAGGTTAGGCCGACCGTGGAAGGCGGCGAGCGACTGAGCTACTGCACCATCGGCGACAAGGTTCTTTTGCCGCTCAATCGCATCGCTAACGCCGCCGCGCCGCCCTCCCCTATAAGTGGCCTCAGGGATTTCGGAAAACTCCGCTCGCAGGCGCTCTTGCACAACATCCTTGCTGCGGAAATCTGCTGCTTCAACCTTGTTCTGAGTGTTGTTATAGCGCACGATTTCGGCGAGGATGGCCGGGCTATCACACTTAACGAACCTGGCCATCACGTTGAGGCTTTCGATTCCCTCTGCCTCAGCATCAGCCAGGGTGCCGATCGACCCAGTGGTCTGAGCGCCGTTGACGATGCCAATCCCGGTAATCTCCAGGTCCTGAGCATCATCCCTGTCCAACGAGGGAACGAGGCGAAAGTCATTCACAAGGATCGTTAGCCCGTTGTTGTAGATCCAGAATTGGTTTGGATCTTGCCGGGCAGTCGACTTGATGCCGAAGTTAATGTTCCGCTCGGCTTTGACAATCCCCAGGTAGTCGCGGACGTTTGGCGACAGCAAATTCGTCTCGTGTTCCTTCCAGACGCTTCGCAGCCAAGATCCGGGGACCGATGTGCAGAAAGCTCTCCAATGTTCGGCACTGATCGTGAAGCCCCCCGATACGGGAACCCGAAAGCTATCCGATACGGCGATAGGCGCTCGCGTCCTTTTATAAAGCTCGGCAAGGGTGGCTTGTCCGATCTCACGGCCTACGATCGAAGTCACTTGGGCGTCGGGGAAGCCGGAAGTGACGATACTCTTCGCCGTCCTAGCGGCCTGCTGCAACTCATCCCGCACGTTTGTGGATTCGTTCTGGTTATGTACATACCAGAGATCAATCTCTCGGATCGTCTGGTCAGAAATAGCGCCTCTTACATGCAGAGCTGCCGATTTTAGGTTGTCGGGCAAGCCATTCACGTCGCCGCTCAAAAGCCAAGCCACTGCCGTGTTGAGATCGCTAGCCTTCGACGCCGGAGCTGTCCTAGTTCCCGGCGACTGCGCCTCGTAACCTTGTGCGACGACAAGCCGGCCACGGTCGCGATCCACATAGACCAGGTCGCACTTCTTGTCGTTGTTGCCGTCGGTCAGCGCGTCTGCCGCCACGGACTCAATGTCGTCCATCCCGAACTGCAACTGGAGGGCGAATAGGAGCAATCCGTTACTCCCATAAGCCGCGAGATCGTCACGCTTGCCGTACGCCGCCAGAGCCGGGTTGCTCACCTGAGTCTCCTCGTTCAAAGAATCGTCGCGAGTGTAGCGGTAGCCACGGCGACACGCGCGCCCCAATCCCCGCGCCTCCCAGGTGGCGAGGGAGATGAAGGCATCTCACTCACTGGACAGGGCGATCAGCACTTCCGCTATCGCGCCCATGCTGGTGACCACCGCGTCCGCCCCGGCGAGCCGGAAGGCGTCGACTTTGGCTGGCCGATTCGCGTAGCCGATCACCGCGACCCCGGCGGCCCTCGCTCCCTCGATGTCCGAGAGCGAGTCCCCGATCAGCACGCACCGGGCCACCGGCTCGCCGAGGGAGCGCACGGCTTGCAGGATCGGTTCGGGGTTGGGCTTCATCCGGTCCGGCTCGGCGTACGCCCGGCCGACGACCGGCGACACGTGCTCGGCGAGCCGGTGCGCCGCGAGGTAGGCCGTCACCGCGCCGGCTGAGTTGTTGCTCACCGCCGCCACCGGCATCCCGGCCTGCCGGGCCGCCACGATGACCTCCCGGCCGTACGGCGTCGGCGCCGCAGTCTCGACGGCTCGGCGCTCGGCCTCGCAGAGCGCATCCTCTACGGCCCGCGTGACGCCGTGGTTGCCGCCCGCGCCCGCCCGGCGGAGCACTTCGAGCGGGTCCGGCTCGCTGGCAAGCTCCGGTGACACGTCGACCCCGTGCCGCCGCAACACGTCCACAAGTTCGGCCGCGACCTGCGGCGCGGGATACCCGGCGAAGATGCTGCACACCGGCCCGTCGAAATCGAGCAGCACCGCGCCGACCTCGCCGAGCAGGTGGCCAAGGTCGGCGCTCATCCGTCGTACCGGTAGGCGATGGTCGACCACACCGAGTCGAACCACTGGCGGGACGCTTCCACGAACTGTGTGCCGTGAGACGTGTCGTCGTCGGTCACGGCGTAGTGGAACAGCGGCACGTCCTTGCCCATCAGGTCGTAGATCGCCATGGGCTCACCCTTGATCGAGACCGTGCGCTCAACGACCGGGTAGAAGCCGTAGAAGACCTCTTCCCCGTTCAGGATGTAGAGCTTGAACAGGGGCGACGCTCGGTGCATCCGGACCTCTACGGTGGTCGACCGGATCAGGCCGAGGTCGCCCAGCTCGGCTACCTGGTCGATGATGCCGTCTGCCGCCCGGCGCGTGATGCGCTCGGCTCGCTCTCGCACCGCCGGATCATCCGCCTGAGTCTCGGCCCGAGCCGGCAGCGCCATGGGCACCGTCATGTCGGAGATCAGGACCCGTACCGCGATCGTCTCCGGCGCGAGCCTGCCAACTCGCACCTTATCGAGCGCCTCGGCGAGCGCATCTCGCAGCGTCTCGCCGGAGAATCCGGCGAAGTCGATGGTGACGTGCGGCCTCTCGAATGAGGCTTCGATGTGTGGCCGCAGCTCCACGGCCCTCTGCGTCTGTGCGCGGACGAACGCCCCGCTGCCCTGCCGAGACACGATCAGCCGCTCTGCCCGGAGCAGGTCCAAGGCTCGCTTGACCGTTTCCCGCGCCACGCCGTAACGGGCGGCTAGGTCAGGCTGCGACGGCAGCTTGTCACCGGGTGCGAGTCGACGCGTGAGGATGGCCGCCCGCAGCTTGTTCGCGATCTGCTGCGAGGCCTGTTTGGGGTCGTCGGGATCTAGCTCGCCGAGAAAGTCAAGGTTCTCACTCACCCGCTCACGGTAGCGCTGACTAGCCAAGTTGGGAAAGTTCGCCGCGCCCTCTTGACCTGACTAGCCAAGCCGGCTTACGTTCGTCGCGTTGGACCTGGCTAGCCAGGTACTACAAGCCGAGCGGAAGCCGGGGAAGGCAGCGCCTGCGCTGCGCGCCCACGGGCCGGTCGTGTGGTCGTTCATTCAGAACTGAACAGCAGAAGCGCCGCGTAGATCCGTCTGCGGCATCCCCGCCTTGAGCCACACGGTGGCCGACCCCGGTGTCTTCCCGGGCGAGCGGGGCGAGCGGGCCGGATCCGGCGCGCGGCATGGACTTCTGCCTCTTGATTTCTGTTCGTCCCGGGGTGCCGCCGGTCTGGTCGCACCCCGGGGCTTTCCCGACTTCAGCGATTCTCCCGGAGGTTTCTCGTGAGGAAGCACCTTGCCCCCGTGGCCGCCGAGCCGACCGCCGCCGACCTGGCCGCGATCGACACGGAGTGGCCGCTGATCGCCGCCGAACTGGACGTACTCGACGCCGAGATCACGATGCTCTACGCCGAGGACCACGGCGGCCCCTCGCCGCTGGACTGGCGGCGGTTGCGCCGGGCCGAGGCCCGCGTCACCCGCGCCGCCGCCGACCTGAACACCCGCACCAACCCGCACCGCGCGGCCTGATGTCCCGCATCCGCGCCGCCTTTCACGATCCGGACGGGGCGCGGTACGGCATCCCCACCTACTGGTGGCGAGGTGCCCCGCCCGGCTACGCCACCCGCCGCCAACTGACCGCCGCCGGCCTACGCCCCGGCGGTCAGCCGATCGCCGCTCAAGTGCTCTGGCGCGGCATCGGCGGCACCCGCACCGCCTACCTCTACCGGCTCGACCTGGCCCGCCCGAAGCGCAGCGCCACACCCGCCCAACTCCGCGCGGTCCGCGCCGCGCTGCTCGCCCGCCGCACCTGCCCGACCTGCCGGCAGGTACGCGGCTACTACATCCCGCGCTCGCTCGGCGAATGCCTCGCGTGCGCCTATCCGTTGGAGGACGCAGCATGACCGCCCCCACGATCAACGGCACCCGCTACCCGCAGCCCATCGAAGACCTGTTGCCCGCCGCCCGAGGGCTGGACCTGCCCGAGGGGCAGCGGTTCCCGTCCCGGAACCGGCTGATGCGCGAGTTCCGCATCGGCGCACCCAAGGCCGGTGAACTCCTGGCCCTGCTCAGGGCCGAGCCCGCGACCCCGCCGGCCGACAGCACCGCCCCGGACGCCACGGACCCGGCCGACGCACCGACCGTGCCCGAGCCCGCCGCACCCGTCGCCCCGGAGGCGGTGGACCCGACGCCCGTTCCGAAGATCACGCCGTCTGAGCCGGACGACGAGGCCACGCCGGTCAGTCGCCCGGACACGCCCACCCCGCCCCTGACGCCCGCGCCGGTGCGTTCGGCGGTGGTGTGGCCGGTGGTGCTGCTCGCGCTTCCGGCATTCGTGGCGATCTGGTCCGGGTGGGTCGGACTCGGAGGACTCACCGGATTCGGCGTGGTGCACCCGCTGCCGGGAATCTGGGACAGCTTCTCCATCAACTCCGCGATCACCCTGCCGATCGGGGTGGAGACCTACGGCGCGTACGCGCTGTACGTGTGGCTGTCCGGCCGGGTGCCGCAGCGGGCGCGCCGCTTCGCGAAGTGGTCCGCCATCGCCTCACTCCTGGTCGGCGCGCTCGGCCAGGTCGCCTACCACCTCTTGGAAGCCGCCGGCGTCACCTCGGCCCCGTGGTGGATCACCACCGCCGTCGCCTGCCTCCCGGTCGCGGTACTCGGCATGGGCGCCGCACTCGCACACCTCGTCCGCACCCACGACTAGCGCCGCCCGGCGGCACGGCCCTGGCCTGCAAACCGATGCCGTGCCGCCGGTCCTCCACCCCTCAGCCAATCGACCTCAAGGAGAGACCACCCATGTTCGCAGACCCGACCGGCGCGCGTGCTGCCGTGTTCGCCGCCGTGTTCGCCGCTCTCTACGTTGCGCATCAGGTCGCCGATCACTGGGTCCAGACCCAGTGGCAGGCCGACTGCAAGAGCGAGCCGGGGTGGCTGGGCCGCCTCGCCTGCGCCGCGCACGTGGCCACCTACACCCTCACCGCCGCCGTCACCCTCACCACCGTCGTTCTGGCGACCGGGCTGCGCCTGGACCTGTGGGGCGTCGGGGTCGGGCTGGCGGTGTCGGCGGTGTCGCACTACATCGCCGACCGGCGTACCCCGCTGCGCCGCCTGGCCGAGGTGCTCGGCAAAGACCCGCACTGGCTGACCCGAGGCGGCGGCATGTACGCCCTCGACCAGTCCTGGCACTACGGCTTCCTGTTCATCGCCGCCCTGTTCTGCGCCGCCTAACCCACCCCCGCCGGCAGCCCACCCCGCGAAGGAGACACCCCTGATGGCACGCATCTCGATCGGCCGATCCACCGGCCGCATCACCACCGGCACCTCCACGCTGTGGTGCCCGCCCTGCGGCAACGACAGCAACTGGCGCGACATCACCACCGACAACCAGCGCACCCACGCCACCTGCGGCGACTGCGGCAACCGCGTCTCCGTCAAGAACTGACCCCCACGCCCGGCGGCACGGCCCTGGCCTCGCAAACCGCGCCGTGCCGCCGGACCCACCCGATCCATGACCGGAGGAACCCCCATCATGACTGCCCCCGATGACGACCGTTTCGACTGGCACGCCGCCGAGCGTGACCTGACCGACCCCACCACCACCGGGCCGGATGCGGAGGTGGTCGACCTGGACGACGCCCGCGCCCGCCGCACGCCCCGGCCGCGTCCCCCGGCCGACAACGACGCCCCGGACGCCGACGCCGACGATGCGGAGAGTGTGGACGACGGGCCGGACCGCGACGGCGGCCCGGTCGACACCGCCGACGACATTCCCCGTGAGGTGCTGGCCCGGCAGCGGGACCGCCGGCCGATCCTGGCCGACTGGGCCAGGTCGTGGCGTGCTCTGCGGGCCGCTGCCCGGCATCAGGTCAAGGACGCCGGCTACGTCACCGCCTACCACGGAGTCAGGCTGCCGAAGTACGCGGCGAAGACGGCCGTGTACGCGCCGCTGGGCCTGTTCCGGGGTGCCGGGCGGGCGCTGCACTGGGCCAGCGCCGAGGAAGGCAACTGGCACCTACGGCAGGCCGCCGCGTCCCGAGGGGACGCGGACACGTGGATGAAGCTCGACGCCCGCCGCCAGCGGCAGACCGTGTGGCGGTGGTGGGTGCTCGCCGCTGGTGCAGGTGCCACTGTGGCCGGTGCGGTGGTGCTGGCGCTTGGCCCGGTGTGGTGGCGTTACGCCGCGCTGCTGGCTCTGGTGCCGTTGCTGGCCACGCTCGGCCGTCCGGCGGACAAGCCGCTCACTGACCGGGTGACCGAGGGCACCCGCTACCGCAAGCTCACCGCCGACCTCGTGCGGCGGGCGCTCACGTCGCTGCAAATGAGCGGCATCAACTCGGCGGTCGCCAAAGACCCCAAGGCCATCTCGTTCCCGGTGGACATCCACCGAGACGGCCCCGGCCACCTGGCCGTGGTCGACCTGCCCTACGGGGTGGAGGCCGCCGAGGTGGTCGCCCGCCGAGGCAAGCTCGCCTCGGCCATGCGGCTTCCGCTGGATCAGGTGTGGCCCGAACCGGCCGCCGGTCACACCGGGCGGCTGGCGTTGTGGGTCGGCTACGAGCCTGCGTCGCAGATGAAGCAGCCCCCGTGGCCGCTGCTGTCGGCCTCGGCGAAGGTGGACGTGTTCAAGGCGTTCCCGTTCGCCACCACCCCGCGCCTGGACACGGTGGCGGTGGATCTGATGTTCCGCAACTTCCTGTTCGGCGGTCAGCCCGGCAGCGGGAAGACGTTCGCTTTGCGGGATCTGATCCTGGCCGCCGCTCTCGACCCGCGCGCCGAGATCCGAGGCTACGAACTCAAGGGCGTCGGGGACTTCGCCGTCCTTGAGCCGGTGATGGCCGAGTACGGCAACGGCTTCGATGACGAGACCCTCGCCCGCTGCTTCGGCTTCATCGAGTGGCTGTACGAGGAGTGCCGCCGCCGCTCCAAGCGCATCGAGCACTACGCCCGCCTCGGCCAGGCCCCGGAGAACAAGGTCACGCCCGAGCTGGCGTCGCTCAAGGGGTCCGGGCTGCACCCGCTCGTGGCGTGGTTCGATGAGCTGCAAGAGCTGATGACCAGCAAGTACGGCAAGGACGCAGGCGAACTCCTGGAAAAGGTCATCAAGCTCGGCCGGGCGCTCGGCGTGATCATCATGATCGGCACGCAGATCCCCGACAAGGACAGCCTCCCGACCGGCATCACCCGCAACGTCAACAGCCGCTTCTGCCTCTCCGTCGCCGACCAGACCGCCAACGACATGATCCTCGGCACGTCGGCCTACAAGAACGGCTACCGCGCCACGGTGTTCCAGCCGGTCATTGAGGCCGGGTGGGGCATCCTGCGCGGGTTCGGTCCGAAGGCGTCGGCGGTGCGCTCGTTCTACGTCGACACCACCGCCGCCGCCCGCATCGTCACCCGCGCCGTCGCCCTGCGACAGACCGCCGGGACGCTGCCCAAGCCGGACGAGCAGACCCGCGACATCGCGCCCGTGGCGGACGTGCTCGGCGACCTGGCGCGCGTGTGGCCGGGCGACGACAAGGCCGCGTGGAACGAGACCCTGTGCGGCCTCCTGGCCGAGCTGCGGCCCGACGTCTACGGGGGTTGGGAGGCGGCGCAGCTCACCACCGCGCTCAAGCCCCACCCGGCGGTGAAGGTCGCGGACGTGGGTCGGCGCATCGACGGCAAGCCGGTCACCCGGCGCGGCATCAAGCACACCGACGTGCTCGCCGCGATTGCGGAGCGTGACCGGAAGCGGTCCGCCGGATAGCCCGTCGCGTGGGTGCTAGCGCTAGCGGCCCGTGCTGCTAGCGCTAGCACCCCCGCTAGCACCCGATCCGAATCATGAGCTGCCCGCTAGTAGCTAGCAGCTCACGGCCGTTCACACCCGAAAACCGGCCCGGGAGGCACTTGTGGACCCTCTGCTCACCCTCGCTAGCGTCACCGCCGCCATCCTCGCCCTGGTCACGCTCGGTTACGCCGGGCTGTGCTGGGTCATCCCCTTCAAAACCTGCAAGCGGTGCGCCGGCACCGGCCACACCACCACCCGCATCCTCCACCGGCCGCGCGCCTGCCGCCGCTGCGACCGAGGCATGCGACTGCGCCTCGGACGGCGCGTCTACAACGTCTTGCACCGGCTGCGCGCCGAGGCGCACCGATGAACCGCCGTCGCCCCGACGTCCACACCCCGTGGTGTGGACGGGACCACCGCTGCGGCCTCGGCGAGCACCGCTCACCAGAAATCGTGGTCGACATTCCCGGTCACGCCCGCGCCGTGCTGGTGCGCGTCCGGACCGCTGCCGGGCGGGAGCACGCCGAGGTGCGCGTCAGGGTCGCCCTCGCCCCGGGCGATCTGGCCGCCCGCCGCCAGTTGGTCGGGCTGCTCGGCGACCTGCGCGAGGCCGTCACCCGTGCCGCGATCACCGCGCGGCCTCGTCCGAGGCGGGCCGCGCGGTGAGCGGCACGCGCCGCGACGGCGCGTCACCGCGCGATCCGCGTCTGTCCGGTGCGGAGGTGTGGCTCACCGGCACCCCGGCCGAGCTGGACGCCCTCACCGCCGCCCTGACCGCTGCCGGGCACCTCACCCAACGCGGCGCCCGCCGGGCGCTGACCGGCGCGGACGCCGGTCGCCACCGCCTGTATCTGCGGCTGACTGTCACCGCCGTCGCCAAGCGGCCCGCACGCGGCCCGGAGCCGGGCGGCGCGCTGATCGACCTTGACGCTGCCCGCGCTCACCGCCGACCCGCCTAGGAGACGCCCTATGTCTGACCTGCTCACCGCCGCCCTCGGCCACGCCGCCAGGGGGTGGCGCGTCTTCCCGCTGCGCCCGGACGACAAGCGGCCCGCGTTCCCCGACCATGCGGCCGACGACTGCACCGGCCGTGACCCGCGCTGCCGGGCCGGTCACGTCGGGTGGGAGGCCCGCGCGACCACCGACCCCGACCGCATCCGCCGAGCGTGGTCGGCCCGCCCGTACGGCATCGGCCTCGCGTGCGGGCCGTCCGGCCTGGTGGTGGTCGATCTGGACGTGCGCAAGCCCGGACAGACCATGCCGCCCGGCTACGAGGGATGCCCGCACGGGCTGCGAACGCTCGCCGAGCTGGCCGCCGCGCACGCCGCCACGATCGACCCGACCTACACCGTGACCACCGGCCGGGGCGGCACCCACCTGTACTACCGGCACCCCGACACCGGTCCGGCGCTGCGTAACACCGCCGGGACGCTCGGCCCGATGGTCGACACCCGCGCCCACGGCGGCTACGTCGTCGCTGCTGGCTCCACCGTGGCCGGGCGGCCGTACGCCGTCGACCTGGACACCGACCCCGCGCCGCTGCCCGGGTGGCTCGCCGCGCTGCTGGCACCCGCGCCGCTGCCGCCGCAACGCCCGGTGGTGGTCGACCTGCCCGCCGACCGCACAGGGGCGTACGTGCGGGCCGCGATCGACCGGGAGACGGCACGGGTCACCGGCGCTCCGGCGGGGGAGCGCAACCGGTCGCTGTACATCGCCGCCGTGGCTCTCGGTCAGCTCGCCGCCGGGGGCGCGCTCACCAAGGCCGACGCGCAAAGCGTGCTGGAACAAGCCGCAGCATCCGCCGGGCTCGGCCGCGTCGAGACCGCACGCACCATCCGATCCGGGCTAGCCGCTGGCTCCCGCCGACCCCGAAAGGTGGCCGCATGAGCACCGCCCGCCTCCACCTCGTCACCAACCACCCGGACGCCACCGAACCGGAAGCCGCGGGCGCCCCGTTGTGGGATGTTCCAGTGCCCCTGACCAGCGCGAACACCGCGCCGCCGCCGTTCCCGGTCGACGTCTTCCCCCGCTGGCTCGGCGACATGGTGACCGGCGTCGCCCGGTTCACCGCTACCGATCCCGCGATGGCCGGCACGCTCGCCGTCGCCGTGCTGTCCGCCTGCGCGGGCGGACGCCTCGAAGTGGAGCCGGTGGCCGGGTGGCGGGAGCCGGTGAACATCTTCGCCGCTGTCATCGCCGGTCCCGGCGAGCGCAAGTCACCCGTTCACCGGGCGATGACCGCGCCGCTGTTCGCCGCCCAATCCACCCTGGCCGACGCCATGCGCCCGCGCATCGCCGAGGCCGCCGCGCTGCGCGACATCGCCGACCGGCAAGCCGAACAGGCCAAAGCGGCAGCGGCGAAGGCCACCGACCCGCACAAGCGCGACGACGCCGCCGCCGAAGCCGTGGCCGCCGCCATCGCCGCCGAAGCCATCACCGTGCCCGGCCTCCCGAGGCTGATCGTGGACGACGCCACCCCCGAAGCCCTCATCGGCCTGATGGCCGCCAACGGCGGACGCATGGCCATCATCAGCGACGAGGGCGGCATCTTCGACACCCTCGCCGGCCGCTACTCCGGTGCCCCCAACCTCGACCCCTACCTCAAAGGCCACGCCGGGCAGCCGATGAGCAACGAACGGCAGACCCGCGAGGGCGCGTCGATCGACAAGCCCGCGCTGACCGTGTGCGTGATGGCGCAACCGGTGGTGCTGCGCCAGTTCGGCGGCAACGCCGGGCTTGCCGGACGAGGGCTCCCGGCCCGGTTCCTGTTCGCGCTGCCCGCGTCGATGGCCGGTTACCGGCCTGTTGACACACCCCCGGTGCCCGAGCAGGTCACCGCCGGGTACCGGCACCGCGTGCACGACCTGGCCGCCACCTTCGCCGAATGGACCGATCCCGCCGTCGTCGTCCTCACCGACGACGCCCGCCAGGTGCGCCGGGCCGCCGCCGAGCAGGTCGAAGCCGAGCTACGCCCCGGCGGCAGCCTGCACGACATGCGCGAGTGGGGCAACAAGCTCTCCGGCGCGACCCTGCGCCTGGCCGGGCTGCTGCACGTCGCCCACCACCCCGCCGACGCCTGGCGGCAACCCATCGACGCCGACCGCATGGCCGACGCCGTGTGCCTCGCCGAGTTCTTCGCCGCGCACTACCGGACCGCCGTCGCCGCGATCACCGCCGACACCGCCACCGAAACCGCCCGCCGCGTCCTCGCGATCGTCACCGCCAAGGGCATGACCACCTTCACCCGCCGCGAGCTGCACCGCCGCTGCCACCGGCAGCTACCCCGCGCCGCCGACGTGACCGCCGTTCTGGACGTGCTCACCGCCCACGGCTGGATCAGAGGCACCGACAGCGGCTACGAAGTCCACCCCCGCGCCGCGCAACTCGCCGCCGGGAGCGGTGACACGGTGACAACCGGCCCGGACAGCAGCGTTTCCGCAGCTCACACCCCCTGAACCACTGTCACCGACACCCGGTGACAGGGCGGTGACAGCGGTGACACACCCGGACCGCTGTCACCGCTGTCACCACCTGTCACCACCACTCGGTGACAGCACAAACGGCGGTCTGACCAGTGCAAACACCCGCCCGACCGCCCGGCTGTCACCGTGTCACCGCCTCCCGGCCCTCTCCCGCCGCACCCGACCCACGGCAGCCCGCCAACAGCCCCCGAAACGGCCCACTGAGAGCCACACAGACGGATCTGCCCTATGCCTTACACCAACCCTGCACGGATCTTGCGTCTCCGTGGCTCTCATCGGGCCGCTCTGCGCCGTCCTGCCGCACCACCACCCCCACCCTCCACACGCGACCCGCACCGACCGGAAGGCGCTCACCGTGCGAATCAGGCTGCACGGCACCCCCGCTGAAACAGCCGCAGCGCTCGCCGCCATCGCCCAAGTGCTGCACATCCAGCAGGTCAGCCGCCCCTACCCCGACCGCCGATCCCCGATGTTCCAGCGCATCTACCTCCACGCCACCCCGAGGGAGGACACCCGCCCATGACCACCGCCCGCCGCACCCTCACCGGGAACCTGCTCACCCTCGCCGAAGTCCTGGACGAACTGCGCGTACCCCGCTCGACCTTCTTCCGCTGGAAGGCCACCGGCCGCGCTCCCCGAACGATCAAGTACCCGAACGGCAGCCTGTACGTCCGCCGCCGCGACTTGGACAACTGGCTCAACGACCACGAAGAGGCAGCATGAGCACCTACGACGTACGGGTGTACAGCATTCAGAAACGGCAGCTCACCAAGGGTTTCTCCTACGGCGTGCGCTGGAAGGTGGCCGGCAGGCCGTTCCGTGACACGTTCGCCACTCGGGCACTGGCCGAGAGCTTCCGATCCAAGCTGGTGGTGTCTCAGCGGGAAGGCGTCGCCTTCGATGAGGCCAGCGGTCTACCCGAGCCGATGGCGCGCGCGCTCAACGCCCGTTCGTGGTACGAGCACGCAGTGGCCTACGTCGACATGAAATGGCCGCGCGCGTCGGCGAAGCACCGCAAGGGCATCGCCGAGACGCTGGCCACCGTTACTCCGGCGCTTCTGGCGACCGACCGGGGCATGCCGAGCGACAAGGCGATACGGACCGCGCTCTACGGGTGGGTCTTCAACAAGGCTCGCCGAGACGGTGGCGAGCCGCCCGCCCACCTGGACGCCGCCGTGCGCTGGCTCAAGGCCAACACCGTCGACCTGACGGCGCTCACCGACGCTGCCCTGGTGCGGAAGGCGCTCGACATGCTTGCCCTGCGGATGGACGGAGCACCCGCCTCGCCCAGCACGATCGCCCGCAAGCGGGCCGTCTTCTCCGGTGCTCTCAAGTACGCCGTTGAGCTGCGGCTACTCGACGCGCACCCGATGTCCCTGGTGAGCTGGACCGCGCCGAAGATGGCCGATGAGGTCGACCGGGGAGCGGTAGTCAACCCCGATCAAGCGCGGGCGCTGCTTGCCGAGGTGGGGCGGAGCGTGCCCGAGCTGGAAGCGTTCTTCGGGTGCATGTACTACGCCGCGCTGCGACCCGAGGAAGTGCTTCACCTGCGTGAAGACGAGTACGAGCGACCCGCCCAGCCTGGGGGGTGGGGTGTGCTGCACCTAACCGGCTCGACGGTGGCCGTAGGTCGGGACTGGGGCGACGGAGACGACACCACCGAGGACCGAGGGCTCAAGCATCGGGCGAAGGCCGCGACCCGAGACGTGCCTGTTGCGCCACCGCTGGTGCGGCTACTCGACCACCACCTCAAGGAGTACCCGCCGGGATCGAACGGCAAGCTATTCGTCACCCGACGCGGCCCCGGCGGGCGGTACGTGCCCACCGCCGGCCAACCGATCCCGAACAACACCTACGGGAAGGCGTGGCGCGACGCGCGGGCAAAGGTGCTCACCCCGGCTCAACAGCGCTCACCGCTGGCCCGGCGGCCGTACGACCTGCGGCACGCCGCTGTGTCGCTCTGGCTCAATGCGGGGGTGCCGGCTACCCAGGTCGCCGAGTGGGCCGGACACAGCGTCCACGTCCTCATGCGGGTCTATGCGAAGTGCGTCTACGGTCAGGAGGAGGCAGCTCGTCGCCGGGTAGAGGCGGCATTAAGAGGAGAGCTAGGAGGCGCACCGTGCGCAGGGGATGGAGTCTGATGAGAGGTCTTTGTGCATTGCTGCGATGACCTTCGAGAACACCCGTTCCGGGAGCGGTCGGCTGGCCGAGATGGAACAAATTTCGTCAATAACGTCGTACACCGCTTGAGCCACTTCTAACCCAGCAACTACCGCAACCTCAGCAGCCACTAGCCCTACCGTCAACAACTGCGCCTTGCGCTTCTCGAACGCCTCGTCCGCCTCCGTGAAGCCGTCTTCAAGCGTGAAGCCCTTCTCCTCAAAATTCCGATGCCGTACGGAAGCCTCAGCGAAGGCCATCAACTCACCTAGAGCTCTGGCGTACAGGGCTCGCTTCTCTGCGCGGATCTCTCGCCGCGCCTCGCCGTCAGCCTGGCGGTGTAGCAACTCAGCCTGGCTCTTGCGCCCCTCTGATGCGGTCCAAGCACCACCCGCGATTCCCGCCACGCCGACCGCAGCGGTCAACAGAGGCGACACCCACTCCCACGCCATCCGACCATGGTGAGGGCAACCGCCAGGCCCGGCCAGCCGGTGACACGTATGTGACACAGCCAGCGAGATTCAGTGGGTACGAGCGGGACCGAGCGAGACTCACGAAAGAGGCCCCTGACCGGCGTTCTCGCTGGTCAGGGGCCTCTTTGTGCACCTGGTGGCGGGTAGAGGATTCGAACCTCTGTAGCTTTCGCGACGGATTTACAGTCCGCTCCCATTGGCCGCTCGGGCAACCCGCCAGGGCACACCACCGCGTCGCAACGCGGCGGCGGAAGCAAGGATAGCGGTTGCCCCCGGCACTGCCGCAACCGGGTACCGTCAGGAGGTCCCACGCTGGTCAGCGCGGGACGGACCAGGACAGACCGCCGGACAGCAGGAGCATGAGCATGGCAGCGAACCCGTCGTTCGACATCGTGAGCAAGGTCGACCGGCAGGAGGTCGACAACGCCCTCCGCCAGTCGGAGAAGGAGCTCTCGACGCGGTTCGACTTCCGCGGCACCGGTGCCGAGATCACCTGGTCGGGAGAGGAGGCGATCAGCCTCCAGGCGGAGACCGAGGAGCGGGTCCGGGCCGCTCTGGACGTCTTCAAGGAGAAGCTGGTCAAGCGGAACATCTCGCTGAAGTCGCTCGACGCCGGCGAGCCCCGCCAGTCGGGCAAGATCTTCAAGATCGACGCCAAGGTGGTTCAGGGCATCGACTCGGACAAGGCGAAGGCGATCAGCAAGAAGATCCGCGACGAGGGCCCGAAGGGCGTGCAGGCGCAGATCCAGGGCGACCAGCTCCGCGTCACCGGCAAGAAGAAGGACGACCTCCAGGCCGTCATCACCCTGCTCAAGGGCGAGGACTTCGGGCTGGCGCTCCAGTTCACCAACTACAGGTAAGGCTCGATCACTCTGACAGGTCAGAGCATCGGTCACGCCGTCTGGCCTCGCGGGCCTCGTCGCCACTGGTCGTCGTTCGTCACTACTGTGTGGCGACCGACGGCCGGGCGGCGGTCTCGCACCCACCCGCTCAGGCAACCGTGGAGTAGAAGCGATGCGGAGATCCACGTTCGGCTAGCGGACTGGATCACCGCTTGCTGTACGGCGGGTCGCGCGCAACCGCGCTGCCTCAGTACGGGCAGCTTCCGCCTCTCCGCGAGCAGCGCCGCGATCCGCCTCGAACGGCAGCACCCGGGCCAGATCGTCCAACGCCTTCGCCATGGCTTCCCGCCACTCGGCCAGGTCACCGGGATCCGCAGGATCAGCGGGCCGCATCGAGCGCACCCGGCGAAGCTCCCGCGTAGCGGCCTTCAGAGGACCAGGAACCACTAGGTTTCTTCTCTCATCGCAACAGCGACCCCGCAAGATCGTGTCAACAAGCTAGACCAACCGCCAGAACACGTGGTGGAACCAGACACCCCGGCAGCCGGTGCCGGGCACCACTTGATGAGCGCCCGCTGGCGGGGAGGTTCTTGACTCTCGACCCGGTCGAGGGCTGACCCTTCCTGGATGACGTCCGAAGAGCCCGCCCAGCAATCAGTCCCGCTCGCGATCGACCTGGAGATGCTGCGGCCGGTACTGCGCAGCGGCTGGGGAGCGGATACCTGCGACCCGCACGATGTTCAGGATTGGCACGCCGGCAACCCAGCCCGTGGTCAATGCGGAGTGACCGCCCTGATCATTCAGGACTTGCTGGGTGGAGAGCTGATCCTGGGCGAGGTCCTCGCCGGGGACGCCAAGATCGGCTACCACTACTGGAATCGGCTGGCCGACGGCCACGAGGTCGATCTGACGGCCGACCAGTTCCAGCCGCCGGAGGTCGTCGCCGGCGGTCAGGTCCAGCAACGCCCGCCGGGCCCACCTGGGCGATGCCGCCGGCAGTACGAGATCCTGCGGCACCGCGTCTTCGCAGCTCTCTACGGCGGCGAACCGACCCGGCCCGCTCAACCGTGACGGCGACGTCGCGACAGACCGCGGTGCAGCCACGACCGGCGGGCCGGAACGCCACGGCCCTCTTCGGCCGTCGGGCGACTTCCTCGGGTACGGGCCGGGCATGAGGTCGGGTGGGAGCCATGACCCCCGCGATGCTCCGCCCCTACCGCCCGGTCCTCGGTCAACCGGTACGACGGACTCGCTCTTGTCGCGGTGACCTGGCCGGCCCTGCAACTCGCCCCGGCCCGGGTCGGCCGGTCGCTTCACGCTCGTGCCGGAGCTTCTGCCGCAGCGGCACCACCTGGCCGCGGCCGTTCGTGACCGAGCAGCCCGGCCCACAGACGACGGGTCCGCACGACCAGCAGGGCCGGGTGAAGGCGCCGGATCGGGTACGACCCGGAGCGCTCTGATCCGGCTGCAACCGGCGGAGCCGCATCGGGGTGTCGTGTGGTGAGAGCGGACACGGGAGGTGGGCATGGACGGCCCCGAGGACTTCGACGCCTTCTACGCGGCGACCGCGCGGCGGGTCGTGCACCACGTCTACGCCCTCTGCGGCGACCTGGCCGAGGCCCAGGACGTGACGCAGGAGGCGTACGCGCGGGCCTGGCAGCGCTGGTCGCGCGTCGGGGCGTACGAGGATCCGGAGGGCTGGGTGCGGACGGTGGCCTGGCGCCTGACGGCCAACCGGTGGCGCGGCCTGCGGCGCTGGTTCGCCGCGCGGGCCCGGCTGGGCCGGGAGACTCCGGCGCCCGGCCCCAACCCGGACCGGGTGGCGTTGCTGGCGGCGTTACGGCGACTGCCCGACGCGCAACGGCTGGTCGTCGTCCTGCACCACCTCCACGACCTGCCGGTGGCGGAGATCGCCCGGACCACAGGCATGCCGGAGGGGACTGTCAAGTCGTACCTGTCCCGGGGCCGCGCCGCGCTCGCCGTTCTACTGACCGACGACAAGGAGGAAGTCGATGTCGGCACGCATTGGTGAGGCTCTGCGGGAGTTGGAGCAGGACATGACCGGGCTGCGGCTCAGCCCGGCGGCCGAGGTGCGCGCACGGGGGCGCGCCAGGAGCCGGCGACGGGCCGCGGTTCTGGCGGGGGTGGCCGCGGTGACCGTCACCGGCGGCGCCGCGACCATGGCGGCGCTGTCCGGACCGGCGACGCCGATGCCGGCCGCCGGCGGCGCGGTCACCCCGTCCGCCACGGCGCCGGCCGCGTGTCAGGCCGACCCTCCGGTACGGCTGGACGTCGTCCTCCGGCCGGGCGCCGGGTCGTCGCAGATCGGGGAGGTCGACTACCGGATCGGGCAGGCGCGCGGGGACACCGGGCTGCGCTGCGGTGGCAGGACTGTCGCGGCCCGGCCGGACGGCGACGGCCGGGTCGTCCTGTCGGTGCTGCTGGCGCAGGGTGAGGATCCGGCGCCGATCCGGGCCGCCGTGGAGAGGCTGCCCGGGGTGGAGCGGGTGGTGACCGCCGGCGGGTGAGCGGTCAGGCGGCGAGCGTCTGCTCGGCGCGTACCGCTGTGGCTTCGGCCCGGGCGATCGGGCCGCCGGGTAGCGCGGCGACCGCGGCCCCGACGGCGACCGCCACCCCGGCGAAGACGAACGCCCAGGGGACGCCGCCGGCGTGGTCGATGATCAGGCCGGCGATCGAGCCGCCGGCGGCGCTCGCCGCGACCGACATGGTCACCACCCAGGTGTACGCCTCGTTCAGCATGCCGGCCGGGGTGATCCGCCCGACGAGCGTGTTCTCCAGGGTGAGCGCGGGGGCGATGGCCGCGCCGCCGAGCACCAGCGCGACGCCCAGCGCCATCGGGTCGGGGATGAACGCGAAGACGATGAGGCTGCCCGCGACGGTGCCGAGCAGCCAGGCGAACTGGCGGGTCATGTTGGCGGCGGGCTTGCGTACGCCGAACCAGAAACCGCCGATGGCGCTGCCGATGCCCCAGACGGCGAGCAGCACGCCGGCCAGGCTCTCCGGGTCGTCGGCGCCGGAGTTCCCGGCGAAGGCCGGGACGATGACGCCGGAGGCGCCGAACGCGATGCCGAGGCTCGCCACGCAGAGCAGCAGCGCGGGGAAGCCGCCGAGCCGCAGCGGGCCGAGGCCCCGGGCGTGGTGCTCGCGCGGGTGCGGACGCCAGCCGCGCATGACCCGGCCGAGCGCGACGGTGCCGGTGCCGACCAGGGTGACCACCGCGGCGCCGACGAGCGCGGCGGAGGCGTCGGCGAGCAGTACGAAGCCGGCCACCAGCAGCGGGCCGATCACGAACACGACCTCGAAGAGGGTGGTCTCGGCGGCGAGCGCGGTGTTGCGCAGGTGCGCCCGGCCGGTGGCGGGGGCGGTGAGGTCGTTCCAGGCGCCCCGGATCGCGGCGGTGAGCGGCGGGTACGTGGCTCCGGCGACGCCCGAGGCCAGGTAGATCAGTCCGAGGTTGCCGCTGTCGGAGCGGGTGGCGACGAGCAACCCGATCAGGGCGAGCGGGTGGGTGACCGCGGTGAGCAGCAGGACGGGGGTGGGGCCGACCCGGTCGGCGATCCGGCCGGCGACCGGGCTGAGCGCGGCGCCGGAGAGCGCGTAGATGCCGCCGGCGACGGCGGCCAGGGAGTACCGGCCGGTGACCTGCTCGACGACGAGCAGCAGCGCCAGCGGGGTCATGCCGATCCCGAGCCGGCCGATGATGCCGAGGATCAGCAGCATCGGCGCGCCGGGGATCCGCCAGACGCCCTGGTACTGGCGCAGTGCGGCCACGGTCGACCTCCATGGGAGTAATGAGTGGGAGACGTTTCGACCCTAACGGCGCGGGATGACCGGGGGAAACGCATTGTGCCCGGACACACCACCGCGCCCGAGTCCTGGGGACGCGGGCGCGGCAGGCGGTACGGCGGGTCAGCGCTGGAACTGCACCGGCCCGGAGTTGCGGGCCATCTGCTCCAGGCGGGCCACTCGCTGCTCCATCGGCGGGTGGGTGGCGAACATCGCGGCGATGCCGCCGCCCCGCTTGAACGGGTTGTCGATCATCAGGTGCGCGGTGCTGGCGAGCTGGCCCTGCGGCGCCAGCGGACGCGCCTGCGTACCCATGTGGATCTTGCGGAGGGCGCTGGCCAGGGCCAGCGGGTCGCGGCTCAGCTCGGCGCCGGACTGGTCGGCCTGGAACTCGCGGCTCCGGCTGATCGCGAGCTGGATCACCGTGGCGGCGATCGGGCCGAGGATCAGCGTGAGCAGCAGCACGGCCGGGTTCGGGCCGTCCTCGTCGTCCGAGGAACCCAGCGGGATGAACCAGGCGAGGTTGGCCAGCATGGTGATGATGCCGGCCAGGCCGGCCGCCACGCTGGAGATCAGGATGTCCCGGTTGTAGACGTGGGACAGCTCGTGACCGATCACGCCGCGCAGCTCCCGGTAGTCCAGGATCTCCACGATGCCCTGGGTGACGCAGACCGCCGCGTTCTCCGGGTTACGACCGGTGGCGAACGCGTTGGGCTGCGCGGTCGGGCTCACGTAGAGCCGGGGCATCGGCTTGCCTGCCTGCGTGGAGAGCTCCCGCACCATCTGGTACAGCTCGGGGAACTGTGCCTCGCTGACCGGTTGCGCCTTCATCGAGCGCAGTGCGAGCTTGTCGGAGTAGAAGTAGGTGACGCCGTTCATCAGCAACGACACGACGACGGCGATGACGAGACCGCCGCTACCGCCGAACCAGTAGCCGATCGCGAGGATCAGCGAGGTCAACAGGCCGAGCAGCGCTGCGGTCTTGAGACGGTTGTGATGCACGATCTCTCCTTCGGTGCACGGGCCCTTGCGGGAGGCCCGCTGACCGGTTCAACACACCGGTACCCGTCAACCATCCGGCTCATGGCTGAAAGTTGGCTGGATGTTGCTGTGCGCAGGCTGAAGCGGTCGCCTATCCGGGCAGGAACCGGTCAGCGCGCCGCCACGTCCAGCACGAGCTGCGGTGCGAAACCGATCACCACCGCGGCGACCGTGGCGACGCCGAGCGCCAGCACCACGGTCCGGGCGGGCCGGACCGTCGCCGTGCCGGTCGGCGTCGCGTAGAGGGAGGCGGTGACCCGCAGGTAGTACGCCAGGCCGATCACCGCGTTCAGCGCCACCACCAGCGCCAGCCATCCCGCGTGCCCGGCCAGCAGCGCGCGTACCACTGTCACCTTGGCGAACAGCCCGGCCAGGCCCGGCGGCAGCCCGGCCAGCCCGATCAGCGCCAGCGCGAACGCGCCGCCCACCCACGGGTGCCGCCGCGCCGCGCCGCGCAGGTCGGCCAACGTGCCGCCGTCGCCGTCCGCCGGGCGCAACGCCACCACAGCGGCGAACGCCGCCAGCTCCAGCAGCACGAAGAAGATCGCGTACGCGACGGCTGCGGCGTACGCGGCCGATCGCGCGTCGCCGGTGCGGCCCGCAGTCAGCGCCAGCGCGCCCAGCGGCGCCAGGATGTACCCCGCCTGGGCCACCGACGACCAGGCGAGCAGCCGCACGGTACGCCGCTGGCGCAGCGCCACCAGGTTGCCGACGGTCATGGTCAGCACCGCCAGCGCCGCCAGCACCGGGCCGGTCAGGTCACCCGGCAGCGCCCGCTGCACCACCGCCAGCAGCGCCACCACGCCACCGAGCTTCGAGGCGGTCGACAGGTACGCGGCCACCGGCAGCGGCGCGCCGTCGTACGTGGCGGGGGCCCAGGCGTGGAACGGCACGGCGGCGACCTTGAACGCCAGCCCGGCCACCACGAGCGCCACCGCGACGCCGGTCAGCGGCAGATCGGTCAGGTCGTCGCGGGCGGCCAGTGTGGCGCCGAGCCGGTCCAGGTGCAACGTGCCGGTGACCGCGTAGAGCAGCGCCGCGCCGAGCAGCGTCACTGTGGTGGCGACCACGCTGACCACGAAGAACGTCACCGCCGCCTCGGCACCGGCGAGGCTGCCCCGGCGCAGCCCGACCAGCACGTACAGCGGGAGCGTCAGGGTCTCCAGCGCCACGATCAGCGTGATCAGGTCACCGGCGGCGCCGAGCACCACGCCGCCTGTCATCGCGCAGGCGAGCAGGAAGCAGTACTCGCCGACCGGGGTGCGCCCGGCGCGCAGCAGCGGGCCGGACAGCGCCAGCACGCCGAGCGTGAGCAGGGCGATCACCGCCCCGACCAGCGCGGCCCGGCCACCCCACACCCAGGAGCAGTCCGCGTCCACGCAGAACGTGCGCCGCTCACCGGCCGCCCCGACCAGTGCCGCGCCGGCCGCGGTGCCGGCCGCGCCGAGCGCCGCCACCGCCACCGTGACGGCGGGCCGGGCCACCAGCAGGTCGAACAGGAGCACCAGCACGGCCGTGCCGGCGGCCAGGTACGCAGGCAGCATCGCCAGGTTGTCGACAGTCTGCACCAGGCTCATGGGACGACCCCCAGCAGCGCCTCCACCGGACCGGAGGCGTACGACAGCACGAGCGCCGGGGCCAGGCCGACCGCGAGCGCGAGCAGCACCAGCGGCGCCCAGGCGGTCAGTTCCGCCCCGGCCAGCCCGGGTGCGAGCCCCGCCACCGCCGGGCTGGGCCGCCCATGGGTGACCCGGCGCAGCAGCCGCAGGAAGTACGCGGCGGTGAGCGCCCCGCCCAGCGCGGCCAGCACGGCGAGGGTCAGCCAGAGCGGGCCGCCCCGCTGCACGGCGGCGACCACGGCGAACGCCTCACCCCAGAACCCGGCCAGGCCGGGCAGCCCCAGCGAGGCGACAGCCGCGAAGCCGAGCAGCCCGGCCAGCCGGGGCGCGGTCTCCCGCAGCCCGGACAGCTCGGCCAGCGAGCCGGTGTGCGCGCGGTCCTTGACCGCCCCGGCCAGGAAGAACAGCAGGCCGGTGATGACGCCGTGGGCGATGTTGCCGATCAGCGCGGCCTGGATCCCGGTGGCGGTGAGCGTGGCGACCCCGAGCAGCACGAAGCCCATGTGCCCGACGCTGGAGTACGCGATCAGCCGCTTCAGGTCGTCCTGCGCCAGGCAGACCAGGCCACCGATCAGGATCGCGGCGACGGCGAGCACGCCGAGCACCGGCGCGGCCCAGCGGGCGCCCTCCGGGGCCACCCCGACGGCGACCCGGATCAGCCCGTACGTGCCCATCTTGAGCAGCACCCCGGCGAGGATCACGCTGCCGACGGTGGGCGCCTGGGTGTGCGCGTCGGGCAGCCACGAGTGCAGCGGCCAGAGCGGGCTCTTCACCGCGAACGCCAGCGCCAGCAGCGTGAACGCGGCGAGCTGCGTGCCCCGGGACAGCCCGGCGCCGCCGGTGAGCGCGACCAGGTCGGCGGTGCCCGCGGCGGCCACCACCACGTAGACGCCGACCAGCAGCAGCACCGAGCCGAACAGCGTGTAGAGCGCGAACTTGCGGGCCGCCCGACGGCGGTCCGCGCCGCCCCAGCCGGCGATCACCGCGTACATCGGCAGCAGGACGACCTCGAAGAACAGGAAGAACAACACCAGGTCGAGCGCGAGGAACGTGCCGAGGATGCCGACCTCGACCACCAGCAGCAGCGCCACGAGCGCGCGCCCGCTGCCGCCGCCGGGCGGCACCCGCCACAGCGTGTACGCGCAGCACAGCAGCGTGAGCAGCGCGGTCAGCACCACCAGCGGCCAGGAGATGCCGTCCACGCCGAGGTGGAAGCGCAGGTCGAGCCCCGGCACCCACGGCAGGTCGAGCTGGTGCCACGGCTGCACCGCCGGGCGTGGCCCGTACCCGAACCAGCCGTGGTCGCCGCCGACCAGCGGGAGCGTCGCCAGCAGCGTCAACGCGGCCGCAGCGGTGCCGACCACCCGGCCGGCCCGGTCGCCGGGCACGACGGCGGTGGCCAGCGCGCCGAGCGCCGGCACCGCCACCACGGCGACCAGCAGGACCTGCCCGAACGTCATGAGGTCACTCCGATCAGCGCGACCGCGAGGCCGATCAGCAGCGCGCCCGCGAGCACCCCGGCCGCCGCGCGCGGCAGCGCCGCCCGGTGCAGCGCGGCCAGGCCGCCGCCCACCTCGACCGCCGCCCGGCCGCTGCCCTCGACCAGCCCGTCCACGCCCAGTTCGTCACCGGTACGCACGACCCGCGCGAGCGCGCCCGCCGGGCGTACGACGAGAGTGTGCTGGACGTCGTCGAGCCGGAACGCCCGGGCGAAGACCGGCCGCAGCGGACCCAGGAAGCGGGCCGGGTCGGCGGCCGGGTCGCGGCGCCAGCCCGCCCAGGCGACGCCCGCCCCGGCGAGCAGCAGCAGGAACGGCAGGATCAGGTTCGGCGCGAGGTGCACCAGCTCGACCGCCTCGGCGGTGTCGTCGCCGGGCACGCGCAGCCGGTCGGCGAACCACGGCGCGAACGCGGCCAGGCCCAGCAGCGCAGCAGGGACCGCGAGCAGCAGCACCGGCCAGCGAAGCAGTGCGGGCGGGTCGTGCGGGCGCAGCAGCGGCGTGCGTGTCCGGCCGAGGAACGTGCGCAGCAGGAGGCGGGTCGCGTACCAGGCGGTCACCGCGACGCCGACCAGCCCGGCCAGCCAGACCAGCCAGCCCACCCAGGCGGCGCTCGGCCCGGCGCCGTCGAGCGCGGCCGCCTCGGCGGCGGCGAGCACGCCGTCCTTGCTCCAGAAACCCGAGAGCGGGGGTACGCCGGCGAGCGCGCCCAGGCCGACCACCATGCACCAGAACGTGACGGGCATGGCGGTACGCAGGCCGCCCATCCGGGACATCAGCGTGGTGCCGACGGCGTGGATCACCGCACCGGCGGCGAGGAACAGCAGCGCCTTGAACGCGGCGTGGGTGAGCAGGTGGAACAGCGCGGCAGCCGGTGCGCCGACCGCCAGCGCGCCGGTCATGTAGCCGATCTGCGAGACCGTGGACCAGGCGAGCACCCGCTTGATGTCGTCCTGCGCGGTGGCGGCGAACGCGCCGAGCAGCATCGTGATCGCGGCCATCACGCCCAGCACGGCGAGCGCGGCCGGTGCGCGCTCGAACAGCGGGAACAGCCGGGCCACGGCGTACACCCCGGCGGCGACCATGGTGGCGGCGTGGATCAGCGCGGACACCGGCGTCGGGCCGGCCATCGCGTCGGGCAGCCAGGTGTGCAGCGGGAACTGGGCGCTCTTGCCCGCCACCCCGGCGAGCAGCAGCAGGCAGGCGGCGGTGAGCGTGCCGGTGCCGTAGTCGTGGGCCAGCACGTCGGCGATCCGGAAGCTGCCCGCGCCCACGCCGAGCAGCGCGATGCCGAGCAGGAAGCCGACGTCACCCACACGGGTGACCAGGAACGCCTTGACCGCCGCGCCGGGCGCCTCGGGCAGCCGCCGGTCGTGGGCGATGAGCAGATACGAGCAGACGCCCATCACCTCCCAGCCGACCAGCAGCATGATCAGGTCACCGGACACCACCACCGTGAGCATGGCGGCGGTGAAGAGGCTCAACTGCGCCGCGTACGGCGGGTAGCGGTGGTCGACGTCCACGTCGTCGTGCGGGCCCCGGCGCAGGTAGCCGATCGAGTAGACCTGCACGGCGAGCGCCACAGCGGAGACCGCGGTGGCGACGAGCACCGCCACGCCGTCCAGGCGCAGGCCCAGCGTGACCCGCAGCCCGCCCAAGTCGACCCAGGTGGTGGACGCCTCGACCGGCGCGTCCACGCGGACCAGCAGCGCCAGCGCGGCCAGCAGCGACACGGCCGCACCGGCCATGCCCAGCGCGACAGCCGACCGCCGGGCCGCCGCCCGGTCCTGACGCGGGGCGGGCGGCAGCAGCAGGCCGAGCAGGCCGGCGAGCAGCGGTGCCGTGGGCAGCACCGCGGCGAGCCACAGCGTCGGTGTGCTCACCGGACCGCTCCTTCCGTGCCCGGCGCGTCCGGCGTCGGCAGGCCGGCCGGGGCCGCCGCGACCGCCGGTGCCGGCTCGGCCAGCGGTACGTCGTCGACGGTGACGCTGGCCCGCAGCCGGTAGAGCTGGAGCACGATCGCGAGCCCGACACCGATCTCGGCGGCGGCCAGCACGATCACGAACAACGCGAACACCTGCCCGGAGTGCGGCAGCACGGCCTTGACGGTGGTGTCGGCGGTGACCAGCACCAGGTTCACCGCGTTGAGCATCAGCTCCACCGCCATGAGCACCAGGACGGCGTTGCGGCGGCGCAGCACGCCGTAGACGCCGAGGCCGAACAGCAGCGCGGCGGTGACGTACGGGATGACCGGCCTCACGGGCGCCCGCCCTCGTCGATGGACCGGCGGCCGATGTCGGGGCGGGACAGCACGATCGCACCGACCAGCGCGGCCAGCAGCAGCACCGACAGCACCTCGAACGGAAGCACCCAGGAACGGAAGATCTGCTCGCCGAGGCGCTCGGCGGTACCGGCGGCCGGCAGGTCCACCCGGGACCAGCGGAACGCGTCGATCAGCAGCACCGCCAGGCCGAGGCCGCTGCCCGCGCCGACGAGCGCTGCCGCCCAGCCCGGCCGGTCCAGGTCGTCCGACGGGCCGATCGGCGCGCGGGTCAGCATCACCGCGAACAGCAGCAGCACCACCACCGCGCCGACGTAGATGAGCACCTGCACCCAGGCCACCAGCTCAGCCGTCAGCACCAGGTAGTCACCCGCGAGCGCGCCCAGGCACACCACCAGCCACAGCCCGGCCCGGACCAGGTGCCGGGTGGCGACCACCAGCGCACCCGCGCCCACCGCCACCGCGCCCAGCGCCAGCAGCAGGACGTCCGCACCGGTCATGAGGCGGTGCCTCCGCCCGCATCGGTGGCGGCGTCGGGGCGTACCCGGGAAGGAGCCGGACGGGCCGACGGACCCGCCGCCTTCCGGGCGGCGGTGGTCTCCTCCTTGGCGGGGTCGCCGAGCGGGTCGTGGGCCGGCGGCGGCGGCACGGTGGCCATCCACTCGCCCAGGTGGTCCTTGTCGTGCAGCAGGTTCTTGATGTCGTACTCGGCGTACTCGAACTCAGGCGACCAGTAGAGCGCGTCGAACGGGCAGACCTCGACGCAGATGCCGCAGTACATGCAGAGCGAGAAGTCGATGTCGAACTTGTCGAGCACGTTGCGCTGGCGGGGGCGGGCGGCGCCGGGCACCGCCACCTCCTCCTTGTGCGAGTCGATGTAGATGCACCAGTCCGGGCACTCGCGCGCGCAGAGCATGCAGACGGTGCAGTTCTCCTCCAGCAGCGCGATCACGCCACGGGAGCGGGGCGGCAGCTCAGGCTCGACATCCGGGTACTGCTGGGTGGTCGAGCGGCGGGTCATCGTCTTCAACGTGACCGCCAGGCCCTTCACCAGGCCCCCGCCGGGCACTCCACCGTGCTCGCTCATGCCGCCCATCCTGCCCTGTGGCCCGGGCGTGCGCGACCACCACCCGGCGCTTTGGCCCCGGCGTGCGGTCGGATCACGCCTCGCCGGGTGTGAGCGGGGGAAGCATCTCCACGCCGAGCTGCTGGAGCAGCTGGAACAGCTCGTTGACGCTCCACACGTCCACGATCCGCCCGTCGTCGTCGAAGCGCAGGAACGTCGCGCCCGAATAGCTGACCACGCGGCCGGTCGGCGGCACCGGCCCGAACTGCCCGGCCTGGGTGCCGGCGGCCCGCCAGCGCACCGCCACCCGCGTCCCTGTCGCCACCACGTCGACGATCTTGTAGCGCAGGTCGGGGAACGACGCCCGCCGGTCCCGGTGCCACGCCAGCGTCGCCGCCGGGCCGGTGCCGCCGAGCCCCGGGCAGTCCGCCGCCACCAGCTCGTACGCGCTCTCCTCGCGGCCCGCGTTCCACACGTCGGCGACGAAACGCCGGGCTGCCGCCTCCACATCGGTCACGGCGGGCAGCCTATGCCCATCTCCGGGGCACTCGCCCTGCCGGGAGCCGCCGGAGCGACCATGATGGGAGCGAGAAGCGAACTCGGAGGTGGGCGTGGGCAGCGACGACGAAGTCCTGGACCGGACCGGCGGCAAGTACGTGGAACCGGGTGGCGAGTTCACCCGCGACCAGCGCTACATCGCCACCCGGATCACCGCGGACGAGCGGGACGGCTGGCCGGTGGAGCCGGGGCGCTACCGGCTGGCGGTGAGCCGGGCCTGCCCGTGGGCCAACCGGCTGATCATCGTCCGGCGCCTGCTCGGGCTGGAGGACGCGATCTCGATGGCCGTGGCCGGGCCCACCCACGACAAGCGGAGCTGGACATTCGACCTCGACCCGGACGGCAAGGACCCGGTGCTCGGCATCGAGCGGCTGGCCGACGCGTACTTCGCCCGCTTCCCCGGCTACGAGCGCGGCATCACCGTCCCGGCGCTCGTCGACGTGCCCACCGGGCAGGTCGTGACGAACGACTACGCGCAGATGAGCCTCGACCTGACCACCGAGTGGACGGCGTACCACCGGCCGGGTGCGCCGGACCTCTACCCGGAACCGCTGCGCGCCGAGATCGACGAGGTGAACGCCGCCGTCTTCGCCGACGTCAACAACGGCGTCTACCGGTGCGGCTTCGCCGGCAGCCAGGAGGCGTACGACAAGGCGTACCACAGGCTGTTCGACCGGCTGGACTGGCTGAGCGAGCGGCTCGCCGGGCAGCGGTACCTGGTCGGCGACACCATCACCGAGGCCGACGTTCGGCTGTTCACCACGCTCGTCCGCTTCGACCCGGTCTACCACGGGCACTTCAAGTGCAACAGGCAGAAGCTCAGCGAGATGCCGGTGCTGTGGGCGTACGCGCGGGACCTGTTCACCACGCCCGGCTTCGGCGACACCATCGACTTCGACCACATCAAGCGGCACTACTACGAGGTCCACCGGGACATCAACCCGACGGGCATCGTGCCGCTCGGCCCCGACCTGAGCAACTGGCTGATCCCGCACGGCCGGGAGGAGCTGGGCGGCCGCCCCTTCGGCGACGGCACCCCGCCCCCGCCTCCACCCCCGTCCGAGCGGGTGGACCCGTCCCACACCCCGTTGCGCTGACCCCTCTCCCTCGCCGCCCTCGCCCCGCCCCCGCCTCGTCGATCTTGCACTTTGAGCCCGGAACCTGCGCGCTTTGCCCCTTTCGCCGGGGCAGGAAGTGCAAGATCGCCGGGGAGGTGGAGCGGGCGAGGCCGGGGAGGGAGGGACGGCGGGTGGGTTACAGGGCCAGGCGGACTGCGGCGGTCAGGACGAGCTGGGCCAGGGCCAGGGGGACCAGGACCAGCCAGCAGAGGCGCTGGAGCTGGTCCTCGCGCAACCTCGGGTAGCTCACCCGCAGCCAGATGATCACGAAGGCGACGGCGAAGACCTTGAGCAGCGTCCACAGCCAGCCGAGCTGCGCGTCGGCGAACGGGCCCTGCCAGCCGCCGAGGAACAGCACAGTGGTCAGCGCCGCGATCACCACGATGCCCACGTACTCGGCGAGCAGGAAGAACGCGAACCGCAGGCCGGTGTACTCGGTCATGTAGCCGAAGACCAGCTCGGAGTCGGCCACCGGCATGTCGAACGGCGGGCGCCGGATCTCCGCCAGCCCGGCCACGAAGAAGATCACCATGGCCGGCGCCTGCCAGAGCAACCACCACGGCCGCCACGCCTCCACGATGCCGGGCAGGCTGAGCGTGCCGGCCGCCATCGCCACCGAGGCGGCGGCCAGCACCAGCGGCAGCTCGTACCCGAGCAGCTGGGCCGCGCCGCGCAGCCCGCCGAGCAGGCTGTACTTGTTCGCCGACGCCCACGCGGACATGAGCACCGCCAGCACGCCGACGCCCACCACGGCGAGCACGAAGAACAGGCCGATGTCCAGCGGCTGGGCGACCAGGTCACCCGGCCCGAGCGGGATGACGAGCAGCACCAGCAGGTACGGCACCAGCGCCACCGCCGGCGCCAGCCGGAACACCGGCCGGTCCGCGTCGCGCGGGGTGACGTCCTCCTTCTGCACGAACTTGATGCCGTCGGCGACCAGTTGCGCCCAGCCGTGGAAGCCGCCCGCGTACATCGGGCCCAGCCGGCCCTGCATGTGCGCCATCACCTTGTGCTCGGCCTGGCCCACGATCAGCGGCAGCGTGAGGAACGCGACGAGCACCCCCGCCACGCGCAGGACCAGCTCCAACCAGTCCGGCATCAGCTCTCCCCCGCCGCGCCGGGCTCCGGCTCCTGACGGGGCGGCCCGGTCGGTCGCTCCCCCGGCAACGGCCGCCCGAGCGGACCCGCCTCATCGGCCACCGGAGCACCAGCATCGGCCCCCGCCCCGGGCTCCCCGGAAGCAGGCCGCTCCGGAGCGGGCCGCGCCTCACCCTCGCCGGCGGCCGGCCGCGCTGCCCCCGCACCGGGAGCAGCAGGCCGCGCCGGACGCTCACCAGGAGCAGACCGCGCCGGGCGATCCCCGGAAACAGGCCGCGCCGGGCGCTCACCCGGAGCGGGCCGCGCCGGGCGTTCCCGGGCCGGGCGCGCCGGCGTACCCCCTCGGGGGCCCTCACCGGCGCCCGCCGCACCCGCCGGCGTGGGCGTCGTGCCCCACTCACCCGGCGCGGGCACGCCCGGCGGCCGGACCGGTCGGCGGCCGCCACCCGCCTCCGACTCGCCCGGCTCCTTCGCGCCGGGCCACGGCTTGGCGACCCGGGAGGCGAGGACGAACTCCTTGCGCAGCGGGTGCCCCTCGAACTCGGGTGGCAGCAGCAGCGGACGCAGCTCGCCGTGGCCGGCGAAGTCGATGCCGAACATCTCGTGTGTCTCGCGCTCGTGCCACGCGGCGCCGGGGAACAGGTCGACCACCGACGCGACGACAGGCGTGTCCCGGGGCACCCGGGTGCGCAGCAGCAGCCCGTGCCGGTGCCGGACCGACCAGAGGTGCAGCACCACGTCGAAGCCGTCGGCCAGCTCGTCCACCGCCGACAGCCAGTCCAGGAAGTCGAGCTCCAGCTCGGCGTCGTCGCGTGCCGCACGCACCGCGTCCGCCCAGTTCGCCAGGGGTACGTCGACGGTGGCGCGGGCGTACCCCTGACCGCCGGACACGGACGCGGTGGCCTCGACGGGCGCGAGCAGCGCGACCACTCGCCGGCCGACCTCTTCCGGAGTCATGCGCTGATCCTATGGCCGACGGCTGCCGGCCGGGTCGGGCCGTCCGTGCCGGGATCGCCGCTTTGCCGGACGGGCGGCGGCAGCGCGCGGAAAGATGAGGTCCGTGCGCGCTGTGACTGTGACCCCCGGTGTCCCGGATTCGCTGCGGCTCGCCGAGGACTGGCCCGAGCCGCCGCCCGAGGAGGGCGCGATCCTGGTCGAGGCGCTGGCGGTGGGTGTCTGCGGCACCGACCACGAGATCGTGGCCGGCGAGTACGGCGAGGCGCCGCCGGGCCAGGAGCGGCTGGTGCTCGGGCACGAGTCGCTGGGCCGCGTGCTGGAGGACCCGACCGGCACCCTGCAGACCGGCGACCTGGTCGCCGGCGTGGTCCGCCACCCCGACCCGGTGCCCTGCGCGAACTGCGCGGTGGACGAGTGGGACATGTGCCGCAACGGTCGGTACACCGAGCACGGCATCAAGGCGCTGCCCGGTTTCGCCCGCGAACGTTGGCGGCTGCAGCCCAAGTTCGCCGTCGGACTGGACCCGGCGCTCGCCTCGGTCGGCGTGCTGCTGGAGCCGACGAGCGTGGTGGCGAAGGCGTGGGACCACATCGAGCGGATCGGCCGCCGGGCCGAGTGGAAACCGATGACGGTGCTGGTCACCGGCGCCGGTCCGATCGGGCTGCTGGCCGCGCTGCTCGGTAGCCAGCGTGGGCTGACGGTGCACGTGCTGGACCGCAACACCACCGGGCCGAAGCCGGAGCTGGTCCGCGCGCTGGGGGCGACGTACCACACGTCGACGGTGCCGGAGCTGGACGTGAAGCCGGACGTGGTGATCGAGTGCACCGGCGCGCCCACTGTGGTGCTCGACGCCATGTGCAAGGCCGCGCCCACCGGTATCGTCTGCCTGACCGGCGTATCCAGCGGCGGCCGGACGATCAACTTCGACGCCGGTGCGCTCAACCGGGAGCTGGTGCTGGAGAACAACGTGGTGTTCGGCTCGGTGAACGCCGGCCGGCGGCACTGGGAGATGGCCGCCGAGGCGCTCGCCCAGGCCGAACAGTCGTGGCTGACCTCGCTGATCACCCGCCGGGTGCCGTTGTCGAGCTACCGGCAGGCGTACGCCTCGGTCGGTGAGGACATCAAGGCGGTGCTGGACTTCACGCAGTGAGGCGGGGCGCCGGATCCGGCGCCCCGGCCCTCAGATGCCGGGTAGCCGGCCGTTGCGGAACAGGTCCACGAAGAGCTGGTGGTCCTCGCGCGCCCGGATCCCGTACCGGTGCCCGAAGTCGACCAGGTAGTCGACGAACGCCTCCGGGTCGGCGTCGACCACCGCGACGATCGCCTCCTCGGTCGAGTAGTCGACCAGGTCGTGGCTGGACTCGTCGTCGGCGACCGAGTGCATCCGGGCCACCGCCCGGCCCAGGTCGGCGAGCACGCCCGCCAGTTCCTCCGGCTCGTTCACGTCGGCCCAGTCCAGGTCCGCCGCGTACGGGGACACCTCGGCGACGAGCTGCCCGACGCCGTCCAGCTCGGTGAAGCCCAGCCACGGGTCGGCGTGCGCCTGCAACGCGCGCTGCGACTCGGCGGTGCGGTGCCCCTGGTGCCGGAAGTACGAGCGGACCCGCTCGTCGTCGACGTACCGCGCCACGGCCGGCACCTGCGCCTGCTTCATGTAGATGACGACGTCGTTCTCCAGCGCCTGGGTGTGCCCCTCCAGCAGCAGGTTGTACGACGGCAGCCCGGCCGACCCGATGCCGACGCCCTTGCGCAGCACCACGTCCTTGATGCCGGCGGCCACCGGGCGCATCCGGGTGGTCGAGTCCGGCAGCGTGTGCAGGTAGTCGGCGAACGCCGCGCAGACCTTCTCCCGGGTGGCGTCGTCGATCTCGTGGACGCCGTCGCCGAGGGAGAACCGGCGCTCGTAGTTGTCGACGGTGGTCTGCGCGGCGAGCAGGTCCACCCGGGTGTTCAGCCGCGCCTGCTGGAGCACCCGGCGCAGCACGCCGTCGGCGTTGTCGAGCGTGATCGAGCCGATCGCGTCGTCCCCGCCCGCGGCGATGGCCCGCAGTTCGGCCAGGTACGACCGGGCGAAGCCGGTCACCAGCTCGCCGATCACCCGGTCGGAGAGCGCCTTGGCGTAGCCGAGCAGCGCCACGCTCGCGGCGAAGCGCTTCAGGTCCCAGGTGAACGGCCCGACGTACGCCTCGTCGAAGTCGTTGACGTTGAACACGAGCTGCCCGGAGGCGTTCATGTAGGTGCCGAAGTTCTCGGCGTGCAGGTCGCCGTGGATCCACACCCGGCTGGTCCGCTCGTCGAGGAACCGGTCGCTGCCGAAGTCGCCGCGCTGGTCGGCGTAGAACAGCGCGGCGCTGCCCCGGTAGAAGGCGAACGGTGACGCCGCCATCTTGCGGAACTTGCGGCGGAACGCCGCCGGGTCGATCGCCATGGACGCGCCGAACTCCTCGGTCAGCACGTCGATGATGAATGCGGAGCGCTTCTCCGCGAGGTCGGTCATGAGCCGCAGGCTAGCCCCGCGCCGCCACCCGGCGGTTCAGCCGACCGGCGGACGTACCGGGGGTGCGGTCAGCGCCTCGACCGGCCGCGCGACGGCGTCCGCCGGGGAGGTGAGCGCGTCCGGCCGGGGTACGCCGCCGATGCCGGACTGCTCGGAGGCGATCTTCTCCTGGAGGCGCAGGATGCCGTGCAGCAGCGCCTCCGGCCGGGGCGGGCAGCCGGGCACGTACACGTCGACCGGGATGAGCTGGTCGACGCCCTTCGTCACCGAGTAGGAGTCCCAGTACGGGCCGCCGCAGTTCGAGCAGGCACCGAACGAGATGACGTACTTCGGCTCGGGCATCTGGTCGTAGAGCCGCTTGACCGCCGGGGCCATCTTGTCGGTGACGGTGCCGCTGACCACCATGAGGTCGGCCTGCCGGGGCCCGTGGGCGAACGGGATCACGCCGAGGCGCATGAAGTCGTGCCGGCCCATGCTGGTGGCGATGAACTCGATGGCGCAGCAGGCCAGGCCGAAGTTGAACACCCAGAGCGAGTAGCGGCGGCCCCAGTTCAGCACGAACCGGATCGGCTCGCCGAGCACGGCCGGCACCTGCATCTCTGGCCTCCCTCGCAGAACCCCGAGGTGCCAGTCAACCACAGCGCCCGCAGCCGCGTTCCGGTGTCGTACCCCGGACAGGGCACCCGCGCAACGATCAGCGGTGCCGGCGTGTGTCACCACTGTCGGGCGGACGGAACCACCGCCGCCCACCACGGGGATCACGGAGGACCTGTCATGACCACACGGACCACACGAGTGGCCGCCGCGCTGCTCGCCGGGGCGGCGGCGCTGTTCGCGCCGGCCGCGCCCGCCGCCGCGGCCGGCGGCTCCACGGCGCGGCTGACCGTCGACACCGAGACGTTGGTGCTGACGCCGACCGGCAAGGGGTACGTCGGGACGCTGACCACGACGATCAGCAACCGGGGCCGGGCCGACGCCACCGCCGGTCTGCGCATCACCGAGCCGGCCGGTGGCTCCTTCACCGGTCTCGACAACGGCTCGCCCTGGTTCACGGTGGGGATGGAGCAGAACCGCCGGGTCGTCGAGAGCTACGGCGGCCGGGTCCCGGCCGGCGCAAGCGTGACCCTCCGCCTGGACTTCCAGGTCTGGACGACAGCGCGCGCCTACCCGATGACCGCGCTGGGCGGCTCGGTCGCGGTGGTGCCGGATGGCGGCACCCGGGTGTCGGACCGGGACTCGTTCCGGACCGTGTTCCGGTCCACCTCGGGCAGCGTCCGCAACCCGCGCGTCTACCGGCAGGCCACCGAGACGGACCTGACCATCAGCGGTGGCGACGTGACACTCACCCGCCAGGCCGACGGGGCCCTGCTGGGCCGGACGCCGGTGACGGTGCGCTACGGCAACGACGCCCCGTCGTTCCGGCTCGACGTGCGGGCGAGCCTGCCCGCCGGGGTCGAGGTGTGGGCCACCAACCCGCAGGACCTGCCGAGCTTCCCGGACTGGTTCGACGTCCCCGGCGGCCGGTTCATGCCGGGCGAGGAGCGCACGTTCGACGTCGTCCTGCGGGCTCCGGCCGGGACTCCGGACGGAGCGCTGGGCAGCGGCTCGTTCACCGTGGCGGCCGTCTACGAGAGCGAGCCGGTCGTGGACGTCGACCCGGCGGACGACACCACGTCGTTCGACATCAGCGCGACCGGCTGAGACAGCGGACAGAGCGGCCCGCCCGGACTCCCGGGCGGGCCGCACGTTGCTCAGGCTCAGGTGAAGGCCAGCCCGGTGGTGTGGGGCAGCCAGTAGCCGACGTACGCCCCGGCGGTGACCTGGTAGCTGAGCCGCCCGTTGACCCAGGCGGTGGCGCCCAGCGGCGCGACCGAGGCGGACGGGAACGTGAGCCGCTTGGAGCCGGTCACGTTGCCCGCCGCGTCGTACGCGTACCCGGTGTAGGTGCCCGGCTGGAAGGAGAGCGTCCGGGCCGGGTCGTAGCGGTGCTCGACCGCCTTGCCGAGCAGGACGCGCTGCCCGTACGCCTCGGGGACGAGGTAACCGGCGAGCGCGCCGTTGGCGATCTGGTAGTAGATGCCCCGCCCGTACACGCGGACCCGCTGGCTCGCCTGGGCGCCGGAGGCCCGGGCGAGCTTGAGCGTTTTCTGGCTCTTCACGGCCCCGGTGCTGGAGAAGGTGTAGCCGACGTGGGTGCCGGCGGCGAACGACACCGCGCCGTTGACGGCGGGCGCCGGGTAGTCCGAGCGCAGCAGGTACGCGTACGTGGCGAAGACGGCCGACGTGGTCATCTCGTAGAGCTTGAGGTTCTGCGCGGTGTGGACCTGGTGGTACTTCACGTGCGGCTGCGCGCAGCCCATCGAGTACTTGCTGGCCCACCGGGTGAACCGGAAGTGGGTCGGCAGGTACCGCCGGACGGTGCTCGCCGCGCCGTCGAAGACCGCCACCGCCCGCTCGTCGCCGGTGAGCCGCCAGTAGTCGTACACGCCGTAGAGGGCGAAGGTGTGCCCGTTGAGGACCCGTTCCCCGGTGGTGCCGAAGGTCACCGGGTACTCCTCCAGCCACAGGTAGCCGTTGGGGTCGACCCAGCTCGCCCAGGGCGCGTTGGCGACGACCGGCAGCGTCAGGCTCAGGAACGTCTGGTCCGCCGCCGTCCGCCACTTCGCCTCGCCGGTGATCTCGGCCAGGCCGACGAAGAGGCTCAGCATCTCGCCCTGCGCCATCCCGCTGTACCAGGGCGCGCGCAGCAGCGGGCGGCCCGCGCAGCGGCTCAGGTCGAAGTCGTACGGGTACCACCAGGCGCCCCGCGACTCGACCCGGCGGTCGATGTTGCGCTGGGCGTTGGCGACGGCCCGGTCGAGGAACCGCTTGTCGCCGCTGGTCCGGTAGGCGGCCAGGTTGCTCAGGCCCCACTGCGCCTGGCCGACCGGGTGGTTCCAGGTCTTCCCGGCGAAGCTGAACATGCGGACGCCCTGCGCGTCGTGCAGTCCCTTGTCGACGAGCGGCGCCGGGTTGCTGTTCGTGGGCTGGGCGGCGAGCGGCAGCGGCTTCGGCAGGTGCCCGTCGCGGGCGTACGTGGCGGCGACGGTGGCCCCGCTCGCCCGTGCCCGCCGCTGCTGTTCCTTGGTCTTCGCCACGTCCCGCGAGGGCAGTTGCGGCACCCCGTCGGTCAGCGGGTCGGGCGCCCAGCCGGGGTCCACGACGGAGACGTCGGCGCTGCGGTCCGGGCCCGGTGGGGCGGCCGGGGCGGTACCGGCCGGCGCCAGGCCGACCATCGCCCCTGCCGCGACCACTGCCACGAGCCGGCGGACAGGTGGTGACTTAGCAGTGATCATGCAAACACTCCCCGTGTCATCGATGTGCCCTGATGCTAGGCAGGGACGGACACGGGTTCCGGTCGCCGAAACGCCCGACTTCTCCGCCGAACGGACGAGCCTCCCGTCACCAGGCGGGGCGCTGGAGCAGCCCGACGAACTCGGCGAGCAGCCGTTCCCGCAGCCGCGCCGGGGCGGCGTCGAGCAGCGTGTTGACCACCGCCATCCGGTTCGGCACACCGGCGCCGCCGGCCAGGCCGAGCCCGCCCGCGAGCCCGGCGACCAGGTCGGGGGTGAGCGCCTCCGGCGTGAGGCTGCCGGCGAGCGCCAGCAGCTCCGGTGGCAGCACCACCGGCCCGGCGGTGCGGGCCGCCGCGACCGCCTCGGCCAGCGCCGGGCCGAACTCGGCCACCCGGGGCGCCACCGCCGCGGTGACGGTGAGGTGGACACTGGCCGGCAGATCGGCGTACGTGAGCTGCGGCTGGGTGTGCCAGCCACGCTCGGTCAGCTCGTCGACCAGCACGAACAGGTCGAGTCCCGGATCGTCGCTGGTGAAGCAGACCACTGTGGTCTCCGGTTCGGCCATCAGCCGCAGGCCGCCGGTGGCCCGTACCGCGCCGGCCAGCCCGGCGACTGCGTCCCGGGTGGCGGCGGCCAGCCGCAGGTAGCCGTCCTCGCCGAGGTGCCGCAGTGTGGCGTACGCGGCGGCGATCGGCCCGCCGGACCGGGTGGAGGCGATCACCGGGTTGACCATCGTGTACCCGGGCCAGTCCGCGTACGCGAAGAACTGCGGGGCGCGCAGCGCCGGATCGCGGTGCAGCAGCACCGAGACGCCCTTCGGCGCGTACGCGTACTTGTGCAGGTCGACCGAGATCGAGGTGACCCCCGGCACGGCGAAGTCGAACGGCGGCACCGGCGCGCCGAGCCGGCGCAGCCAGGGCAGCGCCCAGCCGCCGAAGCAGGCGTCCACGTGGCAGCGCACACCCGCGGCCTGCGCGACGGCGGCGATCTCGGGCACCGGGTCGACCACCCCGTGCGCGTACGACGGCGCGGACGCCACCACCAGCACGGTCTCCGGGCGGATCGCGGCGGCCACCGCGGCCACGTCCGGGCGCAGCGTCACCGGGTCGACGGGCACGGTGTCGAGCGCGACCCGCAGATAGTGCGCCGCCTTGGCGAACGCCGCGTGCCCGCTCGCAGGCACCACGATCCGCGGCTCGGCGAGGTCCGGACGGGCGTCCCGGGCCGCCTTGACGGCGAGCAGCAGCGACTCGGTGCCGCCACTGGTGACGCTGCCGACCACGTCCGGCGCGCCGGTGCCGGGCCCGCCGCCGAGCAGCCGGGCGGCGGCGCCGACGAGCGCGTTCTCCATCGCCAGCAGCGACGGGAACGCGGTCGGGTCGAGGCCGTTGACGTGCGCGCTCTCCGCGTACGCGGCCTGCGCCAGCTCATCCAGCCCGGCCACGCCGGGGTCGTAGACGTACGCGAACAGCCGCCCGCCGTGCGTCGGCCGGTCGGCGGCCCGCAACGCGCGGATCTCACCTAGTACGTCCGTCGCGGGCATCCCACGCGCGGGCAGCGCGCCTCCGCCTGCCGTGTCGGTCATCGGGTGGTTCCTCTCGTGGACGGGCCGGACGGTGCGGTGCTCACGCCCGCGTGACCGGTGCGCCGGCCCCGGTCTCGGTGGTTCCGGGTGCGGTGGACCCGGACGCGGTGGCCTCGGCGGCGTCGGGCGCGGCGGCCAGCTGGGCCGGGGTCAGGGTGTAGCCGCGCAGCAGCACCAGCGGGATCGCCACCAGCAGGGCGGGCAGCACCGTGAAGCCGAGCAGCACGCCGAGCCGAGCCGTGCCGGACTGGACGGCGGCGGTCCCGGTGGACGAGGAGACGTAACCGGAGAGCTGGAGCACCAGGCCGTAGATGCCCGGCCCCAGCGCCAGCCCGAACGTCTCCCCGGCGGTCCACAGCCCGGTGAACACCCCGGCCTGCCGCCGCCCGGTGCGTGCCGTGTCGTACGCGATGCAGTCCGGCAGCATGGCCAGCGCGAACACCTGCTGGCCGGCGTACCCGACGCCGATCACCGCGACCACCACGTAGGCCGCGGCGGCGGGCAGAGCGGGCGCGGCGACCAGGGCCAGCGCGCCCACCGCGAAGATCAGCGACGCGGCGGCGAGCGACGCCCGCTTGCCCAGCCGGGCACCTGCCCGGGACCACAGCGGCATGACCAGCAGCGCGGGTGCCACGAAGCAGGCGAACAGCAGCGTCGGGCCGCTGTCCGGCTCACGCAGCACCTGATCGGCGAAGTACTTCACCCCGGCCAGCACGGTGGCCACCCCGGCGGACTGGATCACGAAGCAGATCAGCAGCACCCGGAACGGCCGGTTGCCGGTGGCGACGGCGAGCTGCGCGCGCAGGCTCGGTTCGCTCTCCCCCACCGTCCCGGTCGGCGCCGACCGGGTGCCCAGGAACACGCCGACCGTGCCGGCGACGATCAGCACGGCGACGAACAGGCCCATCCACCGGTGGCCGGGCACGCCGTCGCCGCCCGCGCTCACCACCGCCGGGGCCACCGCGCCGGAGACCAGGATGGCCAGCGCCAGCACCGCGATCCGCCAGGTCATCAACCGGGTACGCTCCGCCGGGTCGGCGGTCAGCTCGGCCGGCATGGCGACGTACGGCACCTGGAAGAACGCGAACGCGGTCGCGGTGGCCAGGAACGCCAGCGCCACGTACGCGGCGGCGGCCGGACCGTTCGCGAACGGCGCGGCGAAGATCGAGGCGAACAGGACGGCGAGCGCCAGTCCGCCGCCGAGGAGGTACGGACGGCGCGCGCCCCAGCGGGAGCGGGTCCGGTCGGAGATCCGCCCGGCGACCGGGTTGACCAGCACGTCCCACGCCTTCGGCAGCAGCACCAGCAGCGCGGCCAGCCCGGCGGCGACGCCGAGCGTGTCGGTGAGGTACGGCAGCAGGAGCAGTCCGGGCACGGTGCCGAACGCGCCGGTGACCAGGGAACCCAGCGCGTACCCGAGGTGCACCCGGCGGGGCAGGCCCGAAGCTGTCATGGAGCCGAATGCTACTCACGTTATGGTCCGCGTCACATCCCCTCGTCCGGCGACCAGGATGCCGCCGTCAGGTCCACCCGGTCCCCGCGCAGCGGGCACCCCTCGGCGAGCAGTCGTTCCCGGGCCTTGCGCTCGTGCCCCGGCGGCATCCGGCCCGCCGCGTTCACCACCCGGTGCCACGGCACCCCGCCACCGTGCCGGGCCATGATCGAGCCGACCAGTCGCGGCGACGCCCGCCCCGAGCGCTCGGCCAGCGCGTCGGCCACCGCCCCGTACGACATCACCCGCCCCGGCGGGATCCGCTCGACCAGCGACAGCACCGCCTCGACGTACTCGTCAGGTGTCACGGGAAGCCACGATAAGGGCCTCAGCCGGCGATCGTGGCGATGGCGAGGTCTCCCCGCGCCGCCAGCCAGTAGCCGCCCAGCTCACCGCCGCTCACGTGGTAGCTGAATTCCCCGTTGACCCAGGCGGTGCCGCCGAGTGCCAGCTCCGTCACGGCGGCGAAGGTGACCTTCCGGGCGTCGCGCACCGCGCCGTTGCGGTCGTAGGTGTAGCCGGTACGTGTGTCCCGGGCTCGAACTGCACGGTGCCCGTCAGGTCCGGCACCGGGTAGTCCGCCCGCAGCGTGTCGGCGTACTCGGCGAAGACGGTGGCGTGGGTGACCTCGTACAGCTTGAGGGTCTGCCGGGTGTGGACCTGGTGGTACTTCGGGTGGCACCGTGATGGCGGCGGCGTCGAAGATCTCCGCGGCCCGCTCGTCGCTGGTCAGCCGCCGGTAGTCGTCGACGCCGTACAGGGGGAAGATGTGCCCGTCGAGCACCTGCTCGCCGCGCGGGTCGTCGTTCTCCGGATACTCCTCCAGCCACAGGCAGCCGCCGCGATCGGTCCAGGTGGCCCACGGCTCGCCGGCCCGGGCGGGCAGGGTGAGGCTCTGTGCTGCTGACCGGACGATCAGAACTGTTCGTTCGACGAGCAACCGATTTCGTGTGAGCTCCATCGGAGGACCGGTCGCGAGCTGCCACGATATGGGAACGCGCCGCGGCCCCGCAGACCGCAGCGCGCAGAATGGTCGGGTGCGCGAAGCAGTCACCTCGGCCCGGCGGATCGTCGTCAAGATCGGTTCGTCCTCGCTGACCACCGCGACGGGCGGCCTCGACGACGCCCGGGTCGACGCGCTCGTCGACACGCTCGGCGGGCTCGCCGCCTCCGGACGCGAGGTGGTGCTGGTCTCCTCCGGCGCGATCGCGGCCGGGCTCGCCCCGCTGCGGCTGCCCCGGCGTCCGCGCGACCTGGCCACCCAGCAGGCCGCCGCCAGCGTCGGCCAGGGCCTGCTGATCGGCCGGTACGCCGCCGCGTTCGCCCGGCACGGCCGTACCGTCGGGCAGGTCCTGCTCACCGTGGACGACGTGACCCGGCGCGCGCACTACCGCAACGCGTACCGGACGCTGCGCAAGCTGCTCGACCTGCACGCCGTGCCGATCGTCAACGAGAACGACACGGTGGCCACCGAGGAGATCCGGTTCGGCGACAACGACCGCCTGGCCGCGCTCGTCGCCGCGCTCGTCGACGCCGACCTGCTGGTGCTGCTCTCCGACGTCGACGCGCTCTGGACCGGCGACCCGGCCCGCCCGGGCAGCACCCGGATCACCGAGGTGCACGGCGAGGGCGACCTCGCCGACGTGGACGTCGGCGGAGCCGGCCGGGCCGGGGTGGGCACCGGCGGCATGGTGACGAAGGTCGAGGCGGCCCGGATCGCCACCGGATTCGGCATCCCGGTGGTGCTGACCGCCGCGCCGCTGGCCGCGCCGGCGCTGGCCGGGGAGCCGGTCGGCACGTACTTCCACCCGAGCAGCCGGCGCCCCGCCGCCCGCCTGTTCTGGCTGGCGCACGCCACCGCCCCCCGCGGCCGGCTGCACCTCGATCCGGGCGCGGTGCAGGCGGTGGTGGGCCGCCGCAAGTCGCTGCTACCCGCCGGGATCACCGCCGTCGACGGCGCGTTCACCGCCGGTGACCCGGTCGACCTGGTCGACACCGCCGGGGCGCCGGTGGCCCGGGGACTGGTCAACTACGACGCGGTGGAGCTGCCCGGCCTGCTCGGCCGGTCCACCTCCGAGCTCGCCGCGGCGCTCGGCCCGGCGTACGAACGTGAGGTCGTCCACCGCGACGACCTGGTCCTGCTGTAAGCAAGGGGCCCTTATTAACAGACGTCTGTTAATAAGGGGCCCTTCCTTGAAACACCTCCGAAGGAGTACGCACGATGAGCGTCGTCGAGCAGGCCCGGCGAGCCCGGGACGCGGCGGAAGCCCTGGCCACCGCCACCCGTACCGTCAAGGACGCCGCGCTGCACGCGATGGCCGACGCGCTCGTGGCGCGTACCCCGGAGATCCTGACGGCGAACGCGGCGGACCTGGCGGCCGGGCGCGAGGCCGGGCTGTCGGCGGCCGTGCTGGACCGGCTCGCGCTCGACGAGGGCCGGGTGGCGGCGATCGCCGACGCGCTGCGCCAGATGGCCGCGCTGCCCGACCCGGTGGGCGAGGTGGTACGCGGCTCGACCCTGCCCAACGGTCTGGAGCTGCGCCAGGTGCGGGTGCCGTTCGGGGTGGTCGGCATCGTCTACGAGGGCCGGCCCAACGTGACAGTCGACGCCGCCGGGATCTGTCTGAAGTCCGGCAACGCGGCGCTGCTGCGCGGCTCCTCGTCGGCCGCGCACTCCAACGCGGCGCTGGTCGCGGTGCTGCGCGACGCGGTCTCCGGCGCCGGGCTGCCGGCCGACGCGGTGCAGCTGCTCGACTCCAGCACGCGCGACTCGGTCAAGGAGCTGATGCGCGCCCGCGGCCTGGTCGACGTGCTGATCCCGCGCGGCGGCGCGTCGCTGATCCGCGCCGTGGTCGAGGAGTCGACGGTCCCGGTGATCGAGACCGGCGTGGGCAACTGCCACGTGTACGTGGACGCCGCCGCCGACCTCGGCAAGGCCCTGGCGGTCACGCTGAACGCCAAGACCCAGCGCCTGTCCACCTGCAACACCGCCGAGTCGCTGCTGGTGCACCGGGACGTGGCGGACGCGTTCCTGCCGGCCGTGCTGGCCGCGTTCGCCGAGGCCGGGGTGACGGTGCACGGTACGCCCGCTGTCGCCGCCCACTCCGAGGCCGTGGTGCCGGCCACCGAGGAGGACTTCGGCACCGAATACCTCTCCGCCGACATCTCGGTGGCGGTGGTCGACTCGCTCGACGCGGCGGTCGCGCACATCCGCCGGTACGGCACCGGCCACACCGAGGCGATCGTCACCGACTCGCAGCGGGCGGCCCGGGAGTTCGTGGCCCGGGTGGACTCGGCAGCGGTCATGGTCAACGCGTCCACCCGCTTCACCGACGGCGGCGAGTTCGGCTTCGGCGCGGAGATCGGCATCTCGACGCAGAAGCTGCACGCGCGCGGCCCGATGGGTCTGCCGGAGCTGACCAGCACCAAGTACGTGGTGACCGGAGACGGCCACCTGCGCTGATCTCCAGTCACGCGCCAGAACGGGGAAGTGGCGGTATCCCGGCACCTTTGATGCCGCTACTTCCCCGATCTGGTGTTGATCATCAGCCCGGGGACTACGAGCGGAGGCAATCCCGGAGACACCGGGGCGGCCGGTGGCACCGCAACCGCCGGAGGCAGAACGGGCGGCACGGGGCCGGACAGCAGCTCCGGTGCCAGATGTGCGGCAGGCCCGGTGCTCTCGTCGGGGAGCAGATCGGGCGTGACGATCCAGGCGGACCACAGCCCCTGCCCACTGTCCGGACCGGCCGACACCTCAACACCGGCTGACGGATCAGGCCCTGCTCCCGATCCGGGCATCGCATCCGACCCGGTGTCCGGACGGAACCAGGTCTCAGGCCCGAGACCCCGGGCCGGAAACAGCTCCGGCGCGATCCCCGGTCCGGCCGACGGGTCGCTGCCGAAACTGGACGACAGGTCGGAGCCGAAGCCCGCCGAAGGTTCGGGATCGCGGCCTGCCGACGGCTCGGTGCCCTGGCGGGACGACGGGTCGTGATCGAGACCCGCCGATGCGACAGATGCCTCGGCCGGGCCGGTCAACGGGCGAGCCGGGGCGGGCAGCGGAGACCCGGGCGCAGGCGACGCGGGCGTGGAGGCGGGCGGCCCAGAGTCGGGCGCGGGCGGCGGCGATGCGGGGAGCCGGCGCGGGCGCGGGGCCGGCACGGCGGGTGGTGCGGGCAGCTCGGCGGTCTGCGGCACCACGAACGGCGCCCCGGACACCGGCGCCTCGGGCGCGTGCGGGCGGCACGCGCGGATCGCCCGCAGCGTGGTGTGCACGTCGAACTGGTGGCCGTCGTCGCTGTCCCAGCCGCCGTCGCTGCGCTGCGTCTCGGTGAGCCGCCTGCGCGCGGAGACCAGCAGCCACTGCTCCTCGCCCACGTCGACCCGCCGCAGTGTGGCGGCGAGCCAGGCCACGTCGGCCGGGGACATCCGGGGGATCCGGTCGGCCAGCACCGCCTGGATGCGGGCGGCCTCGTAGTACATCTGCTGGCGGTGCAGCACCGCGGCGGCGAGCCAGCCGGCCGGCAGGAACGACGGCCAGCTGCCGTCCGGGGCGAGCTGCGCGGCAAGCGCCTGGGCCGCCGCCTGCACCACACCGGCGTACGCGCCGCCGACCCGGTGGTCGAGTGGGCCGGCGGCCCGCGCGTCCAGCCCGGCCACTGTCAGCCAGAACCCGGCGTTGGCGGTCTGGTAGAGCCGGGCCTCGGGATCACCGGGGGTGGCCCACTCGGGGGCGAGCCCGGCCAGCGAGGGGTCCTCGTCCCAGCCGCCGTCTGGTAGTTGCCGGGCGGCCAGCCAGTCCAGCGCGTGCCGGGCGGCGGGGCGGCCCAGCGCGCCGAGGTCGTCCAGCTCGGCCAGGCGGAAGCAGGTCGCGTCGATCGAGGCGACCTCGTCGTCGAGGACGGCGGGCCAGCCGCCGCCCGGCGCCTGCCCGGACTCGGCGGCGTCGAGCACCTCGGGCGGCACCGGAGCGCCGGTGCGCAGCCGGGAGAGGCGGGCGCGGTCCACCGCGTCACCGTGAGCGACGACGAATCCGATCGCCGCGTCCAAGTCCACCACGGCACTGACGGTACTGGCGCGGCCGATGTCACGCCTCGGTAGCTCGGTCAGGACCACCCGGCCCAGCGGTCGCCGTGATCGGGCGTATGCCCACGCCAGGGGCCCCGGAGAGCACGATGGGCCCGCCCGGAGCGCCGGGCGGGCCCATCGACACGACTCAGTACGCGGGCAGCGACGGGTCGACCTGCTTGACCCAGGAGAGCACACCGCCCTGGAGGTGCACCGCGTCGGAGAAGCCGGCCGCCTTCAGCGCGGCCAGCGCCTCGGCGGAGCGGACGCCGGACTTGCAGTGCAGCACGATCTGCCGGTCCTGCGGGAACTTCGCCAGCGCCTCGCCGGACAGGATCTCGCCCTTGGGGATGAGCGTCGCACCGGGAATGCGGACGATCTCGTACTCGGCGGGCTCACGCACGTCGACCAGGAAGATGTCCTTGCCGGAGTCCTGCCAGTCCTTCAGCTCCAGCGCGGTGATGGTCGAGTCGACCACCGCCTCCTGCGCCTCGTCGGAGACGGCGCCGCAGAAGTCCTCGTAGTCCTCCATCAGGTCGGTGAGGGTCGGGTTCTCACCGCAGAGCACGCAGTTCGGATCCTTGCGGACCTTGATCTTGCGGTAGCTCATCTCCAGGGCGTCGTAGACCATAAGCCGGCCGACGAGCGGCTCACCGATGCCGGCGAGCAGCTTGATCGCCTCGTTGACCTGGATCGACCCGATCGACGCGCAGAGCACGCCGAGCACGCCACCCTCGGCGCAGGAGGGGACCATGCCGGGCGGCGGGGGCTCCGGGTAGAGGCAGCGGTAGCAGGGGCCGTGCTCGGCCCAGAACACCGACGCCTGGCCGTCGAAGCGGTAGATCGAACCCCAGACGTACGGCTTGCCGAGCAGCACCGCCGCGTCGTTGACCATGTAGCGGGTGGCGAAGTTGTCGGTGCCGTCGACGATCAGGTCGTACCGGGAGAAGATGTCCCGGACGTTCTCCCGGTCCAGCGCGGTGTTGTGGATCTCCACGTTGACCAGCGGGTTGATCGCGCGGATCGACGCCGCGGCGGACTCGGCCTTGGACCGGCCCACGTCGGAGACGCCGTGGATGACCTGGCGCTGGAGGTTCGACTCGTCGACGGTGTCGAAGTCGATGATGCCGAGCGTGCCGACACCGGCCGCGGCCAGGTAGAGCAGCGCCGGCGAGCCGAGGCCACCGGCGCCCACACAGAGCACCCGGGCGTTCTTCAGCCGCTTCTGCCCCTCGACCCCGACGTCCGGGATGATCAGGTGGCGCGAGTAGCGGCGGATCTCGTCTACGGTCAGCTCGGCGGCGGGTTCGACGAGCGGGGGCAACGACACGGTGGACTCCCCGGGATCGGCGGTGTGACCGCGCCATTGTCGCTCGCCCGGGCCGGGATCGGCCATGATGAGGGACACTGCGCCCGAACTGCGGGACCGGGAATAACTCAGACGCCGTCGGTGGGCTCGCCCTCGTACCGGACCCCGCCGACGTACGGCCAGGCGTTCGGCAGGCAGCCGTCCAGCCCGTACGTCTGCTGTTGCATCACCGGTGCGGGCGCGCCGGGCGCGGGGCACGCCTGGTGCAGCTCGCCGAACTCGTGCCCGACCTCGTGGTTGATCACGTAGGTGCGGTAGACCTCGATCGGGGCGCCGTAGTCGGGCACCGCTGTCATCCAGCGCGCCAGGTTGAGCACGACCCGGCCGGGCAGCCGGCAGGAGGTGTACCGGTCGGTGCGCAGGCCGCCCTCGGCGCACATCCGCTCGGAGGTGACAGGGGTGGCGAGGTAGACGGTGAAGTCGGCCGCGGCCGCCTCGGGCACCCGCTGCACCCGCAGGTTCCCCGAGGCGATCCAGCTGCGCGGGTCACCCAGTACCGCGTCCACGGTGGCGGCGAACTCGTCGGCGTCCTGCCCCGTGTCCCGCTCGACCTCGACCCGGTAGCGGCGTAGCGGGCCCTCCTGTCCGCGTACCGGAGATCGGCCCTGGGCCACCGCGAACGTGCCGGGGCCGGCGGTGGGGTAGCCGGTCGGCGCCGCCGCCGGGACGTCGGCCTCGGCGGCGCCGCGCGCCAGCGACGGTTCGGCGGCGAGTGACGTCGCGCCGTGTCCGGACGGCGGCGCGTTCAGCCGGGTGATCCCGGCCGCGCCGCCGACGGCCGCGAGCAGCATCGCCAGCAGCAGCACCGAGCGGCGGCGGCGCCGGCGCATCCGGCGCAAGGTGGGACGCTCGGGTGGCGGCGTGGCGCGGTTGTCGTAAGGGGACGACGACGTCATGACCTCAGCGTGCCATGCAATTCGGGCATTTAGCTGCTTTTGCCGCCTATGCCGCGAATGTTCTTCACAAACCGGCGCTCAGAGGGCCGGCCCGGTGTACCGCTTCCCGCCCACGTAGGGCCACGGGTTCGGCCGGCAGCCCTTGAGGAAGAGCGTCTGCTGCTGCATCACCGGCGCCGCCCGCCCCGCGCCCGGACACCCCTCGTGCCGGTGCCCGAGCTGGTGACCCACCTCGTGGTTGACCACGTAGAGGCGGTACGTGTCCAGCGGCATCCCGGCCTCGACCAGGTGCGGCGCCGAGGTCCGCCACCGGTCCAGGTTGATCACCACCTTGCCCGGCACCCGGCACGACGTGTACGGCACCCCGCCCACCCGGATGTCGATCCCGCCCGCCCCGCACAGCCGCCCGGCCGTGTCCCGGGTGGCCAGGTAGATCGTGAAGTCGTACCGGTCGCCCGGGCCGACCCGCTGCAACCGCAGCGTGCCGCCGTCGACCCAGCTGCCCGGGCCGGTCAGGGCGCGCTGCACCGCCTCGCCGAAGGCGCGTACCTCCTCGCCGGAACCGTTCTCCACCGCCACCCGGTAGCGGCGCAGCGTCCCCGAGCGGCCGAGCACACCGCTGGTCCGCTCGTCGTACGCGAAGCTGCCCCGGCCCTTCGCCGGCCCCGGGCCGGACAGCGTCAGCACCGGCGCGGCCGGCGAGCTGGGCGCCACCGGAGGCGGCGGCGCGACGCTCGGCGTGGACGGCTCCCGCGTGGGGACCGGAGGCTGGGCGACGAACCCGTCGGTGACCCGCGTCCCCGCGCCCGCCGACGGCAGTTGCACCGCCACGCCGACCCCGACCGCGGCGGCGGCGACGAAGGCGCAGACCACGAGCGCGGTACGCCAGCGCGGAGACGAGGAACGGGAGCGTGTGGCACGAGGGCGGCGGGAGCTGGGCATCCGGCTCAGCCTGCCATGTCACGCTCCGTTCCGCTCTCCCCCATGCCGGTGATGAGCGACGGTGTCGCCTCGGCGAGCAGCCCGAGCACCGCCCGCGCCACGGTCCGGGGCACCTCCAGCTGGGCCACGTGCCCGACGCCGTCGAGCATCAGCAGCCGGCTGTCCGGGATGACCCGCGCGGCCTGCGGCGCCACCCGCACGTCGACCAGCCGGTCCTGCCGCCCGCCCACCACGAGCGTGGGCGCCCGGACCGCCGAAGCCTGCCGCCAGAGCGCGCCCTCCCCCGGCAGGTACGACCGCAGGAAGCTGCCGACCAGGCCCCGGAACGTCCGCACGTACGCGGCGGCGTAGTGGGCCGCCTCGTACCGGACCCGGATCTCGTCGATCGCCTCCTGCCGGCGCTGCTCGCTGATCCGGGTCAGGTCCGCCACGCACGCCTCCATCACCTGCTGCGCGGTCACCTCCGGGCTGAACTGGGCCAGCCGCCAGGCAGCCAGGCGTTCGCCCCGGGGGATGGCCAGCAGCGGGAGCATCCGCCCCTGCAACGAGCGGCGGAAGTCCAGGAACGGCAGCGCGGGCGAGACCAGGGTGAGCGTGCGGACCAGGTCCGGGCGCAACGCAGCCACCCGGACCGAGATCGCGCCGCCGAGCGAGTTGCCGAACAGGTGCACCGGCCCCCTGTCGCTGTGCTCGATCCAGCGGATCACCCGCTCGGCGAAGGACGGGATCGTGTAGCGCGGTCCGGGCTCGCTGCGCCCGAACCCGGGCAGGTCGATCGCCTGGCCGTCGAGCCGGTCCGCGAGCAGGCCGGCCAGGTCGGTCCAGTTCTGCGCCGACCCGCCGAGGCCGTGCACGTACAGCGCGGGCTCCGCGCCGGGACCGGTGGCCGGGGTGTCGCGGACGTGCACGAGCGTGCCGTCGAGGCGTACGTGCCGGCCGGGCCAGGGCGGCGGGACGTGGTGTGCGGGAAGGCTGTGCTCCGGCCACAGTGCGGCGCGTTTCATGTCTCCAGTCTTCCCCGGACGGGCCGTACCGCACACCGGCTCAGGAGAGCAGCGCCTCCAGCCGCCGGTTCACCGCCGCGAGCGTCGCACGCACGACCGCCTGCCGGGGATCCCCGGCCACCAGCGCCGAACCGGCCAGCTGCTCCACCCAGCCGTCGCAGACCAGCAGCACCACCACGGTGGCGACCTCGCAGTTGCCGAACGGCACCACGGCGGCGTGCTCCACGAAGCACCGGCCCCGCTCGCCGGCCGGGACGCTCCCGCCGAGCAGCTCGTCCACCGCGGCGGCGGCGGCCACCGCGCAGAGCCGCAGCACGTACCCGTCGACGGCCGGCCCGGTCGCGTGCCCCTCGGCCATGCGGTCGCCAGCGACCAGACGGACCTCGGTGGTGGCGTCCAGGCCGAACGTGCTCACCAGGACGTGCTCGATCACCACCCGGGGCCCCGGCACGCCGCCGGTGTCCAGCGGTCGCGACGGCGCGGTCTCCGTCGTGGTCATCTGCCCGCCGGAGTACGACGTCCCGAGCGTGACCGGGCTGCCGGTGGACATGCCGGTCGGCGCGGCGGCCAGCGACGTCTCGTCGACAGCGGCACGACCCCGGTGGGTGGCCTGCCGGCGGCGGCGCGGCGGCTCGTCGGCGTCGCCGGGCGCCTCGGCCGGACGCGTGGCGCGGTCCGCGCCGAACCGCGCGTCGCCGGAGCGGTTCACGGCCGGACGGACCACGCCGGTCCGCGCCGGCGTCTCGTCACCGGCCGTCTCGTCACCGTTGCGGGCCTCGACCGGCTCGGGCTGCGCGGCGCGGGCCTCGACCGGCGCCGGCGGCGCGCCGGGTGCCCGGTTCTCGCCCGTACGCGGCTCACCGGAACGCTCCAGCCGGGCCGAGCGGCGGCGCAGCGGGGCCGGCGGCGGCACGGCGGGCGCGCCGGGCAGGTTCTGCGGGGCGGCGGCCAGGCCCATCCGCTCCTGGAGCAGCCGGGCCACCAGGCGGCTCACCTCGGCCGGGTCGGCGCCGTCGGCCAGGTCGAGCCGGAGGCTGTGCGCGCCGGCCGGGGTACGGCGCAGCGCGGCGTCGCGTACGCCCGCCACCTCGCGGACCGCGTCGAGGATCGCGTTGACGTCGAAGCCCTCCGGCCGCTCCCGCAGGGGCGCGGGTTCGTCGTCGCGGCGCAGGTGGGTGGCGATGCGGGCGAGTTCGGGGGTCTCGGCGGACGGTTCCACTGCCGGTGGCTCCGGCACGACTGGCACGTCCGGTTCCGAGGGGACGCGCTGCGGCAGCACGGGGGACGGTTCCTCCGGTCGGGGCTCGGCGACCGCGTCGGCGGCCGGCACCGGTTCCGGTGCGGACCGGCGGGCCGCGTAGGGAGGGGCGCTCGTCGGGTCGGGCGCGGGGGTGGGGTCGAACCGCGGCGGGCCGCTCGTGGCGGGCACGCCCGAGGTCGGTGGGGCGGGGGCGACTGCCTCCGTGGGGGCGTATCCACCCGGCGCGGGCGGGGCGCCGGCGACCGGCGGCGCGCCGGGCGCGGGCGGGGCACTCGTCGGCGGCGCGCCCGGGGGCGTGATCAGCGGCGCGACCGGCACCGGCGGCCCGGCCCAGGAGGGCCGCTCGTAACCGTGCGGCGGTTCGGCGTCGCCCCGGGCCAGCCGGAACGGCCGGGTCACCTCGGGCGTCGGCTCCGGCGCGGCCGGTGGCTCGTAGCGGCGGGCCGGCTCCGGCCCGGCACCCGTCTCGTACGGCCGGGACGCCTCGGGCTCGGCGGGCGGCGGGTACTGCCGCGTCGCCTCCGGGCCGGGGGCCGGTTCGGCGCGCAGCGGCTCGTACGGCCGTACCGGCTCGGCCCGGGGTGGCTCGTAGGCGGCGGGCGGCTCGACGCGGGCCGGCTCGTACGGCCGCACCGGCTCGGGCGCCCACTCGGCCGCGCGGTCCTCGCGGACGGTGCGGTGGGCGGCGCTGTCGTCCTCCCACTCCCGGCGCTCGGCGGCGGGCTCCTCGGCCCGGCGGGCGGGCGGTTCCTCCGCGCCCCGGGCCGGCGGCTCGTCGGTGCGGGCCCACGGCGGGGCCCAGCCGTCACCCCAGCTCGGGCGGTTCCAGGACGGCCCGGACCAGTCCGGTTCGGCGGCCCTCGGGTCGTCACCCGCCGGCGGGTCGGCGGCGGCCCGCGGCTCGGTGCCGGCCGCCCGGCCCTCGGGAGGGTGCACCTCGCCCGGTGCGTGCTCCGCCCGGCTCGCGGCCGGCGGCGGGGTGACCGGCCGGTCGGCCCAGCCCCGGGACAGCGACGGGGTGGATTCGGTGTTCGGCGCGTGGTAGCCCGGCGGCACCTCGAAGCCGGAGGCGGCGGCGCCGACCGGCGGAACCTGGAGCGCCGGTGGCGCGGAGGTCGGCCCGCTCTCGGCCCAGCGCGGGGCCCGGGCGGCCGGGTCGTCGGCGGCGTGCCGGGAACCGGCGGTCTCCCCCGGATCGGTCGGCTGCTCGATCGCCGGCGCCGGGCGCGGGGCCGGCACGGCCAGCCGTTCGCCGTCGGCAGGCCGGGGCGGCTGGTCCGCGGGCGGGGCACTGACCGGCGCCTGGCGGGTCACTGGCGACTCCTCCCCGGCGTGGTGCACGCCGTTGACGTGACGACCGTTGACGCGGCCCGGTTCCGGCGTGGAGTGGCCGGGCAGCGGGGCCGGCAGGTCGCCGTGCCGGGGCGAGGAGGCGGCCCAGCCGCCGAGGTCGCCGTAGGGCCAGCCGCCGGGCGCCGGAGCACCGCGGGACCAGCCGTTCGGCGGGGGCGCCCAACCGCCGGTACGGGCCGGGTCGTCCTGCTGGCCCGTCCCGTCGCCGTGCTCTCCCGGGGTGGCGGCTCCGGGTTGCCCTGTTTCACTCACCGCGCGCTCCTTGGTCGCCCCCGCTGAGGCTACCGTGTGGTGACAGTGGCGATAAGTTACAGCGGCGGGCCAATTCCGCGACGGGTTCACGAACCCGGACCGGTTCGGGTGATACGTGCCGGCTCGTACGCAGATACTCGGAGGATCCGATGACCGCAGTGGGGAACGGTGCACAGACCGCCGGTCGGCCCACCCGCCTGCCCCGCTCGGCGCGCCGTAAGCAGCTGCTCGCCGCCGCTCAGGAGGTGTTCGTCGCGCAGGGCTACCACGCCGCCGCGATGGACGACATCGCCGAGCGGGCCGGTGTCTCCAAGCCGGTGCTCTACCAGCACTTCCCCGGGAAGATGGAGCTCTATCTCGCGCTGCTGGACACGCACTGTGACGCGATAGTGGCGAATGTGCAGGACGCGATGAGCGGCACCAGCGACAACAAGGAGCGCGTCGGTGCCGCGGTGCGCGCGTACTTCGACTTCGTCGACCACGAGAGCGAGGCGTTCCGGCTGGTCTTCGAGTCGGACCTGCGTAACGACCCGGCGGTGCGGCAGCGGGTGGAGCGGGTCGAGCAGGGCTGCATCGCGGCCATCACCGACACGATCATCTCGGACACCGGGGTAAGCCGCTCGCACGCCGAACTGCTCGCCTCGGGCCTGGTCGGCGCCGCCGAGACGGCCGCCCAGTTCTGGCTCGCCGGCGGTCGTCAGGTGCCCAAGGCGGAGGCCGAGGCGCTGGTCGCGGCCCTGTCCTGGCGGGGCATCGCCAGCTTCCCGCTGCAAGGTGAGTCAGCCTGAACATCGGGCCGCCGGATCGGATAGCCTTCCCACGGTGGCTTTTTCGCCCCAGTTGAGGAGGCACAGTGGAGGTCAAGATCGGCGTGCAGTACGCGCCGCGGGAGCTGGTCCTGGAGAGCGCGCAGTCGCCGGCCGAGATCGAGCAGATCGTGACCGACGCCTTCGCCAAGAGCGAGGGCACGCTCTCCCTGACCGACGAGAAGGGCCGGCGCGTGATCGTTCCGGTCGGCAAGGTCGCCTACGTCGAGATCGCCGAGGCGTCGCCCCGCGCGGTCGGGTTCACCGTTCGCTGATTCCCGCGGCACCGGCCGCCGTGGCGGGCCTCCCCGCCACGGCGGCTCAGTTGCTCAAACCGACCGCGGTCATCCGCGCGGTGTGTGCCTCGGTCAGCCGGCGCAGCAGCCCCGGCACGTCCCCGCCGGTCCGCCCGATCAACGCGACGAGCGCGCCCCGGTCGGCGGCGGCCACCCGGCCCGCCTGGGACAGCGCCTCGCCGAGCAGCCGCCGCGCCCACATCGACAGCCGCCCGGCCGCCCGGGGATCGACCTCGATCGCGGCCCGGATCTCGGCCGCGGCGAAATCGGCGTACCGGGAGTCGTGCAGCACGTCCAGCAGCAGCGTCCGGTCCGGCCCGTCCAGGCCGCCGGCGATCCCGCGCAGGAAGTCGTCGGTGATCGCGTCGCCCACGTACGCCTTCGTCACCGCCTCCGCCCAGTCCCGCGGCTCGGTCGAGTCGTGGTACGCCCGCAGCGCCTCGACGTAGGGGGCCATCGCCTCCTCCGGGGTGACGCCGCAGGCGGCGAGCCGGTCGGTGAGCCACCTGTAGTGCGCGATCTCGGTGGCGGCCATCTCGCTGAGCGCGGCGCGGCGGCGCAGGTCGGGCGCGAGGCGCGCGTCGGCGGCGAGGCGGTCGAAGGCGAGCAGTTCGCCGTACGCGACGAGCCCGAACAGGTCGGCGGCGGCGGGGTCGGGGGCGGACACGAACGCAGGCTACCGGCGTCATCGATGTGACTCAAGTCACAACGATCCGCCCCGCGCGCACGGCCACCACCTGGGAATCGGGACGACTCAGGGACCGTTCAGGTACGATGAGACAGTTGCCGTGGGCACCGAATCGGTCATTTGCTGATCAACGCCGGTCCCCGACGCGCGTGCGGCCCGGTCCGGCTCGGCGAATTCGCCCCTGACCGCGTGGCCCGCGCCATACCGATCGCGCCCTGAGGACTTGAGGGGCGCACCACGAGAGGGCACCCCCAAATCCATATGAGCGAGCAGATTTCCGGCCAGCCACTGGCCCCCACCGCCCCGGTCCCCCCGGAGGCACCCACGTTCGCCGCGCTCGGCGCGCGGCAGGAGACCGTCGAGGCGCTGGCCGCCGCCGGCATCACCCGCGCCTTCGCCATCCAGGAGTACGCGCTGCCGATCGCGCTGCGCGGCGTCGACCTGATCGGGCAGGCGCCGACCGGCACCGGCAAGACGCTCGGCTTCGGCATCCCGCTGCTGGAGCGCGTGTTCGCCCCGTCCGAGGGCAGCGACGGCGTGCCGCAGGCACTCGTCGTCGTACCGACCCGTGAGCTGGGCATCCAGGTCGCCAAGGACCTCGACGCCGCCGGCCGCACCCGGGGTGTCCGAGTGCTGCCGATCTACGGCGGCGTCGCGTACGAGCCGCAGATCGAGGCGCTCCGCAAGGGCGTCGAGATCCTGGTCGGCACCCCGGGCCGCCTGCTGGACCTGCAGAAGCAGAAGCACCTGCGGCTCGACCGGGTCCGCGCGCTCGTCCTCGACGAGGCGGACCGCATGCTCGACCTGGGCTTCCTGGACGACGTCGAGAAGATCCTGGCGATGCTGCCGGAGGACCGGCAGACCATGCTGTTCTCGGCCACCATGCCGGACCCGATCGTCACGCTGTCCCGGCGCTTCCTGCGCCGGCCGGTGACCATCCACGCCGGGCACACCGCCGAGACCGGTCCGTCGCCGCAGACCAAGCAGCTCGCGTACCGCACGCACTCGCTGAACAAGGTCGAGATCGTGGCGCGCATCCTCCAGGCCGAGGGTCGCGGGCTGACCATGATCTTCACCCGTACCAAGCGGGCCGCCGACCGGGTCGCCGAGGACCTCGACTTCCGCGGGTTCGCCGTCGCCGCCGTGCACGGTGACCTCGGCCAGGGCGCGCGTGAGCGGGCGCTGCGGGCGTTCCGGGCCGGCAAGATCGACACGCTGGTCGCCACCGACGTTGCCGCGCGGGGCATCGACGTCACGGGCGTCACGCACGTGATCAACTACGACTGCCCCGAGGACCAGGACACCTACACCCACCGCATCGGCCGTACCGGCCGGGCCGGGGCCACGGGTTCCGCTGTGACGTTCGTCGACTGGGACGACATGCCCCGCTGGCGGATCATCGACAAGACGCTCGGGCTGGACATGCCCGAGCCGCCGGAGACGTACCACACCTCCGCGCACCTCTACACGGACCTGGACATCCCGACGGACGTCAGCGGCACGCTGCCGACCGCCGAGCGCACCCGGGCCGGCCTGTCCGCCGAGGTCGAGGAGGACCTCGGCGGCGGCGGCCGGTCGCGCCGGGGCGCCCGGCGCGGCGACAGCCGGGGCCGCGAGCGCGGCGATCGTGACCGCGGCCGTGGCCGGGGCGGCGAGGGCGGATCGTCCGCCGGTTCGACCTCCGCACAGGCCGACGCCGGGGACGACGAGGCCCCGCGTACGCCGCGTCGGCGTCGTCGCCGCCGGGCCGGCGAGACGGTGGCCGGTGAGCCGACCGCGGTGATCGGCACCGAGGGCGCTGCCGAGACCGCCGCCGCACCGCAGGCCGCGGAGGGTGAGGCGGCGAGCAAGCCGCGTCGCCGTCGCCGTCGCCGCGGCGGCAGCACCGGCGCGCCCGCCGAGGCGTCGAACGCCGACTGACGAACACCGACGGATACGGCCTCCCGGACCCCCGGTCCCGGAGGCCGTCCCCATTCCCGCCCCTCCCCCGCCCACTCGCTCACTCCCCTCACTGCGACGATCATGAAGTTGGCGGTGGCGCGCACGGCGTGTCGCGCCGTCAACTTCATGATCGCCGGGCCGGGCGTCCACGGGCGGACGGCGAGGCGGGCCAGGAAAGGTAGGTACTGATGCCGGAAGCGCTGGACTCGGCGCTCGCCGAGGTGCGGGCGCTGCTGCTCGCGCCGGGACTGACCCGCGCGGTCGCCGCCGGCCGCCGTCGTGGGCAGCGTCCCTCGGTGGTACGCGCGGAGCTGCGCCCGGTCACGCTGAAGGCCGGCCCCCGGTTGCAGATCGCCGTCTCCGACGGATCACGGCCGCACACCCGCAACCTGGCACCGGGTACGGAGGCCGGCGCGGCGGTGGACGAACTGCTCGCCGAGCCGTTCGGCAACTGGCACGTCGAGACAGCCGACGCGACGCTCCAGCTCCGGGTCACCAAGTCCGGCGAGGCGCAGGTGCACCGCGCGGCGGCCAGCCGCCCGGCCGCCGAGCCGGGCGGGCACGACCGGGCCAAGGAGTGGCTGCTCGACCCCGGTGATCCCCTGTTCCGGGAGATCGGCGGCTCGGCCGCCAAGCGCCGCCAGGTCGACGCGTTCCTGCGCGCACTGGCGGCCACCCTGCCCGACGACCTCACCGGCCGGCTACGGGTGGTGGACCTGGGCTGCGGCAACGCGTACCTGACCTTCGCCGCCTACCGCTACCTGGTTCAGCGCGGCCTGGACGTGACACTCGTCGGGGTGGACGTCCGCGAGGACCAGCGCCGCCGCAACACCGAACTGGCCGAGCGGCTCGGCTGGGCCGACCGGGTCGGGTTCGTGGCCGGCACCATCGCCGAGGCGCCCGTCGACCCGGCGCCCGACCTCGTGCTGGCGCTGCACGCCTGCGACACCGCCACCGACGAGGCGCTGGCCCGGGCGGTGCGCTGGGGCGCCCGCTGGGTGCTCGCCGCGCCCTGCTGCCACCACGATCTGGCCGCCCAGCTCCGGGCCGGTCAGGCACCCGCGCCGTACGAGCTGCTGACCCGCCAGGGCATCCTGCGGGAGCGGTTCGCCGACGTGCTCACCGACTCGCTGCGGGCCGCGCTGCTGCGCCTGCACGGCTACCGCGCCGAGGTGGTGGAGTTCGTCGACTCCCAGCACACGCCGCGCAACCTGCTCATCCGGGCACGGCGGACGGCGGGCGCCCCCACCGACGGGCAGCGCGCCGAGTATCGCGAGCTGGTCGGCCAGTGGGGTGTCACGCCCCGGCTGGAGACGTTGCTGGCCGAGGCGCGCTGAGCCGAGGCGCGCTGAGGAACGCCGAGCGCGGCGGTCCTACCGCCCGCGCTCGCCCCGGTTGCGGTCGCTCCGGTCCAGCACCGACACCCGCTCACCGCGGTTCGATGCCCGCTCGCCGTCGTGCGACGCGCTCGGGAACGGCACCACCTTCCCGGGCTGCTCGGCGTTGCCGGCGGCGGCGAAGGCGTTCCACGAGATGTCCACGAGCATCCGCTTCAGCTCGGCGTGCCGGAGGGCGGCGTTGCGCTGCGACGCCATCCGCGTTCCCAGCACCACCGAGACCAGCGTGGTGCAGATGGCGCCGGTCGCGGCGATCAGGTGCACCCCGGTCGCTTCGCCTCCGCGTACCGCCAGCACCAGCAGCCAGATCCAGAAGCCGAGAGCGAACAACGCGGCCTTGGCCACGAAGAAGAGGCTCACCGCGCCGGGGCGATGCGGTACGGGACGATCCGGCTCGGCCATGCTTCTCCTCCGTTCGATCTCTGGGGTTCCAGCCCTCTTACCCGAAGCAGATTGCCCGAACCATGGTTCCGCATTTGATCGATCCGCCGTTCAGCCCTCCGGACCGATCAGTCAGTTACTTCTCCGGCCCGGCGTACTAGGCTCGATACGCGAGCCGGGCCACCGGAGGAGGGGGACAGATCCACCAGGGATGGGTTCCGCAGACGTTTCGCCACAGATGGCCTTCGCGCGCTTCGTACGCCGGGCCATCGACGCCGCGCGCGAGGAGCGCGGCTGGACGGTGACCGACCTCGCCACCCACACCGGTGTCGGCCGTTCCACTGTGTTCCGCTGGCTGGCCGGGGACTGGCAGGACTACCCCGAACTCGCGAAGGTCCGCGGCTTCTGCGCCGCCCTCGACCTGCCCGTGGCTGCGGCGTTCCGCGCGCTGGGCCTGCCCGACGCCGGGCCGGTGCCCCGCCGCCGGGGTGCTGAGGACGGCCCGGTGGAGGCCGACGTGCGCGTCATCCTGGATCGGCTCGCCGACCCGAACGTGCCCGCCGAGGAGAAGCACCACATCCGCGACCTGCTCCGCTACCTGGCCCGCCGCCCGGTCCGCCGGGCCGGCTGAGCGCCGGGCGGGCGACGGGGCTCAGGGCACCGTCAGCGTGAACTCGGCGGTCCGCACCACGCCGCCCACCTGGAAGTCCAGGAACATCCGGTAGCTACCCGGCCCCGGCGCGGTCAGCCAGAACGTCACGTCGTCGCCGTCGCGCACCGGCTCCGGGTGCACGTGCAGGTAACCCAGGTCGCCCTCGCGCAACGCCACCAGGTGCCCGTACGCCCCGAGGTACGGCTCCAGCGCCGCCGCCGCGCCGTCCGCGCCGGTGACCCGGAACCGCAGCGGCACCGACTTCCCGACCTCCGGCGTGCCCGCGTACCCGGCGGTGAATCCGTCGACGGTGGCCGACGTGGCGGCGGCGGGCAGCGGCCGGGGCCGGTACGCGCCGGACGCGGTCAGATCGGCGCCGAGCACCACGGCGACCTGGCGGCCGTCGTCGGCGACCGCGGTGAAGTCCGCGTACATCCGCCAGGGGCCCGCGTCCGGCGCCGTGATCGGCACCGACCAGGTGCCGTCGGCGGCCATCGTCGGGTGCAGGTGCCGATAGCCGCTGAGGTCACGCCGGACCATGATCACGTGCATCGGCTTGTCGTGCACGACGGCGAACCGGGTGACCGCCCGGCGCTGGTCGTCCCGGATCTGGAAGCGCAGCTCACCGGCGCGGCCCGCGACCAGCTCGGTCGACGGCACCAGCGTGTAGCCGGCCGAGGTGATCGACAACCCGGTCGCGCCGTCGCCGCCGCCCTGGGTGACCGTGGCGCCGTCGTGCGTGTGCGCGCCGGTGCCGGGTGAGTGGGCGTGCGTGCCGCCGTCTGATCCGCCCGTGGCCACCCCGACCGTGGCGCCGGCGGGCCGGGCCGGGCCGGCCGGGGCGTTCATCCGCCCGAGACCGAAGCCGAGCAGGACGGCGAGCACAAGGCCGCCCACCACCAGGGCCAGCCGCAGCGTCTCCCGGTCGACGGCGACGGGCCCGGCCGCCCCGGCCGAACCACTCGCACCGTTCCCGGACAGCGCCGCGTCCACAGACCGCGCCGCGGGAGCGCCGGAACCGGCCTCGGAGTCGTCGGGGACGACGCCGGTGCCGGACGTGACGGACGACGACTCAGGCACCGCCGCCGACCAGCTCGTAACCCGCCTCGTCCACAGCGGCACGCACGGACTCGACGGGCAGCAGCGCCGCGCTGGTGACAGTGGCGGTGCCGCTCGTCAGATCGATCCGGACCTCGTCGACGCCGGGCAGCGCGGACAGCTCCTCGGTCACCGCCTTGACGCAGTGTCCGCAGGTCATCCCGGTCACAGTGTACGTCTGGACGACTGGTCGCTGCTCGGTCATGACCCCACGGTACCGCCGCCCGGGTGCGGGCCCGACGACGGTCCGCCGACGGTGGTGACGCTCGCATTCCGGCCGGCCCGGGAACTTTCCGCGGCGGCCGGGAACCCGCCACGCACCGCCGGGAGCCCACCCGCGGCCGGACGGGTCAGCCGGCCACCGCGAGCGCCAGCGGCAGCACGTCCGGCGCGCCGGCCCGGCGCAGCAGCCGCGCCACCATGCCCATCGTCCAGCCCGAGTCGACCAGGTCGTCCACCAGCAGCACCGGCCCGTCCAGCCCCGCCAGCGCGCCGGCCAGGTCGTCGGGCAGGTGGAAGGCGTCGTGCAGCGCGCGTACCCGCTGGGCGCTGTTACCGCGCGGCCCGCCACCGCCAGGCCCGGCCGGGACGACGTGGCCGAGCAGCGGCAGCCGGCCCACGGCGGCGATCCGCTCGGCCAGCGAGCCGACCAGCAGCGGGCGCGTCCGGGAGCCGACCGCGACCACGCCCGCCGGCCGCCGGGGCCACGGGTCGTCGCCGTGCGCCCACGCCTTCAGCACCTCGACCACGGCGGCCACCACGTCGTCGGGCACCGGGCCGTCCGGCGCCTCCGGCCCGACCAGCCCGCGCAGCCGCCCGCCCCAGCCCAGGTCGGACAGGCGCCCCACGGCCCGGCCGGGCAGCGCCTGCTCCGCCGGGGGGATGCGGCCCTTCAGCGGTACGCCGACCGACTCCAACCCGGTGGGCCAGAGCTTCTTGGGCGGGATCGGCACGCCGGGGCGCCCGAGGAACGTCTGCGCGGCGGTCAGCGCCTGGTCGGTGACGGCTGCGTCGAACAGCGGGCCGACGCAGTTGTCGCACCGCCCGCAGTCCTGCGCCCCGGTGTCGTCCAGCCCTTCCCGCAGGTAGCGCATCCGGCAGCCGGACGTCGAGGCGTACTCCCGCATGGCCCGCTGCTCGGCGGCGCGCGCGTCGGCGACGCGCCGCAACCGGGCCTCGTCGTAGACCCAGGGCTCGCCGGTGGCGAGCCAGCCGCCGCGCACCCGGCGGACGGCGCCGTCCACGTCGAGCACCTTGAGCATCAGCTCCAGCCGGGCCCGGCGCAGGTCGACCACCGGTTCGAGCGCCTGGGTGGAGATCGGCCGTTCGGTGTCCAGCGCGGCGAGCACGGCGCGGACCTGCTCCTCGGGCGGGAAGGCGAGCGAGGCGAAGTACCGCCAGATCGCCGCGTCCTCCACGCCCGGCAGGAGCAGCACCTCGGCGTGCTCGACGGCCCGGCCGGCGCGGCCGACCTGCTGGTAGTAGGCGATCGGCGAGGGCGGCGCGCCCAGGTGCACGACGAAGCCGAGGTCGGGCTTGTCGAAGCCCATGCCGAGCGCGCTGGTGGCGACCAGCGCCTTGATCTTGTTGTCCAGCAGGTCCTGTTCGGCGGCCCGCCGGTCGGCGTCCTCGGCCTGGCCGGTGTAGGAGGCGACCGACCAGCCCCGGCCGCGCAGGAAGTCGGCCGTCTCGGTGGCCGCGGCCACGGTGAGCGTGTAGACGATGCCCGAGCCGGGGAGCCGGTCCAGGTGGTCGGCCAGCCAGGCCAGGCGGTGGGCCGGGCTCGGCAGCTCGAGTACGCCGAGGCGCAGCGACTCCCGGTCCAGCGTGCCGCGCAGCACCAGGGCGTCACCGAGTTGCTCGGCCACGTCCTGCGTGACCCGGGCGTTGGCGGTGGCGGTGGTGGCGAGCACCGGTGTGCGTTCGGGCAGGTTCGCCAGGAACGTGCGCAGCCGCCGGTAGTCCGGCCGGAAGTCGTGCCCCCAGTCGGAGACGCAGTGCGCCTCGTCGACCACGAGCAGCCCGGTGGTGGCGGCGAGCTTCGGCAGTACGCCGTCGCGGAAATCCGGGTTGTTCAGCCGCTCCGGGCTGATCAGCAGCACGTCGACGGCACCGGCGTGGATCTCGGCGGTGATCTCGTCCCACTCGTCCAGGTTCGCCGAGTTGATGGTGCGCGCCCGGATGCCGGCCCGGGCGGCGGACTCGACCTGGTTGCGCATCAGCGCCAGCAGCGGCGAGACGATCACCGTCGGCCCGTGCTGATTCTCCTCACGCAGCAGCGCGGTCGCCACGAAGTAGACGGCCGACTTGCCCCAGCCGGTGCGCTGCACGCAGAGCACCCGCCGCCGGTCGATCACCAGCGCCTCGATCGCCCGCCACTGGTCCTCGCGCAGCCGGGCATGGTCACCCGCCAGCCGCCGCAGCACCGCCTCGGCGCGCTCCCGGACGGCCATCCGATCCTGGCTCATCCGGCATTTCTACCAGGGAGGGCGGACGACTCCGGCGGGCCGGACGGCGACGTGGGCGCGGGCGTCGGCGCGGGTGGCAGGAAGATCAACAGCTCGCGCAGCGCATCAGTCGCCGCCGCCGGCAGCAGGCACCGTGCGGCCAGTTCCTCCATCGACGTGTACGGGCCGCGCATCCGCCGGTCGACCACCACGTGCTGCGCCTGCGACCGGGTCAGTCCCGGCAGCCCGGCGATCACCTGGTCCGGCACCGAGTTGACGTCCACCAGTCCGCCGTCGTCGTACGCGCGGGGCAGGTCGGGACGCCCGATGCGCAGGTCGTCCCGGGCCGACGGGTACTGGTAGAGCAGGTAACGGGCGTACTCCCGGCGCAGCCGGTTGCGATCGGCGTACGGCCGCCCCCGCCAGAGGCCGCGCAGCCAGGCGAGCAGCCGGCCGTTGAGCAGCACCACGTGCGGGACGCCCGCCACCCAGGTGGTCAGCCAGATCAGGATCACCGCGCCCTCGGTTCCGCTGACCTCCTCCGTCTCACTGCCGCCGACGACCACCGCGAACGTCACGGCCACCGTCAGGTAGCAGACCGCGGCGGCGACGCTGCCCCAGCCCCGGCGCCAGACCCCGTAGAGCAGCACCACCAGCCACGTGAGCATGCCGAACGAGAGCAGGGCGACGAGCGCGCCGCCCACGGTCGCGACGACGCTCAACCAGCCGGGCACACCGGATGGACGCCGGGACGGCGGCACGGGACCGATCAGCGGCGCGACAGGGGGCGAGACCCAGGGCGGCACGCCGGTCGGCGACTCACCGGGCGGTGGCGGCGGAAACGGACCACCCGGCTGCGCCGAGACGGTGAACTGCACCGGAACGGTGAGCTGCGCCGAGACCGTGGGCTGGGCCGGAGCGGCGGGCTGGGGCGGCGCGGTCGGCGGAAGCGGGCTCTCGGCCGGGCCGGTGGGCAGCGGCCGGGCCGGTGTCTCGGCGGGGGCCGGAAACGGCTCCGGGCCGCCCGCCCACCTCTCGCCGGGTCCGGCCGGACGACGCGGCGCCTGCGCCAGGAGATCCGGGTCGGCGCGCAGGATGCGCCGGTGCAGATCCTGGAGCGGCTCGCCCGGCTCGATGCCGTACTCGTCGCGGAGCAGCCCGGCGTAGTCGCGGTAGGCGGCCAGCGCCTCGGCCTGCCGTCCGCTGCGGTGCAGCGCCAGCATGAGCTGGTGGCGCAGCCGCTCCCGGACCGGGAACTCGGCGACCAGCTCGACCAGCCGGCCGACCAGCTCGCCGTGCCGGCCGTCGGCCAGCTCCAGGTCGACACGCGTCTCCAGGGCGACCGCGCGCAGCTCCACCAGCCGGTGCCGGGCCGCGTCGAAGTACGGCCCGGCGAACCCGGTGAACGGCTCCCCCTGCCACAGCTCCAGCGCGGTGCTCACCTCGGCGAGCGCCTCCTCCGTACGCCCGGCCACCTGTGCCGACCGCGCACGCCGCACGCCGCGCTCGAAGCGCACCGCGTCCACCGCCTCGGGCGGCACCTGCAGCAGGTAGCCGGCGTCGGTGAGGGTGAGCACCCGGGCCGGCGTACGCGGCGACCGGTCGGGTTCCAGCACCCGGCGCAGACCGGCCACGTGCTTCTGCACCACGTTGGGGCCGTTCACCGGTGCCTCGTCCGGCCAGACCGCCTCGACGATCTGCCCGCTCGGCACGGGACGGCCGACGGCGAGCAGCAGCACGGCCAGTACGGCCCGCTGCTTGGCCGGGCCCAGATCGATCTGACGGTCGGCGTACCAGGCCCGCTGCGGGCCGAGGAGTTCGAAGCGCAGCGCCTCTGACATGCGAGTTTCCGCCCCCGTGTCGGCTGCCGTCGCCCACTGTGGCCCACGGCAGTCGGACGGCAGCATATCGGCAGCGAGGCCGCCGTGACGTCTGACGATACTTACCCGGCAACAATCACCTGGGAAAGTGAGTCGAACACCATGACGCAGCGAAACGGTTCCGCCGGCAGCCTTCGGCGGATCGCGGCTCTCGCGACGGCCGTGCTGGCCACCGCCGTCCTGTCCGCCGGGTGCGGGACCGGGGACGCCACCGAGAGCGCCGGGCCGGCGCCGAGCCCGTCGGCCGACCCGAAGGCCACGCTGCTGGCCGCCGTGCCGGACGAGAAGGACCCGGCCTTCCGGTTCTCCACCATCGAGGGCGCGGACAAGTTCGACGGGGTGGTCGACCCGGCGACGCGCGGCCTCGAGCTGTCCATGTCGGAGAAGAGCAAGGACCCCGAGTTCACCATGGGGATGACCTTCCGCGTGATCGAGGAGGACATCTGGATGCGGGTCAAGATCACCGGTATGGCCGGCCTGCAGGACATGATGAAGCTGCCCAAGCGCTGGATGCTCCTGGACCGCACCAAGCTCGACGACGCCTCCGGCGTACCGGTCTACCAGAACGCCGACCCGGCCAACACGGCCGCCGTCATCCGGACCGCGGAGACGGTCGAGGACCGGGGCGACGGCACGTACGCCGGGTTCGCCGACCTGACCGCGAACGCCGACATCCGCGAGAGCTTCACCACGGTGGACGTGGCCGCGCTCGGTGACGCGGCGAAGAAGGTGCCGTTCACCGCTGTGGTCGGGCCGGACGGGAACCTCACCTCGCTGACCCTGGAGCTGCCGGCCGCGGGCAAGCAGAAGGCGATGAAGGTGGTCGCCAAGTACTACGACTTCGGCAAGGCGCCGAAGATCAGCGCGCCGACGGGCTCGCAGGTGCAGAAGGCGCCGGCGTCGGCGTACGAGATGCTCAACGGCTGACCAGGACGTACGCGAAGGGGCGGTGGCCACACGGGGGGCCGCCGCCCCTTCCGCGTGTCAGCGGCCGAGCACGTCGCCCCGGTCGATCATGAAGTTAGCGCGGCCGGACACGGCGTGTCGTGCCGTCAACTTCATGATCGACCGGGGCGGGGCGGGGGCGGGGGTCAGCGGGGGTCAGCGGGAGCGGCGGAGGGCGGTCAGGACGGGGGTCAGGCGGGAGCGGAGGCTGGCCAGGCCGCCGGGGAAGAAGTAGACGGCCAGGATGAACACCGTGCCCAGGACGAACAGGGGCTGGCTCAGCGGGTGACTGAGGAACGCGGGCAGGCTGTTCACCGCGTCACTGCTGCCGAACGCGGTGAGCCGGTGGTCCAGGTACATGTAGAGGACACCGCCGAGCACCGGCCCCCACCGCGTACCGGGGCCGCCGAGCACCACCATGACCAGCAGCGACAGCGTCAGCTCCGACGAGGTGATGTGCGGGCTGGCGCCGCCGACGATCAGCACGTAGACCACCCCACCGGCCGACGCGAGGCCGCCGGCCAGCGTGAACGCGACCAGCTTGAACCGGTACGGGTCGAGCCCCAGCACCCCGATCCGCCGCTCGTCGTCGCGCAGCCCGGCCAGCACCCGCCCGGTCGGCGAGGCGCTGACCCGGTGCACGACCAGGACCACTACGGCCAGGTACGCCAGCGCCAGCCAGTACAGGTTCACCGTGTTGGTGACGCCCACCAGGGCTGCCGGCAGCCCCGACACGTCCAGCGGCAGGCCCTCCTCGCCGCCGGTGAGGCCGCCGAAGTCACGGGCCACCAGGATCGCCCCGACCTGCGCGAACGCCAGCGTCACCATGGCGAACGCGATGCCCACCGTACGCAGGGCCACCGCGCCGAGCAGCGCGGCGAGCGTGGTCCCGCCGATCACCGTGAGCACGGCGGCCTGCCACAGCGGCAGCCCGGCCTTGGTGACCAGGATGTCGGTGCCGTACACACCGGCGGCGAAGTAGAGGGCATGGCCGAAGGAGAGCATCCCGGTACGCCCGAACAGCAGGTCGTATCCGGCCGCGAGCCCGCCGAAGACCAGGCAGATGGCGAGCAGTTGCAGTGTGCCGGGCGAGTTCAGCGGCCCCTCGAAGATCCCCGGCAGGTGCAGCGTGGAGTACGGCAGGATCGCCGCCGCCACCAGCGCCACGAGCGGCAGGTACGGGCGCAGCCCGTGCCAGCGGGCGCGGCCGGGGGTCAGCTCGTCGGGCACCTGCGCCGGAGGCGCGTCGACCACCGAGTTGGTCATGCGTGAGCCACCTTTCCGGCCAGGCCCTGCGGACGCAGCAGCAGCACCACGGCGAGCAGACCGACCACGCACAGGTCGCCCAGCCCGGACGTGCCGTAGTAGTTGACGAACTGTTGCAGCAGCCCCACCGCGACCGCCGCGTACGCGGACCCGACCACCGAGCCCATCCCGCCGATCACCACCACGATGAAGGCGAAGATCAACAGCGAGCCGCCCTGCCCCGGCGAGACGGTGCCGAAGTAGACGCCGCCGAGCGCGCCGGCCAGCGCGGCGGCGGCCCCGCCGATCGCGAAGACCAGCGTGAACGCCTTGCGCACGTCGATGCCGAGCGCCGTCACCATCTCCCGGTTCTCCACGCCGGCCCGGATGATCAGGCCGTACCGGGTCCAGCGCAGGAACGCCAGCAGCGCCCCGAGCACCACAGCGGCGGCGACGATCAGCAGCAGCCCGGCGTTCGGCACCTGCGCGCCGAGCACCGATGTCACGCCCCGGCTCCAGTCCGGGCGCGGGAACGGCCGCGGGTCGGCGCCCCAGGTGGCCTGGAGCAGCGCCACCCCGGCCAGCGACAGGCCGACGGTGACGAGCACCTGCTCGATGGTGCGGGAGTACAGCGGCCGGATCAGCACCAGCTCCACCAGCACCGCGACGAGCGAACCGGCTAGCACGCCGAAGACGACGGCGAGTACGAAGCCGAACCCGTCCGGCCCGGCGCCGGGCAGGTTGCCCGCCGCCCACCACGTCGCGTACGCGCCCACGCCGAGGAACAGCCCGTGCGCGAAGTTGAGCACGTCGGCGAGGCCGAACACGAGGGACAGGCCGGAGGCGACGAGGAAGTAGAGCGCCGCCAGGCCCAGTCCGGTCAGCGTCAGCAGGACCACGGTGTTCACGAGTGCACCTCCGCCGAGCCAACCCCGAGCAGCGACTTGGTCAGCGCGGTCTCCAGCAGCAGTTCCTGGGCGTCGCCGGTCCAGGCGACCTTGCCGGCGGAGAGCACCACCGCGTCGGTCGCCAGCCGCCGTACCACCGCCAGGTTCTGCTCGACCAGCAGCACCGGCACCGATTCCGCCACCCGTTCCAGCACCTCGGCCACCTCGGTCACCACCTTCGGCGCCAGCCCTTTTGTCGGCTCGTCGACCAGCAGCAGCCGGTTGTCGTTCAGCAGCACCCGGCCGATCGCGAGCATCTGCTGCTGCCCGCCGGAGAGCGAGCCGGCCCGTTGCCGTCCGCGCCGCTCAAGCTCCGGGAAAAGAGCGAAGACCTTGTCGTACGCGGGCGCGACGCCCCGCCGTTCGGCCAGCCGCAGGTTCTCCGCGACGGTGAGCGCGGCGAAGACGCAGCGGTCCTCCGGCACGTAGCCGAGGCCGTCGCGGACCAGCCGGTGGGTGGGGCGGGCGAGCAGGCTGCGCGCCCCCATGCGTACGCTGCCGCGCACCTCGCCACCGCGCGGCGTCAGCCCGACGATCGCGCGCAACGTGGTGGTCTTGCCGACGCCGTTGCGCCCGAGCAGCACCGTGACGCCGGTGGGCGCGACCTCGAACGACACCCCCTGGAGGATGTGCAGCCCGGCGATCCGCACGGACAGGTCCGCCACGGACAGGACAGGTTCCGCCATCAGAGGGCCTCCCCCAGGTACGCCTCCTGCACGGTGGCGTTCGCCATCACCGTGTCCGGGGTGTCGCAGGCCAGCAGCGCGCCGTGGTGCATCACGGCGATCCGGTCGGCCAGTTCCAGGATCACGTCCATGTGGTGTTCCACCATGAGCACCGCCCGGCCGCTGTCGCCGGTCAATGACTTGATCACGCTGACCAGCTCGGGTACGTCCTCGGCGCTCACCCCGGCCATCGGCTCGTCCAGCAGCATCACCCGGGGCTCACCGGCGAGCAGCAGCGCGATCTCCAGCTTGCGCTTCTCGCCGTGGGCCAGGGTGCCGGCGAGCGCCGTACCCCTGTGGTGCAGGCCGACCCGGTCGAGCGCCGCGTCGGCGGCGGCGGCCACCTCCCGGTCGGCCGCCGCCCGCCGCCACAGCTTCATCGAGCCACCCCGGTGTGCCTGTACGGCGAGCCGGACGTTCTCCCGCACGCTCAGCGAGCCGAAGACCGAGGACGCCTGGAAGGTACGCCCCAGTCCGAGCCGGGCACGCCGGTGCGGCGGAAGCGCGGTGATGTCCGCGCCGTCCAGCAGGACCGTGCCCTCGGTGGGCCGGCGCAGGCCGGTGATCAGGTTGAACAGGGAGGTCTTGCCGGCGCCGTTGGGCCCGATCACGCCGAGGAACTCCCCCGGCGCCAGATCGAGGTAGACGGAGTCGACGATGGCGACCTCACCGATCCGCCAGGTCAGACCGCGGGTGGCGAGCACCGGTCAGCCCTTCATCTGCGCGACAGGCGGCGCGCTCTCGTCACCGGTGAGCGACTTCTGAGCGGTCGCCGTGAAGGTGGTGCCGCTGCCGGAGAGCTTCGCCTGGTACATCGGCTGGAGCAGGGCGTGGTCCTCGGCGCGGATCTTCATGGTGCCCTTGACGCCCTCGAACTCCCAGCCCTCCAGCGCCTTGACCATCTTCTCCACGTCGTCGCCGCCCTCCTGCACGGCGCGGACGACCATCTGCGCGGCAGCGAACCCGTCCGGGTGGAACAGGTCGAGCGTGCCGCCCGGCACCTTCGCCTTCGCGGCCTTGGCGGCCTCGGTGTCGCTCGCGCCGTCGAAGTAGTGCGACAGGAACGAGATCTTGCTGCCCGCCGCGCCGAACGTCGGCCACGAGGCGCGGATGTCCAGGCCGGTGACGACAGTGGTGGAGGCGAGAACGCCCTGCTGGTCGAGCGTCTGCCACATGGCGCCGGCGGTGGTGCCGGCCCAGGCGACGAAGAGCAGGTCCGGCTTGGCGGCCTTGATCTGGCTGGCGAACGGCGTGAACTCGGTGGCACTGGCCGGGGCCCGGACGCTGCTGACGTTCGCGCCCGCGCCGCCGATGACGGCCTTGACAGCGGCCTCGTTGGCGTCGCCGAACGCGCCGTCCTGCGCGAACACCACGACCTTCTTGCCGCCCGCGTCGCCGATGAACGACCGGGCGGTCACCACGTCCTGCCAGGACTGCCGGCCGGAACGGAACGTGTACTTGTTGGCACCGGTCACCGCGTCGGTGGCGGCCGGGCCGGAGATGAACAGCACCTTGTTCTGCGCGGCGATCGGCGCGACCTGGAGCGCCACCCCGGAGGAGGTGGACCCGGCGATGATCTTCGTACCCTTGCCGATCAGGTCCTTCGCGGCGGACACGGCCTTGGCCGGGTCGCCCGCGTCGTCGGCCTCGGTCACCTCGATCGTGCGGTCACCGACCTTGCCGGTGCCCTTGGTGGCGAAGTCGAGGCCGGCCTTGAAACCTTCGATGTACTGCTTGCCGTAGCTGGCGAGCGGCCCGGACTGGGAGTAGACCAGACCGACCTTGACCGGGGCGGCGTCGCCGCCGCCGGATGCGGTGTCCTGCGGGCTGCCACAGGCCGTGGCGGCCAGAGCGACCGCCACCGAGGTGGCGGCGGTAAGGAACACCCGTCGCGTGTGCCGGATCGTCATTGCGACTCCAGGTGAGGACAGGGGGAATGTCAGTTGTCGGCTCACGCTAGAAGTGACGTCACCCACGGGCTATGTGGTCGGCGCACACAAGTACCCGTGACGGGATGGCCGCACGTTACAACGGCGGACATCGCCACGTAACCGCACCGACCCGGGATGGCCACACCCACCACGCACACCTCCCCGGCAATGTCGTCCCACGCCATCGCGCGCCGGTCACCGCCCGCCGCACTCCCCGTCGTGGTCGGCCGCCCGAGCGCACCGCCGTCCGCCGTCGCGCGGGCGGTCACACCAGACCCAGTGGCGTACGGACTGCTCGTCCTCCCGCGACACGGTCGTCCCGGCGCGCTCCACGTCGGCCAGGAACCCGAGCGCCCGGCAGATGGCCCGCGCGAACCCCCGCGCGCCGTCGAGGTCGGCCGCGAGCACCGGCAGGTGCACGACGAACCGCTCCCGGCTCACCGCTGCGCGCCCGGAGTGAACCGGGACTGCCAGCTCTTGAGCGCCTGTTTGATGCGCGTGTTCTCCTCGGCGTAGCGGGACGCGTCGCGCCGGGCCAGCGCCAGGTCACCCGCCACCCGATAGAGGAAGGCGTGCACCTCCGCCGGGTCGAGCCCATGCCGCACGGTGCGGAACCGCCGATCGCGGATCTGCCCGACGCTCAGCGGCCGGCACGAGTCCGAGCGGTACCAGCCCTGGTTGGGCGGCCCTCCCTTGCCACGTCGCCGGGTTGGCTGGAACAGGTTGAGCACGTTGCGCACGCCGATCCTCCTCACCGAGCCGTGGAGGCGGCCCGCCCGCAGACAGGGGACGCGGGCGGGCCGCCGACCCCGAGACCGCAGCCCGTTCGGCGGTACGACCCCGGAGCCCAATCCGGGTCCGACTCCCGAGGTTTGCCGAACCAACCGGAGCCGGACGCGGGTCAGCCTACCCAAAATACCTGTGTAGGTCGAGCGTCCACATCGGGCTTTCTAGTTGTTGCAGTTACTGGTGTAGGCCCGGCATGATCGGAGGTGCCGAACCGACCGGAGTCCTCACCATGCCCACAGCAGAAGCGCCATATCGTCAGATCGCCAACGAACTCGCCGCAAAGATCAAGAGCGGTGAGTTGAAGCCCGGCGACAAGCTGCCCTCGACCCGTGAACTCGCCGAGGCTTACGGCGTCCACATGAACACGGCGTCCCGCGCCCTCTCACTGCTGCACGATCGAGAGTTGATCACCGGCCAGCCCGGCCGAGGCACCTACGTAGCCGAACCCCCGAGCTGATCAACTGCACTACGCCGAAGTGGCGGCATCATCGCGCCCGGAAGCAGTCACTTCCCCGAAGTGGCGCCCACCCCGCACGACAAGCCCCGCCACCACCGCCCGCCACCGCCGATCTTGGAGTTGTGGCGCCCAGGATGTCCGGGTTAAGGCACTTCGTGAGGTGCCATAACTCCAAGATCGGCGAGGCGGCCCCTCCACGCGGGGAGATCTTGGTACGGAATGGCCCTTGGAGGGGCGTTTCGTACCAAGATCTCGGGGGCGGCCGAGCGCGACAAAGCACGGCGGGGTGCCCGCCGCTTGCGGCGGGCACCCCGTGAACAGGAGCAGCGGTCAGCGGCCCGCTCGGGCGGCAACCGCCGTGTCGGGGTGGTCGCTGAACACGCCGTCCAGGCCCAGGTCGAGGAACAGCTCGTACTCGGACGTGATGTCACCACGCGCGTTCGGGTCGGTGCCGATGCGGAAGTCCGCAGGCAGGAACTGGTTCTCGGCCCGGAACGTCCACGCGTGCACCACCAGCTTCTGCCGGTGCGCGTCACGGATCACCGACGTCGGCGCGAGCAGCCGGCCGGCCGAGTCCCGGGGCACGATCAGGTTCTTGTTCAGGCCCACGCCGTCGGCGTACCGGGAGATCCAGGCCAGTCCGGCGGGCGTGGCCAGGTCCGCGTAGGTCCGCTTGTCGCCGCCCGCCACGAAGTCGTAGGGCGCGCCGGACGCGTCCATGAGCTGCACCAGCCGTACGTCGATCATCTTGTCGAGTTTGCGCAGGTTGGCGGTCTCGAAGCTCTGCACGAACACCGGGTCGTTCCGGTGGGTGAGCCGGTTGCGGCGCAGCACCGCCACCAGCGGCTCCTCCAAGGCGCGGCCAATCGACGCGAAGTAGGTGGGGTGCTTCGTCTCCGGGTAGACGCCGATGGTCCGGCCCCGGGCCTTCGACTCGGCCCGCGCCAGGTCGATGACCTCCTGGAACGTCGGGATCTCGAACCTGCCGTCGAACGCGGTGTTCGCGACCCGCACCTGCGGCAGGCGCTCCTTGGCCCGCAGCGTCTTCAGCTCGGCCAGCGTGAAGTCCTCGGTGAACCAGCCGGTGACGGTGATCCCGTCGATGGTCTTCGTGGCCTTGCGGCCGGCGAACTCGGGGCGGGCGGCCACGTCCGTCGTACCGGAGATCTCGTTCTCGTGCCGCGCGACCAGGACACCGTCCTTGGTCGAGACCAGGTCCGGCTCGATGAAGTCGGCGCCCTGGCGGATGGCGAGCCGGTAGGCCTCCAGGGTGTGCTCCGGGCGGTAGCCGCTCGCGCCGCGGTGGCCGATCACGATCGGCCGCTGGGTCGCGCGGGCCTGCTCGGCGCGGTGGTCGGGGCCGGCCTGGGCGGCCACGGCCGGCACCACCACAGCGGCCGCCGCGAGCAGCGCGCCGGCCACGCCGAGGGCGGAAAGGGTACGTCGCAACGCCGTCTCCTGTCGTCGATGGGTACGCACAGCAGACCGGGCGTGGTTGACCGCCAGTTGGTCGGTTCCTGACCTGCCGGTGAATCTCCGGACGGAAGATGACGGGGTGCGCCGCCTGCTCCGGAAGCCCGTACGGCTGGTGCCGTTGGGGTTCCTGGCGGTGATCCTGGTCGGCACCGGCCTGCTCATGCTGCCCTGGGCCACCAGCCAGCAGCGGTACACCCCGTTCGTCACCGCGCTGTTCACGTCCACGTCGGCGGTGTCGGTGACCGGGATGGCGGTGACCGACACCCCGAACTACTGGAACGGCTTCGGGCTCGTGATGATCACCGTGCTGACGCAGCTCGGTGGTCTGGGCATCCTGACCGGGGCGTCGCTGGTGATCCTGGCCGTCTCCCGCCAGCTCGGCCTGCGGAACCGGCTGCTCGTGCAGGCGGAGACCGCCGAGTTCGGCCTCGGCGACGTACGCCGGCTGCTGCTGCGCATCGCGGCGACCGTCTTCGTCACCGAGGCCCTGATGACTGCGGTGATCGCCACGCGCCTGTTCCTGGCGTACGACTACCGGCCGGGCCGGGCGCTCTGGTCGGCGGTGTTCCACTCGGTGCAGGCGTTCAACAACGGCGGATTCGCGCTCTACTCCGACGGCCTGATCGCGTTCTCCCGCGACGGCTGGGTGGCGCTGCCGCTCAGCATCGGCGCGATCATCGGCGGGCTCGGTTTCCCGGCGCTGTTCGAGGCGGTACGCGAGTGGCGGCAGCCGGCGCGCTGGGCGGTCGCCACGAAGCTGACCGTCTGGGGCAGCGTGGTGCTGACCGTCTTCGGCGTCGCCTACCTGCTGATGGCCGAGTGGGGCAACCCGTTCACGATCGGCACGTACGACATGCCGGGCAAGCTGCTGGCGTCGTTCACCCAGATCGCGTTGAGCCGTACCGGCGGTTTCGACGTCATAAACGTCGGGCACCTCACCGACGAGAGCTACCCCATGCTGATCGGCCTGATGTTCATCGGCGGCGGCAGCGCCAGCACCGCCGGCGGCATCAAGGTCTCCACGTTCTTCCTGCTCGGCTTCGCCATCTGGGCCGAGCTGCGGGGCGAACCGGACACCACTGTCGGGCGCCGCCGGGTGGCGGCGGCCAGCCAGCGGCAGGCGCTGACGGTGGCGCTGCTGAGCGTGGCGCTCGTGGCCGGCGGGACGGTCGGCCTGATCGCGCTGACCTCGCACATATCGTTCTCGGCCGCGTTGTTCGAGGTCACCTCCGCGTTCAGCACCACCGGCCTGACCGTCGGGGTGTCCGGGCAGCTCTCGCCGCCGGGCCAGTACGTGCTGACCGCGCTCATGTACATCGGCCGGATCGGGCCACTCACCCTCGGCTCGGCCATCGCGTTGAACACCCGTCGACGGCTGTACCGCTACCCGGAGGAGCAACCCATTGTCGGCTAGACATCCGGAGGAGACCGGCATCGCGGTGATCGGCCTGGGCCGGTTCGGCGCGCGCCTGGCGGACTCCCTGTCCCGTCTCGGTTACGAGGTGCTGGCGATCGACCGCGACCCGAACCGGGTCCAGCACTGGTCGGCCGGCCTGGACCGGGTGGTGCAGGCGGACAGCACCGAGGAGGTGGCGCTGCGGCAGCTCGGGCTGGCGGACTTCCGCCGGGTCGTGGTCGCGATCGGGGCGTCGCTGGAGGCGAGCGTGCTCACCGTACTGGCGCTGGCCGAGCTGGGGATCGAGCAGATCTGGGCGCGGGCCACCTCGGAGAAGCACGCGAAGATCCTGCACTCGGTGGGCGCGCACCACGTGGTCTTCCCGGAGGCGGAGACCGGCGAGCGGGTGGCGCACCTGATCGTCAGCCGGATGCTCGACTTCATCGAGTTCGACGACGACTTCGCCATCGCCAAGATCAAGGTGCCGGCGCCGCTGATCGGGCGCTCGCTGCGCGACGTCGCACCGCAGGACCGGTACGGCGTGATGGTGGTGGGTGAGAAGCAGGCCGGGGAACCGTTCCGGTACGCCGGGCCGGACACCGTGCTGGAGGCGGACAGCGTGCTCATCGTGGAGGGCGGCATCACCCAGGTGCAGCGCTTCTCCGCGCTGAGCTGACCGGAGCCGCTGAGCTGACCGCCGCGCCGACCTGACCGTCAGCCCTTCTTCGGACCAGAACCCTTGCCCTTGCCGTGCTCACCCCCCTTCGGCCGGTCTACTTTGCTTTTCCCTTGCCGTTCTCCTTGCCCTTGGGTTTCGGCGCGGCCTTGGGCTTCGGTTTCGCCGGCGCCGGTTTGGCCTTCGCCGGCCCGCTCTTCGCGGTGGTCTTGGTGGCCGGCTTGACCGGCGTCTTCACCGGCGGCGCGGTGGTCGGCGCCGAGCCGGCGATGCCGGAGACCTGCACGCCGCAGGTGCTACCGCCGAGCGTGAACTCCACAGGCAGCGTGTTGCTCCCGGTGTAGCGGCCGGCCAGCGTCAGCTTCGTCGACGCGCCGGGCGCCAGCGCCGGGTCCGTCGCGGGTGCGGCGATCGACACGGTACGCCCCGCCTGGCGTGCCGGGGGCTGGGCCGTGGTGACCGTCTGCTTGCCGGGGAACGTGAAGTTCATGGTCCAGCCACGCAGTTCCCGGTCGCTGGTGTTGGTGAGCGTCAGCTCGGCGGAGAAGTCCTTGCCGGTGTCCCGGCGCAGCGAGTAGTCGACAGCGCAGGGGATCGGCTCGGGCATGCTCATCCGTGCCTCGGTCGGCTCCACCCCGCCGCTGGCCGGGCTCCGCGACGTCAGGCCCCACAGCGTGGCGGTCACCGCGACCAGGCCGACGGCGGCCACCCCCGCCTCCACCTTGCGCCGACGCGCCGCCGCCCGCCTCGTGCGGGTCCGCACCACCGAGAACGGCAGCGCGTCGGTCTCCGCCGACCACGGCAGGATCGTGGTGCCGGCGTTCTCGGCGAGCGCCGGGTCCGTCCAACCGAACGCCGGCGACACCGGCACGATTGCCGCGATGCCGGCCGCCTCGGCGAGCGTACGGGCCACCTCGGCGGTCGCCGGGCGGTCCTCGGGGCGCTTGGCCAGGCAGCGCTGTACCAGCGCGGCGACCGGCTCGGGCAGCCCCGGCACCGCGGGCATCGGGTCCGGGTCGCGGTACATGTGGGCGCGCAGCATCTCGGTGGTGGTGCTGGCCTGCCACGGCAGGCGGCCGGTGAGCATCCGGTAGAGCAGCAGCCCCACCGCGTACACGTCGGTGGCGGGCGAGACGTGCCCGTTGTCCAGCCGCTCCGGCGCGAGGTAAGCCGGCGTGCCGAGCAGCGCGCCGTCCGGCCCCTTGTCGCTCTCCCCCACCAGCGCCGAGATACCGAAGTCGACGACCTTCACCCCGGTCGGGGTCAGCATGACGTTGCCCGGTGTGACGTCCCGGTGCACCACGCCTCGGGCGTGCGCGGCGGCCAGCGCCGAGGCGACCTCCGCACCGATCGTCATGGCCTCCCGCCAGGGAAGCTGCCCGTCGCGGCCGAGCCGCCCGCTGAGCGGACCGCCGTCGACAAGCTCCATGACCACGTACGGGACGGTCAGGCCGACCTGCACCGACTCGCCGTAGTCGTACACGTTGGTGATGTTGGGGTGGCACAGCCGCGCGGCGGCCTGCGCCTCCACCCGGATCCGGTGCCGGAACGCCTTGTCGCTGGCCAGCCGCGAGGCCAGCACCTTGACCGCGACCTGGCGGCCCAGCACCTCGTCGTAGCCGCGCCAGACGACCGACATTCCGCCCGCACCCAACTGCTCGACGAGTCGATATCGCTCGCCGAGCAGTTGCACGCCGTTCCTGACCGGTCCACCCATGGTCGGTCCTGTTGCCCGAAGCGGGCCCCGGTACACCTCAGCGGTCGGAATCGGTCAGGAAAGTCATCCGTTCAGGCGGTCGCGAGGAGTTGGTCCACCGGCGCGTAGTCGTCGGTGAGCACCATCGCGTCGCCCACCCACGCGGTCACCGCCGCCTCGTCCATCAGCGAGGCCGGCTCGGGCAGCAGCTTCAGGCCGGGCGGGATCGAGGCGAGCGGCAGCGGCGCGTCCGAGGCGACGATCACGAAGTTGGCGCCCTGCTTCCCGTCGATCGCGCCGGGCGGGGCGATCAGCGCGACGTGCGCGAACTCGGCCTTCACGGTGGCCAGCTCGGCCCGGATGAACCGGCCCGGCGGGTAGTCGATGACGTTCTGCACGTAGATCCCGTCCGGGCGCAGCACCCGCCGGATGTCGGCGGCCATCTCCCGGGTCGCCAGGTGCCACGGCACCACCAGGTGACCGAACGCGTCGCCGACGATGAAGTCGCGGCTGTCGGTCGGCTCGCCGCGCAGCAGCACCCGCGCGTCACCCACCTCGGCACGCATCCCCGATCCGGTACGCAGGCCCAGCTCCCGCCGGTCCAGCTCGACCAGGCCGCCGTCGAGTTCGAACACCAGGTTGTCGGTGCCGGGCCGGGTCGCGGCCAGGTAGTGCGGCACGGTGAAGCCGCCGCCGCCCAGGTGCAGCGCGTCCATCGGCTGCCTCGCCGGCCGCGCCACGTCCGCGACCAGGCCGATCCACTGCGTGTACGCGTACTTCAGGTGGGTCGGCTCGCCCAGGTCGACGTACGAGTGCTCGGCCGAGTTGAGGTAGAGCGTGCGTCCCTGCGGCCACGACGGGTCCACCTCGACCCGGGCGCAGTGGTACGCGGTCTCCACGTCGCACGGGTTCGGCGCCGCGGCGGTGAGCCCGGCGGCGGCGAGGCCGAGCAGCGCCAGCGCGGCCTTGACCCGGCCCGGCGCGGACAGCCCGCTCGGGCCGGCCTGCCGGCGCAGCCAGACGCCGAGCGCCAGCCCGGTCACGCCGAGCACGGCGGCCAACCCCAGCACGATGACGGTGCTGGACAGCGCCGCCACCAGCACGAAGCCGGTGCCGAGCGTGGCGGTGATGCCGCCGAGCGTGCCGATGCCGGACAGCTTGCCCACCACCTGCCCGGTCCGGCGCAGATCGGCGAGCTGGAGCTTCACCACGAGCGGGGTGATCCCGGCCAGCAGCGCGGCCGGCAGCAGGACGGTGAGCGCGGTCAGCAGGAGCACCGCGCTCGCCGCGCCGCCGCGCAGCGCCTCACCGGCGTACCTGACGATCGGCAGCGTGACGGCGGTGGCGATGCCGGCCAGCACCAGCGCCGGGGCGAGCAGGGTGCGCGGGTCACGCCGGTCGGCGAGCCACCCGCCGAACCACGCCCCGTACGCGATGGCGGCCAGCGCCATGCCGATCACCGAGCTGGTCACCTGGAGGGTCACCCCGACGTACGGGCCGACCAGGCGCAGCGACACGGTCTCCAGCACCAGCACGGCCCCGCTGGAGAGGAAGACGAGGAACGCGGCGAGCCCGTTGGGCAGGGCCCGGGGCGGGACCGGGGCGTCGGCCGCCGGTCCCGCGATGACGTCTGACGATGTGCTGCTCACCGTGGCGATGCTACGCAGCGCTCGCGGCGGGCCGGGTCAATACATCGAGATGTGAACATGGTTTGTGTGGTCCGCTGCCGGGCTGCCACCGCCGCTGTACGCGCGCCAACCGGTGTTCGGCATCCAGATCTGCCGATACCAGATGACGTACATGATGCCGAGCCGGTTGGCGTTGTTCTTCGCCCAGGCGGCGAGGCTGTCGCCGTACGCCTTGTCGCCGCCGGTGGCGGTCTTGTCCTCGAACCCGCCGCTGGCGGCCGAGAAGTCGCAGGCCCGGCCCTTGGGGTGCTCGCCGCCGCCACCGCTGCGGTGACACGAGGCGTAGCGCTTGTAACCGGCCGCCTTGGCCTGCTGGAGCATGTGCAGCGTGCGCGGCGTGATGCAGCCGGACGCGGGCGTGGGGTCGTCCACCGAGCAGGACTCCGACGGCCACGAGCCGTCCGAGCTGCGCGGGGCGGGTTTCGCCGACGAGGAGGTGCCGTTGAACCCGGACCCGGCGCCGGAGCTGACCTTCGCCAGCGCCACCTCGGCGTCCTTCTTCTTGCGGGCCTGCACGGCGACCTGCTTGGCCTGCTCGCGCACCTCGGCGTCGATGGCGAGCTTCGCCTCGGCCGCCTGCGCCTTCGCGTCGGCCAGCTCCCGCAGCCGCTTGCTGTCCCGCTGGGCCATCACGTCCAGCTCGGCCGCGCGCTTGAGGAAGTCGTTCGGGTCGGCGCTCGCCAGCAGCATCGACGTGGCGGTCAGCCGGCCCATCCGGTACGACTGCGCGGCGACCTCACCGGCCTGCGCGCTGAGCCCGACGAGGCGTCCCTCGACGTCCTTGAGCTGGGCGGCGAGCGCCTTCTGCCGGCGCTTGGAGTTCTCCAGCTTGTTCTGGGCCTCGATGTGGCCCTTCGCCGCCGCCTCCAACGCCGCCCGTAGCTGCTTGCTGCCGCCCTCGTTCGGGGCGTTCGGGCTGGGTACGGCGGCAGCCGGGCCGGCGGCCACGCCGGAGCCGAGCAGCACGGCCACCGCGGCGAACGCGGCGAGCAGCGACCGCCGGACGCGCCGGCCGGTAGGGCTGGTCCTGGGCACGTGTTGGTCCTTCCGTCGACCGCCGGCCCCCGTACACCGAGCGGCGTCTCCGCCGGCGCCGGACGGCGGCCTGCTGGCGGAGACCGCCGGTCACGATACCGGACCACGCGCGACACGCCAGGCCGGCGACGGCGTACGGCGTCCGACGTCGACGCAGCGTGCCGTGCCCGTCGCACAACGCCGCTCAACCGCCCAGCAGGGCGGCGCTCACCTCGTCCCAGATCTCCGGGCTCGACGCCACGAGCAGTCCCCGGCCGTCGTCGGCCGGGTGGTAGTCGGCGCCGTCGAACCGGCGGGCCACGCCACCGGCCTCGCGCACCAGCAACGTGCCGGGTGTGTGGTCCCACGGCAGGGTGCGCCAGAACAGCACGAACTGCTGCTCGCCGGTGAGCACGTCCAGGTACTCCCGGCCCGCGCAGTGCTGGCCGGGCAGCAGCTCACCGATGCGGCGGCCGCCCTCCTCCACCCGGCGGCGGAAGTCCGGCGGCAGGAACTTCGTCGCCGCGGTGCCGCGTAGCGCGCCCACCCGCGGCTCGGCCGGCGGCGCGCTCAGCGACGCCCCGTCCAGCTCGGTGCCGGCACCGAGCCGGCACGCCGCCATCGTGCCGTCGAGCGGGTCGTACACCCAGGAGGCCACCGGTTCGCCGTCGGTGAGCAGCGCCGCCATCAGCGCGAAGGGCCGGCGGCCGGCGGCGAAGTTGGAGGTGCCGTCGACCGGGTCGACGAGCCACACGTCGCCGCTGCCGCGCAGGTGCCGCAGCAGGTCCGGATCCTCGGCGACGGCCTCCTCGCCGACCACCACCGAGCCGGGACGCAGCCGCCGCAGGCCCTCGGAGATCAGCACCTCGGCCTCGCGGTCGGCGACGGTGACCACCTCGCCCGGCGCCTTCTCGGAGATGTCGGACGCGTCGAGCCGGCGGAACAACGGCACGACGACCTTGGCCGCCGCCTCCTTCAGCAGCGCGCCGACGTCGTCCAGCAGCGGGTCAGCCACGCGGCGGCAGCTTGACCACGCTGACGAAGAACTCGTCGATCTGGCGGACCACGGAGATGAAGCGCTCGAAGTCCACCGGCTTGGTCACGTAGGCGTTGGCGTGCAGCTGGTAGCTGCGCAGGATGTCCTCGTCGGCCTGCGAGGTGGTGAGCACCACGACCGGGATGCGGCGCAGTTCCTCGTCCTTCTTGATCTCCTCCAGCACCTCCCGGCCGTCGCGGCGGGGCAGGTTCAGGTCGAGCAGGATCAGGTCGGGCGTCACCGCGTCCGCGTACTGGCCCTCGCGGCGCAGGTAGGCGAGCGCCTCCGCGCCGTCGGAGACGACGGTGAGGCGGTTGCGGAGCTTGTGCTCCTCGAACGCCTCCTGGGTCATCAGCACGTCGCCGGGGTCGTCCTCGACGAGCAGGACCTCGATCGGGCTCTTGCCGTCCGCGGGCGCGGTCATGCCACCGTCTCCTTCATGCCACCGTTTGTACCGTGTCGGTCCGCCTCCGCGGGCGGCTCTTCGCGTGCCTCGCCGTCCGGCTGCCGCCCGGCGCCCGCCGGGTCGGTCTCGGTGCCCTCGGCGACCGGCGCCTCGGCCGGCTCCGCACCGTCCGCCGCGTCCCCGTCCGCGGCGTCCCCGTCGGCTGCCGCCTCCGCCGCCTTGGCGGCCTCGATGTCGGCCTCCAGCGCGGGCAGCGTGAACCGGATCGTGGTGCCCTCGTCGGCGTCGGTGTCCACCCAGACCCGGCCGCCGTGATACTCCACGATCTTCTTGACGATGGCCAGCCCGATGCCGGTGCCCGGGTACGCGTCCTTCGAGTGCAACCGCTGGAAGATCACGAAGATCTTGTCGGCGAACTCCGGCTCGATCCCGATGCCGTTGTCCCGGCAGCTGATCTCCCACTCGCCGTCCACCAGCCGGGCCGACACGTGCACCTTCGGCGGCACGTCGGGCCGGCGGAACTTCACCGAGTTGCTGACCAGGTTGACCAGCAGGTTCGTCAGCAGCGGCTCCTCGCCGCGGATGGTGGGCATCTCGCCCCAGGTCAGGTCCGCGTCGGCGTACTGCAACGCCGCCTCGGTCTGCCCCGCCACGTCGCCCATCACCTTGTTCAGGTCGACCTCGGTGAAACCGGTGGTCAGCCGGCCGATCCGGGAGAACGCCAGCAGGTCGTTGATCAGCCGCTGCATGCGCTGCGCGCCGTCCACCGCGAACGCGATGTACTGGTCGGCCCGCTCGTCGAGCTGCCCGGCGTAGCGCCGCTGCAGGAGCTGGCAGAAGCTCGCCACCTTGCGCAGCGGCTCCTGGAGGTCGTGCGAGGCGACGTACGCGAACTGCTCCAGGTCACGGTTGGAGCGGGTCAGCTCCTCGGCCTGCTTCTGCAACTGGCTGTTCACCCACTCGATGCGTTCCCGCGCCTCGCGTACCTCGTCCAGCTCCCGGGCGATCTTCATCCGCATCTGGTCGATGTCGTCGGCGAGCCGGCGGAACTCCGGCGGCCCGGACCCCTCGATGCGGTGCCGGTAGTCGCCGTCGGCCACCTCACGAACCTGGCCGACCAGGTCGGCCAACGGGCGGATCAGGATCCGGTCCAGCGAGACCAGCATGACCACGCCGGCCGTGGTCACCACCAGCGCGGCGATGATCAGCAGCACGACCAGCGTGTTGCTCGTCTCGTTCACCCGGTCGGCGGTCTCCTGCCGAACGGTGAGGATCTCTTCCTGCAGCGTGTTCACCGACGTGCGGATGCCGTCGAACTGCTGACGCGTCGCGTCGGTGATCAGCGCCTGGCCGGCCGCCGCGCCGTCCCGGTCGACAGTGGTGATGACCGGCTCGGCCACCTGGGCCCGCCACTGCGCGGTCTGCTGCTCCACCACGTCCAGCGACCGGCGCACGTCCGGATAGTCGGCGGAGAGATCACGGATCGACGTGACCAGGCTCTGCTCGCGCTGCACACCCTCCCGATAAGGCTCCAGGTCGCTGCGGTCCCCGTTCACCGCGTACCCGCGCACCGAGGTCTCCTGGTCGAGCAGCACGCTCATCAGTTCCTGGGCCTGCACCCGCAGCGGACCGGTCTTGAGCAGCACCGCGTCGATGTTCTGCCGGTTCTGCGCGGCGACCGCCGCCTCCGCGCCGGCCAGCCCGAGCAGCAGCACGACGACTACGCCGAGCAGCGCGGCCACCCGCCGCCGCAGGGTCCACCCCTGCTGGTACGCCTTCACCGGTTCCTCCCCGTTGCCCTTCACCGCATCATCGTCGTTCGCGAGTGCGGGGCCCTCGACGCTCACCGGCCGCTTCCCCGCGTGACCAGCAACATCGCCACGTCGTCGGCCAGCGGGCCGCCGTTTATCTGCTCGGCCCGTCCGACCAGCCAGGCGGGCAGCTCGGCCAGCGGCACCGCCCGGTTCGCCGGGTCGGCGAGCAGCCCGGTCAGGCCCGGTACGTCGAGGCGTTCGTCCCCGCCGTCCACCCGGCCCTCGATCAGGCCGTCGGTGTACATCAGCAGAGACCAGTCGTCGGTGTCGAACTCCAGGTCGAAGGCGACCGGGCGGCGCGGGCGTACGCCCAGCAGCAACCCGCCCTTGGCCGGCACCGGCGCGACAGTCCCACCGCTGAGCAGCAGCGGCGGCGGATGACCGGCGAGGCGTACGGTGGCCCGCGCCGACGCCAGGTCGAGCCGGGTGGTGGCCACCGTGGCGAAGATCTCCTGGAGGCGGCGCTCACTCATCAGCACCTGCTCCAGCGCGGGCAGCACCTCGTCGTCCGGCACCCCGGCCAGCACCAGGGCCCGCCAGGCCACGCGCAGTTCGACGCCGAGCGCGGCCTCGTCCACGCCGTGCCCGCAGACGTCGCCGACGATCAGGTCGATGCGGTCCGGCCGGGTCTGCACCACGTCGTAGAAGTCGCCACCGATCAGCGCGGCGTGCCGGCCGGGCCGGTAGAAGGTGTGCACCGACACCTCGTCGGTGGTCATCAGCGGCTGCGGCAGCAGGCCGCGTTCCAGGCGGGCGGACTCGGCCTGGCGCAGCTCCACCTCACGCAGCCGGCGGGCGTTCTCGTCGGCGCGCTTGCGCTCGACCGCGTACCGCAGCGCCCGGGTCAGCAGGACACCGTCGACCTGGCCCTTGACCAGGTAGTCCTGCGCGCCCTCGGCGACCGCGACGATGCCCAGGTGCTCGTCGGAGCGGCCGGTCAGCACGCACACGGCGGCGCCGCTGGCCATCTCCAGCACCCGGCGCAGCCCGTCCAGGCCCTGCGCGTCCGGCAGACCCAGGTCGAGCAGGACGCAGTCCACGCCCATCACCCGCTGCCGGGCCTCGCTGAGGCTGGTGGCGACCAGCAGGTCGATCATCGAGTTGGTCTCGGCGAGCAGCTCACCGACCAGGAAGGCGTCGCCCTCGTCGTCCTCGACCAGCAGCACACGCAGCCGCTCGCCCGGCGGTACGCCGTGCAAGCCTGCCCCGGCAGACGGCATGTGGACGGCACCCGACGCGCCGGAACCCCGCTGCGGTCGGGTAACCGCCGCGAGACGCGGGAGTTCGCTGGTGATGTCGGGCTCCTTCCGAATGCCCTGCTGATCCTGACTCAGACAACAGTCGCACACAACGCGACCGGCACCGGCGCGGCGGAGCGTGTGACCGATCCACTTCCACAGCGGCACGGCCGACAGACGATGTTACGCCGGTAGCGCTGTCACGCCCGCAGCGCACCGACCGAGGACTGCCGCCGCAGCCCCCGGGGGTGCAGGATGATCCCCACCCCCGTAGATCCACCCCGAGGAGTCCCTGTGGGCGCACCCCCCACCCGCCCCGCCGACCGCGCCTTCACCAGGCCCCGGCGGCGGCCGATCGCCGCCGTCGCCGCGCTCGTCGCGCTGCTCGCCGTCGGGGCGGGCGTCCTGGCCGGCCTCTCCACCCCGGCGCCGCGTCCGGCGGACGCGCCCGAGGGCGAGTTCAGCGCCGCCCGGGCGTTCCGCAATGTCGAGGTGATCGCCGCCGAGCCGCACGTGGCGGGCAGCGCCGCAAACGATCGGGTACGTGAGCACCTGGTGGCGACGCTGCGCGGACTGGGCCTGGAGACCGAGGTGCAGGACGCGGTCGCGCCCGAGGCCGGGCAGTTGTCCGGCGCGGCGGGCGGGGCGACGCTGGCCCGGGTGCGCAACGTGGTGGCCCGGCTCCCCGGCACCGACCCGACCGGGAAGGTGTTCCTGGTCTCGCACTACGACTCGGTGCAGACCGGGCCGGGCGGCAACGACGACGCCGCGGGCACCGCCGCGATCCTGGAGGTGGCGCGGGCGCTGACCACCGGTCCGCGCCCCCGCAACGACATCGTCTTCGTGCTCACCGACGCGGAGGAGGCGTGCCTGTGCGGGGCCGCCGGGTTCGCCGGCGACCATCCGCTCGCCCGCGACGGCGGGGTGGTGCTCAACCTGGAGGCGCGTGGCTCCACCGGCCCGGTGATCATGTTCGAGACGTCCCGGAACAACGCGAAGCTCGTGGAGATCTTCGGCAAGGCCGCGCCGCACCCGGTGGGCACCTCGTTCGCGGTGGAGATCTACCGGGCGCTGCCGAACGACACCGACTTCACCGCGTTCCTGGACCGGAAGTTCGTGGGTCTGAACTCCGCGTACATCGACGGCGGCGCGATCTACCACACCCCGCTGGACGTGCCGGCCCGGATGGACCGGGGCAGCCTCCAGATGCACGGTGACAACGCGCTCGGCCTGGCCCGAGAGTTCGGCCGTACCGACCTGGGCGACCTGCGCGCCGGCCACGACGACACCTACTTCCCCGTGCTCGGCGGCCTGATCAGCTACCCCGGCTGGCTGACTCTGCCGCTCGCAGTGGCCGCGCTGCTCGCCGTCGGCGCGCTCGGCTGGTTCCTGCGCCGCCGGGGCCGGGCCACCGCCGGCACGCTCGCCGCCGGCTTCGGCCTGACCCTGGTGCCTGTCGTCGTGGCCCCGCTGGGCGCGTGGCTGCTCTGGGCCGCGATCACCACTATCCGCCCCGGGTACGCCGAGCTGCTCGACCCGTACCGCCCGGTCTGGTACCGGCTCTCCGTCGTGGCGCTCGCCGCCGCGGTGCTGTTCTGCTGGTACGCGCTGCTGCGCCGCCGGGTCGGCCCGGCCGCGCTGGCGTTCGGCGGACTGGCCTGGCTCGCCGTGTTCGGTGTGCTGCTCGCCGTGGCGGTACCCGGCGGGGCGTACCTGACGACACTGCCGGCCCTGGCCGGCGCGCTCGCCGGTTTCGCCGCGCTCGCCACCCGCCGCGACGGACCGTGGCCGGTGGTCGCGGTGACGCTCGCCGCCGCGGTGGCGGTGGTGATCCTGCTGCCTCCGGTGGTGCTGCTGTTCCCGGCGCTCGGCATGGGCATGGGTGCGGTAGCCGCGCTCGTCGCGGTGCTGCTCGGCCTCGCCGTACTCCCGGTGGTGGACCTGCTGCACCCCAGAGCCGGCGGCCAGCGCGGCCTGCTCGCGCTGCGCGCACGCCGGCTCGGCGCGCTGCCCGCCGCGGCGGCCGCGCTGGCGGCGGTGGTGCTCGCCGGGGTCGGCCTCGCGGTCGACCGCTTCGACGCCGCGCATCCCGTGCCGACCCATCTGATGTACGCGCTGGACGCGGGCACCGGGAAGGCGGCCTGGCTCAGTCGCGAGGAGAAGCCGCAGCCGTGGACCGACGGCTACGTCGACCGGAGCATCTCGCTGGCCGACGACTTCCCCGGGCTCGGCGACGGTGAGATGCGTGCCGGACCGGCGACCGCCGCGCCTCTGCCCGCCCCGAAGCTGGATCTGCTCTCCGACAGCACTTCCGGCGACCAGCGCGTGCTGCGGGTGCGGGTGGTGCCGCAGCGGCAGGTGCGCCTGCTCACGCTGCACGTCGACACCGGCACCGCGACGGTGCGCTCCGCCTCGGTGGCCGGGCGAAACGTGCCGGTCGAGCCGGGCGACGGGAAGTGGGGGTTCGGAATCGTGTTCCACGCGCCGCCGCCGGAGGGCGTCGAGGTGACGCTGACGCTCGTGCCGCGCGGCGGTGCCGTGTCGGTACGCGCGATGGACGCCAGTGACGGGCTGTCCGGGGTGCCCGGGTTCCGGGAGCGGCCGGCCGGCGTGGGGGTTGTGGGCTCGCACAGCTCGGAGATGCTGGCGGTGGCGCGCACGTACCCGCTCTGACCGCCGCTTGATCGACACCACCTCGCCGAAGTGGCGGTATCCGCGCGCCCGGGATACCGCCACTTCGGCGTACTGGAGTGGATCAAGCTAGAGCGAGGTGCGGGCTAGGCTGACGGTGTGCCGATCGAGGTGGAGCACGTCCGGCAGGCGCTGGCGATGTGGGAGGCTTTTCCCGTTCACCGCGAGCCGCGTCCGATCGTGCTGACAGCGATGGGCGTCACGGCTCTCGACCGGCTCATGGTGGACACGCAGTGGCGGTCGTTGTTCGACGCCCCCGGCGTCCCGGAGTCCGAGTTGCCGCCGGAGATCGCGCCGGCCGCCGTCGACTACTGCCGTGACGTGCAGAGCGGCGCGCAGAGACCGCTGGCGAACATCATCCGGGCGAACGGACCGTTCGCCACCGACCGGGGCACTCGCGAACTCCCGGCGTGGATGATGCACCCCGACGACCGTCGATGGCCCTTCATCGCCTTGGACCCGGACTTCGAACGTCGGATGACGTGGCGGCCACCCGGCGTAGGAGCCGCTCATCACGAGGAGGCCGTGCTCGCGCACGATGGGCGCACCCTGACGTTCCGGTTCATCGGAACGCCAGCGCAGTACGCCGACTACCCCGACGCCGAGGTGTTCGAGACGGACACGGCGGTGCTCGTCGAGCCGGTGGAGGTCGCCCGCGACGGGAACGGCTATCGGCTGGACTACGCCGAGGAGCGCGAGGTGGTGGTGCGCCTGGCCGCTCCGCTCGGCAACCGGGTCCTGGTCGGCGTCGGGCACGGTCCCGGAACAACCACCTTCGGCCTCCCCATAACGGTGCTCACCGAGGCCTGACCGAGGCGGGTCAGACGTGGGCGCGCTACTTCCAGCGGAAGTGGACGAACAGGCGGCCGAAGTTCTTCGAGTCCTTCTCGACCCGGTGGTAGAGCTGCTTGACGTCCTTCTGGTCGAGGAAGCGCAGCACCTTCTTCTTCAGCGCGCCCGACCCCTTGCCCGGGATGATCTCCACGAGCGTGGCCTTCTTCGCGACCGCCTCGTCCATGATCCCGCGCAGCGCACGATCGATGTCGTGGCCCTTGTTGTAGATGTCGTGGAGATCGAGCTTGAGCTTCACGGTCCCATCCTAGGTACGCGGAAGGGCAGCCCGCCCGGGCTGCCCTTCCGCGTCATCGGTCAACGACCGACCTTGCCCTCCACCCGGCGCAGGGCGGTGGCGTAGTCGGTGTTCGTCGAGTACATCGCGGCCGCGATACGCAGGTGCCGCAGCGCGTCCACGGGCCGGTTCATCCGCTCCAGCGTGCGGCCGAGCACGTGGTGCGCGTAGTGGTCGCTCGGGTCCCGGTCGACCAGCTCACGCAGCTGCTCCTCGGCCCGGTTGAGCTGGGCCGACTGGAAGTAGGCGCGGGCCAGCAGCTGCCGGACCGAGGAGTTGTCCGGCTCCGCCTCGATGATCGGTTCGAGCAGCCGGGCCGCTCCGGTCGGGTCACCCGCTTCGAAGAACATGGTCGCCCGCCGGTACTCCGCCAGAAGATCCACTCGACCCACCTCCTCGTGTCGCGCCAGGCCCTAGGTCCGACGCTGGCACAACACCGGCGGAACCGCGAGTGTTCCTGCGGTCGAAGATCACGTGGTCGGGTCGTACCGGCCGCCGATCAGGTCCCATGCCCGGACACCACCGACGATTCCGGCAGTGTTGGGGACGATCACCACGTCGTCGCCCATCCGGGCCACCTGCTCGGGCCGGATCAGCCGGGAGTTGCCGCCGCCGAGATACAGCCGGTCCCAGCGGAACACCGGCCGCAGGCCGTCCACCACCTGCCGGATCCGCCGCGACCAGAACGCGTCGCCCAAGCGCCGCCGTTCCGGCTCCCCCACGTACGTGTCGTACGTGGTGTTCCACCGCACCGGCGCGTGCGACAGCTCCAGGTGCGGCGCCAGCACCCCGCCGTCGAACAGCGCGCTGCCCAGCCCGGTGCCGAGCGTCAGCACCAGCTCGCAGCCGGTCCCGGCGACCACGCCCGCGCCGTGCACCTCGGCGTCGTTGAGCACCAGCGCCGGCACGCCGAACGCCTCGGCCAGCGCGGTCCGCGCGTCGTACCCGGACCACTCGGCCAGCAGGTCCGGGTCGACGCGGCTGCGCGGCCCGGACCGGGTCACGTAGTGCGGCGTCGCCACCACGACGCCGTGCCGGATCATGCCGGGCATGCCGACGGTGAGCCGGTCCGCCGTGGGCAGGCGGGCGCCGAGATCCAGCAGCGTCTTGACGAACAAGGCCGGTGGCAACGGGTACGGCGTGGGCACGCGCAACGGCCGCGCGCGCATGGTTCCGGCGGCATCCAGTACGGAGGCCTTGATCCCGCCGCCACCACAGTCGATCGCCAGTGTGGTCACCACGGCTGTGAGTCTCCCTCAGACCGGTGCCGCCGCGAGCGCGGGTCACGGTAATCCGGATGCGCCCGCCGGTAGGCTCGGTCACCTGATGAGCGCCACGTTGATCGCCAAGGATCTCACCGCCGGCCACGGTGACCGCCTCCTCTTCGAAGACCTCGACCTCGTCGTCGCGCCCGGCGACGTGGTGGGGCTGGTCGGGGTCAACGGCGCGGGCAAGTCCACGCTGCTGCGTACCCTCGCCGGTCTTGTCCCCCGCGAGCAGGGCTCGGTCTCGCTCAGCCCGCCCACGGCGACCGTCGGCTACCTGCCGCAGGAGCCGGAGCGCCGGCCCGGCGAGACGGTCCGCGAGTTCCTGGCCCGGCGCACTGGGGTGACCGCCGCGCAGGCCGCGCTTGACGCCGCCACCGAGGCGCTCACCGCCGGGGCGGCGGGCGCCGACGACGCGTACGCGAACGCTCTGAAACGCTGGCTCGACCTCGGCGGCGCGGACCTGGACGAACGGGCCGCGCAGGTCGCCGCGGAGCTGGGTCTCGACGTCGGCCTCGACCATCCGATGACCGGCCTGTCCGGCGGGCAGGCCGCCCGCGCCGGGCTCGCGTCGCTGCTGCTCAGCCGGTACGACGTCTTCCTGCTCGACGAGCCGACGAACGACCTCGACCTGGCCGGGCTGGACCGGCTGGAACGCTTCGTCACCGGCCTGCGCGCCGGGACCGTGGTGGTCAGCCACGACCGGGAGTTCCTCACCCGCACCGTCACCCGGATCGTCGAGCTGGACCTGCACCAGCGGCAGGTCAACCACTACGGCGGGGGCTACGCGGCCTACCTGGAGGAGCGGGAGGTGGCGCGCCGCCACGCCCGCGAGGAGTACGAGGAGTACGCCGACACGAAGGCCGACCTGGAGGCGCGCGCCCGCACCCAGCGCGCGTGGATGGAGAAGGGCGTCAAGAACGCCCGCCGCAAGGCCACCGACAACGACAAGATCGGCCGCAAGTACCGCGCCGAGTCGACCGAGAAGCAGGCCGCGAAGGCCAAGCAGACCGCCCGGCTGATCGAGCGGCTGGACGTGGTCGAGGAGCCGCGCAAGGAGTGGGAGCTGCGGATGGAGATCGCCGCCGCGCCCCGCGCCGGTGCCGTCGTGGCCTCACTGCGAGGAGCTGTCGTACGCCGTGGCGGCTTCACGCTCGGCCCGGTGGACCTGCAGATCGACTGGGCCGACCGGGTGGCGATCACCGGGGCGAACGGTTCCGGCAAGAGCACCCTGCTCGCCGCGCTGCTCGGGCGGCTGCCACTGGACGAGGGACACGCCGCGCTCGGCCCCGGTGTGGTGGTCGGCGAGGTCGACCAGGCCCGGGGACTGTTCCTCGGCGACCAGCCGCTGCTCGACGCGTTCGGCGCCGCCGTACCGGATCTGGCCCCGGCGGACGTGCGGACGCTGCTGGCGAAGTTCGGGCTGCGCGCCGACCACGTGCTGCGGCCGGCGGCGACGCTGTCCCCCGGCGAGCGGACCCGGGCCGCGCTGGCCCTGCTCCAGGGGCGCGGCGTGAACCTGCTGGTGCTCGACGAGCCGACCAACCACCTCGACCTGGCCGCGATCGAGCAGTTGGAGTCGGCGCTGGCGACCTACCCGGGAACGCTGCTGCTTGTGACCCACGACCGGCGGATGCTCGACGCGGTGAGCGTGAACCGGCGGCTGCGCGTCGCGGACGGACGGATCGCCGAACACTGATCCGTGCCGACCGGAGCGCGCGGGTCCACAATGAGCGCATGCTCAAGTGGGAGTACGCGCTGCTGGTCCGCCGCCGCCAGGCCGCCGCCACCGACGCCGGGTGGGAGGTCGTCTTCATCTGGTACGGCCCGGACGGCTCCATGATCGACGTGACGCCGTACGGCGACACCGCGCTGGCCCACCTGAACCGGGCTGGTGACCAGGGCTGGGAACTGGTCGCGATGAGCGAGGACCCGTCGCTGCCGGGCAACAACGAGCTGCACCGCTACCACCTCAAGCGCCCGAAGGCAGCCGCCGCCCAGCCGCGCCAGCGCATGCGAGGCTCCCGCACAGTCCGCCGAACCCTCTCCCCCTGACCCCTCTCCCCCTGCCCCCTGCTCCCTGTCCCCTGCTCCCGTCGATCTTGCAGTTGCCGCCCCTCGGATGCCCCTTTTGCGAGATTCATCCGGGCCGCAAGTGCAAGATCAACGGCGGCGAGAGCGCGGGAGCCGGCATCGGCGCGCACACCCCCGACCGCCGCCCAGGTGATCAAGGAGTTTGGGTCGGCGGGGCAGCCCCGGGGAGGACACGAACTCCTTGATCAACGTGTGACGGGGGGTGGTGTCGGTGGGTGGGTGAGGGCATATCGGGGCGAATCGGGGGTAACGGGCCGCCGGAGGTGGCGCATGGTGGCGATGGGGCAGACCGCGCTCTCGGGTGAGCGACTCCGGCAGACCGACGGCTTCCTCGCCGAGGCGTGGGCCGACATGGTCCGGCACGACGAGCGGTTGCGCGGAACGGCGGTCGAGGTGCGCTTCGACCGTGGGGTGGCGCACCTGACCGGCGAGGTCGCCGACCCGGAACAGTTACGGCTGGTACGGGAGCTGATCGGCCGGCTGTCCGGCGTACTCGGGGTCTGGTGCCGGGTCACAGTGGCCGGGCGGGCACCGGTGGTGGTCGACCTGGGCTGCGGCGCGACCAAGCAGTGGCCGGGCAACCTCGGGCTGGACATCTATCCTGCGCCGGGCGTCAACGCGGTCGCCAACCTGGCCGGCTCACTGCCGCTGCGCGACGACTCGGTGGACGTGTTCTTCGCGGTGCACATCGTCGAGCATCTGATCGACTTCCTGCCGCTGTTCGACGAGTGCCACCGGGTGCTGCGCCCGGGCGGGGTGCTGCACGTGATGAGCCCCTGGTGGCGGCACGTCAACGCGGTGGCCGACCCGACGCACGTACGCCTGCTCGACGTACAGACGTTCAAGGGCATCTGCGGTCAGCGTCCACCGGGTACGCCGCGCTGGTATCCGCTGCACGTCGGTTGCGACGGCGCCTCGATCTTCGCCGACCTGACCCCCCTGCCACCGGACGCCCCCGCCCCCGCCCCCTCCCACCTGGCCCGCTTCTTCGACTGAAGCCGCGCCGACCGCCCCAGGCCCCACCCCGTCGATCATGAAGTTGGCGGCACTCAAGGAGATCGACTTCGCCGTCAACTTCATGATCGACGGGGCCGGCCAGAAGGGGGGCCGGCCAGAAGAGGGCTAGGGCCTGTCCTGTCGATCATGGAAGCCAGATGACAGCGGCGATGAGGATCAGACTGGCTCGGTAGAGGGATGCGCGTTTGGCGTAGCGGGTGGCCAGGTCACGCCATTGCTTGAGTCGGTTGAAGCAGCGTTCTACGACGTTGCGTTTGCGGTAG
>NZ_JANCLW010000001.1:6063422-6100630 GCF_033433935.1 Micromonospora sp. BRA006-A
GAGTCGATGCTGATCGTCCACTGCACCGGTGTGCCGTCGTCGTACACCTGCGCCGAGAGGATCCGACCCCATGTCCCGTCGGCGCTCCACCGACGCAGGCGCTCGTGGCAGGTCTTCCACGGTCCGAAACGTTCGGGCAGGTCACGCCACGGCGCACCCGTGCGCAGCTTCCACAAAATCCCGTTGATCACCTGACGGTGATCCCGCCACCGCCCACGAGCACCGCCCGGCTCCGGTAGCAGCGGCGCGATCACCGCCCACGCCTCATCGGTCAGTTCACCACGACGCACCACCGACACATCGTCAACGATCAACCACTACAAGATCGGCAGGACACGCCCTAGGCGGACTCGCGCAGGGCCACGTGGTGGGGGGCCACCAGCTCGCGCGGTGGGGACTCGCGATCGGGGCCCAGGCGGCCCGCCAGCAGCTCGACCGCGAGGCGGGCGATGCGCTCCTTGTCGGGGGCGACCGTGGTCAGCGTCGGGATCGAGAAGCGGCCGTCCTCGATGTCGTCGAAGCCGGCCACCGCGACGTCCTCGGGCACGCGCAGGCCCATCTCGTGCAGGGCACGCAACGCGCCGAGCGCGAGCGTGTCGTTGAAGCAGAAGACGGCGTCGGGGCGTACCCCCGTGGTGAGCAGGTGCCGCATGGCGGCTGCGCCGTCCGCGCGGTGCCAGGCCGGCGCGGGCGCCGCCAGGCGCTCGTCATAGGCGATGCCGGCCTCGGTCAGCGCGGCGGTGTAGCCGGCCAGGCGGAGCCGGGCGCTGGCGCCCTCGGGGGTCGGCTGGGAGCCGATCGCGGCGATCCGGCGGCGGCCGAGCCCGATCAGGTGGGCGGTGATCTCGCGGGCTGCGGCCACGTTGTCGATCATGACGTGGTCGGCGATGCCGTGGTCGACGCGTTCGCCGAGCAGCACCATGGGCAGGCCGGCCAGCGCGGCGAGGTCGTCGGCGGTGAGCGCGAGCGGGCTCAGGATCAGGCCGTCGATCATGTGGTCGCCGATCCCGCTGGCGGCCTTGCGCTCCTGTTCGGAGCGGCCACCGGTCTGGTCGATGAGCACCGTCCAGCCGTGGTCGGCGGCGGCGGTGACGACGTGCCGGGCCAGCTCGGCGAAGTAGGGGATGTCCAGTTCGGGTACGGCCAGCGCGATCACCCCGGTGCGCCCCTTGCGCAGGTTGCGGGCCGACAGGTTGGGCCGGTAGTTGAGCGCGGCGATGGCCTCCTCGACGCGGGCCCGGGTGTCGGCGCGCACGTGCTGGTAGCCGTTGACGACGTTGGAGACGGTCTTCACCGACACTCCGGCGCGCTCCGCGACGTCCTTGAGCCTGTGCCGCACTGCACTTCCTTCCGGTGAACGCTGGCCGCACTGTACCGCGCCACGACGAGGCGACTGCCTCTTTACACAGGCGCTTACAACGTTGTAGAAACCACTGACAGCGGAGTGACAGCGGTCACCCGCACCAGCGGCGAGGGAGAGGTTGGCATCGTGCCGAACGCGCAGCTCACGATCGATCCGGCGTTCCGGGTCGCGCCGGCGGACCGCCGGATCTTCGGTTCCTTCGTCGAGCACATGGGCCGCTGCGTCTACGGCGGGGTGTACGAACCGGGCCACCCCACAGCCGATCGGCGAGGCCTGCGGCGCGACGTGCTGGACCTGACCCGTGAGCTGGGCGTCTCCGTGGTCCGCTACCCGGGCGGCAACTTCGTCTCCAGCTACCGCTGGGAGGACGGCATCGGCCCGGTCGGTGACCGCCCGCGCCGGCTCGACCTGGCCTGGAAGACCATCGAGACAAACGAGTTCGGGCTGGACGAGTTCATGACCTGGGCGGCCGAGGCCGGGGTCGAGCCGATGATGGCTGTCAACCTCGGCACCCGCGGCGTCACCGAGGCGCTCGACCTGCTGGAGTACACCAACCACCCGGGCGGCACCCGGCTGTCCGACCTGCGCCGTGAGCACGGCGCCGAGCAGCCGTACGGGGTGCGGCTGTGGTGCCTCGGCAACGAGATGGACGGACCGTGGCAGGTCGGGCACAAGACCGCCGACGAGTACGGCCGGCTCGCCGCCGAGACCGCCCGCGCGATGAAGATGATCGACCCGTCGATCAGCCTGGTCGCCTGCGGCAGCTCCGGCCGGGGGATGCCCACGTTCGCCGCGTGGGAGGCGACGGTGCTGGAACACACCTACGAGCACGTCGACTACATCTCCGCCCACACCTACTACGACCCCTCCGACGGTGACCGGGCCAGCCTGCTCGCCTCCGCCGTCGACATGGACGCCTTCATCACCGAGGTCGTCGCCACCGCCGACTACGTGGGCGCCAAGCTGCGGCAGAAGCGCAAGCTGAAGATCTCCTTCGACGAGTGGAACGTCTGGTACCAGTCCCGCCTCCAGTCCGACCTGGACCGGCGCGGCTGGGTCGAGGCGCCGGCGCTGATCGAGGACGACTACACGGCCGTCGACGCGGTGGTGGTGGGCGACCTGCTGATCACCCTGCTGCGGCACGCCGACCGCATCGGCGTGGCCTGCCAGGCGCAGCTCGCCAACGTGATCGCCCCGATCCGTACCCGCAACGGCGGCCCGGCCTGGCGGCAGAGCATCTTCCACCCGTTCGCGCTGACCGCCCGGTACGCCCGCGGCACCGTGCTGCGGACCGAGCCCACCGGCCCCACCTACGAGACCCGGCGGTACGGCGACGTGCCCGCGCTGGACACCGTCGCCGTGCACGACGAGGAGACCGGCGCGCTGGCCGTCTTCGCGGTCAACCGCAGCTCGCAGGACGTCCCGCTCGACCTGGACCTGCGCGGCCTGCCCGGCCTGCGGGCCGAGGCGCACACCACCGTGGCGGCCGGAACCGACCCGGACGCCACGAACACCGAGGCGGACCCGCAGCGGGTCACACCCCGGAACCTCGCCACTCCCGCTGTCGACGGCGGCCGGGTCTCCGTGCTGCTGCCGGCCACCTCCTGGAACCTGCTGCGCTTCGTGCCGGTGGTGGCGCGTGTACGTGCTGCCAAGGGGTGACCGGGTAAGGAAGGGCCCCTTGTTAACGCCTCCGGTAGTAGAAGGGCCCCTTCTTAGTGAGCGTTTGAGAAGTGGTGGGGTTGGGCGGCGTGTCGTGTTGGAGGTGAGGGAAGGCCCTCGGTAGGTCCGGTGGTGTCGAGCCAACCGTTTCCGTGCCGAGGGCCTTCTGATGTCGTTGTACCCGATCGTCGATGCGCAGTCCGCTTCGCCCCGCCGTTATCCGCCGCAGCGGGTTCGGCGGGAGCGGGAACGGGCGGCGCGGCGGCGGTACCACTCAGGTCGAGAGGATGCTTGATGCGCACCCTCTTGCCGGGGTCCTGACCTCGATGCCCGGCATCGGCGTCAGGACCGCAGCCCGGATCCTGCTCGAAGTCGGCGACGGCACCGCCTTCCCCACCCCCGGCCACCTCGCCGCCTACGCAGGCCTGGCCCCCGTCACCCGACGCTCCGGCAGCAGCATCCGCGGCGAACACCCACCCCGAGGCGGCAACAAGAACCTCAAACGCGCCTTCTTCCTCGCCGCCTTCGCGTCTCTGGCAGACCCGGTCAGCCGCGCCTACTACGAGCGCAAACGCGCCGAAGGCAAACGTCACAACGCCGCCCTCATCTGCCTCGCCCGACGCCGCTGCGACGTCCTGTTCGCCATGCTCCGCGACAAGATCCCCTACCAACCACGGCCGAGAGATCAGGCACCCGTCCCCGCTTGACGAAACCCATAGGGACACCCCCCGGAGGTTCCCGTGTCCCGTCGACTCGCCACCACCCTCGCCGCCGGCGCACTCGCCCTGCTCACGCTGCTCGGCCTGGCCACACCGGCCGCCGCCGCGGTGAGCACCCAGCAGAAGCTGTCCGTCCTGACCAGTTGGACGCAGACCAGCGCGTCCAGCTACAACGCCTGGAACAGCGCCCGGCAGAACCGGGCGCCCTGGACCGAGTACGGCTTCGACTGGTCCACCGACTACTGCTCGTCCAGCCCGGACAACCCGATCGGGTTCAACTTCAAGCTCTCCTGCTACCGGCACGACTTCGGCTACCGCAACCACAAGGCGATGGGCGTCTTCTCGTCCAGCAAGTCCCGCCTGGACAGCGCCTTCTACGCGGATCTGAAGCGGGTCTGCGCCACGTACAACGCGGTGGTCCGGCCCGCCTGCTACAGCCTCGCCTGGACGTACTACCAGGCGGTGAGCGTCTTCGGCTCGGTCGCCGCGGTGTCCCAGGCCGACCTCGACCGCGCCGCCCGGATGAAGGCCGACGCCCAGCGCCGCGCCGCCGCGCCCGCCTGACGCACCGCACGGGGAGTCCGCCACCAGGCGGGCTCCCCGCCGCGTTCAGCCGGCCGTGCTGCGCGGCTCGAACGCCGGCCACGAACCCGGCGTCTGCGTGCCGAACCGGGGCGAGTCGGCCGCCAGGTCCGGGTGCTCGACGTGCAGCGCCAGCGCCGCCACCTCGTCCAGCCGCAGCCCCGTCCCGGCGCCGTATGCGGCGTCGAACGCCTCGTCGCCGAGCACCCGCCGCAGTTCCGCCTGCCGGGCCGACCAGTACGGGCCGTATATCCCCGGCGTGGCCCGCAGGTTCGCCCGGGTGGCCTGCGCCGCCCCGAACAGCCGGGCCGCCGCCAGCGCGTCCCCGGCGAGCGCGCAGCGTACCGCTATCGCGTTTATCGTGTCGCAGGCCCGGCCCAGGTAGCCGTGGCTCATCCGGGACCGCAACGCCACCAGCAGGTGCTCGTGCGCGGCGACCAGATCACCCCGGGCCAGGGCCACCATGCCGAGCAGCATGTCCACCGACCGGCCGCCCCGCTCGGCCGGCCGGGCCGCCTCCACCGGGCGGGCCGCGGCGAGCAGGTCGGCCGCCTCGTCCAGCGCGCCCCGGCGCCAGAGCAGCTCGGCGAGGTTGTAGACGGCCAGCAGCGCGTCCCCCACCACGTCCTGCGCGTACGCCCAGTCGATCACCTCGCGGCAGATCCGCTCCGCCTCGGCGAACTGCCCCATGTCGACGAGTGGCGCCGCGCGCCCGGCCAGCACCCGGGCCAGCAGACCCCGGTCGCCGGACTGCCGGGCGGCCGCCTCGGCCCGCTGCGAGTACCGCAGCTCCTCGCCGAACTCGCCGTCCGCGCCCGCGTGCAGCGAGTGCATGTGGTACGCGGCCGCCAGTTCGGCGTCCGGCATCGGCTCGCCGGTCTCGGCGAGCCGGCCGTAGAGCCGGAACAGCCAGAGCCGCCCCTCCCGGGCCAGCCCGCGCTCCCGCCACCACTGATCCAGGTCACCGGCGAGCGACAGACCCGACCGGGCGCTGCCGCCGGTGGCACACCAGCGCAACGCGGCCCGCAACTCGTTCGCCAGCGGGTCGAGCGCGTACAGGGAGAGTGTCACCGGGCGGCCGTCCGGGCCCAGGTGCGCCCGGTCCAGCGCGTGCCGGCACCAGGCGACGTGCCGGTCCCGGGCGCTCTGTTCCTCGCCGGCCTCGACCAGCCGCCGGGCCGCGTACGCGCGGATCGGGTCGAGCATCCGGTAGGTGCTGCCGGAGGCGTGCGGCTCGGCCAGCACCATCGACTTGTCCACCAGCACCGAGAGCGGGTCGAGCGGGTCCTCGTCGAGCAGCCACTGCACGGTCGGCAGGTCCACCGGGCCGGCGAACACCGCCATCCAGCGCAGCAGCCGCGCCGAGCGCGCGCCGAGCGTCCGGTACGACCAGGTCACAGTGGCCTGGATGGTCAGGTGCCGCTCGCTCGCCGACCGCTGCACCGCCCGGGTCGCCGGGGTGGGCGGCGCGGCGCCGGTCGCGGCGGCCACCAGGTCCACAGTGTCCTGCTGGTTGCCGCTCCAGCCCGCCTCCACCGGTGGCGGTTCCGCCGTCTCCCGCCCGGCGTCGAGCGTGCCCAGCATGTCGTCCAGCCGCTCGGCCAGTTGCCCGGCCGAGAGCACCCGCAGCCGGGCGGCGGCAAGCTCTATGGCCAGCGGCAACCCGTCCAGGCGGCGTACCACCCGGTGCAGGTCTGCCTGCTCGGCCGGCTCCGGCGACCGGCCGCCCCGCGCCACGGCGGTACGGTCCAGCAGCAGTGCCACCGCGTCGCTCCCCCCGCCGTCGGGGCCCTCGTCCACAGACAGCGGCGGTATCCGCCACACCACCTCGCCGGGCACGCCGAACGACTCCCGGCTGGTCGCCAGCACCCGCACACCCCGGCCACCCGCGAGCAGCCGGCCGATCACCTCGGCCGACGCGGCGGTCTGGGCGTCGCAGGTGTCGAGCAGCACGAGCATCCGGCGCGGTGCCGCGTACTCCACGAGGGTGTCGACCATCGGCCGGCCGGGCTCCGGGCGGAGGCCGAGCACGGCGGCGATCTCGAACGCCACCAGCCCCGGGTCGGTCACTGCGGCGATGTCGACGAACCAGACGCCGTCCGGGTGGTCCTCGACGAGTCCGGAGGCCAGCTCCACCGCCAGCCGGGTCTTGCCGGCGCCGCCCGCGCCGAGCACCGTCACCAGCCGGTACGCCTCGACCAGCCGCCCCAGCTCGGCGCGCTCGGCCTGCCGGCCGACGAACGAGGTGACCTGGGTGGGCAGGTTGTGCGCTGTCGCGTCGGCGGTACGGGGACGCGGGAACCGCCGCTCCAACCCGGGCGCGACGAGCTGGAACAGCCGCTCCCGGTCGTCGAAGCCGCGCAGCCGGTGCAGTCCGAGGTCCAGCAGGGACACCCCGTCCGGCAGCGGGTCGGCGTGCCGGGCGGTGGCGGCCGAGCAGAGCACCTGACCGCCGTGCGCGGCGGCGGCCACCCGGGCGGCCCGGTGCACCTCGGGGCTGGCGTACTCGCCGTCGCGGGGCTCGGCGTAGCCGGTGTGCAGTCCCATCCGTACCCGGGGGGTGGCGTCCGGGTTGGGCCACTCGTGCCCGGCGAGCGCGCGCTGCGCGGTCAGGCAGGCGCGGACCGCGGCGGCGGCGTCGGGAAACGCGAGGAAGAACGAGTCCCCCTCGGTCAGCAGTTCGGCCCCGTCGGTGCCGGCCAGGGTGTCGCGCAGCAGCCGCCGGTGCTCGTGCAGGACCGGGCGGTAGACCGGGCCGAGCATCCGGGCCAGCCGCGTCGAGCCCTCGATGTCGGTGAACACGAAGGTCACCCATCCGCTGGGGAGGTGGTGTCCTTGCGACATACGTCGAACCTCCGCCCGGTGACGTCGGGTTCATGCTGCCCTATGGTCGTGCCGTCACGCATCGTGAGAACGGCTGGGCAGATTCCGCCCCAAGGTGCCAAAGGATCACACCGGCGGCAAGACCCCGATCGACCCGCGGGACGGAAGGCGGAAAGTCAGCAGCCGCAGGAGCCGCCGCAGCAACCACCGCCGCTGGGAATCCCACCACTCGGGGCGGAGCCGCCCCGTCCGGTGACGGCCACCGTGGACAGCAGTTTCACCGTGTCGGCGTGGCCCTGCGGGCAGGTGGCCGGCTGCGCGGCCTCGGCCATCGGACGGCTGACCTCGAAGGTGTCGCCGCAGGCGCGGCAACGGAACTCGTACCGGGGCATGTCCCAAGCGTACGGCCGGGCCTGACGTCGCCACCCGGATGGGTGATACTCGACGGGTGGTGGACGGCGAACGGCGAGCGACGGCCCGGCCCCTGCGACCCGCCGCGCCACCCGACGGCGGCGCCCCGGCCGTACCGCGGCCCCGCCGACCCGGCGCCGAGCCGATCGAGAAGCCGCAGATCAAGCCGGACGCCGAGCCCGACGCGGACGCCGAGCCCGATGAGAAGCCGCAGCCAGAGCCGGGCGCGAAGGCGGACGCCGAGCCCGGGTCGGGCGGGGACGAGCAGCCGGATTCCGCACCGGAGACGAAGGCCGAGGCGGCGGCCGAGAGCGGCGGGCGGCGTCGGCGGATGCCGTTCGCGCACGCCGTCCGGACGCGCCCGAGGCAGCTCACCGTCGGCGCGGCCCGGGCCACCCGCGCCTGGTCCCGGCGGCCCGGCGGGCGCACCACGCTGCCCGCGCTGTTCCTGCTCGCCCTGGTCGCCGCCGCCACCACCGCCGGTGCGGTGGTCGTACCGGCCGCGGTCGGCCGGCCGGAGACGGTCGCCGGGGCCACGCCGTCGCAGAGCGTGCCACAGACCGCCGCGGCGCCCGCCACACCGCCGTTGCCGGAACTGACCGGCCTGCCCGGCACCGCCGCGCCCACCGGCACACCGCTGCCCGGTGCGACCACCGCCCCGGTGCTGCCCACCGGGCGCCCGGCCGACGCGCTCACCGGCTGGGCGCAGCGGGTCAGCGCGGTGACCGGCGTCCCCGTGGTGGCGCTCCAGGCGTACGCGTACGCCGAACTGGTGCTCGCCCAGACCAACCGTGGGTGCCAGCTGAGCTGGACCACGCTGGCCGCCATCGGGTACGTCGAGTCGCGCCACGGCGCGGCGAACGGCGCCACGCTGCAAGCCGACGGCCGGGCCCTGCCGGAGATCAAGGGAGAGCCGCTCGACGGGCAGGGCGGCCGGTCCCGCATCCTCGACACCGACCAGGGGCTGCTCGACGGCGACCGGGTCCACGACCGGGCGCTCGGCCCGATGCAGTTCATCCCGACCACCTGGCAGGAGATCGGCGCGGACGCCGACGCCGACGGCGTGAAGAACCCGCACGACATCGACGACGCGGCGCTGGCCGCCGGGCTCTACCTGTGCAAGGGCGGCCGGAACATGACCATCCCCGGTGACTGGTGGGGCGCCATCCTGTCCTACAACGATGTGCGTCGGTACGCCCAGGCCGTCTTCGACAAGGCCGACGAGTACGGCAGGCTCAGCCGCAACGTGAGGTGACCGCTCGCGTACATTCGCGGACTGAACCCTTCCCCCCGGCTGCCGTTGACGGCAAGCTAGACGGGTGATGGTGCGCGAGTGGGATCCCAGGACCGCGTCGTCCGCCGAGATCGCGTCCCTGCTGGACACGCTGAACGCGGTCCTGGCGGCCGATCTGCCGCAGGACCCGCCTTGGCGGGAGAGCTCCATGCGGGAGTATCTGTCCGAGGTGATGCCCGGCGAGCGGCGGATCTCGTGGGTCGCGCAGGACGACGACGCCCCGGACGGCACGCCCGGGGCGATCCTCGGGCATGTGCACGTGCTGCTGCTCGGCGGGATTGGCGTGCTCGAGGTGCTGGTGCACCCGGCGGTCCGGCGCAGCGGGATCGGCCGTGAGCTGGTGCGGGTGGCCGCCCGCCGGGTCTGGGACGAGGGCTTCCAGTCGATCGGCGTGGAGGTGGTCGGCGACACCCCGGCCGTGGGGTTCTACGAGTCGCTGGGCTTCACCCGCGACTACGTGGAGACCCGCAGCGTGCTCGACCTGCGCTCGGTGGACTGGCCGGCGCTCACCGAGATGGCCGCCGAGGTCGGCGCGGGCTACCGCGTGGAGTTCTGGCCGGGTGGCCCGCCGGACGAGCTGATCGAGGCGTACGCGCGGGCGAAGGCCGAGGTGCGCGACTCCGACGACGTGGAGCTGCGGCCCAGCTCCTACGACCCGGACCGGCTGCGCGACAGCCTCGCCACGCTGCACCGGCGCGGCATGAAGCCGTACATCGTGCTGGCGTTGCACGAGCAGACCGGCGAGGTGGCCGGGTTGACCGAGGTGGTGGTGCCGGCGCAGCACCCGACCCGGGCCGACCAGTACGACACGATCGTCGTCCACGACCACCGCGGCTACGGCATCGACCGGGCCATCAAGGCGCGGATGCTGCTGGAACTGCGCTCGGCCGAGCCCGAGGTGGCCGAGGTGCAGACCTGGAACGCGCAGGACAACGAGTCGATGCTGAAGGTCAACGCCGAGCTGGGCTACCGCCCCGACCGCGACTGGTGCGAATACGGTGTGGACGTCGCCGAACTGGTGCACCGGCTGGACAGTCACCGCTGACCGTTCACCGCCCGGCCATCGAAGGGCTGGACGGTGTACCCACGAGAGCCTTAACGTTCGTTAGTTCCTGTCCACCCATCGTGGAGGCCCCATGCGCCCGCGCCGCACCCTCGCCGCGCTCGCGACCACCGCCGCCGTCACCCTCACGGCGATCGCTGTCGCACCCACCGCGGCCAGCGCCGCGCCCACCGACCTCTTCATCTCGGAGTACGTCGAGGGGTCGTCGAACAACAAGGCCGTCGAGCTGTACAACGGCACCGGCGCCCCGATCGACCTGGCCGCCGGCGGCTACCAGCTCCAGCTCTTCTTCAACGGCGCCACCACCTCGACGAACGTGGCCCTCAGCGGGACCGTCGCCGCCGGTGACGTGTTCGTCTTCGCCGCCGCGGCGGCCGCGCCGGCGATCCTCGCCCAGGCCGACCAGACGTACTCCGGTTCGCTGTTCAACGGCGACGACGCGATCGTGCTGCGCAAGGGTGGCACGATGGTCGACTCCCTCGGCCAGGTCGGCGTCGACCCGGGCACCGAGTGGGGCAGCGGACTCACCAGCACGGCGGACAACACGCTGCGCCGCCTGCCCTCGGTGACCGGCGGCGACACCGACCCGGCGGACCCGTTCGACCCGGCCGCGCAGTGGGCCGGCTTCGCCACCGACACGTTCGACGGGCTGGGCAGCCACACCGTCGGCGGCGGCGGACCGGTCGACCAGCCGGCCACCCTGGCCTGCGGCGGCGCGCTGACGCTGTCGGCGGGCGCCACCGCGACCCGCGAGGTGACCGCGACCGACGCCGACGACACGATCACCGACCTGGTGGTCACCTCGGTCGTGCCGGTGCCGGCGAGCGGCTCGATCAGCCGTACCGCGTTCACCCCAGCGACCGCCGACGGCGGCACGGCCACCGCGACGCTCACCGCCACCGGCCTGCCGGCGGGTGGCTACGCGGTCACCGTGACGTCCACCGACGCCGACGGCGACAGCGCCACCTGCACGCTCACCGTGCAGGCCACGAGCGTGCTGTCGATCGGCGAGGTGCAGGGCCGCACCGCCGACGACGAGGACGGCCGCACCGACCGGTCGCCGCTCGCGCCGGCCGGCGGCAACGGCACCAGTTCCATGCTGTACGACGTCCGCGGCGTCATCACGGGCATGTCGCTGACCCGCAGCTCGGCCGGGGCCGACCAGTGGGGCTTCTACCTCCAGAGCCGGCTCGGCACCGAGGACGGCGACCCGCTGACCTCCGACGGCCTGTTCGTCTTCATGGGCTCGTTCACCACGCTGATCGGCGGGTACGCCCCGGCCGCCGGTGACGAGGTCGTGCTGCGCGGCCGGGTCTCCGAGTACTTCAACCAGACCCAGCTCTCCGGCGCCTCGCTGGTCCGCAAGCTGGACTCCGGCCTCGACGTGGACACCGCCGTCCGGGTCGACGACGCGGTCCCGCCGGCCGAGGCGGCCGCCGCCGACCTGTTCTGGGAGCGGCACGAGGGCGAGCGGATGCGGGTACGCGCCGGCAGCGGCGTCTCCGCGCCCCGGCACATCTACTCCTCCACCGCCGACTCCGAGATCTACGTACTGGACCGCGAGGATCCGATCATGAAGCGGTCCGACCCGTACGCCCGCCGGGTGTTCAGGGACGCGCACCCGCTCGACGACATCCCCGGCACGCTGTTCGACAACGGCAACAACCAGCGCATCCTGCTGGGTGCGGGCGGCGTGAAGGCGACCGCCGGTGACTCCCGGGCGCTGCTGCCCGAGGCGCGCACGTTCGACACGCTCACCGAGGACGCCTACGGCTCCGTCTCGTACGCCTTCAGCAAGTACAGCGTGCAGCCCGAGCAGCTCACCCTGACCGGTGGCGCCGACCCGGCCGCGAACCACCCGCCGCAGCCGGCCGACCGCGGCAGCGAGGTAGCGATCGCCACCTACAACGTGGAGAACCTGTACGACTACCGGGACGACCCGTTCGACGGCTGCGACTTCGCCGGCAACACCGGCTGCCCCGGCGTCAGCCCGCCGTTCGACTACGTGCCGGCGAGCCCGGAGGCGTACGCCGCCAAGCTCGCAGTGCAGGCCCGGCAGATCGTCCAGTCGCTGCACAGCCCGGATCTGATCCTGGTGCAGGAGGCCGAGGACCAGGACATCTGCTCGGTGGTCGACGGCGCTCTGGCCTGCGGCGACACCAACAACGCCGACGGCGCGCCGGACACCGTGCAGGAGCTGGCGCTCGCCATCGCGGCGAACGGCGGCCCGGCGTACGCCGCCGCGTACGACCGGACCGGCGCGGACGCCCGGGGCATCGCCTCGGCGTTCCTCTACCGCATCGACCGGCTGACGCTGGCCGAGGCGACCGCTGCGGACCCGCTGCTGGGCTCCGCCCCGACGGTCCAGTACCGCTCGGCGGCGCTGCCGTCCAACGCCGACGTGCAGAACCCCAAGGCGCTCAACGCGGTGCTGCCGGCCGACGTGGACCGGTCGACCGGGGTGGACGGCAGCAACGTCTACACCCGCGCGGCGCAGGTGGCCCGGTTCACTGTGAAGGCCGGTCCCGGGTCGAGCGAGCGGTTCACGCTCTGGGCGGTCGCCAACCACTTCTCGTCCGGGCCGGACAGCCGGGTCGGGCAGCGCCGCGAGCAGGCCGCGTACGGTGCGGCGATCGTGCAGGCGGCCGAGGCGAGCGACCCGAACGCCCGCGTGGTGTACGGCGGCGACCTGAACGTCTTCCCCCGCCCGGACGACCCGATCGCCACCGCCCAGAACCCGACCCCGTCGGACCAGCTCGCCCCGCTGTACGAGGCCGGGCTGCACAACCTCTGGGACGACCTGGTGAGGGACGCGCCGGCGTCGGCGTACTCGTACACCTTCAGCGGGCAGGCGCAGACGCTGGACAACCTGTTCGTCAACGACCCGATGCACGACGACCTGGTGCAGGTACGGACGGCGCACATCAACGCCGACTACCCGACCGACGCGCCGGAGCTGGGCGACCGGGGCGCCAGCGACCATGACCCGCAGGTGGCCCGGTTCCGGTCGCGCGCCTCGCTGCGGGTCGCGGACACCTCGGTCACCGAGGGAGACAAGGGCACCAGCACGATGACGTTCACTGTCACCGTGTCCCGCCCGCTCTCCGAGCCGGCCCTGATCTGCGCCACCACCTACGGCACCACCGCCCAGGCCGGGTCGGACTACGACCCGTACGTGGGCTGCCGGGTGCTGGCCGCGGGCCGGACCTCGCTGACGTTCCCGGTCACCGTGCGCGGTGACCGTAAGCGCGAGGCGGACGAGAAGCTCACGCTGTACGTGGCCGGGGTGCCGGGCCTGCGGCTGGCCGACCCGTCCGGCATCGGGACGATTCTGAACGACGACTGAGCGGTGTACCGCGCGGCGGCCCGTCGATCCCCTCATGGGCGGATCGGCGGGCCGCCGCGGAATCCGCACCGTTGCGGGTCGGGCGGAGGCGGCACGCTCCGGTACTTGGCCACCCGCACCTCCCACTGGCTGCGGCGGCGCAGCCAGTCCCGGACCTCCCGGTTGCGGTAGAACGTCTCCGGCGGGCGGGCCAGCCCGTACCGGTCGGCCCACCACTCCCCCGGCTCCGGGTCGGTGACGATGTCGAGGTGGGACGGGTACCGCCGTTCCGCGCCGTCGCGCAGGTCGGCCCGGTCACGCATCGGCTTGAGCACCCGGCCGGCCTCGTCGACGACCACGAGCCGGAAGCCGGCCGTGCCGATGATGCGCGACAGCATGGCCAGGCTCGGCGTCAGCGTCCCCGCCTCGATACGCCCGATCGTGCTCGGATGCACCCGGGCGAACCGGGACAGCTCACGTTGGCTGGCGTCGGCCCGGCGACGTACCGCCCGGACGATCCCCGGCGCCGGGAACGGCACGTCGAACGGCTCGGTGAGCAGCGCCGTCCCGCCGTCTGCCGCTGCCTCGGCGGGCACGCCGGATGCGGTGGGCACGCCGGATGCGGTGGGCACGCCGGGTGCGGCGCAGGCGCCCGTGCCCGTGCCCGCGGCGGTGGCGGTGCCGCTGTGGGCGCCCGTGGCGGTGCCGGCGGCGGCGCCCGCCTCCGGCTCGGTGTCGGCGATGTCTGTCACGCCGCCCACGGTCCCGTCTCCCGCACCGACCGGGCAACCCCGCTCCCCGCCCCTGTGGAAAACCCGGGATTCGGCGTCCGAGCCCGTTCGGCACCGGCCGTCGGCACACACAGAGGGTGACGCTCACTCAGCGTCAAGCGTCGCCGCCGAAGCGAGCGACCGACGCCATTACAAACGCGACTTAAGCGGACACAATCCTCGCGAGCGTCGAGGTAGGGATAACCACCTCGGCAGACTTTGCTCTGCAGCCACCGAGGCAGCGCTCACGATTCGTGACAGTTGCGCCCGTGGCTGCAGAGCAAAGTCGGCGAGGGGTGAAGTGTCCCGCCGGCCGAAAAGATACGCTGAGTGACCGCCTTGGGCTGTGGACAACGTGCGGCGACCACAACGAGGAGGGCGAAACCGGAGAACGGCGAGCCGAGCCCTGCCGCCGCACGTGGCAGCAGCAGACGGACCACGTCGGCCGAGCAGCGGTCAGTAGGTCAGTAGCGCTCGCGCAGCAACTGGGCGGCCTCGACGGCCCAGTAGGTGAGGATGATCTGGGCGCCGGCCCGGCGGATCGAGGTGAGCGTCTCCAGCATCACGCGCTCCCGGTCGATCCAGCCGTTCGCGGCGGCCGCCTCGACCATCGCGTACTCGCCGGAGACCTGGTACGCGGCGACCGGGACGTTCACCGCGTCCCGGACCGCCGACACCACGTCGAGGTAGGGCAGCGCCGGCTTGACCATCACTATGTCGGCGCCCTCGGCCACGTCCAGTTCGACCTCGCGCAGCGACTCGCGCAGGTTCGCCGGGTCCTGCTGGTAGGTGCGCCGGTCCCCCTCCAGCGCCGACTCCACCGCGTCGCGGAACGGGCCGTAGAAGGCGGAGGCGTACTTCACCGCGTACGCGAGCACCGACACGTCCTGGTGCCCGGCGGCGTCGAGCGCCTTGCGGACGACGCCGACCTGGCCGTCCATCATCCCGGACGGACCGACCACGTGGACCCCGGCGGCGGCCTGGGCCACCGCCATGTCGGCGTACGCGGCGAGCGTGGCGTCGTTGTCGACCCCGCCGTCCGGGGTGAGCAGGCCGCAGTGCCCGTGCGAGGTGAACTCGTCCAGGCACAGGTCGCTCATCACCACAGTCGCGTCGCCGACCTCGGCGATCACGTCCCGGATCGCCGTGTTGAGCACGCCGGCCGGGTCGATGCCGCCGGAGCCGGTCTCGTCCCGCGTCTCGGGCACCCCGAACAGCATGATCCCGCCGACCCCGGCCTGGACCGCCTCCGCGGCGGCCTTGCGCAGCGAGTCCCGGGAGTGCTGGAGCACCCCCGGGAGCGACGCGATCGCCCGCGGCTCGGTCAGCCCCTCCTTGACGAACATCGGCACGACCAGCTCGGCCGGGTCGACGCGGGTCTCGGAGACCAGCCGCCGCACGGCCGCGTTGCGGCGCAGCCGGCGGGGCCGGATCTCGGGGTACGGCATGACGGGCCCTCCTGTCAGCGGAACCGCAGGGCGGTCGGGCCCTGCACCTTCGAGCCCCGGCGCTGCTTCGCCGGCATGGCGGCGAGCTTCTCCCGCAGCTCGACGGCGTACGCGGCGAGCGCCTCCACCAGGTCGGGCACCGAGGCGTGCGGCGGCTGCACGTCGACGCGCAGGCCGAACTCGGTGGCGGTCTCCGCCGTCTTGGGCCCGATCACTGCAACGACGGTCCGGGCGTGCGGCTTCCCGGCGATACCGACGAGGTTCCGCACGGTGGACGACGAGGTGAACAGCACCGCGTCGAACCCGCCCGACTTGATCGCGTCGCGGATCTCGGCGGGCGGCGGGGCCGCGCGCACGGTCCGGTACGCGGTCACGTCGTCGACCTCCCAGCCGCGCTCGGTGAGGCCGGCGGCGAGGGTCTCGGTGGCGATGTCGGCGCGCGGCAGCAGCACCCGGCCCACCGGGTCGAGGATCTCGTCGTGCGGCGAGAACTCGGCCAGCAGGCCCTCGGAGGACTGTTCCCCGGACGGGATCAGCTCGGGCTGGATGCCGAAGGCGCGGACCGCCTCGGCGGTGGCGTCGCCGATGCAGGCGATCTTCACGCCGCCGAAGTGGCGGGCGTCGAGGCCGTGCTCGGCGAACTTCTCCCACACCGCGCGGACCGCGTTCACCGAGGTGAAGATCACCCAGGCGTACCGGCCGTCGACCAGGCCCTTCACGGCCCGCTCCATCTGCGCCGGGGTGCGCGGCGGCTCGACCGCGATGGTCGGCACCTCGCACGGGATCGCCCCGTACGCGCGCAGCCGGGCGCTCATCACGCCGGCCTGCTCCTTGGTGCGGGGCACCAGCACCTTCCAGCCGTACAGCGGGCGGTTCTCCCACCAGCTCAGCTTGTCGCGGTCGGTGACTGCGGCGCCGACGGTGAGCACCACCCGGCCGGTGAAGCCGAGCGCCGCCGCGACGAAGGAGTCGACTGTCGACGTGGTGGTGTACTGCGTCTCGCCGGTGCCGTCGCCGGTCACCCCGACCGCTGTGGTGCCGTCGACCCCGGCGGCCAGCAGGCCGTCCCGGACGGCGGCCAGGTCACCGGCGTCCACGGCGAGCGCCAGCGAACCCCGCCCGACGGCGGTGGCGAGCGCCTCGAAGTCCAGCGCGGTGACGTCCTCGACGTCGGCGGCGGTGCGTACGCCCGGAAGCGGGACACCCGCGTACGTGGCCACGCCCTCGGCCTGGCCGACGCCCGGGACCACCTCGAAGTGCGCGGCGGTACGCGCGACCGCCTGCACCTCCTTGACCACCGAGTCGTGGCCGAACGGGTCACCGGCGACCAGGTGCACGGCGTTCTGCCCGGACCGGGCCGCGGAGATCAGCACCTTCGCCACGTCCCCCGGCACGCCCTCGGCGGGGCTGAACTCGGCGTCCGGCCGGGCCTGGGCGCGGACGTGCGCCAGGAGCGACTCGGGTACGCCCCGGTCGTAGACCACCTGGTCGGCCTCGACCAGGGCGTCCAGCGCCCGGCGGGTCAGCAGGCCCGGGTCGCCGGGTCCGGCCCCGACGAATGCGATCTGGCCTACGGGCTTACGGGTGCGGGTCATTCTGTGCTCCCAAGTTGCTGGGTCCCCGGGCCGGCCTGTGCGTCCTGGCCGAGGATCGAGTCGGCGCCGAGTTCGAGGAGTTCGGCGGCGAGTGCCTTGCCGATCTCCGCCGCGTCGGCGGGCGTTCCGGTGCGGGACAGCCGGAGGTCACGCGAACCGTCCGGGCTGATCACCGCACCGCGCAGGTAGATCTCCTGATTGACGTCGCCCTCGTCGGTGGGCTCGCCTTCGGCGAGGACGGCGTACGCGGCCACGGGTGCGCTGCACCCTGCCTCCAGGGTGGCCAGCAGCGCCCGTTCCGCGGTGATCGCGGCACGGGACGGTGCGTGGTCGAGCAGCGCGAGCAGCTCGATCACGTCCTGGTCGTCGGCCCGGCACTCGACGGCCAGCGCACCCTGAGCGGGCGCGGGCAGCATGAGCATCGGGTCGAGCGTCTCGGTGATGACGTCGGCACGGCCGATCCGGTTGAGCCCGGCGCGGGCGAGCACGACGGCGTCGAGGTCGGCGTCCGGGCCCAGCACCCGGCCGAGCCGGGTGTCGATGTTGCCCCGGATCGGGGTGACCTCCAACTGCATGCCCAGCGCGTGCAGCTGGGCGATCCGGCGCAGCGCGCCGGTGCCGACGAGGGCGCCGGGCGGCAACTCGGCGAGCGTACGGCCGTTCGTCGCCACCAGCGCGTCACGCGGATCCTGCCGGGGCGGTACGGCCGCGACGTGCAGGCCGGGCGCCGCCGCGGTGGGCAGGTCCTTGTACGAGTGGACGGCGAAGTCGATCTCGCGGGCGGTCAGCGCGTCGCGCAGCGCGGACACGAACACGCCGACGCCGAGCCGCTGCACCGGGGCGGTGGACCTGTCGCCGGCGGTCACCACCTCGACCAGCTCGACCGGGCGGCCGGTGGCCGCGGTGAGGGCCTCGGCGACGTGGCCGGACTGGGCCATCGCCAGGGCGCTGCCCCGGGTACCGAGGCGAAGGGGGGCGGTCATCGCGCACCTCCGGTGGGCGGGACGTCGGCGGCGTCGAACGACGGCCGGCCGTCGAGGTCGGTGGCGACCACGTCGGGGACGGTGTCGACCGGGGACGTCTGCGGGACGTCCAGGTCGAACAGTTCGCGCAGCAGCGCCGCGTACTGGTCACCGCCGGGCTCGGCGGCGAGCTGGCGGACCCGCACGGTCGGCTGGTGCAGCAGGCGCTGCACGACCCGGTGCACGGTGCGGGCGACCTCGGCGCGCTGGTCGTCGCTGAGGTCGGGGCGGCGCTGGCCGAGCCGGCGCAGCTCGGCGCTGACGACGTCCTCGGCCCGGCCGCGCAGGGCGGCCACCGTCGGCGCGACGTCGGCACCGCGCAGCCAGCTCAGGAACGCCTCGACCTCGCCGGTGACGATCCGGGCCACCTCGGCGGCGTCGGCGGCGGCCGGCCCGTCGGCGAGGACGGCGGCCATCCGGTCTATGTCGATCACCTCGACGCCGGGCAGCTCGGCGACGCCGGGCTCGACGTCGCGCGGGACGGCCAGGTCCAGCAGGACCAGCGGGCCGCGGCCGGCGTCCCGGCGGGCCAGCGCCCGGGTCACCACGTCGCGGGTGAGCACCGGCTCGGTGGCGGCGGTGGCGGCGACCACGACGTCGACGGCGGCGAGCGCGGTGATCAGCTCGGCCATCGGTACGGCGGACGCGCCGTACGACTCGGCGAGCCGGACGGCACGGGCGGTGCCCCGGTTGGTCACGGTGAGCGGGCCGGCACCCAGCCGGGACAGCGTGGCCACGCCCAGCGAACCCATCGCGCCGGCGCCGACCACCATGGCGGGCCGGCCGGCCAGGTCGCCGTCGAGCAGCTCGGCGGCGAGGTCGAGGGCCGCGGTGACGACGCTCTGCCCGGCCCGGTCGATGTCGGTCTCGGCGTGCGCGCGCTTGCCGACCCGCAGCGCCTGCTGCATCAACTCGTGCAGCAGCCGGCCGGCGGAGTCGGCGCCACCGGCGGAATGGTAGGCGTCGCGGAGCTGGCCGAGGATCTGCGCCTCGCCCACCACCATCGAGTCCAGCCCGGCGGCCACCCGGAAGACGTGGTCCACGGCGGCGGCGTCGTAGTGCACGTAGAGGTGCGGGGCGAGCGCCGCGGGCTGGCAGCCGGCCTGGTCGGCCAGGACCGCGCAGATGTCGCCGAGTCCGCCGTGGAACCCGGAGACGGCGGCGTAGACCTCCACCCGGTTGCAGGTGGAGACCAGGACGGCCTCGGCGACGTACGGCTGGGCGATCAGGCGGTCCAGCGTGCGGGTGAGGTCGGCGGGCGGGACGGCCAGCTGTTCCAGGGTGGCGACCGGGGCGGTGCGGTAGGACGCGCCGACGACGAGCAGTTTCACGTGCCGATCGCCTCCTGGGTGTCGGTTGCCGCGAGTCCGCCGGGCAGGGCGGTGAGGGCGGACCCGCCGGTGGCGGGGAGCGCGGTCAGCGATGCCTTGCGGTGCTCGTGGAAGGACAGGATCTGCAGCTCGATGGCGAGGTCGACCTTGCGCACGTCGACCCCGTCCGGAACCGAGAGTACGCAGGGCGCGAAGTTGAGGATGCTCGTCACGCCGACGGCGACCAACTGGTCGGCGACCGCCTGGGCGGCCGGGGCGGGCGTGGCGATGACGCCGATCGAGATCGACTCCTCGGTGACGATCCGGGGCAGGTCGTCGACGTGCTGGACGACCAGGCCGTTGATCTCCTCGCCGACGCGGGACCGGTCGGCGTCGACGAGTGCGGCGATGCGGAATCCGCGGTTGGCGAAGCCGTCGTAGCCGGCCAGGGCGTGACCGAGATTACCCACGCCGACGAGCGCGACGGCGCGGCACTGGGTGAGCCCGAGCACGGAGGAGATCTGGTCGACGAGCAGCGCGACGTCGTAGCCGACGCCCCGGGTGCCGTACGAGCCGAGGTGGGACAGGTCCTTGCGGAGCTTCGCGGAGTTGACGCCGGCGGCGTTCGCCAGGCCCTCGCTGGACACCGTCTCGTGCCCGGCGTCGGCGAGCGCGTGCAGCGCACGCAGGTATTCCGGGAGCCGGGACACGGTCGCCTCGGGCAGGTCCGGAAGTGCCGGTACGGCACCGGTGCGACCGGGCGCGCCTGGTTGACGGTGCTGGCTCATGAGACTCCGTGCGGTGCGATCCTCGACCAGCGACGGGGGCCGGTCGTTTCGGGACTCCCGCTGGCGACCGAGATTGCCGGCTGTGCTAGCAGGGCGCGTCGGAACTACAGAGTAGGTGTTTGTGAAGGGGTGCACAAATCGCGATCTTGAAAGCTCGCGACGCGCCTTCACCTGCCCCTCCATTCCCGCAAGATCGATCAACCGCAGCTCTTGGCGGCGCGTGGCGATTATTGCTCAATCCAGACTTCCCTGACCAATCGCGCGGGGCCCGTTGCGCTCCGTGACCGGCGTGGCGAGGCGAGTCTCACGTTTTCGAGTAGGGAGAACCCCACCCCGAAGAGGCCAGCGTGCGGGATGGGTGGGCGGGGCACGCGCCCATAGCCTCGAATCATGACCGCCGCACCACTGGCCACCGCGCCCACTCCGCTGTCCCCCGTCCACGGGCTCCTGCGCCGCCTCGCCCGCGACACCACCTACGTGCTCGTGGGCTTCCCGCTGGCGATCGTCAGCTTCGTGCTCGCCGTGGTGGGGATCGCACTCAGCGCCGGGCTGCTGGTGACCACGCTCGGCCTGCCGATCCTGGCCGGCTTCCTCTACGCGGCCCGGGGACTGGCCGACATCGAGCGGCTCCGGCTCGCCGGGGTGCTGGACCGGCCCCGGGTACGCCCGGTCTACCGCACGCCCGAGCCGGGCGCCGGGTTCTGGCGCCGCGTGTTCACCCCGATCCGGGACGCGCAGTCGTGGCTGGACCTGCTGCACGCGTTCGTCCGGCTGCTCGTGGCGGTGCCCACGTTCGTGCTGCTCGTGGTCTGGTGGGTGCTGGCGCTGGGCGGCACGCTCTACATCACCTACGACTGGGCCATCCCGCGCGGCCCGGGCGAGCAGAACCTGAGCCAGCTCCTCGGGATGGGCGACGGCGCGGGCGCGCGGATCGTCCTGAACACCGCGATCGGACTGTTCGCCCTGTTCACGCTTCCGCTGGTGGCGCGCGGCTGCGCCCGGCTCCAGGCCGGGCTGGCGTACTCGCTGCTCACCGGCGTGGCCGAGATGCGGCAGCGGATCATCACGCTGGAGGAGCAGAAGCGGGCCGCCGCCTCGGCCGAGGCGGTCGCGCTGCGCCGGCTGGAGCGTGACATCCACGACGGCCCGCAGCAGCGGCTGGTCCGGCTCGCCATGGACCTCGGCCGGGCCCGTCACCAGCTGGCCGCCGACCCGGAGGCGGCCCGGCAGACGCTCGACGAGGCGGTCGCGCAGACCCGGGAGACGCTGGACGAGCTGCGCGCCCTGTCCCGGGGCATCGCGCCGCCGATCCTGGTCGACAGGGGCCTGCCCAGCGCGCTCGCCGCACTCGCCGCCCGCGCGCTCGTACCCACCGAGCTGGCCGTGGACGACGACCTGGGCACCGCCGCCGGACGGCTCGACCCGGGGCTGGAGAGCACCGCGTACTTCGTGGTGGCCGAAGCCCTGACGAACGTCTCGAAGCACAGCCGGGCGAACACCTGCCGGGTGGAGGTCACCCGGAAGGTGGGCCGGCTGGAGATCACCGTCACCGACGACGGCGCGGGCGGCGCGCACCTGGCCAAGGGCCACGGTCTCAGCGGCATCGCCGACCGGGTCCGGGCGGCGGGCGGCACGCTGGAGGTGGACAGCCCGGCCGGCGGCCCGACCCGGATCCACGCCGAACTGCCGAGGTGACCCGGACCACCGGGCGCCGGGCCGCCGCGCGGTGACGCGGCGCGCCCGGCATCCGGACCGCCGGCCCGGCACCGGGTCCGGGCGTGATAGACACCGGACCCATGCGGGTGGTGATCGCGGACGACGCCGTGCTGCTCCGGGAGGGGCTGGTCCGGCTGCTGACCGAGTACGGGCACGAGGTGGTGGCGGCCGTCGGTGACGGGGACGCGCTGGTCGAGGCGGTGGTGGCGCACCGGCCCGACGTCTCGGTGGTGGACGTGCGGATGCCGCCGTCACACACCGACGAGGGACTGCGCGCCTCGGTGGAGGCCCGCCGCCGGGTGCCCGGTACGCCGATCCTGGTGCTGTCCCAGTACGTCGAGGTGTCGTACGCCGACGACCTGCTGGACACCGCGGGCGGGGGCGGCGGCGGGATCGGTTACCTGCTCAAGGACCGGGTCGCCGCGATCGACGAGTTCCTCGACGGCCTGGCCCGGGTGGCGGCCGGCGGCACCGTGCTCGACCCGGAGGTGATCAGCCAGTTGCTGGTCCGGCGGCGGCGCGACGACCCGCTGGCGTCGCTGACCCCGCGCGAGCGCGAGGTGCTGGCGCTGATGGCCGAGGGCCGCTCGAACACCGCCATCGCGCGGACGCTCGTGGTCAGCGACGGCGCGGTGGAGAAGCACGTCCGCAACATCTTCACCAAGCTGGACCTGCCCCCTGATGCGACCACCCATCACCGTCGCGTCCTGGCCGTCCTGGCCCACCTGCGCGCCTGACCGGGCCGGTCAGGACAGCGTGCGGGCCAGCGTCACCGCCTCGGTGAGCGTGTCGGCGGCCGGGTGGCCGCTGCCGCGCAGGCGGTCCGGGTCGGACAGGCCACCGGTGTAGAGGACGCAGCGGGCGCCGACCGAGGCGGCCGCGTCGGCGTCGTCGAGCGAGTCGCCGATCAGCACCACCTCGTGCCCGCCCAGCCCCAGCTCGGCCAGGTGCTTCTCCAGCCACTCGGCCTTGTGCCCGCCGCCGACCGTGGCGCGCAGCCCGTCCACGCGGCGGAAGTGCGGGGTCAGCCCGTACGTGTGCACTGTCGGCACCAGCTCGTCGTGGAACCACATCGACAGCAGCGACTGGCTGCCGTCCCAGGACTCGATCGCCGTGGTGGCGTCGGCGGCCAGGGCGCAGGTGGTCAGCCCGGCCCGGTAGGCGTCGTGGAAGACCCGGTCGAGCGCACCGAACGCCTCGGCGTCCACGGCCCGGCCGAGCATCTCGGCGTAGTAGTCGGCGATCGGCCGCCGGAACCGCACCCGGTGCTCGGCGGCGGTGACCGCCGGTCCGCCGGCGCTGGCGAACGCGACGTTCGTGGCCTGGACCACCAGGTCGAGGTCGTCGAGGAGCGTTCCGTTCCAGTCCCACACGAGGTGGCGTCGCATACCCGTCACCCGAGCACCATAGTGCTAGAGCTGCGGCGTGGTCAGATCGCGCAGCAGCCGGTCCTCCTCGACCCGCCAGTAGCCGTGCTCCTTGCCGTCGAGCAGCACCACCGGCAGCCGGTCGCCGTAGTCGCGCTCCATCTCCAGGTCGCCGGTGACGTCCCGCTCCACCCAGCGGTCGCCGGTGACCGCCACCACCCGGTCGAGCGCGGCCTTCGCGTCGTCGCACAGGTGGCAGCCGGGCCGGGTGATCAGGATGAGCCTCGGGTCACTGGACATCGGATACCTCCGTGCGGTTCTCGGTCGGCGTCGCCGGGGACGGCACCGCGGGCGCCGGGCGCAGCTCGGTCTTGCGTACCTTCCCGATCGCCGAGTACGGCAGGCTGTCGACGAACTCGACGGCGGTCGGGCACTTGAACCGGGCCAGGTTACGCGCGCAGTGGGCGAGCAGGTCGTCCGCCGTCACCGGCGGGCCGGCCGCCCGGACCACGTACGCCCGCACAGTCTCGCCGGTTCGCGGGTGCGGCACGCCGAGGACTGCCGACTCGGCCACGCCGGGGTGGGCCCGCAGCACCAGCTCCACCTCGTGCGGGTAGACGTTGAAGCCGTTTACCAGGATCAGCTCGCCGAGCCGGTCGACCAGGAACAGGTCGCCGTCGCCGTCGGCGTACGCCACGTCACCTGTGGCCCACCAGCCGTCCGGGTCCGGCCCGCCCCGCCCGTCCGGCCAGTAACCGGCGAACAGGTTCTCCCCGCGTACCACGATCTGCCCGGGGTCGGTGCCCGCCGCCTCGTCGGAGAGGTCCATCTCGTCCTCGTCGGGGGCGTCGGCGGGCACCCCGTCGCGCCACAGCTCGGTGCCGTCGGACCCGACCAGGCGCAGCCCGACGCCGGGCAGCGGGCGGCCGATCGACCCCGGTTTCGGCTCGCCGCCGACGAGCGTCGAGGTGAGCACCGGTGCGGTCTCGGTGAGCCCGTAGCCGACGTGCACCGGATGCCCGGTCAGCTCGGTGAAGCGCGCGCCGGCCGCGAGCGGCAGCGGTGCCGCGCCGCACACCGCGACGCGTACCGAGGCGAGCGCCGCGGCCGGGTCACGCTCCGCCTCGGCCCAGGTCAGGAACATCGACGGTACGCCGACGAGCACTGTGACCCGGTGCCGGGCGATGTCGTCCAGCGCACCGGCCGGGCCGGGCTCGTCGACGAGCACCCCGGTCGCGCCGTGCCGCACGACGGCGCCGAGCGCGGAGTTCAGCCCGTACGCGTGGAACAGCGGAAGGGCGAGCAGCACGACGTCGTCGGGGCCGACCACGGGTGGTTCGATGCGGTCGACCTGATCGTGGTTGGCGGCGAGCGCCCGGTGCGGCAGCATCGCGCCCTTGGGCCGGCCCTCGGTGCCGGAGGTGTAGAGCAGGACGGCGAGGTCGTCGCCGGAGCGGGCCGGGAACCGGGCCGGGACGTCGTCGCCGGCCACCGGCGGCGCGGTGTGCACGGCACGCAGCGCGGGCAGTTCGGCCGGGTCCACGCGGCCGGTCACCTCGGGCGCGCCGATCAGCACGGCGGCGCCGGAGTCGGCGAGGACGTGCCGCAGCTCGCGGGCGGTCAGCGTGGGGTTGACAGGTACGGCCACCAGGCCGGCTCGGAGCGCGGCGAGGTAGGTGACCACGAAGTTGGGCGTGTTGCCGAACGCGATCGCCACCCGGGGCGGGTGGCCGGTTCCGTCGGCCGGTGGCCTGTCGGCGAGCAGCGCGCGGGCGGTGGCGGTGACCGCATCGTCCAGCTCGGACCAGGTCAGCGTCCGGTCGCGCCAGTGCAGCGCGGCCCGGTCGCCCCGCTGCGCGGCGGCGTGGCGGAGCCGGTCGGCGAGGTTCGGCGCGGAGCTTTCAGCGGCGTCCTGCACGGTGGCTGAGTCTGGCACAGCGGTGTCCGACAGGCCATGCCCGAACACGGCGCCGGGTCCGCCGCACGGGACTGCAATTGCCGTACGGTGGGATTCCTAGCCACGGGATGAGGATCTCCACCGGTGCCCGGGCGGACAGCCGGAAGCGACCCGGCCGCACCGCTCCCGCGACACGCCGAGCGAAGAGAAAATCGGCTCCGACCAGGACTTTCCACTGCGGACCAGGTTCCGGCGCGAAAGTCAACCACACGCGACGGACAACCGGTCCGCCATGTGTGCGACCTGGCGGGAAATACTTCCGCTCTGTGTAACGGACTTGCCACGCGTGGGTGACGTTGGCCCTATCATCACTCGGGTCGGCTCACCCCATTTGCCGTGAGTCGACACCCCTCAGCCCGAGGAGGCCCCCGTGCCCGTGAGCGCATTGGACCAGCACCTCAAGGGGATCTGCCGCCCGTCGGCACGTCCCGACCCGGCCGTGCCCGACCGGGTGTTACCCGGTCCTCCGGCGCGGTCATTGTCCGCCAAGCCTGGGGAGGCGCGGTGACCACCTTCGGTTACGCCGAACGACCGGCCGGCGTCACCGGCCCGGCCCAGCGCAACCCGCTCAACGAGCGCGCGGACCCCGGCCCGCGGAGCGCCGACGGCCAGCTCGCGGTACGCGGTGACGGGCGGCGCGTACGCAGCCGCGCGCACCACACGAACGAGGCACCGCCACGCACCGCGACCCCGGGCGGCAACGCGAAGCCCGCGACCGGCCGCCTGGGCAGCCCGGCCCGCCCGACGATGCCGGCCCAGGCGCGACGCGGCGACGCGGCGACCGGGACCGAGCCGTCCGCCGCCGAGACCGCGATCCTGCCGGCGGTGACCACCGGTGACACCGCGGTCCTGCCCGCCGTACCGGCCGCCGCGCCCGCCACCGGCTTCCCCAGCCGCCCCGACCCGTCCGACCCGGCCACCGAGGTGTGGACGCTTGTCGAGCGCGCGCAGGCGGGCGAGTCCGAGGCGTTCGGGCTGATCTACGACAGGTACGTCGACACCGTCTTCCGGTTCGTCTACTTCCGCGTCGGCAACCGCCAGCTCGCCGAGGACCTCACCTCCGACACGTTCCTGCGGGCACTCAAGCGGATCGGCAGCTTCACCTGGCAGGGACGCGACCTCGGCGCCTGGCTGGTCACCATCGCCCGCAACCTGGTCGCCGACCACTTCAAGTCCGGGCGCTACCGGCTGGAGGTCACCACCGGTGACGTCCTGGACGCCGACCGGGAGGACCGCGGGCCCGAGGGCAGCCCCGAGGCCGCGGTGGTGGAACACATCACGAACGTCGCCCTCCTCACCGCCGTCAAGCAGCTCAACCCGGAGCAGCAGGAGTGCATCGTGCTGCGGTTCCTCCAGGGCTTCTCGGTGGCCGAGACGGCCCGCGCCATGGGTAAGAACGAGGGCGCCATCAAGGCTCTGCAGTACCGGGCCGTCCGGGCGCTGGCCCGGCTGCTGCCCGACGGCTTCCACTCCTGATCGGTCCGACCCGGCCGGCGCACGCTCGCCGGGCGGTGTCGCATGCCCGACGTACCCCACCCCGCCCCTCACTCCCGGTGATTTCGCCGCCGCCCCAGCCGTAACCGGCGACCGGCGCGGTCCGTTTCTCCGGGTGCGACCAGTGGTTGTCCCGGCGTCCCCCGGGCCACCCGGTCCGGCGGGTCAGGTCGGCCGTCCCGGTCGGCCCTGGGCCACACGCTGCCACCGGTCGCTGGTGACGACGACGGCCGCCCGGCCGTGACCAGCGAGAGGGGGTGCCGCGGTGGACAGCGACCTCTTCTCCCGTCGGCGAGCCGAGCGCTTCGCGCAACTCCTCGACGAGGCAAACGGCGGACGCCGGCACCACGTCCGGTCCAAGGCGGACGGTGAACTCACCGCGCTCGTCGAGGTGAGCCGCCGGATCACCGCCGAGCGGCCCGACGTCGAGGTGGACGCCGAGTTCCGTACCGGCCTGCGGGCGATGCTCGTGGCCACCGCCGAACGTGAGGGCGTCGGCGCTCCGGACAAGACCGGCACCTCCGGCGTACGCGGCGCGCTGCTCCCCGCCATCACCGGCCGCCGGGCGCGGGCCCGGGGCGCGATCCTGGTCGGCGTGGCCGCCGGGGCGATCGCCCTCTCCGGCATCTCCGCCGCCAGCGAGAACGCGCTGCCCGGTGACGCCCTGTACGGCATGAAGCGCTCCACCGAACGCGCCCAGCTCGCGCTCGCCAGCTCGGACATCAGCCGCGGGCAGCTCTTCCTCGACTTCGCCCGTACCCGCCTCGACGAGGCCGCCTCGGTGCGCGACGACCGGCTCGGCTTCAGCGCCGTCCTGGACGACATGGACGCGGACACCCGCCAGGGCGTACGCCTGCTGACCACCGTCGCCGCGCAGCGCTCCGACCCGGCGGCGCTGGACGCGGTGGACACCTTCCTCGCCGGCCAGCGCCGGGTGGTCAGCGGCCTGCTCGACCGGCCCGACCACGCCGACCGGGAGCGCACCCGGCGCTCGCTGTCCCTGCTCGACGCGGCCGGCAAGCGCGCCGACGCGCTCCGCGAGGCGATCGCCTGCGGGCTGCCCGCGCCGCAGGCCAGCGACATGCTCGGGCCCGCGCCGTCCACGTGCCCGGCCGCCCGCTGAGCGGTCGACGCCTACCGCGCCACACTTCTCCCGGCGGACACCCGGCCGTCACACCGTGCCGGATACGCTCGACTCGGAGCACGTACGCGTCGTCGAGGCAGGGAGGTCGCCGTGGCCGGGAGCCGGAAGGTGACCGTCAGCACCGACGCGCACGGGCACACCGCGGGCTGGTCGGAGACCCCCTCGGCGCCGGCGACCACAGTCACGCCCGACCCCACCGCCGCCGCGTTCTTCGACGTCGACAACACGATGATGCAGGGCGCGTCGATCTACTGGTTCGCCCGCGGGCTGGCCGCCCGGAAGTACTTCACCACCGGCGACCTGGCCCGGTTCGCCTGGCAGCAGGCACGGTTCCGGCTGCTCGCCACCGAGCACGCGGGCGACATGTCGCAGGCCAAGGAGGCCGCGCTGGCCTTCGTTCAGGGCTGGCGGGTCGACGACATGGAACGCCTCGCCGACGAGATCTTCGACGAGCTGATGGCGCCGCGCATCTGGGCCGGCACCCGTCGCCTGGCGCAGCGTCACCTCGACGCGGGCGAGCGGGTCTGGCTGGTCAGCGCCGCACCGGTGGAGATCGGCCGGGTGATCGCGACCCGGCTCGGCCTGACCGGCGCGATCGGCACGGTGGCCGAGGTGGTCGACGGCGCGTACACCGGGCGGCTGGTCGGTGACCTGATGCACGGGCCGGCGAAGGCCGAGGCGGTCACCCAGCTCGCCGCCGTGGAGGGGCTGGACCTGGCCCGGTGCGCCGCCTACAGCGACTCGGCGAACGACCTGCCGATGCTCTGCGCGGTCGGCCGGGCGGTGGCCGTCAACCCCGATCCGGCGCTGCTGCGGCAGGCCCGCGAGCGGGGCTGGGACGTGCGCGACTTCCGCACCGGGCGGCGGGCCGTACGCATCGCCGTGCCCTCCACCGCGGCGGCCGGGCTGCTCGCCGGCGCGGTCACCGCCGGCCTGGCGCTGCACCGGCGCCGCCACCGCGAGGCCTGAACCGGCTCAGGGGCCGAACGGGTCCGGCCGGCGTTCGAGCAGCTTGTGCAGCGTCTGCTGGATCGTCTCCCGCACCTGGTCGGCGAGGTTGAACACCACCAGCGGATCATCAGCCGCGTCACGCAGGTGGGCGGTCGGGATCGGCGGGCAGAACTCGATCAGCCACTTGCTCGGCAGCGGCACCATGCCCAGCGGCCCCAGCCAGGGAAACGTCGGCGTGACCGGGAAGTACGGCAGTTTGAGCAGCCGGGCCAGAGGCTTGATGTCGGCGAGCATCGGATAGATCTCCTCGCCGCCGACGATCGCGACCGGCACGATCGGCGTCCCGGTACGCAGCGCGGCGGAGACGAACCCGCCCCGCCCGAAGCGCTGGAGCTTGTAGCGGTCGGCGTAGAGCTTGCCGACGCCCTTGAAGCCCTCCGGGAACACGCCCACCAGTTCCCCGTTGCCGAGCAGCCGCTCCGCGTCCGGGTTGCAGGCGACGGTGCCGCCGGTCTTGCGGGCGATCTCGGAGACGACGGGCATCCGGAAGACCAGGTCGGCGCCGAGCAGCCGCAGGTAGCGGTGCGCCGGGTGCCGGTCGTGCAGCACGGTGGAGAGGATCAGCGCGTCGAGCGCCACGGTGCCGGAGTGGTTGCCGACGACGAGACCGGCGCCCTCGTCCGGTACGTGCTCGATGCCGCTGACCTCGGTGCGGAACCAGTCCCGGTAGAGCAGCCGGACCAGCGGGTGGACCACCGCGTCGGTCAGGTCGGGGTCGAAGCCGAACTCGTCGACCTCGTAGTCACCGGCGAGCCGCCGCCGCAGGAACGCCAGCCCTTGGGCCACCTTGCGGTCCCAGTGGTCCCCCGGCCGGTCGGCCACCGCCGGACCGTTCGGCGTCTCACCGGCCGGCTCGCTCCCGGCCGTCGGCTCAGCCACTGCCTTCTTCGCCACCGCCTTCTTGGCGACGGCCTTCTTGGCGACGGCCTTCTTGGCGACCGTCTTCTTCGCCGGCTGGTGCGGCGTGGCCGGGCCCGGAACGCCCGCGCCCGGCTCGTCGGCGGAGGTGTCCGGCTCGTCCGGCGGCGCCGCCGGGCGGGCGGACGGCGCGGTCACCCGGCGGTGCCCGTTGCGCCGCGCCGGCTCCGCGCCCGGATCCGGCACACCCAGCGGTACGTCGAAGCGCCCGTCACGCCGCTCGTCGGGGCTGCTCACGAACGCTCCCGTACGGTCGAGCGGACCTGCCTGATGCTCTCCAGCACCAACTGCTCGGCGGCGGCGAGCTGATCGCGGGTGACCACGACGCCGCCGTGGTGGGCGCGGATGAAGTCCTCGAACGCGGCGGCGGTCGAGCGGGGCGTGAAGCCGTACTCCCGCTCCAGTCGGCTGGTGTCCACCACCCGACCGTGCACGAAGAGGTCCACCTGATCCAAGCCGTACCGGCCGAAGCCCAGACTGCGGGCGATCGCGGCCACCCCGGCCAGGCCCGGTTCCAGCACCGGCACCGCCACCCGGCCGGCCCGGCGGATCGCCTGCGACAGCGACAGCACCCCCGGCCCGGCGACGTTGTACGTGCCCGGGTGGTCCTCGGCGACGGACCGGTGCAGCACCTCCAGCGCGTCGTCGAAGTGCACGAACTGCAGGCGCGGATCACGGCCGAAGACGGTGGGCACCACGGGCTGGGAGAAGTAGCGGGTGAGCGTGGTGTCGGCGGCGTACCCGATGAACGGGGCGAAGCGCAGCACCGTCGCGGTGACGTCGGGCCTACGGCGGCGGAACCCGCGGACGTACCCCTCGATGTCGAGGATGTCGCGGCCGAAACCGCCGCGCGGCACCTCGCGCGGCTCGGTCTCCTCGGTGAAGACGGCCGGATCGCGGAACGACACCCCGTACGCGGCGGTGGACGAGCGGACCACGAGCTTGCGCAGCCGGGGCGCGCGTTGCGCGGCGGCGAGCAGCTGCATGGTGCCGATGACGTTCTGTTCCTTCATCCCCGCCCGGCCGCCCTGCTGCGGGTCGGGGGCGGTGACGAGCGCCAGGTGCACCACGGTGTCGACGTCGAGGTCGTGCAGGAGGCCGCCGAGCGAGTCGAGGTCCAGGCGGATGCGTTCGACGTCGGAGAGCAGGTCGGTCAGCTCGGGGTTGGGCGGTGCCGGGTCGACCCCGATGACGCGTTCGATCCGCTCGTCGGTGGCGAGCCGGGCGGCCACGTGGGCGCCGAGCCAGCGGCCGACCCCGGTGACGACGACGACCCCCGGGGCACCGGAGGTGTCACCGGGGGTCATGTCGTGCGCCTAGCGCGGCAGGCGGGATCGAGCCGGGACGTCCGCGGCCTGATCACCTGAGCCTCCGAGGGTCGACAGTTGGCAAGTGGTGCCGGTGCCGGGCTGCTGCCCGGCCCCGGTCACTTGCCGAGACGGCGACGCTGGACGCGGGTCTTGCGCAGCAGCTTGCGGTGCTTCTTCTTAGCCATGCGCTTGCGGCGCTTCTTGACCACCGAGCCCATACGACAGCCTTTCGATGCAACGTGCGGGGCGGACCGGACGGCACCACCACGGGTGGCGCCGTGACCGCTTGCGGACAACGGACCGGACCAGCGTGGTGGGCAGGGCACACCAGAGAGCGGTCACGGTCGTGGCCCAGCCTAACCGGAGTGCGTCAGCAGGACCAACGCGCCCCCGTCGATGCCCCTTTTCGTCGCACTCGGCGGACCGGTGCGCCGAGGGCTCAGGCGGACTCCTGGAAGGCGCCCCGGAGGTATTCGTGCACGGCGTGCTCGGGCACCCGGAACGACCGGCCGACCCGTACCGCGGTCAGCTCACCGCTGTGCACGAGGCGGTAGACGGTCATCTTGGAGACCCGCATGACCGTCGCCACCTCGGCGACGGTCAGGAACCTGACATCCGACAGCCGTGCGTCGGACTGCGACCCGGCCATGGCTCACCGACCCATTCCCGTGCCCGGCGCGTGTCACCGGGCAGGTGTTCCCGCCTCGACGAGCGACGCGCGTGTAACCAGTACGGTAGCGGGACGGCTGTGACCTGCGCGATCCCTTCCACCCTTTGATCATGGCGGGACAGCCGTTCACCCGATGTCCACCAGGGCTTTTTCGCCCGGACGGGTGTCTCGTCCGATCCGGGCGACCGCCGTCTACTCGGCGCGCAGCGCCACCACCGGGTCGAGCCGTCCGGCCCGCTGCGCCGGCACCACGCCGAAGACGATGCCGACCGCCGCGGAGACGCCGAACGCCAGCGCCAGTGACCACCACGTGATCGCCGCCGGGATCGGCGAGAACGCGTCCACGAGCAGCGCGGTGCCCACGCCCAGCGCCATCCCGGTCAGGCCGCCCACCGAGGTGAGCAGCACCGCCTCCAGCAGGAACTGCACGCCGATGTCGCGAGGGCGGGCGCCGACCGCCTTGCGCAGGCCGATCTCGCGGGTCCGCTCGCGTACCGAGACGAGCATGATGTTGGAGACGCCGACGCCGCCGACAAGCAGCGAGATGCCCGCGATGGCGGCCAGTACGCCGGTGAGCACGCCAAGGATGTCGCCGAGCACGCCGAGGATCTGCCGTTGGGTGACGGCGCTGAACTCGGTGTCCGGGTGCCGGCGGGACAGCTCCGCGACGATCCGGTCACCGAGTTCGTCGATCCGCTCCCGGTCCGGCGCCTTCACCGCGATGCCGTCGATGCGCTGGGTGCCCCACAGCCGTTGCGCCGCCGTCACCGGTACGTGCACCTCGTCGTCCCGGTCCACGCCGAGGCTCTGCCCGAGCGGGGCGAAGACGCCGATCACCCGGAACCGGACGCCGGCCAGCGTGACCTGCTGGCCGAGCGGGTCACGGTCGGGGAAGAGCGCCCGGGCCACCGAGTCGCCGAGCACCGCCACCCGGCGGCTGGTGTCCACGTCCGCCCCGGTGAGGTAGCGGCCCCGCGACAGCGACCTGGTGAACACCGACGGGGTGGTCTCCAGGACGCCCTGCACGGTGGTGAAGTCGGACCGGTTGCCGGCCCGGGCGGTCGCGCCGGAGGCCACCGTGACGGCGACCCGGCCGGGGTCGCCGACCACCCGGGAGACCGCGTCCGCGTCGCTGAGGTCCAGCGGCGAGACCACAGGCGCGTTGCCCACCTCGATCCGGCCCGGCACCACCAGCAGCAGGTTCGAGCCGAGCCCTTCGACCTGCTGCTCGACCTGCTGTTTCGTGCCGGTGCCGATGGCCACCAGGATCACCACCGAGGCCACCCCGATGATCACCCCGAGCATGGTCAGCAGGCTGCGCATCCGGTTGGCCCGCAGCGCGTCCGACGCCACCCGCCACGCCTCGGCCAGCCTCATCCGGCGTCGCCCCCGCCTCGCGGAAGGCGCCCGGTGGCCCCGGTGGCGCCACCGGGGCCACCGGGCGGGTGCCCCGGGCCGCTTCCGGACGCGGACCGGGGCTCCGCGCTGGGAGCGGGGTCCAGTGTCGCAGGTACGCCGGAGCCGTCCGACGGCGGTCGATCATGAAGGCTGTCGGACCGGATGAGTCCGTCCCGTACCGCGATGCGCCGGTGTGCCCGGGCGGCCACCTCCTGGTCGTGGGTCACCATCACCAGCGCCACCCCGGACTCGGCGTTCAACTGCTCCAGCAGTTCCAGCACCGCCTCGCCGGTGGCGCTGTCCAGGTTGCCGGTCGGCTCGTCGGCGAGCAGCACCGCCGGTTCGGTCACAAGCGCCCGGGCGATCGCCACCCGCTGCTGCTCGCCGCCGGAGAGCTGGTTGGGCCGGTGGTGCAGCCGGTGGCCGAGCCCGACCCGGCCCAGCATCGCCGCCGCCCGCTCCCGCCGCTGCCGCGCCCCGACACCCCGGTAGACGAGCGGCAACGCCACGTTGTCCACTGCCGACGTACGGGCCAGCAGGTGGAACGCCTGGAACACGAAGCCGATGGTCTCGTTGCGCAGCGTCGCCAGCTCCGGCGCGGTCATCGTGGTCACGTCCCGCCCGCCGATCACCAGCCGGCCGCCGCTGGGCCGGTCCAGCCCGCCGAGCAGGTGCATGAGCGTCGACTTGCCCGAGCCGGACGGGCCGATCACCGCCACGTACTCGCCCTGGTCGATGGTGAGCGACACCCCGCGCAGCGCGGACACCGAGACGCCGTCCAGCTCGTACGTGCGCCAGACGTCGACCGCCTCGACCGCCGGTACGGTCACCGCAGTTCCTGGCCGTCGCGCACCTGGTCGGCGCCGCGCACCACCACCCGGTCACCGGCCCGTACGCCGTCGACGATCTGCACCAGGTCCTGCCCCTGCACGCCCACCGTCACCGGCACCCGGTCGGCCCGGCCGTCGCGCAGCACCCAGACCGCGTCCCGCCCGTCGGTGGAGAACACCGCCGACGCCGGCACCGCCACCGCGTCGGCGGCCTCCCGCACCCGCAGCCGCACCACCGCGTTCATGCCCGGCCGGGGCGCCGGGGCCGTCTCGGCCTCACCCATCCGTCCGGCACCGAGGTCGAGCCGGACCCGGTAGGTGACGCCGCCCCGCGCCGAGCTGGTCGGCAGCACGTCCACCGACCGCACCGTGGCGTCGTACGTCGCGCCGGTCACCGCGTCCAGCTCCACCGACGCGGGCACCCCGGCCCGGACCAGCAGCACGTCGGTCTCGTCCACCTCGGCGAGCAGGCCGAGCCGGCCGATGTCCACCACAGTGAGTACCGGCGTGCCGGCGGTGACCCGGCCACCGGCCGGGATCGCGTCGTCCACCCCCGGAGGCGGGCCGCCCTGACCGCCACCACTCAGCGCCGACGGGTCGAGACCGGGCACCCCGGCGCCACCCGCCGCACCGAGCAGCCCGGCCAGGTCGGCCGGTGCCGCCGACCGGGTGCCGCCCGGCTGCACCACACCGGCGATCGGTGCGCGCAACGTCAGCGCGTCCACTGTCGCCTTCGCCAGGTCGTACGCCTGCTGGGCCTGGAGTCGTTGCGCGGCCGACAGCGCGCCGACGGCGCTGTTCAGGCCGGCGACGCCGCGCTGCACCTGGGCCACGGCCCGGTCGGCGGCGCGGGCGGCCGACTCGTACTGCCGCTGTGCCGACTGGACCTGGAGCAGCAGCGCGGCGCGTACCCGCGGGTCGCCGACCTTGCCGGCGGCAGCGCGGGCGGCGGCGAACGCCTCGTCGGCGGCCCGGTCCGTGCCGCGCCGGCTGCCGTCCAGGTCGCCGGTGCCGGTGCCCCGCCCGGCCCGCTTCGCCGCGCGCAACGCGTCCCGCGCCTTCGCCAGGCGGTCCCGGGCCGACGGCGAGTCGATCACCGCGAGTACCTGCCCCCGGGTCACCCGCTGCCCCGGCTGGACCCGCAGGCGGGCGAGCGTGCCGTCGGCGGGTGCGGTGAGCGTGGCGGCGGCCCGCGCGGTGACTGTGGCCGGGGCGTCGATCACCTCGCTCACCGGCGCGCGGCCCACCTCGGCGACTGTCACCGCAGGGGCGTCGTCGCCGCAGGACGCGGCGGTCGTGCCGGTCAGCGCGACGACGGCGAGCACCGCGGTGACGAGACGGGGGCGGCGGGCCGCGGGCAGCCGCGGCGAGGGAGTGCGGGCCACCCGGCCCATGCTACGACCCGTCGACAGGTGTCGACGTTCAGCCGACGACGGCCCGCACGTAGGCCACGCAGTCGTCGTGCAGCATCGACCACGTGTCGCCGAACACCTCGTCGGCGGCCTGCTCCGGGGTCCGGCCCTGGTGCACCACGGCCCAGTAGAAGTCCAGCATCCGCTGCTCGCCGTACCTGTCGACCAGATGGCGTACGGCCAGGTAGCCGACGCCGTACGCGCCGCCGACCCGGTCGTCGCTCGCGTCGTCGGCCGGCGCCACCTCGTCCAGCCGCCCGGACCAGCCGCCGCGCAGCAGGTCCCGCACCTCGGTCAGGCCGTCGTAGCGGTGCACGGGCTGGCCGTCGGCACCGGCGTACTCGGCCAGCCCCTCCACCAGCCACCAGTCCGCGCGGTCGGCGTAGCCCCGGTCGGGCAGCGAGGCGGCGTGGGTCAGCTCGTGCCGGAGCAGGTCGTCGAGGCCGGCCGGGGTGACGATCTGGGCGTTCAGCACGACGTCGTGACGCCCGCCGCCGACACCCACGGCGTAACCGGCCGTCCACTTCGGCCGCCCGCCGCCGTACCAGCGCTGCCACTCCCCCTTCCCGGCGTAGTAGACGAGATACCGGTCCGGCGGCCGGCCGCCGATCGCGTACCGGTCCGCGGCCCGGGCCGCGGTCTCCGCCTGGGCGAGCAGGCCGGGCAGCTTGCGCCGCTGGGCCGCCGTGGTGGCCACCACCACCCGCTTGCCGACCGTCACGACCAGGTCGTTCGTTTGCCACGGCCGTACACCGGCCGGGTCCGCCTCGGACGGTTCCAGCGCGGTCAGCCGGGGTTCCTCCCCCGCCAGCCGCCAACGCGCGCCCAGCTCCACAGTGCTCGGCGCACAGTCCGGCACCACGAAGCAGTAGCCCACAGTCACCGTATGCCGCCACTCCCCCGGCCGCCCCTCGACGGCCTCCGGCACCCCGTCGGCCGTCGGCCGCCACACGGTGACCCGCAGCGCCCGCAGTGCCGCGTACCGGCGGCTCAGCGCCGGCCGGGCCGCCGGCTCGGCGACCGCGAGGAAGCCGGTCCGGTCCGCGCCGACCAGCGCGACGGCCTGCCGGTCCAGCAGCGCGAGCATCCGCTCGCCGAGCCGCCGCTGCGCCGCCGTGCCCGGGTCGTCCCTCGCGGCCGGCCGCCCGGCCGCGTCGGGCGCCGGCTCCCGCAGGAGTACGCCGGGCACCGCGCCCGCCACCAGGCCGAGCGCGAGTCCGAGCGCGGTCCAGAGCAGCCACCGCCGCCGTTGCCGCACCGTCCGCGTCCGCGCCGGGTCCGGCTGCGCCAGGGGTACGGGGTACGGCAACGACGCCGCGTCCGGTACGGATGCCGGTGCCGGTGCCGGTGCCGGTGCGATGGTGTCGACGGCGGCGGGAGTGGCGGCGTTCTCGGCGCGGGTGTCGTCAGCGCGGGCGTCGGCGGCAGCGCTGAGGTTGGCAGCGCTCGCGTCGGCGTCGGCGCTGACGTCGGTGGCGCTCGTGTCGGCGGTGCTCGTGTCGGCGGTGCTCGCCTTGCCGGTGGCGTCGACGGTGGGGCGAGGCTCGTCGCTGTCCGCCGTCCGGCCGGGAGGCTGCTCGTCGCCGTCGGTCACCGGCGAAGGGTACGACCAATCGGGCGTTCCGGGAAAGAGTCCCGCCGTGTTCCGCCTCGCCCCGAGATCTTGGTACGAAAGCGCCCTAATAGGGGCCGGTCCGTACCAAGATCTCTCAGTGAGCGTTTGAGAAGTGGTGGGGTTGGGCGGCGTGTCGTGTTGGAGGTGAGGGAAGGCCCTCGGTAGGTCCGGTGGTGTCGAGCCAACCGTTT
>NZ_JANCLW010000001.1:6100730-6437242 GCF_033433935.1 Micromonospora sp. BRA006-A
GGGCCATGATCCACGTCATGGTCACCCGCCTGGCCCGCAACACGAAACCGGCCCAGGCAACCAGCACCTGAACCGGCTTCTCAAACGCTCACTCAGATCGGGGTGCCGGTCAGCGTCAACGCCGCCTTGTCGGCTGCCCAGAGGGCCACCAGGGCCACTCCGGGCACCGCGTGGCCGGCCAGGGCGAGCAGGACGCCGCCGGTCAGGAAGCCGGCGGCCTGGACGGCGAGCTTGGCCGGGTCGGGCAGCGTCACGGCGGCACGCGGCGAGCAGAACAGGCCCCACACCACGGCGATCACCAGCGGCGTGCCGAGCCCGGCCAGCAGGCGTACCGGCCAGCCGGCACCGAGCGTGAAGCCCCAGTATCCGGCTGAGCCCAGCAGGGCCAGTTCCAGCAGGAAGATCACGCCGAGCAGCAGGGCCTTCATCGGTTCTCCCAGGAGAGGTAGGCGCGGTCCAGGCCGGCGATCATCTCGCCGAAGGAACGGTCGGTGTCGCGGGGCAGCCCGAATCCGCCCGCCGCCTCCAGCGCGACGAACCCGTGCACGGCGGCCCGGAACATCCGGATGGCGTCGGTGGCGGCGTCGCCGTCGAGGCCGTACCCGAGCAGGATGGCGCGGACCGCGCCGACCGCGCGCTGCCCGGCGACCAGGTGGTCGGCGTCGGCCGGGTCGGGTGCCCGCTGGGCGGCCGGGTAGCGGCCGGGGTGCCGCCGCGCGTACTCCCGGTAGGCGGCGGCGACGGCGCGCAACGCGTCGCCGCCGGAGCGACCCGCGGCGGCGGCCGTGAGCACGTCGGCGATCTCGGCGGTGGCGAGCACGGCGAGCTTCTGGTGCAGCGCGTCCGCGCCCCGGACGTGCTTGTAGAGGCTCGGCAGCGCGACGCCGAGCCGGGCGGCGAGCGCGGCCAGGGTCAGCTTCTCGTAGCCGACCTCGTCGGCGAGCGCGGCGGCCTCTCGCACGACAGTCGCCGGGGTCAGACCGGCCCTAGGCACGCGCGGTCACCGCCAGGAACTCGACCAGGTCGGTGGCGGTGGCGTCGGGCTGGTCGGCGTGCGGGTAGTGCCCGGAGTCGGCGACCATCCGGGCCTCGGCCACGGCGAACAGCCGGCGCGCGGCGCGCGCCTCGGCGCCCGGGTCGGGGAAGTCCGGGTCCTTCGTGCCCATCAGCACCAGCACCGGCCGGCGCACCTCGGGCGCCCGGGCGGTCCAGTGCGGGTCGGCCGGGGCGATCACGCCGCGCACCGCGGCCATCCGGCCGCGCAGCTTGGCGACGAGCTCCTTGCGGTACGCGGCGTCGTCCGCCGGCCGCCCGCAGGGGAACAGCGTGCGGTGGAACAGCCCGAACAGCCGAGGGCTGCGCAGCACCGCCGCCTGCGCCACCCGCATCAGCGGGTTCGGCTTGGGCGTGCCGACGAACGGGCTGACCTGCACGATGCCGCTGACCAGGTCGGGCGCCTCGGCGGCGGCGAAGACGATCGCGGCGGCGCTGGACGAACTGCCGACCAGGGTGGCGGGCTCGCCGCCGAGCGCCCGCACCACGGCGAGCAGGTCGCCGCCGACGTGCTCGGGGGCGTACGTGGGCCAGTGCGGGCTGGAGTCGCCGTGCCCCCGGACGTCGACAGCGGCGACCCGGTAGCCGGCCGCGACCAGCCGGGGCGTCAGGTGCCGGAAGGCGGCCCGGTTCTCCCCCATGCCGTGCGCGAGGACCACGAGCGGCCCCGACCCGTGCACCTCGTAGGCAATCGTGCCGCCGTCCCGTGCCACCTGGCTAACCATCATAGCCTTAAAGCTAATGTCATTAGCCAAGTCCGTCAAGCTTGACCTCAACCCGAGGTGAGGTCGCACGATCCCGGGCATGCCGATCACCGCCGACTCGCACGTCCGCCTCGCCCGCCCGAGCCGTGACCTCGCCGCCGCCGAACGGTTCTGGACGCAGGGGCTGGGCCTGGACGTGCTCTACCGGAGCGAGGGCGGCCACGCGGACGAGCACGACCTGGTGATGCTCGGCCTGCCCGGGGCCGGCTGGCACCTGGAGCTGGTCGGCGGCGCGACGCTCACGGAGGAGCCGCGTCCCACCGGAGACGACCTGTTCGTGCTCTACCTCGACGGCCCGGCCGACGACGAACTGGTCCCGAGACTGGAACGGGCCGGCGGGACCAGGGTCTCCGCCGGCCCGTACTGGGACAGGTGGGGTGTCACGTTCGCCGACCCGGACGGCTACCGCCTCGTGCTGTGCACCCGGGCCTGGTCGAACGACTGACTCACTTCTTCGACAGCACCGCGCGGCCGAAGAACGCCAGGTTGGCCGGGCGCTCCGCGAGCCGCCGCATCAGGTAGCCGTACCACTGGTCGCCGTAGGGGACGTACGTCCGCACCGTGTAACCCTCGCCGACCAGGCGCTGCTGCTCCTCCGGGCGGATGCCGTAGAGCATCTGGAACTCGAACCGGCCCGGGTCGCGGTCGAACCAGCGCGCCCGGTCCTCGCCGATCGCGATCAGGCGCGGGTCGTGCGTGGCGAGCATCGGGTAGCCGTCGCCGGACATCAGCACGTTCATGCAGCGCACGTACGACTTGTCCACCTCGCGGGCGGACTGGTACGCCACCGACTCCGGCTCCTTGTACGCGCCCTTGCACAGCCGCACCCGCGACCCGGCCGAGGCCAGCTCCCGGCAGTCCGACTCGGTCCGCCGCAGGTACGCCTGGAGCACCGCGCCCGTACCCGGGTGGTCCTTGCGCAGCTTCGCCAGGATGTCCAGCGTCGAGTCGGTGGTGGTGTGGTCCTCCATGTCGAGCGTGACGGTGGTGCCCGCCGCGTCGGCCGCCGCGCAGATCGCCCGCGCGTTGTCGTACGCGAGCTGCTCGTCGAACATCTGGCCCAGCGCGGACAGCTTCACGCTGACCTCGGCGGCCGGGGTGAGCCCGGCGGCGGCGAGGCGGCTCAGCAGCGTGAGGTACTCGTCCCGGGTGGCGTTCGCCTGCTCCGGGGTGGTGGTGTCCTCGCCCAGGTAGTCGAGGGTGACCGCTTGGCCGTCGGCGACCAGCTCGCGGGTTGCGCGCAGCGCGTCGTCGGTGGCGGCGCCGGCGACGAACCGGCGGACGACGTCCCGGGTGAACGGGGCCGTCGCGACGAGCCGCTCCACCTGGGAAGACCGGGAGGCGGCGAGGATGACGGAACGGAGCATGAGCCGAGCGTAACGCTCACCACCGGGCCCCCGCCGGGTGCGTCCGAGGCCCGCCCCTCCCGTCCTCCGGCCCGGCCCGGGCACCCCCGGCTGGCGGGGATCGGCTACAACGTTCACGTGGATCGACGACACCCCCGGCGCCGGCTCCGCTCGGCCTCCGTGCAGCTCGGCGCGCTGACCGCGCTGGCCCTCGCGCTCTCCGGCTGCAACAACGGTTACGACGACGACGATGACGACTGCGCGCTCGGGCCGGCCGGCGGAGGCGGAGACACCGTCGCCGTGGCCCTGCTCGTGCCCGCGCCGGCCACCGCCGCGCGCGGCGAACCGGCCCCGACCGCCGCGCTGCCCGAGCGCGGTGGGTTCGGCACCCACCTCGCCTCCTGCGGCGGCTGACGTGCGCCGCGAGGCGAGCACGCCGCGCCCCGGCTGGGACGAGACCATCCGGGCCCAGGGCCTGGTGTACGTGGACACCGAGCTGCCCGACGGCGAGATCATGTCGTACTGGGACGAGACGGCCGCGTACTCGTTCACGCTCGACGAGGTGCTCCGGCTGGAGGAGGCCACGGAGGAGCTGCACCGGATGTCGGTGGCCGCCGCCGAGCACGTGGTGGCCCGCCGCCGGTACGCCGAGTTCGGCATCCCCGAGTGGGCCGCCGAGGCGGTCGCCCGTTCGCTGCGGGAGTCCCCGCCGACGCTCTACGGCCGGTTCGACCTCTGGTACGACGGCAGCGGGCCGCCGAAGATGCTGGAGTACAACGCCGACACCCCGACCGCGCTGGTCGAGGCGAGCATCGTGCAGTGGTACTGGCTGGAGCACACCCGCCCGGACGCGGACCAGTGGAACAGCCTGCACGAACGGCTGGTCGGCGCCTGGGCCAAGATCGGCGCCGGGCTGCACGAGCCGCGGGCGCACGTGCTCTGGTCCTCCGAGGAGGAGTCGGGCGAGGACCAGATCACCGCCGGCTACCTGGCCGAGACGGCCCGCCAGGCCGGGCTGGACGTGACGCTCATGCCGATCCAGCGGGTCGGCTGGGACGGGCGGCGCTTCGTCGACGCCGACGACCGGCCGATCACCACCTGCTTCAAGCTCTACCCCTGGGAGTGGATGCTCGCCGAGCCGTACGGGCGGCCGGCGCTCGACCCGGGCACCCCCACCACCTGGATCGAACCGGCGTGGAAGCTGCTGCTGTCGAACAAGGCGCTGCTCGCCGTCCTCTGGGAGATGTACCCGGGGCACGACTACCTGCTGCCCGCGTACCTGGACTCGCCGCGCGGCATGACCGAGTACGTGGCCAAGCCGCTGCTCGGCCGCGAGGGCGGCTCGGTACGCATCGTGACCGGCGACACGGAGATCACCAACCCGGGGATCTACGGCGACGAGGGCTTCTGCTTCCAGGAGTTCCGCGCGTTGCCCCAGTTCGAGGGCAACCGGACGGTGCTCGGGAGCTGGATCGTGGACGGCGAGTCGGCAGGCGCCGGGGTCCGCGAGAGCGAGAGCCTCATCACTGACGGTTACGCGCGGTTCCTGCCCCACTACATCGACGCACCGCGTGTGCTCTGAGTCGTCTACCGTTGGTGTCGTGAACTTCGACGCGTACGCCCGGACCGGGGTCGAGCTCGTCAACGCCCGGCTGGACGACCTGGACGGCCTGCGGGCCGTCTTCTCGGACGAGCAGGGCTGGATGCGCGACGAGGTCGCGGAACGGGACCTGGCGATCTTCCGGCGGGCGCAGAAGCGCCTCCGGGACGTCTTCGAGTACGGCACCTCGGGCCGGGACAACGACGCGGTGGCGGAGTTGAACGCGCTGCTGGAGGCGTTCCCGGTGCAGCCGCGCATCTCCGGGCACGACTCCTCCGACTGGCACATGCACGTGACCAGCCGGGGCGCGTCGGTCTCCTCCGAATACCTGGCCGGCGCGGTCTGGGGCCTGTCGGTGTGGCTGTGCGAGTACGGCAGCGCCCGCTTCGGAGTCTGCGCCGACGACCGCTGCGGCAACGTCTACCTGGACACCTCGTCCAACTGCTGCCGGCGGTTCTGCTCCGAGCGTTGCGCCACCCGCTCCCACGTGGCGGCGCATCGGGCCCGCAAGCGCGCCGCGGTCGGCGAGCAGGCCGTCCCGGCGCAGCCGCTGTCCCCGGTGAGCTGACCTCCGGCGCACTCCCCGGCCCTCGGGCCGACGCGCGCCGCCGCATCCGCAAGCGGCGCCCCAGCCGTGCGCGAGCGGCCGGGGCGGCGCGTGCCGGTCAGACGTCGACAGGTGACGGCGCGGTCAGGTTGGCCCGGGCGAACTCCAGCGACTCCCGCAGGTCCGCCTCGCGGACCGCGCGGCTCTTCGCGCCCCGGGTCGTCACCTCCACCGCCACCGAGCCGGTGAACCCCCGTCCGGCCAGCGAGCGCAGCATCTCCGCGCAGGGCTGCCCGCCGCGGCCGGGCACCAGGTGCTCGTCGCGTCCCTCGCCGGTGCCGTCGCCCAGGTGCACGTGCGCCAGCCCGGAACCCATCCGGTCGGCCATCGCCATCGCGTCGGTGTGCGAGGCCGCGCAGTGCGACAGATCCAGCGTGTACGAGGCGTACCCGATCTCGGTCGGATCCCAGCCCGGCGCGTACGGGACGAACTGCCGCCCCGCCATCCGCACCGGGTACATGTTCTCCACCCCGAAGTGCAGGCCGCCGAACTGCCCGGCGATCGTGTCGAGCCCGTCGGCGAAGGTGCGCGCGTAGTCACGCTGCCAGGTGAACGGCGGGTGCACCACGACGGTGGGCGCCTCCAACGTCTCGGCCAGCTCGGCGGCCTTACGCAGCCGCTCCCACGGGTCGGGGCTCCACACCCGCTGGGTGACGAGCAGGCACGGGGCGTGAACCGACAGCACCGGGACGCCGTAGTGCTCGGCGAGGCCGCGCAGCGCGCCCGCGTCCTGGCTGACCGGGTCGGTCCAGACCATCACCTCGATGCCGTCGTAGCCGAGCTCGGCGGCGAGCTGGAACGCCGCCGCGGTCCGTTCGGGAAAGACCGAGGACGTGGACAGGAGCACCGGAACGCGGTAAGTCACACCTCCGAGGGTAGCTCCAACCGCCAGCGAGCATCGGGACGAGCAACCGCAAAGCAACCCAGAGCGCTCGTACGGTCACATCGGCGTGAGCTGATCCAGCCGGCGCAGGATGACGCCCTCCCGCAGCGCCCACGGGCAGATGTCCACGCAGTCCACGTCGAGGCGGCGCATCACCGCCTCCGCCACCACCGCGCCGGCGAGGAGCTGGTGCGCCCGCTGCGCGCTGACCCCCTCCAGCTCGGGCAGCTGGGCCGGCGGGATGTGCCGCACGAACCCCAGCACCTGCCGCAGGCCGGTACGGGTCAGGCTGCGACGCGCCCACAGACCCGCACCCGAAGGCGCGGCCCCGGCCAGCCGGGCCAGCGTGCGGAACGTCTTCGAGGTGGCGACCGGACGCTCCCAGCCCACCGCCGTCAACTGCTCCACCACCGGGTCGAGCTGCGCGTCCACGTACGCCCGCAGTTCCTCCACGGCCTCGGCCGACGGCGGCGCCGTGCCGGCCGGATCCACGGCGAGCCGCTCCCGGCTCAGCCGCCCCGCGCCGAGCGGCAGCGAGATCGCCACATCCGGGTGCTCGTCGATGCCCGCGGCCAGCTCCAGCGAGCCGCCGCCGATGTCCATCGCCAGCAGCCGCCCGGCGGACCAGCCGAACCACCGCCGCACCGCCAGGAACGTCATCCGCGCCTCGTCCGCGCCGGAGAGCACCTCCAGGCGTACTCCAGTCTCGTCGCGGACGCGCGCCAGCACGTCGGCGGCGTTCGTGGCGTCGCGGACCGCACTCGTCGCGAACGCCAGCAGATCCTCGGCGCCCAGCCCGTCAGCCGCCGCCCGGGCCATGCCGACCGCCTTGACCAGGCCGTCCGCGCCGCCGTCGGTGAGCGCGCCGTCCGGCCCGATCTGCTCGGCCAGCCGCAGCACCACCTTCTCCGAGTGCGCCGGCCAGGGATGCGCGCCGTGGTGGGCGTCGACCACCAGCAGGTGCACCGTGTTGGAACCGACGTCGAGGACACCCAGTCGCATGGGGAAGACCCTAGGGCCAACACGTTTCGTCGGCTCGGCGGCCGGGCGGGGTCACCGCGCGTACGCTGGTCCGAGTGACAGGGCAGATCGAGCTTCACGTGCTGGTGGACGACCCCGAGGACCCGCGCAGCCGCGAGGTCGGGCTGGACTTCCCACGGGAGTGGATCGAGTTCGTCGACCCGGCCGACGCGAAGCACGTCGTCCGCGCCGACCTGACCTGGCTGCTGTCCCGCTGGACGTGCATCTTCGGCAAGGGCTGCCACGGCATCGTCGCCGGGCGGGCCGCCGACGGGTGCTGCTCGCATGGCGCGTTCTTCACCGACTCCGACGACGAGAAGCGTGTCCGGGCGGCGGTGAAGCGACTGACGCCGGAGACGTGGCAGCACTTCCGGCGCGGGTTCAAGAACTGGACCGAGAACGACACCGTCGACGGCAAGACGCCGGCCCGGCGTACCGCCACCCGCGACGTGGACGCCCCGTGCGTGTTCCTCAACGACGCCGACTTCGCCGGTGGGGGCGGCTGCGCGCTGCACGCCCAGGCACTGCGCGACGGGGTGCACCCGCTGGAGTACAAGCCGGACGTCTGCTGGCAGTTGCCGGTACGCCGCGACCAGGAGTGGCACAAGCGGCCGGACAACACGAAGGTGCTGATCTCCACGCTGGCCGAGTTCGACAGGCGCGGCTGGGGCGCGGGCGGGCACGACCTCGACTGGTGGTGTACGTCCTCCACCGACGCGCACGTCGGCGCCGAGCCGATGTACGTCTCGTACGGGCCGGAGCTGACCGCGCTGATCGGCGCGCCCGCGTACGCGAAGCTGGCCGAACTCTGCGCCGCCCGGCAGCGCCAGGGTCAGATCGCCCCGCACCCCGCAAGCGAGTAAGGAAGGGCCCCTTTTTAACGCCTCCGGTAGAGGAAGGGCCCCCTTTTAACGCTCCCGCAGCGCCGCGTCGACCAGGGCGCGGGCGCTCCGCTTCGCCGCGTCGGCGACCGCCGGGTCGCCGTCGAGCACCCCGGCGGCCAGGCCACCGTCGAGCAGCAGAGTGAGCTGGCGGGCGAGCGACTCCGGTTCGGCCGCCCCGGCCTGCCGGGCCAGGTCGGTCACCCAGGCCCGTACCGCGTTCTTGTGCGCGACGGTACGGGCGTGCACCGGGCTGCCGGCCGCTGACTCGGCCGCGGTGTTGATGAACGCACAGCCGTGGTAGCCCTCGCGGCGACAGGCCCCGCCGAGCGCGTCGAACATCCCGACGAGCTGCGCCCGCGCGTCGTCGCCGGCCGCCGCGGCCGCCGCCCGCAGTGCGCCGGACCACGCCTGGTCGACCTTGTCCAGGTACGCCAGGACCAGGTCGTCCTTGCGCGGGAAGTGCTTGTAGAGCGTGGCCTTGGCGACACCCGACTCGGCGATCACCGTGTCCACCCCGACGCCCCGCGGTCCGTACGCATAGAACAGCCGGAACGCGGTGTCCAGGATGCGGTCCCGGGCGGTGCCGGCGGGCGTGCGGGCCATTGTTCCTCCTCAGTCGCTCGGCGAAGTCTACAGACAGGTACGTCTCCTCACCCTTCAACTAGACAGACCTGTCTGTTAGTCTCGGTCCCATTGAGCGTGGCATCCGTGGTCGCGCCGTTGACCGAAGGACGGATTCGACATGCGCATCGCCATACTGGGCACCGGCATGGTGGGACGGGCCATCGCCGCTCGCGTGGCCGAGCTGGGACACGAGGTCGTCGTCGGCACCAGGGACGTCGCCGCCACCCGGGCCGGCGACTGGGGCGACTGGGCCGCCGACCATCCTGGCGTCACCCTGGCCGGGCACGCCGACGCCACAGCCGAGGCCGACCTGGTGGTGAATGCGACCAGCGGCGACGGATCACTCCCCGCGCTCGACGCGGCGGGCGCGGAGAACCTGGCCGGCAAGGTCCTACTCGACATCGCCAACCCGCTCGACTTCAGCAAGGGTTTTCCGCCCACCCTGTCGGTGCTCAACGACGACTCGCTCGGCGAGCGGATTCAGCGGGCGTTTCCCCGCACCCGGGTCGTGAAGGCGCTGAACACGCTCACCGCCGACCTGATGACGCACCCGCTGCAGCTCGCCGACGGTGACCACAGCGTCTTCGTCTCCGGTGACGATGCCGAGGCGAAGAAGGTGGTCGTCGACCTGCTCACCAGCTTCGGTCACTCCGACGTGATCGACCTGGGCGACATCACCACCGCCCGGGGCACCGAGATGTTGCTGCCGATCTGGCTGCGCCTCTACGGCCGGCTGGGCACTCCCCTGTTCAACGTCAAGGTCGTGCGCTGAGAACGCGTGAAGGCCGGCACCCTCTGCGGGTTGCCGGCCTTCACTGCGGGTGTCACTTGTTCCAGTGCTGGGCGACGAGGTCGGCGGCCTGCTGCTCCCACTGGGCGTAGTGGTCGGGGTAGGCGGAGACCTGGACGGTCTGGGCGGCCTTGGTCAGGGGCATGTCCTGCCAGCCGTCGACCTGCTTGAGGCCCTTGAGGAAGGCGGTGGTGGAGTATTCGGGGTCGGTGATCTGCTCGACGGTGCCCCAACCGGAGGAGGGGCGCTGCTGGAACAGGCCCTGCGAGTCGTGGTCGTTGCGGTCACCCAGGTGGCCCAGGTTCTCCAGCTTCGACTCCTGCAACGCGGTGGCGATCGAGACGACGGCGGCGCGCTCGTCCATGCCGGCCTTCTTCGTCGCCGCGATGATCGCCTTCACATTCGCGGTCTGCTCGTCGTTCAGGTCGATACGCGACTGCTCACCCTGCACACCGTGCGGGATCAGCTTGTCACCCTGCACGCTCACACTCACCGGCTTGGCCGCATGGGTGGTGGTGTCGGCCGCGTGGGCGGCGACCGGACCGGCGAACACACCACCGGTGAAAGCCAGACCAGCAATACCCAGAACGCTCTTCCGCAGAATCGTGTTCATCACAAGTGCTCCATTCGGGGGTCGACGCACCCGGGGGATGGGCGCGTGGCACCGTCAGGCGCTCAAGAAGACTGGGGGTTCTCGGCTGCTCGCGGGGCACAGGGGGTGCCTCTGTGCGGCGCCGGAAGCATGTCCAACGACCCGCGACCCGGCGTCATTCCCGGGCCGGCTCACGTCGCCGGAACCATCGTCAACGACCAGCCGGGCACGTCTGTTCCCGCAGGCCGTGCGGCCCATCAGGGGCGGAGCCGGTGCTCGTTCGTTCACCCGTCTACAACGCCCGGCACCCGCACACGATTCCGCCGTCAGAGTGCCGCCCACCACCCCCGACCCGGACACGCACGCCCACACGCCCCGGACCCGGCACCACACCCACACGCCGGGACCGGACACCCACGGGGAACGCCGAATCGGACATCACGCCGACAGAGCCGTCCAGCACCACCGCACCGCACAGCAGGCAGCCACCCAGCCCCACACGGTCGATCATGAGGTTAGCGGCGACAAACCGGACACCAAGCGCCGCCAACCTCATGATCGACGCGATCCCAGGCCGGGCTGACCGGGGCCGAGAACGCCCGCACTGCCGATCACACGCGCGATCTTGCAGTTCGAGCCCTTCCGGCGCCCCATTCAGGCGGTTTTCGGGGTACCGAAGTGCAAGATCGGCGAGCGAGGGCCGAGGGCGGCCGCGAAAGGGGATCAGGGCTCGAACTTGTAGCCCAAGCCTCGCACCGTGACGATGTAGCGCGGGGCGGACGGCTCCGGCTCGATCTTGGAGCGCAGCCGCTTCACGTGCACGTCGAGCGTCTTGGTGTCGCCCACGTAGTCGGCGCCCCAGACCCGGTCGATCAGCTGACCCCGGGTGAGCACCCGCCCGGCGTTACGCAGCAGCAGCTCCAGCAGCTCGAACTCCTTGAGCGGAAGCTGCACCCCGGCGCCGCCGACCGTCACCACGTGCCGTTCGATGTCCATCCGAACCGGGCCGGCGGCGAGCGTCGGCGCGCCCGTCTCGTTCGACTCGGCGGTCTGCCGGCGCAGCACCGCCCGGATGCGGGCGACCAGTTCACGCGGCGAGTACGGCTTGGTCACGTAGTCGTCGGCGCCGATCTCCAGGCCGACCACCTTGTCGATCTCGCTGTCCCGCGCGGTGACCATGATGATCGGCACGTGCGAGCGCTGGCGGAGCTGCCGGCAGACCTCGGTGCCGGACATCTCCGGCAGCATCAGGTCGAGCAGCACGATGTCGGCGCCGGTCCGGTCGAACTCGGTGAGGGCGGCGGGGCCCGTCGCGGCGACGGAGACCTCGAACCCCTCCTTGCGGAGCATGTAGGACAGGGCGTCGGAGAACGACTCCTCGTCCTCGACCACCAGTACGCGGCTCAACGGGTGTTTCCTTTCCTGTGGTCAGACCTGCCGGAGCTCGGCCGGGCCGGCCTCGATCCCAGCGGAGGCGAGTGTCGTCTCCAGGTCGTCCGGGGGGCGTGCGGGCAGCCGGAGGGTGAACGTCGACCCCCCACCAAGGGTGCTCGACACGTCCACCCGGCCGCCATGGTTGCTGGCGATGTGTTTGACGATGGCCAGGCCCAGGCCGGTGCCGCCGGTGGACCGGGAGCGTGCCTGGTCGGCCCGGTAGAAGCGCTCGAAGATCCGGTCGACCTCGTTCGGGGCGATGCCGATGCCCTGGTCGGCCACGGCGATCTCGACGTATTCCTCGGTGCCGGTGACAGTCACCCGGACCGTGGTGTCCTCGCCGGAGTAGTTGATCGCGTTCTCCACCAGGTTCGCCACAGCGGTGGCGAGTTGGCTGTCACTCCCGTACACCGTCAGGCCCCGCTGCCCGCCGACGGCGATCTCCACCCGGCGCGCGGTGGCCGCGGTGCGGGTGCGGTCGACGACCTCGGCGAGCACCCAGTCCACCGAGACCGGCTCGGGCGCGGGCTGCGGTTCGGCACCCTGGAGGCGGGTCAGTTCCAGCAGCTCCTGCACGAGGCGGCCGAGCCGGGTCGACTCGTGCTGGATCCGCTCGGCGAACCGCCGCGCGGCGACCAGGTCCTCGGACAGGTCGGGCGCGCCGTCGGCGGCCGGTTCGGTGGCGTCGACGAGCGCCTCGGCGAGCAGTTGCAGCGCGCCGATCGGCGTCTTCAGCTCGTGGCTGACGTTCGCGACGAAGTCCCGGCGTACCCGCGCGAGACGGTGCGACTCGGTGACGTCGACCGCCTCGATCGAGATGTAGCCGGAGCCCAGTCCCATCGCGCGCAGGTGCACGCCGAGCGGGTTCTCGCCGCCGCTGTCGCGGCCCCGGGGCAGGTCCAGCTCTATCTCGCGCCGCACGCCCGTGCGGCGGACCTGCCCGGCGAGGGTACGGATCAACGGGTGCGCCGCGATCGACCCCGGCGTCGCCCCGGTACGGAGCAGACCCATCGCCCGAGCGGCCGGGTTCACCAGCACCGGCACGTCGTCCGGGCCGAGCACCACCACGCCCGCGCGCAGCGAGTCGATCGTCTTACGGCCGAGCCCGGATAGGCCCCCCTGCTGGTCGTCCGGAATGGTCGTCCTCCCTGCGTCACGACGGAGGAGCCCGCCGCCCCCCGACGCCCGGCGGCGCCGCCATTCGTCAACGGGTCCGGACAGCAGCGCCCCGGCGACCAGCCCGGTCACCAGCGCTCCGGCCACCACGACGGCCACCGCCCATTCCACCCGGCGATCGTAGGGTCATTGTTAACCCGGGTATCGGGCACAAGGGGACGAACCACTCTCGCTTTCGGCAAAGTTCACCTGCGGGCCCAGCGTCGTTCATCCGCGTTCACCCTGGTGCCGACCGTTCGGCCTAGCGTGGGGCGCGCACCTGCTCCTGCCGTACCCCATGGGGGTGGCGGCCACCGACCCCAGGAAGTGACGATGCGCGACGAGTTCCGGGCCGACCTGCAGATTGTCAGCCAGTTGCTGGTGGACATGGCCGAGGCGGTACGCGCGGCCATGCGGCAGGCCACCAAGGCGCTGCTCACCGCCGACCGGACGGCCGCCGAAACGGTGATCGCGCGGGACGCCGAGATCGACGACCTCTACCGGCACGTGGAAGAGCGGGTCTGTGACCTGCTGGCCCGGCAGGCGCCGGTCGCCTCCGACCTGCGGGCGATGATCACCGCGTTGCACGTGGCAGCCGATCTGGAACGGATGGGCGACCTGGCCGACCACGTGGCGAAGACGGCACTGCGCCGGCACCCGTCCCCGGCGGTGCCGGCGGAGCTGCGGCCGGTCTTCACCGACATGGCCGGGATCGCCGACCGGATGGCCGAGAAGATCGGCTCGGTGCTGGCCAAGCCGGACGCCGACGTGGCCGCCGAACTGGACAGCGACGACGACGCGATGGACGACCTGCACAAGAGCCTGTTCGGCGTGCTGCTCGGCGACGACTGGCCGTACGGGGTGGAGACGGCCATCGACGCGACGCTGCTGGGTCGCTTCTACGAGCGTTTCGCCGACCACGCGGTGAACGCGGGCGAGCACGTGGTCTACCTGATCACCGGTTCCACGTCCGCCTGACCCCGTGCCCCCGCGCGCAAGGAAGGGCCCCTTGTTAACACCTTGGGTTCTAGGGATCGTTGCAACGCCTGACCTGATCAGGGGTTGCAGTGTTCGAGATCCGTGGGGATCGCCGGCCGCAGGGACCGAAGAAGCTTCGGGCAGATGGTCTTCAGCGTTACGGACTGCTGCGCCAGTACTTCCCCAAAAGCACCGACCTGGCCGTCCACAGCCCCGACCACCTCGCCACCGTCGCCGCCGAACTCAACGGCCGCCCACGCAAAACGCTCGGCTGGGACACCCCAGCCGAGCGCCTCGCTAAGCTCCTAGCCGTCACCGACTAGCCAACGTGTTGCAACGACCCCTTGAAACCGCCCACTGAGTGTTAACAAGGGGCCCTTCCTCTACCGCAGGCGTTAAAAAGGGGCCCTTCCTTACACCCAGGCTCAGCGGCCCTGGTTGGCGACCGCGGCGGCGGCAGCCTTCGCCGCGTCCGGGTCCAGGTACGTCCCGCCGAGCACCTGCGGACGCAGGTCGGCGTCCAGGTCGTAGCGCAGCGGGATGCCGGTGGGGATGTTCAGCTTGGCGATCGCGTCGTCGGAGATCTGGTCGAGGTGCTTGACCAGGGCGCGCAGCGAGTTGCCGTGTGCGGCCACCAGCACCGTCCGGCCGGCCAGGATGTCCGGCACGATCGAGTCGTACCAGTAGGGCAGCATCCGTTCGACGACGTCCTTGAGGCACTCGGTGCGCGGCATCAGCTCGGTCGGCAGCAGCGCGTACCGGGGGTCGCCGACCTGCGACCACTCGTCGGCGTCGTCGATCGGCGGCGGCGGCGTGTCGTACGAGCGGCGCCAGAGCATGAACTGCTCCTCGCCGTACTCGTCGAGGGTCTGCTTCTTGTCCTTGCCCTGTAGGGCGCCGTAGTGGCGTTCGTTGAGCCGCCACGACCGGCGCACCGCGATCCAGTGCCGGTCGGCGGCGTTCAGCGCCAGCTCGGCGGTGCGGATGGCTCGGCGCATCAGGCTCGTGTGCACCACGTCCGGCAGCAGGTCGTGCTCGCGCAGCAGCTCGCCGCCGCGCCGCGCCTCGGTCTCCCCCTTGGTGGTCAGGTCGACGTCGACCCAGCCGGTGAAGAGGTTCTTGGCGTTCCAGTCGCTCTCGCCGTGCCGCAGCAGGACCAGCGTCCCGACGGTGGGCCCCTCGCTCGCAGTCATGCCGATCATCCTGCCGTACGGCGCGGGCGGACACGCGGCGACCTGTGGTGACGACCACCACGTGGAAAACCTGATGACCACGCCTCCGGCCCGGCACTAGGTTGTAAGGCGTCTTGAAGAGATCGGTCATTACAAAGCGGGGGGCGTCGGGATGCGGACGGTACGGGGCTGGTTCCAGGACACAGCCGGTGGCCTGCCACGGACGTTCTGGTACCTCTGGGCCGGCACGCTGATCAACCGGCTCGGCTCGTTCGTCCTGATCTTCCTGGCCATCTACCTGACCCAGGAACGCGGCTTCTCCGCCTCCCAGGCCGGACTGGTCATCGGCCTCTGGGGCGCCGGCGGCGCGGTCGGCACCACCATCGGCGGCACCCTGACCGACCGCTGGGGACGGCGGCCCACGCTGCTCACCGCGCACGTCGGCGCGGCGGGCATGATGATCGCGCTGGGCCTCGCCCGGCCGCTCTGGGCGGTCGCCGTGGGCGCGCTGCTGCTCGGCGCGTTCGCCGAGGCGGCCCGCCCCGCCTTCGGTGCCATGATGGTCGACGTGGTGCCGGACAAGGACCGGCTGCGCGCCTTCTCGCTGAACTACTGGGCGATCAACCTCGGCTTCGCCTGCGCCGCCGTTCTCGCCGGCTTCGCCGCCCAGGGCAGTTACCTGCTGTTGTTCCTGGTGAACGCGACCACCACACTCGTGACCGCGCTCATCATCTTCGCCAAGGTCGGCGAGACCCGCGGCCCGGTCACCGCGCTCGGAGTCAAGGGGATGTCCGCGCCGGCCGGGGCGCTGCGCACCATCCTCGCCGACCGGGTGTTCCTCGGCTTCGTCGCGCTCAACCTGCTCGCCGCGCTGGTGTTCCTCCAGCACATCTCGATGCTGCCGATCGCGATGGGCGACTCCGGGCTCAGCCCCGCCACGTACGGCTCGGTGATCGCACTGAACGGCGTGCTCATCGTGGTCGGCCAGCTGTTCGTACCCCGGCTCATCAAGGGCCGCAGCCGCTCACACGTGCTGGCGCTCGCGGCACTGGTGATGGGTGCCGGGTTCGGGCTCACCGCGTTCGCCGACACGGTCTGGCTCTACGGCCTGACCGTGCTGATCTGGACCGTCGGCGAGATGCTCAACTCGCCGTCGAACGCCACCCTGATCGCGGAGCTGTCCCCGGCCGCGCTGCGCGGCCGCTACCAGGGCGTCTTCTCGCTGTCCTGGCAGCTCGCCGGCGCCGCCGCGCCGATCCTCGGCGGCCTGGTCCGCGAGCACGCGGGCAACAGCACGCTCTGGCTGGGCTGCGCGGGCATCGGCGTCGTGGCGGCGGTCGCCCACCTGATCTCCGGCCCGGCCCGGGAGCGCCGCGCGGTCGCGCTGCGCGCCGTGGGCACGCCCGTCACGCCGGTCACCGCCACCGCCTCCCCGGCGCCCGAGGCAGGCGAGGCCGCTGCGACCGCACCCGCCGCGCCGGTCCGGGCCGGTTCCTGAGTACGCCCCGACGCAGCCGCCCCGAGGCCTGTGGATACCGTACGGGACGGAATCGGTAAGGAAACCTTCCTGGAGGACTGGTGCACGGCCTGCGGCGCTGGTGGGACGACACGGCCGGCGGACTGCCGGCCACGTTCTGGTACCTCTGGTCCGGCCTGCTGATCAACCGGGCCGGCGCGTTCGCGCTGCTGTTCCTGTCGCTCTACCTGACCGCCGCGCGGGGCGCACCGCCGTCGCTGGCCGGGCTGGTGGTCGGCGCGTACGGGATCGGTGGTGCGGCCGGCACGCTGCTCGGCGGCGTCCTGGCCGACCGGTGGGGACGGCGGGCCACGCTGCTCGCCGCCCACCTGGCCGCCGCCGTCCTGATGGCGGCGCTGGCGTTCAGCACGCACCTGGCGGCGATCGCCGTACTCGCCACGCTGGTCGGGGTGGCGCACTCGATGCCCAGCCCGGCGTTCGTGGCCGCCATCGTGGACGTGGTGCCCGAGGCGCGCCGCTCCCGCGCGTTCAACCTGCAGTTCTGGGCGTTCAACCTGGGCATGGCGGTGGCCTCGCTGCTGGCCGGCATCCTCGCCGAGGCGAGCTTCACGGCGCTGTTCCTGGTCGACGCCGGAGCCACGCTGGCGGCTGCGGTGGTGATCGCGCTGAAGGTGCCGGAGACGCTCACCCGGCGGCCGGCGCTCACGCCACGGGCGGTGGTGGGACGCCGTCCCGGGCTGCACACCGCACTCACCGACCGCACGTTCCTGGTGTTCGTCGGGCTGACGTTCCTGCTGGCCGTGCTGACCATGCAGACCTCGACGATCATGCCGCTGGCGATGCGCGAGGACGGTCTGCGCCCGTCGGCGTACGGGCTGGTGGTGGCGCTCGGCGGGGCGCTCATCGTGGTCGGGCAGTTGTTCGTGCCCCGGCTCATCGAGCCGTACCGGAAGTCGAACGTGCTGGCCGTCTCCACCGGCCTGATGGCGCTCGGGTTCGGCGCGCTGACGGTGGCCGACGGGCTGCCGCTCTACCTCGGCGCGGCGGTGGTCTGGACGGTCGGGCAGATGCTCGCCGCGCCGCCGAACGCCCAGATCAACGCGGACCTCGCACCGCCCGAGCTGCGCGCCCGCTACCAGTCGGTGTTCTACCTGACGTTCCCGGCCGCGTCGTTCGTGGCACCGGCGCTCGGCGGGCTCAGCCTGGAACACCTCGGCGAGCGGCACTGGCTGGTGGTGGGCGCGCTCGGCCTGCTGGCCGCCGCCGGGCACCTGCTCGCCGGGCCGCGCCGGGAGCGGCGGGTGGCCGCGCTGCGGGCCGCGGCGGCGGAACCGGTGACGTCCGCCCGCTGACGGGCTCGGGAGATGACAACGGCAGAGCGCCCACCCCGACCCCCGTCGAGATGGGCGCTCGTACCGTACGCCCGGCGGCGGCGGGCGACACTCACCCCCGTAAGCGTCGCCCGCTCGCGCCGCCGGTTCCACGGGCGGCACCGTCCCCCAACGGTGTGCTCCACCCGATCTTCGCGTCTCGCCTGCGCGGATCTGATCGATCCACCGCTCCCCCGAACGAAAACAAGCGTGACGCGGTGCAATAAAGTTAGTTCGCCCGGATTCCGGATTCAACCCAGAACGCTGTCTTGCCCGTCACAGCACCCGTGTCGGAACCCGGCTGTCCGTGTCGTCGTCCCTGGAATGGCAAACACGGCGTTCCCGTCGGCCATTCCCGTAAACCTCAGCCGTCCTCGCGATTCGGGTTCTCGGTCCGGAAGAAGTTGCTCTGCCGGCCGTCCCGCATCTGCTCCTGGTAGATCAGGTTCAGCCGCCGCAGGTCGAACGTGCGGAACCAGTCGTCCCAGGTGATCTCCCGGATCCGGCTGCTCTCCCGGTACCCGGGGATGTTGAACGTCAGCACCCCGGGCCGGCCCTCACGTTCGGTACCGGCGATGGTGGCCGGCTTCGCGCCCCGCGCCCGCGCCCAGCGCTGGATCACCTCGTGGTTACGGGTGACCAGGCTCCGGCCCGGACGCTCCGGCCGGTCCGCGAGCGACGTGATGAGCTGCGACGATCCGATCGACCGGCTGGACGCCGGGCCACGGGTCGGCGCGGCCTGCGCACCCGGCGCCTTCCGGGCCGGTGCCGCCTTGGCCCGCGCCGGGGCGCCCTTGGCGCGCGAAGGAGCGGCCTTGGCCCTCGACGGAGTCGCCTTCGCCCGCGACGAGGTCGCCTTCGCCCGAGCCGGAGCCGCCTTGGCCCGAGCCGGAGCCGCCTTCGCCCGGGACGACGCAGCCGTGGCGCGGGCAGGTGCCGCCTTGGCGCGAGCCGGCATCGCCTTCGCCCGCGACGAGGTCGCCTTGGCGCGGGCGGGCGCCGCCTTGCGCGTACCCGTCGCCTTGGCCCGGGCGCCGGTGGCGCGTGCGGCCGGCGCGGCCTTCGCCGGCGACGTGGCGTTGCGGCGGGTGGTCCGCTTCGCCGCAGTGGTCTTCTTCGCGGCGGTGCGGGTCGCCGACGGCCGGCCGGCCGGGCCGGTGCTCCGCCGGGCGGCACCGCCCTCCCCGCGCATCGTTCGCGCCAGGGTCTTCACCAGTTCCGGCTTCCGCAGCGCGGAGATCCCGGAGACCCCGCGCCGCTTGAGCTGGCTGCGGAGGTCGTCCACCTTCATCCGGGAGATCGCCGACTCCGACACCCTCGGGGTGTTCGGCGTCTGATTGCCGGTTCGCCGCTTGGTCCGGGTCGCAGTCGTGCCGCGACCTGAGCTGTTGCGCTGAGCCATGGGACACGCTCCTCGACAGTCCGTCCTCGGCCCGCGGTGGGTCCCAGTGCTCCGCACCGCGCGGGGCGGCATACCCGTCAGGAGGGCTCCGAACCTCCGGCGGACGATCCGGCAGCGGCGGAGGGCTCGAAGAGGTGCGCGAACGCGGCCAGGTTGGCTGTCGACTCGCCGCGCTTGACCCGCCACTCCCACTCCCGGCGGATGGCGGTGCCGAACCCGATCTCCAGCATGCTGTCGAACGACTCGTCCGCGTACGTCAGCACGGAGCCGAGCAGCCGGTCCAGCTCGTCGGCGTCGACCCCGGCCAGGTTGACCCGCCCGGTCAGGTAGACGTCGCCCACCGCGTCGATGGAGAACGAGACGCCGTACATGCGGGCGTTGCGCTGGAGCAGCCACGCCCACAGCTCCTCGCGGCGCTCGTCCGGCTGGCGCATCACGAACGCCTCGACCCGCAGCGCGTGCTCACCCACGATCAGGTTGCAGATCGTCTTGAGCTTGTGTGTGCCGGGCAGCGTCACCGCGTACGACGCCTCGCCGGTGGACTCCCACTCCAGCTCGCGCTCCGCGCAGACGGACTCGATCAGCGCGGCGACCTCACTCCTGCGGCTCATCGCACCCACTCTACGACCGGCGCACCGGGGCCGCCCGGTGCGCCGGTGGAGATCACCAGGAGCACAGCGCGGCCGGTTCGCCGAGCCGCCGCGCCAGCCGGGCCCGGTGCTCGGTGATCGCCTCCCCGTAGACGGCGAGCAGGCCGGAGGCGGTGCGATGCCAGGAGAAGTCGCGGGCGTGCCGCTCGGCGCCGCGACCCAGCGCGGCACGGCGTACCGGATCGGGCAGCAGGCGGGCCAGCGCGCGGGCCCAGTCGACCGGGTCGTGCCCGTCGATGAGCATGCCGCTGACGCCGTCGCGTACCGCCGTCACCAGGCCGCCCACGGCGGCGGCCAGCACCGGCGTGCCGCACGCCTGGGCCTCCAGCGCGACCAGGCCGAACGACTCGTTGTGCGACGGCACCGCGACCAGGTCGGCGGCGCGGTAGAGGGCGGGCAGGTCCGCGCCGGTCTGCGGCGGGAGGAAACGCACCCGGTCGGCGATGCCGAGCGCGTGCGCCAGCTCGATCAGCGCGGTGGGCCGGTCCAGGCCGGTGCCGCTCGGACCGCCGCAGATCACCACGGTCAGCTCGCCGGCCAGCGCCGGATCCCGTTCACGCAGCGCGGCGGCGGCGCGGACCAGCACGTCCGGCGCCTTCAGCGGCTGGATCCGGCCGACGAACGCGACCACGTACCCGTCGGTCGGCAGGCCGAGCCGGCGGCGCGCGGCCCGGGTCGCGGCGTCCCGGTCACCCGCGGCGGGACGGAACCGTTCCAGGTCGACGCCGGGTTCCACGATCGCCACCCGGTCCGGCTCGGCCGCGTACCGGTCGAGCAGGTCGCGGGCCTCCACCCGGGTGTTGGCGACCAGCCGGTCCGCCTCGGTGACCACCTGCTCCTCGCCGATCACCCGGGCCTTCGGCTCGGGACGGTCCCCGGCGGCGAGGCGGGCGTTCTTGACCTTCGCGAGGGTGTGCGCGGTGTGCACAAGCGGTACGCCCCAGCGCTCCTTGGCCAGCCAGCCGACCTGGCCGGAGAGCCAGTAGTGCGAGTGGATCAGGTCGTAGTGGCCCGGCGGACGGGCCGCCTCGGCCCGCAGCACCCCGGCGGTGAAGGCGCAGAGCTGACCGGGGAGTTCCTCCTTGGTCAGCCCCTCCAGCGGCCCGGCGGTGACGTGCCGGACGGACACGCCGGGCGCCACCTCGACCACCGGGGGCAGGTCACCGGCGGTGGCCCGGGTGAAGATCTCCACCTCGACGTCGGCCTCGGCCAGCCGCCGGGCCACCTCAAGGATGTAGACGTTCATGCCGCCCGCGTCACCGGTGCCGGGCTGGTGCAGCGGCGACGTGTGCACCGACAGGGTGGCGATACGGCGGGGCGGCGGCCACGGAAGGGCACCTCGCTGACGACCGACACCGGTGTGCAAATCCGCCACGTCCGCTCCCTCTGTCACGGTTGATGCCGCCCCGCACGACCGGCGCTTCTCGGTCAACCCGTGTGCCGGATGTCATCTTCCCCATCGGGGTACGGAAATGCTTTCCGCCGGGTCCCGGGCGTGACGGACCTCATCCCGCCGCAGGGCCCGGCGACGGGAGACAATGTCCGGATGACTTCAGTCGCCATCGTCACCGGGGCGTCCAGCGGGATCGGCGCGGCCACCGCCCGCCGGCTCGCCGCCGAGGGATTCCACGTGCTGGCCGCCGCCCGGCGTACCGACCGGCTGGCCGCGCTGGTCGCCGAGATCGAGGCGGCCGGCGGCGCGGCGGCAGCGGTGGCCTGCGACGTGACCTCGGACGCGTCGGTGGCCGGCCTGGCCGCCGCCGCCGAGGCCGCCCCCGGGCCGGTCACGCTGCTGGTGAACAACGCCGGCGGCGCCCGCGGCCTGGATCCGGTCGAGACCGCCGACGTGGGCGACTGGCAATGGATGTACGACGTGAACGTGCTCGGCACGCTGCGCGTCACCAAGGCGCTGCTCCCGGCGCTGGAGCGCTCCGGCGCCGGCACGGTCGTGATCGTCAGCTCCACCGCCGGGCACGTGGTCTACGAGGGCGGTGGCGGCTACACGGCCGCCAAGCACGCGCAGACCACGATCGCCGGCACGCTCCGGCTGGAGCTGTGCGGCCGCCCGGTCCGGGTGATCGAGATCGACCCCGGCATGGTGAAGACCGAGGAGTTCGGCCTGGTCCGCTTCGGCGGTGACACCGACCGGGCCGAGGCGGTCTACGCCGGAGTCGCCGAACCGCTCGTTGCGGACGACGTGGCCGACTGCGTCACCTGGTGCGCGACCCGCCCGCACCACGTCAACATCGACCAGCTCGTGGTCCGCCCGCTGGCCCAGGCCGCGCAGCACAAGGTGCACCGGACGTCCTAATGGAGCGTCCGCTCGGCGTGGCCACCCGGGGGACCACCAACCCCAACCGGCTCCGGCGGGTGGACAACTGGATCGTCGAGACCTGCGGCGACGCGCTGCGCGCCGCCGCCGATCCGCTCGTGGTGGACCTGGGCTACGGCGCCACCCCGGTCACCCCCGTCGAACTGCGCGCCCGGCTGGCCGCCGGCGTCCGCGCCGACGTGCGGGTGGTCGGCCTGGAGATCGATCCGGTACGCGTGGCCGCCGCCCTGCCCGCCGCCGACCCGCCCGGGCTGACGTTCGCCAGGGGCGGCTTCGAACTGGCCGGACTACGTCCCGCGCTGGTGCGGGCGTTCAACGTGCTCCGCCAGTACGACGAGAGCGAGGTGGCCGACGCCTGGCACACGGTCACCGGGCGCCTCGCGCCGGACGGGCTGCTGGTCGAGGGCACCTGCGACGAGCTGGGACGGCTCGGCTCCTGGGTGCTGCTCGACGCCACCGGGCCGCGCACGCTCACCCTGTCGGCGAAGCTGACCATGCTGGAGAGCCCTGCCACGCTCGCCGAGCGGCTGCCGAAGGCGCTGATCCACCGCAACGTGCCGGGTGAACGCGTCCACGACCTGATCGAGGCGCTGGAGCAGGCGTGGCGCTCGGCCGCCGGCTACGCCCCGTTCGGCCCCCGGCAGCGCTGGTTGCGGACGGCCGAGGCGGTGAAGGAGTCAGGCTGGCCGATCCAGGACACCCCCCGCACGTGGCGCCACGGCTACCTGACACTCCCCTGGCCCGCCGTAGCTCCCCGCTGACCCCCGCCACCCCGCCCCGTCCCGCCCCCGCCCGCCGCCCTGCCCCCATCGATCTTGCAGTTGCCGCCCCCGCAAAGCGCGTAAGTCGAACATTCCGGGGGCCGAAACTGCAAGATCGGCGAGGTGAGGGGCGAGAGGGGCGAGGGGGTCAGATGGTGCAGTTGATGAGGACTGGCTCGGGGTGGAGGGTTACGCCGAAACGAGACTGGACGCCGTCGCGGATCTCGCGCGCCAGCGCCACCAGCGCGGCCGTACTGGCGGTGCCGGAACGGTTCGTGAGCGCCAGCGTGTGCTTGCTGGAGATGGCGACGCCCTCCGGGCCCGCGTACCCCTTGCCGAACCCGGCCTTGTCGATCAGCCACGCCGCGCTGACCTTCACCGCCCCGTCGGCACCCGGCCAGTGCGGCGGCTCCCCCACCTCGGCGGCGCGTTCCCGCATCTGCTCGAACACCTCGCCCGGCAGCACCGGGTTGGTGAAGAACGAGCCCACCGACCAGGTGTCCGGGTCGGCCGGGTCGAGCACCATGCCCTTGCCGGCACGCAGCTTGCGCACTGTGGCGCGGGCGTCGGCGAGCGGCACCCGGTCGCCGACCTCGACGCCGAGCGCCCGGGCCAGTTCGGCGTAGCGGACCGGGCCGGACAGCGGGGAGCGGGTGAGCCGGAAGTCGACGGTGAGCACCACCCAGCGGTCGCTGTACTTGAAGATGCTGCCGCGGTAGACGAACCCGCAGTCGGCAGCCGGGATGCGGACCACCCGGCGTTCCGTCCGGTCGTACGCCTCGACGGCGACGATCGTCTCGGCCACCTCCTGGCCGTACGCGCCGACGTTCTGGATCGGGGTCGCGCCGGCCGAGCCGGGAATGCCGGAGAGGCACTCCAGCCCGGACCAGCCGTGCTCGACGGTGGCGGCGACGAGGTCGTCCCACGGCTCGCCGGCTTCGACACGTACCGTGACGGTGTCGCCGTCCTCGGCGACGGCCCGGAACCCCCGGGAGCGGACGAGCACGACGGTGCCGGGGAAGCCCTGATCGCCGATCACGACGTTGCTGCCGCCGGCCAGCACCAGGACGGCCTGCTCGCGGGCTTCCGCTTCCTGCACCTTCAGCACGATCTGGGTGGCGTCCTCGGCGGTCTCCAGCCGCCCGGCGGGTCCGCCGAGCCGGAGCGTGGTGTAGCGCGCCAGGGTGGCCGGATCGGTCGGTTCACCGGCAGTAGCCGGTTCGGCGTAGACGTCTGACACGCCTTTCACCCTAGGCTGAGGGGTAGCCGGAGCACCCACTGGTGGCCCGGTCACCCCCGGGAGGATGGCGATGAGCAGACTGCACCACACGAAGGACTTCTGGATCGGCGCGCTGCGTACGGAGGGCCCCGCCTTCGCCGCGGCGGTGGCCGAGGCGCCGCCCGAGACACCCGTGCTGTCCTGTCCCGGCTGGACTGTCACCGACCTCGCTCATCACCTGACCCGCGTGTACGTCTGGGCGGGCACCGTGCTGTCCACGGGCGGCACCACCCGCCCGGAGCGGCACGACCCGGAGCCGCCGGCGGGTCTGACCGCGGCGCAGTGGTACGCGCAGGAGTACGAGCGGATCACCGCGCTGCTGGAGGCGACGGATCCGGAGGCGCCGGCCTGGAACTTCGCACCCCAGCCGAAGAAGGCGGCCTTCTGGCCTCGCCGGATGGCGCACGAGACGGCCGTGCACCGCTGGGACGCCCAGCTCGCGATCGGTGCGGGTGATCCGATCGAGGCGAAGCTCGCGGCCGACGGGGTGAGCGAGGTGCTGGACACCTGGCTGCCGGCGGGACGGCGGGTGCAGCCCGGGCAGTGGCGCGGCGTGGTGCAGTTGAACGCGACCGACGCGGCGCAGGAGTGGTACCTGCGGTTGCGGGGTGAGGGGGTCGCGCTGCTGGACACCGCGACGATCCTCGACCACGACGACCACCGCGCGCGGGCGCAGGTGTCGGGTACGGCGAGCGATCTGCTGCTGGCGCTGATGGGCCGGATCAGCTTCGACACGCTGGACGTGGCGGGCGACCCGGCCCTGCTGGGGGGCCTGCGGGTCGGCTGACGACGGGCACCGGACGGAGAGGGGCGGCGGCCACCCCTCTCCGTTTCTTTTTGGACAGCTCTGAGAGCGCTCTCTTGACAAGGTCCGGGACCCTCCACCACGCTGTCGTGAGAGCGCTCTCTTAGTTCCGGAACCGCCTTCCACCACCCGTTTCGACGACCCGAGAGGTCAGGGACAGCATGCTCACCTTCACGCGCCGCCGCCTGGCGGCGGTGGCCCTGGTCGCCGCCACCGCATTGCTCGGCACCACCGCCTGCGGCGGCGGTGACGATGCCGCCGCCGACGGGCCGATAACGCTCACCGTCGACGTCTTCGGCCAGTTCGGTTACGCCGATCTCTACCAGGAGTACATGGCCAGCCACCCCGGCGTGAAGATCGTCGAGCGGGGCACCGGCGGCAACCTCGACGAGTACTCCCCGAAGCTCACCCAGTGGCTCGCCGCGGGCAAGGGCGCCGGCGACGTGGTCGCCATCGAGGAGGGCCTGCTCGTCGAGTACAAGGCCAACCCGCAGAACTTCGTCAACCTGCTCGACCACGGCGCGGCCGACCTGAAGGGCAACTTCCTCGACTGGAAGTGGAACCAGGGACTCACCGCCGACGGCAAGCAGCTCATCGGCCTCGGCACCGACGTCGGCGGCATGGCGATGTGCTACCGCACCGACCTGTTCGCCAAGGCCGGTCTGCCCACCGACCGGGAGGCCGTGTCCAAGCTCTGGCCCACCTGGCAGGACTACATCAAGGTCGGCGAGCAGTTCACCGCGAAGAAGACCGGCGCCTCGTTCCTGGACGCCGCGACCAACACCTTCAACACGATCCTGCTCCAGACCGCCGGCAACAGCAGCGGCTACAGCTACTACGACACCGGCAACAACCTGGTCGTGGGCAGCAACCCGGCGGTGAAGCAGGCGTACGACACCACGATGGACATCATCGACTCGGGGCTGTCCGGCAAGTACGGTTCCTGGTCCGAGGAGTGGGTGTCGGCGTTCAAGCAGTCGAAGTTCGCCACCATCGCCTGCCCGGCCTGGATGACCGGCGTGATCGAGGGCAACGCGGGCGCCGCGGCCAAGGGCAAGTGGGACATCGCCCAGATCCCCGGCAACGGCGGCAACTGGGGCGGCTCGTTCCTCGCCGTGCCGAAGCAGAGCAAGCACCAGGCCGAGGCGATCGAGCTGGCCAAGTTCCTGACCAGCGCCAAGGGTCAGATCGGCGCGTTCAAGGCGAAGGGCCCGCTGCCGTCGTCCCCGCAGGCGCTGGAGGACCCGGCGATCATCGACTCGAGGAACGCCTACTTCTCCGAGGCGCCGGTCGGGAAGATCTTCGCCGAGGGCGCCAAGAGCCTGAAGCCGGTCTACATGGGACCGAAGAACCAGGCCGTACGCACCGAGGTGGAGAACGCCGTCCGCTCGGTGGAGCTGGGCAAGCGCTCACCGGAGCAGGGCTGGACCGACGCGGTCGCCAACGCCGAGAAGGCCGCCGCCAAGTAACCCGAGCAGCGCGTGCGGGCGGCCACCCGGCCACGGGGGCCGCCCGCACGGCGGAAAGGAGTCCCGGGTCATGGCCGTCCAGCTCGACGCCCGCCCGCCGGTCGCACCGGCACCCCGCCCCACCCGTCCCGGCCTGGGCAACCGGCTCAGCCGGATCGACACCAAGTACTCGCCGTATCTGTTCATCGCCCCGTTCTTCCTGCTGTTCGGCGTCTTCGGGGCGTACCCGCTGGCGTACACGTTCTGGGTCTCGCTGCACGACTGGGACCTGCTCGGCGCCGAGCACCCGTTCATCGGCTTCGACAACTACACCCAGCTGCTCGCCGACTCGGACTTCTGGCACTCGGTCGTCAACACGCTGGGCATCTTCGTGATCTCCACGGTCCCCCAGTTGCTCGCCGCGCTCTGGCTGGCCAACCTGCTCAACCGGCAGTTGCGCGCCCGTACCACCTGGCGGATGGCGGTGCTGATCCCGAACGTCACCTCGACCGCCGCCGTGGCGATCGTGTTCGCGGTGCTGTTCGGCCGCGAGTTCGGCATGATCAACTGGCTGCTCGACCACGTCGGGATCAGCGCGATCGACTGGAAGGCGAACCGGTTCGCCGCGTGGGTCGCCATCTCCACCATGGTCGACTGGCGCTGGACCGGCTACAACGCGCTCATCTTCCTGGCCGCCATGCAGGCCATCCCCCGCGACCTGTACGAGTCGGCGGCGATCGACGGCGCCGGCCGGGCCCGCCAGTTCTGGTCCATCACGGTGCCGCTGCTCAAGCCGACGATCATCTTCGCGGTCATCATCTCCACCATCGGCGGCCTCCAGCTCTTCACCGAGCCGCGGATGTTCAACTCCGGCACCAACGCGATCCGCGGCGGACCGCTGCGCGAGTCGCAGACGGTGACCATGTACATGTTCGAGAACGCCTTCGCGCCGCACTACAACTTCGGCTACGGCTCGGCAGTCGCCTGGCTGCTGTTCGCCCTGATCGCCGTGGTCGCGGCGATAAACGTCCTGCTCCTGCGCCGGCTCGGCGGCGGCTCCCGCAAGGAGGTCTCCCGATGACCCGCCTCTGGTCGGCAAGCCGGCTCACCTACCTGGCGCTGACGCTCTCGGCCGTCCTGTCGATCTTCCCGATCTACTGGATGTTCGTGGTGGCCAGCCGGACCAGCGACACCATGGGCCAGGTGCCGCCGCCGCTCACCCCGGGCGGCAACCTCGGCGCCAACATCGCCCGGCTGTTCGACAACACCGACGCGTACTTCCTGACCGGCCTGATCAACTCGGCGATCGTGGCCACCACGGTGACGATCTCGGTGGTGTTCTTCTCCACGCTGGCCGGGTTCGCGTTCGCCAAGCTGCGCTTCCGCGGGCGCAACGCGCTGCTGCTGGTCATCGTCGCCACCATGATGGTTCCCACCCAGCTCGGCGTGATCCCGCTCTACCTGCTCATGACGAAACTGAACTGGAACGACAGGCTGCCCGCGGTGATCGTGCCGGCGCTTGTCACAGGCTTCGGCGTGTTCATGATGCGCCAGTACGCCGGCCAGGCCGTGAGCACCGAGCTGATCGAGGCGGCCCGGATGGACGGCTGCAACACCGCGCGGATCTACTGGAACGTCGTGCTGCCCGCGCTGCGCCCGGCCGCCGCCGTCCTCGGCCTGCTCACGTTCATGACCACCTGGAACGACTTCCTCTGGCCGTACGCGGTGCTGAACGACCCGGAGAACCCGACGGTCCAGCTGTCGCTGCGGGCCCTCTCCGACGGGTACTACCAGGACATGTCGCAGGTGTTCACCGGCACGGCCATCGCCACGCTGCCGCTGCTGCTGGTGTTCATCGTCTTCGGCCGCCAGATCATCGGCGGGATCATGGAAGGTGCGGTCAAGGCATGAGCAACGTCCGATTCCCGGAGGGCTTCGTCTGGGGCGGGGCCACCGCCGCGTACCAGATCGAGGGCGCCGCCCGCGACGACGGTCGCGGCCCGTCGATCTGGGACACCTTCAGCCGTACGCCGGGCGCGGTGTTCGCCGGCCACACCGGCGACGTGGCCTGCGACCACTACCACCGGTACGCCGAGGACGTCGCACTGATGGCCGACCTGGGGCTGCGGGCGTACCGGTTCTCGGTGTCCTGGCCCCGGGTGCGGCCCGACGGCACCGGCCCGGCCGAGCCGCGCGGGCTGGACTTCTACGACCGGCTGACCGACGCGCTGCTGGACGCCGGCCTCGACCCGATCGTCACGCTTTACCACTGGGATCTGCCGCAGGCGCTGGAGGACCGGGGCGGCTGGACCGTCCGGGAGACCGCCGAGCACTTCGCCGAATACGCGCTCGCCGTGCACGGCCGCCTCGGCGACCGGGTCCGCACCTGGACCACTCTCAACGAGCCGTGGTGCTCGGCCTACCTCGGGTACGGCTCCGGGGTGCACGCGCCGGGACGCCGCGACGCCGGTGACGCGTTCCGGGCCGTACACCATCTGCTGCTCGGCCACGGCCTGGCGGCGCGGGCGCTGCGCGCGGCGGGCGCGGAAACGCTCGGGATCACGCTCAACCTGGCCGACGTGCAGCCGGCGGACGCGGGCAGCGCCGCTGACGCCGAGGCGGTCCGGCTGGTCGACGGCCTGCACAACCGGATCTTCCTGGACCCGCTCACCGGCGCCGGCTACCCGGCGGACGTGCTGGCCCACGTCAGCCGGATCGTCACGCCGGACTTCATCAGGGACGGGGACGAGAAGCTGATCGCCGCGCCGCTGGACCTGCTGGGCCTGAACTACTACGCACCCACCTACGTGGCCGGGCGTGCGGGCGGCGCGGGCGGCGACGCGTACCCGGGGACCGCCGGGACCGTCGAGTTCCTGCCGCCGGCCGGTCCGCTGACCGACATGGGCTGGTCGATCGAGCCCGCCGGGCTGACCCGGCTGCTGGAACGCGTGGCTGCCGACCATCCCGGACTACCCCTGATGATCACCGAGAACGGCGGGGCGTTCCCCGACACCGGCCTCGACGAGCAGGGCAGGGTGGCCGACGCCGACCGGGTCGCCTACCTCGACGGGCACCTGCGCGCGGCACACGAAGCCATCGCCCGCGGCGTGGACCTGCGCGGTTATCTCGTATGGTCGGTGCTGGACAACTTCGAATGGGCCGAGGGTTACCGGAAGCGGTTCGGGATCGTCCACGTCGACTACCTGACCCAGCGGCGCACACCAAAGCACAGCGCCCGCTGGTACCAGGAGGTGATCGCCCGGAACGGGCTGTGACGAGGTGGTGGTTACGGGGATGACGACGGCACAGCGACCGACCCTGGAGGCGGTGGCCCGGCTGGCCGGCGTGTCCCGGGCCACCGTCTCCCGGGTGGTGAACGGCTCGACCACTGTCGCCGAGCCGATCCGGCAGGCGGTACGCCGGGCGGTCGAGGAACTCGGGTACGTCCCGAACCTCGCCGCCCGCAGCCTGGTCACCCAGCGGACCGACTCGGTCGCGCTGGTGATGCCCGAGGCGGCCACCCGGGTGTTCTCCGACGACCAGGTGTTCCCGGGCATCATCCGGGGCGCGGCACAGGAGCTGGAGGCGGCGGACAAGCAGCTCGTGCTGATGCTCGCCGGTTCGCCGGCCGGGCACGAACGGGTGGAGCGGTACACCACCGGGCGGCACGTCGACGGGGTGCTGTTCGCCTCGCTGCACGGCGAGGACCCGCTGCCCGGCCGGCTGGCCCGGCTCGGCATCCCGGTGGTGTGCAGCGGGCGGCCACTGGACGGCGCCGACGTGCCGTACGTGGACGTGGACCACGAGGGCGGCGTGAGCACTGCGGTGCGGCACCTGATCGCGAGCGGTCGGCGGCGGATCGCCACCATCGCCGGGCCGCAGGACATGGTCGCCGGGATCGAACGGCTGATCGGCTACCGCACCGCGATCACCGAGGCCGGGCTGCCGGAGCTGGTCGCGTACGGCGACTTCACCCGCGAGTCCGGCACCGCCGCGATGCGCGAACTGCTCGCCGCCGACCCGGAGCTGGACGCCGTGTTCGCCGCCTCCGACCTGATGGCGCACGCCGCCCTGCGCACGCTGCGGGAGGCCGGGCGGCGGGTGCCCGAGGACGTGGCGGTGATCGGGTTCGACGACATCGAGACGGCGGCGTACACCGAGCCGCCGCTGACCACGGTGCGGCAGCCGATAGTGGAGCTGGGCCGGTCGATGACCCGGCAACTGCTGCGCATCGCGGCGGGCGAGACGATCGAACAGGCGCTGGTGCTGCCGACCGAGCTGGTGCTGCGCGAGTCCGCGTAAGGAAGGGCCCCCTCTTAACGCCTCAGGTAGAGGAGGGGGCCCTTATTAACAGCCCGCCGGGTGACAGCCAGCCGGGTGACAGCCGCCGCGCGTTAACCGGTCGCGGGCGGGCGGGCGGCGGGGCTAGGGTCCGCCGGATGAGTGGAGCCGAGATCCGTCCCGCCCGCCCCGACGACGCGCCCGCCGTGGTGGCGTTGCGCGCGCTCGTCTACCCGTACCTGGTTCGCGGCGTCGAGTCGACCCGCCGGATGATCGCCGAACCACCGGCCGGCGAGGACTGGGCGGCCTGGGTCGCCGAGGCGGACGGGCAGGTCGTGGGCTGGGTGTCCGCGTACCGCAACACGCAGACCTCGACACCGGGAGTGGGCGAGATGGCCCTGCTGCACGTCCACCCGGAGCACCGCCGCCGGGGCACCGGCACCGCGCTGTTCGACACCGCGCTCGACCACCTGCGGACGCTCGGGACCACCCGGGTGCTGACCCATGCGCGAACCGAGTCGCTGCCGTTCGCGCAGCGGCACGGCTTCACACCGAGCCGGGAGCTGCGCTACTCGGCACTGGACCTGAGCACCGCCCCGCCGATGCCGCAGGCGCCGCCGGGCGTACGACTGGTGTCCGCCGCCGGGCTCGACCCGCGCCAGGTGCACCGGGTCGACGCCGAGGCGTCCCGGGACGAACCGGGCGACGTGCCGACGGACTCGCTCGGCTTCGACCTGTGGCTCCACGAGTGCTGGGACAACCCGGGGCTGGACCGGGAGGCGAGCACGCTCGCCGAGGTGGACGGCGACCTGGTCGCGCTGAGCCTGGTGAAGCGCGACGGCGACCGGATGTGGTCGGACTTCACCGGCACGCTGCCCGCGTACCGGGGGCGAGGGCTGGCCCGGCTGGCCAAGCAGGCCGCGCTGCACGCCGCCGCCGCGCGCGGGGTACGCACCGCGTACACCTCGAACGACGAGGCGAACGCGCCGATGCTGGCGGTGAACGAGCGGCTCGGCTACCGGCCGGTGGGCAGCCAGTGGTCGTGCCGGCGCACGCTCAGCTGAGCCCGGCTGCCACCCGCACCGCTGTGGCGTACGTGTCAGCGCCGAACAGCACCAGCCGCGCCTCGGTGACGTGCTCCGGAGTGGCCGCGTGCAGCACGGTGAGCGCCTGCGCCACCGCGTCCTCGACCGGCCAGCCGAAGATCCCGGCGGAGATGAGCGGAAACGCGATCCGGAGGGCACCCAGCCCGTCGGCGACGCGCAGGCTGTTGGCGTAGCAGTCACGCAGCAGCGCCGAGCGGTCCTCGCGCGGCGAGAAGACCGGGCCGACCGTGTGCACCACCCAGCGGGCGGGCAGGTCGCCGGCGGTGGTGGCGACGGCCTGGCCGGTGGGCAGCCCGCGCCCGTAGCGGGAGGCGCGCAGCGCGCGGCACTCCTCCAGGATCGCCGGGCCGCCGCGCCGGTGGATCGCGCCGTCCACTCCCCCGCCGCCGAGCAGCGACGAGTTGGCGGCGTTGACTATCGCGTCGACCTGCTGCGCGGTGATGTCCCCCTCGATCAGGACGGTGTCCATCTCAGCTCTCCTCGATCGGCTGGCCCAGCGAGCGGCGGGCCAGCAGCGCGGCCCCGGCGACGGCGGCCGGCATGACCAGCACCGCGCCGAGCGGGATCAGGAAGCACAGGAAGACCGCCACCCCGAAACCGAGCGCTGCCGGCCGGTCGGCCCGCAGCCGCGCCCGCCGGTCCGGCAGCCGCATCCCCCGCCGGTAGAACGGCGCGCCGACCAGCTCCAGCGCCAGGAACCAACCACCCACCAGGGCGCCGACCACCGGGACCACCGTCTGTCCCACCACCGGGATGAAACCAGCGGCGAACAGGGGTACGCCGATCAGCGCGGACAGCGCCACCAGGCGCAGCGAGTCGGCGAGGCTGCGTCGCAGCGAGGACCAGAACGGCACGTCCACGGCGCCGGGGGTGCCGCCGAGCCGGTCCTCGACCCGCTCGGAGATCGCCTCGTAGAACGGGTCGCCGATGACGAGTGTGACGGCGGTGAACGTGAGCACCCCGACCAGCCCGGCGACCCCGACCACCGCCAGCCCGGCGGCGACCCGCAGCAGCCCGCGCCAGGGCGACGACCAGTCGTCGGCGAACGGGGTGAGCCAGCCCGCCAGGTCGTCGACGAAGTAGAGCAGCGTGGCGAACAGGGCCACGTAGAGCGCGCCGGTGATCAGCGCCGGGATCACGCCGAGCAGCATCAGCTTCGGGCTGCGGACGTACATGCCGAAGCCGCGCAGCAGCAGGCCGGCGCCGCCGAGGAAGCGGGTGGCCGCGCCGGTGACCGGCGCGATCGTACGGGAGGCGTTCACGACGGCACAGCCTAATCTGCCGGTGCACCACAATGGGCGGGTGCGTGCGTCCCGGCTGATCTCGCTTGTGCTGCTGCTCCAGTCGCGGGAGACGATGACCGCCGCCGAGCTGGCCCGCGAGCTGGAGGTGTCCGAGCGGACCGTCTACCGGGACGTGCTGGCGCTCTCCGCCGCCGGCGTTCCGGTGTACGCGGACCGAGGCCGGGCCGGCGGCTACCGGCTGCTGGGCGGCTACCGGACCCGGCTGACCGGGTTGAGCCGGGACGAGGCCGAGGCGCTGTTCCTGGCGGGGTTGCCCGGCCCGGCCGGGGACATGGGACTGGCCGACTCGGTCGCCGCCGCCGAGCTGAAGGTGCTCGCCGCACTGCCGCCGAGCCTGCGGGACGCGCCCGCGCGTACCGGGCAGCGGTTCCACCTGGACGTACCAGGCTGGTTCCGGGAGACCGCGCCGCCGCCGGCCCTCGCCGAGCTGGCCCGGGCGGTCTGGCGGGACCGGATGGTGGAGTTGCGCTACCGGCGCGGGGACCGGGAGGTGACCCGCACGCTGGCGCCGTACGGGCTGGTGCTGAAGAACGGGGTCTGGTACCTGGTCGGCCGGGTCGGTGACGGCTGGCGGACGTACCGGGTGGACCGGGTGGTCGCGGTCGAGGTGGGCGCCGACGGCTTCGAGCGGGACGAGGGCTTCGACCTCGGGGCGTACTGGCGGGAGCAGGCGGGCGCGTTCCTGCGGGAGCTGCTGCGGGAGCGGGTGACGGTGCGGCTGGGCCCGGCCGGGTTGCGGGCGCTGCGGCACCTGGTGGACGCGCCGTTCGTCTACACCGAGGCGGTGGACGCGGCCGGGCCGCCGGACGAGCAGGGCCGGCTGGTGCTGCGGCTGCCCGTCGAGTCGGTCGACGTCGCGTACGGCCAGTTGCTGGCGCTGGGCCCGGAGGTGGAGGTGCTGGCGCCGCCGCGGCTGCGGGCACGCTTCGCCGAGGCGACCCGCCGCGCGGCGGCGCTCTACACCGATCCGCCGTCCGACGATCAGCGGTAGCCGTCCGGGTCGGCCGGCTTACCAGGCTTGACCACCTCCTCGTAGTAGCGGGCCCAGTGCGGGCGGCTGCCGTCGACGTCGGTGAAGCCGTACACCTGGGCCAGGCCGCCGCTGTCGAGAGACTGCCCGTTCCAGCGGGCCCGGTCCGGGTCGGCGGCCAGGGCGGCGACCGCGCGCCCGACGAACGCCGGCGTCTCCGACATGACGAAGTGCGGCTCGGTGGTCGCGCCGTCACGCCAGTTCGCCTCGGTGACGCCGTAGTGTTCGAGCATCGCCTCCGAGCGCAGCCAGCCGGGCGTGAGCGCGACGGCGGTGCAGCCGTGCGGGGCCAGCTCGTGGGCCTGGCTGAAGCCGAGGCGGTTCACCGACACCTTGGCGAGGTCGTAGAAGACCGACAGGCGGTACTCGCTGTCGTTGTGCTCCTTCGTGCCGTCGCCGACCTCGACGACCAGGCCGCCCGGGTTGCGGATCAGCAGCGGCAGCGCGAAGTGGCTGGTGATGATGTGCGTATCGACAGCGAGCCGCAGCGTGCGGAAACCGGCGTCGAGCGGCTGTTCCCAGACCGGCTTCTCCCAGGTGATCAGCGGGTCCGCGCCCCAGACGTCGTTCACGAGCACGTCGAGCCGGCCCTGCTCGGCGTCGATCCGCTCGACCAGGCCGCGTACCTGCTCGGGGTCGAGGTGGTCGACGGCGACGGCGATGCCGGTGCCTCCGGCGGCGGTGACCAGCTCGGCGGTCTCCTCGATCGTCTCCGGCCGGTCCATCTCGGAGCGGCGCTCGCGGGTGGTGCGGCCGGTGGCGTAGACGGTGGCCCCGGCGGCGCCGAGCTGCACGGCGATCTGCCGGCCGGCGCCCCGGGTCGCGCCCGCGACGAGCGCGACGGTTCCGGTCAGTGGTGAGTTCATGAGACCACCGTGTCACCGATACCTGACAGCGGAAGTCCGGTTTCCCCGGAGAACCGGATGGGCGATCATCACCGGTATGCACCTGCTGCTGTCCGGGATCGTCGGCTCGGTCGCGTACGGGCTGGCCGGTCCCGGCTCGGACACCGACCGGATCGGCGTGTTCGCCGCGCCCACTGTCGCGTTCCACGGCCTGCGCCCGCCGCGCGAGTCGGTGGTGACCACCGACCCGGACGTCACGCTGCACGAGGCCCGCAAGTACGCGCTGCTGGCGCTCAGCGGCAATCCGACCGCCACCGAGCTGATGTGGCTGCCCGACGACTGCTACGAGACACGTACCGGGTTCGGCGAGGAGCTGATCGCGATCCGGTCTGCGTTCCTCAGCGCGTCCCGGGTCCGCGACGCCTACCTCGGGTACGCCTCGCAGCAGTTCCGCAAGCTCGCCGGCCGGCCCGCCGACGCCGGTGGGCGGCGTCGCTCGGCGAAGCACGCCCGGCACCTGGCGCGGCTGCTGCACCAGGGCCGGGCGCTGTACGCGACAGGCGTGCTGGAGATCCGCCTCGCCGACCCGGAGTGGTTCCGCGCGTTCGGCGAACGGGTCGCCGGTGGCGCGCTGGACGAGGCGCAGGCCCTGGTGGCGGCCGCCGAGGCGGAGTTCGACCGGACCCGTTCGCCGCTGCCGGAGCGCCCGGACGAGGAGACAGTGGAACGGTGGCTGCTCGCCGTCCGGGCGGCGTACCTGCCGCGCTGAGCGGTCACTGCACGTCGAACTCGTTGCCCTCCGGGTCTGCCATCGTGGTGTGCGCGCTGCCCCGGTCGGCGACCTCGGCCAGCACCGTCGCGCCGAGCGCGGTCAGCCGCTTCACCTCGGCCGCCCGCCCGTCCGGACCGACGTGCAGGTCGACGTGGAGGCGATTCTTCACCCGCTTGGGTTCGGGGACGGCCTGGAACAGGAACCGCCGGCCCAGCCCGGTGCCGCTGGCCGGGTCGACCGGGTCGTCCGGGTGGCGTACCGCCGCCAGCTCGCGCCATGCCTTGCGGCCGTCCACCTCGACGTACGCCTCCGGCGGCACCGCACCGGCGGCGGCCAGCCGCTCGATCAGCACGCTGTTGTCCTCGACCTGGTAGCCGAGCGCCTCGGCCCAGAAGCGGGCCAGCCCGATCGGGTCGGCACAGTCGATGACGAGTTTCCAGTCCCGCGCCATGTGTCCTCCGTGGTCAGCTGGTGTAACCAGTTATAGTGGTTACGTGACGAACGGCGCAAGCGGACTCACCCTGATCAGTCCTGAAGGCACGAGATACCGCTTCGACCCGGGCGCGCTCTGCCTGGAACTGCTGACCACCGGCGGTCCGGGCGCGTTCGCCCGCTACGAGGTGCTGCACCGGCCGGACGACCTCGCGGGCTGGCTGGCCGTGTCCCGGCTGCGCCTGGACCCCGCCACCGTCACCGTCGGCACGGACGACCTGGCCGCCGCCCGCCGGCTGCGCGACGCGCTCTGGCGGGTGGCGCAGGCGCGTACCCGAGACGAGGCCCCGCCCGCCGCGGACCTGACGGTGGTGAACGACGCCGCGGCCGGGCTGCCGCTGAGCCCGCAGGCCGGCTCCGACGGCAGCCGGTCCTGGCGTACGCCGCTGACCGGCGCGCAGGTCGTCGCGACGTTCGCCCGGGACGCGGTCGACCTGCTCACCGGCCCGTACGCGGACCGGATCCGGGAGTGCGGCGCGCACGACTGCTATCTGGTCTTCGTGGACACCTCGCGGCCGGGGCAGCGCCGCTGGTGCGCCATGGAGCGCTGCGGCAACCGGCAGAAGGCACGCGCGCTGCGGTCCCGGCGCGCGCCCGGCTGACTCAGTCCGCCAGGCGCACGCGTACCCGGCGGTTGGCCCGCCCCTTGCTCTCCACCTTGACCACCTGGACCTTGCCGATCTGGGCGGTGGAGGCGACGTGCGTGCCGCCGTCGGCCTGCACGTCCAGCCCGACGATGTCGACGATCCGCACCTCCTGCTCCTCCGGCGGGATCAGGTTCGACTGGGTACGGATGATGTCCGGCAGCGCGAGCGCCTCGGCGCGCGGCAGCACCCGCACGGCCACCGACCGGTCGGCGGCCACCTCGGCGTTCACCAGCTCCTCGATGCGGGCCTTGAAGTCCGGCGGCACCTCGGGGAGGTTGAAGTCCATCCGCGCCTCGCCCGGCTCCATGTTGCCGCCCGTGACGAGCGCGCCGAAGTCGCGGAACACCACGCCGCAGAGCACGTGCAGCCCGGAGTGGGTACGCATCAGCATGGTCCGGCGGGCGTCCTCCACCGCGCCGGCCACCTCGGTGCCGACCGGCGGCACCGGATCGCCCTCGGCTGGGATCAGCCACAGGTCGTCGCCCTTGCGGGTGCCGACGATCCGGGTCTGTACGCCCTGCCAGAGCAGCACCCCGTGATCCGGCGGCTGCCCGCCGCCGCCGGGGTAGAACGCGGACCGGTCCAGCACGATGCCCTGCTCGGGATCGGCCGCCAGCACCCGGCAGGTCCACTCGCGCAGGGTCGGGTCCGCGAGGTCGAGCCGGTGGGTACGGCCGTGGTGTGTGACGCCCATGGACGGCGACGTTACCCGTTCAGGAACTCCGAGAGGCGCTCCCGCAGGTCGGCGCGCTCGGTCCAGAGCACGCCGGGCCTGTCGTACACGTGCAGTGTGGCGTTCGGCAGCGCGGCGGCGAGCCGTTCGGCGACGGCGACCGGGTGCAGGTCGTCCTCGGCGGCGGCGATGACCAGGGCCGGCGCGGTGACCGCGGCGAGCGACCCGGCGTCGTCGAGCGGGGCCTGGGCGGGCAGGTCGGCCAGCCCCGGCGCGAGCCCGTCGCGCAGCAACTGGTCGAGTCGTTGCCGCAGGTACGCCCACCCGGCCGGGGTGTTGCGCACCGACGGCGGCAGTTCCAGCGACACCGCGTCGGCCAGTGCCGAGGCGTCGCCCTCGGCCACCGCGTCGAGCAGGCCGGTGAGCCGGGCGCGGGCCACCTCACCGCGAGGTGTGTCCAGCACGGCGGGCAGGAAGAAGACGAGTCGCTCGAAGCGTTCCGGGCTCTCCGCGAGCAACCGGCAGAGCGCGCCCGCGCCGAGACTGGCGCCGAACGCCCGGGTCGCACCACTCAGGTCTGCGACGGCGCGCAGGTCACGGGCGAGGTCCAGGTAGCTCCACGGCCCGGGCGGGGAGTCGGAGCGGCCGTGCCCGCGGAACTGGAAGAAGATGCGCCGCCCGACGACGCCGCTGCCGAACGGGCGGGTGGTGGCGATGCCACTGCCCAGCCCGTGCGCGAACACGGTGACCGGGTCACCGGTGCCGGTGACAAGCCGTTCCAGGCTCACCCCGTGCGGGGTGGCGACCAGCTCCGTCTCCGGCTCGGGCAGCGCGGGACGCCCGGTCCGGGGCGCGCCGGGGCCGGGCCCCCAGGTGCGGGGACCGCCGTCCGGCGGCGGAGGCCAGCGGAAACCTCTCACCAGGACCCTCGGCCGTCGTGCAGATCCCGCAAGCCGGGCCGCACGTCGAGCAGGTAGATCAGACCGGCGGCGATGCCGATCAGTCCGAACAGGCTGATCGGGCCGAAACCGAGCAGGGTCAGCAGCAGGCAGACCGCCAGGATGGCGACCCAGCCGCCCTTGGGCAGCGTGCCGAGCGCGGCGAAACCGTCGCCGCGCTGGGTGACCGCGTGCACCAGCGCCACTCCCTGTACGACCAGGGCGAAGACGAGCAGGATCAGCTGGATCACGTCTTGGACTGCGAACGCGAAGATCGGCGCGGCGATGGCCATGGGGGCAAGCTTATGCCGAGACCCCGGAAACGTCCGACAAGACGTTGTCCGGGGTCCGGTGGAGCATCAGGTCACTCGGCGGCCGGGCGGGTCCGCTTCGCGGCCTTCGGCAGCTTCGCCGACGGGGTGGCCGGCTTGGTCGCCTTGGTGACGGTCGTCTTGGCGACGGCCTTGGTGGCGGTCGCCTTGGTGGCGGTCGCCTTGGTGGCGCGGGTGCGCTTCACCGCGGCCGGCTTGGCGGCCACCGCCTCGGCCACCTCGGCCGGGCTGGGCACCTCGGTCGTCGCGGCGGCCTTCGGCGCGGTCGCCGGCTTCGGGGTGATCTCGGTCTTCGGGGCCACGTCGACGCCGGTGGCCTCGGTGGCCTCGATGTCGGCGTTCACCGTGTCGGCGGCCTCCAGCACGCCGGCGCCGACGACGCGCTCACCGCGGGCGACCAGCTCGGCGTACGCGGCCAGTGCGCGCTCCTGCGCGGCGTGCGCCCCGGCCACCACGACGGCGGCGTTGCGGGTGGCGGCCTCGCGGAGCTTGTCCAGGTTGGCGGCCTCGCGCAGCTTCTCCAGGTTCGCCGCCTCGCGGAGCTTCTCCAGGTTGGCCGCCTCGCGGAGCTGGTCGAGGTCGGTGGCGACGGCGCGCTCGCGCAGCCCGGTGGCGGTCTGGTTGGCGGTCTTCAGCGTCTCGGTGGCCTTCTGGCGCAGCTCGAAGCCGGTGACGACGGCCTTGCCGCCGAGGTCGGTCACCACCCGGGTGCCGAGGCCGCTGACCACGGTGGGCAGCTTGCGCAGCTGCTCCAGGGCCAGCTCACCGGCACCGGCGGCGGCGTAGAGGGGTGCGGGGATGCGGTTGGTCTTCGGCTGGGTGGTCATGACTGCTCCTCTTCGGCCGCACCGGCGGCCTTCCGGGCCGCCCGGCGGGCGGTCGTGTCCTGCGGGGCGGCGGTGGTCGGGGCGGGCGCGGTGGTCGGGGCGGGCGCGGCACCCGCTTCGGTGACGGCTACCGATTCGAGGACCGCCTCGGTCGGCGTGCCCTCCGGCGTGACCGGACCGGTCGCGGCCGCCGCCACCGTCGCCGGGGCCTCCGGCGCGGAGGCCGGCTCGGTCGCGCCGGCCTTCTCGGCCGTGGCGGCCGTCTCCGCCGTCGTGGCCGCCTCGGTAGCCTCGGCCAGGCGGGCGTTCTCGCGCCGGAACGTCTCGTAGATCTGGGTGAGCGACTGCTTCTGGGCCATGGTCAGCTCGGGGTCGACGGCGATCGCCGCGAGCACGCCCTGGCCCTCCTTGTCGTCCAGCAGTCCGGCACGCAGGTACATCGCCGGGGTGGAGACACGAAGCGCGCTGGCGAGCTGCTGGAGCACCTCGGCACTCGGCTTGCGCAGCCCGCGCTCAATCTGGCTCAGGTAGGGATTGCTGACGCCCGCCTGCTCGGCGAGCTGGCGCAGTGAGATCTTCGCGTTGCGCCGCAGGTCGCGAATGAACCCGCCGACATCGGGAAGGTCCTTGCTGGTGGCCATGACTCAACGCTAGCTCGGTCCGCTAACTCCTGCAAGCAAAACGCTAGCCAGAGTTAGCAGGGTCACCGACGGTGGGTTGCGGAGGCCATGTCCGGTCCGTACCGTTCTCCCCCGTGACCAAGATCGATATCAACGGTGCCCAGCTCGCGTACGACGAGAGCGGCACCGGCACCGCCGTGGTGCTGCTGCACGCCGGCATCGCCGACCGGCGGATGTGGCGCGGGCAGATCCCGGCGCTCGCGCAGCGGCACCGGGTGATCGCGCTGGACCTGCGCGGCTACGGCGAGTCGGAGCTGCCGCCCACGCCGTTCGCCCACCACGACGACGTGGTCGGACTGCTCGACGCGCTGGGCGTCGAGCGGGCTGCGCTCGTCGGCTGCTCGTTCGGCGGCCGGGTCGCGGTGGACACCGCGCTCGCCCACCCGGAGCGGGTCTCGGCGCTGGCACTCTTCGGCGCCCCGGTCTCCGGCAACGAGTGGTCCGAGGAGACCGAGCAGCTCTGGGAGGAACTGGTCGGCGACGTGGACCCGGCGGACTTCGCCGCCACAGCCGCCGGTGAGGTGCGGTTCTGGGTGGTCGGCCCGACCCGCCGCCCCGAGGACGTCGACCCGGAGCTGATCCGGTTCGCCGAGGAGATGGACCGCCGGGCGCTCGCCGCCGAGCAGGCGCTGAGCGCGATCGAGGTGGGCGAACTGGACCCGCCGGCCATCGACCGGCTCGGCGAGCTGCGCGTACCGGTGCTTGTGGGCACCGGCGCCGACGACCTGGCCGACATCCGGCGCCTGGCCGACCGCATCGCCGACGAGGCCCCCCAGGGCGTACGCATGCCGGACGTCCCCGGCGCGGCCCACCTGCTCCCCTTGGAGCGCCCCACCGAGACGAACGCCGCCCTCCTGCCCTTCCTCCCCTGACCCCCTCCCCCCCGTCGCCGCGTTGATCTTGCACTTGCGGCCCCCGGTGCGCCTGGAATGCGCGTTTCGGCTGGGCGGTAAGTGCAAGATCGCGGGGGGTGGCGGGCGGGGGCGGGGTTACCAGAGGGGTCGGACGGCTCCTACCGGGAGGCCGCCGCCCAGCAGGGGTGACTCGGCGTACTCGGTGAGGATGGGGGCGCGCACGTCCAGGCCGGCCAGGGCGGACACCAGGACGGGTGTGCGGGCCCTCGCGGCGCCGTCGTCGATCTTCAGGGCCACGGCGCCGACCTCCGGGATCGCCGCCGCGATCACACCCTCCGCGCCGATCTTGGCGAGCAGACCGGGTACGCCGCGCATCAGCCGCGTGTCCTCCGCCTGGGTGCCGCCGACAAGCTCCGGGTACGCCCGCATCGCGTCCGCCACCGTCCGCTCGACGGTGCCCGGCTCGGCCTCGACCAGCCGCAGGAACGCCCGCGCCAGCCCGGTCAGCGAGACGGCGAGCACCGGCGCGCCGCAGCCGTCCACCCCGACCGCCGCCGCCCGCTCGCCGGTGAACTCCTCGATCGTGGCGGTCAGGCACTGCTGGAGCGGGTGCTCGGGCCGCCAGTAGCCGTCCAGCGGCCAGCCCGCGGCCAGGCAGGTGCGCACCATGCCGGCGTGCTTGCCGGAGCAGTTCATCAGCACCCGGGCCGGGCCGCCGCCGGCGCGCAGCACCGCCTCCCGGGCGGCCTCGCCGAACGGCAGGTCCGGCGGGCAGTGCAACGCGTCCTCGGTCAGGCCGGCGTCGCGCAGCAGCGCTGTCACCCGCTCGACGTGGAACTCCTCGCCGGCGTGGCTGGCCGCGACGAGCGCGATGTCGGCCGGGTCGGTGAGCGGCAGGCCGGCCCGGAGCATGCCGATCGCCTGCATCGGCTTGCTCGACGAGCGGGGGAAGATCGGCGAGGTGACGTCACCGGCCCCGGCGACCGGCTCACCGGCGGCGTCGAGCACCACCACGGAACCCCGGTGGACGCCCTCCACGAAGCCGGACCGGACCACCTCGGCGAGCGGCACGCCGCCCTCGTACGTTTTTCCCACGGTATGGACGGTACCGAGGGGACGGACCCGGTCGGCGGCGGGGTGACCTGCGACGTCGACCGGGGCGGTACGGGGTCGGAGCGGGGTGCGCCGCTTACCGGACGGTAGCCGGGACGCCGAGCAGCGTACGGGCCTCGGCGGTGGTCAGCGGGGGCCGCTGAGCGAGCTGGGCGAAGCCCACCGCCCGCGCGACGAGCTGCATGTTGGACTCCACCGGGCGGCCCTTGGCGTACGTGACCGTGTCCTCCATGCCGACCCGCAGGTGACCACCGGTCGACAGCGAGGCCAGCATCACCGGGATGGTGCTGCGCCCGATGCCGGTGGCCGCGAACGTGGTGCCCTCGGGCAGGTCGCGCAGCATCTGCTGGGCCGCGACAAGGGTGGCCGTGGTGCCGGGCATGCCACCCGGTACGCCCATCACGAAGTCGACGTGCACGTGCCCGCCGTGGGGCAGGCCGTACTTGCCGAGCAGCCGCTGCAGGGCGGTGAGGTGGCCCAGGTCGAAGATCTCGTACTCGGGGACGACGCCCCGCTCCTGCATCCGGGTGTGCAGGTCGACGATGAACTCCCACCGGTTGAGGAACACGTCGTCGCCGAAGTTGACGGTGCCCATGGTGCAGGAGGCCATGTCCGGCGCGGCGTCGAGCACCGCCAGCCGGGCCGACTCCGGGTCGGTCACCGCGCCGCCGGAGGAGAGCTGCACGATCAGGTCGGTGCTCTCCCGCAGCGCCGCCACCGTGTCGCGCAGCCGCCCCTGGTCGAGCGTGGGCCGCGCGTCGTCGTCACGGATGTGGACGTGGATCACGGCGGCGCCGAGCGCCTCGCACTCCTTGGCGGTCACCAGCAGCTCGTCGAGCGTCACCGGCAGCGCCGGTACCTCCGCCTTCGCCGACTCCGCGCCGGTGGGGGCAACCGTGATCAACGTCCCTGTCGTCATGCCCCGGATCCTAGACCGGTGCCCGACGCCGGGTCGACCGGAGGATTTCCGGTGCGGGCGGCGTTAAGAAGGGACCCTTCCTCTACCGGAGGCGTTAATAGGGGGCCCTTCCTTACACATCGATGGCGGCGGCGCTCTCGCCGACGAGCAGGCGGGCGTCGTCGGGCGTGTTGCGCTTCAGCACGGCGAGCGCCACCTGACCCAGCTCGTAGTGCTGCACGGCGGTGCCCACGAAGCCGACCGTCCGGCCGTCGAGCGTCACCGGCGTGCCGGCCACCGGCGGCTGGTCGCTCGCCACGCCGTCCAGGTGCAGCAGGACGAGCCGGCGGGGCGGCTTGCCGAGGTTGTGCACCCGGGCGACCGTCTCCTGCCCCCGGTAGCAGCCCTTGTCCAGGTGCACGGCCGGGGCGATCAGGTCCACCTCGGCCGGAATCGTCCGGTGGTCGGTGTCCACCCCGGCCCGGGCCCGCTTGGCGGCCACCCGGATCGCCTCGTACGCCCACAGCCCGGCCACCGGCACCCCGGCGCCGCGCAGTTCCGCCACCACCCCGTCCATGGCGGCCCGGGGCACGAGCAGGTCGACGCCGAGCGCCACCCGCCGGGCCCAGCCGCCGACCGGCAGCGGCTTGACGTCGTACACCGCTGACGGCCGCGCGGGCAGCACGCCGGAACGGAACTTCGGACCCGGCACCGCTGCTACGTCGGGAGCGGCCAGCCCGGTGACGCCGAGGGTGTCGAGCGCGCCGGGCGCCTCCGGCCCGACGAGCGACAGCAGTGCGTGGTCGGCGGTGGCGTCGCGCGGGTCGACCCTGCTGAAGAACCGCATCTTCTCCAGGTACGACAGCAGGCCCTCGGTCATCCCCGGCTCGGTGTCGAGCCAGGTGGTCTCGCCGTCGTCGGCGACCATCGCGTGCTGCTCGACGTGCCCGTGCGGGGAGAGCACCAGCAACTCGGTGCCCTGCCAGGGGGCCAGCGCGGCCAGGTGCTGGCTGGTGAGCGTGTGCAGCCAGCTGATCCGCTCCTCGCCGGGGACCGCGACCACGCCCCGGTGCGAGCGGTCGACCAGGCCCACGCCGGTGGCCAGGAGCCGCTGCTCGCGCATCGGGTCGCCGTAGTGGGCGGCCACCGGGCCGACCCCGGCCGCCCGGTGGGCCGGTTCCGGCTGGTCCCGGGTCTGGTCGTCGATGGCGTCGGTGGTCACCGCGCCCGCGATGTCGATCATGCGCGTTCCCCGTCCTGTGCGCAGCGGCCGCAGACCCCGAAGAGCGCGACGTGCCCGATGTCGACCTGGAATCCGCGCTGCTCGGCCAGTTGGTCGGCGAGCGGGCGGAGCATCTCGGGGGCGATCTCGTCGATCGCCCCGCACTCCCGGCACACCAGGTGCACGTGCTGGTGCTCACCCGCCGCGTGGTAGGTCGGCGAACCGTGCGACAGGTGCGTGTGCGTCACCAGGCCGAGCCGTTCCAGCAGCTCCAGCGTGCGGTAGATGGTGGTGATGTTGACTCCGGCCGCGACCTCGCGGACCGCTGTGTGCACCTGCTCCGGGGTGGCGTGCCCCAGATCCAGGACGGCCTGGAGCACCAGCTGCCGCTGCGCCGTCAGCCGCAGCCCGCGCGAGCGGAGCATTTCCGCGAGGGAGGATTCGGACACCCTTCGATCATAGTTCGGCCGCCGCGCCGGCCGGTCCGCCGCCGGGGGTACGCCACTACGCTGCGCCAGTGGGTACGACACGGGTGGCGGTGCTCGGCCGGGGGCTCGTACCGGCGGGTGAGCCGGTGCTGCGCGGCGACGACCGGGGTGTCCTGCACGGCGACGGCCTGTTCGAGACGCTGCACCTGCGCGACGGCCGCCCCTGGCTGCTGGAGCCGCACCTGGCCCGGCTGCGGGCCGGCGCGGCGGCGATCGACCTGCCGCTGCCCCCTGACGCCGCGCTCGTCGAGCTGCTGGACAGCGTGCGCGCCGGCTGGCCCGCGCAGACCGAGGGCGCGTTGCGGCTGGTCTGCACGCGGGGACCGGAGGGCGGTGGGCCGCCCACGGTGTACGCCACGCTGGGCGGGGTGCCGGAGTCCGCCCGGGCGGCCCGGCGGGACGGGGTGACGGTGGCCACTCTGCCGCTCGGGGTGGCCGCCCGGTCCCGCCCGGAGCTGGGGTGGCTGCCGAGCGGTGTGAAGTCCACCTCGTACGCGCTCAGCACCGCCGCCCGGCGCTGGGCGCAGCGGACCGGCGTGGGCGACGTGCTCTGGGTCTCGACCGACGGCTACGTGCTAGAGGGGCCCACAGCCAACGTGGTGTGGCTGCGCGGCGGCCGTCTCCTCACGGTGCCGGCGGCACCGACCGGCATCCTGCCCGGCGTGACCGCGAACCACCTGCTGGAACGCGCAGGTGAGCTGGGCCTGACCGCAGCCGAGCACCTGCCCACCGTCGCCGACCTGCACGAGGCCGAGGCCATCTGGCTGACCAGTTCGCTGCGCGGCCCGGTGGAGGTCACGGCCCTGGACGGAACCCCTCGCCCGGGTTCCCCCCTGACCCCGCACCTGCAAGCTCTCCTGAACTTTCCCCGGCCCCCACTCGGTCGATCATGAAGTTGGCGGCGTTCGTTGTCCGATTCGTCGCCGCCAACCTCATGATCGACGCGATCATGCGCAGGGGCAGGGCAGGGCAGGGTCAGCCGGCTACCCGAGTGAGGCGGGCGGAGAGGTGCGGGCTCAGGGGCTGGCCCACCGCGGCCATCTCCTGCGCGTACAGCAGGGCGCCCTCGACGATGCCGAACAGCCGGGCCCCGGCGGTGACCTCCTTCGCCGTGGCGGTACGCACGACCGCGTCGGTGGCGAACTCGATCTGGGTGCCCTTGCGCTTGCCGATGTGCAGCTCCATCACGCCGGTCGGCGTGGTCATCAGCGCCTCCAGCTCGTCCGTCACCCGCTCACCGTCGAGCACCGGACGCCACCAGCCCACCTCACGGCCGGCGGGACGGACCGGGCGGCTCTGCTCGTCCAGGATCCACGCCCGGGACTCGTAGAACAGGAACGGCCGGCCGTCGTGGCTGATCCGGATCTCCTGCGCGTAGTCGAAGTCCTCGATCGTCGGGAACCCACCCCGGCCCCGGCCGCGCCAGACCCCGATGTACGGCAGCAGGCCGTCCAGGCTCGGGTGCAGCTTCGGGCCGACGCGCAGGTCGTGGCTCTCCTCGTACGGGTACTCCTCGACCGGCGGCGCGTTCAGCCACGGCGGCTGAAGCGGATTCTCACTATTCACAGCGCCACCTTCGTTCGCGACTGCGGGGCTCGCAAAACCGGCTCACTCCTCGCGCTCACCATCTACCTCTAGCGATTCGCACTGCGACATAGACCAGGCCACCCGCGAGCGCGCCCAGGCCGGCGACCAGCAGGCTGACGAACCCGATCTCGGTAACCATCCGGGCCATCCTATGCTGGCGTCATGGCGCGCACTCTCGTCGTCAAGGCCACCGCCGGCGCGGACTCCCCGGAACGCTGCGCCCAGGCGTTCACAGTCGCCTCCACCGCAGCCGCGGCCGGGGTGGACGTGTCGCTCTGGCTCACCGGCGAGTCCACCTGGTTCGCACTCCCCGGGCGGGCGGAGACGTTCGAGCTGCCGCACTCCGCGCCGCTCGGCGAACTGCTGCACGTGGTCCTGACCACGGGCCGGGTGACCGCCTGCACCCAGTGCGCGGCCCGGCGGGACATCGGCCCGGGCGACGTCATCCCCGGCGTACGCATCGCGGGCGCCGCGGTGTTCGTCGAGGAGGCGATGACCGAGGGCGCGCAGGCGCTCGTCTACTGAGCGACCCGCCCGGGTCGTCCACTCTGACCGGTGAGCCGATCCTGACCCGACATGTCCGGATTACGCCTACCATGTGAACGTGAGTGAGGCGATCCAACAGTTCTTCGCGTCGCTACCGGCGCGCGCCGCGGCGGTGCTGAACAGCCCGATCGGCGGCACGCTTCAGATCGACCTGGCCGACGGCAACCGGACCGAGCACTGGTACGTGACGCTGGCCCCCGGATCGGCCCAGGTGAGCCGGGAGGAGCAACGGCAGGCGGACGGCGTGCTGACCCTCTCCACCGAACTGTTCGAGAAGCTGGTCACCGGCCGCGAGGCCGGCATGGCCGCGGTGCTGCGCAACGAGGCCACGTTCAGCGGGCACGTCGTGCTGTTCCTGGCGTTCCGCCGGTTCCTGCCGACCCGGCCCGACGTACGGGATCCGCGGGACGCCGCCCGCGACCACGTCCGGCGGCTGGCGTGAAGGAGCGGGTCAGCATCCTCGACGGCAACACGTTCCTGGTCAGCGACGATCGCGGCAACATCCAGCCGTCGTACGACTTCCCCACCGGGCTGTTCTCCTTCGACACCCGGTTCCTCTCCACCTGGATCCTCACCCTCGACGGGGAACCCCTGCACGCGCTCTCCATCGACGACTCACTGTCGTACAAGACGCGGTTCTTCCTGGTCCCCGGCGAGCCGACGCACTACCTGGACGCGAAGGTCTCGGTGATCCGCAGCCGCGCGATCGGCGGCAGCATGGACGAGGAACTGACAGTGCTCAACCACTCCGAGCAGGAGATGGAGTTCCGGCTCCGGCTGGAGATCGGCTCCGACTTCGCCGACCTCTTCGAGATCAAGCACAAGCGGGACAAGAAGGGCACCACCACGCCCAGCGTGGAGACGAACGCGCTGCGGCTGACCTACCGCCGGCAGGCGTTCCACCGCGAGACGATGGTGACCAGCAGCGCGCCGGCCGAGGTCGACGAGAGCGGGATGACGTTCCGGATCCGGGTCGGCCCGCACGGCGAGTGGACCACCCGGCTGCACATCGACACAGTCATCTACGGCGCCCGGGGCGAGGACATCCGGGCCATCCTGCCGCTGGGCGGCCAGCGGACGGCGGCCGACATCGAGGCGGAACAGAGCGCTCTGATCAGCCGGGCGCCGAAGCTCGGCTGCGACTGCGAGCCGCTGGCCGGGGCGTACCGGCGCAGCCTCAACGACCTGGCCGCGCTCCGATACGAGTCGATCACGCTCGGCGTCCGGTTGCTCGCCGCCGGCCTGCCCTGGTTCATGACGCTGTTCGGCCGGGACAGCATCTTCACCTCGCTGCAGGTGCTGCCGTTCCTGCCCGAGATGGTCAAGCCCACGATCGTCATGCTCGCCGGACTCCAGGGCAGCCGGGTCGACGACTTCCGGGACGAGGAGCCCGGCAAGATCCTGCACGAGCTGCGCTACGGCGAGACCGCCGGCTTCGAGGAGCAGCCGCACTCGCCGTACTACGGCGCCGCCGACACCACGGCGCTGTTCGTGATCCTGCTCGACGAGTACGAGCGGTGGACCGGCGACGCCGACCTGGTGCGCAAGCTGGAGCACGAGACGCGGGCGGCGCTGACCTGGCTGGACACGTACGGCGACCTGCTCGGCACCGGTTACGTCTGGTACATGTCGCGGAACCCGGAGACCGGCCTGCCGAACCAGTGCTGGAAGGACTCGCCGGACGCCATCTCCTACGCCGACGGGCGGATGCCCGAGTTCCCCCGGGCCACGTGCGAACTCCAGGGGTACGCGTACGACGCGAAGCTGCGCGGCGCCCGCCTGGCCCGCACGTACTGGAACGACCCGACGTACGCCGACCGGCTGGAACACGAGGCGGCGGCGCTGAAGGAACGGTTCAACCGCGACTTCTGGATCCCGGACCGCGAGTACTACGCGCTGGCGCTCGACCCGCTGGGCCGCCAGGTGGACGCGCTCACCTCCAACATCGGTCACCTGCTGTGGAGCGGCATCGTCGACGAGGCCCGCGCCCCCGCCGTCGCCGCCCATCTGCTCGGCCCACGCCTGTTCTCCGGGTGGGGTGTGCGGACGCTCGCCGACGACCAGGGCCGGTACAACCCGGTCGGCTACCACGTCGGCACGGTGTGGCCGTTCGACAACTCGATCATCGCCTGGGGCCTGTGGCGGTACGGCTTCCGCCAGCAGGCCGGCCGGATCTGCGACGCTCTGCTCAGCGCGTCGCACTACTTCGACGGGCGGCTGCCCGAGGTGTTCGCCGGCTACGAGCGCGGCCTCACCGACTACCCGGTGGAGTACCCCACCGCGTGCAGCCCGCAGGCGTGGTCCGCCGGCACGCCGCTGCTGCTGCTCCGGGTGATCCTGGGACTGGAACCGCAGGGCGATCACCTGATCATCGACCCGGCCGTGCCGCCCGGGATGGGCCGGGTGGAACTGCTCGACATTCCGGGCCGCTGGGGCCGGGTGGACGCGCTGGGCCGCAGCCGGGAGCCGCACGAGGAACAGCCGTCGCCACCGGCGCTCACCCTGCCCGGCGGCTGACGTCAGGCCCGGCAGGGCGTGGTGACCGCCACCCGGACCCGCTCACCGGCCCGCAGCGCCAGCACCGCCGGGTCGCCCGGGCGTGCGTACGCGTCGGCCGAGTCCACCACCGGCGCGGCGCCGCCGCCGAACGCGGCGGCCAGCGGTCGGTCGGCCGGCACCGCGGCCTCGGACCGGGCCGTGCGGACGGTCCCGCCACCCGGGCAGGGCGCGGCCAGCACCTGGACCGGCCCGGTCGCGCCGCCCCAGCGGCCCAGCGCCGACGCCAGCACGGCCGACTCGGCGGCGGCGTCGGCGGACGGAGCCCGGTAGCCGGAGCCCGCCGGGCGGCAGCCGGTGTCGGCGGTGAGCAGCACCCGGCCCGGGCCACCGGCCCGGCCCTCGACCGTCACGAACTCGCCCGCGTCGGCGCGCAGCAGCGGCTCGCCGTCGAGCGTCGACACGCCGGCCCGCCAGCCCGGCGGCAGCCGGTCGGCGATGCCGCGCAGCACCTCGCGTACGTCGTCGCCGCCGATCGCCACCTCGACGCCGCGCTCCAGCGTCGCGCCGTCGTCCATCGGCGTGATCCGGCAGCCGCGCTCGAGCCGGTCCGGCAGGAGCGCCGGTACGCCCGCAGTGCCGGCCGCGGCGGCCAGCTCACCGATCGCCCGGTCCACCACCGGGCCGGCCTGGTCCAGCGAGCGCTGTTCCTTGACAGTCGGCGCGTCGGTGCGTACCGACCACCAGGTCAGTCCGGCGAGCAGCACGGCCCACGCCACGGTGGCGACCGCCAGCCAGCGCAGCCGGCGTCGGCCGCCGGGGCCGGGCCGGCCGGGCGGGGTGGGCGGGGCGTAACCCGTCTCGACGGCAGTCACCCGGCAATGGTGTCACGGACGGGCGAGCCGCCCGGCCGCGCCTCGGCACCTCGCTCAGGCCGGCACCGACCGGCGGGACAGCAGCCACAGCAGGTAGAAGGGACGCTGCCGCAGCTCGCCGCGACGGTCGGCGTACTGGTCGGCGGCGAGCACGGCGGAGAAGAAGCCACCCGCGCCCAGCATGCCGAGCACCGGCGCCAGATGGGTGCCCTCGACCGCCACCAGGGTCGCCGCGACAGTCGCCACCGCCGCGCCGGCGGCCTGTACGGCCGAGCGCCGGGACACCCGGGCGACCTCGGCCCGGGCCGCCCGCACCCCCCTCCTGGATCTCCGCGTCGAGCTTCGCGAGCTGCACCAGCGCCCGATCCGGATCGGTGTCGACCTCCAGCATCCGGCCCCGCAGGTACGCCTGGGTCGCGGCGAGCGCGTCGCCCTCCTGGGTCAGGATGGCGCAGTAGTCCCGCAGCGAGGTGCCCTCGATCATCGGCAGGTCGAGCTGGAGCAGCGGGGTCACCAGCCGCGCCTTCACCGGATCCCCGCTCGGCACGTCGACGACCCGGTGCCCTTTGACGATCAGGTCGAGCGTGCGGTCCGGGTTGTCGCCCAGCTCGATCCGGCCCATGGTGTCGAACGGCGAGGAGGTGGACTGGGCGTCCGGCGCGCGCGACTCCAGGTGGCTGCGGCGGAAGGTCTGCGGGAAGTAGACGAGCTGACCCAGCTCCAGCAGCGGCGCGCAGTCCCGCAGGTACGCGCCGAGGCGGTCCAGGTCGTCACATTCGGCGTAGAGCTCGTCGATCCGGATGTCCTCGTACCGGCAGCGCGGCTCGCAGTGATCCGGATCCTTGCCGCACCTCTTGCAGATCTCCCGGTGGGCCAGATAGCAGCGCTCGCCGCCCGGCTGGGAGAGGACCAGCTTGGCCGTGACGAGCGTGGCCCGTTTGGTCAGGAACGACAGGTCGGTGTCGAGGCTGGCCACCGAGACGTCGAACGGGCGCGACCGGCCGGACCCGTCGGCGCGCTGGAGTTCGCGGGCGATCTCCTCGCCCCGGTTGCCGTCGATGAAATCGATCAGATAGCGGCGGGCGTGGGCAGCGGCATCGTCGTCGGGCACCTGATCCCCCTCCGGCGCGTCCGGGGCGCACCGCCCTCCAGCCTGCCAGCCACTGTCGAGGCGCACAGTCGCCGGAACGGCTCGTGGCCCGCCACCCGGGTGGGGTGGCGGGCCACGATCTCCAGCGTGGGTCAGGCGGCGACCGAGACGGTCACCTCGTTGATCCCGCGGGCCGCTGCCACGGCGGTGTCGCCGTTGCCGTGGCGGGACAGCGCCCGCAGCGTCCACGAACCCGGCGCGGCGAAGAACCGGAACTGCCCGGCCGCCGACGTCACCACCTCGGCGGTGAACTCGCCTGTCGAGTCGAGCAGGCGCACGTACGCGCCCGGCACGACCTCACCGGACTCGGCCAGCACACGGCCGGTGATGACGGTCTCCTTCTCCAGGTCCAGGCTCGCCGGGAGGGGGGCGGACTGGTCCGGTGCGGCGCAGCCGGCGGCAGCCGTCGAGGCGGCGGAGGCGGCGGAGGCGGCGGTCATCAGGCCTCCCCCGGCTCGTCGCCGAGCGCCACCGGCACGCCGACGAGCGAGCCGTACTCGGTCCAGGAACCGTCGTAGTTCTTCACGTTGCGGTGCCCGAGCAGCTCCTGGAGCACGAACCAGCTGTGCGAGGAGCGCTCGCCGATCCGGCAGTACGCGATCGTCTCCTTGCCGTCGTCCAGCCCGGCGTCGGCGTAGATCTTGCGCAGCTCGTCGTCGGACTTGAACGTGCCGTCCTCGTTCGCCGCCTTGGACCAGGGGACGCTGATCGCGGTCGGGATGTGGCCGGCCCGCTGCGCCTGCTCCTGCGGCAGGTGGGCGGGGGCGAGCAGGCGGCCCGCGTACTCGTCGGGGCTGCGCACGTCGACCAGGTTCTTGGTGCCGATCGCGTCGACCACCTCGTCGCGGAACGCGCGGATCGAGGTGTCCGGCTCCTGCGCGACGTACTGCGTCTTCGGCCGCTCCACCACGTCGGTGACGAGCGGACGGGCGTCCAGCTCCCACTTCTTGCGGCCGCCGTCGAGCAGCTTGACGTCGCCGTGGCCGTAGAGCTTGAAGTACCAGTACGCGTACGCGGCGAACCAGTTGTTGTTGCCGCCGTACAGGATCACGGTGTCGTCGTTGGCGATGCCCCGGTCGGACAGCAGTGCCTCGAACTGGCTCTTGTTGACGAAGTCCCGGCGGACCTGGTCCTGCAGGTCGGTACGCCAGTCGAGCTTGACGGCGCCGGCGATGTGCCCGGTGTCGTAGGCCGAGGTGTCCTCGTCGACCTCGACGAAGACGACGCCCGGGGCGCCGAGGTTCTTCTCGGCCCACTCGGCCGAGACGAGTGCGGTGTCGCGACTCATCAGATCACTCCCTGGTGAGGATGGTTTGGTGAGCCTGCGCGTGGATATCGATGTCGATGGTTGTCGCACCACACGCGGACCCTGAGCTAGGAACGGATCACGGGTACGTGCGACGGCGCCGCTGCCGGGCGTTGAGGAGGGGGAACCGGGGAAGGTTCGTGGACCCTGGTGGCCGCCGTTCAGGCGGCCGGAGACAGCCCCGCCGTCAGATGACGGGGCGACACAGGCAGGTGGCCACGCGGCACAGGTCGACCGCGCGCCGTTTGGTGAGGTGGGTCCCCATGGGCAGGGAGATTACCAGCCGAGGCGACAGGTGCCACCAGGCCGACCAGCATCCGGGACGGCCGGACCGCTCCCCGGACCGGCCGCGTGCGGCTTTCAGCCCGCGGAGTTGATGGGCACGTTCGCCGCGTCCGCCGTGACCACCAGGCCCTCCGGCTTCGGCTCCACCTTGCGCAGGTTGAGCTGGAACGGCAGCTCCGGCAGCGGCACGTCGATCGAGATGCCCTGCGCGTACCGGGTCAGCGCGGCACGCGCCAGCGGCACGTTCGGCAGGCCGTCCGCGGTGAGGTCGTTGAAGCGCAGCGCCACCTTGTTGCCGGCCACCGTGACGTCGGCGGTGCCGTTGACGGTGAGCTTGATGCCGAGGACGTCCACCGGGGCGGTGACGGCGAGCTTGCCGTTGCGCTCGCCCAGCGTCAGCCCGGGACGGTCCAGCAGCTTGGCCAGGCTCTCGTAGGTGACGGTGCCCCGCCCGTCCACGCTCTCGGCCACCACGTCGCCCCGGCCGGAGCGCAGCGTGTCCAGCGAAGCGGTCACGTTGCGCGCGTCCACGTCCAGCTTCGGCACCTCGACCGCGTCGCCCTGCACGTCACCGTGTACGTCGGTGAGCTGGATCGAGATGCGCTCGTACCGGCCGTCGAGCACCTGGGTGAGGAACGGGAAGCCACCCACCTCGACCTGCGGCGCGGCGGACTGCGCGTCCTGCTTGGCGATCTCCTGCCGGACCTGGTCGGCGATGGCGCGCTCGGCCACGCCGGCGGCGACCCGGTCGGCGACCACGAGCAGCCCGGCCAGCACCAGCAGCAGGACGAGGAAGCCGATCAGCACCTTCCGGCCCCGTCGCCGGGGTCGGCCCTCCGCCGGATACGCCTCTGCCACGCCGCCTCCCGTCCTCGCCGCCGTCACCGCGCCTCGCGGCGCAACCGTACTTACCCGAGGCGGATCCTCCCCAACCGCGTCACAGGAACAGCACGCACATGGCGTACGCGGCGGGCGCGGCCAGCGCGAACCCGCCCAGCGGCCCCTGCATGTGCCGGGCCACCCACATCGTCGGCGGTTCACCGGCCATCAGCCGGCCCGCCTCGGCGTACCCCACGGCGAGGTCGGCCAGGACGGCGGTGGCCGCGCTGACCACCCCGACCAGGGCGGCGCTGGTCGGGGTGAAACCGACCAGGTAGCTGCCGAGCACGGCGCTGGTGAGCGTGCCGAGCATGGCGCCGACGACCACGCCGGCCGCGCCGCGTGGCACCTGCGGGGCGAGCCGGGGCCACGGCGCGACCGCGTCGGTGAGCCGGGCGACGAGCAACGCCACCCCGGCGGCGGTGAGGCAGACCGTGATCGCCTGGGTGCCCTTGGGGATCCGGCTGAGCACCACGAGCGTGGCGAAGGAGACCACCCCGACCACGATGAGCAGGGTGCCGCCGAGCGAGTCGGTCAGCCGGACCCGGTCCACCCGCCGCACGAGCTGGCCCAGTACGGCGAGCAGGAGCCCGGCGAGCGCGGCGTAGCCGAGCGGGGCCAGGCCGGCGATGTCCGACCGCACGGCGGCGACGTCGGCGATCACCGCCGTCGCGGCGCTGACGAGCGCGACGACGAGCAGCGCGGGCGGCCGCATGGCCATCGTCCAGGCCAGCACGAACAGCAGCTGGACGCCGAAGATGATCGCGGCGAACGGCAGCCGGTGCCCCGGGCCCGAGGTCTGCGCGCCGAGCACCAGGCCGACGCCGAGCAGCGCGGCGAAGCCGGCCACGGTGAGCGCCAGCGGGCGGCGGACCGGGACCGGCGGCACCTCCTCCTCGGGCTCCTCGTCGGACTCGTCGTCGGGACGCCGGCCGGGCCCGCCCTTGCGCAGCCGGCGCGGGCCCTTGCGTTCCGGCCGGTCGCCCTCCTCGTCCGCGGGGCCGGTGCGCGGGGCGGGCGGGTAGCCACGGACGGGGGCGGACGCGCCGGTGGGCGGCTCGTCGGTCCACGGGTCACGGCCGGTGTCGCGCGAGGTGGAGGGAAACACGCCCCGATCGTGCCAGACCCGGGCGGCTCGGCGGAGGTCCCGGTTTCGGCGACGTTAAAACCTGCGCCGCGATCGAGGGCAGAAGGGGCAAACGGTAAATCGCGCGAAGGTGACGCCCGGTCCATCGGTTACGCTCAGGCCGTTACCCGCCCGTCGACGACGCCGGGACCCACGCAAGTTCACAGTGCCGCCCGTCGCCGGGCGTGTCGCTGGTCGCGCGCGGCCGGAAGGCCGCCGGGACGGAGGTGATCGTGGAGCTCCTGCTGCTCGTGACCGCGCGGGCCGGTGAGCCGTCGGCGGTGTTGCCGGCACTCGACCTGCTGCCCCACTCGGTCCGCACCGCACCCCGTGACGTCCGCACGCTGGTCTCCGGCCCGACGCCGGACGCCGTCCTGGTGGACGCCCGCTCCGAGCTGAGCGAGGCGCGGGCCACCTGCCGGATGCTGCACGCCACCGGGCTCGGCGTACCGCTCGTCGCGGTCGTCACCGAGGCGGGCCTGATCGCGCTGAACGCGGACTGGGGCGTCGACGACGTGATCCTGGCCGGCGCCGGGCCGGCCGAGGTGGAGGCGCGACTGCGGCTCGCTGTGGGCCGGCTCAGCAACGCCACCGCCGGCGCCGGCGGCTCGATCCGGGCCGGCGAGCTGAACATCGACCCGGACACGTACGCCGCCAAGCTGAAGGGCCGGCCGCTCGACCTCACGTACAAGGAGTTCGAGCTGTTGAAGTTCCTGGCCCAGCACCCGGGGCGGGTGTTCACCCGGGACCAGTTGCTGCGTGAGGTCTGGGGCTACGACTACTTCGGCGGCACCCGGACGGTGGACGTGCACGTGCGGCGGCTGCGCGCCAAGCTCGGCTCGGAGTACGAGTCGATGATCGGCACCGTCCGCCAGGTGGGCTACAAGTTCGTCGTACCGCCGTCGCGCTCGCTGCCGGAGCCGGAGCCCGCCCCGCTGCCTGTCTGACCGCCTCCGCCCCACCCCGCTAGAGGGCATTTTTCGCGTATGCCCTTTTTGCCCGATCGGTCAGCCATATCCTGGCTGCCGTAATTGTCGGGCTAAGGGGGGCGACGGTGCGCGCGGTGAACACGGGGGCGACGAACGGCCGGTGCCGCTGATGCGGGCCTCGACGCTGCGCGCCGCCGGGCTCGTGACAGTCGTACTGGCCGGCCTGCTCGGTTCGGCCTTCGTGCTGGGCCGCAGCCTGGTGCCGGACCCGCACCCGTCGGCCGCCGGAGTCGCCACCACGCTCACCGGGCCGCGCTACGGCGAGCAGCCACCCAGCACCGACTTCCCCGGCAGCACGACCAGCCCCCGGCCGAGCCCCGACGCCGCGCCGGACGCCGCTCCCGTCCCGCCCGACGGCGACGGCCCGTACGGCGCCATGCTCGCCACCGGCTCGTCCCGGGTCGCGCTGACCTTCGACGACGGCCCCGATCCCCGCTGGACCCCGCAGGTGCTCGCGCTGCTGGCCCAGTACGGCGTACGGGCGACGTTCTGCGTCGTCGGCGAGAACGTCGAGGCCCACCCGGATCTGGTGCGCTCGATCGTGGCCGAGGGCCACACGCTGTGCAACCACTCCTGGAACCACGACGTCAACCTGGGCAAGCGGTCCCCGGCGACGATCCGCGCCGACCTGCTGCGCACGAACGACGCGATCCTGGCCGCCGCGCCGGACGCGCGGATCACGTACTACCGCCAGCCCGGCGGGGCCTGGACGCCGTCCGTCATGTCGGCCTGCGCCGACCTGGACCTCACCCCGCTGCACTGGAGCGTGGACCCGTCGGACTGGAAGGCGCCGGGCGCCACCACCATCGAGGCGATGGTCCGCTCGCAGATGGGGCCCGGCGCGATAGTGCTCATGCACGACGCGGGCGGGGACCGGTCCGGCACGGTCAGCGCGTTGCAGCAACTCCTGCCCGAACTGCTGGCCCGGTTCGATCTGGAGCCGCTGCCCGTCGGCAGCCCGTGACGAGCGCCACCGATCACCGTCGTCGTCGGACGCGAACCGCGGCCCGCCGAGCGCTACCGTGACTCAGATGAGCAGCACCGAGCCGACGCGTGGGCCCGCCGACGGGATCGCCTGGGCGGACCGGCTGACGCCGGACGGGATCGACCGGCCGGACCGGCTGACGCCGGACGAGGTCGCCGAGGTGCTCGCGCTGGCCCGCGCCGCCGGTGACGCCGACGGCGCCGACCCGCTCGACGAGCACGTGCTGCTGCGGCTGCGCGACCCCGAGGCGCCCGCCGTGCACCTCACCGCCCGCACCAGCGAGGGCACCCTCACCGGGTACGCGCACCTCGACACCACCGCCCCGGCCGACGGCGTCGGCGTGGAGATGGTCGTGCACCCCGCGTACCGGCGGCGCGGCTCCGGCCGGGCACTGGCCCGTGCCGTGGTGACCGCCGCTCCCGGGCCGCTGCGCGCCTGGGCGCACGGTGACCACCCGTCGGCCGCCGCGCTGGCCGTCGACCTGGGCTTCTCCCGGGCGCGGGTGCTCTGGCAGATGCGCCGCCCGCTCACCGCCGACATGCCGGCACCTGTCGTACCGGAGGGCGTGACACTGCGCGCGTTCCGCCCCGGGGAGGACGACGAGGCCTGGCTGGCGGTGAACAACGCCGCCTTCGCCCAGCACCCCGAGCAGGGCAAGTGGACGCTCGACGACCTGCGCGTCCGCATCGCCGAGCCGTGGTTCGACAGAGCCGGGTTCCTGCTCGCCGTCGACTCCGCCACCGGGCGGCTGCTCGGCTTCCACTGGACCAAGGTGCACGAGCGGCAGGGCTCGGCCCGCATCGGCGAGGTGTACGTGCTCGGCGTCGACCCCACCGCGCACCGGGGCGGGCTGGGCCGGGTGCTCACCGCCGCCGGCCTGACCCACCTGCGCGACGAGCGCGGGCTGGACCGGGTGATGCTCTACGTGGACGAGAGCAACACCGCCGCTGTGGCGCTCTACGAGCGGCTGGGCTTCGCGCACTGGTCCGCGCACGTCAACTACCAGCTCGGCTGAGCGTTCACCGGCCCTGGAAATTCGCCACAAAGGCGATAGCAGGCTGCTAGTTCACGAAATGGACAACCCTTCCTCAGCGTACGGCCACCTCGTCGGCTGAACGTGTTCACCGCGCGTTCACTTGCGTCCGGCGAACCGTCCACCTGGCCCTCCTACCTTTCGTGTCAGCCGGTCAGCGCCGGCCCCCGGCACTCCGGGCGACCTGACCAAAGACGTGAAGGGAAACCCCTCAAGTGAAGCTCCAGCGGCACGGCGCCATCGCCTGTCTCGCTCTTACCGCGGTTCTCGGTCTCAGCGCCTGCGGCTCGGACAACAACGAGCCGGCCGGCGCCTCCACCGCCGGTTCCGCCGCCGCGGTGGACTGCGCGACGGGCACGCTGAACGCGCAGGGCTCCTCCGCCCAGAAGAACGCCATGGCCGAGTGGATCAAGGTGTACCAGCAGAAGTGCGCCGGCACCACGATCAACTACGAGCCGAGCGGCTCGGGCGCCGGCATCCAGGCCTTTATCGCCGGCACCGCCGACTTCGCCGGCTCGGACTCCCCCCTCAAGCCGGAGGAGCAGCCGCAGGCCGACGCCAAGTGCACCGGCGGCCAGGCGCTCAACCTGCCGATGGTCATCGGCCCGGTCGCCGTCGTCTACAACGTGGGCGGCGCGGACAACCTCCAGTTCAGCCCGGCCACGCTGGCGAAGATCTTCGCCGGCAAGGTGACCAAGTGGGACGACGCGGCGATCAAGGCCGACAACCCGGACGCCAAGCTGCCGTCGACCGCGATCCAGGCGGTGCACCGCTCCGACGAGTCGGGCACCACCGACAACTTCACCAAGTACCTCTCCAAGACCGCCGAGGCGGACTGGACGCTCGGTAACTCCAAGGCCTGGAAGGCCCCGGGCGGCGTCGGCGCGGCCAAGTCCGACGGTGTGGCCAGCAAGGTCAAGAGCACCGACGGCACCATCAGCTACGTCGAGTGGTCGTACGCCGAGAACTCCGACCTGAAGATGGCGAAGATCAAGAACGGCAACGGCGAGTTCGTCGAGCTGACCGGCGACTCGGCCGGCAAGACCATCGCCGGCGCCAAGTTCGAGGGTCAGGGCAACGACCTGAAGATGTCGATCGACTACAACACCAAGGAGGCCGGGGCGTACCCGATCGTCCTGGCGACCTACGAGATCGTCTGCAGCAAGGGCCTCGCCGCCGACAAGCTGCCGCTGGTCAAGGGCCTGCTCGGCCACGCCGCCAGCGCCGAGGGGCAGAAGGAGCTCGTCGAGCTCGGCTACGCGCCGCTGCCCGAGACCGTCCGCACCAAGGTCGAGGCCGCGGTCAAGAGCCTCTCCTGACGCTCTGACCGACACCTCCTCAACACGAAGCGAGCGAGCAGATGGGTGACACCCCTCACCGCTCGGCCCACGCCGGCACCGGCGGGAACCCCGTGACCACGAGTCACGAGCGACCCGCCGGTGCCTCGGCGCGTGTGGCCGAGCGCCCCGGTAACCCGGGCCGCCCCGACGGTGGCCTCGGCGGCGGCGGTGCCCTCCCCCGGGCCCGCGCCTTCGGCGCGGAACGGGCGTTCCGCGGCCTGACCCTGGCCGCCGGCACCACGGTCCTGGTGGTCATCGCGGCCATCGCGATCTTCCTGGTCGCCAAGGCCGTCCCGGCGCTGCGGGCGAACACCGAATCGTTCTGGACGTTCGAGGGCTGGTTCCCGAACGACAACCCGCCGCAGTTCGGCATCGGCGCGCTCGCCTTCGGTACGGTCCTGAGCTCGCTGCTGGCGCTGCTCATGGCGGTGCCGGTCGCGCTGGGCATCGCCCTCTACCTGTCGCACTACGCGCCCCGGCGGCTCGGCAACGCCCTGGGCTTCCTGATCGACCTACTGGCCGCCGTGCCGAGCGTCGTGTTCGGCCTCTGGGGCCGGGACTACTTCGCCCAGCCGGTCGCCGACCTGTCCGCCTGGCTGAACAGGTACTTCGGCTGGATCCCGATCTTCGGCGACGGCCCGTACGGCAACTCGATCCTGCTCGGCTCGGTGGTGCTCGCCATCATGGTGCTGCCGATCGTCACCTCGCTGTCCCGCGAGGTGTTCCGGCAGACCCCGACCGCGAACGAGGAAGCAGCGCTCGCGCTCGGCGCCACCCGCTGGGAGATGATCCGCACCGCGGTCCTCCCGTACGGGCGGCCCGGCGTCATCGCCGCGGTGATGCTCGGCCTGGGCCGGGCGCTCGGCGAGACCATCGCGCTGGCGCTCACGCTCGGCTCCACGTACGCCATCTCGTTCAACATCCTGCAGAGCGGCGGCAACTCGATCGCCGCGAACATCGCCAACCGGTTCGCCGAGGCGAACGACACCGGCCGGGGCGCGCTCATCGCCTCCGGCCTGGTGCTGTTCGCGATCACGCTGATCGTCAACATCACCGCCCGGGCGATCATCTACCGGCGGCGCGAGTTCACGGAGTCGGCCGCATGACCACTACCCTCACCCCCCGCCGCCCGCGCCCGCCGGCCCAGCCGGCCACGCTGCGGGCGAGGCGGCTTCCCGCGTACGCCGCTCCGGCCATCGCCGTCGCGGCGCTGCTGCTCGCGGCGGCAGTGGTGTACGGCACCGGCACCGGCGGCCCGGTCCTGGTCGTGGTGGTCGGCGCGCTGCTCTACCTGGCCGGTCTGTTCGTCGCGGCGAACGCGGTGGAGGGCCGCCGGTCGGCCCGCAACCGCACCTGGAGCGCGCTGATCCACTCCGCGTTCGTGCTGGCGGTGCTCCCGCTGGCCTCGGTGGTCTGGACGCTGGTGAGCAAGGGCTCCGAGCGGCTGGACGCGAACTTCTTCGGCACCTCGATGAACAACATCGGGTCGCGGGACGCCAACGGCGGCGCGTACCACGCGATCGTCGGCACGTTGCAGCAGGTGGGCATCGCCACGCTGATCACGGTGCCGCTCGGCGTGCTCTGCGCGATCTACATCGTCGAGTACGGCCGGGGCCGGTTCGCCTTCACCATCCGCTTCTTCGTCGACGTGATGACCGGCATCCCGTCGATCGTCACCGGCCTGTTCGCGCTGGCCTTCTGGGTGCTGATCGTCTCGCCGTGGTTCAACGACGGCCGGCCGGGCTTCTCCGGCTTCGCCGCCGCGCTGGCGCTGAGCGTGCTGATGCTGCCCACTGTGGTCCGCTCCACCGAGGAGATGCTCCGGCTGGTGCCGGCGCCGCTGCGCGAGGGCGCGTACGCCCTGGGCGTACCGAAGTGGAAGACCATCCTGCGGGTCGTGCTGCCGACCGCGCTGCCCGGCATCGTCACCGGCATCATGCTCGCCATCGCGCGGGCCGCCGGTGAGACCGCGCCGGTGCTGCTCGTCGCCGGCGGCGGCGCGGCGATCAACTTCAACCCGTTCGAGAACAACCAGTCGTCGCTGGCCCTCTTCGTCTACCAGCAGGCCGGTGAGGCGTCGAAGTACTCGCCGGCACGGGCGTGGACCGCGGCGCTGACCCTGGTCGCTCTCGTCCTCGTCCTCACCGTGGCGGCGAAGCTGCTGTCCCGCCGCAACCGGCTCGGCCGATGAACCCCGGAGGTACCGCCACCATGGCCAAGCGCATCGAAGCCACGAACGTGACCGCCTACTACGGCGGGTTCAAGGCGATCGAGAACATCAACCTGACCGTCGAGCCGAAGACCGTCACCGCCCTGATCGGGCCGTCCGGCTGCGGCAAGTCCACCTTCCTGCGGTCGATCAACCGGATGCACGAGGTGCTGCCCGGCGCCCGGGTCGAGGGCAGCCTCACCATCGACGACCAGGACATCTACGACCGCGACGTGGACGTCACCGCGGTCCGCCGGATGATCGGCATGGTCTTCCAGCGGCCGAACCCGTTCCCCACCATGAGCATCTTCGAGAACGTGGTGGCCGGCCTGCGGCTCAACGGCGTACGGCGCAAGTCGATCCTGGAGGAGGCCGCCGAGCGGGCGCTCCGCTCGGCGAACCTGTGGGACGAGGTGAAGGACCGCCTCGCCAAGCCGGGCGCGGGCCTGTCCGGCGGTCAGCAGCAGCGGCTCTGCATCGCCCGCACCATCGCTGTCGAGCCGCAGGTGGTGCTGATGGACGAGCCCTGCTCGGCGCTGGACCCGATCTCCACGCTGGCGATCGAGGATCTGATGTTCCAGCTCAAGGACAAGTTCACCATCATCATCGTCACGCACAACATGCAGCAGGCCGCGCGGGTGTCGGACCGGACCGCCTTCTTCTCGATCGAGAAGACCGGCGACCCGGGCCGCCTCATCGAGTACGACAACACCCAGAAGATCTTCAGCAACCCGGCCCAGAAGAAGACCGAGGACTACATCACCGGCCGCTTCGGCTGAGGTGTAAGGAGGGGCACCCTGTTAACGCCTCCGGTAGAGGAAGGGGCCCCTCTTAACACCACCGGCCGAGGTCAGCTCAGGCGGAAGAGGGGCTCGTCGCCGTCCAGGCCGTCGATGTGGGGCAGGATCGGCGTACCCGGCTCGCGCTCTGCCGCGGCGCGGGCCACGGCGGCGAGGTCGCCCGCGGCGGCGACCTCGGCGAGCGTGACCATGGTCGGCGGCAGCATGGTCAGCTCGCCGGCCTCCGCCCGGGCCAGCGCGTCCGCCGGGCGCAGCCACAGCGTGTGGTCGGCCTCGCCGGAGACGTCCCGGGTCCGCTGCCCCTCGGGCAGCAGGGCGACGAAGAAGTACGTGTCGAAGCGGCGCGGTTCGAACTCCGGGGTGATCCACCGGCTCCACGGCAGCAGCAGGTCGGACCGGAGCGTCAGGCCCCGCCCGGCCAGCAGGTCCGCGAAGCCGACCCGCCGTCCCTCCAGATCCTGGCGGGCCGCCTCCCAGTCGTCGCCGCTCACATCGCCGACCACGGTGTCCGGGTCCGGCCCGGCGAGCAGCACGCCCGCCTCCTCGAAGACCTCGCGGGCGGCGGCGCACACCACCGCCTGCGCGTCGGACGGGTCGAGCCGGAGCCGTTCCCCCCACGCCGCCGGCTCCGGGCCGGCCCAGCCCAGGTGCGCCTCCGAGTCGGAGCGGTCCACGCCGCCGCCGGGGAAGGCGTACATGCCGCCGAACGTCATCGCCGCCACCCGGCGGATCATGTAGACCTCGAAGCCGTCGCCGGCCGGGCGGAGCAGCAGCACGGTGGCGGCGACCCGGGGTACGGCGGGCACGGCGCCCTCGGCCTGGAACCGGCGGGCGTGCTCCACCAGGGCGGGGGGTGCGGCGAAGCCGTCGATCGTCATGCGCCGAGCCTAGTTCGCGACGGGCGGCCCGGCCGGGGGCGGCCGGGCGGGGGCACAGAGCGCCTCACCCGCACTCCCCGACCACGCCACCTGGTCACGATGCGTAGTTCTCGGTCCCTACCCACGGACACCCCTCCGCCGCCTTTGCTCTGCAGCCAGATCCGCAGCGGCAACCGTCCGTGAGCGGTGCGCATGAGGTTGCAGAGCAAAGTGGGCGCGAGGTAATCAGCCCAACTTGCGCCAAGGCCGCCTTATGTCCGGTTGATCGCCTTTGAACGTCTGACTTCGACGAGGAGGCGGGCGGCAGCCGTCACTCTGCGCGTTCTTCACGCTACGTGTTCGCCGCGAAGCGGCATCAGCTCGCCGCGCCCGGTCGTGCGGGCCGGCCGGCCGGACCAGCCGGACCGTCGCCGGCACGGGGCAGCGGCCGCCGGTCGCGACTGGCAGGGTGGTGACCCATGATCGACGACTTCGCGAAGCAGTATCTGCACAACGACCTGCGCCAGATCCGCGAGGCGATGCTGTGGAAGCTCGACGGGCTGTCCGAGTACGACGTGCGCCGTCCCCTGACCGCGTCCGGCACCAACCTGCTCGGCCTGGTCAAGCACCTGTCCTTCGGGGAGGCCCGGTACTTCGGCGAGGTGTTCGGCAGGCCGTTCCCGGAGCCGCTGCCCCGGTGGGACGACCCGGATCCGGACGGCACCGACATGTGGGCGACCGAGCACGAGACCCGCGAGGAGGTGATCGGCCGCTACCGGCGGGCGGCCGAGCACGCGGACGCGACGATCGACGCCCTCGCCGTCGACGCTCCCGGCCACGTGCCGTGGTGGCCCCGCCCGGACGTCAAGTTGTTCAACATCCTGGTCCACGTGGTGGCCGAGACCAATCGGCACGCGGGGCACGCCGACATCCTGCGCGAGCAGCTCGACGGCTCGACCGGGGCATGGGCCGAGTACGCGCACCTGGAACCCGACCAGCCGACGCTGACGGCGCGTCGGGCGACGATCGAACGGGCCGCCCGGGCCGCCGCCGACGTCCCCGGCACCGCCTGACGTCCCGACGGGTGGATCACCCTGCCGGCCCCGGAGCGGGAAGGGATAGCGTGCCGGGCATGACGCGTTGGGGAATCCTGGCCACCGGAAACATCGCCGCCCGCTTCGCCGAGGATCTGCGGCTGGTGCCGGACGCCGAACTGGTCGCGGTCGGCTCGCGTACCCGGGAGAGCGCGGCGCTGTTCGCGCGCCGGCACGACGTGCCGCGGGCGTACGCCTCGTGGGCGGAACTGGCCGCGGACCCGGACCTGGACGCGATCTACGTGGCCACCCCGCACGCCGCGCACCACGAGGCGGCGCTCGCGTGTCTGGCCGGCGGCAAGGCCGTGCTCGTGGAGAAGCCGTGCACGCTGGACCTGCCGACCACCGCCGAACTGGTGGAGACGGCGCGCGCCCGGGGCCTGTTCCTCATGGAGGCCATGTGGATGCGGACGAACCCGCTGATCCTGCGCGTGCTGGAGCTGATCCGGGACGGCGCTATCGGTGAGGTGACGCACGTACGGGCGGACTTCGGTGTGGCCGGCCCGTTTCCGCCGGAGCACCGGATGCGGGCCCGCACGCTCGGCGGCGGCGCGCTGCTCGACCTCGGCGTGTACCCGCTGAGCCTGGCCCACCTGGTGCTCGGCGTGCCGCAGCACGTGCAGGCGTGGGCGAAGCTGACCCCGGAGGCGGTGGACGAGAACACCGGCATGGTGCTCGGCTGGGACTCCGGCGCGGTGGCGACGCTCAGCTGCGGCATGGTCGGGGCGACCGCGATCTCCGCGTCGATCACCGGCACCACCGGCAGGATCGACCTGCCCGAGTTGTTCTTCCGCCCCGCGCACGTGGTGCTGCACCGGGCCGGCACCGAGGCGGAGACGATCCCGGCGGACCTGACCGGCGGCGGCTACCAGTACGAGGCGATCGAGGTGCAGCGCTGCCTGGCGGCCGGGCTGACCGAGAGCCCGCTGGTCCCGCACTCCGCCACCCTCGAGGTGATGGGCCTGATCGACGACATCAAGGACCGGATCGGCGTCTCCTACGCGTGAAGGGTTCCCCGCCGTGGCGGGGAACCCTTCGACGTCGTCGCGCGAAGCGCGAAAAGGAGCTCAGAACAAGGGCCGGACCAGCAGGTACGCGAGGCAGGCGATCGCGGCGGCGGCCGGGAACGTGATGATCCAGGCGATCACGATGTTGCCGGCCACGTTCCAGCGCACCGCGGAGAGCCGTTTCGTCGCGCCCACACCCATGATCGCCGAGGTGATCGTGTGCGTGGTGGAGATCGGCGCCTTCAGCACCAGCGCGTTGAAGTAGAGCACCGCGCTGGCCACGGTCTCGGCCGCGAAGCCCTCCGCCGGGCCGAGGTCGATGATCTTCCGGCCGAGCGTCCGGATGATCCGCCAGCCGCCCGCGTACGTGCCGGCCGCCAGCATCGCGGCGGAGGTCCAGAACACCCAGCCCGGGATGTGCGTCTTGCTCTCCTGGAAGCCACCGGTGTAGAGCGCGAGCACGATGATGCCCATGGTCTTGGCGGCGTCCTGCATGCCGTGACCGACCGACATGGCGGCGGCGGACGCGGTCTGCGCCCACCGGAAGCCCCGGCTGAGCTTGCCGGGCTGGCCCTTCCGGAACAGCCACATGATCGCCAGCATCATCAGGAAGCCGAGGATCAGGCCGACCACCGGCGAGAGCACCATCGGGACGAGAACCTTCTCGATGATGGTGCCCCACTGGACGATGCCGTCGGCGGCGAACAGGGTGGCGCCGACCAGTCCGCCGAAGAGGGCGTGCGAGGACGAGGACGGCAGGCCGAAGTACCAGGTGATCAGGTTCCAGATGATCGCGCCGAGCACGCCGGCGAAGACCACGCCGAGGCTCTCCACCCCGGTCGGCAACGTCACCAGGCCGTCGCCGACCGTCTTGGCCACCCCGGCGCCGAAGTGCGCGCCGACGAAGTTGCCGACGGCGGCCAGCGCGAGCGCGATCCGGGGGGTCAGCGCCCGGGTCGAGATGCTGGTGGCGATCGCGTTGGCCGCGTCATGGAAGCCGTTCGTGTAGTCGAACGCCATGGCGACCGCGATCACCGCCAGCACGGCGATGAGTTCGGGACTCACTGGATCAGGACTCCTTGACCGCGATGGTCTCGACGGTGTTGGCGACGTGCTCGAAGGCGTCGCAGGCGGCCTCCAGCTCGTCGGCCACCTCCTTCATCTTCAGCACCGTGAGCGCGTCGTACTCACCGGAGAAGAGGCGTACCAGCAGCATCCGGTACGCCTGGTCGCCGTCGTTCTCGAGCCGGTTGCACTCGATCCAGTAGTCCTCGAGATCCTTCATCGACTTCAGCCGGGGCATCGCCTCGGCGGTGAGCTTGGCCTGCAGGTCGAGCACGTTGACCAGCTCGTGCAGCTCGCGCGGGAGCGACGGGAGCTTGGTCAGGCCGTACAGGTAGAGCAGGTTGCCGACCGCCTCCAGGTGGTCCATCACGTCGTCGAGCAGCGAGCCCAGCCGGTAGATGTCCTCCCGGTCGAACGGCGTGATGAACGTGGAGTTGATCTTCTTGTACAGCTCGTGCGTGATCTGGTCGCTGTCGTGCTCGATGTCGGTCAGCCGCTCGCTGATCGACTGCACGTCGGCACCGGGCAGACCCAGCTCGTTGAGCAGTTCGGTCCCCTTCACCAGGTTCTGCGCGGCCCTGGTGAAGAGCTCGTAGAAGGCGCCCTCGGTGGGACGGAAGGAAAACTTCACAGCACGGACCTCGTCGTGTCGGTGGAAGGGTGGCCGTCGCCCCCCGGGCGTCTGCTCTGCGCATGCTAGGGACCGCGCCGAACCCACTTTCGATCGGCCCACCCCTGGTCAGGCCCGATTCACCGCTCGTTCACCTTCCGTTCACCTGGTCACCCGCCGAGTTGGTTCCGTAACCGGTCACGCTCCCGTTCGACGTCGAAATCGGCAGGCGGATACCCCAGATCCAACCCGCCGAACGTCTCCCGCAGCAGGTGGGCGACGGCCCAGTCGCGGTACCACTTGCGGTCCGCCGGCACCACGAACCAGGGCGCGGCGTCCGTGCCGCAACGCTCCAGAGCCTCGGCGTACGCGTCCTGGTAGTCGCCCCAGCGTGCCCGGGTGTCCAGGTCGCTGGGGTTGAACTTCCAGAACTTCGTCGGGTCGGTGAGCCGCTCCATCAGCCGCTCCCCCTGCTCGGCGAACGAGATGTGCAGCATGACCTTCACCACTGTGACCGCCTGCTCGGTCAGTTCCCGCTCGAAGTCGTTGATGATCGCGTACCGGGACCGCCAGGTCGCCTCGTCGACCAGCCCTTCGACCCGGGCGATGAGCACGTCCTCGTAGTGGGAGCGGTTGAACACGCCCACGTAGCCGGGCGGTGGCAGCGCCCGGCGTACCCGCCACAGGAAGTCGTGCCGCAACTCCTCCTCGGTCGGCGGCCCGAACGAGCGGATGTGCAGCCCGAGCGGGTTCATCGCGCCCGCCACCCGCTTCACAGTGCCGTCCTTGCCACCGCAGTCCATCGCCTGGAGAACCAGCAGCACCCGGCGCGGCCGGTCGCCGTCCAGCCCGGCGTCCGCCTGCGCCGGAGCGCTGGTGGCGCCGCCCGGTCCGGCGGCGCCCTTCGCCGAGGCGTACAGCATCTCCTGCTGCCGCCCGAGTTCCGCGCCGATCAGCTCGACCTGGGCCCGCGCCCACTCCTTGCGCGCCGGCCCGCGCCCGGCCGCCACCGGCAGCCCCGGCGTCGACCGAGGATCGACAGCCGCCAGATCGACAGTCCCCGGCCCCACTCGAAGCAGTTCCCGCATAGGCCCGCCGACGGGCCGCACCACCTCACTCATCCCCCGATCCTCACCCCCGGAGCCGTTCCGCGCCCGCCTCGTCCCGCCGATCTTGCGGTTGCAGTCCCTGGCACGCCCGGAGAGCACCGTTTGCCGGGGCGGCAAGTGCAAGATCAACGGGGGTGGGTGGGGGTGGGCGGGGTGCCGTGGCGAGGGGTGGGGCGGGAGAATGTCTGGGTGGACGAGCTTGCGGGGGAGTTCGAGGCGGAACGAGGGCGTCTCCTGGCTGTGGCGCAGCGGATGCTGGGTAGCCGCAGCGAGGCCGAGGACGCGGTGCAGGAGACCTGGCTGCGCTTCTCCGGCGCGCTGAGCGACCCCGAGGAGCGCGCCCGCGTACGCGATCTGCGCGGCTGGCTCATCACCACCTGCTCCCGGATCTGCCTGGACGTGCTCCGCTCCGCCCGGGTGCGCCGGGAGGCGTACCCCGGTCAGTGGCTCCCCGAGCCGATGGTGACAGCGGTGCCGGCGGCGGACGGGTTCGCGCCCGACCCGGCCGAGCGGGCGGTACGGGCCGACCAGCTCGGCACCGCGCTGCTGGTCGTGCTGGAACGGCTGACGCCGGAGCAGCGGGTGGCGTTCGTGCTGCACGACGTGTTCGCGGTGCCGTTCTCCGGCGTGGCGGACGTGCTCGCGGTGACGCCGGAGGCGGCACGTCAGCTGGCGTCTCGCGCACGCCGGGCGGTGCACGGGCCGGACGCGCCCCGGCACAGCGCCGACCTCGCCGAGCAGCGGCGGGTGCTCGCCGCGTTCGCCGCTGCGGTGGAGTCGGGTGAGCTGGAGCAACTGGTCCGCGTGCTCGCCCCGGACGTGGTGTCGATCGGCGACGCCGGCGGCCACTTCCCGGCCGGTCGCCGGCCGGTGGTCGGCGTGGACTCGGTCGCCCGCCTGCTGCTCGGCCTCTACGGCCAGGCCCGGCAGCGGGGTGGCCTGCGCGGACGCCCGGTGCTGGTGGACGGCACGCTGGGATGGCAGACGGAGTTCTTCCACCGGGACGGGCGGCCCGTTCGGATGGTCACCTCGTTCGCGGTCCACGAGGGGCGGGTCACCGGCGTGTTCAACCAGCTCAACCCGGCCAAGGTCGGCGACCTGCCGCCGCTGGGGCCGGACGCCGTCTGGCCGCCGCGCTGGTGAGCCGGCTCAGACCACCAGTGCGAGCCACTTCCGGTACGACGTGGCGAACGGCTCGGTGCCGTCGCCGAGCGCGCCGAGCAGCCAGCGGGACGCGGCCTCGGCCTCGGTGACCACGTCCTCCGGGTAGCCCCAGCGGGCCCGGTGCACGGCGAACTCGTCCTCGTCGCGCAGCTCGACCAGGCCGGTCTCACGGCGGCGCACCACGTCCAGGTCGAGGTCGATCAGGTGGACCGTCTCCTCACCCTCCCAGCGGGCCGGGGTGGCGATGTCGCAGTAGACCTCGCTGGTGCGCGGCGGCGGGTTGAACATGCCGGTCCACCATCCGTGGTGCGGCACCAGCAGGACGAACGGGATCCGCTCGACCGACGGGCGGCCGTGGTAGACGGACTCGGTGCCGGCGGGCACGCCGAGCCAGACGCCGAGATCGTCCTCGGCGAGCCGGCGGGCCGGGTAGTCGCGGTGTGCGCTGCCGTCGTACTTGCGGTAGATCACGCGGACCACATCGCTCGGCATGCCTGGCACCCTAACCGATTCCGGCCACGCCACGCGATCGGGAGGTAACCGGACGCGACCCGCAGTCCCGCCACGCCGTCGGAGCGGCCGGACCCCCGTCGGTGCCGGCGGGTACGGTCGCACGGTGACCCCGTCCCGCACCGCCACCGGCCCGGCCGTCCCGAAGAAGCGCCGCAGGGGCCGCGCCGGTGCCGGGGAGCTGCTGACCGCCGCGGTGGGCGCGGTTCCGGGTGGCGCGGCCCGGCCGGGTCAGCAGCAGATGGCCGAGGCGATCGAGCGCAGCATCGCCTCCGGCGAGCATCTGCTGGTGCAGGCCGGCACCGGCACCGGCAAGTCCCTGGCGTACCTCGCTCCGGCGCTGACAGTGGACGGGCCGGTGGTGGTCTCCACCGCCACGCTGGCGTTGCAGTCCCAGCTCGTCGAGCACGACCTGCCGAGGCTGGCCGACGCGGTCGAGCCGGTGCTGGGCCGCCGTCCCACATTCGCCGTGCTGAAGGGGCGCCACCACTACCTGTGCCTGGCCCGGCTGGACAGCTCGGTCGAGGACGAGCCGGACGACGCGCTGTTCGACGCGCCGCGCTCCGGAGGCGGCGGCACCAAGTGGCTGGGCGAGGCGGGCCGCCTGGGCAAGCAGGTGCAGCGGCTGCGCGACTGGGCCGAGGAGACCGCCACCGGTGACCGCGACGAGCTGGATCCGGGCGTGGACGACCAGGTGTGGCGCAGCGTGTCCATGCCGGCCCGGGAGTGCGTGGGCGCGAGCCGCTGCCCGTTCGGGCAGGAGTGCTTCGCGGAGGCGTCCCGGGCGCGCGCCCGCGAGGCCGACATCGTGGTCACCAACCACAGCCTGCTCGCCGTCGACATGCTCGCCGGGCGGCACATCGTGCCGCCGCACAGGCTGCTCGTGGTGGACGAGGCGCATGAGCTGGCCGACCGGGTCTCGTCGGCCGCCCAGGCGGAGCTGGTGCCGGAGCTGATCGACAGGTCCACCCGGCGGGCCCGGCCGCTGCTGCGCCCCGACGTGGCCGAACGACTCACCGAGGCGGGTGACGCGCTCGCCGTGGGGCTGGCCGAGGCGCCGGCCGGGCGGCTCACCGCCGGTCTGCCGCCCGCGCTGCGCGAGGCGTGCACGCTGCTGGACTCGGCGACCCGGGCCGCGCTGGAGGGGATCGGCGACGTGAAGGCCGACGACCCCGATCCGGTCCGCAAGCAGCAGGCCAAGGCCGTGCTGGACGAGCTGTCCACCACCGCCCAGCGGCTGCTGGAGGAGGCCGACCACGACGTCGCCTGGGTCGAGAAGCCGGACAACGGCAGTCGCCGGGCACTCGTCGTCGCGCCGCTGTCGGTGGCGGGCACGCTCGCCACCCACCTGTACGACGAGCGCACTGTGGTCGCCACCTCGGCGACGCTGGCGCTGGGCGGCCGCTTCGACACGGTGGCCCGGGCGCTGGGGCTGGACGCGCCGCCGCCCGCCCCGCCGTCACCGGCCGCCGCCGCGATCGCCACCGCTGCCGCCGCGGGCCGTTCCCCGGTCACGCCGGTGGCCGCCGCCGAGGGCAGCCGCGCGTCGATCGGCACCGTCCCCGCGACCGAGGGGCCGGGCTGGAGTTCGCTCGACGTCGGCTCGCCGTTCGACTACGCCCGGCAGGGCATCCTGTACGTCGCCGCGCATCTCCCCCGCCCCAGCGTCTCCGGGTTGCCCGGACCGGCAGGTGAGGAGTTGCTGGCGCTGGTCGAGGCGCTCGGTGGTCGTACCCTCGGGCTCTTCTCGTCGCGGCGGGCCGCGCAGCAGGCCGCGGAGCTGGTCCGCGCGCGGACCGACCTGCCCGTGCTGCTCCAGGGCGAGGAGGCGCTGCCGCTGCTGGTGCGCCGGTTCCGTGAGGTGCGGGAGAGCTGCCTGTTCGGGGTGATGTCGCTCTGGCAGGGGGTGGACGTGCCGGGCGACGCCTGCCAGCTCGTGGTGATCGACAGGTTGCCGTTCCCCCGCCCGGACGAGCCGCTCGCGGCGGCGCGGGCGGCGGCGGTGGACGCCGGTGCCGGCTCGGGTTTCGCGGCGGTGAGCGTGCCGATCGCGGCGGTCCGGCTGGCCCAGGGCGTCGGCCGGCTGATCCGGGCCACCGGCGACCGGGGCGTGGTGGCGGTGCTCGACTCGCGGCTGGAGACGGCGCGCGGGTACGGCCCGTTCCTGCGTCGCTCGCTGCCGCCGTTCTGGTACACCACCCGGCCCGAGGTGGCCCGGGGCGCGCTGGAACGGCTCGCCAAGAGCTGACGCCCGCGCCTCCCCGGGCGGGGTGACGCGGGCGTCGGCGGATCGTGCCTGGTCAGGGCGCCTGGGAGGCGACCACCACCGCGTCCGGTGGGGTGTCCGGCACGGTACGCGCGGCGAGCCGGCGCACCGCGGTGTTGAGGACGGCGATCAACGGCACCGCGACCAGCGCACCGGCGATGCCGGCGAGCACCACGCCGGCGGCGATGCCGATGATCACGGCGAGCGGGTGGATGGCCACCGCGCGGCCCATGATCAGCGGCTGGAGCACGTGGCCCTCGACCTGCTGCACGCCGATCACCGCGCCCAGGATGATCAGGGCGGTCACCGGGCCGCTGTCGACGAGCGCCACCAGCACGGCCACCACGCCGGACAGGAACGCGCCGACGATCGGGATGAACGCGCCCAGGAAGACCAGCGCGGCCAGCGGGAACGCGAACGGGATGTCGAACAGCACCAGGAAGATGCCGATGCCGACCGCGTCGATGAAGGCGACGAGCACCGTGGCCCGCACGTACGCGCCGAGCGTCGCCCAGGACGCGCGACCGGCGTCGTCGACCTTCCAGCGGGCGGCCACCGGCAGCAGCCGGACCAGGAACCGCCAGATGTTGTTGCCGTCGCGCAGGAAGAAGAACGTGGCGAACAGGACCAGGACGGTGCCGGTGAGCACCTCGGCGAGCGTGGCGGCGGTGCTTATCGCACCGCTGGTGAACCGCTCGGTGTTGCCGTTGATCCAGTTCTGCGCCTCGTCGATGTAGCGGTTGAGCTGGCTGTCGGACAGGTGCAGCGGGCCGGTCTTGAACCAGTCCTGGATCTGCCGGACGCCCTCGGAGGACTTCTGGCTCAGCTCCGGCACGCCCTTGATGAACTCGTTGACCACGAGCGTGAGCGTGCCGACGACGGCGGCCAGGCCGCCGACGAGCACCACTGCGGTCGCCAGCGAGCGGGGCAGCCGGACCCGGAGCAGCCAGCCGACCGCCGGGGCGAGCAGCGCGGAGAGCAGCAGCGCGACGGTCAGCGGAATGATCACGATGCTGATCGTGCCGACGATCTTGAGCAGGGCCCAGGTGACGATGCCGATCACGATCAGACGCCAGCACCACGCGGCGGCGATGCGCAGCGCGTGCGGCACCTCGGTGTCGTCCCGGCTCACAGTCGAGGAGTGCAACGCCGCCGGCGGCTCGACGCCCACCACCGTCGCCTCCGGCGAAGCGGCCGGTCCTGGTGAGGCGGGAGAGGCCACGCCCCCGTCCGCCGCCTCCGCGGCAGCGGCTCGCCGGGTCCGGGCCGCCTCCCGGCCCGACTCGTACGCACGGCGGAGCCGTCCGCGCATCCGCTCCATGCGGCTCAAGCGCACCTCCGGCAAATCGGCCCCACCGGGTCACAGGGGGCACAGGATACGTCCGTACGCCCCACCCTAGGGCGACTCGGCCACACATTGCCCGCCCGGCGCTCTCACCAACCACGCCGGAATCGACGGACGGCCACGCGGTAGCGTCTTCGCGTGACCGCCGACCAGAGTCTCGACGCCGGGCTGCCGATCCGCCTGCTGCACGACCGCGTGCTGGTGCGTACCGAGGGTGCGGAGGGGGAACGCCGCTCCACCGCCGGTATCGTGATCCCCGCGACGGCAGCCGTCGGCAAGCGGCTGGCCTGGGCCACCGCGGTCGGCGTCGGGCCGAACGTCCGCGCGATAGTGGCCGGTGACCGGGTGCTGTTCGACCCGGACGACCGCTCCGAGGTCGAGTTGCACGGGCGGGCGTACGTGCTGCTGCGCGAGCGGGACGTGCACGCCGTGGCGGCCGAGCGGGTGGAGAGCACCGCCGCCGGCTCCACCGGTCTGTACCTGTAGTCCTCCCCCTCCGACGCCGCTCGCTCCGCGGCGGCGCTGTTTGCGGCGCTGCCCGGCGGGAAGCCCAGGCACCTCAGCGCGCCCTGGGGAGGGACACCATGCCGGTAGTGATCAAGAAGATCCTCGCCTGGGGATTCCTCGCGTTCCTGATCTACTTCATGGCGTTCCGGCCGGACGGTGCGGCGCAGGTGTTCAAGGGCATCGGGGCCGCGCTGATGGCCATCGCCCAGGGGCTCGGCGACTTCCTGACCGGCCTGATGAGCTGACCGGGCAACGCACGAGCCGCGCCGGCGTCAGCGTCCGGGGTGCCAGGGCGCGCCCGGGTCGTGCCAGCCGCCCGGGCCGTGACCGCTCGGGCCGTAGCCGCTCGGCGGGAAGGCGGGCGGCGGGGCCAGCACCACCGGGATCGGCACCACGGGGTCGTCCGGCGCCTCGACCGGGCGCTGCGAACCGTCCGGGAACCGCAGGTGGTAGCGCTGACCGTCCCAGACCCCGACCGGCGCCTGCGGGTCACGACCGACGAAGAACGACCGGTACGCGGTGATCGCGTCCAGCAACTCCCGTTCCTCCCGCGCCGTCCGCTCCCGCTCGGCCGGCTTGTGATCGAGTCCCCGGCGCATCCCGTCACGCAGCAGCGCCAGCCGGGTCGCGGCGAACTGGTAGCCGCGCATCGCGCGTACCCCGCCCTCACCGGCGACCCGCCGGGCCCAGGTACGCGCCGCGTGCCGCCGGCCCAGACTCCCCAGCGCCGCCACCTCGGGCGGGGTGAGCCAGCCCGCGCGGACGTAGTCGGGCAACGTGCGCTCGGTGAGCCGCCCCTCCCAGGCGCGCAGCCAGATCGCCAGCCCCACCATCGCGAAGAAGATCGGCATCATCAGGCCGATGAAGCCGTAGAGCGCGATCACCGGCTGCCCGATGGCCTGGGCGAGCGTCGGCAGCAGGTTCCAGGTGCCGTGCAGGATCATCGCCACGAGCAGCCCGGCGAGCGGCGCGAGCACCCGTACCCGGCGGTCGGCGGTACGCGCCGCGATACCGAGCCCGACACCGGTCATCGAGGTGAACAGCGGGTGGGCGAAGCCGAACAGCAGGATCCGGCCGATGAACAGCGCGATCACCAGCTGCGTGCCGGTGGCCGGGCCGTACTGCTCCACGCCCGTGCGGTAGCCGTACCCGCCCAGGTAGAGGATGTTCTCCACCATGGCGAAGCCGACCGCGGAGAGCCCGCAGTAGACCAGGCCGTCGGTGATCCCGGAGAACTCGCGGCGCCGGAAGATCAGCAGCAGGAGCGGGCCGGCCGCCTTGGTCAGCTCCTCGATGAACGGGGCGACGAGCACCGCGGTGAGCGCGGCGGGCAGCCCCAGGTCGTCGAAGATCTGCGCGCCCGTCTGGTTGACCTTCAGCGAGATGGCGGTGGAGACGAAGGCGCCCCAGGCGAAGCAGAAGACCAGGTAGGGCAGCGGTTCGGGCTCGTAGCGGTCGAGCCACAGGAGGCAGGCGACCAGCACCGGCACCGGCAGGACCGCCGCGACGGCGCCCACCAGGAGCGCCTCCGCGCCCAGGCTCTCACTCAGCTGGTAGACCATGTAGAGCGCGCCGGCCGCGATCAGCAGCACCACCCCGGCCAGCACCGACGCCCGTCGCCAGCCGAACCGGCGCGACGGCATCCCGGGCGTCGGCGCACCCGCGGGCGGGGCGGCGGGCGCATGCGGTGGCGGCGGTACTGCGCCGGGCGGGGTGTCGGCCATGCGGTCAGCGTAGTCACCCGCGACCCACTGGTCCGGTCGCATCGTCACGGCTATGCTCCCGAACAGGTCACGAGCGCCAGCGTCAAGCCCCGGCTTGCTGGCCGGCAACCCTCGTCGAGGTTCGCGGTGGGGTGCCCCGGGTGATGACCGGGCCCGGTGCCGCTCCGCGTGCCGGGCAAGCGCGGACCCCGTCCCGACGCCCCGGGGTCCCCTGTGACCCCGGAGGCTCCGGCATGACCGTCACCCTCGTACCCCCGCTGTCCGTGCTGCCCGTGCTGCCCGCGCCGGCCCGGCCCGGCCCGCTCGGCGTGCTCGGCGTACCCGGGGAGATCAACCTGGACCACGCCGCCAGCGCGCCGTGCGCGCGGGCCGCGGCCGACGCGGTGGCCGGGCTCCTTCCCTGGTACGCCAGCGTGCACCGGGGCGCCGGCGCGCTGTCGCGGCGCTGCACACTGGCCTACGAGCGGGCCCGGCAGACGGTAGGCGACTTCCTCGGCGCCCGCCCCGGCGACCACGTGATCTTCACCCGGAACACCACCGACGCGCTGAACCTGCTGGCCCGGGCGCTGCCCGCCGGCACCACCGTGATCACGTTCGGCGGCGAGCACCACGCCAACCTGCTGCCCTGGCCGCGCGGGTCGGTACGGCTGCCGGTGCCGGACAGTCCGGCCGGTGCGGTCCGGTCCCTCGCGGCGGCGCTCGGCGAACTGGCCCGCGACGCCCGGCCCGGCCTGCCGGTGCTGGTGGCGGTCACCGGCGCCGGCAACGTCACCGGCGAGTGCTGGCCGGTCGCCGAACTGGCTCGGGTGGCGCACCGGTACGGCGCCCGCATCCTGGTCGACGCCGCGCAGCTCGCCCCGCACGCCCCGGTCGACCTGACCGCGCTGGACGTGGACTACGTGGCAGTGTCCGGGCACAAGCTGTACGCCCCGTTCGGCGCGGGCGTGCTCGCCGGGCGGGCGGACTGGCTGGACGCGGCCCCGCCGTACCTGGCCGGAGGCGGCGCCACCAGCCACGTCGGCGCGGCGACGCACGAGGTGCGCTGGACGACCGGCCCGGCCCGGCACGAGGCCGGCACCCCGAACCTGCTCGGGGCGGTGGCGCTCGCCGCGGTCTGCGAGGCGCTCGGCGCGGCCGACCGGGACGCGCTGCACGCCCGGGAACAGGCGCTGCTGGCGCGACTGCGTACCGGCCTGGCCGCGCTGCCGGACGTGGTGGAGCTGCGCATGTTCTCCCCCGAAGCGCCCCGGGTGGGCATCGTCAGCTTCGTGGTCGCCGGGCGGGACTCCGCCGAGGTGGCCGCCCACCTGGCGAGCCGGCACCGGATCGGGGTACGCGACGGCTTGTTCTGCGCCCACCCGCTGACCCGGCGCCTGCTGGCCGAGGCCGCCGCCCGTACCGGCCGCACCGACCTGCCCCCGACCGCCCTGCGCGCCAGCCTGGGCCTCGGCACCACAGAGCCGGAGGTGGACACCCTCCTGACGGCCCTGACCCACCTCCCCTAGCCCTCTCCCCTCTCCCCACCACCTCGTCGATCATGAAGTTGACCGGCCCGGGAAGCGCTTTCCCGGCAGCCAACTTCATGATCGACGCCGGGCGAGGGCGGGGCGGGGGCGGGGTCAGCCGACGGGTGGGGCTGTGGGTGGGTGGGCGGCGGGGTTCCGGGCTGCGGGTTCGCCCTGGCGGTTCTCGCCGAACGCCTGCCGGACCAGCCGGTTCGCCTCCTCCTGCTCGATCCCGGAGGCCACCATCAGATCGCTCGCCGTGGTACGCACCTGCGCGATCACCACGCTGCCGGAGAAGCCGACCCCCTCGGCGTACGCCCGGCCGGCCTCGCTCACCGCGCGCAGCGACCGTTCGCGGGCCTCCTGCGGCTCCTGCCCGGCGGCGAACTCCTGGCGGAGCAGGCGCACCGACTCGGCCAGGTGACCGATCGCGTCCGGCATCGGCTCGGGGGCCGGTTCGTCGTCCTCGATCATGGTGACGGCGCGGCGGATCAGCGTGCCGGTGTTGCGCATGGCCCGGTCGATCGGGTCGGCCGCCTCCGCGTAGTGGGTCAGCTCGCTGCGCCGGTGCCAGCGGGCCGGGGACAGCGTGCTGGTCTCCTTCGCGCCCTCGATCGCCTCGGAGAGCGCGGCCAGCTCCTCCTTGTTCTCCCGCAGCCGGAACAGCGCCTGCTGGGCCGCGTCCCGGTCCCGGTTGCGCACCGCGTCGGCGCAGGCGTCGAGCTGGTCGGCGAGCAGGTCCAGCGCGGGCCGGGCGGCCCGGTTGATCACCCGGAGCGGGTTGAGCGGCAGCAGGATGGCAGTGACCAGCAGCGCGATGCCGCCACCGAGTAACGCGTCGATGAAGCGGGGGAACTCCAGGTTCTCGGTGGACGGGCTGAGCGTCACGATCAGCACCGCGGTGGCCGCGGCCTGGATCACGATGGCGACGCTCGCCCCGGCGAAGATGCTCAGCAGGATCGCCGAGGTCACCACGAGCGCGAGCTGCCACGCGCCGGTGCCGACGAAGTAGATGAGCGCGTCGCCGACGAGCACGCCGACCGCCACGCCGACAATCAGCTCGACCGTACGCCGGAACCGCTGCCCGACCGAGGCGGCGAGCGTGCCCACCGCGGAGATCGGTGCGAAGACCGGCTGGGGGTTCTTCAGCAGCCGGTGCGCGACCAGGTAGGCCAGGCCGGCGGCGAGGCCGGCCTGTACGGCGAGACCGAACGCGGTACGGACCCGGTGCAGCCGGTCGTGCAGCGTCGCCTTGCCCCGGTGCCGCAACTCCTCCATCGCCGAGGCGATCCGCTGCCCGTCCCGGTCCGCCAGCCCTTCGCGCAGCTTGCCACGACGCAGGAACTGCAGTCGTCCGTCCCGGGCCATGGCCGGTACTACCCGTACCGCTCCGGCTGAATCCCTCCGACCGGGCCGGAGTGGGGCAGACTGCACCCGATGGACGACCTGACGGCACGCTGGCGGGACACGGCACGGGCGGCGGGCGCGACCGATCCGGCGGCTGCCGACCGGGCCGGTGCCCGGCTGCTGGCGGGCTGGCGGGAGCCGCACCGGCGCTACCACGACGAGGCGCACCTGCGGGCGGTGCTCGACGTGGTCGACGCGTACGCCGGTCTGGCCCGCGACGCGGACCTGGTCCGGCTGGCGGCGTGGTGCCACGACGCGGTCTACGACCCGCGCGCGGCGGGCGACGCCAACGAGCGTGCCAGCGCCGACCTGGCCGTCGAGCTGCTGGCCGCCGCCGGCCTCCCGGCCGCGACGGTGACCGGGGTACGCCGCCTGGTGCTGCTCACCGCCGGCCACGCGGCCGGGCCGGACGACCCGGACGGCGCGCTGCTGTGCGACGCGGACCTGGCGGTGCTCGCCGCCCCGGCGGAGCGCTACGACAGGTACGCCGCGGCGATCCGCGCCGAGTACGCGCACGTCCCCGAACCGGACTTCCGCACCGGCCGGGCCGCGGTGCTGCGGCACCTGCTCGACCTGCCGGCGCTGTACCGCCTACCCGAGCCGCACGCCCGCTGGGAGGACCGGGCCCGGGCCAACCTGTCCCGGGAGCTGGCCGCGCTCACCTGAGACGCGGTGCTTGGGGCGGCGCAGCCCGGCGTCCCGCAGCAGCCGGACGATCTCCCGCGAGGGCACGACAGTGGCGCCCAGCCAGACCGCCGCCCGGAACCGCTCGGCGGGCACGTCGTAGTGGTCGCGGTCGAAGCCGCGCCGGGGCGCGCCGAGCATCTCGGCGAACGCGTGCAGCTCGGCGTAGGAGACGTCGCTGATCAGGTGCGACCAGAGCCGGCCGCGCCAAGGCACGGCGGGCGGGTCCAGGTAGAGCACGGCAACAGACGGTACGCCGGTAGCCTTCCCGGCATGGCCGCCCATCCCCTCCTCGACGACCTGCGGGCCGCGCTCGGTGACGCCGCCGTGCTGACCGACCCGGATCTGCTGGCCGGGCACGAGCGCGACGAGGCCGACCTGTGCGACTCGGGCACCCCGCTGGCCGTGGTGCGGCCCCGCGACACCGACGAGGTGGTGGCGGTGGTCCGCGCGGCCGGGCGGCACGGCGTACCAGTGGTGCCGCAGGGTGCGCGGACCGGGCTGGCCGGCGCGGCGAACGCGGTCGACGGCGCGGTGGTGGTGAGCACCGTGGCGATGGACGCGGTGCGGGAGATCGACCCGGTCGGGCGGATCGCCGTGGTGCAGCCGGGCGTGGTGAACGCGGCGCTGGCCCGCGCGGTACGGGAGCGCGGCCTCTGGTATCCGCCGGACCCCGGCTCGTGGGAGTCGTCCACGATCGGCGGCAACGTGGCCACGAACGCCGGTGGCATGTGCTGCGTGAAGTACGGCGTGACCAGCGAGTACGTGCTGGGCCTGGAGGTGGTGCTCGCCTCCGGTGAGGTGCTGCGCACCGGGCGGCGGACCGCCAAGGGGGTCGCCGGGTACGACCTGACCCGCCTGTTCGTGGGTTCGGAGGGCACGCTCGGCGTGATCACCGAGGTGACCGTGGCGTTGCGTCCGGCCCCGGAGGAGTCACTGACACTGGTCGCGGTCTTCCCCACGGTGGCGACGGCAGGCGGTGCGGTCGCCGGGATCGCCGAGCGCGGGCTCACGCCGAGCCTGCTGGAACTGCTGGACCGGACGCATCTGCTGGCTATCGAGGCGTACCGGCCGATGGGTCTGCGCACCGATGCCGAGGCGCTGCTGCTCGCGGCGGTGGACACCGGCGCGCGGGCCGCCGACGACCTGGCCCGGCTCGCCGAGGTGTGTACGGCGGCCGGCGCCGACGAGGTCTACGCGGCCACCGACGCGGCCGAGGCGGCGGCCCTGCTCCAGGCGCGGCGGCTGGCCCACCCGGCGATGGAGCGGTTCGCCGCCGAGACGTTCCCGGGTGGCAACGGCGGCCTGGTCATCGACGACGTGGCGGTGCCGCGCGGCCGGCTGGCGGAGCTGCTCGACGGGGTGGCCCGGATCGCCGAGGCGTGCCGGGTGCCGATCGGGGTGGTCGGCCACGCCGGCGACGGCAACATGCACCCGAACATCGTGGTCGACCGGGCCGATCCGGCGAGCCTGGCCCGGGGACGGCAGGCCTTCGACGAGATCATGCGGCTGGGGCTGGACCTGGGCGGCACCTGCACCGGGGAGCACGGCGTCGGGCTGCTCAAGCGGGACTGGCTGGCCCGCGAGATCGGCCCGGTGGGCGTACGCGTGCACCAGGCGATCAAGGCGGCGCTGGACCCGGCCGGGCTGCTCAACCCCGGCAAGGTGTTCTAGCCCTTGTCCTCCGCGGGCGTGGCCTGGGTGACGAGCAGCAGCACGTCGTAGGCCACCTTCGGCTTCGGCTCGCCCGGGCAGTCCTGGATGGTGACTGTCAGGCCCGGCGGCACGAGCAGCGTCGAGGTCAGCACGCCGATGCAGCCCTGCTTGTAGTTGCGGGCCTGGTCGGTCTCCGTCGCGATCGCCGGGTCCGCGAGCATCCGCTGGAGCCGCCGCGTCTGGTCCGGGCTCAGCGTGCCGGTGGCGTCCACGCCGTCGCCGGCGCAGTCGCGGCACTGCCAGCGGCCGGACGGGTCCACGTCGAGGTTGCGGACCGGGCCGTCACCGAGCCGCTGCACCAGAGAGACGCGTCGGCCGTCCGGTGTCGGACTGGCCGTGCCGGCTCCGGGTGTGGTGGCGCCCTCGGCCCGGCCGAAGGAGCAGCCGGTCAGAGCGGTTGCCAGCAGCACAACAGCGGACAGGGCGGGGACGCGCAACCAGGATGGGCGAACCACGCGGGGAAACCTACACTTCCGTAGGTAGCGCGCACCAGCGGCCGAGCGGCCCGGGTAGGGGATCCCCTACCTGGGGGAGGCCGGAAGTTCAACGCCCGGGCCGTCGGTCCCTCGGTCTGCCGCGAATCCGCGCACATCGGGCGCGCCGAGGCGGGCCGCGTCGGCAGCGATGTCGTCCGGCATGAGCTGCGACTCCCGCTCGGCCAGCACCCGCGCCCGGTAGTGGGCGACCTCCCGGTCCCGGGTCGCCGCGTCCCAGCCGAGCACCGCGCCCATCAGCTCGGCGGCGTGCTCCGCCGACTCCAGGCCGCGGTGGCTGGTCTCGATCGAGATCCGGGTACGCCGGGTGAGCACGTCCTCCAGGTGCAGTGCGCCCTCGGCTCGGGCGGCGTACGTCACCTCGGCGGCCAGGTATTCCGGCGCGCCCGCGAGCGGCGAACCGAGCAGCGGATCGGCGTCGACAAGGGCGAGCAGTTCCAGGGTGAGGCTGCCGTAGCGCTCCAGCAGGTGCTCGACCACGCCGACCGCCACCCCGTGCCGGCGGGCCAGGTCGGCCCGGTCCCGCCACATGGCGGCGTACCCGTCGGCGCCGAGCAGCGGCAGGTCGGCGGTACGCGAGGAGCGGGTCCGGCCGAGCCGGTGCATCGCGCGGTCGACCACGTCGGAGGCCATCACCCGGTAGGTGGTGTATTTCCCGCCGGCGACCAGCAGCAGACCGAGCATCGGCTCCACCACGGCATGCTCGCGGGACAGCTTGGAGGTGGAGTCCGCCTCGCCGGCCAGCAGCGGGCGCAGCCCGGCGTACACGCCCTCGATGTCGGCGGTGGTCAGCGGACGGTCCAGCACCTCGTTGACCTGCGACAGCAGGTAGTCGATGTCGCTCGCGGTGGCGGCCGGGTGGGACCTGTCGAGTTGCCAGTCCGTGTCGGTGGTGCCGATGATCCAGTGCCCGCCCCAGGGGATCACGAACAGCACGCTCGTCGCGGTACGCAGGATCAGGCCGGTCTCGCCGACGATCGCCGAGCGGGGCACCACGAGGTGCACCCCCTTGGAGGCGCGGACCCGCAGCTTCGGGCGCAGCCCGACGTCGTTGAGCATCCGCGACATGTCGTCGCTCCACACGCCGGTGGCGGCGATCACGGTGCGGGCGCGTACCTCGAACTCGGCGTCCGGCGAACCGGCGGGCGCCTCCAGGTCGCGGACCCGCACGCCGGTGACCTCCCGGGCCTGCCGGGTCAGGCCGACCGCGCGGGCACTCGTCACCACAGTCGCGCCGAGGCTCGCGGCGGTGCGCGCCAGCGTCACCACCAGGCGGGCGTCGTCGACCTGGCCGTCGTAGTAGCGGATCGCGCCGGCCAGCTTGTCCGGCCGGAGGCTGGGGAAGATCCGGCGGGTGCCCTCGCGCGTGAGGTGCCGGTGCAGCGGCATGCCACGCCCGCCGCCGAACACCCCGGCGAACGCGTCGTACGCGGCCACGCCGAGGCCGTAGTAGGAGCGGCGGAAGAACCGCCGGGGCAGGTCGCGCGCGCCGCCCTCGGCGGGCAGCGGCACCAGGATCGGCACCGGCCGGACCAGGTGCGGCGCGAGCCGGGTGGCGAGCAGGCCGCGCTCGGTCAGCGCCTCGTGGACCAGGTGGAACTCCAGTTGCTCCAGGTAGCGCAGGCCGCCGTGGATCAGCTTGCTGGACCGGCTGGACGTGCCGGCGGCGTAGTCGCGCGCCTCCACCAGGGCCACCTTCAGCCCTCGGGACGCGGCGTCGAGCGCGGCGCCCGCTCCGGTCACGCCACCGCCGATGACCAGCACGTCGAACCGCTCGGCCCGGAGCCGGCGCAGGTCGTCGGCGCGGCGCTCGGCGGACAGCCGGCCGGCCGTGGATCGGGACACACTCGGGTCACGCACCAGTCAACGGTAACCGTCCCGGGCGCGCGGCGACACGGCCCGGCCGTACCGTGATGACCATGCTGACCGGTCCGCCGCTCGCCCCCGTACCGCCGCCGCCGCGCGGGACCGGTCCGTGGCCGGTCGTCGCGGCGGTGGCGACCGGCGTGTGGATCGTGCTGGTCACCGTGCCGGGCCAGGTCACCGGCTGGCTGGTCGACCAGGTGGCGCTGGTGATCGGCGCGGACCGGCCGGTGGCGGCCTGGCCGGTGGTGGCGGTGGCCACGGTGCTGCTGGCGGGCGCCCCGGCGCTGGCGCTGGCGCTCGCGCCCCGCTCCCCCGCGCTGCGGGCGACCGGCCGGGCCTGGACCGCCGCCGTGGTGGCGCTCGGCGCGACCACGCTGCTGCGGACGGTGCCGCCGGTGCACCACGAGGCGTACCTGGCCGCGCTCGCGGTGACCGCCGCGGTGCTCGCGCTCGTCGCCGTCCGCCTCGGCCGGGTCCGGCCACCGGTGGTGGTGGATGCGGCCCCGGAGGGCCGGTTCGGGTCGGTGTCGCTGCTGGCGATCGCGGCCGGGCTGGCCGTACTGCTGCCGTGGGCCTGGGTGGGCGCCCTCGGCGGAGCGCTGGAGACGTTGCTGGCCGCCCTGGCCGCCGCCGCGTTGGGCGCGCTCGCCGGGGCGCTGCTCGGCGCCGGTTTCTGGGCCTCGTTCGGGCCCGGCCCGGTCCGGCTGGTGCTCGTCGGCGGCCTGGTCGCGGGGGTCGCGCTGACGCCGCTCGCGGCCGGCGCCGGGCAGACGGGCGTGCAGTTGCCGGCGCTGGTCCTGCTGCCGCCGCTCGGTTTCGTGCTGGCCGCGCTGGAGGCGGCGGCCCGCCACGCGGGCCGTCCGGCCGGGCCCGCGCCGGCGCGCCGGCTGGTCGGGCTCGCCCTGCTGGGGCCGCTGGCGTTCACCGACCCGGAGGAGATCAGCCTCCTGCTCTCCGCCACCCGCGACATGCCGTTCTGGGTCGCGGTGGGCACCGGCGTGGCGTTCGCCGTCGCGGTCCTGCTCGCAGTCGGGTACGGCGTGCTGCTCGCCCGGTCCCGCGCCCGCGCGCCCCGGCGCGGTCCGGCCGCGCTGGCCGCCGCCGCGCTGCTCGCCGCCGTCGCCGTGGTGTACGTGGTCCCCGGCCAGCCCGGACTGTACGGCGAGCGGCTGCTCGTGGTGCTGCGCGAGCAGGCCGACCTGACCGGTCTGCCGGCCGGGACGCCGGGCCGGGCCGGACGGGACGCCCGGGCGGGTGAGGTCTACCGGCGGCTGGTGGCGACAGCCGACCGCACGCAGGGCGACCTGCGCCGCACGCTCACCCGGATGCGGCTGAACCCGACGCCGTACTACCTGGTCAACGCGATCGAGACGGACGGCGGGCCGGCGGTACGGGCCTGGTTGTCGAGCCGCCCCGAGGTGGCCCGCGTGCTGGTCAGCCAGCGGGTGCGCCCGCTGCCCGCGCTCGCACCGGAGGCGCGTGGCGACCAGCCGGCGCCGGCCGGCCCGGCCTGGAACGTCTCCCTGATCGGCGCGGACCGGGTCTGGTCGGACCTGGGCGTCACCGGGTCCGGCGTGGTGGTCGGCAGCTCCGACTCCGGGGTGGACGGCCGGCACCCGGCGCTCGCGGACGGCTTCCGGGGCGGCGACGACTCCTGGTACGACCCCTGGGAGGGCCGCCGCGCCCCGGCCGACCGGGGCGGCCACGGCACCCACACGCTCGGCAGCGCGGTGGGCCGGGACGGGATCGGCGTCGCACCCGGTGCGAGCTGGGTCGGCTGCGTCAACCTGGACCGCAACATGGGCAGCCCGGCCCGCTACCTCGACTGTCTCCAGTTCATGCTGGCCCCGTTCCCGCCGGGCGGGAACCCACTGACCGACGGCCGTCCCTCCCGCGCCCCGGACGTGCTCACCAACTCGTGGGGCTGCCCGCCGGTGGAGGGATGCGACCCGGGGGCGCTGCGACCGGCGACCGCCGCGCTGACCGCGGCGGGCATCCTGGTGGTGGCCGCGGCCGGGAACACCGGCCCGTCGTGCGGCTCGATCGCGGACCCGCCCGCGCCGTACCCGGACGTGCTGACCGTCGGGGCGGTGGACCGGCAGCGCCGCGTCACCGAGTTCTCCAGCCGGGGCCCGGCGCCGGACGGCCGGGCCAAGCCGGACCTGGTCGCCCCCGGTGCGGCTGTGCTCTCCGCGATGCCCGGCGGTGGTTACGCCACCCTGGACGGCACCTCGATGGCGACGCCGCAGATCGCCGGTGTGGTGGCGCTGATGTGGTCGGCGAATCCGGCGCTGGTCGGGAACCTGGAACGGACCCGGGCGATCCTGCGCGACACCGCCCAGCCGGTCGCGTCGCCCGCCGGTGCCGACACCTGCGGCGGACCGCAGGACGTCTCCGGCGCCGGGCTGGTGGACGCGTACGCGGCGGTGCGCGCGGCCCGCTCCGCGACCACCGGTTAACAACCCTGTCCATTGGCCTGCCGATGCCCTACTGTCGGCGTCCATGAACGTGGAGATCATCGAGCTGGGCCGGGACCGGCTGCCCGAGGTGGTCGAGCTGTGCCGGCTGTCATTCGACCTGCCGGAGGACGCGGCCGAGGCGTCAGCCGTGGTGGTCACCGTGGCGGAGCGGGCCGAGGCCGGCCGCCGGGTGCTGCGCCTCGGCGCGGTACGCGACGGCGCGCTGGTCGGCGTACTGATCGGGTCGCTGTCGGCGGCCGATCCGCGCCTCGGCCACGTCGACCTGGTCGCTGTCGCGCCTGCGGAGCGACGCCAGGGCGTCGGCGGAGCGCTGCTGACCGAGGCGGAGAGCCGGCTCGGCGCGCTCGGCGCGGCCGAGGTGCTGCTCGCCGGTAACCCGCCGCACTACGCCTGGCCGGGCATCGACGTGCGCTACACCCCGGCGGTCTGCGCCGCGCAGCGGCTCGGCTACCGGCAGGACCGTACCGCCTGGAACATGACCGCCGAGCTGACCGAGGGCTCGGCGGCGCTGCGTCCCACCGAGGCCGCCGAGCAGCGGCTGGCCGGGCGGGGCGTGACGGTACGCCGGGCCGGCTCCGCCGACCTGCCGGCGCTCGCCGCGTTCGCCAGGTCCACGTTCGGCGGCACCTGGGACGGTGAGCTGGCCGGTTCGGTGGGACGGCCGGACGCGGGTGTGCACCTGGCCGAGCGGGACGGCGAGATCCTCGGGTTCGCCGCGTACGGGTCGGCGCGGCCGAGCTGGTTCGGGCCGATGGGCACCGCACCGGCGGCGGAGGGCTCCGGGATCGGCGGCGTGCTGCTGCGCCGCTGCCTGCGTGACCAGGCCGCCGCCGGGATCACGGCGGCGCAGATCGGCTGGGTGGGGCCGGTGCCGTTCTACTCGAACGCGGCGGGCGCCCGGATCGAGCGGGTGTTCTTCCTCTACCGGAAAGCCGTCAAAGGGGCATAGACGTCAATAGCGCCATTCGGCCTCCTTCGCCATCGACCGGGCTCTACGGTCGGAGCAGAGGAGGCGGTGCATGACCACGAATGACGAACGGGCCGAGGACCCGGCGGCGGGCCGGCGCCCGCCCGACGAGCTTCCCGGCCAGCTTCCGTTCGACCGGCTCGACGTCGGTGACGCCGAGCAGCTCGCCGAGCTGACCGGCGGCGACGGGCCACCGGTGGAGGAGTCACGGCAGCCGGTGGACGAGCCGAGGCGGCTGCCGCCGCCGTACGACAGGGCGCACAAGCGGCGCAACCAGCGCCCGCTGCCCACCTGAGCCGGATACGCGGAAAGGGGGCGGACCGCTGACGCGGCCCGCCCCCTTCGGCGTACTGGATGGAGCTGGACTCAGAAGTCCATCTCCCCGCCACCCGGGCCCGCCGGGGCGGCCGGGGTCTTCTCCGGCTTGTCCGCGACGACGGCCTCGGTGGTGAGGAACAGCGCGGCGATCGAAGCGGCGTTCTGCAGCGCGGAACGCGTCACCTTGGCCGGGTCGATGATGCCCGCGGCCAGCAGGTCCACGTACTCGCCGGTCGCGGCGTTGAGGCCGTGACCCGGGTCGAGGTTGCGAACCCGCTCGACGACGACGCCACCCTCCATGCCGGCGTTGACGGCGATCTGCCGCAGCGGGGCGTCCAGCGCGATCTTGACGATCTGCGCGCCGGTCGCCTCGTCGCCGGCCAGGTCCAGCTTGTCGAAGGCGGTCTTGCCGGCCTGCACCAGCGCGACGCCACCACCCGGGACGATGCCCTCCTCGACGGCGGCCTTCGCGTTGCGGACGGCGTCCTCGATGCGGTGCTTGCGCTCCTTCAGCTCGACCTCGGTGGCCGCGCCGACCTTGATCACCGCAACACCGCCGGCCAGCTTGGCCAGACGCTCCTGCAGCTTCTCCCGGTCGTAGTCGGAGTCGCTCTTGTCGATCTCGGCCCGGATCTGGTTCACCCGGCCCTGGATCTGCTCGGCGTCGCCGGCACCGTCGACGATGGTGGTCTCGTCCTTGGTCACCACGACCTTGCGGGCGCGGCCCAGCATCTCGAGGCCGGTCGCGTCCAGCTTGAGGCCGACCTCCTCGCTGATGACCTGACCACCGGTGAGGATGGCGATGTCGGTCAGCATGGCCTTGCGGCGGTCACCGAAGCCCGGCGCCTTGACGGCGACCGACTTGAAGGTGCCACGGACCTTGTTGACCACCAGGGTGGCCAGGGCCTCGCCCTCCAGGTCCTCGGCGATGATCAGCAGCGGCTTGCCCGACTGCATGACCTTCTCCAGGATCGGGAGCAGGTCCTTCACCGACGAGATCTTGCTGTTGACGATCAGGATGTACGGGTCGTCGAAGACGGCCTCCATACGCTCCGGGTCGGTCATGAAGTAGGCGGAGATGTAGCCCTTGTCGAAGCGCATGCCCTCGGTGAGCTCGAGCTCCAGGCCGAAGGTGTTGCTCTCCTCGACGGTGATGACGCCTTCCTTGCCCACCTTGTCCATCGCCTCGGCGATGATCTCGCCGACGCTGGGGTCGGCGGCGGAGATGGAGGCGGTGGAGGCGATCTGCTCCTTGGTCTCCACGTCCTTGGCGAGCTTGAGCAGCTCCTCCGAGACGTTGGCCACGGCCGCCTCGATGCCCCGCTTCAGGGCCATCGGGTTGGCGCCGGCGGCCACGTTGCGCAGACCCTCACGGACCAGGGCCTGGGCCAGGACGGTCGCCGTCGTCGTGCCGTCACCGGCCACGTCGTCGGTCTTCTTCGCGACCTCCTTGACCAGCTCGGCGCCGATCTTCTCGTACGGGTCCTCGAGCTCGATCTCCTTGGCGATGCTCACACCATCGTTGGTGATGGTGGGGGCACCCCACTTCTTCTCGAGCACGACGTTGCGGCCCTTGGGGCCGAGGGTCACCTTCACGGCGTCGGCGAGCTGGTTCATGCCCCGCTCGAGGCCGCGGCGCGCCTCTTCGTCGAACGCGATCATCTTGGCCATACGGCGTTGTCCTCCTGGACACTCACGGGCCACCCGGGATGCCCGGATGGGCCGTCTGGTGTACGCACCTTGGGGACGTCGCCACCTGGCGACGACGACGTCTCCTCGGTCGGGCCGGACAGCCCGCGACGACCGGCCTCGTACCGCTCCGGCACCCCTTCGGACACCGGCGCGACCGTGGCCCTACCGCCCCGACCTTCTGGCACTCACCGTACGCGAGTGCCAATGACTTGTTTAGCACTCTCCCTAGCCGAGTGCAAGCACGACAGCCCCGCTCAGCCGAGTTCCGCCGCCAGCCGGGCCGCGTTCACCGGGCCTTCGTGAGCCCGCTGTTCGGCGTACGTGACAACCAGCCCGACCTGCTGCGCCAGGTAGGCCGGGGCGGCGAGCAGGGCACCGAACACGGCGAGCACCACGGCTCCGATCGCGGTGCCGACGGCATTCATCGGCGTGACGCCGAACGCCGCCCCGCTGATCCCGCCCACCACGGCATCCAGCACCGTCGCCGCGAAGAGCACCGCGATCACCAGCGCGACCCGGCCCAGCACCATGCCGAACCGGTTGTGGAACATCCGCCACGCCCGCCCGATCGGCTCCCGCCGCTCGAACAGGTAGACCGGGCCGAACAGGGCCAGCGCGAACGCGGCGTAGAGGCCGGGCAGCAGGCAGAAGCAACTGCCGAGCATGACCAGCAGCGAGACCAGGAGCGTCCAGCCCCACAGTCCGAGGGCGCGGCGCAGCCCGTACCGGAAGGCGGCGCCGAGTTCGACCGGCTCGCCGGCCGCCTGGCGGGTGACCACCCAGGTGCCGGCGGCCCAGCCCATCGCCTGGAGCAGGCCGAAGATCAGTCCGGCGGACAGGAGCACGCCGTAGAAGGCGAACATCTGCCCCCAGAAACCGGCCGGCAGCACCGGCGCGCCGTCCGGCGCTGTCGCCAGCTCGCCCTCAGGGCTGAAGACGAGCGTGAGGACGCTGATCACCGAGGCCGGGAGCACCTGGGTGAGCAGCACGATGGGCAGCAACTGCCGCCAGCCGCGCCGCAGCGCGGCGGTGCAGCGGGCGAACCAGGGACCGATGCCCGCGTGCGGCGGGTTGACGAGCGGATCCTGCGGGTCGAGGCCGGGGAACCAGCCGGCGTACGCGCCGGGACCGGCCGGCATCGGGTACGCGGCCCCGGGGACCGGGTACGCCGCGCCAGGCATCGGATGGCCCGGGTACGCGGGAGGGCCCCAGCCCGGGGGCGGCGTGCCGGGCGGCGCGTTCCAGCCGTGTGGCGGGGTGCCCGGGGCGTTCCAGTTCTGCGGCGTAGCGCCCGGGGTGTTCCAGCCCTCCGACGGCGTGCCCGGGGCGGTCCAGCCCGGCGGGGTGTGGCCGGGTGGGACGTCACCCGGGGCGGTCCCGCCGGGCGGGGTGCCCCAGCCGGGTTGGCCGGCCGGGTTCGGGGCGCCGGGCTGCGGGCTGCCGTACTCCGGAACGATCGGGGCGTGCCCGGTGTGGCCGGCCCACGGGTCGGCGCCGGGCGGGCCGGAGGCGGGCGTCCCCGACGGCGCGGCGGCCGGCGGTGGGGGCGCGGTCGGGTCGGCCGGAGGGCCGGACGACGCCGGCGGCACCGGTTCGGTGGAACCCGACGGGGGCAGATCGGACATGGGCCCTCCTCAGCGACTACGGCTGGAACGGCTCATGATCTTCCATGGTGTCCGGCCGCGACGCAGCCCCCCGGTCCGGGGCCCGGTCACGGAGCACCGCCCGCCGCAGGTCAGGCGATGACGCGGACCCGCTCGGCCTGCGGGCCCTTCTGCCCCTGCGCGATCTCGAACTCGACGCGCTGGCCGTCGTCGAGCGCCTTGTAGCCGTCCATCTCGATCGCGGAGAAGTGGACGAAGACGTCCTGCCCGCCGTCGACGGCGATGAAGCCGTAGCCCTTCTCGGCGTTGAACCACTTCACGGTGCCCTGTGCCACGGTGCACTTCCTCACTCTGCGCGGCGTTCCAAGACCCGGAGACCGGCGGACCGGCACCGGCGGCGCACCGGCCCAGCGATCGGTAACGCTGAATTCGGTGACCGAAATCGCACGCTACACGAGGCGTGACGGCGGCGCACGACCACAAATCGGGCATATTCCGGGCGTCGCACGGCCCTGTCGCACACGTGCACCGGGCCGTCCGGTATGCATGCGGCATGACCAGCGTGCGCACCACGACCACCGTCCACCGGGTACGGCCGACCGACGCCGCCCGGATGCGGGCGCTCCGGTTGGAGATGCTGGCCGACTCCCCGCTGGCGTTCCTGGAGACCGTGGCCGAGGCCGCCGCCCTGCCGCACACGGAGTTCGCGGCCCGGGTCGCGGCCGTATCCCGGGGCGACCACAACGCGCAGTTCGTGGCCGATCCGGGCGGCCGCCTGGTCGGCCACGCCGGCGGCGTCGCGGCGCCGGACGAACCGGGCCTGACGCTCGTCTACGCGGTCTACGTGACGCCGGCGCGGCGGGGTACCGGCCTGCTGGCGGCGCTCGTCGACGAGGTGGCGGCCTGGTCGCGCGCCTGCGGGCGGCCCGAACTGATGATGGAGGTGGTGGTCGGCAACGACCGCGCCTACCGGGCCTATCAGAAGCTGGGCTTCGTGGACACCGGGGTACGGGTGCCGCACCCCCGGATCACCGGCCTGCACGAGCTGCAGATGCGCCGCCCGGCCTGAGCCTGCGCGGCGTTTATCGCGGCGTTAACAAGGGGCCCCTCCTCTACCGGAGGCGTTAAGGAGGGGCCCCTCCTTTCAGGCGTGGCGGCGGCTCTGCACGATGCGGAACCGGTTCGCCACGTACGCGCCGTCGGTCAGCGCCGAGTTGGCCGCCGCGTTCGCGCCGGAGCCGTGGAAGTCGGAGAACGCGGCCGACTGGTTGACGAACACCCCGCCGGTCAGGTTGCAGGACAGGTGCACCCCGGCGTCGACCGCCGCCGCCTCGGCCGCGTCCAGCACCGCCTCGTCGGTGGAGTAGACGCCCGCTGTGAGCGCGCCCTTCTCCCCCACCGTCTCGCGCAGGATGCGCAGGCTGTGCTCGGTCGAGTCGGTGGCGATGGCGAACGAGATCGGCCCGAACCACTCCCGTGAGTAGGTGGCGGTGTCGGACGCGTCGAGCTTCACCACGGTCGGCGTACGCACCACCGCGCCGGGGAACGACGGGTGCTCGACGGTGCGCGACTCCAGCACCGGCTCGCCGACCTTGGTGACCTCCTCCAGCCGCTCCAGCACGCCGTCGTTGACGATCGCGCCGGTCAGCTCGACGCCCCGGGCCGGGTCGGCGGTCAGCTTGGCGACCGCGCCGGCGATCCCGGCCGCCACCTCGTCGAAGCTTTTGTGCCCCTGGTCGGTGGAGATGCCGTCGCGCGGGATCAGCAGGTTCTGCGAGGTGGTGCACATCTGGCCGCTGTACAGCGTCAGCGTGAAGCCGAGGTTGCGGCAGAGCCCGGCGAAGTCGTCGGTGGAGTCGATCACCACCGTGTTCAGGCCGGCCTTCTCGGTGTAGACGGCGGCCTGCCGGGCGTTCGCCTCCAGCCAGTCGCCGTACTCGGTGGAGCCGGTGAAGTCGACGATCTTGACGGCCGGGTGCAGCGCCAGCGTGGTGGCGAGCTTCTCGCCGTCGGTCTCGGGGGCGAGCTGCACCAGGTTCGGGTCGAAGCCGGCCTCGGCGAGCACCTGGCGGGCGTACTTGACGGTGATCGCCAGCGGCAGGACCGCGCGCGGGTGCGGCTTCACCACTACCGGGTTGCCGGTGGCGAGCGAGGCGAACAGACCGGGGTACGAGTTCCAGGTCGGGAACGTGTTGCAGCCGATGACCAGCGCGACCCCGCGCGGCACCACGTGGAACGTCTTCGTCATCCGCAACGGCTCACCCTTGCCGGCGGCCTTCTCCCAGCCGGCGGTGCCCGGGTGGCGGGTCATCTCCGCGTACGCGTAGGCGATCGCCTCCAGCGCCCGGTCCAGCGCGTGCGCGCCACCGGCCTGGAACGCCATCACGAACGCCTGGCCGCTGGTGAACTGCACCGCGTTCGCCAGTTCGAACACGTTGCGGTGCAGCCGGTCCAGGATCTCCAGGCAGACACCGGCGCGGGCCTGCGGGCCGGCGTCGCGCCAGGCGGGCAGCGCCGCGCTCGCGGCGGACACCAGCTGGTCGGCGCCCGCGTGCGGGTAGCGCACGTCCAGCGTCACCCCGAACGGGCTGACCTCGGTGGCCACGGTGGTGCCGTCACCGGCCTGGTCGAGCGGGAAGTCCCCGCCCAGGTACGCCTCGAAGGCGGCCTTGCCGTCGGCGGCGGCGGTCTCGCCGTACACCCGTGGGCTGGGCGACTCGGGGTAGGCCGACCAGTACCCGCGCTCCGCGATGGCGGTCAGCGCCCGGTCGAGGGTCTCGCGGTGCCTGTCGTACAGGGGGTGCGGGGTCTCCGTCATGCCCGCCATCATGCAACAGAAAGGCACCAGATCAGTAGGGGCGTGTCACAACTCAGATCGTCAACTGCCAGTCGACGGAACCGGCCGCCGGGCGGAAGCCGAGCCGCTCGTTGATCGCGATCATGTGCCGGTTCGCCGCCGCGTTCCAGGTGTCGACGGCCCGCAACGCCGGTTCGTTCGCCAGCGCGTACGCCAGGTTCTCCGCCTTGCAGAGCAGGCCGAGCCGGTGGCCGCGGTGATCGGGGTCGACCAGGGTGATCTGCTGCCAGGCGTGGTCGGTGCTGCTCGCGTCCATGCTGAGCTGGGTCCAGCCGACCAGGCGGCCGGTCGCCTCGTGCACCGCACCGGTGTTGTACCGGCGTACGCCTCGGGCATCAAGCGCCCGTTCCGCGTCCCGCACCCGCGCCGCGTCCATCCGCTCCGGTTCCCAGTCCAGCTCGCCCATGGGCGCGTCGAGCAGCAGCCGGCCCTCCAGGTAGGCGGCGTCCGCGACGTACTCGTCGGGTGCGTGCTCGCGCCACCGCACCAGCCGGTAGCCGGTGGCCGCGGTGCGGGCCTCGGCCAGCAGCGCGGCGAGCCGGTCGCGGTCGAGGCCGGCCACGTCGAGGCGGCGGCGGACGTCGGCCAGCGCAGGCTTGGCGCCCAGGGCGGCGGCGAACGCGGCACCGGGGAAGACCCGGTCCTCCTCGCCGGGCAGCGCGGCGGCGGTCGAGCCGACCAGGCGTTTGCCGCCGTGCTCCCGCAGCAGCCGGACGCCGTGCTCGTGCAGCGTGCGCCCGATGCCACGCCGCCGGTACGCCGGGTCGACGGTCAGTTCGACGCTTGCGTTCTCGGTGTTCTCGATCGTGTGCAGGTGCAGCCGGAGCCAGCCGACCGGCAGCCCGTCCAGGCGGGCGACGAGCCAGCGTCCCTCGATGCCGGGCATCGGGTGCGACAGCAGCGCCTCGAAGCGGCGGCGGCAGGTCGGCGGAAGGTCCGGCTCGTCGACGGCCTGGGCGGCGCAGGCGATCCGGTACGCCGCGTCGAGCGTCTCGCGGTCGGTGGGATCCAGCGGCGTCACGGTGAGCGTCATGCCACCGAGGGTGCGCCGGACACAGCGAAGGGGCCAGCGGTTTTCCGCCGGCCCCTTCGAACGTTGGTCGGGAGGGACGTCCGCACAACGCCTCCGGCGTTGGGTCGTAAGAACTTGAAAAGTCTCCGGCGGATGCCCTCCCGCACGAAGCATCTTGCGCCGTCCGGTTCCTGCCGTCAAGTCCTTGAGGGTGGTTTTCTGGCACTCACCGCACATCACCGGTTACCCACCGGTCTCACCCGATCCCCCACCCGGGCGAGCCCCACCTCCCCCACCCGGCCACCCCGGCCCGTCCCGCCCGCGGTGATCAAGGAGTTCGTGTCCCGGAACGACCCGGCCGGAGACACTTTCTCCTTGATCACCGCACAGGCGGGGGGGGAACGGAGGGAGGGATCGTCAGGCGAGGAGGCCGGCGTCGCGGGCGGCGCGCAGGCTGGGCTTGATGCGGTGGGTGGGGCCGACCTGGGCGGCCACCGCGTCGAGCGTCTTCAGGCCCTCGCCGGTGTTGAAGACGACAGTCTCGGCGGACGGGTCGAGCCGGCCCGACTCGACCAGCTTGCGCAGCACCGCGACGGTCACGCCACCGGCCGTCTCGGCGAACACCCCTGTGGTACGGGCGAGCAGACGGATGCCGGCGCGGATCTCGTCGTCGTCGGCGTAGTCCATCCAGCCGCCGGTACGGCGCACCGCCTCCAGCGCGTACAGCCCGGCGGCCGGATCGCCGATGTTCAGCGACTTCGCGATGCCGGCCGGCTTGACCGGCGTGATCGTGTCGGTGTCGCCGTGCAGCGCGGTGGCGATCGGGTTGCAGCCGGCCGACTGCGCGCCGAACACCTTCCAGCCACCGGCCGGCGCCTCGACCAGCCCGATCTCGACCAGCTCGGTGAACGCCTTGTCGATCTTGGTGAGCAGCTCGCCGCTGGCCATCGGGATGACCACCTGGGCCGGGATCCGCCAGCCGAGCTGCTCGGCCACCTCGTAGCCGAGCGTCTTTGAGCCCTCGGCGTAGTAGGGCCGCACGTTCACGTTGACGAACGCGGTGTCCTCGAACTCGTCGGTCTCGACCAGTTCGCCGCAGAGCCGGTTCACGTCGTCGTACGAGCCGTCGATGGCGACCAGGTCGCCGCCGTAGACCGCGGTGGTGACGACCTTGCCCTGCTCCAGGTCGCCGGGGATGAAGACGACAGACGGCACGCCGGCCCGGGCCGCGTGCGCGGCGACGGAGTTGGCGAGGTTGCCGGTGGAGGCGCAGGCGTAGCGGGTGAAGCCGAGCGCCCTGGCGGCGGTGAGCGCCACCGAGACGACCCGGTCCTTGAACGAGTGGGTGGGGTTCGCGCTGTCGTCCTTGACCCACAGCGGCGCGGTGAGTCCCAGCTCGGCGGCGAGGTTCGGGGCGGCGACCAGCGGGGTCAGCCCCGGGTCGAGCGTGACCCGGGTGCCCGGGTCCTGGCCGGCCGGCAGCAGTGCCGCGTACCGCCAGATGTTCGCCGGACCGGCCTCGATCTGCTCCCGGGTGACGGTGGCGAGCGCGGCGGTGTCGTAGTCGACCTCCAGCGGCCCGAAGCACTCGTAACAGGCGTGCTGGGCGGCCAGCGGGTAGCGCGCCGAACAGGCACGGCAGACCAGGGCGCGGGCCGGGCTGAGGGTGGTGTCGATACCGGTGGCGACGGGAAGCGTCGACGTCATGTCGAGGAGTTCCTCTCATCTTTCCCCGCATCGCCGGGTGCGGCGGGGACGGAATTGGCACCTGCCCGCTGTCGCTCGTCGTCGAGCGTGCGGGTGGTTGCCGGGGCGTCGTCGGGCCGTATCCCTCAGCCCCTCTGGATGAGGTATTCAGTTGTGCCGCCGAGTCTATGCGCTGCTCACGACCGCGCCACCTCGGGTTCCCACGCTGTGGGCCGGCTCAGCGTCCGACCACCGCGACCGGGTCCACCACGGCGGGCCGGTCCACCACCGCGACCGGCTCCGGCGCCGTCGCGGTCACCGCTGCCGAAGGGGTACGGGTGACGAGGTTCGCGGCCACCAGGGCGGCGATGGTCAGCCCGGCGCCCACCAGCTCCACCGCGACCGGCCGGTATCCGCGCACGATCTGCACCGCGAACGTGGCCACCGGCACCAGGTTCATGAACAGCGCGGCATTCGCCGGGCCGAGCCGGCGGACGCCGGTGTTCCACGCCAGCACCGCGAGGACGGCGGCGATCAGCACCGCGTACGCGAGCTGCGGAGCGACGGCGACGAGGTCGGCGGCGGCGGGCGCGTGCTGGAGCCCGGTGAGGTCGGCGACGGCGCTGGCGCCGAGCATCGCGATCATGCCCGCGACGGCGGTCAGCGTGGTGTAGCGCAGCGCGGACCACTCGGGGAACCGGCTCGCGCCGTGGGTGTAGAACGCCCAGCCGAACACGGCACCGATCATGAGCAGACCGCCCCAGCCGAACTGGCCCAGCCCGTCGAGCCGGCCGCGGGTGATCACCAGGCCGACGCCGGCCAGGGCGACGAGCGAGATGCCGAGCAGTACCGGACGTGGGCGGACGCCGTCGCGCGCCCAGCGGACGAACTGGGTGACCAGCGGCACGGTGGCCGCGAACAGCGCGATCTGCTGCGGCGCGGCGTGGCCGAGGGCGAGGTTCGTCAGCGTGTTGAACCCGGCGAAGCCGAGCGCGCCGAGGAGCACCACCTCGAGCCCGCGCCGCTGGGTGGCCAGGGCGGCCACGCCCTCGCGGGCCAGCAGCAGGGCGAGCAGCACGGCGGTGGCGAGCACGTACCGGACGGTGGTCAGGTTGAGCGCGTCGACGCGGGTGAGCGCGCTGGCGAGCACGGGGAACATGACGCCCCAGCTGACCACGGCGAAGATCGGGAGGGTGGCGTGACGGGAACGCATCGCAAGCTCCTATGTTCGAGTACCGTCGAACCAACGCCCCGACTCTAGGAACTTGTTCGACGGTTGTCGAACATGGGTTATCGTTGTCACATGGAGCTGCACGAACCCGAGCTGCGCGAGGTGCCCGTCACCGCCGTCCTGGCGGCGCTGGCCGACGACGTCCGGCTGCAGATCGTGCGGGCGCTCGCGCCGGGCGGGGAACACGCCTGCGGCTCGTTCGAGTTCGGTGTCTCCAAGGCGACCCGCAGCCATCACCTCAAGGTGCTGCGGGAGGCCGGCCTGACCCGCACCCGGGTCGCCGGCACCACCCGCTACGTACGGCTGCGCCGCGAGGAACTGGACCGCGTCTACCCGGGCCTGCTCGACGCGGTCATCGCCGAGCGGGACGGAGTGGCATGATCGCCGGATGCGGAGACCGGCGCGCCTGATCGGCGCCCTCACCGGCGTGGCGCTGCTGACCGCCTGCGCCCCGGCGCAGGGGCCTGCCGACGGGCGGCTGCCCGACCCGCCGCTCACCGGTGTCGACCCGCTGACCACGGTGCCGCCGCGACCGGGCGCCCCCACGGCCGAGCCGGCACCCGCCGCCACCTGCTCCCCCGAGGGCATCGCGATCACCGAGCTGGGCGTGAGCGCCGCGATGGGACTGCGGGCGATGGGCCTGGACCTGCTCAACTGCGGCGACCGGCCGTACGAGCTGCGCGGCTATCCGGCGGTCACGCTCCGGGACGCCGACGGCGACCCGATCAAGGTGCGGATCATCCCGGGCGCCGAGCCGATCACCTCCGGCTTCGACCACCCGCCCACCCGGATGGTGCTGGCCCCCGGCGAGCGGGCCGGCGCGGCGCTGATCTGGCGCAACCTGGTCACCGACACGACAGTGGTGGCGACGAACGGCACCGGACTCGACGTCGCGCCGGTGGCCGGCCGACCGGCGTACCCGGTCACCCTGGACGGGCCGATCGACCTCGGCAACACAGGCCGGCTGGGCGTCAGCGCGTGGAAGCGCCGGGAGCCAGGCCCGGCCGGCACGCCCACACCGGCCGCCCCACCGCCGCCCACGACGTCGCCGGTCGATCCGCTGTAGCACCAGAACCCGGCACGGGAGCGCCCCGACCGGGATCTGGTTCGGCGCGGACGCTCAGACCGGGACCGAGGCCGGCGTGGCGGTGGGCTCAGCCGGGACGGCGTTGCGACGGGCCAGCAGCGCGTCGAGCGCCCAGTTGCCCGGGCCGAGCACCGCGACCAGCAGGAACGACCAGCAGAAGAGCGCGGCCAGCTCGCCGCCGTTCTGCATCGGCATCAGGTGGTGCGGCTGGTGCACCACGAAGTACGCGTACGCCATCGAGCCGGAGGCGAGCAGCGCGGCCGGCCGGGTGAACAGTCCGACGAGCACCAGCGCGCCGCACACGAGCTGGATCAGCGCCGCCCACCAGCCGGGCCAGGTGGCGAACGGGACGGCGCCACCGGTGGCCGGATTGCCACCGAAGACGCCGAATATCGAGGCGGCGCCGTGGCAGAGGAAGAGCAGGCCGGTGACGATGCGGAACAGGGACAGCACGGGGGCCTTCAGCTGTGCCGGGATCATGGGAAACCTCCTGGTACGGGCGGTGGACGCCGTCCAGGATGGCGGGACTATTGATAGATGTTAATCGATATCTTTGCAGGCGGGACAATCTCATGGGAACGCTCCCATGATATGGGCCCGGCCGCCCCGCGGCGACCCCTTACGGTCACCTCAGCTCGTGACGTCCTTGCGGGTGAAGCGCCAGAAGGCCAGGCCCCAGAACAACGTGGCGTAGACGACCGCCGAGAACGCGCCCTTGACCACGTCGTCTGTCTGCATCGGCGTCGACAGCAACCCCAGCCACGCGCTGCTGTAGTGGGTCGGCAGCAGGTTGCGCAGCCCGCCCAGCGCGGTGATCTGGTCCAGGATGCTGGACAGGATCCACAGCAGCACCGCCCCGCCGACCGCACCCAGCGCGGCGTCGGTGGTCACCGACAGCAGGAACGCCAGCCCGGCCACCACCAGCAGTACGACCGCGAGATAGCCGAGCACGCCGAGCAGCCGCAGCAACCCGTCCGCCGGGGCCAGCTCGGCCGAGACCTGGCTGCTCAGCGGCTTCCAGCCGTACCGGAGCGTGCCGGCGAGCAGCGCGGTGCCGGCGAGCAACAGCAGAGCCAGCCCGGAGTACGCGAGCGCCACCACCAGCTTCACCGCGAGCAGCCGGGCCCGGGGCACCGGCACCGCCAGCAGGTAGCGCAGGCTGCCCCAGCTCGCCTCGCTCGCCACCGTGTCGCCGCAGAACAGCGCCACCACCACGACCAGCAGGAACGACGCGGACACCAGGATGGAGAACAGGGTGAAGTTGAGCCCGCCCGAGGTGGCCAGGTCGGCCAGGCTGGAGAACTCGCCGCGCCCGCCGCCGTCGTCGTCCCCGGCGTCGAACTGGAACGCCACCAGGATGATCAACGGCAGCAGCACCATGAACCCCAGCGCGAGCTGGGTACGCCGGCGCGACGCCTGCCGCCGGAACTCCGCGGCGAACGGGAGCGTGGCCGAGGGCCGGTAACCGGCAGCCGCACCGCCCGCGCCCGGCGCCGGCGTACCGGACGTGCCGCCGCCAGGCGACGATGCCACAGACGAACCCGCCATCACCGGTCCCCGCTTCCCCGAGAGTTCTCGCCCACCAGGGCGAGGAACGCGTCCTCCAGGCGGCGCCGGGGCACCACCCGGTCCACCCCGATGCCGGCCCGGACCAGTTCGGCCACCACCTCGCTGCGGGCGGTGCCGTTCGTGTCGACCACCAGAGCGCCCTCGGTGTCGGGCAGCACCCGTACGCCGTCGAGCCGGTCGAGCACCGTCCGCGCCGCGTCCGGGTCGCTCACCTCGAACAGCACGCTCGGCGACTCGCCGACGATGTCCTCCACCGGGCCGGACGCCACGATGCGCCCCTTGTTCACCACCACCGCGTGCGTACAGGTCTGCTCCACCTCGGCCAGCAGGTGGCTGGAGACCAGCACCGCCCGGCCGTCGGTGGCGTAGCGCTGGAGCACCCGGCGCATCTCGGCGATCTGCGGCGGGTCCAGCCCGTCCGTCGGCTCGTCCAGCACCAGCAGCTCGGGCAGGCCGAGCATGGCCTGGGCGATGGCCAGCCGCTGCCGCATGCCGTGGCTGTACTTCTTCGTCCGCCGGTGCACCGAGTCACCCAGGCCGGCGATCTCCAGCGCCTCGTCGAAGTGCGCGTCCTCCCACGGCCGGCCGGTGGCCCGCCAGTACGCCTTGAGGTTGTCCAGGCCGGACAGGTGCGGCAGGAAGCCCGGCCCCTCGACCAGCGCGCCGATCCGGGACAGCACCGGCGAGCCCGGCACCAGCCGGTGCCCGAAGACGTAGATCTCCCCGGCCGTGGGCTGGGTCAGCCCCATAAGCACCCGCAGCGTGGTGGTCTTGCCCGCGCCGTTGGGCCCGAGCAGGCCCACCACCTGACCGGGGTGCACCTCGAAGTCCACGTCGGAGACCGCGACGAAGCCGTCCGCGTACTCCTTGCGCAGGTTGCGCACGGCGAGCGGGACGCCCGCGTACTCCGGGTGCACGGAGTCGTCCTGGCGGCGGTGCCGGCGGCGGGTGAGCAGCACGACCACGACGAGCCCGGCCACGATCGCGGCGAGCAGGCCGGCCAGCGCCCAGCGCCAGATCGTCGCGGTGGTCGGGATCGGCGTGGCGTCGACGGTGGGCAGCGTCAGCGGCCCGTCGGCGAGCGCCACCGTGTGCACGGCCGGTTCGGCCGGCGAGGCGTACGCCTGGTCCGACGTCGCCACCACGAGCCGCAACCGGTGCCCGGCCTCGACCCGCCGGACGATCCCCGGCAGCGTCACGGTGACCGGCGTGGCCGCGTCGACGGTGGCCGGCAGGCCGGTCAGGCGCACCGGCGCGACCAGGCCGGACGGCAGCGTGGCGGCGCCCTGCGGGTCGACGTCGTAGAGCTTCACGAACAGCACCGCCTCGCCGGTCGGTGAGGCGGCCCTGATCCGCACCGTGGGCGCGCCCACCACGTCGACCGGCTGGTCCAGCGGCGCCGACTCGAAGCGGGCGTGCTGGCCGGGGATGTCACCGGCGACGCCGTCCAGCAGCGAGCCGAGCGCACCCGCGAACGGCACCGAGGAGATCGCCGCCGGGTTGCCGTTCGGCGGTACGGCGACCGGCTGCGGCGGACCGGCGAGCGTCACCTCGCGGCGGTCCTGGCCGGCCAGTCCCGGATAGTCGGCGGTACGGAAACCGGTCGCCACCAGGCCCCGGTCGAGCGCGTCGAAGCCGGCGATCCGGGAGAACGTGAACGTGTCGCCGGGGGCCGCTCCGTCGCCCTTGACGTAGTGGTCGAGCCACTGCGCGGTCAGGAACTTCACCCGGTCGGAGTCGGAGGTGGGTCCGGAGCCGCCGTCGTGGCCGCCGGTGAACCAGGCGACCCGTACCGGCGTGCCGGCGGCGGCGATGCCCCGGGCGTTGGCGTCCGCCTCGGCCAGCGGGAACAGCGTGTCCGCCTCGCCCTGCACCAGCAGCGTCGGCGACTTGATCCGGTCCAGCACGCCGGCCGGCGACGACCGGCGCAGCAGCTCGACCGCCGCCGCGTCGGCCCGGCCCGTGGTGGCGATGCGCAGGTACGCGGCGCAGACGTCGGCCGCGAAGCGCCCGCAGGAGGGGTCGGCGGCGCCGGTCGGCGCGCGACCGGAACCGGTGCCCGGCCCGGCGCCCGGCTGCGGGCTCGGCGGGCCGGCCGACTCGGGCGCGCCCTCGGGCGCGGCGGCGGTGGCCCCGGAGAGCCCGGCCGGACCGGAGCCGGCGTTCCCGCCACCGCCGAAGAAGATGCCCGCCCAGCCCTTCTTGAACACGCCGTCGGTGGGCTGCCGGCCGCTGCTCTCGGGCAGGAAGGCGCGGGACAGGTCGTTCCAGGTGATCATCGGGACGATCGCGTCGACCCGCTGGTCCTGCGCGGCCAGCAGCAGGGCCAGGCCGCCGCCGTACGAGCCGCCGACCACACCGACCCGGGGGTCGCCGGCCGCGTCGAGGCGGATGTCCGGACGCTCGGCGAGCCGGTCGAGCAGACGCTGCGCGTCCCGCACCTCGTAGTCGGGGTTGTCCAGGTGGATCTGGCCGCCGCTGCGCCCGAAGCCGCGCGCGGTCCAGGTGAGCACCGCGTATCCGCGGGCGACCAGGTCCTCGGCGTCCGAGCGGACCGAGTCCTTGGTGCCGCCGAAGCCGTGCGCCAGCAGCACCGCCGGTACCCGCTTCGACGACGAGGCGCCGGCCGGCAGGTAGAGCGTGGTGTCCAGGTCGACGGGCTCGCCACCGGACGGCCCGGAGCGTACGGTCACCAGCGCCGACTCGGTCCGGAAGTCCCCGCCCCCCGGCCGGGCCGTCCAGACCAGCGCGGCGGCGACGAGGACGACCACCGCCAGCGCGGCGACGATGCGGCGCGGATGGCCGGCCAGGGCGCGCCGGAGCCGCGCGGCGGTCGATCTCATGCGGCACACGGTACGGGCCGACGGCTGAGCATTCGCTGAGATCCGCCGTACGTCCGTCCGGTTGCGCCGATCGTCGCGAAGCGTCCGTCATCCGCCAAAGGTCCAGAGCATCCCAGCGGGACGTATTCGGATCATGTGAATTCACATCTACAGGCGCAAACCATCGTCGATGTCATTTCTCGGCAACACGATCACACGCTACGTACCTTTCGCCCTGACGCAGGGTCACCCAAAATGGACTGACGTGAAGCCGACTCATCGGCTGAGGTCTCACGCACGTCCGGTTCGGCTACTTTTCCGGTCCGGTGCACGGGACTGCGTACGGCGACCTCCCGGGGCACCGATCGCCCCGCCGTCGCCGGAGGAGAACACATGACAGTCCCCGCGTCGCGGGTCCGTCGGCGGCCCGCCGTACCGGGCCGTACGCTCACCCTGGTTCTGGTGCTGGCGCTGCTGGCCCCGCTCGGGCTGATCTTCATACAGGCCGAGAGCGACTTCGCCGACGACCACGACCTGGTGAGCCGGGAGCGGCTCGGCGTCCGCTACCTGCGCGCCCTCGGGCCGGTCACCGACGCGCTGGTGGAGGCCCAGGCCATCGCCGTCGCCGAGGGGGCCGTCTCCCGGGCCTCGCTCGCCGCCGCCATCGAGGGCGTCGCGGAGGTGGACAACGCGGTCGGCGACGAGCTGCGCACCCACGAACGCTGGGCCGGGCTACGGGCCAAGCTGGAGGCGCTGCCGGACCGCGGGATCGGTGACCCCGAGGCGGCGTACCGGGCCTACGGCGAGGCGTCCGACCTGCTGCTGGCCCTCTACCGCAAGGTACGGGAGAGCTCCGGCCTGATCCGCGACCCTCGCTCCGACTCGTTCTTCCTCCAGGACGGCATCGGCGGGGACCTGCCCACCGCGACGGTGCTGGCCGGGCGGCTCGTCGACCTGGCCCGGCTGTCCGCCAAGCGCCCCGCCGCCGAGCGCGCGCGGGTGGGCGCCGAGCTGGCCGAGCTGCGGGTCTCCGCGCTCGGTCCCGCCACCGACCTGGTCACCGACCTGCGCTCGGCGGTGGACAGCTCGGAGAGCACCGACCTGGGCGCCAACGTGCTCACCCCGCTGGACACCTACCAGCGGTCCCTGGAGACGTTCGCCGTCTACTCGGCACCCGGCGCCGGCCGGTCCGCGCCCAGCACCGACCAGCTCACCAGCGCCGGGATCAGCGCGCAGAACGCCGCCAAGCAGCTCCGTACGGTCATCCTCGACCAGCTCGACGCGCTGCTGCGGGAACGGCTCGACACCCTGGAGCGGGACCGGCTGCTGGGCCGGATCGCCGCCGGGGCGGCGGTGCTGCTGATCGCCGGCATCGTCGCGCTGCACGTGGCCGCGCTGAGCCGGGACCGCTCGCGGGCCACCCCGTCCCGCCGGGAACCGGCCGAGGCCGCCCCGGCGACCCACCCCGCCCCGCCGCCCGCCGTGCCCGAGGACGACCGCCAGCCGGTCGCCGTGGGACACGGTGGCGACGCCGACCGGTGGAGGCCGTTCGATGCTGCTCGGTAGGTTACGCATCCGGGGCAAGCTCGCCCTGCTGGTGATCATTCCGCTGCTCAGCATGGTCGGCCTGGCCGTACCGGTCGTGATCGACCGGGTGACCGCCGCCCGGCAGGCCGCCGACACCGCCGAGACCGTCCGCGTCGCCAGCCGGGTCGGCAGCCTGGTCCAGGATCTCCAGCAGGAACGTCTGCTCTCGATCGGCCTGCTGCTGCGGCGGGTGAGCCGCACCGAGCTGATCCAGAAGTCGGCCACCGTCGACGACCGGGTCGCCGACCTGCGCGCCGAGCCGCTGCCGGCGGCCGTCCGCGAGAGCCTCGACGGGGTACGCCGGCTGGAGGACGTCCGCAACGCCACGCTCGCCGGCCGGGCCACGCCGCAGCAGATCCTGACCGTGTTCGGCGAGGTCGACACCGCCCTGATCGACGCGCTGCGGCTGCCCTTCCGGGTGGACACCGACACCGCCGCCGGACGGCAGGTGCTCGCCCTCGACGCGCTGCTGCGCGTCGACGAGGCCCTCAGCTCGTGCACCACCCAGATCGTGCTGGTCAAGGCCACCGGTGATCCGCAGGTCTCCCGGGCGTTCGTCGCCTGCATGGCGGCGCTCAACGTCGACAACCGGCGGTTCCGCAAGCTGATCACGCCCGAGCAGCTCAAGGTGGCCCAGCTGGACGACGCCGCGGTGGCGGCCCGGACCAGCCCGACGTTCCTGGTGGACAGCCTCCGCGACCCGGACGGCGCGATCGCGCCGGTGCCGCTGGACGTGCTCTTCCCCTCGGCCCGGTCGATGATCACGCTGGGCCAGTTCGTGGAGAAGAAGGTCGTCGCGGACGTCATCGCGGAGACCCGTGCCCGGGAACGGGAGGCGCTGACCGCGGCCTGGCTGGTCAGCCTCGCGGCGGCGGCGATCCTGCTCGTCGTGGTGCTGCTGAGCATGACCGTGGCGCGTACGGTGGCCCGGCCGCTGAGCCGGCTCACCCGCTCCGCCGAACGGGTCGCCCGGGTCACCGAGGCCGAGCTGACCCGCGTCGCCGACGACGAGTCCGAGACGGTCCCCCCGGTACGCCTCGACCCGGTGGAGGTCAGCGCCCGGGACGAGATCGGCGAGCTGGCCCGCGCGTTCGACCGGGTGCAGCACACCGCCGCTCGGCTGGTCGAGCGGCAGGTCGCCGGGCGGCGCAACGTGGCGCAGATGTTCGGCCACGTCGGCCGCCGTACGCAGAACCTGGTCGGCCGCCAGATCGCGCTCATCGACCGGCTGGAACGACAGGAGACCGACCCGGGCCGCCTGGAGCACCTGTACCGGCTCGACCACATCTCCAGCCGGTTGCGCCGCAACGCGGGCAGCCTGGTGGTGCTCTCCGGCGCGACCGGCTCGGACGGCCACGTGGCGCCGGTCCCGCTGGCCGACGTGGTCCGGCTCGCGCTCGGTGAGATCGAGGACTACACCCGCGTGGACGTGGAGGTCCCGCCCGGCGTGGCGGCGGCCCCCGCCATCGCCGGTGACCTGGTGCTGACGCTCGCCGAGCTGATGGAGAACGCCACCTCGTTCTCGCCGCCGCACACCCGCGTGGTGGTGACCGGCGAGCTGACCGACGGCGGAGCCCGGCTGGTCGTGGTCGACCACGGCATCGGCCTGACCGGCGACCGGATGGCCGAGGAGAACGCCCGGTTCACCCGGCGGGAACGCCTCGACCTCGCCCCGACCGAGGTGCTCGGCCTGTTCGTGGTCGGCCGGCTGGCCCGCCGGCACGGCTGGAGCGTCCAGCTGAGCCACACCCCCGGTGGCGGCGTCACCGCGGCCCTGGAGATCCCGGGTGCCTCGCTCGTGATCCGCCGTCCCGAGCCGGTCGGCGTCACCGCCGGCCGGGCCGCCGTACCCGGCGCCCGCGAGCCGGAGCCGGCCGCCGTCGAGGCGCCGGCCGGCTTCGACGCCGAGCTGCTCAGCCGGGCCACCCGCAGCATGTCCAGCGGCGACCCGTGGAACGCGTTCGGCCACCAGACCGAAGGCGCGGAGCCGCCCGAGGACCAGGGCCCGCCCACCGGCGGTCCGCCTCCGGTCTGGCCGCCGTCGGCCGTACCGCCAGCGCGTCCCGGGCATCTCTCCCCACCGACACCGGTCGCCGGCCCGGCCCCGGCCGCTCCCCCGGCCGCCGGGCCGGCGACCGGCCCGACGATGACGCCGCCGGTCACCCACCCGGCCCTGGCGCCGCCCGCCGGGCCGGCCGTCGCGCCACAGCACGGTCCGGGCCTCGCGCCGCAACACCGTCCGGCGCTCGCGCCGCCGTACGGTCCCGGGATCGCGCCATCGCACCGCCCGGGGCTCGCGCCACCACCGGGTGGCGCACGCCCGCCGACGCCGGCCGGGTCACCCCCGGCCGTGTCGGCGCCGACCGGGCCCAACCCGGTCGGCCCGCCCGCCGGCCGCCCCGGCACCCGGTCGCCGATCCGGCAGCGGGTGCCCGGCGCGAACCTGCCGGCCGCCCCACCCGCCCCGCCCGCCGGACCGGCCGGACCGGCCACCGGCGGTCCGCTGATCGGCGTCCCGGCGGATCCGTCGAGCGTCCGGGCCCTGGTAGAGGCGTTCCAGGACGGGGTACGGCGGGCCGAGGGCGCTGTCGATCCCACGCCCCCGGCGACGGAACGGCCCCGGCTCAGCCGCCGGGTGCCCGGCGCGAACCTGTCCGTCTCCCCGGCACAGTCCGCGCCCCCCACCAGTTCCGACCCCGGCGATCCCGTCGAGGTCCGCAACCGGATCAGCGAATTCGAGGCGGGCGTCGCCCGTGCTCTGCGCGAAGTCAGTACCGACCGCCGCTACGAAGAGGACCCATCACGGTGACCAGCCCCTTCCTCCACGAGAACGTCGAACAGAGCACCACCGGCGACCTCAGTCCCGAGGCACGCACCTTCAACTGGCTGCTCGACTCGTTCACCTCCAGCACCGCCGGGGTGATGGAGGCGATCGCGGTCTCCTCGGACGGGCTGCTGATGGCCATGTCCGCGATCAAGGACCGGTCCAACGCGGAACGACTCGCCGCCGTGGTCTCCGGCATGACCAGCCTCGCCGGGGGCGCCGCGAGCTGGTACGCCCTCGGCGCGCTCAACCGGGTGATCGTCGACATGGCCGAGGGATACCTGCTGATCAGCGCGATCAGCAGCGGATCGGTCCTCGGCGTCGTCGCCGACCGCACGGCGAACCTGGGCACCGTGGCGTACGAGATGACGCTGTTCGCCGGACGCGCCGGCGGCGCTCTGAGCCCGCGTCTGATCGCCGAGCTGAAGAACGCCGTACAGCAATGATCCCAGGGGCCGCCGGCGCGGACCCGGAGCCGGAGCCCGGCGTCCGGATCCGCCCCTTCCTGAACGCGTCCGCTCCGGTGCCGGAGCCGGACGCGGGCGACGGGGAGCCGACCGGCCCACGCCCCTTCGTGCTGACCTCCGGACGGGTGGACGGTGACCCGGCGATCGGCCTGGAGACCCAGGTCACCGCTCGTCCGGGCAGCACCTCGTGGGCGGTGACCGCCCGGTTGGCCCCGGAGCTGGCGGCGATCGTCGCGATCTGCGCCGAGCCCGTCTCGGTGGCCGAGATCTCCGCCCGGACCCGGATGCACTTCGGGGTGACCCGGGTGCTGGTCGGCGACCTCCGGGCCGCCGGCCATCTCGACGTGCACGTCGCGGACGTCGACGACGCCCTCGATCCCGACATCATCCTGCGAGTGATTGATGGACTTCGTGCGATCTCCTGAATGGCCGGCGGCCGCCACGGGCGGGCCGGCCGCGAACAGCGCCCCGAGCCGCTACGGCGGCCCGGCGCCGCTGATCGGCCGGGCCACGCCGCCCCCGCCCACGCCGCCGCTGCCGTACCTGCCGCCGGGAGTGCCGCCGGCCGAGCCGGCACCGATCGTCAGCCGGGTGCCGGCGCCCCGGCCGCCGATCCCGGTCAAGATTCTCATCGCCGGCGGGTTCGGGGTCGGCAAGACCACCACAGTCGGTGCGATCTCCGAGATCGCGCCGCTGACCACCGAGGCGGAGATGACCACCGCCGGTATCGGCATCGACGACCCGGGCGGGGTCGCCGGCAAGACCACCACCACAGTGGCCATGGACTTCGGCTGCGTGACCATCGACCGCAGCCTGAAGCTCTACCTCTTCGGTACGCCCGGACAGGCGCGCTTCGGGTTCATGTGGGACGACCTGGCCCGGGGCGCGCTCGGCGCGCTCGTGGTGGTGGACAGCGCCCGGCTCGACGACTGCTACCCGGCGATCGACTTCTTCGAGCGGTCCGGGCTGCCGTTCGCGGTGGGCGTCAACGCCTTCGACGGCCGGCTGGCCCTGGACCTGCCGTCGATCCGCTGGGCGCTGGCGATCGGTGAGCACGTGCCGCTGGTGCAGTTCGACGCCCGGGACCGCCTCTCGGTGCGGGACGCCCTGCTCGTCGTCCTGGACCGCGCGCTGGACCGGGCCACCCGATCCCGGGCAGGCTGAACTGGCAGTCGTTTCGATCCGTTGTCTGGCGAAGGGGTGGACGCCATGAGAGGTGATCTGGACGAGACACTGGCCCGGATGGCACGGCGCGAGGAAGCGCTGCGCCGCCGGGCGCCGATGCCCGGCGAGCCGGCCGGGACGCCCGAGCGGGACGTACCCGCGGAGGCGGCGGACGAGCCGGGCGACGGGCGGGCGGGGCACGGCGCGTACCGGCTGCGCGGTGGTGAGGCGCCGGCGCGGCGTGACCCGGTCGAGGAGGTCGCCGAGGCGGTCCGGCGGGTGGTGGCCGAGCACCCGGGGCTGGCCGTGACGCTGCGGGTGGAACTGGGCGAGCAGGCGTACCCGCTGCGGGTCTCCTGGTCCGGCACGGCGGTGACGGTGGGGCCGGCGGCGCCGCCCGCGCCGCCGCCGGCGTGGCCCATGTCGGTGAAGACGGTGCCGGCGCCCGGCCACGATCCGCTGGAGTCCGACCCGGCGGCCCGGCTGGCCGAGATGATCCGGCGCGACCCATCGCTGCTGGACGATCCGGGCCCGCGCTGACCGGCACCCGATGATCGGGGCGGCTACTGTCGGCGGGTGGCCGAACCCGACCTGACCCTGACCGCGACGCTGCGGCCGGCCGCGCTCGACGCCCGTCGCGGCGTGGTGCGCCTGCATCCCGAGGTGCTCACCGCGCTGGCGCTGCGCCCCGGCGACCCGGTCCGCCTGACCGGCCGCCGGGTCACCGCCGGCATCGCTGCCGCCGCCGAGCCGAGCACCAGCGGCGCCCTCCTGCACGCCGACGATCTGCTGCTGGGCAACCTCGGCCTGCGGGCCGGCGGCCAGGTCACGGTGAGCCCGCTGCCGGTGGCCCCGGCACGCCGGCTCACCGTGTCCGGCCCGGCCGCTGTGGTCGCCGCGGTCCCGCCGGAGATGCTGCGGCTCGCGCTGCTCGGCAAGGTGGTCACCACCGGGGACGACGTCTCGCTGCTGCCGCAGGACGTGCTGCCGGACGCCGCCGTGCGCGGCCTCATCGAGGCCGCGCGGCGCAGTCTGGCGAGTTCCGTCGGGTACGCCTGGACGAGCACGCTGCTCACCGTCGTGTCGGCCGAACCGGCGGTCGGCGCGCTCGTCACCATGGACACGGTGGTGGGCTGGGAACACGGTCCCGCCACCCGCGGCTCCGGCCCGGCGTCCTCCGCCGCCACCGCACGCGTCTCCGCTCCCGCCACGCCGCCCGGGACGGAACCCGACGGGGATCTGCTCGGTCCGGAGGACGCGCCCGACGTGGACGAGCTGCCCGGCCTGCGCGCCCAGGCCGAGGAGCTGACCGAGCTGCTGGACCTGGGCTTCCACCACCGTGAGGTGCTGGGCCGGCTCGGCACCACCGTCTCGCTCGGTGTGCTGGTGGAGGGCCCGGCAGGCTCGGGCAAGTCCGCGCTGGTGCGTGCCGTCGCCGCCAGGGTCGGCGCGGGCGTACGGCCGCTCTGGGCGCCCGAGCTGGCCGCGCTCAGCAACGACGCGGCGGCCCGCCGGCTGCGCGAGGCGGCCTCGGCGGTACGCGCCGGCGGTCCAGCCGTGCTGCTGGTCACCGACGTGGAGTCGATCGCCCCGGCCGACGAGCCGGGCCCGCTGGCCACCGTGTTCCGCCAGGTGGTGGCCGAGACGCTGCGGGCCGGTGCCGCAGTGGTGTGCACCAGCGGACGCCCCGAGGCGGTCGATCCGGCGCTGCGCGGCCCGGACCTGCTCGCGCTGCGGATCACCGTGCCGCTGCCCGACGCGGCGCTGCGCCGGGAACAGTTGACGGTGCTGACCCGGGAGGTGCCGCTCGCCGGTGACGTCCGGCTGGACGAGGTGGCCGGCCGTACCCCCGGTTTCGTCGCGGCCGACCTGGCGGCGCTGGTCCGCGAAGCCGGGGTACGCGCGGCCCTGCGCCAGAAGACGGCGGAGACGCCGACGGTGGCGATGTCCGACTTCACCGCCGCGCTGGAGGTGGTCCGGCCGACCACGATGTCCGCGTCCACGCTGGAGCTGGCGTCGGTGACGCTGGACGACGTGGGCGGGCTGCACGAGGTCAAGCAGACGCTCACCGAGTCGGTGCTGTGGCCGCTCACCTACCCGGACACGTTCGCCCGGCTGGGCGTGACGCCGCCGCGCGGGGTGCTGCTCTACGGTCCGCCCGGCTGCGGCAAGACCTACCTGGTGACCGCGCTGGCGGGCTCCGGGCGGGCGAACGTGCTGTCGGTGAAGGGCGCGGAGCTGCTCTCGAAGTGGGTGGGTGAGAGCGAGCGGGCGGTCCGGGAGCTGTTCCGCCGCGCCCGCCAGGCCGCGCCCACGCTGGTGTTCCTCGACGAGGTGGACGCGCTGGCCCCGGTACGCGGGCAGGCCACCGACGGCGGTACGACCGACCGGGTGGTGGCGGCGCTGCTGACCGAACTGGACGGGGTTGAGGCGCTGCGCAACGTGGTGGTGGTCGGCGCGACGAACCGCCCGGAGCTGGTCGACCCGGCGCTGCTGCGTCCCGGCCGGCTGGAACGGCTGGTCTACGTGCCGCCGCCGGACGGTCCGGCCCGCACGGAGATCCTCCGCGCCTCGGCCCGGGACGTCCCGCTCGCGCCGGACGTGGACCTCGACGCGCTCGGCGCCGAGCTGGACGGCTTCTCCGCCGCCGACTGCGCCGCGCTGGTCCGGGAGGCGGCGCTGGCAGCCATGCGGGAGTCGCTGCAGGCGAGCACCGTGACCGCCGCGCACGTCGAGGCGGCCCGGAACCGCGTCCGCCCGTCCCTGGACCCGGTGCAGCTCGCGCACCTGGAGTCGTACGCCGCCGGCCGGTCCTGACCGGTCAGCGCTCGTCGCGGCGGCGGACGGCCGGGCGGCGGGGCCGCTCCGGGACACGGCGGCGGCGCTCGGGTTCGCGCTGCCCGCGTGCCGTCCGGCTGCGGCCTCGCTCCGGCTCGGTCAGGACCGGCTCGCCGGCGTACTCATCGTCGTCGAAGTCGTTGCCCTCGTCGTAGGCGGCGTACTCGTCGTCCGCCGGCCCGGCCTCTCCCCGCTCCTCCCGCAGCGCGGTCTCGTGGTCCTTGACCACCTGGGAGTCCTCGATCTCGCCGCGCCAGCCCTCGACCGCGTCCGGGTCGAGCACGGTCCGGGTCATCACGTGCCGGACGAAGTGCTTCAGCTCCAGCCGGACCCGGCGGCCCTGGGCCCGCCACAGGTTGCCGGTGTGCTCGAAGAAGCCCTGCGGGTGGTACTCCAGCACGACCAGGATGCGGGTCAGCTCCGGACCGACCTCGTGGAAGCTGACGGTGCCGTCGACCGAGCCCTTCTCGCCCTTCGACCGCCAGTGGATCAGCCGGTCCGGGATCTGCCGGACGATCGTCGACTCCCAGCTCCGGTGCGACCAGAGCACCTGCGCCTTCCAGGTCATCTTCTCGTCGGCGCCGCAGTCGGCCTGCTCGACCTTCTTCATGAAGCTCGGGAAGTCGCCGAACGTCGTCCACTGGTCGTAGGCGACCCGGACCGGCACGCCGACCTCGACCGTCTCGACGATGTTCGTGACCTTGAGCTTCTGGCCGCCGTCCCGGCCACGCCTGCGACCGAACGCCGCCATCAGCTTCTCCTTACCGCCGGCCAGGCCGGCCTTGACCATGGCAGTCACCGGCGAGGCACCCTCGGCGAGCCGTTGCGCACCGGTGGCGGCGGCGACCAGGCCCGGGTCGCCGCCCCGCTTCGCGTACTCGCTCAGGCGTCCGGTGGCGTCGGTGACCCGGTCGGTGACCACCTGCACGGCCCGTTCGCCGAGCGCGGTGGCGAGGTTGCGCAGCTCGCCGCCGATCTGGTCGCGGGCCCGGTCGGCCAGGCTGCCCGTCGCCACGGCTCACCGCCCCCGGTCGGCTCGGGCCGGCACCGGCGCGGCGGGCTGGTCGTCCAGTTCCTGCTCCTCGTCCGGCGCGGAACGCTCGGCGCCGGGCCTGGAACGGTCCTCGTGCGACGCGGCACGCTCGGCGTCCGGCCGGCTCGCGCCGGTCTTGCGGCGCAACGCGCCGGCGCCCTCCCGCAGTCTCCCGCCGATGGCGTCGATGCCGTTGCCGGCGGCGGCCGTCGCGGCCGCCCGGCCCGCGGCCACCAGCGGCGGTGCCAGCCCGCCGAGGTTGCGCAGCTGCGGGTTCGCGGCCATCAGGTCCGCGCCGAGCTGCTTCAGGCCGCCCGGGCGCCGGCTGGCCCGCCCGGCGGCGACCGCCGCCGCGAGCGTCAACGCGGTACGCATCTTCTTCCGGCGACCCAGCAGGTAACCGAACCCGACGGCCAGCGCCACCCGTGATCCGCTCTTCATCCGCTCTCCTCCGCGCTCCCCGGGAAGTCGGGTCCCGGAGACGCGGGCAGTACCCGTCACCCCCTCGGCAAAACACTTCCGCAGCAGCGCGAAACCGCCCACCGAGGCAGCTCTGGGCAGGAGAAACGTGGACCGGGGAGGAAACGGGTCAGCGGATCGGCAGGGCCGAGTCCAGGGACATCCGGGCGTGCAGTCGTCCGCCTTCGGTACGCAGTTCCGCGCCGCATTTGCGCAGCACCGAGATCGCGCCCGCGTTGTCCGGCGTGGTGTCCGCGACCACCGTGTGCATCCCGGCCGCGGCGGCGGCGTGCAGCAACTGCCGCAGCGCGGCGGCACCGAGGCCCCGGCCGCGCGCCGACCGGCCGAGCCACATGCCTGTCTCCACGGTCCCCGGCTCGTCCCGGCGGGTCATCCGCACCATGCCGACGACCTCACCGCCGGAGACGATCGCGTACATGGCGGTGCCGGTCGGGCCGTTCAGCCCGCCGAGGTTGGCGCGGTGGAACTCGCGGAACGCGTCACGGCGGGCCAGCGACCAGCCCGCCGGGGCGTCCACCGGAGGCATGACGTCCTCCGGTTCCGCCTCAGCCGCCGCTACGGAGAGCAACGGTTCCAGGTTCCGTTCGTCCACCGGCTCCAGCCGTACAGCACCCGTCACGTCGCGCAGTCTGCCGCGCGTGGTCCGGACCGTCCACCCCTTTGGGGAGGGATTGCCGCTATGGCCGACCGCCTCGTCCGGTCGTACCCCGGGGGTGTTCCCGCCTCACGCTGCGTTGTCATCCGACCGGACGTTCCGGCGTGAGCGTGGTCACGGCCGGCTGTCGAACTCGCAGAGCACGGCCGACGCGTCGTCGGTGCGCTTGCGTCGCCGCAGCCGGTCCGGGTGGTCCCGCTCTGCCACCCGGACCCGGTCGATCAGCCCGTCCGGGCCCTCCACCGTCAGCACCTCCAGCAGCCCGGCCCAGTCGAACAGGCCGAACTGGTCGACAGCGCAGGAGGCGCCGTCGCTGAGCAGCGCGGCCCGCCGCAGCGCACCCGGACCGCGCAGCGGAAGCGTCCCGGTCAGCGCGTGGTACGCCGCGTCCGGGTCGCTCGCCGCCGCCCAGTAGCCGTGGGTGCGGTTCATCCGGGTCCGCTGCACAGTCGTCGCGCGCCGGAACCGGGTCGCCGGGTCGGTCTCGCCGTCGGGCAGCGCGGCGGCGCTGCGACGCAGGTCCGCCACCGCGTCCGCGAGCCGATTGTCGGTGACCACCTCGATCCCGCGGTCGGTGTCGAGCACCAGCGGGCTGTCGCAGAGCACCAGGTAGTCGACCCGGTCGCCGCCGGCCCGCAGCAGGCAGACGGTGGACGACGGGGTGCCGGGATGGTCGAGGTCGCACGTCCCGCCGTGGTCGGCCCGTACCGCGAGGATCGCCGCCGCGAGGCTGCTCATCAGCGTGGCGGCGGGACGGGCCGCGACCGCCAGGCCGATCCGGGCGGCCAGGTGGCGGACGTACCAGGCGGGGCCGTGCGCGCAGCCGGTGTCGAAGCCCTCGGGCACCGTGGCCCCGTCGAGGACGCCGACGAGCGGGCCGAACCGGAAGACCACGTCCTCGTTCTCCGGCCGGCCGGGGGCCGGGTCGGAGGCCGAACGCACCCGCATCACCGGCGCCCGCGCGGCCGGGCGGGCCGGGCTGCTGCCGATCGCGTACCTGCGGTCTGGTGCCCCCATCGTCGGCCTCCGTTCGTCGTCGCCGGCCGCCTACCCGGACCGCGCCGGGTCATCCGCCGCCGACCCCGATCGCGGTAACCGTGCGTCATCTTCCCCGGACCTTCGGTAGCGTCGAACGCGACCGGGTCGGTCCCTGTGACAGGGGGTACGAGATGTTGGAGCGGTTGCACGAGGGCGGCATCCGGGCGGAGCACGCCTACCTCGCCGGATTCGTCAGCATCGGCCTCTCGGTCACCAGCTGGTTCCTCTCCAAGCACATGGAGCGCGCCGGGGTGGCGCGGGCGGACCGCTGGGGCATCTTCATCGGCGAGTGGGCGCCGACGTTCTTCGCCATCGGCAACGGGCTGCGCACCTACGAGAAGTGACGCCGGTCAGCGACGCCGGTTGCGGGCGCGCGACGACCGCAGCCGGCGCAGCCGGCCGATCAGCACCGGCTCGGAGGCGAGCGCGGCCGGGTGGTCGAGCAGGGCGTTGAGGAGTTGGTAGTAGCGGGTCGCGGAGAGCCCGAAGGTGTCCCGGATGGCCTGTTCCTTGGCGCCGGCGTGCTTCCACCACTGCGCCTCGAAGGCGAGGATCCGCTGCTCCCGCTCGGTGAGGCCGGCCGGCGTCGGGCCCGCACCGGCCGCGTCTGCCGCATCCGGACCGGCCTGCTCGACGGGCGCGGCGGACTCGACGGGCGCGGCGGACTCGACGGGCGCGGCGGACTCGACGGGCCGAGCGGACTCGACGGGCCGAGCGGACTCCGACGGCTCCAAGGGTGCCGTGGACTCGACGGGCGGAGCGGTGCGCGGTGGCGGAACGGTTCCGCCCGCGTGGCGCGTACCCGCTGCCGGGCCGGACCGGTCGACGGCGGCCCGCTGCGAGGCGTCGGCGGACATGGCGCTCCTCTCCGACGGCGGGTGACCGGCACGCGGAGCGCGCCGGCCGGGGGAGCCCCAGCGTAACCAGGGCCGCCCCCGGCCGCATCGGACGCGGGGTCCGCGCCGCCGGGGGGAGCCGGCGGCGCGGACCAGGTCAGGCGATGTCCCGACGCCGCATCGCCCAGAACGCGGCCACCACCGCGCCCAACAGCGCCACGCCGAACACCACCGCCGACTGCTGCCAGGTGACCACGTACGTCGCAGGCTCGCAGGCGCCCTGGGAGAACTGGCAGGTGTCGTAGTCGAACAGTTCCGCCTGCTTCAGGAACCACGACTGGGCGTACGTGGACAGCACGTACCGGTCACCGAACTGGACGCCGAGCACGGCCACCGCGATCCGGATGCCGATCTCGCTCACCGCGAAGATGCCCACCGCCGCGCCGAGCGCCATCGCCGTGTGCCGGCCGAGCGAAGCCAGCGCGAACCCGACCGCCGCCACGAGCAGCGTCATCCCCAGCGCCCGCAGACCGTCCAGCCCGATCGACTGCCACACTCCGGCGGTCATCTTCGCGGTGCTGCCGCGCTGGCTGGCGATCAGCCAGAACGCCGCCGTCCAGAGCGCGCCGAGCACCACGGTCAGGCCGAACACGGTGGTGAGCAGGGCGGCCAGCTTCGTGCCCAGCACGGTCAGCCGTTTCGGCCGCCAGAGCAGCAGGTTCATCATTCCGCCGGTGTTCCACTCGGCACCCACGAAGGAGGCGCCGACGATGAAGCCGAACAGCGCCACGGAGGCGGCGAACACGGCGATGAACAGGGGGAACTCGGCCCGGAAGTCGAACTGGTACGGCAGGTACCACTTCGCCTCGAACATGTCGGGCTGCGGCTGGTAGTCCTTGCCGCAGTTCGGGCCGTACCGTTCCTCGGTCTTCTCGCCGCGCGCCTGGGCCGCCTCGCACTCCGCGATGGTGCGCTTCCAGTCCGTCATCGCGGACTGGTAGTCGTTGTTCGCCTTGGCCTCGGCCTCGGCCACCACGACGGGCGAGAGCTTCTCGCTGGAGAAGCTGAACGCGGTCGCGACGGTGGCCAGGCCGAGCACCAGCAGCACGAGCATCAGCCGGGTCACCCGGCGCTTGCCGAGCCGGCGCAGCTCGGTGACGAACAGGCTCATGCGCCCCAACCTCCTGCGGTGCCGGTCTGGTCGACCTTGGCGGACTGATCGACCTGACGGTGCTGGCCGGGGACCGGCGCGGTGGCGGTCAGTTCGAGGAAGACGCTCTCCAGGTCGACAGCGACCGGGGTGAGCTCGCTGACGTACAGGCCCTGCTCGGCGAGCAGCCGGCTGACGGTGGCCGGCTTGTCCACGCCGGACAGCATCAGGTGGTCCGGCTCGGCGGCCACGTGGACCCCGGCCCGGGTGAGCGCGTCGGCGGCCTGCGGCAGGTCGCTGACCGCCTCCAGGCGTACCCGCACGGTGCCCTGGGAGTGGGCCGCGAGCACCTGGTCGACCGGCCCGAACGCGACCCGGCGGCCGAGCGAGATGATGGTGACCGAGTCGCAGATGAGCTGGATCTCGCCCAGGATGTGGCTGGAGAGCACCACTGTCATCCCGGCCTCGGACAGCTCCCGCATCAGCCCGCGCATCTCCCGGATGCCGCCCGGGTCGAGGCCGTTCGCCGGCTCGTCGAGGATCAGCAGCTTGGGGTTCTTGAGCAGCGCGGAGGCGACCGCGAGGCGCTGCTTCATGCCGAGCGAGTAGGTCTTGACCCGCTCGCCGGCCCGGTCGCGCAGCCCGACCAGCTCCAGCACCTCGTCCACGCGCTGCTTGGGCAGCTCACCGGCCTGGGCGAGCAGGCCGAGCGTGTCCCGCGCGGTGAAGTGCGGGAAGAACTGCGGACTCTCCACGATGGCGCCCACCTGACCGGCGACCGCCGGCAGCGCGTGCGGCAGCTCCTGGCCGAGGATGGCCATCCGGCCGCCGTTCGGCTTGATCAGGCCGAGCAGCGTCCGCAGCGTGGTGGTCTTGCCCGAACCGTTCGGGCCGAGGAAGCCGTGCACCTGGCCGGCTTCCACTCGCATGTCGAAGCCGTCGAGCGCGTGGCGAACCCCGCGTTTCCGGCTCCGGTACGTCTTGCGGAGACCTTCGATCTCCAGGACAGCCGACACAGCTGACCTCCCCCGATAAGTAGGCGTCAGCGACACCATACGCGGTATGCACCGGAAGGCAATACCCGGTATGCAGTGTCGGCGCGTTAAAAAGGGGCCCCTCCTCTACCGCAGGCGTCAAGAAGGGGCCCCTCCTTGCCCGTCAGGCGCAGACGACGTGGACGCCCGCCTCGCGGAACGCCGCCACCACGTCCGGCGACGCGCCGGAGTCGGTCACCAGCGTCTCGACCCGGTCCACCGGACAGATCCGGGCGAACGCGTGCCCGCCGAGCTTCGACGAGTCGGCTATCACGACGACCCGCTTGGCCCGGGCCACCATGAGGCTGTTCATGGCCGCCTCGCCCTCGTGGTGCGCGGCGGCGCCGAGCTGCGGGTCGATCGCGTCCACGCCGAGCAGCGCCACGTCCAGCGTGACCTCGCGCAGCAGCGCCCCGCCGAGCGGGCCGACCAGCTCGAACGACTTCGGCCGGACCACGCCGCCGGCCACCACCACCTTCATCCGCGAGCGCACCAGCAGCTCGTTTGCGATGTTCAGCGCGTTCGTGACCACTGTGAGCTGGGCGCCCTCGGCGCTGGTGTTGAGATCAGGGCGGACGGCGAGCGCCCGCGCCACCTCGGTGCTCGTGGTGCCGCCGTTGAGACCGACGACGGTGCCCGGCGACACGAGCGCGGCGGCGGCGGTGCCGATCCGCTGCTTCTCGGCCGAGTGCTTCGCGGTCTTGTAGCGCAGCGGCAGGTCGTAGGAGACACCGTTGGCGACCGCGCCACCCCGGGTACGGGTGATCATCTGCTGCTGGGCCAGCTGGTCGAAGTCGCGCCGGATGGTGGCCTGGGAGACGTCGAGCCGCCCGGCCGCCTCCTCGACGCTGACGCGGCCGCTGTCGGTCAGCATCTCCAGCAGCGCGTTCCAGCGCGCGTAGCGGTCCACCGCGGGGCCCTCCCCAGACTGTGCGTGAACGGTGATCGGTTGCGTGCACACTAGTGCGCGAAACTGGGTCCGCGCAAAACCCTGCTCTGCGCGAACGGGGAGACGGTTGCCACGACCACCAGGTTTCGCGCAGAATGACGCGCGAAAGGCGGCCGTATCGCGCCGTATTGCGCAAGGTCTCCCCTGGGGAGGAGTTGTCATGGCGTACGTGCACGCGGAGATCGCGAGCCAGCCCGACTGCTGGCGGGAGGCGGCGCGACTCGCCCCGACCGTCGCCGAGCACCTGCCGCGCCCCGGCGAGCGGGTCGCCGTGGTCGGTTGCGGCACGTCGTGGTTCATGGCGATGGCGTACGCCGGGCTGCGCGAGGCCGCCGGCCAGGGCGAGACCGACGCCTTCCAGGCCAGCGAGTTCCCGGCCGGCCGCCACTACGACCGGCTCATCGCGATCACCCGCTCCGGCACCACCACCGAGGTGCTCGACCTGCTCACCGCACTGCGCGGGCGGATCCCCACCACGGTCCTGGTCGGCGACCCGGACTCGGCCGCCGTCGCGCTCGCCGACGCCACAGTCGCGCTGCCCTTCGCCGACGAGCGGTCGGTGGTGCAGACCCGCTTCGCCACCACCGCGCTCGCGCTGCTGCGCGCCCACCTCGGCGAGGACCTCGGGCGACTGGCCGCCGACGCCGAGGTCGCCGTCCGCGCCCCGCTGCCGATCGACCCGGCCGGCATCGAGCAGGTCACCTTCCTCGGTCGCGGCTGGACCGTCGGGCTGGCCCAGGAGGCCGCGCTGAAGTGCCGCGAGGCGGCCACGTTCTGGGCCGAGGCGTACCCGGCGATGGACTACCGGCACGGCCCGATCTCGGTCGCCGCACCCGGCCGGCTGGTCTGGGCACTCGGCGAGATCCCGGACGGCCTGTCCGAGGACGTGGCCGCGACCGGCGCCGCGTTCGTGCACAGCCGCACGCACGGCTGGCGCACGGTGCTGACGAGCTGGTCGGCGGGCCGCAACCCGGTCGACCCGATGGCCGACCTGATCCTGGCCCAGCGCTTCGCGGTCGCGCTCGCCACCAGCCGCGGTCTCGACCCGGACGCGCCGCGTCACCTGACCCGGTCCGTGGTCCTGGCATGAGCGAACGCACCGAGCGCAGCGAGGGCCGTGAGCGCATGCCCAGCCGGCACCGCATGAGCGAACGCACCGAGCGCAGCGAGGGCCGTGAGCGCATGCCCAGCCGGCACCGCATGAGCGAACGCACCGAGCGCAGCGAGGGCCGTGAGCGCATGCCCAGCCGGCACCGCATGAGCGAACGCACCGAGCGCAGCGAGGGCCGTGAGCGCATGCCCAGCCGGCACCGCATGAGCGAACGCACCGAGCGCAGCGAGGGCCGTGAGCGCATGCCCAGCCGGCACCGCATGAGCGAGCGAAGCGAGCCCATGTCATGAGCGAACGCGACGAGGTCGTCGTCGCGCTGGACGTGGGCGGCACCGGGATGAAGTGCGCCCTGGTTCGGCCGGACGGCACGACTGTGCACACCGAACGGCACGCCACCGGTGCCCAGCGCGGCCCGGAGGCGGTGGTCGGCACGATCCTCGACGTGGCCGAAGGGCTCGCCGGCAAGGCCCGCGCCGACGGCCGTACGCCGGTGGCCTGCGGCATCGCCGTACCCGGAGTGGTCGACGAGGCGCGCGGCGTCGCGGTCTGGTCGGCGAACGTGGGCTTCCGGGACGTACCCCTGCGGGAGCTGGCGGGCACGCGGCTGGGACTGCCGGCGGCGCTCGGCCACGACGTGCGGGCGGGTGGCCTGGCCGAGGCGCGGCTCGGCGCCGGGCGGGACGCCGGCCATGTGCTGTTCGTCGCGATCGGCACCGGCATCGCCGCCGCCCACGTGGTCGACGGGTCGGCCGCCACCGGCGCGCACGGCGCCGCCGGGGAGATCGGCCACATCCTGGTACGCCCCGGCGGCCCGCGCTGCGGATGCGGGCGGACCGGCTGCCTGGAGGCGGTGTCGTCGGCCTCGGCGATCGGGCGCCGGTACGCCGAGCTGTCCGGTGCGCCCACCACCGCCGCCCAGGTGGCCGACCGCGCGGCGGCCGGTGAGCCGCTCGCCGTGGAGGTGTGGCAGGAGGCGGTCGAGGCGCTCGCCGACGGACTCGCCACCGGGCAGGCGCTCTACGATGTCTCGACAGTGGTGCTCGGCGGCGGGCTGGCCCAGGCCGGTCCCCGGCTGTTCGACCCGCTGCGGACGGCGTTGCGGGAGCGGCTGACGTTCCACCGCGAGCCGCGCCTGGTCGCGGCCGACCTCGGTGACGAGGCCGGCTGCCTGGGCGCCGCCCTGCTGGCCCTGGACACCCTGGCGAAGGAGAGTCGATGACCCGGCGCGTGACCGGCAAGGTGGTGACCCCGACCGGTGTCATCCGGCAGGGTTGCGTGGAGATCGCGGACGGGCGGATCACCGCCGTGGCCGAGTATCCGTCGGTGCGCGACGGCCACTGGATCGTGCCGGGCTTCGTGGACATGCACACCCACGGCGGCGGCGGGCACACGTTCACCACAGGCGACGCGGATTCGGCCCGGCAGGCCGCCGCGTTCCACCTCGGGCACGGCACCACCACACTGCTGGCGAGCCTGGTCAGTTCCCCGTTCGAGCTGATGCGCGATGCGACCGCCGCCTACCGTCCGCTGGTGGAGTCCGGCGTGCTCGCCGGCGTCCACTTCGAAGGCCCGTACCTGTCCGCCGACCGCTGCGGCGCGCAGAACCCGGAGTTCCTGCGCGATCCGTCGACCGCCGAGCTGACCGAGCTGATCGAGCTGGGCGGCGGCGCCGTACGCATGGTCACCATCGCTCCCGAGCGCGACGGCGCCACCAAGGCGATCGAGCTGCTGGTGTCGCACGGCGTGGTTGCGGCGGTCGGGCACACCGACGCCACCTGGGAGCAGACCCGGGCGGCGGTGGCGGCGGGCGCGACGGTCGGCACCCACCTGTTCAACGGGATGCGCCCGGTGCACCACCGCGAGCCCGGCCCGGTGGTGGCGCTGCTGGAGGCCCCGAACGTGGTGTGCGAACTGGTCGCCGACGGCGTACACCTGCACGACGGCATGCTCGGCTTCGCCACCTCGGTGGCCGGACCGGAGCGGGCCGCGCTGATCACCGACGCGATGGCCGCCGCCGGGATGCCGGACGGCGAGTACGAGCTGGGCGGCCAGGCGGTCACCGTGTCCGGCGGGGTCGCCCGGCTCAGCCGCGACGGCGCGATCGCCGGCAGCACGCTCACCATGGACGCGGCGCTGCGGCACGCGGTCGGCGCGGGCGTGGCCCTGCCGGACGCCTGCCGGATGGTCGCCACCACGCCGGCTCGGGCGATCGGCCTGGGCGACCGCGTGGGCGCGCTGCGCACCGGCCTGCGCGCCGACCTGGTGGTGCTGGACGACGACCTGAACGTGGTGCGGGTGATGCGCGGCGGCGACTGGGTGGAGTGATCCGCCCGGGCGTCAGACGGTGGGCACCTCGACGCCGAGCACCGCCTGCTCGTCGGGGCGGTGCACCAGCACGTCGGCCAGGTACGACTGCACCGCCCGGCGCATTCCGACGTCGCGGCCGGCCTGCTCGGAGAGCAGCCACTTGTGCTCGATGATCTGGGCGAACAACTCCTGCGGCTCCAGCTTGCGGCGCAGGTGCGCCGGCACCGCCCGGACCACCGGCTCGAAGACCTCGGTCAGCCAGCGGTGCGCCGCCTGCTGCTCGTCGGTCAGGTCGCTCTCCAGCCGGTAGGCGTCCAGGTCGTTGAGGAGCCTGCGGGCCTGGTTCTCCTCGGCGTCCAGACCGGTCAGGCGCAGCAGCCGCCGGGTGTGGTAGCCGGCGTCGACCACCTTCGGCCGGACCAGGTAGCGCCCGTTGTCGACTGTCGACATGGCCACCTCGGCCACGTCGAAGCCCAGTTCGTTGAGGCGGCGGATGCGCCCCTCGATGTCGTGCCGGGCCGTGCGCTCGACCTGCTGCTCGTAGGTGATCTCGTGCCAGAGCCGCTCGTAGCGCCGCACGACCTCCTCGCAGACCACCTCCGGGTCGATCGACTCGTGCAGCAGGCCGGCGGCCTGGAGGTCGAGCGCCTCGCCGAAGATGTTGACCCGGGCGATCTCCAGGTCCTCGCCGCGCTGGCCGTTCGACAGCGACGGGTACAGCGCCCCGGTCTCGGCGTCGACCAGGTAGGCGGCGAACGCGCCCGCGTCGCGCCGGAACAGCGTGTTGGACAGCGAGCAGTCGCCCCAGAAGAACCCGGTGAGGTGCATCCGCACGATCAGCGCGGCCAGCGCGTCCAGCAGCCGGTTCATCGTCTCCGGGCGCAGCGTGTTGGAGAACAGCGCCCGGTAGGGCAGCGAGAACTGGAGGTGCCGGGTGATCAGCACCGGGTCCAGCGGCTCCCCGTCGTCGGTCTGCCGGTCGGCGACGATCGCGATCGCCTCGACGGACGGGAAGTCGATCCGTTCCAGCGCCCGCAGCAGGTCGTACTCGCGCTCGGCGACCCGCTCGCCGGTCTCCTTCACCGCGTAGACGTACCCGCCGAGCCGGACGAACCGCACGATGTGCCGGGAGATGCCCTGCGGCAGCGCCACCAGGTGTTCGGCAGGCCACTGCTCCAGCGGGGTCGACCAGGGGAGGTCGAGCAGCGCCGGGTCGACGAGAGCCGAGGTGATCCGCACGGCAACCAGTGTGACCGCTGACCCCCGCGCCGCGCTTCCCTTCGTGGTTGGGCACACAGCCGCCGATGCCCGCGCCGCCCGGCCACCGTCGGCGGCCGGTAGCGTGGTCGCGTGCGTCAGACCTCGGGGGTACGCGGTGACCTGCGGCTGCGGCCGGTCCGGCCGGCCGGTTGGTGGTTCGACGGACTGCTGCTCGCGGCAGTGGTGGCGCTGACCGTCGCGCTCGCCTCCGGTCACCTGTTCGGCCTCGACCGGGCGGTCGCCGACTGGTCCGACGAGAACCGCCCGGCCGCCGCCCGCTGGGTGGCGATGACGCTGAACCTGCTCGGTCAGGGCACGCCGCTGACGCTGCTCGCGGCCGGGCTGGGCGTTCTGCTGGCGTGGCGGGTGCGCTCGGTACGGCCGCTGCTGCCGCCGGTGGCCGGTTTCGTGCTCACGTTCTTCACGATCGGCCCGTTGAAGGTGTGGACGGCCCGGCCGGCGCCGAGCGCCTCGGTCAAGGAGCCGTTCCTGTCGCCCGAGCAGACGCTGCCGCTGTTCCAGCACGACCTGCCGGTGCGTTTCGCGCAGTCGTACCCGTCCGGGCACGTCGCCAACGCGATCGTCTGGTACGGCGTCCTGGCCCTGCTGCTGGCCCCGCTCGTGCGCACGCTCGGCCGTACCGTGCCGCCCCGGCTGGTCACAGTGGTCCGGGTGGTGCCCCCGGCGGTGGTCTTCTGCACCACCGTCTACCTGGGCTGGCACTGGCTGACCGACTCGGTCGCCGGGCTGCTGCTCGGCCTGCTGCTGGACCGCCTGCTGCACCGGGTGCCCTGGAACAGCCTGCCGCTGCCGGCGCGTCTCCACGGCTGGGCCCGGCCGGCGGAGCATCTCGACTAGCAGTCCGCCTCTTGTCTCGGCGTATCGACGCCGGTATACATTTAGCAACCTTAACAGTTAAGTTTGTTAAATGTAGGAGGTGCGCGTGCTGGCGAAACGAATCAGCCGCTGGCTGTCGGCCGGCGCCGCCGGTCTGCTGACCGCGATGACTGCGGTGGTCGTGGCCGCCCCGGACGCCCGGTCGGCGGCCGCCGACGACGAGGCGTGCCGGCCCGACGGGCTCTACCGCACGCCCGGGGTGTCGGTGCCCTACTGCACCGTCTACGACACCGCGGGCCGGGAGAAGATGGGCGCGGACCACACCCGCCGGATCATCGGCTACTTCACCAGCTGGCGGACCGGCCGCAACGGCGCGCCGGCCTACCTGGTGAACCAGATCCCCTGGCAGAAGATCACCCACATCAACTACGCGTTCGCCCACGTCGACGGCGGCAACCGCATCTCCGTGGGCGACCCCAGCGCCCCGAACAACCCGGCGACGAACATGACCTGGCCCGGCGTGGCCGGTGCCGAGATGGACCCGGCTCTGCCGTACACCGGGCACTTCAACCTGCTCAACAAGTACAAGAAGCAGAACCCCGGAGTCCGCACGCTGATCAGCGTCGGCGGCTGGGCCGAGACCGGCGGCTTCATCGACGACAGCGGCAACCGCATCGACTCCGGCGGCTTCTACCGGATGACCACCACCGGCACCAACACGGTGAACACCGCCGGCATCAACACGTTCGCCGACTCGGTGGTGACGTTCCTGCGCACGTACGGCTTCGACGGGGTGGACATCGACTACGAGTACCCCACCTCCAACAACAAGGCCGGCAACCCGCTCGACTTCGCCCAGGCCGACGCCAAGCGGGCCGGTCTCAACGCCTCGTACCAGGTGCTGATGCGCACGCTGCGGGAGAAGCTCGACCGGGCCGCCGTCACCGACGGCAGGCACTACCTGCTCACCGTGGCCGCGCCCGCGTCCGGCTGGCTGCTGCGCGGGATGGAGTCCTACCAGGCGTTGCAGTACCTCGACTACGTCAACGCGATGTCCTACGACCTGCACGGCGCGTGGAACCACTTCGTCGGGCCGAACGCGGCGCTCTACGACAACGGCGACGACGCCGAGCTGGCCGCGGGCGGTGTGTACGGCGCCTACTCCGGCATCGGCTACCTGAACACCGACTGGGCGTACCACTACTTCCGGGGCGCGCTGCCCAGCGGCAGGGTGAACATCGGCGTGCCCTACTACACCCGGGGCTGGCAGGGCGTCACCGGCGGCACCAACGGCCTGTGGGGACGGGCGGCGCTGCCCGACCAGACCAAGTGTCCGGCCGGCACCGGCGGCTCGATCGGCTCCACCACCCCCTGCGGCAACGGCGCGGTCGGCATCGACAACCTCTGGCACGACCTCGACGCCGCCGGCAACGAGGTGCCCGGCGGCGCCAACCCGATGTGGCACGCGAAGAACCTCCAGGCCGGCATCACCGGCGACTACCTGGCCGGATACGGTCTCACCCCGGCCACCGACCCGGCCGACCGGATCAGCGGCAGCTACGCCCGGAACTACTCGGCCGCGCTGGTCGCGCCCTGGCTGTGGAACGCGGAGAAGAAGGTCTTCCTCTCCACCGAGGACGACCAGTCGCTCGCCGCGAAGGCCGACTACGTCGCGGCCAAGGGCCTCGGCGGCGTGATGATCTGGGAGCTCGCCGGCGACTACGCCTACGACTCCGCCACGGGCCAGTACGGCATGGGCGACACGCTGACCACGCTGCTCTACGACCGGCTGAAGGCCGCACCGGCCTACGGCGCCCGCAAGGCGGGCATCACCATGCCCACCCGGACGCTGGACGTGGCGGTCGGCATGGGTGGTTTCGCGCTCGGCGACAACAACTACCCGATCAACCCCGAGCTGCGGCTGACCAACAACACCGGCGCGCCGATCCCGGCCGGCGCGCACCTGGAGTTCGACTATCCCACCACCACCCCGGCCACGCTCAGCCAGCAGTCCGGCTGGGCGCTCACCACTGTCACCACCGGCCACACCGGCAGCAACGTGGGCGGCCTGAAGGGCGACCACAACCGGGTACGCCTCACCGTGCCGGCCGCGATCGCGCCCGGCTCGTACGCCGAGGTGACGCTCAACTATCAGCTCCCGATCTCCGGCCCGGCCAACTTCACGCTCGCCTTCGGCGGCCAGACGTACGCGCTGGCCGGGGACTGGGCACGTGGTGGCGAGGTGGTCACGCCGTCGCCCAGCCCGACCGGTTCCGTCCCACCCGGCGGGGGCACCTGCACCGCGCCGGCCTGGTCGGCGGCCACCGCGTACTCCGGCGGTGCGACCGTCTCGCACGCCGGACGGACCTGGAGCGCGAAGTGGTGGACCCAGGGCGAGACGCCGGGCAGCGCCGCGGTCTGGGCCGACCAGGGTGCCTGCTCGGGCTCCCCGACGCCGACCACCTCCCCGACGCCCACCGGCTCGCCGTCACCCACCGGCGGTGCATGTGCTGCGCCGGCCTGGGCCGCGGGCACCGCGTACCCCGGAGGTGCGGTGGTCTCCTACGGCGGACACCGGTGGACCTCCCGGTGGTGGACGCAGGGAGACGTGCCGGGGACCAACAGCCAGGGCGTGTGGACCGACAACGGGCCCTGCTGAACCTCGATCCCGGTGCCGCCGGCGGATCCGCCGGCGGCACCGGCCGTTCACCCGGGACTCCGGTGTGCGGAACGGCCGGCAGGTGCTCAGCCGGCCGTCCGGATCTCCACGATGCTGATCCGGGTCCGGGTGCTGTAGGTCAGCCTGCGGCGGTGGTCGTCGTCCCCCGGCCGGACCGCCACCTGGATGCGGATCTGGGTGCCCTTCGGCAGCTCGACCCGTTCGTCCGGCGTGCTCACCACGAACACCCCGCCGGTGGTCTCCGGGTCGATCGACACCCGCTCCTGCCGCAGCAACGGGGTGTCGTTCTCCGCGTCTCCGGGCCGGGTGTACTCGGCGCGGATCCGGACCAGGTCGTCACGCCGCAACCCGCGCAGATCGATCGTCGCCTGGATGCTCACCAGCCCGGTCTCCGGCACGGTCCAGTGGTACAGGCCGGTGGCCCAGCGGATGGCGTGGAACCGGTCGGTGGTGTCGAGCGTGTCGTCCGCGTGCGCGGTGCTGTGGAAGGTGGCGATCACGTCCCGTTTCGTAGTCGTGGACGTCTTCTCCCCGATCATCGTCGCGAAGTCGTCAGTGGTGCCGCGGAACGCGTCCGCGTCACAGGTGTGCTGGCGGCCGATGATCGCCGAATCGGTGAACTGCCAGATGCGCGGCGTCTCCGCCAGCTTGCCGTAGCGCGTCCAGCCCGGCCCGGAGTCCCCGCCGGCCCGCGCGTACGCGGCCTTGAAGTCCTCGGCCACCCGGTACGGGTAGTCGGCGTTCCAGCGCGGGAAGTCACCCAGATCGTCGTCGCCGTACTGGCCGCGCGACGCGTACATCACCGCCACCTTGCCGGTGCGTTCCTCCAGTTCTCGGCCCACGTCGACGCCGATGTGCGGGGGCACGTCGTCGGTCGGCCAGCGCTCCAGGTCGATCTGCCAGAAGAACCCGTCGTACGTACGCCACCAGGGGGTGTGCTTGTCGGCGTAGTCGATGGCGGTGATGGCCTGGTCCTCGATGGAGACGTCGGAGTGCACCACCACGTACATGCCCAGGAACGGGATGCCCGCGTCCTTCGCGGCGGTGAGCATCACCCCGTAGTACTGGCTGTGGAAAGTGCCGTCGCGCGACTGCTCGGTGCCCTTGTAGGTCATGAAGTCGATGCCCGCGGCACGGGCCTCGCGGATCCGGTCGGCCGTCAACCCACGGTCGACGTCGTAGTCACTGGCGTCCCAGCCGAAAAGCGTCATGTGCGGCACCTCCCGCGTTCGCGGAGAAGACTTTCCCGAAATTGCCGGAGCCGATTCGTGGGCACCATTGCCCGATCGACGCAGGAAGAATCTGATCATCGCCATCGGATACATCGGACAGTCGACGCGGAACATTCGCAAGCTGCTTGACCTGCGTAAACGACTCTACCCAGGCTCTCCGCAATCAGCCATCGCCGAACACCGGTTAAATTATGCAAATCATCTTCGTCAATTTGTGGGCCGCGGGCACCCGCCGTTCACCTGAGCACCCTAGGCTGCCGGGTGTGGAACAACTGGCGCGGCGACTCGGCGTACCCGATGCGGTGGTCATCGGTCTGGGCTCGATGCTCGGCGCGGGCGTCTTCGTGGTCTTCGCACCGGCCGCGGCGGCAGCGGGCGGTCCGGGCCTGCTGGTCGCGCTGGCGGTCGCCGGCTTCATCGCCTACTGCAACGCGACCAGCTCGGCCCGGCTCGCCGCCCGCTACCCCGAGTCCGGCGGCACCTACGTCTACGGCCGGGAACGGCTGCACCCGTTCGCCGGTTTCCTCGCCGGCTGGGGATTCGTGGTCGGCAAGACGGCGAGCTGCGCGGCCATGGCGCTGACCGTCGGGGCGTACCTGTGGCCGGGGCGGGCGCGGCTCGTCGCGGTCCTCGCGGTGGTGGCGGTGACGGCGGTGAACCTGCGCGGCATCGGCAAGACCGCCACCGCCACCCGGGTTCTCGTCGCGGTGGTGCTGACGGTGCTCGCCGTGGTGGCGGTGACCGGCGCGCCGCAGGTGGCGGCCGACCGGCTCACCGCGCCCACCGGCATCGGGGTGGGCGGCGTGCTGACCGCCGCCGGCCTGCTGTTCTTCGCCTTCGCCGGGTACGCGCGGATCGCCACGCTGGGCGAGGAGGTCCGCGACCCGGAACGCACCATCCCCCGGGCGGTGCCGTTGGCGCTCGGCGCGGTGCTGGCGATCTACCTGACGCTCGCGGTGGTCGCGCTCGGCGTGCTCGGCGCCGACCGGCTGGCGTCCACCGACGCGCCGCTGGTCGAGGTGGTGACCGCCGCCGGGCACCCGGGCCTTGCCTGGCTGGTCCGGGCCGGTGCCGCCGTCGCGGTGACCGGCGTGCTGCTGTCGCTGCTGGCGGGCGTCGGCCGCACCATGCTGGCGATGGCCCGGCGGCACGATCTGCCGGGCGCGCTGGCGGCGGTCCATCCGCGTCACCGGGTGCCGCACCGCGCCGAACTGGCGGCGGCCGCCGTGGTCGCCGTCGTGGTGACAGTGGGCGACATCCGGGGGGCCATCGGCTTCTCCAGCTGCACCGTGCTGGTCTACTACGCGATCACCAACGCGTCGGCGCTGACGCTCGGCCCGGCCCCGGACCGGCGCGTCCCGGTACGGCTGCTCGCCGCGCTCGGGCTCGTCGGCTGCCTGGTGCTGGCGGTCAACCTGCCGCTGCCGAGCGTCCTCGCCGGGTTCGGCGTGCTCACCCTCGGCGCGCTCGGGTACGCGGTCCGCAGCCGTCGTCGCCCTGCCGGACGCGGCCCGGCCGCCCGTGACGCGCCCGGCCGCCCTTGATGCGCTGGCTGCCCTTAATGCGCCCGGCCGTCTTGACGCGCCCGGCGGCCCTGACCCCTGACGCGTCCGGTCACTCCTGCGGGCGGCGCGCGGCGGGCGGACCGGTGGGCGCCGGCGGCGGCGCGGGCGTGGTCTCCCGGAGCAGCGCGGTCAGCCCGGCCCGCCGGGCCACCACCGTGAGCCGGTCACCGGCCTGGATCACCACGCGCGGATCGGCCGACCAGTCGGCCTTCTGGCTCGGCCGGGTGTGCGCGAGCAGGCGCACCTCGCCCGGCCGGGCCACCGCGCTCAGCGGACGCCCGTCCAGCGGCGAGCCGGCCACCACCGGCACCTCCGTGACCAGCAGCGCGTGCCGGTCGACCGGGATGGTGGCCACCACCGCGCGATCCAGCAGGGCCGCCGCGAACGCCGGTGCGGCCAGATAGGACACGCTGCGCGAGATGCCGATGCCGAACGCCTGCTGGATCCGCTCGGCGAAGTCGCCGTCGAACAGCCGCAGCACCACGCGCAGATCCGGGTCGAGAGACCGGGCGATCAACGCGGCCCGAAGGTTCGTCCCGTCGTCGGTGGACACCACCACGAGCGCCTGGCAGGTGTCCACCGAGGCGGACCGGAGCGTCTCCTCCCTGCCGGCGTCGCCCACGATCAGCGGCACCCCCAGCCGGCGCGCCAGCGCGGCGCCGCGCGCGTCCGGGTTCTTGTCGATCGCCACCACCTCGACGCCGAAGTCGTGCAACTGCGCCATCACCCGGGTGCCGATGTTGCCCAGCCCGACCATCACCACGTGCCCGGAACGGTCCGGCTGGACCCGGCCCGCGTGCAACGCCAGCCGGGCGTTGACGACGCCGTCGACCACCGCGGCCGTGATCAGCGGGATCAGCGCCAGCCCGGCCAGGTTGAGCACCACCTGCATCACCTGGGCCGCTACCGGCTTGCCGACGTCCGGATCCTGGCCGGTGAGCGTGGTGACCAGCGTCAGGTAGATCGCCTCGCTCCAGCTCACGTCGGCGGCCCGCGCGTTGAGCCAGCCCAGCGCCGCGATCACCCCGAGCAGCACCAGCACCGCGATGCCGATCTTGCGGGTGGCGAAGTGGCGGACCGCGCGCAGCAGCACCGCCACCGGCTGCCGGCGCCGCCGCGCCCGGACCAGCCGCCGCGCGGCGACCTCGGTGCCCGCCGGCCGGCCGGTCGCCTCGGCCAGCACCACGTCGGCCGCCGCCTCGTCAGCGGGCAGCACCCGGACCAGATCCGGATCCGTCGTCACGGCCAGGCCGCAGACCACGTCCTGCGGGCGTACGTCGTCCCGGCGGGCCACGTAGAGCGTGCGCCCCGCGTGCCGGAAGTGGGTCGGCGCCACCTCACCAAGCGCGGCGGCCACGAAGGCGGGCGCGGCCATCGAGGCGTCGGAGAGCACCGCCGAGTCGGGGAAGAGCTGCCGCAGCCCGTCCGCCAGGTTGGTGTTGAACATCCGCACCACCAGGCGCAGCCGCGACTCGACCTCCTGGGCGCAGAGCGCGGCGTGCATGTTGCCCACGTCGTCCTGGTGCAGCAGGGCCAACCCGGCCGCGCCGGCCAGCCCGGCCCGGCGGAACGCGGCCTCGTCGAGACGTTCCGCCGTGACCACCCGTACCCCCGGCACGTCCCGGCCGTCGGGGCCCTCGGACCGGCGGCGGCCAGGCACCACGAGCGTGACCCGCACCCGGCCGTCCGCGTTGTCGGTGGCGAGCAGCGACCGGACCACCCAGTAGGCGAGCGGGTCCGAGCCGCAGACCACGTAATGGGGGCGTTCGTCACCGTTCATCCGGAGCCGCCAGCCGGTCGCGCGGCGCGCGCGGTCGCGCAGAGGCTCGGCCATGTCCGGATCGTAGTCAGCCGCTCGCGATCCGCGCAGCCCCGGCGATCATGAGCGCATGGTGGGGCCGGGTACGGGTAGAGCACCGGCATGCAGACGTTCCTGCCGTATCCGGACTTCCTGGCCAGCGCGCGCACGCTGGATCAGAAGCGGCTGGGCAAGCAACGCGTGGAGACGATCCAGGTGCTGCGCGGGCTGACCCGGCCGGACTACGGCTGGCGCAACCACCCGGCGGTGAAGATGTGGGCCGGGTACGAGGAGGCGCTGACCCGGTACGGGCTGGACATGTGCGCGGTGTGGTGCGAGCCGGGCCGGGCCGACACCTGTGCCGGGACGCTCGCCACCGACCTCGCCGCCGCCTGCGGCATCACGCTGATCCGCACCCAGGACGAGCTGGCCGCCGCCGGTGAGCTGCCGCCCTGGCTGGGCCGCGACGACCTGCACCGCAGTCACCGGTCGTCGCTGCTGCGCAAGGACCCCGCCCACTATGCACGGTTGTTCACCGACGTCTCCCCCGACCTGGAGTACGTCTGGCCTCCGTCCGACCGCCCCCGCCGCTGCCTGCCGTGAAAGGAAGGGCCCCTTGTTAACGCCTCCGGTAGAGGAAGGGCCCCTTGTTAACACCTCCCACCACGCCCCCGCGCGGCGCACGCAGCGCGGGGACCGCCCGGCGTTAAGAAGGGGCCCCGCACATCCGTATGCGTTAAAAGGGGCCCCTTCCTTTCACCTCGGGCAGACTGGGAGGACCGCTGACTGGAGGATGCCCCCGTGAGTCTGTCGCAAGTGGTAGGTCGTCTGATCGGCGTACGCGAGCACCTCGTCGACCCGGGCGGCGGTGGCGCCGACCGTGTGCCTCGACCGGTCCCGGCGCTGGTGGTCGGCGGCGGCATCGCCGGCATGTCGGCGGCGGTGGTGCTGGCGGAGCGCGGCGTGGCGGTGACGGTGCTGGAGGCGGCGCCGCACCTCGGCGGGCGGCTCGGCGCCTGGCCGGAGGAGCTGTCCGACGGCGTCCAGCGCAACGAGCACGGCTTCCACGCGTTCTTCCGGCAGTACTGGAACTGGCGGTCGATCCTGCGCCGCGTCGATCCGGCGCTGGGCTTCCTCAAGCCGATCCCGGGCTACCCGATCCTGTCCGAGCAGTGGCCCACGGAGGAGTTCGGCAAGCTGCCGCCCGCGCCGCCGGCGAACCTGCTGGCGCTGCTGCTGCGCAGCCCGAGCCTGCGCCTGGCGGACCTGCGCACGATGGACCGCGACGCGGCGCTGCCGCTGCTGACCTACGACCCGGTACGCACCTACGAGGAGTTCGACGAGCGGACCGCCGACGAGTTGCTCACCTCGCTGCGGCTGCCGGACCGGGCGCGGGCCATGCTGTTCGAGGTCTTCTCCCACTCGTTCTTCAACCACGAGGCGGAGATGTCGGCCGCCGAGATGATCGCGCAGTTCCACTTCTATCTGCTCGGCAACCCGGAGGGGCTGGCCTTCGACTGCCCGGACCGGGACTACGGCACGGCGATCTGGGAGCCGCTGACCCGGTACGTGGAGAAGCACGACGGCCGGGTGCTGACCGGCGCGGCGGTGGCCCGGCTGGACCGTACTCCGGCGGGGTGGCGGGTGACCGGCGCGGACGGCGACGTCTGGGAGGCGCCGCACGTGGTGCTGGCGGTGGACCCGCCGGCGCTCGCCGCGCTGGTCGGCGCCTCGCCCGGCCTGGTCGCGGCGGCACCCGAGCTGGTGGCGCGGATGCCCGCGTTCGGCACGCCCGGGCCGCCGTACGCGGTGGCGCGCTACTGGATGGACGGGGACGTCCGGGCCGACCGGGCGGTGTTCAGCGGCGTATCCCGGCAGCCCACGCTGGACTCGGTGACGCTCTACCACCGGCTGGAGGACGAGCCGCGCCGCTGGGCCGAGCGGACCGGCGGCTCGGTGGTGGAACTGCACGCGTACGCCTGCGAGCCGGACGTGCCGGCCGACGAGCTGGCCGCCCGGATGCTGCGGGAGCTGACCGCGCTCTGGCCGGAGGTGGCCGACCTGCGGGTACGCGAGCTGCGCGCCCGCGTCGAGGCGCAGGCACCGGCGTTCACGCCCGGTAGCCACGCCTGGCGTCCCGGGGTGGAGACCGACGCGCCGGGCCTCTACCTGGCCGGGGACGGCATCCGCACCGAGTTCCCGAGCGCGCTGATGGAACGGTCGGCGGCCACCGGGATCATCGCGGCGAACCACATCCTGCGCGCCGAGGGGGCGGCGGCCGAGCCGGTCCGCTCGATCCGGCCGCGCGGCCTGCTGGCCGGGAAGACCGGACCGAAACGACTCTAAGCGGACAAAACCGCTCTACGCTCGACTGATCCGGTGACACGGGAGGTCGGGCGGTGAGCACCGCGACACGGGAGCGGCGCGACGAGGAGCACGGGACACCGCGGGACGAACGGACCGCGGTGGTCACCGCGCTGCGACTCGGCTGGTCCATGGCGGACGCCTACCACCACGCGCAGACCGCCGACCTGACCGAGGACGGGCACCCGCAGGCGCCCGCGCCGCCGAAGCTGTCGAACCTGACGGAGCTGGCCGGGCGGCACCGGCTCGGCATGTACCTCGACGGCGTGGACGTGGCGCTGGCCCAGATCGCGCCGCTGACCCCGCCCGGCGGTACGGTGCCGTCCACCGCCGCCGCCCGCCGTATCACCGGAGCCGGAGCCGACCGGGAACCGTTGCTGCGGGCGCTGGACGACCTCAACATCGACGTGCTGCGCTGGACGATGGCGACGAACCACCGGGTGGGGGTGGCGTACCGGCTCGGGCGCTCGCTCGCCGACACCGTGCGGCGCGGCGACGCCGACCAGCTCGCCGGGCGCTTCGGTGGCCGGCACATCCAGATCAGCAGGTGGCTGGACGAGCTGGCGAGCGTGCTGCCGCCGTACTCGGCAGCCGTTGTGCGCCGCTCACTGGCCGCCTGGGCCACTGCTGTCGGTCGCGCCACGGTGGGCGACCCGGGCGAGGCCGGGCTCGCCGAGCTGGCCCGCGAGCTGCGCAACCAGGGCGACCTGTGGCAGGACGTGCTGACCGGCGGCCTGCACCCGCGTGACCTGCTGGACGAGGAGAACTGGGCGGTGGTCGCCCGCAACGTCATCATCCGGGACCGGAAGCTGGTGGCGCAGGCGGCCCGCGGCATCTTCTGGCCGGTGCTGGCGCCCCTGCTGGTGGTGCTGCTCGCGGTCGTCGGGGTCAGCGCCGCCGCCGCGGCGGGCTCCCCCACCACCCGGGCGGCGGTGGCGCTCGTCGGCCTCGGCGCCGGGCTCACCGCGATCTGGCGGTCGATCTCCACACCGACGCTGTCGGTGGCGGCCGAGGTGAACCGCCCGCTGCTGGACAGCGAGCTGGTGGTGCAGATGACCGCCCGGATCGACCGGCCGCTCACCGCCGCGAGACGTGCCGGGCGGGCCGGACGGCAGCGGCGGCCCGCCGACGACGGATCGAAATACGTTGGCCACGAGTCCCGGATCGATCTACCGTGAGCGCGCAAGGTCAACCACCGTTCCAGGAGCCGTCGATGTCGCTGCGATACGCCACCACGATGACGTCGTGGCTGCTCGGCGACGACTGCCGGGAACACGGTCCCTGGCCCGGAGGGCACGACTGACGCGACTCGCGCGTCCCCGTCGTCGCCGCCCGGTCCCGTGGACCGGGCGGCTTTTTCGTCGCCGTACCGCCGATCGTGAAGGGAGAGCCCGGTGGACGCCGTCCTCGTCATCAACGCCGACCTCGGCCCGCTGCACCGGGTCACCGTCAAACACGCGATCCGGATGCTCTGCCGCCGGGTCGCCGAGATCCACGAGGCCGAGCCCGACCGGGTGATCGGCGTCTTCCCGCTGCCGCGGGTGGTCCGCCTCGTCCGGTACGTGGTGACCCGCTGGCGGTTCAGCGCCGGCCCGGCCTGGTCCCGGGCCGGGGTGCTGGCGCGCGACCGGCGGAAGTGCGCGTACTGCGACGGCGCGGCGAGCACGATCGACCACGTCCTGCCCCGCTCGCGCGGTGGCCGGAACACCTGGGGGAACACCACCGCCGCCTGCTACGCGTGCAACCAGCGCAAGGGCGACCGGACCCCGGCCGAGGCGGGCATGCCGCTGCGGCGGGAGCCGGTGACGCCGAGCTGGGCCGCGCTGGCGCGGTGACCGACGGCCGGCGGGCACAGGGGGCGGTGCCGGGGGTACGCCCCGGCGCCGCGCCCGCCGGTCCCACCAGGGTGCCTAGCTGTCGAGCCGCCGGGCCAGCCCGTCGAGCAGGAGGTCGAGCCCGCCGCCGAACTCGTCCTCCGGTGCGACCCCGCCGGCCTCGCGTGCGGTCGCGGCGAGCAGGGGGAACTCGTCGCGGGACAGCGCCGCGATGACAGCCGTGCCGGGGCCTGACAGCGCGCCGAGGTGTTCCATCTGAATCGCGCCGACCACGTAGCCGAGCAGGGCGCGGAACGCGATCACCCGTCTGACGCCGGTGAAGCCGGCCCGGCTCAGCACCGCGAGCACCGCCTCACCCCAGCGCAGGATCGTCGGCGAGCGGTGCCGGTACGCGGGGAGCAACGGGACTACCGCCGGATGGAGGCCGACCGCTCGGCGTACCCGCTCGGCCAGGTCGCGGATGCCGTCCGGCCACGGGACGTCGCCCGGAGGGCGGGTGTCCACCCGTTCGAGAACCCGCTCGACGACGAGCGCTTCCAACTCGTCGCGGTCGGCGACGTAGCGGTAGAGGCCCATCGTGCTGGTGCCGAGCTGCGCGCCGACCGCGCGCATGGTGAGGCCGGCGAGGCCGTCCCGGCCGAGCACCGCGAGCGCCGCGTCGGCGAGCTGGGCCGGGGTCAGGGAACGGGGACGGGGCATGGCCTTGACAGCGTACAAGATACGCCTACGGTTGTAGGAGTACGTCGTACGCCTACAACGGGAGCGCTCATGGACGTCGTCACCCCCCGCCACCTGACCAGCGTGACCGGCACCGGAGTCGACCTGCCGGATCCGGACCGCCTGATCCACCTCCAGTTCCGGCGCTTCGCCGGCTGCCCGGTCTGCAACCTCCACCTGCGCTCGATCGTCCGCCGGCACGCCGAGATCGAGGCGGCGGGCGTACGCGAGGTGGTGCTCTTCCACTCCCCCGCCGACGAACTACGCGAGCACGTCGCCGATCTGCCGTTCGCCGTGGTGGCAGATCCGGACCGGCGGCTCTACCGGGAGTTCGGTGTGGAGTCGGCGCGGCGGTCGCTGCTCGACCCGCGCGCCTGGCTGCCGATCCTGCGAGCCGTGGTGACCGGCACGTGGCACGTGCTGCGCGGCCGGGAGAAGCTGCCGTCCACCTCCCCGCACGGCGGGCGGCTCGGGCTGCCGGCCGACTTCCTGATCGCGCCGGACGGGCGGGTGCTCGCCGAGAAGCACGGCGAACACGCCTCCGACCAGTGGTCGGTGGACGACCTGCTGGCCCAGGTCAGCGGGAGCCGGTCGGCGCGGTGACCGCCGGATCGCCGGGGTGTTCCCGCAGGAACGCCTCGGCCCGGGGCACGTCCCGGAGGATCTGCCCGCAGGCGAGCGCGAACGCCACCCCGGTGACGCCGAACAGGACGAACCAGATCGGCGCCAGGCTGAGCAGCAACTGGCCGAGATTCATCGTCACCAGGCCACCGAAAAACGGCACGAGTCGCCGTTGCCGGACCATCTGCGCGGCGGTGATGCGCAGCCACGGCAGGTCATCCGCGGAGTCCACGACCCCGCGCCGGACGGCTCGGGCCAGTTCCCGGCGACGGCGGAAGCTCAGCGCCCAGAGCCGCGACTCGCGGTCGGCCCGGTAACTGCCGCCGCGGACCATGCGGACCAGCGCGACGACTTCGAGCCCCATACCCAGCACCGCGAGGACCAGGCCGGTCACCTCCACCCAGTCGGGTGGGTCGCCGCGTTCCAGCCAGCTGCTCGGGAACGCACCGTCCGCCATCAGCCCGACCAGCAGCGACGCCAGCGCGAACGTCAGCACCGTGCCGACAAGCAGCAGCCGCACACGACGGCGTCCCCGCTTGATCTCCTGACGTTCCGAATCACCGTCCACGATGGTCCCCCGTTCGACGGCCGGGACGTACCCGCCGGGGGATGCCGGTCAAACGGCGGTCAGCGCGTGGCGGGCGGGGTCCAGCCGAAGCGCGGCGGGCGGCGCTCGTTGATCGCCGCCACCCCCTCGCGGGCCTCGCCGCTGTCCCGCACCTGGCCGTGCCACCAGGCGAGCCGGTCGGCGTCGGCACGCCCGTCCACGATCTCCTTGGCGGCGGTCACGGTGAGCCGGGACCGCTCGGCGATGGTGGCGGTCAGCCCCGCCACCCGCCCGGCCAGCTCGCCGGCCGGCAGCACCTCGTCCACCAGGCCGATCCGCAGCGCCCGCTCGGCGTTCACCAGCTCGCTGGTGAACAGCAGGTGCTTGGCCGCCGACGGACCGACAAGCGCGGCCAGCCGCCGCGTGGTCGGCGCCGGGTAGACCAGGCCGAGCCGGGCCGGGGGTACGCCGAACCGGGCGTCCGCCGCGGCCAGCCGCAGGTCGCAGGCGACGGCGAGCTGGCAGCCGCCGCCCACGCAGGCGCCCTCGATCGCGGCGACCGTGGGGCGGCCGAACGCGGCGAGCCGTTCCTCGGCGGCCACCGCGATGCTGCCGTCACCGGCGGCAAGCAGCTCGTCCAGGTCGCCCAGGTCGGCGCCGGCGCAGAACGTGCCGCCCGCGCCGGTGAGCACCAGCACCCGTACCGCCGGGTCCGCCTCCAGGCCGTCGAGCAGCACCGGGAGCTGCCGCCACATGGCCGGGGTCATGGCGTTGCGCCGGGCCGGGTTGTGGATGACCACGGTTGCCACCGGGCCGTCCAGGGTGACTGTCAGTTCCGCGTCGGACATGGAGCGACCGTAACGGCCGGGGCCCGCCGGCCACCCGCGTGGGGTGGCCGCCGGGCCCCGGGATCGGCGGTCAGGTCAGGAGACGTTGAGCGCGGTGTCGTCGATCACGAACGAGGTCTGCAGCGAGCTGTCCTCGGTGCCGGTGAACTTCAGCGTGACGGTCTGCCCGGCGTACGCGGCCAGGTTGAACGACTTCTGGCTGTAGCCGCTGGCCTTGTTCAGGTTCGAGTAGGTCGCCAGCGTGGCCAGCACCGAGCCGGACGAGTTGAGCACCTGCACGTTCAGCTTGTCGTACTGGACGCTGGTGGTGCTCTCGGCCGAGTCGATGTGCAGCCAGAACGAGAGGTTGTACGCGGAGCAGCCGCTCGGCAGGCTCACCGACTGCGACAGCGTGTCGGTGCGGGTGGTGCCGTAGCCGTTCAGCCACGCGTTCCACGTACCGGTGCGGGTCGGCTGGCCCTGCGAGCCGTACTGGCCGATCACGCCGGAGGTGGTGGCCCAGACCGTGTTGCCGGACTCGAAGCCGGGGTTGCCGAGCTTCTGGCCGGCGCCGGTGCAGCCGCCGCCGACGCTGCTCACGGTCAGCGAGTACGTGGCGGTCTTCGTGCCCGACGCCGCGCTGCCGGTGACGGTCACCGAGTAGGTGCCGGCCGGGGTGCTGGAGCTGGTGGCGATGGTGAGCGTGGACGAGCCGCCCGAGGTCACCGAGGTGGGGCTGAACGACGCGGTGGCGCCGGTCGGCAGGCCGGACGCGGAGAACGTCACGGTCTGCGCGGTGCCGCTGGTGGTGGACGTGCCGACGGTGGCGGAGGCCGATCCGCCCGCGGTGACCGACCCGGAGGTCGGCGAGAGCGAGACGGAGAAGTCGTTGCCGGTCGAGCTGCACGGCGCGTCGTTGCCGGCCACGTTCACCGCGGTCCACGCGGCCTGGACGGTCTTGTACTCGGTGGAGCAGTTGCCGTACAGGTCGGTGGCGGCCCGCAGGGTGTACGCGCGGGCGGTGTTGGCCGGGTTGCTGGTGTTGACGTACGAGGTGTTCGAGGTGAAGTACACGTCGAGCGCCCGGTACCAGATCTTCTCCGCCTTGGCGCGGCCGATGCCGGTCACCGCCGGGGCCGAGCCGCAGACCGGCGAGGTGCCGTACGCGGTGGCGCCGGTGCCCTCGGCGAGGTTGAAGAAGAAGTGGTTGCCGACGCCGGAGGAGTAGTGCACGTCCTTGTTCTTCGTGCTGGTGGACCAGCAGGAGTCGGACGAACCGTCCAGCGACGGGTTGTACATGTAGCGCAGCGGCGTACCGTTGCCGTTGATGTTGATCTTCTCACCGACCTGGTAGTCGCCCGGGTCGCTCGGCGCGGCGGCGTAGAACTCCACCATGTTGCCGAAGATGTCACTGGTCGACTCGTTGAGGCCACCGGACTCACCGGAGTAGACCAGCCCGGCCAGCGCCTCGGTGACGCCGTGGCTCATCTCGTGACCGGCCACGTCCAGCGAGACCAGCGGGCGGGAGTTGCCCGAACCGTCGCCGTAGGTCATCTGGGAGCCGTCCCAGAACGCGTTGACGTAGTTGTTGCCGTAGTGCACCCGGCTCGGCACGCCCTGGCCGTTGCCGAAGATGCCGTTGCGGCCGTGCACGTTCTTGAAGTAGTCGAACGTCTTGGCGGCGCCGAAGTGCGCGTCCACGGCGGCCGACTGCCGGTTCGAGGTGGCACCGTTGCCCCACGCGTTGTCCGCGTCGGTGAACGTGGTGCAGGTGGAGGTTCCGTTGTTCATGTCGCAGGTACGGCCGTTGCCGCGTACCGGGTCGATCATCTGGTACGTGCTGCCGGAGAGCGTGGTGTCGATGGTGACCGAGCCGGTGTAGATGCCCTGGCCGGTGCCGGCCACCGACTCGATCTCGTCGTACGAGCCGATCACCTTGCCGGTGGTGGCGTCGGTGATGACGTGCAGCTTCGACGGCGTCTGCTTGTCCGCCTTCCAGCCGGTCGCGACGGTCTCCCAGGCGAGGCGGCCCTTGCCGCTGCTGGCGTCGACGAACAGCTCCGGCGCGCCGACCGAGGTGAGCGACCCGGAGAACGTCTTGCGGGCGCTGGCCTTGGCCGCGTCGGCGCCGACCTTCGCGGTGGTGCTCAGGGTCAGCGGAGCGGAGAGGCTGACCGACGCGCTGGTCAGGGTGCCGTTCGGGGCGGTGTGGATGACGAAGTCACCGCCGTACACCCGCAGGCCCTGGTAGGTGCGGCTGTAGCGGGTGTGCGCGGCCCCGGAGGGGTCGACCTTGGTGCGGACGGCCTGATAGGCCTCACCGCCGGCGCCTTGGACGACGCCGGGGTTGGCGCGCAGCAGGCTCGCGGCCTTGGCTGCGGCAGAGGTCTCGGGGCTGGGGGCGGTTGGCGCTGCCGCTTGCGCCGAGGTGGTGACGCAGGCCAGCACGCTGCTGGTGAGCAGCGCTGCGCTGACGGCGGCGACGGATCTTTTCACGGGCCCTCCTGGAAGGCGAAGTTGTGACGGGGGTAGTCACTGATGTAGATATAGCGATACATCGAAGAACGTAAAAGAGGCTGGCGAGAACCCGCCGGAGACACTGACCGAACGGATGAGGAGGAGCGGTGACCCGGAACCGGGTGGTCCCGTCGCGCGTCCGATCGGGTATGAGAGCTGCCTCCGCCGCGGCGGCCGTCGCCGCCCTTCTCCTCCCGCTCGCCGGCTGCGCCCGCACCGACGCCCCACCCGTCCTCACGGACGGACCCTCGCCGCTGGCCACCGAGGTCGTACTCGTGAAGTCGGGCGGCATCGCCGGGCTGTCCGACACCGTCCGGGTCGAGCCGGACGGCCACTGGACGAGGACCGACCGCGGCGGCGCCTCCCGCGAGGGACAGCTCGCCGCGGAGAAGCTCACCCGGCTGCGGCAGCTCGCGGCCGACCCCCGGCTCGCCGCCGAGGCCGCCGTCACCGTGCCGCCGACGATGTGCGCCGACGCGTTCACCTACCGGCTCACCATCGGGCCGAACCAGGTCGGCTACGTGGACTGCCCGCCGGAGACCACGCCACCGGCCGTCACCGCGCAGGTGGTGGACCTGCTCAACGGCGCCACCGGCTGACCCGGCCCGATTTCAAACCCGTTCCGGCTGTGACATCGGCCTATGGCCGGTCGGCGGGCGGCCGGGCCAGCATGGAAGGCATGACTCGCGCACTCATCGCCCTGACCAGTCACTCCGAGCTGGGCCGCACCGGCCGCTCGACCGGCTACTACGTCGGCGAGGCCGCCGAGCCGTGGGAGGTGTTCCGGGCCGCCGGGTACGACGTCGACCTGGTCTCCGTGGCCGGCGGGGAGCCGCCCGTCGACGGGCGGGACGAGAACGACAGCACCCAGAACGACTTCCTCGCCACCGCCGGCGTCACCGACACCCCGAAGGCCGCCGACGTCGACCCGGACGGGTACGACGTGATCCTCTTCGCCGGCGGCCACGGCACCATGTGGGACTTCCCCGACGACCCCGACCTGGCCCGGATCGCCCGCTCGGTCTACGAGCGCGGCGGCGTGGTGGCCGCCGTCTGCCACGGCCCGTCGGCGCTGGTGAACCTCACCCTCACCGACGGCTCCCGGCTCGTCGCCGGCAAGCGGGTGGCCGGGTTCACCAACAGCGAGGAGGCGGCCGTCGGCCTCACCGACGAGGTGCCGTTCCTGCTCGCCGACAAGCTCGGCGAAGCGGGCGCGCAGCACGTGCCGGCACCTGATTTCACCGAGCACGTGGTGGTCGACGGGCGGCTGGTGACCGGCCAGAACCCGCAGTCCGCCCGCGCCGTGGCCGACGCCGTGGTGAAGCTGATCGCCTGAGTCAGATCCGGTAGTCGTCGGGCAGGCCGGTGGCGCGCAGCTCGGGCGGCAGGTGGGCGACGTCGTTGAACGCGACGAGCGTCGGCGGCCCGGCCGCGCTGTAGCGGATCACGGTCAACCCGCAGTTCTGGTGGTTGAGCCCGATCCACCGGCGCGCCGGTGCCTCCAGCGCGTGCCGCACCAGCCAGGCGACCAGGAAGTTGTGGGTGACGACCAGCTCGCGCACGTCACCCTCCGCGGGAGCGGCGGCGAACCGCGCCACCGACTCCGCGGTCACGCGCGGTCCGTCTCGCCGCTCCCGCTCGGAGAAACCGGCCAGGAACGCCGCGTACGACTCCGGCAGGCCGGCCGGGTCGGTGTCGTGCGGCATGTGGTCGCCGGCGCGGTCGTCCTCGCGTACCGGAACACCTGGCAGCGACGCCGCGACCAGGGCGGCGGTCTCCGCGGCCCGGCGGGCCGGCCCATGATGTACGGCGGCGAAGCGCGTGCCGCGCAGCCGCTCGCCCAGCAGCGTCGCCTGCCGCCGCCCTCGCTCCGACAGCCCGGTGTCCGCCTCCTCCTCCGCGCGGACCTGCTCGCCGTGGCGGACCAGGTAGAGCAGGCGGCTGGGCATCGGCACCTCCACGGTCGGGGACCGCGAGACTAGCCCGCCGCCGCGTCGTTCACTGCCCCTGGCGCATCTGCCCGATCCGGATGCGATTGCCGAACGGATCCCGGATGCCGAAGTCGATGCCGTACGGCTGGTCGGTCGGCTCGTCGGTCACCTCCACGCCCTTCGCGACCAGGTCCGCGTACGTCTTGTGCGCGTCGTCCGTGGTGAAGAACAGGAACCCACCCGCGGCACCCTTGGTGAGCAGTTCCCGGACCTGCTCGGCGGTCTTCGGGTCCAGCGCCGGCGGGCCCGGCTTCTCCAGCAGGATCTCCCGGCCCGGGTCGCCCGGCACGTGCACGGTGAGCCAGCGCATGAAACCGAGATCCTGGTCGAGGCTGACCTCCAGGCCGAGCTTGCCGACGTAGAAGTCGAGCGCCTCGTCCTGGTCGAGAACGTAGATCTGGGAGCGGGAAGTCGAAGTCATCGTCATGCCGACGACGCTAGAGCAGCGCCCCGGCCTGCTGCTTATCCGAAACACGCAGTCCTGCCGCCCCCAGCACCCGGTCCGGCTTGCGTCGTTTGCCCACACGGGGACACCGTCTCGTCACCCGCTGTTAACGTCTTCGCGACGACATCGGGGGAAGTCGATGCAGTTGATGTTGGCCTGGGCCGCCACGGGCGCCCTTCCGCAGTCACGCCATGACGCCGCCGTCGACCGGTTCGACAGGGCCGCCGCCGAGCTGGTGCCGGAGAGCTGGCACCGCCGGCACCTCGGCGGCACCGACTGGGGTGTGCTGGTGCTGCACCCGGCCGACCCGGGCGGCTACCGGTGGCCGCCCGTCGCCGGGGACGACGACGTCACCGCCGTCTCGGTGGGCATCCCGGTCGGCGTCGACGGCGACGACCCGGTGACGCTCGCCCGCCACCTGCTCACCGGCGCGGACGTGCACCGCGACGTCGTACCGCCGTTCGCGCTGCTCGCCTTCGACCACGACCGCCTCGCCCTGCAACAGGACTGGCTCGGCATGGCCCGCGTGTTCACCGGCACCGCCGGCGGCGTCACCGCCTGGTGCACCCGGCCCGGCCTGCTCGCCGCCTTCCTGCACGGCGAAGCCCGCCCCGACCCGGCCGGCTGGGCGTCGTACCTGATCACCGGCCATTTCGGCGGCGACCTCTCCCCGCTCGCCGACATCCGGCTGCTGCGGCCGGGCGAGCGGATCACCGGCCGCCGCCGCGCCGGCGGCGGCTGGCAGCTCACCAGCGAGATCCGGTACGCCACCGACGACGTGGTCCGCAGCGGCCTCGCCGACCGGGACCGGCCGCTCGGCGAGCGGCTGGACCGGGCCGCCGACGCGCTGGCCCGGGCCGTCGCCGGTCTGCACCGGCTGCACGACGGTGAGGTCACGCTCGGCCTCTCCGGTGGGAAGGACTCCCGGCTCATCGCCGCGACGCTCGTCGCCGCCGGCCGTACGCCGAACCTGGCCACTAACGACGACACCGCCGCCGAGGGCGACGTGGCCCGCGAGCTGGTCCGGCTCGTGCGGGACCGGCGCGGGCTGGAGCTGCCGCACCGCCTGGTGCCGGCCGCTCCCCCGGCCACCGTCCTCGGCGTCGGCCTCCGGGACCGGGCGCGACGGCTCGCCGCGCTGCACGACCACCAGTTCCCCTCGAACTACCTGACCCGGCCGGCCGTGCGCACCCGGCTGCCCGAGGTGGTACGCGCGCCGAGCCTCACCGGCGCGGCAGGCGAACTGGTGGTCGGCTACTGGTATCCCCGGGCCGACGCCGACGCGGCACCCACGCCCGAGCAGGCGGGCCTGACCAAGCTGCTGGCCGGCGTACCGAACGCCGCGGCGGCACCGGAGGCGCTCGCCGCCGAACGGGACCGCGTCACCGCCCTGCTGACCCACGCCCGGGGCATCGGCCTGCGCGACGAGCACCTGATCGACTACCTCTACCTGGTCGAGCGGATGCGCCGGTGGTGCACCTCCGCGTACACCACCGGGATGGTCACCCCGTTCCTGGCGCCGGGCTTCGTCGCGGCCAGCTTCGCGTTCACCGTGGCGGAGAAGCGGGCGCGCCTGCCGCACACCGCGCTGATCGCCCGGCTCGTACCGGAATGGGCGGACGTGCCGTTCGTCAGCGCCGCCACCGGGCCGTCCCGGGCCACCCGGATCTGGGAGGGCGATGGTGTCGCCGCCGTCTCCGACCTGCTGGACACCGTCCACGGTCCGCTCACCGAGCTGATCCGACGTGCGGCCGTGGAGCGGGATCTGCGTACCGCCGCCCGGGGCGGCCGGCCCGATCCCCGGGTGCTCGCCCAGTTCACCGCGCTGGCGGTCGCCTCCGAACGGCTGGAACCCGGCTTCACCAGGCCGCCGACCGGCGCCACCTACGCGAGGGTCACCGCACCGCCGCGGCCGCGTACGCCGGCCAAGGGCCGACTGGCCGGCTTGCGCTGGGTACGGCGCAGCCGGCTCGGCGACCGGCTCTGGGTCATCGTGCGGCGGCAGGTGCGGGGGCGCTGACCTCGGCGGCTTGCTTCTTGCCCGCCGTGGCCGGCTCGGCGGCGGTGGCCGGCTTGCCCGCCGTGCTGCTCGGGCGCATCCAGGCCTTGGTGAAGCAGCCCGGGACACCGGCGGGCATGGTCTTGCGGCGCCGGTAGGCCGACGGCGACTCACCGACGATGCCGTGGAACGTCCGGCTGAACGTGCCCAGACTGCCGAAGCCGACCAGGTGGCAGATCTCCGTGACCGGCTCGTCGGTGCGCGCCAGCAGGTACATGGCGCGTTCCACCCGGCGGCGTTGCAGGTAGCGGTGCGGCGTCTCGCCGAACGTGGCCCGGAAGGTACGGATGAAGTGCGCCTCCGAGACGTACGCGATCCGGGCCAGCGCGGGGATGTCCAGCGGCTGCGCGTACGCCCGGTCCATCGCGTCCCGGGCGCGCAGCATCGCCCGGTTGGACTCCTCGACGGCGCGACTCATCGCTGGTCAGCCTACTGCGCGGCCCGCGCCTCCCGCCCCTACGGCTCGTTCGCGAGGCTCTTGGTCATGATGTGCTCGCGGCGCACGCCGTCGGGCATCAGGCCGCCGACGTCGCCGGTGTCCCGGAAGCCGTTGCGCAGGTACAGGCCCCACGCGTTCGGGTTGCCCTCCGCCACGGCGAGCCGCAGCGTCCGCGCGCCCGCCAGCCGGGCCCACTGCTCGACCGCCCGGACGAGGTAGTCGCCCACGCCCCGGCCGCGTCTCCCGGGTGCCACGTACATCGAGATCAGCTCGACGACCCCGTCGTGCTCGGTCGGCATCCCGCCGGCCATCCCGACCGGTTGCCCGTCGAGCAGCACCACGATGTTGTACGAGCCGGGGACGGCCAGCCGCCCGCGCCAGCGTTCCTCGCGGTCACCGTCGCCCTGCCAGTCCGCCAGCCGGGCGCCGAAGGCGTACCCGGCCTCGGTGAGCGCGGCGAGCCGCAGCTCCCGCCACACCTTCCAGTCGTCCTCGCCGAGGACGCGCGTCTCGAGCATGCGGAGAGGGTGGCGCAGGCGCCCCGAGCAGGCAATCGATATCCGGCGTGGGCGGGGTCGGGTGGCCGGGTCTGCACGCCGGCGCCGGATAGCCTGCACCGGCCGCGACGACCAGGGAGCCCGACCATGAGACTGCCGCCCGGGGCCACCGGATTCCACACACCCGGCGGACGAGCGGACGTCAGGGCCTTCACCGCCGTCTGTCACCACGCCGCCCGCGCCCTCGGTGCCACCGTCACCGGCGTGACCCCCGCCGGCGTCACACCCAGCTTCCACACCGTCGACATCGCCGCTGCCCGGCACCACGTCGCGGTGCTGCGGCACGTCACCGTGCCGTTCATTGCCTTCGCCCGCCCGCGAGCCGGCGGCGACGCCACCGTGACGTTCGTCGACCGTCCCGGCCTCGCCGCTGTCCTCGACACCCTGACCGACGCCAGGAGCCTCACCGCCGATCAGCTAGGGATCCCGCTGTCGCAGGCCGACCTGAGCGCCCTCGACCGCGCCGAACAAGACCAGATCGGCTACTGGGCACCGGCCACCGTCGGCGAGCTGCTGTTCAACTTCTGGGACTGACCATTAGTGGCCGAGCGCCGTGGCGAGTGCCCCTCGGTCCTCTCTAGGCTGAATCCGGCAGGCTCAGCCTGACAGCACCCAGCGGGGGAGAGATCATGGAACGCGTGACGGGCATCGGCGGTGTCTTCTTCCGGGCCCACGACCCGGACCGGATCAACCACTGGTACGCCACGCACCTCGGGGTCGACCTGGCACCGGAGTCCTACGACGTGTCTTCCTGGTGGCAGCAGCCCGGCCCTACCGTCCTGGCGGCCATGCCGGCGGACTCCGAACACTTCGGCGGCCCCGAGCACTCCTGGTCGCTCAACTTCCGGGTCGCGGACCTGGACGCGATGGTCGACCAACTACGTGATGCGGGTATCGACGTCGAGGTGGACGCCGAGGAGTATCCGAACGGCAGGTTCGCGAGCCTGCGAGACCCGGAGGGCAACGTGGTCCAGCTCTGGGAGCCCGCAGGTGCCGACAGCCGTGGGCCTGCCTGACCGCTCGTGCGGCACACCGTCGTGTCGCTGCTGACGGAGCCCGGCGTCCCGTGGCGGCATCGCCCGCGGAACGCCTTGTGAAAATGGAGCCCCCGGCCGGGATCGAACCGGCGACATCTCGCTTACAAGGCGAGTGCTCTGGCCAGCTGAGCTACAGGGGCGCGTGCGTCGCGCTCAGCATAGCGACTGGGCCCCGGAAATCCCGCCTCGCAGGGCTCCCGAGCACGGAAAACGTCGGTATCCCGACCGGTACGACCGATGGATCATCGTCGGGACGCGCTCCCAGGCGGGAGATTGATGCCTCGCCGTGCCCGACTGACCGTTATGCGTATGCCGTCCATCCCACCCGGAGCGACACGTCTTGGCACGATCGCGAAAGCCGTTTACCGTGCAGTGACACGGACGACACTCCGGTCGGCCTCGGCTGCCTGAGCGACGACCCCGTTGGCCGGTGCCTTGGGCGCCGGTCGCTCCTTCACTCGGATCGTCCGGCACGTTCCTGCCGGTGAAAGGAAGCGCTCCATCATGGCTACGGTCACCTACGCGAAGGCGTCCCGGATCTATCCGGGCACCGAGCGCCCCGCCGTCAACCAGCTCGACCTCCAGATCGGTGACGGGGAGTTCCTCGTCCTGGTCGGCCCGTCCGGCTGCGGCAAGTCCACCAGCCTCCGGATGCTCGCCGGCCTGGAGGACGTCGACGACGGCGCGATCTACATCGACGACCGGGACGTCACCCACCTCCCGCCGAAGGCCCGCGACATCGCGATGGTCTTCCAGAACTACGCCCTCTACCCGCACATGACGGTGTACGAGAACATGGCGTTCGCGCTCAAGCTGCGCAAGACCTCGAAGTCGGAGATCGACCGGCGGGTCAAGGAGGCGGCCGGGCTGCTCCAGCTGGAGGAGTTCCTCAGCCGCAAGCCGAAGGCGCTCTCCGGCGGTCAGCGCCAGCGTGTCGCCATGGGCCGCGCGATCGTCCGCGAGCCGCAGGTCTTCCTCATGGACGAGCCGCTGTCGAACCTCGACGCCAAGCTGCGCGTGCAGACCCGTACCCAGATCGCCTCGCTGCAGGCGAAGCTGGGCGTCACCACGGTCTACGTCACCCACGACCAGGTCGAGGCCATGACCATGGGTCACCGGGTGGCGGTCATGCTCGACGGCGTGCTCCAGCAGGTGGACACCCCGCGGGCGCTCTACGACACCCCGGCCAACGTCTTCGTCGCCGGCTTCATGGGCTCCCCCGCCATGAACATCAAGACGGTGAAGCTGACCGAGCAGGGCGGCGCGTTCGCCGAGATGATCGTGCCGCTGACCCGCGAGCAGGTCCAGGCGGCCAGCGCCGAGGGCGGCGACGGCAAGGTCACCGTCGGCTTCCGGCCGGAGGACTGCGACCTGGTCAGCCCGTCCGAGGGCGGCATGCCCGTTGTGGTCGAGCTGGTCGAGGACCTCGGCTCCGACGCCAACGTCTACGGGCACGCCGCGCTGGAGGGCCACAACGAGCGGTTCGTGGTCCGTACCGACCGGCGCAGCATGCCGAACATGGGCGACACCGTGTTCGTCAAGCCGCGTACCGGCCGCAGCCACGTCTTCCACGCCGCCTCCGGCCAGCGGATCTGACGTACGCGAGAAAGGGGCGGCCCGCCACGGCGGTCCGCCCCTTTCCGTTGCTCTCGATCAGGCCTCGACGGACCGGCGGCGGGCGACCTCGGCGAGCGTGACCGCAGCGGCGACGCTGGCGTTGAGCGACTCCACGTCGGAGACCATCGGGATGCTGACGGTCAGGTCGCAGGTCTCGCCGACCAGGCGGGACAGCCCGCGCCCCTCCGAGCCGACCACCACGACCAGCGGGCCGACGGCGGCCTCCAGGTCGTACAGGTCGGTCTGTCCGTCGGCGTCCAGGCCGACCACGACGAAGCCGGCCTCCTTGCACGCCTTGAGCGACCGGGTCAGGTTGGTGACCTGGGCGACGGGCACGCGCGCGGCCGCGCCGGCGCTGGTCCGCCAGGCGGTCGCGGTGATCCCGGCGGCACGCCTCTCGGGTACGAAGACACCCTGCGCGCCGAACGCGGCGGCCGACCGGATGACCGCGCCGAGGTTGCGCGGGTCGGTGACGCCGTCGAGCGCGACGAGCAGCGGGGCGGCCTGTTCCAGCGCGGCGGCGACCAGGTCGTCGAAGGGCTCGTAGGCGAACGGCGGCACCTGGAGGCCGACGCCCTGGTGCAGCACGCCGCCGGTCATCCGGTCCAGCTCGGCGCGGCTGACCTCGAGGATCGCGATGCCCCGGTCGGCGGCGGTGCGGACGATCTCCTTGACCCGGTCGTCGATGTCGATGCCCTGCGCGGTGTAGAGCGCGGTCGCGGGCACCTGGGTGCGCAGCGACTCCAGCACCGGGTTGCGCCCGACCAGCAGCTCCGGGCTGTCCTTCGCCGGGTTGGCCTTGCGGCCCGGCGCGACCCGGGGACCGCCACGGCCGGCAGCCGACTTGCCGCCCCGGCCCTTGGTCGTGGGCGTGCCTCGGCCACCGCCCTTGCCCCAGGTGGTGTCCTTGGTGCCGGGCTGACCGATCTTGGGTGCGCGACCCTCCTCGGCGGCGGCGCGGCGCTCCTTGTCCTGCTTCCAGGCGGTGCGCTGGGGCAGCTTCTCGGTGCCCGAGTACGCCTTGTGCCACGGCCGCTCGTCGGCGGGCAGCGTGCGGCCCCGCCCGGCGAGGGAGTCCTTGTTCTTGCCACCGGTGCCCTTGGGGGCGCCCGCCTTCGGCGTCAGTCGCCGGCCACGGCGCTGCGAGTTGCCGGCCATCAGTCCTGCTCTCCAATAGTCCAACGCGGGCCCTGGGGGGTGTCCTCGACGACCACGCCGGCCTGCTTGAGCTGGTCGCGTACGGCGTCGGCGGCAGCCCAGTCCTTGCGGCCGCGGGCCTGCGCGCGCTGCTCCAGGGCCAGCGCGATCAGGGAGTCCACCACGCCGCGCAGGTCGTCCGTGCGGCCGCCGCCGGTCCAGGCCGGGTCCAGGGGGTCGACGCCGAGGATATCCAGCATCGCCCGGGTGGCGGCGAGCGTCGTGCGGACGGTCACATCGTCCGCCGCGGTGAGCGCGGTGTTGCCGTCGCGGACCACCTCGTGCAGCGCCGCCAGCGCCGCCGACGTGTTGAGGTCGTCGTCCATCGCGGCCACGAAGGCGGGCGGCAGGTCGCCGGGCCGGCCCGCGCCGACCCGCTCGGCCGCCCGCTGCACGAAGCCTTCGATCCGCCGGTACGCCACTGCGGCCTCGCGCAGCGCGTCCTCCGAGTAGTCGATGCGGGACCGGTAGTGCGCGGCGACGTAGTAGTAGCGCAGCTCCACCGGGCGCACCCCGAGCGCGGCCACGTAGTCGAGGTCGAGCGTGTTACCGAGCGACTTGCCCATCTTGGTGCCGCCGATGCCGAGCAGGCCGTGGTGCACCCAGTAGCGGGCGAACGGCAGGTCGGCGGCCTGCGACTGGGCGATCTCGTTCTCGTGGTGCGGGAACGTCAGGTCGAGCCCGCCGCCGTGGATGTCGAACTCGGGGCCCAGGTAGCGCCAGCACATGGCCGAGCACTCGATGTGCCAGCCGGGGCGTCCGCGGCCCCACGGCGACGGCCAGTAGGCGTCGGCCGGTTCGCCCGGCTTGGCGCCCTTCCAGAGCGCGAAGTCACGCGGGTCCCGCTTGCCCCGGTCGGGGGCGTCGCCGGCGGGCTGCATGTCCGCCGGGGACTGGCCGGACAGCGACCCGTACGCGGGCCAGGAGGCCACGTCGAAGTAGACGTCGCCGGAGCCGTCGGTGGCCGGGTAGGCGTGGCCGGTCTCGATCAGCCGGGCGATCAGCTCGTGCATCTCCGGGATGTGCCCGGTGGCCCGCGGCTCGTAGGTCGGCGGGAGCACGTTCAACGCCCGGTAGGAGGTGGTCAGTATCTGCTCGTTGGCGTACGCGATCGACCAGAACGGCCGGTCCTGTTCCATCGCCTTGGCCAGGACCTTGTCGTCGATGTCGGTCAGGTTGCGGATGAACGTGACCTCGAAGCCCTTGCGGAGCAGCCATCGGCGCAGCACGTCGTAGTTGACGCCGGAGCGAAGGTGACCGATGTGCGGCGGGGCCTGGAGCGTGAGACCACACAGGTAGACCCCCACCTTGCCGGCTTCCCGCGGGACGAAGTCCCGCACCGATCGGGTGGCGGTGTCATACAGGCGTAGCGTCACCTCACAAGGGTAGCCGTCCGCACATTTCCGGGTTGGCCGGAGCCGGGTCGTACGCTGCGTGCTGTGGACACGGCGGCACGCACGGGAGAGACGGCACAGACCCTGGACCGGGGCCTGCGGCTGCTGCACCTGGTCGCGGACGCGCCGGGCGGGCTCACCGTCACCGAGGCGGCGCACCGGCTGGGCATCGGCCGGGCGGCCGTCTACCGGCTGGTCGGCGCGCTGACCGGCCACGGGATGCTCCGGCGCGACGGCGAGGGCCGCCTGCGCATCGGCGTGGGCGTGCTGCACCTGGCCCGCCGCGCCCAGCCGCTGCTGGCCGAGGGGGCGCTGCCGGCGCTGCGCCGGCTCGCCGAGGGCACCGGGGCGACCGCCCACCTGACCGTGGTCGAGGGCGGCGAGGGGGTGGCGCTCGCGGTGGTCGAGCCGAGCTGGACGTCGTTCCACGTGGCGTACCGCACCGGGACCCGGCACCCGCTGGAGCGGGGGGCCGCCGGCCGGGCGGTGCTGGCCGGGCGGGCCGGCGATCCGAGGCCGGTGAGCACCAGCGGCGAGCTCCAGTCGGGCGCGTACGGCGTGGCCGCGCCGGTGCTCGGCGTGCCGGGTCTGGAGGGCAGCGTCGGGGTGGTGTCACTGACCCCGCTCGACGTGGCGGATGTCGGCGCCCAGGTCACCGCCGCCGCCGAGGCGGTGGCCGCCGCGCTCTCCTGACCCGCCCTGTCCTCGCCGGTCCGCGCAGGCCCTCACGCCGCGGGTCCTCACGCCAGATCGGTCCTCACGCCAGATCGGCGAAGTGGCTGCATCAAACGGCCCGGATACCGCCACCTCCCCGAAGTGGAGTGGATCATGCACGGGCCGAAGGGCTATAGCACGCGGGCACGGTGGTGCGGGGGTTGTCCACAGGGCGCGTAGGGCGGCACGGCTGCGACTGTCCACAGGGGTACCGATCTCGACCCGTGCGCCGCCACGCTCGTCACATGCCACCTCATCCTCATCGACCACCGGAGTTGGCCTGGCAGGTCTTCCGGGGCTCGGAAGCGATCCGGCGCGGGCTGCTGTCCCGGCACCATCTGCGCGGCGCGTCCTGGATCCGGCTCCGGCAGGACGTCTACGCCGACGCGCGACTCGACCGCGACCACGCGCTGGCCTGCCGCGCGGCGCTGCTGCGCCTGCCACCCGGCGCGGCGATCGCCGGTCCGTCGGCGGCCTACCTGCACGGGGTCGAGCACGCCGCGGGCTTCACCGACGACGTGCACGTCCTGCTGCCGGCCACGGTCCGGGCCGACTCCCAGCCGGGTGTCCGGGTGCACCACGCCCCTATGTCGAGCACACACAGCGGTCTCCTGGTCCCCGTCGGCAGCGCCGCACCCGCCGGCACGCGCCCACCCGCCGGCACGAGGTCATCCGTCGCGGCACCCCTGGCGGCGGACCGCTCGTCCCCCGGCGCGGTGATGATCCTGGCCGGGCCTCCGCCACGCACCGAGCCGGCCGCCTGCGCCTGGGAGACCGCGGTCTGGGCCGATCCGGTGGAGGCGGTCGGCATCATCGACGGGCTGCTGCGTACCGGTTCGGTGAACCGGTCGGCGCTGGCGAGCGAGGTGGCCCGGAACGCCTGCCGCCCCGGTGGGCGGCGAGCGGCCTGGGTGTTCGGCCTGACCGACGGGCTGGCCCAGTCCCCGCCGGAGTCCCACCTGCGGGTCCGCCTCGTCCTCGCCGGCCTGCCCCGCCCGGTGGCCCAGTATCCGGTGCGGGTGTCGACCGGGCTGATCCTGCACCCCGACCTGGCCTGGCCGGAGTTCCGGGTCGCTGTCGAGTACGACGGTCAGTGGCACTCCGACGCGGACCGGATGCACCTCGACCGGCGGCGGCTCAACCAGCTCGTCGCGGCCGGCTGGCTGGTGCTGCACGTGACCGGCCGCCGTCTGCGCAAGGAGTTCCCCGCCCTGGTGCGGGAGATCCGCGCCGCACTGGTGGCCCGGGGGTGGCGGCCGTGACACCGGCCGCCGCCCCACCAGCCGCCACGCCACCAGCTGCGCAGGTCACCGGAACGCCGAAATGGCGGCGTCCGGGAACTCCGGACACCGCCACCTCGGGGAAACAGTCGTTACGGTCGAACGTTGGGCTTGACCGGGGTCTTCACCGCGGCGTAGGCGTCGACGATGCCGTAGCCGTAGAAGCCGTTGAAGTTCAGCGAGCCCGCGCAGTACGCGTCGAACTCGGCGTCCCGGCCCTCGTTGGTGTAGCTCTGCAGCCGCGGCTCCGGGCAGGCGTGCTCGGCCGCCGTCCGGTAGAGGTGCTGCTCGACCAGGTTCGGCGCCATGCCGTAGCCGTTGCGGCCCTCCTTCTTGCCGTGCTTGCTGACGATCAGCGCCGCCACGCCCGAGACGTGCGGGGACGCCATCGAGGTGCCCTGGAGGTAGGTGTAGTAGCCACACTCACCCTTGGCGGTGCACTGCTTGAACACCGAGTTCTCGAAGCCGGCGACGATGTCGCCGTTCTCGTCGACCGACCCCTCCTCCTGGAGCACCTTCTTCGGGTACGTGGAGAGGATCATGTTGGCGTCGGTGCGGTACGTGTCGGTGCCGAAGCCGTCGCGGAACCAGCCACCCGGCGCCGCCACCGAGATCTGCTCGGTACCGTAGTTCGAGTAGTCCGACTTCTTGCCGGACGGGCCGACCGCCGACACGCCGATCACGTGCGGGCCCTCGACCGGCAGGTCCCAGCAGGTCGCGTTGTCGATCGGGCGCGGGTACGGGTCGGCGCCGTAGTCCGGGCTGCTCACGTCGGTGCGCGGCGCGCCCAGGTCCTCGTGGTTGTTACCGAGCGAGCCGACGAGCGTGACGCCCTTGCGGTGCGCGAAGTTGAGCGCCCGCTTCATGGCCTCGATGACGGTGCGCTGCTCGGCCTGCGCCTCCGGCGAGTCGGCCGGGTTGGCGGTGCAGTTGTAGAGCCACGGGTCGACGTAGAAGGACATGTTCACCACGTCCAGCCCGGACCGGCCCGCGTGCACCAGGGCGTTCACCACCGGGTTGAGGAAGAAGTAGCCGCTGTCCTGGCCACCCTTCAGCTCGACCAGGGAGACGTTCGGAGCCACGCCGGACAGGCCGAAGCCGTTGGCGGCGGCGCCGATGGTGCCTGCGACGTGCGTGCCGTGCCCGCCGTCGTCGGTGCCGACCGGGTCGAGGCAGCTCGCCACCTCGCACGGTCCGTCGACCTCGGGGATGTCCGGCGCGAAGTTGCGCGACAGCGCCCAGTTGAAGTTCGGCGCCAGGTCGGGCTGGCTGGCGTCGACGCCGGTGTCCAGGATGCCGACGGTGACCCGGCGGTCGCCCGGCTCGATCTTGCGGGCCTTGTCGGCCCGGATCATGTCCAGACCCCAGAGCTTGTCGTCGAGCGGGTCCATCTTCTTGCCGTTGCCCTTGGCGGCCTTGCCCTTGGTCGCCGCGGCGGCCAGCAGGTGCTCCTGCTCGACCCGGTCCAGCTTCGGCTTGCGGCCGATCGCCTTCTCCTCGGCCGCGCCGACCAGCGCGCCGGCCGCGGTGGCCCGGCTGGCGAAGTCCGCCCGGTCGCTTCTGACCTGGAACAGGCCGACGTCGTCGGTGCGGGCGACGACCTTGCCACCGGCGGCGGTGATCGCGGCGACCGCGGCGTCGCTGGAGACGCCGCTCTCGGCCAGCACGGTGAAGGTCCGGAACTCCGACGGCGCGGCGTTCGCCGGGATGCTCAGGCCGGTCACCGTGAGTGCCAGCGAGGCCGCAGCCGCGACCGCGCCGACGGTGAAGCGCTTGCTCACCACATCAGATCCTCTCGTTGAGGGACGTGGTGTCATCCCACATCACGGGAGCCGGTTCCGCCAGATCGACGTCCGTTATCGGCGGCAACTAGGCATTCGCGTTCGTCAGGGTGGCGAGCACCGTGGACAGTCCGGCGAGCGTGGACACCTCGGCGTCCGGTTCGAGGCCGCGCGGGCGGGGCAGCCCGGCCCGGTTGAGCCAGACCACGCGCAGCCCGGCCCGCTGGGCGGCGGCCACGTCGTGCTCCGGCGAGTCGCCCACGTGGACGATGCGCGCGGCGGGCAGCCCGGACGCGGCCACCACCGCCGCGAAGAACTCCGGCGCCGGTTTCTTGGGCAGGCCGCCCTCGTGCGCGTACACCTCGAAGGCGAACTGCCCGGCGAGGCCGCAGCGTTCGGCGCGGCTGTTGCCGTTCGTGGCGAAGCCCAGCACGTGGTGCTGGCGCAGCGCCGCCAGCGCGGGCAGCACGTCCGGGAAGGGGCGGCTCAGCGCGTACCGGCGGGCGAAGAACAACGCCGCGAACTCGTCCAGGTCCGCCTTCAGCCCCGCCCGGGCCAGCGAACGGGCCAGCGCGGCCCGCCGGATCTCCTGCACCGGGGCGGCGCTGAGCGCGCCGAAGACCGCACCCCAGTCCCCCTCCAGGTCCGCGAGCGCCACGGCGGCCGCCGCCGGGGTCCGCCGCCGCATCTCCTCGAGTACGGCGACGAGCGCGCCGGTGACCGCCGGGCGCAGGTCGACGAGTGTCTCGTCGGCGTCGAAGACGACGGCGCCGCGCGGTCCGCTCATCGGTCGCCGGTCAGCACCGGCTCGGCCTGCGCCGCCTCCGGCACCGATGGTGTGCCGCGCAGCTCGTCGGCCCGGACCAGCGCGACGCCGCCGAGGATGAGCACGCCGCCGGCCAGTTGGATCAGGCTGGGCAGTTCGTCGAGCACCAGCCAGGCGATCAGCACCGCGAACATCACCTCGGTCAGCCCCACGAAGGAGGACAGCCGTGCCCCGAGCAGCCGGGTGCCGGCGACACCGGCGAGGTACGCGACCACGGCGGCGATCAGCGACAGCCCGGCGATCGGCACCAGCCAGCTCACCCGGTGCCCGCCGAAGGTGACGTCGGCGGTGCCGGCCGCGAGCGGCAGCGCTCCGAGGCCGCCGAGCAGCAGCAGCGCCATCGCGCCGACCGCCATGCCGCCGCTGGCCATCACCACCGAGGGCAGGCCCGCGTCGATCCGGCCGGCGATGACGAAGTATCCGGCGAGCCCGACGCCCGCGCCGAGACCCCAGAGCACGCCCACCGGGTCGAGTCGTCCGGCGCCGGTGAGGTCGAGGACGAGCACCAGCCCGCACAGGGCGATGACGGAGCCGGCCACCGTGAGCAGCCGGGGGCGCTGCCCGTGGACCAGCCACATCCATCCGACCACGAGCACGATGCCGAGGTATTCCAGCAGGAGCGCCACGCCGACCGGGAGGTAGCGGACCGCGTTGAAGAAGCACGCCTGCGCCGTGGCCACGCCGAGCAGCCCGAACAGCACCACGCTTCCCGCGTTGCGGCGCAGCACTGTCCACCTGCCGCGCAGTGCCAGCACGGCGGGGACGGCGAGCACCAGCGCGGCGATGCCGACCCGGGCGATCACCACGGCGACCGCCGACCACTCGCCGGTGATCAGCGGGCGGGCGAAGGTGCCCGAGGTGGCGAACGTGATCGCGGAGAGCAGTGCCAGGCCGAGCCCGACGCCGGACCGTTCACGCATCGGCATCTCCTGGTCATGAGTCAAGGGAGGTTATGCTGATGACGCTAGGCGTAGCCTCCGACAGGAGTCAAGTTGCTTTTCGCCCATGACACCGAATGCGCGCTGGTCAGCGTCGCCGCACTGGTGAACACCGCCGGCGACGACCGGGAGGGACTGCCCGACGTGGCCGCCCTGGACGCCTTCTTCACCGCCCACGGGTGGAGCGGCCGGCACGAGCACACCGACGCCGAACTGCGCCAGGTCCGCGCGCTGCGGCCCCGGCTGCGCCGCATCTGGTACGGCGACACCGACGAGGTGGTCGCGATCGTCAACGCGCTGCTGCGCGAGTCGCACGCGCTGCCGCAACTCGTCCGGCACGACGACGAGCCGTACCACCTGCACGCCGTGCCGCGGGACGCGCCGCTGGCGACCCGGATGGCGGTCGAGGCCGCGATGGCGATGGCTGACCTGGTCCGGATGGGCGAGCTGAGCCGGCTGCGGCACTGCGACCACCCCGACTGCGACAACGTGCTCGTCGACCTGTCCCGGAACCGGTCCCGCCGGTTCTGCGACGCCGGCTGCGGCAACCGGGCCGCGGTGAGCGCCTACCGGGCCCGCAGGGCCGCCGCGTCCCACTCCTGACGCGTCGCGGGCCAGGCGTCACGGCGCAGCTCGTACTCCACCTCGCCGTGCTCCATACCCGGGATCGGGTCGTCGAAGGCCAGGTGGAACGTGCGGACGTAGCGCAACCCGGCGCGGGCCATGACCGCCCGGGAGCGGTCGTTGACCGCCATCGTCTGGGCCCACACCCGGCGGACGCCCACCGTGTCGAACGCGTGCCGCACCAGCGCCCGCGCGCCCTCGGTCGCCAGCCCGTGCCCCCACGTGGCGCGGCGCAGCCGATAGCCCAGCTCCGCCTCGGCGCCGTCGTCGGACGGGTCGAGCGAGTGCCAGCCGAGGAACTCGCCGGTGAACCGGTCGAGCGTCGCCCAGCGGCCGAGCCCGGGATGCCGGGCGTACTGCGCGAGCACCCGGGGCAGCACCTCGTCCCGGTACGTCGCGGCCGGCGTCGGCGCGCCACCGGTCAGGAAGCGCATGACCTCCGGATCGGCGTCCAGCGCCACCAGCCGGTCCACGTCGTCCATCGTGAACCGGCGCAGCGTCAGCCGCGCGGTCTCCAGCAACACCCCGCCGTCGTCACGCACCGTCGGATCATGCCGCGCCCTTTGTGACGGGTCGAGGCAATTACCGGCGCCGGCTCAGGGGTGGGTCATCCGGAGCAGGTCCAGCGCCTCGTCCAGCTGGGTCTCGGTGAGCGTGCCCGAGTCGACGTGGCCCCGGGCGATCACCACCTCACGGATGGACACCTGCTTGGCCAGCGCCTCCTTGGCGATCGAGGCGGCCTCGTCGTACCCGAGGTGGCGGTTGAGCGGGGTGACGATCGACGGCGAGCCCTCCGCGTACGCCAGGCAGACCTCGGCATCAGCGACCAGGCCGGCCACCAGCCGCTCGGCGAACAGCCGGCTGGACGCGGCGATCAGCTTGATCGACTCCAGCAGGTTGCGGCCCATCACCGGGAGCATGACGTTCAGCTCGAAGTCGCCCTGCGACCCGGCGAAGGCTACGGCGGCGTCGTTGCCGATCACCTGGGCGCAGACCTGCCGCATCGCCTCGGCCACCACCGGGTTCACCTTGCCCGGCATGATCGACGACCCCGGCTGGAGGTCGGGGATGCGCAGCTCACGCAGCCCGGCACGGGGGCCGGAGCCCATCCAGCGCACGTCGTTGGCGATCTTGTAAAGGCCGACCGCGACGGTACGGAGCTGGCCGGACGTCTCCACCAGCGCGTCCCGGGCGCCCTGCGCCTCGAAGTGGTTACGCGCCTCGGTCAGCGGCAGCCCTGTCGACTCCCGCAGCTTGCCGATCACCCGGTCGGCGAAGCCCAGCGGCGTGTTGATGCCGGTGCCGACGGCGGTGCCGCCCAGCGGCAGCTCGGCCAGCCGGGGCAGCGCCGACTCCAGCCGCTCGACGCCGTAGCGGACCTGCGCCGCGTACCCGCCGAACTCCTGCCCGAGCGTGACCGGCGTGGCGTCCATGAGGTGGGTACGCCCGGCCTTGACCACCGTCTCGAACTCGGCCGCCTTCTCCTCCAGCGCGCCCGCGAGCTGCTTCAGCGAGGGGATCAGATCCTCCACCACGAACTGGGTGGCGGCCAGGTGGATCGAGGTGGGGAAGACGTCGTTGCTGGACTGCGACGCGTTGACGTGGTCGTTCGGGTGCACGTCACGGCCCAGCTCGCGGCTCGCCAGGGTGGCGATCACCTCGTTGGTGTTCATGTTGGACGAGGTGCCGGAACCGGTCTGGAACACGTCCACCGGGAACTGGTCGTCGTAGCCGCCCTCGGCGACGTGCGCGGCGGCGATGGCGATGGCCTGCGCCACGTCCGCGTCGATCACCCCCAGCTCACCGTTCACCAGTGCCGCCGCCCCCTTGATCTGCGCCAGGGCCTTGATCTGGGCCGGTTCCAGTCCGCGCCCCGAGATCGGGAAGTTCTGCACCGCGCGCTGGGTCTGCGCCCGCCACAGCGCCTCGGCGGGCACCTCCACCTCGCCCATCGAGTCGCGTTCGATCCGGTAGCCGGTCGCCTCTGGAGTCGTCACGCGTTCCATCCTGCCGCGCCTCCCGGCGGTGTGCAGGGAAAGTGGCGCGGCCCTCAGCCCAGCTCGGCCAGCAACTCCTCGGTCTCCCGCTGGTCCGGCGACTCGACCTGGCGGAACAGCGCCAGCGCGCGCCCGGCGTACCGGCGGGCCTGGTCGGCGTCGGTGTGCCGCAGGCAGCGGGCCATGCCGTCCAGAGCCCGGGCCTGCTCGTAGCGCAGGCTCAGGCGGGTGGAGTCGTCCAGCACCCGGCGGTACAGGTCGGAAGCGGCGTCGACATCGCCCAGATCGTGCAGGGCGCGGGCCAGGAGGTTCCGGGAGGCGCACTGCCCGATCCGGTCCCCCGCGTCGGTCATCGCGATCAGGGCGGCCCGGTGCTGGGCGGCGGCCTCGGCCGGGCGGCCCGCCTCACGCTCCATCATGCCGATCTCGTTGAGGATCTCCCCCTCACCGAACCGGTTCGCGGTGCTCCGCTTCAGGCGCAGGGCCGCCCGGAGCAGCCGGCGGGCCGGCCCGGTCTGGCCCAGGCGGTGCCGGATCATGCCGAGGTGGCCGAGCGCGTTCGAGGTGTGCCGCGGATCCCCCGCCACCCGCGCCAGGAGGATGTGCCGGCGGGCCGCTTCGAGGGCCAGGTCGTACCGGCCCCGGAACAGCTCGGCGACCGACAGCATGTTGAACAGGCTGGAGATGGTCGCCGCGTCGTCCGGGTAGCGGCTGATCCGCAGCGCCTCGTCGACGTACCTGACGCAGCGTTCCGCGTCGTCGGTCCCGAAACACACGGCGGCGAGGTTGCAGAGCGCCTGGACCTGCTCCCGGCGCAGACCGAGCCGGCGGTACCTGTCGACGCCCGCCTCCAGGAACCGGATCGCCTCCGGAAAGTCCCCGAGCCGGAACTTCGCCGAGGCGAGGTAGTTCATGGTGATCGCCACGGCCTCCTCGTCCCCCGACCCGACGGCGGCCCGCAGCGCCACCTCGTGCGTCTCGACCAGCTCGTCGAGGTGTCCACCGACGAAGTTGGACCACCAGCACGCCCGGGTCAGCTGCCAGCAGTACGCCGAGAGGCCCTCATACTCGGCCAGGTGCACCAGTCCGACGAGGGCCGCCCGGTTCTCGTCGAACCAGGACTGGCCCGGCCTGTCCGGAACCGGCAGCAGGTCGGGACGCCGCGGCGGCGGGAAGGCGACCTGGCTCAGCGCGCTCAGCTTCGTCTCGGCGGCGAGCGCCAGGCCGAGCGCCACCTGAAGGTGATGGTCGAGCAGGTGCGCCGCCGCGGCCCGTCGCTCGTCCGGCCCCTCGGTCTCGGCCAGCAGCCGGCGGGCGTACTCCCGGAGCAGGTCGTGGAGGCGGTAGCGGCCCGGTGCCGTCTCCTCGGCCAGGTGCACGTCCACCAGCTCGTCCAGCAGGTCCTGCGCCTCCGGCAGAGGCACGTCGGCGAGCGCCGCCGCCACCCGGTTGTCGAACCGTACGCCGGGGTGGAGTCCGAGCAACCGGAACAGCCGCCGGGCCGGCGCCGAGACCTGCGCGTACGAGAGCGTGAAGGCGTCCCCGACGGAGCGCTCGCCGACCGCCAGCTCGGCCAGCGAGTCCTGCGCCTCGGCCAGCCGCCGTGCCAGGTCGGCGACCCGCCAGTGCGGACGGTGCGCGAGCCGGGAACCGGCCAGCCGGATGGCGAGCGGCAGATGCCCGCACCGCCGGACCACCTCGGCGGCGGCGGCCGGCTCGGCGTCGACCCGGTCGGCGCCGACGATCCGGCCGAGCAGTTCCACGGCCTCGTCCGGGTCCAGGACCGGCAGCGAGTGAGGACGCCCCTCGTCCAGCCCGGCCAGCCGCCGCCGGCTGGTCACCAGAACGAGATTGTCCGGACCGCTGGGCAGCAGCGCCGCGGCCTGGGCGGCGCTCGCCGCGTTGTCGAGCACCACCACGGCCCGCCGGTCGGCCAGCTCGGAGCGCCACATCGCCAGCCGGTCCTCCGCGTCGACCGGCACCCGCTCGGCCGGCACGCCGAGCTGCCGCAGCAGGGTGGCCGCGGCCGCCGCAGGGGTCAGCGGGCTGCGCTCGCTGTACCCGTGCAGGTCGATGAAGAGTTCCGCGTCGGGGAACCGCTCGCGCAACCCGGTAGCGACCTGGACGGCGAGGGTCGTCTTGCCGCTGCCGGCCATGCCGTCGATCAGGTACAGCCGCGTACCCTCCTCGACGATGTCCTTGACCAGCCGCGCCATGGTCTGCTGACGGCCGGTGAAGTCCCGGATGGCCCGGGGCAACGTGCGTACCGGGGCCGCGGGGCGCGCGCCCGCCGCCTCGTCACCGGCCAGCACACGCTGGTGCAGCTCCTGCAACGCCGCGCCGGGCTCGATGCCCAGCTCCTCGGCGTAGATCCGCCGGCCCTCCCGGTAGACGGCGAGCGCGTCCGCCTGCCGGCCGACCGCCGAGAGAGCCAGCATCAACTGACCCCGCAGCCGTTCCCGCAGCGGATTGTGCTCGACCGCCTCGGTGAGTTCGTCGACCAGTCCGGTGCCCCGGTGCAGCCGCAGCTCGACGTCGACGCAGTCCTCCAGCACGGCGAGCCGCTGCTCGTCGAGCGCCTGGGCCCGCAGTCGTACCACCCGGGCCGGGATGCCGGCGAGCGCCGGACCGCGCCACAGCGCGAGGGCGGCCCGGTAGTGGCGGCGCGCCTCGGCCAGCCGGCCGGCGGCGGCCTCGGCACGCGCCGTCTCCACGGCGCGGGCGAACATGTCCGCGTCGAGGTCGTCCGGCTCGATCCGGATGCCGTAGCCCGCCGGGTCGGTGACGATCGTCCCGGCCGGCAGCCCGAGCACCGCGAACCGCTGACGCAGCCGCGAGACGCAGATCTGGAGCTGCGTGCGCGCGGTGGCCGGCGGGCGCTCCTCCCAGACGGCGTCGACCAGATCCTCCACCGGCACCACCCGGCCGGGGCGCAGCAACAGCATGGCGAGCACGGTGCGATCCCGGCCCGCGGTGACGGTGGCTTCGCCGCCGCCGACCCGCAAGGGCCCCAAGATCCCGAATCGCATTCGCGCCCCCGCCTGCCGCCATGCAACTTCCAGCAGCGTAGCCCGGTGGTCACCGAGCGGCGCGGCGAGGCGATAGCGATCCGATAGCGACGGCGCACAGACTCGTCAGCGGTTGTCGGTGACGACGTCCGACGGGGGCGGTGCGCCTGTCCGGCCACCCGGCCGGGCAGGCGCACCGATGTCGATGCATGACGAACACACCGAGGGGCGCCCGGACCATCCCGGGCGCCCCTCGTGTACGTCTGCCGTCAGCGCCGGCCGACGGTGAGGACCGGCTTGGTGACCTCAGTGTCAAGTCTTTAGGGGTACTATCCCCGCCATGCTTCACAGTCATGACGGGGAAGTTGTTGACCTCTATCTCCGCAAGAGCACCAAGGACGAGGGTCGCTCCGTCAAGCGCCAGCTTGCGGAGCTGACCGAGGGGGCCGAGCGGGAAGACCTCCGGATCGGCCGGGTGTTCGCGGACCCCGATTTCAGCGCGTCCCGGTTCGCCAAGCGCGCCCGGCCCGACTTCGCCGCGCTCCTGGAGCACATCCGCTCCGGCGCGTGCCAGGTGCTCGGCCTGTTCGAGGGCTCGCGGGGATCGCGCAAGCTCGGGGAGTGGGTGGCGCTCATCGATGAGTGCCGGGACCGGCGGATCAGGATCTGGATCTGGACCGATGAGCGGATCTACCGGCCGTGGCGGACCAACGACTATGACACCCTCGCTCGGGTCGGTGTGCAGTCAGCCACCGAATCGAACCTTCTCAGTGACCGAGTGCTGAGCGGCAAGCGCAAGGCCGCCCGGGAGGGCAAGCCGTCCGGCCGCCTCCAGTACGGGTTCACCAGGGTCTACGACGAGAAGGGGCGGTTCGTCCGTCAGGAAGCCCACCCCGAACAGGCCCCGGTGGTCCGGGAGATGGTCCGCCGGATCACCGAGGGGGACAGCCTCGCCACCATCGCGCGGGACCTCAACGAGCGGGGCCTGACCATGCCCGGCGGTGCCCCGTGGGCGGGCCGGTTCATCCGCCAGATGGTCCTCCGGCCCTCGTACGCGGGTCGGATCGTCCACCAGGGCCAGGACGTTGGTCCGGCGTCGTGGACGCCGATCGTGGACGTGGGCCAGTGGCGTAAGGCGGTCGCGTTGCTCACCCGACCGGAGCGGCGGACCACCACCCGGGGGACCGCTCTGGCGCACTGGCTGACCAACGCGGTGGCGTGCGGAACGTGCCGGACCACCAAGCTCCGGGCACGCACCGGCGGCACCAAGCGGCCCAGGGTGACGTACCAGTGCGACGGGTGCGGGATGGTGGTCTCGGCCGTGGCCCTGGAGGACTTCGTGGAGAAGGTGCTCCTGGCCCGCCTGGGGCGGCCCGACGCGGCGGCCCTCCTGACGCGCCGCACCGACGACGCGGCCACCAGAGCCGCCGAGAAGGAGCTGGAGGAGCTGAAGGGCCAGCTTGACGAGTGGAAGGCCCTAGCCAAGGCCCGGAAGGTCTCCCCGGCGTCGTTCGCGGAGTTCGAGGCGGACCTACTCCCCCAGATCGAGCGGGCCGAGGAGAAGCTACGGCGGTTGACCGTGCCGCCGGAGAACGCGGACCTGAGCATGGCCGGAGTCCCGGCGCGGTGGCCGGGCCTCCCGGCGGAGCTGAAGCGCCGGTACGTGCGCGCGCTGACGGAGCTGGTGGTCCACCCGGCGGCCCGGCGCGGCCCGGTGTTCGACCCGGCGCGGCTCGGGGCCTCCCGGTGGACCGGGGACGCGCTCACCTGGGCCGAGCACTGGGAGGCCGAGGGGCTGACCGCTTGACAGTCCACAGTCAAGTCAGTTGCTCGGAATCCGTTGTGTCGCAGCCGTACGCCACACTTCACAGTCATGAAGACGCCAGAGATCCTGTCCTTGATCGCCATCGTGATGAGCTCCATCACGCTCACCTGGCAGATCATCTCCTGGCGGCAGACCGGTGCGGTGGTCAGGGTGACCGCAACGGTGGCCTTCATCCCGGGGGAGAAAGACGGCTTCACAGTGATCCGGGCCAGCAACTCCGGCCGCACGGCAGTGACGGTGACGGGCTTTGGCCTGCGCCACCCGGACGGCGGGAACCAGCACCAGTTCAGGCCCTTGCCGATGTCCGAGCCCATCCCGTACCGGCTAGAACCCGGAGCCGAGGGGTCTTGGTTCATGCCGATCGAGGGGATCAAGGAGACGTGCGCTGCGTACGGCGATCGGCATCAGGATCTGACCGCTTGGGTGAGCCTGGGGAGCGGCAAGACCGTCATGGCGAAGAGGCGGGGAATCGGCCTGCGTAGGCCGCCTGGCTATTGACCGGGTGGCCGGAATCCGTTGTGGCGTAAGAACTTTGCCGTCATGACTGGTGACGCCGGGCACTCGGTCTGAACTTCCCAGGCGTTGGGGGTAGGACCTAACGTAGGTCCTACCTCCGGGAGAGATCCCGGAGAGGCTTAAGGCGCGAAGTGCGCCCCACCGTTCGGCCCGTATGGGCGAGACCGGAACCCGGCGGAATCACACGACCCGGGGAGCGGCGCGAGGTCCACGGAGGACCCGTGTCTACCTTGACCGGCAAGCTTGCCGATCCTGAGTTCCGGCGGGAGCGCGCCCGCAAGGCCAGCGCCGCCGCGCACTCGACCGACCGTTACATCAACGTGCTGGTGGAGCGCGCCCCCGAGCTGACCGAGAACCACCGCGCCCAGCTCCGCGCGCTCCTCGCCTCCCAGGACGGGGGTCAGCGGGCCGATGGCTGAGAAGACGAACGGCTCCCCCTCGCCCAAGGGGAAGCCGTCCCAGACCACTACCAAGACCACTGTGAAGTCTACCCGCTCGTTCGACCTGAGCCGGTGTGACGCGGGTTGCGGTCCGTGCTGGGTCACCCTCGTTGGGGACCGGCGTTACTGCGAGGTTGAGGCCACCAGCGCGGCGCGCCGGGACCTGGCCGAGGCGCTGGCGGGGGGTGGCGACCGTGGCTGACCTGCCGGGCTACAACAACTGCCGGGCCTGCCGCCGGGGCGTCCACTTCGTGGACGGTGACGTGGACTCGTACCGGTGCTTCCGCCACGCCAGCGACGCCGAGCGCGAGCTGGTGGACGCGCTGGACGCTCAGGCTCCGCGTATCGGGCTGAAGGAGTCCGAGGATTGGCTCTGGGGCCACTGGTACGACTGGCCGTACGGCCCGAACATCGGCGTTCCGGCACGCCAGCGCCTGATCCAGTGGGCGACTGAGAACCGGCTCCGCGAGGCCCGGCCCAAGCGCCGGTGCCCGATTCACTGGCTGATGGGCCGCCCGTGCGGGCGGTCCGAGTACCCCTGCCTGGAGGGCGGGAGCGACTGGCGCGACCACATGACCCTGTGGACCAAGGGCGGCAAGCCGCACCTGATCGTTGCCCAGCCGTACGAGGTCACGGACCGGGACCGGCGGCACGTCTCCGGCCTCGTGTTCGACCTGAACGTGGTGAAGGGCCTCCCGGTCACCGGCGCGATCCGCGAGGAGAGCGGCTGGTACGGGTACGGCGCGCTCTGGGTGGAGGTGCGCCGTGGCTGAGCCGTACCTGTCCGATGAGCACCGCGCCTACCTGGAGGCGCACGCGGTGGACGCGGACCGCGAGCTGGCCGCCGGTCGCGTCCGCTCGCTGGTCACCCGGGATGATCTGGCCCAGATCCCCAGCGAGTGGCAGGCCGGGATCGGCCGTTACATCCCGGAGAACGGGGGCGTCCTGTTCGTCTGGACCGGCCCGACCGGCGCGGTCAATGTCCAGCTCCGGCCGGACGACGACAAGCGGCCCCTGAGCAACGACGGGGAGCCGATGAAGTACGTCTACCAGGGCGGCCGTCCGCCGGTCCTCTGGGCGGTCCGTGAGGTCGAGAACCCGGTGGGCGTGATCCTGGCCGAGGGTTCCAAGCAATGCCTGGTGGCCGCCCGGTACGCCCCCGAGGGCTACAGCGTGTACGGCATGGCCGGGTGCTGGGGCTTCTCGGACGATGGCGTGGCGATCCCGGACCTGGAGGTTGTGGACGGGCTCCCGGTGAAGGTCATCCTGGACGCGGACTTCTCGACCAACCTGTTGGTGTGGAGCGCGGCCGACCGGCTCCAGGCCGCTCTCAAGGCCGAGGGGGCGAGTCTGATCGAGTGGGTCCGGCTCCCCGCCGGTGGCAAGGTCGGGCTGGATGACTACCTGGCCAAGCGCGCTCACGAACGCCGCGCCCGGGTGCTGGGCAACCTGCTCAGCGAGACCGTGGAAAAGCTCCCGGCCAAGCCCCGGCCGTCCGCCAAGAAGGTGACGGCCCCCGCCAGGCCGCCCAAGCCGACCGGGGACCGGGCGCTGGTTGTGGTCAGCGGTGACCCGCTGGACGTGATCAACGAGATGTCGTCCGGCATGGCGGTGAAGTTCTCGGGGACGCGCCTGTTCCACCACGGGGACCACATCTCTGAGCTGGTCACGGCAGACCGCAAGCCCGCCCGCCTGGAGCCGGTGGACTCCGGCCGGTTCGGGGACGTGCTCCAGCAAGCCGTCCAGACCGTCCGGGAGGTCGTCGGCCGGGACGGCTCGGTCTCGTACGCCCCGGCCTGGCCGGACCAGAAGGCGATGGCCGCCGTTCTCCGCCGGGTGGAGGCGTTCGCGCCGCTGACCCGGCTCGCCACGGCACCGTTCGTCCGTGCGGACGGCACGGTGGTGACCGAGCCCGGGTACGACCCGGACAGCGAGGTCATGCTGATGCCGGACGAGGAGCTGGCCGGGTTGGAGATCCCGGAGCACCCGAGCACGGAGGAGGTTGCCACCGCGCGGAAGCTGATCCTGGAGGACTGGCTGGGGGACTTCCCGTTCGAGACCCAGGCGGACCGCGCCAACGCGCTGGCGCTGATCCTTACCCCGACCGTCCGGGGCCTGGTCGATGTGGTGCCGCTCGCGGTGCTGGACGGCTCCCGGATGGGCGTGGGCAAGGGCAAGGTCGTGGAGACGATGCTCTGGGTCTACACGGGCCGCTCGGCCCCGTTGACCTCCATGCCCGAGAACGAGGAGTTGCGCAAGAAGATCACGGCCTCGTTCCGCGAGGGTCGGCAGTTCATGATCTTTGACGAGGCGCACACGGTCGAGGGTGAGGCGCTGGCCCAGGCGCTCACCGCGAGCATCTGGGAGGACCGCATCCTGGGCGTCAGCAAGAACGGCACGTTCCCCAACACCGCGACGTGGGTCAGCCTCGGCAACAACGTCGAGGTGAAGGGGGATATCACGCGCCGCGCCTACCGGATCTCCCTCAAGCCGAATCACGACGACCCGGAGAACCGTCCGGCGGACAGCTTCCGTCACCCGAACCTGGAGCGGTGGGTCCGGCAGAACCGGCGCGAGCTGTTGGCGGCCGTGCTGACCCTGGCGCGTGCCTGGTTCGCTGCGGGCAAGCCCAAGATGCCCCGCCCGGCCGCCTTCGGGTCCTTCACCGAGTGGGAGATGGTCGTCGGCGGCATCCTGTCGCACGCCGGGGTGCCTGACTTCCTGGTCGGCCGCGAGGAGTGGGCCAAGGGCTCCAGCCCCGAGAGTGACTGGTGGGCCGGGCACTTCTTCTGGCTGTCCGAGACGTTCGGGACCGAGGGTTTCACGGTCCAGGACGTGGTGAACGCGGCGCGCAAGAACCCCGAGCGCTTCCAGGGACCGCCCGGCCTGCTCAAGCCGCATGACGAGGCGTTCCCGGGCAGGCTGCCGTACGCCTACCGGAGCCAGAAGGGCCGCCCCGAGGCGGGCATGGTGCTCGACCACATCGGGACGGCTCGCGGCAAGGTGACCCGCTGGACGCTTCGCACCGAAAGCCGGTTCTCGTCCGATTCGTCCTCTCCTCCGGGAGGAGATGGAGGAGATGGAGGAGATGTTTCCGCTCTTACGTATGGCTCGAAAACCGCTATGCGGTTGGGTGACGATACGGCTACCGGGGACCAGGTGCGTTCTACCCCTGGAGAGAGTGGCGAGGAGATGTCCTCCATCTCCTCCATCTCCCCCGCGCCGACCGGCCCGCCGGTGGACTGGGTGCCCTCGGCCCCCGGGGACACCGTGGCCGGGTACGTGACCGGGCTGTCCGAGGACGGGGACGAGGAGTTCGGCGGGCTGTACCCGGTCGTCACCCTCCAGACCCGGACCGGTCTGGTCCGTGTCATCGGCAGCCCGCCCTTCCTCCGTCGCGCCCTGGCGGACGCGGCCCCCGAGGTGGGTAACGCCGTCGTCGTGAAGTTCCTCGGGGAGCGCCCGATCAACGGCGACCCCCACCGCAAGGCCGGTCAGTACCGGGTCGTCAAGAAGGTCAAGGAGGCCACCTCGTGAGCCCCCTGTACCGCCCCGATCTGACCCGCCTCCTGGCCCTGGTGACCGCGCTCGTGATCGCCTGGCAGACCGCCCGCCCCTGACGGTGGAGTGTCAAGAACGGCCCCCGGTTCGTCCACCCCGGACAGCCGGGGGCCGTTCGGCGTTCCGGCCCCGGTTCGGCCGCCACGAGATGTCCCCTCGGTCCGCGAGATGCCCTCTGGTCAGCGATCCCATGGAAGGGAACCATCGAATGCGAGGGGCCACCGCGCCCCGGCGCACCTGGCGTCCGATTCGTCCGGCCAGGGCTGCCCAACCGAGAGAGGCCCGCTCCGCCCGTCCCCCGGTCGCTGACTCGTCCAGGACCGCCGCGCATAACCGGCATTCTGTTGTATCGCAATCCAGACCAAAGAGGACAAAGACATGGCCCTGATCCCCGGCCAGATCGTCACCCCGCCCGAGCCCGGCCTACGCCGGTACGGCCTGTTCAACGCCGCGAGCGGCCCGCTCGATCTCCCCGCCCCGCACGGTGAGGGGGGCGGCATCCGGTACACCCCCGTCACGTGCGGAGCCGCGTACGCCTACGGCGTTAACTGCTACGGGGGCGAGGTGGCCGCGCCCGCCAAGCCGCTGGACGGCGGCAACCCCGAGGTGACAACCGGCGTGTTCCTCACGCTCGCCACCCTGGAATGCACTCAGGTCGGTTACACCGAGGCCGAGCTACGCGCCCAGGTCATCCGCCGCCTGGAGACCAGCGAACAGCCCACCGTGGAGGCCGCTCTCTGGTCCGGCCTGGACTTCGAGGGCAACGCCCTGGACATCCTCAACCTGGACACCGAGGCCGAGCCTGTCGGGACCAACTACGATCCCGCGCTGATCACGGACGTGGTGGGCGCGCTGGAGCGCTACGCCTACACCGAACAGGGCTACGGGTACGGGGCCACGATCCACGCCCCCATCGAGGCCGCCGCGTTCGCCGCCGAGGCCGGGCTGATCCTCCAGGACGGCCCGCGCAAGGTCACCCCGATGGGCTCCGTCTGGGCGTTCGGCGCGTACCCGCTGGGCGAGGTCATCGTGACCGGCCAGGTGACCCTCTGGCGCGCCCAGGAGGCACAGGTCCACACCTCGTTCGACCGGGAGACGAACCTCCGTCTGATGGTCGCTGAGCGGGCCTGGGCGGCATCGTTCGATTGCCTCGCGGGCCGGGCCACCTTCAACCCGCTGGGGAGCTGACCCATGCGCCCGACCCGCCTCGCCTGGTACCGGCTCGTGTGCCCGGGAACGTGCCCGGCCGATCTCGTCATGGGGGCGGCCGAGGCCGCGCGCCTGGTCCGCGACCACCCGGCCGTCTGCCCCTCCCCCGGTCCCGCCGTCCAGACGTTCGCGGGCGGGGCGGTCATCCGCCCGTTCGTCTACGCCGACCGGATCGGGGGCTGACCCATGCCGCGCAAGCAGAACCCGCCCAAGGCCCGCTGTACCGCCACCGCGCAGACCAGCGGCGAACCGTGCCGCCGCTACGCCACCCCCGGCCGCACCGTGTGCGTCATGCACGGCGCGTACGCCGGTCCGGCAGGGCGGGCGGTGATGGAGGAGCGCACCGAGGCCGAGGTGACGGTGGCAACGCTCCTCGCCGCCTCGGGGGACCGCCCGGTCTGGGAGATCATCCTGGAGGCGGTGGAGAACGTGGACGCGCTCGCCAGGGCCGCCAGGGCGCGCGTGATCGCGGGCGACAGTAGCCGGGACGCGATGGATCGGCTGGCCGAGATGTCCCGGCTGGCCCACGCGATGGCCGCCAGCGCGGTGGCGACCAAGGCCCTGGACATGGCGAACCGGACCGCCCGTCAGTGGGAAGACATGATGTCGGACCGGGTGGGCGCGCTCCTCCTGGACTGGATCGGCATACCGTCCGGCCAGGCTGTGACCGAGGCCATCAAGGTGGCGCTGGGCGGCGTGGACCTGAACGACCCGAGCCCGGCTCCCCGGCCGGACGGCCCGCCGATCCTGGCGCTCGTGAGCCAGGCCCAGGCCGCCGCGCTCGCGCCCCGGCTCGGCCTGGCCGCCGGGGACCTGACCGCCTGGCTTGGCCGCGTGGCGGACGCCGTGGCGGACGGGCGTCCGGTGCCCGATCTGCCGGGCGCTCCGATCGCCGCGCTCCCCCCGGCTCCCGTCCCGGAGCCCGAGTCCGCTCCTCCGGCCGCTGAGCCCGCACCCGCGCGGGACCAGGTGGCCGAGGACATCGCGCACCTGGAGGCCCGGCCCACCCCCAAGCGCCAGGCCGAGGCGGCCCGGCTCCGGCAGACCCATGACCGGGGATTGACACTCCACAGTCAAGCCCCGGCCGAGGAGCCCGAGGTGGTGGACGCCGAGCTGATCGAGCCGGAGCCCGAGGCCGAGCGCCAGCCGTCCCGGATCTTCGACCCGGTGCGCCGGATCTACGTCCGGAACCCCAAGTACGTCCGGCGCGCCAGCGGCTCCAGCGGCGTGACCGCCCTCGGGTATCGCGGGGGCCAGCCCACCATGCCGACCAGCCGCCTGAGCTTCTGAGAGGAACCACGATGACCGACGACCTGGCCGAGTCCTACCGCCGGAGCTGGTTCCCGCCCGGCCTGAGCGAGGTGGAGCGCGCCCAGCGCGCCGAGCTGATGCGCCGGGCCTCGCTCTCGATGCCGCGCCCCCGGGGGCTGACCGCCTCCCAGCACGCCGAGCGCCGGAGCGCCCTGGTGGCCGCCGCCGAGCCGTACCGGAACCCGGACCTGTTGCGCCGGGTCGCGGCCGGGGACCGGCCCACCGAGTTCCGCTCCCGGACCACCTCCTACCAGGGCCAGATCGGGCGCGCCCTGGACGGCGTGCTGAGCCGTCGAACCACGGACGCCCGGCGGGACCTGGCCGCCGCGCTGGGCGCTGCCCGGGGACGCGCGGAGATCCAGGCGGCACGCCAGCGGGGCCGGGCGCTCGCCCGGCGTGAGCAGAGCGCCGCGCTCCTGGCCGCCCTGGACCGGCGCGCCGAGGCCGCCCTGGAGCGCAAGCGGCGTCAGGTCCCCCAGGGTCCGATCCGGCTGATCTGACCATGACCGAGTTCGTGGGCCGCCGCGCCGCCGCCACGTACCTGGGCATCAAGCCCAGCACGCTCGCCAACTACGTGAAGGAGGGGACCGGCCCCGAACGGGAGCTGGACCTGGTGCTGGTGGGCCGTCGATTCCAGGCGGTGTTCACCAAGGACGAGCTGGACCGCTGGCTGGACGAGAACCCCAAGATCAAGAACCGACTGACCACGGAGGACCGAGACATGTTCGCCCGCAAGACCAAGACCCCCAAGCCCGCCCAGGCCAAGACCACCGACCCCCGCGCCGCGCTCGTTCACGCCCTGGCCGATGCCGGGGAGGTCATCGCGTCGGCGTGCGGCACGTGCGGGGCCACGGTCGCCAAGGACGACCCCGAGGCCGAGCAGACCTACCGCCAGGTGGGCACGTGGCCCTACTCCCGGCAGGTCCGCTCCTGGCGCTTCCACCGGGTGTGCTCCCTGTCCACCGGTGGGGCCGAGCTCCTGGCGCTGGCGCTGGACCCCGACGCGCGCCCGGTCCGGGTCACCCAGGCTCACGCGGATGTGGTCCAGAGGATCGGCGCGCCCTTGGCGTACCGGGAGCTGGAGAAAGCCTCGTCCACCGACGCGGGCCGGGGGCGTCGCCCGTTCCAGCACGTCCCCGGGGCTGAGCTGGCCGAGCTCCGCGCGGCCGTGGAGAAGCGTCACCTGGAGCTGACCGTCCCGGTCCCCCACTCCTCCGGCTGGCCGTGCGGGGTGTGCGGCCGGTCTCACGAGCTGGCGGACGCCTGGGACCAGTACCAGGGCCGCCCGGTGTGCGCCGGGTGCTCCCAGCTCATCCAGCGCGCCGGGTGCGAGTTCAACCCGCTGTTGACGGATCTCGCCTTTCAGCGCGCCCGAGACCTGATCCCCGCGCGCCGCCAGGTGAGCCCGTTCCCGCTGGCGCGCGAGATGGCCTCGTACCGGCCGCTCGGTCCCGGGGAGCGGCGCGAGCCCTGGACGTACGTGACCGACCTCCCCGAGGTGCCGCTGACCCAGGAGGAGCGCCTGGCCGAGCTCCTGGCCGAGGCGGAGAAGAAGCTGGCGGTGGCGGCATGAGCACGGCCACCGGGACGCCGGTCACCGTGGAGTGGGGCGGCCGGTCCGCCACGGTGTCCTCCTTCCCCCACCCGCCGGTCCAGGTGGAGGGGCGGCACGCCTGGACGGCCGCGCTGATGTTCGACCTGGCGGACCCGGACCGCGCGCTGATCCTGGACGCCGAAAACCTCCGGTCCGTCACGGTCTTCTGCCGGTGGTGCCGCACGTCCACCGACGACGGGACGCCGTGCCCGGGACTTCCTGGGTGAGGTGCCCTCTGTCCATCAGGACGAGGGGCGGCAACGCTGGAAAGCGTTGCGGCACAACAACTTTGCAGTCTTGAGAGGAGGCGGACGTGTCGGATGTCGGTTCCGCCCGCGTAGAAGTCACTGGCGACGTTCGCCGGTTCGCCCGGGACACCGAGCGCGACCTGGACCGCGCCCTGAGCCGGATCAAGACCCCGACCGTCGACATCAAGGCGGACGTGGACGTGGACCGGGACCGCCTCGGCTCCTCGTTCGCCGGAGCGGGGACCGAGGCCGCCCAGGCGATGACCGAGAGCATCGGGAAGGGCCTGGGCGGGCTCTCCTCCGCGCTGGGGAGCAACCCGTACGTGGCCGCCGCCGGTGCCGCCATCGCGGCCACCATCGCGGCCGTGGCCGCCCCGGCGATCGGCGCGCTCCTGTCCGGCGCGCTCATCGGTGGCGCTGGCCTCGGGGTGATCGGGCTCGGGGCGTGGTTGCTCCGGGAGGAGCCCGCTCTGAAGGCCGCCGCCAGCTCGTTGACGGGCACCCTGAAGACGACCTTCACCGACGCGGCCAAGCCGATGCTCGGCCCCCTGGTGGAGGCGCTGGGGACGTTCGAGGAGCTGGTGAAGCGGATCAGCCCCCAGATCCGCGAGATGTTCAAGGGGCTGGCGGACTCGGGCGCGATCCAGGCGCTGGCCGAGGGCCTGGCCGGGCTGGTGGAGAACGCCCTCCCCGGCTTCCAGGAGCTGATCACGGCGGCCGGGCCGTTCCTGAAGGAGATGGCCGCCGCGCTGCCGGTGCTCGGGACCGGGCTGTCCGTGTTCTTCTCCGCCATCGCGGACGGGGGGCCGGGGGCGGCCCTGTTCTTCAAGGACTTCCTGACCTTCATCGCCAGCATGGTGGCGGGCCTGGGCGTGATGCTGGGCTGGCTGAGCTCGGTCTACCCGGCCGTGCGTCAGTTCTTCATCGACGCGGCTGCCTGGATTCAGGGCGCGATCGGGTGGCTGACCCAGTTCGGCGCGTCAGTGGGCGCGGCGCTGGCTCCCCTGGTCCCGATCTTCACCGGCGTGTGGCAGACCATCAGCGCGGTGGTCAGTACCGCGTGGAAGCTGATCGTGAACGCGGTCACCACCGCCATCAACGTGGTGAAGGGCGTCATCGCCGCTGTCTCGGCCGCCATCCGGGGCGACTGGCAAGGGACCTGGAACGGGATCAAGGCGGTGGTCTCGGCCGTGCTGAACGGCATCCGGACGGCGGTCTCCACCACCCTGAACGGCATCAAGGGCGTGATCTCCGGCGCGCTGAGCACCATCCGGGCCGCCTGGACGGCCGGGTGGAACGCGATGGTGTCGGTGGTCACCGGTGCGGCGTCCCGGGTGCGCTCGGCCGTCACCGGCCTACGTCAGACCGTCATCGGCGCGTTCGCCGCCGCCGGTAGCTGGCTGGCCGATGCGGGCCGCCGGATCATCGACGGTCTGATCTCCGGCATCCGGTCCGGGTTCGATCGGGTGCGCTCCACCCTGAGCTCCCTCACCGGGATGCTCCCGGACTGGAAGGGTCCGGCGGAGGTGGACGACAAGATCCTGTTCGACGCGGGCCAGCGGGTGATGAAGGGCTTCCGGCTCGGCATCGAGGACCAGCGGCGCTCGATCCAGGACACGCTCCAGGGTCTGACCGGGGACCTGCCCTCCTGGACGGCCGGACGGCCGCGCGGTGGGGACGGGGCCTCGGCCACCAACCTGGGCGGGGTGACGTTCAACGTGTACGTCTCGGGCGCGACCGGCCGCGAGGCCGGGGAGGAAGCGGCCGAGGTGATCCTGGAGCGGCTGGGCGCTGCCACGCTCGCCCGGTGACGCGGGGATCGGGCTTGACGCTTAACTGTCAGGGTTCCCGGTGCCGGTGGCCTCGGGCGTGACGAACGTGCCGCGCCCGGTGAAGGTGACCACCCGGCCCTCCTCGCGGAGCTGGTCCAGCGCGGCCCGCACGGTGCCGCGCGCCACGTCGTAGGTCTGCGCCAGCGTGACCTCCCCGGGGAGCTTGTGCCCAGGCTGCCACTCGCCGCTGTCGATCTTCGCCCGTAGCACGTCGGCCAACTGCTCAGCGAATGAGCGCGGTGACCAGGGGTCGATCATGCCTTCAAGGTCTCACCTGTCCAGGCGCGCCACGCTGTCCATGCTGTTCGTTCGATGGACACGGTAGACAGGTTGGCCCTACGGTGACGGGAGACCTTGCAGTCGGTCCCGGGCGGCGCTGACACGCCAGCCCGGGACCTTGATCGGACACGGGAGGTCCGACCGTGAACAGTTTCCCCGACCCGGCTCCCCCGGACGAACCCACACCCGCCCGCCTGATGGAGCTCTACCCGCCCGGCAAGAGCCCGGTCATCGACCGGGCGGAGAACGCGCTCCGGGCGTTCGAGGCCACCGACCGGCCCAGCGCCGAACGTCTGCTGTCCCAGTGGCATCACAGCCCCGAGCTGTCCCGGCGGGAGCGGGCGGCCGTGCTGGCCCGGTTCGACCCCACCGGTTCGAGCGGGAGGGGGTGGACGTGATCCAGCTACCGGCGGTGCGCGTGGTCATCACCGACGCCCCCCAGGGGCAACCGGTCATCGCGTGGCTGGACACCGGGAGCGGCCCCGGGCTGGAGTTGGTGGTCCCGCCGGAGCAACGCTGGCGGATCACGCGGCGGGGTGACGATGACGTGCTGTTGCTGATGCCGGAGCCGGAGGACGTGGAGGCGTTGCGCATCTTCTCGAACGCTCATCAGCTCTGGAACGCCTACGACCCCGACGAACAGGACCCCCTCTGACCGCCAGGGGCTGACCCGAACAGCTCCCGGCACGACAGAGCCCCCCGGCGGCAACCGGGGGGCTCCGTCACGTCTGGGGTCAGGTGGCCGAGCGGTTCCCGATCGTTAGGTAACTCTTAGGACTCATCACATCGGCGAAGAAGTCGTTGCCCTTGTCGTCGACGACGATGAAGGCGGGGAAGTCCTCCACCTCGATCTTCCAGACCGCCTCCATGCCCAGCTCGGCGTATTCGAGCACCTCGACGTGCTTGATGCAGTCCTGCGCGAGGCGGGCCGCCGGGCCGCCGATCGAGCCGAGGTAGAACCCGCCGTGGGCCTGGCAGGAGCGGGTGACCTGGGCGGACCGGTTGCCCTTCGCGAGCATCACCATCGAGCCGCCGGCCGCCTGGAACTTCTCCACGTACGCGTCCATCCGGCCCGCCGTGGTGGGGCCGAACGAGCCGGAGGCGTAACCCTCGGGGGTCTTCGCCGGGCCGGCGTAGTAGACCGCGTGGTCGCGGAGGTATTGCGGCATCGGCTCACCCGCGTCCAGCCGCTCGGCGATCTTCGCGTGTGCGATGTCCCGGGCCACGACGAGCGGGCCGGTCAGGGACAGCCGGGTCTTCACCGGGTACTTCGACAGCTCGGCCCGGATCTCGTCCATCGGCCGGTTCAGGTCGACGCGGACGACCTCCTCGGTCTCCAGCGTCTCGTCGGTCACGTCGGGCAGGTAACGCGCCGGGTCGGTTTCGAGTCGTTCCAGCCAGACGCCCGACGGGGTGATCTTCGCCACCGCCTGCCGGTCGGCCGAGCAGGAGACCGCGATCGCCACCGGGCAGGACGCGCCGTGCCGGGGCAGCCGGACCACCCGTACGTCGTGGCAGAAGTAGCGCCCGCCGAACTGCGCGCCGATGCCGAAGTTACGGGTCAGCTCCAGCACCTCGGCCTCCAGCTCCAGGTCACGGAAGCCGTGCGCGCTCATCGAACCCTCGGTGGGCAGCGCGTCGAGGTATTTCGCGGAGGCGTACTTCGCGGTCTTCAGCGCGTACTCCGCGGAGGTGCCGCCGATGACGATGGCCAGGTGGTAGGGCGGGCAGGCCGCGGTGCCGATGAGCCGCAGCTTCTCCTCCAGGAACTGCATCATCCGCCTGGGGTTCAGCAGCGCCTTGGTCTCCTGGTAGAGGTAGGACTTGTTGGCCGAGCCGCCGCCCTTGGCCATGAACAGGAACTTGTACGCGTCGGCGTGGCCGTCCGGATCCTCGGCGTACAGCTCCACCTGGGCGGGCAGGTTGCTGCCGGTGTTCCGCTCGTCCCACATGGTCAGCGGGGCGAGCTGCGAGTAGCGCAGGTTGAGCCGGGTGTACGCCTGGTAGACGCCGCGCGAGATCGCCTCCGCGTCGGTGCCGTCGGTGAGCACGTGCCGGCCGCGCTTGCCCATCACGATCGCGGTGCCGGTGTCCTGGCACATCGGCAGCACACCGCCGGCCGCGATGTTGGCGTTGCGCAGCAGGTCGAGCGCGACGAAGCGGTCGTTCGGCGAGGCCGCCGGATCGTCGATGATCGCGCGGAGCTGAGCCAGGTGGGCCGGGCGCAGGAAGTGGGCGATGTCGTGCATCGCCTCGGCCGTCAGCGCGGTCAGCGCGCCCGGATCCACGGTGAGGAACCGGCGGCCTCCGGGGCCGTTGACGACGTCCACGCCCTCGTCGGTGACCAGGCGGTATTCGGTCTGGTCGGGACCGGTCGGCAGCAGGGGTGCGTACGAGAAGGCGGCGGCACTGCTCATGACCGAAAAGCCTAGGGCAGAGGCGTCGATCGGTGGCACCCGCAGGTCGGTCCTGGGACGACCCTCTCACCCGCTGTCACTTGCCGTCGGCGCAGAGTTCCCGTTTCGGTCCGCAACTTCCCTGGTCGCTCGGCGGACGCCAGCTGCCTCCCGGGTCGGGCGCCACCGGCGCGCCGTCCTGGTCCGGCCCCGGCGCCTCGGACGTGCCGGCGCCCCAGCGGACGTACCCGATCTCCCGCCCCTCGCCGATGATCATGCCGTTCGGGCCGACCGCCAGCGCGTTGGCGGAGGTGCGCAGCTCGACCAGCACCCGGCCGTCCCGAGGCCCGACCGCGATCAGCCGGGACGGCTTCTCCTCGCTGATCACCGCCGCGTACGGGGTGAGCGCCGCGCCGGCCTTGCCGCCCGCCGGGCGGGTCCACCGGGTCCGGTCGGCCGACAGCTCGCGGCCCAGCAGCGAGTCCTTGTCGGCGCTGCGCACCACGGCGTAGCGGTCGTCCACGGCGAGCAGCTTCTCGCCGTCCGCGCCGACCTGGAGCAGCCGGCCGTCGTACCCGTCGAGTACCGCCTCGCGGCCGTCCGGGGCGACCCCGATGAGGACGTTGCGCCCACCCTGCGGGTCCTCCCGCTGCACGCAGCCGGCGTAGTCGGCGGTGCGCAGGTTGATCCCGGTACGCCGCCACACCTGCTGACCGGTGGCCGGATCCACGGCGGTGACCGCGTAGTAGCAGCTCCCGTCGCGGGAGGTGGCCGCGATCCGCAGCAGCCGGCCGCCGACCACGGCTAGCCGCTCCTCCCGGCCGGGCTGGACGTTCTGGAGCACCCGGCCGGTGGCGGTGTCCACCACGTGCACCCGCCCGTCGACCGGGAAGCCGAGCAGCGGCGGGACGGACTCCGGCCCGGCCACCCCGCCGTCGATCCGGGTGGCGCCGAGCCGCCGGGTGCCGAGAAGTTCCGGGTTGTCGGCGAGCACGCCGCTGTGCACGCCGGGCAGGAACGCGCTCCACAGCGGAGCGGTGCCGCGCGGATCCCAGGCGCGCAGCGTGCAGTCGGTGGCCTGCACGCAGTACGCGTCCAGCAGCAGGTTCCGGTAGGTCCAGACGGCGATCGCGCGATCGTCACGGCGCCGGGTCACGCCGCTGACCGGGTCGAGCACATCGTACCCCTTGTCGAGCAGCTTGCCCACGGCGACGACCGACTCCCGGCCGCTGCCCGCGACCGCCGACCAGTCGGCCTTGCGCTCCCACAGCTGGCCGCCGTCGGCGAGGTTGCGCGCCTCGACGCGGGTGCGCTGCTCGACGATCACGGTGTCGCCGGCGATGGTGACGCTGCGCGGCGTGCCGCCGACGCGCTGCTGCCAGACCACGTCGGGCTCGCTGATCGGCTTGCTGCGGTCGACCCAGTCCCACAGCGCCGGGAACGGGTTCCAGACGCCGGTCGCGGCGAGTACGACCACGGTGACGAGCCCGAGCAGCAACCAGCCGCGTATCCCTAGGCCCTTCACACCGCACACGGTAGCGACGATCACCGGTCCCCCGGGCCGCGTGCGGTGCGTGTCGCGGCGCTTCTTGGGCGGTCCGGGGTGTTAATAAGGGGCCCTTTTACCTCCGGAGGCGTTAACAGGGGGCCCTTCCTTACCCGCGGGCGGCGGAGCGGACCAGCGGCAGCGTTCGGTACGGGATCTGCTCGGCCAGCGCGATGATGGTGGACGCGCGGCGGATGCCCTCCGAGGCGACGATCTGGTCGATGACCCGCTGGAGGTCGGTGTTCGACCGGGCGACGATGCGGCAGAGCAGATCGCTGGAGCCGGTGATGGTGTGCGCCTCCAGCACCTCGGGGATCGCCGCCAGGTGCGCGGTGACCTGGTCGTGACCGTGCCGCTGGCTGATCTCCAGGGTGACGAAGCTGGTCACCCCGAACCCGATCGCGGCGGGGGTGATGTCCGGCCCGAACCCGGTCACCACGCCCCGGTCCACGAGCTTGTCGAGCCGGGCCTGGACCGTGCCGCGGGCGACGCCGAGGCGCCGGGAGCACTCCAGCACGCCGATCCGGGGCTCCTCCGCGAGCAGTTCGATCAAGCGCGCGTCCAGTTCGTCAAGCTGTACATCCTGACCAGTGTTCATGGTGTCCGACGGTACCGAATGCACAACCTGACCAGGAATAACGCCAACTGTTGCCCAACTCACCGCGATCCGTAGATCCTCGCCGGAAGAGCACATCCACGGCGGCCCACGAGGCCGGCCGGTACGCGAGGGAGGCCACCATGACCCAGGCGATCGACCGACCCCAGTCGACCGAGGAGGTCGACGTCGACGCTCTCGTCGGCGCAGTCGACCACGACATCACCCGCGACCCTTTCCCGGTCAAGGGCATGGACCACGTCCACTTCCTGGTGGGCAACGCCAAGCAGGCCGCGCACTACTACTCCACCGCGTTCGGCATGACCTGCGTGGCGTACCGGGGGCCGGAGCAGGGCTACCGCGACCACGCGCAGTACGTGCTCACCAGCGGTTCGGCCCGCTTCGTGCTGACCGGCGCGGTCCGCCCGGACGCCGACGGCGCCGAGCACGTGGCGAAGCACAGCGACGGCGTCTCCGACATCGCGCTGGAGGTGCCGGACGTGGACGCCGCGTACGCGCACGCCGTGGCGCAGGGCGCGACCGGCCTGGTCGAGCCGCACGACGTCAGCGACGAGCACGGCACCGTGCGGATGGCGTCCATCGCCGCGTACGGCGACACCCGGCACAGCCTGGTCGACAGGTCCCGCTACACCGGCCCGTTCCTGCCCGGCTTCGTGGCCCGCGGCCCGATCGTGGACCGGCAGCCGATGATCGACGCCGGCCTCCAGCCGAAGCGGTTCTTCCAGGCCGTCGACCACGTGGTCGGCAACGTGGAGCTGGGCCGGATGGACGAGTGGGTCGAGTTCTACAAGCGCGTCATGGGCTTCTCGAACATGGCGGAGTTCATCGGCGACGACATCGCCACCGACTACTCGGCGCTGATGAGCAAGGTCGTCGCCAACGGCACCCGCAAGGTGAAGTTCCCGCTCAACGAGCCGGCCGTGGCCCGCAAGAAGTCGCAGATCGACGAGTACCTGGAGTTCTACCAGGGCCCGGGCGCCCAGCACATCGCCGTGGCCACGAACGACATCCTCGCCAGCGTGGACGCCATGCGCGCGGCGGGCGTCGAGTTCCTGGACACCCCGGACTCGTACTACGAGGATCCGGAGCTGCGCGCCCGCATCGGCAACGTCCGGGTGCCGATCGAGGAGCTCCAGTCCCGCAAGATCCTGGTCGACCGGGACGAGGACGGCTACCTGCTCCAGATCTTCACCAAGCCGGTGCAGGACCGCCCCACCGTCTTCTTCGAGCTGATCGAGCGGCACGGCTCGCTCGGCTTCGGCAAGGGCAACTTCAAGGCCCTGTTCGAGGCGATCGAGCGCGAGCAGGAGAAGCGCGGGAACCTGTAACACTGTCCGCGTGACCCAGCCTGCTCCGAACCCGCCGCCGCCCGCCGGTCCTCCACCCGCGGGCGGCGGCTTCGCGCCGCCCGGCGGACCGGCGGTGCCCGCGCAGCACGTTCCTCCGGGGTACGCCGGCCCGCCCGGCTACCCGCCGCCCGGGTACGCCCCGGTCCCCCTCCCGCCCCCGGTGGCGCCGAACGGGCAGCCGCTGGCGAGCTTCGGTGACCGGCTGCTCGCCTACCTGATCGACACCGCAGTCGCCATGGCGGTGACGATGGCGCTGTTCCTGCCGGTCTTCTTCCTCGTCTCCGTCCGGATGATCGACGAGATCGAGCAGGCCGGCCCGAACGGCCCCGACCCGGCCGAGCTCTGGACGGGCGTGCTCCTGCCGCTGTTCGCCGCCGAGCTCGGGGTCCTGCTGCTGATGCTCGCCTTCTACTGGGTCTACCACGTCGAGTACGCCCGCCGGACCGGGCAGACGCTGGGCAAGAAGGTGATGAAGCTGCGGATCGTGCCGGTGCAGCCGGACGCCGAGCTGAGCCGGGGCACGCTCGGCAAGCGCTGGGTCGTCGAGTTCGCCGGCGGGATGTTCGTGCCGTTCCTCAGCTACCTCGACGGTTTCTGGCAACTGTGGGACAAGCCCTGGCAGCAGTGCCTCCACGACAAGTTCGCCGGAACGGTCGTCGTTAAGGTTGGCCCGTGAGCGCGAGGAGTGAGCCGGGTCTGCGAGCCCCGCAGTCGCGAATGAGGACGGCATCGTGAGTTTGGAACCCGGCTGGTACGTCGACCCCGCCGATCCGGAGACCCGCCGCTGGTGGGACGGCGAGGGATGGATCGGTGCGCCGATCCCGGTCGACGTCACCCCGCCCGAGGGCCCGCCGCCCGCCGAACCGGAGCCCGCGCCGGCCGCCGCGACGCCCGCCGCCGACCAGCATGCCCCGCGTCCCGGCGGCCGCCCCGACGCGACGCCGACGTCCGGCACGCCGGGCGGACCGGGCCCGTGGCCGGGGCAGCCGGGCCAGCCGGGCCAGGCAGGCCCGTGGCCGGGGCAGCCGGTTCCGGCGAACCCGTGGCCGGGCCAGCCCGGACAGCCGGGTCAGCCGGGTCCGGCGAACCCGTGGCCGGGCCAGCCCGGACAGCCGGGTCAGCCGGGCACGCAGGGGCCGCCGCCGGGCTGGCTGTATCCGCACTGGCCCGGAGCGCAGCCGGTCCCGCGCCCGCACGGACTGCCACTGGCGTCGTACGGCGCCCGGCTGGTCGCGCGCCTGATCGACTTCGGCGTGGTGTTCCTGCTCAACGCCGTGGTCAACGGCTGGTTCGTGTGGCGCTACATCGAGGCGGTCTCCCCGTACCTGCGCGAGTCGGTGCGCCGGGCGCTGAACGGCGACACGTCCACCGAGGGACTGCCCCAGATCGACGACCAGGCCGGCGGCCTCCAGATCGCGATCCTGGTGATCGCCACCGCGCTCTGGTACGCGTACGAGGTGCCGTCGATGGCGGCGCGCGGTCAGACCTTCGGCAAGCGGCTGATGGGCATCCGCGCGCTGCCGGTCGAGGCGGACCAGCCGCTCGGCTTCGGCCGGGCCACCCGGCGCTGGAGCACGCTCGGCCTGCCGACGCTGCTCTGGTACTGCTGCGGACTGGGCCTGGTGCTCCAGCTCATCGACGCGGTATCGCCCCTGTTCGACCATCCGCTGCGCCAGGCCCTGCACGACAAGCGGGCGCAGACGGTGGTGGTCCAGCTCCCCCGCAAGCGTGACCCCCGTACCACCCCGCCCGAGAGCGCCGACACCCCGGGAGACACCCCATGACCGACACCGGACGCCAGCAGCCCGCGCTGCGGCTCACCCGCGCCGACCTGGACGCGCTGCCCAACTACGTGCCCGGCCGCAGCCCGGCCGACCTGGCCCGCGAGCTGGGACTGGCCGAGGCGATCAAGCTGGCCAGCAACGAGGTGCCGTACGGCCCGCTGCCGGGCGTGGTGGAGGCGGTCGCGGAGGCGGTGGCGGGTTCGCACCGCTACCCGGACATGGGCGTGGTGGCGCTGCGTCAGGCGCTCGCCGAGCGGTACGGCGTGGACGCCGACCGGATCGCCACCGGCTGCGGTTCGGTGGCGCTGGCCGAGCACCTGGTGCGCGCCACCTGCCTGCCCGGTGACGAGCTGCTCTACTCGTGGCGCTCGTTCGAGGCGTACCCGATCATCGCGGCGACCAGCGGCGCGACGAGCGTGCGGGTGCCGAACGACGCCGGCCACGGCCACGACCTGGACGCGATGGCGGCGGCGGTGACCGACCGGACCCGGATGGTCCTGGTCTGCAACCCGAACAACCCCACCGGTACGGCGGTGCGCCGGGCCGATCTGGACCGCTTCCTCGACGCGATGCCGGACGACGTGCTCGTGGTGATCGACGAGGCGTACCGGGAGTTCGTCACCGACCCCGAGGTGCCGGACGGCCTGACCTACCTGGACCGGCCGAACGTGGCGGTGCTGCGCACACTGTCCAAGGCGTGGGGCCTGGCCGGTCTGCGGATCGGCTGGCTGGTCGCGGCGCCGGAGGTGGCCGCCGCCGTGCGCAAGGTGGTCACCCCGTTCTCCACCAGCATGGCCGCCCAGGCCGGCGCGTTGGCCGCGTTGGCGCAGGCCGACGAGGTGGAGCGGCGCTGTGCGCTGGTCGTGGCCGAACGGGACCGGGTCACCGAGGCGCTGCGCAAGTTCGTCCCGGACGTGCCGGACAGCCAGGCCAACTTCGTCTGGCTGCCGCTGGGCGAGCGGGCGGTGGAGTTCGGCCGGGCGTGCGAGGCGCGTGGCGTGATCGTCCGCCCGTTCCCCGGCGACGGTGTCCGGGTCACCATCGGCACCCCGGCCGAGAACGACGCGTTCCTGGCCGCCGCAGAGGCCGCGCTGGCCTGACCGGGCGCGCCCGGCGCCGGTCCGTCAACCCCCTACGGACCGGCGCCGGGCGTCTTCGTCCGACCGATCAGACAAGAGGACTATAGGGGCTTTTGTCCGATTTGAGGCTTGACCCGCCGGATCAGGTCACCGCGAGCAACACCGGTTCGGCCATCAGGAAGTAGCCCTGGTCGTCGTCCTCCGGAGCGGCCTGCTCCCGCAGCCGTTCCACAGCGACGTAGCCGCCCACCGCGTACGCCCGCCCCGGCCGCCAGCCGATCCCGTCCCGTCCCAGGTCGAGCACGAAACTCGACCGGGTCGTCCCGGTGAGCGGGTCGACGGTGACCAGTTCCCGCCGGTCGGTCAGCAGGTGCACCCGCCCCGGCTCGGTCGCGAGCACCCGGGCCGGATGGATGTCCGCCCGGCGCCACAACTCCTCGCCGGTACGCGCCGAGCGCCCGACCACCACCGGGCCGGACGTGTCCACCGCCCGTTCGCCGTCGAGCACCGTGTCCGGGTGGTCCAGGCCCGGCGCGGCGGCCGGCTCACCCGGGTCGGTCACCAGCCAGCCCCGGCTGCCCGCGCCGTCCGGCCCGGCGGTACGCAGTCCACGGCAACCGGAGTGCCCGTGCGGGCAGCCCACCGGCGTGACGACGAGTTGCTCCGGCGCGTCCGGCGGCCGCCAGCGGGTCCGCACCGTACCGGTCGCCGCGTCCCGCAGCTCGACCGCGGCCGGGCCGTCGCAGCTGTCCACCCCGACCATCTCGCCGCTCGCGGTGGTGCCCACGTCGGACCGGCAACCCCTGCCCACGTCGACGCCCCAGAGCCGGCGGCCGTCGGCCAGGTCGTAGCCGCCGAGCCCGCCCGGACCGGCCGCGAGCAGCACGGTCCGCCCGTCCGCAGCGCGTGCCACGTGCAGCCCGGCCGGATCCCAGACCGTGGCGGCGAAGGTGCGTCGCGGCTCCGGCACCGACCCCGGCTGCGGGCCGTCGGCCCGCCACGCCACCCGCCCGGTACGCGCGTCGAGCGCCACCAGCTTCCCGTCGGACCAGCGGCTGACCACTGTGGTCCCCTCGGCGAGCACGCCGACAAGCGTCGCCGGCCAGCGGCGGAAGGACCAGAACGGGGTGACCCGGTGCCGCCCGGTGACCGGCTGGTCCGCGTACACCTGACGGGCGCCCGCGTAGACGCGGAGGCGGCCGTCCACGACGAGCGGCGCCACCGGCAGCCGCGCGAGCACCCCGGCGGGCGGCGCGGGCGCCGCCGGGTAGGGCTCGCGGGCCGGGGTGTCGACCTCGGCGGGTGCCAGCACCCGGACGACCACGGCGACCGACGCCGCGACGGCGAGTACCGTCACCAGCGCCACCACGGCCCGCCGCTTCGCGGCCTTCGCCATCCGTCACCTCCGCCCCGGCACCCTACCGGCCGTGTGCGGGCGGGGTGCGGGGAGCGGCCGGGTCGGCTCAGGCGGCCTCGGTGGACCGGGCGGGACCGGCGGCCAGCGCCAGGTCGGCCAGGTCACGCCGGAGCGCGCCCTCGACCGCGCGGGCGGCCAGGCCGCCGAGGATCAGGGCCAGCACCCGCCCGTACGCCCGGGTCGGCACCGCCTCCTGCTCGACGGTGACCTCGGTGCAGCCGCGCCGCCGACGCTCGACGGTACGCAGCGTCCAGGTGATCCGGTAGTCGGCGCCGGCGCCGCGCGACCCGAGCACCAGGCGGCCGGGCGCGACCGCCTCGATCACCTCGAACTCCTCCGGTTCGGTGCCGCCGTCCGGCCGGACGCGGGTCTCCCGCCACACGGTGCCCGGTCCGAACCCGCCGGTGCCGAGGACCTCGACCGCGTCCACCGCCGAGAGCCAGTCGGCGCGGGCCGGGAGGTCGGTGAGGAGCCGCCACAGGTCGGCGTCCTGCGCTTCGATGAATGCGGAAACGGTCACCGTCGACATGGCACCTCCCGTGTCGTACACGGTACGGGCCGTGACCGGAAACGGGGAGCCTCCCGGTGACATTTCCACCACCGGTGCCCCCGCCGGGGCACCGGTGTGGCGCGAGGGCGGTCAGCCGCGGAGCGTGCCGCCCCGCAGCGCGGTGACGAACGCGGCCCAGCCCGGCGGGCTCACCGCGAGCGCCGGACCGTCCGGGTCCTTCGAGTCGCGTACGCCCACCACGCCGTACGCGGCGACCACGTTCGTCGCCACCTCGACGCAGAGACCCTGATCGTTCGAGCGGCTGCTGGTGCGCCAGACGGCACCGGTCAACTCGGTCATGCTCGGTCCTTCCTGTTTCGGCTTCCGCTGGTACGCCCGGCCCGGCACCGCGGGCGGCTCCCGGGAGGAGCCACCGGCCGGGGCGTACGTGATCCGGAGCGATCAACGGGGAAGGAAACGGCCCCGGTCGCACATCGGGTGCGACCGGGGCCGGTTCGGAAGGTCGGATCTCAGCGGGCCGGGAGGATCGTCCCGGTGACCTCGCCCAACGCGACTGTGGTGCCGTCCGGGCCGGGCGCGGTGGCGGTGATCGTCACCGTGTCGCCGTCCTCCAGGAACGTCCGCTCGCTGCCGTCGGCGAACTTGACCGGCTCGGATCCGCCCCAGGTCAGCTCCAGGAACGACCCGACCTGGCCGCGCTCCGGACCGGAGACGGTGCCGGAGGCGTAGAGGTCGCCGGTACGCAGCGACGCGCCGTTGACGGTGAGGTGCGCGAGCTGCTGCGCCGGGGTCCAGTACATGCCGGCGAACGGCGGCTCGGCGACCCGCTCGCCGTTCCACTCGACCGACAGCGTCAGGTCCAGCCCGAGGTGCGGGGTGTCGCGCAGGTAGTCCTGCACCGGCGGATCCTGGTCCGGCGCGGGTACGAACGCGTCGGCCAGCGCCTCCAGCGGCGTCACCCAGGCCGCGACGGAGGTGGCGAACGACTTGCCGAGGAACGGCCCGAGCGGCTGGTACTCCCACGCCTGGATGTCCCGGGCCGACCAGTCGTTGACGAGCACCACGCCGAACACGTGGTCGGCGAAGTCGGCCACCGGCACCCGCTCGCCGAGCCGGCTCGGCACGCCCACCACGAAGCCCACCTCGGCCTCGATGTCCAGCCGGACCGAGGCGCCGGTCGTCGGGCCCTGCGCGCTGGCCCGCTGACCGGTCGGGCGGATCACCGGGGTGCCGGAGACGACCACGGTGCCGGCCCGGCCGTGGTAGCCGATCGGCACGTGCTTCCAGTTCGGCAGCAGCGGCGGCTGGCCGGGCCGGAAGATCTGCCCGACGTTCGAGGCGTGGTGCTCGGAGGAGTAGAAGTCGACGTAGTCGGCCACCTCGAACGGCAGCGCCATCTCGACCTCGCGCAGCGGCACCAGCAGCGGCTCGGCCGCCGCCCGGCGCTCCGGCTCGGTGAGCAGCTCGACGATCCGCTGCCGGACCGCCGTCCACTGCGGGCGGCCGAGCGCCATGAAGGCGTTGAGCGTCGGCCGGCCCAGCGCGCCGCCGGCCAGTACCAGACCGGCGGCCTCCGCGCCGGCCAGGTCCAGCGCGAAGTCGCCGATGCGGACGCCGATACGCGGCTCACCTCCGCCGCGCCGGAACACGCCGTACGGCAGGTTCGTCACCCCGTACGGCGACCCCGCCGCCCCTGGTACCCAGGTCATGCCGTTCTGGCCGGGCATGCCCTCACGGCCCTCGCTCCGCTCGGTGCGTTCGGTCATGCCTCGAAGCCTCCGTTCACCAGCCCCAGCCGGATCAGATCGGTAAGTGGTTCGGAGATGCTGCACGAGCCGTACCCGACCCAGAGTGGGCGCTCGGCGTCGCGGTGCGCCCGGGCCGGCTCGACCACGCGTACCGGGTCGGTGGCGGCGAGCAGCTCGGCCACGCCGTCCACCTCGGCTCCCCCGACGGCGGCGAGCGTGGCACCAAGCACGTTGACGAAACCGTGGTGGTTGAAGCCGGTCTCCGGGTCGCGGTGCCGGATCGCGTGGTGCAGCCCGGCGGTGAGCTTGAACGGCAGCTTACGGTCCCGGCACGCGCAGATCACCGCGGCCAGCTCGACCGGGGTGGGGAACAGCTCGGCGGCGAGCCCACCGGTACGGAACTTGGCGGCCACCGGCAGCCCGGCGGCGCGTGCCTCGGCGAGCGTGTCGAGCGCGCCCATCAGCCCGAAGGTCAGCGGGATCTCCGCGTACACGGGGGTGCCGTCGAGCCGGCCGGCGAGCGTCATCAGCTCGGACAGCCCGGGTTGCGGGTTCTCGCCGCGCTTGGCGACCGGCGCCTCGATCTGCCGGGCGGTCACCCCGTCGGGCGCGAGCGCGTCCAGCGCCTGCGGGAGCTGGTCCAGGCCGGTGTCGCCGATCAGCCCGATGACCAGGCCCTCGGCCGGGTCCACCAGGCCGCTCAGCGATCCGCGCTGGATCTCCGAGGCGGGCAGCAGCAGCGGGCCGACCATGTCCGCGTACCAGGCGGTGCGGTGGATGCGGTGCGCGGTCACCGCGTCGGGCAGCGGGGCGTTGCCGGGCGGGAAGACCGCGGCGTCGTCCACCAGGCCGGAGAGGAGGCGGGGCACCTGCGTTGACACGAGACAAGAATGTACGGGACGCTACGAGGAACGGACAACAGCGTCCGATTATCGGACGCCACCGGCCGGAGAACGGGACATATCGGGAGGCGAGATGCCGTACTACCGCAGCGTCGGCGACGTGCCGCGCAAGCGCCACACCCAGTTCCGCCAGCCCGACGGCACGCTCTACGCGGAGGAACTGGTCGGCCAGGAGGGCTTCTCCTCCGACTCGTCGCTGCTCTACCACCGGCACGCGCCGACCGCGATCCTCGCCGCGCAGGAGTACGCCCCGCCCACAGTCACCCGCGTGCCGAACCTGCCGCTCAAGCCGCGCCACCTGCGCACCCACAAGCTCGACGGCACCGGCGCGGACCCGGTGCTCGGCCGGCAGTACCTGCTCGCCAACGACGACGTACGGATCGCGTACGTGCTCGCCGACCGGCCGTCGCCGCTGTTCCGCGACGCCACCGGCGACCACTGCCTCTACCTGGAGGCCGGGTCGATGCGGGTCGAGTCGCCGTTCGGCGTGCTCGACGCGGTAGCGGGCGACTACGTCGTCATCCCCACCTCTACCATCCACCGCCTGGTGCCCACCGGCGACGAACCGACCCGGCTGCTCGCCGTCGAGGCGTCCGGACACATCGGGCCGCCCAAGCGCTACCTCTCCGTACGCGGCCAGTTCCTGGAGCACGCGCCCTACTGCGAGCGCGACGTCCGGGGACCGGACACCCCGCTGCTCGTCGACGGCGAGGAGGTGGAGGTGCTGGTCAAGCACCGGTCTCGGGCCGCAGGCCCGGGTGGCAGCGGCACAGCATGGACGCGTCATGTTTATGCGAACCACCCGTTCGACGTGGTCGGCTGGGACGGGCACATGTACCCGTGGGCGTTCTCCATCCACGACTTCGAACCGATCACCGGGCGGATCCACCAGCCGCCGCCCGTGCACCAGACGTTCCAGGGCCCGAACTTCGTCATCTGCTCGTTCGTGCCGCGCAAGGTGGACTACCACCCGGCCGCCATCCCGGTGCCGTACAACCATCACAACGTCGACTCCGACGAGATGCTGTTCTATACCGGCGGCAACTACGAGGCCCGGCGCGGCTCCGGCATCGAGCAGGGCTCGATCTCGCTGCACCCGTCCGGCTTCACCCACGGCCCGCAGCCGGGCGCGGCCGAGCGGTCGATCGGTGCGGAGTTCTTCGACGAGCTGGCGGTCATGGTGGACACGTTCCGCCCGCTCGACCTCTGCGACGCGGCCGCCGCCTGCGAGGACGACGGCTACGCCTGGACCTGGGCGCGCAAGTCCTGACGTACGCGAGAAGGGGCCGCGCCCGGCACGGACGCGGCCCCTTCTCACGCGGTCGTCAGAACGTGGACGCGTCGATGACGAAGCGGTAGCGCACGTCGGAGGCGAGCACCCGCTCGTACGCCTCGTTGATCTTCTCGGCCGGAATCACCTCGATCTCGGCGCCCAGCCCGTGCTCGGCGCAGAAGTCGAGCATCTCCTGGGTCTCCGCGATGCCGCCGATGTTCGACCCGGCGAACGACCGCCGGGCCGGGATCAGCGAGAACGCGTGCACCGACAGCGGCTTCTCCGGGGCGCCCACGTTGACGAGCGTCCCGTCCACCGCGAGCAGCCGCAGGTACGCGTCCATGTCGAGGGTCGCGCTCACCGTGTTGATGATCAGGTCGAACGAGCCGGCCAGCTCGGTGAACGTGTCCTCGTCGGCTGTCGCGTAGTAGTGGTCGGCGCCGAGCCGCAGCCCGTCCTCCCGCTTCTTCAGCGACTGCGACAGCACCGTCACCTCGGCGCCCATCGCGTGGGCCAGCTTCACGGCCATGTGACCGAGACCGCCCATGCCGATCACCGCCACCCGGCGGCCCGGCCCGGCGTTCCAGTGCCGCAGCGGCGAGTACGTGGTGATGCCGGCGCAGAGCAGCGGCGCGGCGGCGTCCAGCTCGATGCCGTCCGGGATGCGCAGCACGAAGTCCTCGGTGACCACGATGGCCTGCGAGTAGCCGCCCTGGGTCGGCTCGCCGTCCCGGCCCACCCCGCCGTACGTGCCGGTGCTGCCCTTCAGGCAGTACTGCTCCAGCCCCTTGCGGCAGTTGTCGCACTCCCGGCAGGAGTCGACGAGGCAGCCGACGCCGACCCGGTCGCCGACGGCGAACTTCGTGACCGCCGAGCCGACCTCACGTACCACGCCCGCGATCTCGTGACCCACCACGATCGGGTAGCGGGTCGGGCCCCACTCGCTGCGCGCGGTGTGGATGTCGGAGTGGCAGATGCCGGAGAACCTGATGTCGATGAGAACGTCGTCCGGTCCGAGATCGCGCCGCTCGATGGTGGTCGGGGCGAGCGGATCGGTCGCGGACGTCGCCGCGTAGGCGTTGACGGTGAGCACTGATTCCCGCTTCCTTCAGCCGGTGTTTCCGGTCCTCCTACCCTCTCACCGGCGAACGAACGCGGTGACTCCGGCCACCACCGACGCGGTGATCGCCCCGACCAGCGGGAACGGACCGCCGACCAGCGCGTACACGAGCAGCAGCACCACCGCGGCGGCGGCCGCGTAGACCGGCACGACCAGGCCGCGTGACATCGCCTCCCGCAGGCCGGGCCGCCACGTCGCCGGGCGCCGCAGCAGCACCGCCGTCCCGGCCACCGCCAGCACCGCGAACAGCCGGGACGCGCCGGACGAGGCCGAGGCCAGCGCGGCGACCAGCACGCTCGCGAGCAGCGACCAGCCGGCCACCGACAGCAGGAGCCGCCGGACGCCGTCGTTTACCGTCCGCACCGGGTCGGGGCGCGCCACCGGCAGGTCCGCCAGCGCGGTCAGGTGCTCCAGCGTCTCGGCGTACCGGCGGCGTTCCAGCCGGGCCACGCCCACGTCCTGCCCCGCGTCACCCAGCTCCGGGTCCAGCCGCAGCGCCTCCCGGTAGGCCCGCTCGGCCAGGTCGAACAGCTGCAACCGCACCGCGACCAGGCCGAGCACCAGGTGCGCCTCCGGCTCGTCCTGGGCCAGCTCCACCCCGCGCCACGCCGCGTCCAGCGCCGCCTGCCCGTTGCGCGACGCGGAGAGGACGGCGGCGGCACTGCGCTGCGCGTACGCGTCACCCGGCGCACGCGCCAGGATCTCGTCGGCGGTCGCCGCCGCCTCCTTCCAGCGTTCCAGGTCGAGGAGTGCGAACCCCCGCGCCACGAGCGCCGGCACGACCTCCCCGGCGGCGGGTGGCACGGCGCCAGGCATGTCGCTGGTGGGCGTCTCCGCGTCCGGAGTCCCGACGGCGGGCGGTTCAGGGACGGACGGGCCGCCGGCGGCGGCCACGGCGGCCTCCGCGGCGGCGAGCGCCTCGGCCGGGCGGTCGGCGGCCAGGTGCATCCGGGCCAGCATGGTCAACGCGGGCACGTGCGCCGGCTCGGTCGCGATCAGCGCGGTGAGTTCGCCGATCCCCTCGTCGTAGCGTCCCAGCTCGGCGAGCAGGTGGGCGCGTTGCAGGTAACCGTCGGCGGCGGACTGGTCAGGGGCGGCGTCACTCGGCATCCCGGCGAGCGTATCCGCCCGGACCCACAGCGCGCCGAGGGTGCCCGGCGTCAGGCACTCCGGCAGGACGCGCCCGCCCGGCCGCCGCACGTCCCCAGACTGCACCACCGGCGCAGCCCGCTCTCGTCCAGGAACAACCACCCGCACCGCCGGTCCGGGCAGACCCGCACCGTGAACCGGGCCGGATCGGCGAGGAGCTGCGCGCCGCTGAACGCGGCGGCGTGCACCGGCAGCCGTAGCCCGGCCGCCAGGTCCGGCCACCACCTGCCGCGTCCGTCCGCCTCGCGCCGGAAGACGAGCGTACGGGCGGCGGCCTCGGCGGCCCGCGCGACGGTCTCGAAGGCCGGGCCGTCGTCCGGGCCGACCAGGCTGGCGTAGAGCGCGGCGCGGAGCGTCCGGGCCTCGTCGAGCACCGCCTCCGCCGCTGCCGGGTCACGGCGCGCGAGGTGCAGCAGGCGGTTCGTCGAGACCTCGTCCACCAGCCCGACGTGGCCGGCCCAGACGGCGAGGGTGCGGTAGCCGCGCAGCCACTCGGCGCCGGGCAACGGCGGCTCGTGCCCCCACCCGGCGAGGGTGTTGCAGAAGTCCAGGGCCGGGTGGCCGCCCACGCTCCACGGCAGGCTCTCGTCGCCGACCCGGATCTCGTGCATCGGCCGGGCGACCCGGTCCAGCCGGTCGTCGCCCGCGAGCACCCGGCGCTGCACCTCCCGGAGCCGGGGCCCCGGCTCGACGCCGAAGTCGGCCGCGAGCAGGTCCCGGGTGGCGCGGTAGAGGCGCAGCGCGTCGGCCCGCCGGTCGCCCCGGTACAGGGCGGTCATCAGGACCGCCACGAGGTGTTCCCGCGTCGGGTGCTGGGCGGCCAGCGGCATCAGGTCGGCGATGGCCCGCGTGTGCCGGCCCAGCGCGAGCTGCGCCTCGGCCCGTAGTTCCGCGGCGACGAGGCGAAGTTCCTCGACCGTGCCGTGCAGCCGGTCCCGCAGCTCGTCGTCCGCCGCGTCGGCGAGCAACGGCCCGCGCCACAGGGCGAGCGCCCGGTCGAGCGACCGCACCCGCTCGGCGGGATCGGCGGTCCGCCCGGCCGCCCGGACCAGGTCGGCGAACTCGTCGACGTCGACCCGGTGCCCGTCCTCCTCCACCACGTAGCCCTCGCCCCGGGTGCTGATCCGCACCCCGTACGGGTTGAGCGAGCCCCGCAGCCGCCCGATGTACGTCTGCACCGCGCTGCGGGCGGTGGGCGGCGGCCGGCCGTTCCAGAGCAGGTCGATGAGGCGGCCGGTCGGCACCACCCGGCCCACGTCGAGCAGCAGCACCCCGAGCAGGCAACGCTCCTGGCGCCGGCTGCCGACCTCGACCGGCCGGTCGTCGTGGCGGGCCTCGAACGGCCCGAGCAGGCGGAACTCCATACCGAACAGGACGACCAGGTACCGGCCGGGGGTTGTCGCCCGACGGTGATCGCGTGGTGAGGAACCCGGCCGGACGGGTCCGCCCGCGCGACGCCTGCCGCTCGACGCGGTGAGCCGGTGGTGAGCGGGCCCGGCGATGCTCGCCGCCCGGACCAGCGAGGGATGGAGTGGAACATGCGATTCAGGACGAGTATCGCGGTGGCGAGCGTCGTGGTGGCGGTGGTCGCTGCCCTGCCAGGGTCGGCGTCCGCCGCGCCGGAGCGGCATCCCGCCCCGGGTGCCTGGGAGCCGGCGCCCCAGGCGCCGTTCGAGATGCCCGCCGGCGCGCGATGCGAGTTCGCGGTACGGGTCGAGCCGATCGTGGACGAGGTGCGGAAGCTGACGATCGAGACCTACCCGGACGGCGCGCCGAAGCGGGAGTTGTTCACCGGCGCTCTGCTCAACCGGGTGACGAACCTGGAGACCGGCGCCACCTCGACGGCGGACGCGAGCGGCACCGCCCTCGTCGTCTACCGCACGGACGGCTCGATGACCTGGTACGTGACCGGGCCGGTGCTGCTCGGCTTCCGCGAGAACGCCGGCACGCTGCCGAAGGGGCTGTGGATCGTCGACGGCCGGTTCCGGGTGGAGTTCTCCCCCACCTTCGACAAGACCATCACGATGCTCCACGGCACTACTCACAACGTCTGCACCGACGTCGACTGATCAGGTGACGCGGTGCCCGGCGTCCCCGGTCACCGCGTCAGTCGCCCGGAGTCTCGTAGATCAGGGCCACCGCGATCCCGGCCAGCCCTTCCCCGCGTCCGGTGAAGCCCAGCCCGTCGGTGGTGGCGGCGGAGACGGTCACCGGTGCGCCCACCGCCTCGGAGAGCACCCGCTGCGCCTCCTCCCGGCGCGGCCCGATCTTGGGGCGGTTGCCGACGACCTGCACCGACACGTTGCCGATCTGGAAGCCCGCCGCCCGTACCCGGCGTGCGCTCTCGGTCAGCAGCGCCACCCCGGAGGCACCGGCCCACTCCGGCTGGTCCACGCCGAAGTTCGCGCCCAGGTCACCGAGACCGGCGGCGGAGAGCAGGGCGTTGCAGGCGGCGTGCGCCGCCACGTCGGCGTCGGAGTGACCGGCCAGGCCGTCCTGGTCCGGCCAGTGCAGCCCCGCGACCCAGCAGGGCCGCCCGGCCGCGAACGCGTGCACGTCGGTGCCGACAGCCACCCGAGGAACGATCATGACCAGAGGGTACGCGTCGCGCCTTGACGGCCGCCCGGGCTGTGGTTAGCTTCGGTTGCCGTACGCCCCAGTGTCGCCTCTGCCTCGTGCAAGCGCCTGGGGCTCCGTCTTACGGTCGGCGCGGCAGAAGATCGCACGTCTCCAGATGGCTACCGCCGTGGCCACGAAGCAAGCCTGTGGGCTGTACGAGTGGAGCGTCGCTCTGACCGACGCCGCCCAGCTCTCGAACACGGACGCGCCCAGCGCGCCGATCAACCATCAACCGAAAGTGGGATCCACGTTCCAGATCCCGGGATCCGAGTAAATCTTGGTAGGAAACGGCCCCCATGGGGGTGTCATGTCCCGGGACATGTGTCAACGGGAAGTCCCGATAGATGTGTCAGGGGTTGTGGATCGTGGGGGTGGGGGTGAGGGGGATGTAGTTCTTGTCGGGGTTGAGGTGGAGGTAGCCGATGGGTTGGCCGTCGGGGTGGTAGATGGTGACGTGGTTGTTGTCGCGGATGGCGGTGACGGTGGTGCCGGCGTGGGTGGTGCCGACGCTGGTGCGGTGTCCGGCGACGGCGATGGCGCCGTTGCTGGCCACGGGGCAGTGGTGCAGGGTGGCGTCGGTTTGCAGGGGTGGGCTGGTGGGTCCGCCGAGGGTGGGTGCGTGGGTCCAGGCGTGGGCGGGTGTGGTGCGGTGGGGTAGGGCGCTGTGGCGGCGTTGGGTGTTGTAGTAGCGGCGGTAGGTGTCCAGGAGTGCTTGCAGGGCGGTGAGGGTCTGTGGTGGGGGTTGGGTGCTCAGCCATTTTTTGAGGGTTTGGTGGTGGCGTTCGACCTTGCCGCAGGTTTGTGGGTGGTAGGGGCTGGAGTTGATCGGGCGGGCGCCGTGGTCGATCAGGGTCTGCACGAAGGTGGAGATTGATCCGGGTCGGGTCCGGCGGCTGGTGAACGCGATGCCGTTGTCGCTGAGCACGATGGCCGGCACGCCGTAGGCGGTGAACGCCTGTCTGATCGCGGTGATCGCGGCTCGGGCGGTCTCCGCGGCGGCGGCGTGGCAGGCGACCAGGGTGCGGGTGCAGTCGTCCAGGACGTCGAAGACGACGACAGTGCGGCCGTCGGCGAGTTTCACTTCGGTGGCGTCGATCTGATAGCAGTCGCGGGGCCGGGCATAGCTGAAACGCCGCCACGAACTACGCGGTCGTTTAGCCGGAGTAGCCACGAGCAGGTCATGTCGGGCCAGCACCCGGTTGACCGTCGAGCGTGACGGCACCGACCAGGACGCGTCGGTGCGCCGGCGCACATCGTCCAACGCGTCTCGGATGAAGTCAGCCCCGTTGTCCGGGCCCAGTTCAGCGCGCAGTTTGCAGATCCACGCGTCCACCTCCGGCGGCGTGACCCGCGGACTGCTACGCGGCCGCCGGGATCGTTCCTGCCACTGACCCTCGGCCCGGATACGTGCGCGGTGCCGGTACACCGTGCGCACCGACACCCCGTGCTCACGCGCGAACTCGGCCGCGTTCACCCGAACCCCCGCCGCCAGCAGCGCGTCCAGCAGGTTCATAACATGCCGCCGAGAAGCCATGCCCGGCAGCACATACCACCCGACCCAAGATCCCTACCACGTGACACATGTATCGGGACTTCAACGCTGACAGATGTCATGGGACTGAACAGCCCCCATGGGGGCAGTTCGTACCAAGATCTCGAAGCCCGCGTGCCGCGCGGGCGCCGCTATGCGCCTGTGGTCAGGAGGTGTTCGGCTAAGGCGAGGTCGAACGGGCGGGTGATCTTCAGGGCCAGCTCGGAGCCGGGTACGCAGGTCACCGGGATCCCCTGCTTCTCGACCAGGCCGGCGTCGTCGGTCAGCGCGTCACCCGCCGACCGGTGGGCCGCGATCAGCACCGACCGGCGGAAGCCCTGCGGCGTCTGCACCGCCCGCAACGCGGACCTGTCGACGGTGCCGAGCACCCGCTCGGTCGCGTCGACCTCCTTGATCGTGTCGACCACCGGCAGTACCGGGATCACCGCGTCGTGCCCGTCGCGGACCGCCGCGGCCACCGACTCGACCAGGTGGGGCGGGGTGAGCGCGCGGGCCGCGTCGTGCACCAGGACGATCTCCGGACCGGTGGGAACCGCTGCGAGCGCCGCCGCCACCGACTCCTGGCGTTCGGCGCCACCGGGCACCACAGTCACCGGGGCCACGGGGGCGAGCATCGCGCGTACCGCCTCGACCTCGGTCGCCGGCGCGGCTACCACGATCGTGTGCACGGAGGGTGCGGCGGCGATCCGGCGGACCGCGTGTACGAGCAGCGGCTCACCGGCGAGCAGCCGGAGCGCCTTCGGGGCGCCGGGTCCGAGGCGTACCCCGGCACCCGCCGCAGGAACGAGGACCGCGACGTCACCGCGCGGATTGAGCTGCGCGGTCACGTCGCGGTCCTCGGATTCGTTCGCTGCGGGGTGGGTAGAGGCAGAGGCGTGGATCAGGCCTCGGTCAGCACCTTGTCGAGCAGCGTCTCGGCCTCGTCCTTGGTGCTCTTCTCCGCCAGCGCGACCTCGCCGACGAGGATGTCACGAGCCTTGGCGAGCATCCGCTTCTCGCCCGCCGAGAGGCCCCGCTCCCGCTCCCGGCGCCACAGGTCGCGGACGACCTCGGCCACCTTCAGCGGGTTTCCGGAGGCCAGCTTCTCCAGATTCGCCTTGTAACGCCGCGACCAGTTGGTCGGCTCCTCGGTGTGTGGTGCACGGAGCACGTCGAAGACCTTGCCCAGGCCCTCTTCGCCAACCACCTCGCGCACACCCACGATCTCGGCGTTCTCGGCGGGAACCCGGACCGTCAGGTCACCCTGTGCGACCCTCAGGACGAGGTATTGCTTGGGCTCGCCCTTGATGACCCGAGTCTCGATTGCCTCGATGAGTGCGGCCCCGTGGTGGGGGTAAACAACGGTCTCGCCGACACTGAAAACCATAGGTTCGAAACCCCTTTCGCTGTGTCTAGGGTAACACGCTCAGGCACCGATGTCTCACCGCTGTCCTGACCGTTGGCGCAGCTCAGGGGCCCTGTGAGAGGTATTTCTTCAGCTTGACAGGCGGTCAAACCGATGGTTTCGACACGCTCCGTGAGGAACATGTGACAACCCGGTAAGGGGTGACGGGAGCGTCCAGATCTAGGGCAATGCGCTCCTTCCATGGTAGCTCCGCAACTCCGTCCGCGCCCAGGTGTGGCGTTACGGCGGTCGGTGCGGGACGCTGGTGAGGGACGTGACGTCCGCTCACCGAGACGTTCCTGGGGGTCCGATGGGCGTGCCTGACGCTGACGGCCAGGGGCCGCCGGACGGGCTGCCCGGCCTGCCTCCGGAGTGGGGCCGGGTGGTCGTCCCGGACGACGCCTCGGCGCTCGCCGACGAGGCCCGGCAGGTCCGCCGGGAGCTGCGCCGCGCGCGGCAGGGCTCCGGCCGGCGTGCGGTTCCGGCCCGCCTCGGGCTGCCGGCGCTGATCCTGCTCGTGTCGATGCTCGTCACACTCGCCGGGCTGGCCGCCGTCACCTGGCCGCGCACCACCACGCGGTCCGGCGCGCCGACGGTGCTCCCCCGCTCCACCACCGCACCGCAACCGGTCGGCCCACTGCCCGCGCTGGACCTGGTCGGCGCGGACGACACGCCGGTACCGCTACGCAGCCTGCTACCTGCCATGATCATCCTGGTCGACGCCTGCGCCTGCGCCGAGCAGGTCGGCACCGCAGCGCGCGCCGCGCCGCCCGGCGTCACGGTGGTCACCGTGACCGAGGGCCGCAGCGCCGGGCCCGCGAGCGTCCCCGGGGTACGCCCGCTCGGCGACCCGGCCGGCGGCCTGCGCTCCTACCTGCACCTGTCCGCCCATCCCGGCACCGCCGCCGCGCTGCTCGTGGACCGGCAGGGCTCGCTGGTCCGGGTGGTGCCGGAGCTGGGCCCGCTGTCGGACTACGGCGCCGACCTGGCCCGGCTGGGCGGCTGACAGGCGGGCTCGAGAGCGCCGCCCAGGGCGCTGAGCTGCCGGCCCGGGGACGCGGCGAGCCGCCGGCGCCCGGCGCGCTCCAGCGGTCAGTAGAGCGCTTCGAGCCGGGCGTCCAGCTCGGCCCGGCCGCGTACACCGGTGAACCGCACCAGCACCGGCGCGCCGGTGTCGCCCAGCAAGGGCAGCTCCAGTCGCCCGCCGCACCGGAGGAACCGGCGCGCGTCGCCGGACCCGGTACCGGAGAGCTGGACGGCGACCGCCCCGTCCCCGGAACAGCTCACCGTGAGGCGGTAGTCGTCGCCCCGCGAGGGATTCACCTGCCGTACCACGGGTGGCCTGTCCGGCGTCAGGTCGGACGTCTCCCGCCACACCACGTGCGACACCTGGAGCACACGCGAGGTGCCGTCGTCCTCGACCCGGATCACCACCGACCGGTCCGGTGCCGTGGCCGGCGCACGGAGTGCCAGGGGCGTCGGGTCGCGTCCCGGCCGTGCCGGCCAGGCGTCGCCTGTCGACGGGTCGACCCGCCAGGTGCGGGCGATCGGTTCGGCGCTCGCGGGCGGCGCGGGCACGGCAGTGGCCGCACCCGGCTCCGGTGCCGCCGCCCGCCACCAGGCCGCGCCGGCCGCCAGTGCCAGAACGGTCAGGACGGTCAGCGGTACCCGCCCGTCCCGCTCGTCGGAGGCCATGACGGCAGCGTATCCGCGCGGCCCGGGCGGGGCGAGCCGTCAGCCCACCCGTTCCAGCAGCACCGCGTAGAGCGTCAGGCCCGGTCCGAACGCGAGCATCACCACCCAGCGCGGCGGCGACGGCTCCGTACGCCACAGCCGGTCCAGGATCAGCAGTACGGTCGGGGACGAGCAGTTGCCGTGCTCGGCGAGCGTGCCCCGGGAGGCGGCGAGGCCGTCCGGCGGCAGGGCCAGCTCACGCTCCACCACGTTGAGGATCCGCGGCCCGCCCGGGTGCACCGCCCAGCCGTCCACGTCGGAGCGCTCGCACCCGTGCCGCGCCAGCAGCTCGTCGATCAGCGTCCGCACGTGCCGGGACAGCACCTGCGGCACCTTCGGCGACAGCCCCATCCGGAAACCGGTGTCGGTGACGTCCCAGGTCATGTGGTCGGCGGTGGAGGTGTCGGTGACCGAGGTGACCTCGCGCAGCGCGTACCCCCGGCCGCCGGGGACGACCACGGCGGCGACCGCGGCGTCCGAGAACAGCGCGTGGGAGACGATCTGCTGGGTGTCCACCCGGGCACCCGGCGGCTGGATGTGCAGGCTGGTCAGCTCCGCGCAGAGCAGCAGCGCGGGCCGCCCGCGGGCGGTGACGAAGTCGCTCGCCGCGCCCAGCCCGGGCAGGGCCGCGTAGCAGCCCATGTGCCCGACGAACATGCGCTGGGTGCTCGGGGACATGCCCAGATCCCGGGCGAGCAGGATGTCCAGCCCCGGGGTGGCGTACCCGGTGCAGGAGCAGACGATGAACAGCCCGATGTCGGAGGCGTCCAGACCGGCGGCGGTGAGTGCCCGGCTGACCGCCTCCTTACCAAGCGGCAGCGCCTCGACCTGGTAGCGGCGCATCCGGCGCTCGGTCGGCCACTCCGAGACGTCCTCCAGCAGCGGGTTGACCGCCGCCTGCCGCCGGGTGACGCCCGAGTTCGCGAAGATCCGCTCGGCCAGCGCCCTGGTGTTCCCCTGGAAGTGCTTCGCGAAGAAACCCGTCCACAGTTCGTCCTGCATCGCGGCCGGCGGTTGCGCCGTACCCAGACCCGCGATCACCGGTATGCCCACGTCCCCCACCCCTCGCCCTTCACTGACTCCTCGCGCTCACCAACGAGGGAGCGCGCTGTCCCGGTCCGGGTCGCCGCCCAGCGCGGCGATGCCGAGCCAGTCGGCGCACACGTCGGACGTGGCCGGATGCAGCGAGCCGCAGCGGGCGTCCCGGTAGAGGCGCTCCAGCGGATGCCCGCGCCGGGTCGCCGACGTACCCGCCGCCTCCAGCATCGAGGCGGCCACCTCGGCGGCTGTGGTGCCGGCCAGCAGCTTGGCCCGCCACACCCAGCGGTTCGTCTCGGCGTCGCCGGGCGCCTCGTCGACCCGGCGGGCCGCCTCGGCGACCGCCAGTGCGGCGGCGGCGGTGGCCGCGTCGGCCCGGCCCAGGCGGGCCCGCACCGCGGGCAGCCCGGCGAGGTTGCGGGCGTTGAGGTGCTCGGCCGCGGCGTCGACGGCGGCCCGGGCCACGCCGACGTAGACCGCCGCGTAGCTCGCCACCAGCCAGTGCGGCATGAGCTGGGCGACGACCAGGGCCAGCCCTTCGACGCCGCCGAGCAGCCGGTCGGCCGGGACCGTCACGTCCAGGTGCACGTCGTGCGAGGAGGTGGCCCGCATGCCGAGCGAGTCCCAGGTGGGCTCGACGGTGATCCCGTCCCCGGCCGGGACCAGGAACTGCGACACGACGGACTGGTCGGCGGCGCTGCGGGCGGCCACCAGATAGCCGTCCGGGTGGCCGGCACCGGAGCAGAACGTCTTGCTGCCCTTGATGTGCCAGCCGCCGTCGACCGGCTCGTAGACGGTGCTGAGCTGCGACAACCGGGCGCCGGCGCCGCGTTCGCTCATCGCCACCGCGTACCAGGCGCCGTCCGCCGCCGCGCGCAGCAGCCGGTCCCGCGCCGCCAGCGCCTCCTCCGGTACGCCGAGCGCCTCGGCCAGTTCCTCGGTGACCGCGCCCAGCGCGCCGGTGACCGAGGCGTGCATGTTGAACACCAGCGCGGTGGCGCCGTTGCCCCGGGCCAGTTCGGTGGCGACGGCGGCGTACTCGGCGAAGCTCGCGCCCGTACCGCCCAGCTCGGGGGGCACCATCAGGCCGAACAACCCTGCCGCCCGCAGGTCCGCGAAGTCGTCCACGGGGAACGAGCCGTCGCGGTCGTGCTCGGCCGCGCGGGCGGCCAGTCGCGGCGCCAACCGGCGGGCCGCCTCCAGCGCGTGCACAGTCATGTCGCCCCCTTCTCGGCGTCCTTTACCCCGGGTGGCCCCGGCTACCCGCCCCGGCGCCCCCAGCCCTGGTACAGCACGGCGGTCGACCGGGTCGGCACGATGCGCGGTTCGGTCCTGCCCGGACGGTCGGCGCCGCCGCGCATGCGGCGCAGCAGCCAGGCCAGCGTGCCGCCCAGCTCTGGGCGGACCCCGCGCACCGTCAGCGACACGCCGTGCAGGGCGCACTCGGCGACCAGCGCGCGGGCGTCGACGAACAACCGCGGGTCGTGGATGCCGCGCGGCACCGTGGGCAGCCGTTCGCCCAGCTCCACCGCGACCAGCCGGGCCAGCAGCGTGTCGTTGAGCGTGTCCAGCACCAGCAGGCCACCCGGGCGCAGCAGCCGGCACGCCTCGGCGACGGCCCGCCGCCAGTCCGGCACGTGTTCCAGCAGTTCCCCGGCGGAGACCACCGCCGCGCAACCGTCCGTCAGCGGCACCGCCGTCGCGTCGGCCTGGACCACCGTCACGCCGTGCGTGGCAGCCTGGTCGAGCGCGGAGCGGGTCAGGTCGACCCCGACGTGGCGGTAGCCCTTGCCGGCCAGGTGCGGCGCCAGCAGCCCGGCGCCGCAGCCCAGGTCGACGAGCAGGTCGTCCGGCGTGGACGCCGCCGGCACGAGCGCCGCCCGGGCCCGGGCCAGCCAGTGCAGCATCGCGAACGCGCCGTCCGGCCGCCACCACTCGCCGGCCAGGTCGTCGTACTGCCGGGGGTCGTTCGGCGGCAGCACCCGGTACGGAGTGGACACCGGCGACGCGTCGGGCATGCGTCGAGCGTGGCACGACTGCCCGGTAACGACCAGACTTCCCTTATGTCGACACGGGTGTTAGGGCTGGTCAGGGCGAGCCATCCGGAGCCCGCGGCGGCGGTCACAGTGGTCGCCGCGCTGCTCGCCGCCGGTGTCGGGCACTCCGCGGCGGGCGTCGCCGCGGTGGCGTTGACGGTGCTGGCCAGCCAGCTCGCCGTCGGGTGGAGCAACGACCTCATCGACGCCGACCGGGACGCGGCGGTGGGGCGTACCGACAAACCGGTGACCACCGGCGAGGTCGCCCGGCCGGCGCTGGCCCGGGCCACCGCGGTGGCCGCCGTCGCCGTGCCGGTGCTCGCGCTGGCCGGCGGCCCGGCCGCGGCGGCCTGCGCCACGCTGGGCCTGGTCTCCGCGCTGCTCTACAACCGGCCGCTGAAGTCGACGCCGGTGTCGGTGCTGCCCTACGCGGTCTCGTTCGGCGCGCTGCCCGCGTTCGTGGTGCTGGCGTTGCCCGGCTCGCCGCTGCCCCCGGCCTGGCTGGTGGCCGCCGCCGCGCTGCTCGGTGCCGGCGCGCACTTCGCGAACGTGCTGCCGGACCTGGCCGACGACGCCCGGACCGGGGTGCGCGGCCTGCCGCACCGGCTCGGGCCGGTGGGCAGCCGGCTGGCCGCCGCCGGGCTGCTGCTCGCGGCCACCGTCGCGCTGGTCCTCGGCCCGCCCGGGCCGCCGTCGTGGACCGGCCTGTCGGCGGTCGCCGCGGCCGTGGCCGTGCCGGCTGTCGGCTGGTACGCGGGACACGCGACCGCCGGACGCTCGGCGACCGCCTTCCGGGCGGTGCTGGTGGTGGCGCTGATCGATGTGGTGCTGCTGGTGACGAGCGGCCGGGTGGTCTGAGCGGTCCCTCCCGAGGTGGTATTGCCGGGTCCGCGTGCGGGCCTCGATCAGCTCCAACTACCCTGGAGCGCGGTCTGCGCGGGTATGGCCACCCCGTGCCCGGTGGTCGACCGGGCGGGGATCGTGACGAGGAGGACCGACGTGACGCGCTCGATCAGGGGTTCCCGGGGGCCGGCCCTGCTGCTGGCCGGCACGGCGGCGGCGGCGAGCCTGCTGCTGTCCGGGTGCGGCGCCGGGCAGATTTCCGAGACCGCCAACAAGATCCCGTCGGTCCAGGGCGTCAACGTCCAGACCTCCGACAACCTCTTCAAGGTGCGCGGGCTGTACGTGCAGTTCCCGGGCCCGAAGGGCTACGAGGCGGGGTCGAACGCGCCGGTCAACGTGGTGATCTACAACGACAGCGAGAAGCCGGTGACCGTGACGGTCACGACCGACAGCGCGCGGGAGATCGTGCTCACCGGTTCCGGCGCGGGCGAGAGCGGCGCGGCCACCCCGACCGGCTCACCCACCGAGCCGGTCACCACCTCGCCGACCGCGAGCGACCCGAGCGCGTCGCCGAGCCAGTCGCTGGAGACGTCCGAGTCGCCGTCGGCCAGCCCGTCGCCGAGCGAGAGCGAGTCCGCGCCCGCCGGCCAGCCGGCCCGGATCGAGATCCCGGCGCTCAGCTACGCCCAGCTCAACGCCGGCAACCCGCGGTTCCTCCAGCTCATCGGCCTGAACGAGAAGCTGCTCGTCGGCCAGCAGGTCAACCTGACCTTCGACTTCGGCGACGGCAAGGTCGTCACGACCCCGGCGCCGATCGGCATCCCGCTGACCCCGGAGGCCACGCCGTCGAAGATCGTGGAGCCGCGGCACGTCGGTGAGGACAGCGGCGTCGAGGGCGGCCACTGACCGCGTTCCCTCTGTCGTCGGCACCGCCGCCGTGGCCAGCGCCACGCCGGCGGTGTCGCCGTTTCGGGTGGGCTTTCGTCGTACGGGCCGGTTAGCGTCCGGTGGTGACCTCGCCCCGATCGACCCCCTCCCGTGCCGGCGCCGGCCGCGGTCGCGCCGCCACCCGCGAACCCCGCCCGGCCTACGAGTGCGACGCCTGCGGCCACCAGCCCCCGAAGTGGGTGGGCCGGTGCCCCGAGTGCGGCGAGTGGGGTTCGGTGGTCGAGTGCACCGTCACCGGCCCGCTGGTCTCCGGCCGGGTGGTCAGCTCACGGATGCCCGCCGAGCCGGCCCGGCCGATCGCCACGATCAGCGCCGCGCCCGCCCGGGCCCGTCCCACAGGTGTCAGCGAGCTCGACCGGGTGCTCGGCGGCGGCCTGGTCCCCGGCGCGGTGGTGCTGCTCGCCGGTGAGCCCGGCGTGGGCAAGTCGACGCTGCTGCTCGACGTGGCCCAGCAGTGGGCGGCCGGTGCCGGGAGCCCGTCGCTGGTGGTCAGCGGCGAGGAGTCGGTCAGTCAGGTGCGGTTGCGCGCCGAGCGGATGGGCGCCCTGCACGACCAGCTCTACCTGGCCGCCGAGAGCGACCTGTCGGCGGTGCTCGGCCACCTCGACGCGGTCAAGCCGGGTCTGCTGGTGCTCGACTCGGTGCAGACCATCTCGACCACCGGCACCGAGGGCGTGCCCGGCGGCGTCACCCAGGTCCGCGCGGTCACCGCCGCCCTGGTCGCCGTCGCGAAGGAGCGCGGCATCGCCACCGTGCTGGTCGGGCACGTCACCAAGGACGGCCAGGTGGCCGGTCCCCGAGTGCTGGAGCACCTGGTCGACGTGGTGCTGCACTTCGAGGGCGACAAGCACTCCTCGCTGCGCATGGTGCGCGGCGTGAAGAACCGCTTCGGCGCGGCCGACGAGGTGGGCTGCTTCGAGATGCACGAGGGCGGCATCAGCAGCCTGGCCGACCCGTCCGGCCTGTTCCTGACCCGCTACTCCGAACCGGTGCCGGGCACCTGCGTGACGGTGGCGATGGAGGGGCGCCGGGCGCTGGTGACCGAGGTGCAGGCACTGATCGGGGCCACCGTGGCCGGTTCACCGCGGCGTACCGTCTCCGGCCTCGACAGCGCCCGCCTCGCGATGGTCCTCGCGGTGCTCCAGCGCCGCACCGAGCGGCTCACGCTGCACGACCGGGAGGTCTTCGCCGCCACCGTCGGCGGCATCCGGGTGGTGGAGCCGGCGGCCGACCTGGCGGTGGCGCTCGCTGTCGCCTCCGGTGGGCTCAACCTGGCGCTCAACCCGCACCTGGTGGCCATCGGCGAGGTGGGCCTCACCGGTGAGGTCCGTCGGGTCGGCGCGGTGCCCCGGCGGCTGGCCGAGGCCGCCCGGCTCGGCTTCCGGCTGGCCCTCGTGCCGCCCGGGTGCGGGCCGGAGAGCAGCGGCGCCGGGCCGGAGAACATGCGCGTGATCGAGGTCACTGACGTGCGGGCCGCCCTCCAGGCGGCCGCGCGCGCGTCGGCGGAGTGACACGGTGGGATCCGCCGGGCGTTTCCGGGCAGGCCACGCAGGCCGCACCGACCCGCCCGAGCCGCGCATCGTGACACATCACAGTAACCACGAGAGCACCCACCGCATGGCAGTCCGTAGACTGTGCCCGTGCCGATCGACCGCGATGCCACAAAGCCCGCAACGGCGACGCCGCACGCCCGTACCGGCGCCGTGACCGGCAACCCCGCTCGTGCCATCAGCGTGAGCGTCAACGGAAGCGTGGGCGGCGGGGCCGGCGCCGATCCGCTGCGCGCCAACCTCGCCCTGATGGCTCCGGGCACCGCCCTGCGGGACGGCCTGGAGCGGATCCTGCGCGGCCGCACCGGCGCGCTGATCGTGCTCGGCTACGACAAGGTGGTCGAGCAGATCTGCACCGGCGGCTTCCCGATGGACGTGGAGTTCTCCGCCACCCGGGTCCGGGAGCTGTGCAAGATGGACGGCGCGGTGGTGCTGTCCAGCGACGGCACCCGGATCGTGCAGGCCGGCGCGCACCTGATGCCCGACCCGTCCATCCCGACGGAGGAGTCCGGCACCCGGCACCGCACCGCCGAGCGGGTGGCCCGGCAGACCGGTTACCCGGTCATCTCGGTCAGCCAGTCGATGCGGATCATCAGCCTCTACGTCAACGGCCAGCGGCACGTGCTGGACGACTCGGCGGCCATCCTGTCCCGCGCCAACCAGGCGCTCGCCACGCTTGAGCGCTACAAGCTGCGGCTGGACGAGGTCTCCGGCACGCTCTCCGCGCTGGAGATCGAGGATCTGGTCACCGTCCGCGACGCGGTGGCGGTGGTGCAGCGGCTGGAGATGGTCCGCCGGATCGCCGACGAGATCGCCGGCTACGTGGTGGAGCTGGGCACCGACGGCCGCCTGCTGGCCCTTCAGCTCGACGAGCTGATGGCCGGCGTGGACGCCGACCGCACCCTGGTCATCCGCGACTACCTGCCGACCGGCCGCAAGTCGCGCACGCTCGACGAGGCGCTCGTCGAACTCGACCTGCTCAGCGCCACCGAGCTCATCGACCTCGTGGCGGTGGCGAAGGCGATCGGCTACCCGTCCGCCTCCGACGCGCTCGACGCGGCGGTCAGCCCGCGCGGGTTCCGCCTGCTGGCGAAGGTGCCCCGGCTGCCTGTCGCCGTGGTCGACCGGCTGGTGGTGCACTTCGGCAGCCTCCAGCGGCTGCTCGGCGCGACGGTGGAAGACCTCCAGGCGGTCGAGGGCGTGGGCGACGCCCGCGCCCGCGGCGTCCGCGAGGGCCTGTCCCGGCTCGCCGAGGCCAGCATCCTCGAACGGTACGTCTGACCGGCCGCTCAGCCGGTGACGGTCAGCTTCACCGGCTCGCTGATCTTGGTGCCGACCCGGGCGAACACCTGGTACGCGCCGATCGCGGCGAACTCACCGTTCGCCAGGCCGTTCGCGCACTTGTTGTCCAGCCGGCCGTTCCAGCCCAGCTCGTAGGAGCGCTCGAAGTTCGGCGTGAACGACTGCACGTCCGAGCCCTTGCCGGTGCCGCAGGTGTCCGACGACCAGACCTTCTCCGCGCCCGACTTGACGTACAGCTCCTGAAGGTCGGCGCCGACGTCCCGGCTGCACGTACGGTTCGACACGTTCTTGACCTTGAGGCGCAGCGTGACCACAGTGCCCCGCTGGGCGGTGGCGGGGACCGCCACCGGCGTCACCAGAAGCTCGGAGTCGGTGCAGGTGCCGTCGTCGGAGACCGGCTGACCGGTCGCGCCGCCGTTGCCGGTGCCGCCCCCGTCGTTCCCACCCCCGCCGGTGTTCCCGCCGCCGTCGCCGGTACCGCCCGGCCCGGTGCCGCCGCCGTTGTTCGCGCCACCGCCACCGGCGTCACCCGCCGTCGGTGACGGGCTGCCCGACTGCGGGGTCAGCACCGAGCCGGACGGGTCGGGCTGCGCCCCGGCGGAACCGGTCGGCGACGGGTCAGTGCCCGGCGCGCCGGTGTTGCGGTCCGTACCGGTGCACGAATACAACAGGACAATCAGGAAGAGCAGCCCCGCTCCGAGCACGACGGCACGACGCCGCCAGTACACGGCAGGGGGCAGGGGGCCGACCGTCAGACGCATGATGCGCCTACCGTAGCCGCGCGGCGCACGGCTCGCCGATCCGACGCGCCGAGGACCCGCCGCCGTACGGCCACGCTCGTCCACACTGGATTCCGACGGCCACCGTCAGAGGTAGACCTTGCGCTGGTAGATCGCGTGCGCGCCGGCCACCCGGTCGAGGAAGAGCAGCCCGGCGCAGTGGTCGATCTCGTGCTGGAGCGCCCGCGCCTCGAAGCCGTCGGTCACCAGCCGGACCGGCTCGCCGCTGCCGGGAAGCGCGCCCTCCACCACCAGGCGGCTGGCCCGCTTCACGTCGCCGGTCAGGTCCGGCACCGACATGCAGCCCTCCCGGCCGGCCTTCCACCGGGACGCCTCCACCACGCGGGCGTTGCAGAGCACGAACGTGCCGTGCACGGTGACCGCCTTCGGATGCCCCGTCACGTCCACCGCGAACACCTGCGCGCTCACCCCGACCTGCGGCGCCGCCAGGCCCACGCAACCGGGCGAGACGCGCATGGTGGCCACCAGGTCGGCGGCGAGGCGCACCACCTCGGCAGACGTCGGGTCGACCTCCGGGCCGGGTCGGCTCAGCACCGGCTCCGGGGCGGTGACCACCGGTCGTACCGCGCCGGGGATGCCGAGCTTCTCCGGGGTCCAGCCGCCCAGGCCCGCGTACTCCGGCCCGGTCACAGCAGATCCGTGTCCGCCGGGCGGAGGCTGACCCCCACGCCCAGCTCCGCGGCGACCCGGGTGAGCCGTCCGGCCACCTCGTCCGACACGCCCGGCGGCAGCTCGACCTCGGCGACCACCACATACAGCGAACCGGTCAGCCGGGTGCTCAGGTCGGTCACGTTCCCGCCCGCGTCGGTGAGCACCCGGGTCATCGCCGCGACGATGCCCATCCGGTCGGCGCCGTGCACCGCGAGCACGTACGGCTCCCCGGTGGGCTCGCTGCCGCCGTCGGGCGTCACCTCGCGTACGGTCGCCAGCAGGTGCCCGTCGGCGGCGAGCGGGGCCAGCGCGGCCTCGACGTCGGCGGCGGCCGGGCCCACGCAGATCAGGGTCATCGCGAAGTGTCCCCGCAGCCGGGTCATCGTCGAGTCGGTGAGGTTCGCGCCGAGCCGGGCGAGGACCTCCGCGACGTCGGCCACGATGCCCGGCCGGTCCCGGCCGATGACGGTGATCGCGAGCTCGTTCATTCGGACATTCTGCCCCGTCGTCCATGATCGATCGCGCCCGGCCACCCGGCCCGCCCAACCTGCGGGAAAGACAGCCGTGACATGATCGGCGACGCGATGTCCGATCCCACATTCGCCACCCAGGTCAGCCGGTGGTACGAGCGCAACGCCCGCGACCTGCCCTGGCGCAAGCCGGGCATCGGCGCCTGGGCGATCCTGGTCAGCGAGGTCATGCTCCAGCAGACCCCTGTGGTCCGCGTGGTGCCCGCCTGGGAGGCGTGGCTGGCCCGCTGGCCCGAGCCGCGCGCGCTCGCCGAGGACACCCCGGCCGAGGCGATCCGGATGTGGGGGCGGCTCGGCTACCCCCGCCGGGCGGTACGCCTGCGCGAGTGCGCGGTGGCGATCGTGGAGCGCCACGGCGGCGTGGTGCCCGACCGGCTCGACCAACTGCTGGCGCTACCCGGTGTCGGCACGTACACGGCCCGCGCGGTCGCCGCGTTCGCGTACGGGCAGCGGCACCCGGTGGTCGACACCAACGTCCGGCGCGTGGTGTGCCGGGCGATCGCCGGTGAACCCGACGCCGGCCCCACCACCCGTCCCGCCGACCTGGTCGCCACCGAGGAACTGCTGCCGGTCGAGCCGGCCGCCGCCGCGCTCGCCAGCGCCGCGTTCATGGAACTCGGTGCCGTCGTCTGCACCGCCCGCGCGCCGCGCTGCGCGATCTGCCCGGTCGAGTCGAGCTGCGCCTGGCGGGCCTCCGGCCAGGCCGCCCCGGTGGGGCCGACCCGACGGCCGCAGCGCTACGCCGGCACCGACCGTCAGGTACGCGGACTGCTGCTCGCGGTGCTACGGGAGTCCACCGGCCCGGTGCCGCACCAGCGGCTGGACCAGGTCTGGCACGACGACGTGCAGCGGGCACGTGCGCTGGCCGGCCTGGTGACCGACGGCCTGGTGGAACCGGTGGGCGAGGAGTCCTTCCGCCTGGCCGGCGACGGCCCCGCCGTCCCCCTCCCCTGACGCCCCCCACCCACCCCACCCACCCCACCCCGACCTCGCCTCCGCCCGCCCTCGGCTCGCCCCGTTGATCATGAAGTTGGCGGCGACAAATCGGGCGCCGAGTGCGGTCAACCTCATGATCGACCACGGCGGGGCTGGGGCGAGGAGGGCGTGGTGGGCGGGCATGGAAAGGCGACGACCCCGGTGGCTTTCGCCTACCGGGGCCGTCGCCCTCGAACTGTCCTGACCTACGCGGCGTCGTCAGCGCCCGTGGCGGCGGTGCCGCCGAGGTCCGCCGGAACCGCGTCCGGCACGGCGTCCGGCCGGTCCGCGCCCCGGAAGACGAGCTTGGACTTGTCGATGTTCTCCGGGTCGCCCTCGCAGTCCACGACCACGATCTGACCCGGGGTCAGCTCGTTGAACAGGATCCGCTCGGACAGGTTGTCCTCGATGTCGCGCTGGATCGTGCGGCGCAGCGGCCGCGCGCCCAGCACCGGGTCGAAGCCCTTCTTCGCGAGGTACTTCTTCGCGTTGTCGGTCAGCTCCAGGCCCATGTCCTTGTTGCGCAGCTGGGTCTCGATGCGCTGGATCATGATGTCGACGATCGAGAGGATCTCGGTCTCGCGCAGCTGGTGGAAGACGATGGTGTCGTCGATCCGGTTCAGGAACTCGGGCCGGAAGTGCTGCTTGAGCTCGTCGTTGACCTTCTGCTTCATCCGGTCGTAGTTCGACTCGGAGTCCTCAGAGGCCTGGAAGCCCAGCGAGACCGCCTTGGCGACGTCGCGCGTACCGAGGTTGGTGGTCAGGATGATGACCGTGTTCTTGAAGTCCACGATCCGGCCCTGGCCGTCGGTGAGGCGCCCGTCCTCCAGGATCTGGAGGAGCGTGTTGAACACGTCCGGGTGGGCCTTCTCGATCTCGTCGAAGAGGACCACAGAGAACGGCCGGCGACGCACCTTCTCGGTCAGCTGCCCGCCCTCGTCGTAGCCGACGTAGCCGGGAGGGGCACCGACGAGCCGGGACACGGTGTACCGGTCGTGGAACTCCGACATGTCGAGCTGGATGAGGGCGTCCTCGCTGCCGAACAGGAACTCGGCGAGCGCCTTGGACAGCTCGGTCTTACCGACGCCGGACGGGCCGGCGAAGATGAACGAGCCGGACGGGCGCTTCGGGTCCTTCAGGCCGGCCCGGGTACGCCGGATCGCCTTCGAGACCGCCTTGACCGCGTCCTCCTGGCCGATGACGCGCTTGTGCAGCTCGTCCTCCATGCGCAGCAGGCGCGAGGTCTCCTCCTCGGTCAGCTTGTAGACCGGGATGCCGGTCCAGTTGCCGAGCACCTCGGCGATCTGCTCGTCGTCGACCTCGCTGACGACGTCCAGGTCACCGGCCTTCCACTCCTTCTCCCGCTGCGCCTTCTGGCCCAGCAGCTGCTTCTCGGTGTCACGCAGCTGCGCGGCCCGCTCGAAGTCCTGCGCGTCGATCGCGGACTCCTTGTCGCGGCGCACCTGGGCGATGCGCTCGTCGAAGTCGCGCAGGTCCGGCGGCGCGGTCATCCGGCGGATCCGCATCCGGGCGCCCGCCTCGTCGATCAGGTCGATCGCCTTGTCCGGCAGGAACCGGTCGGAGATGTACCGGTCGGCGAGCGTCGCGGCGGCGACCAGGGCGGCGTCGGTGATGGAGACGCGGTGGTGCGCCTCGTAGCGGTCCCGCAGGCCCTTGAGGATCTCGATGGTGTGGGCCAGCGACGGCTCACCCACCTGGATCGGCTGGAACCGACGCTCCAGAGCGGCGTCCTTCTCCAGGTGCTTGCGGTACTCGTCGAGCGTGGTGGCGCCGATGGTCTGCAGCTCACCACGGGCCAGCATCGGCTTGAGGATGCTGGCGGCGTCGATCGCGCCCTCGGCCGCGCCCGCACCGACGAGCGTGTGAATCTCGTCGATGAACAGGATGATGTCGCCGCGGGTGCGGATCTCCTTGAGCACCTTCTTCAGGCGCTCCTCGAAGTCACCGCGGTAGCGGGAACCGGCGACCAGGGCACCGAGGTCGAGCGTGTAGAGCTGCTTGTCCTTCAGCGTCTCGGGCACCTCGCCCTTGATGATCTTCTGGGACAGGCCCTCCACCACGGCGGTCTTGCCGACGCCGGGCTCACCGATCAGCACCGGGTTGTTCTTGGTGCGGCGGGACAGCACCTGCATGACCCGCTCGATCTCCTTCTCGCGCCCGATGACCGGGTCGAGCTTGCCCTCGCGGGCGGCCTGGGTCAGGTTGCGGCCGAACTGGTCCAGCACGAGGCTGGTCGACGGCGCGGCCTCACCCGGCGCGGCACCGGCGGCGGCCGGCTCCTTGCCCTGGTAGCCGGAGAGCAGCTGGATGACCTGCTGGCGCACCCGGTTCAGGTCGGCGCCCAGCTTCACCAGGACCTGGGCGGCGACGCCCTCGCCCTCGCGGATCAGGCCGAGCAGGATGTGCTCGGTGCCGATGTAGTTGTGGCCGAGCTGCAGCGCCTCGCGCAGCGACAGCTCCAGCACCTTCTTGGCCCGCGGCGTGAACGGGATGTGCCCGCTCGGCGCCTGCTGGCCCTGGCCGATGATCTCCTCGACCTGCTGACGCACGCCCTCCAGGGAGATGCCGAGGCTCTCCAGGGCCTTTGCCGCGACACCCTCACCCTCGTGGATCAGGCCCAGCAGGATGTGTTCCGTACCGATGTAGTTGTGGTTGAGCATCCGGGCCTCTTCTTGGGCCAGGACGACAACCCGTCGCGCTCGGTCGGTGAACCGCTCGAACATGCCCTCGTGCTCCTCACGTGCCGTGCGCCTTGATGGTCAGATCTCGGCGGGGCCGGTGCGCGGACGTCCGGGACGGGCGTCCGTGCCTCCTTACTCTATCGCCGCGGACCGTCTCCGCTGAGGTCGTGTGCCCCCGCGAATGACCGTTCCGACGTCGTTTCTGACAACCGTCCACGCTCAGGAGGTGTTCCGGGGCCCCTGCCTGTACGCGCAGAGCGAAATTCGACCGGCACCGGAAAGGTCGGTCGAGTGGACCGGAGGCGGCAACCGATGCGTCCGCCGGGTCGTCCACAGCCTGTGGATGAAGTCTCCACCGCCTGTGGACAACCGTCCCCGGCGGGGTTTTCTTCCCTGTCGCCGCCACCGAGGGCGGCACTGTGGGCCGGACCGGACATCCGGCACAGGTACGACGGGACCGGCACGGCGCGGTCCAACCGTGACGGCGGACCGGAAACGGCGACGCCGGCCCGGAGTCGCACTCCGGTCCGGCGTCGCGTCGCCCGTGACGAGGGCGGGGTCAGTGCCCCGCCTTCGCGTGGTACTCGTCCACGATCTCCTGCGGGATCCGGCCCCGGTCGGAGATGTCCTTGCCGGCCTTCTTGGCCCATTCGCGGATGGCCCGGTTCTGCTCGCGGTCGGCGGTCGCGCCGCCCCGGCCACGAGCGGCCCGGCCACCCACGACCACACCCCCGCGACCGACCTTCGTTCCGTTCGCGATGTACGGCGCGAATACGTCACGCAATTTACCGGCGTTGGATGCGGAGAGGTCGATCTCGTACTGCACACCGTCGAGCGCGAACTTGACGGTCTCGTCAGCGTCCCCGCCGTCCAGGTCATCGACCAGCTTGTGAATGATCTGCTTGGCCACGTCCCACATTCCTTTCGAGCAGGGTTGTACTCCTGCAATGCTCCGAGCACAATAACCCGTCCGGCGCTTGTTCCGTCAATAGGATCGGGTAACGAGCCGGAGAAGGCTTGCGGGCGAGCGCCTACTCGGGCCGGACCAACGGGAACAGGATCGTTTCCCGAATTCCGAGCCCCGTCAGTGCCATCAGCAGCCGGTCGATTCCCATTCCCATGCCACCGGACGGCGGCATTCCATACTCCATCGCTCGGAGAAAATCCTCGTCCAGTCGCATCGCCTCGTCGTCCCCACGCGCCGCCAGCTGCGCCTGGGCCACCAGCCGCTCCCGCTGCACGACCGGGTCCACCAGCTCCGAGTACGCGGTACCCAGCTCGAATCCGAGCACGTAGAGATCCCACTTCTCGGCCAGGCCCGGCTCGCTGCGGTGGGCCCGGGTCAGCGGGCTGGTCTCCTCCGGGTAGTCCATGACGAACGTCGGCGCCTGAAGCGACGGCACGACCAGTTCCTCGAACAACTCCTCGGCCAGCTTGCCCGGTCCCCACTTCGGGTCGACGGAGAGACCGACCTTGTCCGCGTACTCGACCAGGCGTGCCCTTTCGGTGCGGACGGTGACCTCCTCACCGAGCGCTTCGGAAAGAACACCGAACAGCGACACCGACCGCCACTCGCCGCCCAGATCGAACTCACGACCGTCGGCGTGCGTCACCACCGTCGAGCCGGCGACCGCCACTGCGGCCTGCTGTACGAGATTTCGGGTCAGCTCCGCCATCGTGTGGTAGTCGCCGTACGCCTGGTACGCCTCCAGCATCGCGAACTCGGGCGAGTGCGAAGAGTCGATGCCCTCATTACGGAAGTTGCGGTTGATCTCGAAGACGCGGTCGACGCCACCGACCACCGCGCGCTTGAGAAACAGTTCCGGCGCGATTCGCAGATACAGATCCGTGTCGAGCGCATTGCTGTGGGTCACGAATGGGCGGGCCGCCGCGCCGCCGTGCAGCAGTTGCAGCATCGGCGTCTCGACCTCGATGAAGTCCTGCCCGTGTAGGGTGTCGCGCAGACTGCGGACGGCGGTGGCCCGGGTACGGACCATCTGCCGGGCCTGCGGCCGGACCACCAGGTCCACGTAGCGCTGGCGGACCCGGGACTCCTCACTGAGCGGCTTGTGCGCCACCGGCAGCGGGCGCAGCGCCTTCGCGGTCACCGCCCACTCCTCGGCGAGAACGGACAGCTCGCCGCGCCGGCTGGTGATCACCTCGCCGGTCACGCCGACGTGGTCGCCGAGGTCGACCAGGCGCTTCCAGTCTCCCAGCCGCTCGGCGCCGACCCGGTCCAGCGAGAGCATCGCCTGGACCTCGGTGCCGTCACCGTCCCGCAGGGTCGCGAAGCAGAGCTTGCCGGTGTTGCGAATGAAGATCACCCGGCCGGTGACCGAGACCCGGTCGCCGGTGGCGGTGTCGGTGGGCAGGTCGCCGTAGCGCTCGCGCAGCCGCGCGAGCGTGGTGGTGCGCGGGAAACCCACCGGGTACGGCTCGACGCCCTCGGCGAGCATCCGGTCCCGCTTCTCCCGGCGGACCTTCATCTGCTCCGGAAGGTCGTCGGCGGGGTCTGTTGGCAGGGCGTTCTGCTCGGTCACGGCACGCTTCCTCAGGCCTTGGGGACATCGGCGGGGTCAGCACATGAGCGTACTCAAGCGCCGTGGCGGCCGTTACGGGATAACCTGCCCGCCATGACCGACCCCACTGCGGCCCTCTCGTTCGGCGCCGCCGCGGCCGATTACGACCGGTTCCGTCCCCGCTATCCGGAGGCCGCGCTGCGCTGGGCGCTGGACGGGCTGCACGACGCCCGGGTGGTGGACCTCGGCGCCGGCACCGGCATCCTCACCCGCGGGCTCCTGGCGCTGACCGGGCCGGTGGCTCAGGTCGTACCCGTGGAACCTGATCCGGGGATGCGGGCGCAACTGGCCGCCGCGACGCCGGGTGCGACGGCGCTGGCCGGCAGCGCCGAGGCGGTGCCGCTGCCGGACGGGTCGGCGGACGCGGTGCTGGCCGGGCAGGCCTACCACTGGTTCGACAGGGAGCGGGCGCACGCCGAGGTGGCCCGCGTGCTGCGCCCGGGCGGCACGTTCGCGCCGGTCTGGAACATCCGGGACGAGCGGGTCGGCTGGGTGGCGGAGCTGACCCGGATCGCCCACCTCGGCGACAACGCGGGCGACGTGACCCAGCGGTACGCGGACTTCGGCGCCGCCTTCACCGAGGTCGAGGTGGGCGAGTTCGCGCACGCCACCACACTGACGCCGGACGAGGTGGTGGGCATGCTGCACACCCGCTCGTTCTGGCTGACCGCCGACGCGGACGAGCGGCGACGGGTCGACGCGGAGCTGGCGGAGCTGTTCGCCGCCCATCCGGAGCTGGCCGGCCGGGACGCCGTGGAGCTGCCCTACCGCACGATGGTGCTCCGGGCGCGCCGGCGTTAAGAAGGGGCCCCTCCTCTACCGGAGGCGTTAACAGGGGGCCCCTCCTTGCACCTCAGACGTTGCGGTCGTAGACCATCCGCAGGCCGATCAGCGTGATCATCGGCTCGTGGTGGGTGATGGTGTGGCACTCGCCGAGCACCAGCGAGGCCAGGCCGCCGGTGGCGATGACCGCCTTGACGCCGCCCAGTTCCTCGGACATCCGCTCGACGATCCGGTCCACCTGCCCGGCGAAGCCGAAGTACAGCCCGGCCTGGAGGCACTCGACGGTGTTCTTGCCGATCACCGAACGCGGACGGGTCGCCTCCACCTTGCGCAGCTGGGCGGCGCGGGCGGCCAGCGCGTCGAAGGAGATCTCGATGCCGGGCGCGAACGCGCCGCCGAGGAACTCCCCCCGGCTGCTGACCAGGTCGAAGTTCGTGGTGGTGCCGAAGTCCACGACGATCGACGGCCCGCCGTAGAGCGTGTACGCGGCCAGCGTGTTCACCACCCGGTCCGCGCCCACCTCCTTCGGGTTGTCGATGGCGAGTTGCACGCCGGTCCGGACGCCCGGCTCGACGATCACGCTGGGCAGGTCGGCGTAGTACCTGTCGAGCATGGTGCGCAGCGAGCGCAGCGCGGCCGGCACGGTCGAGCAGGCGGCCACGCCGGTGATCTCCACGGCGTCCCCGGCGAGCAGTCCGCGGAACATCAGACCCAGCTCGTCCGCTGTGGAACGGGCGTCCGTCTTGATCCGCCACGAATGCACCAGCTTGTCGCCGTCGAAGGTCGCCAGCACGGTGTTCGTGTTTCCGATGTCGATGCAGAGCAGCACAGCGGCAGCCTAGACGTCACGCAGGTCGAGGGCGATGTCCAGGATCGGCGAGGTGTGGGTGAGCGCGCCGACGGAGAGGAAGTCGACGCCCGTCGCGCCGTACTCGGCGGCCATCGGCAGCGTCAGCCCGCCGGTGGCCTCCAGCTCCGCCCGGTCGCCCACCGACCCCACCACCTCGCGCAGCTGCGCCGGGGTCATGTTGTCCAGCAGCAGGAACCGGGCGCCCGCCTCGACCGCCTCCACCGCCTCGGCCGGCGTGTCCACCTCCACCTGCACCGCGACGTCGGGGAACGCCTCCCGGACCCGGCGGAACGCGGCAGCGATCCCGCCCGCCGCGACCTTGTGGTTGTCCTTGATCATGGCGACGTCGTACAGGCCCATCCGCTTGTTGGTGCCGCCACCGGCCCGGACCGCGTACTTCTCCAGCGCCCGCAGGCCCGGCGTGGTCTTGCGGGTGTCCAGCACCATCGCCTTCGTGCCGGCCAGCGCGTCGGCCCAGGCCCGGGTGTGCGTCGCCACCCCCGACATGCGGGACAGCAGGTTCAGCGCCGTCCGCTCGGCGGTCAGCAGCAGCCGGGTCGGCCCGGTCACGGTGGCCAGCACGTCGCCGCGCGCCACCCGCTGCCCGTCGTGAGCCACGAGCGAGACCTCGACCGTACGCCCCGCACCGGTCACCTCGCCGACCAGCTCGAACACGGCGGCGGCGACCGGCAGCCCGGCCACGACGCCGTCGGCGCGCGCCACCAGGTCGGCCGTGTCGTGCTGCTCGTCCGGGATGGTGGCCACGCTCGTCACGTCGAGGAAGTCGGGCCCCAGATCCTCGTGCAGCGTGTCGACGATGACGTGCCGGACCCGCTCCGGGTCCAGGCCGCCGTCCCGCAGCGCCCGCTCCGTCGACTCCCTCATCAGCTGTGCCTCCTTTGTTCGCGACTGCGGGGCTCGCAAGACCGGCTCACTCCTCGCGCTCACGTGATTCCCAGCGCTCGGCCACGATGCCGTCCGTGCCCACCTCGGCCACCAGGTGGCCCAGCCACCGCTCGTCGGCCGTCGGGAAGTCCTCCCGCCAGTGGCAGCCCCGCGTCTCCTGGCGCGCGTACGCGGCCGCGACCAGCGTCGACGCCACAGTCAGCAGGTTCGTCGCCTCCCAGTCGGCGGTACGCGGCACGCCCCGGCCCGCGCCCAGCCCGGTGAGCGTGGCGGCGGTGGCTTCCAGCGTGTCCGCCGAGCGGAGCACGCCGGCACCCCGCGTCATCGCCCGTTGCAGCTCCGCCGTGCCGGACGCCGGCACCAGCGCGCCCGGACCGCCCACCCAGGCGCCGGTCTCCGCCGGGCGTGCCTGCTCGGGCAGCCCGGCGGCGATGTCCTCGGCGATCCGGCGGGAGAAGACCAGCCCTTCCAGCAGCGAGTTGCTGGCCAGCCGGTTCGCGCCGTGCACGCCGGTGCAGGCGACCTCGCCGCAGGCGTACAGGCCGGGGATGGAGGTACGGCCGCGCAGGTCCGTCCGGACGCCGCCGGAGGCGTAGTGCGCGGCCGGCGCGACCGGGATCAGGTCGGTCGCCGGGTCCACGCCGATGGCCAGGCAGGACGCCACGATGGTGGGGAACCGCCGGGCCAGGAAGTCGCCGCCCAGGTGGCGGGCGTCCAGGAAGACGTGGTCCGCGCCGGACGCGAGCAGCACCCGGTGGATGCCCTTGGCGACCACGTCGCGCGGCGCCAGCTCGGCCAGTTCGTGCTGGCCGACCATGAACCGCTTGCCGTCGCCGTCGACCAGGTGCGCGCCCTCGCCGCGCAGCGCCTCGGAGACCAGCGGCTGCTGGGCCAGCCCCGCGCCCGGGCCGCCGGCCGGCACGATCAGCGCGGTCGGGTGGAACTGGACGAACTCCACGTCGGTGACGGCGGCGCCCGCGCGCAACGCCAGCGCCACCCCGTCCCCGGTGGAGACCGCCGGGTTGGTGGTGGCGGCGAAGATCTGCCCCATGCCGCCGGTGGCCAGCACCACCGCGCGGCCGAGGATCGCGCCGACGCCGTCCTCGCTGCCCTCGCCGAGCACGTGCAGCGTGATGCCGCAGGCCGGGCCGAGCCCGTCCGGTCCGTCGCCGGGAGCGCGCAGCAGGTCCAGCACCAGCGCGTGCTCGACCAGCCGGATCCACGGGTCGCGGCGGACCGCGTCGTGCAGCGCCCGCTGCACCTCCGCGCCGGTGGCGTCGCCGCCCGCGTGCACGATCCGGTCGGCCCGGTGGCCGCCCTCCCGGGTCAGCATCAGCGAGCCGTCCGGGTTGCGGTCGAACTCCGCCCCGATCCGCATCAGCTCGCGCAGCCGGGTGGGGCCCTCGGCGACCAGTGCGCGGACCGCCGCCGGGTCGCACAGGCCGACGCCGGCGACCTCCGTGTCGTACGCGTGCGCGTCCGGCGTGTCCGCCGGGTCCAGGACGGCGGCGATCCCGCCCTGCGCCCAGCGGGTCGAGCCCTCGTCCATGTCGACCTTGGTGACCACCGTGACGTGCAGGCCGGCCTCGCGCAGGTGCAGCGCGGCGGTCAGCCCGGCCACGCCGGAGCCGACCACGATCACGTCTGTCGTCTCCACCCAGCCGGGAGCGGGCGCGGCGAGCAGCCGGGGCAGCGCCGGCAGGTCGACGGTCGGTAGGTCCATGAGCACAGTCAACCCGAAGCGAACTCGGCTCGGGCGCGGGGGGGCGTGACGAGTGCGGTCCGCTACCTCGTCCGGCGCGGCAGGCCGGCCGGTCCGGCGCCCTTCAGTGAGGTGGTCACCGTCCGGTCGCTGAGCCACAGGTAGCAGCGCACACCCCGGTCGCCGACCGCCCAGCGACCGGCAGCGGGCGGACGGACCACCACGTCGCTGCGGTAGCGCAGCAGCCCGTCGGCGGGCACCCCGGCGTACCGGGCGATCACGCCGAAGCAGCCGTCGTAGAGCGGCACCCAGTCCTCGGGCTTCTTCGGGTACGGGCGGTCCGGTGCGGCCCACACGCCGACGAACTCGGCGTCGTGCGCGACAGCGCAGTCGACCGGGTTGAGCCGCTCCACTCGGTTCGTGTCCCGCACCGAACGCTGGCAGCCCAGCCGCAGCGGGGAGGGCGCCTTGAGCGCGTCGCGCAGGCTGCCCGTCCGGGTGACCACGGTGGCCGCCGCTTCGACCGTGGTCAGCTCGGTCAGGTCGCACCGGTACCAACGGGAGCCCGCCGTCCAGCCGGTGCCAGTCGGCACCGCCACCGCCAGCCGGAGCCGCCCGGCGCGCCAGTCGTCACCCACGTACCCGGCGGCCCGCTTGTCGCAGTCGGCGAACGCGGTACGCAGCTCGGGCGAGGCGAGCGGCGGTGGGGTGGGCCGGTCGGCGGTGAACGCCCCGACGTGCACGGTCTCCACCCGGTGCGGCAGCTCGCAGCCGACCGGCGCGTACGCGGCCAGGCCCACGCTCGGAGTGAAGTCGGCGACCTGGCAGACCCCGGCCGCCGGGATGAACGGCCCGGGTGCGGCCATAGCGGCCCAGTCGTCGGTGAGGTCGCCGTCCAGCCCGCTGGTGCCGGCACAGCCGGTCAGGGCGGTGCTCGCGACCATCGCGGCGACCAGGAAGCTCATCGCACGGCGCATCGCGGCCTCCCCCAGCCGACGACCGTCGATCCCCGACGGTCCGCCCAGGGTAGCCGAAAATGACCTTCCGGTGACAGACCGCGTTCCCCGCCCGTCCGGCCCGCCCTCGCCCCGCCCGCCCCGTCGATCTTGCACTTGCTGCCCCGGCGAAAGGGGCGAACCGCCCGCACCGAGGGCCGAAAGTGCAAGATCAACGGCGAGAGGAGGCGGCGGCCGGGAGGGTCAGCGCGCGGCGGCCAGGGGGTTGGGGACGGGGGATCCGGCGGTGCCGGGGGCGGCCGTCGTCGGGTCCGCCGAGAGGTCGACGACCTTGTTGTCGACGTCGACGTGCACCACCTTCGGGCGGTACGCGCGGGCCTCGGCGTCGTCCATCTGCCCGTACGAGATCAGGATGACCAGGTCACCGGGGTGCACCAGGTGCGCGGCGGCGCCGTTGATGCCGATCACCCCGCTGCCCCGCTGCCCCGGGATCACGTACGTCTCCAGCCGGGCGCCGTTTGTGATGTCCACGATCGCGACCTGCTCGCCGGGGATCAGGTCCGCCGCGTCGAGCAGGTCCTCGTCCACGGTCACCGAGCCGACGTAGTGCAGGTCGGCCTGGGTCACGGTGGCCCGATGGATCTTCGACTTGAGCATGGTCCGCAGCATCGGGGTGCCTTTCCGCATTCGTGGTGGGGTTCAGGGACGCGGCGCGAGGTGGATCGCCGTGTTGTCGATCAGGCGGGTGGCGCCGACCCAGGCCGCGATCAGCAGCCGGGCCGGACCGGCGACCGGGCCGGGTTCCAGCTCGGTGTCGGTGAGCACCAGGTAGTCCAGGCGGGCGTCCGGCGCGTCGAAGGCCCGGTGCGCGGCGGCCAGCACCGCGCCCGCGTCCTCACCCCGCTCGGCCGCCGTCGCGCCGGCCCGCAACGCGGCGGACAGGCTCAGCGCGGTCTCCCGCTCCTCCGCCGACAGGTACCGGTTGCGGCTGGACATGGCCAGCCCGTCCGGTTCCCGTACGGTCGGCACGCCGACGATCTCGGCCGGCACGTCGAGGTCGCGGACCATCCGGCGGACCAGGGTGAGCTGCTGGTAGTCCTTCTCGCCGAAGAACGCCAGGTCGGGGCGGGTGAGCTGGAGCAGCTTCATGACCACGGTGAGCACGCCGTGGAAGAAGCCGGGACGGCTCAGGCCCTCCAGGTCCTCGCCGAGCGGACCCGGGTCGAGCCGCACCGTCGGGCGGCCCTCCGGGTACATCTCGGTCACCGAGGGCGCGAACACCACGTCCACCCCGGCCCGGCGGCAGATCTCCAGGTCGGTGTCGAGCGTGCGCGGGTAGCGGTCGAAGTCCTCGTTCGGGCCGAACTGCAGCGGGTTCACGAAGATCGTGACGATGACGTGGCCGGCGCGCTCGCGGGCGGCCCGCAGCAGCGCCTCGTGCCCGGCGTGCAGCGCGCCCATGGTCATCACCACGCCGACCGGGCCGGCCATCGCCTCGCGGGCCGCCGCCAGTTCCTTGCGCGTGTGCAGCACCTCGGCCATCAGGCCGCCACCTCGATTCCGTCGAGCACGTTGCGCAGCGCGGCCGCGTCCGCCGGGCGAAGGCGGCCGACCGCGACGGCACGATCAGCCGTCCGTCGTGCCAACGCCAGATAAGCGGGTACGGATTCCGGCGCGGTCCGCGCCAGCCGGTCCAGATGCCGGCGTACGGTGCCCGCGTCGCCCCTCGACACCGGGCCGGTCAACGCGTCGTCGCCCAGCCGCAGCGCGTTCTCCAGCGCGGCCCGCAGCAGCGGGGCGAGCACCTTCTCCGGCCGCTCCACCCCGGCGTCGCGCAGCCGGTCGGCGGCCTCGTTGACGAGCGTCACCAGGTGGTTCGCGCCGTGCGCGAGCGCCGCGTGGTAGAGCGGCCGGTCGTTCTCCCCGACCCACTCCGGCACGCCACCCAGGTCGGCCACCAGCCGGGCCGCGAACGGGCGCAGCTCGGCCGGGGCGGTCACCCCGTAGGAGATGCCGGGCAGGCGGGACAGGTCGTCCGGCGTACCGGTGAAGGTCATCGCCGGGTGTAGCGCGAGCGGCCGGGCGCCCGCCTCGACGGCCGGGGCCAGCGCGGCGAGCCCGTGCGCGCCGGACGTGTGCGCCACCACCTGGCCGGGGCGCAGCGCCCCGCTCGCGGCCAGGCCGGCGATCACGCCCGCGAGCGCGTCGTCCGGGACCGCGACGATCAGCAGGTCGGCGGCGGCGCGCGCCACGGCGGACGCGGAACGGTGCGGGGTCTGCGGCAGCAGCAGCGCCATCCGGGCCCGTGTGGCGCCCGAGGCGCCGGATGCGGCGACCACCCGGTGACCGGCGGCGGCGAGAGCCGCGCCCAGCACGGCGCCGACCCGGCCGGCGCCGAGGACGCCGACGGCGAGGGTACGTGGGAAGACGAGCGGGGCAGCGGTGGCCCGGGGGCGCAGCGGTGCGCTCATGGCGGCGATCCAGTCCTCGAAGGGGGTACCGGTCGATGGCAAGTATGCGCCCGGGTGACAGACCCGGAACAAGGAGGTGTGAAAACCTTCACCGACCGCCGGAAGCGGCTGCTGCGCTGGCGGGCAAACCGCCCGTTCGGGTACGTCCCGTAGGGTCGGCCCGGTGACCTCCCCGCTGCGCTGGCGCGACGCGATGGAGCGGGCGCTGTACGGGCCGGACGGCTTCTTCGTCTCCGGCGCCGGGCCCGCCGCGCACTTCCGCACGAGCGTGCACGCCTCGCCCGTCTTCACCGCCTGCGTGCTGCGGCAGCTCGAGACGGTGGACGCGGCGCTGGGGCACCCGGACCGGCTGGACGTGGTGGACGTGGGCGCGGGCCGGGGCGAACTGCTCCGGGCGCTGCTGGCGCAGGCCGCACCCGAGCTTGCCGCCCGGCTCCACCCGGTGGCTGTGGAACGGGCCGCCCGCCCGCCGGACCTGCCACCGCAGATCGACTGGCGCCCCGACATCCCCGACGGCATCACCGGCCTGCTCGTGGCGACGGAATGGCTGGACAACGTCCCCGTGGACGTGGCAGTCCCCACCCCCGAGGGCTGGCGCCTCCTCCTGGTGAACCCGAAGACCGGCGAGGAGACGGTGGGCCCGCCCCCTACCCCCACCGACACCACCTGGCTGACCACCTGGTGGCCCCCCGCCCTCCCCTCGGCTCCCACCCCGGTGATCAAGGAGTTCGGGGCTGCGGAGGGCCCGGATCGGGACACGAACTCCTTGATCACCGACGCCAGGCAGGGCGGTGGGAGGGTGGAGATCGGGTCGGGACGGGATCTGGCCTGGGCGGAGGCTGTCGGGCGGGTGGCGCGCGGGCTGGCGCTCGCGGTGGACTACGGGCATCTGCGGGACTCGCGTCCCCTGGACGGGACGTTGACCGGGTATCGGGGTGGGCGGCAGGTGCCGCCGGTTCCGGACGGGTCGTGCGACGTGACGGCGCACGTCGCCATGGACTCGGTCGCCTCCGCCGGTGAGCGGGTCGCGCGGTGCGCGTACTCCCTGGTCTCTCAGCGGGAGGCGCTGCGGGCGCTCGGGGCCGACGGCGGGCGACCGCCGCTGAGCCTGGCCTCCCGCGACCCGGCCGCCTACCTGCGGGCGCTCGCAGCGGCGTCGGCGGCGGCCGAGCTGACCGACCCGGCCGGGCTCGGCGGGCACCTGTGGCTGCGGCAGCCGGTCGGCGTCGCGCTCGACGCGGTCGTGGCACGATGACGGGCATGACCACGGACGCCGCCGACCTCCGCGAGCTGACAGTCGGCACCGGCGCCGGCGGCGAGCAGCTCGGCACCGACATGGTGCTCAACATCGGGCCGCAGCACCCCTCGACGCACGGCGTGCTGCGGCTGAAGCTGGTGCTCGACGGGGAGCGGGTGGTCGCCGCCGAACCGATCGTCGGCTATATGCACCGGGGGGCGGAGAAGCTCTTCGAGGTACGCGACTACCGGCAGATCATCGTGCTGGCGAACCGGCACGACTGGCTGTCGGCGTTCTCCAACGAGCTGGGTGTGGTGCTCGCCGTCGAACGGCTGATGGGCATGGAGGTGCCGGAGCGCGCCACCTGGCTGCGGATGGCGCTGGCCGAGCTGAACCGGGTGCTCAACCATCTGATGTTCCTCGGCTCGTACCCGCTGGAGATCGGCGCGATCACGCCGATGTTCTACGCGTTCCGGGAACGGGAGACCATCCAGGCCGTGATGGAGGAGGTCTCCGGCGGCCGGATCCACTACATGTTCAACCGGGTCGGCGGCCTGAAGGAGGAGGTGCCGTCCGGCTGGACCGGGCGCGCCCGCGCCGCCATCGCCGAGGTACGCCGCCGCATGCCCGACCTGGACAACCTGATCCGGCGCAACGAGATCTTCCTGGCCCGTACCGTCGGCGTCGGTGTGCTCTCCGCCGCCGACGCCGCCGCGTTCGGCGCGTCCGGGCCGGTCGCCCGCGCCTCCGGGCTCGACCTCGACCTGCGCCGCGACGAGCCGTACCTGGCCTACGACCAGCTCGACGTGCCGGTGGTGACGAAGACCGCCGGGGACTGTCACGCCCGCTTCGAGGTGCTGCTCGACCAGGTGTACGTCTCGCTCGACCTCGCCGAGCAGTGCCTGGACCGGGTGGACCGGATCAGCGGGCCGGTGAACACCCGCCTGCCGAAGGTGCTGAAGGCGCCGGAGGGGCACACGTACGCCTGGACCGAGAACCCGCTCGGCATCAACGGCTACTACCTGGTCTCCCGGGGCGAGAAGACGCCGTGGCGGATGAAGCTCCGCACCGCCTCGTACGCGAACGTGCAGGCGCTGTCGTCGCTGCTGCCCGGCTGCCTGGTGCCGGACCTGATCGCCATCCTCGGCTCGATGTTCTTCGTGGTGGGCGACATCGACAAGTAGCCGGCGGGGTCAGCGCCAGCGGTCGGCGGTGTCCCGATACGGCCGGGCGTGTGCACCGTGCTCCGGGCTGCGCCACTCCGGTTCCGCCGGCCGCCATTCCGGCTCGGGCCGCCGCCAGTGCGACTCGGTCTGCCGCGGCTCCGGCTGACGCCACTCCGGTTCGGCTTCCGGCTGATTCCACTCCGGTTCGGGCCGGCGCCACTCGGGCGGCGGCTGACGCCATTCCGGCTGGCCGCTGCGCTGCGTCGGCGGCCGCCACTCGTCCGGCACCGGCACCCCGCCGGCCGGCAGCGCCGGGTTGCTCTCCCTCTCCCCGGACCAGCGGTCGCCGGTTCCGTCCGGCCCGCTCGCGTCCGGCCTGCCGCCGCGCACCGACGCCCACCGGTCCTCGATCCGGTACTCGGTACCGCCGCCGTCGGCGTGCACTGCGGCCCGCCGTTCCCCGAGCCGGATCTCCCGGCCGTCACCGTCGTCGCGTACCGCTGCCCACCGATTACCGGCACGCATCTCGGACCACTGGTCGCCGCCGGCGCCCGCCCGGTCCGCCGTTTCGCCCGCCGCCGCCGGCCAGGTGCTCGCCGCCCGGCCTGCCCGGTCCTCACCACCGCCGTACCACTGCCGCTGCTCCTCCGCCGCCGCGCGGCCCTGGTCGGTCGACCATCCACCCCCGGCGGTACGCCCCGACCAGCCCTGTTCTCCGGCAGTGGCCCGGCCGACGCCCGCCCACGGATGCTCGGACCCCGGACGTCCGGGGTCGGTCCACGACGGCCCGCCGTCAGCGGATCCGGCGCCCCAGCCGTCGTCGTCAGGTCCGGCCCGACGGCCTGCCCGGTCGTCCCGGCCCGGTTCGCGATGGCCCGCGCGCCACTGGTCGGCCGGATCCGTGCCCCGGGACCGCTCCTCGTCCGACCAGCCGCCGGGGAATCCGCCGTACCGGCTTCCGGCCGGCTCACCGCCGCCGACGATCGTGTGCCGGGTGGTGACGTGCACCGTCTCGGTGTGGTGGACCACGCCGACCGGGCGGGTCTCCGGCCTGGGCATCGGCTCGGACACCCGCGCCGCGCCGTACACCCCGCTCGCCTGCCGGTCCGGCCGTGCGGTGGCCCGCGCCGGCTCGGCGTCGTGCCGCCCGGCCCGCGCCGGTTCGGCGTCGTAGTGGCCGGTCCGGGACGGCTCGGCCCCGTATCGGCCCGTCCAGGACGGGTCGGCGTCGTGATGCCCGGTCCGAGGCGGGTCCGCGTCGTGGTGGCCCGCCCGGGACGAATCGGCATCGGTTCCGTAGCGGCCGCCGGAGTACGCCGGCCGGGCCGGTTCGTCCTCGTCCCGGCCGGCCGGGTGCGCCCGGCCGACGTCGGGGGTGCCGGCGACCGGCACCCTCGCGGCACCACTCGGGCGCTCCGGCACCGACGCGGAGGGGGACGCCGAGGCGGACACGGGCGCGGAGGCCAGCCCGGCGGCGGCCGCGTCGAGCCGATGCCGTACCGCGCCGGCCACCTCCTCGGCCCGTCGTGCCTGGTCGAGCGCCTGGTTGCCGCGCTGGGCGGCGGCCACAATCTCGGCCCGCAACTCCCGCCGGAGCTGCGCCAGCTCCTCGCGCATCTCCTCGGACGCCGCGCCCTCGGAACCGCTCTCCGGCCGCAGCGCGATGGACAGACCGATGAGCACGACCGCGAGGATCGCCAGGACCGCGCCGAACCGGAGCGAGCCGTTTCCGTCGGCGATCAGCAGGATGAGCGCGGCCAGGGGCGCCAGCCCCACACCGACCCAGAACAGGACGGTGAGCAGGGTGGGCGTGCTCTTGTCGGCGGGCGCGACCGAGGCTGGCATGGCTGAGCAGAGTACCGAGAGTTCCACCTGAGGGGAACGGGTCGGCGCCACTCGATGAGCGGCCCGCCGAACGGGCCGCCCGTGCCGCCGGCCGGCACACGAGGCGCCGGCCGGCGGTGCCGCGTCAGCTCGTGGCCAGCGCCGCGTCGGAGGAGAAGACCAGGCCGACGCTCGCCGAGCCGGTCTTCAGCGCGTTCTTGGTCTGCGGGCCGCCCGCGTCCAGCGAGCTGAACGAGCCGGCCTTGAAGTCGTACACCTCGACCAGACCGGCCTGGCACTTCGGCCGCTGCGGGCACTCCGGCGGCCCGGCCAGCACGGTGGCCTGGCCGGAGCACTTGGCGGCCAGCTCGGAGAGCGTGGACACGCCGTACTTGTCGGCGAACGCCTTGGTCACCGCGAACGCGTTCTGGTCCTGCGCCTGGGACGGCTGGCCGAAGACCAGGCCGGCCTTGTCACCCTCGGTCTTCAGCGCCGCGACGGTCTTGTCCAGCTCCGGCGAGGAGACGGGCTGGGCGTCCTTGCCGTTGGCCTTGGTGTTGAGGAACTCCGCCATGGTGGCGGCGTACTCCGGGACGACCTGGATCTGGCCGTTCTCCAGGGCCGGCTCGTAGAGTTCCCGGTTGCCGATGGTCTGCACCTTGACCTGGTAGCCGGCCGCGGTGAGCGCGATCTTGTACAGCTCGGCGATGGTCTGGCTCTCGCTGAAGTTGCCGGCGCCGACGGTGATCTGACCGCCCGGGCCCTTCTCGATGCCGTCGGTCACGCCGTTTGCGGAGGCGAACTCCTGCGCCGCGACCTGCGGCGTCTTGCGGTCGACGTCGACCGCCCGGTTGAGCTGGATCAGCTTCGGGGTGTCGAGCTTCGCGGAGACCTTGTCCAGCGCGGCGACGAGCTGCGGCGTGGCCGCCTTCGCGTTGATCGCCGGGATGACGTTGTCGGTGTTCTGGAGCTTCTTGTCGTCGGTCAGGACGACGAGCTGGTCACCGGCCACCGGAGCACAGCCCGCCCCCGAGGCGCCCTGCTCGGGCGCGTCGGTGCCGGACGAGCCGGCGTCGCCGCAGCCGGTGAGGAGAACAGCCGCGGTGAGTGCGCCGAGCGCCCCCGCGGCCAGTGTCGTACGCGCGCGCATCAGTGCCCGCCTTCCGTGTCCCGGCGCGACCCCCTCGGGCCGGCCGCGTGTCCGACGGGCGATCCGGACGGCCACCCGCGACTCCAGCCAATATCCTCCGGACCCGACCGACAAACTCGGAGCGGTTTTCGTCATCTGATCGTCACCGACGGCTCAACTGCCGGTCGTCGCCGCCGTCGCGCGGCGGTTCGCCCGCGTACGTTCCCGGCGCAGCGGGCGGGGCGTGACCACCCGCTCCACCAGTGCGAGCACCCCCTCGACGAGCAGCGCCAACCCGGCCACCAGGACCCCGCCGGCGATGATCTGACCCCCGCCGGCGGCGATGTCGAGCCCGAACCCGGCCCGGATGATCTGGCCCAGCCCACCGCCGTTGACGAACGAGGCGAGCGCGGCGGTGGCCACCACCTGCACCGCCGCGGTACGGAAGCCGGCCGCCAGGTAGGGCACCGCGAGCGGCAGCTCCACCCGGCGCAGCACCTGCCCGCCGGACAGGCCCATCCCCCGGGCCGCGTCCCGGGCCTCCGGGTCGGCCTGCCGCACCCCGGTGAACGCGTTCGCCAGCAGCGGCGGAATCGCGAAGACCGCGAGCGCCACCACCACGGCCGGGCGGCCGAAGCCGAGGAACGTCAGCGGCAGGATGGTCAGCAGCGCCAGCGTCGGGATCGCCAGTGTGACGTTGGAGACCAGCAGGACCAGCCCGCCGCCCCGGCCGCTGTGCCCGAGCCAGAGCCCGATCGGCCAGGCCACCAGGCAGCCCAGCAGCACCGCCAGCGCGGACATGCTCAGGTGCTCGCCGAGGCGGTCCAGCACGCCGCCGGGGTTGGTCCAGTTCAGCGGGTCGTTCAGCCAGACCACTGCCTGCTCGACGGGGTTCACCGGGCGGACCTCCCGCGCAGCCAGGGGGTGAGCAGGCGGCCCACACCCGCCAGCACCAGGTCGAGCACCAGCGCCAGCAGCACGCACAGCACGGTGCCGGCCATGATCTGCGCCTTGTAGAAGTTGTTCTGGAAGCCCGCGAAGATGAGCTGCCCGAGCCCGCCCCGGCCGACCACCACCCCGACGGTGACGAGCGCGACAGTGGACACGGTCGCCAGCCGTACGCCGGTGAGGATGCCGGGTAGCGCCAGCGGCAGCTCGATCCGGAACAGCCGGCCCCACCTGCCGTACCCCATGCCCTCGGCGGCCTCGCGGACCTCGGGCGGCACCTGGTTCAGCCCGGCCAGCGCGTTGCGCACGATCACCAGCAGCGCGTACAGCGCGACGACGGTGAGCACGGTGATCGCACCGATGCCCAGGTACGGCGCGAGGAACGCGAACAACGCCAGCGACGGGACGGTGTAGAGCACGCCGGTCACCGCAAGGATCGGCGCCGACAGCGACCGGAACCAGTACGCGAGCACCGCGAGGGGCAGTGCCACCAGCGCGGCGATCACCACGGCGCGGGCGGTCAGCCAGGTGTGCTCCCGCAGCGCGGCGAGGATCGTGTCAGAGTTGTCCCGCACGTACTGCCAGGAGAACCACGGATTACCCGGGTCGGCCCGGTAGCTCAGGTGGAGGGACACACGTGGACGGTACCCCGGGAAGCGCCGCCGGAGGCGGCGCGGCGTCGATCACGCTGGAGCGCATCCGCAAGCGCTACCCGGACGGCACCGAGGCGGTACGCGAGCTGAGCCTGGAGGTCGCGGCCGGCGAACTGGTGGTGCTGATCGGCCCGTCCGGCTGCGGCAAGTCGACGGTGCTGCGCATGATCAACCGGCTGATCGAGCCGACCGACGGGCGGATCCTGCTCGGGGACGACGACGTCACCCGGGTCGACCCGGTGGCGCTGCGCCGCCGCATCGGGTACGTCATCCAGAACGTCGGACTGTTCCCGCACCAGACCGTCGCCGCGAACGTGGCGACCGTGCCGGGGCTGCTGGGCTGGCCGAAGCAGCGCACCCGGGACCGGGTCGGCGAGCTGCTGGAACTCGTCGGTCTGGACCCGGCGCAGTTCGGCAGGCGGTACCCGCACGAGCTGTCCGGCGGGCAGCGGCAGCGGGTCGGCGTGGCCCGGGCGCTCGCCGCCGACCCGGTGGTGCTGCTGATGGACGAGCCGTTCTCGGCGGTGGACCCGATCGTCCGGACCCGCCTGCAGGAGGAGTTCCTGCGGTTGCAGGCCGAGGTACGCAAGACGATCGTGCTGGTCACCCACGACCTCGACGAGGCGGTCCGGCTGGGCGGCCGGATCGCGGTGCTGTCCGAGGGCGGCCGGCTGGAGCAGTACGACACGCCGGCCGCGCTGCTCGGCTCGCCCGCCTCGGACTTCGTCCGCGAGTTCGTCGGCGCCGACCGGGGCATCCGGCGGCTCGCGGTGACTCCGGTGACCCGCGCGGTGCTCGACCCGCTCCCGGCCGACGGCGGCACCGGCCTGCCCACTGTCGCGCTCGGCGACTCGGCGTACGACGCGCTCGGCGCGCTGCTCACCTCCGGTGCCGAGCACGCGGTGGTGACCGAGGAGGGCCGGGCGGTGGGGCTGCTCACGCGCACCCGGGTGCTGGCGCTCGGTGCTGTGGACTGAGGTCAGGCCCGGCCGCCGAGGCTGGCCAGTCCGACGATCCAGCCGGCGAAGAAGCCGTACGTGACCCCGGTGCTGGCGGCCTGGAACGCGGCGAACAGCGAACCGTGCGGGCCGAGGAGCGTGGCGAGCAGGGCACTGAGCCCGCCCGCGAGCGCGTACGCGCCCCAGCCGGAGAGGAACTGGCTGCCCGAGGACGTCACGCGGTCGACCTGCGGGCCGGGCAGCAGGTACAGCAGTGCCGCCGCCAGCACGAGCAACAGGATCGCCCGCAGGTTGGTGGCGAACACGCCCTCGTCGGCCTGCCACCGCCAGGACGGCCAGGCGAGCAGCCGCAGGAACCAGCCACCCGCGCCGGTCGGGTCGGTGCCGCGCTGCGCCCAGTCCACGTACATCGGACTGCCGCCGACGGCGACGAGCAGGAACGCGGCGAGCGTGCCGGTGCCGGCGGCCGTACCGTACCGGGGGACGGTGCGGGGGCGGTTGCTCAGAGCCATGCGGCGGTCAGTTCCCGGCCGGTCCCGCCGGGCAAACCTGCGCAACCGGTCGGCCGCCGTCGGCCGACGGGCGGTCATCGACCTCAGTGCTTCATCAGGTAGTCGATGAAGGCGGCGCGCAGCAGCGGCGCGGACTCGTCGTAGCCGTGCCCGGTCAGCTCACGCCAGAGCGCGTTCGCCTCGTCGATGGTCGGGCCGATCGAGTTCGGCGCGCCGTCCAGCGCGGCGGCCTCGTCGGCGTTGGGCAGGTGCCGCAGGACCGACCAGAAGAAGCCCACGTCGCGGCGGTCGCGCGCCAGGTTGAACGCCTGCTCGCGCAGCTCCTCGGTGGAGAGCTTGTCGAGCTCGTCGAAGGTGCGGCCACCGGGGGCAGGAGTATCGGTCATGCCGCCGAGCCTAACCGGAGAGATCAGTCCGGGCGCGCCGGACGCACGGCCACCGCCGGGGTCAGCGGTCGTCGGCGTCCCAGCGCCGGGGTTCGTTGTCCCAGCGCGGGGCCTCCCATGCCTCGACGGGGGTGTCGTGCTGGCGTACCGGGAGCACCGAGGGCCAGGCGTCGGCCGGTTCGGGCGGCGGGGTCATCGTCCAGCCGCCGCTCAGCGCGCCGTCCCGGGCGGGGCGGACCGGGCCGAGCGGACCCGGCGGTGCCGGGCGGGGACGGCCGAACGTCTCGACCAGCCGGGTGACGAGCAGGCCGGCGCCGAGCACGGCGCCGCCGAGCGCCCACCGGCTGACCGTCCAGCCGTGCGGCACGGTCCAGGCCAGGAACACCACCACCAGGCAGACCGCGAACAGGGTGCCGAAGATGCCGCCGCGCCGCCCGTACGCGCTGGTGCCGGCGAGCATCACCGTGCCGACCGCCAGCACGGTCCAGTCCAGTCCGGTACCGGGCGCGACCTGACCGTCCCCGTTCGCCGCGATCAGCACGCCGCCCAGCATCGCCAGCACGGTGGACCCGACGAGAGCCAGCGCGGTCACCGTGGCGGCCGCCACGCCGCGCCGCCGGGCCGGGTCGGCGACCGGGCGGAAACGGCCGATCAGCCGGCGTACCGGTTTCATCGCGGCGAACAGGCCACCGAGGACGGCGACCGCGGCGAAGCCGACGAAGAAGTACAGCGCGCTGCCGCGCGGGTCGTAGTCGCCCTGCACCGTCACCGGCGCGGTCCGCCGTTCCAGGTAGACGATCACGCCGGCCGCCCCGGCCAGGCTCGCCGCCCATCCGGGCACGTGCAGCACCACCACGGCCAGGGCGAGCGCCAGCCCGGCCGCGGCCGCGATCGCCAGCGCCGGCAGCAGCGCCTCCCGCATGCCCCGGTCGCCCTGCTCGGCGAAGTGCAGCGCGGCGGCCAGCGCGACCGGCCCGATCGCCAGGTTCACCGCGCCGGCCCGCAGGCTCAGGCCGGCGGCGAGGGTGAGCAGGCCGAGCGCCGCCACGTCGACGAGCAGCGTCTTCAGGGAGCCGCCGCGCAGCGCGTCCGAGTCCTCCCGCCAGAGCAGCCAGGCCATCGCGACCAGACCGGCGAGCAGCGCGAACTCCCAGAACACGTGTACCGCGATCCGGTCCCGGCCGGGTTCGCCGTGCGCCGGGTCGTCGAAGACGTTCTCCAGTACGGCAGCGGGCACCCCGGACGACGTCTCCGGCGGCGCTGTCCGGCCCGCATCGTCGTACGCCATTGGCTCGCGCCTCCCCCAGGCGGCCGCGTCCGGCCCACGGGCGGGCGGACCGGTGGCGGCCGTCGCTCTCCGGTCGCCAGGGACGGTACCGCCGGGCCGGGATGGGGGGAACCCTCAGAGACGCCCGCGGGGCGTCTCCCGGTCACCGGGCTCGCGGTCCTCGTCGTCCTCCTGCTCCGGCACCCGGCAGGAGCGTTCCAGCCAGAGCGCGGCCGCGACCAGCGCCAGCGCGGCGATGAGGCCGCCGAGCGCGGCCGGTCGATCGCCCACCGCGGCGTTCGTGCGTTCCACGAACAACCAGCCGGTCAGCCCGGCGTAGAAGCCGGCGAAGATGGCCCCGGCCAGCGCCGACGCCTTGGCCAGTACGACGAACCGGGCGACCAGCAGCGGGTTGACCGGCTCCCGGCCGGGCCGCCGCTCGATCCGGCCCCGGGTGTTGACCGCCGCGTAGCCCTCCAGCACGGCCAGCCCGGCCAGCGTGATCACCGGCAGCCAGGGCAGGTCGGGCGCGAAGTCGTAGTAGAAGCCGCTGATCAGCAGCCAGGCCACCGCGGCGGCGGCCAGGCCGGCCACCACGAGCGTGGAGGCCCGGGTCGGCCCCATCCGGAAGCGGTCGGGCCCCTGCGGGGAGCGGTCGGTGCTCACCGCACCTCCTCAGCTCGCCACTGCCGGGCCACGATCCACCGGGTCATGTGTCCGACTCTAGCGCCAGATCGGGTCGCGGGCTCAGTTCCAGGGCGTCCCCGGCGAGCGGCTCGGCGTTGAGCAAGTCGGTCAGCCAGCCGTGCCCGGGCAGCCGGCCGTGCGGCTCGATGTCGATCCACGGGCGCAGCACGAAGGCGCGCAGGTGGGCCCGGGGGTGCGGCAGGATCAGCTCGGGGTCGTCGCGGAGCACCGGCTCGCCGGCGTCGTCCCAGACCGCGATCACGTCCACGTCCAGCGTGCGCGGCCCGTACCGTCGTTGCGGGTCGCGGTCGCGCCCGGCCGCCGCCTCCGCGGCCCGGGCGCGGGCCAGCCAGTCCTCCGGCGCCGCCGCCGGGTCCGCGGCCATCACCGCGGCGTTCAGGTACGCGGGCTGGTCGGCGTCCCCCCACGGTGGAGTCTCGTAGACGCCGGAGACCACGAGCACCCGGTCGCCGAGCGCGGCCACCGCGCCGCGCAGGTGGCCGAGGCGGTCGCCCAGGTTGCTGCCGATCGACAGCACGGCCCGGGTCATCGGGTACGCCGCATCGTGACGGCGACGTCCCGGAAGGCGTGCGGGATCGGGGCCTCCGGCTTGTGCACGGTCACCGTCGCGGCGGCCACCAGCGGCTCGGCCAGGCAGACCGCGAGCAGCCGGTCGGCGAGTGTCTCGATGAGGTTCACCGGTTCGCCGGTGATCACCGCGACCAGGCGTTCGGCGAGTTCGCCGTAGTGCACGGTGTCGGTCACCTCGTCCGAGCGCGCGGCCGGGCCCAGGTCCAGTTCGAGCACCGCGTCGACCACGAACTCCTGACCCTGGGCGCGCTCGAAGTCGTAGACGCCGTGGCGGCCGTGCGCGCGCAGGCCGGTCAGCTCGATCCGGTCGCTCATCCGTCGCCTCCGCTCGTGCCGGTGGACGCTTCCGCCGGCCGGGTGCCGCCGGTGGCCGCCGCGGTCCGCGGCACGGTCGCCGGTCGTACGCCGGTCGCGCCGGCGAGCCGGGGGCTGCCGGTGGCGCGCCAGACGGCGAGCGCGTCGGCGGTGCCGCGGACGTCGTGCACGCGTACCCCCCAGGCGCCGGCCGCGACGGCGAGCACGCTCGTCGCGACGGTCGCGGCCTCCCGCCCGGCGGTGGGGCGGGGTTCGCCGGCCGGGTCGGCGAGCAGCCGGCCCAGGTAGGACTTGCGGCTGGCCCCGAACAGCACCGGGAAGCCCAGGTCGACCAGTTCGGGCAGGCGGGCGCTCAGCGCCCAGTTGTGCGCGGCGGTCTTCGCGAAGCCCAGGCCCGGGTCCACGATGATCCGGTCGGCGGCCACCCCGGCGGCGAGCGCGGCGTCGACGCGCCGGCTCAGCTCGTCGCGGACCTCGGCCACCACGTCGGTGTACGTGGCCAGCTCCCGCATCCCCCGCGAGTGCCCCCGCCAGTGCATGAGCACCCAGGGGCAGCCGGCGTCGCGGACCACCCGGGCCATGTCCGGGTCGGCGAGGCCGCCGGAGACGTCGTTGACGACGTACGCGCCGGCGGCGAGTACGGCCTCGGCGACCCGGGCGCGGCTGGTGTCGATGCTGACGAGGATGCCGGCGGCGCTCAGTTCGCGGACCACGGGCAGCACCCGGACGGTCTCCGTCTCCGCGTCGACCCGCTCGGCGCCGGGCCGGGTGGACTCGCCACCCACGTCGATCAGGTCGGCGCCGTCGGAGCGCAGTCGCACCCCGTGTGCGACTGCCGCGTCCAGATCGGCGTATCTGCCGCCGTCGGAGAAGGAGTCGGGCGTGACGTTGAGGACGCCCATCACCACCGGGGTCTCCGCCCGTACCAGATCGGTCACGGACCCGACAGTACCGTTCGCCGGCAGGGCTTCCGGCCACCGGGCGAGCGCCCGACGCGGCACCCCTGACGTGCGCATTGGAACAGGTGTACGATCGGTCATCCGGGCCGTCGGAGGTCGACTCTTCACGGCTTGTCGCAAAGGTGGCCGGGCCGTACGCTTTGGAATTGCCCAGCATCGAGATGGCGAAGCCTGGAGGGAGGGCCGAAGCGGGAAGAATCCCCCCAAAACTCACCACTCTGCGTGGTGGGTGACGGACTCAGCGTTGACGGCGCTGTCTCTGACGAGCACCATCCCGCCAGGCTTGCCTACTTGCACCAACGCGGCGCCGCCGGCCGCGACCTTGGGGAGGTTTCCAGTGATCGCCATCGAGCTCATGGCAACGGCGTCCAGTGCCGTGGACCACGCGCTCCACACCCTGGCGTCGACTCCACTCGCCGAGCCGGCCCCGAAGGGCATCGACACCGACAACGTCGTCACCTTCTTCGCCAGCAAGATCGCGCCGATCCTGCTCGCGGTCCTCGGGGTGATCTTCATCGGCCGGGCCAGCCGGGGTGAGATCTCCAAGGTGCTGACCAGCTCGGCCATCGCCATCATCGGCCTGGCCTTCATCGCCGGCGCGGCAACACTCTTCTTCGTCGGCGACTACCTGATCAACCTGATCTTCGAGTAGGGCACTGGGCGACGATGCGGCTGCGCACCGACGACGACATCTACCGGGCACGCCTCGTCTACCTGGGGCCGCCCGGGTACACCCTTCCCGTCCACCTGCCGTACGCCCAGTACGGCCTGTTCATGCTGCTCGTACCCCTCTACATGTTCATCCACTGGTTGTTCACGCTCCAGGTCGAGCTGTTCCCCGCCTGGGAGATCTCGCTGGCGATCGTGACGACCTCGTTCATCTTCCGGTACGTCGACCCGGACCGGCCCGCGCGCATGGTGATCCGGACCGCGCTGACCGACTGGCGACGCACCCGGGAACCGGCCACCGAGCAGCGGGATCCGCGGCTCGTCGCGAGCCGGATCAGGATCCGGGAGGAACTGGCATGACCGGGCGTACGACAACCGTGCAGACGAACGACGCGGGTGAGGCGGTCGCATGAGTCGCTCTTCCACGCCGGGTTCCCCGGCCGGGCGCCCGGCCGGGCCCAACGGTAACCGTGCGCGATCGTTCGACTACCCGCCGGACGAGGATCTGGACGAGGTCGTCCTCGACAGCGCGCTCGTCACCAGCCCCGGGCACAGCCGCGTCGGCGTGTTCCAGCCGCCGCGACCGATGACCCCGCGCGAGCCGGTACGCCCCGACGGCGACATCGACTCCCCGTTCCTCGACCTGTTCGGCGGCGCGCAGCCCCGGCGGCGGCCCGCCGCGTCCACACCGCTCCCTCCGGTCGAGCCGGTGGTGGCGCCGCCACGTCGTGGCGTCGGCCGGGAGCCCCTGCCGATCCCGCACCAGCCCGCCGTGCCGGTCGAGCCGGCGCCCCGGGCCGAACCGGAACCGCCGGTCCGCGAGCAGACCCCTGGGGTACGCGCGGTCGGACACCCCCGGCCCGAGCCCGCGCCGCTGCCGGTCGAGCCCTCCCTGCCCGACCCGCCCGCCGCGCTCGCACCGCCACCGCCACCGCCGTCCCGGAGCCGGGTGCCGCAGCAGGCCGGTGACCGGCTGCCGGCGCTCCGCCCCCCGGCCGAGCCCGAGCCGGCGCTCCCGCCTCCCCCGCCGATCCCCGCGCCCGCGCCCGCCGACCACCGGGAACCGCATGTCAGTCCGGCGGAGCCGATCGCGACCGGCGCGGCACCGTCGCGTGATGTCGGCCGTCCGGCGCACCGCGAGGTGACACCGCCCCGGCAACGCACGCCGGAACGCCGCAACCGGCCGACGAAGCCGGTCCGGGTCCGCGCCCCGAAGATCAAGTTCGGTGACCGGGATCCGTCGGTCGAGCTGGCCATCACCGAGATCGCCGGCCACCTCACCTTCACCCCGAACACCGTCACCGCCTGGTACTGGCTGCCCGAGGTGCGATGGGCGTTCCGGCCGGACGCCGAACGCGAGGCGCTGCTCTCGGCGATCTCCGAGCAGTACGCCGGACTCGCCGGGTTCCGGCTGCACCTGCGCCGCACCACCCGGCCCTTCCCGGCCGACGAGTGGGCCCGCACCATCGACGCGCACACCGCCGCCCCGCTGCCCGACGTACCGGGCACCACCGGCTGGGCCGATCACCTGGTCGCCGCCCAGCGGCACCTGATGGCGGTCAACCACGCCGAGGGCCAGACCTACCTCGGTGTCACCTTCGCCCGCCGGTCGCTCGGCGACTCGCTCACCGAACGACTCCTGCGCACGTTCGGCCGGGGCACCGCCGACGGCGAGCGGCGCCGGCTGAGCCGTACCGTCGAGCAGTTCGACGAGGTCCTCGGCGCGTTCGGCATGCGCGGGCGCCGGGTCACCGCACCCGAACTGGAATGGCTGCTCTACCGCTCGGTGGCACTGTGCATGGCGCCACCCGGCGTCCTGTCCCCGATCACCGACGGCCGGTGGGAACGCGGCGACCTGCTGGCCCTCACCGAGCAGGTCGAGCGCTACCGCACCCCGTACGGCTCGACGGTGAAGCTGGTCAACCGGATGACCGGCGAGGAACGCCACGTCGCCGTGCTCGCGGTCGGCCGGATGGAGCCGCTGGAGATCCCCGAGCGGCACGAGCCCTGGCTGCACTTCCACGAGCGGCTCCCGTGGCCGATGGAGCTGTCCACCCGGGTCGACATCCTCGGCCCCAACGACTCCTTCCGGAACCTCGAACACCGGCTCCGGATGATCCGCTCCCAGCAGCTCGACTACGCCGAGCACGGCATCGACGCACCGCCCGAACTGGAACGACTGGCCAAGCGCGCGCTGGTGATCGGCGACGAGATGACCACCGGCCTGCCCGTCGACTCGGCCCGGGCACACGGCTGGCACCGGATCGCGGTCGGTGGCCGTACCCGGGAGGAGTGCCTGGAACGGGCCCGGCGGCTCATCCAGCTCTACTCCCGCGAACTGCGGATCTCGCTCCAGCACCCGAAGAACCAGGACTGGCTGGCCCGCGAGTTCATCCCCGGCGAGCCGATCGCCAACACCGGCTACGTCCGGCGGATGCCGGTCAACCTGCTCGCCGCCGCGCTGCCGCAGGCCGCGTCCACAGTCGGTGACCGGCGCGGCGACCTGATCGGGCGTACCGCCGGCACCTGCCGCCGGCCGGTCTTCCTCGACCTGCACTTCCCGATGGAGGTACGCGAACGCTCCGGCCTCGCCGTCTTCGTCGCCGAGCCCGGCGGTGGCAAGTCGACGCTGCTCGGCGCGCTCGGCTACCTGGCCGCGCGGCGCGGCGTGCAGGTGACGCTGCTCGACCCGTCCGGCCCGCTGGCCCGGCTCTGCGCCATGCCCGAGCTGGCGCCGTACTCGCGGGTGCTCAACCTGACCGGCTCGGAGCAGGGCACGCTGGCGCCGTACGCGCTGATCCCGACGCCGCTGCGCAGCGAGTTCGGCGCCGGCCCGGCGGGCGACCGCGAGTTCGAGATCGCCGTGTCGAACGCCCGCGCCGAGCGCCGGATGCTGGTGCAGGACATCTGCATGATGCTGGTGCCGCCGCAGGTGGCCCGGGAGGCGTCCACCGCCACGCTGTTCCGGCACGCCGTACGCCAGGTGCCCGCCGAGGAGACCTCCACGCTCGACGACGTGGTGACCTGCCTGCAGGGGCTCGACGACGACGCCGGTCGCGAACTGGCACACCTGCTGCTCGACACCGCCGAGATGCCGCTGGCCATGCTCTTCTTCGGCCGGCCGCCCGAGGGCCTGCTCGGCGCCGACGCCGCGCTCACCGTCATCACCATGGCCGGTCTGCGACTCCCCGACCTCAAGATCGAGCGGGAGTACTGGTCGGCCGAGGAGGCGCTCGCGCTGCCGATGCTGCACACCGCGCACCGGCTCGCCGTCCGCCGCTGCTACGGCGGGTCGATGTCCTCCCGGAAGCTGGTCGGCCTCGACGAGGCGCACTTCATGGAGGGCTGGCGGTCCGGGCGCTCGTTCCTGGTCCGGCTCGCCCGCGACTCCCGCAAGTGGAACCTCGCCGCGCTCGTCGCGTCGCAGAACCCGAAGGACATCCTCGGGCTCGACGTGCAGAACCTCGTCTCCACCGTCTTCGTCGGCCGGATCGCCGAGGACAGCGAGATCGCCTCCGAGGCGCTGCGCCTGCTGCGGGTGCCTGTCGACGACGGTTACGAGGCCACACTCGCCTCGCTCTCCCAGGCGGACAGCGGATCGGCCAACCGGCTCGGCTTCCGCGAGTTCGTCATGCGCGACGTCGACGGGCGCGTGCAGAAGGTCCGGGTCGACGTGTCGTACGTCGACGGGCTGCTGGAGCACCTGGACACCACCCCCGCCGCGGTCGCCCAGGCCGCCGGGATACTGCCGACCGTCCTGGCTGATCTGGAGGCGTGACATGGCGAGGGCCCGGGCACGGATCGCGGCGCTCCTCCTCGCGCTCGGCGTACTCGCCGGGGCCACGATCTCCTGGCCGGTGATCGGGGCGGCCACACCCGCGTACGCCGCCGCGCCAGTCGCCCAGGCGCGCGCCGAGCTGTGCAGCACCAAGGAGTGGCAGGCCGACTTCCGGTCCTGCGTCGGCAAGCTCAAGGCGGTCAGCGAGGACCAGGTCGAGTGCCGCAACGCGCCGGTGCCCGCCGCACCGGACTCGGGCCTGGCCGGCTGGTTCGCGTCCCGGCCCGACTCGGCGAAGGAGCCCGGCCCGAAGGGCCTCTACAGCGACTACGGGTACGCCGGATACAGCTACAACACGTACGACGTGGACGGCGGCTGTGCCTCCTCGGTACTGCATCCGGACTACCGCTTCACCACGATGGTCGCCAACGGCGAGTTCATGTTCGCCAACGCGGTGATCGGCGCCTCGAACGCGCTGCGCGAGCGCGCCTGGGACCCGCGCACGATGTGGAGCTGGGCCGACCCGCTGGTGGAGCAGGCCACGAAGGCCGTCTACCAGAAGGTGTTCAGCGTCTTCGGCATCATCACCGTCTGTGTGGTCGGCCTCTACCTGCTCTGGCGGTCCCGCCAGTCGGACATGAGCAACGCGATGACCACTGCGGGCTGGGCGCTGCTGGTGATGGTGGCGGTGACCGCGCTGGCAGCGTGGCCGGTCAAGTCCGCGAACATCGCCGACAACACGCTGATCAGCACGCTGGGCGTGGTGCACGACGCGGTCGGCCCCTCCTCCAAGACCGTCCCGCCGGACAAGTGCGCGCTGCCGAACCCGAGTGCCTGTGTCGACAAGCGGCCACCCGCCGTGCGTGCCAGCGACACGGCGACCGAGACGATGCTCTACCGGAACTGGCTGCGCGGTGTGCTCGGTTCGGCGGACAGCGAGACCGCGAAGAAGTACGGCCAAGCGCTCTACGACGCGAAGTCGCTCACCTGGGACGAGGCGGCGTCGATCCGGTCCAACCCGGCCACCCGCGACGTGGTCATCAAGGCCAAGCAGCAGCAGTGGGCCAAGGTCGCCGAGCAGATCAAGACCGAGGACCCGGAGGCGTACGAGTACCTCCAGGGCACCCGGGACATGGACCGGATCGGCGCCGGGTTCATCGCGGTGCTTGCCTCGGTGTTGTTCGCCATGTTCGACCTCACCGCGTCGCTGCTGGTGCTGCTCGGCTTCCTGATCTTCCGCTGGGCGGTGATCGCCGCGCCGATCCTCGGCACTGTCGGCCTGATGCGCCCGGCCAGCGCCGGCCTCCGGCGGCTGGCGAACGCGGTGGTCGCCGCCGTCTTCAACATCGCCATCTTCGGCACCGGCGCGGCCATCTACCTCTTCGCCGTCGACCTGATCATGAACACCGCCACGCTGCCCGGCTGGCTCCAGGTGGTCCTGGTCTGGCTCTGCGGTGTGGTCGGCTGGTTGCTGCTGCGGCCGTACCGCCGGATCACCCAGCTCGGCGGCAAGGACAGCAGCGAGGCGGTCAGCTCGGCCGGCTCCTGGCACCGCCGGTTCTTCCGGGACATGCGGATCGCCGCACGGCTGGACGTGGCCGAGCCCGGCGGCACCAACGAACCGGCGATCGGCAAGCGCCGCACCGCCACGGCCGACCAGCGCAGCCTCCGGCCGGAGGCCCGGCACGAGGATCCGGCGCACAGCGCCACACCCGCCGAGCGGGAACGACCGGACGGGCGGGAACGGCCGGAGGAGGCGCCCGCGAGCGGACGACCCGGTGAGCGTCCCGGCGGCACTCCCCGCCCCCGGCGCGCACAGTCGACCTGGACCGAGCCGGACGTGCCGGAGGAGGCGCCCTCCTACGCCGTCTACCGGCCGGACTCGGCGGGCCGCGGCACCGCACCGGCCCGGCCGGCGCCGCGCATCCGCTCCGAGGCCCGGTGAGTCCGGTGCGACGCGCGCTGGAATTCCTCTTCACCCGGATCCTCCGGTCCCGGATCGGGGTCGCCCTCATGATCGCCGTGCTGGTCTTCGGGGTGATCGGCGCGGCCCGCCTCGTCGCCGGCCCCGGCGATCCGGGCCTCGGCCTGACCAGCCGCCCCACCCAGCCGATCAGCACCGCGGACCCGGAGGCCGGTGACGACGGCGTACTCGCCAGCCCGCCGACTGCGGTCGCCCCGAAGACCCGGCCGGGCGAGGACACGCCGGAGCAGGTCGCCGGTCGCTTCACCACCGCGTGGCTGAGCGGCCCGGGCAGCAGCGGCGACGCGTGGCAGGCCCGCCTGCGGCCGCTCTCCACACCGGCGCTGGCCGAGAAGATGACTGACGCCGACCCGGAGACCGTGCCCGCACGGAGGACCACAGGCACCCCGGCGCTCCGGCCCCGAACCGAGTCCTTCGTGGAGGCGGTGGTTCCGCTGGACAACGGCACGCTCCGGCTCGAACTCGTCGCACCGGGCGGACCCTGGCTGGTGGACGCGATCGACTGGGAGCGGTCGTGACCGCCGGCCCGGCCGTCGCCGGACAGGTCCGCCGGAAGCTGCGCCTGGGCGTGGTCGCCACCGCCGTCACGAGCGTGCTCGCCCTGCTCTGCTGCGTCGGCGGGGCCGGCGCCTTCCTCCTCACCGAACTCGGCGGCGACGAGGACGACCCGAAGCTCGCGGCCCTGAACTGCGACCCCACCTACCAGGTGAACCTAACCGGCGACATGCCGCGCTTCGCCGAGTACGGCGAGCGTCAGCTGCGCAACGCCGCGGTCATCATCAAGGTCGGCCAGGACATGAAGCTTCCCGCCCGCGGCTGGGTGATCGCGCTGGCCACCGCGATGCAGGAATCAGCGTTGCGCAACCTCGCCAACAGCACGGTGCCGGCGTCGCTCGCGCTGCCGCACGAGGGGGTCGGCGCCGACCACGACTCGCTGGGCCTGTTCCAGCAGCGGCCCGGGTGGGGCAGCGTCGAGCAGCGGATGACGCCCTCGTACGCGGCCCGCAAGTTCTACCAGAAGATGGAAAAGGTGCCGAACTGGCAGCAGCGCCCGCTCACTGTGGTCGCCCAGAAGGTCCAGGTCAGCGCCTACCCCGACGCCTACGCCAAGCACGAGGAACTGGCCGGAGCCATCGTCGACGCGCTGGCCGGCGGCGCCGCCCGGACCGTGGAGATCGCCGGCAAGGCGGTGTGCGACGCCGCGGCCGGAGACCGGATCGCCGCCTCCGGCTGGACCGCGCCGCTGCCCGGCGGTGTGGTCTCCGGTTTCCGCACCACGGCCCGCCCCAGCCACCACGGCGTGGACCTGGCCGCCTCGAAGGGCACGCCGATCCACGCCGCCTCGGCGGGCCGGGTGCTGGTGGCCCGCTGCGACCCCGACCGCTCCGGGCGGCGGGACTGCGACCGGGACGGCTGGCCGAACAAGGGCGGCTGCGGATGGTTCGTGGACATCCTGCACGCCGGCGGATTCATCACCCGCTACTGCCACATGGTCGAACGACCTCGCGTGGTGCCGGGTCAGGCGGTCGAGGCGGGCGAGGTCATCGGGATCTCCGGCAGCAGCGGCAACTCGTCCGGCCCGCACCTCCACTTCGAGGTGCACAAGAACGGCGACCGGTCCAGCAACGGGGCGGAGAACCCGGTGCCCTTCATGCGCAAGCGGGGCGCGCCCCTCGGCGAGACCGGGTGAGGCCGGGCTGATGAGCAACCCCTTGCCCGACCCGTTCGCCGACCGGCCCGACTGGGCGCCGCTGCCGCCCCGGCCGGTGGAGACAGTGCCCGCCACCGGCGGCACCGAGCTGCGCGGCCGCCGCGTGCTGGTCGGCCTGCCCGGCCTCGGCTGGCGTGGCGACCTGCGGGCCGACGAGCGGGTGGTGCAGGGCAGCCGCACCTACGTACCGGTGATCCCGGAACACGAGTGGTACCGGGCCGAGGCCGAGCAGGTGGAGGTGTTCGCGCCGCTGGTACCTGTGGAACGGGTCTGGGTGGAGACCATCGGCGAGCGGCGGCCGGCTGCCGGGGCGAGCGCCCCGGGTCTCCGGCTGGTCTCGCTGGACGTGCCGGAACGCCGGCCACCCACGCCGGTGTTCGAGGCCGACGCGGTGACCGGGCGGCGCGTGGTGCACGTGGACAACGGTGTGGAACGGCGCGACCTGCGAGCCGTCACCGAGACCTACTCCGGCGCGGACGGCGACATCTGCGTGCGGGTGGCCCCGGAACTGGAGTGGTACCGATGGGCATGGCGCGGCCAGGCGCCGACCACGTTGGAGGTGCCGGTGCACCTGCTCTGGCTGGAGTAGCCGGGAGTCAGTCGGCGCGCTGCGCCGAGCAGACGCCCCAGCCGTCGTCGCGTCTCGTCTCGAAACGCCACCTCTGCCGCTCACTCTGCGTGATGCCCTCGACGGAGGCGGAGATGATGAGGTCGACCTCGACCACCGCGACCTCGCCGGACTCCTGAACGGCCAGCGGGCCCCAGCTCACCGAGATCGTCGTGTTGAAGCGCTGTTCCCGGGATACGAGGTCGTCGCGAAGCGCTCGCAGTCCATCCAGGCTGGCCCCCCTTGCGCAGATGAACTCTTCCGCCTTTGTGTCATTTCGGTCATCCAGAAATGTCTGAATGTAGTTGGCCACCACGACGTCGGGGGCGCTTCGGTCCGGGGCGGTCGCGCGGTCGTACAGCACGAACCCGACCACACCGCCCACGGTGCAGAGCACCGCCAGCACCCCCGCGACGACAGCGAGCACTGTGCGCACCGGACGCTTGGGGCGTACCGGGGCGGGAGCGGGCGCGAGGGGCGCCAACTGCTCCGGCGGGGTCCGCTGCGCCGGTACTCGGGACACCTGGGAACCGGCGGGGGGCTGCACTGATTCCACCTCCTGAGGCTATCGGCTGCGCCGCGCGTACCCAATGCCTGGAACCGGCGGATCGTGGCGAACCGCCGGGCGGACGCCGACCGGCGGCGGGGTGAGGCTGCTCACCGCCGACCAGCTCACCGCGCCGACCGACATCCCGGTGGACGGCCGCCGCCTGGGTTACCGTCACACCTCGGGGAGGACATGTCGGCCTCGGAAAGAGAGGTGGACGCGGTGGCGACTCCGAAGGCGCGCGCCGGCCGGGCCGCCGCGCTGCACCGCCGGGCCGAGGCCGCCGCGACGGCGGCGGCGGGCATCCTCGACGAGATCCGGCCCGCGCCGGCCGACCACCACCGGCAGTACGAGCTGGCCGAGCGCCTGCGGGCGGCGGCCGACGTGGCGGCGCCCGGCTGGGCAGGCGGCCCGCTGGAATCGCTGAGCGCGACGACGCCTCCCGGTGACGGCCTGCCGCCGCTGGTCCGGGTGGGTGTCGCCGCGCCGCTCGACGACGCCCGTTTCCCCGCGCTGGTGCCGCTGCTCGGCAGCGGCCACCTGAGCCTCGACGCCGACGCCTCGGACGCCCGGGTGGCCGGGCTGCTCCGCGCGCTGCTGCTGCGCGTGTTCGCCGCCACGCCGGCAGGGGCGCTGCTGGCCCGCGCGGTGGACGGCGGTTCCGGTGACACCTTCGCCGGGTACGCGCCGCTCGCCGACGCCGGCCTGCTGCCCCCGCCCGCCACCGACCTCGCCGGGATGCGTGCGGTGCTGGCCGAGGCGGAGCAGTGGGTCGCGGCCGGGACGGCCCGGCAGCGCGGGCACGACCGGACGCTGCTGCTCCTGGTCGCCGCGCTGCCCGACGGTACGACCACCGCCGACCTGGACCGGCTCATCGGACTGGCCGAGGGCGGGCCGCGCGCCGGGCTGCATCTGGTGCTCGCCGGCTGGCCGGACGGCAGCCCGCTGCCACGCGCCACAGCGGTCACTGTTCGCACCGCGTACGCGCTGCTCGGTGACCCGCCCGGCGCCGGCTTCAGCAGTCCGGGCGCAGAGCCGCCGGGCGGCTTGAACTCGCCCGTGTTTCTCGACGAGGATCCGCCCGCCGACCTGGTCGCAGCTGTCTGCGCGCGGTTGGCCCGGCAGATCGAGGACGGCTCCCGTCTCTCCCTGCGTGACCTGCTGCCTGCCGAGGGCTTCTGGACGGCCGGCTCGGCCGACGGACTGAGCACCACTGTGGGTGACGCGGCCGGGCGGCCGGTCGGCCTGGGCTTCACCGAGCTGACCCCGCACTGGCTGGTCAGCGGCCGGGGTCAGGCGGGCCGGTCGGCGTTCCTGACCGACGCGTTGTTCGGCCTCGCCGCCCGGTACGGCCCAGACGAGCTGGCGCTCTACCTGGCCGACCTGGCCGACGGAGAGTCGTTCGTGGAGTTCCTCCAGACCGAGCGGGACCGCTCCTGGGTGCCGCAGGTGCGTGCCGCCGGAATGGCCGCCGACCGGGAGTACGTGGCCGACCTGTTCGGTGAGCTGGAGGCGGAGCTGCGCCGGCGCGAGGAGGCGTCCCGGCGGGCCGGTGGGCAGCGCTACGCCGAGCTGCGGGAGCACCAGCCACTCCCCCGGATCGTCTGCGTGGTCGACAACTTCCCGCTGGCGCTGCGCGAGCGGGACCGGCTCGCCGCCGACCTGCTGGCCCGGCTGGACGCGCTCGCCCGCGCCGGCCGGTCGTACGGGATCCACCTGGTGCTGGCCGGCGAGGGTGACCTGGGTATCGGCGGTCCACGTGACCCGCTGCTCGGCCGGTTCCCGGTGCGGGTGGCGCTGCCCGGCGGCTCGGCGGTGCTGGAACCGGCGAACGACTCGGCGGCCGGGCTGCCGGTGGGCAGCGCGGTGGTGAACACCGCGGGTGGCCTGGGCGGTCCGCGCGGCGCGACCCGGGGGCACGAGCGGATGATCCGCTTCCCGGATCCGTACGAGGATCCCGAGGTCCTGACCGACCTGCGGCGACGGCTCTGGGAGGCGCGGGGCGAGTCGGCGACGCCGCCTGTGGTCTTCGCCGGGTACGCCCGCCCGCTGCTCGCCAACGACCCGCGGCACCGGGCCGCGCTCGCCGGGCGGACCCACGCGCCCGCCGCGCTGCTGGGCCGGGCGGTGGACGTGCGGCGGTCCACGGTGACGGTGCCGCTGGGGCCGGGTGCGGGGCGGAACCTGGCCGTCCTGGGCCGCGACGAGGAGGCCGAGCGCCTGCTGGTGACTGCGGTACGCAGCGCGGCGGCGGCGCATCCGGGCTCGGCCCGGTTCGTGCTGGCGCCGCTGGCGAACGGGTCTGCCGAGCCGGCCGGGGTGCTCGCCGCCGAGCTGGCCGGACGGCACCGGGTGGAGACCGTCGACGCGGCCGGGCTGCGGACCGCTATGGAGTCGGACGAGCCGGGTTATCTCGTCGTGTTCGGGCTGGACGTGCCGGACGCCACCGAGCTGCCGCCGGACCTGCTGCGGACGCTGCTGCTGGAGGGCCCGCCGGCCGGTCGGCACCTGCTCGGCTGGTGGCGGACACCGGCGCCGCTGGCCGGACTGCTCGGTCCGGAGGGCGAGGTGGACAAGCTCACCGCCGTGGCGGTCACCGACGTGCCGGGCGGCCGGCTGGAGCAGCTCTTCGACCGTCCGGTCTGGTGGCGGCCCCGCCCGGGTCGCGCGGTGCTCTGGGACGGCCCGGACGAGCAGGGCACGGTCTTCGTGCCGTTCGGCACGGCCGAAGTGGCGACCGCGCGGGTCGAGCCGGACCCGCGGGCGGCGGAGCGCACCAGGGAGGGGGCCGCATGAGCGAGACCGGCACGACCGTACCGGGGCCCCGCGCGGGTGGGCCGACCACAGTGGCGGACCCCGCCGAGTCGGCCTGGGCGGAGTACGTCGCCGCCGCGCGGGCGCTCGACGGCGTACGCCGGGCGGCGGCCACCGCCGCCGGGGAGCAGGCGCGGTCGGTGGCCGCGGCCCGCGAGGAGCTGACAGCGGTACGGGAACGACTGGCGCCGCAGCAGTCCCGGCTGCGTGAGCTGGGCGTACCGGCGATGTCGCTGGTTCCGACGCCGCCGGAGGTGACCGAGTCGGCCCGGTCGATGGCGGGCGGGCCGTCGGCGGTGCTGGCGGCGCTGCGCGCGGCCGGGGACTGGGCGGACGCGGCGGACGACACGTTGAGCGCGCGCGGCCTGCCGCGGCTCGCCCGGTGGCCGGCCCGGCCCCGCAACCTTCTGGTGTACGGGCCGCTGGCGCTCGTGGTGCCGCTGCTCCAGTTGCTGTTGTACGCGATCGCCGGCCCGGGGCCGGTGACGGTGCTGGCGCTGCTCGTGGGGCTGCCGCTGCCGGCTGTCGCGTTCATGCTGGGCTGGCTCGCGGTGGGACGCGTCTTCCGCCCGCGGCCCACCGACCGGGTGGACCGGACGCCCCGCTTCGGCGCCCTGGTCTGCCTGGTCCCGGCGGTGCTCACCGCCGCCGGTCTGTTGCTCGCCATGCTGTCCGACTGACGACGGCCGCGCCTCCCTGGCGGGAGTACGCGGCCGTCGGTGCCGGTCGAGGTCAGCGGGCCATGATCAGTGCCATCGCCTCGGCCCGCGACTTCGCGTCGTTCTGCAGTCCGCCGCGCACGGCGGACGTGATGGTCTTCGCGCCCGACTTCTGGATGCCGCGCATCGCCATGCACATGTGCTCGCACTCCAGCACCACGATCACGCCGCGCGGGGCGAGGCTGGACATCAGCAGGTCGGCGATCTGCGAGGTGAGCCGCTCCTGCACCTGCGGCCGGCGGGCGAACACCTCGACCAGCCGGGCAAGCTTCGACAGGCCGGTGATCCGGCCGTCCGGGCCGGGGATGTAGCCGATGTGCGCGCTGCCCCGGAACGGCAGCAGATGGTGCTCGCAGAGGCTCATCACGTCGATGTCCCGGACGAGCACCAGCTCCTCGTGGTTGGCCTCGAACGTGGTGCGGAGCACCTGGGCCGGATCGACGCGCAGGCCGGCGAAGAGTTCGGCGTACGCGCGGGCCACCCGGGCCGGCGTCTGCTGAAGGCCGTCGCGGTCCGGGTCCTCACCGACCGCGATGAGGATCTCGCGGACCGCCTTCTCGATCCGGGCGAGGTCGACGCTGTCCTCCACCGGGCCGCCGGTGAGCTTGCCGCTGATCAGGCGTGCGGCCACGTAGTCGAGCGCGTCGTCCCCGTCGGGCTCGGTCGCGGAGACGGCCGACTCCCTGTGGTGGGAGCCGGCCGTCGTCGGATCGCTGTTCAGTGCGTACCGTCCGAGTTGTTGCTGGAACCACCGATCGAGGCGGCGGCGTCGGCGCGGGCCTGCGCGGCCAGCGCCTCCTTCTCGGCCGGGGTGAGCACCGGCGGCTCGGTGGAGGGCTGACGCTTGCCGAAGCCGTGGTACGGCGCCATCGGCGGGCGCTTGACCACGCGCGCGCAGATCCGGGCCATATCGGCGGTGGAGAGGGTCTCCTTCTCCATCAGCTCCAGGACCATGTTGTCCAGGACGTCCCGGTATTCCACCAGGATCTCCCAGGCCTCGTCGTGGGCCAGCTCGATCAGCGCACGCATCTCGCCGTCGATCTCGGCCGCCACCGCGTCGGAGTAGTCCCGCTCGTGGCCCATGTTGCGGCCGAGGAACGGCTCGTCGCCGCTGGTGCCGTACTTGATCGCACCGAGCTTGGAGCTCATGCCGTACTGCGTGATCATCGCGCGGGCCAGCTGCGTGGCCTTCTCGATGTCGTTGCCGGCGCCGGTGGTCGGCTCGTGGAAGACCAGTTCCTCGGCCGCCCGGCCACCCAGCGCGTACGCCAGGGTGTCGATCATCTCGGCCCGGGTCTGGGTGTACTTGTCCTCCGTGGGGAGCACGAGCGTGTGACCCAGCGAGCGACCCCGGGACAGGATGGTCACCTTGTGCACCGGCGCGGCGTGCGGCAGCGCCCAGGCGACAAGCGCGTGCCCACCCTCGTGGTACGCGGTGATCTTCTTCTCCTGGTCGCTCATCACCCGGGTCCGGCGCTGCGGGCCGGCGATCACCCGGTCGATCGACTCCTCCAGGGAGTCGTTGGTGATCGCCCGCTGCTCCTTACGAGCGGTGAGCAGCGCAGCCTCGTTGATCACGTTGGCCAGGTCGGCGCCGCTGAAGCCCGGGGTACGCCGGGCGACCGCGTCGAGGTCGACGTCGGGCGTGAACGGCTTGCCCTTGGCGTGCACCCGCAGGATGGCCTTGCGGCCCTCCATGTCGGGGGCGTCCACCGGGATCTGCCGATCGAACCGGCCCGGGCGCAGCAGCGCCGGGTCGAGGATGTCCGGCCGGTTGGTGGCGGCGATCAGGATGACCCCGCCCTTGGTGTCGAAGCCGTCCATCTCGACAAGCAGCTGGTTGAGCGTCTGCTCCCGCTCGTCGTGACCGCCACCCATGCCGGCGCCACGGTGGCGGCCGACAGCGTCGATCTCGTCGACGAAGACGATCGCCGGGGCGTTCGACTTGGCCTGCTCGAACAGGTCGCGGACGCGGCTGGCGCCGACACCGACGAACATCTCGACGAAGTCGGAGCCGGAGATGGAGTAGAAGGGCACCCCGGCCTCGCCGGCGACCGCGCGGGCCAGCAGCGTCTTACCGGTACCGGGCGGGCCGAACAGCAGCACGCCCTTCGGGATCTTGGCGCCCAGGGCCTGGTACTTAGCCGGGTTCTGCAGGAAGTCCTTGATCTCGTGCAGTTCCTCGACGGCCTCGTCCGCACCCGCGACATCAGCGAAGGTGGTCTTCGGCGTGTCCTTGGTGATCATCTTCGCCTTGGACTTGCCGAAGTTGAGCACCCGGGAGCCGCCGCCCTGCATCTGCGACATGAAGAACAGCAGCAGAAGCACGAGCAGCGCGATGGGAAGCAGGTTGACCAGCAGGCTGACCCAGATGCTGTCCGACGACACCTTGGTGTCGACCGGGCCGGTGATGCGGTCCGCCGCCTCGGCCTCGCGTACCTGGTTCCAGACCTGGCCGCCGACCTCGTACGGGAACTGCGCCTCGATCTTGTCAGTGGTGGTGTCGCCGTCGAACTTGGCCTTGTCCTTCAGGTCGAGCTGGAGCGTCTGCTCCTTGTCCTGGAAGACGACCTTCTCGATGCCACCCTTGTTGAGCTGGTCGAGCGCGACGGACGTGTCCACCCGGTGGTAGCTGGGACCAGCGGTGAACAGTTGACTGAGCACAACGGCGCCGAGGATGACCAGGATGATCCAGACCACCGGTCGGCGGAAGAAACGCGTACGTTCCATGCTGTAGTCGGGTGCCGAGGCGCCCGCATCCTCCTGATCGACGTCCTGACCGTCTGAATGGTGTCGCCGCCTTGAGCGGCGGCCGGGGCCGCCGTGCGGGCCGGCCCGACCCCCGGGGCACGCAAACTGCCGCACCACGGTCATTCGACGGTACACCGTACGCGCGACGAGTGAGCTTGCGAGCCCGGCACTTACGCGTAGGGCGAACCCGGGTTTGAGCCGGCGTGGCGGGGAGCTCCCACCCGGCCCGCCCACACCGCACGGTCACGCGGTTCGAGGGGCCGGGCGTGGAGGGTGCCTCCACGTCACCGGCTCCTACCGTAGACCGGAAGACTGAGAGCCCGCTGAATGTCAGCTGACGAAGGGCTCGGCAAAGCCTCAGGCCCGCGCGTACACCTCGGGCTTGAGCACCCCGACGTAGGGCACCTCGCGGTACCGCTCGCCGAAGTCGAGCCCGTAGCCCACGACGAACTCGGTGGGGATGTCGAACCCGACGTACTTGACCGGGACCTGCACCTTGACCGCGTCCGGCTTGCGGAACAGCGCGACCACCTCGACGCTCGCCGCGGAGCGCGACTCCAGGTAGCGCAGCAGCCAGGACAGCGTCAGACCGGAGTCGACGATGTCCTCGACGACCACCACGTGGCGGCCGGCGATGTCCCGGTCCAGGTCCTTGAGGATGCGGACCACGCCGGACGAGGTGGTGCCCTGGCCGTAGGACGAGACGGCCATGAACTCCAGCTCGGCGGGCGGGCCCTGGCGGCCCAGCGCGCGGGCGAAGTCGGCCATGAACATGACCGCTCCCTTGAGCACACACACGAGCAGCAGGCCGTCCTCGACGTGGGCGTAGTCCGCCGAGACCTGCTTGGCCAGCTCCGCGGTCTTGTCGCGGATCTGCGCCTCCGAGATGATCACGTGGTCGATGTCGGCGTCGTACCAGGAGCCGTCAGCCATGCTCCTAGCCTGCCGTACGCCCCCGCGCCGCCGTCGGCGGGGCCGCCCCTTTTGGCGCGGTCCCGCCGGGGATTTTCGGCGCGAACTGAATAAATCACCTCAGCAGGTACGGGAGCGCCAGCGCTGCCCGTCGTCGCTCGGCTTCCAGTCGGCCGAGTCGCGGGTGTCGGCGGTGAACCCGAGGGCGCTGGCGCCGACGAGGAGGAGCAGGAAGAGCAGAAGCAGCAGAACGGTCATGGCGGCGCTCGCTTTCGCATGGTTGAGACTGTTTTCGCCGCCGATGCGCACCGGACACCATTGATTCTGCGAGCCACCGACCGATCCGGACAGTGGCAGGAATGTCATCGGGCATCGATTTCCTGCCACATGTCGGGTTACCCTCGTCACATGCTCCGCTCGGTCGCCGTCATCGCCATGGACCAGGTCGCCGCGTTCGAACTCGGCGTGCTCGCCGAGGTCTTCGGCACCGACCGCACCGCCGACGACTTCCCCGGATACCGGTTCGACGTCTGCACCGCCGACGGCGGCGCGGTCCGCAGCCGCTCCGGGTTCCTGCTCACCCCCACCGCCGGCCTGGGCGCGGTCGAGGACGCCGACCTGGTGGCGGTGCCCGCGCACGCCGACGGCACCCCGGTACCCGAGCCGGTGCTCGCCGCGCTGCGCCGCGCCGCCGAGCGAGGCGCCTGGCTGCTCAGCGTCTGCGCCGGCGCGTTCGTCCTTGGCGAGGCGGGTGTGCTCGACGGGCGCGACTGCACCACTCACTGGCGGTACACCGACGAACTCCAGCGGCGCTTCCCGGCCGCCCGGGTCCAGTGCGACTCGCTCTACGTGCAGGACGACCGGCTGCTCACCAGCGCCGGCACCGCCGCCGGCATCGACGCCTGCCTGCATCTGGTACGCCAGGAGCACGGCTCCGCGGTGGCGACCCGGCTGGCCCGCCGGATGGTGGTGCCGCCGCACCGCGACGGCGGCCAGTCGCAGTACGTCGAGGCGCCGATCCCCAAGGCGCCGGAGGCACCCACGCTGGAACCGGTGCTGGAGTGGCTGATGGGACACCTGCGTCGGCAGGTGACAGTGGACGAGCTGGCGGCACGCGCCGGGATGGCGCCGCGCACGTTCGCCCGCCGGTTCCGCGCCGAGACCGGCACCACCCCGCACGACTGGGTGACCAACCAGCGGGTGCTGCTGGCCCGGCACCTGCTGGAGGACACCTCGCTGAGCGTGGAGGGCGTGGCCGAGCAGGCCGGCTTCGGCGACGCTGCGGCGCTGCGGCACCACTTCACCCGCCGGGTGGGCACCACCCCGCTGGCCTACCGCACGACTTTCCGAGACCGCCAGACCACCTGACACCCCCACCCCACCCCCACCCCCGCCCCGCCCGGGTCTGCCCCGTCGATCATGAAGTTGACCGCACTTTCCGCCCGTTTTCTCCCCGTCAACCTCATGATCGACGCCGTCGGTCGCACCCCTGGAGCGGTGATCAGGGAGTTTGCGGGCTCGAGAGGGGCGGATCGGGACCAAAAGTCCTTGATCAACGGGGCGGGGATGAGTGGGCAGGGCGAGGCGGAGGGCGGCCGCGCGGGTCAGGGCAGGAGGTGGCCTGTGTGGCGGCGGACCTGATGGTTGCCGGGTAGGTGCACCGGGCCCTGTCCGTGCCACGCCGTGACCAGGGCGTCCAGCGCCGCCACGTGACTGTGGGACAGCGCGGCCGGCGTCGCGCCCAGCTCGCGGGCCCAGGCGTGCAGCACCCGGGTACGGACGGCGGCCGGCAACTCGGCGAGCCCGGCGACACAGAGCCCGCCGTCAGCGGTGCGGACGTCGGCGAGCGCGGCGTCGGCGAGCGCGTCGAGCGCGGCGTTGTCGGCGGCGAGCAGGTGAGCGGTACGGGCCAGGTTCGCCACCACCCCCGGCCCCAGCGCGTCGACGAGTGCGGGCAACGCGTCGACCCGGACCCGGGCGCGGGCGTACGCCGGATCGGCGTTGTGCGGGTCCGCCCACGGGTCGAGCCCGAGCGCGGCGCAGGCGGCCCGGGTGTCGGCGCGCGTGACGTCGAGCAGCGGGCGCAACAGGGGCACCCCGTCGACGTCGCGCCGCTCCGGCATCCCGGACAGCCCGCGCGGTCCGGCGCCCCGGGCCAGCGCCAGCAGGACGGTCTCGGCCTGGTCGTCGCGCGTGTGCCCGAGCAGCACCCCGGCTGCGTCGTAGCGGCGGGCGGCGGCGATCAGCGCCTCGTACCGGGCCTCGCGGGCGGCCGCCTCGGGTCCGCCGGGCCGGCCGTCCACACGTACCGGAAGCACCTCGACCGGGTCGAGCCCGGCGGCGCGGGCCCAGCCGGCGACCGCCTCGGCCCGTTCCGCGGATCCGGGTTGCAGGCCGTGGTCGACTGTCACCAGGCCGGCCGGGCGCCCGAGCCGGGGGGCCACGAACGCGGTGGCGGCGGCGAGCGCGAGCGAGTCGGCACCGCCGGAGCAGGCCACCAGCACCGGGCCGCCGCCGGGCAGGCCGGTCAGCATCCGGCGGACGGCGAGCCGCACGGCGGCGACGGCGGGAGCGGGCGACGGCGAGCGGCGCGACCGAGCGCCGGAATCAGTCCGCCCCGCGGAAGAAGCCGGGCCGAGCGGACCGGCCGGATCAGCCGACGGGCGGGGTGGCACCGGCGGGCCCGTGTACCCGTGACACCCAGGCGTCCGGGTCGCCCAGCTCGTCGAGGCGGGGCAGCGTCAGCGGGGACGAGAAGATCTTGTTGAAGCCCTGCATCCCCACCCGGTCGACCACGCCGTGCACGAACTTGCGGCCCTCGGCGTACTGGCGCATCTTGACCTCGATGCCGAGCAGCCGCCGGATCGCCTTCTCCAGCGGGTTGCCGGACTCGCGGCGCCGGTTGAACGCCGCCCGGATCGACTCGACGCTGGGGATGACCTGCGGGCCGACGCCGTCCATCACGAACTCGGCGTGGCCCTCGAGCAGCGTCATCAGCGCGGTCAGCCGGTCCAGCACGGCGCGCTGGGCCGGGGTCTGCACGATGTCCAGCACGCTGGCCCGGCTCTCCGGGTCCTTCACCGCGTCGGAGAGCGTCGCGACGCCGCGGCGGAGCCGTTCCAGCAGGTGCTCGCCGCCCTGGGAGGCGTCCACGAAGGCCTGCACCTCGCCGAGGAAGTACGCGCGCATCCACGGCACGGCGGTGAACTGGGTGCGGTGGGTGACCTCGTGCAGGCACACCCAGAGCCGGAAGTCGCGCGAGTCGGCGCCGAGCTTCCGCTCGACCTCGAGGATGTTCGGCGCCACCAGCAGCAGCTGGCCGGGGTCTCCGGCGAAGACCTCGTACTGGCCGAGCACGCGGCCGGAGAGGTACGCCAGCACGGTGCCGGCCTGCACACCTGTCACCCGGGAGCCGATCGCCTCGATGAGCGCGCCCGGCCGCTTGTCGCCGGAGAGGCGCTCGACCAGCGGGGAGACGACCTCACGCAGCCCGGCGATGTTCGCCGCCGCCCAGTCCCGGCGGTCGACCACGCGTACCGGCGGGTGCGCGACCTGCGCACGCAGGCCGGTGTAGTCGGCGACGTGACCGGCCGCCTCGTCGGTCAGCCGGCGCAGATCGCCGACCACGTCGGTGGCCTCGGCGTACGACACCCGAGGGCCCGACTTGCTCAGCGCCCCCGCTGTCGCGGCGGCCAGATCCCAGTCCACGAACTGCGCCATGAACCCACCGTACCCGCGCCGGAACACCCCCACCCGGGCTCGCGCCGGCCGATCGACGCCCGTCGGTCAGCGGCAGCCGCACCCGGCCAGCGCGGAGCTGATCCGGTCCAGCGCCGCCCGGGTCTCGTCCAGCGAGCCCTGGGTCCGGTCGGTGAGAACGGCGAACGTGAGCAGCCGGCCGTCGGCTGTGGTCACCGTGCCGGCGATCGCGTTGACGCCGCTCAGCGTGCCGGTCTTGGCCCGGACGACGCCCGCTCCGGCGCGGGTCGCCGCCGCCCGGTAGCGCTCGTCGAGCGTGCCGGACCAGCCGCCGACCGGCAGTCCGCCGAAGATCGCGGCGAGTTCGGGGTGGCTGCCGTTGCCGGCGAGCGTGATCAGGTCGGTGAGCAGCGAAGGGCTGATCCGGTTGGTGCGGGACAGCCCGCTGCCGTCGGCGAGGCTGATCTCGCCGGCGGGCAGGCCCAGCTCGCCGAGCACCTGGTCGGTGGCGGCCGCGCCGCCGACGAACGAGCCCGGCTTGCCCTTGGCGAGCGCCACCTGGCGGGCCATCGCCTCGGCGATCACGTTGTCGCTGTCGCTGATCATGATGTCGACCAGCCGGATCATCGGCAGGGACTCGACAGTGCCCAGCTCGGCGCCGGGGGCCGTACCCGTGGCGCCGGACGCGGCCGGCGCGGTGCCCCGGCTCACCTGGGCGGCGCCGCCGGTCAGGCCGAGCAGCTTGGCGAACTGCCGGCCGGCGGTCAGGTCGGGCTGCGGCACCCGCTCGGCGGCGTGGTTGGTCTCCTCGGCGGTGCGCCGCGCCTCCGCCGCGTTCTTCCGGGCGCCGTCGGTCATCAGCGCGGTGATCGCCGCGCCGAAGCCGCCGGTCGGGATGTCCGCGTCCCAGCCGGGCTCGAAGACCGGGCCGCTGAACAGCGACGAGTCGACGATCACCTTGGTCGGGGCGGTGCCGCCGAGCGCGTCGCGCACCTGGGCGGCGAGGTCGTCCAGCCGGGCCGCGCCGGGGTAGAAGCCGTTCTTGTCCACGGCGAGCGTGGGGTCACCGCCGCCGACCAGGACCACCTCGCCCGGGTTGGCGCCGGCCACGGCCCGGGTCGGGATCCGGTAGGCCGGGCCGCGCGCCGCGAGCACCGCCACCCCGGTAGCCAGCTTGGTCACCGAGGCGGGCACGGTGGGCGTGTCCTGGCCGCTGCCGTAGAGCGCCTGGCCGGTGCTCACGTCGGCCACCGACACGTGCACCCGGTCGCCGAGCGCGGCGGCGCGGACCAGCGGGTCGAGGGCGGAGCGGATGCCGGCCTCGGTGGGCAGCGGGGCGTTGCCGTCCGGTCCGGCCAGCACGGCCGGCGGCGTGGGCTCGGGCGGCGCGGCGACCGCCGTACCCGTGCTGTCGTCGTCGCCCAGCCACCCGGCGACCGGGCCGGGGCGCAGCACCGCGAGCCCGGCCACCGCCAGGGCCAGCACGAGCACGCAGGCGAGCGCCGCGACGAGCTGCAGGCGGCGTCGCGGCCGGCCCGGGGGCGGCCCGGAGGGTACGGGCGGCGCGGCGCCGACCGGCGGGACCGGCGGGCTCACCGGGATCGAGTCCGGCGCGCCGGGCCGGTTCAGCGCGGCCGTGGGATCGTGCGGCGGGCCGACGCGGGCCGAGCCGCTCGCCGGGCCGTGACCGTAGTGCGGCGGGCCGGAGCCGTGGTGCGGCGGGCCGACGCGGGCGGAGCCGGCAGCCGGAGCCGGACGATGAGGGACGTTGGCACCCGGGACGGACACCCGCCCGGTGGCCCCGCCGGAACCGGAACCGGCGGACCCGCGCCCGTCAACCCTCTCGGGGCGGTAGTGTGAATCTTCCCTCCCCACGGCCCCCTCCTCCCCGCTCGAAATCGCCTTGGGCGACACTACTTCGGTCCGAACACTATGCGGCGGCCGGAGCCGGCGGGGGGCGTTCACCCCGCGCCGGGGGTGAGCCGCTGGTTTCCGTTAGCCAGCGTGGGCAAACGAGGGAGCGTGGAAGATGGATTTCGACGTCACGGTTGAGATCCCCAAGGGTCACCGGAACAAGTACGAGGTAGACCACGCGACCGGCCGCATCCGGCTGGACCGCACCCTCTTCACCTCCACGCAGTACCCGGCCGACTACGGGTTCATCGAGGGCACCCTGGGCGAGGACGGCGACCCGCTGGACGCGCTGGTGCTGGTGCCGGAGCCGACGTTCCCGGGCTGCCTGATCCGCTGCCGCACCATCGGCATGTTCCGGATGACGGACGAGAAGGGCGGCGACGACAAGGTCCTCTGCGTGCCCTACGAGGATCCGCGTCAGGAGCACCTGCGCGACATCCACCACCTGGGCGAGTTCGACCGGCTGGAGATCCAGCACTTCTTCGAGGTCTACAAGGACCTGGAGCCGGGCAAGTCGGTCGAGGGCGCGACCTGGGTGGGCCGGGTCGAGGCCGAGGCGGAGATCGCCGCGTCGTACCGGCGCGCCAAGGAGGCCGAGGCGCGCGGCGAGACGCTGCACTGACGATCATGCTTGCCGGGGGCCCGGGTCGCGCGTCGCGACCCAGGCCCCCGCGTGTTCAGGCGAGCAGGTCGCGGGCCCGGTCGTAGAGGCCGAGCACCGCGCAGGCCACCGGCACCACAGCGACCACGAGCGCGGTGTCGGTCAGGTCGGCCAGCCGGCCGAGGTACGGGGAGACGGGCCGCCTGGCGTACGTGGCCCCGGCGGTGACCGCCGTCAGGGCCAGGGCCAGCCCGCCCACCGTCAGCGCGAGCCGGGCACCCGGACCGGCCCCGTCGGCCAGCACCACGCCCAGCAGGGCGAACCCGGTCAGCCCGGCGACGATCGCGGGCACCCGGTGCCGTACCGCCACGAACAGGCGGGAGCGCAGCAGCAGCACCCCGCAGGCGACGGCGGCGAGCAGCAGCCCGGCGGTCCGGCCGACGGAGACGAGCACCGCGACCGCACCGACGGCGAGCACCGCGTGGCCGAGCAGCATCCCGGTGAGCACCTCCTCGGCGCGGGCCACCGCCGCGTGCACCCGGCCCCGGTCCGGCAGATCCCGGGTGCCGGCCGGGCTGGGCAGGGTGAGCGGCGGCAGCGGCAGCTTGCCGACCCGGATCGCCAGCAGCGGCAGCCCGCCGAGCGCGAACACCAGCACGGCGAGCAGGACGGCGGCGGTGCCGTCCGGGTCGAGCAGGAGCCCGCCGAGCGCTGCCGCCACGCCCGCCAGGCCGACTGTCACCCCGGCCACGAAGACGCGGGACCGGCTGGCCACGCCGAGCAGGCCGAGCACCGCCCCCAGCAGCAGCGCCACCGAGCCGACCAGCAGTTCCGGGGCACCCACCCAGCGCAGGCCGGGGATCGGGCCGACCGGGTCGCCGGAGGCGACAGCGAGCGCACCGGCCACCGCGGCCCAGGGCAGCGCGTACCCGCCGAGCGTGGCGCCGACCGGGCCGTCGCCGTACGCCCGGGACGCCGCGGTGGCGGTGAGCACCAGGATCAGGGCGACCGCCGCGGCGACCGGCCAGCCGCGCGCGCCCGGACCGTCCGCGACCACGGCGACCAAACCGACGGCCAGGGGTACGGCGGCACCGGCGAGCGCGGCGGCCCGGGTGGCCCGGCCGGACCAGGCAGCGCCCCGGCGCCGGGCACCGTCCACGATCGCCTCGACCACGTCGTCGTATTCCAGCTCGGGCCACTGCGCGCGGGCCGGCACCAGGTGCAGCACCTCGCCGTCGCGCACTCCTTGCGGCAGCAGCGCCTGGGCGGTGGCGAGCACCGCCCCGTCGGTCCGGCGCAGCACCCATCCGCCGTGCCGCTCCCCGTCGTCGGCCAGCCCCTCCCCGGCGTGCCGGAGCACCTCGGGCAGCAGCTCGGCCAGGGGCACCTGCTCCGGGAGGGCCACGTCGACCCGCCGCCTGGGCGCGCTGATCGTGACCCGGGCGAGCCCGCTTGTCATCGAGGCATCTCCATATCGGGCGGAGGGAGTGGGCTGACGGACGAGAGGACTTTACCTACGATGAGCCAGGCTCGGGTTACCCAGAGCCACTTCCGGGGAGGGTGAGTGTCCACTGTCGTCATCAAGCGGCCGCCACGCCGCCCGGCACCGGAGATCCCGGTCGGTGAGCTGCCCGTCGAGGCGCCGCCGGAGATCCCCGCCGCCGCCGGTGGGCGCTGGCAGCAGGCGCTGATGGTGCTGCCGATGCTCGGCGGGACGGTGGCCATGGCGATGATGTTCGGCCGCGGCGGCGGTGCCTACTCGTACGTGGTGGGCGGCATGTTCGGCCTCTCCTCGCTGGCGATGCTGGTGACCACTTGGGGCAGCGCCGGGCCGAAGAAGTCCGAGCTGATGGCCGCCCGCCGGGAGTACCTGCGCCACCTGGCCACGCTCCGGCGCCGGGTGCGGGAGACCGCCGGAGCCCAGCGGGCCGGGCTGTCCTACCGCCATCCCGAGCCGGGGCGGCTCTGGTCGACTGTCGACAGTCACCGGGTCTGGGAGCGCCGGCCGGGCGACCCGGACTTCGCCGTGGTCCGGGTCGGTGTGGGGCCGCAGACGCTCGCCACCCCGCTGGTCCCGCCGGTCACCCGCCCGCTGGAGGAGCTGGAGCCGATGACGGCCGGGGCGCTGCGGCGCTTCCTGGACGCGTACTCGGTGGTGCCGGACCTGCCGGTGGCGCTGTCGCTGCGCAGTTTCGCCCGGGTCTTCGTGCGCGGCCCGGCCGGCCCGGTACGCGGCGCCGGCTCGCCCGCCGCGCAGGCGCTGGCCCGGGCGGTGCTCACCCAGCTCGCCGTCTTCCACGCGCCGGACGAACTGCTGATCGCGGTCTGCGCCGGGCCGGAACGCCGCAGCGCCTGGGAGTGGGTGAAGTGGCTGCCGCACGCCCACCATCCGGCGCGCACCGACGCGCTGGGCCCGGTGCGGCTGGTCACCAGCTCCGCCGCTGACCTGGAACGGCTGCTCGACGACGTACTCGGTGCCCGGTCCCGGTTCAGCCCGCACGGCACCGCCACCGACGGACCGCACGTCGTGGTGGTGCTCGACGGCGGCGACCTGACCGGCGCGACCGACCTGGCCGGCGACGGCGGCATCGACGCGGTCACCGTGCTCGACCTGGACACTCCGCCGCCCCGGCTGCTCGACCGGTACGCGCTCCTGCTCGACCTGGTCGACGGCCGGTTGCACTCGCACTCCGCGGAGGGGCACGCCGAGGTGGGCGCCGCCGACGCGCTGGCGCCCGCCGACGCGGAGGCGGTGGCCCGGCGGCTCGCGCCGCTGCGGCTGGCCGGCACGGTACGCGGACCGGACGCGCCGCCCGGCGCCGAGCTGGGCCTGCCCGAGCTGCTCGGTCTCGGTGACCCGGAGAGCTTCACCGCCGAGCAGGGCTGGGCGCCCCGGGCCGCGCGGGACCGGCTGCGGGTGCCGATCGGGGTGGGCGCCGACGGAGGGGCGATCGACCTCGACCTGAAGGAGTCGGCGCAGGACGGCATGGGCCCGCACGGCCTGCTGATCGGCGCGACCGGGTCGGGCAAGTCGGAGCTGCTGCGCACGCTGGTGCTGGGGCTGGCCGCCACGCACAGCTCGGAGCAGCTCAACTTCGTGCTCGTCGACTTCAAGGGCGGCGCCACGTTCGCGTCGTTCGAGCGGCTGCCGCACACCGCCGCCGTGATCACCAACCTGGCCGACGCGCTGCCGCTGGTGGACCGGATGGTGGACGCGATAAACGGGGAGCTGATGCGCCGGCAGGAGTTGCTGCGCCGGGCCGGCAACTTCGCGAGCGTGCGCGACTACGAGCGGGCCCGGGCGGCGGGCTCGCCGCTGGCCCCGCTGCCGTCGCTGCTGCTGATCTGCGACGAGTTCTCCGAGCTGCTGTCCGCCAAGCCCGACTTCATCGACCTGTTCGTGCAGATCGGCCGGCTGGGCCGGTCGCTGGGTGTGCACCTGCTGCTGGCGAGCCAGCGGCTGGAGGAGGGGCGGCTGCGCGGGCTGGACACGCACCTGTCGTACCGGATCGGGTTGCGGACGTTCTCGGCGCTGGAGTCCCGGACGGTGCTGGGCGTGCCGGACGCGCACGAGCTGCCGCGCAGCCCGGGGCACGGTTACCTGCGCTCGGGCACCGACCCGCTGGTCCGGTTCAAGGCCGCGTACGTCTCCGGGGCGGTCCGCCGTCGCGGCGGGGCGGCGGGCGCGTCCGGCGCCGGCGAGGCACGGGTGCTCGCGTTCTCCACCCACCTGGTCCCGGTGCCCGAGCCGCCGATGCCGGTCGCTCCGCCGGCCGAGGACGACAGCGGCGAGACGCTGCTGGACCTGCTCGTGGACCGGCTGGCCGGGCAGGGTCCGCCCGCGCACCAGGTGTGGCTGCCGCCGCTGGACGCCTCGCCCGCCCTGGACGAGCTGCTCGGCCCGGTCGGCGCCGACCCGGTCCGCGGGCTCACGGTGGCGAATCCGGAGCTGCACGGTGCGCTCCAGGTGCCGGTGGCGGTGGTGGACAAGCCGTTCGAGCAGCGGCGCGACCTGCTCTGGCTGGCGCTGGACGGCGCGGCCGGGCACGTCGCGGTGGTCGGCACCACCCGCAGTGGCCGGTCCAGTCTGCTGCGCACCCTGGTCTGCGCGCTCGCGCTCACCCACACCCCGACCGAGGTGCAGGTCTACTGCCTCGACTTCGGCAGCGGGACGCTCGGCACGCTGCGCGACCTGCCGCACGTGGGCGGTGTCAGCGGGCGGACCGACGGCACCGCCGTGCGCCGTACTGTCGGTGAGGTCGCCGGTCTGCTGGCCGAGCGGGAGCGGCGTTTCGCCGAGGCCGGGGTGGAGTCGATGGCCGCGTGGCGACGGCGGCGGGCGGCGGGCGCGCCGGACCCGTTCGGGGACGTGTTCCTGGTGGTCGACGGCTGGAACACGCTGCGCGGCGAGTACGAGGATCTGGAACCCCTGGTCACCGAGCTCGCCACCCGGGGCCTGGCGTACGGGGTGCACGTGGTGGCGAGCGCGCTGCGCTGGTCGGACTTCCGCCCGGCGATCCGTGACCTGTTCGGCTCCCGTCTGGAGTTGCGTCTCGGCGACCCGGCCGACTCGGTGGTGGTCAAGCGCGCGCTCGCGGCCACCGTGCCGGAGGAGCGGCCGGGTCGCGGCATGACCGCGGGCGGCCTGCACTTCCTCACCGCCGAACCGCGCGTCGAGGCGCTGGGCGCGGAGACCGCCGACCTGGTCAAGGCGGTCGCCGGCGCGTGGAGCGGTCCGCCCGCGCCCCGGGTGCGGCTGCTCCCGCCGGTGCTGCCGTACGCCGAACTGGACCACAGCACGACGAGCGGGCCGGCGTTCCCGATCGGCGTGGCCGAGGCGGATCTGTCCCAGGTGGTGCTGGATTTCGCCACCGAGCCGAACTTCCTGGTCTTCGGCGACGCCGAGTGCGGCAAGTCGTCGTTCCTGCGGGCGCTCGCCACCTCGATCGTCAACCGGTTCACGCCGGAGCAGGCCCGGGTGATGCTCGTGGACTACCGGCGCAGCCTGATGGGCGTGATCGAGACGCCGCACCTGATCGGGTACGGCACCGCCGCGCCGCACACCGCCGAGCTGATCGAGTCGGCCGCCGGTTATCTCCAGGGGCGGCAGCCGGGGCCGGAGGTGACACCGGCGCAGTTGCGCAGCCGGTCGTGGTGGACGGGACCGGAGCTGTTCGTGCTCGTGGACGACTACGACCTGGTGGCGGGCGGGCCGACGAACCCGTTGCGGGCGCTGGAGGACCACCTGCCGCACGCGCGGGACGTCGGGCTGCACCTGGTGCTGGCGCGGCGGACCGGCGGTGCCGGGCGGACCGCGTACGAGCCGATCGTGCAGCGGTTGCGCGAGCTGTCCACGGCCGGGCTGGTGATGTCGGGCGGTCCGGAGGAGGGCGCGCTCGTCGGCCAGGTGAAGGCAGGGCCGCTGCCGCCGGGCCGGGCGCGTCTGGTCACCCGCCGGGAGGGGGTGCGCCTGGTGCAGTTGGCGTATCTCCCGCCCGGGTGATCGGGGTGGCCGAGTTGCCCCGTGACGGCCGGGGCAACCGGTAATCTCCGTGCAGCATGTGTCTGACGCGACCGAACGGCTGGGGAATGTGACAGGGGATCGGCAGGGACCGCCCGGTGGGCCGCCCCGGCGTCGCGCCGGACGCGCGCTGCTCGCCGCCGCCTCGGCACTGGTCACCGTGGCCGGTCCGCTGGCACCGCCGGCACACGCCGCGCCCGCCGCCTCGGCCGCCGTGGCGCGGCCATGGGTGGCTCCCGACCGTCCGCTGCGCACCGACCAGGTGCGCGACGAGCAGTGGCAGCTGGAGGAGTTGCGGGCGAAGACCGCGTGGCGCACGTCGACCGGGCGCGGCGTGGTGGTCGCGGTGATCGACTCCGGTGTGGACGGCTCCCACCCCGACCTGGCCGGGCAGGTGCTGCCCGGCCTCGATCTGGTGACACCGGACGGCTCGGACGGCCCGGACCCGGTGGGGCACGGCACCACTGTCGCCGGGCTGATCGCCGGGCGGTCCGACGACGACCGGGGCGTGGTGGGGCTCGCGCCGGACGCCAAGATCCTTCCGGTCCGGGTGCTCGACGCCGAGAACCGCTACGACGACGCGCTGATCATCGCCAAGGCGGTGCGCTGGGCGGTCGACAACGGCGCCCAGGTGGTCAACCTGTCGCTCGGCGGCAGCAGCGACAACCCGGCCCTGGCCGCGGCGCTCGACTACGCGTTCGCCCGGGACGTGGTGGTGGTCGCCTGCACCGGCAACCTGGCCACCTCGACGACCACGGACGTCTGGTACCCGGCCCGGGAACCGGGCGTGCTCGCGGTCACCGGGCTGGAGCGGACCAGCGAGAACCTCTGGTCCGGCTCGATCACGGGGCACGAGACGGTGCTCAGCGCCCCGGCCACCGGGCTCTACGGCGCCCGCCCGGAGGGCTACTGGCGGGTGCAGGGTACGAGCTTCGCCGCGCCGCTCGTCGCCGCGACGGCGGCCCTGGTCCGCTCGCGGTACCCGAAGATGTCGGCCGGCGACGTGGTCAACCGGCTGATCAGCACCGCCCGCGATCTGGGCCCGACCGGGCGGGACGACAGGTTCGGCTACGGCCTGGTCGACCCGGTGGCCGCGCTCACCGGCGACGTGCCGTCGGTGGTCCACAACCCGCTCGACGACAACGCCTCCCCCGGCGTGGTGGGCTTCGGGCCGGCACCCGGCGACGGACCGGACACCCGGGCCGCCGCGGCGGGCCGCGGCGGCGACCCGCTCGGGCGTACGGCGGAGGGCTGGACCGCCCGGCCGGCCGGACAGACGGACGTCTCCGCCCCGGAGCGGCTCTGGACCGGCCTGGCCCTGTTCGTCGCGCTCGTCACCGGCACCGCGCTGATGGTTCGCCGGTTCCGGCAGACCCGGCGCTGAACCGGTCTGACCCTGCCCTCCGGTGGGTAGGGGAATGCCCATGGACACCACCGGGGCCACGGTCACGCACCGGTCGTGGCGGCACCGCCGCCTCGACCGCGATCACTCGCTGGGGCTGCGGCTCACCCTGACGGTGGTCGCGGCGTTCCTGGTGCTGGTGCCGTTCGCCCTGATCGCCCTGCTGGTGCTCGGCGCCTGGCCGCCCCTGCTGCGGCTGGACGCCTCGATCACCGACGCGTTCCACGGGTACGCGCAGGATCATCCCGCCTGGGTCGCGGTGATGACGGTCTGGACGCACGTGTTCGGCCCCGGCCCGCTGCGGGTGGCAGCGGTCGTGGTGGTGGTCTGGCTGGTCCGGCGTGGCGCGCCCCGGCTCGCGGTCTGGGTGGTGGTCACCATGGTCGCCGGCGGGCTGCTCGGCGCGCTGCTCAAGCTGCTCGTCGGCCGGGACCGGCCGGATCTGCTCGACCCGGTGGCCCGGGCCGCCGGCTACTCCTTCCCGTCCGGCCACGCGCTCAACGCCACGCTCGCCGCGGGTGTGCTGCTGCTGGTGTTCCTGCCGTTCGTGCGGGACAGCCGCCCGGGCCGGATCGCGCTGTGGACCGCCGCCCTGCTGGTGACGGTGGTGACCGGGATCAGCCGGATCGCGCTCGGCGTGCACTGGACCAGCGACGTGGCGGGCGGCTGGGTGCTCGGGACCGCAGTGGTGGCCGCGACAGCGGCGGCGTTCGCCACCTGGCGCAGCGGGTCCGGACGGCCGTCCGCGCGTCCGCTGCGCGAGGGGGTCGAGCCGGAGCTGGCCGACCAGCGGCCGGAGGGCGGCCGGGCGTAGCCGGGCCCGCATCGGGGTACAGGCGAGCCCATGTCCGATGTCGTGATCCGAGTCACCCGGCGTGTCCTGCTGCCGCTGGCCCTGCTCTTCGCGCTGATGGTGGGCCTGGGCCTGCTGGTGACCCGGGTACTGGCGCACACCTGGCCGTTCACCGTGGAGGACACGGTCAACCGGGAGTTGGCCGGCGACCGGACGCCGGGGTGGAACGACGTCTCGCTGGTGTTCAGCACGCTCGCCAGCACCCAGATGATCGTCGTGGTCACCGTGCTGGCGGCGTTGGTGCTGCGGCTGGTGCTGCACCGCTGGCGGGAGCCGCTGTTCCTGTGCGCGGCGGTGACCGCGCAGGCGCTTATCTTCCTGTTCACCACGATGGTCATCGACCGGAACCGCCCGGCCGTGGCGCACATGGACGCCTCGCCGCCCACGTCCAGCTTCCCGTCCGGGCACACCTCGGCGGCGACGGCGCTCTACGTCGGCCTCGCGGTGCTGCTGGCGCTGCGGGCGCGCAGCACCCCGGCCAAGATCGGCTGGTGGACGCTGCTGGTGCTGGTGCCGATCGGCGTGGCCCTCACCCGGATGTACCGGGGCATGCACCACCCCAGCGACGTGGTCGCCTCGTTCCTCAACGGCGGCGTCTGCGTGGCGATCATGGCCCGGGCGGTCCTCGACCGCACGCTCACCTGGGGCCGCGCCCATCTGCCGCTGTCCCGCTCCGGTGACGAGGCGACACCGGCGGGAGCGTCCGCGGGCGGCTGAGCGCCGCCGGCCGGCTCAGGTGCAGTCGCCGGTGTCCACTCCCCGGGTACGCTCCGCGCCCGCCAGCGCCACCGGTCGCGCCTCGGCGGCGGTCACCGCGAAGCCGGTGTTCGGGTCGTCCGCCGCCGCCGCGAAGATCACGCCGAGCACCAGACCGTTCGAGGAGACCAGCGGGCCGCCGGAGTTGCCGCTGCGCACCAGCGCCCGGATCGTGTAGATCTCCCGGTTGACGTCACCGGCCGAGTAGATGTCCGGGCCGGTGATCCGGTCGACGTCGCGGATCCGGGCCGGGCGGGCGTCGTACGGGCCGTCGAGCGGGAAGCCGAGCACGATCGCGTCGGCGCCGGTGGCGGCCGGTCCGGCGGCGAAGCGCAGCGACGGCCCGGGCAGCCCCGGTACGTAGAGCACCGCCAGATCCCGGTCCGGGTCGTAGACGACGACCTCGCCGTCGTACCGCTCGCCGCGCAACTCCACAGCCACCGAGCGGGTGCCGGCCACCACGTGCGCGTTCGTCATCACCCGGTCGTCCGCGTACACGAAACCGGAGCCCTCGATGCGGCGTGAGCAGCTCGGCGCGGAGCCGAGCACCTTCACCACCGACCGCCTGCTGTTCTGCACCACCTGGGAGTTGGCCAGCGCCGGGTCGGGCGGCGCGACCTGCCGGGCCCGGGTCGGCGCGAGGTCGCCGAACACGTCCGGGAAGCCGTTGGTGTCGACCGTGTCGCGCAGCGCGGTGGACAGATCCTGCGCCTTGTCCGGCAGCACCTGGTCGACGACGGTGAGCAGCGCGCTGTTGCGGACCGAGGACGCCAGCCACGGCACCGAGGAGGAGCCGAGCGGCACGGCGACCAGCCACGCCACGAGCATGACCGCGATGACCGAGATGAACGCGCCGCCGACGTCGTCGATCTTCCGGCCGGCCGGGCCGGTGATGGCGGCCCGCAGGTTCGAGCCGAGCCAGCCGGCCAGCGCCTGCCCCAGCACCGCGAGCCCGAAGATCGCCACCAGGGAGATCAGCACGCGTGTGCCGCTCGCCGCGAACTGCTGCGCGATCAGCGGCCCGACCTGGAGGCCGAGCAGCGCTCCGAGGAAGAAGCCGGAGAACGACAGGGCCCCGATGACGAAACCCTGGCGGTATCCGCTGATCGCGAACACGAGCATGAGCAGAAGAAGGACGAGATCCACGGCGGACACGCCCCAAGGGTACGGGCACGGGGCCCGTGCTCGGCTCAGCGCTCGCGGAACGTGACCCGGGGATGCGTACGGGTGATCACCGCACCGGGCTCTCGTCGGCCGCCTCGGTGCCCGCCGACGGAGCGGGCGCGGCGTCGACAGGCGGCAGGTCCACCACACGCGAGTGCGGCCAGGGCCGGGACCAGCCGCCCATCTCCAGCAGCCGGTCGATCACGCCCGCGGTGAAGCCCCAGACGAGCATGCCGCGTGCGGAGAAGGCGGGACCGATCCAGCCGCTCGGATGGCGTACCCGCATGCGGTTGTCCGGGTCGACCAGTTCGGTGACGGGCAGCCGGGCCACGTGGGCGACCTCGGCCGGCTCGCGCGGGTGCACCGGGTGCGGGTCGTGCCACCAGGCGAGCACCGGGGTGACCACGAAGTCGCTGACCGGGATCCAGAGCCGGGGCAGCTCGGCCAGCACTGTGACGCTGCCCGGGTCGAGGCCGACCTCCTCGTTCGCCTCGCGCAGCGCGGTGGCGCGGGCGTCCGCGTCCTCCGGGTCGGCCGCCCCGCCCGGGAAGGCCGGCTGCCCGGCGTGGTTGCGCAGCGTCGCGGCGCGCTGGAGGACGAGCACGTCCGGCCCGGCACCGGGCTCCTCGCCGAGCAGCACCAGCACGGCACTCTCCCGGCCGCCGCTCTCCGGCGTGACGATTCGGGTGAAGTCCTCCGCCCGCGCGGTGCCGAGCCGGCCCAGCAGCGGGTCGAACCACCCCGGCGGCCGTCGGGTCATACCCGCACCCCGAGGTGACGTTCCAGCAGCGCGGCGAGGCGGGCGTCGTCGAGCGCGCCGGTCGCGTCGGTGTGCCGGATCCGGCCGTCGGCGTCGACGAGCACGGTGAGCGGGAACGCGTTGCGTTCCAGCGCGCGCTGGAACGCGTCGCCCTGGTCGAGCAGCATCGGGAAGTCGACGCCGTAGTCCTCGCCGATGGACTGCGCGCCGCCGCGGCTGTCCCGGCTGTTCACGCCGATCACCTGGAACCGGCCGTCGGCCCGCTCGCTGAGCCGCTGGAACGCGGGCAGCTCCTTGCGGCACGGCGGGCACCAGGACGCCCACACGTTGATCACCGCCGGGCCCTTGACGTCGCGCAGGTTCACCGGCGCGCCGCCGGTGAAGCAGTTCAGCGTCAGGTCGGGGAGCTGGTCCCCGGACTTCCCGGCGGATGTCGGAGACGCGGCCTTACCGGAGGGCGTCGGGGACACGGCGGCGGGCGCGACGGTCAGCGGGGCGCAGTCGGCGAACGGCGAGGGGCGCTCGGCCCGGGTCGCCGGCGCCGGACGTTCCGGCTCCTCGGTCGTGGCGGTGCAGCCCGCTGCTGCCAGCAGCAGCGGGACGAGAAGGTACGCGAACCGGCGCATCACGGCACGTCCGCCGCTGCCGCCTGCTGCGGCACCAGGTCGGGATCGAGGCCGACTGCGATCGCCAGGTCGCGGGCCCGGGGGCCCTTCAGCAGCTTGGCCGCGGCGGCCGGCTCGGTCGGCCCGGTGCCGTACGCGGGACACAGCTTCGCCAGCGTGCACGCGCCGCAGGCGGGCTTGCGGGCGTGGCAGACCCGGCGGCCGTGGAAGATCACCCGGTGCGACAGCATCGTCCAGTCGCGCTTCGGGTAGAGCGCGCCGATCGCGTGCTCGATCTTCACCGGGTCGGTCTCGGTGGTGAGCTGCCACCGCTGCACCAGCCGCTGGAAGTGGGTGTCGACGGTGATGCCGGGGACGCCGAAGGCGTTGCCGAGGATGACGTTGGCGGTCTTGCGGCCGATCCCCGGCAGGGTCACCAGGTCGTCGAGCCGCCCGGGCACCTCGCCGTCGTACCGCTCGCAGAGCGCCCGCCCCAGGTTGATCAGGGAGCTGGTCTTGTTGCGGTAGAACCCGGTGGGCCGGATCAGCTCCTCCAGCTCGGCGCGGTCCGCCGCCGCGTAGTCGGCTGCGGAGCGGTAGCGGGCGAACAGCTTCGGCGTGACCTCGTTGACCTTCTTGTCGGTGCACTGGGCGGACAGGATCGTCGCCACCGCCAGCTCCAGCGCGTTGGCGTGGTCGAGCTCACAGTGCGCGTCGGGGTGCGTCTCGGTCAGCACGCGGCCGATGCGCCGGGCGCGGCGCGTACGACCGAGGTCGGTCTCGGGGGAACGCGTGGTCACGTCGGCCAGCCTACGTCGCGGGGCCGACGCTCCGGCGGCTCGGCGCGGCCGGGGTGCGCTCAGCCACCCGCCGGTGCGGTGATCTTGCCGGTCCCGTCGAGCTTCGCGCCGGTGTCCGGGAAGTCGGACCGGTTCAGGTCACGGACCAGTCCGAGGCCGCGGTTCTGCCGGTCCACGGACGGACGGCCCACGCCGTTCATCACGGTGGAGGTGAACGTGCCGCCGGCGAACGTCCCCTCGGCGGTGAGCGACACCTTGAGCACGCCGCCCCAGCCGAGCCGGCCCGAGCTGTTCAGCGACTTCCCGCCACCGGCGAAGTTGCCCAGGCTGTACGCGATCAGCCGCCCCTTGTAGAACTCCAACCCGCGCAGCACGTGCGGGCCGTGCCCGATGACCAGGTCGGCGCCCGCGTCGATGACGGTGCGGGAGAAGCGGATCGGGTCGCCGCGGTTCTCGCCGAAGAACATCTCGGTGCCCGGCTTGACCCGGGTCTTGTCCGACCCCTCGGCGCCCATGTGCACCTGCACCACCACGATCTGGGCCTGCTCCTTGGCCATCTCGATCACCTGCTTGGCGGCGTTCAGGTCGACCAGGCTGTTGGACCAGGGGTACGACGAGAAGCCGACCACGGCGACCTTGATGCCCTTGACGTCCACCACGGTGATCTCGCCCGGCGCGCCGGTGTGCTTGAGCCCGTGCGCCTCCAGCGCCGACTGGGTGTTCTCGTAGCCCTGCCGGCCGTAGTCGTAGCCGTGGTTGTTTGCCTGGTTGAGCAGCTGGAACCCGGCCGAGCGCAGGTGCGCGGCGTAGCCGGGCGGCGCGCGGAACTGGTAGCAGTTCTTCGGCTCCGGGCCGCACTTGCCGGCGCCGGTGTCGTCGGTGAGCGGCTCCTCCAGGTTGCCCATCACCAGGTCGCCCTTGAGCGCCGACTTCACGTCGTCGAAGAAGCCCTTGCCGCCGTTCGGGGGCAGCCGGTCCGGCGCGTTGCCCATGATGACGTCACCGGTCGCGGTGAGCGAGATCGACGGCTCCTTCGACGCGTCCGGCGCGGCCGGCTGGTCACCCGTCTCCGGCCCGGCCGAGCCGGTCGATCCGCCGCCCTGTCCCGCCTGCCACCGGGGGTCGCCGCCGGACCCGCCGGCGTCGCCGCCGCAGCCGGCGACGAACAGGACGGCGACGAGCGCGGCGAACACGGCCAGGCGCCGGCCGAGCACCGCGCGACGCGGGCCGGGCACGGCAGCGGGCGGTCCGGCGACGACGGCGCGGAGGGTACGGGGCACAGAGCGGGCGGAAGCGTACATCGTCGGCGACGCTACCGTCCCCGGAACGCCGCGACGAGGGCCGATCGGTCGGAAAACCCGGCGTGTCGCGTGTGCGGGGCCCACGTCAGCCCGCCCGCCGGTCGGACCAGGGGACCACGGTCCCGGCGCCGCCCGAGCGGACGGCGGCGTGCACGGCCCTGGCCAGCGGTGCGCCCCAGGCCGACCGGGGACCGCCGTACGGGGCCGGATCGCCGTCGGCCGGGCAGAGCACTGTCACCGCGTCGGTGGGGGTGCCGGTGGCGGGCAGTCCGAGTTCCCAGATCGCCTGCGCCTTCGCCTCGGTGGCGGTGGCCACGGCGTTGACCAGTGCGGCGTCGCCGAGCCGCGCCGGGACGTACACGACGATGTTGACGGTGCCGACGTGCTGCGCGGGCCGGGCCGGCTCGCTCGCGGCCGACGGCGCCGGCCCGGGTGCGGCGGCGGGCTCGGGGGCGGCGGCCCAGACCGGCGTGCCCAGGCCGACAGTCGCCCAGACCCGGACACCGCCGTCGGTGCGGCGGACCACCTCGCTCACGTCCACGCCGGTCAGCAGCCCGACCCCGGGCCCGTCCAGGTCGAGGCCGTGCGCCAGCTCGGCCAGGTGCGCGGCGGGGTCGTCCCGGTCGTACGACATGGGGACCGTCGCGTTCAGCACCCACCGGCGGACGCCGATCCCCCCGCCCAGCGGCGCGGAGCCGACCGCGAGCAGCGGCGACTCGGCCCGCCAGGCCAGCAGCGGGATGTCCCAGCCGGATTCGGACCGGCTGGTCAGGAACGGCTCACACAGCACGCCGGTCACCCTACGATCACAGGTGGGAACGGGTGGCGCCGACCCGGGCCGGGGGCGGGATCTTAGCCGCTCCCCAGGTCGGGTGGGTTACGCCCAACGATCAAGATTCCAGGGGTGCACCTCTGATTCCTGCTCATGTGCGCCTAGACTGGCGGCGCGCGAGGGATCAGCGGACGGCGGACCCGGCCGACGGACGGCACGCGCAGGCGGAGGTGCGCGATGGACGAGGTACTGGCCCGCAGCGGGATCTTCCAGGGTGTCGACCCGGAGGCTGCCGAGGCGCTCGCCAAGGAGATGGAGACGATCGAGGTCCGCAAGGGCGAGATCGTGTTCAACGAGGGCGAGCCCGGCGACAGTCTCTACATCCTCCTGTCCGGCAAGATCAAGGTGGGTCGCCGCGCGGCGGACGGCCGGCAGAACCTGATCGCCGTGATGGGCCCGTCGGACATGGTGGGTGAGCTGTCGCTCTTCGACCCCGGTCCGCGTACGGCGACGGCCACGGCGGTCACCGACACCCGCCTGGTCCGGCTGCGCAAGCAGGCGCTGCGGCCGTGGCTGAACAACCGGCCCGAGATCGCCGAGCAGCTGCTGCGGGTGCTCGCCCGCCGGCTGCGCCGGACCAACGACTCGCTCGCCGACCTGATCTTCACCGACGTGCCCGGCCGGGTCGCCAAGAACCTGCTCCAGATGGCCGGCCGGTTCGGCACCCGCGACGGCGGCGTGCTGCGCGTGACGCACGACCTCACCCAGGAGGAGATCGCCCAGCTCGTCGGCGCCTCCCGGGAGACCGTCAACAAGGCGCTGGCCGACTTCGCCTCGCGCGGGTGGCTGCGGCTGGACGGCAAGAGCATCATCATCCTCGACCCGGAGCGCCTGGCCCGCCGCGCGCGGGTCTGATCCTCCGTACCGGCTTCCCGGCCCGGCCCGCCACCGCGCGGAGCCGGGCCGATGCCGTCTTCTGCTGCCGTTCTGCTGCGCAGGCCGGGCCGGATGCCGTCTCCTGCTGCCGTTCTGCTGCGCAGGCCGGGCCGATGCGTCTGCTGCGCAAGCCGGGCCGGCCGGTGCCGGCTCTGCCCGCCGCAGAATCGCTTGGTGCTCCCGGGCCGGTGTCGCCAGGCTGGGACGATGCCTGATCGCGTCGCCGTCCTCTCCGACATCCACGGTGTGCTGCCCGCGCTGGAAGCGGTGCTGGCCGAGCCGGACGTGGCAGCCGCCGACCTGATCGTCCTCACCGGTGATCTGGCGGCCGGTCCGCAGCCGGTCGAGGTGCTGGACCGGCTGGCCGCCCTCGGCGACCGGGCCTGCTGGGTCGGCGGGAACGCCGACCGGGAGCTGGTGCAGGCGCGGGCCGGCAGGTCCTCCCCGATCGCCGTCTCCAACTGGGCCGCCGAGCAGCTCCGCGACGACCAGGCGGCCCGGCTGGCTGCGCTGCCGCCGTCCGTCACGCTGCCGGTCACCGGTCTGGGCGACGTGCTGTTCTGCCACGCCACCCCGCGTGACGACGAGGAGGTCGTGCTCGTCGACTCGCGGCTGGACCGGTGGGCCGAGGTCTTCGCCGGCCTGCCGGCCGAGGTCGGCACGGTGGTCTGCGGGCACACGCACATGCCGTTCACCCGGCTGGTCGACCGTCGCCTGGTGGTGAACCCCGGCAGCGTCGGCATGCCGTACGGGGGCGCGGGCGCCTGGTGGGCACTGCTCGGCCCGGGCGTGCAGTTGCGCCGGACCCGCTTCGACGTGGACGCCGCCTGCGCCCGGGTCGCCGCCGAGTCCACGTTCCCGGATGCGGCGGCCTGGGCCGACGAGTACGTCCGCTCCCGCCACTCCGACGCCGACGCGCTCACCGTCTTCGGTCCGCGCGACGGCCGCTGAGGCGTTAACAAGGGGCCCTTCCTCTACCGCAGGCGTTAACAAGGGCCCCCTCCTTTAAAAAAAGTCAGGCTTGACTGTTTGTTTTGGGCGGGGCACGCTGTCTGCGTGTCGAGCCGAGTTCCGCAGCAGGAGCGCAGCCGTGCCACCCAGGCCCGGCTGCTGGAGGCGACCGTCGAGTGCCTGGTGGAGCACGGCTGGTCGGGCACCACGACGACTGTGGTGGCGGCCCACGCCGGCGTCTCCCGGGGCGCCCAGCTGCACCACTACCCCACCAAGGCCGCGCTGGTGACCGCCGCCGTCACCCACCTGACCGAGCGCCGGGCGGCCGAGCTGCGCGCCGAGGCGGCGCACCTGCCGGTCGGCCCGAAGCGGCTCGACGGCGTTGTCGACCTGCTCGCCGCCTCGTTCACCGGCCCGCTGTTCATGGCCGCGCTGGAGCTGTGGGTGGCCGCGCGTACCGACGCCGAGCTGCGGGCCGCGCTGGTGCCGCTGGAGGCGCGGATCGGCCGCGAGATGCATCGGCTCACCGTCGAGCTGCTCGGTGTGGACGAGCGCAGGCCGGGCGTACGCGAGTCGGTGCAGGCCACCCTCGACCTGCTCCGCGGCCTCGGCGTGGCCAACCTGCTCAGCGACGACTCGCCCCGCCGCGCCGCCCTGCTGCACACCTGGAAACGCCAGCTCGCCGCGCTGCTCACCCCCGAGAGCGAGCGGCACTGATCCCCTGACGCCCCACCCCCGCCGGAGGCACAATGGTCGACCTGACAGCCCTGCTCGCGGATCTGGCCGCCGAGTCCGAACAGCTCGACGCGCTCGTCGCGGATCTGCCGCCGGACGGATGGGAGCGGCTGACGCCGGCCCCCGGCTGGACCGTCGCACACCAGGTCGCGCACCTGGCCTGGACCGACCACGTCGCCTACCTGGCGGCCACCGACGAGTCCGCGTTCTTCGCCTCGGTGATGGCCGCGCCGGACCCGTCGCGCCTGGTCGAGGACGGCGCCGAGTCCTTCCTCGCACCGCCGGGCGCGCTGCTGGCCCGCTGGCGCGCCGGCCGGTCGGCGCTCGCCGGTGCGCTCGCCGCCGTTCCGGCCGGGCAGAAGATCCCCTGGTACGGCACCAGCATGTCGCCCACGTCGATGGTGACGGCCCGGCTCATGGAGACGTGGGCGCACGGCGAGGACGTGGCAGACGCGCTGGGCGTCAGCCGTACCCCGACCGCGCGCCTGCGGCACGTCGCGCACCTCGGCTTCCGTACCCTCGGGCACGGCTTCTCGGCCCACGGCCGCGACGTGCCCACGACGCCGGTGCGGGTCGAGCTGACCGCACCCGCGGACGGCGAGGTGTGGGAGTTCGGTCCGGCCGACGCGGCCGACCGGGTGACCGGCCCGGCACTCGACTTCTGCCTGCTCGTCACGCAGCGCCGGCATCGCGCGGACCTGGCCCTGACCGCCACCGGGCCGGTGGCCGACGAGTGGCTGGACGTGGCCCAGGCGTTCGCCGGCCCGCCCGGCGCCAAGCGCGAGCCGACGGACGGAACCTCCTCATGAGCGTGCTGCGGATCGGGAACGGGTCGGGCTTCTACGGCGACCGCTTCGCCGCCTGGCGGGAGATGCTCGACGGCGGCGAGCTGGACGTGCTGACCGGTGACTACCTGGCCGAGCTGACCATGCTCATCCTCGGCCGGGACCGGATGCGCGACCCGTCGCTCGGCTACGCGAAGACGTTCCTGCGTCAGGCGGAGGGTGTGCTCGGCACCGCGCTGGAGCGCGGCGTCACGCTGGTCACCAACGCGGGCGGCCTCAACCCGGCGGGGCTGGCCGACGCGATCCGGTCGCTCGGCGACCGGCTCGGCCTCCAGGTCCGGGTCGGGTACGTCGAGGGCGACGCGATCCAGCGGCCGGACGCGCTGACCGCGAACGCCTACCTGGGCGCGTTCGGGATCGCGGCCTGCCTCGACGCGGGCGCGGACGTGGTGGTCACCGGGCGGGTCACCGACGCCTCGCTGGCCGTCGGACCGGCGATCGCCCGCTTCGGGTGGACCCACGACGACCTCGACGCGCTGGCCGGCGCGACCGTCGCCGGGCACCTGATCGAGTGCGGCGCGCAGGTCACCGGTGGCAACTTCAGCTTCTTCACCGAACTGCCGGACGGCGGGCACCGGCCCGGCTTCCCGATCGCGGAGCTGCACGCGGACGGCTCGTCGGTGCTCACCAAGCACGCCGGCACCGGCGGCGCGGTGACGGTCGAGACGGTCACCGCCCAGCTGCTGTACGAGGTGGGCGGGCCGGACTACCTCGGGCCGGACGTGGTGACCCGGCTGGACACGGTACGGCTGGAGCAGGAGGGCCCGGACCGGGTACGCGTCTGCGGGGTGCGCGGCACGCCGCCGCCGGACACGCTCAAGGTGGGCGTCAACAACCTGGGCGGCTTCCGCAACTCGATGACGTTCGTCCTGTGCGGGCTGGACATCCCGGCCAAGGCGGCACTGGTCCGCGCCCAGATCGAGGAGTCGGTCGGCACGGAAGGGCTGGAGTTCACGCTGGCCCGTACCGACCACCCGGACACCGGCGACACCGAGGCGGCGAGCGCGCTGCTGCACGTACACCTGCGCGACGGCGACAAGTCGCGGGCCGGGCGGGCGTTCTCGGCGGCGGCGGTGGAGCTGGCGCTGGCCTCCTACCCGGGCTGCACGCTGACCACCCTGCCCGGCGACGCGACGCCGTACGGGGTGTTCACCGCCGACACGATCGCGCAGGACGCTGTCGAGCACGTGGCGGTGCTCCCGTCCGGCGAGCGGGTGCCGATCCCGCCGCCGACGGTGACGGGCGGTTTGCAGGGGGCCCCTGTACAACACGAGGCGTTAACAGGGAGCCCTTCCTTGCACGGAACGCGGCGGGGGCCGCTCGGTGAGCTGGTCGGCGCGCGGTCCGGCGACAAGGGCGGCGACGCCAACCTGGGCGTCTGGGCGCGTACCGACGCGACCTGGCCGTGGCTGCGCGGCTGGCTGACCGTGGAGCGGCTGGCCGAGCTGCTGCCGGAGACGGCGTCGCTCACCGTCGAGCGGTACGAGCTGCCGAACCTGCGCGCTGTCAACTTCGTGATCCGGGGACTGCTCGGGCAGGGCGTGGCCGCGTCCACCCGGTTCGACCCCCAGGCCAAGGCACTCGGCGAGCTGCTGCGCTCGCGAATCGTCGATCTTCCGACGGAGGTTCCGGCATGACCATCGTGGACACTCCGGAACGCCGGCAACTGCGCGAGCTGACCCGCTCGTTCGTGACCCGGGAGGTGCTGCCGCACCTGTCCGACTGGGAACGGGCGGGCGAGGTACCCCGGTCGCTGCACGAGACCGCAGCCAAGATCGGCCTGCTCGGCATCGGCTTCCCGGAGGCGGTCGGCGGCAGCGGCGGTGACCTGCTCGACTCGATGATCGTCACCGAGGAGATCATCCGCTCGGGTGGGTCGTCCGGGCTGGTCGCGGCGCTGTTCACGCACGGGATCGCGCTGCCGCACATGGTCGAGACCCAGGACGAAGGGCTGATCGACAGGTACGTCCGCCCCGCGCTCGCCGGGACGATGATCGGCGCACTGGCGATCACCGAACCGGACGGCGGCTCGGACGTGGCGGGCATCCGCACCTGCGCGGTCCGCGACGGCGACCACTACGTGGTCAACGGCGCCAAGACGTACATCACCAGCGGGGTCCGCGCCGACTTCGTCACCACTGCGGTCTGCACCGAGTTCCCCGGTTCGGACTCGGTCAGCCTGCTCGTCATCGACAAGGGCACGCCCGGGTTCACGGTGGGGCGGCGGCTGGAGAAGCTGGGCTGGCACTGCTCCGACACCGCCGAGTTGTCCTTCGTCGACGTGCGGGTGCCGGTGACGAACCGGGTCGGCCCGGAGGACACCGGATTCCTCGCCATCATGCAGCAGTTCGCCAACGAGCGGCTGTCGCTCGCCACCCAGGCGTACGCGACTGCGCAGCGCTGCGTGGACCTGGCCGTGCAGTGGTGCCGGGACCGCCAGACGTTCGGCCGGCCGCTCGTCGGGCGCCAGGTGGTCCGGCACAAGCTGGCCGAGATGCACAGCCGCACCGACGCGGCGCGGGCGTACGTGCACGACGTCGCCGAGCGGGTGGCCGCCGGGCAGCCGGTGGTGACCGAGGTGGCGATGGCGAAGAACGTGGCGGTGGCCACCTGCGACTGGGTGGTCGACGCCGCGCTGCAACTGCACGGCGGCTTCGGCTACATGCGCGACGCCGAGGTGGAGCGGCACTACCGGGACGCCCGTCTGCTCGGCATCGGCGGCGGCACCACCGAGATCATGAACGAGATCATCGCGAAGGGCATGGGCCTATGAGCACGACTGTCCTGCAGAGCACCATCGACCCGTCCGCGCCCGCCTTCACCGCCAACCGGGAGGCGCTGCTGGAACGCCTGGCCGAGCTGGAGGAGGCGCTCGACCAGGCTCGGGGCGGTGGCGGCGAGAAGTACGTGACCCGCCACCACGGTCGCGGCAAGCTGCTCCCCCGGGAGCGGATCGAGCTGCTGCTCGACCCGGACAGCCCGTTCCTGGAGCTGTCGTCGGTGGCCGCGTACGGCACGGACTTCCCGGTCGGCGCCAGCACCGTGACCGGTATCGGCGTGGTCGAGGGCGTCGAGTGCCTGATCGTGGCGAACGACCCGACGGTACGCGGCGGCGCGATCAACCCGTGGTCGCTGGCGAAGACCCGGCGGGCGGGTGAGATCGCGGCGGCGAACCGGCTGCCGATGGTGAACCTGGTCGAGTCGGCCGGCGCGGATCTGCCCACCCAGGCGGAGATCTTCATTCCCGGCGGCCGGGTGTTCCGTGACCTGACCCGGCTGTCGGCGCAGCGGATCCCGACCGTCAGCGTGGTGTTCGGCAACGCCACCGCCGGCGGCGCGTACGTGCCGGGCATGTCGGACTTCACCGTCATGATCCGGGACCGGTCGCAGGTCTACCTGGCCGGGCCGCCGCTGGTGAAGATGGCCACCGGTGAGGTCACCGACGACGAGTCGCTCGGCGGCGCGGCGATGCACGCCACCACGTCCGGCCTGGCCGACTTCCTCGCCGAGGACGAGCGCGACGGCATCCGGCTGGCCCGGCAGTGCGTGCGCCGGCTCAACTGGCGCAAGCACGGCCCGCCGCCACGCAACCCCCACCCGCTGCCACCCCGGTACGACCCGGAGGAGCTGCTCGGCATCGCCAGCGCCGACCTGAAGGTGCCGTTCGACCCGCGCGAGGTGCTGGCCCGGGTGCTCGACGACAGCGCGTTCGACGAGTTCAAGCCCGGCTACGGCACCGCGCTCGTGACCGGCTGGGGTGAGCTGCACGGCTACCCGGTCGGTGTGCTCGCGAACGCGCGGGGCGTGCTGTTCAGCCAGGAGGCGCAGAAGGCGGCCCAGTTCATCCAGCTCGCCAACGCGGCGGACACACCGCTGGTCTTCCTTCAGAACACCACCGGCTACATGGTCGGCACCGAGTACGAGCAGCGCGGCATCATCAAGCACGGCGCCCTGATGATCAACGCGGTGTCGAACTCGAAGGTGCCGCACCTGACGGTCAACCTGGGCGCCTCCTACGGCGCCGGCAACTACGGCATGTGCGGCCGCGCGTACGAGCCCCGGTTCCTGTTCACCTGGCCGAACGCGAAGTCGGCGGTGATGGGCCCGGCGCAGCTCGCCGGCGTGCTGTCCATCGTGGCCCGGCAGGCCGCCGCCGCCCGGGGACGCGAGTACGACGAGGACACCGACGCCGCCATGCGGATGATGGTCGAGCAGCAGATCGAGTCGCAGTCCGGGGCGCTGTTCCTGTCCGGGCGGCTCTACGACGACGGGGTGATCGACCCCCGGGACACCCGTACCGTCCTCGGGCTGTGCCTGTCGGCGATCCACAACGGACCGGTGAAGGGCGCCGACGGTTTCGGCGTCTTCCGGATGTAGGGGGCGTACTCAATTGATCACGAAGCTTCTGGTCGCCAACCGGGGCGAGATCGCCCGCCGGGTCTTCGCCACCTGCCGCGCCCTCGGCGTGGCCACCGTCGCCGTGCACTCCGACGCGGACGCCGACGCGCCGTTCGTGGCGGACGCCGACCAGGCCGTCCGGCTGCCGGGGAACACGCCGACCGAGACGTACCTGCGCATCGACGCCATCCTGGACGCGGCCCGGCGTTCCGGCGCGGACGCCGTCCACCCCGGCTACGGGTTCCTGGCCGAGAACGCCGAGTTCGCCGCGGCGGTGACCGACGCGGGCCTGACCTGGGTCGGGCCGTCCGCGAAGGCGATCGCCGCGATGGGCGACAAGATGGCCGCCAAGGCGCTGCTCGCCGACGCGGGCGTGCCGATGCTGCCCACCTGGACCGACCCGGCCGAGGTCACCGCCTTCCCGGTGCTGGTCAAGGCCGCTGCCGGTGGCGGCGGCCGGGGCATGCGGATCGTCCGCGACGCGGCCGGCCTGGCCGAGGCCGTCGCTGGTGCGCGCCGCGAGGCGGCGGCGTTCGGCGACGGCACCGTCTTCATCGAGCGGTACGTGGAACGTGGCCGCCACGTCGAGGTGCAGATCTTCGGCGACACCCACGGCACCGTCGTGGCCCTCGGGGTCCGCGACTGCTCGATCCAGCGCCGCCACCAGAAGATCGTCGAGGAGGCGCCGGGTATGCTGCCCGACGACGTGCGGGCGGCGCTGCACGAGGCGGCGGTGGCGGCCGGGCGCGCAGTCGACTACGTCGGCGCGGGGACCGTGGAGTTCCTGCTCGCGCCGGACGGGCAGGTGCACTTCCTGGAGATGAACACCCGCCTCCAGGTGGAGCACCCGGTCACCGAGCTGACCACCGGGCTGGACCTGGTGCGGCTGCAACTGCTCGTCGCCGAGGGCGAGCCGCTGCCGGTCACCACCACGCCGCCGGCCGACGGTCACGCCATCGAGGTACGGCTGTGCGCCGAGGACCCGGCTCAGGGTTTCCGACCGGCCACCGGCACGCTGCACCGGTTCGCGATCCCCGGGGTGGCAGCCGAGTTCGGCCCGGCCCGGGGGCTGCGCCTGGACTCGGGTGTGGTGGACGGCTCGACGGTGAGCGTGCACTACGACTCGATGCTGGCGAAGCTCGTCGCCTGGGCGCCCACCCGCACCGAGGCGGCCCGCGCGCTCGCCGGCGCGCTGGCCCGCGCCGAACTGCACGGCGTGGCCACCAACCGGGACCTGCTGGTCCGTGTGCTGCGCAGCCCGGAGTTCGCCGCGGTGGACGTGGACACCGGCTTCCTGGACCGGCACCCGGAGGTGTTCGCGCCGCTGCTGCCGGCGGAGCAGCTTGCGGTGGCGGCGCTGGCCGCCGCGCTGTCCGGTGCGGCCGCGCGCCGGGCCGCCGCACCGGTGCTGGCCGGGCTGCCGTCGGGCTGGCGCAACGTGCCGTCCGTCCCGCAGGTCACCCGCTTCACCGGCCCGGACGACGAGGAGATCGAGGTGCACTACCGCCTCGACCGCACCGGCGCCCTCGCCGAGTGGGGAAGGAAGGGCCCCCTCTTAACGGATCCGGTAGAGGAAGGGTCCCCTGTTAACACCGAGCTGCCGGTGGTCGAGCTGGTGACGGCCACCCCGGACCGGGTGGTGCTCGACGTCGACGGGGTGCGGCGGGCCTTCCGCGTACACCGGGCGGGGTCGTCGGTCTTCGTGGACGGCCCGGACGGGGCGGCGAGCCTCACCGAGCTGCCCCGCCTGCCCCTGCCCACCGCGGAGCTGGCGGCCGGGTCGCTGCTCGCGCCGCTGCCCGGCGCGGTGACCCGGGTGCACGTCGAGGTCGGTCAGCGGGTCGCCGCCGGTGACCTGCTGCTGACCCTGGAAGCGATGAAGCTCGAACATCCCGTGCTCGCCCCCGCCGACGGCGTGGTGACGGAGCTGCCGGTGCCGGCCGGCGGCCAGGTCGAGACGGGTGCCGTACTTGCCGTGGTGGACCCCGAGGAGGACCCGCAGTGAACTTCGACCTGACCCCCGAGCAGGACCAGCTCCGCGACGCCGTGCGGGCGTTGGGCCGCAAGTACGGCCACTCCTACTTCGTCGAGAAGGCCAGGTCGGGGGAACACACCACCGAGCTGTGGCACGAGGCCGGACGGCTGGGCTACCTGGGCGTGAACATCCCCACCGAGTACGGCGGCGGGGGCGGCGGCATCACCGAGCTGGCGCTGGTGTGCGAGGAACTGGCCGCGACCGGCTGCCCGCTGCTGCTCCTGGTGGTCTCCCCCGCCATCGCCGCCACGATCATCAACAAGCACGGTACGGAGGAGCAGCGCAAGAAGCACCTCCCCGGCCTCGCCGACGGCTCCCAGAAGATCGTCTTCGCGATCACCGAGCCGGACGCCGGATCGAACTTCCACCGCCTCGCCACCGTGGCCCGGCGCGACGGCGACGACTGGCTGCTCAGCGGCCGGAAGATCTACATCTCCGGCGTGGACGAGGCCGGGCACGTGCTGGTGGTGGCCCGCACCGAGGACGCGTCCACCGGGAAGCTGAAGCCGGCGCTGTTCATCGTGCCGACCGACGCGCCCGGGCTGGAGAAGTCCAAGCTGGACATGGAGATCCTGTCGCCGGAGAACCAGTTCCTGCTCTTCCTCGACGACGTCCGGCTGCCCGCCGACGCGCTCGTCGGCGAGTCGCTCGACGCCGGGCTGCCCGCGCTGTTCGCCGGGCTCAACCCGGAGCGCATCACCGTCGCCGCGATGGGCGCCGGCACCGGCCGGTACGCGATCGAGAGAGCCAGCGACTACACGTCCACCCGCAAGGTGTGGGGCGGGCGTTCGATCGGCTCGCACCAGGGCGTCTCGCACCCGCTGGCGCACGCGGCAGTGCAGGTCGAGCTGGCCCGTCTGATGATCCACAAGGCGGCGACGCTCTACGACGCGGGCCGCGACCTGGAGGCCGGCATCTCCGGCAACATGGCCAAGTACGCGGCCGGCGAGGCCGCCGCGCTCGCCGTCGACACCGCCGTCCAGGCGCTCGGCGGGGCCGGCATGACCACCGAGTACGGCGTGGCGACGCTGCTCGGCGCGGTACGCGCGGGCCGGATCGCCCCGGTCAGCCGGGAGATGATCCTCAACTTCGTCGCCCAGCACGTCCTCGGCCAGGACAAGTCCTACTGACCGAGGTGGGCCCGGGGTACGGCGGGTGCCCGATCACCCGCCGTACCCCGGGGGTCCGTCAGCGGACGGTCAGCGTGCCGACCGCCGGGCGCGGCGTCGCCACCGGCGGCAGCCGCTTCGGCTCGCCCCGGCGCGGCTCGCCCGCCCGGGCCAGCTCGCTCTTCGACGCGTCCGCCCGGCCGGCTGCCGCGTCCTCCTGGAACGGCTGCGCGTCACCGACGCAGAGCGTGCCCTTGGCCGGCAGCTTGCCGGTGAGCAGGTACGCGTCGATCCGGCCGGTCACGCACGCCGAGGTGCCGTACGCGGTGTGGCCCCAGCTGTCGCTGCTCAGCAGGCGGCTGTTCGGCAGCAGCTTCGCCGAGCTGACCGCGCCCTGGTAGTTGGTCGCCGGATCCCAGTAGTTGCCGACCACCAGCACCGGGGCGGCGGTGACCCGGTTGAACGGCCCGGTCCAGGCGTCCTCGTCCCGCACCGTCCAGGTGTTGCGGGCGCAGGGCGAGGTGCCCCAGGCCCACGCCCGCCCGAAGTACGGCGCCCGCTTGTCCTCCTTCGCCGACAGCGCCGGCCAGGCGTCGGCGCTCTTCGGGTGGTACGCGTCGGTGCAGTCGACGGTCAGGAACGTCTCCAGCCCGTTGTCGTACGGGAAGTCGTACCCCCGCTGTTGCCGTGCCTGAGCGGCGCGGGCGGCGAGTGCCTTGCGGGCCGTGGCGGTGGCGGCCTTGCCGGCGGCCGGGTCGGTCAGGGCCAGGAGCTGGACGGTCAGGTCCACCACTGACTGCCAGCCGTACGGGTCGTAGAGCGCGCCGAGCGTGGCGCCGACGAAGTCGGCGTAGCTGACGGTGAAGGAGCCGAAGTCCGGGTCCTCGATCACCACCGGCTTCTTGCGGAGTCGCTTGGCCACCGTGTCGTACGCGGCCAGCGGGTTGCCGGTGGCGGCCAGCTCGCACTGCTCGGCGCCGGCCTTGCCGCACCGGACGAGGATCTCCCGCAGCGCCCGGTACGCGCCGTCGGCGCTGCGCAGACGCGTCTCCTGGAGCTGGTTGCGAGCGCTGCCCTGGCCGACCCAGGCGTTCGGGTCGAGCACGCCGTCGACGACGAGCGCGCGGAAGCGGTCCGGGAACATGTTGGCGTAGTACTGGCCGAGCGCGGTGCCGTAGCTGAAGCCGAGGTAGCTGAGCAACTTGTCACCGACGGCGCGGCGCAGCACGTCCATGTCGCGGGCCACCTCGGCGGTGGAGGCCGCGCCGGTGAGCGGCTTGCCGGTGGTGGAGCACGCCTTGCCGACCGCCTTGGACGCGGCGACGTACGCCTTCTCCTCCGCCTTGGTCCACGGGAACGCGACGTTCAGCCCGGCGTACGCCCGGGTCTGGTCCTTCACCGAGCGGAAGCACTTGATGTTCTCGCTGGCCTCGACACCGCGCGGGTCGACGCCGACGATGTCGAAGCGGTCGAGCAGGTCGTCGCCGAGGAAGTAGGGCGCGGCGAGCGCGATGCTCGTGCCGGAGCCACCCGGGCCACCCGGGTTGAGGAAGAGGCTGCCGACCTTGCGCTGCTGGTCGCGGGCCTTGACCCGGAGCAGTGCGACCTCGGTGGTGGCGCCCTTCGGGTTGTCGTAGTCCAGCGGGAGCCGGACCGTGGCGCACTCGGCGTAGTCGTAGCAGGCGTACCAGTCGAGCTTCGGCGTCGGCACGCGGTCCACCCGGCGTGCCTCGGCGGCGGTGGTCCGGTCGTGCGCGGGTGGTTGCGGAGTCGCCGCCGCGGCGGGCGCGACGGCCGGTCCGGCGAGGAGGACGCCGGCGATCCCGGTTGCGGCCAGGGATCGGATTGCACGGGGCATGAGGCTGCCTTCCGTCGGGGAACAGTTCCGTCGAGGAGACCTCGACCCCCGTCACTGTAGGGATGGACGCCCACGTTAGTGGCCCCCAAACGTGGATCGATACGGCAAACAACCAGATGATGTAACGACTTTTTCTCGATCGTCGCTACCTGCGACTCCGAAGTGGAGTGTCGGTGACGGGAAGCTGTCTCATCCCGCCGGTTGACAGGTGGACGCGCTGGGCCATGCTTGTCGGGTGAGATCGTTCCCGAAGCCCGATGCGCGGGCGAAGGCCGTCGTCGCGTCCCTGGCGACGGTGGCGGCGGTGATGACCCTCGCCGTGTGGCGTCCGCCCGGCATCCTGTCGGTCGTGCTGGCCCTGGTCTGCGTGCTGCTCGCCATGATCACGGGAGTGACGATCACCGCCGCGCGCCAGCCCGGCGGCACCGGCGGGTCCGCCCCGCAGGCCGAGACCTGGCCGGTCCCCCACCAGGGGTACGGAGTGGACGCCGACACGCTGGAGGCGATCGACCCGCGCGCGGTGCGGAACCTGCGCACCCCGGCGGGCCACCCGATCGACGCGGACACGCTGGAGACGCTGGACCCGCGCGTGGTACGCGGCATGCGTGCGCCGACGGCGGTGGACGCCGACACGCTGGAGACGCTCGACCCGCGGTCGGTGCGGCAGAGCCGGACCGTGAACGGGCTCAGCGACCGGTGAGCGTGGGACCGGCGAGCGCGTTGACGCCCCGGCCGGCCAGACAGCGGTAGGTGCGGTCCGCCCCGGCCTCCGGCGGCAGCACCTCCAGGTTCCACCCGCTCGCCGACTTGCCGCCGCTGACCAGCCGGAACGTGTCGGCGTTGCACACCCTGCCGACGGCCGGGTCGGCCGCGACCGTCTCGTGGCGGGCCCCGGCGAGCGCGGCCGGCAGGTCACCGGCGGCGTAGGTCTCCCAGGTGTGCTGGCCGTCACACGGCACGCGGCTCGCCTCGGCCCGGTCGCGGCGCAGCCGTACCGGACCGAAGCACTCCAGTTCCGTCGCGCAGCGCGCCCCGGCGGGCAGCCGCACGTCGGCGGACGCGCAGCCGGGCACCGGCGCCACCCCGGCCACCCCGCTGGTCGCCGGCGTGGGCGTGACGGCCGGCGCGTGGCCGCCGGCGACCCAGCCACCGCCGGCCGAGGCCGCCAGCGCCAGCACGCCGGCGCCGCCGAGGAACCAGCGCTTGGGCCAGCGCCGGCCACGCGAGGCCACCGTCGGGTGGTCGTCGTCCGCGGGCGGTCGCGGGTTCGGCCCACCCGTGCGGTGGAAGCGGTCGCCGGTGCCGTCGTCGTACCGGCCGCCGGTCGCCGGGGCGCCGTCGAGCGGCAGCGAGGTGAGCAGGCCGCGCAGCTCGACCGCCGAGGGCCGCGCGCCCGGGTCGTTCGACATGCCCAACCGGAGTACGTCGATCAGCTCGCCCGGTACGCCGGGCAGACCCGGGATCGGCTGCTGGAACATCTCCAGCACGGTCACCAGACTCGGGTTGCGTTCGGAGTGCCAGCGCGGCGGACGGCCGTACATCAGCGCGTAGAGCGTGGCGCACAGCGAGTACACGTCGACGGCGGGCGTGGGCGGGCTGTGGTTGAACGTCTCCGGTGGCGCGTACGCCGGGGTGAGCGCCTCCAGCATCACCGAGGAGTCGCGGAACTCGGCGAGCACAGCCAGGCCGAAGTCGGCCAGGACCGCGGAGTTGAACTCGGAGTGCAGGATGTTCGCCGGCTTGACGTCGCGGTGCAGGACGCCCGCCGCGTGCGAGTGGGCCAGCGCGTCGGCGATCTTCACGCCGAGGTCGCGGGTCTCCGCCGGACCCAGCGGTGAGGTGCGCATCCGCTCGGCGTACGAGCCGTCGCACAGCTCCATGATGAGGTAGGGGTGCTGGTCGACGGTGACCCCGACGTCGAACAGGTCGACCACGTGCGGGTGGGACGACATCCGCCCGGCGGCACGGGCCTCGCGCAGGAAGCGGGCCTGGTCGCGTTCGCTGTCCAGCGTGCGGTTCTCGATCTTGACCGCGACCTCGCGTCCCACCGAGATCTGGGTGGCCCGGTAGATGGTGGCGTAGCCGCCCCGGGCGAACACCTGCAGATCGGTCAGACCGGGCACGATGGGCAGCCGCAGGGCGCCGGGCGGGGTCTCGGTCACGACTCGAAAATACCCAACGATCCGGACCCGTCAGCGGGCCGCGTCGGTGGCCGGCGCCGGCTCCGGCGCGGACACGGCAGTGGCGGGAGCCGCCCGGCGGGCGTCCCACCACAGGCCGGCCGCCGTGGCGAGCGCGCCCAGGCCCTCCCACGCGGCGACCGCGAAGAAGCGGTCCGGCGCGACGTCGGAGAGCACCGCGATGGTGAACACGGTGAAGGTGACCAGGCGGAACCACACGGTGAACCGGTAGAACGGCCGCCACTCGGTGGCGACGGCGAGCAGGTAGTAGACCCCCATGTTGAACGAGGCCATCGAGGACGCGGTGAGGAACGTGCCGGTGTAGTCGCCCGGAGCGCGCTCGGCCGGCACCTCGAAGCCGAGCAGGCGCAGCTGCGTCTCCGGCCAGATCAGACCGAGCGCGCCGAGCAGCAGCGCGAGGAGCCCGAAGACCGCGATCGTCCAGCCGGCGCCCGAGCGCGGCAGCCTCATCGTTCCTCCCCAGCGTGATCTGCCGGTGGCGCAGGCGCGCACCGGGAGGCGACAGCCGATCCACGACTGTGGCCGCCCCACGCTAACCGGCTCCACCGACGAACACATCCCCGGAACCGTCAGAACACGGGCGATCAGCCGCCGGCGAGCCGTACCCGCAACGCGTCCGCGACCATCCGCTCACTGCGCTGCTCGGTGGCGTACGCGAGGCGTACCGCCTCCTCCGCGTGCGTCAGCGCCTCGGCCCGGCGACCGCAGGCATCAAGCGCCTCGGCCAGCACGAGCAGTGCCACCACCTGGCTGCGGACGTCCTCCGCCGGGGCGGTGATCGACCGCTGCGCCCAGTCGAGCGCCTGTTCGCGCTGGCCGTGTGCGAGCAGCGCGGCGGCGTACCGGGCCATCGTCTGCCGCCGGGAGAACAGCAGCGAGGGCGCGTTCGCCGCGCCGGTGGCGACAGGCGCGAGCAGCCCCACGGCGGTGCCCGGGTCACCCGCCGCGAGGCGGGCCATGGCGAGCAGCACCCGGGGCGCGACCTGGGCCGGCGCCTGCGGGTTGTGCGGCTCCACCCGGGTCAGCACCGACCGTGCCTCCCGCTCGGCGGTCTCGTGGTCGCCCATGTCCAGCGCCACGAAGCCGCGCAGCGTACCGGCCATGCCGGTGAGCAGCGGGTGGGTGGTGCGGTCGGCGTACTCGAGCGCGTCGGTGAACAGGTCGGCCGCGTGTTCCGGCTCGCCCAGCCCGCGCGCCACCACCCCGCGCACCACGAGCGCGAAGCCCTGCCCCCAGTCGTCGCCCACCTCGGCGAAGTCCCGGTACGCGCGCCGCGCCGCCCGGTCCGCCTCGGCCAGGTCGCCCAGCTCGGCGGTGGCGTACGCCTCGACCGCGCGCAGCGTCCCCACCGCCCACGCCTCGCCGACCCGCTCCCCGAACGGCAGGAACACCCGTGCCATCCGGCACGCCTCCCGCAGCCGGCCCGCCAGCAGCCGGGCGAACGCGGTGGTGCCGCGCAGCCAGGCCCGCCCGTACGGATCCTTCAGCTCGGCGAAGAGCCGGGCGGCCCGGCCGAGCACCGCGTCGGTGCCGGCGAAGTCACCCCGGGTGGTGGTCACCCAGGCCAGGTTCTGCAACGACCACGCCTGCCCGCGCGGATCCCGGGCGGCGAGGCTGACCTGATAGGACGCGGCCAGCCGGCTGCTCGCCTGCCCGAGCCGGCCGGCGATGAAGTCGGCCATGCCGAGCCGCCGCATCGCCGAGGCCCGCAGCGTGGGCAGGTCGGCGTCGGTGGCCGCCTGCAACGCCTCCTGCCAGTTGCACTCGGCCCGCTCGGCGTCACCGAGGGTCTGCTGGGCCTGCCCGGCCAGCAGCAGCGCGGCGGTACGGGTGGCCGGGTCGCCGGTGTTCGCGGCGATCTTCTCGGCGAACGCGAGCGCGTCGGCCGGCCGGCCGACCTGGAGCAGCGCCCGGGCGTGCACCACCCGGTCGGCCGCCGGCACCCCATCGCGGGCCAGCTCGGCCGCGCGTTCGGCGTACTCGACCGCCAGCGCCGGCTCCCCCGACCGCAGCGACCGGCGGGCGGCCCGGCCCAGCGCGGCCACGCCCAGCGGGGTGACCGCCCGGGCCGGCGCGTCCGGGCGCAGCTTGACCGCGTCGGCGAGCGCTGTGGCCCGCTCCACGTGCTCGGCGACGAAGTCGTCCCGGGCGGCCTCGGTGAACGCGCCCCCGGGTGCGCCACCGGCCTCGTCGACGCTCTCCGGCGCGGCCCAGCGGGCCAGCGCCGCGTGCCGCTCGGCCAGCTCGGCCTTGCTCACCCCCGCGTATGCGGCCTCCCGCATCAGCGGGGTGGCGAAGGCGAACCCGCTGCGGGTGCGGTGCAGCATGCGCCGTTGCAGCAACTCCTCCACGGCCCGGTCCAGCTCGACGGCGGCCACCGCCGCGGGCCGCCCGTCCTGCCCGACCCGCTGTTCCCGCAGCGCCTCCAGCGCACCCGCCGGTACGGTGTCGCCCACCACCGCGGCGTCGCGCAGCGCCGAGCGGGCGTTCGGCGGCAGCGCGTCGATACGCGCGGCGAGCACCGCGGCCAGATCCCGGGAGAGCAGCCGGCTGCCGAGCGAACCGGGGGCGAGCCGCCAGCCGACGTCGGCGCCCCGCCCCGGCCCGGCGGTGAGCGCACCGCGCTCCATCAGCAGCGTGACCAGCTCGGCCAGGTAGAACGGGTTGCCCTGCGCGGTGGCGAGCAGCCGGTCCGTGTCGGTCTGGGGCATGCGGCCGCCGGACAGATAGCTGGTGAGCAGCCGGGAGGCGTCCGCGCCGCGCAGCGGCGGCAGCGCGTGCACCTCGGCGTCCGCGACGCGGGTCAGCGCGCCGGCGGTCCGTACCAGCTCGGGGCGGCCGAGCAGCAGCACCAGCACCGGTCCGCTGAGCCGGTTGAGGGTCAGCGCCAGCGCCTTGAGCGTCTCGGCGGTGGCGTCGTGCAGGTCGTCCACCACGATCACCAGCGGCGCCTCACCGGCGAGCGCGCTGAGCAGGTCCGCCACGGCGGTGGGCACCGCCTCGTCGTCCGGCGGGGGTCCGGCCGCGTTCCACTCGCCGTTCTCGGTGGCGGGCGGGAGTTCGGCGTACCCGAGCAGGGCCAGGAGCTGGTCCACGGCGATCGGCGGCGGGTCGCCGGGGAGCCGGGACAGGCGCTGGCCGAGCCGCCGCAGCCGCTCCTCGACGGCCGGCCGGGTGACGGCGGTGGCCGCGTCGCCCGGCAGGCCGACGGCGGCCCGGACCAGGTCGGCGAGCGGGGCCAGCCGGCGGCGCTCGCCGAACGCCGCGCAGCGCACCGAGAGGACGCGGGCGCCGGTGTGCGCCGCGTACCGCCCGGCGCCGACGTCGTAGCCGGCGGCGAGCCGTTCCACCTCGGCCGCGAACCGGGACTTGCCGATCCCCGCCTCGGCGGTCATCAGCAGCACCCGGGGCTCGCCCCTGTCGATCACCTCGGCGAGCCGGCCGGCGACCCGGCCGATCTCGGTCTCCCGGCCCACGAACGGTGCCTCGTCACCGAGGCCGGACCGGGTGCCGGGCGCGTCGAGCAGGCCCAGCAGCTCGTACGCCTCGACCGGTTCCCGCTTGCCCTTGAGCCGCAGCGGCCGCAGCGCCCGCCAGGAGGCGACGTGCCGGGTGGCAGCGGAGGTGCGCGCCCCGGCGTAGACCGCGCCGACCGCGGCGGCGTCGGCCAGCCGGGCGGCGGTGTTCACCGTGTCGCCGATGACCGTGTACTCGATCGCCGCCTGGATGCCCGCGATCACGTCCCCGGTGTTGAGGCCGACACGCAGGCCCAGCGGCGCGCCGCCGCCGCGCTCGTCGTCGAGCACCCGCCGTACCGCGCGCTGCATGGACAGCGCGGCGCGGACCGCCCGCTCGGCGTCGTCCTCGTGCGCCACCGGCGCGCCGAAGACCGCCATGATGCCGTCGCCGGTGAGCTTGTCGACGTGCCCGCCGAACGTCTTGACCGCGCCCGCGAGGGCGGCGAGCACCCGGTCGGTGACCGCGCCGACCCGTTCCGGATCGAGGTCCTCCGACCAGGAGGTGAAGTCGGACAGGTCGCCGAAGAGCACAGTCACCACGCGGCGCTCGGCGGCGGGCAGGGTGGCGGCAGCCGGAAGCGCCGCCCCACAGTTGTGGCAGAACCGCGCCCCGGGCACGGCGACGGTTCCGCACACCGGGCAGGTCACGGCTGCTCCACTCCGAGGTGTTCGAGCTGGGCCCGGACCGACCACTCGGCGGCCCACCACAGCGACCTGTCGACGTCGGCGTAGACCACGGCGACCACCTCGGCCGCGGTGGTGGCGCCCGCGGCGACGGCGGCGCGCACCTGGTCCAGCCGGGCCCGCCGGTGGGCCAGGTAGAAGTCGGCCGCCACACCGCAGTCGGCGAGCGCCGGGCCGTGGCCCGGCAGCGCCGGGATCCCCCGGTACGCGGAGAGCAGCTCCAGGCTCGACAGGTAGTCGCCGAGGTGCCCGTCCGGGTGGGCGACCACTGTGGTGCCCCGGCCGAGGATGGTGTCACCGGTCAGCACGACGTGCTCGCCGTCGTGCGCGGCGACCAGGCAGACCGAGTCGGCGGTGTGCCCGGGGGTGAGCAGCAGTCGCAGGTCCAGCCCCACGTCGATGGTGGTGTCGGCGGTGAGCGGCTCACCGCCGGCGGTGTGCGCCGGGTCGGCGGCGAGCACCGGTACGCCGTCGAGCAGCTCACGCAACCGGGGCGCGCCCTCGGTGTGGTCGGCGTGCCCGTGCGTGATCAGCACGCATCCGATGCGTCCCTGCGCCGCGATCGCGGCCAGGTGCCCCTCGTCGGCGGGCCCCGGGTCGACCACGACGGCGGGCGCGTCCGGCCCGGCCCGCAGCACCCAGGTGTTGGTCCCGTCGAGCGTCATCGGCCCCGGATTCGGCGCACGCAGCAGCGTCACCCACCCCGGCAGCCCGTCCGCAAGCGCCCCCGCCGCACCGGCCATACGCCCACCCATGGCTGCGATCGTACGACTCCGCCCGCCGCTCCCCGCGATCTTGCAGTTCCGGCCCGAGCTTTGTCCCCGTCTGGGGCTTCTGCCGGGGCCACAACCGCAAGATCGCGGGCTCAGCGTTACGCGACCTCGACGATGACCTCTACCTCTACCGGGGCGTCGAGGGGGAGCTCGGCCACGCCCACGGCGCTGCGGGCGTGGCGGCCGGCCTCGCCGAACACGGCGCCGAACAGGTCGGAGGCACCGTTGATCACGCCGGGCTGACCGGTGAAGCCGGGCGCACTGGCCACGAAGCCGGTCAGCTTCACGACCTTCACCACGTTCTCCAGCCCGACCAGCGCGTCGATCGCGGCGAGCGCGTTCAGCGCGCACCGCTCCGCCAGGTCCTTGGCCTGCTCGGCCGAGACGCCGTTGCCGACCTTGCCGGTGGCGAGCAGCTTGCCCTCGGCCATCGGCAGCTGGCCGGACACATAGACGTGCTGCCCGGACTGGACGGCCGGCACGTAGCTGGCCACCGGCGGCACCACCTCGGGCAGTTCGAGGCCGAGCTCGGCGAGCTTCGCGTGAGGTCCGTTGCTCATGGAGGTCAGCCCTTCGGACGCTTCAGGTACGCGACGAGCTGCTCCGGGTTCGGGCCGGGGACCACGGAGACCAGTTCCCAGCCGTCCTCGCCCCAGTTGTCGAGGATCTGCTTGGTCGCGTGGACCAGCAGCGGCACCGTGGCGTATTCCCACTTCTGCATCGGAGGAGGGCTCCCTTGCCTGACTTGGACTTCGGTCAGGCACAGCCTACGGTCCGCCGCGGTCACCAGGACGCGGGACGCGGCTCCGGTGCCGGTGGCGGCTCGCCGCACGGGCCCTCGTGCTCGAAGCGCTGCGGGCACCGGCTGCGGTCGGGCAGCAGCAGGTCGCAGAAGACCCGGTGCCTGTTGTTCTGGTCGTCGGCGGTGGAGACGGTGGTCTCGCCCGCGTCCAGCTCCACCAGGAAGCCCAGCGAGGTGGCCACGGTTCCGGCGAGCGCGGTGGCCGCCGCCAGGTCGGACACCCGGACCTGGAGATGGATGACGTAGCCGGGCTCGTCCTCGTCCCGCCCCTTCCCGCCGGAGCGGGTCAGCGTCCGGACCGCCTCGGCCGGCGGGCCGTAGGAACGCTCGTTGAACGGCGCGCCCGGCACCTCGGCCTCACCCGGCCGTCCGGCCCGGTCACCGGGGAACTGGCCTCGGGGACTGTTCTCCGCGTCGCGCATCCTTCGCCTCCGGGCGTCGTACCTGTACAACAAACACCGCCATCCGGCTCGGAGCCGTCCCCGGCCCGGCTCTCCGCGTCGGGGACGAAGGTAGATCCTGCGACAAGTCCCGGCAACGGGACGCGCACGCTTCGTCACGTCCAGTCACATTTGCGACACAAGGCTGGTCGGGAACGCGGTAGCCGTGTCCGCCCGGCGGGGCGCGTACGCGGGGCTGGCAAGCGCACCGCCGACCGATACCCTTCCGGACTGGACGCGCGCCGACGCGCGCCCGCACACCTCGACCCGTGCCCGTCGCCTGGGGCGGCGACGGGAGCCGCAACCCGGGGGAGACAGATGACCCAACCGCCCGCCGGTGGCGACACCGGCACGCCCGGCGACCCGAATCCGCAACCGCCGCCCGTCGGCGGCGCGCCGCCGGGATCCGCACCCGCAGCCGGTCCGCCGGCGTACCCGTCCGACACCCCGCCGCGAAAGCGACCGGCGGTGCTGATCGTCTCGCTGGTGCTGGCCGCCGCGGTCGTGCTCTGCGGCGGTGGGGGCACTGCCGCGTTCCTCGCCTTACGCAACAGCGAGGACGGCCAGGGCGCGAAAGAACCGCAGGTAGCCGTGGACGGCTTCCTCAAGGCCGTCTACCAGGAGCGCGACCCCGAGAAGGCGGCCACGTTCGTCTGCTCGGCGGCCCGTGACGACGAGAAGATCGCCGCCAAGGTCACCGAGGTGCGGGAGTACGTCGCGCAGTACCAGAACCCCCGGTTCCGCTGGCCCACCCCGACGGTCGACAACCAGACCGGGGACCGGGCCACCGTCTCCGCGCGGGTGACCATGACCACCGCCGACGAGAAGGTCGCCGAGCAGGCGCTGCGTTTCACTGTGGTGCGGAAGACGGGTTGGTGGGTCTGCGAGGTCGGCTGATCCCGCCGGCCGGACAGGGCTGGTCCCAACGGCTGGTTAGGCTCGACGGGTGGCAGCTAGTGAGCAGCCGGCCGAGTCCGCCGGCAGATGGCCGGCCCGCCTGCACGTGGTGACCGGCAAGGGCGGCACCGGAAAGACCAGCGTGGCCGCCGTGCTGGCCCTCGGCCTGGCCGCCGGGGGCCGGCGCACCCTGCTGGTCGAGGTGGAGGGCCGGCAGGGCATCGCACAGCTCTTCGGCACCGACCCGCTGCCGTACGAGGAACGGCACCTCGCCGACGCGCCCGGCGGCGGTGAGGTGCGGGCGCTGGCGGTGGACGCCGAGGAGGCACTCCTCGAATACCTGGACATGTTCTACAAGCTCGGCGCGGCCGGCCGGGCGCTGCGCAAGCTCGGCGCGATCGACTTCGCCACCACGATCGCGCCGGGCCTGCGCGACGTGCTGCTCACCGGCAAGGTCAAGGAGGCGACCACCCGCACCAGCGGGTCGCGCCGGACGTACGACGCGGTGGTGCTGGACGCGCCGCCGACCGGGCGGATCGGCCGCTTCCTGAACGTGACGGCGGAGACCGCCCGGCTGGCGAAGGTCGGCCCGATCAAGACCCAGAGCGAGGGCGTCTCCGCGCTGCTCCGGTCCCCGATGACCGCGGTGCACGTGGTCACTCTGCTGGAGGAGATGCCGGTCCAGGAGACGCTCGACGCGGTCGCGGAGCTGACCCAGCTCGGTTTCCCGGTCGGCCGCGTGATCGTCAACGGTGTCCGCCCGCCGGTGCCGGCCGGGCGGGCGGTGACAGCGGCCGAGCTGAAGCGCGGGCTGGCCTCCGCCGGCCTGCCGACCGACGGCCCGACCGTGGCCGGGCTCGTCGAGGAGGCTCGTGACCAGCAGGTACGCCGTGAGCTGGAGGACTCCCTGCGGGGTGACCTGGTGGATCTGGGCCTGCCCCTGGTCGAGTTGCCGCTGCTGCCCGAGGGGGTCGACCGGGCCGGGCTGGAGACGCTCGCCGAGGCCCTCGTCCGGGCGGATTGACTCACACCTGCGGCCGGCACGGAGCAGAGAGGCCCTCGGGACCGATACGCTCGATTGGTGCCTTCCGAAGACGCGGCGCCTCCGCTTGACGTCGACCAGATCCTCGCCGACGACGGCGTACGGATCGTGGTCTGCTGCGGGGCGGGCGGCGTCGGCAAGACGACCACCGCCGCGGCGCTGGCGCTGCGGGCGGCCGAGCGGCACGGCCGGCGGACGGTGGTGCTCACCATCGACCCGGCCCGCCGGCTGGCGCAGTCGCTCGGCCTGACCGAGCTGGACAACACACCCCGGCAGGTGAAGGGCATCGACGTCGAGGCCAGCGGCGGCGAGCTGCACGCCATGATGCTCGACATGAAGCGCACGTTCGACGACGTGGTGCTCCAGCACACCGACCCGGCGAAGGCCGCGGAGATCTTCGCGAACCCCTTCTACCAGGCCATGAGTTCCACCTTCGCCGGCACGCAGGAGTACATGGCGATGGAGAAGCTGGGCCAGTTGCACGCGCGGGGCGAGTGGGATCTGATCGTGGTGGACACGCCGCCGTCGCGGTCCGCGCTCGACTTCCTGGACGCGCCGGCCCGGCTGTCCCGGTTCCTCGACGGCCGGATGCTGCGGCTGCTGCTGGCGCCGGCGCGCAGCGGCGGGCGGAGCATGTTCAGCCTGGTCACGGCGAGCTTCGGGATGTTCTCCAAGGTGGTGCAGAAGGTGATCGGCGCCCAGCTGCTCACTGATCTGTCCGGCTTCGTGGCCGCCCTCGACTCGATGTTCGGCGGGTTCCGGCAGCGCGCCGAGCAGACGTACCGGATCCTGCAGGCCCGGGAGACGGCGTTCCTGCTGGTCGCGGCGCCGGAGCCGGACGCGGTCCGGGAGGCCGCCTACTTCGCCGGCCGCCTGCGGTCCGAGCGGATGCCGCTGGCCGGGCTGGTGCTCAACCGGGTGCACCGGCCGGCGGCCGACCTGTCCGCCGCGGAGAGCCTGGCCGCCGCCGAGCGGCTGGCCGGCCTGGGTGGGCACGAAGGCACCGTCGAGGTGTTGCGCGCGCATGCCGCGCTGGCCCAGCAGGCGGTACGCGAGGAGCAGGTGGCGGCGCGGTTCACCGAGGCGTTCCCGGCGGTGTCGGCGGTGTCGGTGACGGCGCAGCCCGCCGACGTGCACGACGTCGACGGGCTGCGGACGATCGGCGAGGCGATCAGCCGGAGCTGACCGGTGCGGTCAGGTGGCCGTGGTGACCAGGACCTTGTCCTTGCCGGCCTTCTCCTTGGCGTTCTTCTTCATGGCCGCCTCGAACATCTTGCGCCAGCTGGTGACCTGCGGGTGACGGCGCAGCAACGCCCGGCGCTCGCGCTCGGTCATGCCACCCCACACGCCGAACTCGATCCGGTTGTCGAGCGCGTCGGCCAGGCACTCGTACCGAACTGGGCAGCTCCGGCAGATCCTCTTCGCCACGTTCTGTTCGGCGCCCTGTACGAACAACGCGTCCGGGTCTCCGTTCTGACATGCCGCCAGTGACGGCCAGTCAGTGATCATGCCCATCTGTACACGTCCCCCCTTGCAGTACCTACCGACTTCGCGCGAGCAGCCGTCGTACTTCCCCCCGGTCGTTCGCCCCGGCCTCCCCAGGGCGGCACGAACGACACCGGCTGCGATCGCCGCCACCATCATGCTGTGTAGTCGCCCGATTACGCAACGTTGTCGGCGAAATCCATCATTCCGGACACTCCCGGCTTCCCGGGCTTTCGCCCCGCGACTACCCCGCCCGATTACGTAAAAACGCTGCGCCGCTCCCGGAGTTCGGCGAGACTTCCGCCGGATCCCACGCAACCTCGGACCAGGGCTCGTGCGTTTAGCACAACGAGGCCGGCGCGTGCAGGAAATGGGGAAACTTCCCCGCGCGCCCGCCGATTCCTGCTCGCGTACCCTGTCGAGGTGACCTGGATGCGGAAACGTGACCACAACGTGCTGACCAACGCCGCATCGCTGCTGATCTGCGGCCTGTTGGCCGGAGTGGTGGTCGCCGCGGCGGCCTTCCCCGTGGCAGCGATGTCCGGACTGGCCGCCAAGGCCGGAGCGGAGACGTTCGAGGCGCTGCCCAAGGAGCTGACAGTCGCCCGGGCCCCGCAGATCACCAAGCTGCTCGCGTCCGACGGCAAGACCGTGCTGGCCACGATGTACGACGAGAACCGCAAGGACGTCCAGCTCAAGGACATCTCGCCGTACATGCAGAAGGCCATCATCGCGGCCGAGGACCACGACTTCTACAAGCACAACGGCGTGGACATCAACGGTGTGGCGCGGGCCTTCGTCAACAACCAGGCCGCCGGCTCCTCCCGGCAGGGCGCGTCGACGCTCACCATGCAGTACGTCCGGCTGGCCATCTCCTACTCGGCCACGCACCCGGCCGACGTCGTCGCCGCGACCGAGGACACCAGCGGTCGCAAGCTGCGCGAGATGAGCCTGGCGCTCCAGGTCGACAAGGAGCTCTCCAAGGACGAGATCCTCCGGCGCTACCTGAACATCGCCGCGTTCGGCAACGGCGCGTACGGCATCTGGGCGGCCAGCCAGGTCTACTTCAACAAGCCGCCGAGCAAGCTCGACATCCAGGAGTCGGCGATGCTCGCCGGCATGGTGAAGGCCCCCACCTCGTTCGACCCGACCACCAAGTCGGGCTACCCGGAGGCGGTCGGCCGGCGCGACTACGTCATCCAGAACATGGTGCAGATCGGCGCGATCAACCAGCAGGAGGCGGACGCCGCCAAGAAGATCAAGCTCGAGGTCAGGGGCAAGCGCACCCCGAACGGCTGCACCCAGACCACCACCCGCTCCTGGGGCTTCTTCTGCGACTACCTCTACCGCTGGTGGCTCCAGCAGGAGACGTTCGGCGCCACGTCGTACGACCGGGAGCGGCGGCTCAAGAGCGGCGGCTACACGATCATCTCCACGCTGGACGTCCAGGCGCAGAAGGGCGCCGACAAGGCCGTCCGCAACAAGCTCGGCGAGAGCAGCAAGGCGGCCCGGATGGTGGCCGCCGTCGAACCGGGCACCGGCCGGGTCCGCGCCGTGGCGGTGAACCGGAACTTCAAGCTCGACGACCCGGCCGACCCGCAGAACAAGATTTCCAGCGACCCGAAGAAGGCCAAGAAGAAGATCCGGGGCAACTACCCCAACACGGTGAACCCGCTGGTCACCGGTGGTCCCGGCATCGCCGGCTACCAGGCCGGCTCGACCTTCAAGATCTTCACGCTGGTGGCCGCGCTGGAGAAGGGCTACCCGCTCAGCTACCCCATCAACGCGCAGCCGGTGTTCAAGTCGGACTACCCGGTCGAGTTCAACTCCCCCGCCGCCTGCCCGGGCACCAGCAAGTACTGCCCGAAGAACGCCAACCCCGCGATGGCCGGCATGCACAACATGTGGAGCGGCTTCGGCTTCTCGGTGAACACGTTCTTCATCGACCTGCAGCAGCGGGTCGGCGCGGAGAACGTGGTGAAGGCCGCGCAGAAGCTCGGCATCACGTTCCGCTCGTCGAGCGACGCGCAGCTCGCCGCCAACCCGCACCAGTGGGGCGCGTTCAGCCTCGGCGTCTCCCAGACCACGCCGCTGGAGCTGGCGAACGCGTACGCCACGCTCGCCGCCGACGGCACGTACTGCGAGCCGATCCCGGTGCAGGAGATCCGCGGCCCGGACGGCGAGAAGCTGGACGTCGCCAACCCCCGCTGCGAGCAGCGCGTCAGCACCGAGGTGGCCCGCGCCGCCGTGGACGCCGCGCGCTGCCCGGTCGGTGACCGCTCCTCCACCACCAAGTGCGGCCCCGCCACCGCCGGCAACGTCCGCAACATCGTCAACGCGCCGGTGGCCGGCAAGTCCGGCACCACCGACTCCGACCGCACCTCGGCCCTGGTCGCGATGACCAAGCAGTACGCGGTGGCCGGCATCATGGCCGACCCGGACTGGCCGCAGACCAACCAGAAGATGGGCCACGACGAGACGCCCCAGGGCATCAACCCGGCGGTCTACCAGACGCTGCGCGACGCGATGAAGGGCAAGGAGCGGAAGAACTTCACGCCGCCCAGCGGCAAGATCGTCCTGGGTGACCAGCGCTCCATCCCGGGCGTGAAGTGCGAGTCGATCGACACCGCGAAGTCCCGGCTGAAGGGTGCCGGCTTCGAGCCGGTGGTCTCCAGCAACAAGGTGCCGTCGGAGTGCCCGGCCGGCACCGCCGCCGGCACCAGCCCGGACGGGCGCACCATCAAGGGTGGCGTGGTGATGATCGAGGTCAGCTCCGGCCAGGGCACGGGCACCCCGGAGCAGGGCGGCACCGCGACACCGGACCGGCCGGGTGGGCCGGGCGGGGGCAACGGCAGACCGGGACGACCGGGGAACTGACCCCGGACAGCAGACAGCGACGGCCACCTCCCCCGGGAGGTGGCCGTCGTCGTTTCCGCGCTACCGGAGCGCCCGGGTCAGAGGCCGAGCTGGCGGCGTACCTCGGCGGCGACCCGACCACCCTCGGCCCGGCCGGCCACGGCGCCCTGGGCCGCCTTCATGGCCGGGCCCATCTGCGCCTTGCCGGTGAAGCCGCCCGCGGTGAGCGCCCCCGAGACCAGCTCGGCCAGTTCCTCGTCGGAGAGCTGCTTGGGCAGATAGCGCTCCAGCACCTCACCCTCGGCGGTCTCCTTGCCGGCCTGCTCGGCGCGCCCGGCGTCGGCGAACGCCACCGCCGCCTCGCGGCGCTTCTTGGCCTCCTTGGTCAGCACGGCGAGCACCTCGTCGTCGCTGAGCTCGCGCTTTTCCCGGCCGGCGACCTCGGCGTTGCCCACGGCGGCCAGTGCCATCCGCAGCGTGGAGGTGGTCAGCTCGTCGCGCGCCTTGAGAGCGGCGCGCATGTCGGCGGTGAGACGGTCCTTCAGCGTGCTCATGGACGGTGAAACTACCCTGAACGCCATGCGAAAGCGCACACTATTCCGGCTCGCGGCCGGAACCGTCGCCGCCGGCGCGGCCACCCTGGCGTACGCGTCGCTCATCGAGCGCAACATGTTCACCCTCCGCCGGTACGACGTACCGGTGCTCCCGACCGACGCCGAACCGCTGCGGGTACTGCACCTCTCCGACCTGCACATGATGCCCGGCCAGCGACGCAAGCAGGACTGGGTGGCCTCGCTGGCCGCGCTCGACCCGGACCTGGTCGTGGTCACCGGCGACAACATGGCGCACCCGGAGTCGGTGCCGGGCGTGCTGCGCGCCCTGCAGCCGCTGCTCGACCTGCCCGGCGCGTTCGTCTTCGGCTCCAACGACTACACCGGCCCGGTCTTCAAGAACCCCTTCACCTACTTCCTGCCCGACCGGGAGTACACCGAGGGCGTGCCGCTGCCGTACGAGGAACTGCGCGACATCCTCACCGGCGCCGGCTGGGCCGACCTGAACAACGCCCGCACCACGCTCAAGGCCGGCGGGCGGGAGATCGAGCTGGTCGGCGTGGACGACCCGCACATCGAACGGGACGACTACGACGCCGTGGCCGGCCGGGTCAGCGGCGACACGGCGCTGTCGATAGCGGTGTCCCACTCCCCCGAGCCGATCGTGCTGGACCGGATGGCCGCCGACGGCTTCGGTCTGCTGCTCGCCGGGCACACCCACGGCGGTCAGGTGTGCGTGCCCGGGTACGGCGCCCTGGTGACCAACTGCGGGCTGCCCCGCTCGATGGCGCGCGGGCTGCACCGCTGGCCCGGCTCGGACTCCTGGCTGCACGTCTCCGCCGGCCTCGGCACCCACCCCACCGCCCCGATCCGCTTCGCCTGCCCCCCAGAGGCCAGCATCCTCACCCTGATCCCCCGCTGACCCCCCGGCAGATCTTGGTACGCGGCCGCCCCTCGGAGGGCTGATCCGTACCAAGATCTGCCGGGTACGCGGGGCGGGGGGTACCGAGTTTGACCGTGGGGGCGGGTGGGCTACTATTTGTCGGCACGCCTCGGGGTGTGGCGCAGCTTGGTAGCGCGCTTCGTTCGGGACGAAGAGGTCGTCGGTTCGAATCCGGCCACCCCGACCAGAGGTAAGAGGGCACATCCGATCGATCGGATGTGCCCTCTGCGTCTTCCCGGCCCCGCCACCGTCGCAGTAGGATCCCGCCATGCCACGGCCGGTCGTCTTCGACCTCTTCCACACCCTGGTCCACGGCGCCGACGACGAGCGGGACCGCGTGGTGGGCGAGATGGCGCTCATGGTCGGGGTCGATCCGGCGGCGCTCGTCGACGCGTACCACGCCACCTGGCGGGACCGGCTCGTCCGGTGGAACGCGGCGGAGACGGTCCGCATCCTCGCCGGGCGCCTCGGTGGTTCGCCGACGGATGAGCAGGTGGCCCGGGCAGCCGCGCGCCGGCTGGCCCTCGCCCACCGGGTGCTGGGCCGCGTCTCGCCCGCCACGCTGGACGTGCTCGACGCGCTGCGGGAGCGCGGGCACCGGCTGGCCCTGATCAGCAACGCCACCTCGGAGACGGCCGAGGCGTGGCCGGGCGGCCCGCTCGCCCGGCGTTTCGACGTCACGGTGTTCTCCTGTGAGGCCGGGCTGGCCAAGCCGGATCCGGCGATCTACCGCGCCGCCGCGCAGCGGCTGGGCTTCGCGCCGGCGGACTGCGTGTACGTGGGCGACGGCGCTGACGGCGAGCTGGCCGGCGCGGCGGCGGCCGGCATGACGGTGCTGCGGACGACGGAACACCAGGACACCGATCCGGGCTGGACCGGAACCGTGATCGGGAACCTCCGTGACGTGCTCGCCCACGTGGAGCAACCGGCCTCGATCGAATAGATCGACAGGACTACCCGAAGCCACCCCGCCACGCGCGGTTGACCTCGCTGCCTGGCAAAGTATGCGCATGCCGCCGATGATCCGATCCCGCCTGACCGATTGGACCACCGTCGCGCCCCTGGTCGCCGTGCTCGTGCTCGTGATGACCTGGGGACGGGAGCTGCCCGGCCCGCTCATCTTCGTGGTGGCGGGCCTGCTCGCGGCGGCCGTCCTGGCGGCTGTCCACCACGCCGAGGTGGTCGCGCACAAGGTCGGTGAGCCGTACGGGTCACTCGTGCTCGCGGTGGCGGTCACCGTGATCGAAGTCGGTCTGATCGTCACACTGATGATCAGCGGTGGCGACAAGACGCAGGCGCTGGCGCGGGACACCGTCTTCGCCGCTGTGATGATCACCTGCAACGGCATCCTCGGCCTGTCGCTGCTACTCGGCGCGCTGCGGCGAAAGGTGGCGGTCTTCAATCCGGAGGGCACCGGCGGGGCGCTCGCCACGGTGGCCACGCTCGCCACGCTCAGCATGGTGGTGCCGACGTTCACCACGAGCCGGCCGGGCCCGGAGTTCTCCCCCGCGCAGCTCGCCTTCGCGGCGGTCGCCTCGCTCGCGCTCTACCTGCTGTTCGTCATGGTGCAGACCGGCCGGCACCGCGACTACTTCCTCCCGGTCACGCAGGAGGGCAGCATCCTCGCCGAGGACAAGACCGGCGACGGGCACGCCGAGCCGCCGTCCACCCGTACCGCACTGGCCAGCCTGGCCCTGCTGGTGGTGGCGCTCGTCGCGGTGGTCGGCGACGCGAAGACGATCTCCCCGGCGATCGAGACGGCGGTCAGCGCGGCGAACCTGCCGCAGGCGTTCGTCGGCGTGGTCATCGCGCTGCTGGTGCTGCTGCCGGAGACGCTCGCCGCGGCTCGGGCGGCCCGGCGGGACCGGGTACAGATCAGCCTCAACCTCGCGCTCGGTTCGGCCATGGCCAGCATCGGCCTGACCATCCCGGCCATCGCGATCGCCTCGATCTGGCTGGACGGGCCGCTGGTGCTGGGCCTGGGCGGCACCCAGATGACGCTGCTGGCGCTGACCGCGGTGACGGCGGTGCTCACCGTCGTGCCGGGCCGGGCGACTGTGCTCCAGGGCGGGGTGCACCTGGTGCTGCTCGCCGCGTTCGTCTTCCTGGCCGCCAGCCCGTAAGCGGGCCCACCGCCGGGCCGCGCGCCGACAAGCGCGCCGGCAAGAACCGTCAGTCGTGCGTCTCCGTCCGCGCCACCTCGGCGAACGCGGCGGTCAGGTACTCGGCGAACGGCCGCCCGGTGACCGCCAGCAGATCGGCCACCAGCAGCGGCGCGTGCCGGGCGATCGCCGCCGGGTCGGGCGGGTTCTCGTCGTCACCCGGGTCGTAGACGCCGAGCGCGCCGGCCAGCAGCACCAGCAGCACGTGCGGGTCGACGCCGGGCCACCAGGTCGCCGCCGACCGGACGCACTGTTCCAGCACCTGGCGTACGTCGTCGCCGTCCAGCCCGTCCGGGTGGCCCTCCTCCAGCAGCAGCCGGACCACGCCGCCGAGGACCAGCCCGGACCGGTCGGCGGCGGCCAGCCGCGCGACGGCCGGGGCGTACGCCTCGGCGTCGCGGGCCTGCGCGGCGCTCACCGCGTCGGTGGCCGTCTCGGCGATCTCGCGGGCCGGTGCGGGCAGGTGCCGCCAGGTCGTCGTCACCGGCCCAGCATGGCAGAGCACGTGTGCTCGCTCACCTTCCGGCCCGGCGACCGCGCGTGTAAGGGGTAAACGGGTCGCGGTAGTCGTACCCGCCGAACAGAATCCCTGCCATGCTGCGCCGCGCCCTGCCCGCCCGTCCCGAAGCCCGCCGGATCCTGCTCGGCACCCTGTTCTCCGCCGTCGGGCGCGGCCTCACCCTGCCGTTCCTGTTCATCTACCTCACCGACGTACGCGGCCTGACCGACACCCGGGCCGGGTTGGTGATCGGCTGGTTCGGCGCTGTCACGCTGGCTCTCTCGCCGCTGGCCGGCACGTTCATCGACCGGTTCGGCGCGCGCCGGGTGGTGCTGCCCTGCCTGGTGGTCGAGGCGATCGGCACCGGCTCGCTGGCGCTCGTCGACTCGACCGCCTCGGCGTTCGGCGTGATGACGCTGATCGCCGTCGGCAGCTCGGCGATCTGGGCCGGGCAGAACACGATCCTCGCCTCGCTGACCGACGACGGCGAGAGGCAGCGCGTCTTCGGGCTCAACTTCGCGCTGCTCAACCTGGGTATCGGCACCGGCGGCCTGATCTCCGGCGCGGTGGTCGACGTGGCCCGCCCGATCACCTTCGAGGTGATCTACCTGCTGGACGCGGTGAGCTACCTGACCCCCGCGTTGATCCTGCTCACGCTGCCGCACGTCGGGCGCCGCCCGGCCGTGGCCGCCGGCGCGAAGGCTGACGACCAGAGGACCGGCGGCTACCTCACGGTGCTGCGGGACCGGCCGTTCCGCCGCCTGGTCGTCTTCGGCCTGGTGCTCACCACCTGCGGGTACGCGCAGATCGAGGTGGGCTTCGCGGCGTACTCGGTCCGGGTGGTCGAGGTGACGCCCCGGGTGGTGGCGTGGGCGCTGGCCGCGAACACCGTCATGATCGTGCTCTCGCAGCTGCTGGTGATCCGGCGGCTGGAGGGACGCAGCCGTACCCGTGCGCTCGCCACCGTCGGCGCGGTCTTCGCCGGCGCGTGGCTGGTGCTCGGCGCGGCGGGCGTGGTGGGCAGCGGCAACGCGGTGCTCGCGGCGCTCGGCGTGGTGGCCTGCTCGGCGATCTTCGGGTTCGGCGAGACGATGCTGTCGCCGGTCATGCCCGCGATCACAAACGCGCTCGCCACCGACGAGCTGCGCGGCCGGTACAACGCGATGAGCTCGATGATCTTCGGGATCAGCGGCGTGGTCGGCCCGGTCACCGCCGGTCCGCTTATCGGCGCGGCGAACGGCCGGGTCTGGGTGGCCGTCGTGGTGGGCGGCTGCCTGGCCGCCTCGCTGCTGGCGCTGTCGCTGCGCCCGCTGCTCACCGCCGCGCAGGACGGCCGCCCGACGGCCGCCGCGACGCCTGCGCCCGAGCCCGCGCGGGCGACCTGACAAGCCGGCGGCCCGCGACGAAACGGGCCGCCGGACGCGAACGGGCCCCGAAGCGAACGCTCCGGGGCCCGTCGGTGGTGCGGTCGGCCGTCAGCCGGCAGCGACCTCGGTGGTCGTGCGGATCCGGTCCAGCGCCGGCGGGGAGACCGGCGACTTCTCGGTCAGGTACGCGGTGAAGGCGTCCAGGTCGATCTGGCCGGTCACCGCGTTGGTGCCGCCGGTCAGGACGCTGAAGCCGTCACCGCCACCGGCGAGGAAGTTGTTCACGGTGACCCGGTAGGTGGCGGTGTCCGTCACCGGGGTGCCGTTGATGGTGAGGCTGCCCCGGACCACGCGGGTGCCGGCGCACGGCGTGCCGGCCGGCGCGGTGGTGCCGTTGACGTCCACGACGTAGTTGACGGTCGAGGACGCGTAGAGCACGCGCGCGACGGTGAACTGCTGCTCCAGCATGCAGTAGAGCTGCGCGCCGGTCAGGTCGAGCGTCACCAGGTTGTTGGCGAACGGCTGCACGGTGAACGCCTCGGCGTAGGTGACCGGGCCGGCGTCGAGGTCGGCGCGTACGCCACCGGGGTTCATGAACGCGGCGACCGCGTTCTGCTCGGTGTCGGTCGCGGCGAGCTGCGCGTCGGCGATCAGGTTGCCCAGCGGCGACTCACCGGTCTGGTACGTCGGCTTGCCGTTGGCGTCGACCCCGGTCTGGTACAGGTTCTCCTGGGTCTTGGTGATCGCGGCGGTGGTCTCGCCGACCACCCGGTCGGCCACCGGGCCGAGCGCGGTCTTGTACCGGTTGATCAGGTCGGTCGAGGGCCGGTCCGGCTCGACGTCCCGGGTGACCACCACGTTGTTCGCGGACGCGGTGACCACGTCGCGGGTACGCGGGTCGATCTTCAGGTCGATCTGGGTGACCAGGCGACCGAACGAGCTGGCGCTGGTGACCAGCTTGCCGTTGATGTTGCAGTTGTACGCGGCGTGGGTGTGCCCGCTGACGATCACGTCGATGGACGGGTCCATCCGGTTGGCGATGTCCACGATCGGGCCGCTGAAGCCGGTGCAGTCGTTGATGCCGCCACCGTTCTGCACACCGCCCTCGTGCAGCAGCACGACGATGCTCTTGACCCCGAGCAGGCGCAGGATCTTGGCGTACTTGTTGGCGGTGTCGGCCTCGTCGGTGAACCGCAGGCCGGCGACACCCTGCTGGCTGACGATGTTCGGGGTGCCCTCCAGGGTCATCCCGATGAAGCCGATCGGGACACCCTTGACGATCTTGATGCCGAACGGCTGCATCAGCGGCAGACCGGTGGAGGTCTTGAAGGCGTTCGCCGAGAGGTACGAGAACTTGGCGCCACCGAACGGGGTGCCGTCGGCGCAGCCGTCCACCGGGTGGCAGCCGCCGCGCTGCATGCGCAGCAGCTCGGACGCGCCCTCGTCGAACTCGTGGTTGCCGACGCTCGCGAACTCCAGCCCGGCGAGGTTCATCTCCTCGATGGTGGGCTCGTCGTGGAACGCGGCGGACAGCAGCGGCGAGGCGCCGATCAGGTCACCGGCGGCGACGGTGACGGTGCCCTTGCCCTGCCTCTTGGCCTCGGCGCGCATCGACTTCAGGTGGCTGGCCAGGTATTCCGCGCCACCGGCCGGCTGGCCGTCGATGGTGCCGCTGGATCCGCTCGGCGGTTCCAGGTTGCCGTGGAAGTCGTTGATCGCGAGCAACTGGACGTCGACCGGCTTCGGGCGGGCCTCGGCCTGGTCGGGGGTGACGGCGACCGCGGTGAACGCGGTCGCGGCGAGTGCGGCCAGGCCGACGGCGGCCCGGCGTCGCATCCCGGTGACGGACATGGAACTCCTCGTGAGATGCCGGTATGTGGCGTCCGGGCGATGGTGCGCCCGGCGACCCTGGTCCGTGCCGTGACAGGTGTCGATCGCGGAGGGCGGTACTCGGGGGAACGCCGCCCCGCCGGGGTAGCTTCTCATCCACCGGCCGCCAGGTCGAACGGGGTGGCATCAGGAATCGTCGCTGTCTCGGGCGGCCCGCACCGGTCTGCCGGACGAGTCGGACATGACGGTCAGGTGAAATTCCGCGCGGCGCACGCTGTCGATGCCCGCCGCCGTCGAAGGCGCCGGCTCCCAGGGACAGGGAGCCGGCGCCGCCGCTCATGTCACGCGGAAATCGTTGCGCTGGCAACCGTCCTTGCCGGAATCACCTCCTGCCGGACACCCATCGCGGACCGAACGGTCGTTCATGTACGACGGCCCGGCATATCGAGCGAACTGTCCGAACTCGACTCACTGCCGGGCGTGCCGGTTGGAAGCCCGCTGTGGGCGGCGGCGACCAGCCTGCGCAAGGCGGGCCGGGTCCACCGCCCGGCCACCCCCGGCCGGCCCGCCAGGTAGCCGACGGTGCGCGCGGCGTCCCAGCCGTGCGCCTCGCGCAGCCCGCGCGCCAGCATCCCGAGATAGATCGGCGCGGGCCGGGTCCACCGCACCTCCACCGCCCGGTGCGGCGCGGTGAACGTGAGCATCGGCAGGCCCTCGTGGACGCCGACGCGCAGCAGCGTCTCGTAGCGGCCCGGCCCGAGCGTCGCCCGCCCGGTCTCGACCGCCGCGAGGATCCCGGCCAGGTCGGCGCCGGGCGGCCGGTACATCTCCTGCGCGGCGATGTCCGCGAACTGCTCGACGGTCACCAGGTAGCCGCGCGCCGCCGCCCGCCCGGGCAGCAGCGGGTCGTAGAACGCCATGCCGCCGGTCCAGGCCCGCGACTCACCGGCGAAGTAGACACCGCCGGGGATCAGCACCGGAACCGTCCGGCGCGGTGACCGGCGGTCCCGGCAGCCGGGGTACGTGCGCAGCCCGCCCGGTGGACACCCGCCCCGCAGATACCAGTCGAGCCGGGCGGCGTGCAGGTTCGAGCCGTACGCGACGTACCAGAGCATCGGCGGCGCGGCTCAGAACCAGCAGGTGCGCCCGGCGGCGTGGCTGACCTGGACGGTGTGCGTCACGCAGCCGCCGTCGGCGATCCGGTGCAGCAGGAAGGCGGTCGGCTCGGCGACGAAACCCGGCTCCTCCTCCTCGGTCATGCTGAGGCTCACCTGGATCCAGGTGCTCGGCGCGGTGGTCAGCACCGTACCGGCGAACGCGCTGGCCACCTGGCGGTGCAGGTGCCCCGCGGCGACGCGTACGACATGGGGGTGACGGCCGACCACGGCGGCGAGCGCGTCGGCGTCGGCCAGCCCCATCGCGTCCATGCCCGGCACACCCACGGTGACCGGCGGATGGTGCAGGCACACGACGGCGGGCGCGTCGGTACGGCCGGCGAGCACCCCGTCCAGCCAGGCGAGCTGCTCGTCGCCGAGCCGCCCGCCGGGGCTGCCCGGGGTGAGCGAGTCGAGCACCACGAGCGTCGCGTCCGGCAGGTCGACGTGGTAGTGCGCCGAGAAGCCACCGGCCAGGTAGGGCGTGCCGCCGAACGTGTCGAGCAGCGACTCGCGGTCGTCGTGGTTGCCGGTCACCAGGTGCACAGGCAGCGGGAACGCGCCGACGATCTCGCGCAGGGCGAGGTATTCGTCCGGCCGGCCGTTGGCGGTGAGGTCACCGGTGATCACCACGCAGTCGGGCCGGGGACGCAGGGCGAGCACCGTGCCGAGCGCCCGGTGCAACCCGGACGCCGGGTCGGCCGCGAGCGGGCCGGTGGTCACGTGCGGGTCGCTGAGCTGGGCGATGAGCATCGGCCGCCTCCTCGGGTGCCCGGGCCCCCACGCTATCGCCGCACACCCTCCCCGCGCAGGCCCGCTTCTGCCCACAGGCTGCGTCCACAGCCTGTGGATAGCACATGTGTACGAAGGTCGGCGGCGGTTGCGCTGAGTACCCTTGATCGCGACCCGACCCCCTCCGAGCAGGAACGACGTGGACCACGAGCGAGTCCTCCGCGACGTCACGGTGCGCCTTCCCACGGCGTCCACCGTCCCGGAGGCGTGCCAGTGGACCGTCGCCGCGCTCGCCCGGCACACCCCGGCGACCGCCACCGTCCTGCTCCGCGTCCACGACCGTCTGCGCTGCGTCGCCGCCACCGGCGCCTGGCAGGTCTTCTCGCACGTGCCGGCCACCGCCGACGGCACCCCGCCGGGCCGCCACCGGCCCGAACCCTCGGTGGTGCGGCGGGTCTACGCCTCCGGGATCACCGCCGCCGTGCCCGACGTCGCCGCCGACCCCGACTACCTCGAGGTCCGCCCGGACGTCACCGCCGAACTCTGCGTGCCGGTACGCGACCCGGACGGCCGTCCGATCGGCGTGCTCGACCTGCAGTGGAGCGAGCCGGTCGTGCTCGCGGCCTGGCGGGAGACCGCCGAACTGGTGGCCGACCGCCTCGGCGGGCGGATCGCCGCGCTCGGCGGGCCGCCGGCCGAGAGCCGCAGCGAGAAGCTGTTGCGGCACGCCGCCGCGTTCACCGCCGCGCCGACCGACTGGGACCTGATGACCGCCGCGCTCGCCGCGGCCCGGGACGTGTCAGCGCTCTCCGCCGCCGTGCTGGTGCTCACCGGCCGGCGCGGCCCGCGCCTCGGCGCGCCCACCGGCACCCCTGGGGCGCTGGAGGCGCGCATCCGGGCCGAGCTGGACGAGGCCGGACCGGTGGCGCTGCACCGCATGATCGACCGGGCCCACCGGTACGGCTCGGCGTACACGCTGGGCGAGGCGGGCCACCCGCCCACGGAGGAGTACCTGCCGCTGACCCGGGCCGGCGCACGCACGCTCGTGGCGGTGCCGGTCGGTACACCCGCCTCCGGTGGCGTGCTGCTCGTGGCCGACGAGCAACGCCTGTGCCCCGACCCGACCACCGTCAACCTGATCGAGTTGCTCGCCGGGCAGGCGTGGACCTGCCTGGACCGGCTGCGTACGCTCGCCCGGCTGCGCGAGCAGGCAAGCTCGGACCCGCTCACCGGGCTGCGGCACACCGGTCCGTTCGGGCAGCGGATCGCCACCGCCACTCCGGGGCGTACCGCGCTGCTGGCGATCGACGTGGACGGGTTCAAGGACGTCAACGACACGTACGGCCACCAGGCCGGTGACCGGCTGCTGGTGGGCCTGGCCCGGGCGCTCGAAGGCGCGTTGCGTCAGGGCGACGAGCTGTACCGGACCGGCGGCGACGAGTTCGTGGCGGTGATCGAGGTGAGCCGCCCGGAGGAGGCGGTCCGGATCGCCGAACGGCTCACCGAGGCGGCCCGCCGTACCGGCCGGACGATCAGCGTCGGCGTCGCCCTGCCGAGACCCGGCGAGTCCCCCGAACGCACCCTGCACCGAGCCGACCAGGCCCTCTACGCGGTCAAGCGCCACGGCCGAGACGGCGTCCACCTCTCCGCCGCCTAACCCACCCCGCCCTCTCCCCGCCTCCCGCCCCCTCTCCCAGCCCGTCGATCATGGAGTTGGCGGTGACAAATCGGGCGGCGATTGCCGTCAACTTCATGATCGACGGGCTCTGGGCGGGCGCGGGGCGGGGGGCGGGGGCGGGGGCGGCGGGGGCGGGGCTTATGGGCGGGTCAGGTCCCTGGCCAGGAGTTCGGCTATCTGGGCCGTGTTGAGGGCGGCACCCTTGCGGAGGTTGTCGCCTGTCACGAAGAGGTCCAGGGCCCTGGGGTCGTCGACCGCCCGCCGGATGCGGCCCACCCAGGACGGGTCGGTGCCGACCGCGTCGATCGGCATCGGGAACTCCCCCGCCGCCGGGTCGTCGACCAGGATCACGCCCGGGGCGTTGCGCAGCGCCTCGCGGGCACCTTCGGCGTCCACCTCGGTGGCGAAGACCGCGTGCACGGCGACCGAGTGACCGGTCACCACCGGCACCCGTACGCAGGTGGCGGACACTTTGAGGTCGGGCAGCCCGAGGATCTTGCGCGACTCGTTGCGCAGCTTCATCTCCTCGGAGGACCAGCCGCCGTCTGCCAGCGAGCCCGCCCACGGAACGACGTTGAGCGCCAGCGGCGCCGGGAACGGACCCAGCTCGTCGCCGACTGCCTGTCGCACGTCACCGGCCCGGGAACCGAGCACCCGATCCCCGGCGATCTTGCCGAGCTGGAGGTGCAGCGCGTCCACGCCGGCCTGCCCCGCCCCCGAGACCGCCTGGTACGACGCGAGCACCAGCTCGCGCAGCCCGTACTCGCGGTGCAGCGGCGCGACCGCCACGATCATCGCCAGCGTCGTGCAGTTGGCGTTGGCGATGATGCTCTTGGGCCGGTTGCGTACCTGCTCGGGGTTGATCTCGGGGACCACGAGCGGCACGTCACGGTCCATCCGGAAGGCGCCGGAGTTGTCCACCACCACCGCGCCGCGCGCGACGGCGACCGGTGCCCACTGCGCGGAGACGTCGTCCGGCACGTCGAACATCGCCACGTCGACGTCGTCGAGCGCGTCGGCGGTGAGCGCCTGGACGGTCAGTTCCTCGCCCCGGCACTGCAGGCGCCGGCCGGCCGACCGCTCGGAGGCGAGCAGCCGGATCTCGCCCCACACGTTGCGCCGGGAGGAGAGGATCTGGCACATCACCGTACCGACGGCACCTGTCGCCCCGACCACGGCGAGGGTGGGCAGCGACGCCACGGCGCGTTACCGCCCGGTGCCGGCGTAGACGACGGCTTCGGTGTCACCACCCAGCTCGAAGGCGTCGTGGATGGCGCGGACCGCCTTGTCCAGGTCGGTGTCGCGGCAGACCACGGAGACCCGGATCTCCGAGGTGGAGATCATCTCGATGTTGACGCCGGCCGCGCCGAGGGCGGCGAAGAAGCCGGCCGCCACGCCCGGGTGCGAGCGCATGCCCGCGCCGATGAGGGACACCTTGCCGACGTGGTCGTCGTACAGCAGGCCCTTGAACTTGACCGACTCCTGGATCTTGCTGAGCGCGGTCATCGCGGTCGGGCCGTCGGCCTTGGGCAGCGTGAACGAGATGTCCGTGCGGCCGGTGCCCTCGGTGGACACGTTCTGCACGATCATGTCGATGTTGATCTCCGCGCCGGCCACGGTGTCGAAGATCGACGCGGCGGCGCCCGGCTCGTCGGGCACGCCGACGATCGTGATCTTCGCTTCGCTGCGGTCGTGGGCGACCCCGGTGATCAGTGCCTGTTCCACAGGAAGGTCCTCCATCGATCCGGTGACCATCGTGCCGGTGTTGGTCGAGTATGACGAACGGACGTGGATCGGCAAGCCCGCGCGCCGCGCGTACTCGACGCTGCGCAGGTGCAGCACCTTCGCGCCGCAGGCGGCCAGCTCCAGCATCTCCTCGTAGGTGATCTGCTTGATGTGCCGGGCGTTCGGCACGATGCGCGGGTCGGCGCTGAAGATGCCGTCCACGTCGGTGTAGATCTCGCAGACGTCCGCCTCCAGCGCGGCGGCGAGCGCCACGGCGGTGGTGTCCGAGCCGCCGCGCCCGAGCGTGGTCACGTCCTTGGTGTCCTGCGAGACGCCCTGGAAACCGGCGACGATGACCACCGCGCCCTCGTCCAGCGCGCCCTTGAGCCGCCCCGGGGTCACGTCGATGATCCGGGCCCGGCCGTGCACCGAGGTGGTGATCACGCCGGCCTGCGAACCGGTGAACGAGCGGGCTTCGTACCCCAGGTTGTGGATGGCCATGGCGAGCAGCGCCATGGAGATCCGCTCCCCGGCGGTGAGCAGCATGTCCAGCTCGCGGCCCGGCGGCAGCGGGCTGACCTGGTTGGCCAGGTCGAGCAGCTCGTCGGTGGTGTCGCCCATGGCGGACACCACGACCACCACGTCGTCGCCGGCCTTGCGCGCGGCCACGATGCGCTCGGCCACCCGCTTGATCCGCTCGGCGTTGGCGACGGAGGACCCGCCGTACTTCTGCACCACGAGTGCCACGACGGTGCACTCCCTCCCAGCGACGACCCTGAGCGTGCCGACGCCGCCGGCGCTCTCGGTCCGGCGGCGCGTGTCGAACCGCCTCAGCCTATCGGGCGGCCCGCGACGCCGGGTCGGGTGATCCCACCATCCGGCCCCGGCGTGGGGCGGCTCACCAGCCCGGAAGGACGCGACACGCCAAGCGGTACAGCCGTACGGTGGGCTGACCTGGACCCTCCCCACGACGCAGAATGAGCCGGTGCACGCTCATCGACGTGCGGCCCGCCTGACCGGCGTGCTCGCGCTCACCCTGCCGGTACTGCTGGCCGCCTGCGACGGCGGCAACCCCGAGGCGGCGCCCACCGGCACCGCCGACCCGGTCCCGGTGCAGGTCGACGCCGCCCGCGAGGAACTGGCCGGGTTGGCCGCCGCGGCGCAGGACCGCCACCTCACCGCCACGTACGCGTTCACCCCCGCCGAGGGCACGCCCCGCACGGTGGCCTTCACCAGCGCCAACGACGGCAGCTGGCGGGTCGACGTGCCCGGCTGGGGGCACGCCGGCACGGTGGACGTCTCGCTCGCCGGCACCTCCGACGGGCTGTTCCAGTGCGCGCTGCCCTCGGCCGGCTGGCCGCAGGCGGCGACCTGCGTCCGCCTCGGCGACGCCGACGACGCGGTGCCGCGCCGGCTCGACCCCCGCGTGCAGCACCCGTTCACCGACTGGCTGGAGGTGCTGACCGACAGGCGTGCGCCGCTCGCCGTCTCCCCGGCCGATCCGCTGCCGGGAGCCGACGGCCCCTGCTACACGGTCGACAGCACCTCGGCGTCGCTGAACGCGCCGCTGGACGTGGGCATCTACTGCTTCCGGGAGGACGGCACACCGGCGGCGGTACGGGTCGGGTTCGGCACGCTGACGCTGACCGGCGAGCCCGGCGCCGCGCCGGGCACCGTCGAGCTGGCCGGCGCGGTGACCGACGGCGAGCCGGTCAGCCGGGACGCCCCGAGCCCCGGCACGCCCTGACGCGTCCCGCTCAGCCGCCCCGCGCCGCGCGGACCAACGCGGCACCGACCTCGCTGTTGCGGTAGAGCACGTGCCGCCCGGCGCGGGACCGGGTGACCAGACCGGCGGCGTGCAGCGCGGAGAGATGCTGGGACACGTTCCCGGCGGACAGCCCGGTGAGCCGGGCGAGGTCCGTGGTGGTCGTCGCCGCGTCGAGCAGGTTCAGCAGGACGGCCCGGCCGCCGCCGACCACCCGGGCGAGCGCGTCGCCGGCCGGTTCAGGTCCGCGTTCCCACAGCGTCCCGACCGCCCGCACCGGGTACGCCGCGGCGGGCAACGAGTCCTCCAGCAGGTTCCACAGCACCCGCCGGTCGGTGAACACACTCGGGTTCAGCGCCAGCCCCCGCCCCCGCAGGTCGAAGTCCCGCTCGAACGGATCGTCGCTCACCACGCGGTCGCCGAGCCAGCGCAGGCTCGGGTGCAGCTGCTCGAACAGCCGGCCGGCGCCGCCCTCGGCGAGCTGGGCCGCCCGGTACGCCACGTCGGCGTCCAGCAGCGCCCGCATGCGCGGCCAGTCGGGGGCGATCGCCTCCTCGTACCAGACCCGCACCGCCTCCACCAACTGCGGCAGCAGCCCGGCCGGGTCGGCGAGCAACGCCCGCCCGAACGGGCTCAGCGGACGGCTCGGAACGGTGGCCAGCAGATCCTGCACCACCACGTCCGGCGGCGTCGCCGCGATGTGGTCGAGCTGGTCCGCCATGTCCGCGTCCGGGCGGGCGGCCGGCGTCAGGAAGTCCGGTAGCCAGCGGCGCGGCCGGGCCAGGTCCGTCAACGGGCGGACCCGATCGGCCACCTCGGGGCGGCGCAGCGTCGCCCGGGCACGGTCGATCCACTGCAGGTGCACCGCGTAGCGGACCGGCTCGGCCAGCGCCCACATGCTCATCACGGTCTCGTTCGCCGGCGACACCGCGAACCGCACGCCCGCCACGTCGGCCAGGTTGAACCGCAACTCGGACACGAGCACCCCCGGACGCCGGATTCGGCCCAGACTAAAAGGTTCGACCGGAGCGCGGGGGGCACGGTTTGCTCACCTGTCATGGGGGCCAGACAGAGCATCCGCACCGCCGTCCGTCACGTCGTACCGCCTGCCGGTCTGACCCGCGCCCTGGCCGTGCAGGCCATGGTGTTCGCCGTCGGTCACGGCCTGTTCCAGGCCGGCAGCGCCGTCTTCTTCACCCGGGCGCTGGGTCTCAGCCCGGCCCAGGTGGGTCTCGGCCTCTCCCTCGCCGCCGGGGCGTCCCTGCTCGGCACCGTGCCGCTGGGCGGGCTCACCGACCGGTACGGGCCGCAGCGGGTGTGGATCGTCTGCCTGCTGCTGGACGCGGCGCTGTTCGCCGCGTACCCGTTCGTCGGCGGCTTCGCCGGGTTCCTCGCGGTGGTGATCGCGCTGGCCGTGACGGGCGCGGCGACCGGCGTCGCCCGCCAGGTCTACTCGATCAACGTGCTGCGCCCGGAGGAACGGGTCACCGCGATGGCCTACCAGCGCTCCTCGCTGAACGTCGGCTTCGGGCTCGGCGCGCTGATCAGCGGCCTGGTGCTGGCCGTCGACACGATCTGGGCGTACCGCGGGATGGTCTGGTTCATCACCGTGGTCTTCCTGGTGACCGCCGGCTTCGTGCGCCGGCTGCCCCGGCTGCCGGAGGTGACCCGCACGGCCGAGCCGATGAGCCGGCTGGCGGTGCTGCGGGACCGGCCGTTCATGACCGTCGCGCTGCTGTCCGGGCTGCTCACCGCGCACCAGACGCTCTACCTGACGGTGATGCCGCTGTGGATCCTCACCCGTACCGACGCGCCGAAGACGATCATCGCCGCGCTGGTGCTGCTCAACACCGTGCTGGTCGTGCTGTTCCAGGTGCGGGCCAGCCGGGGCGCGGACACCGCGCCGGGCGCGGCCCGGGCGTCCCGCCGGGGCGCGGTGCTGATCGCCCTGTTCTGCGTGGTACTGCCGGTCTCCGGCGCGACCACGGGACCGCTCACCGTGGCGGTGCTGGTGGCCGCCGCGACGCTGCTCATCCTGGCCGAGCTGATCGAGTCGGCGGGCACCTGGGGACTGACCGCCACGCTGCCGCCCGCCGCCCAGCGCGGCGCGTACGTCGGCGCCTTCGGGCTCGGCTCCCAGTTGCAGTTCCTGATCGCTCCGGCCGGGCTGACCGCGCTCGGCGTGAGCACCGGCGGCTGGGGCTGGTACCCGGCGGCGGCGCTGTTCGTCCTGGTCGGGCTGGCGATCGTGCCGGCGGTGGCCCGGGCGGAGCGGACGCCTCGGCTACCGGGCGTGTCCAGGTCCACCGACTCGGTGACTCTGATCCCATAGTCCGGACCAGCCTTCCCACCGCCCGTCCCACCACGTAGGGTGACCTCGTCATGTGGCGCGCGTACCTTCTCCTTGGCTGCCGCGACGAGGCCTGACCGGCCGGCACCTCGTCGCGGAGTCGCTACGCGCCGTCCAGCACATCCGATCTTCTTCTCGGCACCGCCGCGCACCGTCGCCCGGCAGCCCGCCGACACCTTTCCGATCTGCTGACGCCACATGTTCCAGGGAGCACTCCGAGATGGCTCAACCTGTCACCGCCACCGATCCGTTCGCCAGCCAGCGCCCCAGCCGGATGCCGGTCCACCGCTACGTCCCGTACGACAGGGAGTTCGGTGTCGACCTGCCGGACCGCTCCTGGCCGACCCGCCGCGTCGAGGCCGCGCCCCGCTGGTGCGCAGTCGACCTCCGCGACGGCAACCAGGCCCTGATCGACCCGATGTCGCCCGAGCGTAAGCGGCGGATGTTCCAGCTCCTGGTGCAGATGGGCTACAAGGAGATCGAGGTCGGCTTCCCGTCGGCGAGCCAGACCGACTACGACTTCGTACGGCAGCTCATCGAGCAGGACCTGATTCCCGAGGACGTCACCATCCAGGTGCTGACCCAGTGCCGGGAGCACCTGATCGAGCGGACCTTCGAGTCGCTGCGCGGCGCCCACCGGGCCATCGTGCACTTCTACAACTCCACCTCGACGCTGCAGCGCCGGGTGGTCTTCGGCCTGGACCGCGACGGCATCACCGACATCGCCACCCAGGGCGCGCGGCTGTGCCAGAAGTACGCGGAGATCCACACCCCGGACACCGACATCCACTACGAGTACTCGCCGGAGTCGTACACGGGCACCGAGCTGGAGTACGCGCTGGAGGTCTGCTCGGCGGTCATCGACGTGATCGACCCGACGCCGGACCGGAAGCTGATCATCAACCTGCCGGCCACCGTCGAGATGGCGATGCCGAACGTCTACGCCGACTCGATCGAGTGGATGCACCGGCGCCTGCCCCGGCGGGACAGCCTGGTGCTGAGCCTGCACCCGCACAACGACCGGGGCACCGGCGTGGCCGCCGCCGAGCTGGGCCTGCTGGCCGGCGCCGACCGGATCGAGGGCTGCCTGTTCGGCAACGGCGAGCGCACCGGCAACGTCGACCTGGTGACGCTGGGCCTGAACATGTTCTCCCAGGGCATCGACCCGATGATCGACTTCTCGAACATCGACGAGATCAAGCGCGCCGTCGAGTACTGCAACCAGCTGCCGGTGCACGAGCGCCACCCGTACGCGGGCGACCTGGTCTACACCGCGTTCTCCGGCTCGCACCAGGACGCGATCAACAAGGGCTTCGCCGCGCTGAACGCCGACGCCACCGCGGCCGGGGTGCCGGTCGACGACTTCACCTGGGCCGTGCCCTACCTGCCGATCGACCCGAAGGACCTGGGCCGCACCTACGAGGCGGTCATCCGGGTCAACTCGCAGTCCGGCAAGGGCGGCGTCGCGTACATCATGAAGACCGAGCACCAGCTCGACCTGCCGCGCCGCCTCCAGATCGAGTTCTCCGGCGTGGTGCAGCAGGTCACCGATCACGACGGCGGCGAGGTCGAGCCGGGCGCGATGTGGGAGATCTTCGCCCGCAACTACCTGGTGGACCACCAGGTGGACCCGGCCGTCAAGCTGGCCGAATACACCATCGGCACCGTCGACGGCAAGGTCGAGATCGACGCCCGCGTCGGCTTCGGCGGCGAGACCCGCCGGCTCACCGCTGTCGGCAACGGCCCGATCGACGCGTACGTCAACGCGTTGCAGGCCCTGGGCGTGGCGGTACGGGTGCTCGACTACCACGAGCACGCGCTGTCCTCCGGTGGGGACGCGCAGGCCGCCGCGTACGTGGAGTGCGAGGTGGACGGCCGTACGGTGTGGGGCGTCGGGGTGGACGCGAACATCGTGACCGCCTCGATCAAGGCGGTCACGAGCGCGGTGAACCGCACCCGCGCCTGAGGTGCTTGAGGTGTAAGGAAGGGCCCCTTCTTAACGCGTTCTGCATAGGAGGGGGCCCTTTTTAACGCCCGCGCCCGAATGGCCCGTGTGTTAACAAGGGGCCCTTCCTCTACCGGAGGCGTTAAGAAGGGGCCCTTCCTTCCCCCCGCCCGGGGCGGTGGATCAGCACGGCGGCGAGCACCGCGCCTGCCAGCAGCAGCCCGGCGCACCACGCCAGCGCCCCCCGGTACGCGTCGGCGAGCGCGCCCTTCTGCTCGTACCCGGTGCCCGACAGCCCCACCAGCAGCGGCAACGCGGCCACCGCGAGCAGGCCACCGGCTCGGGAGGCGGCGTTGTTGAAGCCGCTCGCCACCCCGGCGAACCGGTCCGAGACGGCGCCGAGCACCGACGTGGTCAGCGGCGCCACCACGAGCGTGAGCCCGGCGCCGAACAGCGCCACGCCCGGCAGCACGTCCACCCAGTACGACGCGCCCGGCCCGACCCGCCGCAACAGCAGCAGGCCCACGGCGGCGATCACCGGGCCGACGGTGAGCGGCAGCCGGGGGCCGATGCGGGCCGACAGCGCGCCCGCGCGCGGCGAGCCGACCAGCAGCAGCACCGTCATCGGCACCGTGGCCAGGCCGGTGAGCAGCGCCGACCAGCCGACCACGTTCTGCAGGTAGACGGCGAGGAAGAAGGTGAACCCGCCGAGCGCCGCGTACACCACGACGGTGAAGACGTTCAGCACGGAGAACAGCCGGCTGGAGAACAGCCCGGTGGGCAGCATCGCGGTGTCGCCGCGCCGCCGCTCGACCAGCACGAACACCACCACGGCGACCACTCCGAGCACCGCCGCGGCGAGCACCGCCGGGGAGTCCAGGCCGCGCGCCGGGGCGTCGATCAGCGCGTACGTGACGCCGCCGAGTGCGAGCGCGCCGAGCAGCGCGCCCGCCACGTCGAACCGCCGCCGCCCGCCTCCGGTACGCGAGACCTCCTCGTCCCGGCTCTCCGGCACCCAGCGCAGCGCGGCGAGCACCACGCCGACGGCCAGCGGCAGGTTGACGAAGAAGATCCACCGCCAGGAGAGCGTGTCGATCAGCCAGCCGCCGAGCAGCGGGCCGAGCGCGGTGGACACCCCGGACAGTCCGGACCAGGTGCCGATGGCCCGGCCCCTGTCGTCGGGGTGGAAGCTGGCCTGGAGCACCGACAGCGAGCCGGGGGTGAGCAGCGCCCCGCCGGCGCCCTGGAGGAACCGGGCGGCGACGAGCCATCCGGTGTCCTGGGCCAGCCCGCAGAGCACCGACGCCGCGGCGAACCAGACGACGCCGATCAGGAAGACGCGCCGTCTGCCGAACCGGTCGCCGAGCGCACCGCCGAGCAGGACGAACGCGGCGAGCATGAGCAGGTAGCCGTTCACGGTCCACTGCAGACCGGCGACTGTGGCGTCGAGTTCGGCGCCGAGGCGCGGCAGCGCGACGTTGACGACTGTGCTGTCGAGGAACACCATGCCGGAGGCGAGGATCGCGGCGAGCAGGGTGCCGCGTCCGGCGGCGGAGCCGGTACGCAGCGTGGGAGCGGGTGCGGTCACGTCTCACCACTCTGCCCGCCGCCCATCCTCGACGCCACGAATCGCGGAAACCGCCGCCGGGTACTGTGCGGACTCGCCCGGAGCACGCAAGCTGGAGAGGTGTCGTCTGTGCGTACGAGATCAGGAGCCCGAGCCGGGCTGGCGGCCGCGCTGAGCGCGGTGCTCGCCCTCGGCGTGGCCGGCTGCGACGTGTCGGTCACCGAGCCGGAGGCGCCACCGAGCGCCGCCGGGAACGTCGACAAGCAGCTCGGTGAGCTCACAGTGGCCACGGCCGGGTCGATGAAGGGCTACAGCCGTTCCCGCTTCCCGCACTGGCGCGGCACCGGCAAGAACTGCGACGTCCGCGACAGCGTGCTGCAACGCGACGGCGAGGGCATCAAGCTGTCCGGCTGCAACGTGGTGGGCGGCCGGTGGGAGAGCGTCTACGACGGTGTGGTGCTGAACGATCCGTCGGACGTGGACGTCGACCACACCGTGCCGCTGGCCGCCGCGTGGCGGTCGGGTGCGGCCGAGTGGGACGACTCGAAGCGTGGCGACTTCGCCAACGACCTGACCCGGCCGCAGCTCATCGCGGTTTCGGCGCGGTCCAACCGGGCAAAGGGTGACCAGGATCCGTCCCAGTGGAAGCCGCCGAACCGGTCGTCCTGGTGTCAGTACGCGGCGGACTGGGTGACGGTGAAGCACTACTGGCGGCTGACTGTGACAAGTGCCGAGAAGGCCGCTCTCACCGACATGCTGGAGGGCTGCACATGGGCGAGCAAACCGTGACCGGGCCGGATGCCACACCGGCCCCGGCGGGCACGCCGGACACAGACGCCGCACCCGCCGGTCCGGCGTCGGCCGGGATGACGGCGGACGGCCGGCAGCCGGAGCCCGCCGACGTGGCCGGGGCGGGCATGACCGCCGACGCGGTGCCGGGGGCGCCGGCCGGGGGCGCGCCGGGCGGACCGGCGGACCGCACCTCGGACATCACGGCCGGTCCGGGCGGGGTCATGACGGACGAGGTGGGCGTGGTGACCGGCGAGTTGACGCTGCGCACCGAGCACGCCGACGGCCGGGTGACGCTGCGGGTGCAGTACAAGGACGCCGACGAGTGGTACGCGGTCACCGGCGGTTCCGCGCCGCTGGCCGACCCGGCCGCGCTGGACGCCGTGCACACGATCGCGGTGGGCCTGCTCAACCGCCCCGAGGGCTGACAGACGAGAAGCGCGTCCCCACCCGGGCCGGGTGGGGACGCGCTTCGTCGGGTCAGACGTACGATCCGGGCTCGCTGGGCGCGGAGACCACGCCCGGGTCCTCGCCCTCGCCCTCCGGCCGGGTGATCTTCGCGGTCACCTCGTGCGGGCGCAGCTCACCGGCGGCGATCTGCTCGGCCCAGTGGCAGGCCACCCGGCTGGCGCCGATCTGGCGCAGTTCCGGCCGCTCGTCGGCGCAGCGGGTCGGCTGCGCCCACGGGCAGCGGGTGTGGAACCGGCAGCCCGACGGCGGGTTCGCCGGCGAGGGCAGGTCACCGGCGAGCAGGATGCGCTCGCGGCGGTCCTCCACGTCGGGGTCCGGCACCGGCACCGCCGACATCAGCGCCCGGGTGTACGGGTGCAGCGGCTCGGTGTAGAGCCGGTCGCTCGGTGCCTCCTCCACGAGCGCGCCCAGGTACATCACGCCGACGATGTCGGAGATGTGCCGCACCACCGCCAGGTCGTGCGCGATGACCAGGTAGGTCAGGCCGAGGCTGTCCTGGAGTTCGTCGAGCAGGTTCACCACCTGCGCCTGGATCGACACGTCGAGCGCGGAGACCGGCTCGTCGGCGACGATCAGCTCCGGGCCGAGCACCAGGGCGCGGGCGATGCCGATGCGCTGGCGCTGGCCGCCGGAGAACTCGTGCGGGTAGCGGGACAGCGCCCATTTGGGCAGGCCCACCGCGTCGAGCGTCTCGCCGATGATCCGCCGTCGGTCGTTGCGGTCGGAGCCGATGCCGTGGGTCTGGAGGCCCTCGGTGAGGATCGACTCGACGTTCTGCCGGGGGTCCAGGCTGGACATCGGGTCCTGGAAGATCATCTGCATCCGGCGGCGCATCGCGCGCAGCTTGCCGGCCGGGAGCGTGGTCAGCTCGACGCCGTCGAACTTCACCTCGCCGCTGGTCGGCGGGTTGAGCTGGAGCAGCGCCCGGCCCAGCGTGGACTTGCCGCAGCCCGACTCGCCCACCAGCCCGTACGTCTTGCCGCGCGGAATGCTGAGGTCGACCCCGTCGACCGCCTTGACGTGCCCGACGGTCCGGTCGAAGATCACGCCCCGGCGGATCGGGAAGTGCACCTTCAGGTCGCGGACCTCGACGAGGATGTCGTTGTCGCTCATGGGGTCTCCTCCTCGCGCGGAGCCGGTCCGAAGCCGGGCACGGCGGGCGGGTCGGCCGGTTCGGCCTGGGCCGGTACCGCACCCGGTTCGGTGGTCGTCGGCGCGGTCGCGCGGGCGTCCGCCTCCGGGGTCAGGCCGGGCACCGGCACCGGGTTGACGCAGCGGTAGCTGCGGGCGTCGTGGGTGATCACCAGCTCCGGCGGCTCGCCCACGCACGCGTCGACGCGGCGGGCGCAGCGCGGGGCGAACGCGCAGCCGTCCGGCCAGGGCAGCACGTCACGCACCGAGCCGGGGATGGGGTTGAGCCGTTCGCCGCGGCCGGCGTCCAGGCGCGGCACCGAGCCGAGCAACCCCTCGGTGTACGGGTGCCGGGGCTGGCGGAACAGCGGACGCCGGGTGGCCGTCTCCACCACCCGGCCGGCGTAGAGCACGTTGATGGTGTCGCACATGCCCGCGACCACGCCGAGGTCGTGGGTGATCATCACCAGTGCGGTGCCGGAGTCCCGGACGAGGTCCTTCAGCAGCTCCAGGATCTGCGCCTGGATGGTGACGTCGAGCGCGGTGGTCGGCTCGTCGGCGATCAGCAGCCGGGGCTGGCAGGCGACAGCCATGGCGATCAGCGCCCGCTGCCGCATGCCGCCGGAGAGCTGGTGCGGGTACTCCTTGAGCCGCCGTCGCGGGTCCGGGATGCCCACCCGGTCGAGCAGGGCCGCCGCCTCCTTGGTGGCCGCCTCGCCCTTCATGCCCCGGTGCCGGGCCAGCACCTCGGTCACCTGGAGCCCGATCGGGATGACCGGGTTCAGCGAGGACAGCGGATCCTGGAAGATCATCGCCACGTCCCGGCCGCGGATGTCGCGGCGGGACCGGTCGTCGAGCTGGAGCAGGTCGGTGCCGTCGAAGACCGCCTTGCCGCCCACGCGCAGGCCCGGCTGCTTGGGCAGCAGGCCCATGATGGCCAGCGACGTGACGCTCTTGCCGCAGCCGGACTCGCCGACCAGGCCGACCACCTCGCCGGCGTCGACCGAGAAGGACACCCCGTCCACCGCGTGCACGGTGCGCTGCCCACGACGGGCGAACGTGACGGAGAGGTCGTCCACTTCGAGCAGTGCCATGGCTGACTGACCTACTTCCGCAGCTTCGGATCGAGAGCCTCGCGCATCGCCTCACCGAGCAGGGTGAACCCCAGCGCGGTGATGATGATGCCGAGCGCCGGATAGATCGCCAGGCCCGGCCGGATGCCCAGGTACGGCTGCGCGTCGGCGAGCATGACGCCCCACTCCGGGATGGCCGAGTCGGGGTTGCCGAGACCGAGGAAGGACAGCGCGGCCGCCTCGATGATCGCGGTCGCCAGCGTCAGCGTGGCCTGCACGATGACCGGGGCGATCGAGTTCGGCACCACGTGGGTGAGGGCGATCTTGGAGCGCTTCACGCCGAGCGACGTCGCGGCCAGCACGTAGTCACTGTTCGCCTGCGCGATCATCGAGCCGCGCAGCAGACGGGCGAAGATCGGCACGGACACCACACCGACCGCGATCATCACGGTGGTGAGGCTGGCGCCGAGCAGCGCCGCGATGCTCACCGCGAGCAGCAGGCTCGGCATGGCCAGCAGCATGTCGATGAAGCGCATCAGGGTGGTGTCGATCCAGCGGCCCCAGCGCCCGCCGAGGCCGGCCGCGGCACCGGCGACGCCGCCGATCAACGCGCCGACCGCGAGGCCGATCAGGGTGGAGACGACGCCGACGAGCAACGTCTGCCGGGCCCCGACGATGAGCCGGCTGAACTCGTCCCGGCCCTGGTGGTCGAAGCCGAGCCAGTGGTCGGCGGAGGCGCCCGGAATGATGCCCTGGCCGGACTTGACCAGGCCCTCGCGGATGCCGATGGAGTCGGTCGGGCTGTACGGGACGAGGAACGGCCCGATGACCGCGACCAGGACGAAGATCGCCAGGATGACCACGCCGATGACGGCGGCCGGGTTGCGGCGCAGCCGGCGGAACGCCTCCTTCCAGAGGCTCACCCCCTGCTCGTCGTCGCGGGCGGCCAGTTCGGCGAGCCGGTCGATCTTCTCGCGCTTCTTGCCAGTGGTGATGGTCATCGCACCCTCACCCTCGGGTCGATCACGCTGTAGGAGAGGTCGACCAGGAGATTCACCAGCACGTACACCACCGCAATGATCATGATGAAGCCCATCAGCACCGGGTAGTCGCGCTGACTGATCGACTCGGCGACGAACGCGCCGATGCCGCTGAACGCGAACACGGTCTCGGTGAGCACCGCGCCGGAGAGCAGGAGACCGGTCTGGAGACCGATCGAGGTGGCCACCGGAAGCATGGCGTTGCGCAGCACGTGCCGGCGGCGGACGGTCCGCTCGGTCAGGCCCTTGGCCTCGGCGGTGCGGACGAAGTCCTCGTTGAGCACCTCCAGCACGCTGGCCCGGGTGATCCGGACGATGATCGCGAGCGGGATGCTGGCGAGCGCGATACCCGGCAGCACGAGGTGCCAGAGCGCGTCGGCGGCGGCGTCCCACTCGCGGGTCATGAGCCCGTCGATGACGAAGAAGTTGGTGACCCGGGTCGCCCCGATGGTCGGGTCCTGCCGGCCGCTGGAGGGGAACCAGCCCAGGTTCTCCGCGAAGATCGCCTTCAGCACGTACGCCAGGAAGAAGACCGGGATGCAGATGCCGATGAGCGATCCGCCGACCGAGGCGTGGTCGAGGAACCGGCCCCGGCGGCGGGCGGCCAGGTAGCCGAGCGGGATACCGATGCCGACCGCGAGCACCATGGCCATGATCGTCAGCTCGACGGTGCCGGGGAACCGCTCCACGAACTCCGTGGTGACCGCCCGCTTCGTACCGGTCGAGGTGCCGAGGTCGAGCCGGATCATCCGCCGCAGGAAGCGGGCGTACTGGACCAGGATCGGCTCGTCGAGGCCGAGGTTGCGCCGGATGGCGGCGCGCGTCTCGGGCGTGCCCCGTTCACCGAGGATCGCGGTCTCGGGCCCGCCGGGAAGTCGGTGGAGCCAGATGAACAGCAGGACGGAGAGCCCGAACAGCGTGGGTATCAGCTGTAGCAGGCGTCTGATGATGAACCGGAACACGGGCGCCTCGGAGGGTGTGCGGAGGGGTGCGGGCGGGCGCTGTGGTCACAGCGCCCGCCCGCGTACGGTGCCTTCAGATCACTTGAACTCTGCGGTCGCGTACCGCTCGTCGGTGAGCGGGCTCGCCTTGATCCCGGTCACGTCCTTGCCGAACACGATCGCCGGCGGGGAGTGCGAGATCGGCACACCCGGCAGGAAGTCCATGATCGACTTGTTCAGTGCCTTGTACTTCTCCGTACGGGCCGCCGCGTCGGCGGTGGTGTCGGCGTCCTTGAACTGCGCGAAGAGCTGGGCGTTGTTGAAGCCCCACTCGTCCTTCGGGCGGTCGAAGAAGGTGCCGATGAAGTTGTAAGCGTCGCCGTAGTCACCGGTCCAGCCGAGGAAGTGCAGGTCGTGCTTGCTGCCGGAGGTGGTGGCGTTGAGGTAGTCCGGGCTCCACTTCAGCGGGATGGCCTGGACGTTGATGCCGACCGCCTTGAGGTCCGCCGAGAGCAGCTCGAAGATGTCCTTCGGGTTCGGCATGTACGGCCGGGTGACCTCGGTCGGGTAGTGGAACTTCAGCGTCAGGTTCGACGCGCCCGCCTCGGCCAGCAGGGCCTTCGCCTTGGCCGGGTCGTAGTCGTACTTGGTGACGTCGCCGTTCCAGCCCTCGACGGTGTCGGGCATGAAGTTCATCGCGACCTTGGCGCCCGGGGGCAGCTTCGAGTCGACGAGGGCCTGCCGGTTCAGCGCGTGCGCGATGGCCTGCCGGACCTTCAGGTCGGCCAGCTTCGGGTTCCCCTTCTGGTTGATCGCCAGGTAGAGGACGTTGAAGGCGGGCCGGGTGAGGACGTTGAAGCCCTCCTTCTTCAGCGGCTCGACGTCGGCCGGGCCGACCAGGTCGTAGCCCTGGATGTCACCCGAGCGGAGCGCCTGCTTGCGGGCGTTCTCGTCCGAGATCGTCTTGAAGATGATGGTCTTCAGCTTGGCCTTGTCGCCGTAGTAGTCGTCGTTGCGCTCGATGGTGAGCGTCTTGTTCGCGACGTCCCACGCCTTGAACTTGAACGGGCCGGTGCCGGTCGGGTGCTCCATCGCGTACGCGGGGTACTTGATGTCCTCGGCGGTGCCGGTCACGTTGCTGGCGTCGTACTGCTCCATCGCCTTGGGGCTCTGGATCGAGAACGACGGCAGCATGAGCGCGGCCGGGATCTTGCTGGAGACCCGGGTGAACGCCAGGTCCACAGTGGTGGCGTCCTTGGCGGTGCAGGACTTGAAGAGGCTCGGCGGCAGGTCCGGGTTCTCGTTCTTGGCGAACCCGCCCATGACGTCCTGCCAGTACGCGGTCACGTCCGGGCTCTGCATGAGGCCCTTGGCGTTGTACCAGCGGTTGAAGTTGACGCAGACGGCCTCGGCGTTGAAGTCGGTGCCGTCGTGGAACTTGACGCCCGAGCGGAGCTTGAAGGTCCAGGTCGTGCCCGCCGCATCCGGCGTCCAGGACTCGGCGAGGCCCGGCGTCACCTTGGTGCCGCCCTCCTCCGGACGGACCAGGGTCTCGAAGACCTGGCGCGCAACGCGCAGCGACTCACCGTCGCTGGCGAAGCTGGGGTCGAGCACCTTCGGGTCTCCGGCGACGCCGAAGACGAGGGTGTCCTTCTTGCTATCTCCGGAGCCACTCTCACGGTCGCTCTCGGCGCAGCCTGCAACCGCGAGGGCCGCGACCGCGACGGCCGCGATTGCGACCTTCGGCCTGGATGCACGCATGGTGCTTCACCTCGTCCTTGGGGGTACGGACAACGTGGTGACAGGGTCACCGATGTGCGCAGACCTTAGCCCTCGGGTGGACGGCGCGGAAACGGGCGGGGGACGGGTTGGTATCGAATCGTGTCTGTTCCGCAACGAGGCATACGAATCGAAGGAGGATCACTTACGCTGCCGATGTTTCGTCGGCTAGAAGGCCGAATTTATTACGTCGATCCGGTCCCGGACGCACGTTCCTGTCAGATCGACGGACATGCCGGTCCGGCCCGGAGACACGTCCGGCGGGCACCCCGCAGGGCACCCGCCGGAGGCGGCACACTGGATTCAGACGGCCCGGCGGCCCTCGAAGGCCCGGCCCAGCGTGATCTCGTCGGCGTACTCCAGGTCGCCGCCGACCGGCAGTCCGCTCGCGAGCCGGGTCACCGCGATCCCCATCGGCTTGACCATCAGCGCCAGATAGGTGGCTGTCGCCTCGCCCTCGGTGTTCGGGTCGGTGGCGAGGATCAGCTCGCGGACCTCGCCGCCGCCGAGGCGGGTCATCAGCTCACGGATCCGCAGGTTGTCCGGGCCGATGCCCTCCAGCGGATTGATCGCGCCGCCGAGCACGTGGTAGCGCCCGCGGAACTCGCCGGTCCGCTCGATCGCCACCACGTCCTTCGGCTCCTCGACCACACAGAGCACCTCGTCGGTGCGCCGTGGGTCGCGGCAGATCCGGCACTGCTCCGACTCGGCCACGTTGTAGCAGGTCGTACAGAACCGGACCAGATCCTTGACCTTGCGCAGCGCGCCGGCCAGCCGGTTCACGTCGGCCGGATCCGCCGACAGCACGTGGAACGCGATCCGCTGGGCGCTCTTCGGGCCCACGCCCGGCAGCCGGCCCAGCTCGTCGATCAGATCCTGGATGGCACCCTCGTACATCTGCCGGCTCAGAACCCGGGCAGGCTGAGGCCGCCCATGCCGCCCGCGACCGGGCCCATCTTCTTCTCGGTCAGCTCGCGGGCCGCCTCGGCGGCGTTGTGCACTGCGGCGACCACCAGGTCTTCGAGCGTCTCGACGTCCTCCGGGTCGACCGCCTTCGGGTCGATCTTGATCGCCTTCAGCTCGCCGGTACCGGCGACCGTCGCGGTGACCAGCCCTCCGCCGGCGGTGCCGGTCAGCTCCGCCTCGGCCAGCTCGGCCTGGGCCTTGGCGATCTGCTGCTGCATCTTCTGCGCCTGCTTCAGCATCTGCTGCATGTTCGGCTGTCCACCTGGGCGCACGGACCGCACCTTCTTCCACTCGTCTGCTCGGGCCGCCGCTCAGCCTAGTCGGGCCACGGCACCACTGAATCGCGGTCGGCGCGCGCTCAGCGCGCGTCCACCTCGTCGATCTTCTCCGCGCCGAACGTCTCGCGCAGCAGCTGCACCGCCTGCTCCTCGCTCGACTGCCGGGCGGTCCGCTCGTCGATCACGTCGTCGAGCGGCTCGTCGCCCGGATCGAACCCCTCGTAGGCGGGCGCCGCCACGGGCGCGCCCCCGCCCCGCACCGGGCCGTCGAAGTCCGGGTCGTAGGGCGGCTCGCCCGCCCACTCGGCATCGGCCGTCTTCCGCGCCGGCTGCGCCGCGCGCGGCCCCTTGCCGGCACCACCGCCCGCGGCGGCAGCCGCCGCGGCCGCCCGCGCCGCCGCGATCGCGCTGTTCTTCGGCCCCGCCGGCCTCGCCCCATCGGCAGGCGCCGCCGCAGGTCCAGCCGGCTTGGGTACGACGACAGGGGCGGTAGCGGTCGCCGTGCCCCCGCCCGGACGGGCCGCCGCCGGCCAGTCCTCCGCACCCCCGGTGCTCGCCGCCGAGGCGGTGCCGGTGGCCGAGGCCGCGCCACCGGGTCGGGCCGGCTCCGGCCAGTCCTCCTCGCCGGCCTGGTCACCGGCAGCGGTCGCCGCCGTCCGGTGCGAGGCGTCGGCCGAACCCGCGTCGGCCCGGCCCGCCGGTCCTCCGGCCTGGCTTCCCGCGCCTTGGCTGCCGGTTGCCGGGTTGCCCGTGGCTCGGCTGCCCGTGGTGCCGCCCGAGCCGGACACCGGCTGTCCCGGGGCGCCGCCGGACGCGGGGTGCCCGACGGCAGCGGAATCCGGACGGCCCGGACCGGGGTGGGCACCGGCGTCCGGGCGGACACGCCCCGCGCCGGCGTCCGGACGGCCGTGAGCAGCACCTACTGCCCCGGAATCCGGCCCACCGGACCCGGCGTCGGACGCCGGGCGGGGCGGTGCGCTGTCGGAGGCGCTGCGGGCCGGTGCGGCGTCGCCCTGCGGGCGGCTAGCTCCGGACGGGCGGGACGGGCCACCGAGCGAGGCCGCGCCACGCTCGCCGGCCACCTCGCAGCGGATCTGCCAGCGACCGCCCAGCTCCTCGTAGAGCGCATCGGTCAGCACTGCGGCGTGGTCGGCCATCATCTTCGCCAGCACCGTCGACTTCACGGTCAGCACCAGGGTGTCGCCGTCCAGGTCGCGTACCACCGCGTCCCGCATCAGCGCAGCGATCCGCTTGTTGCTGCGGTTCACCTTGCCGACCACCTCGGGCCAGACGCGGCGCACCGCTACCGCGTCGAGCGCGCCCGGATTGCCCGCGCCGGGGCGGGGCGGCTCGGGCGTGGCCGGGTCGGGCATCACCGCGGACGGCGGTACCGGGCGTCGGGCAGCGGCCGGACCGGAAGTCGCCGAGCCGGCGGCGGCCCGCTCGGCGGCGGCCGACGCAGGGAACCCGGCGTCCGTGCCGGTGTGGACCCCGGCAGCCGCTGGCGCTCCGGTCGCCACCGAGGCGTGACCCGGGCCGGACCCGGCAGCGGCCGGACCGGAGTCGGCAGCCGCATCGGCCGGGGCGGAACGGGGGCCGGTGGCGGCATCGGCCGGGGCGGGACGGCCGGTGGCCCCGACGGCAGAGCCGGGGCGGGAGCCGGGTGTGGTGCTCCGGGCACCTGCCGCAGCGGCGGCAGCGGCACGTGCGGCGGCGGCCCCGGTCGGGGCACCGGCAGCCGCCGGCGTGCCGGCGGAATCCGGATGGACCGCGGCGGCAGCCGCGCCCGGGGCGGGAGGCGCCGGGCGTACCCCCTGGGTCTGGGTGGGGTGCGCGGAGTCGGCGGCGGCCGGCGGCAGCTCGGCGCCCCCGAGCGTCAGCCGGCGTTCCATCCGCTCCAGACGCTGGAGCAGACCGGCGGAGGAGTCGTCCGCGCCGGGCAGGAGCATGCGCGCGCAGATCAGCTCCAGCAGCAGCCGGGGCGCTGTGGTGCCGCGCATCTCGACCAGGCCGTTGTGCACGATGTCGGCGCAGCGCGACAGCGTGGCCGGGCCGAGGCGCTGCGCCTGGGCGGCCATCCGCTCGATCTGGTCGGCCGGGCCGTCGATGAGGCCCCTGGTGGCGGCATCGGGCACCTGCTGCAGGACGATCAGGTCGCGGAGCCGTTCCAGCAGGTCGGAGGCGAAGCGACGCGAGTCGTGCCCGGCCTCGGCGACCCGGTCGACGGTGGCGTACGCGGCGGCGCCGTCACCGGCGGCGAGCGCGTCGCACATCTCGTCGATCAGCGCGGCGTCGGTGACCCCGAGCAGCGCGGCGGCCCGGGCGTAGCCGACGCCCTCCGGGCCGGCGCCCGCGATGAGCTGGTCGAGCACGGAGAGGCTGTCGCGCATGCTGCCCCCGCCGGCACGCACCACCAGCGGGAAGACCGCCGGCTCGACCTTGACGCCCTCCGCCTCGCAGAGCTGCTCCAGATAGGGGCGGACCACCTTCGGCGGGAACAGCCGGAACGGGTAGTGGTGGGTCCGCGACTTGATCGTGCCGAGGACCTTCTCCGGTTCGGTGGTGGCGAAGATGAACTTGACGTACTCCGGGGGCTCCTCGACCAGCTTGAGCAGGGCGTTGAAGCCGGCCGACGAGACCATGTGCGCCTCATCGATGATGTAGATCTTGAAGCGGCTGCGGGCCGGGGCGAAGAACGCCTTCTCGCGCAGCTCACGGGCGTCGTCGACACCACCGTGGCTGGCCGCGTCGATCTCGATGACGTCGATCGAGCCGCCGCCGTCGGGAGCCAGCCCGCGACACGAGTCACACTGCCCGCACGGTTCGGGGGTGGGGCCCTGCTCGCAGTTGAGGGAGCGGGCCAGGATCCGGGCGCTGGAGGTCTTGCCGCAGCCCCGCGGACCGGAGAAGAGGTAGGCGTGGTTGAGCCGCCCGCTGCGCAGCGCCTGCGACAGCGGCTCGGTGACCTGCTCCTGGCCGATCATCTCGGCGAACGTCCGCGGCCGGTACTTGCGGTAAAGGGCCAGTGCCACCCGTCCCGCCTCCTCTCGACCGAGCCATTCTGCGCCGGTCGGCCCCGGGTGACCACCCACCACCCCGTGACCCGACCCGCAGCGACGTTACCCGGCCCGGGAGACAGAAAGGCCTCCCGTGCACCCGGCAGAGCTCGCTTATCCTTGCTGCCTTCCGGCCCTGGGGAGGTTCACGAGGTACCGCCGCACGGGAGGTGACGCCAAGCCTACCCGAAGGGTTGTGGATCTTCCGGGAGGGTGGGGTGGCCCGCCGTCGAGGGACCTGTATCCTGGCTCGCGGAGGATTCGCCTAGAGGCCTAGGGCGCACGCTTGGAAAGCGTGTTGGGTTCACACCCTCACGAGTTCGAATCTCGTATCCTCCGCTCTCTTGAGCAGGACAAACGGAAGGGCCGGCCCCGTCAGGGACCGGTCCTCCGTCGTCTCTACGGTCGCTCTCGTCTCAGTTGTCGTCTCACTTGCCTTGTTCCGGTCCCTCTGGCTGCCGGTCACGGGTCTCCCCCGGCCGGCGCGGCGGGTCGCCCCAGAGCAGTCCGCCGAGCTGCTGCGCGATGTCGCGGCGAACCTGATTAGTCATGTGCTGGTACCGAACGGCCATCGCCGAGTTTGACCACCCCATGATGCCCATCACGGCGCGGCCGGAGACGCCGAGGACCAGGAGCACGGTGGCGGCGGTGTGCCGCGCGTCGTGTAACCGGCCATCCCGCACACCGGCGAGCTTGAGCAGTCGCTTCCATTCGTCGTAGTCGGTCGCCTGATGGATCGCCTCGCCGGTCGGTGAGGCGAACACCCAGCCCTCATCGCGCCAGAGCTGGGCGGCGGTTTCGCGCTCGGCGTCCTGTTCCTTCCGGTGCTGCCGGAGTAGGTCGATCAGGGCATCTGGCAGGCCGATGGAGCGGCGGCCGGCGCGCGATTTGGTGTCCGCTGCTACCGGCCGCTCGTTCACCCGGTCCGGGCACTGACCGGGCAACTTCTGCTCACACTTCCCGTCGCAGCCGTGCCGCCATTTCGGCCGCAGAAGCGCGCGGCGCACGGTGAGCGTCCCGTGGTCCAAATCCACGTCCGGCCATTTCAGGCCGAGCGCTTCGCCCTGGCGCAGCCCGAGGGCGAGCGCCACGGCCCACCGGGCACTGTTCCTCCGCGATGCTGCCGCTCGAAGGATCGCCTGCACCTCGGGGACGGTGTACGGCTGCACCTCGGAATCTGGGAGGCGGGGCGGCTTGGCCAGCGCGGCGGGATTCCGGGCGAGGTGCCCACGGCGGACCGCCTCGCCGAGGGCCGTGCGAATGGTCCGGTGCGCCTGGTGAGCGGTGCCGGCCGCGCTGCCGTTGGCCATCATCCGGCCGTACAGCATCTCCAGGTGCTCTGGCTCCAGGCGGTCGAGGCGGTGGGCGCCGCAGGTCGCCGCCGAGCTGGTCGACGTGCTGCGGCAGCGCGGCGTCAACGTGGCGCCAGACCTCGCTAGCGAGCCGGACCCGCTGGAAGTACTTCGCCAGATTGGGGCGACTGGCGACCAGGGCCTTACGCGGGCGGTAGAGGACGCGCTTTGCGCAGCCGAGCGCCGGGCCGCCGAGACTGCCAAATCAACACCCTACGGCCGGGAGGTAATCATTGCTGCCCGTCAAGCCGGCATGTCGGTGGCAGTGGTTAGCAACAACTCTGCTGGTGCCGTATGCACCTATCTGGCGCGGCACCGGCTTGACGGACACATCTCACCGATCGTCGGTCGGCCGTACGCTGATCCATTTCACATGAAACCGAACCCCCAACCAATCCTGCAAGCCGTCCAGACAGTCGGTGAAGCGCCTAGCCGCTGCGTCCTCATCGGTGACTCATTGTCAGACATTGAGGGAGCGCGAGCCGCCGGGGTGCGCGTAATTGGCTACGCGAATCGGGAGGCGAAGATTCGCGCCTTCCGAGCAGCCGGAGCTGACGTGGTCATCGCGAACATGAGAGAAGTGGCGCTTTCTCTCCTTGACCACGCAAGTAAATAGTGCCCGCCCTGGATGCATAAGCGAGTGTGCCATTCGTGCAGGGCGTCGCGCCGTCGAGACTGCTTCAAGATCGTGCGCACGGACAGCCTGATCAGAAAGGGACATCATCTTTAAAGGTGCCGCTTTGCAGGTCCGCCAGGGTTCGATCGAGCAAATCATCAATTCCTAGAGCCTGTCGGCGAGCTTGGTCATACAACTCCTCTAGGGACGCATTCCATTGCGACGCTGTCCCAGATGTGTCCCATTCAGATACAAGCTCTGCCACAACGGTCCCTCTCGGGTTAAGCAGATAGAGCCCGTAGTTATAATCGCCGTCGTCATCCATCCAACGAGAAAGCTTAACGCCGGAATTTGGACCGGAGGAAAGGAATTCGTTCTCGCCTCTTGCGGGGTTCCAGGACACGTCACCGGCCGCAGTGCCATCCAACAGCAGCTCGACAAGCGAGACCAGTTTCGCCTGCACGGTCATGTCAGCCATTCTCGTCTTCTCCAGTCACCTGCGTCACGTTCTCTCCAGCCCAAGCGCTTAGCTGGTCACATACCCGGCCGATCGACTCCCGGGCCTTGTCGCAACGGTCAAGCACTGACTCGCCTTTGAGATTCTTTCCCATCAGCAGAGTGCCTGCGGATGCCGCTTGCCCAACGCTCTCTTGCAGAGATTTCAATATCCGCCTCTGACTAGAGTCGGCAGATGTCAACATGCCATGAATATTGTTCGCCTGCCAGCGCCAGCTATCTAGATGCCGTCTGGCTAGGCGTTCGTTGCTCTCATCAATTGCGAAGTCCAACTCTGAGGCTATCCACCGCAACTGAGGTATCAATACGAGAAGTTGATTCGCCCTGATTTGGGATTGCGTTCGCCGAATGGCAGTGTTGGCCGATGCCGCTGCGTCCTTTGCATCGGAGGCCTGCTTGAACGTTAACCACAGACCAAATAGGCCAAGTGGAAAGCCCACGACACCAACCCAGTCGCTCCAAGGAAGGTCATACCAGGCGTGCGCGGCTATGGACACTGGGCCAGTGTAGTCCGACTAGGACTTCGGCACCGATCCGGCACGGTGCCTTCCTTGAAGCCACCTAGCTGCGGCGCAGACCACCAGTCTCAGTTCTGGTCTCGTTCGTCCACGTACGACGGCGACCTGCCCCGGCCGGTGGCTCTTGCCCGCCCAGGTGACGGACCCACCTGTCGGCCTGTGGACGCTGCCGAGCAGACTTGGGAAGCGTGTTGGGTTCACACCCTCACGAGTTCGAATCTCGTATCCTCCGCTCGCAGAACGTCAGGGCCGGCCCCACAGGGACCGGCCCTGAGTGAGCCATTTTCATCCTGCGTGGCGGTCGGCTTCGACGCGGTGCAGGACGAGGATGGCCTGCACGATCGCGGTCGCTCGGCGTGGGCAGCAGCGCAGCTTGACCAGGATTTTCCAGGTCTTGAGGGTGGCGATCGCGCGTTCGCCGCGGGCGCGGATCTTCGCGTGCGCTCGGTTGACGGCCTTCTGCCGGCGTGACAGCTTCGGCCGGAAGCGGCGCCGCTTGAACGGGGTGCGCACGCTGCCGGGGGCGCCTTGATAGCCCTTGTCCGCGAAGGTCATCACGTCGGTGCTGGCCAGGGCGTCGATGATGCCGTGGGTGCGGGCGGCGGTCAGGTCGTGCGTCGAGGCGGGCAGCGCGGCCGAGGCCCAGACGAGACGCCCGGCCGCGTCGGCGATGACCTGCACGTTCACGCCGTGACGCTTGTGTTTTCCGGAGTAGTACGGCTTCTGGTTGGCGACCCGGTCGATCGGGATCAGGGTGCCGTCGAGGATTGCGTAGGCGAGCAGACGGATCCTGGTCATGGCCGTGGCCAGGTCGTCGGCGGTCGCGGCGAGCAGGTCGATGGCCTCGCGGACATAACGCCAGGCGGTCGTGACGCCGATGTCGAATCCGGCGGCCAGGCGGGTGTAGGTGTCGCCGTTGCGCAGGTGGGCCAGGGCGAGCAGGGCTTGCCGGCCGGGGTCGAGGCGTCGCCACCGAGACCGTTGCTGCTGGCGGCGGGTTCGGATGAGGGCGGCGAGGTGGTTCAGGCTGCGGGTGGACAACGGAATCGCGGCAGGGTAAGACAGCACAGCGAGGCTCCCGGTTGGGGCATCTGATCTTGGTCGATTGCTGTCTTACCGGGAGCCTCGTCCTACCTGGACACCGGCCTCCCACACCGCCCGTGACCTGCGCCGTCACGATGAAAATGGCTCKGTGATCGCCGCACCGACGCGGATGACGTAGGGCGTGCTGGCGCTGGCGTAGCGCTCCAGGTCGGCCTGGTTGGTCACGGTGACCGCCTTCGCGCCGATCGTCCGCG
>NZ_JANCLW010000001.1:6437342-6727470 GCF_033433935.1 Micromonospora sp. BRA006-A
GCGGACATAACGCCAGGCGGTCGTGACGCCGATGTCGAATCCGGCGGCCGGGCGGGTGTAGGTGTCGCCGTTGCGCAGGTGGGCCAGGGCGAGCAGGGCTTGCCGGCCGGGGTCGAGGCGTCGCCACCGAGACCGTTGCTGCTGGCGGCGGGTTCGGATGAGGGCGGCGAGGTGGTTCAGGCTGCGGGTGGACAACGGAATCGCGGCAGGGTAAGACAGCACAGCGAGGCTCCCGGTTGGGGCATCTGATCTTGGTCGATTGCTGTCTTACCGGGAGCCTCGTCCTACCTGGACACCGGCCTCCCACACCGCCCGTGACCTGCGCCGTCACGATGAAAATGGCTCAGTGATCCCTACGGGTCGTTGGCGTCCTGCTGACGTCAACGCCGCCTGACGTTACGGGCTGCGCTCTGGCTCGGGGCCGTCGAAGCATCTCCTGTTACACCGTCACGATCGCAGACCTCGCTGCAAGACCGGTCCTGGCTACGGCCGGAGAAGCGACCACGAGGAGGACCCTGCGCCCCCCGCTCGGCGCTAAGGACCGTGTTGCTGGTCGATCTGCGGGCGTCCAGGCAGATGAAGGATGCGATACGCGGGCAGACCGGTGAACTTCAATCAGACGGACGGCCTACTCCGCAAGCTTGAGGCGCATCGAGATGTGGCCTTTACTTACAGTACGCATGAGAGACACCCTGTGGAGGTTCGCTTGGCCGGGATGCTCTACTACCCCTTTGCAAACGCACCGGTGCCCGTCTTGCAGCAGGCAATCTTGTACTGGGATGACCTAGCCACTGTCGTTGCCCCAGGGTGGGAAGCCCGGCTGACCGACCGCATGAAGGCGGTTCAAGACGCGGGCCTTTACCGGCCGCTTGAGGCGGACCAGGCATTCGGACCATTCGAGCTGCACGAGGTCCAGGGGGAGCTCAGCCATGCCCTGAAACAGGTGCCGCATGATGACCTGATCCCCCCGGCCGAGCCACCGGACGGCGAGTTCAGCACCCTTCACGTCGGCAAGCTGCATAAAAGCGTCGCGAACGAACTTCGCCGACAGGATCTAGTCTACCCACACCCCGGCAACCCTTCGCGATTGGTCGCTGCACCTGCCCTGCTCAACATCGTTGTCAGCCTCATCGCAGGGCGCATTGCTGCCGACAACAACGCGCGCTCAGGCTGCACCGGCCCGCGCGGTTTGCGTCCACACACCGACATCCGCACGGCGCATCGATTCAACACTGAACCGACGTCCGGCTATGACGTCACAGCGTGCTGGGAGGTTGACCTCGGCCCACTCCTGCCGGTACCGAGAGACGACGTGATGATCAGTGACCTCGTGCATTTCAGAACGAAGTATGACGCCGAGCGACGAAGACTCATGCTGGCCGTAGACGAGCTCCTTCATCAACTGAAGCAAGCGGGCCGTCACCCGCAAGACGCGTATCGCTTGGTCGAGCGAGAGATAACCGAGGCGACAGCAGAGTTGAAAGCGGCAGCGCGAGGCACGAGGTGGGGTTGGGTCACCCGGCCGGTCGCTGCGTTTGTCGCCCTTGCCGCTGGCTCTGGAGCAGTGACCGAGCCAGGTCTGGAGGCACCCCTGACCGCTCTCTCCGGCGCAGCTATCAACATTGCGACGACGCAACTGCGGCGGAGCGTCGCTGGCACCGCCCAGAACTACACCTACCTGCATCGGACACAGAACCTGGTTGGAGGAGCCGGTTAAGCCGGATAGTGGGTACGGAAGAAGCCGGTAGATCAATTGGCAGGCTTGGGGCCGGCTCCCTCACGGGCCGGCCCTGAGACGTTCTCGCGGCAAGACTCACCTGTCGCGCCCAACTGGTCCCGCTGCCGCTTCAGGTACGCCGTCTCCGCGCTGTTCCCGGCCAACTCGATCGCCCGGTCGTACGCCGCCCGCGCCTCCCCACCGCGCCCCATCCGGCGCAACAGCTCGGCACGCGTCGCGTGGTACGCGTGATAGCCGTCCAGCGGCAACCCGTCCACCTCGGCCAGCGCGACCTGCGGCCCGTCGAGTTCGGCGATCGCCACGGCCCGGTTGAGCCGCACGATCGGCGACGGGTCGACGCGTACCAAATGGTCGTAGAGCGCGGCGACCTGCGCCCAGTCGGTGTCCCGCGCGTCGCGGGCGTCGGTGTGGACGGCGTTTATGGCGGCGAGGATCTGGTAGCGGCCCGGCGGACGGCCGGCGGCGATGCACGCGCGGACCAGGGCGTGTCCCTCGGCGATCAACTCCCGGTCCCAGGCGCTGCGGTCCTGCTCGGCGAGGACGACGAGTTCGCCGGTCGCGGAGACCCGGGCGGGCCGGCGGGCCTCGGTGAGCAGCATCAGCGCCAGGAGCCCGGTGGCCTCATGGTCGTCGGGCAGCAGCGTACGGACCAGCCGGGTGAGCCGGATCGCCTCGGCGGTTAGGTCGGCGCGGACCGCCTCCTTGCCGGGATCGGAGGCGAGGTAGCCCTCGTTGAAGATCAGGTACAGGACGGCGAGCACGCCGCTGACCCGGGCCGGCAGGTCGTCGCGGGACGGCATCCGGTACGGGATCCCGGCCGCCTTGATCTTCGTCTTGGCCCGCGTGATCCGCCTGCTCATGGCAGCTTCCTGGACGAGGTACGCCCGCGCGATCTCCGGCACGGTGAGCCCGCCGACCAGGCGCAGCGTCAACGCCACCCGCGCCTCCACGGCCAGCGCCGGGTGGCAGCAGGTGAAGATCAGGCGGAGCCGGTCGTCGTCGATGACACCGAGCGGTTCCGGTGCGTCGGCCAGCATCAGCGCCTCCCGGTGCTTGTCGTCCCGCCGGCTCTCGCGCCGGATCCGGTCGACGGCCCGCCGGTACGCGGTGGTGGTGAGCCACGCGCCGGGGTTCGGCGGTACGCCGTCTGCCGACCACCGTTCGACGGCTGCGGCGAACGCCTCGGCTGTCATCTCCTCGGCCACGTCGAGATCGCCGATGCGCCGGGCGAGCGTGGCGACGACCCGGGCCCACTCCTCGCGGTGGACCCGGGTGAGCGCTTCGCCGACGTCTGTCACGCGCCCAGGAACGGCCGCAGCTCCCCGATCGCGGCCATCTCCGCCTCGGTGGCCGAGCCGGTCGTGTCGTCGAGTACGGAGATCAGGTACTGCGCCATCGGTTCCTCTTTCACTCTGGTCGGCCGCCGTCACCCCGGCTACGAACACCGCCGCCCCGATCCGACAACTGTGCAGAGCAAGTATCGGGCGCGATGATGCGCGAGCGCTGCCGCGCCCGTACGTTGGGCATCGGCCGCGTCACTCGCTAGCGCGCCGACAGGCCCGACAATCCGTCGTACACATGTTCCATCCACAGCCTGTGGACGCCGAGAGGACCGGATGAGTTACCAGCTCAGCGCCGTGGTCGCCGACGTCGAGCTGCTTCGCGAGCAGACCGCCGACCTGGACCACGCGGTGCTCGCCGCGCTCCGCCAGGACTTCGCGCTTCTGCCTGTCACCCCACAACTGGTGCAGGAACTGACCGGTGGCCTGCCGGACTTCGCCACCGACGAGCCGCGCGCCGAGCGCCCGTTCCGGCTGGTGCTCTCGCCCTCACTGGCGGAGGTGCTGGCCCGGTGGTCGAGGAGCGGCCCGGTGGCGTACCTGGAGGCGGAGTTCGCGGGCGGCCTGGGCCATCAGTCGGCGGTGGTCTGGCTCGGCGGTGAGGTGAGCTGGGGCCCGCGGTACGACGCCGCGCTGGACCGGCCGCGAACCGAGTGGCCGATCAACACGGCGCTGGCCCGGCTGGGCGCGGAGCCGGGACCGTGGATCGACCCGTTCGCCGAGCTGGGCCTGCACCTGGAGCGCGACACGGACGGCTGGCTGACGCACGGCCGGCGTGGACTGTCCGCCGACTACTGGGACGAGCTGGCCGAGGAGTGGGAACTACGCCAATCCGACAAACAGCAGCAACCTCATCGCCCCGGTCCCGTTGGTGACTGGGGGATTGCATGAAACTACGACAATTCGGCTTTATTGCCGCACTGCTTGCTGCCGCGTCCGCAGCCGGCAGCGGCGTTCATCCACAGTGGCCCACCCGGCCGGTCGGCGCCGCCCAGGTGGTGAGTCTGGAGGGCCTGCGCAACGCGGAGTTCGGCGACACCGAGGCGGACCTGACCCGGCGCGGCGTGCTGCGCGCCGACGAGGAGGCATGCGGGCCCGCGCTCGTCGGGCACGGATCGGTCAGCCCGATCTTCGTCGACGACCGGCTCGTCCTGCTCTGGCTCGACGACCCGATGAGCACACCCGAAGGCATCAGCGCCGGCTCGCCGGTGGGCGAGGCCCGTTCCGCGTACCCGGGTGCCGTCGACCTGCCGGCACCGCCCGGCAGTCACCGCTTCGCCGGGCTGCTCGCCCGCCACGGCGACCGCGCGTACCTGTTCCTGCATGACGGCGTCACCGTCCGCGAGATCATCGCCGGGTACGCGGACTGGGCCCGCCGCCTCTTCGACGAGGGCTACGGCCCCTGCTGACCACACGCGTCGTGGGTCAGCAGGAGCGAACAGCGCGCTCTGCTACCGGTGAGCACCCGCCACTACGGTGACAACCTTCGTCCGGCCCGAGCTACTGGCTACGAATCGGTCCGACGGCGAATAGCCGACGAGGAAGTATCCGCTCTGGATAGGGACGACGTCTGCTGCAAACTGGCCCTTGGCATCGGTGTTCAGCGGGCCGTAGGTGGCGTAACAGCCGTTGTCGTCGCACAGGGTCAGGTAGATGTCGTTGACCTGGTTGGCATGCGGGGCCCAGCCGGAGGCGGTGAGCCACGACAGACGCCCGGAGAGCCGGACGCTCTGCCCCGCGGCCACCCGGGTGCGGTTCACCGTTGCCGTGACTCGGGTCTGCCGGGGGTCGATGGTGATCGGGAAAAACTGCTGGGGAATGTACTCGAAGTACGGCCGGTCCAGGGAGTAGGAGTAAGAGATCTCCACTTCCGGGCTGAGGGCGTAGATGGTGACCGTCTTGCTGAACGAGCCGTCGGACGCAGTGCTGGCCGGGGTCGGCTCGAAGCTGTTGTTGACCTCGACCGGGAAGTCGACGAGCGGCCGAACCTCGCCGGTGCCCGGCCAGCGGCCCTTGAGCACCCCCCGGACAGTCACCTGCCGGTTGTCGTAGTCGACGGTGCTGGGGTTGACCGTCACATCCTCCAGGAAGGTGACGACCCGGTAGAGGATCCACCCGGCCCGCTCCTGCCGTACGTGGTTGCCCGCAACGTCGGTCACCTCGACGTGCACGAGGTAGTCGCCGAGCGCGTCGAGAATCAGGGGCGCCGACGTGCGGAAGACGGTCTTCTCCGGAGTCTCCGAGTGGAGCACGAAGTCCGTGGAGCGCGCGACCAGTGCTCCGGTCTCCTCGTCGACGAGTTCCGCACGGATCTCGGCAACCGGCTGAGACGAGGTGACGGAGACGAACAGTCTTCCGAGGTCGTCCGACGAGTCGTTGTAGGCAGAGTTGACCTGCAGGACATCGGCGGCCTGGGCGGAGGCCGGCGAGTTGAAGGCCGACAAGACAGCGGCGAGTACGCCGACAGCAAGGACCGATCTGATCTTCATTTGTCCCCCGTGCAGAGCCCGCCGACTGTCGGCGGGAGCCGACAACAGTTATAGGCGCATCGACCCTCGTCACACAACCGGCTTGCCGAACGGGGACAAGCGGAACGCCCGGTGCGATCCTCGCGGATCGACCGGGCGTTCTCGCTGTTCACGAGCGGTGGCGGCGGGATTTGAACCCGCGGAGGGCGTAAACCCTCACACGCTTTCGAGGCGTGCTCCTTAGGCCACTCGGACACGCCACCGCCGACGAGGGTACAGGACCGCCGGCTTGGACGCCGAACCGGTATCCCTCGGCCCGGCCTGGCAGGATCTTTGCCATGAGTACGCACATCGGCGCTGAGCCGGGAGAGATCGCCGAGCGGGTCCTGATGCCGGGCGACCCGCTGCGGGCCAAGTGGATCGCGGAGACCTACCTGGAGGGGGCCCGCTGCTACACGACGGTGCGCGGCATGCTGGGCTTCACCGGGAAGTGGAACGGTGTCGACGTGTCCGTCCAGGGCTCCGGCATGGGAATGCCGTCCGCCTCGATCTACGCCCACGAGCTGGTAAACGAGTACGGCGTGAAGTCGCTGATCCGGGTGGGCTCCTGCGGCGCCCTGACCGAGGATCTGCAGCTGCGGGACGTGGTGGCGGCGATCGGTTCGTCCACCGACTCGAACATGAACCGGATGCGCTTCGACGGCCTGATCGACTACGCCCCGGTGGCCGACTTCGGGCTGCTGCGTACCTCGGTCGAGGTGGCCGAGCGGCGCGGCATCAGCATGCGGGTGGGGCCGATCCTGGCGGCGGACGCCTTCTACACGGACCGGCCGGACCTGTACGACACGCTCGCCGACTACGGCGTACTGGCGGTGGAGATGGAGTCGGCGGCGCTGTACACGATCGCGGCGCGTTTCAAGGCCCGCGCGCTGACCATCCTGACCGTCAGCGACCACATCAAGACCGGCGAGAAGACCACGTCGCAGGAGCGCGAGCAGACGTTCGGCCAGATGGTCGAGATCGCGCTGGACACCATCATCTCCTGACCTGATCGATCCTGGACCGCCCCGTCACCGCCCGGTGGCGGGGCGGTTACGCGTTACCGTCGTCACAGAAATAAATACGACCGGTCGTGCTCCTTTCCCCTACGCTGATCGCATGACCTCCGACGGCCGCGTCGCCCGCGGCGACCGCACCCGCACCGCGGTGCTGGACACCGCAGTGGCGCTGGCGACCGAGGTCGGCCTGCACGGCCTCTCCCTGGCCCAGCTCGCCGACCGGCTGGAGGTGAGCAAGTCCGGCCTCTTCGCGCACTGGCGCTCCAAGGAGGCCCTGCAACTCGCCACCGTCGACCGGGCCGTGGCGCAGTGGCAGGAGATGATCGTCGCGCCCGCCCTGGACGCACCCCCGGGCGTACGCCGGCTGCGCGCGCTGCACGAGGCCCGGATCGACTTCTACGCCGCCCGGGTACTGCCCGGCGGCTGCTTCTTCGCCAACACCGAGTTCGAGTACAACGCCCGTCCCGGCCCGGTCCGGGACCGGCTCGCCGACGCGTTGTCCCGCTGGACCGCCCTGTTGGAGCGACTCGTCCAGGAGGCGGTGGACCTCGGCGAACTCCCCGCCGACCTGGACGTGCCGCTGCTCGCGTACGAGATCGACGCGCTGGGGATCAGCGCGGTGATGCGGTCCCGTCTGCTCGACCCGGACGCCTCCTACCGGCACGCCCGCCAGGGCCTGCTGAACCGGCTGCGGGCGCTCTGCCCGGAGCCGGCCCTGCTACCGGAAGGCCAGTCATGAGCCACACCACCACCGACCGGCCGGTCGCGGAGTTCGGGCACGTCGAGCACGTGCCTGTGCACTTCGACGACCTGGACGCGATGGGCATCCTGCACAACGCCCGGTACGCCGTGCTGCTGGAACGCGCGCTGACGCCGTACTGGGCCGAGCGCGGTGTCGCCTTCCGCGGCGACGTGCACGCCACCCCCGACGTGTTCCACGCGGTCCGCGAGTTCACCATCACCTACCGGGCGCCGGTCATCGGCGTCGGCACGGTGGCTGTGCACTTCTGGCTGGAGCACTTCGGCACCAGCAGCGCCCGTTACGCCTTCGAGTTCCGCTCGACCGACGGCGCGACCGTGCACGCCACCGGCACCCGGTCGATCGTCCGGCTCGACCCGGCCACGCTGCGTCCGACCGCATGGACCGAGGTCGCCCAGGGGGTGGCCGCGACGCTGCTGCGCCCCGCGCCGGCAAGCGCCTGAGCCAAGAGCGCCTGAGACAGAACCCCTCAGCGGAAGAAGGCGCGCAGCAGCGCCGCGCTCTCGCGTTCCAGCACGCCGCCGTACACCTCGGGGCGGTGCGTGACGCGGCGGTCGCGCAGCACGTCCCAGAGTGATCCGACGGCGCCGGTCTTGGGTTCCCACGCGCCGAACACCACTGTCGAGACGCGGGCCAGGGCGATCGCCCCGGCGCACATGGTGCACGGTTCGAGCGTCACGACGAGCGTGCAGTCGTCCAGCCGCCACCGGCCGAGCCGCTGCGCGGCCCGCCGCAGCGCCAGCACCTCGGCGTGCGCGGTCGGGTCGCCGGTCAGCTCCCGCTCGTTGCGCCCGATCGCCAGTTCGGTGCCGTCGGGGCCGTAGAGCACCGCGCCGACCGGCACGTCGTCGGCGTCGGGGGTGGCACCGTCCGGGCCGGTCACCGCGACCTCGAGGGCCCGGCGCATCCACAGCTCGTGCCGCTGCCGGCGGCCGACCGCGCCCGGGTCGGCGAGCGCCTCGTCGGCGCCGGGACCGACGCGCGCGGCCCGGCCGGGGGTGGGCTGCCCCGGGCGTACGGTCTCCAGCGACGGATCGGTCGCGTCTGCCGGTTCGGCGGCGCCGGGCGTCAGGGACTGGCCGGGCTCAGACCTCACGCAGCTCCTCGACCTCGTCCACACAGCCGAGCACCTGGCAGATCTCGGCTGTCACGTCCGCCGGCATGGAGCCCTCGTGCGCGCAGAGCGTCAGCAGCTTCTGCGCCGGGATGCCCAGGTCGGCCAGCAGGTCCGCGTCGCCGACCGGGTCGGCCTCCGGGTCCACGGCGGGCTGCTCGCTGTCGTCGTCGCCGGCGGAGGTGCGCGGTTCGTCGACCTCCTCCAGCCCCGTCACCGAGGTCTTCAGGTCGCCGACGAGCAGCGCGCCCAGCCGGGACTCCTCCGCGTACGCCGAGTCCGAGCCGAAGACCCGCAGGTCCTCCCCCTCGTCCAGGCGCAGGATGACCAGGTACGTGTCGTCGGCCTCGACGAACAGCAGCGAGAGGTCGGCGTCCGGCTCGACGTCGCGCAGCCGGTCGGCCACCTCCTCGATGTCGGTGACGCCGCGCAGGCTCACCTCACCGGCGGTCCAGCCGCCGTCGACGCGCGCCACGGCAGCAGCGAAGTACGACACGGTCCCCCCAAATCAGCCTCGGCAGCACGCCGACACGTCACGCGATGCACGTTAACCGGTCGGATCGGCGGGCGAGCGGTCAACGCCCCGTATGGGCCGGCCGTTCCTGAAGAGAAAGCCGGTCAGCCGACGACGCGCCGGCGGGTGGCGATGAGTTGGCGCAGTCGCTCGGTGCGGGCCCGCTGCGGCCGCTGCCGCTGCTGCACCGCACGGGCACCGGCCAACTCGGCGAGGAGTTGCAGGCGACGGCGGCTCCGCTCGGGGTCGAGCCGCGGCGGTGTGGTCCAGGCCATACCGCGAGCGTGGACCGTCCTCACGCGTACGTCAAGGTGGCCTTCGCTACGCAGCGAAACCGGCACCGAAGGTCACCAGAGCGGCCAGTCTCCGGTCTGCGCCCAGCGCATCGCGACGATCCCGGCGGCGATGCTCCAGCCACCGGCGGTGACGATCGCGACGCCCGTCGCCACCCCCCTGTCGCCGTGACGGACCAGCACCGCGGCGGCCACCCAGGCCAGGCCGCCGGCCAGCAGCGTCCACCAGGCGTAACCGGCCACGCCGCCGCCGAGCAGCCCGAACAACAGCAACCAGGCGAACGCGACGAGCGCGCCGGCTGCGACGCCGGCGCCGGTGATCGGGTACGGCTCGCGGTAGCTGGGCCGCATCGACGTGCTCGACGGGAACAGCCCGGAGGGCGTACGCGGTGGCGGGAACGCCCCCGGACCGGCCCCCTCGGGTCCGCCGTGCCATCCGTGCGTCACCGCCGCCCCCTTTCCCGGATCACCCGTCCCGCGTTCGGCATTCGTCCCTACGGTAGTGGTCTGTCAGGATGACCGGATGCGCTCGCCATCGATCGGACGCCGGACGCGGCCGGCGTACCCGGTCCTGCTGCTCGTCGCGGCGCTCGCCGCCGGGGGGTGCGGCGCCTCCACCGGGCGCGCCGACAGGTGGCAGGAACCGAGCGCGGTGGCGACCGCGGCGCAGCCCGCCGATCCGGCCCCGCCGTCGGCCGCATCCTCGCCGGCCGCGCCGTCGCCGGCGCGCGCCGACGTGAAGCGGGTCTTCCCGGTACGGTCCGGCAACGTCGACTATCACCCGACGCACGGCGGCTACCCGGGCACCGACGTGTTCGCCGACTGCGGGGAACCGGTGGTGGCGGTCACCGACGGCGTGGTGCTGGAGGTGAGCCGCGTCGACAGGTTCGACAAGCGCGGGCCGCTGGGCCCGAACAACGGCGGGCTCTCGGTCTCGCTGCTCGGCGACGACGGGGTGCGCTACTACGGCTCGCACCTGAGCGTGATCGCCGCCGGTGTCGACGCCGGGGTACGCGTGCGCGCCGGGCAGCAGCTCGGCGAGGTGGGCCGCACCGGCAACGCCAACAACGTCTGCCACCTGCACTTCGGGCTCTCCCCGAAGTGCACGGGCAGTGACGACTGGTGGATCCGCCGGGGCGTGGTCTGGCCCGCGCCGTACCTGAACTCGTGGCGCAAGGGCGGCAACCGCTCGCCGGTCGCCGAGGTCACCACCTGGCAGCGCAAGCACGGCTGTCCGGCCGCGCCCGGCCGGTAGGCGCGCGGCGGCTGACCGGCTCGCGGTGCGGGGTCACCCGGCGGGCGGCGAATGCGCGTAGGTTCCAGGACATGAGTGCCCGGGATCCCATCGCCGACCTGCGCCGGATCGCGTTCCTGCTGGAACGGGCCAACGAGGCCACCTACCGGGTGCGGGCGTTCCGGTCGGCGGCGAACACGCTCGGCGCGCTGCCCGCCGCCGAGGTGGCCGAGCGGGCCCGCACCGGCAAGCTGACCGAGCTGCCCGGCGTCGGTGACGTCACCGCCCGCTGCGTGGCCGAGTCGCTGGCCGGCGAGGAGCCGGTCTACCTGCGCCGGTTGCTGGCGACCGAGGGCACCGACCTGGACGAGGCGGCGGCGAAGCTGCGGGACGCGCTGCGCGGCGACTGCCACACCCACTCGGACTGGTCCGACGGTGGCTCACCGATCGAGGAGATGGCGCTGGCCGCGGTCGAGCTGGGTCACGAGTACCTGGTGCTCACCGACCACTCGCCCCGGCTGAAGGTGGCCCGCGGCCTGACCGCGGAGCGGCTGCGCAAGCAGCTCGACCACGTCGCAGCCGTCAACGAGGCGCTGCCGAAGGGCTTCCGGATCCTCACCGGCATCGAGGTGGACATCCTCGCCGACGGCTCACTCGACCAGGACGAGAAGCTGCTGGCCCGCCTGGACGTGGTGGTCGGCTCGGTGCACAGCGGCCTCAACGACGACCGGGCGAAGATGACGCGCCGGATGCTGACCGCGATCGCGAACCCGCACCTGGACATCCTCGGCCACTGCACCGGCCGGATGGTCTCCTCCCGGCCCGCCGGGGTGACCGGGCCCGGCGACAAGGGGCACCGCGCGCGTACCCGCAAGGAGAGCGAGTTCGACGCGGACGCCGTCTTCGCCGCGTGCGCCGAGCACGACGTGGCCGTCGAGATCAACTCCCGGCCGGAGCGGCAGGATCCGCCGAAGCGGCTGATCCGGCTCGCGCTGGAGGCCGGGTGCCGGTTCGCCATCGACACCGACGCGCACGCGCCCGGCCAGCTCGACTGGCAGCGGTTCGGCTGCGAGCGGGCCGCGCTGTGCGGCGTACCGGCGAAGCAGGTGGTGAACACCTGGACGGCCGACCGTCTGGTGAAGTGGACGGCCGGCCGCGGCTGAGGAGTCAGCCCCGGGTGGCCGCTTCGGCCGGACGGGCGGTGGGTGCCACCGCGTCCGGGCGCGGGCGGCGCCGCCCGAACAGGCCCTGGGCGACCGCGACGCCGACGAGCACCACGAACGCGCCGACCGGTTGGTGCCAGTTCATCCGCTCGCCCAGCACCACAGCGCCGACGAGCACCGCGAACACCGGGATCAGGTACGTCACTGTGGACGCCGTGCTCGCCCCGGCCAGCCGGATGTTGCGCATGTTGATGACGAAGGCGAGCCCGGTGCCGAGCGCGCCGAGCGCCAGCACGCTCGCCGCCACGCGCGGGGAGAGGCCGATCGGCGACGGCGGCGTGCCGACGAACGGCGCGACGAGCGCGAGCTGCGCGGTCGCCACCAGCAGCTGCGCCGCCGACAGCGACAGACCGGAGTACGCGCTGCCCGCGACGAACCTCTTCTGGTACGGAATGGCCAGCCCGTAGCAGGCCGCCGCGCCGAAGCACATGAGCTGGCCGACGAAGTGGGCGCCACCGACGCCCTCCCAGACGCCGAGCACCACGAGGACGCCGACGAAGCCCAGCCCCAGCCCGACCGCACGCCGGGCGGTCAGCCGCTCGGTGCGGAACACCAGCACCGCCAGCGGCAGCACGATCAGCGGCGTGGTGGCGTTCCAGATGCCGGCGAGCATCGACTCGACCCGCTGCTCGCCGTAGCCGAACAGGGTGAACGGCACCGCGACGCCGAACGCGGCCACCACGAGCATGTGCGCCCAGACCCGGGGCTCGCGGGGCAGCCGGTCGCGCAGCACCGCGAGCACCACGAGCAGCGTCAGCGCGCCGGTGGCCACCCGGTAGAGGGTGAGGTGCACCGGGTGCAGCTCGGCCACGCCGACCTTGATGAACAGGAAGCTGGAACCCCAGATGGCGGCGAGTGCGACGAACCCGGGCAGCCAGCTGCGTACCGGGGCCCGGTCAGGAGTGATCTCGACGGTCACCCCTGACACTCTGCCGCAGAGGTACGACGAAGTCGCGCGGTATTCCGGATGCGGGGTCACGTAGGGTCGCCTCGTGGGACGAATCGATGACCTCGCCAACCGGTACGTGGCCGAGTGGGCCCCGCTGAGCCCGACCGGCGCCACCTACGTCGGCATCGCCGGCTACGACGACCAGCTCGACGACCTGTCGCCCGAGGGTTACGCGGCCCGCGCCGACCTGGCCCGCCGCACGCTCGGCGAACTCGACGTGACCGAGCCGGAGACCGAGGCGGAGCGGACCGCCCAGGAGGCCATGCAGGAACGCCTCGGCCTGGAGCTGGCCCGCTACGAGGCGGGCGAGACCGGCAGCGAGGTCAACGTGATCTCCAGCGGGCTGCACGAGATCCGGATGGTCTTCGACCTCATGCCGACCGACGGCGAGGAGGCGAAGGCGAACGTGGCCGCCCGGCTCAACCGCTTTGCGTCCGCGCTCGACGGCTACAAGCGCACGCTGCGCGAGGCCGCCGCCGCCGGACGGGTCAGCTCGCGGGTGCAGCTCGTCGAGGTCGCCAAGCAGTGCGACGTGTGGGTCGACCCGGAGGGCGACGACTTCTTCCACGGCCTGGTCGAGCGGCTCGACGCCGACGGCGCGCTCGGCGCGGAACTGCGCAAGGGCGCCGCCGCCGCGACCGCCGCCACGGCCGAGTTCGGCCAGTTCCTGCGCACCGAGCTGGCGCCGGTGGGCCGGGACAAGCAGGCCGCCGGGCGGGAGCGCTACGAACTGGCCTCGCAGTACTTCCTCGGCGCGACTGTTGATCTGGACGAGACGTACGCCTGGGGTTTCGCGGAGCTGGCCCGGCTGGAGGCCGAGATGCGCGCGGTGGCCGCACGGATCGCCGGGCGCGGCGCCTCGGTCGACGACGCGGTACGCGCGCTCGACGCCGACCCGGCGCGGACGGTACGCGGCAAGGAGGCGTTCCGGGACTGGATGCAGGCGCTCGCCGACAGGGCGATCACCGAGCTGAACGGCACCCACTTCGACATCCCCGAGCAGGTACGCCGGATCGAGTGCTGCCTCGCGCCGACGAGCGACGGCGCCATCTACTACACCGGCCCGAGCGAGGACTTCTCCCGGCCGGGCCGGATGTGGTGGGCGGTGCCGCAGGGCATCACCGACTTCTCCACCTGGCGCGAGGTGACCACCGTCTACCACGAGGGCGTGCCGGGTCACCACCTCCAGGTCGCCCAGACCGCCGTCCGGGCCGACCTGCTCAACCGCTGGCAGCGGCTGCTGTGCTGGGTCTCCGGGCACGGCGAGGGCTGGGCGCTCTACTCCGAGCGGCTGATGGACGAGTTGGGCTACCTCGACGACCCGGGTGACCGGCTCGGCATGCTCGACGGGCAGGCGCTGCGCGCGGCCCGGGTCATCGTGGACATCGGCATGCACCTGGAGCTGGAGATCCCGAAGGACAACCCGTTCGGCTTCCACCCGGGCGAGCGGTGGACGCCGGAGCTGGGCTGGGAGTTCATGCGGGCGCACTGCCGGGTGCCGGACGAGAACCTGCGCTTCGAGCTGAACCGCTACCTGGGCTGGCCCGGGCAGGCCCCCTCGTACAAGGTGGGCGAGCGGATCTGGTTGCAGGCCCGGGAGGACGCGAAGGCGCGCAAGGGCGCCGACTTCGACCTCAAGGAGTTCCACCGCCGGGCGCTCGACCTGGGTTCGCTGGGGCTCGACCCGCTGCGCAAGGCGCTGGCTCGGATCTGAGCCGTGGTCCGGGTGCCGGCGGTGCGTCCGCCGGCACCCGTCGCCCTACCCGCCGAGGGTCAACCGCAGCGGCTCGCCGGTGAGCGTGTTGCTGGTGACGTACGCCAGGTCGATGACCGGGTCGGTGAACGTCACCTTGAAGGGCAGCGTGACCGGCAGCCCGTCCGGGAACGGCAGGTCCGGGGTCAGCGTCAGCTTGATGCCGATGAGCTTGCCGACGAACCGGGTGCAGTAGAACGCGACGTCGTCGCGGACGACGAGCTGAGGGGTCGCGTACCGCTGGGTGCGACCGCGTGGACCGTCGGCGACCAGCAGGAAGTCGTCGGTCACCGCCTCCTTCATGCTGAACTTCAGCACCTTGAGCGCACCCTGCTCGGTCTGCAGGTCGGTGATCCCCTCGAACCGCAGCCCGGTCATGGTGACCTTGGAACCGGTGAGCTTCGACGGCGTCCGGCCCACCTTCGGCAGGCTCGGGTCCGCAGCGATCCGCGGCAAGGGCTTGCCGGGTTCCACTTTGCCGGGCTTCGCCGGTTGCTCTTTGCCCGGCTTGCCCGGTGCCGGGCAGTCGGTCGAGCCGGGGCGGGTCGCCGGCTTGCTCGTCGGGGCCGCCGATCCGCTCGCGGTCGGGGTGGGCGAGGGCGTCTCGTTCTTCTTGTTGCTGCCCTTGAACAGGTCACCGATCCCCTCGAAGAAGTCGGTGATGATGTTGCCCTCCCGCGTCGGGCTCGCGCTCGGCGACGGGGTGGGCGTCGCCGTGGGTGCGCTCGCGCCGGGCGTCGGCGTGGCGGGCTTCGACGGACAGGCGCTCGCGGTGGGCTTACTCGGGGCGGCCTGCACCGCGCGCGGCTGCACGGCGAGGCCGGCGGCGGCGAGGCCGAGCACCACGAGGACGATGCCGAAGGCGCGTGGGTCCGCCGATCGGCCCGCCCACTCCGGCGGCCCGCCGTCGGACCCGGCCGCCTGCCCGTTCACCGACTGCCGAGGGACCGGCCGCTCCCCGCCCGGCCGCTCGGCAGTCGGCTGCTCGACGGCCGGCCGTACGCCGGCCGGCACCTCGACGGCCGGTCGCTCGTCCGCGGGCTGTGTATCCACGGGCTGCCCGTCCACGACGGTGCCGGCCTCGGCGTCCGCCTCGGTCTCGGGTTCGTCGGCGGCCGGACCGGCGGGACCAGCCGGAGGGGTCGGCACCCAGGCGAACGCGAGCGCACTGCCCACGATGCCGAGCAGCAGACCGAGGAAGAAGCCGCCGAGGTTGAGCCCGATCAAGGAGTAGACGGTGGTGATCGCCGCGACGATCGAGTAGAACAGCCGCTGCGGCGGGCTGAGCCAGAGCAGCACCCCGCACGTCACCAGGATGGCCGGGATCAGCAGTGATAGCAGGCCGGTGGCGCCGCTACTGAAGCTCAGGCCGTTGAGGGTCAACCGGGTGGAGGCGAGCATCTCCACCCCGGCCAGGATGATCAACAGGCCACCCCAGAACGGCCGGCTCCGCTGCCAGCGGCGGAAGGTCCGCCATGCCCGGGCCGCGGTGCCGGGCCGGGCGTGGGACGGGTCGACGGTTGTCACGTACTCCTCCTGGCGGAGCGGGGACGGGGACGGTCGGGCGGGCCCGCGGTGGTCGGCCACCGCGGGCCGTGCTCAGCTCAGAAGCACTCCTTGCCCTTGGCGTCGTCGCCCACGTTGACCTTGAGCCGCAGCCCGACCAGGTTGAACGTCGAGGAGGTGGTGTAGCGGGAGACCTGCTTCAGGTCACGGATGGTCACCCGGTCGGAGTTCTGGCCGAACGAGCCGCGCTGCGCCGTCGGGTTGAGGTCGCTGGCGTCGCGTCCGATCTTGATGTTGGTGAAGGTCGCGTTGCCCTCGAGCGAGTCCATCGCGATCACGAGGTCCTTGGCCCGGGCGGGGTCCTTGCCCTCACCGGCGTTGATGGTGAGCACCACCGGCAGGCCGGGCAGGTCGGCGCGGACGGACTGGCAGAGCTTGTACAGCTCGGCGCTGCTGATCTCGGCCATCGCGACCGGGCGGGTCGCGCCGGCCTTGCCGTCCTCGCCCTTCTCGCGGACGATGCCGCCGTACTGCTTGAAGCCCTCACCCTCCAGGCGTTCGGCGCCGATCTTGAACGTCTGCCCGGACACGGTGATGTCGGAGGCGATGGCGCCGGTCGACATGCCGAACAGGATGGCACCGGCGGCGGCCGTGGTGGGCACGATCATGGCGGCGAACCGCCGCCACCGGGTACGACCCTGGTTGTCGAGCCGATTCTGCACGGGTTCCTCCTCGAACGAATGTGCGCGGCGGCCGGTGGGGAACCAGCGGCCCGCGCCGGGCCCGCCCTCTGTTACCGACGGGTAACGATCGAGCCTGATCGTGCACCCGATGCGGTGCAGCTCACAACCCCCTGATTACCCAGCGGTAACACCGAGGCGAGAGGTGCAGGTGACCAGGCGTCACGAGACCCCAGGCCAGGGTCGGCCTGGAGGGCGAAATGTCGCGTCAAACCGGGCATAGATGACGGTGAACGCGACGGAAAGTCACCGGATATCTGGCCGTTACAATCGAGTAACGAATGTAAAGTAGGTTCGCCCGCATGGGAGATCTTCACGACGGAGGGGTGGACCGCGATGCGGCCCACCCCTCCGTCGTGCTTCCGGCGAACCGGTCAGCGGCGCTCCACCTCACCGGCGCCCGAACGCTGGGCCGGCACCGACGGATCGTCGGACCGCCAGTTCGTCGACGCCGGCGGGATCTCGTCGTCGAGCGGGCCACCCACGGGCTCCTGGTCGACGCGGGTCGGCGTCGGGTCGGAGGTCGGCGCGTCCGCCCGGTGCCGGGCGCTGCCGTCACCCCTGGGCCGGGTCACCAGCCACACGCCCGCGATCAGGGCGATCAGGCCGAGCACACCGGCGATGATCGGGCCCCAGACACTGATCATGCCGATCTTGAAACGGTTGTCCTTCACCGTCTCGACGCTGCGGCTGATCGTGTCGTCGTTGTAGTTGAAGTCCGCGTCCAGCAGCACGGTCGGGGCACCGGTGTCCGGACGCAGCTCCTTGTACTGCTGCTCGCGCACCTTGACGTACGCGCCGGTCACCGGGTCCACCCAGAGCGTACGGGTGTTGCTGTAGACGACCTGGCCGCTGGTCGCGGTCGGCGCGAACTTGCCCAGCAGCGTCTTGACGCTGTCCGCCGGGGTGTTCAGCGGCTCGTTCTCGATCCGCTGCTCGAAGCGGTACGTCTCGACGCCCTTGATCTTCTCGGTGCCGGTGAACCGCGCCGGGAACGTCTTCTTCAGGTCGCGGTCGAACACCTGGTAGTCACGCTTGCCGGTGCCGAACGGGAACTTGTAGATCTGGCCCGAGTAGCGCACGTTGCCGACCGGGGTCTGCTCCGCGCCGGACTCGTTGAGCCACTGCTCGTCCCACGGCGCCGCCGCGCCGGAGATGCGGTAGAGCGCCAGCTCGGTGCTGTACTGGCTGATCACATCCTGGTTGTCGCTGCGCTTGACCGTCTGGAAGACGTTCCAGATGACCGCGTCGCCCTTCAGCTCCTTGGGCACGCGGTCCTTGGTGTCCTCCGGCTGCGGGATGACCTCGATGCTGGACACGAGATCGGCCTGCGGCACCTCGATGCTCACCGCGCCCGCTTCGGACTTGATCTGCAGGAACTTCGCGCCCTTCGCCTCCGCGACGGACGTCGTTGGTTCCAGGTCATAGGGCAGCTTGGTCACGGCGGGGGCCACGTAGAACGGCAGCCCGGCCGCGAAGACCAGCAACAAGACACCTAGCCCGAAGAGCGCGGCGCCCACGCGAAGCTTCACTCATCCTCCTGTAACCTGCCGCCCTACGGTCTGTCGTCCGGGGCACCCGATCCTTAGCATTGGCGGGAGGTTACTCCCCAGTCACCTGCAAAAGCGACCCCCTGGATGTCCAGATGTCCACAGCCACCACGCCAACAATCCCGGAGCCACCGGTAACGGGCCGTCTTCCCGCCCTCGACGCGCTGCGAGCGATCGGCGCCGTGGCGGTCGTCGGTCACCACGTCGGCTTCCAGACCGCCGTCACCATGAACACCACGTGGGGCGGCTGGTTGGCGCGCCTGGACGTGGGTGTGGCGATCTTCTTCGTGCTCTCCGGCTTCCTGCTGTTCCGCCCGTGGGCGCTCACCGTCGCCACCGGACGGCCCCGGCCCCGCACCAAGCGCTACTTCTGGCGCCGCGCGCTGCGGATCCTGCCCGCGTACTGGCTGGCGGTGGTGGTCTGCTTCGTCGTCCTGCCCGGCAACCACCCGGTGTCGGCCGGTGACTGGCTGCGTCACCTCACGCTCACCCAGATCTACGGCCCGGGTCAGCTGCGGCACGGGCTCAGCCAGACCTGGAGCCTCGCCACCGAGGTCGTCTTCTACCTGCTCCTGCCACTGCTCGCCGTGCTCGCCGTGGGCCGGACCTGGCGTCCCGTCCGCACCGTCCTGCTCGCCTCGTCCGGGGCGCTGCTGACCCTCGCGTGGGTCGCCATGATGGGCGCCGGCTGGCTCGACGGCGCACTGCACACGATGTGGTTCCCGTCGTACGGCGCCTGGTTCGGCGGCGGCATGGCGCTGGCCGCGGCGCACGTGGCCCTGCGTACCGGCACCGCGCCGGCCGCCTTCCGGGTGCTCGACGATCTCGCCTCGGCGCCGCTCGCCTGCTGGGGCGCGGCGGTCGCGGTGATGGCGATCGCGACGACGCCGATCGCCGGCCCGCGCGACCTGACCAGCCCGACCGCCGTCGAGTTCGGCACCAAGATGGCGCTCTACCTCCTGATCGCCGTCCTGATCACGGTCCCGGTGGCGTTCGGCGGCCGGACCCGGGCGAAGGAGGTCTTCAGCACCGGGTCGGCGCGGTGGATGGGCCACGTGTCGTACGGGCTGTTCCTGTGGCACCCGCTGGTCATCGAGCTGATCTACCTGCTCGAGGACCGGCCGCTGTTCACCGGCGACTTCGTCAACGTCTTCGCCCTGACCATGATCTTCGGGCTGATGTACGCGGCGGCCAGCTACTACGGCGTCGAGCGCCCGCTCCAGATGCTCGGCACGCAGCGCCGTGGCCGGCCGACCGGGCGCGGACCGGCGTCCGGGACACCCGTGACCACGGCCCCCGCGCCGGCCACCACGCCGGACGTCGCGGCACCGGCCTAGCAGTAACACCCCGCTCACCCCGAGTCACCCGGCGACGGCCGGCGGCCCGACGCCGCCGGTCGGGGCATTGCCGGGCGGAAGCCGAGCCCTTAATGTGACGCGCACCGCTAAATTACTTGAGAGTAGGGTTCGCGTGGAGCGTCGCTTCGGCATGCCCGGACACGTGCTGTTCCTCAACTGGCGAGACACTCGCAACCCCGAGGGCGGCGGTTCCGAGGTGTACGTGGAACGGATCGCCGCCGAGCTGGTGGCGCGCGGATTCCGCGCCACCCTGTTCTGCGCCGCGCACCGCGAGGCTCCCGCCGACGAGGTGAACGACGAGGGCATCCGGTTCGTCCGGCGCGGCGGCCGGCACACCGTCTACCTCTGGGCCGCGCTCTGCTACCTGGCCGGGGCGTTCGGCCTCGGCCCCCTCGCCGCGCGCCGGGGCGGCCGGCCGGACATCCTGGTCGACGTCTGCAACGGCCTGCCGTTCCTCTCCCCGCTCTGGGCCCGCCGCCCGGTGGTCAAGCTGATCCACCACGTGCACCGCGAGCAGTGGCCGGTGGTCCTGCCGCAGTGGGCCGCCCGGTTCGGCTGGTGGGTCGAGTCGTCGCTTGCGGTACGCGTCTACCGGCGCTGCCGGTACGTCACCGTGTCCGAGGCGACCCGGCGCGAACTCGCCACCCTCGGCGTACCGCCCGAGCAGGTCTCGGTGGTCTACAACGGCACGCCGGAGCTGCCCCGCACCGACGCCGAGCGCGCCCCGTTCCCGCTGCTCGTGACGCTCAACCGGCTGGTGCCGCACAAGCGGGTGGAGGTGGCGCTGCGCGCGGTCGCGGCGCTCGCCGACGAGCTGCCGCAGCTCCGGCTGGTGGTCGCCGGTCAGGGCTGGTGGGAGTCGCACCTGCGCGAGGTCGCCGACGAGCTGGACATCGCCGACCGGGTGGACTTCCGGGGCTTCGTGACGGAGGAGGAGAAGGCCGCGCTGCTCGCCTCGGCCTGGGTCGCCCTGACGCCGTCGCTGAAGGAGGGCTGGGGGCTGACGATCGTGGAGGCTGGCGCGGCGGGTACGCCGACAGTGGCGTTCCGGGAGGCGGGCGGCGTCGCGGAGGCGGTGGTCGACGGGCGTACCGGCCTGCTGGCCGACGACATCGACGACTACCTGGCGAAGGTGCGCGCGCTGCTGCACGACGACGGACTGCGCGCGGAGATGGGCGCTCAGGCCCGGCGGCACGCGGCGAACTTCACCTGGCCGGTGGCGGGGGAGCGCTTCGCGACCCTGCTGGAGACCGCGGACTCGCCCCGCCGGGTGCAGCGGCGGGGCGACCCGTCCTACCTGTTGCCGTAGACCTCGGGGGCGTACGGGTCCTGCTTCCCGGCCCGCTTGGCCGCCTCCGAGGCGCTGCGCGCCTCGGCCGCGGCCTCGTCCGCCGTGGCGGTCGCGGCGGCCGACAGCCCGCCGAGGGCCAGGATCCCCAGCAACGCCGCCACCAGGCCGGACACGACAAGGGTCAAAGCTCTACGCATGCCATTCCTCCGATGGTGAGACGTGCGAGCGGACGTTACCACGCAGTAGCTCGCCGGCGTAGGGTCGAAAAGGCGGCAGCCATGACCGCCAGAACGGCAGTTCCGCACGCCAGCACGACGAGCCAGCGGGCGGCTCCGGCCCGCTGCGGCGGCCCCGACGCCGCCGGGTTCCGGTAGAGGCTCAGCGATTCGCCCTCGTACCGGAGGTCGAGACCAGCCAGGACGGCCGGGTCCACTGTGCTCGGCGTGCCGTGCTGCACCACCACCCAGTCCACGCCGGTGGCCGAGACGGGCCGCCCCCCGGCGAGCACCCGGCGCACCTCGCGCAGGCGCGGATTCTCCCCGGCCACCGCCACGTCGTCGACCACCAGCGTGTCGTCGGTGAGCACGGTTCCCGGCAGGTAGCGGGGTGCCGGGTCGAGCACCACCCGGCCCGGGTTCCACGGATAGGCCCGGTAGGTGGTCAGCGGCAGGGCGAGCACCTCACCCGGGTCGTCGGGCAGGCGCTCGGCGACCGCCCGCCAGTCCGCCGGGTAGCGCACCGGGCTGATCCGGCCGGCCCCGCCGAACGCCAGGTCCGGCATCGCGGCCACGGGCAGGAGCAGCAGCCCGGCCAGCACGATCCCGCCGACCTCCCGGTCGATCCGGGCCACCAGCCGCTCGGCGCCGAGCGCCGCGCACACCACGAGCACGAGGGCGTACGGCGCGAGGAACTTCTGCCCGTCGCGGAGCAGTCCCGCGCCCGGCACGTGCGCCACCGCCCAGCTCAGCGCCGCGTTGCCGCCGGGCAGCACGGCGAGGGCGGCCAGCAGGTACCCGCCGCCGGCCAGCACGCCGAGCCGTACCGCCGCGCCCGCCGGCAGCCGGCGTCGCAGCAGGCCCGCGCCGACCAGCGCCAGGACCACGAGCACCACAGTCGCCAGCGGGGCCAGCGTGGTGGACCGGCTGGACGGGGTGGCCTGCACGTTCCAGATGCCGCCGGTGCCCGCGAGCGCCACCAGCGGGCCGGCCCAGTTCTCGGCGCGCGCCGCGAACGCCGCCACACCCGCCGGGTCGGACGTGCCACCCGCACCGGTGACCAGGGCCGCCACGATCCACGGGGCGTTCAGCAGCGCGACACCGCCCACCGCTACCGCCGACATCCGCAGCCGGGCCCGGTCCGCCGCCAGGACCAGCACCGTCGCCAGCGCGATCAGGCCGCCGGTCGGGGTGATCGCGGCGGGCGCGGCGAGCAGCACCACCCGGGCGAGCGCGCCGTCACGGCCAGCCCGCAGGTCCAGCGCCGCCCGCACCAGCCAGGGCAGTGCGGCGTACGCCAGCAGCAGCCCCCACTGCCCGATCAGCAGCCGCTCGGCCAGATACGGCGTCCACGCGTACGCCACGGCGGCGACCAGTCGCACCGCACGCCGCTGCGTCGGCACCAGCCGTCCGGCGCCCACGGCGGCGAACAGGACCGCACCGGCCAGCGCCACCCGCTGCACCACCCAGCCCGGCACGAGCTGCGTCACCAGCGAGACCAGCGCGTCCATCGGCACCGCCCGGGGCAGGCTCTGCGCCGGGGCCACCAGATCCCAGCTCAGCGGCTGCCGGGGAACGAACACCATGTCGTACCGCAGCGCATAGCCCGGTGCCGCGAGCGGCGCCAGGATGAACACGGTGGCGACGACCGCCACGAGGTACAGCGGCAGCGCCTCCCGCCACCGCCGGACCGCGGGGCCGCCGCCCTCGGCGCGACGTCCGGTCATTACGGCTTCGGCACCGCCCGGCCGATGGTGATCAGGTTGGTGCACAACCTGACTCCCGGCGTGTTCACCGTCAGCTCGACGGCGGACCCGGCGCCCTCCAGCATGAAGAACACGTCGTTCAGCCCGCTCTTGAGCGTGATCTCGCGGGTGGCGTCGCCGAGCTTGAACACCGCCGTCGAGTCGCCGGAGCTGACGTAGCCGAAGTGCACCACGTACGGCCACTCCACCAGGTAGCCGTCCATCGGGATCCGGGCGGTCCGGCCGCCCTCGGCCAGGTGCCCGCAGCCCTCCACGGTGCCGGGCGCGACCTTGCGTCCCTCGACCACCACCGGACGGATCCGGCCGTTCTCGTCGAACGTCGACGGCTTCTCGCTCATCGTCACGAACGTCGGCCGGCGCTGGGCCGGGCGGAAGAAGTGGGACTGGAGGTTGTCCGGCCAGAAGTACCCGGCCACCACCCGGTCCGGCACGATCGTGTCGAAGAAGACGGTGCCCGGCGGCGCGGCGGCCAGCTCGGCCTGCGTGGTGGCCAGGTAGTCCCGGCCGTGCTTGGTGCTCCAGTTGTCGCCGAACCGCGCGGTGCTCCACAGCGTGCCCACGCCGATGGTCGCCAGCAGCACCACCATCGAGACCAGGCCGACGGCGAAGGCGCCCGGCTCCCGCAGCACCGTCGGCAGCGGCCACGCGGACACGTCGTCCTCGTCGTGGTCCTTCATCCCGAGCAGCGCCACCCCGACGCAGATCGCGGCCACCAGCACCACGTCCGCGACGTAGCGGGGGACGACGCCGACCAGCGGCCCGAGCGGCCCGCCGAGCCGGGTCACCGCGAACAGCGCAGCGACCAGGCCGAGGTAGCAGGCGAGCAGCAGCCAGGCCCGCCCGGCGGACGGCCGCCGCCGCACGGTGACCACGATCAGCGCCGCGAGCACCGCCCAGGACAGCCACTTCGCGATGTCGTACGGGTCGGACAGCGGCGGCCCGTCACCGGCGTACGTCCAGCGCCACGGCCCGCCGAGCAGGCCCGGCACCACCGTGTCGCCGATCAGGTCGCCGAGGAAGGAGAAGACCTGCCCGACCGAGGTGGGCTCGTCCAGCCCTCGGGCCGGGCGGGTCAGGTAGTACGCCAGGTACGCCCCGGACAGCACGGTGAGCATCAGCCACGCCGGCCAGAACCGCACGACAGTGCTCACCAGGCTGCGCCACGCGCGGCCCTTGGTGAACAGGAACGCGGTCAGCAGGAACAGCAGCGGCACGATCAGCAGCGCCTTGGTGTCGAAGAGCAGGCCGAACACCACCCAGAACGCCACAAGCACGAGGTGCCGCATACGGCCGGTACGCACGTAGCGGACCTGGGCCGCCACCGCGAGGACCAGGGCGAGCTGCGGCGGCAGGACGAGCAGCCCGACCAGCCACAGCGACGACACCTCGAGGGTCAGCGGGCTGAACAGGAACAGGCTCAGCGGGACCAGCAGCCCCCAGCCGGGCCGCAGCAGGTCACGCAGCAGCCGGTAGAGGGCGATCCCCACCGCCGCCTGCCCGGCCGCCAGCAGCAGGATCCACGGCCAGCCGGCGAAACCGGCCGCCCGGACCATCAGCCACGCGACCGCCAGCCCGGCCGGCATGAGGTGGTTGTTGAAGGTGCCCAGCAGATAGTCCGGATCCAGGCGGGTGTCGAGCACCTGCGCGGCGATGACGAACTCGTCCTGTGAGAACCAGCCACGGGCGGCCAGCCCGGCGCGCGACGCGACGGACACGATGATGAGGGCGATCGCGACCGCGCGGACGCGGTCGGCGGCGATCCAGCGACCGATCGGTCCGGGTCCGTCGTCCTCCGCGCCGACGGCTGCCGGATGCGTCTCGGCCGCTGCTTGTGGCATTGACATGGTCGGCAGCCTGCCACACGCTTACACGCCGTGGGGACGGCCGTTCTCCTGATAACGCCTCGCCGCGCCCCCAGGTCGCCACTGCGCGTCCGGTCCGGATAACGTCGCGCGACACGCGTCATGTTGCAGGTGCGCGTACGGCCGGCGGAGACGGGAGCCGAAAATGCGTGCGGACGGGACGACAACGTCGCCGACGGGGACGGACACCCCCGCCCGGGAGACCGGCCGGGCCCGCCAGACGGCGCGACGGTTCCGGCACCTGACGATCTGCCTCGCGCTCACCGCCCTAGCCTTCCAGCAGGCACCCGGGCAGGTCGTACCGGACACGAAGGTCGACCTGAACGTCAATCCGGCGGGGTGGCTGCTGCGCTCGCTGCACCTGTGGGATCCCACCGGCACGTTCGGCCAGCTCCAGAACCAGGCGTACGGATATCTCTGGCCGATGGGCCCGTTCTTCCTGCTCGGGACGGAACTGGGCATCGCGCCGTGGATCGTCCAGCGGCTCTGGTGGGCGCTGCTGTTCTGCGTCGCGTACCTCGGTGTGGTGCGGCTGGCGGGGCGGCTCGGCATCGGCAGCCCCGCCGGCCGGATGATCGCCGGTGTCGCGTTCGCGCTGTCGCCGCGCATCCTGACCCAGCTCGGCTGGTCGTCGGTGGAGTCCTGGCCCAGCGCCGTCGCGCCGTGGGTGCTCATCCCGCTCGTGGGGCTCGCCCGGGGCGCCCGGCTGCGCCGCGCGGTCGCCGGGTCGGCGGTCGCCGTCGCCTGCGCGGGCGGCGTCAACGCCACAGCCGTCGCGGCGGTGGTGCCGCTCGCCCTGCTCTGGCTCGCCACGCTCCGGCCGTTGCGCCGCCGCGTCACCGCCCTCGCGGCCTGGTGCGGCGCGGTCGCCCTGGCCACCGCGTGGTGGCTGATCCCGCTGCTGGTCCTGGGCCGGTACAGCCCGCCGTTCCTGGACTACATCGAGACCGCCCGCAACACCACGAGCGTCACCGACGCGGTGACGACGCTGCGCGGTGCCTCCTACTGGGTCGCCTACCTGGCCTCCCCGTTCGGCGCGAACATCCCGGCCGGTGCCCGGCTGGCCAACGACACGCTGCTCGTGGTGGCCACCCTGGCGGTGGCCGCGCTCGGGGTGCTCGGCCTGTCCCGGCGCGGGATGCCGCACCGCCGGTTCCTCATCACCGGTCTGCTGGTCGGCGTCGCGCTCGTCGGACTCGGGCACACCGGCGACCTGCCGAACATCCTCGCCGGGCCGCAGCAGCAGTTCCTCGACGGCATCGGCGCCCCGCTGCGCAACGTGCACAAGTTCGACGTGCTGCTGCGCCTGCCGCTGGCGCTCGGCCTGGCGCACCTGGTCAGCCTCGCCGTACGCGCCGCCCGGACCGCGCCCGAGCAGCGTCGTGGCCGCGCCACGGCCCGAGCCTGGCTCACCGCCGGCACCGCGATGGTCGCGGTCGCGGGCGTCGCCTCACCGGCGCTCGCCGGTGGCCTCGCCACCCCGGGCGCGGTCAAGGACGTGCCCGGCTACTGGCACGAGGCCACCGACTGGCTGGACGCGAACACCGGACGCGGACGCGTGCTCGTCGTGCCCGGCGCGCGCTTCCCCACGTACGACTGGGGCAGCACCACCGACGAGATCGCCCAGCCGCTGCTGGACAGCCGGTGGGCGGTCCGCAACGCCATCCCGTTCACCCCGCCCGCCACGATCCGGCTGCTCGACGCGATCGAGTCGACGCTCGCCACCGGCGCCGGCTCGGCCGGCCTGGCCGACCTGCTCGCCCGCTCCGGGATCAGCCACGTCCTGTTCCGCGCCGACCTCGACCACGGCCGCTCGGACACGGCCCGCCCGGCGGTCGTCCGGCAGGCGCTGGAACGCTCACCCGGGCTGACCCGCGTCGTGTCCTTCGGTCCGGTACGCGGTGGCTCCGACACCCCTGACGAGTTCCGCGACCAGGGCCTGGACGTGCCCGGACGGGCGCTTGAGGTGTACCGGGTGGACCGGCCCGTCCAGCCGGTGGTCGCGTACGACCGCGACGACGTGACCACAGTCGTCGGCGGTCCCGAGTCGCTGCTCGAGCTGGCCGCCTCGGGCCAGCTCAGCGCCGCGCCCACGGTCCTGGCCGGCGACGTGAAGGCCGGCGAGACCAGCGGGCGGGTCGTGATGACCGACGGGCTGCGCCGGCGCGACGTCTCGTTCGGCCGGTTGCGCGACAACTCCTCCCAGACGCTCACCGCCGACGACACCTTCGCGGTGTCCGCGCCCGCGCACGACTACCTGCCCGACTGGGGGCCGGAGTGGTCGACGGTCGCGCGTTTCGAGGGCATCAGCGGGATCCGTGCCTCGTCCGCCCGCTCCCAGATCGACGCGACCGGCGGCACCCGGCCCGAATACCAGCCGTACGCGGCGATGGACGGGAACACCGCCACGTCCTGGCGGTCGGCGCCACACTCGCGCAGCGACAGGCAGTGGATCGAGGTGAACCTGGCGAACCCGACCCGGGTCACCCGGGTGGAGGTGTGGTTCGACCTGAAGGCCGACGCCCTGCCCACCACGGTCACCGTGACCGCCGGGTACGAGAGCCGCACCGTCGAGCAGTTCGGCGACCACATGGTCTTCGAGCTGCCCGGCGTGCATGCCACCCGCAAGGTCGAGGTCTCCGTGGACGCCGCGTTCGACCTGCGCCCGTTCGGTGACAAGTCGGTCGGCATCACCGAGATCAAGATTCCTGGCGTACAGACCGGCCGGACGCTCCAGCTGCCCGCCGCCCCCGCCACCGACCAGCCCGCCGGCGTGGTCGTGTCGGCGGCCCCGTCCACGCCCGCCTGTTTCACCGTCGACGGCCGGCCGCGCTGCTCCACCGACGCGATCCGCGGCTCGGAGGACGCCTCCACCATCGACCGCACCTTCACGCTGCCGATGGCCGGGACGTACGACGCGAAGCTGTGGGCCCGGCCGACCCCCGGCCCGGAGCTGAACGCCGCCCTGGACAAGCTGGTCGCCGACGCCCAGCCGTTGCGCCTCGCGCCGCAGGTCACCGCGTCCTCGACGGCGGTACCCGACCCGGCCGGCCGGCCCGGCGCGGTCCTCGACGGCGACCCGGCCACGACCTGGTCACCGGCGCTCAACGACGAGGCGCCGATCCTGCGCCTCACCTGGCTCGAACCGCAGGTCATCAGCAAGATCCGGTTCACCGTCGAGGAGGGGACCGCCGCCACCCGGCTCGGCAGCGTCCGGGTGGTCGGCAACGACGGGTTCCGCAGCAACCTGCTCACCAACGACGGCGTGCTCACGCTCGACCCGCCGATGCGGACCGACTCCATCACCATCCAGTTCCTCGACAAGCCGTCCGCGACCAGCACCGACCCGTACGGCCTGCGCCTGCCCGAGCCGCTGCCCATCGCCGTCGGCGAGGTGACGGTGCTGCCCCTCGGGACCACTGTCGCACCCCGCCCGGAGACGCCGCTGAAGCTGGCCTGCGGTTCCGGCCCGACGCTCCAGGTCGGTTCGTCCCGGATCACCACCACGCTCACCGGCACCGTCCGCGACCTGCTGGAACTGCGCGAGATGCCGGTCACCGCCTGCGGCCGTACCACGCCCGAGCAGCTCGACCTGGGCAGCGGCGAGCACCGCCTCGTCACCACCGCGAGCACGCTCGCCACCGCCACCCGCGTCGCACTGACGCCACGGACCGCGACGCCCGCCGCGGCGGCCACCGCCGGCGACATCGAGGTGGGTTCCTGGTCGGCCACCGAGCGTCGGGTACGGGTGTCCGAGCACTCCGTCGACCGGGTGCTCGCGGTCCGGGAGAACACAAACACCGGCTGGCAGGCGACCATCGGCGGCACGACGCTCACCCCGCTCGTGGTGGACGGCTGGCAGCAGGGCTGGATCCTTCCCGCCGGGGTCTCCGGGGACGTGGTGCTGCGCTTCACGCCGGACACCCCGTACCGGATGGGTCTGCTGCTCGGCGGTGTCCTGCTGGCGGTGGTGGTGCTGCTCGCGGTGCTGCCCGATCGCCGGCCCGCCGGGGATCGCGCGGTCGTCGTCGCACCGGCGGCCCGGCGGCGGCTCACCCGCTCGCTGCCGCTGCTGGCAGTCGGCGCCGCCGCGCTCGTGCTCCACAGCGGTCTGCTCGGCGCACTGCTGGTCGCGGCGGGCTTCATGCTCGCCGTACCCGGGCCGCGCCGCCTGCCCTGGACCGGTGACCCCCGGCGGGTCAGGAGGATCGCCCGGGCCGTCGAGACGTGGCTCCCCGGCGCGCTCGTGGTGCTCGCCGGATGGATCTACCTGGAATCGGGCGACAGGCACACCGACGCGCTGCCGCAACTCGTGACCGTCGCCGCGCTGGGTGCGCTCTGGCTCTCCACGACCGCCCGCCGACGACCCGTACGCCGGATCAGCCCGGCCTCGGCGGCGGCCGTGACCGTGCTGGCCCCCCGGGTGCCGGAGCCGGCCGGGCAGCCGACGCCCGTCCCCGCCCTCGCCGGGGCCGTCGCGGCTCCCACCGCCCACATCGACCCGGGCGCGGATCCTGATCGAGCGCCGGACCTCGACGCCGAGCCGGAGCCGGACCGGGATGCGGATCTGGACGGTCGCACCGAGCCCGACTCGGACGGGCGGCCGGGGCCGGATGCCGCGCCGGGACCGGACGGCGGACCGGCATCCCGCGTCTCGGAGATCACGTGAGCGAGGTCCGGCCGGGCCCCGAGCCGGCGGGCGGCCGGAGGACCGGGCTGGGGGCGGCGGGCGTCGCCGTCACGCTCGCCGGGGTCCTGGTGAACGGCCTGGCCTACCTGGTGCCGGTGCTCGCCGCCCGGAAGCTCGACGCGGACGACCTCGGCGCGCTCGCCACCGCCCTCGGCCTGGTCGCCATCGCCGGTGTGCCGGGGCTCGGCCTGCAACTCGCGGTCGCGGTACACCACGCCCGGCACGGCCCGTCCGACACCAGGCGGCTCACCGTGCTGACCGCCGCCCTCTGCGCGGGGGCGCTGCTGGTGGCGACGCCGGTCCTGGTCGCCGCGCTGGACCTGCCGACTGTGGTACCGGCGCTGCTGGCGGTCACCACCGCCTCGGTGGTGCTCTCGTCGCGTTCGCTCGGCGAACTGCAGGGCGGTCAGCGCTTCCTGCGGCTCGCCACCGCGATGGCGCTGCTGGCCGCCGCCCGCTACGGCGGGGTGATCGTGGGGCTGCTGCTCGGCGCGGGCCTGACCGGCGCACTCGGGATCGGTGCGCTCACCGCCGCGCTGGCGCCACCGGCGCTGGCCTGGCTCACCGGTACGCCCCGGCGTCCCTCGGCCATCCCGCGCCTGACCGTCGCCCAGGTGACCGCCGGGTGCGGCGCGACGCTGGCGATGCTCGTCGTCTCCTACGCCGACCTGCTGCTGGCCCGGCAACTGCTGCCGCCCTCGGGCTCCGGGGCGTACTCGGTGGGGACCGTCCTGACCAAGGGCGCGCTCTGGGCGCCGCAGGTCGCCGCCGTCCTGGCGCTGCCGCGCCTGGCCCGCGGGGACCGCCGCAGCCGCACCGTCGCGCTCGCGGTGACCGCTGCCTGCGGTCTGGTCCTGGTGGGCGCGTCGGCTGTCGCCGGCGGGCTGGCCTTCCGGCTCGTCGGCGGACCCGACTACACGGCGCTCGGCCGGTACGCGCCGCTGTTCGCCGCCGTCGGCGCGCTCTACGCGGTGACGTTCGTGCTGCTCAACGACCGCCTCGCCGGAGGCGTCAGGTGGGCGGCGGCGCCGCTGTGGTTCGGCACCGCCGCGCTGGTGACAGTCGCCGCGATCGTGCGCCCGCGTACCGTCGGCGGTCTCGTCGTCGCGGCCCTCGCCACCGCCGCGGTCACGACACTGCTGATGGCCGTGCCGGCGCGTCGGCGGACAGCCAGTCACCCAGCAACAGGTGATCGATCGAGTCCACCCGGCCCAGCGTCCGACCGGACGCGATCCGCTCCCGCAGCTCCGCCCGGGTGAACCAGCGCGCCTCCAGCAGCTCCACCCCGTCGACGCGGACCTGCTCGGAGGTGGCGACGGCCCGGAAGGCCACCATCAGACCGGCCGGGAACGGCCACGCCTGCGACCCCTGGTAGGTCACGCCGGTGACTGTCACCCCCGCCTCCTCCGCCAGCTCCCGGTGGACCGCGTCCTCCAGGCTCTCACCGACCTCGACGAACCCGGCGAGCGTCGAATAGGCCCCCTCGGCCGCGCCCGCGTGCCGGGCCAGCAGGCAGCGCTCCGGCGGGCCGGGCGCCTCGACGAGCACGATGACGGCCGGCTCGATCCGGGGGAACAGCAGCCGCCCGCAATCCGCGCCGGCACAGGTCCGGACGTGCCCGCCGGCACCAGCCACCGCCGCCGCCCCGCACGCGCCGCAGTATCGCTGCTGCCGGTGCCACGACAGCAACCCCCTGGCGTACGCCTGAACGGCCGCCCCGGCCGGGTCGAGCCGGCCGGCCAGCGCCCGCAGGTCGACGGCACGCGTCGCGGCGGCCGCCTCCACGGCCGCCCGCTCGCCCAGCGCGGACAGATCCGCGGCGAACACGGCGGCGTCCCCGTCGAGCCCGAGGAAGACGGTCTCGCCCGCGGCGGCCCGGACGGCCGACGCGCGCTCCCCGGTAAGCCGGACCGGGCCGTCCCCGTCGGCCAGGCAGCGGTCCCGCCACAGCGGCAGCACCACGCTCGCCGGATCGGTCAGCCGCTCGGCCAGCCAGTCCGCGTCGGTGCGCCGCGCCGCCGCCCGGTCCAGCCATCCGCCGCCGTACGCCGGCACCCGATCCTGTGTCCGCACCAGCTCACCGTGCCATGTTCCGCACCACGGCACGGCCCCGAAACGGGTGATCGGTGCGACACCGGCGGTCACCCGACACGACCGCCGGGCCGGACCCTCCCGGCGGGCCCGAGCGTTGGTTACCGTAGGTGTCTCCCGCGGGGGAAGCGGTCCCCGCGTGTACTTCCGATCGAGGTTGCAGTGACGATGTACGGCGAGAAGATGCCGGCTGCCGACGACCGTCCCACCATCAAGGTGGCGGCGGTGAGCTGGCCCGGCGTCGAGATGGAGCCGGTCGCCACACCACCCGGAGGCGGCGCGGCCAAGCCCGCACGCTCGCGACGGGCCCGGCTGCTGCTGGCCGGGGGGATCGTCGCGGCCGTGCTCGCCGGCGGTGTCGGCCTGGGCGCCTACGCGTACGCCGGCGACGTGCCCCGCGGCACCACGGTGCTCGGCACCGAGCTGGGCGGGCGGAGCAAGGCGGACGCCGCCCAGGCGCTCCGCGCCGAGCTGGAACGCCGGGCTGACACGCTCAACGCCCCGCTCCCGGTCGTCGTGGGTGAGAACAAGGCCGAGCTGAAGCCGTCCGAGGTGGGGCTCGCCATCGACGTGGACGCCACGGTGGCCGCCGCCGCCGAGGCCGACGCGCACGCGGTGAGCCGGCTCGTCGGCTCCCGTGCGGTCGAGCCGGTGGTCACCGTCGACCAGGCCAAGCTGGGTGCGGCCCTCCGCAAGGTGATGGGCGCGCAGGGGCGTGAGATGACCATGCCGGCGATCATCTGGACCGGCACCACACCGAAGCCGGTCTACCCGAAGCCCGCGCTGACGATCGACACCGACGGCGCCACGGCGGTGGTGAAGGCCGGGTGGCTGGCCGCCGAGCCGGTCACCGTGCCGCTCGTCGAGAAGTGGCCGGCGACCACCCGGGAGGAGGTGGACCGCCTCGTCGCCGAGCTGGCCCGGCCCGCGGTGGCCGCGCCGGTCACGCTCACCACCGACGGTGGCTCGGTCACCATCCCGCCCGCTGCCATCGCCCGCTCGCTGCGCTTCTCCGCCGACGACGCCGGCACGCTCACCCCGAAGGTCGACGTCAAGCGGCTGCGTACCGCGCTCGGGGACCAGCTGACCAAGCTCGAGGTCGAGCCGCGGGACGCCGGGCTGACGATCAGCGGCGGCAAGCCGAAGGTGCTGCCCAGCAAGGCCGGACGCCAGGTCGACGCCGCCGCGCTCGGCCCGGCGCTGCTCGCGGTGCTCCCGAAGACCGAGGGCCGTACGGTGACCGCCGAGCTGAAGCCGGCCGCCCCCGAGCTGACCGAGGCGGAGCTGGCGAAGCTCGGCATCAAGGAGCGGGTGTCGAGCTTCACCACCAACTTCACCGGCGGTCTCTCGTCGCCGCGCAGCCAGAACATCGTCCGCGCCGCGAAGGACGTGGACGGCGCGCTGGTCAAGCCGGGCGAGACGTTCTCGCTCAACGGGCACACCGGCGAACGCGGCTACGACCAGGGCTACAAGGACGCGCCGACGATCGTCGGCGGCAAGCTGGTGCCGGGTGTCGGCGGTGGCGTCTCCCAGTTCACCACCACGCTGTTCAACGCCACCTACTACGCCGGGCTGGAGGACGTCGAGCACAAGCCGCACTCGTTCTACTTCAGCCGCTACCCGGCGGTGATCGAGTCGACCATCTACTGGCCGCAGCTCGACTTCAAGTTCCGTAACAACACGCCCTACGGCGTCCTGATCGACACGTCGTACACGTCCAGCTCGATCACGGTCTCGATCTGGAGCACCAAGATCTACGACAGCGTGAAGACCGAGTACGGCCCGCGCCGCAACATCACCCAGCCGAAGACGGTCTACTTGACGCCGGGGCCGAGCTGCATCGCCGCGACCGGCAGCGTCGGGTTCGCCCAGGACGCGTACCGGGTCATCAAGAAGGACGGCAAGGTGTTCAAGCGGGAGAAGTTCAGCTGGCGCTACGATGCCGAGCCGCGCTTCATCTGCGCCCCGACGCCGGGCGGCGACGACTGATCCACCGAACGCCGAGAGGCCCCGCCGGACGCATCCGGCGGGGCCTCTTCCATGCTTGTCACGGCCGCGCGGCGGCCAGCCCTTCGCGTACGCCGTCGGCGTCCCGGTCAGTGCCGTAGACGGGCGTGTCCGGCTGCTGCCGCCAGCTCTCGTCCAGCGTGCCCGCGTCGACCGGGTCGAAGCCCAGCTCGTCCACCAGGCCCATGACGATCCGCTTGGCGTCCGCGTCGTCGCCGGCCACCGGCAGCGCGATCCGGCCCGCCGTGCCCGCCGGCTTGCCCTCGTCCATCAGGTGCGCGGCCTGGATGTTGTTGAAGACCTTCACCACCCGGGCGCCCTTGAGGTGGTCGGCGGTCCAGCGGCTGGAGCTGAGGCTACGGTCGAGCAGCTCGGCGATGTCGCCGTCCCGCTGGGGGTAGTAGTTGTTGGCGTCGACCACGAGCTTGCCGTCGAACAGCGCCGCGGGGAGCTGCGGCACCGCCTTCAGCGGGATCGCGATGACCACCAGCTCGGCGCCCTGCACGGCCTCCTCCACCGACACCGCCCGGGCGCCGGTCTCGGCGGCCAGGTCGGACAGGCTCTGTGGCCCGCGGGAGTTGGCCACCGCGACGTCGTGACCGAGTGAACGCAGACGACGGGTGAGGGTGCCCCCGATGTGCCCCGACCCGATGATTCCGATCTCCATGCCCACTCCTGTACCCCGTGCGGTCGGACCCGATCACGGTCCCGGCGTACGGCACGTCACGTTTCGCGCCACCGAGCCGGCGGGCGGACGTGCGTCGACGGTCCCGGCTCGACGGTACGAGACGGAGGCGGCCCGGCGTGGTGATTCCGGGGGAGAACGCAATTCAGGGCCACCCCGGTAGGGGTGGCCCTGAATTGAAAGATTGTCCGGCGGTGTCCTACTCTCCCACACCCTCCCGAGTGCAGTACCATCGGCGCTGGAGGGCTTAGCTTCCGGGTTCGGAATGTTACCGGGCGTTTCCCCTCCGCCATGACCGCCGTAACTCTATGAACATGTCAACCAACCCACTGGTGGGTGATCGTTTGTTCAGAGTTGCACAGTGGACGCGTAGCAGCTTGGTAGTCAAGTCCTCGGCCTATTAGTACCGGTCAACTGAACCCGTTACCGGGCTTACATTTCCGGCCTATCAACCCAGTCGTCTAGCTGGGGGCCTTACCCCACAAAGTGGGTGGGATACCTCATCTTGAAGCGAGCTTCCCGCTTAGATGCTTTCAGCGGTTATCCCTTCCGAACGTAGCTAACCAGCCGTGCCCCTGGCGGGACAACTGGCACACCAGAGGTTCGTCCGTCCCGGTCCTCTCGTACTAGGGACAGCCCTTCTCAAGTATCCTACGCGCACGGCGGATAGGGACCGAACTGTCTCACGACGTTCTAAACCCAGCTCGCGTACCGCTTTAATGGGCGAACAGCCCAACCCTTGGGACCTGCTACAGCCCCAGGATGCGACGAGCCGACATCGAGGTGCCAAACCATCCCGTCGATATGGACTCTTGGGGAAGATCAGCCTGTTATCCCCGGGGTACCTTTTATCCGTTGAGCGACACCGCTTCCACATGCCAGTGCCGGATCACTAGTCCCGACTTTCGTCCCTGCTCGACCTGTCAGTCTCACAGTCAAGCTCCCTTGTGCACTTGCACTCAACACCTGATTGCCAACCAGGCTGAGGGAACCTTTGGGCGCCTCCGTTACCCTTTAGGAGGCAACCGCCCCAGTTAAACTACCCACCAGACACTGTCCCTGAACCGGATAACGGTCCGAAGTTAGATACCCAAATCAACCAGAGTGGTATTTCAAGATTGCCTCCACCCATACTGGCGTATGGACTTCACCGGCTCCCACCTATCCTACACAAGCTAATTCAGATACCAATGTCAAGCTATAGTAAAGGTCCCGGGGTCTTTCCGTCCTGCCGCGCGTAACGAGCATCTTTACTCGTAATGCAATTTCGCCGGGCCTGTGGTTGAGACAGTGGGGAAGTCGTTACGCCATTCGTGCAGGTCGGAACTTACCCGACAAGGAATTTCGCTACCTTAGGATGGTTATAGTTACCACCGCCGTTTACTGGCGCTTAAGTTCTCCGCTTCGCTCGTGAGAGCTAACAGGTCCCCTTAACGTTCCAGCACCGGGCAGGCGTCAGTCCATATACATCGAATTACTTCTTCGCATGGACCTGTGTTTTTAGTAAACAGTCGCTTCCCCCTGCTCTCTGCGGCCATACAACGCTCCACCCGCGCGGGGCTTCACGTCTCCGGCCCCCCTTCTCCCTAAGTTACGGGGGCAATTTGCCGAGTTCCTTAACCACAGTTCGCCCGATCGCCTCGGTATTCTCTACCTGACCACCTGTGTCGGTTTGGGGTACGGGCCGCTAAGAACTCGCTAGAGGCTTTTCTCGGCAGCATAGGATCACTGACTTCACCTGAATCGGCTCGGCATCACGTCTCAGCCCATGTGGCGTGCGGATTTGCCTACACGCCGGCCTACACGCTTACCCCGGCACAACCACCGGCCGGGCTCAGCTACCTTCCTGCGTCACCCCATCGCTTGACTACTACCCGCCAGGTTCCCACGCTCCCCACCATTGGTCCGAAGACCGCCGGCAGTTCGGGTGGTTAGCACAACGAGGTTCGTCAGGGTCGCTCTTTCGCGGGTACGGGAATATCAACCCGTTGTCCATCGACTACGCCTCTCGGCCTCGCCTTAGGTCCCGACTCACCCAGGGCGGATTAGCCTGGCCCTGGAACCCTTGGTCATCCGGCGGAAGGGTTTCTCACCCTTCTTTCGCTACTCATGCCTGCATTCTCACTCGTGCCGCGTCCACAACTGGGTCACCCCGCTGCTTCACCCCCGGCACGACGCTCCCCTACCCATCCACACACCTGCATACCCCATCAAGGAGGCACGAAGTTAATATGTGAATGCCACAGCTTCGGCGGTGTGCTTGAGCCCCGCTACATTGTCGGCGCGGAACCACTTGACCAGTGAGCTATTACGCACTCTTTAAAGGGTGGCTGCTTCTAAGCCAACCTCCTGGTTGTCTATGCGACCCCACATCCTTTTCCACTTAGCACACGCTTAGGGGCCTTAGCTGGTGATCTGGGCTGTTTCCCTCTCGACTACGAAGCTTATCCCCCGCAGTCTCACTGCCGCGCTCTCACTTACCGGCATTCGGAGTTTGGCTGATTTCGGTAAGCTTGTGGGCCCCCTAGACCATCCAGTGCTCTACCTCCGGCAAGAAACACGCGACGCTGCACCTAAATGCATTTCGGGGAGAACCAGCTATCACGGAGTTTGATTGGCCTTTCACCCCTAACCACAGGTCATCCCCCAACTTTTCAACGTTGGTGGGTTCGGCCCTCCACGCGGTCTTACCCGCGCTTCAGCCTGCCCATGGCTAGATCACTCCGCTTCGGGTCTAGAGCATGCGACTGAAAACGCCCTATTCAGACTCGCTTTCGCTACGGCTCCCCCACACGGGTTAACCTCGCCACATGCCACTAACTCGCAGGCTCATTCTTCAAAAGGCACGCCGTCACCCCGCAAGGCTCCGACGGATTGTAGGCGAACGGTTTCAGGTACTATTTCACTCCCCTCCCGGGGTACTTTTCACCATTCCCTCACGGTACTCGTCCGCTATCGGTCACCAGGAAGTATTTAGGCTTACCAGGTGGTCCTGGCAGATTCACGGCAGATTTCAGGAGTCCGCCGCTACTCGGGAACACCCACAGAAGACCAGCAACTTTCACCTACCGGACTATCACCGTCTACGGTCAGCCATTCCAGACTGTTCGACTAGCCACTAGCTTTGTAACTCCTCGAGTGCGTGTCAGCACACTCAGCGGGGTCCCACAACCCCGACGACGCAACCCCTGACAGGTATCACACGCCGCCGGTTTAGCCTCAATCCGCTTTCGCTCGCCACTACTCACGGAATCACTATTTGTTTTCTCTTCCTACGGGTACTGAGATGTTTCACTTCCCCGCGTTCCCCCCACACACCCTATGTGTTCAGGTGCGGGTGACATCACATGACTGATGCCGGGTTTCCCCATTCGGACACCCTGGGATCACAGCTCGGTTGACAGCTCCCCCAGGCCTATCGCGGCCTCCCACGTCCTTCATCGGCTCCTGGTGCCAAGGCATCCACCGTTCGCCCTTGACAACTTGACCACAAAGATGCTCGCGTCCACTGTGCAATTCTCAACAAACAACCAACCCACAACCCACAGCCCCACKCCATGTGGCCCGCGCGTAAGGAAGGGCCCCCTATTAACGCCTCCAAACCAAAAGGCCTGACCAATCCGGGGTATAAAACAATTGGCACTGGCTTTACAAGCACCCTGTTGAGTTCTCAAAGAACAACCACACACCAACCAGAAGCCCCACAACCGTGGAACCCCAGCCGGGGCATTTCGTTCAACCACCCGCCGCTCTCGCGCCGGGCACTTTTACTACGTTACCTCACCGTCTCTGCCGTGTCAAACCGTGTGTCCCGGTCTGTCATGCTTCGTACGGGTCGGCGCCGCTGAGCACGCGCAGCAGTCACCCACTGCGATGATCATCGGATTTGGCAGGCCGGCCGCTGCGGTTTCCCGCTAGCTCGCCCGGTGCCCTGCCGGTCGACAACCTTACCCGGTCGGTTCCGCTCCGCCAAATCCGCCCTGCGGCGTTTCGGCGGGCCTCGCCCGGACCGTGTCCTCGCAAGACCTCAGTCTCGGTCGGACCCGGTACCAGCGCTGTTCGGTACTCCCGGGCTTTCGTCCCGTTTGCCCCGTTCCGCGCTGGCAGAGAGAAAGTTACGCGTCTGCGGGTTTGAACGTCAAATCGAGGGGTAGCGGCGCGCGTCACACCCGTCCGCAGCGCTCACGATCAAGGAGTTCGCGGGCGGCGGGCGGCGAGGGCGGCGCGGTAGGCGCGGATGCCCAGGACGCCCACAGTCGTGCCGATGGCCAGGGACGCCGCGATCAGCAGGGCGTGCACCCAGAGGAAGCTCGTCGGGCTGCCCTCGCCGACGACGCCGGCCGACCAGGCGCGCTCGTCGTTCCAGATGGCGACCGCGAACCTCGGCCAGATCGCCCACGTCCAGACTCCGACGGCGACCAGGAACAGCGACCAACCACGTGACAGGACCATGGTCGGCCAGTATGCCAGCGCGCCGTCCGCCCAGGTCAGGCCAGCGGTCGGCGCGGCAGGCGTTTCCGTTCCCGCCGCTGGGGCACTGATTCCGCCGAGCCGATTCGACGGAGGTGCCACCAATGCAGCCGTTCAACCCGTGGACGTGGCGGGATCCGTCCGCCCTGGCCGGTGGGTACGACCAGACCCGGCCCGGGGACGTGCCGGAACAGCGCACCGGCGAGGCGGACGACGGCCCGGACGCCCCCGGCCCGGGTACGCCGATCGACCTCACCGGCTACCGGGTGGAGGCGACGGACGGCCGGATCGGCTCCATCGACGAGACGAGCGAGGACGCGGACGCGCGGTACCTGGTGGTGGACACCGGTCCGTGGATCTTCGGCAAGAAGGTGCTGCTGCCGGCCGGCACGGTGGCGCAGGTCGATCACCTGGACCGCGTCGTCCACGTGGACCGCACCCGGGAGCAGGTGAAGGAGTCGCCGGCGTTCGACGCGGACCACTTCGCGCACCCGGAGTACCGGGAGCAGGTCGGCAGCTACTACACGGAGAGCTATCGACAGTAGTAAGCGTGGCAGGAGGCAGCGGCGCAGGCCGGTGAGCGGTTACCGTGTCAGTCATGGTCCGGTCGCGCAGCTGCCTCCCGGAGACCCGTAGCGGTCTCCGGGGCCACGCTGTCGACGGCCGGGAGCAGATCCTCGACGTACTCCGTGCCGGCGGACTCCGTTTCCGCGCCGGCGGGCGATGGCGGCGCTCGTTCTGACGAGCCCGCTCCACCGACCTGGGTGACACCCGGGTCGCGTCTCCCCGTCATCGAACGGCACGAAAGGCGTACGACCATGTCCTCTGCACGCATGCTCACCGGCGACCGCCCGACCGGCCGGCTGCACCTCGGCCACTACGTGGGCAGCATCGCCAACCGGGTGCGGTTGCACCAGCGCTACGAGAGCTTCTTCATCATCGCGGACCTGCACATGCTCACCACGCGCAACAGCCGCGCGGACATCGAGCAGGTCGCGCACAACGCCCGCGAGATGGTCACCGACATCCTGGCTGCCGGGGTGGAGCCGGAACGGGCGACGTTCTACCTCCAGTCGGCGATCCCCGAGGTCGGCGACCTGAACACGCTGTTCCAGAACCTCATCACGGTGCCCCGGCTGGAACGGGTGCCGTCGCTGAAGGAGATGACCCGGGACGCCGGCAAGGACGAGATGCCGTACGGCCTGCTCGGCTACCCGGTCCTCCAGGCCGCCGACATCCTCTGCGTCAAGGGGCAGGTCGTGCCGGTCGGGAAGGACAACGCCGCGCACGTCGAGGTGACGCGGGAGATCGCCCGGCGGTTCAACCACCTCTACGGCGAGGTCTTCCCGGTACCCGACATGATCATGTCGGAGACGCCCACGCTGGTGGGGACCGACGGCGCCGGGAAGATGAGCAAGAGCAAGGGGAACGCGATCGCGCTCTCCGACGACGCGGCGACGGTGCGCCGCAAGGTGATGGGGATGTACACCGACCCGAACCGGGTCCGCGCCGACGTGCCCGGCACGGTCGAGGGGAACCCGGTCTTCGAGTACCACGACATCTTCAACCCGGACCGGGCGCGGGTGGCGGACTTCAAGGCCCGCTACCGGGCCGGCCGGGTCGGTGACGTCGAGGTGAAGGAGGCGCTGGCGACCGCGCTCAACCGGTTCCTGGACCCGATCCGGGAGCGCCGGGCCCGCTTCGAGGCGCAGCCCGGCCTGGTCGACGAGCTGATCGTCACCGGCACCGAACGGACCCGCGAGCAGGTGCGCCGCACGCTCGTCGAGGTCCGCCGGGCGATGGGCCTGAGCAGCGCGTACACCCAGGTGCGGCGCCGGGCCGAGCGCTACCGCAAGGCCGTCGCCACCTCGGCCTGACGACGAGCCGGTCCGGGGTACGCGCTTGCGCCGACCCCGGACCGGCCGGTTACGCTGCCGACATGGCCAGCTCGCACGCGTACCCGATGACGTCCTCCGACGTCCGGCTCGGCGCGCTGCGACGCCGGCGGTCCCGCGACCGCCTGCGCTGAGCCTTCCCCTCCTGCGACCGGCGGATCGAGCCGCCGGTCGTCATCGATCGCCCTCGCTCCGCCGTCGCGTTCCCGTCAGGTGATCCGCGCGGCGGATCCACAGCGAGATCGGCGTACTCATGAATCTTGAAAGGTTGCTCACCGACCGGCTGGCGCCGGCGTTCGCGGCGGTCGCCGGCGTGCCGGTGGACCCGGCCGTGCGGCGCTCGCAGCACGCGGACTTCCAGTCCGACGCGGCGCTGGGCCTGGCCCGGCGGCTCGGCCGTCCGCCGCGGGACATCGCCGCGGAGGTACGGGAGCGCGCGGGGCTGGCCGACGTCTGCACGGCAGTCGAGGTGTCCGGTCCGGGTTTCCTGAACCTCACGGTGGCCGGGCACGCGCTCGGCGGAATGGTCTCCGCGCTGGCCGCCGACCCGCGGCTCGGCGTGCCCGTGGTGGCCGAGCCGGAGACGGTGGTGGTCGACTACTCGGGGCCGAACGTGGCGAAGGAGATGCACGTCGGACACCTGCGGTCGACGGTGATCGGGGACGCGGCGGCACGAACGTTGGAGTGGCTCGGGCACCGGGTGCTGCGCGCCAACCACCTCGGCGACTGGGGCACACCGTTCGGCATGTTGATCGAGCACCTGCTCGACCTGGGCGGGGCCGGCGCGGCGCAGGAGCTGTCCATGGGTGACCTGGACGGGTTCTACAAGGCGGCGCGGGTGAAGTTCGACGACGACGAGGCGTTCCGGGAGCGGTCGCGGCAGCGGGTGGTGGCGTTGCAGGGCGGTGACCCGGCGACGCTGCGGCTGTGGCGGCTGCTGGTGACGCAGTCGGAGAGCTACTTCCTGACCGTGTACGACCTGCTCGACGTGACGCTGACCGGCGACGACTTCCGGGGCGAGAGCAGCTACCACGACCAGCTCGCGCCGACCGTTGACGAGCTGGACCGGCTCGGGCTGCTGCGGCGCAGCGACGGCGCGGACTGCGTGTTCCCGCCCGGTTCCGTGGGCCGGGACGGCGAGCCGTTGCCGCTGATCGTGCGCAAGTCCGACGGCGGGTACGGCTACCCGGCCACCGACCTGGCCGCGCTGCGGCACCGGACCGGCACGCTCGGCGCGACCCGGCTGCTCTACGTGGTCGGGCTGCCGCAGCGGCGGCACTTCGAGATGGTGTTCGCGGTCGGCGCGCAGGCCGGCTGGCTGGCCGCGCCGGCACGGGCCGAGCACGTCGGGTTCGGCTCGATCCTCGGCCCGGACGGGCGGATGCTGCGCAGCCGGGCCGGCGGGTCGGTGAAGCTGGTCGGGCTGCTCACCGAGGCGGTGGAACGGGCCACCGCGCTGGCCCGGAAACGCAATCCGGAGCTCGGCGAGGCGGAGGCCGCCGCTGTGGGGCGCGCGGTGGGCATCGGCGCGATCAAGTACGCCGACCTGTCCGGCGACCGGCACAAGGACTACGTGCTGGACTGGGAGCGGATGCTGTCGCTGGACGGGAACACGGCGCCGTACCTCCAGTACGCGTACTCCCGGGTCCGGTCGATCTTCCGGCGGGCCGGCGCGGCGGCGCGGCCGGACGCGGACGTCTCGCTCGCCGAGCCGGCCGAGCGGGCGCTCGCCATCGAGCTGGTCGGCTTCGCCGCGGTGGTCGATGAGGTGGCCGGCACCCTGGAGTTCCACCGGCTGACCGCCTACCTGCACCGGCTGGCGGTCGCGTTCAGCGCGTTCTACGAACGCTGCCCGGTGCTGCGGGCCGAGGGTCCGCTACGGGACAGCCGGCTGGTGTTGTGCGAGCTGACCGGGCGGGTCCTGCGGCAGGGCCTGGACCTGCTCGGCATCCGTACCCCGGAACGGTTGTAGGCCGACCGGACACCTCCTGGGCATAGCCCTTTGGGCAGCTTGTGGGCCTGATTCGCGCGTATCTATGGTCGGTGCGTCTCCGCGAGCCCGACATGGGGGTGGGTCATGCCCGAACGTCCGACTACCGGCTCGGCGGCGGTGGCACCGTCGTGAGCACCACCGAAGCACCGACCACGATCGTCTGGGACGGCGCCGCCCGGATCCGCCGCCTCGCCGCCACGATCGCACTCGGCGAGACGGCCGGTGTCCTGGTGCCGGTGGTGGTGATCGCGCTGATGGCCCGGATCAGCGTCGAGGCGATGTACGTGCGCTCCCTCTACGTGCCGTTGGCGCTGCTCTTCGCCGCCCTCCAGGTGGGCTTCGACGTGAGCAACCAGGTCTCCGCGTCGGTGAGCCGCGGCGCCGGCCGGGCCAGGGACGTCCTCCCGGTCGCCGCCAGCATGGCCCGCGTCGGCGTGGCCGTCTGGGGCACCGTCAGCCTCGTACTGATCCTGGCGGCACCCTGGCTGGCGGCGCTGCTGAACGTCCCGGACGCGTCGGTGGGGGAATTCGTCGCCTTCACCCGCTGGGCCTGCCTGGCCAACCTGATCTTCTTCCCGACCGTGCTGCTCTCGTCGAGCCTGCGCGGTTACGGCCGGCCGGGCTCCGCGGCGGCCGTGGTGCTGACCGGCGCGGTCCTGGAGGTGGGCGGCGTCGCGGTCCTGGGCTTCGGCACCGACCTCGGCGTGTACGCGCTTCCCGTCGCGATCGCGATCGGCGGCGTGGCCGCGCTGACCGTCGGCATGGTGCAGGTGTACCGCTGCGGACTCTGGACGGCGAGCGGGCCGCTGACCTGGCGGCCGGAGGCGATCGGGCGACTGACCGGTACCGGGCTGCCGGTCACCGTGTCGTTCGTGGTGATGGCCGTGGCGAACGCGGGCCTGCTGTGGGCGCTCAGCCCGTTCGGGCCGGACGTGGTGTCCGGATACTCGGCGGCCGGCGCGCTGCAGAACCTGCTCATCGTGCCCGCCTCGGCGCTCGGTTCGGCGACCGCGATCGTGCTCAACCAGCTGCGGGGCGCGGGGCGGCCCGGCGAAGGGCCGGCGGTGTTCGCGGCCGGACTGCGCCTGACCGCCGCCGTGTACGCGGTGCTCGCGGCCGCGATCTGGTTGGGCCGGGAGCCCCTGGCCGCGCTGCTGGCAGGTGACCCGGCTGTCGCGTCGGAGACCGCACGGTTCCTGGGGATCGTCGGCCTGACCTACATCGGTCTGGGCCTGAACGTGATGACGCTGCTCCTTCTCGAACAGGTCGGCGGGGGCCTGATCGCGCTGCTGCTGAACGTGCCGTACTTCGGGGGCATGGTCGTCGTCGGCAGCGCGCTGGCCCGGACCCAGCAGGATCCGTCGGCCCTCTACTGGACGATCGCGGTGCTCAACGCCTGCGGCATGCTGCTCGTCCCGCTGCTCACGTGGCGGCACGTCCGCCGGACCAGCCGGGCGGACGCCCGGTGAACCGCCCCGAGTGGCGGGCGCGGGACGTTCGCCTGAGCGTCACGATCATGCACCATCCGGCTCGCGACGTCGCCCTGGACGTGCTCGTCGAGGCGTGCCGCCCGCTGGAGGCGCGCATCGTGCACGACCCGGACCCCGACGCCGCGCGCAGCCCGTTGCGGACCGCGAAGGTCGCCTGGGCCTCGATCGCCGAGGGCGCCACGCACCACCTCGTCCTACAGGACGACGCCCGGGTCTGCGACGACTTCGCCGCGCACGTGCTGGCCGCCATCGCGTGCCGCCCGGCACACGGCATCGCCCTCTACACCGACTGGAGCAGCCCGCAGAACAGCTTCCTGTGCCGGCTGGCCGCGGTCGCCGGGTCGCCGTGGGCGGCGCTGTCCCCGATGGAGTGGATCCCGGCGCTGGCGTTCCTGCTGCCGGCCGACGTGGCCGCGGACCTGGCCGCCTACCTGGCGCCGATCCCCGACGAGGTCACCGACGACGACCAGATGATCGCCCGATACTGCCGGGAACGCGGGGTGCCGATGCTGGCGACGGTGCCGCACCTGGTCGACAACCGCGGGCTGCCGACCCTGATCGCCGGGCACGGCGGCCGGCACCATGCCACCGTGTGGGCGCCGCCGGTGCCGTCCGGCACGCACTGGGAACTCGACCCCCGGATCGACGCGACCCTGGCGTCGCGGTCCCGCTACCAGTCCCACGACGAGTACGTCGTGCAGGTCAAGGACTCGCGCTGCCTGATCCGGCTGCTCCGGCCGCACACCGGTGAGCCCGGCGGCAACGAGTTCTGCTGGTACTGGGCGGACTGGTGCGACCTGCTCGGGATCGGCGCGGAGGAGGTGACGACCGCGCTGGCCGCGTACCTGGACAGCCGGCCGGGGCCGCGACCGCAGGCGCGGGCCGCCCTGGAGATCTGGGCCGCCGGCTACCTGCTCGGGCTGGAGGCCGCCGCGGTACGCCGTGACCTGCCCGTCCCACTCGGCCCCGCCCACCCCGCCCGGATCCGTTCGGCCGTGTCGACCTGGGTGGACTCCGGCCTGACCGCCCCGGACGGCACGGCCCTCGGCGCCGCCGGCCGGGCCGCGCTCATCGACCTCGGCGTGGCCGCTGTCGCTCTCGGCCTGCACCGCCGGAGCCCTGACACCTTCGTCACGGCCGGCGTTCCGGCCGACGCCAGTGGAGAGGACATCCGACATGACCACGCCTGCCACGACTCCTGACCCGGCCCTGGGCACCGTGGTCGAACGGATGGCGCTCCGCGAGGTGGCGGCGCACTTCCTCGTTCCGGCCGATCAGCCGCCGGGGGTGATCCGCCCGCCCGCACCCCCGATGGCGGTCCGGATCATGACCTGCCCGGACTGCGGCGCCGACGCGGTCACCTTCCGGGACGCGGGCGTCGCGTTGCCCTTCGCGGAGTGGCGGATCGTCGCCGCGGACGACCTCGACACCGGCGGCCTGCCCACGCTGACAGTGCTCGGCTGCGAGTGGTTCGCGCCGCGCGCGATGCTGCCGGTGGCGATCGCGATCGAGCGGTTCGGCCCGGTGTCGGCGACCGGCTTCCGCAGCCGCGCGGTGGCCGTCACCGAGCTGCGTGGCCTGCCGTTCGACGCCGTCCTGGCCGCCCTCGACGAGCAGGAGAGCTGGGCCGACGCCGTGTGCGCCGGCAGCGGCCTGCCGCCGGGGCCGGCGCGGACCGTACCGGCCGCCAGCCGGCTGGTCAGCCCGGCGGCCACCTGGACCGCCTTCCGCGCCTCGGTCACCGCCCGGTTCCTCGGCCCGCACGCGTCCGACGCCGGGCCGGGCCGATGGAACGAGCGGTACCTGGAGAACCGCCGGGACGCGGCGGTCCACACGCTGGACGGATACGCATCGTGCCCGGCCTGACCGCCGAGGTGCGCTGGCAGCCGGCCCACTTCACCGGTTCGCGGGCGATCGTCGAGCACCTGACGTGGGGTCAGGTGCTCGTGGAGCGCGACATCCGGCGGATGCCGCCGGGCACCGCCTACAACGTCACCGTGCCCGTGCTGATCCCCGAGGGCGTGGACCTGGCCATGGTGTGCGCCGCTGTGGGCGCGCTGGCCGGCCGATTCGAGGCACTGCGTACGCGGTTCCCGCGACGGGACGGCCGGCTGGTCCAGGAGGTGCTGGACAGCGGCAGCATCCCGGTCGGGGTCTTCTCCGGCGACGGTCCGGCCGAGCGGTTCACAGCGACCGCCCGGGAACTGGACGAGCAACTCCAGGCGACACCGTTCGACCACGATCGGGATCTGCCGATGCGCGTCCTGGTCTGCGTGCACCGGGGTGTGCCACGGGCTCTGGTGCTCTGCATCGCTCATCTGGCCGCCGATCTGCAGAGCAGCCGCCTGGCGGCACGGGTGCTGGCCGAGATGCTGGCCTGCCGGGCGGCGGGGCGCCCCGATCCGGCGACTCCGGAACTGGTTCATCCCGCCGACCTCGCCGCCTTCGAGCGTTCCCCCCGGGGCCGTACGGTCAGCGCCGCCGCCGTGGCCCACCTGCGCCGGCAACTGAACGCGGTCCCGCTCGACAACTTCGCCGCGCTCCGGCCGGTGGCACCGGCCGAACCCCGGTTCTGGCGCGGTGTCCTGGACTCGCCGATCTCGGCGCCGGTGCTGGGGCTGCTCGCCGACCGGTACCGCACCAGCACCGCCACCGTCGCGCTCGCGGTGACCGCCGCCCTGCTGGGCGTGGTCGCCGAGACCGACCGGTGCGGATTGCTGCTGGTCGTCGGAAACCGCACCACCACCGCACAGCGGGCCTCGATCGGCACGCTGACGCAGCACATGCCGGCCGTCGTCGACCTGACCGGGCCGGCCTTCTCCGACCTGGTCCGGCACTGTTGGGGCACTGCCGTGCGGGCCTTCCGGCACGGCCGCTTCGATCCGGTGGACGGGTGGGCGGCGCTGGCCGAGGTGATCCGGGAACGCGGCACCGAGCCGGAGATCCGATGCTTCTTCAACGACATGCGCGGCGCACCGGAGACGCCGCCCGTCACCGCACCGCTCGACAGTGACGTGGTGCGGCGGGTCCTGGCCGAGCCGAGCTTCCGGTGGACCGAGCGCCGGCCGGCCGGCAGCTCGTTCTTCATGGAGGTCGGCGACGTGCTCGACACCCCCGGGCACCTGCGCTGGACGCTGCTCGCGGACACCACCCTGCTGCCCCCCGACCTCATCCGTGCGGTCCTGGCCGGAGTGGACCGGCTGCTGGTGCGGCTGCTCGACACCGATCTGCTCCTCTCCGAGGTGGGCGAGGCCGCCGGTCTGCGCGGCGTGGTGGCCCCGCACTGAACGATCCGATCGACCGGGGCGGGGCAGCGGGGGTCTGCCCCGCCCCGGTCTCTCAGCCCTGGGCGGTGGCCGTCAGCTCCGGCTGCGCGTCGCCGGCGTCCGGAGCGGAGGGGACCGGCGGCCGGCCACCCAGGAAGCGAGGCGCCCACCACGCGGCGCGTCCGAGAATCGCCATCGTCGCCGGGACCAGCAGCATCCGGACGATCACCGCGTCGATCAGGACGGCCAGCACCAGACCCAGGCCGACCTCCTTGATCGGGGCGAAGCCCCCGGTCATGAAACCGGCGAAGGTGACCGCGAGGAGCAGGGCGGCAGCGGTCACGATGCCGCCGCTTCGCTGCAGGCCCTCCCGCACCGCCTGGTCCGGGGCCGCGCCGGCGAATCGGCGCTCACGGATCCGGGACAGGACGAAGACCTCGTAGTCGGTGGAGAGCCCGAACGCGATCGCCGCGACGACCACCGGCACGGTCAGGTCGATGCCGTCGAGCCGCTCACCGCCGAGCAGGCCGACCAGGTGCCCCTCCTGGAACACCCAGACCACCACACCGAGTGCGGCGAACAGGCTGAGCAGGTTGGTGAGCACGGCCTTCAGCGGGATCAGCACCGACCGGGTGAACGCCAGCAGCAGGACGAACGTCGCCAGCAGGACGATGCCGCCGGCGATCGGGAGGCGGTCGCGCAGCTCCTGCTGGTAGTCGACCAGACGGGCCGCGTCGCCGGTGACCTGCACCGTGAAGGGTGCGTCCAGGTCACGGATGTCGCGTACCGCCCGGGCGGTGTCCGGATCGCTCGTCGGGTTCTCCGGGGTGGCCTGCAGAACGGCCAGCCCGCCGCCGCTGCGACCCGGGTTCACCACCGAGACACCGGGCACCGCGGCGACCCGCTGCCGGAACTCGGCCAGGTCGGGATCGTCCGCCGAGGTCCGGGCGACGATCGTGATCGCGCTCGGGCCGGCGAGTGCCGGGAAGTGCTCGCGCAGTTCCTCGGTGAGCTGGCGGGTGGCACTGTCGGCCGGCAGTGACTTCGGGTTACTGGTGTCCAGCCGCAGGTTGGTCGCGGACAGGCCGGCCACGAGCAGGCCGACGAGCACCACCAGCAGCGTGAGCACCGGCATCTTCTGCACCCCACGGGCGACCGCGGCGAACGACCGGCCGCGCTCCTTCCGGGCCCGGACCGGCTTGATCCGGTTACGCAGCAGCTGGAGCAGCGCGGGAAGCAGGGTGATCGCGGCGAGCATGTCGATCAGCACCACGGCGGCGCCGGCCACGCCGATCGACCGCAGGAACGGATCGGCGAAGACCACCAGGCTGGCCAGGCTGACCGCGATGGTAAGGCCGGAGAAGACGATGGTCCGCCCGGCGCGTTCGGAGGCCCGCACGAGCGCCTCCTCCGCGTCCTCGGTCAGCGCCCGTTCCTCCCGGAACCGGCTGACCATGAGCAGCGCGTAGTCGACGCCGAGACCGATGGCGAGCATCGTGGTGACCTGGATCGAATAGATCGACACATCGGTGAAGAAGCTCATCACCAGCAGCGTGGTGAAGGTTCCGCCGACACCGACGAGGGCGATCAGCAGCGGCAGCCCGGCCGCGATCAGCGACATGAAGACCAGCAGCAACAGGAGCAGCAGCAACGGCGCGGAGACGATCTCGGCCCGCCTGGTGTCCGAGGTGGCCTGGTCGTTGAACTCGCGGTCGGTGAGCGGGCCGCCGGAGACCACAGCCGTCGTACCGTCGATCCCGGTCAGCTGCGTCCGTACCTTGTCGGCCAGCAGGTCGCCCTGGTGCGCCAGTTCCACGTTCACCAGGACCGCCGCGCCGTCGGTGGCGACCGGAGCCTGGGGACCGAACGGGTCGGTCACGGCCAGCACGCCGTCGACGGCGCGCAGCTCGGTGAGCGCGGCGGAGACCTTCGTACGGAACGCGGGGTCGGTGACCGAGCCGCCGGAGATGACCGCGTTGATCACCGGTGGCGCGAGCTTGGCGTCACCGAGCGCCTGCGCGCCCTGCTGCGACTCGCTGCCGGCGATGGCGCCGACGCTTGTCGTCATCCGGGCGAAGACGCCGTTTCCGACAGTGAAGCCGGCCGCTGCGATCACCAGCCAGATGACGAGCACGACGGCAGGACGCCGGCGAGCGAAACGCGTAACGGCACGGATCATCACACAGCTCCTCAGGACGGAAAGACCGATGTGATCTCATCCTGGTGAAGCGGGCCCTCCGGCAGATCGCCGCCGAGAGCCAAATCCGGTCTCACCCGAGCGAGGGAGAGCGCTCAGTCGAGATCCTCACCGGGACTGATCAGCCCGGCCTCGTAGGAGAAGACCACCGCCTGCACCCGGTCCCGCAGGCCCAGCTTGGCCAGCACGTTGCTGACGTGGGTCTTGACGGTGTGGTCGCTCACCGTCAGCCGGGCGGCGATCTCGGCGTTGGAGAGCCCACGAGCGACCAGGCACAGGATCTCCCGTTCCCGCCCGGTCAGCTCGTCCAGCCGGGCCGGCGGGCGGATCGCGCCCTGGGGCCGTCGCAGCAGGTCGGCGATCACCCGCCGGGTCACCGTCGGGGCGAGCAGCGCCTCGCCCTTGGCGATGACCCGTACCGCCTCGACCAGCTCGGCCCGGCGCATGGTCTTGAGCAGGAAACCGTTCGCGCCGGCCCGCAACGCGTCGTGCACGTGCTCGTCGACGTCGAACGTGGTGAGGATGAGCACCCGCGCGTCGGTGGTGGCGCAGATCCGGCGGGTGGCCTCGATGCCGTCGATCGGGCCCTCCATCCGGATGTCCATGACCACCACGTCCGGCTTCTTCTCGGCCACCACCCGCAGGGCCTCCAGGCCGTCCGCCGCCTCGCCCACCACAGTCAGGTCCGGCTCCGCGTCGAGGATCATGGCGAAGCCACCTCGGACCAGATCCTGGTCGTCGACGACCACGATGCGCACCATGGGGCGCCACCCCTCGATTCGTAGCAGCTCACTCGGTGGGCAGGACGGCGCGCACAGTGAAGCCGCCGCCGTCGGGACCTGATCCGACGCACAGCTCACCACCGCAGGCGGTGACCCGCTCCCGCATGCCCATCATTCCGTATCCGCCGCCGACATCCACCGCACCGATGCCGTCGTCGGTCACCGTGACCCGGATTTCGAGCGGGTTGAACTCGATCAGCACGTCCACCATCGACGCCCGCGCGTGCCGGATGGTGTTCGTCAGCGCCTCCTGCACCACCCGGAAGACCGTGGCGTCCACATCGGCGGGCAGGGGCCGCTGCTGCCCGCGCCAGCGCAGCGCCGCCTCCAGGCCGCCCCGGCGCGCCTCGCCGAGCAGTCGCGGTACGTCACCCACCCCCGGGACCGGGGCCGGCGGCTCCTCGCCCTCCGCCGAGCGCAGCGCGGCCAGCGACCGCCGGAGCTGGGCGATGGCGGACCGGCCGCTCTCGGCGATCACCTCGAAGGTCTTCTCGGCCCGAGCCGGGTCGCTGCGGGCCACCACCGGCCCGGCCTCCGCCTGGACCACCATGATCGCGACGGTGTGCGCCACGATGTCGTGCACCTCGCGGGCGATCCGGTTGCGGTCGCGCGCGGCGGCTGCGGCTCGTTCCTCCTCCTGGCGGGCGGCGCGTTCCTCGAGCACCGCGATCCGGTCGCCGCGTCCGCGGGAGGCGATCCCCATGCTGTACGCCGCCACGTACGCCATCCCGACGTACCCGAAGGTGGCGGCGTTCTCGCCCGGGACCACGAGTGAGACGACCACGCCCACGGCCTGCACCCCGATCGCGACCTGCCGCCAGGGGGACGGGCTCAGCGACGCGAACGTGTACGTCGCGACGAGCGGCCCGAACGGCAGCGGCGGCATCTGGTGCGAGAGCCCGAGGACGCTGATCGCCAGGCCCACCGTCACCGTGGTGAGCAGTGGAGCCCGCCGGCGCCAGATCAGCGGTAGCGACGCGCCGGCGGCCACCAGGATGTGCCAGACCTCGCCGTCCTCGGAGAACGTCACCGGCAGGGCGGTGCCGACGAACACGGCCACCGCGATCAGCCCGTCCAGCCAGAGCGTGGCGTTTCGGGGCAGCCGCGCGGGTCGTGCCCGCGTCCGGACGGTGGCCGGAAGAGGCATGGACAACGGCACGATCGGCTCCTCAACGCGCGGCGGTCCCCAGTATGCGGCCCCGGCGGCCGTCCGGGGCGTACGCACGCGCTCGGACCGCCGTCGATGTCCTGTTCAGGACATCGAGGTGGAGACCGGGACGAGCGGATCGGTTGAATCGAGTTCTGCCGCAGAGAGAAGGAGGCACCACGTGGGCGCAGTCCGCGTCGCCATAGCCGGGGTCGGCAACTGTGCCGCGTCGCTGGTGCAAGGCGTCGAGTACTACCGGGACGCGAGGACGACCGACACCGTTCCCGGCCTCATGCACGTCGCCTTCGGCGACTACCACGTCGGCGACATCGATTTCGTCGCCGCTTTCGACGTGGACGCGAAGAAGGTGGGCCGGGACCTGTCCGAGGCCATCGTCGCGAGTGGCAACAACACCATCAAGATCTGCGACGTGCCCCCGTCCGGGGTCGTCGTGCGGCGTGGCCCGACGCTCGACGGTCTCGGCGAGTACTACCGGGAGATGATCGAGGAGTCCGACGAGCAGGCCGTCGACGTGGTTCGCGCACTGCGCGACTCCGGGGCCGACGTCCTCGTGTCGTACCTGCCGGTGGGCTCGGAGGAGGCCGACCGGTTCTACGCCCGGTGCGCGCTGGAGGCGGGCGTGGGGTTCGTCAACGCGCTGCCGGTGTTCATCGCCTCGGACCCGGTGTGGGCGGCCCGGTTCACCGAGGCCGGCGTGCCGATCATCGGCGACGACATCAAGTCGCAGGTGGGCGCCACCATCACCCACCGGGTGCTGGCGAAGCTCTTCGAGGACCGCGGGGTCCGGCTGGAGCGCACCTACCAGCTGAACTTCGGCGGCAACATGGACTTCATGAACATGCTGGAGCGTCGCCGGCTGGCGTCGAAGAAGCTGTCCAAGACCCGGGCCGTCACCTCGCAGGTGCCTCACGAGATGGCCGCCGGCGACGTGCACATCGGCCCCAGCGACTACGTGCCGTTCCTGGAGGACCGCAAGTACGCCCTGGTCCGCCTGGAAGGGCGGGCGTTCGGCGACGTGCCGCTGCAACTGGAGTACAAGCTCGAACTCTGGGACTCGCCCAACTCGGCCGGCGTGATCATCGACGCGGTCCGGGCGACCCGGATCGCCATGGACCGGGGGATCGGCGGACCCATCCTCTCCGCCTCCTCGTACTTCATGAAGTCGCCGCCCGAGCAGTACGACGACGCCGCCGCCCGGGACGCCGTCGAGCGCTTCATCCGCGGTGAGGTCGAACGCTGACCGGCAGGTGACGGGGGAGCCGGAGTCCGGCTCCCCCGTCGTCGTCCGTCACGGTCCCCGCCTCAGATCGCCCCGGAACTCGTGGTGGTGGCAGACCGCGGGATCCGCTCCGGCCAGCGCCACGGCACCGCGGAAGGCCCCGTGGTCGGGCAGGTCCCGCAGGAAGTAGGCGCCGGGCAGCCGGCCGGACGGATCTCGGACCACCGCACCGCTCGCCGCGCCGGGGACCGGCAGCCGCAGCCCGAGCGCCAGGCGCGCGCCGGCGGCCTTGACGCACGCCTCCTTGCGGGTCCACAACCGCAGGTACGCGGCGTAGGCCCCGGTACCGGCGGCCGCCACCAGCGCGGCCTCCGCGGGGGTGAAGAAGCGTGCGGCCATCCGCCGCGGATCCAGCCCGGGCCGGGGGCGGTCCAGGTCCACGCCGACCTCACGGCCGGCGAGCGCGATCACCGCCCGTTCCCCGGCGTGCGCGAGGCTGAAATGCAGCGAGCCGCCCGGCAGGTACGGCCGCCCGAGCGGCTCGCGGCGCAGCGGCAGCGCGGTGGGCCGCAGGTCCAGCCGCCCGGCGAGGATCCCGTTCAGGGCGGCGTGCGCCGCGACGAAGCGCCGGCGCCCGTCCGGATCGCCGATGTCCGCAGCACGCCGCAGTTCGGCCGCGCCGAGCCAGCGGGCGGCGTCGACGTCGCGGTCCAGGTGGACGGTCCAGACGTCGACGCCGCCCGGCTCAGTCACGGTCGAGTTTGCCCTGGACGAGGCCCTGGAAGGTGTTGAGTCGCTGGATGTTGCCGGTGCCTTCCATGAATTCGACGCCCCGGGCGTCGCGGATCAGCTTGTCCAGCATCGGCTGCGTGAGCCGCGCGCCGGGGCCGAAGTACTCCAGCGCCTCCAGCGTCACCTCCTCGGCCAGCCGGGCCGCCCGGGCCTTCGCCGCCGAGGCCAGGTGGCCGTTGGCGGGCTGGGCGTCCACGATCGAGGCGGCCCGCCAGATGAGCTGCCGTACGCCGTCGATCCGCCGGCCGGTCCGCTCCCAGCGCAGCCGGTCGGCCTTGGACAGCGAACCGCGCTGCTCGGTGACGTAGTCGTGCGCGGACCGGGCGATGCCCAGTGCGATCGCCGCCACGCCCGGCCGGAGACGGTTGAACATCTGCACGCCGCTCCACACGCCGCGCCGGGTGGGGCTGAGGTGGCGGCCGAGCACCCGGTCCTCCGGGACCGGCACGCCGTCCAGGGTGATCGCGCTGAGCTGGGCACCGCGCAGGCCGATCGTCGGGATCGGCTCGGCCTTGAAGCCGGGCGCGCCGGCCTCGACGAGCACCGCGGTGGCGCCGAGCGGACCGGGCCGGTCCCGGGCGAAGACGACGCCGACCTGGGCCCGGGCGCCGTTGCCGATGTAGCGCTTGGCGCCCCGCAGCAGCAGGCCGCCCTCGCCGTCGGGGTCCAGTCTCGTACCCATCGCGCCTGCGTCCGAGCCGTGGTCGGGCTCGGTCAGCGCGAAGAAGGTCCACGTCGGCGCGGCCAGCAGCCGGCCGTAGAACCACTCCTTCTGGTCCCGGTCGGCGAGCAGGTCGACGAGCACCCCGGACAGCGAGGCGCCGGGGGACGCGAGCATCATGCCGGCGTCCCCGGCGGCGATCTCCTCGGCGAACACCACCCGCTCCATCGCCGTCATGCCGTCGAACCGGTACCCGCCGATGAGCGTCCGGTCCGGCAGCCACGGCGCCGGGATGAGCATGGTGGACAGATGCCGTACGGCCGGGTTGTCCAGGCACCGGTACACGGTGTCCGGGTCACGGTCCAGTTCCAGTGCCGTCGAGCGCAGGTCGCGCGCCCAGTCCCGGGCGTGCGCCCGGGCGGCGGTGAGCCGGTCGTCCAGTTCGATCACGGCGTCCACTCCTCTCCACCGATCCAGGCGTCGGCCAGCAACTCCGAGGCGTCGACCACAGCGCCCGGTCCGTCCGCGGTGAACCCGCTGGCTCCGAGCAGGCGCAGCAGCATCCGGTCGGCAGTGGTGATCTGCCGATGCAGCCAGGCCAGGGATCCGGCCGGTGGCGGCGTACCGGTGAGCCGGACCTTGATCTCGATCTGCTCGGTGACGGCGTCCGCCAGAGCACCCTTGATCATCTGTTGCAGCAGCAGCGGGGTGTCGCCGACGCGGCGGTCACCGAGGTGGGCGACTGTCACGTCGAGCAGGGCCTCGGAGAGCCCGAGCCGAAGCCCGGCCAGCGCGGCCAGCCAGTCCGGCCAGGGCGCCGGCGCGCCGGCCGGCCCGGGTGCGCCCCGGTAGCGGACGGCCGCCAGCCGGCCGTCCGGCGTCTCGACAGTGCCGAGCCGCTCCACGGCGGCCGGGTCCAGGGCGGCGACGGTGTCCCCGGTCCAGACCCGGCCGGCGTCGTGCAGCGCCGGCTCGGGCAGCACGCAGCACCCGGTCGGGCCGCACGGCAGAACCCGGTCCGCCAGCGTGGCGTGCATCGCGGTGAGCGTGGCGGTGAGCCCGCCGGTCCGGGCGCCGCGGCGGGCCTCCTCGGCGATCACGACCGCACCTCCGGGTCCGAGCCGGCGAAGACCGCCACGCAGAGGGTGCCCGAGACCGGGTCGTGGTCCGCCACCGCGATCGGCCCGGCGGTGCCCGCCCGTTGACGGGCGAACTCGGCCCAGACACCGGCAGCACCCAGCCCGGGCGCCGCAACCGCCTGGCCGCACGCGGTCAGGCCGGGACCGGTGATCAGGACGGCGTCCGCCGGCACCAGCTCGTCGAGCAGCGTCCCGGCTGCCGCCGGCGACACGTCCGGGCGCTGGTGCACCGTGGTCCCGTCCGAGCCGGCCGGTTCGAGCAGCACCGCCACCCCGACGTCGTGGCCGGGAACCGGATACCGGGGCCCGACCACCTCGTACGGGATCGTCGTCTGTTCCAGGATCAGCAGCAACGCCCGGCAGCCGGGGAAGTCGCCGGAGTAGGTTCCGAGCAGCCGCAGGGCGGTGAACGTCGCCGCCGGTCCCTGGTCGGACACCGCGAAGGCGAGCGGGTCGCCCTGCACCAGCTCGTTGAGGTAGCAGGCGGTGACCCGGCGCGGGTCGCCGTCCGGAGTGGAGTGCGCGATGGCGATCAGATCCACCGGCACCGCGAGGTCGAGGCCGCGCACCAGGCGGTCCGCCATCCCGGTGAACGAGTTCCGGGCTGCCGCCGCGTGCCGATCCCGGTCGAAGCGACGACCGTACAGCTCGGTCATGTCCGACAGGTATTCCTCGAGCAACGGATCGCCCCGGTACGGCTCCGGATCGGGGTCGAACCGGCGGGCGATCACCTGAGTCGGCCGGAGCCGGCCGGTACGGACCGACGCGGCCGGGGCGATGGACAGGAACATCGGCGTCAGGCCAGGCCCTGCTCGATGACGTAGTCGGCGAGCGTGGCGACCGACTCGAAGTGGTGTTGCTCCAGCGTGTCCGAGTCGATCACGACGTTCAGCCGGTCCTCGATGTGCATGAGCAGTTCGAGGACGTTCGTCGAGTCCAGCCCGAGTTCGTCCATCAGCCGGGTCTGCTCGGTCACCTGGACCGAGTCGCGGTTCAGCACCGCGACGACGGCGTCGATCATGTGGTCGACGACCGCGGCGCGGTCGACTGTGGCTTCCGAAGCCATGGTCATGGCGGGCCTCCTGTATGCCGGTCGGGATGGGTTGTCAGTCGAGGATCTGCGGGCCGAGCAGGTCCTCGACGGTGTCGCGGCGGCGGACCAGGCGGGCCCGGCCGCCGTCCACCAGCACCTCGGCCGGGTGGCCGTGGCTGAGGAAGAGCACCGGTGAGGCGCTCGGGCCGTACGCGCCGGAGCGCAGCACGCCGACCAGGTCGCCCGGCCGCAGCTCGGGCAGTTCCACGTTGCGGCCGACGGTGTCGTTCGGCGTGCACAGCGGGCCGGTGACGTTCCAGGGGCCGGCGTCCGTGCCGGCCCGGTTGAGCAGCCGCATCGGGAAGTTGCGCTTCACGTAGGAGCCGATGCCGACGGCCGCCATGTGGTGGTTCGTGCCGCCGTCGGTGACCGCGAAACGCTCCCCCATCGAACTCTTCACGTACCGCACCCGGGTGACGTAGGTGCCGCACGGCGCGGCCAGGTACCGGCCGAGTTCCAGCAGCAGCCGGGCCCCGGGGTGCGCGGCGTGGAACGTCTCGACCACCGGGTTGAGCAGGCCGGCGACCGCAGCCGGGTCGAGGTCCGGTTCGCCGGGGAAGTAGGCCACCCCGAGGCCACCGCCCACGTCGACGGCCTCCAGCACGAAGTCCAGCCGCTCGGCGAGCCGCTCGGCCAGGTCGATGATCCGGCGGGCGTTCTCGGCGACCACCTCGGGATCGAGGATGCGGGTGCCCAGGTAGGCGTGCACGCCCAGGACGCGTACCCCGGGATGGTTCTTGACCAGGTCGGCCTCGTCGAAGAGCTGCTGCTCGTCGATCCCGAACTGGCGCGGTTTGCCGCCCATGGTGAGGCCGGAGCCCTTGACCGCGAAGCTCGGGTTGACCCGAAGCATCACCGGTGCGATGACGCCCCGCTCCCGGGCCAGCTCGTCGATCGTCGCCAGTTCCCCGAACGACTCGCAGACCAGCGCGAAGACGCCCTCGGACAGACACGCCTCGAGTTCGGCGCGGCTCTTGCCGGGGCCGAGGAAGATGATGTCGCCCGGGGCCACCCCGGCGGCGAGTGCGGTACGCAGCTCCACCATCGACGACACCTCCGCCCGGGCGCCCTGCGCGCCGAGCAGCGCGCAGACGGCCACGTTCGGGTTGGCCTTCAGCGAGTAGAAGATCTCCATCGCCGGGTGCAGCCGCTCACGCAGGCCCAGGTACTGCCCGCGCAGGCTGTCCCCGTCGTACACGTAGAGGGGCGTGCCGAACCGCTCGGCCAGTTCGGACATGGCCACGCCCTGGATCGTCACTTCTCCGGTCACCGTCGTGTTCCTTCCGCCACGGCCGCCAGGCGGCCCGCGATCTCGGCGTCCATCGCCGTCAGCTCGTCGGCCGTCCGCGCGGTCAGCAGGCCGTACAGCCGGCCGTCCGCAGCTCCCGCGCCCTCCCGCACCAGGGCGTTCACCGTCGAGAAGTTCTGCACCACCATCCCGGCCCCACCGGCGGCGCTCAGCAGCCACGGGCCGAGCCCGTCGCGGACCTCACCGAAGCGCAGCGGCCGTGCCAGGCGCAGCGGGTACTGCCGGGCCAGCGCGTACCAGCCCGCCGGCACCAGGTGTTCCTGGAGACCGACCTGGTAGGTCGACATGTTGTGCCGCGCGTTGATCTCCACGACCGGGTAGACGCCGCCCTCCGGGTCGAGCATCGCGTCCACCCCGACCACGCCGTGGTAGCCGTCGCGGGCCAGCCGGGCGCCGAGCACCGCGGCGCTGTGCGTCACTACCTCGAGCTGCCGTGCGGTCAGCCCGGCCGGCATCCGGTGACCCTTGTGTACGCCGTTGGCGGTGACCGCCTCCTTGACGAAGTCGAAGTGCACCCCGCCGTCGCGGAACACGGTGAACTGGTAGTTGAGATCGACTGTCTTGGCGACCCACTCCTCCACCAGCAGCGCCAGCCGCCGATCGCCGGAACGGTCGGCCCGGCGGCGCAGCGTCCGGTGGATCTGGTCCAGCCGCGCCGCGTCCCGGATCAGCAGCAGGCCCTTGCCGGACACCCCGTACGAGTCCTTGAGCACCACCGGCCGCCCCGCAGCGAGCAGAGCGCGGGCGTGTTCGACCGCCTCGTCCAGTTCCTCGACGGTCTCGCAGATCCAGCCCGTGGACTGGCGCAGCCCCAGCTCGCTGGCGATCCGCCGGCTGTAGATCTTGCCGTTGACGGCCTTGCAGACCGCCGCCGGCGACCCGGCCAGCGTGACACCGGTCAGCGCGGCCAGCGCCTCCTCGTCGGCGGAGACCCCGTGCGGGACGATCGCGGCGGCCCCGGCCAGGGCGGACAACCGGGCCAGCAGAGCCGGGCTGTCCAGCGCGTCCTGGGTCACCGTGCGGTGCGGATCCTGGCGGTCGGTGGTCAGCACATGCGGCAGGGCCGCCCCGAGCGTCTCCAGATGGGCCAGGTGCTCCGGGTCCGGCCGGTCCTTGAGCACCACGTAGTCGTCCGGACCGGCCAGCAGCAGGGCGAACTCGTCCATCCGGTTCACCATCGCGTCACCCGCGGTCAGCGCGATGCGGGGCAGGCCCGGCTCGTCACCGCCCCACCGCTGCTCGACCTCGAAGTTGCCGAGGAACACCAGGGGGGTCTCGTCGGTGCCCAGCAACGCCGTCCGCAGCCGTCTGACGAAGGGTTCCCGTGTCGTCGTCATAGCGTCCTATCAGTGCTCGAAGACCGCGGCGGCGAAGGTCGACCCCAGCCCGACCGCGGCCATCAGGTAGCGGTCGCCGGGCCGAAGCCGGCCCAGTTCGCGGGCCGCGACATAGTTGAGGAAGGAGTCGGCGCAGAAGCAGTGGCCGGTGACCGGCATGTTGTCCAGGAACAGGCGCTCCACCGGGATCCCGACCTTGCGCGCCACCCGCACCCAGGACACCCGGTTCACGTTGTGCGGCAACACCACGTCCAGGTCGGCGACGGTGATCCCGGCGCGCGCCACCGCCGCGAGGATCACCTCGGCGAGCGCGTCCGGATAGCGTTGCTGGAACTCCAGGGACATCGCCGCGGTCAGGGACAGCCCGGCGTTGAACTCGCCGTGCATGGCCGAGGCGTACGACAGCAGCCGGTCGCGCCGGCCCGTGCCGACCAGGACGGCGGCGCAGCCCTCCCCCATCAGCGCCGTGCCCGGGATCATCCGGGCCGACGGGGTGAACGCCTTCTCACCGACGAAGACCAGGGCCAGCGCGCCGGGCTCGCCGTCCTCGGCGAGCAGCCGGCCGGCCATCTCGACGGCGAGCAGCCCGGACGCGCAGGCGTGCTGGGTGACCGCGAAGGCCCGCGCGTGCCGCAGGCCGAGGGCCCGCACCACGTCGTGCAGCGGATCCTCGGGGTACGGCGCGATCGCCTGCAGGGTCCGGGCCTGCACCACGTACCGGACCTGGGACTCGCGGCCGCGCAGCTCGGACAGTTTCGCCGCGGCGTTGAGCATCAGGTCGGTGATCGTGCCGGTCGGTTCCCGCAGCACCTCGGCCAGCCCGTAGTACCGGCGGAACATCCGGACCTGGGTGTCGGTCAGCCCCAGCTCACCGGCCAGCGACTCGATCGGCACCCGTTCCGGCGGCAGGTAGGCGGAGACCGCTTCGAGGGCGGTCACGTCCCGGCGTCCAGCGGCAGGCCGGACAGGTACTCGGTGAGCGCGTCGATGCTCGGGTGGTCCCACACGATCGTCGGTTCCAGGGGCATCCCGAGGTGGTCCTCGATCTCACCGCAGAGCGCGAGCGCGTACACCGAGTCGAGGCCCAGGTCGGCCAGGGGCGTGGCGGTGTCGATGGTGGCCGGATCCCGGTTGGTGAAGTCGGCGACGCGGTCCCGCAGCCACGGACGGAGCTGTCCGGCGGCCCGGTGGTTCGGCAAGATGGTCAATTCCGGCTCCTTGGAAGGTCGGGCAGCACGCCGTCGGACAGGTCGAAGGCCCGGCCGGCGGCGTACCGGCGGGCGAGCTCCGCGTGGATCGGGCCGGCCAGCGCGGCCGGCAGCGACCGGGACGTGCCGTCCAGCTCGTCGGCCAGCCGCAGCAGGGCCGCCGTCACCCAGGCCGGGTCGGCCAGGAAGGTCCCCGGGTGGCGCTGCTCGGCCAGCCAGAGGTTCAGGCAGGTGGCGGCGGTCAGCACCGTGGTGTAGCGGGCGGTCAGGTCGAGGGCCGCCGGGTCGCCGCCGATCGCCAGGTCCGCCGGGCGGAGGCCGAGCGCCGCCGCACGCAGCCGGGCCAGCTCGGCGGTGAAGCGCCGGACCAGTCCGCGCAGCCGCTCGTCGCCGGCCGGCATCGCCTCGGCGGCGGCGAGCAACTGCGCCGTGAGCGGGTCGGCCGTCGAGGCGATCCGCAGCCGGTCGAACGGCAGGGCCGGGAGATCGGCGTCCAGGTCGTACAGGGCGGGCGGTGGCTCCTGGCCGGTCGTCCAGGAGCGCCGGGCCAGCCGGGGGAGCTGAGGGAGGACGGTGGCCAGGCAGGCGACCCGGGCCGCGTGCCCGAATCCCGCCGGCGCCAGGTCGCGCTGCAACTTCTGGAAGATGCCGTACTCGCCGGTGCGCAGGTAGCTCTGCGCGCCGAGCAGCTCACCGAGCCGGGTCATGGCGCGGATGGACCGGCCGGACACGACGTACTTGACGGCCGAGGCGTACGCGTTGGTGTCCTCGGGCAGCAGGTGCACGGCGCGGGCGACTGTGGTGGACAGGCAGTCGGCGATCAGCAGATCCGTGAACGCCTCGGCCAGTGCGGTACGGACCACCGGCATGGCGCCCACCGGCCGTCCGCGCAGCCACCGGTCCTCGCCGAACCGCAGCACCGCGCGCAGGCCGGTGTCCAGCACGCCCAGCGTCATCGCCGGCAGCCCGGTCCGGGTGAGCTGGAACGAGCGCAGCGCGACCTCCATGGCCGAGCCGAGCGGCCCGAGTGCCACGCCCGCGTCGACCGGGCACCGGTCCAGCTCGATCCCGCCGAGCTGCACCCCGCGCATCCCGCTGCTGGGGAACCGTGGCAGATACCGCAGCGCGCCCGGCGGCAGCACGTCCTTCTCCACGAACAACTGGGTGTGGCTGCGGCCACCGGCCGCGTCCGAGGTACGACTGAAGATCACCATCGCGCTGCACCGCTGCGCGTTGGTGACCACCTCCTTGCGGCCGGTGAGCAGCAGTTCGCCAGGCCGCCCCGGGTCGGCCCGGAAGTCCACCCGGGCGAAGTCGTTGCCGTGTGCCAGCTCGTGGTAGACGGACGCCACCCGACGGCCGGAGAGCAGCAGCTCCGCCAGCCGTCGCTGCTGGGCCTCGTCGCCGCCGGCCCACACGTTTACCGAGGCGATGAACGAGCTGGCGCCGTAACCGAGGCCCAGGCAGGGGTCCCGCCGGAACACCGAGCGCATCGTCCGGATCAGCCGGTCCAGGCCGCTCATCCGGCCGCCGTGGGCGACCGGTACGAACTCGGCGTTGAGTCCGAAGTCGTCGAGCGCCAGCTCACCGTCGGCGAACATCTCCTGCCGCTCGTCGGCCGCCAGCACGGCCCGGTTCCCGAGGGGGTTCGCCGGATCCCACGGATCACCGAAGCGACTCTCCAGATCCCGCACCGTGGTCATCACGCCTCCCCGGCGCCGTCGAGGTCGAGCACCGAGGGGCGACGGTCCGGGGCGAGGGACGCGTACACCCGGTCGTAGCTCTCGGGATGGTCCGGCGCGGCGCCGAGGCGGTGCAGCACCCAGGTCAGCGCCGCGTCGAGCCACAGCCCGTCCGCCCACAGCGGGTCGGCCCCGGCGTGCTCGTGGTTGTGCAGCCACAGGTGCACCGCGCTCGCGCCGGCCACGCACAGCTCGTACCGGTGGGCCAGGTCGTAGGCGGCGGGTGCCACGTCGTGCGGCCGTGGGCGGTACCCGGCGAGTTCGGTGTGCAGCAGCTCGGTCGCGGCCAGGAGCGCCTCGGCCCGGGCCGCCGGGCCGCCGGCCGCGCGGACGGCCGGTACCGCCGCGGCCAGCCCGCGCAACGGCAGGCACCCGCGTCCGGCTGCCAGCGAGATCCGGTCCGGGTCCAGTTCGGGCACCGGCACCCGCAGGTCGGCCAGCGACCGCAGCCGGGCCACGTCCACCGGGTCGCCGGGCCAGCCCCGCGCCAGTTGCGGGAACTGGTTGATCAGCGCGTTGCGGTTGACCGGGGTGCTGCCGTCGAAGATCCCGACGATCCGGTGGTCCCGCTCCACCTTCTGGAAGCGTCCGTAGTCCGGGATGCCGGTCAGGAACGCACGGGCGCCGAGCTGCTCACCGCACCCACCGATCAGTTCGTCGGTGAGCGCCGGCACGAAGGCCTTGAGCACCGGGGCGAGCACGCCCAGTTCCTCGGTCTCCGCCGTCGCCGCCCGGCTGACCAGGGCGGTCACCGCCTCGGCCAGGAACAGCATGGTGTGCAGCCGGCCCACCCCGCGCCGCAGGTACGGCACGTCGGCCAGCCGCCGCCCGTACAGCCGGCGGTCGGTCAGGTATCGCCGGACCAGCGCCAGCGCGTGGTCGGCGGCACCGAGCGACAGCGCGGCGCAGGTGGTACGCGTCAGTTGCAGGGCGCGCAGCACCGTCTCCAGCCCGGCGCCACGCGCACCGACCAGCGCCGTCTCCGGCACCCACGCGTCGTCGAGGGCGATCCCGCTGATGTCGGCGCCCCGGATGCCGTGGGTCGGTTCCCCGGGCAGGCACCGGTACGAGCGCGCGGGAAGCTCCCGCTTGTCCGCGAGCAGCACGGTGAACCCACGTGGCCCGCCGTCCGGGTCGGTCCGCGCCAGCAGGCACACCACACCCGCCCGGGTGGCGTTGTTGATCAGCCATTTCGTTCCGGTCACCCGGTACCCGCCGTCGCTCCGGACCGCCGCGACCTCGCCGCCGAGCAGGTCGCTGCCGTGACCCGGTTCGGTGAGCGCCCAGCAGACGGGCACCCCGGCCAGGACCGTGCCGGCGAGCGCGCGGGCCTGCGCCAGGTCCGCCTCGTCGCGTGGCGACCGGGCCCAGACCGAGGCCGCGCCGAGGAACGTCTTGCCGTGTCCGATGGCCGTGGTCAGATCCCGGCGCGCGACCACCCGCAGAACCTGGACCAGGGTGTCGAAGCCGCGCAGTTCACCGCCGTACGCGGCCGGGACGTAGTGCGCCGGCAGGCCGAGCCGGTCCAGGTGCGCGCAGATCTCCGCCGGGAACGACTCGCTCTCGTCCGCGGCGGCGACCCGGGCGTGGTTGAAGACGACGTCGGCGTCGTCCGGATCGCCCAGCCGCTCGTCGAGGTGCCGGGCCACGGCAGCGGCCAGGGGCAGTGTGGGCGCGGCCATCTCAGGCCCGCACCGGGTCGCCGGTCCGGCGTGCGGCCCGCACGCCGTCGGTGAGTTCCTCGTGCTCGGCGCCGAGGGCACCGGTCAGGAACAGCATCCGGGCCAGGCCGCGCTGGATCTTGCCGCTGGTGGTGCGCGGCACCGTGCCGGGGCGGACCAGCACCACGCTGACCGCGCCGGTCCCGAACTCCCGGGACAGCACGTGGCGGACGGCGGTGACCACGGCGGCGCGGGCCGCCGGGTCGAGGGACCGGGCCCGGCACTCCTGCACCACCACCAGTTCCTCGTGCGGCACCTCGACGGTGAAGGCGGCACCGACACCCCGGGACAGGCTCTCGTCCACGGCGCGCACCGTCACCTCGATGTCGTGCGGGTACAGGTTGCGGCCGTTGACGATCAGCAGTTCCTTGATCCGGCCGGTCACGTAGAGCTGGCCGTCGCGCAGCAGGCCCAGGTCCCCGGTACGCAGGAAGCCGCCCTCGCCGTCGGCCAGCTCGTTGCCGAACACCTCCCGGGTCGCCTCCGGGTTGGCCCAGTAGCCCCGCGCCACGCTGGTGCCGCGCAGCCAGATCTCGCCGATCCGGTCGGGCGGTTGCGGCAGCCGGGTGGCGGGGTCGACGATCCTGATGTCGAACTCCGGGGTGGACTCGCCGCTGCTGACCAGTTCCCGCACCGGCTCCGGGTGACCGGCTCCGACCGGTGTCACGATGTTCCGTTCCAGTTCCTCGGCGTCGACGGTGAGCACCACCGGCGGGCGGCCGATGGTGGCGCCGCTGACGCTGAGCGTGATCTCGGCCAGGCCGTACCCGGGGCACATGGCGTCCGGCCGCAGCCCGGCGGCGGCGAATCGGCTGCCGAACGCGGCCAGGGTGGCCGCCTGCACCGGTTCCGAGCCGTTCACCGCGCGCTTCCAGCGGGACAGGTCGACGCCGGCGATCTGCTCGTCGGTGATCCGCCGGGTGCACAGGTCGTACGCGAAGTTCGGTGCCGGGGAGATCTCGATGTCGTGCCGGTCGATCAGCCGGAGCCAGGTGCCGGGGCGCTTGAGGAACGTCGTGGCCGACATCCCGACGCTGCAACCGCCCCGCGAGAGCGGGGCCAGCAACTGCCCGATCAGGCCGAAGTCGTGGTACATGGGCAGCCATCCGCCGACGCGGACGCCCTCGCCGCCACCGAGGATCTCGTTGAACGCCCGCAGGTTGGGCAGCAGGTTCGCGTGGTCCACCACGACGCCCTTGGGGTCGCTGGTGGAGCCGGAGGTGTACTGCAGGAAGGCGATGGTGGACCCGTCGACGGCCGGCCGCCGCCATGCCGTCGCCCGTTCCAGGGGGACGTCGTCGAAGGCCAGGCACGGTACGTCGGACAGCCCGCACTCGGCCGCCCAGTCGCGGACCGCGTCGAGAGCCGCGGCGTCGGTGACCACCGCGGCCACCTGGGCGTTGTGCGCGATGCCGGCGAGCCGGTCCCGTTGCCGGCGATATCCGTCCGGCAGCGGGGCCGGGACCGGGATCGCACCGGCGTGCTGGACGCCGAGGAAGTTCTCGGCGAAGGCGGTGCCGGGCTCGTTCAGCACGAGCACCCGGTCACCGGGGCGGACGGTGTCGGCGAGCAGCACGGCGATCTGCCGGGCCCGGGCGGCCAGGTCGGCCCACGACACCGTGCGCACCTCGGCGTCGCCCGATCCGGGGTCCGCGTCGAAGATCAGCGCCGGTCGCTCCGGGTGGACGGCGGCACGCTCCTGCAGCAGGTCGACGAACGTTTCGTGGTCGGGCATCAGGCGCTCCCCGCGGGTCGGTGACGTGCCGGACCCAGCGTCGCGCCGGATCCGGCATGTGCAGAAGGCTCGATCGAGCGGGCGGTTGGGGTAGCCGAACAGGTATGCCAGGCGGTCACGGCGTCTCCTGCCAGCCGCCGAGCCAGCCCTGCGCCACCCCGGCCAGGCCGATGGCGACCAGCGCCGCCCGTCGTTCCACGGTCAGGCCGGCGGCGTCCGGCTCGGCCAGGCCGGAGGTGATCCAACTGGTCATCGCGGCCTGGGCGAGCCCGGCACCGACGGCTGCCGGAGGCCAGACCCCGTCCGCCTCGCCACGGCGGACTGTCACCGCGTCCGCACCGAGCAGGTAACCGGCCGCCCACACCTCAAGGGCTAGTCGCCACTGCAGGCCCGAGGGCAGGCCGGTGACCCCGAGCAGGCGGTCGAACCCGTCCACCACCTGGTTCACGGTCAGCCCGACCAGACCGCAGTGATCGGCCCAGTACCAGCCGAAACCGTGCTCGACGGGTTCCCCGGTGCCGGGGCGCAGCGGCCGCAACAGGCACCGGCTGCGGTGCAGCTGCACGGTGTAGGGCAGCTTCTCGTCGGAGCGGCACCGCCGTGCCAGGGCCTCCTCGGCGCTCGCGCTGAACTGCCAGTACGTCGGCGACAGGACCGGCGCCGGCAGGAAGACGGTGGCGTGGAACCGGCCCGGATGCCCGACGATCGTCGGGTCGAACCGGTGGTCGACCAGGTGCGGCACGGTCCCGACGACCGGGATGCCGGCCTCCCGGCAGAACATCACCACCATCTCGTCGTCGTCCTTGACGTCGTCCGGGATGCCGGCCAGGTAGTCGGCCAGTTCCCGGGCCACCCGCACCGGCAGGACGAACCCCTGGGTGGGGGTCCACTCGAACAGCGACAGCGGCGCGAACGGCCAGCCGGCGATCACCGCGCGACGGACCAGGTACGAGTTCTGCGGGCTGTCCCAGTGCGAGTAGAGCGAGATGCCGTGTTCCGGGCGGGCCGCGATCGCGCGGTGGACCTGGGTGGCGAAGCTCCGGATCAGCCGGATGTCGTCCTGCAGCACCAGATGGTGGGTGGCGCCGTCGGCGACGGCGCGCCAGGCCACCTTGGCGGTACGCAACGGGCTGGGCACCCCGTCCGGGTCCGGATCGGTGACCACCCGGGCGGTCAGCGGGGCGCAGTCGCGCACCAGCGGTGGGATGCGCTCCCGCCGGCGCGGGTGGTGCATGATCGCCACGCTGAGCCGGATCTCGCCGGCCGTCACCGCGCTTCCGCGGCCGACAGACCGGCCGGCACGACCGGCTCCCCACCGCGGGTCGCCGACCGGTAGGCCGCCTCGATCAGCGCCGTCGTGGTGACGGCCTCCCGCATCGGCCGGTCCCAGCCGGTGCCCGCGGCGACCAGGCCGGCGAAGTCGGCGAACATGCCGGGGAACCACTCCTGGTGGGTCTGGTCCCGGTTCGGCGGGGCCAGGTCGGTGCGTTCCAGCCCGTCCGCCGTACGCACCTCGGCCATCCCGTCGTGCACGTCGGCGGCACCGTCCGGGCCGCTGACCAGGTAGCGGTTCGACCGGGTGTCACTGACCCAGCTCAGATCGATCTCGCAGGTCCCGCCGTCGCCGAACTCCAGGTCCAGCCGGGCGGCCACGTCCATCCCGCCGGCGGCGTCGCCGTCCGCCCACTGCGCGACGCAGGAGACCGTCCGGGGCGCCTCGCCGAAGAGCTGGGTGGCCATGTACGCGCAGTGCGTCCCGTGGTCGAGCATGATCCCGCCCCGGGCCACCGAGATGTCCCGGCGCCAGTCCGGTTGCCATCCGGGCACCCCGCGCGCGTGCGAGTCGCGGGCGATCCGGAACCGGGCCCGCAACGGGCCGCCGAGCCGTCCGCCGGCGACCGCGCCGGTGAGCACCCGCATCATCGGCGAGAAGCCGTAGTTGTGGGCGGGGTAGAGCAGCAGGCCCCGGTCCCGGGCCAGGTCGATCAGGTCGAGTGCCTCGTCGGTGCGTACCGCGACCGGCTTCTCGCAGATCACGTGCAGACCGGCGGCGAGCGCCTCGCGTTCCAGCTCGACGTGGTGGTTCGGTGGGGTGCAGATGTCGACGGCGTCCACCGGCTGGGCGGCGAGCAGCTCGGCCAGCGTGGGGTAGGTGGCCACGCCGGGGTCGAGCTGCCGGGCCCGGGCCCGCCGCTCCGGCGACGGGTCGAGCACCGCGACGACCCGGCCGGCGGTGACCGCACGGTAGGCGTGCAGCCGCCCTTCCCCGGCGGTGCCGAAACCGATGACGGCGATCCTCATGCCGGTACCTCCTCGAGGTGCTGGGGCGCCGCGCCGTCGATCAGGACGCGGCGGATGATCTCGACGGCCTGCTCGGCCAGCTCCGCGTCCACGTTCAGCGGTGGGTAGAGGCGCAGCGTGGTGCCCCCGGTCATCACCAGCACCCCGGCGTCGACCAACGCCAGGAACGTCTTCCGGAAGGTGTCCTTGTCCAGCGGCCGGCGGGACCGCTTGTCGGCGACCATCTCGATGCCGATCGCGAACCCGGCGCCCCGGACGTCGCCGACGAGCGGGGACTCGTCGACGAGCGGCTCCAGCGCGGCCAGCATCTCGGTGCCAAGCTTGCCCACACGGCTGGGCAGATCCTCGTCGACGAGCACGTCGGTGGTGGTGGCGACCGCCCGGCAGGCCAGCGGGAACGCGCCGAAGCTGGACGAGCTCGCGCTCGGGTCGGAGAAGGGGCTGGCGGCCATCAGATCCGCTGTGGAGATCACCCCGGTGACGGGGTATCCGGCGCCCATCCCCTTGCCGACGGTGAGGATGTCCGGCGTCACCTCGTCGCGCATGAAGGCGAACGGTTCACCGGTACGGCCGAACCCGGTCATCATCTCGTCGACGATCAGCAATGCGTCGAACTCGCCGGCGACCGAGGCCAGCGCGGTCAGGTAACCCGGTGGCGGCACCACGTTGCCCGACCGGCCCTGCACCGGCTCGACGACGAGCGCCGCCAGTGAGCCGGTGGAGTTCTCCTTGATGGTGTCCCGCACGGTCTCGACGCAGGCGTAGCCGCAGCTCGGGAACGTCATCTTCAGCGGGCAGTGGTAGCAGTTGGCGTACGGTGCGCTGAAATAGCCGGAGGGCAGCGGGCCGAGGCCGGTCCGCGCCCCCGCGGTGAGCGCCAGGCTGCCCAGCGTCTTGCCGTGGAAGCCGCCCCAGAACGACAGGAACTCGTGCTTGCCGGTGACCGACTTGGCCAGCCGCAGTGCCGCTTCCACCGCCTCGGTGCCGCCGCTGTAGAGCTGGATCCGGTCCAGCGGCGGCGGCAGGAACCCGCGCAGCGACTCGGCCATCGCCCGGCGGCCGGCCGACCCGAACGCGCCGGCCGGCGCGGTGGCCAGCTCGGCGGTGAGGGCGGCGATCAGGCGCGGGTTGGCGTGGCCGATCGAGTTGACCCCGCCGGCCCCCTGGAAGTCGATGATCTCGTTGCCGTCCACGTCGACCAGGACCGCGCCGGCGGCGGACTCGACGCACAACTGCGCCCAGAGCATGACCGCCTGCAGGCCGGGTCCGATCACCTCCTGCTCAGCGGCCCAGTGCCGGGCACCACGTGGCCGGTCGGGCGTACGCCCAAAACGTCGGCCGTCGCCTGAACTCTCTGCCATCGCTCCGCCTCTCGGGTGCGGCCGATCCACCGGTCACGCCGACCGCGGACCGCTTTCCGCCCATGCTCGGGATCCGGCGGCGGGCCCGGGAGCCTCCATCGGCCACGACGAATGGGCATGCCCGGACGGCTGACACGTCCGGGCAGCGCGGCACCGAGGCGGACGCGGTTAGCGTGGCGCCGTGACCAGCACCGTGCAGAACCTCATCGACGTGGCGGCGCAGTCCGCCGTGGACGCCGGCCGACTGGTCCGGCAGCGGTTCGGCGACCCGGTGGAGGTGTCCCGGAAGCAGGCGGCCCACGACGTCGTGACCGGGACCGACCTGGCCGCCGAGGCGTTGATCCGTGCCGCATTGGGTAGCGTCGGTGCGCGCTCGACGGTGGTGGGCGAGGAAGGCGGCCGGCCGGGCGGCACCCCGACCGAAGCGGACGATCCGGTGTGGCTCGTCGACCCGATCGACGGCACCTACAACTTCGTCCGGGGCATCCCGTTCTTCTGCGTGTCGATCGGCCTGCGGATCGCCGGTCGTACGGTGGGCGGCTGCGTCTACGACCCGCTGCGCGACGAGCTGTTCACCGCGGCGGACGGCCGAGCGTGGTTGAACGGCGCTCCGCTGCCCACGCGTAGCTCCGCGTCGTCGGCGCCGCCGCTCGTGCTGTGCGACATCCCGAACGCCGGGGGGCCGCCGTCCACCGCCGAGACCGACCTGCTGGCCGCCCTGCTCACCGCCGCCGCGGACGTGCGGCGGCTCGGTTCGTCCGCGCTGGCGCTGGCGTACGTGGCGGCGGGCCGCGCCGACGTGGCGGCCAACGCGGACGTCTACGACTGGGACACCGCTGCCGGGCGGGCGCTGGTAACCGCCACCGGTGGCGGTTACCTGAGTCATCCCGATCCGCTGCCGACCCGGCGGCGGGGCAGCTTCGTCGCATGGGCCCCCGCGTACGCGACCCTCGGCCGCGCGGTCGGTGAGGCCCTTCGCCCCGACAGCTTCGCGGAGGTCGTGTGACACGCCGGCGCTTTCTGATCATGGGCGGCCTGCACCGCAGCGGCACCACCCTGCTGGCCGCGCTGGTCGGCACCAATCCGACGGTGGCCGGGTTCCGGCAGACCGGCGCGCCGATGGACGAGGGCCAGTACCTGCAGACCGTCTGCCCCTACGACGAGCAGCACGGCGGCCCGGGGCGGTTCGCGTACGCGCCCGGAGCGCACATGACCGAGCACCACGAGCTGGCCGGCCCGGCCACCGCCCGGCTGCTGCGCGAGCAGTGGGGGCGCTACCTGGACCCCGGCCGCCCGGTGGTGCTGGAGAAGTCGCCGCCCAACCTGTTGCGCTTCCGGTTCTTCCAGCGGCTCTTCCCGGGCTCCCGGTTCGTGCTGGTCATGCGGCATCCGGTGGCGGTGGCGATGAGCACCCGGAAGTGGACGCCGGCGCTCACCGTGCGGCAGCTCGTCGAACACTGGCTGCACGCCCACGAGCTGGCCCGGGCCGACGCCGCCCACGTCGACGCGATGCTGACCGTCCGCTACGAGGACCTGATGGACGACCCGGACCGCACGTTGGGGGGCATCGCGGCCTTCGCCGGCCTTCCACCCGCCTTCGACGTCGGCGGCCTGGACCGGGACACGAACACCCGCTACCTGCAGGCCTGGCGGCAGGGCCCGGGGGCCGACGACGACCTCGCCGACCTCGCCGACCGGGTCGCACGGTACGGCTACCGGCTGCCCGCGCCCGCCTGAACCGGCTTCGTCTGAGAGGGGAGAACGGATGTCCCGGCTGCTCATCGTGCACGGCACCGGCGGGCCGCGGCGCTCCGACGACTCGGTCCGCCGGGAGTGGATCGGCTCCGTCGAGGACGGTCTGGCGCTGGCCGGCTATCCCGCGGCGGCGCCGGATGCCGCCCTGGTCAACCTCGACGCCCCGGACCGCCTACCGGCCGTCGGCGACAGCGATCCGGCCGCCGAGACCGCACTGCTGCGGCGCTGCTGGCAGGCCGCCACCTTCGACACCGAGGCCGGTGCGGAGCCGGTCGGCGTGGACGCGTTGGCCGGCCGGCTGGCCTGGTCCCGATACTTCTGCGGCCTGACCGCCGAGGAGCTGACCGGCACCCTGCGTCAGGTGCTGGCGTTCGCCACCGGCGCGGCGGCCGGGCATCCCGCGATCGACGCCGTACGCGCCGCGCTCACCCCGGACACCGAGATCGTGATCGGCCACTGCCTGGGCGGGGCGGCAGCCGCGCTGGCCCTCGCCGACGCCGGTGCCGCCGCTCCCGCGCTGATCACCCTGGGTGCACCGCATCCCCCGGCCGTGGGACCGCCCGCCTCCGGGCCGGCCTTCTGGGTGGATGTCGCCGACGTTCAGGACACGCTGCTCCTGGCGGCCGGGACCGGTCCGGCCGGCGTCACCGGGAGGGTGTCACTCGACTGCGACCCTCGGCTGCGCGGCGCTCGCAACTATCTGGCCTCGCCGGAGTTCGGCAAGGTGCTCGGCAGCCTGCTGGAGACGTGTGACGGCGGTTGACCTCCGGAGCATGTCCGGAACGAGACATGGTCCTGGAAGGGGTGTGCCGCCGTCCGTTTCGATGATTCGTGTGACTCCGAGTGAGAGGAGCGCGGTCATGACCGCGACGATCGTCGAACACCATCCGCACCGCGAGTCGGCAAGCCTGCGTATCGCACTCGTCATGATCAACGACATCCTGCGGGACGGTCTCAGCGTGGCACTGCGCGGCCTGGCCCTGACCACGTCCGTCCGTTCCTACCGCTCGATGCCCGAGTTGCTGACCGAGGCCGTCGACAAGCGACCGGAAGTGCTCGTCGTCAACGCGGCCGACGGCGTCGCGGGCATCGCGGCCGCCGGGCTGATCGCCCCGGAGAGCAAGATCGTCATGCTGATCCACGACGCCCACGCAGCCGAGGCGGTGCTGGCCGACGGTGTCGTGGTGGACGGCTTCCTGCTCCAGCAGGACCTGTCCGGTCGCACCTTGGAGAACGCGCTCCGGGCGATCATGACCGGTGAGGTGCCGATGCCCGCGGTCCTGGCGCAGCAGCTGCTGGCCCGGGCCGGCATCCGCCGTACGCCCTCGTCGATGGCGCCCATCAAGCTGACGCCGCGCGAGCACGAGACGTTGTTGCTGCTTGTCGAAGGGCTGAGCAACAAGCAGATCGCGCGACGCCTCAAGATCTCCGACCACGGCGCGAAGCGGCTGGTGGCAGGGGTGCTGCTCAAGCTCGGCTGCACCAATCGGACCTCGGCGGTGGTCACCGCCATCCGCTCCGGCCTGGTGGAGTGCGCGTAGCGCGGGCTTCCGCGCCGGCGCGCGGGACCACGAAGGTGGCGGCACCGGAAGCGGTGCCGCCACCTTCAGGGTTCCTCAGACCGCCTGTCGTAGCGGCGGCCGCTCGTAGAGGCCGTGCGCGGCCAGCTTGATGCCGAGTTCGAGCCGGCTCCGGGCACCCACCATCTGCATGATCTGCGTGACCTGCCGCTGGACGGTACGGGTGGACACGGCCAGCGCCCGCGCGACCACGTCGTCGGTGGCGCCGCCGGACAACCGCCGCAGCACGTCACGCTGCAACGGGTTGAGCCTGCCGTGCAGGTCGCTCACGTCCGCCCGCGCCTCGGACCAGTGGTGGTGGAAGATCGTCGTCAGCGCCTGCACAGCGGTCGGCGAGCGTACGGCCAGCGGTGACGCAGCCCCGCCCCGCGACACGATCGCCAGGTTGCGGTCCAGCACGACCATCAGAGTCGGCGAGTGCTTGCCGCTCCGCACGTCGGCCCGGACGCCCAGCAGGGCCCGCAGCCGGGCGCCCCGGTCCAGCAGTGTCTCCCCGGCCACCACTGCGCGCACCCGGGCCGCGCCGGACCACCCCGCCCGGTGCGGCCAGGCCCGGCCCGGCTCCTGATCGGACAGCAGCGCACAGTTGGCGGGTATCAGCGCGAGCACCTCGTCGCGCGCGGCTCTGATCACCCGCGCCGCCAGGCGCCAGCCCGCAGCCTCGGCCTCGACGGCCGCCGGCTTCGGTTCCACGGCTTCGTTCTGCATCAACTCTCCCCCGAGTTGCCGTCGCACGCACGTGGTCATGCGACAAGCGGACAGTGATTGAAACGTAGCGATGGGCGAACGTCGCGGGTACCGGGGAATCCCTCCCTCGCCGAGCCGGATTTCACCGGCTCACCCCCGGGCGGGCCTAGGATCCCCATCCGGCGGAGGTGTTCGACCGGAGGTACATCAGCACCGCCCGCACCCGCCGGTGCACTCCCTCCGCCGAGTCGATCTGCAGACGCTCCAGAATGCTCGTCACGTACGACTCGATGGTCTTGCTGCTCAGACGCAGTCGGTCGGCTATCGCCCGGTTGGTGAGCCCCTGCGCCATCAGCGCCAGCACCTCCTGCTCCCGGACGGTCAGGCGGTCGATCCGGCCGCCCGTCCGGCGCCGGGCCATCAGCTCCTCGACGAGGGCCGGATCGATGACCGCTCCACCGCTCGCCAGCTCACGCAACGCGGTGACCACCTGCTCGACGTCGAGGATGCGCTCCTTGAGCAGATATCCGACGCCACCCTCACCCGAGTTGACGATCGCCAGCGCGTACTCCGTCTCGATGTGCATGGAGAGGACCAGCACCGCGATGCCGGAGTAGTCCCGCCGGATCCGCTCGGCGACCGCGAGCCCCTCGGTGGTGTAGGTCGGTGGCATCCGGATGTCGACGATCACCGCGTCCGGGCGGTGGCCGGCCACCGCGTCCAGCAGTTCGTGCGCGTCCTTGACCGCCGCGAGCACCGTCATCCCGGCCTGCCGCAGGAGGGCCGACAGGCCCTCCCGGATCAGCACCGCGTCGTCTGCGATGACGATGCGCACGGGATCACCGTCCGCAGCGTCGTGCCGACACCGGGTCGGCTCTCCCACTCCAGCCGGCCGCCGAGTGCCTCGGCGCGGCGGCCGAGGTGACTCAGGCAGTCTTCGTCCTCGAGGGTCCGGGTCGAGCCGGAGCCGTCGTCGCACACCTCCAGGTGCAGGCAGTTCTGCTCCATCCGCATCCGGATCACCACTGTCGAGGCGCCTCCGTGCCGGACCGCGTTCGTCAACGCCTCCGCCGCGACGAAGTAGGCGGCTTCCGCCACCTCACGCGGAACCAGGCGGGGCCGGCCCTCGATCCGCACCGTCACCGGCGTGTTCGTGGTCAGGACGGCCAGCGCCTCGTGCAGCTCACGCCGCTCCAGCGCGGGCGGCCGCATCCCTCGGCTCAGCAGCCGCAACTCGGTGAGTGCCATGGCGAGTTCGGTGACCGCCGCGTCCAGGTGGGCGTCCGCCTCGGTGGTGTCCCGCATCGTCTGCCGCGCCATCTGCAACAGCAGGGTCGCGTTGACCAGCCGTAGCTGCGCGCCGTCGTGCAGATCCCGTTCGATCTCGCTGCGCGCCCGGTGCCGGCCGTTGCGCGCCTCCTGCTCGTATCGACGTTCCCAGAGCGCGGCGTCGGCCCGCCAGCCGCGGGCCTTGGCCAGCAGCACCAACGGCGGTATCAGGATCTGCAGGACCACACCTGCCGCATTGCTCACCAGCCAGGCCGCATGGGACGGGGTGGTGAACAAGGGCACCATCGCCGCGGTGCCCACCTGCAGGCAGAGCAGGACGCCCGGAAGCACGACGAGCCGCTGCGCGCCCTGCCACCGCCTGACCAGGTGGACAGCGAGCCAGACCGCCACCATCGTGACCACGATCCGCGCGACCACCGGCTGGTACGGCGCGGCGGCCCAGCCCGCTTCGGGAAGGCAGGCCAGGCACGGGTCGATCGCGCCGGCCGGTGCGGTATAGCTGTCGATGACCAGCAGCGGCAGCCCGCCGAGCGCGACGGCCAGCAGGACGCGGTCCGCCCGGGTACGCGTACGGCCGCGCGGCCGGGTGACCAGGATGGCCACCAGGAGGGTCCAGATCAGCGGGTGCGCGACGGCGGCCACTCCGGTGCCCGTCTCACCGTGCAGCGGCCCGGCGCTCCGGGCCAGCCACACCATCGCGACGGCGAAGAACAGCATGCCGGTCAGCGGGTTGGCGGCCGACCCGATCAGGATCATCCCGGCGGTGCCGTAGGAACAGACCAGAGCCAGAGCGGTAGCGACGAAGAGCGTGGTCTCCGGATCACCGGATTGGATCACCCGAACTGCGGCGACCAGGCTCCCGCCCAACATCACACAGACCAGCACGGCGACAGCCGCGCCCCGCAACGCTGGTCCCGCGTCGACTCGGCTGACTCTGCCGGGCATCGCAAGCCGGACCAATCATCCCTCCGCGGTCGGTAGCCGATGGGAGCCGACCAGCGGACGGTGGTGAACCGATGAACGGTCGCTCGACGGTCGCGACACGATCCCTGAAGATGATCAGACCGCCCGAATCGATCTCCTCGATCGGCGTCAATACTATCGCATCGCCGTTTAATCGGGGGCCGCTGAATCGCATAAGAGATTCCACAAAAGCGGTCATTACTCACCCACAGCCGCCGTAGCGGCCCCAAGCGCTCGAACCGGACACCGCCGAGCCGTAGCCCGATATCACCTATGATTCTGAGGGTATTTACCCTCCGTTCGGAACAGCAGGTCGACGCACTCCTTATCCGCCCCGCCCCGGCCGCACGGCATCGCATTCCACCCTGCGGGCACCCTTCGGCGATGGAGCAGGTCGGCGCACCAGCAGGCGATCCGCCGGACCGAAGGCGACGACACATTCCGGCAATCAGGATAATTGTCGTCCACACCCCGGAAACAGGCCCGCGCATACCACCTGCGGCCAGATGCCGGGGCCCCGACACAATAGAGGCACCTCGGAGGGCGATCCCCGCAAGGCCCGATCGGAAACCCGACCCGACCGCAATTCGCCTGGCCATCCGCCGCACGGAGTCGAACTGCACGTCCGAAAGGCGACACCGTTCCGAGCACGACTCACGACTGCGGCTCTCCGGCAACGGCGGACAGCATCGATCGAGACGAGGCACTAGCGTGACGCATCGATCGAAAGAGAGGGAGGCGATCATGGCGGATCGGCGCGCGGTACTCGCACCGGGACGGGGCTACGACACCCGGGGACCGCTCTTCGTCTACATCGGGGAGGCGTTGCGCCGGCTCGGTTTCGAGGTGCATGAGGTGACCTGGCGGTCGCTGGGCGAGCTGCGCCTCGACAGCGCGCCGGAGTGGGTCGCCGAGCAGCTGGATCCGGTCCTCGACGCCGGGGTGGACCTGCTCGTGGGCAAGTCGCTCGGCAGTTTCGCCGCGCCTCTCGCCGCCGACCGGGGCATCCCGGCGGTCTGGCTGACGCCGCTGCTGACCGACCCCGCCGTACGGGAGCCGCTGGGCCGGGCCACCGCGCCGTTCCTGCTGGCCGGCGGCACCGGCGATCAGGTCTGGGACGGCGCGGTGGCGCGCCGGCTCACGCCGTACGTGGTGGAGGTCGCCGGCGCCGACCACTCGATGATGGTGCCCGGACCGCTGGCGGCCTCGGCCGAGGCGCTCGGGCGGGTCTGCACCGCGGTGGAGGAGTTCGCCGCCGGCCGGTGACGGGTCAGCGGCGGCCCCGCCGTGTCCACACCACCGCCGCGACCGCCGCGACGAGCGGCAGCAGGCAGCAGAGCGTCAGGACGAACAGGTGCCACGGCTTGATCGCTCCCATGGGGCGAACGATAGGCGTCGCTGTCCACAGCCGCTACGCGGAGGCTCGGGCGGCCTTGCCGTCCAGCCACAACGTGTCGGTGTCGTCGCGATGGGATCCGGTGGTTCCGACGTGCTTAGCGCTGATCTTCGGCCCGTTCTTGATCACGTGGACCAGTGCCATCGCGTGTCCCCGGCCGAGTCCGTACTCGTCCTTGAGCCAGCCCACGATCACGGCGGCCTTCACGTCGGCGGCGTCGTAGCCGCGCTCCCTGGCCTGGTCGACGAGCGTGCGCGGGGTCTTGCCGGTCTTGTCCTCGATCGCGTCGAGGTATGCCTGGAAGGACATCTGTCCAACCCTTCGCTCGGGAGGTGGTGACGGCTCCAGCCTCCCGGGCGGGACGGTGCCGATCAACGCCGGACCGGGCCACCGTCGTTGCCTCCAGGGCAACGATCGCCGTCGGGCGGGACGCCGGAGAGCCCGGCCCGCGTGGTCGCGGGGCCGGGCTCTCCAGATCTCGGGGTACGCGCTCAGCGCTGGAGCGTGAGCAGCCCGGGCCGGTAGGGCAGGAGGCCGTAGTCGCCGCCGGAGTTGGGGGAGCGGCCTTGGTAGAGCAGTTGGAGGTTGCAGGGGTCGACGGTGAAGGTCTGGTCGGCGGTGGTGCGGATGAGTTCGCCGTGGCTGATGTCGTTGGTCCAGGTGGCGCCGCTGTTGGCCTTACCGGCGAAGGGGTTGGACTCGGTGGCGGCCTGCGGGGTCCAGGAGCCGTTCAGGCTGGTGGCGGTGAAGGAGCGGAAGTAGCGGCCCTGGGAGCCGATGGCTTCGACGATCATGAGGTAGCGGGTCTGGCCCTGGAGTTTGTAGACCTGCACGGCTTCGAACAGGTTGTTCGTCGAATCGCTCATGATGGTGGTGTAGTTGGAGCCGAAGCTGCCGGGGAAGTTCCCGATCGGCATGCTGGAGCGGTAGATCTTGCCGTTGTCACCGGCGAAGAACAGGTACATGTTCTGGTCGTCGGCGATCAGGGTCTGGTCGATCGGGCCGGTGCCGGAGCCGGAGATGCTGCCGGTGAACAGCGGCTGCGCCGACGACCAGCCGTTCGGGTTCGTCGGGTTCGTCGAGGTCCGGTACGAGAAGGCGGTCGGTCCCCACTGGTAGGCCAGCACCCAGACGTTGCGCGGCGCGAAGTAGAACAGGGTCGGCGCCACAGTGCCCGAGGACATCGCGTTCTGCGACGCGGAGGCCATCTGCGACCAGTTCGAGAACAACCCGAAGTTCATCGACCCCCACCTCGTGCCGGTGTCGTGGGTGGTGGCGTAGACCAGGTGCTGCCCGTTGTACGGCACCACAGTGAAGTCCTTCAGCGACACCCAGCCCGAGCGCGGCTGCGCCAACGCACCGGTCGACGACCACCGGTACGACGACGGCAGGTTGCACGTCCCACCCGGCGGCGGGGTCGTCGGAGGCGGCGTGGTGGGGTTGCCGCCGCCACCGTCCACCCGGACGAGCTGCCACTGCTGGTTGGCGCCGTTCCAGTCGTCGTACTGGACGATGTTTCCGCCGTCGGCGGTCGAGGCGCCCTGCACCTCCACCACCTTGTTGCTGTGGCGGCTGATCAGCCGGACGTAGCCGCTGTCGGAGTCGGCCAGCCGGAACTGCTGGTTGGTCCCGTTGAGGTCGGAGTACTGCACGATGCTGCCGCCGTTGGCGGTCGACCAGTTGTAGACGTCGAGCACCTTGCCGGACAGCCGTGACTTCAGACGGTAGTAGCCGCCGCCGGAGTCGACGAACTGCCACTGCTGCTGGTTGCCGTTGTTGCGCGACCACTGCACGATCCGCGCGCCGTCGTTCGTGGCCAGGTTGTAGACGTCGAGCGCCTTGCCGCTGTTGCGGTTGACCAGGACGTACCAGGCGTTCGTGTCGACACTCGCGGCGGCGGCGGGCGCGGACACGGCAGCCACTGCGGCGGCGCCGACGAGTACCGCGGTCGCGCCCGACGCGACGACTCGCGGCAGCCATCCGCGCCGTCGCGGCGGCGACACCGTCGATGGGGAACTACCGAATGCGAACATGTTCCTCCCTCTGAACATACGTTGTGAGCGCTAACAATTCGTCGTAACGCGCTGATCCCGCACCCGGCCTGGCACCCGGCGGACCGCGCCCGCCCGGTGGGCCATCGATGCCGCCGTCCCGTGCCATCGACTGTGAGCGATAACACGTCGTTCGTCAAGTCGTAACAATCGATGGACTGGCGAGCGCACGGTCGGCGGGACGATGTCAGCTTCTCGACCCAGCACTACCGCCGTCCGCACCGCGGCCCGACAGTGCACACGGCTGGAGGGGGGTGGGGGAATTGGGGCAGCCGGCGAACGAATCCGTCATGATCCGGGACTGGTTCAGCGTTCTGCGGGTGTCCGCCGAGGACCGGGCCGCGGTCTTCGGCGCACGCACCCAGGATCCACGGGTGGAGTTCGTCGCGCTGACGGTCAGGTACTGGATGGACGCGCACGCCACGCGCTCGATGACCCGCGAGCGCGTGCTGGCCGCGATGACCGGCCGTATCACCCCGGACAACGTCTGGGATCTGGTCTCGATGCTCGCGCGACTGCGACTGGCCGAGGCGTTCTTCGACCTGGCCGCCTCCGATGTCGACTCCGACGGCACGTTCCGTCGCTACCTGCTCGGTCTCGACCCCGCGCTGCTCGACGCGATGCGGCACTACGCGGCCTGGAACGGGATCAACCCGAAGCTGTTCCTGGACGGCTTCGCCGTCGGCGTCGGGGAGTCCGTGGCGACAGTGGTGGTCGACCTCGGCAAGCTCGTGCAGTTGATCGGCCGCCTCCAGCAGGAGCAGTTCACCACGCTCATCGTGCTCACAGTCGACCCCCGCGCCGGTGTCCAGCGCCTCGCCGACCAGGCGACAGTCGTACGCCAGGCGCTGGCCGGCATCGTCGCCGCGCTCGACCCGACGACCGTTCCGGAGCGGCTGCTGGCGCTGTGGCGCGGCTGGGCGGCCGAGTTCGCCCGGCACCTGGAGAACCTCGACCCGTTCGCCGCCGGCCGGCTGCTCGGGCGCGTCGCCGGCGACCTCTACCAGGTGCTCACCGGTCTGGTGCATCTCGCCCGGCTGCTCGGCGGCGTCGCGGTCCGCGCCGCCGTCCGGTACGTGCCGCTGCTGCTCGCGGGCGCCCGGGAGGCGCGCCTGCTGACCGCCCGGACGGCCGCGCTGCTGGTGGCGATCGGCCGGGCGGCGATCCTCGCCGCGCCCCAGGTGGGCCTCGCGGCGCTGCGGACGCTCTTCCCCCCGAAGGTGCTCGACGCGCTGTTCCGGCAGGGCCGGGTGCTGCTCGCCGACGCCGAACTCACACTGACCCTGTTCAACCAGGCGGCGCACGCCGAGGCGTTCGCCGGTGCCGGCGCGGGTACCCGGCTCGGCGCGCTGGTGAGTCTCGACGGCCGGCCCGTGCTGATGGCGAGCATGTCGGAGACGGTGTCGTCGGCCGGCCGGGCCGCGACCCGCGCCGAAATGAACGAGGCGCTCGACGAGATCATCAAGCGGGTCGAGGATCTGCGCGAGCTGAAACCACCGAAGACACCCCGGGACATCCAGGCCGCCGTCGTACGCGCCGCCATCGCCCGGCAACTGGAGCAGCGGCTGACCACCGCGTTCAACAGGGCGCTCCAGACCGTCGCGTACGAGGAGTTCCGCGCGTTGCGTAAGGCCGGGCAGGCGCAGCCGTGGCGGCTCGGCCAGCAGGTGCACCGGCGGATGGCGACCGAGATCGCGCAGCTCGCCGGCCGGTCACCGGGCCTGGAGCCGTTCGCGGAGAAGTCGCTGGCGACAGTGGTCGAGGCGGTCCGCGCGGCCCACCCGGAACTGGCGCCCGCGCTGCGCGGCTCCGAGACGGTACTGCGCCAGACGGTCGCCCAGATGCTGCTCGGCCACCCGGACCGGGATCTGCTGCTGCGGCTCGTCGGGTTCACCGGCAACCCGGCCGCGACCGGCGCGGAGAAGGCGCTCGCCACCCACCTGGCCGAACGGTTCCGGTGGAAGGCGTCCACCACGGTCGGGGATCTCCGCTCCGACCTGCTGCTCGTCGACCCCGAGGCGGCCCGCGTCACGAACGTCGACTGGACCTCCTCGACGAAGCTGGAGCGCTTCGAGAAGACCTGGGGGACCGTCGCCGACGACCTCGGGGAGACGTTCGACGGGCGCTGGGAGGCGATCGCGGAGGCGTACCAGCGCGCCGCGAAGGGCGGTGTGCCGGCGGAGGTCGTCGCCGGCCTCGACGAGCTGACCGCGCACGCCGTACGCGAGACGGTCGTCCGCCAGGCCGCCCTCAGCCAGTTGTTCCCCGGGTTCTTCGTCACCTCGCACGAGATGACGTACCGGGGCCTGCAAACCCTGTTCAACCTGCCGCAGTAGAGGAGCACCGATGGGCAGAGTCGTCGTCGCCGACGCCGATCCGGCGACGCTTGGTTTCAGCACCGCGCATTCCGACCGGTACGTCTACTCCAACTACTTCGTACCGGTGCGGCTCACGTTCGGCGGTGGCGAGACGCCCATCCTGCCGTTCTACGTCAAGCAGGCGCTGATCGAGGCGATCCGCTACGGCGGGCTCGACGGCGACCGGCTGCCGCACCTGCTCAAGGAACTCGGCCTCTACGACCTGTGGAAGGCCAACGAGATGGACGCCGCCACCGAGGCGCTTCCCGGCGCCGACTCGGGCATGTCGTACCGGGAGCCGCCGGCGCGGCGGCAGACGCTGCTCGGCGACCAGCAGGCGGAGTTCCTCGCCGGCCTGCTCCAGTCCGACGTGGGCATCGCGTTCCTCGACCGCACCCGGATCCGGCCGGTGGGCTTCGCGCTCGGCGAGCACGTCTACGCGCTGGCGCTCGCTCCCGGCGAGGAGGCGGTGCTGGAGCAGCGCACCTACACCAAGCGCGAGCTGACCCTGGAGGAGCAGAACGAGTCGGAACAGCAGACCGACGTCGAGCTGACCAGCGCGCTCACCACCGAACTCCAGGAGGGCTTCGAGCGGCAGAAGTCGCTCACCGACACCTGGGGGCTCAACGCGAGCCACACCGGCCAGTACACCAGCCCGACCGGCATCTGGGGCACCTTCAACGCCAGCCACACGATCGGCTTCGCCAGCAGCGTCACCGCGGCGAGCCAGGAGACGAGCCGCCGTGCCGTGAAGGACAGCCGGACCGCCACCTCGAAGGTCGCGGCGCGCTACCGCACCCAGCACAAGACCGACTTCAAGCTGGTCACCGAGACCGGCGCGGAGTCGTCCTCGAAGCGCACCGTCCGCAACCCGAACCGGGCCACACCGATCACGCTGCACTACTTCAAGGTGCTGCAACGGCTGGAGCTGGCCCACGAGCGGTACGGCGCGCGGGTCTGCTGGGCGCCCACGATCAAGGATCCGGCGTTCGCCTTCGCCCAGAAGATCACCGGCGGACGGCAGCGGATCCGCGACAACGCGGTAGCCGCGCTGCCCCCGATGCCGGTGAAGCCGGAGCGCCCGCCGCGTGGCGCACCCGCCGCGGTGGAGACGCGCGTCGTGTACTCCCCCGTGGTCACGCTCGACAAGTGGGGATTCACCGGCGACATGAGCGCCGACTACGACGTCGACGTCGCGTTCGACGCCGGCTGGGAGTGGGACGGCGACATCGACACGATCCGGCAGAACCTCACGCTGATCACCCGCCGTCCGCCGGACGCGATCGCCGCCCGGGTGGTGGGCGTGCCGGTGGTCACCGAGGCCGACGGCCGGCCGGTGCTCCGCGTACGCGTGCACGTCGGCGCCCGGAGCTGGCTGGCGGGTCCGGGTGCCGACGTACAGCTCGCCGCCGGGTTCCGGCGTACTCCGACGGTGGTGGACCAGACCGCCGACGACGCGGCGTACAACGCACTCGTCGCGGGTTACCTGACCGATCTCCAGGAGTGGCAGGACCGGCGCGACGAGGCTCTGGCCGCGGCGGAGACGGCCGGGGACGAGTTCGAGGCGCGGCTGCGGGCCGGCTTCTCGCCGGTGAACGAGATGGTCTCGCAGATCGTGGAGTCGCACTTCCCGGCCAGCGTGCGGGACGAGGCGTGGGAGATCGACTTCTGGCACCGGGTCTTCGACTGGGAGCGCGCGTCGTTCGTGGCGTACCCCGGCTGGTGGTCCGGCGGCGACGCCCGCGCCCCGGAGCGCGACCCCGGCGACTTCGTCAACGCGAGCTGGGCGAAGCTCTACCTGCCGGTCCGGGCCGGCATGGAGCTGACCGCGCTGCGGTGGATCTTCGGCAAGGTGGTGGCGACGCGCCTGGCACCGGAGGTGGAGCGGGAGCTGGAGGCGTTCGTGGACGAGCTGACGACCTACCGGACCGGCCACCTCGGCAGCGGCGACGAGATGCCCGAGCTGACCACCGAGTGCCAGGACGTGCCCGAGCGGGTCTACTGCCTGGCGAAGTGGACCGAGCTGATGCCCACCGACGGCACCCACCTGGAGGTGGTGCAGGGCGTCACGACCGCGGCCGACGCGGTGACCGCCAAGGAGATCAGTGACGCGGAGGCGTTGCGGGCGGCGCTGCTCGACGGCGAGGTGCAGACCAACCGGCTCCGGACCAAGGCGTACGACCAGATGACCGAGCCCGCCGACGTCGACATCCGCCTCGGCACGCCGCCCGGGAGCGGCCCGGCGCTCTGAGCCGCTCGTCCACCCCGGTCCCCTCGTCTGACCAGGGGATCGGGGTGGACGATTTCTGTAAAAGTCTGGACTTTTGATTCGTGGCCTAGATGGTTAAAAAGGCGCATAATTGATCCCTTCCGGTCGCTACCGCCGATGACGACGAGGCCGGTCGGTGAACCGTCCAGAGATTCACCTTCGCGCCAATGGGTCCATTGTGCTGGATCCCCCGGAGCTAATAGTGTGCCGTCGCCGCTGTGCTCGACGGGCGCATACACGAACCTAAGGAAAAGTCATGACTACCGTACCCATGCGCCAGGAAGAGCCCCCGGTGTCGCTGGGCAGGGTCCGCGCGGAGCCCCTCGACCGGCTCTCCGCAGCGGACATATCCCCGATAGTGCGCCGGGTGATGGCGGCTCATCTCGATGAGACCCGGGTTCCGGCGGCGAAGTTCGGCTCGTTCATCTGATCTGCGATGTCCCCGGGGCCGGCCCGCGCGGCGCTCACCGAGTTCGTCCTGAAGGTGCACGCCAGGTGTGACCTGGCGTGCGACCACTGCTACGTCTACGAACACGCCGACCAGAGCTGGCGCCGCCGCCCGGTGCGGATGACGCCGGACGTGCTCCGGGCCGCGGCCGGACGGATCGCCGAGCATGCCGCCGCCCACCGGCTGCCGGACGTCACCGTCGTCCTGCACGGCGGTGAACCGCTGCTCCTCGGCCCCGAACGGCTGGGTCAGGTTCTCGCCGACCTGCGGCGCGTCATCGGCCCGGTCACCCGGCTGCGGATCGGCATGCAGACGAACGGCGTACTGCTCTCCGAGCGGTTCTGCGACCTGCTCGCCGACCACGACGTCGCGGTGGGCGTGTCGCTCGACGGCGACCGGGCCGCCAACGACCGGCACCGGCGCTTCCGGTCCGGCGCCGGCAGCTACGACCAGGTGCTGCGCGCGCTCGCGCTGCTGCGCCGCCCGGCGTACCGGCGCATCTACTCCGGCCTGCTGTGCACGGTGGACGTGCGCAACGACCCGATCGCGGTGTACGAGGCGCTGCTCGCCCAGGAGCCACCGCGGATCGACTTCCTGCTCCCGCACGCCACCTGGGACGACCCGCCGTGGCGGCCGGCGGGCGGCGGCACCGCGTACGCGGGCTGGTTGCGCGCCGTCTACGACCGCTGGCTGGCGGACGGCCGGCCGGTCGCCGTCCGCCTCTTCGACTCGCTGCGGTCCACCGCCGCGGGCGGACCCAGCGGCACCGAGTGGCTCGGTCTCGACCCGGTCGACCTGGCGGTGATCGAGACGGACGGCGAGTGGGAGCAGGCGGACTCGCTCAAGACCGCGTACGACGGCGCGCCGGCCACCGGCATGACCGTCTTCTCGCACGCGGCCGACGACGTGGCGGCCAGCCCGCTCCTGGCCCGCCGCCGCTCCGGCCGGGCCGGTCTCAGCGACGAGTGCCGGCGGTGCCCGGTGGTCGACCAGTGCGGCGGCGGACTGTTCGCCCACCGGTACGGCGCCGGGCACTTCGACCATCCGAGTGTCTACTGCGCCGATCTGAAAGAGCTGATCGTGCACGTGAACGAGAACCCACCGGCACCCGTCCGGCTCGACGCCGGCCTGCCCGACGACTTCATCGACCGCCTCGCGGCCCCGACCGGCGACCGGGTCGCCATCGGCCGGCTCGTGGAGGCACAGATCGCCATCGTCCGCGCCCTGCTCGCCGAGGTGGCCGACCGGCTGCCGGCCGGCGGGGCCGGAGCCGACGGCTGGGAGGCGCTGACCGCGCTCGACCGCAGTGCGGCGGAGTCGGTGGCCCGGATCGCGGCCCACCCCTACGTACGGGCGTGGGCTGTCGACTGCCTCGCCGGCACCGGCAGCGGCGCCCGGCAGGGGCCCGACTACCTGGGCGCGCTCGCGGCCGCCGCCGCGCTCGGCGCCGGCACCCCGGTACGCCTGGACGTGCCGGTGCGATCCGGCCGCCTGCACCTGCCGACGGTGGGCACAGTGCTGCTGCCCGAGGTGGGCGACGGCACCGCACGGGTCGAGACCGGCCCGGGCTCGCTGCGGGTGACCGCCGGGGACGTGAGCGTGGCGATCCGCCCCGCGACGCCCGGGGACGCGCCCCGGTGGTGGCCGACCCGCGTACTCGCCGCGGCCGACGTGAGCGTCCTGCTGGAGGACGGCGACCCGCACCGGGACTGCCACCGGCTGCCCGCCGGTGACCGGCTCGACGACGCGGGCGCCGCGCGCTGGGCCGAGACGTTCGCGGCGGCGTGGCAGGTGATCCGGGACGAGGTGCCGGGCCACGCCGAGGAACTGCGTACCGGGCTGCGGGCGGTGGTCCCGTTGCGGCGCAGCGGCGCGGGTGTCAGCGAGGCGTCGACCGCCCGGCAGGCGTTCGGCGGCGTCGCGGCCACGGAGACCGACGCCGGCTCGCTCGCGGTGCTGCTCGTGCACGAGTTCCAGCACAGCAAGATGAACGCGCTGCTGGACGTCTGCGACCTGGTCGACGGCACCCGTCCGATCGACATCACCGTCGGCTGGCGGCCCGACCCGCGCCCCGCCGAGGCCGTCCTGCACGGCATCTACGCGCACGCGGCGGTGGCCGACATCTGGCGGATCCGGGCCGACCGCCAGGTCGACGGCGCGCAGGCGGTCTACCGCCGGTACCGCGACTGGACGGCCGAGGCGATCGGCGCGCTGCAACGGGCGGACGCGCTCACCCCGGCCGGTTCACGGCTGGTCCGGCAGGTCGCCCGCTCGATGTCCGGGTGGCCGTCGTGACCACCGCCGTCCCGCCCGCGTACCGGGTCGACACGCTCGCCGCCGATCTGCGCGCGCTCGGGCTCGGCCCCGGCGACGTGGTGCTCGTGCACTGCTCCCTGCGCGCGCTCGGACCTGTCGACGGCGGGCCGGCCACGCTGGCCGGCGCCCTGCGGGCCGCCGTCGGCCCGTACGGCACCGTCGTGGTCCCGGCGCAGACCCCTGACAACTCGGTGAGCAGCCCCGCGTACCAGGCCGCGACCGCCGGGCTCACCGACGAGGAACGTCTGGCGTACGAGGAACGGATGCCGGGCTTCGACCCGGCCGTGACGCCGTCGTTCGGGGTCGGCGCGTTCGCCGAGCACGTACGCCGGCTGCCCGGCGCGGTCCGCAGCCGGCACCCGCAGACGTCGTTCAGCGCGTGGGGGCCGCGGGCGGCGGAGCTGATGCGCGTCCACGACCTCGACTCCCATCTCGGGGAGCGGTCCCCGCTCGCCGCCCTGGAGGCGGCCGGCGCCCGGACGCTGCTGCTCGGTGTCGGTTATGCGACATGCACCGCGCTGCACCTCGCCGAGTACCGGTTGCGGCGCCCGGCACCGCGTCGTCCGTACCGCTGCTACGTGCTGCGCGACGGCCGCCGGGAACGGCTCGACTTCGAGGCTCCGCACCTGGATGCGGCCCCTTTCCCGGCGATCGGCGCGGAACTCGACCGGGCGGCGTTCACCCGGCACGGGACGGTCGGTGACGCACCGGCCCGGCTGCTGCCGATATCCGACGCGGTCGGCGCCGCCGTCGCGTGGATGGACGCCCACATCGGACGGTGAGGGCCTGGTAACCCGGGCGCAACCTCTCTACCCTGATCGATAGACGCCGCATCGTGTCGACTGGGGAGCAGCGCGTGATCACTACCGGTTGGGGGTCAGACACTCGTCCCGTGGAACGGTCGTGTCGTCGTGACCTCTGAGCGGCCCACGCTGCCGGGCCCGCCCTATTTCTTCCTCAGCTACGTCCCCCCGCCGACACACAACGACCGCACCCCGGGCGACCACTGGGTCCGCCGCTTCTACCACGATCTCAACCTGGCGATCGACGGCCGGCCCGGCGACCGGGTACGCCGGCAGGGCTTCGCCGACTTCATGGTGCGGCCACCGGAGGCCCGGACGGAACGAAGACGCACCGCGCTGGCCGAGGCCGAGGTGTTCGTCCCGCTGTACTCACCGGACTACCTCAACCGGGACGACTCGCGCCGGGAACGGGAATGGTTCCGGCAACGGCTCATCCGGGCCGGCCGCCCGCCGGACGGCGACAACATCCTGCCGGTCCTGTGGATCCCGTCGCCCGCCGCGCTCCACGCGCCGGACCAGTCCCGGGCCGTGGCGATGGCCGCCGACGTGGACGTGTACGCCGCGAACGGCATGAGCGCGCTCTGCCGGCTCCAGAAGTTCCAGGACGCCTACAAGGAGGTGCTGGGCCGCCTGGCGCAGCACATCGTCGACACCGCCGAGCAGACGCCGCTGCAACCGGCCGAGCCGCCGACCGGCCCGACCGACCTGCCGTCGTCCCCGACCAGCGAGGTGCCGTTCCGGGCGGTGGTGATCGCACCCGACCAACCGGCCGACCCGGGGCGGCTCAACGGCCGGTCCGACACGCACGCCGGCCGGTGGCGCCCGTTCCGCGGCCGGCCGCCCGTGATCGAGGACGTGACCGACGCGGTGCAGCGACTGCGGATGCCGATCGACGTCCGCGACTTCGTCCCCGACGCCGGACTGTTCCGGTCCTGCCCGGGCGTACTCATGATCGATCCGCTGGTGGTCGCGACGCCGGACGGTGCGGAGGCCGTCCAGGCGGCCGTCGACTGCCTGCACGGCTGGGTGGGGGTCGTGCTGATCAGCGAGGACGCCCACCACGCCCACCGCTCGCACGCGGCCGGGCTGCTCGACCGGGCGGTGACCATGCTCTCCGCCACCACACGCCCGCTGAAGATCACCACGTGGGACGACTGGCGGACCGAGATCCACGATCTGGTCCGCCGGATGCGTCGCCGCTACCTGGAGGCGGGACCGACCTACCCGCCGCCGGGACCGCCCATCAACAAGCCCCGGCTCTGGGAGAACCCGCCGTCCGACGAGGGAGTGGACACATGACCCGACGTGAGGGACAGGTCGTCACCTTCTACTCCTACAAGGGCGGCACCGGCCGGACGATGGCGCTGGCGAACGTCGCCTGGATCCTCGCCGCCAACGGCAAGCGGGTGCTCGCCGTCGACTGGGACCTGGAGTCCCCCGGCCTGTCGCGCTTCTTCGCGCCGTTCATCGACCGGGACGCGCTGGAGAGCACCGGCGGGGTGATCGACCTGATCCGGGAGTACGAGTGGGCGACCACCACCAAGCAGGACAAGGGCGACGACCGCTGGCACGAGCAGTACGCCCGGGTGCACAAGTACTCGTTCTCGCTGAACTGGTCCAACTTCCCCGGTGACGGGACGCTGGACTTCCTCGGCGCGGGCCAGCAGAACAACGACTACGCGGGCGCGCTGGCCGGGATGAACTGGGACGAGTTCTACGAGCGGCAGGGCGGCGGCTACTTCTTCGACGCGCTGCGCGCCGACATGAAGCGCAACTACGACTACGTGCTGATCGACAGCCGCACCGGGTTCTCCGACGTCGCCGACATCTGCACCATCCAACTGCCGGACGTGCTCGTCACCTGTTTCACCCTCAGCGAGCAGGGCATCACCGGTGCGGCGAAGGTGGCACGGCTGGTCGAGCACCGGTACGGGTCGCGGCGGATCCGGGTGCTGCCGGTGCCGATGCGTATCGACCCGGCGGAGAAGGTCAAGGCGGACACCGGGCGGGCGGTGGCGCGGCAGCGGTTCAGCGGTCTGCCCAGCGCCATGAGCGAGGCCGAACGGGACCGGTACTGGGCCCGGATGCAGGTGCCCTACCAGGCGTTCTACGCGTACGAGGAACTGCTCGCCACGTTCGCCGACCAGCCCGGCGTCAACGGGTCGCTGCTGTCCGCGTACGAGCTGCTGGCCCGGGAGATCACCCGGGGCGAGGTGGAGTCGCTGCCGCCGATGAGCAGCGCGATCCGCGAGCGGGTCAACGCCCGGTTCACCCGGACCTCCAACTCGGTGGAGAACGAGATCATGCTCCGGCACGCCCCGTACGACCGGGTGTGGGCGGAGTGGATCGGGCACCTGCTGGTCTCGGCCGACGTCCGGGTGACCGACCCGTGGTTCACCGACGACGAGGCGCCCCGGACCGCCCGGGAACTGATCATCGTCTCCGAGGCGAACGCCAACGAGGAGGCGGTGCTCGCCGCGCCGGACCGCTCGCCCGACCAGGTGCCGCTCGTCGTCTACGTGGCGGACGTGCGGCGCCTGGCGAACGTGCCCGCCGCGCACACCGTGTCGGTCGCCGGGCTGGAGGCACGCACCGCCGCCGCGCGGATCCTGCGCCTGGTCGGCCGCGAGGGTGTGCCCGCCGACCTGGAACTGCCGACCGGTCCCCGGTTCCCCGGCCGGGACAACACGGTGTTCGAGGTGCCGGGCCGCAACAAGCGCTTCACCGGCCGCGAGGCTGACCTGCGCGAGCTGCGGACGCTGCTGCGCAGCAGCCCGAAGGTGGTGCTCTCCGGCACCGGGCCGGTGGCGTTGCAGGGCATGGGCGGCATCGGCAAGAGCCAGCTCGCGCTGGAGTACGCCCACCGCTACCGGGCCGCGTACGACATGGTGTGGTGGATCGACGCCGACCAGGTGCCGTTCATCGAGTCCGCCATCGGTGACCTCGCGCCCTACCTGGGCGTACCGTCGTCGGAGTCGAACCGGGAGAACGCCCGGCTGGTGCTGCAGGCGCTGCGCCGCACCGACCTCCGGTGGCTGCTGATCATGGACAACGCCGACGAGGTCGAGGGCGTCCTGCCGTACGTGCCGGACGGCAAGGGCCACGTCGTCATCACGTCCCGGAACCTGCAGTGGGTCGAGCGGGCCACCACGATCCCCGTCGACGTGTTCAAGCGCGCGGAGAGCATCCAGCACCTCACCGAGCGGGTGCCGACCATGCGCGTCGACCAGGCCGACCGGATCGCCGCCCTGCTGGGCGACCTGCCGATCGCCGTCACCGCCGCCGCGGCCTGGCTGGCCGACACCGGCCACTCGGTCGACAGCTACCTCACCGAGATCGCCAAGTTCGGTCCGGGCGCGGTGATGGAACCGAACAGCAACGTCTCGGTGGAGGCCACCTGGGAGCTGTCGCTCAACCACCTGCGGACCCGGAACCCGGCGGCCTACCGGGTGCTGCAACTGTGCTCGGTGTTCGCCCCGGAGATCTCCGCCGACCTGGTCTACAGCGACGAGTTCGCCGAGGCGCTGGTGCCGTTCCACCCGCAGGCGAAGGAACGGCTGGTCCGCCAGCAACTGGTGCAGCAGGCCAACCGGCTCGCCCTGGTCCGCGTCGACCTGCGGGCCGAGAGCCCGTCCGGCGGCGAGCGGGGCCGGGGCGGCCTGGTGCTCATGCACCGCCTGCTCCAGCACGCCGTCCGGTCCCGGATGACCGAGGAGGAACTCGACGAGGCGCGCCGCCAGGTCCACCTCGTGCTCGCCGCCGCCCGGCCCGAGGGCGAGGTGGACGACCCCGACGGCTGGCCCCGGTTCCGGGTCATCTGGCCGCACCTGGAGGCGTCGAAGGCACCGCTGAGCCACCGGGTGGAGGTGCGGGCGCTGATGATCGACCGGGTCCGCTACCTCCAGTTGCGCGGCGACCTGGAGACCGGCCGGCGGCTCGGTGAGGAGGTCGCGCAGACCTGGGAGCAGATGCTCGCCGAGGAGACCGACGCACGGGCGCGCGACGACCTGCGCCGGCAGTTGCTGCACCTGCAGTTCAACCTCGCCAACATCCTCGCCTTCCTCGGGCAGTTCACCGAGTCCCGGGCGCTGGACGAGGAGGTCCTCGCGGCCCAGCGGGAACTGCTCGGCGAGGACCACCCGCACACCCTGATGACCGCCGGCGGGCTCGCCCGCGACCTGCGCGGCATGGGCAAGTACAACGAGGCGCTGCGCCTGGACGAGATCACGTTCAACGCGTGGAAGCGGAACTTCACCGAGGAGCACCCGCGCACCCTCGTCGCGCTGAACAACCTCGCCACCACCCAGCGCCTGATGGGCGACTTCCGGGAGGCCCGCAAGAACGACGAGATGGTGCTGGCCGGGCGCCGCGCGATCCTCGGTGAGGACCACCCGGACACGCTCGCCTCGTCCGCGTACGTGGGCATCGACATGCGCGACGCCGGCGACTACGAGCAGTCCATCGCCCGGCTCCGCGGCGTCCACCGGGATCTGCTGCGCACGGCCGGTGCCGAGCACCTGATGACCCTCCGCGCGCAGACCAACCTGGCGGTGTCGCTGCGCTCGGCGGGGCACGCGGTCGAGGCGGGCAAGCTCCTCGAAGCCGCGTACGAGCTGCTGAACGAGCGGTTCGGGCCGGACAACCCGGAGACGCTGACCTGCCGGCTGAGCCTGTCCGTCAACCTGCTCACCGTCGACCTGTTCCAGCGGGCCAGCCGGGAACTGACCGAGGTGCACCGCGTCTACCAGAACAACCTCGGCCCGGGACACCCGCTGACGCTCGTCTGCTTGGTCAACCTCGCCATGGTGGCCCGCCGCGCCGGGGACTTCGCCGAGGCCCGGCAGCTCGCCGGCCGGTCCGCCGACGCGCTCGCCGAGGTGCTGGGCGACGACCACCCGTACCCCCTCTCGGGGTGGATGAACCAGGCCATCTGCATCGCCGAGCAGCCCGACCCGCCGGAAGGCCGGGAGGCGGCGGACCTGGAGGCGCTGGCGCTGTTGCGACGTGCCCACGACGGCCTGGACCGGATGCTCGGCCGCGACCACCCGAACACACTGCGCTGCCGGGCGAACCTGACGGTGATGCAGGAGCGGGTGGAGGGCGGCCGGCGGGCGGAGCTGGAGGCGGTCACCCGCGAACTGACCTACCGGCTGGGTGAGAGCCACCCGGCGGTCGAGACCCTTCGGGAGAACCGGTTGCAGCGGCGCATCATCGACCCGCATCCGATCTGACGGTGGCCCGCTCCACCGGGTCGGCCAGCCAGGCGAGGATCTCCGGCAGCACCTCCACCGCGCCGAAGTGCGCGCTGCGCGGCTGCACGTGCAACTGTGCGCTGGGGATCTGTTCGGCCAGCCAGCGGGTGTGGCTGGCCGGGGCGAAGTTGTCGTCCGCGCCGTGCCAGAGCCGGACCGGCATCCGGATGTCCGGGAGCGTGACGCCCCAGTCGGCGCGCAACGCCAGCACGTCGTCGATCCAGCCGTGCGGCCCCTGGCGCAGCGCCTCGGCATAGGCGTCGGTGAGCTGCCGGCGGATCGGCACCCCGGCCACCACCCGGCGGTCGGCCTCGGTCATCTGCCCGACCAGCAGCGCCAGCAGCGAGCCCGGGTCGTCCATCGTGCGTTCGGCCCGCAGCCGCAACTGCTCGGCGAGCATCGGCACATCGTGCTCGGCGGCGCCGTAGTCGCGCACGTTGGCGTCGGTCATGCCGCCGAACCAGTCCAGCCCGGTCGCGCCCGCCGGGGCGAGGCCGACCAGGACGGCGGTCCGCCGTACCCGGTCCGGCAGCAGCGCGGCGCAGGCCAGGGCGTGCGGGCCGCCGCCGGAGCGCCCCACCACCGAGAACCCGTCCAGGCCCAGGTCGTCGGCGATGGCCGCGACGTCCGCGGCGGCGTCCGCGACGCGGCGGCCGGGCAGCCGGCTGGAACCGCCGTAACCCGGCCGGTCGTACGAGATCAGCCGTACGCCGAGCCGGTACAGCACGATGGACCGTGGTCGTGGACCGTTGCGGCTGCCGGGTGTGCCGTGCATCAGGAACACGGGCCAGCCGCGTTCCGCCCCGGCGATGTCGACCGCCAGGTTCCTCCTTCCCGTCCGGACGATGTGCTCTCGGTGCCTGGGCGAGTGTGCCAATCGGGGCCTCCGGACGGGTGGTGGCGGTACGGGCGGCGTGGTCAGACCGCCTCGGCGGCCGGGATCGGGCCGGCGTGGCCGGACTGGTCGGCGTGGCCGGACTGGTCGGCGTGGTCGTCGGATGCGGCGAGGACGCGCAGCGTGTCGAGGGCTGACGCCAGCGAGACCTCGGCGGGCACCCGGTCGTGGGCCCGCAGATAGTCCAGGAGCAGCCGGCACAGGCTCGCCTCGTCGAGGAACTCGTCCGGCAGCCGGTGCGCGAGCAGGGCGTGCATCGTCTTCGGCGGGATCTTCGGCCAGGCCAGGTCGGCGTACTCGTCCAACGCCATCAGCAGCCACAGCGCGGTGCGGTTGTCGGCCCGCGCGGCGGCGAACTGCTCGGCCATCTCGGCCGACACCACGCCGTCCTCCAGCGGCAGCTCCGCGAGCCGGTCCTCGATGTCGGCGAGCACCCTCCGGACCCGGGGCACGTACCGCTGCGGCAGCCGGTGGAGCCCGTGCCGCAGGATGAGCGCGTGCAGCACCGCGTGGTCGTCGGTCGAACCGAGCGAGTCGACCAGCTCCGGGAACTCGTCGATCAGGTACGGACACGAGATGATCAGCTCGGGTGGTGCGGTGGGCGAGTCGGGCAGCCGGCTAAGCGCCACCCGGGTCAGCCCGCACACCACCTCGCGGGGCAACTGCGCGCCGTCCTCGGCGAGGCATTCCAGCAGCACCGTGGCGCTCGTGCTGGACACCGCCTCCGGTGACTCGACGGCACGCGCCCACAGCCGCCGGTAGCTGCGCTCGTCGTACAGGATGAGCTGGTGCAGCGACGGCACCGGCCAGCGGCGGGTGGCGAGCGACACCAGGTCGGCGTGGAACCGGCCCGCCTCGAAGCTGTCCGGCTGCTGACCGCGCCACGTCCGCGCGCCCGCCTGCAACTGGCCGTAGGTGGTGATGTCGCCGAGCAGCCGCGCCTCCTCGGCGGCCACGTTCACCGTCTCCCCCCGGCGTTCGCGCCGCCGCTCGGCGATGATCCGGCCGTCGGCGTCCCGGTTCAGCCAGCTGATCATCGCGAGCTGGCCCTTCTCGTCCAGCCCGGCCCGCCACAGCCGGACCGTGGACACCCAGGTCGCCTCGTCCATCAGGTCGGTGTGGCGTACGCCGTCGGGTGACACCAGCGCGGCGAGCGCGACCAGGTTCGCGGTGTACGCGGCGAGCAGCCGCACCGGGTCGTACGGCGCGGGCCGGTAGCCGTCCACGCCGGCCAGGTCGGTCCGCTGCCGGGCCTCGGCCAGCAGGCCGGAGATGGTCTCCACGATCGCGTCCCGCTCCTGCGGATGGCGGGAGCTGAGATCCCGCGCGAACTCGACCAGCGCCTCCCGCTTGACCAGCGGCTGGTGGGAGAGCAGCGCCCGGAACTGACCGGTGTCCAGTTGATAGCCGAAGCCGGCCGGGCTGCGGGTGTGCCGGCGCAGCTCGGCCAGGCTCCGCAGCGCCCCGACGACGTACTCGGCGATCAGGAAGTCCCCGATCGTGGTGTGCAGGAACTCGTACGTGCGCCGGGCGTCCTCGCCCTGCACGTCGTCCGGGCCGTACACCACGAAGAACGCGGCGGTGACCAGCTGTTCCGGGCCGAGCACGTCGCCGAGTTCGAACCGGGAGCCGTCGCCGCTGCGGGAGCCGAAGCAGTCCAGGTCGAGGCGGAGCGCGGCCCGGTTCACCAGTTCCCGGTTGCGGTTGAACATGGCGAACGCGGTGATCGCCAGGTCGCGCCGGAGCTGGTGCTCGCGGGCCTCCCGCTCGTGGTGCGCGAGCGCGGTCGGCGCCTTCTCGCTGACCTGCCGCCTGATGAACGCGGTGAGCAGGCCGGTGAACAGGTCGGAGCGGGAGATGGCGGTGCCGGGACGGCGGTCGGCCCAGTGCTCGTTGTAGTAGATCGCGAGCAGCGTGAGCAGCAGCGGCTGGCGGGCCAGCTCGCCGTGCGACAGCAGTTCCCCGGCGGACAGCCGGCGGTAGCCGGACCGGTCCTCGTTGGCCGCGTTGACGGCGGTCAGCCAGGCCGTCACCTGGGCGTCGGTCAGGTCTTCCAGCCGGACCAGCACGGTGCCCTGCGGCACGCTGGCGCGGTCCATCACCAGGATCCGGGACGTGATGATCGGAATGATCGAGTAGCCCAGGTCCCACTGGGCCTCCTGGAACTCGGCCACCCGGTCGATGTACTGCGAGTGGGCGGTGCCGGTGACCTGGACCAGCTCGTCGAACCCGTCGAAGATCACCACGACGGTGGTGTGCTGGGTGGCCCGGCGCAGGTCCGCCCAGCGGATGCGCTCGTCCATCACCTGCTCGATCGCGGCCTCGATCTGCTCGGCCGGCGACGTGTCCCCGGACATCCGGCGCAGGGGCACCACTATCGCGGTGAACCGGCTCGCCGGCAGCCGGGCCGCGATCACCCGGGTCAGCAGCGTCTTGCCGGCGCCCGGCTGGCCGAGGAGCAGCAGCGGGCGGTGCACGCTCGCCGGGTCGGTCAGGTACCGGGAGAGGAACCCGACGAGGTCACCCCGGCGCGGCTGGTCGTCCCACCAGGCCTCCCGCTCCGGTGACGTGTGCTTGCCGTACTCGGCGGCCCGGAAGTCGGGGCTGATGAAGCCGCTGTCCACGTTCGGCAGCCGCAGATGGAAGTCGACGTCCTTGATCCGCAGGAGCGGCTGCCGGAACACCGCCGCGAGCGAGCCGGTGAGCCGGTCGAGGGATTCGCGGAGCAGGTCGGGCCGGTCGGTGGCGACCGGCCCGGACAGCTCGGCGAGGTTGCGGTAGAGCTGCGCCAGCGCGTCCAGCCGGGCCGAGACCTCCGTGGTCAGCGTGCGGTTGTCTCTCAGGTTGTGCTCGATCGCCTGCCGCATCATCCGGAACCCGAACTCGGGGAGGTCCGTGGCGAGCCGGTCGAACCGGTCCTGGTAGTGCGACATGGCCCGGCTCACCACGCGGGAGCGCAGCGACGTGAGGTCGAGCCCGCGCCGCACCGACGGCCAGGCGGCCAGGCCCTCGCAGAACGCGATGGTGGCGTCGTAGAGCCGGACGTACGCGGCCTCGACGTCCCGGCGGGTGTCGTCCATGCCGTACACCGAGGAGGGCAACGGGAAGTAGCCGCCGTCGATCTCCTGCGGGAGCGTGTGGTGCCGCCGCTCGGCCGGCACCATGCCGACCTTTTCCTCGTCGGTCAGTTCCAGCCTGTCGAAACCCGGCCCGACCTCGTCCCGGAAACCGTCGAAGAACGCGGAGAGGGCCAGCACGGTATGGCTGGCCTCCAGCAGCTCGTAATACGATTTCCCGCCGGTTGTCCGGATGCGGCCGGCCTGGTTTCCGGTGGCGTCGCGGACGAGCTGCACGAGTGCGTTCTTCGGGCCGAGCAGCGCGAGCGCCGTACCGTGGGAGAGGGCTCCGGCGCCCAGGATCCCCGCGCTGACGACCTTGTCGGTCTCGGTGATGCGCGTGCTGCCCGGGGCCAGCAGTCGTAACGCATCTCGATAGCTGAGGCTCGAACGGCGCGGCATGCCGCCCCTTCCGCTGCTGGCGATCGGATTCTTCAAGGATAGAAACTTCAGTGACGGAAAGCTATCGATTCCTCACCGGGCGGCGGCTTTACGACGACTTTTCCATTCATTCATCTCATTCATCCGGTAAATGCGGCGAAGGCGCCCGACCCCTATGGTCGACGGATGGACCACACACGGGTACGGCAGGCGTACGGGGCGGTCGCGACGCTCTACATCGAACTGTTCGGCGCCACCGGCAAGGTGCACGCGGACGACCTCGCGCTCATCGGCCGGCACCTGACCGTCCGGACCGGTCCGGTACTCGACCTCGGATGCGGGCCCGGTCACCTCACCGGCCATCTCCGTTCGCTCGGCGTCGACGCCACCGGGATCGACATCGTTCCCGAGTTCGTCGCGCACGCGCGGGCGACGCATCCGGGCGGCGCGTACCGGCTCGGGTCGCTGGACGACCTCGCCGTCCCCGACCACTCCGTCGCGGGCATCCTCGCCTGGTACTCGCTGATCCACCTCCCGCCACCGGACCTCGACGGCGTGCTGGCGGAGTTCCGCCGCGCGATCGTGCCGGGTGGACGGCTCGTAACCGGCATCTTCGTCGGCGACGAGGTGGGCGCCTTCGACCACAAGGTCGCGACCGCGTACCGCTGGCCGGTGGACGAGTTCTCCGCGCGCCTGCGGCGGGCGGGGTTCGCGGAGGTCGAGCGCCTGACGCGCCTCGACGACGAGGCCCACCGCCCGCACGCCGCCGTCGCGGCCGTGGCGTCCGGCGCCTGAGCGCGCTCCATCGTCACCAGGCCGCAACCGAACGCGGATCGCGGGGTGACACGGCGCTGTCACCGTCGGAGCATGGCCGCACGATGGGGTACGAGGACACGCCGGGCCGTCGCGACGCCGGCCGCCGCCCTGATCGTGCTGGCCGAGCTGACCGCTTGTTCACCGGAGATCAAGGGCGTCACCGGCCTCACAGTGGACGCCCACGGCCGGCCGCACGCGGCGCTCGCCTGGTGCGCGGACCGGCCGCCCGACCTCGTGGTGCTCACCTCCGTGGCGGAGTCCGCCTCGCCTGGTGCGCCCACGCCGGAGCGGCCGTACCGGCCGAGACGGAAGTACGACGTGCCGCGCGACGCGGCGACGCCCGCCCTCGTACCCCTTGAGGGTTTCCCGCCCGGGCCGGTGATCGACGCGCAGGCGGCCTTCCGGGTCTCCGGCGCCACCCACGACAACAGCTTCCGCACCGAGGGCGTGGACTTCCGGATCACCGAACTGGCCGAGCTGCGGCCGGGTTCGGTCCTGGTCACCGACTTCGACGACAGCGGGGAGGTGCTGCGGACGGTCCCGCTCGACGAGTTCACGAGAATGGGCGAGAAGGCGTGCTGACCGCTGTGTCAGGATCGGCGTTCGGAGTTCGACGGCCGGAAGGACACCATGCCCGCGTACGCCATCGCCCATCTCCAGGACGCCGCCCGGACATCGCCGAGTACATCGAGCGGCTCCCCGGCACCCTCGCCCCGCACGGCGGCCGTTTCCTCGTGCACGCCACGCCGCACGAGGTGAAGGAGGGCACGTGGCCCGGCGCCGTCGTGATGCTCGGCTTCCCGGGCATCGCCGAGGCGCGGGCCTGGTGGGACTCGCCCGCCTACCAGGAGATCGCGCCGCTGCGGTCGCGGCACATCGAGGGCGACATCATCCTGGTCGAGGGCGTCCCCGACGACTACTCCCCGACCGGCCTGGTGCAGGCGATCCGGGCGGCGGCGTCCTGAGCCGGCCCGGGCGGCGCGTCCGCGACCTCGGGATCGTCGTCGGGTCGCTGCCGACCGGGCCACACAACGCGATCACCGACGTCCCCGGCGTCCTGGTGGGTCACACCACCGTCGACGACGGCGCCGACCTGCACACCGGCGTCACCGTGATCGTGCCGAGCGGGCTCGGCCCCGGACGGTGGACGCTGCCCGCAGCGGTGTACGCCGGCAACGGCCACGGGAAGCTCGTCGGCTCGACGCAGGTGGACGAACTCGGCGTACTGGAGTCCCCGGTCGTGCTGACCGCCACGCTGTCGGTGTTCCGGGCGGCGGACGCGCTGCTCGGGCACCTGATGGAGCGCCGGCCGGACGGGCTGTCGTTCAACCCGCTGGTCGGTGAGACGAACGACGGGCACCTGTCGGACATCCGCCGCCGCCCCATCACGGAGGAACACGTCCTGTCCGCCGTCTCCCGGGCGAGCGGCGGACTCCCCGCCGAAGGCTGCGTCGGCGCCGGTACCGGCACCACCGCCCTGGGCTACAAGGCGGGCATCGGCACCTCGTCCCGCACGGTCCGGACCGCCGGCCACACACGGACGGTCGGGGCGCTGGTCCAGTCCAACTTCGGTGGCGTCCTCACCGCGCTCGGCGTACCGCTACCCGTCGACGAGCTGGTCCCGGCCGCCGACCGGACCGAGCCGCCCGGCAACTCGTGCATGATCGTGGTGGTGACCGACGTACCCCTGGACGCGCGCCAGCTCCGCCGGCTCGCCCGTCGGGCCGTGTTCGCGATGGCCCGGGTGGGCGCGTCGTTCAGCAACACTAGCGGGGACTACGCGATCGCGTTCACCACGTCGGATCAGCAGCCGATCCCGGACGACGCGATCGATCCGGTGTTCGCCGGCGTGCTGGACGCGGTGGAGGAGGCGCTGCTCAACTCGCTGTTCACCGCCGTCACCACGACTGGTGTGGGCGGGCGTACCAGTCACGCGGTTCCGCACCGGGCCGCCGTCGAGCGGCTGGCGGCAGCGGGACGGCTGACGACCCGGCCGTACGCCTGATCCACCGCGCCTCTCCCCGTCGGCCGTTCGGCGAGGCGCCGAGTCCGATCATCCGCCGCATCGATGCCGATGTTCCGGCCGACGCCGACCGTTTCGTCGCTTATCACGCCGGTAAGGGCCGGTCTGTCGGCTCAGCGACACTGCGGGCCGGACGCGTCGCTCCACACTGCCCGCTGTGACCGAACTCCCTCCCCCGAACCCGTGGCACGGGCAGGGCCCGCCGCCACCACCCCATCAGCCCGGCATGCCGTTCGCACCACCGCCACGGCCGTCATGGTGGAGCCGCCAGCCCGCCGCGATCAAGGTGCTCCTCGTCAGCGGCGTCGCGGTCCTCACCTGCTGCGGCGGGCTGCTCGGCATCGGCATCGCCGCCGGCCCCGCCACCGAACCGGACAAGGCACCGGAGAAGGCGGTCGCCCAGGAGGTGCCGGCAGTGGCGGCGCCCACCACCACGGCCCCCGCGCCCGAGGTCAGCACCGTGTCGCCCGAGCCGTCGCCGTCACCGACCACGGCCGCGCCGCCCACCGCGAAGCCCGCGTCGAAGCCGACCCCGCGCAAGACCACGAAGCCCGCCGTCTACTACAAGAACTGCGATGCCGTACGCGCAGCCGGCAAGGCGCCGTTGCGGCGCGGCCAGCCGGGGTACCGGACCGGGCTGGATCGTGACCTCGACGGCGAGGCGTGTGAGCCGGGTGGCGGCAACGGTGACTCCGGCGGCGGCAGTTCGGGCGGCGGCAGTTCGGGCGGCGGCGGCAACGACCCGCGCTTCGGCACCTGCAAGGAGGCGAACGCCAACGGGTACGGGCCGTACAAGCAGGGCAAGGATCCGGAGTACTACTGGTACATCGACCGGGACAACGACGGCATGGTCTGCGAGTGACACGCGACGCCGGGGCGGACCGGACGGTGCCGCCCCGGTGGTCACTCCAGCTCGTCGTCGAATGCCCTGCGGGCGCGCTCGATCTGCGCCATGTGGGCGTCGGCCCAGTCGAGCAGGACGTCGACCGGTGCACGCAGCGTCTTGCCCAGCGGGGTGATCCGGTACTCGACCGCGACCGGGCGCGTCGCCACGACCTGACGTTCGACGATGCCGTTGCGTTCGAGTCGCCGCAGCGTCGCCGTCAACGACTTCTGTGTCACCGCCGGAATGGCGCGGCGCAGCTCGTTGAAGCGGCACGGACGCTCGCACAGCTCGTTCAGGACGCTCAGCGACCACTTGTCCAGCACCTGATCGAGCAGTTCGCGATGCGGTGCGTCGATGCGCAGCTCGGCGGCACCGGGGGTGGCGGTATCGCTCATGAAACCAGGTCTCCTTGAAGTGTCCTCCGTCAACTAGGTATCAATGGTAAACCTCAGTTGCCCAGTGGAGGAGCACCGATGTCCGTCACCCGTTTCAGCCCTGCCGGTCTCCAGCCGAACACGCCGTACCACCACGTGGCAGTGGCCACCGGATCACGCCACATCCACGTCAGCGGCCAGGTCGCACGACTGGGCGACGGCTCACCCGTCGCCACCGGGAACCTGGCCGGTCAGGTCGCGCAGGTGCTGCGCAACACCGGCCGCGCCCTCGCCGGCGCGGACTCGTCGTTCGAGGACGTGGTCCGGCTGACCTTCTACGTCACCGACTGGACGCCCGAGAAGATCAGGCCGTTCATGGCCGGGATCGAGTCGGTCGCCGCGGAACTCGGGCTGCCGCAGCCGCTTCCGCCCGCGTCGCTGATCGGTGTCGATCACCTCTTCGAGCCCGGCGTGCTGGTGGAGTTGGAGGCGACAGCGATCGCGCAGTGAGCACCTTTCTGCTCGACGCACATCACATCCATCGTCATTCGCGCATCCACGGAACGAGTCCCTCCCTCGGGTAGATCCACCACCACAGGAGGCACGCGGGTGGCCAGTAGGTCACGGCGGCGACGGCGAGATACCAGGGACGCGATCCGTCGAGCAATCCGCGGTAGTCGTGGGCGTCGGCCCAGCCGTGCACGGCCCAACTCCACAGCGCACAGCCGGCAAGGAGAGCGAGGGACCAGCCAATCCGTGCGGAATTCCCGGGTCTCCGCCCGCGCCGTCGGTCCGGCGCCTCTCGCGCACGCCACGCCACGCGTACATCATGATCCTGCCTTGCAAGGCCACCGGCTCCGCGCGGGGCGGTCAGCCGACGTGACGGGGAGTGGAGGCCATGATCCGGCGGAATGACCCGCTCGCCCTGTTGGCGATCGCCATGGGCACGGCGGCCGGCGCCTTCGTCCTCGTAACGCCCTCCCGCATCCCTCATACCCCACAGACGCTGCTGATGGGTCTCACGCTGATCGGCACGCTCGTACTGCTCATGTACCTCGCGGGGCCGGCTGCCTTCGTAGCGGTGACCCGCACGCACGTCGTCGTGGGCAACCCGCTCGTCAGGTACCGCGTTCCACGGTCACTGGTCGACGGGGTCAGGATCGACGGGTTCGACATCGAGCTGCAGGTCTCGGGGCACGCGCCCATTCCGATTGCCGCCCTGACCCCGGGCGTGGGTGGCCACAACCGACTGCGTCCCGGGGATTACCAGACGCGCTTGAACAAGATCGCGGCGCTCTTGAACCACACGCCGGCGACGCTCGTAGCCGGCACGATGACGCGCCGGTACCGGCATGTGCACCTCGTCCTCTTGGCGGTGGACGTGCTGGCTCTGATCGGGATGGTGCTCTCCATCAGCACCGACCCCCTCGCGTAGATGTACGGCGCCGGAAGCGTCGGCCCGACCGGCCCACGGTCACGTGCCGTCGTCTGGGAAGCCGGCCCGTCGATCTTCATGGATGATGGGAGCGGGATGTCGCAGGGCTGGGAACTGGACGACAGGCAGGCGTTGACCTCGGTGGCGGTGGAGGCTGGTGCAGCGCTGGGACGCCGACTCCGGCGCGAAACCGGGCGACCCGCTGCACCACGGTGCCCATCCGATGTATGCGGCGGCCACTGCCGACATCGAGGGCCGCTGCCTGCTCGGCGTCTGCGGTGCGGACCAGACGCTGCGAATCCGGGACATCGTGACGGCCGAACCGCCGGCCCAGGTTCCGGTGGGCCAAACCGTCCGATCCCTGTCGATGGCCGCAACCGGCGAGAGACTGCTGGCGATGATGCACGGCGACATCGCCGGCGACGCGGAACGCCTGGCGGATTCCATGGCTGCGCTGTGGGACGTATGAGCCGCAGAGCGGGTCAGGCAGCCGCTACAGCTCAGCGACCGCGCTGACGTCGCCGTGCTCGGCGTGCTGAACGGCCGGGCGGTGCTCGTCCAGGGCCTGGACGTCGGCGCCGACGACGGGCACGAGGGCGAGGCCGACGGTAACGACGACGACATCGCCCCATCGTGAACGCCGCGATGGGGCGATGCCCGGACGTCAAGTCCGCCGCTTTCGACCGAGCCCAGCCCTGGGCCGTTTCCGGTGGCCTGGGCAGGCCACCGGGATCAGCCCGTGGTGCAGGAACGGATCTGAGGTCTGGCGCTGCTGTTGCCGTTCATCATCGTGGTGAAGCCGAAGGTGTTGCCGCTGCCGTTGGACCGCATCGTCATCACGTAACCGGTGCTGTCCCAACTGGGGGAGCCGTTCCAGGTGGTGGAGACCCGCTGCGGCGGCGTCAGAGCCACGACCACGGTCCAGTTGCCGGCCCCCTGAACCGTCACCGAGGTGTTGTACCGGTCACCCCAGACGTTGGGGGTCGTCGCCGTCGCCGTGCACCCGCCGCTGGGAGGCGGGGTGGTCGGCGTGCCGGTCGGCGGCGGAGTGGTCGGCGGCGGAGTGCCGTCCGGGGCCACGGCTCGGCCGGTGCTCGGGGAGATCATGCCCGGGCAGAGGTTGCGGCTGGTCAGGTTGGCCATGATCTGCGGAATGGCGTCACGGGTGTTCTGAATGCCGTCATGCATCAGGATCACCTGGCCGGCCTGGAGGCGGCCGGCGTTGGAGACGATCTGGCTGACGCTGGCGCCGTTCCAGTCCTGGGAGTCGACGTCCCAGATCACCTGGCGCAGGCCGAGCGACGCGGCGACCGACTGGAGGGTCGAGTTGGTCTCCCCGTAGGGCGGGCGGAACAACTGCGGCCGGACGCCGGTCGCCGACTGGATCGCCGAGTTGGTCTGGGAGAGGTCCGACTGCATCTGGCTCTGGCTCATCGAGGTCATGTGCGCGTGGTTCCAACTGTGGTTGGCCACCCACATGCCCGCGTCGACCTGGGCTCGCGCGGCGGACGGGTTGCTCTGCACGTTCTGCCCGACGTTGAACATGGTCGCCCGTACGCCGTTCGCGCGCAGCACGGACAGCAGTGCGCTGGTGCTGCCGGTCGGCCCGTCGTCGAAGGTGAGACCCACGTAGCCGTTGCAGGTGGCGGCGCTGGAGGGAGTGGCGGCCACCGCGAGACCGGCGGCACTGAGCACCACAGTGGAGGCGAGCACTGCCAACCGGAAGGTGAGACGCGATGTTCGGGGGGCGGGCGGGCGGCGGGAGCCGCCGATGCTGGCGTACATGCGCAGGTCCTCCTTGGGACGGGTGACACCTGACGACGCATGGCTTAATCGACAGAGATTGATGCCAACGCGTTCGGAGTATCGCAGCGGCGTTTCGAACACGTCAACGATTTTCCGGAAGTTTTCCGGAACAGACCGGCCACACCTCGTGGGGCTGGCTGAGCACGGCGGGCGCGGCCATCAGCCGGCACGCGGCGCACTGGTCGGCACCAACCCGCAGAAACGATCAAGGCCGTGACCCGCGTTTCCGCGGGTCACGGCCTTGATCGTGAAGTGCGCCCGAAGGGACTCGAACCCCTAACCTTCTGATCCGTAGTCAGATGCTCTATCCGTTGAGCTACGGGCGCTTGGTGCTCGGCCAGTCTACACAACCGGCTTTCGCGCGGAGACTCCGGGATTCGAACCCGGGAGGGGCTTTAAGACCCCAACCGCATTAGCAGTGCGGCGCCATAGACCAGACTAGGCGAAGTCTCCCTGGTGACCCCGAGGTCACCGCGCCCGAGGATACAGGCCCGCACCCGCCCGGGGCAAAGCGGATACCGGGACCGGCCCCCGCCACCGCGTTTCCGTCGTGTGCCGGATCACGTCCACGGCTACGCTCCATCGATATGCAGGAGCAGCCGCCGAGCGATCCGCCCCGTCGCGAGCCCGCAGCCAAGGCCCGGCGGAGCCGCTCCCCACGACCGACGTTCAACCCACCGGCGCCGGACCCCGCTGCGGAGAACGCGACGAGCGACACACCGGCGCCCCGGCGTCCGCGCCGGTCCGCGCCCACAGTCGTCTTCCAGCCGCCGACGCCGGCCGCCGCCGCACCGCCGGCGCCGCACCCGCGTCCGGCCGCCGACCCTTCGCCAGCCGATCCGGGTACGCCCGGCGAGCGGGCCACCCCGGAGGCTTCCACGACTACTTCGGGTACGACTGCCGCACAACCTCCGCCGAGCGCCGGGGAGGGCATGGCCCCGACCGATGAGAGGCCTGTCACGGCGGAACAGGATCAAGCCATCGACCCTCCGACAGCGCCGGGCGCACCACCGGCCGGGGCAGAGGCGCCGAAACGGACCCGCCGCGCTCCCGCCGCCAAGAAGGCGGCCCCGGTCGCCAAGAAGGCCGCCCCGGTCGCGAAGAAAGCAGCCCCGGCGGTCAAGAAGGCCGCCCGGAAGGCGTCGCCCCCGAAGCGGGAGACGGCGAGCCTGGCGACGGCGAGTGCGGCAGAGGCGAGCCCGGCCGAGCCGTCGGCACCCACCACCGCATCGACCCCGGAGCCGCCGACCGTGCAGCAGGCCGAGCAGACCGCAGAACACGAAGCGCCACCGACCGAGGTCACCCCCGCCGAGACCACGACACTTCACGCGGAGCAGTCCGCCGAGACGACGCACGGCACGGTCGTCGAGCGGGCCCCCTCACCACCTGACGTCACGCGTACCCCGGTGGAGGGCTGGCGGGCGGTGGGGCCGCAGCTGCGGGACCACCCCGGGTTCGCGCCGGAGCTGCTGGCCCTGGCGGCGGTCGACGCGCTCGGGCCGCGGGCCTCGGCCTGGGCGGAGCAGGTCCGTCGGGCCTACCCGGAGGCGGACGCCGACGGGGTGGCCCGGCTGGCGACGCGGCGGTTCGTCCGGATGGCCGGTACGGGTGGGGCGCTGGCGGCGGGCGCCGGGTTGTTCGCGCCGGTCGCGGAGCTGGCATCGGTGCTGTGGACGCAGGCGAACCTGGTGCTGCATCTGGCGGCGGCGTACGGGCGGGATCCGGCGCATCCGGATCGGGCGGCCGAGCTGCTGGTGCTCACGCTGGTGCACCCGGACGACGGCACCGCGCGGGCGGCGCTCGAGGCGGCTCGGGCTGCCGATGCTCCGGCGGAGGGTCCGTGGGGGCGGGTGGCGGAGGCGGCCTGGCGGCTGGCCACGCCGGTGGCCGCGCAGGCGGGCGGCTGGCTCGGGCTGCGGTTGGCCGCCCGGTTGCTGCCCGGTGCGGCGGCGCTGGCGGCCGCGACCGGCGGTACGGCAGCCGCGGAGCGCCTCGCCGCGCGGGCGGTCGCCCGGTATCGGGTGTGATCGACACCGGTTCGGCGAGCTGGCGTGGTCAGGCGGGGCCCGATGCCGCCACTTCCCCGACCTGGCGGCGGACGGAACGCGTGCCGGGCCGGCAGCCGGATCAGAGCCAGTCGAACCAGGACTTCGGCAGCATCGCGTAGCCGACGAACGCGAAGATGTCGAGCAGCGTGTGCGCGACGATCAGCGGGGCGACCCGGCGGGTGCGCAGGTAGAACAGCCCGAAGATCACGCCCATCACGGCGTTGCCGACGAACGCGCCGAAGCCCTGGTAGAGGTGGTAGGAGCCGCGCAGCAGCGCGCTCGTGGCGAGCACCGCGCCGATCCGCCAGTTGAGCTGCCGCAGCCGGGTGATCAGGTAGCCGACCACGATCACCTCCTCCAGCACGGCGTTCTGCACGGCGGCGAGGATCAGCACCGGCACCGTCCACCAGAGGTCCGGCAGCGCGGCCGGGACCAGCGTGGCGTTGAGGCCGAGCTGCGCCGCCGCCCAGAACAGCGCCAGCCCGGGCAGGCCGATGAGCGCGGTCAGGCCCGCGCCCCGGGCCAGGTCCGAGCCGGGCCGGCGGAAGTCGACGCCGAGCGTCCGTGCCGGGTCGCCCGGGTCGCGCGCCAGCAGGTGTACGGCGAGCAACACCGGCAGCAGCGCGAAGACGACCCCGAGCAGCTGGTACGTGAGGTCGAGGTACGGCCGGGCCGACGCGGAGGTGTTCAGCGCGGCGGTCTGCTTGGACAGTCCGCCGGTCGCGGTCAGCTTGGCGATCAGCGACACGAGCGCGTACACGGCCGACTGGCCGAGGGACAGACCGAGCACGAGCAGCGTCTCGGTGCCCAGCATCCGGCGGGAGACCGGACGGGCCAGCTCGTCAACCGTCACCGGACCATGAAAGCACTTCGGCGACCGGGCCGGACGGTCGCACAGCCTGTGCGACCGGCATACACGCTCCGTGGACATTCTATGCGGGCCGATCCGCCCGTACGGAGAAGGAGCGTGCCCCTGTGGAGAACTTCGCGCGGCTGCTGAAGGAGAGCTGGACCCTGGTCGAGGAGCACCGGGAGCGGCTCAGCGGTCACTTCTACGCCCGGCTGTTCCTCCTCGACCCGGAGCTGCGCAAGCTCTTCCCGGTGCAGATGAACGGCCAGGGGGACCGCATCCTGGAGGCCATCGTCACCGCGACCCAGACGGTGGGCGACCCGGAGAGCTTCGACGAGTACCTGCGGGCGCTGGGCCGGGACCACCGCAAGTATCACGTGGCGGCCGAGCACTACGCGACGATGGGCGTCGCACTGCTCGACGCGCTGCGCAGCACCGCCGGGGACGGCTGGAACCTGGAGTACGACCAGGCGTGGCGGGAGGCGTACGCGGGCATCAGCGAGCGGATGCTGGCCGGCGCGGAGGCGGACGAGAACCCGCCGTACTGGCACGCCGAGGTGCTCACGCACGAGCGGCACGGCCCGGACACCGCGGTGCTGACCGTCCGCGCGCTCCAGGATCCGCTGCCCTGGCGCGCCGGGCAGTACGTCAGCGTGGAGGTGCCCCGTTATCACCCGCGGGTGTGGCGGACGTACTCGGTGGCGAACGCGCCGAACGAGGAGAACGTGCTGGAGTTCCACGTGCGGACGCCACCAGGGGCGGCGGGTTGGGTGTCCGGGGCGCTGGTGCGCCGTACCAAGCCGGGTGACCTGCTGCGGGTGGCCGCGCCGATGGGCTCGATGACGCTTGATCCGGAGTCCACCCGGGACGTCCTCTGCGTGGCCGGCGGCGTCGGCCTGGCCCCGATCAAGGCGCTGGTGGAGGAGCTGACCCGGGTCAACCGCACGCGCTGGGTGCACGTCTTCTACGGCGCGCGCCGCCCGGATGAGCTGTACGGGCTGCCCGGCCTGGAGGACCTCGTCGCGTCCCACCCGTGGTTGTCGGTGACGCCGGCGTGCAGCGAGGACCCGGACTTCGGTGGCGAACTCGGCGACGTCTCCGAGGTGGTCACCAGGTACGGCCCGTGGACCACGCACGACTGCTACGTCTCCGGCTCGGCCGCCATGGTCCGGGCCACCCTGCGGGCGCTCGCCGCCGACGACGTCCCGCCCGACCACATCCGGTACGACACGTTCGGCAACCTCTGAACCTTGCTCCCCCCGAGCCGGGTCGCGTGCCCCCGCCCCCTGGGGCACGCGACCCGGCCCCCCGTTTCTCAGTAACGCCAGGGGGTGCCTGTCTCGCGGTACTCCTCCACCGGCACCAGCGGCACGCCGGGTGCCATCCGGTCGACGTACAGCCGCCCCTCCAGGTGGTCGATCTCGTGTGCGACCAGCCGCGCCATCGCGTACTCGAAGGACGTGATCACCCGACTGCCGTCCCACAGGGCGTGTTCCACGTCGATCCGCAGCGGCCGGGGCACCAGGCCGCGGTGGTCGAAGAAGGACAGGCAACCCTCGTACTGCTCGTCGGTCTCCGCGGCGGCGTCCACCACCCGGGGGTTGAGCAGCACCACCGGATCGGCCGCCCGGTCGGCTGGGCGCACGAGCGCCGCGGACCAGCCGATGCCGAGCTGAGGCGCGGCGAGGCCGACGCCCTTGCTGAACGGGTGCAGCTCGTCCAGGCGAACCAGCATCGCGGCGAGCCGATCCATCACCTGCCGGGCGTGCGCTTCGTCGGCCGGCAGGTCGAACTGGCGGGCCCGCTGCCGCAGCAGGTCGTCGCCGCGCTGCACGATGCCCACTGCCCGCATCCGGTCGCTGGCCCGCACCCGGGTGCCGCCGGTGGGCGCGCTGTCCGGTTCGGCGTCCGGCTCGGGGCTGCGGAACCGCCACTGCATCCGGTAGCGGGCGTTCAGCGGCGGGTCGTCGGTCCCCCAGTCGAAGACCACGCGGCCGCCGTCCACCGCACGCTGGATCGGGGTACGCAGCGGCCCCTCCTCCGCCGACAGTGAGGTCTCCGCACCCCACACCTTCGGGTCGAGGTCCGCGGGCAGGTCGAGCCGCACCGCCAGGTGCCGGGTGGGCAGGCGTACGGCCCGCTGGAACCAGGGGCCCCACTTGTCCCGGCCGACGCGGTACGCGTACTCGATGGTGACCCGGTCCCCGGGGTAGAGCGGGAAGCGTCCCTCGTCGTTCTCGAACAGCAGCCAGATCTCCTTGAACGCGTCCCGGTCGTGCTTGGCCCGCCAGTGCATCGGCTCGCGTCCGTTGCCGTCGTCCCGGTACGCGGTGAGTTGCAGCTCGGCGAAGGTGAGCGGGTGTTCCCGGTGGTGCCGGTTGGAGCGGCCGGGGTCGTTGGGGTAGCGGTCGACGGCGACCCGGACCAGGTAGCGGGTGACCGGTTCGGTGCCGGCGTTGTACAGCTCCCGCCGGATCGCGCAGTGGTAGCCGTCACCGGTGTGGGTGAGCGTCGCGACCTCCCGTTCCACCACGAGGCCGGTCCCCGGGGGCAGCCACTGGCCGGGGACGGGCGGGTCGCGGTGGGCCACGCCGGCGCGGCCGTGCCGCAGCTCGTCGTACTCCCGGAAGCGCTGCCAGATCGCGCCGCTGGCCTCCAGGACGGCCTCGGCACGGCGGGCGAAGTCCTCTGTGGGCCGGTGCCGGCGCCCTTCGACGTGGCTGACGTAGGACGGGTCGAAGCCCATCATCGTGGCCAGTTGCTTCTTGGACAGCCCTCGGCCGGTCCGGTGCCGGGCGAGTTCGGCCGCGAACGAGTCGGCGGCACGCTCGATCGGTGAGGTCGTCATCAGCTTCCTCGTACGCGGGAAGACCATTTTCACGTTGAGTGGCCGAACGTGTACGGAAACTGCCTCGTATTCGACACTCACCTTGACTTTTCAGCGGCGTACATCGATCCTTATGCCGTCTGCCGCCGGTTCTCCGGCGGCGTTTTCCGTCTCCGAGGCCGGGTAGTACCCGACGGCCGTGGAGTGACGGGGACCTCCCCGCGATACCGCGGCACCTCTTCCCCTCCCGCCGGGAGGGTGGTTAGGCTAGCCTTAGCTTGGGTCGACGGCAGGCGCCGACCGCAGGGCGACAGGACAGGGGACGGCCAGGTGACTGCGGTGATGCCGGGGCGCGACGCCGCCACCCCGCTCGCCCCGGTCACAGCGACCCTGCGCGCCATGTTCGGCACCGACGACCTGCCCGGGCTCGCGCCCGGCCTGCTGGTGCACGACGAGCTGGACCGCTGGTCCCCTGCCACCCGGCTGATCGACGGGACGCTGCTGTCCGAGTTCCTGACCGCCGCCGGCCGCCGCTGGGGCGGCACCCCGCACGCCTGTGCCGCGCTGGCCTGGAAGTCCTACAGCTACTGGACCGCGCTGCCCGCCGTGCTCGGCTGGGCGTCCGCCCGCCGGGTGCCGCTGCTCGACCCGGCGGACGTGCTCGTGCACTTCGAGGACCACCACCAGCTCCTCACGCTGGGGCTGCGCGCCTCCACCCCGGTGGCGGTGCTGCCGAGCGACCCGCTGGCGCTCGCCGGCGCTCCGGGCGTACTGGTGGTCCCGGACGAGGCGGCGCTGCTCGGCGCGCTGCGCGCGTCCCTGCTCGACGCCCACTTCGCGCCGCTGATCGGCGCCATCCAGGGCGAGGTCCGGATCGGCACCCGTACGCTGCTCGGCTCGGTGGCCTCCGGCATCGCCCACGGCGTCCTGCGCGCGTCGGACGCGCTGCCCGGCTCGGCCACCGCGGCCGTCGGCACGCTGCTCGGCGCGCTCGACCTGAGCGACCTGGTCGAGCTGGTGCCCGGCCCGGCCGGTGAACCGACGGTGCAGCGGCGCACCTGCTGCCTGGCGTTCACGCTGCCCCGGCCCAAGGTGTGCCAGGGCTGCTGCGTCCGCCAGGCCTGACCGCTCAGTCGACCAGCGGCCGGACGTCCCACAACCACACCCCGCCGGTACGCCTCGGCGTGATCCCGCTCAGCTCGGTCATCGCCCGGCGCAGCGCCTCGGCCTGCGGCAGCCGGGGGTCGAGTATCACCGCTCCGGCCCGCCAGTAGCGCAGGTCGTCCACGGCGGCCACCCGGTCCTGCGGCGTGATCGGCGGGACCGCGTCGGTGCGCCGTACCGTCTCGAAGAACGTGCTCGTCGGGCGCGGCGGCGCGGTGAACAGCGCGATCCGGTCGCCGCCGGGGCGGGTGTCCGGATAGAGGAAGTAGCCGCGGGCCAGCGGCATGTCCAGCCGGGTCTCGGCGGACCAGCGCAGCGGAACCGCGTACGTGGTGTCGGGCAGCGGCAGCGTGACGATGCTCCGCCCGTCCGCGACGTAGGGACGCCAGGCACCGGAGGTGACGAACGCCGGGGTCGGATCGAGGCGCTTCGCGGGCAGCGGGGTGGGCAGGATCGGCAGCAGCGCCATGGCGAGCACGGTGACGGTGGCGAACCGGATCTGGCCGCGCGCGTCCGGGTGCCGTACGGCCAGCCGCCGGACCCGCTCGGCGCCGAACGCGAGCAGCACGCCGATGATCGGGGTGAGCGCGAGCGACCATCGGGTGGGCACCACCGAGTGCAGGACCGGCAGGTTCTCCAGCGCGGCCCAGGGGCCGGGGATGCCGGTGTCCTGCCCGTCGTAGCGGATCTCCCGGCCGAGCGAGAAGAGCGCGAACACGAGCCCGACCGCCGCCAGCCCGAGCACGACCGCGTTGCGGCGCAGCCACCAGACCAGCGCGATCACCAGGATCACCAGCGGCCAGCCGAAGAACGCGTTCTCCTCGGTGGCGTTCTTGACGAGCGGTTCGCTGCCCCGGGCGTCGCCCGCCACCGACTCCCGGGACCAGGCCACGTACGCGGCGAGGTCGGTGGAGTAGCCGCGGATCAGCGTGGAGAGCCCGCTGTACGCGCCGGGGCCGAAGAACTGGACCCAGAGCGGGTACGCGAGCAGAACCCCCGCGACCACCGCGGCCACAGCGAGCCCGGCGGCGAACGGGCTGGCCGCCGAGCGCAGCGCGGGCCGGCCGAGCGCCAGCGCGAGCACCACCACGCCGAGCCCGATCGCGGTCATCAGCAGGATCTCCAGGTTGAGGAACGCCTGCCAGACGATCACGAGGGCGAGCAGGACGCCGTTGCGCAGCCACCGGCCGGGCTCGGCCAGGCGCAGCGTCCGCCAGATGATCAGCGGCACCACGAACTGGCTGACGATGTTGGGGTGCGAGTTGGCGTGCGAGATCATCGCCGGCGCGAACGCGCAGAAGGCGGCACCCAGCCAGGCCGGACCGCGGGACTTCACGACAACTCGGGAGAGCAGGAAATACCAGGACACGCCGGTGGCGGCGAGCCCGAGAGTGAGGAAAATCAGAAAGGACCAGCGCGGACCCGCCCAGAGCGTTATCGGGGTCAGCGGCAATGAAACGGATAATACGGACGTATTAGCCATGAGATTGACGACATCCGGCACATTCATCCGGTCCGAGGTGAACGGATAGGCGAAATCAGTGACGACGCGAGCACCATGCGCCATCATCCATTCGAATTGCGCCTGATCCGTCCGGTTGTCCCGGATGCCATTGCGCGGATCGGCCCACAGTCGAGCGGTCACCCAGAACGCGAGCAACACGAAGCTGAGCACGGCGAGCGCGTCGATCCGCCTACCCTGCCCCGATTTCGGCGCGCTCGCGCCGCTTTCCGGAGTAGTCATGACATTTCAGAGCGTAGTCAGGGTATGACGGGCACGTGCAATGTTCCGGGGAATCACGTACTATGTGCCGAGTTCGCCGAACGCCGAACAGGCACCCCTCCGGATCACAATTCGGCCCCCCTCCGTCCCCCGATTTCCCCCTCAGCCATCCAGATGGTTGACTCTGACGGTCCAGGCGCGGGTCAGTCATATCGTGAGGAATCGACGCATGGCAGAAATCACTGGGGATCAGCGCGTCCAGTCCGAGGTGCTCGAAGGCCTGGCGACGGCTGTCAACCACCGGCAGTGGTTCGTCGAGCTGGCGGTGCCCTACCTCGGTGACAACCCGATCGAGATCGGCAGTGGCCTCGGCGACTACGCCTCCGCCTGGGCGGCGTACGCACCCCGGATCACCGCCACCGAGGCCGACCCGGACCGGCTCATCCAGCTCAAGGAACGGCTGTCCGACCACCCGGGCGTCGAGGTCCGGCAGATGCTGCTCCCGCACCACGAGCGCGGCGACTACAGCGCGGCCGTCTCCTACAACGTGCTCGAGCACATCGACGACCACGTGGGCGCGCTGCGCAGCATGCGGGATCTGGTCCGCCCCGGCGGCGCCGTGGTCATCATCGTGCCGGCGTTCCAGTTCGCCATGAGCCCCGCCGACATCGCCACCGGCCACGTCCGCCGCTACACGAAGAAGACGCTCGCCGCGGCGATGACCGAGGCGGGCCTCACCGTCGAGCGGATCCACTACGCCAACGCACTCGGTCTGATCGGCTACTTCATGGCCACCAAGGTCTTCCGGCTGATGCCGAAGGAGGGCCCGATGGTGAAGGTGTACGACACGCTCGTGCTACCCGTCACCAAGGCCGCCGAGCAGCGCGTCCGGCCGCCGTTCGGCCAGTCCGTCTTCGCCGTAGCCCGCGTGTAAGGAAGGGCCCCTTATTAACAGACGTCTGTTAATAAGGGGCCCTTCCTTACACCTCACTCCTTGATCTGGTACGTGGGGCGGATGACCGCCCGGGCCAGGGTGTGGAACGCCAGGTTGAAGCCGACGAAGGCCGGGCTCGCTCCGGCGGGGATGTCGAGGCGGTCCACGTCCACCGCGTGCACCGCGAACACGTACCGGTGCGGGCGGTCGCCGGCCGGCGGCGCCGCGCCCCCGTAGCCGGTGTCGCCGTAGTCGTTGCGGACGCTGAACGCGCCGTCCAGGTCGGCCTCACGCACGCCGGTCGGCAACTCGGTGACGGACGCGGGCAGGTTCACCAGCACCCAGTGCCAGAAGCCGCTGCCGGTCGGGGCGTCCGGGTCGAAGCACGTGACCACGAAGCTCCTGGTCTCGGCCGGGAAGCCCGACCAGGACAGCTGCGGTGAGACGTTCTCGCCGCCGGTGCTGCCGTGCGCGTACCGCGCGTCCATCGGCTCGCCGTTGTGCACGTCGTCGCTGGTGAGGTCGAACGACGGCACCGTCGGCAGCAGCTCGTACGGGTCCGGGGCGATCGGTCGTTCCAGGGTCATCGAAACGGTCCTTCCGGGTACGCGAATGTCCTGCGCCCCTTCATACCCCGTTGTCCGCGCCACCGTGCTGTCGGCGCACCATCTCGTTGATCCAGACCGGCGCGTACGGGGACGTGCACCCGGGCGGCGTCGGATAGTCCTTCAGCACTCCGAGCCGCGCACCGATGCCGATCGCGCGCTCCCGGTACGCGGCGTGCTCTATCCCGATCTGCGCCAGGCAGTGGTTCATCGCCCACTGGAGGCGCTCCGGCGCGCCCGCCATCTCCGCCTCGATCACGTCGAGCAGACCGGCCAGGTCCAGCCCGTCCGGGTTGCGCGCCACCCGCTCGGTGGTCAGTGCCCAGCCGGCGCTCGCCACCACCGGATCCGGATCGGCCGACCAGGCCAGGCGCAGCGGCTCGGCGTGCGGGCTCTTCTTCACCACGTAGTTCACGAGCCAGTCGTGCACCTTCGGCGTCCGCGCCTCGCGCAGCATGGTGTCCAGCTCGTCCCGCCCGTACGCCTTCGGCCGGCAGATCAGCAGCGCCAGCAGCCGGGCCGCGCTGTCGCCGGTCGCCCACAGCTCGCGGGCCAGCTCCTGCTGCGTCTTCAGCCGCTTCGCGATCGCCCGCAGCTTGCCCAGGTTGACCCCGTGGTCGTCGCCGTGCCGCTCGTTCACCGCACGGATCTTCGGGTCGCCGAGCGCGGCCAGCTCGGCCGTCACCTCAGCCACCGTCGTCGTCTCCGCCACCAGGGCCTCCCGCCGTCGCCGCACCCCGCAGCCTACGACCGGCCCGACGCTCCCGCTGTTCCGCCGCCCCGCTGTTCCGCCGCCCCGCCGTTCCTCCCTCGGCCGCCCTGCCGTGCCGTCGCCCACATCCCGGCGCCCCACGTCCGTCGCGCTGGTCGCGACACCGGGCTGACGCACGGGTACGGCGCTTGCCCGCGACGACCGCAGTGCGGGTGATCCAGGGGTGGGGAACCGGAGAGACGCGGCCGTTCGGCGTTGAAGACCGACGGTCTGATGCTCGGCGCCCTGGGAGAAGGACCATCTCCTGTTGCGGCTTATGCCTCTCGGTCATGCTTATGACCCAGAGGCATAAGCCGTAGAGGCCATGACTTCACTCCAGCCGACACGCCCGGCGGGCTGGCTGAGCTGCGTGAAGGGAGATCAGCTACTGGCGGAGGGTGTGGGATTCGAACCCACGAAGACATCGCTGCCTTACCGGTTTTCAAGACCAGCGCCATCGGCCACTAGGCGAACCCTCCCGGCACGCCCCCGAGGGGTGCGCGACCGGGACCAGTGTGCCACGAACCCCGTACCGGGCAAGCCGCCGTCCCACCTCCCCTGCGAGAACGTGTGCGTGCGGGAGAGCCCGGCAGTGGTGCTGATCAGCGGAATCACGGCTGCCGGCAAGTCCACAGTGGCCGAAGGGCCGGCCCGGCAGCCGTCCCGGGCGGTGCACCTGCGCGGCGACGCGCGGATCGGGTAAGACTGAACCATGCGCGCAGTCACGATCACGGAACCCGGCGGACCCGAGGCGCTCGTCTGGACCCACGTGCCGGACCCGGAGCCCGGTCCGGGCGAGGTGATCGTGGAGGTGCGGGCGAGCGCGGTGAACCGGGCCGACCTGTTGCAGCGGCAGGGGCACTACCCGCCACCGCCGGGCGCGTCCGCGTACCCCGGTCTGGAGTGTTCGGGGACGGTGCGTGCGCTCGGTCCCGGCGTGACCGGCTGGTCGGTGGGCCAGGAGGTCTGCGCGCTGCTCGCCGGTGGCGGGTACGCCGAGCAGGTCGCGGTGCCGGCCGGGCAGTTGCTGCCGGTGCCGGCCGGGGTGGACCTGGTCGACGCGGCGGCCCTGCCGGAGGTGGCCTGCACGGTCTGGTCGAACGTGGTGGACCTGGCCCGGCTGGCCGAGGGGGAGACGCTGCTGGTGCACGGCGGCGGCAGCGGGATCGGCACGTTCGCGATCCAGCTCGGCGTGGCGCTCGGCGCGACAGTGGTGGTGACCGCCCGCTCGGCCAAGCACGACCGGCTGCGTGAGCTGGGCGCCGCGCACACGATCGACTACCGCGAGCAGGACTTCGTCGACGAGGTACGCCGGATCACCGACGGCCGGGGCGCGGACGTGATCCTGGACATCATGGGCGCGTCCTACCTGCCCCGGAACGTGGCGGCGCTGGCGACCGGCGGGCGGCTCGTGGTGATCGGCATGCAGGGCGGCCGCAAGGGCGAACTCGACCTGGGGATGCTGCTGGCGAAGCGCGCGGCGGTGCACGCGACCGCGCTGCGGTCCCGCCCGGTGGACGACAAGGCGACGATCGTCCGGGGCGTACGCGAGCAGGTGTGGCCCCTGGTGGAGGCGGGCCGGATCCGGCCGGTGGTGCACGCCCGGGTGGACATGGCCGACGCCGCCGCCGCGCACCGCCTGGTGGAGACGAACGACCACCTGGGCAAGGTTCTGCTGGTCCGGTGAGGGTCAGCCCTGGCCGGGGCGCGGGAGCATGAGGCGCGGGCCGGGGCCCTCGGCGGCGAGTGAGTCACCGGGGTTGTAGAGCGTGCAGCGCTGCAACGACAGGCAGCCGCAGCCGATACAGCCGTCCAGGTCGTCGCGGAGCTTGCCGAGCAGCCGGATCCGCTCGTCCAGCCGGTCCCGCCAGGCGCGGGACAGCGCGGCCCAGTCGTCGGGCGTGGGGGTACGCCCCGACGGCAGCGAGTCGAGCGCCGCCCGGATCTCCTCCAGCGAGACGCCGACCTGCTGGGAGATCCGGATGAACGCGACCCGGCGCAGCTCGGTGCGGGCGTAGCGGCGCTGGTTCCCGCCGGTGCGGGCGGCGTGGATCAGGCCGAGCCGCTCGTAGTAGCGCAGCGCCGAGGCGGCGACGCCGCTGCGGTCGGCGAGCTGTCCGATGGTCAGTGTTGCTTCGTGCATCACACGGCCTTGAGTTGAAGTTCGCTTCAAGTCCGAGGCTATCGGTATGACGACGACCACCGCCACCGACCTGGGTGCGTTCCTGAACCGGGTGCGCGCCGGCCGCGAGTTCGGCGCCAACCTGTACTCGACGCTCGACGTGCTCCAGGTGCTCTACGACCGGGTGCTCCGGATCACCCCGGCCACCGTGTCCGACCCGGACCGCGACCGCTTCCTGCTCTCCAAGGGTCACGCGGTCGCCGGGTACTACGCGCTGCTCGCCGCCCGCGGCTTCCTGCCGGCCGAGTGGCTCGACGACCAGGGCGGCCCGGCGAGCCGGCTCGGCGACCACCCGGACCGGACGCTCGTGCCGGGCGTGGAGATCGGTTCCGGTTCGCTGGGCCACGGGCTCGGGCTGGGCGTGGGCACCGCGCTCGGGCTGCGGGCCCAGGGCCGCACCGAACCCCGGGTGTACGTGCTGCTCGGCGACGCCGAACTGGACGAGGGCTCCAACCACGAGGCGATCGCGTACGCGGGCGCGACCGGGCTGGGCAACCTCACCGCGATCGTGCTGGACAACCGCTCGGCCACACACGGCTGGCCGGGCGGGGCGGCGAGCCGGTTCACGGTGAACGGGTGGAGCGCCGCAACGGTGGACGGGCGCGACCACGACGCCCCTGCACGCCGCCCTCACCGGGCACGACGATCACCGGCCGCACGTCGTCGTCGCGGTCGTCACGGACGGGGAGTGACAATGAGCAGCACCATGCGCGACGCGTTCGTGACAAGCACCGAGGAGGTGCTCGCCGATCCGCGGACGACAGTAGTGCTCGCCGACATCTCCGCCGCCGCGTTCGAGCCGGCCGCCGCCCGCTACCCGGACCGGGTGGTGAACGTCGGCATCCGCGAACAGCTGATGATCGGGGTCGCAGGTGGGCTGGCGCTGACCGGGCAGCGGCCGATCGTGCACAGCTACGCCCCGTTCCTGGTCGAGCGGGCGTACGAGCAGATCAAGCTGGACCTCGACCACCAGGACGTCGGCGCGGTGCTCGTCGGCATCGGCGGCTCGTACGACCGGGCGGCGGCGGGACGCACCCACCTCGGGCCGGCGGACGTGGCGCTGCTGGACACGCTCCACGGCTGGACAGTGCACGTGCCGGGGCACCCGGACGAGGTCCGGCCGCTGCTGCGCGACGTGGTGTGCGGGCAGGACTCGGCGTACCTGCGGCTGTCCATCCAGGCCAACGCGCAGGCGTACCCGCAGGCGGGTGACCTGCACGTGGTGCGCGACGCCGGACCGGGCGCGCCGCTGCTGGTGGCCGTCGGTCCGGTGCTCGACGCGGCGGTGGCGGCGACGGCCGACCGGCCAGTCACCGTGGCCTACACCCACCGGCCCCGGCCGTTGGACACCTCCGGGCTGCGGGCGCTCGCCGGGACCGAGGTGATCCTGGTCGAGCCGTACCTGGCGGGCACCTCGACGCGGGTGGTGTCGGAGGCGCTCGCCGACCGGCCGCACCGGCTGCTCGCCCTCGGAGTGGGCCGCAAGGACCTGCGCCGCTACGGCAGCGCCGAGGACCACGAACGCTGGCACGGCCTGGACGCCGCCGGGCTGCGCCGCTCGGTCGACGCGTTCCTCACCTGAGCGTCCCGGACACGGCGGAACCCCGCGACCTCGGCTCGTGCCGGGCTCGCGGGGTTCCGTCGACGCTGGCTCAGTGCGCGGCGGCGGGACCGGCCGGGCGGCGGCGGGCGCGCTCGCGGGCCAGGATCCAGATCGCCTCGACGCCGTCCTTCCAGGTGATCTTCTTGCCCTCCTCGCGGCCCCGGGCGCGGTAGCTGATCGGCACCTCGTACGGGCGGATGCGGCGGCGCAGCAGCTTGCCGGTGACCTCCGCCTCCATGCCGAAGCCGCGGGAGCGGACCTGCAGCGAGCGGTACAGCTCCAGCGGCATCAGCTTGAAGCAGGTCTCCAGGTCGCCGATGTAGGAGTTGTAGAGCACGTTCGCGGCGAGCGTGACGCCCTTGTTGCCCATCACGTACCAGAAGCTGTACGAGCTGTGGCTACCGAAGGTCCGATTGCCGTAGACGACAGTCGCCCGGCCGTCGAGCACCGGCTCCAGCAGGCGCGGGATGTCCTGCGGGTCGTACTCCAGGTCGGCGTCGAGGATGACCATGTACTCGCCCTCGGCGCTGTCGACGGCGGTCTTGATGGCCGCGCCCTTGCCGGCGTTGCGCTGGTGGGTGATCACCCGCAGGCGGGCGTCGTCCACGCGGCCGAGAACCTCGCCGGTGCCGTCCCGGCTGCCGTCGTCCACGACGACGAGCTCGATCTCGCAGGGGTAGTCCACCGCCAATGCCTGCTTGAGGGCATCCGCGATACGTTCTTCCTCGTTGTAGACCGGCATGAGGATCGAGAGCTTCACGGAATCTCCACGGAGGCGATGGCAGGTCGGGGCATAGCGTAGCCTGGCACATTGCTCAGGTCACGACAGCCCGGGCACCCTATTCCTGGCGAAGCGGTACGACCACGAGCCGGGCCACGCTCCGGTCGCCGTCCTTCGCGCCGGCCACACCGACCGTCGTACCGATCTTGATGTCGCTCGATCGGATCGTGGTCCGGCGCTCGACCACCCGCAGCTTCTCGCCGAACGTCCACGTCACTGTGAAGCCGTCGGTGGACTTGACGGTCATCGTCCTGTCGTCGATCGCCGTCACCTCGCCGCGCTGGACCGTGACGGTCTTCGTGCCGCCGTCCCTGGTCTTCACCACTGCCTCGCCGTGCAGGGTGTTGCGCTGCAGCAGCACCCGGGCCCGGTGCCGCTGGTGTCCCTGCTTCGCCCGCTCACCCTCGCCGCCCGGCCCGGCCTTCGGGCTGCCGGAGGGCGCCGGCGCGGCCAGCGGATCCACGTCCAGTTCTCCGGCGTCGACGCCCAGCGCGGCGAGTGCCTGACCCTCGGTACCCAGGGCCGCGCTCACCTCGACCGCGTCGTCCGGTGCTGCGCCGGGCCGGGCCGCGCCGCACCCGGCGAGCCCGAGCGCGGCCGCGGCGAGCAGTGCGGTGGCGCCGGTGACGATTCGCTGACGTGCCATCAGTGGTCCTCTCTCGCGGTGACGACCCGAGCGTTCCGCACCGATGCGAGGAGACGGTCAAGCCGATGTTCGAGCCGCGTAAGGATCCGGCGGCACCCGGACGGTGAAGGCGGCACCGCCCTCCGGGGCGTGCCCGGCGGCGATGTCCCCGCCGAGCCGGCGGACCAGCCCGGCGGCGAGCGCCAGGCCGAGCCCGCTGCCCACCTTGCGCACGCCCCGGTACCGCTCGTGCAGCGCGCCGCGCTCGAACGCCACCCGCAGGTCGTCGTCGGTGAAGCCGGGCCCGCCGTCCCGGACCTCCAGCACCCCGCCGCCCGCCGGACCGTCGGCGCGGACCGCGAGCACCACCGGCGCCCCCGGCGGTACGACCCGCAACGCGTTCTCCAGCAGCCCGTCGACCACCTGCCGGATCCGGCCCGGATCGGTGTACGCCGGCACCGGCACACCCGGCGTCTCCAGCCGGAACGGCACCCCGAGCGCCGCGCACCGGCCGGACCAGGCGCGCTCCGCGTCGGCGGCGAGCCCGGTCAGGTCGACCGGCACCGGTTCCAGGGGGAAGTCGACCGCCTCCAGCCGGGCCAGCGCCAGCAGGTCGCGGACCAGCCGGTCCAGGTGTTCGGCCTCGGCGAGCACGGTCCGGCCGGTCGCGGGCACCGCGTCGGCCTCGATCACCCCGTCGGCCAGCGCCTCGGCGTAGCCACGGATGGCGGTGAGCGGGGTCCGCAACTCGTGCGAGACGGAGAGCAGGAACTCGCGCTGCCGCCCCTCGCTCGTGGCGAGCGCGGCGGCCAGGCCGTTCAGCGCGTACGCCAGGTCGGCCACCTCGTCGGGCGGCTCGACCGGTACGCGGACCGCCCGGTCCCCGGCGCGCAGCCGCGCGGCGGCGGTGGCTGCGGTACGGATCGGCCGGGCCAGCCGGCGGGCGAGCAGCAGTCCGGCGGCCGCCCCGGCGGCTAGCCCGGCGAGCAGCGGCAACCAGAGTCCCCGCAGCACCTGCTGCCAGGGCGCGGCGCTGCGGGCCCGGGTCAGCACCACACCGTCCCCGCCGGGCAGCGCCCGCGCCTCGACCAGCCGGCGTTCCCCGTCGACAAGCCGCCGCCCGGAGACGTTCTCGCCGCCGGCCACCCGCGTCACGAGCGGTCGGGGCAGGCCCGGCCGGTCGGCCCGGCCGTCCTGGATCACGTACACCTCGATCTGCTGCTGGCGCAGTTGCCGGATGAGCCGGTCCCCGGCGCCGTCGCGCTGGCGTACCGGCCGTATCCGGAGCACGTCGGCGGCGAGCCGGGCCTGGGCGGCGAGCGCCGCCTGGTCCCGGCGTTCCGCACCGCGTACCGCGAGGGGCACCGCGACGAGCGCGGTGACGAGCACCGACACCAGCGCCACCGCGCAGGTGGCGAGCACGGCGCGGGCGGTGAGCGTCCGCCCGGGGCGCCGGCCGGGCCGGACCGGACCGGTGGGCGGCATCGGCGCCGTGGGCGGCATCGGCACCGTGGGCGGCATCGGCACCGTGGGCGGCTCAGGCATCGGCGGCGTACCCGACGCCCCGATGGGTGCGGATCACGCTGTCCGGGCCGAGCTTGGCCCGCACCTGCGCCACGTGCACGTCGACGGTCCGGGTGCCGGCGTGCGCCGCGTACCCCCACACGCCGGCCAGCAGTTCCTCCCTGGTGAACACCCGGCCGGGCCGCGCCATCAGGTGGGCCAGCAGGTCGAACTCGGTGGAGGTGAGCTGCACCGGCGTACCGGCGGCGGTCACCGTGCGGCGGGCCGGGTCGAGTGTGACGGCGCCGAGCGTGCGGGGCTGCTCGGCGGGCGTGCCGGCGGTGCGGCGCAGCACGGCCCGCAGCCGGGCGAGCAGTTCACGCGGGCTGAACGGCTTGGTGACGTAGTCGTCGGCGCCCAGTTCCAGCCCGACGACGCGGTCCACCTCGTCGTCGCGGGCCGTGAGGAAGATGACCGGCGTCCAGTCGCCGGCCGCGCGCAGCCGGCGGCAGATCTCGGTGCCGGCCAGGCCGGGCAACGCGATGTCGAGCACGCAGGCCACCGGGCGCAGTCGCCGCGCGGCGGCAAGCCCGGCCTCGCCGTCACGTTCCAGGTGTACGCCGAACCCGTCCCGGGTCAGGTAGAGCCGGACCAGGTCGGCGATGGCCGGCTCGTCCTCCACCACGAGGACGAGCCCGGGCGGGGCGGCGGTGGTCACCGGCCCATGATGACCGACCGGCGACCGCCCGGCCGGTCAGGGAATGTTCGGATCAGGTAAGGAGGACGTCAGCGGGCCGGGGCGGGCCGCAGCACCGTCGGGCGGGCGGCCGCCGGCGACTCACCGATGGTCGCCACCACCCGCTCGGCCGGCGTACGCAGGCGGGTGCGGAAGGCGTGGTTGAGCAGCGCGTCGAGCTGCCACACCTGCTTCGGGTGGTGGGTACGCAGGACGAAGCGCTCGCGCACCCCGTCGATCGCGGTGGCCGCCAGCTCCACGCTGTGCGCGCGGGCGTCGGGGCTCCACGTCACGTGGCTCAGCTCGCGCAGTTCGGTGTTGAGGTGCAGGCGCAGCCGGTGCAACACCCGGGTCTGCCGGGTGACCACCAACCGCCGGTGGGTGAGAAGCATCAGGTAGTCGCCGCCCACCGGGTCGTCCGGGCGGCTGCACCGGGTGACCAGGATGGTCGCGTCGCCGGAGCCGACGCACCGGCGGAACACCGGCATGTGCCGGGTGACGGTCTGGGTCGCCAGGCCGGTCTCGGCGGCGGCCGGGAGGAACGTTCGCGAGAACACGTCCATGCCCGGTCCAACGAGCCGATGACCAGGGGTGATATGGGTCACGCCCGATTTCTGGAACTTCCACACGTGCAAGTCGCACCCGCGGTGCGACACCGGCGACCGGCCGGGTCAGAGCAGCTCGACGATCGTGGCGTTGGCCATGCCGCCGCCCTCGCACATGGTCTGGAGGCCGTAGCGGATGCCGTTGTCCCGCATGTGCTGGAGCATCGTGGTCATGATCCGCGCACCGGACCCGCCGAGCGGGTGACCGAGCGCGATCGCCCCGCCCCGGGGGTTGAGCCGCTCCGGGTCCGCCTCGGTCTCGGCCAGCCAGGCCAGCGGCACCGGGGCGAACGCCTCGTTCACCTCGTACACCCCGATCTCCTCGATGCCCAGCCCCGCGCGGCGCAGCGCCTTCGCGGTGGCCGGGATCGGCGCGGTGAGCATGGTGACCGGGTCGTCGGCGGCGACCACGGCGGTGTGCACCCGGGCCAGCGGGCGCAGACCGTGCCGGCTGGCCCACTCGGCGGTGGTGACCGCGAGCGCGGCGGCGCCGTCGGAGATCTGCGACGCGGACCCGGCGGTGACCACGCCGTCGGCGCGGAACGGGGTGGGCAGCTCGCCCAGCTTCGCCAGCGAGGTGTCGCGGCGGATGCCCTCGTCGGCGGAGAACTTGCCGCCGTCGGCGAGCGCCACCGGGGCGAGTTCGGCCTCGAACGCGCCCGCGTCCTGCGCGGCGGCGGCCTTCTCGTGGCTGGCGAGCGCGAACTCGTCGAGCTGGGTACGCGAGAAGCGCCACCGCTGCGCGATCAGCTCGGCCCCGACGCCCTGGTTGAACGGCAACGGGGAGTCCTCCGCGACGCCCTCGACGCCGCGGTAGCGCTCCAGGATCGCCGCGCTGAACGGCATGCCACCGGCGACGCTGGCACCCATCGGAACCCGGGTCATCGACTCGACGCCACCGGCCACGACCAGGTCGGCCTGGCCGGACAGGACCGTCGCGGCGGCGAAGTGCAGCGCCTGCTGGCTGGACCCGCACTGGCGGTCGAGCGTGGTGCCGGGGACCGACTCCGGCCAGCCGGCGGCGAGCACCGCGTTGCGGGCCACGTTCCAGGACTGCTCGCCGACCTGCGACACACAGCCCCAGACGACGTCGTCGACCTGACCCGGGTCGATGCCGGTGCGCTCGGCGAGCGCGCGCAGCACGTGCGCCGAGAGGTCGACCGGGTGCACTCCGGCGAGGCTGCCCTTGCGCCGCCCGACCGGGGTCCGTACCGCGCCGACGATGACCGCGTCACTCATGTCTACTCCCCGGTAACCTCGCTTGCCCCGATCCTACGTGCTGATCCGACCGGTCGTCCTCCCCCGGCGTGCGGCAGGTGCGGCTGGCATGCTGGCTGGATGGATCCACAGTCGCCGCCGGTCCGGCAGTGGCGGGTGCCGCGCGAGGTGCCGGTGCTCAAGGCGGTGGGCGCGCTCGCGCTCGTCGCCCTGGGGCTGGTGTTCGCCGGCGGTGACCCGGTCCGGCCGGCGCTCGCCGGGCTGGCCGCCGCCGGTCTGCTCGCCTGGGCGCTGCGCGACGTGGTCGCGCCGGTCCGCCTCGCCGTCGACCCGGACGGGCTCACCGTGCTGCGGGGGTTCGCCGGGCGGCGCCGGCTGCCGTGGGACGCCGTGGAGGCGATCCGCCTGGACCGGCGCAGCCGGCGCGGGATCACCGCCGAGACGCTGGAGATCGACGCCGGCGAGTCGCTGCACCTGTTCGGCCGCCGCGACCTGGACGCCCCGCTGGACGAGGTGGCCGCGGCGCTGGACGAGGCCCGCCCCGCGCGCTGAGGCTCAGCCGAGCAGCGCGGCGGTGCGGACCAGCGTCAGGCCGATCAGCGCGACCAGCACGATCGCGCAGCCCGCCACCTGGAACACGGTGCGCCGTGACCGAGGCGCGTACGCCAGGACCAGCGCCACCAGCGCGCCCGCCACCAGACCGCCGAGGTGCCCGGCCACCGAGATGCTCGGCACGGTGAACGTGAAGATCAGGTTGATCACCAGGATCGGCACGATCGCCGAGGTGTCCCGGCCGAGCCGCCGCATGATCACGAAGACGGCGGCGAACAGGCCGAAGACGGCGGTCGAGGCGCCGGCCGTGAACCGGTTCGGCTCGGTGAAGACGTACGCGGCGACGTTGCCGCCGAGCCCGGCGAGCAGATAGAGCGCCAGGAAGCGCAGCGGCCCGAGCACCGCCTCCAGCGTCCGGCCGAGCACCCAGAGCGCCCACATGTTCAGCAGCAGGTGCGGCACGCCGTAGTGCAGGAACATGGCGGTGACCAGCCGGTACCACTCGCCGTCGGCCACCCCGCCGACGTGGCCGTCGGGGAAGCGCGCCAGGCCGAGCACCGCACCCCACTCGGTGAGCGGCGTCCCGTTGCCCATCAGGCCGCCCAGGCCACCGCCGGCCACTGCGGTCCCGCTGCGGGCCGAGAGGATGGACAGCAGCATCATCACCACGTTCAGCGCGATCAGCGCCTTCGTGACGTTGCCCTGGCGGCCGGCGGCACCGCCACCGAAGGCGGTACGCGCCGGCCGCACGCTGCGGCGGCCCTCGGCGACGCACTCCGGGCACTGGTGGCCGACGGAGGCGTCCCGCATGCACTCGGTGCAGATCGGCCGGTCGCACCGGGTGCACCGGATGTGTGTCTCCCGGCCGGGGTGCCGGTAGCAGACCGGAGTGGTCGGCACCGGACCCCCGGTGGCGTCGCCTGGCTGGCCGGAGCGCTCAGTCATGCGAGCAAAGGTACCCGCGTGCCGCTCAGGACTGCTTGTGCTCGATCTCGACCCGCTCGATCACCACGTCCTGGATCGGCCGGTCGCTCGGGCCGGTCGGGGTGTTGGCGATCGAGTCGACCACCTTCGCGGACTGCTCGTCGGCCACCTGGCCGAAGATGGTGTGCCGGTTGTTCAGGTGTGGCGTGGGCGACACCGTGATGAAGAACTGCGAGCCGTTGGTGCCCGGCCCGGCGTTCGCCATCGCCAGCAGGTACGGCCGGTCGAAGCGCAGCTCGGGGTGGAACTCGTCGGCGAACTTGTAGCCCGGACCACCGCGGCCGGTGCCGGTCGGGTCGCCCATCTGAATCATGAAACCGCTGATCACACGGTGCGAGACGGTGCCGTCGTAGTACGGCCCGCTGCCCGGCTGACCGGTACGCGGGTCGATGTACTCCCGGGTGCCCTCGGCCAGCTCCACGAAGTTGCGGACGGTCTTCGGCGCGTGGTTCGGGAAGAGCTCCAGCCGGATCGGGCCGGCGTTGGTGTGCAAGGTGGCGTAGACAGCCTCGGCCACGGGTACTCCTCACTCGTAGTTCAGTTCCTTGCGGATCCTCCCATGTGCCCGATCTGGCCATGCGGAGGCATTCGAAGGTGGAGGATGACGAAGGAACAACTCCCAGGAGGTGGGACCGTGTTTGGAATCGGGCGGCGAAAGACCCAGGGCCAGCTCGCGAAGGTCGAGTTGAACCAGGGCATCGGTCACCTGAGGCAGGCCGCCACGCACGCGGCGAAGGGTGCCGGCGCCACTGTCGGCCCGCGGGTCCAGGCAGCCCGGGTCGCCGTCGCGCCGACCGCGGTCCTGGTCCGGGACCGCGCGTCCAGCGGGTTCGCGTCGACCGCCGCGGCGCTCGCGCCGGTGCTGCTGGCCGTGCGCAACGCCCGGGTCGAGGCCGCCGGCAAGGCGTCGGACGGCCGCAAGGTGATGGCCAAGAAGCAGGCCGCGATGACCAAGAAGGCGAAGAACATGAAGGCCGGAAAGAAGAAGCAGCGCAGGTCGCGGGGCATGACCGCGGGCCTGCTGGTGGCCGGCACCGTCGCCGGCCTGGCCGGTGCGATGGCCATGCGCCGTCGCCGCGAGCAGCAGGAGTGGGCCGAGTACGACCCGACCGGCACGCTCGGCGCGACGGGCACGCTCGGCGCGACGGGCACGCTCGGCGCGACCGGTCGCGACAAGCTGGAGCCGATGCGGGAGGACGTGGACACGATCGTGGTGGAGACCCCGGACGCGAGCGCGAAGGTGACGCAGGCCGGCCCGACCGGTGCCGGCTCCTCGGCGGTGGCAAAGGGCAGCAGCGCGTCGACCGCCACCTCCGGCAGCCAGCCGGTGATCCACCCGAACGACCAGGTTCCCTCCGTCGCCGAGGGCGCCCGGGACGTCTCCGGCCGCCCGGCCGACGACATCACCAAGGCCGTCCAGGCCGGCAAGAACGCCGCGAAGGCCGGCGGCCGCCGCTGACCTCGTACCGTCGGATCAGCGCCGGCACGCGGGGCGACCCGCGTGGCCGGCGCTTCCGCGTGTACGGGGGTTACAGCCAGCCGTTGCGGCGGAACAGACGGTAGAGCGTGAAGGACGCCACGAGCATCAGCGCCCAGACGCCCGGATAGCCGTACGTCCATTTCAGCTCGGGCATGTTGTCGAAGTTCATGCCGTAGATGCCGGCGATCGCCGTCCACACCGCACCGATCGCGGCCCAGGCAGCGATCTTGCGCATGTCGTTGTTCTGGTCGACGGTGACCTGGGCCAGCCGGGCCTGGAGGATCGAGTTGAGCAGGTCGTCGTAGGAGTTCACCTGCTCGACGGTGCGGCTGAGGTGGTCCTGCACGTCGCGGAAGTAACGCCGTACCTCCTGCGGCACCGCGCGGTTGACCTGCGAGGTGAGCGTGATCAGCGGGCGCTGCAACGGCACCACCGCCCGCTTGAACTCGACCAGCTCCCGCTTCATCTGGTAGATCCGCTGGATCCGGCCGCTGCTCTGCCTGTCGAAGACGTCCGCCTCCAGCACGTCGAGGTCGTCCTCCAGCCGGTCGGCCACCTCCAGGTAGAGGTCCACCACTCGGTCGGTGATCGCGTACGCGACCGCCCACGGGCCGTGCCGCAGCAGGTCCCGCTTCGCCTCCAGGTCGGCGCGCACCGGCGCCAGCCGGCAGGCGTCGCCGTGCCGCACGCTGATCACGAAGTGCGGCCCGATGAAGAGCATCACCTGGCCGGTCTCCACCACCTCGGAGTTCTCGGTCAGCTCGGCGTGCTCGCAGTAGCGGGCGGTACGCAGCACCAGGAAGACGATCTCGCCGAAGTGTTCCAGCTTCGGGCGCTGCTGGGCCTTGACCGCGTCCTCCACCGCCAGCTCGTGCAGGCCGAAGGTGGCGGCGATCTCGGTCATCTCGGTCAGGTCCGGCTCGTGCAGGCCGAGCCAGACGAAGCCGTCGCTTTCCTGCCGGGCGGCGGCCAGGGCCTCGGCGTATCCGGGGCGGCCGGGGCGGCGCTCGCCGTCGACGTACAGCCCGCAGTCGACGATGCCGCTGCGCTCCGGGCCGGCCGGCCGGGGCGTACGCGGGGAGCCGTCCGCGTTGAGGATGCGGGACATCGCGCGTACCGGGGCCGACCAGGCGCGGGGGCGCAGGGCCCGGCTGCCGTCGGTGCCGGCGGTTCGGTCGCGTGCCACCCGGTCCGTCATCTCTCGCCCCCTTCCCCTGAAGCTGCGGCTTGCAGGTTACGCCGACCGGCGGGAAGCGCAGCGCGGGCGCGGGTGCGGGAGACGGGCGGTTGCGACGGGCGTCACGCGGCGGCGCCGGGCGGGCCGGGCCGCGTCAGGGGGGGTGAGGGGCGACACGGCCCACCCGGCACCCCTTGGGGGCGGGAGTGATGCTGGGCGTGCCGCCGGCCCGGCCGGTCGTCCGGCGTGCGGACTGGTCACCGGCAGAAGGTGAGCGGCACTCGCAGCATTGTGGGGGTGCCGGCCGGTCCGGCGGGAGTGCCGAACCGGCCAGCGGGGCCTTTTTGTCAGAAACCCGACAGAAAATCAGCCGCGAACGGCGGCCATCGCCTCCGCGAGACGCCGCACACCCTCGTCCATCCGGTCTGCCGTCACCGCCGAGTACGCCAGGCGCAGCGCGTGCCGGCCACCGTCGACCATGAAGTCGCTGCCCTTCACCACCGCCACGCCGCGCTCGGCGGCAGCCGGGGCGAGCCGGTCGACGTCGACGTCCTCGGGCAGCTCCACCCAGAGGAAGTAGCCGCCGTCCGGCTCCACGAACCGGGCCTCCGGGATGTGCCGGCGCAGCGACTCGGCCAGCACCGCCGACCGCTCGCCGAGCGCCGAACGGACCGTCCGGATCGACTCGTCGATCGCGCCGGAGACGCAGAACTGGTGCACGATCGCCTGCGCCACCATGCCGGGCGAGATGTAGAGGTTGGTGGCCCGCTTGGCGATCGCCGCGATCAGCTCGGCCGGGCCGACCAGGTAACCGACCCGGACTCCCGGGCAGACCGTCTTGGTGAAGCTGGAGGCGTGCACCACCACGCCCCGGCTGTCCATCGACAGCATCGAGGGCAGCGGCTCGCCCCGGAACCGGATGTCCGCGTACGGGTCGTCCTCGAAGATCGTGAACTCGTACTCGGCGGCCAGGTCCAGCAGCTCACGGCGCTTCTCCAGGGAGAGCGTCACGCCGGCCGGGTTCTGGTAGTTGGGGATCACGTGGGCCAGCCGCGGCCGTACCCCGGACTCCAGCAGCTTGCGCAGCTCGGCGGTGTCCAGACCGTCCGGCTGGATCGTCACGCCGTGCACCTCGCCGCCCATCTGCTTCAGGTTGAGCAGCGTGCGGTCGTACGTCGGGCGCTCGACCACCACCGCGTCGCCCCGGCGGACCAGGTGGTCGAAGAGGAACGCGTCGGCCTGCAACGAGCCGTTGGTGATCAGCACCTGGTCGGCCTCGACACCGTGCTTCTCGGCGATCCACTTCCGCAAGGGCGGGTAGCCGACGGAGGTGCCGTACGCGGTGACCCCGGCGGGGTCGGCGTCGAAGGCGCGGACGGCGGCGGCCTTGAGCCCCTCGACATCGACGATGTCCAGCGAAGGCGCGCCACGGGCGAACGAGATCAGCTGCTCGGCGGTCATGCGCAGAGCCTAGGGCCTGGCCCGGCGGGTCCGACCGCGATACACGCGAAGTTCAACATGCGGGCGGCCGGCCGGGTCACCGGTGCGTCCGGGGGATCCGAGACCGCCTCGCGACTGTCTACGATCCGACGGACGCTGGCGCCGGTCCGACCGGACGCCGAAGGATGACGGGTCGCGGCAGACCCGGGAGAACAAGGGATGAGGCTCGTGACCGAGGACGAGGCGGGACGGCTCGACGACCAGCGGTTCGCGCAGTGGCTGGCAACCGAGGCCGGCAAGGCGCTCACCGCGCTGCGGGACCGGCAGGGCTTCGCCGACCCGAAGGCGCTCAAGGACGCCGGCGACCGCGCGTCGCACGAGCTGATGACGGCGGCGCTGGCCCGGCTGCGGCCGGCCGACGCGGTGCTCTCCGAGGAGGAGGCCGACGCGCGCCGCGCGTGGGCGGACGGCGAGCGCGCGCCCCGGCACGAGGCGGACCGGGTCTGGATCATCGACCCGCTGGACGGCACGCGCGAGTTCTCCGAGGAGGGCCGGGACGACTGGGCGGTGCACGTGGCGCTCTGGCAGCGCTCCGCCGCCCCGGACGGCGCCCTGGTCGCCGGCGCGGTGGGCATGCCGGCCCGGACCACGGTGGACGGTACGCCGCTCGTGCTCGGCACCACCTGCCCGCAGCCGAAGGCGTCCGACGGACCGATCCGGATCGCGGTGAGCCGCAGCCGCCCGCCGGCGTTCGTGGGCGAGCTGGTCGAGATGCTCGGCGCCACCGCGGTGCCGATGGGCTCGGCCGGTGTGAAGGTCTGCGCGGTGGTGACCGGCGAGGTCGACGCGTACGTCCACGCGGGCGGTCAGTACGAGTGGGACAGTGCCGCACCGGTCGCTGTGGCGCTGGGCGCGGGCATGCACGCGTCCCGGATCGACGGTTCGCCGCTGCGCTACAACCGGGCCGACCCGCGGCTGCCCGATCTGCTGGTCTGCCGGCCCGAACTGGCCGACCAGTTGCTCGACGCGATCGCCCGGACCGGGGTCGAGATGCCCGCTTCGACCGTCACCGGTGACCAGGGTAAGGCGTTCGGCTGAGTGTCACGGTACGTACGGCCAGGTGGATGAGGGTTATCGTCGGGCAGGTATGCGTGGCGATCTGAGCCCCGATCACGGGCCGCCGACAGCCAGGGAGGGTCATGCCGGCCGACCGAGAGCCGCACAATGCCTTCGGGCAGCCGACCGGCCTGTGGCCGGGTCAGGACATTCCACGCCAGGTGGGCGGCCCTTCGCTGCCCTGGCCGGAGGCCGAGAGCGCGCCACCGCCACCACCGGCCCGGCCGGGCGGTGACCTGCCCTGGCCCGAGCGTGACCGGACCGACGCCGGTCACCACGACGGGCCCGGTCACGACCCGGCCGGCTGGGACGCCGCTCCCGGCACGACGAACGGCTGGGCGCCGCAGCACGGGCCGGTGGGCCACGGCGGTGACGCCTGGCCGCAGGGCGAGCCGCACGAAGACGCCTGGGCCACTCAGGCCGGTCCGGCGGGTGAGGCGGGCTGGGGTGCGGGCACCACGGCGACCGCCACGCTGACCGGACCGCCCCCGGTGGACGTTCCGCACGGACCCGTTCCGCACGGACCGGCCACCGGCGGGCCGGGCCGGCCGCCCGCGCCGCCGCTCGCCCCGGCCCCCGTGCCGTCGTCCGGCGGCTCCCGCCGTCGCTGGCGGGTCGCCCTCGCGGCGGCACTGGTCCTGGCCGTGGCCGGCAGCGGGGTCGCGGTGGCCACGCTGCGACCCGACGCGGCGGAGCGGCAGGCCGGCGGGACGCCCGGCTCCGTCGGGCCGGCCACCTCGATGGGCCCGGGCACGCCCGGCACCCCGAGCGCATCGCCGAGCGCCGACCAGGGTCTCGGCGGCAAGCCCTCGGCGCGTCCGTCGGCCTCCGCGGACGCCGGGCCGGCCTTCAGCGGTACGCGACTGACGCTGCCCGGCGCCTCGATCGGTGTGCAGAGCGGGGAGACGTTCGGCCAGGCGCTGGCCCGGTCCGACCAGACCTTCGGCAAGCTGCGGATGGCCCGGATCTTCTTCCCCGGCCTGCCGCCGGCCTGGTCCGGCAGCCGGGCCGACGTGGTGGACCGGACCGTCGTGGTGTCGTTCAAGGCGTCGCCGCAGGAGGTGAACACCGGCAAGTTCGACTCCCGCCTGACCTCCTGGTTCTCCTCGATCCCGCGCGAGCACAACGTCTACTGGTCGTACTTCCACGAGCCGGAGGACGACGTCGAGCGCGGCGCGTTCAGCACGACGGCGTACCGGACGGCGTGGAAGCGGATCGCCGGCCTGGCCGACCGGACCGGCAACCCGAAGCTGATCAACACGCTGATCCTGATGTGCTGGACGCTCGACCCGAAGTCCGGGCGCAGCTTCGACGCGTTCTACCCCGGTGGCGACGTGATCGAGGCGCTGGGCTGGGACTGCTACAACTGGGGCAAGAAGTGGAAGCGGTACGCCTCGCCGCAGGAGATCTACGGCCCCATGATCAGCAAGTCGAAGGCGCTGGGTAAGCCGTGGGGCGTCGCCGAGACCGGCAGCGACCTGGTGCCCGGTGACGGGGGCACCGGGCGGGCGGCCTGGATCCGGTCGATGACCGGCTTCCTCAACGGCCAGCGGCCGGAGTTCGTGGCGTACTACAACCAGACGGTCAGCCAGGGCGACTTCCGGCTGCTCGACCAGCCGAGCATCCAGGCGTGGAAGTCCTTCTGCACGGCCTGATCGCAGCGGAACGAGAACGGGCGGGCGACCTCGGTCGCCCGCCCGTCTCGCGTACGGCTCAGATGCCCCGGCCGCGCTTGTGCAGCGTGCGCAGCACCCGGTCGGCCTGCACGGCCCGGCTCGCCACCGCCAGCGCCAGGTAGGCGCGCGGCTCCTTCGGGTTACGGGCCAGCGTGCGCCGGGCCCAGCGGACCGCGTCGCGCCGGTTGCCCATCGCGGCCTGCGCGAAGGCGATCTGCCCGGCCACCCGCGCCTCGCCGTGCGGCACGGTGGCGAACTCCGGGTAGCGGCGCAGCAGCCACTGCAACGCGGTCGAGATGGTCTCCCAGCGCTGCGCGAAGTAGGACCGCTTGTGCCAGCGGACCAGCACGTACGGGCTCTCCACGTTCACCAGCGGGGCGTACCGGGCGGCGCGGAGCAGGAACTCGTAGTCCTCCGCGTAGCTGCCCGGGATCTGCTCGTCCACCAGGCCGATCGCGTCGAGCAGCGCGGCGCGGCGGATCAGGAACGTGGACGGGTGCAGCTCGGTGAGCCGGTCGCGCAGCAGCGCCTCCAGCGAGATCCGGGCCCGGTCCAGCGAACGGTCCACCGTACGGTCGTCGTAGCTGACCCGGATGCCGCAGCTCACCAGCGCGCCGTCCGGGTGCGCGTCGAGCGCCCCGAACTGGGCGGCCAGCTTGCCGGGCAGCCACTCGTCGTCGTCGTCGCAGAACGCCACCCAGTCGCCGGTGGCCGCCTCGATGCCGGTGTTGCGCGCGCCGGCCAGTCCGGCGGTACGGGTATTCGTGATCACCCGGATCCGCCGGTCACCCCGGTCGGTCTCCAGCGACCGGTCCGGCTCGGACTGGTCGTAGACGACGATCGCCTCGATCAGGCCCGGGTGGGCCTGGCTGAGGATCGCGTCGAGCGCCGCACGCAGCAGCTCCGGACGGTCCCGCGTCGGTACGACGACCGAGATGCTCGGCCCACTCATGCTCTCTCCACGGACTCGTCGGATCCCCGCTGGCCCAGATAGCCGTAGCGGACCCGCAGGGGAAGCGTGGCCAGGCTGACCACGGCACGGCTCCGGCGCGGCAGGCGGTCCCGCCACGCCTCGTCCCGGCGCACCGTCAACGGCCCCCCGCTGAAGCGCAGCGGGTTGCCGGCGACGCTGTGCGCGCGGAACGGTGCGGCCGGCTCGGGCGCCGCGCCGGTGTCGCCGGCCCCGGCCAGGATGCGCAGCGCCGCCGGGTCGTCCGGCAGGCCGGCGAAGTCCCGCACCCGGCGTACGGTGCCGGCCGGGTCGGCGGTGAAGTCCTCGTAGCGCAGCCGCAGCACCTTCGCCCGGGAGGCGAGCAGGTGGAACGCGGCGTTCTGCGCGGTCCACAGCTTGCTCACCTCGAACGGCGAGAAGGTCGGCATGAAGTCCTCGCCGTCGACCACCTCGGGGCGGCGCACCTGCTTGCCCCACGAGTACGCCACCGCCCGGCTGTCCCGGACCAGGTGCAGCACCCGCAGGTCGAGCCCTTCGGCCCAGCGCAGGGCGAAGGCGAGCGAGGCGTGCTTGCTGGAGTCCACCACCACGCGGGCGCCGGTCACCGACAGCGCGGCCCGGTAGATCCGGGTGTACAGGTCGGCGTAGCGGCGCACGTCGGCCAACTGCTCCGGCGGGAGCGCGTCCTTCGCCAGCCGGGGGATGTGCCGGGTCCGGTCGACGCGGTCCTTCAGCGCCAGCACGTCGTCCCGGTCGACAGCGGCCCAGCCGCCGAACGCCTGGTCGCCGACCTGACGCCAGAACGGGCAGGCGGTGAACCGCTCACCGCAGCCGCACCGCTCGTCGGCGCCGAGCGCCCGCTCCCACAGGTGCACCACCTCACCGACGGCGCACACGTCGGCGCTCTGCGCCAGCAGCAGCTCCAGCAGCGTGGACCCGCTGCGGCCGAGGCCACCGACGAAGAGGACCCGCGGCGGCGCCGGATCCGGGGCGCTCATCCGCGACGCCCGACGGCTCGTCGCCGTACCCGGCGGGCCACCAGCTCGTCGATCACCGCGCCGACCCGGGCGACCGCCTCGGCGCGCGGGTCCGGGCGGTTCGGGTCGGCGGCCAGCACGAACCGGTTCGGGTCGGCCAGGCCCTCGTCCAGCGCGGCGAGCAGCTCGGCCTCGGACTCGCACAACCGCACCATGCCGGCCGCGCCGAGACGGCGGGAGAACAGCTGCTGGTGGTTGTCGACGTGCTCGTCGTGCGACGGGTCGCGGGGCACCACGATCGGCAGGTGGCCGTTGCGCCGCGCCTCGGTGATGGTGGCCGGGCCGCCGTGGCTGACCACGAGCGTCGCCTCCGCCATCGCCCGCTGGAGTTCCTCGTGGCCGAGGAACGGGGTGGCCTCGGGCAGGGCCGGGGTGCGGCTGTGGCCGTACTGGAGGACCAGCCGGACCTCGGGCCGCGCCGCGTGCCAGCGCTCCAGCCAGCCGACCAGCCGGTCGAAGCGGTGCACGTCGGTGCCGACGACGACCAGCACGTACGGCGCCGCGGAGCGCCGATCCCGCTGCCGGGGGATCACAGGAGGTTCCCCACGACGGTCGCCTCCGGGTACATCCGGCGCTGCTCGTCCCACTGCACGAGCATCGCGGAGAGGAAGGGACGGCAGAGCCGGGCGGTGAGCGTCGCGCTGTCGATCCGGTCGTACACCTCGATGTAGACGGTCGGGATCTTGCGCATGCGGGCCGCCACCACGAACGGCAGGGCGACCCCGGCGCCGGTGGTGACCACCGCGTCGACCTGACGCCGGCGGATCACCTTCAGCGCGAGGAACGCGTTGCGTACCAGGTTCTTGACGTTGCGTGTGGTGGGGTGGTGCGCCCAGACCACGTCCTCACCGGCGAGCAGCGAGCGCGCGTCGGGGGTGTCGAACGTTACCCATGCGCGGCGCCGATCCCGGTACCACGGTTCCAGGGCCAGGAGCTGGGCCAGGTGCCCGCCACTGGAACCCACCAGCAGGACCTGCCCCGAGTCCTCGGTTGACCCGCTCACCACAGACTTCCTCCCGTACGCGGATGACGCGTCCGGATTTTTGTGAAAGCCCCTCGGACGCGTCCTGACAACCTACTGGCGCGCCCCTGGGCAACTGAAGGGGCCATTGGACGGATCCTGACGCGCCGGTCGGCTCACCTCTCGATTCCCGTCACTGGGATGCCCACCCGCCGGCCACCGTCCAGGTCAGCCCGGTTCGCCCCGTGCTGCCGGGGCGGGCCACCGGAGGAAAGTGAGATGTGTCAGGATTCCGTCACCGCTCCGCACGAGAGCCGTCGGCGACGCCGGCTTATCCGGGGACAGGTCGGGCCCGACACCGGGAAACCCGCCGAATGGTCAGCGCCGATCGGCCATTTCTACGCGGGCTGCCCACACCCGGGCAGGCTTACCGGAACGTGAGCAGACTTTCCCTCGTCGTTCGGATCGGGGACACTCAAGGCCACGGTCAGGTCCAGCTGTGCCGTGGACTGCCCGGCTCGGTCGAAAGGGAGCGACAGACTCTGATGCCCTCACCCCATTTGGCCGAGAGCGACGCCGACGGTCTTGCCCTGATGGCCTACCTGGGCTGGCTGCGCCGCCGCTGGTGGATCCTGCTGCTCGCCGCGGCCCTCGGCCTGGGCGGTGGGCTGGCGCTGAGCCAGATCCAGGAGGCGCGCTACACCTCGACCACGTCGCTGCTGGTGCGCCCGCTCGGCTCGGGCGCGGAGAGCAACCCCAACACCAAGGTCAACCTCGACACCGAGGCCCAGGTCGTCCGTTCCCTGGTCGTGGCCGAGCGGGCCAAGGCGCTGATGAAGGTCGACACCGGGGCCGACCAGCTCGTCAAGTCGGTGACCGTCAAGGTGCCGCCGAACAGCCAGATCCTCCAGGTGGTCTACGAGGCGAACAGCCCCGAGGGCGCCCAGTCGGGCTCGCACGCGTTCGCCCAGGCGTACCTGGACCTGCGCAAGGCCACCGCGCAGAAGACGCTGGAGAACGAGACGAACGCGCTCAAGCAGCAGATCGCCGAACTGAACAAGCAGCTCAGCGCCGTCGCCGGGCGGATCGCGGCGGCGCCGTCGAACTCGCCCGAGCGGGAGCGGGCCGAGGCCGAGCGGAGCGTCCTGACCAACCAGATCACCGGCCTGAACAACCGGCTCAGCCCGCTGGTGTCGGCCGGCTCCGACCCGGGCGAGATCATCTCCGACGCCCGGCTGCCCGACTCGCCCAGCTCGCCGAACCGCACGCTCAACCTCGCCAGCGGCATGGGTGCGGGCCTGCTGCTCGGCATCGTGCTGGCGCTGGTGCTGGACCGGCTCGACACCCGGATCCGGCGCGGTCGTGACATCTCCGACCGGGTCGGCCTGCCGCTGCTCGTGGAGCTGCCGTCGCGGACGCCGTCGCTCGCAGTCCTGCCGGCCACCCACCGGGTCTCCCGTGAGCTGGGCCGGCTGCGCAACGTGCTGCTGTCCGCCGTGCCCGAGCCGGCACAGGGCGGACGCGGCCGCCAACTGCTGCTCTGCGACGCCTCGGCCGGCTCCGCCGCCGGGTTCGTCGCCGCCAACCTCGCCGCCGCGTACGCCCGTACCGGCCAGCAGGTCGCGCTGATCACCACCAAGCCCGACTCGACGGTGGGCGCCATCACCGGCGTGGCCGAGGGACGGCACAACCTGGCGTCGGTGCTGCGCCGCGACGTACCCCCGCTCAAGGCGCTCGCGCCGGTCCCGGGGCTGGGCCAGCTCCGGGTGCTGGTGCCGGGCGACCTGGACGCGGAGGTCGAGCTGCCGGTCGCCGGCCTGCTGGAGATCCTGCACGAGCTGTCCGCGCGCTTCGACCACGTGATCATCGAGACCGCGCAGCCCACGTTCGCCGTGGAGGCCCAGGCCCTGGGCCGGTACGTCGACGCCGTGATCATGGTGGCCGAGGCGGGCAAGACCCGCAGCGGCGAGATCACCGCCGCCCTGCAGCAGTTCGAGCAGGTGAACGCACCGGTGATCGGTGCCGTGCTGGCCCCGCGCCTGGCCGCCCCGGCGGCCGGCGCCGCCCGGCCGGCGTCCTCGGGCGGTTCGGGCACGTCGGGCGGTTCGGGCACGTCGGGCACGCCGAGCACCCCGGTGGCACCGGCGAACCGGCCCAAGCCCCGGCCGAGCCCCGGCCCGTCCGCCGAGTCGACGATGGTGCTGCCGCGCATGCAGTCGTCCCGCCCCGCCCCGGCGAAGCCGGCACCGGGCAAGGCCACCCCGCCGCCGAGCCCCGGCAACCAGGGCATGCCGGGCAAGCCGGTACCGCTCAACGGCACCGGCGGCACGTACCGCTCCCGGGGTGACGGCGACGGCCGCAGCTACGCCCTCGACTCCGGCGAGGACCTGGGGTGAACCGCCGGCAGATGCTCCGCGCCGCCATCGCCCCCGCCGTCGTCCTCGGCGTCGGTACCGGGTGCAGCGAGCCCGAGCCCAAGCCGGGCAAGGTCCAGGTGGTGGACCCGGGCGACGTCACCGCCTCGCCGTCATCGGCCAGTGCCTCGCCGACCCTGCCCACCGGCCCGCTCACCGGTGCGCCGGTGAGCACCCCGGCCGCTGCCACCCGCCAGGCGGTCGCCGTGCCGCTGCGGGTGAGCCCCGCGACCACCCCGGCCGGCCTGGACGCCGCCGACCTGGTCTACGCCGAGTTCGCCGAGTCCGACACGCTGCACCTGACCGCCGTGTTCCACTCCAAGGACGCCGCCAAGATCGGCCCGGTCACCGAGATCCGGCCGGTCGACATCCGGTCGCTCGCCGTGCTGCGCCCGTTCGTCGGCTACGACGGCGGCCCCACCGGCTTCCTCACCCAGTTCGAGAACTCCGACCTCGACGGCGTGACGCCCGACGACGACAGCAAGGTCTTCTCCGGCGACTACACGTCGACCGCCGCACTGCTCAAGGCCGCCCCGAAGGGTGGCCAGCCGCCCACCCCGCCGATCGACCACGCCGGCGAGGGCGACGCACTCGCCATCCGCGACCTCGCGCCGGCCACCGAACTCACCGTCACCGTCTCCGGCGGCCCGCCGATGGTCTGGCGGTACGACCAGGCCAAGTCCGTCTGGGCCACCAAGGTCGGCAAGGTCACCGTGACCGCCGCCGCCGTCATCGTGCTGACGATGGAGTACCGCACGCTGGACGTCCGCAACCCGTCTCCGCGCTCGCTGCCCTCGGCGAACGTCTTCGGTGAGGGCGCGGTGCTGGCGGTCTCCGGGCCGAACAGCGCGAAGGGCCGGTGGCGCAAGCCCGGCCTCAGCATGGTCTGCACGCTCGCCGACACCGGCGGCGATCTCCTGCACCCCCAGCCCGGCAACGCGTGGGTGATCTACGCGCCGACCACCGCCAAGGTCACCGTGAGATGAGCACCGCCACCCCGCCCCGCACCGCGCGCGGGACGGTTCCGGTCGGGGCGGTGTCGCCGCCGGACGGGAACCGCCTGCGGCCGGTGACGGTACGGCCGGAGAGCTGGTCGTGGCGGCTGCCGACGGCATGGCCGCTGATCTCGGTCTTCCTGCTGTACCCGCTGTGGTGGGTGCTCGGCGTGTCGAGCTTCGTCTTCGTCATCTTCGCGGTGCCGATGGTGGTGCAGATGCGCAAGCGGGGCCCGATCCGGGTACCGCCCGGCTTCGGGATCTGGATGGTCCTGCTGCTCTGGGTGTTCCTGTCCGTGCTCACCCTCGACCTCACCGCGCCGAACACGCTGCCACCCGGCGGCAGCGGCAAGTACATCGGCTGGGGCATCCGGCTCGCCAACTACGTCGCCATGACCGTGACCATGCTCTACGTCTACAACCTGCGGGAGCGGGAGCTGTCCCAGCGCCGGATGGTCCGCCTGTTCGGGTTCATGGGCGTGGTCGTGGTGCTCGGCGGCTGGATCGGCTCGCTGTACCCGAACCTCACGTTCGTCGCGCCGCTGCGATTCGTCCTGCCCCAGTCGATCGCCGGTCACCCGTACGTCACCTCGCTCATGGAGATCAAGTTCGCCCAGGTGCAGCAGGTGATCGAGGGGGAGGCCAGCTCGCCCCGCCCGTCCGCGCCGTTCACCTACACGAACTCGTGGGGCCAGAACACCGCCATCCTGCTGGTCTGGCTGATCGTCGGCTGGGTCGTGCTGGGCAAGCCGATGCGCCGGACCGCCGGCGTGGCGATCGCCCTCGCGGCGATCTTCCCGATCGTCTACTCGTTGAACCGGGGCCTCTGGATCGGTCTCGGCATCGCGGCCGCGTACGTCGCGCTGCGGCTCGCGCTGCGCGGCCGGATGGTGGTGCTCGGCGGGCTCGCCCTGGCGGTCGGGCTGATCGGGGTGCTGATCGTCGCCACACCGCTCGGCCGCACCTTCGACGAACGCCTCCAGAACGGCCACAGCGACGACATCCGGACCACGCTGTCCCAGGGCGCGGTCACCGCGGCGAACCATTCGCCGATCCTCGGGTACGGCGGCAACCGGGCGCTGATCGGCAGCAACCGGTCCATCGCCATCGGCAAGTCCGAGGACTGCAAGCAGTGCGGCAACCGGGAACTCGGCAGCAACGGCCAGGTCTGGGCGCTGCTCGTCGGGCAGGGCTGGGTCGGCGCGATCTGCTACAACGCCTTCTTCATCTACTGCATCTGGCGCTACCGCCGCGACCACAGCGCGGTCGGCATCGCCGGCACGCTCGTGCTCATCCTCATGCTCTTCTTCCAGTTCACCTACGGTGCGATGGAAGCGACACTCGCCTACGCCCTGATCACTGTCGCCCTGCTGGCCCGCAACGACCGGATACGCCGGTCGCTCGCGCCGGCGCCACCCCAGGGCACGATCGCCGGGCTACGGGCCCGACTGGAAAAGACCGGTGACAGCTGATGGTGTTCCGCGTACCCCCGGACGGCGACGGCCGTGCCGCGTACCTCGGTGAACTGGCCGGGCTGATCTGGCCCGCACCGGCCGAGCCCAGCCTGCGCCGCGGCGGCGCCGGCTGGGTGTTGGTGCCCTCGGCGTCCCGCCCCCGGCTGCTCGTGCCGACCGGCTCGGGCCGGGCGGCGGCGAGCGCGGTCCGGCACTCCACCGAGGCGGTCGGCCGCAAGGCCAAGCTGGTCCGGCAGGGTCTGTCCACCGCGTTCCGGCTCGGGCTGGGCCCGCTGGTGTTCCGCGACCGGCTGGTGGTCGACGGCGGCGGGCTGGACGCGTACCTGACCGAGGTGCTCGGCGAGCCGGCGCTGGTGAGCCTGCACATCGGGCCGGCCCGGGCGAACCGCAAGCCGGTGCTGCAACTGCTCGCCCCGGACGGCCGGGCCCTCGGGTACGCCAAGCTCGGCGTCGACCCGCTGACCCGCGCGCTGGTGCACGCCGAGGCGGACGCGCTGCGCCGCCTCGCCGAGGTGCCGCTCGGCCCGGTGGTGCTGGCCGGGGTACGCCACCACGGCGACTGGCACGGCCACGCGCTGCTCGTGCAGGAGGCGCTGCCGGTGCGGCTGCCCCGGGCCGCCCCGGCCGCCGCGGAGGCGGCCGAACGCGCCGCGATGGTGGCGGTCGCGGGCTGTCTCGGCGTACGCCGGCAGTCGTGGGCGGCCAGCGGGCACGCGGCCCGGCTCACCGCCGCGGTGGACGCGCTCGGGCCCCGGCCGGAGGCCGGGCGGCTGCGCGCGGCGCTGAAGTCCGTCGCGGACGCCGACCCGGTGGTGGCCTTCGGCGCCTGGCACGGGGACTGGAACGGCGGCAACAGCGCGGTGCTGGCCGACAGCCGGGTGCTGGTCTGGGACTGGGAACGGTTCGAGGCGGATGTGCCGGCCGGGTACGACGCGCTGCACCTGGCGGTGCAGGGCGCGATGACCCACGACGGGGTGGAGCCGGTCGAGGCGGCCCGCGCGCTGATCGCCGGCGCCGGGGCCACCCTGGCGCCGTTCGACCAGACCGGTGGGGGCGCCGATCTGGTCGCCGTGCTCTACCTGGTGGAGCTGGCGGCGCGCTACCTGCGGGACCGGCAGGCGGAGGCGGGTGCGCGACTGGGGCACGTCGACACCTGGCTGCTGCCCGCCGTCGAGGAACACCTGGCCCGCCGGGCCGGGTGAGAGTGAGGAGTGGGGACGTGACGCTGGCCAAGGAGCAGGCGCTCCGCGCGGTGAAGTCGGTGAGCCGGACGGTCGGCCGGCTGACCGCCGGTTCGCGGATGGTGCCGGGATTCCTGATCGTGGGGGCGCAGCGCTGCGGCACCACCTCGCTGTTCAAGACGCTGTCGCAGCATCCCGGTGTGCTGCCGCCCGCGTACCACAAGGGCGTGCACTACTTCGACATGGACTACCACCGGGGGATGAGCTGGTACCTCGGGCACTTCCCCACCACCGGCAAGGCCGAGGCGGTGAAGGCCCAGATCGGGGTACGCGGGATCACCGGCGAGTCCAGCCCGTACTACATGTTCCACCCGCTGGCCGGGCAGCGCATCGCCCGGGATCTGCCCTCGGTGAAGCTGCTGGTGCTGCTGCGTGACCCGGTGGAGCGCGCCTACTCCGCGCACTCGCACGAGCTGGCCCGCGGCTACGAGACCGAGACGGACTTCGAGCGGGCGCTCGCGCTGGAGGAGTCCCGTACGGCGGGCGAGCGGGAGCGGATGATCAGCTCCGCGTCGTACGCCAGCGAACACCTCCAGCACAACGCGTACCTGGCCCGGGGCCGCTACATCGAGCAGCTGGAGCGCCTGGAGGCGCTGGTCGGCCGGGACCGGATGCACGTCATCGACAGCGACGACTTCTTCGCCGACCCGCGTCCCTCCTTCGACGCGGTGTGCGACTTCCTCGGGCTGCCCCGCTGGGCGGACATCGCGTTCGGCAAGCACAACTCCCGGTCCCGTTCGCCCATGTCGGCGGAACTGCGGACCCGGCTGGAGGACCACTTCGCGCCGTACGACGAGCGGCTGGCGACGTGGTGGGGACGCGTGCCGTCGTGGCGGCGGTGACGCGGGCGGACGCCGGCGGCACCCCGACGCTCACCGCACCGCCCCCCGGTCCGGGCGCGGGGCTGGGCGGCGCGGCCCGGCAGGGCTTCGCCAACCTGGTCGGGGTCGGGCTTGCCGCGGTCGCCGGCTTCGGCCTGAACATCGTCATCGCCCGCGGCTGGTCGGTCCGCGAGGCGGGCATGTTCTTCGCGGCCACCAGCGCGTTCATGATCGCCGCGTCGGCGGCGCGGCTCGGCACCGACGTCGGCACCGTCTACTTCGTCAGCCGCCAGCGCACGCTCGACCGCCGCGACCAGATCCGGGGCACGATCCTGGTCGGGTTGCTGCCGGTGCTCGTGGTCGGCACGCTGCTCGGGCTGGCCGGCTGGCTGGCCGCGCCGGCCCTGGCCCGGACCACCATGCCGGAGGCCGGGCCGGAGGCGGTGACCGCACTGCGCATCCTGCTGGCGTTCGTGCCGCTGGCCGCGCTCAACGACTACGCGCTCGCCGCCTGCCGCGGCTTCGGCCAGATGCGTCCGCTGCTGACCGTGGAGCGGCTCGGCCGCACGCTGGTGCAGTTCCTGGCCGTGGCGGTGGCCGCCTGGCTCGGGCTGTCCGCCACCGTCGCACTGCCGCTGGCGTGGGTGGTGCCGTACCTGATCGCCGCGGTGGTCGCGCTGTTCTGGCTGAGCCGTCTGGTCGGCCGGGCCGGGCGGCAGGTGACCCGGCCGGTGCCGGCGCGTGAGCTGGCCGGGCCGTTCTGGCGGTTCACCGGGCCTCGTGCGGTCAGCAGCCTGGCCGCGATCGTGGTTCAGCGGCTGGACATCGTGCTGCTCAGCGCGTTGCGCGGACCGGCGGATGCGGCGATCTACACGGCCGCGACCCGGTTCCTGGCGCTGGGTCAGCTCTCCAGCGTCGCGCTGTCCAGTTCGGTGCAGCACCGGCTGGCCGCCGCGTTCGCCCGTAACGACCGGGCCGAGGCGGGTCAGCTCTACCAGGTCGCCACCGGCTGGCTCGTGATCCTCTCCTGGCCCGCGTACCTGATCTTCGCGGCGTTCGCCACGCCGATGCTGGCGCTGTTCGGGACCGGCTACGCCGACGGCCGCCGGGTCGTGGTGCTGCTGGCGCTGACCATGCTGCTGGCCACCGGGTGCGGCATGGTCGACATGGTGCTCAACATGGCCGGGCGCACCGCGTGGACGTTCTACAACGCGATGACCGGCACCGTGCTCAACGTGGTCGGCAACGTGGTGCTCATCCCGCGTTACGGCATCCTCGGCGCGGCCCTGGCCTGGACCGTCTCGATCCTGGTCACCAACCTGGTACCGCTGACCCAGCTCTGGTGGTCGATGCGGCTGCACCCGTTCGGCGCCGGTACCCGGGCCGCGATGGCGCTCGCCGTCGCGACGCTGGGCCTGCCGCTCGGCGTGGCGACGTTGCTCGGCGCCGGTTCGCTCGTGCTCGCGCTGGTCACGGCCGCCGGGCTGGTCGCGTACGCGGCGGGTGTCTGGCGCTGGCGGCGCACCCTGAACCTCGACGCGCTGCGGTCCCTGCGCCGTGGCCGTAACCGGGCCGGGGCGGACCCGGCCGCCCAGTCCTGACCGATCCTGCGCACCGATGGGACCTTCGATGACAAGCGACTCCCCCGCCCCGCACTCCGGCCTGTCCACCGTGAAGGCCGCGAAGCTCGCCGCGGTCGGTCTGCTGACGGACCGCAAGGAACGCCGGGAGCTGGAGCGGCCGGTCGAGGGGGGCGGCCGCCGGCTCACCCTGAAGGTGGAGCGTCCGATCTTCATCCTGGGCGCCCCGCGCTCCGGCACCACGTTCCTCGGCAGTTGCGTCGGCGCGCTGCCGGACGTGTCGTACCACTTCGAACCGCGCCTGACCAAGGCCGTCGCCCGCTGTGTCTACGAGGGAAGCTGGACGCCGCAGCGGGCGGCCCGCTACTTCCGCGGGTACTACGGGGCGCTGCTCGCCGCGTCCGGGCACGGCGGGCTGCGGTTCGCCGAGAAGGACCCGGAGAACTGCTTCATCGTGCCGTTCCTGACCGAGGTCTTCCCGGACGCGGTCTTCCTGCACGTCTACCGGGACGGGCGGGACGTGGCGGTGTCGCACGCCGAGCAGCCCTGGCTGAACGCCGCGTCCACCGGTACCGGCCGCAGCGGCCGGGGCGGTACGCCGTGGGGCGCCGCGCCCCGGTTCTGGGTGGAGCCGGAGCGGCGCGAGGAGTTCACGCAGGTCTCCGACCTGGGCCGGTCGGCCTGGATGTGGCGGCGGTTCACCAGCAGCGCGCTGACCCAGCTCGCCGAGCTGCCCGCGGAGCGGGTGCGGCACCTGCGGTACGAGGACATCGTCACCCGCCCGGCCGAGGCGGCCGAGGTCGTGGCCGACTTCCTGGAGGTCGGTGATCCGGCCGGGCGGGAGGCGCTGCACGCCCGCTTCGCCAAGGCGCGGCCGGGTTCGGTGGGCCGCTGGCGGCAGCGACTGACCGAAAAGGATCTGGCCGATGTGATGGCTCAGGCCGGGCCGCTGCTGACGCGACTCGGCTACCCCGCCTGAGCGCCGCGTCACAGGTAGAGTGCCAGAGGTCGCCCGCCCGGCCCGGCGTGCCTCTCCGCCCACGCGGATCCGTCAGGGCCCCCATACCGTGGCCGGCGACCGTCCTGGGGAGAGGTTGCGGTGGTACGACGGTTACGACTGACGATGGCTGCCGTGCTGGGCCTGGCCTTCCTGGCCCCGGCCGTGGCGGCCTGTGACATCGGCTCGGAGCGATCCGACGAGACGGCGACGGCGGTGCCGCCCCCGCCCACTGTGACACCGCGGACCGCTCCGGTCCGCACCACCGGGTGGGGGCCGGAGCCGCCGGAGAAGGGGGCCTGGCTCGGCACCTGGGTCAAGCCGGAGTACCACAACGCCAGCGGGCGGGCCGCGGCGTACGACGCGTTCAACCAGGCGGCCGGCGGAAAGCTCGCCATCGCGCACATGTTCCACGAGTGGAACGAACCGTTCCCGAGCGCCACGGAGAAGTTGTTCCAGTCCCGGGGCAAGCTCCAGATGATCTCGTGGCAGGGCACCGACACCCGGTCCACAGTCAGCGGCGTCTACGACGCGCTGATCCGGGAACGCGCCAAGGACGTCAAGGAGTTCGGCGTTCCGGTGCTGCTGCGTTACCGGTGGGAGATGGACCGGCCGAACCTGGCCGCGAGCATGCACTCGCCGGAGGACTACGTCGCCGCCTGGAAGCACGTCCGCGGCATCTTCGCCGAGATGGGCGTCACCAACGCCGGGTGGGTGTGGTGCCCGCACGCGGACGGGTTCGCCGAGCCGCAGCGCCGGGCCGCCGCCTACTACCCGGGCGACGACCAGGTCGACTGGCTCTGCGCGGACGTCTATCCCAGTCCGGAGTGGAACAGTTTCTCCAACCGGATGGACCACTTCATGGCGTTCGCCAAGAAGCACCCGCGGCCGGTCATCATCGGCGAGTACGGCCTGACCCAGGACGGGCGGCCGGGCCAGCGGGCCGAGTGGATGCGCGAGGTCGGGCCGTACCTGAAGAAGCACCCGCAGATCAAGGCGGCGGTCTACTTCGCGGCCCGGCAGACGGAGAAGCCCATCTACGACAGCACGTTCGGCAACGACCCGGAGAGCGAGCAGGTCTTCCGGGAGATGGCGACCGATCCGTACTTCCAGCCACCGATGCCCGACCTGAGCGTTTCCTCAGGAACACCCTCCGTGTCCGGGGACTGATCGTCGCTCGTCTTTTCGTGTGACCCGGGCCCTTTCCTCGGTCAAAAAGGCCGAACCCGGGTGGACGGGCGACGGCCGAATGCGAGAAGGTATTGCTCTCACGTCTGCGGTCGGTCGAGTGACGCCCCGCCTCATGTCGGCACCGACCACGATCGCAGCGCCTCCGACGTTTCCCCCCGGAGTAGCCTGTGGCTTCCTCGATCCTGAGACACCGCTCGGTGTCCGCATTCGGCGCTGCCGTGCTCGGCATCGCCACCTTGTTCACACCGGTGCCGGCGCTGGCCGCACCGGCTGCGGCGCCCGCGCCCGACCACAGCACGCTGGTCGGCGAGGTGCCGTCGGACAAGACGCCGAACATCAACGACGGCAACGTCGTGGCCATCCACGACGCCGGTAGCAAGGTGATCGTCGGCGGCTCGTTCACCAACGCGCAGAACCGGGGCTCCTCACCCACCCCGGTCGACCGCCGCGGACTGCTCGCCTTCGACAAGGCGACCGGCAAGATCGACAACGCGTTCGCGCCGGTGCTGGACAACGACGTCACCGCGATCATCGCCGGGCCGACCCCCGGCACGGTGTACGTCGCCGGCAAGTTCAACAAGGTCGGCGACAAGAACTTCCGCAAGCTGGTGCTGCTGAACGTCGCCGACGGCACCCCGGTCGAGGGGTTCAAGGGCCCGGCGTTCAACGGCACGGTGAACGACATCGCGCTCGTCGACGGTCACCTGCTGGTCGGCGGCATCTTCACCACGGCGACCGCGACGATCAACCGCAACGGGCTGGCCTCGCTGAACCCGACCACCGGTGCGGTGGACGAGTACCTCACCGTGGCGCTGACCGAGAACCACAACTGGACCCCGACCAACAACGGCGCCTCGGCCGGTGTCGGCGTGGAGAAGCTCTCCGTCTCCCCCGACGGCAAGCACCTCGTGGTGATCGGCAACTTCAAGAAGGCCGACGGCGTCGTGCACGACCAGATCGTGCGGATCAACCTCGGTGAGAGCTCCGCGACCGTCTCCGACTGGAACACCGACGGCTACTCCGCGGCCTGCAAGTACACCGCGTTCGACTCCTGGGTGCGCGACGTCCAGTTCTCCCCGGACAGCAAGTACTTCGTGGTGGTCACCACCGGCGCGTCGTACCCGGGCACGCTCTGCGACTCCGCCGCCCGCTGGGAGACCTCCGCCACCGGTGCCGGCCAGAAGCCGACCTGGACGAACTTCAGCGGCGGCGACACGTTCCTCTCGGTCGGCATCAGCGAGAAGGCCATCTACGTCGGCGGCCACTTCCGCTGGTCGAACAACCCGCTCGCCCGTGACAAGGCCGGACCGGGCGCGGTGCCGCGGGCCAGCATCGCCGCGCTCGACCCGGTGAGCGGCCTGCCGCTGTCCTGGAACCCGGGCCGCCACCCGCGCGGCTACGGCGTCACCGAGATGCTGGTGACCCAGGAGGGTCTCTGGCTCGGCAGCGACCAGGAGTACATCGGCAACTTCGACTACCAGCGCAAGCGGATCGCCTTCTTCCCGCTGGACGGGGGCAGCACCCCGCACTCGACCAGCACCAAGGGCCTTCCCGGCAACGTCTACCAGGCCGGCCGCGCGGCGCAGACCGAGGTGCTCTACCGGGTCAACGCCGGTGGCCCGGCCATCCCGGCGACCGACGGCGGGCCGGACTGGGCCGCCGACAGCGCCACCGAGCCCAGCCCGTACCACAACACGGGCAACCAGGTCACCAGCTACACCACGAACGCGACGTTCGACGCCACCGTGCCGGCGAGCACGCCGGCCACGCTGTTCAACACCGAGCGGTGGGACGAGGCGACGGCGCCGGACATGCAGTGGGACATCCCGGTCGCCGCGGGCACCCGGGTCGACGTCCGGATCTACATGGCCAACCGCTGGTCCGGCACGAGCAAGCCGGGCGCCCGCAAGTTCGACGTCAGCATCGACGGCGTCCTCAAGCTGAACGACTTCGACCCGGTCGTCGCCGCCGGCGGAACCGACCGCGGCACCATGCAGTCCATCTCGGTGGTCAGCGACGGCGTCGTCGACATCGACTTCGGCCGGGTGCTGCAGAACCCGCTGCTGCACGGCATCGAGATCGTCAAGACCGCGCCCACGCCGGACGCCTCCGACGTGCTCTACCGGGTCAACGCGGGCGGCGACCAGCTCGCCGCGCCGAGCGGCCCGGCCTGGGCCGCTGACACCGCCGCCGCGCCGAGCACCTACCACAACGCCGGCAACCAGGTGACCAGCTACACCACGAACGCCACGCTCGACGGCACGGTGCCGTCGGGTACGCCGGTCGAGCTGTTCAACGCGGAGCGGTGGGACGAGTCGCCCGCGCCGGACATGCAGTGGGACTTCCCGGTCCCGGCCGGCACGCCGGTGCAGGTGCGCCTCTACCTGGCCAACCGCTGGTCCGGCACCGCCACCGCCGGCAAGCGCAAGTTCAACGTGTCGATCGACGGCGTGGTCAAGCTGAGCAACTTCGACCCGATCGCCGCGATCGGCGCCACCAACCGGGGCACCATGCGCGCGTTCCCGGTCACCAGCGACGGTAACATCGACATCGACTTCGGTCGTGTCCTGGAGAACCCGCTGGTGCAGGGCATCGAGATCGTCAAGCTGCCCCCGGTGCCGCCGGCCACCACCGTCGACAGCATCACCAAGCGGACGTACGACGGCGCCACCTCGGTCGGCAACGCGATGTCGGTGCCGAACGCGGACAACACCGGCTGGTCGGGCGTCAAGGGCGCCTTCTGGGTCGGCGGTGACCTGTTCTACGGCGTCGGCGGCGACCTCTACAAGCGCTCGTTCGACGGCAGCGAGTTCGGCACCCCGAAGAAGCTGGACCCGTACCACGACGCCAAGTGGGACCTGGTCGTCACCGGCTCCGCGCCGGAGGGCTCCACGTACGCCGGCACGACCGGCAACTTCTCCGCGGAGCTGCCGAACGTGACCGCCATGTTCTACAAGGGCGGCCGGATCTACTACTCGCTGGCCGGTCAGAGCACGCTGTTCTGGCGCGGCTTCACGCCGGACACCGGCACCGTCGGCGCCGAGCGCAACACGGTCACCGGCACCACGGCCTTCGCCGACGCGGGCGGCCTGTTCCTGGACGGCGAAACGCTCTACGTCGTCTCCCGGAGCACCGGCACCCTGTCCTCGATGGCGTGGTCCGACGGCGTGCCGACCGGCTCCGCCACGGTGCGCAGCGGTCCGAGCGTCGACGACGTGGACTGGCGCGGCACCTCGGTCTTCGTCGGCCCCTGACGGGCGGGCACGACCGAGACGGAACAGATACGACGATGGCCCGGCCGATATCGGCCGGGCCATCGCCCTTTCTCCGGCGCCGTACGCGCCGGGCGGATCAGGTACGGGTCGGTGCGTGCTCACCCGCCCAGACCCGCATCAGGTCCCGTACCGAGATCACTCCCGCCACCTCCCGGCCGTCGAGCACGACCAGGTGACGGAACCCGCCGCGGGCCATCGCCGCGGCTGCCTCCTCGACCGTCCAGTCCGGGCCGGCGTAGACGACGTCCCAGGTCAGGTGTGCCCCGGTGCGCTCGACATCCGGGTCGAGCCCGGCGCCGATCGCCTTCAGCACATCGCGTTCGGTCATGATCCCCACTCCCTCGGAGTCCGGGTCGATCACGACCGCCGACCCGACACCGCGGGCCGACATCATCCGGGCCGCCTGCCGGAGCGTGTGCTCCGGCCCGACCACCAGTACCTCGCTGGACATCGCTTCCCGTACCTGCATCACACATCACCCCTGTGGGACGGCGACTGAGTACGGACATGGTGGGCCATCGATGCGTACCGGGACAAGAACGGGCATCGCCGGAGACGGCCCGGATGGCTACTGTCGGAGGGTGCCCACCGAGCCCCTCCGCTGCGCCGGCGCGCTGATCGTCGACGACGACGGCCGCATCTTCATCCAACGCCGATCCCCCGACCGACGCCTCTTTCCGAACTGCTGGGACATCGTCGGCGGCCACCTCGAACCGGGCGAGGAGATCGACGACGCGCTGCGCCGGGAGGTCACCGAGGAGACCGGCTGGGCCGTGTCGCACGTGCTCGGCCTGGTCGGCGAATACCGATACACCGCCGACGACGGGCTGACCCGGGTGGAGACCGACTTCCTGATCCGGGTGGACGGCGACCTGAGCCGGCCCCGGCTGGAGGCCGGCAAGCACACCGAGTTCCGCTGGCTGGCGGAGTCGGAGATCGCGCTGCTCGACGAGCACCGGGACGTCAACGACGGGCTGATCCGGCGGATCGCGGAGGACGGCTTCGCGGCGCTGCGCTCGATCGGTCTGACGGGCTGAACCACTGCCGCTCCGTGCCCGGCGATATCCTCGCCGGGTGGAATCGGGTCGAGAAGAGGAGCGTGTCGGCATGATCGGGATGGTGCTCGCCGCGGGAGCGGGGCGCCGGCTGCGGCCGTACACCGACACCCTGCCCAAGGCCCTGGTGCCGGTCGACGGGGAGACCACCATCCTCGACATCGCGCTGCGCAACCTCGCCGAGGTGGGGCTGAACGAGGTCGTGATCGTGGTCGGCTACGCGGCCGGCGCGGTGCGGCAGCGCCAGGCCGCGCTGGAGGAGAAGTACGGCGTCACGATCACGCTGGTCCACAACGACAAGGCCGAGGAGTGGAACAACGCGTACTCGCTCTGGCTGGCGCGGGAGCACTTCTCCCGTGGCGTGCTGCTCGTAAACGGCGACACCGTGCACCCGGTCAGCGTGGAGAAGACGCTGCTGGCCGAGCGCGGCCCGGGCGTCCTGCTCGCCGTGGACACGCTCAAGCCGCTGGCCGAGGAGGAGATGAAGACCACCTTCGACGCCGCCGGCCAGCTCACCCGCATCACCAAGCTGATGGACCCGGGCGAGGCGTACGGCGAGTACATCGGCGCGACGCTGATCGAGCCGCAGGTGGCCGAGCCGCTCGCGGACGCGCTGGAGGCGACCTGGCGGCGCGACCCGAACCTCTACTACGAGGACGGCTACCAGGAGTTCGCCGAGCGCGGTGGCGAGGTGCGGGCCGCCCCGATCGGTGACGTCTCCTGGGTAGAGGTCGACAACCACGCCGATCTGGCCCGGGCGCGGGAGATCGCGTGCCGCTACTAGCCCGCAGCGTCCTCACCCCGCTGCACATCGACGTGCGGCGGGGCGCGGTGGCCGACCTGGCGGCGATCCTCTCCGACGGGCGGATCTCCGCCGGTGGCGACGTCGCCGTGGTGGTCGGGCCGGGGCAGGGCGAACGGATCGCCGAACTGATCCGGCCGTCGCTGCGCTCGGCTGACGTGTTCACCGTCGCCGGGGGCACGCTCGACGCCGCCGACGACCTGGGGGCGAAGCTGCGCACCCGGTCGTACGACGCGGTGGTCGGCATCGGCGGCGGCAAGACGATCGACGTGGCCAAGTACGCCGCGACCCGGCGCGGTCTGCCGATGGTGACGGTGGCGACCGCACTGGCGAACGACGGCATCGCCTCCCCGGTCGCGAGCCTGATCACCGAGGGCCTGAAGGGCTCCTACGGCGTGCACATCCCGATCGCGGTGATCGTGGACCTGGACTTCGTGGAGGCCGGGCCGGAGCGGCACAACCGGGCCGGCGTCGGGGACGTGATCAGCAACATCAGCGCGCTGGCGGACTGGGAACTGGCTCGGCGGGTACGCGGTGAGCCGGTCGACGGGCTGGCCGCCTCACTGGCCCGGGCGGGCGCGGAGGCGGTGCTCAACCATCCCGGTGACATGAGCGACGACGCGTTCGTGACCGTCCTGGCCGAAGCGTTGATCTCCAGTGGGCTCGCCATGGCCGTCTGCGGCACCAGCCGTCCGTCCAGCGGCGGCTGCCACGAGATCATGCACGCGATCGACGCGCTGTTCCCCGGCACCGCCTCGCACGGCGAGCTGGCCGGGCTCGGCGCGCTGTTCTGCACGTACCTGCGCGGCGACGAGCGCCGGTTCGCCGAGATGGCGGCCTGCCTGACCCGGCACGGGCTGCCCCGGCTGCCCGCCGAGGTGGAGCTGACCGACGACCAGTTCGTCGAGGCGGTGCAGTTCGCGCCGGCCACCCGGCCGGACCGCTACACCATCCTCGAACACCTCGCGATGTCCGCTACCGAGACGCGGGAGCGGCTGGCAGACTACGCCGGTGCCCTCCGCGACCACATTGGCTGAGCCCCGTCCCACCGTCGCCGACTTCCACCGGGTCAACCGGGGAGGCGGCCTGTTCAGCGAGTCGATCAGCCAGTGGATCGGGGCGGCCTTCGCGCTCGCCGCGCAGCGCCTGGGGTTGCGCCCGACCGCGCTGACGCTGACCAACCTGGTGCTGGGACTGGCCGCTTCGATCACCGTGGTGGTGCTCGCCGACGACGTGGCCGCCGGCACCGTACCGGCCTGGGCGGTCGGGCTGCTCGCGCTCGTCGCGTGGCAGATCGCGTACGCGCTGGACTGCGCCGACGGGCAGCTCGCCCGGGTGACCGGTCAGGGCAGCGCGGCCGGTGCCCGGATCGACGTGCTCTGCGACGTCGCCGCCCAGATCGCCCTGGTGGCCGCGATCGGCGCGACAGCCGTGGCGCAGCGCCCGTCCACGCCGGTCTGGCTGGTGGCCGTGTTCGCCGGCACCTGGATGGTCAACCTGGTGACGTCGGTGATGCAGTCGGGGCCGAACGCGGCGAGCATGGTCACCTCGACCTCGCTCCCGGTGCGCCTGGTGAAGCTGGTCCGCGACTACGGCGCGGTGATCTTCGTGGCCGGCCTGGTGCTGGCCTTCGCGCCCGCGCTGGCGTTCTGGGTGATGGTCGCGTTCACAGTCGTCAACGGCGGCTTCCTGCTGGCGAGCATCGCCTTCTCCGCCCGCGCCTCCCTGCGATAAGGAAGGGCCCCTTCTTAACGCCTCGTGCATTGAAAGGGGCCCCTCCTAACACCTGGGGTCAGCGCGCGGGGCGGCCTCCGGCCAGGCCGGCGTAGACGTCGATCAGGCGCTTGGTGATCACGTCGGGGTGGAACGTGCGCTCGTAGCGGGACCGGGCCGCACCGGCGAGCGTCCCCGCCTCGGCGGCGGCCAGCGGCAGCGCGGCGGCCAGCGCCTCGACCTCCGGCGCCACCACCCAACCCGCCTCGCCGCGCTGCACCCCGGACGGCAACGCGACAGGCCCGTCGCCCGGCGCGGCGGTGGCCACCTCGGCCGGGCCGGTGCCGGCGGGCTCGCGCGGGCCGTCCGCGCCCACCAGGTACGGAATGCCGCCGAGCGCAGTGCCGAGCACCGGCCGCCCGGACGCCAGCGCCTCGATGATCACCGTGGGCAGCACGTCGTGCCAGGTGGAGGTGGCCAGCACCACGGAGCTGTCGGCCAGCGCCGCGCGTACCCCGGAGCGGTCGAGCTGGCCCAGGTAGAGCACGTCGGGCCGTTCGGCGGCGGCCGCCTCGGCCAGCGGACGCAGCTCACCGTCACCGGCGATGCGCAGCGGGCCGAGCGCGCCCACCGGGTGCCGCCGCCACGCCGCGAGCAGCAGGTCAAGGCCCTTCTCCGGGCTGAGCCGCCCCATGAAGAGGAAGCCGTTCCCGGCCGGCGCCGGGGTGCCCGGATCGGGCACCGCGTTCGGCTTGACCACGATCCGCTCGCCCGGGATGCCGTAGTCGCGCAGATGATCAGCCACAGCCGTGGTGAGCGCGATGTACCGGTCCACCGACTTCCAGGTGGGCCGGTGCACGGCGAGCGTGGTGGCCATCAGCGCGCTCTGCACCCGCGAGTTGCGGTAGCAGCGGTGCACGATCGCCGGTACGCCGAGCGTCCGCCCCCGGCAGTCCTGGCAGATCACGCCGTCGCGGAAGTACAGGCCCGAGGAGCAGACCTGCCGGTAGTTGTGCACGGTCTGCACCACCGGCACCCCGCGCTTGTGCGCGGTCCGCACCACCCAGGGCGAGAGCAGAGGGTACGGGTTGTGCAGGTGCAACACGTCCGGCCGGTGCTCGGTGAGCAGGCGGTCCAGGTCGTGCTGGGCCTTCGGGGCCCAGATCGGCGAGATCGGCAGCAGCGCCTTGGCCGGCTTGGACATCGACGGGATCTCGTCGGAGCTGCGCAGGAACGGCAGCACCTCCACACCGGCGGCGGTGAGCTGGGCGATCTCCGCGTCGACGATGGTGTTCTCGCCGGAGGGCTGGGCTTCCCGGTACCGGTTGTGCGCCACCACGATTCTCACGGGAAAGAAGGCTACCGTTGGACGATGCCCGAACTACCGGAGGTGGAAGCGCTCGCCGGTTACCTGCGCGAGCGTGCGGTGGGCCGCCGCGTCGAGCGGTTCGAGGTCGCCGCGATCAACGCGCTGAAGACGTACGACCCGCCGCCGAGCGCGGTCGCCGCCCGCACCGTCACCGGTGCCGGCCGGTACGGCAAGTTCCTGGACGTCCGGTTCGACGAGGGACTGCACCTGGTGGTCCACCTGGCCCGGGCGGGCTGGCTGCACTACCGGGAGGCGTTCCCGTCGGCGGCCCCGCTGCGGCCCGGCAAGGGCCCGATCGCGGTGCGGTTACGCCTCGACGACGGCTCCGGCTTCGACCTGACCGAGGCCGGCACCCAGAAGAAGCTTGCCGCCTACCTGGTCACCGACCCGGCACAGGTGCCGGGCGTGGCGAAGCTCGGGCCGGACGCGCTGGAGGCGGATCTCCCGACCTTCGCCGAGCGGCTGCGCAGCCGTAAGGGCCAGGTGAAGGGCGTGCTGACCGACCAGTCGGTGCTGGCCGGCGTCGGGAACGCGTACTCCGACGAGATCCTGCACGCGGCGCGGCTCTCGCCGTTCGCGATCACCGACCGGCTCACCGACGACCAGCTCGCCGGCCTGCACGCGGCGACGCGCACGGTCCTCGGCGACGCGGTGCGCCGGTCGATGGGCCAGCGGGCCGCGGAGCTGAAGGGTGAGAAACGCTCGGGCCTCAAGGTGCACGCCCGGAAAGGGCTGCCGTGTCCGGTCTGCGGCGACACCGTGCGGGAGGTGTCGTTCGCCGATTCGAGCCTCCAGTACTGCCCCACCTGTCAGACCGGCGGCAAGCCGCTGGCTGACCGAAGGTTGTCCCGGCTCGTACGGTGAGTAATGGCATTCGCCGGTTACCGAGCGGAATCGACCGGCGATCGCCTAAGGTCCGGTCCGCCCCTCTACCCGAGCCGTCATCCATCGGTATAGTGGCTCGGTCCCCGGCTTCACAACTGATTCGGAGCCGGCCAGATCTCACCGAGCACCAGCGGAACGGCTTCCTCGCGGGGGCCGGTCCGGGCCGGGCCCGCGTGGGAGACTGGGACGGTGAGCGACCCGGGCCCTCACGCCGAGTGAGGACGCGGGTCATGCGGGAGGACATGGGTTGAGGTGACGACAAGCCTCCAGCGCCCGGTAACCGACAGAGGCCGGAGCAAGAGCGTGCGGCACGTCGACAGCTTTGAGATCCAGCCGCCGACTCCGCCGTCGCACAACGGCGTACCGCGGTCGGCGTGGGCCCGCGCCCGCCGGCGGGTGTCCCGGTGGCACCGGCCCTACATCGCCCTCCTGCTGCTGCTGGACTTCGGTGCGGCCGCCCTGGCCAGCTTCCTGGCCGTGCAGATCTTCGAGCAGGCCGCCTCCGGCTTCCGGGACGCGCCCGAGGCGTGGTTCTACACCGTGGCGTTCGTGCTCCTGCCGCTCGGCTGGGTGCTCATCCTCTGGGGCAACCGGGCCTACGACCGCCGCTACCTCGGTCTCGGCCCGGACGAGTACAAGCGGGTGATCCGGGCCGGCGTGGCGGTCGCCGCGACGGTCTCCTTCCTCGCCTTCGCCACGAAGACCACCCTGTCCCGGTGGACGGTCGGCTTCGCGCTGCTCGGCGCCCTGCTGCTGATCCTGCTCGTCCGCATGATCGCCCGGGCCTGCCTGCACGCGCTGCGCCGCCGCGCCGGCCACGCCGGACACCGGATGGTGCTCGTCGGCACGCTGCCGGAGTGCCTGGAGGTCTACTCCACCGTCACCCGGAACCCGTCCGTCGGCCTGGTGCCGGTGGCCATCCACCTCACCGACGGGTACGCCGCCGCGCGCGGCCTGGAGACCCCGGTGCCGGTGTACGCGGGCCGGGACGTCCTGGCCCTGGTGCGTGAGGTCGGCGGCGACACCATCGCGGTCTGCGGCTCGGCCAGCGCCGAGCCGGGCGAACTGCGCCGCCTGGCCTGGCAGTTGGAGGGCTCCGGCGTCGACCTGGTGGTCGCACCCCAGCTCACCGACATCGCCGGTCCCCGGGTGCACATCCGCCCGATCGAGGGCCTGCCGCTGCTGCACGTCGAGGAGCCGACCCTGTCCGGGCCGGCGCTGCTCGCCAAGAACCTGATGGACCGGGTCGCCGCCGGGCTGGGTCTGCTGCTGCTGGTCCCGCTCTTCGTGGCCGTCGCCGTCGCCATCCGGATCTCCGACCCCGGGCCGGTCTTCTTCCGCCAGCCCCGGGTGGGGCACGAGGGGCGGACGTTCCGGGTCTGGAAGTTCCGGACCATGTACGTGGACGCCGAGGAGCGGCTGGCCGGCCTGGTCGACCGCAACGAGACCGACGGCATGCTGTTCAAGATGAAGCAGGATCCCCGGGTCTTCCCGGTGGGCCGCTTCCTGCGCGCCACGTCGCTGGACGAGCTGCCCCAGCTGATCAACGTGCTCTGGGGCGAGATGTCGCTCGTCGGCCCGCGTCCGCTGCCCGCCGACGACGGCGACTTCCTCGGCGACGTCCGGCGCCGGCTGCTGGTGCGGCCGGGCATGACCGGGCTGTGGCAGGTCTCCGGCCGCTCCGACCTGTCCTGGGACGAGGCGGTCCGGCTCGACCTCTACTACGTCGACAACTGGTCGCTGGCGTACGACCTGAGCATCCTGTGGCGGACCGTGGGCGTGGTGCTGGCCCGCAAGGGCGCGTACTAGCGCTACCGGGCCGGCACCCGGCAGGATCGCTGCGTGGGTGGCAACCTCTCCGCCGTCTTCGCCGTCGTCTCGCTGGTCACCGCGTTGGCCGCGGCGCTCTGGGCGGTGCTGCGGCTGCGCGGACGGCGGGGCATCGCCACCGCCACGCAGCGGGCCACGTACGAGGTGCTGCACACCGCCGGGCTCGCCGCCGAGCCGCTGCGCGCCGGCCTGACCGCGGCGGACGCGGCGAAGGCCGTACGCCATCTGCGGGCCCTCGTCGGCGCGGCCGGGCTGGCGCTGACGGACCGGGACGCGTTGCTCGCGATCGACGGGCAGGGCGCGCACCACGGTGACCAGTTGGTCGCGGCGGCCCGGCGCGCGGCCGAGGGCGGGCGCTCGACGGTGCTGGGCGAGTCGGAGCTGCGCTGCGACCTGGTCGACTGTCCGGTACGCGGCGCGGTGGTGGCGCCGCTGCGCGCGGACGGGCGGGTGGTCGGGGCGCTGGTGGCGGTGGCCGACGAGCGCCCGGCCCCGGGGCTGGTGCAGGCGACGCTGGAGACCGCGCACTGGGCCGGTGACCAGCTCGCGCTGGCCGAGCTGGAGTCGTCGCGGGAGCGGCTGGCGCGGGCCGAGGTACGCGCGCTGCGCGCCCAGATCAGCCCGCACTTCATCTACAACGCGCTGACCGCGATCGGTTCGTTCGTGCGGACCGACCCGGAGCGGGCGCGGGAGCTGATCCTGGAGTTCGCCGAGTTCACCCGTTACTCCTTCCGGGCGCACGGCGAGTTCACCACGCTCGCCGAGGAACTGCGCTCGATCGACCGCTACCTGACCATCGAGCGGGCGCGCTTCGGCGAGCGGCTCCAGGTACGCCTCCAGATCGCGCCGGAGGTGCTGCCGGTGACGTTGCCGTTCCTCTGTCTCCAGCCGCTCGTGGAGAACGCGGTCCGGCACGGGTTGTCCCGCAAGCCGGGCACCGGCATGGTGAGCATCGAGGCCCGGGACGCGGGCGCGGAGTGTCACATCACGGTGGAGGACGACGGGGTGGGGATGGATCCGACGACGCTTACCGCCGGCATCGCCGAGGTGTCGGGCGCGGCCGGGGATCCGGCCGACGACCCGGGGCAGCACGTCGGCCTCTCGAACGTCGACGAACGGCTCCGGTCGGTCTTCGGGGACGGGTTCGGCCTAGTGGTGGAGACGGGCCTGGGTTCGGGTACGAAGGTCAGCATGCGCGTGCCGAAGTTCCACCCCGGCGTCCGGGCGTCGTCGTGACAGTCACCGGCACCGGGTTCCTCCGGGTGCTGGCGGTGGACGACGAGCCGCCCGCGCTCGACGAGCTGGCGTACCACCTGCGCGCCGACCCCCGGGTGGCCCGGCTGCACACGGCCGGGGACGCGACCGAGGCGCTGCGGGTGCTGCGCGACGACGACGTGGACGTGGTGTTCCTCGACATCCGGATGCCCGGGCTGGACGGCATGGAGCTGGCCCGGGTGCTGCGCCGCTTCGCCCGGCCCCCGGCGATCGTGTTCGTCACCGCGTACGACGACGGCGCGGTGGACGCGTTCGACCTGGGCGCCACCGACTACGTGCGCAAGCCGGTACGCGCCGAGCGGCTGGCCGAGTCGCTGCGCCGGGTGATCGGCTCCCGGGTGGTGCCGTCGCATCCGGCCGCGCTGGCCCGGGCGGAGGAGGATCCGACCATCCCGATCGAGCTGGCAGGCACCACCCGGATGCTGCCCCGCTCGGCGGTGCGGTGGGTGGAGGCGCAGGGCGACTACGCGCGGCTGCACACGGCGGAGGGGTCGCACCTGGTCCGGGTCTCGCTGGCGACGCTGGCCGAACGCTGGGCGGACGCCGGGTTCGTCCGGATCCACCGCTCATATCTGGTGCAGTTGCGGCTCATCGCTGAGCTGCGGCTGGTCAACTCCGGTTATGTGGTGGTGATCGACGGATCCGAGCTGCCGGTGAGCCGCCGGCACACCCGGGAGCTGAAGGACAAGCTGGTGCGTGCCGCGAAGCAGGACTGGAGTCGCTGAGGGTCGGGGCCGCCGTCGGCGCGGTAGTCGGCTTGTCGCTGCCGCACACTGGCGTACAATGTACGGCAGACCGTACGACAGGGTGGGGGACCGCATGTCCGACGACCGCTTCGACGCCGCTACCGAATTCGACAGCCAGCTCGACCGCCTCGTGCAGCTCGGCTACCCGGCACTGGCCGAGAAGACCGAGGAGGAGTTCCGGACGCTGCTCACCCCGCTGCGCGACGCGGCGGTCACCGGTGCCGCCGGCCTGGCCGGGCCCACCGACGCGCGGGTGCCGTTCCTGCTGGTGACCACGCGGGAGCTGGTGCCGGTGCCGGAGCGCATCGCGCTCACCACGCTGGCCGGCAAGCGCAAGACCGGCGTCCTCGACCGCAACTTCCCCGCCGACGACCTGCCCACCTTCCACCCGATCAAGGAGCTGGAGGTGCCCGCCGGGCCCGCGTACCTGCTGTTCGACGTGGACCGGGGCGAGGAGTACCGCAACGTGCCGCCGTCGGCAGCGCTGGAGGACATGACCGCGAAGGACCGGCTGCCGATCACCATCGACGAGGGTCTGGCGTTCGTCACGCTGCACCCGCAGGCACTGGCGAGCAACAGGTGCTTCTCGCTCGTGGGGTCGCGCTGCGGCGACCGGCGGGTGCCCGCGCTGTGGATCAGTCAGGGCGCGCCGAAGCTCGGCTGGTGCTGGTTCGGCAACCCGCACACCTGGCTCGGCTCGGCGACCGCGAACCCGGTACGGGTGGGGCTGAGCTGACGCGAGCGCCGGAGCCCGGCGTTCAGAAGATCTCGCCGACCGGCAGAACGAGCGGGAACGGCTGGTCGGCGCGGTACACGTCGGCAGTGGAGAGCACTGCGGACTCGCGGTAGCGACCACCGACGTTCTCCAGCACCGTCACGGTCTCCTTGCGCGGCTCGACGAGCCAGTAGTTCGCGATGCCGGCGACGCCGTACTCGTGGCGTTTGAGCACCAGGTCACGGCCGGCGTTGCCGGGCGAGACGACCTCGGCCACGAGCAGCACGTCGGCCGGGGTGAGCGCCGGGCCGCCACGCTCCAACGCCTCCTCGCGGGCGACGAAGACGTCCGGCACGAAGTAGGACGAGCGGTTCGCGCTGACGCCGACGTCCTGACCGACGAGCAGACCGGACGGCGCCTGCCGATCGAGGAGGCGACGGAGACGGTTGGCGATCGCCCCGTGCCGGACGTCCGCGTGTGGGGACACGAGCAGGCTCCCGTCGAAGATCTCGTAGTCCTGGCCGTCCTCGGGGAGATCCTGGAGGTCGTCGACCGTCCAGACGTCGCCGCTGCCGGGCCGTGCCGGGCTGGTCACTGTCACACCTCCTCTCTACCGGCTCACCCTGACACCCCGTCCGGTCGTCCACAACGACTCCACGCCATCCACCGGGTTATCCACAACCGTGAAGCGTTATCCACAGGTTGTGCACAGGGCCCGAACGCCTGCTCTTGACATTCCCGCTGAGCGGGCGAGACTGCCGGAGGTGACCGGAGCCGAGGAACAGCATCTGACGGGGCGGCCCGCCGAGGCCGCCCCGGTTCCCGGCCCCCGCGCGTCCCCGCCCGGCCGCCATGAGCCGGGCAGCCGGCCGCAGCCGGCCGCCGCGCCGAAGCGGACCCGGATCGTGCTGGCCGAGGTCTCCCGGGCCGGCAATCCGGCCGACCGCACCCGCTCCGAGCTGACCCAGCAGACCCCGGTCGGCGAGACGCTCGTGCAGGGGCTGATGCGCGCCCAGCTCTCCCTCGCGCTGCGGCTCAGCCTGCTGGTGCTGGTCGGGCTCGGCGGCCTGCCCTGGCTGTTCGCCATCGCGCCAACGGTCGGCCGGGTGACAGTGCTCGGGGTCAACCTGCCGTGGCTGCTGCTCGGCGTCGTGTCCTTCCCGTTCCTGATCGTGGTCGGCTGGGCGTACGTGCGGCTGGCCGAACGCAACGAGCAGGACTTCGTCGACCTGATCCGACGGCCGGAACGCTGATGTCCAACGACTACGTGGTCCCGGCGATCGTCGCCGTCACCCTGGTCACCGTCGGTATCGGCTTCTACGGGCTGCGGCTGGCCCGCACCACCTCGGACTTCCTGGTCGCGTCCCGGGCGGTCAGCCCGACCTGGAACGCCGCCGCGATCGGCGGGGAGTACCTGTCGGCGGCGAGCTTCCTCGGCGTCGCCGGGCTGATCCTCAAGTACGGCGTGGACGTGCTCTGGTACCCGGTCGGCTTCGCCGCCGGATACCTGGCGCTGCTGCTGTTCGTGGCCGCGCCGCTGCGCCGCTCCGGCGCGTTCACGCTGCCCGACTTCTGCGAGGTGCGGCTCGGTTCCCGCCGGCTGCGCACGCTCGCCACCGTCTTCGTGATCTTCATCGGTTGGCTCTACCTGGTGCCGCAGTTGCAGGGCGCCGGGCTGACGCTGGCCACGCTCACCGGCTCGCCGTACCCGCTCGGCGCGCTGCTCGTCGCCGTGGTGGTGACCGCGAACGTGGCGCTGGGCGGCATGCGGGCGATCACGTTCGTGCAGGCGTTCCAGTACTGGCTGAAGCTCACCGCGCTCGCCGTACCCGCGATCTTCCTGGCGTTGCAGTGGCAGGCCGACGCCCGCCCGGCGGTGACTCCGCCCGACGGGCCGACGTTCCGGACCGCGACCACAGTCGTGGTCGAGCACCGCGCGACGCTCACGCTGCCCGACGGCGACATCCGGGAGGTACGCCCCGGCGACCGCCTCGAGTTCGCCGCCGGTGACCCGGTGCCGGAGGTGTCCGGCGCGGCGACCGGCGCCACCGAATGGCTGCTGCCGGACACCGCGGGCGAGGACGACAGGGGACTGTTCGCCACGTACTCGCTGATCCTGGCCACGTTCCTCGGCACGATGGGCCTACCGCACGTGCTGGTCCGCTTCTACACCAACCCCGACGGTGCCGCCGCCCGCCGGACCACGCTCGTGGTGCTGGCGCTGGTCGGCGTCTTCTATCTGCTGCCGACGGTCTACGGCGTGCTGGGTCGCATCTACACCCCGCAACTGCTGGTGAGCGGCCAGACCGACGCGGTGGTGGTGCTGCTGCCCGGTGCGGCGCTCGGCGACGGCACCACCGGCCGGCTGCTCGCGGCGCTGGTCGCGGCCGGCGCGTTCGCGGCGTTCCTGTCCACGTCGTCCGGCCTGCTCACCAGCGTCGCCGGGGTGATCTCGACGGACGTGCTGGGCCGCGGCTCGGTACGCGGTTTCCGGCTCGCCACGGTGATCGCCGGTGGGGTGCCGGCGGTGCTCTCGCTGAACGTGTCCGGGCTGGACGTGTCGCAGGTGGTCGGGTTGGCGTTCGCGGTGGCCGCGTCGAGTTTCTGCCCGCTGCTGGTGCTCGGCATCTGGTGGCGCGGCCTGACCGACCTGGGCGCCGCCGCCGGGGTGCTGGTCGGCGGCGGCGCGGCGGTCGGCGCGGTGCTGCTCACCGTGCTGGGCCCGCCGCTGACCGGCTGGCCGGCGACGCTGACCACCCAGCCGGCCGCGTGGACGGTGCCGCTGGCGTTCACCGTCATGGTGGTCGTGTCGATGGCGAGCCGGCGGCGGCTGCCCCGCGACGTCGGCGCCACCATGCTCCGCCTGCACACGCCGGAGTCGCTGCGCCTGTGAGGCGGGGTCCGCTCGCGCCGGCCCCGCCCCGCACCCGAGCACCGGTCAGCAGGTGTCCGTGCCGGCGCACAGCCGGTTCACCACCGACCGGGCGGTACGGCGGGCCTCGGTGGGCGTGGTCTGGGAGTCGAGGCGTAGCTGCGCCACCAGGTCGCCCTGCCGGACGACGAGCCAGCGACCGGGCCTCCCCCCGACATCGCTGCCCACCAGCACCCCGTCGTCGCCGCCGAGCGACTCGGCCATGATCGACAGTGAGTCGCCCGGCTGCTCCATCTCGCAGCCCTTGACCAAGGTGCGGAGATTCTTCATGACCGTGGTGGCGGAGGTGCCCGAGTGCCGGGTCACCCGCTGGACGATCCAGTCACTGGGCGAGTTGAACGCCACCGACCGGGTGGCGATCTCCCCGTCGGCCAGCGTCGGCGACTCGTTCACGCAGAGGGAGGCCATGAACTCCAGGGACCAGTCGCCGTCCACCTTTCCCGTACTCATCGTGAAGCCCGTCGGCAGGTCGGCGAGCTGGAGCATCGCCGCCGCCGGAATCGTCCGGCTCGGCGCGCGGCTGGTCGACCCGCCGCCGGTGGTGCCGGCGGGCCGTCCGGTGGTGCGGCTCGGCGTCGGCGTCCCGCTCTCGGACGGCTCGGCCGACGGCGTGGAGCTGGGCGTGGGCGCCGGGGTCGGCGGGGTGGGAACGACGGTGGCCGGCGGCACGGGTGGCGGTGCGGCGTCGGGACGGACCAGCGCCACACCCGACGCGACGAGACCCACAGCGACCACGGCGGCCAGACCGGCGGCGATCTGGGTACGCCGCGTCCGCTGCCGACCTCGACGCCGCACCTGCTCGGTGGGTGCCCAGACGAGGTGCTCGGTGTCCCGGTACAGGTCCGAGAAGATCGGATCAGGCATTGCGGATCTCCTCCGGCAGGGTCATGTCGAGCAGGGCGGCGAGGGCCTTGCGGCCCCGGGAGAGGCGAGCCTTGACCGTCCCGCTGGGTACACCGGTCTGCGCGGCGATCTCCGCGACCGACAGGTCGGCCAGGTGATACAGGACCACCGCCTGCCGCTGGTCCGAGGAGAGCTGCCGCAGCGCGGCGACCAGGGCCACGGTGTTCTCCGAGGGCGGCCGCACCGGCGGTGGTGGACCGTGCCGCCGGTAGGCGACGACGCTGTTGCGCACCTTGCGCCACCGGTTCACCAGCAGGCGGTGGCCGACGGTACGGACCCACGCCTCCGGGTCGTCGTACTCGCTGACCTGCGACCAGCGCTGCCAGGCCCGCGCGTACGCCTCCTGGGCGGCGTCCTGTGCCTCGGCCCGGTCACCGCCGAGCGCGTACAGCACCGTCACCACGCGTTGTCTGCTGCTCCGGTAGAACTCCTCGAACGCACTGTCCGCATCCATGTCTCTCCCCGCTGCCGTCCCTGGGACTGACACCCACCGCCCGGGTCGCCGGTTGCAGGCCGTCGGCAATGCGACTCGTACCTCTCAGGGATGAGGCGAGATCATCCTGCCGTCCGAGCGGCCGCTGGCCGCAGCCCGATACGGTCGGACCATGACCGATCAGCACCCGGCACTGTCCCTTCGTGGTCTGGCCAAGCGCTTCGACACCAAGGTCGCGGTGGCGGGCGTCGACCTCGCGGTGCCGACCGGCTCGTTCTACGGGCTGCTCGGCCCGAACGGCGCGGGCAAGACCACGACCCTCTCCATGGCCGTCGGCCTGCTGCGGCCCGACGCCGGTGAGGCGCGGGTGCTGGGGTACGACGTCTGGGCCGACCCGGTACGCGCCAAGAGCCTGCTCGGTGTGATGCCGGACGGCGTACGCCTCTTCGACCGGCTCAGCGGGGCGGAGCTCCTGGCGTACCACGGTCTGCTGCGCGGCATGGACCCGGCGGTGGTCGACCAGCGGGCGGCGGAGTTGCTCGACGTGCTGGCGCTCTCCGACGCCGGCCGCACGCTCGTGGTCGACTACTCGGCGGGCATGAAGAAGAAGATCGGGCTGGCCTGCGCGCTGCTGCACGGTCCGCGCCTGCTGGTGCTGGACGAGCCGTTCGAGGCGGTCGACCCGGTCTCGGCGGCGCTGATCCGCGACATCCTGCACCGGTACGTCGGCGGCGGCGGCACGGTTATCTTCTCCAGCCACGTGATGGAGGTGGTCGAGCGGCTCTGCTCCCACGTGGCGATCCTGGCCGAGGGCCGGATCAAGCGGGTGGGCACGCTGACCGAGGTGCGCGGCGACCGGTCGCTGGAGGACGTCTTCGTGGAGGTCGTCGGCGGCCGGACCGCGACCGGCGAGGAGCTGTCGTGGCTGTCCCGGTGACCGTGCCCGAGCGCCCGGCCCGGCGGGTGTCGCCCTGGCACTTCGTCCGGCTCAAGCTGCGGGTGCTCGGCAACAACTTCCGGGGCCAGACCTGGCGGGTCGCGCTGTTCATCCTCGGCCTGCTGCTCGGGCTCTGGTTCGCCGCCGTCGGGTTCTTCCTGCTGGCCGCGCCGGGCCTGGCGGGTGAGTCCCGGTACGCGCTGATGATCGCCGCCTTCGGCGGTGGCCTGCTCACGCTCGGCTGGCTGCTCCTGCCGCTCGTCTTCTTCGGCGTGGACGAGACGCTCGACCCGGCCCGGTTCGCGCTGCTGCCGCTGTCCCGCCGCACCCTGGTCACCGGCCTGCTCGCCGCCGCCCTGGTCAGCGTGCCGGCGCTGGCGACGGCGATCACGGCGGCCGGGCTGGTGGTCACCGCCGGCGCGCTCGGTGGATGGGCGGCCGCCCTGGTCGGCGCGCTCGGCGTGGTCGTCGGGCTGCTCGTCTGCCTGGCCGGTGCCCGCGCGCTGACCAGTGCGTTCGCGAGGATGCTGCGCTCCCGCCGGGTCCGCGACCTGGCCGCCGTGCTGCTCGCGGTGCTGGCCGCACTGCTCGGGCCGCTGCAGTTGCTGGTGCTCGCCGCGGTACGGCAGACCGACTGGGACCGGCTGGACGGTGTGGCAGGGGTGGTCGGCTGGACGCCGTTCGGCGCACCGTGGACCGCCGGTCTGGACGTGGCCCAGGGCCGGGCCGGCGCGGCGGTGGTGAAGCTGCTGATCGCGCTCGCGACGCTCGGCGTACTCCTGTTCTGGTGGTCCCGGTCGCTGGAGACGGCGATGGTGGGCGCGGCGAGCAGCGGCCCCGCGCGGACGCCGCGCGCGGTGGCCGGCGGCGCGGCCGCGCAGCTCTTCCCCCGCGCGGTGGGCTGGGCCCGGCGGGACCGGTTCGGCGCGATCGTCGCCCGGGAGTGCCGCTACTGGTGGCGGGACGCCCGCCGCCGGGCCAACCTGATCACCGTCGCCGTGGTCGGCGTGTTCGTGCCGCTGATGGTCAACCTGGGCGGCCCCGCGTTCCTGTCCGAGGGCGGCGCCGCATTCGACCAGGCCACAGCCGATTCCTCACCGGCCATGGTCAGCCTCACCATGATCTTCGTGGGGGCGCTCGCGTCGTTGACGCTCGCCAACCAGTTCGGCTTCGACGGCAGCTCGTACGCGGCGAACGTGGTCGCCGGTGTGCCGGGGCGGGTGGAGCTGCGGGCCCGGATGGCCGCGTTCTCGATCTACGTGGTGCCGATGCTCGTGGTGATCGCGGTGGCGCTGGCGGTCGTCCTCGGCCGGCCCGAATGGCTCGGCGTGATGGGTGGCGCGTTGTTCGCCGCGTACGGCTGCGGGCTCGCGATCAACGCGTTCGTCTCCGTGCTCGGCGCGTACTCGCTGCCCGAGTCGAGCAACCCGTTCGCCCTCAACAGCGGCGCGGGCTTCACCAAGGGTCTCCTCACCCTGGTCTCCATGGTCGGCTCGGCGGTGGTGGCGGTGCCGTTCGTCGTGGCCGCCGCGCTGCTCGGCGACGTGTGGCTCTGGCTCGCGCTGCCGCTCGGCCTGGCGTACGGCGGGGGCGCCGCGCTGCTCGGCGCGTACATGGCCGGGGACACGCTGGATCACCGGCAGCCGGAGTTGCTGGCGAATGTCACTCCGAGGCGCTGATGCCTGTCGTCGAAGCGGTCGTCACCGTCCCGGTCCCCCCGGAGCTGGCGTTCGCCGTCTCCCAGACCACCGCCCCGGTGCGGTACCGGTGGGATCCGTTCGTCCGCGAGCAGCACTTCGTCGACGGCGCGACGCGGCCCGGCCGGGGCGTGCGGACGTTCACCCGCTCCCGGCACGGCCTGGTCATGGTCAGCGAGTACGTCTCCTGGTCGCCGCCGACGAACGTCGGCATGAAGATGGTGCGCGGACCGTGGTTCTTCGAACGGTTCGGCGGCGGCTGGCGGTTCGCGCCCGGCCCGGATCCCGGCACCACTGTCGCGACGTGGCGGTACAACTTCCGCTGCCGCCCGGCGTTCCTGCGCCCGGTCGCCGAGCGGATCGGGGAGTGGCTGCTCGGGCGGGACATCCGGCGCCGGATCGCCGGGTACGCGGACGGCTGCGCCGACCCGGAGGTGCTGGCCGCCGCCCGCCGGTTGCTCGCCGACGACTGATCCGCGGGTCTCGGCCCGCCGTCAGGCGGTGCGGCGCATCGCCGCGTAGACGTGGTGGCCGTCGCCGACGCTGGTCATGGTGACCAGCTCCCAGCCGTAGTTGGACAGATGCTCGACCGCTTCCATCAGCGGCTGGTAGGCCCGGCGGCCCCAGGTGTTGTTCGCCCTGACCAGCAGGTGCCGGTGTGGATAGGCACGCAGGTCGACCTGGCCGCCGAGGATGGCGTCGGCGGCGACGACCCGTTCCTGGGCGAGCTGCTGCGGGGGGATGAGGTTCATGCCCGGCAGGGTAGGGCGTTCCGTCGAACCTCGCCCGGCGGCGGGCGGCACAATGTTTCACGTGAATCCAGAGCCGGGCGCGCAGATCCACTCCACCGACCCGTTCGCGGCACCGGCCGCGCAACGCTCGCCGGTACGCCGGCTGCGCGGACGGCTGGCCGCCCCGGTGACGCTCTGGACCGCGCCCGGCCCGGCCGGGCTGACCGTCTCCTCCACGCTGGTCGCCGAGGGCGAGCCGGACCGGCTGCTCGGCCTGGTCGACGCGGAGTCGGACCTGTGGGCGGCGATCGAGGAGGCGGGACGGTTCGCGGTGGCCCCGCTGGGCCCGCAGCACCGGCAGCTCGCCGACCGCTTCGCCGGCCTGTTCCCGTCGCCCGGCGGCCTGTTCGCGCTGGACGCCTGGACCGAGACGCCGTACGGGCCGGTGCCCGCGGACGCCGGCGGGTGGGCGGGCTGCCGCCTGGACACCGCCCGCGAGTACGGCTGGGGCCTGCTGGTCGAGGCCACCATCGAATCGGTCGACCTGCCTGCGGACACGCCCCCGCTGCTGCACTACCGAGGCCGCTACCACGACCTCCCCGGCTGACCCCTCCGCTCCGTCGATCATGAAGTTGGCCGCGTTCAGCGTCCGATTTGTCGCCGTCAACCTCATGATCGACGGGGTGGGGGTGACCGGTTAGCGGAGTGACGTGGGTCACTGGGCGCAGTGGGGGTGCCGTTCGGCGCAGCCGTCCGCCGGCGGGCGGCGGAGCCTTCCCGGGCCGGGAGCGCGCTCTCTACCGTGCGCGAAACTCCCCCACGCCTTGCGAAGGTGGTGATCCACAGATGTCCACGGACACACCCGCGTCCGCACCCGCCGAGTCGGCGGCGGAACGGTACCTCGCCGTCCAGCGGTCGGACGAGTTCGCCGGGTTGCGGCGCACGCTGCGCGGCTTCGTCTTCCCGATGACCGTCGCGTTCTTCCTGTGGTACGCGCTCTACGTCATCCTCTCCGCGTACGCGCGGGGATTCATGGGCACCAAGCTGATCGGCAACATCAACGTCGCCCTGGTCTTCGGCCTGCTCCAGTTCGTCTCCACGTTCCTCATCGCCTGGTTCTACTCGCGGTTCGCCAGCCGCCGGATCGACCCGGTCGCCGACCGGATCCGCGACGAGATGGGGGAGGTGACCCATGAACACGGTCCTCGCGGCTGAGGCGGGCAGCACCACCGCCCGGAACCTCACCATCACGCTGTTCCTGGTCTTCGTGGCGATCACGCTGGCGATCACCGTCTGGGCCAGCCGGCAGACGAAGACCGCCACCGACTTCTACGCCGGCGGCCGGTCCTTCTCCGGCTTCCAGAACGGCATGGCGATCGGCGGCGACTACATGTCGGCGGCGTCCTTCCTGGGCATCGCCGGCATCATCGCGCTCTACGGCTACGACGGCTTCCTCTACTCGATCGGCTTCCTGGTCGCCTGGCTGGTGGCGCTGCTGCTCGTGGCCGAGCTGCTGCGCAACTCCGGCCGGTACACGATGGCGGACGTCCTGGCGTTCCGGATGCGGCAGCGGCCGGTCCGGACCGCGGCGGCCGTCTCCACCATCACGGTGTCGATCTTCTACCTGCTGGCCCAGATGGTCGGCGCCGGCGCGCTCGTCGCCCTGCTGCTCGGCATCAAGCCGGGCACCACGTTCCTCGGTATGGACGCCGACACCGCCAAGGTCGCCACCATCATCATGGTCGGCGCCCTGATGATCATCTACGTGACGGTCGGCGGCATGAAGGGCACCACGTACGTCCAGATCGTCAAGGCGTTCCTGCTGATGGGCGGCGCGCTGGCGATGACGCTGCTGGTGCTCGCCAAGTACAAGTTCAACCTGTCCTCGCTGCTCGGCGACGCGGCCAGCGCCTCGGGCAAGGGAGCGGCGTTCCTCGAACCCGGGTTGCGCTACGGCGTGGAGACACCCGGGGACGCGCTGAAGACGTTCTACAGCAAGATGGACCTGCTCTCGCTGGGCATCGCGCTGGTCCTCGGCACGGCCGGCCTGCCGCACATCCTGATCCGCTTCTACACCGTGCCGACCGCGCGGGCGGCCCGTAAGAGCGTGCTCTGGGCGATCGGCATCATCGGCACGTTCTACCTGCTCACCCTGGCGCTGGGCTTCGGCGCGGCGGCGATCGTCGGCGGGTCGGAGATCACCGCGCAGGACAAGGCGGGCAACACGGCGGCGCCACAGCTCGCCGAGAAGCTGGGCGAACAGTTCCTCGGCGGGGACCTGGGCGGCGCGACACTGCTGGCGATCATCGCAGCGGTCGCGTTCGCCACGATCCTCGCGGTGGTCGCCGGGCTCACCCTGGCGTCGTCGTCCAGCCTGGCGCACGACTTCTACGCCAACGTGATGAAGAACGGGCAGGCGTCGGAACGGCAGGAGGTGACCGTCGCCCGGATCTCCGCGCTGGTGATCGGCGCGGTGTCGATCGTCCTGTCGATCTACGCGCAGAACCTGAACGTGGCGTTCCTGGTCGCACTGGCGTTCGCGGTGGCCGCGTCGGGCAACCTGCCGGCCATCCTCTACAGCCTGTTCTGGAAGCGGTTCAACACCTCGGGCGCGGTCTGGGCCATCTACGGCGGCCTGCTCGCCGCCGTGGTGCTCGTCTTCTTCTCGCCGGTCGTCTCCGGCGCGCCGACGGCGATGTTCCCCGACCACGACTGGCAGTGGTTCCCGCTGTCGAACCCGGGCATCATCTCGATCCCGTTCGGCTTCCTGTGCGGCTGGCTCGGCACGATCCTGTCCAAGGAGAGCGACGAGGAGAAGTACGCGGAGCTGGAGGTGCGCTCGCTCACCGGAGCCGGCGCCCACTGAGCACCACGGTCGAGCGGGGCCCCTGCCTTACGCGGGGGCCCCGCCTCGCGTGTATAGGCTGACCGCCATGAAGGTCGCTCCCCGCTTCGGTACCGGTCACCGCATCCTCGTCACCGGCGGCGCCGGTTTCGTCCCGTCCCACCTGGTCGACCGGCTCGTCGAGCGCGGCTGCACCGTCGTGGTGCTGGACAACTTCGTCACCGGGTCCAAGGACAACGTCGCCCACCTGCTGGACGAGCCGACCTTCACGCTCGTCGAGGCGGACATCTCCGACGGCCTGCCGCAGCACCCGGCGATGACCGAGCGGTTCGACGCGATCCTGCACATGGCGTCCCCGGCCAGCCCCACCGACTTCGAGAAGCTGCCGGTGGAGATCCTCCGGGTCGGCTCGGTGGCGACGCTGGCGCTGCTGGAGCGGGCCACCGACGACGGCGCCCGGTTCCTGATGGCCTCCACGTCGGAGGCGTACGGCGACCCGAAGGAGCACCCGCAGCGCGAGACGTACTGGGGCAACGTCAACCCGATCGGCATCCGGAGCGTCTACGACGAGGCGAAGCGCTTCTCCGAGGCGGCCACCATGGCCTACCACCGCAGCCGGGGCACGGACACCGCGATCGTGCGGATCTTCAACACGTACGGCCCGCGGATGCGCCCGGACGACGGCCGCGCCATCCCGACGTTCATCTCGCAGGCCCTGCGCGGCGAGCCGATCACCGTGCACGGCACCGGCAACCAGACCCGCTCGATCTGCTATGTCGACGACCTGGTGCGCGGCATCCTGCTGCTGCTCGACTCGACCCAGACCGGGCCGATCAACTGCGGCACCGAGCACGAGATGTCGATGCGGCAACTGGCCGAGACGATCGTGTCACTCACCGGAAGCACGTCCGAGGTGAGCTACATCACTCGCGCTTCCGACGACCCGGAGATGCGCCGCCCGGACCTGACCCTCGCCCGCGAACTGCTGGGATACGAGCCGAGCGTCACGCCCGAAGACGGCCTCCGACGCACGATCGAGTACTTCCGCGGGCGTCTCGGGTACTGAACCCGCCGGGGACGCGGCTGACATCGGCGCGCGTACGAGGGCGTCGGTGGCCCGGCCGACCTACCCTCGGTTACATGTCAGCGACCTCGTCTGCCGGCGCCCCGATCCCCCGACACCTGAGCCGGGGCGCGGGCCGCGCCTCGGTTCCCGGCTCCGGCCGGGCCGCCACCGGGCGCGCCCGGCCCTCGGAAACCAGGTGGTACCCCGCACACGACGAGGCGCCCCGCTCCGGCGGTCCCGGCGGCCCGGCCGGGCCGACCGGGCCCGGTGGTCCGGGCGGTGGCGGTCCGGGCGGATCCGGGCGGCGTGGCCCCCGGCCACGCTGGGGGCGCATCGGCCTGGTGGCGGGCGTCGCGGTGCTGGTGCTGGCGCTGCTCGGCGGCCTCGGCGCGTGGTTCTACGCCCGCAACCTGGACGACGACCTGGCGCGCACCGACCCGTTCGCCGGGATCACCGGCGGCCGGCCGGCCAAGCAGGTCGACGGCGCGTTCAACATCCTGCTCGTGGGCAGCGACTCGCGGGATCCGGACGCTCCTGTCGACGGTTCCGGCAAGTGGCGCGCGGACACCGTGATCGTCATGCACATCCCGGCCGACCACAAGAGCGCCTACCTGGTCTCGGTGCCGCGTGACCTGTACGTGCCGATCCCGGAGAGCGCCGGCGCGTCCTGCGACTCGGGCTCGCGCAACAAGATCAACGCGGCGTTCGCGTTCGGTGGCCTGCCGCTCGCGGTGAAGACCGTGGAGTGCTTCACCGACGTACGGATCGACCACGTCATGGCCATCGACTTCGGCGGTTTCAAGGAGGTCACCGACGCGCTGGGCGGGGTCGACCTCAAGGTGGAGCGGACCATCACCTCGATCCACAAGCCGTACCGGACGTTCACCAAGGGCGTGAACCACATGAACGGCGCCGAGGCGCTGGACTGGGTCCGGCAGCGCAAGCAGTTCCCGGACGGCGACTTCGCCCGGATGCGGCACCAGCAGGAGTTCCTGAAGGCGCTGATGGACAAGGCGGCCAGCACCGGGACGCTGACCAACCCGAAGAAGCTGAACGACTTCCTCAAGGCGGTCACCGCCGCCGTCACGGTCGACCAGGGATTCTCGTTGACCGACATGGCAGTGCAGTTCCGCAGCCTGCGGGGCGAGAACCTGACGTTCGTCACCAGCCCGCACCTGGGCGGCCAGACCATCGACGGCCAGTCGGTGGTGGTCTCCGACCGGGAGAAGGCGCTGGCGATGTACAAGGCGATCGCCGCGGACCGGATGGCCGAGTGGATGCAGGCCAACCAGAAGGGCTCGGGCGACAACGCGGGCGGCTGACGCCGGCACGACATGACCGGTAACGAGCGCTAGGGCCTCGCCACCACGGAGGCCAACCGCCGACCGGCTCCTTACCCTTGCCCGTTCGGCCACAACCCGAGGATGTAGGCCGGTATTGACGGGAATTGCGAGCCTACGAGGTCGCGAATACGGGAACAGATACGTAAAGTGGTCCCGCCCCCGATCACCGAGCTGGAGCACGCATGTCGGTCCAGACCAGCCGTCGCCCGCAGTCACCGGCACCCGGATCATCCGGGCGGGTCCCTCCGGTCATCCCCACACAGCCCGGTTCCGGCGGTCGCGGTCCCGGCGGTGGCAAGAAGAAGCGCACCAAGCGCAAGGACCCGCTCTGGGCCAAGCTCACACTGGTGCTCGGCGCGGTGCTGATGGTGACAAGCGGCGTCGCGATCGTCGGCAGCAAGGCGGTAATCGGCCAGGCCACCGACAACATCGCCCAGCGCAACCTGCTCGGCGGGGCGGGCAAGAGCGAGGCCGAGGGCGGCAACAGCCTCGAAGGTCCGATCGACATGCTGCTGCTCGGTGTGGACGCCCGCGAGCGCTGGGCCGCCGATGACGTCCGGTCGGACACGATCATCATCCTGCACATCCCGGCCAGCCACGACCAGGCGTACCTGATCTCGATCCCCCGGGACACCGAGGCGCGTATCCCGGCGTTCGAGAAGAGCGGCTACAAGGGCGGCACCGACAAGATCAACGCGGCCTTCTTCCACGGCGCCCAGAACGGCGGCGGCTGGGAGGGCGGCGCCCAGCTGATGGCCAAGACGATCAAGTCGATGACCGGGATCGGCTTCGACGGCGCCGCGATCATCAACTTCGGCGGCTTCAAGAGCGTGATCGACGCGCTCGGCTCGGTGCGGATCTGCGTGAGCCACGAGGTCAAGTCGCACCACATGTCGTACGTCGACGGCAAGCCGATGTGGAACGCCGACGCGAAGAAGACCGGCAAGCCGTACAAGGCAGTGGTGCACAAGAAGGGCTGCCGGGAGATGGAGGGCTGGGAGGCGCTCGACTACTCCCGCCAGCGCTACGGCCTGCCGAACAGCGACTACGACAGGCAGCAGAACCAGCAGCAGCTGATCAAGGCGATGGCCAAGAAGGCCACCGAGGGCGGCATGCTGACCAACCCGCTGAAGCTGAACTCGCTGATGAAGGCCGCGGGCAAGGCGTTCGTCCTGGACACCGGCGGCGTGCCGATCGCCGACTTCATCTTCACGCTCAAGAACCTCAACGGGAACGACCTGGTCACGCTGCGGACCAACGGTGGCACCTTCGCCGGCAACGACAACGGCCGGGAGACGTTCAACGAGACGACGATGGACATGTTCCAGGCGGTCAAGAACGACAAGCTGGCCGACTTCGTGGTGAACAACCCGGACGTCCTCTCCACCCGGAAATGACCCGCTGACCTGCGCGAAAGCGGTAACGGTCGGCCGATCCCCCCGTAGCCTGACGTGAGCGGGTCTCATGTCGCGGCTACGGGGGGATCGTCACGTCCAGGCCAGCACGGAACCGACGCGGGCGGGGTGGACCCGCCCGCTGGGCCCGGTTCCTGCTCGGCACCGGCCTCGTGCTGGTCCTGCTCGCCACGCTCGGCGTCGCCGGGCTGCACTGGCTCACCTCGCGCTACGACCGCACCGTGGCCAAGGAGCAGCTGCTCGACCCGGCCGCCCGCAAGAAGCGGACGGACCTGGACGGGGCGCTCAACTACCTGCTGATCGGCTCCGACCACCGGCCCGGCGCGAACCCGGAGGACCAGCGCTCCGACAGCATCCTGATCGTGCACGTACCGGCCGGGATGCGGCAGGCGTACCTGATCTCCGTACCGCGCGACCTGCTGGTGGCGCTCCCCCCGGCACCGGGCTTCCCCGGCGGCCAGGACAAGGTCAACGCCGCGTACGAGCACGGCGGCGGCGGTGAGGGCGGCGCGCGCCTGCTCAGCACCACCCTGAACCGGCTCACCGGGATCCGCTTCGACGGCGCGGCACTCGTCGACTTCTCCGGCTTCAAGGAGGTGATCGACCAGCTCGGCGGCATCCGGATGTGCGTGGACACGCCGGTGCGCTCGATCCACACCCGGTACCAGTTCGAGGCCGGCTGCCAGCAGATGGACGGCGCGCGGACGCTCGACTACGTGCGGCAGCGCTACGACCTGCCCGGTGGCGACTTCGACAGGCAGCGGCACCAGCAGCAGATGCTGCGGGCAGTGCTCGACCGGGCGGGCGAGACACGGCTGCGCAGCGACCCGGTCAAGCTGGACCGGGTGCTGCGGGCGGCCGGCGGGGCGCTGACCGTGGACACCAACGGCGTACCCCTGGACGAGCTGTTGTTCGCGTTGCGCGGCCTGCCCGCGGACGCCCTGCGCGGGGTCCAGGTGCCCTCCTACCCGCAGACCATCGACGGCGTCTCGTACGTCGTGCTGGACGACGGCGGCGCCGGGCTGTTCGGCGCGCTGCGCGACACGCGCGTGCCGGAGTGGGCCGGCGCCAACCCGCGCTGGGTCAACCGGCTGTGAGCGCCGTGGGCGACTAGGCTTCTACCGTGTTCGGAGCCTCACTACCCAGCGTGCCCGCGTCGGCCGTGCCCGACGACGTCTACCTGCTCGACGTCCGCGAGGACGACGAGTGGGCCGCCGGCCACGCGCCGGCCGCCCACCACCTGCCGATGACCGAGCTGCCCGCCCGGATCGCCGAGATCCCGCAGGACCGCGACGTGGCGGTGATCTGCCGCTCCGGCGGCCGGTCCGCCCAGGTGGTCGGCTACCTCATGCGCAACGGCTGGGACCAGGTCCGCAACGTCGACGGCGGGATGGGCGACTGGGCCGCCGCGGGCCGTCCGGTGGTCACCGACGACGGGCAGCCGGGCCGGGTCGCCTGAGCCGGTGACACGGCCATGACCGTCCCCCTGGTCTTCGCCCATCGCGGTGCCTCGTACGACCTGCCGGAGCACACACTCGCCGCCTACCTGCGCGCCCTGGACGAGGGCGCGGACGGGCTGGAGTGCGACGTCCGGCTGACCCGTGACGGGCACCTGGTCTGCGTGCACGACCGCCGGCTGGACCGCACCAGCAACGGCCACGGGCTGGTCAGCGCGCGGACGCTCGCCGAGCTGGAGGCGCTGGACTTCGGTTCCTGGCACCGGGCCGCGACGCTCGCCGAGGACGACGTGCTGCTCGACGAGTCGCACACCCGGCTGCTCACGCTGGAGCGGCTGCTCGACGCGGTGCTGGCCGCCGGGCGGCCGGTCCGGCTGCTGATCGAGACCAAGCACCCGTCCCGCTACCGGGGCGAGGTCGAGCGCCGCCTGGTCGAGATGCTGCGCCGGTACGGGCTGGCCGAGCCCCGCCCGGACCATCCGGTCCAGGTGACGGTGATGTCGTTCTCGCCGCTCGCCGTACGCCGGGTCCGGGAACTCGCGCCGGCGCTGCCCACCGTGCTGCTGCTGGAGGTGCTGCCGCGCCTGCTGCCGCTGGGCCGGCTGCCGTTCGGCACCCGGATCGCCGGTCCCGGCGTGGACCTGGTCCGGGCCCGCCCGCGCCTGGTCCCCTCGCTGCGCGCCGCCGGCAACTCGGTGTACGTCTGGACCGTCAACGAGCCGGAGGACCTGGAACTCGTGCTGGAAGCGGGCGTGGACGGGGTGATCACGGACCGGCCGGCCCACGCGCTGGCCCGGTTGGGCCGGTGAGTCCCGTCGATCGGTACCGGGGACCGTCGACCGGCCGGGGGTGTCCCGGACGCGGACGGCGCGGCACACTCGGGACATGCCGGAGCGAACCGACTACCCCGCCTTCATCGCCGGCCACACCGCAGCGATCAAAATGATCAACTCAGGCGAGTCCGGCCTCGCCGTCCTCACCCGCCTGCTCCGCGAGGTCGAACCCGCGGTCGGCGCGGCCGGCCTGGTCTTCGTGGAGTTCACCCCGGCCGGCGGACGGGTCGTCGCCGCGACCGGCAGCGCCGAGTTCGTCCTCGGCCGCCCGCTGCCCGCCACCGACCCGGCCACCGTCTGCCTGCTCGCCGGCCCGCCGGTACGGGAGGTCCGGGTCGACGCGATCCCCGGTGCGCTCGCCGACGAGGTCGCCGGCCGGGGCCTCTGCCGGATGATCGTGGCGCGCGCCGAGATCGGCGGGCTCACCGTCGGCAGCCTGCACGCGCTCTACCCGCTGAGCGAACCGCTGCAACCCTCGCAACGCGCCGTCATCGGCTACATCGCCGCCTGCATCGCCCACATGTACGGCGACCAGACCGGCCTGCCCGTACACGGGGACGGGCCGGTCGTGGCGGCGCTCGCCGACGGCCTCGCGGTGGTGGACCGGGACGGACGTGTCCGGCTCTGGAACCCGGCCGCGGTCGAGGTGACCGGCCGGCCGGCGGACGAGGCGCTGAGCCGGCCGTTGCCGTTCCCGCTGCCGCCGCCCGGTCAGGTGCTCGACCACCGGCTGCCGGACGGCCGCTGGCTGCGGATCACGTCCGGCGAACTGCCCGGCCCGAACGCGCTGCGCGTGGTCAGCTTCCGCGACACCACCGACCAGCAGCGGCGCGACCACGACCGGGATCTGTTCGTCGCGGTGACCAGCCACGAACTGCGGACCCCGGTCACCGTCATCAAGGGGTACGCGGACACGCTCACCGACCACTGGGACTCGCTGAGCGACGGCGACCGCAGGCAGGCCGCCCGGATCATCGGCCAGCGCGCCAACGAACTGGCCCGCCTGGTCGACCGGCTGCTGACCGCCGCCACCGAGAACCGTCCCGGTGGCGAACCGGCCGCGCCGTTCGACCTGGTCGACGCGCTGCGCGCGGCGGTGGTGGACCTGCCGGCGGACGTCCGGCACCGGGTCGTGCTCGACCTGCCCGCCGACCTGCCCAAGGCGCTCGGCGACCGGCACAGCCTCGCCACGGTCCTCACCGAACTGGGCACCAACGCCGGGAAGTACTCGCTGCCGGACACACCGATCGAGATCACCGCCGAGGCGAACGAGCGGACCGTCTCGTTCCGGGTCGCCGACCGGGGCATCGGTATCCGGCCGGAACACGTGGAGCGGGCCTTCGACCGGTTCTGGCAGGGGGAGTCCGGCGACCGCCGCCGGTATCCCGGCGCCGGGCTCGGTCTCTATCTCGTCCGCCAGATCGTTGAACAGCAGAATGGATGGGTATCGCTCCGGCCCAGGGCCGGTGGCGGTACGGTCGCAGAGGTGCGGCTGCCCCGGGGTTGACCGGGGCACTCACGGGCGGGGAAGGAACGACGTGTCGACTGGTCCGGCCGAACGGTCGTGGTGCGTGGTGGTGCCCCACGACGCCACCGGCGCGCGCCTGGCCCGGCATCGGCTCGCCGACGAGCTGACCGGCGTCGTACCCCCGGTCCTGGTGGCCGACCTGGTCGCGGTCCTCGCCGAACTGGTCGGCAACGCGGTCCGGCACGCCGACTCGCTGCCCGGCGGCGTGGTGCGGGTCGCCTGGCGGCTGCGCCCGACCGAGCAGGGGCCGAGCGTCGAGCTGCGGGTCACCGACGGCGGTTCCGGTGCCGGCCCGTGCATGCGTACCGCCGCGCCGGACGCGGCCGACGGCCGAGGGCTGCACATCGTCGCCGGGCTCGCCAGCGGCTGGGGCGTGGAGCGCGACGGCCTGGGCCAGAGCGTGTGGGCGCGGTTCGACCCGGTCCCGGCGCATCGGACCGACCTGGTCGCCGCCGGCTGACCGACGCGGCGGACGGGTCCGGCCCCCGCCGCCGAGACCCGGCATCTAGGCTGTCTCGCCATGACCGAGCGGAGCGGAGCGGGCGCATGAGCAAGCGTCGGAAGAACCAGCGGGCCGGCGAGGCCACCCCGAAGCGGGAGAAGGTGCGCGACGTCTTCGTGCCCCGGCCGTTCGAGGGCCTGGCGGACGAGCCGGAGTGGATCGCCCTGCGCGAGCTGGTCCCGGCGGCGTCCGCGCCGCTGCGGCTGACCCCGGAACTGATCGAGGAGTACGGCGACCGGCCGGTCACGCTGGCGACAGTGCTGCCGATGGCCGCACCGGCGATGACCAAGCCGGACGGGCGGGTCTTCATCGGCCTGCAGCGGCACCAGCAGTCCGGCGACGTCTCCCGCGACCTGGCCGACGCGCTGATCTCCGCGCTGCGCACCGAGCCGGGCGGCCAGGTGAGCGTGCCGCCGCTGCCCGGGCCGGGCCCCCGCCTCCAGGACATCCTGGTGGACGGCCCGCTGGAGATCACCATGCACGACGGGTTCGACTTCTGGCTCGACCCGGGCGCCGCCGACGACCCGAACGTCCAGGCGTCCCTGGAGCGGGCCAACTCGGCCATCTACCCGACCGTCAAGCTGGCCGCCGCGCCGGCCGCGTACTGGTGCCAGGTGCCGGAGAAGGCCCACGTGCGCCTGGTCCTGCCGGAGGACGAGGACACCGCGCTCGACGCGCTGTCCCGGCTCGCCGCGGCGGGCGCGCTGACGCTCGGCGACGACACGAAGTTCGCGGGCATGTTCCGGGCGCACGGGCGCCTGGCGCCGGTCTGGGATCTGCCGGAGGACACCCCGGCCGCCGAGTGGGAGGCGCCGGTGGCGGAGTTCGCCAAGCGCTACGCCGAGGCGGTCGCGGAGCGGGAGCCGCTCGACGCGGCCGGCCGCCGGGCCCGCCAGGGCCTGCTCGGCCGCCAGCTGACGCTGCGCTGACGTCTCCGGGTCAGGCGGCCCCGCCCTTCTCCCGCACCAGCGGGCAGGACATGCAGCGCGGGCCGCCCCGCCCGGAGCCCAGTTCGGAACCGGCGATGGCGATCACCTCGATGCCGGCGCGTTCCAGTTGCGCGTTGGTCTCCACGTTGCGCTCGTAGCCGACGCACAGCCGGGGCGCGAGCGCGAGCGTGTTGTTGCCGTCGTCCCACTGCTCGCGTTCGGCGGTGACCGGGTCCAGACCGGTGTCGATCACCCGGAGCTGGTCGAGGTCCATCGCGTCGGCCGCGGCCCGCAGGAACGGCGCCGGGCCGTCGACCCGCAGGTCGTCGCCGTCCGCGCCGGCGATGACCGTGTACGCGGACAGCTCGTGGGCGACGTTCGGGTACATCAGCACGGCGTCCACGTCGACCATCGTGCAGATCGTGTCCAGGTGCATGGTGGCGCGTTCCTGCGCGATCGGCACCACCAGGATGGTGTGCGCCAGGCCGGCCGCGAACACCTGCCGGGCCAGCCGTTCCGCGCCGGCCGGGGTGGTGCGTTCACCGACGCCGACGGCGAGCACCCCCGGCGCGAGCAGCAGCACGTCGCCGCCCTCCAGGTGCTCCATCCGGGGGTGGTAGACGAACTCGGTGCCGACGAAGCGCGGATGGTAGCGGTAGATCGCGTCGGTGAGCGTGGTCTCCCGCCGCCGGGCCGGCATGGCCAGGCTCGTCACGCCGACCCGGTCGCCGATCCAGACCGACGAGTCGCGGGTGAACAGCAGGTTGGGCAGCGGGTCGATGACGAAGTCGTGCCGGTCCATGAGCGTCCAGACCAGACCGCCGGGACGGTCGGCGCCGAGCCGCAGTTCCTCGTGGGCGAGCCCGGCGGTGAGCACGTCGGCCAGCCCGGCCGGATCGAGGTACGCCAGATGGTCGGCGACGCGGCGCCGCAGGGTGTGGCCGAGCCGGCGGGACCGCAGCACCTGCTCGGTCAGCTCGGCCCGCGCGTCGGGCACGGCGAGCGTCTCGGCCAGCAGGTCGGCCAGGTAGAGCACCTCGACCCCGCGGGACCGCAACGCCGCCGCGAACGCGTCGTGCTCCTCCTGCGCGCGTCCCACCCATGGGATAGCGTCGAACAGGAGACTGTCGTTGTTGCGTGGGGTGAGGCGGGCCAGTTCCGGTCCCGGGCGGTGCAGCAGCACCGTCCCGAGCCGGGCGACTTCGCTGTCCACATGGTGGGTCACCCCCGCAGCCTAGGGCAGGCTTGCGCACCATCCGGAAAAGAAGTGTGAATGAATATGGCATTCATCCGCACTCACTCCGGCGGTCCAACTTGCCGAGCCCCGGGGGGCGCAACGTAGGGTAGTGGAGACATAACTTCGAGAGACCTTTTGCCGGAGGTCGCGATGACTGTCTTTCCCGCTCGTCGAGCCGTACCGAGCAGGGCACTGCCGCCCCGCACGGTGCCGCACTCCCCCCGGGTCGAGCCCACCTCGGTGCTCGAGCCGGCCCGACCGACTCCATTGGAGTGGGCCCGGCGTCGCCGGGCGGAGCGGGGGGCCCGCCGGTTGGAAGCGGCAGGGGCCCGCGCCCTGGGCCAACTCGACCACCTCGGTCCCGCCTGGCACGTCATCGAGTGGCCCCGGACGGACCCGGCCGACATGCTGCTCGACCGCGGCCGTGACGACCGGGCCGGGTTCCTGGCCATCGGCCCGAGCGGTCTGTTCGCGGTCACCATCGCCGACCACGGCCGGGCCCGCGTGCTGGTGGCCGGCGACGTGGTCCAGATCAACGGCAAGCGCCCGCCGTACGTGCTGGAGGCCCGCCGGGACGCCAAGCGTGCCAGCAAGGCCCTCTCCGACGCGGTCGGCCTGCCGATCCCGGTGACGCCGGTGCTGACGTTCGTCGGCTCCGGGGTGATCAGCGTCTACGGCCTGCCGAAGGACTGCCTCATGGCCACCCACCGCGAGTTGGACCGCCTGCTCGTGGCCGGTGGGAACCGGATCAGTCCGGCCACCGCCGAGAAGCTCTCCCGCGTCGCGCAGGCGCCGGCCACGTGGTTCAACGGCACGTACCGTCCAACCGCCGACTACCGGTGGTATGACGAGGGCCGAACGGCCGCTGACAAGCAGGCCGCCCGCCGGTAACGTCTCCGGCGACGCCACGCGGCCCACGGCACCGCCCCCGACTGGTTCCGTCGGTCCGCGCCGTCGCCGGCCGCCCGGCAGCCGATGCTTCCGCCGCACCGACCGGCTAGCGTGGACAGACCGTCGGTGTACATAGGAGGCGCGGTGGCCCACGTCGAACTCTCACTCTCGGAAGTGTTCGCGCCCGCGGCATCCGCCGAGCAGGAGTCCGACAACTTCGGGCAGTGGTCCGGCATGGTCTCCCGGGCCGCCGAGCCGTGCCTGCTGATCGACGCCGGCACCACTGTCGTGGCGATCTCCTCGTCCGGCTGCGACCTGCTCTGCCTGGGCGCCCCGGAGGACGTGATCGGCCTGCCGCTGCTGGAGGGCGGCCTGCGCCTCGTCGACTTCACGGCGAGCCCGAGCGAGCTGACCGAGCAGGAGACCGACAAGATCCCGCCGCTGCTCGCGCTGCACTCCGGGCGGCTCGCCCGCGGCCTGCTGCGGGTGCAGGGGCCCGGTTCCGACGCCGGCCGGACCGTCGACGCCATCTCCACGCCGGTGCTCACCGACGGCGCGGTGGCCGGGTCGCTCACCTTCCTCTCCGCAGTCTGAGCCGCGACGAGACCCGGAGCCCTTCACCCGGGCCGGTCCTGCTCCTACGATGACCTCGGTCCACCCCACGACGACATCCCTCGATGCCCGAGGACGCCCCCGTGCCCCGCACCCCACGCCCCCGGCACCGCCACCGCCCGCTGGCGCTGCTGACAGTGCTCGCCCTCGCCGCCTGCGGCACCCCGCCCGAGTTGCGCGCGCCGCCAACCGCCGCCGCCACGCCCGTCCCGGCCCCGTCGGCGTCCGTCACGGCCAGCCCGAGCGCGACGCCGACCCCACCCGTGCCGGTTCTCCCGCCCACGCTCTCCCCGTCCGTGCCGGCGTCGGCGGCACCCTGCCGGGGGCGGCCCTCCGGCGACCGGATCGTCGCGCTGCTGCGCGGCTCCGCCGGCGTGCTGCCCCGCGACGTCCGGGTCACCGTGTCGGCCGGTCCGCTCTGCGCCGAGGGCTGGCAGTACACCGTCCTGTCGGTCACCGGGCACGAGGAGTTGCAGGTGGTCACGCGCGGCGAGAACGGCACGCCGAGGCTGGTCACCGCCGGCACGGACGTGTGCGGCGTCGAGGTGCGGACCGTGGCGCCGGCCGGCATCCGTACCCTGGCCTGCGACGGCACGCCGGGTGCGTAGGCTGGTCGGCATGCCGGGAACACCGCCGACCCGCTTCGTCTACCTGGGCCCCGAGGGCACCTTCGCCGAGCAGGCCCTGCGTACGGTGCCCGCCGCCGAGCGCGGGGACCGCACGCCGGCCCGCAGCGTCGGCGAGGCGCTCGACGCGGTACGCGCCGGCGAGGCGGACGCGGCGCTGGTGCCACTGGAGAACTCCATCGGCGGCGCGGTCGGGGTGACCCTCGACGAGCTGGTCGAGGGCGACCCGCTGGTGATCACCCGCGAGGTGGTCCTCCCGGTGGAGTTCGTGCTGGCCGCCCGCACCGGCACCACGCTGGCCGACGTACGCTCCGTCGCAGCCCACCCGCAGGCGTCCACCCAGTGCCGGGGCTGGCTGCGGGCGCACCTGCCGGACGCCACAGTGGTCGATGTGCTCTCCAACGGCGCCGCCGCGGCCGGGGCGGCGAGCGGCGAGTACGACGCCGCCATCTGCGCCCCGATCGGCGCGAGCCGGCACCGCCTGGCAGTGCTGGCCGACAAGATCGCCGACCACCCGGACGCGGTGACCAGGTTCGCGCTGGTGTCCCGCCCCGGGCCGCCCCCGCCACCAACCGGCGACGACCTGACCTCGCTCGCGGTGTGCCTCGCCCACGACCGGGTGGGCGCGCTGCTGGCGGTGCTGATGGAGCTGGCCGTGCGCGGCGTGAACATGACCCGGATCGAGTCCCGCCCCACCGGCGAGGCGCTCGGCCGCTACGTGTTCTTCCTGGACTGCGCCGGGCACGTCGCCGACGTACGCCTCGGCGAGGCGTTGCAGGGACTGCGCCGGGTCTGCGCCGACGTGCGGTTCCTGGGGTCGTACCCCCGGCACCGCTGGAGCACGGCGGCGGGTGACCAGCAGACGCCGGTGCCGCCGGGGCTCACCGACGCCGACTACGCCGACGCGGCGGCCTGGGTGGCCCGGCTGCGGGCCGGCGAGCTGAGCTGACCGACCCGGGGCGACCTCCGCGGACGCCCCGGGCGCCCAGGGTCACTGCAGCAGGCCGCCGAGCACGCCGCCCTGCTGCTGGGAGCCGCTGCCGGCCACCGGAGGCTCCTCCGAGGGCTGGACCACGACGAAGCCCTGACCGGCGAAGCTCATCGTGAACGCCTCACCGGTGCTGCGGCCGAGCAGCGTGCCCAGGCCGAGCTGCTCGGCACGGTGGTAGCCGGTCTGGAGGTTCGCCGACCAGCACACCGCCGCCTGCGGGTCCACGTACGTCGGGGCGTCCACGTTGAGCACCACAGGGGTGCCCTTGGTGGTGATGGCGATCCGGCCGTGGCCGGTGAAGACGCAGTTGAACAGGCCGGACGAGGACGCGAACCCGGCGCCGCCGACCATCTTGATGTCGTACTGGAGCGTCGAGTCGAACGCCAGCACGCTGGAACCGTTGATGGACAGCGCGTCGCCCGGCTCCAGGTCGATGACGTGCACGTCCTTGGCGAAGTCGGCGAGGAAGACGTCGCCGCGCCCGGAGACCTTCATCAGCGGCACGCCCTCACCGGTGAGCCGCTGCTTGATGAACTTGCCGATGCCGCCGGAGCCGAGCGCCTGGAACTGCACCTGCCCCTGGTAGGCGACCATCGACCCGACCCGGGCCATCGCCTCGCCGTTCAGCTCGATCTTCAGCATCTTGGAGTTCTGCAACCGCATGCCGGGCTGCTGGGACTCCTTCTCAAGGTTCTCCGCGGAGAACAGCGCGCTGCGCATGGGTTTTCCTCCTGCATCAGGATCTGCCTGATCCGCAGGTTAGGGGACCGGCGCAACCGCCGGGATCAGCCGAGCGGGGACGCGCCGGAGGCCGGTCAGCCCCAGCCCAGGGCGTGCAGCCGCTCGTCGTCGATGCCGAAGTGGTGGGCGATCTCGTGCACCACCGTCACCGCCACCTCGTCGACCACGTCGTCGTCGGTGTCGCAGATCGCCAGGATCGGGTTGCGGTAGATCAGGATGCGGTCGGGCAGCACACCGGAGTAGTCCCAGCCGCGAGAGGTGAGGGCATGCCCCTCGTACAGACCGAGCAGGTCCTCGCCCGGCGGCGGGTCGTCCTCCACCAGGATGACCACGTTGCTCATCAACCCGAGCAGTTCCTCGGGCACCTCGTCGAGCGCCTCGCCGACCAGTTCCTCGAACCGGTCCCGGCTCATCTCCACGGCCACGCGGCCCGGTCACTCCCTCCGGATCGGGCACACCGCACGGCGAGGGCGCCCCGCAGGACACCCCCGCCGTGCCGTACGCGATGTCAGGCCAGACGGGCGTTCAGCGTGATCTGCGCGCCCGGCGACAGCAGCCGGGAGATCGGGCAGTTCTCCTTGGCCGCCTCGGCGAGCTTGGTGAACTCGGCCTGGTCGATGCCCGGAACCTGGCCCACGGTCTCCAGGTCGATGCGGGTCACCGTCATGCCGGCGTCGGTCTTGTCGAAGTGCACCTTGGCGGTGGTCTCCACCGCCGTCTCCTGGGCGCCGGCGTCGGCGAGCTGCTTGGAGAGGGCCATCGAGAAGCAGCCGGCGTGCGCGGCGCCGATCAGCTCCTCGGGGTTGGTGCCCTCGCCCTCCTCGAAGCGCGACTTGAAGGAGTAGTTGCCGGACAGGCCGCCCTTGCCGGTGCGGACGGTGCCGGACCCCTCGGTGAGGTTGCCCTGCCAGCGAGCGGATGCGGTACGGATAGGCATGGCACCGACGCTAACCGAAAGCGGGCCGCCCCGCACCGGACCCCGGGGTCGCGATCCGGGCCGGCGGGAGCGGGCTGTGCCATGATTCGACGCAGGCCCGCGTACGGGAAGGGTGGCCATGTCGCAGGATCTCCCCGTTCCCCGGCAGGACAAGCGAATCCCCATGCAGGACACCAGGTCCGACGACACCACGATCGTCGAGTGGGGCGACACCGAGCCGGAGTCGTCCGGCCGGGCCGCGCGCTCGCTCGCCGCGCTGGGCCGGGACCGCCGTCTGCCGCCCGTGCTCACCGGGCTCGGCGCGGTGGCCGCGCTCGCCTCGCTGATCGGCGAGTGGCTGGCGATCACGGTGCCGGCCGAGACCCGGGGCGAGGACGCACCGGCCCGGCTGACCAGCGGCATCTCCGAGATCGGCGGGCTCGGTACGGCGTACCTGGTGGGCCTGCTCGGGCTGTCGGTGGCGGTGGGGCTGGCGCTGCGCGGTGCCCCGGCGGTGCGGCAGCACGCCCGGCTGGCCGGGCTGGGTCTCGCGGCGGCCGTGCTCGGGGTGCTGGTCGCGACCGCCGCCTCCCTCGAACAGCTGGCCCGGCGCATCCTGTTCTTCGTCGGCGAGCAGAGCCTCCAGGTCGAGCACGGACGCGGCCTGGTCAGCGCGTTCGTCGCTGTCGCACTGCTGGCGGCCGCGCTGCACCTGGCCGGTCGCGCGGCCGGCGGGACGGCCACCGACGGGGAGCCGGACGAGGACCGGCCCGAGCGCCGCCGCCGGGCGGACGAGGACGACGTGCCCCCGGCCCCGGCGGATCTGACGGTGCAGCCCACGGTGCCGTTCGCGGGCCCCGAACGGGCGTACTGAACCAGCTCCGGCAGCGCGTCCGGCGGCCACCGGAGCTTCGCCGCCGATTCGCCGGAAAGCCGTGGTTGCCGCCCGTTCCGCGAGATACGGTTGCTGCCCGCCGTCCCATGGTCGCGGCACCGAGGACCTGGTCGGCCGGCGTGACGGCGGCGGGCGAAGGAGGAACCATGACCCGCCCGGGACTGCCCAAGCTGATCGCCACCGACCTCGACGGCACGCTCGTCCGCAGCGACGAGACCGTCTCCGCGTACACCCATCGGGTGCTGGACCGGGTGCGGTCCGCCGGGATCCCGGTGGTCGGCGCGACCGGCCGCGGACCGCGCCTCACCGAACTCACCCGCAACGACATCCGGGCCGCCGACTTCCTGGTGATGGCCGGCGGCGGCCGGGTGGTGGACCAGAGCGACCCGGAGGGGCCCCTGGTGCTGCGGGACGAGCGGCTGCCCGGTGAGGTGCTGGCCCGGATCCTCACCGACCTGGAGGCGGCGGTCGGCCCGCTCACCGTGATGGTGGAGGCGTCGGACGAGCACGACGCGCCGCTGTGGGGCGACTACCACCCGAGCTGGCCCTACCCGGACCGGTTCGAGGCCCGCAGCCGGGTCGAGTGCCTGTCCTGCGACGTGATCAAGGCGTTCGCCCGGACCGCCGACCACCACGTGGACGAGCTGCTGGCCGCCGCCCGGGCGATCGTGCCGCCGGACGTGGCCACGCTCACCCAGGCCGGGCTCGGCTTCATCGAGATCTGCCCGCCCCGCACCGACAAGGCCAGCGGGCTCAGTGTCATCGCCGAACGACTCGGCGTGGACCCGGCCGACGTGCTGGTCTTCGGCGACCAGCCGAACGACCTGCCGATGTTCGACTGGGCCGGATGGGCCCGGGTGGCGGTGGCGAACGCCCACCCGGAGGTCCGGGCCGCGGCGGACGAGGTCACCTTGCGCAACGACGACGACGGCGTCGCGGTCTACCTGGACCGGCTACTCTCCCGGTGATGGAAGATCCACCTCGGCTCGTCGCCTCCGACATCGACGGCACACTGCTGCGCGACGATCGGACGGTCAGCCCGCGTACCGCCGCGGTGCTGGCCCGCATCGCCGCCGCCGGCACCCCGGTGGTCCTGGTCACCGGCCGTCCGATCCGCTGGCTCCCGATGGTGTACGAGCAGCTCGACGCGCCGCTGCCGGCCATCTGCGCCAACGGCGCGGTGGTGTACGACCCGGACACCGACCAGGTGCTGCGGGCCGACCCGCTCGCCCCGGAGCTGCTGGCCGAGGTGGCCCGGCGGCTGCGGGCCGAGGTGCCCGGCGTGAGCCTCGCGGTGGAGATCGTGGACAGCCGGCAGATGCGGCACGAGGCGCACTACCCGCTGCGCTGGGACGCCGACCTCGACGCGATCCGGGCGGTCGAGTCGCCGGAGGAACTGCTGGCCGCGCCCGCGGTGAAGTTGCTGGCGCGGGCCGGTGAGCAGGACCCGGACGTCTTCGTGCGGGTGGTGGCGGGCGCGCTGGAGGGGCTGGCCGAGGCGACCCACTCGTCGTACAGCGGGCTGATCGAGATCTCGGCCGCCGGTGTGACGAAGGCAGCGGGCCTGGCCTGGTACGCGGAACGGCTCGGCGTCGACGAGCGGGACGTGGTGGCCTTCGGCGACATGCCCAACGACGTGCCGATGCTGGCCTGGGCCGGACGGGCGGTGGCCGTCGCCAACGCCCACCCGGCCGTACGGGAGATCGCCCACGAGGTCACCGGCCCGAACACCGAGGACGGCGTGGCCGCGTACCTGGAGAAGGTCTTCGAGCTGGACTGAGCGGCCGGGGCACCGTGCGGCGCCCCGGCCGACTGTCACAGGTACTGGCCGGGCGCGTGGCCCTCGCCGGCGCCGGGCATCCCGGGCATGCCCGGCATCACGCCGCCCGGGCCGCTGGGCAGCGCCTGACGGCCGGAACGCATCTGCTCCAGCTGGACGCGGGCGGCCATCTGCTGGGCCACCAGCGCGGCCTGGATGCCGTGGAACAGCCCTTCCAGCCAGCCCACCAGCTGGGCGTGCGCGATCCGCAGCTCGCCCTCGCTCGGCGCCTGCTGCTCGGTGAACGGCAGCGAGATCCGCTCCAGCTCCTCGCGCAGCTCGGGCGCGAGGCCCTCCTTCAGCTCGACGATCGAGCGTTCGTGGATCTCCCGCATCCGGTGCCGGCTCGCGTCGTCGAGCGGCGCCGCCTTCACCTCCTCCAGCAGCTGCTTGATCATGCTGCCGATCCGCATCACCTTGGCCGGCTGCTCGACCAGACGGGTCGGGTCCTCGCCCTTGCCCTCGTCGGTCTGCACCGTGCCGACCGGGCGGCCGTCCGGCCCGACCACCACCACGGTGCCCGGGATGCCATCGTTGCCCTGTTCGTCGTCGTGTCCGGCGGAGTGCGCTTCGGTCATGGCACCCATCTTTACCCACGCCGACCATGTGCACGCGGCCGGTCCGGGGGACGCTACGGTCGCCGCATGCTCTCCGACCCGCGCGAGGTGCTGACCCGCCCGTCCCCGCCCCCGGATGCCACCGTCTCCTACGGCGACCACCCGGACCAGTGCGCCGACCTGCGGCTGCCGGCCGGTGACGGGCCGCCCCGGCCGCTGGTGGTCGTGGTGCACGGCGGCTTCTGGCGGGCGGAGTACGACAGGGCCCACACCGGCCCGATGGCGGCGGCGCTGGCCGCGCTCGGCCACCCGGTCGCGCAGATCGAATACCGGCGGACCGGCCGGCCGGGCGGAGGGTGGCCGCACACGCTGACCGACGTCCGCGCCGGGATCGCCGCGCTGCCGGCACTCGCCGCCGCCGCGATGCCCGGCCGGGTGACGCCCGTACCGCCGATCCTGGTCGGTCACTCCGCGGGCGGGCACCTGTCCCTGTACGTGGCCGCGCACGCACCGGAGACGGTCGGCGGGGTGCTCGCGCTGGCGCCGGTGGCCGACCTCGCGCAGGCGTACCGGCTGGACCTGGACGAGGGTGCGGTGGCCGCGCTGCTCGGCGGCGGCCCGGACGACGTGCCGGACCGGTACGCGGCAGCCGATCCATCGGCATTGGTGCCCATTCAAACACGCACAGTAGTCATTCACGGCGATCAAGATACCCAGGTTCCGGTCGCGATCAGCCGCTCCTGGGTGGCGTCCGACCACGCCGCGGGAGGCTCCGCCACGCTCGTTGAGCTGCCCGCATGCGAGCATTTCGGGCTGATCGCACCGGGTTCCACCGCATGGCCCCAGGTGGTGGCGGCGTTGCGGTCGCTTCACGATGATCTTCAGGGCATTGACGCAGCGTCGTCGACCAGGTAGAACGCCGAAGGGGTGTGCACCATGGCCACCCCGTCGGGAAGGAAACTCGGTGGCACAGATGAACCGCAGGCGGGCGCTGCAACTGCTGGCCGCGCTGGGTACCACCGGACTGGCGGCGGGTTGCGGCTCCGGGGACGACGAGTCCGGAGACCAGGCCGGATCCGGCAGCCCGATCAAAGTCGGGCTGATCGTGCCCGGCAGCGGAGCGAACAAGGCCATCGGTGACGAGATCACCAACGGCTTCCAGCTCTTCGTCAGCATGCGCGGCCAGCAGATCGCCGGCCACCCGGTCACGCTCGTGACCGCCGAGGAGGGCGACACCGCCGCCACCGGAAAGGCCGCCGTCGACCGGCTGCTCTCCGAGGGCGTGCTCGCGCTCACCGGCGTGGTCAGCCCCACCGTGATGACCGGAATCAAGGAGGCGGTCGAGGAGGCCCGGGTGCCCCTGCTGGGCTCCAACGCCTCCCCGTCGACGCTCCAGGGCGTCGTCTACATCTGGCGCACCTCGTACGTGCTCACCGAGCCCGGCGAGGCGCTCGGCGAGTACCTGCGCCAGAAGCTGGACGCGTCCAGCCGGATCGCCATCTTCGGCACCCGTGGCCTGGGCAGCCAGGACGTCATCGAAGGGCTGCGGCGCGCGTACGAGCGGGGCCGCCGGCTCACCGAGGACCCGATCTTCACCGACGACGACCCGAACCCGTCCCGGACGCTCTACTCCGGGCCGATCCGCAAGGCGCTCGGGCGCAAGCCGGACGCGGTCTTCTGCCACTACTCCGGCGCGCAGGCCGTGCAGTTCGTCAAGCAGCTCTACGCCCAGGGCTACCGGGGACCGATCTACGCCCCCGGCTTCCTCACCGAGGGCACCGCGCTCGACCAGCTCGACGACGGGGAGAAGGGCCGCGAGCGCAAGCTCATCCAGACGTACGGGATCGAGACCGCGCTGAACTACTCGGCCGACCTGAACAACACCGCGAACCGGATCTTCGCCTCGGCGTACCGGAAGACGTTCAACTCGGCGCCCACCACGTACGCGATGGCGTCGTACGACGCCGCGCTGGTGCTGGACAAGGCGATCCGGCTGGCCGGGTCGAACCCCTCGCCGCAGCAGGTCAACCTGGCGCTCGGCAAGGTCGGCCAGGTGGACAGCCCGCGCGGCACCTGGCAGTTCAACCAGACCCGCACCCCACAGCAGAAGTGGTACCTGCGCCGGGTGCAGACCGACGGCCGGCTGCTCTCCAACGTCGTGATCAACGAGCTGGCGACGCTGGGCTGACCGGCCCCCGTACGCGCGCAAGGGCGGTCTCCCACCGGGAGACCGCCCTTCGCGTCGAGGCTCTGCTCAGTGCCGCAGCTCGGCGATGCAGCACTTCACGCTGCCACCGCCCTTCTTCAGCTCGGCCAGCTCCACCGGGACCGGGTGGTAGCCGGCCGCCTTCAGCTTGCCGGCGAGCCGCGTCGCCTCGTTGTTCAGCACCACGTTGAGCCCGTCGCTGACCAGGTTCAGACCGAACGCCAGCGCGTCCTCGTCGTCCGCGACGATCGCGTCCGGGAAGAGCTGGGCCAGCACCTTCTGGCTCGCGGCCGAGAAGGCGCCCGGGTAGTAGACGACGTTCTCGTCGTCGATCGAGGCCAGCGCGACGTCCAGGTGGTAGAAGCGCGGATCGACCAGGTGCAGCGAGACGACCGGCCGACCGAGCGCCTCCTGCGCCTCGGCGTGCGCGGCCGGCTCGGTCCGGAAGCCGTACCCGGCCAGGATCAGGCCGCCGTGCGCCTCCGGCAGGTACGCGAAGTCGCCCTCACCCTCGTTCGTCTCGCTCGGCGCGATGAACCGCCAGCCCTGCTGCTCGTAGAACGCCCGGTGCGCGGCGGCCTCGGCGGACCGCTGCTCATGCTTGAACCGGGCGCCGTAGACCGTGCCGTCGACCACGAACGCGCCGTTCGCGGCGTAGACCATGTCCGGCAGGCCCGCCTCGGGAGTCAGCAGGTGCACCTCGTGGCCCAGCCCGACGAGCGTCTCGCGCAGCCGGTCCCACTGCTTGACCGCCAGGTCGGCGTCGACCGGCGTGGTCACGTCCATCCACGGGTTGATCGCGTACTCGACCGTGAAGTGCTCGGGCGAGCACATGAGATATGTCCGCTTTCGCGAGACTCGCTGCTGGTTCACGGTCACCAAGAGTAGGTACGGTACAACTTTGGTAACAGCCACAAGCATTGCTTCCCGGGAGCGGAACGTTGCAGATAGACGCGGTCGACCAGCGAATCATTGCGTTACTCGTCGCGGATGCTCGCGCCTCGTACGCGGACATCGGCAGCCGGGTGTCACTCTCCGCCCCCGCCGTCAAGCGACGCGTCGACCGCCTCCGATCCGCCGGGGTGATCCGGGGATTCACCGCCGTCGTCGACCCGGCCGCGGTCGGCTGGACCACCGAGGCGTTCGTCGAGCTGTTCTGCGCCGGCCGGACCACACCGGCGCAGATCGGCGCCGCCGCCCGCCGCCACCCCGAGGTGGTCGGCGCGTACACCGTCTCCGGCGAGGCGGACGCGCTCGTGCACCTGCGCGCCGCGGACATCGCCCACCTGGAGGAGGCGCTGGAACGGCTACGCGCCGAATCGTTCGTCACGTCGTCGCGCAGCACCATCGTGCTCTCCCGGCTGGTCGAGTCCCCCGGCGTCGGACCGTCCACGCCTTGACCTCAACCTCGCTTCATGTCGTGCACTGGACCCCGTGACCGGCGAGACACGAGGAGGCGGTATGCGTGCGGTGTGGCTGCGGGAGTTCGGCGGACCGGAGGTGCTCGTGCCCGGGACGGCACCCGACCCGGCACCCGGACCGGGCCAGGTCCTCGTCGACGTGGCGCACGCGAACATCACGTTCGTCGAGACGATGTTCCGGGCCAGCGGCTTCGGGCCGTTCGGCACCGCACTGCCGGTGATCCCCGGTAACGGGGTCGGCGGCACGATCACCGCGCTGGGCCCGGGCGTCGATCCGGCGCTCGCCGGCCGCGTCGTGGTCACCGCCACCGGCGGCACCGGCGGGTACGCCGAGCGCGTCGTCGTCGACCGGGACGCGCCTGTCCCCGTACCCCCGGGGTTGCCGCTGGACGCGGCGGTGGCGCTGATGGCCGACGGCCGGACCGCCCTGATGCTGGCCCGGGCGGCCGGGCTGCGGCCCGGCGACCGGGTGCTGGTCGAGGCGGCGGCCGGCGGCGTCGGGTCGCTGCTCACGCAGCTCGCGGCCGCCGCCGGCGCGACGGTGGTGGCCGCGGCCGGCGGCGGCCGCAAGGTGGGCGTGCTCCGCGCCGCCGGCCTAGACGTGGCGGTCGACTACCGGCAGGCGGGCTGGGCCGACCGGGTCCGGGACGCCGTGGGCGCCGTCGACGTGATGTTCGACGGCGTGGGCGGGCCGCTCGCCCGGGAGGCGTTCGACCTGCTGGACCGCGGTGGGCGAATGCTCAGCTTCGGGCTGGCCGGCGGCACCTGGGCGGACATCCCGGCCGAGTCGGCAGCCGCACGCGGGGTGACGCTGCTGAGCCCCCGGCCCGGCCCGGACGAGCTGCGCGCCCTCACCGAGGCGGCGCTCGCCGAGGGCGCGGCCGGGCGGCTGCGGCCGTTGATCGGGCAGCGCTTCCCGCTGGAACGGGCCGCCGCCGCGCACGCCGCGATCGAGGCCCGGGAAACCCTGGGCAAGACCTTGCTCGACGTACGCTGAGCAGCGCTCAGAGGTACATGCCGGTGCGGTGCTCCTCGGCCCGGGCCGGCTTGTCGCCCTCGCCGAAGAAGCGCTTGCCGCCGAACTCGCCGTGCAGACGGTCGTCCAGCTCGTCGGCGAGACCGGTCATCACCTGCACCGCGAGCATCAGGTGGGTGGGCTGGAAGTTGCGGCCGAACACCGGGATCGAGGCCCACACCGTGTCGTCGGCGCAGTAGAGCCGGCCGATCGGCATCCGGTTGGTCAGCTCGGAGAGCTTCACGTACAGGCGCTCGGTCGGCTCGACCTCGGTCAGCACCGGCGAGAAGACGTCCACGAGCGGCGGGTTGTCGCGCACCCGGACGAAGACCATGGCCGAGCCGGCCCGGATGTTGATGTCGCCGTCGGAGTCGACCTGGAGCTGGTCGGACGCGGACTTCAGCATCGTCGACACGACGGTACGGACCCGCTCCTCCAGGGCCAGCACGTCGTTCTCGCCGGACTGCGCGGCCGCCGCCGCGGCCAGCGCCTCGTCCAGGTCGGCCTCGACGTCGCGGTCCGGGCCGAACTCGCTGCGTGCGGTACCGAGCGGCTCCACGGGAAGCGCGTCGCCCTCGGCGTCGTGCACCAGGTAGACGAGGAAGGCCGGGTGCGGTGCACCGTAGACGTCACGCAGCGTCCGGGACAGCACGGCGGCCAGCCGGGTCGACTCGTCGGTGCCGCAGTCCAGCCCGAACTGCTCACCGGAACCCGGCACCACACCCGGCGGCGACCAGCCGAGCGCGACCATGTCGGCCACCGCCGCCCGGTCCAGCCGGTAGCCCTGCGGCAGCGTGGCGTTTCCGACCGCGCGGCCCGAGAGGCGCCCCTCCTCGCCCGCGTCCACGCTCACCGAGTAGACGGCGTCGCCGGTGCCCGAGGCGGTCGGGTCGAGCGTGACCTCCAGGTGCCCACCGGAGGGCAGCTCGCGCAGCCGGTCGGCGAGCGCCCGGGCGAACTCGCGCCAGGCCTCGGTGACCTTGGCCCGCAGATCAGCAGTGGTCGGCTCGTCGAGCAGGATCGACTCGTGGTGCTCCGGCGCGCCGCCGGTGGCGTGGTGCGCCGACGTCGCGCCGGTGGCGTGGTGCTCCGGCGCGCCGCCGGCAGGCTCGTCGACCGGCTCCGAGGGGTGGTCCGCCGTCATGATCGCCTCCGTCCGTTCCCGCCACCCTACCCAGGGGCGAAGGGGACCGAATCCCGCGCGAGGCGCTAATCCTCAGGTGTGGAACCACCCAGGTCCACCGGCCAGGACCCGGCCAGCGCACTGAGCCGCTCGGCCGCCGCGGCCGGGTCCGCGCCGCGCCCCACCGCCAGCCCCAGCAGGTACGCGGTGACCGGCGCACCCGGCCGGACCACCTGGTGGGCCACGTCCCGGGCCACGTCGAGCACAGTCGGCACGGGCACCCCCGCCGGGTCCAGGTCCAGTTCGGCGCAGACCGCCGTGACCCAGTCGTCCAGCACCGTCATCTCGTCCACTCCTCCGCCCGGCGTACGTCCTCGTCAGTGTCGCAGTCGAACCACGGCGGCGGCCCCGAGCCGGACCAGGACACCTCGCGTACGGCGACGTCGGCCAGCAGCCCGCGTACCGGCGCGCCGTCGAGCGAGCCGCCCCGCGTCACGGCGAGCCGGTCGAGGGCGGACCGCAGGGCCGGTACCCGCCAGATCGCGCACAGGTGCTGGCGCCGGCCGTCCCGGTCCACGTAGCAGGCGAGCCCGGCGGACCGGCCGTCCAACGTCTCCCGCCAGACGGCAGGTGCGTCTTCCGGCCCGGCGGCTGCCGGTGCGTCTTCCGGCTCGGCGGCGGCAGGTGCGTCTTCCGGCTCGCTGGCTGCGGCGTCGAGCGCGGGCGGCGGGTCGTCGCGGGGGTGACAGGCGGCGAGCGCGCGTCGCAGCTCGGCCACCGCTGCGGTGGTGAGCAGCGGCAGGTCGGCGGCGAGCACTGCGACTGTCGTCGTACCGGGTTCGAGCAACGCCAACCCGGCTGCCGTGGCGGCCACCGGACCGCCCCCGGGCGGCTCCTCCCGGGCCGTCCGGACTCCCCTGGGCAGCGGGCCGGACGAGCCGACCACGATCCGCTGGTCCGCGTCGGCCACCGCGTCCAGTACCCGGTGCAGCATCGGCCGGCCGCCTACCGCCCGGGCCGGCTTGTCCACCCCGCCCATCCGCCGCGCCGCACCACCGGCGAGCAGGATCGCCGCGTACCCCGTCACCGCCTCACAGTAGCCACAGCCACGTCGTCGCTTCCCGGCTCGGGGCTCTGCCCGGCGTTGTTGGCGGTTTTCCGACGTTGATCGACTGCTTTCCGCCGAAGTGGTGGCATCCAGGGCCCTCCGATACCGCCACTTCGCCGAACTGGTGTCGATCATCGGGCCCCGGCCTGCCCCGGGCGGCCTGGGGCGGCCGGGGGCGGGGTGGGTGGGGGCGGGAAGACCTGGGGCGACGTGCGGGCGGCGGGGCGCCCGGGGAGGATGGCGGCATGGGACGGGCGACGGATCGGCGTGGTGTGCTGCGGATCGACCTCGACGCGGCCGGGGACGGCCGGGGGCGGATCCGGCGGCAGGACACCCTGGCCGTTGAGGAGCCGCTGGAGATCCGCGTCGGCGCGGCCGGCCCGGGTCGACGCCGGCCGCTGGCGGTGACGATGCGTACGCCCGGCGACGACCTGGACCTGGCGATCGGCTTCCTGCTCACCGAAGGGCTGATCCGGTCGGCGGAGGACGTGCACACCGCGCAGCTCTGCGCCGGGGCGGAGACGCCGAACACGTACAACGTGGTCGACGTGGTGCTCTCGCCCGGCGTTCCGGAACCCGTCACCGACCCGGCGCGCAACTTCTACACCACCAGCTCGTGCGGCGTGTGCGGCAAGGCGAGCATCGACTCGGTACGCACCCGCTCGCAGTTCGCGGTGCGGGACGACCCGCTGGTGGTCACCGCCGACCTGCTGGCCGGGCTGCCGGACCGGCTGCGTGCCGCGCAGCGCGCCTTCGACCGCACCGGCGGCCTGCACGCCGCCGGCCTCTTCACCCCCGACGGTGACCTCGTCGTGCTGCGCGAGGACGTCGGGCGGCACAACGCGGTGGACAAGGTGCTCGGCTGGGCCACCCGGGAAGGGCGGCTGCCGCTGGCCGGGCACGTGCTGCTGGTCTCCGGACGGGCCAGCTTCGAACTCACCCAGAAGGCCTGGATGGCAGGCGTGCCGCTGCTCGCGGCGGTGTCCGCGCCGAGCACGCTCGCGGTCGAGCTGGCCGAGGAGGCCGGGATGACGCTTGTCGGCTTCCTGCGCGGGCCGACCATGAACGTCTACACCGGGGCAGCGCGCGTCGGCGGCTGACGGCACCGGCATCACGGACGTGGCCGGCCCGGCGGGCGGGTGAGCGTTCACCCGCCTGGCCGGCGTCGGCGGCGGCGCAGCACCGCGCCGTCGTTCGAACCGCCCCGGCCGTCCAGCGCGGACGGGGCGACGCCGCGCCGGAGCGCCTCGTCGAGCAGCACCGCGAGCGAATAGCCGGGGTGGGCGGACAACACCCGTTCCAGGGCGACGGCGGCCAGTGCCCCGTGCCCCGATCGCCAGGCGGCGAACGCGAGCAGGCAGCCCGGCGCGGCGATCAGGTCCGGCTCGGCGCGGCGCAGCACGTCCGTCCAGAGGCTGATGTCCTCGCCCCGGCCGTCGGTGCGGGACCAGGCGTGGTCGCGTACCGCGACGTGGACGAGGAGCACTGTCAGCCAGGCCACCTCGTCGTCGTCCATCCGCTCGCCGCGCCGCTGCCGGCGAAAGGCGGCTCGCACGGCTGCCGTGCCCGCCGTCCGCACCGCACGCGGCGCCGCACCCGATGCGGGGCCGTCCGCCGGAACCGGCAACTCCCCGTCCGATCCGGGGCCGTCGGCCGGAACCGGCGACTGTCCGCCCGGCCCGGAGCCGTCGGCCGGTGCGCCGCCCAGCGGGCTTCCGGCCGACGGTGCGGACGGGGGCCCGGTGAGCGCGGCCAGGCGGAGACGGGCCCGAGCGGTGGCCCGGCGCATGGCGAGCCGGACCGGCCCGTCGAGCGGGGACACCTGTGCCGCGAGCGCGGCCCGGTCGGGCAGCGCGACCTGACCGGCGAACACGGCGGCCGCGCTGACCTGGCTGGCGGCCGGGTCGTACGGGGTGCCCTCGGGTGGGCAGCAGGACGGCTCGGCGCACAGGTACGACCACCAGCGCCCGTCGGTGACCCGTAGCGCGTCGAGCACCACTAGACCGGTGGCGGTCAGCGCGTCGCCGATCGCGTCCACGATCCCCGTCACCCGGGCGGCCGGACCGTAGCCGACGACTGTGGCGGCGTCGGCGTCCTGCCGGGCCACCACCTGTGCCAGGTGCCGAGCCGCCGGGCCTGGGTCGGCGCCCGGTGCGGGCAGGTCGCCTCGGGCGGCGAAGACGACGCGGCGGCCGCGTACCGCGACCACCACGACGCTGTCGGCGGGATGGAAGCCGAGCAGGTAGGGCACGGCCGCGACCATGTCGGCCGGCGAGCGGACGGAGAGGCGCGCTGGCTCGGTGGAGTTCATGCCGGGAGCGTGGGCGGTGGAGTGCCACCGCGTCCGTCCCTGTGGACGACACGCCGCCCGTCCACAGATACGGAGCGTATCGGTGCAGCTCAGTGGCGATCGGTGGCGTCGCTCGGCACACGGATGTCCGGGGTACCGGCTACCTTGCGCACATGGACCTGGCGTACCTGCGGGCACACCCGGAGCACCTGCCGACCTTCCTGACCCACCAGCGGATCCGGGAGACGCCGGTGTCCGGTGGTGACATCTGCGCCGCCTCCCGGCTCACGCTGGACGACGGGCACTCGGTGTTCGCCAAGACGTGGCCGGAACGGGCCGCGCGTCCGCTGCCGGAGGGCTTCTTCGCCGCCGAGGCGGCCGGACTGCGCTGGCTGCGCGAGGCCGGCTCGGTGCCCGTACCGGATGTGTTCGTCGCGTTGCCCGACCTGCTGGCGCTCGACTGGGTGGAGCCCGGCGAACCGACGCCGGAGGCCGCGGAGGCGTTCGGCCGCGACCTGGCCGGGCTGCACCGCGCCGGAGCGCCCGCGTTCGGCGCGGACTGGCCGGGGTTCATCGGCGCGCTGCCGCAGGACAACACGCCCGACCCCGGTCCGTGGCCGGACTGGTTCGCCCGGCGCCGCCTCCTGCCCTACCTGCGCATGTCGGTCGACGGTGGCGCGCTCGACGGCGCCGGGGCGGCGCTCGTCGAGCAGGTCGTCGACCGGATCGGCGAGTTCGGCGGTGACGAGCCGCCGGCCCGGCTGCACGGCGATCTCTGGCCGGGCAATCTGCTCTGGGGCGCCGACGGCCGGGTGTGGCTGGTCGATCCGGCCGCGCACGGCGGCCACCGCGAGACCGACCTGGCGCAGCTCGCGCTGTTCGGCGGCCCGCCACACTTGGACCGGATCATGTCGGCCTACCGGGAGGCGTGGCCGCTCGCCGACGGGTGGCGGGAGCGGGTGCCGCTGCACCAGTTGCATCTGCTGCTCGTGCACACCGCGATCTTCGGCGCGGCGTACGCGGACGCCGTGGGTTCCACCGCCCGTGCCGCCCTCCGCGGGCTCGACCGCGCTACGGTCGACCGATGAGCACCCCCCGGACGACGACCGACGGCGTCCTCGCCGACCGGTACGGCCGTGTCGCCCGGGACCTGCGGGTCTCGCTCACCGACAAGTGCAACCTGCGCTGCACCTACTGCATGCCGGCCGAGGGCCTGCCCTGGCTGGCCAATCCGCAGCTACTCACCGACGACGAGATCGTCCGGCTGGTGGGTGTCGCGGTGACCCGGCTCGGCATCACCGAGGTGCGCTTCACCGGCGGTGAGCCGCTCATCCGGCCCGGCCTGCCCGGCATCGTGGCGGCGGTCGCCGCGCTCACGCCCCGGCCGCGCATCTCGCTGACCACAAACGGCATCGGCCTGGCCCGCATGGCGCCGGCGCTGCGCGCGGCCGGGCTGGACCGCGTCAACGTCTCGCTCGACACGCTGGACCGGGACCGGTTCACCGCGCTGACCCGCCGCGACCGGCTCCCCGACGTACTCGCCGGGCTGGCCGGGGCCGCCGAAGCCGGGCTGACCCCGGTGAAGATCAACTCGGTGCTCATGCGGGGAACGAATGACGACGAGGCGCCCGCGCTGCTCCGGTTCGCCCTCGCGCACGGCTACGAGCTGCGGTTCATCGAGCAGATGCCGCTCGACGCCCAGCACGGCTGGGACCGCTCGACCATGGTCACCGCCGACGAGATCCTGGCGTCCCTGCACGCCGCGTTCGCGCTCACGCCGGACCCGTCCGAGCGGGGCGCGGCACCGGCCGAGACGTGGCTGGTGGACGGCGGGCCGGCCCGGGTCGGGGTGATCGCCAGCGTGACCCGGCCGTTCTGCGGCGACTGCGACCGCACCCGGCTCACCGCCGACGGCCAGGTGCGCAACTGTCTGTTCGCCACCGAGGAGTCGGACCTGCGCGGCGCGTTGCGCGACGGCGCGGACGACGAGGAGCTGGCCCGGCGCTGGCGGTCCGCGATGTGGGCCAAGCGGGCCGGGCACGGCATCGACGACCCCACGTTCCTCCAGCCCGCACGCTCGATGTCGGCGATCGGAGGCTGAGGGTGGAGCTCACCGTCCGCTACTTCGCCGGCGCCCGCGCGGCCGCCGGACGACCCGAGGAGACCGCATCCGCGGGCGTGTCACTGGACGAACTCCTCGATGAACTGGCCGCCCGGCACGGCGAACGCCTCGCGGTGGTGCTGAAGGCGGCGAGTTTCCTGGTCGACGGCGTGGCCTGTCATGATCGACGGGCACTGTTGCCGGCCGGGGTGACGGTGGACGTGCTGCCGCCCTTCGCGGGCGGCTGAGGGGGGCACACGTGCTGGCCATGGCGACATTCCTGGGCTTCGTCGTGCTCGTGATCGGCCTGATCCACTTCTACCTGTGGAAGCGGCTGGTCCGGGACACCACGTGCCCCGGGCGGTGGCGCCGGGCGGGCACGGTGGCGATCGCGGCGCTGGCGGTGCTCGTACCGGTGACCATGGCGGGCACCCGCAACGGCTGGTACTGGCTGGCCTGGCCCGGCTACCTCTGGGTCGCACTCATGTTCTACCTGCTCGTGCTGCTGCTGGTCCTGGAGGTGCCGACCGCCGTGGTCCGGCTCGTGCTGCGTCGCCGAGCCCGCGCGGCGGTCGCCGCCGGTCCGGAGCCGGAGCCCGCGCTCGTCGGCGCCGCGACCGCGGAGGGTACGACGCCGCCGCCTGTCGACAGCACCGACGCGCCGCCGCCCGGCACCCACGCGCCGGACCACGACCCCTCCCGGCGGCTGCTGCTCGCGCGCGGGGCGGCGATCTTCGCCGGGCTCACCGCCGCCGGCGTCACCGGCTACGGCGTGCGCACCGCGATGGGCCCGCCGCAGCTCGACCGGGTGCAGATCCCGCTGGCCAAGCTGCCCCGGAGCATGGACGGCCTGCGTATCGCCACCGTCTCGGACATCCACCTCGGGCCGCTGCGCGGCAGGGCGCACACCGAGCGGATCGTCGCGATGATCAACCGGATGGACGCCGACCTGGTCGCAGTGGTCGGTGACCTGGTCGACGGCACGGTGGCCGAGTTGGGTGAGGCCGCCGAGCCGCTGCGCGACCTGCGGTCCCGGTACGGCAGCTTCTTCGTCACCGGCAACCACGAGTACTACTCCGGTGTGGAGGAGTGGGTCCGCGAGGTGGACCGGCTCGGCCTGCGCGTGCTCCAGAACGAGCGACAGGAGATCCAGGCCCGGGGCGGTGTGCTGGACCTCGCCGGGGTGAACGACGTGAGCGCCGCCGGCACCGGGGTGGCCGCGCCCGCCGACTACGCCGCCGCCCTCGGCGACCGCGACCCGAGCCGGCCGGTGGTACTGCTGGCGCACCAGCCGGTGGCCGCGCAGGAGGCGGCGAAGTTCGGCGTCGACCTCCAGCTCTCCGGGCACACGCACGGCGGCCAGATGGTGCCGTTCAACCTGGCGGTGAAGCTCGAACAACCGGTGGTCTCCGGTCTCGGCGAGGTCGACGGCACGAAGGTCTACGTCACGAACGGCGCCGGCTTCTGGGGCCCGCCGGTACGGGTGGGCGCGCCTCCCCAGGTGACGCTCGTCGAGCTGCGCGCTCAATAGCGTGCACGGGCCGCCGAGTCCAGCACCGCATTGCTCAGGTCACCCGTACGCGTGGCGACGGGCGGGCGGTGGACCGGACGTGACAGGATGCGGCGTGCCTCCGTTCAGCGCCGCACCCCCCGGTGGCCTCCCGCCGTACGTCGCGGATCTGCACATCCACTCGAAGTACTCCCGCGCGTGCAGCCGCGACCTGACCCTGCCGAACCTGGCCTGGTGGGCCCGGCGCAAGGGCATCGGCGTGCTCGGCACCGGCGACTTCACCCATCCCGCCTGGTACGACCACCTGCGCGAGACGCTGCACCCGGCCGAGCCGGGCCTGTACCGGCTCTCACCCGAGGCGGAGCAGGACGTGGCCCGGCGGCTGCCGCCCCGGCTGGCCAGTGAGGCGGAGGCCGACCCGGTCCGGTACATGCTGAGCGTGGAGATCTCCACGATCTACAAGCGCGACGACCGGACGCGCAAGGTGCACCACCTGATCTACCTGCCGGACCTGGACGCGGTGGCCCGGTTCAACACCGCGCTGGGCCGGATCGGCAACCTCGGCTCGGACGGCCGGCCGATCCTCGGGCTGGACTCCCGCGACCTGCTGGAGATCACGCTGGAGGCGAGCCCGGACGGCTACCTGGTGCCCGCGCACATCTGGACGCCGTGGTTCTCCGCGCTCGGCTCGAAGTCCGGCTTCGACGCGATCGCCGACTGCTACGCCGACCTGGCCGAGCACATCTTCGCGGTGGAGACCGGCCTGTCGTCCGACCCGGAGATGAACTGGCGGGTCGGCAGCCTGGACCGCTACCAGCTGGTGTCGAACTCGGACGCGCACTCGCCGCCCGCGCTGGCCCGGGAGGCGACGGTCCTGACCGCCGCCCGCGACTACTTCGCGATCCGCGAGGCGCTGCGTACCGGTGACGGGCTCGCGGGCACCGTGGAGTTCTTCCCGGAGGAGGGCAAGTACCACGCCGACGGGCACCGCCTGTGCGGCGTGAACTGGTCGCCGGAGCGGACCCGCGAGGCGGGCGGGCGCTGCCCGGAGTGCGGCAAGCCGCTGACGGTGGGCGTACTCAGCCGGATCGAGGAGCTGGCGGACCGCCCGGCGGGGCACCGTCCGGCACACGCCCGCGAGGTGACGCATCTGGTGCCACTGGCCGAGATCCTGGGCGAGCTGAACCGGGTCGGCGCGCGGTCGAAGAAGGTCGAGGGCAAGCTCAACGAGCTGATCGCCGCGCTCGGCCCGGAGCTGGAGATCCTCACGCGTACCCCGATCGAGGAGATCGGCCGCGTCGGCGGTGAGCTGCTCGCGGAGGGCATCGGCCGGCTGCGCCGCGGCGACGTGCGCCGGGTGCCGGGCTACGACGGGGAGTACGGCGTGATCACGCTGTTCGATCCGGCGGAACTGGGTGCTGCGGGTGGCCGGGCCGGGCAGGAGACGCTGTTCGACGTACCGGTGCCCGCGCAGCGGCGGCCCGCGGAGCCGGCACCGAAGCCGAAGGCCAAGCGCCCGGCGGCGGGCCGGCCGGAGCCGAAGCGCACGCCGCCGCCCGCGCCCCCGATCGCGCCGCCGCCGTCTCCGCACGAGCCGTTCGAGCCGATGCTCGCCGGGATGGAGGAGGTCGGCACCGGTCTGCTGGATCGGCTGGACGCGATGCAGCGGGTGGCCGCTTCGGCGCCGGGTGGCCCGCTGCTGATCGTGGCCGGTCCGGGCACCGGCAAGACCCGGACGCTCACCCACCGGATCGCGTACCTGTGCGCGGAGCTGAACGTCTTCCCCGACCAGTGCCTGGCGATCACGTTCACCCGGCGGGCGGCCGAGGAGCTGCGGCACCGGCTGGACGGGCTGCTCGGCCCGGTCGCCGAGGACGTCACCGTCGGCACGTTCCACTCGCTCGGCCTGACCGTGCTGCGGGAGAACGCGGCGGCGGCCGGGCTGCCGGCGGACTTCCGGATCGCCGACGACGCGGACCGGTCGGCGGCGCGTGCCGAGGCCGGTGACGACGACGAGCGGTACGTGGCACTGCTGCGCAAGCGGGACCTGGTCGACCTGGACGAGCTGCTGACGCTGCCGGTGGCCCTGCTGAAGGGTGATCGGAAGCTGGTCCGGGAGTACCGCGAGCGGTGGAAGTGGATCTTCGTCGACGAGTACCAGGACGTCGACGCGGTGCAGTACGAGCTGCTGCGGCTGCTCAGCCCGCCGGACGGGAACCTGTGCGCGATCGGCGACCCGGACCAGGCGATCTACTCGTTCCGGGGCGCCGACGTGGGCTACTTCCTGCGCTTCTCGCAGGACTTCACCGACGCCCGGCTGGTCCGGCTGAACCGCAACTACCGCTCCTCCGCGCCGATCCTGGCCGCCGCCGTGCAGGCCATCGCGCCGTCGTCGCTGGTGCGCGGCCGTCGTCTCGACCCGGCCCGGCTCGACCCGGAGGCGCCGCTTGTCGGCCGGTACGCGGCGAGTTCCGCCTACGACGAGGCCGACTTCGTGGCCCGTACCGTGGACGAGCTGGTCGGCGGCCTGTCCCACCGCTCGCTCGACTCGGGGCGGATCGACGGGCGGACCACCTCGCTGTCCTTCTCCGACATCGCGGTGCTGTACCGCACCGACGCGCAGGCCGCGCCGATCGTGGACGCGCTGGCCCGGGCGAACGTCCCGGTGCAGAAGCGCTCGCACGACCGGCTGCGCGACCGGCCGGGCGTGCCGGCGATCGCCCGCGAACTGCGCCACGCCGGGCTCGACGGCTCGCTCGCCGCCCGGGTACGGCAGGCCGGGCAGATCCTGGCCGAGCGCTTCGCCGTGCCCACGCTGGACGGCTCCGGCGCGGTACGCCCCGAGGACGTCCGCACGGCGGTGGACCTGCTCACCCCGCTGGCCCGGCGCTGCGGCGACGACCTGGACCTGTTCCTCAACCAGCTCGCCACCGGCGCGGAGGTGGACGCGCTGGACCCGCGCGCCGAGGCGGTCACGCTGCTCACGCTGCACGCGGCGAAGGGCCTGGAGTTCCCGGTGGTGTTCCTGGTCGGCGCCGAGGACGGTCTGCTGCCGCTGCGCTGGCCCGGCGCCGAGCCGGACGACGACGCGGTGGCCGAGGAGCGGCGGCTGTTCTTCGTCGGGCTGACCCGGGCGCAGGACCGGCTCTACGTCAGCCACGCGGGCCGGCGTACCCGGCACGGCGCGGAACGGGACACCCGCCCGTCGCCGTTCCTCGGCGTGATCGACCCGGCGTTGTTCGAGCGCCTGGACGCGACCGAGCCCCGCCGCCCGAAGGACCACCAGCTCCGTCTGATCTGACCGGCGCGGGTCCGGCGGGCCACGAACGCCGGTCCAGGCCCGCACGATTCAGGTGAGGACGGCGGCGAGCCACGCGCCGCCGAGCAGCGCCGGGCCGAACGGCACCGGCGTGTCCCGGCGTACCCGGCCGGTAGCGAGCAGGACGAGCACCGCGGTTCCGGCGAGCACGTGCGGCAGGAGCAGCCCGAGCCGCAGCGCCGGCCAGCCGAGCCAGCCCAGCGGAAGTCCGAGCGCGGCGGCGAGCTTCACGTCGCCGAAGCCGAGCCGGGCGCGGGGCAGCAGGGCCAGCAGCGCGTACCCGATGAAGGAGAGCGCGGCCCCGGCCACCGCGACGGCCAGGCGGCGCGGTTCGCCGGTGGCCGCCGTGGCCGCGGCCAGGCCGAGGCCGCCGAGCGCGACCACGCCGACGAGCGGGTCGGGCAGCCGCAGCGCGGTCAGGTCGGTGACCGTGAGGACCAGCCCGGCGGCGGCGACCAGCAGCAGCGCGGGCAGTGCCGGGTCGGTGCTCCTGGTGGCGGCGAGCCCGCCGAACACCACGACGCCGACCAGGGCGAGCGTGCTCCGGCGCGGGGCGCCGCCAGGGGGCACCGTGACGAGCGACCGGCCGACCGGCACCGCCGCCCACCCGGCCGCCGCACCGAGCAGGACGGTCCCCGTCACCAGCAGCGCCGACACGGGCCGGGACGCTACCGCCGGGCGGGCTCCCCGGCCGTCCCGTCGACGGCTGGTGGCGGGGACCGGCGGGGACGCTCGGTGCTCACCACCACCGCCACGCCGACCACGATGACCGCGCCGCCCATCAGCACCTGCGAGGTGATCGGTTCGGCGATGAACAGCGCGCCGAGTGCCACCGCGACCACCGGGTTCACGTACGCGTAGGTGGAGACCAGGGAGATCGGCGCGTGGGCGAGCAGCCAGACGTACGCGGTGAAGGCGACAAGCGATCCGGCCGCCATCAGGTAGGCCAGCGCCGCCCAGGACCGCCCGGTCACGTCGGCGAAGGAGAAGTCGCGCAGCTCGCCCCGGGCCACGCCGACGAGCGCGAGCACCGCCGCGCCGGCGACCATCTCGTAGACGGTGGCCACGAACGGGTCGGCGGGCATCAGGATCTTCCCGGACAGGTACGAGCCGACCGACCAGCTCGCCGCCGCCGCGACCACGGTCAGCGCGCCCGCCACCGGCACGCCGTCGACCCCGTCCCGGGGCAGCACGAGCAGGACCAGGCCGGCGAAGCCGAGCGCCACCCCGAGGAACGTCCAGGGTCGCGGCCGGTCCCCGCCTGCCGTCCGCAGGAGGACCACGAGCAGCGGCACGGTGGCGACGAGCAGCGCCGCCACACCGGACGGTACGGCGGTCCCGGGCGGGCCGGACTCGGCGAGCACCACCAGACCGTTGCCGCCGGCGAGCAGCAGCACGCCGATCAGCGCGGCCGAGCCGACGCGACGCGCGGGCACCCGCAGGGCGCCGGGTCCGCGCCGCAGGCGCAGCACGACGGCGAGCACCACAGCGGCGGCGGCGAACCGCATGGCCGCGGAGATCAGTGGCGGCAGGGACTCGACGGCCACCCGGATGCCCAGGTAGGTCGAGCCCCACAGCAGGTAGACCAGCACGAGAGCGGTCCAGATCAGCGCGGTGCGGGCCGGCGGCGTCGCGGAATCGACGACGTTCGTCGCACTCGTGGGGCGTGAGCTCATCGTCTGACCACGCTACGGTGACCACGGCGTCGGCGTCCCAGTTGGTGGCCGGCCTCTCAGCACTGGCGTACGCAGGAGGCGTTCATGTCGAACTTCGGTCCACCGGGTGGCGGCTCTCCCGACCCCTGGGGACGGCCCGACGACGGCTACGCCCCGCAGCCCGACCCCCGCTACGCGCCGCAGGGCGATCCGCGTTACGCCCCGCAGCCGGATCCGCGGTACGGCCCGCCGGGCGCGCGGCCGTACGGCCCGCCCGCCGATCAGTACGGCCCGCCCGACCAGTACGGGCCGCCCACCCAGCAGCACGGGCCCGCCGACCGGTACGGCCCGCCGGCCGATCAGTACGGGCCACCGACGCAGCGCTTCGAGCCGGGCCCGGCCTGGTCCCCGCAGCAGGGCCCTCCGGGTGACCCCTATGCCGGGCCGCAGTACGGGGGTGGTCAGCCGCCGTACGCCGAGCCGGCGCCGCCGAAGCGCGGGAAGGGCCCGCTGCTGGTGGTGGTCATCGTGCTGGCCGTGCTGCTGCTGGTTGGCGCCGGGGCGTACTGGATGCTGGGCCGGGACGAGCAGACCCCGACCGGCGGCACGACGGCCGCCACCCCGCCGGCCGCGGATCCGACCGGCGAGGCGGTGCCGCCGAGCGAACCGGCCGACACGACGCCCACGACGGCGGCCCCGGCCTCGTCGACCGATCCGCGTTTCGTCAAGGCGGGCCAGTGCGTCGCCAACGAGGGTGGCGGCGGCCAGCCGAAGCTGGTGATCGCCGACTGCGCCCCGAAGACGTACGAGGTGCTGCGCCGCATCGACGGCGCGACGAGCGGCAAGAAGGACGCGGAGGCGAAGTGCGGGAAGGTGGCCGGTTACACCGACTGGTACTTCTTCGACAGTGAGCTGGACACGCTCGACTTCGTGCTCTGCCTGAAGCGCCGCTGACCCTGTCCGCCTGTCGGTAACCAAAACTAGGGCTGTCTAGCGTGGATGCTAGACAGCCCTAGTTTTGTATCGAGGCCGACACGCGGTAGCCGCCTCTACGCGCATCTAGCCTGGTCACTAGAGAACCCGATACTGTGCGATTCGTGGATCCGGTCCGCAACCCGTACGCACCGGGCGCCGGCCAGCGCCCGCCCGAACTCGCCGGGCGGGGGCGGGAACTGGACGTCTTCGACGTGGTGCTGGAACGGATCGCCCGCGGTCGCCCCGAACGCAGCCTGATGCTCACCGGCCTGCGGGGAGTCGGCAAGACGGTACTGCTCAACACGCTGCGTTCCGAGGCGATCAACCACCTCTGGGGCACCGGCAAGATCGAGGCCCGGCCGGACCAGTCGCTGCGCCGCCCGATCGCCGCCGCGCTGCACATGGCGGTCCGCGAACTGGCACCCCGGCACCGCGCACCGGACCGGATCGACGCGTTCCTCGGCGTCCTCAAGGCGTTCGCGCAACGCTCCACCCCCACCGGGCGCGGCAGCGCGGCGCCCAAGCTGCGCGACCGCTGGCAGCCCGGCATCGACGTACCGGCGAGCAGCGGCCGCGCCGACTCCGGCGACATCGAGATCGACCTGGTCGAACTGCTCAGCGACGCGGCGGCGGTCGCCACCGACGTCGGCACCGGCATCGCGATCTTCATCGACGAGATGCAGGACGTCGGCGCCGAGGACGTCTCCGCGCTCTGCGCGGCCTGCCACGAGCTGTCCCAGCTCGGTGCGCCGCTGATCGTCGTGGGCGCGGGCCTGCCGCACCTCCCGGCCGTGCTCAGCGCCGCCAAGTCGTACTCCGAACGGCTCTACCGCTACCAGCGCATCGACCGGCTCGACCGGATCGCCGCCGACCAGGCGCTCTGCGCGCCGGCCGAGCGGGAGGAGGTCGAGTACGAGCAGAAGGCCCTCGACCTGCTCTACGAGAAGTCCGGCGGCTATCCCTACTTCGTCCAGGCGTACGGCAAGGCCACCTGGGACCACGCGCCCCGCTCCCCGATCACCGCGGCGGACGTCCGGGTCGCCGCGCCCGAGGCGGAGGCCGAACTGGCGGTGGGGTTCTTCGGCTCCCGGTTCGAACGGGCCACGCCTGCCGAACGCGAGTACATGCGCGCGATGGCGACGCTGGCGCTGGTGGACGGCGAGGAGGGCGGCCGGGACGACATGGACGCGGCGGTGCCGACCGCCGAGATCGCCCGCGCGCTCGGCCGCAAGCCGGCCAGCCTCTCCCCGGCGCGTGACGCGCTCATCAAGAAGGGGCTGATCTACTCCGGCGAGCGGGGAACGGTGGCGTTCACCGTGCCGCACTTCGGCCGCTACCTGCGTACCCAGCCCGCCTGACCGCTGCTCTTGAAACGGCCTCAGACCCGCGACCACGGTGGCGGGAAGACCACCTCGCCGGCCGGCGGTGGCGGCTCCCCGCTCACCGACGGCGGCAGCACCAGCGCCTGCCACGGCTCCCCCAGCCCGGACCAGGGACTGGTGAGGCCCAGCCGGTCCGCCGGGCCGAACCCGAACCGGCGGTAGTAGGCCGGGTCGCCCAGCACCACCACCAGCCGCTCGCCCAGCTCGGTCGCGGCGTCCAGGGCCGCCTGCACCGCCGCCGTGCCGTGCCCCAGCCGCTGCCGGTGCCGCGCCACCGCCACCGGACCGAGGGCCAGCGCCGGCCAGGTGCCGCGTTCGGTGCGCACGCCGACGCGCGTGAGCAGCGCGTACGCCACCACCTCGCCGCCGTACTCGGCGACCATGGCCAGCTCCGGTATCCACGCCGGGCTGTGCCGCAGTTCCTCGACCAGGCCGACCTCCGGTGGGGTGGCCACGTCGGGACGGGCGAAGGCGGCGGCCAGCACCCGGGCCACCGGCGCCTCGTCGGCGGGGCCCTCCGGGCGTAGTCGCAGCGTCGTCACCCGCGCGACCTTACCGAACGCGACCGGTCCATCCGCGACGGTCGCTGAAATCGATACCGTTCGGACGTCCACGTCGGCCGATACCTTTCGTGTGTTGCGGGGATGACGACGCCCCCGACGGGGTAAGACTGAGCCATGAAGCCCGTGCGCTCCCTCGCCCGAGTCATGTTGAGCGGCATCTTCGTGGTCAGCGGCGCCCGCAACCTGCGCAACCCGGAACGCCTGGTGCAGGCCGCGGAACCGGTCACCGGGAAGGTCGCCCCGCTGATCCAGAACGTGCACCCCCGTATCCCCACCGACACGGTCTCGCTGATCCGGGCCAACGCCGCCACCCAGCTCGTCGGCGGCCTGATGCTCGCCACCGGCCGGTTCACCCGCCCGGCCGCGCTGGTGCTCGCAGGCACGCTGATCCCGACCACCGCCGCCGGGCACGCCTTCTGGAACAACGACGACCCGGCCGCGCGCAACAACAACCAGATCCACTTCCTGAAGAACCTCGGCCTGCTCGGCGGCCTCCTCCTCGCCGCCGCCGACACCGAGGGCAAGCCGGGCCTGCGCTGGCGCGCCGGCCACCGGATCGACCACTCGCGCCGGTCGGTCACGCGCGCGGTCCGCACCGCTCGTCGCGAGGCGAAGATCGCCGTACGCTCCGCGGCGACCGCCCGCCGCATGCCCGGCTGACAAGCGTTTTCGTACGGCCCGCCACCCCCCGCAAGGCCACCAATCACCTGAACCGTCCGAGACCCGTTAACGCGGTGGAAATGTCGCAAACACGTGTGGGATCGGACACGGTCGCGTAACGCGGGAGGCAGCAACGTGAGGCGCCGTTCTAGGCTCCGTTCTGGACCTGGACGGGTACGACGACCTTGGTACGGGGGTGGCCACGCCATGCCGACGACAGTCGGTAGACGGACCAACCGCCTCGCCCCGACCTCCCGCGTCGACCGCCGGATCGTCGTGCGTCTCGGCGTCGTCGCCGCCGTGTCGTACGCCGCGTGGCTCGCCATCGGCGCTTTCGGACGGCCGTACAACTTCTTCGACATGAAGATCTACCACGGCGCGGTGCTGTGGTGGGCCGGCGGCAACGAGCTGTACGACTTCGTCGCGCCGTCGACCACGCTGGGCTTCACCTACCCGCCGTTCGCCGCCCTGGTCATGCTGCCGATGACCTGGCTGCCGGTGGACGGCGCCGGCTTCGTCAACGCGCTCGCCAGCATCGGCGCGCTCGCCGTCGTCCTCGCCGCGCTGCTACGCCCCATCGTGGACCGCCTCGGCTGGCCGCTCTGGTTCACCGCCGGCATCGCCACCCCGCTCGCCGTCGCCATCGAACCGTCCCGGGAGACGCTCGGCTACGGGCAGGTCAACCTGCTGCTGTTCGCGCTGATCATGGCGGACATGGTGGGCCTGCGCTGGCGGGCCAAGCGGGGCACCCACTACGAGACGGCCGACTCGCCGCTGGCCCGGTTCGTCTACAGCGGCGCCTGGGCCGGCGTGGGCATCGGTCTCGCCACAGCGGTCAAGCTCACCCCGGCGCTGTTCGTGGCCTACCTGATGCTCACCCGGCAGTGGCGGGCCGCGCTCACCGCTGTGGGCACCACGATCGGCGTGACCATCGCGACGTTCGGTGTGCTCGGTGAGGAGTCCCGCGCGTACTTCACCGGCGTGCTCTGGCAGACCGAGCGGGTCGGCGCGGCGGACATGACCGCCAACCAGTCCCTCGCCGGTCTGCTGGCGCGGCTCTACGACTCGATCGAGACGCCCGGCCTGCTCTGGCTGGCGTTCTCGGTGCTGATCCTGGCGCTGGGCCTGTCCCGGGCGATGAGCGCCCGCGCCGACGGCGACGAGTTGACCGCGTTCACGCTGGTCGGGCTCACCGCCAACGTGATCAGCCCGATCTCCTGGTCGCACCACCTGATCTGGGTCATCCCGTCGATCATCGTGCTGGCCGACGCCGCGGTACGCCGCCGCGAAGCCAGCCGCGGCCTGCCCCTGCGCGGCACCGGCGGCCCCTCGGCAAACGGTGTGCCGGCGCTGCGCCCACCGATCTGGTACCCGACGTTGACCGGCCTGCGCCACGGCGTCGGCGCGCTCGGGCTCTACCTGCTGTTCCTGATCTCACCCATCTGGCCGTACGAGCACCAGCTCCCCGAGGTGTCCCACTACCAGGACGGTCTGTTCGGCGCGCTGATGGAGAACTCTCTGGCCATCGCGCTGATCGTGCTCGTCGCGGCGCTACCGTGGCGTCCCGGCGCCGAGCCAGCGTTCTACCACGAGCGGCTGGGCCGCACCGCCGCGCTCGCCGGCCGACGCTGAGCCGGCCCGGTCAGGGGCAGTTCACCCACTCCTCGGTGCCGTCGTCGAAGACCTGCCGCTTCCAGATCGGCAGCCGCGCCTTCACCTCGTCGACCAGCCGGGCGCAGGCGGCGAACGCGGCCGCGCGATGCGCCGTGCTGACCGCCGCCACCAGCGCCACGTCCCCGATCTCCAGCGGGCCGATCCGGTGCGACACCGCCACCGCGTACACCTGCGGGTCGGCCGCGATCTCGGCCGCCACCTCGCGCAGCACCGCCTCGGCGGTGGGGTGGCCCTCGTACTCCAGCCGGGTGACCGCCCGCCCGTGGTCGTGGTCGCGGACCACGCCCTGGAAGGACACCACCGCACCGGCCCGGCGGTCGGCGACCGCCGCCTCGTGTTCGGCCAGGTCGAGCGGCCGGTCGGTCACCGCGCCGAGCACCACGCCTGCTTCCACTGTCACGACGTCTCCCGTCGGTTCGTTCGTCGCGCTCACCCGAACCGCTCCCCGGGGGTCAACGGCAGCGGCACGAGCGGCACCCGATCGCCGGCCGCGCCGCTGGTGCCGGGCCGGATCACCGCGAACCCGTCCGCTCCGGCCAGCCCGCGCAGCATCGCCGAGCCGACGTGCCGCACCGGGTACGCGGTGCCGGCGACGCGGTCCCAGCGGGCCAGCGCCAGATGGGTGTAGTCGCCGCGCCCGGGAATCGGCTCGGCCAGCCTCACGTGCGGGAGCACCGGCATCTGCCGGCCGGTGAGACCCGCGAGCAGGGGTGCGACGAGCGACACCAGCGCCACCACCGCCGACTGCGGGTTGCCGGGCAGGCCGGCCACGAACCGCACCCGCCCGTCCCCGTCCACCAGCCGGGCGAGCAGCATCGGGAAGCCCGGACGCACCGCCACCGTGTTCACCACGTAGTCGGCGCCGAGCGCCTCCAGCGTCGGGTGCAGGTGGTCGACCGGGCCGTGCATGGTGCCGCCGGTCGTGCAGACCAGGTCGGCGTTGGCGAGCGCGCCCCGAAGCGCCGCCACGTGCGCGGGCAGCGTGTCGGCGACCGGGCCGACCACGTCGGCGGCGCGCACCTGGCAGCCGTAGCGGCGCAGCCAGGCCGGCACCGACGGGCCGAGCGCGTCGCGGACCCGGCCCGCGCCGGGCGGACCCGAGGTGAGCAACTCGTCGCCGAAGACCAGCAGCGCGGCCCGGGGTGGGCGGCGGACCCGCAGCGTGTCGTGCCCGCAGGAGGCGGCCAGGCCGATCACCGCCGGGTCCACCGGCGTGCCGGCGGGCAGCAGTTCCTCCCCGAGGTACGCCTCCTCGCCCGGCTCCCGCCACTCCGGCGCCGGGCGGGGCGTGCCGGCCACCAGGCCGTCCGCCGTACGCGTCGACTCCTCGATCCGCAGGATCGCCGTCGTGCCCTCGGGGACCATCGCGCCGGTGGCGATCTCCACCGTGCTGCCGTCGGCCTCCAGCGGAGGTGCGGTCTGCCCGGCGAGCACCCGCCCGGCGACGCGCCACGGCCCCGCGCCGCGTACCGCCCAGCCGTCCACGCTGGAGGTGGGGAACGCGGGCAGGTCGGTACGTGTGGTCAGCGGCTCGGCCAGGGTGTGCCCGTCGGCCTCGGCCAGCGGCCGGGCGACCGCGGGGAGCGCGGCGGACAGGCCCACCGCGTACACCCGGGAGCGGGCCTCCTCCCACCCGGCCGGTGGTGGCGTGCCCGCCTCGGCCGCGGCGGCTTCGGTTTCCGTGCTCATCCGGCGAGCCTAACGCCGGGGCACGTGCCTCGCGGGTTCAGTGGTCGCCGCCGCGAAGCTGGTCGACGGCGTGCCGCAGGATCGGCCCGAGCACCGCCAGACCGTCCCGGGCGCCGCCGCGTGAACCGGGCAGGTTGACCACGAGCGTCCGGCCGGCCACCCCGGCCAGGCCCCGGGACAGCGCCGCCGTCGGCACGGCGTCGCGGCTGTGCGCGCGGATCGCCTCGGCGATGCCGGGAACCTCGTAGTCGAGCAGCGCGCGGGTCACGTCGGGTGTGCGGTCCGTCGGGGTGATGCCGGTGCCGCCGCTGGTCAGCACCACGTCGACGCCCTCGGCGCGGGCCGCGCGCAGGGCGTCGCCGACCGGTTCGCCGTCCGGCACCACCACCGGGTCGTCGACCTCGCACCCCAGCTCCCGCAGCCCGGTCACGAGCAGTGGGCCGCTGGTGTCCTCGTAGACCCCGGCGGCCGCCCGGTTCGACGCCACGATCACCCGGGCCCGGATCACGGCCGGTCCTCCGGCCGGACCCACTCGCCGGTCTTGCCGCCCTCCTTGCGGAGCACCCGGACGGCGTCCACCGACGCGGCCGGGTCGACCGCCTTCACCATGTCGACAAGGGCCAGCCCGGCGACCGCCACCGCGGTCAGCGCCTCCATCTCCACGCCCGTGCGGTCGGCGGTCTTCGCGGTGGCGGTGATCTCCACCGTGTCGGCGGTGAGGTCGAGGTCGACTGTGACGCCGTGCAGCGCGATCGGGTGGCAGAGCGGGATCAGGTCGGGGGTGCGCTTGGCGCCCATGATGCCGGCGAGCCGGCCGACGGCGAGCGCGTCGCCCTTGGGCAGGCCGTCGCGGCGCAGCAACTCCACCACCTCGGCGGTGGTGCGGAGGCGGCCGGCGGCGACCGCGAGCCGGCCCGAGACCGGCTTGGCGGAGACGTCGACCATCCGGGCCGCACCGGCCGGGTCGACGTGGGTGAGCTGCGCGGGTTCGGTCACGGCCCGACCCTATCCGCCGGGTACGACGGCGTGGGTGCTCCGGCCGGCGGCGGGGAGGAGCGTCGTGTCGGGTGCGCGTGCACGACGCCCCTCCCTCACCTGCCCACCGCCGATTCGCTGGGGGGAACTGGCGGTGGGGGCCTCGTTCGGCCGGGTCCGCTCTGGCGCTGAACCCTCCCCGTGGCCGATGCCCGGGACGCTAACGAACGCCGCGATAAGAAATCGATAAGCCGGTTCAGGCAGGCGTCTCGGCGAGCTGTCGGCGCAGGTCGTGGCGCTCGGGCGCACCCATCCGCTCGAAGATCGCCAGCGCGCGCTGCCGGTAGCGGTCCGCTTCGGCGGCGTCCGTTCCGGCCAGATGGTCGGCCAGGGCACTCAGGGCGCGTCCCTGCTCGTAGGGATGCGCGATGCGGCTGGCCAGGCCGAGGGCTTCACGGTGCGCGAAGACGGCCTGGTCGACGTGTCCGGCCGCGGCCAGTGTCAGGCCGAGGTCGTTCGACGCCGCCGCCTGCACATGCCGGTCACTCGAGTCCCTCGCCAGGTCGAGAGCCAGTTCGTGCTGGCTTCGTGCCTCTGCGAGCCGGCCCACATGCCGGTACGCGATACCGAGTTCATTGCGAGCCTCCGCCTCACCGAACCGGTGCCCGTTCTGCTCGCGCAGCCGGAGTGATGCCACGATCAGACGGGCCGCCTTGCGGTGGTTACCGAGGCGGTTCTCCACCGAGGCGATGTGGCCGAGCGCGTTGGACATGTGAAACCAGTTGCCCTGGCACCGAGCTAGGAAGAGGTGCTGCCGATGGGCGCGGAGCGCTTCGGGATACCGCCCGACGGCGATCAGCGCGTACCCGAGGTTGGGCAGGGCCACGATCGGGTCGACCGCGCCCCGCGTGTCCTCCCGGAGCAACTGCCGTCCCAGACTCACCGACCGCTCGGAGCTTCCCGTGAGCCAGTGGACCACCACGAGGTTCGCCCGGTAACGGTGCTCGTTGCGCCGGTCGTGCAGGTCGCGGGAGATGGACACCGCCACCTCGAGGTGACGCAGCGAGTCCAGATAGCTGCCGGTCCGGGTGTACGCGGACGCCAGGTAGTTGTGCATGACCGCCTGTGCCGCACGGTCACCGCTGCGCTCGGCAGCGGTGAGGCCCGTCTGGTGGGTGGCGACGATGTCACCGAAGTATCCCCGCATGTAACAGAACCGCCACATGGCCCGTGCCAGGCGCCAGGCGTATCCCGAGTGCCCCTCTTCCTTAAGGGCGAATCTGATCAGCGCGATGAGGTTGAGCCGCTCCTGCTCCAACCATTCGATGTCCGATTTGTCGCTCTCGTTGATCAGGTCGGCGCGGAGCGGCGCCTCCAGGCGCAGGTGGGTAGCCAGTACCTGCTGGTCCAGGGAGCTTGCCCGGACCGCCACCTGGTGCAGGACGTGGTCGAGCAGGCGATTGCCCGCCTGGCGGCGCTGCGCGGGATCCGTCGACTCACGGAAGAGTTCGGCCGAGTACTGACGCATCAGATCGTGCATCCGGTAGCGCCCCGGAGCGACCTCCTCGATCAGGTGCTGGTCGAGGAGGTCGTCCAGCATCCGTTCCGTCCGGTCGAGCGGGAGAGCGGCGAGAGCGGCGGCCATGCGCGCGTCGAAGGAGTCGCCCGGGTGCAGGCCGATCAGCCGGAACAACCATTTCACGGGTTCGCTCAGGTGCTCGTAGGAGGCCGAGAAGGCGCCGGCGACGGTCTGCTGCTCCACCGCCAACCGCCGCAGCACGGTGCCGCCGGCCTCCAGCCGTCGAGCCAGGTCGGCGACTCGCCAGGCCGGCCGGTGGGCCAACCATCCGCCGGCCAGCCGGACGGCCAGCGGCAGATGGCCGCAGCGGCGAGCCACCTCCGTCGCGGCATCCGGTTCCTTGCTGATCCGCTCCGTACCGGCGGTGCGTGCCAGGAGTTCCACCGCCTCGTCGGAGGTCATCACGGGAAGCGAGACGGGCGGACCGATGTCGCTCACCGACAGCCGCCGACGACTGGTCACCAGCACCGCCGACCCTGAGCCGACGGGCAGGAGCGGCTGCACCTGCTGCCCGTCGGCCGCGTTGTCCAGCACGAGGACGACGTGGCGACCCCGCATCTCGCGCTGCCACAACCCGGCCCGTTCCTCGTGATCACTGGGGATCCGGCCGGCCGGTACCTCCAGTTGGCGAAGCAGCACAGTGAGGGCATCGCCCGGCTCGACCGGGGCTCCCTCGGTGTGCCCCCGCAGATCGATGAAGAGTTGCCCGTCCGGGTACCGGTCGCTGAGCAGGCGCGCCAGGTGAAGCGCGAAGAGGGTCTTGCCGCTGCCCGCCATACCGTCGATCACACGTACGGTCGGTGCTTCGTCACCCGACGCTCCGATCTCCGCCAGCATCCGCTCGACGAGTTCTCGCCGTCCGATGAAATCAGCGGAATTCCTCGGAAGGTGGCGAGGGCGCACCCGCCGCGCGCTCGAGGTGACCGCGCCTCCCCGCTCAGGACCGCCCTTCCTGGCGGCGGACGGCGAGTGCCCTGCGGTCCGGCCCATTAACGACCTCCGCAGACTGAGCAGTTCGGTTCCCGGCTCCACGCCGAGTTGCCGGATGAGAATCGACTCGGCCCGTTGGATGACGGCTAGCGCACCGCCCGCGTCCCCGTCCGCCTTCAGCGCACTGGCCAGCAGCGCATGCGCCTGCTCCCGATAGGGATGGCTGTTCACGTGGTCGGTGAGTAGCGCGATGGCCGCTCTGGTGCGGCCGAGTGCGACATCGAGCCGGGCACGAAGCTCGATCGCCGCCAGCCGCTGCTCCTCCAGTGCCGCCCGGCGCGCCGTCAGAACCGGCCCCACCCGCAGGCCAGCCACCAGAGGACCGCGCCACAGACGTTCGCCCTGGCCGAGCAGCTCGTCAACACGTTCGTGCTGCCCGTCCGACCAGGCCGACGCCGCCTCACCGGTCAGGTGCTCGAAACGACGCACGTCCACCCGCTCGTCGTCCACGTCCAGGCGATAGCCGCCGGAGAGCCGAACCAGGGTCGGGCCGTGGTGTCGATCGAACGTCCGCCGAAGGTTGCCCACGTACGTCCGCACGTTCGCCAGGGCGGAGCGGGGCGGGTCGTCGGGCCACAGTTCGTCGACGAGCGTGTCGACGGTGACCAGCTGGCCGCGGTGCAGCACCAGAACCGCCAGCGCCGTCTGCTGCTTGGGCGTGCCGAGCGGTAGTGGGGCCGCTCCCTGCCACACCTCCGGCACACCCAGCAGCCGGATATCCACCAACTGTTCCCCCCGCGCGGCGCGCGCCAATCGAAATTACTCGCACCCGTGTGGACTATACGAAATGCAGACTTACGGAAGATAGCACTCGATTCACCACAGGACTTCCGATGCCGGAGAGCAACGGCGCTTTTTCTGTGAGTTGTCGTGGCGGATGTTACGGAAGGACGAAACCGAACGGCTAGAGACACCCGGTGATGAGGGCTCGATAATCCCACTTGAAAGCGCGCGCTGAATATGCGTTCAGTCTCCGGTCAAAGACCGAGCGTAACAAGAACCAGGTGCATTGGCGCAATATGCGCATATGGACATCTAATAGATGTATCCCGGCCTAAAAGCCATAACATGTTCGACGTCGGATGGGCCGGTGATCGCCGGTTCTGGGGGTCGAACGAAGGGCGAGGCCATGCGCGGCAACGACTGGCTGTGAAGCGAACTTCCGGGGCGCCTGAGCGGGCCGTACAGTACGAGCACACGCACCGCTACGAACGAGCGCGGTGGAGGCAGACCACGTGACTCGCGCCCACGCACGCGACAATGGGACCGATCGGCGGCTCTTGCTGCTTGTCGGTCTCGTCGTGTTTGTGGCCGGCCTGGCCGCGCTGGTCAGTTTCCGGCTGATCGCCGCCGACGACCTGGCGACCCAGAACAACATCACACGGGCGGCCACGATCACTTTTCTCGTAGCCGTAGCCGCGACGGTGAATGTGCGAATCCGCATTCGCGCCACCACTCACGGCGTCTCGTGGACGGACGCGGCTTCCGTGATCGGACTTGCGGTCGCACCCGTGCCATGGGTCATCATCGCCACCGGCCTGGGTGTCGCGATCACCCGCCTGATCGGTCGCCTCACCCCGATCAAGCTGGCCTTCGGCGTCGCCAAGGAGATGACGCTGGCAGCAGCCGGAGGCGTCGTCCTCATCGCCGCCGGCTGGTCCTGGCCCTGGTCAGGACCCATCGGCCGCTCACTGCCCGCCCTGGTGCTGGCCTACGTGACCGTCGTCGTCCTCGACGAACTGCTCACCTTCCCGGTCCTCGCCTTCGCGACCGGCACACCGATCCGCAAGCGCTTCCGGGAGCAGCTGGACCTGCGGCTGGCAAGCGTGCTCGCCCGCTTCTCGGTGATCCTGTGCACGCTGCTCATCCTCCGGATCGACCCGACCTTTCTGATCGTCGTGCCGCCGCTCGTGTTGAGCCTGCATCTCGCCTACTCCAGCCGACTTCGTAATCGCGCCGAGCGGGAGGCCTGGCAACGGTTGGCCCGAACGACCGATGCATTGAATGTAGTCGATCTAAATCGAGTACTCACCACAGCCGTCACACAAGCGACCGAGCTGTTCTCCGCCGACGAGGTCGAAATCGAACTACGCGAGGAAGCACTGGTGGTGCGCGGCGTCGGAGGAGCCATCACCTACCGCGGCCCGGCCGGCGAGCCGAGCGCGATCGAGGGTTCGGTCCTCACCAACCGCCTCGAAGGCCACGACAAGACGGTCGACGTCGGCGTGCTGCGGCTGCGGTTCGCCGGCCCGGTCGAGCTCTCCGAACGCGAGCAGTACACCCTGCGTACCTTCGCCTCCGCCCTCTGCACCGCGGTCCGCAACGCCCAGGCGTACGCCGAACTCGCCCGCATCGCCGAGGACCACGCCTACGCCGCCACCCACGACGCCCTCACCGGCCTGTCCAACCGGCGGCACCTGCTCGACGAGGGCAGCGCCCAGCTCACCAGCCGGCACGCCGACGGCGTCACCGCCCTGGTGCTGATCGACCTCAACCACTTCAAGGAGGTCAACGACACCCTCGGGCACGGTGCCGGCGACCAGGTGCTGATCCAGGTCGCCGAACGCCTCCGCGGCGCGGCCCGCCCCGACGACCTGGTCGCCCGGCTCGGCGGCGACGAGTTCGCCGTACTCCTGCGCGGCCTGCCCGCCCCCGCCGTCGCCGCCCACCGCGCCGAGGCCCTGCTCGCGGCGCTGCACGACCCGCTCGACCTCGACGGCATGCGGATCAGCGTGGAAGCCAGCGGCGGCATCGCCGTCGCCCCCGCCACCGGCGGCATGGCCGAACTGCTGCGCCGCGCCGACGTCGCCATGTACCAGGCCAAACGTGCCGGCCAACGCGTCGCCACCTACGCCCCGGCCCGCGACACCGCCGACCTGAGCCGGCTCACCCTCGGCGGCGAACTGCCCCGCGCCGTCGCCGACCACGAGTTCACCGTCAACTTCCAGCCCATCGTCGACCTCGGCAGCGGCGAGGTGATCGGCGCCGAGGCCCTGGCCCGCTGGCACCACCCCACCCACGGGCTGATCGACCCGCTGCGCTTCCTCGAAGCGGTGGAACGCTCCGGGCTGCTCCCCGCCTTCGCCGAGGCGATCCTCGACCAGGCCCTCATCGCCGCCGGGTCCTGGCGCGACGCCGGCTTCGACCTGCCCGTCTCGGTGAACGTGTCCCCGCGCAGCCTGCTCGACGCCCGCTTCCCCGGCGCCGTACTGGCCCGGCTACGCGCCCACGACCTCCCGCCGGACCGGCTCGTCCTGGAACTGACCGAGACGCTCACCCTCAGCCAGCTCGACGTCGTCGACCGCGTCCTCAGCCGGCTGCGCGACTCCGGCGTCCGGCTCGCGCTCGACGACTTCGGCACCGGATACTCGTCGCTCTCCCTGCTCTCCCGCATCCCCGTACACGAACTCAAGATCGACCGCAGCTTCGTCGGCGCCATGGAGACCGCGCCCGAAGCCGCCGCCGTCATCCGCTCCACCCTCGACCTCGGCCGCAGCCTCGACCTCACCGTCGTCGCCGAAGGCGTGGAGAGCGAACCGCAACGCCGCGCGCTCTGGGAACTCGGCTGCGCCGCCGGGCAGGGCCACCTGTTCGCCCGGCCACTGCCCGCCGCCGCGCTGCTCGCCGCCCTGCAACGCGGCAACGGCGGCCGGACCGGCGCGCTCGCACCCGCGCTGCACGACACCGGCGCCGTCATCCGCCTCCCCGGCCGCCGTACCGGCCGCACCCGCCCGGCACCCCCCGCCGCCAGCGACGCCCGGCAACCCTGACCCGGCCGGGGCACCCCGCCGGTCTGCCACACTGGCCCGCGTGACCGCCCACGCCGACCCGGCAACCCCCGTCTCCCGCCGCTGGTCGGCACTCGACACCGCCGCCGGCGGCCTCGCCCTCGACCTGGGCCTCTACGCCGCCGCCACCGTCTTCGCCGCGATCACCGCCGCCACCTCCACGCTGCCGCCGCACCGCGCCTGGGGCGCCGTCGCCGCCATCGGGTACGCCCTCGCCACGCTCGCCGCGACCACCCAACTGCTCGCCCGCCGCCGCGACCCCGGCACACCCCTGGCCGGCCTGCCCGCACGCTGGACCGTCGCCGGCCTCACCTGGGCCGCCACCGCGCTCCTGCCGGTCGTCACGCAGAGCGTCGAACGTGCCGGCGGACGCACCGACCGCGCCCAGGAGGAGGTGATCGTCGTCGAACACGCCGGCGCTCGCCTCGCCGAACACGGCACCCCCTACCTCGGGCCCGACGCCATCGCCGCCCTGCCCCCCGGCGAACAACTCCTCGGCTACACCCCCTACCAGCCCGGCATGGCACTGTTCGGGCTGCCCCGAGCCGCCGTCGACGCCTGGTGGACCGACTCCCGCGTCTGGTTCGCCGTGGTCACCGCACTCACAGTCGTCGCCCTCGTCGCCACACTCCGCGCAAGCGGCGGCCCGTCCGCGCCCCGCCGCGACGCCGCCGTCCTGCGCGCCGTCCAGGCCGCCACCGTCCTGCCCGTCTGCGCGCTCACCCTCGCCACCGGTGGCGACGACCTCCCCGTACTCGCGCTCTGCCTCCTCGCCCTCGCGCTCGCCGCCGCCGGACGACCCGGCCGCGCCGGCCTCGCGGTCGGCGCCGCCGGCGCCCTGAAACTCTTCGCCTGGCCGGTCGCCGTCGTGCTGATCTGCTGGGCCGCCACCCGCCGGGCCGCGCTCCGCACCGCCCTCGGCGCCATCGGCCTCCCCGTCCTCGCGCTGGTCCCGGTACTCCTCGTCGACCGCGACGCCCTCGTCGAGAACGTGCTGCGCTTCCCGCTCGGCCACGGCCTCGTCACCAGCCCCGCCCAGTCACCCTTCCCCGGGCACCTCATCGCCGAGACACTCCCGGCCGGCCGCGCCGTCGCCGCCGCGCTGCTCGTCGCCGCCGGCGGAGCCATCGCCGTCCGGCTGCTGCGCCGCCCGCCCCGCACCGCCGCCGCCACCGCCCTCATCTGCGGGTACGGCCTGCTCGCCGCGATCCTGCTGATGCCCTCCACCCGCTTCGGGTACCTGCTCTACCCGGCTGCCCTGCTCGTCCTCGCCCCCGCGCTGGCACTCACCCGACCGGACGACCCGGCGGCATTCCCGGCAACCGCCCCGCGCGATCCGGCCGGAAGGCGTACACCTGAGGAATGACCACCTACCGCGACCGGGCCGAAGCGGGACGTGAACTCGCCGAGCGACTCACCGACCTCGCCGGCCACCCCGACGTCATCGTCCTCGGCCTGGTCCGCGGCGGCGTACCCGTCGCCCGGGTGGTCGCCGACCAGCTCGGCGCACCACTGGACGTCCTCGTCGTCCGCAAGCTCGGCGTGCCCTGGGCACCCGAGGTCGCGTACGGCGCACTCGGCCCCGGCGGCGTCCAGGTCCTCAACGAGATGGTCGCCGACCGGATCAGCGAGAACGACAGGGCCCAGGTCCGCCGCCGCGAACAGGCCGAACTGGAACGCCGCGAACAGCGCTACCGCAGCGGCCGCCCACCGCTCGACCTCACCGGCCGCACCGCCGTCATCGTCGACGACGGACTCGCCACCGGCGCCACCGCCCGCGCCGCCGCCCAGGTCGCCCGCCACCTCGGCGCCGTCCGCGTCCTCGTCGCCGTCCCGGTCGGCTCCGAGCAGGCGTACGACATGCTCGCCGCCGACGCCGACACGGTCGTGACCTGCCAACTCCCGCACGACTTCGCCGCCGTCGGCGCGTACTACGAGGACTTCCACGAGGTCTCCGACGACGAGGTCACGCAGGCGCTGACCGCCACTGCGTGAAAACACCCGGTACCGTCGTTGTCATGCAGATGACCTGTCCCAAGTGCCGCGGAGAAATGCGCCAGTACGAGCGCAGCGGAGTAGTCATCGACCAGTGCGGCGAATGCCGGGGCATCTTCCTCGACCGCGGCGAGCTGGAAAAGCTGTTCGATGCCGAGGCCAACTGGAACCAGCAGCACGGCGGCGCCCGGCAGGCCGCGCCCTCCGGAGCCGGCTACCCACCGCCCCCGCCGCCCCCGCCCGCCGCCGCGCCGCACCAGCCCGGCTACGGCGCCGTCCCCCCGCCCCCTCCTCCGCCGCCGCCCGGCCACGGCTACGCGCAGCCCGCGTACGGCCACGGTCAGCAGCAGCACTACGGCTACCACGGCCACTACCGGCGCAAGAAGAAGCACGGCTTCCTCGGCGAACTGTTCGACTGACCGCCGACCACGCGCACGCCGGGCCGGTGCACCGCATCGACCCGGCGCGCTCGTCGGCGTGCCGTGCCCGCCCCACCGTGGCAGGCTGCTCGGCATGAGCCCGATCCGGCAGCACGAGGCGCTGGCCCAGGCGTACGACGGCATCACCGCCGTCGTCACCCCGCTCGACGACGCCGGCCTGCAACGGCCCACCCGCTGCCGCGGCTGGCTCGTCGCCGACCTGCTCTTCCACGTGCTCTGCGACGCCCAGCGCGCACTCGTCGCCCTGGCCAGCCCCGCACCCGGACCGGCCGACGTGGACGACGTCAGCTACTGGCGCGCCTTCACCCCCGGCGACGACGACGCGAGCGCCGGGCACGCCTGGTGGGCGCGCCGCTCCGCCGCCGCCTTCGACCGGCCCACCGGGGTGGTCCGGCTCTGGGCCGACACCGCGCCCGCCGCCGTCCGCGCGGCCACCGCAGCCGACCCCGACGGGTACGTGACCACGCAGGGTCACGTGCTGCGCGTACCCCATCTGCTCGCCACCCTGACCACCGAGGCGGTCATCCATCACCTGGACCTGGTGGTGGATCTGCCGGACGCGCCGCGGCCGGCGACGGACCCGACGCGGGTCGCGGTGACCACGATGGACGGCCTGCTCAGCGACGACGCGGTACGGCCGGCCGGCTGGGACGACCACGACTACCTGCTGAAGGCCTCCGGGCGGGTGCCGCTCACCGACCGGGACCGGCTGGAGCTGGGCGAGGCCGCCGGCTGGTTCCCGCTGCTCGGCTGACGCCGCTCAGACGATCGCCATGTCGACGAAGCGCGACAGGTGCAGTTGGGCCGCTACAGTGACCGTGTCCGTCGGCCCATTCCTGTGCTTGGCAACAATAAAGTCCGCCTCGCCCGCTCGCGGCGACTCCTTGTCGTAGTAGTCGTCGCGGTGCAAAAGGATGACAACGTCCGCATCTTGCTCGATCGAGTTGTGCGCGGCGATGCCGTTGGCGATGAAGTTGTGTGTGCCGAGCACGGTGGCGTCGTAGACGTCCTGCTCACCCATCGACTCGATCGAGACGATCTCGTCCCAGAAGACATCGTTCGTCGCGTGCAGATCAAGATCCGCAGAGTCCAACACCGCAGCCACCTTGACGAGTCGTGACCGGCTGGGTGCACGCTTCCACATTGCGCTGCCGGAGAACTGGGTGCCGACGGCCGCTGCGAACTCGCGGTGGCTCATCTTGCGCTCCGCCAAGACTTCGCGAACTCGTGACCACACCTCCTTGGGCACGGTGTCCACGTTCGGATTGCTGACGACGGATTCGAGGGTCACAAGCAGCGCCGCGCAGCCGTTGGCCCGCTCGCCGTGCACACCGATCTCCCGGAGGAAGCGGAGCTGGTCGTCGCGACCGGAAATGTCCAGGGTGTACTGCGGCCGGTGTCTAGCGACCGGCACCTGTCGCAACCGAGCCGAAATTCCGTAGCGAAGCAGCAGGCGTGAGATGTCCTCCAGCATGCGCCGTGATGTCGAGGAGAAGTAGATCCGTCCGCCCCGACCGGACTTGTTGACGGTTACGGACCCGTCCGTCGCCCAGATGTGTCGCAGGAAGAGCGTGATTTGCTCCTTGGGCAGGCCGAACACCGCCGGTGGTAAGAACTTCTCGTGGGATCGCAGCCCGAACAGCCCCAACCCGTCCAACCACTCGGCTATCGGATTCCGTCGCCCGCGGGCGAGCCGGAATGGCGCCGGCAGCCGGAGCGTGGTCACTCGGGCAGCAGGGTAGTCGTCTCGCACAGCCGTGATCCCGAAGTGCGTGGCGGCCTCCGTCACGGCCGCCAGGTTGGCCTCGTCACAACTGGCGTAGCGGATCGGCTGCCGGCGGACGAACGAGCCGTCTCCGAGGAGGTGTGCCAGCATCACCACCTCCGGATCGGCCCACGGCTTGATGTTCAGCGGCGGCGGAATGTGCCGAGGTGCGGCAAGCCGTGTTCCCACCGTGAGTTCTCCCAGCGGCAGCCAACCGCCGAACGTGAGGAATGGGTGGTTGGCGGTCGCCTCCACCTGCTTCCCGGATGAAAGAGTCATCCGGAACACTTCGCGCGTCCCACTGGGGAAGGCGTGCGTGAGCGTCCGGGGGGTGTAGCGGAGACCTTCGTCGAGGGCCCAAACTGGAATGTCCCTGATATTCCCGGCAAGGAGCGCCCCCAGGGTGATCTCCGAGTTGTCATCGGCTCTGACGAGTCTCGTATCCGCCGTCAGACAGCCCGACTCACGCAGGTCCGAAAGCTGCGGTCGCTTGTCGGTGCGCTGCTCGGGGCCACGGTTCAGCTGACTCACCGCGATCACCGGGCACTCGACCTCCTTGGCCAGCAGCTTCAGGCCACGCGACAGGTCCGCGACCTCCTGCTGCCGGCTCTCGGTGCGCTTCGGCGAGGTCATCAGCTGGAGATAGTCGACGACGATCAGCTTCAGGTCGTGCTTCTGCTTGAGCCGCCGCGCCTTCGCCCGGATCTCCATGAGGTTCATGCTCGGCGTGTCGTCGACGAAGAGCGGCGCCTCGCTGATCTCGCCCATGCAGCGGGCCAGCTTGGTCCAGTCGTCGTCGGAGAGCTGCCCGCTGCGCAGGACGTGCAGCGGTACGCGCGCCTCGGCCGAGAGGAGTCGCATGACGATCTCGACCTTGCTCATTTCCAGCGAGAAGATCGCCGACGCCTGATTGGCTCGAATCGCTGCATTTCGGGCAAAGTCCATAGATGCGGTCGATTTGCCCAAGCCAGGCCTGCCAGCCACGATGATGAGCTGGCCGGCGTGCAGGCCGTTGAGCAGGCGGTCGAGGTCGGTGAACCCGGTCGGCACACCGGTCATCACCCCGCCCTGGGCGCCGACCGCCTCGATCTCGTCGAGCGTCGGCTGGAGCATGTCGGCCAGGACGGCGAAGTCCTCGCTGACACGCTTCTCGGTGATCTCGTAGACGGCCTGCTGGGCGAGGTCGACGATGTCGTCGACGTCGCGGCTGCCGCTCGGGCCGGTGCCGTAGCCGAGCTGCACGATCCGGGTGCCGGCCTCGACCAGCCGGCGGAGCACCGCTCGTTCGCCGACGATGCGGGCGTAGTAGGCGGCGTTCGCGGCGGTGGGCACGCTGGCGATCAGCGTGTGCAGGTAGGGGGCGCCGCCGATCCGGGCGAGGTCGCCGGAGTCGGCGAGCGCCGCCGCCACGGTGATCGGGTCGGCGGGTTCGCCGCGACCGTAGATGTCCAGGATCGCGTCGAAGATGGTGGCGTGGACGGGGCGGTAGAAGTCGTTCGTCTTCAGGATCTCCACGACGTCCGCGATGGCGTCCTTGGACAGCAGCATGCCGCCGAGTACGCACTGCTCGGCGGCGACGTCCTGGGGTGGTGTCTTTTCGAACGCAGATTCGCGCGGCGGCTCGGGCGATTGTCCCCCGGTCCGTTCCGCACGCGTCTCGTCGGTGACCGACACGGGTTCCCCCCTCGCTGCGTCGGATCGAGTCCAGCTCTATCGCCGGGGTATGACAACTCTCCGCCGACCCTCCGGTCGATCGGGGGTCATCGCCCGGCGGTCGGGGGACAACGATACGGAACCCGAGGTCAGCCGCTCAACAAGGCCGGTGGATGAGCCTCGGGACAACCTGTGGACGCCTGGGGACAGGCATGTGCGCAGGGTGTGCACAGGGGTGTGGAAAAGTGATGGGGAATTCCGGGCTTATCGCCTCTGACCTGGGCTTTTCCTATCCCCACCCTGTGGACGGAAGATTTCCGGCCAAGCTTTGTCGTCGTTCGTCCCGTACTATCGCTGCGAACGGCGACACCTGGGACAGCGGGTTTACTTTCGGGTTGAGAGAGGTCACGCTCCGGCCGTGAGACACCGGGACTGGGGAAGCGGGGAGGACAGCCCGCGCGAGCGACGGCCGAGCGGTTCCTGGGACGAGCCCGCCGGGCCGCGCCGGGTCGACTCGTACGCGCCGGAGGGCTACCGCACGGCGAGCCGGCGGCGGGCGATCGAGCGTGGCCAGGACGAGCCGGTGGAGACGTACCTTCCGCGGTGGGCGCTGGAGTCCGGGGTGAGCCGGGCGGACGGCGGTGGCCGGCATGCCGCGCCCGACGACGACGAGGTGGAGGCGCCGTCCTCCGGTGGTGGTCGGCGGGCGGAGACCGGCCGGCGGGATCTGCGCGCGATCGGCGCGGGTCCGTTGTCGGACCACACCGCCGAGTGGACGATGGACGCCCCGCAGGAGCGGGGGTACGTGGGTAACCGGCGGGCGGACGAGGACGACGAGCCGGTGTCGGGTGCGGCGCCCCGGAGTCGTCCGCGCCGGGCGGCGACGCGCCGGCCGCAGGTGATCTGGTCGGGGCTGCCGGAGTCGGCGGGTCCGGGCGAGGAGCCGGCCGGGCCGGACGGTGGACGGCCGGCGGGTCGGCGGCGTCGGTCGGCGTCGGGTTCCTCCTGGCCGCCGCCGGCGGGGTCGGACTCCACCTGGTCGCGTCCGGCGGCCTCGGACGGCGCGTGGTCGCGCTCGGCGACGGATGCCGGGTGGGCGGCGGCGTCGGATGCGGGCCGGTCGGCGCCGACGGCGGAGCCGGAGCCGGCGTGGGGGCGGGCGACGGCGTCCGAGCCGGAGCCGACCTGGTCACGGGCGGCGCCGCCGGAGTCGGCGCGTCCGGCGGCGGATCCGTGGCAGCGCCGCCGGGGCGCCGAGCGTGATCCGGTGGATCCGCCCGCTGTCGACCCGTGGGACGCGTCGGGGGTGCACGCCTGGGACCGGCCGGTGCCCGCGAGCCGCTGGGAGCGGGCGGAGAGCGGGTGGGACCGTACGGAGCACACGGGTGAGTGGGACCGGTTCACCGACACCGGTTTCCTGGAGCCGGTGCGGGACACGGACGACCGGTATGCGGGGGCGGATCCGTGGGATCGTTCGGCGCCGCCGGTGCGGGAGGGCTGGGCGTCGCCGGCGCGGGCCGAGGCGTTCTGGTCGGGTACAAGGCTCTCGGGTGACGATCCGCGGTGGATGGAGACGCCGTCGACGGCTCCGCGTTCGCCGGCGGTGGCGTACTCGGCGCCGCGTCCGCGTACCGTGCCTCGCCGTCGCCCGGTGGAGCCGGCGGCGTCGACGTTGCGGCGACGGGTGGAGACGATCGGTGGCGGTTCGTGGGGTCGTCGGCTGGAGGACGACCTGCTGGACCCGGATCCGGGTGGTCCGTTGCGGCCGCTGGTCTACACGGCGGCCTGTTATCTGGTGCCGGCGGTGCTGCTCGTGATCGGTCTGCTGTTCCTCAGTGGTCAGCCGCCGGCGGGGTGCGTCACGGACATCACCGGCGGGGGTTGTGACTCGCCGCGTGCGCACGCGCTGGAGTCGTTGGTGTCGGCGGCGCCGCGGTTCGGGTTGGCGATGGTGAGCAGTCTGGTGGTGGCGGTGCTGCTGCGGCAGGTCGGTACGACGTGGCGGTCGGCGACTGTGGCGCTGGCGGCCGCTGTGGTGGGTGGCGGCCTGTCCACGGTGGTGATCAGCGCGGTGACGGGCCGGCCGCTCGGTTGAGCGGATTCGGCCGAGCGAATCCGGCCGGCGGCGGGAATGCGGAAAGGCCCGCACCGGCAGCCGGTGCGGGCCCTTCGCGTCGTGCTTCGGGTGTCAGCCCTTGACCACGTTAAGGTCGAACTTGGCGGTCACCTCGGGGTGCAGCCGGATGCTGACCGGGTAGGAGCCGAGCGCCTTGATGTGGCCGGGCAGCTCCAGCCGGCGGCGGTCCAGGGTCGGGCCGCCGGCCGCCTTGACGGCGTCGACGATCTCGGCCGGGGTGACCGAGCCGAAGAGCCGCCCGCCGTCGCCGGCGCGGGCCTTCAGGTTGACCTTGAGACCCTCGACCTGGGTCTTGACCTCGGTGGCGTGGCCGAGGTCGCGGATCTCACGGGCCGAGCGGGCCCGCTTGATGACCGTGACCTGCTTCTCCGCGCCCTTGGTCCAGGCGATCGCGAAGCCCTGCGGCAGCAGGTAGTTACGGCCGTAGCCGTCCTTGACCTCGACGATGTCGCCCGGAGAGCCGAGGCCGGACACCTCCTGAGTCAGGATGATCTTCATGTCCGTGCCTCCTCTCAGCGGGTCGTGGCCGTGTACGGCAGGAGCGCCATCTCGCGGGCGTTCTTGACCGCACGGGCGATCTGCCGCTGCTGCTGCGAGGTGACGCCGGTCACCCGCCGAGCGCGGATCTTGCCGCGGTCGGAGATGAACTTGCGCAGCAGCGCGGTGTCCTTGTAATCGATGTAGGTGATCCCGTCCTTGTCGAGCGGGTTCACCTTCTTCTTCGGCTTGCGAAGGGCCGCAGCCTTAGCCATTGCTCGTGCTCCTGGTTTGCGATCGCGGGCGCTCGGCGCCATTAGAACGGAGGCTCCTCGTCGAAGTTGCCGCCCGAACCACCGCGGGAGGGGGCGGGGGCAGCAGAGGCCCAGGGGTCGTCGAAGTTGCCTCCGCCGCCGCCCTGACCGCCACCACCACCGAAGCCGCCGCCACCGCCACCGGAGCGGGACATCTTCTGCACCTTCGCCGTGGCGTAGCGCAGCGACGGGCCGATCTCGTCGACCTCCAGCTCGATGACGGTGCGCTTCTCACCCTCACGGGTCTCGTACGACCGCTGGCGCAGCCGGCCGGACACGATCACGCGAGCGCCGCGCTGCAGCGACTCGGCGACGTTCTCGGCGGCCTGGCGCCAGACCGTGCACGAGAGGAACAGCGGCTCGCCGTCCTTCCACTCGCCGGAGGCCTTGTCCATGAAACGGGGCGTCGAAGCGACCCGGAACTTGGCGACCGCCGCGCCGGAGGGGGTGAATCGCAACTCGGGGTCATCGGTCAGGTTGCCGATGACCGTGATGGTGGTGTCTCCTGCCATGACCATCTCCTCGCGCACTCATCTCTGTGCCGTACAGGCTCTCAGAGCCGTACGACAGCGTGGATGAGGCTTGTGATCCGGACGTGCCGGGTCTGGATGCTCAGCGCATCTCCGGGCGGATGACCTTGGTGCGCAGCACCGACTCGTTGAGTCGGAGCTGACGGTCCAGCTCGCCAACGGCCTCCGGCGTCGCCTGGAGGTCGATGACGGCGTAGATGCCCTCGGCCTTCTTGTTGATCTCGTACGCGAGGCGCCGACGGCCCCACACGTCGGTCTTCTCCACCGAGCCACCCGCGGTCCGGATCACGTTCAGGTACGTGTCGAGCGACGGGGCGACGGTGCGCTCCTCGAGGCTGGGGTCGAGGATCACCATGACTTCGTAATGACGCAAGACGTTCTCACCTCCTGTGGGCTAAGCGGCCACGGTCCTTCCGTGGCAGGAGGTCGTGCGTCGTTGCCCGCGCCGATGCCGGGGGAACCCGGCCGGACACACGGACAACCGGACCAGGATAGCCGGTCCGGACGATCATGGCCGGGCCGGTGGTCCCGGTGCCGGGTGCGGCGACAGGGGCCCACCCCCGGCGAACCGGCGGGTGGACCCCTGTCCACGGGACCGCGGGGCGTCCCGTCCGCATTCCTTGGGTGGGACCTGGGGAGGAACGACCACACCGATGAGGTTGGATCGAAGACGCCCCGCGGAGCTTTATCGTGTTGTCACCTGCTATGACCATACAATGGCTCTCGTCACCGCTTGGGGTAAATGGAGGAATTGCTCCTACTGCCGACCACCCGTACCGGGATGACGAGCGGATCCCGCCCCGTCGTGCCGGGCCGCACGGCGGGGCGTCCCGTTGCCGGGGGTCCACCCTCGCCCGTCCGTGCTGTGGACCACGTGCGGGCGGAGCGTCGACCATCGATCCCACCTCGGACAACGACCGCCGGGCCGGGTGGTGACGCGTCCGACCCGCCGGGCGCCTCCCGCGAGCGCGCCGACCGTCGCAGGCGCGACGTAGGCTGCCCTGCATGCGAATCGGAGCCCACGTCGACCCGACCGACCCGCTGGCCGAGGCGGCCGCCCGGCAGGCCGAGGCGGTCCAGTTCTTCCTGGCCGACCCGCAGGGCTGGAAGGCCCCGAAGCCGCGCGAGGACGCCGAACGCCTGCGCTCCGCCGACGTCGACCTCTACGTGCACGCGCCGTACGTGATCAACGTGGCCACGCTCAACAACCGGATCCGCATCCCCAGCCGCAAACTGCTGCTCGCCCACGCGACCGCCGCGGCGGACGTCGGGGCCAAGGGCCTGATCGTGCACGGCGGCCACGTCAACGCGGGCCACGACGTCGCCGTCGGCTTCGACAACTGGCGCAAGACCTTCGCGTACGCGGCGGACTCCGGCGGCTTCCCGCTGCCGGTGCTGATCGAGAACACCGCCGGCGGTGACAACGCCTGTGCCCGGCACCTCGACTCGCTGGCCCGGCTCTGGGACGCGCTCGGCGACCACGAGGTCGGTTTCTGCCTGGACACCTGCCACGCGTACGCGGGCGGCGAGGAACTGCTGGGCCTGGTCGACCGGGTGAAGGCGATCACGGGCCGGATCGACCTGATCCACGCGAACAACTCCAAGGGCGCGTTCAACTCCGGCCAGGACCGGCACGACAACCTCACCGGCGGCACCATCGACCCGGAACTGCTGGTGGCGCTGATCCGCGCGGCCGGCGCGCCGGTGATCGTGGAGACCCCCGGCGGCGTCGAGGGCCAGGCCGCCGACATCGCGTTCCTGCGCGGGCAGCTGGGCGCGGCGGCGTGACGACCGAGCAGTCCGGCAAGGCAGGCGGCGGCGCCGAGGCGGCGGACGCCGGACCCGGCGACGGCACCGCGGACGAGGCCACCGGCGGGGAGGCCACCGGCGGGGAGAAGACCGAGGCCCGGGACCAGGGCGACGCCGACACGGGCGACGCCGAGGACGGCAAGGACGGCGACGCCGCCGCCGGAGATGCCGCCGCCGCCGAGAAGGCCGAGAGCGGGGACAAGGGCACCACGGGTACGGCCGGCGACAAGCCCGCCGATCCCTGGTCCGCGTTCGGACCCGCGCCGGAGCCGGTGCTCGGCCGGCCCCGCCGGGCGATCCGCGCGGTCGGCCGGTTCCTGGTGCACGAGTGGACGCTCGCCGCCGTCGCCGCGCTGGCGCTGGCCGCGGCGATGACCTGGCCCACGTTGCGCTATCCGCGGCACACGCTGCCGCAGGACTACTGGGATCCGAGCCTGCAGGCGTGGCAGATGGCGTGGTCCGGGCACATCCTGCGCACCGACCCGGCGATGCTGTGGCACGCGAACACGTTCTATCCGGAGAACTGGAGCTTCGCGTTCTCCGACACGCTCCTCGGGTACGCCCCGGCCGGCCTGATCGGGGTCGGCCCGGAGCACGCCGTGCTGCGCTACAACATCATGTTCGTGCTGGCGCACGCGCTCGCCGCGTTCGGCGCGTACGTGCTGGCCCGGCAGCTCGGCGCGGGCCGCATCGGCGGCGCGGTGGCCGGGGCGAGCTTCGCCTACGCGCCGTGGCTGCTGGCCCAGGCGGGGCACCTGCACATCCTCTCCAACGGCGGCATCCCGCTGGCGCTGGCCATGCTGGCCCGGGGGCACGGCTGGTCGCTGCGGTACGGCTACCGGCCGCGTCGCCGGCACGCGGGCTGGGCGTTCGCCGGGTGGCTGGTGGCCGCGTGGCAGCTCAGCCTGGGGTTCGGCATCGGGCTGCCGTTCGCGTACATGCTGGCCGGGACCGTTCTGGTGGCGGTGGTGCTGTGGTTCGTGCGGCGGCGCCGGGTGCGGCGTCCGTTCGGCCGGCGGCTGTTCCTGGCCGACGTGTTCGGCGGGCTGGTCTTCGCCGCGGTGGGCGCGGCGCTGGCGGTGCCGTACTTCAAGGTCGCCGAGCTGCACCCGAACGCGGAGCGGACGCTCGGTGACATCGCGCTCTACTCGCCGCCGGCGAGCGGGTTCTTCACCGCGCCGGCCGAGTCGCGGGTCTGGGGCGGGCTGCACGAGGGCGCCCGGGCCGTGCTGCCCTGGCATCCGGAGATGACGCTGCTGCCGGGTTTCGTGCTCTACGCGCTCGCCGCCGGTGGCCTGTTCTTCTCGGTCTGGCGGGTCCGGCACCGGATCTTCCTGCTGGCCGGCGTGCTCGTGACGATGGCGCTGGCGATGGGCACCCGGTTCTTCGGCGGCCGGTTCACCTACGTGCCGTTGTTCGACTACCTGCCGGGCTGGAGCGGGCTGCGCACGCCGGGCCGGATGATGCTCTGGGCCACGCTGCTGCTGGGTCTGCTCGCGGCAGGCGCGGTCACCGCGTTCTGCATGCGGGTACGCGAACTGGCCGCCGAGCGGGTGCCGCCGTGGCCGGGTCCGTGGCTGCGCCTGGCCACGCTGCTGCCGTTGGCGCTGGTGATCGTGGAGGGGCTGAACGCGACGCCGCAGCCGGTGGTGCCGCGGCAGCCGGCGGCGATGCGGACCGTCGACGGCCCGATGCTGGTGCTGCCGAGCAGCCAGAACCTGGACCAGCCGGTGATGCTCTGGTCCACCGACCGGTTCCAGCCGATGGTCAACGGCGGCAGCGGTTTCACGCCGCGCTCGCAGGCTCAGATCCGCGAGGCGACTGTCAGCTTCCCGGACTACGCGAGCGTCGACTATCTGCGGCAGATCGGCGTGAAGAACGTGGTGGTGTTGCGCGACGAGCTGGCGGGCACCCCGTGGGAGGGGATGCTCGACCGGCCGGTCGACACGCCGGGCGTGACCCGGGAGCAGGTCGGCGAGGCGGTCGTGTTCCGGCTGTAGACCGGAACACGACCGTCTCGGTCACACCGGAACGGGTTCGGCGGGCCGTTCGACTGCGCGCGCCCGCCAGCGCTGATGCCAGGGCGCATCAAGCGCGCCGTCGAGCACCCCGCCGTCCGGGTCGTCGGCGTAGGTGTGCCGGACCACGTCCAGTTCGGGCCGCATGATGTCCCGGATCACGAACCCGCAGAGCACCGCGACGGTGATCAGGCGCAGGCTCGACGCGAGCACGAAGACGCCCTCGGGGAAGACCGGCCGGGACATGGCAGTCCCGAGCAGTTCGCCGTAGAACGCGGCGAAGTAACCGACCTCGGCGACCTGCCAGGCCAGGAACGCGCCCCAGCGCGGCCGGGCGAGCACCGCGAGCGGCAGCAGCCAGAGCACGAACTGCTGGGACCAGACCTTGCTGAAGATGAGGAACGCGGCGACCACCAGGAAGGCGAGCTGGGCCAGCCGGGGGCGGCGCGGCGCGAGCAGCGCCAGCCCGGCGACGCCGAGGCAGGCCAGGCCGAACAGCAGGTACGACAGCCAGTTGAGGGTGGGGATGTTCGCGTTGAGCCACTCGAAGGGCCCGAGCTGTCCGGGTGAGGACGGGCTGATCCGGCCGTCCAGGTAGCGGCCGATGTACCAGAGCGTGCCCCAGTCGATGGGGCGTGTGGTGTTCAGGTCGAAGAAGCGTTCCCAGTTCTCCCGGTACGGGATCGCCACCGGCAGGTTCACCGCCACGAGCGTCACCAGCGCGGTCGCCGTGGCGACGAGCCCGGCCGGCATCTTTCCGGCGCGCAGCGCGAGGACCAGGATCGGCCCGAGCAGGAACAGCGGCCACATCTTGGCCGCACCGCCCAGGCCGATGAGGACGCCGGCCACTCCGGGCAGCAGCAGCGCGTACCGGCCGGGCCGGGCGCGAGCCCAGGCCAGCAGACCGAACGCGGCCAGGCCGATGGCGAGCAGATCCCAGTTGACGGTGGCGGTGAGCACCAGCGCCGGGGACAGCGCGAACAACGCGGCGTCCCAGGGTCGTCGTCGGCGCAGGCTGAGGATCACGGCGACGGTGGCGACCGCGAGCGCGCCGAGCACCAGCGCGTTCAGGTTGTAGAACCACTGGCCCTGGTTGATGGCGGGGTTGTCGGCGCCGAGGGCGTGCACCGGCAGGCCGAGCGCGCCCATGAAGTAGCCGGTCAGCACCGGGTACTCCACCGGGTGGTCGGCGTAGGGGACCTTGCCCTCGTTGAGCCCTTCGGCGTAGTAGAGCGCCAGCACGTCGGTGTAGCACATCCGGGTGTACTGGACGTTGTTCTGCCAGGCGCCGTCCTGGCAGGGCGACTTCTGCACCCAGTGCAGGGCCAGCGTCAGGCACACCAGGGCCAGCACGATCCGGCCGGCGGTCCAGAACCGGCTCTCCCGGCCGGCGGGCCGGTCGAGGGCGGCGGCGTGGTCGCCTAGCGGCCCGCCGATCAGACCGGAGGCGCCGCGGACGAACCAGTCCGAGCGGGAGGGATGGTCCACCGTCTCGGCGGGTCGTGGCGCCGCCTCGGACGCGCCGGGCTCATCGATGCCTGCGGGCGACTGGGTGCTCATGGAGAGGCATCCTGCCGTACACCGGGGGTCGCCGTCCCGTCGCGCGCGGAGAAATTCCGGTACGCGAAACGCGGCGGCGGCCGGACCTCGGGTCCGGCCGCCGCCGTCGGGTGGTACGCGTCAGTTCTGTCGTGTCGGTGGTGTGCTCGGTAGCAGCCCACCGCCGCCACCGCCCCCACCGGGACGTCCGCCGCCGCCGGGGAGTCCGCCCCCGCCGGGGTTGTTGCCGCCCTGGTCACCACCGCCGGGGTTGCCGCCGCCGGGGGTGCCTCCGGGGCAGAACAGGCCGAGCGGGTCGCAGTTCGGGCCGCCCGGCTGGCCGGGCTCGTTCGCCGGCGGCGGCGCCTCGCCGTTGCCGGTGTCGTCCTTGCCGATGTTCGCCGCGGGCGGGAACTCTTCCTTGTCCTTGCCCTTGAGCGCGTCGTTCATGAAGCGCTGGAAGATGTCACCCGGCATCCGGGCGCCACTGATGTCCCGGCCGTCCTTGTACTTGATCGCCTTGCGGTCCTTGACGTTTCCGACCCAGACGGCGGTGGCGAGCTGTGGCGTGTAGCCGATCATCCAGGCGTCACCGTTGGCGGTCGTCTTGTCGTTGAGTTCCCAGGTGCCGGTCTTCTCGGCGACCTGACGGCCGTCCTCGAGCTTCTTGTTGATCTGGCCCGGGTACTGCTTCAGCACGGAGGTGACGTCGGCGACGATGTCCTTGTCGATCCGCGGCTTGGGGGCGAGTTTCTCGCCCCCGAGCATGTCCCACGTGCCGGTGTCCGGGTTCTGCTTCTCCACCTTGCGGATGAAGTGCGCCTTGTTGTAGACGCCCTGGTTGGCGAAGGTGGCCACGCCGTTGGCGTGGTCGAGCACCGTGATCGGGTACTGGCCGTAGCCGAGGACGTGGAAGAACGGCGACGGCGCCAGGTCCTTCGGATCGGCCTTGGTCAGGTCGTGCGCCTTGGCGGGGTTGGTGTCGGTCTGCCACATGGTGGTGACGCCAGCCTGCTTGGCCATGTCGAGCACCTTGTCCGGCCCGATCTGTTCGGTGATGTAGTAGAACGGCACGTTCAGCGACTTCAGCGTCGACTGTTCGAGCGTGCAGGAGTCACCGCACTTGACCGTGTCCGCGCCGGCGTTGCTGACCTTGAACTTGGTGCCCTTCGGCGTGAACGCCGTGCCCTTCCACCGGGACTTGAGCGAGATGCCTTCCTTGAGCGCCGCGGCGAGCGTGTAGATCTTGAAGCTCGAACCCGGCGAGTGACCGCCGCTCACCACGCCGTTGTCGACGTTCTTCCCGGCGTAGTCGGTGCCGGTGCCGTTGTCGCCGCCGTAGTAGGCGAGCACCCGGCCGGTCTTCGGGTCGATGGCCACCACGGCGGCCATCAGGTTCGACGGCTGGCCGGCGAGCTCGGAGCCCTTCTTGGCTCGCTGGGCCGCGGCGAGCGCCGCCTCCTGCATCTTCCGGTTGATCGTGGTGGTGATCTTGTAACCACCCCGGCTCAGCGCCTTGGAGCACAGCGGCGTCTTCTCGGTCGCCTCGGCCTCGTTGTCGGTGCAGAGCTTCATCTCGCGCAGTTCCTGCGAGACGTAGTTGACGATGTTGCCGTACGGGGTGTCGATGCCGAAGCCGCCGCCGCTGTTCTTCGACGGCTTCGCGATGTTCTTCGGGTACTCGGTGGGGTGCACCGGCATGTTGGGCGCATCGAGCCACTTCTCCGTGATCATGCCGTTGATCACGTAGTTCCACCGGTCCAGCGCGGCCTGCGGGTTGATCGCCGGGTCGTAGCCCTGGTGGGTGGCGCTCGGCTCCGGCTGCTTGATCAGCGCGGCGAGCACAGCGGCCTCGGCTACGGTCAGGCTCTTGACGTCCTTGCCGAAGTAGGTCCGCGCCGCCGCCTGGATGCCGTACGCGCCCCGGCCGAAGTAGATGACGTTCAGGTAGTGCTGCATGATCACGCGCTTGTCGTACTTGTCGTTCAGCTTGGAGGCGAGGATCGCCTCCTTCACCTTGCGGCCGTACGTGTCCTGGTTCAGGTTCTCGAACGCGTTGCGCGCGTACTGCTGGGTGATGGTCGAGGCGCCCTGCTTGTCGCCGCCGGTGAGGTTGTTCCACGCGGCCCGGGCGATGCCCTTGTAGTCCACGCCGGAGTGCTTGTAGAAGTTCCGGTCCTCCGCCGCGGCGACCGCGTGCTGGACGTGCTCCGGGATCTGGTCGATGGTGACGAGCTGCCGGTTCTGGTCGCCGATCCGGGCGATCGCGGTGCCAGTCGAGTCGTAGATGGTGGTGGACAGCGGCGGGATGGTGTCCTCCGGGAGCACCACCTTGGTGGAGTACCAGGTGAAGCTCACCACGCCGATGCCGGCGAGCATGATGAACACGGCGAAGCCGGCGATCAGGATGTTGATCCGGCGGCGCTTCTTCGCGCGCGCCGGGTCCTCACCGCGGCCACGCCGGCCGGGACCGAGCGGACCGCCGGGGCCACCGGGGCCGCCGCCCGCGGCGCCTGGTACCCGGGCGCGGCCACCGACTGCTGCCGCGCCGACGCTCGCGCGTCCGCCCACGCTCGCACGCCCGCCGACGCTCGCCGCGCCCACGCTCGCCGCGCCCACCGAGGCCCGCCCGGCCGGAGCGGCCGGGGAGACCGGCACCGACGCCCGGCCGGCGCCAGCGCGCCCGGAGGCGCCGGGTGCCGGCGAGACGGGCACCGAGGCGCGTCCGCCCGTACCGGCCCGGCCGACCGAGGCCGAGCCGGACGCTCCGCGCGGCACCGGAGCGGCGCCACCGACCGAGGCCCGGCCACCCGCGCCGTACGGTGTCGCGGATGCGCGCGCCGAGGCGCCGCCGTCCGGCGCGCCGGACCAACCGTTCCCGCCCCGGCTCCCTCCGGAACCGGGGTCGCCGTTCGGGCCCGGGATCTGGGCCCGCCCACGCGAAGAACTGGGATCGCCGTAGTTCATTCCTCACACCCTGCCGGTCGCGGTGGGGCGCGGGGGCGCCGCCACCGGGTTGCCGTGAGCTGGAACACGGGACGTTACCCGCCGGCGGTACCGGCGCGCGCCCGTCAAATCCGACCTATTCGGACCAATTACGCTTAAAGGCTGTCGACCCTGCCACCCGGGGAATGGGCCGGCAGCGATCGGGACAGCCGCGTTCACCGTTGCGCCTCTCGCCTTCGCCGAGGGGTGGAGCCGTTGGCCGCGACCGACTCGTCCGCGTCCTCCGCCTCGCCCGCGAGACCGTCCCGGCCGAGCAGGAACTGCTCGACGAGATGGTTCCAGTCGCAGCCGGGGCAGACCTCCACCACGAACACCTGGAACTCACGCAGCGTCATGGCCAGGACGGGCAACTCGGCCCGGGTACGCGCCTGGCCGGCCGACTGCTTGAGTTCGTCCCCGTAAATGTAGTGGACGTGGATCAGGTTCTCGCTGCGGCAGATCGGGCAGCGGTGGTCCGTCGGCTCGCCGTGGAAACGAGCAGCGTTCTTCAGGTACGGCGAGGCGTCGCAGACGTCGTACGTGCCGATCCGCCCGGCGAGCAGTTCACGCAGCACAGCCCGCTTCTGAAGCGAGTAGTCGACGACCTGGCGCTGCGTACGCATGCGGGAAAGGGTACGCGCTCCGGCGAACCCAGGCGACCACGGTCACGATCCGTGATGATCGCGTCGCGTAAGCAGGGGTTTGCCCCACCCTCCCCTCTCCGCTAACGTGCGATGTATCGGTCCGATACATCGCGGTGGTTAGCACTCCGCGCAGGGGGAAAAGAAGGGATGGCCCGTGCTCGAGCTCGCCATCCTCGGCCTCCTGCAGGAGGCGCCGATGCACGGCTACGAGCTGCGCAAGGAGCTGACCGCCAAGCTCGGCGCCATCCGGGCGGCGATCAGCTACGGCTCTCTCTACCCGACCCTGCGCCGGCTGCAGGCGGCGGGATGGATCGCCGAAGCCGCCGAGACACCCGCGACCGCCGAGGAGGTTCCCGCGCTGACCAGCCGACGCGGTCGGGTGGTCTACACCATTACCGCGGAGGGCAAGGAACGCTTCGCCCAGCTCATAGCGCAGGCTGGACCCGAGACGTACGACGACACGGGCTTCGGCGTGCACTTCGCGTTCTTCGCCCGGACCGACCAGGCCACCCGGCTCCGGATCCTGGAAGGTCGTCGCCGCAAGATCGAGGAACGTCGCGAAGGTCTTCGTGACGTGCTCGGCCGGGCAGCCGAGCGACTCGACGCGTACACCCTGGAACTGCAACGCCACGGGCTCGACGCCTGTGAGCGCGAGGTCCGCTGGCTGGAGGAGCTCATCGCCAACGAGCGCTCCGGCCGGGCCCCGGCCGACCCGCGACCCGGGACGGCCGGTGGCCGAGGAGACAACGACAGCCCGCCCACGCCTGGAACGTCCAGGACAGAGCGGCCGTGATGAAGAAGAAGGAGGCAGACGCTATGGGCTCCGTCCGCGTCGCCATCGTCGGTGTGGGTAACTGCGCCTCGTCCCTCGTACAGGGCGTGGAGTACTACCGGAACGCCGACCCGAACGACCGCGTCCCGGGTCTCATGCACGTCACCTTCGGCGACTACCACGTCTCCGACGTGAAGTTCGTCGCGGCGTTCGACGTGGACGCCAAGAAGGTGGGCATGGACCTCGCGGAGGCGATCGTCGCCAGCGAGAACAACACGATCAAGCTGTGCGACGTGCCGCCGACCGGCGTCACCGTGCAGCGCGGCCCGACCTTCGACGGTCTGGGCCAGTACTACCGCGAGATCGTCGAGGAGTCGGACGCCAAGCCGGTCGACGTGGCGCAGGCGCTGCGCGACGCCCAGGTCGACGTGGTCGTCTCCTACCTCCCGGTGGGCTCCGAGGAGGCCGACAAGTTCTACGCCCAGGCCGCGATCGACGCCGGCTGCGCGTTCGTGAACGCCCTGCCGGTCTTCATCGCCTCCGACCCGGAGTGGGCGAAGAAGTTCACCGACGCCGGCCTGCCGATCGTCGGCGACGACATCAAGAGCCAGGTCGGTGCCACCATCGTGCACCGCGCCCTGGCGAAGCTCTTCGAGGACCGCGGGGTCGAGCTGCTGCGCACGTACCAGCTCAACTTCGGCGGCAACATGGACTTCATGAACATGCTGGAGCGCAACCGCCTGGTCTCGAAGAAGATCTCGAAGACCCAGTCGGTGACCTCGCAGATCCCGCACGAGATGAGCAAGAGCGACGTGCACATCGGCCCGTCCGACCACGTGCCGTGGCTGGACGACCGCAAGTGGGCGTACATCCGCCTGGAGGGCCGCTCCTTCGGTGACACCCCGCTCAACGCGGAGCTGAAGCTCGAGGTGTGGGACTCGCCGAACTCGGCCGGTGTCATCATCGACGCCGTCCGGGCCGCGAAGATCGCGCTGGACCGGAAGATCGGTGGCCCGATCCTCTCCGCCTCCTCGTACTTCATGAAGTCCCCGCCGGAGCAGTACGCCGACCACGACGCGCACGCCGCCGTCGAGGCGTTCATCGCCGGTGAGATCGAGCGCTGACACGCTGACACGCACAGGAAGGAAGGCCGGGTCCGCGCGGACCCGGCCTTCCTTCTTCGCGTACGTCAGGACCAGGCGCGTCGCAGCGCCACCGACGCCTCCAGCTCCAGCAGCGTCACCTTGCGAGGCAGCCCGCCGCCGAAGCCGACCAGCTTGCCGCCCGCGCCGACGATCCGGTGACAGGGCACGATCACCGGCACCGGATTGCGGTTGCAGGCCACCCCGACCGCCCGGGCGCCGCCGGGGTCACCGACCGCCTTCGCCACCTCGCCGTACGTCTTCGTCTCGCCGTAGGGGATGCGGGTCATCTCCCGCCAGACCGCGCGCTCGAACTCCGAGCCGCGGGGCGCCGACACCGGCACGGTGAACTCGGTCAGCTCGCCGGCGAAGTACGCCCGCAGCTCCGCCACCGCCAGCCGGGCCACCGCGTCGCCGGGCTCGTCGGCCGCCCCGTCCACCCGGCCGAAGTGCGCGCCGCGCACCGCGTCGTCGTCGGTGCCGACGGAGAACTCCCCGATCGGGGAGTCGAGCACGGTCCAGCGCATGTCACCCATTGTCGCGCGACCGCCGACATTCTCCCCGGCCGGCCCTGACCCGCCGCTGAACGTCCGCTGAACGAAGTCGATGTTGCACGGCGTCGATACCGTGCAGGTCATGGCCACCGGGACGCTCATTTTCCTGATCATCGGCGGGGTCGGTGTGGGCGTGCTGACGCTCGCCCTGCTCGGCTCGGGAGTGCTCCACCTCGGCCAGCCGGACGTCGACGGGCCGGTGTCGCTGGAGGCGGCCGCCGGGTTCACCGGGGCGTTCGGGTTCGGCGGCGCGATCGTCAACGAGCTGCTCGGGGGTCGTACCCCCGGAATGATCGCGGCGGCGGTGGCCGGCGGTGCGCTCGCCGCCGTGCCCACCGGGTGGCTGGCGGCCCGGCTGAGCCGCGCGGCCCGCAACATGCGCACCGACGCCACACCCACCCGCGACCACCTGGCCGGCGCGATCGGGCTGGTGGTGACGCCGATCCCCAGCGGCGGCTACGGCGAGGTGCGGGTACGCCTCGCCGGCCAGCCGGTGAAGCTCAACGCCCGCGCCGACGGGCCGATGCCGGTCGGCACCCGGATCTTCGTGGTCGAAGCCCTGAGCGAGACCAGCGTGCACGTCGAGACCTACTGACACCACCACACAGACGGGAACCCCCATGCCCCTGCTCGTCGCCATCGGCGGCGCGGTCCTCCTCGCCGTCGTCCTCGTCCTCTTCGTGTTGTCCCGGATCAAGGTGGCCGGGCCGAACCAGGCGTTCATCGTCACCGGCCGCAAGGGCCGCACCACCCAGACCGCCGACGGGGGCCGGGCCACCGACATGTCCGGGCAGAAGGTCGTGCTCGGCGCCTCGGTGTTCGTGCTGCCGGTGGTGCAGAAGCTCCAGTCGCTCGACCTGTCCAGCCGCCGGATCGACGTCAGCATCCGCGGCGCGGTGAGCAAGCAGGGCATCCGCACCGAGCTGCACGGCGTCGCGATCGTCAAGGTGGGCGGCACCGAGGACGCGATCCGCGCCGCCGCCCAGCGCTTCCTGAACCAGCAGGAGGAGATCGACAACTTCACCCGCGAGGTGCTGGCCGGCGCGCTCCGCTCGATCGTCGGGCGGCTCACCGTCGAGGAGATCATCCGGGACCGGGCGGCGTTCGCCAGCGCGGTCGCCGAGGAGGCCGAGCACTCGATGACCAACCAGGGCCTGGTGCTGGACACCTTCCAGCTCCAGGACATCCTGGCCGAGGGCTCCTACCTCCAGGACCTGGGGCGGCCGGAGGCGGCCCGGGTGCTCAAGGACGCGGCCATCGCCGAGGCGCGGGCCCGCCAGCAGGCCGAGCAGGAGCGGCTGCTCGCCGAGGAGGCGATCGCCGAGGCGAACCGGAACCTGGCGCTCAAGCAGGCCGGCATCCAGGCCGAGATCGACGCGGCCAAGGCGAAGTCGGCAGCGGCCGGGCCGCTCGCGCAGGCCGAGCGGGACCAGGCGATCCTCTCCGAGCAGCAGAAGGTGGCCGAGCGCAACGCCGAACTGAAGCAGCGCCAGCTCGACACCGAGGTGCGCAAGCCGGCCGACGCCGCCCGGTACAAGGTGGAGCAGGAGGCCGAGGCGAACCGCAACGCGGCGGTGCTCAACGCCGACGCGCAGCGGCAGGCCACCATCGCTGCCGCGCAGGCCTCCGCCGAGCAGGCCCGCCTCACCGGTGAGGGCGAGCGGGCCCGCCGGGCCGCGCTGGCCGAGGCGAACGCGATCGAGGGCGCCAAGGAGGGTGAGGCCGAGCAGCGTCGCCGTTCCGCGATCGCCGAGGCGGTCGAGCGGGAGGGCCAGGCCGAGGCCGCGGCCATCCTCGCCAAGGGGCAGGCCGAGGCCGACGCGATGGCCCGCAAGGCCGAGGCGTTCGCCGCGTACGGCGAGGCGGCCGTGCTGGACCTGCTGGTCAAGGTGCTGCCCGAGGTCGTCGGCGCGGCCAGCGCCCCGATCGGCGCGATCGACAAGATGACGGTGATCTCCACCGACGGCGCGTCGTCGCTGACCAAGTCGGTGGCCGGAAACGTCGCCCAGGGCCTCCAGCTCGGCAGCGACCTGACCGGCATCGACCTGGCCGGCCTGCTGGCGCGGCTGGGCAGCAGCGCCCAGCACAACGGCAAGACCACAGTGGACGGCAGCACCGTCGCCCCGTGACGACGACGCCCGCCGGTTCCCCTCGGGGAGCCGGCGGGCGTCGTGCGGTGGTACGGGTCAGAGCACGGCGACGACGAACTTCTCGCCGGCGCCCAGGCCGAGGGTCGGGCTGTTCCAGTCGATGGTCCGGCCGGCGATGAGCTGGCTGGTGCCGGCGCTGCCGGCGGTGACCGCCTTCTCGTTGATGTTCGCGTACAGGTAGACCGAGCCGTCGGCGTTGTAGTCGAGGAACGACATCCCCTCCCACGCGCCGATCGAGGCGCCCCGGGCGATCAGCGGCTTCGCCCCGGCGCTCTCCGCCGTGACGAACTTGCCGTTGATCTGGGCCTTCAGGCCGAAGGTGCCGTAGCCGTCACCGACGTTCACCAGCTCGTACTTCTCCCAGGCGCCGACGGTCGCCGAGCGGGCGATCAGCGGCTTCGCCCCGGCGCTCTCCGCCGTGACGAACTTGCCACTGGCCACCGACTTGATGCTCACGAGGGGCGCCGGGGCGTCGAAGTCGAACTTCTCGGCGGTGCCGATCGCGGTCTTGCTGGCGATCAGCGGGGAGGTGGCGCTCGGCGCGGTGACGTACTTGCCGTTGATCGCCGCCTTCAGGCTGATCGTGCCGTCGGTGTTGTCGACGATCTGGAACTTCTCCCACGCGCCGATGGTGGCCGAGCGGGCGATCAGCGGCTTCGCCCCGGCGCTCTCCGCCGTGACGAACTTGTTCGTGACCCGCGCCCGCAGGCCGAACAGGCCTCCGCCGGCGTCGACCACGTCGTACTTCTCCCAGGCGCCGATGGCCGTGCCCCGGGCGATCAGCGGCTTCGTCCCGGCGCTCTCCGCGGTGACGTAGCGGCCGTTGACCCGGGCCTTGAGCCCGTACGAGCCGCGGGCCGTCGCGGCCGAGCCGATGTGCAGCAGCCGGTCGGTGGAGCCCATGATGTCGTGCACCGCGCCGCCGATGCCGGTGGTCACGACCGAGTCGCGCACCTGCTGCGGCGACCAGCCCGGGTGCTCCTCCAGCAGCAGCGCGGCGGCGCCCGCCACGTGCGGGGACGCCATCGAGGTGCCGCTCATCGACTCCGTGCCGGCGCTGCTGCCGGCCTTGGCCGAGACGATGCCGGTGCCGGGGGCGAACAGGTCCAGGCAGCGGCCGTAGTTGGAGAACCAGGCGCGCATGTCGACCCGGTCGGTGGCGCCGACGGTGATGGCGGCGGGCACGCTCGCCGGCGAGGAACCGCAGGCGTCCTGCATGCTGTTGCCGGCGGCGACCGCGTAGGTGATGCCGGACGCGATCGAACGGGTGACCGCGTCGTTGACGGCCTGGTCGACGCGGTCGACGCCGAGGCTCATGTTCGCCACGGACGGCCCGGTGGCGTTGGCGGTGACCCACTCGATGCCGGCGATCACCTGCTCGGTGTCGCCGCTGCCGGAGCAGTCGAGGACCCGGACGGCGACCAGGTCGACGGCCTTGGCGACGCCGTACGTCGTACCGCCGATCGTGCCCGCCACGTGCGTGCCGTGCCCGTCGCAGTCCTGCGCGACGTCGTCCTGCTCGACCGCGTCGTAGCCGTTGCGGGCGCGCCCGCCGAAATCCTGGTGGTCGATGTCGATGCCGGTGTCGATCACGTACGCGGTCACCCCGGCGCCGGTCGACGGATAGGTGTACTTGCCGTCGGTCCGGGTCTTGAGCTGGTCGATCCGGTCCAGGCCCCACGGCGGAGTGGTCTGGGTGCCGGCGGTACTCCAGCGCTGGACCTGCTGGACGTACTCGACGTCCGGGTCGGCGGCGAGCCGCGCGGCCTGCCGGGCGTCCATCGTGGCCGAATAGCCGTTCAGGGCCTTGCCGAAGACCCGGCGGACGGTGCCGCCGTGCTCGCCGGCCAGCGCGGACGCGGCAGACTTCACCTTGGCCGGGGTGGTCTTGCCCTTCTTGAGGACCACGATGTAGCGGCCGGGCACCGCCTCGGCCGTGCCGGCGCCACTGATCGGCGGTCGCTTCGGGTCGGCGAGGGCCGGCCCGGCGACTGTGGCGCAGAGGATGGAGGTGGCGCTTGTGAGGGCCAGCCCCACGAGCGCGGAGCGGCGCAGGCCGCCGTGACGTGTCACGAATTGACTCCCCGTGTCCAGCGACCGTCCGGAGCAGACGGGCGGATGAGATCAGCACAGCCGCATCTGTCGATCCGGCGGCTGCCGATGCTCATCATGCGGGAGACATCGACCGGAACGGGTCAACCGTTCGGTCGACACGCCGCCGTATCGTCGTCAGATCCCGGACGCCGAGGGCTCAGCCGGTGATGCCCTCGTCGCGCGCCCAGCGCAGCAGCTCCGCCTCGGCCTCGTCGCGGTCCAGCGGCCCGCGCTCCAGGCGCAGCTCCTTGAGGTGCTGCCAGGCCCGGCCGACCACCGGCCCCGGCGGTACGCCGAGCAGCTCCATGATCGCGTTGCCGTCCAGGTCGGGACGGACCCGGGCCAGGTCCTCCTCGGCGGCGATCCGGGCGATCCGCTCCTCCAGCGCGTCGTAGTCGGCCGCGAGCTGGGCCGCCTTGCGCCGGTTGCGGGTGGTGCAGTCGGAACGGGTCAGCTTGTGCAGCCGGGACAACAGGTCGCCGGCGTCGGTGACGTACCGGCGCACCGCCGAGTCGGTCCACTCGCCCCGGCCGTACCCGTAGAAGCGCAGGTGCAGCCCGACCAGCTTGACCACCTGGGAGGTGATCTCCTTGGAGTAGCGCATCGCCTTCATCCGGTTCTTGGTCAGCCGGGCGCCGACCACCTCGTGGTGGTGGAAGCTGACCCGGCCGTCCGCGCCGACCGCCTTGGTGGCCGGCTTGCCGACGTCGTGCATGAGCGCGGCCATCCGCAGCACGAAGTCGCAGCCGTCGGACTCCAGCGACATGGCGTTGCTGACCACTGTGAGCGTGTGCTCGTAGACGTCCTTGTGCTGGGCGTGCTCGTCGATGGTGAGCTTCAGGCCGGTCAGCTCGGGCAGGAAGCGCTCGGCCAGCCCGGTGTCGACGAGCAGGCGCAGCCCGGTGATCGGGTCGGCGCCGCAGAGCAACTTGGTGAACTCGTCCCGGATCCGCTCGGCGGTGATCCGGTCCAGGTCGCCGGCCATCTCGGTCATCGCGGCCCGGACGTCCGGGTGGACGGCGAAGCGGAGCTGGGCGGCGAACCGGGCCGCGCGCAGCATCCGCAGCGGGTCGTCGCGGAACGACTCCTGCGGCGTCCCGGGGGTACGGATGATCTTTGCGGCCAGGTCGGCCAGCCCGCCGTACGGGTCGGTGAACCGGTGGTCGGGCAGGCTGACCGCCATCGCGTTGACGGTGAAGTCGCGGCGCTTGAGGTCCTCGGTCAGGCTGGTGCCGTACTGCACCACCGGGTTGCGGCTGACCTGGTCGTAGACCTCCGCCCGGAAGGTGGTGATCTCCAGGTTGAGGCCGTCTCGCTGGCAGGCGATGGTGCCGAACTCGCGTCCGGTCTCCCAGATCGACTCGGCCCAGCCGCGGATGACCTTGATGGTCTCGTCCGGGTGGGCGTCGGTGCAGAAGTCGAGGTCGTTGCCGAGCCGTCCGAGCAGCGCGTCGCGGACGGATCCGCCCACCAGGTGCAGTTCGTGACCGGCCCGGGCGAAGCGCCGGCCCAGCTCGTCGGCGACCGGTGAGACTCGGAGCAGTTCGGCGACGGCGTTGCGCTGCGCGGCGGTCAGTTCGCGGCGGTCGGCGGCGTGGGAGGCGGAGGCTTCGGACATGGGATCGCCAGCCTATCGGGCCGGAGGTGGATCGACCGCGCCGGGCGCGGGTAACGGGTCCGGGTTGACTAAGGTTCCGGTTGGGCGGGGCCGGCCGGGCCCGATCGCCACGTACCCCCTGGAGGCTGGCAGATGAGCGGCGGGCTCTACCGCAGCGCGAACGCGCACGGCGGCGGCCTGCCGCCGGACGACGGCGCCACCTTCATCTCGGCCGAGCCGCTGAACCAGCCCGGCGTCGAGGCCGTCGCACCGCCGCAGGAGGTGGTCGCCGAGACCAGCGCCGCGGCGAACAGCGCGGTGATGGCGATCGGCAGCCTGGTGAGCCGGGGTACGGGGTTCATCCGCAACCTGATGATCGGCGCCGCGCTCGGCACGATGGTCGGCGACGCGTTCACCACCGCCCAGTTCCTGCCCAACCAGGTGTACGAGTTCCTGCTCGGCGGCGTGCTGACGAGCGTCCTGGTGCCGGTGCTGGTGCGCCGCCGCAAGATCGACGCGGACCGGGGCGAGGCGTACGCGCAGCGCCTGCTGACCCTCGCGGTGCTGGCGCTGGCAGCGACCGCGCTGATCGCGGTGCTGCTGGCCCCGGTGCTGACCGCCGTGTACGCGGCCGGCGGCGACGATCCGGCGTACACCACGCTCGTCACCCGGCTGTCGTACCTGATGCTGCCGATGCTGTTCTTCACCGGCATCAGCGCGCTGATCGCCGCGGTGCTGAACACCAGGGGGCACTTCGCCGCCCCGATGTGGGCGCCGATCCTCAACAACCTCGTCTCGATCGGCACGTTCGGCCTGTACATCGTCGTCTTCGGCGCGACCGGCCTCCGGCCCGAGGAGGTGGGCTGGGACCGGATCCTGCTGGTCGGCGGCGGCACGCTGCTGGGCGTGGCGGTGCAGGCGGTCGGCCTGCTGCCCGCGCTGCGCAAGGTCGGCTTCCGGTGGAAGGCGCGGTTCGACTTCCGCGAGCTGGGGCTGCGCGAGCTGGCCCGGCTCGGCGCCTGGATGTTCTGCTACGTCGCGGTCAACCAGCTCGGCCTCTTCGTGGTGGTCAACCTGCTCAACCGGGCCGCCGGCGGGGACGGCGAGAACGCCGGCCTGCTGATCTACAACAACGTGTTCCTGCTGCTGATGATGGCGCACGGCATCATCGCGGTCTCGATCATCACCGCGCTGATGCCCCGGATGAGCGCGGCGGCGGCCGAGAACCGGTTCCGCGACGTCACCGCCGACCTGTCCCGGGGCACCCGGATGGTCACCGCGGTGCTCGCACCCATCGCGGTCTGCTACGCGGTGCTGGCCGCGCCGATCTCGGTGGTGGTGTTCCGGTACGGCGCGTTCACCGGCGACAACGCGGTGGCCACGTCGACGGTGCTGCTGGTGGCGGCGCTCGGCCTGGTGCCGTTCGCGGTGAGCCAGCTCTTCACCTTCGCGTTCTACGCGCTGCCGGACACCCGTACCCCCGCTCTGATCAACATCCCGGTGGTGGCGCTGCGCGTGCTGCTCCAGGTGGGCCTGTTCCTGCTCTTCTCGAACACGTTCGCGGCGGCCGGGATGATGCTCGGCAACGCCGTGTCGTACCTGGCGGCGGCGATCATCTCGGCGATGCTGCTGCGGCCCCGGGTGGGCCGGATCGGACTGGGCGGGATCATGCGGACGCTCGGCCGGGTGGTCGTGGCGGCGCTCGGCGCGGCGGTCGTCGGCCTGCTCGTGGTCGCGGTGCTCCCCGGCGACCCGGAGAGCCTGAGCTGGCTCGCCGCGGCGGTCCAGTTGGTGATCGGCGGCGCGGCGATCGGCGCGACCTACCTCGGGCTCGCCATGGTGCTGCGGATCGGCGAGATCACCGAGGTGGTCGGGATGGTCCGGCGGCGCCTCGGGCGTTGACCCGCTCGGTGACCGACGGTGAACGAGGATCACCAGGCTGGGGATACGGCTGTGGATAACTTGGAATTCCGCCGTCCACTGGGCCTCTCGGCCTGTGGACAACCAACCGTACGGACGAGGGAGCGCAGGCCGGGGCGGGGAAAACCTCCCCGCCGCCGCACCGGTACGCCCCTGTGCCGCCTCCTTGCCGTCAACCTCTAGATTGGCGGTGCGTGTCCGGCTCGCCCGCCGGGTGGGCGGGCGAGCCGGTCGGGGCCCGCGGCGACTGGCCTTCCGGCCGGTCACAGCGGGAAGATGACATGTCGGAGAACCGGGCATCCCGGGTAAGGTCGCTCTCGACGGGTACGACCGGGATCGACGCGGGTGTCGACACCGCGGCCGTTCCACCGAAGGCAGAGCGGGAAGCCACATGCCCAGCAGCACGGGTCCATCGATCGACGCGATCACCGAGGGAGGACGGGTGACCCAGGTCGGCGAGGGTCAGGAAGCGGAGGAGACCTCTCCTGCGGTCGTGACCTTCGGTGCTCCCACGGTCGGTGAGCTGCTCGCGGAGCGGTACGAACTGGTCGAGCACATCAACAACGACAGCGCGGGCCGGTTGGTCTGGCGCGGTGTCGACGTGGTGCTCCGCCGTCCCGTCGCCGTGGTCCTCCGCTACCCGGGTGGCGACTCCGCCACCGAGATGCTTCAGGCCGCGGTCGCCGCGAGCCGCGTCATCCACCCCAACCTGGTCGGCGTCTACGACGCGATCGACGAGGACGACCGGGCCTACGTGGTCCGCGAGTGGGTCGACGGGCAGTCGCTGCGCGAAATGGTCGCCGCCGACGGGCCGCTGGACCCGGCCCGGGCCACCGCGATCGGCAACGCCGTCGCCAGCGCCCTCGCCGCCGTGCACGCCACCGGCATGGTGCACGGCAACCTCCACCCCGGCACCGTCATGATCAGCGACGACGGCCGGGTGGTGCTCGCCGACGCGCGTACCGACGGCGCGGACAGCCAGGAGAACGACCTGCGCGCGGTCGGCGGGGTGCTCTACTTCGCCCTGACCGGGCACTGGCCGCACGGCGAGGCCCCGCTGCACGGCGCCACCGCCGGGCACGGCCGCGCCGCCCTGCCGGACGCCGTCCGGGACGCCGGCGGCGCCATCGCCGCGCCCCGGCAGATGCGCGCCGGGGTGCCGGCCTACCTCGACGACCTGACCATGGACCTACTCGACCCGGAGATCCCCCCGCCGTCGTCGGACGTGCTGGCCGCCGAGCTGAGCCGGCTCGACATCCCCGCCGACGAGCAGTTCCTGGAGCAGGCCGGCCCGCTGCGCTTCACCGCCGACCCCGGCGAGGAGCCCTCCCCGCTGGCCGCGGCCGGTGGCCGCAAGGTCGCCATCGGCATCGCCGGCCTGCTGGCGGTCGCCCTGGTCGGGCTGCTCATCGGCATCAACGCACTCGGTGGCGGCGACGACGGCGACAAGGAGCCGGTCGCCCAGCCGTCTAACAGCGCGCCGGCCACCGGGGGTGGCGCCGAGCCCGCCGCACAGGTCCGCAAGCTCACCATCCAGGACGTACGGATCATCGACCCGGACGGCGACCGCGCTGAGGTGCGCAACGCCGAGAAGGTGATCGACGGCAACGACGACGAGGGCTGGGAGACCAACAGCTACCGCAACAACGCCAAGTTCGGCGGCCTCAAGAAGGGCATGGGCGTCTGGATCGACCTGGGCGCCCCGCACACGGTCAAGCAGCTGGAGGCCACGCTGTCGGCCACCGGCGCCACCGTCGAGCTGCGCACCGGCGCCCGTGGCGACTTCCCGTCCAGCTCCTCCGGCGACAAGCAGCTCGTGAACGCGTACTCCACGGTGGTCGGGCCGCCGAACGAGGACGGCGGCACCAAGATGATCTTCAACGCCTTCGAGCCGGACCAGAAGTACCAGTACCTGCTGTTCTGGATCACCAAGCTGCCGGCGAAGGACAGCGGCAACAGCTGGAAGCTCGGCGTCCAGGAGATCGTGGTCCAGGGCTCGTGACCCGGCCGCCGTACCCGCCGCGCCACCTCCACCGGATGTGGTGATGGCGGAACGCGACGGCGTGCCACCCGGCCGCTCCGACCTGGAGCTGCTGCGTGCGCACGCGGCCGGCGACCGGGACGCCTTCACCGAGCTGTTCCAACGGCACCGGGACCGCCTCTGGGCGGTCGCGCTGCGGACGATCGGCGACCGCGAGGAGGCCGCCGACGCCCTCCAGGACGCCATGCTGTCGGCGCACCGCGCGGCGGCCCGGTTCCGGGGCGACTCGGCGGTCACCACCTGGCTGCACCGCATCGTGGTGAACGCCTGCCTGGACCGGATCCGGCGGCGGCAGACCCACGCCACGGTCCCGTTGCCGGACGGCGTGCACACCGACGGCGAACCCGGCCGGCACACCGGCGGCACGGAACCGGCCGCGCCGGCCCGCGACCACGACACCGCGCTGGTGGTCCGGCAGGCGCTCGCCGCACTGCCCGCCGAGCAGCGGGCCGCGCTGGTCCTGGTCGACGTGCAGGGCTACCCGGTGGCCGAGGTCGCCGCCATGCTCGGCGTCGCCGAGGGAACTGTGAAGAGCCGGTGCGCCAGGGGCCGGGCCCGCCTCGCCGTCCTGCTCGGGCACCTGCGGACCGGCACCGACGCACCGGCCGAGGACGTGCCGCGGCTCACCTCCGGGAACCGCAGGCGCCCCGAGGGCGTCGGATCCTCGTCGGGAGCTTCCCGGCAGGCCGTCAGCCAGGAGGAGCCGTGACTTCCCGGGAGTTCAGCGAGGTCGACCACGACCTGCTCGCCGACTACCTCGGCGGGGCGCTGGACGGCACCCCCGAGCAGGCGACAGTGGCCCGGCTGGTCCAGCAGGACCCGGCGTGGCGTGCCGCGTACGCGAATCTCGCCGAGGCGGTCGACCTGGCCGGCGCCGATCTGGCCGGCTGGGCCGCGGGCCCCGCGCCGGAGATGCCGCAGGCGGTGGCCGACCGGATCACCGCGGCGCTCGCCGGGGCCGGTCCCGCGCTGCGCGACGGTACGCCGCTCGTGCCGGCGCAGCCCGGCGGCGCGAGCCGGCCACCCGGCACGGCACCCCGTCCCGACCGGCACAGCGGCCCCGGCCGTCGCCCCCGGCGCTGGGCCCGGATCGCCGGGCCGGTGGCGCTGGCCGCGGCCTCGGTCGCCGCGGTGGGGCTCGGTGTGGGCCGGATGGCCGACTCGGGCGGCGGCGGTGTCGGCACGGCTGACCGAGCGGGCGGGGAGGCGGCGCCGATGGCGGCCGCGCCGTACCGGACCACCGGACCGGCAGTGCGCAGCGGCACCGACTGGACACCGGAACGCCTCGCCGCCGACCGGGCGCCCACCGGAGCGAAGCCGATCCCGGGGGACATGGCCGGGCCGTCGGGCGCGGCGAAGGACGGCGCGGAGACGCCCCTGTTCCGCGAGGATCAGCGCCTCAGCGCCCTCGGCGGGCTGGACCGGCTGACCCGGCCGGAGACGCTCGCCGCGTGCCTCACCGCGATCGGGGCCGAGCACGGCGCCGGGCCGCTCACCGTGAACATGGTCGACTACGCCCGCTTCCAGGGCGCTCCGGCGCTCGTGGTGACGTTCGCGGACGCGGCCGGCGCCCGGTGGGGCTGGGTGAGCGGGCCGGAGTGCGGGGTACCCGGGTCCGGCGCGGACACGCGGTTCCGGACGCGGGTAGGGTGAAAACGCGGTCCCGACGCTTGTCCCGCCACGTGACCTGACCCACCGGATGACCGGCTCGGGAATCCCCGCTTCGTACGATGACGTTCTGCAAGTCAGGCGCCGGCGCCCCCTGAGCCGTCGGCACTCGGGATCGACATCGGTGCGGCCGGTGACGAACACACACATCGGGAGACGGCAGTGGACGAGGTCCGCAACCTGATCATCATCGGCTCCGGTCCGGCCGGCTACACGGCGGCGGTCTACGCCGCCCGCGCCAACCTGAAGCCCCTGGTGATCGAGGGCGTGCAGTCGGGTGGCGCGCTGATGACCACCACCGAGGTGGAGAACTTCCCCGGCTTCGCGGACGGCATCCTCGGCCCCGAGCTGATGGACAACATGCGCAAGCAGGCCGAGCGCTTCGGCGCCGAGTTCCTCACCGACGACGTGACGCGGGTCGAGCTGAAGGACACCGGCGAGATCGGCTCCGACGCGGTGAGCACCGTGTGGGTGGGCGAGACCACCTACCGCGCCCGCGCCGTCATCCTCTCCACCGGTTCGGCCTGGCGTCCGCTGGGTGTGCCGGGCGAGCAGGAATACCTCGGCCACGGCGTGTCGTCCTGTGCCACGTGTGACGGCTTCTTCTTCCGCAACCAGCACATCGTGGTGGTCGGCGGCGGCGACTCGGCGATGGAGGAGGCGAGCTTCCTCACCCGGTTCGCCGAGTCGGTGACGATCATCCATCGCCGCGACTCGTTCCGCGCCAGCAAGATCATGGCGGACCGGGCGCTGGGCAACGAGAAGATCAAGGTCGAGTGGAACTCCGTGGTCGAGGAGATCCTCGGCGACGACGGCAAGGTCAACGGCGTACGGGTGCGCAACGTGCACACCGGCGAGAGCAAGGTGCTCGACGTCACGGGCGTGTTCGTGGCGATCGGGCACGACCCGCGCAGCGAGCTGTTCCGCGGTCAGGTGGAGCTGGACGACGAGGGGTACGTGAAGGTGGAGGCCCCCAGTACCCGTACCAGCGTGCCCGGTGTGTTCGCGGCGGGCGACGTCGTCGACCACACCTACCGGCAGGCCATCACGGCGGCCGGCACCGGCTGCGCCGCCGCGCTGGACGCCGAGCGGTTCATCGCCACCATCCAGGGCTGAGAGTTCCACGAGCAAGGTTCGGAGGAGGAGAGTTCATAGTGGGAGCAACCAAGGCGGTCACGGACGCCAGCTTCGTCAGTGACGTGCTGCAGTCCGACAAGCCGGTTCTGGTCGACTTCTGGGCGGAGTGGTGCGGCCCCTGCCGCAAGGTCTCGCCGCTGCTGGAGGAGATCGCGGGCGAGATGAAGGACCAGGTCACCATCGTCAAGCTCAACATCGACGAGAACCCGGAGACGGCCCGCGCCTACCGGATCATGTCGGTGCCGACGCTGACCATCTTCAAGAACGGCCAGCCGGTGCAGTCGATCGCCGGCGCCAAGCCGAAGGGCGAACTGGTCAAGCTCATCGAGTCGGCGCTCTGAGCCGTACCGACACCGCCGCAACCCCCGTCACCACCCCCGGTGGCGGGGGTTCCGGCTTTCCTGACCTGCATGAACGCGAACCCGTCGGGTATCGGCCACGGTACGCTCCGTAAGCATCCGTCGGAGTTCCGGTCCGCCAACGTCCGTGCAGAGGGGGTCGTCGTGCGTCCGATCCGACCCGGTGACCAGGGACCGGCGGTGGCCGAGATCCGTACCGTCCTCGCCGGCTTGGAGCTTCTCCCCGCCGAGGCCGCGGGTGACGACTACGACGCCCAGACCGAACGCGCGGTACGGGCCTTCCAGCAGTCCCGCGGCCTCAGCGTCGACGGGCGGGTCGGCGCCGAGACGTGGCGGGCGCTCGACGCGGCCCGCTGGCGGTTCGGCGCCCGCGCGCTGTACCACGCCGTGCCCGAGCCGCTGACCGGCGAGGACGTCCGCTCGCTCCAGGAACGGCTGCTGGAGATGGGGTACGACGTGGGCCGCGCCGACGCCATCTACGGCATCCGTACCTCCCGCGCGGTGGCGCAGTTCCAGCGGGAGATGGGCCTGAAACCGGACGGCTCGTGCGGGCCGCACACAGTCAACGCGCTGCGCCGCCTCGGCCGCAAGGTGGTCGGCGGGCGCCCGCAGTGGCTGCGCGAGTCCGACGCCATCCGGCAGGCCGGTCCGACGCTCGTCGGGCGGACCGTGGTGATCGACCCGGGGCACGGCGGCACCGACCCGGGCGTGGTGGTGCCCGACGGCACGCTGCGCTGGACCGAGGCGGACCTCGTGCACGACCTCGCCAGCCGGCTGGAGGGGCGGCTCGCCGCCGCGGGCGTACGGGTGCAGCTCACCCGGGGCCCGTCGCCCGGCGCGTGCCTGCCGGACGCGGACCGGGCCCAGCTCGCCAACTCCCTCGGCGCCGACGTGTTCATCTCCCTGCACACCGACGGGCACGCCAACCCGGAGGCCGAGGGGGTGGCGACCTACCACTACGGCACCGACAACGGCGTCACGTCGGCGACCGGCGAGCGCCTGGCCGGGCTCGTGCAGCGGGAGATCGTGGCCCGCACCGGGCTGCGCGACTGCCGTACCCACGCCAAGGCGTGGGAGCTGCTCCGCCTCACCCGGATGCCCGCGGTACGCGTCGAGGTCGGCTACCTCACCTCACCGGACGACAGGGGACGGCTCGTCGACCCGCGTTTCCGGGACCGGGTGGTCGAGGCCATCGTGGCCGGGGTGCAGCGGATGTACCTGCCGATCGAGCGGGACGTGCCGACCGGCTCGATCGACGTGAGCGAACTGCGGGCGATCGTGGCCGCCGGCACCGTCGTCGACTGACCCGCGGCTCAGCTCGTCGAGCGGGTGGCGGGCGCCGGGCGGACCGGTCGCAGCAGCGTCTCCGGGCTCATCGAGCCGAGCAGCTTCTCCAGCGCGTACTCCACGTCCGACTTCCAGCTCAGCGCCGTCCGCAGCTCCAGCCGCAGGCGCGGGTAGCGCGGGTGCGGCCGGACCGTCTTGAAGCCCACCGAGAGGAAGAAGTCGGCGGGCGCGACGCACGCGCGCGCCGGGTCGTCCGCGTCGTCGCCGAACTTGGCGTCGCCGAACGCCTCGATCGCCTTGATGCCGCGCTTGGTCAGGTCGCGGGCCACGCCCTGCACCAGCATCCGGCCCAGGCCGCCGTCGGCGAAGGCGGGCACCACGTGCGCCGTCATCAGCAGCGCCGCGTCCGCCGAGACCGGCGAGGTGGGAAACGCCATCGAGCGCGGGACGTACGCCGGCGGGGCGTACATGACGAAACCGGCCGGCATGCCGTCGACGTAGACGAGCTTGCCGCAGGAACCCCACTCCAGCAACGTCTGGGAGACCCACGCCTCCTTCTCCAGGCCCGGGTCACCGGCTGCGCAGGCCCGTTCCGCGGAGACCGGATCCAGCTCCCAGTAGACGCAGCTCCGGCAGGATCGAGGCAGGTCCTCCAGCGTGTCCAGGGTCAGGCTGACCAGACGTCGCGACATGAGCGCACCCCACCACTAGGCTCGGAGCGCCGGTGAGTCCCGCGCCCTCCTGCTCCCGACGAGCGATCGTACGCCCCTGTCCGGCGGTACGGGAGGGAACGCGCGAACCCCCGCCCGGACGGCCGACGGCGGGTCCGGGATGTGGACGTGTCCACACGGCCGGTGCCGCGACCGTCACCGGGGACTACGATCGACCAACCGGCCCCCGCCGCCAATGGATGTCGGCATCGCGGGTACCACACCGGGCGGCAGCCCCGCCGACACCCGATCGAGGTGATGTCCATGACCGGCACGACGCTCGACGACTACACCGACCGGTACGCCCGGCGCGTCCGCGGGATGACCGCCTCGGAGATCCGGGCACTCTTCGCGGTGGCCAACCGGCCGGAGGTCGTCTCGCTCGCCGGCGGGGCCCCCTACATCGCGGCGCTGCCGCTCGACGCGGTAGGCGAGATGCTCGGCCGGCTCGGCTCCGAGCACGGCGCCACCACCCTCCAGTACGGCGTCGGCCAGGGTGCCCCCGAGCTGCGCGAGCGGATCTGCGAGGTGATGTCCCTGTCCGGGATCGACGCCTCCTGCGGCGCCTCACCGGAGGACGTGGTGGTCACGGTCGGCGGCCAGCAGGCCCTCGACCTGGTGGCCCGTCTCTTCCTGGACCCGGGTGACGTGGTGCTCGCCGAGGGCCCGACGTACGTCGGCGCACTCGGGGTGTTCCAGGCCGCCCAGGCCCAGGTGGCCCACGTGCCGATGGACGACGAGGGGCTCATCCCGGAGGCGCTGGAGACGGCCATCGCCGACCTGGCCCGGGCGGGCCGCCGGGTGAAGTTCCTCTACACCATCCCCACCTACCAGAACCCCGCCGGCGTGACGCTGAGCGAGGAGCGGCGCGAGCGGGTGCTCGACATCTGCGAGCGCGCCGGGCTGCTCGTGGTGGAGGACGACCCGTACGGTCAGCTCGGTTTCTCCGGCGAGGCGCCCCGGCCGCTGCGGGCCCGGCGGCGCCACGGCGTCTTCTATCTGAGCACGTTCTCCAAGACGTTCGCGCCGGGCCTGCGGGTGGGCTGGATCCTGGCCCCGCACGCGGTCCGCGACAAGCTGGTCATCGCCAGCGAGGCGCAGATCCTCTGCCCGAGCGCCTACGCGCAGTCGGCCGTCTCGACGTACCTCGGCACCATGCCCTGGCGGCAGCAGCTCAAGGTCTACCGCGAGATCTACCGTGAGCGCCGGGACGCGCTGCTCGACGCGATGGCCGACCTGATGCCCGAGGGCACCACCTGGACCAGGCCGCAAGGCGGCCTGTTCGTCTGGGCGACGCTGCCCGACGGGCTCGACTCCAAGGCGATGATGCCGCGGGCAGTGGCCGCCCGCGTCGCGTACGTGCCGGGGACCGGCTTCTACGCCGACGGTACCGGCGCCGGGAACATGCGACTCAACTTCTCCTTCCCGACGCCGGAGCGGATCCGCGAGGGCGTCCGCCGGCTGGCCGGGGTGATGGAGCAGGAGATCGCCATGCGCAAGGTCTTCGGCGCGGTCGGCGGTGCCGGACCGCGCCGCCGCCAGGGCGGCTCGGACGCGCCCGGCCCCGACTTGGCATGATGCCCGCATGTCCGACAGCCCCGCCGCACCGCCTCCCGTGACCGGATCCGCCGCCGACGAGCTGCACGTGCTCGTACTCGCGGGCGGCCTCTCCTACGAGCGGGACGTCTCACTGCGGTCGGGCCGCCGGGTGCTCGACGCGCTGCGCGCGGTGGGCGTCGAGGCGGAACTGCGCGACGCGGACGTGGCGCTGCTGCCCGCCCTGACCGCCGACCCGCCGGACGCGGTGGTGATCGCCCTGCACGGCGCCACCGGCGAGGACGGCTCGCTGCGCGGCGTCCTCGACCTCTGGGACGTGCCCTACGTCGGCTGCGACGCCCGGTCGTCCCGCCTCGCCTGGGACAAGCCGTCCGCCAAGGCGGTGCTGCGCGAGGCGGGCATCCCCACGCCCGACTGGGTGGCGCTGCCGCACGACCGCTTCTCCGAACTGGGCGCGGTGGCCGTCCTGGACCGCATCGTCGACCGCCTCGGGCTGCCGCTGATGGTCAAGCCGGCGCAGGGCGGTTCCGGACTGGGCGCCGCCGTGGTCCGGGAGGCGGCGTCGCTGCCGGCCGCCATGGTGGGTTGTTTCGCGTACGACCAGACCGCGCTCGTGGAACGCTACGTACCCGGGATGGACGTGGCGGTCTCCGTGCTCGACCTCGGCAAGGGACCGCAGGCCCTGCCCCCGGTCGAGATCGTGCCGCGCAACGGCGTCTACGACTACGCGGCCCGCTACACCGCCGGGCGTACCACCTGGCACGCGCCCGCCCGGCTCGACGCCGCGACGACCGCCCGGGTGACCGAGGTGGCGCTCGCGGCGCACACCGCGCTCGGGCTGCGCGACGTGTCCCGGGTCGACCTGATCGTCGACGCCGGCGGCGACCCGCACGTGCTGGAGGTGAACGTCTCCCCGGGCATGACCGAGACGTCGCTCCTGCCGCTGGCGATCCAGGCGGCCGGGCTGGACTTCGGCCGGGTTCTCGGCACGCTCGTGACCCGGGCCGCCGCCCGCCGCTGACCTCAGCTCTCCCGGGTACGCACCGCGTCGGGCCGGCCGCTCTCGTCTCCGCTCTCGTCCCCCGACTCGTCGTCGCCTTCGCTCGTCGGTGCGCTACCCGGCGCGGATACCGGCACCGAGCCGGTCTGCGGTGCCGGGTCGGCCTCCGACAGGCCCGCCGAGGGGTCTGAGACGTCCACTGCCGCGTCGGACTCGGGGATCTCGTCCGCTGCCTCGATCACCGAGACGGGCTCCTCCTCGGGCTCCTCAGCGGCGTTCGCAGGGGAGGTCGCGGAGAGACTCGACGGCGCCTGCCATTGGATGCGCGGCGGCTCGGCCAACGGACGACCACCGAACTCGGCGAGCCACGCGGCCACCATGGCGAGGTTCTCCCGCCACTGGTCCTCGGAGATCGGCGGCAGGATCGAGTCCCACAGCGACAGGAACGTGCCCCGCAGTTGCAGCCGCCCGTACGGCCGCGCCAGGAACCACAGGTGCAGGTGCGCCGACCCGTCGCCCCACCGGTTCACGTGGACCCGGGCCACCCCGTCGAGCGAACGCACGGCCCGCTCCAGGCGGACGGTCATCACGCCCAGCTCGGCGGCGAGCAGGTTCGGCAGGTCGCCCAGATCCAGGTGGGAACGGGACTCCAGGATCAGGACCATCGGCAGGCCGGTGGGCCGGTCCATGGCGCGGACGCGCCACCGCTCACCGACCCAGATGTACGCCTCGTCGGGCGCGTTGCAGGCGGTGCACTCCCGGTCCGCCTCGCCACGGCGGGGAGGTTCGAACGGTACGGGTTCGTCGAGCTGCTTGACGCGGAGATCGCCCTCGAAGGGGAAGGACGGCCACTGGGTGAAGTCGGGAACTGAGGGAGGGGTGTCCGGCACGACGCTGACCCTAACCGAGTTGGCGACGCCTGTCCCTACCTGTTCCACTGGCCGCCCACCGGTTGTCCACCACGTTGTCCACAGGCTGCCGAGATCACCAGCACAGCGCGTTATGCACTGCTCAGCAAGGGTTTCCTCGCTTCGTTTCACGTGAAACGGGGAGTGCCTGTGGACAACTGCTGTGGATAACCTCGGGTGTCTGCGGGCCCGTTCTTCAAACGATCCGGCGGCCGATCCGCACCGGGTGCCGACGGCTTCTCTCGTAGCCGTTTCACGTGAAACCGCGGGGTCCGCATCGCCGCGCTTCTCGGCTCGGCCGCTCGTCTCGCTGGCGTCGACCGGCCTTGTTCCTTGCCTGAGTCCTCAGCGGGTGCGGCGGATCGAACGGGGTGCCTCGGCGCGATGGCGTGAGGTGAGTCAGTCGCGGGGCGAGCCACTCGGTGGTTGTTCCTCGAAGGACGGGGTGAACCGCGCGGCAGTCGAGCCGCGGCGACCACCGCTCGGCTTGTGGCCGGCGCCGCCTCATCACTTGCACTCGGCACGGCTGGGACCTCGGTCGTCGGGTGAAGGGCAGGTCGGTCGCCGCGTTTCACGTGAAACATCAGGCACGTCCGAGCCGGCAGGCCGAACCGAGCTGCCACACGACCTCGGGCTTGCGCTCGATCAATGATCGGGCTCGCCGCCGCACTGGAGTCTGCGACCGTCCAGCCGCCCGGAGAGAGGTGGTAGGTCATTCGACGGCGGCGCCAGACTCAGTAGAAAGCCGTCCCGGAATGCTGAGCCGGGCCGCACACCTCGGCCCGCTGCCCGGGGCTCCTCGCGAGAGTCCCCGGCTCGGCGGTCCCCGCTTCGACGGTTCCCCGTTCAGCGACTCGGCGGCCCGGCGGCCCGGCGACTCGACGACCCGACGGCGCAGAACCATTTCCCGTGCGTTCGGCGGACGGGCCCAGCCGACAGCTAGCCGGGTGCAGCGCGCGGAACGAGCGAGTCGACAAGCGGCGGCTTCCGCCTGAGCCGTCGCCGTCAGCCCCTCCAGCCAGACCAACGAATGGACGCGCTCCGAGTCGTCAGCGCCGAACGGCGGCACTCGGTACCTTTGCGCACTCGGCCCTCGCGCACTCAGCCGCTCAGCCCTCTGGAAAGCGGCGTGCCACCAACCAGTGGCGCGGAGAGCGGCTTCACCCGCGCCCCGCCTCCCAGCCACCGGTCCCCGTTTCACGTGAAACGCCGGACGAGGCGCGACAGCCCACTGATGAGCGCAACCCGACGCTCCCACCCGCTCCGGCCGCGTCAGCGTGGGAGAGCACCGGCATTCAGTGAGCACCATCGGCACCAGACCAGACAGCCCCGGCCCGCGGGCGGAGACGGCATCAAGACTTCCGAGGCGTCGGTCTCTCCCGTCGGCCGGAATCGCCACGACCCAACGCCGCCGCCAGAACGGACGAGCGGCACCGACCCAACGCGGAAACAGATCCGGCCGCATCCCCCGTCGGGATGCGGCCGGATCGACAACAGGGGAAGCGACGACTACGCCTCGGGAGTCCCGTCCTCGCCCATGCCGATGATCCCGACGATCCGCTCCAGGTCGTCGACGGTGGCGAACTCGATCGTGATCTTGCCCTTGCTGCGGCCGATGTCGACCTTCACCCGGGTGTCGAACCGGTCGGAGAGCCGGTCCGCGAGATCGGTGAGCGCCGGGGCATGCGGCTTCGGTCGGCGCTTGGCGGCGGCCGACTTCGCCGGCTCCTCGGCGAGCGCCAGGTGCACGAGTTCTTCGGCGCCGCGTACGGTGATGCCCTCGCGGACGATCCGCTCGGCGAGCGCCTCCTGCGCCTCGGCGTTGTCGAGGCTGAGCAGGGCCCGGGCGTGGCCGGCGGAGAGAACGCCGGCGGCGACCCGGCGCTGCACGGCGGGCGGCAGGTTCATCAGCCGGATCGTGTTGGAGATCTGCGGGCGGCTGCGGCCGATCCGCCGGGCCAGTTCCTCGTGCGTGGCGCCGAACTCCTCCAGCAGTTGCTGGTACGCCGCCGCCTCTTCGAGCGGGTTGAGGTTGGCGCGGTGGATGTTCTCCAGGAGCGCGTCCCGGAGCATCGCGTCGTCCTTGGTGTCGCGGACGATGGCGGGGATGGTCTCCCGGCCGACCGCCTGGGCGGCACGCCAGCGCCGCTCGCCCATCACGAGTTCGAACTTGTCGGGGTCGAGCTGGCGGACCACGATCGGCTGGAGGAAGCCGACCTCCTGGATCGAGGTCTTCAGTTCCTCAAGCGCCTCTTCGTCGAAGACGTGCCGGGGCTGCTTCGGGTTCGGCACGATCGCGTCGACCGGGATCTCCGCGAAGCGCGCGCCGGGCACCGGGCTCAGCTGCGGCTCGGGCTCGGCGGCCGGCGACGGGGTGCTTGCGACGCCACCGGTGATGGCAGCGGTCGCACCAGCGGTCGGAGCCGACGGCGACGCGTCGACTGCCGACGACTCCGGTTCGGTGGCCGCCGGTTCGGCGCCCGGTACCGGGCCGGTGGGGATGAGGGCGCCGAGCCCTCGGCCCAGTCCGCCGCGGGGACGGTTCTTCATGCGACGCCTCCCAGCGACATCTCCGCACTACGCATTCCGGCTCACCGGCTCCTTGACGCCTCGCTCCGCGATCTCCTGGGCGGCCTCGAAGTAACTCGTGGCTCCCCGCGAACCGGGATCGTAGGTCATCACCGACTGGCCGTAGCTCGGCGCCTCGGAGACACGCACGTTGCGGGGGATGACGGCCTGGAGCACCTTGTCGCCGAAGTGGTTCCGGACGTCCTGCTCCACCGCGTCCGCCAGCCGGGTACGCCTGTCGTACATGGTGAGCAGGATGGTGGAGACCTCGAGCTTCGGGTTGAGGTGCTGCCGGACCAGGTTGATGTTGTTTATGAGCTGGTTGAGGCCCTCCAGCGCGTAGTACTCGCACTGGATCGGGATCAGCACCTCCTGCGCGGCCACGAGCGCGTTGACGGTCAGCAGGCCGAGCGACGGCGGACAGTCTATGAAGACGTAGTCGAAGTGCCCGGGGTACGCGGCGATGGCCCGCGCCAGGCGCGACTCCCGCGCCACCACCGAGACGAGCTCGATCTCGGCGCCGGCCAGGTCGATGGTGGCCGGTACGCACCAGAGGTTCGGGATGCCCTCGACGGCCTGCGCCACCTCTTCGAGCGGCACGCTGTCGATCAGGCAGTCGTAGACGTCGGGCACGCCCGTGTGGTGCGGCACGTTCAGTCCGGTGGAGGCGTTGCCCTGGGGGTCAAGGTCGACCACGAGCACCCGGTTGCCGTGGAGCGCGAGCGCCACGGCGAGGTTCACGGTGGTGGTCGTCTTACCCACGCCGCCCTTCTGGTTGGCGACGCACATCACCCGGGTCCGGTCGGGGCGCGGCATGGTGACCTCGCCACTGGGATTCAGGATCTGCACGGCGCGCATCGCCTCCATAGCCAACGGTGGATCATCCTCTTCGCGCGTCGGGGTTTCACGTGAAACGTACGTGCTGGCGTCTACCTCGTCCCCGTACCCGTCTGCCTGTGGCGTGTCGGACGGTGCCACGGTGACCTCGGGGGCGGCCTGGTACGGCACGGCCGAGACGGGCGGCTGGGGTTCGTAGCGGGTGGGTACCGCGGCGTTCGCCCGCACCGCGGGCGGGCGCGGGGCCGGTGCGTTCACCGGGCCGTCGGCCGGATCGAGCGGATCGCGGGCCGGCGGCACGTTCGCAGGCGCGGACGAGACGGGACGCACGGGCCCGCCGGCCGACGGCTCCCGTCGCTTGGACGGCTGCGCCGGATACGGGGAGGACGGTTCGCCGGACTCGTTCACCGTCCACTCCTGGTCGTTGGTTTCACGTGAAACGGGGTCGACGGAGGGCTGGCCTCCTGGTCCGGTCAACCGTGGATCGTCGTACCTGCCGTCGTCATGCACCTGTCATCCCTACCCGCTCCGGATGGTCGGTCCGCACCCGTCGAATCGCGTCCGCGCCTCGCACGGCGCCGTCGGCTCGGCGGGAACCATCGGGTTCGGGTGCCGCCCGGCACCGCCGTTCCACACTATCGACGCGCGGTCAGCCTACGGCCGACGGGCGCGGTGGGTCCATGTCGGGTTGCGATCGATCGCGTCACGCCCACCGGTCCAACGACCGGACCGGGCGTGCGGAATGGCGTACCCGCTCAGCGGTCGCCGCGACGGCGACCGCCACGCGACCGCTTCGGCTTCTTGGGACGGCGCGGGTTGACCACGCGCTCCCGGACCACCTCGACCACGGTCGCCGGGGGGTCGATCACCCCTTCGCCACAGCGGTGCAGTTCCGGGGTCCCGCCGCCGAGGCGGATCACGGCCTCGGTGTGCTCGGTGATCTCGTCGGCCGCCGAGGCGCCCTTGAGCGCGACCAGCCGACCGCCGGGAGCCACGAGCGGCAGGCACCAGGAGGCGAGCCGGTCCAGCGGGGCCACCGCGCGGGCGGTCACGATGTCGGCGCTCAGCGGTTCCCGGTCGCGCGAGCCGGCCGCCGCCTCCTCGGCCCGCCCACGGAACACACGCACGTCCCGGGTCACGCCGAGACGCTGCACCGCCTCGATCAGGAAGGCGGTCCGCCGGGCCAGCGGCTCCACGAGCGTCACGGTGAGGTCGGGGCGCGCGATCGCCAGCACCAGACCGGGGAGCCCGGCGCCGGAGCCGACGTCGATCACGCTGGCTCCCTCCGGGATCCGTTCCGCCACCACCGCGCAGTTGAGCAGGTGCCGCTCCCAGAGCCGCGGCGTCTCGCGGGGCCCGATCAGGCCGCGGACCACACCATCGGTGGCGAGCAGTTCGGCGTACGCGGCGGCCAGGTCGAGCCGGTCGCCGAACAACGCGCGGGCGGCCTCCGCCAGCTCGGGCGGCAGCGTCGCCGTCGCCGGGTCGGGGGCACCGGCACCGTCCATGAGGGACGGTGCGTCCGCCGACGGCTCCGCGAAGACCGGGTCGGCCGCCGCGGCCGGGGCCGCCGGTGCCACGTCCGCCGCCGGTTCACCGGAGAAGGCGGGCATCACGTCCACCGCCGGGTCTGCGGGCTCGGCCCCGGTCACCACCGCCGGCTCGCCGGAGAAGGCGGGCTCGCCGGGGTCGGTCACGGCCTTACCCGGGTACGCGGGGTCGGCCGGCCCGTCGTCGTCGGAGAAGACCGGGTCGACAGTGGGGTCGGGGCGCACAGCCGACGGCCCGGGCGGCGTACCGCCCGGGCCGGTCACGGCTCCTGCCGTCGTCTCGTCGGAGATCACGGACCTCAGTCCACCGGCCGGACGACGATGCGGCGGTTGGGCTCGACGCCCTCGGACTCGCTCTCCACCCCGCTCATCGCGTTCACCACGTCGTGCACGCACTTGCGCTCGAACGCGGACATCGGCTCCAGGCGCACCGGCTCACCGTGCTCCTTGACCTTCTCGACCGCGTTCTTCGCCACGGCGGCCAGCTCCTTGCGGCGGGCGGCCCGGTAGCCGCCGACGTCGAGCAGCAGGCGGCTCGGCGTGCCGGTCTGGCGGAACACGGCCAGCCGGGCCAGTTCCTGGAGCGCCTCCAGGGTCGCCCCACGCTGGCCGACCAGGTTCTGCAGCCGGCCACCGACCACCTCGACGACCGGGCGGCCACCCGACACCAGCTCGTCGATGTCACCGTCGTAGTCGAGGATGTCCAGCAGACCCTCGACGTAGTCGGCGGCGATCTCGCTCTGCCGGAACAGGTCGCTCTCGGCCGGGGCCTTCTTCTCCCGGGCCCCGCCCGCGGCGTCCTCGGTCTCGGTGGCGGCGGTAACGGGGGTCTCCTCGTCCAGGGACTGGTCGGCGCTGGGGATGCTGGTCTCGGTCACGGGTCTCATCTCCGTACTCGCTCGGCCGGACCGTCGGGGGTCCGCTGGTCTCCCGGGGCCGGCGGGAGGTTCGCCGGGTGCCCTCGGGCACGTCTGTACGGGCCAGTTTCGCCCGTGTCCGCGCTCCGCGCGGTGATTCCGGCCCGGCGCCGACTCCTCGGATGGCAGCACGCGGCCGGAACGGGCCACCGTCGACGTCGCCGACGGTGGCCCTGTGGGCTCAGCCCTGTCGCTTGGCGGGCTTGCTGCCGCCCTTCTTCGGGTTGACCGGCTTGGCACCAGGCTTCGGGCCGGCCACCTTCGGCGCGGCGGCCGGAGCCTTCGCCGGCGGCTGGGCCGCCTTGCGGCCGAACAGGCCACCGGCCTTGGCCGGCTGCACCGGGTTCTTGCCGGAGGTGCTCTTGGCGGTGCTGGTGCTCTTCGCGGTCGGCGGCGGCGGGAACTTCCGCAGCACCCACTGCTGCTGGCCGAGCGTGAAGAGGTTGTTTGTGACCCAGTAGATGATCACACCGATCGGGAAGATCGCACCCGAGATCAGCAGCGACAGCGGGATGCCGTAGAGCATCAGCCGCTGCACCATGCGCTGCTGCGGGTCCTCGGCCCACCCGGTCTTGAGGATCATCTGACGGCTGGTCAGGTAGGTGGTGGCGATCATGATCAGCACCAGGATGCCGGCAACCACCTTGACCGTGCCGGTGTTCGCGCCCAGCCGGCTCAGTTCCTCGGCGGTGGAGCCGAACTTGCCGGAGATCGGCGCGGTGAACAGCGTCGCGTTGGAGGCGCTGTTGAACTGGTCGACGGTCCAGCCGTACAGGGTCTTGCCCTGGTTGTCGGGGCTGAGGCGGCGCAGCGTGTGGAACAGGCCCAGGAAGACCGGGATCTGGAGGAACATCGGAAGGCAGCCCATGAGCGGGTTGGCCTTTTCCTTCCGATAGAGCTCCATCATCTCCTTCTGGAGCGTCTCCCGGTCACCCTTGTGCTTCTCCTGGAGCTCCTTGACCTTCGGCTGGAGCGCCTGCATGGCACGCTGCGACTTGATCTGCTTGACGAAGACCGGGAACAGGATCACCCGGACCGTCACCACCAGGAAGACGATGGCGAGGATCCAGGCCCAGTTCGTACCGATCACGGCCCCGACCGGAACTCCGATGGCGTCCCAGGCCGAGTGCCAGGTCAGCAGGATCCACGAGATCGCGTAGTAGATCCAGTCGAGACTAAACACTCAGGCTCCAGTCACGTCGGAACGGCGGCGGTCGCCCGGCTCCGGAACCGGGTCGTGTCCACCAGGGTGGAAGGGGTGGCAGCGCGACAGCCGACGGACCGTCAGCCACGCTCCCCGCAACGCACCGTGCCGGGACACCGCCTCCACGGCGTAGGCACTGCACGACGGGTAGAACCGGCAGCGGGCCGGCAGTGCCGGACTTATCCACCGACGGTACGCGATGATGGGCGCCAGCAGCATGCGGGCACCGGTTGTGGGCGACGGAGTCGCCGTCGTCGGGCCGCTCACCGCGACCGCCGTCCCCGTGGAGCCCGCGCGGCGGCGATGGCCGCGTCCAGGTCGGCCCCGAGCCGGGTGTACGTCGCGTCGGCCGATGCGGGCAGCGCGCGTACCACGAGGGTCGTGCCGGCGGGCAGCTCGGCCAGCCGCTCGCGGACCAGGTGCCGGAGCCGGCGGCGGACCTTGTTGCGGACCACGGCACCGCCGACGGCCTTGGACACGACGAAGCCGGCGCGGCTCGGTGCGGAGGTCTCCGCATCGAGGGTCCGCGCCGGCTCCGGCGAGGGTGTCGCGGTGGTGCCGATCGGCTCGGGGAGGGTCAGGTGGACCACGACGGCGCCGCGGCCGACGCGTCGGCCACCGCGAACCGCTGCGGCGAAGTCGCTACTGCGCCGCAGTCGTTGCGCGGCGGCCAGCACGACTGCCCACGTCCCCGGACCGGACCTGTCGGCGTCAGGCCGACAGGCGCGCGCGGCCCTTGGAGCGACGGGTAGCGATGATGGCGCGGCCGGCACGGGTGCGCATGCGCAGCCGGAAGCCGTGGGTCTTCGCGCGCCGGCGGTTGTTCGGCTGGTAGGTGCGCTTGCTCACGTCAGGCTCTCCGTTGTCGTACGCCCCGCGCGGCGGATCGCCCGGGGTCGTGTGCTGGTCCAGATCACCTGTCGGTGACCTCCGATCGGCGCTGCCGTGACACGCTCCCCGGCGATGCGGGGTGACAGCCACGGACAGCAAGCATCAATCACCCTAGCAGAGGGCGAGAGAGCAGCCGCTCCAGCCTACGCAGGGGCGCAATGACCGTCAAACGTCACACTCGGGCGTCCGACCTGCGCGCAAGCGCGACCGAAGGGGCGGTTTTCACTGATGTTGCCAAGGTCGTCAGGGTGTCGCCGGTTGATGCTGTGGGGTCCGCGCTGTTAGCGTGCGCGATTGCGGTCGGCGTCGGGGGTCCGGGGTTTGTCGCCGATCGGCAAGACCGGACACGCTGTTGAATCGTTCGGCACGGTGAACCCGCTTCAACGCCTCCGTGGATCGAGGGGGGCAGGTCCGACCCGCGTCCGGTGGGCGGCCACAATCGGTCGGTACACAGGCTGTGGATAACTTGTGGATGACGACCGGTCAGCCGTCCGGGCGGGCGTGAGAAGGAGCAGGCGAGGGGGTGGCACGACGGTGACCGGAGCGACCGACCTTGCCGCGGTGTGGACGGCGACCACCGACGAACTCGCCGACGAGATCATCTCCGCGCAGCAACGGGCGTACCTCCGGCTCACCCGCCTGCGGGCGATCGTCGAGGACACGGCGCTGCTCTCGGTGCCGGACGCCTTCACCCGGGACGTGATCGAGTCCCGGCTCCGCCCGGCCATCACCGAGGCGTTGAGCCGCCGGCTCGGCCGGCCGATCCAGGTGGCGGTCACCGTGCGGGTCGCCGACGACCCGAATGCCCGTCCGGCCGGCACCGTCTACCGCAGCAGCCCGGAGCCGCTGCCCGGGCACGACGGCGCCGCCCCGCTGCCCGGCTTCGACCAGCCCGGCCCGCCCGCCACCGCCCCGGCCTTCCCGTCGCCACGCCCGGAACCCGGGTACGCCGAGGCCGGGTACGCCGAACCGCGCCCGGAGCAGCCGCTCGACGAGCCGGCCCCGCGCCAGCGGACCGCCGACGGTGGCCGCCCGCACCTCATCCCGGCCGGCCGGGACGCACAGGACACGCTCTTCAGCGCCGCGTTCGCCGAGCCGGTACGCACCGCGCCCGAGCGCCGCGCCTTCGACGAACGCACCCGCATCGAGCCGCCCGTGCCCGACGCCGGCGGATACGAGCCCCGCTACCGGGAGAGCCCGCCCGCCGACCCCGGGCCGATGCGCGGCCTGCCCCGCGACGGCGCCACCGACAACGGCCCCGGCCGGGGCGGCGCCGACCACCACCGTCCGGGTGGCGGCGGCCAGGCCGACCGCAGGCTCCCCGGCGGTACGGAGAGCGGCGGCAACCGGCTCAACCCGAAGTACATGTTCGAGACGTTCGTCATCGGCTCGTCCAACCGGTTCGCGCACGCCGCGAGCGTGGCGGTGGCCGAGTCGCCGGCGAAGGCGTACAACCCGCTGTTCATCTACGGCAGCTCCGGGCTGGGCAAGACCCACCTGCTGCACGCCATCGGGCACTACGCCACGACGCTCGGCAACGCGCGCTCGGTCCGGTACGTCTCGACCGAGGAGTTCACGAACGACTTCATCAACTCGTTGCGCGACGACAAGACGAGCGCGTTCCAGCGCCGCTACCGGGACGTCGACATCCTCCTGATCGACGACATCCAGTTCCTGGAGAACCGGGAGCGGACGCAGGAGGAGTTCTTCCACACCTTCAACACCCTGCACAACGCCAACAAGCAGATCGTGATCACGTCCGACCGCTCGCCGAAGCAGCTGGCGACGCTGGAGGACCGGCTGCGTACGCGCTTCGAGTGGGGTCTGCTCGCCGACATCCAGCCGCCGGACCTGGAGACGCGGATCGCGATCCTGCAGAAGAAGGCGGCACAGGAGCGGCTGTTCGCCCCGCCGGACGTGCTGGAGTTCATCGCGTCCCGGGTGTCGAACTCGATCCGCGAACTGGAGGGGGCGCTGATCCGCGTCACCGCCTTCGCCAGCCTCACCCGTTCCTCGGTCGAGCTGTCGCTGGCCGAGGAGGTGCTGCGGGACTTCATCCCGGACGGCGCCGGCCCGGAGATCACCGCGGACCAGATCATGGTGTCGACGGCCGACTACTTCGGCGTGAGCCTGGAGGACCTGCGCGGCCATTCCCGCTCCCGGGTGCTGGTGAACGCGCGCCAGGTGGCCATGTACCTGTGCCGTGAGCTGACCGATCTGTCGCTGCCCCGGATCGGGCAGGCGTTCGGCGGCCGGGACCACACCACGGTGATGCACGCGGACCGCAAGATCCGTCAGCAGATGGCGGAGCGGCGCTCGCTCTACAACCAGATCGCCGAGCTGACGAACCGCATCAAGCAGAACACCTGACCGTCCCGCCCTCGCGTCCCGCCCTCGCGTCCCGCCCTCGCGTCCCTCCCCGCTCCCGCCACTCCAGCGGTGATCAAGGAGGGCGGACGCGCGAAGGTACCCGCCTCGGGACGAGAACGGCATCCCGAGGGACCACCGACTCCATGATCGACCATGGCACCCCGTGCGCGAACGAACATCCCCGCTGGTGGTGTAAGAGACGGCCATCGCGTGATCCGGTCTGATGTTATGCGGCGATCGAGGTCGGGTCGGTCTGGTCGGTGGCGTGTTGGTCTGTGTCGATGGTGATCAGGCGGGCTTTAGCGAGTAGTTCGAGGCCCATGTAGCGGCGTCCTTCGGTCCACTCGTCGGTCTGCTCGGCCAGGACGGCGCCGACGAGGCGGATGATCGCCGCCCGGTTCGGGAAGATCCCGACGACGTCGGTGCGACGGCGGATTTCCTTGTTGAGCCGCTCCTGTGGGTTGTTCGACCAGATCTGGCGCCAGATCTCGCGGGGGAAGCCGGTGAACGCCAGGAGGTCGTCGCGGGCGGCGTCGAGGTGCTCGGCCGCGGCCGGGAACTTCGCTTCGATCGTGGTCACGACCCGGTCGAACTGGGCGCGGACAGCGTCGGCGTCGGGCTGGTCGAAGATCGTGCGGACCAGGGTGGCGATCCACGGCTGCGCCGACTTGGGCACCTTCGTCAGCAGGTTGCGCAGATAGTGGGTCCTGCACCGCTGCCACGAAGCTCCCGGCAAAGCCGCCCCGATCGCGGCCACGAGGCCGGCGTGGGCGTCGGAGATGACCAGGCGGACACCGGACAGGCCTCGGGCGGTCAGGCTGCGCAGGAACGCCAACCAGCCGGCGCCGTCCTCGTCGGAGGCCACGTCCAGGCCCAGCACTTCACGGCCGCCGTCGGCGTTGACCCCAACCGCGATCAGGGCGTGGACGTTGACGGTCCGGCCGTGCTCGCGGACCTTCATCGTCAGGGCGTCCATCCACACAAACGTGTAGTGGGCGGCGTCCAAGGGTCGGTTGCGGAACGCCTCCACCTGCGCGTCCAGATGCGCGGCCATCTCCGAGACCTGCGACTTGGACAGCTGCCGGATCCCGAGCTGCTCGACCAGCTTCTCCACCCGCCGAGTCGACACCCCCAGCAGATAGCTCGTGGCCACGACCGAGACCAGGGCCTGCTCGGCCCGACGCCGGTGGGTCAGCAACCACTCCGGGAAGTAGCTGCCGTGTCGCAGCTTCGGGATCGCCAGGTCGATCGTGCCGGCGCGGGTGTCCCATTCCCAAGGCCGGTAACCGTTGCGCGAGTTGACCCGCTCATCGCTGCGCTGCCCGTACCCGGCGCCGCAGATCGCGTCGGCCTCGGCGGACATCACCGCCTGCACGAACGTCTTGATCATCGCCTGCAACACGTCCGACGACGCGCCCTCGATCTGCTCGCGCAGCAGGTCAACAGGGTTCACACCCTCTGAAGCGGCCATCGCGTCCTCTTCTCCTTCTCTGACTTGGTCGTCTTGAAGGATCGACGCGATGGCCGTCTCTCATCTACGCAACACGCCCATCACGGGCAAGTCGTACACCACTCCCGTGGACGCAACCAACTTCTTCATGATCAGCCGAAGCAGGGCGGGCGGAGCTGCGGGAAGGGCGGCGTGAGCTAGGCGACCTTTTCGGCGCCGGCGCGGCGGGTTCGGGCGGGTGGCAGGTAGCCGACAGGGGAGAACTGTTGACCCTCGACCCGGTGGAGGGCCCAGGATCTGTCGTGTGTTCGTCCACAGCTCGTACCCGTTGTCCACAGCCCCTGTGTCACAGGCGGTGGACAACCACGCTTCGCACCCGGCCGGTTACCCACAGACTGTGGACAACTCCTGGGGACGACGCTGTGGACGCCTGGGGACAACCGGACAGTCATCCCCAGACAGCGGGTCGCCTGTGGGCGAGCTGTTGAAGGTTCTGGGGACGACGGCTGTGGACGTCTCCGGCGCTGTCCACAGCGCTGGGGAGAAAACCGGTGGATTACCGGTGGACAACCGGTGGACAGCCGTGGAAAACCCGGCGGCCGGCGAGGGCTGTGGACCGGGACACGAGTTTTACCCCTGGTTCTCCACAGCCAAACCACCGGTGGATAACGTGTCTGACCTGCGCGGACGGCAGTTCTCCACAGTTTGCACAGGTGCGATGAAGACGATGAGTTATCTCTTCTAAACAACAAAAACCAATCATCACCGTTGGACTTCCTGTGGATCGGGCCGGAGCACTGCCGTCGGCAGTCGCCCGGGGCACCTGAATCCACGGGGTCGGGCGCACAGCCGATGCCCCAGCGCCTTAAGGTGCGATGGGTACCCGCACGGTCGGGCGGGACGGGTGGCAGCGGTCGGCATGAGAGAGTTGTCGCTGACGTCGACGCGGAGGCATTGATGAAGTTCCGAGTGGAGCGCGACGCGCTCGCCGAGGCGGTCGCGTGGACCGCCAAGAGCCTGCCCAACCGGCCCTCCGTACCGGTGCTGGCCGGGGTGATGCTCCGCGTCACCGACGGCAACCTGCAGGTCTCCGGCTTCGACTACGAGGTCTCCAGCCAGGTGACGGTCGAGGTGCAGGGTGACGCGGACGGCGCCGCCCTGGTCTCCGGCCGCCTGCTCGCCGAGATCACCAAGGCCCTGCCGGCCAAGCCGGTGGACATCGCCGCCGTCGGCGCCCACCTCGAACTGGTCTGCGGCAGCGCCCGGTTCACGCTGCCCACCATGCCGGTGGAGGACTACCCGACGCTGCCGGAGATGCCGGAGAGCGCCGGCACCGTCGACGCCGCCGCCTTCGCCTCCGCCGTGGCCCAGGTGGCTGTCGCCGCCGGCCGCGACGAGACGCTGCCGATGATGACCGGTGTACGGATCGAGCTGAGCGGCAGCACGATGGCCATGCTGGCGACCGACCGTTACCGCCTCGCGCTGCGCGAGATGGAGTGGAACCCGGACGACCCGGAGATCAGCCTCAACGCGCTGGTGCCGGCCCGTACCCTGCACGACACCGCGAAGGCGCTCGGCCCGCTCGGCGGCCACGTCACCATGGCGCTGTCCTCCGGCGGTGCCGGTGAGGGCATGATCGGTTTCTCCGGTGGCACCCGCCGCACCACCAGCCGGCTGCTCGACGGCGCCAACTACCCGCCGGTGCGCTCGCTGTTCCCGGCCGACCACAACGCCGAGGCCCGCGTCGCCGTCGCCGCGCTCATCGAGGTGGTCAAGCGCGTCGCGCTGGTCGCCGAGCGCACCACGCCGGTGCTGCTCAGCTTCAGCGCCGACGGTCTCGTGGTCGAGGCGGGCGGCACCGAGGAGGCCCGGGCCAGCGAGGCCATGGAGGCCACCTTCAGCGGCGAGCCGCTGACCATCGGGTTCAACCCGCAGTACCTCATCGACGGCCTGGCCAACCTGGGCGCGCAGCACGCCCTGCTCCGGTTCGTCGACGCGTTCAAGCCCGCGGTCATCTCCCCGGCAGGCGAGGATGGCGAGGTCATCCCGGGGTACCGGTACCTCATCATGCCGATCCGCGTGTCCCGCTGATCGCCGCAGCACGACCCTGACGTACGGAGGTAGGACCAGATGCAGCTCGGCCTGGTAGGACTCGGCCGCATGGGCGGCAACATGCGGGAGCGGTTGCGCGCGGCCGGGCACGAGGTGGTCGGCTACGACCACAACCCGGAGATCAGCGACGCCGCGAGCCTCGCCGAGCTCGCCGGGAAGCTCCAGTCGCCCCGCGCGGTGTGGGTCATGGTCCCGGCCGGCGTCACCGACGCCACCATCGACGAGCTCGCCGGTGTGCTCGGCGAGGGCGACATCATCATCGACGGCGGCAACTCCCGGTTCAGCGACGACGCCCCGCGTGCCGAGCGGCTGAACGAGCAGGGCATCGGCTACATCGACGTGGGCGTCTCCGGCGGCGTCTGGGGCCGGCAGAACGGGTACGCGCTGATGGTCGGCGGCGCGCAGGAGCACGTCGAGCGGCTGATGCCGATCTTCGAGTCGCTCAAGCCCGAGGGCGAGTTCGGCTTCGTGCACGCCGGCCCGGTCGGCGCCGGCCACTACGCCAAGATGGTGCACAACGGCATCGAGTACGGCCTGATGCACGCGTACGCCGAGGGCTACGAGCTGCTTGCGGCCTCGGAGCTGGTGACCAACGTCCCCGGCGTGTTCAAGTCGTGGCGCGAGGGCACCGTGGTGCGCTCCTGGCTGCTCGACCTGCTGGACCGGGCACTCGACGAGGACCCGGAGCTGGCCGAGCTGAGCGGCTACACGGAGGACACCGGCGAGGGCCGCTGGACCGTGGACGAGGCGGTCCGGCTCGCCGTACCGCTCAACGTCATCACCGCGTCGCTGTTCGCCCGGTTCGCCTCCCGGCAGGACGACTCGCCCGCGATGAAGGCCGTCGCCGCGCTGCGCCAGCAGTTCGGCGGCCACGCCGTCCACAAGCGCTGACCGGTATCCACAGGCTGTGTACGTCCGCCGGCTCGAACTGGTCGACTTCCGCTCGTACGAGCGCGTCGGCGTCGACCTGGAGCCGGGGCCGAACGTGCTCGTCGGCGCGAACGGCGTCGGCAAGACCAACCTGGTCGAGGCGCTGGGTTACGTGGCGACCCTGGATTCGCACCGGGTCGCCACCGACGCCCCGCTGGTGCGGATGGGCGCCGCCTCGGCGGTGATCCGCTGCGCCGTGGTGCACGAGGGCCGGGAGCTGCTGGTCGAGCTGGAGATCGTGCCGGGCAAGGCCAACCGGGCCCGGCTCGGCCGGTCTCCGGCCCGGCGCGCCCGGGACGTGCTCGGCGCGCTGCGGCTGGTGCTGTTCGCGCCGGAGGATCTGGAACTGGTCCGTGGCGACCCGGCCGAACGCCGCCGCTACCTGGACGACCTGCTGGTCACCCGCCAGCCCCGCTACGCCGGTGTCCGCGCCGACTACGAGCGGGTGGTCAAGCAACGCAACGCGCTGCTGCGTACGTCGTACCTCGCTCGCAAGACCGGTGGGACACGCGGCGGTGACCTGTCGACGCTGGCCGTGTGGGACGCGCATCTGGCGCAGCACGGCGCGGACCTGCTCGCCGGCCGCCTGGAGCTGGTGGCCGCGCTGACCCCGCACGTGGCGAAGGCGTACGACGCGGTGGCCGCCGGCCGCGGCGCGGCGGGCATCGCGTACCGGCCCTCGGTGGAACTGCCCGAACCCGGCGCCGACCGCGCGGCGCTGGCGGAGGCGCTCGCCGCCGCGCTCACCGCGAACCGGGCCGCCGAGATCGAGCGCGGCACCACGCTCGTCGGCCCGCACCGCGACGACCTGGCGCTGACGCTCGGCCCGCTCCCCGCCAAGGGGTACGCGAGTCACGGCGAGTCCTGGTCGTACGCGCTGGCGTTGCGGCTGGCCGGGTACGACCTGCTGCGCGCCGACGGGATCGAGCCGGTGCTGGTGCTCGACGACGTCTTTGCGGAGCTGGACACCGGCCGGCGGGAGCGGCTGGCCGAGCTGGTCGGCGGCGCGAGTCAGCTCCTGGTCACCTGCGCGGTGGACGACGACGTGCCGGCGACGCTTCGCGGCACCCGGTACGCGGTGGGCGAGGGGACGGTGCGGCGTGCCTGATGACGAGGTGCAGCTCCCGCCGGCACGGCTGGGGCCGGGACGCGACGCGCGTACCCCGGGGAAGCCCGCGGACGGTGAGCCGGCCGCGAACCTGCCGGAGGGCTCGACCGGGCCGGAACTGGCGCGGGCGGTGCTCGACGCGGCGAAGGCCCGGCGGCAGGCGGCGGCGCCGCGACGGCGCGGCGCGGTCCGCGGCGACGGCGAGAAGCGGCTGCGCGGCTACTCCGGCCCGGGTCCGGACCCGCGCGACCCGCAGCCGCTCGGCGTGGTGCTGGACAAGCTGATGAAGGCGCGCGGCTGGCAGCAGCCGGCGGCCGAGGCGACGGTGTTCGGCGCGTGGGAGAAGGTGGTCGGCGCGGAGGTCGCGCAGCACAGCCGCCCGGTCAAGCTGGAGAACGGCGAGCTGACCGTGGAGGCGCGTTCGACGGCGTGGGCGACCCAGTTGCGCCTGCTGGCGGGCTCGCTGTTGCAGCAGATCGCCCGCGAGGTGGGCCACAACGTGGTGCGGAAGCTGCACATCCACGGGCCGGCGGCGCCGTCGTGGTCGCGCGGTCCTCGACGGGTACGCGGGCGAGGCCCTCGCGACACCTACGGCTGACCGACACCGCCCGAACGCCGTGCCTCCCGCCGGGCGCGCTTGAGTTCGCGCTGCTCGCGGCTCCACTGCTTGCGGCGCTCCAGGTCTTCCTTCCACGCGTCGCGGGCCAGCTTCGAGCCGCCCTGCACGGCGCCCTGCACCTGGGACGGGCCGGCGAGGTTGCGGAACACCCAGCCCAACAGGCGGCCACCCTTGCCGGAGGCGTCGCCCACCTGCTCGTCGTCGCTCATCCCGCCGCCTCTCTGTTTTGTGTGCAAACCATTGGTACACCAATCATTGCTACCATCGCAACGACGACGAGGAGGAGGACACCGGTGACCGACGGCATCGAGGAGGATCCCCTGGCGCTGGAGCAGCAGGTCTGCTTCGCGCTCTCCGTCGCCGCCCGGAGCGTCGTCGCGGTCTACCGGCCGCTGCTGGAGCCGATGGGGCTCACCCACCCGCAATACCTGGTCATGCTGGCGCTCTGGCAGCACGCGCCGCTGTCCGGACGGGATCTGAGCCGGCTGCTCCAACTCGATCCGGGCACGCTGTCACCGCTGCTCAAGCGGCTGGAGGCGGCCGGCTACATCAGGCGGGAACGCGACGCCGCCGACGAGCGCAGCCTGGCCGTCTCACTCACCGCCGAAGGGCAGGCGCTGCGGGCGCAGGCCGAGCGGATCCCGCCGGCCATCGTGCAGCGCCTCGGCCTGCCGCTGGCCGACCTGCGGCACCTGCACACGGCGCTGACCGAGGTGATCGCGGCCGCCAACCGGGCCACGTCTTCCCCCGGCGCTGCGGCGCCCGGTCAGGCGTCGGCGTAGACCGCGAAGCCCCGCTCCGCGCAGCGCCGGTAGAAGGCCGCCAGCACGCTCAGCTCGGCGCAGGTGAAGTTCCACTGCGGCGGGTCGCCGTTCTCGTCCCGCAGCCGGTCCAGCCGGCTGTCCAGCCAGCGGAGCTGCTGCTCGGCCAGCCGCCCGTCACCGAGCAGCGCGCGCAGCACCTCGCTCACCGACTCGAACGTGACCGGCTCGCCGTACGGTCGGTGCCGAGCGACGAACTTCTCCACGCCCTCGGCGATCCAGGAGCAGCCGTCCGGGTCGATCACCGGGTCCTCGTCCTCGACCGCGTTCTCCGTGGCGTAGAGCACATTCTCCAGCCCGAGGATCAGGTCGACCAGTTCGGTGTACGCGGTCGCGCGTACCGTGCCGGTCTTCGCGATCAGCTCGGCGAGCGCCGCGGTCGGCGCGGAGATCCGGGGCATGTCCACGATCTCACCGAAGTCCACGAACTCAGCCGGCGCGACCGGGTCGTAGAAGCGGCCGGTCCGCGGCCAGTGCACCGCGACGTTGTCCAGCCCCATCTGGCGTCACCTCTCACCAAGCGTTTTCGGACCATCTCCGACGATCGTCCCGGTTCCGGGCGCAAAAGATCAAGACCGCAACGGCGGCGCCGCAAAAGCTACGGCACGCCGGGCCCGGCCGCGACCCCCGGTCGGGGCAGCCGCCGATCACCGGTCGGATGACCGTCGCGGCTCATGGTGGCCGGTGGCGCGGTACCGCCCCGTTGGCGTGTAGGGGGAGTCGTGGACGACGCGGTTCGTCCGGCTACGGCATTCTCAGCCGCCCCGGAGAGGGTGCCGAGTGGCGGTTTGGTCGGCTCCGCACAGTAAGATTGAGGGCGAGACGAAAGACCCGAGACGGAGCGACGGACAGGGGCCCGCATGAGCCCTCGATCATAGTCCCGTATCAGGTCCGAGCCGATCGCGATCCGCGGGCAACCGCGGCGCCCGGCGCACATGATCCGAGCCTGGCGGCCCCAGGGGCGGACCATGCGCGCCGACGTCGCGTCCTGTCCGCCGAACCCGCGCCCCCGCGCCCACGCGCGGCCGGTGCGAGAAAGTGGCCGAGCGTGGCAGCGGAGGACAACAAGAAGTACGGTGCCGAGTCGATCACCGTGCTCGAGGGCCTGGAAGCGGTCCGGAAGCGGCCCGGTATGTACATCGGGTCCACCGGCGAGCGCGGTCTGCACCACCTGGTGTGGGAGGTCGTCGACAACGCGGTGGACGAGGCGCTGGCCGGGCACTGCGACACCATCGACGTGGTGCTGCTGGCCGACGGCGGTGTCCGGGTGACCGACAACGGCCGAGGCTTCCCGGTCGACCTGCACCCCAAGCTGAAGAAGCCGGGTGTCGAGGTCGCCCTGACCGTGCTGCACGCGGGCGGCAAGTTCGACGGCAAGGCGTACGCCGTCTCCGGCGGCCTGCACGGCGTCGGCGTCTCCGTGGTGAACGCGCTGTCCACCCGGATGGCCGTGGAGATCCACAAGGACGGCTTCGTCTGGCGTCAGCAGTACCACCACTCCAAGCCGACGCCGCTGGAGAAGGGCGAGGAGACCGACCGCACCGGTTCGGCCGTCTCCTTCTGGCCCGACCCGGACGTCTTCGAGACCGTCGACTTCGACTTCCACACCATCTACCGGCGCCTCCAGGAGATGGCCTTCCTCACCCGGGGTCTGACCATCCACCTGCTCGACGAGCGGGTGCCGGAGGACGAGGACGGCAAGACCCGCGAGGTCACCTTCCACTACGAGGGCGGCATCGCCGACTTCGTCCGGCACCTCAACGCCTCCAAGAGCCCGATCCACAAGACGGTGGTCGAGTTCGGGGCCGAGGAGACGGGCATGTCGGTCGAGATCGCCATGCAGTGGAACGAGTCGTACGGCGAGTCGGTCTACACCTTCGCCAACAACATCAACACCCACGAGGGCGGCACCCACGAGGAGGGCTTCCGGGCCGCGCTGACGAGCGTCGTCAACCGCTACGGCGCCGAGAAGAAGCTGCTCAAGGGCGACGAGCGCCTCTCGGGTGAGGACATCCGTGAGGGGCTGGCCGCGATCATCTCGGTCAAGCTAACCGACCCGCAGTTCGAGGGTCAGACCAAGACCAAGCTGGGCAACACCCCGGTCAAGGGTTTCGTGCAGCGGGTCTGCAACGAGTCGCTCGTCGACTGGTTCGACCGCAACCCGGCCGAGGCGAAGATCATCATTCAGAAGGCGTCCCAGGCGGCGCGGGCCCGGATCGCCGCCCAGCAGGCGCGCAAGCTCGCCCGGCGCAAGTCGCTGCTGGAGTCCGGCTCGATGCCCGGCAAGCTGGCCGACTGCCAGTCCACCGACCCGCGCGAGTCCGAGGTCTTCATCGTCGAGGGCGACTCGGCCGGCGGCTCGGCCAAGCAGGGCCGTGACCCCCGCGTCCAGGCGATCCTGCCGATCCGCGGCAAGATCCTCAACGTGGAGAAGGCCCGGATCGACCGGGTGCTGAAGAACAACGAGGTGCAGGCGCTGATCACCGCGCTCGGCACCGGCATCCACGACGACTTCGACATCGAGAAGCTGCGCTACCACAAGATCGTGCTGATGGCCGACGCCGACGTCGACGGCCAGCACATTCAGACGCTGCTGCTTACCCTGCTGTTCCGCTTCATGCGGCCGCTGGTCGAGCTGGGCCACGTCTACCTGGCCGCCCCGCCGCTCTACAAGATCAAGTGGAACAAGAAGGGCGACGACGCCCAGTACGCGTACTCGGACCGCGAGCGCGACGGGCTGATCGCCCTGCGCCAGCAGAAGAAGCCCAACGCCCGCCCGGACGACATCCAGCGGTTCAAGGGTCTCGGCGAGATGAACTACCCCGAGCTGTGGGAGACCACGATGAACCCGGCCACGCGTACGCTGCGCCAGGTCACGCTCGACGACGCCGCCACCGCGGACGAGCTGTTCAGCGTCCTGATGGGTGAGGACGTCGAGGCCCGCCGGTCGTTCATCCAGCGCAACGCCAAGGACGTGCGGTTCCTGGACATCTGACGGACCCTCCCGGGCCGGCCGGACATCCACCGGCCGGCCCGGGAGTCCACAGAGTTATCCACAGCCTGAACGCTTTCCACAGCCGTTATCCACAGCGAGACCACGACTGAAGAGTCTGATAAGGGTTAACAGTGACCGATACTCCCGAGTCCACCCCGAACGAGCCGGAGACCCCGGAGACACTGGCCGCGGTCGTCCAGCACGACCGGATCGAGCCGGTCGGCCTCGAGGTCGAGATGCAGCGCTCGTACCTCGACTACGCGATGAGCGTCATCGTCGGGCGGGCCCTGCCGGACGTCCGGGACGGGCTCAAGCCGGTCCACCGCAAGATCCTCTACGCCATGTTCGACTCCGGCTACCGGCCGGACCGCGGGTACGTGAAGTGCTCCCGCGTCGTCGGTGACGTGATGGGCCAGTTCCACCCGCACGGCGACTCGGCCATCTACGACGCGCTGGTCCGGATGGCGCAGCCGTGGTCGCTGCGCTACCCGCTTGTCGACGGCAACGGCAACTTCGGCTCGCCCGGTAACGACCCGGCTGCCGCCATGCGTTACTGCCTCGCCGGCGACGTCCGGATCCGTACCGCTGACGGGTCCGTCCGGATCGCCGACGTCGTGCCGGACGCCGCGCCGAGCAGCGAGACCGACGTCGACCTCAAGGTCCGCGACCGCAACGGCGACCTGGTCCGCGCCTCCAAGTTCTTCCACTCCGGCGAGCACCCCACGCTGCGGCTGCGCACCCGCGAGGGGTACGCGCTGACCGGCACCCACAACCACCCGGTGCTCTGCCTGGTGAACGTGGCCGGCGTGCCGACCCTGCTGTGGAAGCTGCTCGCCGAGATCGCCCCGGGCGACCGGGTGGTCCTCCAGCGCACCGTGCCGGACGAGATCGGCTACCCGATGCTGGAGCACGTCGAGGCCGCCGTGCTGGCGGGCGCGTTCGTGTCCGAGGGGTGGGTGTCGGAGCAGCGGGCCGGCTTCAACAACGTGGACCGGGAGTTCTTCGTCCGGGTCCTCACCGCCTACGACCTCGCGGTCGGCGGCCCCCGGTACGTCGCCGAGCGGGTCATCGCCTCCGGCAGCACGCTGCACGAACTCGACGTACAGAACCTCTCCGCACTGCGGGCGAGCGTGCTCGGCGAGATGGTGGGCGCGCGGAGCGCCGACAAGTTCGTGCCGGAGTTCGTCTGGCGCGGGCCGGCCGCGGTCAAGCGGGCCTTCCTCCAGGCGCTGTTCGAGGGCGACGGCTCGTCGTCGCTGCTGCCCCGCCACACGATCCAGGTCTCCTACTCGACCCGCAGCGAGCGGCTGGCCCTCGAGGTGCAGCAGCTGCTGCTGGAGTTCGGCGTGGTCAGCCGGCAGTGCCGGTACGACAACGGTGAGATCAAGGTGGTCGTCACCAACCGGCGGGACGCCCGGATCTTCGCCGCCCACGTCGGCTTCCTCGGCCGCAAGCAGGCAAAGCTGGAAGCCGAGCTGGCGCAGGTGCCGGCGAGCAGCACCGCGCTCTCCGGCGACCACGTGCCGTTCGTCGGCGACTTCGTCCGTGAGCACGGCGCGAGCCGCTGGACCGAGCGCGACTGGCTGCGCCGGCACAACGTGGACCGGGTCGAGCGCTGGGAGCGGGATCGCGACGAGATCGCGGCCCGGATCACCGAGCCGGGCATCCTCGACGTGGTCGAGCCGCTTGTCGACGGGCGCTTCTACTACGCCGAGGTGACCGAGATCACCGACGCCGGTGTGCGGCCGGTCTACAGCATCCGGGTGGACACCGAGGACCACTCGTTCGTCTCCGACGGCTTCGTCAGCCACAACACAGAGTGCAAGCTCGACCCGCTGGCGATGGAGATGCTGCGGGACATCGACGAGGACACCGTCGACCTGCAGGACAACTACGACGGCCGGGCCAAGGAGCCCACCATCCTGCCGTCGCGTATCCCGAACCTGTTGATCAACGGCTCCGAGGGCATCGCGGTCGGCATGGCCACCAAGATCCCGCCGCACAACCTGCGCGAGATCGGCGCGGCGGTGCAGTGGTGCCTGGAGCACCCGGAGGCCGACGAGGCCACCACGCTGGAAGCCCTGCTGGAGATCGTCAAGGGCCCGGACTTCCCGACCCACGGCCTGATCGTCGGCCAGGCCGGCATCCAGGACGCGTACCGGACCGGGCGCGGCTCGATCCGGATGCGCGCCGTGGTCGAGGTCGAGGAGGACAAGCGGGGCCGGCCGGCGCTCGTGGTCAGCGAGCTGCCGTACCAGGTCAACCCGGACAACCTCGCCGAGCGCATCGCCGAGCTGATCAAGGAGGGCAAGCTCGCCGGCATCGCCGACATCCGGGACGAGTCCTCCGGGCGTACCGGCATGCGGATCGTGCTCGTGCTCAAGCGCGACGCGGTCGCCAAGGTGGTGCTGAACAACCTCTACAAGCACACCCAGCTCCAGGAGACGTTCGGCGCCAACATGCTGGCGCTCGTCGACGGCGTGCCGCGCACGCTCAACCTGGCCCAGTTCATCCGCTATTACGTCGAGCACCAGATCGAGGTGATCCGGCGGCGGACCGCTTTCCGGCTGCGCAAGGCCGAGGAGCGGGCACACATCCTGCGCGGTCTGTCCAAGGCGCTGGACGCGCTGGACGAGGTGATCGCCCTGATCCGGCGCTCGCCCACCGTCGAGGACGCCCGGCAGGGCCTGATCCGGCTGCTGGACATCGACGAGGTCCAGGCGACCGCGATCCTGGACATGCAGCTGCGCCGACTGGCCGCCCTGGAGCGGCAGCGCATCCTGGACGACCTGGCGAAGCTCGAACTGGAGATCGCCGACCTCAAGGACATCCTGGCCAAGCCGGAGCGGCAGCGGCGGATCGTCTCGGAGGAGCTGGGCGAGATCGTCGCGAAGTGGGGCGACGACCGGCGTACGAAGATCGTCCCGTTCGACGGCGAGGTCTCCATGGAGGACCTCATCGCCCGCGAGGACGTGGTGGTGACGATCACGCGCACCGGGTACGCCAAGCGGACCAAGGTCGATCTCTACCGGTCGCAGCGGCGCGGCGGCAAGGGCGTCAGCGGGGCGACGCTCCGCCAGGACGACATCGTCAGCCACTTCTTCGTATGCTCTACCCACGACTGGATCCTGTTCTTCACGAACAAGGGTCGGGTCTACCGGGCGAAGGCGTACGAGCTTCCCGAGGCCAGTAGGGTGGCCAAGGGCCAGCACGTGGCCAACCTGCTCGCGTTCCAGCCCGACGAGCAGATCGCGCAGATCATTGAAATCCCGAACTACCAGGTGGCCCCCTACCTGGTACTGGCCACGAAGAACGGCCTGGTGAAGAAGACGCGGCTCGAGGAGTTCGACTCCAACCGTTCCGGCGGCATCATCGCGATCAACCTGCGCGATGAGGACGAACTGGTCGGTGCGGTTCTGGCCGCTCCGGAGGACGACCTGCTGCTCGTGTCGAAGAACGCCCAGGCGATCCGCTTCAACGCCACCGACGAGGCGCTGCGCCCGATGGGCCGGGCCACCTCCGGGGTGATCGGCATGCGCTTCAGCGGCGAGGACGAGTTGCTCGCGGTCGAGGTGGTGCGAGAGGGTCTGGATGTTCTGGTCGCGACGAACGGGGGTTACGCGAAACGTACCCCGATCGAGGAATACCCGGTCCAGGGCCGGGGAGGTAAGGGCGTGCTGACCGCGAAGATCACCGAGCGACGCGGTGGCCTGGTCGGCGCGGTCGTGATCGATCCGGAGGACGAGCTGTTCGCCATCACGAGCAACGGCGGCGTCATCCGGACTCCGGTGAAGCCTGTACGCCGTACGCGTGACCGGAACACAATGGGGGTCAAGCTGATGGACCTCCCGGACGGCGTGACTATCGTGGCGATTGCTCGCAATGCCGACGAGCCTGACGAACAGGACTAGTTGATGACGGAGACACAGGCGAAGTCGGGGAACAAGGGGACCTCGGCCACTCCGGTCGAGGAGGAGGCCGCGCAGGGCGGCACACCAGCGACCGGCCGCGCGGCTGTGGGCCGGGCCACGGTTCCCGCCGACGCGCCTGCCCCGAAGTTCACCCGGGCTCCCGGCATGGCCCCGCCTCCGGACAAGCCGGCCGAGGACTCCGGTTCCCGGGACTCGGCCGAGACCAAGGTCGACGCGCCGACGTCGGCCGACGGTCTGGCCGCCCCGGCCGCCAAGCCCACGAACGCCACGAGCACCCAGCCGATCAAAGCGCCGTCGGTCGCCGGCCGGGCCTCCACCGGTACGACCGGCACGCAGCCGCGGATCGGCGCCGGCCTGGGCACCGCCCCGAAGGCGTCGCCCGACGGCTCGCGCCCGGGCGGCGCCGCGAACGCCCAGTCCCGGCCCGCCAACGGCGGCGGCCTGCCGCCGGGCATCAGCGGCGCGGCGGCAGTCGGCGCCGCGCGCGTGGGTGAGGCGGTACGCGCCGCGCGTACCTCGGTCAGCTCGGCCGCGTCGCGCGGACCGCGACGGGCCCGGCTGAACCTGAAGCGGATCGACCCGTGGTCGGTGATGAAGTTCGCCTTCGCGGTGTCCGTGGTGCTCTTCATCGTGGTCGTCGTGGCGACGTCGGTGCTCTACCTGGCGCTCGACGCGATGGGTGTGTTCAAGAGCGTCAACGACAGCCTGACCGACCTGGTGAACGCCGGTGGTGGCCAGGGCGGCGGTGGCTTCCGGATCACCGCCAAGGGCGTGATCCTGACGTCGTCGCTGATCGGCCTGGTGAACGTCGTGCTGTTCACCGCGCTGGCGACGCTCAGCGCGTTCGTCTACAACGTCTGCGCCGACCTGGTCGGCGGGATCGAGCTGACGCTCGCCGAGCGGGACTGATCGACCGACGCCGGGGCACCGCGTAAAGCGGTCGCCCCGGCGTCGTACGTCCGGGTAGGTTCGAGATGGCGCGGGCGCTTCCACTACGTACCCCCGATTTGGGCGCGGTGGAGGCGATGGGTTAACCTAGCTCGTCGCTACGCGGGGCTATAGCTCAGTCGGTTAGAGCGCAGAGCTGATAACTCTGAGGTCGCTGGTTCGATTCCAGCTAGCCCCACCGCACATCGTCCGACGGCAGTCGAGCGCGAGGGGTCAAGCACATGTTCAAGAAGCTCCTGATCCTGGCCGGCATCGTCGGTGTGGCCGCCGTCGTGGCCAAGAAGGTCAAGGCCTCGAACGACGAGCGCGCCCTGTGGCACGAGGCGACCACGGCGCCCGACCTGCGCTGAACGCCGTCACGGGGCCCTAGCTCAACTGGCAGAGCACTGCCTTTGCAAGGCAGGGGTTAGGGGTTCGAGTCCCCTGGGCTCCACCAGCACTTTCCCCGGTTGATCTCGGGTCCGAGTACAGCCATTCGTACAGCCAAGCGGTCACGCTGTCCCTTCCTCACCGAGGACGCGATCGATGGCCGAGGCAGCCTGACGAGCCCGCGCCGGCAGGACGTGCCCGTAGGTGTCGGCCGTCATCCGGATCGTGGAGTGCCCGAGCAGCTCCATCACCGTGCGCAGCTCCTCGCCCTGGTCGAGCAGGAACGTGGCGAATGCGTGGCGCAGGTCGTGCAGGTGCAGCCAGTCCAGATCGGCCACGGCCCGGAGCTGCTCGAAGCGCCGATTGACGTTCCGCGGCTCCATCGGGGTGCCGATCGTGCTGGCGAAGACCAATCCGAAGTCCGACCACAGCTCCCCCGCCGCAAGCCGTTCCTTGGCTTGCCGGACCCGCTGAGCCTCCAGTGCCCGGACCGCCAGCGCGGACAGCGGCAGAGGTCGGCTTGACCGGTGCGTCTTCGGCGGTACGAACTCCAAGCCGCGGTCGGTGCGCTGGACCGTCTGGCGAACGAACAGCGCCTTACCGGGCAGGTCGACATCCGACCAGCGCAGGCCCAGCAGTTCCGCCCGGCGAAGCCCGGTGGCGAGCGCCAGCACGAACAGGGACTCCAACCGGTCCCCGGTGAGCACCGACAGCAGTTGCTTGGCCTCCTGGGGAGTCAGTGCCCGCCGTTCGATCCGGCCAAGGGCGGGTGGCTTGGCCGCCTTGGCAACGTTGCGCGCGACGAGGTCCATCCGCTCAGCGTCGGCCAGGGCCACGCGCAGAACCGCATGCACCTTGATGATGCTGGCCGGCGCGAGCTTGCCGCGAAGCCCGGTGAGGAACCGCTGTACCTCCCGAGGCGTCAGCCGGTCGAGCTTCACCCGACCCAGACCCGGCACCAGGTGCTTGGTCACCGCCAGGCGGTAGCGGACGAGCGTCGACGGCCGGGTGCCGTCGTGAGCCTTCACGTCCCGCAGCCACTCGGTGAGCCAGGCTTCCACGGTCCGAGGCTGCGCGGTGAGGTCGACCCCGAGTTGGAGTTGGCGCCGCAGCTCGTCGCGCTTCCGGACCGCTTCCGCCTCGGTCTTGGCGTAGACGTACTTCCGCTTTCGCTTCCCGTCGATCCAGCCGAGATCGATCACCGCAGCCCACACGCCCGGCCGCTGCTCGTACACCGAGCCTTCCCCATGAGCCCGACGACGACGGCCCGTCATGCCGCAAACTCCTCATCAGCCGACAGGAACTCATCGATCGCCGCCAGCGGGATCAAGCGAGCCCGGCCAGCCTTGATCGACCGCAGACGCCCGGAGCGCATCAGGACGTAGACGGTGTCCCGGCAGACGCCCAGCAGGACAGCAGCTTCGGCGGGCCGGACGCTCTTGGGAGCCACGGCGCGGGGCTGGATCATCACGCACGTCCTTCCGGGGAGTCGAGATCGGATCGGGTCGGAACCGGAACGCCCTGTGTCGCCTTGTCCCTCGCCGCAAGCAGCGCCGCCTTCCACTGCGCGCGTTGCGACAGCGCCTTGAGGAGCCGGTGCTGCAGCGGCGGTAGATCAGGGTCATCGGGCCGAGCGAGTTCCCAGGCGTACGCGGGTGGGTCGTCCTGGCCGACGGCATCCGCATCGGTGGCGCCGACGGTGACGCCGAGGAGGTTGCGAACCCAGGCCCGGGCGTCGGCCCGGTGGTCGGCGAGGGTCTTCCCGGACCAGTCGCGGGAGACGAGGATGCGTCGGCCCCCGATGCCGAGGGTGGCCCGCTGGTGGACCTTGCCCTTGCAGCGTCCGGCTTGCAGGCGCCCGTGGGCCTTCTTCGGTTGGATGCCGTAGAGCAGCCAGTTCGCGCACCGCTCATTGCAGGGGGTGACCCGGAGTTCTTGCCAGAGCCGGTCGAGGTGGTCTCGCTGCCGGTCGCTGTCGGGCTTGTGGCAGTCGGCCGCGGACTTGGTGATGTATTTGGTGATGTAGCCGATGGTGCGGTTGGCGTGGACGGTGCCGGGGGTGACGCCTTCGGCGTGGACCTGCGTGCCGAAGCGGACCACGTGCGCCGGTTGCGCGTCGGGGTCGGAGTCGATGCCGTCCAGGGCGTCAGCCCACGAACGCAGCGGCTCGCGGGTATCGGGGTCGATCCACTCGGCGCGGTCGGCGTCCCACACGGGTGGCCGGTCGAGGGAGTACACGGGTTCGTCAGCCGGAGGCCACCACACCTGGTGGTAGGTCGCGGCGGCGACCTGCCGCAGCACCGTGCGCGGGATCGTGCCGCGGATGGCGAAGTGTGCGTGCGGGGCGAGCCTGCGTTGGGGCTCGACGCACCCGGCGTACTGGACGTTCCAGCCGACGCAGCGGCGCAGGTTTTGCCAGAACCGGTCGAGGAGCCGGGCGAAGTGCACCGCGTCCCAGGCGGCGCGCCGGTAGTTGTAGGTGTCGGGGTTGACGGGGGTGCCGTCGGACAGGACCCGCCCGTAGGTGTCGAGGGTGAGCGACAGCCACATGGACGGCCGGTGCTCGGTGCCGTCCGGGGCGGTGTAGACCTTCCCGACCGTGCGCGGCTCGACCTTCTTCCGAGGCAGGTCCGGGGCGTCCTGCCGGCGGCGGGTGGAGCGCTTCCGCCGTCCGTGGTTGTCGTCGTCCTGGTCGTGGCTGGGGGCGACAGCGCCGCGGAGTCCTTCGGCGGCGATGGCTTCCTCTACCTCCCCGATCGCCTCATCAATAGCGGGGACCTGGTCGAACTGCGCGGCGCGTTGGGCCTCATCGCGGGCGAACTCCAGATGCGCGCGCAGCAGGATCAGCTCGCGTTGCGCGTCGGTGGCTGGGTTCGGGCCGGGCGCGGGTTCGTCGGTGCGGTGCCAGCCTTCCCGGATCTGGGTCTGCCGCAGCCGTTGGGCGCGTTTTGCGCAGGGTTCGCATTTGTCTTCGCGGGTGGAGCCGCAGGGCAGGTCGATGACTTCGGTGTGTCCGGTGTGCAGGTCGGTGCGGCGCAGGGTGACCGGGTGCAGGCAGACGCCGTACTCGGCGGCCATCTCCGTGAGCACCTTGCGCGACATCGGCAGCGCGAGGCGGGCCGCGCGGGTGCCGGGAGCCGGGCCGAGGTCAGCCGGGACGGATACCGGGTCGGTGGTCGGTGGGGTCGGGTCGGGGGTGAGGCCGGGCAGGGTCGGTGCGGTCATCGGGTCACCTCCGAGGGGCGGGCAGCGGGGTGGAGTCGGCGGGGTGTGGCTGGCACGATCGGGGTGTCACCTCAACAGGCGCGGCGGGGCGCCCGAGGCGTGAGCCGAACCGGTGGGGGAAAGAGGCGGTGCAGGTGGTAGCCGCACGCGAGGCGCGCGATCGGCGTCCTGAATGAACACCACCGGACCCGTCATACAGAGCCCTCATGACGTGTTCACCTCCGGAAGCTCGAACAGGACAGCGGCTGTTGTGGGGCCGATGGGAGTGGTGCGGGGTGGGCCGGCGTGGCTGGCCCAGCGGCGGGCGGCGGCCTGGTGGCGGGTGCAGGCGGTTTCGGCGCGGTAGCGGCCGGTGCCGGGATGGCCGGCTTCGATGAGGGCGGTGGCCCGCCTACGGCAGCGAGCGCAGTAGGTAGGCCAGCCGATGCTCATGGCGGTCAGTGCTGGCATCCCGAGCAGTGCAGCCCGCCGCAGGTGGCCTTGCGGCGCAGCAGCAGCACGGCGAGGACGAGCAGGACCAGGACCACGCCGACGACGGCGGGCGCGTTGCGCTGCACGGTGTGCGCGACCTCGACGGCGAGGTAGCCGATCCCAGCCAGCGCGCCGACGGCAGCGGTCACGATGGCGGTCGCGGCGATGACCCGGCCGCGGCGAAGCCGACGCACCACCGGCGGTGGGGTGGTGCGGGCGGTGTCGAGGAACCGCACGGTGACCGTGACCCGGCCGTCAGCGTGTTGGTGGGGGCGGTCGGCGAACATCAGCCGCCCCGACTCCCTGAGCACGGCGAGCGCGGCGGCGACCTCGGCCGGGGTGCCGACGACGCGGCGGGTCAACGTGGTGGAACGGGCGCGGTGGGCGAGAGCGGTACGGGCAGTGGACGGCATCGGTTTCTCCTGCTCTGGCTCGATGGGGTGCTGCGGCGCGGTCGAGGGTGAGTCAGCCGCGCCGCAGCGGTCGGGGTTATCGGCGGGGGCGGGCGGCGTGGGGCTTGGCGAGGTTGCGCATGTCGGTGTGCCGCCAATACGGGTCCTTCACGTCGACGTACTCGATCGGGCCGTTGCACACGGCACACGTGTCCGTCAGCCGCGGGGACGTGGGCTGGTTCATCGGGTCACCTCGGAGACGATGTGGCCGTTGCGCGGGGCCTGAACGACTGACGACACGAGCGCCGAGCGGACCGGAGCCGGAGCCGACGGGGTGAAGACGGGCGCCGGAGGCGTAGGAACGTCGACGGGTTCGGCGTCGACGGACTCCCGAACCGGAACCGAGGCCGAAGCGGCGGCCGGGCCGGGCCGGGCGGGGGTGGGGGTGGGGGTGCCGGTGAAGACG
>NZ_JANCLW010000002.1:0-7142 GCF_033433935.1 Micromonospora sp. BRA006-A
GGGCCGGTGACCCCGCGCGCCTGGGCGCCCTCGCCGTGCTGACAATCAGCGCCGCTGACTCCGCCCACGACGAGCCCACCGACACGGGACTGATCAAGCTGACCGTCAACGAGGTTCGCCGCCTGATCAACGCCTGCCTCATCCGCCCGATCACCGACCTCGCCCATCGTTTGCACTGGTCAGGCTGGCGGCGACGGCATCAAGCCCGCGCCCGACGAGCCCACTACACACGCCGCCTCAACCTCGAACTTCAGCCATGATCCCGAACGGCGGCTGCCGTACTAGCCGCGGCGATCCTTCTCCGCGTCCTGTCCGCCTGTCTCGCGCCGCTCCCCGAACGCCGACACTGATCGACGGAATTGTCGTCATGTCCGGCGGAGTCTTCCGGCATCCGCGGTCGAGTGGGAACCGTCCGGCGCCCAAGGGCGTACTGGTCGCCACAGGGAGCGCCCGCCTCTAGTCCCGCGTGTCCACGCTTGGAGCACAGACGATGACCTATCGACACTCATCGCGCATCGTCCCTCCCGCCGGAGCGGCGCTGCTCGCTCTCGGAACCGTTCTCGCTGGCAACGTGCTCATCGTCGATGCCCTACTGATCAGCGCAGGCCCCGGCAAGAACACCCTGTTGACCATCGCCAAGGCCGTCGGCGTTCACGCGGCTCTGCTGACAATGGCGCAGCTCGTACTCATCTCGCGGCTGCCCTGGCTGGACTCGAGGCTGGGCGCCGACCGTCTGACGCGGTGGCATCGCCGGCTCGGGACAGGACTACTCGGCGCGGTGCTGCTGCATGGTGCTCTGGCGGTGTTCGGCTACGCCACCCTGAGCGGAGACTCGGCTTTCGACACGTTCTCCGCGCTTGCCGGAGTTCCAGCCTCACTAATGGGTATCACCTCCGGCGCGGTGATCGTCACCGTGGTACTCACGTCGATCACGCACCTGCGCCGCCGGCTACCCTACGAGCTGTGGCACGGCATTCACCTGCTGCTGTACCTGGCACTCGTGCTCGGCCTTCTGCACCAAGCGATGGAGACAACAACGTTCGCCGCCTCAGCCCTCGCAGCGGTCTACTGGTGGTGTGCCTGGGCATCGGTGGGAATCCTGCTGCTCTTCGGTCGGATCATCATCCCCGTCTGGCGCAACCTCCGCCACGGCTTCCGAGTCGCAGCAGTCGTACCAGAAGCAGGCAACGCGGTGTCCATCTACGTGCACGGCCGAAGACTCGACCGCTTTCCCGCCCGAGCCGGTCAATTCGCCATCTGGCGCTTCCCTGGATTCAACCCGGCCTGGCAAGCCAACCCCTTCTCCCTGTCGGCCCGCCCAGACGGTCACCACCTGCGGCTGACGGTCAAGGCAGCGGGAGCGACGAGCGCCCGGCTCGCGTCCATGCCGACCGGGACGAGAGCCCTCGTTGAGGGGCCCTACGGAGCCTTCACCAGGCTGGCCAAGACCAGGCGCGACACGCTGCTGATCGCCGTCGGGGTGGGGATCACCCCAGTGCGCGCCCTACTCGATGACCTCGACGGTTCAGTCGTGGTGGTCTATCGGGTGCGATCGGAACTGACAGCCCCGCTGCTGGGCGAGGTCCGCAACCTCTGCCGGGAGCGCCATGCGCCACTTCATGTCCTGGCGGGCCCACGTCAATCTGCTCCACCCCTGTCGGGGGCCAATCTTGCAGCCCTCGTACCCGACATCCACAGTCGCGACGTCTTCATCTGTGGTCCATCGGCGGTGACGACGGCACTTCTGCGGAGCCTGCGCGAGCTGGGAATACCCAACATGCAACTGCATGCGGAGCGCTTCGGCCTCGGCTGATCAAAGCGACTCCCTGGACAGCGCCGTCAGCCTCGGGGACGTCGGCCACGGAGGTAGAACGATCACCGCCCTACCCAGGCTGGCCGACGCCGCACACCTACTTCACTGGGGCGACATGGACGCCGGCAGCCCAGAATTCTCCACGAGTTCCGCGCCGCCAGCGTTACCCGCCGCATCGCTGTTCACCGCGACCGGTGCCGATCCTCACGACACCGAAAGCGGGCCTTCATCTGAGCCGCCCCGCCCTTATGAAACCAAGCCGTATCAGACGCCGAGTCTTCGAAGACCGCGTCCCACGGGTCACGTCCCGCGCTGACCGAGGTGGGCGACCGGCCGGGTCTGCTGGAGGCGCAGACGTACCTGGTGGCGTTCTGCGTCGGGCACGGCTTCGCGGTCGACGACCCCGGCTACGTGGAGGACGGCGTCCCGCACACCCCTGCGGCGGGACCTCTGCCGACCGGTGGGTGTCGCTCCATGTGGCAGCGGGCGGTGCGGCCGGCGATCAGCGGTTGCGTTCCTGGAAGGAGTGCGGGTAACTCGCGTTGCGGATCGTGAGCATCGGATCGGCGACCTCGATCCCTGGTGGCAGTGTGCCCGGCATGAAGGCCAGCGCCTTGTCTGCCTCCGGGCTGTTCGGCCCGACCTGGTCGATGGTGATCGTGCCGAGGGGTACACGACGCCTGTCGTCGGGCCACGCCACGGCCGGATCGTCGATGACATCGGAGTCCTGGGCGACCTGGGCGTACCAGGTGAAGCTGATCGGCCCGGCCGCGATCCGCTGCTTGATCTCCTGGAACAGGTAGTCGGGGGCGGCGTCGCCCTGCTCCTCGTGGAGGAGGCTCCTCCAGCGGAGGCCACCCGGGGTCAACCTGTGCCGCTCCAGGCCAATCTGAGTTAATGATCTTGTTTATTGCCCTGTCCGGTATGGTCGGCGTGTGGTCGTCGGCTGCGACGGGTGTTCGGGTCAGTGCAGGTCAACGTGGGTCACTCCCTGCCAACGCGGGTGGACCCGCAGGTCGTTACACTGGCCACTCGCGCCCTCGTAGCTCAGGGGATAGAGCATCGGTTTCCTAATACTCCAACGTCACTTGGCCTGTCTGCGTTGGTAGTGGGATCGGCGGGCTCGGGCTTGGGATGTTCGCCGCCAGATCGACCAGTGCAGGGTGTGCTCTGGTGGTAGTGCTGCGGCCAGGACGAAGGCGTTGATTAGTCGGCGGATCTCGGCGACGGTCAGCGCGATGATCTCCGGGCTGGCGTCGGGTTGCTGGGCGACGAGGATGGTCAGCACGGCCAGGGCGAGCATGGCCAGGGTGATGAAGCGGTGCCAGCTGGTCCAGCCGCGGACCTGGTAGTGGTCCAGGCCGACCTGGCCTTTGCCGGTCTGGAACAACTCCTCGATGCTCCACCGGGATCCGGCCACTCGCACGAGGGTGTGCAGCGGGACTGGTCGGGGGGACCAGCACAGGTAGAAGGCCCGCTCGCCGGTGCTGCGGTTGCGGCGGATCAGCAGCCACCGGTGCTCACCCCGCCTCGTGGCGGTGGTGATCCACGCCCACAGGTAGTCGCGGGGTCCTTTCGCCCCGGGTCCGCAGCTGCGCTGCTGCCACTCGCGGGTGGGGATTCGCTCAGCGAGGTCGTCGACGCGGATGAGGGTCCGGCCGTCGTTGATGTGCACGCGTCGGTCGCAGCCGACTGCCAGGACGTAGCCGACGCCACGGTGTTCGAGGTCGGCGCGGAGGCCGGGGTCGGCGCCGTAGACCTCGTCGCCGGTCACCCATGCCGCCGGGACGCCGGCGTCCAACGCGGCGGCGATCATCTGCCGGGCCAGGGCCGGCTTCGTCGCGAACTCGGCGTCGTCTGGCACGCCGGCGGCGGCGAGACGCTCGGGCTGGGCGCACCACGTGGCCTCGGGTAGGTAGAGCCGGCGGTCGATCAGCGCCCGCCCGTGCGGGGTGACGTAGGCCAGGAACACCCCGACCTGGCTGTTCTCTACACGGCCGGCGGTGCCGGTGTACTGCCGCTGCACCCCGACCGAGCACACGCCCTTTTTCAGGAACCCCGTCTCGTCGGTGACCAGCACCGCGTCAGGGTGCCCGAGCTGCTCTACCAGCCAGGAACGCACGTCATCGCGCACAGCGTCGGCGTCCCACACCGCCGTGCGCAGCAGCCGCTGCATCGCCTGCGGATCAGCGTGACCGGCCTGCTCCGCCAACGACCAGCAGGTTTTGCGTTCCACGCCCGACAGCAGCCCTTCCACGAACTGCCCGACGGTCCGGCGCGGCTCTGCCCGCACGAACCGGCCAGCGACACGCGCCACCGCCTCGTCCAGAGTGACCCGCCACCGATCAAGGTCTACGCTGTGGCACGCGGCCACCGCACGATCTTCGGTTGTCCTCACAAACCATCGATGATCAACGCGGTGGCCGTCTTCATGCCCACACCACGCCCAACGCCGAAGCCAAGTGACGTTGGAGTATTAAGCCGGATCAGTACCGATGCGTCTGGCTTATCCCGGGAGAAGGCGGCACGACGAAGAGGGTTGATGGCGATGTAGAGCTAATTGCCGACAGGCCCCCACGAGGCAACGCTTATGGCGACGTTCCGTTGAAATATCAGGTGTCCTCGAACGGCGAGACCTCTGCCAGCTTTCCGCAGGTGTATTCATACGCCACGTTGCGTGGGGAACTCAGGAATGGGCTCGACGTTCTCCTCCTCGATGCGCAGGTTATTAGCTGGCACCCAGATGCTGCGGCTATCGATGCCCGAGCCGCTCTCGTTGGTCACTGGTCAGACAGTGGCGACCCGCTCACATTCGACGACATCAAGCTTCAAGTGTCCGGCCTCGACGTAATCTCAGGTGTCGGCCCCTTGAAGTCTTTCACCTTTCCGACCAGTGGAGCCAGCTTCTTCAACCGGTCGTGGACTGTGGAGGCGAACCCGGAGAGCGAGCAGTCTTGGTCCGACTCGGAAGCGGAGTTGAAGTTGAGCTATGACGCTTCCCTCAGCATTGGGGACGCGTACTTCTACCGCATGTCCTTCAGCCCGACCCTGTGGATCAAGCTTGCGGATCGCATAAGCTTAGACGAGTGCTTGAAGGCTTGGGTGGAGCCGATAAAGCGGCTCGTTTCCCTGGCAAGCGGCCGCTCGGAGCAGTTGACATTCCTCGCGGTGGGAATCAAGTCGGATGACAATCGGATGCCAGCGCGGGAGCGACGCCTCCAAGTGTACGGCTTCGGCATCTCCCAGGATCCGTTTGCCTCTCGCGGCAACGAGGTCAGCCGAACCAAGCCTGCCTTTACGACCAAATGGGATGACTTATCTTTGCTCGACCTCGTGCGACGCTGGCAATCGCTGGTCTCTGATCATCATCCTCTGATTGAGACCTATGGTTCATCTATTGTGATTCCTCGTCAGCATCCGCGTGCCCAGTACCTACTGCTTATTCAGGCGTTGGAGGGACTGCACGGATACGAACACAGAAGCGAGACAGAAAGGAAAGCTGAGGAGCATAGCAACAAGAGGAGGCAGGTAGTTCAAGAACTTGAGTCGACAGCCTCCGTCTCGGGTCCGGCGATGCAGTTCATCAAGAGATTCCTTGCGAAAAGGCCGTTCTCCAGCCTCGATTCCTGCCTGCGTGACCTTATCGGGGCGCTCCCCGTAGATGTCTCTTCTGATCTCCTTGAGACCGCTCTGTTGCGCTCGGTCCAAAACGATCCGCGACGCCCGCAGGGGGTGGCGGATAGTTTGAGGATCATTCGGAACGACTTGGCGCACGGCACTAGAGGCTATCCCATCCAAGACTTGAACGAGGTGAGCCAAATACTGGAGCAAGTCGCAAGGGCTCATCTCCTTCGAGTGCTTGGATGTGGTGTCGACGTCCAGGAGAGAGCGGTCAACCCAGATCGGCACTAGCCGACCCTGCGCTGGGACACCCTCTGGTGCGAGAAGCATCTTGCGCAGCATGCACAATGGTGTCGTGGTCTCTGAGACGGGCGAGGACGCCGAGTGGTGGACGACATCCGACGTCGCCGCCTACCTCGGCGTCCAGATCTCTACCGTCACCAACTACAGAAAGCGTGGGCAGATGCCAGAGCCTGACATGACCGTCGGGCGCACGCACGTGTGGCGACCGGATCGCATTCGGCTGTGGCATCGGAACCGCCCCCGACCTGGCGTAGGTGGTCGTCGGCCCGCGCAGAGCGATCCGGGCTTGGAGCAGGCGGACTCTTAGACAGCGATTGCTCGGACTTGGTCGAGGTAAGACGCTACCTCCGGTTGCTTCGGGTACTGCTTTGCCAGGTGGCTCGTCAGCTCTCGTGAGCACATCAGGAGCGACGGCAGCGACCTCCGATCGCCCTGGAGTGCGCGCCGACCATGCGCGACTGCCGCCTCTACATCTCCCTGCCGAGCGGCCGTCACACCGAGGGTCACCCGCGCTTCAGCGATGCGCATCGGTTTGCGCTCCTCGCCGTTCGGGTCGGTCGATGACTTGATGACCTCGTGGGCGTACATCTCGGCAAGGCGATCCTCGCCCGCGATGCGGTAGCAATCCATGGCATAGAAGTCGAACTTGGCGGGATCGACCACGAAGTGGTGATCGGTGTCCTCCGGATAGGGCAGCGCTTCCAGCAGTCTGCGTCCGTGATCAAGTGAGATCTCGACCTGGCGACGGTCGCCCAGGCGTGCCCACGCCTTGGCCTTCTGCGCCGCAAGCTGAACCGCTGCACCATCGCGAGACGCGACGGCCTGCCCTGCCTCGGCAGCCGCAATGACACCCCGGTAATCACCCTGCGTGAGTGCGTACCAAGCGCGCATCTCGTAGGCCCAGCCTGAGACTGCGCTGTTGCCGGCTTCCTCGCCGAGCGACAACGCGGCCTTACGGGTGCCCTCCGCCGCCTTCCGCCGACCCATGTCGTACTCGACGCAGCCGACGAGAAGCGCGATCCAGCCCGAGAGGGTCAAGACCTCTCGATGCTGAGCGAGGGTAAGCCGACGGTCCATCAATGAGCCATTTTCATCGTGACGGCGCAGGTCACGGGCGGTGTGGGAGGCCGGTGTCCAGGTAGGACGAGGCTCCCGGTAAGACAGCAATCGACCAAGATCAGATGCCCCAACCGGGAGCCTCGCTGTGCTGTCTTACCCTGCCGCGATTCCGTTGTCCACCCGCAGCCTGAACCACCTCGCCGCCCTCATCCGAACCCGCCGCCAGCAGCAACGGTCTCGGTGGCGACGCCTCGACCCCGGCCGGCAAGCCCTGCTCGCCCTGGCCCACCTGCGCAACGGCGACGACCTGCAGCGCCGCCTCACCGACCTGCGGCGCGACGCCGAC